>NZ_CP102360.1:0-21264 GCF_047305335.1 Streptomyces sp. R-74717 | reverse complement strand
GCTGCCGGTCCATATCCCTTTCCGTAGCTGCGGAATTCATAAGCCCCATTGAGCCCTGACCAGCGACAACACACACAGTGCTGTACCGATCGGCAACCAACTGACCCGCATCATCACCAAAAACGTCAGCACTAGATCGGCATCCATGACAGCAGTCGAGTCACCCACAACAACAGGCTGAACAGCAAAAACCCGATACCTACCGCACTGACACCACAACGCCGAACCACCACCGACAAAAACCTGCAGACCATCAGGCCGGGCAGATCCCAGTTGAGAACTCTCGCCTTCGTGCCAGCGCCTGACCTGCACATCTCTCGCCCGGCGACAGCAGGCACCGACACCATCTCTCACTTCCAAGACAGCGAAACCCCACCCCGAAACCGCCGCTGACCAGTGACAACACAGAGATGGCGACTGTCTCTCACCACCACTGACACCAACCCGAGAGATCGCATCCGGCCGAAACACAAAACACCCCGCGCCGAATTCACACCCGAGGGCATTTCCAACCACCCCCGATTTACCCGCCCTGCTCCGGGGGCTGCTGGCCAGTCAGATCGGCGCGACAGGCAACCAACACCCCCAAAGCCGCTGCACGCCCCGCTGAGCCGCGAACGCCAGCCGCCCCGGGATGGGAGACCCGGGGCGGCTGATCATCGACGAGAGGTGCCATCAGGCCCCTTGAGGGGCGATCAGTGCCCCTCGTCAGCCTTACGGCTCATGTCGGTCCGGCTAAGGAGCTCCAGTCACCACAAGGGACCCGTCGCCCGTCCTGCGGGTCTCACTGAGTGTCAGGTGTGGAGATGAGTAGATCAGCGCGCCTCCGCGGTACAGCTGGTACCAGTACCGCTGGGACCGCTCCAGGTCGCGCCGCTGCTGCGGATCGGCGTCCGGCAGCGTGAGTTCGACGAACCCCCGGCCATCGAGCAGGACGCCCTTTGACGTGATGGCCCCGGTGATGGTCACCGAGGTGGCGTCGGTGACGAGCTGGACGGTGTCACCCTGCACCAGGCGCAGCCCGGGAAACGAGTCAGTCATGCTGACACTCCGAGCGGCACTTCGGCGATCGGGTGCCACGTGATGTGCGCGCCGTCGTGCCACTGCTCGACGAGGTGGATTCGGTCCACAAGCACGGTCCCGGACAGCGGGTGGGCAATGGCAGCCAGTGCGGCCCTGAGGGCGACCGCGTCGACGTCATCGGCGCCCTCCGAGGCGTAGGCGAGGGACATGTGGGGGTAGCGGCTCGGCGCGGCTCTGAACGCAGCGCCTGTGCGGGTCATTGTCTGGGTGAGGGTGTCCACGATCTTGGCGAAGAGTGGCCCCGGCCATCCGCTGATCTCCACGCCGACATTGCCTACCGAGGGGCGGTCGAACGTCAGGGTAAAAGGCCGCACCGTCCGCGCGTAGGTCCTCACGTCCTTGAGGAGCGCTTCCGTGTCGATGTCGGTGCTGCTGAGTCCGACGGTGTGCAGGAGCGTGCAGTGCATCCCCTGTACCGGCACGCTCTGCAGTCCTGGCCGGGCCAGTCCCTGGTACGGCGCAACGAGAGCGCTGGCCTCCCGCGGAGTCGGGAGGATGTGCCAGTGCAGATCCCGGCGGCCCGCCGGCCAGAAGCGCCCCACCCGCTCGAAGAAGTTCTCCACTCAACGCCCCCTGCTGCTCTGGTTGTCCACGCTCCGTTCCAACACAGCTATGCCTGTCGTTGCGGCGCCTTCCGATCTCGGTCCTTCATCCAGCGGACCAGTGCTTGATAGACACGAGGATCGTCAGTGTCTGCGAAGGCGGCCGCGAGGGTGCGGTGCAGTTCCTGCTGAGAGATTCGGCCGCGCTTGAGGTCGTCGGCCAGCTGGCGGACCCGTTGGCTCACGGCCTGGCGCAGCGCCGCGTCAACCGGCTCGTCCTGGCTGCCGTTCTGGCTCTGGCTGCTTGCCAGTTCGCGGGCCAGGGTTGTCAGCTCTTCTTGGGTCAGCTCTCTCTCGTCTTTGCGGGGGAGCTGTTGCACGATGCCGGTGATCACCTTGACGGTGACGGTCTTGCCGGTGGCGTCCTTGATGGTCTCGTGGACGGCGACGGATGTCTCGGGGCCGTAGTCCTTGGTGATCGGGTTGAGCGCACCGGCGGCCTTCTTGCCGATGGTGGGGGTGTCTGCACGTGCAGACACATCGTTCGAATTCTCTTCGAACGGATTGTCTGCACGTGCAGACAGAAGCTCCCCGATCGCGTACGAGGTCATCTCCTCGTACGCGAGCGGGCGGGACTTCTGGAAGACCTCGCGGGCGAAGTCGGCGAAGGTCGCGTGCGTCTTGCGGTACAGGCGACGGTTGCTGATGTTGGCCATGGCCTTGCCCATGACCCACCAGGCGTCCTCGAACTGGCGGATGCCGCGCATGCAGAGCGCGAGGATCTGCTCCTCTTCCTCGCTGAGGTCGCCTATGGCGTCCGGGGTCTCTACCGGGTCGGGCAGGTCCGAGAGCAACAGCGGCTTCTCGGGTCGCCCTTGAGCGAAGGCAACCGGGGGCTGTCCGCTACCGGGGCCGGCGGCAGCGTCCGGTGCGGCAGGCTGCGGTGCCTGCTGGCCGGGGACCACGGCCTGGGAGGCTTTGCGTGCCTGGCGGTCCTTGAAGGGGTTGGGCTTCTTGCTCACGGCAGGAGTTCTCGCTCTTCCATCTCCGTGACCAGCTGGTCGAACGCTGATCCCTTGGCCAGGATCTCGCTGCCCTCGTGGGTGCGCATGTACTTGACGACGGAGGGGATCACCGTGGTGAAGACGTTGTATCCCTCGTCTTCCAGGTACTCGCGGACCTGCTTGATCTCGCTGACGCCGGTCGGCGCCTTGCACAGCAGGATCCAGGTGGCCGGTGGCTTGCTGTCCATCCGCAGCGGCGCAACGTTTTCGATGAACTCCTTCATGGGGAGCTCTTCCATGCGCTCAACGTCGTTCATGGACGGGGGCAGGTTAACGATGGCCAGGTCCGCGATGCGCAGCACGGACGCACCCACGGCCTGGTGGTCTTCGAGGTGGCCGACGTCAACGACGCCGATGCCGTCCTCGAACCCGGCCGGGGTCATCGGGGGCACATTGAGATGGAAGGCAGGGGTCGCTGCCTGCTGCACGACGAAAGGGTAGGTGCCCGCAGCCTGCCAGCGGCTGAGCTGCCGGGAGTCGTCCGCGTCGTACCCGATCACCTGGCGTCCACGCTCGTGCAGTGCGTGGCCCATCCACGCGGAATTCGTGGTCTTGCCCGTACTGCGAGGGCTGACATTGGCGATGTAGAGCATGCCGTGAGCGTACCGAGCTGGCACTCCCTGATCGCCACCGACCGAAGTGACGGTGCCCAAAGCACAAAAAAAAGCGGCCCCTTGCTCCCGGAACTACCGGGGCAAGGGGCCGCTGACAGTGCATTGGTTACACCGCGAGGGCGGTCCCGGCCGCTGCGACGAGGTCGTCGGCAGTGCGGATCGCGTGCTCGCGGGCTGCTCGGAGGATGGTGTCGTCGGGGGTGTGCCGCAGTGCGTACGTGGCGGTGGCGGCGGCCTGCGCGGCGGGGGCGAGGCCGGGTGCCAGGACCGAGACCCGTAGGAGTGGTGCGGTGATCGCGGAGCGGGTGGTGTGGCTGGTGGCACGGGCAGCGGCCCAGTCCTCACCGCGCAGCCGTAGCTCTTCCCGGGCGGCCATCGCGCGGCGGTGGTCGGCGAGCGCGGTCGCCAGCTCGGTCACGGCGGCCAGGGTCTCGGTACGGCGGGCGGTCTCGGCGGCGGCCCGCTGGGCTCGCCGGGTGGTGTGGTGGAGGGTGCCGAAGGCGGCAGCCGCGGCGGTCACGAGGACATCGGCGGTACGGACCGCACACTGCCGGGCGCTCTGGAGGGCGGTCTCGTCGGCCGCGGCCCGCAGCCCGCACGCGGCGTCGGCGGCGGCCTGTGCGGCCGGGGTGAGGGCGGGCAGCAGGATGGAGAGCCGCATGAGGGGTGCGGTGATCGCGGATCGGGTGGTGTGGCTGGTGGCACGGGCAGCGGCCCAGTCCTCACCGCGCAGCCGCAGGTCTTCCCGGACCCACATGGTGCGACGGTGATCAGCGAGGGCTGCCCCGAGGTCGGTCACAGCGGCCAGTGCTTCGGCGCGACGGGCAGTGGCCTCGGTGGCCACCCTCTGCGCCCGCTGGCTGAGATGGGTGAGCGTCCCGGTGAGGAGTGCTCCGGCGAGGGTGCCGAGGACGGCGACGATCGCGGTGGTCATGCCAGTGTTCCGATCGCGGCGACGGTCAGGAGTGCGAGCGCGGTGAGGATGACGTCGACCGCGCGGGCCAGACGCTCGTACTTGGTGACCGCGACGGTCGACAGCGCTGCGATCCGGGTCAGGCGCGTGTCCCCGCTCAGCGAGGCGCGCAGTGTGTCCTCGTCCATCCGCGCCCAGGCGGGAAATCCCTCGCGCACGACGCGACCGCGGCCGCCCAGGTTGGGTCGCACGACCAGGAGCAGGAGGACGGCGGCGGCTACGAGGGTCGCGACGGCAGCCGCGCCGATGACCTTGCTGATCAGTGGCAGGTCCTTGTCGGCGATGCTGGCCAGTCCGGCGAGGACGGCGCCGTCGAATGCCAGTAAGAGCGATGCCTTGCTGTCGGTGCGGGCGATCTCACCGGCGACTGTGGTGCAGGCCTGATCGAGAGTCCGGTCGGCCGCTTCGGTCGCTGCCGGTGCGGGTGTGGTGGTCATGCGATTGGTCATGTTGGAGGTGCTCCTCATCTCGGATTCGGGGTGCGGGGCGGCCGGCTGGCTTTGGACGCGAGAACCGACAGCGTTTGTAGACGGGATCGGGCGGCGCCGGGCTCCGCGTTCGATGCGAGATGTTCACGAGAAGCGGCGGCAGCAGAAAGTCAGATGGGGCCGTGCCTGCATCGGCAGGAACGGCCCCAGGCGTGCGGCTGGTTACTTCCCAAGCCACTTCCGGACGGTCATGCGGTCGACTCCGGCCTGGCGGGCGAATCCGGACTCGGTGGCGTCACCGCGGTTGATGAGCGTGACGGCAGCTTGCTGGAGTCCGGCGAGAGCATCGAGTTCGGCGGCGCGGGCGTCGGCCCTGCGCTGAGCAAGGCCGGTGATGACGTCGTCTGAGTTCTCGACCATGAGGCGGTAGGCGGTGGTGAGGGCTTCGCGTTCCTCGTCCTGGTCGCCGCCGCAGCGCTCGCTGATCTCGTCAGCCTGAGTCAGGAGGTCGTCGATCTGGTCGTCGGTGAGCGTGTGGTCGTCGCCGAGCCAGGCTTCGAGTTCGTAGCGCTGCATGCCCATGATGTTCCCTTCCAGGTGCGACCGTCGCCCCCTTCTGTAGATGACTCTACAGGAAGCCTGTAGATGCGTCTACAGGGCTTGGGGTCGGGAACGGGTGCCGTCATTTCTCGCGAACATCGATTCAGCCCCTCACGAGCCGCCTCCCAAGCTCGTGAACAGAACCAGCCGGCCTCTTGCCGATGCTGCGGCCGGTCGTGGTGCGCGCGGGGTGGAGTTCGGTAGGCCAGGCGGCCTGTCCGGGTCTCGGCCGGCGTGGAGCGGCCGAGGGCCAGGCAGGGCGTCGGGGTCAGGAAGTACGCAGAAGGCCGGGCCCCGGTGGGGTCCGGCCTTCTGCGTGTTGGTGTGTCAGCTTCCGTCGGTCGAACCCGACGTTGGAGACGTCACAACAGGTGTGAATACTGCTGCTTGAGACGCTTTCCGGTTTCGGTGTCGATGGCCGTCCGATCCGGGCGGAACTCGATGGTGCGGTGCGGGGCCCGGGTATTCGGCTTCCAATGGGAGCCTCCGACCATGACCGACAGCTGGACCGCTTGGTAGCGGTCCTTAACTGGGACCTTCACTTCCAGCTGGATCGGCATGGCGAACTGCCCTTCCTTGAGAGGCTGGGTCTCCTCATGCGCGGTCTGGTCCCCCGAGTCGATGCGGACCATTTTCGCCTTCTCATCCGTGCCGACCCAAACTGACAGGATGACGGACTGGCCGTCCTTGTTCCAATGCGCCAGAGTTTCCGTCTTAACCCCGTCGATGTTCACATCTGTGGCGGAGACGCCCTTGTAGGCGGCCTGCTTGGCGGCCTGCTTGTCGTCTGCTGCGTTCTGCCATACGGCGGCGATGGCGATGGTCAGGGCTGCGACCGCAGCGGCGTAAGGCCAGGTGCGTCGCTTCAACGGCACGGGTTGTCCGCCGTCAGGATTCGCCGCGGCTGTGGGTGCGGCCGGTGGTGGCCCGTGCTGCTCTGCCGGTGACGTGCCGGCAGCGGTCGTGTCGGTCCACCATTCGACTTCTTTACCCATGCGGCTGACGGTAGCGCGCAGTTGGGTAGCCGTGGCAGGGCTTCCGCACAACTCCGCGACCTTGGCCCTAGTGGACAGCCACGAGACGGCCTGGTCGGAGTTGATGCCATGGGCGGTGATGTCCTGGCGTTCGCCGAGGGCCGCCAGGTCGGCCGCTTCGTTGCACCGGCCCTGCCGGGCTGCCTCAATCACGTCGTAGTGCCGGGTGTCGATGACGTTGGGAGGCATCTCCCAGTCCCAGACGTCACCCTGCTCGATGTCGATGGGTTCCGGCAGGCTCTGATCGTGGTCTTCGTAGTTGCCGTCCTCCTCCTCTTCCTCCTCCTCCACTTCCTTCACCAGCGTCAGGTCCGGTTCGGCCAGGGCTTCCTGTGCTTGGCGGCGCCGGGAGGAGGTGTCGGTGAGGCGGGCCTCTTCCTCGCTGCGGACGGTTTCGATGATGTCTACGTAGTGGGGGCCGACCTTCCATACGGCCTGGCCCGGGTCGAGGTTCGGGATTTCCTTGATCGCCCAAGCGGGCAGGCCGAGCAGTGCGCCGACGATGGCGGCTTCTTCCGGGTTGAGGCGTCCGATGTGGGCGACCTCGCACAACCGGGCCAGGTCTTGCGCCTTGCCGTCGCCGAGGTCGGACAGCGTGTGCATCAGCACGTCCAGCGACAGCCCCGCCTTCCTGCTGTTCTTGAGCAGCCGCTGGATCAGCTCGCTCGTGGCGGGGGACAGCAGGATCTGCCACGCCTCTTCGAGGACCAGGTGCCGATGGACGGCGGTCGACTGGCGAAGCCACACGTGTTCTGCCCAGCACGAGACCGCGGCCATCAGCGAGGGGATCGCGGGACTGTTGCGGTCCAGGCGGGAGAAGTCAAACGTGAGGATCGGCAGGTCGGTGGGCGGCAGGGTCGCGTCCTGGCCGTCGAAAAGGCCGCGCAGCGAACCTTCGGTGTAGCGGGACAGCCCGATCGCCACACCTTCTCCCCACTCGGCGAGCTTCGCGGCCGGCCACCTGCCGTCCTCGGGACGTACCAAGGCATCGACCAGACCGTTCAGGTTGGTCGCCTTGGGGTGATTGAGGGCGTGCTGAAGGGCGTGGGTGGACTGGTAGGTGAGTGCGCCTGGCTCGACAGCGGCGATCAGCGAGCGGATCAGCTGCTCACGAACTTCGGGCGGCAGCAGGCTGCTGCACGGGTTCAGGGTGAAAGAGCCGGCCTCGATGACCCGGCCTCCCAGTGAGTGGGCGAGTGCTCCCCACTCTCCGATGTTGTCCTCCCCGAAGCTGTCGATGACGACGGCCTGGTGGTCGTGGTGGAGGATTTCGCGGCGGATCCTGATCTTGCCGGTGGTCGACTTGCCGGACCCGAGGCCCCCGAGGGCGAGGCTGTTGGTGGAGGGCAGGATCGCGGCCTCGGTGAGGACCGGGGAGAGGTGGAAGGGGCGTCCGTCCAGCAGGGACTTGCCGACCGGGATTCCGGGGAAGCGGGTGCTGGAGGCGACGAGCGGCGCGGTGATCGCGGCGTGGCTGGAGGGCAGTCGAATCATCAGAGGATCGCCCCTTTCCTGGTGGAGGCTCCGTGGGCGGTGGTCATCACATGGGCCCGGTGCTGCTGGCCGGTGAGCCAGTCGAGGCGCATCCGGTGGCGGTCGGCGGTCAGTGCGGTCTGCCAGCGGGCTTCGGTGACGCTCTCGGGGCTGTCGCCCCACACCGTCAGGTACGCGTCGAGGTCCACCAGGGCCGCGCCCTGGACCAGCGCGCCATGCGTGGCTCCGCTGGCCATCCCGTGCGCATCCGCCTTCACCTTGTCGTTGGTGAACGCTTCAGCCGCGGCGGTCTGCCACTTCGCGGAGCGGCGTGACTGCCCCGCCGGGAGGGGCCGGTACAGAACGGCCAGGGAGCGGTCGGCGTCGTGGCCCAGCAGCAGCTTGGGCATGAGGTCTCCGTCGCTTTCATCCGGCCACGCGGTGATGCGTGCGGTCGCCGCGTACCGGCCGTCCTCGAGCGCGGCCCAGTGCGGGCCGCGCTCGACGACAGCAAGAATCGGCTCCGGGTCCACCCGTGTCAGCTCGCCCATGGTGGCGAACTCGCCTTCCAGCGTGTCGATAACCCGGCTGGGATAGCCGACGAGGCCCTTGGGGACGTGGACGGAAATCGTCTGGGTGTGGGCGGTGTAGTCGCCGACGGTGGCGTGGTGGGTGACGTGGACCTGAATGCCCGCCGTGCGGGCCTGCCCGCCGGCGAACGTCAGGGCGCGCGAGAACGCGCCGTGGAACGCGGCGCGTTGGTGCGCGTCCTGCATGGTGCCGTGCCCGGGATACAGCGCCCACGTCGTGGTGGCTCCGGTCCTGGGCACCAGACTGGCGGGCGCGGTGCGCTCACGCAGGTGCCGGTAGCCGACCGTCGCCCACCGAGCGATCGAACGGGGCCCCGGCGCGAGGTTGAGCAGCGCCGCTGCCGCGCCCACCGCGCCGAACGTCCAGGCGGGCGGTGGGGTGAGCAGTGCCGACATCAGGACGGCGCTCCCTGCCCCGGCATTCACCTTCGTCAGCAGGGTCTCTGCGGGGCTGAGTCCGCGCTGGAGAGCAGGAACGCGATAGCCGGGAGTCAGGGAGTACACAGCAACCTCCTACGGGGTGCTCGGTGGGGTGGATCCGGGCCGGGTCGGCCGGTTGGGGTTCGCGCCAGGGCGCGGAGAGGGGCCGGCCCCTGACCGTGAGGGTCGGGGGCCGGGGGTGTTGGTTTGTGCGGCAGCAGCCCGCGCTGCTCTGCGGGCGTCGATGAGCTGCTGGGTGCGCGGCGCTTCCCGCTGGGTCTTGTCGATGGCTGACTGGGTGGTCAGCCGTGAGGATCGCTGCTTCTGGTTGATTCCGTAGGCGGCGTAGAGGACACCGCGGTCCTGGTGCGCGGCGCGGCCGGGGGTGTCCACGGTGCGGGGCATCCGTGGGTTGTTCTCCTGCTCGTAGAAGTCCGGGGCCCCGGCCCGGACAACTGCCCGCGCGAGCGGGTTGGTCGTCCGGCTCTCCACGAAGCTGCGTGCGGCTCCTGCGATCTTGGGGCCGAAGTACGGGATTCCGTGGAAAATCATCCGGAGCATCAGTGCGTCCGCCGCGACCAGGAGCACGGCGTCCATCGCGAGCGAGCCGCTGACCATCTGGACGAACGGGCTGACCAGCAGCAGCGCGAATGGGGCGAACATCAGCCCCAGCAGGCGCATCGCCCACGCGCGGACTGCGGACGTGTCGCCCCCGCGAGCCAGGGACGCCAGGACCAGGGGTGCCATGAGCACGAACGCGAGGATCCCGAGCTGGCGTGTCATGAACACCAGCGCCGCGAACGCCAACGCGACAACCAGCGCGGAGATGATGATCAGGATCCCCACGGGGTTCGCATCCGCCCCCTTTTCCAGATCCTTGCTGATGGCCTTGAGCAGGGTCGACTGGTCACTGTCGAACGCGGTCGTGAACGCGGAGTTCACGGCCTGGTTCAGGAGCATGACCACCCCCGGGACGGACGCCATGCCGGCGACTGCGGCCAGCGTCCATCCCGTGGATGCGCCCAGCTGCTTGAGGCGGGGTGCGCCCTGCCAGGCGGTCAGGGCGCACACGACGATCACGCAGACCAGAATGGCGATGGCCAGATGCTGCCCCAACCACAAAAACTGCTGGTACAGCCAGTTCTCGCTTGTCTCCGGCGCCCACGCTTTCTTGGAGGCGAGCAGCCCCTTGAGCGTATTGATCAGGCTGTCGGCGAGGTCTTTGACGTGGTCGGAGGCGCCTTCGGTAATGCCGCCCCCGCTGCCGCTGCCGCTGCTGGGGGGATCGATGCCTTCCCCTTCGCAGTAGGCCCGTGCCGGACCCTTGAGCTTTTCGCAGTAGTTGGTGTCTGGCATGACATCAGCTCTTGGCGTTGGTGACGGTCGAGAACAGGGTGTCGCCGTAGAGCGCGAGGATGACGGCGACGAACAGCGTGCCGAGCGCCATCGATCCCTTTTGCAGGGCGCCCTTGGGGTCGTTGGACAGCTGGAGCAGCATGCGAATCGCGATGATGGCGATCACTGCGGCGATGCCCTTGGTGACCAGCCCACCGCCGGTGAGGCCGATCGTGTCGAAGAAGTCCTTGAAGCCGCCGGACATGTCGATCGCCTTGGCGAGGGGAATGAGCTTGCTCATGGGTCAGATCTCCTTGTTCGAGTGACGTACGGGGCGTGCGAACGCATATAGGTCGGACATTGAGCTGATGGGGGAAAAGCGGACTGCGGCGCCGGGCCGGGGGGCCTCGATCATGTAGCCGCTCCCGACGTAGATCGCGACGTGGTGAATTCCTGCGGGGCTGCTCCCGTAGAAGATGAGGTCCCCGGGGCGTTTCTGTCCGGGCTTCACCGGTTCTGAGGCGGCGTATTGCTGTGCTGCCGTGCGAGGCAGGGTGATTCCGGCCTTCGCGTAGGCATAGAGCGTGAGCCCGGAGCAGTCAAAGCCCTTGATGCTCTTTCCGGAACTCCCATTGGGGGAGCAGCAGGACCCGGTACTGGCGCCGCTTGCATTGCCTCCGCCCCATGAATACGGGGTTCCGAGTTCATCGCTCGCCGCATTGATGACGGTGGCAACCTGTTCGGTGGTCGTCATTTTCCCGCCGGACGGAACATCAGCGAGTGCAACGAGTGCGTTGATGGACTGGACGTAGTTCGGTGTCTCCCCGTTGTCAGGGACGCCCCCGGATTTGATGACGGCGGGGCCTCCTGCGTTGTAGGCGGCAAGCATGTTGTCCTGCTTGTTGCCGGGAACGCCTTTGACTTCCTTGCCGATATCGCACAGGTATTTGGCTGATGACGGGATCGCGTCCTCCGGATCCCACACATCACGCTTGCCGTCTGAGTTGCCGTCGATTCCGTTGGTTTCCCACGTGGACGGCATGAACTGTGCGATTCCCTGCGCTCCGGCCGGTGACTCTGCTTTCGGATTGAAGCCGGATTCCTGGGTGAGGAGCGCGGCCAGCAGGTTCGGGCTGACCTCGGGGCAGGTGGTTCCCGCCTCCTCGACCAGACCCCTGTATTTGGCGGGCACGGACAGGCTGAGCGCCTTCCCTATGACGGGGTCCTCGTTGGCGGCCTGTACGAGGCCGGCCACGACAACGGCCGCGGTCGCACCCACGCCGATATAGACGGCTGCGGCAGATCTCAAGACCTTCCCCCTTTCGGTCAATATTCGTTGTTTTCGCAGGTCAGAACCGTCACCCGTGACCGTCACCCCCACCGTCACCCACGGTCTTGGGTGACGGTCAATGGGCGAGGGGTGACGGTGTGGGTGCGGTGCGGGTGACGGTGCCGGGTGACGGTCACGAACCGGACATAGCGGCTGCTGTGAGATCCGCCAGCCGGTAGCCGCGCGCGCCCTTCGTGCTCCGGTACGACGTCACGCCGAGCAGCTTTTTGAGCTGCTTTCCCATCTCGGTCGGATCGGTTTCCGTGATGCCGAGGAACGGGGCGAGGTCAGACGTGAGCATGAAATCCAGTCCCTTGTCCTTCATCAGGTCAATTGCCTGTGTGAGGTGGGATACCGGGTAGCTCTCGGCTTCCTTCACGCGTTCGGCGAGTACTTCGTCGATGGCTTTCCAGATGAAGTCATTTTCGAAGTTGAAGCCGCGGAGCAGGGTGGACGATCCGTTCACGTACAGGACGCCTTGGCCCTTGATTTTCGGGTTCAGGCGCATGGGCGGAATCGGGGCCACGGACTCAAAGTACGAGTCCCCGAGGGCGACTTCTGCGTCACCCTTCGATGCCACGTAGAGGCACATGCGGTACTGGAACTGATTCCGCACCTTGACCGGAATTGCGTCTTTGTCCGGACGCTGCGTCAGCATGATTGCGGAAATCCCAGATTCCAGGGACTTGGCGACCATTGTCCGCGACTTGTCTTCCACCCGCCGGACCGTTTCTTTCGACTTCGGTGTTCCGTCATCGACGTAGAAGTCTGCGACTTCATCCACGATGAAGATCACCTGCCGGAACTTCGGCTTCGGCTGCCTGTCCTTTTTTGCCTGCTGAATCTTGGCGTATCGGCTTTCCACGCGGACCAGAAGATCGTCCAGCATGGATTCCATTACGGCCGGATCGTCGGATGCTTCATAACGGACCGCGAGTTCATGAAACTCGGTCAGCCCGCAAATCTTGCCGTCCAACAGATACAGGTCGAAATCGTTGCCGTACGCGATAAGCAGGCACGTGATCAGACCGATTGCGAGTGTGGTCTTTCCCATCTGGGTCATACCGGCGATCAGCATGGAGGCTTTATCGAACGTCTCCACACCACCCAGATCACCCGTAACCTCATGCCCGAGAGGGATCCCGCCGTACCCGCGAATCTCCTCGCGGGTCGGTGGTGCGAACAGTCGGGTGAACGGCGGCTGATCCAGCTTCAATAGCTGGACTTGCCGTTCAGTCTGCCGGGACGTCTCCAGCTTCAAATGCAGCCGGGTCACGCCGAGCATGCTCCCAATAGGCCCGAGCCTTTTCGAGACATCTTCGTGGGTACGCCCTGAGGGCAGCAGGAACGTGTAGCGCGTCCCGATGCCCGGCAACAGGTCCTCTTGGACGTCAGCCGCGCGAATCACTTCGTCGTTGCTGATTGCCCCGGTTCGAGTCAGCGCGGTTGTCAGTTCCGGGTGGACCGGAACTGTCTCAGCGTCCGCTAGGGCCCCTTCAGAGGCCGTTACGGGCTTCTCCTGACTCACGGCCACGACACCCTTGGTATCGCCCGCCAGGAGGCGCTTGACAGTCCTACGGGTCAGCCAGGCCAGGTATCCGAGTGCGACCAATGCCCCCACGGTGAGGAGCACGGTAGCTACCCACCCCAGGCCCAGCTTGTCCTTGATGGCGGCCAAGACGCCGAAGACGATGACCAGGCCACCAATCGCGCCTGCCAACTGCCCATAGGAGTCATCGTGGTTGCTCTGGTGTTTCTTCCCCATATCCCACCCCGTTTTCGTGAACTAGCGAGCATAACTCGCACCTCTGACAATTCCGTTGGGGTTTTCGCGGTGCTTTCCGGGTCTGCGATGTATCGCTCTCGCTCACCGGATCGTGTGCTGATGGTGGTGCTCGCCGGGTCTGCTCCGCCGGGTCTGCGAAGCCGTGGCTCCGCTCGCCGGGTTGCTCGCCGGGTCTGCGCCGGGTCGACTGCGTACTGCTTCCGGCAGTCGCAGCGAGGGCCAGCCCGCACGGATGCGGGCTGGCCCTCACTGGTGGTGCCGGACGGTGTTCAGACGCTCGTGTCTTCGGACTCCTCCTCGTCCTCGAAGATCTCGCCGCCGTCCTCCTGGGTCAGCAGGGCGCCGAACGCGATACGCACCCGCGCCTCGCTACCAACGAAGCCGGCGCGGCGGAACGCGTCGCGGGCCTGCCGGTAGGATCGCGGCGGGTCGTCCGCGTAGCGCAGGTGCCGCAAGACCACGTCCAGCTGCTCGTCGGTCAGCGGCTGGCCGGGCTCGGGGACTGGCACACCCGACACGGCCGCGAGATCGGCGAGCGTGACGGTAGGCACCGTCGGGCGTGCCGGTGTGCCGGACGGTGTGCCGGATCCGGTCGGCAGCGCGTTGACCTGCGTGCCGATGCCGTGCCGGTCGCCGTCAGGTGTGCCGGGCAGCGCCGGGGCGACCGCCGACCACTGTCCGAGCTCCGGCAGACGAATCGCCGCCACGGACGCCGGCAGAACCTTCTCGGCGACCGTCTTCGCGGTGGTCTCGGCCTGGCCGTGCAGTTCCTCGGTCATCGTGTGCTGCGCCTTGAGGACGCCCTTGCGGTAGGCGGTCTCAGCCTCGGCCACCCGCGTTTCCAGCTCGGTGGCCAGCTCCAGCAGCTCGATGCGGTGCGCGGCCTCCGCTTCCATCTCCTCGAACTTGTCGGAGACTGTCTGACGCTTCGCGTCGAGTTTCTGCCGGGTACCGGCGGACACCTTCCGTCCGAGCGAGGGAAGGGCAATCCACCAGGCTGTCTTGGTCGCAACGATCGCGATCGGAGTCAGGACCATGGCCAGGTCGAACCCGCCGGAGCGGGACAGGATCAAATCAAACGTGGGGATGGCAGCGTTGACGGCCGTGAGCGCCAACCCCGCGCGCTGGACGCGCTGAGCGCGCTGGCGGTTGTTGCCGGCCAAAATCTCGGCTGCCTGGAAGACCACCCACAGGGCGTCCAGCGCGCCCACGGTCGGCACTGCCCAGATCCCGAACCGGGGGTCGAGGATCTGGAAGCTCACCGCCATCGACAGGATGGCCACGCCCAGGGTGACGGCTCCCAGAACGCCGAGCACCGTCCCGCGGGGGGACAGCCTGTCGTACCACTTCTCTTCTTCAGCCACGATGTCTCCTGTTCATGAGGGGCGTTCTTTGCGCGGCGTCACTGGCCGCCGAGACGGCGTCGTACGTAGTCGGCTCCGGCCGGGTTGAGGCGGATCCACGACCGGCCGATGCGCCCCGTCTCGGGATCCCGGGTGTAGGCGACGATGACAGCGCCCTCGGTATCGGTCTGGACGCTCACCTTGTAGGCGGCGCCGTAAATCTGGGTGTCTGGGACGTCGTTCATCGGGTTCCTCCTCGCGAGCGGAGTCGGCGCAGGTAGGCGTCTTGGAGGTCGGCGAGCCGCCGGTACAGCGGGGCTCCGGCGGGGCAGTGCTGCTCCGCCTTGCAGGGCTCGCAGCTACTGCTGTGGGTGCGCCAGGTGTCGCGCGCCTGCTGGTAGCGGGTGGACAGGTCGTCAGCCATGGCGGCCTGCCTGGTGGTTGGGCATGAGGGGCGGGGCCTCTCGTGGTGCGGGGTGGGTTTCGGTGACGCGGTGGCCGGTGTCCCACGCTCTGGCGGCCGCCGTGGCGGCGGCCGCGAGCAGCGCGAGGGTGATCGGGTGGGCCAGGCCGCGTGTGGTGATGGCCCGGACCGCGTGGCGCTGTGCGGTCCGGGCCGCTCGTATGTGCAGGTGCAGGGCTCAGCCCTGCTTCTGTCCGGTGCCGCTGCAGGAGGTGCAGGTCTGCATCTCGACGCTCTGGTAGGGGGTGCCGTCCGCGCCGATGTGGTTGACGGTGACCATCTTCTGGCCGGCCCCGCTGCAGTCGTTGCAGGGATTCACTGGGCCACCGCCGTCCGGGCAGGGGCCGCGGGCGCGAAGCTGGGCGGGCAGTTGCTGGGGTCGCAGTTCCACCGGGTGCACACCGGGCAGGCGTCGTTCATCGACGGCCGGTGCAGGACGAGCACGGGCTGGCGCACGTACCCGGGGGCCATCTCGGCCAGCGTGCGGCGGGCGCGGCGGCCGGCGGACCGGGCGCGGTGGTCGCCGTCGTTCACCAGCTGGCGGACGAGTCGGTGGTACTGCTCGGTCTCGTCCCGCTCGTAGACGCTGCCGTTGTGTCCGCTGCGGTCGTCCTTGCTGGTATCGACCACGGCCTGAAGCGCGGCCCGGCGTGTGTGCCGGGCCTGAGTGGATGTCATCCTGTGCATGCGCATGTTGCCCTTCGAGAGAGGGTGAGCTGCGAAGACGGACCCCCAGGCGGGCATGCCTGGGGGTCCGTCGCGTTCGGGACCAACCGGTCCCGTGGCTGTTCGTACGAGCAGCCACGGCCGGCCCCACCCGGCGTGTGCGGGTGGGGCCGACCGTGATCGTTCGTCAGCAGTCAGTGGCCGACGGTCGCGCCGGACAGACGGCCCACCTTGGCAACGTGGGCGTCCTGCTGCTCGATAAGGCGACGGACCTGCTCCTCCAGCGGCGGGTTGGTGTCCCAGTCGCTGTAGTAACCCTTGCCGTACTCCCTGACGTCCGCGATGTGCCAGTCCTTGGCCTCCGGGTACCCGGCGGCCTTCAGCGCGGCGTCATGGCCCAGATCGGCGTAGAGGTGCTTGTCGTGGACTTCGGCGATCTCCCGCGCCCGCTCGTCGAAGGTGATAGCGGCGGCCTTGCTGCGGTCCTGGGCGTCGACCAGGCGGGAGACCGCGGACGGCCACTCCTTGGCGGCCTCGGGGGTGCGGAGGTAGTCGTACGCCGTGCCCAGGGCCTTGACCTCGTGCTGGTAGGTCTTCCAGAGGTCGGGCGCGTCCTTGACGACGGCCTTCAGCGCGGCAACGTAGGCGGCGTCCTTCCACTCCTCCCGCGCCTTCTCGTACAGGTTCGACAGGACGACGCCGGCCTTTTCCCGGAGGAGGTGTTCGGCCTCGTTCTCCGACTCACTGACGTAGCTGAGCTTCGGGTCGTCGTGGGTGGAGGGCTCGTACGGCTCCTCCTCCCGTCCCGTGAACGGAGCGAACTCGAAGCGGAGTCCGTAAGACTGGGCGTCGATCTCCTTCAGGTACTTCGGGAAGTACGGCTGGAGGCGGGCGAAGATCTCCTCCAGCTCCTGCGGGGTGATCTGGAAGCTGTAGCCGAGCGGCATGGCGGTCTCCTTCGTCAGGTCGGCTGTCTTGGGGTCCTGGTGGCCCCCCGCCGCCGCCGTCCCACACGCGAGGTGCGGACGGCGGCCACGGGTAACCCAGGGCTACGTGTTGGTGTGCGGTCACTGCCACCGCACATGCCCGGTTTTTGCGGGATCCGGAGTACCTGCCAGTCGTGCGCTGGGCCCCTCGCTCCGGCACCGGGTCTGGTGTGCCGCAGGTCGTCGTAGGCAGCCGCGAAGCCGTCCAGCCGTTCCCAGTTCTTGTCTGCTCCGCCCGTGAAGGCGATTCGCCGGCGCCACCGGTGTGACTCGGCAGCGCGTAGGTCCAGGGGTATCTGGTGTCCCTGCATGACCTCCCGGGTTCCGGCCCGGGGCCTTTCATTCGGATCTCAAGCAACGATTGCGCCCGCCCGGGCTGACATCCCCCACACGGCTATTGCCGCAGGTTGGAGCAGGTTTGACGGGGCTGACTTGCACCCACGCAGGGAACGAAGAACCTCCCCTTTGGGCAGCTTCCCTAGTTAACTGGGGAAGCTGAGCAAGACCGTAGAGGTTCACCAGCCAACCGTCAACTGGTGGCGCGCATAGGGGAACTGATGTCGCATCACTTCAAAGCAGACGCACTGCACTGACCTGGCATTACGTGAACTGACATCAATTTTCGAGCGCGCGGGCTGGCTTCACTAGATAAGGCAGGTACCCTGTTCGCCATGACGAACCACCAGCCGAGGAAGCGGATGGGGGCGAGAGACATCGCCGCCGATCTGCTCAGCCGCATCGAGAGCGGCGACATTCAGGATCAATTTCCGCCGACCCGCGTCCTGACGGAGGACTACGGCACCAGCCCGGAGACTCTGCGTCAGGCCATCCAGATCCTGCGCGCCGAAGGCCGCGTCACCAGCCAGCAGGGGAAGGGCGTCTTCGTACGCCGCGTCAACCCGATCGAGTTCCCTATGCATCGGTTCGAGCGCGGCAATCGCCGCGACGACGCCGCGACTGGCATCGACGAGTGGAAGGCCGCGATCCTCGAACTCGGCCGTACGCCGAGCCAGGACGTTCCGCACGTCAGCGTTGAGCGTGCCCCCGCCGAGGTGGCGAAGTGGCTCGCCATCGAGGCGGGGACCTTTGTCGTCGCCCGGCGCCGCATCCGCCGAGTCGACGACAAACCGTTCCAGCTAACCGACTCTTGGTTCCCCACCGAGGTAGCCCTCGACACCCCTCTGATGGACGAGAAGGACGTCACAATGCCCGGCGGCATCCTCGCAAACATCAAGGACGGCCGATACGCCCAGCAGCGCAAGGTCGACAAGCTGAGGGCCTGGACGCCTACCGCGGACGAGGCCGAACGCCTGGGGCTCCCGACGGGCAGCACGGTCCCCGTGCTTCGCCACGTGCGCATCGGCTACAACGAGGATGGCCTGCCCGTCCGCTGCATGGTCACCATCGCGCCCGGCGACCTGAACACACTCGTCTACGAGATCAAAGACTAGGACTGGCTGTGGGACTGCTCATTCGGCCTGCCACCAATGAAGACACGCCCGCGCTGATGGCGCTCCGCGTCGAAGCGGAGGAGTGGCTGTCAGCCGCTGGCATCGACCAGTGGCGCTCGACCGGCTTCCGGGAGCGGGCCCTCGCGAAGTGGCGCGCCGACATCGCAGAGGGGCGTACCTGGGTAGTCCCTGGCCAGCGACACGAGCTACTCGGAACTGTCACGCTCGCGCGCCCCGACCTGGATTTTTGGGATGAGCGCGACGATCCCGAGTCCGCCGTCTATGTCGCCAAGCTAATCACGGCGCGCACCGCCGGCGGCCGCCAGCTCGGGGGGCGCCTGCTCGACTGGGTCGGCAGTGTCGCCCGCAGGCACAAGGTGCCCTGGGTCCGCCTGGACGTCTGGCGCACGAACGAGCGCCTCCAGCGCTACTACCTCAACCAGGGGTTCGCACACGTGCGCACCGAAGCACCCGACCACCGCCTGTCCGGATGGATGGCACAGCGACCGGCCAGCACCGTCATGCACCCAGAGTCCCCTATAGGAGAAGCGTTCCCACCGGGCGGGGAGACGTCGTACGGCTCCAGCGCGTAGGCTCTCCGTCACAAGATCACCCACGGAAGCGCAAAACCCGCCCCCGGACCCTCTTCTTGGCGTCGAAACCGAGATGAGGGGTCGAAATCCGGATTGGCGGGTGTGCGTGGCCGTCTGAGAGGCTCGATGCCGAGTGTAGAGGAGCGAGCGCTCCACTACCACCACGGCATCGGGCCATGGCCCGTACGCGGGCCGGAAAGGGCCCAATGCAGCACCTCAAGCCGCCAGCTGGCTGCACAAACTGCCGGTCCACGTGGCGCTACCTGCGAGAGCAGTGGGAAGCCGACGTTCCCGGCGATGCGATCACCCTCGGGATGATCGCGTCCGCACTCGGGCTCGCCCCGCGCACCACGCGTGTCCATCTGTCCATCCTGGTGGAGGCCGGGCACGTGGACATGGACCGGCGTACGCCGCTACACCCGGTCGTCTCCGCCCCGCAGCCGCCGACCACTCCGGGTCGATGGGCCGCAACGGTCACCTTGACGTGTGACGCCTGCCGCCGAGTGCTGACAGTCGTGGCCGAGCTCGCCGGCGCTGACTGGACGACGCGCGGGATCACCCGTGCCGAGCTGGCCCGGCATGCGCGCATGTCGCCCAAGACCTGGACGGCGCACGTCAATCATCTGGCGGCCGCCGAGATCCTGCGCAAGGAGCCGGACTCGTACCGATCTGACGGCGGGCAGTGGGCCGGGTCCCGCCCAGACCGGTACGTCCTCCTGTCGAACTCGACGTTCGACGCTCTGCTCACCGCGGGCGAGCAGCTGCCCGGCGCGCGCTGGTTCGAAGACGCTGCGCACGAGCTGCTGACCGAAGTGGCTCCGTGGGCCGTGGGTAGCCGAGTGCTGCCGTCGGATCGACAAGCGCTACTGCGTCGGGTCGCCGGACACATGGAACACGGGCGGTATCCGCGTGACGTACTGCGGCGGATGATCACTCGGCGGAACATCCGTCCCCACCACGGCATCACCGACGCCTACGCGCTGCTCATCAGCCTGCTGCCGCCTCCCATGTCCACGTACACCCCGTCAATGGGTGAGGTCATCGGGGTAGTTGGCCGTCACGCGCTCTGCCTCACCTGTGAGCGACCGCACGAGGATGCGCAGATGCCGGAAGGCGTCATGTGCCACAGTTGTGCACGGGAATTGTCCCCGGCGTTCTGAATTGGTCTCAGCTTTCTGAATGGAATTGCCGAATTGCTCGCGTCCCTCGGGCGCGGGCTATTCGGCATGCCTGGACCCCTTTCCGCGCGGTGCCGCCCGGGTGTCGCCCCTCGGTTGGCCGGGTGCCGGCACCCGGTGCCGATGGCCTGAGTGGTTGTTTCCGAACCGGCGGCTGTGTGACGGCTCCTCGCTGAACCCAAAGGGTGAGCTCGGCGCCCAGCAGGCCTGAGAAGGCGCCTGCAAGCTCCCCTGACGCCCTCAAACCCAGCAAGCTAGGAGAGAGGCCATGTGAGCCGCCATCACCCCCACGGGGCACCCAAGGCACCTGAGGTGCAGGGGACGCGAGAGCACCCATTGGGTAATCGAGTGCCGGGGTGAAAGCTTGTTCGATTTCTCACGGGCCCTCCCTGTGGATAACCGGTACTACGAATGCGAAATGAACCGATTTGCGCCGCAGAGGGCGGCACTCGATTACCCAATGGGTGCCGCCCTCTGACCTGCGGTTTCACAAGATCACTTCCAGCCCTGTGGAAAACGTGGCACCTGGCTACCCAATGGGCGGAAGCCCTCTGACCAGGGGAAACGCGCTCCTCCGCGTTGCTCCGGGGGCGAGGGCGGCACCCGATTACCTAATGCCATAGAGATGTGACCTTGACCTGACGCCTTCGCTACCCCCGCTGATTGACGCGCGCAGCGGGTCGCCTGCGGGCTTAATGGGGCTGATGAATTCCGCAGCTACAGAAAGGGATGTGGACCGGCAGCCTTGTTTCAGAGGCTCGGGGTGGTGGTGTGGAATCCGGGAAACTACACAGTGCATCAGGTGTTGATGCAGGGTCATGCCGGAGCTGACGGGGGGTGTGGTGTGGTTTCGCCAAAGGCACATGCTGCATCACGTGATGCAGTCCGACCGGGCGGGGTGTGGGCTGGTTCCAGAGTTCAGCCCAGGGTGCAGTTTGACGCATGCTCACGCTCGCCCCGTGGAAGGCTCGTTCGAGCCTTCCACGGGCTCGTAAGGGTGCAGTGCCCTACGTGGCGTCAGAGTGCGGCACTGCACGAGGTGGTGGTCTGTGATCCCAAGTTCTACACAGCTCGGGGCGTGATGCATCAGCCCCCTCCCCGTAGCCAGCCGCCTCGGCGCAGCCGGGGCAGGAATTGGAGCGCAGCGGAAATTCCCAATTCCCGCTTGCGGGAATTGCTTCGCTTTCTCAGTATTGGAGCGCAGCGGAAATACGGAATTCCTGCGCAGCGGGAATTAAAGGCGCGCAGCGCCTTTTGACACTGCGTTAGAATTCGCGCAGCGAATTCTTTCTCTTGCAATGCGCGCAGCGCA
>NZ_CP102361.1:8010000-10119652 GCF_047305335.1 Streptomyces sp. R-74717 | reverse complement strand
ACGGCGGCGGTGCCCCGCAGGTTCGACCGCCGCGCACCGTTCGGCGTCCTTGCCGACGTACGACACGGCATGGACCAGGGCGTCGGCTCCCTCGAAGACGCCGGTCAATGACGTCGGATCGGTGAGGTCGGCCCGGACCTGCCCGACCGCTCCCCCGCCCGGCAGCACGACGTCCGCGCGGCGCACCAGGGCGCGCACCCGCACCGGGCGGCCGTCGGCCGCCACGCACCCGGCCAGCTGCCGCAGCACGGCGGCGCCGATGAAACCGGTGGCCCCGGTCAGCGCGACGGTCCACGGTCTCATTCGGACACCTCCGGCGCCCGGCCCGTGAGGTCCAGGCTTTCGACGACCTCGGGCGCGGCGACGGCCGGCAGGAAGTACGACCACAACTCCACGATGCGCCCGGTCAGATCCTTGCGGCCCGTGCTGATCTGGGACAGCAGCTGCGTTCCGGTGTAGGCCCCGACCAGGACCCGGGCGAACTGCGCGGGGTCGACGCCCTCACGCAGTTCACCGAGCGCCTGGGCGACCATGAGCTCTTCCTCGAAGTTGGTGATCCATAGCTGGTACGCGGCATCGTCCTGCAGACCGAAGGCGCCCTGTTCGACGGCCAGCTGCACACCCGCGCGAAACAGGACGTTGCGCTGCAGCTCCCGCGCCAGGGCGAGCGTGAGGTCGATCACGTGCTGCAGTCCGCTCGTTCCTCCCAACTCCGGTAGATCTGCGTCTTGTTCGGCCATCACGGCCCGGGCCAGGTCGTCCTTGGAGTCAAAGTGAAAGTAAAGAGCTCCCATAGTCGAACCAGCCCGCTTGACGATCTTGGTGGTGCTGGTTCCGGAGAATCCGTGCAGGTCAAACTCTTCCGCGGCGGCCCTGACGAGGGCCGCCCTCGTCTTTACCGCACGCTCCTGCTGTGGGCGTGTCATGAATCCTCCCTCGACAAAGAAACAGAGCGCTCTCTAGGTTATGCCCTGCCGGCTGCGGTGCCCACAGCCGTCCGACGTCAGTACGAGATCCTCAGAGAGGCCGTTCCGTGACTGTCACCACCGTTGAACCCGTTCGTCCCAGCTCCGCTCTCAAAGCGATCCCGCGTCAGTACGTACACAAGACCGCCCAGGCCGAAGTCCTGCTCTGCGGCTGGCAGAACAACGGGGAGGACTCCTTTCTCGCCCCTGCCCAGTGGCCCCGGTCCCACAGCTTCTACGCCCCTGCCCACGGCCTGCACGACCCGATGCTCTTCGCCGAGAGCGTCCGCCAGGCGATGCCCCTGGTCAGCCACGCCGGTTACGGGGCACCCATGGACCACCGCCAGATATGGGACCGCTTCCGCTGCACCATCTCCGCCGAAGCGCTGCGGCACGAGCGGCTGCCCGCCGACCTGGAGATGCACCTGACGTGTGCCGACATCGTCAAGCGCGCCGGACGCCTCGGCGGGATGGCACTGCGGGCCACGGCGGTCCGGGGCGGGCGTCGCATGGGGGTCGCCGAGACCCGGTTCACCAACCAGGCACCCGCCATCTACAGGCGCTTGCGCGGCCCGCGCTGCGACGCCGCCCGCGCCATGGCCGACGCCGTCCCGCTGCCGGCACCGCTCGCGCCCGACCAGGTCGGCCGGATCGACCCGCAGGACGTCGTCCTCGCCCCCGGGAACGCGGACCGGCACTGGCAGTTTCGCGTCGACGTGACACACCCCGTCCTGTTCGACCACCCGGTCGACCACATCCCCGGCATGCTGCTCCTGGAAGCGGCCCGTCAGGCGGCCCACTCCACGCTGCACCCCCGGCAGACCGTCATGACCAGCATCGACGCCACATTCACGCGATTCGTCGAATTCGACGCCCTGTGCTGGATCGAGGCGGAGCCGAACGCCGCCTCCACGCCCGGTCACGAGACCGTACGCATCACCGCCCGCCAGGGCGACCATGCACCGTTCACCGCGACAGTGACCTCACTGATCCTCTCGCGCTGACGCGTCGCAGGCACCGCACCCGCACGAAGCAGAGAGGCGGCGCCCACGCGCCTCCTCTTCCGTTCCGGGGAACCGACAGGAGTACCTCATGACCGGCGCCGTGCCGGTCCCCTCGACGAGGGCCTCCGTGCCCACCTCACTGTCCGACCGGGGCAACGCCCGGCTGTTCGCCCGGCTCCACCACCACCCCCTCCGGCATGCCGGAGGGGGTGGCCGGCTCCCGGAAGGGAGACCGCCCGAAGGCGGTCATCGACCCGCTACCCGGGGCTGCTCGACGCCATCCTTGAAGGGGCCCGGCTCAACGCCGAGTCCGACAGAACCGCCTCGTTCGCGCAGTGGCGCCCGCGAGGCCGCCCGGCCCTATTCCCACGGTCGGACGCGCCCGTGCGGCAGACCGTCTCGACCCTTCATGAGCAGCTTGAGGCAAAGGTTGCGCGCGGCGCTGCTGGAGCGGATTGACGTGGGCACTCCGGTGTTTCTTCCTTGCTTCGTGAGCAAGGCACCACCACTGGAGCACACGCCAGGACACCAGGCTAAACGCTACGGGCCAACCACTTGGCACCGCAGGTGCGGACCAGTGCCGTCTGAACGGTGGTAGCCACCGGTCTGCGGGATACGTAGGTATCGTCCGTTGCCAGCCGAGGAGGAGCGATTGTTCAGCAGTTCGCGTTCTGCGCGCGACCCAGCTGCAAGGCCTGGAACGCGGGCGCGGGGCAGCAGGCAGATCCATGACGTCGATGCCGAAGCGAGCCGCCAGGACGTCGCAGTGGTCGAGGCCCCACGAGGCACCCCAGGTCACAGGCCCTCATACCCCCCTTCCACCCTTCACAGACGTCTCACTACGTCTACGGGAGTACAGGTCAGAGCCTCGCACTGACCACAACATCAATGAGAACTCACAGGGAAACGCGCAGGTGAGCAGCATGGGTGCGGGCGCTGCATGCAGCAGCCGTGCTGCCGCCCTGCGAGCTGTGCTCGCGGCAAGCAGCAGGGCACCCGTGCAGCGAGCAGCAGTTGCCCGCCGCTGCCCCGGCCGGGCCGGCCTGCTGCACGAGCAGCAGCCGTGTGCCGTCTGGTTCGTGCGAATGCTGCGCTGCACGCGAGACCCACCGTGCGGCAGGACCAGGAGGACGAGCAGCAGCGCCGGGCAGTCGCCGGGTGCAGCGAGCAGCAGCGGCTGCAGGTTCAGGGCGATCGTCTCGCAGTAGCCCAGGGCTGTTGCCGCCACCCCGGGTTTGCCGTTGGCTGCGGACCGACAGGCCACGGCCAACATCGCCAGCATGTTCTGCAGCGGACTGTCCTCGCCGCCGGCGGCGGCTTCCTCGACCCGGGCAAGCAGCACGCGGCCGGCCTGGTCCAGGACGTCGGACCAGGCACCGTTGAGCGCCTGGGGGCCATGGATCCAGATGCTGGGTCCCCGTGGCAGCCGGTAACTTCAACCGCTGCTGGTTGATCGATGGGGGACACATGAAATGGGCCATGAGCGACGACTACGCCGCTCTCATCACGACCGTGATTCTGGCCGTTCTGCTGATCGGGACGGTCCAGCTGTACACGCTGATCAAGTCCTACGCGGATGCCATGCCCCAGGCTGACGACTCACATGCTGCTCTGCTCGAAAGGGTGGCACAGGCACTTCACGGCAACCGAGATCCGAGAGCTGAGGACCTGGCTGCGCTCGACCAGTACTTCACGGACCTGTTCGCGCGCGTGGTCGGGAGGAACCGAAGGTGGGGCACCTACCTTGCGAGCGCGGCGTGGGTTGCCATCTGCTGCGTGCTGGTGATCACCCAGATCAAGGTGCTCAAGTGGTCTGCAACACACACTCCCGCCCAGGACCCCCACCTGGCGAAGACGGCCTTCTACATTGCTTCTGGGGCCGTCGTAATCCTCGTATGCGAAGGCGTAGTCCGAGTAATCACTCAGGTGATCGCCAATGCCCGGCGGCACCGCGCCCGTGTCCGACAGTTCTCCGCTGATGACTTCCGGCGACTCAACGAGGCCGGGGAGCGCTACCGTCAGGCCCGGCAAGCAAACGCATCGGGGACCTTTGATCCCGACACCGCCTGAATCGCAGCGGGTTCCCAAGGTGCTGCACTTCGCTTCTCTGTCCAGGACCTGACCACCTTCGCCACCCACGCGGTAGCCGCTGACAGTGGCCAACTCAAGTGAGCAGGTAGGCGTCAATGGCCAGGGGTGCATCCACGTCGTTCGTGGACGCGAAAGGGGCGGCGCACGACCGACGCGGTGTCGGTGTACGCCGCCCTGGAGCGGTTCGGGTGGCGGGGGTGGCCCGCACTGTCATGGCGGTTACTTGGGGTCGCGGTTGAACTGTGCCTTGGACCAGCGGTAGCCGAGGATGGTCAGGCCCAGGCACCAGGCGAGGGCGATCCACCAGTTGTTGCCGATCTCGGTCCCGAGGAGAAGTCCGCGCAGGGTCTCGATGGCGGGGGTGAAGGGCTGGTACTCGGCGATCGGCTGGAACCAGCCCGGCATGCTGTTCAGGGGGACGAAGGCACTGGAGATGAGGGGCAGCAGGATCAGCGGCATGGCGTTGTTGCTGGCCGCCTCCGCGTTGGGGCTGCCCAGGCCCATGCCGACCGCGATCCAGGTGAAGGCCAGGGCGAAGAAAGCGAGCAGGCCGAAGGCTGCCAGCCATTCCAGGACGCTGGCATCGGTGGAGCGGAAGCCCATGGCCACACCGATGGCGCCGACGAGGATCACGCTGATGACGGTCTGCAGGACGCTGCCGACGACGTGGCCGAAGAGGATGGAGCTGCGGTGGATGGCCATGGTGCGGAAGCGGGCGATGATGCCTTCGTTCATGTCGGTGGAGACCGACACGGCGGTGCCGATGGTGGTGGAGCCGATGGTCATCAGCAGGATGCCCGGGACGATGTAGGCGATGTAGGCGGAGCGGCCCGCGCCCCCGCTCATGGTGTCGCCGAAGATGTAGACGAACAGCAGGAGCAGCATGACCGGGGTCAGCAGCAGGTTCAGGGTGAGCGAGGGATAGCGGCGGGCGTGCAGGAGGTTGCGGCGCAGCATCGTGGACGAGTCGCGCACGGCGAGGGAGAGGGAGCTCATCGGACAGTCTCCTTGGGCTGGGTGGGCACGGTGGTGGCGGTGAGGGCGAAGAAGACGTCGTCGAGGTCGGGGGTGTGCACGGTCAGTTCGTCGGCCTCGATACCGGCCGAGTCCAGCCAGTCGAGGATGGAGCGCAGCTCGCGCTGGCTGCCGTCGCTGGGGATCTGCAGCGACAGCGCCTCGTCGTTGCGGGTCGCCTCGTCGAGGGTGCCGGCTGCGTTCTGGTAGGCGGCGGGGTCGGTGAAGCGCAGGCGGACGTGTCCGCCGGGGATGAGCCGCTTCAGCTCCTCGGCCGTGCCCTCCGCGGCAGTCTTCCCGTTGTTCAGCACAGCGATCCGGTCCGCGAGTTCGTCGGCCTCGTCCAGGTACTGGGTGGTGAGGAAGACGGTGACGCCATCGGTGACCAGTTCGCGGATGATGCCCCACATGGTGTGCCGCGAGCGCGGGTCGAGGCCGGTGGTCGGCTCGTCCAGGAAGATGATCCGGGGGTTGCCGACGAGGGTCATGGCGATGTCGAGGCGGCGTTTCATGCCGCCGGAGTAGGTGGAGGCCGGCTTCTTCGCCGCCTCGACCAGGTCGAAGCGCTCCAGCAACTCGGCGGCCACCCGGCGGCCCTCGCTGCGGGAGAGGTGGTGCAGGTCGGCCATGAGGAGCATGTTCTCCTCGCCGGTGATCAGGCCGTCGACGGCGGAGAACTGCCCCGTGACACCGATCGCGGCACGTACGGCCTGCGGTTCGGCGGCCAAGTCGTGACCGCCGACGTGCAGGTCGCCGGCGTCGGCGGAGACGAGGGTGGACAGGATCTTCACGGCGGTGGTCTTGCCGGCGCCGTTCGGGCCGAGCAGCGCGAAGACCGTGCCTTCCGGGACGGTCAGGTCGATCCCGTCGAGGACGGTCTTGTCACCGTAGGACTTGCGCAACCCGTGCGCCGCGATAGCCAAGTCGGTCATGAGGAGAGCTCCTTCAAAGACTGCGAGGTTCAGAGGCTGCGGGCGGCGATGTCACCCTGGGAGGTGGTCGCCTTGATGGTCAGACCGGGCGTGCCGTCGCTGTTCTTCAGCGCGTTGTCGATCCGGCCGTGGCCGGTGCCGGCGTCCAGGGAGGCGGAGACGCCGCGAGCCGCACCGACGGTGATGTCGCCCTGCTGGGTGTTCAGCGTGAGCTGCCCGCGCACGGCCTCGGTGATGTTCACGTTGCCCCGCTGTGTGCTGATCTCGCCGGGACCGTTCAGGCGGCCGACCGCGATGTGGGCGTCGAGTCCGGTGAGGCGGGCGCTGGTGGCCTCATCCAGCTTGACCGAGCCGTAGCCGCCATCGAAGGCGACATCGCCGAACCGTCCCACGCCGCGGAACTCGGCGGCGGCCGCCTTGGCCTCGACACGGGAGCCGGCGGGCAGTTGGACGGTGACCTCGACGGATCCGGAGTTGCCAAGGATCCGGTTCTTCGCTTGCGAAGTCTGGATCCGCAGGACGCCGTCGGCGTAGGTGACTTCGGTCTGTTCGGCGGCCTTGACGTCGCGGCTCTTGGCGGCGTTGGCGGGCAGGACCTCGACGGTGGTGTCGGTGCGGTCGGCGGCGATGAACTGGATGCGTCCCGCGGGGATGTCAAGGACGGCCTGGACGGCGGCGGGGGTGTCGAACTTCTGCATCATGCTCTCCTTCTCCGGTATCGCGCGCCCCTTCGGCCCGCTCTTTCCGATAGAGGAAAAGCTACGTTGCATTCACAGATCTGACAACAGATTCGTTGCGTCAAAATCCCATCAGTGCAGGTAGATATGGAAAAGTTGATGCAATGACCTCGCACATAACGCAACGCCTCCACGTGTAGCGTGTTGCAATGAATTGAGAGTGAACGCTATAGTCGGCACCCCAGCCACCACAGGGCCACACCCAGGCCACGAAGGAGACCGCGATGCCGGGAGGCAGGCTCACCCAGCAAGAACGCCAGCAGATCGCACTGGGACTGGCCGACGGCCTCGCCTACGCCGAGATCGCCCGACGTCTGGACCGCCCCACCTCGACGATCACGCGCGAGGTGATGCGCAACGGCGGCCCCACCGCCTACCGCGCCGAAGTGGCCCACCGCGCCACCGAACACCGCGCCCACCGCCGCAGGAAGGCCGCACCCCGCGAGGCGCAGTCACCCCCGCAGCCCTACGGACGCGACGCCGAAGCCGTGCGCGAGTACGAGGAAGTGTTCACCACCGTCATCATGGCTTCCGGCGCACCCCTGATGATGTCCCGGGTGATGGCCTGCCTCACCCTCACCGACACCGGCAGCCTCACCGCAGCCGAACTCGCCCAGCACCTCCAGGTCAGCCCGGCGTCCATCTCCAAAGCAATCACGTTCCTCGAGAGCCAGGGAATGGTCCGCAGAGAACGCGACGAACGCCGCCGCGAGCGCTACATCGTCGACGACGACGTCTGGTACGAGGCGATGATGGCCAGCGCCCGCTCCACCGCCCAACTCGTCGAAACCTCACGGCAGGGCATCAGCATCCTCGGCCCCGACACCCCAGCCGGCGCCCGCCTCGAGAACATCGCCCGCTTCCTCGACTTCGTCTCCGAAAGCATCGCCCGCGCCGCAGAACAGGCCCGCGACATCCTCCACACGAAACCCGAAACAACCCCCGACACCACCACCTGAACCACGCTCGATCGCCAGCAGACAGCCACGTACACACCCCGTCGCACCACCCCGCCACCGGCCTACATCTTCGGAGATGTAACGAGTGTCGGCGTACACAGGAAAGTGCTCAGCCGTGTACAGCTGAATGCGCTCACCCGTCCGCGGTGGCGACGGCTTCTCTCAGTGCGCGGCTGTGGTTGCCCGCCGGTGGGTGGCACGGATCAGCACAGAGACCAAAACCGCGAGGTCAAGGGCACCGGCTGGGTCGTCCGCGTAGCGGGTGGTCTGCAGCGGCCCCACTTCGTCCAGGCGTACGCCCTCCGCCTCCAGGATGTGAGCCAGGGTCAGCAGCGCCAGGCGGGCGTTGCCGTCCGGGTAAGGGTGAAAGAAGGCGATGTCGAGGTACGCCCTGGCCGCGCGGGCGGCGAGGGGGACCGTCGGGTCGGCGCTCTGATACAGGCAGGCGGCGAAGTCCCGCCAGGTGTGCGGCGTCAGCCCGTAACGTTCCCGGCCGCCCTTGGCAAACGCCTCGCCCTGACGCAAGCGCACGTCGGGTACGCCGAGGACCAGCTTCTGCCAGTTGTCGAGCAGGGTCGGGGTGAGCGGTTCTCCCTGTCCGGCCGCGGCGCGGGAGAAGGCCATCGCGGCGAGCAGCCGGCCGGCGCGGTCCGGGTCGCGGTATCGCACCGGGCCGTCGAACCAACGGGCTAGTCCGTCGACGACCGGCCGCACAGGCAACGGGGCCGCCGTCGCAGCCGAGGACCAGTCGACCTCCTCCCTGACCTGACACCACACAGCCAGCGCATCATCGCTCACGGTAGAACCCACGACCCGTGAGGCGGACCGCCAGGTCCTCTCCCACCGCGTCGACCACCGTCAAGGCGGGCTCGACCCAGCTCTTGAACCGGCCGCCGATCGCTGCTTCGACTGCCTTCTCCGCCTCCTCCGGTCCTAGGCCAGTGGAGGACAGGAACCAGGTCAGCGTCGTGTCGCAGAGCCCGTACCAGGCCGACTCGGCGTGCGTGCGGTCCACGACCGTGGAAACCAAACGGGTCACCGCACGCTCCAGATGCCAGCTGCGGTCCCCGGCATCCGCGTCGGGCAACGGGGCAAGCCGCTCGAATCGCTCGGCCATGTCCTCCAGCCAGTCACGCCACTCCAGAAGAGCAGCCACGATTCGCGCGGCGGTCTCCTCCGCCTCTCCGACCGAGTGCGCGTCGCAGCACCAGGCGGCAACAGGTCCACCGTTATGGGTCGACCAGTCCCAACCGCAGGCCCAGCGGCCGTAGCGCGACGCCAGTAACGCGGTCACCTCGCGTATGAAGCGGAAGTTCTCCATCCGGTCGACATCGGCAGGAGGTGTCATCGGGGCGACCAGCGCCGTGAGCCGGGCCCCCTCGTCGTCGTCGTCCCATTCGAAGGCGTTCCGGCGAGGGTCAGCGGCGGACCACGGCAGCGACCAGGCTCGAAGTTCTTGGTGGATGGACGTGGCGTACCCCCAAAGTCGGACGTGGCAGAGCAACTGACCGATGATGCCGACGGAATCGAGACATGTCACCCGAATTCGCGAACCACCGACCTGTGCCTCCCGCCGCCCAACCGTCTTCGCCATGCCGAGCACGTTCACGTGTACCCGGCTGAGCACTTTGCCGAGTACCCCGGCAATGAGCGCGGGCATCGGCGACGGCGGCACGGACCGCTCCGACTACATTGCCTACCTCGTCCCGGGCTTGCTGCTGATGACCAGCGGCACCACCGTGATCGGAGCCCCGGCGTCCTTCTCCATGGACATGACCGAGGGACTCATTGCCCGCTTCCGCACGATGGCGCCACCCAGAAGCCATTCGCACGGTCAGGAAATCGGTGAGACTCTTCAGAGAGTTGACAGAGCACAACCCGAGGGTCCATGAACCCAATCTCGCAAATACGCTGGTGCTGTTGGCTCGGGTTGGCGATACCGGGTTGCCCTTCGCCTACGGCCCACTCCTCGCCGTCGCAGAGGCCACACTGCTGTATTGCAATCTCACCGCGCAATCACCCGATGCGTTCCGCTCACGCCTGATCGAGGCTGTCCAGATCCAGGTAGCGCCGCGCAGGAGGGTCGGACTGCTCGACGAAGCCATGGAGGCGATTTCCCGCGCGCAGGCGGTGGCGGGGCCAGACGTCGCAGCCGCCATTCTTGGCCTCTCTCCCAAGCGTGGCAACTCCGAGCCAGAGGACAGCACAGACTTGACGCACGGCCGACCCGGCCAGTAACGGGCTCACGTGATCTGACCAAGCCGCCCCCGTGACTGCGCAACGACGTCCCTTGCAGGATCCCGAAGAGCCTGCACAGAAGAACTTGACAGACATCCCATGAGCTGGAGAGTCAAACGGCGAGTGCGTGAGCCCAGGGGGGCCAGGCAGTCCCCTTCCCATCGGCAGCCCGTCGGCCAGCTCGAACGGATGCCCTAGTCTCGGCGGATGACGCTCTACTTCGACCCGGTGGCCATCCTTGGCAACGACCGCGATGCCTTTCGGGGCCGTTGGGAAGACCGACTGTGGCTCAACGTCCCCGGGCCCTTCTACGGCGGGGAGACCGACACCTGCTGGACGGGACGGCTTTCGGCACCCGCCCACGTCCTCTATGGAGGCGAGTACCTCAGCGAGTACGTCTATCGCCAGCCCGGAACGCCTGCGGACACGGCCCTGCTGGTCGAGGCGGCGGACAACGACCCGTTCCTCGGGTACGGCTGTGATGGCGACTCGCGATGGACACCGGAATCGGTCCGGGAGTGGTGGCGTAACCGCAGCCAGGTCGTGCAATACCTGTCCGATCAGCGGAGCAAATGGGATGAGAACGATGCCTGGTCAGGCCAGGGCATAGCCGCTGCCGTCCGCGACTTCGAGCTCTACATCGCCGGTGCCTGGCAACTGACCTGCGGATTTACCTCTACTGGCTGGAAGAGCGGCGGTCCCCCACACCCGTTGACCGCTTGCCCGAGCTGTAGCGTCACGCGGCGAGTGCGTGGGATCGCTGAGACCAAGCTGTCGCCTCGTCGTACGGTGTGCCGGTCTTGAGGCAGCCGTGCAGGATGCCGACGAGCCGGTTGGCGAGTTGGCGTAGGGCGGCGTTGAATTCGATGCCGCGGGCGCGCTGCTTCTCGTAGTAGGCCCTGGCTCCGGCGGAGATCCGAAGTGCGGAGAATGCCTGGGCGATCAGGGCGTCGATGAGCCGGTCGTTGCGGACGTGCCGGGCGGTCACGACCTTCTTTCTGCCGGAGGCGCGGGTGATCGGGCTGGTGCCTGCATAGTTCTTGCGGGCCTTGGCGCTGGCATAGCGGTGGGGGTCGTCGCCGAATTCTGCGAGGACCCGGGCGCTGAGTATCGGGCCCAGTCCGGGCTGGGACCGGATGATCTCGGCATTCGGGTGCCGGCCGAAAAAGTCCTCGACCTGCTCGTGCAGGAAGTTGACCTGCTCGTTCAAGGTGACGAGCAGCGCGACTAGAGCGCGCACTGAGCCGGCGTAAGCCGCGGTCACAGCGGCGGGCTGGCCCAGGTGCTTGGCGCGCAATACGGCCTGGATCTTGGTGGCCTTGTCGGCGATGTTGCGCCGGCGGGCGCGCTTGAGGACCGCACTGATCTGCGTGATCGTCAGCTTCGCCGCGGCAGTCGGATCAGGCGCTTTGGCCAGCAGTTCCAAGACGTCGGGGGCGTCAAGATCCTCGAACGCCTCCAGGGCGGCGGGGAAGTAGTCGAGCAGGGCATGCCGGAGCCGCTGCATGGTGCGGGTCCGCTCCCAGATCAGGGTCTTATGGATGCGCGTTACCACCTTGACCGCTTCAGCGTCGGCGGTGTCCCCGGAAACCGGGCGCAGCTGGTGGGAGTCGGTACGCACCATGTCGGCGAGCATGTGCGCGTCGGCCGCGTCACTCTTGGCCCCCGACACCGCCAAGCGTTCCCGGTACCGGGAGGCCTGCAGTGGGTTGACCGCGTACACCGTGTAGCCAGCGGCGATCAGTGCCTGCACCCACGGGCCTCGATCGGTCTCGATTCCGATCACGACCTCGGCCTTGCTGTCGGCGCCGAGCTCGGCGCCGATCATCGCGTGCAATCGCTCGATGCCCGCCACGCCTTCCGGCAGCCGGGCCTTGGACAGCCGGCGACCTGTGGCGTCCATCAGCTCGACGTCGTGGTGGTCCTGGGCCCAGTCGTCCCCAACGAACAGCAATTCGTCCTCCGTCATCGAACTCGATCGGCAGCAGCCCGCAGGAGAACCATCAGCGACCTAATAAGGCTGTGCTCACGCCGCAACCGGGCGGGCACGACATCCCATCAGCGATTTCGCTCCTGGCCGACCAGCAGGGGCACGATCTGTCAACAGGACTCGGTGTCCAGGGAACAAAGAGTGCTCACCTGCTGGCGGCTACCAGGCACCGAGTCTGCCGGTTGGAGCCTCGGTAGGTCTTATTAGGGAACTGTGCTCCTGCGAGCACTGCACGCTCATCTCCGCCTCGCCTGCAATGTCGTGGGTCGGGTTCCGCAGGGAGGAGCTGACCTGGACCGGCCCCGGAGGCGAGCCGACCTTGCTTCTCCGAACTACTGGGGGCGTCCCGTGATCAGGTGACGGGACGATCAGTCCTTAGGGGAAGGGCCGGTATGGGGCCGGAGAACGGCTGCGAACGGCGCGGGTGTTAGTTTCTTTCCCGTGTTGGAACACCAGGGCGAGACCAGGGCGGCCTACGACGGGGTCGTCGAGCTGTATGCGTCGATGTTCGCTAATCGGTTGGAGACGCAGCCGTTCGCACGGAACATGATCGGCACCTTCGCCGAGCTCGTACGTGGGACGGGAAACCTGCGGGCAGCCGACGTCGGGTGCGGGCCCGGACATCTGACGGCCATGCTGCACGACTTGGGGCTGGACGCCTTCGGGCTCGACCTCTCCCCGGCCATGGTCGACCACGCCCGGCAGGCCCATCCGGCGCTGCGGTTCGACGAAGCACAAATGGAGGCCCTGCCGGTCGAGGACGGCGCGCTCGGCGGAGTGCTGGCCCACTACTCGATGATCCATACTCCGCCCGGGGAAATGCCCGCGCTGCTCGCCGAGCAGGTGCGTGTCCTGGCACCAGGGGGCCTGCTCCTGGTGTCGCTCTTCGGGACCGAGGGACCGGAGCCGGTCCGCTTCGATCACAAGGTGACGCCCGCCTATAGCTGGCCGGCGGAGCGGCTCGCCGAGTTGCTGACCGGGGCCGGACTCGTCACGGTTGCTCGGTTGCTCCACGACCCGGCCTCCGAACGGGGCTTCCTCGACGCCCACTTGCTGGGCCGCCGCCCCTAGAGCGTGCCCTGCGGCCTGGGACGCAGTGGTGTAAATCATCCGCGGGCACTGTCACGTTGCTGGGTGGGTGTCTGACGGTGTGACAGGGTGTGGTGCGGTCGGGTTCCGGCTGTGTGCTCAGGGTGTGGTGGGCAGGCCGGTGGCGCCGGTGATCTGCTCCCAGATGGTGAAGCGGACGGTCATTTCGGCGCGGTAGTCGGGTGCGGCCATGAGGTGGCGGCGGGGTCGGAAGTGGGGTGAGATGCCGCTGAACGCGGACAGGAAGCGTTGTGCTCCGCCGGCGGAGCGGAAGCCTTTCATCGCGTGTTCACGCTGTCTGGTGGGCTGGTGACTGTTCTCGGCCCGGTTGTTCAGGCCCTTGTGGGAGCGGTGCTCGACGGAGGGCATGACCTCGCGGTGAGCGGCACCGTAGGAGCGAAGCCTGTCCGTGACGACCACCCGCGGAACCGCACCGGTCTTCTTCGTCAGCCTGCGGAAGAAGCGCCTGGCCGCGGCCTTGTCCCGCTTCCCCTGGACGAGGATGTCGAGCACGTTGCCGTCCTGGTCGACGGCCCGCCACAGGTACTTCCGCTCGCCGTTGATCTCGATGAAGACCTCGTCCAGATGCCATTTGTCCCCGGGCCGGGGCCGCCGGCGGCGCAGTCCGTCGGCGTACGCCTGGCCGAACTTCACACACCACCGGCGGACCGTCTCGTACGAGACGGTGACACCACGTCGGGGCATCAGCTCCTCCACCTCACGGAAACTGAACGGAAAGCGGAAGTACAGCCACACGCAGTGCGAGATGACCTCGACCGGGTACCGGTGCCCCTTATACGACGGCAAAGCGCTCACCACGGACGATCCCCCTCCAGCATGATCAACTTCGAGGACCCTCCCACGCCGCCCGCCAACGTGACAGTGCCTGGCGCCGCGCCGCTCGCGCGCGACCCGCAGCCGGGGACCCATGGCCGCCAGCGTGTCGGCTATGCCATCGTTCGTCGGCGGCGCAGCGCTCTCTTCCGGCCGTGCCGCCTCCACCACCCTGTCCTGCAAGTTTGCCAGGTTGGCAAGACTGATCGCGTCGGGCAACCGCCGCGCCGCGTGATCGGTGGGTAACCGCGGCCGCCCGTGAACCCGAGGAGAAGCCATGCACCAGCCCGCGCCGTCCATTGACTTGCGCCACCGCACCATCGAGGCTCCCGCCGGACGCCTGCACCTGGTCGAGCAGGGCACCGGACCGCTGGTCCTGCTCGTCCACGGCTTCCCCGAGTCCTGGTACTCCTGGCGCCGCCAGCTCCCGGCCCTCGCGGCGGCGGGGTACCGGGCCGTCGCGCTCGACGTGCGCGGCTACGGCCGCTCCTCCAAGCCGGCCGCGACTGACGCCTACCGGATGCTCGAACTGGTAGAGGACAACGTCGCCCTGGTGCGCGCCCTGGGCGAGGAGAGGGCGGTGGTCGTCGGGCACGACTGGGGCTCCAATGTCGCAGCCACCTCCGCCCTGCTCCACCCCGAGGTCTTCCGCGCCGTCGGACTGCTGAGCGTCCCCTACGCGCCACCCGGCGGCCCCCGCCCCACCGACGTCTTCGCGCAGATGGGCGGCGACCAGGAGTTCTACGTCTCATACTTCCAGGAGCCCGGCCGCGCCGAGTCCGAGATGGAGCCCGACGTCCGGGGCTGGCTCGCGGGCTTCTACGCGGCCCTGTCCGCCGACACCATGCCCGCCCAGGGCGACTCTTCCACGGCACGGCTCAGGCCCGCCACGGGGCGCTCGTATGCCCGGCCCGGGGACGTCACGACACCAGGCCGGCCCCCTCCAGCTCGGTCAGCCGCACGGTGCACAGACCCCCACGCTCGGCCTTCACCTCCGTCACCTTCAGCTGCGTCCCCGGCGCGAGGATGTACTCCTCCTCACCCGTGAACGCGGAGAACCGCCGGATCCCCACCGCCCGCGCGGGCGTCACCTCGAACAGCGTCCGCCGGCCACGCCCGCCGAGGAACGCGCGGGCCACACCCAGCTCGGACGTGCACGACGACACGCCCCACCACGTCACCGTCCGCCCCAGCGGGTACTGGGACCGCAGATCCAGCGCCACACCACGCCACAGCGGCCGTGTCTGCGCCGGCAACGCCTCCATCGCCGAGAACAGCAACCGCAGGTACGGCAGGTACGGCACCACGCGCTCGCGGTCCGACGAGCGCAGCACGGCGTTGATCTCGCGGTAGAAGCCCGACTCGCACGTGTACAAGTAGAGGGCCGAGATCGCGTCGGCCGACAAGGCGCCCACGGCCTCCCCGGACAGCGCGCCCGCGGACGCCGCCTCCGCGGCCTTCATCTCCCCGAAACGGCTCGACAGATCGATATGCCGATCCAGGCGCGCGAGCACCCGCGAGACCGGCTCGACGGCCTTCCGGAAGTCCATCAGCGGCGTGTCGAGCACCCCCGTGACGGGCGGCAGGACGAGGCCCTCGTCCTTGACGCTGGTGAGCCGCTCCAGATACAGCTGGTGCAACTCCATCGTGGACGCGATGAACGCCCCCATCCGCTGCGCGACACCACCGTCCTCCGGCCCGCCGGCCCCGCCCGTCCCCTGGTCCCAGCCCTTCCGCGGCAGCCAGTCGACCGGCTCGGCCCCCACCGCCGCCAGGGCGTCGTTCACCTGGGCGAAGTGGTCGCCCTCGCAGAACAGATCCCCCTGCGCGGCCGGATTGGCGTGGTCCAGGTGACGGACCTGCACCCCCGGGTACTTCTTCTCCAGCCGCTGGACGACCCTCTTCAGACTCCGGGCGTGCGCGCCCCACCAGGCGAACACCACCCCCCGGTCGTCCTCCTCCACCGCGTCCTGCTTCGCCCGGAGGATCTCCTCGACGATCTGCTCGGCCACGGGGCGCCAGAACGACGTGTGCCGATCGGTCGCCATCGCCCCGTCCGCGCTCGCCGTGAGGGACGCGTTCAGCAGCAGCACACCCTGGGTGAGCATCGCCTGGAACCACTCGGGCGGCTGAACCGTGTCCTCCTTCTTCAGCAGGGCGCGGACGTCGGCGATCGGGGTCTTCTTGACGATGCCGTACTTCCACATCGCGGCCGCCTTGATGAGGCAGCGGATGCTGACGACCCGGCCGAACTGGCTGTCCTTCCAGTCGTTGAAGGTGTTGTCGAACATTGCGATGCCGGTCGCGCTCTCCGCCCGCGGATAGGGGTTCTGTCCGAAGACGACCACCTTCCACTTCTCCGGCGGATGCGGCTTCAACGCCTGGAACGTCAGCTCGCGCACCGGAACGACCTCCGGGCTGCGCTTCGGGCCGATGAAGTCGGCGGCTCCCGGCTGCGCCTCGATCACCGGTCCGAGCAGCGGCAGCCACGGCTCGCCGCCACCGGTGAACAGGCCGGCCAGTCCCAGCGGTTCCCCGGCCGGGGAACCGGCATCGCCTGCGGCCGTCACGTCGATATCACTCACGAGGGTGGAACTCCCGATACTCGAACCGGCCGCCTCCACGGGCGCCCCGGCATGCTGAACAGATGCGGCAGGGTCGTCGCCGGTGTCCGCGCCCTGGGCGGCACCGGCCTGCGAGGTCTTCGGGTCAGTGACGAAAGGAAGGCCGTTGCGGCACGTTGATCCGGACCCGCCGTGCGGACCCCGCTCCCTCGATGTCGTCGAGCTGCCCCAGTACGGCGGCCCGCAACTCGTCGTAGTCCGCGAAACCGTGGTCGTGGAAGAGGGTGTAGCCCGTCCACATCAGGTTGGCGCACACCTTCGCGGGCACCTGCCCGGTCTGCGCACCCATCCCGACAAGGGCCACCGACCGGATGCTGCCCGGCTTCGCCCGGTTCTGTAGATGCACCGCCTGGAAAGCGGCCGCGCAGGCCAGGGCCACATTCATCGTGTCGCTGACGTTCTGCGACGACTGGCGCATGGTGGGCGTCGAGATCAGGTACCGGGGTACGTCCGCCCCGGACGGGACGCACACCGCGCTGCCCACCGGCAGCCGTCCGCCGAACCGGTCGCGGATCGCCCGCTGCACCCGCACCTGGATGCCCGCACCGAGGTACCGCTTGACGACGGCGTCGACCCCACCGTCCATCCGGCCACGCTCATTGGTGGGGGAAACCCAGGCGTCGGCGTCCACATCAAGAAGGGAACCCCGCCTGATCTCGACCTCCGGCGTGTCCGCGAACGCGGACCGCCAGGCCGTCACCACCTCGTCGTTGACGTCGACCAGGACGACGCTCAACGTATGCCTGACACCCACAAATTCACCCCTCTCACCCCGTGATCTCGAACAATCCCGAAGCTACCGCGCGCCACTGACAGCGCCGTTCGACAGCAGGTCCTCGCGCCGGAGCCGGAATCTCGGCAAACCGTCGCCGCGTCGGCCGGGCCCTGCCGACGGCCCGCATGCGCTATAGTTGATCTTGACAGTTCGCCGCAACTCGCCGTGACTGGCGCTGCGTTGGTGGTCCAAGGAAAGACGCCCCGCTTCCCGTGGGGAAATGCAGGTGCAAGGCCTGCCCAGCGCTCACTCACGAAGCCCTTCCCTCCACGAGGGAAGGGCTTCGTCATGTTCCCTTGATGCGATGTTCGGCAAGCGTCACCTGGACCCTGCCGCCTTCTTCGCCGCCAGGGCCCGCTCGCGATGGGGGATTTTCGCCTCCGCGGTCGAACCGTCGCTGTAGCGGACGGTGCAGCGCCCCCCAGGCTGGGCCGTGCACTGGGTGCACGACAGCTCGATCCAGGCTGACGCCGGGTCGGCCCCGGGGGGAGAGGTGCCTGCGCGGTGACGCGTCGCAGCTGGCTGCCGTGGAGGCTTCCGCCGCTTTGACCGCTCAGGCGTGGCGGTGGATCACATGATCCGTGAACCGGCTTGCCCCTGGTGCCCCGTGCGCGGCTGGAACAACGAGCAATAGTCAATACCTGTGGATCACGGCTGTCCGTTGAGGCCCAGTTTCCTCTTGCCGTAGGGGGAGAAGATCGACGCCCAGCCGGTCCAACCGGCGTGGACCTGGGCGATCTGGGAGGGCAGAGGCATGACGGGAAGCAGGTTTCTGCCCTTGGCCCAGTTGGCGAGGAGGCCCTCGGTGGTGTCCACGGCGGAGACGACCATGGTGACCTTCGCGTTGCCGTCGACCCAGGTGTCCCACAACGCCCACCCTTCGGGGCGTGCTTCCACTCCCAGTCGAGCACAGGCATGCGGGTAGGTCTCGTCGGTGCCGATAGGCATGGCCTCGGGGCGGATGAGGGCCACGGCGGCGAGGGGAACCTGTGGGCGCTCTGCCTCCTCCTCCAGGCACCCGTCCAGGGGGAAGTGGTAGTGCCGCAGCGTCCTTCCCAGGGCGCTGACACTGCGTTGGAGCGGCCCCTCACCTTCGGCGTCGCCGGCGTACCAATGCTTGCCGGCAGCTGCGGAGGTGACTGCCTTGGCGAGCCGTTCGATCTCCCGCAGATAGTCGAGTTCGGAGAGCTCTGGCCTGGTCATAGGGGCAGTGTCGCATCGCTGCACCAGATCTGTGCAGCTGTTTTTCGCGTCACGCGGCCTGCTCCTGGCGCTCGACCAGGACGCCGTTCTCGAACCGGGCCCCGGTGCGGACAAGGGGCACCAGGTGGGCACCGGTGATCGCGCGCCAGCGGGCCTGGGCGGACTCGACGAGCTTGAACACCATCGCCAGCGCCGCTGCTGCGCTGCCGGCGCCGCGGGTGACCTTGGTGCGGAGTTTGACGGTGGAGAACGTGGACTCGATCGGGTTGGTGGTTCGCAGGTGGATCCAGTGCTCGGCCGGGAAGTCGTAGAACGCCAGTAGTTCCTCCCGGTCGTCGGTGATCTTCGCGACGGCCTTGGGCCACTTGGTGCCATAGGTCTCCGCGAATGCCTCGATCGCCTTCTCGGCGTGGGTGCGGTCCTCGGCGTTGTAGATCTCCTGCATCGCCTTCGTTGCGCCAGGCTGCGCGGACTTCCGCAGGGCGTTGGTGACATTGCGGGCCTTGTGAACCCAGCACCTTTGATGCCGGGCGGCAGGGAAGACCTCGGCGAGTGCCTTCCACAGGCCCATCGCGCCGTCGGCGACGACCAGCTCGGGGTCGCGCATGCCGAGGCGGCGGCAGTCGCGCAGCAGGTCGGCCCATGACTCGGTGGACTCACGCAGCCCCTCCGCGAGGGTGATCAGCTCCTTTGTGCCGTCCAGCCGGACCCCGAGCAGGACCAGCACGCACGAGTGCGCCTGCCCGAGCCGGACCTTCGGATGGACGCCGTCGGCCCACACGTAGACGAAGTCGCGGTCCGACAGGTCCCGGCCTTGGAAGGCGGCGTGATCGTCCTGCCACTGCCGGGTCAGCCGGGTCACCGTCGCGGCCGATAACCCGGCCGTGCCGCCGAGGAACTGTTCCAAGGCGGGCACGAAGTCGCCGGACGACAGGCCGTGCAGATAGAGCAGCGGCAGCACCTCGGAGATCTTCGGCGACTTGCGGCACCACGGCGGCAGGATCTTCGAGGAGAATCGCTGCCGCTCGCCCGTGGCCTCGTCCACGCGGCGGTCGTTCACGCGTGGCGCGGTGACCTCGACGGGCCCGGCCGCAGTCACCACGGTGCGGGGCCGATGGTGGCCGTTGCGGACACCAGGCGTCGGCCGCTCTCGTCAGTCTCAGCCGCCAACTCGGCTATGTACTGGTTGACTTCCGCCTCCAGTGCGGCGGCGAGCATCCGGCGGGCGCCTTCGCGGACGATCTCGTCGATCAGGGAACCGGAGGGGGTGGAGCCGTCGTCGGTGACTACGCTGAGCACGGGCGTGCCTTCCCGACCCGCGCTGCGAACGCGGGCCTACTCGGTGACCATCACAGGATCATTCGGGAAGGTACGCCCTCTGCGTGCCTTCCCGGGCCGATCCACAAGTCCTGAGCATTGCTCCTGAACAACGCAGGCCCGTTCATCGGGTCGCCGCACATGGCGCAGATGACAAGACCGCGCTTCCTCGACGGCCGTGGTGCCGACTTCGGGTCATGTCCCCTGGTGTGGTGTAGCGGCGGGCAGCTGTTCTCTGCCCTGGGTGGTCAGCAACCTGTCGCGGTGCCCGTCGCGTCAAGTGGTGATGGCATGGACCGTCGCGTGCGCCGGGCCAGGAAGCGGTTCGCGAAGAAGGTGCTCCACGGACTGTTTGCGGCCCGACCGCGATCGGCCGCTGTGGTTGCGGCACTTCGCTGCCGTACCGCCTCACGCCTCGTGAAGAGTGGCCGCCGACGACCGAGACTTGAACATGTTCAAACTCCGTGCCAGGGTACCGCGTGGGTTCTTGAGTCCACCGGTCGCGCACGCGGCCTGCGGAGCCCGCTAGGGGTGGATTGCGTTGCGTTACTGTCGTACTGCGCTGATCTTGCTCGCCATGGCCCTTGCTCTCACGGCCTGCGGCAGGTTCACCGTCATGCCGCCGCCCGCCGGCGAACCGGTCGTGCTGAAACCAGCCGAACTTGCGACCACGTGGACCGATGCCGACGGCGGCACCCTCACGCTGAAGCCGGACGGGACGTTCATCGCCGATAAAGTCTGCATCGCCGTCGGCTGGTACGACGGTTTGACCTGGTCCGGAACAGGCACCTGGGAGCAAGGCTCCAACAAGAAGCAAAGCTTCGTCGGTGTGTCCTTCGACGCCGCTCACCCCGAAACGGGTGAGCGGGAGCCCGAGCCCTACGCCGCCTTGAGGCAAGGCAAGGTCCTGAAGCTCTGGGTCGCCGTCGGCGATCCGGACAACGATTATCCGAACTGCGTCCTGACCAGCCCGGCGAGTTGACCCGGCTGCCGCGCGGCCGGGTGACCTGCACATGGTCCGGCATCGCAAATGAGCGGTTCCAGTCGATCGTGTCCCCCTGCCGTGATGTGGGGGATCAGCCCTCGGCAGTGCCGGGGAGGGCCTCGGTGTCGGCAGTGGCGTAGACAGTGGCCATGCTCTCTTCGGAGAGGTAGCGGCGGGGGAAGGACCGCGGGCTGCTTCAGCTTCTATCCGACGAAGAACATGCAGTCGATCGAGGGCGGCCTGATCACCACCGCCGACCCGTCCCTGGCCCGCACGCTGCGACTGCTGCGCAACCAGGGCATGGAGCAGCGCTACCACCACCAGATCGTCGGCACTAACGGGAGGATGAGCGATGTCAGCGCCGCCATCGCCCGCAGCCAGCTCCGCAGACTCGCGGCCCTGACCGACCGCCGCCGCGCGAACGCCGCCCACCTCAGCAGACGCCTCACCGACCTGCCGGGGCTGGCCCTGCCCACCACAGCGGAGGGAGCCGGTCACGTCTGGCACCAGCACACCGTCCGCATAGGCCCCGGCCTCGGCGACCGCGACACCTTCGCCCACAACCTGCAGCGGGCAGGGATCGGCACCAGCGTCCACTACCCCATCCCGCTCACCCGCCTACGCCACCGTCATCGACCTCCCGCACACCGACGCCGCCGCCGACCAGGCGCTATCCCTGCCGGTCCACCCCGGGCTGACCACCACACAGATCGACGCCGTCGCCCAGACCGTGACCACACTGGCCCATGCCTCGGAGCGTGCCGCATGAACACCCCCACGCTGAAGGTCGGACTGATCGGACTGGGGCGAATGGGCCGCCACCACGCCCGGGTCCTGCGAACCCTGAACGGCACCGAACTGGTCGGCGCGCTCGACCCGCACGGCGACCGCTACCGCGCCGCCGACGGCATACCCGTTGTCACGGACCTGGACGCGCTGCTAAAGCTCGGCCTCGACTACGCGGTACTGGCCTGCCCCACGCTGCTGCACGAACCGCTGGGCACCGCCCTCGCCGCAGCCGGCGTCCCCACCCTCATCGAGAAACCGCTCGCGGGTGACCCCGACTCAGCCCGGCGGCTCGCCCAGGCATTCCACACCGCCGCAGTCCCGGCCGCCGTCGGATACATCGAACGCTTCAACCCCGCACTGATCGCACTACGCCAGCGGCTGGAAGCCGGCCAGCTCGGAGACGTGTTCTCGGTCGCCACCCGCTGCACCGGCCCCTACCCGGTACGGATCACCGACGTCGGCGTGATCCACGACCTGGCCACCCACGACCTCGACCTGACCGCATGGATCACCAACACCCGCTACACCTCGATCGCCGCCCGCACCGCCCACCGCAGCGGCCGGCCCCACGAAGACCTCCTCGCAGCCCTCGGCCAGCCGACCAACGGCACCATCACCCACCACCAGGTCAACTGGGTCTCCCCGCCCAAGGAACGGACCACCGTCGTCACCGGCGACCACGGCATCCCCGTCGCCGACACCCTCACCGCCGACCTCTCCTACTGGGCCAACGGCTCCACCCGCACCCAATGGGAGGCCCTCGCCGCATTCCGCGGCGTCACCGAAGGCGACGTCACCCGCTACGCGATACCCAAACAAGAACCCCCCGTCGCCGAGCACGAAGCCTTCCGCGACATGGTCCTCAGCCACAGCCACCGCAACGCGACCCTCCACGACGGCCTGCACGCCGTCCTCGCCGCCCACGCCTCCCTGCAAGCCTCCCGCAGCGGCGCCACTACAGCCGTCCCATCCCTCATCGACCTCGGCGCGGCTTGAGGCTTGATCGCCTTGCCCGCCACGAAGGTGCGGGAGATGCGGCGTACGGCAGCAACCTCCGGATGATGGCCTCGCCGACGGGGGTGCGGCGAGGCCGGGTCCGGTATGGCGGGGGCGGGCGGTTCTGGGCAGGATTTCGGGGGTGGGTGACCTGTTATGGGGTGGTTCGGCGTGTCATTCGCATCCGGTATTCGAACAGACGTAGCATTAGTGCGTGCCCAAGACCACCTCCTTCGATTTCCCCCAGGAATTGTGCGACGCCCAGATCTCCCTCCACGAGACCCGCGCCGCCTACGAGCAGTACGCAAAGACATTGCCTTGGTCGGCCGAGCCGATGCCCGGCTGGGAGGGCGAGAAGCAACTCCACTCCGAGTACCGGTCCGGCAAGGCAGACAGTCCGGGGTACACGGAGGAGCAGGCCGCTAAACTCGCCGATTTCCAGGCGCGGCTACTGGAGCTCAGCATCACCGTGTCCACGCACCCGTTCTGGGATTCCGTTGACGTCGGCGACCGTGTCGAGGCCCGTATGGCGCTCAAGCACGCCCATGAGCCGGCCGAGGCGTAGCCATGCCTGGCGGCGACATATCCGACCTGGACAAGAACCGGGCCTTGGTCGACTGGTTGCGCTACCAGCTGCGGCAGGCCGAGAACCGGGTCCGTGAGCCTGAGGTCAAGGAACTGCAGGAGCAGCGTGCCCGGGAGCGGGCGCGGGCTGAGCAGTCGTGGAAGATCCAGCCGAAGCGGTCGGGTGAGACGGCGATGCTGCACCGCGCGGGCTGCGCCTTGTACAGCGCCCAGCTTGGGTTCATCAACCGGCAGGAGGCGATCATCGCCCTGGACGAACCGGACATTGAGGCATGCCAGATTTGCAACCCGCAGACGGGGCTGACCTAAGCACTTTTCGACTTTCGGGCGCCGGTCTTCTTCGCCGCGGTCTTGTTCGTTGACGACGTTTCCTTGGCTGCGGTCTTTTTTGGCCGGGGCCTTCTTCGCGGTCGCCTTCTTGCGGGGCTTCATCTCGTGGATGGTGGCGTGCTCGCCCTCACCGCGGGATTCCTTGGCCTTCTTCACTGAGGCGTTCAGAGCGGCCATCAGGTCGATGACACCGCCGGGCGCTCCCCGCGCGGTGACGCGAACGTCGTCGTCCTGGCCCTGGGCTGGGGCGCGTTCATCTACGCCGGGATGGTCGCCCTGTACTTCCTCACGTCCTCGGGCAGGCACTCCAGCCAGCGACCGAGGGCGCTGCTTCTGCCGATGGCAGCAGCGAGGGGCCGGACATCGGCGAGGCGTGAGCCGCGCCTCGCGGGTGCGCGCCCCGGGCCCGAGCGGGGCCGGGGCGCGCAAAGAGGCGGTTCAGCGCGTGCGAGGCGGGGTCATGCGGGCGTGGAGCAGGGCGGCGCGGGTGAGTTCGGCGCCCTTCTTGTGTTCCTCGTTGAACAGGGCGGTCAGGCCCTTTGGGGCGTTCCAGTGCTCGTGCAGGTCGACGGTGGCGCCGAGGTCGTCCAGGAGCTGATCGACGACGGCCGCGGCCTCGCTGGCCCGGTCACCCCAGCCGTCGCCCCACCACAGGTGCTCGGTCGGCGTGCACGGCGCGGGATGGACATGGCCGTCGCTGGTGATGACCCACAAGGTGTGATGCAGCACGACCGAGGCGAGCTCCGGGCCGCCGGCCGGGAGGGACAGCGGCGCATAGAACCGCCACACCTGCTTGCCGTCGTCGCCGGGGGTGCGCAGGACAGGCATGTCGGTGAGCGGGCCGATGAAGAACGCCTCCGCCTTGTCGTCCTGGGCGAGGACGGCGTGGGCGGCGGTCGGGTCGCACATCGTCAGCCGCTGTGTCCACCGGTCGCTGATGGTGCCCGGCCGGACGGGGATCTCTGTGACGGCCCCGAAGGGCAGCAGGTTCGGCTCGCGGCCGACGGCGACCTCGAGCGCGGCGACGGCGTCGGGGTGGGTGTGCAGGGCGAGCTTGTGCCAGCCGGCCTTGAGGGCCTCGCGGTCCCCGTCGCACGGCAGCGGGTGGTGGCTGGTGTCAGGCACGGCACCGGCGACGACCTGGTTCGGTGTCTCGCTGTACCCGTCCTTACAGAAGATCTCGATCTCGTGGCTCGTGTGGTCGACCTGGTTGTTGCGGATGCTGTTGGCCATGTCCGTCGCGGCCACCCGCGAGGTGACGTCGAAGACGTCGTTGGCCGCGGCCCGGCACAGGATCTTCTCGTTGTCGTTGGCCGGGACTTCGACCACGGCCGCCTGGGCGTCGGGCTTCCACTCGCGGATCACACTCGGCAGGCGCAGCAGGTCGGGCCACCAGGGCAGCACCTGGCCGACGAGAGCCGCGACATCGCCCCAGCTGGCCTCGTACTCGATGCCCGGGTGCGCGGTGTCGGCCGCCACCAGCGCCGGCCCGTGGAAGCCCATGTCCCCGTACAGGGCGCAGACGGTGACGACGCCGTCCTTGTTGCCGTTACTGGTGATGGCGGAGGCGACGTCGGTGGCGGCCTTGGAGTCGCCGCAGTGCACGAGGCGGATGACACCGAGGTCGGTGTGCCAGTCCAGTGCCGGCCCCCGCACGGTGTCCTTGTATCCGAGCCAGCGGCCCGGAGCCGGGTCCTCGGGCAGCGGACGCAGCAGGACGGCGCCGCGGTGGGCGAACTCTGCCGTCCCGGCCGCCCAGGAGTAGACCTGAGTGCCGTCGAACACTTCCTGGGGTTCCTGCCGGTTGAACGGGCTGTACGGCTTTTCCTCCGGCGTCGGGAACTTGTCGTACTTCCGCGCCAGCCGCCACATCCCGAACGTGTTCATGCCCAGTGAACCGCCCCGGGTTCGATAGAGATCTCAGATTGTGGTTGTGACCTGGGGTTTCGTGAGTTCCGTGTAGTAGTTGGTTTCGTACTCGACGGGTGGGATGTGCCCTATCTCTCCGTGGAGCCGGCGATGGTTGTACCAGTCGGCCCACTCGGCGGTGGCGAGCTCGACCTGGGAGAGTGTCTTCCAGGGCCGCTGGGGTTTGATCAACTCGGTTTTGTACAGGCCGATCGCGCTCTCCATCAGGGCATTGTCGTAGGCATCGCCGACCGAGCCGATGGAGGCGGCAATGTCGGCGGCGTCCAGATGCTCGGCGAGCCTGAAACTCGTGTACTGCGACCCGGCGTCCGAGTGATGGATCAACTCACCTGGCTGTATGGGGTGTTGGTCGCGGTCACGTTGCCAGATGGCCATCTCCAGGGCGTCCAGGACGAAGACGGTCTCCTTCACGGTGGCGGCCGACCAGCCGACGATCCGGCGGGAGAAGGTATCCAAGACGAACGCGACATAGACGACGCCGGACCAGGTCTTGATGTGGGTGAAGTCCGCCACCCAGCACCGGTTCGGGGCCTGGGCGACGAAGTCACGGTCGAGGCGGTCCGGGGCCCGGTCGACCTGCCCGCCGGGGAGCGTGGTGATCACGCGTTTGCCGCGGATCGCGCCCTGGATGCCGAGTTCGCGCATGAGACGCTCGACGGTGCAGCGGGCTGCGGTATGCCCCTGCCGGTTCAGCTCGCGCCAGATCTTCCGGGCCCCGTAGACACGGTGGTTGGCGGTGTGGATCTGGCTGATCAGCTCCTTGAGCTCCGCGTCCCGCACTGAACGTGTTGACGGAGCGGCCTGTCGTTTCTTGTTGGCGTAGTAGGTTGAAGGGGCGATCTTGCAGTCGTGCTCGGTGAGCGTCCTGCAGATCGGCTCGACGCCGCCGAAGCGGTCCCGGTGCTCGTCGATGAACGCTACGAGCGTGTGTGTGGCCGGTCGAGCTCGGCCGCAAAGAAACTCGCCGCGGCCTTCAGGATCTCATTCGCCCGCTTGAGTTCGGCATTCTCCTTCTTCAACGCCTTGAGCTGAGCGGACTCCTCCGTCGTCGTCCCCGGCCGCGTGCCTGCGTCGATCTCGTGCTGCTTCAGCCAGTTCCGCAGTGTTTCGCGGGACCCGATACCGAGCTTCTCGGTCACCGCCTGCAGAGCGGCCGTCTCGTTCGGGTAGTCGTCGCGCACCTCGGCGACCATGCGCACCGCGCGGCGGCGGAGCTCAAGCGGGTAACGGGAAGGTCGTGCCATGACTCGATCCTTTCATGAAATCGAGTCTCCATTCGAGCCGGGGCGGTTCAGTGTGGGTCTCTGGCGTCGGCCGAGGCCGTGCACGGTGGTGCTGGACAACGCCTCCGCGCACCTGGACAAGGCGTTCAAGGGCCGCCGCGACCAGTTGGCGAAGATCGGGTTTGAGCTGCTCTACCTGCCGCCCCGCAGCCCCGGACTCAACGACATCGAAGGCATCTGGCGCTCGGCCAAGTACGAGGACTCCCCCACCGCGCCCACACCAGCATCGAAGCTATCGGCGCCGCCGTGGACCAGGCGCTGACCCGCCAACGAACCCGTATCCGAGGATCAGCAGCAAACTTCACCAGAGCCGCTTAGTCGATGGCCAGCCAGTCTCAGAATCGTGTCCGATAGGACTTCACTTGGACATCGCGCCTGAGATTAGGACACGAAATCTGAGACCCTACAGGGCGTGTAGGGTCTCGCCGCTCGTGACATGTCGATCTTGCGTGACCTGGGCGTTCTTGGCTGTCTCACGGCCTTGTCACCCATGATCAGTCTCAAATCCGTGGCATTTCCTCGCGAGGGCGAGGTCGAGATCAGGCGGCTTGTCCGAGTCGGCCGAGTACACCACGCTGAGCCCCGAGCACGAGGGCTACCGGCGAGCCCAGATCGCACACCGATGAGTTTCCCGCGCCGCGCTGGTCTATACGCCGGACACCCACGGACGGAAGGCTGAGCCATGCGGAAACTGATCTACGGCATGAACCTGACCCTGGACGGCTACATCGCCGCGGCCGGCGACGACATCGGCTGGAGCGGACCGCCGAGCGACGAACTGTTCCGGTGGTGGCTCGACCACGAGCAGGCGAGTGGCCTGTCGCTGTATGGGCGCAAGCTGTGGGAGACGATGAGCTCCTACTGGCCGACCGGCGACCAGCAGCCCAACGCCACCCCGGCGGAGATCGAGTTCGCGCGGAACTGGCGGGACACGCCGAAGGTGGTGTTCTCCTCGACGATCGACAAGGTCGACTGGAACACCCGCCTGGTCACCGGCGACGCGATCGCCGAGATCACCCGGCTCAAGGCCGAGGACGGCGGCCCAATGAACATCGGCGGCGCAACGCTCGCCGGGGCGGCCATGCGCGCCGGGCTGATCGACGAGTACGCGATCGCCGCCTATCCGGTCCTGGTGGGCAGCGGCACGCCGTTCTTCACCGCGCTGGACAGCTGGGTGAACCTGAAGCTGGTGGAGACGCGGACGTTTCCCGGCGGCGTGGTCCTGACCAGGTACGAGACGAGGCGCTGAGCAGCAGCACCCGCACGCTAGTCTCACGGTGATGTCGTATACGACATCGGTACGACACGGCCCGTGAGATTACGACATCAGCCGCGAGACCCTACAGGGCTCGTGTCGGAGGCGGCCTTCGTGACCAGCGACTTTGCCCGCAGTCTCACGTCGTGTCGGACGCTGGAGTCTCAGCTTCGTGTCGTCTTCTCGGCGGTCCGCATTGACCGGCTGTCCTGTCGCAGTGCATCTAACAGACAGCGGTCTGCTGACCTGCCGGGTTGCCACATCGCTTGAGAGCGATGGCCCTAGCGGTGGTTTGTTGACGGCGGGTCAGGGCCGTAGTAGGCCGGTAGCAGAGGAACGTCGCCTCGCCGCCTGGGGGCTTGTGATGACTCGCCGTCTGCCGTGTCCGCCCGCTCCGGGCCCGCTGGAAGCCTACGCCGCGCGCTTCGATGACCTGCTCTCGACGTTGGCACAGCGCCGCGGGTTCCGCGAGTACCTCGCGGGACTGCTGCTGCCGCGGGACCGGAACAAGACCCTGACCTGCCTGGCCGGCGCCGAACCCGTCGTCGGGGCCCAGCGCGCCTCGGTACAGCGGCTGCAGTTCTTCCTGTCCGAGTCGTCCTGGGACCACGAGCAGGTCAACGCCCGCCGACTGGAACTGCTGCTGACCGATCCCGCGACCGCCCCGCACCCAGGCGGGGTGCTGGTGATCGACGACTCGGGCGACCGCAAGGACGGCAAGGCGACCGCGCACATCGGCCGCCAGTGGCTGGGCCGGCTGGGCAAGACCGACAACGGCATCGTCACCGTGACTACCTGCTGGGCCGACGAGAACCTCTACTACCCGCTGCACGCCGTGCCCTACAGCCCCGCCCATCACTTCCCCAAGGGCAAGAGCGACCCCGGCTTCCGCACGAAGCTGCAGATCGCCGCAGAACTGGCCCGCACCGCGAAGGCTGCCGGGGTGGCCTTCCGCGCCGTGGCCGCCGACTGCGCCTACGGCGACCAGGACGGCTTCCGCAGACAACTCGCCTCGGCAGGACTGCCGTTCGTCATGGCTCTCAAACCGAGCCACGGTACCTGGGCCTACGGCAAGGATGCCTACACCCCCGTCCATGCCGCCCACGCCTTGACCTGGACGGACCCCGAGCACCCGGGTGACTGGACCTCCGTCGAGCGCACCTTCCGCGACGGACACACCGAGACCTGGTGGGCCGCCGACGCGACCCTTGGCTGGTGGGGACCCGACGGAAACGTCCGTCTCGTCGTGGCCACCACCGACCCGGCCACCCTTCCCCCGCAAGCCACCTGGTACCTGGCCACCGACCTGCCCCGCCCCGGCGGACCCCGCGAGGCCGACAGTTCCGAACCGGCCGCCGACCTGCATGAAGTCGTCCGGATCTACGGCATCCGACACTGGATCGAGCAGAGCTACAAGCAGATCAAGGACGAACTGGGATGGGCCGACTTCCAGGTCCGTTCCGATACCGCCATCCGCCGCCACCAGACCCTGGTGAACTGCGCGTTCTCGTTCTGCTGGGACACCTGGTTCGCTCAACCTCCGGACCGGGAGCCCGCCGTCGTCCCCACGGCCCCGCCGACTGTCACAGCGGTGGGGCCGGCTGAGAGGGGGCCCCAGCAGACCCCACCAGCCCCAACCGGCCAGCTGGCCTCAGGCAATCCGCGCCGTCCGGGCCTGGCTCGACCCCTGGACCACCCTCCAACGCTGCTGGCGAGCGTGGAGCAACGCACCCCCGCCACCCGAACTTCAAGCCCTGATCAACGCCGTCGGCGCAGGCCATCCACTCGATCTCTACTCCCCGGTCTAACAAACCACCGCTAGTGTCTCGTGATCCTGTTGGTGGAACCTGTGGTCGTTCTACTCGTTGAGCCCGGTATGGATCTCTGCTCTGAACAGATGTCTGATCTGCGGGAGTTGGCGAACTCTCGTCACGTGACGGCTGATCTGGCACTGCGTGCGCGGATCGTGCTGTGGTCCGGCGAGGGACGGCGGCGTAAGGAAATTGCCGAGTTGGCCGGAATGTCGCCGGTGGCGGTGGACCGGTGCAAGGCCCGTTATGCCGCCCGGGGGTTGGCCGGCTTGGAGGAGAGACGCCGCGGGGGCGGGCGTGATCAAGTGCCGCCGCAGACGCGGGGCCGCGTAATTGCGCTGACGAAGATGACCCCGCCGGCGGATTCGGGGCTGTCGCACTGGTCCACCCGGACGCTGGCCGATCACATGAAACGACGCGAGGGCATCTCGGTGTCCTGGCACTACGTTGCCCGTGTCTGGCGGGAGGAGAATCTCAAGCCGCACCGGAACGGCACCTTCAAGATTTCGAAGGACCCCGCGTTCGCGGACAAGGTCGCCGATGTCGTCGGCCTCTACCTGGCCCCGCCCGGCGGCGCGGTGGTGCTGTCCATCGACGAGAAGACGCAGATACAGGCGCTGGACCGGACCCAGCCGGTGCTGCCGGTCGCCTTCGGCGCGAGCGAGAAGCGCACCCACGACTACGTGCGGCACGGCACCACCAATCTGTTCGCCGCCCTCAATGTCCATACCGGTGAGGTGACCGGCGAGTGCAAGCCGAGTCGGAACGGGGCGAACTTCCTCGCCTTCTTGAAGAAGGCGACCAAGCCGCACGCCGGCAAAGAGATCCACGTTGTCCTGGACAACCTGTCCACCCACACCACGCCGGAGGTGAAGGCGTGGCTGGAGGAGAACCCGCACATCCACTTCCATTTCACTCCCGTCGGTTCCTCGTGGTTGAACCAGATCGAAATCTGGTTCGGGATCCTTACTCGGCAGTCCATTCGCCGCGGCACGTTCTCCAGCGTCAACGTCCTGGTCAAGCAGATCCGTGACTACATCAACTCCTGGAATGAGCACGCGAGTCCGTTCACCTGGACCACATCCGCCGAGGAGATCCTCGCGAAGGTCCGCTTCGTCCAGACCAACATGAAGAAACTCGTCAATAACAACTCAAACTGACACGATCAGGATCACGAGACACTAGTGCTGTCCCGTAAATGATCTCCGAATCGTTAGTTCAGAGAAGGCGCGCAGCACATCGTCTGGCGCCGCATCGGCACCCACGACATCCTCACCGGGCCGTAGAAAGAGCGGGGTTCGGCACGTCAGGCCTTGAGGGGCCCTCCTTGCATCGTGGCGAAGGTGGGTCGCTGGCGGCCGTGGAGGCGGGCAACGGTGCGCGAATGACGGGCACCCGCACTCGGTATAAGCCCATGTCAGAGGCCGTGTGTACGCTCACGCGGTGATCATTGACAGAACTGCGGGCGTGACACCCACCCGCTTCGCGGACCGACGTCTCCGCCAGGAAATCGGGGCGCTCATCGGAAAAGCCGACCGCGACAACTTGCTGCGCACCTTCCTATGGGTGAGTGAGTGCCAGATCGCTGAGGAGATCTGCACAGCGTGGAAGAAGCATCTGGGTGGGCGGTCCCGGATCGGACGTTCCAGGCAAGATTCTCTCCTCGCCCTCCACGGCCAAGGCCCTGAGCAGTGCAGAGGCACAGGCGATGGCGCTGGACTTGTCCCGGCGCAGTACCCCGACCGAGGGCGGATTCTGCACGTCCCAGCCCGTCGTCGAGGGTGCCGCCTGCCCCTGGAAGCTGAACTGCGAGGGCTGCGACCGGTTCGTCATGTCCGGCGCCGACTTGCTCTACTGGCGCCGCAAACGCGATCAATGGCGGTCCTTGGCCGAGCGGGCCCCCGACAACGCGACCGCCGACTACCTGCACGCGGAATTCGAACCCACTTCACAGGCGATCGACGGGCTGGAGCGGGCACTGGCCGGGCTGGGCCTGCTTGAAGAAGCACTCGCTCTCGATCTGCGCCGGCCTCAGGACTACTTCCAGCGCATCTGGTCCACGGCCTTCCGCACAACGGATCTCGCCGCCCTTGAGGCACCGGACGACGCCATGGCCAGCGAGGTACCAGCATGAACGCGTCGCCGGCACCTGCCCCGCGCACCGCCCAGGCCCTCCAGGCCCGCCGCGAGCGGACGGACTTCATGCTGAAACGCATCGAGGCTCTGGAGAGCATGCTCAAGTCCAGGACCCAGATCACGGTCGCTGCAGTCGCGCGCCGGGCCGACGTGTCCCGGACTTTTCTCTACGAGCACGCCGAAGCCCGCATCCTGATCAACAAGGCTGTCGCCAAGGCGGCCGGCCGCCGCATCGAAGGCCGGCGAGCAGAACAGGAGGCGCTGGAGGCGTCCTGGCAGGAGCGAGCTCTCAACGCGGAGGAGGGCCTCAAGGCCGCCCAGGACGAGGTCCTCGCCCAACGCCGTCAGCTCGGAGAGCTTCTCGGGCAGGTACGTGATCTGCGCTCGCCCTGAAACGAGCAGGACATCGTCCGGATCACCACGGACAACGCCAATCTCAAGCGCCAGGTCCGCGACCTGACCGGGGAGAGCCGTTCGCTGCAGGACCGGCTCAACGCCGCTCGCGACAACGCGCGCTTCGCCGACCGACGCATCGCCGAGCTGGAGGCCCAGCTCCTGGAGACGCAGGGCGTGGGGCACCAGAAATAGCCGCTCCGGCCCGCGTCGGCCTTGCTGGCGCGGGCCGCCAAAAGAACTTGTACGACTCGGAAGAACGCCAAGAGGAGAGGGACAGCACATGCAACTGTCGGTGGTAGTTCAGAACTTGGGGATGGGTGGCCTGCAGGACGGCGACGGCAACCCCCAGGATCGTTAGCCCCAGCTGGCCGAGCGGATCAACGGCGCTGCGGAACGCGTCGATGTCGCTCTGCTCTGCGAGATCCCGGAATGGCACCGCTACGGCCACAAGCAGCTCGCACGCGCCATGCACGACTTGGACCTTGACGCGGCGCCGCTCGCTCCCTCACGCAGCGGGATCGGCACCGCTCTGCTCTTCCGACGCGAAGTCCTGGGGAGGTGGGTCCGCCACAACTCCGACTTCGGCACCGAGGTCCTGCACGGGATCGCCGTGACCAGCTTCGACATCCCCGGGCTGCCCGCCCCGCTGAGTTTCATGCCGGTCCACTTCACGCCCATGTCCGCCGAGCAGGCCCTGATCGAAGCCAACTACGCGGCCACCCGCGGCTACAAGTACGGGCCCTTCGCTGTCCTGGGAGGTGACGTGAACTACGCGCCCTCCTCGTCCAGGAGTCCGCTCCCGGACTTCTCCGAGATGAGGCCGTACAACGTCGAGTCCCGAACGCTCCTGCCCGACGGCGACTTCGACCCGGGCGTCGCCCCTGAGCCCGATCGGCGGGTCACACGAAAGCTCGCGCAGAACGGGTACGTCGACGTGGCCTGGCACCTGTTCGAGCAGTCACACCGACAGGACACCCAGTTGCTCGCGCCAACCGGAACGGACGACCGGATCGACCAAGCATGGGTGTCCGGCCCACTCGCCGGAGCCGTCTCCGACTACCGACTGCTCGACGCACCGAAGGAAGCGAGCGACCACCACGGTCTGTGCGACATCACGCGAGTTCCCGAGACTCCTGCTGCGCTCCAGAGCCCCTGGCCTGGGGGCTTCTTCCTCGTTGGCATGCCCGGCCAGCTCGTGACGTAACGTCGGAATTCCTGAAGCCTTCTCGTTTCGTCCGACCGTTTTGCGGCCTGGTCGAAGTCGAGGAGGCTCATGCTGACGGCGCCGGCGGTGGGGAAGGACCTCAGCATGATTCTGGAGAACTCACGGGATGTCGCGATGGGCGGCGAAACCGGTCCGCCAGGTCGGCCACTCGGGCTGCCAACCCCGGCTGCGGGCAAGCGTGTTGAGGGCGCCGCGCTCCCACTCCTGCCGACCCGCCACCGGGCCGGGTGCGGGCAGGCCAAGGGCTTCGGCCAGGGCCGGAAGCCACTCGCGGGCGGGGGCGGGCTCATCGTCCACGATGTTGACCGGTCCGCTTGGCCAGTCGAGCGCGGCCAGCGCCGCGCCTGCCGCGTCGGCGACGTGGACGAAGGAGCTCACCGCATCGTTCGCCACGGTGCTCCCCAGGAAGGGCGCCGACCGTTCGCCCGCCAGGGCCGCCGCGACAGCGCCGCCCGGTGCGTACCAGGTGCCGGGCCCGTACAGCAGGCCGTAGCGCAGCAAGACCGCTGTCTCCAACTCGGCTGCCGTCTCCTCCAGGGCCCTGACGGCGGCCACCATCCGGGCTCGAGGTTGAGCAGCCGTGCTGTCGAGCGGTACCACCTCCTCGGCCGGGCCTTCGCCCGGCGCGTACGTCCAGGAAATCGACTGTGCGACGATCCGGCCGACCCCAGCCGCCTTCGCAGCCTCCACCAGGTTCCGGGTACCCTCGCGGCGCATTCGGCCGTTGGCGGCCCCGTCCGCGCCGGAGAGGTCGGTGAGCTGGTGGATCACTGCCTCCGGTGCTGCCGCGCAGACCGCGCGCCGCAGTCTGTCCGCGTCGAGCGCGTCCGCCTGGACTCCCGTCGCTCCGAGGCTTCTGATCCGCTCGATCCCGGCCAGGGTCCGTGAGGTCCCGGTGACCTCGTGCCCAGCCGCAACCAGCATCGGGACGAGCAGACTGCCGACAGCGCCGGTGGCGCCAGCGACGAAGACACGCATGAAGACTCCAGTCCCAGAGGGGGCGGCGGTGTGAGCTCAGCCTAGATCGGAATTGACCCAAGCCTCGGAGACCCTGACCCGCGGGCCCGACCCGCTCCACCTCGCCGAGGTGTTCGGGCTCGACGAGAAGACCGCGATGCGCTACGCGGACTCCGCACGCGCCCTGCTGGAGCAGACAGCCGAGGCAGACCCTGCGGGTTGACCGCGAACCCGCGGGTGCATCCCCAAGAATCGGGACACCGCACCCTCGGGTTCGCGTGAAGAACCTTCAGTTTCCGCGAACTCGCGGGCCTCGAGGCCCTGTTCTCGTATAGCTACGGCCAAGTGGCGCCTGTGGGAATCTTCCCTGGTCGACGGCCTGGTCAGCTGTCGCGGTGAACGGATGTCAGTGGCGTGCGGCACACTTCCGCTGTCCACACCCGACCAGAAGGGGGCAACCGTGGCGTTCCGCGCCGTACACGAGCAATGGGGAACAGTCTTCGCACACCTGCCGGATCTCGGCTGCGGGCGGGCGTGGGAGGACGTGTGGCGGGTGCGACCGGTCGCGCCGCTGGCGTGCGACGAGTGTCGGCACCCGCTGCGGGCGAAGGTCTCGCCGACCGGGCTGCGGTTCTTTGCCCACGCTCCGGGGGCCCCAGAATGCGCGGCAGCCGGGGAGTCGATGGCGCACCACCTGTTGAAGCTGGAGCTGGCGGCCGCCGCCCGCGCCGCCGGTGCGGACGCAGAGATGGAGGTACGCGGACCGGAGGGCACATGGCGGGCGGACGTGATGGCGAGCGATCCTGGCGGAGCCTGGCGGGTGGCACTGGAGGCGCAGCTGTCACCCATCACGGCCATGGACATCGAGGCCCGTACGGAACGGATGCTGGCGGACGACGTGACGTCGGTGTGGTTCAGCGACCGGCCGAGGCCGCCGTGGCTCGGACTCGTACCGTCCGACTGGTCGCGGGGGACGACGGCGGCCTGGTCGTCGCGGAGGGCTTGGCCAAGTTCGTAGCAGGCTGGTGGAAAGCGGGGCCGCAAGTCCCGGCGACGGAGTTCCTGCAATGGGTGTTCACCTGTCGCGTCGGCCCCCACGACCGGCAGCGGCCCACGTCCTATCCCCTGGAGCCCCGCCGCGTGGCCTGGACGGCCCCGCAGTACATCCGGGAAGAGTTCGAGTACCTGGTGAAGGCGGAGCAGCAGGAGGCGGAGCGAGCACGGCAGCGGCACCAGGAACCCCGAGGACTACAAGCAGCGGAACACTGTCGAACGCTGTATCAACCGCCTCAAGCAGTGGCGGGGCTTGGCCACACGATGCGACAAGCTCGCCATCGCTTACCAGGCTGCACTCCACCTCGCCGCCATCCTCATCTGGACCCGACGCTGACCAAAGAGACAGGGCCTAGGGGCAATACCGGTGATTTAGGTCTTTTTCCGGGAGGTCGGGGCTGGTTTGGTGGGTCCGACGAGGGTGATGACTGGGGTGTCCAGCCTGGGCTGGTTGTTGTGTTCGGTGCGTTTGAGGGCCCAGTTGGACATCTTGCGTTTGATGACACGGGGATTGGAGCGTAACCGCCTTGGTTCCAGGAGCCGTTGACCGATTTCAAGCAGAGTCTGTGCGAGGGCCCGCGTGAGTCGGGAGGGGGGAAAAACCCGCCTGGGCGGTGACCTGGCGGCGGACAACGCGCACGGCGCGCGTGAAAGAGATCCGGTCCGGATCGTGTCCCTCCTGTCGTGCGGCTCCGTGCATGAGGTCCCGCACGGCATGGTGAACGAGGAGGAACGCGAAGATCTCCTGCTCGGCCCCGGCCGGGTGCTGGGAGCGCAAGACCAGCCGTGGCCCGCCCAGGTGGGTCTTGATCTCGTCCAGCGTGGTCTCGATCTCCCAGCGTTCGGCGTAGAGCGCGGCAAGTTCCGCCGCCGGCGCAGTGTCCGGGTCGAGGAGGGTGGTGACCAGCCGGTAGACGGTGCCGTCCTTCCCGCGTGGGCCAAGGGTGTACTCGATGACGCGGACCCGGGCCGGGTCGGCCCGCCGGTTCCTGTCACGGGCGGCGACGATCTCCGACAGGTAGGAACCATCGGGCAGCGACTTCACCACAGGCAGCACCGCGTTGCTTTTGACCCGCCAGAGCAGGTCGGCGCCGGTTGCCGCGGCGGCCCGCCACAGGTCGAATCCGAGGAACCCGCGGTCGGCCATCAGCAGCATCCCCCCGGTCAACGAAGAGAACAGGCGCCCGGCCAGCACGGTCTCGTGCACCGCCAGCGGACCGACCTCGGCAGCAAAGACCGCATGAGTGCCGCACTCGACCAGAGCCGCAACCCTGGCCTGCGGATACGCACTCCTGCCCTGACCACGACCTGTCCCCGGACGCCCGAAAGACCCGGCATTCGCCACCGTGTCCGGCAGATCGAACGTCGTCCCGTCCACAGCAACCAACCGCAGCCCCCGAAACCACGCGCCACGCGACCCCGGGACCGCCACCGGCCGACACACCCGGGCGAACAACGCCTTCAACACCTCCGGCCCCAGCCGCAGCCGCGCCCGCCCAATCGCTCCGCTCGTAGGCACCCGCCACCCCTTTGCCCAGCGGCCCTGGCGCTCCAGACCCTGCGTGAGAAGACGCCCGACCTCCTCATACCCCTGCCCCGAAAACAGGCACATCGCCAGCACGAAATACACCACCACCCGAGCCGGAAGCAGCCGCTGGCGCTGCTCAACACGCCCGCACTCCGCCACCACCTCGTCCACCAGATCCGGCGTAAACGTGCGCGTTAACACTCCGAGAGCGATGCGATCCGAAAACCGCTCGCCCCCGACCGACTTCACCTGTCCCGGCCTTGGCACACTCAACACAACGAACCGACACCCTCAAAGTCACCGGTATTGGGCCTAGGGGATGGCCTCCGGTTGACAGAGCTCAGGGCGACATAGTTACTTAAAGTATCTTATTGATTACGTTCTGTGATCGATGGTGATCGTGCCGTCCCCCTACGAATCTGCCGCCGCCCTCCACCCCACGCGAGGAGCCCCACCGTGACCACGACCCCCACCCGTCCCACCGCCGTCCCGTCCATCGAGCAGCTGCCCCAGCCGGAGCTGCGCGGGTCCACCGACATCCAGGGCAACATCCTGGCCGCGTTCAACAAGGACTTCATGGACTTCCGCTACCTGCGCTTCCCGGACGCCGTCAAGGGCCGCGGCTGGCTCTCCGCGATCCTCAACACCGTCGCCACAACCAACGAGACGGAAGACTTCAACGAGCAGTTCTCGCTGGCCCGCCGGGCCTTCGGCCGCGACCCGTCGATCACCACCGTCCGCTGCGGGGTCTCCCTCACCTTCGAGGGCCTCGTGACGATCGCCAACAAACCCGATCAGATCAAGAAGGACCTCAGCACCTTCACGTCGTTCTGCGCGGGCGCGGCCGCACGGGCCAAGGACCTCGGGGACACTGGCGAGAGCGACCCCAAGACCTGGTTGTTCGGGGCCGGCACCGGCGACAAGGTCGTGCACGCGGTCCTCATCGTCGCCGCGGACACCGAGGCGCTGCTGAAGGAGAAGCTGAAGAACCTCGACACGGTCGAGCAGACCCACCAGATCACGCGCGTCCATGTGGACGAGGGCCGCACCCTGAAGGGCGATCTGAAGGGTCACGAGCACTTCGGCTACAAGGACGGCATCTCCCAGCCCGGCGTCAAGGACTTCCACCGCGAGGACGCCAGCCGCGAGGGCTTCCGCGACAACCACGCCGGGACCGAGCTGATCGAACCCGGCGAGTTCGTCTTCGGCTACAAGAGCGAACAGGGCGACCGGAAGGCGCCGGCGTGGATGAAGAACGGCTCCCTCCAAGTGGTGCGCCGCCTTCGCCAGGATGTCGCCGGCTGGAACAAGGCCGTGGTGGACGGCGCCAAGAACTTCACCGGCAACATGGACGCCAACCGGCTCGGTGCCTGTCTGGTCGGCCGGGCCAAGGACGGCACACCGCTCGCCCCGCCGTGCAGCGCCGTGACCGGCCTCGGCTCGGACCGGAACGACTTCGACTACGCGAACGACCCCGTCGGCCAGCACACCCCCTGGGCCGCGCACATCCGCCGTACCCATCCGCGTGCCTTCGCCGGAATCGTCGACAAGAAGCCGAAGAGCCACCGCCTGATGCGCCGCGGCATTCCGTACGGCCCTGAGTTCAAAGGCGGCCCGGACGACGGCAAGGACCGCGGGCTGATGTTCGTCTGCTACGGCACCTCGCTGGAAGAGCAGTTCGAACTGGTCCAGCAGCACTGGTCCAACGACGACGCGTTCACCCCCGGGGAAAGCCGGTCCGACCAGGTGGTCGCCAACGGCTTCGACAAGGTCACCGGCCTCGCCGGCAAGGCCTCGATCGAGCTCGCGGACGGCACCTTCGGCACGGTCGACATGAAGCGCTTCGTCCGCACCGCGGGCGCGCTCTACACCTTCACCCCCTCGATCAGCACGCTGCGGCTGCTCGCCGAGGGCGAGGACCTTCCCAACAAGTCAATCGGCTCCTGAGCGGCGAGGAGAGGCCATGAACGAGAGACCCACCGTCGAGGGCACGGCCAACGACCGCGCCCGCCAGCAGACCTGCTGGCAGCTGGCCCGCGAGCTGCTGCTGGTCGGTCCGGACGACAAGGACCTGAAGCTGTGCTACCTCGACACCCTGATCAAGGAGGGCATCCCGGAGACCGACGAGCCCAAGGACGTGCTGATCGTCGGCGCCGGGATCGCCGGTCTGGTTGCCGGGAAGCTACTCAAGGACGCCGGGCACAACGTCACCATCCTGGAGGCCAACGCCAACCGGGTCGGCGGGCGGATCAAGACCTTCCGCTCCACCGATGACGAGCAGGACGGCCCGTTCTACGACCCGGTGCAGTACGGGGAGGCCGGAGCGATGCGGCTGCCCAGCTTCCACCCGCTCACCCTGGCCCTGGTCGACAGACTCGGCCTGAAACGGCAGCTGTTCTGCAACGTCGACGTCGATCCCGGCACCGGCAACCAGAACACGCCCGTCCCGCCGGTGGTCTACGAGTCCTTCGAGGACGGCAAGGTCTGGAAGTACGGCGAGGACAGCCCGGACTTCCGCGAGCCGGTCAAGCGCTTCAACAGCTGGATCCGCACCAACCGGATTCAGGCCCGCCGCAGCGAGTACGCCGCCGACCCGAGCAGCGTCAACGAGGGCTTCCACCTCACCGGCGACGAGGTGCGGATCACAGCCGGCGAGATGGTCAACCAGGCGCTGGAGCCGGTCCGCGACTACTACTCGAGCATCGAGAACGGCAAGCGGGTGCGCAAGCCGTTCGCCGAGTGGCTGGACGGCTGGGCCCGGGTGATCCGCGACTTCGACGGCTACTCGATGGGCCGCTTCCTGCGCGAGTACGCGGGTTTCAGTGACGAGGCCATCGAGGCGATCGGCACGATCGAGAACATGACCTCGCGGCTGCACCTGTCCTTCTTCCATACCTTCCTGGGCCGCAGCGACATCAACCCGGACGCCACCTATTGGGAGATCGAGGGCGGCAGCTGGCAGCTGCCCTACGCCCTCGCCGATGAGCTCCAGGACGAACTCGAAATGGGCGAGCGGATGATCCGGATGGAGTACTGGGATCCGCGCCGCGACGGCGGGGCCGGCCAAGACGTCGGGCCGAACGGCCCCCAGGTCGCCGTCCACACCGTGCCCGAGGGCGACCCAGAGGCCGAACCCACGGTCTGGAAGGGTGACTTCGCGATCGTCACCGTCCCGTTCTCCGCGCTGCGGTTCGTCCAGGTCTCGCCCCCGTACTCGTACAAGAAGCGCCGGGCGATCATCGAGACACACTACGACCAGGCCACCAAGGTGCTGCTGGAGTTTTCCCGCCGGTGGTGGGAGTTCACCGAGGCGGACTGGAAAGACGAGCTCGACTCCATCGAGCCCGGCCTGTACGAGTACTACCAGCGGGCCGGCGAGGAGGACGCCGAGGCGGCCGCGCTGGCCGCGCACAACGGGCACCGGCCACCGCCCAATCTACCGAGGGTGCTGCTCGGCGCCCACCGGAGCGTGGACTCCAGCCGGATCAGCCAAGAGCAGTTGGAGGTCTTCCGGCACACCCCGCTGCGCCGGGCGAGCGTGCGCCCCGCCACCAACTGCTTCGGCGGCGGTTCGACCACCGACAACCCGAACCGCTTCATGTACTACCCCTCGCACCCGGTGCCCGACAGCGACGGCGGCGGCGTGGTGCTGGCGAGCTACAGCTGGTCGGATGACGCGGTGCGCTGGGACTCGATGGCCGACGCCGAGCGGTACGTGTACGCGCTGCGCAACCTCCAGTCGGTGCACGGCCGGCGGATCGAGGTGTTCTACACCGGCTATGGCCAGACCCAGAGCTGGCTGCGCGACCCGTACGCCTTCGGCGAGGCGGCGGTGTACACCCCGCACCAGATGACCAGCTTCCACCTCGACGTGGTCAAGCCGGAGGGCCCGGTGCACTTCGCCGGCGAGCACGTCTCGCTCAAGCACGCCTGGATCGAGGGCGCGGTGGAGACCGCCGTCCGCGCGGCGATCACCGTGCACGAGGCACCCACGCCACCACCCCGCGCCAAACCGGAGATCCGGCCCGAGGTGCGGACCGGACGCGCACGCAGAACGGAGATGATGAGCAGATGAGCGGCAACGACGAATGGACGGTGGGCCGTTACCTGGCCACGAGACTTGAGCAGTTGGGCATCCGGCACCTGTTCGGGGTGCCGGGCGACCACCTCGGCCCGTTCCTGACGATCATGCACGCCACCACCGGGGTCCGCTGGGTCGGCACCCCGACCGAGATCGGTGGCGGCTACGCCGCCGACGCCTACGCCCGGGTGCGGGCCGCCGACGCCGACCTCGCCAAGGGCGAGCAGGGCGTCGCCGCCGTCGCGGTCACCTACGGCGTGGGCGCATTCAGCCTGCTCAACCCGATCGGCGGCGCCTACGTCGAGTACGTGCCGGTGATCGCGATCAACGCGGCGCCGTCGTACGAGCAGTGGCTCAACTACCAGGCGGTCGGTCTGCTCACCTCGCACATGAGCCAGCGCCGGGAGAGCAATCTGGAGGTCTACCGGCAGGTCACGGTGGACGCGCAGGTGATCTCCAACCCCGGGCTCGCGCCCTCGCAGATCGACAGCGCGATCATCGCCGGCCTGACCGAGCGCAGGCCGGTCTACCTGGAGGTGATGGACGACCTCTGGAATGCCCCGTGCGCCGCCCCGCAGGGCGAACTGCGTGGTCAGGAACGGCCGTTCACCAAGAAGAACGAGGAAATGCTCGCCAAGGCGGTGGAGGCCTCGGTGAAGCTGGTCGAACGGCTCGGCACGCCGGTGCTGTGGGCGGGCGAGGAGATCGAGCGCAACCGGCTGGAGCGGGAGCTGGTCTCGCTGGTGCAGCTGACCGGCATCCCGTTCTGCACCACCGTCGGCGCGAAGTCCGTGGTCTCCGAGAACACCCCGGGCTTCACAGGCGTCTACAACGGCAAGGCGAGCCTGCCGGAGGTGCGCAAGGCATTCAAGGCCGCCGGGTGCCGGATCGGCCTGGGCACCTGGTCGACATCGAAGAACCTCGGCGGCGAGAAGTCGATCGGCGACGACTGGATCGTGGCCGCCCACGAGGGCGTCAGCGTCGGCGCGCAGTACTTCCCGGACGTCCAACTGGCGCGGTTCGTCCCGGCACTGCGGGACGCGCTGGGTGTCGCTTTCGGTAAGCGGGCGTTCGAAGCCGACCTCTTCGCGCTGGCACACGCCAAGGACCGGCAGGTCCCGGCGAGCACGAACGCCTTCCTGACCGGCCTGAGCAGCACGGACTACCCCGAGGAGCTCACATACGACGGGTTCTTCCAGCACATGAACGCCTTCCTGCTGAGCCAAGCGCAGGGCGACGGCCCGGAGGCCACCTCGCCGTTCACGGTGGTCTCGGACGCAGCGTTCGCACTGCTGGGCTCGATGAATCTACAGATGGCGGAGCGGGCGAGCTTCGTGGCGCAGAACAGCTGGCTGTCCATCGGCTACTCGGTCGGCGCGGCCACCGGGGTGGCGCTGGCCCGCCAGCAGCCGCTCAAGCGGCCGCTGGTGTTCGTCGGGGACGGATCGTTCCAGGAGATCTGCCAGGAGCTGTCCACGCACGTGCGCCACCACCTGCGGCCGGTGGTCTTCGTCCTGGACAACGAGGGCTTCTACGGTATCGAGCAGATGCTGGTCAGCCCCTGCTACTACAAGGAGAAGCCGTCCGACGGGGCCGACTTCTACAACGTGCTGCACCCGTGGCAGTACGAGAAGCTGGCAGAGGTCTTCGGCTCGGAGAAGGACCGGATGCACGGGCGGGAGCTCACCACCCACACCGAGCTGGAGTCACTGCTGCTCGACATCGCCGATCCGGGCAGTGACATCAACCACGCCCCGATCCTGGTCCGGGTCCGGCTCAACCGGCACGACTACCCGCGGGCACTCCAGTACAAGATCGACGAAAAGTGCAAATAGCCGCCGTACGGCGCACCGGCCCCGGTCCAAGGATCGGGGGCCGGTGCGCGCTGCGTCCGTGCTCAGCGAACTGATGGTCCGCACCCCCTGGCGCAGGACCGGCACCGCCCGCCGGCTCCACGACGAACCGCTCGCGGCCCGGCCCGAGTTCGCCAAGGCGAACAGCTCCCCGAGCGGCTCGACGCCGTCCGCCAAGACGACCTGCCCGGCCTCCGCACCCTCGCCGCGGGCCACGATCGCGACGTTGTCGTCGCCGGCCTGACCCTGCCCTGGAGTTAGGCGTCGTCAAGAGCCACGTCAACCGAATCAAGATGCTCAAACGCCAGATGTTCGGCCCAGCCGGCTTCGCCCTACTCCGTCAACGCGTCCTGCTCGACTCGTGAAGCACAGGTCAGACCACACGGTCAAGGAGCCCGAAGCCCTCCGGGAACAGTTCCAAGAACTCCCGCCGCACGAGGTCGGACTCCGCTTCGGCCATCGTCCAGAGCAGGTCGATCAATTCGCTCCGCTGGCCGCTCGACAACTTGCCGGCCAAGTGGGCGACACCCTCCCGGACCTTGACCGCGTCGTCCGGATCGATCTGCTCGTCTTCGCTGCCCTCGACGAACCACAAGGCGTCGACCAAGGCTTCGGTCAGGGCTTGGCTCAGAGTCGAGTACACGGACATCAAGGCGGGCTCCCAGCACGCCACGGCAGCAGAGCCCGGCCATCCCACCACACACCACCGACATCACACTCCGTCAGCCCTCCACGGAAAGTGAGCCAGAGCCCACTACTCGTGAATAAAGCCATCCTGTCAGTGCTCCAGCGCGGGAAGGTCGGCCAGGCCGGTGTCGAGCATGATTCGGTCGACCGTCTCGGTGAGGGTGCTGTCGGCCTCGATGACATTCTCGCTGTCGTCGGGCAGTAGGTCGAGTTCTCGGTACCAGTCCCGCAGCTGCGGCTCGCTGATCTCGTGCGCGATCGGTTTGGTGGCGTGGCGGGCGAGGGTCTGCTCGAACGGCACGTGCAGGTAGTAGCCGTGGGTCGGGCCACGGTGGTCGGCGCGCAACCGAGCGAGCATCTCACCGTAGTGGTCGGCGTACAGGATCCCTTCGACCACTACGTGGTACCCGGCGTCGAGGGCATAGCGAGCTGTCAGGTCGATCAGGCCAACGTTCGCCGCGCCGGGCCGGTCCCGCTCGCGCAGCACGACTCTGCGCAGGTTGCCCTGCTCCACCCAGGCCAGGCCGCGGCCGAAGCGGTCACGGATGCCGGCCGCGACGGACGACTTGCCCGAGGCGCTGTTCCCGCGCAGGACGACCAGTCTCGTGTTTTCGGTGCCCACCATCATCCAGCGGAGGCTACCGGCGACCACTGACACCGGGATTTCGGCGAAGGCATGCCACACATGGGGCGTCTCGGCTCATGTCGGCCCCGTACACTCCAACTTGGATTCCAGCGATTCAGTGGATATTCCGCCGCGCAACGCTCTTGAACGCCTCGAAAGTATCCCAGAATTTATGATAGGCACTATCAAAGTTCGGGTTGTATCGCATCCCCTCTTCAGTCATTTCCGCGAGGGCAAAGTACATATCCACGGAACCGCCCTCAAGGTCAGAGGCTGCCTGGGCCACGTCGTTCGGTCCTTCAATGAGCACAACTTGCAGCGCCTTCATCATCTCGTCGTGCAGTGCAGTATGGCGCTCATGGACGCGACGCAACGCCTCTTTGCGCTCATGGACGCCTTGCATGCTGAAAGCCGGAAGGACGCTCCTAAATTCTGCGCCTACAGCATGCGCCTTCTGTGTTAACTCAACATATATCGCTCACCTATCAGCCCGAGCCTGGGCCGCCTTCTGGGCGGCACGAGCGTGCTTTGCCTGAGTTACGGAAGCCCTCACACTCCCTTTCCCGCCGACCCAGCTCGCCAGAATTGAAGTAGCCCCCGTCAGCCCGGCAATGATTAAGCTGCCGCTATCCACGAAGCGGATCCCCCCACTGGCGATCTATAAGGTGTCGGGGCCATGATCACTCGCGCCCACAAAGCCGTTCCGCCGACCATACCGGGCAAAGCAGCGCGCAGTAGGCCCGCTCGCAAACTGGGCTGCTACCTGCAGCGCGCTACTGAACTTGATTGGGTGATGTCGGGCCGTTCGCCTGACATCGGCTGAGTCGGGTCGGTAGCTGTGGGGTGTGAGATACGCGCAGGGCGGCGGTTTGACCGATGCCAAGAGGGCTGCAAGAGAGCGGATCCGGCTGGAAGCGGTCGGTCGCTTCGAGAGCGGCGCGAAGAACCGGGAGATCGCGGCCGCGCTGCGGGTGAGCGAGCGGTCGGTGGAGCGCTGGCGCCGTCAGTGGCGTGAGCGGGGTGAAGAGGGTGTCCGGTCAAAGGGATCGCCAGGGCGTCCGAGGCTTTCGGCAGACCAAATTGCCGAACTGGAGCGGGAGTTGGAGCGCGGCCCGCTCGCCCATGGCTGGGCTGACAAGCGGTGGGCACTGGCCCGGGTGAAGACTCTGATCGGACGGTTGTTCCACGTCGGCTACACGGTGGAGGGGACATGGCGGCTGCTGAAACGCCATGGCTGGTCGTAGCAACAACCGGCCCGCCGGGCGATCGAACGTGACGACGGAGCTGTGGAGTTGTGGAAGAAGGAGGTGTGGCCGCAGGTAAAAGTACGGCGGCGGCCCGCGGGGCCTGGATCGTCTGTGAGGACGAGGCCAGCCAGTCGCTGAGGCCGCCACGCGCGAGGTCCTGAGGCCGCATCGGCCATGGCGGCCCTGCCGCTGACCCGGCACGCATTTCACGGCGACTGGAACTATGCCCTGCACCCGCAGCCACGCCCTGCCGTCCCGGCGGCCCGGGCTCCGCAGGAGCCGGCCCCGCAGTGGGATCAGGCCCTGCTGTCCGATCCCGCCCTGACCGGGATGTCCCGCCAACAACTGGACGCGCTCGCAGAACATTTGGCCCCTGACGACGATGCCCGGCGCGGCCGCCCGCCCCGGCTCACCTTCACCGAACAGGTCCTGGCTACCGTGCTCCATCTGCGGGTCGCCCTGGCCGCAGAACCTCTCGCCGTACTGTTCAGCAGCAGCCGGACCGCGATGCACCGCACCCTCCTGAAGAACAGGAAACTGATCGAGGCACACGGCATCGTCATCCCACCCGTGACGACACCACCCGTCGTCTTCGCGGCCCTCCAGGCCAGGGTCCTCGCCCAAACCAGCGAGCCCAGCAACAAGATCAAGACGACGTGTTTATGATCTGCAAGCCCTTAACTTCAAGCTAACGCAATGGCAGGCACACGGCATAGGGCGTGAGCGTATCACTACCGACGTTGGAGATGTTCTTCAACGCAACGGTCCAGGATGTGGCTCCAGCATTAGGTAGGCTCGCGTACACGAAGCTGTTGGGAATGTCGTCCTGGTTCACTCCGCCCCCCACAACCGTTGTGCCAACCGGGCAATTTACCGTAAGGCGAACCGTTTGCCCTGCGCTAAGAACGGTCTCCGGACCTGGCACCACTACTGCGGGGCTATGCGGGCCTCGACAGTAATAGCTGCCCTCGTCCCAGCCGCATTTGTCCCCGCTATGAGGCGCTCCAGTCGGGCCCAGAGCCACCCGGCTCATACCGGGATCCGACCTCTGGATCGCATCGGCGATGGCGTTGGTGGTCGGGAGGACGTTGAGAACTACAGCAAGTGTGCCCGCCGAAACCATGGTGAGGGCGTTCAACCGGGGCCTACGCATTGATCTTTGTTCCACCAGAAAATCCTTTCACCAGGAGTTGGGAGTGACCACACCACTAACAGAATGCGATGCACCACACTTCAATCACCTTGGTCACATCTCTATCGGAGGAGCGGCACTTCTCTGTCAGTGTCTATCAGTACCGAATCTCTACTAACCGCAGATGGCGCGTGTTGCACGAGAGCTCACCCAGGTGGCTGGGCCCCGGCGTGTATCCGGATCATCAGGTTCATAGCGATCACGTGATGCCGTAGAGCGCGAGGACGCAGGCGCTTTGGGGCCGGCTTCCTCGCATTTGCCGTGGTGCGGAAAGCGTGGATCACACCGCTTGTCCTGGACTCGACCAGCCTGCAGATCGCAGGCGGGGACGAGAAGACGCAGGCGCGGCAGGTACTCGCGACCGCCTTCGACGACCACTTCGAGATCGCGAACGTGCAGCTGCAGTCCGGGCAGAATGGCGCCTCCGACATGCTGTTGATCACCCTGGAGACAGGGTTCGCCGAACTGAGCTGGCCGGACAAGGAACAGCTCACGGTCAGTCTGGAAAGTTCAAGCAAGCCCGGTCCCGGCAGCTTCCCCGTGACAGGATCAGCGTCAGCCCCCAAGAACGCCGACGACGCGCTTCGGATAGCAAAGAGGTACGCGAAGGAACGGTTCCCGTGGGGACTGGAAGACTCTCATGTGAAGGCTTTCCCCGTCGGCGACGAGGCGGAGTTCGGCTGGATGGTCAGCTGGCGCAGCCGGATCGACGGAGTGCTCATGCCCATGCGTCTGGATGTACAGATCAACAGGGCAGGACGGGTCTCTCAGCTGCTCACCCGCCACGCAGAAGGTTCGGTGACTCTGCCCCCTCGCCGAGTGGACGAGAAGCAGGCCCTCGCCACGGCGTCCAAGTACTCGCGTGGAGCCGAGACGGGTCCGGGCAACCTCCTGGCGATCCGGCGCGAAGGCGAGTGGCGAGCACAATGGGCCGTATCTGTCCACGCCGGGGACGATGTGTACCCGGTGTATGTCGACGCCGAAACAGGCAAGGTGGACGAGAGGGCCTCTCCCACCCAGGGGCTGCCTTCGACTCCTCCCAGCTGAACAGCTCACGCCCCAGCGACTGTCAGGACGGCGGGGCCTCATGTCGCTCGTACGGATGGCGTGCACGGCGCCGGCGAACCCGGCCGGGCGACGGCCGCGTCAGGAGCAACATGAAGATCGACGCCCAGCACATCGACGAGCCCGACCTCGTCGTCCGCCGCCGACAAGGAAACCGCCCACGCCGTCATGGCCGAACTGGAGCAGCGGTGGGCCACCTCCGGCATCACCCCCGTACGACCGCGCTGGCGAGGACGGCACGGTCGTAGCGCAGTGGGACGCGGGATCTCCCACTCCCCCACTCCTAGTCCGGGGGCCGGTGCGCGGCCCGGGCGCCGGGGGTCGGCCGGGGAATGCCGGTCCGGGTCGGGCACGAAACGGTCAGCGGGCGCCGGGCGGGTACGAGGTCGGGCAGGGCCCACCGGGCGGTGCAGAGGCGGTAGGGCGACATCCGGCCGCGGAGCGTCTTCGGCTCGTTGATGTCCAGGCAGTACACGGCAATCGCGGCGTCCACGATCCGCTCGTCCAGGCCGGGATCGCGGCGGCGGCCGCGCAGGACGAGGGCGAGGGCGAGGTGACGGCGGGCTTCAGCGAGCAGGTGCCGGCGATGAAACCGGCCGCCGCCGTTCATCACGAACACCATCCCGGTCACGTCGACGGCCGCCAGCGCTATGTCGACCATCGCCACAACCCGGGATCGGATCGCTCGGGCTGCGGCGCGGGCGCGCTTGAGGAGCGACTCGATGACGTCGAGTGCCACCCCGGAGATGAGGATCGCGCTCGCCTTCCACCAGGCGCGCAGCCGCGCGAGCGGCCGGGCCTTCTGCTTCGGCGGGCGCGTCTTGAGGGCGGCGCCCCGGTTCAGCTTGGCACGGGCCCGCTCGGAGACCACGGGCAGGAACCGCGGCTTTCCCTCGCCATCGACGGCGGTGACGTACTCGTACTCCAACGCCTCCGGGCAGGCGGCGATCTGCTCCCCGCGCCGCGCGGTCCAGTCGATCAGCTCGTGCGGCACCCCGGCGACGTCCATCACCGGGCGGTGCACGGCACTCGCCGAGCTGGGCGTGGGGTGGGCCTGGCGGGCGCGGTGGCCGAGGCCGGTCCTCGAACCGGTCATCCGGAGTGCACCCGTCAGCTCTACGACGCCCGCAGAAGGCCGTCCAGCAGATCGCCAACCCGTACGCGGGCACGGCTGTACCGGATGGCGATGGTTTGTGTCAGTCGTATGCCGATTCCGGTCAGTTGGGTGCCGAAGGGCTGGGATACCTGGGACCAGGACGGCAGGCCGTGCTGTCCAGTACTCGGCGGAGAGGGGCCGCACATGCCGGGAAGCCGTGGCGAGCATCGGCAAGACGGTCCGATGGCCGTGTTCCCGCCGGCGTCGGGGCGGGCGGCGGCGATGCCCCGGCTGCTGGACCTCGACGGGCGTGGAGAGCTGACGGCCGCGCATGTACGCCTGGTGGCAAGGGCGTTAGGGAAGTCGGAGCGGACAGTGTGGCGTTGGCTGGCCGCTGCCCGGGAGGATCACCGCCTCGCCCGGGTGGAGTCGTCCCATTTCACGGTCACCACGGAAGTCCGGCGGCTGCTGGCGCTGTGGGGCGGTAACGCCTCCCGGGTCCACGCCGAGCTGGTGCAGCGGGCGGCCGACGATCCGGACGCGCCCGCGGTGCCGTCGCTCTCCACGTTGCACCGGGCGATCCGCCGGGACCTGACCCGCGGTGAGCGGGCCGGTCTCAAGAGCGGGGAAGCGGCGCGGCGCGCGCATGACGTCTTCGGGCAGCGGCCGGCGACGCACCGCAACTCGGTGTGGGAGGGCGACCACAGCCGGTCCAGCGACGGGACGATGAGGGTGTCGCCCTCGCGGAGGAAGTCGAGGGCCTTCCACAGCTCCTCGCGCTCGGCGTTCTTGCCGGACTTCTTGTCGGCGAAGATCCGGATGCACCCTGCTTCGGTGAGCGCGTGGACCTGCCGGTTGAGCAACTGTCCCTTGGTGGACACGCGTGCGTATCCCACAAGGCCACCGGTCCGTACGGCCGGAACGGGGGCGAGGAGATCGGCGGTGTCGTCGTCCTGGGGTGGCTGCACCCACCAGATCGTACAGAAAACGGTGCTCTTCAAGTTCTTGAGCACATCGACTTTCTGACACCGTTTTATGGGCATGATCCGGTGCCGATCCGGCCGCGAGCCCTCGCTTACCGATCCTGCCCATCAATCGGTCGATAAATGAGCAGCGGCACCTCGCAAGCGACCTGAACCGCAAAGGGTTCTTCGCGAAGACCTCTTTGCGAAGAACCCTTTGCGGACTACCGTGTGTCGCATGGCTGATGCAGTGGAGAGGCCGGATGGCCTGAACGTTGAAGAGGACTCGGTTGTCCTGGATGCCAAGGGGCTGCGTGCCCTGGCGCATCCGGTGCGCGTGCAGTTGGTCGGGCTGCTGCGGAAGTACGGCCCGTCGACGGCCACCCGCCTCGCGGAGCGGCTGGGCGTGAATTCCGGTACGGCCAGCTACCACCTCCGACAGCTCGGCGCGGCTGGTTTCGTCGAGGAGGACACCGAACGCGGCAACGCGCGAGAGCGCTGGTGGCGGTCGGTGCACCGGACTACCTGGTTCAACGATCCGGAGCTGGCCGAGCGGGAGCCCGAGGCCGCACTGGCCTACCAGCAGTCCGTCGCCGCCATCTACACCCTGCACACGCAGCAGACCCTGAACGAGCTTCAGACGATGCCCCGCGCATGGCGGAACACCTTCGACATGAGCGACTGGGCCTTGCGGCTCACGCCCGAGGAAGCCGCCACCCTGTACCGGGAGTTGACGGAAGTCATCGCGCGCTACCGGCGAGACGCGCCGGAAACGGCGGCAAGTGCCCCCGAGGGAGCCGAACGGGTCGCCGTGATCACGCAGATCCTGCCCGAACTGGATGCGCCTGCCGCGTCGTCGCTCCCTTCCCGCCCTCAGGAAGAGGAAGGAAGCCCGACGTCATGACCGACGACGCCTCGGAGGCCGGCGGCATACCCGGCAAGAGGTCCTTACGGCCGCTGGGCGGGGTGCTGGCGGCCATGGCCGTGTCGCTGACCGGCACGCGGATCTCCGTTGTGGCACTGCCCTGGTTCGTCCTCGTCACAACCGGCAGCGCCACCCAGACCGGACTGGTCGCCTTCTGCGAGATGACTCCCTACGTGGTGGTCAAGGCGTTCACCGGACCGCTGGTGGACCGGATCGGCCCGCGGGCCGTTTCCTGGACCACCGATCTGGCCAGCGCGACCGCCGCCGCCGCGGTTCCCCTGCTCCACGCCCTGGACCTGCTCTCCTTTCCCCTTCTGCTGGTTCTGGTCGCGCTGATCGGCGCGGCCCGGGGACCCGGCGACCTGGCCAAGGAAGTGATGGTCCCGGAGGCGGCCGAGCGCAGCCGGGTGCCGCTGGAGCGGGCCACCGGTCTATCCGGCGTGATCGAGCGGCTCGCCTCTACCGTCGGCCTGGCGATCGGCGGATCCCTGGTGGCGCTGCTCGGTCCCCTGACGGGGCTCGCCGTCAACGCGGGCTGCTTCGCCCTCGGATCGGTGATCATCAAACTCGCGCTGCCTCGCGGCATGGGGCACGCGGCCGAGGAAGCCCCCTCGCCAGCCGGGGAGACGGGACCGGGCTACTGGCGGCGGTTCGGCGAGGGCTTCACCTTCCTGCGCGGCGAGCCGCTGCTGCTCACCGTCATCGTCATGGTCGGCATCACCAACCTGCTGGACGCGGCGTTCACCTCGGTGCTCGTACCCGTCTGGGCCAGGGAGTTCGGCAACGGGCCGACCGCGATCGGCCTGATGGGCAGCGTAATGGGGGCCGCAGCGGTCGGCGGGAGCCTGATCGCCGCGGTGGTCGCCCACCGGCTGCGGCGGCGGGTGGTGGTTCTCACCGGGTTCCTGCTGGCCGGGGCACCGAGGTTCCTGATCCTCGCCTTCGATGCCCCATTGGGGGTGGTACTGGCCGTCTTCGCGGTCAGCGGATTCGGCGCCGGCTTCGTCAACCCAGTACTGGGGGCCGTCCTCGTCGAGCGGGTCCCGCGCCGGATGCTGGGCCGGGTCAACGCGCTCGGTGACTCGCTGGCCTGGGCCGGTATCCCTCTCGGCGGGCTGCTCGCCGGGGCCGCGGTGACCGCTGTCGGACTCGTGCCGGTGCTGCTCACCTGCGGCGCCGCGTACTTCCTCACCACGAATCTGGCTGGACTGCGGCCGGAATGGCGCGAGATAGACCGTACGCGTGGGCGGGGCGTCCTGAAACCGCATTCCAAGGAAGATGCCTCACACGGCAGTGCGAATGTAGCGACATGACGTTTACGGGAGGGAGGTGGACCATCTGGCTTCCTTCTCCCTCCCACCGCTCCTTCTGACCTCGCCCACGCTTCACGCACGCTCAGATGACTGCTGGTCGGCGTCTTCCGTAGGAACTCGGGGACCCGGAAGTTTGACCGCATCAAGGTCGAGGCGGGTGTCCATGTCGAGGTTGACCTCCCCGTACGGACGCACGTGCGACCAGAACAGCGGGGTCAGGCCACGCCGATCGGCAGGCGTGAGGAGGCTGTCCCACTCCGGTTCGGCCAGGATGCCCTGGAGCATGAGGGTGTTCACGTAGACCAGGGCCGATTGCAGGATGCGCAGGCACAGAACGAACATCTCCTGCTCGTCGCGCCTATTCGAGGCGATCTCTCCGCCCTTGCCGTAGGCGATCACGGAGTTGGCGCCGTTGGAGGACTCCATGACGTTCAGGCCCTCCTCGATCTCCCGCTGGAGGTCCCGTAGCCGCAGGTAACGGACCACGAAGATGGTCTTCTGGGCGCGGCCAACCTCCAGCATCGCCGCGTAGGTGGGGTGGGAGGCGCTGCAGGTGAAGCGCCGCAGGATCGCCTCGGTGGACGCGGTGCGGGTACGGATCGCCGTGACGTACTTGATCATCTGGTCGTACTGCTGGGCGATGAGCCCCCAGCGGATCGGGCGGGTCAGTGCCGGGGTCAGCTGCGGGTAGGCGTCCGGTTCGCCGGCCACCAGCCGGTACAGCTTGACCTTGTTGATCCGCTTGATCCTGGGCAGGAGGTCGAAGTTCAGCAGTCTCGTGATGCCGAACCCGATTTCCGACTGGCCATGCGAGTCCGTGTAGTTCGCTTCCACGTCCATGGTGGTGCCGTGTCGCATGGCGCCCTCGATCACCGCGGCGACCTCGGACGCGGTGCAGTTAATCAGCTGGGAGTGAATGGCCAGGGACTTCTTCTCCACATGCCAGTAGATGAGCACCCCGCGGCCGCCGTAGCGCGAGTGCCACTCGGTGAACAGGTTCTGGTCGTAGGCGCGCACGTGGGTGGAGTCGGAGGCGACTGCGGTCGAGCCCTGGCCCCACAGCTCGGTGCTGCGGGCGGAGAAGGTGGCATTCGCGTTCTGGATGGCGATGGCGCGGGCGGCGTCGGCGGACAGATACCGGCGCCGCACGTACCGCAGTTCGTCCTCGGTGTGGCCGTGGCTGCCGGATGACACGGCCTTGATCCCGGTGTTCGTGCCGTACGCGTAGATGACCAGCAGCAGTCACTCGGCCAGTACCTCCGGCGAGAGGCTGCCGCCGCCGGAGACGGAGGTGACCGCGTCCAGGCAGCCGGTGCGCAGCACCGCTTCCTTCAGCATGTCGACGAGCGGCACGACGCCCCAACGGCGCTGTATCTCGGTCTTGATCCTGCGCAGGTTGCGCGGCTCGGGCTGGGCCTCGGCCGCCGTGAGCCGGATCGCCCCGGACTTCCGCTCGGCGATGTCCAGCCAGGACAGCTTCGGCATCCGGTCGTTCAGCAGGGTCAGCTCGGTGGTCATCTGCTCGCGCAGCTCGTCGACGAACACCGCGGCGTCCAGCGGTTTACGCAGCTCCCGGTAGTTATCCTCCCGCCGGGCCTCGAAGTCCTGCGGCAGGTCCTCATCCGGGTTGCGCCACTTGTCGGCGCCGACCACCCAGATCTCCTTGCACTTGAGCTGATCGCGCAGGGCCTGGAAGGCCACGACCTCGTAGACCATGCGCGCCACCCGGCGCCGGCCCCGCTTGTCGGCGCGGTGCACGACCTCCGCCCAGTCCCCACCCATCGCCTTGTGCACCGGGACCGTCTCGCCCAGCGGGTAGTACGTCGTGTTCCCCGCGTTCGCATACCTCGCCACCAGCGCCAGGGCCTCGATCACCGGCCGGTGAGCATGGTTGGAGGAACGGAACTCCAGCACGTCCAGCAGCCTGATCAGCCCGCGCCGGTAGTGGTTGGTGTAGGACGCCTTCAGCGTCGTCTGCACCGTCCGACGGTAGACCGGCCCGCGGGTCTTGAACTCGTGCACCAGCTCCCGCAGCGTCGCCTCGCCCCGGACACCGCCGGGAACACGACCTGGCGGACCGTCCCCTCCGGGGCGCCGAGCGACGCCTCGGCGAGCTTGAAGAGGATGTTCTCCTTGCCCGATACCTTCTTGAACGCGTTGATGAGCTGCTCGGTGACCTTCCTCTCCGCCCGCGCCCCGATCCGGTGCACCGTGGAGATCAGCAGCTCCACCAGCGTGTCGGTGATCTCCCGTTCCCGCTCGTGCAGCAGAGCGGCCAGCAAGCTCACCCGCGGCAGTACCGGGTGCGTCCGCAGGTGGGACGGCGATTCCACCGCGTCCCGCGCCCGCCAGGCGGCTACGACCTTCGGCGCGACGTCGATGAACAGATCCGGTGGCAGGCCGATCGCCCGCAACGCCAGGAGCTTGTCGATCTCGGTGAGCATCGTCTCCAGGCTCACGTTGCCCGGCGCTTCCCTGATCTTCGCCAGTACCGGCGGCGCGTCCTCGCCCTCCGTACCGCCGCCCGCGGGTCCGGCGTCGTCCTGGTCGGCGCCGGCCACCAGAGCCACGATCCGCTCGATGCTCTCCACGGTCAGCCGGGAGGAGATCAGGGCCGTCAGCGACTCCGCGGCCGCCCGCAGAGCGGCCCCCACGATGCGGTCGCACCGGCAGGCGGCTCAATGCTCTCCTCGCGACAGCGGGCCAACAGTTCCACCCGGACCTGCTCAGGCCTGCGTTCCTTGTCCGCGATGTGCTCGGCCAGATACGCCGTCAGCTTCTCCGCGTCCGCGACGCTGCACTCACGGAAACCGAGGTGCTCCCGGATCTGCGCGCGGTGGTACTCGACCGTACGGCCCGTCCAGTCATAGAAACCCAGCTCCGAGGCGGGAACCTGCATCTGCCGAGCGACGAACTCCACGGCCTCACCAGGCAGCTCAGCCCGGCCCCGGGGAAACCGGCCGTACTGCGTATAGAACTTCAGCAGCACGGCGAAGCCCAGTCGCGTCGCACCGCGCTTGCCAGACACGAGCGCCTGCTCGTCCTTCAGCAACGTCCAGTGCTCGACGAGTTCATCCAGGTCCAGCGGAGTACGGGCCACGATCGCCGATCGTCCTCGCAGAGCTTCACCCGCCGCAGCCGTACGGCCTCGGACTCACCCACACGAGTGACGCCCTCGCAAGATCACCGCCGTTTGCGGCTGGTGACGATCCTGCTGGCTTATTCCGTGCCCGGCGGGTCTGGCGGCTCGTTGGTCAGAACAGCAGTGGCCGTCTTGGCGTTCCCGGTCGCGGGTGGGGTGTGGAATGTCGATGCGACGAGCGGTGGCGAGCCAAGTACGGAACCCGCGCGGGTATCGAGGGAACCATCCACCAGGCCGTCGCGGTCACCGGGATAAGACGTGCCCGCTATCTCGGTCTCCAGAAGACCCGCCTGGAGCACGTCTTCTCCGCCGTTGCACTCAACCTCATTCGCCTCGATGCCTGGTGGAACGGCCACCCGCTCGACCGCACCCGCGTCAGCTACCTGGCCCGCCTCGACCTCTCCCTCACCGCGTGACCGAGTAAGCCAGCAGGATCGGTGACACGGTTCTTACCGGCACCCCATGCTGTGAGCACCAGCTCGAAGACCTACAGCCATCCCTGCCCGGCGGACTCGGCGACGGGCAGCGCGCTCACCACCGCCACTCGCCACCGCCAAGGTCAGCTTGCCGGGCCGTGCAACTGTGCAGGAACCGGCTCAGACGACCACAACCCGGCGCCCGCGTGTGTGACCGGCCTGGCTGTCGATGTGCGCGGCCGCGGCCTTGGCGAGCGTGTACGACCTCTCGACCGGGATGTGGAGCTTTCCCCGCGAGATGAGGGCGGCGGCCTCGGCGAGCGCATCCGGCACGCTCCCGGCCACACCGGAGAACCGGACACCGAGCTCCGGCGCATCGAGATCGGCGATGGAGATCACCTGCTGCGGGTCCCCGGTCAGCTCAACGAGCTCGCGGATCACGCCCGAGCCGGCCAGATCGAGGGCTGCGTCGACATGGCCGAGCTGCCGCACCCGCTCGACCCAGCCCTCGCCGTACGTGGTGGCGAGGGCACCCAGGCCCCGGAGATAGTCCTGGTTCGCGGCCCCGGCGGTGCCGATCACCGTGATGCCGCGGTCGTGGGCGATCTGCAGCACTGCCGATCCGACTCCCCCGGACGCACCGCTGACCAGCAGCGTCTGTCCAGGCTGCACACCGACCTCGCGGATGATGCGCAGCGCGGTCTCCACCACGGAGGGGTATCCGGCGGCCTCTTCGAACGTCAGCCCCTCGGGCATACGGGCCCAGGCCGACAGCACGGCGAACTCGGCATAGGTGCTGGAGCCTTCGCCGAACACGTGGTCGCCGACCTCGACACCTTCGACGCTCTCGCCGACCTCGTCCACCACCCCGGCGGCGTCCAGTCCGACTCCAGCGGGCAACTCGATCGGATGGGCCTTCAGGATCTGGCCTTCACGGACCCTCCAGTCGACGGGGTTCACGCCCGCCGCCCGCACGGCGATGCGTACCTGGCCAGGGCCCGCGTGGGGCTCCTCGGCATCTATGAGGTGCAGAACGTCCGGACCGCCGAACTCGGCGAAGCTCACTTTCTTCATGCGGCGACCGTATCACTAACGGTTAGCATTTTGGAGCTGTTCCGGCTTCGCACTTGATAGTGTTAGCGCATGACCGTGCCGTCCGGGCGCCGTGAGCGTAAGAAAGCCGCGACCCGCCAGAAGATCGCTGACACCGCCCTGCGGCTCTTCCTGGAACGCGGGTACGACGCGGTGGGTATCCGTGAAGTGGCCGCTGAGGCCGACGTGGCCGTCACCACACTCTTCTCCCACTTCGCCTCCAAAGAGGCCTTGGTCTTCGAGCAGGACGAAGACTTCGAGCAACGCCTCACGCAGGCGGTCACCGGCCGGGCGCCGCACGAGCCGCTCATCCCCGCGCTGCGCAGCGAGATCCAGGCCCTGGTGCGACATTGCACGGCGGACAGCGCCGCCCCGATCTGGCGCATGATCGACGAATCACCCGCCCTGCGGAAGTACGAGGAGTCGATGAGGCTGCGCCACGCGGAGACGCTGGCAACGGCCATAGCCGCCGATCCCGAACTGTCGCAGACCGCAACGGCGAGCCGGACGATCGCAAGGTTCGTGATCGACGCCTATTCGCTGGCCCGTGAAGCGGCCGAACCGGAGGCCGCGGTGGACGAGATCTTTTGGATGATCGAGGCAGCCTGGGAGGCCACCTGCCCTTCTCGACGTACGTGAGGAACTGTTCCTCCAGGTAGGACAGGTGCCGGGGCGAGCTGAGACAAGTCGCCGAACGCTGGGATTCAACTTCCATCCGCTCGAGCAACTGGTTCACGTTGTCCCGGGTGAGGAGCTTCAGCTTGCCGTCGGGACGGTCTTGACTTCCGAGACACCGCGGTCGGCGCGCTTGGCCGTGGACTAGTGGCTTGTCACGCAGCCTTCGCCGGGTATTCGGTCCAGGATCTGATCGGTGAGTCGGGTGCGAAGGCCGTCTTCGGCTCGGCGTTGGCGTTGTGCCAGCGGACGTAGGAGGCGATGGCGGCGTTCTGCTCGTCGTGGCTGCGGTGGTCGGTGCCGTTGAGTGCGAAGTAGCGCAGGGCCGCAAACTCGGACTCGATCCAGTTCAGCCAGGACCCGTAGGTCGGCAGGAAGACCAGCTCGACGTCGTTGTCAGCGGCCCAGGTCCGCACCTCGGCGTGCTTGTGCGGGGAGAAGTTGTCCAGCACCACGTACAGCTTCTCCCCGGGCCAGCGGGCTCGCAGGGCCTTGAGGAGGCCGAGGAACTCGCGCCACCGCTTGCGCTTTCGGATGCGGTAGTACAGCTTGCCGGTGGCCAGATCGAGGGCGGCGAGCATGTGCATCACGCCGCCGTAGCGGTTGTAGGTGGCTCGCAGCCTGCGCGGACGCCTCACCGGGCCCCACGCCTTGCCCTTGCGGGGCATCAGGTTCAGCGGTCCGAACTCGTCGACGCATATCACCCGTCCGTCGGCAGGCGGGGTGTCGTACAGCTCCAGGATGCGGTGCATCTTGGCGATGAACTCCGGGTCGGTGGACGCCTTCCACGTGGTGGTGGTCTTCCAGGAAATCTTGCCGGCGCGAAGGATCCGGCGCAGGGTCTCCCTGCTGATGGCCGCTGTCACCTTCTGCTTGATGAGGTGGTCGGCGAGCTTGCTCAGGCTCCAGGTGGAGAACGCGGTGATCTTCCAGTCGGCGGGGGACGTCCGGGCGATCAGGCAGATGTGCTCGCGCACCTTGTCACTGATCGTCCTTGGGCGTCCCCCGCTCCATTTTGGGTCCAGCGCATCCAGCCCCTGCTCGTTGAAGGCGTGGATGACGTCACGTACGTAGTCCTCGCTGACCTGCATCAGCACGGTGATGTCCTTGACCGTCTGGCCCTGGGCGGACATCAGCACCACGATCGCCCGGCGGAGTTTCACCGGGTCCTTCGCGGTCCGGCTGATCCGCTGCAGCTTCCGGCCCTCCTCCATGCTCACCGGCCGGACGAACACACTCGGTCGACGTCCCACAACCACCTCCAAGATCAGTCTTGGAGACAGTCTGCTGGGTCACGAGCAACAGGTCGATTACCCGCCGAAGGCTGCGTGACAAGCCACTAGCTCCGACGGCAATCCGTTGCGCTCCGCTCAGCCTTGGAAAGCTGCTCTCCGCTGGCGCCTGCTCCTCGAACGGGCCAGGTCCACCACGGCCTGCCCGTCCTCGGCGATGTCAACGAGGTCCCACGGGTCCAGCCCATCAGGCCAGTTCCACGCGTCCATCGCATGCCGGAACGGGTGTGCCCGGCGGCGTACAGGTGCAGGACGTCATGGCCGACCCCGGCCTCGTCGACGTAGGCGCGGGGGCGCTGAACAGACACAGGCCCGGCTTCTGGGATGGCTCACGGCGTCGTCTCCGCCGCGGGTTGCACGGTGGTGTCCGCAGGTGTACGAGGTCGAGGAACGGTGACCGGCATGCCGAGGTCGAGCCGCTTGTCCATCTCCAGCCGGAACGCGCCATACGGGTTGATGTTCGACCAGAACAGCGCGGTCAGGCCGCGCCGGTCCTCGTCGCTCAGCTTCTTTGCCCAGGCCAGTTCGGCCAGGACCTGCTGCACTAGCAGGGTGTTGACGTGGACGAGCGCGGACTGGAGTAGGTGGAGCGCAAGCATCGAGGTCTCGGCGTGCTCCTTGTCCGGACCGGTCAGGGCGCCGTCCTTGCCGTAGTGGAGCAGGTGTTGGCGCTGTTCCAGTTCTCCACGACCTGGAGTCCGCCGTGGATTTCGCGCCGCAGACCGGGGCTTGCCAGGTAGTCGCACGCGAAGACCGTGCGGACCGCGCGGCCGAGTTCTTCGAGGGCCTGGTAGGTGGGGTGCTTGGGGCCGCCGCGGGTGAAGCGCCGCAGCACCTGCTCGGCCTCCGCAGTGCCGAGCCGGAGCGCGGTGGCGTACTTGACCATCTGGTCGTACTGCTGCTCGATCAGCTCCCAGCGGATCGGCCGCGTCAGCGAGGCACCGAGCGTAGACCAGCCGGGCGGCGTCGTCAGGGCGGTACAGGCGGATGCTGCCGATGTTCTTCAGCCTCGGCAGTAGACGGAAGTTGAGCAGCTCGGTAAACGCGAACCCGACGACGCTCGCGCCGTGCGTGTCGACGTAGTTGGACTCAATCTCGGCATCCGTGCAGTGCCGCAGCAGGCCCTCGATCATCGCCGCGACCTCGGACGACGAACAGCTCTTGAGCTGGGAGTAGATGCAGACGTTCTTCCGCTCGACGTGCCGGTCGATCATCACGCCGTTGCCACCGTAGCGGGCGTGGTACTCGGTCATGAAGTTCGAGGACCAGGACCCGAACTTCTTGGAGTCCGACGCGCACGCGTTTCCCCGGCCCCACCATGCGGTGTCGCGGGCGGCGAAGGTGGCGTTCACCAGCTTCGTCACGGCGGCCCGCAGGTTGTCGACGGTGACGAAGTGCCGGCGCACGTGCCGCAGCGCGGCCTCGCTCTCGCCATGCTCGCCAGTCGCCACGATCGCCCGGATGCCCATGTTCGTACCCAGCGCGAAGAGGACCAGCACGCCGATAGATCTCGCGGCGGCGGACCGCGTCCCGCAGCGCGACCAGGACGCACAGCTCGTACGGGATGCGCTCGACCTTGCCCTTGTCGTCGACGACTGCCTCGCGCCAGTCCTTGCGCACCACGCCGTCCATCGGCACGGCGTCCGTGGCGTCGTAGAAGCGGGTCTTGCCGTCGACGTCGGCGTACTTCTTCAGCAGCTTCATGGCGTCCATCACCGGCCGGTAGGCGGTGTTGTTGCACTTGAAGCCCAGCGTGTTCAGCAGCGGCGGCATCTGCCGGTAGTACGAGCTGTAGGAGGAGCGCAGCGTGGTGCGGACCTTGGCCTTGAAGACCTTCTCGTTTGCGTTCGCCTCGGCGACCGGCTCGCGGAGCGTCTTCTCCCCGACCACCGGGAACAGGGCCCGGCGTACAACTTCGTCGGGCTCGTCGACGGCGGCCGTCGCCAGCTTGAAGAGGATGCCCTCCTTGCCGCGGACCTTCTTCAACTCGGCGGTGAGCTGCTTCTCCACCCGCAGCTCGGCACGGGCGTTGATCTTGTGGACCAGGGCGACCAGCAGGCCGACCAGGGCGTCGGTGATCTCCGCCTGCCGCGAGGAGCACAGCGCGGCAAGCAGGGTGACCCGTACGTCCTGTGCCGTGTCGCGGAAGTCCGAGGGGTACATCTTGATCGCCCGTGCCCGCCACGCGGCCACCAGCTTCTCCGAACAGTCCGCGAACAGCCCGTCGGGCAGTCCCAGCTTGCGCACGTCATTGAGCTTGGTGATCTCCGTCAGTAGGGAGTCCAGGCCGACCGCGCCCGGGTCGCGCTTGAGCGCGGCCAGCAGGGCAGTGCCCGCCTCGTTGTCCTCGGCCACCAGGGACAGTAGCCGGGCCGTGCCCGCCTCGCCCAGGCGACCGATGGTGCGGGCGCAGAACGTCTTCTCCCACTTGCCCCGCGCCGCGACGAGTACCTTCTCGGCCCGGGTTGGGCCCGGCGGCTCGATCTTCCGGGCTCGGCACTCCACCAGCAGGGCCTCGCGCTGCCGGTCCCCCACCAGCTCGACCGGACAGACCTCCACGGCCAGCCACTCAGCCAGCACCTTCTCATCCGCGACCGTCGACGGTCGAAACCTCAGGGCCTCCCGGATCTGCTTGCGGTGGTACTCGACAGTCCGGCCGACCAGCGTGTACTTCGCGAAGTCGGTGGCCGGGACCTTCACCAGATCGGCGACGTACTCCACCGCGGCCGGCGGGACCTCTTCCAGCGCATCGGGGAACCGGCCCTCAAGCTCGAAGAACTTCAGCAACAGGCTGAACCCGAGCCGGGTCGCCCCGCTCTTGTTCGCCACTAGGTCCCAGTCGCCGTCTACCAGCGTCCAGTTCGCCAACAGCTCCTCTGGCGACCACTCTTGCCGCACGCCCGCCCCTTTGGCCTCGATCACTCGATCACTCGATCACTCGATCACTCGATCAGACCAACGACGGTGCCCAGGACAGGGAAACGGGGCACGCCCAGCTGTCCGTGACCTACTTTGCGGCTGGTGTCTGAGTTAGGACACCGGGGCCGATCACGGGGCCCAGTACACGAGCCATGCCTTCGCCGACGCCTGCCGCCGGGCCGGCGTCCGCCAGAGCATGAGCGCAGTGGGCAGCAGCGCGGACAACGCCGCCGCGGAATCGTTCAACGCGACCTTCAAAAAGGAGACGTTGAAGGGGCGAAAGGGCTGGTCGAGCGAGCGTGAGGCCCGACTCGACGCCTTCCGATGGCTGTCCCGCTACAACACCCGACGCCGGCATTCCCGGCTCGGCCAGCGATCCCCGATCGCTTACGAGAACACCTTCCACTCAACATCAACTACCCTGACCCGAACCGCATAGACGTGTTCAAGATCCGGGGTCAAGGCCCCCCGCGCTCAACCCGGTCGAGGGCCTGTGGACGCATATCAAGCGGAGCCTGGCCAACCTGGCCGCCCGCACCCTCAGCGAGCTGGAGACCCTGCTCCGCAGGCGACTCAAAGCACTGCAGTACCGGCACACCATCCTCGGCGGATTCCTCGCCGGGACCGGCCTCACTCTCGACAGACCGAACTGACCCAAATATGCCAAAGTCAGGTAAAGGGCAGTCCACAGACTGCCCGACTCACCAGAAGCTTACGGGGCCGTGATCACTCGCCCCGAAGCAGCTCCACCGACCTCACTATCCGCTGCTGTGTCATGACCGATGCAAAGTCCGGTCACTGCGCAGCGGTATGAAGTCCCAGTACAGCCTCTGCTCCTCGTCCACTACGGGCATGTAGTCGTTGAGGGGCTGGTTAGTCTCGAGAGACGTGGCGATCGTCTCCATGAGCACCGGCAGGGACGTCCACTTCTCGTGTGATCCACGCATAATGCCTTCCGTGGCCTCGGCTTCGTGGACGCGCCCCCGGTCGATCTCGGGACGGTGGTCCAGTACGAGGTAACCCCCGCCGACGTCCCGCGCGATGGGGATCAACTGCGGATGTCCGTACAGGACGTGGCTGGCCCCGATCTTCATGAAGTCGTAGTCCACCTCCTCTCCTTCCTCGTCCGCCGTACGCTTGTCGTAGAAGCGGGTGAAGAGTTGCCACTCATCCGCTATCTCGCGTGCACTCATCAGTCTGTAGAACCCTGGCAGCAGCGAGAATCGCTGGTCGAGGAGACCGTCGTGCCGCAACAGTGACATCGCCAAGGGCTTCAGCAGTGGCCGGCCGATGACGCGTTCGGCTGCGGCGATGTCCGCCGGATCCGCGGGCGGCGCCAGCGCGGCGTAGGACGCCGGGGCGTGCTCGGCCAGCCAGTTCTCGATTCGCGTCCACGACTCACTGATCGGTGCTGTCATGGCACGGCATCCTGCCACCTGGTGCTGACAACCTCCGGGGAACACCCAGACTGTGGCCGTGCTGTGACTGGGCGAGATAGCTGTCACCTGGGCGCGATACCTGTCACTGACGTTTTCTCAGCGAGATGTCTACGCGGAACAGTGTTGGTGAAGTCGGCCCGGGGCGCGGTTCCGATCTTTCGACCGGCCCGTTTCCCCGGAGCCGCTTCCCAAACCGGGCATGCGACTTGGCACCGCACCCGGCTCTCCACAAGCCCCGAGGGCTTCGTGGTGGTTGCTCTCATCCCGTGGCATCCCAAGGAGTGGGAATCGTCAGGCCCCGGTAGCGGTAGCGAGTGGTGCCTACCGTGATCGGGTTGAACAGCTCCCGGGTCTCCCCGGTCCACCATGATCCACGGCCGCAGTAGCGGCGGAAGATCTTCCTCCGACCCGTCTTGGGGTGCTTGCGCTGTACCCATCTCCACACCGTGTGCCACATGTAGTTGCGCAGGTAGGAGAAGGTCGCGAAAGACACCCCGGGCCGGAAGTAGGCGCACCAGCCCCGCACCGCCGGGTTGATCCGGGCGAGCAGGGCGTCGAGCGGCTGGTTCGTGCCGACCTCACGGCACAGTGTCTTGACCTTGGCCATGACGGCCCGCAGGGCCTTCTTGGCCGGGTAGGTGTAGACGTAGTACCGGTTGGTCCCTGGCTTTCGGTGGCGCTGGATGTGCCAGCCGAGGAAGTCCAGGCCCTGCTCGATGTGGGTGATCAGAGTCTTCTCCGGCGACTGGCGCAGGCCCATCGTGGTGAGGACTCCCGCGATCTCTTCGCGTAGCGTTTCGGCGTCTGCCTTGGTGCCGTGGACCATCAGGCACCAGTCGTCCGCGTACCGGACTAGCCGGTAGTTGGGGAGACCTCGGCGTCGACGCCTGCGGCGCTCGTTGAGATCAGTTCCGGCGCCTCCCGAGGCTTGGGCGATGTGCTCGTCCAGGACCGAGAGGGCGACGTTGCTGAGCAACGGCGAGAGGATCGAGCCCTGCGGGGTGCCGGTGTCGTTGTCCCGCAGCAGGCCGTCCTCGCTGAGGATGCCCGCTTTGAGGAACGCCTTCACCAGGGCCAGGACGCGTTTGTCCCCGACGCGTGCCCGCACCCGCTCCATGAGAGCGGTGTGTGAGATCTCGTCGAAGCAGGCTTTGATGTCGCCTTCCACGATCCACTCGTACTTCTTGGACGTGAGCAGACGCACCTCTGCCACCGCGTCGTGAGCCCGGCGGTTCGGGCGGAACCCGTAGGAACACGGGAGGAAATCCGCCTCGAAGATCGGCTCCAGCACCAGCTTCAAGGATGCCTGCACCACCCGGTCGGTGATCGTCGCGATCCCCAGTCGGCGGAGCTTGCCGCCCGCCTTGGGGATCATCCGTTCCCGCACCGGCCTGGGCTGGAAACTGCGGTCCTTGATCTGCGACCGCAGCGCGTCGAGGAACTCCTCGACTCCGACCCACAGCGCGATGGACGACGCCGTGCGTCCGTCCACCCCGGCCGTGCGTGCACCCTTGTTACCCCGCACCCGATCCCAGGCCACCAGCAGGAAGCCGGGATCGGCAACGAGATTGAACAGGTCGTCGAACCTGCGATGAGGATCATCACGAGCCCAACGGTGCAGCTTGGTCTGGATCTTCAGTACCTGGCGCTCCGCCTCATACAAGGCGCGCTCCAGCTCGTCGGTATTCACCGGCGACCCTCCCGACATTCCAGTACTTCGGCCACTGACTTGCTGGCCCCCTTTGCCCTGCGACCGGCTTTCCCGGTCTCCACGGCGGGTCGTTACTCCCGCGACTACTACGGGGCCTCCGCCCCATCCACGGCCATCAGTCGGCAACGGACCTGCCCACCGCCGAACTGGCTGTCCGGCGGCTCGGGCGACCGCGGATGGTTCCCACGTTCACCACACAATCGATCGGTCAGGGAGACGCCCAGCTCTACGCCGACAATCGCCACGCCTACGCCGCAGGCTTTCAACGTGGCCTCCCCACCGGAACAGGAAATCCGGCTTCGGAGTTGACCCACCCGTCCGAGGACAAGCAGGTCACGCGCTGCATACCGGCCCGTATCCACCAGGTTTGAGCCGGCTCAGTGCTTACGGAGCTTCAACCACTGGTTCGCTTTCGCTGCACCTTCTGACCTCGCTAGACGGGCCCGCACCATCCGGTGGTCCCGGCACGTCCCGCCGTTGTCGGGGCCGCTTGCCACCCTCCCCGGCGTTCCCCGGGTCAGGCTGCCCCCAGCTTCACCAGGCCGCTGCGACGACCCGGCGGTGGCGGCCTTTCACCTCCACTCGATTGCATAGCGCCTCGTGGCGCACTCCTGTCGCACTGAATCTGGCGGATTCTCACTCGGTCTCATCCGAGCTGTCGGATTCTCACCGCTTCGCGCGCCGAGCGGCGAACATCGCCTGGTTCGGGACCGGGCCCGCCCGACCGCGACGCCGCCCCGCACCCGCCGCCTGCCCGGGGGCGGCGGCACCGCCGCATCCTCACCGCAGCAGGAAAATCCAGGTGCCCCGGCCGCCACTCGTCCCTACGCTTCCCGCCATGGACAGCACCGGGGCCGAGCGCCTCCTGAACGTCGTGGATGTCGAAGCCACCTGCTGGGCCCGCGGCCAACCGCCGGGCGCGGTCAGCGAGATCATCGAGATCGGGCTGACCGTCGTCGACCTGGCCACCGCGGAGCGCCTCGCCCGGCATCGGATCCTGGTGCGTCCCGCCCGGTCCACGGTCAGCGAGTTCTGCACGGAGTTGACCGGCCTCACGCAACACGAGGTGGACGGAGGGGTCAGCTTCGCCGAGGCGTGTCGGCTGCTGGCGGCCGAACACCACGCCGGGTCCCGCCCGTGGGCCAGTGGGGCGACTACGACCGCAACCAGTTCACCCGGCAGTGCCAGGACACCCGGACGCCCTATCCCTTCGGCCGGCACCACACCAACGCCAAAGCGGCCTTCACCGAGGCATACGGCCTGCGCAAACGCCCTGGCATGACACAGGCCCTGGAGATCGCCGGGCGGCGGCTCGAAGGCCGTCACCACTGCGGCGAGGACGATGCCTGGAACATCGCCGCCCTCGTTCTCCACCTGTCTGAGCGGGGCGTCTGGCCGGATCCGTGCTGACCGCGCTGGGCATTCCTCTGCACGCGGAGGCTGGACAGCAGATTGGGGCCGGGCGCATCAAGACGGATCTCCGGGATTGGCTCTCAGCCCACGGCATATTCCGCGGAAGCCAGATTCACTGAGAATCCTGCGCCGAGTGTTCTCAGCCGACTTGGCAACCCCATAGCTGAGGACAAGATCCAAAGACAAGCTCACCGCCGAGTAGCCGAGGGGATTCTCACCCCTCGGCTCTCACAGAACCGTGCGTAACAGTCGCCCGTTACACGGCTCTTGTCGTTCTGATCGTCAGACCACCACCGCGCTCACCGTCACGGTGAGTCGCCAGTGCGCGAACATGCGGGGGTATCGCCGGGCGATCTCCTGCATCTTTGCGAGGGCCTTTCGTTTGGCCTTGAGCCGCTTGTACTTCTGGCGGATCCAGCGCACCAAGTAGGCGTTGATGCGCATCACGAAGGGATGCAGCTCCCACGGCCGGAAGCGGCCGTAGTAGTTGATCCAGCCCGCCACGACGGGGTTGATCCATCGGGCAAGGTCGTTGAAGGACAGGTCCGAGCGGGTGTGCAGCTGCCATGAGCGCACCTCCCGCCCCATCTTCTTCAGGGCGTCGCTGCTGACGGCCGGGTCGAACGACAGGAACAATCTGCCGTGCCGGGTCCGGTTGCGTCTGGCGCGGAAGGTGTACCCGAGGAACGTGAACGCGGTGTGCTCGAAGGAGCCGTGGCGTCTGCCGTCCTTGCAGTACACGATCCAGGTCTTGGCCGGGTGCAGGTGCAACCCGACCTCAGCCATCCTGTCCGAGAGCGCGGTCAGGACCTGGCGGGCCTGGCGCTCAGTGACGCAGTGCACCACTGCGTCGTCCGCATAGCGTTCGAACCAGACGGTCGGGAACTCCCGGGCCATCCAGGTGTCAAACGCGTAGTGCAGGAACAGGTTCGCCAGCACGGGAGAAACCGGGGCCCCTTGCGGGGTCCCGCGCTCCCGTTCCAGCAGGGTGCCGTCGGGCATCTTGAGCGGGGCGGCAAGCCACCTCCGGACATACAACATCACCCAAACGGCATCGGTGTGCGCCTCCACCGCCTTGACCAGCAGATCCCAGGGCACACTGTCGAAGAACTGGGAGATGTCGAACTCGACCACCCAGTCCCTTTTCCAACAGCGGTCCCGGCACTTCTCCACCGCATCCAAGGCGGACCGTCCGGGCCGGTATCCGAAGCTGTCCGGATGGAAAACAGAATCCACCCGTCGCATCAGATGCCGGGCCACCACGGTCTGCGCCACCCGATCGGCGACAGCGGGAATACCAAGCGTTCTCGTGCCGCGTCCCTGTGGCTTGGGAATGGCCACCGCGCGCACCGGAGGAGGAAAGTACGAGCCCGACGACATCCGGTTCCAGACCTTGTAGAGGTTGTTCCTCAGGTCCTTCTCAAAGTCGGCGATGCTCTGCCCATCCACCCCTGGGGCGCCCTTGTTCGCCCTGACTTCCTCCCACGCTTCTTTGATTTCCCACTTCGAAATCTCAAACGGCTTGGTCTGCGACTTCAACTGGTCCACCGAACTCCTCCCGGACGCACTCCGGTTGATGCGATCAACACAGTCACGAACGACCCGGCCCCTTCGCTCCACCCCCATTACAGAGGCTTCAGCACTACTACGAGCCGGTCCGCCGGCACGCCCCGCTTCGGTACTCGACCCCTCGCAGTGTCCGCTGCTTGGGGCACTCCCTCTCGCCGCCGTTACGCGGCGGGCGGTATCGGGGCTGCCTTCTCCTGTTCCATGCGGAAGCCGCAGACCGGACTCACGTCGCCTACACGCCGGACACCACCTGGCCAATAGACGGGCACCCGCCAGGCTCATCCCGGGGTCTGTCTCACACACCGGTTTTGATGTCGCCTGTCTGTCTTTCGACGCGTCAGCAGCGATTCACTTGCGTTCGTCTTTCCGGTCCCCACCTGACGTCTCTTACGACGCCTTCTCCTCATCGCTCACCACGACGGTCTTCAGCCAACGCAGCATGAGGTGGTTTGAAGCCTCCCCCCGCAGGGCGGCTCCGAAGGGCCACAAAACCTTCATCTTCCGCACAGCACCACTTATGGAAGCTTGCCTACAACCAACTCCATTTCATGTTCAGGACACAAGAGACAGGACAAGTGTGAACACCCCATGCATGAGCGGGCCGGAGGCGGCGTACCCGACTGCGGACAGACGTGAAGCCCCTGGTAGGACAGGTCTCACCACAAGATCGTCCGCAACACCAGAGGCTTCACGTTGGTCACCTATGTTGCCACGCTCGACGTCCCGCGCCATGTTGTGGAGTACCTGTCCCGCCTGCTGACCGCCCACCGACGACGCATCGGTACTCCGCGAGGCAGCCGAGCACTCGGTCCGTTTCATCAGGCCGTGCTGGTGCTGCGCTGGTTCCGCGAGCGCGGCTGCGTGCACTGTCTGGCCCGGGACGCCGGCGTCTCCCAGGCCACCGGCTACTACCTCCACGAAGGCATCGACGTCCTCGCCGACCAGGCCCCAGACCTCCACGAGGTCTGGGACCGCTGCCGGCGCGAGGGCATGACGCACGTGGTCCTGGACGGCACGCTGATCGAGTCCGACCGCGTCGCTGGGGTCCGGGAGAACGGCAACGACCTGGGGTTCAGCCAGAAACACAGGGCGTCCGGCGGGAACGTGCAGTTCCTGGCCGCCCCGGACGGCACCCCGCTGTGGGTCTCCGATGTCGAACCGTGCTCCACTCCCGACATCACCGCCGCACGCATCCACGCCCTTCCTGCTCTGTACAAGGCCGCGGCCGACGGACTGCCGACCCTGGCCGACAAGGGCTACATCGGGGCCGGTATCGACATTCTTGTCCCGGTCCGCCGCCCGAAGGGCCGGTCCGAGCAGGCCCTGCACGCGGACACGAGAACCACGAACAGCCTGATCAGAGGAATCCGTGCCCTCGGCGAACGCGCTGCCGCCGAGCTCAAACAGCGCTGGCGCACCCTGCAGTACGTCACCCTCAGCCCGAGCCGGATCGGCGACATCGCCCGCGCCGCCCTCGTCCTCAACGGAACCTGGAAATGATCACCGCTGAGAAAACGTCACTCACCGTGCTGTGCGGCATCGGCGCCGCAGTGGCGACCATACGGCGCGAACGCCCGGACGCCCTGTTCTCCAAGGGCAGCTAACGACTGCGCGCCCGCCTGGGCATGCCGACCCACAAGCCCGTCCTGCTCATCTTCTGTGGCAGCAGCGGGTCCCAGCGCGTCAACGCCGCCGTTCAGAGCCAGCTCTCACTGTTGCGCGAGCACTTCTCCATCGTCCACGTTCGCGGCAAGGGCAACCTCGATCCGGCACTGCAGGACATCCCCGGCTACTGGCAGATGGAGTACTTGCACGACGAGATGGCCGGCGCCCTGTGGCTGGCAGACCTGGTGATCGGCCGCGCCGGTGCCACGACCCTTGCCGAACTCGAAGCGCTCGGCAAGCGTGCGGTCCTAGTCCCACTGCCTGCCTCAGTCAGCCGGGGCGACCAGCTCGACAACCGACCTACGCACCGGACCTCAATCCGCAGGAGGGCATCTGGTCCCTGGTCAAACGCGACATCGGCAACCTCGCCGCCGCTGACCTGGGTCAGGTCACCCGCGCGGTGAAGCGCAAGCTCAAGATGCTTCAGTACCAGCCTGCGGTCATCGACGGCTGCCTGGCGGGCACTGGCCTGGTACTTGACCATGAGGGAGACGGTTGTCAGGAGCAGTCGGAGTGATAGGCGAAGGGTCTGTCGGGGCACCGCAGGCATTCGAAGAGGTAGATGCCGCCCATGTCGCCGATCATGAGCCCTGGTGGGCGCTGGATCCGTGTGCGTTCCTCGTAGGGCAGGTCCCAGATTGTGCCCGTGGCGGGGGTGTCCTCGATGGGTAGCCAGGTCCGCCAGCTCTCGCCGTCGAACTCGGAGGAGTTGATGGTGAGCAGGTGGTCCATGCGCTGGTTGCAGGTCGGGCACGTGGGCCAGAACGGGTCCTGCGTCCAGGTCGGGTAGCCACCGACCTTGATTCCGTCGGACACGGAGAGGTGCGACCAGTAGGACCAGCCGGTTTCCTCCTCCAATTGCTCAAACCTGTCCTCGAGTGCATCTGCGACGCCTTCGGGCAGATCCCAGTTCGGGTAGTCGGTGACGCGTTCCGGATGCAGGACGCATGGGTCCGGGAGGTAGTCATTGTGGGTGCCGGTAGGGCGGGGCGGGGCAACTGCTTCGACGTCGATCAGGGAACTGTCCCGCCAGAAGATCTCGGGGCGAGGCACGTAGCCATACTCGTGATCAAACGGACACCACAACACCTGCAGCAGATCCATTCCAGTAGGGAACGGCAGCTCAGGCACGTCGGCGGCGAAGAGTTGAAGGACTGGCACCAGCGGGATCGACCCCACTCCCGGCGGGGAGAGGGCCGTGCGTGGGTGGTCGTCGTCGCAGCGGGGCCACGGCTGCGCACGTGGCCACAGCAGCGGTCCGCCGAGTGAGCTTTCACGCGCGCTGGGGTTGCCGACACGCGGATGCAGTCGGACGGCATCCCGACGATGAACGATCACCTCGGGGAACAGAGCCTCGACGTCGAGAGGGCGCGGCGGAGTAGTGCGAGCCATCTGAAGTGCTCCTCATAGGCCGGGTTGAGTTCGCCACGGATGACCGCAGCGGCCTGCAGAGTAGCCCTGAAGGGGGCCCGGGCCTACCACGGGGTTATCCCATGTCTCGTCCGGAAGCCCCACTTGCTCAGACCGACATCACGCATTCAAGTTCAGTTGCGGACGGTCTTCGTAGCCAGGACGACTTTCCAAACAGTGATCACCTCGGCTGGCAGCCGAAGAGAGTCAACGCCCGGATGATGCCGCTCCAGATCATCCCAGAACCGAAGCGCCAGCGAGATCGTGAGCACCTGCAATGATGTGATGTCAAGGCCTACGGACCGATGGGAAAGATAGGCGACTAAGAGGGCGTTTAAGTACCTCTGTTCCGAAAAGCGGCTTCTATCGCTGCCTCAGTTCATAATGATTACAGCCGTTATGCGGGCTTCATCTCCCCTTGATGGGTGAACCTCGTAGTCCGTTTCGCGAACTTCTACTACCGGAAGTCCGTCTGGTTTGAAAATGCGACAGAACCGCCCGATGGTCAGCGGAACAATCCATTCCGCGCCATCCGTGAAGACGGTACAGCGTGAGCCAGCGCAAGCCGTACCCCAGCGACCTGTCCGACGCCCGGTGGGCCTTGATCGAGCCGACTCTGACGGCCTGGCGGAAAGCCCGGCTCGACCGCCGCCCAACCGGTCAGCCGGCGAAGGTCGAACTCCGCGATGTGTTCGACGCGATTCTCTACCTGAACCGCACCGGAATCCCCTGGAAATACCTCCCGCATGACTTTCCTGGCCACGGCACCGTCTACTTCTACTACGCCGCCTGGCGCGACGAGGGAATCTTCGCCCAGCTCAATTACGACCTCACCGCCCTGGCCCGCGTGAAGGAAGGCCGCAAGCCCGATCCGACGGCCTCCGTCATCGACACCCAGAGCATCAAAACCTCCACCAACGTGCCCGTGACCAGCCAGGGAACCGATGCCGCGAAGAAGATCGTGGGCCGGAAGCGAGGCATCCTCACCGACACGATCGGCCTGATCCTCGCCGTGACCGTCACCGCCGCCAGCCTCTCTGAAAACGCCCTGGGGATACGCCTCCTCGACCAGGCGAAAAACACCTACCCAACCATCGCCAAGAGCTGGGTCGACACCGGCTTCAAGAAGGCCGTCGTCGAACACGGCGCGAAGCTAGGAATCGATGTCGAAGTCGTCGACAAGAACCCCGGAACTCGCGGCTTTCACGTCCTGAAAAGGCGCTGGGTGGTGGAGCGGAGTATCGGTTGGATCATGATGCACCGACGCCTTGTCCGTGACTACGAGACCCTCTCCGTCAGCTCCGAAGCCATGATCCACCTCGCTTCGATCGACAACCTCGCCAAGCGCATAACGGACGAGACCACGCCAACCTGGCGAGGAACCTACTAGGGCATAAGGGGCAAGTCGCCCACTCTAAACGCCCTCTGAGAGATCGCGGACCGGACGGCACTGCAGCCCGTAGCGGTCCACAAAGGTCTGCCGGAGTGAGCTGCCCAGTGCGGTGCGAGATCCGGAACAGCGTGTGCGGTGCGTTCGCTGGAAAGAGGCCCAAGTCGCGCAGCCAGGTGTAGGCGAGCTCGATCCGCCGATTGCCTTTGCTCTGGTTCGTGCTGTGCCATAGCAGCAGGTCACCGACGACGATGTCCTCGATGGTGCCGCCCTGGCAAGCCATGATCTCCGCAATGGTCTTCAGCCCGGACGAACCATCAGCCGACGACAGATTGGTCGGCAGTGACGCTCTCAACCGGGCAAACCCCTCGGGGTCGCGCGTTGCCTCCAGAGCCGGCCGAAGATGCCGCGATCTCGATCCGATAAGGAACTCCGGGCCGGGTCTGACAGCATCCGCACAGAGCAGCGCCAGGACCCCGACCAGCAGCGTCTCACGCCGGGACACACGTGCTTCCGAGCGGGCCCACGTCGCGAAAAGCCCCCCTCCATCCTTGGGACGCGATCTGCTGGCCATGGGCCGGGCTCGCCTGCCAGCGCTGTTGCCAGGTCTCATCGGGAAAGGCCGCCAACCAATCCAGCAGGAGACGTGCACCGAACATCCGATTTGCCTGAGCGCTGCTGTCCGTAGCTCGCAATGGCGGACGAGCCAGCCACTCAAGGACTTCTCCACGCGAGACGGCCGTTGCGTCCACGTACTCGGCCTCTCCCGAGGTGGGAATCGGTCCATCAACGTGAGCGCTTCCGCGCCCACCAAACTCGTGTCCCGCGGGACGAAACTCGAGGCGACGAGTGTCGCAGCGCTGGTCATGACACGTCCCGGCCGAAGAGGATGGACAAGGAGTCGGGGTTATAGGACGGCTCGTCGACAGGCACGGGAGGCTCCTTGCGTCGCTGTTCCTGACGGGCATGGTGGGTAAGCGCGGCGGTGATGACGTCGTCCCTGGCGGGCCGGTTGTAGATGTCCAGGGTCGACAGGCGCTTGTGACCGAGGATCTTCTGCACGTAGACCGGCGGCATGTTCGGGTCGTCGAGCATCAGGAACGTCGCCGTGTGCCGCAGGTCGTGAAGGGTCTAGTTGGCTCCCAGGAGCTCGTTGGCACGGTTGAACATCATGCGGGCCGCGTCGTACTCCAGAGGCCGCCAAGGGTGCCGTAGTGTCCACCACAGTGGGTAGCGGCCGCCGCGAGGGACGCCCTTCTTCCAGGCGGCCTCTTGGCAGAGCCGCAGCCAGACGAACGCGTCCGGGGTGGCGGGCAGCTCCTGGTACTCGCGGCTGCCCTTGCGGACCACGCCGATGGTCTGCTCGCCGACGACCGTACCGCCCTGCTTGGCGGTGAGCAGTTCCTCGGCGCGGGCACCGGTGGCGACCCAGAAGGCCAGCAGGGCCCGGTCGCGGTGCGAGCGGAGGCCGGCGAAGACCTCGGTGTACTTCTCGTCGGGAATCCGCCGAGGGATCAGCTGAGGAACGGTCGGACGGTAGAGGCCCGTGCGCCGGTTCCGGTGCTTCTTCTCACCATCGCTCTGTGACCCGGGCCAAGCCGAGCGGCGTTCACGAACCAGCGGGAACGGGTTGACGAGCAGTGCCCCAACGTTGCCATCCAGGTGGAAGTCGTGGAACTGCCGCAGCACCGTCTCGCAGTGAGCACGGGTTCTCGGCGAGTACTTCGTCCCGACGGTGGGCTTGCCGGTCACCAGATTCGGTGTCCCCGGCGCCTGCCTGTCACCGCGAGGCGGTGGGATCTCGGAGAGAGCCTTGCTTCGGTGGCGCCAATGGACGCGTACCGGCTTGGGCGCCAGCTTCATCCACAGCATGAAGTCCCGGGCGTCCTCCCGGGTCGCGCGGTCCCACTGGATCCCGAGCACCCACAAGAACCGGAACCAGCGCAGCAGATCCATGCCGTACGAACGTGGCGTCAGCGGCGAGCTGTCCCTCGCCATCAGCTCCTTGAGGTACAGCACGGTGGGCTCGACCGGCTTCCCGACCGGATCCAGCACCCTGTACGGCTCCCAGGGGTCTCCCGTCTCCAGTAATCGGCCTAACTCGGGCAGGACGAAGCCCCTCAGGTCCCTTCCGGGACGGTGTTCATCAAGCACGTCGGGAAGCTAGCAGATACCCCAGCTGACCTGCGAGAACACATGAGTTAGTTCGGTCAACAGGCCCGACCCTGCACCGCGACTTCTGCCCGCGCGGTGGGACCCACCTCGTCTCCGTCGCAGACGACTCGGCAATGATCACGGTGACGATCTTCAGCCTCACCGAGCAGAGCAGCCTCGAGCCTGTCGAACACAGCTTCCGCCAAGTCGCTGTGCCGTGGATGACCATCACCCTCGCCACCGACCCGCTTCACCAATAGGGCCGCCCGGACCGTTCCCCCGGCGGGTTGTTGATGCCCACCTCCCGCTAGTCATCGGACAGAAGTTGACCGCTGGTTACATTCGCAAGCCGGGCAGCGGCTACGGTGCTCTTGTGATGATCAACGGGGAGGACACGGCATCCGGGACCGCACTGTTAATCGCGGCAGCCCCGGCCGGCAAGGGCTGTCTCATCGACGCAACCAGCGTCCTACCCACGCTCGCGGCGGTCCCGCCCAGCATCCTGACCGGCACGACAGCGGCCACCATCGTTGAACTCGCCGACCCGACCGACCCGCAGACCGTCCTCACCCGCATCCGCGCCGCGGCCGCCGCACCCGGCCCACTCTCCCTCTACATCACCGGACAACTCCACCTCGACCACAAGCAGCACCTGATCCACCTCGCACTCGCCCGGACCACGCCGACCACCCTGCGCTACACCGCATTGCCCTGGCACTGGCTGGCCAGCGAACTCAAACTGCGCCGACCGGGCACCACTACCGTCGTCACCGACATGGTCGCCACCCCAGACGCCTGGCAACAGCTCCGTACCGAGGGCCTCGCTCTCGGCTATGGAATCCGCGTATACGGCCGGATCACCCCGCCGCCGCCCCGCCGCCGAATCGCAGAACCGGCCTACCTGAAGGCCCTCGCCACCACCTGGCGCAGCGGCATCAACCCGCCGCTCGCCCAGTTCCACGAACAGGCCGCCGCCCAAGCCGGCCCCGACGACGCGCTGTTCCTGGCCGTCGACAACACAGCCGTCCCCTCCCCTGCGGCATCGGCTGTCGAGGTACCGAACCGGCCACACCAGGAGCCTGCACCTGCACCTGCTCCGATTTCGGAGAACCTCAGGGTGGCCGAAGAGGACCCGCTGCCTGCAATTTTTGCCGCCGCCCACGCGGGGCGGCACGGCGAGGCCGCGTCACTCGCAGCCATGTGGGAGGAGTGGGCTCTGCGTACCTACAGCGCGGGCTCCGTGCAGACCATCCACTGGCTGGAGGTCCGGGCCGACCTCGCTCGCATAGCCGACGATCCGGCGCGCAGCTGCGAGCTGTGGATGGCTGCCGCCGACGCTCGCCTCGCCCGGCAACAGCCCCCGGACGACCCCGCCGTAGAAGACGCCGTAGACCGCGCCCACCACCAGTGGCAGGAACTTCGCGACCTACAGCAGGCCCGGGAACTCGGCCCACCCCTGGTCTCATTGCGCCGCCACGTACCTGGCCGGCGCCCCGGAGCGGTCGAAGCCGTCCAGCGCCGACTGGAACTGCTGCACACCATCCCCCAGTGGGGGCCCGACGAGCGGCATCCTGACGAGAGACAGGGGCCGTCCTTCGCACGCCCGGGGCGAACATAGAGCAGGCCGCGACGCACGGGTTAATGGGCTGGATGCGGTGGGCGACAGCGGCCCGGTAGCGAACCCGAGTCAGTCCAGGCGGTCGTACGCACCAGGCTGCCAGTCGGCGAACAGCGTCAGCGCTTCTTCGGTCTCGATGCGTTCCGGCGTGGTGGCAGTGGCTGGCCACCAGTTCTCAACCCGATGAGCATCCACGAGCACGCCTTCGCGGTACCCGTCGAAATCACCGGAGTCCTCCGCCACACCGATATGGATCGGTGCGTCATCGGGAAGGTCCTTCAGCGCGTCGCGAAGCTGCGCCGCGTTCCAGATCTTCGGGGCGTGCTCATAGATGTCGGTCATGGGCACAGGCTGCCGGACTGGGTTGCCTTGGTGGTGGAGACACGGCTGCACCCCGGGCCAGAGCGCTGATCCGGGGTACAAGGGGTCGGGGTGAAGAACTGATCACCGGCGGTGAACCGAACCCGACCGCTGGACACCGTACCGGGCGGTCGCGCGGTCAACCCGTACTGGGGAGGTCCCAGTCGTCGGGGAGGTTGAACAGGCGCTGTGCCCGGCGGTTGTTCTCCTGCCGGAGCGCGGTCGTCCAGGGCCAGGGGTCTTCGGGTTGGAGGTAGGGGCAGACCATGCGGTGCGCGATCCGGCACCGGGCGCCTGGGAGTGGTTCGGCATCCCACAGGTTCATGGCGGCCCCGGCCGAGGTGATGATCCAGCGCCGACGCGGGGGCACGGTGTGGGCGGGGACGACGATCCGGGGTTCGAGGAGGACCCAGTGGCCTTCGTAGTGGGTGGCGTAGCGGTCTTGGCGGAGGCCACAGAACGGACAGTCGGGTGGGGCGGGCGGTCGTGGGGCGGTGGCGCCTTCGAGGAGGGCATGGAACGCGTTGTCGGTGTTGTCCGAGCCTGGTGTGGTGTCTCCGGTATCCCCCATGATGTTCAGGGTCCGGGCAGGCCGTCAGGGCGGGTAGGGCGCGATCCAGCCGTGCCGGGTGGGGAAAAACCGTTCGGGTGCGCTGCGAGGCGCCACACGGGGCATGCGGCGGCCCAGAGTTCGCAGCCCCGCGGGCCGGAACGACGAGGGCCTGGTCTCAGGCCGCGCTGATGCTGACGTTGCCCACTTCATCAAGCGCTCGCAGGACAAGCCGCAACTCAGTCACGTCCAGGACGTAATTGACATCCCGGAGCCTGGTTGCAGAGCAGACGCGGGAACCAGACCGTGACGATCACCCGGCCGGACGGTACCCAGGTCACGGTCACGTCCGAGCGGGTGCGCGGGCTGACGGCCGAGGGGACCGGCGGTCTCGCGCAGCGGGTGGCCGAGGCGCTCCAGCAGCCGCCGCAGCCCGACCCTCCCGCGAACGGGCGGGAAGACCGGCAGCCGGACACGGCGGAGCAGAACTGACCATGGGGGATCAACGGGGTGACTTAAGCGGCGCCAACTGCCATGCGATCGTGGTCGGTACGGGCCGGTACAGCAGCGGCGGCCGCGTGGCGCTGTCGGATCTGCCGGGCGCCGCACGCTCGGCTCGGGCCGTCGCCGCGGTACCGCGGGAGAACTGCGGCATGGACGGCAGGGTCACCGAGATCATCGGCCCGGAAGGGCCGACCGAGGTGCTCGCCGCCGTGCAGGCCGCCATCGACGCGTCCGAGGGCGGAGTCGTCCTCTTCTACTTCATCGGCCACGGTCTGGTCGGCCCCGGGCGGCAGTTGTACCTCGCCACGTCGGGCACTTCCTCGGCCGACGACACCGTCCACGCCGTCCCCTACGACCAGGTGGGCAAGCGGCTCGGCAAGGCCGCGGCGAGCACGGTGGTCGTCCTGGACTGCTGCTTCTCGGGCCTCGCGCAGGCCGCGCCGCAGGAGTCGTACCGCGAAGTCATCACCTCGGCCCGCCCCGAGGGCAGCTTTCTGCTGGCATCGGCGACGCACTACGCGGCCTCGTTCACGCCCGCAGGCGCGGAACACACGCTCTTCAGCGGGGAGTTGCTGCGGCTGCTGACGGAAGGCAATCCGGGCGGGCCGGCCTGGTTCTCCCTCCTCGATCTCTACCGCATACTCGACCACCGTTTCCAAGGCAGTGCCGCACGCCCGCACTCGGACGGTGTCGGCCGGGCCTCCGACCTGGTCCTCGCCCGCAACCCCGGCAGGCTCGTCCGTGACGCCTCGATGGGACCGGTGCCCGAGCAGGGTGGCGGCCCGTGTCCGTACCCCGGAATGCGGCCGTTCCTGCCGGAGCAGCACCAGCTCTTCTTCGGCCGCGAGGAGTTGACGCGCGGCCTGGTGAGCCGGGTACGCGGGGCCGGTGGTCCTGGTCGGCGCATCGGGGGCTGGCAAGTCCTCCCTGCTCAGGGCCGGACTCGTGGCCGGTCTGGAGGGTGAGGGCGTGCTGCTGGTGCCGGGGCCCGGCACGCGACCGTTCCGCACGCTCGTGGAGAGCTGGGCAACGGCGGTGGGGCGGCCGTTCGCCGAGGTGGAGAGCGAGCTGGGCACTGGACGGTTCGGTGGCGCCGGGCCGGGCGTGCTGGTAATCGACCAGCTGGAGGAGATCTTCACCCAGTGCCGGGACGTGGAGGAGCGTGAACTGTTCGTCCGCGCCCTGGCCGGGGCGGGCCCCGACGGCCCGCGTATCGTTCTCGGTCTGCGCGCCGACTTCTACGACCAAGGCCTGAACGACGCACGGCTCGCCCGGATCATCAGGTCCGGGCAGTTCACCGTCTCCGCCATGTCCGACGACGAACTGCGCGCGGCCGTCGAACAGCCCGCGGAACACGCCGGGCTGCGCCTGGAGGACGGGCTGTCCGACCACATCCTGCGCGAACTGCGCCAGGAGCGGGCCGCGGAGGGCAACGCGGTCGCGCTGCCGTTCCTCGCCCACGCCCTGCGGCAGACCTGGTCCGGGCGCCGCGGCACCACGCTGACCTTCGCCGCGTACCAGGCGGCGGGCGGGATCCGCACCTCCGTCGCCCGGACCGCCGACGAGGTCCACGACGCGCTCGGCGCCGACGACCGAACCCGACTGCGGGAACTGCTGTTGCGCATGGTCCTGGTGGTCGACGACGGCGGCCGTGCGGTGCGCCGCCGCGTCCCCGTGCGGGAACTCGACCGGGTCGCTGATCTACTCGGACGGCTGGCCGCGGCCCGGCTCGTCGTCGTCGACCAGGACGAGGCACAGCTGTGCCACGACTCCCTGCTCAACGCCTGGCCACAGCTGCGGGACTGGATCGCGGACGACCGGGCCGGGCTGCTCGCACGCCGAAGGCTCGGTGATGCGGCCGACGGCTGGCACGAGGCGGGACGTCCGGAGAGCGGCCTGTACCGGGGCGATCAGCTGGCGTCGGCGCGCACCCAGCTCGCCGGCAGCGGCGGCACCCTGCCCATGCGGCCCGTCGATCGGGACTTCCTCCGCGCGAGCGGTCGCGCGGAGCACCGCACGAGAAACCTGCGCCGGGCCGCGGTCTCCGTCGTGACCGTCCTGGCCCTGCTCGCCACGACGCTCGCCGTACTGGCGCGCGGTGCGCAACGGGACGCGGAAGGCCGCGCGACCGTCCTGCTGGCCGATCAGGTGGCAGCGCAGGCGGACGCCATGCGCGAACGCGATCCGCAGACCGCGCTGCGGCTCAGCCTGGCGGCCTACCGCGCGGCACGGACGCCCGCAACCCGGTCGAGCCTCTACGCGGCCTATCTGACGGAGACGCCGGTCGAGGTGTCGGCAGGGCACCGTGAGCCGGTGCTCAACCTGGCGTTCAGCAAGGACGGAGATGTGCTGGCGACCAGCCAGCGCCGCGGGCGGGTCCAGCTGTGGGACATCTCGCGCCGGAACGTGCCCGTGAAGGCGGGGACACTGAAGCTGAAGGGCAGCGCGGCCATCGCCTTCCACCCGCGCACCCGTCTGCTGGCGGCGCAGACGGCCTCGGAGCTCGCCCTGTGGGACGTCACCGACCCCCGGCGGCCCGAGAGGCTCGCCGCGCGGGGCGTCCCCGAAGGCACCACGTACACCCTGGGGTTCGCTCCGGACGGCCGGACGCTGGCGGCGGGGAGCGCCGAGGGGCGCCTGCGGCTGTGGGACGTGTCGAAGCCCTCGGCGCCGCTGCTGCGGACGGGCTCACTACAACCGACCTGACCAAGCCCTACTAGTGGCTTGTCACGCAGCCTTCGGCGGGTAATCGACCTGTTGCTCGTGACCCAGCAGACTGTCTCCAAGACTGATCTTGGAGGTGGTTGTGGGACGTCGACCGAGTGTGTTCGTCCGGCCTGTGAGCATGGAGGAGGGCCGGAAGCTGCAGCGGATCAGCCGGACCGCGAAGGACCCGGTGAAACTCCGCCGGGCGATCGTGGTGCTGATGTCCGCCCAGGGCCAGACGGTCAAGGACATCACCGTGCTGATGCAGGTCAGCGAGGACTACGTACGTGACGTCATCCACGCCTTCAACGAGCAGGGGCTGGATGCGCTGGACCCAAAATGGAGCGGGGGACGCCCAAGGACGATCAGTGACAAGGTGCGCGAGCACATCTGCCTGATCGCCCGGACGTCCCCCGCCGACTGGAAGATCACCGCGTTCTCCACCTGGAGCCTGAGCAAGCTCGCCGACCACCTCATCAAGCAGAAGGTGACAGCGGCCATCAGCAGGGAGACCCTGCGCCGGATCCTTCGCGCCGGCAAGATTTCCTGGAAGACCACCACCACGTGGAAGGCGTCCACCGACCCGGAGTTCATCGCCAAGATGCACCGCATCCTGGAGCTGTACGACACCCCGCCTGCCGACGGACGGGTGATATGCGTCGACGAGTTCGGACCGCTGAACCTGATGCCCCGCAAGGGCAAGGCGTGGGGCCCGGTGAGGCGTCCGCGCAGGCTGCGAGCCACCTACAACCGCTACGGCGGCGTGATGCACATGCTCGCCGCCCTCGATCTGGCCACCGGCAAGCTGTACTACCGCATCCGAAAGCGCAAGCGGTGGCGCGAGTTCCTCGGCCTCCTCAAGGCCCTGCGAGCCCGCTGGCCTGGGGAGAAGCTGTACGTGGTGCTGGACAACTTCTCCCCGCACAAGCACGCCGAGGTGCGGACCTGGGCCGCTGACAACGACGTCGAGCTGGTCTTCCTGCCGACCTACGGGTCCTGGCTGAACTGGATCGAGTCCGAGTTTGCGGCCCTGCGCTACTTCGCACTCAACGGCACCGACCACCGCAGCCACGACGAGCAGAACGCCGCCATCGCCTCCTACGTCCGCTGGCACAACGCCAACGCCGAGCCGAAGACGGCCTTCGCACCCGACTCACCGATCAGATCCTGGACCGAATACCCGGCGAAGGCTGCGTGACAAGCCACTAGATGCAATACCGGTGACTTTGAGGGTGTCGGTTCGTTGTGTTGAGTGTGCCAAGGCCGGGACAGGTGAAGTCGGTCGGGGGCGAGCGGTTTTCGGATCGCATCGCTCTCGGAGTGTTAACGCGCACGTTTACGCCGGATCTGGTGGACGAGGTGGTGGCGGAGTGCGGGCGTGTTGAGCAGCGCCAGCGGCTGCTTCCGGCTCGGGTGGTGGTGTATTTCGTGCTGGCGATGTGCCTGTTTTCGGGGCAGGGGTATGAGGAGGTCGGGCGTCTTCTCACGCAGGGTCTGGAGCGCCAGGGCCGCTGGGCAAAGGGGTGGCGGGTGCCTACGAGCGGAGCGATTGGGCGGGCGCGGCTGCGGCTGGGGCCGGAGGTGTTGAAGGCGTTGTTCGCCCGGGTGTGTCGGCCGGTGGCGGTCCCGGGGTCGCGTGGCGCGTGGTTTCGGGGGCTGCGGTTGGTTGCTGTGGACGGGACGACGTTCGATCTGCCGGACACGGTGGCGAATGCCGGGTCTTTCGGGCGTCCGGGGACAGGTCGTGGTCAGGGCAGGAGTGCGTATCCGCAGGCCAGGGTTGCGGCTCTGGTCGAGTGCGGCACTCATGCGGTCTTTGCTGCCGAGGTCGGTCCGCTGGCGGTGCACGAGACCGTGCTGGCCGGGCGCCTGTTCTCTTCGTTGACCGGGGGGATGCTGCTGATGGCCGACCGCGGGTTCCTCGGATTCGACCTGTGGCGGGCCGCCGCGGCAACCGGCGCCGACCTGCTCTGGCGGGTCAAAAGCAACGCGGTGCTGCCTGTGGTGAAGTCGCTGCCCGATGGTTCCTACCTGTCGGAGATCGTCGCCGCCCGTGACAGGAACCGGCGGGCCGACCCGGCCCGGGTCCGCGTCATCGAGTACACCCTTGGCCCACGCGGGAAGGACGGCACCGTCTACCGGCTGGTCACCACCCTCCTCGACCCGGACACTGCGCCGGCGGCGGAACTTGCCGCGCTCTACGCCGAACGCTGGGAGATCGAGACCACGCTGGACGAGATCAAGACCCACCTGGGCGGGCCACGGCTGGTCTTGCGCTCCCAGCACCCGGCCGGGGCCGAGCAGGAGATCTTCGCGTTCCTCCTCGTTCACCATGCCGTGCGGGACCTCATGCACGGAGCCGCACGACAGGAGGGACACGATCCGGACCGGATCTCTTTCACGCGCGCCGTGCGCGTTGTCCGCCGCCAGGTCACCGCCCAGGCGGGTTTTTCCCCCCTCCCGACTCACGCGGGCCCTCGCACAGACTCTGCTTGAAATCGGTCAACGGCTCCTGGAACCAAGGCGGTTACGCTCCAATCCCCGTGTCATCAAACGCAAGATGTCCAACTGGGCCCTCAAACGCACCGAACACAACAACCAGCCCAGGCTGGACACCCCAGTCATCACCCTCGTCGGACCCACCAAACCAGCCCCGACCTCCCGGAAAAAGACCTAAATCACCGGTATTGCTACTAGTAGGGTCGGGGACTGGCGCGGTGGCTTCCGCTCCGTTTCCAGCCCCCGCCGCTTCAAACCGTGCATGCGGTTCTCCCGCACACGGCTTTCCGACATCGTTCACCGCTGGGCATGCGCTGCCACCCCGCGTACGTTCCCGGTCAGACGGTAGACCCCGAGCCGGGTGGTCCACTCATAGGTGTAGTGGGTGGTCCAGTTCCGACCCTTGAGGCCGTGTTTTCGGCTGGCAAAGATCGCCAGCCGCTCGTGGACGTAGCCGTCGACCACGTTGAACTTCCGTCCGGAGTTCCCGTTGCGGAAGTACGCCGCCCAACCCCGCAGGACGGGGTTGAGGTCGGCCACCACGGCGGCCACCGGCCGTTCGGTCCGGGAACTGGAGGTAGCGGCACGGACCTTGTCCCGCAGCACCCCCAACGCCCTGGCCGAGGGCCAGCGTTGCAGGTAGAATCTGCCCCGCCGCTTCCACGACTCCACCTTGCGGTGATGGAAGCCGAGGAAATCGAAGCCCTGCCCGCCTTCACGAAGGCAGACGATGCCGGTCTTCTCGGGGTGCAACCGCATCCCGAGACCACCCAGCACATGCGCCGCCAGTTCACGCGCCTGCTCGGCGCGTTCCCTGGTCGGTGACAGGACCACGAAGTCATCGCAGTAGCGCACCAACTCCCCCAGCCTTCGCCCGTGTTCTCGCCATGCCTCGTCGAGGACATGCAGGGCGATATTGGCGAGCAAGGGGGAAATCGGTGAGCCCTGTGGGGTTCCCGCCCCGGTCGGGGAGGTAACCCCGCCCTCCAGCACTCCCATCCGCAACCACGCCCGGATCAGCTTCAGCACCGACCGGTCGACCACACGCCTCGCCAACTGAGCGACGAGTGCGTCATGATCAATCGTCCCGAAGCAGTCGCGGATATCGGCCTCCAACACCCACTCCCGCCCTTGGTTCGCAGCCACGCGCACTGCCTCGCACGCGTCGATCGCGGACCTCCTGGGCCGGAACCCATAGCTCGCGTCGGTGAACCCGGCCTCGAAGACAGGTTCGAGAACCAGCTTCGCGGCCGTCATCACCACCCGGTCCGCCACGGTGGGAATCGAGAGCGGCCGGAATTCTCCCGGCCGCCCCGGCTTGGGAATCTGGACCCGCCGCAGCACCGACGGACGATACGTATGCGTCCGCAACCGCTCCGACAGGTCCTTCAGGAACACCTCCACCCCGGCGGCGGCCACCGCGTCGACGGACACGCCGTCCACGCCCGGCGCGCCCCGGTTCGCACACACGACCGACCATGCCCGCCACAAGACGTCCATGCGGTGGACGTGGCAATACAGGGCATGGAACCGTCGTTCGGGTTCTTGCTCGGCACAGCGGTAGAGCGTCCACTGCAAGGCTCGGACCTTGTCCAGAGGCCGGCCGCCCGGTCCTGCGGGGCCTTCCTCCCGGCGGATGGATCTAGCCGTTTCGGCACTCATCCGGGCACCTCCCTGTTCGTGTCACGCATCGATGAAGCAGGGGCCCTTCGCTCCTGACGGGTTGTGTTGTCCCGCCGATCAGCACTACTACGACCCCCTCCGACTGCCTCTCGGCAGCCCGCCACTTCCCGGTTCGGCCGGTTATAGGCGGGCCACGCTCCCGGACCGCACATCCGGGGCCGAGTAGGCCCTCTCCAGTTCCCAGGACAACCTTCCGACCATTCCACGCTCCTTACGCCGGGAGGTTCTTCGGCACCCGCTCCAGGTTCCCGGACGCCTTCCATGGCCTTCGCCAGATCATCACGGGCTCGGCACCTCCTTGGCCCGCCCCGCAGGGCGAGCTGGAATTAACGACGCTGCAAGCTTCACTTCATGTTGCGGACTGGTCGGTCGCACGCCCCCGAAGGACGCATGTCACCCCACTTCGACGCCGCCCTCTCAAACGACGCCGGGAGTCAGCTACCGGGGACCCTGGCGTCTCCCGGGACCGGACTTGCACCGGCTGGCTGCCCTGAACTTGACGTCCGGTTACATCTGTTCACATCCCTTCTGGGTCGCGATGACGCCCGGACTGCTGGACGTACGATGATCAATTCCAAGGGATGCCTGCGGAGGGTGTGGGGTGGGCGGCGGCCGAAGCCACCGCGAGACGGTCAGGCGGCGGGCTGCCGGCCCTGGTTGTCGAGGTGGCAGCGGGCGGTCAGGCGTCAGGGTCGACTTCGGGGTGCGTGAACCGCACGGGCTTGCCCAGCGACCGGGCGTAGGCGATTTCGGCTCGGGTGCTGTCTCCGATGTAGTCGCCGACTACGAGCACCTCATCAGCGAGCCGGATCTTCGCCCGGTGCAGATCGTCGAGTCGAACCTTCAGCGCCTCGGCCTCGACAGGATCGGACCAAAGTTCGTGCGGCGACTTCATGTCACAGCCCGGTTTGACGACAATCTTTCCGGCTTTGGTCTCCCGCAGATCGGCCTCGCTCATCTCGGTCATGAAGCGGGTGGAGCCGCAGATCACGACGATACGCGGGAGGCTCAACAGCTTCTTCGCGTCGGCGAGCTTCTCCTCGGGGGTGAGCAGTTGCGGGTATGACACTGGTTCCTCCTGGTGGTGTGGTCCAAGGGGTGCCTGCGGAGACGAGAACGAGGGTGTCCAAGATCGTTTTGTGACGAACGACGTGGACACCCTCGCGACAGCACTCTATGCGACGACCGACGACATGCTGAAGGAGCATCCCGACCTGGCGCCGTGGCGCCCGCTGGTCGGCATTACGCCCCGCCTGAGCGATGCCGAACTGGTCACCCTCGCCACGATGCAGGCCATACTCGGCTACACCTCCGAGGCCAAATGGCTCCGCCATGCCCGTGCCCACCTGCGCCACCTCTTCCCCTACCTGCCCCAGCAGCCCGGCTACAACAAGCGGCTGCGCAAGGCCGCCGGTCTGATGCGAAGCGTCAACCGGATCCTGGCCACCACCACCTCGGTGTGGAGCGACGACGTATGGGTCGTGGACTCCACCCCGGTGGAATGCGGCCGCTCCCGCGAGACCGTCAAACGCTCCGACCTGGCAGGTTGGGCCGAATACGGCTACTGCGCCAGCCACAGTCGCTTCTTCTGGGGCCTGCGCCTGCACCTGGTCTGCACCCTTCAGGGCCTGCCCATCGCCTTCGCCCTGACCGGGGCCAAGGCCGACGAACGCGAGACCCTCCTTGACCTCCTGGCAGCCGAATGCGAGCTTCTGCGAGAGCGCCCCCGACAGACTCTCATCGGCGACAAGAAATACTTCGGCCGTGGTTTCGAACGCGAACTGTCCGAGCATGGAGTCCAGTTGCTGCGGCCTGCCCGTAAAGGTGAACGGGAACGGCCTGGCGCAGCCCTGTTCAAGCCGCTGCGACAGGTCATCGAATCGATCAACGAGACCTTCAAGGGACAGCTTGACCTCGAACGGCACCGAGGGCGCACACCCGGAGGTGTCATAGCCCGCGTCATGCAACGCATCCTCGCGCTGACCGCCGCGATCTGGCACAACGACGCCACCGGACAAACCGTCCTACGCTCACTGATCGCCTACGATCACTGACCCCTTGGAATAGATCATCTAGGGCCAATACCGGTGACTTTGCAGGTGCTGGCTCGTTGAGTTGGTGTGCCAAGGCCAGGACAGTTGAAGGCAGTTGAGAGTGATCGGTTTTCGGATCGCATCGCTCTGGGAGTGCTCACGCGTGCGTTTCCGCCGGAGCTGGTGGATGAGGTGGTGGCGGGGTGCGGACGCACGGAGGAACGTCGGCGCCTGCTTCCCGCACGGGTGGTGATGTATTTCGTGCTGGCGATGTGCCTGTTCTCGGGGCAGGGATATGAGGAGGTCGGACGGCTTCTCACCCAGGGCCTGGAACGGGAACGCCGCTGGTCGAAGACGTGGCGGGTGCCCACCAGCGGGGCGATCGGACGGGCCCGGCTCCGGCTGGGGGCGGAGCCAGTGAAGGCGTTGTTCGCCCGGGTCTGCCGACCCGTGGCGGTCCCGGCGACGATGGGAGCCTGGTTTCGGGGTCTGCGGTTGGTATCGGTGGACGGCACGACCTTCGACCTTCCCGATACGGAGGCGAACGCCGTCTTCTTCGGGCGGCCGGGAACGGGGCGTGGGCAGGGCAGGAGTGCCTATCCGCAGGCCAGGGCCGTGGCCCTGGTCGAGTGCGGTACCCATGCCGTGTTCGCCGCCGACGTCGCGCCGCTGGCGGTGCACGAGACGGTCCTGGCCCGCCGCCTGTTCCCCTCGCTGACCAGGGGAATGCTGCTCCTGGCCGATCGGGGCTTCCTCGGCTTCGACCTGTGGCAGGCCGCCGCGGCGACCGGCGCGGACCTGCTGTGGCGGGTCAGGAGCAACGCGGTCCTGCCCATGGTGACCGCGCTGCCCGATGGTTCGTACCTGTCGGAGATCGTCGCCGCCCGGGACAAGAACCGGCGAGCTGACCCGGCACCGGTCCGCGTGATCGAATACACCCTGGGCCCACGTGGAGAAGGCACCGTTTACCGGCTGGTCACCACGCTCCTGGACCCGGCCACCGCGCCGGCCAGGGAACTGGCCGCGCTCTATGCCGAGCGCTGGGAGATCGAGACCACCCTCGATGAGATCAAGACCCATCTGGGCGGACCCCGCTTCGTCCTGCGCTCCCAGCATCCGGCCGGGGTGGAGCAGGAGATCTTCGCGTTCCTCCTGGTGCATCACGCGCTGCGCGACCTCATGCACCAGGCGGCCCAGCTGGAGAGAGAGGACCCGGACCGGATGTCCTTCACCCGCACCTTGCGCGTCGTCCGCCGGCAGACCACCAGCCAGGCGGGGCTTTCCCCCCTCCCGGCTCACCAGGGCGCTGACGCAGACCCTGCATGAAATCACCGAACGTCTCCTGGAACCACGACGGTTACGGTCCAACCCGCGAGTGATCAACGCAAAATGTCCAACTGGGCACTCAAATGCACCGAACACAACAACCCGCCTCGCCCGGACACCCCCGTCGTCACCCTCGTCGAGCCCACCAAAACAGCCCCAACCCCCCGAGTGAAGCCCTAAAACACCGGTATTGCATCTAGGGCCAATACCGGTGATTTAGGTCTTTTTCCGGGAGGTCGGGGCTGGTTTGGTGGGTCCGACGAGGGTGATGACTGGGGTGTCCAGCCTGGGCTGGTTGTTGTGTTCGGTGCGTTTGAGGGCCCAGTTGGACATCTTGCGTTTGATGACACGGGGATTGGAGCGTAACCGCCTTGGTTCCAGGAGCCGTTGACCGATTTCAAGCAGAGTCTGTGCGAGGGCCCGCGTGAGTCGGGAGGGGGGAAAAACCCGCCTGGGCGGTGACCTGGCGGCGGACAACGCGCACGGCGCGCGTGAAAGAGATCCGGTCCGGATCGTGTCCCTCCTGTCGTGCGGCTCCGTGCATGAGGTCCCGCACGGCATGGTGAACGAGGAGGAACGCGAAGATCTCCTGCTCGGCCCCGGCCGGGTGCTGGGAGCGCAAGACCAGCCGTGGCCCGCCCAGGTGGGTCTTGATCTCGTCCAGCGTGGTCTCGATCTCCCAGCGTTCGGCGTAGAGCGCGGCAAGTTCCGCCGCCGGCGCAGTGTCCGGGTCGAGGAGGGTGGTGACCAGCCGGTAGACGGTGCCGTCCTTCCCGCGTGGGCCAAGGGTGTACTCGATGACGCGGACCCGGGCCGGGTCGGCCCGCCGGTTCTTGTCACGGGCGGCGACGATCTCCGACAGGTAGGAACCATCGGGCAGCGACTTCACCACAGGCAGCACCGCGTTGCTCTTGACCCGCCAGAGCAGGTCGGCGCCGGTTGCCGCGGCGGCCCGCCACAGGTCGAATCCGAGGAACCCGCGGTCGGCCATCAGCAGCATCCCCCCGGCCAACGACGAGAACAGGCGCCCGGCCAGCACGGTCTCGTGCACCGCCAGCGGACCGACCTCGGCAGCAAAGACCGCATGAGTGCCGCACTCGACCAGAGCCGCAACCCTGGCCTGCGGATACGCACTCCTGCCCTGACCACGACCCGTCCCCGGACGCCCGAAAGACCCGGCATTCGCCACCGTGTCCGGCAGATCGAACGTCGTCCCGTCCACAGCAACCAACCGCAGCCCCCGAAACCACGCGCCACGCGACCCCGGGACCGCCACCGGCCGACACACCCGGGCGAACAACGCCTTCAACACCTCCGGCCCCAGCCGCAGCCGCGCCCGCCCAATCGCTCCGCTCGTAGGCACCCGCCACCCCTTTGCCCAGCGGCCCTGGCGCTCCAGACCCTGCGTGAGAAGACGCCCGACCTCCTCATACCCCTGCCCCGAAAACAGGCACATCGCCAGCACGAAATACACCACCACCCGAGCCGGAAGCAGCCGCTGGCGCTGCTCAACACGCCCGCACTCCGCCACCACCTCGTCCACCAGATCCGGCGTAAACGTGCGCGTTAACACTCCGAGAGCGATGCGATCCGAAAACCGCTCGCCCCCGACCGACTTCACCTGTCCCGGCCTTGGCACACTCAACACAACGAACCGACACCCTCAAAGTCACCGGTATTGCATCTAGGGCGTGTATCGAGTCGTGATCACCGGATGGTCGGGGTGAGGTCTTTGATCCAGATCATCGAGGCGCGCAGGTGGAGGCCGGTAAGGTAGCTGTCCGGGGTCTTGTCGTATCGGGTGGCGATGCCACGCCAGGCCTTCAGCTTGTTGATCAGGCGCTCGACGGTGTTCCGCTCTGAACCGCCCCGGCTCGAATGGAGACTCGATTTCATGAAAGGATCGAGTCATGGCACGACCTTCCCGTTACCCGCTTGAGCTCCGCCGCCGCGCGGTGCGCATGGTCGCCGAGGTGCGCGACGACTACCCGAACGAGACGGCCGCTCTGCAGGCGGTGACCGAGAAGCTCGGTATCGGGTCCCGCGAAACACTGCGGAACTGGCTGAAGCAGCACGAGATCGACGCAGGCACGCGGCCGGGGACGACGACGGAGGAGTCCGCTCAGCTCAAGGCGTTGAAGAAGGAGAATGCCGAACTCAAGCGGGCGAATGAGATCCTGAAGGCCGCGGCGAGTTTCTTTGCGGCCGAGCTCGACCGGCCACACACACGCTCGTAGCGTTCATCGACGAGCACCGGGACCGCTTCGGCGGCGTCGAGCCGATCTGCAGGACGCTCACCGAGCACGACTGCAAGATCGCCCCTTCAACCTACTACGCCAACAAGAAACGACAGGCCGCTCCGTCAACACGTTCAGTGCGGGACGCGGAGCTCAAGGAGCTGATCAGCCAGATCCACACCGCCAACTACCGTGTCTACGGGGCCCGGAAGATCTGGCGCGAGCTGAACCGGCAGGGGCATACCGCAGCCCGCTGCACCGTCGAGCGTCTCATGCGCGAACTCGGCATCCAGGGCGCGATCCGCGGCAAACGCGTGATCACCACGCTCCCCGGCGGGCAGGTCGACCGGGCCCCGGACCGCCTCGACCGTGACTTCGTCGCCCAGGCCCCGAACCGGTGCTGGGTGGCGGACTTCACCCACATCAAGACCTGGTCCGGCGTCGTCTATGTCGCGTTCGTCTTGGATACCTTCTCCCGCCGGATCGTCGGCTGGTCGGCCGCCACCGTGAAGGAGACCGTCTTCGTCCTGGACGCCCTGGAGATGGCCATCTGGCAACGTGACCGCGACCAACACCCCATACAGCCAGGTGAGTTGATCCATCACTCGGACGCCGGGTCGCAGTACACGAGTTTCAGGCTCGCCGAGCATCTGGACGCCGCCGACATTGCCGCCTCCATCGGCTCGGTCGGCGATGCCTACGACAATGCCCTGATGGAGAGCGCGATCGGCCTGTACAAAACCGAGTTGATCAAACCCCAGCGGCCCTGGAAGACACTCTCCCAGGTCGAGCTCGCCACCGCCGAGTGGGCCGACTGGTACAACCATCGCCGGCTCCACGGAGAGATAGGGCACATCCCACCCGTCGAGTACGAAACCAACTACTACACGGAACTCACGAAACCCCAGGTCACAACCACAATCTGAGATCTCTATCGAACCCGGGGCGGTTCAGACAGCGGCGGGCCTGGGTGTGGGTTCTGTTTTGAGTGCGCCAAGAATGCGCAGGGCGGTAGGCAGCAGGTTCGCGCTGGTGGACGTGACTTCCGTGAGTGCGGCGGTGACGACGGCGGGAACGTCATCCGCGGCTTGACGGGTGCATCGCCGACGGCGTCCCTGGCGGGGGGGCCTGGACGAGTTCGGTCTGCTGGTGCCACCAGCGCGCTTCGCCCTGCTCTCCGAGGGCCAGGTGGTAAAAGTAGAGGCAACACGAGGAGGCAGGGTCACCTGCGCCGGCGGCGTACTGCCACCAGAAGCAGGCGTTCTCCTGCAACTCGGCGAGCTGCAGAATGCAGCCCAGCACCCGTGCCCCGGGCGGTTCGGGAAGATGCGGAGTGATGAAGTCGCCCAGGGCGGCCGGTCAGGAGCGGTTCACGGTGGACCCCGCCCAGCCTCTGGCCGGGCGGGGTCCGCGGGCGACTGGCAGCGGAGCAGGGGCTTGCGCACCAGTCGAGGCGGTGTTCGCCTGGCCGATTCAGTGCTCCTGGAACAGCGACTGGGCGTGGTTCAGGCCGTACCTGGCGACATCGGTACCCAGTTTGACCCCGGCCTCGTCCGCGAGTCGGGTGTGGATGCCCAGCCAGACCCGCGCATCCATGTTCTCCAGCGTGAGCTGGTGCCATGCGGTGTAGGTGCGGACGACGCCTGGTGCGGTGGCGCTGGTCAGGGTGAACGGGGCCGTGCGCGGTCCTACAAGGGCGGTGAGAACGGTTTCCGTCGCGCCTGCGTAGGTGTTGTGGCCGCTGGGGTAGTCCGGGTGCGCCGGGGTGGTGTGCAGTGGGGTCCATGACGGGTCGGCAGGGATCTCGCCGACGCCGGTTCGGATCGCGGTGACGGGGCGCCACAGCGGGTAGGTGTACTTGCTGTCGGAGGTGGCGATCTGGGTGTCCACCAGCGTGGTGTTGGCCAGGGCGACGAGTTCGGCCTGCTTGCGCAGCGGCTGGTGGGAGGTGGCGGCGAGCGCGACGCGAATCGGTTTGGTCCACAGGGCCGGCGAGGAGTCGAACCAGAAGTTGGCCGTGTCGGTCTGCCGCGCGGTGCGCGCGGTGCTGTTCAGCTCGCCGAAGTCTCGAACCTCCTTCAGGTCGGTCTGGTACCGCTTGGACGTCGGAGCGGGAGGCGCGGGCAGTCGGAACTGGCTGGCGCTTTTCAGCAGGAAGGGCCGGGCGAACCGGCTGCCGTTCTGGATGGCGGGGGCGAACGCGGGCGGGGTGGGTTGCCAGACGCCTGGCGCGGCCGGCGGCACGGTGAAGGGGGCGTTCACCGAGGCCGCATCGAGGCCGTCTCCCTCGCGGTCGTGCAGGACCTCCAGCGCCTGGCGTTCGCCGGCTGCGGCGCCCAAGGTCTCGGCCGGGCCGTCGGGGATCTGATCCACGGTCTGCTGCAGGGCGGCATCCAGCTCCGGGGCACGGGTCGGCACCAGCTCGACCAGGGCGCGGTGCACCGCGGCGGCCAGCGCCGCGTCCTGGTAGTCCCTACGGTCGACCCCAGACGGCACATGTTGCAGGGCCCGCGCCGCCGCGATCCAACTGATTGCCCAAGTACGGCTGTTGGTCACCGGAGGGAGTGATGAGCCAGCCGTCGCGATCGTGTCAGCTGTGGTGTCGTACCAGGAGAGCGCCACGGAGGTGCGACCGTGCCCAGGCGCAGGGGCGGCGACGCTCGACGCTGCGCCGGAGGCGACCAGCAGTGCCGTGGAGGCCGCCAGGGCCACACGGGTCTTCGGGGAGTTCATGGGAGTAGCTCCTCATGGTGGGGTGGGGGACCGGGTGTCGGCCCGTCCGTCTGGCAGTCATGTGCGACGAAACATAGAGAATTGAGGACCTTGTACTGGCCGCAGCAGGTTCCCGGACGAAGCCGTGGGGCCTTGGCCCGGGAACCTGCGGAGCACGGTGGCACGTCGGCCCGGACGCCCTGCCCGCGGCTAGGGATGCCACTGCGGGCAGGGGCGGCCTTCGGCGTGGCCGGGCGTGCGCCGGCAATGATGTATCCGGGGAGCCGGCGAGCAGAGGGAAGTGCCCAGGCGTGTCTGCAGCCGAGTGACGGGTGTCCGCAGGGGACCACGTACGGAGCAGCAGACGAAGACGGGCGAGACGGCATCGTCGTCGCTCCGTCTCATCAGCACCGGCACGCACTGCGGCGCACGCGCAGGCGTTCACCTGCCCAGCGGCGGCGCCCTCCTGATCTGGCGGGGATCAGGCGGGGTCGGCGTTGATGTGGAAGGGGACGGTGACGATGTTGGAGGCGACTCCCATCAGACCCAGGTCCTTGGCGTCGATCTTCCCATCACCGTTGAGGTCCTTCACGACGCCAGGTGCGTCGTTGTAGATGCCGTCGTGGTTGAGGTCGTCGACGACGGCCACGGTCAGGGTTGTGTCGACATTCTGCCCCGCGATGGGGGCGCCGACGATCCAGGTGTCCCACAGTTCGGTCTTGTGCGGGGTGCGGTTGGTGACACCGGAGAGGTTGAACAGGTTGGCCAGGTTGGTGCCGGGCCCGGAGAAGCCGGGGAGGGTGCTGTTGGTGGTGGAGTCCAGCACGACCAGTCCAGGGATCTTGTCGTCCTGGCCAGTGGAGAACGTGCCGGGGAAGGGGGCGATGTTGTTGTGCGCGGCCGGGCCGGTGAGCTGGAGCCCGTTGAAGCCGGTCTGGGCCAGGGTCTTGTCCCGGAAGGAGAGCTTCAGGTCCACGAACCAGCCCTTGCCCTCCACGCCCGCGTTGTCCCCGCGCTTGGGCGCGAAGACCTCCACCTTGACCGGGTGCGTTTTGGTGTCGGCGGACGTGTCCGGGCTCGAGGCGTTCGCGCTGGACAGCCCGGAGACCGCGGCGCCCAGGCCGAGGATCATGGCCGCACCCGCGCCGAGGGTCCAACCGAGCTTCTTCTTCCTCATGACTTGTTCTCCTGAGTGTTGGGAGGCTTGCGGTCATGTGTACGACCACCTGCGGCACCCGGTTCAGTCCGCAGGTCGACCAGTAATGCTTTGTTGGGTGGCGCAGAGCGGCGCAGGCGGTCGGCTGGTGCTCGCCGCCCGCCGTTCGCGGCGCAGGCGGTCACGCCGGGGGCTGGTCACGGTCGTGTTCCGGCGGTTCTTTGTCCGTATGGCTCCGGACGAGCTGGGCCGTTCACGCGATGAGCTGGAGGCGTTCGCGGCGGAGGTGTTCGCTCCCCTGCGGCGCTCGGACCAGCAGGGCAAGGGCGTGAGTTACCTGCGCGGTCTGCTGCTGGGCGGACGGCGCAAATCGATGCAGCCAATGGCGAGCGGCCGGGCATCGACCGCCAGTGCCTGCACCAGTTCATGACAGGTCAGGCTCCCGCAGGGCGACCCGGGCGACGGACTCAGCGTCGATCGGGTCGGATTTACCCCGCTCGCGGGCAGAGCGCCGAGTACCAGCCATAAGCCGGTCGTCGCGCTCGCCGGCATCGGCCTCGGCCTGGCGGATCCAGTCGGGCAGGGCATCGGGATGCGCGCCCAACTCGAGCGCCAGACGCTTGATCTGGAGCTTTGGCTCGATGGTGCTATACATCCGCACCGCACGCTCACGCAACTCCAGCGGATACTTGCAATGCCGCGTAGTTAGCCTGATGACGGGTCTGTCAAGCGGATCCGTGGGATTCGGGCAAGTGTTGATCACGAGGACGGGACCCCTGGTAGAGCGAGGAAGCCGACCAAGGTCTTCCTGCTCGAAGGGGTCCCGTTGTCCGACCAGTCTGCCACCACTCAGCTCACCCGCACGGTCATCGTTGCCGAGGGCCTCTATGCCCCCGGACACCTCGGGGAGTTGACCCAGCAGGTCCCCTTCGAGCTTGTCGACGACGTCCTGGAGCGGACCGGGACCACGCAGACGAGGCTGCGGATGCTGCCCTCACGGGTCGGCATCTACTTCGTGCTGGCCATGGCTCTGTTCCCGCGCCTTGGGTACATGCGGGTATGGGACAAACTCACGGCCGGACTGCAGCAGGTATGCCCATGCAGACCGTCGGAGAAGGCCCTGCGGGACATGCGCCGCCGACTGGGGCCGGCCCCACTGGAGCTGCTCTTCAACATTCTGGCCGGCCCGGTGGCCCGGCCAGAGACTCCCGGGGTGCGTTACCGACGCTGGCGGACGGTCGCCTTCGACGGCTGCAGTTCCGCCAAGGCCCCCGACCGGCCCCGCGTCTGCGGCTGGCTCGGCAAGATCAAGCACCGTTACGGTCAGGAGGGCTACCCCATGCTGAAACTCGTGGCCCTTTGCGAGACCGGCACCCGCGCTCTGCTCGGTGCCGCCTTCGGTCCCGTGGTGCCTGCGGAATCCGTCTACGCCGAGCAGCTGCTGCCGTTACTGGACGACACCATGCTGCTACTCAATGACCGGGGTTTTGATTCCGACGACTTCCTGGCCAAATGCGCCAGCACCAGGGCCCAGTTGCTAGTGCGTCTCAAAGGCACCCGCACTCCAGCCATATGGGCCGTCCTGCCCGACGGCTCCTACCTGACACGAATCCGCGGAGTACGCCTGCGCATCATCGACGCCCAGGTCACCGTCACGACCGATGACGGTATCCGAATCACCGGAAACTACCGCCTGGCGACGACCCTGCTGGACCACCGCCACCACCCGGCCGACGAGCTCGTCGCGCTCTACCATGAACGATGGGAGATCGAATCGGCTTTCTACTCCCTGCGCCACACACTCCTCGACGGTCTCGTCCTGCGCTCGCACGACCCCCGCGGCGTCCAGCAGGAAATCTGGGCTCAACTGGCGGCCTATCAGATCCTTCGTCGCACCATGGTCGAGGCTGCGGAGTCCGTGCCAGGGATCGATCCCGACCGCGCCTCCTTCACCGTTGCCCTCGAAGCAGCCCGGGAACAGGTCATCACCGCCCAAGGTGTACTGCCCGACCCGGCACGGCCCGCACTCATCGGCGTCATCGGCCGCACCGTGCTGGAGAACCTGCTGCCCAGACGCCGTCCGCGCATCGCACCACGCAGGGTCAAATGCCCGATCTCCCGCTACGCGACCCCTCGGGATGAAACACGCGGCCACCCCGCGGTCCGCATCACCGCCATCGAGGCCGCTGTGCACCATGCATCCGAACGCGCCCCCGAGGGGCGGCGGGACCGAACACTCCAGCTCATGCGCGCTGCCCCGGAGCATTCCTGGCGCGCCTGCGAGATCGCACGGGGCATCGGCTTGGACGATGCCCGAGGACTGCGTGCCGAACTCGGTCGCTGGGTCAACGAGGGCGTCCTTCAACGAACTGCCCGCGGTGTCTACGTCCTGGCCCGCGAATGGACCACGCCCGGCCTCCATCAACAAGCCAACCAACCGGTGTTGACACCTGCGGAATCGCCTTAACTACGCGGCATTGGGATACTTGTTGGGAGCAGCCATGGTCACAGTTCCTTTCACGAGAACCACCTGACCGGCTGTCGACTCCCTCCGCATCCAGGGGAAACCTCGGCCCGTTCCGCGGTGACAACGAGGGAGCAGCCCGCCGATCGCGTTCGAATCCTGGGCCCGTCACTATGCGCCGACCGGCCACAACCTGCCAGATTGCCGGATCCAGCAGCACAGGGTTGGATCGTCCGGCGTCCGTCAAGGCTGCGGGGACGAGGATGCCGTCCAGCGCGTCCGTGGTCTCAACGCCGGCCCCGTGTCAGCACACCCGTGCACACCCCTGCTACAAAGAGCGCCGACGGGCCTTCGCTCAAAAGGACGGCGAGAACCTGAGTTCGTCCGCTGCCTGCGGGTGAACTTGAACCCCCAGCTCGTCGTATACGTAGCCGCAAGGGCACACGATCAGTGCCTCAGGACATAAGAAACCGCATGTCGCAGCCGTCCTCGAAGACGGCGCGGACGGTGCGGTCATGTATGGAAGTGAGTCGGATGGATCGGATCTGGTTCCACGCCTCCCCGGGGCGCGGACTGTCCACCGCCTGCAGCCCGGGCCCGGCGATGCTTCAAGCGACCCCAGCCTGCGAGACGAGGACATCGAGCGTGACGCCGGACGAGCAGTTGATGACTGCGTTGTACACCGAGCACCACGATGTGCTGCTCTCCTTCGTGCGCAGGTACGTGCGCAGTCCTGAGCAGGCGGAGGACGTCGTGCAGGAGACGCTGCTGCGCGCGTGGCGCAGCATCGACAAGATCGAGCCACGCCACGTCACCATCCGTTCCTATCTCTTTACGATCGCCCGCAACGTGCTCACCGACGGCTGGCGCGCAGAGCAGCGGCGTCCAGAACCGCTCTACGACAACGAGGCACTCGCGGCTGTACCTTCTGCCGATGATGTGGAGGCGGCGCTGGAGGGGCACGTGATTACCGCAGCGTTGGAACGCTTGTCCAGCGAGCATCGTGACGTGATCCAGGCGCTGTACTTCGAGGGGCTGACCGTCGCCGAGTCCGCGTCACGGCTCACGATCCCGGAGGGAACGGTCAAGTCCCGCGCCTACTACGCCGTACGCAACCTGCGCGCAGCCTTTGAAGAAATGGGAGTTCTACGGTGAGCACCGACCACGATGACGTGCGCATGCTGATCGGCGCGTATGTGCTGGGCGGTCTCAGCGAGACCGACCGCCGCGTCCTGGAGTCCCACCTGCCCACGTGCCAGGAATGCCGTGACGAGCTCGCACACTCGGCCCCGCTCGCGGGACTGCTCCGCCGTGCCCCGGGCATGTCCGCGCCCCGTCCCCAGGCCACGCGCGAGGCCGACACCGACGCGGCGCCCCCGGCTTCGTCGGCCGGGCTCGACCACCTGCTGGAGCAGGTCCGCGCCGCCCATGTCGCACGCAGGCGGCGGGCTCGTCGGCAGTGGCTGGCATTGGCTGCGGCCCTGATCGTGGTTGCCGGGCTCGGACTGGGGTCGATGCTGCCGTTCCGGCACTCGACCGGCCCGGCCACGGCATTCACCTCAGCCGCCGGGTACTCCGTGTCCGGCCGTGCCACACTCACGGCCAAGCCCTGGGGCACTGCGGTGAGCGTCACCCTGGCCGACCTGCCCGCAGGAGCGCCAGGACCCTTCATCCTCCAGGTCTCCTCGATGGACGGCCGCAAGGAGCAGGCGGCCACCTGGGCGATCACCCCCAACGGCAGCGCCGCCGTCACGGGGGCGAGTGCCCTGCACCTTCCCGACATCCGATCCATCTCCGTGATGGACCATGCGGGACGCCTGGTCGCCACGACCCGACCACTCTGACCTGCCTCGACCACCATCCCGTGGACCGCTCCACTGCCGGGCCCACGGGGTGGTCCCCCCTGCCCTGACGCGGGGCGACACGCCACTGACCTGACGTCGTTGCCCTGCAGAGCAGTTGCCCCAGCACGTACGACTCGGGGCAACCGGGCGCGGCGCCGCGCTCAAGCCACCTCACCGCAATTCCTACTTCCTATTGAAAGGGTTACCCCGATGAAGATTCACACCCGCGTCGTATCTGCCGCGGCCATCATGCTCGCCGTCGCTGCCCTGGCAACCGCATGCTCCTCCGGCGGCGGCAGCACAACCACCGAGGCATCCGCACCGGCTTCGCCGGATGCCGCTGCAGGGGCGGTGAGCACGTCGTCGTCGCCGACGCTGGGCACCATCATCGTCAACGAGGCGGGCCGTACCCTGTACGCGTTCGACAAGGACACCACAAGTCCTGCGGTGTCGAACTGCTACGCGGACTGTGCCGCCAAGTGGCCGGCGGTCCCGGCCACCACCAACGTCAAGGGCATCGACCCCAGCCTGCTCGGCTCGGTCACGCGCAAGGACGGCACCAAGCAGCTCACCATAAAGAATCACCCGGTCTACCTCTTCGCGGGCGACCAAGCAGCCGGTGACACCAAGGGCCAGGCACTGAAGGGTGTCTGGTACGCCCTCACCCCCCAGGGAACCGAGATCAAGACGCCGAAGGCTTGATCGTCGGTCTTGGTGCGCGACTGGTGAGAGGCCGTCCGCCGTTGAACCCCGGCGCATGCGGGCGGCCTTGTGGTCGATCTTCTCCGTGATCACGTGCTGGATGCCGCGACGTCGCAGACAGGCCCGGCTCTTGCGGTTGCTGTACGCGTTGTCGGCGCCGACGCCGGCGGAAGTGCGCCGCGGACGACCGCATCCCTGGCGGGGGAAACGGAGCCCCCACTCGGCGCCGAGCCTCCCAGGACGTACCTGTTCACGTTCGGCGCTGCCCAGGGTTTGCCCGCGCTGGAACGCCACGCGGAGCGCGGCATCGCGGTCCGATTCACCTTCCGCTTCGGTCAGCACGGTCTCGGTGAGGATGTCGGCCGGCATTTCGTAGCGGCGCTCGGGAATGCTCACCGCAATGGCTTCGGCCACCGGCTCGTACACCTTGGGCTTGCACGCTTTGCGGCTCTTCAGCAGAGCGAAGCCTGAGGAGCTCCTACGGAGTTGATGGCCTCGGGCCCCTTACAGCTTTGCCGATTTCGGCTGGCCAAGTGGGCCTGTACCGGGCAACAAAATCGGCGAAGTCCTCACACAGGTACTGCGGATCAGACGGCTTCAGCCGTACCTGCGGGTGATCACTGTGCACCCACCAGACCTCGAAGTCGGTCACAGTCCCCTCGACAGGCCAGTCCTCGATTCGCCCACGAGGCAGAAGCACGACGTCGACGAACCCTTCGACACTGAGGCCAATGTCCACGAAGACACCGATCGCCCCGGGCTTGGGCACCCGGACGACCGTGCCCGTGAAGACCTGACCGAAGCGCAGCTCACCTTGAACTCGCTCCCACTCCGCCTCCGTCACCACTCACATAGCCTCGCACGAGCACCGACCCGGACAGGAGAGCCCGGTGCGAGGCTCAGCTCGCACCGGGCCCAACGTCTGAATTCGCCAACAGAGTCACAGGCAGCGGCCGTGGCGGCAGGCGCGCGGTTCTTCTCTATTCCTGACCGTGCGGAACGATGACCCTTTTCCAATCTCACGTTGACGCGTGGTGAGGGACGACAATGGCCTTCACGATGTCGGTGATCCGGTTGGTGCTGCAGCGGAGTTTCCGCAGCAGGCGCCAGCCCTTGAGGACTGCCATGGCCTGCTCGCCGAGGCAACGGATCTGCGTCCACTGTCACCCACCCGGTTAGGCACCGGAGTCCTTCAGGGGAGCGGATGAGGCGTCCCTGTGGGGGCGCGCAGGTGCCAGACGCGCGCCGGGGGGAGGTTGCCCCATACGGTGCGGCAGTCGGCGGCGTAGGTCTGCTGGAAGGTGTCGAGCACGTGGGTGACTCCGCTGTGCCGGGCCAGGCTCCGGGAGGTGCCCAGCAGTGCGCGGAGGCGGGCAGTGCCGCGGTAGCCGAAGTACGTCAGGTGGCCGCCGGGCTTGAGTGCGGTCAGGTAGCCCGTGAGCAGATCGGATACCTCGCGGGGGTGGAAGTTGGCGAACGGCAGCCCGGAGACGATCACGTCGTAGCGCGCCTGGGGGTCGAGCTCCGCCACCGGTCCTGCGATCAGTGCGATGCGTTCCCGGTGGACCGCCAGCCGGGGGTCGGCGCGCAGGTCCGCGGCGAGCAGGCGAGCGAAGCGGGGGTTGGCCTCGACAAGGTCCAGGGTGTCCTCGGGGCCGAGCAGGTCCGCCAGCGCTCGGGAGACCGCGCCGGTTCCGGCACCGACCTCCAGTACGGCGCGCGGCTGCCCGGTGCGGTGCGCCAGCGGCGCGGCGAGCGCCGCGGCGAGGTGACGGCCGCTTGGGGTTACCGCCCCGGTCGTACGGAAGGTCCGGAACGTCTCGGCGAAGAACAGCCGGCGGTCGGCGAGGCGTCGTGCCGGGGTCCGCCGGGCGGGGGAGGTACCTGTCGGGGAGAAGACCATGGCATGGACGCTAGGCAGCCGCGGGCGCATCGGAATCTTCCGATGTATGACGAAGACCCCCGACGAAAGCAGGGGGTCCCGATCGCCGTTCGCCGGGGTCCATAAGGCAGGCGTGTCCCTAGTAGGGCTTTGTTAGGTCCTGTGGTGTGGTTCTGGTGTCGGTGCGGATTGGCCGCATATCGAGCAGGCGCCGGTCCAGGTGGCCAGGAGGGCCTGAAGCGCGCGGAGGACCGCGTAGAGGGTCAGGCCGGCGCAGGCGCTTTTGGGTCGAGCCTGAGCATGGTGCAGAACGCCTGGGCGAGGGAGGCGAGGGTGACGTGGCGGTGCCAGCCGGGGAAGTTGCGGCCCTCGAAGTGGTCCAGGCCCAGACCGTCCTTGAGCTCGCGGTAGTCGTGTTCAACGCGCCAGCGGATCTTGGCGATGCGGACCAGTTCGCGCAGCGGGGTGTCGGCAGGCAGGGTGGAGAGCCAGTAGTCGGTGGGCTCGGCGGTGCCGGGCGGCCATTCGGCCAGCAGCCAGCACTCGGGCAGGGAGCCGTCGGCGGCTCGGCGGATCGTTCGGTTTGCGGGTCGGACCCGCAGCGCCAGGAACCGCGAGCGCATCTCGGCGCGGGGGTTGTGCTTCGTGGTCTTGCTGCCCTGGCGCCAGGTCACGGTTCGTGCCGACGATCGCCCTGTGTTCAGGGCGAGTTGGCGCAGAGTGCTGTGCTGGACGGGGTAGGCCGGTCCGGGCGGGCGGCCCTGGCCGCTGTAGCGCGGACGGTCGGGGACGGCGTCGCCCGGGTAGGCGGTGGTGGTGCCCTTAACCGCGACGGCGTAGGTCAGGTCGCGCTCGGTCAGGCCCTCGCGGAAGCCGGTCGCGTCGCCGTATCCGGCGTCGGCGACCACCGGCAGGTCAGGAAGTTCCCAGCCCTCGCGGACCTCGTCGAGCATGTCCAGGGCCAGGCGCCACTTCTCCTTGTGCCGCTCGCTGTCGGGGATGGCCGCCTTGGCGCGTCGGCGCTGGATTGCCCCGGTCAGCAGCGCATCGCCGGTGTTCTTCGTGTCGTCCCAGCTCTCGGGCAGGAACAGGCGCCAGTTGACCGCCGAGGAAGCGTGGTCGCTGACCAGATTGACGCTGACGCCGATCTGGCAGTTGCCGCGCTTTCCCAGCGCGCCGCAGTACATCCGCGCCACACCCGGTGAGTCGTAGCCGTCCTTGGGAAAGCCCACATCGTCGATCGCGTACGCCTCCGGCGAGATGTGAGCGGCAGCCCAACGAGCCATCCGCTCACGGACCTTGGCCCAGTCCCAGGTCGAGGAGGCCACGAACTGCTGGAGCTGCTGGTGGTCCACGCCCAGGCGCTCGGCCATCGGCTGCATCGACTTGCGCTTGCCGTCCAGCATCAGCCCGCGCAGGTACAGCTCGCCCTTGGCTCGCTGATCCCGCCGGGCCAGAGAACCGAGCATCTCCGCCGCGAACGCGTCCAAGCGTGTGCGGACCGTATCCATCTCCTCGGGTGTCACACCTGAAAGAACATCACAACCTATCTGGAGATGATCAATCGGGGTACCTAACAAAGCCCTACTAGGATGACGAGGTGAAATCCGAGCCGGGGCGCAACGTGCCGTTGTGGGTGGAGGTGCCGTCGGCGGTGCTGCTCGCCCTGCTGTCCACGCTGGAGGGCTTTCGGTCGGCCGGTGACACCCTGGCCGATCCGGCACCGTGGGTGGCGGCGACCGCCTCATTCGTGGTGCTCGCCCGCTACAGGTTTCCGCGGGCGGTGGCGGCCCTGGCGCTGGTCTCGGTCGGCCTGGGATCCGTGTTCCCATTGAGGAAATTTCATCCTGATTTCGCTGGTCACGGGCCTGGTGTGAGCTTGTAGTGGGGTACTCGTGCTGGCCAGGACATGATCGGCAGAGGGAGATCGTCTGTCACCTCTGCACTTCGCTGTTCGCCAGGACGAGTAGGGCCCGCAGGAGGGTGGTCGCGTGGCGGGTGTTCATACGGACCTTGCTGAGGAATCGCCAGGTCTTCAGGTTTGCGAAGCCGTGCTCGACGGCGGCGCGTTCACGGCTGAGCAGGCGGTTGGCCTCCTTCTCGGCGTCGGTGAGCCGGTGGTTGCGGGTGGCCTTGCGGCCGGTGATGATCACCGGGTTGTCAGGGTCGTCGTCCAGGCCGACGAAGCCGAGGTCGGCCAGGGCCCCGAGTTTGGCCTCGCGGAGATGCTCGGTGAGCTTGCTGTGGCGGGCGGTGGTGATCTCGCTGGACCGCCCGGGCTTGGCCGCGGAGATCCAGATCAGGTTGCCCTTCTCGTCGGTGAGCGCAAGAAACAGCAGGCCATGGGACTTGTGTTTCCCGCTGTAGTTCTTGCGGTTCTCTGTCCCGGTGCGGCGGCGGGTGCGCACGAGAGTGCCGTCCAGCAGGACGACCACCCCGCCATCGTCGGCGATCTTCTTCAGGGCCCGGTCCAGGCGCGGGGCGCGGGCAGAGAGCAGGCCGATCACTTCGATCACCCATCGGCGCACGGTCGAGGCGGAGACGTCGTTGCCGCCGGCCATGTCCAGAAGGCGCTGGTCATGACGGAGAACGGCGAGCACGATGATCGCTTGGGTTCCCGGGGTGACCTTGCGCCAGCGGGTGCCCAGCCTCTTGCGCTGCTTGCGTATCAGGTCGGCGACGAGGTCGATGGTCGACTTCGACACCGGAAGGCGAACCTGGTAGACAGCATCCTGAGAGCCCTCGGCGGGCTGGTTGTTCTTCACAAAACACGCCAACTCCCGCCGGGGGCCCTCGCGTTGTGGCAGGAATCGGCCACTTTGCGGCCGGATGCCGGGCTGGTGTCAGCGCGGTCCGTAGCGGCCTGACGGGGTGCGGTGCAGCCAGCCCCGGTCCGCGAGCCGCCTCAGCTTGCCCCTCATCGCCTCGGTCTGCGCGGGCAGCACGCCCAGCCCCAGCTTCTCGCACACCTCTCGGGTCTTGACCGGCCCGTCGGACGCACCCGCGACCACCTGCACAATCCGCTGATAGTCGGCGGGCAGCACCTCTTCGCTCATCCCCTCGACGCGGTGCGGCACGAGCAGCATCCCGCCGGCTCCCGACGCTTGCGTCGCCGGCGGATCCGGCTCCACCGGATCCGGCTCCACCGGATCGGGCTCCACCACCGGATCGTCCCGCCTGCCGCCGTCCGTCGCCTCGGCGTACTGGCCGAACACCACCTCCGCGGCCTCCAGCCGGGCCACCTCGACATCGATCTCGGCGAGCTCCTTACGCAGCCGCTCGGCGCGGTCGGCCAGCAGGACCCGCCGTTCCACCGTCCATGTCAGTACATCCACCATGAACTTCCCCTCCCCGGGCCGGATCTTCCTGCCGGACCCTACGAGGAGACAACCGCCCGTACGGCGACTTCCGCGAACGAGGCCCGTGGCAATCGATCACCTGCTACCGATCATGTTCCAGACCAGCCCGAGTACCCCGCCATCGACTCACGCCAGCCCCGTGACCTGCGAAATCAGGATGGAAATTGATCATTGTTGGTGACGCTCTATCACTTCGCCGCGCGCGGCAGGTTGCGAGCGGTGTGGGTGTGCCTGGGTATCGCTTTGGCCGCCGGGTTGCCGTGGCTGGCGGTTGCGTTGGCGCTGGGACGCCCCTTGTCCGGGGGACGGCTGAACACCTGGACCGGCGCGGGTGTCGGCAATGCCGTGCTGGTGGCTCTGGCCTTGGCCCTCGGTATGTGGGCGGGCAGTCGGCGCAGACTGCTGGGTGCACTGACTGACCAGGTGGAACAGCTGCAGGTGGAGCGTGAACTCCGTGCCGAACAGGCACGGTTGGCTGAGCGGGCACGGATCGCCCGCGAAATGCATGATGTGCTCGCACACCGGCTGAGCCTGCTGATGCTGCACGCCGGGGTACTTCAGCTACGTGCTGAGGGAATGTCACCGGCCGTCCTGGAGCGGTTGACCCTGCTGCGCAGCACGGCCGGACAGGCGTTGGACGATCTGCGCGAGGTGCTGGGGGCGCTGCGCTCCGACCGGCCCGCCGGGTCCGACGGGGCGCCCGCTGTCACGGCGCCGGCCCTGCCGGAGCTGGCGGAGCTGCTCACCGAGGCACGGGCCGCCGGCCAGGTGATCGAGTCGGTGGTGTCCGGTGATGTGGATAGCACGTCCACCAGCCATCGTCTGGCGGTGCACCGGCTCGTACGGGAGGCCCTGACCAATGCCCGCAGGCATGCCCGTGACGCGCCCGTGACGGTGAGCGTGCACTACGGACCGTCGGCCACCACGGTGGAAGTCGTCAACGGACCGGCCGGTCACGTCGGGGAGTTCACGGTATCCGGAGGTCCCGCGATGCCCGGTGGCTATGGCCTGATCGGTCTGGCGGAGCGAGTCGCGGCGCTGGGCGGTCACCTGCACACCGGTACCTGCGGGGGCGGTTGGCGGCTCTCCGCCCGGCTGCCCACCTCCTCACCCGTCCGTCCGCCGGCGTCCGCCTCGTGATCAATATTCTGGTGGTCGACGACGACGCCCTGGTGCGGCTCGGTCTCGTCGACCTGCTGTCCACCGACCCGGAACTGACCGTCGTCGCCGAGGCGGCGGACGGCCTTGCCGCCGTCGAACAGGCGAGCCGGCACCGGGTCGACATTGCCCTGGTCGATGTGCGGATGCCGCGGATGGACGGCATCGCCGCGACCCGCCGGCTGCGCGCGCTCCCGGACCCGCCGCGAGTGATCACCCTGACCACCTTCGACCTGGACGAGCACGTCTACGATGCGCTCGCCGCCGGCGCGGACGGCTTCCTGCTCAAGGACACCGAACCCCGCGAGATCATCCGCGCAGTCCATGTGGTGGCGGACGGCCAGGGCATGCTGCATCCGGCTGCCGCCCGTCGTCTGATCGACCGCTTCCACCGCACCGCCCGCCCCGAAGTGCTGGAAGCCCGCACCCGGGTCGAGGGTCTGACACCTCGTGAGAAGGACGTCCTGGCACGGCTCGCGCTGGGCGATTCCAACGCGGAGATCGCGGTGGCGCTGGGCATGCGCGAAAGTACCGTCAAGGCACACGTCAGCCGGATCCTCGGTGCGCTCGGCGCCGGCAACCGCGTCCAGGCCGCCCTGCTGGCCCGCGATGCAGGGCTGAGCGGCCACGACTGACCGGTTCGCCGCGGGGAGACCGTTTGCTTCCCCTTGGCTGACGCGGTCCCACTCCTACATGGACTGCTGGCCAGACGTCCGCGAAGCCTCCCTCCCGATGTCGACGTCCCCGGGATTCGGCCGGGGCGACGGCCAACCGAACCAGCACTTCCCCCGGGCCTGCCTGCGGTCACGGCACATGGGGGACCTCGAGCACCTCCGGGCCGCCGTAGCGCGAGCGCTTCACTGCTCGGGACACGGTCGACTCCTGTATCCCGGACAGGAATGGGGCCTACTGAGGGCTTCCGCCCCTTTTTACTTGTTATTCGTCAACAACCGATGGTGTCTTGTGTACCGCGTGTCGGTTTGCGCTCACCTACAGGAGGTACTGCCACTTGGTCATGCGGTCCTTCAGGTCTACGGTCTGCCCCTGTGTGAAGGTTCCGTCTCCGCGGTGGTGGAGCAGTTGCGGTTGCGGCTGCGAGGGGTCGGTCCACGCCCTGACGGCCTCCAGCAGGAAGAGGCTGGAGGGGGCCACGAGGCTGCTGTCGGCGACCCTGTACTCGATGTTGGCGAAGCATTCGGCCACGAGCGGTGCCTGGACCTCCTCACCGGCTACGGCGGTCAGGTCGAACTCCTCAAACTTGTCCACGCCGGCGCCCGAGCAGTTGCCGATGTCGATGTCGATGTCGATGTCGATGTCGACCACGGTAGCGGCTCGGTCCGCCGTCGGGACCGAGATGACGCACTCGCCGGTCTCAACCAGGGCCTGGTAGCTGTGGTTGCAGGGGCCGATGGTGCACGCGATCAGAGGCGGGTCGTGGCGCACCATCATGTTGAACCCGTTGGTCATCACGTTCGGGATTCCGCGGTGCCGGGTGGTGACCAGGATGACGGGGGCCGGATTCGATCAGATGGTGAACCTGGTCCAGGGAGTGGAGCTGAAGGTCCTTCGCGCTGATCATGTCTGCTCCTGGCACCGTGCGATCCGCGCGTCGGCGTCTCGGCCGACGCGCTGCCTGTCGATTCGAGTGTCCGCTCGGTGCCCAGCGAGCCCGGGTTGTGGCCGGAAACCCACTGGCCGGTGGCCCGGTCCTGCACGGCGCGGGTCGGCGGGCGCAGCGCGGTCATCAGCTCCAGCCCCGTGGTGGCCGTCGGGCCCCGCGGGGTGATGGCGCGCTGGGCGTAGATACCGAGGACGCGGGCGATGTCGGCCGGTTCCATGTCGGTGACGCCGGGCCAGGACCGGGCATCGAGCACGTCCCAGGACAGCACGGCGAGCTGCACGCACTGACGCTGCCTGGCCTGCGCCGGATGGTAAACGCGCGCCCACGGGTCGAACCCACGCTGCGTCAGCTTCCACTTCGCGCGCGATCTGCTTGACGACCGGGTGGTCCTCCTCCAGGCGCAGCGAGCGGCGCTGCTCGTGGCCCTCCAGGCGCTCCGGGAGTCCGAGTTTCACGGCCGCCTGCGCGGTGAGCACGATCAGCGGGTCTCGGATTCCCATGTGCCGGAAGCGTGCACTTTGCCGGAACAGCAAGAGTAATTGCCCGCTTCAGTACGGGAGTTGCAGTCTGGTTCCGGTCAAAGGCAATCGAATCCGAAAGGCTGCACAATGACTCCCCATGAAGGCGCCAGGCCCGCACCGGACTCTGATGACCGCGCGCCGATCAACAACCGCGTCCACCACGTTGCATCTGGCGAACTGGACGGCTATGCCGCTATCAGCGGAGGCACGGTCGGCTCGAAGAAGCTCTGGATGGGCCTGGTGGAGAACCCGCCGCTGAGCTCGACGGACAACCACCATCACGGCGATTCGGAGGCTGGTATCTACGTGGTCAGCGGTCACCCCGTGTTCGTCTACCACGATGGCACACAGGAAGTACGGCTCGCCGCCAACCCAGGCGATTTCTTCCTCGTCCCCCCGCTCGTCCCGCACCGAGAGGAGAACCCCGACCCGAATGAGCCCGCAGTCGTCGTGATCGCTCGGACCACCCAAGAGCCGATCAAGGTCTCCGTGCCCGGGCTGTATCAGCTCAAAGAGACAGACACACAGTCGAGCCGGTCGACGTCGTAGGGATCGAATCGGCGAGGTCAACCTCGGTTGGCAATGATCAAGCTCCGACCGCGTAGGAGACCCGCTGTCCTGTGCCATCGAACCCCGACCGATTGCCACCGAAGATTGACAGACGACGGTTTGTGTCATCGAAGAATGACCGTGCAGGTCAGCACGTCGAGAACGAGCCGGCGAGACGGTGGCCCGACGGCTCCGCGCTGGGGGCGAGTGCTGGTTCGCCGCATGAGATCTCCGCGCAGGGGCAGCTCGACCGTCCTGGCCTGGGCGGTCATTCTTCCCTACGTTCTTCCACGGGACTGGGCGAGCCCTTCGTATGGTTGGCCCACCCAGGGGCGTCGGGTGTGGCTTTCAAACTTCTGCCGCTTGTGGCTTCCATCGGTTGGCCGCCCGACGTCCCACGACGACTCGGCTGCCAATGAGGAATTGCGAATGATCGCTCCGTAGGTAATTGACAGCGAGGTCGTCCGTCGGGAGGCATCAGCAGCACACCGTACGGAGGCAACACATGGCCGCACTCTGGGCCGGCATCGACGCAGGCAAGACCCACCATCACTGCGTCGCGATCGACGAGGACGACCGTCGGCTGCTGTCGCGACGCGTCGCCAACGACGAACCCGTACTGCTCGAACTCCTCACCGACGTCATGGCCCTGGGCGACGAGGTCACCTGGGGAATCGACCTGGCCGACGGCGGAGCCGCCCTGACCATCGCGATACTCCTCAACCATGAACAGTCGGTGCACTACATCTCCGGCCGGGCCATCCACCGCGCCTCCGAGAGCTACCGCGGCGAAGGCAAGACCGACGCCGAGGACGCCGCCGTCCTAGCCGACCAGGTCCGCATCCGCCGCGACCTGCACCCCTTACGCGCCATCGACGAGACCGTAACCGATCTCAAGATCCTGACCGGCCGCCGCATGGACCTGGTCTCCGACCGCACCCGCACAGTCAACCGCCTCCGCAGTCAGCTCACAGGCATCTTTCCCGGCCTGGAGCGTGAGCTGGACCTCACCAACACCGGCCCCCTCACTCTGCTGACCGGCTACCAGACTCCGGCCGCCCTCCGCCGGATCGGCAGCAAACGGCTGGAGACCTGGCTCCGCAACCGCAAGGTCCGCAGGGCTGATCAGCTCGCCGAGACAGCTGTGCAGGCCGCCCACCGGCAGCACACCAGCCTGCTCGGGGAGAAGCTGACCGCCCAGAGGTCCACACGCTGCTGACCTTGGCCGGCCGCAGCACCACCGCCGCCTCGCGGGGCTTGGCGGAGCGGGGCGTCGATGCCCCGGCCGGGCCCTTCTACGCACTGGAGCATCCCGCCGGCTCGGACCCGGCGACGAAGGCAGACTGCGGATCGGCCTGGCCCCCTGCAGTAACGACGAGGACGGTCGACCGCCTGCTGGAGGCCCTGGCCGACTTCCTCGGCACCACGCCCGCCGTCGGCTGACCCGGCCACGCCCGTGGGCAACCGCTCCGTATCGGGCCGGTGCGGGCCCTCAGGACCCGCACGGGCCCCGCCCCCGAACTGCTGCCGGGACCGGCTCTCTGCGAAGGTTCAGACCGGCAGGATTCCGGTGCACGTTACAGGCGTCGGACTCTCGCCCGGTATTCCTGATGAGAAGCCGCCACGCGCCCTGGGCCGCAGCCAGCCCGACCTGGAACCACCGGCCTGTCCTCGGGGGGGTGCCTCTATATCCTTCGTCAAGGACGTGGTGCCGGGTGTGCGGGTTTTTGGGGTGGTTATGCGGCCAGGATGGCGGTGGGGGCTTTGGACTCGTAGAAGGTGCCGTCGCGGAGCATGGCGAACAGGACGCTGATGCGTTGGCGGGCGAGGCGGAGGAGTGCTTGGGTGTGGGTCTTGCCGCGGGCGCGCTGGCGGTCGTAGTAGGTGCGGGAGGCGGGGTCTGCGTTCATGCAGGCGAAGGCGGAGAGGAACATCGCGCGTTTGAGCTGCCGGTTTCCTCCTCGTGGTGCGTGTTCGCCCTGGATCGAGGTCCCGGACGACTTGGTTGTGGGGGCGAGGCCGGCGTAGGAGGCGAGGTGGGCTGCGCTGGGAAACCCGGTGCCGTCGCCGACCGTGACCAGCAGGACGGCGGCGGTCCTGACTCCGACTCCGGGCATCGAGGTCAGGACCGGGTGAAGAGGGTGGGCCTCCAACAGGGTGGTGATCTGGGCTTCGAGCGCTCTGCGCTGGTCGTGGACCGCTGCGAGCGAGGCGGCCAGGGACGGGATCACGATGTCGAGGGTGCCCGTGCCGGGAACGATGACGGTCTGTTCGTCGAGGGCGTCGAAGATGTCGTCGATCAGCCACTGTGCCATCCGCGGGGCCTTGGGCCGGATGAGTTCGACGAGTCTGCGGCGGCCGGCTTTCCTCAGGGCGGCCGGGGATCCGTATCGTTCGAGGAGCCAGGTGACGGCCCGGTGGTCCAGTCGTGGGCCCAGGACGCGCTCGAGGCTGGGGTGGAACTGGGTGAGCAGGCCGCGTATCCGGTTGCTGGTGCGGGTGGCTTCCGCGGCGAGGTCCTGGTCGAAGCCGGTCAGGACGGTGAGCTCGGCGGTGATCTCGTCGGTCAGCTCCAGCGAGCGCAGGGTGTGGGGCATCGTCCGGGCGGCGTCCGCGATCACCGCCGCGTCCTTCGCGTCGGTCTTCGCCTCGCCGGGATACAGATCGGCGATCCGCCGCATCGCGAGTCCGGGCAGGTAGGCGACCTGGCAGCCCGCGTCCCGGGCGACGGTCAGGGGCAGAGCACCGATCGATGCGGGCTGGTCGACGATCACCAGCACGGTGCCGAACTTCGCGGTCAGCTTGTCGAGGACGGCCCTCAGTTTCGGTTCGCTGTTGGGCATCGGCTTGTCGAAGACCTTCTTCCCGGCCGGGGTCAGCCCGTGGCCGTGATGGGCACTCTTGCCGACGTCCATGCCCAGGAAGACGCCCACATCGCCGGTGTCGAACATCGCACCCCTCCCAAGTGGTTGACCTTGCCGGCCTCGGCGGTGGCACCGTGCTCGCGCATCCACGTTATGCAGACCTGCCGCCCGCGAGCTGCCCGGCATTGCACCGGGCCAGGCGGTGGCCGGACCTCTCATCAGCGTCTCCGACGGCACCCCACGGACCCGGCGACACCACCCCCCAGGTCATCGCTTCGACAGAGGGGACACAGTCATACCGGGCCCGGAGGCCAACGGCCCCATTGCAGGACCGCGAAAAAGATAACGGGGGAGGCCAGGCGGATGCCCAGGTCACCGGCCATCGCTGGGGATGGTCATCCGTAGCCGAAGATCCGCGCGATGAAGAATGCGGCAAAGATGACCGATCCCAGCAAAACAAGTCCTGCCCATACGGCGGGGTGTTCCCAAATGCCTCCGTCCGCGCGTTCCTGGTGGGCTTCACTGATGGAGCCCTCGGCAGGTGGTGTCTCCCCTGGGGGATTCAGTGTTATAGCCACACATCTATTGTCTCTCGGCCGCATCCCTTGCGCACAGGACTGTCGTCCTCCTTCCACGAGCGGCCGGGAGCAGATCTCCGAAGCGGCGGTCACCGCGTCGGCCTGGTCTTTGAGTGCGGCAGGAGTGCGCGAGCGCAGCCATCAGTACGCCATCGGGAAGCGGCGCGGGGCTACCACTGGTCGTCTGCGGTCTCAGCATCGGAGCGGGGGGGGTAGGCCGGCCTGGCTCGCGAGACCTGAGTGCTGCGTCGGTACCTCGCCGGTATCGGAATGATCAATTTCCATCCTGATTTCGCAGGTCACGGGGCTGGCGTGAGTCGATGGCGGGGTACTCGGGCTGGTCTGGAACATGATCGGTAGCAGGTGATCGATTGCCACGGGCCTCGTTCGCGGAAGTCGCCGTACGGGCGGTTGTCTCCTCGTAGGGTCCGGCAGGAAGATCCGGCCCGGGGAGGGGAAGTTCATGGTGGATGTACTGACATGGACGGTGGAACGGCGGGTCCTGCTGGCCGACCGCGCCGAGCGGCTGCGTAAGGAGCTCGCCGAGATCGATGTCGAGGTGGCCCGGCTGGAGGCCGCGGAGGTGGTGTTCGGCCAGTACGCCGAGGCGACGGACGGCGGCAGGCGGGACGATCCGGTGGTGGAGCCCGATCCGGTGGAGCCGGATCCGCCGGCGACGCAAGCGTCGGGAGCCGGCGGGATGCTGCTCGTGCCGCACCGCGTCGAGGGGATGAGCGAAGAGGTGCTGCCCGCCGACTATCAGCGGATTGTGCAGGTGGTCGCGGGTGCGTCCGACGGGCCGGTCAAGACCCGAGAGGTGTGCGAGAAGCTGGGGCTGGGCGTGCTGCCCGCGCAGACCGAGGCGATGCGGGGCAAGCTGAGGCGGCTCGCGGACCGGGGCTGGCTGCACCGCACCCCGTCAGGCCGCTACGGACCGCGCTGACACCAGCCCGGCATCCGGCCGCAAAGTGGCCGATTCCTGCCACAACGCGAGGGCCCCCGGCGGGAGTTGGCGTGTTTTGTGAAGAACAACCAGCCCGCCGAGGGCTCTCAGGATGCTGTCTACCAGGTTCGCCTTCCGGTGTCGAAGTCGACCATCGACCTCGTCGCCGACCTGATACGCAAGCAGCGCAAGAGGCTGGGCACCCGCTGGCGCAAGGTCACCCCGGGAACCCAAGCGATCATCGTGCTCGCCGTTCTCCGTCATGACCAGCGCCTTCTGGACATGGCCGGCGGCAACGACGTCTCCGCCTCGACCGTGCGCCGATGGGTGATCGAAGTGATCGGCCTGCTCTCTGCCCGCGCCCCGCGCCTGGACCGGGCCCTGAAGAAGATCGCCGACGATGGCGGGGTGGTCGTCCTGCTGGACGGCACTCTCGTGCGCACCCGCCGCCGCACCGGGACAGAGAACCGCAAGAACTACAGCGGGAAACACAAGTCCCATGGCCTGCTGTTTCTTGCGCTCACCGACGAGAAGGGCAACCTGATCTGGATCTCCGCGGCCAAGCCCGGGCGGTCCAGCGAGATCACCACCGCCCGCCACAGCAAGCTCACCGAGCATCTCCGCGAGGCCAAACTCGGGGCCCTGGCCGACCTCGGCTTCGTCGGCCTGGACGACGACCCTGACAACCCGGTGATCATCACCGGCCGCAAGGCCACCCGCAACCACCGGCTCACCGACGCCGAGAAGGAGGCCAACCGCCTGCTCAGCCGTGAACGCGCCGCCGTCGAGCACGGCTTCGCAAACCTGAAGACCTGGCGATTCCTCAGCAAGGTCCGTATGAACACCCGCCACGCGACCACCCTCCTGCGGGCCCTACTCGTCCTGGCGAACAGCGAAGTGCAGAGGTGACAGACGATCTCCCTCTGCCGATCATGTCCTGGCCAGCACGAGTACCCCACTACAAGCTCACACCAGGCCCGTGACCAGCGAAATCAGGATGAAATTTCCTCAATGGCCGCTGCGTACCTTCGTCGGGCACGTCGGCCAGGAGCCCCGGTGGGCGGCCGAACCCACGCGCAAGTGTGAGCAGCTGCCCATCCCCGACCCGCGGCAGGCCGATCCCGGCGCCCCGGACGAGTGGGCCCGGTGGCTGCGCGAGGGCGCGGAGGAGCCGATCCGCGCGATCCAGGAGACCAGCGCGGGCACCGAGATGCACACGTTCATCGGGCCGCGGTCGGCGGCCTTCTGGCTGCGCAGGACGCTGAGCGACACCTGTGTCCACCACTACGACGCGGCGTTTGCGACGGACAGTGCGTTCGAGATCGCCGACGACCTCGCGGCCGACGTGATCAGCGAGAGCATGGGCCTGCCGTCCACCCCGGCCTTCGAGGCGGCCGGGCCGGCGGTCGCCGGGCTGCGCGGCCGGGGCGAACGGATCGCGTTCCGGCCGAGGTCCATGGAGGGCTCGGTGATCACCAGGACGCCTGAGGCACTGCGGTGGGAGCGCGGGCCGGTCGACGCCGACGTGGTGGTGTCGGGGACGTGGCGGACCTCATGCTGGTGTTTTCCCGCCGCGTCCCTCCGGAGGACGACCGGGTGACGGTGACGGGCGACCGCGCGTTGCTGGACCACTGGCTGGCCCACACAGCGCTCCAGCCTCAGATGATCCGCAAGGCGTTTCCAGCGCCGCGTCGGTCCGCCTGGCGATCTGGCCCCACCCGATACGCTGTTCAGCAGCGTCTGCCGGGCAGGGTTGACGGCCCGACCTGGTCGTCGCTACCGACGCCGGTCGGGCCGCGCTGACATAGAACCTGTCGGCCACCATGCACAGTGGTGGACGACCAGTGTCGGTCGGGTCGGCGCCGTGGCATGTGGGCTTCGACGGCTTGCTTCCCGGTCGACGTCTGGCACAGGTCACCTGCTGGCGCCTCGTATGTTTCGCAAGGAATTGCTGCGGCGCCGGTGTGGTCGAGAAGCTTGAAGCGAGGGCTGTGGGTCTTCGCGGCCACCAGGCCTGTCCCTGGGCTGATGCACGCCGATCCTGGTTCGGCGGCACAGTATGAGCAGGGCAACTGCTCTGCCGCTCGCATGCGTGCCTCGACGCGCCGCGTGCGTTCAGCCTCCTCCGCCTCCTGGCATCTCCGAAGCTCTGCTTCCGATCTCTCTTCTCCTCAAGGATTCGCTCGTACGTGTCAGGGTGGTTTCGGCACGGACCATGCACAATCAGCTTCCATCGGCAGGGGTCGCCGCCTTTGGTTGACGCCCCACACCGGTTTTCGTTGTTCCTGGGAGCGTGGTGAACGCACGGCGCGTGCTGCGTGTTCACCCGGCAGGGGAGTTACGGGATCGGTCACGCCCGCAACATAGCGGTGGTCGGTGAGCTCCGGACGGTGCACTGGCGGCTCACGCGATCGATGGCTACCGGGGCCTGACCGGCGTCACGGTCGGAATCCGGTCAGGGAGCCAGATAACGATCTGCTGCGTTGTGAACCCGTACCAGCCTTCGCCGTAAGCGACGTTCATGCCCTGTCCAGTCCAGTGGGCGAGGCGAGCATGGTCGCCCTCACCAATTCCATACGGGGCGCTCGTCATGGCCGCCGGCCGGCCGTTCAGGGTCCAGCCGCTGCCGTGATCGAGCCAGTGATGGTCCGGAGGGTTCGACCCGTAACGGGTACACCGGTCCCCGCGGGAAGTGGGCGCACATCGCCGGGACACCTTCCGGGTCAGCCAGTACGGACAACAGGCGATCGTGTTGTGCTTGAAGCCGTGCTTCTCAGCCCACTCCAGCACGAGTTGCTGGGCTTCCTCCCGGCTCTCCACGTGCTCCCTGTAGCGTTCGTCGGACCACTCGGACGGGCGCCTCATCACGGCTACTCCGTACGGCCAGTCGACATCTCCGAAGTCGTTCTTGCCGAAGATGGCGATCGCGCGGGACAGGTCCATGTGGCCTCCAGATGAATGGTGGGTGCGGCGCTTCGCTGCCCCGGTTCAGCTGTACAGCTTGGCCTTGACCGCTTGGTGGGCCCCATGGGCGGCGAGGCGCGCGGTGCACTCGGTCCGGGTGACGATGGTGGCCGGCCGCAGCGGGCGCATCAGCTCGGCACCCGGCACCGCCCCGATCCCGGCGGCTGTCTCGTGATCGGCAACCAGGCAGGGCAGGCAGCAGTGACACATCAGGGCATGGATGCCGGCGATGTGGCCTCCCATGCAAACCCGTCCGGGTCGGTGAAAGGCCCGGCATCGCCGCCGATCACGAGCCGGTGCGATCCCGTGCCGTCGGGAGAGACGCCGACGTCCTTGGCAAGGGCACGGCGCCTGTACAGCGCCAGCTTGACGGGACTCGACCCAGCAGCGAACTCGACGTACATGCGGCTGAAGCTCTTCGTCACGGCAAGGCCTTGGCCGACGTAGAACCGCTTGCTCGCGGCCACGTCCGCGACTCCCAGCAGGAGCACGATCTCGTCGACCTGCCGGGTGGCGGGGCCGGTGTCCTTCTTCGCCGAGGTCGCGACCTTCCAGATCGTCCCGTCCGGGGCTTGTACGACACCGCCGTAGCCCCAGAGCGACTTCGCGGCAGGCTTCAGCGGCGTGGCGCCGGCGTCGAGGGCAGCGTCGATGAGGCTGTTGACGGTGGCCGGCTGGGACACCGTGAGCGCCAGCGTGAACCCACGGAAGCCGGTTGTGGGTGCCTCCGAGGCCCGCAGGCGTACCTGCGTGTCCAAACCGAAGGCGGCGGTGTAGAAGCGGTTGGCGGCCGTAGGGTCGGCCACGTCGAGGGTGACGGATTCGATGGATGCCATGGCCATCACGCTAGTTGCGGCTCGGCGACCGGCGCTTCTTGATTCCTGATCGGTCTTGTCACCTGTTTTGCCACACACGGCGGCATCCCTGCCGCAGCGCCCGTTGCGCGGCGCCGATAGGCGCTGGGCGGCATGCCGACCAGCTCGGTGAAGCGGGTGCTGAAGGTGCCCAGCGATGAGCAGCCGACCGCGAAGCAGACCTCGGTGACGCTGAGGTCGCCACGACGCAGCAGCGCCGTCGCGCGCTCGATGCGACGCGTCATCAGGTACGCGTACGGCGACTCGCCGTAGGCCAGCCGGAACTGGCGGCTGAGGTGCCCGGCGGACATGTTCACGCCGCGGGCGAGCGCCTCGACGTTCAGCGGCAGCGCGTACTCACGGTCGATCCGGTCGCGGACACGGCGCAGTCGCGCGAGGTCACTCAGGCGGTGCGCCGCGGTGCGTGCGCGCCCCCACGAGGGGTGACACATGAGAGAACTCCTTTTCATCGATGTCCGCGAGCAGAGCACCTGGGTTGCATGCCGAGGTAGGCGGCGAGGTGCTCGATGGTGATGACCGGCTTGCCCGAGTCGACGAGCCGGTCGAGCAGGCCGAGCAACTGCTCGACGGCGGCGGGATGGAGGCCAGTGGTCGACTCAGCGAGGATGCAGATGCCGCCCTTCAGTGCCGTCGGCGCGCGCCTCGGCCTCGGCGGCCGACATCGCGAGCACCTCTGCGATGGTGCGGCCGCCGAGGGAGTGGTCGAGGACAGCGGCCTGGAAGCGCCGGCCACCGTATTCTTCGCAGGTGGTCGCGATTCCGGCCATCATGGCCGAATCAATGACCGGACGGCTCAGCGAAGCTCCTGGATGCGGACCAGGTTGCCTGCGGGATCGCGGAAGGCACAGTCGCGGATGCCGTAGGGCTGCTCGGTCGGCTCCTGGACGACCTCGGCGTCGCCGGCCTGCATCTTCTCGAAAGTGCCGTCGAGGTCCCGAGTGGCCAGCAGGATCCAGCCGTAGGTGCCCTTGGCCATCATCTCGACGATGGTGCGACGCTCGTCCTCGGTGACCCCAGGGTCGGCGGCCGGCGGCGCCAGGAGGATGGACGTGCCCGGCTGGCCGACGGGGCCGACCGTGATCCAGCGCATCTTGCCCTGTCCGACATCGCTGCGGACCTCGAAGCCGAGACTGTCGCGGTAGAAAGCCAGGGATGCGTCCGGGTCGTCATGCGGGAGGGAGCTCGTGTGAATGGTGATGTCCATGACGATCAGACTAGGTGCGGCTCCGTGACCCGCGCTTCTCGATTCCTGATCGATCTGGCCACCTGTTTCGCCACAGCCTGAAGCACACTGACCGTCCAGACTGCGACTGAACGTGTACGTGACGTTCACCCGAGACAAGTAGTTGGCGCGGGTGGCGCTCTACTTGACGCCGAGGGACCCAGTACTTTTCGCCGACGAGGATCCCTGCCTGACGCTCAACACGCACCCTGGGCCGCACCTCACCAGACCCGTTGATCACGAATCGGCCGACTACGAAGAAACGGGGTCATCAGGAGGCGCTGCGGCACTCTGGTTAGGAACGGTCCCGGTGCGGATAGGAACGCGGCGGCATCGCGCACTCGGTTCCCCTGTTGCTGCCGGGGTCTCGCGGCCAGACCCGGGGCAATGTCCGAGTCGGCTGATAGCGTGCCGCATCCGGCCGAAAAGATCACGAGAGGACTGCATCCGTGCAGGAAGTGACGCGCCACGAGGTCAGCGAACAGCGCATAGCCCAGGCAGTTGACGACATCAGCCGACGGACCCGGCGGCGGTGGCACGGGATGCGCTACGACGACGCGTCCCCGGAGAAGCTGCAGGAAATGCATGACGAGCTCCTCGACCACATCGCCGCCCGCACCGTGGAGGATCCCACGCTCGACGAGGCATCGCGCTCGGCACTGCGGACCGCGACGGAGTGTTCCCTGGGGGTACTGAGCGTTGGCTGCTTCCCCGACGGCGACCAGGAGATCGTCTTTCCGCTCATCGGCGAGAAGCTCAGCAGCGATGACATCGCCTTCGGCGACGTCATCGAGCAGGCCCCCACGGCCGGAACGTGGTTCGACACGTTTGCGATGTGCCTGGTCAGCGGCCTGGTGTGGGAATGGCAGCGGGTGATCGGTCTGCTGCTGCGCAGCGACTACGCGCCCGCGATCCGCGACGGGGTGCCGTACTCGAAGCTGAACTCGACGTCGGATCCGGCGGACCTTGCGGCGATGGCCGCACTGTGCGGCTACCTGACCCAGGCGCGCGGGCACCTGCCCCGCGACTGGCCCACCGTGACCCTGTGCAAGCCGGACGCCGACGTGCGCGCCGAGGCTGCCCGGGAACTGGACACAGCCGGCTCCCTGACACCGGACCAGCGCCTCCTTCGCGTACTCCTCGACGACGACCAACACGCCTTTGAGCAGGCTCTCGTGGCCCGGCTCATCGAGCACCGGGAAAGCGTGGGACCCGATCCCGCCCCCAGGACTCTACTGCCGCTCGGCGCCCTTGCCCTGGCCGCCCTTGCGGTCCAAGTGCACGGGTGGGAGTTGGGCGTCCGGTCCGGCTACCTGCCGCACGGCATGCTGGGTTCCCCGGAGGCGCTGCGGCGAGCGGCGGACGCCGGCGAAAATGATCTGGGCTATTGGACCGCCAAGTAGTCAGTTCGGACAGCCCTCAGTCCTCAAGCGCATCGACACTGGCCGCGGCCACTGCGCCGACCCTCTCGGCCGGCTCGCGCAACTCGTCCTCCCCCGCGCCGACAGCGTTGTCGAGGACGCCGGGCAGTTCACCGCCGTTCCCCGTCATCACATACATCGAGCACAGAAACCCCTTGCAGCGGGCCGCCTCGGCGAGGTCGGCCCGCTGGCCCGGGACTCCCGAAGCTACGGCCAGGTGACAATTGGCACGCCGGACCGTGGGAACTCGGCGCAGTTTCGTTCCCGTGTCGGCTCTGGTGGCCGCGGCACTTATCGCGACCACCGGCGCCGCTTGCCCTGCGACCAACGCAGCGGCTTCGGTTGTACGTTCGTCGGACTCCGGCCAGGGAAGCGTAGGCGTACGTCTCGTGGACATTCCGGTCGACCTGATCGACGATCCGCGAGCACGGCACTACATCGTCGACAATCTGGCGCCGGGCACGACCGTGCACCGCCGCATCGAAGTGCTGAACACCACTCGCGCTGCCGAGGACAGGGATACGGCACGGACGCGCTCGACGCGCTGGCCGATCTCGCCTTCGGTGAACTGCCCATGCACCGCATCCAGGCAGTCACCCACACCGCCGACACTGCCGCGCTCACCATCCTGGCCAAAGCTGGATTCGTCCAGGAGGGAGTGCGTCGCTCAGCATGTCTGCACAGGGGGGGCGCCATGACATCGCGGTCCTGTCCTTGCTCCGCGATGAGTGGGAGGCGCTCGCACGCCCGAAGTCCTGGGACATCTGAGCAGGGCTGGGGGCTGGGGCGGTTGGTGCTTGGCTCGGCTGCCGATGAGGTTGGTCGACGCACTGGAGGCTGGGGCTCGTGGCGACGCGGGTGTTCGCGGAGGGGTCCGGTGGCAGCGGGTCGCGCGTGCTCGCGCACATGCGCAACGGGAGACTTACGACCGGCTGGCGCATGTGGTGAAGCGGGTCGCGCGAGCCCTCGAACGCCGCGATCCGCTGGAAGGGGCTGGCCTGTACCTGTCGAAGACGGGTGGCGTTCGGCATTTGGCCCAGGTCGATCGGGGAGGGCAAGGTGAGCTGAACATCGACAAGGACGGGAGGGGAAGGGCGTGGCTGTCGCGGCTCTGGAGCAGTTGAGGGCGCGGCTCGGCGAACCGGAGACCTGGGGGTGGGCGAGGCCGACGCTTCGGGAGGCGTCGGAGGCATACCTGGCGCTGGCGCTGCCCTCGGACTACAAGGCGTTCCTCGACCTCTACGGCCCCGGCGCCATAGACGACTACCTGTGCCTGGACCGGCCGATGGACGGCACTGCGGAGGAAGCGCAGCGGCTCTGGCCCCCGGGAGGACCGAAGGACGCCGATCCCGAACTGTTTCCTTGGCCGTTCCACCCCGAAGAGGGCGGCCTGATCTGGTGGGGATCCGACGAGCAAAGAGACTCCTGCTGCTTCCTGGCACTGGAACCAGACCCCGATGACTGGCGCGTCGTCGTCCAGGGCGACTGCGGAGGGTGGGGCGAGACCGCCGGCACCTTCACCGACTTCATCCTTCGCTGCTTCGAATGGATCGAACGCCCGCCGTTCATCTCCCGCCACCGGCCGGGCAAAGCGCCGAGGTACCACCCGATCAATCCGAGCGAATGATCCTGCCAAGCAGCATCGAAGGCCCAGGAACCTGCTGCACATTTCCCCGTCGTCGACCGGACGGCCCCGACGCGCGAGCCCGACGCCGTGCGTCGGGTCGACGCCTCCTTGATGCCCTGCGGTAATCCACTTGAGCGGGTGCCGGGCATACGTGCAGGCTTGCGCGGTGATTAGCGAGCTGGCCCCTGGCTGTCTGAGCTGGGACGAGGCGGCCCCCGCCCGTCACCCCTTCGACAGCGCGTTGGCGACGCAGGTGGTGCACGCGCTCGGGCCGGCCAAGCATGTGCCGCGCCGCCCCGACATTCCCTTCGCCGACCCTGCGATGAGTGCCAGGAGCCGGGGCGCGGGCAAGCCCTGGGCTGACGCCATGTCGCATGGCCTCGTCCAGCGCTACGGCCGCTGGGTCGTGGGCTGGCGCTGGGCGTACGACGAAGGCGGCTTCGACGGGGGCCAGTCGGGAACTGGTGCTGCCCGCGGGACTCGATCACCACCCCGGAGGAGACGCTCGCCCGGGTCGTCGCGGCCCTGTGCGAATGGCGCGGGTGGCTGGAGAGTCTCGCCGGGCGGTTCGAGGCGTACCCGCTGGACCTGGCCGACGTCGAGGACCAGCGGATCCTGTGGAAGTGCGCCGCCCGGAACCTGATCGTGCAGGTGACGGACCGGACCGGCTGTGGCAGCGGCCGGCACAGGCACTGTCGTCAGGTGCTCACCTGATTCCTCAGCCGCTGGGGAGTCGCACCCGATGTCGCGCAGGAGCTGGCCGATCAGGCGATCGGCGGGCGGTTCCGGAGCTGGACCGGCCCCGGCATGGTGCTGGTCGAGGACGTCGCGGAGCGGCTCGCCCTGTCGCTGCGGCCGGACGACGGGGCCGCAGGGCCCGCCCAGCCAGCGCCGGACCACCTGGAGCGCTGGCTGGCGGTGCACGAGGTCGTGCCATGGCAGGACGGGCCCGGACGGCGACGCGGATGGACCGGTTACGCCGTCGCGCGACGGCGCGGCAGAGGACATCCGCGCCTTCGACGGCGCGTTGCTCTGTTCGGGCACCTCCGCTGGCGGATAGCATCGTATTCACCGTGAAGGGGGGCCGTGATCACCGAAGAACGTGCGGTTCCGCCTCGCGTGGTGGCCGCAGAGCGTGTCGCCGCCGAGGCGGGATTCAAGAAGAGTTGCATCTCTGAAGTGGGCAGGTTGCTCAGGCTGGCCGCTGCTGCGAAACCACACGGGATCGTCGCGGAGAGCGGCACCGGCTCGGGAGTGGGAACCGCCTGGCTGCACAGTGGCCTTGGCGCCGGTGCACGCCTGGTTACCGTAGAGCGTGACGAGGAGCTGGCCCGTCGAGCGGCCAGTGTCTTCGCGGACGACAAGCGCGTCAGCGTTCTCACCGGGGACTGGCGGCTGCTTGAGCAGCATGCCCCCTTCGACGTCTTCTTCTGTGACGGCGGGGGCAAGCGTGACGACCCCCAGGGGGTCGTCGAGCTGCTTGCTCCCGGTGGTCTTCTCATCCTGGACGACTTCACCCCCTCCCCTTACTGGCCGCCTCGCTTCGATGGTGAAGTGGATGAGCTCCGCCTGTTCTACCTCACTCATCCAGCGCTGGACGCCACCGAAATACTCACAACACCAGCCAGTTCAGCGGTTGTTGCGGCACGCCGCCTCTAGCCAAGAAGGCCGGCAGGGTTCTTGATCACGCCGCAAGGGCTGGCCTGCCGCCCCAGCGAATGTCCTTCTCGCTGCGGATGCGGGCACGTTCACGGCTCCGAACCGCGAGGACGTGGCGGGCGTTGGCGTTGCGCCAGCGCAGATGGGCATGCAGGGCCCGGGGCTGCGCGGTGTGGTTCGGATGCTTCGAGTTGGCGATGGTGAACTGCTTCAGCGGTCCGAAGTGTGCTTCGATCGGATTCGCCCACGAGGCATAGGTCGGGGTGAACCACAAATCGGCCTTTGTCTTCTTCGCTCAGCGGCAGATGTCGGTGCCCTTGTGGGGAGCGCCCCTACAAAAGTACGCGCGGTGCGCCGTAGTTGGCCCCTGAGAGTTCTTGTTGGCCCGGGTGAGCGCTGTAGATGGCCCGCAGCTCCGTGCGTGCCTGTGCCCGAGAAACGTGCCGCTTGACCGCTTTGGTCTTCTGAGCAGCACGGGGCATTGGTGTCAGTGTCCTCGGCCATAGTGCTGTCCATGATCAACGAACATGACAGCATCGACTGGTCGTCGATGAGCCATGCGTATGGCCCGGCCAGCGACGTCCCGGCGTGGCTGAGGGAGATGGCCGCAGCCGACTCCAACGTCCGGGACAAGACCCTCGGCCACTTCTACAGCGCGGCCCACCACCAGGGGGACGTGTACGCGTGCACGACGGCGAGTCTGCCGTTCCTGTTCGCGTTGGCCGACGACCCCGCGGCCCCCGACCGTGCCTCAATCGTCGAGTTGCTGCTCAGCATCGGACGCGAATCCGTCGACCGCGACGACGACGGCATCCGTTTCGCACCGGACGGCACCATCTCGACGGCCTGCGCGGACAGCGCGGCGGTGATGCGCGACCACGCCGATGCGTTCGTCTCCTACGCGGCCGACCCGGATCCAGGCGTGCGGCGTGCGGCGTGTGGCGATCGAGGGCCTGGGTCTCTTCCTCGACGACGCCGAGCGCGCGGTCGGACAACAGGACGCCGGCCGGTAGTCGGCCGTCGAGGGCGTGCTCGGTCACACTGCAGCCTCGGGCAGAGCCGTAGCCCAGTTCGTGAGGACAGCGAAGTCATCCGGCAGGAGACCGAGACGTGGATTGATCCAGTGCAGAAGCGTGGGCGCGTCATGGTGAGCTGCGAGCCATTCCCGGTCCTCGGGGCCGAGTTCATCATCTACCCAGGCGAACGGGCGGCCAGCGGCGTACTGCACCAGCGCTCGAGTCTTCCAGTGCAGGCGCGCGTTGGTTTCCGGTGTCGCGGGCCAGTCGACGAACGGCAGTGTGGGCAGCCCAAGGTGCGGGCCGATCCACTCGTTCGCCTCTTCCCTCCAAGTGGTTGCCCATACCAACTCGTAGGGCAGCACCAGGAGTTGTGCGCCGTGGTCGTGGTTCAGCCACACCCGCAGGGGCTTTGTCCACGGGTTCTCCCAGCCGGCCGGTCGCATGCGATGCGTGTTGTACCCCGCAGGCCGCTTGTGCGGTGCAGCGTCGAACGGGTTCAGCGGGCCGTCTACATCCAGGAAGAGCAGCGAGCGCGAGTCTCCGTTGTTCGGCATGTTCTCCCCCTCAACATGACTCTTGATATGTGAGCTTATTGTGAACCAGATCGCATACCGCGAACTGATCTGCCGTCAAACTCGGACGTCTGTGCTGGCTTGACGGTCTGGCAAACGAGCTCGCGACCGACGCCCCGCTACGGTCTCCTCATAAGAAGCGCGGCCGCCACATCGTCAAACTGGTAGTGGCCGGTGACGGCTATGTGCCCGCCGACGATCTCCGCGACGACCACGCCATCCTCCGCGGACACAGCGCCGCCCTCAAGCGCGCCCTGCAAAGGGGCTGCATGCGCGGACTGCGGCCGGCGGAGATGAAGGCCCCGATCCAGCCCGACGGACCCGGCTTCGGCAAGGTCGCCGGATACCTGATGGACGAGGACCTCGTCCAGGTGTTCTTCGCCGCAATCAGAACCACCGACACCGCCCCCGAGGCGTGGTACGAACAGCGCACGACCCAGAGGGAAGCCCTGGAGAAGCCGGTCTGCGTGCTCGGCGGCACCTGGGAAACGCGCCGGGCCGTGACCGCGTTCCTGGACGCCGGACACGAAGTCACCGACGAGCGGGCCCGGCAACTCCTCCGCGATCTGGCCGCTGCCGGCTTCCTGACGAAGACGGACCCCAACAAGCGCCACCTACCGCTTCAACGAGCAGTGAGGACCACCACCACAGCTCAAACCGGCCGTGCGGCGGCGAGCTGGTGCGTGGCCCGAGTGACTGTTGTTCTGCGCGGTGGACATGTCCTTCGGGTGGTTGGGGCACGGCGCTGCAGATGCTCAGTGGGTGGCGGTCGCCAGCAGCCCGGTCAGTTCACGCATGTCGTCGAACACGGTCGTGCCTGGTCCTTCGAGCCGTGAGGCCGGCGTGAGACCACCGCAATACCCGAAGGCCCGCATTCCGGCGGCACGGGCTGCCTGGACTCCGTACGCGCTGTCCTCGATCACCGCACACCGCCCGGGGTCCACGCCCATGGTGCGGGCCGCGTGAAGGAAGAGATCGGGAGCAGGCTTGCCTGTCGAGACGTCCTCGGCGCTGAAGATGCGCCCCGCGAAGTGGTCGCTCAATGCGACGATCTCCAGATTTCGCCTGACGCCGTCGCGGTCGCCGTTCGAAGCGACGCAGACTGGTGTGGTGAGGCCGTTCAAAGCCTCTGCGATGCCGTCGACAGCGGTCAGTTCGGCTTCAAAGGCTGCCCGGTACAGATGCTCGTACTGCTGCTGCCAGTCCTTCTCCAGCCGCCGTCCGAGCCGTTCCTCCACGGCAGCCGTGTAGACCTCGGTGGACGAGCCCACGAACCGCTCGATGATCTCGGCCTCGGTGAACGGGCACCCCAGGTCAGCCATGATCACTGCGTCCACTTTGACGCATATTCGCTCGCTGTCCACCAGCACACCGTCACAGTCGAAGATCACCAGCTGAACAGGGCTCCGCGTCATGATCGACAGTGTAGAGCCGTGGTCGGCCAACCCCCGTACCGCATGCCGCTGTTGTCGGACTCGCAGGTGGCGAGACGATACAGGGCGGAGCGACCCGGCGAGTCCCAGTCGCTCCCTGGCTCCTGGACCAGAAAGTGCAGATCAGAGACTGTAAGGAGAATCAGACAGGGACTGAAGCGACTGAAGGCCCCTATCTGTGACGCGCATGTAGGTCTCGTGGATATGTCTTCACAGTCCAAAGCTTCGGTCGCTTGCGTCGCTTCCCTTGGTGAAATCACTACTCTGGCCTGCAGTCTTTCCGCAGCAGCGGGGCAGCGACCGAGTCGCTGCCCCGCTGCTGCGATTCCGTCGCTGTCGGCCCGAGGGCTGCGGTCAGGCTTCGGGAAGCGTCATACCCAACTCACGTATCGTGTCGGACGGCGGCCCGCCCTCGGAGCGCCGGAGGCGTATCGACCGTAGGGCTGCCCATCACGGTCGCGGGGCAGGAGCCAGAAGACGCGACGCAGGAAGGTGCCTGAGGCGCGTGAGGAGCGGGAGCTGGGGCCGAGTACGGCATAGCCGACCATACGGCCGTCGCGGTGGTACGCGGGCTTTCCGCGGCGGTGGAGAGCCGGTCGGGACTCTGGCGGACATACTCGAACGCGTCGGTGTCTTCGAGCCAGACAAGGGCGTTCTCGTGGGCAAGTTGGCCGGGCTCGATGAGGACGCTCATGCTTTCTCTCCAAAATCAGAGTTCAGCCCGATACCGGGGTAGAACTTGCGCTGGTTTGAAAAGATCATCTCTTTGGGTGTGGCGATGCCGACGGTCTCACGCACACGTGCGGCGAACGCCCGTGAGGAGATCGGATTGGCGCCCTCGAGCCGGCACCAGTTCCGGTAGCTGCTGTAGAGCTGGGTCTGTTCCGCGCGCAGGGCGGGGTCCACAGTGCAGCACTCGCCCAGGAACCGGCCCGTGTGGTCTTCGGTCTCCACATACGCGGAGGTGGCGGTGCGTACCTGCGGGGGGCCGGTCAGGTCGCGATGGCCATTCAGATAGCGGCGTGCGCCGGTGACGAGCCAGTGCAGGATGCCGGGCCCTTCTTCAGTGACCAGAACGTCGGCTAGGTTCTCGACCTTCCGGTCGTCAGCGACGATCCGCTCGAACGGGATCAGCCTCATCCGGCTCCAGAACGCGTAGCCGCCGGTGCCGACCTCGGGGCGGTGATTGCCGAGCAGCCACAGTTTATGAGTGGGGGCGAAACTGAAGAAGTCCTGCCGCATCCTGCGGGCCTTGATCCGGTCTCCGCCGGTCAGTAACTTGACGCGAGACTCGTCGAAACGGTCGCCGGGCTTGAGTTCGGAGCAGACGATGATGCGTCGGCCATGCAGCTCGGCGAGATCGGTGGGGTGCCCTTCGAAAGACCGGGTCATCAGGAAACCGGGCGGGGCGGCGTCCGCGTAGTCACCCATGAGCTTGACCATGACGTCCAGAAGAACGCTCTTGCCGTTCTTCCCCTGTCCGTACAGGAACGGCATGACCTGCGCGCCGACATCCCCGGTGATCGAGTAACCCAGCAGCTCGTGCAGGAAGCCGATCATCTGACGACCGTCGGCGTCGTCGCCGAACGTGTCAGTGAGGAACCGCCGCCAGCGCGGTGTTCCCATCGGCCGGGCTTCGACGCTCGTGGCACGCGAGTGCCAGTGCCTCTCCGGATCCGGCGCGGCGACCAGACCTGTGTGGAGGTCGATCACCCCGTCCGGCGTGCACAGCGCATAGGGATCCGCGTTCAGCAGCGAAGCGTTGAGAACCATCCCCGGCGCGGCCTTGGCCTGTACCAGCATGGCCATCATTCCGGACGTAGCCAGAGCCCGTCGGCGGTGCCGACGCAACTCCGCCCCGCCGTGCCGCCCGTGCGGGTCTGTCTCCGCCAGCCTCTCGGCCATCTCACCGGCCGCCCACAGTACGGTGTCGTCCTCATCGATCTCCCACCGATAGCCCGACCACCGGTACCAGCCCAGGCCCGGCACATGCCTGAAGTCCCGCCCGTACAAGGCGACGAACAGCTTGGCGTTGCCACGGTCACTGAGGGTGTCGGGCAGCAGACCGTGCTCGGTTGCCCGCATCACCGTCGGAACAGCTCTCTTGGTGGCCTGCGCCGGGACGGTGTTGGCGGGCGAGCCGAGCAGAATCTGGCGCGCGACCTCTTGAGGGTCGAACGGGCCGCCGTCGTGGCTCGGTGCGTGATTCACCCACGGTCTCCGAGATCGAGGGGACGGCGGCTGCCCGCAAGCATCCCGGACTGGATGATGCGCAGTGCTCGGTTGAGCTTGGCACTGGAGCTTGCCCCTTCTGCCACAGCGATGCAGTCGAGGACCGGGGCCAGGACGGTGGCCAGGGTCGCTTCCGCGAGGCATAAGCCGCCACCTGCGGCCGGGACAGCCTCCCGGGCACGCTGCGGCACAGGCGTGGCCCGGTCCCGCTGGGCAGGCGGCACAGGACGGTGGCCGGTCCGGGCGAGCTCCACGGCCAGCCAGTCCGGCAGTCGTGCCGGGCGGTGCATCGACTCGACAGCCCGGTACGTTCCGGCGGCTGTCCTTGTCCCGGGCGCGAGGATGTAACCGCCGTGGGCGCATACATCCACTTGCCAGGTCGACGCCCGGCCCGGACTTGAGCCCGCCGAACACCGCCAGGTGTGCCCCGGCCCACCGACGTACCAGATGTGCAGCCCTCCGGACGGAGTACACACCCGCAGCGTCGACACATGCTGGGCGGAGTCTTCCGCACCCCGCAGCGCCGCAAGGAGCGTGAGACTGTGAAGTCCGTGCCGGAGCCGGTGCAGTGACACCGACTGGGGACTCGCGATGCCGGGCAGCAGCCGGTCCCGCTCGGGCAGTGGTGCCTCGTGGGCATCGACGTCGATGACGGCCAGACCAGCCGGTCCGCACGCGACACCCACCCCGAACTCGGGCCGTTCCGCCCACCATGCCCGGATACACCAGGCATCGGTCGTCGCGGCGTGGCAGCCGTGACACCGACGGCCGGCCCGGATGCACGGGCACTCGCGGTAGCTGTGGCCCGGTTTTCGGCAGTCGTGGCAATTGGCCGGGGGTGTCTTGCGACGGACAGCCAGCGGGTGCACCGGCCGGCCCCGCCGGGGGCACCACAGCGCGATCGACAGGGCGTCAGGCAACGGAGTTGCCGGTTGAGACGCTCCCCTCCCGCCTGAGTTGCTGTCACATAGGTGCAGCTCAGGAACCATACGTACTCCTTTCAGCGACTGAAGCGACTAAAATTCCAAATAGGTGGAGTGCTGATAGACGGGGAACGCCTGGGGTCCACACGAGGCCCGCCCCGTGCCTGTTGTCCTCACGTTCATCCGACTGCACGGAGTAATATCCAATCGAGGAACTATCTGGCTGAATCGATGCGGTGGCGACAAGGAGAAGCCCCTTGTCTCATCTGCAAGTTCCAAGCTCGATCACCTATCCGTGGGAGGGATTTTGATTTCCGTATAAATGCACCCTCCGGAGGGATCCAGGTGATGCACCAGGAGCTGCAGCGTGGAAACGGCTGGTTGTTATACAGGCATCACTGGTGAGCGTCACCCGATCTCACTCACCCCGACGTGAAGACACTGCGGGAAACCTGTCGATCCGGCGTCGGTTCCATGACCGATCCCCTTGCCGGCATGCCACTTCATTTACTGCAGCATCGAGGCTGCACTATTCCGCAACTCAGCGTCAAATGATCACCGCAGTGTGTTGGTCGGAGTCAGGGGCGCGGTGCAACACGCCTGCTCACGACAGACGGCAGGCCTGTCTCACGCCGCTCGCGGACGGGCCGATCCGCGATGCCGCGGGTGATCCGGCCTGTGGCGGTGCGGTTTTCAGCCGAGTCATGGATGTCGGTGACGACGCCGAAGTACACGGCCCACAGAACTAGAGGGTCGCGATGTTATGACACCTTATGGCTCCGCCATGGGGTGCCACCGCCCATCGAAATTCCCACGCGCGGTCACGCCGAACAGATCACGCCAAGAACGGCCGTTGCAGACGGTCATGAAAGGGAATCAGAAGAAGCGATTCGCCAAGCCGAATAGTTGAACCGTGTGGCACTACTTTCACGGCATCGCGGGCCGCTCACGCGCATGAACCACTTCGCCCGGATGGTTGAGGGCGAACCTGTCCAGGGACCCTTCGAGCGTTCCGGTGCGAGTGACGAGTAAATTGCTACAACTGCGCCATTCGGGTGAATGGCTGTCAGCTTTGTTGCTGTCATATGCGACCGAGAGGATAACTGTCACTATCCAAACCGGTGGGCCGCCCACCCTCCCCGGGGGAGCGGCTGTTCATTTGTCTCGTAGCTATCCAGGTGAAGTGAAGACCTGGGGATCTGCTGGACATGACTGCCGCAATGGGCACCCCCGTGGGAGGGGTTTGGATCCGCCAGTCGGTGCCGGTAGCCGGTGCCGACTGGTGCGGCGGCCCATGTGACCTCTTTTGGGGACACCATGCGAGCTTCCCTGACGATTGTTTCTCCGTCCGACGCCCGGCCCCGGTCTGCCGAGTTCTGCAGTGAGACAGCTCCGGCCGACGCGGCGAAACGCCAATCGGCGGGGTCCTCTTGCCGCTCTCACGCTGTTCTCGGCCGACCCGCTCACCGTCGTGCACGGTGCGGAGGCATTGCCGGAGCACGGAGTCTGCTGCCCGCCAGGGCACCGAATCACCCTCAGTACGGCCGATGTCCGCCATCGTCCGGACTCCGTTCGGTGACTGGCGTTTCCGACCCCGATCCCGCCCTGGCGGCTGTATCACCACGCGACACCGGCACTGTCCGTGTGACCGTGACCGCCTCCTGCGGATTCAGGGGCCCGGCGCCATCCCTGTCGGCGGGTTCACCGCTCATCTCACCTATGTGCTGCCGCCAGTGGCAACGCAATCAACCTCAACGGTGCCGGTCCGATCGTCGTAACCATGGACCGCGGCTGATCCGGGTCGGGGTCGACACCACTGCGGAGGCGGGACTGAGGGCAGCCTGACTCACCCTTCGTACGTCCGCCGTGCCGGCGGCGGGCACCCCCTTCCCGTCGCTGAACCGCCCACTTGGCCCGCGGCACCGTTGTTTCCGGCCTGCGAGCACATCACTACGGCAGGAAACCCGCGCCCAGCGGCTCGGGCCGCGTCCCGTCCCGAAGCGCAAACCTGACTCCCCCACCTGAGCAAGGCCTAGGACGAGAGGAAGAGCCATGCTGCCGACTGCTTGGTCGGGGGCACAGATCGCACTGTCCCCCCAAGAGATTGAACAATGGCCAAAAACGGCGTCGGCCCGAACCCTGGCCGACGGTTGGCCAAGCAGACGACTGGCCTCGTTCCGCGTGCCAACACTGGAACGAGCGGTGCCGGTCTGTCGCCAACTGGCCCGGTTGTGGATGGACTCCGAGGACATAACAGACGAAGGTGTCCGGTGTGCGGCCTTACTCGTGATCTCCGAGCTGACGACCAACGCCATCGTCCACACCAACAGCGCCTCGATCACCGGCCGCCTGCAAAAGGACGGTGACTGGCTTCTGGTGGAAGTCCAGGACGAGGGTGGAACATCGGCCGACCCGCACCTGCACCGCGGCGGCAACGCCAATGAATACGGTCGCGGTCTGGTGGTGGTCGCGCAGTCCGCCCAGGCACTGGGAACGCGGCTGGAGACCGACGGCGGCCGCACGTTCTGGGCATGTATCTCGCTGACCGGGTGAATCCGTCCAGATGTCGCTCCGCGACCGGGACGCCGTCCGTCAACCCCCTGACCTGCGGCCGGGGAAGACCCATCGTGAGCTCCGCTCTCTCCAGAACCTTCCCTGCGCCAGCAACTCCAGGTGCCTCCGGCTTCGGTGACCGGCCGGGGTGCGGTCTTGTCATGGTGGCCGAGGGCCCTGGCGATGACGGGGGCTGGGGCCCGGAGAACGAGTCGCGGATCGCGGAGGTCCTGCCGCGTCGCGGTGGGATGCCGATGTCCGATAGGTGGTCTTGCAGGCTGACCGGGTTCATCGGTTGCAGCCGATACGTCCCCGGCGAGCATTGAAGGTCCCGACAGCGCTCAGAGTTGGGCTGTCCAAACGCCTTCAGGGCGATCGTCCGGCGATGAGAAGATTGCCGCGTGCCCGGATCAGGCGTTGTTGAGGTCGAACAGGGGAGGCGTGCAGTGAGGCTGGGAACAGTGGTCGTCACCGGGGCAGCAGGAAACATCGGCTCGGTCGTGCGCCGGGCGTTACGCAGCGAGGTCGGCCGCCTGGTCCTGCTCGACCGCGTTCCCCTCCAGGTCGAGGCCGCGAACGAGGTGGTCCACACCGTCGACCTCAGGGACGCGGCCGCCGTCGAGGCTACGCTCGCGGAAGCGGACGCCGTGCTCCACCTGGGCGGCCTGCCGGACGAGGCACCGCTCGAGCATCTCCTTGAAGCCAACGTGCTGGGCACCCACCATGTCCTGGAAGCCGCTCGCCGCGCGGCGATTCCACGGGTCGTGCTGGCCAGCAGCAACCGCGTGACCGGTTCCTATCCCACGGCCCATCGCACAGGCCCACAGGAGCCGGTGCGCCCTGACGGGCTGTACGGGGTGAGCAAGGCAGCTATCGAGGCTCTGGGTCGGCTGTATGCGGACAAGTTCGATGTTTCCGTGATCTGCCTTCGTATTGGCAGCTTCGAGGAGGCGCCCACCGAGTCGCGCCATCTGGCGACTTGGCTCAGCCCGCGCGATGCCGTCGGCTTCTGTCGCGCCGCGCTTATCGCCCCGCTCTCCACGCGTTTTGCCACGGTGTACGCCGTCTCTGCCAACACCCGCCGCTTCTGGGAACTCCCCACAGAGTCCGAACTGGCCTACATCCCCATCGACGACGCCGAAACACATGCGTCGCACATCACCGACGCCAACGTCCCTGCCGCTCCCGAAGCTCCGCAGGCCGGCCCGTATGCCCTGCCCGAGTTCACGTTGAAACACATCCGACCCTGACTCGCCCTTGACCCACCGCTCAGGCGTTCCGGTGGCTCTCCGAAGATGTACGTCCCGTCACCAAGAGATCGTGGAGGGGCGCACCCGACTCAGCCGATGCCCTGCCGTCCTCACCAGTTGCGCGGTGCCGCGCGTCGGCCACATCTCCAGCACAGCGGCCGAGCCGCCGACGTCATTTACAGGACATCGCCTTGAGTTTCAACCTCGACATGGCCGGTTGAATTTCTCTCGGACTCGTGTACTGCGAGGGCCCCGGTGGGGCATACTTTCCCGCCGGCCGGGAGGGCGGACAAGACAGTGATGGGCCCTCTGGCCAGGCTCTTATGAAGTCACGTCCCCCGGTCCGGCGGATGCACGCGAGCGTCCCCCGGACAGAGCCGACAGATCCACTTGAGGACCCTGAGTCAGTCAGGCGGTGGGTCAGACCCCGCCGGGGAACGCTCACGTACATCCTCACTGTCAGGCGGGGCAGCCGATCCGCCACGGCCAATCCGATCGCGAGGTGGACGTGGTGAACAGACACCACGTCTTCTCTGCCCGAAACGGCAAGCGTCGAGATAAGACTCAAGTTGAGCAATCACTCACAGTGAGCTGACACGGGTCCTCATCTGCGATTTCGCGAATGTGCGACAACTCGATTTCACCATTTTCGGCCCCAGAGCCGTCCCTGATACCGAACAGCGCCGGCCTGCGCAAGGAACTCGCAGACCGGCGTTGTTCGGCCCTGGCCAGTCGGCATGACGACGTGGCAGGTGAGAGGCGGTGAGGGGGTGTCAGATGTAGGTGTATCCGCCGGGGACGGTGGCGGTACCGGCCGCGGTCGTGACCACCACCGGGACGTTGCCCGCGGCGGTGCCGGCCGGGATGATCCCGAACAGCAGGATCCCGGTGGGGTCGCTGCCCAGCACGGTGGCCGGAACTCCGTTGACGGTGACAGTGCCACCGTTCAGGTTGGTGCCGGCGATCACGAACGGGATACCGCCGGCAACCGGGCCCGAGGCCGGGGTGATGCTGGTGGCGGTAGGAGAAGCAGGCGTGGACGGGTCCACGTAGGTGTAGGACACCGAGTTACTCGTGCCACCGCCGGTGGTGACGGTGACCGGCACCGTTCCTGCGGCGGCGTTCGCCGGGACCACGATCGTGACAGTGAGCCCCAGCACGTCCTGGGAGACGATGGTGGCCGGCGTGGTACCGAACAGGACGCTGGTGGCACCGCTAAGGCCCACTCCGAGGAGCTGAACCGTATTGCCGCCGGCGACCGGTCCGGAGTTGGGCAGGACCACCAGGAGCAGCGGACCGAAGGGGATGGGCAGTTGGGCGGCCGACCGCGACTGGTCGGTCGAGGTTGTGTTTGTGGACATGACGGTTCCTCCTACGACAGGCGGACCATTGCGGTCCGCACAGGGACTGGCCGAGATCGACAGCAGGCTTCCCTCATGCCCGACGCAGGGTCAGGGGTGAGAGGAAGAACGGCTCTCGGCTCCGGGGAAGGCGACCGGGCAGTGGCTTGCGGCGATGAGTCCGCTCGGGACGGGGGCGGACCCGACGGCGACCGGGGCCGACGGCCATCAGCCGCGACGTGCGCACCACTGCCCGGTCTCAAGCACGGCGGGCCGCTTCACCGGCCGGTGTCGGGAGCACCCACCGGCCGGTGGCTCTCCGGAGCAGCCATGCAGTGGCTCTGCTCGCCGGAGCCCTGCCAGCAGGAAGGGCTGAAACGGGCGGGCCAATTGCCGAGCTTCCCGGGGAGGGATGGGCGGCCCACCGGTTAAACGACTTCAGTAACCCCAATAAATGAACTGCCATCAACCCCTGCGCCAATTAGTCACCCGATTGGCCCAGCGCGAAATTCGCTCCGAGAGCGGTGGCCAACTGCCGACCACTGCCGCCGCGACCGCAGCAATCACGCCAAGATCCTTTCATCGCAGCCAGCCACCACCGGATAATTCCCAGGGCGTGCACCATGTCTTTTCGGCCGGGATATCCCGGCGGCAAACCGTCGCGAATGCGACTTCGCGACCCAGTGGGACCCGATTTGGAGATCCCATCGAGAAGAAGGAATCCACCGTTCAGCAAATTACGCCATACGAGTGAACTGTCGGCGGTCTCATTGCGAGATTATTCAGCCCCGTGGGATAACCGTTTTGAATCCAACCGGTGGGCTGCCCTCCTCTCCGGGGAGCGCGGCAACCGACGATCCGCAGCAGAACTGGCCAGCCAGTTGTGAGCAGCATCGAGATCGTTCGTCGCAATGAGCGCCCCTCGGCAAGGAAGAGGCGGCTCGCATCACCTCGCCAAGGGGCACCATGCGAGCTATCTGTGCCGTCCAATCCCCCATCGGGGCCTACCTCCTGCCGTCGGGACCGGCCGCGATCCCGACGGCCGCCTCGTCGTTTCGTACGCGAGGCCGGCCGCCGATACCGTCCGCGCCGCCTCCGAACCGGCCACCGCGTCCTGGAGGGTGACGCGCCGCGCATGGGATTCCTGGACCAGTTGCGCGGCTTCGTGACACTCACCGTCCTGTGGTGGAAACATTTCCGGCTGCACTCGAGGCGGCGTGGCGGAAAGTAATCGAACCAACGAATTTGCTGATCACTCAGCGCTGATTCCCCCGACTGGAGAGCGCTATGCCTCAATCGATTCGCGTGATGCTCAGCGGAGGGCCGGAGGGCTCTCCGCTGACCTGGGAAGTCAAGTCACTGGACACTGAAACAAGAGTGACGGTTCCCCACTGGAACGGTTATGAGCATTTCGAGTTCGCAGATCACTATGCCGAACTCGATGGCGAACTGCTACCGATCTACCGCTGGATCTACCGCACATACATTGCCGAATAGGGCCTGCGCAATTCAGTCGCTGCGGAATCTCTTTTCCAACAGCGCACAGCCGCTTACGTGCGGGTACTGCCAACTGATCCGGAGGGGATCAAAATGACGACTTCTCTGTTGCACGTAGGTGTGTCATGAGCGGGGCGGCCCCCCGCACGGGCGGCGGCCGGTACGCGCGGGACGCCGTGGTCACCGGTGTCGGGTTCTGCCTTCCCGGTGACGGGCGACCCGTCTTCACCGCGGACGACCTGTGGAACATCGCCTCCCGAGGAGCCACCTGTCTCATGCAGAGCAATGCCTACTACGGCTCCGTAGAGCTCTCGGACGCGATGTTCGACGAACGCCTCCCCGATGTCGCGCCGTTCTTCTCACGCCACTACACCGCAGCGCACCGGTTCGGCCTGGTGTCCATGGCGGAGGCCTGCTCGGACGCTGAACTGGATCCCCTCTCGGGCGACTTGGCCGACGCGGCGATCCTGGCAGGACGCGGCGGCGTCGACGCGAATATCGACAGCTACCTCGCCGTGCTGCGAGCCGACCCCGAGACCATTCGCGTGACGGAGGCGATGGAACTGTTCGTCGCGGCGGAACAGGCCGTCACTCCTTCCGACGTCGCCCTGGTCCAAGGCGCACTGTCCCGATCCAGAGGCCCCAACTTCACGGTCTCGTGCGGCTGCGCGTCATCCGCGGTGCAGATCGGCAACGCCCGACGCCTGATCGCCGACGGCGAGGTCGACATCGCCGTCGTGACCGGCGTCGACATCTTCAGCGTCAAACTGATCCGTAACATCCAGCGCCTGCTGCAGGGCGCGCAGAAGACGTACGAAATCATCCGGTCCGACGACATGCCCGCGCTTCTGCCGTCCTTCGACTCCCTCATGCGCCCGTACGACCGGCGTGCCGACTGCATCAACCACGGCGAGGGATCGGCGACGGTCATCATGGAGAGCCGCGAGCACGCGTCCCGGCGCGGGGCCCACCTGTACGGTCAGGTGCTCGCCCAGGCCACGACCCGCGACGGGCTGACCAATCCTCTGGCCTCCGACGAGACAGGCCGCGAGCTGGTGTCCGCCGTCCGCCGATGTCTCGGAGACCGCTGGGAGATCGGCCAGGTGCCCTACGTCCACGGTGGCAGCGACGGCAACGTGGTGGTCACCACCTTCGAGGCGAACGCGATCAAGGAACTGTACGGATCCGCCGCACAGGACCTGCTGATGACGTCTCAGGAAGGCTGCTTCGGCCACAATGGCGCGCCGGCGGGCTGTCTCGGCGTTGCTCTGACACTGCTCATGATGGAGCGCGGCGAGGTGTGTCCCACCGCGAACTGCGAGCAGCCGGCGGACAACCTCACTTTCGACCCGGTCCCCGGCGTGCACACCCGGCCTCTCGACTTCGACCACGCGCTGAGTTTCAACTACCAGGTCGGCGGGGTGAAGAGCGCGATCCTCCTGGGAAGCCCCGACGTCTGAGGTCCGCCCCGGTAACCCTCAGCCCTCCCCGGCGCCCGGTCCGCCCCCTGGCCGTGTGCGTCGCGAGCCCGGGTGAGCCGTCAGCAGAGCCGGAAGCTTCCCGCTTCCCTGCGAAGTCAATCGACAAATCGACAAGGAGAACCCTCGTGGGCCGACACAGGCATCCCTCCAACAAGGCAACGGACTCCATCGCTGTGATCGGCATGGGCTGCAGGCTTCCTGGCGACATCGACTCCCCCGCGGCCCTGTGGCGGCTGCTCGCCAACGGGCAGGAGGCGGTCGGGAGTCCGCCGCCGGGACGCGAAGCACTCTGGTCGCAAGCCGGCGCTGAACGAAACCCCGGCGGCCCCACACCTCCTCAGCAGGGCGGGTACCTGAGCGACGTGTCAGGTTTCGACGCGGACTTTTTCGGGGTCTCCGGCCGCGAGGCGGACGTACTCGATCCCCAGCACCGGTTGCTGCTGGAAGTGGCCTGGGAGGCGTTGGAACACGCCGGATTGCCACCGGATCGATTGACCGGCTCGCCGACGGGGGTCTTCGCCGGTCTCAGTTACAACGACTACATGGATCAGCTCGCCGGGCAACCCCAGGAACTCGAGGGCTCCATCCTGACGAACGGGCACTGCGTCGCCGCAGGCCGTATCTCCTACCTCCTGGGCCTGCACGGCCCCTGCGTGTCACTCGACACGGCCTGCTCGTCCTCGCTCGTCGCGTTCCACCTGGCCTGCCGGGCGCTGCTCCAGAACGAATGCGATCTCGCCCTCGCCGCCGGTGTCACGCTCATGCTCCGACCCAGGACAACCCTGTCCTTCGCCCGCATGGGAATGCTGTCGCCCACGGGACGCTGCCACACCTTCGACGCCGCCGCGGACGGCTTCGTCCGCGGCGAAGGCTGCGTCGCCGTCGTACTCAAACGCCTGGCCGATGCCGAACAGGACGGCGATCGTGTCCTCGCCGTCGTCCGCGGTTCCGCCGTGAACCAGGACGGCCGGTCCGACGGACTGGCCGCCCCTTCTCCCACCGCCCAGCAGGCCCTGTTTCAGCAGGCACTCACAAACGCCGGGATCGACCCGCAGGACATGGGGATGATCGAGGCTCACGGAACGGGAACCCCGGTCGGTGACCCGATCGAGTTCGCCAGCCTGGCGCAGGTGTACGGCAACGGCCACGGCCGGTGCGCTCTGGGATCGGTCAAGACCAACCTCGGCCACCTGGAGCCTGCCGCCGGGGTCACCGGACTGATCAAGACGGTCCTGTGCCTCCAGCACGGGCTCATCCCACCCAACGTGAACTTCACCCGCTGGAATCCGGCCATCGCCGCGGAGAAGACCCGCTTCTTCGTGCCCACCGAGTTGACCCAGTGGCCCGTACAGGCGCCGACGAGGCTGGCCGCGGTCTCCTCCTTCGGATTCTCCGGTACCAACGCCCACGTAATCCTGGAACAACCGCCACTGGACAGCCGAACGGCCCTGCCACGCCGGCGGCAGACGCCTCATGCCGCACCCGAAGTGGTCCTGGTTCCGGCCGGATCCCCCGCCGTACTGCCGACCGCGGCACTGCGGCTGGCCGACTGGCTGGAGGGCGACGGCGCGAAGGTACCGTTGCGCGACGTCGCGCACACCTTGGCCCTGCGACGCAGCGCAGGGCGGGGACGTCTCGGAGTCGTGGCCCATTCGACGCGCGACGCGGTCGGCGCACTGAGGGCGTTCGCAGCGGGCCGGGTCCACTCGGCCGTGGTGTCGGGGCCGACGAGTGTCACCGTCTCCCGGCAGCCGGTATGGGTATTCTCCGGACAGGGCTCGCAGTGGCCGGGCATGGGACGCGGACTGCTGCAGCAGGAACCGGCCTTCGCAGCGGCCCTGGCCGAAGTCGACGCTCATATCTCCGCCGAAGCCGCGTTCTCCGTACTGGACGTGGTGCGCGCAGGTGAACCGGTGACGGAATGTTCCAAAGTGCAGCCCGTGCTGTTCGCCCTGCAGATCGCGCTGGCCGCCACCTGGCGCGCCCACGGAGTCGAGCCGGCCGGTGTCATCGGCCACTCCATGGGAGAAGTCGCGGCCGCTGTCGTAGCCGGGGCGCTGTCACTGAAGGATGGCGCCAGGGTGATCTGCCGTCGCTCCGCGCTGCTCACCCGGATCGCGGGAGCCGGTGCCATGGCAACCGTAGGACTGGACCGGGCCGCGGTGGAGGCCGAGCTCTCAGCGAACGGCGCCGAGTCCGTCTCCGTAGCGGTCCTTGCCGCGCCGAACTCCACCGTCGTGGCGGGCGACACCACTCAGGTGGCAAGGCTCGTCGCCGACTGGAAGGACCGCGGTATCCCGGCAATGACCGTTGCGGTGGACGTCGCCTCCCACAGCCCGCAAGTGGACCCGCTGCTCGCCGAACTCCTCACCACCCTCTGTGACCTGACTCCTCAGCGCCCCAAGATCCCCTTCTACTCCACCGTGCTGAAGGACCCGCACGCGGTGCCGGCCTTCGACGCCGACTACTGGTGCGCCAACCTGCGCAACCCGGTCCGCTTCTCCCCGGCGGTGGCCACGGCCGCCGCGGACCGCAACCTGGTGTACGTCGAGGTCTCCCCGCACCCAGTGGTCACACACGCCGTCGCGGAGAGCCTGGAAGACCTGGCCGGCGAACCGGTCGTACTGCCCACGCTGCGCCGCGGAGAGGACGAGTCCACTACGTTCCGCACCCAGCTCGCGGCCCTGCACTGTGCGGGGGTGAACGTCGACTGGTTGCCGATGTACGCGCAGGCCGACCTCGCGGACGTCCCCACCATCGCCTTCGACCGCAAGCGCCACTGGGTGGATGCCGCCCGGCCGGCCGGGCGGAGCAGCGCGCCGCACGCTCGGCCGTCACCCTGCCGGGCAGCCACACCGAGGTACCCGGCGAACGGGTGCGCCACTGCTGGCAGGGGGACGCCGGAACCACGGGGCTGCCCTGGCTGACCGACCACCGAGTGCACGGCACCCCCGTACTGCCCGGCGCCGCCCACTACGCGATCGCACTGACCACTGCCTGCGAGGTGTTCGACGCCACCCCCGCAGACGTAGAGGTCACCGACGTCTCATTCCGGGAGATGCTGCGCCTGACCGAGCACACCGACCTGAGTACGACCGTCACCATGACCGCCCCGGATCACGCCAGGTGCGAGATCTTCGGACGCGGTGATGGCGGCCGGTGGGTGACGTACGCCTCCGCCGTGCTGCGCCGTCTCTCCCTGCCCTCGCGCACCCGCACCGTGTCCGTCGCCACCCTGACCCGGAGGCACTCGGTCACCAGCGATCCCGCAGCTCTCTACAGAGGACTTCGTTCCCGGGGACTGGAACACGGTCCGGCGTTCGCCGGAATCACGGATCTGCACACCTCCCGCAGCCGAGAGAGTTTCTGGGCCCGTGTGGAGGTCCCGGAGCCCGCACGGACCGGAGAGCACTCCTTGCTGGTTCACCCTGTCCTCGTTGACCTCTGCCTGCAACTCCTGGTCGCAGGGACCGTCGAGGACACCGGCCAGGGGCTGATTCTCCCCGTCCACATGCAGGCGGTACGGATTCTGGGGGATCCCGCGACCGCTGTGTACTGCCACGCGCGGATCGTCGAGACCACGGCCGACAGCGCCATGGGGCATGCCCGTCTGCTGAACGAAGCAGGCAAACCGGTTATGGCCGTCGACGGAGTGAGGTTTGCACGTCGGAGCCCGCGGAAGGCCGACCAGGTCGACCAGTGGTTCCTGGAGGCCGGTTGGCATCCCGTCCCACGTCCACAGGCCACCTCGCAGCCCCCGCCCGGAAACTGGCTCGTCATCGGGGAGGGCCAGGGAGACGCCGAGGCTCTGGCCGCCATCCTGCGCGAGGCCGGGGCTCAGGCCGAGGCGTGGGACACCCCGCTGGGAGATGAGCGGCTCGGAGCGTTCGGTGAATCCGTCAGCACACACCTGGAGGCCATCCCGTCCCCCGCGCGCGCGGTGGTGATGCTGTGCGGCACATCGCCCGCCACCACGGACGATCCCACCGTGGGCGCCCAGCGTCGTGCCCGACGAATCCTCGGCACTGCCCAGGCAGTCGCCCGCAGTTCCACCCCTCCTCGCCTGTACGCGGTCACCCGGGCCGCCCGTGCGGTAGCGGCCGGCGAGAGCGTGGATCTCGAGCAAAGTGCCCTGCGCGGCGTGATCCGCGTCCTGGCGTTCGAGCACCCGCACATGCGCGCCACCCTGGTGGACACGGACCACGGCAACGCAAGCCTTCGGAGTCTGGCCGAGGAACTGCTCGCCGACGGCCACGAGGACGAGATCGCCCTACGAGGTGCCACCCGGTACATCGCCCGGCTCGACCGCGCCCCGCTTGCCGCCTCCGAGCAGGTCACGGCCGCCACCCGCACCATGCGCTACGGGGTGGACGGATTCCGCCTCCGGGCGGGGCGGCTCGGGGACCTCGGCAGTCTGGAACTCGTCGCGACCGGGCGGCGGACTCCAGGACCGGGCGAGGTGGAGCTGTGCGTCCGGGCAGCGGGCCTCAACTTCCGCGACGTACTCACGGCCATGGGGCTCCTGCCCGGCGAGCAGGACATCCGATACCGGATCGGCTTCGAGTGCGCAGGTGTGGTGACCGAAGTCGGACCCGGCGTCGAGCACCTGAGTGTCGGCGACCCGGTACTCGCCGTTCACCTCGAAGGCGGCGCCTTCGCCTCGTTCGTCACTGTGCCGGCGACCGTGGTCGCACCGATTCCGGCCGGGCTCGATCCTGTCTCCGCGGCAGGACTTCCCACGGCCTTCCTCACCGCCTGGTACGCCTTGCGCCATGTCGGCCGCCTGCGCGCAGGGGAACGCGTCCTGATCCATTCGGCCAGTGGGGGCACCGGCTTGGCGGCGGTCGCCGTAGCCAAGCTGCTCGGCGCCGAGGTGCTGGCAACAGCCGGCAACGAAGAGAAGCGACGATACCTGCGCGGCAGCGGGATCAGCCGGGTGATGGACTCCCGGTCCCTGGACTTCGCCGAGCAGACCCGCAACGCCACCCACGGGCTGGGCGTGGATGTCGTCCTCAACTCGCTCTCCGGAGCGGCAGTCCGCGCAGGGCTGGAGACGCTTCGGCCCTTCGGCCGCTTCGTCGAACTGGGAGTGCGTGACATCCTGGCCGACGCCCCTGTCGGGCTGGCCCCGTTCCGGCACAACATCACCTTGAGCACCGTTGATCTCATCGAACTCCAGCGGACCCGTCCCGACATGTTCGCGACCGTGCTGCGTGAGGTCCTCACCGAGTTCGCCGAAGGCCGTCTGAAACCGCTGCTCTGCACCACGTATCCGCTCGCCGAAGCCACCGACGCCTTCCGGATGATGGCCGGTGCCGGCCACATCGGCAAGCTGGTCCTGACCATCCCGAACCGAGGTGAGACCACTGCGGTCCTTCCCGAAGGGCCGCCTGTCGTTCACGCCGACGGCGCTTACATCGTCACCGGCGGCCTGCGCGGCCTCGGCCTGGCAACCGCGCACTGGCTGGCCGAGCAGGGCGCGAGTCACATCGTTCTCAACGGCCGCACACCTCCCTCCCTCGCCGCCGCGCGCGCGATCAGGGAGTTGTCCGCCGGCGGCACCCGGATCACTGTCGTACTGAGCGACATCGCCAAACCGGGTACCGCAGAACGCCTGGTGGCCACCGCCACCGAAGACGGGACACCCCTGCGCGGTGTCATGCACTGCGCCATGGTCCTCGAGGACGCCGCGATCACCAATATCCGAGACCCCCAGCTGAAGCGCGTATGGAACCCCAAGGTCACCGGCGCATGGCAACTGCACAACGCCACATCAGCGCACACACTGGACTGGTTCGTCGTCTTCTCCTCCATGGCCTCGTTGCTGGGCAACCCCGGGCAGGGTGTGTATGCCGCCGCCAACTCCTGGCTCGATGCCTTTGCCGCCTGGCGGACCCGCACAGGCATGCCCACGCTCGCCGTCAACTGGGGGCCGTGGGGCGAGACCGGTGTCGCAACCGACTTCAGCAGCCGGGGCTACCAGACGATCCCGACCGACAAGGGATTGCTGGCGCTCCACTCGCTTCTGGCACACGGACGCGTCCAGACCGGGGTGATTCCCGGGGAGCCGAGCACCTGGATCCCCCTCGCCGGACGGCAGTCCTCGTTCTTCAGCCTCCTCGCCCCGGGCAACGAACACCCCGCAGACAAGCCGGAGGGCTCCCGCGACATCCGGGGCCGTCTCGAGGGCCTTGCTCCAGGCATCGCCCGGCGCAAGGCCCTCGAGACCTACTTGGCCGATCACATTCGCGGAGTTCTCCGGCTGGGCAGCACCACTCTTGACCCGCAGACCCCTCTGAAGGCGCTGGGTTTCGATTCACTGCTGTCCATGGAATTACGGGTCCGTCTGGAATCCGACCTCAGGGTCGAGCTCGCCAGCAACTTTGTCTGGCAGCATCCGACGCTGTCGGCACTGGCCGCAGGCCTTGCCGAGTGCATGGGTCTGGAACTGCAGAGCACCGATCAGCCGACCTCAAGCAGGTGATGGCGCAACCGGATCTCAAGAGGCGTGGGGCCACCCGGAAACATGGCCCCCATGTCTTCGTTGGCGCCCTGCATCCGCTCCGGAGGTGATGCCGTCCTCCAAGCGGCCCGCAGCCGTCGGCGGGTGATCAATCACGCCTCGAGGACCTGCTCGGCGTCGATACCCACAAGGACGTTCACGCTGCGGCTGTGGTCAGGGGGCGGCCACCACGACTGCTCGTCCCGGGTACACGACGAGCAGTCGGGCGACCATGCGCGCGGCTGGGGCGGTTCGGGAGCGTGGGGAGGTGGCTTTGCAGGTGAGTACCGGTTCTGGCACAACTTCTGTTCAGCGCAGACAGAATGTGACGACCGCTGGCGAGTCGGTGAGCCAGTGGCTCTGCTCAGATGGTTGACCCAGTAGCTGATCCGACTTCGGTGACCCGGCCATCCGGGAACCCCCGCAGCCCGGATGCCTCACAGGTCGGTAGCCCGCTCATGGCGGGGCTCGTACAGGCCCACCTCGCCGCCACCCGGCAGACGGAACCTGGTGAGCCGTCCCCAGCGCGCATCGGTCACAGGCTGCGTGAACTCGACTCCCTTGGCGGTCAGGTTCTTCACCGTCGCTGCGACGTCGTCGCACATCAGATAGAACTCCTGCGTCTCCGGGCCGTCCGTGGGGTGCACGGCGAGCTCGGTCGGCGGAAGCTTGAAAATCAGCCAGCCGCCTCCCACGTCGACATGTGGATACTCAAGCACATCCCTGAAGAAGGCCCGGTCCGCTTCCGCATCACGGCTGTAGATGATGACGTGTCCACCGTTGATCACGCGGCCAGGATAAGTCCTGACAGGACAACGCGGTGCTGTGACGTCATACGGAGTGTTGTGGATCAATTACCGGTCGACCATTCGAGCAGAGCCACTGGCCGACGGCGAATGGACTGACAGTCAGTCCTTGCGCTCTCCTGGCGGCTGCATGAAGTTTCCCCAAGGCCGGGTAGTTAGCGTTTTCGCAGGTCACGCAAGGGATTTGAAGGACTTCTGGCGCAGAGCAACGGAGCTCGTTGGTACAGGCAGTCGTCCAAGACAGTTTGTACCGCAAGGAGCTCCGTTGCCTGTTCATTGTGTCTCGCCGTCGGCGCTGACGGCCATCACCCGTACGGTGACTGTGGCCGCGGGCCGGTTCGCGCCCGGCCATCTGGGAGGACTGACGCCGATCATGCCGTTCGAGCTCGTCGACGCGGTCTTGTCCGAGACCAGGACCGTGCAGCGGCGGCTGCGTGATCTGCCTTCGCGGGTCGGCGTCTACTTCCTCCTGGCGATGTGCCTGTTCCCCGAGATCGGCTATCGACTGGTCTGGGACAAGCTGACCGCCGGCTTGTTGGGGATGCCGATCGTCTGCCCGAGCACGAAAGCGCTACGTGATCTGCGCCGCAGACTCGGCAGTGTGCCGGTGCGGGCCTTGTTCGAGGTGTTGGCCGGGCCGTTGGCCCAGCCGACCACGCCGGGAATACAATTCGGCTCGTATCGGACGGTGTCGTTCGACGGCTGCAGCTCGATCAAGGTGCCTGACAGCGAGCGCAACCGGGGCTGGCTGGGGCGGTGCCCGCACGGCGGCCATCCCCAGGTTGAGCTGATGACGCTGGTCGAGACCGGCACCCGGGCCGTGATCGGAGCGGTCATCGGCCCCACCCGGGAGGGCGAGACCTCGTACGCCACCAGGCTGTTGCACCATCTGAGCCCCGAGATGTTGGTGCTGTGGGACCGGGGCTTCGGCGGCAACGACTTCCTCGCCGCCGTGCACTCCACCGGCGCACGGGTCCTGGGCCGCATCTCCCAGAGCCGCCGCCCACAGGTCCTCCAGCCGCTCGCTGACTCCTCCTACCTCTCGGTCATCGGCGGCGTCCCGGTGCGCAGCATCGAAGCCCGGGTGAGCGTCACCTGCTCGGACGGCAGCAACTTCGAGGGCACCTACCGTCTGGCAACCACGCTCCTGGACGCCCGCCATTACCCCGCCGACCGCCTCGTGCGTCTTTATCACGAACGCTGGGAGCACGAGAGCGCCTACTACACCTTGCGCCACACCATCCTGCACGGACGCGTCCTGCGCTCGCACGACCCAGTCGGCGTCGAGCAGGAGATGTGGTCCCTGCTCACCCTCTACCAGCTCCTGCGCCGGGCGATGGTCGAGGCGGCGGAGTCCAGGCCAGGTGCCGATCCCGACCGCTGCGGCTTCACCATCGCTCTCCAAACCGCCCGCGACCTGCTGGTACGCGGGGAGGGAATCGTTGAGCAGGGCATCGGTGAGATCGGCCGCCGAGTCCTGTCGGCGCTTTCCCCGCCGCGGCAAACCCGTGTCAGCACCCGTAAGGTGAAGTCCCCCATCTCCCGTTACGCGGAACGGAAGCTGGACGGCCGCCCCGACAACAGCCGGGGTGTGACCTCGGTGACGATCACTCTCCTGCCGCCCCGCCGCCTGAGCCCGCACTGCCGACGACGACCGTTCGGGAGAACACCGGCAGCCGCATGACGCGCGTCCTGGCCCTGCTGCAGGCAGAGCCCGAGCGGCAGTGGCGCGCACGGGAGATCGCCGAGCTCCTCGGCGACGTCACCCTCGTCGCCACCTATCGACAACTCGCTCGCTGGACCGAGAGAGGCTTGATCAAGAGGGTTCGCACCGGCCGCTACGCAGCAACCCCCGCCGACGGCACCTCCCTTGCACCACAAGCGAACGCGCTAACTACCCGGCCTTGGGGAAACTTCACCGGTCACCACCGCGGCTTCGTCGGGTTGAAGTCCGGGTGGAACCGGCGCATGTAACCCGTGTCGTCGCGTCCGGTGATGCCCTGCCGAAGGTAGTTCTCATGCAGCCGGGCAAGCGCGTCCTGGTCCAGCCGCACGCCGAGCCCCGGCGACATCGGCACGGGTACGGCGCCGTCGACGAAGGTCAGCGGGTGCTCCACCACGTCGACACCCAGCTGCCACGGCGTGTGGGTGTCGGCGGCGTAGGACAGCTGCGGCAGCGCCGCGCCGAGGTGGGTCATCGCGGCAAGGCTGATGCCGAGATGGCTGTTGGAGTGCATCGACAGGCCAAGGCCCCAGGTCTCGCAGATGCCCGCCAGGCGCACGGACTGCCGCAGTCCGCCCCAGTAGTGGTGATCGGACAGGATGACCTGAACGGAGCCGCGATCGACGGCCTCGGGAATGTGATCGAAGGAGACCACGCACATGTTGGTGGCCAGCGGCATCCCGGCGGTCTCGGCGATGGCGGCCATGCCGGCCAGGCCCTCGGTGGGATCTTCGAGATATTCCAGCAGGCCCTGAGTCTCGGCGGCGACCCGGCGGGAGGTCTCGACGCTCCACGCGGCGTTGGGATCGATGCGCAGCGGCAGCGTGGGGAACTCCTCGCGCAGCGCGCGAATGGCGTCGAGTTCCTCGTCGGGAGCGAAGACACCGCCCTTCAGCTTGATCGACTGGAAGCCGTACATCTGCACCATCGTCCGGGCCTGCGCCACGATCCCGTCAGGGTCGAGCGCAGCGCCGTAGGGGTCCGGGGCATCGCCGGGATGCTGCGCCCACTTGTAGAACAGGTACGCCGAGAAGGGCACGGCGTCGCGTACCCAGCCGCCGAGGAGATCGTGGACCGGCCGGCCGATCGCCTGGCCCTGCACGTCGAGGCAGGCGACCTCGAATGCGGAGAAGACCCGCAGCGCCGCCTTCTCCGGGCCCATGCCGCCGGCCGGACCGAGTTTCTCCGCGGGCGCGTCAGCGGTGCCGAGCAGTGCATCCACCACGGACTTGATGTATTCGGTCCGGAACGGGTCCAGCCCGATCAGCAGCGGTGCCACCGTACGCAGCACCGCCAGGTGCGTGGCGTCGCCGTAGGTCTCGCCGAGCCCGATGAGCCCGTCCCCGCAGTCGACTTCGATGATCGCGCGCAATGCCCACGGCTCGTGGCAGCCCACGGCGTTGAGCAACGGCGGATCAGGGAATGCGATGGGCGTGATGCGGATGTCGATGATCGTGGCGTGCCCTGACGGGCTCTGCAGCTCCACGTCGTCCTTCCTCGTATCGGAACCAGTCGTCATGCCCGGGACTCCTCCAGTCGATGGAGTGCCGTGCGTCCGCGGTCCACGATGGCCGCGAGTTGCGCGACGTGTTCCGGTGTGGCCTCCACCAGCGGCGGCCGGACGGGGCCGACGGCCAGTCCGGCCAGCCGCGCACCGGCCTTGACCAGCGAAACGGCGTAGCCGGGCACGTGGCCGCGCAGCGCGGCGAACGGCAGGTAGAACTCGGTCAGCAGCGTTCGCTGCGCCTCCTCGTCGTCGTCGCGCACAGCCCGGTGGAATGCGGTGGCGATGTCGGGGGCAAAGCAGTGCACCGCCGAGGAGTAGCTCTCCACGCCGATCGCTGCGTAGGCTCGCGCGCTGAGCTCTGCGGTCGGCAGGCCGTTGAGGAATCCGAACTCGGCGGCGCGGGGGTGTCCGCTGGTACGTACGGCGGTGACCAGGCGGAGCATCGCGTCGACGTCGCCGCAGCCGTCCTTGATGCCCGCGACGGTCGGGATGTCGAGCAGTTCCACCGCGGCTGCCGGATCGAGGACCGCGTTGGCCCGCTGGTAGACGGTGATCGGCAGCGGTGTGGCCTCGGCGACGTAGCGAATATGGCGCACCAGCCCCTGCGGGGTGGACGTCAGCAGATAGGGGGGCAGCAACAGCAGTCCGTCGGCGCCGCATTCCTGCGCGGCCAGCGCGAACTCCCGTGCGACCCGCGGGCCTCCGCCCGCCCCGGCGAACACCGGTATGCGTCCGGCGGCCTGCTTCACCGCGGTGGACACGACCTGCCGGTACTCGTCGAGCCCGAGCGCGGGGAACTCGCCGGTGCCGCACGCCACGAACAGACCGCTGGGTCCGGCGGCGATCTGTGCCTCGACGTGGGTGGCGAAGACGTCCAGGTCGACCTCGTCGGCGTCGTCGAAGGGAGTCAGAGGGAAGGAGAGCAGTCCCGAGAGCCGCGTTGTTCGTTCATCGCATTTCACGGTATTCATGGATGAATCTCCACTTCAAGGGTTGCCTCGGCCGAGCCGGTGCTCGGCCGACTGTTACGAACGGATGGCTGTCACGAACGGACGGCTGTCACCAGGTCCGCCCCAGGGGGAGGGCGCACCAGGCGCCCCCGAGCCGGGCTGCGGTCGGGTCGGCGGGGTCCGGCACGCCGCACCCGTCGATCACCTCGGGCGCGAACTGCTCGGCGTCGTCGAGCGGGTGGTAGCCGATCGCCTCACCTTCGGCCAGGCTCAGCCGACCCCGGGTGTTGCGGCTGACTCCCCACACGATCCGGTAGCCGGGTTCGCGGCAGCTCAGGCAGGCTTCGACGAGGCGGTGCCCGTCGGCCGGTGACAGCCAGGTGGACAGCCCGCGCATCCCGTTCGGCATCGGGAACCAGCTTCCGATGCGCAGACAGATGATGTCCATGCCGAAGCGGTCGTGGTACAGGCGCCCGGCGGACTCGATCGCGGCCTTGCTCCAGCCGTAGAGCGTGTCCGGGCGGGCCGGTGCGTCCGCGGCGACCGGAGTGCCGTCGTACTGGTGGAAGCCGACGGTATGTGTCGAGGAGGCGAGGACGACCCGGGGCACACCGGCCAGCCGGGCCGCCTCCAGGAGGTTCAGTGTGCCCCGCACGTTACGGTCCAGTACGTCGTCCAGGGTGGACTCGACGCTCTGGCCGCCGAGATGGACAATCGCGCTGACGCCCCGGCATGCCTCCAGCAGCGCCTCGGCGTCGGCGAGGGAGGCGATCACGGTCTCCTCCGCTCCGCTCCCTTCGACGGCGGGCGGCGTGGTGATGTCGAGAAGCCGCAGCGTGCGGCCCTCCCGTGCCGCCAGCGGCCGCAGTTGCGTGCCGACCCTGCCCGCGGCGCCCGTGAGCAGGATCCGGGTGGTATCGGTGGAGCCGATGGCGTGCGCGCCTTGCCAGGGCATGCGGAACCTCCAATGTCGTTCGATGCGTGACTGAGCGGCGTCCACGACCGGCAGTGGCCCGATCTCCCGGTCACACCCCGGCGCCGTGGCGGCGATCAGGTGGCCGAGCCGAAGCCGGGCCACCCAAGTCAGCGCGGGAAGAGGGCAGTACAGGTGGCCACTGGCGAACGCGTCGCCCGTGCCCACCGGTTCGACGTACGTCGACAGCGACCCGTACCGTTCACCGCGGACATGGGTGAACACGGTCGCGATACGAATCGCGCCCGCCTACCGTGTTGCAGCCGGATGGTCCTATTCGTCGCGCTGCGACGGCTTGGCCCCGCCGGTCGCATGGCGACGGAAGGCCTCTGCGGCGTCGTCCTCCCGGCCGTTGACGAGTATGTCGAGCAGGCGCGCGTGTTCGTCGACCAGCTTGTCGCGGCTGCCGGTGTAGAACGGGTTGGACACCACGCGCAGGGTCCAGAGACTGGGCTCCATCACCTCCCACAACCGCGGGAGCAGGTGGTTGCCGCTGGCCTGGCAGACGAGGCGGTGGAAAGCCATGTCGCTGTCGCGGAAGCTGCTCGGGTCGTCGTGCAGGGCCGCCTTTCGCATGTCGTCGATCACGGAGTTCAGCTGGTCGACGTAGCCCTCGGCGCGGCGCCGGGCGGTGGCTCGGGCGGCGAACTCCTCCAGCAGACCGCGCAGTTCTCGTGCCTGCTCAGCCTGCTCGATCGAGATATTGGCGACCCGGCTGCCCAGCCGCGGCACGTGAGTGACCAGGCTCTCGTGCACCAGCCGTTTGACGGCCTCGCGCACGGGAGCCTGGCTGATGCCCAGGCGTTTGGCGATGTCGGATTCGACGATCCGCTGATCCGGTGCCATCTCGCCGCTCAGGATGGCCGAGCGCAGCAGCCGGTAGACGCGGTCGGACAGCAGCCCGCCGGACGTCATGCCCCTGTTCTGTTCAAGCAGATCGTTCAGACCAGTCATCAGTGCTCCCTCTGCCGGATCATTGTCATCCTGTCGCCGGCGGACGGGTCCGCCAGATCAAGTCGGTATGCCCTGATGGCTGTTCCACCCCGGACCGCGACGGCTTCGTCAGCGGTCAGCCCGTCCAGCACCCGGGCCGTGGCCCCGGCCACGTCCTCGTACGGCGACCACTGTGTGCTGACCGGCCAGTCGGACCCGAACATCAGCCGGTGTGGCCCAAACACGTCGAGCGTCACCCGAGCCACGGCGTCCAGGCGCACTCCGTCCGGTTCGGCGGTGGCCTTGCCGAGTCCGGACAGCTTGCACACCACGTTGGGCAGTCGGCCCAGTGGCGTCAGCTGCGCGGCCCATTCGCTGAGGCCTTCGCGCCGCACGTCGACGGCCGAGATGGCGGCGTGGTCGACGACGAACCGCACCTGCGGCAGGTCCCTGGCCGCTGCGTATGCCTCACGCAGAGTCCCGTGCCCCAGCAGCAGGTCCATGGCCAGGCCCCGCTCGCCGAGAGCCGCGAGTGAGCGCCGCACTTGGGGCAGCCCGAGTCGGGCGCCCTCGCCTGCCCCGACCGGGTCACGGACCCCGACCAGCGCCGAACCCCCGTCATCCGCGCGGAGTGCGTCGATCGTGTCCACCGCGGCCGGGTCGGCGAGATCCGCGTGGACGACGACGCCGACGATCCGTGGGGACCGCGCGGCCAGGCCCAGCAGCCAACGAGCCTCGTCCACGGTCCGCCCGGCCTGCACGACAACCGCCGTCACCGACCCGGAGGCCGCGGTGAGGTCGTCGAGAAGGAAGGGGCGATGCAGTTCGCCTGCAGACCGCAGCCACGCATGGTCGTGCAGGTCGGGGTCCCACAGGTGGACGTGTGCGTCGATGACGGTCACGGCGTCGGCACCTCCTGCGGGAGCAGTCCCGCTGCGCGCAGCTCCGCCCACAGGTCGGCGGGGACGGTGGTCTGCGCCATGGCGAGGTTCTCCCGCACTTCATCGGCCGTTCTGGCTCCGACGACCAGAGCGGACACGGCAGGATGTCCCCACGCGAACCGCAGGGCCGCCGCCTTCATCGGCACCCCGTGGCGGGCACAGATCTCCGCGATGGCCAGTGCGGCGGCAACCTGGTGCGGCTCGGCTGTCCGGTAGTCGTACCTCGCGCCGGGTCGGGGATCGGCCAGCAGGCCGGAGTTGTACACCCCGCCCAGGATGACCCCGACACCGCGGGCCTCGCACTCAGGCAGCAGGCCCGTCAGAGCTTCCTGATCGAGGAGAGTGTACCGGCCGGCCAGCAGCACGCAGTCCACGTCGACTTGCGCAACGATCCGCTCCAGCATGCCGCTCTGGTTCATGCCCGCGCCCACCGCCGACACCACGCCCTGCTCCCGCAGGTCGACCAGGGCGCGGAAGGCCCCCGCGAGGGCCTCCTGCTCATGGTGGTCGGGGTCGTGCACGTGCGCGATGTCCACCCGGTCCAGGCCGAGCCGGGTCAGGCTCTGCTCCAGGCACCGCATGGTGCCGTCATAGGAGAAGTCCGGCTCGGCCCCGTCGTCGGTGAGAAGGTATCCGACCTTGGTCGCGACGACGACCTCGGACCTGGGTACCCCGGCCAGCACCTGGCCGAGGCGCTGTTCGGACACGCCACTGCCGTACCGGGGGGCGGTGTCGAACAGGCGCATCCCACCCGCCAGCGCGGCACGCACCGTGCCGGTGGCGTCCTGCTCCGGAACCGGCTCGTACAGGTTGCCCAGGGGCGCGCAGCCCAGGCCGAGCCTGCCGACCGTGAGACCGGTGCGGCCCAGCACACCCGGGCCCGAGACATGGTTCATCGCTGGGACGACCGCTGCTGGTCGCGCCACTGCTCGTACTCCGCGCGCGACTCCGACGTCAGCGGGTAGTAGTTGCCGAGCCGGGCGCCCTGGTCGAGACGCATCCGGCTGAACACCTCCCACTCCTGGTGGTCCTGGGCCGTGGCGACCACCTCCGGTGCGGTCGCCTGGGGGACGACGACGGCGCCGTCGTCGTCGGCGACCACGATGTCGCCGGGCAGGCACAACACTCCTCCGGCGGCAACCGGCACGTCGTACGCCCAGGGGAACAGCTCCGACTGGGAGGCATAGTGCGGGGTGGTGCCGGTGCACCAGATCGGCACGCCGAGCTCGCGGACCCGCGGAGCGTCCCGGATCCGGCCGTCGACGACGATCCCGGCGCCGCCCTTGCGCTTGAAGTAGCGGACGAGCATGTCGCCGACGCAGCCGCTGAACGCCGACCCGTACGCCTGGATGACGAGGACGTCGCCGGGCTGTACCGCCTCCAGGACCGCCCACAGGGCGGTTTGGCGTTCGACGGCCTCCTGGGCCAGGCCGCTGGCTATGTCTTCGCGCTGCGGCATGAACTGGAGCGTCAACGCCGAACCGGCGATCTTCTGCCCGGTCGTGAGGGGCTGCGGCCCCTCCATCCACGTGCGCCTGATGCCCATGCCGTGCAGCTTCGCGCACGCGGTGGCGCTGCTCACCTGGCCCATCTGATCCACCAGCTCCGCATCGGCACGCCGGTAGGTGTCACCGCGCACCGGAAGGGGAAACAGTGGCTGGGCATGCTCATCGTTCGTCATTCTACTTCTCCTGATATCGGTCGAACGTCGGGTGGCTCGGAGTGAACTGACGGCGCCTCACCCGCATGGTCAGGCCGAGCCGGGTCCCCGGCGGCAGGATCACCAGCAGGTGGTTGTCGAGCACGTCGATGCGCCGGGTACTGGTCGTGAGCTCGTCGGCCCGGTAGGCACGGTCAGGGCCGGGGTAGCCGCTGTCGAGTTGATCCACCACGACATGGTCGATGCCGTCCTCGGCGAACGCGCCGGCCTGCACGGCCACACGCCGCTCACGCGTATTGCTCAGGTTGACCAACTGGACGCCAACTCGGGCCTCGTCGAGGCCCTCGACGAGGGCGGCGACGTCGGCCGGCAGGCCGGGACGGCCGCGGTCGGCGTCCCAGTAGCGTACCCGTGCCTGCTGGAGCCCCCCGTTGTAGGGGGTGGCGGGAGCGCCGGTGGTCAGCTGCACCAGAATCTCGGTCACCACGGGATTGAGCCGCTGCCACCAGTGGATGTCATCGGTGCGGGTGGTCGTCGCGTCCTCGCGGACGAGTGCCATCCTGCGGGCGACCTGCCCCAGCGCCATGCCGAAGGCTCGGGCCGGGTAGTCGGGGTTGCGACCGTCGAGGTAGGCGAGCCACGGCGCCTCGTGTCCGGCCTCCTCCTTGTCGCGGAAGGCGTGCACGGTCGTCCAGTCGTAGCCGCATTCGCGCTCCACGCGGTCCAGCCGCTGCCGGTCCTGCGGGTCGCCGGAGCACCACCAGATCCAGGCCGGGAAGGCGATCTGCAGCGGCTGGTGGTCGAACCAGCCGTGCAGGCCGTACCGGTAGGGCACCAGTTGCAGGTCGCTGTCGGCATCAGGCCCGAGGCGCTGGAGCCAGGTCGTGGCCATGCTGGAGTCACCGTCACGAACCGGCCCGCGCGTCGCCTCTTCCAGCACCCGGTCCAGTGGGGCGCGGGCCAGGTCGAACCACGCGTTGTCGCCGGTGACCAGAGCGGCGTTCATGGCAGCGACGACCGCGACCGCGCCGACGCTGTGCAGACCGTGAGGCCAGGTCCAGCCGTACGGGCCGCCGTACCAGCGACCGTCGTGCAGCTCACCGACCTCCCCGGAGGGTCCCACGTTGTCGGGGATGACACCGCCCGCGGCGGCGGCCCGGTCCCGCCAGGCCTGCACGTAGTCGACGAGCCAGTCGCGGTACCGGTCCTCGCCCGTGTACAGCCACGCGTTGGCGATCAGCGAGGTGGAAGCAAGGTTCACCGCGACGTCGCCGTCGCCGAGCCGCCGGTTCATCGCCTCGCCCATACGCCGCGCGTTGACGGGGTCGGCCAGGTCGTCCCAGGTGTCGATGCCGGGCAGATCCTCCAGGGGCAGGCCGTACGGTTTCATGTTGGTCAGTTCCGCGCCGAACCCCTGCGCCCATGCGCCATCCACCCCACGGCGCGGCCCTCCGGCCCCGGTGTGTGGAGCCCGGATGATCCGCTGCGAGCCGTCGACGTTGCCGACGGGCGAGGTGGGCAGGTAGAGGTCGGCGAAGCGCAGCGCCCGCCTGCGGAACGCCTCGTCGGACGGGTCGGCCGCGCAGATCCCGTAGAACATCAGCAGCGACTCGCCCTGGTGGAACCAGTCGTACCCGCGCTCGTACTCGTCGACCAGGAACCCGGCGTCGGAAAGCTGCCGGGTGATCCCGTTCCAGTGCTTCTTGCTGGCGTCGAGCAGGTCGTCCGCCCCGCCGAGCATGTACAGCATCGGCCAGTTGAAGAACGGTTCGTAGAAGTCGTCCGCCCCGTCACGGCCTTTCAGTTCCCCGTCGAAGCGCAGCCCGCCGTCGGGGTGGCAGTACCGGTCCTCGAAGACCCGCCATGCCTCGTCCAGCACCGAGAACAGCTGTCGTTGCAGTACGGCCCAGGCCGGCGGTTCGCAGGCCGGCACGGACGCCGTCACGCTCACCATGTGCTTGTCCACGGTCACCCCTTCGTCGCGCCGGCGGTGAGGCCACCGACGATCTTGCGTTGCATGATCACGAAGAAGGCCAGCACCGGTGCGATCGCCAGGAGCAGCGTCGGATAGACCACGGACAGGTCGGTGGTGTGCAGACCGATCGCGGAGTACACGCCGGTCATCACGGTATACAGGCCCGACGTCGGGCCCAGCACGATCTGCGGGTTCACGAAGTCCGTCCAGACCCCGATGGTGTGCAGGACGACCGCGGTGACCACGACCGGCCGCATCAGCGGGAAGATCACTTGCCAGAAGGTGCGCAGCCGACCCGCGCCGTCGATCTGCGCCGCCTCGTCGAGCTCCCGGGGGATGGACTTGATGTAGCCCACGAACAGGAACATCGACAGGGGCAGGGTCAGCGTCGCCTCGTACATGACGAAGCCGGGGATCGTGCCCATCAGACCCGTGAAACGCAGCACGTAGATCACCGGGATGACCAGGACCTGCCCGGGGATGAACAGCCCGGCCAGGAACACCAGCAGCATCCCCTTGTGCCACGGGCGGGTACCCCGGGCGATGACGTAGGCGGCCGGACCGGCCAGCGCCAGAGACAGCGCGTTGACCAGGACCACGAACAGCACCGTCACACCGAACGCCTTGATGATGTTGTAGTCCGGCGACGACAGCGCCGATCGGAGATAGTCCGTGGACAGCACGCCCGGGTCGGCGGAGAACGGCCGTTGACGGATCGCCGACTCCGGTTTGAACGCGTTGACGATCACGAGGTACAGCGGCGCCAGCATGAACAGTGCGAAGAGACCGAGCATGACCGAGCCGACCCGGCTGCCTGCATTGTGGTTCACAGTTCCACCGCCTTCTCGCTACGTTGGCGCAGCGCCACGATCACGACGGCGAGCACCGCGATGACGACCATGAGGACGATGCTCTGGGCCGAGGCGTAGCCGATCTTCCCGTTCAGGAACGACTCCGACAGGACCAGGTACGCGTACGTCTGCGTGTGGCCGGCCGGACCACCGTCGGTCATCGCCAGTACCAGGTCGTAGACCCGCAGCAGCTGCACGAGCACCAGGACCACGTTGATCGTCACGGTGGGTGCCAGCATCGGCAGCACGACCTGGCGGAACGTCTGCCAGCGTGAGGCGCCGTCGATGCGCGCCGCCTCCAGCAGCGACTCAGGGATCGTCTGCAGCCCGGCGAGGTACAGGACCACGTTCACCCCGAACGTCGACCAGATCACCACGAAGACGACCGCTGCGAGCGCCCACTGCGGATCGGACAGGAACGGGATCTTCGAGCGGTGCGCCGCGGTCAGGAGGGTGTTGACCGCCCCTTCGCTGCTCAGTATGGCCGACCACAGGAAACCGATGATGACCGCGCCGAGCACGTGCGGGTAGAAGAACAGGCCCCGCAGCATCGCTTTGACGCGCCCCTGGCCGTTGAGCATGACCGCGAGGCCCAGGCCGAGGACGTTGCAGGCCACGGTGCCGACCACCGCGATCACGAGCGTGACGTATGCCGCGCTCGCCACGTCCGGGTCGTGGAACAGCTGAACGTAGTTGTCCAGGCCGACGAATTTGGAGTTGTCGGAGAAACCGTCCCAGTCGGTGAGGCTGAGCCGTCCGGCGACCACGACGGGGATGAGGATGAAGGCCACGATCGCCGCCAGTGCGGGGCCGACCATGAAGATGCTGGACAGGCTGCGGGCGGCGCGTGCGCGCAGCGGACGCGGGGAAGTGTGGTGAGTGTGACGGGGGCGCTCGGGGACCGGCGGGTTGTCCGACGGTCCAGGAGCGGTAAGCGTCACGTTACTTGGGCGCATTCGCGGCCCACCACTTGTCCATGGCACCCGCCACCTGCGCGGCCGTCGTCCCGAGATACATGCTCTGGACCTGGGTGTTGAACTCCGCAGGGAAGCCCGACGGGGAAGAGTTGTCGCCCAGTCCGGGGCCGATCGCCACGGTTTTGCCGCCGGCCTCGTCGAGGAGCTTCGCGATGTCCTTGGTCAGCGGGGAGGCTTCGTAGCTGTATCCGGTACGGAAGTTGCCCTCCACGCTCAGCGCCTTCGTGATCGCCTTCTTGTCGCTGACCAGGTACTTCACCAGGTCTATTGCCGCGTCCGCGTGCCTGGAGCTCTTGAGCACCGAGTACGGCATGGCCGGGTTGGCCGCCTGCGGCGGCGTGGAGCCGTCGAACGTGGGGACGGGGAACACGCCCGCGTCGATGCCCGGCTTCGCTTCGGCGAGCGAGGCCGCCAGCCAGTTGCCCATCACCATCGTCGCCGACTTGCCGGCTGTGAAGTTGTTGATCATGTCCTGGTACTTGATGCCGTTGGCGTCCTTGGGAACCAGGCCGTCCTTGATCCAGGACTGGTAGACGCCCAGGTACTTGGCGTAGTTGCTGTCGGCGAAGGTCACGGAGCCCTTGTTCCGCTTCGCGTACCACTGCGGCTCGGTGTTCATCACGTTCGGGTTGGCCATCATCAGGGCCTGCGCGCCGGTGGTCCACTCACCACCGGTCTGCAGCGGCGTGTAACCGGCACCCTTCAGCTTGCGCAGCGCGGCGGTGAACTCGTCGACCGTCTTGGGCGTCCCGGTGACACCGGCCTTGGCGAAGGCAGCCTTGTTGTAGAACACCAGCGACTGGAGCTGGACGCCGGTGCCGGCCATCCACACCTTGCCGTCCAGCTTGGACGCCTCCGCGAACGGTGCGTCCTTCACCCACTGCTCGTCGGGCAGCGGCTCCATCTGCCCGGCGAGAGCCGTGTTCTGCCCGCCGGCGAGGATGTCGGGCGGGCTGCCCGCGGCCAGTTGCTGCTTCAGCGTGTCCTCGATGCCCCTGCCGGTGGGCGCCTCGATCGTGACCTTCACTCCGGGGTGACTGGCGACGTACCCCGCCACCAGGTCCTCGTAGAACTGCTTGGTCAGCACCGGAGTGATGTTGACCAGCATGCGGATGTTCTTGTCGCCGCCTGCTGAGTCCGAGCCGGTCGAGCAGCCCGTGAGCAGTGCGGCGGATATGGCGATGGCACCCAGCTTGACCAAGTGCCGGCGAGAACCCGAAACCATCGAACCCTCCATCGATCGCTAATCGCTTATCGCTTATCGATAGCGAGCTCACCATCGAGGACCTGCCGGACGACGGTCAAGGCCTGTCAACGGAGGCGTTACCCGTTCGCAACCTGCGCTGCGTGCGAACTGTGCTTCATCCAGCGGGTTTTGAAAGATCCCTTGACACTCGCCACCGCCGACCCGCTACTTATCGCTCAACGATTATCGATTAGTCGGAGCGTCGTGCAACGAAGGCTCGGCCGGAGGCGCTGTGCGCCCGGACCGAGGGCCCGGTTCCAGTAGGCACCTACGAAAGGCACAACATGTCCAGATTCTCTCGACGTGATCTCCTCAGGGCCGCCGGGGCCGTCGGGGCCGGTGCGTCGGCGGCCCTCATCGCCGGGCCGGCCTACGCCGGTACCGGTGACCGGCGGGACCGGCCCAAGGACCAGAAGTCCTTCTTCGTGGCAACGAACGGGAAGGACTCGAACCCGGGCACGCAGACCGCACCTCTCGCGACGCTGGAGAAGGCGCGCGACGTGATCCGGACCTGGCGGCAGGGGGCGCCGGGCCGTGCCACGGAACCGGTGACTGTCTATCTCCGGGGCGGCACGTACCGGCGGACGCGAAGCTTCACCCTCGAAGCGCAGGACTCCGGTGCACCGGGCCGGCCGGTCACCTACGCCGCCTACAACGGCGAACAGGTCCGGCTCGTCGGCGGCGTGGACCTGCCCGCTACCGGTTTCGAGCCGGTCAGCGACCAGGCGATACGCAACCGCCTCCCGGCCGGGTCACGCGACATCGTCCGCGAGTTCGACCTGAAGACGCTCGGGATCACCGACTACGGCCAGATCCTCCAGACCGGATACGGCCTGCCGCGCACGGTCACCCCGCCCGAACTGTTCTTCAACAGCAAGGCGATGACCCTCGCCCGATACCCGAACACCGGATTCCTCACCGTCGGCCAGGTCATCGACCCGGGCGGGAACCCCCGCAGCGTCCTCGGCGACCCCGACAAGATGGCCGCCGAATTCGCCAAGGGGGCCACGTTCAAGTACACCGACTCCCGGCCATCGACCTGGACCGACACCAGCGACGTGTGGATGCAGGGCTACTGGTTCTACGAGTGGGCCGACGGCAACCTTCAGATCAAGACGATCGACCCGGCAGCGCAGACGATCTCCACCAAGACCGCCAGCATGTACAGCGTCAAGGCGGACCGGCGCTACTACTACTACAACGTGCTCGAGGAACTCGACTCGCCGGGTGAGTGGTACCTCGACCGGGCCACCGGGAAGCTGTACCTGTACCCGCCGAGCGCTCTGTCCGGCGCGACGGCGCAACTGTCGCTGCTCGCCGACCCGATGGCCGTCCTCAACGGCTGCTCGAACGTCACGTTCTCGAACCTCATATTCGAGGGGGCGCGAGGCGACGGCATCGTCATCACCGACGGCACGTCCAACACCGTTGCGGACTGCACCCTGCGACTCCTGGGCGGCCGCGCGGTCACGATCGGTGATGCGAGTGCCACGGCCGGCCCGCACGGCGGATCGCAGAACGAGGTCCGCGGCTGCCACATCCACGCCACCGGCCAGGGCGGCATAGCCCTCGCCGGCGGTGACCGGGCCACCCTCACCCCGGCGCACAACCAGGCGGTCGGCAACGAGATCCACGACTACAGCCGCCTCCAGTTGACGTACAGCCCCGCGGTCGAACTCGCCGGTGTCGGAAACCGCGTCGCCAACAACCACATCTACGACGCGCCGCACGTCGCCATCCTCTTCCGCGGCAACGACCACGTGATCGAGTACAACGAGATCAACGATGTGGTGAAGCAGACCAACGACGCCGGTGCCATCTACGCGGGACGGGAGTGGACCGGACGCGGCACGGTCATCCGCTACAACTTCCTGCACGACATCGTGGGCAGCGGCGGGTCCCACTTCGCCTCGGGCGTCTACCTCGACGACTGCTTCTGCGGAACGACGATGTTCGGCAACATCTTCTACAAGGTCGACACCGCCTTCCAGATCGGCGGCGGCCGGGACAACATCATCACCAACAACATCATGCTGTCGTCCGGCCGTTCGGTGACGCTCGACGAACGAGGACTCAACTGGGCGGCGGAGAACGTGGCACCCGGCGGCGCGTGGGGGATGTACAACCTGCTGGCCGCCGTTCCCTACCAGAAGGAGCCGTGGCGGTCGCGCTATCCGAACCTCGTGAACATCACCGACGACCAGCCGGCGTACCCGAAGTACAACGTCGTCGAGTACAACGCGCTCTGCACCGTCGCCGCGCTGGACATCGCCCCGTCCGCGCGCACGTACGGAACGGTTGACCGCAATCTGACACTCACTGCCGACCCCGGCGTCGTGACAGTCGTGGACGGGAAGCCGACCCTGGGCAACGACGACCTGATCGCCGCCCAACTCCCCGGCTACCAGCGGATACCCATGAACCGGATCGGACTCTCGTGACCCGCACGGCCGAGAGCCGCGGGACAGGGAACCGGCCCAGCCAAAGCCAGCAGATAAATTAGTAATTAATCTTGACGGTGGCCCGGTTGCCCCGTCAGTCTGTATCAGCCGAACGAGGGCCCGGCCGCCTGGGTCAGGAGGCCGGGCCTCGTTCCGTGGGCGCGCATGCGGAGTCGCAGGCACACCTCGGCACAGCACAGAGCCGCACCTTTCTGGTCACCCCGCAGTCCAACTCGTCGTACGCGTGAGGCAGTAGCCGACCGTCCGAACGGCGCCACCGGCAGAATCGCCGACAGCTTCACCACTCGAGGAGCCGACAGCCCCATGAACGGAAACGCCCGCTTCGCCGACAAGGTGGCAGTGGTCACCGGAGCCGCGTCGGGCATCGGCGCGGCCACCGCCGAACGGCTCGCTGCCGAAGGCGCCGCGGTGATCCTCGCCGACATCGCCGAGGACGCGGGCGAGCGTGTCGCCGCGGGCATCCGAGCAGCGGGCGGCCGGGCCCTCTTCGTCCGCACGGACGTCGCGGACGAGGGCGACTGGGGGCGGATCGTCTCCGCGGCGCACACCTTCGGCCCCGTCGACGTCCTGGTGAGCAACGCCTTCACGGTCGACGTCACCCCCGCGCACGAGATGACCGTCACCTCGTGGGAGCGCCAGCTCGCAGTGAACCTCACCGGAGCGTTCCTCGGCTTCCGTGCGGTCCTGCCCGACCTGCGCGAACGCCGCGGCGCCGTGGTGCTCACCTCCTCGGTCCACGCCCACAAGGGCATCCCCGGACATCCCGCGTACGCGGCGTCCAAGGGCGCGCTGCTCTCTCTGTGCGGACAACTGGCGGTGGAGTACGGACCCGAGGTGCGGGTCAACGCCGTCCTGCCCGGCCCCATCCTCACCGGGGCATGGGACCGGGTCTCGGAGGAGGACCGGAGGCAGAGCGTCACCGAGACTGCCGCCAAACGTTTCGGCACCCCCCAGGAAGCCGCGGCGGCGATTGCGTTTCTCGCCGCCGACGAGGCGTCCTACATCACGGGATCGAACCTGCTGGTGGACGGCGGCTGGTCCGTCGTCAAGGCCTCGGCCTGACCGTCTCCGTACCCATCGCACACCAGAAAGGTACACAGACATGACGCCATACGCGCGCCGCGGAGTGCACGGCCAGACCGTGGAGACTCTCGCGCGCCGGGTGCTGAGCGGCGAGCTCCCCGAAGGAGCGACACTCGATCTCGTGGCGCTGCAGGACGAGTTGGATGTCAGCCTGACCGCCTTGCGGGAATCCCTGAAGGTCCTCGCCGCCAAGGGGATGGTCGACGCGCGCCAGAAACGCGGCACCTTCGTCAGAGCCCGCGCCGACTGGAACCTCCTCGACGCGGACGTACTGCGCTGGCAGTTCGCGGGTGGCACCGACTCCGGCACCGATCCGGCACTGCTGCACAACCTCGGTGAGGTGCGCGGCATCATCGAGCCGGCCGCTGTCCGGCTGGCCGCCGCCCGCCGCACCGATTCCGACCTGGACGCACTCGAAGCGGCCCTCGCCGCGATGAGTGAGCAGGAGGGCGGCGCGGCCCACGCGGTCGAGGCAGACCTCGCCTTCCACCGCGCGCTCCTCGCGGCCACCCACAACGAATTGCTCGAACGCATGGAGATGGTCATCGAGTCGGGCCTCGCGCACCGCGACGAGATCGTGCACAGTTCGCCGCACGGCGAGGACCCCGTACCCAGTCACCGGGCTGTGCTGGACGCCGTACGCGACCAGGACCAGGCTGCCGCCGAACGCGCCATGCGGGACCTGCTCGACCAGGCCGTACGCGACCTCGACCGGGCCCGCGGCAACCGGCCGGCCACCGACGAGGGGACCGCGAACCGGTGAAGATCACTCGCATCGAGACGTTCCTCGTACCGCCACGCTGGCTGTTCTGCCGGATCGAGACCGACGAGGGCGTCGTCGGATGGGGGGAACCCGTCGTCGAGGGCCGGGCCGAGGTCGTCCGCGCCGCCGTCGATGTCCTCGCCGAATACCTGATCGGCCGGGACCCGCTGCGCATCCAGGACCACTGGCAGGTGCTCAGCAAGGGCGGCTTCTACCGGGGCGGCCCGATACTCTCCAGCGCCGTCGCCGGTATCGACCAGGCATTGTGGGACATTGCCGGCAAGGCCTACGGCGCCCCCGTGCACGCGTTGCTCGGCGGTCCGGTCCGCGACGAGGTGCGGGTCTACGCCTGGGTCGGCGGCGACGAACCCGCCCAGCTCACCGAGGAGATCACCGCCCAGGTCGAGGCCGGCTTCACCGCCGTCAAGATGAACGCGGCGGGTCGCACCACACCCCTCGCCACCCCCGCCGAGACCGCCGCCGTCGTCGATCGGGTGACCGCCGCCCGTGCGGTCCTCGGCCCCGGCCGCGATGTGGCCATCGACATGCACGGCAGATTCGGACCGGCCGGCGCCCGCCGGGTCCTGCACGCCATCGAGCCCCTGCACCCGCTGTTCGTGGAGGAACCGCTCCTTCCCGAACAGGGGCACCTGCTGCCCGCCCTCGTCGGCGCCACCTCCGTACCCGTCGCCACCGGCGAACGGCTGTACGGGCGGGCCGATTTCCTGCCCGCCCTCACGGCCGGCATCGCGGTCGCCCAGCCGGACCTCTCGCACGCCGGAGGCATCTCCGAGGTCCACCGCATCGCCTCGCTCGCCGAGACCTACGGTGCACAACTCGCCCCGCACTGCCCCCTCGGCCCGATCGCACTCGCCGCCAGTCTCCAGATCGCCTTCGCCACCCCGAACTTCCTCATCCAGGAGCAGAGCCGGGGCATCCACTACAACAAGGACGCCGACCTGCTGTCGTACGTCGTGGACACCGAACCGTTCCGCTTCGTCGGCGGACGGGCGCGGCGCACGGCCCTGCCGGGGCTCGGTGTCACGGTTGACGAGAACGCCGTACGCGCGGCCGACCGGACCGGGCACGCCTGGCGCAATCCGGTGTGGCGGTACGACGACGGCGCCTTCGCCGAGTGGTGAGCACGATGCCCACCGTCAGAATCGAGACCGACCCGGCCGGCGGCGGGAGATGGACGTCGCTGCGTGCCGCCGGCCGCGAATGGCTCTGGCACCGCGACGAGCCACGCCGCCCCGGCGCCATTCCGGGCGACGCCTTCGCCGACGCCGGTGGACTGGAGGAATGCGTACCGACCGTACGCGGCACACCCGACCACGGCGATGCCTGGGCCCGGCCCTGGCAGTGGGCCGATGGCACCGAGTCCGTCGACTGCCCGGACTTCCGCCTCAGCCGCCGGATCCGCAGCGACGGGGGCCGCGCAGTGGCCGACTACCGGCTCACGGCCGAACCCGGCTACCGCTTCCTGTGGGCCGCGCACGCGCTGTTCGATCTCTCGGAGGAGGCCCATATCGGGATCAGGGACGGCACGCCGACCCGCTTCTATCCCGACAGCGGCGCCCGGTGGACCCCCTGCTCCTGGCCGTCGCAGCCCGGGCGGACGGAAGGGCTCGACCGTCTCGGGCCGGATGACGGGACGGCCGTCGGCGCCATCGTCGACACCCCGCAGGTGTACGTCCGCGACGGCGCGGCCACGTTGCACATGGCCGTCGAGGCCGAAGGCCAGCCGGTGTCCGTGGCGCTGTGGCGCAACCTCGGCGGCTTCCCCGAGCAGGAGCCGTACCGGTCCGTGGGGGTCGAGCCCATGCTCGGCCGGGTCTTCGACCTGGCGGCCGCGCGGGACGGGGACGCCGCGTGCGTTCCGCGCAGCGGCGAGGTCCGCTGGCGTCTCACCCTGGCTGCGCAAGCACCGGAGCCGTGGACACAACCAGCGCCACAGACGGAGCCGAAACCCGACACGGCACCAGAAGACACAGACAGGAGGGGAACTCACACGTGGATCTGCTGACCGCGCTGCGCACCCACCGGATCGTCGCCATCGTGCGCGGCGACGACGCGGACGCCGCGCTCAGAACCGTACTGACCCTGGCGGAGGAGCACCTCCCGCTCATCGAGGTCTCTCTCAGCGGAAAGGACGCACTCGACGTCATCCGCCGGGCCCGCGCCGCGCTGGGCCCCGGTGCACCGCTCGGTGCGGGCACCGTCCTCACCGCCGAGGACGCACACGCGGTGCGGGACGCGGGAGCCGGCTTCGTCGTCACCCCTGCCGTCTGCGAGGCCGTCACAGAGGCCCAGCGCCTCGGGCTGCCCGTCCTCGCGGGGGTGATGACCCCCACCGACATCGTCGCCGCACGGCGGCTCGGTGCGGACGCGTTCAAGATCTTTCCCGCGGCGCAGGCCGGTGGCACCGGATATCTGAGGGCACTGCAGGGCCCGTTCCCGGACGCGCCGTTCGTGCCGGTCGGGGGGGTGGACGCCGACGCGGCCGGGGCCTATCTCGCGCACGGGGCTACCGCGGTGGGTGTCGGCTCGCCGCTGATCAGCGACGCGGCCGACGGCGGCAGCCTCGAAGCACTCCGCGAGCGGGCGCGCGCCTTCCGCGACGCCGTACGCGCCGCCGCCCCCGCGGACGCCGGCCGATGACCGCCGGCACACCGGCCGTCTGCTGGCAGGACCGGCTCGGGCTCGGTGAAGGAATACGCGCCGTCGACGACGGCATCGTCCTCGTCGACATCCTCACCGGGCGGCTGCTGGCCGGACCCGCGGACCGCTCAGCTCCGCTGACGCAACTCGCCCGGCTGTCCGTGCCCCTGGGCGCGGTCTCCCCCGTCCACGCACGCCCCGGCACCTGGATCGCGGCCGCCGGAACCGGTATCTGCCTGATCACCGCGCACGGGCGGACCGAGTGGCTCGCGCGCCCCGAGGACGGGGCCGCCACGGCCATGCGGATGAACGACGCGACCGCCGATCCGTACGGCAGGTTCTGGGCGGGCAGCATGGCCTACGACGCCGAGGACGGCGCGGGCTCCCTCTACCGTGTCGACCACGACGGCACGGTGATCCGGGTGCTGGACGGCCTCACCGTTCCCAACGGCCCGGCATTCTGTGCGGACGGCACCGTGATGTACCTCGCCGACAGCGCCAAGGGCATCATCCGCCGGTACCCGGTCGACCCGGACACCGGGCTGCCGGGTACGCCGGACACTTTCGCCACCTTCGACCGCGGCAGCCCCGACGGTATGACGGTGGACGCCGAGGGCGCCCTGTGGACTGCGGTCTGGGGCACCGGCACCGTCCACCGCTATCGCGCCGACGGCACCTTGGACCGGCAGATCCGAATTCCTGCGACGCAGCCCGCCGGGCTGTGCCTCGACGGGGACAGCCTGTACGTCACCAGCGCGCGGCACGGTCTCGCTGCACCCGGACCGCTGGACGGTGCGGTCTTCACCACCCGGGTCGGCGTCCGGGGCCTGCCCACGTGTGCCTACCACCCCGGGAGACCCGAGTGACGGCGATTCACACGTCCCGCGAAACCGGCCGGCGGCCGGTCACGGGACCGGTGACCTGTATCGGTGAGACCATGGCCGCGCTGATCCCCGAACCCGCCGCCCCGCTGGACGGCGCCGGTCTGCTCGGGATCCGGATCGCGGGCGCCGAGTCCAACGTGGCGATGTACCTCGCCGACCACGGGGTGCCCGCCCGTTGGGTCTCCGCGCTCGGTGACGACCCGTTCGGACACCGGATCCGCGCCGAGGTGGCCGCATCCGGTGTCGACATCAGCAGCGTACGCACCGACCCGCACCGCCCGACCGGACTCCTCGTCAAGGACCCCGGCACCGAGGGCACCCGGGTCCACTACTACCGCCGCGGCTCCGCCGCCTCGGCCCTGACCCCGGACCTCCTGGACGACGACGCCGTGCGCTCCGCAGGCCTCATCCACCTGAGCGGCATCACCCCGGCGCTCTCGGCAGGCTGCCGGGACCTGGTCACCGCGCTGCTCGAGCCCGACATTGCTGAACGCCCGTGCCCCGTGAGCTTCGACGTCAACCACCGGGCCGCTCTGTGGGCGGACGGTGCGGCGGCCACCGTGCTGCTCGAGCTCGCCCGACGGGCGGACATCACGTTCGTGGGCCTCGACGAGGCACAGGCCCTGTGGGGAGACGGACTGGCCGACGCCTTCGCCGTACGGGACTTGCTGCCACAACCGCCCGTCCTCGTCGTCAAGGACGGTGCACGGGCCGCCACCGCCTTCGACGGCCCCAGGGTCCACACCGTGCCCGCGCCCAAGGTCGAAGTCATCGAACCGGTGGGAGCCGGTGACGCGTTCGCGGCTGGGTTCCTCGCCGGGCTGCTGCGCGGCGAGGAACCCGTACGGGCGCTGCGGCTGGGGCATCTGACCGCGGGCGCCGCACTGCGGGTGACCGGCGACCACGGCCCGCTGCCGGACCGCGCCCGCCTCGCCGAGCTACTCGACGCGGCGCCCGAGGAGTGGGCAGAAGGCGGGTGACCCGGCGATCCGGCCACTGAGCTGAACCGCATTCCGTGCGGCCCTGAAGCCAGGCGTGATCGCCTCGGCCGATGGGAGAACAAAGGTCCGATGCCTGCACCACGGAAGTACCCCAAGGCCACGTAGTTAAGGCGAGATCGCGGTTGTCAACGCTGTGGAAGCGGCATCGTGCCGGCCCTCGGGCGTGATCCAGTCGTCGTCGAGCGCGTAGACGCCGCGGGCGGCCCTGTAGGTGGGGTTCTACTTACCGCCGGCACTGCGGCGGGGGCGGCGCGGGGGTGCCTGGACCGGGCCTTGCCAAGCCGGGACGACGGCGACCTCGGGCGGCAGATGCCCGAGCTGCGTGTCCGCTTCCCGTCCTTCGGCGGGGTAGACCACGGGCTGTCCGGTCTCATCCACGGACTGCACCACCTGCGCGAGGCGATGTGCCATCGGGAAGAAGCAGTTCATCGTGTGCCGTTCAGAAATGCGTCGCTGCAGGTCGTAGGGGGTTTGGTGGCGCTCAGGGTCGCGTGGGACGACGCCGCGGATGATTGTCTCGCTGGTCTATCGGGTGACGAGGAAGCTGTTGTCGGTCCCGGTGTTGCTGCTGCGTCGGCAGGTGGCCAAGGACGCCGAAACTTCTTGTCCTGCGGCACGAGAACGTAGTGCTGCGCAGGCAACTTGCAGGTCCGGTGCGCTACGAGCCGGCGGACCGGCTGTGGTTCGCGGCGTTGTCCTCGCTGATACCCCGGCGTCGTTGGGCGCAGGTGTTCCCGGTGACTCCGGGCACCGCGCTGGCGTGGCATCGAAGGCTCGTGGCGCGCCGGTGGGACTACAGCAAGCGCCGGAGCAGGCCCGGCCGGCCACCGACCACGAAGGCGATCAAAGAGCTGGTGCTGCGGCTGGCCGCAGAGAATCCGCGTTGGGGGTGTCGCAGGATCCAAGGCGAGCTCGCGGCTCGGGCATCGGGTCGAAACCTCCACGGTCTGGGAGATCTTGACTGTTGCCTAGGCCCTGCTCCCCGTAGAGGTGGGCCGACGTGGCGAGAGTTCCTGACGACGCAGGCCGACGGCGTCATCGCCTGCGACTTCCTGCACATCGACCTGGTCGATCTTCGCCGGGTCTACGCGCTGGTCTTCCTCGAGCACGGCACGCGCCACCTGCACATCGCTGGTGTGACCGCGCATCCGACCGCGCAGCGCGGGTCAGCCCGGTGCTCGGGTGCGGGAACTGCTCGCAGGCGGTCAACGCCTGACGAGCCGCTTCGCCGCGGCGACCCGGCCCGTGCAGGGCAATACGTGCAGGGCAATCGCCGTGGCGATCCCGTCACTCACATCATGTGATGTCGTCCGGGGCGAGGTCGGGGCGCAGGCGGCGCCAGGAAGGATGGCGCAGTCGGCCCGCCCGGGTGCGGGTCGCGTAGCGGACTTCGCCGACCAGGCGGGGCAGCACCCAGCGTGCACTGGCCGCCTCGGGTACCTCTTCGAACGGGCACTCGTCAATCGTGGCAGCCTGGAGCAGGCCTGCGAGGGTGATGCGCTCCGTGTCGCTCCAGCCTGTACCGACACTCCCCACATATCGCAGGGCTCCCTCGTGCCGCTCCCCCACCAGCAGCGCGCCGGGCAGGCCGGCGAGCCGGCCGCGCCCGGGCACCCAGCCACCGACGATCACGTCGGCAGTGAGGACGTGCCGGATCTTGATCCATGCGCGGGAGCGGACGCCCAGCTCGTACACGGAGGTGAGACGCTTCGCGACTACACCTTCCAGTCCCGCGGTCCGGGTCATCTCCAGGGCCTGAGCACCGTGCCCGACGACAGCTGAAGGCGTCGACCAGTGCGTCCCGTCCAGGCCCAGGTCCTCCAGGACGTTCCGGCGCTGGGTGTACGGCAGCCCGGTCAGGCTGTTGTGCCCCAGAAACACGGCGTCGAACAGGACCAGGTGGGCGGGCACGATCTTGGCCATGCGGGCGGCCTTCGCCGGGGAACCGGCCAGCCCCATCCGGGACTGCAGCCGCTCGAAATCGCTGCGCCCCTCGGAGTCGAGCGCGACGATCTCACCGTCCAGGACCGCAGGCCGGCCGAGCACGGAGCCCAGGTTCTTGAGTTCCGGGTAGGCGGGAGTGATGTCCGCGCCGGACCGGGCCCGCAGAACCGCCGTTCCGTCGCCCGGCAGGTAGACCATGGCGCGCTGGCCGTCGTACTTCACCTCGAACGCCCACTGATCTTCGACCGCCTCGGGCGGCAGGACACCGGGGGTGGCAAGCATGGGAGCAATCCGCGGCAGCATGACCATGGCGGTGCCCGCGTGCGGTCAGGACGCGCTGCGTTTCTTCGCAGCCGTCTTCCTGGCCGTGCTCTTCTGCGCGGCTGCCGTCCTCTTCGCCGTGGTCTTCTCGGCCGCGGCGGTCTTCTTCTTCGCAGGTGTCTTCTTGCTGGGCCGCATTTCGTGCACGGTCGCGCCCCCGCCGTGCTCGCTACGCGCTTCTTTGGCCGCCTTGACCGAGGCGTTCAGGGCAGCCATCAGGTCCACGACCTTCCCGGGCTCCCGCTCCTCGCCCTCAGCCGGCTCAGTGGGGGCCTTGCCCTCCGCCTTCGCCTCGATGAGCTCTTTCAGGGCATCGCGGTACTGGTCGCGGAATCCGGAGATGTCGTCCATGGCCATGGTGTCGGTGAGCTGGACGGCCCGCTCGATCTCGCCGTTGTCCAGGTCGATGGCCTTGGGCGCAAGGGACTCGGGGCTGCGGATCTCGTCCGGCCACCGCATGCTGTGCAGCACGATCGCGCCCTCGCGCACCCGCAGCAGCCCGAGGCGCTCGCGGCCGTGCCAGGCGAACTTCGCTACGGCGACCCTGTCGGAGCGCTCCAGGGCCCTGCGAAGCAGGGTGTAGGGCTTGGCGGCGACCTGCCCGTCCGCTTTACCGACCGTCGAGCTGACCGAATGGGCTCTGAGCTGCGGCAATGCGTCGCGGACACGTCGGCTCCGACTGTTCCATCGCCTCGATCACGAAGCTGCTGGGAGCCTTCCCAAGCATCCTTTGGAACTACAACCCGGCCTTGAACCTCGATTCTTCCAAGGAGTGACGTCGTCGCTGTGAGCGGCTGGCTGCCCGATATGTCCCGTGCCGTGTCGGGACTGGCCGTCGCGTGACGCTGCGGGGCGTCGGGTTCCACGGGCCCGAGGGTGGTAAACGGACCGGCCGACGTGGCCGGACCGCGCCCCGGGCCGACTTCACCGTCCACAAAGTCGCCGCACACTGAGGATCCGGACGTACGAGAGGCGGCCGGCGCGACCCGGGAGCACCAGCGGGCCCTTCTCGGGTAACGCGGCTCGTAGCTGACTCCTACGGAACATGGCTCCTTCCTTGCGTTTACAGTCGGTGGCGGCGCCGCCATTGAGCGGCGCTTTCCCCGACTTGCGAGGTGCTTGGTGGGTAGGTTGCTGGATTCCTGCGATACGACGGTGTCGGCGAGCTATCGGCTGTTCGGGCTGGTCGACACGACCATGGGGGCTGAAACGTTCGATGTTGATGCGGACAGATCGAAGTGGCTGCTTCCTGGGCCGGGCCTGGTGTATCTGCAGGTGCCCTCGGAGGTGGGCACGACGGTGATACGTCTGGAGTCGTGGACCAGTGCACCGGCGCTGCCGCCCGGTCAGTGGGCGGGGCATGAGGAGGTCGAGGTGGACCTTCCCGAGGGCGAGCTACAGCTGCAAACCCTCGACTCTGGGGTGCTGGAGATTATTCCGCTGGTGTTGCCGTCGCCGGGCAGGTATCGGATGCGGTGGCAGTGGGTGTTCAACCCGGACGGGGGTCCTTTCACCTCTCCGCTGGAGGGGTCTTCCGATGTGCTGGCCACGCCTGGCGGCCATGAAGCCGCTCTGGGCGGGGAGGACCAGTTCTGCTTGGTGCACATCTGGCGGACCGCCACCTCCTGAACCGTGTCCAAGAGACCGCAGGGCCGCCCCCGAAGGGGGACGGTCCTGCTTTGTGTTACCGGAGTATCACTGCCGGAATGTCAGTCGCCGATGGTGACGGTGAAGGCTTCCCAGTTGAGGATCCGGTCACTGTGATACCAGGCGCCCAGGCGGGCGCCTGCTTCCTGGTCTTCTTTCGGGTCGATGTAGCGGACGGAGAAGTCGTCCTTGAAGTCGTCACCCTCACACCGCTGACCTGCGGAAAGCGCTCGGAGAGGCCCTCTGATCTGCGGCGATCAGCCTTTCCGTCCCTTTCACCTTGCTGCCCGTTTGTACGGCCGATCCTCCCCAGCCGCTCCCCAACGGGGCTTCGTTCTCCCCAGATCCTCCCCAGCCGCGGCTGCCTCTGAAGACGGATCGCCGCTGGTCGGGACCGCGAACCGCCTGGCGTGACCGGCTACGCGCCGTAGTGGCAGCGAGGCAGGAGTAGGTGGCCGTCATTCGCTTGGCGGTAGCTCGTGGCTGGGTACGGATGCTCGTTGACAGGGGGAACAACCGCTGCGCTCCCCGACGCCCAGGCCGTGGCGCCGCCCCTGCCCACCGGCCCGCCTCTGGCCGGAAAAGGAACCGGCCCTCCGCGCCCGGACAAGACTGGGGGAAGACGATCACCAGGATGAACAGGAGGCAAGGGTCCCGATGAGTCCGTACGCGTACGTGCCCGCCGACGATCCGCTCTTCGGCGCGGTCCGGATCGAACTCGACCACGAGGCCAGGACGCTGGGCGTGAGCGGGGACGGTCTGCCGCAGGTCGACATCCGGCGGGCCCCGAACACAGTGCCGGAGAGCCATGTGCCGATCGGGACGCGCGACCCCGAGCACCTCACTCTGCTCATCGACGGTGCAGAGGAGACCCTGCGGCCGTCCAAAGGATTCCTAACCCGGCGCTCGTACCGGGTCGAGGTCGTCTCAGGGGCGCGGGAGTGCAGCTATCTGCTGGTTCCGGACTCCCTCGGCACCAGCCGGCTGCTGCGGGACGAGCGGCTGCTCGGCGTCTTCACATCGAGCGGCGACGGGCGCGTGTCGGCCGACTGGGAGGCGGCGGGCGAGTCCGAGCGTGCCAGGGACCCGTACGACGCGTCCGTGGGGTACGGGCTCGCCGCTGCATTCGGCACTGGTGCCGAACCGATGTGGCAGCTCACTCTGAACGCCGCGCTCGACCTGTGGCCGTGAGAGAACCTCAGTCCTCCGCCGGGGGCAGCAGGTGGGAGCAGGTCGAGCGTGCTACGAACGCGATGCCGTCGTAGTCCTCGGCCGGGACGAGTGGGGCGGTGTTCAAGCGGTAGAGGAACCGTTGGACGTTGGCGCCGAAGCTGCGCTGCGCGTGCGGGGCGTGCAGCCAGGGCGCGGCGTCGGCGGGGGAACCCGCGGCGCGGAGGTCCGCGTAGTAGTCGCCGGGTACGGCGTGCGTGAGTCTGGCCTCCAGGGAGCGGAGGCCGGTGCCGATGCGGTGGCGGGCCGGCGGGCGCTGAAGGTCGTTGCCGCGGCGGGCCAGGAAGGAGCCCTTGCCGAAGAGGAGGGCCAGCGCGTAGTAGGCGTTGCCGTACTGTTCGCGGAGTCTGCCGCCGAGGGCCGGCACCTGGTCCCCGTACGTGCCCTTCGCGATGTGCCCGTTATGTGCCCAGACCATGACGCGAGCCTCGGGGGCGTCGTCCACGAGCCGTGCGACGGCCTCGGCCATGTAGCGGTCACGCGCGGCGTACACGCCGTCCTCGCCGGCCGAGGCCCCCAAGGGCCGGGTCACCAGGTCGGCGGCGCGGACCAGGATCCGCGCGTGTTCCAGAGCCTCGTCGGCGTCGTCGCCGGGACCCGACCGCTCGACGTGGTCCGCGACGAGGCGGACGATCTCCTCGGCGCGCCGCAACAGGGCCTTGTCCGGGTCCGGACGCGAGCCCGGGCGGGCCCGCGCCAGCACGTCCAAGGCGCCCACGCGCCCGGCCTGATCGGGCGCCGTTCGGCGCAGAAAGGCGGCGACGGCCTCGACCGAGTCGGCGCAGAGCTGGGGGTCGGTTCCCACGAAGCGGATCCGGCGCGCTTCCGGCAGGGTGCGGTTGTGGGCGCGTAGCCACTCGACGAGGTCGACCATCTCGCGGGTGCGCCAGGTCCAGAAGCCCAGCCTGGCGACGAGCCGTTCGGGGGAGCCCGCGCCGTACCGGACGTACGCGTCGAGCGCGCGGGCGGCGGACTGGCTGGCCTCCATGGCGAGGGTGGTGAAACCCTCCTCACGGACCAGGAACTCCACGATGCGGTGCTTCAGCCGGAAGAACTCGCCCGTGCCGTGGGGGGATTCGCCCAGACCGACGATCCGTGTCCCCCGCAGTGCCTCGCCCAGGGGTTTCAGGTCCTCCCCCGGCGCGCCGGGGGTCAGGGTGCTCAAGGGGTTGGCGTGCTCGTTCAGCCATCGGGCGATGTCGTCGGGCACAGTCTTGCCTCTCCTCACCACGTGCGGGAGGGCGGCACGCGGTGATGCCCCGGCCTCTCGCAGCCGTTCATGGTTCAGTTCGTCGCCTCCCGGCAGGCCGCGAGGATCTCCTGGAGGTCCCGTACGGCGTCCGGTCGGCCATGCTCGGAATACACTCCCGCGACGTTGACGACAACTTCGTCCACCCCCGCCCGATCGAATTCGGCCAGCTGTGCGGCGATGTTCCCGGGCGTGCCGTAAAGGAAGACTCCAGAGTCGACGAGCGCGCGGGCGCCGAGGCCCGGGCGGCTGTGGTGGACGCGCAGGCCGGCGCGGCGCAGCATGTCGCAGTAGTGCGGCCCGGCGAGGTGGACGTGGGCCGCTGCGAAGGCGAGCCGGTAGGCGTGGCGTCCGGGGCGGTCGACGGCGGCGTGCACGACAGTGACCATGCGGGGCACCGGGCGGCCCGACTCGGCCGCACCCTTCGCCATGGCGGGCAGCAGGGTGTCGCGGACGTAGCCGGGCGGGGTCATCCAGCTGATCGCCGCGTCCGCCGCCCGGCCCGCGGCCCGCGCGAGCGTCGGCCGGAGCACACCGAGCCCGGTCTCCACTCCCGGGTGCGGCAGGCCTGGCAGACCGATGGAGGCGCCGATGCCGGGTCCGGCGACTCCGTCCGCGGTGCCGATCAGGCGCCGCACCTCGGTCAGGTATTCCACACAGGCATCGCGTGGGCTGTCGTACGGCTTTCCGTGCAGTCCGGCGACGACGTCGGGGGTCGCGGGACCGAGTCCGATGGTCGTGAGGTGTCCGGTGAGGACGGACAGGGAGCGGGCCTGGACCGCCGCGTCCAGCGGATGCCGCAGCGGCATGAGGGCGACGCTGGTCCCGACCGGGACGCGGTAGCCCATGCCGGCCAGGTAGGCGAAGACCTGCTGGGTGTCGGCGCAGAGGGATTGGCCCTGCCAGAGGCGGGCCGCGCCTCCGTCGCGGACGAGCGCGGCGAAGGGGGCGACGTGCCGGGGGTCCGTCGGCATGGCGGGGTACAGGACGGATACGCGCATCACTCGGCCTTCAGGGGGATGCGGCTTCGGTCAGGTAGCCCGAAGCCTGGATACGGAAGAGCCGGGCGTAGACGCCGTCGGCCCTCAGGAGGTCTTGGTGCACGCCGTCCTCGATGACCTTGCCGTTCTCCAGGACGACGATCCGGTCGGCCATCCGGACCGTGGCGAAGCGGTGGGCGATGACCAGGGAAGTGGCGCCGCGGGCGACGTCCTTGAGCCGGCCGAAGATCTCCGCTTCCGCCTCCGCGTCGATGGCGGCCGTCGGCTCGTCGAGGACGACGACGGGAGCGCGGCGCATGAAAGCTCGGCTCAGGGCTATCTTCTGCCACTGGCCGCCGGACAGCTGGTGGCCGTCCTCGAAGTGGCGGCCGAGCGTCGTGTCGTAGCCACGGGGCAGCGCCTCGACGAACCGGTCGGCGCCGGCGGCCCGTGCCGCCTCGGCGACGCGCTCGGTGTCCTCGCGGGCTTCGACGCTGCCGAAGCCGATGTTGTCGCGGACGGGCAGCTCGTAGCGGATGAAGTCCTGGAAGATGACGCCGATGTGGCGTTGCAGGTCGTCGAGGTCGTACTCCTCGATCGGGACGTCGTCGACGAAGATCTGGCCGCTCGTCGGCTCGTAGAGCCGGGTGAGCAGCTTGACCAGCGTCGTCTTGCCGGAGCCGTTCTGCCCCACCAACGCGATGCATTCGCCCGCGGGCAGGGTGAAGCTGACGCTGTCCAGGACGACGCGGCCGGTACCGGGGTAGACGAAGCGCACGTCGCGGAACTCGATGCCTTTGCGCAGCGTGTCCGGGAACGGGCGGGTGCCGCCCTTGATCTGACGCTCGGGCAGGGTGAAGAAGTCGAAGAGGTTGCCGAGGAACAGGCTGTCCTTGTAGAGAGCGGCGATGCCGAGCAACATGCCGTGAGCGGAGACCTGGATCGAACCGACGGCCTGGAGGTAACCGGCGAGCTGGCCGACCTGGCCGGCGTGGGTGGTGGTGTGGATCGCCCAGAGCACGGCGCCCGAGGAGGCGGCGACGCTGAGGAGACCGAGGACGCCGCCGAGCACGGACTGCCGGCGGGCGAGATGGCGGTCGACGTCGAAGAAGGCGCGGATGAGTCGGGTGTAGAGGTCCACCAGGTGCGGGCCGAGCTGGAAGAGACGGGCCTCCTTGTAGGAGTGGTCGGTGGTGGTGAGGTGCTGGTAGTAGTACACGCGTCGCCGGTCGGCGGTCCGGTCGTACTCGATCTCGTACGCCCTGTGGCTGAAGAGCATGTACGAGACGACCGACGGCATGGGCGAAAGCAGGATCACCAGGGCGATCCAGGGGCTCCAGGAGAACAGCACCATGCTGACGGTCACCAGGGTGACCAACTCCCTCGCGACCTCCAGGAGCTGGGTGAAGACCTGGTAGACACGGCCTCCGCTGCTCTCCTGGAAGGCGCGCTGCATCTTGTCGTAGACCTCGGCGTCCTCATACTGCTGGAGGTCGAGCATGGTGCCCTTGCGCATCACCCATTCGCCGATGCGAGCGGTGAGTTCGAGCCGCAGGAGGGTGTCGAGGTACTGCAGGAAGGTGCCCAGGACATGGCTGGCGAGGCCCACCCCGAGAAGGGCGACGCCCGCCATGAGCGCGGCCCGTCCGGCGTCCCGGTCGCCGGTGACGGCGTCGGCCACACCCTGCACGGCGGCGGCGACCAGCCCGATCTGCGCGGCCGGTATGAGGGCGAGGAGGAGGGAGACGCCGGTGAATGCGGATACCCGCAGCGGGCTGAGCCGCCAGAACAGCGTGCTCACGCGCAGCCAGATCATCGGCCCTCCCTCTCCTTCGCGGCCGTGCGGCCCCGGACGGCGCGCCGGACGTGGGCCCACAGGACGTGGCTGCGGGCCTCCCGTTGGAGGTCGATGGGGAGGAGCCGGTTGATCTGCATGTGCGCGAGGCTGGCGAGGATGGCGTCCTCGGAGCCGACCAGGAGGCCACGGCGGGCCGCCTCGCGGACGGCTGCGGCCGTCTCGGCGACGGCGGGGGCCTGCGCGGCGAACGTCTCCTGGACGAGCAGCCGGTGGGCCCGCCCTTCCTCGTGCGGGTCGCGCTCCCACGGGCTGAGGAGTTCGCACAGGTAGGCGCGGTGCTCGCGGAACAGTATCCGGGTGTCCCGGACGTGGGCCTCGTCGTGGCCGCCGGTGTGGTGGGTGAGCGCGCCGCCCGGCGGCACGCCCCACTGGGCGTGGAGGGTGTCCAGAGCGGCGACGGCGAGGAACTCGGGCCTGATGTCGGGCTGTCGCGACAGCAGCAGGGCGGTGGCTTCGCTGTTGGCCGCGAAGAGCCGCTCGGCCGTGTCGAAGACCTCCGGGCCGCCGTAGCGGGCGATCTCCGGTGCACAGCCCGTGAGTTCGATGTCCGTGGCGAGTCCGCGGGCGACGAGATCGCGCCCCCACGCGGTGACGTGGGTGAGGGTGCGGTCGGTGTCGGTGCCGCGGACCCGCAGGCGCAGGTGCGGGAAGGGGTCGGCGTAGCGAATGTAGAACCAGCGGTCCAGCAGCCCCTCGCTGCCCAGTCCCGCGACGAGGTCAAGCAGCGGGCCGGCGATGATCTCGTCCTGCCGCTCGGGGGCCGCGTAGACCTTGAGGAACGCCCAGGCGCCGCCGGGCAGATGGCGCTCCACGGGTACCTCGCGGCCTTGCCGCGGCACGGGAGCACGGGTGACGCGTTCCGCGTCGCGGGCGAGGACGGGCACGACGACCTCGGCGGCATAGCGCTCGCCGTCGGCGTCGAGGCCGGCGCGGCGAGACTCTCGATCAGCTCGACCGCCCTGGGGTCGGCCGGCCGCAGGTAGCGGTGGCGTCCGCGCAGCATCCCGGAAAAGAAGGACCGGGTTCGGCACCGCCTGGCCCGCAGCTGTGTCGGCGGTCATCCGCCCGGCTCCGACCGCGCTGCGTACAGACGAAGGAACGAAGTCGATCGCACCATCAACGAGCTCAAGGGCGTCCGTGCCGTGGCCACGAGGTGCGCCAAACGCTCCTACCTCTTCCACGGCACCGTCACCGTCGCAGCCATCCGGCTCTGGCTCCATTCGTGACCCGCCGAATACACCGCAGCAATCCCGCAGACCTTCGCGTCCGAATCCCGCCAGCGCGCCAAGGGCCAGCCGCCGACACTGGCCCCATGACCACGTACACGCCTCTCCCCATCGCTCCCGCCACACTCAAGGAACTCCGCGACATCGATGACACCGGGCGGCCACTGCGGCCGTACACCGCGCGCGAGGACGGCGTTCCCCTCGATTGCGTGGGCAGCCCGCTGCGCTGCTGCCTGCGGGCCATCGAGCCCGGCGAGCGGGTCGCTCTCGTCTCATACGCGCCGCTGCGCCGCTGGGCGACGGCAACTGGGGCCGCCCCCGGAGCCTACGATGAAGTGGGGCCGGTATTCATCCATGCCGACGAATGCGGAGAGTCACGGGGAGCCCAGGTCTACCCCTTCGCGCGGCCGGGGGCACTGCGCACCATCCGCCGCTACAACGCCGAGGGACACATCGTCGGCGGCCTCTTCTTCGAGATCCCGGACAACGCCGAGGCCGGGTTCGATCAGGTCTTCGGGGAAGCGTTTGCCGAGCCGGAGGTGGCACTGGTGCACGTGCGGGCCCTGGAGTACGGATGCTTCCAGTTCGAGGTAAGGCGACCGTAGGCGATGCCCAGCGGATAGCCGTCCGCAGGGCTCACGGCCGTCGTCAATTCCGCCAGTACAACACAGTGTTCAGCCTGAACCGCCGGACAGTGCCTAATACTGCAAGGGTCTTTGTGGTGAAGGTTCGGTGGTCGGTTCGTTGGCTGGCGCCGTCGCAGACAACACCAAGCCCTGGACCAGCCACTACAAACAACGAGGCCACAGCCCACCGGCTACATCCCCGTCACCATAGAGACCGGCGCAGCACCTGCCGATCGCACTCGCTCGTCTGCCGGGCTGTGGCTACCGCGCTTCGACCAGCGGGGGTACGTCTTCTACAGGGCTGTGGCAGTTGCGGCCCTATGTCTCTGGCTTCGTACGTGACAGGATTTCAATGTCTGGGGCCCGCTTGCCCGCACAGCCCTGACAACTGCTACCGCCGCTGCTGACCGGCCGGCGAGGCGGCCGGCCTCTCGCACCTCGACCTCCGCCATGGCCCCGGCCTTCAGTAACTCGATGGCGTCGTGGACTCCGTCGCCGGCATTGTGGTGGAGCATCGTGAAGTACCAGCGCACCGCCTGGACCGGGTCCGGTTCGGTGCCGAAACCGTCGCGATACCAGCATCCGGCCGCGTACATCGCTGTGGTCTCGCCCCGTTCGGCAGCCCACAGGTACCAGCTGAGCGCCTCCTCATCCCGGTTCGATGCGGAAAGTCGGTCGCCGAGTACAGAGCCGGCCACGACAAGACCCTGGCCTGCGGCGCGTTCCAGCAAGAGCAGCTTTTCACCTGCGTCATCGGTGTGTTGGGCGAGGTTGAAGGCCGCATACATGTCGCCGCCCTCGGTGGCCGCACGGAACAGTTCAACTGCGGCCGCACGGTCCTGCTCGCCGCCGCCCCCTTCAACAAGCATGTAGCCGTACGCGCGCTGCCCTGCCGTAGCTCACGGCCAACGGCAACGCCGCCTCGTCGAAGTAGTCCATCAAAATCCCTGACGACAACGCGGCGGCCTCCGCTGTACCAGCGCCGGCCAATGGGCGGATCTCCCCGGTTGTCCGGGTGGCCAACTGGCCTCCTTCGCCCCGGACAACTCGGTGTCGAAGGCCGCTGGCCTGAACGTGGAGCAGGTCGCCAACGCAGCGATGGCCGCTATGGCGCACTCGGACGGATACGCGGCCACCGCCCGTCCGGTATCGCTCATGGTTGGCCTGCGGGTCCCCGCAGATGAGCCCAGGGAATTTTGGTCTCGGCTGTGGAAGGCACCGGGCACCCTGATCCTCATGCCAGCCGACATCAACCACCAGGTGCTCCGGGCGCTGCATCGTCACGGGCCTGGGTTGGAGAAGAAGGACGTGGGCGGCTACAAGGCCGAAGCCCTCTCGGAACTTTGGTTGCGGGATGTCGAGACGACAGCCTGGCGAGTGCTGTATGCAACCCGTAAGCGGGACACATGGGAGGAACAGCAGGAGTTCCGGAACGGGTGGAAGCTCTCCTGAGCCTGGAGACGAGGCCCGAACCGCTGATGTGACTGTGCGCTGTAGGTGCCCACGTCGTATCGATGTGACCGGGCGCTTCAGTTCGCCGGCTTCATGCTCACGACCGTGGAGCTGATCAACGCCTACTCCTCCTCATCCGTGACTGTGTCCCAGGTCGGTAGGGATGCTCCGTCAGCGGTCGTGATCCGCAGCACCTCGCAACCCATGAGCCGTACGGTGGCGAAGAGGCGCCGTCGGACCTGTTCCCTGTCCTCGGGCGGGAATTCGATGCGGATCTGGTGAGGGCGGGACACGTCGTAGGTGAGCATCCAGTCAGTGGAGACGGTCGCGAAACAGCTCTGTCCCATCTCGTCGTTCTCCGAGCGCCATGCGCCCCGATCCGTGGTCGGGGCCAGGGCCTCCCGGAGGATCAGCAGGCGCTCGGGGTGGGCGAGGGGGCCTTCGGACAGTTGGAGACAGTGGTGGGTGCGAGGCCGGAAGGTGTTGAACCACGGAACGAGGTCCGGCTCCATGTCCCCAAGCAGCGCGGAGCTGACACCTCCGTCAGCCCAGCCTTCGATGAACTCGGCCGCGCCCATGGGATGAGTCTCGTACCAGCCCTCGCTGCTCCAGACCACGACGGGCCAACTCCTGGATACCCCGGTGGTGAGCCAGCACAGCCGGTCGGCGTTCACGGTGGTGCCCCAGATCAGCAGCCCGCCCGGAGCCGGGTGCAGCGGATACGGATAGCGCCTCCTGTCTCTCTCGGGCGCCCCTGACAGGTCTCCGCTCTGCCATGTGATGCCGTTGTACTCGCTCGTGCCGAACGGCGTTCGTAGGTAGAGGAAATCGCAGAATTCGCCCCACCCGTACCTGTCGACCAGCCACTTGTAGTCGTCGGGCAGCTGTATGGAGAGAGCGGTCTCCGCGGCGGTCCAGTCCCCCCGGGCGTCAACGGGGGCGGTCGGCGGCGTCACGAGCCGCTCCAGGCTGTCATGCCCCGTCACGGCACATCCCGGCCTACGAGCGCCATGGCGAAAGGCTCGCCGGTCCGCCACGCGAACGTCATCCGCTCGCGCACTTCGCGCAAGGTGCGCGGTCGATATCCGGGTCCCACACAGCAGTTCCTATGGAAGCGGATGCCCGCATTCAGCAGGAGGGAGAGCATCCGCCAGGCCGCGGTGTCCCGGGGCGGGGGCGCGGCGACAGCCGATCCCCTGTGGATCAGCGACTCCGCGCAGCGCGGGCAGACCTGCTTCTCCCTGTCGTGAGGCTCCTTGTACGAGGCCCTACAGGGCAGGCAGACGTACAAGATCTTCGCATTGGCCATGCAGCCAGGTTAGGCATCCCCCGCGACGAACTCGACGAGATTTCAGCGCTGGAGGGAGCTGCGACCCCCAGCTATAGATGGCGGCCGGAGGACGGGTAGGCAGTGGGTACTGCCGTATTCCCAGGCGTAGTTGGCGGGAGTACCCAGGTCTTCTTGGCGGCTCAGTACATGATCTTGTATCGGGTGGATCGAGGCAGGCCGGCTGCCCTGCTGCGCGATCTGCGGCCCTCGGCTGGCGACCTGGCCAGGCGAGGGCCTGAAATCAATTCGACCCCGCTCGCCTCGCCCGGTACGGTGCGAGCTTGTTCTCACTGCTGGGATCCCATGAGATCCGCGTGCGGCCACCCCGGCAGTTCCCATGCTGAGAGTAGGTTTCGTCAATGGCATGCCGTATCAGTGAGCTCGTGCTCAAGTGCCGCGACCCCGAGGTGCTGGCGCGGTTCTGGTGCGAGGTCCTGGACTTCATAGAGCTCGATCGCGAAGAGGAGGGCTGCATCGAGATAGGTCCGCGCGAAGGGTTCGGCGGCCCGCAGCCGACGATCTTCCTCATCCGCAACGACGAGCCGAAGAACGGGCATACCCGGCTGCACATCGACGTCAACCCCACCGACCGCGATCAGGACGCCGAGCTCGAGCGCCTCCTGGCCGCCGGGGCCAAACCCGTCGACATCGGTCAGCCTGCGGAGGCGTCCTGGCACGTCCTCGCCGATCCAGAAGGAAACGAGTTCTGCCTGCTCAAGCGCCGTCTCGACCCGCTCTGACGGCCCTCGCCCAAACGATCGACGCAGCCGCCACCCCGCAGCCGACAACAAGATCTGGCGACCCCTGTCCGGGGACCTACAGGTCGAGGTCGGTGTGCTCCACGTCGGTGAAGCACACCTCTGCCAGGTTGCCGGCGCGGCGGCCGCCGTCCCGGAATTACACGTGCTTGAGCGCTTCGGCGGCGATCTCCTGGAGCCTCTGGTCGCCGTTCGATCGAGCGGACCGCGTATCCGCGGTTCAAGCGGCTGATCACCGCGCATGAGCTGCATCTGTTCTTCTCGCCGACTCGGGACGAGCTGAAGTGGGCGGCAGATGCCACCGATGGTGATGAGCATCTGCTGGCCCTGCTGCTGATGCTGAAGTCGTACCAGCGCATGGGATGTTTCCCGGTACTGGAGGACGTCCCCGAGACGGTGGTGGACTTCGTACGGCGGGCCGTGGAGCTGCCGGAGTGCACGCTGCCGGTGTACCGGGCGGAGAGGACGGCCAAGCATCACCGGGGTCCGGTCCGCAAGCGGGTCGGCGTGAAGTACGACCAGGCCAAGGCCCGGGGGATCGCCGAGCAGTCGATCCGCAAGGAGGCTGCGGCGAAGAACCGCCCGGCGGATCTGATCAATATCGGGCTGGAGAAGGTGGTGGAGGCAGGGCTGGAGCTGCCGGGGTTCTCCACCTTCGACAAGATGGCCTCGAAGATCCGCACTGAGGTGAACTCCTCGATCCGCGCGGGCATCCACGACCGCATGAGCGCCGCTCAGCGGGCGGGGCTCATGCGGCTGCTGGAGGAGCGCGACGGCGACGGGACGACGCTGTTCAACCGGTTGAAGAAGCCCGCGCAGGGCCCGACCTGGTCGCACTTCAAGAACCTGACCAAGCCTCTGGAGTGGGTGGACGGTCTCGGCGACACCGGTGTGTGGATGAATGGTGTCGCCTCGGGGAAGATCACCGACTTTGCCGGGGAGGCGGACGCGGCGGATGCCTCGGAGCTGCGGGACTTCGCCCCAGTCAAGCGCATCGCGCTGGTCGCAGCCCTGACGCACAAGGCGAGGATGCGGGTCCGCGACGACCTCGCGACAATGTTCTGCAAGCGGGTGGCCACGAAGATCAAGAAGGCCAGGGCGGAGCTGGAGGAGATCCGGCTCGCCGAGCGGGAAATCGTCGAGGCCCTGATCGGGAATTACCGCACAGTGCTCAAGCACATCGACGCGGGCGGCGCGGTCACGCAGGCGGTGGAGGACTTCGGCGGGTTCGCCAAGCAGTACGAGCAGATCGAGAAGGTCGCCGCCCACCACGGCAACTTCTGGGAAGTGCTGCTGTACGGGCAGATCGGCCGGGACCGGGCGCTGGTGTTCGACCTGGCCGACAAGCCGGAGTTCACCGCGACCAGCGAGGACAGCCGGGTGCTGGACGCACTCGCGCACGCCCAGCGGCACCAGAGTGCGCGCGGCGAGTCCATCACCGCCTTCAACAAAGACGCCAAGGAGGTGACATCTCCTTCGCCACGCAGAACTGGCGCAAGGCCGTGGTTGACAAGACCCGCACGGGGCAGTTCGTCCGCAAGCACTTCGAGGCGATGGTCTTCGCCGGCCTCGCCGAGGAACTCCGCACGGGCGACGTCGCGGTGGTCGGCTCAAAGGAGTACGCGGACTGGTCCGAGCAGCTGCTGGCCTGGGAAGACGTCCAGGAGAAGCTGGGGTCCCACCTGGTGGAGGTCGGCCTGTGCGAGGCGGGCGAGACCGCCGAGTTCGACGCGAAGTTCTTCCGCCGACAGCTGGAGGACAAGCTGCGGTCCGCCGCCGCGGCGGCGGATGCCGGGTACCCCGAGAACGAGGGCCTGGTCATCGATCCAGAGACGGGCATCCCGTCGCTGAAGGCGCACCGGGCTGACGGTCAGCGGCCTTCCGCGAAGCGGCTGGAGCAGGAGATCAAGGCGAGGATGCCGGAGCGATCCCTGATGGGGATCGTGGCTCGAACCGCGTACTGGGTGGAGTGGTGGCGCCGTTTCGGCCCGGCCTCCGGCAACGAGCCCAAGCTCACCGACCCCTTGGGCCGGTACGTGATCGTCACGTTCGTCAAGGGCACCGACATGGGCTCGTACGAGGCCGCCCGGCACATCCCCGACGTGAGCGGACACGAGCTGTCGTACGTCGCCAACAAGCACTTCTCGATCGTGCTGCTCAACGAGGCGATCTCCGACCTGGTCGACGCGCACGCACGCCTGAACATCTCGCAGGCGTGGGGAGATGGGACCGCCGTTGCGGCGGACGGCACCTACATGGACACCTATCTCGACAACCTGGTCTCCGAGACGAGCGTCAGGTACGGCAAGCCGGGCGGGATCGCCTACCACCACATCCCCGACACGTACATCGCGCTGTTCACGCACTTCATCCCGTGCGGGGTGTGGGAGGCCGTCTACATCGTCGAGGGCCTTCTGAAGAACACCAGTGAGGTGCAGCCGACCACGGTGCACGCGGATACGCAGGGGCAGTCTTTCCCGGTCTTCGCGCTCGCCCACCTGCTGGGTTTCGACCTGACGCCCAGGAGAAGGCAACAAGTTCAGGATTACCGAATGGTCGCTGCGACGGAACTGGAGGGGCGACAAGGCTGCTTGACCAGTGTGCCCCCTCAAGTTCGGCCCTGGAGCCCTAGTAGGGCTTTGTTAGGTCCTGTGGTGTGGTTCTGGTGTCGGTGCGGATTGGCCGCATATCGAGCAGGCGCCGGTCCAGGTGGCCAGGAGGGCCTGAAGCGCGCGGAGGACCGCGTAGAGGGTCAGGCCGGCGCAGGCGCTTTTGGGTCGAGCCTGAGCATGGTGCAGAACGCCTGGGCGAGGGAGGCGAGGGTGACGTGGCGGTGCCAGCCGGGGAAGTTGCGGCCCTCGAAGTGGTCCAGGCCCAGACCGTCCTTGAGCTCGCGGTAGTCGTGTTCAACGCGCCAGCGGATCTTGGCGATGCGGACCAGTTCGCGCAGCGGGGTGTCGGCAGGCAGGGTGGAGAGCCAGTAGTCGGTGGGCTCGGCGGTGCCGGGCGGCCATTCGGCCAGCAGCCAGCACTCGGGCAGGGAGCCGTCGGCGGCTCGGCGGATCGTTCGGTTTGCGGGTCGGACCCGCAGCGCCAGGAACCGCGAGCGCATCTCGGCGCGGGGGTTGTGCTTCGTGGTCTTGCTGCCCTGGCGCCAGGTCACGGTTCGTGCCGACGATCGCCCTGTGTTCAGGGCGAGTTGGCGCAGAGTGCTGTGCTGGACGGGGTAGGCCGGTCCGGGCGGGCGGCCCTGGCCGCTGTAGCGCGGACGGTCGGGGACGGCGTCGCCCGGGTAGGCGGTGGTGGTGCCCTTAACCGCGACGGCGTAGGTCAGGTCGCGCTCGGTCAGGCCCTCGCGGAAGCCGGTCGCGTCGCCGTATCCGGCGTCGGCGACCACCGGCAGGTCAGGAAGTTCCCAGCCCTCGCGGACCTCGTCGAGCATGTCCAGGGCCAGGCGCCACTTCTCCTTGTGCCGCTCGCTGTCGGGGATGGCCGCCTTGGCGCGTCGGCGCTGGATTGCCCCGGTCAGCAGCGCATCGCCGGTGTTCTTCGTGTCGTCCCAGCTCTCGGGCAGGAACAGGCGCCAGTTGACCGCCGAGGAAGCGTGGTCGCTGACCAGATTGACGCTGACGCCGATCTGGCAGTTGCCGCGCTTTCCCAGCGCGCCGCAGTACATCCGCGCCACACCCGGTGAGTCGTAGCCGTCCTTGGGAAAGCCCACATCGTCGATCGCGTACGCCTCCGGCGAGATGTGAGCGGCAGCCCAACGAGCCATCCGCTCACGGACCTTGGCCCAGTCCCAGGTCGAGGAGGCCACGAACTGCTGGAGCTGCTGGTGGTCCACGCCCAGGCGCTCGGCCATCGGCTGCATCGACTTGCGCTTGCCGTCCAGCATCAGCCCGCGCAGGTACAGCTCGCCCTTGGCTCGCTGATCCCGCCGGGCCAGAGAACCGAGCATCTCCGCCGCGAACGCGTCCAAGCGTGTGCGGACCGTATCCATCTCCTCGGGTGTCACACCTGAAAGAACATCACAACCTATCTGGAGATGATCAATCGGGGTACCTAACAAAGCCCTACTAGCTGAAGGCCAGAAAACTGACGACCTCGCGTATTCAACTGCCACCAGTTCCCTGCGGAGACCAGCCCGCTGGTGACTGTGCATGGCCCCGTGGGACTTATCGGCTCCAGGTCGTCACCGGCAACCCGCCCGGTCAGCAACTCCTGGCCGAGATGGCCGCTCACGCGGCTGGCCGCACTCCCTGCGCCCGGCAGAGCGTTGAACGGCCGCGCGGATTCCTAGGTCGGCGGCGACTTGGCGAATGGACTCAGGAGGTGCCGGCGCGTACGGCGGTCGCGGCCAGGGTGGTGTAGTTCATCGTGAAGCGTCCACCCAGGGAGTCGATGGCGCCCCCGACCGCGTCCAGTATCTCGGCCAGCTGATCTGGACGGAGTTGAGTGAGGCCGCCGGTGGTGGGTAGCAGGTCCAGCCATTGGTCGCGCGTGTAGGACTGCTGCCAGTCGAATCTCCACTGTTCGGGATCGTTGAACTGTTCGGTCTCGCGGATCTTGTCGGCGAACTTCGCGTATGCCGCCTGGTAGAGGTCGAGCGGACGTCGGGCCGGTTGGCCGTTGAGCGGGGAGTCGGGCGCCGCCCGCCGGTAGGCAGCGGCGAACGGTTCGGCCACCTCGGCAGGCGGCTCGTACACGTGCCCGAAGATCGCCAGCCGTCCCCCTGGACGCAGCACACGGGCCACCTTCACGGCGCCCGCGACCGGATCCACCCAGTGCCACGACTGGGCGGCGATGACCGCGTCGAACGTCCGGCCGGCTGGCTGCCAGGCTTCGAAGGCCGCCACCTCGACCGGCAGGCCATGGGCTCGCGCGAAGTCGGCCATCCGCGCATCGGGCTCGACGCCGAGCACGGCGCAGCCGGCGGCCTGGAACTGGCGGGCTGCGATGCCGGTGCCGCAGCCGACGTCGAGCACGTCAGGCCCGGGGCTCCCGGCGACGATCCGCGCCACCAATGCATCGGGGTAGCCGGGCCGGGCCTGGTCGTAGCGTTGCGCGTCCACGCCGAACGACTCAGCCATCCGCCGGGCCTCATGCGGCTCCGCCGGGGACGGTTCTGGTTGCTCTCGCGGTATGATGGGCATGCGCCCACCTTAGTGGGCGTTCGCCCACTGGGCAACGGATGCCAGCGGGCAGACCGCACGAGAGGATCTGTGAGTGCCGACTGGGGTGCACCTTCGCGACGCGCGGCAGCAGCTGTTCGACGCTGCCGAACGCGTGCTTCTGCGGGACGGGCCGAATGGACTGACCAGCCGGGCCGTCACCGACGAGGCGGGCTGCGCCAAAGGCGTCCTGCACCGGCACTTCAGCGACTTTGACGCCTTCCTCGCCGACCTCGTGCTCGACCGGGCCGCGCAGCTTGAGAGGCAGGCAAGTGCGCTGCGTGAGTCCGTCGGCACCGGCACGGTGGCAGACAACCTCACCAGCGCGCTGACCACCCTGTTCGGACCGATTCCGGTGGCGATCATCCCGCTCATCACCTTCCGGGACGAGCTGCGCGCACGACTGCGGGAGGCGAGGCCCGGAGGCGGCATCGCGATTCTGGCCCAGGCCACGACCGCAATCTCCGCTTATCTGGCCGCCGAGCGTGAACTGGGCCGCATCGCGGCCGACGCCGACATCGATTCACTCACCCTCTCCCTGGTCGGTGGCGGGCATCTCCTGTTCGCAGACCGCGACCCCGGCCCGCCGGCCACGGCGGTCGTCAACAAGCTCGTGACAGCGGTCATCGCCGACGCCGTGCAACGACGACCGGCTTAGGGGCCCTTGAGTGTCGGCAAATGAAGGTCTGTCGACACCTGAACTATCCACGGCGAACCCACAGGTCGGCAGTGTCGAGAAGCCGTGTCGACAATCAATGTCGGCAAACGATCGCGCCGACGCCGCACTTTGCGCCTGGTGTCCGAGATAGGGCGGGAGGCCAGTTCAGGGGTTCGCGGTGGGGTCGTGGGGCCCGTAGACGCATCGACATACCGCTGGGCGGTATCGGGTCGCAGTCCGAAGACTGCCGCGATGTGCAGAGGGTCACGGACACCCGCGGCTTCGACTTCGTCGAGGATCCGGTCCTGCCGCAGGAGGTCGAGGCTTGCCTCCTGCCCGCGCAGGACAGTTCTGATGTTCTGCCAGCGGTGAACACCGGCCCGACCGGGCTCGACGATCACTACGGTCCAGTCTCATGACGACGATTACAACGCGCACGGTCGAGTACCCGGCCGACGGCCTGACGATGATCGGGCACCTCGCGCTCCCGGCCGGTGTCGACCGCCGGCCCGCGGTGCTGCTCGGACCAGAGGGCCTGGGGCTCAGCGACGTCGAGCGCCGCCGGGCCGATGCGCTCGCCGAGCTGGGGTACGTAGCGCTGGCCTTCGACCTCCACGGCGCGCGCTATTTGGGCGACCCCGAGGAGATGCTGGCCCGTTGCATGCCGCTGCTCGCCGACCCCGACCGGATGCGGGGCATCGGCCACGCGGCGCTCGACGTGTTGCGCGCCGAACCGCGGACCGACCCCGACCGGATCGCCGCCATCGGCTACGGCACCGGGGGCGCCATCGGGCTGGAACTCGGGCGCGACGGCGCCAACCTGCGCGCGATCGGGACAGTCAACGCACTGACCACGGGCCGACCGGGCGAGACGGCGCGCATCCGCTGCCCAGTATGGGCCGGGGTCGGGTCGGAAGACCCGATCATGCCCGCTGAGCAACGGGACGCGTTCACTGCCGAGATGCAGGCCGCGGGCGTCGACTGGCGCCTCGTGGTCTACGGCGGAGCCCTGCACGCCTTCCACCACCCGCCGGTCGACCACACCGTGCGTCCCGGCGTCGGCTACCACCCACGGCACGCGCAGCGAGCCTGGCACGATGTCGTCGACCTGCTCGCCGAGTGCCTGCCCGTGACGGAGTGATCTGGTCAGTCCAAGCTCGGCCACCCGCTGACCAGCGCTTACCGGTCACCACGGCAGGTTCCTGGCGTATTCCGGTCCCATCCCTTCAGCGGCGCAGGACGCTGACGACGCGCTCTCTGCCCAAGATCGGGGCGTCCACGCAACCTTCGGGAGTGACGAGGTAGGGGCCGACCCACTTGCGCGAGTAGCCCGTTGGGGCGTCCTGGTCGGGGTAGGTGCGGCGGTGTGGCCCGTTCTCGTCGACCCACTGAAGCAGGCCCTGGCGGACCTCGGGAACGTCGCAAGCCCGCAGATGAGTCGTCGCCATGACCAGTTCAACGACGGAAGGCATCCTCGGTTCCGCCGACGGGCCGGACATCGGTGTTTCATAGGTGGTCCCTGTTGCAACACCGCGCGCAGCGGACGTTCCCGCAGGCCGCCGCGTTTCAACGGCCGTTTCCTTCCTCATTTTCTATGAAACGCACTCGTGAAACCTCAACGATTCCGGCGTGATCACCGACCCGCACAAGCTCGTCGAAGCCAACCCGTGCCCGATGTCCACCTGCACCGCCCCGGCCGGCTCGCCGTGCCGGACCACCGCCGGGAAGGTCGCGCTCAAATACCACACCGCCCGCTTCCAGCTCATCCCCGTACTCCGCTCCGAGCTCCACGTGGCCACCCCGGCCCTACTGCATCCCGGCTCTGCCTGGCAGGCCCTGCCGGTGCAGAAACTCGCGGCGCCCGCCGTACCGATGGAGATCCGCCTCGGGTACGCGCGGGGCTCCACCCGCACACAGGAGATCCAGTCCCAGGTCGACGCACTCGAAGCCTCCCAGGTGCACCGGTGTTCCATGAACAGATCAGCACCCGCGTGCGCGAGCGGCCCGAGATGAAGGCCGCGCTCGCCGCCGCCCGCGAGTACCGCTCGCTCGGCGCGAAGGTCACCCTCGTCGTCCACGAGATGAAACGACTGGGACGCGGCGCCCTGGAACTCCTCAAGGTCGCCGAGGAACTGCGCGACGCCGAGATCGAGCTGGAGTTCCTCACCGGCCCCCTGGCGGGCAAGCACGACCCGGCCGGGCACGGCGCCGCCCTGTTCGCGTTCTTCGCCGCCATGGCCGAGTCCGAACGCGACTACATCCGCGACAAGACCCTCGAAGGACAGGAGGCCGCCCGCACAAAGGGCAAGGCGATCGGCGGCACCATGGTCTCCGACGAGGACATGCTCGCCACCGCACGCCGACTGTGCGACGAGGAACACCTCTCCCTACGCGAGATCGCCTCCCGCCTCGTCATCCGCACCGGAAAGAAGCGCGGCCAGCACCCGGCCCCCGCGACCGTGATGCGCATGCTGCGCGGACACGACGAGCAGACGGCCTAGTGATCCAAGATCATCCCGTTGCCCCTTTGGCGCGTATCTCGGTCACACCCCATGCAGGCCAACTTCCTTCATGAAGCCGTGGGTTCATCCCAAGCACCCTTCAGAATCCGCGAACTCACGGGGGTATCGGTATCGAGATCTTCTACTGTCGGCCCGGCGTCGAAGGCGTCCACGAGAAAGGCGGGTTCGAGGGCCAGATCGGGTACTTCCGCCGCAAACGCGTCGTTCCTGTTCCCAAGGTCTCCTCGCTCGCCGAGCCGAACGAGATGGTCGAGCCGTGGGACCGGCAGGACGGCGCCCGCCGGATCGGTGCCAGATCCAGGACCGTCGCCAAATGATTCGCGGTCGAACAGCCGCTGCTGGTGCGGCCATTCGATGAGCCGCTCGAGACGGGCCGGCTGTTCACACCGCGGGGCGACCGCTATGGCCAGATACCTGTCCGCGCCAACCGCTACTCGGCCCCGATCCGGCTGATCAGCAAACGGGTCCGGGTCGTGTTGCACGCTTCTCACCTGGTGGTTTACGGCCAGAAAGTGGCGGTGGCCCGACACGAGAGGCTGATTGCCAAGGGCGCCATCCGGCTGGAGCTGGACCACTGCCCGGAAGTCTTGGTCCGCAAGCCCGATGCCTTCCCCGGCTCCACCGCTGTCGAGGCTCGCTCCGCAGGCAGGTTCACCCCGGTCCATGACGCCTGGCGGGACCAGGCCCGCAAGGTCCGCGGCGAGTGGAACGGCACCTGGGCCCCGACCGAGGTGCTTCACATGCCTCACGAGCATGTCGCCGCCGGCCTGGCCGGGGCCAGGACCGCAGAGGTTGTCGCGCTGGAGGCGCGCAAGTCAGCCCGGACCGAGGCCGGATCCTGCACCGCAGCGGGCGAGCGGGTTCAGGCAAGCCGCTGGTGATGGTGACCTCCCTGCACGAGTGGCGGCATCCACACCGGAGCCTTCACCACCGTGAGCGGCGAGCCGGCCTTCACCGCCAGCGGCGACCTGAAGGACTTCCCATTCCCCGTCTACCAGTGGCACTTCGGGAGATGTGACAGCCGCGGGTGAGAGTCGCCGGGCATCCGAGTGGCCCGGGAAGCACTCATGCCCGGTCGGCGGGGCCCCTCTGGTTGCCCGCCGGGGTGGTGCGCAGGTCGAGGACCCAGTTCTGGCCGACGAGGTCGTGGCCGAAACTGTGGTGGGGTTCCTCGTCGGCGAGGGTGAAGCCGAGACCCTGGTAGATCTTGCGCGCGGAAACCAGCACATCGTTCGTCCACAGTGTCACTTGCCTGTAGCCGGCCCCGCACGCAAAGACCAGGCATTCCTCGACAAGGCGGGCGCCTAGGCCGAGGCCCCTGGCCTTCGGGGTGACGAGCAGGATGCGCAGCTTGGCCACCCCTGGTTCGTCGCCGGCGACGAGGAAGATGCAGCCCGCGCGCTCGCCGCCAACCTCGGCGATCCAGGCGGCCTCCTTGGCCGGGTCGTTGTCGGCAGCGTAGTCGGCGACGATCTTGGCGACCAAGACTTCGAAGTCGGTGTTCCAGCCGAACTGCCGGTCGTAGATCTCGCCGTGAGCCATCACCACCCAGCCCAGGTCACCGGGACGGTTGGCGCGGCGCACGAGGACGTGCGGCTGGTGTTGCTGCTGCGGCATGGGTTGCTCGCCTGACCCCTCGACTGCATTCGGTTGCCACTGACACGACTGTTTCAGTAGCGCTAGGCTAGTCCCATGTCCAAGGAAGCGACAATCCCGTCCGCCAGGCAGGCCGAGCTGCTGGAGGCCGCCTATCGATACGCGCTCGCGCACGGCCTGGCAGACCTGTCCCTGCGCCCGCTGGCGTCGGCCATCGGCTCCAGCCCACGCGTTCTGATGTTCCTGTTCGGGAACAAGGACGGCCTGGTCAAGGCGCTGCTGGCGCGCGCCCGCACCGACGAGCTGACGGTCCTGGACCACCTTGCGCAAGCCGACCAGCCCATCGGCCTGGCCCCTGCGGTTGAGCAAATCTGGGCCTGGCTCGCCACCGAAGAACATCGCCCGCTGCTACGACTGTGGGCCGAGGCATACGCCCGATCCCTCGTCGAGCCCGACGGCGCCTGGGCCGGCTTCGCCCGCGCCACCGTGAACGACTGGCTCGACGTCCTGGCCACCTGCCAGCCACAACCCGAGAGCGACAGCGAGGACGGCGCGACCCGCCGCACCCTGGCCCTGGCCGTGCTCCGGGGCGCCCTGCTCGACCTTCTCGCCACCGATGACGAGCGCCGGGCCAGCGCTGCTGTCCACCGCCAGCTCGCCCTGCTGCGCGTTGTTCTCACCGATATCGGCGCCCTGCCGACCGGCCGACACGGCAGCCGCAGTTTGTGATCGATAGCATGTCGGTGCTGGTCAGCGGCCGGGCGGGACGGCTTCAGGTACGGGGACGGCGGCACTGACGCAGTCGTGAACGCTGATCACCCGGCCACGGTGCAGGAGCGCCGGGGCGCGGTACGGCTGGGTACGCCGGCGAGTGTCGACCGCCCAGGGCCCGGGCGAAGACGCAGGGTGTGCATCCGCAGACCGCGTATCGCTGGTTCCGTGAGGGCACCTTGCCGGTGCCGCGGCTCAGCGGGCCGGGTTGCGCACGATCCTGGTGAACGTGGAGACCAACGCAACGCGCGAGGTTGTGGCCGGTGTGGGCCTGTATGCCCGCGTCTCCTCCCACGATCAGAAAGCGGACCTGGAACGACAGGTTGCCCGGCTGTCCGCATGGCCGGCGAAAGCCGGTCACCGTGTCGTCCGTGTGGAGTGCGAGGTCGGCTCGGGCGTGACCGGCTCCCGCGCCAACGTCCGGCGTCTGCCGGCCGATCCGGAGGTGATCGCCGTGGTGGTGGAGCACCATGACCGGCTGGGACGGATGAACAGCGAACTGGTTGAGGCCGCTCTCGAAGCGGCGGTGCGTCGTCTCGTTGTCCTGGACGACGGCGAGGTCGAAGACGATCTGGTACGCGACATGGTGGAGGTGTTGACCTCGTTCTGCGCTCGCCTGTACGGACGCCGCTCAGCAAAGAACCGCGCTCAGAAGGCGTTGGAGGCTGCTGAGCATGGCTGACCTTCGCCCGATCGCCCGTCCGTTCGTCGCCCTCAGGCCGTCCGGTGCGGCGATACGCGACCGGCTACGAGGCCTGACCTCGCAGGATGAAGAGGTGCTGCGGCTGGTCGGTGAGTACATGGGGCGCCTTGCATCCCGTGACCTCAAGACCCGCTGCCGTGACGGTCTGGGTCACTCCACGGATACGTGGGCGGCGCGTAAGAGCGGGAGTTGACGCCGCTCTCGTCGTCGCGGTGGGCGGGCGCGGTCACCAAGGCGCAGCTCCAGAGCGATGCTGCGGGGCATCGGACCGTCCAGGCCCGACCGAGTGCTCTCGGGCGCGAGGGAACCCGCCCCGCATCCCCGGACCACGCACACGATGCGTGCCGCCCGGACGCGGAGCGAACGCGGAAGACCAGCGTGCCCAAAACCGTTCGGGACACGCGGCTGAGCATGAGTCCTGGCACCAGGACTCACTCCCGCTCAGTCTTCAGGAACGCTTACGGGCGGCGTCCCCACGCAGAGATCATCGGGGCGGTGGCCAGATCGAGCCGCCCGGTGGCGACGTTTGCCAAGTGCCGGTCGATCTCCTCGTCGGTGGCAAGCCCTTCCCCCACCAGACGGTGGCGGATCTGCCGCACCGTCGCGTCCTCGAGCACGGCACACGTCGGCGAGGTGATCGGGAAGTACGCATCGGCCTGTACATCGTCCAGACCGGCTTCGCGTAGCGCTCTGGGCAGGGTCCGCCCGTACGCGAGGTCCGCGCCGCGCGCCGCCATCAGTGTGCGGAAGCCGGATCGCAGCCGGTTGGCGAGCCGCTGTTCGGGACCAGACTCGTCCGGGCACAGCAGCGGCTGCAACCCTGGGTCGGCGTCCTCCAGGAGCAGCCAGCCACCGGGCCGCAGCGCCTGGACCATCCGGCGCAGGGCCTCGGCGCGGTCGGTGACGTGCACCAGGACCAGCCGGGCGTGCACAAGGTCGAAGCCGCCGGGTAGCGGCGGGTCGGCCGCCACGTCGTGGCACAGCACCTCGATCACGCCGCCGGCGATGTCCCGGGTCCAGGACACGTCGATGTCCGTGGCGATCACCGTACCGTTCGGGGCGACTCGCTCGGCCAGCCCGAGGGGTACGGAGGGCCCGCCGGCGCCGACCTCCCAGCACCGCATGCCGGCACCAGGGCAGCGCCTCCTTCTCGGCGAGTACGCGGTCCGCCCCGCATCGCGGCCGACCTCCTTTGGCTTGGGCTGCGATGGCCTCTGTGCGGATGGTGTGGCAGCCAAGCAGGGTCCGGACGTCGAGGGTTGGGGATGCCCGCGGCAGTAAGGCGTCCGCCGAGGTGACGGGGTCCATCGGCTGTCCAGCGGGGCGTCGGTGCTCCCCAGGGGGTGGTCTCGGTGATGAAGGACTTCCAGCCCTTCGTACTCGGGGTGCAGATGTACGCCTTGGCGCCCTTCTTGCCAAGGGTGTCAGTGCGCGAAAAGCGGTTGGCCGTCGGTCGCGAGGCCGGGAGAATCCGCGGGGTACGGAGCGGGGAGGTTGCATGGACGTGTTCACGTGCGTCGGGTGCGGCGCGGTGCTGACGGCGCCGGTCTCTCAGGTCGCGCTTCCCGTCCACGCCCATCACCTGTCATGGCACGAGCTGCTACCCCGCTGATGGAACCAGGGACGTACGCCGTCGATCCCGAGCCGTCCGGGCCACCGTGGCGGCCGTGGGACGAGGTCGGGGCGGTCGAGGCGGCGGCCCGCGGCGTGTACGCACCGGTGTACTCCCTTTCCTTCGGGGCGCTGGGACGGATCGTCGTCGCGCCGGGTGACTCCCGCGGCACGGTCCTGATCCCCGAGCGGTGCGAAGGCTACTGTCTTGGGCTGGACGGCCGGGACGGTCCCAACCTGGCGTGCGAGCGGTGCGGGCTCGCGGTGGCGACCCGGATGGACGACTGCTCGATCTGGCAGACGGTGTGGCTGGAGCCCGGCGCCGTGCGCCGGGCTCCAGCCGACGTACCCGTTGCCCCGCCTGTCGGCTGGGAGAGCGTGGCGCGGGGGCCGTGCGGTACGCCGCCCATCGAACCCGTCGGGGCGTGGAGCCCCCGCTGGGAGGCGGCGGTCGCGGCGGCGCTGGCGCATCTGGTGGTGGCCAGCGAGGACAGACCAGTGGCCCTCCCTGACGGTCTCGTCGCGGAGACATTCGGCCGTGGGGTCGCCGCGCCGATCCCCCCGTCGGGGCTTTCGACGAAGTCCGTAGGCCTGGTCGGCCCGGGGCTCGCCGCGGCACAGCCCGCCCCCGACATCGCTTTTGTCCCCCGGCATCCGCGAACCGGTGAGCCGTGGCGGCCGTCCGGCGCCGGTGCGACGGTGCCGCTGGCCACGGAAGTCTGGGCGTATCTGGCCTTCCCCCGGGAGACCTCGCCGCTTCCGGCATCCGGCACGCTGCCGGACCGTGTCCTCCGCGACGACTATCCGCTGCCGCCGCACCCGGCCTGCTCCGGCGGTTGGTACGGGAGACCGAAGGCAGGGCCCCCGAGCCGAGCGCACGCGGGCTGGACACCCAGAGCGTCAGAACCTCCGCCAACGTGCCCACCGCCGGCCAGGGCATCGACGCGGGCAAGCAGATCGCAGCCCCGTATGGACCTGTCGGATTGTGCAGGTGGTGCTGTCGGCATGAGGCTGGAGGCCAAGCCCGTGGGCGGCCGGACCAGGAATCCGGAGCGGCGGCGCCAGCCGTCGAGCCGAGGATGACCACGGCTGACCTGCGTGAGAAGCCAGGGGCCATCGTTGTCGGAGTCAACGGCTCGGACTCATCGAAGCAGCCATTCGCTGGGCCGTGCGAAGGGCGGAGTGCATCCGTGGTGCGGCGAAAGCGGTGACTGTTGAGGATTTCCCGCAGTACCCCGGCGCGCTGGGCTGATTGCCCCACACGAGCGGCGATGAAGCGGCCCGCCAGGCGATCCGCGCACACCGGCTGACCCATCGCCAGGTTCTCGCGCCGGGCTTCACGGCTGCCCAGCTCCTGCTGTGCCGGACAGCCTCGTCCCGGAGGAGCCATGACCGGCAGCATCTCCCCTATCCCTCATCCTCCAGAAGGAACGTGATCAGCGTGGCCCGGAATTGCCGTCTGATCCTGAGCTCGCCGTCCGAGGTCTGGGACCTGCTGTCCGACGGCCACCGCTACGGGGAGTGGGTCACAGGAACCCAGCGGGTCCTCGCCGCGGACCCGCACTGGCCAGAAGTAGGCGCCCGCCTGAAAGTCCGAGTCGGTGCCGGCCCCCTGACCCTCGACGACACTTGCGTCGTCCGCATCTGCGAACCGCAACACCGCCTCGAACTGGAAGCGAAGGCAGATCCTTTCGGCGCAGCCCGCATCGCCATGAACTTGATCCCCTGGGGCGAGAACACCCTCTTCGTTCTCGACTGGCACCCCCTCCGGGGCCCCGGCACCCGGATGCACGGACTCCCCGTGGATTACATCGTCGCAGTCCGCAACGGCATGATGCTGACGAAGCTGGCCCGGATCGCGACGCTCGAGCATGGCGGAAGCGCTTGAGGCACGTTGCAGAACACCCGAGGCGGATCAGCTCTCGTCCACGCTCATTTCAGACGTCCTTCCTGCGTCTGTTCCCTGTCTCGCCCACCGTTCGCTGATCTCAATGCACTCCGACCGGTCCCGCTACTGATCACTGCAGTGCCTTGTGGTCGGTCTCTACGACGCAGCGGCTCAGCGATCACGGAGTAGTTCGAGGCCGGCTCGTCCGTAGAGCTGTCTTTTGATCTTCTTGATGCGGTTCACAGCGCCTTCGGTGCCACCGGATCTCCACTCCAGGGTGAGTCCGGCTGTCTCGAAGCATGTGGAGCGCGAAGCCGGTGCGGTAGCGCCAGTTCCGCTTCTGCCCTCTCACAAACGACCATCTGTGAGAGTTCTGCGAGAGACCCGGGAGCCGACCCGTTTCCGCAGGTGGCCGCTCAAAACCCGCATGTTGTGCGACGGGGCTCTGAGGGGCTTCCGGCATGGATTTCACGCCCGATCAGGCCGCATTGGCGGTAGAACGTCACGACTGCCCGAACTGTGGCGCGCCCGCCGGCAGCGCCTGCCGCACCCGGGGCGGGAAGACCGCCGCGAAGTGCACACCCCCGCTTCGCCCTCGTCCCCGCGCTCCGCGAGGAACTGGAGATCCTGGTGCCCGCCGACCGGCTCCCCGGCCGCGCGTGGAGGCAGGGACCGGCGCTCGCCGTCGGGCCCGCGCCCCGCACCGGGCGGCCGATCCGGATCGGGTACGCCCGTACGTCGACCGCCCGCCAGGAACTGGCGAGCCAGCTCGAAGCCCTCCACAGGGCGGAGTGCCACAAGGTCTTCAAGGAGCAGACCAGCACCCGGGTCAAGGTCCGGCCAGAGCTGGAGAAGACCCTCGCCCTGGCCCACCAGTTCAAGGAGGCCGCGCCCGAGACCCCGGTCATCTTCACCGTCCACGAGCTCAAGCGCCTCGCGCGCTCTACCGATCGTCGATCTGGCCGGATGGGCTTTGAACTGCGCGGATGCGTCGCGTAGGTGTCCGTGATGCGGGGATTCGGTGGCGGGGGGCTTCGATCGTGTCCGCGTGGCAGCACAGGGCCGCGCCGAACGCCTCGTACCGGACCGTGTCAGGCGAGGCTGTCCGGGAGTGGCGCCAGACTGAAGTTGGCCCAGATGAAGCTGTCCATCTGATGCTGGTCGGCGCTGAGGTTTACGACGTGATCAACCTTGTCGTCTGCACCGAAGTGCCATACCAGCGCCCAGGTCGTGTCGACCTTGCCGATACCCTCTGTGGACCAGCCGCGGTGCACATCGACGACGTAGTTTTCGCTGGCCTCAAGGAAGAGCGGCTCCGCCCGGAAGCCGGTCTTGCCGAGCTGCTCGAAGAACGACCGCACTTCTGAGATGCCGCGCTTGGTGCCGGCGAGTGGGTGATGCCCCGGAATTGTCCACTCGATGTCCTCGGACAGCACCTGGGCGATGCCGTCCACGTCGTTGGCCGCGTACGCGGTGAAGAAGCGCTCGATGGCCTCGATCTTCGGATCTTTGGTGCTCATGGTTCCTCCATGGGCCTGAATCGGTGCTGGGTGTGGTGCGCATGAAGCTGTGCGGTTCTGGCTTCGGGCAGCGGTGCACGTTCTTCTCGTTCGGGGAAGTGCCCGGCGCCTCTTGGTTCTCTTCGGTCCGTACGACCGTCAACGGGCCTCGGTCACTGAGGGGCGCAGGGTCAGGACGGCCAGCATCGCTCCGCCGAGGCAGACGATTCCCGCTGTGAGCATTGCCGCGTGGAGACCGCCCAGCGTGGCGAGCGCGGAACTCGTCGTCGTCGAGAGCGACTTGGCGCGTGCGGTGACGATGGCGGCCAGGCCTGCGGTCCCGATGGCCCCGAGGAACTGCGGCAGCTGCGACAGGCCGCTCGCAATCCCCTGCTCATCGTCGCGGAGTCCCGATGTCATGGTGGTGATGAAGGAGACTACGGTCAGTACGTGGCCAAACCCCATGGCGCCGGATGTCAGCAGGAGTAGTGCCAGGCCGTTCTTCTCGGGCAGGAGGAACATCGTTCCGGTGCCGAGCCCCTGCACGATCAGTCCAGTGGCCATGGCGCCCACCTTGCCCCACGAGGTGATCAGCCGGGAGGCCAACATGCCGCCGACGAGTGCTGCGATGCCTTCCGCGAGGAAGCCGGCACCGGTGGTCAGCGCGGAGTAGCCCAGCACGTCTTGCATGTACAGGCTCAGCAGGACCGTCGTACCGCCGCACATGCCGAGCGTGATGAACCCGATCAGGCCGCCCCACTTCACCGTCGGCGTGGTCAGCAGGTTCAGCGGGATCAGCGGAGCCGCATGCCGCCGCTCCACCAGGAGGAGCGCGCTGAGGGACAGAACGGCCAGAGCGAGGGAGCCTGCCGTGGGTGCACTGACCCAGCCGGCGTCGGCGCCCGTTGAGATCCCGTAGACCAGGGCAAAGAGGCCGATGCTCGCGAGGACGGCCCCCGGGATGTCGAGCCGGGCCGCTGATCGTGTGGCGGTCCCGGGAAGCAGGATGATCGCGCCGATCAGTACCACTGCGCCGATGACGACCAGGATCAACATGGTCCAGCGCCAGTTCAGGCCGCTGGTGATCACACCGCCGCCGAGCGTGCCGAGGACGAAGCCCAATGACAGCACGGCGCCGTTGACGCCGAGGGCTTTCGTCCGCTGCGGACCTTCCGGGAAGACCGTCGTCATCAGCGCGATGGCGGTCGGCGCGATCATGGCAGCAGATGCGCCCTGGCCCGCACGGGCCGCGATGAGCATGGCCGGCCCCGCCGCAAGCCCCGCGATCAGGGAGAACGCGCTGAACAGAGCGACACCGAGGATGAACAGACGGCGGCGGCCGATGAGGTCGGAGACCCGGCTGAACAGCGGCAGCAGACTCGCCGTCGGCAGCAGACAGGCAGTTGCCACCCACTGCAGCGACCCAGTGCTCGCGAAGTCCAGGTCGCGCCCGATTTCCGGCAGGGCCACAGTCACGACCGAGAAGTCCAGACCCGTCATGAAGGTCGCGCCGCACAGCGTGACCAGGATCAGCCAGCCCCTGGTGCCGAGATTGTCCGTCACCTCCCCACCAGCAAGCACGTCTTGTGCCTCGGATACCGCCATGGAGTGCCTCTCATATGAACTCAAATGAACCGACGCAAAGGCCACGACGTAGAACGTCGGGCACGTCCCAGCCTGTGCTGCGCGACGAGCACCGACCAGCCCTCTGTTGGGGGTATCCCTGGCGTGCCTGCACCTGGCAGGTGCAGGCACAACACGAGGAAAGCGGGCATCCTGGGGGACATGGAGCGGCGATCCGAACTCGGCGAGTTCCTGCGCACCCGACGTGCCCGGCTGAAGCCCGAAGACGTCGGGCTGCCCGACTACGGCAGCCGGCGGCGGGTCCCCGGCCTGCGCCGTGAAGAACTGGCGCATCTGGCAGGCGTCAGCGGCGGCTACTACACGCGTCTGGAGCAAGGACAGAGTCCCAACGCCTCCGACGCCGTGCTCGACGCGATCTGCCGTGTCCTCCAGCTCAACAGTGCCGAACGGTCCCACCTGTTCCGCCTGGCTCGCAATAAGCTGCAGGCCCGCCGATGTCCGCGCCCCGAGCAACTGCGCCCCAGCGTCCGGCTGATGATCGACGCGTTCGGGGACGTACCCGCTCTGGTCATCGGACGGTGCAGCGATGTTCTGGCCTGGAACCACGCGGCGCACGCGTTGCTCGCGGGGCACCTGCCCTATGAGGCGCCCGCGCAGCCAGGCCAGCGACCCAACATCGCGCGCCTGGTCTTCCTGGATCCGCACAGCCGCGAGCTGTACACCGACTGGAGGAGCAAGGCCCGGGACACGGTCGCCGACCTACGTATGACTGCCGCCCGCAGCCCCGACGATCCCGAGCTGACCGAACTCATCGGTGAACTCACCCTAAATAGCCCTGATTTCGCAACGCTGTGGGCAGCACACCCCGTTCACACGTGCGTTCAGCACTACACCCGCAACTTCCAGCACCCGCTGGTGGGTTCCATGACCCTGAACAACGAGCTCATGGACCTGTCCAACGACAAGGGTCAGCGCATGGCGGTGTTCACCGCTGAACCAGGCTCCCCATCAGCAGCAGCCCTGCAACTCCTGGCAGACCTCAGTACCGAGACGTTCACGCCGCAGCAGGAACAGGACCACGTCCCGGCGCGCAAACACCAATGACTTGGCTCTCTGTTCACGCTGGGCGTGAAGCGCGACGCTGGCGGGGTTGAGGCCGAAGTGGGCGGCCAGAGCCTCTTCGACCTTCTCGTCGCACTCGTCGAGGAACTGCTCCACTTCCCGCGGCAGCCGGGCTAGGGAGGCGATCTGGTCGCGATTGAGGTGGATCGGGTCGGAGGGGCGGAACGGTCATAAGTGGTCCTGTTGGAGGTGTTGGGCTTCGATGTCGACGATGCGCTTGTCGGCGAAGCGGAGGTTGGAGCGGGCGCCTTCGAGGCGTTCTTGGAGTGTGCGGTGTTCCTGGGGCAGCCATTGGACGCAGTGCTTGAGGCTGGTGTTCTCGGTGACGGGCTGCTGGATGGACTCGTTGGGGACCATTTGTTCGAGGTCGCGGATCTGGCCCATCAGTTCGCCGATACGCTTCCGCTGCGTGAAGATCTCCTTCTGTGCCCGGCCGAGTTCTTCCTCAGCGTTGAGCGCGCGTTCGCGCCAGGACGCTTCGATCGGCTCGTGCTCCTACTGGGTCTCGTGGTCGTGGCGGTTGCGGTGGTCGGCGACGGCGTGCTGGACAAGGGCTCGTGCGTCGGTGTTCTCGTAGGGAACGTGGCGGAGACCTTGGCTCGTTCGGCGACGGCCCGGACGGTCAACCGTCCTCGTTCGCGGCGTAGCTGGCCAATTGCCTTCTCGATCCGAGTGAGTTTGTCCTTCGTTTGGAGGCGCCGGGCGGCGACGGCCGCCGCAGTGGAAGCGGACGTGGAGGTCATGCGGCTTCACGTCCGTCTTGCTGACAGGCCAGTTCCTGGGCCCGGAAGGCGGTGCTCCAGACACGTGCGAAGTAGTCCCGGGGCCGTCGCAGGTCGAGGGCGAGGGCTTCGCCGAGCAGGCCGACGGCTTCCAGCGCCCTTTCCCAGGCCGTCGATCGCGTGGGCGGTCGGTTCGAAGACCTCGTGCAGGTAGCCGGCGGCGCCATTGTCGGGGTGCGTTCGGCGAAGCAACCTCCATTCTCCGAACTACTGAGGTTGAACTCGTGGTGTCGTGTGGATGGTCAGGTCAAGGGAGCCGTGTGGCCCGAACCGAGACGGCTATATGCCCTCGGTTGTTGGCTGACTCCTTCAACCAGGACGTTCGGGAGCTCGGGCGGAGGCCCGCAGTTTGGAACGGCCTGTGGCGCGACTGACGCCCGTGAGATGCTTGATTTCATGACGGCGACCGCATCCGGTGACTTCGAGCTGACCATGGACGAGTTGCGCGTCGTAGCACGCTACGTCGCAGAGACCGCTCAGGAAGTCCTCCCCGTGTTCGAGGAAGCTAACCCCAGTGACCCTCGACCTCGCGCAGCCCTTGATGCCGCATGGGAGTTCGTCAACGGTGCGAGAAGGACCAAGCTGCAGCGCGTCACCTCGTTGGACGCACACCGAGCAGCGAAGGAAGCTTCCACCGAAGCCTCACGTCTCGCTGCGCGAGCTGCCGGCGATGCCGCATCTGCCGCGTACCTCCACCCGATCGCGAAAGCTCACCAGGTAGGCCACATCCTGCGCGCCGCTGCAAGTGCAGCGCGCATAGCTGAAATCAACGCAAGCGACGATCCCGAAGTCGGGAACAAGATGATCGAGCAGGCTCGGCAACGCGCCACACCGGTCTTGATCGATGTTCTTATTCGGTATCCCCTCGCGCCAGCTAGCAAGAACCGCGTTGAGCAACTCATGACCACCTTGGACGCTTCCCTGCGCGCGTCCCGCTGAGGGCTCCCTCCCGAACACCCGACAGCTGGCCTACCCTACGAACCGCATTGCCGCCTGAAGCCGCAACTGTCCGCGAAACTGCTGCCGTTCGGCGATCAAGACCGCCGCCTTGTCGATACCGCGTCCCGAGGCCATACCGCAGAGGACCAAGGACCGTCAGTCCCTACGACATCACGAGTTGAAGCTCAGTAAGGGATGGGCCGGTCCAGAGCCTCTCGGCTCAACTGGTTCGGCCTGCGATCTGATCGAATGCGGGGATGCCCAGGAATACGGGTGCTTCCTTGCGGCGTTGTTGCGCCACGGTCGTCGCCACCGCCGACTGGGCGCCCCACCTCAAAGGACTTCACGAGCGCCGATGCTCTCCTCGACACCGCTCTGTGCAAGAAGTGATGGCCGGCCCGCCGCGGTAACAGCGCGAGCAGGCTGGTGATCTCGCGTAGCGGCCGACGTGCAGGCCTGCCTGCCTCATCTCGTCTCCTTGTGGCTCCTGACGCGCCGATGACGAGCAGCCCACCAAGAAACCGTCCTGGCCTTGCCGGGATCGTCGAGATTGACGGCCTGGTAGCGGGCGGCGAACAGCATGGCGCGCTACTGTCTGCGGGCAATCTCCGGATCACCCGCGAGCCGGTCGACGGCGGCCGCCACCGGCACAGCGGTGCGAGTCCCACTCATTCGAGGCCCCCGGCGGGGCGAATGAGTCCATCCGTGTGCGTGGGCTACAGGGTCTGCGCACGCTGGAGGTGCCGCAGCCCCTGCTCCACAGGGAGGAACGATGATCGTATTGGTGGTGTCCATGCCGGAAGGGGTCGTCGCCGAGACACATGTGTCGGAGGCTCGTGAGCGCCTCACGGCATCGGATTTCCTGCTCGTGGACATCGAACTGCCCCAGGAAGTGTCGCCCGACGAAATGCCGGTCGCCGACCAGCTCGGTCTGGCCGAGGGCTTGACGTGGCTTGGCCGGAAGGGCGAATCCGTGCGGGCCGAGTACCTCGGTGACAGGGCCGGGTTCGTCGTGCCAGTGGTCGAGGCGGACCAGGTCACTCATCTCCATGCGTTCGTGACCGAGCGGTACCTGGTCACGGTTCACCGTGGACCGCTCGCGCTGATCAAGACCCTCACGCCCGGCTGCCTCACGAGAGACCCTCCGACACCGTGGCCACGCTGTTCCTGTTGCTGCAGGAGGCCCTGGAGTCCTTTCGCCGGTCCGCCGTGGAAGCTCTCCTGGCGGCGGAGGACCTCGAGGACGAGATGTTCGAGCGACGGCACCCCGAGCAGGTCTATCAATTGGCGCGTCTGCGACGGCACGCCGCCCTCCTGCACCACTCGCTCCTGCCCTACCTCCAGGTGATGGACGAAACCTTGACGCGGAGAATGATGAACCCCAATTTTCCCGAGGAACGGCAGCGGTTTGTTCGCTCCTACCAACAGCACGCGAGGCTGGTGCTCACGAACATCGAGTCTCTCCAGGAAGCCACCAGGCGCGTTTTCGGCAGCTACTCCTCCCTCGTGTCCGGAGAACAGAACGGAGTGATCAATCGGTTGACCATCGTGTCGACGATCTTCCTGCCGCTCTCGTTCCTGACTGGCTTCTTCGGCATGAACTTCACTTACATGACCAACGAGCTGGAGAGCAAGGTCGTCTTCTGGTTGCTCGCCGTGGGGTTGCAGGCAATCGTCCTGTTCATCGCCCTCTACATGCTGCACCGCACCCGCCTCTGGCGGAAGCTGCGCGAAGCAGACGAAGCCGATCACCGGGGAGCCCGCGCGCGGGCGACATCCCGCATCGGCAGGCGTAGCTCCAACCCTGGCAGGTGATACGTCGGCGTGAGCAGCACTCCGGGCACGGACACCGGGCTTCGTGGGACGTCTGCCTCCGGAGTTCTCCCCTGTCCAGAAACCGCGAAAGTGCGGTCGGGGAAACCGGTATCGGTGATGCTCACGGCCTTCCGCCGCCCGGCCGTACGAGAGCTGCCAGTGCTCGTCGGTGACGGGCAGGTCAATGGCCCGGCCGGCGTCGAGCCGGACGCGGGCAGCAAGCGAGCGCTGCTCGGCGAGGAACGCACCGGTGGGGGCGATGGAGGGGATCGTGAGGTGGTCGTGGGCGTAGTGGTGGTCGGCGACGTTGGTGAGGCGAGCGCGCCAGGCCGCTTGGTGCAGCCACGCACTCACCGTCGGCTGGATCACGCGGATCGGCACGACACGCACGCTCGCCGTGACCGGCACCGGCCGCCGGGCACTGCACGACCACCTTGGCCTGCCGCCGGCTGATCTCTGCCCCTTGGGAAGCCGTCGGCCACGCAGACGTTGGTGGACGCACGACGCCCAGACCACCCACATCCCAATAGCGCGTGCCCGTCATGCTGTCCAGGGGCTGAGAAGTCTCGTTTCAACGCGTGACGACCTCGAAGACTGCCGCGTCAGGCAAACGCCCCGGTCTTGGCCCGGAGTGAAGCCAGGCATCCGCCAGCAGCCCTTCGGCGAACTGCACGAACATCACCCACGGCTCCGGCGGGTTGAACACGGACCCCAACGAACCAGTCAGCGCGGACAGTTCGGCATCCCGCCCGGCTATCTGCGCAGCCGTCACACCCAGCATGATGCCCGGTCAACGACCAGCCGGAGATCACGTCACATGACCTCCGGCTGTAGTGCAAGTGGCCGACGCTACCGGGCCGTCCCGGCTGCGGTGAGCAGAGCCCGGACGACGGGCCGTACGCGGCCCGCCGCATCCAACACCGGATTCCGGCAGACCGGGGCCGTCCCGGCGCGACACCGGGCTGCGCGCCGCGGGACAGCGTACGAGCGGCGGTGGCGTTACGTCCCGGCCCCGGAGCAGACCCCTCAGGGCTTCTCTCGCGCCCTCATCGGCGCGGCACGCTCGTTGTCCGAACCATTGACAAGCCCGTTAATTTCTCCGAAACTCACGTCACTCGCGAACCATTGTTCATTCAGCGAACGCGAGACTTCAGAGGGGCCTGCTTCGGCCTCTGCGGCAGGGAGACCGCGCCGCCTCCTTTCGGCGTGCATCGCACGCAACGCATGTATCGCGACGATGTGAGAGAAGTGAGTATCAGTGACCACACGCTCCGCCCCGCCTGAGCGCTCGTTCCGCGCCGTCGGCGCCGTCATAGCCCTGTGCTGGCTTGCCGTGTTCTTCGACGGCATGGACGTCAACATCTACGGCGCCGTGATGCCGCATCTGCTCGACGACTCCTCCCTCGGCTTCACCACCTCGACCGCCGGGACGATCGGCAGCTGGACCACCTTCGGCATGCTGATCGGCGCCCTGGCCGCAGGCACGCTCACCGACTGGCTCGGACGCCGGCCCGTCGTGGTCTGGAGCGTCTCGCTGTTCTCCGTCGGCTCCGCGCTGTGCGCGCTCGCGCCGTCCGCGACCGCCTTCGGCGCCGGGCGGTTCCTGGCCGGCCTGGGTCTGGGCGGGCTGATGCCGATCGCCCTGGCAATCGTCACCGAGTTCGCCCCACCGCGCCGGGCCGCGCTCTCCATCGGCCTGCTGATGACCTCATACCACGCCGGGGGCATGGTGGCCACCGGGCTCGGCCTCGCCCTCGCACCGGACTTCGGCTGGCGCGCCGTCTTCTGGGCCGGTGTGCTGCCCGCGCTGATCGCGGTGCCGCTGGTGCTGAAGTGGCTGCCCGAGTCGCCTGGGGTGCTGCTCGCCAGGGGCCGCGCCTCCGACGCCGAGGCTGTCGCCGCGCGTTACTGCCTGCCATCGCCGACCGCGGCCGAGGCACCCGCGGCCGGGGCCAGAGGGCGATTCGCCGCAGTCGCTTCGCTGTTCGCACCCGGTTCGCGGATCGCCACCCCGCTGCTGTGGGTCGCGTCCTTCGCAGGTCTGCTGCTCGTCTACGGCGTCTCCACCTGGCTGCCCCAGCTGATGCGGGCCTCCGGCTACTCCCTCTCCTCCTCCGTCACCTTCCTGATGATCATCAACGCGGGTGGCATCGTCGGCATGCTCCTGGCCGGCCGCGCCGCCGACCGCTTCGGCGCCGTGCGCGTCTCCGCGATCTGGTTCGTCCTGACCGCCTGCGGCACCTTCCTGCTCAGGGCCCACATGCCGCTCGGTGTCGCCTACATGGTCGTCTTCATGACCGGCATCTGGCTCTTCAGCGCCCAGGCCATGGTGTATTCGGCCACCTCCACCGTGTACGCGCCCGCCCAACGGGCCACCGGCCTGGGCTGGGTCACCGGCATCGGCCGCACGGGCGCGGTCATCGGCCCCTGGCTCGGCGGCGCCGTCATCGAGGGTGGCAACGCCGGCCTCGGATTCACCACCTTCGCCGTCACCGCCGTACTTGGCGCGGTCGCGATCTGCCTGGTGCCGATGGCGCGTCGCACCCGGCGCGAGCCCGCCGCGCAGCAGACCCCGGCGCTGTCCGGTGCGATCGACTGACGCCCCACCCCACCTCGGCGAGTGACGCGATCGGACGCATCCGCGGAACCCCGGCCGACGTCGGCCGTTCCGCGGGCACGTCCGTTCGATGCGGCGGGTGCGCCTGGAAACCCCGACGTCCGGAGCCGTTGACGAACCGGCTGCCAGGGGATCAGAATGAAGCAGTAATGCGAACTTAAGTTCATCTGGCGAACACGAGTAGAAGGCAGGCGGATGGACAAGGTGGTCACCTCGGCCGCAGAGGCCGTGGCAGATGTCCACGACGGAGCGTCGTTCGCGGTCGGTGGCTTCGGCCTCAGCGGCGTACCGAACACGCTGATCCACGCGGTGTTCGACACCGGAGTCGGCGGACTGGGCGTGGTCTCCAACAACTGCGGCGCGATGGACTCCGGTCTTGCGGTCCTGCTCTCGGCGGGCCGGATCGCCCGGGTCACCGGCAGCTACATCGGCGCGAACAAGGAATTCGCCCGGCAGTACCTCGCCGGTGAGCTGGAGGTCGAGCTCATCCCCCAGGGCACCCTGGCCGAGCGGCTGCGCGCCGGCGGTTGTGGCATCCCCGCCTTCTACACGCCGGCCGGCGTCGGCACCCAGGTCGCCGACGGCGGACTGCCCTGGCGCTATGACGGCACGGGCGGCGTCTCGGTGTCATCGCCGCGCAAGGAGACCCGCGCGTTCGACGGTGTCGAGTACGTGCTGGAGCGGGGCATCACCACCGACTTCGCACTGGTCCGGGCAGCCAGGGGGGACCGGCACGGCAACCTGGTCTTCAACAAGTCGTCCCGCAACTTCAACCCGCTGGCAGCCATGGCGGGCCGGATCACGATCGCCGAGGTCGAGGAGCTGGTCGAGCCGGGCGAGATCGACCCGGACCAGGTCCATCTGCCGGGCGTCTTCGTCCAGCGGGTGGTGGCACTCACCCCCGAACAGGCCGTGGACAAGAAGATCGAGAAGCGCACGACCCGGGAGGTGTCGGCCTGATGGCCTGGACGCGAGACGAGATGGCCGCCCGCGCGGCCCGCGAGTTGGGCGACGGCGAGTACGTGAACCTCGGCATCGGGCTGCCCACACTGATCCCCAACCATCTCCCCGCCGGTGTCCAGGTTGTCCTGGAGTCGGAGAACGGCATCCTCGGCACCGGCCCGTTCCCCTACGAGGACGAGGTCGACCCGGACCTGATCAACGCCGGCAAGGAGACCGTCACCGTCCTGCCCGGCGCCTCCTTCTTCGACTCGGCGCTCTCCTTCGGGATGATCCGCGGCGGTCACATCGACACCGCCGTGCTGGGCGCCATGCAGGTCTCCGCCCGTGGCGACCTCGCCAACTGGGCCGTTCCCGGGAAATTGGTCACCGGTATCGGCGGGGCCATGGATCTGGTGCACGGGGCCCGGCGGGTCATCGTGACGATGACCCACACCGCCAAGGACGGCAGCCCGAAGATCGTCGAGGAGTGCACGCTGCCGCTCACCGGCCGGACCTGCGTCGACCGCATCATCACCGACCTCGGCGTCCTGGACGTCACCGACGACGGCCTCGTTCTGATGGAGAGCGCCCCGGGCGTCACCGCCGAGGAGATCCAGCGCCTGACCGCCGCCCCGGTCCGGATCGCCGCGGCCACCGAAGGGAGCGCGCGATGACCCGTCAGCTGCGCGACATCTACATCGTCGACGCCGTCCGCACCCCGGTCGGCAAGTACGCGGGCGCCCTGTCAGGCGTACGCCCCGACGACCTCGCCGCCGGAGTGCTGCGGTCCCTGCTGGCCCGCACGCCGGACCTGGACCCGGCCCGGATCGACGACGTCTTCTTCGGCAATGCCAACGGCGCCGGCGAGGAGAACCGCAATGTCGCCCGGATGGCCGGGCTGCTCGCCGGGCTGCCCGTCACCGTCCCGGGCAGCACCGTCAACCGGCTGTGCGCCTCCGGCCTCGAAGCCGTGATCCAGGCCGCCCGCGCCATCGCGGTCGGCGACGCCTCGGTCGCCGTCGCGGGCGGCGTGGAGTCGATGAGCCGCGCCCCCTGGGTGCTGCCCAAACCCTCGCGCGCCTTCCCGGCCGGCAACCAGGAGCTGTTCTCCACCACGATCGGCTGGCGCATGGTCAACAAGCGCCTGGAGCCGCAGTGGACCGTCCCACTCGGTGAGGGCGCCGAACTGATCGCAGACCGGTACGGCATCACCCGCGAGCAGCAGGACGCCTTCGCCGTGGCGAGCCACGAGAAGGCCGCCCGCGCCTGGAAGAACGGCCTGTACGACGGCGAGGTCGTGCCCGTCGAGGACGTCGGCCTCACCCGCGACGAGACCATTCGGGACAACACCTCGCCGCAGTCGCTGTCCGGGCTGAAGCCCGTCTTCCGCCCGGACGGCACGGTCACCGCCGGCAACGCCTCTCCGCTCAACGACGGCGCCGCCGCGCTGCTGCTCGTGGACGAGGAAGGCCTGAAGGCCACCGGCCGTGAGCCGCTGGCCCTCGTACGCGCCTCGGCCGTCACCGCCATCGAGCCGCAGTACTTCGGTCTCGGCCCCGTCGAGGCCGTCAGGAAGGCCCTGACCAGGGCCGGCCGCGGCTTCGGCGACCTGACCACGTTCGAACTCAACGAGGCCTTCGCCGCCCAGTCCCTGGGCTGTCTGGCCGAATGGCCCGATCTCGACCCCGCGGTCGTCAACCCGCGCGGCGGAGCCATCGCCATCGGTCACCCGCTCGGTGCCTCCGGTGCCCGTATCGCCGGAGCCGTCGCCCACCAGCTCGCCGCCGCGGGCTCCGGAACCGGCCTCGCCGCCCTGTGTATCGGCGTCGGACAGGGCCTCGCCCTGGTCCTGGAAAGGTAGGAAACCCCCGTATGACCACCCCTCTGACCCAAGGCCGCATCTCCGAGGAGATAGCCGAGCGGCGCGAGTCCTACGCCAAGGCCGTGACCGCCGGCGCGCCCGAGCGCAGCCACCCCGACCGTGGTTACGCCCCGTACCGCAGCAGCGTCCTGCGCCACCCCGGCAAGCCGTTGGTCGCCCTGAACGACCCCGAGGCCGTGGAGCTCTCCGGCCCGGTCTTCGGTGTCACCGATGTCACCGCCCTCGACCACGACCTCACCCGCCGGCACCGGGGCGAGCCGCTCGGCGAGCGGATCAAGGTCACCGGCCGGGTCCTGGACCGCGACGGCCGCCCGGTGCGCGGCCAGCTGGTCGAGGTCTGGCAGGCCAACGCCTCGGGCCGTTACGCCCATCAGCGCGACGACCACCCCGCCCCGCTCGACCCCAACTTCACCGGCGTGGGCCGCTGCCTGACCGACGATCAGGGCGCGTACGAGTTCGTCACCGTCAAGCCGGGCGCCTACCCCTGGCGCAACCACCTCAACGCCTGGCGTCCTGCCCACATCCACTTCTCGCTCTTCGGCAACGCCTTCACCCAGCGGCTGATCACTCAGATGTACTTTCCGGGGGACCCGCTCTTCGCCTACGACCCCATCCTCCAGTCCGTCACCGACGACTCCGCACGCCGGCGGCTCGTCGCGACGTACGACCACGACCTGTCCACCCCCGAATGGTCGCTCGGCTACCGCTGGGACATCGTCCTGGACGGTCCGGCCGCCACCTGGACCGAGGAGGGCCGCTGATGTCCACCACCCCGTCGCAGACCGTGGGCCCGTTCTACGGCTACGCGCTGCCGTTCGCGAAGGGCGGCGAGATCGCCCCCGCCGGACACCCTGACGCCCTCACCGTCCACGGCTATGTCTACGACGGCGCCGGGGCTCCCGTCCCCGACGCCCTCATCGAGATCTGGCAGCCCGCACCCGACGGCTCACGCCGCGGCGCGCCCGGGTCGCTGCGCCGCGACCCCGTCACCGGAGAGGTCATCGGCAGGGGCGACGTCGGCTTCACCGGCTTCGGCCGCGTCGGGACCGACGCGGACGGCCACTACGAGCTGCGTACGCTGCCGCCCGGCGGCGTCCCCTACCTCTCGGTGATCGTCTTCGCCCGTGGTCTGCTGCACCATCTGCACACACGGATCTACCTGCCCGGCCCGACCGACGCCGCGGCCGACCCGCTGCTGTCCGTCCTGGAGCCCGAGCGCCGCGCCACACTCCTCGCCGTCGCCCACGGGGAGCGACTGCTCCGCTTCGACATCCGGCTGCAGGGTGACGGTGAGCACGAGGAGACGGTCTTCCTTGCCTTCGACTGACGCCTCCGAGGACCTCGGTCTGCTCTCCCCGGGGCCGGCCGGGTCATCGGTCGAGGCCGCCACCGGCGACGCCGCCTACGTCCGCGCGATGCTCGATGCCGAAGCCGCACTGACCCGCGCCCAGGCCGCACTGGGCCTCGCCCCCGCCGCGGCGGCGCAGGCCGTCACAGCGGCGGCCGCCGAGACCGGCCGCTACGACGTCCGGGATCTCGCGTTGCGCGCCCGCTCCGGCGGCAACCCCGTCATCCCGCTCGTCGCCGACCTGACCGCGGCCGTCGCCGAGCGCGACCGGCAGGCCGCCGCCCATGTGCACCGCGGCGCCACCAGCCAGGACATCCTGGACACGGCCACCATGCTGGTCGCCGCCCGCGCCCTGGAACCCGTCCTCGCCGACCTCGGACGTACTGCCGACGCCCTGGCGCGGCTCGCCGCCGAGCAGCGCGACACACCGATCGCCGGACGCACGCTCACCCAGCACGCCGTACCCACCACCTTCGGCCTCAAGGCCGCCGGCTGGCGCTCGCTGGTTCTCGACGCCCACGAACGTCTCGCGGCTGTCCGGGCAGCACTGCCCGCACAACTCGGCGGTGCGGCCGGCACCCTGGCGGCCTTCCACGCGTTCGCCGAGGCCGACGACGCGACCGGCGGCCCGGATGCCGGCCCGGACCTGGGCCTGCGGCTGCTCGCCGGCTACGCCGCCGAGACCGGACTGGCCGAGCCCATGCTGCCCTGGCACACCCTGCGCACCCCCGTCGCCGACCTGGGCGGTGCCCTCGCCTTCACCGCCGGGGCACTCGGCAAACTCGCCGCCGATGTCCTGCTGCTGTCCCGTACGGAGATCGGCGAACTCGGCGAGGGTAGCGGTGGCGGATCCTCCGCCATGCCGCACAAGGCCAACCCGGTCCGCGCCACGCTGATCGCCGCCGCGGCCCGGCAGGTCCCCGCCCTCGTGTCCGTGCTCTACGCCGGGCTCGCCGCCGAGGACGAGCGCCCGGCCGGCGCCTGGCACGCCGAGTGGCAGCCCCTGCGCCAGGCCCTGCGTCTCGTCGGCGGAGCCGCCCGCGACGCCGCCGAACTGGCCGAAGGCCTGCGCGTCCACCCGCACCGGATGCGGGACAACCTCGACGCCACCGGCGGCCTGATCATCAGCGAGCGGCTCGCCGCGGTGCTGGCGGCCCTGATCGGCCGCGGCGAGGCCGGGCAGGCGCTGTCCCGGGCCTCCCGCCACGCCGTCGAACAGGGCATGGAACTCGACGAGGCCCTCAGGGAGGAGCCCGGCATCGCCCGTGTCCTTCCGCAGGACCGGCTGCGCGAACTGACCGACCCCACGCAGTACGCGGGCTCCGCGGGCGCCCTCGTGGACCGCGCCCTGCGCCGCACCGGCCCCTCCCGGAACCCGACCTGATGAAGCGTCAGATATCGACGCACCGGGCAGCCCCGCACCGGCCGGTGGCCGTGAGCCGTCCGCGACCCACCGCCCACCGGGCGGCCCCGCACACTCAGCACGAGGAGACCGCATGAGCACTTCTGCCCCCGCGCAGCGTCTGCTGCACCACTGCGTGGATGGCCGGGACTCCGCCCCGCCGCTGATCCTGGGCCCCTCGCTCGGCACCTCGCTGGCCGTGTGGGACCCACAGACCCCGTCACTGGCCCGGACTCACCGAGTGGTGCGCTGGGACCTGCCCGGCCACGGCGGCTCCCCAGCCGGCCTGCTGCCCGACGGCGGCACCGTCGCCGACCTCGGGCAGTTGGTCCTCGGCCTCGCCGACGCGCTCGGCATCAAAGAGTTCGGCTATGCCGGCATCTCACTCGGCGGCGCCGTCGGCACCTGGCTCGCCGTGCACCACCCCGAGCGGGTCACCTCGCTCGCGATCCTCTGCTCCTCGGCCCGCTTCGGTCAGCCGGAGGGCTGGTCCGACCGTGCGGCGCTGGTACGCGCCGAGGGCACCGGCCCGGTCGCGGAGACCGCCCCCGCCCGCTGGTTCACCCCGTCCTTCGCGGCCTCCCCTGCCGCCAGAGCAGTGGTCGACGACTTGGCCGCGGCCACCCCCGAGGCCTACGCCGGGCTCTGCGACGCACTCGCCGGCTTCGACCTGCGCGCCGAGCTGCCTCGTATCACCGCACCCACCCTGGTCGTTGCGGGCCGCGAGGACCCCGCGACGCCCGTCGCGCACGCCCGCGAGCTGGCCGACGGCATCCCCGGCGCCGCCCTGACCGAGGTGGCGCACGCCGCGCACCTCGCGAACGTCGAGCGTCCGGTGCCCGTCCTGGCCGCCCTGCTGGGACACTTCGCGGCCGATGCCGCCCCAGCCGCCGACGACGCCTCCCGGCACGGCGCCGGCATGGCCGTGCGCCGCGCCGTGCTCGGCGACGAGCACGTCGACCGGGCGATCACCCGCACCACCGACTTCACCGCCGGTTTTCAGGACTTCATCACCCGCTACGCATGGGGCGAGATCTGGACCCGGCCCGGACTGAGCCGCCGAACCCGCAGCTGCATCACCCTCACGGCGCTGGTGGCCCACGGCCACTACGAGGAGCTGGCCATGCATGTGCGGGCCGCGCGGCGCAACGGTCTCACCCCCGCGGAGATCGAGGAAGTCCTGCTCCAATCGGCCGTGTACTGCGGCGTGCCCGCAGCGAACGCCGCTTTCGCCATCGCCAACCGCATTCTCGAAGAGGAGAACTGACCGCCATGAACCACACCACCGTCGGCATCATCGGCGGCGGCCCTGCGGGCCTGCTGCTCGCCCGGCTCCTGCACAACTCCGGCGTCGACTGCGTCGTTCTGGAGAGCCGTGACCGCACCTACGTCGAGCAGCGCCAGCGCGCCGGCATCCTCGAGCAGAGCACGGTCGACGTGCTGCGGGAGTCCGGCGCGGGCGAGCGGCTGGACCGCGAGGGTCTGGTCCACGACGGCATCGAGCTGCGCTGGGACAGCCGGTCACAGCACATCGACTTCCCGTCACTCACCGGCGGCCGCAAGGTGTGGGTGTACGCCCAGACCGAGGTCGTCAAGGACCTGATCGCCCTTCAGGTGGCCGACGGAGCCCCGCTGTTGTTCCAGGCCCAGGTGAACTCGGTCGCCGGAGCCGACACGGACCGGCCCGTCATCCACTACACCCACCAGGGCCAGGACAGGACTCTCAGTTGCGACTACGTCGTGGGCTGCGACGGGTTCCACGGCGTGACCCGCAGGGCGGTTCCGGACGGTGTCATGAGCACCTTCGAGCGGGTCTACCCCTACTCGTGGTTCGGCATCCTGGCCGATGTCCCGCCATCCTGCGACGAGCTGATCTACGCCCATTCACCCCGCGGCTTCGCCCTGCACAGCATGCGCTCCCCCACGGTCAGCCGCCTGTATCTGCAGGTCCCGAACGGCACCGACCCGGCCGACTGGCCGGACGACCGCATATGGGACGAGTTCGACGCCCGTTTCGCGATCGACGGCGACTGGCGGCTCGCCCGCGGCCCGATCACCTCCAAGGCCGTGCTGCCGATGCGCAGCTCCGTCACCGAGCCCATGCGCTGGGGCCGGATCTTCCTGGCCGGCGACGCCGCGCACATCGTGCCGCCCACCGGTGCCAAGGGGCTCAACCTCGCTGTCTCCGACGTCGTCGTGCTCGCCCGGGCCTTCGCCCATCTGAAGGACAGCGGCTCCGCCGAACTGCTCGACGCGTACTCGGACACCTGTCTGCGCCGGGTGTGGCGCGCGGAGCACTTCTCGTACTTCATGACGACGACCTTGCACACCGACCCGGGTCAGAGCGCATTCGAGACCCGGCTCCAGGTCTCCCAGCTGGACCGCGTCTCGTCGTCCCGGCACGCGGCCGCGGAGCTGGCCGAGAACTACGCGGGCCTGCACATCGGTTGAACTCCTGCTGACGCAGCGGCGGTGCGGGGCCCGAAGAGGGCCACGCACCGCAGGCGTTGCCCAGGGCCGGGCACCGGTCATCCCGTCGGCGCAGGCGAAGCGGGCGCGCAGTGCCCGACCGCCCCGCGCGGCCGAAGGGTCCGCCGGGTACGGTTTGCGCACACCCCGGAGGCTCGACGAGGAGGACCGCATGCCGCATGCCGCGACCGCATCCAAGGCGGACGCCGCAGAACCCGGCGGCGACCCGGTCGGACCGCTGGAGCGCGGTCTGGCCGTGCTGCGCGCCCTGGCCGCCCACCCCGGACCGCGGATGCGCCCCGGCGACCTGGTCCGCGCCACCGGCCTGGCCCGGTCCACCGTCGACCGCATCGTCACCACCCTCACCCACCTGGGATATCTGCGCATCGAGGACGACCGCGACGTGCTGCTCGCGCCGCGCCTGATGGAGCTGGGCAATGCCTACCTCGCCTGCTCCGGTCTCCCCGACGCCCTGGAACCGCTCGCCGTCGCATTGGCCGACGAGCTGGACGAGTCGGTCTCCCTCGCGGTACCGGACGGCGCCGGGGTGCGGTTCATCAGCCAGTCCACCCGGCGGCGCACCATGGCGCTGGCCTTCCGGATCGGCGACCTGCTGCCCGCCGAGCGCTGCGCCCCGGGTGCCCTCTTCGCCGCCGACTGGAGCCCCGAGCAGCAAGTGGCCTGGCGCACCCGGCTGCGCGAGGACCCCCGCGACGCAGGCTTCCCCGCCATTCCTCCCCGCCCGGCGCCGACGGCCCCCGACCATGTGGAGTCGGCCTTCCGGCAGCGGGTGGCCGACGCCCGGGACGCCGGCTGGGCCGTCGACGACCAGCTGATCGAACCCGGTCTGGTCGCCGTCGCAGTCCCCGTCCACGCGCCCGACGGCAGCGCCGTGTGTGCGCTCAGCGTGGTCAGCCACACCAGCAGGCACAGCGCCCGGTCGCTGGCCGAGCACGCCCTGCCCCGGCTGCGGGAGTACGCGGCGCGGATGGAGGCGGCTCTGGCCTCCCCCTCTCCGGCGGCCACGCCGCACGCACCCGGCGGCCCGGACACCTCACGCGCCGCCAAGGCGGAGCTGGGCCCGGAATTCCTGCAGTCGCTGACCCGGGGGCTGGCCGTGCTCACCGCCCTGGGGTCGGCACCCGGTGGGCTCACCCTGTCCGGCGCTGCGGAGGCCACCGGCCTGGCCCGCGCCACCGCCCGCCGGGCGCTGCTCTCCCTCCAGCAGCTGGGGTACGCGGCACCGGCCGGTGAGGGGCGCCGCTTCACGCTGCTGCCCACCGTGCTGGAACTGGGCTACGCCCGGCTCTCCCGGCTGACCTTCGCGGAGATCGCGCAGCCCCATCTGGCCCGGCTGGTGGAGCAGGTGCACGACTCGGCGTCCGTCGCGGTGCTGGCCGACGACGACATCATGTACGTCGCCCGGGTGCACACGGTACGCATCATGAGCGTCAACATCACGGTCGGCACCCGCTTCCCCGCGTACGCCACGTCCATGGGCCGGGTGCTGCTGGCCGGTCTGCCCGAGCAGGAGGCGGCCGAGCGGCTGGCCCACGCCTCGGTGCGATCGCTGACCCCATTCACCCGGGTCGATATCGCCGATCTCGCCGAGGCCGTGGCGCAGGCGCGACGGGACGGTCACGCCCTGGTGGACCAGGAGCTGGAGGAGGGCCTGCGGTCGATCGCGGTCCCGGTGCACGACCGTACCGGCCGGGTGGCCGCCGCCGTGAACGTCTCCACCCACGCCAGCCGGGGCACCCTGGACGATGTGCGGCGAGCGGTGCTGCCCGCGCTCACGGCGGCAGCTGCCGCGATCGAGGAGGACCTGGCGGTCGTGACGGAACGAGTCCGGCTCACGATCCCCTGAGCTCCGCTCACGACCCTCTTGGCGGGCCGGGCTCATATCCCGTTACGGGCCGGGGCGCTCGCCCTCGGGCGAGATCCGTAACCGTGCCCTCCAGCACGGCGGGGCCGGGCCCCGTGGATGATCCCGAGGCGCTGTGTCGCTCGGGTCAGTGCCACATACAGGTCGTCCAGGCCGCGCGCCGGCCGCGCCAGGATCTCCGTCGGATCGGCGATCAGCAACATGTCGGCCTCCAGACCCTTCACCCGGTGTACCCCCAGCACCTCCTCCCGGCTCTCCCCCCGACTCGGCTCGGGCAGGCCCCGCAGGAAGCCGGACAGCATCGCGGGAGACAAGGGCTACAACAACAGCCTCTGCCGCCAGTACCCACGTCGCCGAGGCATCCGGCACACGATCCCGGAGAAGATCGACAGCCAGGCCGCCCGCCTGCGCAAGGGATCGCGCGGCGGACGGCCTCCTGGCTTCGACGAGGAGCGGTACAAGAAACGCAACACCGTCGAGAGGGCAGTCAACGAGCTCAAGAACTTCCTTGCTGTGGCCACTCCGTACGACAAAAGCGGCTATGTCTTCCTCGGAACTGTCACCGTGGCAGCTGTCATCATCCGGCTCCGCTCATGACCGGCTGGCCGCGCTTGGACCAAGCACAGGGGTCTGGCCGACCGCAGCAAGCAGTTCGAGCGGCAGTTCCTTGTCTTCCTGGCCGATGGTGAGCGCGAGCCAACGGCCGGAATCCCGGTGCGGCCACGCCTGCATGCTTCCGGCCAGCTGACTCAGGAAGTTGATCGGCTCGGACACTGCCTCCCCCTCGAAGCCAGCCCTCAGATACGGCCACAGGTCGACGACGAGCGGCTCGCCCCAGCGTGTCGTGAGCCCTGCGATCAGGGCGTCGAGGTAGGCCCGCAGGTCCGCGTCGGCCTCGCGCGCAGCCTGGCCGTCGTCGTCATCCCAAAAGTCCTGACTGGCCCGCAGGATGCGCAAGCGATGCTCGGGGCCACCGCACCCGGTGCCGTCATGGAAGTTCGTCTCCGGGAAAGGCTGCGCGAGCAGCCCGTCAATCAAGGAAAGGTACTCCTCAAGAGCCGCACTCGAAAGGGCTCCGGACTCAGGGGTGGTCATGAGCGCAGACTATGGGACTGCACAGACAACCGACCCTGGGCCGTGCGCACCGGTCGTGATCGCCCGGACGGCTCCCAGCGACGGTACTACTCCGGCAAGCATCGGTATCCTGCCCATTCCTGGTGTGCGGTGCCGAACAACTCCGGTCGCGGCCGTGGCAACCGGCCCGACCAGGTCGCGGTGGTGTTACGGCATTCCGCCGACGGGTTCGGGCTCAAGCTGTCCGAGAGGGATGTCGCGCAGGCCGCGCAACGGTGAGAAGAACAGCCACAGTCTCACGCAGCAGCCGCCGATGACGGCGATCCACAACGTGGCGTGGACGCCGAGGACGCCGGCGAGCGCGCCGCTGGCCAGACCGCCGAGCGGCAGTGTGCCCCAGGTGATCCAGCGGGCGGCGGCGCTGACGCGACCGAGCAAGTCCGGCGGGCAGGCGGCCTGGCGGTAACTGGTCAGCGAGATGCTCGCGACGGTGGAGGAGAAGGTCCACGAGATTCAGCCGATGCCGAACAACAGTACCCACCAGCCGCGCCCGGCCAGCGGAATGAGAAGGCCGGGCAACGACAGCACGGTCATCGCGATCCAACTGATCCGCGCCGAGCCAACCTTCCGGGCGAGGTACTGTGCCGCCACGCCGCCTGCTACCCCGCCGACGGCTCCCAGCGCCAGCAGCAGCCCAACCATGACGGGCCGTAGATGCAGCGTGCGGATGAAGAACACCGGACCGAGGGTCTCCACCATGATGACGAAGAAGTTGGCGGTGCCGTTGAACGCCACCGAGTTGCGCAGGATCGGATCGCGGGCAACATGGGCGAGCCCTTCACGGAACTGCGACCGCAGCGTGGGCCGTCGGCCGGCTTCGGCCCGAGGCAGGCACAGCCCGCCGCAACGTCTGTCAAGGGCCCTGGCTATCGTGGCGCTCTTGACGCTCTCCTCTCTCAGGGGAGGGGATTCTCACGGCTCGCGCCGCGATTCTTGCTGATAGCCACGGAGGTAATCCGATGACTGACAACGACTTCTGGGAGTGCCCGCCGGAGCAGGGCGTCGCACAGCACGGGGAGTTCAGGCTAACCCTCATCGAGCGGCCCTTCCTCACCGGCGCAGGGGTTCTGCCCGCTCATGACCCGGCACGGGCACGGGAGTTCGCCGCTGCCTTCGGCACCGTCGACACGGTGGTGGAAGAAGTTGACCGGATCGAGGCGACCGAGCGGCTTCCCTTCGCCACCCGCGCGGACCTCGACCTGGTCGGCGTCGGATGCTGGGGAACGGTGATCGAGATCAACGATCCCGCCCTGGTGTCCACCGGGGGGACCTTCCCCCTCGCGGAGCAGGCGGACGAACTGGCCGAACGCTTCCCCGGAGCGGTCATCATCGGCTCGGCGAGGATCGACCACAACGTGGCCTACGGCACCCACGTGATCTACCACCCGGACGGGGCACGCCTGTTCGCCGCAGGATGGAGCGGAGAAGGGGACTGGGACCGCGAAGGCGCCCCGCAAGACGTCATCGGCGCCTTCGGCATCGGCCCCGATGCCCTGGAACGACAGGGCATCGACCTCGACGCCGCCCCCGGGTCCTTCTCCTGGGAAGGTCTTACCCGGCTCGCCCTCCAGCGCGTCACCCCGCTGCTCCGCAAGGGCCGCACGCTGTCCGTGTTCCGCGTCCGGCACACCGAAGAGACCACCGGCGACCTGGAAGACACCTGGATCGGCGAGTTCGACGAGTTCTGACCGTAGCGAACCGAAAAAACTGCGAGTTGGCGGGGACATGCCGCCTTAACTCCGGAACCCCCGACCGACTCCCCCCTAGTGTGGACAACAGGCGGCGCAACCAGACCAGTTGACCTCGCAAGCCACGGCGCCGCGTTCCCAGGGGGAGAAACCAGTGAGCATTCAGATACATCAACCTGCGCGCCGTCGGCGCGCGTGGGGGCGCCTCGCGCTCGCACTCACCGCCGCGGCAGCCGTGACCCTGACCGGCCTGCCCGGCCTCGACCAGGCGGAGGCCGCGAAGGCGCCCAACGTCAAGCCGGTGCGGTGCGACGAGAAGTTCCTCAAGAACAAGTTCCCCTCCACCCCGGCCAATTCCGGGCCGCCGGACAGCCTTCCGTACGACGCCTGGCCCAACGACGAGAACTACACCTACGACAACCCCGCCAAGGCATATGACGGGCTGCTGCCACCGACCGACGCCCAGCGCGCGGCCGCGGGGAAGAATTACCGCAAGTGGCAGCGCAAGTACAACAGGACGAAGAACCCGGCGGACAAGGTCATGGAGATCTACGCCCGCTACAACAACCAGTACAACAACCCCAAGGGCTACCAGGACTTCAAGCGCTACCTCGACGTGCGCTACATCGGCAACCACGGCAACCCGCCCCGGGGTGAAGCGTTCGAGGCCCGCATGGTCAAGAAGTACAACATGATCGGTCCCGACTGGTGGTGCCAGGACCCGATCGAGTACACCGACCCTGAGACCGGCGAGAAGCGCACCCGCGTCGTGGACGCACACAACCGGCGCACCGAGCGCAAGGTTGAGATGAAGTCCAACGGCAAGATCGAGAACGACCAGCTCACAGCCGACCGGCAGATCGCCAAGGAGAGGCCGAAGTCGACGTTCCGGTACCTGACCGGCGCCAAGACCGAGGATTCGACGAAGAACAAGATCAAGCAGTTCGACGACGACCTCAAGCGGGACCGGGGCACCAACCGCACCCAGGCCGGGGTCAACGAACGCCGGTCGAACGCCATCGAGCGCACCCAGAAGCCGAACGTCTACACCAATTATGACAAGCGGTTCAACCCCGATCCGCTCAAGGGCGGCCGGGGACCGATCATCGACCAGGCCCTGCGGTCCGGGAAGACGGTCGAGGAAGCGCGCCGGCTTCAGGCGATGTACAACCAGAACAACCGCGGCGGCTACTTCGGCCGCGGGCCGGGCGGCATCGACTTCTCCACCTTGGAGATCAACTACGTCGGCACCCCAGTCAAGGGCAAGGGCCTCGACTATTCGATGAGGGCCGACTACGTCAAGGACCCGGACGAGAACCCCGGCTACGGCGGTGACGCCAAACTCCAGCTCGCCTCGGACGCCTTCTTCACCTGGCTCGCCCTGACCCCGGACAAGTTCTGGGTCAACCTCAACCCGATCCGCCCCGACGTGATCATGGACAAGGAGTTCGCCAAGACCGACGCCGGGCGCGTCCTGCTGGAGGCCGACCTGACCCTCAAGCACGACTACGCGGATGCGATGAACCCCGACAAGTACGAGCGCGGGGAACGCTTCTGGCGGGCAGCCCCCCGCACCCCGGAAGGCATGCCGTGCCTGCCCATCATCCGCCAGTGGATCACCCCGAAGCCTGCGAAGATCCGGGAGCAGGACGGCGGCATCTACATCCTGGACGCCCCGCTGAAGGTCAACATGGAAGTCCCGACCGGACCCGATGTGCCGCCCAGCGCCTGCAAGCTCACCGAGGCGCAGACCAAACAGGCCGAGAGCCTGATCCTCACAACGATCCAGCCGGAGCTCGAGCGCCGCGTCAACGACGACAAGTCCTACGCCGACCTGCGCCGCGTCTACTCTTCGAGGGTGGCTGCCGAGTACATCCGCCGCCAGGACGCGGTCAGCCCCACCGACTTCCGCAAGATCATCAACAGCAACGACGTCAAGCGGTGGCCGCTCAGGGCCGAGAACAAGGACTGGGACAAGAAGACCGTCTACGACAAGTACGTCGACTCGTTCAAGAACGGCGACTACAAGTTCGAGCGCGTCTACGACGGCAAGGTGTGGATTCTGTCCATGGGCGGGGTCGACTTCTCCAAGGCGCCGAAGAAGAACATCACCCGCACCCAGTTCAACGCGCAGCACCGCGGCTTGGACAAGACCACCAAGACATCCGTCCGGGCCGAGGTGACCTACCAGGACAGTGAGACCGCCTACCTCGGAGGGTCCACCTCCGACCAGCCCACCAGCCCGGAGGACCCGAAGCCGACGCCGACCCCGACCGGTTCGGACGGACCGAAGCCGACCGACACTCCGTCGACCCCGGCACCCGACCCGTCCACGCCGGGCGGCGACAAGACGACTCCGTCGGCGAAGGATCCGGACGGTGACCTCGCAGACACCGGCAACAACACCCCCGTCGGAATGATCGCCGCTGTGGCTGCGGCGCTCGCAGTCGCAGGCGGCGCGCTGACGTGGTGGATGCGACGGCGCAGGGCCGCAGGCAGCTAGTGGCTTGTCACGCAGCCTTCGGCGGGTAATCGACCTGTTGCTCGTGACCCAGCAGACTGTCTCCAAGACTGATCTTGGAGGTGGTTGTGGGACGTCGACCGAGTGTGTTCGTCCGGCCTGTGAGCATGGAGGAGGGCCGGAAGCTGCAGCGGATCAGCCGGACCGCGAAGGACCCGGTGAAACTCCGCCGGGCGATCGTGGTGCTGATGTCCGCCCAGGGCCAGACGGTCAAGGACATCACCGTGCTGATGCAGGTCAGCGAGGACTACGTACGTGACGTCATCCACGCCTTCAACGAGCAGGGGCTGGATGCGCTGGACCCAAAATGGAGCGGGGGACGCCCAAGGACGATCAGTGACAAGGTGCGCGAGCACATCTGCCTGATCGCCCGGACGTCCCCCGCCGACTGGAAGATCACCGCGTTCTCCACCTGGAGCCTGAGCAAGCTCGCCGACCACCTCATCAAGCAGAAGGTGACAGCGGCCATCAGCAGGGAGACCCTGCGCCGGATCCTTCGCGCCGGCAAGATTTCCTGGAAGACCACCACCACGTGGAAGGCGTCCACCGACCCGGAGTTCATCGCCAAGATGCACCGCATCCTGGAGCTGTACGACACCCCGCCTGCCGACGGACGGGTGATATGCGTCGACGAGTTCGGACCGCTGAACCTGATGCCCCGCAAGGGCAAGGCGTGGGGCCCGGTGAGGCGTCCGCGCAGGCTGCGAGCCACCTACAACCGCTACGGCGGCGTGATGCACATGCTCGCCGCCCTCGATCTGGCCACCGGCAAGCTGTACTACCGCATCCGAAAGCGCAAGCGGTGGCGCGAGTTCCTCGGCCTCCTCAAGGCCCTGCGAGCCCGCTGGCCCGGGGAGAAGCTGTACGTGGTGCTGGACAACTTCTCCCCGCACAAGCACGCCGAGGTGCGGACCTGGGCCGCTGACAACGACGTCGAGCTGGTCTTCCTGCCGACCTACGGGTCCTGGCTGAACTGGATCGAGTCCGAGTTTGCGGCCCTGCGCTACTTCGCACTCAACGGCACCGACCACCGCAGCCACGACGAGCAGAACGCCGCCATCGCCTCCTACGTCCGCTGGCACAACGCCAACGCCGAGCCGAAGACGGCCTTCGCACCCGACTCACCGATCAGATCCTGGACCGAATACCCGGCGAAGGCTGCGTGACAAGCCACTAGCCCGTCCGACGGCGTCTTCGCACGCACGCTGCCCCCGTGCCCAGGGTGCGGGGGCAGCCATATCCGTGCTCCGGGGCCTTGGACCGGCATGGACAGCATCGAGAAGCAGACCGAGGACTTCGCCTTCGCGTCGGACCTGACCGTTGCCCGTGGCACGGGAGATCACCCGGCTGACCGCTGAGGGAGGACCGCGCTCCGACTGGTGAACAGCCCAAAAAAAACGCGGGCCAGGCGGCCCCAGTCCGGCCCGCCAGGGCGACACCGACGGCAGCCAGGGTGGAGCGCAGCCGCTCGGTGCGCCGGCCGTGTCTGCAGGTCAGGCCGGGTATCTGCTCGACGAAGGTGCGGCGCGCCAACGCGGCGTTCTGGCAGGTGAACCGGCGGCCCCGTAACCGGAGTACAACACTTCGCCCGGCGCTGAGCACGTCAGCGGGAAACCGCAGGCAGGAGCCGTGAACACGGCGTGGCCATGCCCCGCACCCCGGGCACGCGACGCCGTCCGCGGTGCACTTTGCATCAACGCGCACTATCTCGATGTTCACGTCCGCCGCCAGCACCACCATGTCCGCGATCGACGGGAACAACAGCTACTCCAGTCGGAAAACGAACGCTTCCACGGCCCGGACTGTCGGCTTATCAGCTGCGGCTATTGCTTGTTTTCGGGCAACCTCCCCAGCCGCCCAAAGGCTCTCAGTCGTCACTCAACGTGCACGCACCACAGAAGTTGAGCCAGAAACCCGAGGAAACGACGTCATTCCCGCGCCCGCTGCGTCAGGGAACCGAGCCCACTCGCTCGGAAAATCCGGTCCAGGTGGTGGTTCAGCACTGCGGCGGCGGATTGTGGGCTGCGCTGGCCGACGAGGACGCTGATGCCGAGTCCCGCAGACATGGCAAGCAGGCTGACCGCCTCCAACTGGACGTCCACGCCGGGCTGAACGAGATCCGCCTCCTGCGCCTGACGGAGGAGTCCGGCCAGGGCCTCCTCGGCGGCATCAGGGTTCCGGATGAACGGCTGGGCGGCAAGCGCCTGGTCGGTCACGGCCAGAACTGCGTACGAGGTATAGACGAGGTGGAAGGCGCGGCTCTCCTCGTCGGTCGGCAACGACGCCATCAGAAGCGCCTCAATCACTGCGCGCGGTCCCGGGCTGTCGCCGGCGGCCCGGGACCTGGCTGCGACTCGTTCCCCGAATCTCTCCGCCAGATGCTGCAGCCCGTAGAGCAGCAGCTTTTCCTTGGTCTCGAAGTAGTACTGCACCAGCCGCAGTGACACCCCCGCCTCCGCTGCCACATCGCGCATCCCCACGGCGTGCAGGCCGCGTCGTCCGGCGACCCGGACGAGTGCCTCGGCAATCTCACTACGCCGTTCTGCGTGGTCCACGCGCTTGGGCATCGGCCGCCTCTCTCTTCATCGGTTGACCTGGGCTGGCCCCCCTGGGTCATGATGATACATCTGTACCATTAACGTGGTACGTTCGTATCACCAAGAATCGATATCCCGGAGGGGGCCGTACCCGAGACCACGACTCGCACCCAGACCGATGTCGGCCGCTATGTGAGCGATGCCTTGCGTGACCGCTACTTCGCGGCCTGCGACGCCGTTTATGCACTGGGGGCGCCCACGCTCGCGGAAATGGACGTGGAGACGTCCTTCGGCACCACGCACGTCTACCGGTACGACCCTGTGAACCCAGCCGCCCAGTCCCGCACCCCCGTCGTCCTGGTACACGGGGCGGGCTCTTGCTCTGCCATGTGGTATCCCAACACTCCCGCTCTCAGCACCGACCGCCCCGTCTACGCGATCGAAACGCCAGGCGATCCAGGACGCAGCGTGCAGCGTGAACCCATCCATCAACCCGACCGAGCCGCACAGTGGCTGGACGAGACGCTTACCGGGCTCGGGCTTGACCGCGTGCACCTTGTCGGCTCCTCCTATGGCGGATGGCTCACCCTCAACCAAGCGCACCGCAGGCCCGGCCGCCTCGCGTCGATCACGCTCCTCGACCCGGGCGGTCTGGAAAAGGTTGGGCTGCGCTTCTTCGTCTGGATCTTCGCCAGTCTCTTCGCGACCTTCGCCCCCAAGTCGCTGCGCCCACGATTGGCAGCCTGGCTGGAGCAACCCGTCCTCATCGTGCCGGAGCTGCGCACGATGATCAGATCGGGTGTCCGCGCCTACCGCGTACGCCACCCGGCTCCACTCCCCTTGTTCGAGGACGAACTGTCCAGCATTCGCACCCCGCTCCATCTGGTGCTTGGCAAGCGAAGCCTCCTCGTGCACCCACAGCGGCAACTGGAGCGCATTCCACGCCTGATACCCGGGGCCCGCGCCGAGATTGTCTCCGACACCGGCCACGGACCGCAGATCGACCACGCGCAGGAGATCAACCGCCGCATGCTGAGCTTCATGGACTCCGTCAGCTGACAGCCGGCCAAGGGGCGGCCCGGCTCGTGGCTCGCGGCAGACCCCTGGACCCCTGACAACTCCCCAGTGCAGTCAAAACTCGGGTTCTGGCACACATTCCATGAGGACGATCAGCGGGGTGCTGCCACCATGACGTTTCGCCCCTGGGTCGTCAGCACGCAAGCCGGGGAGCTTCCCGGTCTCCAGCCCTTCGTCACCGGCCTGGAGACTGGGGCGCCATCGTCCAGGGCCTGACCACTCACTGGAACTCCGGTCCCGTCGAAAGCCGGGGTCAGCAACGATTCACTTGCGTTCGTCCTCCCGATCCCCACCTGACACCTCAAGGGCGCCGTTTCCTCATCGCTCACCACGGCGGTCTTCAGGCAGGACGAAGCTTTCGGAGTCCGTACCCCGACAGCCAGCGGAGAGGGATCGAACTGTCGCCGGCCAATCGATGTGAATCTCGGCGGGGTGTCCATCCGTGGCAAGTACCACCTCCGCGACATCAGCCTCCTCTGCACGGGCCTTGTGGACATCAGCAAGGAGAGTGCCAAGCATCGGGACATGCTGCGGATTTTCGGCTGAGACCGTCCACGATCACATACCGTTCGGCAGAATTTTGCACACCGTGCAAAATTGCATATCATGCACCTTCATGAGTGTCGGCGACATACCTCTCGGGCTGCGCGAACGTAAGAAGCGTGCGACGCGTGACGCCCTCGCGGACGTGGCGCTGCGCATGGCCGCGGACCGCGGATTCGAGAACATGACCGTGGAAGCGGTCACCGATGTGGTCGGCGTCTCTGTGCGCACCTTCTTCAACTACTTCCCGTGCCTGGAAGACGCGATCACCCGTCCCGACCAGGACAGCGCAGAGCGGGCCCGTCGGGCAGTACTCAACGCACCGAAGGAACTCACGGCACTCAATGCTCTGCGCGAGGCGATCGGCCAGGAACTCGCCCATATCGAGGAGGATCACGAACGCTGGGAGCTCCAGATGGCCGTGCTGAGGACGAGCCCTTCACTGCTTCCCGGATTCCTGGCGGCCCAGGGCGCGGACGAACGCGCACTGGTCGCTGTCGTGGCCGAGCGCCTCGGCCAGGATCCCGAGTCCGATCTCCACCCTCGGCTTCTCGCGCACGTGACGATCGCTGCCGTGCGCGCCGCCGTCGAGCTCTGGGTGGCCTCCGGCCGTACCCGCACGTTCCAGAGCATCTATCGCGAGGCGTTCGCCTCGCTCGCCGCCGGTCTGAGCGGCTGAAGCACATCCGAAGCCCCCACCGGGGCCTTTCACCAGAGAATGAGGAACGTCAGCCGATGACCGCTGCCGTCACACCCGAAACCGGTACCGCCGGTGCGCCCGAGAGGGACGCACCAGCTATGACGCGTCGTCACATACTCCAGGCCATGTCGGGCCTGATGGCCGGCATGTTCGTGGCCATTCTGGCCTCCACCGTGGTCTCCAACGCCCTTCCCAGGATCATTGCCGATCTGCACGGCAGCCAGTCCTCATACACCTGGGTGGTCACCGCCGAGCTTCTGGCGATGACGGCGACCGTCCCGATCTGGGGCAAGCTGTCCGACCTCTACGACAAGAAGCTGCTCATCCAGCTCTCTCTTTCGATGTTCATCGTCGGCTCACTCGTCGCCGGCTTCTCGCACAGTGTCGGCCTGCTCATCGTGAGCCGTGTCGTGCAGGGCATCGGCGCGGGTGGTCTCACCGCGCTCGCCCAGGTCGTGATGGCTGCGATCATTCCCCCGCGTGAACTCGGCCGCTACTCCGGTATCTTCGGCGCCGTCTTCGCTGTCGGCACCGTCGCAGGACCGCTCATCGGCGGCGTGCTCGTGGACACCTCCTGGCTGGGGTGGCGCTGGTGCTTCTTCATCGGTGTGCCGTTCGCCCTGCTCGCGATCGTGCTGCTCCAGCTGACCCTGAAGCTGCCCACGGTCCGCAGAGAGGTGAAGATCGACTATCTCGGTGCCGTCCTCATCATGAGCGGGGTCAGCGCACTGCTGCTGTGGGTGACCCTCGCAGGCAACCGGTTCGACTGGGCGTCGTGGCAGACTGTCGCTCTGGTCACCGCCGGTGTGGTCCTGCTGGTCGCCGCAGTCCTGGTCGAATCCAGGGTCCAGGAACCGATCATCCCGCTGGACATCTTCCGCAACCGCACCGTGGCGCTGACGACGGTTGCGAGCCTACTGGTCGGCGTGGCCATGTTCGGCGGCACGGTGTTCCTCTCCCAGTACTTCCAGATCTCGCTCGGCAAGTCGCCGACCGTCGCGGGTCTGATGAGCCTGCCGATGATCCTCGGTCTGATGCTTTCCACAACCATCGCCGGGCAGATCATCTCCGCCCGGGGCAAGTGGAAGGGATTCCTGATCGCGGGCGGCGTCATCATGACCGCGGGCATGGGCCTGCTGGCCACGATCAGCGCGGATTCATCGTTCGGGCTGCTCAGCATCTACATGGTGGTACTCGGCGTCGGCGTCGGCATGCTGATGCAGAACCTGGTGCTGGCAGCTCAGAACGACGTGCCCGCGTCAGAGCTGGGCGCAGCGACTTCGGTGCTGTCGTTCTTCCGCAGCCTCGGTGGGGCGATCGGCACGAGCGCGCTGGGCGCCGTGCTCAGCCACCGGGTGGCGAGCGAGATGGAGAAGGGCTTCGGCGGGGCGGCGGACAACGGGGGCGCCGGACACGGCGTCCCCGACCTCACCACTCTTCCCGAACCGGCCCGGCAGGTGGTCGAGCATGCGTACGGGGTCGCGACCGCGGATGTCTTCCTGATCGGAGCCCCCTTCGCGTTTCTCGCCCTGATCGCGGTGCTGTTCATCAAGGAGAAGCCGCTCAAGACGCAGAGCGGCATGGAGCGGCTCGCGGAGGAGAACGCCGCCGCGGCAAAGGCACAGACTGCCCCGACGCACTGAGCCCACCGAGTTCCAGGAGGAGTACCGCCGTGCCCGGACAGAATCTACGGACACGCAAGATGCAGCGTACGCGTGAGGACGTGGCGCGCACGGCGGCCAGGCTCTTTCTCGCCCAGGGGTACGAACGGACCACCGTCGACCAGATCGCGGACGCGGCGGAGGTCTCCCAGCGCACGGTCTTCCGCTATTTTCCCGCCAAGGAGGATCTGGTGCTGGCCCCGCTGACCGCGAGCGGGGACGCTCTGGTCACGGCTCTTCGGTCGCGGCCGGAGGAATAGAGTCCCATGCGCGCGATGCGCGCGGCGTTCGGTACGGTCCTCAGCGCTCTGCAGGAGGGCGGCGCATCCGGTGTCGATGCGCCGCTGCTTCGGCTGATCGACCGGACGCCGAGCCTGAGCGCCGAACTGCTGCGCCGCGCCGCCGGCCTTGAGACGCGGCTTACCGAGGTCATCGCTGAACGGGAAGGCATCCACACCGGTTCTGACCTGCGCCCCAGCTGATGGTCGCCGTGTTCGCCGCGGCCGGCAGCGTGGCGATGGGGGGGCTGGTGCGGCAAGGAGGACACCACTCTGTCGCACATCGGAGCGCTGCTGGAATCGGCCCTCGACCACATGGGTCCGGGACTCTTCGGAGACTGGCGGAGCGGGAGCGACGGTGGCACGGTCACGTCACGGCTGGATACCGACAGGTAGAACTGGTCGACGGTGGCGACCTCGCGATCCCGCATACTGTCCTCGACCCGCGGACCGGACTCATCACGTCGACGCCGCCACCCGTACGCTGCCTGCTCCTCCGGCGCCGCATCAAGCCAGTTGCGCTCAGCACGTGGGAACCACAAGAAGTTGAAGAAGGTACACAGGTCCCAGGTTTTTTTCTACAGGGGTGAACGGGTTCAGGCACGGATTCCGTGAAGTCGATCGTGCTCCTGTGCGCCGGTGACGCCCCGTCATCTTCGGGCGGATGCTGGCCGCGTGTGAAGAACTCTTCCTTCTGCTTCCGCATCTCGCCGGGATACAGGTCGAGTGCATGGAGGTGCGGGACGGCCGCGTGGTGATCGAAGCGTCGACGCCGGAAGACGTCCCCGTACTCTGCCCGGGCTGCCAGGCACCGTCTGGCCGGGTGCACAGCCGGTACGGACGGCGCCTGGCGGACGCGCCGTGCGGCGGGCGGGGCGTGGTGATTGAACTGTCGGTGCGCCGGCTGTTCTGCGACAACGGCGAGTGCCGGCGGGTGACGTTCGCCGAGCAGATAGACGGGCTGACCAGCCGCTACGGTCGGCGAACGCCCGTCCTGCAGCGGATGCTCGCCGCGCTGGGCGTCGTCCTGGCCGCCCGCGCCGTGGCCCGTCTGGCGCTGCTACTCGGCATCGTGGTCAGCCGGACGACCGTCCTGCGCCTGGTCATGGCGTTGCCGGACCCGGCCTGGACGACCCCGCGCGTGCTGGGCATCGACGAGTTCGCCACCAGGAAGGGCCACCGGTACGGCACCATCCTGGTCGACTGCGAGTCCCACCAGCCCCTGGACCTGCTGCCCGACCGCGACGCGGACAGCGTCGCCGCCTGGCTAGGCGAGCACCCCGGCATCGAGATCATCTGCCGCGACCGCGCGCAGGTCTTCGCCGACGGAGCCCGCACAGGCGCCCCCAACGCCCAGCACTGCGCGGACAAATGGCACGTCTGGCACAACCTCGCCGAGGCCGTCGAACGCCTCGTCTCCCGCCACCGCGCCCTACTGCGCGACCTGGTCGAAACCTCCCCTGAACCCGAGCGACCGGAACCAGAGCCCGCACAGGTCGAGACGGTCAAAGCGGCCGAGGAACCGTCCGAGCCCTACCCGCAGGGGAAGTTCCTCGACCGGCTCCGCGACACCCACGCCGCCGTCCGGGCCCAGGTAGAGCAGGGCCTGAGTCTGCGCGAGATCGCCAGACGCCTCGGTCTCGGGCGCAACACCGTCCGCAAGTACGCCCGCGCGGCCAGTCCAGAGGCGATGCTGCACAGCCAGTGGCAGAACCGGACCAGCAAGCTCGACGCCTTCAAGCCCTACCTCGATCAGCGCATCGCCGAGGGCTGCACGAACGTGTCCCGGCTCCATCGCGAGCTGCAAGAACGCGGGGCACGCTGCAGTTACAGCACTCTGCGCGACTACGTCCGGCCGCTACGTTCCGACCGTCGGGCTGCCGGGAGCCCACCACCGATCGCGAGGCCGCCCTCACCCCGCGAGGCCACCGGCTGGATCATGCGCCACCCGGACCACCTACGCCAAGACGACCAGCAGCAGCTCAAGAACCTGCTGGCTCGCTCACCCGAGCTCACGGCCGCCGCAGGTCACGTCCGCACCTTCGCGACCATCATGACGAACCGCGAAGGAGACCGGCTGCGGCACTGGATCGCCGACGTCTGCGCGGACGAGCAGTGCGGCCTGGCCGGCTTCGCCGCCGGACTGATCCCCGACCTCGACGCCGTCGTCTACGGCATGAGCACCGACTGGTCCTCCGGGCCCGTCGAGGGCCGCGTCAACGACCTGAAAGCCCTCAAGCGCAGCATGTTCGGCAGAGCGAAACCACCGCTGCTGCGCAAGCGGCTCCTCCTGATCGCGGCCAGCCGCCGACCCTAACCTCTGCCGCCTCGGGCCTGGCGGTCCAGGAACTCGATCACTCGCGTTTCCGAACGTAGAAGCCGCTCTCGCTGCTCAGGAGGAAGAGAGGCGAGGAGGTCGACCAGGACTCGCTTCCGCGGGACGTACACCATGTTGCCGGAGTAGATCCTGCAACCTGCACACCAGGCGAGTCCGATGCAGCGCTCGAACATGGAGGACCCGGGCGGATGGAAGCGATACTGGTACGAGCAGGCGGACGTTCGGCAGGCGGCGCAGACCAGTTGATCGCCGTCGGGAATCGTGTCCCAGCCCCCGACCTTTCGCCAATGCTGTCGCCCGGCCGGTGCTCTTCAAGTCGTCATGCCGAGCATTCTCTCTCACCGCGAGTCGCCCGGTCTCGGCGTCCGGGGAAGAATCGGGCCGACCACAGACCGTGACGGACCCTCAGGCGGCCTGATCCACTTCACGGAATCCGTGCCTGAACCGGTGAACGAGAGCCATTCGGGCAACGGGAGTGAGAGCCAGGTTGCTCTGTCCGTGGAGGAGTTGGACTGCGGTACAGGTCCGTGATCGGCAACGAGAATGGGAGCCACCCCTATCGGGTGACATTTGGCTGTCCCGTGACAAGGCGGGAGTATCCGCGGTAGCGACGAGTGCGTGAACCGACAGCTTTGGTGGTCCCGGGCCCTCTTGCTCGCGTCCCTGACAGGCGCCGTTCAGAAGGGCTCGGCTCCATTAGGTCCTGTTTCCCGGATCTCCTGACAGGCACTGGCGCTGGGCGCCGAGGTGTGTTCCGTGGTTGGTCGGGGAGCGTTGATGAATACCGAGTGGGCGCGTCTGGAGCCGCTTCTGCCGCGTGGCGGTGGCCGTGGTGGCCGTTGGAGTGATCACCGGCGGGTGATCGATGGGGTGCTGTTCCGGGTGCGTACGGGGGTGCAATGGCGTGACCTGCCCAAACGCTTCGGTCCGTGGGAGACGGTCTACAAACGCCTCCGGCGCTGGTCGGCCTATGGCACCTGGGAACGTCCGCTGACGCAGGTGCAGGCGGACGAGGACGTGGCCGGTGGAATCGACTGGGAGGTGTCGGCCGATTCCACGACCGCTCGTGCTCATCAGCATGCGGCCGGCACCCGGAAGGCTCCACCGCCCGCGGCTCTTCGAAAGGGGCCCCACCGGGGGCAAACCGGGTCGATCCGGTGACGGCGAGCCTGTCCGCCCGCCTGGCGGAGGCGGTCAGGGCATCGCGCCCCCCGAGTCCAGCGCGCCCGCAGCCATCGGCAGAGCCGTGACCGCTCATGCTCACCAGGCTACGCGTCCTTCGACCGCACTTGAGGACGAACGGCCACTGGGCCCTCGGCCCGGACCACGGCCGTGCCGGCGTCCAGGTCGACGCCCATGCGCGGCGGTGCGCCGTCCAACGTGTCGTCCTTGAGGACCTGTTCCTCCACGCGGTGTTCTATCTGTACGCGCTTGGCCGAGTTCAGGAACGCATGCAGTTCGTCGGCGACCGAGGCACCGACGCCGAGCCCCTCGCGTGGGGTGCGGCCGGCCAGGACGCGGCCCAGCCAGGCGGGGTGGCCCGTGCGGATCACCGCGTAGCGGGCCGATGCCAGCATAAACGGCACCATCACCAGCACGGCCATGATCAGCAGACTCGACAGCATCATCATGTCCGCCCAACGTCACTGGTGAGGAAGCGAGTTCCCCGGCCGGGGCGGAGTCCGGGTCTCAGCCGAAACGCCACCGTGTCTGGCTGAAAGGCTCGCATTTTACCGAAGCTGAAGGCCGTGTGCGGGCGTCACGGGACACCGCCTGGCGTCCACCACCAGCGCGCCTGTCAGGAGATCCAAGAAGCAGAACCTAGTACTGCAACGGCGCTTGAGGGGGTCTGTCAAACGAACGGCTCAGGCGTCGCTCCTGAGCTGGTCGCGTTGGATCTGGTGAGCGAGCGTGCGACGCATGGAGGCTGATGCGGTGACGGTGGTGGTGGACTTCGCGGGAATGTCGAGACCACGGCTGATCTCATTGTACGCGTCCCGGTAGCTACCGGGCATTTCAGCCTGGTGCAGCATCAGGTCCTCTTCGAGGAGGCGCCGCAGCTCGTCGATGTTCTGAGGAGTGAATCGCTTCTTCCCCCGGGCGATGGCGCTGACGTAGCGGTTGCAGCGGGCGGCGTCGAAGGTTTCGGAGATTTCCTCGGCGAGACCCCAAAGGCGCCCTTCGAGCCATGGGACGTCGTGCTGGTCGAGGGAGAGTCCCATCGGAGACGATGGGTCGCCCGCCTTGCACTTCGTCACCTGCTTGGACACGGCGGGCTGACTCATGCTGGTGAGCTGGGCAATTCTGTCCTGGGTCCAGCCGAAGCCGGCGAAGAGTTTGACCATTTCGGCGCGCAGCTTCCGCATCTCCTCGCCCGCGCGGATGACCTCGTTCATGGCGGCAAGCATGCGCTCGGCCTGTTCCTCCGTCAGTGCCTCGGGGTTCTGGTGCGTGTCCTCTTCGGCTGCCATGGCTCGGTTATATACCCGGGCACCCCGCCAGTCATAACCAGGTTGTATAACCAGGTTATGACTGGCAGGATCCAGGTCATGCCAGCCTTCTCTGCACCTGACGGAACCCAGCTCGCCTACCGCGTGATCGGAGACGGCGACCCGGTTGTCTGCCTCCCGGGAGGTCCCACGGATTCTCTCTACCTCGGCGACCTCGGCGGACTGTCCACGCACCGTCAGCTGATCGTTTTGGATTTTCGCGGCACCGGCCGGTCCGCGATCCCCGAAGACACCTCTTCCTACCACTGCGATCGCCTGGTCGACGACGTCGAGGCGCTGCGTGAACACCTCCGGCTCCCCCGGATGGATCTGCTCGGCCACTCCGCCGGCACGAATGTTGCGACGCAATACGTGGCCCGGCACCCGGAGAACGTCAGCAAGCTCGTCTTGATCGGTCACAGTCCCCGAGCTGTTGGTATAGCGATCACTGGGGAGATGCGACGCGAGCACGCGCAGCTTCGGAAGAAAGAGCCGTGGTTCCCGACGGCGTTCGCCGCCCTGGAAGCGATCACCGAGGGCACGGGCGGCGACTGGGAGGCCATCGCGCCCTTCTTCTGGGGCCGTTGGGACGCCGCGGCACAGCAGCACCATGTGGCCAGCCAGCCGAGCAACAAGGAAGCTGTCGCTCTCTTCGAGGCCGAGGGCGCCTTCGACCCGGAGACCACTCGTGCCGCGCTCGCCGACTGTGAGGCACCAGTCCTGCTCCTCGCGGGAGAGTTCGACTTGAACAGCCCCCCTCAGTCAGCGGCCGAGTTCGCGACGCTGTTCCCCGATGCCACGCTCGTGGTGCAGCCGGGAGCGGGCCACTACCCCTGGCTCGACGACGCCGACCAGTTCGTGGCGACCACTGCGGCATTCCTGCGGTAGAGACCTCCTCTCCCGCCCACCGGCCCGGAGTCGGATACAAGACGGTACCCATCGGGCCCTCTGCGGCAGAAGCTCCCTCACATGGCCACATCGCCATTGCCACGACGGGACACGCGCCTTTCGGGGACGGGTTCGCCGGAGTCGAGTCTCGCCTGATAGCTGTGAGGTACTGATTCGTCAGAGGTCCCGCTGGTCGCAGGGTCGGTAAGTGACGCCCAATACCAGCGGCGCGCCCAACACGTTCGGGCCCCGCCACAGGCCCGGCCGAATGTGGGGGCTCCACAAAAGCAGACACCAGCAGCATCACCGCCCGCCGCCGGGAGCTGTACCAGTGCCCATGCCAGTACGGAGTTTCCTCGCCGGTCAGCGGGTCCGGCACGCAATGGAACGAACCCGTGCCTCGAGCCACGGGCGATGTTCCGCTGGGCAAGAAGGACTACAGACACGTGCTCACCTCCACGGCGAAGTCGACTGAGTAATCCGCTCCGGGCTGTCAGGCCCGCGTCGTTGATACATCTGACCGACCTCACTTCCATCAAAGATGGCACGCTCCAGCCTGCAATCCATGAACCTCGATGCTGAACTGCTGGCGCTGGTCGCCGAAGATGTTCTTCCAACCGACCTGATACGGCGTCTGCTCCAGCACCCGGAGACCCGCCGCTCAGTAGCGTTGCTGCACCGAGACCTGACCGAGGAGCTGATCGCGGAGATCAACGCCCTCGGATCCATCCGTACACTGGCCGTCAACTCCTCGGCGCCCGCAGAAATCAGGGCCCCCTGGCCAAGCATCCGCAGGCGTCGGTCCGGGTGGCGGCGATCGCAGCGAGCGCAGCCGACAACCCGCCCGGCCTTCTGGCCGGCCTGGCGGACGATCCGGATCGTTCCGTCCGAGACTTCCCCGCGATGAACGACCATCTGGCCCCGGGGCTCCATGCACGCCTGGCCGCGGACTCGGAGGCCCGAGTACGGTCGTGGGTCATCCAGCACTGGCGCGACGCCCCCGGACCGGTGCGGTCCGATCGACCATGCCGGAAATCGCCGACACGCTGGAGGTCGGACCGGAATCCGGCACCTGTCTGTCTCCCGTTCTCGCCGACGCCGCGGTCGGGGCAAGACAGGCGCCTCCCGAACACCTCAATGAGTGACTGAATTGCTGCTCGATAAAGCCATGCAGGGGCTCACGCCGATGACCAGGCCTATGCATTCCGGCTGGGCGGACAGGCAGGCGGCCACATACGGGCCAGCCGCTCGGTGCTCTTCCGCGCCCGTATCTCGGTAACCGACGACCTGTCGGCCGCGTCCGCACGAGTCAGGCTCCGGCAGGCTTCTCGGCCTGCCGCGCCTGCGTCACCGCCTTCCGCAGTCCGCCGGTCGTCCAGGGCGTCAGTGGCGCCAGATGCCCGACCACTCGGCCCAGCCAGTCCACGTCGGCGAGTTGGCGCGCCTCGCCCGCGTCGGCAGTCTGCCTCAGCAACTCCTCCAGAAGGAGGATCTCGAACACCCGGTACCACCGGCGGTGCCGGTGGAAGTCCACCCTCCGGTCCTCGTACGGGTGGCGCAGCGTCATGTCCAGGTGGCCACCGCCGCGCCCCTTGAAACCCGGCAGGCCACCGAGCAGGCCCAGCAGTGTGAAGTTGCCTCCCTTGGCCGGGTACCCGCGCCCCACGGTCACTCTCACCCCCAGCATGATCCTGGACCAGGGGATCAAGTCGCCCTGCGAGACACGCGTGTGCTGATACAGCCCCTCCGCACGGAACTCCACCCAGGAGCCGCCCGGCCGCCGGGAATCTCCCACCACCCAGCGGCCGGCCGCCGTCACTGCGGCCGGCCGCGAAAAGGTCAGCGGTTACGTGCGTTCTGGGTGCGGCGCTTAAGGGTGCGCCGGTAGTCCTGGAACCGGGCCTTGGCAATCACCGAACGGTCGCCGCTGCGGAGCACGATGCCCTCGGGGTGGCCGCCGGCGCCCTCGTCCAGGGCAACGCGGGTCGTCGGCAGGTGATCGACAAGGAACGTCTGCATCTCAGCGATGCCAGTCGGCAGGTCGCCCGCGTCCACCATGGCCAACCGCGGGACGAGCTCGATGTCTTCGGTCTTGGCGGCCTTGATCAGTGCGTACTCGGAGAGAAACCCCTGCCCGCCGCCCTCACGCCAGACGGAGATCTGGGCCCGCGGCCGCTCCAGGACGTCGAGAGGGACGTCGGCCGCATCGAACATGCGGTAGCCGACAGCGCGATTACTGGTGTATTCGCGGCTGGCCGCGGTGACCTTGCCGCCGTACACCTCCAGGTAGAGGACCCGAATGCCGCTGGTGGGCGGGGTGATGCGGTCGGCGAGGGGGCGCAGTGCGTCGGCGATTCCGAGGGCGGGGTTCCCGATCAGGTCGCCCCGGGCGTAGAGAAGTTCCTCTCTGCTACCGAGGACGTAGTCACCGCCGGGGAAGCTGATGATTCGGCCGTTGGTGCCGTCGACCTTCTCGGTGAGGTACACATCGCCGTTGAACGCGGTCGCCTCCTCGATGAGGCCGCCGTTCTTCGGGTCGAGCACGTGGTAGGTGGGGATTGACGGATACTTGGTCGCCGTGTTGAGGGCAGCGAGGTCGATGGTGCGGATCACGGTGTGCTGTCCTTCCTGATTGAGGTGAGTGTCGTGAATGCCGGGGCGGAATGCGGAATAGGGCCGTGGTCAGAACTAGCCGCACGACAGCAGGAGCCAGCATCGAACATCCTGCAGCGGGCTCAGGCCGAGGCCGCTCAGGGCGGCGGTGAGCTTGGCACCCCACCCTGCGCCGACAGCCCGTTCGGCGAGCTCAGCCATGTCAACAGCCTCGGACGTGGCCGCGGGCCACGGTGATGACGTGCGCGGCAAGCGTGCACCGTGGTCCGGCATTTGAGCAATACGTTTTGATCTCGACGTCCACGTGGTCCGCGCACAGGTGCAGTGGTACTTGTACATGTCGCCGCAGTGCTGAACGTGTTCGTTGCCAAGACTGACGGCGACGCTTACTTCATGGATGCGTACGCTGCCCGGTTCGAACGCTGTACCTCGGTACACGCTGTCCGGCACGCGGTCCCCCATGGCCCATGCTTCGTCGAGGTGTTCATCGGCTGCGTCATGGCGACCGGCCCGTCCCGCGACAACTGCAGCCCTCATGTGGAGTGCCTCACGGGCGGCGATGGCCTCATGGCCGACAGGGGGTGGGCAGGCATCGATCGCCCGCTCCGGTGCGCGCAGGCCTGATGCGTGGGCTCGGGCGGCGAAGAAGACCTCGGCTCGGACGTAGCTGACGGCGGAGTCCAAGAGGAGATCGTCCGAGCCCGAGGGAGCCCAGCGCATCAGCTCGACGAGTCGTGCGGACAGGTCATGGGTTCCGTATTTTGTAGGCCCCGGAGTCGGCAGAGCGGTACACCGCGACAAGGAGCATGGCAAGGTCACGCCTGTCGGTGCCGGCCGGGCCCTGTGTTGCGCGGGCGAGTTCGGCCAGGAAGTCACGGCCGGCCAGGGCGATCCGCAGATAATGGGCAGACCGGCGCCAGGCTGTGGTCTCGGCGACCGGGGACCTCAACTCAGGCAGCCGACGGGAACGGCCCGTCGTAGGCGGTGATTGCCGCCGCCAGGGCGGGCAGTGCGTCACGCGTCCGGGTCGACGCATGCTCTCCGTAGGCGATGAGCCCGCACGGGGTCACGCCGAGGGCTGCGGCAATCGCGTCGAGAGTGTCGTCGGTATCGCCTCGCTCACGCCGCTCTATGTTTCGGATCGTGCCCAGGGCTACGCTCGCGGCGCCGGCCGGCTTCTGCTGAGTCATGCTGGGGCGGGCGACGATGTGGTTGTACGCGATATATCGGCCTGTCACACCAGTTGAGGACGGCGGCATACGTGCTCCGTTCACGGCCTCCGCCTCGGACCGTACCGGGATTTTCATCTCAGAGGTATGCATACGGTTCCGCCCGAGTGCTTGAGTTCAGGCGAGGGCCCTCTGGCCGCGTCACTCGCTGACGATGCCCGTCAGGTCCGTGAGCGAAGTGATCGACCACTCCGCGGTGGCAACGACGTCGAGGTCGTCGGCCCACCAGTGTCCCCACGGTCCGCGGCGAATGTGGGCGGGCCGCAGTCCTGCAGCCTTGGCAGGGAAGACGTCGTTCGCCGGGTGGTCGCCCACGTAGACGGTCTCGTGAGGGGCGGCTCCCGACGCAGCGAGTACACGTCGGAAGAACTCCACATCCGGCTTCGCGACACCCCACTCCGCCGAGGTGGCGACGAGGTCGGCAGGAAGGCCGAGCGCGCGAAGCATCTCGCCGGCCTTGCTGGTCTGGTTCCCGGCGACGATCACACGGACGCCGAGCTCGCGAAGTCCTTCAAGAGCAAGGCGCACATCTGGGTAGAGGTCCGTCTCGTCGAGGTACTCACCCTGGCCGGCTGCTTCGCGGGCAGCGTACTCGGCGGCGATGTCGATGTCCGGACGGATTATACGCAACGCCTCTGTGTTGTCGCGACCTTGGGTGACGACAGCACCGACGAGGGCACTGACGGTGTGACGTGGGACGCCGAGCCAGTCGGCCCAGGATGCCCAGTAGCGGTCGTCTCGGGTGAGGGTTTCTCCGATGTCGAACACCACTGCGCGAATCATGGGCCGCATCCTATGCGGGCGCCCGACCCCGAGTACTGAATGTTGCGGCAGTCATCAGAACTCACACGCCACTACGGGTCACCATTTCCGCCGTCGCCGAGACGTGTCTGCCCATTCCGACCGGCAGCGCCATCACCGCCGTCCTTCCCCACGGGGCCAGGACCAGCAGGACCGGTGTCGCCCTTCGACCTGCGCAGTCCAGAGGCGGCATCTGGAGTGGTCAAAAGGTCGGCTTGGTTCAAGTCCTCCTACAGCGACGTCCAAGGAAGAGCATGCAGGGCGATAGCCGGCCTGGGGCCGACCCGGCACCTATCGCCCCAGGGCGGCATGGGTCTCTTCCTGGGCCTCGTCCACTCCGGCTGGGGCGACTTCAGCAAGACCACCCCACAGCCCTCAGGAGATCGGACCGCACCCTGGCGCCCGCGCAGCCAGAGATCGCCGATGCGTTCGGAGCCCGATACTGGATCCCGTACGAGGCCTGCAACAGTGGTCTTGAGTCCGGTGAGATATCCGGTACTTCGCATGGGAGTCAGTGCGCGATGCCATCGATCAGCTCGCGTGCGCCTTGGCGCAGCAAGCTGACGGCGACGGAGGTACCGAGGGTGGCGGGGTCGAGGGGGCCGGCCCATTCGTGGGCGTTGAGCACGGTCTTGCCGTCGGGCGTGAAGACCTTGGCCCGTAGCGACAGTTCGCCGTTACGTTCCACCTGTGCGTATCCGGCGATGGGGCTGTTGCAGTGGCCTTGCAGTACATGGAGGAACATCCGCTCGGCGGTGGTCTCACGGTACGTGGCGGGGTGGCCGAGTGGACTGACGGCGTCGGTCAGGGCGGTGTCGCCTTCGCGGCACTGGAGGGCCAGGATCCCGGCTCCGATCGGCGGGCACATCACCTCGGGCGACAGGATCTCGGTGATCACGTCGGTGCGGTCGATGCGTTCGAGTCCGGAGACGGCCAGAAGCAGGGCGTCGGCCTCGTCTGCGGCGAGTTTCTCCAGGCGGCGGTTGGCGTTGCCGCGCATCGGCACGCATTTCAGGTGCGGGTGGGATGCGGCCAGCTGAGCGATGCGGCGTACGGAGGAGGTACCGATTCGGGAGCCGGCAGGGAGCTGGTCGAGCTGCAGGCCGCCCGGATGGATGAGGGCGTCGCGGATGTCGTCGCGTTCGAGGAAGGCGGCGAAGGTGGTCCCGGCGGGCAGGGGTCGGTCGGCCGGGATGTCCTTGACGCAGTGCACCGCGAGGTCCGCCTCCCCGGTCAGCAGGGCCTGGTCGACTTCCTTGGTGAACGCGCCCTTGCCCTCAACCTGGGAGAGGTCACCCATCCATTTGTCGCCGGTCGTCTTGACGGGGACGACTTCGGTGGCAGTGGCGGGGTGGAGCGCGGCCAGCTCGGCACGGACGCGCTCCACCTGAGCGAGGGCCATGGGCGAGTCGCGGGACACGATGCGGATCAGCTCAGGGGCGGACATGCCGCTCACGATAGCCCGTCAGATGCGGGTTCCGATGAGCACCCCGGACGCCCATGTCGCGTGAGCGGCAGGCAAGTTGACTTGATCGGGCAGGTGTGCGAGGAACATGTCGACGCGGGACTGGTGGTCGTTGGGACATGTGGGTTGTGGCAGCAGGTCGTCGACGACGTGGAGACCACCGAGTCCAGCAGGTCGAGAAGGTCGTCCAGGCGGTGGAACTTTCCGGGTCGGCAGTCGACGTACGCCAGGGCGAGCGGCGGTCCGCGGTAGGTGCCGGCATCGGCCGGCGCGAAGGCAATGCGGGGGTCGGTACCGAGGTGCTCGGCTGCGACGGCCTGCCGGGCGCTGTCCGTCTCGACGCCGGTCAGGCGGGCGTCAGAGCTCATGCCGTGGAGCAGCCAGGTGGCCCCCGCGCCGACTCCGGTCCCGAGCTCGACCATGTCGCCGTGCGGCTTGGGCTCCTAAGAATCGGTTTCTTTTCCGAATCTGATGTGCGAGTTTCCGCAGGTCAGGCATGACGTCCGCGTTGTCGAGGCAGGCTTGGGCCATCTTGTTCGTCAGACGAGGCGGAGGCAGCGGATGCCATCGATGCGGGCAGTGCTCGAGCACCGTGAGAAGGCTGCTTTGATGCAGGTGGAGGAACTGCGGGCCGAGTTCGAGCGTGTGCGGGCGGCTCTGGCTGAGGCGGAAGAGCTGCTGAACCGCCGGGTGATCGGCCCGGAACAGTATCTCGAGGCGCTGGCTGAGCAGGACGCGCCCGCCGTGGGAAAGACGCCGGTGCCGACTGCTGTCCAGGCCCCGCTGAAGGAGCCGGTGCCGGTGGCCGGGCCGCGCAGGACGGTGGCCCGCCGTGAGGACGGGGTGCCGGTGGAGGTCCTCGGACCGGACTACCGGCGGATCATGGCCGCGCTCGACGAGGTGGGCGGGGACGGTCTTACCGCGCGGCAAACGGCGGTGGCACTGGGCTGGGACAGCTCTGTCGCGTCCCGGGTCGAGGGCGCCCGGGGGCGGTTGAAACGGCTGGTGGAGCGGGGCTGGCTGGTCGAGGGCGGGCCGGGCCGGTTCACGCTGCCCGGACCAGGTCCGGCCGCTGCTGCCGCGCAGTGACCGCGCGGCGGCCGAGGCGACGGCTCATCACCATGGTCATCGACCAAAGGATCATGGCTTCGCTGCTGGCCGGCTGTGCTTCGTAGTCACGGGCCAGCCGCCGGGTCCGCATCAGCCAGGAGAAGGTGCGTTCGCCGATCCAACGGCGGGGCAGCACGGTGAAGCCGCTGGTGCCGTCGCTGCGTTTGACCACCTCCAGGACGAGGCCAAGGTCCTGGGCGGCCCAGTCAACGAGGTGACCGGTGTAGCCACCGTCCGCCCAGATCAGCCGCAGTCGGCAAAAGCCTTCCCGCAGGGCGGGAAGTATCGTGCGGGCGGCGTCCCGATCCGTGGTGGAGGCAGGCGTGACCAGCACCATCAGCAGCAGGCCGAGGCAGTCCGTGATCAGGTGCCGTTTGCGGCCGTTGATCTTCTTGCCGCCGTCGTAGCCGCGCGAGTCGTTTTTGACGGTGGCGTCCGCCTTCACCGACTGCGAGTCCACGATGGCTGCCGTCGGCTCGACGTTGCGGCCTTCCGCCCGGCGGACGCCATCGCGTAGCCGGTCATGGAGTTCGCGGACCAGGCCATGATCGCGCCAGCGGCGGAAGAACGCATAGACGCGGTTCCACGGCGGGAAGTCCGCGGGCATGGAACGCCACTTGATGCCGTTGTCGGCCAGGTAGCGGACTGCGTCGAGCATCTGGCGGTGGCAATAGCTCTCCGGTCGGCCGCCCCGGCTGTCCATCCATGCCGGCGTCGGGAACGCCTGCCGGACCACCGCCCACTCCGCATCGCTCATATCCGACGTGTAGCGGGGCTCCCGGCCCGGATGATCGGCCGCGTTCCCGAACCTGTGGGCGAGACAGTCACACCCCGGGGTGGCCGAACTGGACTCCGCGGACGTGACCACGTACAACTGCGACACAGGGCCTCCTGCCCGCTCTGGCTTCGACAACCGCGAGCTACCAGGAGGCCCCCTCTTCATGCGCGTACGGCCGCCAACTCACTCAATCCAGCACTCTGTTCGATCAAGAGCGACCGCCTGATCGAAAGGACCGCGGCTTGTTAGGCAAGCCAGGGCTGATCGACGACCGGGCGCAGGCGCTGTCCGTGCGGGGTGAAGGTGAACGATTCCCGGAACAGGCCGTCGCCGTGGCGCACGGCGAGCAGCAGCGGCTGCTCGTGCGCGGGGGGCCAGCCGTCGCCGGGACCGGGCTCGGTGCCGTTCCACAGATGGAAAACCACCATGGGAAGCCCAGGGTCGTCGGTGAGGTAGCCCAGTGACTTGCTGTACAGCGGGTTGCTGCCGCCGAACAGTACCGAGGGCGGCCCGAACCGGTCAATGACGTCGGCCCAGGTGCGGTCCTTGCCCGCCCAGTCACGCACCTGGTCGACCATGGCCTGGTATGCCTCGGGGGCCAGAGTGCGGTCCGGCCTGAGCCAGCCACGCGCCTGCGCGAACTCCGCGTACACCGACGCCATCCCACAGCTGTAGTTCGGCTTCGGGATCAGGTCCCGGAAGGCCCCAGCCACCCCGATCGCGGTCCACATCCCGCGCTCTTCCCACGATCGCTGCAGCCGCCCGAACGCCTCCGGCTCCCGTTCGGCCATCAGCAGATGGTCGATCAGCAGCCGTAGGGAAATCTCGCCCCCGAACATCTCCGGCCCACTCAACGCCTTGTTCAGTCGCTCGACCAGATACGCGTGGATCTCTTCGGCCGACGCCAGCCCACGGGAATCACCAGAATCGCTCACCCGTACAGTTTCCTCCACCACCGACACCGGCAGCAACCCGCCCCGAGGCCACTGCGGGCTGAACGGTCAGCCGACGGCCTGCTGTTCACCGCCGGAGCGGCCCGTGGTCAGCGGATCACGTTCGGTTGAGATACGGCTTCTAACGCAACGCGGGTTGCAGGCGGGCCGTGTCTTAGGGGCGAGCCAGGGGTCCGATCAGGGTGATCACTGATGAACAACGGCGACTGCCCTCAGCAGAGTGCCGGAGTCCCGGCCGACACGACCGGCCGGGACGCGAACAAGAAGGTGCCGGGACGCAAGCGGGGACTGGCCGTTGACGTGCTGGGCCTGGTGATCGCGGTGGCGGTGCTGGCCGCCTCTGTCCAGGACAACGCCGTCGGCACCGCGCTGCTGGACAAGGTGATCGCCGGCACCGAGCCGGGCGCCGTGAAGAAGGCCCGGTGGACCAGGGGTTCAAGAACACTGTCAAGGACCACGGGGCGAAGGTGGGCATCGAGATCGAAGTGCTGAAACGCAACCCTGGCGACACCGGGTTCGTCCCGCAGCCCAAGAGATGGGTGGTGGAGCAGACGAACGGGGTCGTGATGCTGCACCGCAGGCCGGTGCGCGACTACGAGCATCGGCCCGCCTCGGCCGAGTCGAGGGTGTACTGGGCCATAAGCGACCGCATGTCGAGGATGCTGACGGAGACCTCCGATCCCCCCTGGCGCGGCGCATGACCGGTGGAGAGCTGACCTTGGGGGCGGTGCTGGCGCGGCCGGAAGAGCGGGAGCGGGAGATCGTCGCACAGGCCGAGGCGGCCCGGGAGAAGATCGCGGAGCTGACCGCGCTGCTGGACGGGTTCGACACGGCCGCCGAGGAGATCCGGATCACTCGCAAGACGCTGTTGGAGCTTCCCGATCCGCGGCCACCCACGCCGCCGTCCCCGAAGCTGCCGGATCATCCTGCCTACCAGCAGATCATGGCGGTGCTCGCCACAGCCGACGCCCCGTTGCGGGCGCGGGCGGTGTGCGGGGCGATGGACGTGGAGATCGCGCCCAACAACGTCAACAACGTCCGCCTGAAGCTCACGCGGCTGGTCGAACGCGGGATCCTCGTTGAGGCCGAGCAGGGGTTGTTCACCCGGCTGCGGCCATAGCCGCCCAGCGATCCCGCGACCAGGCCGCTTATCCCAACCGAAAGGGCAACACGGGCACCAACTCACATAGCCCCTCTGGGTTGCCAATCAGTCGATGCGGTCGCTCAGGCCCAACACTTTCGGATCATCGCCGGGGAAGTCCCTGGGCAAGCCGGGCACGTCGAGGGTCCGCCGGTACACGTCCGCCAGGAACTCGACGGCACCGACCGGGAACTCCGACCAGTCGCCGTTGTCTGTGCGGACGACCACCGGCCATGCGTCCGGGTCCGCGGGGCTCGTCCTCCAGTAGAAGGAGTCCCCCGAATTGGACTCCGCCCAGCAGATCAGGCCTCCCGGCTGCGGGAAGGGAACGTAACCCTCGGTGTCGCCCATCTCGTACAGATCCTGAAGGATCTCGTCCTCCCTGGACTCGGACGCCCATGACGCCTCGGCGCCGGGCCGGGGAACGGACACCTTCAGGAAGTCGTCGACGACCAGGATTGGATACGCCGCAGCGAGAGAGCGGAAGTCCGAGGGCAGCGCCGTCCCGAGGTCCGCCTCGAGGGCAGCCCAGTCCACGCTGCGTCCACCTGGCACACGCCACCGTGCAATCGAAGGAAGCGCGGCCTCCAGCTCTTCGACCCTCAGCATGCCGTCTGCCAATCCGGGGAGTTCTCAACCACGACGTTCTCGAACAATACTCAGTCCTCGGTGTAGGCGGACATGGTGACGACAAAACCGCTCAAAGAATCACGAACCGCCCTCTTAGAGGGCGTTTAAGTACCTCTGTTCCGAAAAGCGGCTTCTATCGCTGCCTCAGTTCATAATGATTACAGCCGTTATGCGGGCTTCATCTCCCCTTGATGGGTGAACCTCGTAGTCCGTTTCGCGAACTTCTGCTACCGGAAGTCCGTCTGGTTTGAAAATGCGACAGAACCGCCCGATGGTCAGCGGAACAATCCATTCCGCGCCATCCGTGAAGACGGTACAGCGTGAGCCAGCGCAAGCCGTACCCCAGCGACCTGTCCGACGCCCGGTGGGCCTTGATCGAGCCGACTCTGACGGCCTGGCGGAAAGCCCGGCTCGACCGCCGCCCAACCGGTCAGCCGGCGAAGGTCGAACTCCGCGATGTGTTCGACGCGATTCTCTACCTGAACCGCACCGGAATCCCCTGGAAATACCTCCCGCATGACTTTCCTGGCCACGGCACCGTCTACTTCTACTACGCCGCCTGGCGCGACGAGGGAATCTTCGCCCAGCTCAATTACGACCTCACCGCCCTGGCCCGCGTGAAGGAAGGCCGCAAGCCCGATCCGACGGCCTCCGTCATCGACACCCAGAGCATCAAAACCTCCACCAACGTGCCCGTGACCAGCCAGGGAACCGATGCCGCGAAGAAGATCGTGGGCCGGAAGCGAGGCATCCTCACCGACACGATCGGCCTGATCCTCGCCGTGACCGTCACCGCCGCCAGCCTCTCTGAAAACGCCCTGGGGATACGCCTCCTCGACCAGGCGAAAAACACCTACCCAACCATCGCCAAGAGCTGGGTCGACACCGGCTTCAAGAAGGCCGTCGTCGAACACGGCGCGAAGCTAGGAATCGATGTCGAAGTCGTCGACAAGAACCCCGGAACTCGCGGCTTTCACGTCCTGAAAAGGCGCTGGGTGGTGGAGCGGAGTATCGGTTGGATCATGATGCACCGACGCCTTGTCCGTGACTACGAAACCCTCTCCGTCAGCTCCGAAGCCATGATCCACCTCGCTTCGATCGACAACCTCGCCAAGCGCATAACGGACGAGACCACGCCAACCTGGCGAGGAACCTACTAGGGCATAAGAGGCAAGTCGCCCACTCTAAACGCCCTCTTAGAGGCGGCGAGTAGGGATCCGGTGCGGTCTTCGCACGACATGGCGAACCCGAGTTGCACCGCGTCGGCGAGGATGCCATCGAAAGCGGCCGGGCGGAAGCAGGGCGGTCATCCACGCCGTTCCTCCAGGGATGTGGACACCTGCTCGGCGGTGGAACAGCAGGCTCCTGAGTAGGGTCGCGGCCGGCGCTGACATACGCCCCTGCGTGTGCCTCAGCCCTGCTCTGCCTGGAGCTGGGCGACGAACGCTGCACGCCAGTCGGGAGGCTGACGCTGCTTCAAGGTGGTGTCGTCGGTATCCCACGGTGGCAGGGCCAGCAGACCGAGGAGTGCGGTAGCGGCCCGGGCCTGGTCCTGCCAGGCACTGCACTCGTCGGCGCTGAGCAGGGGCCGGCGGTTCTCGTCACGGGGCTGGTAACGGCTTGCCGCAGCATCCGCGAGGACGGTGCGCAGACGTCTACCGAGGGGCGATTCGGCGGCGGTGCCCGGCGGCTGCTCAGGTCGTCCTCGTCGCGGTTCAAGCGCTTCAGCGCGTCCGTCACCTCCGGGTACGTGTCGAAGCCGGTTCCCTGCTCCGGTGGGGAGGCCACGTTGAAAGCCTGCGGCATAAGCGTGGCTAGGCTGCCGAAGTAGCGCTGGGCACCTCCCGGACCGAGCGTGGTGCCCCATACGACACCCTCCGACCGTCAGGAACCGGCGGCGCGGAAGGCAGTAGCACGGACAGTGCTGCCGCACAGCGCGAAATCGCCACCGTCGTCCGGCGCCAGCTGCTGCCTCCCGCCCGCGACACCCACCACGATCGAGGGCGCGACGGAAGGCGCGGCGCCGGAGGCGCAATACCCGCCCGCCTCACCAAGAACCGGCGTAAAGGAGAGTTGCGTAGAGGCCCGGCCGCCGACCGCCAGTTGCACTGGCCCCACCTTGCCCTGCCGGACGACATTGAGGGGCTTGTTCCTGTCCGGCGAGCCCTGACCCGCTAGAGCCACGGCGGGAAAGCCACTCAGCACGCACGGATTCGGACCCTGGTTGACGACGGTGATCCGTACCTGGCTGGGCTCCATCCGCTGCGCACTGTTCGCGACGAGTTGGGTACGCGTGCATGGGGTAACCGGGGCCTGCCTAAGGGCGGTCCCATCTGCCGATGCCCCGGAACCGGCACCTGCCAGCAGGCATCCAACCAAAGCACCCACCACGAGCAACACGGACGAGTACTTGGTCACGCTGCTTCCCGATGTGTATTTCATGGGCCGTCCTCCCACGGTTCACAAAACGCCTCAAAGCCCCGGCCGCCAAGTGCTCTCCAACTGGTTCGACAACCGGGCCCAACGGAGCGCTGGAGCGGAACCGCCACAAGACTGAATGACACCGCCCCGCTCCATACCGGCTCCCACCCCCTCCCAGCGTCGCACCAACCCCCGCCATCGGCCCGCGTAGGGCTCTGACCTGGTCGTGACCACGGATGGTGCACGGACGGCCACGCGAGAAAAAGAGCCGTAACCGTGCGCCGCCCCGTGAGCACAGGACCGGTCTGAAGTCTCACTCGCCGACGGGCCAGGCGTACGGGCAGCACCTCTTCGCTCATCCCCTCGACGCGGTGCGGCACGAGCAGCATCCCGCCGGCTCCCGACGCTTGCGTCGCCGGCGGATCCGGCTCCACCGGATCGGGCTCCACCACCGGATCGTCCCGCCTGCCGCCGTCCGTCGCCTCGGCGTACCGGCCGAACACCACCTCCGCGGCCTCCAGCCGGGCCACCTCGACATCGATCTCGGCGAGCTCCTTACGCAGCCGCTCGGCGCGGTCGGCCAGCAGGACCCGCCGTTCCACCGTCCATGTCAGTACATCCACCATGAACTCCCCCTCCCCGGGCCGGATCTTCCTGCCGGACCCTACGAGGAGACAACCGCCCGTACGGCGACTTCCGCGAACGAGGCCCGTGGCAATCGATCACCTGCTACCGATCATGTTCCAGACCAGCCCGAGTACCCCGCCATCGACTCACGCCAGCCCCGTGACCTGCGAAATCAGGATGGAAATTGATCAATGCTTCCAAGACCCGCCCTCCGAGAGGTTTCAGGAGTTTTGGGCTTCCTTGACGCGCTGATAGTGGCGTCGGGCCTTCATCCGGTTGCCGCACTCGGCCATGGAGCACCAGCGGGCACTGTTGGGCTTGCTACGGTCGAGCAGGAAGCGTCGACACTGCGGGTTGGCGCAGGGCCTGAGCCGTCCCGGCTTGGCCTCCTGCAGGCCGGCCCAGGTCAGCACCGACTCAACCGCCATGCGGCGCGTGGCATGTACCTGAAGGGACCATTCGAGCTTCCCGCCCGAGATGTCGGGAACGCTGCTGACTCCCTTCAGGAATTCACCCAGGCACGCCGCTTCGCGCCCGCCTCTCACGACGTCCTGAAGGGCGTCGCGTGCGGCAATGAGACACCTGAGTTCGTCGCTCGCCCCGCTCCCTCCGTGCCGGCGCGCCCATGCACGGCCTGCAGAAGGCGTGCCGAGAGCATCCCATGTCGAGCCCTCGATCACGGGGGTCGTGTTGAGCAGTTCCAGCAGCGCGTCTTCTTGGGCCCTGTCGATCACCACACCCCGACCCCTAACCTGTTTCCTGTCATTGACAGGTTAACCTACTTCGAATTCAACATAACCGCCAAACTTCACCATATAGGTTACATATGAGTGGGCGGACATCACGCTCGTTCGCTGACGGCACTGCGACGGCTCGGGGATCTTCTTCGCGAGCTCTGGCGACAGCCGGTGGCAAATGTCCGGTCGGCGAAGTCGGCGACCAGCCGGGCCATCTCGATCGCGCCGCCTTCCAGCTGAGAGGTGTCGGGTTGAGTGAGACCGATCACGCCGGACGCCGCAGATCTGCCAGGAGCGTCGTTGCAACACTCTCGATGGGCGACCAAGTCGCAGTCACGGCAAGCAGTTGAGGGCGCCGAGCCACGCCTGGGACCGCTTCGGGACCTTGCGCAACGAGTGCGGATGAGCACTGGTCAGTCGAGAAGGACCTGCCCAGCAGGCGCACCTCGCCGCGTAGGACACCGTCCAAGTTCTCGCCGGACAGTTCTCACACCAGCAGGCCGCCGCCCTGTCCGGCAATCCGCGAAAGTGAACCCTGAAGTCGAATCACGGCTCTCGATGCGCCACCGCCAACCATGCACGAGCTCGTAAAGGCTGCCTCGTAACTCGGCCGGCGGCCTGAGGTCATGTGCCCGCCGGATCGGTGGTGTTCAGCCGGCGAGGGCGAGGCTGTACATACAGGCGATGCCACTGGCGGCCCAGCGGACGGCTTCAACCCTTGCGCCGGCAGGCGCGGAGGATCTTCCAGTTCTTCGTGTGGGAGATGGTGTGTTCGATGCGGGCCCGTACCTGACGGTGGGGGCGGTTGGCGTCCTTCCGCCTCGCCGTCGGTGCGGGATGAGCATGCCGGTGTCGCGGCGTGCGCCGTCGGCGAGCGCGCCGGCAGCGCGGCCGCCGGCGATACGCTGAAAAGCGGTGCCAGCTGGCGCATCGCCAGATCGGTCCGGCAGTAGACCTCGACCGGCAAGACCCGGCGCGAGTTTCTCAGCGGGACCCACCGGGCGTCCGCCGACGACCACATCGCGTCCGCCGACACCAACGACGTCCCTGACCAGCAAAGCAGGAGAGACGGTCCGGGCGCACCGGGATCGCAGAACCGGCTACGCGCCACGGACGGCTGTCCCCCTGCCCTGGAAGCCGGCCCCCCTGCCGCCCACTCCGCCCTCAAGGACCCGTGGGTGCTCAGCAGATTGCGGGCGGTCTTCGCGTTCGACCGGCTCCGGCCGTGCCGGGCGCAAGCCTCCGGGTGGCATCCATACTCCCGCTCACCGAACGGCCGGCCCGAGGACGGGCCCATCCGCGAGAGGCGCACGGCGAGGGCCGGCAACCAGCAAATCCAACCATTAAAACTTATTTGACAGGTTAGGCATAGCATGCTGAACTGCAACCAACCGTTCAAAGCCATCTTGGAGATTGGTATGAGCAGCGTTGTGCATCACCGCACCGCCACCGTCAACGGCATGGATGTCTTCTACCGGGAGGCCGGAGACCCGCAGTCACCGGCGCTCGTGCTGCTGCACGGCTTCCCGACGAGCTCACACATGTTCCGGAACCTGATCCCGGCGCTCGCTGACACCTACCGCGTAGTCGCGCCCGACATGATTGGGTTCGGGCAGTCGGCCATGCCGACGGTCGACGAGTTCGACTACACCTTCGACGCCCTCACCGACGTGACCGCCGGCCTGCTGGAGCAGCTCGGCATCGAGCGGTTTGCGGTCTATGTACAGGACTACGGAGCACCGATCGCCTGGCGGCTCGCCATGCAGTCTCCGCAGAGCATCACCGCGATCATCACGCAGAACGGCAACGCCTACACCGACGGATTCGTCAAAGCATTCTGGGACGGGCTGTTCGCCTACGCCGAGAGCCCGACGCCCGAGACCGAAGCCCCTCTCCGCGGAGCCCTGACCCTCGAACTGACCCGCTGGCAGTACCTGAACGGGGTTACGGATCCGAGCCTCGTCAGCCCGGACAACTGGACCATTGACCAGGCGCTGCTCGACCGTACGGGCAACGACGCCATCCAGCTCGCGCTGTTTCGAAACTATCCGACCAACGTTGCCCTCTACCCCCACCTGCAGCAGTACTTCCGCGAGAGCCAGGTGCCGCTGCTGGCTGTTTGGGGAGCCAACGACGAGATCTTCGGCCCCGAGGGAGCCCGCGCCTTCCAGCGCGACCTGCCCGACGCCGAGATCCACCTCATCGAATCCGGACACTTCGCCCTGGAGAGCCACCTGGAGGACATCACCGGCTACATCCGCGGATTCCTCGCCCGCGTCACCTCCTGACACCCACGGTCTGTGTGCCCCGGCGGCCGACCGGGGGCAAGCCTTGGCCGGTGTGCCACAACGGCCCGGCCCTGGCCGGCCGCGGCGCCGAGGCAGTCAAAGACGCGATCGCCGCCACGATCACCGCGCTGCCCGAGCATTTGCGCCGCTCGCTGACCTGGGACCGCGGCAAAGAACTGGCCCAGCATGCCCAGCTCCGCATCGACACCGGGCTGCAGGTCTACTTCGCCGACCCGCACAGCCCCTGGCAACGGGGCACCAATGAGAACACGAACGGACTCCTTCGCCAGTACTTTCCGAAGGGCACCGACCTGTCGCGATGGGATACCGACGAACTCGCGGCCGTTGCTCTCGCACTCAACAACAGGCCCCGCAAGACCCTCGGTTGGAAGACACCCGCCGAAGCCCTGAACGAGCACCTACTCTTGATCCAGGAAGCCGGTGTTGCGACGACCGATTGAGTCCGGGCAGGTTCCACCGATCGGCCTGCCTCTCACTTCTCACAGTGCCGCTGCCGGCGATGCGTGTGAGCCCGGCACCTGACGGTCCCCCACCCGCCGCACAGAGAAGGTGCCCCGCGCAGGTCTTGCGCGGGGCCACGGCGGCGCTCCGCTCCGACGGCCGGCCGGTCACAGCAGATGTTCGATCCTGATGGGCAGTTCGCGGACGCGGCGGCCGGTTGCGTGCAAGACGGCGTTGGCGATGGCAGCGGCGACGCCGACTGTGCCGATCTCCCCGATCCCTTTGACTTCCAGGGGGTTGATCACCTTGTCCTGGACGTCCACGAACTCGATGTCGGGGGCGTCCGCGTTCACGGGCACGAGGTATTCGCCGAGGCCGGCGTTGGCCCAGCGGCCGTCGCGGGCGTCGACGAGGGTAGATTCCAGCAGGGCATGGCTGAGGCCCCACAGCATGCCGCCCATGGCTTGGCTGCGGGCGGTTTTGGCGTTGAGCACGCGGCCGGGGGCGAACACTCCAGTCATACGTCGTACGCGGGCGATGCCGAGGTCGGGGTCGACGGCGACCTCGGCGAACTGGGCACCGAAGGTGGCGAGCCCGTGGGGCACGTCGTGAGGCGGCGTGTTCCAGCTGCCGAGCGCGTCGAAGTCCGTCTGAACCCGCCCCCATGCGTGCGCAGCACAGAGAAATGTACGAACGCATCGCCGCGGGAGACGCCGATGCCGCATGGGCGATCGCCCTCCTGCACGTCCGCAAAAGCCGGGAACTCGCACTGCAGGCAGTGACCGCCACAACCATCCCCTGAACAGTCTGTATGTGCGGCCGTGGGGCCCTGCGTGCTCGGAGCGTGCCCGGAAGCCAATGGCGGTTCTCCGGCCGCTCTTTGCTTACCCAGACGATCTGGCAACAGAAGGGCAGGGCTGGTTCGACGTCTTCCCGTTTCCCCGCGGCCGCCACCGTTCCCCGGCACCGGGCAGGGCAGCCGGTCGCGGTGAGCGAGATCTGTGGGGTTGGCGCCCACCCAACAGCGGATGTCGCCCGTCGCCCAAACCGGCACGGCTCAGAGCCCGACCACGATCCCGAAGCGGGGGCCCACTCGCCTGATTGCCATCGTCTTTTCGGGCGATCGATGCGCTACGACAGCACAGGGTGCAGGGCGTATGACCCGAGGAATGGTCGGATGTGATCCAGAGTCAGGAAATGAGCGAGAGGAATGGTCATGTTGAAAATCTCGGAGAGGCACGCTCGTCGCATCGCCGTAGGCTCGGGCGCTGCCGCAGTCATCGTGCTCGGTGCTCCGCTGCTGGCCGCTGCGGCTCCCGCTCAGGCTTCTGTTCCCGTGGAGCCCTACGCCACGGTGATCAGTCAGAGTGGGGTGAACGAGCGACAGTACCCCAGCACCGACTCGTCGGTGCTGGGCATCCTCCAGTACGCCGATCAAGTGGGCCTGCGATGCAAGGTGCGTGCGCAAAGCATCGCCGACAACAACCTCTGGTACCTGCTGCGTGACGAGCAGACATGGATCTCGGCCAGGCACGTAGTCCAGACCGGGACCGTCCCCTACTGCAAGGACCTCGTGCAGGACCGGCTCACTTACAACCCGCAGGCGACCGACGCCACGGGCTGAGCGCACCCGTCCCTCAGAACGTTCGACCATGGCGGACACGGTCTGGGTCGACAGCTGCGCCGCGGGGCGGCTCTGAGCCGACAGTGTTGGCGAATCCGAAATGAACAGAGACCCTTGGTCCAGTCACTTCGTTGGTGACTGGACCAAGGGTCGTTTCGCGTTGGAGGGTTCGGTGTCGCTTCGAAGTGGCGTCGTGGGTGAGGTTCCGCCGAGCACGGCTTTGGTGGCGAAGGCTGCGTTGCCCCAGGGGCAGCCTGGCGATCCGTGTGCGTGATGAGCTGAGACAACTGATCGACTGTCACGGTCGACGGCCCGGCACAGACCAGTCGATCTTCGTCACCGGACTGGTCAGCCACCTCCACAAACGTGGATTCACCAGCGCACCCCGCTGTTTCGGCCTGCAACGAGACCGGCGGTGACACGTTCCGCTGTCTGCCCGGCCGTGTACCGGCCAGATTCCAGCGCCGGAGCGGCGATCAGCTTGCGGGCGCAGGTGCTCTTCTGCGCCCGCTGCACAAAGCCACTCGCGGCAGCCACCTCGCCGGAGACTGCCAAGTCGTACGCCATCACGCCCCGGCCCGCACACCGTCGCCTTCCGCAACGACCGGCCCGCGGCACCGCACATGCGCAGGCGGCCCGGGTGCGGATCCCCGCCGGTGCCTGCGGGATCGACGCCCCTGTCCCTGCCGGACTCTTCGATGCTGTGCTCGACCGCCAAGTCCGCAACACCCTTCGGCCGAGCGAGCGCCTCATCGCTCCCGCGCCACACGTGGCCGGCAGCGAGGACATCCGCTCCCGCCTCGCTGGGTCCAGCGTGAACACGACCACACAGCCACCAGAGGCGCCATCTTCGCGGCGGCCCTGCGCTGACTCCAGCGGGTTGGCCGGGCCGGGGTGGGACAGGACTCGCAGCGGCGCATGGCCCGCCCGGTCGACGTGCGAAGGGCTCCCGGGCGGGCTCCGCCCTCCACATTGCCCGGCTCCCGCTGTTGCCGCACGCGGCACGGCCGTTGGCTGGGCCGAATGGAACGTTGGCCACTGCCAGGACTTGTCCGGTCGATCACACGTCCAGTGCCGCGGCACGCAACGTGAGCCCCGATCGGCTTGCGGTGCTGTCGCCTGGTAGTGTCGCTCTCTTTGGCGGCGGCCTGCTGGAGTCTTTTCGGGGTGCTCTCTTTCTCTTCCGAATGCCGGTGTTCTTGGTGTTGTGGTGGCCAGGGTCGCGGAAACCTTCGGTGGCATGACTGCCCAGGCGGACGAGCCCGGCTGCGGCCGGTGCTTCGACGAGGGGGAGGTCGCGCTCCTGGGGACTCCTGATGTCCCTCTCCCGGCGGACCTTGTCCACCAGGTCGCGCAGAAAGATCCTTTCCACTGGAACGACCAGCCTGCCATCATCCGGCGGGTACTCCCTCAGCTCGTCGCGTTGCTGGCCGAAGGAGCGCACGAGTCCGATCTCATGGCCCGAGAACTCTCCGCGGCAGGCTGGTCGCGCCGGCCCCGTGAGCAGGCCCAGACTGCCGCCGGTTTCCTGGATGTGTGGTGAAGACCCATTCCTCCCCGGGCTGAAGCCCGGGGCATCCTGGGAGAAATCCTGTGAAGCGGCCGCACGGGCACGGGCCAGCCCGAAGTCAGTGACCTTGACTACGAGGTCGCCGTCGGCAGGGTCGAGGAGAACATTGGCCGGCTTCACGTCCTGGTGAACAAGACCCCGGCAGTGCGCGTAGTCCAGTCCCCACGCGAACTGGATCGCCACGTCAAGGACGCGCAGCGCGGTCTCGATGGGCGAGCCTTGATAGAGGCGGCGGTCGGCGATCCAGTTGTGCAGGCTGCCGCCGGGGACGTATTCGGCGAACACCATCGGCACGCCGTCGAACTGCCGGACATAGTGGCAGCAGCAGACGTTGGGATACAGCCCCAGCGATACCCAGGTCTCTGCTTCGTCGATGAAATGCTCGCGCTGCTCGGAGTCGAGTTGGGCGTCCGGGCGGAGGAGCTTCAATGCCAGGTCGGTGCCCCACTGTAGGTGCCTGACTTGGTAGACCAGCCCCATCCCGCCTTTCCCCGCAAGCCGTACCACTTCGTACCGGCCGTCGACGGCATCGCCCGGTTGCCACACCGGACTGTCCGTGGCTGTGGGCACCTCAGTCTTCCTCGTCCAGGAGAAACAGGTCGTCGGGTATCAGAGTGGCGCTCTTCAAGAGCGCCCGGATGAGGTTGACGTTGAGGGTGTTGCCCACGGGTTCGCCGATACCGTCCTCACGGAGGATCCCGGAGACAGGGTTCTTGCCGCCCGACAAGCGTTTGCGGACCGCGGCGACCGTGTGCTCGGCGATCCGTGGCGTCCACGGCCGGTATGCGGCCACCCGGTTCAGGTCGTCGGACACCTGCTTCCACGACACCGGCTGCGGACTTCTCTCATTGCGCAGATAGCGCTGGGCCAGCACGGTGACGACCAGTCGCTCGGCATGACTCAGATCGTAGACATCGGAGGCGACGGTAGGCAGTTGTGAATCGCCGTCCTGCTCGACTCCGAGGTACCCGACGATGTGGACCTCCAGTAGATGCGACCGGTATTTCGGCGTCTCGATCGTCAGCGGTGTGTAGCCCGGCGCCATCTGCAGCTCGTGCCCGCGCAGAACCATGTCCGCGCCCGGCAAGTGGATCGGCCTCCTGCCCTCGTTGCGCAGCCACCACTGATTGCCGTCACAGGTGAAGACCCCGTGCAGTCGGCTCACGAAAGGGTCCTCGGCTCCAATTGCAACGTGGACGTACTCCGGCGCACTCGACGGTCAATGTGGGCTCAATTGCTCATGATCTGGCGACGGGCTGTTCCCAGGACACAGCTCACCGCTACGCACACCGCAGGTCAAAGGCCCGCGAGTGCTCACGGATCCTACAAATGAAACGGTCCGGCGCGTCCCGTGAAACGATTCGGCTTCGGCCCGCCCAAGTCGGCAGCCGGCCCGCCCACGCGGCCCTCGGCACGCATGCGTGCACTCTTTCACCAGGACCGCGAGATAGCTACCGTACGCCACCTTTTGACTACCCGTGGTATCGAAGCGGGGAAGTGTGTGCACCGCCGACGGGTGGTCGCGCCTCGTGCAGGTTGCCCTGGAGCGGTGCACGGGACGACTCTGGAGGGGGCATGGCCTGCGGCTCGGAGAACTCGGCATCAGGCTGTCCATCCGAAAGACGACGGAGAGGCGCCGACCGTGAACGGTCGGGAACCTGTGGGGAAGCAGCCCGGCGCGTGTGGGCACCGGGCTGTGCCACACACCGCGGACATGCGGGTGGAGGCATGGTCGCCAACGGCCGAGGGGTGCATCGGAGAGGCGGTGCGCGCGGTGCTGGAGGGCTTCGCCGACACGTCCGGGGCCACAGTTGTCGGTGAACGCGAATACGTGGTCACGGCGGAGTCCGATGAGGATCTACTGGTGTCCGTCCTGGAGGAGGTCGTCTACCGGATGGATGCCGACGGTGAGATCCCACTCGCTGTTGAGGTGGGGTCGATCCGGTCGGCGGGGGACGGTCGGGGCCTGTCGGTCCGCTTCCGGATGGCCGACGCTGGCACCGCCGTGCCGATCGGTGCGGTGCCGAAGGCCGTTTCGCTGCACGACCTGCAACTGCGCGGCGGCCCTGGCGGCTGGACCTGCCGGGTGACCCTCGACGTCTGAGTGCAGGGCGGGAAGGGACAAGATCATGACACTCACGGTGGCACTGGCAGGCGACACCATGCTCGGGCGCAGCGTCGCCGAGGAGCTGCGCCGCTCGCCGGCGCCGGGGACGCTGGTCTCCACGGGGGTCAGGAAGGCGCTCGCGGAGGCGGACCTGTTCGTGCTCAACCTGGAGTGCTGTGTCTCCGACCGCGGGCAGCGCTGGCCAGACCCGCGAAAGGCTTTCTTCTTCCGCGCTCCCTCCGCTGCCGCGATGGTGCTCGCCGAACTGGGGGTGAGCTGTGTGACGCTCGCCAACAACCACGCCCTGGACTACGGGTTCGACGCCATGGCCGACACCCGAACCCTGCTGGTCGGGGCGGGTGTCCACGCGGTCGGTGCCGGGGCGGACGTACGCGCGGCCCGGGAGTTCGCGGTGCTGGAGGCGGGCGGTGTGCGGCTTGCGGTGGTGGGCGTCACGGATCACCCGCGGGAGTACGCAGCCGGCGAGGACAGCCCCGGTGCGGCCTGGGCCGATCTCCACGCGGGGGTGCCCGACTGGCTGACGGAGTCGGTGGGCCGGGCCGCTGCGGCGGCGGATGTCGTGCTGGTCACCCCGCACTGGGGCCCCAACATGACCTCCCGGCCGCCGCGCCACATCTCGGCCGCGGCCCCGGAGCTGCTGGCGGCGGGAGCGACGCTGGTCGCCGGGCACTCCGCCCATGTCTTCCACGGGATCGCCGACCGGATCCTCTACGACCTGGGCGACTTCGTCGACGACTACGCCGTCGACCCGGTCCTGCGCAACGACCTGGGGCTCCTCTTCCTGGTGACCTTGGACGGCCCGGATGCTGCGCACCTGGTTCCCGCTCGGGTGGCGGCGGTGCCGCTGGCCCTGGACTACTGCCACACGTGCCTGGCGCGCGGCGAGGACCGGGAGTGGATCCGCGAGCGGCTCACCACCGCCTGCGCCGAGTTCGGCACCGCCGTCGCCGACCGGAACGGACGGCTGACGGTCGACTGGAGGTGAGGGACGTGGACATCGCACTGGTGGAGAAGAGCCAGTACCGCTTCTGCATCGAGCGGCGCGAGCCGATGCGCGTACCCGGGGTGGTGTTCGCCTCGCGTGCGCTGCTGCCGCAGGCCGCCGGGGACAAGGCGCTGGAGCAGGTGGCGAACGTGGCGACGCTGCCCGGCATCGTCCGCGCCTCCTTCGCCATGCCCGACGTCCACTGGGGCTACGGCTTCCCGATCGGCGGGGTGGCCGCCACCGACATCTCCCACGGCGGGGTCATCTCGCCCGGCGGCGTCGGGTTCGACATCTCCTGCGGCGTACGGCTGCTGGCCGCCGGCATCGACCGCGAGGCGCTCGGCCACGACCGGATGCGGCGGCTGATGGACATCCTCGACAGCACCATCCCGCGCGGCATGGGGCGCGGCGGCCTGTGGAAGCTGTCGGGGGCCGCGGAGATGGACGAGCTGCTGGTCGGCGGCGCTCGGTACGCGGTCGAGCACGGCCACGGCGTGCCACGCGACCTCGCACGCTGCGAGGACTACGGCGTCCTGGACGGCGCGGCCCCGGGGCAGGTGAGCACGCGCGCCGTCGAGCGCGGCCTCCACCAGGTGGGAAGCCTCGGCTCGGGCAACCACTTCCTGGAGGTCCAGGCGGTCGACCGGATCTACGACCCGGCCACCGCGGCGGCCTTCGGGCTGCGGGTGGGCCAGGTGTGCGTCATGATCCACTGCGGCTCGCGCGGCCTGGGACACCAGGTGTGCACCGACCACGTCCGCGTCATGGACCAGGAGCTGCACCGGCACCACATCCAGGTCCCGGACCGGCAGCTGGCCTGCACGCCGGTCGACTCGCCGCGGGGCCGCGGCTACCTGGGAGCGATGGCGGCGGCCGCCAACTACGGCCGGGCCAACCGCCAGCTGCTGTCCGAAGCCACCCGCCACGCCTTCACGACGGCGGCGGGAGTCGGTCTGGATCTGGTCTACGACATCTCGCACAACACCGCCAAAATCGAGACCCACGAAGTGGACGGTGCGGCACGTCCACTGTGCGTCCACCGCAAGGGCGCGACGCGGGCGCTGCCGCCCGGCGACCCGAGCCTGCCGGAGGACCTCGTCCGGGCGGGCCAGCCGGTACTGGTCCCCGGGACGATGGGCACTGCCTCGTACGTGATGGTCGGCCTGCCCGGTAACGACGCCTTCCACTCCGCCTGCCACGGTGCCGGCCGGGTCTGGAGCCGCCACCACGCGCTGCGCATGGTCCGTGGGGAGCAGCTTCGCGGCGAGCTGGAGGCCCGGGGCATCGCCGTGCGTCCCTCCTCATGGCGTGGTCTCGCCGAGGAGGCGCCGGAGGCGTACAAGGACGTCGACGCGGTCGCCGCCGTCACCGAGGGCGCCGGACTCGCCCGGCTGGTCGCCCGTCTGGTGCCGCTGGGCGTCGTCAAGGGCTGAGCCGGTACGGAGCGGGAGAGAGGGACGCAGCTTCCCAGAGAGCCTGGTGCGCGCGGCCGGTGCCCGCGAGAGTGGCTCCTCCGCGCTCCCGCCCGGCTCGTCGGCAGCACGCGGACTCACCAGACCTTCGAGCGTGCTCCGACCAGGTGGGCTCCCGCGCCTGGTCGGAACGCGAGTAGCGTGGAGGTAGGTGCAGGGTCGGCAAGAATTCCGGTCGAAAGCCGAGAGCAAGGATGACAGATTGCCGTCCTGCAGTTGTCGGAGATCGTGGGGCGAAAAGGCCCACCTTCTTGAGGCCATCGAGCAACAGCACGTAGACGCAGCAACCGTGGGAGGAGCGGCGATGGCGGCCTCGGATCCGGAAGTCGTCGTGCACGCCGGACCGGTCCGGCTCCACGGGCAGCTGTCTGTCCCCGAAGGAGCCATGGGCGTCGTCGTGTTTGCCCACGGCAGCGGCAGCAGCCGGCACAGCCCGCGCAACCGATTCGTCTCGACCTCGCTGAACAAGGCCGGCCTGGCCACGCTGCTGTTCGACCTTCTCACGGCGGAGGAAGAATTGGACCGCGCCAACGTCTTCGACACCGCTTTGCTGGGCCGTCGCTTGGCCGACGCCACGCGCTGGCTGCTCGGCCGGTCCGAGACCGATGGCCTCGCGGTCGGCTACTTCGGCGCCAGTACCGGCGCAGCCGCCGCGTTGTGGGCGGCCGCGGAGGCGGACTCCGCTGCCGCGGCGGTCGTCTCACGCGGCGGCAGGCCCGATCTGGCCGGGGCCCGCCTGCCAGCGGTGACCGCGCCCACGCTGCTCATCGTAGGAGGCGATGACGTAGTGGTACTGGACCTCAACCGCCAGGCCCAGGCGCTGCTGCGCTGCGAGAGCCGACTGGCCGTGGTCCCCGGCGCCAGTCACCTGTTCGAGGAGCCCGGTGCTCTCGGAGAGGTGGCGGACCTGGCCAGAGAGTGGTTCGCCGGCCACCTGGGTCGTCGTGCAGGGCCAGGAGGTTGAGCCCGGCGCGCCGCGCGGACAGGTTCGCCCCCGTCGATCGACGCGGAGCAAGGTCCTTGGCCATGCGGAACGAAGCCGTCTATGCAAGCCGCTTGTCTACGCGCATCATTGGGTTGCTTCGCTCGCACAACCATCCCCGGCCGCAATACGGGCGCCCCCGCTTCACATGTGCCTGTCCCCGGTCGGTCCAGCATTTGTCATGCACTTGTCACTTCCTGGGAGGGCAACACGATGGCTTGCGGATCAACCAGCCTGTGGGCCGGTGAAACCAGCTGGTTCTGCTGCGGCAACGCCTGGGGGCCATGCTCCAGTGCCGGCGGCGGCGCCTGCGGCAACTGCCAGTCCAGCGCACACCACGGCGCGTGGCCCAACGCCTCACAGGCGTGCTGGAACATCACCCGGCCCGACCTCTGTGGCGAGAACATCCCCAGACGCGGCTGCGGTGCGGTGATGAACGTCAAGCACCAGTGCTCCGGCGCGACGGTGTGCATCACGATCACCGACTGCGGTCCGCGCACCAAGGACTGGTGCGGTGAGGCGACTTGCTGCAACGGCACCTGTCGCACCAACCGGGTCCTCGACCTGACCCCGGCCGCCTTCTCGGCGATCGGCAACCTGAGCTCGGGCAAGCTGCCGGTCTACATCTACGAGTGAGGAGGACCGACATGACCGTACGACACGACCGGGCCGACGGGATGCGCCGCAGGCGCTTCCTCACCAATGCCGCCCTCGGCGGCGCGACCATCATCGGCGCGACCGCGCTCGGCGGCCTCGACGCCGAGGCCGCTTTCGCCGCGGAACCCTCGCTCGACCCCGCGATAGCCAAGTCCACCTTCGTTGAGGGCCGCATCACGGGCATCACCGGCAGCATCCTGGAGGTGGCCGGATCCAATGGCGGCCACTCCCGGGTGCAGATGACCAACGTCACCAGCGTGTGGAAGGTACGCGCCACCACGGCCGAAGTGATCGAGGTCGGCGACGGGCTCTACGCACGCGGCGTCAAAATGCCCGACAGCACCGTGGCCGCCGACGCGGTGTGGGTGAACATCGTGAATCTGGACACGCAGATCCGCGGCATCGCGAAGAACCGGCTGCACCTCGCCCACGGGCAGCACGAACTGGTGGGCCACGTCGCCCCGGACGCCAGCGCCTCCTACGCGGGCCGCGCGCTGACGTCCGACCTGTCCCGGCTGCGCATCGGACAGAGCGCCCAGGTGCTCGGTGCCTGGCGGCCGTCCGACAACTCCGTGGACGTCGTCCGCATCTCCGTCGGGCACTGATGCAGGCCCAAGGACGTCGGGCACTGATGCAGGCCCAAGGACACAGAGAGAGGAAGAGATGCTGTCACTGACAACGAGCCTCGCCCCGCTGGTCCTCGCGGGCCTGCTCGGGTGGACCGGAGCGGTCAAGGCGTTCAGCCGGGGCACCGCACAGCTGGCGCCGAAGACGGTGCTGGCCCGCATGCTGCGCAGCAGTGAGCGAGCCACGACGGTGCTGCGCGCGACCGGTGCAGGTGAACTCCTCATCGCCGCAGGTCTGCTGGTGGTCCCGGCGAACCCGGTGCCGGGGGCCGCTGCCGCGCTCCTCGGGGCGGGCTTCCTCGCCTACCTCGGCTACGGCCGGGCCATGGCGCCGGAGTCCTCCTGCGGCTGCTCGGCAAGTGAGGACACCCGCATCACCTGGCGGGCGTTCGCACGGGCGGCGGTCGTGCTCATCGGCGGGGCCACGGTGGCGGTGGCACAGGGCACCTGGTGGTCGGCAGTCTTCGAGCGGCCTGGCGGCGCCCTTGCCTTCCTGGCCGGGGCGGCGGCGATTCTGGTCGCCCTCTCGGCGGACCTCGACCGGTGGTGGCTACTGCCACTGCGCCGGACGAGACTGCGTGTCTTCGGGCACCCGCTCCTCGGCACCGCCGCCGGGAATCAGGTGCCGGTCGCGGCGAGCGTCGAAATCCTGGAGAACTCCCTGGCCTGGCAGGCCGCCGCGCCAGTGGTCCGGTCTGCCTTGCTGGACCACTGGGAGGACGACGGCTGGCGCATTCTCCAGTACTCGGGTGTGTACGGGGACCGGGAGAACGCGCGCCCGGTCGCGGTGGTGTTCGCACTCGACGCCACGGCCGGCCGCGACAGCGGTGGCGACCCGATCGTCCGTGTCAGTTATGTCGACGCGGACAGCGGGGAAGCGGTGGCCGTGGACGAACTGAACGCGGTGCCGTCGCGGAGGATCCTGCCGATGGCGGGCTGACGCCACGGACGGATACCTCGGCCCGCACACAGGCCTGAGGAGCACAGCAGTGCCGGTCCCGCGACCGCCGCGGGTCCGGCACTGTTGGGACGGCGAGCCGAAACCTACTGCCTACGCGCCGCCGACTGGATCCCCAGTTGCCGCGGAAAAACCCCGGACTTCTGCTGCACGAGACGGGTCGCGCCGAGGAAGGCGAAACCGTCAGGCGCCACGCCGCCACCGGACACCAGTGCCGCCACCAAGCTCGTGCTGAAATACAGGCGCGTAATGTCCAGCTCCCCAGTCTCTTTCATTACAGGCGGCAGGTCCTCCATCGCCCCCTGGGGCGACGTCTACCGCACCCACGGCGGGACCTACTTCCACGGCTGCTACCCCATCGGCGACGACACACTCCGGGGCGCCAACCGCCGCCGGAAGAGCACCGCCAACAGCCTGGCCGCGCTCAGGTCAAACCGCGCCGCCCACGCCGACGGCGCCCCACGCCGAGATCCGCGGGTGGGCGCGGAAGAACAACGGCGAGTTGTGCTTCACGCCGACGAACGCCTCCTGGGCCAGTCCGATCGAGGCGCACTTCGGGCGGCTGCGGTAATTCACCCTGGCAGACTCGAACCAGCCCAACCACACCGTTCATACTCGCGAGCTGCACCGCCATCTGCGATGGCGCAACGCCAACGCCCGCCACCCCGACCTCCCGGCCGCCCACCGCACCGAACGAACCCGCAGCCGCAGCCGCAGCGAATAAGGCCTCCGATGGGGCGGCCGACCGCGGCAGCGGTCTGAGGTTTCCCGCCACGACGGTCTACTCGGCCATCTCCTCGGGAGATGGCCGAGTGACCTTCTTTCCCGCTTCGGTCGCGACCAGGGTCAACGCGCCAATCCAGTTCCCGTCTTCGGGATACTCCCAGGTGGCCGCGTCATCGACAATCACCGGAAGCTGATCACGAGGCACCAGCTCGCCGGGCTGGAAGCCGTTTTCCCCGGCGGGGGAGGTCCACGGCTCAAGTCGGCGGACCTCGATCCGCCCACGGTCGATGAGAGCGAGCAAGATTCCCGCCAGCTCGTTGACCGGTCGGGACTGGTCGGCTTCGTCGAGATCGCCCCAGACACCAGGCAGGATGTCGATCTCATTGGAATTGGCCAAGAAGGCTTCTTCAGACTTGGTCAATGTGTCCCACTCTTGCTTGCTCACTCAGCAATCCTCGCAGAGCCGGGGGCACAGGCCCCGGCCCCTCGGCGGCAGCGCCCGGCCCGGAAGCCCGCCAACCGGGCGGGCTTCCGGGCCGGTCCGGCATGGCGCCGTGCCGAGGCGCGATGTGCCCGAATGCTGATGGCCTCCGAACCATGCAGGAGAGATCGTGGACGACCTCAGCTCTCAAGAAGCCCGGCAATCATCATCCATTGGCGCGGGCCATGACACTCCCGGCCAGCCGGGGGTCATCGGCATTGCGCTCGCCGCCGTGTTAACGGCCGCACTCGCGCAGGGTTCCTGGCAATGGTTCTCCACATACATCGGAGTGACGCTTCTCGCGTTGATTTTCTGCTTTTACCGACTGCCGACGTGGATCCCTGGCCTCGGATCCACGTACATGCGGAATCTGGCCGCGTATTCGCTGGTTGTCGGTCTGTGCGTAGCGATCACACTGGCCCCAGCGCTGCAGCGCTGGGCATGGCTGTTTCCGATGCCCGGCACTCGTAGCGGGTGCCCTGAGCTCGGCAGGTACGAAGGCATCCGCACGGAGGCCGCGCTGGCAAACCTGGTTGGTCGCGACAGTGCCGCCGTGGCTCACGCGCAGGAGGTCCAGATCCATGATGCTGTTGCCGACTGCCTGTCAGCCACTACAACCCTGTGGCTGCCGGTGTACGGAGCCGGGGCGGCCGTACTGGTGGGTCTGGGCGCGTGGTCCCTTGACCGGGCTCGGGTGAGGAGGGAAACGGCCGTGGCCAGCCGAAATCCCCCTAGTAAGGACTGAGCAGGAGTGCGAACGCCACAGGACGGCGAGGAGTGACTGTCAGGGCCACCGCCAGCCTCTGACCGATTGTGACAAGCGGTGTGTCTCGATTCCCCGTCGGCCCCGCCGAAGCGGACCCTTCGCGATCGCGCAAACTGCGTAAACCCAGTGTCCAGCAGCGCTGAGCAGTGGGCCGGGAACACCCGGCATCACATGCGCGCGTGGTGCTCGATGTCTTCTCTGAACTTGGTGAGAGCCTGGTCGGTGAGTGTGGGGCGGGTGTCGGCGATGGCAGCGAGGTAGTCCTCGGTGCTGGCCGGCGCGCCTTTGCGGTCGATGACTTCGCGTTCGAATGCGGTGTGGGAGCCTTTGCGAGCGGCGAACTCGATGTCGGCGGGTGTGAACATCTCACTGGCTGACACCAGTCGGTGCAGCTTGATGTCGTTGGCCGCAGGGCCGAGGTAGCGCTGCCAGATCGCCGCCCGTGCTTTCGGATCAGGAGGGCCGACCGGAATGACGTAGTCGAACCGGCCGGGGCGCAGGAACGCGGGATCGAGGGAGCGGACGGAGTTGGTGGCGCAGATCAGCAGGCGGTTGTCGTGGTCGCGGAAACCGGGGATCAGCTTGAGCAGCTCATTGGTGACGCCGTGGCCGGGATCGACAGCCTGACCGGACCGGACGCCGGCGATCTCCTCGACCTCGTCGATGAACAGCAGAACGGATTCCAGCTCCGCCAGTTCGGCGAATGTGTCCCGCAGTGAGGCGGCCAGGCCGCCGGTGGCGCCCTCCGTGAGCCGGGAGGGAAAGAGTTCCACGAACGGCCAGGCCAGCCGGGAGGCGACCGCCTTGGCGAAACTGGTCTTTCCGGTGCCCGGCGGTCCGAAGAGGATGACGGCTTTCGGCGGCGTCACTCCGTATCGGTCGGCCAACACGGGCTCGGCCAACGGCAGCACGATCCGCCGCTCGATGGCTTCCCTCTCTCGTTCCATGCCCGCGAGGGCACCCCAGAGTCCCTGCGGCAGCACCCTTCCGCCGAGCTCCGCGAGCAGACCTGCATCACTCGCCCCGAGATGCTCGACCTTCTCGTAGAAAGTCAACCCGTCGCGAGTGCGGTAGCCGGAGTTTTCCAGCGCCGTGGCTCCGGTGGCCCCTGGAGCGAGCAACGCACCGATCCGGCGCACCCCCTGTATGCGCAGACGCCTCTCGATCTCCGCGATCAGCGCGCTCCCGAGTCCGCGGTTACGCCACATCCTTGCGAGCGCCACCAGCGTGATCCAGGCCCGCTCGCCCTGGGCCTGCGCCACCGCCATGCCCACCAGGTCCTCGCCGACCACTGCAACGACTACGGTCCCGCCGGTCCGGGCTGAGGTCATGGCCTCAGAGACGGGGAACACAGGAGGCATATCGTCGTCCTGCCGGTCCTGATCCCAAATCTGGATTGCACGGTCCAGATCGTCGTCACGGAAGTCCCGCAATCGCCATGTAGGCATCATCGCCACCTTGCCGGCAGGTCGCCACCGCCACGCCGACACCCTTGCCGCAGGCTGCCCAGCGCCTGGCCCACTCCTGCTCCTACCTCATTCTCCGCGCCGATCAGATGCCCGTCGACCGGGCGGGCGGGTGTCCACCCCCCGGGGAGAGATCCCGGCGTTTGATAATCGGCAGCAGTCCCGGCAGGTCCCGGCCTTTCAATTTCGGTGGCACGGTCTTCAATCTTCAGCGGCAACGCTCAAGCTTCTATGGCACAGCACACCTGTGGGTGACCCCGCCGACGGGGGTGCGCCGGGGTCAAGGCCAGTGTGCCAGGCGCATCCTCCCTCTCACTGCGCCTCACACAAGGCGACCTCACTTGAGGTGTCCTAGCTTGGGAAGGGCAAGAATTCGTCCACGTGAGGAGTCGTGATGGCTCACGGAAGCAGCAAGGACAAACTCACAGGCAAGGCGAAGGAAGCCATGGGCAAGATGACTGGCAACCGACGCAAGGAAGCCGAAGGGAAGGCAGACCAGGCCAAGGCGCGGGCGAAGGAAGCCGTAGATGACGCCCAGAAGCGCATTCCCGGAAGGTCCGACCCAAAGGATCCGCTGATCACCGACGACGAATAGTTGCAGGCCCCGGGCCCCCGTCCGAGCGACGGGGGCCCGGCCCCATAGCAGATATCCCTTAATCAAACAAGTGTCTGCCGACACATTGACGATTTGGCTCGTCGTTTCCCTGGACCGGGGTCTGGCAGCAGGTCGCGGCGGTCGCACAGCGGCAACGTCCGTCCGGATGCATCAGACGCTTTTCGGCTTGCGCGCGTCTGCCTCTTCGACGCCGGATGGGCCATCTCGGTGGGTGCTTGGCCGCAGGACGGGTGCACATCGCGCTCCCGAACCGGCCCGAAGCAACCCAGCAGAGCGGCTACTTCCACGCGGGAGCCACCAGCGCCATCGCGGACCGCGCTGGCGGCCGCGCGGCATTCACCCTGTTCACCGAGAACACCTCGGCGCTCACGGTGGAGTACAAGATCAATCTCCTGGCCCGGCGGCGACCACATTGAAGCCATGGGAACTTGAAGTCCGGACGAACGCTGACCGTGTACCCACTGGGGGTATTCGACGTCCAGAGCAGCCAGAGGCCGCTCATTGCCACGGCCAGTAGCCGCTGGTATCTGCGTGAACGCACGCCCCGAACAGTGAATGACCCCTGCCAGGGAGACAGATTCCTGATGGATCGAGGCACCGAGCAGTGGCAACCTCGTTCAGACGCAGACAGCGCCCACGGTTCTTTCGCCGATGACGCGGCTCAGGTCTCACTGCGTCATGCCGAGATCCGCGAGAACCCAGATGCCGGCAGGCGGCCCGGCCAGCCAGTTAGGGAGACAGGCCAGGGGCGACCGGGCCACCGCCGGCATCTCCATCCTCATGCCAGACCCGCACCGCCGCATCCGGGCCGGCCAGATGCGCCCGCCGTTACCTCAGGCCACCCTGGAGTCATGGCAACACCACCGAAGCTGCGCCATCTTGAAGTGGCTGGTCAAGGTGCTGGTGTGATGCCGGTTCGGGATGCTCGTGCTGGTCGTGGGCGGCAGTCTGGGGTGTAGATCGTCCGGCGGGGGTGGGTTTGTGGATTCCCGTCCGTCGTCGCGGGTGCCGTTCCTACGCTCCGGCGCATGATGGATCCCGAGGTGCTGGAGCGGATCGCCGCGCGGCGTGCGGAGTTGGACGGACTCGAAGAGCAGCTGGTCAAGCAGCTATCGGAGGTGCGGGCTGAGCGGGACGAGCTCGCCGTGGCCGAGCGGGTGTGGCAGCGGATGAGCGAGCAGCTCGCCGACGAGCGCGCAGAGGCCGGGTCGCCGGTGGTTCAGGTGGCGGGTCGGGCGGTGCGGCTGGTCCCGGACCGTGGTCCGGGGGTGGCCGAGTCCGCGCTGCCGGCGGAGTACCAGCGCATCCTGACCGCCGTGCGGCAGGCCGCCGGTCCGGTCGCCACCCGGCAGATCGGCGAGGTGCTGGGCTTGGAGGTGGGCGTACGGGGCAAGCTGGAGCCGCTGCGCGGGAAGCTCACGAAGCTGGCCGACCGCGGCTGGCTGCACAAACGGCCCGACGGGAAGTTCACTGCCCGCCCGTGACCGGGCCGCTGGGCGGCGGCGTAACTGAGGTGACCCCGGCGGCCGTTGGAATTGTGTGACGAAAACCAAAGGTGCGCCGTGAAGCGCGAGTTGTTCGAGTGGCGGTGAAAGGACGCCACCGCCGCCCTGTCGCAGCAGGGCGGTTGAAGCCGAGGGCAGCCCGACCCGGGAGGTGCCGGGAAGGGTGGCAAGCGGCCCTGAAAAAGCCGGGACGTATCAGCACTGCCAGATGGTGCGGGTCCGGCAAGCGAGACGGAAAGGAGTACGCGAGGAACCGGCGTTGACGCCTCCTTACTCGTCACCAGCTCGAACCTGGTGGATCTGGGCTGGATGCGGTGAGTCCCTGTCTTGCTTTGGGGGCGGGGAACTTCCCGGGTGGTTGCTATGTGTCGTCCGGGGAGGCCACGACGAAGTGCTGCGGGGTAGTCGTGGCGATGCCGCGGGGGTATAGCCGGGCTCCTACTCCGTCGATCGAACGACACGTGAACACGGGAACTGTTCCGGTCCTGACCTGGGGCAACGCCTCCAGTGCGGTCGCAGGCTGGGCCCACCGTCGGCCGATCGGGCCGGGACAGGACGGAGCCGCCGTAGTACTCCGAGCCGGGGAGAGCCCGGCACATGGGGAAGGGCGGCAGCGGAATCGAGAAGGGAAGGAGGCTGCAATGCCGAAAGACGCGCCGCTGAACAGCGGTGCACCAGAGGCCCCGATGGGGTCTCACCAGCGGGTATCGGGGATGCAGGCCAAACTTCACCGTTGGGCGGCGGCCGACGACGGCCGCAGGTTCGACGATCTGTTCAACCTCGTGTGCGACCCGGCGACGCTACTGGTGGCGTTCGAACGGGTCGCGGGAAACAAAGGGGCTAAAACGCCCGGGGTTGACGGCGTCACCGCCGTCAACGTCGAGCGCGATATTGGCTCCTACGGGTTCCTGGAGGACCTTCGCCACGTACTGAAAACGGGTGAGTTCCGCCCGCTGCCGGTACGCGAGCGCAAGATCCCCAAACAGGGCGGCTCGGGCAAGGTCAGAAGCCTAGGCATTCCGACCATCACCGACCGCGTGGTCCAGGCAGCCCTCAAGCTGGTGCTGGAGCCGATCTTCGAGGCCGACTTCAAGCCGATCTCCTACGGCTTCCGGCCCCTGCGGCGGGCACACGACGCGATCGCCGAGATCCACTTCTATGGCACCCGCGGCTACCGCTGGGTCCTGGACGCGGACATCGCGGCGTGCTTTGACTCGATCGACCACACGGCCCTGATGGACCGGGTGCGAGCGCGAGTCAAGGACAAGCGCGTGCTGCGGCTGGTCAAGGCGTTTCTCAAGGCCGGCGTCCTTACTGAGGACAACAGCCGCGAGGACACGCTCACCGGCACCCCGCAAGGCGGCATCCTCTCCCCGCTCCTGGCGAACATCGCCCTGTCGGCGCTCGACGAGCACCTGACCAGGCCGTGGGAGTCGGGCGGGGAGATGGCCACCGGCAACCTGCGCAGGCGTCGCCGTGTTGCCGGACATCCGAACTGGCGCATCGTCCGCTACGCGGACGATTTCGTGGTTCTGGTCGACGGCGAGCGCTACGACGTCGAGGCGTTGCGCGAGGACATCTCCGACGTGCTGCAACCTCTCGGTCTTCGTCTCTCCGAGGCAAAAACACAGGTGGTGCACATGTCGGCTGGGTTCGACTTCCTGGGGTTCCGCATCCAGTGGCGCCGCAAGCGAGGAACGGACAAGTGGTACGTCTACACCTTCATCGCTGACCGGCCCATCCGGCAGCTGAAGGACAAGATCCGTGCCCTGACGAACAGAACGTCGCAGCAGAACCCCAGGGACGTGCTGATCAGGCTCAACCAGATCATGCGCGGCTGGGCCAACTACTTCAAGCACGCAGTCTGCAAAGCCACCCTGAGCTCCCTGGCCAAGTTCACATGGCACCGGGTGATCAGCTGGTGGATGGCACTGCACCGCTGGAAGTGGAAGGACATTCGCCGACGCCTCACCGACCACAACGGGCGGTGGCAAAGGCCCTCGGCAGATGGGATCGAACTGTTCGACCTCCAGGCGGTGACGGTCACCCGCTACCGCTACAGAGGCAACAGGATCCCCAACCCCTGGACACGTCTCAACCACGCCTGAACGGCAGAGTCCGTGGAGAGCCCGGTACTCGGAGACGGGTACGCCGGGTTCGGCGAGCGGCACGGAGAAACGGACTGGCGGCAACATCGGCACCGCGCTCCGTGCCGACTCAACAGCACGCCGGGGACACCGAGTCTCTGGTCTACCAGTGCCGCCTGCCGCTGTCCACGCACACCCTGAACTACCTCACCGACCTGCTGCGACGCCACCTGAAGGCCATACGCTCCAGGTGGCGGGCGCTGCCGCCCGGGAGGATCGCGGTGATCGTCCTGGCCGTACTGCGGCACGACCAGCGCCTGGCTGACATGGCCGGCGGCAACGACATCTCCGCCACCACCGTGCGCCGCTGGCGGGACGAGCTGATCGCCCTGCTGGCCGCGAAGGCCCCGCGGCTGGACCGCGCCCTGAAGAAGATCGCCAAGCGGGGCGGGGAGGTCGTCCTGATCGACGGCACCCTCATCCCCACCCAGCGCCGCACCGGCAAGGCGAACCGCCCGAACTACTCCGGCAAACACCACCGCCACGGCCTGCACGTCCTCGCCCTGACCGACGAGCGAGGCCGGATGATCTGGATATCGGCCGCCCGGCCCGGCCGCACCCACGACATCACCGCCGCCCGCCGCGACCGCATCCTGGCCCACCTGCGTGCTGCCGGCCTCGGCTCCCTGGCCGACCTGGGCTTCCTCGGCCTGGACGACGACGGGGACGATCCCGTGGTCGTCACCGGCTTCAAGGCCACCCGCGCCCGTAAGCTAACCCCCGCCGAGAAGGAGGCCAACCGGGTCCTGGCCGCTGGACGCGTCCCCGTCGAACGCGGCTTTGCCCACCTGAAGAACTGGCGGATCCTCACCAAGCTCCGTACTGACCCCGCCCGCGCCACCCACCTGTTTCGTGCGCTGCTCGTCCTGACGAACATCGAGGCCACTACCGACAATTGATCTTTACCGCAGGTAGCCCACGATCAGCACATGCCCCCGGAACAGCGTCACCGGGCCGGGATCGGCTGAGTGAGGTTCACCGGGTTGCCGTCGGGGTCCTGGATGTGGGCGACGCGCTGTCCCCACGGCATGTCGTTGGGGCCGCTGCGGACCGAGCCGCCCAGCGCCGCCACCCGGCCGAGCGTCTCGTCGACGTCGTCGACACCGATGCTGAGCAGGATCCGCGACGCCGCCCCAGTCCCCGTGTTCGCCTTGGCCACCAGCCCGAGGTCGGTGTCGCCGATGCGCAAGCCGAGGTAGAAGGACGGGCCTTCCGCCGGTACCCGGAAGATCTCCTCAGCGCCGAACAATTTCGTATAGAAGCCGAGCAGAACGTCCTGGTCGGCAGTCACGATCACTGGCTGGATGGTGGACATGGCACTCCTGTCGAGAACGGTCGTGTCGCTGGGTAGACCGTTTGAGGACGGTGAACTCATCGGCAAAACCACCCCGCCGGACGATCTACAACACAGACTGCCGCCCACGACCAGCACGAGCACCCCGAAACCAGGTCACGCCACCCCGCTGACCAGCCACTTCAAGATGGCGGAGCTTCACCGATCACCATCCACGCACCCACCCCGTCCGGCGCCCGGCCCGTGACAGTGCACGTCAACAGTGGCGACGAAAGACTCGGACTCGCACACAGCGATCACGACCTCATCGTGTTCCTCGCCGACGCCGGCTTGGCGGACCCGGAACGGATCCTCGACAACCCCGCTGTGGTCCAGTGGCAAGGCGCCGCAGCACATCGGTACGAGGTCATCGCCAGCCGTTCGCCAAAGACGCGATGACGGTCGGGCCTGTTGATCTGTTGCAGCCTCTGCACGCCGCGCAAGGCATCGAGCAGTTCGAGAGCGTGGTGAGCGGTGCCCATATATTAACGTCGTGAACGTCACCAGGGCGATGAAGCCGTTGATCACCGGTGTATATCGCTCAGGAGATTCAGCGGACCGACACCTACGGCGGCCACAGCGGTCAGCCCTCCGGGCTCGGACAGCCACAGCCACTCACGGCCGAGGGCGGACTCCGCCGGGCCGCCGCCGTTCTTGAACTCTCCGACGGTATGCACCAGCTGACCACCCACGACCAGGATCTGAGGGGCGCCGACTACGCACTGGGCAACGGCGAGTAATTCCGGTCGTCATCCTTATCCAGAGCAGGCGCTGAATCATTTGATGGAAGAGTGCACGGTGCGCGATTGACCGGGCGAGCGCATCAGCGTGACATGCAGCATCTTCCGCGCCCTGATGAATGGGGACCGCGACCGCAGAGGCATCAGAGAGAAGGCATCAGACCTGTGAAGCAAACAGGTCTGATGCAGTGGGGGGCACTAAAGGTCACTACAGGTCCCTACAGGGCCCCCGGAACGACGCTGCCGAGTGGTCAGTCCCCCGTGTTGGTGGCCCAGACCGGGCGCCTGTCCGCGTTGTAGACGACTACGTTGCCGTCGTCCTGGACGGCGAGGTACGCACCCTTGCGCCAGGTGCCGGAGGCCCAGAGCGGGTGGCCGCCACGGTCGTACAGGACGAAGTTCCCGTCCTCCTGCATGACCGCGTGGTCGCCGTTGGGGTAGGCGCCGGGGGCCTGCCACACCGGCCGGTTGTCCTTGTAGAGGACGAAGTTCCCGTCCTGCTGCACCCGCAGGATGGCCCGGCCGTTGCCCGAGGTCCAGGCGTGGTTCTTGTGCAGCGTCGCCCTCGGGTGGATCAGCGTGTCGGACGTGGGGCGCGCACCGGAGGACTGGGCGTGGCGGACCGCAGCCGGCGCGGACACGGAGGCGTGAGCGGTGCCCGCCAGCGTTCCGCCGACCGCGAGCAGCGCGGTCGCGACGGCGAGCGACGGGAAGGTACGGAGTTTCATCAATTCCCCTTCAAGGGATCGGAGGCGTCCTGTTTTCAGGCCGCGCCATGAAACTCCCACAGATCCTTCGGAGAAAACCTGTTCCGAGAGATCTCGAATTAGTGCGGATTACTGAACTCCATATCATTATGGATGGATGCTTGTTTCACGGAAAACCATCTCCCGGACTCAGGGTGATTTTCACCAGGAATTAGATGCAACTACTGTTCGAATTTTTACCACGTCTCCTCCGGCGGCACCGACAGGAGCTCGGCGCACGCAGGGCAATAGACAGCGCCCTGGGGCTGTCCTCTTTCCGTCCACTCCCCCGGCAGTTCCGTTTCCTCGGCGCCTGACTGGTTCGCAGGCCGTATCCCGACGGAAGGCCTTCGAGGCGGGCGAGCAGCCCTGCGGCGTTGGCCTCACCGCGCGGCCACCACCTGACCGGCAGTGATCGGATCCGCAGGCCGACGACCTGCATTCGAGGGGTGCGAGAGATCGGGGCCTATGGGGCGCTCCGCCGGTTCCGGTCTTCCGGCGGTGCGAGGGGCGGCTGGGAAAGGACCGGCGGCAGGGGCTCGGGTGGGTCGGCCGGGTGGGCGCGCAGGGACTGGAGCAGCAGGGCCACGAGTCGGCGGGCCGCGGCCGACGCCGCCGCGTCGGGGGAGTTCGCGACGATGCCAGCGTTGGCCACGAGCAGAAGCCTGAGGTCGCCTGGTGCGAAGTCGGCGCGCAGCCGGTCACTCTCCTTGGCGCGCAGGGTGAGTTCGGCAAAGCCGCGGGCATTGCGGTCGAGACCCTGCGCGAAGCCTGCTCCGTCGGGGATGGCCGAGAGGAACGCCCCGGAGAAACCCCTGTCGATGGCCTGCATGGCGCAGGCCTTCTCGATGACCAAGCAGAGAACCCGCCATCGGAATCCGCGAAGGCGTCGTCAACAGCCGCCACGCAGGCCGCCACCTGCTCGGCGAACACCTCGGTGATCACGCGCATCGTCACGTCGAGTCCGCGCGCGGCGAACCTCTCGCGGACGGCCTCGACGATGCGGTTGCGATTGTCCAACGCGTCGGCGCGCAGCGCCTGGGGTGCGGTGGGGGCTGACCTGGAACGCACCGAACACGGGGGCTGCCGCACCGGCTGCCCGCCCAGGCCCGTGCACAATGCGCCGACGGGCAGCTGACCATGGCAGAGGCCCAGCCCTCCGGCGTACGGCTGGTGTTCCGCACGCGGGCCACCGCGGTCGAGTTGGATGCACCCCGTACCAAGAATGCCTACCAGGGCGCCCCGCCCCGCCCCGACGGCATGTACGACCTGCTCGTCGACGGCCGACTGGCCCGGCAGACCAGTGTGCCCGGTGGCAACGTCCTGACGGTGGACATGACCGCCGGCTCCGCGGAAACCCGGCCCGGCCCGGCCCGGTCGGCACCGTCCGGTTCTCCGGCCCCCCGGCCGCGTCAAGGACGTCGAGATCTGGCTGCCGTACAACGAAATCACCCAGCTGGTCGCCCTGCGCACCGACGCCCCCGTCGAGCCCCTACCGGATGAGGGCCACAAGAAGTGGCTGCACCACGGCAGTTCGATCAGCCACGGCACCGACGCCGCAAGCCCCAGCACAGCCTGGCCCGCGCTGGCCGGCTCCCTCGGCGGCGTGGCACTGACCAACCTGGTCCTGAGCGGCAGCGCCCTGCTCGACCCGTTCACCGCCCGCGCCCTGCGCGACACCCCCGCGGACTTGATCAGCGTCAAGATCGGCATCAACCTCGTCAACACCGACCTGATGCGCCTGCGCGCCTTCGGCCCCGCGGTGCACGGCTTCCTCGACACCATCTGCGAGTGCCACCCCACCACTCCGCTCCTGGTCGCATCGCCCATACTGTGCCCCATCCATGAGGACACCCCAGGCCCCAGCGCACCGGACCTCGGCAACCTCAGCGCGGGAAGGCTCCAGTTCCGGACCGCGGGCGACCCCGCGGAACGCGCCAGCGGGAAGCTGACCCTCGACGTCATCCGGGACGAACTGGCCCGCCTGGTGAAGAAGCGGGCAAGCGACGACCCGAACCTGCACTACCTCGACGGCCACGACCTCTACGGCAACGCGGACTTCGCCGAACTGCCGCTGCCCGACCAACTCCACCCGGACGCGGCCACACACCGCCTCATCGGCGAACGCTTCACCGCCCTGGCCTTCGGCTCCGGCGGCCTGTTCGCCGCCAAGCGTGCCTGAAACTCCCACTCCTCATCCGGCTCCGGTCGTGAGCGAAGCCGGATGAGGAGCGCAGCGGCAGTGACGGTGCCGAGGCAGGCGTATCCGCGCTTGCTGGTGGTGGCTCAGCAGGTCGATGGTGCCCAGCGGCCCGGCCTCCTGCGGCGCCTCGCTGCCCAGCGCCGCGTCCACGCCAAGAGTGGACTGGATGACCACGGGTGCCACAGAGCGGTGGCTACCCCGGCGGCAGCCCAGTTCCCTGGACACCTCCACACCGGTGATCAGATTGTGCGCGAGTGAGTCGCCGATGTCTTGCTGTACCTGTGATGCGAGATCCGCGAAGCCTGGGGGCCGCCGGAAGCTCGACCGTGTTCGACACTGCGGGTTCGCAGCGCGGCCCAGGCGTCGGTATCAAGGCCGCATTCGCACCGCTCGAAGCGCGGCGGGGTGGTGGCAGCCGGTTCGCGCAGCAGAGGGAGGCGCGGGGCGGGCGCGACAGCCCACCTCAGCAGCCGACAAGACAGCCGAGTACGTCGCGGTCCTGGCGCCTTCGGGGTGGGAAGAAATCGGGCCGGCCCCGGGCCGGGTGCTCGAAGGCCTGGACACGTCCTTGGGTCCTGTGGAGCGTCGTTGCCCCCCGTCGGCCTGCTGCTTCTGCAGCCCGGCGGCCTACCACTTCACCCCGGGCAGACCTCGGGCCCCGGCCCCTGCCTCACCACGCGGACATCGAGGCCCCACCACCAAACGCACAAACGACGGGTGTCCCCTCAGCTATTCAGGGGACACCCGCCTTGCGCAAATATGTCAGTGGTCGTCCCAGTGCCCGTCATGGCCGGCGTGCCGGTGACCGTTGTGCACGTAGTCCACGTGATCTCCATGCGGCACCGCAACATGCCCGCACCCGTCGCCGTGCTGGTGCGCGTGGTCGCCGTGAACGGTGTGCCCGCTCGACTCACACTCATCCACATGCTCGTCGTGAACACGGTGGAAATGACCGTCGTGCGCGTAGTCCACGTGGTCCTCATGCGGGACGGCGACGTGGCCGCAGCCCTCACTGTGCTGATGCGTGTGGTTGGGATGGGGGGCGTGTTCAGCGGTCATGACATTCTCCGGTCGTACCTCGGAAGCCACCTGCGCGCATTCGGACTGCACCACTGGCTCGATCTTCCCCTCCAACGAGCGCCGATACAGCCTTGTCACCGTGGCGCGTCCCGTTCGGGTGCGAATGGCATCCAAATGCGGGGTGCCCCTCCAGGACCAGGGCCCCTCTGCGCGTCCAGCCCGTGCTGCCCCGGCACGCCTCAGCCTCGGGGAAGCCCGGCGAGCGCACGAGCGGCGTGCCGCCACCCCGGGGGCGAGGGGTGGCGGCACGCCGCAGCTCCGGGAGGGCCCGCGGTCAGTGGCGGGCGGGGGTCAGGTCAACGGCGGCGCCCGCGGTCGTCGCTGCGGTAGTCGCGGTCACGGCCCCAGGACTCGGTGTCGACGGTGCGACCGCGGTCGTCGCGCAGCGTGGCCCGGTCGGAATAGTTGCTCCAGATGTAGTCGCCGCGGCGGTTCTGGTAGACGTCGGTGCAGGTGTCGCGGCCGCGCCCGGTGTGGACACGGAGCGTGGCCCGGCCGGCCAGACGCAGGTCGTCGAAGCGGTAACGGTTGCCGTCCCGGTCCGACAGAGTCCACCCGTCCAGGTTCACCGCCCGGCGACCGGTGTTGGTGACCTCGACCCACTCCCCGTTCAGCGAACGGTTGGAGAAGTCGTCACGGCCGGGGCTGTTGTACTGGATGTCACCGAGCACCACCTTGGAGTACGCCTGGTGGTGACGGCCACGGTCACGGCCGTCATCCGCGGAGGCCGGCATCGCCACCACGGCAACGGCGGAACCGGCCACCAGACCGGTAGCGACAAGGCGACGGACGGTACGAGAAGCAGACACGTGATGTCCCCTCAAGTAAGAGCGCCCAGGCTCAGGTCAGAGCCATGCTGCGCAGTGCGGGTCCCGGCCCAGCAAGCCGAGGACCCACACTGTGGAGCACCCGCCCCGGCTCCGGCCGAGGCTTCGACCCGCGTTACACAATGCGGACATTTCCGTAACTGGCGACTGTAACGGTCAAACAATCCACATGAGCGTGACCCTGACATTCACTGCGCGTGGCAATCACCCCGGCCGCCCCGGACGGCAAGCCCTTTCCGACTCCCCGGTGCACCCCACTGCACCACCCCGCGCTCCGCCATCAGTGCCGCGCAAATCAGGTAACAGGCATAGCGCTCCACAGTTCGGACAGTGATGCGGTGATCGCGCATCCGCGCGAGCAGTTCGCGCCGGCCGGCTGCGGCGAGGTCTGGCTGGGCAGCGGAGAAACAGCTGCACTCCGGTTACCGGTCCAGCAGACCCAACAGCCCCGGACAGACCGACGAGGCGGCATGGGGCGGTTGGGCGGCGGCCTGGGCGGGCTTGTAGCGATATGCGATCTCCAAGCCGGTCGGCTTGGGCAGCTGGTGGGTCATGAGGTGGCGTTGGAGGGTCAGGGCGGTGCGGCGCCGGTTCTGATACGAGCGGGCATTGTCGATGTACACCGCAGCGCGAGCAGCCAGCTCACCGGCCAGGACGACATCGTCGCGGTCGAACGGCAGCGGGTTGCGGGCGCGGCACAGATCCATAGCGCCCAGGACTTCCCCACGGGCGATCAGCGGCACGGCCAGGTGGGCGTGCAGGCCGGCCTGGGCGAGCGACTCCCCGCGGTTCGGCGGCGATGTGCCGCAGGTCCGTATCGGCCACCCGATTCACCAGGACGGGGCGGCCGGTGGTCACACACCGGGCGATGAGACGGCCGGCATCGTAGGCGACGAGGTCGGCCAGCTCGGGCACCAGGATGTCGGCCAGCTCCCGGGCGGTTTGTTCCACATCCAAGGTGGTGCCCACCGTCACCGAGGCCCGGGCGACGGTCGCCAGCCGCTCGCGAGCGTCGGCCGCCTCCAAGCCGGCGCAGTGCTGCTCGGTCACATACACCACCGACGCCGCCACACCCAGGACCCGCCCGGCCGGATCCTCGAGCCGGTAGTACGACACCGACCGGGCAATGTCGGCGGCAGGAGCGGTCGGTGACCGGCCCAAGACGAACTGATTGACCAGCGGTCTACCGGTGTCCAGAACCTGCCTCATCATCGACGCGGCAGCCTCGGGATCACCCAGGAACCGGAGGACCTCATGGACATCACGGCCGATGTGCTGAGCGGCCGGCAGGTCGTTGAGCCGCTCCAGCGCTGGGTTGACCATCACGTACCGCAGGTCGGCGTCAAGGACCGCCAGGCCGATCGGGGACTGGGCCACCAGCCGCACCGACGGCGCCAGGTCCCGTTCCACCTCCCGCAATGTGGCCTGATCGGTGGCGATACCCAGGGCGTATGACTGTCCGCGCTCGTTCAGAAGCCACATGTTACGGAACTCCACCAGGCGCGTATCACCGCCCTTGTGCCGCACGGGAAGCGGCCCAGTCCTCGCGATGCATGCCCGGGCACCGATCCCGCGGATCCAACCCGGCCGGCGACCGCACTCCGGCCTCCCCACCCCGTCGCCGCGCCGCCACGCTCTGCCGGTCGCCGCCCGGCTCGCCGACCACCCCGGCATCGCGCTGCATCTCGTCGGCGGCCGGGTCCGGCACCGTACCCGTGCCGCGGTCGATGCCTGGGCGTTGAACGCCTACAGCGAGATCAACGCCGACGTCGTCCTCCTCGCCACCAACGGCTTCTCTCCGAAGGGCGGTCTGACCACGCCGGATATGGCCGAGGCCGCCGTCAAGCGCGCAATGATCTCTGCCGCCCGGCGGGTGGTGCTCCTGGCCGACTCCACCAAGTTCGGCCAGGAACACTTCACCCGCTTCGGCGACCTCGCGCAGGTCGATCTGCTCATCACCGACACCGGACTCGGCTCCGACGACGCCCTCGTCATCGAGGGCCAGGGCACGGAAGTAGTACGCGCGTGATCCTCACCGTCACCCCCAATCCAAGCCTGGACCGTACATACGAGCTGCCCGGGCTGACCCGCGGTGCCGTGCTGCGGGCCACGGACGACCGAGTCGACCCCGGCGGCAGAGGCATCAACGTCTCGCGCGCGGTCGCGGCAGCCGGCCACCGCACGATCGCGGTCGCACCGCTCGGCGGGCCAGAGGGCGCGCTGCTCGCCCGGCTGCTCGGCAAACACGGCATCGAGGCGGCCGGAGTACCGATCGCCGGCAGCACCCGTATCAACGTCACGCTCGTCGAACCCGACGGAACGCTGACCAAGGTGAACGCGGTAGGCCCGGAGATCACCGTGGCCGAGGCGGAGGCCCTGCTGGATGCCGCACAGACCCGGTCGGCCACCACGGACTGGATCGCCTGCTGTGGCAGTCTGCCCCGTCCGTCAGGGGCCGAGTGTGCACCAGCCGGAGTCTCTTCGAACGCTCTTCTGGAAAGCTATCCACTTCCTTGCGGTCAACGGACTGTTCTCGGCCAGCGACTCCACCACAACCCTCACGCCTATCGACGGTGGGTGCGCCGTCCACGAGGACGGGCCGGTGAAGATCTGGCAGCACATCGAGCGTGTCCTGGACGCCTACGATGCGGTCGGCCGTCCGGGGCCCGGAGACCTTCACCCTGCATGTGGACGACGGCGGGCAGCATCTGCGGCACCCGCAGATGTCCGATTCGCCACTTCCCCGCCCCCGACGTTCAGTTGACCGGCTGAGGTCCCGTACACCGGCCCTGGTACCGCCCTTCCCTCGTGGGGCAGTGCCAGGGCCGACTGCATGCTCATCGACTCCGCTCGGACGCTTCGCCGGCCTCCCACCCAGCGTCGCGGTCGTCATCGCTGAGCAGGTCGTTGACTTCGCGTGCTGGTACGGGCCGAGGCAGGTGGTGCCGTCGCGGTTCTTCTCCGGGTAGAACGCGGTGCGGGTCACGCCGGCTTCGGCGGCCAGTGTCCTCAGGCCGCAGCCGCAGCCGGGCGGTGCTCGCCCCGCGAGGGTCCGGTCCATTGTGGCCCGGATGACAGGCCGCGCGACTTCGCCCCGCCGGATATCCGGCGGGGCGAAGTCGCGCGGCAGGTCCCGCCGCCTGGCCGGGTCGCACTGGCAACTCCCCTTGTCAGCACCTGCCGCATGTGATCCGTGCCGGGAGGGGCGGAGCGGACGGTGACTGCATGCCAGCCCACCACCCGCTCGGTACGTGTTCCGCTCGATCCGGTCAGCCACCGAGCGCATGCACCTCGCTCAGGATGGCGCGCATCTGCGGTCCCGACTTCTGGGCGTAGTCGCTGCCCGTGTACCCCCACCAGTCCCAGCAGCCTTGCGGGTTGCCGCGCAGCAGGCTGATGTCGGTCTGCGGGTAGAGGATCACCAGGTTGTTGGTGTCGGCGTACTCGTTGAGATGGGACTCACGGGCGAACCGGTCACCCACGAACTTGTTGTCGCTCAGGCAGCCGTGCAGTGCGACAACCAGCTTGCACGCGGCCCCTGCCGCGCAGGAGTCCGGCGTGTAGAGGAAGCTGCTGCTGCCCATGCTGTACCACTGGGCCAGACCGCCCGGCACATACCGGTTCTGGTCGTGCCGGCTGACGGTGCCCGACTGCGTGGCGGCCGGTGCGTTCACCTGCCCGAGCCAGTGGCCGAGCATCTCGCCCTGCGGATCGTTGCCGCAGTTGATCAGGAACGGGTAGAACGTGGTGCCACAGCTCAGCGGGGCGTTCGGGGTGGGCCAGCCGTGCCCTGCAGGATCGGTGTCGTGGTACGCGGTCCGGGCCCCGAAGTCCCGGTAGAACTGCACCCCTTCGTCGCTCACCGAGGTCCGGACGAGGGGGTCCCGGGTGCCGTGGTATGTGTAGACGGGCTTGCCCGCCAGGTTCGACACGGGGTCGATCCGTCCGTCGGCCGACCAGCGGCGGGCGATCTGCTCGATGCCCTCGGGGTCGGTGGAGACCAGCCCTGTACCGCAGGCGATCAGCCCGACGACGATGCCTCCCTTGCCGCAGTAGTACGGGCCTGCGGCGACTATTCCCGCGCCGTTGAAGGTGCCGGAGTAGGCGACCTGGAGTTGCGAGGCCATGAATCCGCCGGAAGAGATTCCGGTGACGTAGGTGTCGGTGATGTTGAGCCGGGGAAGGCCCGGTTCGCCCGCGTGGGCGGGGGCGGTGAGCCCCAAGGCCGCGGCCAGGGCGGCGGCCAGGGTGACAGCGGCGGTCCGCAGGGAACGGAACTTCATCGTGCGCTCTCCTTCACTGGGATCCGTTCGGGGAACGGGGTCGGAAGTCGGGGGGGTACGGGGAGTACGGAGACGGACGGGGCCATGGTTGGCCGTGCACCGTCCTGCGGGAAACGGAGGTGTGCCACGTCGTGGACGGCAGATGAGTGGAGATTCTCTCTGTCGCCCGGGGTGCACGGCGGCATCGGTGCGGTATCACTGGCCCGGTGACGACGACCCCAGCGACCACCGGTACCCTGCTCCGTCTGCTGCGCGAGGAGGCCGACGAAGCGGCGTTCCGTGCCGTGGCCGCCGAACCACCGCTCGTGGACGAAGCGCTGGAGATACGTTCGCGGCTCGCGGCCCACCGCCGCCGGGAGGCCGCGCTCGCCGCGCTCTATGAGACCGCCGGTGACCTTGCCTCGTTGCGCGACCTCGAGGACGTCCTGCAGGCCATCGTCAGCCGCGCCCGCACCCTCGTCGGCACCGATGTCGCATATCTGCTGCTCTCCGACCCGGAGGAGGGCGACACGTACGTACGCGTCACCGACGGCATCACGACGGACGGGTTCAAGACCGGCCGGCTCGCCGCCGGTACCGGCCTCGGCGGACTGGTCGCCGCGACCGCCGTGCCCTACCACACCGCCGACTACCCCAACGACGCCCGCTTCGAGCACACCCCGTATGTGGACGGCGTCATCGGCGCCGAGGGGCTGGTGGCCATCCAGGGCGTGCCGCTGAAGTTCGGCGACCAGGTGTACGGGGTGCTGTTCGCCGCCAACCGCCGGGTGCGCCCCTTCTCGCCCGACGAGGTCGACCTTCTCATCTCGCTCGCCAACCATGCCGCTCTCGCCATCGAGAACGCCACTCTCTTCGAAGAGGTCCGCAAGACCGCCGCCGTCCATGAGCGGCTCACGGCCGTCGCGCTCGACGGGGGCGGGCCGACGGGGCTGGCCGCGGCGCTCGCCGACGTGCTGCGCGGCAGCGTCCTCGTCCTCGACGCCCAGGACCGGCCGCTCGCCTCGGCCGGTGACGCACCGCCCGAACCGGCAGACCTCGTACGGGAGATGGCGCAGACCCGAAACCGCCGCAGCTCCGCGTCACGCGGAACCGTCTGTGTCACCCCGATCGTCGCCGCCGACGAACACCTCGGCACACTGCTGCTCGAACGCGGCGGACTCGACGCGTCCGACATCCACGCCCTGGAACGGGCCGCCCAGGCAGCCGCCCTCATGCTGCTCGGTGAACGTACGGTCGCGGAGGCCGAGCACCGGTTGCGCGGCGAGATCCTCGAAGACCTGCTGGGCGCCCCGCACCGCGACCCCGAAGGGCTGCGCCGCCGGGCCGCGCTGGTCGGACTCGACCTGGAGCGCGGTCATGTGGTTCTGGTGGCCCGGGGCGGGGACCACGGCAGGCGGCGCCGCATCACGGAACTGGCGGGCGGCCATGCCACCCGGCTCGGCGGCATCGCGGGCGAGTACGGCGGCAGCACCGTCGTCGTCCTGCCCGCCGTCGAAGACCCGGGCGGCGCCGCCCGTGCCCTCGCCGAACTGCTGACCGCCGGAATCGGACGCCCCGTCACGGTCGGTGCGGAGCAAGCGGCACCCGGCGCCACGGCCGTCGTCGAGGCACACCGCGACGCCGCCCGCTGCCTGGACACACTGGTCGCGCTCGACCGCGCCGGCGAGGGTGCCTGCCGCGACGACCTCGGCATCCACGGCATACTGCTGGGCCCGGCGGGCCGCGACGAACTGGACCGCTTCGTCCGCCGCACGATCGGCCCGCTGGTGGAGCACGACGAGACGCGCGGCAGCGACCTGGTACGCACCGCGTTCACCTACTTCGCCTGCGACGGCAACCTGAGCCGTACCGCCACCGCCCTGTACGTCCACGTCAACACGCTCTATCAGCGCATCGACCGGATCTCGGCGCTGCTCGGACCACAGTGGCGCCACGGCGACCACGCGCTGCAGGTCCACCTGGCCCTCACCATGCGACGAACGGCGGGTTAGGGCCCTGACAAGCGCGTGCATGGTTGGCGCGGGGTCGCGTTCGACCTCGTTCCCGCGCTTCTGGATCCCATTGTCGAAGCAGGTCGGCCGACCGCCCTTGCTACCGTGGCGCCGGTGGTCGGCCGCTGGTCTCTTGGCTCGGGGATGCCATGCTTGATCCGGCGTCGCCGCAGGTAACGGCGGTTGCGGGGCGTCGCCTCATGGGCCGGGCGTGCTGATGAACGCGGGTGGGCGGCGCCCGCCCGCCGGGGCCAGTCGGTCCGTCGCCGGCAAACGCCCCGGATGAGGGGCCCGCCGAGCGGGACGCGGAGGGAGCAGCGGCACCATGCGTTCTCACAAGGCATCAGGAACAGGGGCAGCGGACACACCGCAGACTTTGCCCAGCCGGAATCGTCGGCATCCCCGCCAACGGCCCTCATGCCGAGCCGACCCTGGGCCATGCGGGACAACAGCGACCGGCACTGCTTCTGCTCGGCAGGCTCCAGGGCGGTCAGCACCGCTTTTTCGGCCCCGCTCAGCTTCTTCTGCAACTTCTGGAAGGCCTCGACGCCCAGCGCGGTGGCCACAACCTACCGTGCCCGCCGGTCGGCCGGATCCGGCTGCCGCTCGACCGGCCCGGCCTCGACCAGGTCGTCGATCACATATGGTCAATCACATACGGCAGTACCGACCGGTCGATCCCCGGGCACCCGGCCAGCTGCAACTGATTGGCCAAGGCCTTTCACTCCACGGTGCAGAGCAACTGGTACCCACGGGCACCACGCGGAAGCTCAGCGACACACGGCCCCACCTTCGCCTTGCAGCTACGGAGGTGCGTCCCGATCGACCAGCTCAGATCGCAGCCGGAGTCCTCGGTGTCCGGGCCATCACCACTACCTGCCATGCTTCGAGCCCAATTTTGGTCGTGTGCATCGCAACTCGGTTGCGATGCACACGGTCAGGTCGTCATCAGACGCTGTGCCCCGGGGCGAGCCGTCGGCGTTCACATCGCCGGAAGAGCCCTCCCCCACCGCTCCGGAATCACCGACTGAAGCGCGGAAGGCAACCCATAACTCCCGAGCAACTCCTCGGGGAGACGTACGGATCACCGGGGACCGCCTCACCGACGCGGCCTTCGGCATACGACTGCGGCGGGGACCGGACTCACAGCGGTACCGTTCCTGGGCAGTGAGCAGGAGTGAGTCCCGTCTCACCGGCACGCCCCGAACGGTGTTGGGCGCACTGGTCCTCCGCTTTCTCGTCCTGGGCGACAACGCATATCCCGCATGCGGTCCGTCCCAGGTGGGCGGAATCCCTACGACCTGGCCATGTGGGTGCGGCCAGAGGCGACGGGGAGGCCCCGAACCATCACTCCGGTGATACGGGGGCCCCGACTGCTGACACCACACCCGGCGTCCCAGATCGCGTCACGCACATTGTGCACACCCCGCCGGGCGCACCCACAGACCGGAACACCGTTCACTCAATCGTTCCCATGTTCGCCAAAACAAGGTACTGGACCAGCAGTTGTGAACCCCTTCACCCAGTGGCGACAGGAGCGGCCCCATGGCAGGCGCATCGGCAGACCCTGCAGAGACGCCCAAGTTCCGCCCGGCCCGGGTGCGCCCGAGCCAGGACCACCTGGGGCCCAGCTCAGCCCACCTCAGGTCCGCCCTTCCCCCCGCCCGTCCGCCTCACGCCCATCCGTCGCAGGCCCACCCGCTCCGAACGCCCCTGCCCGCAGCCCGTCCATCACAAGGTCCAGCAGTCGCGTCGCACGCGGCTGCCAGTCGCTGTGCGGGTCGATCTGCCAGAGCCCGGCAATGGCGAGCACGAAGTCGTCGGGGGTCAGCCCCGGGCGGATGGTGCCGGCCTCCTCGTTCGCCTTCAGCAGGAGCGCGACCGCCTGGGTCACCGGGCCGTGACCCAGCTGGGCCAGGCTGCCGTACCGGCTGGTGGCCTTGCGCAGCGCGTCGGCCAGGCCGGCCTTGGCCATGGCGTACTGGGCCAGGCGGTCCATCCACTCCCTCAGAGCCTGGTCAGGCGCGCGGGTCTGGAGCAGCTGGGCAGCGGTGTCGGCGACCTGCTGCATCTCGTAGCGGTAGACCTCCAGGACGAGGGCCTCGCGGTTGGGAAAGTTGCGGTAGAACGTCCCCTGTCCGACGCCCGCCTTCTTCGCGATCGCGCTCAGCGGAGCATCCGCGGCCCGCGTCAGCTCGGCCAGCGCGACTTCCAGGATGCGCTCGCGATTCCGTTGCGCGTCCGGGCGCAGAGTCGCGCTCTTCTCTTCCTGCACTCGTCCTCCTTCCGGAATCACAGCCAAGCCCGGCCTTGCTAACCGGACAGCTGTCCGCTAGGTTCGACGACAACCGGACAGCTGTCCGCTTAGGTCCACCATAGCGGTAGATCCGGCCAGTGTGGCCGACCAATACCCATCGCCGCTGGTCCATTCATCCGCATCTCCCTCTCCCTCCCGGGCTTTCTGCCGGGATCGTCTCGTTCGACGCGCATCAGCAACGCGAAAGAAGGCTGATCATGGCCCCATCGACGTCCAGCGCCATCACCCTGAACATCAATGGCGAGAAGTACACACTGCCCGTCGACCATCGCACCACCCTGCTCGACGCCCTGCGCGAGCATCTCGATCTGACCGGTACCAAAAAGGGCTGCGACCAGGGCCAATGCGGCGCCTGTACGGTGCTGCTCGATGGGCGCCGGGCCGTTTCCTGTCTCCAGCTCGCAGTCGCGGCCGAGGGGCGCGCGATCACCACCATCGAAGGCGTGGCCGATGGTGAGCGGCTGCATCCGGTACAGCAGGCATTCCTCGACCTCGACGGCTATCAGTGCGGATACTGCACACCGGGGCAGATCTGTTCGGCCCTCGCGGTGATCGAGGAGCACGCGGCGGGCTGGCCGAGCGCCGTGACCGACGATGTCCGGCCCGAAGCGGGAGCGCCTGCACTCACCGCCGAAGAGATCCGCGAGCGGATGAGCGGCAACCTGTGCCGCTGTGGCGCCTACGTGTCGATCGTGCAGGCGGTCGCGCAGGCGGCAGAGGCGGCCGGGACCGAGGCCAAGGAGGCGGCAGTATGAGGGAATTCGGCTACGAACGCGCTTTCGACGTCTCCGGAGCGGTCGCGCTGCTCGGCGCCGACCCCGACGCCCGCTTCCTCGGCGGCGGCACCAACCTCGTCGACCTGATGAAGGCCGGCGTGGAAAGGCCCGCTCTGCTCATCGACGTACGCGATCTTCCGCTCGACGGAGTGGAGTTCACTGACGACGGCGGGCTGCGCATCGGCGCGACCGTCACCAACAGCGATCTCGCAGCCCACCCCGAAGTACGGCGTCGCTACCCGGCGTTGGCGCAGGCCGTCCTGGCCGGCGCCTCGGGGCAGCTGCGCAACATGGCCACCGTCGGCGGGAATCTGCTCCAGCGGACCCGCTGCGGCTACTTCACCGACCTGAGCAAACCCTGCAACAAGCGTGCCCCCGGCAGCGGTTGCCCCGCCCTCACTGGCGAGCACCACAACCACGCGATCCTCGGCACCTCCGAACACTGCGTCGCCACCCATCCCTCGGACATGGCGGTCGCGCTCGCCGCCTTCGACGCCGTCATCTCGTACGAAACGGCGGACGGGCCGGGCGAGTTGCCGATAGACGAGTTCTATCTGCCCGTGGGCGAAACCCCGCACATCGAGACCGCCCTTCCTGCGGGCGCGCTGATCACCGGCGTCACGCTGCCGCAGGCCCCGGTCGCCACCCACTCGCGGTACCGAAAGGTGCGCGAGCGTGCCTCGTACGCGTTCGCGATCGGCTCGATCGCCGCCGCGCTCGACGTCCAGGACGATGTCGTACGCGAAGTGCGCCTCGCGTTCGGGGCCGTCGCGTCCCGACCGTGGCGGGCCCGTGCGGCCGAGCAGGTGCTGATCGGCAGCCCGGCGAGCGCGGAGGCGTTCGCCGCCGCGGCGGATGCCGAACTGGCGGCCACCGAGGCGCTTCCCGAGAACGGATACAAGGTGACGTTGATGCGCAACCTCGTCGTGGCCGTGCTGACCGAACTCACCGAGGAGGCCGCCCGATGACCACGACGACCAAAATCGCCGCCGCGACGGGAGCCGTCGGCTCCGCCCGTACCCGCGTGGAGGGCCGCGACAAGGTCACCGGGGCGGCCCGCTACGCCGGAGAGATCCCCTTCGCCGAACTAGCCCATGGCTGGCTGGTGTTGTCGACCGTGGCCCGTGGCCGTATCCGCTCCGTGCAGGACGCCCCGGTCCTGGCCATGCCCGGCGTCCTCGCCGTGCTGCACCACGGGAACGCGCCGCGCGTGGAAACCGACTATGTGGGCATGCTGGGGCGGCCGAATCCGGTCCTCGGGATCTTCCAGCACGACCGTGTGCCCTTCGTCGGCTGGCCGGTGGCGCTGGTCGTGGCCGAGACGTCCGAGCAGGCCAGGGAGGCCGCCGAGGCGCTGGTGGTCCGGTACGACGAGGAGCCGCACGACGTCGCGTTCTTCACCGGACGCTCCGGTGCGTACACGCCGCAGGACAACCCGATGCTCCAGGCCGAGACGGAGAAGGGGGACGTGGAGGCCCAACTCGACGCCTCCGCCGTCGTCGTGGACGAGGAGTACACCACACCGGAGGAACACCACAACCCGATGGAGCCGCATGCGGCGACGGCTCGCTGGGACGGCGGTCGGCTCGACGTCGTCGACTCCAACCAGGGCAGCACCTGGGTGGCGAGCGAACTCGCGCAGCTCTTCTCCCTCGATCCTTCCTCCGTACGGGTGCGGTCCGAACACGTCGGCGGCGCCTTCGGATCGAAGGGGCTGAGCCCGCACCAAGTGGCCGCCGTGATGGCCACGACCGTCCTCCACCGCCCGGTCCGCGTAGTGCTGACCCGCCGCCAGATGTTCTCCCTCGTCGGTTTCCGCAGCCCCACGGCGCAGCGGATCAGGCTCGGCGCCGACGCCGACGGCCGGCTGCGCGCGTTCGACCACCAGGCGCAGAGTCTTACGTCGACCGTGCATGAATTCGTCGAGTCGAGCGCCGTGCTGGGGCGCGTGATGTACGACGCCGACGCGCATCACACCCTTCACCGGCTCGTACGGCTCGACGTGCCGACCCCGGCCTGGATGCGCGCACCGGGCGAGGCACCGGGATCTTTCGCCCTCGAATCCGCCCTCGACGAACTGGCCGAGAAGTGCGGCATGGACCCGATCGCGCTGCGCGCACGCAACGAACCCGAGACGGGTCCCGTGTCCGGGCTGCCGTTCAGCAGCCGCAATGTGCTCGCCTGTTTCGAGGAGGGCGCCCGCAGGTTCGGCTGGGCGGACCGGGACCCGCGTCCCGGCCTGCGCCGTGAGGGGCGCTGGCTGCTCGGAACCGGTACGGCGGCGGCCACCTACCCCTCAGGAGTCGGCCCGTCCACGGCGGCCGTGACCGCGGAATCGGACGGAACCTTCACCGTGCGGATCAACGCGGCGGACATCGGGACCGGGGCACGGACCGCGATGGCCCTGGTCGCGGCGGACGCGCTGGAGGTGGATCCGGACCGCGTCCGTGTGCGCATCGCGGACAGCGACCTCGGCCCGGCGATGTTCGCCGGCGGCTCCATGGGCACGCGCTCCTGGGCGTGGGCGGTGACGGTCGCGGCGGACGAGCTGCGGGAGCGACTGTCCCCGGGAGGCGCCATTCCGCCGGAGGGAATCACTGCCCGGTCGAACACCGCCGAGGCCATCGGCGCCCTCGCGAAGAAGGAACGGCACTCCTTCGGCGCGCAGTTCGCCGAAGTCGCGGTGGATGTCGCCACCGGTGAGGTGCGCGTGCGACGGCTGCTCGGCATCTACGCCGCAGGCACCATCGTCAACCCGCTCACCGCCCGCAGCCAGTTCATCGGCGGAATGACCTGGGGGCTGTCCATGGCTCTCCATGAGGAGGCGATCAGAGACCAGGCCTCCGGCGGCCACGTCGGTGCCGACCTCGCCGGCTATCACTTCGCCGCGCACGCCGATGTGCCGCTCATCGAGGCGGACTGGGTGGACGACCCCGTCCCGGACGACCCGGTCGGGATCAAGGGCATCGGCGAGATCGGCGTTGTGGGCGTCGCCGCCGCGATCGCCAACGCGGTGTGGCACGCGACCGGCGTACGTCACCGCGACCTGCCGATCCGTCCTGACCGCGTCCTGCGTGCCGCGGACGGAGCGCGGCATCGGGCAGCGGAGGGAGCCCGGAGTGCTTGACATCGCCGAGGAGCTGAACCACTGGTTCGAGGAGGGCCGGGACTTCGCCGTCGCCACCGTCGTGGCCGTCGGCGGCAGCGCGCCGCGCGGTCCCGGCGCCGCCCTGGCCGTCGACAGTCACGGCACCGCCATCGGTTCCGTCTCCGGCGGTTGCGTGGAAGGGGCGGTGTACGACCTGTGCGTCCAGGCGCTCCGGGACGGCCGGACAGTGCGCGCACGGTTCGGCTACAGCGACGAGGACGCCTTCGCGGTGGGGCTCACCTGCGGCGGCGTCATCGAAGTCCTGGTCACGCCGGTGCGCGCGGACGCGCCGGTGTTCCAGGCAGCGGTGTCGGCCGCGGACCGAGGAGAGGCGGCGGCACTCGCCCGGGTGGCCCGGGGCCGGGGGGAACTGCTCGGCAGGGCGCTGCTCGTTCGCCCGGACGGATCGTACGAGGGCAGCCTCGACGGACATCCGGAACTGGACGGGACGGCAGTGGCGGAGGCCCGCGCGATGCTGGACACCGGCCGCACCGGCACCGTCGAGATCGCGGAGGACGGGGCAAGCTGCCCGGGCGGAGTGACGCTGTTCGTGGAGTCGAGGGTGCCGCCACCCCGGATGATCGTCTTCGGCGCCGTGGACTTCGCGACGGCGCTCGTACGGGCGGGCAAGTTCCTCGGCTACCACGTGACCGTGTGCGACGCCCGGCCGGTCTTCGCCACGCGTGCCCGCTTCCCCGCAGCCGACGACCTCGTGGTCGACTGGCCGCACCGCTACCTCCGGCGCACCGCGACCGACGAACGAACCGTTCTGTGCGTACTCACTCACGACGCGAAGTTCGACGTTCCTCTGCTGGAGACTGCCCTGCGACTGCCGGTCGCGTTCGTCGGCGCGATGGGCTCGCGCCGCACCCACGAGGACCGCAACCGGCGCTTGCGCGAAGTCGGCGTCAGCAACCGCGAGTTGGCCCGCCTGCGCTCCCCGATCGGCCTCGACCTCGGCGCCCGCACGCCCGAGGAGACCGCCCTGTCCATCGCGGCGGAGATCGTCGCGGCGCGCCGGGGTGGAACGGGGGTTCCGCTGACCGGTTCGGGGACGCCCATTCACCATGACGTGGACGGGAAAGAGGAGGGCGAGGCCCGCTCTCGAGCGGCGGCGTGACCCGGCCGCGGCTGCAAGGGCATGGAGGCCGGGTCGTCGCCGTGCAGGACGACCGGGCCCTCGGCTTGACGTCCGGGAAACGCAACGCAGTTCGGTACCCGTTCAACACGGTTCGGCTCCCGTTCCGGGACGCCCGCACCCGCTGGGGGAACAGCTCAGGGACGTCCCCTGCCGGACGCAGGACACGGGGCCTCCTCAACGAACGGACACGCCCGGCCAGGCCTGCGTGCCGTCCAGGCAGGACATGCCCGGCGCCAGCACAGCCGGCCCTCAGTCGTTCAAACCCCACTTGGGCGGGAACCACGCCCGCAGCGGCCCGGCATGGAGCCGGTACGACTGTTTGATGTGGCGGCGCCCGCCGATGCCGGCGATCTCCGGGTGCGCGACCCTGGCGTACTTGTCAACCTCACAGAGCAGGTCCTGGCAGTCGATCAGTTGGAGAGGCCGTCCCTTCAGTCCGTGGAAGGGAAGATCAAGGCGGGCGAAGTGCTACGAGAATCTGTAGCCCGAAGACGAAGGACTGGTCGGCACGTCGGCGTCCACCCGGGGCGGCGTGCGGTGTTACTGGTCAGCAGGGGGACAAGTCCGGGGCGCACTCCAAGGGCGCCGCCTTGAAACGGATTGCCGTAAGTGCCAGAACAACTATAAGGTCATTACATGTCACGTGTACGGCAGGCAGTCGAGGACGACGTCGCGGAGCTCGTACGCCTGCGGGCGCTGCTGTTCGAGACCCTCGGCGGCGACTTCTTCAACCCCTCGTCAGCAGACGACGACTGGCGGCACACCCTTGCTGCGGTGCTGAAGGAACAGTTGGCAGCGGATGCCGTTCGGATCCTCGTCGTGGACGGCAACAACGGCCTTGCCGCCTGTGGCATCGGAACCATCGAGCAACGACTGCCCGGCCCGCACCTGCGCAACGGCCGGATCGGACATGTGATCGGCGTGGTCACCGATCCGGCGAATCGACGACGCGGCCACAGCCGCACGATCATGCAGAGCCTGCTCGACTGGTTCCGGGACCGTGAGGTCGCCCGAGTGGACCTGTACGCCTCTTCCGACGGCGAACCGCTCTACCGTGCACTCGGCTTCGTCGACCATCCCGACCCCTCGCTGTGCTGGCGTCCGTGACAGGCGGCCCGGCGCCTTCAAGAAACCTTTGCTCTCTGAAGATCGCTCGCCGGAGCTTCACAAACTGCGGCTGGAACTGAAGGCGTGCGACGCCTTCCTCGACCCGGGCGACACCCTCGTCATCCCGAGCCTGGACCGCTACAGGCGGTCCCTCCGAGATCTCATCCCCCGTGATGACAGGCCATCAGGTGGTTCACGCCGCAGTGGGTACGGACCCACAAGGCTTCGCTTCCGTTGCGGATCCGCCACGGCGGCCTGCGGATCAGACCGTGGTCGTGGCAGTGGTCCCGGAACGCTGCCGGACCCGTGCACAGGTCACCCTGATCGACCCGGGCAGGCGAAGGGCGGCACGCACTGTAGGGGACTCCGCTGTGCTCGCCCACGTGCGCGCGATGCCCGCATCCGGGAGGCCCGGGCAGGGGCTGTCCCGCGAGGTGGTCGCACTTGGCCGACGAAGCGCATGGGGCCCATCGCAGCCCTCGAGTTGGACGAGGGACTCGTGTGCCGAGCTAGCGGAATGCCACCGGCGGGCGCACGCCGCTGAAGTCGATCGCGCGGTCCGCCTCGCGCAAGGTCTGCTCGGCCACCCGGCGCGTCTCGGCCGGAACGTCCCCGTGCTCCTCCACAAGCCTGGCGTAGATCGGTGCCTCGAACCTGTCTGCGGAACTCATGTTGAACCTTCTGTCGGGGGACGGGCGTCTTCCGCCGGTGAGGGGAAGCGGCGGCCGAGTATACGCGCTGCAGGCAGGACGCCGCAGAGTTGGCCGGAGGCCGGGCAGCGACGGAGCACACTTCCGCCCAGAGGCCCCACGCCCGCGGCGAGCAGGTGGCTTGACAAAGCTGGTTCATCGGCAGTCGGCGGTGCGCCAGGTGACCGGTTGGGGCAGCCCGTCCGCGAATGACGCACTCCAGCGGCGATGAAAAGATCCGCCTGGTCGGCGCGCGAAGGGCTCCCGGGCGGGCTCCGCCTCCCACACTGCCCGAGACCCCTCGTTCCCGCGCGGCCCGGCCGGTCGTTGGGCCGCACGGGGGCGGGACTTCCAGGCGCCGGCCGTGCCGCAAGTGCTCAGTTCCTACGGTCCGGGCTCCATTCGTAGACCATGGGAGCGGTCTGGATGACCTCGCGTGGCCAGACCTGCCGAAGTCGGTCCAGTCGGGCTCGGTGGTCCTGGATCCAGTCGGCCCGTGGCTGGATCCAGAAGAATATGGAAAGCCGGTCGGGGTCGTGGATCGTCACACACACGGACTGATCCTCATTGAGCCGAATGCTGAGCTCCAGTCCCCCTGCAAGAAGTAGAGCTCAAGGCGTGCGTCGAGGAAGCTGGTGGACACCAGGACATCGGCGCGCAGGGTGTCATGTCCGGTCAGAATGCAGGGCTGATGACGTCCAGTGACGCGAACGATGCACCGGTCGCCGTCTGCGCTCACCAAATGAATCAGGTCGACTGGTTCCGGCTCTCCCACAGTGCGCCTCCTCTTGGCCCAGTTGGTGCGACTGGCGTGCATCCTCGCGCATGCGGTGCGCGCGGACGCAGGATCCCCTCGACGAACGTTCGACGGATCAGCGGTCCAGGACGAGGCCGGTGCCGCTCAGGCAGCCGTCGATCAGGGGGCGGTACTGCCGCATCTTGAGCTTGCGCTTCACGGCCGGTGTGATCCGGCCCAGGTCGGCTGCGGCGAGGCTTCCCCACTCCCGGGTGCTCCACACCCCCTCCCCGCACCTCCGTGTCACCGACGTCACCCACAACCTCTCAGGGATGAAAGGCCTTACCCACTGGGCCCGGCGGTCCCACCTTTCGTTCCAATGGTCGTCCCGGCACCCGTATCCAAGGGCCCCTATGTCACGGCCTGGCTGGAATATCCGACTGGTCGGTCTGGGTGTCCTGACAGACACCTCACGGCGTCAGCCGGTCAAGTCCCCTGGAACGAGGCCGCCGTTCACGGCCCGCGTCCATAGCGTGTGGTGCCACTCGTTGGCTTCGGGAGCGGGCTTGGCGGTCAGCACCGGATTCGGGCCGGTCTCGATGAGGTGCAACAGCGACCACGCAACGCCGTAGCAGTCGTCGGGGCCGAAACACGCAACCAGCGCCTTGGCCTCCTCCGCCGTAACCGGTCCGGAGATCGCCTTGAGCTGATTGTCGCGCCTCTCCCCTTCACTCGCGTCCCAGTCGGGGATGAGGACCATCGGCGACGAACATCTGCACTGCGGATCTCATATTCGAATGATCGGCTGCTGCCGCCAGCTGAGCAAGCCGTCCTGGCAGGAGTCCGCCCGCTGAAGGGCTGCAATCCGACGCTGCGACGACCACCGGGGTGCCGACGAGCCCGCTCTCGCGGCCGGCTTGGAGCGCCGTCGGCAGGAACTGGCCCTCGAAGAAGCCCCAACGCCGATCCGGGCAGGGGACCGACAGACCTCAACAGCCGGTTGGTACTGATGCGCCCCCGATGCCCCAGCGCTCCGCCGAGGACGACTGAGCGACGCCCCAGCCGGCATCGGCGCTCCGGGGTCCGTCTCTCGGAACATGGGGACGGATACCAAGAGACGGCCGGCCCGTAGACCCAGTGCCGGCCACATCGCTCAGCGGAACACCCGATCAGCATCTGGGTCATGGGCGCGCCTACGCAAGCTCGGCGACCGACTCCCACGGTCCGGGTCGTGCGGGAGCTGGATGGGCCCTCGATGCACCGCTGTGCCGGGCCTGCGAGCCTGCTGTCGGTCACCCCGCAGTGAGCCCGCCCAGTCCGTCGTGCTGACCGTGCGGGCGCACCATCCACCACAACTGGCCGCCCCTCGCCTGCCGGACGGTCCCCTTCGTGCCCGGCGGCGCCTCTTCGGCCAACGTGGCCAAGGCTGCCGATCAGATCCAGCAGCGTGTCGCCGGCCGTCACGCGCAGCCTGTACGAACCGACCGGCGGCCAGGGGCTGGCGCCGTGGCCGCAAGACCGAGGGCGAGCACCCGGAGCTCGCCGGCTGGCGCCGCCCCCGCTCGGACCCCGTCAGCGGCTACCGAGATTCCGTGCAGCGAGCAGGATCAGCGCGGAGCGGTCCTCAAGGCCCGCATCCCACGCCACCCAGTAGAAGCGGCCGGCCCGAAGGCCGTTGAATCTGGATTACCTCGTCGCTCACGTGGCGTCCCCGGTCGGCCGGTGCCACACAAGCCTCGGTGTGCACGCTTCCTCGCCGGTCCCCCTCTACTTTCCATCGGCGCTCCTGCTTGGTACCGACCCACGGACGTAACGACGCCACGTGCAGGTGATGAACGACCAAATCGCCCATTACCTCGTAGGCGCCGGCGTACCCCAGGTATGGAGATGTCCTGAACAGGGTCGCTGTGTCGACCGGCTCGCCCGTCCCCGTCTCCGCTGCCATGCCGGACTCCAGGTCCGGGTTCAGCATGCTCACGGACATGTGGCCGTCCGCGGTGTAGGTGATCAGTCCTGTCGGACGTTGCCCCAGGGGGTGTTCGAGCGTGTGGCCGGAGACGTCCACGATGGCGACGGTGCTGAGCAGCCAGGCGCCTACGAGCGGATGCTCGGACGCATCGGGCCGGTGGGCGGGTCGACGGTGCGGGACGGGGTGTACACGCGTTTCCTTTCCAGGGCTTCTGGGCTTCTGGGCTTCTGGGCAAAACTGTGTAGGGACGATTTCGCCCTCGTCGCTACCCGTGCAACAGACCGCCGATGCCACGTACGAACCCCCCGACACCAGCTGGTCCCTCCAGGGTGTCCTGAAACCCCCCTCCCCGGGTGCCTTCCGCGCCCACAGGGCATGGGCATGCCCAGACGCTGTTGTTTGGTTTTTGATGCTGAGTCACGAGAGCGGCTGTCACTCAGCGCCGAGATCCCCCTCATCCGCGGGACCTGGTCGCCGAGTTCTGGTTCTGGCTCAACTCCGGCATCGATTCCAAAGGACCGGCCCCGCGACGGCGCTCGGCTCACGGCACTACGGGCCGTCACCACAGGTCAGGATCGGGGACCAGCAATGACGGGCATTCAGGACGACGGCGCACACCTCCCGCCCGGACAGTGTCAACAGGGACACGCTGTCACCCTGGGTGAGTGAGCGTCAGGAAGTCGCCCGGAAAGGCTAATGATGCATCAATCAGCCCAGGAACAAGCATAATTGACAACTCATCCGATAATCCGGTAATCGCATATGGGTGTCTCATGTACCCCGATCGGCGCCCCGGCGCCAATCCTCCAAGGTGTCCGATATGACAGCTATGGGGACCGTCGCTACGTTCAATCACAGGCCGGCTGCTCGGCCGACCTCTCTGAGACAGGAGAAGTGACATGGTTACCCGTTCCACTGTCGTTACCGCAGCCATCGCGGCCGCCGCGGCACTGGCCGCCACCGGCATCACCTACGCCTCGGCCGCCACTACCGAGCCGGCCCACTCATCCCCTGTCGCCCAGCAGGCCACCGCCCCCGTTTCGGCCCTCGACGGCGGCGACGCAGGCAAGGGCAGCGATGGCAAGGGCAACGACGACCGGGGCTACGACGACGACCGGGACTACGGTGACCGGGACTACTACGAGGGTCGGATCCAGATCAACGAGCGCACATACGCCGACGCCCCCGGTGGCTGCATCACCGTGGTCAGCGGCCTCGGTTCCAACAGTCTCAACATCCGCAACGACAGTCGCAGGACCATCGAGGTCTTCCGTGGGGTCACCTGCGACAACGGCGCCCCCATTGCCACCGTCGGACCTCACAGCTCCAGCGACGGCGTGTTCCCCGGCCACGTCCGGGGCGGCGTCTTCGTCCACGACGGCGTCGTGGGCAGCTTCCGGGTGCTCTCGCGCCACTACGACAGCGGCTACGACGGCGGCTACGACGGCCGGTGATCGAGACAATCGCGTGATACAGAATCCCGGCCCGCCGGAATCGGGCCGGGGTTCCGGTCTGCGCACCCCCTGCCGGGACACCCCGGTCCCGGTGCCCACACGCACTGCCCGACAACCCACACACACCTGCCACACCCAAAAGAGCCGGACAGCGAGGCACCAGCAGCCCAGCCAGAACACCCGCCCTCACACGCCCCCTGAACCATTCGGGGTTTTGATCGAGACCCTGGTTTGCGACTGTGACCTGGGATTTATGGTTCTGCTGGTTTTAGGTGGCTTCGTATTCGACGGGTGGGACGTAACCGATCTCGCCGTGCAGCCGATGGTGGTTGAACCAGCCGACCCACTCGGCGGTGGTCAGTTCGACCTGGAACAGCGTCTCCCAGGACCGACGGGGCTTGATCAGCTCAGTCTTGAAGTGTTTGTAAACACTTCTTTGGGCTCCGCTGCGAGAACCCGAAGTGGCCCCAGTGATGTACGAAGTTGATCTGGCTCCAGTGGGCTGTCATCTGCCAGGAGTACGTAAGTGGGTTCTGCCACCGTCGGGCGGAGCGTCCGTCCAGCGGGCAGTGGAAAACCGCTCGACGGATCTATCCGGGGCGGGGCATGCTCCGCACTCGTGACGACGCCGAAGCAGCTCCTGGTCCAGACCGCCGCCCGCAACAACGCCGACTGGTGCGCGGCGATGAGCCGATCGCACGACGTGGCGAGCGAGTTCGGGACACAAGCCTGGACGGCCCCGACCCGCACACCCCTGTACTACCCCGACGCGGTGACGCTGGTGCCAGGTGCCGACCCGACCGCGCTGGCTGAGCGGATCGACATCACCGCGCCCGGCGCCTCGGTCAAGGACAGTTTCGCCGACCTCGACCTGACGGAGGCTGGCTTCCACGTGCTGTTCGAGGCGCAGTGGATCCACCGCCCGGCGGGTGCGCCCGCCATCACTTCGGATCTTGCCTGGGACGTGGCGGGTAACCCGGACAAGTTGCGCGCCTGGGCGCTCGCCTGGGACGGCGGGGACGGCAGCGCGGGCCTCTTCCGACCCGAGTTGCTCGACGACCCAGCCACCTTCGTGCTCGCCGGACAGTCACCTGACGGCCGGGTGATTGCCGGAGCGGTGGCGAGCCGCAGCGACCATGTGGTCGGAATCTCCAATGTCTTCGCCCTGGACGGCGGCCCTGACGCGGCCTGGCCGGTCGTGCTGGACGCGGTGCACCGACTCTTTCCCAGCCTGCCCGTGGTCGGCTATGAGCACGGGCAGGGTCTGGCGGCCGCCGTCCGCCAGGGCTTCCAGCCGGTCGCTCCGCTGCGGATCTGGCTGCAGGGCTGAACCGGGCCCAGGGCCCCGATGGACACCACTGACACTGCCGTCGCAAACATCATTGGTGACAGGCCCACGTTGGAGTGAATGCGCTGGGCTGTCCGCCCGATGGCGTCAGGGTGTCTCCCGTTGATCACGGTCATGTCGGGGCCGTGCGTGTTGGTCACGGTCGTGTCGGGAGGCCGGGGTGGGTTCGTCGCGCGTCGAATTGTTCGCGAAGATCCGTCGGGACAAGCTTCTAGATCCGGACCTCTCCCAGCGTGTACTGGCGGAGAAGTACGGTGTTCATCGCCGTACGGTCCGTCAGGCGCTTGAATCGGCGGTGCCGCCGCCCCGGAAGGAGCCCCGGCCGCGGGTGACAGTGCTGGATCCGGCCAAGAACTGGATCGACGCGATGCTGCGGGAGGACCTGACCGCGCCGCGGAAGCAGAAGCACACCGCCCGGCGGATCCATCAGCGCCTGGCGACGGAGTACGACTTCGACGGGGCGTCGTACTCGTCGGTCTGCGACTACGTACTGGTGCGGCGTCCTGAGATCGAGCGGGAGGCCCGCGAAGGCCGCCAGCATCTGGAGGGCATGGTGCCGCAGATCCACTTGCCGGGTGAGGAAGCGGAGGTGGACTTCGCGGATGTGTGGGTGCGTCTGGCGGGGACAGCGGTCAAGTGCCACCTGTTCACCTTGCGGATGTCCTACTCGGGCAAGGCCGTGCACCGACCCGTTGACCGCACTATCGGCGTGTCAGCGTGGTGAGGGCGAGGAGTCTCCGCTCGGGATGTTCCCGATGAGACGGAGATGTGATGGATCACGGTGTGGTGATAGCCGAACGCGAGGTGTCCGGCCTGGTGGTGGCACGGGTCGGCAGGGTGAAGGCGACCACTGCCGCCATGCTGCCCTGGGTAGTGCTCGACGGTGCTGCCTGATCGAAGACCCGGCCATCACCCTGGTGGACGCCCAGCAGGTGATGCGCCACCGGCGCATCACCACGATCAGCACCTACCTGCGGCCCCGGATCGCCCGTCCATGGCTGTCGCCACCGACTTCCTCAACTCCGTGCGACTCCCCGGTGGCGGCAGTCGGTAACCTTTCGCACGTGATCGACGAAGCCGGCACATGGCACCGCCTCGCTGCTCTCCTGCCTCGCGAAGATGCTCTGCAGGTCATGGACGCCTGGAACATCGGCGAGCAGGAGGGCGGCCTCAACCAGCTCGTTTCCTTGCTTGTCCGACAACAAGTCGTCATCGGCGAGACCACGAGAGCGGAGCTCGCCGTGTCGGCGGAAGCCTGGGGGCTGTGGCCCTCGCCGCTGGGTCCGGGAATTTTCCAGTGCACGGGCGATGGGTGCGATTCACCCCTGCGTCTGGTGGAGCACGACGATGATGCCCCCATGACCGGAGCCTGGGTCGGACTTGCTCCTGAACTGCTCCTGGTCCCGTGGATCGCGTGCACCGAATCCGGTCACGTGCTGGCGCGCGCTCATACCCGAGAGACCTGGGGCGACCTGTCCTTTCTTCCTGAGCTTTACGTGATCCTGGACCCTGGCCGAAGCACCGCCATCCACCTGTTTCCGCCCGGCGCCGGCTGGGACGCACTCAGCGCACTCCGCTGACTGTCAGACCCCGCTCCAGAAGTCCGTTGAACCATCGAGTGTGCGGTCACCGAGGATGACGGAAACGCAATCAGCACGACAAAGGGGAAGACGATGACGTCGACCCACATCCACGTCCGCTCGTCGACCGCCCAAGGCCAGATGATCGAGGCGGCATGGGCCAGAGCCGCCACCACGCAGAATACGAGAACTGCCGGCCTGATGCGCCGTTGCTTCTTCACGGGCAAGGAGTACCCGCGCGGCACACCTGTCGTCCGCCGCTTTCCATCCACCTGCACCACTCCCGCCGACTTCCGTCAGCAACGCGGCGGCTCCTCAAGCGTTCCCGCCCGGCCTCAAGTCCGACCTCACGCCAGGTCGGACAGCACTCATTCAGTCGCCCGTATTCCCCGGTCGGCCGCCTCACCGCATGCTATTTCGGGCCCAGGTCAGCCGGAGCATCGAGCATCACCGTTGCCCTTCCTCTGGCCTTGTGGGGCACCCCTCGCCGTCCTGTCCTGTCCCGACTGCTCTGGCTGGTCACTGACGCGTACCCGCAGGGCAAGGACCTGTACGACGCCATCCTGTTGGCGGAAGCCAGTCCACCACGGTACGAACTGGTGCGGGACGCCTTCGTCCTCGGGGGCACCGAGGGGCTGCGGCCCGCCGGTACCTGGTGGCTCGACTGGTTGGATGTGGAGACCGGTTGGGGGCACTTCATCGCCGAACACCCGGGGGTCACGGAGAGTGCCGCGAGCTATCGCGAACGTCTGGCTCGGGCACTGGCACCGCTGTTGGAGACGGCGGTGCGACCGGAGGAGGACTCCTACAGTCAGTGGGCCCGGTGGCTGAATCCGCTCGTGGAGTCCGCGCGCACGACGGCCGCCGAGCACCGTACGGCCGACCTTGGGCACCTCGCCGAAGGGGGAGACGCCGGACTGGCGGCAGCCGTCGTGATCGTACGAGAGCTCGCCGGGAGTCGAAGTCTCGGGCTGGAGGATGCGCTCGCCACCGTTCTGTCCCATGAGGGCAGCTGGCACTACTGGCGGGAGAATCCGGACGCGTGCGTCCGGGCTCTCGACGTACTGCGCTGATGAGCGACTCCCCAGGCCTTTCACCGGGACGGCTCCCGGCACGGCTGCCTGGTTCAGCCGGCCTGGCCGATCGCGCTGCGCAGCATGGCGACTGTCGTCGCTGCCGCCGCGCGCTCCGCGCCGTCCTCCGTCGCACGCACCCGCGCCTCCAGGAGCACCGCGGCAGCCTGGAGGACTCCCACCCGGACGGGAACGCTCTGCATGGCAGCCAGTACGGCCGCCGCGTGTTCGGCGGGGGTTGCGGTCGCGGCCTGCGGAATGAGGGTGGAGATTCCGCGCCCGAGCGCACGGTCACGAGGCGGCTGAGCCGCGGCTGTGGTCACCCGGGAAAGTCTGCCGCACAGGACTCGGGGAATCGCTCAGCGACCTGACCGCGGTTCTTCGGGCCCTTCGTAGACATGGGCGTCAACACCGTTGCGTTGGAGCCTTAAGCCGCAGGTCAAGCCCTGGTGAATGACGCAACGGGACGTCCTGACAGATCAGCTTGTGTCGAGCAAGAAGATCATCGGGAGTCCCGTTGCAGGAGAAGTCTGTCATCACGCGCACGGTCGAGGCGGCCGGGGGTGTGTACGCGCCCGGCCACTTGGACGAGTTGACCCAGATCGTGGACTTCGTGCTGGTGGACTCGGTGATCGAGGAGACCGGGTCACGTGAGAAGCGGCTGCGGCTGCTGCCGTCCCGGGTCGTGGTCTATTTCGTCCTCGCGCTGGCCCTGTTCGAGGACTGCTCCTATCGGGGTGTGTGGGGCAAGTTGACGGCAGGGCTGGTGGGACTGCCGTTGGTGCGTCCGGCGGTCTCCTCGCTGTCCAGGGCCCGACGGCGAATAGGAGCGACCCCGCTGCGGCGGCTGTTCGAGATCCTCGCCGGGCCCGTCGCCCACCTCGGGCAGGCCGGTTCGTTCTATCGAGGGCTTCGGACCGTGGCCGTGGACGGCACCTTGCTGCACGTGCCCGATGAGGAGGCGATCACCTGGCGCTATCCCAAGCGAGCGGGCGAGAGCGTGGAGTTCGGCTACCCGCTGCTGCGACTCGTGGTCCTGGTCGAGTGTGGCACCCGCGCCGTCCTGGCCGCCGCGTTCGGCCCCGAGAGTGACGGCGAACTCACCTACGCAGGCCGCCTGTTGAGTGTGCTGGACCGCACGATGCTCCTGCTGGCCGATGCGGCTTCGATGCGAACGAGTTCGCCCGGGACGTCCAGGCCACCGGCGCCCAATTCCTGGTGCGCTCCTCCGCCCGCCGGATACCCACCCCCTTCCGGCACCTGGGCGACGGCTCCTACCTGGCCCGGATCGGCTACGGCGTCCTGCCCGTCCTGCTGACCGTCCGCGTCATCGAGGCATCCGTCACCGCAACCCTGGCCGATGGCACCGTCCGCACCGAGCAGTGGCGCCTGCTCACCAGCCTCCTCGACCCGGTCGCCCACCCAGCCGCCGGGCTCGTGGGTCTCTACCACGAGCGGTGGCAGTCGGAGACGACGTATTTCTCGATCAAGGCGACCATGCTGGATGGCCGTGTCCTGCGCTCCCGCAGCCTGACCGGCCTCGACCAGGAGGTCTACGCCCTGCTCACCACCTACCAGGCCCTGATCCGCGCCGCCGCCGACACCGCCTGCACCCGGCCCGGCCTGGATATGGACCGCATCAGCTTCACCGTCCTGCAGACCACCGCCGCCGACACCGTCACCACCGCAACCGGAATCCTGCCCCCGGCGGGACCCGCCGAGCTCGTCGGCACCATCGGCGGGGCCGTCCTCGACGCCCTGCACCCCGCCCGCCACCGGCACCGCGTCAAGGCTCGCACCCGCAAGAACCCCACCAGCAAGTACGGACCGAACGCCGGACAACACCCCACGACCAGCCAGAACTACACCGTCCACACCACCGTCACGTTCTTCGAACACGGACTCTCGAACCGCTCACGGACGTAAACGCAACGGTGTTGACATGGGCGTGGACTCGTCTCAACAGGGCTGCCAGCTGCGCCTGTTCGGGTCCGGTCAGAGGGGCGAGCAGTTCCCGCTGCGCAGCCAGGGCCTCGGCCTGCAGGTCCGCGAGCATCGCGCGGCCCGCCCGGGTGGGCGTGACGGTCACCCGGCGGCGGTCGGTGGTGTCGCGAGCCCGGTCCACGAGTCCGGCCACCGCCAGATCGTCCACGATCTTGACCATGTCGCTCCGGTCGATCCCTAGCCGTGACGCCAGCTCCCGCTGTACATGAGGGCCGAAATCGACCAGCGCCGACAGCACGGCCATGTGCCAGAGCCGCAGATCGCGCTCGGCCAGTCGCGCTGCCAGTCGGCTCCGCGCGGTCTTGCCGGTCTTGGACAGCAGATAGGTCGTGAGTCCCAGGAGGCTGGGCGGGGTCTCGCTCATCGACGATATCTTAGGCTTCACCCAATGATGGGTCTCCACCTACTAACTGGAGCACGCCATGGATACCTTGCACCCGCGCCTGCTGGTCAGCAGGTTCACCGATTGCTTCCGCTTCTACGATGCGATGCTGCCCGCTCTGATCGGGGCGGCCCGGGCCAGTGGCAGCGAGTCCGGCCCGTACGCACACTGGGACGTCGACGGCCAAGGGGTGCTGGTGCTCTTCGACCGCGGTGCGATGGCGGCCATCGCCGGGACCGCGGGCCTGCCGGGCGAAGCACCGCCCGCCCAGGACCGTTCGATGTTCGTCTGCCGGGTCGCCGATGTCGATGCCGGGCTGACGCACTGCCTGGAACACGGTGCTCCACCGGTCGCCGGAGCGTGCGACCGGCCGGACTGGGGCCCCACACTCCGCACCGCCCATGTGCGCGATCCCGAGGGCCACCTCATCGAGTTGCAGTCGTACTGAGCGACCCGGGCGGCACCTTTCTATACCCGGCCAAAAACGCGGACAAGCACCGCCGGCGGCTCTGTACGCGTGCGGTTCAGCGCAGGTTCAGCGCATATCGAAGACGAGACGACCTGACACTTTGCCCCTCAGCACTTCGCCGATCGACGCGTTGATGTCCTCAAGACCTCGGCTCTCGCGGACCACACGTGTGCGGCCGAGCCTGTGCAGTTGGAACACCTCGGCCAGGTCCTCACGGGTTCCGACGATGGAGCCGACGATCTTCGTACCGTTCAGCACCGTGTCGAAGACGGGCAGTTCGAGCGTGCCCTCGGCAGGAAGCGCCACCAGGACCAGCGTGCCACCCCGGCGCAGCGCGCTGTAGGCGGCGCCGAACGATGCGTTGCTCACGGCCAGCGAGATGGCCGCATCGGCTCCACCGAGCCGGTGGGTCTCCTCGGCGACATCCTGGACCCGGGCGTCGATGACATGGTCGGCGCCCAGTTCGCGGGCGAGGGCCAGCTTCTCGTCGGTGACGTCGACGGCGATCGTCTCGGCGCCGAAGATCCGCGCGTACTGCAGGGCGAGGTGGCCCAGACCACCAATACCGGAGACGAGGACACGCATGCCCGGGCGTGCGCCGGACAGTTTCACTGCCTTGTACGTGGTGACGCCCGCGCAGGTCAGCGGTGCCGCGTCCAGCGGGTCGATGCCGCCGGGTACCGGCACCACGTACGTTCCGTGCGCCAGTGCGTACTCGGCATGACTGCCGTCCACGGAGTAGCCGCTGTTCTGCTGCTCCAGGCAGAGCGTCTCCCAGCCGGAGACGCAGTAGTCGCAGTGGCCACACGCCTCTCCGAGCCAGGGGATGGCCACTCGATCCCCCACCGCAAGATGTGTGACCTGTTCACCGGCCGCTTCGACGACGCCGATGCCCTCGTGGCCCGGCACGAACGGCGGGCTGGGCTTGACCGGCCAGTCGCCCTGCGCCGCGTGAATATCCGTGTGGCACAGCCCGGATGTCTCCATCCGCACCAGGACCTGGTGCCCGGCCGGTGTCGGCACGGGCCTCTCCTCGACCACCAGCGGCTCGGTGAAGCTGCGGACAACGGCGGCTTTCATGGATTACTCCTCCGCTTCGATCGCACACGTCCGGCTCAGCGGCCACCCTCCACCATCACAGAGGGGGACAGAAGCCTCGAAACAGAGTATTTCAGATGGCCGGATTTCACCTTTCCGTGCCCCCTGCCCGATGTTCGGTGCCACGTGCTGCGTGCCCGCTCGCCGATGCCCGATCGTCGGCCGCACGGCCCGCGCGCGGCTACTCTTGAGCCCAGTCACGCATGGCGGTCCGCGAGGAGAAAGCGGCGACGTCCTTGTCGAGCGGCTGGTCTGTGTACTGATGAATGCGCCAGAACGCCTCGATCCTGGGCTTCCCCGCGGTCACGTAGTCGGCTATCCACAGGCCGTCCCCCGCATACGACGTGGTGTCGTGATGCAGCCAGAAGTAGCGGTTGCAGTACAGCAGAACCTTGTGATGGGGCCTCAGGCGCTTGACCTCACGGATGAAGCCGTCCTTCTCGGAATTGCTCGCCCTCGTGCCCTCGCCATTCTCTTCCCAGTCCACGGCGAGCAGATCGCCCGCCTTCTCCGGAGCCTTGCTCACGAAGTACTCCGCCTGCGCCGTGATGTTGTCCGGCCAGAGAAAATGGTAGAAGCCGACCACGCATTCTGCGTCCCTGGCACGTTTGACCTGCGAGGTCAGATGCGGATTGACGTACGAGCGGCCCTCGGTGGCCTTGATGAAGACAAAGTCCAGTCCGTCCGTGTCGAAGGACGACTGATACGAGCTGACATCGACGCCATGCAGCATGGGCACCGCCTCCAAGCGGGCTCGGTGATTCCGTTCCTCTTCCTGTACGTGCCCGCAGTCGTCCGGTCCCATCCTTCCGGTGAACGGGCGAATGGTTTTGCCAATACCCGGAATACGGACCCGCAGTGGGTAGTTGGTGAACCGGCGAGACCACGTCACGTACTGCAGGCACCATCGGAAGGTCGGATCCATGAAGATCGGCATCATCGGAGCGGGCAACATCGGCGGTAACCTCACCCGGCGCCTCACGGCGCTGGGCCATGACGTTTCCGTCGCCAACTCGCGCGGTCCGCAGACGCTCACCGCGCTCGCCGAGGAGACCGGAGCCACTCCGGTCACTTCCGCGGAGGCTGCTCGGGGAGCCGAGATCGTTGTCGTCACCGTCCCTGTCAAGGCCGTCCCCGCTCTGCCCTCCGGTTTCCTTGACGGGGCCGCAGAGGGGGTCGTGGTAATCGACACGAACAACTACTACCCGCAGCAGCGCGACGGCCGCATCGCCGCGATCGAGGACGGCCTGGCGGAGAGTCGGTGGACCGAGGAACAGATCGGCCACCCGGTGATCAAGGCGTTCAACGGGACGTACGCGCAGGACATCCTTGCCAACGGCCTCCCGAAGGGCAGCCCCGGCCGTCAGGCGCTGCCGGTGGCTGGTGACGACGCTGCAGCCAAGCAGGTCGTACGCGACCTCATCGACGAGCTGGGCTTCGACACCGTGGACGCGGGTGGCCTCGACGAGTCCTGGCGGCAGCAGCCCGGCACGCCGGTCTACGGCCATCAGGGCGACGCCGAAGCCGTCGCCAAGGCGCTCGCCGAAGCGTCCCCGGAGCGCACGGCGGAGTGGCGCGCCTGACGGCCACGGGCGCCGGCAATCAACGGGGCCGTGTCGGTGACGTCCAGTTGGGCTGCGACGGCCCGGGCGGGGTACGCGGCGACCAGATCGTCGAGGGCTTCGGGCCTGCGGGCCGTCGCCACGACGGTGCCCCCGGCGGCCGGAGCGGCGGCCGCGATCGAACGGCCGGAGCCGGAAGACGCTCCGGCCGACGGCACGGACAACGTCCCGGTGCAGGGTTTCGCCCGGGTCGTACGCGAACTGGCTTCCTCCGCCCCGGTGGTGAACGACCGATCGGCCCGGTGCTACTGAACGTCGTCCGGACGCTCCGGAAGACTGTCCATGAACGAGCTGACGGAGAAGACTGCGCGCCCCGGGCCGGGCGGGCCGTAGCCAGGGGGCGAGCTGAGCCCGTACTCCTCCATGGTCGCGCGGTAGGCGTCCAGCAGGCGGATGTGGTACTCCAGCGGCGCTCCGTCCGGGTTGGTCTTTCCGAGCGGGGTGGTGGGCTCCGGGCACCATGTGGTGAATCGCGGAGTGATGCCGTGCGACATGAAGAACCGCAGGCCCTCGGTGGTCGAGTCGATGGCCTCCTTCACCGTGGTGAAGCCGAAAGGCTCGGCCATCTCCACGCCCGCCACGAAGTTGGGGATGACATTGCGGGGGCCGAAGACCTCGGCGGAGTCCAGGATGCGGCGGTGCCACTCGTCGCGGCCCACGTAGCGTTCCTTGCCGGGGCAGTAGAGCTCGAACAGCCGGCGGTCCCACACCTCGTAGTTGGGGTGGTAGATCTGGACACCGTAGTCGTGGAAACGCTGCACATCGGCCTTGGGCAGGGCCTGGGCGACAACCTTGCCGATCCATCGACCGGGGAAGCGCTCCTCGATGGCCTTGGCGTACTGCCCGTAGAAATCGGCCTCGTCGCGGCCGCCGATGTGAGAGGTGATGGCACCGCCGGTAAGGGTGTAGGCGGTGGAGGTCTTCGCGGTGTCGTACTTGTCGATGATGGCCAATGCCTCCAGGACCTCCTCGACCGGCTTCACACCGGTGTACGGGCGTCCCGCCGCCTTGTGCTGGCGCCAGTTGTGGTTGATGTCGCAGTACTGGCACTCCTCCTTCGCCCCGAAGTACTGGCAGACCCGGAAGACCGTCAGATAGACGAGGTACCCCCACTGGATGGTGGGCGCGACCTCCATCACGGACTTGCCGTTCTCAAGGGTGTGCCGGTAGTAGTCCGGCATCGGCGGCAGGCCGACGTCGGAGATCCGCCTGTCGTCGAGGTACAGCCCGAGCACGCCGTCGTCATCGGCCGCGACGCGGTACGGGGACGCCGGGTTGACCCGAACCGATACCACGGTCCTGCGTAGTTCGTACGGACCTCCGGTGAGCACGGTCTCCTCCGGCGGACGGCGGAGTGCGGCCGCGCCGAGCTCGGGGAGGGTTCCGTGGTCGAACGAGAAGATGAAGTACGACTTCGGCTTGACATCACCGCCCTCGTTGTCGCTGAGGGCGGACTCGTCGAACGCCACGCCGCCGCGCAGCAGATCTTCCTTGATGACGGCTTCCCGGGGCACGTGCGGGAACTGCTCCATGAGCCGCTCGATCAGGCGGGTGCGGCTCCCGTCGGCGCGGCTCTGCTCTGTGCGGCTGCGGTCGGTACTGCTGGGCATGTGCGGGACTCCTCGGTCCGGTCGTCGAAGGCGTTCCGGGTACGCCACACTGTGCAACGAACCACGGGCGTCGGCCGTGCCCCGCCGCACCGGCCGATTCGTTCCGACCCGCCGGAGACGGTGTCCGGGCCGTCAGAATCGCGGTCCGGGCCGGGAATCACCGGTGCCAGTGCGTGGGCCGGCTGAGCGAGGGCGGGAGTTTCGTCGTCGCGTCGCCCCTGGCCGCATTGAGCTGGGCCTGGGTGAGGAAGAGACTTCCGGTGAGGTCGGCGCCGGCCAGGTCGGCGTCCCGGAAGTCGGCCCCGATCACATCGGCCAGACGCAGATCGGCGCCCTTGAGGTCAGCTGCGATGAGGTACGCACCCCGCAGATCGGCGCCCTGCAGATCGGCGCCTCTGAGCCGGGCTCCGATGAGGTCGGCGCCGCGGCGGTCGCGCTTCTTGCTGCGGGGCGCCGTGGCTCGCACGAGTTCGCTGGTACGAAGCAGCAGGGCGGCCACGTCGTCGCGGTGTGCGGCCACATCCAGGTCCGTGAACGCGTCCGCCGGGAGATGGGTGAGGCGTTCCGTTTCGTCCAGGGTGCGGCGGATCTCGCCGTGCAGGGAACGCGCCGGCTCCAGGGACAGCGCTTCCGTCAGGTACCAGAGGAGTTCATGGAGCTGTCGCATGACCGGGAACACCTGGAACATCTGCTGGGCGGTCCGCGGGGCCCGGCGCCAGTCCTGCCCGTCGAAGGTCTCGTGGGAGACCTTCTGGCCGGCTCCGAAGCAGTCGTACACGGTGCAGCCGGGGAAGCCCTGGGTCCGTAGTTCGGTGTGAATGCCGCAGCGGAAGTCCTCCTGCAGATTGCGGCAGGGCTTACCGGCATCCTTGTTGATCGCGAAGTCCGCGGACCGGGTCAGGGTCAGTGCGACGCAGCACAGCCCGAAACAGTTCGCACAGTCAGCGCGCAGCGAAGCACGATCGGTGCGGTCGATACCGGGGCCTTGGACATTGTCGGGCACAGTGCGTGGATCCTCTGGGTTACGGAGCTGTCGGACGGTCGACCCTATCGGGATCCGTCACCTGTACGCGCCGATTTCGTGATCGCTCCCGGACGCCCGGGCCGCCGTGCTGCAGGAACTACGACCGTCATGGCACGGTGTGGGCGCTGGACCCCGCCTCCGGGCTCCTCACACCGGCCTCCGGCCGCTGCCACGGCTTCGTCCATGTGCTGCCGCACCGCACCGGCACCGTTGCCGCCCTGTACGCCGACGATTCGGTTCTCTGGCTGCAGTACGGCGAACACCGGTGGAACTGCGAAGAGGTGACCGTCCGGCACATGCAGCAGCCGGACGGCACCCGCACCGTCACCGTCGACAGTCCGTCGGATCCGCAGTGGCAGGCGCACCTGCCCCCGCCGGACACCGGTCCCCACGATCCGGCCTACGACGGGACGGACACCATCGCGGACAATTTCTTCCTCTGGGTCGACGAGCGGCTGGCCGACGCACGCCGGCGGGCCGTCCTGCGCGAACACTTCCTGCGGGGCTTCGACCCGGCTTGACACCGACGACGGAACGCACACACCGGATCGGGGGGCTCCGCGGCGGTCCGGAAGCCGTGCGCGCAATGACGGTGGGTATGACATCTTTGTAGGAGGTGGCCACAAACGTGGCGAACGCACCAATCGACAGCATCCCTGCCCAGCGAGTACTCACGGATCAGGCCGGCCTGGCCCGGTGTCAGCACGACGAGGCCGAATGGGCCCCTTACGGGACGCCCCTGGCCGTGGTGCGTCCGCAGGCCGCCGACCGTCACTGTCTCGCCGCCGTTGACGCGTGGAAGAAAATGGCGCTCTCCGCCGACGCGGACGTGGTGCTGCTCGGCCGGGTCGACACCCCTGGTGCCGAGGGCGATGCCGAGGCCGAACTCGTGCGGGACTGCTTCGAGCGGGCGGGCGCGACCTGGGCCGTAGTCCACGGACCAGCAGGAAGCCGGTGCGCTGTTCCAGGCGCGGCGGCTGGCCTACCCGGCGCTGGAACGGCTCGGTCCGGCCCTGACCGAGGACGTCTGTGTGCCGCGGACCGCGGTTCCCGAGATGTTGGCCCGGATCGCGAAGACAGCGGCCCGGCACGACATTCTGGTGGCCGACATCGCCCATGCCGGGGACGGCAACCTGCAGCCGGTGACGGAGCCGCGCGTGCCCGTGCCCAGTTGGCGTTCGAGGACATCCTCAACTATGCGATCGCGCTCGGCGGCACCGTGACGGGCGAGCACGGTGTGGGGACTGCTGAAGATGCGCGGCGTGAACAAGAAACTGGGCTCCGCGGTGCTCGGCATGCATCACGCGGTGAAGGCGGCGCTGGACCCGTACGGCATCCTCGATCCGGGCAAGGTGCTCGGCAGGGCCTGGCCGTCGCCGTCCGGTGAAGGTGACGCTCCGCGGGCGTAGACAGGGCGCTTTGTGCGGCGGCGGGTTCGGCCACCCGGTCGGGACGGTCGATGCCTCGCGCCCGAGCGGTTGTCAGTGGGGCGACGCACACTGGCAGCAGCACGGCACGGGCGAAGGGGACGCTGATGGGCACCGAGCACGAGACCGGGTTCGACCCGGCCACCGGGGACGGCCCGAGGAACCCGGCACCGGACGGCAAGCGTGACGCCTCGGTACGGACGGCGTTCGAAGGGATGCTGCAGATCCGGCGGCTGACGAACACCGTGCACGCGAGCCCGGAGGGCGTACCCGCGCAGTGGGAGACCCACCGGCCGATACGGGCCATCGCCCTGGCACTGGAGGCGTCGGGCCTTGCCGCCTCGGCCGTTGACGACTCCGGCCTGCGTACGGCGACCGGGTACCGCCTGGAGCGGGGAGAGGCACCGGGCAGCGTGAGGGTCGAGTGGCTCGGTCCGCCCGGCAGCGGGGCCGCCCATGCGGAGGAGGGCGAGCTGGCCCGGTGCGCGGCTGTACTGCGGGAGTTGGGCTGGACAGTACTGCTGTACCGCGGACCGCGGCGCAGAAGATTCCTGGAGGTCGAACCACCGACCGGTGTCCGACGGCCGAACGGCGGCTAGTGGGCGGCCTCGCGCCGCTGTGGGAGTGCGTTGTCAGACCCATGGGGGATGCTGGTGGGTCCGACACCTCTGACCGGGAGATGCTGAGATGCGCAATGACGAACTCGCCGCGGCCCAGGCGTATGTCCGACTGCTGGAGGCCACTCGGGCCGCGCTCGCGGAACCTGAAGAGGGCCCCTTGTACATGCCATTGCTCGCCTCGCCGATCGCGGAGGCCGATGGCGCGCTGGAGCGTGCGGGGCTCTGCGGCAACGAGTCCCGGTTCTTCGATCTCGTGCGCTCGCTTCAGCCGAGTATGTCCGGCAGCGGTCGCTGAACGGATCTGCTGAACGGCACCGCAGTTGCGGTGTTCTCGATCGCCGGGCGGACCGGACCGGAAAGTCCCGCCCCGTCCGGCGGTCAGCGGACATAGCCGTCCGTCGTCGCGCTGTCGCTCTTCACCTCGTCGCTCCGATGCGCCACCATGCTCTGAACGAGTCGGCGGGCAGGACGCTCTCAGGACCACCCCGAGCGCACTCGATGCCTGTCGGTCCGAACCAATCGCTCGTCCCGCGGTCAACCCCCTCTGCGAGTGTGCCCGCCCCATCCATGGGGTGAATTGATTCAATTCAGGAAGAGAACACACCAGTCGCTTGACTGGAAGCTTGTGCCAATCCTGGCGTACGGTCGATATGAAACGATTCATATCGTCCGAACGACCACCGGTCGCTGGATGACTCCGCTTGCGAGGTGTTCATGTCTGATCTGTCGGCCGTCAAGGCAGCTCTGAAGTCCCAGGTGATCGAGACACCGTCGTGGGGGTACGGGAACTCCGGGACGCGGTTCAAGGTGTTCGCACAGCCAGGAGTACCGCGCGACCCGTTCGAGAAGCTGGAGGACGCGGCGCAGGTGAACGCGTTCACGGGTGCGGCACCGAAGGTTTCGTTGCACATTCCGTGGGACAAGGTCGAGGACTACTCAGCGCTGACCCGGCATGCCGAGGATCTCGGGCTGCGGATCGGTGCGATCAATTCCAACGTCTTCCAGGACGACGACTTCAAGCTGGGATCGGTCACCCACCCTGACCCGAAGGTGCGCCGCAAGGCCACGGACCATCTGCTGGGGTGCGTCGACATCATGGACGAGACCGGGTCCCCCGATCTCAAGCTCTGGTTCTCCGACGGCACGAACTATCCCGGGCAGGACGACATCGTGGCCCGTCAGGACCGGCTCGCCGAGGCACTGGCCGAGGTGTACGAGCGGCTGGGCGACGACCAGCGGATGCTGCTGGAGTACAAGCTGTTCGAGCCGGCGTTCTACACGACCGATGTGCCGGACTGGGGTACGGCGTACGCGCACTGCCTGAACCTCGGCCCGAAGGCTCAGGTGGTCGTGGACACCGGGCATCACGCACCGGGCACCAACATCGAGTTCATCGTGGCGTTCCTGTTGCGTACGGGAAAGCTCGGCGCGTTCGACTTCAACTCCCGGTTCTACGCCGACGACGATCTGATGGTCGGGGCCGCCGACCCGTTCCAGTTGTTCCGGATCATGCACGAGGTGGTCAAGAACGGCGGCATGAAGCCCGAGACGAACGTCAACTTCATGCTCGACCAGTGCCACAACATCGAGGCGAAGATCCCTGCCGTGATCCGGTCGGTCGCCAATGTGCAGGAAGCGACCGCCAAGGCATTACTGATCGACATGGACGCGCTGAGCGCCGCGCAGCAGTCCGGCGATGTGCTGGCCGCGAACGGTGTCCTGATGGACGCGTACAACACCGATGTCCGTCCGCTGCTCGCCGAGGTGCGTGATGAGACCGGGCTGGCCAGGGATCCGTTCGCCGCATATCTGGCCTCGGGCAATCAGGAGCGGATCGCGGCCACCCGGGTCGGTGGCGAACAGGCCGGCTGGGGCGCCTGAGCCCCCGTCCCCTCCCCCGCACACCCGTCCGACCGATTCAGCCCGACCCCCGACACCGAAGGAATCTCATGAGGTCCGCGACCCACGCCGAAGTCGCCGCGCTGCTGGAGCGCGCCCACCGGATCGGCTCCGACGCCCGCAACACCAACTACGCAGGTGGCAATGCATCGGTCAAGGCCACCGCCACCGACCCGGTCACCGGCGGCGAGACCGAGCTGCTGTGGGTCAAGGGGTCCGGTGGTGATCTCGGCACTCTGACCGAGGCCGGTCTCGCCGTGCTGCGCCTGGACCGGGTGCGCGCGCTCAAGAACGGGTATCAGGGGATGGAGCGCGAGGACGAGATGGTGTCGGCGTTCGACTACTGCCTGCACGGCAAGGCCGGCGCCGCTCCGTCCATCGACACGGCGATGCACGCACTGGTCGAGGCCGCGCATGTCGATCATCTGCATCCGGACTCGGGGATCGCGCTGGCGTGCTCCGCCGACGGTGAGAAGCTCACGGCGGAGTGTTTCGGCGACAAGGTGGCCTGGATGGGCTGGCGCAGGCCCGGGTTCCAGCTCGGTCTGGACATCGCCGCGGTCAAGGGGGCCAACCCACAGGCCGTCGGCGTGATCCTCGGCGGCCATGGAATCACGGCCTGGGGCGAGACGTCCGAGGAGTGCGAGCACAACGCGCTCTGGATGATCCGCACCGCTGAGGCATTCCTTCAGGAGCAGGGCAAGACGGAACCGTTCGGCCCCGTGTGGGCGGGCCGGGAGGCCCTCGCCGAGGAGCAGCGCCGGGAGCGAGCCGCCGAGCTCGCCCCGCTGATCCGCGGTCTGGCCTCAACCGACCGTCCGCAGGTGGGCCACTACACCGGCACGGGGCCCGTGCTGGACTTCCTCTCCCGAATCGAACATCCGCGGCTCGCCTCGCTCGGCACCTCGTGCCCCGACCATTTCCTCCGTACGAAGGTCAGCCCACTGGTTCTCGACCTGCCCGCAGACTCCCCGCTGGACGAGGCTGCGGCACGCCTGAAGGAACTGCACAGGGAGTACCGGGAGGCGTATCGCGCGTACTACGAGCGTCACGCAACCCCCGACTCCCCCGCGATGCGCGGCGCGGACCCGGCAATCGTGCTGGTACCCGGAGTCGGCATGTTCTCCTTCGGCAAGGACAAGCAGACTGCCCGGGTCGCCGGGGAGTTCTACCTCAATGCCATCAATGTGATGCGCGGCGCCGAGGCCGTCTCCTCGTACACGCCGATCGAGGAGTCCGAGAAGTTCCGGATCGAGTACTGGGAACTGGAGGAGGCCAAGCTGCGCCGGATGCCGAAGCCAAAGCCACTGACCACCCGGGTGGCGCTGGTCACGGGTGCGGGGTCCGGTATCGGCAAGGCCATCGCGCACCGGCTGGTCGCGGAGGGGGCGTGTGTCGTCGTCGCGGACCTGAATGCGGAGAGCGCCTCCTCGGTGGCGCAGGAGCTCGGCGGGCCCGACAAGGCGGTCGCGGTGACGGTCGACGTGACCAGTGAGGAGCAGATCGCCGGGGCGTTCAAGGCGGCGGTGCTCGCGTTCGGCGGTGTGGATCTCGTCGTGAACAATGCCGGGATCTCGATCTCGAAGCCGCTGCTCGAAACCACGGCCCGGGACTGGGATCTCCAGCACGACATCATGGCGCGCGGCTCGTTCCTGGTCTCGCGTGAGGCAGCCAGGGTGATGCGGGCGCAGCACCTCGGCGGCGACATCGTCTACATCGCGTCGAAGAACGCGGTGTTCGCGGGCCCGAACAACATCGCCTACTCGGCGGCCAAGGCCGATCAGGCTCACCAGGTGCGGCTGCTGGCGGCCGAGTTGGGCGAGCACGGGATTCGGGTGAACGGCATCAATCCCGACGGTGTGGTGCGCGGTTCGGGGATCTTCGCGGCCGGCTGGGGCGCCCAGCGTGCGGCGACGTACGGCATCGAGGAGGAGAAGCTCGGCGAGTTCTACGCCCAGCGGACCCTCCTCAAGCGCGAGGTGCTCCCGGAGCACGTCGCGAACGCCGTCTTCGCACTGGCCGGTGGGGACCTCACGCACACGACCGGTCTTCACATTCCCGTCGACGCCGGTGTGGCAGCGGCGTTCCTGCGATGACCCGGATGAGAGTCCCATGTCTGTGACGTCACTAAGCGACGCGGTCTTCGCGGCCGTGGACCTCGGTGCCACCAGCGGCCGGGTGATCACCGGCCGGGCCGGTCCCGGGAAGCTCGTGCTGGCCGAGGCGCACCGCTTCCCCAATACCCCGGTCCGGCTGCCGGACGGGCTGCGGTGGGACGTGCTCGCCCTGTACCAAGGGATGGTGGACGGTCTGCGGACCGCTGCGCGCGGCGGTCCGATCGCCTCGGTGGGCATCGATACCTGGGCGGTCGACTACGGCCTTCTCGATGCCGACGGGGCCCTGCTCGGGCTGCCGTTCCACTACCGCGACAGCCGTAACGGCCAGGCAGCCGAACAAGTGCTGGCCGAATGCGGGGCGCAGGAGCTGTACTCCGTCAGCGGCTTGCAGCATCTGCCGTTCAATACGGTGTTCCAGCTCGCCGCGCATCAGGCGAGTGCCCACCGGGGTGCGGCACGGACGATGTTGTTGATCCCTGATCTGCTGTTGCACTGGCTGACCGGAACGGTGGGCGCGGAAATCACCAACGCGTCGACGACCGGCCTGTTCGATGCATCTGCCGGGACCTGGTCCGATGCGCTGATCGGCCGACTGGGCCTGGAGCGTTCCTGGTTTCCGCCACTGCGTGAGCCGGGTGACCCGGCGGGGACACTGTTGCCGCATGTTGCCGAGTACACCGGGCTGCCGGCCGGTACACCGGTGACGACCGTTGCTTCGCACGACACGGCGTCGGCGGTCGCCTCGGTGCCCGCGGTCGAGCCCGGATTCGCGTATGTGTCCTGTGGCACCTGGTCATTGGCAGGTCTGGAACTGGCGGCCCCAGTACTGACGGAGGAGTCCCGGGCGGCAAACTTCACCAATGAACGCGGGGTGGACGGCACCATCCGCTATCTCCGCAACATCATGGGCATGTGGCTGCTGGAGGAGTGCCGCCGTGCCTGGAACCGGCAGGGTACGGATCCGGGCCTGGCCGAACTGCTCGCAGAGGCGGCCCGTGCCCGGCCGTTCGCCGCGTTGATCGACCCCGACGACGAGACGTTCCTTGCCCCGGGTGACATGCCGTCGCGCATAGACGCCCATCTCGTACGGACCGGACAGAAACCGCCCGACACTCCCGGCGGGTATGTGCGGTGTGTGCTGGAGAGCCTCGCGCTGGCGCATCGCAGGACGCTGTGGCAGGCAGCCGGTCTTGCGGGGCGGGAGCTGACCCGGATCCATCTCGTCGGCGGGGGTTCACGCAACGAGCTGTTGTGCCAGTGGACCGCGGATGCCACCGGCCTCCTGGTCACGGCTGGTCCCGCCGAGGCGACCGCGCTCGGGAACGTACTGCTGCAGGCACGCGCCCATGGCCTGGTCGGCGACCTCATGGACATGCGACGACTCGTCGCGCAGACGCAGGAATTGCGCCACTACACCCCTCAGGGAGATCAACGGGCCTGGGACCGGGCTGCCGCAAGGATGGAGCCGGCCTGAGTCCTGGACACCTCGCCGGGAGCCCGGGCCCCTCTCCACGGAGGCCCGGGTACTCGATGGACGACGAAGGAAGGATTCCCAATGACGTTGTCAACCCCGGTCGGTGACGCCTTGTGACTGGGTCATGCCGCTGTGGCGGCAGGGCCGGGGGTGACGGCCTCGAAGGTCCGGTGGTCGCGTATCAGGGCCCAGAGCACGTTCAGGCGGCGTCTGGCCAGCGCGAGGACGGCCTGCTTGTGGGACTTTCCCTCGGCGCGTTTGCGCTGGTAGAAGGTCTTGGACTGGGGGCAATGCACCGCGGCGACCTGGGCGGAGAGGTAGAACATCCGCAGGAGTCGGCGGCTGTAGCGTCTGGGCCTGCGCAGGTTGCCGCTGACCTTGCCCGAGTCGCGGGGGACGGGAGCGAGTCCGGCGACGCCGGCGAGCCGGTCGGGGCTGCCGAAGGCGGTCATGTCGCCGCCGGTCGCGGCGATGAACTCGGCGCCGAGCATGTCACCGATGCCGGGCATGCTGGTGATCACTTCCGCGTCAGGATGCTCGCGAAACCGGCCCTCAATGAGGGCGTTGAGCTCGGAGATCTCCTCATCGAGGGCCATCACCTCCCTGGCCAGGGTGTGGACCATCTTCGCAGCGGTCTTCTCCCCGGTGACGACGGTGAACTGGGCCTCGGCAGCGGTCACCGCGGTGTCGGCGGCGCTCTTGGCGGTGCTGAGAGTGCGGACGCCGTGGTTCTTGAGCCAGGTGGACAGCCGGGCCCGGCCGATCCTGCGCAGGGCGGCCGGGGTCTGGTAGCCGGTGAGCAGGATGAGCGCGGTCTTGGACTTGCTGTAGTCGAAGGCCCGTTCCAGGGCGGGGAAGTACTCCAGGATCTGGGCCCTCAGCCGGTTGATGGCCCTGGTGCGGTCGGCGGACAGGTCCATGCGGCGGGCGGTCAGGATCTTCAGGTCGACCGCGATCTCGCTGGTCTCCTGCAAGGGCTGGAGGTCGCGGCGCATGCGTGCCTGGTCGGCGATGACGAAGGCGTCCTTGGCGTCGCTCTTGCCGTCGCCCCGGTAGGCGCCGGAGGCGTGGTGGACGGTTCGGCCGGGGATGTAGAACAGCCGCTGCCCGTGGTTGACCAGCAGGGCGATCCACAGCGCGGCCCCGCCGGCGTTGAGATCGACCGCCCAGGTCACCGGGCCACCGTCGGCCAGGTCCAGGACATCACCGAGCAGTTGCAGCAGCTCGTCCTCGTTGTTCGGTACCCGGCGCGAGAGCACCTTGGTGCCGTCCGTGTCGATCACGGTGCAGTGGTGTTCGGCCTTACCCGCGTCCGTCCCCGCCCACAGTTCGGGCACCCGAGCCTCCCTCGTCGTTCTCCTGTGCTGTCCCAGCAGACGACCTCGCTGTCACGTCCATACGAGCGATTCGGTTTCGCGCATCCCAATCAGCAGTCGAGTCGTCGCAGGATGCCGGGCGGCCAATCCTTCCAAGCCACGAACGCGGCACCCGCATGACAGCCACACCCGGCATCCCTGGGTGTCCCGATCTTACGAATGACCGCGATCAACCCACGAAGAAAGGTATGGAAACTCATGACTGATGTATCTCCCGCCGTGCTCGACGGTGTGCTCGCCCGCACCACGCGTCGCCGCACCCGTGTCGGTCTGGTCTCCGGTGGACTCGGAGCGTACAGGCCGCAGTTCCCCGGCCTCCTCGACCAGCTGCAGGAATCGGCGCGCTTCGTGACCGGGCGGTTCGAGGAGATGGGCTGCGAGGTCGCCGACGCCGGCTTCATCTCCGACCCGCAGGAGGCCGCCAAGGCGGCGGAACAGCTGCGCAGGGCCGACTGCGACATCGTCGTGATGTTCCTGACGACATATCTCACGGCCTCGATGGTCCTGCCGATCGCCCAGCGCACCCACACTCCGGTACTGGTCATCGACCTCCAGCCGACCGAGGCGATGGACCACCCGAACACCGACACCGGCAAGTGGCTGGCGTACTGCGGACAGTGCCCACTGCCGGAAGTCGCCAACGTGTTCCGGCGAAGCGGTATCCCCTTCCGCTCCGTCTCAGGCCATCTGCACGATGGGAACGCCTGGAACCGGATCCGCCGCTGGATCTCGGCCGCGCAGGTGCGCGGCGCGATGCGCCACGGTCGGCACGGGCTGATGGGCCACCTCTACCCCGGGATGCTCGATGTGTCCACCGACATGACGCTGGTCTCCACCCAGTTCGGCGGACACGTCGAAGTCCTCGAATTCGACGACCTGCGGGTCAGGGTCGCCGCCGTGACGGACGAGGAGGCCGCCGAACGCGTCGCGCTCGCGCGTACGGTCTTCACCCTCGACGACTCCGTCGACGAGGACGATCTCGCCTGGGCCGCCCGGGTGTCGGTCGGACTCGACCGGCTCGTCGAGGACTTCGAGCTCGACAGCCTTGCCTACTACCACCGCGGACTCGAGGGCGAGATCCACGAGCGGCTCGGCGCGGGCATGATCCTCGGCGCGTCGCTGCTGACCGCCCGAGGCATCCCGATGGCCGGTGAGTACGAGCTGCGCACCAGCCTCGCCATGCTGGTCGCGGACACCATCGGCGCCGGCGGCTCCTTCACCGAGCTCCAGGCCCTCAACTTCCGCGACCGGGTCGTCGAGATGGGCCACGACGGCCCCGCCCACCTCGCGATCAGCGCCAAGGATCCGCTGCTGCGCGGGCTGGGCGTGTACCACGGCAAACGCGGGTGGGGCGTCAGCGTCGAGTTCGACGTCAAACACGGCCCGGTCACCACGTTCGGTATCGGTCAGGAGGCGGACGGCACCTTTGCGTTCATCGCCTCCGAAGGCGAAGTCGTCCCGGGACCCCTGCTGGAAATCGGCAACACCACCTCCCGCGTCGACTTCGGCTTCGACCCCGGCGAGTGGACCGACGCCTGGTCCTCGACCGGCATCGGCCACCACTGGACTCTCTGCACCGGCCACCGTGCCAAGGACCTGAAGGCCGCGGCAGACCTCCTCGGCATCCCGTTCCGCACCGTCACCGGCCCCAACGACCTCTGAACCGGCCTCCGCAGTCCCGGTCCGGTCCCAGTTCCGTCTTCGTCCCCTCAGCCTGCCTCAGTCCGTATTCGCCGGATCAGTCCGTCGCCCGGGAGCCGGAGTCCAGGCCGAGTTCTCGGTCGCCCAGCGTGGCGAAGAAGAGCGCCACCTCGGCCTCGGAGACCTCGGCCAGATCCGCCGGGCTCCACCGGGGACTACGGTCCTTGTCAATGATCTGGGCACGCACGCCTTCCACCAGGTCGGGCCTGGTGAAGGCGGTGCACGAAGTCCGGTACTCCTGGTCGAGCACCGCCTCCAGGCTGTCGAGCCTGCGAGCCCTGCGCAGGGCGGAGAGTGTCACCTTGAGCGCGGTGGGCGACTTGGCCAGGATCGTCTCGGCGGCCTGCTTGGCGGCGGGGACACCGCTGTTGTCGAGGCGGTCGAGGATCTCCTCGACCGAGTCGGCCCGGTAGCACGAATCGATCCACTCGCGGTGCGCATCCAGTTCGCCGCCCGGCGCGGGCGAGGCGAACCGCCGCACCGTCTCCTCGATCGCGGCAGCCGTACCGCAGGCGGCGAGGGCCCTGGTGAGCTCGGCGAGGCGCTGCGACGGTACGAAGTGGTCGGCGAGACCGCACATCAGCGCATCGCCCGCGCCGACCGCATCCGCGGTGAGCGCCAGATGGGTGCCGACCTCACCGGGCGCGGCACCGAGCAGGTACGTCCCGCCCACATCGGGGACGAATCCGATGCCGGTCTCGGGCATGGCGATGCGCGAGCGTTCGGTGACGATCCGGACGTCACCGTGGGCCGAGACACCGACGCCGCCGCCCATCACGATGCCGTCCATGATCGCGACATACGGTTTGGGAAATCGAGCGATACGGGCGTTGAGCCGGTACTCGTCACGCCAGAAGTCCATCGATGTGCCGCCGCCCGCGCGGGCGTCGTCGTGGATCGAGCGGATGTCGCCGCCGGCGCAGAGGCCACGCTCCCCCTCCCCGGTGATCAGGACCGCGATGACGGTGTCGTCGAGCTCGGCTTCGGCGAGTGCTCCGTCGATGCGCGCCACCATGGCGTGGTTCAGCGCGTTGAGGGCGCGCGGGCGGTTGAGCGTGATGTGCCGGATGCGTCCTTCAGTGTGCAGCAGGACAGGATCGTCGTGGTTCATGAATGCGCTCCGGTCAGCCCCTGTGCCGTATCGCCCGCCGATCACGGACGATCTTCCGCTGCCATTCTGCGGGGCGGGTCCCGGGCTCGGGCAGCAGGGGTGCGGAGGCCGCCCGGAACGGCCTTCAGCCCGGTTTTTGCCGGGTGCCCGCTGTGGCAGCCTGCCGGAACCGGTTCGACAATTGAGACACCCCGCACGGGCCGTGCCGCCCGGCTGTCCCGCCGGAAGACGTCCGGAGCAGGAATGACCGATTACGACCGGCAACCGAGCACATCCGTCCCGCCCCGCCTGCTGATCGAGAAGACACACAACGGCGAGACCGCGACGGCGCAGCGGCTTGCCATGAATCGGACGGGCAGTTTCGAGTGGGACATGGATGCCCACTCGCTCGACATCGACGAAGCGGGCCTGCTGGTCTTCGGGCTGGACCCACTGGCCTTCGACTCACGGCCCGAGTCCCTGGTGGAACGGCTCGAATCTTCGGAGCGGACCAGACTCAATGTGGCGATCGACGAGGCGATCAAGGGTGGGCGCAGCTCGTACAGCGTGCACTTCCGGGTACCGATCGACGACGGCAGGGACCAGTGGGCCCATGTCCAGGCGCGGATACTGCGCAGCGATGACGGCCAGGCTCACCGGGTCGTCGGGGTGGTACGGGACGCGACGGCGGAGGTCACGCATTCGGCCTTCGTGCTGGACCTGGAAAAACGGCGGCAGCGCCAGACCAGCATTGTTGAACGCACGACGAGCGCGTTGTCACATGCGGTGACCGTGGATGATGTGACCGCCGCGCTCACCGGACCGGGCGGGCTGGACCGGCTCGGCGCGGACGGCCTCGCACTCGGTCTGGTCGAGAACACCACACTGAACGTCATCGCCCTGAGCGGCGACCCACTGGAGGCGATCGACGAGCTCGGATCCACGGGTCTGGACCGGAGGTACCCCCTGGCCGACACCATTCTCAGCGGCCGCCCCCGGTTCCTGACCTCGGTTCCGGCACTCATCCACCGCTATCCCGTGCTGACTCCCTACGCGGGGCGGCTGGAATTCCGCGCGGCCGCCTATCTGCCGCTCGTCGCCCAGGCGCGTTCCCTCGGTACCCTGGCGCTCTTCTACCACGAAAACACGGCTTTCAACGCTGATGAGCGCAATCTGTGTCTGGGGCTGGCTGCCATCGTGGCCCAGTCCCTGCAGCGGGCGAAGCTCTTCGACGAGGAGCGCGAATTCGCCACCGGCCTCCAGTCGACCATGCTGCCGCGGCGGGTCCAGGAGATCGAGGGTGGCGAGATAGCTGTGCGCTATCACGCGGCCTGGAGCGGACGCCAGGTCGGCGGTGACTGGTACGACGTGATCGCGCTGCCGATGAACCGCTTCGGCATCGTCGTGGGTGACGTGCAGGGCCATGACACGCATGCCGCCGCCATCATGGGTCAGTTGCGTATCGCGCTGCGCGCGTACGCCGGCGAGGGACACCATCCGTCGACGGTGCTGGCCCGGGCCTCGCGCTTCCTCGCCGAGCTGGACACGGAACGCTTCGCGACGTGTACGTACGCCCAGGTCGATCTCGCCTCGGGGACCGTGCGTGTGGTGCGCGCCGGACACTTCGGACCGCTGATCCGGCACACGGACGGCCGGGTCAGCAGCCCGCAGGTGCGGGGCGGTCTGCCCCTGGGCATTTCGACCGACTTCGAGGACGAGGAGTTTCCGGAAACCCGTCTCGACCTGGTTCCGGGCGAAACCCTTGTCCTGTACACCGATGGACTCGTGGAAGAGCCGGGGGTAGATGTCGATACGGGCGTGCAGGCTCTGATCAACGAGGTCAGCGCGGGGCCTGCGGGCGCCCAGGCGCTGGCCGATCATCTGTCGGACCGGCTGTGGGAGCGTTGGGGTTCGGGGGACGATGTCGCCCTGCTGGTGCTGCGGCGCAGCCCGGACCCTGGGTCGCCTCGGGCTCCGCGGTTGCACCAGTACATCCACCAGGCGGACCCGGAGGGGCTGTCCGACGCCCGCACCATCGTGCGCCAGGCCCTGACCGACTGGGACATGGCCGAATTCGCCGACGACGCCGAGCTGGTGACCGGGGAATTGCTCGTGAATGTACTTCTGCACACGGAAGGTGGCGCGGTACTCACTCTGGAGGTGCTGCCGGAGCCTGTCCGGCGGGTCCGGCTGTCGGTTCAGGACCGTTCAAGCGTGTGGCCGAGACGTCGCAGCCCTGGCGAGACCGCGACATCGGGTCGAGGCCTGCTGCTCCTGGATGCCGTCGCCGCCCGTTGGGGCATCGAGCCTCGCGGCGAAGGGAAGGCCGTCTGGTGCGAGATCGGTCCGTCGGCGCCGCCCACCTCCACTCCCCCGCTGCCGCCCGCGGAGCAGGAGCAGGAGCAGGTGTGACGAAAGCGCAGAGGGGTGTGTCGTCCCGCGCGCGGGACGACACACCCCTCGCCCGGCGGTCCTGATGCGGTCCTGCACCAGGACCACCGGTCTACGTCACTGCTGTGCGGTACGACGCTTGCGCACGGACCACATGATGCCGCCACCGGCCAGCAGGACGGCCACAGCCGCTCCACCGATGATCGGAGTGGCGGACGAGGAACCCGTCTCGGCCAGGTCCAGCGAGCTGGGGCTCGGAGAGGCCGCGGCAGGGGCGGACTCCGAAGCTGCCTCGCTGGGCGTGGCTCTCCCGACGGGTGCCTCCGGGGAGGGCGCCTGCGTCGGCGTGGCCTCGGGCGGCGCGGGCGACGGGGTGGTGCCCTCGCACACCGGTGCCAGCTTGGCCTCGTCGCGCGAGAAGTTGTCGCCGTCGCCGGCCTTGACGACGAGGTGAACCGTCAGTTCCTTGTCGTGCTTGGGCAGCTCGAGCTTCTTGTGGAGCTCCCTGCCGAAAGTCTCGGTGGGCAGGAGGTCCTTGCCGTCGACGGTCACGGTCACCTGGTTGGTGACGTTGCCGTTGTAGGCAGTCAGGTCAAGGCTCACCTCGGTGCAGGTCACGGCCCAGGTGGGAGTATGGGCTGCGGCCGGGCCGGCGGAGAGGACCGTGCCGGTCCGGGCCGACCACCGTTGCGGCCGCGAGTGTCCCCGCCGCACGCAACGATCTCCTGGGCGTGGTCATGAATTCTTCCTCCGCAAGATTTCAGCGCCCGAATGGCGGTGGGGCGCACAGTACTGCCCCCGATAACTACGCGCGCACCCGCCCCACGTAGCCTGCGAAGTCACAACTGACACCACATCACCACCACTCGGGACATGACGGCCAAGGAGGCTGTCAGCTATCACAGAGGGCGGAACATGATGTGCAGTCCGACGAATCCCTGTTTCGGATGGTTGAACCCTTCGGGCAGGGTTCCCAGGATTTCGAAGCCGAGCGAGCGGTAGAGCCGGACAGCGTAGATGTTCGTCTCCACCACGGCGTTGAACTGCATGGCGCGGAACCCCGATGAGCGAGCCCATTCCAGCGTGTACGCGCACAGGGCCCGGCCCACACCCTGTCCGGAACGCTTGGGGTCGACCATGTAACTGGCGCTGGCGATGTGCGCGCCGTTGCCCATGTGGTTGTTGTTCATCTTTGCTGTGCCGAGGATGGCCCCGTCGTCGTCGACTGCGACGACCGTGCGGTTCGGTGACTCGAGGAGCCACCAGGAGCGGGCGTCGTCCTCGCCGAGATCAAGCGGGTAGGTGAAGGTCTCGCCAGCGGCGACGATTTCGTGAAAGAACGGCCAGATGGCGGGCCAGTCCTCGGCAGTGGCTTCCCTGATCAGCATGCAGGCCAGGATGCCGGTGCCGTTCTCCCTGCGCGAGTTGTTTACCGGCAAGGACGCCGGGATGCCCGCCTACGCAGACCGATCCGGGCAAGCAGCCCAAGTGCGGCTTCTGGAGCCGTTGTCGGCGCAGGTGCAGGATCGGACGCCGGACCACGCACCGGATCGGAATCGCGTACAGGAACGAAGGTTGGTGCGGGCTCGGACGCCGGGTCGGGGCTGAAGACCTGGACGGGTTCGGAGACAGAGACGGGCTCGGGCTCAGGCTCCTGCCCCCTCTCGAGCCCGAGCCCGAGCTCGTTCCCGGGGCCGGGGCGCCACTCGTCGCCCGGACGCGGAGCCGACCTGGCCTCCCGGGCGTTGTCCAGCTCCGTGATCAGGCCGACCCGCCGCCACAGCATCTCGTCCGGTTCGTCGGCCTGCACCAGGCGCCCCAAGGCCTCCCTCGCAGAGGGCGACCCCTTTGGCCCGAAGACCGGTTCGGGCCGGATCCTGGCGAGGTAGGCGCGCTCGTACGGATCGTCGACCACCTCTGCCAACTGCACCGGGTCCAGCGTGCCCGCGAGCACGGCCGCGCGGGCCCAGGGGTCCTCCGTGAGGCTCAGCAGCCGTTCGATGTGGCGCGAGCGCCAGTTGCGCGCACGGAAGTCGGCGCCTCCCTCCAACCGGCTACGCACCCAGGCCGGGCTGTTCCCCACCAGGAGCTGAGGCTCCCTGGCGGCGAACTCCGCAAGCTCCTGGGCGAGATAGAGCCAGACCACCGCCCGGTACCGGTTGAGATAGAACGTGATCGGCGTGAGGCATCCCGCACGGGCCAGCTTGGTGAAGCGGTCCGGACTGATCCCGAGCACTTGGGCGCCTTCCGCCGTCCCGACGGTGCGCACCCTCTCCCGCAGCACCTCCGGGAACCCGTCCTGCGACCGCAGCCGGTCGACCTCCTCCCTGCGGACCCTCGGCCTTCCGCCGCCCTGCTGCACCAGCACGCGGACCAGACCCACATGTACGGCGATGGCGAACTCGCCACGCTTCAGCTGAAGTTCCTGGGCTGCTGTGCCCACAGCCATCGTGCTTGCGGTATCCGCACACACAGAAACAGCTTCGGTAACAGTCATGATGCTCTCCCCCGCGAGACTCACTTACTCTCTGTGAGCACCGTAACCCGGGAGGTCATCGCTTGCCCGGCCTGTGGATAACTCCCACGGCCGGGTCAGGTCCGCTTATTTCCTTCGCTTTCCGCCTGCCGCGCGGCAACACCGAGATGCTCTCCGACTCTGTTCACGAGCAGCGTCATCTCGTACGCGACCTGACCGACGTCGGCCTCGGCCGCACTCAGCACGCACAGACAGCTGCCGTCCCCTGCGGCCGTCACAAAGAGCAGTGCCTCGTCGAATTCCACCATGGTCTGCCGGGCCTTCCCTGCGCGGAAGTGGCGTCCCGATCCGCGGGCGAGGCTCTGCAGCCCGGACGAGACCGCTGCGAGATGCTCCGCGTCCTCACGCGCCAGGCCTGTGCTCGCTCCGGTCACCAGCCCGTCGTTCGACAGCACCAACGCGTGCCGTATGTGCTCGACCCTGCTCGTGAGATCGTCAAGGAGCCAGTCGAGTTCCCTGTCCAGCGCCATTTCCCCGCTCCTCCCCGCTCATGCGTTCCCCGTGCCCCACGTTTCGCGTAAGCCTCGCGCACTGGTCACGTACGGGCAAGCACTCCTCGGTCATGTGGCTGGGTCCTGGCGCCTTGACGCGCAACAGATGTGCGCCGGGAGGGTCAGCTCACCGAGTCGAGGAGCCGGGCGGTGTGCATCCGGCCGGCGTATTCGACCATACGGATCAGGACTTCCTTGCCGGAGTCCCGGTCGCGCGCATCACACAGCACGACGGGCGTGCCGAGGTCGAGATCCAGGGCACGGGACACTTCGCGCTCGCCGTAGGCGCGGGCGCCCGCGAAGCAGTTGACCGCTACGACGAAGGGGATGCCGCGGTGCTCGAAGTAGTCGACGGACGGGAAACAGTCCTCCAGGCGCCGGGTGTCGGCGAGGACGACGGCCCCGAGCGCCCCTTGGGAGAGCTCGTCCCACAGGAACCAGAAACGGTCCTGTCCCGGTGTGCCGAACAGATAGAGCGATAGACCGGACCGGATGGTGATGCGTCCAAAATCCATGGCGACCGTCGTCGTGGTCTTCTGATCGACCCCCTCGGTGTCGTCGACCGACTGTCCGGCCTCGCTGAGGAGTTCCTCCGTCCGCAGCGGCCGGATCTCACTGACTGCGCCGACCAGCGTCGTCTTCCCGACCCCGAAGCCTCCTGCGACCAATATCTTCAGCGCGAGGGCGTCGTTCTCCGCGGCCTCCCCGGCCGTCTCCCCGTGGGTGGTGTCATCGTGCTCGGAAGGCATCGATCACTTCTCTCACCAGTGAGTCCCAAGACGCTGAATACGCAGGTCAGAGCTGTCTTGAAGGGCTCAGATTCCGTGGACCGTCAGCATGAGTACGGCGACAGCATGGCAAACGAGAACCTGCCCCGTGGGACGGGATCGCTTTTTTAGCGATGTGACCGTTCCCGCACGCTGACTGCCCGGATGAGTCCACAAACCGATACCTCTGGCCGAGTGCACCTGCCGTTCCCGGTCGTGAGCGCACGGGCCGCTCACAAACGCACGGGCACGCGGACGGCGGCAGTCCGACGCCTACACTGGATGTTTCGGGTGCGAGGAATGGCCCACGCGGACAGGGAGAGCAAGAGTGTCGACAGCTGCCGACGGCGGTTTCGAGGATCCGCCCGCGGAGGTACTGGTGGAGGCGGCTGCCGCCTTCGGCCTGCTGGCGACGCCTGCGCGCCTGCACATCGTGTGGGCCCTCTCACAGGGCGAGAGCGATGTGACCGGCCTCGCGGACCGGGTGGGCGGCACCCTTCCTTCGGTGAGCCAGCATCTGACGAAGCTGAAACTGGCCGGTCTCGTACGGTCACGCCGCGAAGGCCGCCGACAGGTGTACCTGGTCGACGACCCCGACGTCGTGACGGTCGTCCGGCTGATGGTCGGCCAGCTCGCCGAACGCGCCGGAAACGCGCCCGCGCACCCCGTACGCCTCCGTGAACTCGGTGCCTGAGCGCAGTGCCGCCGCAGCTCCCGGCAGCACCGATCCCGACCAGTCGTCCGCCGTGATCGTGCCGATAGCAGGCGCGGCTGTCGGCCGGAGCGCCGCCCCTGGCGTCGCGCCGACCGCTCCGCCGGTTGCCGCACCGACCTCCTTGCAGGTTCTCCGCTCGCTGGACAGCGGGCCGCGCGGGCTGCTGGAGGCGCAGGCGGAGGAACGGCTGGCACGGTTCGGCGAGAACACCCTGCCGGCCTGGCGTCCGGTCTCCTGGCCCCGCCGCTTCCTACGCAGCCTGCGGGATCCGTTCACCTCGGTGCTCCTGTGTCTGGGTCTGGTCTCGGCAGCGGTGGCCTCATGGGGAACGGCTGCCGTGACGCTGGCGCTCGTCGTCGTCAGCTGTCTGTTGCGCTCCACGGAGGAGCATCGGGCCGACCGTTCGACGGCCGCGCTGCGGGAGCTGGTGGCGACCACCGCGACCGTGCTGCGCCGCACCGGCCCGGACGCCGCGCCACAGGCGCGCGAGATGCCGGTCGGGGAGCTGGTGCCGGGCGATGTGATCAGGCTCGGTCCGGGAGATCTCGTGCCTGCCGATGTGCGGCTCCTGCGCGCGAGCGGCCTGACCGTGCATCAGTCGGCCCTCACGGGCGAGTCGGTGCCGGTCGCCAAACAGGCCGTCGATGCTCCGGACGGGCACCGCACCGCCGACGCCGGGTCGGGTGGCGAGGCCGGGCTGTTCGCGCGGCCCGAGCTGTGTTTCCAGGGAAGCAGCGTGGCTTCGGGCAGTGGTACGGCGGTGGTGACGGCCACGGGTGCGGGCACCCGGTTCGCCGCCGCGTACGACAGTTCGGCGCGCCGCCGGGGCACGAGCGCCTTCGACCGTTCGGTGCAGGGGATTTCCTGGACGCTGATCCGGTTCATGCTGCTCACCCCGCCCCTGGTGCTGATGGCCAACGCGGCACTGCGTGGCCGCGGTCTGGAGACGCTGCCGTTCGCCGTCGCGGTGGCGGTCGGGCTGACTCCGGAGATGCTGCCGGTGATCGTCACGACGGTGCTGGCCAGGGGCGCCTCGCTGCTCGCCCGGCACCACGGAGTGATCGTCAAACGGCTGCCCGCTCTGCACGATCTCGGTGCGATCGACGTGCTGTGTCTGGACAAGACCGGAACCCTCACCCAGGACCGGCCGGTCGTCGAACGGTCGCTGAACGGGACAGGCCGGCCCGATCCCGAGGTGCTGCACTGGGCCGCGGTGAACGCACTCTGGACGCTGCAGCTCGCTGAACTGCCCGCCCCCGACGCTCTGGACGAGGCGATTCTGGACGCGACCGAGGAGCAGGAAGGGGCGCTGTCCGCGTACGAGGGGGTAGCCGCGTTGCCGTTCGATCCGGTGCGGCGCCTCGCCACCGCGGTTGTCCGCGGCCCCGGCAGGCTCGGCACCCACATCCTCGTCACGAAGGGGGCAGTGGAGGCAGTACTCGACCGGTGCGCCCTGGGCAATGCCGAACGGGACCGGCTGAGGGCGCTGGCCACGCGCGAGGCCGCGGACGGTCTGCGGCTGCTCGCGGTGGCACGGAGCGAACGGCCCGCCCGGCTCGGTACGTACACGACGGCCGACGAACGGGGGCTGGCCTTCCTCGGGTTCGTCGCTCTGCGGGACGCGCTCACGCCGAGCGCCGCACAAGCGCTGGACGTGCTTGAACACCGCGGTGTCGCCGTGAAAGTGCTCACCGGCGACGATCCGGGGACCGTCGCCCGCGCCTGCCGGGATCTGGGCCTCGATCCGGGCGAGGTCGTTTCCGCGGAACGGATCGACGCGCTGTCGGACGGGGAGCTCGCGGAGGCCGCGGACCGGGCCACCGTCTTCGCCCGCTGCACGCCCGAGCACAAGGCCCGGATCGTCTCCGTGCTGCGTACCGTGGGGCACACCACCGGATTCCTCGGCGACGGCGTCAACGATCTGCCCGCGATGCACGCGGCCGATGTCGGCATCTGCCCAAGGAACGCGGTCGACGTGGCGCGGGAGACCGCCGATGTGGTGCTCGCCGAGAAGGACCTCGCGGCCATCGATCATGCGATCACGGCTGGCCGGCACTGCAGCGGGAACATCGCCACGTATCTGCGCATCACTCTCTCGTCGAACCTCGGCAACGTCATCGCGATGCTTGCCGCAGGGCTGATGCTGCCGTTCCTTCCGATGCTTCCGGCACAGGTCCTGGTGCAGAACCTGTGCTTCGACGCGGCACAGCTCGCCTTCGTGTTCGACCGGCCCGCGCCTGCGGTGCTGCGGCGGCCCACGGTGCTGCGTCCGCGCGATTTCCTCCGCTTCATCACGGGCTTCGGTCTGCTGAACGCCACTGCGGACCTCGCGACGTTCGCAGTGCTGGCCTTCGCATTGCACGGTTCGGCGACATCGGGCGGGCAGGAGGCGTTCCACTCCGGCTGGTTCACCGAGAATCTGCTCACCCAGGCTCTGGTGATGCTGCTGCTCCGGACGGGCCGCCGCACTGCCGAGAGCCGCAGTGGCGGCCCGCTGCGGGCGGCAGCGTCCGGTCTTGCGGTGGTCGGCCTGCTGCTGCCGATCACTCCGCTCGGTCCGCTGCTGGGCATGAGTGCGCTGCCACCGCTCTATTTCCTTTTGCTCGCAACAGTGCTGGCCCTGTATACATGCGGGCTGTGGGCGGCCCGTACCTGCTACGAACGGAAGTGGAGATTCTCATGACCCCCTCGTGCATCGACCACCTGGAGTCCGGCACGAGTACGGGCGTCGGTGGCAGGCAGGCGGTGCATGCTCGACGCGCCACGCTCGACGATGTGCCCGCGTTGGTACGGCTGCGGGGGCTGATGCTGGCCGACATGGGGATGGAGACGGGCGGTGCCGACGCCCCGTGGCGGGAGGCCTCCGCGCAGTGGTTCACCGAGCGGCGTCGGCCCGACACGTTCGCCGCGTTCCTGGTCGACGACCCTGATCTCGGCACCGTCTCCAGCGCCGTCGGGACATGCGATGCGCATGCCCCCAGCCCGGCGAATCCGGGCGGACTGCACGGGCACATCTCCAATGTCAGCACCGATCCCCGCCGTCGCCGCCGTGGACATGCCCGTGTCTGACTCGACGCCCTCCTCGACTGGTTCCGCGAGGAGGCCCACGTCACGGTGGTCAATCTGAACGCCACAGGGGACGGCGCCACTCTGTACGAGTCCTACGGCTTCGTGGCTCCCCGTCACCCGGCACTACAGCTCCGAACGGTCCCGGCACCGCTCTGAGCGCTGTCTCCCCACCGCCGCGGAAGGGTCAGCCGTACGAGAGGTCCGCGCACGGGTCGTCGTCGGCCGACCGCGCCCCGGCGGCGACGGTGGGCGGCACGGCGGAGGGTGCCGGGGTCCCGGGTGCGAACGATGGGTTCTGGGCGTAGGAACTGCCGAGGATCACCTGGATTCCGGCGGTGTCGGACGCGGTCGTCCGGGCTCCGGCGAAGAGCCGTGCGGTGGTCTCTGCCTCGTTCCGCAGGCCCGGTCCGTACTCGATGACGGTCGAGGCGTAGTCCTGGCTGTTCGCATTGGCCGTGGTGGTGACGGTGAAGCCTCGGGCGCGCAGAAGTTCGGTGGCCCGGGCCGCGAGTCCCCTGACCGTGGTGCCGTTGTAGACGGCGATGCTGATGCCCGTGCCGGAGACCCGGGCGGCGGCCGTGGGCGAAGCCGGGGCGCTCACCGCCCCTCTGCCCTCGGCCGGTCCCTTGCCGCTGGCGTCCTGGCCGTCTACCGTACGGTCGGCCTTCAGCGCTGCCCAGAGCGCGTCGGCGTCCGGTTCGACTATCGCGACGCGCGAGCCCTCGTAACGCCAGGGGACAGTGACGAACTTGGTGTTGTGCAGGTCGATGTTCTTCATCGACATGGCGAACGACAGAAGCCGGTCGGCCGACCCGAGCCCGGGGTCGACGGTCATCGCGTCGGTGGCCGCGTCGGCGAGGGGCAGCAATGTGGTGGGGTTCATTCCCCGGGACTTGACCTTCTTGATGAGGGAGGCCACAAATGCCTGCTGACGTTTGATCCGCCCTATGTCCGAGCCGTCACCGATGCCGTGCCGGAGCCGGACGTAGTCGAGTGCCCGCTGACCGGAGACTGTCTGCGGACCCTTCACGAAGATCCGGGCGCCCCGTGTGGGCCGCTTCGGGCTGAGGTCTCGCTGGTAGATGTCCTGAGGCAGACATACCGGAACGCCCCCGACGGCCGATGTCAGTGCGGAGAATCCGGCGAAATCGATGACGAGGGTGTGGTCGACGCGCAGACCGGTGAGCTGCTCGACCGTGTTCTGGGTGCAGGCCGGGTTTCCCTCGGCCGTCTCCCCCACCGAGAACGCACCGTTGAACATCACGTCGTGCTGCGGCGCGGTCCACTCGCCGCCCGGCATCTTGCAGGCCGGGATGTCGACCAGGGCGTCACGGGGAATGGACACGGCGACCGCGTGTTTGCGGTCGGCGTACACATGGAGAAGGAACGCGGTGTCGGAACGCCCCACCGTACCCGTGCCGCCGCCCAGCTTGCTGTTGTCGCCCGCGCGCGAGTCCGATCCGATGACCAGGACGTTCTGCCCGTTCGACGAGCCGGGCGGCCGGTCGCCCGAGATCCCGTCCGCGCTGAAGGTGTCGATGCTGCCGTTCAGTTCGAGGTAGGCCCACCCGACGCCCGCGACAAGCAGCACGAGGAACGACAACCCGAACATGGCTGTTCGCCGCAGCCTGCTGCCCCTTCGCCTGCCCGCTGCTGAATTGTGACTTCCTGTCATAGGCCACCCCGTCCGTCCGACTTCCATGGTGGAGGACGCGCTCCGCCGCCCCATAGTTGTACAGTTGCGCAATGTAGCAAGTATCGCTGTTCGAGTGGATCACCGGACCTGCCACAGCCAGCCTGAAGCACTGTCCGCGGCCTCGAGCGGAAACACCGGCCAAGACACCGAAAGGAAGGGCGGGACATACATGTTGCGCAACGGCCTCGAACCCTGGCACCTGTTGATCGTGGCGATTGTGGTCATCGCACTGTTCGGCTCGAAAAAGCTGCCGGACACGGCCCGCGCCCTGGGCAAATCCATGCGGATCCTGAAGAGTGAGGCGAAGGCCATGAAGGAGACCGATGTGAGTCCCGGTACCGATCCACGCACATGAGGCATCGGCTCACCTGCGCACGGCGCCCCTCCCAGCCGGTCACTTCAGGGATTGCGCAAGCGAGGGAACCACGGGAGAGGCACCGTCGTTGACCGCTACGACGGCCGAAAAAGCGCTGATCACCGAATCGTTGGACCACTGGATCAATGGAGGAAGTTCATGGGTGTGACCCTGGCCAAGGGCGGCAACGTCTCCTTGTCGAAGGAGGCGCCCGGCCTGACCGCAGTGACGGTCGGCCTGGGCTGGGACGTTCGGACGACGACGGGGGCGGATCACGACCTGGACGCGAGCGCGCTGCTGTGCTCGGATGCCGGCAAGGTCCTCTCCGACCTGTACTTCGTCTTCTACAACAACCTGACGAGCCCGGACGGTTCGGTCCAGCACACCGGCGACAATCTGACCGGTGAGGGCGAGGGCGACGACGAGTCCATCAATGTTGACCTGGCGGCTGTGCCGGCGGATGTCGCGAAGATAGTCTTTCCGGTCTCCATCCATGACGCGCAGAGCCGCGGTCAGAGCTTCGGCCAGGTCCGTAACGCGTTCATCCGCGTGGTGAACCGGGCGAACGGCGTCGAGCTGGCCCGTTACGACCTCAGCGAGGACGCCTCGACCGAGACCGCCATGGTATTCGGCGAGCTGTACCGGCACGGCGCGGAGTGGAAGTTCCGTGCGGTCGGCCAAGGTTACGCCTCGGGCCTGGCCGGTATCGCATCCGACTACGGGGTCAATGTCTGACCCCGAGACACCATACGGTCGACAAGCGCGGCCCCTCTCCCCTCCCTCCCCCGGGGCGGGGAGAGAGCCCCGCCTGCTCCGCGTACGGCCCGACCGCGACACCGAAATGCCCCTACAGAGCCCGCAAACCGTTGATCACCTCACGAAGAATGTGTTCGTCCGGCAGCTGTGCGGGCGGTACGGGGCGGCTCACGCGTACGTAGCCGGCTTCGAGCAGATCACCGAGGAGTACGCGTACGACTCCGACCGGAAGGTCGGCATCGGCGGAGAGCTCCGCGACGGACTGGGTCTCCGACCGGCAGAGGGTGAGCAGGGCTCGGTGCTCGGGACCGAGCAGGGATTCCTCGGAGCCGTCCGGTGCGTTGTCGTCGAAGGTGACGAGTGCGATCAGATCGAACTGCACGCCGGTGGGGCCCGGTTCGGTCCGGCCGCCCGTCACGGCGTAGGGGCGGACCAGCGGGCCGGCATCGGCGTCGTACCACTGGCTGCCCGGATGTGTGTGCGGGCCCGGGGGCCGTGGAATGCCTCCCGGGCCCTCCTCGGTCATGGACACGGCCGTCTCCGTCCTCTCAGCCGACAGCCGACGGAGGTGCGGCGAACCGCGGCGGGGTACGCAAATGCTCACCCACCCGTTTGACGAGCCGGGCCATCTCGTAGGCGACCAGTCCGATGTCGGCGAAGGCCGTGCTGAGTACGGCGAGGCACGATCCATCGCCCGCTGCCGCGACGAACAGAAAGCCCTCGTCCATCTCGACCATGGTCTGGCGTACGTTCCCCGCCCGGAAATGGCGCCCCGCGCCCTTGGCCAGGCTGTGGAATCCGGAGGCCACGGCGGCCAGATGCTCGGCGTCCTCGCGGCTGAGGGCGCTGGAGGCGCCCACTGCGAGGCCGTCGCCGGAAAGCACGACGGCGTGGCGGACCTCGCCGACCCGCGCCACCAGATCGTCCAGCAGCCAGTCGAGTTCGCCCGAGGTGTGACGTACCCCGGTCCTCTCGTTCGCGATCATGCATGGTCTCCTTCGCTGCGTGCACGGGGGTAGGTGGTGCCCGGGCGGGGCAATGATGTGCCGGGGGCTGTGCCGCCGCCGCGCACCCAGCCGTTGCGGTAGGCGGTCATGCGGTCCCGGGCCTGCTCGGGGGTGCGCTCCGGGGGGCGGCCCTTGTCGTTCGGGTTGCCGTGTGGCTCGTCGGGACGGGGCTCCTCGCGCAATTGCGGAACGAGACTGGCCTGCCGCACACGGCGCGGCAGCGTGCCGTCGTCGGGCTGCTCTTCGGAGGGGACCTCGGCCTTGTGCTCGTCCGTTCCGCCCGGACGCCCGCGCAGCGAGGTGACCGCGGCAGCGGGCTGGGTGCGGGACTCGAGCGCGGGTACCGGTACCGACGCCGGGAAGGCGGTGGTCCGCGGTCGCACCGCACGGGGGCCGGGCCCGGGTCCGAAGGTCGGACGGTCCGGGTCGTCCTGGCGCTCGACCGAGGGCTTCTCCGGCACGGCCGGCGCCTCGGCCGCCGGGAGTGCGTTCTGCAGCAGTGCCGTTGGCAGCAGAACCACCGCGGTCGTCCCGCCGTACGCGGAGGTGCGCAGCTGAACCTTGATGTGGTGGCGTACGGAGAGCCGGCTGACGACGAAGAGGCCGAGCCGGTCGCTGTCGAAGAGGTCGAGTGCCTCCGCCTGTTCGATGCGCTGGTTTGCCTCGCCGAGGAGTTCGTTGCCCATGCCCAGGCCGCGGTCCTCGATCTCCAGGGCGTAGCCGTTGCCCACGGGCTCGCCGCTGATGCGCACCTTGGTGTGGGGCGGTGAGAACTGTGCAGCGTTCTCGATGAGCTCGGCCAGCAGGTGAGTGAGGTCGGCGACGGCTGTGCCCTTCACCGCGGCATCGGGCAGTTGCCGTACCTCCACGCGGGCGTAGTCCTCGATCTCGGAGACGGCGGCGCGTACGACGTTGGTCAGCGGTACGGGCATCCGCCAGGCCCGCCCCGGCGCCGCCCCGGACAGGATGATCAGGCTCTCGGCGTGCCGTCGCATCCGGGTGGTGAGGTGGTCGAGCCGGAAGAGATCGCTCAGCTCGTCGGGGTCGTCGGCGCGGCGTTCCATGCTGTCGAGGAGGTTGAGCTGACGGTGGACCAGCACCTGACTGCGCCGGGCGAGGTTGACGAAGACTCCGGAGATGCCGTCGGCGAGTTCGGCCCGTTCGACGGCGGCGCTGAGGGCTGCCCGGTGCACTGTGCCGAGTGCCTCGCCGACCTGGCCGATCTCGTCGTGGGTGGCCGGGCCCTGCGGGGCCTCGGCCCCGATGTCGAGTTCCTCGCCCGCACGTAGCCGTTGCATGGCGCGGGGCAGTTTGCGTCGGGCGATCTCCAGGGCGCTGTTGCGGAGACTGACGAGTTCGACGACGAGTCCGCGGCCGATGCGCACGGAGATCACCAGTGAGGCAGCGACGGCGACGCAGCCGAAGAGGACTGCGGCTCCGGACGGGCTGAACAGCCCTCGGGCAAGAGGATTCGCCCGGCCGGCGGCGCGTTGGCCGACGGTGGTGTCGATGGTGCGCAGCTCGCTCCGTACGCGGTCCGCTGCCCGTTCCCAGTCGGCGGCGGACACTGCCTGCGCGGCATCGCGACCGGCGGGCGCGGCAAGCACCTTGTCCTCGGAGGCCTGGATCCGGCGGTAGGCGTCCGCGGCGGTGAACCTCTGCCAGGCGGCCCGCTCGGTGGCGGGCAGATCCGCGCCCGCGGTCTCCGTGAAGTTCCTTCGGGAATCCACCGCACCGGTGAACAGGCGCAGTTGGCCGCCGTTCAGCGTTCCGGTGCGAGCGGCCGTGGCCAGCAGGGCGTCCTCGCGGGCCAGCATCTCGTCGGCGCGGGAGAGTTCGAGCAGGACGCGGGCGTCCGAGCCGAGTGCGTCGTCCTGGATTCCGGTAAGGGCGCCGCAGACGCCGAAGGCCGCCGAGACGGTCGCGGTGTACTGGTCGTACACGGCGTTCTCGTCGCCCTCATCGCTCCTGTCGGCGCGCACTCGGTGGGTGAGGTCCAGGAACCGGTCGAGCCGGTCGGCGACAGTGGGCGGGAGGTTGCCGGTGTCGGCGATGGTGTGGCCGCTGTCGAGGCGCAGGGCGGCGAGTGCGCTGTCGGTGCGCTTGGTCTGGCGCTCCAGTGCGGCTGCCTGGGCGCTGCTGGGGGCCGAGGACTGAAGCATGGCCGCCCGGCGCTCGCTCTGGAGTGCCGCGACAGCGGTGGACATGGGAGCCCGGACCTCGTCGTCGACCTGCTGCAACTGGCGCAGCCGTGCCACGTCCTGGGCAGTGGTGACCGTGGCGAAACCCCAGAGGGCGAGCAGCGAGACGACCGGCACCATCAGCAGCGAGATGATCTTCGCGCGTACGGTCCTGGGCCGCAGCGTCCACCGTCCGCGCGGCACGGATGTGTCAGGTGTCAGCAGCGGCCTCACGTCGTGCTCGGCGCTCTCGTCGGCCGGCGGGCCCGCGTGCGCGCGGCGTCCGCGCGCCGGTGGGGCGGTGGGCCGGGCGGTCGCGGTCGCACCGGTTTCCGGGGTCGTGCGGGGTGGGCGCATGGCCTCCTCGTTCCGGGTGTGGAGCTGGGTGTGTCGCAGGTGCCGGTCGACCGGGTACAGGGGCGTCAGGGCGTGGTGGCAGGCGATACGTCGTGGTCACTCACGTCGCCACGTCGTGCCCGGAAGACTGGCCCGCGCTCGGTGAATCCCTGTTGCGCGACCCCGGATGAGTCCGTTTCGGTGGGTCCGGTGCGTTCGGCGAAGACGTAGGCGGCGCGTTCCCTGGCTGTCGGGGAGAGCGCCACGAAAGCCGAGGTGAGGAAGAGGTACGAGCCCAGGCCGACGGCCAGGGGAAAGATGAACTGCATGGTCGTGGCCCCGGGAAGTTCCCTTCCGGAGGGCGCGACGTGCACGGAGACCGCCAGCATTCCGGTGTAGTGCATGCTGCTGACCGCCGCCCCCATGACGAGGGAGGCCAGCGCGACGGCTCGGGGTGACTTGATGTTGAGCGCCGCCCACAGCGCCGCCGTGGCGGCCACGACAGCAATGGCGACGGAGAAGGCGACCCGCAGCGGGTCGTAGTGGATCGTGCCGTGCAGACGGAGTGCCGCCATGCCGAGGTAGTGCATGCTGGCAACGCCGAGTCCGGTGGCGAACCCGCCGAGCAGCAGCGCCCTGGTCCGGTCACGGCTGTAGCCGACGGCAAAGACGCCGCCGCCGACCACCACCATGGCGCCGAGCAGGCTGAGCAGGGTGAGCGGCACGTTGTAGCGGATGTCGGTGCCGGTCACGCCGAAGCCGAGCATCGCGACGAAGTGCATCGTCCAGATGCCCGAGCCGATGGCGGATGCGGCCGTGATCAGCCAGTTGCGGCGCGAACGGCCGGTTGTGTCGAGTGCCCGCACGGTGCAGCTAAGTCCGAGTGCCGCGCCGATGCATGCCATCGCGTACGACAGCGCAGGTGTCAGCCAGCCGAAGGTGGCGTGGTCCAGGTGTCCCATGGATCGGGGACGCTAGTCGCGATGGGGGCGCGTGCCCGGGGCGCATTTCGAAAGCTGCTGAAATATGACAGAGAGATGTTCCCGAACGATCACACAGTGCTCGAACAGGCTCCCCATTTCCCGATGTTTCGCTCTGTTTCGCTCCGGTGGCAACTACGCGATCATGTCTGTGTGGCTCCTCCCCGTACTGAAGGACGGGGCTTCTCGCTATGCCTGGTTGGCGTTGCGACGGACCAGCCCGGCCCGTAGAACGTTGAGTGCCCCGACCTTGTCGGCATGCGCTTGGTGGCCGCAGCTGACGCAGTGGAACTTCTCCTGTGTGGGCCGGTTCTCCTTCGCGGTGTGCCCGCATTCGGGGCAGGTGCGGGAGGTGTTGCGGGGGTCCACGGCCATCACTTCCCGCCCGGCACTCTCAGCCTTCGCGTTCAAGATCGCGAGGAACACCCCCCGGCGTCGGCGATCGAACGGTTGAGGCTCGCTTTGGCCGCTGCCCCGTTGGGCAGGAAGCCGCCAGGCGTCTCGGGGTCGGGCTTCGGTGCGGGCGCCTGGCTCATGTTGCGGATCGCGAGGTCTTCGTGCGCGATGAAGTCATGCTCACGGACCAGGCCGAGCGCGGTCTTGTGTGCGTGGTCGAGCCGTTGGCGTCGCACCTTGCCGTGCAGGGTCGCGACCTTCTCCACGGCCCGCTGGTGGTTGCGGGTGCGATCCTTGGCCTTGCGGCGTGGGAACCGGGACAGTGCCCGCCGGGCTGCTTCGAGCTTGGCGGCGGCCTTGAGGGCGTGGTGCGGGTTGGGGACGTGTACACCGTTGAAGTCGGTGAGGAACGAAGTTATGCCCAGGTCGATGCCGACCACACTGCCGGTCCTGGGCAGCGGTTCGGGCTGGTCGTGCTCGGCGGTCAGCACGACGAACCACCTACGGCCCTCGCGCTTGACGCTGACGGTCTTGACCTTGCCGACCACCGCGCGGTGCTGATTGACCCTGACGTGCCCGACGCTCTGGAAACGCACTCGCGTGACCGCGTCGTGCGAGGTGGAGTCCCAGCGGCAGCCATCGTCGTCCTTGGGGAAGTCCACCGTGTCGAACCAGTTCACGCCAGGAAAGCGCGGGTAACCGGGCCTGTCCCCGGCCTTGATCGGCCGGAAGAACGCTGCGAACGCCTTGTCCAACCGGCGAAGCGTCGCCTGCTGCCCGCACCACCCGGGCAAAGAACGCCGCGACGCCGACCGGCACCCCGCCACCGCAACGGCACTCCGGTCCTCAAGGTGTTCTTCTCCGCCGAGCACTGCCGCCCCTGCCCGAAGCAGACGTCGTGCGCCAAGCCCCCGTCCGGCCGCCGGGGCAGGGGCATCACCTTCCTGCCCCGCGAACGGCACGAGGCCCTCGAAGCCGTCCGCCAGGCCCAGGAGACCGACAATTGGAAGAACCGTTACGCGATCCGGGCCGGGGTCGAAGGCACGATCTCCCAGGCCGTCCGTGTCACCGGCCTGCGCCGTACCCGCTACCGCGATCTACCCGCGACCCGCCTCGGCCACGTCTTCGCCGCCACCGCGATCAGCCTCATCCGCATCGACCGATAGCTGACCGGCACCCCACTCGGCGGCACCCGCACCTCCCGCCTCGAAGCTCTGATGCTCGCGGCCTGACCACTCGAATCACGCATTCCTCAGCAGAGTCCCGAAGGACGGGATTCCCTGCGAAGATCAGGGATGGCCGATGACCACACACACATCCAGGACTTCTTCACGGCCCGCGCTGCGGACTGGGACACCCGGTTTCCCGACGACGGGCCCGCCTACGCCGCAGCCGTCGACTCCCTCACACTGGGCCCCGGTGACGCAGTGCTGGACGCCGGCTGCGGTACGGGACGGGCGCTGCCCGCCCTGCGCGCGGCCGTGGGACCGCGGGGCACGGCCCTGGGCGTGGACCTCACAGCCGCGATGCTGGAGTCGGCGGTTCGGGCGGGACGCGACCGGAGCGGCGCGCTGCTCCTCGCCGATGTCGCCCGCCTGCCCCTGAGGCCGCAGTCGCTCGACGTGGTGTTCGCGGCTGGGCTGATCTCCCATCTCTCGCATCCCGGACCGGACCTGGCTGAGTTGGCGCGAGTGGTGCGGCCGGGCGGGCAACTGGCCCTCTTCCACCCCATCGGTCGGGCCGCCCTGGCCGCGCGCCACGGCCGCCGGATCACGGACGACGACCTGCGTGCCGAGCACAACCTCCGCCCGCTGCTGGCGCATTCGGGCTGGCGGCTCGAGTCGTACACGGATGAGGACGACCGGTTCCTCGCCCTTGCCGTACGGACGCTCTGACCTGCGAGCGTTCCCCGCTCCTGCTCACTCGGCCGCGGCACCGGGGCGTCGCTCGTGCGGGACCGGACAACCGCGGATGCCCGAGGTGGGGAACGTACCGAGCCCGGAAACCTCGTAGCCGTCCGGGTAGCCCTTGATCTCCGGGTTCTGCCGGGCGAAGTGCGGGGTGGTACGGGGCGGCAGCAGTCGCACGGCCCGTGCCCTCAGGCGCAGAGCGCCACGGGTGAAGTTTCGGGTCACGGAGCCCGGGCGTTCGTAGCGGAATGCCCGCAGCAGCGAATCATCGAGCAGCGCGACGGCGGCCTTCCGCGCAATGGGAGCGAAGGGACGCGGATACCAGGAGCCCATCAGGTCCAGCGTGGCGTCGGAGACGCGGCGTCCCCCTTCGTCCCAGCCGAAGTGCTCGGCCTCATAGGTGTCGAGGGTGCGCTCGAAGTCCTCGTACGTCTCCGGCAGGTCCTTGATGCCCATATGGGCACCCAGGGTCCGGTAATAGGCGGCACACGCCCGGAGTTCGTGGTCGGACAGCCGGCGCCAGCCGTAGCTGTCCAGCCACCGCTTCGGGGTGACGACGAAGGTGCACAGCACATAGCGCATGTCGTCGTTGCTGATGTCGTAGCTGCGGTGCATCTGATTGATTCGGCGGATGGCCGTGCGCCCCGGGTCGCTCTCGAAGCCGTGCTCCACGACCGTGTCCAGGAGCAGTGCGGTGTCGTCGTAGCGCTTTTGCGAACGGTTCGTCAGCTCGGCTGTCTCTGCGAGGAGTCTGCCGATACTGGGGACTGCATAGGTACGATACAGGGCGAGTTCGAGAGCACGGGTGATGTCCCAGGGAAACTCGTAGGTCGCCGTGATCCGGTAGATGCGGAGGAAGTCCCGTTCCGGATCGAGGCGCTGAATCTCCTTCAGCCGGTCGTACCGCTTCACCGTGCTGCCCCCCTATTCTCGGTCGAAGGTCCAACTCTACGTCGGCGGGGAAGACCGTCAGTGTGTACGAGCAAGTCATGCGCTCACGGTTCCTCGGAAGGCGGTCTTCATGATCGGCATAATCGGCAGCCTGCGGAAAGTTGCGTCCTCCGACCGGAAGGGCGCGCGGTCAGCAGCACCTCTCAGGGAAGACCGGCACAGGCAGCACAATCTGTTCGAGGCGGCAGCCACCTATGTCTCGGCATCCGTGGAGGACGATCAGGCGCGGATCGACGAGGCGAGCGGCTGGGTGTCGCCCGAGGCGCTCTCCTTCGGTGTGAGCGAGCTGGCCTGCCGGGCCGTCATCGCGCTGGCCCGCGAGCGCGACGAGTCGCCGCAGGCAGTGGCCCGTACGCTCCTCGGCCTGCCCGCCGACTGAGGCCCGCCGTCCACCGGACCGCGGGCCCACGTATTCCCTCCTTGTCCGGGACCACGTCTTCCCTTGTCAGGGCCTCGACGAGCGGGTTATCGACTCGTTAAGGTGCGCCGACGGACAACCATGACGGACGAGGAGGGTGCCGTGGCCGGGACGAGCGACACAGTCGCCGACGACGACGCACTGTATGTGCTCACCGCGATGCTGCTGACACCTGCGCAGTTCCCGAGCGTGCTCGGTGACGACTACCCCGCCGCGTGTGCGGCGCTCGCACTCGAACCGTACGACGAGGGATACGGGCTGGTCCTCGGCCAGGACGGCAGTGGTGCGCGCTGGACCGTCGTCGTCGAGGACGTGTTGCTGGTCGCTGTCGCGATCGCGGCCTGGGACTGCGGAATGGAGTACGACCTCTCCCCCGACGACCGTTCGGTGGTCTGCGCGCTGCCCGGCTGGCCCCTCGCGGTCGGGGTCGCCGCTCCGGGAGTGGCTGCCCCGCACGATCCGCTGCCGGACCCGGAGGCCGAGGGCACCGATCCGGCGCCGCTGGCCCCGCCCGACACGGATTCGTGGGGCCCGGCCCAGCGGCGCATGGGTGCGGACGAGATAGCGCACCAGTGGGTGGCTTGGCGCGAGCAGATCGACGACGAGACGGTCTTCATCACTCCGGGTGGGGCGGACGGTGCCGGGGGCGACGACGGCGACGTCGAGAAGGACGGTGCCGTTGCCGAGCCCGGGGGCGAGGACCAGGACGACGACGAGCTCAACGCTGCAGCCAAGGTTGAACCTACAGCTGAGGTGGACGTCGAGGCCGACTCTGCGGCTGGAGGTACGGGCGACGCCGAGACTGGAGCCGAGGTCGACGTCGAGGCCGAGAGCGACGGGTCCGACGCCACCGCCGAGAACCCCGCGAAGGACACACCGTCCGGAGCGCACCCCGGTGTACGGCGGGCGCTCGCGGAGGCGCGTGCCTATGTGGACACCCCGCCGCCGCCCGGCCGCGTCCGGTCCTCCTTCGCCACGGGCGACGCTCGAATGCTGCGCGCCGACGGCCCCGGCTGGTCACTGGTCGCCAGGACCGATGACATCGCCTTCATCCTGCTGGACGAGGAACCGGGCGAGGTGCTGCCGGTCGGGCGCGGCACGCAACTGCCCGGCCTGTTGAAGGAACTGGACGCGCTCGCAGTACGGCCGAGCTGAGCGCGGCTGTCGGTGCGCGGCTGCAGACCGACAGCCGACCAACCGACCGAAGGCGCGGTCCAACCACGTCGCCGACGCGTTCCGGACTACACGCGCTCCAGCGCCCGATGCGGCCCGACAGGCAGCTCGACCTCGATCGGGTCGCCCGGCCGGACGACTCCGCCGACCGTGACGATGCCCATGATCCCGGCCTTGCGCACGATCCGGCCCGCCTCGTCCCGGCCGACGACCCGCTTGAGGAGCCCGTCCTGAAAGTTGTCGATCTGCAGGCATGGGTTGCGCAGGCCGGTGACCTCGACAACCGCCTCGTCGCCGAGGTGCAGCAGAGTGCCGACGGGCAGGGCAAGGAGATCGACACCCCTGGTGGTGACGTTCTCCCCGAGATCGCCCGGGGCGACCTCGAACCCGGCTGCTCCCAATTCGCCGAACAGCTCCTCGTGGATGAGGTGAACCTGGCGCAGATTCGGCTGGGTGGGATCCTGTGCGACGCGGGACCGGTGCTTGACCGTGGCTCCCGCGTGCGCATCTCCCTCCACGCCGAGCCCGGCCAGCAGAGTGATACTCCGGCGGTTCGGCTTGGTGAAGGAATACTCCTCATTACTGCTCACCACGGTCACTGTCCCGCTCACAGCGGAGCCCCCCTGTTTCAGCATGTGGTCAGCGGCCTATTTCCTTGCGGGTGATCCTGCGGAGCCTGCGTCGCTGGCTGGGATCCAGCAGCAGATACGCAACCGCCGGAACTCCGATCAGGACCAGCAGCGACAGCCAGAATCCGATGAACGGCATCAGGATGACTGCCGCAACGACTCCCCCGATGGCGATCTTTGCGCTGTTCGACATCGTCCACGCCTCCTTCGCGGCCCGAGGCCGCTCCTGCTGTGAGAACGCCTGTGCCCGCCCATCGGTTCCAGCCGGCCGAAGTCCTCACCTGAGGGGTTCGCCGACCTCGTGCATGTGCTGGAGCGCCTGCCGGTAGGACTCGATCAGTCCGGTCTCCGTGTACGGCATGCCGAGCGCCTCGCAGTGGGCGCGCACCATGGGCTGTACCAGACGCAGATGCGGTCGGGGCATGCTCGGGAAGAGGTGGTGCTCGATCTGGTAGTTGAGCCCGCCGAGGAACCAGTCGGTGAGGATGCCGCCGCGTACATTGCGCGAGGTGAGTACCTGACGCTGGAGGTGGCCCCAACGGTCGCCGTCGGGATCGGGCATCTCCATGCCCTTGTGGTTCGGTGCAAAGGCCATGCCCAGGTGGAGCCCGAACAGCGCATGGTGCAACAGGGCAAAGACAACGGCCTTCCCCGGGGACATGACAGTAAGCAGCAGTGTCGCGTAGAGACCGAGGTGAGCGACCAGAAGCAGTGCCGAGAGGATGCGTTCCCGGGCGGGCTGCTGCCGCAGGTACTGGAAGCCGGAGATCTTGAGCGCGATGCCTTCGAGGAGCAGCATCGGGAAGAACAGCCGGGCCTGGTGGCGGGTGAGCCAGCGGGCGAAGCCTTCGCGCTGGGCGGCCTGCTTCTGGGTCCATACCAGAGCGCCGACGCCGACGTCCGGGTCCTTGTCGATGTGATTGGGGTTGGCGTGGTGGCGTACGTGCTTGTCGTTCCACCATGCCTCGTTCATGCCGAGCAGCAGGTTGGCGTGCACCAGGCCGATGGCCCGGCTCGCCCTGCGGTCGCCGGATATCTGGGCGTGTCCGGCGTCGTGTCCGACGAATGCGGTGCGGGACCAGAAGATCGCCAGTGGCAATGCGAGCAGCAGGGTCCACCAGGTGTTGCCGAGGAGGAACATGCCGGTGAGCACGGCACCCAGTGCCACCAGGTTGGTGGCGATGCCCATCGCGTACCAGCCGGTGCGCCGCTCCAGGAGTCCCTGCCCCTTGACCGCGCGCAGAAGGGGCGCGAAGTCGCTTCCCTGGCTCTGGGCAATTCCGGCACCGCCGGCACCTACAGCAGTTCCCGCACCGTCACGGGTGCCTTCCACGGCGGTGGCTACGGCCTGGGGCATTGGGTCTCCGGTCTCTGGAAAGCTGCGCTGACCTGTAGAAACGTACGGTAACCAGAGGTGTGGCAACCATGGCGCCACCACCCGGCATTTCCGGGGGTAAGCCCCCTCCCCCCAGGGGGGTGCTGGCTACACCCCTGGGCACGCCACGCGCAGTCGTGCCCAGCAGCCGAGCAGGGCGGCCGAGCCATCCGGAAGTGGGCTGGATCACGGCGATTCCGCTCACGCGGGTGCGCATCGGTGGAGTACTCTCGGCGACTCGACCCCACTAGTCAAATTTGAGGAATTCGGCATCGCTGTGCACAGGCTCCCTGCGGCAACGCTCTCCGAGATCTCCGCACTCTCCAGCTGCTCCGTGGTCTTCCTGCCCGCGGATCCCTCCCGCACCGGCCGTATCGCCTTCTGGTGTCCGGACGGCAGCAGTCCGCCCGATGGTCCCGGTTCCGTCGAGGAGCTGACCGTCGTCGGCGCCGACGCCCGAACGTACGCCGTACCGGCGCTGCTGCTTCCGGTCCGGGACGCACTGCCCGTACTGACGCGGGCGCGGTCCTCGGCGCATGCCTCCGGCGCCGCCGCTTTCTGGGGTGCCGCTGCGCTGCTCGCTCTGCAACTCGCCGCCCGTGGCTTGCTGTTGCCAGGACTGAGTACGACGGATCACGATGCCTGGCGGGCCGGGCCGCTGACCGCCGACGATCAGTCGCGGATCCGTACACTCGCGGCCTCGATGCCGCCCCTGGCCCACGCGGTGCCGCTCGACAAAACCGCGCAGCCCGTGCTGCTGCCCGATCCCGAGCTGCTACTGCGCGCGTTCCTCGACGCGGTGGCGGACGGCCTGCCGCGCACCCCCGCCGCGGCCTTCGCCACCGGCGGCCCGGCGTTCGCCGTCGACGCACCACAGCATCTGCCCGGTCAACGGGCCTGGGCCACCGATGTCGCGGCCGGGCACGATGCGGGCGTCCGGCTCTCGCTGCGGATGGAGGTGTCCGGGCTGACAGCTCCGGGCGAGGACGACGAGCCGACCGCCGGGCCGTCCTTCCGGGCTGTTCTGCAGATCCACAGCGTCAGCGATCCCGCGCTGGTGGCCGATGCCGCCGAGGTCTGGGCGGGGTCCGCGCCGACCGCTGCCGCCTTCGGCCCCCGGGCCCGGATGGATGCCCTTCTGGCGCTGCGCCGGGCCGCCCGTGCCTGGCCACCGCTGACTCCTTTGTTGTCGGCCGCAGTGCCCGACTCCATCGAACCGGCCGACGAAGAGCTGGGCGAACTTCTCGGCCCCGCCGGACGGGCACTCGCCGCGACCGGGGTCCAGGTCCACTGGCCCAAGGAACTGGCCCGCAAGCTCACCGCACGTGCGGTGATCGGTCCACCCGACGACGGGGACAGTCAGGAGCACCAGGGGTTCGTCCGCACCGGCTCGGACACGCCGCCGCTCCTGTCGGCCGATGCGCTGCTTACGTTCAACTGGTGGTTCGCGCTGGGCGACCAGAAGCTCAGCCGCGCCGAGCTGGACCGCCTGGCCGAGGCCAACAGGCCGGTGGTGCGGCTGCGCGACCAGTGGGTGCTGATCGACCCCGAGGCGGCACAGCGCGCCCGCGAGACCCAGGACCGCAAGGTCACTCCGATCGATGCGCTCGGAGCCGTGCTGACCGGTTCCACCGAGGTCGGCGGCCGTCGGGTCGGCGTCCGGGCCACCGGCTGGCTGGAGCAGCTGCGCCGCCGGTTGGCCGACCCGGAGTCCGGCGGGCAGCAGGGTGGACAGCAGACGGTCGGTCAGCCCCCTGCGCTCACCGCCACACTGCGCGACTACCAGCTGCGCGGCCTGAACTGGCTGCACACCATGACTTCGCTCGGCCTCGGTGGATGTCTCGCCGACGACATGGGGCTCGGCAAGACGATCACACTCATCGCTCTGCATCTCCACCGCCAGAGCATCGAATCGGCCGCAGGGCCGACGCTCGTGGTCTGCCCGACCTCGCTCATGGGGAACTGGCAGCGGGAGATCGAGAAGTTCGCGCCCGGTACGCCGGTACGCCGCTTCCACGGCGGATCGCGCAGCCTGGCCGACCTGGTGGACGGCGAGTTCGTCCTCACCACGTACGGCACGATGCGGCTGGACGCGGCGAAGCTCGCGGAGATCCGGTGGGGCATGGTGGTCGCCGACGAGGCGCAGCACGTCAAGAACCCGTACTCGGCAACGGCCAAGCAGCTGCGGACAATCGGCGCACAGGCACGCGTCGCGCTCACCGGCACCCCCGTGGAGAACAACCTGTCCGAGCTGTGGGCGATCCTCGACTGGACGACGCCCGGCCTGCTGGGCCGGCTAGGCACCTTCCGTACCCGCTATGCGCGGACCGCGGAGGGCGGCGACCCGGCGGCGGCCGAGCGGCTCGCCGCGCTGGTGCGGCCGTTCCTGCTGCGACGTCGCAAATCGGATCCGGGCATCGCCCCCGAGCTGCCGCCGAAGACCGAGACCGACCGCGCGGTGTCACTGACGGCGGAACAGACGGGGCTGTACGAAGCGGTGGTGCGGGAGACGCTGGCCGCGATCTCCGGCGCCGACGGCTTCGCCCGGCGGGGCCTTGTCGTGAAGCTGCTGACGGCCCTGAAGCAGATCTGCAACCACCCGGCGCAGTATCTCAAGGAGAAGGAGCCTCGGATCGAGGACCGTTCGGGAAAGGTGGAGCTGCTGGACGAGTTGCTCGACACGATCCTGACGGAGGACGCGAGTGTGCTCGTGTTCACCCAGTACGTGCAGATGGCCCGGCTGCTCGAACAGCACCTGGCGGCGCGCGGGGTGCGCACGCAGTTCCTGCACGGCGGTACGCCGGTCGCGGAGCGGGAGGCGATGGTGAACCGCTTCCAGGCGGGCGAGGCCCCGGTCTTCCTGCTGTCGCTGAAGGCGGCCGGCACCGGACTCAATCTCACCAGGGCGGGCCATGTCGTGCACTTCGACCGGTGGTGGAACCCGGCGGTGGAGGCGCAGGCCACCGACCGCGCGTACCGGATCGGGCAGACCCAGCCGGTACAGGTGCACCGGCTGATCGCCGAGGGCACCATCGAGGACCGGATCGCCGACATGCTGGCCCGCAAGCAGGGACTGGCGGACGCGGTGCTCGGCTCGGGCGAGGCGGCGCTGACCGAACTGACGGATGCGGAACTGGCCGATCTGGTGGAGCTGCGAGGGGGCACGCGATGAGCGACGAATACGACAGTGTGAGCTACGACCGTGAAGGATACGAAGGCGACGGGAGCGATGCCCCGGCGCCGGTACAGGAACGTACCTTCGCCGCGCTGGCGCCCGCGCATGGCCGCGGCTTCGCGGAGTCCTGGTGGGGCCGGGCATGGCTGAAGGCCCTGGAGGACACCGCGTTGGACGGTGAACAGCTCAAGAAGGGGCGGAGGTTCGCCCGCGAGGGCCGGGTCGGTGCGGTTTCCGTGCGGCCCGGCCGGATCACCGCGGTCGTCCGGGACCGGGACTCGTCCACGTACCGAAGTGATGTGCTCCTCCAGGAGCTGAACGAGGCGGAGTGGGAACGGTTCCTGGACATGGCCGTCGACAGAGCGGGGCACATTGCGGCGCTTCTCGACCGCGAGATGCCGCCGCACCTGGTGGAGGACGCTGCGGCGGCAGGTGTGGAACTGCTGCCGGGGATCGGCGATCTGGACCCGGAGTGCACCTGCGAGGCGTGGGACCACTGCCCGCACACTGCTGCCCTGTGCTACCAGGTGGCGCGGCTGCTGGATCAGGATCCGTTCGTCCTGCTGCTCATACGGGGGCGCGGCGAGCGGAGGCTCCTGGACGAACTCCAGGTGCGCATCGCGGCCCGCGCCGAGGGGCACGGGCCGTTCGGCCCTGCCGCCCTCTCCGACGGGTCCGCTGCCGCCGGCACCAAGGCGAAGGACCGTGGCGTACGGGCGGACGAGGCTTTCGCCGCGCGCGACATCCTGCCCCCGCTGCCCCCTCCCCCGCCGCTGCCCGCAGAGCCCGGCCCTGCGCCGTCGCTGGACACGGAGACCCAACCGGAACCCGGCGTCGACCCAGCGGTACTGGAGTTGCTGGCGACGGACAGTGCGGCGCGCGCCCACCGGATGCTGGCGGACGCTCTCTCCCTCGGCCATGAACAGCAGTCGCTGCCGACCGGTTTGACGCCGCAGCAGGATGCCGTGCGGCTGGTCGCGAACACCCGGCCCGAGCCCTGGATCGCGACACGGCTGGCAGCCGGATCGGGACGGTCGCGAGCCGAACTCGATGCGGCGGTGCGTGCCTGGCAGTACGGCGGGGCGGCTGCGCTCACCGTGCTGGATGAGGAGTGGACGCCGGATCCGGAGTCTCTGGCCAGGGCCCGGGCCCGGCTCGCCGAGGCTTGGGAGGAGGGCGAGCAGCCCCGGCTGCGGTGGGCGGGCAATCGCTGGACCGCTGTCGAAGACGGTGTACAGCTGCGGTACGGGCGGGACGGGCGCTGGTGGCCGTACCGCAAGGAGAGCGGGCGCTGGGTCCCGGCAGGTCCGGCGGATGACGATCCGGCGGCGGCGCTGGCAGGCTCAAGCGTGTCGGACGACTGAGGTCGTCATCGGGGCCGATCGGCGGCGAACGGGCGGGGACCGGGCAGGACGCCCGGCCCCCGCCCGTCGTCACGTTCCGCCCTTGCGTTCAACTCGATGTGACCGTGCATCGAGGGAGAGGCGGAACCTGGTGGCCGCACGCGCTGTTGGTCCCTCAGGAGGCCTCGTGTCCACGCGTGTTGTGCGCCGTCCTCCTGCCGCTCGCCCTGCTCGAAGACGCCCCTCCTGGAGCCTCCCCGCAGCCTGTCGAGCCCGACGACCGGCGGTCGGCGCCGACGGCGGCGCGTACACGACACCATCCAGGCTTTCTCGGTTGTTGAGCCCGCATTCCCCGCTCGCCATCCCCGCACCCGGTTCCTCTCGGCAAGCCGGGCCCTGTGCCGGGGTCGTCCGCGTCCGTGATCCGGCGGCTCACCCCGCGCACACACCCGGATTCGGGCTCCTGCCATCTTCCGCCACTCACGCGACGCCCGTACGGTAGGGCGCGCGAGACGCTCGGCCGTACATCGGCGAACACCTTCCGGTCATCGGACAAAGGGAGTCACGGGGTGTCGGGGGATTCGAGCAGCGGTCTGTTACACGATGCCATCGGGCTGCGCGAAGTCCTTTTCCAGAGCATCACGGCGATGGCGCCGGCCGCCGCCATCGCCGCGTCCATTCCGGCCGGAGCCGCGTTCGCGGGCGGCAGTCTGCCGCTGTCCGTGGTGGTGGCACTGGTCGCCTGCCTGTTCACCGCTTCGTGTGTCGCGGAGCTGGCGCGCCATCTGCCGGCTGCCGGTTCGGTAGCCACCTACTCGGCGCAGGGGCTGCATCCGGCCATCGGCTTTCTCGTCGGCTGGGGCTATGTCTTCGTCGAAGCGCTGGTGCCCGCGCTGTTACTTCTTCAGCTCGGCTTCACCACGGCGGGCACACTGCACCAGGAGTGGTCGTCCTACCCGTCGGGCCTGTGGTGGCCGTGGTCGCTGCTGGGCGCGTTGTTCATCGCGCTCGCCGGGTATTTCGGAGTCCGGGCCTCCGCCCGGTTCGGAACCGTGCTCGGCATCTTCGAGGTGCTCGTCTTCGTCGCCTTCGCCGTACTGCTCATAGAGCACGCAGGATCGGACAACACCCTGTCGGTGTTCGGCACTTCGCACACCGCGGACGGCTTCGGCGGCATCAGCGGTATTTTCGCCGGTTCGGTCTACACCGTGCTGGCCTTCTCCGGCTTCGAAGCCGCGGCACCACTCGCCGAGGAAACGAAGAACCCTCGGCGCACGATGCGGCGTGCGGTGCTCGGCGCGGCACTCTCCATCGGTCTGGTGTACGTCCTCACCACCTATGCGATGTCTGTGTACTTCGGGCCCGACAGGTTCGCCGGATTCGGCGCTTCGGGCGCGGCGTCGTGGGAAGGCGTGGCCCGCGCCTCGTTCGGGCTGTTCTGGGTGCTGCTCTTCCTCGCCGTGGTCAACTCGACCGTGGCCAACGCCAATGCGTGCGCCAATGTGTCGACCCGGACGGCGTTCGCCCTCGGCCGCATCGGGGTGTTCCCGCAGGCCTTCGCGCGGCTTCATCCGCGCCGCCGCTCCCCCGTCACCGGAGTGGCCGTGCAGTTCGTGATCGCGGTCGGCGTGGCGCTCGGACTGGGTTTCGCCTACGACCCCGTGACCGCCTTCGTGCTGCTGGCCACCGTGATCGTGACCGTGATCACCGGTGTGTACATCATCGTGAACCTGGCCTGCGCCGGATACTTCCTGCGCCGACGGCGCGACGCGCTCAGCCCCGTACTCCATCTGCTCTTCCCGGTACTCGGCATCGCGGCGTTCGTCCCCGCGCTGCTGACGGCCGCCGGGATTCCGGCCTTCGAATTCGTCTCCGAGCTGAGTGCGCCCGTCTCGTACGCCGGTCCGGTCGTCGGTGTCTGGATGCTGATCGGGATCGTTGTGCTGGCGGTGCTGCTGCGCAGACATCCTGAGCGGGTGGCACAGACCGGACGGATCCATCTTGACGACGCCCCAGAGCCGGCCGGGGAACCCGAGACAGGAGCAGTGCAGCGATGAACGACCCCCGAATCCTGACCGTCCGCCCCAAGGAGGGCGAGTACGCCTGGACCTTCGGCGGAGCGGCGCCGGTCGCCCGTATCGAGCCGGGGACGTTCCTCGATGTGTATACGGAGGACTGCTTCGCCGGCCGGGTGCGCTCCGAGAAGGACCTGGTCTCCGCGGTCTGCGAATTCCCTTTCCTCAATCCGCAGACCGGTCCCTTCCATGTGGTGGGTGCGGAGCCCGGCGACACGGTCGCGGTGCATTTCGTGTCCGTCGAACCGGCCAGGGACTGGGCCGCCTCGACGACCGTGCCTCTCTTCGGGGCCCTCACCTCCACGCACACCACGGCGTCACTGCAGGCTCCGCTGCCCGAGGTGGTGTGGATGTGGCAGCTCGACCGGGCGCGCCGCACCTGTCTGTTCAGCGCCAGGGACAGTGACATCCAGGTGGAGCTGCCGATGGATCCGATGCACGGCACGGTCGGGGTGGCGCCGGCCAATCTGGAGGTAAGGTCCGCGCTGGTGCCCGACGCGCACGGCGGGAACATGGACACACCCGAGATGAGGGCGGGCGTCACCTGTTATCTGGGCGTCAACGTCGAGGGTGCGCTGCTGAGCCTCGGGGACGGTCATGCCCGTCAGGGCGAGGGCGAGACCTGCGGGGTCGCTGTGGAATGCGCGATGAACACGGTGGTGCTGGTCGAGTTGCTGAAGGGTGTCACGACACCGTGGCCGCGGATCGAGTCCGACACCCATCTGATGTCGACCGGCTCCGCCCGTCCGCTCGAAGATGCCTTCCGTATCTCGCAGTTGGACCTGGTGCAGTGGCTGGCGCGCGACTACGGCCTGTCCGAACTAGATGCCTATCAGCTGATCAGCCAGGCCGGTGAGGCGCCATTGGCCAATGTGTGCGACACCAACTACACCTGTGTGGCGAAGATCCGCAAAAAGTGGCTGCCCGCAGGCGATCCCCATCGCGGGCTCCACCGTCATCTGCGGGAGACTGCGACACTGCTGTCCAGCCCCTGACCCCCTTCCCCCCAGGAGTGTTCATGCACCGCAGAAGGATCCTTCAGGGCGCCGCCGCGACGGCGGCCGCCACGCTCATCCCGGCCTCCGCCCGCGCCGCGGCTTCCACGGCGGCAGGCGACACCGACTATCCGCTCGCACACTGGACTCCCGCGTCCACGTCCAACTGCACGGCGTCGAGCCGCCCTTCGACCTATCCCATCCAGTACGTGATCATCCATGTCACCCAGGAGACGTTTCCGAACACGATCGGGATCTTCCAGAATCCGGCGAAACAGGTCTCCGCGCACTATGTGGTGCGCTCGGCGGACGGCTATGTCGCCCAGTGTGTCCGGGAGCAGAACATCGCCTGGCATGCGGGCAACTGGGACTACAACACGCGCAGCATCGGCATCGAGCACGAGGGCTGGGTGGACCAGCCCTCGTACTTCACCAACGCCATGTACGAGAAGTCGGCACTGCTGACCGCCTCGGTCTGCGACCGTTACAGCATCCCCAAGGACCGCGCGCACATCCTCGGCCATGCCCAGGTCCCTGGCACCGACCACACCGATCCCGGCCCGAACTGGGACTGGGTGCGCTACATCCGTCTCGTCAATCTCTACGGAACCGGCTGACGCCCCTTCGCCGCCGCCTCCGATTGCTCTCCGCACCGTGGTTGTCGCAGACGTCGACTGCGGCCACGATGGGGTGTGCACGACGCCCCTGAACGGGAGGGTGAGTTGACGGATCCCTGGGTGGCCCTGGCAGCCGATACGGACCCCGGTGAACGGCTCGGCCAACTGCAGCACGCACACGAGGTGTTCACCACGGCCGGACGGCTGGAGCGGCCGGTTCGGCCGGTGGTCGGCGAGTCGTGGCGGCGTTCGGCCCGGGCCCGGGTCAGCCCGGACGGTACGGCCCTGGTCGAGCTGGGCACGGACGACCTCGGGCCGTACCGGGACGGGCATCCCCTGGCCCCCGCCATGCCGCTGATCCGCGAGCTGATGAGCGCGTACGCGACGGACGGCGAACATCTTCTCGCGGTGTGCGACGCGCACGGCAGACTGCTGTGGGTCGAAGGACACGCGTTGACCCGACGGGCCGCGAGCCGGATGAACTTCGTGGAGGGCGCCCGCTGGGCCGAGTCCGTGGCCGGGACGAACGCGCCGGGCACTGCCATCGCCGTCGACCGGCCGGTGCAGGTCTTCGCCGCCGAGCACTTCCTGCGGCCGGTCCAGCAGTGGACGTGCGCGGCGGCGCCGCTCCACGACCCGCACACGGGACGGGTCCTGGGCGCCGTGGACATCACCGGTGGGGACCGGCTCGCGCATCCGCACAGCCTGGCGTTCGTGCAGGCGGTGGCACGTGCCGCCGAGTCGCAGCTGGCACTCCTCGCGCCCTCGTCGGCCGGGGAGACCATCCAGCTCAGTGCGCTCGGCCGGGACGGGGCCCTGCTCGTCGCGGGAGGCCGCAAGATCCCGCTCAGCAGGCGGCACAGCGAGATCCTGGTGACGCTGGCCCGCCACCCCGAGGGCCTCGGCGGCGACGAACTTTTTGTCGAGCTGTACGAGGACGAGTCGGTGACCCCGGTAACGCTGCGGGCCGAACTCTCGCGACTGCGGCGACTGCTCGGCCCCGAACTCCTCCTTTCCCGCCCCTACCGTCTTTCCGCGCCGGTCGACGCCGATTTCGACACGGTGGCGCGCAGACTGGCATCCGGAGCGGTGGCGGCGGCACTCAGCGCCTACGCGGGTCCGCTGCTGCCGGGCTCACAGGCACCATCTGTCATCCGCCTGCGGCGCCGGCTCGACGAGCAGCTGCGGGCAGCGCTCATCGCTCGCGCTGACCCGGGGCTGCTGGCAGACTGGGCGTACAGCCCATGGGGCGAGGACGATCTCCCGGTCTGGCAGGCGTTCGCCGCGGCCGTACCCGCGGGACAGCGGCCCGCGCTCCTCGCCAGAGCCCGGGCACTGGACGCCGAGCAGCGGTAGCCGCTCCCCCGCCGCCCACGCAACGGGGTTGCAACGTCGCGCTGCCTACCCTCACGCCGAGGGCCGTCCAACGGCGGGCGGCACCGGATCCGGGAGGCCACAGAGATGACCCGTTACGCTGCGCCGGGCACCGAGGGCGCCATCGTCTCGTACGAGTCCCGCTACGACCACTGGATCGGCGGCGCGTACGTCCCGCCCGCCCGTGGCCAGTACTTCGAGAACCCCAGCCCCGTCAACGGCCGCCCCTTCACCGAGATCGCCCGCGGCAGTGCCGAGGACGTCGAACGGGCCCTGGACGCGGCACACGCCGCGGCCCCCGCATGGGGAGCCACCGCGGCAGGCGACCGCGCCTCGGTCCTCAACAGGATCGCCGACCGGATGGATGCGCACCTGCAGGAACTGGCGGTCGCCGAAAGCTGGGACAACGGCAAGCCGGTACGCGAGACCCTGGCCGCCGACATCCCTCTGGCCATCGACCACTTCCGCTACTTCGCCGGTGCGCTGCGCGCTCAGGAGGGATCGCTCAGCGAGATCGACGACGACACGATCGCGTACCACTTCCACGAGCCGCTGGGCGTCGTCGCGCAGATCATTCCGTGGAACTTCCCCATCCTGATGGCGACCTGGAAGCTGGCCCCGGCGCTCGCGGCGGGCAACGCGGTGGTCCTCAAACCGGCCGAACAGACCCCGGCCTCCATCCATGTATGGCTGAAGCTGGTGGCCGACCTCCTTCCGCCCGGCGTCGTCAACATCGTCAACGGCTTCGGCGCGGAGGCTGGCAAGCCTCTCGCCTCCAGCCCCCGTGTCGCGAAGATCGCCTTCACCGGTGAGACCACCACGGGGCGGCTGATCATGCAGTACGCCTCCGAGAACATCAAGCCGGTGACGCTCGAACTGGGCGGCAAGTCGCCGAACATCTTCTTCGACGACGTGTGGAACGCGGACGACGACTTCCGCGACAAGGCCCTCGAAGGCTTCACCATGTTCGCCCTCAACCAGGGCGAGGTCTGCACCTGTCCGTCGCGCGCACTGATCCAGCGCGGGCACTACAGCGAATTCCTGGAGGCGGGCATCGCCCGCACCGAGAAGATCGTGCCCGGACACCCGCTGGACACGGACACGATGATCGGCGCCCAGGCCTCCAACGATCAGCTGCAGAAGATCCTTTCGTACCTGGACATCGGCCAGCAGGAGGGCGCGAAGGTCCTCACGGGCGGTCAGAGGATCGAGTACGACGGGGAGCTGGCGGGTGGCTACTACGTCCAGCCGACCATCTTCGAGGGCGACAACCGCATGCGGGTCTTCCAGGAGGAGATCTTCGGCCCGGTCGTGGCGGTCACGTCCTTCTGCGACTTCGACGACGCGATCGAAACGGCGAACGACACGCTGTACGGCCTCGGGGCGGGCGTATGGACCCGTGACATCAACACCGCGTACCGGGCGGGCCGTGCCATCCAGGCAGGCAGGGTCTGGACGAACTGCTACCACGCGTACCCGGCCCATGCCGCCTTCGGCGGCTACAAGCAGTCGGGGATCGGCCGCGAGAACCACAAGATGATGCTGGAGCACTACCAGCAGACGAAGAATCTTCTGGTGTCGTACTCACCGAAGAAGCTCGGCTTCTTCTAGAGGCACAAGAAAAGGCGCCTGACCTGGGCTTTTACCCGTCAGGCGCCTTTCGCTAGGCCCTATTGCAGCAGGGCCCGGATTATGCTGTAACTCCCAGTTCCTCCCACTCCCATCCCGCTCCCGACCAGCGCTTCCGGACCAGTCACGGACCAAAATTCAGGATCACACCTCAGGCGCAGGGCGCTGGCTGACGCGGTCCCACTCGTCCATGGACTGCTCGATGAGGCGGTTGGCCTGTTCCCGAACGCCGTCCAGGAACTTGGCGTAGTGACGAAAGAGGACCTCGATGCTCTGGCCCGCGCGACGAGCGCATTCGGCCGGGTCGACACCGGCATACAGCCAGAATGAGATCCCGGCGTGCCGGAGGTCGTAGGGCCGCTTGGCCAGACCAGAGGCGAGTTCCGTCCGGGTCAGGACCTGCTCCCTCGCCCGCGCCCACGTCGTGCCATATGCTGCAGTGTCCACATAGTTGCCGACCTGGTTTCGGAACAGTCGGCCGTCCGATGCGACGCCGAACCGTTTGATGTGCGCGCGGAGGATGCGCACGAACTGCGGTGGGATGGGCACCGGCCGGGTCGTGGTAGCTGTACGGCGTTTCAGGGAGTGCACCTCGTGCACTGCGCCGTCGTCCGTCCATTCCTTTCCCGCGGTGACGACGCCGCCCGACAGGTTGAGCATCCCCCACCCGGTCTTGGGCAGGTGGCACTGCTCGAGCCGGAGGTGAATGACCTCCGCCGGCCGCATGGCCGCGTAGTACATACAGCCGAAGAACGCTTCAAGGTGCGGACCGCGCCCGCGCTGCTGGGCAACCGCCGCGAGCAGTCGGACGACCTGGGTCGGATTGGGGACGGCGGCAGGATCCACCTCCTCGTTAACCGCTGGCGCGTTCCATCTGAGGCCGTTTAGGGGGTTCTCCGCGAAGTACCCCTTTTCGACTGCTGCGTTGAGCACTTCGCTGAGTGCGGCCCGCTTACGTCGTGCTGTCTTGGCCGCAGCCGGCTTGCCGTCAAGCTTTCGGCACAGGGCATCCAGCGCCCGTCGCATCACATCGGCTTCCGCAATAGCGCTGACGGGCAGGGAGTTTCGACTAATCCAGTCCAGCGCCTTCCGCCACTGAACCGCCCCGGCTCGAATGGAGACTCGATTTCATGAAAGGATCGAGTCATGGCACGACCTTCCCGTTACCCGCTTGAGCTCCGCCGCCGCGCGGTGCGCATGGTCGCCGAGGTGCGCGACGACTACCCGAACGAGACGGCCGCTCTGCAGGCGGTGACCGAGAAGCTCGGTATCGGGTCCCGCGAAACACTGCGGAACTGGCTGAAGCAGCACGAGATCGACGCAGGCACGCGGCCGGGGACGACGACGGAGGAGTCCGCTCAGCTCAAGGCGTTGAAGAAGGAGAATGCCGAACTCAAGCGGGCGAATGAGATCCTGAAGGCCGCGGCGAGTTTCTTTGCGGCCGAGCTCGACCGGCCACACACACGCTCGTAGCGTTCATCGACGAGCACCGGGACCGCTTCGGCGGCGTCGAGCCGATCTGCAGGACGCTCACCGAGCACGACTGCAAGATCGCCCCTTCAACCGACTACGCCAACAAGAAACGACAGGCCGCTCCGTCAACACGTTCAGTGCGGGACGCGGAGCTCAAGGAGCTGATCAGCCAGGTCCACACCGCCAACTACCGTGTCTACGGGGCCCGGAAGATCTGGCGCGAGCTGAACCGGCAGGGGCATACCGCAGCCCGTTGCACCGTCGAGCGTCTCATGCGCGAACTCGGCATCCAGGGCGCGATCCGCGGCAAACGCGTGATCACCACGCTCCCCGGCGGGCAGGTCGACCGGGCCCCGGACCGCCTCGACCGTGACTTCGTCGCCCAGGCCCCGAACCGGTGCTGGGTGGCGGACTTCACCCACATCAAGACCTGGTCCGGCGTCGTCTATGTCGCGTTCGTCTTGGATACCTTCTCCCGCCGGATCGTCGGCTGGTCGGCCGCCACCGTGAAGGAGACCGTCTTCGTCCTGGACGCCCTGGAGATGGCCATCTGGCAACGTGACCGCGACCAACACCCCATACAGCCAGGTGAGTTGATCCATCACTCGGACGCCGGGTCGCAGTACACGAGTTTCAGGCTCGCCGAGCATCTGGACGCCGCCGACATTGCCGCCTCCATCGGCTCGGTCGGCGATGCCTACGACAATGCCCTGATGGAGAGCGCGATCGGCCTGTACAAAACCGAGTTGATCAAACCCCAGCGGCCCTGGAAGACACTCTCCCAGGTCGAGCTCGCCACCGCCGAGTGGGCCGACTGGTACAACCATCGCCGGCTCCACGGAGAGATAGGGCACATCCCACCCGTCGAGTACGAAACCAACTACTACACGGAACTCACGAAACCCCAGGTCACAACCACAATCTGAGATCTCTACCGAACCCTGGGCGGTTCAGAAGGACCTGGCCCGGAACAAGGCTGCACTGGAAGTGATGGGAAAAGCTTCCGCGCTCTTGGAAATGATCTCCGAGAGCGCGGACTGAAGCACGCGGCCGACCCGGTGGTGCACACCGCGTTCACCGGTGTCGAGGACCGGCTGGGCATCACAGCCGAGTGCCGGCTGACCGGCCGCTCCAGGGCCACCCACTACCGCAGGCTGAAGCCCCCGGCGGCCCGCACACCTCGCACCCGCGTCCAGGTGCAACCGTCGGCTCTGACGGGCGAAGAGCGTGCTGGCCGGACCGGCCAGGGGCATCTGGTACCACGCCTATGTCGTCATCGACATCTTCAGCCGCTACATCGTCGGCCACACCGTCGAACGTGCCGAATCTGCCGAGCGCGCCGAGGAGTTGATCCGGGAGGCCATCGCGCGCAACGGCATCGTGCCCGAGACCGTGCACGCCGACCGAGGCACCTCCATGACCAGCAAGAAGGTCTCCCAGCTGCTGATCGACCTCGGCATCACCCGCAGTCACTCACGCCCCGAGGTCTCCAACGACAACCCCTACAGCGAAGCCCAGTTCAAGACCACCAAGTACATGGCCGACTACCCCAATGCCGCGTAGTTAAGCGGTTCCGGGCGCCTGCAAGGGGTGTTGACCTGCGGATTCGCCAGACATGAGAACGGGACCTCCGGTAAAGCAGAGAAGCCGTCCAAGGTCTTCCTGCACGAGAGGTCCCGTTGCCCGATCAGTGTGCCACCACCACGCTCACCCATGCCATCACCTGCGCTGCCGGACCCTTCGCACCGGGACACCTCGGCGAGCTGACTCAGCACGTCCCCTTCGAGCTCGCCGACGCCGTATTGGAAGAGACCAGATCAGGGCATCGCCGCCTGCGGCATCTTCCCTCCCGGGTCGGCATCTACTTCCTCCTCGCGCTGGCGCTGTTCCCGTCGCTGGGATACATGCGGGTGTGGGGCAAGCTCACCGCGGGTCTGCACGGACTCACGCTGCACCATCCCTCCGAGAAGGCCCTGCGCGACCTGCGTCGCCGCCTGGGGCCGGCACCGTTGAAGGCGCTGTTCGAAGCGGTGTCCGGGCCGCTCGCCCGCCCTGGGACCCACGGCACGTGCTACCGCTCGTGGCGGACGGTCGCCTTCGACGGATGCAGCTCGCTCAAGGCCCCTGACCAGCCGCGTATCCGGAACCTGTTCGGCAAGTCGAAGCACCGCTGGGGCATCTCGGGCTATCCCGCCCTGCGGCTGACCGCCCTGGTCGAGACGGGGACGCGTGGCCTGCTCGGCGCGGTCTTCGGCCCCACCAGCACCGGGGAGTCGACCCATGCCGCCCGGCTCATGCACCTGCTGACTCCGACGATGCTCCTGTTGGTCGACCGGGGCTTCGACGGCAACAACTTCTATACAGCCGTGGCCAAGACCGGTGCCCAGCTCCTGGCCCGCCTCGGTTCGAACCGCAAGCCCGCTGTGATCGCCGTCCTGCCTGACGGCTCCTACCTCACCCGCCTCGGCGGGCTCCAGCTCCGGGTCATCGAAGCGGACATCACCGTGACCACCCGCGACGGCCAGCGCATCCACGACCGCTACCGCCTGGCCACCACCCTGCTCGACCCCCATAGCGACCCGGCCGCCGCGCTCGTACGGCTCTACCACGAACGCTGGGAGATCGAGTCGGCCTTCTACGCACTTCGGCACACGCTCCTGCGCGGTCGAGTTCTGCGTTCCTGCGACCCCTTCGGCCTCGAACAGGAACTCTGGGCGATCCTGACTGCCTATCAGGCCCTCCGACGGGCGATGACGGAAGCCGTCGAGTCAGTTCCCGGCATCGACCCCGACCGCGCCAGTTTCACCGTCGCCCTCGAAACCGCCCGTGACCAGGTGACATCGACGCGAGGCATCCTGCCGGCCCTTGACCGCATCGACGACCCGGGGCTGATCGGGCACGCCGTGCTCTCTGATCTACTGCCGCCTCGGCGCGCACGCGTCAGCGCCCGCAAGGTGAAGTGCCCCATGACGCGCTACCCCGGCAACTCCGCTGACCCCCGCCCCGCCGTCAGCCAGGACATCGTCTCGCTGGACATCGCGGTCCACCAGGCCGTCCTGCCGCCACCCGAGCCCGACCGGCCTCCCGTTAATCCGGGCCGCAAGACCCTCGTCCTGGATCTCCTGCGGACCGCCCCGGACCGCCCGTGGCGATCCCACGAGATCGCTCAAGCAATCAACTGCCCCAACATCAAAAGCCTATGGACGCAGCTCTCGACGTGGGTGAAGGACGGCATGCTCCGCAGAACCGCCAAGGACACGTACGAACTGGTCTCCGCCTGGGCGACATCGCCTCGACCATCCGGCGAGTCCGCAGGTCAACACCCCTTGCAAGCGCCCGGAACCGCTTAACTACGCGGCATTGCCGACTACCCCGAACGGTTCGACTCCCTCGCACACGCCCGCGAATGGTTTGACGCGTTCACCTCGTACTACAACCACGAGCACAGGCATTCGGGCATCGGACTTCATACGCCGGCCAGCGTCCACTTCGGCACCGCCGAGGAGGTCCGCAATCAAAGAGGCGCCACGCTCGCCGAAGCATACGCCCGACACCCCGAACGCTTCGGCCACCGCCCCAGACCACCCGCGATACCCCAACAGGCGTGGATCAACGACCCGGCCAAGCGCAGAGAACCCACACCACAAACTTCATAGCCCCACGACCGTCTCACTGGACTTGAAATATTCCGGCCATCCCGATCACTGCCTCGCCCGGCGAATCCGCTGGTGAGCCCAGCGTCACCAGGACAACGCCGGTCACGAGGACAGCGATAAAGGCGAGCAGGTCTGGTAGTTGGCGAAGACGGAACACAGTTGGCATGAGGGCCTCCAGAGATTGGCGATTCACCCAAGTCAAACGTTGCTCGTGTAGGCAATCTGACACACCTTTCCGGTGTGCCTTTCTGACACCCTTTCGAGCGAAACTGCGTACTACCCGGTTCGCTCACCGTCCGTGGGCTTGCCCTCTCGGCACAGCGTACGCCGCGCGGTCAGGTCCGATCCAGGTCCCGCTCGGGCGCGAACGGGTCAACAAGGCGGAACTACGGGGCCTTGCTGGTACCGGTTTGAACACACTGGTTCAGCCTGACCCTGCGAAACCGCTGCGCCGCCATACGCCTCACAGGGCGCCCCGCGACACGCCAGACAGGTTCTCCCCCACCTGGCACGGCGGGATCGCGTCCTACCGCACCTGACGGCCCGTCCGGACCCTGAAGACCATGGGGACACCGGAACACCACAGACCGCCACTCAGTGGGCCGAACTTCAGCACGCCATCGACGACGACCAAGGCCGCGACGACGACGCCATCCCCGGCCCCGAACCCGAACCCGCCTGCCCCGACTGCGGACTGGCCGGCGACATCCACCCCACCCACTACCACTGGTGGATCCGCCTCGAACCCGAAGACCCCGAACCCTTCGCCGCACACACCATCCCGCCCCGCCAACGCTGGCACATCGACCCCGGCGGCACCGCCTGGAACTCCCAGGACGACGAACCCCGACCGGGGCAGACCTGCCGCATCAGTCACCATCTCGTCTGCCCCCGCGCCAACCGTCCCGACCTCGCCGTGTGGCTGACCGCCCGGACCGCGGCGAACGAGGAGCGCTCTGCACTACTGCAGTCCCAGCTCCGGGTACAGGGCGACGCCGCATGACAGCCAGCCCCGGTACCGTGTCCCCCGGCCGGGTTCGGTTCACCACCCGGTGATCAGTTCTTCACCCAGGCCCCCTGTACCCCGGATCAGCGCTCTGGCTCGGGCTACAGCCGTGTCCTCACCTGGACCGCCAGGCCAGTCCTGCATCCTGAGCCCATGGCCGACACCTTTGACCACGCACCGCAGCCCGGCCGCCGGCCCCTCACGCTCGCCCCCGCCGTCCTTGCGGACCCCTTGCACTACAGCGACGAACGCGTCCTGCCGCTAGCCACGGCACGCTGGGCTCTTGCCCACCCTGGCGGCACCACCCCGTGGCAGGACATAGAAGAAGTTCGCGACGATCTCTTCATCGACGCGCGCGTTTGGATTCGAGCAGCTGTCGCGGCCGCGATCATCCCGCTCCGGTAGCAGCCAGGCGGCGCAGCCGTGTTCTCCCCCGGCCTGTCAGTCTGGTCCGGCATCCTGTGCGCATGGCCGACACTTTCGATCACGCCCCGCAGGTATGGAACGCCGCACAGCTCCGCGAAGCCATCCAAGACCTGCCCGACGACACACCCATCCACATCGGTGTCGCCGAAGACCCCGGCGACTTCGACGGCTACCGCGAATCCGTCCTCGTTGACGCCCACCGTGTTGAGAACTGGTGGCCGGCCACCTTCGACGCCCCGGAACGCACCGAGATGGAGAAGGCAATCACCTTGTTCGCCGATTGGAAGGCCGACACGTACAACGTGCTCGACTGAACCCGCCGCGTTCTCCCCCGGACTGTCAGTGACCGCTGCAATACGGGGTGCCGGTAAGAACCGTGTCACGAGCCGCAAACGGCGTTGATCTCGGGATGGCTTCACTGGTGTGGGTGAGTTCGAGGCTGTACGGCTGCGGTTGGTGAAGCCTCGCGGGGACGATCGACAACCGTGGCCCGTACCCCGCTAGACCTGGATGAGTTGGTCGAGCACTGGACGCTACTCAAGGGCGAGCAGGAGCTCGTATCCGGCAAGCGCGGCGCGACGCCTCGTAACGCACATACTCACCGGAAAGGACTCACACACATGCAGAAATCTATCCTCATCACCGTCCCTCTTGCCCTCGCCGCGAGCCTCGGCCTCGCACCGGCCGCCAACGCCGCACCTGCCCACACGCCCGCCCGCGCCTGCACGCGGGTCATCGACCTCAGGACACTGCCCGCCGGTACCAACCTCGACCTGGTCAATCAGGCCGCGAGAATCCTCGGCCTGGCCGAGGTTCCCACCGTCCTCGGCGGGGGATGTGACACCCCCATCCGGACCGACGCCTATTCCGGCACGACCGCATACTCCGGACACGGACCCGTCATCCTGCGCGCCGACGAGTACGCCCCGCGTCAGCAGTACTGCACCGACTCTGTCAGCGTGGACGGCACCACCTCTATCCCCGGAACGGATATTCCCCCCATCAGCGGACTGGTCGTATTCGCTTCCGGCTGCACCGACGAACCGAATCCGCTACTCGTCTGATCGGGAAGTTTCTCGGCGTATGCCGCACCACCATCTCCCGTGAACTATGTGCCCGAGCTGAAGGGCGGCAGCCTCGCGCTCGCTCATACGACCAACGTGGCGGAACTGTCCCGGCCCTCAAGGCCGGAGGACTGATCATCGCCGTTCGCGGCTCGTGACACGGTTCTTACCGGTACCCCAATACCGCAGTGCAGGAGTCGAGTACCTGCGTAGATCCGCCCCTGGCCGGAAGGTCGGGGGCGTTGTCACGTCTATCGGGCTGCGGTGGCCCAACGCATCCACGCCATGAGGCCCTGCGTCGCCGCCTGTTGACGGGTCGGCCATTTGTCCCGAGTGCCGGACGGGCCGAGGGCGGCCAGGTACGGGGCCAGCCGGAATGCGGCGGAAACGTGCTGCTGGCCCAAGAGTCAGCACCCAGGAACCAACGAACTCCACCTACCTGCCCCGCCCACCGACGGCGTTCCAGCAATACCTCGACGACCACGAACTGCCCAGGCCCCGCCGGCGGCGCCAAGGGACGTGATCAAGGAGAGTCAAGGTCCCCGGCAGAGTCGCCCAATCAGGGAACACAGCGCGTCGGCGACCGTCACGTGGCCTGCAGTCACCGGGAGCGAGGCATTCGCCGGTCGTACTCGGCCAGCGCCGCCAACCCGACCAGGGTCGGATGGTAGCGATTGGCGAAAGCGCTGCCTGCGTCGTCCGCATGCCGGGGGTGTGGCGGCATACCGTTGCCACGTTCCGCGACGGCGGCTAGGGCTTCCGCTGCGTCATGAACGTAACGGCTTATCGGGGATCCGGTGATGAGCAGGCTCATCACGCACTCCGCCACAAGGTCGAGATCATGTCGGCGGAGGAAGGCGGCCCCGCCCTCTTCCAGAAAGGCACGAGCCCATCCGGCCATGCCAGGACTCCAATGCGCGGCCCGCCGTCCCAGTATGGTCGCGTAGAAGGCGAGATGAGTCAGGTCGTACATGCCCTGCACGGACTCGCCCGGCGGCCCGGCCGCGCCCGACAGTTCGGCCAGCCGCGTACACGTCGCCTCCCTGCAGTCCCGCAGGCCCGCCACGTCACAGGTGAAGGCCACGTCCACCTCCAGATGTCCCGTGCGGCCTACTCCCTCGGAGAGCAGGGCCCTCACCAGCGCGTGGTTGTCGAACCTGCGCCGTGTGATCGTTTCAAGCGCCGGGAACGGCAAAAGCAGAGCACGTGCGTGGGCCGATCGCGTGGCGGCGAGCGAGCGGAGAACGTACTTCTCCTTGCGGTGCAGATCAGCCCAGAGGACGTCGGCGACGCCGTGGGCCCAGCGCGCGTACACGTCGCCTGAAGCTCCCGAGGAAAGAGGGCGGGTCAGACCGAGGAGGACGATCGTGAATTCCGCAACTCTTATGAGCCCGTCGAGCCGGTGCGTGTCGGAACAGAAGTCCGGCACATGCTGTTCCAGCCACTGACAAAGACGACGTGCCGCACGCATGCTGCCATCCATCGCGGCCATCTACCCTCACAAGGCATTCACCGGTACCGCCACAGACGCGGCGTCAGTTCCGGCGTGAGTCGTGCCGGCGTCCTGCGCCGCGCAGCCATCGCGGGAACGGGAACATCTTGTTGAGCAGATCCCTACGGTGGCGACAGCCGCACCCCGGGCCGGGTTCGATTCCCAGCGCCCTTGCGGCCAGGGCGACCACGTCTCCCAGCCCGGTCATCGCGCGTGGTCGTCCTGTGCTCGGTCAGCCCACTTGGTGCAGCGCGACATCGCACGCGCTTGACTTCGGCGGTGCGACATGCAAGTTGTCCTTCGTAATGGTCATCGTCACCGGACCACCGCTGTCCGCGTCGGCGCTGGTGAGGAAGCAGTAGAAGTCGTCCTTGCATGTCCAGTTCTGGCCATCGGCCCGGAAGGCCACGTTCCAGTAATCCTTTCCGGTGCGCAGGAAACCAGTCCAGAAACCGGCCTGCATACCGTTCGCCTCACCGCCGTTCTCCACGGACTCCCAGCTGTGGTTGTCGTAATGGTCGGTGTCGTAACGGTGGTTCGCCGTCAGGCTCGTGATGGTCCCACCCCACTGATTCCGCACAACCACGGGAAGCCAGGAACTCGGATTCGACATGATCACTCCAATCTGTGCTGGGCAGCGATTTTCCTCGGAAGATTCCGATGACATATGCCTACCTTGAAGAAGCCCAAACAACGCGTCATTTCACCTTTTCGGCCTATCTGCCAGGAGGACTCTCCCGTGGTCGCAACGGTGCCATCACGCGATCCCGGCTGGAGCCGGTGAACGAGGGGGTCAGAACTGGAATACGGCCGGAACAGGCAACCGCGGTAAATGCGGGCGGGTGCACCGCCGATGGTGCCGACGGCCGTTGCGGCCTCCGTGTGATGCGTCAGCGCCAGGACGACGAAGCCGATGCCGCGCTCTTCCTTCGTCGGAGGCTCTTCGACCAACCCTGGCTGGGTAGCTATCAGCGAGCCTCGCCGAGGCGACGGGGAGGAGAGGCACGTGGGCTTCAGGAATGTCCCGCTGAAGTGGTCGAGGAAGCACCGCACGCGCCTGGTGAAGGCCGCTGGCGTCGCCGAAGTCGGCCTGCTGTGCACGGCCTTGACATGGCAGCTGCTGCGCACGCAGTCCCACAGTCCGTACAGCATCGTGAAATTCCCGGGGATGGCGAAGGAGGGGAGCGCAGATAAGGACATGTTGCGCGTCCCGCTCACAGGCCCCAGCTGGCGCAGTTCATGGAACAAATCCTCTGGGGCACGTTACCCATGGCCGCAACCACGCCTGGAGAGCGGGCCTTGTATCAGCGGGCATACGACGCGGCAGCCGACGTGATTGATGGCATCGACCTTTCGGCGGCAGGCGGAAAGGCGGTTCCTGACATCGTGATCGATGCGCGGGTTGCCACCGACTGATCGAACCACCTTGGTTGATGGGCAGGCTCGATTGCTACCCGTCAACCGACTGGTTTCCGGAACAGGCCAGGGCCTTCCTCCGCCATCCAGAAACGGCGTTCATCGAGCCCACTCGCTGGCCCGGCGGCCGCTTCCGCGGCGCCGGGGCTCTCCTAACGGGACGGCCGGGATTCGGCTGTGGTCCCGTCGATTGCGCACGGAGCTCCCAAGGAATGAGGAGCTCGCCCTGTGCAGCCAGCCATCGTATTATCGTGGCCACCGGAATGGCTGTCCTGCTGACCACAGGGCGCTGGACAGAAAGGCTGGACGGAAACCTGCCATGACCACCGCACTGATCATCGGCGACATCCAACAGGGCATCACGAACAGCTACCCGTTCGCCAGGCGTGTCGTGCCGCCGCTCACCGAACTGATCCCGCGCGCCCGCGCGGCCGGTGCCCTCGTTGTCTTCGTACACTTCGCCTTCCGGGGCAACGGGGCCGACTTGCCACCCGGCAACGCACTGTTCAGGACATTCTACGAAGCCGGGGACGTCTTCCATGAAGGATCGGCCGGAACCGAGATCGCTCTGCCGGTCACCGACGAGGACGTCGTCGTGGTGAAACGCCGCGCCAGCGCGTTCGCCGGCACAGATCTTGACCTTGTGCTCCGCGCGGGCGGCGTCAGCACTCTCGCGATCGCCGGAGTCGCGACCAGTGCAATGGTGGCAGCAACGTGCTACGACGCAGCAGACCGTGGCTACCATGTGACCGTGCTGCGTGACGGTTGCGCCGACGGCGATGCGGCAATACACGACTTCTTCATGGACGCCGTCTTCCCCAGCCGGGGATTTACGGTCGTGCCCTGCGCCGGCTGGCATGGAGAACGACGCTGACCCATGGCGTGTAGCATAACGGGGACAGCTCCGCGTCCGGAGAGCCGGATGCTCGGAAAACGAGGCCTGGGGCCTGGTGAGATCCAGCCCGGGGTGCTCGCCGATTGTGAACCGGCCTTTTCCTAGGGCCCCGCCACGTCGCGCAGCTCGGCCACGGCCTCGTCGTAGCGGCGCTTGCTGACGGAGCCGACCTTCGCAGCGGTGCCGGCTCGCGCCGCCAGGGGGCACCCTCAACGCCGACCAGTGGCGCCAGGCCGGCTGGATCGGTCCGAGCCCTGGGACGGGTCTGAGTCCCTGGCTTTCCTCACGGGCCCGCCCAGGCAAAGCACCTGGTCACGGGGCCTTGAGCCCTTTCCGGCAGAAAGGGACACATCTTCCCAACGGGTCAGCAGGAGCGGACGCGCCTCGCGAATGGCATCCGATCGGCGGAACGACGCATGGTGGCCGCAGGCTGACGACGGCGCTGGGCGCGGATCGCCTCGATCGGGGACAACGCATCGTCCAGCACCGTCTCCGCATCGGGGAACGCCTTGGCACCGAGCGCGCGCATCGCACGGGTCTGCCACTCAACCGCCTCCGTGATGGCCGGTGCCGACCAACGGCCTCATGCCCTATAGTTGATCTTGGAAGTTCGCTGCAACTCACGGCGACTGACACTGCGTTGGTGGTCCAAGGAAAGACGCCCCGCTTCCTGCGGGGAAATGCAGGTGCAAGGCCTGCCCAGCGCTCACTCACGAAGCCCTTCCCCCACCGGGGAAGGGCTTCGTCATGTTCCCCGCGTGCCCTGGAGAACTTCCGCGCGGCCTTCACCCACGAAGACCCCACAACAGCGACCGCGAGGCGCGCGACGCCGTGATCTACCAGGTCTGGCAGGCCTGGGCCCACCTCGCCCTCGGCGACATCAACGCCGCTCTCGACCTGGGTCACCAGGTCATCGACACGATCGGCGGTGTCGACTCCGCCTGCACCACCAGCGCGCCCCTGCCGTGGCCGACTTCCTCGCCTACGCAGCCTGATCCCACCTGTCCGGTGCGCCGGGCCTGGGCTCGTCCTCGGCGCGGTCGCCCGTGTCGGCGTACACGTGAACGCGCATAGCCGCGTACGGATGAACGTACAGAGTTCTTGATGCGCTGAGAGTCCGCCCCCGGCACTCTGCTGCCTGTTGTCCAAGGTTGCAGAGAGGGGTGGGCCATGGTCTTGGACCCGCAGCGCTGGCTGGAGCTCCGGCGCTTCCGCGGCCTGGTGGAGTCCGGGGCGATGAGCCTGTCGGAGGTCGCCAAGGAAACCGGGCTGAACTGGCGAACGGTCAGCAAGTACCTGTCCGCTGACTCGTCCGCGCCGCCGCGCCGGACGGCGAGTGGTCAGCCGCGCAAGCGGGTGGTCGACGAGGTCGCTCCGCTGATCGACGCGATGCTGCGGGCCGAGATCCTGATGAAGGCCGCGGTGATTCACGAGCGGCTGGACAAGGAGTACGGATTCACCGGGAACTACCAGCGGGTCAAGCTCTACGTGCAGGAGGCCCGCCCGCGGATCGCGGAGGAATTGGGGATCACCCCACGGGAACTGGCGGGGATGCATCGCAGGTTCGAGGTGATCCCGGGTGCTCAGGCTCAGGTGGACTGGGGCGATGAGGGCAAGATCCTCGCTCATCTGGGCATTCCGAAGGTCTACTCCTTCCATATGGTGCTGTCGTACTCGCGTGATCCGTTCTGCTGCTTCACCACCAGCCTTGACCTGCAGACGTTCTTTGACTGCCACCGGCGGGCATTTGCGCACTTCAACGGGGTGCCGATGACGATCGTCTACGACCGGACCAAGACGGTCGTGCGCCGTCACGTCGCCCCGGGTGAGGCGGTTCCGCTGCATCCGGAGGCGGTTGGCTTTGCCGGCCACTACGACTTCGACATCGATGTGCTGGCCGCCTACCGGCCCCAGGGGAAGGGCCGCGTCGAACGCCAAGTGCTGATCGTCCGTGACCACGTTCTCTCCGGCCGGGCCTTCTCCTCCGTCGAGGAGATGGATGCCGCGTTCGCCGGTTGGGTGCCGCAGCGGCGGGCTCAGATCCACAAGACGCACCGCGAGGTGATCGGGCACCGTGCTGCCCGCGACCACGCGGCTCTCAAGCCGCTGCCGCCAACTCCGTTTTTGGTGGCCGAGCGCCATCTGCGGCCGGTCGGTAAGGACTGCCTGGTCGCCTTCGGCGGGAACCTCTACTCGGTCCCGGCCCGCAAGGTCCGCCCCCGTCAGCTGGTGGAGATCAGGGCCACGAAGTCACAGGTCATGCTGCACTCCACTGTTGCCGACTCCAGCGGTGAGACGCTGCTGGCCACGCACCCACGGGCCGTCGGACGCGGGGTCCGTGTCGTTGAGGAACAGCACTGGGACGGCCTGCCCACCGGCAAAGGGCGCCGGACCACCACCAGCGATGTCCCGCCCCGGCCGCGTCACGAACGCCCGCTGGGCGAGGAGACCGGACCGCTGCAAGCCCTCCTCAACCGGGCTGCGGCGACCCGCATCGAGGTCGGCCGCCGACCGTTGTCGGTCTATGACGAGCTGACCGGGACCCGCCCCTTCACCACCAACCGAGCGACGAAGGAATCGTCTTGAGCGAGCTGACCGGCAACCGCATCCGCACCACGGCGACCAAGCTCGGCCTGCCCCACCTGGCGGAAACCATCAACGAGTACACCCGGCGGGCGGACGAGGCCAAGATGGGCTACCTCGACTTCCTCGACCTGGTCCTCTCCGAAGAACTCGCCGTCCGCGACGACCGCCGCTTCCGCCAGGGCCTGCGGCTCTCCCGGCTGCCACACCACAAGACGCTGGATGAGTACGACTTCTCGTTCCAGCCCGAGCTCGACCCGCGCAAGGTCAAAGACCTCGCTACCTTGTCCTTCGTCGAAGCGAAGGCCAATGCTGCCCTGCTGGGGCCGCCCGGCGTCGGCAAGACCCACATCGCGATCGCATTGGCGGTCGCGGCCTGCCGGGCCGGATACTCGATCTACTTCACCAGCCTCGACGACATGGTCCGCAACCTCAAGGCAGCCGAGGCGGCAGGGCGCCTGACCAGCAAACTGGGCTCCTACCTGCGGCCGAGCGTTCTCGTGGTCGATGAAGTCGGCTACCAGCCCCTCGAACGCGCCGAGGCGAACCTGGTCTTCCAGGTCATCTCAAAGCGCTACGAAAAGGGCTCCATCATCCTGACCTCGAACAAGACCTTCAGCGAATGGGGCCAGGTCTTCGGCGACGAAGTCCTCGCCACCGCCATCCTTGATCGGCTCCTGCACCACTGCGAAGTCGTCGCCATCAACGGTCCCAGCTACCGGCTGAAGAACCGCCTCAAAGCGATCGAGCGCGAGACCGACGTGGCCTGACCCGGCTCCAGCCGTTCGGTGCTGGACCGAGTGAGGTCCTGGCCTGCAGGGATACGGTCACGGAAGACTCTCCGCCACTCTCAACTGCAGGCAACCGCCTCTAAAGTGGCGTCAAGAATGCTCACCGAGCGGCCCGGAGATTCCATGCCTGTGCAGATGAAGCTGATCGCGATAAACCTCGACTGCCCCGATCCGTTGGCGCTGGCGTCGTTCTATCAGCAGGCCACTGGCCTCGAATCCCACCCGCAGTCGGACGCCCACTTCGCCGGCCTCAACGGTGACGATGGACTCTTCATCGGCTTCCAACGAGTCGACGACTATCGAGCTCCGAGCTGGCCTGATCAAACCGTTCCTCAGCAACTTCATGTCTGCTTCAAGGTCGAGGACCTAGACGAGGCAGAGGCCCGGCTGCTGGAACTGGGTGCCGACAAACCGCAGCAGCAGCCTAACAAGGACAAGTGGCGGGTCCTCATCGACCCAGCGGGACACCCGTTCTGCCTCGTCACGTCTTGACTGCCTCGGCTCAGACATCACCATCTCGAAGAGTGAGCACGCCCACCATGAGGGATGGATTGCTCTGCACGTTCATTCGTACCTGACTCTGCACATAGGCATGTACTCCGACAGCCCGGACCGTCGGCGTCGATCTCCGTGATCAGCATCGCTCCCGCCTCACGTTCCTCGTCCGTCCAAGCGGTCACGTCCAGGAGCAGCGCGTCTACCGCGTCACCGACGATGCCGTCCGGTGCGGGCACCGGGGCAGGTGAGACCACCCCGGTGCCGCCAGCCCACCTCTGCCGCGGTGGCAGCGCGTCTCAGCGGACCGTCACGTTGAAGACCGGCGAGGCCGTGGTGCCGCTGACGATACGCAGGTCGTTCTTGCCCTTCAGCCCGAGCTTGACGCCGAGCGAGTAGGAGCCGTCCCGCGAGATGCTCGTGGACGCGGGCAGGCTGACCCACTTGCCGTGCTGCTTCTGCTGAAGGGTCACCTTGCTGCCCACCTTGAGACCGGTGGTCTGACCCGTGACCCGAAACAGCTGCCAGGCGCGGACGGAGGACACCGACGGCTTGGCCGTGATGCCGGCCTTGGCGGGCACGGCCTTCTGCGTGACGACGACCGGGGTTGCCGTGTGCGCGGCCGGGCTTGCTGCCATCGCGGTGCCCATAAGGGCGAGGGAGGCCGCGCCGAGGACACCGACGACGGCAATGCGCAGGGAACGCCGCTTTGAGACCATCACAGATCTGCCCCTTTCTATACTGAGAACAGCCTTTCACGCCAAAGGGCACCTACGTGTCGATTGGCGTAGTCACTAGAAACGACGGCACAGCGGAGGCAGACGTTCATCCGGACTCTGTCACTGTCTTGTAACAGCCGAGCGAGGCCGGGGCGATGGCGCCTGGAACAGCTCTCGACAGTGTCGGGTTCACCGAGCGACGTGAACTCCTCACTGCCGTCGGCGTAGCGGATGTCGGCGTTGCCGGTGACGTGGTCCAGGTCGAAGACGCCAGCCGTCAGGCCGTGCCGGACGGAGACCGTGTTGTAGGAGTCGACGGCCGGGTTGATGCGCGGCAGGGAGCCCTTCTTCGTGAGGCGGCGGCCGAGTGCGTCGACGCTGGGGCGGATGCGGCGGGGGTTGGTGCCGAAGGACCGGTAGGCGGTGTGCCAGGCCTCGATGCGGGAGTCGGTCTCGATGGTTATCTAGACTTGTCAAGCTGAAGTTGCTGGTCAGCGCCAGATTGATGCTCCAGGCAAATGAAGCACGTAGTTCGGCGGAAAACGCTTCAATCCCGTGACGAGGCCGCCCCCGGTGAGCCAGACCGAGGCATTCAAGACCGTCGACTAATAAAGCCGTTGTCGCCGAGATTGATCGGAATCGGCTGGCGCGGTGATCGGCTGCCGCGTGGGGGTTGTCCACGCTCAAGCACAGGAACTTCAACGTACTGAGGACGCTAGAGCTTCATCGGCATCCGCACCGGACGTTGCTGCCACTTTCCCGACCCAGACCATCGTCGAACTGCTCGCCTCCGGCCGCAACACCGGGGACGTGCAACTCTCCGGACTGATCACCGGCATCCAGCTCAAGATGACCAAACAGGGCAACGCCTGGGCCATCGTGAACCTCGCGGACCTCGATGCCGGCATCGAGGTCCTCTTCTTCCCCGCCGCCTACCAGTTCGTGCAGCACGCACTGGCCGAAGACAACGTCATCTCCGTCAAGGGCAAGATCGAAGACCGGGACGGAACCGTGAGCGTCTTCGGCAGAGAACTCGCGGTACTGGACGTGTCCTCAGCCGAGCACGGCGGGAGTCCCCCGTGTGGCTTGCCCTCCCCGCCTACCGGATCACCGAACAGTCCGTCAGAGAACTGAAGTGCATCCTTGCGGACGACTGGACGGGCCGAACGGTCGAGTACCACCGCGTGCAGATCCGGGCACACCTCGGCTTCCGCGAGTGCAGCGTCGCGGACGCGGAGAAGCTGACGGCGTATCTGGCCGAGCACGTCGCGCACAAGGAACGCAGGCCCGAGCAGGTCCGGGTGGAACTGCTAGGAGCATGGGTCAGTAACGGGCAGCTGGCCGGGCGGCCGTGAGCGGTGGGATCAGTCGTGGTCGTCCGATCGGCGTCTGTGAGGCCGGGATGAGGTTCTGCCCGTCGGGTGTGCGGCCTGGTGGGCCGTGACGGGGCCGTGCCCGGCTGATCAGCCGGGCACGGTGGCGAGTCCGGCGGTTCCGGCGTGTCGGAAGATCTTGCGGAGGTTGTGGCAGGCGGCCAGCAGGCGCCACTCGCCGCGGGCGCCGTCTTCGCCGCGTAGGAGGAGCTGGCGGCCGTTCTGGCAGGTCGTGATCTGGCCGAAGACGGGTTCGACGATGGCTTTGCGGCGACTGTAGGCGGTTGCCGGGCTTGGTCCGCAGCTTGCGGGCCATCCGCTCCTTCAGCGTGGCGTTCGCTGGTATCCGTCCGCGTGGTGCGGGCGGGACCTGCTCGTCGTGTGCCAGGCGTCCGGTGGCCATGAACGTGTCAGTGCCGCAGTCCAGTTGACGGTGCCTCGCGGCGCTGAGATTGGCCTCGGAGCAGTAGCCGGCGTCGACCAGCGCCTGCTTGGGGTGGCGGCCGGTGTTCCGGGCCGACTGGTCGAGCATGGTGGTGTAGTTCAGCACATCCGAGGGGTTGTCGTCACATCGGCGGCGGTGATGACCTGGTGCTTCTCGTCCACGACGGCCTGGGCGTTGTATGCCTGCATGTAGGCGCCGTCGCTGTTCTTCGTGATCCGTGAGTCGGGGTCGGTGAAGTTGGCCTGCGTCTTGGGCTTGGGACGCGCCTTCGCGGCGGCCTTGTCCCCGGCGTCGGTGACGGCTTGCTCGTCGCTGATGCCGCCACGTTCCTGACGGCGGCGTTCCTTGTCCTGGGCGTGGCGGCGTGCCTTGGCGGCGGCCTCGGCCTCGATCTGCGCGCGAGCGGCCTGCAGTTTGGCCAGGCGCTTCTCCCGGCGGTCCAGCTCGGCGGGCAGGTCGGTGTCCTTGCCGTCGGTGCCGAACATCTGGTCCTCGGCTTCGTCGGTGGCCTGCGCGTCGACCAGCAGCGCCTGGGCCTGGGCCTCCAGGGCTGCTATCTCGGCCTCGATCCGCTCCTCCTTGTCGACCAGGCGGCCATAGCTCATCGCCTTGTGCTTGGAGGCGTTTGCCTCCAATTTCGTGCCGTCCAGGGCGATGCGGCCCATCTTGACCACGCCGAGTTTCTGCGCGAGGTGCAGCGACTGGGTGAACAGGTCGGCGAACGCGTCCAGGTGGCGGCGGCGGAACCGTGAGATCGAGCGGAAGTCGGGGGCCTGGTCGGCGGCCAGGAACCGGAATGCGACGTCGTCGGTGCACTCGCGCTCGATCGCCCGCGAGGAGCGGACGCCGGTGGTGTAGCCGTAGATCAGCAGCCGCAGCATCAGCCGGGGATCGTAGGGCGGGTAGCCACGCTTCTCGGTGTAGTCCGCCAGCACCGGAGAGAGGTCAAGCACCTCGTCGACCAGGTCGGCGACGAACCGGGCGAGGTGGTCCTCGGGTAGCCAGTCGTCCAGTGACGGAGGCAGCAGCAGGACCTGGTGCGGGTTGAAGGCCCGAAACGCCTTGTCCACCGCCGCCGGGCGGCCCCGAGACCTCCTCTTCTCGACCGGCCCGACCTCGAACAGTCCATCCCCACCACGCATATCATGATCATCTCGTATGAAAGATCGCGAAGCGCCAGCGGGTCGCCGCCGGACCTTCGTGCGTGGCAGTGGTCAGCCTTGTTCGCGGAAGTCCAGCATGTAGAAGACCTTGTCGTAGCGGCGTTCGCGGACGGCGACGAAGCCGGGCAGACGGCCGTATTCGGTGAAGCCCAGCGATCGGTAGAGGTGCAGGGCATTGGTGTTGTCGCCACGGGCGTCCAGGGTGAGGACCTCGATACCCGCCTCCCGGGCGTCAGCGATCAAGGCAGCGGTCAGCGCCCGACCGACACCACGACCATGGGCAGCAGCAGCTACCGCGATCTTCTCCAGATCGGCGTGTGGCCGATGGGTCGGTCGGCCGTAGCGGAGCCAGTACCCCAACCCGACAAGCCGACGATCGAGGTAAGCGACACGCAAAGCCGCATCCCCGGCCTGCACCGCAGAGACGACGTGGCCAAGAAGTTCCGCCACCTCATCCCGCGAGGGCGGCTCGACCCAGCCCAGCGCGGCACCTCCACTGACCAGGTCCGCCAGGATCTGGTGGGCCGACTCCGCAAACCGGACCTCCAGCTCCGGATCGGAAGTCAGCTCCATGGCGTCAAGGATGGCGGGCTCAGTGGTCACACCGCTGGTCATGGCCGGATTCATGACCAGCAGCCTAGCCAGCCCAAGGCCCAGCTGAGACCCCGCACTCCAGCCTCGGCTACAGCCAAGCCGTTACTGACCCACGCTCCTAGGGGCGGCCATCAGTTGCGCATCGTCCTGACTGACGGGCCGTCCACGAGACGGACGCTGAGGTGGCCCAACGTCGCCGCACGCAGGGGTGCATGGCGATAGGACGTCCGCAGGCTGCGCGTCAGTTGCAATCGACGCTTTGCAGTCCGTCCATGACCGGATTGAACCGCCCAGGGTTCGGTAGAGATCTCAGATTGTGGTTGTGACCTGGGGTTTCGTGAGTTCCGTGTAGTAGTTGGTTTCGTACTCGACGGGTGGGATGTGCCCTATCTCTCCGTGGAGCCGGCGATGGTTGTACCAGTCGGCCCACTCGGCGGTGGCGAGCTCGACCTGGGAGAGTGTCTTCCAGGGCCGCTGGGGTTTGATCAACTCGGTTTTGTACAGGCCGATCGCGCTCTCCATCAGGGCATTGTCGTAGGCATCGCCGACCGAGCCGATGGAGGCGGCAATGTCGGCGGCGTCCAGATGCTCGGCGAGCCTGAAACTCGTGTACTGCGACCCGGCGTCCGAGTGATGGATCAACTCACCTGGCTGTATGGGGTGTTGGTCGCGGTCACGTTGCCAGATGGCCATCTCCAGGGCGTCCAGGACGAAGACGGTCTCCTTCACGGTGGCGGCCGACCAGCCGACGATCCGGCGGGAGAAGGTATCCAAGACGAACGCGACATAGACGACGCCGGACCAGGTCTTGATGTGGGTGAAGTCCGCCACCCAGCACCGGTTCGGGGCCTGGGCGACGAAGTCACGGTCGAGGCGGTCCGGGGCCCGGTCGACCTGCCCGCCGGGGAGCGTGGTGATCACGCGTTTGCCGCGGATCGCGCCCTGGATGCCGAGTTCGCGCATGAGACGCTCGACGGTGCAACGGGCTGCGGTATGCCCCTGCCGGTTCAGCTCGCGCCAGATCTTCCGGGCCCCGTAGACACGGTAGTTGGCGGTGTGGACCTGGCTGATCAGCTCCTTGAGCTCCGCGTCCCGCACTGAACGTGTTGACGGAGCGGCCTGTCGTTTCTTGTTGGCGTAGTCGGTTGAAGGGGCGATCTTGCAGTCGTGCTCGGTGAGCGTCCTGCAGATCGGCTCGACGCCGCCGAAGCGGTCCCGGTGCTCGTCGATGAACGCTACGAGCGTGTGTGTGGCCGGTCGAGCTCGGCCGCAAAGAAACTCGCCGCGGCCTTCAGGATCTCATTCGCCCGCTCGAGTTCGGCATTCTCCTTCTTCAACGCCTTGAGCTGAGCGGACTCCTCCGTCGTCGTCCCCGGCCGCGTGCCTGCGTCGATCTCGTGCTGCTTCAGCCAGTTCCGCAGTGTTTCGCGGGACCCGATACCGAGCTTCTCGGTCACCGCCTGCAGAGCGGCCGTCTCGTTCGGGTAGTCGTCGCGCACCTCGGCGACCATGCGCACCGCGCGGCGGCGGAGCTCAAGCGGGTAACGGGAAGGTCGTGCCATGACTCGATCCTTTCATGAAATCGAGTCTCCATTCGAGCCGGGGCGGTTCAGATTGACCTCAGAGGTCATTCTGAGCCGGTATGACGGTCTTGTGGTCGCCTGATCGTGTGGGTTTGGGCGGTTCGGGCCGGTCGGGCTGCTTGGTCCTGTTGGGCTGTCTGGGTGAGTGACCGCAAGCCTTACAAGAGCGACCTGTCCGATGAGCGGTGGGCGCTGATCGAGCCGGTGATCTCGGCGTGGAAGGCCGACCACCCGTCCCCGACGGGGCATCAGGGTCGGTATGAGATGCGGGAGATCGTCAACGCGATCCTGTACCAGGGCAGGACCGGCTGCCAGTGGGACTACCTCCCGCACGACCTGCCGCCGAAGTCGGCCGTCTACTACTACTTCGCGGCCTGGCGCGACGACGGCACGGACGTGAAGATCAACGACCTGCTGCGCTGGCAGGTCCGCGAGAAGGCCGGGCGGTCGGAGGACCCGAGCCTGGTCGTGATCGACACGCAGAGCGTCCACGCGGCGGTGAACGTGCCCACCACCACGACCGGGAAGGACGCGGCCAAGAAGGTGCCGGGCCGCAAGCGCGGGCTGGCGGTGGACGTCCTCGGCCTGGTCATCGCCGTGACCGTGCTGGCCGCCAGCGCCCACGACAACGCGTTCGGCATCGCGCTCCTCGGCCAGGTCCCCCCCATCGGCACTATCAAGAAAGCGCTGGTGGACCAGGGCTTCAAGAAGACCGTCGTCGAGCACGGCACCACGGTTGGCATTGACGTCGAGATCGTCGAACGCAACCCAACCGACAGGGGCGTCGGCTTCGTCCCGCAGGCCAAGAGGTGGATCGTGGAGCAGACGCTCGGCATCCTCATGCTGTTTCGGCGGCTCGTGCGGGACTACGAGAGCAGGCCGAAGTCCTCGGAGTCCAGGGTGCGCTGGGCAATGATCGACGTGATAGCGCGCCGCCTCACTGGCCAGACCACGCCCACCTGGCGCGGGTGACCGCATGGATGACCAGGTCACGCCGCTTCTGGAGCGGATCGACGCACGCGAACGCGAGCTCGTCGGCGATGCAGCGCAGATCCGTGCGCAGATGGACGAGCTCACCGCGCGCCTGCGTGAACTCGACGAGGAGATCGAGAGCCTGGCGGTGACCCGTAAGACGCTCCTCGCCCTCCCGCCGGCGACCCCGGAGCCAACCGAGGAGCCGCCTGTCCTGCCGGCCCACCCGGCCTACCAGCAGATCCTCGACGTCTTCGCCGACGCTGCTGGACCGATGCGTGCCCGCGACCTGTGCCAGGCCCTGGACCTCCCGCTCAAGCCGAAGAACATCGAGAGTACCCGGCACAAGCTCAAGCGCCTGGTCAGCCTGGGCGTCCTCGCCGAGACCGAACCGGGCCTGTTCTTCCAGCGCCGCCCGTAGCAGCCCTCCGTTCCAGGTCACCCGTCCGTCACGGCTGCCGCACTCGCCATCCGGCTCACGACGCTAGTGACCCGTCATGCGGAGCCACTGCATCGTTGTGACGAGCTCTTCGCCGAAGTCCTCGCAGAGCGCGAGCAACTCGCGACCCGTGGACGATTCGAGCAGCCCTGCGGAATCGGGGAGAACCCCGAGAGCACCATGGCAGGCGGTCTCGAGGGCGATGTGGCGCGACGCGAAATACCCCTCACTCGCCCGGTCCGTCAGGTCGGCGAGGTACTGGCGGTGGGCTTCCTCCGCCGGGTGAGAGTAGAAGGAGCCCTCGACGAGACCGTCGAGGTAGTTCGCCAGGCCGGCCGAGGCTTCGACCACTCGCTCGACTTCGTCCACGCCAGGCTTGTCCAGCAGTTCGCCGAAGGTCAGCAGGTTGCTGATGGTCTCCAACTGGAAGAGCTGGACCGTGTCCGGGTCGACTTCAGACGTGAAGAGCGGGGCCGTGCACAGCTCGGCGATTGCTCGCCGGTATGCGCGCTCCGACTGTTCACCAGGGGGTGATGCTGCCAGTCGGAACAGCGACTCCAGCACGGACTGGTCGACGCCCCACTCTGCATCCAATTCGAACGCGAGTATCGGCGCGCGCCACCGCCACAGGGCCAGGACGGCCGCCTGACGCTGGTGAACGGGCTTCAGGTCCGCCAATCGCTCGATCCGTACCACGTTCTTGAGTCAGCCCTTCTGATCTACCGTCCCCGCCCGCCCCCTTTACCTCGGGACACTGTAGAAGCCGCCGAAGGACCACGTGACCGCCAGGACGGTGCCTGACACAAGCCAACTGCGGGAATCGGTCATACCGGTTCAGAATGCCCTCTCAGAGGGCGTTTAAGTACCTCTGTTCCGAAAAGCGGCTTCTATCGCTGCCTCAGTTCATGATGATTACAGCCGTTATGCGGGCTTCATCTCCCCTTGATGAGTGAACCTCGTAGTCCGTTTCGCGAACTTCTGCTACCGGAAGTCCGTCTGGTTTGAAAATGCGACAGAACCGCCCGATGGTCAGCGGAACAATCCATTCCGCGCCATCCGTGAAGACGGTACAGCGTGAGCCAGCGCAAGCCGTACCCCAGCGACCTGTCCGACGCCCGGTGGGCCTTGATCGAGCCGACTCTGACGGCCTGGCGGAAAGCCCGGCTCGACCGCCGCCCAACCGGTCAGCCGGCGAAGGTCGAACTCCGCGATGTGTTCGACGCGATTCTCTACCTGAACCGCACCGGAATCCCCTGGAAATACCTCCCGCATGACTTTCCTGGCCACGGCACCGTCTACTTCTACTACGCCGCCTGGCGCGACGAGGGAATCTTCGCCCAGCTCAATTACGACCTCACCGCCCTGGCCCGCGTGAAGGAAGGCCGCAAGCCCGATCCGACGGCCTCCGTCATCGACACCCAGAGCATCAAAACCTCCACCAACGTGCCCGTGACCAGCCAGGGAACCGATGCCGCGAAGAAGATCGTGGGCCGGAAGCGAGGCATCCTCACCGACACGATCGGCCTGATCCTCGCCGTGACCGTCACCGCCGCCAGCCTCTCTGAAAACGCCCTGGGGATACGCCTCCTCGACCAGGCGAAAAACACCTACCCAACCATCGCCAAGAGCTGGGTCGACACCGGCTTCAAGAAGGCCGTCGTCGAACACGGCGCGAAGCTAGGAATCGATGTCGAAGTCGTCGACAAGAACCCCGGAACTCGCGGCTTTCACGTCCTGAAAAGGCGCTGGGTGGTGGAGCGGAGTATCGGTTGGATCATGATGCACCGACGCCTTGTCCGTGACTACGAGACCCTCTCCGTCAGCTCCGAAGCCATGATCCACCTCGCTTCGATCGACAACCTCGCCAAGCGCATAACGGACGAGACCACGCCAACCTGGCGAGGAACCTACTAGGGCATAAGAGGCAAGTCGCCCACTCTAAACGCCCTCTCAGTACCCCTGACCAGCAGGGTGCCGCCGTCCCGGCTCCAGCTCAGCTCGTACGTGCCTGTGGCAATGGGGCGGTAGCCGTCATCGGCCTGCCAGGAACCCGACGGCCGCCAGGCAATGCCGGTCGGGCCCACCGCGTACGCCTGGGCACACTGATCAATTTCCATCCTGATTTCGCAGGTCACGGGGCTGGCGTGAGTCGATGGCGGGGTACTCGGGCTGGTCTGGAACATGATCGGTAGCAGGTGATCGATTGCCACGGGCCTCGTTCGCGGAAGTCGCCGTACGGGCGGTTGTCTCCTCGTAGGGTCCGGCAGGAAGATCCGGCCCGGGGAGGGGAAGTTCATGGTGGATGTACTGACATGGACGGTGGAACGGCGGGTCCTGCTGGCCGACCGCGCCGAGCGGCTGCGTAAGGAGCTCGCCGAGATCGATGTCGAGGTGGCCCGGCTGGAGGCCGCGGAGGTGGTGTTCGGCCAGTACGCCGAGGCGACGGACGGCGGCAGGCGGGACGATCCGGTGGTGGAGCCCGATCCGGTGGAGCCGGATCCGGTGGAGCCGGATCCGCCGGCGACGCAAGCGTCGGGAGCCGGCGGGATGCTGCTCGTGCCGCACCGCGTCGAGGGGATGAGCGAAGAGGTGCTGCCCGCCGACTATCAGCGGATTGTGCAGGTGGTCGCGGGTGCATCCGACGGGCCGGTCAAGACCCGAGAGGTGTGCGAGAAGCTGGGGCTGGGCGTGCTGCCCGCGCAGACCGAGGCGATGCGGGGCAAGCTGAGGCGGCTCGCGGACCGGGGCTGGCTGCACCGCACCCCGTCAGGCCGCTACGGACCGCGCTGACACCAGCCCGGCATCCGGCCGCAAAGTGGCCGATTCCTGCCACAACGCGAGGGCCCCCGGCGGGAGTTGGCGTGTTTTGTGAAGAACAACCAGCCCGCCGAGGGCTCTCAGGATGCTGTCTACCAGGTTCGCCTTCCGGTGTCGAAGTCGACCATCGACCTCGTCGCCGACCTGATACGCAAGCAGCGCAAGAGGCTGGGCACCCGCTGGCGCAAGGTCACCCCGGGAACCCAAGCGATCATCGTGCTCGCCGTTCTCCGTCATGACCAGCGCCTTCTGGACATGGCCGGCGGCAACGACGTCTCCGCCTCGACCGTGCGCCGATGGGTGATCGAAGTGATCGGCCTGCTCTCTGCCCGCGCCCCGCGCCTGGACCGGGCCCTGAAGAAGATCGCCGACGATGGCGGGGTGGTCGTCCTGCTGGACGGCACTCTCGTGCGCACCCGCCGCCGCACCGGGACAGAGAACCGCAAGAACTACAGCGGGAAACACAAGTCCCATGGCCTGCTGTTTCTTGCGCTCACCGACGAGAAGGGCAACCTGATCTGGATCTCCGCGGCCAAGCCCGGGCGGTCCAGCGAGATCACCACCGCCCGCCACAGCAAGCTCACCGAGCATCTCCGCGAGGCCAAACTCGGGGCCCTGGCCGACCTCGGCTTCGTCGGCCTGGACGACGACCCTGACAACCCGGTGATCATCACCGGCCGCAAGGCCACCCGCAACCACCGGCTCACCGACGCCGAGAAGGAGGCCAACCGCCTGCTCAGCCGTGAACGCGCCGCCGTCGAGCACGGCTTCGCAAACCTGAAGACCTGGCGATTCCTCAGCAAGGTCCGTATGAACACCCGCCACGCGACCACCCTCCTGCGGGCCCTACTCGTCCTGGCGAACAGCGAAGTGCAGAGGTGACAGACGATCTCCCTCTGCCGATCATGTCCTGGCCAGCACGAGTACCCCACTACAAGCTCACACCAGGCCCGTGACCAGCGAAATCAGGATGAAATTTCCTCACTGCTGGTCATCGACCCCGACCAGTCGTCCGGCACCCACCCGACCGCACCCGCCCCCGCACCCGCACCCGCACCCGCCGAAGCCGACGCGGCTGTCATGCACCTCTCCCCCACCGCCACCCTGCGCACCGCCCTGACCGACGACGCCCTCACCCTGCGCCGACACCTCGACCAGGTCCTGACCGACCTCCCGAGCGACTGCGCCACGCACCAAACAGGGCACCAAGCAGGGCTTCATGGACCGGCCGAAAGGCACATGCTCGAAAGCCGGGCGGCGTCGGGCGATTGAGCCCCGCTGTCCACGGCGGACGCTGCCGCCCCCGAGGTGCAGGCAAACAGGCATGCAGGCATGGGCCGATACGACGCCATGGCTGCTTTGGCCAAGTTCAAGTGGCGATTTTCAGCCAACGGTTACTGGTGGGGCAGCCGGGGGCGGTGGGGGCTGTCTCGGTTGACTATTGATCAATTACCTTGTGTCGTAAGCCAGTCACTGACCTTGAGGGAGCCCCATGTCCACCGCACAGCAGGTGCCCGACATCCTCTCGCCCGAGTTCGCCGCGGACCCCTACCCGGCGTACCGTCTGATGCGCGACACCGCGCCCCTCATCTGGCACGAGGCCACGCAAAGTTACATCGTCTCGCGCTACGAGGATGTCGAGCGCGTCTTCAAGGACAAGAACGGCGAGTTCACCACCGACAACTACGACTGGCAGATCGAGCCCGTGCACGGCAAGACGATCCTCCAGCTCAGCGGCCGTGAGCACGCCGTGCGCCGCGCCCTCGTCGCCCCTGCCTTCCGCGGCGCCGACCTCCAGGAGAAGTTCCTTCCCGTCATCGAGCGCAACTCGCGCGAACTGATCGACGCCTTCCGGAACTCCGGCTCCGCCGACCTGGTCAACGACTACGCCACCCGCTTCCCGGTCAACGTGATCGCCGACATGCTGGGCCTCGACAAGGCGGACCACGCGCGCTTCCACCGTTGGTACACGTCCGTCATCGCCTTCCTCGGCAACCTCTCGGGTGACCCCGAGGTGGCCGCGGCGGGCGAGCGGACCCGTGTCGAGTTCGCCGAGTACATGCTGCCGATCATCCGGGAACGCCGCGAGAACCTGGGCGACGACCTGCTGTCCACGCTGTGCGCCGCCGAGGTCGACGGTGTGCGGATGAGCGACGAGGACATCAAGGCGTTCTGCAGCCTGCTGCTCGCCGCCGGCGGCGAGACCACCGACAAGGCGATCGCCAGCATCTTCGCGAACCTGCTGCTCCACCCCGACCAGCTCGCCGCCGTCCGCGCGGACCGCGACCTGATCCCGCGGGGCTTCGCCGAGACCCTGCGGTACGCCCCGCCCGTCCACATGATCATGCGGCAGTCCGCGACCGAGGTGAAGCTCAGCGGCGGCACCATACCCGCCGGCGTCACCGTCACCTGCCTGATAGGCGCCGCCAACCGCGACGAGAGCCGCTACCGCGACCCCGACCGCTTCGACATCTTCCGCGACGACCTGACCACCACGACCGCCTTCTCCGCCGCCGCCGACCACCTCGCCTTCGCGCTCGGCCGGCACTTCTGCGTCGGCGCGCTGCTCGCCAAGGCGGAGGTCGAGATCGGCGTCAGCCAGCTGCTGGACGCCATGCCTGACATACGCCTCGCCGACGGCTTCGACCCGGTCGAGGAAGGCGTCTTCACCCGCGGACCGCAGCGTCTGCCGGTGCGGTTCACGCCCGTGACGGCCGCCTGACCGCCTTACCGGCACCACCGCCGAGGTGATAGGCCCCGCCCAGGGGCCCATGTGCCGCACCACCGGGTGGGCCGGGGTGCCGCGCCGACCGGGCGCCCGTCCTACCGGGTCATCGGGCGCCCGCCCTACTGCACCACCGGCGTGAACTGCACCGGCAGCGCCGTCAGCCCCCGCATCCAGATCGACGGACGCCAGGTCAGCGTCTCCGGCTCCACCGACAGCACCAGGTCGGGCAGCCGCTCCAGCAGCGTCTCGACCGCCGTCCGCGCCATCACGTCCGCCAGCAGCGGTGCCGGATAGGGGCAGCGGTGCTCGCCGTTGCTGAACGACAGGTGCGCGGCGTTCTCCGCGCCCACGTGCGCCTCCGGCCAGATCTGCGGATCGGTGTTGGCTGCGGCCAGCCCCAGCACCAGGCAGTCGCCCGACCGGATCTGCCGCCCGCCCAGCTGGGTGTCCCGAACGGCCCAGCGCCCGATGAAGTTCTGCGTCGGCGTGTCCAGCCACAGCGCCTCGTTGAGCGCCTCGCCCACACTGAGCCGGCCGCCCGACACGTTCACCGCGAACCGCTCGTCCGTCAGCAGCAGCCGCAGCGTGTTGCAGATCCAGTTCGCGGTCGGCTGCTGCGCCGCGGCGATCACCGAGATCAAGTCCTGGACGATCGCCTCGTCCGCCAGTCCCGCCGGATCCAGCAGCATGCGCGAGGTGACGTCCGGACCGGGGCTTTCCCGCTTGTCCTTCACCAGCTGCCGCAGCCGCTCGCCCACGCGCCCGTACGCCGCCACCGGGTCGTCGCCCTCCGCCGCGTCCAGCGAGATCCGCAGGTCCTCGACGAGCTGCTGGGTGTCCTCACCCGAGGTCGGCATCCCGCACATCTGCACCACGGCCCGCATCGGCAGGGCATGCGCGTATCCGGTCATCAGCTCCGCCTGCCCGCTGCCCGCGAAGTCGGCGATGAGCCGGTCGGCGATCAGCTGGCAGTTGCGCGCCAGCTCGAACTGGTCGACGCCCTCCAGCGCCTGAGTGATCACTCCGGCCCGCCGCCGGTGCTCGTCGCCCTCGGTGAACAGCACCGACGGCTGGTAGCCGACGTACGGCAGCAGCGGCCAGTCCGCCGGGATGTTCTCCCACTGGTTCCAGCGCCGGGAGTCCCGCGCGAACAGCTCGTCGTGGCTGGTCACGTACGTAACCTCGGAATAGCCGAGCACCAGCCAGGCCGGGATGTCCCCGTCGAGCAGCACCGGCGCGACCGCGCCGTGCTCGCGGCGCATCGCGCGGTACAGCTGCGACGGCGTCTGCTGGTACTCGAGCCCCGCCAGGCGCACCGCGTCGGTGTGGGCGGGGCAGCCCGGCGGAGCCGGTTGCGCGGAAGAGGGGTCGGTCATGGTGTCGCCTCCTGGGCCATCGCCAGTTCGTACAGTTGGTCCACGAGGGTGACCAGCACGTCCTTGCCGGACTGCCGGACCCGCGCGTCGCAGTCGAGCATCGGCACGTGCTCGGGCAGCGCGAGCGCCTGGCGGATCTCCTCCAGGGAGTACCGGTGGGTTTCGTCGTCGAACCGATTGACGGCCACCACGAACGGCGTCTTGTGGTGCTCCAGCCGGTCTATCGCGTACCAGGAGTCGTTCATCCGGCGCGTGTCCACGAGCACCACGGCACCCAGCGTTCCGGAGAACAGCCTGTCCCACAGGAACCAGAAGCGCTCCTGGCCCGGCGCGCCGAACAGGTACAGCACCATGCGTTCGTTGAGGCTGATCCGCCCGAAGTCGAACGCCACCGTCGTGGTCGTCTTCGTCGAGACCGCACTGGTCTCGTCGACGCCGACGCCGGCCTGCGTCATCACCTCCTCGGTGTTCAGCGGCCGGATCTCGCTCACCGAGCGGACCAGGGTGGTCTTGCCGACACCGAAACCGCCCACGATGACGATCTTCAGGCCGGTCTCCGCCGCGTCGGCCAGTGGCGTGCGGTGAGAGGGCAGCTCAGAGGTTGCGGAGCCCATGGAGCACCTCCTTGAGAAGGGCGGAATCGGGGAGCGAGGCGACGGACTGCGCCGCGCGCGGGTGGCGGGCGGTGATGCGGCCCATGTCGAGCAGGTCGCCGAGCAGGATCCGCACCACCGTGATGGGCAGTTTCAGCTCCGCGGCGATCTCGACGACAGCCGTGGGGTGTCGGCACAGCTCCAGGATCCGGGCGTGCTCCGACTGCATTCCCGCCGTGGGCCGGCACTCACTGACGATCAGGGTGACCAGGTCGAAGGAGTCGTCGGCGCGGCTCCGGCCGGCCGTGACCGTGTAGAGCCGGTCGGGGTCACCGGTGTCCACGGGCTTGCGTATCACGACGCGGCACTCCCCGGAACGGGCTCTCGGGGCTCGGCGCGCAGGTGCTCGCCGATCTGCTCCACCAGATCCGTCATCTGATGGCCCACCACGCCGGGGTCGGCATCCTCCTCGGCGAGGACGGCCAGATGCGCTCCCTCGCCGGCCTCCACGATGAACAGCAGGCCGCCGTGGAACTCGGTCATGGACTGCCGGACGCCGCCGGTGCCGTCGCCGAACTCCACGGACGCGCCTTGGGCCAGGGCCTGCATGCCGGAGCAGATCGCCGCCAGCTGGTCGCCCTGGTCGAGCGTCAGATGTTCGGTCCAGCAGAGCTTCAGGCCGTCCCGGGACAGGGCCAGAGCGTGCCGGGTGCCGGGGGTGCGCTCCAGGAGGCTCTGGAGGAGCCAGGTGAGGCTGTTTTCGGTGGTCTGCATGATGGGTGATGGGACGGTGGTGCCGGTTGACCGGTCACCGGCCCGTACCTCCAATCTCAGGAACTCGAGCGGGACGTGGGCGCCGACGCCCCGGGCGCCGTACGGGAAAGGGGTCGGCGGCTACGGGGCGGCCGGCGGCTCGGACTCGGGCCGGGCATCCGGCCCGGCGGTGCCGCCCGCTGCCCGGCGCCCGCGGTGGAAGGCGCCGAACCGTGCGCCCGCGTCGCGTGCCGGGCGCTGCTCCGGGCGGTCTCCGTCCGCCGCCTCGGACGCGGCCCCGGATGCCGCCTCGGACGCCGACCGGCGCTGCTCGCGCTCCCGCTCCGCCTCGGCCATGGTGCGGCCGGGGGCGCGGACGGGCAGGCCGTTCAGCGTGGAGCCGGTGGCGCGCCGGGGCTGTCCCTGTTCGGGCAGCTCCGGCCGGGCGGCGGGCCGCTCCGGGACGCCGGGGCGCGAGGTGGGCTCGGGCACCGGAGCCGGGGCGGGCGAGGCGGCGGGGGCGGGGCCCGGCGTGGGCGCGGTCCCCGCGGCGGGGCGGCCGTCCGGCCCGCGCGACACCGACTCGCGCTGCTGAGCGAGCAGTTGCTGGGGCAGCAGGACGACGACGCCGGTGCCGCCGCGCGACGAGGGGCGGTAGTTGACGCTGATGCCGTACTTCACCGCGAGCCGTCCGACCACGGCGAGGCCGAGCCGGGTGCCCTGGAGCGAGGCGAGGTCGGTCATGTGACCGGACACCGCCTCCTCGGCGCGGCGCATGGCCGCGTCGGCCATCTTCAGGCCGCTGTCCTCGATGGTGACGACCATGCCGGCGCTGCGGTCCTCGACGTAGACGTGCACCTCGTCGATGGGCGGGGAGAAGTTCGCGGCGTTATCCATCAGTTCGGCGAGCAGATGCATGACGCCCTCGGCGGCGAAGCCGGAGATCGCGGCGGTGGTGGAGCAGTGCAGGCGCACCCGCTGGTAGGCGGCGATTCGGCCGACGGCGCCGCGCAGGATGCTCTCCATCACGATCGGCTTGTTCCAGGCGCGGCTGGACCGGCCGCCCATGAGCAGCGCGAGCCGGTCGGTCATCAGGCCGAGCTGGGAGGTGCTGTGGTCCAGCTTCAGCAGGTCGCCGAAGACCTCCTCGCCATGTCGTTCCTGCATGTCCCGCAGGTCGGCGAGCATGCTGACGGACTTGGCCTGGACGCGGCTGAGCGCCCTGGCGGAGGCGGCCTGTGCCGCGGCGGCGCGCCGCTCGCTGTGGGCGAGTTCGCGGACGAACGACTCGGTCGGGGTGCGGACCATGGGCAGCCGCGGCAGGTCGAGTTCGGCGAGCACCGTGTCGGCAGACTGGCCCTCGCGCAGCCGGGCAACCGCGGCAGGCAGGGTCTCCTGCGCCAGCCGCTCCAGCGCGGCGGCCGCCTCGTTCAGCCCGTACTGGGCCTGCCGGCGCTCGCCGTCCAGGGCGGCCGCGTGCTGCACGCCTTCCTCGACGGCGGCGGCGAAGGTGTGCACGATCCGGCCCAGCTGCGGGTCGGACGGCGGGGGCACGCTGCTCAGCGCGTCGGCCGCGCTCGTGCCGTCCCGCAGTTGCTTGGCCACGGCGGGCAGCGTCACGTTGACCAGATGCGCGGTCTCCGCCGACAGCTGCGCCGACTGCGCCTTGAGACGGCCGGTCTCGGAGGTCTGCGCGGCGGCCGTGCGCCGGGCCCGCTGGACGAGCCGGTGGCTGACGAGGACGGCCGCGGCCACGCACACCCAGGCGACCGCCGCCACGGTCAGCACCCAGGTGCGGGCGCCGGACGGCGCCAGGGCGACGGCCACGCCGCCGGCCGCGGCACTCACCAACAGCATGACCAGGGGCGTGGTCGGCGAGGTGCGCGGCGCCTTCGCCGGCCGGTGCTGACTGAGCGGTGCAGGCACTGACATTCCGCGGTCCCTCGGTCCATGAGATCAGAAGAAACGGGGCAGCCGACTCACCGCGGCCGCAGGTCGGAAATGGGGTCGTCAAGAGGACGACGATCTTCCGACCGGTTACCTGCTCATGCTAGCCACACTGCCGCCCGAGAAGATCTGACTAGCTGCACAGTCCGCCGGTGACCCAAGTTCGTCGTGAACCAACCGCCTGAACGCCTGTTCGTGATAAAGGAGATGACGTCCCTCAGCCCGGCTGACGCACAGGGGCAGGCTGCCGAATGCGTTGAAGAAGTGTCAAAATTGTAAAAGTGAACGCCGTCCACACGTCAACTCCGAACACCAACAACCACTTTCCAGCCAACCACATGCAGGCCGAAGCCGAACCCACCCAACTTCCAGGGCTGTTGGGACACCCGGCGAGGGTGGCAGCGACTGAGGTGAACCCCGGTCAGCGGAAGGACGGCACGCCCCGGGCGAGGTGAGCGGCAGACGAGTCGGGCTGTACGCCGGGTTCTGTTCCCCGGGTTCCTCGCGGAGCCCGGGGCGACGGCCATCCATCTGGCGCCCTGACCGCATTGGTTCGCCGGGTGGGATCCGGCAGGATCTTGTGCATGTTCGAAGAGAAGCTCGAAGCGCTCTCGCAGGCGATGGCCGAGCACATGGCCATGCCGTTCCCGCCAAGCTTCCGCGGCCTGGACATCGAGGACCAGGACATGGTGATGCTTGATGCGGACGCCTACGGCTACGCCCTGGGTGTTCTCAAAGGCCCGCTCGACGAACAGCGCGGTGAAAGCTTGATCCGGCTGACGGCGGTGTTCGAGAAGGTTCTCCCGGCGATCGACGACGAGTACGCGACCAGGTACTACACGCACGTCCGCGACATGGCTGTGCTGGCCGCTTGCCCGCCTCCGACGACCAGTCACGGTCCGGTCCTGGCGTGCCGCGGAATCGCAAGATGCTTGTCGCAGGTGGCGCAGTGTTCGCTGCAGCGATTGCCGCGGTTGTCATTGTCGTGGCCACATCAGGAGATGGAACTCGGGCCCCGCAGGCCGGTTCATCCGGCACGGCAGCGGACCACACGGCACCCGCTGCGGAGCAGTCCGGCGCGAAGGGGCAGGGGATGCCGCCGGGGTGCGAGAACCAGACTGACGTCTTGGAAAAGTGGAACCAGGTCCCGCTCGGCGGAACGGTGCCGCTTCCGCCGACCGAGAACACCCTGACCGAGATCGTGGACCTTCAGAAAGCCAATCTGGCCAAGGCGGTTCGTCCGGCGCTCAAGACCGCGCTCCAGAACGACATCGACACTGCAGAGAAGGCCCTCAAGGCGCTTCGTGCTGATGACTCCGAGACGTATCGGCAGGCCGTGACGAAGGACAAGCTCGAGCACCTGACCGAGATCTCCGACGCCTGCTTCTTCAACGATCTCGGTCCGTCGCCGTCGCCGAGTTGACCGCGAGTTCGAGACATCAGCCCAGGTAGCGCGTAACCGCGTCCGGCGCGGTGCGAAGCGGGCTGCCACCCGGGCTTCATGCCCAGGCTCTCGGGCCGCGGCTTCCCGCACCACTCAAACGGGTTGGGAACGCTGCCCCCAGTCCTCGCTTCAGACATGGCTCAAGCCTCACCCCGGCCTGAGCCGGGGCACCATCTGACCCAACAGCCATCACCCGGACGAGGAACGCCCGCCTCCGAGGGCGGCGGCCTACAACGCTCGCCACCACGACGGTGTTGATGACCGACTGTTCGTGATCAACACAGCTGCGTGATGGCCATCACACCTTGATCAACTCTTCCGTCCGGAGCGTGACGCGTGAGCGCATCACCGGATCACCTGACCCGAGCGCGGGCCGCGGACTCCGACCGCCGACGAAACCGGGTACTCAAAGCCCTCGACCAACTGACCGCTGCTGGGGAGGAGACCAGCGTCTCGTCGGTCGCCCGCGCCGCTGGCGTCCACCGCAGCCTGATTCACCGCCACGGAGACTTTCACGCGGCCGTCATCGCCCGCGCGGGCCAGCCCCTGCCCGGCACGACCGCCGGAACGCAGGTCAGCCGCAAGTCGCTGCTGGCCGACGTCGCGAACCTCACGGCCCGCAACGGACGACTGGTCGCGCACATCACCCGGCTCGAACGGCGCCTGTCCGAGGCCCTGGGCCAGACAGCCTGGAAAGCCTCCGGCCTCGGCGCCCCGGCCGACGTCGCGAACCTCACGGCCCGCAACGGACGACTGGTCGCGCACATCACCCGGCTCGAACGGCGCCTGTCCGAGGCCCTGGGCCAGACAGCCTGGAAAGCCTCCGGCCTCGGCGCCCCGGCCGACGTCGAGACGCTCACGCGCCGCACCACCGAGCTGGAACAGCAGATCCTCGACCTCCGCGGCAAACTCGCCGAACGGGACGAGGACCTTGAAGCCGCCCGCGCTGCGAATCGTGAACTGATGGCGCAGGTCAACCGCTGAGAGCCTGTGACTGAGCCCTCGTCGTCCGTCCGAAGGCAGGGCGCTGAACTCGTACTTGACCGGGAGGCGCCGACGCTCACCGCTGAGGCCGCCAGCTACTCACGAAGCACTCGGTGGTGATCGGCCCGTCGGCGGCGCCCTGCTGTGACCGCGTGACACGGACCGAGCTGGTCAGCGGCATCGTGATCCTGTCCACGCTCCACACCAAGCCCAGTTGGCGAGGCCATATGGTGCGCTGATGGAAACGGAGCAATGTCGTACCAGCCGAGTGACGCGATCAGCCCTGTACCCGGTCATCGCCACGGGGTTCCTGCTCCTCGCCATCGCTGCGTGCTGGAGCAGCGTGTTGCTCATCGTCCTTGGGCACGTGACCCCCAGTTGGGCAGTGAGCGCAACCCTGCTCTTCGTGTCGCTGGTCCTTATGCGAGTCGCTGCCGCACGGCGCCGGTCGGAGGCTGACCGGACGACACCGCATCGTGTGACTCTGCCACGATTCATACGTGGCCCGCTGGCGGCCGTAGCCGCACTGGGCAGTGCGTTCGGCGTGTTAGGCGACCTCAGTTCGGATTACCACGTTCTTCACCCCACAGGCCCGCACGGTTGCACAGCCGTTGTGCGGGAGACGTCGTTCTTGTCCGCCGGCAGCGGCGAGATGTACGCGGTGGGCCCGACCGGCATTGCCTGGCGGCCGTCGGGTTCCTGGCAGGCCGATGACGGCTACCGCCCCATTGCCGCGGGCACGTACGAGCTGAGCTGGAGCCGGGACGGCGGCACCCTGCTGGTCAGGGGTACTGAAGGCAATCCGGTCATGGACGGATTGCACAGCGTCGACTGCAACTGACGTGCAGCCTGCGGATGTTCATATCGTCATGCGCCCCAATCAGGCCGCCGCCTCGGTCCGCGGCACCTGTCGCGCACCCGACACCCACCGGTGCATGCCGCTGAGCTGGGCAACCGTGACGTCCTCCGGGCTCACACGTCCCACAACCCCGAGAGAAGCAACGTGGTCGTCACCGGCTTCACAGCCACCCGCGCTCACAAGCTCACACCCGGCCGCGAGGCGGCGCAGGAGAACGACGGCGCCACGGCCGAAGACCCGGAGTGTGACGGCCAGGATCATCAGGTCACCGGCGAGTTGGCTGGTCACAGACGATGGCCCCTTCCTTGTGAACCACCAGGCCCTATGGGGTGGGTCCGGGAGTGCGCCGTCGTGCGCCTCCATCCACAACGACGTCTGCCAGGACGGATGTGTGCAGCGGCAACTGAAGAAAAATTACCGAGAACGAAACCATAGTGACGCATACATGTTCACCATCGCTTACCCAGCGCCTCTAGCCACCCTGCGCCTCCCAAAACGCCACCGCCCTCACCAGCGAGCACGCGAATGGGTTCATCACTCAACGTAGATTTGCACAAATAAAGCAAACGGCGAGAGCGTTGATGTAATCACCCAGTTCACATCGACTTCGGTTGGGCGCCCCGAATGACCTCCGAAGAAGCCGCAGCAGCACGGACAGCTCGACGCCGTTCGAGTGACTCTCGCTGTGACTGGGCATTCGAGTTGGCATCATCCGCCGGATGACGTGCTCAGTACGGGGTGGCGCTCAGGGGGCACGGAAGTCCTTCGTGTCCGGGTACGTCACGTGGGTACAGCCGCGCCGCTTCGTGATGTCGTCAACGTACGCGCGGAACAGGGCCGACAGCGTCCGGGGGCCGAGCACGTTGTCATAGGTGTAGCTGGAGCTGAGGGTGTGCAGGGCGGGCTTGCCGTCGCAGATGGAGGAGGCCCACCACGCGCCGCTTGCGTGTCCGGCCGTTCCCGCTGTGATGATCTTGTCTTCGCCGCCACTGGCGTCGTATCCCACCGTGCGCGCCTCTGCGTCGAAGTAGGAGGCGGTGCGTAGCCACCACGGTGAGTGAGTGAGCGCACTGCGTGCGTAATCGTGTTCGTCGTCGTGCAAGCCGTCGACGATACGGCCCACCTGGTCGGGGCTGACCGCTAGAAGGCAGCTTTCGATGGGGGACGCGTCCAGGGCAGGTGCCGCGAGGGCACGGTCGGGCAGCCGGCCTTGCCCTCGCTCCTCGATGTGTCGGGCAAACCAGCGGCATGAACCGTCCCTCGCCTGCGCGGGGCGGAGGTCAGACGGCACGGACGCCAACTGGTTGTCAGGCAGGGCGGGCAGCTGGCTCTGGCAGCCGATCCGGTCGATGAGCTCCTCGGTGGCCGAGCGGGCGATGTGGGCGAGGCGCTCACGGTCCGCTGCGGAGACATCCTCGTACTCGGCGCGGGAAGTGCCTTCTGAACTGCAATGCCAGTGAGTTAGCGAGTGCGTGCTGATCAGAGGCTTGCCGATGGTGAGTTGAGGCGGGTTTTTCCTCTGGTTGCGTTCTGTGGTTCGTCACTTCCGGTGACGCTGACTCGAAGGCTAGGACGCGGCAACGGAGCTCCCGGTAGGAGAGAAGATCGACCAAGATCCGACTGTCCGCAAGAAAATTCCGTTGGGCGCTCAGGGTGTTATTGCCTGCCCGTCGTCCACCAACTTTGCAGGCCAGGATGGCCTGTTGCACGTCGCACCGGTGGCGCCGGGCCAGCGTTTCGGTGAGCACGTCCGTCTTGGCGTACTCACAGAGGAGATCACTCCCAAGCTGGTGGACGAGGTCGTGGAGCACAGTGGCCGCACCGAGTACCGCCGCCGTCTGGTGCCGGCCCGCACCGTGGTCTACTTTGTCCTGGCCCTGTGCCTGTTCAGCAGTTCCGACAGCGCCGGGCCGCCGGGATACCGGTCGGTTCTGCGCACGTTGACGGAGAAGCTGCGACACCTGCCGGGCGTGTGCGTGCAGCGCCTGGCTACGAGTTCGGCCCTGACCCGGGCCCGGCAGCGGCTGGGCGCCAAGCCGTTGCAGATACTGTTCGAGCGGCGCTGCGGCACGCTGGCCACGACGGCGACCTCGGGCGCGTTCGCGTTCGGGCTTCGGCTGGTTGCCTGGGACGGCACCGCACTGGACGTCCCCGACACCACTGCCAATGCACGGGAGTTCGGGTTCACCGGCAAAGGCGGCGTCAATCAGAGCGGACACCCGCAGGTCCGTCTGATGGCGCTGACCGAAACCGGCACCCACGCCCTGGCCGACGCGGCCTTCGACGCCATGGCCAGGTTCAGCGAGCAGCGGCTCGCCCGCCAACTACTGGCTTCCCTGCGGCCGGACATGCCACTACTGGCCGACCGCAACTTCGCCGGATACGAACTGTGGGGCCTGGCCCGCGCCACCGGCGCCCACCTGGCCTGACAGATCAAGAAGAACCTGGTCTTCGTGCCGCTGCGGGTCATGTCCGACGGGTCCTACCTGTCCATCATGCGCACGCCCGCGGAGAACATCCGCCACGGCCAGGCCCGCGCGGCCGGACGCACCCTGACCGAGCCGCCCCGGGGACACCTGGTACGGATCATCGAGTACACCGTGACCATCCACCCGCAGGCCGGCCCACCCCGCACCGAGACGTTCCGGCTGGTCACCAGCCTGCTGGACCACCGCCTCGCCCCGGCCCACCAGCTGGCGAGGGCATATCACCAGCGGTGGGAGATCGAAAACGGATTCGCGGAACTGAAGAACCACCTGCGCGGCGCCGGATTCATCCTGCGCTCCAAGGCGCCTGAGCTGATCTACCAGCAGATCTACGCCCTCCTCACCGTCTACCAGGCACTATGCGCACTGCAGACGCGCGCGGCAGAACACGGCGGGACCGATCCTGACCGGATCTCCTTCACCGTCACGGTGCAACTCGCCCGGCTGGCCGTCGCCGCCCAGGCCGCAGCCGACGTCACCACGCTGGACACCGCCCGCCGCGAAGTCACCACAGAGCTCTTGGCCGCCCTCCTACCGCCCCGGCACAACCGCAGTGTCAGCGCATCAAGAAGCCGCCCAAGAACACCTTCGAGGTCAGAAAACGGGACCAGCCCCGCACTCCCAGCAACGTCCGCTACACACTCAAAGTCACCAAGCACCCCACCTGACCTGCACCGACGCGTTAACTCACCAGCATTGCAGCTCAGAAGGCACTTTCTGCTTTCTCGATCACCTACCGGACAGCGCCCCTCGTGAAAGCCCGAGGCTAGTCCGCGAAGTAGTGGGGATACCGGGCCTGGAGGCCGGGGGCGGTCTCCAGCACTCTGCGGGCGTGTCTGCTGATGTGGGCGTGGCCGTGTACCGCGTCGCCGGACTCCAGCGCGTCCACGATCGCCGTGTGCTCGTCGATGAGGACCCGCACCGTCTCGGGGTCGGGCAGGCTGAGCCGCCGGAACCGGTCCAGGTGCATCTTCATCGGCTGCATCAGCTGCCAGGCGCCCGGATAGCCGCTCATTTCGAAGATCTGCCGGTGGAGCGCCTCATCGGCGGCGAAGAAACCGCCGAGGTCGTGGGCCTCGTGACAGCGTTCCTGTTCGGCGAGGAGGATGCGCAGCCCGGTGACGTCCCGCTCCGGCTTCTCGCAAGCCGCAGCGAACGCGGCCAGTTCCAGACTCTCGCGGACGAAGCGCGCCTGCTCCACGTCGTGCAGCCGGATCGGCTCCACCCGGGTGCCCACCTGAGGCACGACCGAAACGAGACCGCCGTCCACCAGCCGCGCAATGGCCTCGCGCAGCGGCGTACGGCTGACCTGCAACTGCTCGGCCAGATCCGTCTCCGACAACGACGCACCCGGCTCGATCCGCAAGTCACGGATGGCCGCGGCCAACTCCTCGTACACCCGGTCGGAAGTGCGCTGGCGAACACGCAGCCGCCCCACCGATGCGAGGGCCGACACCGCGTTCAGACGACTATGCTCCAACTTCACGTCGGTCATCATCGCACGTCGGCCCACTTGTATGCAAGTATCCCTGTGGGCTGAGGGCGCCCGGCCGGTCTGGACGCGGCCCTGGAGAGCTGCCGCGTCCGGACCGGTTCCCCAGCTCTCGCAGTCGCGGGTAAGACCCCCAAATTCTCCCGGAGAATTCCTGCCACCGAACTGCGGAAGCGCCGGACGTGCACACGATCTTTTCGCGTGCACGTCCGGGGCTTTCCGCTGGAATTTCCGGGGGAAATCGCGCGTCAGTCGAGGCCAAGGGCGTTGAGGACGCCCTGGAGATAGCCGATCGCGTGGGCGCGGCCGCGGCTGCAGTAGGCGCCAGAGGAAATGTCGAGCCAGGTGTCGGGGTCGCCGACCATGGCCGGCACATGGTCGTCGATGATGAAGCCGTCGAATCCCACGTCGTGGAGGCGGCGTATGACACGGGCGGGGTTGTAGTTTCCCTCGCCGAGGAAGCACTCACGGAAGGACGGAACGGTTCCCTGGACGTCCCGGAAATGGACGTAGGAGATCGCACCGAGCGGACCGAGCGTGTCGATGACCTCGTTGACGGCGCCCTCACCGCCCATCTCGGAGACCGTGCCGAGGCAGAAGTCCAGTCCCCAGGCCGGACTTCCCTTCGCCTGCTCGCGCGCTGCGGCCAGCGAGGCCGGCGAGTTGAAGATGCGCGCCGCGCCGCCCAGCGGCTCATCCACCGGCGGATCGTCCGGGTGCAGTGCCAGCCGCACCCCGGCTTCCTCGGCGACGGGCAGGACGGCGTCGAGGAAGTACTGGTGGTTGGCCCACATCTGCTCGGCCGTGATCGGCTCGGACAGCAGCTCGGTGGGCGAAAGCCGGTAGGAGGCGAGCGCGTTGCCGGCGCCGATGCCTGCCAGGTCGAAGGAGGTGACCTTGGCGCCGCCGCGGCCGGCCACGTCCATGTCGGTACGCCACACGAACGTCGGCAGCCAGTTGTAGCCGAGCATGTCTATGCCGACCACGCCCATGTTCCGGACGGTCGTGCGGTAGTTCTCGATCTGTTCGTCCCGCCCGGGAAGGCCCCGCTGAACTTTCCAGAAGTGGGCCAGCGGGACGTTCTCCAGGCCGTCGATCCGCAGCCCGTCGGCGTCGCAGCGCTCGCGCAGCGCCCGCAGCTCCTCCAGGCTCCAGTAACCCGCCTCGCCGGGCAGCAGGTTGGGGGTGTGGAACTGGACGCCGGTGAGCCCGAGCTGATGGGCGAAGGTCGCCGTCCTGTCGTCGTAGACGTCGATGTGACCGAGGGAAAGCCTCAGCGTCATGCTCGTACCGCTTTCTGGGTCTGCCGGCCGAGGCCGTCGATTTCGACCTCGACGAGGTCGCCTTCGGTGAGATGGGGGAACCGCGCGGAGAGCGCGACGCCCTCGAGGGTGCCGGTGTTGACGATGCCACCGGGCTCCAGGACCCTGACCCGGCTGAGCGGGTGGATCAGCGTGGCGACATCGAAGATCATGTCCGACGCCGAGGAGGACTGCCGGGGCTCGCCGTTGGCCCAGGACCGCAGCCCGAGCGCCTGGGCATCGGGGGCCTCGTCGGGCGTCAGCAGCCAGGGGCCCAACGGGTTGAACGTCTCGCAGCTCTTACCCTTGGACCGCTGGCCGCCGCTGGTCTCCAACTGGAGCCGGTGCTCCGAGACGTCGTTGGAGACGGTGTATCCCCCGATGCAGGCGAGCGACTGCTCGGGTGACTCCGGATAGCAGGCCTTCCGGCCGATCACGACGGCGAGTTCGACCTCCCAGTCGGTCCGGTCCGATCCGTGCGGGAGCAGGAGGTCGTCGTACGGGCCGACGACAGTGTTGGGGGCCTTGTGGAACACCACCGGGTGCTCCGGCGGAGGCGATCCGGACTCGGCGACGTGGGCGGCGTAGTTCAGGCCGCCGCACAGCACGACGCCGAGGCGGGCCAGGGGCGGGCTGATGCGCAGGCCGGTGACGTCGAAGGGCGGCAATGCGCCGGCCGCGAGCGCGGCGCGGGCGCGTCCCACTCCGCCGCTGCCGAGGAAGGCGCCGTCGATGTCGGCGGCGACGGAGCGCAGGTCGTGGTACTCGCCGTCCGGGGTGGCCGCGACCGGCGTCTCGGCGCCGGGCGGGCCGATGCGCAGGAGTTTCATGATGGTCCATTCCGCAGAGAAGGAAAGGCCGGCCCGGTGCGGAGCCCACCGTCGGCGGTCGGCGTCGGCGGTCGGCGTCGGCGGTCGGCGGTCGGCGTCGTCGGTCCGGCCTGTCCTGCTCATCCGGCGAAGTACCCGGGATTCCGGACCTGGAGGCCGGGGGCGGTCTCCAGCACTCTGCGGGCGTGTCTGCTGATGTGGGCGTGGCCGTGTACCGCGTCGCCGGACTCCAGCGCGTCCACGATCGCCGTGTGCTCGTCGATGAGGACCCGCACCGTCTCGGGGTCGGGCAGGCTGAGCCGCCGGAACCGGTCCAGGTGCATCTTCATCGGCTGCATCAGCTGCCAGGCGCCCGGATAGCCGCTCATTTCGAAGATCTGCCGGTGGAGCGCCTCATCGGCGGCGAAGAAACCGCCGAGGTCGTGGGCCTCGTGACAGCGTTCCTGTTCAGCGAGGAGGATGCGCAGCCCGGTGACGTCCCGCTCCGGCTTCTCGCAAGCCGCAGCGAACGCGGCCAGTTCCAGACTCTCGCGGACGAAGCGCGCCTGCTCCACGTCGTGCAGCCGGATCGGCTCCACCCGGGTGCCCACCTGAGGCACGACCGAAACGAGACCGCCGTCCACCAGCCGCGCAATGGCCTCGCGCAGCGGCGTACGGCTGACCTGCAACTGCTCGGCCAGATCCGTCTCCGACAACGACGCACCCGGCTCGATCCGCAAGTCACGGATGGCCGCGGCCAACTCCTCGTACACCCGGTCGGAAGTGCGCTGGCGAACACGCAGCCGCCCCACCGATGCGAGGGCTGGCGGGCCGCCTCGGAGGTTTCGATCCGATTTCACGACATGATCCTTGCATACTGAAGAACTTGTATGCAAGCATCCGAGTCACCGCCAGGCAGTCCCGGGTTACAAGCGGATGCACCTGGAATTTCATGCGGAGAGCAGCTGAGTCGCCAACGAGAGAGGAAGACTCGTGCTGATGCATCTGTCGAATACGACACCACCCTCCGGCCCGGACGTCCCCGTGCTCTCGGCCACCGGGATCTCCAAACGCTTCGGCCACGTCACGGCACTGACCGACGTGTCCCTGGAGGTGGCCCCCGGCGAGGCCGTGGCCCTGATGGGCGACAACGGCGCGGGCAAGTCCACGCTGATCAAGATCCTGTCGGGCGCCCTCGCTCCGGACAGCGGCGAGTTGCGCGTACGCGGCGAACAGGTCCACTTCACTAACCCTTCGGACGCCCGCGCTGCCGGCATCGAGACCGTCTACCAGGACCTCGCGCTGGCCGACGACCTGTCCGCCCCCGCCAACCTGTTCCTGGGCCGTGAGCGCCGTAAGCCGGGACTGCTGGGCCGGCTGGGCGTCCTCGACAACAAGCGGATGCAGACCGAGGCGGAGGACTACCTGCGCACCCTCGGCGCCCGCGTTCCGGACTACCAGGCTCCGGTGCGGATGTTCTCCGGCGGCCAGCGCCAGACCGTGGCGATCGCCCGGGCCGGGGTCTGGGCCCGCGAACTGGTCATCATGGACGAGCCCACCGCCGCACTGGGCCTCGTCCAGACCGAGCAGGTCGCCCAGCTGATCAAGCGCACCCGGGACCGGGGCATCGCCGTCATCGTCATCAGCCACAGCGTGCCGTTCGTGACCGACGTGGCCGACCGCATCGTCGTGCTCCGTCTCGGCTCCACCGCCGCGACGCTGTCGCCCGCCACCACCTCGCACGACGAGATCGTCGCCGCCATAACAGGCGCGGCGGCCGGAACCCCGACCGACCCGCAGGGAAGCACGCGATGACTCCCCATCTCCCCATCCCCACGGTCGGCGCGGACGTGTCCGGTCCGGACGCCGCGAACCGCGTGCGCCGCGCAGCCGCCGCACTGACGAGCAACTGGGTCTTCCTGGCGCTGGTCGTCCTCGTTGTGGCCTTCTCGGTTCAGGCCGGCGGAACGTTCTTCGACGCGGACAACTTCCGCAACATCCTGTTCAACGCCTCCGGGACGATCCTGCTGGCCGTCGGCACCGCCTATCTGATCATCGGCGGCCAGCTTGACCTGTCCATCGGATCCGTGCTGGTCTTCAGCCAGGTGATTGCTGCCAAGACGATCGTCGCGGTCAGTGGGTCCGCGGAAAGCGGCTACCCCGACGCCGGTGCCACCATCGCGCTCGGCATCGCCGTTGCCGTGGTCGTCGGCGCGGCGTGGGGCCTGCTCAACGGCGTCCTTGTCACCCGGCTGAAAATCCCCTCGTTCATCATCACGCTCGGCACTCTCGGCATGGCCCTCGGCCTGGCACAGGTCATCACCAAGGGCACCGACGTCACCGGGCTGCCGCCGCAGATGGTCACCGGCATCGGCATGCGCCAGGTGCTCGGGCTGCCGCTGCCCGTGTGGATCGCCGCCGCCGTGGCCGTCGTGGCCGGCCTCGTCCTTGCCAGGACGCAGTTCGGCCGGTACACCTACGCCATCGGCTCCAACGCCGAAGGCGCCCGCCGCAGCGGCATCAAGGTGACCCGCCATCAGGTCGTGCTCTTCACCATGATGGGCGCCCTCGCGGGCCTGGCCGGCGTCCTGGACGTCGCCCGATACACCACCACCCAGGTCAGCGGCCACAGTGCCGACAACCTCGTCGCCATCGCCGCCGTCATCATCGGCGGGGCCAGCCTCTTCGGCGGCCGCGGCACCATCTTCGGCACCGCCGTCGGCGTCATGATCCCGGCCGTGCTCAACAACGGACTGGTCATCGTCAACGTCCAGCCGTTCTGGCAGACGGTGGCCATCGGCGCCATCCTCATCGTCGCGGTCGCCGTCGACGACATCAAACGCCGTCAGCAACTGCGCGCGTCCTGACCTCCCTCGCACCACCCCGGACCTCCCCCGTACACACGGAACGGATCATCCCATGCTCCGCAGAATCACCCGGTCCGCGCCGGCGGTCACGGCCGCGGCCGCCGCCCTCGCCCTGTCGGCCTGTTCCTCCTCCGAAGCCCCCGCGAACGCGACCGGCGGCAGCTCCGGCAAGCAGCGCACCATCGCCTTCATCCCCGGGTGCACCTGCGACCCGTACTACTCGACCGAGATCACCGGCTTCGAGGCCGCGGCCAAGGCCGCCGGGGTCACCCCGATCGTGCAGGGCCCGGCCAACTTCCAGCCCTCCGAGCAGATCCCCGTCCTCCAGGCGGTCGTCCAGAAGAAGCCTGACGCCATCGTCATCGACCCGACCGACGCCACCGCGCTCGCCGCCCCGATCGCCGCGGCCGTCGCACAGGGCATCCCGGTGATGACGACCGGCAACAACGTCAACAGCGACAAGATCTTCACCGCCATCGCGGCCAGCTCCGTCCAGGGCGGCAAGCTGGGCGCCCAGGAGCTCATGAAGCAGATACCCGAAGGCGGCAAGGTCGTGTTCGTCCACATCAAGCCGGGCATCAGTTCCATCGACGACCGCGAGAAGGGCTTCCGGGAGGCCTTCGACGGTCAGTCCAAGTACAAGGTGCTGCCCAACCTGTACGCCGGCAACGACTCCGCCACGCAGGCCGCCGGCCTGGTGCAGTCCGCCATCACCGCCAACCCCGACCTGGTCGCCATCTTCGCCTCGAACGTCATCACCGCCGAGGGCGCGGCCAACGCGGTCAGGGCCGCCGGCAAGACCGGCAAGATCGCCGTGCTCGGCTACGACGCGAGCCCGCAGGAGGCCACCAACCTCAAGACCGGCACCCTCACCGCCATCGTCTCCCAGAACCCGTACAAGATCGGCCAGTTGGCCGTGAAGAACGCGCTGAAGTACATCGAGGGCGACCGCAGCATCCCCAAGGATCAGCCGCTCGTCCCGCTGGTCATCACCACGGACAACCTGGACGACCCGGCCTCCCGGACCGGCCTGTACAAGTAACCCCGCGCCGCCCGCGCGACACCCCGGGGCCACCCCTGCCATCGGCCCCGGATCCCCTCCCCGCAGTCTCCACGCAGAAGGACCGCACACCCATGGAATTCGAGGGCAAGTCCGCACTGGTCACCGGCGGGTCCAGCGGCATCGGCCTGGCCACGGCCGAGCTCCTGGCCGCCCGCGGCGCACGGGTGGTGTGCGCGTCCGTCACACCGCCGGAGGCCGCCGTCCACGACGCGATCACCTACGTCGAAACCGACGTCACCGACGAGTCCTCGGTCGCCGCCGCCGTCGGTCACGCCGTCCGGCACCACGGCGGACTCGACGTCCTCGTCGCCTGCGCCGGCATCCAGCGCTACGGCACCGCCGCCGACACCCCGCGCGCAACCTGGGAGGAGGTGATGGCGGTCAACGTCGAGGGCGCCTTCCTCGCCGCCAAGCATGCCCTGCCCGCCCTGCGCGCCTGCGGCGCGGGTTCGATCGTGCTCGTCTCATCCGTCCAGGCCTTCGTCACCCAGACGAACGTCGCCGCCTACACCGCGAGCAAGGGCGCCCTCAACGCCCTCGCCCGCTCCATCGCGGTCGACGAGGCGCCCTTCAACGTACGGGCCAACACCGTATGCCCCGGCTCCGTCGACACCCCCATGCTGCGCACCGCCGCCGCCCGCTTCGCCGACAGTCCCCAGGCGGCCGACGACCTAGTCGCCACCTGGGGACGCAGCCACCCGCTCGGGCGCGTCGCCCGGCCCGCGGACATCGCCGAGGCCATCGCCTTCCTCGCCGGGGACCGGGCCGGCTTCATCACCGGGGTCGCCCTGCCCGTCGATGGCGGCCTGCTCGCCCAAGTGGCCGTAGCGCTTCCCGACTGACCCCCGCCGACACCAACCAACCACCGGAGCAACGATGTTGACCATCGACATCTCCGTCGCCGTTCCGGGCACCGCCCGGGTGGGCGAGGGGCCGTTCTGGGACCCCGCCACCAACGAGCTGACTTGGGTGGACATCCTCGACGGTGCCATCCACACGGCCGACCCCACCCGGCCGGACCCCCGTACCACCGTCCTGCCGACCCTCGTCGGCGCTGCCGTCCCGAAACGCTCCGGCGGATTCGTCGCGGCCACCACTGAAGGCTTCACGGACATCCGCCGCGACGGCAGTTGGACCACCCGCCGTACCGTCCTGCCGCCCGGCCGGCGCATGAACGACGCCAAGTGCGCCCCGGCCGGGCGGCTGTGGGCCGGCAGCTGCGAACCAGACTTCGCCACCGGCTGCGGCGCTTTGCATGTCCTCGACACCGACTGGACGGTCCATCACGTCCTGTCCGACGTGACCCAGCCCAACGGGCTTGGCTGGAGCCCGGACGGCCTTGCCTTCTACCTGATCGACACCGTCGCCCGGGAGGTCAACACCTTCGACCTTCTGCCTGACCGGCTCGCCCTCGGCAATCGCCGCGCCCTCGCACGCTTCCCCTCCGGCGGCGGGGAACCCGACGGGATGGCGATCGACGCCAAAGGCTGCCTGTGGATCGCCCTGTGGGGCGGCTGCCGACTCGTCCGCCTCGACCCCGAGGGCCACCTCCTCAGCGAAGTCCCCCTGCCCGTCGCCCAGCCCTCCTCCTGCGCCTTCGGCGGCCCCGACCTCGACGTCCTGTACGTCACCACGGCCCGAGAGGGCCTCGGACTCCACCCTGTCGGTCCCGCCGGCTCCGTCCTGGCCGTCCGCGGCCTCGGCGTACAAGGCCTGCCCACCACCCGATTCGGAGGCTGACCGGCCATGCCATCCTCCCTGTGGCTGCACACCGACCGTCTCTCGGTGGAGGTCCGGCCCGACAAGGGCGCCGACATCACCTCGATCACCGAACGCGCCACCGGCATCGACATCCTCTCCCGCACCCCCTGGGGACGCCGCGACCTCGCGGGCACACCCGTCACAGGCGACAGCCGGGCCGACTTGCTCGCCCGGTACGGCGGCGGCTGGCAGCAGCTCGTCCCCAACGCGGGCGACGAGCGCACTGTCAACGGCGTCCGCCGCGGCTTCCACGGCGAGGCGGCGATCGTGTCCTGGTCGGTGGTCGACGCCGACGACTCCCGGATTCAGCTGGCTACCGGGCTCATCACCGCCCCGCTCCGGCTCACCCGCACCCTGCACCTGGACGGCCCTACCCTGAACGTCCGCGACACCGTGCACAACACCGCCGAGGAACCCATCCCCGTCATGTGGGTCCAACACCCAGGATTCGGCGCCCCCTTCATCGATGAGCACTGCACCATCAGCACACCCGCCCGCACCGTGCTCACCGACGCCGAACAGCCGGACAACGCCATGCCGCCGGACACCCGGGCCGCCTTCCCGCTCGTCCCCACCGCCGACGGCGGCACCGTCGACCTCCGGCAGGTCCCCGGCCCCGGGAGCAGGCGGTCTGTCTTCGCCTGCCTCACGGACTTCGACGCCGGCTGGTACACCATCAACAGCCTCACCGCCGGCTTCGGCATCCGGCTCGCGTGGGACACCACCGTGCTCCCCCACGCCTGGCTGTGGCAGGAATGCCACGCGAGCAACGGCTTCCCCTGGTACCGCCGCGCCTACGTCGTCGCCATCGAACCGGCCAACGTCCTGCCCGGCGCCCCTTCCCCGGCCTGCTCCGCCCGTGGCCAGGCACCCCTCCTGCCGGCCGGCACCAGCTGGACCAGCGATATCGCCCTCAGCATCACCGACCTCCGCTGAAGCCGGCGGCCGCACGCACGCAGCCCGGGTCACCGCCACCGGAATCCACTCACCCGCCCTGCCCTGACCGCACAGCCTGATCGGCCTCCGCACCCACACCACGACAACCCCGACCAGGAAGCACCAGACCGTGACCACACCCCTGTCCCTTCCGGCGGAGCTCACCGCCAACCAAGTGATCGCCGTCGTCCGCGCACCCCACATCGCCGACGCGCCGGCCCTGTGCGCGGCCCTCGCCGAAGGCGGAATCCACAACGTCGAGTTCACCTTCACCACCCCCGACGTCACCCTGCACCTCGCCCAAGCAGCCGCCAATGGCGCCCACGTCGGCATCGGCACCGTCCTCACCCGCCGCCAAGCCGAACTCGCCATCGAAGCCGGCGCCCGCTTCCTCGTCACACCCGGCTGCCGCCCCGAAGTAGCGCAAGCCGCCGACGAGGCGGGACTGCCCGCCGTCCTCGGCGCCCTCACCCCCACCGAAGTAGCCCAAGCCATCGACCTCGGCGCAGCCGCCGTGAAGATCTTCCCCGCCAGCGGGTTCGGCTCCCGGTACCTCAAGGACCTCCACGGCCCCTACCCGGGCATCCCCCTCGTCGCCTCCGGTGGAGTCAACGCCGCCGAATACCTCGCCCACGGAGCCCTCGCCGTGTGTGCCGGAACCGAGGTCGTCCCCCCGAGAGCCGTCGCCGAAGGGAAGTGGGATGAGATCACTCAGCGCGCCGCAGCCTTCATGGACTCCCTCTCCCGGTAATCCGAACGCTCCGGGGGCGTTCGAGGGCGTGCAGCCACAGGCGCCTGCACGCCCTCTGTCCGGGCGATTACCGGCGCTGCGCTGGACAGCCTCAAGGCGTGCTCAATGCCTTGAGCATCGCCTGCGACACCCGCCCGGTCGCGCCCTCTCCGCCGAACAACGGGGCGGCCTCGCCAACCGATTTCCGCATCTCCCACCGCGACGTGCCAATGTCCGGTGCGTCTACCTCATGGAGACGATCATGTCGCAAGTCAATCGCCGTTCCTTCCTCACCTGGCCCGCGGTAGTGGGCGCGGCGGCCTTCAGTACCCCACTGTTCAAAGCGGGATTGGCCGCAGCCGCAGCCGGCCGACCGCCGAAACTGGACTCGTTGACCAGTGACTGGCTGCCAGCACGGGAAGTGAAACACTTCCCCGCGGTCAGCAACTTCTGGGGAGCCGTGGGGTCCTCCGGCAATGTGCTGGGAATCCGCAACTTCACCCTTCCGCCCTATGTGGACGGCGGCGGTGACTCCTGCGTGCTGAGCGTGGGCGGCGTGCCGGTCACCACCGGCGCGTATCGCTGGTCGGCCTACGAGATCGCACGCAGGGCGACCACCGCCTCGGGGGTGCTGATCCAGACCGCGACCCGGCTCGCATTCGAACGCAACGAGTTGCTGCTGCGCATCACCGTCTCCAACCCCACCGCGGCACCGATCGCGGTCTCGGTCAATGCCAATCCACGCATTGCCAAGGCGGCGCCTTCGGCCACGTGGGGGTGGGATGCCCCACGGCCTGGCGGCGGCCGCACCTTCACCGCGCACAAGGTCTCCGGATCGAGCCTGCTGATATCCGACAGCGCCTCTTCGGGGGTGACGGCGTTCGCGTTCGCCCCGGCACCCACGCTCACCACGGCATCGGCCGGCGGAAGCGCCCAGTGGTCGGTCGCCGCGGGGCAGTCAGCGACGATCGACATCGTCATGGAGGTGGGCGAGACCTCGACGGGAAAGCCGCTGGCGGACATCAACGACGGCAAGGGCGTTGTGGACGCTTGCAACGCCACGCTGGGCGCTTTCGGGGCAGTCTTCAACACCCCCCGCAAGAGCTGGGAAAAGCGCTGGCAAGACGCCTTCACACCCGGGAACGGCCACTACTCCGGATCCCTGCCCGTCCTGACCGACACCCGAGACACCGTCATCGCCCGCCTGTACTACATGAGCATCCTGTCAGTGCTGGCATGCGAGCGCACCAATCTCGGCCCCGAGTTCTCCACCGTTCTCGGCAGACCCACCGGACCCGGCACCTTCCAAGGGTGCGACCGCGTCTATGTGACGGGGGCGCCCGAGAATGCGATGACGGTCACCTACTTCTGGGACACCTCCTACTCCTCCATCGTCCAGACGCTGCTCGATCCGCGGACGGTGAAGACCGTAGCCACCTACTGGCTCACCAAAGACATCTATGCCGGATACGCCATCGACTGGGTGTCGGGCAAGACCGTCGGCCCGTGGTACAGCGCGAACGACCTCACCGTCTTCACGACGATCCTCAACTACGTGAACTACAGCGGCGACGTGTCCTTCCTCGACACCACGATCTCCAGCTCCGGCAAGACCGTCCTCGAACACCTCAAAGCCATCGCCACCAACTGGCAACGCCTCGTACCGCAGGGGCAGTCGCTGGCCGACTACGGCGAGAACCACAACCTCCTGGAAGTTCTGCCGAAGTACGTCCACCAGGTGGCGTCGTTCAACGCGGCCAATGTGTGGATGATGCAGAAGGCCGCCGGCCTGTTCGACCGTGCGGGTGACAAGGCAACCGCCAAGGACCTCGCCGACAGAGCCGAGGCCCTGCTGAGCGAGGTTCTCAAGCTGTACGACAAAGCCAACAAGGGCGTCTGGAACTGCAGGCACAATGACGGCACCACCGTTGCGGTACGGCATGTCCTCGACTTCGCCATTGCCGGCAACCTGCTCGCCCCGTCGCTGGCCCAAGAGCAGAAGACCGCCATGAAGCAGTTCGTCACCGACGAACTGCTGGCCGGGGACTGGATGCGCGCCTTGTCCCACGCCGACTCCATGGCGCCGGTCGCCCGTACCGACCACGGCACCAGCGGCGCCTATGACGCCTGGCCCTCACTCACTGCCCAGACCTTCGCCCGGTTCGGTGATTACCCGGCGTTCCTGTCGCTGCTCAGACGATTTGCGGGCGCGACCAGACAAGGCCCCTTCAGCCAGTCCCACGAGATAGTCCAATCCGCGGGGGTGTCGGTCACCGACCGGCCCGCGTTGAACACCGCCGGAGCCGTGACGGTCTCCGCATGGATCAGCCCCTTGAGCTGGCCGACGCGCGTGTGGCAGGGCAGCATCATCGCAAAGGACTCCTGGGGCAGCGGGGACGCCGGCTACGTGCTCCGCGGCGGCGCCGACGGCCAGATCTCCTTCGTCCTCGCCCTCGACGGACGCTTCACCGACGTGCAGACCACCACCACGGTCCCAACGTCAGGATGGCATCACGTCGCGGGTGTCTACGACGGCGAAGAGTTGCAGATTTTCATCGACGGTACTGTCCAGGCCACACGACCGGCCACTGGGAAGATCACCCCCTCCACCGGCACCCCGGTAATCGTGGGGAATAACCCCACCGACTCCGACCGCCGTTTCAGCGGCAGCATCGACGAGGCCCGCGTCTACTCGCGGGCGCTATCAGCCACCGAGATCACAGCCCAGTACGAAGCCACCACCCCCGCCACCGGCGCCACCGACAGTTCCCTGGTGCTCCGCCTGCCCTTCGACGAAGGCAAGGGCACAAGGACCACCGAGTCGATCACAGCCCAGGCCGTCACCATCGAAGGGGCAACGTGGAGCAGTAGTCGAACCGGATTCGGCACCGCACTGGCCCTCTCCGACGCAACGATCGAATACCACGCCGTCATCGCCCCAGCCAGCCAATTGCAGGTCTTCAACAACTGTGCCGGCGGCAACTTCGCAGACGTGATCATCAGCGACCTGTTCGGCTACAGCCCCGAAGGCGCCACCGCCAGGTTGCGGAGCGCAACGATGCCCCGAGGAATCACCGCGACACTCTCAGGCGTCGTCCTCCAGGGCAAGAGCCAGACGATCACCAGCGGCCCCAACGGCCTGTCGCTTGCCTGAGCCGTCAGCACCCCCCAACTCCCCCATGACACCGTCCCGTATCCGGGACGCGTTGGTTGAGTGGCTGCGTCTGCGGCGAGCTGATGGCGGGTGCGCCGGAGCGGAGCCACGTTCGGCCGGTTGGGGTGGCGGGACTCGGCATCACGGGTGGGCAGGCTGTCCGGGACAGTTCCGGACAGCGTGAAGTGCTTGCGGTGTTGGCGTGAAGCCGGGCAGCGTTCCTGTCACACGAGCGGCGAGAATGGACTTCTCGCTCGCGCCTCACATGACCGTTGATTGGGAGAACACCCATGCGCAAGCACCTGCGTATCGGTCTGCCGTGCCTGGCGGCGGCCGTGATGATGCTGGTTCCGAGCGGGCCGGGGGCGCTGGCCGCTCCGGTCGGGGGCGAGGATGTCACCGTTTACGTCGGCTCCGGCGGAACCTCGCTTGCCGGGCTTCCGGGGAAATCGCTTATGCGGATGGCGGGGAAGGCTGGCCTCACTGCTCAGAGCCCGGTCAGGTCCCTGCGTGACGCCCAGGCCGTGCTCGAGGCCAGGCACACGAAGAACGCGACGATCATGCTCCGCGGCGGCACCTACACTGATGCCGGGGTGGAGTGGGGGCCGGGCATCGCCAGTACGGTCACGGTCAAGGTCCAGCCGGGGACAGGCCCCGTCACGTTCGACGGGCGGGCGGCCAAGGCCGGGTACTGGACGAAGGTCGGCCCGAAGTCACCCAAACTGAACTTCCAGGGGCCATACACCGTGCAGCGCTACGGCGACGGCGGGATCAAGGCCACGGGGACCGAAAAGGACGGCCCAGTCAAGGGGCTCGTGGTCAACCGGATCACCTTCAAGCAAATGGGCAACGCCTGGGTCAAGGGCGGAAAGGGCTACGCAGGCGTGCATCTGAACTACGTCTCGAAAGCCAAGATCACCAACAACTCGTTCGTCAATCTCGAGAACAAGAATGTCCCGGGGAACACTCACGGTGTCTACCTCGCCTTCAACCAGACGCAGAAGACCCCCGGGAGCAACGGGAATCTGGTGAAGGGGAACACCTTCAAGGTCATCTCCGGCGACCCGGTCCGCGCCAGCGACGGCAGCAGCGGCAACAAGGTTCAAAACAACGTCTTTCAGAAGGGCCGCGACTACAAGGGGAAGAGCCGGGGGAACGGCAAGCACGGGATGTTCACCTACTGGGTCTTCCCGAGGGCCAACACATGCGGAAAGGGCGGCAACACGTTTTCGGGCAACACCTACACCGTGAACTACTACAACGAGAAGACGCCGACCGTCCGCTCAGGGTCCGACACCGGCCGCACCTGCAAGTCCGTCAAGGACACGGGCGGCAACACCTACAAGCGCTAGTACTCCAGCCGGACTTCTCCATTACTGCTGCTCAACGGCCTGGCGGTGGGGAGTGTAGTGGTCTGGTGACGGGTGCGGGACGGTCTTGGCGGACCGTCCCGCGAACGTGTGCCCGCGCCGCATGTAGTGACAGCGCCCCGAGCATCCCACAAGCCTGATCAATGATGTGCCCACGAGCGTGTGGGGCCAGGAACTCGAGAACCTCTTCCTGCGAGTTGGAGCCTGCTTCGCTCGGGTATGGAAGCCCGTCGCCGGATGCGGGACTACGTGGGCGGGCTGCTGGGCACGGTGGGCCGCAAGAACGGCTGGCAGCTCGCCGAGTATGTCGGCCATGGCACCCCGGACGGGCTGCAGCACCTGCTGTCCCACAGCCGCTGGGGCGCCGACTACCTCCGCGATGACCTCCAGACGTACGCCGCAGACCAACTCGGCACACAAGACGCTGTGCTGATCATCAATGACACCGGCTTCATCAAGAAGGGCACCCCTTCGGCCGACGTGCAGCGTCAGTAGGAACCCGTGGCTCCATGATCGCCGGCATGTCAGACGACCTTGAGCGCAAACAGTTGCCCGCGACTAGGACGAGTATCCCGAGAACCGGTCACACCACCCCTTTGACCTGCGACTTCAAGTTGGCGGAGGCTCACTCTCGGGACGATGTCGTGCATCGCGGTGACGATGCACGACATCGCCGGTGCGCCCCGGCTGCACTCAGCGCGGTGCACCGTGGCCCCGGCCGGGCTCGTGCGGATGCTGGCGGTGCGCGTGCTGCTCGTCCTGGTGGTGCGCATCAGGAGCATCCTGCGCGCTCGACGTACTACCGGCGGCGACCCGGTCCGCACGCCGGTTGGCGTCCTTGCGCAGCGCGGCGAGCCGCTGCCCGGCGCGGCCGACGTAGTCAAGCTGTTCGGCGGTCAGCCCCAGGCCCTCCAGGTCGGTGCGCAGGGCCGCGAGGTCGACCGCCGGACCGACCTTCGCCGCGGCCGGCTGTTCCTGGGCGAAGAGGAGCAACTGCTCGGGCGGCGGCTGGTGCGCGGCCGTGCCGTACAGGGGGCGGCCGGTGCGGCGCGCGGTGCGCAGCCGGGCGGTGAGGACGCGGGCGGCGATGACGGCGCGGTCGTGGCGCAGCGGCACGCGCGGGATATCCCATTCCCCCGGCTTCAGCGGCAGGACGGGTGCGGCCGGGTCGGGGGCCGGCTCCCGGTCCCGGCCGGACGCGGCGGCGGGTGTCCGGGAGGGCGGCGGGTGTCCAACAGGCGGTGTACGGAAGCGCGCGGCGACCACGCCGTGCGCGGGACGGGTGCGGTAGATGCCCTGAGCCCCGTACCGGATGACGGCAACGTCGTCCTCGATCCAGGCGAGCACCACGGCGATGGCCCGCTCGTGCGCAGCCTCGATCGCCTTCCGCGTCTCCTCACCCCCAAGCGCCCACAACAGTTGCAGGGTCACCTGCGGGCGGAAGACCAGATCGGCCCCGGTGACCTTCACCCGGCGCCCGAGCGCACCGGCCCGGCGGGCAGCCGCGGGCGTCTTCCCCGCCGCCAGCTGATCGGCCACGAGCCGGTCGGCGTCCGGGTGCCGGCCCTCCCCGAACAGGGAGCGCAGCTGCGCCTCGGTCACCTCCTGACCGAGCGCGAAGCCGAGGGCGGGCCGGCCGCGCCTCATCCAGCACCCAGCCGGAACCCCGGCGTCCTGCTGCGCCCTCTTCAGCGGCTTGCGGGCCGGACGGCGGCCGTCGCCGACAAGGACCTGGCGCATGTAGTAGCGGTACATCTGCCCGGCGGTGATCAGCGCGATATCCATCATGCAGGACACGCCACACGGCCCTGACCTGCAAGAAAAGGGCGATCAGCCGTACGTCCCGCCAGGCGGGAACAGCAGCCGAACCTTCTTCCCCGGTGCCCGCCAGGCGGGAAGCGGCCCCGGCCAGCCAGCGAGTGTCATCGCTCGGGCACCAACCCACCACCGAGCACCCACCACCCACCACCAAGGAGCGCCACCCCTCAGTGGCTCCACAATGGAACTCCAGGAGCAGCGTGCCCGGGAGCGTGCCCGGGAGCGGGCGCGGGCGGAGCAAGCGCGAAAGATCCAGCCCCAGCGGGCAGGGCAGCCCGCGATGCTGCACCGCGGCGGATGTGGCCTGTACAGCGCCCTGCTTGGGCTGGTGGACGGATAGGCCGTACGGACCCTCCGGCGCGCTTTTTTTGGGGGGGTGCCGTGCTCGCAGGATCGGTTCGGTGGAGTTCCCGATCAAGGTGGCGCTGGCCCAGGCGGTCCCGACCCTGCCCGACGGTCCTGGATGGTGGTTCGAGCCGAAATTTGACGGTTCTCCAGACGCTTCGAATGTGTCGCAGAAAGCCTGCGAAGCAGGTCGAGGCGTACGTCTACCTCGGCGACCGTTGTTCGAACGGTGGTCGTCGTCCGGCCCAGCCGCTTGGCCTGATAGGCGACTCCGTCACTTCGAGCCGTAGTACAGCCGGAGGAACTCCTCCATCGCCGCGTCGACGCCGGCGCGGTCACCGGTGGCGAGCAGGTCGAGCAGCAGACCGCGGACGGTGGCGAGTCCCAGCCTGGCGCGGTTCCGGGCCACGGCAGGGTTCGCACCTGCGGCGATCTCGGCGGCCATGAGCGGCTCCAGCCAGTCGTTCACGAGCCCTTCGAGGACCGGGGCGGCCTCGGGGCGGCCCCGCAGCGCGTGCACGCAGATTTCGAAGAAGAGCCGCTCCTGACCGGCCAGTCGAGGGTCCGTCAGCTGTTGCCAGAGGCGCCGCGCAGCATCGGCGGGCGAGAGACCGGGTTCCAGGCGGAGCCGGGACAGGAGATCACACTGGCGCTGCTCCGACGTCCGGACGATCTCGATGAGCAGCTGTTCCTTGGAGCCGAAATAGTGGATCAGCATGCGGTGACTGACGCCGATCGCGGCGCCCAGGCCGCGCAGGCTCAGGTCCGCGATGCCGTGTGCCGCGACGTAGTCGACGGCCGCGTTCACCAGTTGAGAGCGCCGGTCCCCGTCCGTGCCGGGCGCGGCCTCGCCCTCAGGATGCGAGCCGTCCGTATTCACCACGCCGCGAGTGTACCAATTGGTACATGCCCTATGTACCGTGTGGTACATGAAGTCTGTCACCGTGTCGATCGACGTACCGCAGACGCCCGAGCAGGTCTACGACTTCCTCGATGTCATGGCTCACCACGAGCAATTCACCAACCACTACCTGACCGACTGGCGCTACAGCGGCCCTGGCCGCGGCATCGGATCGTGCGCCACGGTCACAGCCGCGCTGGGCGGCACGAAGACCGACGTCACCATCGAGGTCGTCCAGGCCGACCCGCCGCGGCGCATTGTCGAACGGAACGTCAGCGCGGCCGGCCGACGCCTGGCCCACGGCACCTACACCATCGAACCGCTGCGGACCGGCGGGAGTCACGTGTCGTTCGCGTACGCCTGGGCGCGCGCCCCGCTCGCCGACCGCCTACTGGTACCCGTCGTCCGGGCCACGATGCGGCGCGCCAACCGCACCGTCATGCGACGCCTGGCCACCGAGTTGGCTCGCCACGTGTCCACTGCCGGATCCTGACGCCGGTACATGTCGGATCTTCTGCCCGACAGAGTACCCGAGGCCCACGGCGTTCCTGCCCGCACCCGGGCTCGGACTGCCCGAGCCGGCGCATCGTCCACAACCGGGTTCACATGCCTCGTTCTTGGCGCAGCAGGCCGCGTGACATACCGGCCTCCCCCACCCCCGGAGCGACACACCCACCGGCACGCCGGATGCGCCGAACAAGCGGGCAGAACGAACCCCGACGTAAGCTGCGCGCAGATGTCTCATGAGACATAGCTCAGTCTGGAGAACGACGGCCACCGGACCGTGCTGCGCCGTACCGAGGAGACCGTTGTCCTGTACGCCCGGTCCGGGAGGGTCGCCACACCGCACTGGATGGACCTGGCTCTGGTCGGCATGGCGCTGCGGCCGGGCACCACGCTGGACGGGGAGGCGGTGATCTGGCGGGACAGCCGGCTGAACTTCGGGGCGGCCCAGTCACGGGCAGCGTCGTCCGTGACCCGGGCTCGCGCACTGGCGTCCCGGCATCCGGGCTCCTATGCATGCTGGGATCTTGTACAACACCCCGATCCGGCGATCGGCGACACCCGCCCACTCCCCTACACCGAGCGTCGCGCCCTCCTCCTGGAGGTGCTCGCCAATGCCGGTCCGCCGATCCAGCCCGTGCCGGCGACCGACGACCGGGAGGTGGCAGAGGTGGCACAGGACTGGTACGAGGCGCTCCAGGCGCGGGGTAACCCTTGAACGGGTTGAGTAGCGGGTCTTGTCTCTTACGACCTTGGGTGAAATTGGGGTCGGGGCGTGTTGGCCTGGTGGTCCGGCTGGTGGGTGATCAGCAGACGGTGTTGCAAGCGAGGACGAGTTCGGTGTTCGTCCGGCGGCGGGTCGGGCGTCGTGCGGAGCGGTCGGAGACCAGCGAGGCGATCGCGAGGTGGGTCTCGGCGTAGGTCTCGGCGCAGGTCTCGCCTCGGCCGGTGTACCGCTGGAGGGGCCGCCACTGCTTGTACTCGGCGTTGGTGTGCTCCACTCAGATCCGCGCCGAGGACTGGCGGCGGCGCATCTCGCGCCAGGCCCGCTTGTCCCCGTCGCAGGCGTCCTCGGCCGGCTTCTTCGGAGGGGCGCTGACCTGGCCGGGGAACTCCTTGGCCAGGCCCTGGTATCCCGAGTCGACCTCGGCCTTCACCCCCGGGTGCCGGCGGAGCTGGTCCGCGATGCCCTCGGTGCGCAGGGCGGTCTGGTCGTGCATCCGGCCCGGGCGGACGATACCGGAGAACAGCGTGCGGCCCCTGCTGGTCGCTGAAGGTGGTGGTCTTGATCGTGTTCCTTACCTTCTTCTTGGGTTCGTCCCGGTCCTTCGTAAGATCGGGAAGCCCAGGAGCTTCGGGTGTGGCTCATGGTGTTCCTGCCCTCGATGACTGAAGCAGATTGGCCACCCGGAGCCCCGCGACGACTCGACTGCTAACGACCTCGGGGAAAATTGAGGTCGGGACGTGTTGGCCTGAAGGTTCGGCTGGTGTGTGATCAGCAGGTGCTGTTGCGGACGAGGACGAGTTCGGTGCTTGCCCGGCGTTGGGTGGGGCGCCGTGCGGCCCGGTCGGAGACGAGGCCGGCGATCGCCAGATGCGTCTCGGCGTAGGTGTCACGGCGTCCGGTAAAGCGTCGCAAGGGTGTCCACTGCCGCAGTTCGGCGTTGGTGTGCTCGACACAGATCCGGGCCGAGGACTGGCGCCGCCGCGCTTCGTTCCAGGCCCGTTTGTCACCGTCGCTCGCCTCGCCCTTCGGCTTCTTCGGCGGGGCGGTGACCTGGTCGGGGAACTCCTTGGCCAGCCCGGCATACCCGGCGTCGACCTGAGACTTCACCGATGGGTGGAGCCGGAGCTGTTCGGCGATGCCCTCGGTGCGTACGGCAGTCTGGTCGTGCATCCGGCCGGGCCGCACGATCCCAGACAGCAGCATTCGGCCCTGCCCGTCGCTGAACGTGGTGGTCTTGATCGTGTTCTGCCGACGTTTGCCCGAGATGAAGGCCCGGCGCCCGGGACGGCCTGCCTGTGGGCGTCTGACCTGGGTCTCGGCGCCGTCGAGTCGAGGCTCGACCCCTTCGGCCTCAGCGTAAGCGAAGAGGTCCTCCAGTGTCCGCAGACGCACTCCGGGCCGGTTGGGCACCGCGAAACCACGGGCCGCAAGTAACGAGCGGACCTGCCGGATCGCCGTCGAAACGGTCGAGCGGTCGACGTCGTACAGCTCGGCGAGAACCTCGTGCGGCAGCTGATGGCGCAGGTGCACCAGGGTGAGAAGCAGCCGGTCGCAGAAGACCAGCTTCGGCTTGCGCCCGGCGCCGGGCGCCCTACGGCGTTCACCGCCCCTGGCTTCGCGAAGCGCAGACTGTCGCGCTGCCTCCCACGGGGCGGCGAGTTCAGCGAACAACTCGCCGAAGTGTGCGCGGGAAACACCGGACAGGGCAGGATGGGAGCAGGCCGTGCGGGCCCAGGTCAGCTTCACAACCAGCCCAACCCGCACGGCCCTTCTCATGTCACGGCCGAATCAGCCGGACCGTCGATGCGAGCGGCAGAGCCACCTCACATGGGTTCAACCAGAGCCGCCCGCCACTCCGGGCGCGGATCAGCCCCAACACTTGTCCAGTACTCCCGGCCGCGCACGATCTGTCCCTGCTCGACGGTCCAGAATGAGGCTGCGCGGAACACGCCGAACTCGTCATGCGGCACCTCGACCTCGGAGACCACCTCGTTGCCGTCAGCCACAATCCGCAGCACCCGAATCGACCAACCTCCCGGGTATTCGCTGTTCACCGCGACGAAGTTCTTGTTGCCAACGATGCGCTCCGCGCTGATCGGCCACTCCACCACGACGTCCTCTGCGACCAAACCGGCGACAGCTGACCAATCGCGCGCCTGGATCCGATCCCACAATGCCTCAACCACTTCCGAAGACTCCATGGGAGGCACCCTTGCACGAGCCACTGACACCCGACCTTGGGGGTCCAGGAGCAACCGGGCACGTCCCCCGAGCAGCAGCCCCTCCCCGCCGCTAATAAATCCCAAGGTCGTAATTGGGATGAGCGAAGTGGATCGCTGTGTAAGGACACGTCAGCGAGGTCGTCTGCTGGGACAGGAACATGATCCCGGCTTCCACCACAGCGTGCTGGCCGACTTCCGCGAGCGCCTCACCCGGGATGACCGCGCCGACCGCCTCCTCGATCTGGCGCTCGCGCGCCTGAAGGAGGCCGGACTCCTACGCGATCGCACCACACAGCGCACCGATTCCACCCATGTCCTTGCCGCGGTGCGGGACCTGACCCGGCTGGAGCTGGTCACCGAGTCGGTCCGTGCCGTGCTGGAGGAAGTGGCCCGCACGGCCGGGCATCTGCTGGTCGGCTTGGTCGACGAGGAGTGGGGGCGCCGCTACGGCCGTCCAGTCCGTCTGGGCAAGAACCCCACCCGGCCCAAGACCCGGATTCTCGCCGCCGGCAACGACGCATGCCGACTGCTGGAGCACCTTCACCGGCCCGAATCGGGCCACCGTCCCGGCCCGCAGGCCGAGGCCCTGCGGCAGATCGTCGTGCAGAACTACTGCCGCGACGCGGCAGGCCGCCTACGCTGGCGCACCGCGGATGCCAGCGGGCTGCCGCCCTCCTCCTCGGCGATCTTCTCTCCCTACGACACCACGGCACGCTATGTCCGCCATGGGCACATCATCAGCTGGAAGGGGTTTGCCGCGCATGTCACCGAGACGTGTGCCTCCGACAGCGCCAACGTGATCACGGACGTGGCCACCACCTCGGCCGCCACCAACGACGGCCAGGCCCTGCCCGGCATCCACACCCGCCTGGCTCGTCGCGGGCTGCTGCCCGCCGAGCACCTGGTCGACGGCGGCTACACCTCCCTGGTCCACCTGGAACGAGCCGCCCGCGAACACCAGATCACCGTCACCGGGCCACTGCCGGGCAACCCCACCCGCCAGCACCGCAAGAACGAAGGCTTCGACCGGGACGACTTCCACATCGACTTCGACCGCCGACAGGTCACCTGCCCCCGAGGCCAGGCCAGCAAGGGCTGGCACAGCCCCTACCCGACCTCCTCGCCCACCGCGGCACCCCTGATCGTGGCGCGGTTCGCCAAGAACCAGTGCCAGCCGTGTCCGGACCGTCCCCGGTGCACCAGTTCCCGCGAGAGCGCCCGGAACGTGGGCTTTCCCCCACGAGAGCTCCGCGACCTTCAAGTCCGCGTCCGCACAGAGCAGCAGACGTCCGACTGGAAAGCCCGCTACGCGGCCCGCTCAGGAAACGCGCCTTATCCGGGCAGCAACGTGGGCTTCCTCGAGCAGCTGCTCACCGCGGGCATCGACGTTGTCCTGGTCGGCTTCGAGAAGCGCCACACCTACATCCAGGCCAACGCCGGGGTGGTGATCAGCGCCATCAACAAGGTCATCCAAGAGAGACAGGGCTCTGCGCCGCTGATCGTCGGCGGGGTCAGCATGGGCGGCATCGTCACCCGCTACGCCCTCGCCGAGATGGAGAACCAGCACCAGGACCACCAGACCGAGACCTACCTCTCCTGGGACTCCCCGCACAACGGCGCCTGGATCCCGCTGGTCCTCCAGCAGATGGCCTACTTCTTCGAGTCGCTGCCGGCCGCGCCCGGCAAGGTCAAGGAGGCCGAGCTGATCAGGAGCCCCGCCGCGCAGCAGCTGCTGTACGCGTGGGTCCCGGACGCGAAGTACGCGGGTCCCGTCGCAACCTCCAGCGACCTGCGAAAGCAGCTCCTGGACGAGCTGGAAGAGTACGGCCAGTTCCCGCGACGGCCGCGCAAGCTGGGCGTGGCCAGCGGCACCGGCACCGGCACCGGCACCGGCACCGGCACCGGCCGCGACCTGCCGGCCGGCACGGAGGTGTTCAAGCGGCAGGTGCCGCTGGTCGTCTACGCCCAGGCGAACTTCCAGCCCGACGGCGGAACGCGCAAGCCGATCGGTGAGATGCGGGCCGCCGGCCAGGTCCGACGGGGCTTCACCTCGTACGTTCCCGGCCTTGACGGCACGCCCGGTGGCACCCTCGGCTCCTTCGGCAAGATCGCCGCGGCACTCGGGGCTGACATCCCGGAGAAGTACAAGTTCAGCTGCTTCGTCCCCTCCGTGAGTGCGGTCGCGCTGGACTACGACCCGGCCAAGTGGGACGTCGACCCGTACGAGAAGGTCGAGGCAGCCGACGAGAAGAGCGCGCTCGACGAGTTCAAGTGCGACAGCGAGAACACCGAGCACAGCCAGGTAATCAAGCCACTGGTCGACTGGATCGTGGAGCGAATCGTCCACTGATACCAACGACTTGGACAGTGCGGGACTACGGCGGGCTACCAGCCCGGGGTGGCCGCACTGCGGGCATTCCGGACGGCGGACCGAAGCGCAGGGCTGCGTCGTTCTCGCGGCTGGGTGTCCGGTGGAAGACCACGACAAGTCGGGGCTGGGACGTGGCCAAGCACGGTGTTCGACGATCGCTCCATCCATGCCACGGAGACTCATCGGCACCGACTTGACCACGTCCCAACCCCTCAGCAGCTCGCGCTAGGCACGACTTCTTCGACCACTTCCAGCCTCCGGCTCCCGACGAGGACGCGGTCATCTACACCGGCGACCCGGACACCGTGCTCCCCGTCGACATCCCCCATGCAGACGCCGCACAGCTCCGCCGCACGGACACCGGACAGATAGTTCGTCATCACGTAGTCGCGGCAGGCGACCAGGTACTTCCGCGCCCAGGGCAGGTCCTCGCGCCAGCGGCCGAAGAACGCCTTCATCGCCGCCTGCGACGGCGGGATCCGCAGCCCGAAGTCACCACGATGCCGTGGCCGGTTGAATGGGTCGATCGGCGACTCCGCCGCGGCACCGAACCGGCCCAGGATCTCGCCCGCGTTCCGCTGCTCCAGGAACGCGAAGTACCCGTCGCTCTTGCCGATCTTGTACCGCATCGTCGACTGAGCCCGCTTCCCCGGCCCGGCGAAGTACCGATCGACCTCACGGGACGAGAGCTGCCACGGCACCGTGCCGTAGAACTCGCAGACCTCGATCACCGGCTTGATCAGACCGTCCAGCGTCTCCTGCGCCAGCCCGGCCGCGTCCCTGGCCCACTGATACTCCGACAGTGTGTCCAGGAAGGAGCTCTCCTCGTCGAACGCCGAGATCCGCGCCTGCCGGCGCCGTTGGAGCGTTACGACATCCGCGAGCGCTGCGACCAGCAGGCCCGTAGCGTCGACGGGCGTCTCGATCAGGACGTCAGGGTGACCCGCCGACCGGTGCCGCCTGTCTCGACGCATTCCTGATACGGATTCAGCGGACCCGGCTGTTCCCGACAGCTCCAGACGGATCCTGCGGCGTGGACGGTCGTGGCCCCCTCGCCGCCGCTGTTCCAGCTCCGCGTGTAGGCACTCGCGACCTGGAGTGCTGTGGCGCAGTCCCTGGCGTGGGCCGTCCCCACTGTGAGCCCCGATCTGCCATCGGTGCCGCAGATGATGCCGGCTGCCTCGTCGGCCACGCCGAGGCCCGCGAGCAGCTCGCGGGCCTTCGCGGCGTCAGGCGGCTCCGGGAGGTCGCGGGCGGCTGGGGCCCGGCCGACTGGGCTGTGGGAGGTGGCGGCCGTGGCGGGAGCGGCGGTGACCGCGAGACCGGCAACCACCGCGGCGGCCGCGAAGAAGGTGATGGTACGGCGCAGATGACGAATCATGCCCCTCATGCTCGGGCGCGCGAGCGCTGGAGAATCGTTCCTGCACTGATGGCGTCACCCGGGCGGGTGGGAAGTCGTACCGGGGGACCCGGCGGCGGGACGTCAGCCGGGCCGGGCTCCGTCGCAGCACACGATCTCCGGCCGGTACACGCATTGGCACCGCTCGGAAGGCCGACGATTCCGAGTGAGGACAGCCGAAGCGTCAATCGGGGATCGGGTCAGACCCTCGAGCGGTGCCGCCTCATCCTCACAGTCGGGGATCTTGATGGTCTCGGTCAGCCTCCGAGGGTTCGCCAGGACTTCGAGCGGGGGATCCCGTGCTGGTCCAGAAAGGTCTGGAGGGCGGTCGGCGGCCTCGGCTAAGGGGTTTGCTCGGTGACTGACCGGCCGCTGAGTCGCTCGATGTTCACGGCGATGGCTGTGAGTACGCGTTGCAGGTGGGCAACGACCCCGGCCTGGCAGCAGCCCTGTCCGACGCGCCGAACGGGACGAAGATCGGCCGAATGCCCGGGGCCATGGCCAGGTCGAGATGGGGCCGGCGCCTGCTGGCCGGGTGGGTGCACACCCGGGACGCCGCGCACATGCTGGCCTGGGCGCTGAACGGGACCACTCCGCCGGCCCTCGCCGGACCGTTACCCGGGCCCCGTCGCGGGCCGGTCGCCCCTTCCCCGCAACTGGCTACGGGTGACCGGGCAGTGTTCTTCAACCGGCTGCGCGCCACCACCGAGCACGCCGCCCGGCAGGGCGAGGGCGGCGTGCTGCTGCACCGCCAGGCGCTGTACCTCGTCTCCTACCACCGCAGCCCGGACGCGGCCGCGTGGACCGCGCACACCCTCCACGGGCGGCGCGATGTCCTCGCCCGCCGGAGCTGGTCGCCGCAGTGGGCCGCCGCCCGCTCCACCGCGACCGCTCTGTCCCGGCTCGGTGACCCGCAGCCGCTGCTGGACTTCATCGACCGTGCCCTGGCCGACGACGACACCGCCGAGGCGGCAAACCTGAACTACTGGGCGCTGTGGCTGGGCGCGCTGCCCGTCCCGCAGAGCGACGACACGTTCATGCGCGACCGGGGCCTGTCCGGCTGGGACGCGCTGACCCTGCTGCGCGGCCTCGCCGTCGGCCTGGGCGAGGCGCCCGGCTTCGTCGACCTGTACACGCACTCCCTGCACGCGCTCCTTGCCGTGGCGCCGTGGCTGCCGCAGGCGGCCGGCCCTCTCGCCTCCCCGCTGCGCGAGCGCACGGCCTCCGGTCGTCGCCCGGGACAAGCTCAAATGCCTGGTCCAGGCGGTGGAGTACCGGGAAACAGGGCTACAGCCTCACCCAGAACTGGATCGACACCAGCCTCGCGTCACTCAAGACGCCGTCGGCGAAGGCCCTCGCCGAGGCCGCGCTGTCCATGCCGTCGTTGGAGTGGCAGCAGAACTACCTCCGACAGCCAGGCCCGCGGCCGACCGGTTCAGCCCGCCCAGGGCTGCCGGGGAAGGTTCGGCGGCGGCCAGGCTGCATCCCAGCCCCAGGCCGCCCACCGGTCGGCGTCCGCGAACGGCCCGGCCCGCTCCTCAAGCATGGCGAGGACCTGGGCGCGGGCGAGCTCCACCGCCTGGTGCTCGGAGTCGGTGACGATGCCCAGGCGCCGGACATGGGCGTACTCGTCTTCGTCCTTCCACGTCCATGTGCTCAGGTCGGGGTCAATGACGAGGTCGACGGTCAGGTCGAAGGTGTCGAACCCGTCATCGGTGCGGGTCATTGGGTGCTCGAAGTTGACATACCAGTTCCGCAACCCGTCGCCGGTGAAGAAGGCGTTGATGCTGAACCACGCCGCGGGCGGCTTCCACAGGAGTAGCTCGGTCTCTTGCCACCGGCCGGGCGTCAGCTCCCACTCCCCCGTCGCCATCGCGTCGAACGCCTCGGTGCGCACCGAGCGGTCGGCGCGGGCCTTGGCGTGCAGCGACGGCCACAGCGCTTCAGCCCCGGGCGTACAGGCGGTCACCAGCGCCGTGCCGGTGTCCTCGAGGACGCGCAGCGCCTGCTCGCTCCACACCCGGCCGCGGTACATGTCCTGCCGCACCACCGTCTCGCCGACGTCGAACACCCTCATCTGGTCACCTCGGTTCCTCACCCCGGCATGCTGCACCGGGCAAGCCTGTCCCGCAGGGCCCGGGTGGCCGTGCGCGAGCCGGAACGGGGCAAGCCCCTCTCGCGGAGAGTTTGCGCCACACGCAGGCTCAGCGGCCCGCCGGCTCCGGGTAACGCTCGCGACGGCGGTGCGGGTCGTCGATGCCGATCTCGTACCAGGGCTCGCCGCGCTGGAGCCGGTGCAGGGTGTTCACCCAGACTGCGACGGTGATGCCCTGTACATCGGCGGCGAGCGCCTGGCGGCGGTTGTCGAGCAGGTGTTCCGCCTTGCCCGCCAGGACAACGTGCAGCCGTGGGACGGTCGCGGACCGGGTGTAGCGGTGGCGCTGCCAGAACGGGTACGTGCTGCCGTTGGTGCCGCGGGCACCTTCCCAGACGCGGTGCCCGGCGTAGCGCTCGTAGTCCCAGATCTCTTTGGCGAGGCGGGCCTGAGTCATGGTGCCGTTGTCGATCTCGAAGAGGCGGACCTCGCTGGTCTTGGTCGGCAGGGCGAGGGACAGCGTCGGTGTTGAACCTCAAGCCGGTCTCCTTGGTGGCGTGGTTGACCTCCACCTGCCAGTCGGTCAGATGGCGTCGGCCGCCGTAGGCGAGGATCGCGTCCGTCACCGCGACGCCGTGCGGACCGAACCCGGCCCTCACCGCTTTCGCTCCGGTGCCGGCCTTCGGGCGGGGCGGCAGCTCGTTGCCTTCGGCCAGAGCCTTCTGCCCCGCCGGGGTCAGGTTCCAGATCGGGTACTTGCCATCTTTGCCGTTCGTCTCCGCCAGCCCCAGCTCCGCCGGGCGGCTCCGCGTCATCGGGTGGACGGCTCCGGTTGCGTCCTGGCCGTGTGCGTCGCAGGCTGCCGCTATGGACCGCCCCCCGGGAGCCAGCGCGCTGCCCGTCCTGGTGACCGGCGCCGCGGGCAGTGTCGGCGCCGTCGGACGTTCCGTCGTCGAGGGCCTTCGGCGACGTGGCCTGCCCGTCCGGGCCGCGGTACGTCGCGAGGACGATCGCGCACGGGCACTGCGGGCGACCGGCGCCGAGGTCGTGGTCGCAGACCTGACGCGTGCGGGCGAGGTCGCCGGCGCCCTGGACGGTTGCGGGCGGATGTACTTCGGCATGGGCGTGTCGGCGCAGTACCTGGAGGCGGCCCTGACGGCAGCGGTCGTCGCGCGCGCGTACGGGCGCCTGGAGGTGTTCGTGAACATGTCGCAGCTGACCGTCGCCGAGATGGATCTCAGCCGCACCTCCGAGTCGGTCCAGCAGCGGCAGCAGTGGCTGGTCGAGCAGGTCCTCGACTGGTCGGGCCTGCCCGTTGTCCAGATCAGGCCCACCGTGTTCCTGGAGAACCCGCTCTTCCGCGTCGGCTTCTCCTCGATCGCGAGGACGGGCACCATCAGGCTGCCCTTCGGCGAGGCGAAGACCTCCCCGGTGGCGGCCGGCGACGTCGCTGCGGTCGTGGAGGAGGTCCTGGCCGACCCGGCTCCGCATACCGGGCGGATCTACGAGCTGACCGGCCCCCGTTCGGAGGGCATCACCGCCATGGCGGCGCAGGTCTCCGCAGTCCTGGGCCGGCCCGTCGGCTACCGAGACGTCCCCCTGCAGGAGTGGATCGACCACGATCTCAGGCCGCTAGGGCTGCCGGACCACGTCTTCCAGCACATCTCCACCATGGCCCGCCTCCATGCTGAGAACCGGTACGACCGCAAGGCGGACGGTGTGGAGCGGGTCACCGGGCGGCCCCCTTCGGAAGTGGCCGACTTCGTCCGGACGCACGCCGACCTGTTCACCGGCCCATGAGCGGCGAACTCCTCGACCTGGCCGTCGCCACGGCCGGCGGCCGAGAACGGTGGAGCGCTCTTAGCGGAAAGCACCTGCTGCAGGAACCCCGGCTCACGCCCCGGCCAAGCCCCCCACACACACCAGCGCGCAGGAGCAGAATCATGAACCGTCGTGTCGTCTACACCCGTGGCGGGTTGCCCGCCGACGTCCTGACCGTCATCGAGGAGCCCGAGCCGGCGCCCGAGCGCGGCCAGGTCCTCATCCGCACCACGGCCTTCACGGTGCACCCCGGTGATCTCCAGGCCATCGAGGCCCACCCAGGGACGGCTGCACAGCCGGTTCCGGCCGGGATGGAAGCCACCGGCGTGGTGGAGGCGATCGGCCCGGAAACGCGCGTGGCGCCGGGTGTCGAGGTCGGCGGCCGCGTAACGGTCTTCCCCCACCCGGGCGCGTGGTCCCAGTGGATCGTGGCGGACACCGAGGTGGTCGTCGCCGTACCGGACGAGCTGTCGGACGAGGTCGCCGCGCAGATGCTGGCGAATCCGCTCACCACGGTGATGCTCCGCCGTGAGGCGCAGGAGCACCTGGCCTTCGGTTACGAAGGTTTTCTGGTGCAGACCGCCGCGGGCTCGTCGGTCGGGCGGCTGGTGACGGGCGTGTCGCAGTTCCACAACCTCGCGCTCGTCAACGTCGTCCGCAGCGAGCGCGGTGCCGCCGAGCTGCGCAAGCGGTTCCCGGACGTGCCGGTCGTATCGACAGAGCATCCGGGTTGGGCCGACGAGGTCCGCAAGGCAGCCGCCGGCCGTCCGGTAAGTGTGGCCTTCGACCCGATCGGCGGGAAGCTGGCGGAGAGCCTTCTGGACCTGTTGACGCCGGGCGGGAAGCTGGTCAGTTACGGGCTGATCGCCGAGGAGCCGATCTCGCTGCATGCGTCGACGCTGCTGAGCAAGTCGCTGACGCTGCGGGGCAAGAACATCGGCCAGTGGCTGTCCGAGGCCTCCGCCGAGAGGCGGGCATCCGACGTCGCCACTGCGAAGCAGATCGCGCTGGGGCTCAAGGACCAGTTCGACGTGGCCGCTACGTACGGCCTGGGCGAGCTGGCCAACGCCGTTGAGCACGCGGTACGGCCCGGCAAGGTCGGCCTCGTCCTCGTCCGCCCCTGGTAGCCGCCGCTACCTCCTTGAGGCGGCGGCGTCGAGCTGCTGCGGGGTGCGCCTGCGGCAGCTGACCGCGTCCGTCGGCCCCCGTCAGCTGTCCTCTTCTTCCTCCGCCTCGGCGGCACGCAGGTCGCGCAAGGCCGCAGGGTGCCGCCTGCCGGGGTGGAGGGACGAAAAGCTTTAGAAGTCATCTCATTTCGCGAGTCTGCGGTAGCAGATGAGGGTGCAGGCGATGCTGGTGAACGCCAGGAAGTGCTCGGCCTTGCGTTCGTAGCGGCGGTGGAGTCGGCGGCAGCCGGCAAGCCAGGCCATGGTGCGCTCGATGGTCCACCGGTGCCGTCCGAGCCGCTGGGAAGTCTCGATGCCCTTACGGGCGATCCGGTGCCGGATTCCGCGTCGCGAGAGCCATTGCCGAAGGTGGCGGTAGTCGTAGCCCTTGTCGGCGTGGAGCTTGCCGGGTCGGCGCCGGCGAGGGCCTCGGCGGGAGCGGATCGGAGGTATGCCCTTCACAAGTGGGATCAGGGCCTGGCTGTCGTGGACGTTGGCGCCGGAGATTGCGACAGACAGGGGCAGACCAGTCCGCTCGGTGATCAGATGGATCTTCGACCCGTACTTGCCCCGGTCGACAGGATTCGGACCCGTCAGGTCCCCCTTTTCAGAGCCCGCCTGTTCACCGAGTCGATCGCGCACCTCGACCAGTCCAGCTCACCGCGGGAGCCGAGTTCGTCGAGGATCAGACGATGCAGCTTCGCCCACACCCTGGCCTTCGGCCACTCAGTGAACCGGCGGTGCGCCGTAGCCCCGGACGGCCCGAACGACGCGGCGCGCAGCTGCTGCCACGTGCACCCAGAGGTTGCCACGAACACGATCGCCGCCAGCACCTCACGGTCGCCATGCCGACGCCGACCGCCACCCTGAGGCCGCGAGGGTGCCTCCGGCACCACACGCTGGAACAACTCCCACAACTTATCCGGCACCAGCCGCTGAACAATCCCCACACCGGCGGGCTACCGACCCCAAGGAGGAGGCCCGCAGTCAGTGACCTCTACGGCGCTGCGCGTCGAACCGACGCAGCACCCGCACCAGACGCCACACTCCGGCCGCCGCTCCGAGCAGCGCACCCCCCACCAGCGCGCCCTTCCCCGCTGGACCAGAGACGCCAAAAGCTAGTGCGAGAGCCAGAGCGACGGCAAAGACCGCTGCAGCCAGCACGACGGCAGTCACCAGAGCAAAAACGATCTCCACCGTCATTGCGTCTTTTTCCCACCGCGACTCACGCCCCATATCCATGCTGCAAGTCTCACATCACCGTCAAGCCATTGCGCCTGGACCGAACAGCACCTGGCTCTCACTCGTCGAGGCGCACTAACCAATTGAGATGACTTCTTAGCGGCCCAGGCAACTGAGGTTACGTGGCGCACCGGGGACAGGCGGGCAACGTCCTCGTCCAGGACGTCGTGCGCAGGTCCATATCAGGGTCTCCGGCCCGGTGTACACCGTCGGTCAAGGCGATCGGCAGGACGGAAGGCCGACCAGTACCGACAACGCGCTTACCGCGGGTGACATCGTCGACGATCGCTTTGTCGGAGGGCGCGCCCAGAGGCCATCGCCGCTGCTGCTGCCGGAACCCTGGCAGTCGCAACACGACGGCTGTAGCCCTGACATGCAGTTTTCCTCAGCGCGCCAGCCTGGCCGACTCACCTCAATCGCCGCCGCCGCAGAAGTTGAGCCAGAACCGTAACTGATTCTCCATGAGAGGTCTTGCCAGCTCCCGCCAGCAGGAAGCGCGCGTCAGGTGAGTTGCGTGGACCACGCGTCACCGGCCTTCGGCGAAGCCGGACTCCAGATTGCTCACGGAATGTGTGCCAGAACCCGTTTGGTTCTGGCTCACTTTCCGTGGAGGGCTGACTGACCGCAATGTCAGATGCGTACTACGCTGACCCTTACGATCAGCAGGGAGAGGCTGACGTGAGCCAGTACTACGACATCGGCGACCAAACCCTGTGGAACCCGTCCAACGGAGCCTCCCGACTGTTCATGAGCCAGGTCACCGTCTATCAAGCCGAAGTGGGTCTGCCATCCGGCATCGGGCCCATGGAGGCCGACGAGTGTCAGATCGACCCCATCGCATTTACAGCGTTCGTCGACGCCCTGCTCGCCTGGCACAGCAAAATGAGGCACGCCGTCATGGCCACCCTGTCCGAAGGGTTCGTTGCCACGGTGCTGGCCTTGGCGAAGAGAGGGAACATCGAGGTGAACTGGCAGTCGGCCGAGTGCGCCGAGAGCGGCCATCTCAAGGAGATTCAGTTCCCGACGGCTTCGGATCCCCATGGGCCCCGGGGATGTTCCCCGGGCCCGTGGTGTGTCCGGACTCAGGTCAGGTCAGGTCGGTGGCCCACTCGCGGGCTTCGGTGTCGGTGGGGTGCAGCGCCTGCGCCTCCTGGGCGATGCCGCCCCGGACGACGTGGACGCGGCCGGAGTGCTGGGGGGCCTGGGGAGGGCAATGCAGTTGCTTTACGCCGTGCGGATCAATGGAACCGTGGTTGGCGCTGAGATTGAACACGGCCGGGCAGCGGTTGGGGCGGCAGTGTGGGTGTCGATCATGGTCTGGATGGCATCGCCCCAAGCCGACAGTCGGCGAATGCCTGCATGCTGCGGGCGGCGCGGCTTACGCTCAGCCCTCGCGCCAGGCGCTCCCGACCGGGCTCCACACGCTCCCCCGCGCGCCGTAGTGCGCTCTGCCCTGACAGCCGGTACAGAGATACATTCACGCTCAACCGATCCAGCGGGCGGGCTGCCCCGCCCCGTTCGAAAGGCTCTCAGATTGCGTCAGCGCATGAGACTTTCCCTGCTCGCGTCCGCCGTGCTGGCCGCGGCCCTGCTCCCGGTCGGCTCCGCCAGTGCGGCTCTGGCCACACCCGCCACTGCTCAAGCACCGACTGCGGCGGCGGTGAACTGCCGGGGAAGCGTCGACACGGGGACCTACTGCGGCTACGACCTCAGCAACGCCTACACGGACCGCGGCGACTCCGGTGCGAAGGTGAAGGAGCTCCAGGCGCTGCTGATCTACCACGGCTACTCGGTGGGCTCCACCGGCGTGGACGGCTACTTCGGAGCTGCCACGGAGTCCGCCGTGAAGCGCTTCCAGACTGCGGAAAAGATTCGCGCCGACGGCATCGTCGGCGCGACTACCTGGGGGCACCTTCGGGCCTAGCGCCGTACCAAGCAACGTTCGCTCTGTTGTGACGCGCCGTCCGGAATCGATCCGGGCGGCGCGTCGTGCGACATGCTGTGCGAGCGGCTGAGCGTGTGCAGCCCGCACTCCCATGATCAATCTCAGCGCCAACCACGGTTCCATTGGTCCCGAGGCCGACCAAGGTCCGGTACTCGTGGCGGCACACCATGAGTACCGGACCGCGGCGGCTAGTGCCGGATCAGGCAACGTTTGCCCTGTCGACGACGGCTTGTAGGTGCTGGTCGTTGGCATGGCGGTTTCGCCAGATGATGTAGCGGCGGATCATGCTGCCCTGTTCTTTGTGGTCGGCGTGGTCCGTGCCGTCCAGGGTGAAGTAACGCAGGGCCGTGAACTGGGCCTCGATGCGGTTGAGCCAGGAGCTGTTGGTCGGTGTGTAGGCGATCTCGACGTTGTTCGCGGCAGCCCAGATACCGACCCGTTGACACCTTTTCGTGGTCAGGTGTGGGGAGAAGTTGTCGGCCACGATCGAAATCCTGACGTCGGCCGGGTAGAGGCTGCGCAGGCAGCGGCAGAACTCCAGGAACTGGGTGCGCCGCTTGACCGGTTTGATGTGGCCGTAGAGCTTGTCCTTGGAAAGATCCAGAGCGGCGAACAGGTGCCGCACCCCGCCGTAACGGTTGTAGGTCGCTCGCCGCCGTCGGCGCGGTTCGCGATCTGGGTCCTTGTGCCTGCCGCCGCGCTCGGCCCACTGCCGGCCCGGGTAGGGCATCAGGTTGAGCGGCCCGAACTCGTCCATGCAGAAGATGACTTCGGGTTCGCCGTCCTCGGGTATGACCTCGCCGTCGGCGATGGCGTACAGGTGCTCGACGCACGCTTTCTTGGCCGCGTAGTCCGGATCGCGGGAGGTCTTCCAGGTCTTCAGGCGTTGAAAGGAGACTCCCTCCTCGCGGAGCAGGATGCGCAGGCCCTCGTGGCTGATGTCGTCGACCACCCCCTCGGCGACCAGGAAGTCCGCCAGCTTGGACAGGCTCCAGGTCGAGAACGGCAGGTCGTGCTCGGTGGGCTTGGACTTCGCAATCTTCTTGATCTCACGGCGCTCCGGCAGCGTGAACGTCTTCGGCCGACCACCGGAGTACTTCGGATAGAGAGAGTCGAAGCCGTCGGCATTGAAGTTGTGGATCACGTCCCGGACCCGGTCGTCGCTGGTGAACGACACCTCAGCGATCTTCGCCACCGCCATGCCCTGCGCGGACAGCAGCACCATCTGGGCCCGCCGCCAGGTCACCACCGACCCGGTGCCTCTGCGGATAATCCGCAGCAGCCGCCGCCCCTCATCGTCATCGATCTCTCGGACACGCACTCGTTCTGCCACCCGGACAGAATGACGCCCACGCTCCACCACAACACCCGGACGGCGCGTCACATCACAACAGGGCAAACGTTGCCTGATCCGGCACTAGTTAGATCCAGCGCCGCTTCTTCTCCTTGGGCGGGCTGTCGAAGAGGCCGATGTACCCATCGCCCCCACAGGAACTGCACACGCCGCCTCCATCGCAGACGTCGCACCGGGTGTTGATGAAGCCATCAACTCGCCCTGTCCCCTTACAGTTGCGGCACTTTCCCTTGTCTCGTTCGCACGAGGAACAGCGGGCCATGGAAGATCCTCTCGGTGTCAGAGCCCGTACGAGGTGTTGCTGTGCTGCACGCTAGGGAACGTACTGTCTACGCGCGTAGCTTCCAAGGGCGCGCGGGTGCATCTTCGTAGCGCGTAGCTGTGAACTCACCAACACACCACGCCCGCTTTAGGGCGGTGACGGGGTAGGGGACGACTTGAGCACAGGCCTCCCCGCCCGTCGATTGCTCTTGGGCTTCTTGCTCTGGTTGAGGGCCCAGCGGCCCGGCTCGACAGCCCCTCGTTTGGCGCGGGTCCGGTGTACGGGCCATCGGTTGGGCTTCTTGATCGCTCGTGGGCAGTTCCTGTTCCGGCGAGCCGGGAGCAAGCGGCTGCGTGCCTCTTGCCTGACCTCGGCCAAGGAGCGGGTGAGCTTGGCGGCGGTGGCTCCGAGCTGGGACGGAACGCTTCGGCGGATGATGCGAACGCACTTGAGGTAGGAGACCCGGTCCGCGTCGACGGCGGGGCCGGCGAGGGCTGCGGCGTGAGCGAACCGGCGGATCGCGTGGTGGACGGCAAGGTAGGCCCACAGCTCCTGCCGAACGCCTTCCGGTGTGCGGGACCGGATCGGTCCGCCGGGGCCGAGGTGGTTCTTGATCTCGTCGAAGGCCAGCTCAATCTCCCAACGTTCCCGGTAGAGCGCGACCAGCTCGGCCGCCGGGTACTGCTCGGGGTCCAGCAGTGTCGTGCCGAGGAAGGCGACCTTGTCGTCCTTCGTGAAGGTGATGACGCGGTAGATCGTGTGCTTGGGTAAGGTCCGGCCCTCCCGCGCGGCTCGGAGCCGGACATCCTTGCCCGGACGAGCCATCGACAGGTACGAGCCGTCGCGAAGCTCCTCCTGGAGGGTGCCGAGGTGGTTGGACTGGAGTCTCACGAGCAGATCCGCGCCCGTCATGGAGAAGGCGTGCGCGCACTCGACGGACCAGAAGCCGCGGTCAGCGATCACCAGGTCACCAGGACCGGTGGAGCCGGCCAGCGGGTAGGCAAGGCTGCGTTCGCCGTCGCGGTAGCCGCCGAGGCGGGCATCGAGCACTCCGTGTGTTCCGATCTCCGCGAGGACCACGGCCCTCACCTGGGGGAATCCGAAGGGGAGGCCGCCCGTGGTGGAGGGGCCATCGAAGGTGTCGCCGTTGCTCACCGAGTCGGGAAGGTCGAACTGGGTGCCGTCCAGAGCAAGCAGCCGTAGCCCGCGCCACCATGCTCCGGGCGTGTCCGGGGTGGCGAGTGGACCGGCCACCTCTCTGAACAGGGTCTCCAGCACGTCCTCACCGAGCCGGGACCGCGCTCGGCATAACGAGGACCTGTTCACCCTGGCCAGGGCCCGGCTTCCCGGTATGCCGCTGGTCAGCACGCGCAGCACCTCCTCGTACGACTCCCGGGCGAACAGACATAGGGCCAGGACGAAGTACACGACTAATCGCGCTGGTAGGAGGCGGCGCCGCCGCTCAGCCCGGCTGTGCTTGGCTATCGCCGCGTCGACCAGCTCGGCGGTGAACACCTTCGTCAGAATCCCGATCCGCACCCGCTGCCCTGCTCCCCACCCCGTCACACCCGAGGCAACGTCCTCTGCACCCCAAAAGCAACTGCATTGGCCTGGGGAGGGGGCCAGCCATCGGGGCGAGCCTGTCCCAGGTATTGGTGGTGCAGCGCGCCAGGACGCGGTGGCGAACTGCTCGTACGCTTCCAGGCCGCAGGCGCCAGTGGGCGGGGTGGTTTTCCATGAGGACGTGGATGCGGGCCTGGCGGCCGACGAACAGGATCTCGTCGAGCGCGGCGACGCCCCCGGGCGATCCTCTATCGCCGGGCGCGCAGTGTTTCCCACTGCGCTGCGGCGCCGTCCAGCAGCATCTCCAGGGCCGCGGGATAGGCGCTGTCGACCATGCGGGTCGCCAGGAGGGGCGCCGCCTCGGCGATCCGGGGGTGTGTGGTGCGCGGCAGGCGGGCATACGTCGAGCGCCACATGTCCTCGTCGGCGCTGAGGCTTTCGCGTGGCAGGGCCAGCGAAGCGGCGTCGAGCGCGGCGAAGGCCAGGGTCTGGTCGATGAAGGCGTGGTAGATCCGTACCGTGTCCCGCAGCGGGAACCCCGCCGTGCGGAGTACGTCAAGGATGGCCTCGTCGGCCGCCAGCTCGTGCGCCCGGCCGGTGACCCGGTTCGCGGTCAGCAGTGCCGCCTGCGGATGCCCGAGGTACACGGCGTGGATGCGCAGCCCGAGGCCGCGCAGATCCGACCGCCACTCCCCCGTGGGTCGCCAGCCTTGCAGGGCCTGCCCGATGAGGGCGTCACCGATGGCGAGGGTCAGATCGTCCATACCGCGGAAGTACCGGTAGAGGGTGCTGGGGTCGGCGTCCAGGGCCAGGCCGAGACGGCGGGCGGTGAGTCCCGCGCTGCCGTGCTCACGCAGCATCCGCAGGGCGGTCTCGATGATCAGTTGCTCGGACAGCACGGTGCCGCTCCTGGTGGGACGGCGGCGTCGCCGTTTCTCCTCGGGCACCACCGCTTTTGCCACAGCCGCCTACTCGCCCCGCCCCTTATGCCAACGCCATTGACCTTACCCGAGCACGCGGCGTTGGATCTCCCGGCAGGGGCGCCGCACCTCCGGTCCGCGCGGGCACGCCCCATCTCCACAGAGAGGAAGTCCGTGTCATGCGTGTTCTGCTTGTGGGAGCCGGCGGTGTGGGCACCGCGATCACCCGGATCGCGGCCCGGCGCTCGTTCTTCGACGAGATGGTCGTGGCCGACTACGACCTGAGCCGGGCCGAGGCGGCGGTCGCTGCCCTCGCGGGCGCCGCGGGCCGCTTCCGTGCCGAGCACGTCGACGCGTCCGATCAGGCGGCGGTGACGGCGCTGCTGACTCGGTACGGTTGCGACGTCCTGCTCAATGCCACCGACCCGCGGTTCGTGATGCCCCTCTTCCAGGCGGCGCTCGCGACCGGCGCGACCTACCTCGACATGGCGATGTCTCTGTCGCGCCCGCACCCCGAGCGGCCGTACGAGGAGTGCGGGGTCATGCTCGGCGACACGCAGTTCGCGCAGGCCGCCGACTGGGAGAAGGCGGGCGCGCTGGCCCTCGTCGGCATGGGCGTGGAGCCGGGGCTGTCCGATGTCTTCGCGCGGTACGCGGCCGACGAACTCTTCGACGAGATCGAGGAGATCGGCATCCGCGACGGCGCGAACCTCACCGTCGACGGCTACGAGTTCGCACCCTCCTTCAGCATCTGGACCACCATCGAGGAGTGCCTCAATCCGCCGGTCGTCTACGAGGCGGACCGCGGCTGGTTCACCACCGCGCCCTTCAGCGAGCCTGAGGTCTTCGACTTCCCCGAGGGCATCGGCCCGGTCGAGTGCGTGAACGTGGAGCACGAGGAGGTGCTGCTTGTCCCCCGTTGGATCGACGCACGCCGCGTGACCTTCAAGTACGGCCTGGGCGAGGAGTTCATCCAGACCCTCAGGACACTGCACCTCCTGGGCCTGGACCGCACCAATCTGGTGACCGTGCCGAGCGCTGCGGGCCCGGTGGGTGTGTCGCCCCGCGACGTCGTGGCCGCCTGCCTGCCGGACCCGGCGACGCTGGGCGAGCGCATGCACGGCAAGACCTGCGCGGGCACCTGGGTGCGCGGCACCAAGGACGGCGCGCCGCGCGAGGTCTACCTCTACCACGTGGTCGACAACCAGTGGTCGATGGCCGAGTACGGCTCCCAGGCGGTGGTGTGGCAGACGGCCGTCAACCCGGTCGTCGCCCTCGAACTCCTGGCCACGGGCGCGTGGACCGGCTCGGGAGTCCTCGGCCCGGAGGCCTTCCCCGCCCGCCCCTTCCTGGACCTGCTCAGCGCGTATGGCTCTCCGTGGGGCATGCGGGAGCAGAAACCGTCCTCGGCTCACCAGGGGATCTGACGTCCCTTCTCGGTGAGAGCGTCAGACAGCCGATCCACTCGCCGCTTTCGGGGTACTCCCAGTTGTCGGCGTCGGCCAGGAGCACCGGCGGTTCCTCCCCTGCAAGGGGAGTGCTTGTACCCCTCGCCCCGTCCATCGGCGGCCGGGGCGGTCAGACGCTGGTCTGGGCGACGGCGGCGCGCAACTCCTGCGTCATCAGGGTCACCGAGCCGCGTTGCACGGGCGCCGGGCCCGGCTCGCCCCATACCTTGTGCAGCGCGGCGCGCATCCGGTCGTTCATGGCGTCGTTGATAACGGTGCTGTGCTCCTCGGGCACCTCGCGGGTGTCCGAGACGACGACCATGGTCCCGTGTCGTGTGCCGATCATCCCGATCGTGGTGGCCTTCCAGCCGAGCTTCCGGGCTGCTTTACGCATCGCGGCCCGGATCAGCTCCACTCCGCCCAACCCGACGGCCTCTTCATCGTCCAGGTTCACCTGGTACGAACCGCCGTAGCCGCCGCCGTTCTCGGGGCAGGTGCGGCGTAGCAGCGGCACCAGGGCGTCGGCCATAGCGATGCAGCGGGGGTCTTTTGCGTACGAGGCCATCGTCAGTTCCTTCGCGCCGGGCCGGTGAGGTGCGGCCACAGCAGCCTGAGGGGCGTATCGTCAGCGGCACCACGGCCTCGCCGGTCTTCAACGTGACGGTCCGGTGAGACGCGCTGCCACCGCGGCAGAGGTGGGCTGGCGGCACCGGGGTGGTCTCACCTGCCCCGGTGCCCGCACCGAACGGAACCGTCGGCGACATCGCCGCGTCCCGCCTGAGTCATCGGTTCCGACCCGAGCATGTGGGGAGCGACCGCAGGGAGTGGTCCTGTACGGTCCGCCGTGGCACGGTGGTGCCGCGCGCACGACTACAGTCTCCCCGGCATCGGGGACCTCCCGGATCACCCGGCGGACCGCGGAGGTGATCTGGGTGACCGTGTCCTGGGTGGCCACCCAGGAAGTCCGACAGCCCCTGCAGGCTCTGCAGAACCACGGTCGCCGCCAGCACCTGTGGCGGCAGACTCCACGTGCCCGCGAGCCGGGCCGTCTCCGGCCTCCGCCGGCTGCACCAGCACCTCAAGGACAACGGCTGGGAGGTCACGTCCTACCGTGAGGGCGCGAAAGGCAACACTCCTCGCCGCCAGGAAGGAGGAGCGGGCCACTTTCAGCAGCCGGCACAGGAAAGCGACGCCGTGGGTGGTCTTCTCGGCCTCGATGAACGCGTACACCTCGCTCATCGGTCGCTCTCCTTCGCGAGGAAGACCGCAGCCTTTCGCAGCACCTCGATCGTCTTGGCTTGCTCCGCGTTCTGCCTGCGCAGCCGCTTGAGCTCCTCCCGTTCCGCCGTGGTCAGCTCGCCGGGCCGGCCCTCGCCGCGATCCGCCTTCGCCTGGCGATACCAGTTACGTAGGGACTCCGGGCTGACCCCGAGTTCCCGGGCGATCTCGCTGACCGTGCGGCCCGTGGAGTCCACGAGCGCGATCGCGTCCCGTTGTAACTCCGCGGTGTACCGCTTCGTGTACTTACTTCCCACCTGGTGCTACTTCCTCTGGAACCTCATGTCCCAGTCTCCAGGTGCCCACGATCAACGGGAAGCTTCAGTCCTGCGACGGGACACGATAGTTGTCACCGGTAAGAGGGACAGCCTGTCGCTGTCACCGGATTCGGAGATCGCTCTCGGCCCCGGTGTCCCGTCTCGCTGTAACAAGCCCCCGTGCTCACGGAGCGTGATCGGATCGCTGAACTTGAGCCAGAACCGGGCTGGGTGGCCGGGGGGCGAGGAGCAGAGCAGGCTGGAGGTAGCGATGGCCCGGGCGGCCGGGCCGGAAAGTGAGGTTCTCGATGAGCAGGCTCGAAGAACAGGTCAACGTCGATGTCCCGGCGCAGGAGGTCTGGGCGCAGCTGCACCGCATCGATGAGTACCCGATGTTCATGGAGGGAGTGAAGAGCGCCGCTGCGCATGGCAGCAGCCGAGCCCATCTCGACGTCCAGATCGGGGACGGCGAGCAGGCTTTCGAGACTCGCATTGCCGATCGTGGTAAGGGCCAGGTGATGGATTGGACGGTGGACAGCCCGGAGCTGAAGGCCGCCTTCGCCGTGAACCCGCTGGACGACAAGCACACCCAGCTGCAAGTCCGGCTGGAGTACGACCCGGACACCGTGCGGGCGACCTTCGGCGGCCCGAAGGGATTCGCCCAGGTCCATGCGATCGAGGACACAGTCCGGACCGACCTGGAGAAGTTCAAGGACCTGCTGGAGAGCCGGCATTAATCCCGATGCGATGGTCGTGTTCGGGTACAGGCCGACACCACCGGCTTCGTCGTCCTGCACCACTGGGCGGAAGTCCTGGAACGGAACTTCCCGCCCGAGCTCACCGAACCCCGACCGCACCGCCGAGTAGCCACGCCGCGGCACAGGGCCACGGAAGCGGCAGCTGGCCGGCCGTTGGAGCTGGTCGGCGCATCCGGCTGATCCAGATGCGCGCGGGCCGGGCCGGCGTGAGGATCGGGTTACGGGCGGTGGCCCGGCGCGCCCCGACCCTTACAGGGTTGGCACCCTTCCCCGGCGCTCCGGTCCGCTTCCCGGCTGAAGTTCTCGCGGCTCGTGTTCATAGGGCAGCGCGCTGACCTGGTGGTCTGCGAGCAATGAGGAATGCTCAGATCCTGTGGATCGGCTCGGGAGGGCGTACCTTCCCGGGTGATTGATCGATAGGTCACCGAGCAAGGCCGACGTTGCAGCGTCGGTCGGGAGGGCACGCCCTGTGCTCACAGCAGTCAGCGATGACGGCACTGGCGCGAGAAGGCTCCCTGCTGGACGAGATCGTCCGGGAGGGCGCAAGGCGGATGCTGGCCGCCGCTCTGGAAGTAGAAGTCAACACCTATATCGCCGAGTTGGCCCACGAGCGGGACGAGGTGGGGCGGCGCCTGCTGGTCCGCAACGGCTACCACCAGCCCAGGAAGGTCACCACCGCCGCCGGCGTGATCGAGGTGAAGGCTCCGAGGGTGAACGACAAGCACGTCGACGAGACCACCGGCGAACGCAAGCGGTGCCTCGGCCTGCAGGCCCGTGGCCTCAACTACGTGGTGGGCATCTCGACCACCATGTCGGCCCAGCCCGGCGAAGCCACGCCGGTGGCCGAGCCGTACTCCGGGACCGGACGCCCACCGGCTGCGAAGTACCCGGACAAGGCGCAGTCGGTGAAACAGCTGGTCATGGCCGCCGGCCGAAGGGCGGCGAAGCCGGTGCAATGGTGTGAGGGCTCCCGGCCCGGCACCGGCCGCAGCGGCTTCAAGCGGATGTACTCGCGGTTCGTGGCCTTGCGGATCCGGCCTGCCGGACGCGAGGTCCGGCAGGCCGCCGACGGCCCGGAACTACCCGAGTGCTGGCTCCTGGCCGAGTGGCCAGCCGACCAGGGCGAACCTGTCCAGTTCTGGCTCTCCGACCTGCCCACCGACACCCCGCTGACCACCCTGGTCCGCCTGGCCAAGCTCCGCTGGCGCATCGAACACGACTACCACGAGATGAAACAGGCCCTTGGCCTGGCCCACTTCGAGGGCCGCACCTGGAACGGGTGGCACCACCACGTCACCCTCGTCTCCGTCGCGCATGCCTTCTGCACTTTGCAGCGACTGGCCAGAGCCCCAAAAGAAACGGCGCCGGCCTGAGCCTCTACCGCGTCGTCCGCGAGCTACAGACCATCCTCGCGACATGGACCGGCGTCTGCCCCACCTGTCACCGCGGCATACCCACACCAACACCGACCTGACCAAGCCCTACTAGGGCGTGTATCGGAAGTCCGTGGGGACGCCCCCCGACCTGGCGTTTCGCGTGATGGTGACATCCTTGGCCGGTGTTCTCATCCGATCATGCGGGCGCCGTGTTCTTCGATGTCGATGGCACCCTCGTCCCAGGCACGAGTTCGTCGGTCTTTCTGGCTGGCTTCCTTGGCCATCGGGACGAGTTGGCCAAAGCCGAGGACGCCTACGCCTCCGGTGCCCTGGACAATCGGCAAGTCTCCGAGCTGGATGCCGCAGGCTGGGCAGGGGTTCCCGAAAACCAGGTCTCTGGCTGGCTCGACGGGCTTCCCTTGGTCTCGGGCATCACAGAGACCGTGGCCTGGTGCCGACGGAACGGGTTGGTGCCCGTGCTGGCAACCCTCGCCTGGTCGCCGGTCGGCAGCTACCTGACTGACCGCTTCGGCTTCCACGCGTTCAGCGGACCTCGGCTGGAGACCACCGACGGCCGGTTCACGGGCCGGGTCGCCCGTCACTTCGACGAGTACGACAAACGAGATTTCGCCCTCACGCAGGTGCGAGAGTTCGGGTTGACTCCCCGCTCGTGCGGGGCCGTCGGAGACAGTCGCTCCGACCTCCCACTGTTCGCATCCGTCGGGTTGAGCGTGGCGTTCAACGCCTCAGCAGGAGCCCGGGCGGCAGCGACCGTCACGGTGGACGACGACGACCTGCGAAACGTGCTTCCCGTCTTGAGTCGCTTGGTCACAACCACTCGTTGATGGCCGCGACAAGGACGGTCGCCTCGTAACGAACCGCGAGCTTGTCGTATCTCGTAGCCACGGCCCGGTGTCTTTTGAGGCGATTGATGCCGCACTCAACCGCGTGCCGAGCCTTGTAGTCCTCCGGGTCGAACTTCGGCGGACGGCCGCCGCGGGAGCCCAGCTTCTTTCGGTTGCGGGCCTGGTCAGCCTTGTCCGGGATGGTGCAGCGGATGCCACGTCTGCGTAGGTAGGCGCGGTTCTTCCGGGAAGCGTACGCCTTGTCGGCGCGCACCCGCCTGGGACGCGTGCGCGGTCTGCCTGGCCCCGGTCGGGGCACCCTGATGCGGCCCAGGACGACCTCGAATTGCGGGGAGTCCCCGCGCTGCCCGGCGGTGATCACGATGGACATGGGCTTCTGCCCCTGCTCGACGGCCAGGTGCAGCTTGGTGGTCAGACCGCCGCGCGAGCGCCCGAGGCCATGGTCGTCGGGCTCGATGGCGACGCCGCCGGGCGGCTCCTTCTGCAGGTCCCCCTTTTCCGCGCTCCGGCGGCGTGCTGGTGGGCCCGGCAGACGGTGGAGTCGATGTTGAGGTCCCAGGTGATCAGATCCCTCGCATCGGTCCGGGCCTGGAGCTGAGTGAAGATGCGATGCCAGGTGCCGTTGCGCTGCCAGCGGCGGAACAGGTCGTACGCCCGGCCCCACGGCCCGTACACGGTGGGCATGTCCCGCCATGGGATACCAGTACGGACCCGGAACCGTATGCCGTCGATCAGCTGCCGCCTGGTCCATATCGATGGCCGGCCGGGCTTCTTGCCTTTCGGCAACAACGGCTCCAGCACGGCCCACTGCGCGTCCGTTAGATCTCCACGTGCCACAAACCAAGATCACCTCATGTCCAAGATCCACTTTCGATACACGCCCTAGTACTCCAGCAGGATTTTGCAGTCTGACCTGCGGGTTTCGGTGGGTGGCTGGAGTGTAGCGGGGTGTGGAGTGGTCAGGGTCGGTTTCACGGTGGCCGCCCCTCGATCGTGCGACAACGCCGCAGGTAATGACAGCGGCGGGCGACTGCCTGGCGTCGTCGGCGCCAGTTCGACCAGCTCACCGCGTGGTGTCGGCCTTGACGTCCGCGCAGGTGCGGGGGTTGGGGTCGACAAGCTGCCAGGAGTCGCCGAACCTCCGCCACTGTGAGCTCGATGGTCCCGGCTGCCTCACCGGTTTTGCCCCCTTTTCCCGGGCCCGGTGTGCCGTGGCTGCCAGGAAGGCGTGCGCGAGCATCGCCAGGGTGATGTGCCGGTACCAACCCGGGTAACGGCGGACTTCGTACTGGTCCAGGCCACACTCGTTCTTCGCGGCCTGGAAACACTCCTCGATCGCCCAGCGCGTCCCGGCGATCCGTACCAGTTCCTGGACGGTGGTCTCCAAAGGGGCGTAGGCGAGGTAGTAGGCGATCTCGTCGGGCTTGCGGATGCTGCGACGGGCCAGCGCCCACCGCATCCGGTGAGGGACCTCGCCCTGGTAGTCGAACTCGGCGACAGCCGGCAGTCGCACCGCCGCCCAGTGGTAGACGCGCGGTCCCTTCGCCCCGTTGCCGCATGAGATCTTCTCCCACGCCTCGGCCGGGGCCTGTGCGAACAGGCCCTCGATGCGGGGACAACCCACGGTGAACTGGGACTTGGGCACGGCCAGCACATAGCCGACGCCCGACTGCTCCAGCAGCCGGCGGAAGCGGCTCTCCTGTCCGTAGGCGGAATCCGCGGTGACCCAGGTGATGGGCAGCGGCGAGGCGAGGCCACGCAGCACCATGTGCCGGGCCAGTTCGCCCTTGGTGGCGAAGTCCCGATCGTCGGGGACCTTGGCCGCGCGGCAGCGTTCGCGGTCCTCGGTCCAGGACTTGGGGAGATACAGCTCGCGGTCGATCAAGGCCCGGCCGTGGGCGGTGGCGTAGGCGGCGAAGACACCGATCTGGCAGTTCTCGGTGCGACCGGCGGTCCCGGAGTATTGGCGTTGGACCCCGGCGGAGGTGGTGCCCTTCTTGATGAACCCGGTGTCGTCGATGATGAGGACTCCGTCGTCCTCGCCAAGCTTATGGGCGACGTATTCCTGCAGTTCATCACGGATGTCGTCGGGCTCCCACTTCGCGCCGGCAAGCAGATGCTGCAGACCGTCGGGGGTGGCGTGGCCTGCCTGCTCGGCCAGCTGCCAGCTGTTCTTCCGGGCCACCGGGGCGAGCAGCCCGCGCACGTAGTCACGCATGCGGCGGCGAAGTTCCACACGGCTGAAGCGGTGACCGATGGTCACGAAGAGGTCGTCCAGTTCAAGGTCCCACTGCTCGGCAACATGCTCGGTGATCACGTAGGGAGCTTTCCCACCCGCCGTTAATACCTGCGGCGTTGTCGCACGATCGAGGGGCGGCCACCGTGAAACCGCCCCTGACCACTCCACACCCCGCTACACTCCAGCCACCCACCGAAACCCGCAGGTCAGACTGCAAAATCCTGCTGGAGTACTAGGGCGTGTATCGAGTCGTGATCACCGGATGGTCGGGGTGAGGTCTTTGATCCAGATCATCGAGGCGCGCAGGTGGAGGCCGGTAAGGTAGCTGTCCGGGGTCTTGTCGTATCGGGTGGCGATGCCACGCCAGGCCTTCAGCTTGTTGATCAGGCGCTCGACGGTGTTCCGCTCTTTATAGAGGTCCACGTCGTGACTGACGGGCCGGCCGCCCCTGCTGCCCTTCTTCGTCCGATTGGCGGCTTGGTCCTTCTTCTCCGGGATGACTGCCTTGATGTGGCGTTTCCGCAGGTGGGCCCGGTTACCGCGGGATGAGTAGGCCTAATGGGAAGCGAAGGTCGGCGGGAGCTGACCTTCAGGGCGCGAGCCGAGCCTTTGAGTATGCCCGGACCTCAGAGTCCTGTTGACAAGACGAGGCTGGCTCGCGCCCAGCAGCCTGGACCTCAAGTGGGCAAGAACAGGTACAGATCCGTCTCCGACGGCATTCACGTGGTCCCGTTGGTGCAGGCAAGCCCGTATCTGACTGCTCCGCGGTTTGCTGTCCGTAGTCCGAGCCGGTTGTGCGGATCACCTCTCACCTCTGCCTGAGCCTGCAGCTCTGACACGGACCGAGGACCGTATGACTCGCTGGGGTTGCGAACGGCTGGTGGGATGACGTGCCATGAGCACTTCCATTAGGGAGCACGCGCACCCTGCACAGGCTCTGGCCTGGGAAAAGAGCCGCGACGAAGGAGGGCCGGATGGAGATCGTCGGGTTACCGACGCCAGTGTTCTGTGGGGTGGACTGGGCCGAAGACCACCACGACATAGCCCTGGTTGACGCCGGGGGAAAGCAACTCGCCAAAGTGCGGATCAGTGACGACGCGGCGGGGTTCGCCCAGCTCACGGCCCTGCTGAATGAACATGGCGATAGCGAGGACGCCCCGATCCCCGTGGCGATCGAGACATCGCGCGGGCTCCTCGTCGCCTGCCTGCGGGCCACCGGCCGACCGGTCTTCGCGATCAACCCGCTGGCAGTCGCCCGCTATCGGGACCGTCACTCCGTCGCCCGCAAGAAGTCAGACGCCGTCGACGCCGCGGCCCTGGCCAACATCCTGCGAACCGACATGGCCGCCCACCGGCCGCTGCCCGCGGACTCCGAGCTCGTGCAGGCCATCGCCGTGCTCGCGCGGGCCCAACAGGACGCCGTCTGGGCCCGCGGCCAGGCCCAGAACAAGCTCCGTTCTCCACTCAGGGAGTTCTACCCGGCGATCCTCGACGCCTACGCCCAGCACAAAGAGAAGCCCGCAGCATCCTGGCTGCCGCCCCGACCCCGACCACGGCAGCGAAGCTGACACGTCGGCGCCTGCAGTCCCTGCTCAAGCAGGCCGGCCGGGTCCGCGGCATCCAGACCGAAGCCGAAAGGCTCCACGAAGTCTTCAAGCGCGAGTATCTCCACCAGCTCCCGCAGGTCGAAACAGCCCTCGGGCATCAGACATCCGCCCTGCTCAGGCAGCTGAACACCGCCTGCGACAACGCTGAACAGCTCGAAGAAGCCGTCACGCAAGCCTTCGCAGAGCATCCCGATGCCCCGATCATCCGCAGCTTTCCCGGACTTGCCTCACTGACCGGCGCCCGGATCCTGGCAGAGATCGGCGATGACCGGACCCGCTTTGCCAACGCCGGGTCGCTCAAGGCCTACGCAGGAAGCGCCCCGGTCACCAGGTCCAGCGGCAAGAGCTGCATGGTCATGAGTCGGAAGATCAAGAATCAGAGATTGGCTGCCGTCGGCTATGTCTGGGCATTCGTCTCCCTTACCCGCTCACCAGGCGCCAGAGCCCACTACGACCGCCGCCGACAGGCCGGCGACCGCCACGTCGCCGCACAGAGGAACCTCTTCAACCGCTTCATGGGAATGCTGTTCTACTGCCTCCAGAACGGTCACATCTACGACGAAGCAATCGCCTTCCCGCAGCCGTCACCCGAACTCGCTGCAGCCGCGGCTTGACGCTTATCGGCGTGGGATGTCTTGTCCCCGGCGACCGCGTCCGGCCGGGTGCGGGGGCGGCCGACGGGCCCGCGGACCCGTATCTTCCCCAGCACGGGGATGAACTGCGGGCTGTCGGCGGCCTGTCCCGCGGTCAGGACGAGCGCCAGCGGGCGGCACTTGCGGTCGGCGGCAAGGTGGACCTTGCTGGTCTGCCCACCTCTGGAGCGTCCCAGGAAGGCGGCCTTCAGTCGGAGTTTTCGGCGACGCCGGATGCGTCGTCGCTCTTCCCGCTCGGGATCGTTTTCCGTGTCCTGCCCGGTTTGTTCTTCGAGGCCGCCCCCTTTGACCTGGTCTTCTCCTCCTCGGCGGCGGCCTTCTCCAGCGCGGCGACGACGTCCTGGTCCAGATGCATCCCGGCGGCGTCGTGGTGAGCCCGCGCGGTAGTGGAGTCGACGCTGACCAGGGACAGGTCCACCTCGCCTCGCTTCGCGGCCTCCGCGATCAGCCCCTCCAGCAGGGCCTCGAAGACGCCGGCGTCACGCCACTGCCGGAAGCGGTTGTGGACGGTCGACCAGGCACCGAACTCCTGCGGCATCTCCCGCCACTGCCCGCCCGTCTTGAACCTCCAGATCACCCCCTCGAACTGCTGCCGCAGCCGCTCGGGGTACGGGCCGTACTCGCCGATGGACAGGTACGGCTCGATGAACTCCCACTCCGTGTCCGTCAGTTGCACTCGCGTCATGCAAGAACATCTACCGGTCCAGGCCCCGCCGCGAGGGCGAATCCCACAGATTGATCACGACTCGATACGCGCCCTAGGCCCAATACCGGTGATTTAGGTCTTTTTCCGGGAGGTTGGGGCTGGTTTGGTGGGTCCGACGAGGGTGACGACTGGGGTGTCCGGCCGGGGCTGGTTGTTGTGTTCGGTGCGTTTGAGGGCCCAGTTGGACATCTTGCGTTTGATGACACGGGGATTGGAGCGTAACCGCCGTGGTTCCAGGAGCCGTTGACCGATTTCAAGCAGAGTCTGTGCGAGGGCCCGCGTGAGTCGGGAGGGGGGAAAAGCCCGCCTGGGCGGTGACCTGGCGGCGGACAACGCGCACGGCGCGGGTGAAGGAGATCCGGTCCGGATCGTGTCCCTCCTGTCCTGTCGTGCGGCTTCGTGCATGAGGTCCCGCACGGCATGGTGAACGAGGAGGAACGCGAATATCTCCTGCTCGGCCCCGGCCGGGTGCTGGGAGCGCAGGACCAGACGTGGCCCGCCCAGGTGCGTCTTGATCTCGTCCAGCGTGGTCTCGATCTCCCAGCGTTCGGCGTAGAGCGCGGCAAGTTCCGCCGCCGGCGCGGTGTCCGGGTCGAGGAGGGTGGTGACCAGCCGGTAGACGGTGCCGTCCTTCCCGCGTGGGCCAAGGGTGTACTCGATGACGCGGACCCGGGCCGGGTCGGCCCGCCGGTTCTTGTCACGGGCGGCGACGATCTCCGACAGGTAGGAACCATCGGGCAGCGACTTCACCACAGGCAGCACCGCGTTGCTCTTGACCCGCCAGAGCAGGTCGGCGCCGGTTGCCGCGGCGGCCCGCCACAGGTCGAATCCGAGGAACCCGCGGTCGGCCATCAGCAGCATTCCCCGGGTCAACGACGAGAACAGGCGCCCGGCCAGCACGGTCTCGTGCACCGCCAGCGGACCGACCTCGGCAGCAAAGACCGCATGAGTGCCGCACTCGACCAGAGCCGCAACCCTGGCCTGCGGATACGCACTCCTGCCCTGCCCACGGCCGGTCCCCGGACGCCCGAAAAACCCGGCATTCGCCACCGTGTCCGGCAGATCGAACGTCGTCCCGTCCACAGCCACCAACCGCAGCCCCCGAAACCAGGCGCCCCGCGACCCCGCGACGGCCACCGGCCGGCACACCCGGGCGAACAACGCCTTCAGCACCTCCGGCCCCAGCCGCAGCCGCGCCCGCCCGATCGCTCCGCTCGTAGGCACCCGCCACCCCTTTACCCAGCGGCCCTGACGCTCCAGACCCTGCGTGAGAAGACGCCCGACCTCCTCATACCCCTGCCCCGAGAACAGGCACATCGCCAGCACGAAATACACCACCACCCGTGCCGGAAGCAGCCGCTGACGCTGCTCAACACGCCCGCACTCCGCCACCACCTCGTCCACCAGATCAGGCGTAAACGCACGCGTTAACACTCCGAGAGCGATGCGATCCGAAAACCGCTCGCCCCCGACCGACTTCACCTGTCCCGGCCTTGGCACACTCAACACAACGAACCGACACCCTCAAAGTCACCGGTATTGGGTCTAGGCGATCCAGTCGTTCGGAGAGGGCGCGGACGAGGCGGGCGCGGTTCTGGACGCAGCGCACGGTGCCCTCCAGCGTCGCGGACAGCTGGCCTTCCGCCTCACGGAGGACGACGTCGGCGAGCGGCCGGGGGCCGCTTTCCTTCGGCAGCTGGTCGGCGCGGTGCCGCACGTCGGAGGCGATGGCGCGGGCGTGGCCGGTCAGTTGGAGGGCGATCTGCTCGTAGTCGCGTACGGTGAGCGTGTCCGGGCCGGTCCACGCGAGGACGGCCTTGATGAGGCTCTCGTACGGTTCGCGGTCGAACGGGAGTTCCGCTTCGATTAGTCCGTCGGGGTCGTACAGGACCGTATGCGTGCTGGTGTGCATGGCGGGCCTCGCACCGGCGGTGTCGGCCTGCGCTTGGGCCGCTGCTGGAGCCCGCATCGCCGGCGAGGCCCGCCGGGACACCGAACTCGGCGACCTGCGTGGCCAGGTGAAGGACCTGAAACGCGAGTGGACTCAGCTCCAGGGCCACCTCGACGCCGCGGCCACCGTGATCGCCGCCCTGCACGATGAAACGCGGGCCTCTGCGAAGAACTCGCCAGGCGGGGCGCCATCGTCGCGCTCGACGAACGACGTGCCTCTCGAACCGAGACGATCGGGCGATCAGTAAGGCTGACGGGCCCGCCGCCACGCGGCACTCTCTACGAAGAAGTTGTCGAAGCGCTCTTGCGAATCCAGGACTTCCTGTGGATCGGCCGTGCCCTTGCGGACACGGTCCAGCAGCCGGAAGTAGTCGAAGCGCTCGACGCCCGGGGTGATGATGATCAGTACGTCGGCGTCCGCATCGGGTTCGGCGGCGAAAGCGTGCGGCAGTCCTGGCGGCACGAGGAGGAAGTCCCCTTCGTCCGCAGTGATCACACTGTCCCCGGCCAGCGCCTGGAGCCGGCCGCCGAGCACGAAGAAGAGCTCGGCGGATCCGGTGTGGTGGTGCGGTGAGGCTCCGTCGGTGCCCGCGGTCAGGGTCACCCGTTGGGCGCTCAGGGCCCCGCCGGTGGTGCTGGCGTCGGCAAAAAGCCGCACGGTGCTGTCAGCGCTGCCCAGCACCTCGGCCTCGGCATCCCGGACCAGAATTCCGCCCTGGACATTGGGAGTGATCAAGGACATACGCCCCTCCATTCGTAGAACCGAATCCGGCCCCGGACGCGAGCCGGGATCGAGATCGGCAGAAGTGATTCTGCATCGAATAGTACGACAGCTAACTATCAGCCGTCGAATAAGATGGAGGCGTGACCAAGGGAGACGTGACCAAACAGAGTGCGACTGCCGAGACGCGCCGGAACCCCCGAGATGCGGTCGACCAGATCCTCGACCAGTGGCACAAGGAACGGCCGGATCTGGACCTGTCGGCGATGGGGGTCTTCGGACGGCTGGGTCAGCTCTCGCTCCTCCTCACCCCCGCCCTCGAAGGAGTCTTCGCCCGACACGGCCTGCGCCGCGGCGAGTTCGACGTCCTGGCCGCGCTGCGCCGCTCCGGGCCTCCGTACACCCTGATCCCGTCCGCCCTCGCGAAGACCCTGATGCTCTCCCGTGCCGGCATGACCAACCGCCTGGACCGCCTGGAAGCGGACGGCCTGGTGGAACGCCGCCTCGATCCCACCGACCGCCGCAGCTTCCATGTCGCGCTCACCGGCCGTGGCCACAGAGTCGTCGACGCCGCGGTCACCGACCACGCCGCCAACGAATCCCGCCTCCTCTCCGCCCTCACCCCCGACGAACGCGAAACCCTCGACCACGCCCTGCGCACCCTGCTCCAGGCGATCAAGTAGGGCCGAGCGACCCCTGCGCCGACACTGTCGCCAAACACACCTCAGAGATGGGAGGGACTCCAGGGCCCCCTGCTGTTCCCGGGGCCCCGTCTCGCCGTCGACCGTGATCCGCTCACTGTGCTCGCGCGGCACCGGCCTGTCCGCACCTTCGCGCTCCACCCACTGCCGAGGTGTACTGCCCGGACTCAATCGGTCGTCACCGGCGTCGCCGACTCCCCCGCCGCGGCCCTGCGCCGCGCGCACGAGGTGTACGACGCCGCGCTCGCCGCGCACACGGCCGGACAAGCAACTGCAAGCGCACTGCAACACCCTGGAATCACGGCTTCAGGTATACGCCACCACGCTGAACCTACTGGCGCTGGAGAACGCCGCCCTCTCCGGCCGAGATGCCGACTCGGCCAAGGTTCGGGTCATGCCCGGCAAACGCAACACATGCCCTAAGTACCTTTTCTCTCGGCCGACTTGAGAGTTGGCCCCCCTCAGTCTCTGTCAGTGCTCTCGTCTAGATTCGCGGCGTGACTGAACTCGCTTACCTCGCTGCGATCCGAGAGTCGTACGACACCGTCGCCGCCGACTATGCCGCCCGCGTCGCGACCCCCGCCGAGCTTGATCCCTTGTCGCGCGCGATGCTGGCAGCATTCGCCGAAATCGTGAAGGCCTCTGATCGAGGACCAGTCGCGGATCTGGGCTGCGGCCCAGGCAAGGTGACAGCACACTTGGCCAAGCTGGGCGTGTCAGCTTTCGGTGTCGATGTGTCGCCGAAGATGATCGACCTAGCCCGAGAGGCTTATCCGGGCCTGCGGTTCACTGTGGGCTCAATGACCGAGCTGGAGCTCGACGACGACGAACTCGGCGGCATCCTGGCCTACTACTCCACCCACCACACGCCGCCTGAATTGCTCCCGGTCGTGTTCGCCGAGTTCCATCGCACTTTGGCGCCCGGTGGCCATCTGATGTTGGTCGGCCACGCGGGAAACGGCGAGCGTCGGCGTCCAACGCAGGCTTATGGAGGCCACCCAGTGACCTACGAGTCCCACCTGCTGCCACCAGCCCAGATCGCCGAAATGCTGGGGCAGACTGGACTGGCCGTCAGTGCGCAGCTGGTGGAGGAACCCGACGTAGGGGCAACGAGGACGTTCGCTACCTTCATGGCCCGCAAGCCGGAAGCGGTCTCTGAGACGTCATCCGCTTTCCGAACGTGATCGGTTGGTTCGGGGTGGGTGGGCATGAACTCCGTTCGGTGGAGGGAGAGATGGGCGTGATTCGTCTGCTCGTCTCGTTCGTGGAGGTGGCTGGTGCCGTCGGTACTCGGTTTGTTGGAGGCCCGGGAGAAGAGGGTCCGGGAAGAGATCGCGCAGTTGCGAGAGGAGGCCGAGCGGGTGCAGGCCGCGCTCGGCGACGCAGAACGCGCGCTTCAGCGGCTGGTGGATGCCCGTGCAACGGTGGCCGAGGTGCTGGCCGGGCCGCATTCCGCGGTCGCGGAGCCGACGCAGAGCGCGGTGGCGCGGTCACTGGTGCCGCGGCGGGCCGAGCGCATGGCGGTGTCGGTCCTCACAGCGGACTGCCAGCGGATTTTGGCGGTGCTGGAGTCGGAAGCGGGCCGGGAGGGCATGCGTTGCCAGCAACTGGCCGTGGCCCTGGGGATGGAGGCGGTCCCGGCGAAGGTCGAGGGGCTGCGGTCGAAGGCGAAACGTCTGGTGGAGCGGGGGTGGGCCCTCCAGGCGCGGCCCGGAGTGTTCACCGCGCTCGCGGTGCCGGCCGGCTGAAGGCACCGGGGCGGCGTCCGGCGAGGCGGCTGCTCATGAGCATGGTCATCGACCACAGCACCATCGCCTCGTGCATGGCGGGCAGCGTCTCGTAGTCACGCACCAGGCGGCGCGAGCGCATCAGCCAGCTCAGCGTTCTTTCCACCACCCACCTGCGCGGCAGCACCACGAACCCCGTCGTGCCGTCGGTGCGTCTGACGATCTGAAGGGTGAGCCGGAGCTTTTCGCGGGCCCAGTCGACCAGGCTGCCGGCATAGGCGCCGTCCGCCACACCAGGCGGATGGAGAAGTACAAATCCCGCAGCCGCTCGAGCAGCGGGACGGCGGCGTCGCGGTCCTGCACACTCGCCGCGGTCACGCACACGGCCAGGACCAGGCCGAGGCAGTCCACCGCCAGGTGCCGCTTGCGGCCGCCCACCTTCTTTCCGCCGTCCCAGCCGGATGTCGAGCGCGGGATGTTCGCCGCTGCCCGCAGCGACTGCGAGTCCACGATCGCGGCTGTCGGATCCGGCAAGCGGCCCTCCTTCTCCCGGACGAGGTCGCGCAGCCGGTCGTGGAGCTCGGCGAGCAGACCCGTCACCTGCCAGCGGCGGGCGAAAGCATGCACGCGCCGATACGGCGGGAAGTCTGCGGGCAGGTTGGCCCACTTGACTCCGTTGTCGGCCACATAGCGGACTGCGTCGATCATCTGCCGGTGGCAGTAGCCCTCCGGCCGCCCACCCCGCCCCTCCAGCCAGGCCGGAACCGGCAGCACGGCCCGGATGACCTGCCACTCCGCCTCCGTCATGTCCGAGACATAGCACCGGGTGCGGTCCGTCCGGTCTGCCGCGTTGCCGAACCTGTGCGCGAGGCAGTCACACGACAGAGACGACGCGTTGGACTCCACGCACGCGAGCGCGAAAGACTGTGGCAACAGGGCCTCTTGGTAGTTCGGGGGTGCTCGGTTCGGTTCGCACCCCCGAACTACCAAGAGGCCCTGTTGCCATGCGCCGGTTCTCACGTGATCACCCGATCAGGAACCCTGTTCGACCAGGCCACCCTCGTGATCGATAAGCGGATGGCGTCTGAGCCCCAACCCCGTTGATTCCGATCCCAGGCCGCCCAGATCAGGGCACGAGGGACTTACCTTGATGCCGTGATGAGGCGGCGCTGGTGGCCAGCGTCGACCGCCTCGTCAATGGCACGGTCATCGAGGTCGGCACCGACTCCTACCGCTTCGCCAGCACCCGAGCACGAGCCGAACAGGTTCAAGCCGACCGACGAGAAGGGGACACAAAGGCCGCCTACTGCCGGTTGAGCTCCTTCACCACTCGGTCGCGGAGAAGCTCGTACTCCTCCCGGAGCCTGCGCCACTCGGTCACAGGCGGGCGGGGAATGACGAGGCCCTCGGTGACAGTCTCCCCTGCCCAAATTGCTCGCGGGTGAGGTCGATCTCAATGCCCATGCCCAGGCGGTTCCACCAGTGATAGTCCACTTGCTCTCCGTTGACATGGACCTCCCCCGGATCAGCTCGCCTCCCAGCAGATCACTGAGAACCATGGCGGTCACCCCGCACTGGTCCCGAGCCGGGTTGTCCTTGGTCCAGCGCGATCGGAACTCAGGCGTGCACGTCTCGGCACTCCAGCTGCTGCGAACGGCTCGTTCGATGTCGGTGAGAAGCAACGGTGTCATGCCAGTGATCCTGCCGGTAAGCACTGACAGCGGCCGGGACCCCGACAGCGCTGTCGGGGACATGCAAGAAGTCACCCGGCACAGCGCAACACCTCTGTTGCACGGAGCTGTAGCTTCTTGAGTCTCTGAACAGGCACTTCACTGGGCCGGGGGCGCGGAAGCCACTCCTGAGATGGCGGCAGAAACGCGGCGATGTACGAGGGCAAGCACTCCGGCAGCATTGTCCAGGCCTGCCCCGAACACGCTCGCGTTCCGAGCCTCAACGGCCGTCGGGCCGGCCGCCCGGGCACCGCGGTACGGAGGCGAGCCGCATGACGCCGAGCCAGCTCATCGAGGGCGACTGGATTTGCGGCATCACGGTCCGTCAGCCCTGGGCGACCTGCATCCCGACGGGTGCCAAAACCGTGGAGAACCGGCCCCGCCCGTGGCGTCCGGGCTGGGTGCTGCTGCACGCGGGCAAGAGCACCGACCGAACCGCCCTGCGCACTCCGCTGGTCGCCCGCACGGTCCGCGGCCGCGGCTTGGCGTCGGGCGCCGTAATCGGCATCGCCCGGATCATCGACTGCCGCCAAGACCCGGCCGGCTCCCAGCCATGTACCGAGTGGGCACAGCCCGGACGTCCAGGAGCTCGCCCTGCCGATCCCCGCACGCGGGCAGCTCGGTCCCTGGAAGCCCGCCCCGGACCTGATCAGGCAGGTGCTCCGGCAACTGCCCGACCTGCGGCCATGACCCGCGCCCGAGGCACGAAACCGCCGTGGGGGCCGGGCCTGGTCCCGGCCCCCGGCGGTCTTCGCGACTGGCGCGACGCCCGGCACTTCGACCACCGACAGGACCACCCCTGCGTGCTGTGCGAGCAGCCCACGCCGATGCGCTCCCACTCCGGTGAGCCCGTACACAAGGCGTGCGCCGAGGACTGGATCGCCGCGAATCCCACCGAGGCCCGCCTCGGCCGGTTCACCTCCGACCCCCAGCCCAAAAGCCAACGCGACGACGACCACGCCTGAACCCCTTCCGCTGGGAGGCCCTCGTCATGAACAGCACCCCACAGCACGACACCGACCTCGCCTATCCCGAGCCGCCCGCTTCCCCGCTCTGGCACCGGCACGACCCGAAGCCCCCGCCACTCACGCCCGAGCAGCAGCGTCGCAACCGCGAGCTCCTCGCACAGGCCAGCTGAAGAGCTCCCGTCATCACCGACACCACCGAGCGCCGCCCTGGCCTTCCCGGCCGAGCGGCACGCCGGCTTCTCCCCCCTACGAGCCTGGAGGCTCCGTGACCGACGTGTTCATCGACTCCTTCGGCGCCCGCTGGATCAGGAATCTCACGCAACGGCCCACTCGTCGTCTGAGCCGCGAGCTCAGTCGGTCGCATCCACTATGGGGCGGGACCCCGCCGGGAGGTCCCGCCCCATCTTCAATGGGTCATGCGGCAATGGGCCATGCGACCGGGCTCAGAAACGGTCCGGGGCACGCTCCGGGAGCGGAGACCCGGGGAGCACGTCCCGCTTCTGGTTCTTCCGTGCCTCCGCGTTCGAGTCGGCCGTCGCCTCGCAGGTCACGTCCTTCGCCGGGAGCTTACCGGTGAGCAGGTAGTCGGTGACCGTGCCGTCCGTGCACGCGTTGCCGTTCGGGTAGACGCCATGGCCCTCGCCGCCTAGGACGGTGACCATTTTCGAGCCCTTCAGGTCGGCGTGCAGGGCCTGACCGCTGGGCAGCGGAGTCTGCGAGTCCCACTCGTTCTGGACGACCAGGGAGCCGACCTTGTTGTTCACCTTGGTTGCCGGTTCCACGGACTTGTCCCAGAATGCACAGGGCTTGATGCTGGAAGCGAAGTCACCGTAGAGCGGGTAACGGCCCTTGTCCTCGATGGCGTCCAGCCGGTAGCTCTCAGGATCGCGGGACCACGCGGCCGAGTTGTCGCCGCACACCACGGCCCAGAAGCTCGCCGTCATGTTGTCGGACGGCACCTCGGCGGCATCGGCGGCGGCGCCCGCAGTCCTGGTTCCCTCGGATCCGGCGAACGCCGCGAGCTTCTTCGCGGAGGCGGGCTCGCCGGCCGCGGCCTTCTTCAGCTCCACGACCCCCTCGGTGGCGTACTTTGGGCTGAAGACCGCCCCGCGCATACCGCTCCGGATGTCATCACCGGTGGTCGGCTGCCCCTCTACCTCGATGGGCTTCTCGTCGGCCTGCGCGACCAGGTCCCAGAAGGTCCGGTCGACCTGCTTCGGGGTGTCACCGAGGCCGTACTTCTCTGAACGCTCGGCGGCCCACTCAGTCCACCGGTCGAACGCGGGCTCGGCGCCCTCCGCCCACCACTGGATCATCCCTCGCCAGGCGCGCGCCGGATCGACCGCGCTGTCCAGCACGAACCGGTCGGCCCGGCCCGGGAAGAGCTGGGTGTAGACGGCGCCCAGGTAGGTGCCGTACGAGTAACCCACGTACGAGATCTTCTTCTCACCGAGGATCGCCCGGAGCAGATCCATGTCGCGCGCGGTGTTGCGCGTGGTGATGTGCGGGAGCGTGTCGCCCGCTTTCTCCTTGCACTTGTTCGCGACGTCGCGTGCCCAGGCGACGTCCTTGTCGAGCGTCTCCTCCTTGTACGGCCGCAGCCAGTTCTCCTCCTCCGGCTCCAGATCGCAGGAAACCGGGTTGCTCTGTCCCACACCGCGCGGGTCGAAGCCGATGAGGTCGTACTTCTGCTGTGCGGACTCGGGGAGGCTCTCCTGCATCCCCAGCGGCATGTAGAGCCCCTGTCCCCCCGGGCCGCCGGGGTTGGAGAACAGGACACCGTGCCGCTTGTCGGGCGCGGTGCTCTTGATCCGGGATATGGCTAAGTCGATCCGCTTGCCCCCGGGAACCCGGTAGTCCAGTGGAACCTTGATCGTGGCGCACTCGAACTCCGCCGGAGAGGCGGCTTCGCACCGCTTCCACTGCGGCTTCTGCTTCACATACCGGTTCAGCGCGCCCGTGGCGGCGGACGAGGAGGCGGTCGACGGGGTGGCTGCCGGAGCGGCGGTGGCCGTCGAGGTGGCGAGCGCGGGAGCCAGCGTTGCCGTGACACTCACGGCCAACAGGGGCGCGAGACGTCGTCTGCGCACGATATCGATCCTTCCGGTCGCATGTTTCGGACAGGAAAGATCTTTCAGGAACCGGCCACGCATGCGGATCCCTCGCCGGGCTGCACCTCCCCTCCACCCTGGGGATGACACAACAGTCATGGGTGGTCCCTGAGTTGTAGGGGACGGACCGCCCTCAGCGACGGGCGGTACCCGCCTCAGCGACGGGACGAACAGAGACGGTCACCAGCACGGGCTCGGTCCCGCCCGGCACGCAACGCGTCGACGAACACCTCGGTCACCCACGCGGCGACATCCGGGGACCAGTCATGGGCCCGGCAGCGGAAGACCATCCGCTGGCGCATGCCCTCGCCCAGTGCCGCACGGATCAACGAGGTGGCGAGACCGGGAACCTCCGGCGTGGCGGCAGCGGACTTCTCGACCGTCTTGACCGGCGTCATGCAACGAAAAGCGGGCACCTGCGGTGAACGTGCTTGCCGTATCTGCCCTTAGCTCGCAAGTTCGAAAGCCAGCGCCGCCGAGACGTGCTACGTGCAACCTCGGCTATCCTCGGCGCGACGCCTCCTCCAATGGCCGCATCGATCTGGGATGGGCACTGCCCACGTTTCGTCGTCACCTGGACGACGAAAGTACGTGCCCAACGCGACAGACGCAGCACATGTCGATCTACCAGGAGGTTTACTTGCCCTACCCCAGACAAGCGCGGCTGGCTACTCCTGCATGCGGGCAAGCAGATTTGACCGTCCCGCCCTACACACCCCGCTGGTCGGCCGCACGATCCGCGGCTGCGACCTGGTGACCGGCGCCGTGGTCGGCGTCGCCCGCCTCACCGACTGCCACCAGGACCCCGACGGCTCCCCGCCCTGCACGCAATGGGCACAGCCCGGCGTCTGACACCTGGTCCTCGCCGACGTCCAGGATCTCGCTCTGCCCATCCCCGCCCGCGGGCAGCTCGGTCCCTGGAAGCCGACACCGGACCTGGTCGCGCAGGTCCTCCAGCAACTGCCCCGCCTCCGGCCGTGACCCGCAAGCGCGGCAAGAAGCCGCTGTAGGAGCCGGGCCTGATCCCAGCTCCCGGCGGCTTGCTGGACTGGCGTGACAATCAGCACTTCGACCGGTGGCAGGACCGCCCCTGCGCGCTGTGCGAGCAGCCCACGCCGATGCGCTCCCACTACGGAGAGCCCGTGCACAAGACGTGCGCTGAGGACTGGATCTCCAAGCACCCCACCGAGACCCGCCTCGGGCGATTCGCCTCCGACATCCAGCCCAAGCGCCGGCGCGACGACGACCACGCCTGAACCCCTCCACCTGGAGGCCCTCGTCATAAGCAGCCCCCGCAGCACGACCCCGAATGCGCCCTGACCTACCCCGAGCCGCCCGCTCACCCGCTCTGGCACCGGCGCGGACCGAAGCCCCAGCCGCTCACCCCCGAGCAGTAGAGGCGCAACCGCGAGCTCCCGGTCCTCGCGCAGCACACCCCCGAACCCGCTCCACCGAGACCCTGGCGGAGGCCAGCTGATGAACCCCCAGACGCACCTCGCCATAGACGGCTACATCGACGCCATCCCGGCCCCCGGCACCACCTGGGGCACCGCGACGTTCGACCTGATCCACTCCCCCGCCGACGCGTGTCGGCGTACGGACATGAACGTGCTCGGTGAGGTACAGGTGGGTGAACGGGCTCTGTCGCTGATCGCAACGGCGCGTCCCAAGGCTCCGCTCACGCCGCAGTGCACCATCCCGGGGCGGAGGCCCGGTCGCGGCAGGCGAGGTCGCGGCTGATGCCGCGCAGAGAATCGGTAAGCGGATGTCTTCTGAGGCGGGGCGGCCTACGGCCCCGCCGTCCTGGCTCAGCAGCCGGGCAGCCGCCGACGGACTCCTCGGCCGCCAACTCATCTCAACCGGGGGACCGAGGCGTCCCCACGTGCGGGTTCTCATGGCACAACGTGCACGATCACGAACAAGTCGCCCGCTTCTCCGCCGTTCTTGCCCGGTGCTCCTCGTCCGCGGAGCCGGACTCGCTGTCCGGCCCGGACACCGGCAGGGAACCTCACCTGCATCGTTTTCGCATTCTCGGCCCGGCCGGTTCCGGAGCAGTTCTGGCAGGGGTCGTTGGCTTTCAGGCCCCGCCCTCCGCATTCCGCGCACTGCTCGCGGTGATCGTTGGCCTGCGTGATCCGTCCCGTTCCCACACACTCCGAGCAGACCCGCGGGATCCCGCTCGCCCAGCCTGTTGCGTGACACGGACGGCAAGGACCGTGGGTGGCCATATGCAAAGGCACTACTGCCCCCTGGTCTGCCTCCGCTTGGCTGAGCGTCACCTCCGACTCAATGTCCACCCCGCGTACAGGCTTGTCCTGCTGGCCGCCCCGGCTGAAGAGCTTCTTGAAGGGGTTGCCGCGGCCTGAGGCTTCTTTGAGGTCGACTTCTTGCCATGCTCCGGTTCCAAAGAAGGCCTCAAATATGTCCCGGTCGAGCTTTGCTTTGGTCTGGCTGCTCTTCGGCACCCGGACTGGCGTGTCCCTGATCCGGCGGAGGTCTTGTGCGACGGAACCCGCGCTGTTCGGGCGGTCGTCGGCAGCTTTGGCCAGCAGCCTGGCGACGAGCGTGTCCAGCTCCGGTGGCGCATCAGGACGCAGTGTGCTCAGCACCGGAGGCTGCTCGTGCAGATGCCGGTGCATGAGCTGCCAAGGGCTGCCGTCGAACGGCCGCTTTCCCGAGCACATCTCAAAGAGCACACAGCCCAACGCGTAGAGGTCCGACCGGTGGTCCAGCGTGCCGGAGAAGCACTCAGGCGCCATGTAGGCGGGGGTGCCGATGAGCGCACCGGCGGTTGTGATGTCGTGCGGTGCGGTGTTGCCCTTGGCGATGCCGAAGTCCACGACCTTCGCCGTGCCCGATAGAAGCATGATGTTGGACGGCTTGACGTCCCGGTGCACCAACCCGGCCTGGTGAGCGGCGTGGAGGGCGTCAGCGACGCAGGCGGCGACGCAGGGCCTTCGGCAGTCCCAGCGGGCCTGTCTCCAGCTCGGCGCTGAGCGGCCGACCGTGGAGCAACTCCATCACCAGGAACGCGATCGGGCGTCCCTCCGACTGCGTGGTGCCGAAGTCATGGACGGTGACGATGTGGGGATGTGCCAACCCTCCAGCAACGGAGGCTTCACGAGCGAAGCGTGCGACGTGCTGGCTGCTTTCCCCCCACGCACCAAGGAGGATCTTGACCGCCACCAGGCGGTCCACCCGCGGATCGTGGGCCTTCCAAACCTCTCCGAACCCACCTTCCCCTAGCTGCTCGATGAGCCGGTACCGACCGTCGAGCACCTCCCCCGAGCGCACAACTCCCCCTCTCTGCACTGCGTCCTGTGCGACAAACAACGCGTCACCGGCGTCATGCCCACGGTTGGTCACGGTACGCCTATCTTCTACGGCAGTGAAGTTCCCCCACGATCACGGACAGCGAATGTTTACGCTGCGTGGGTGAGATCTTGGGCCGCCAGGGCCCTGGTCTCGATCGGGGTGACGTAGCCGTAGATTGGATGCTTGCGCAGACGGGTTCGGTTGTACTCGACCTCGATAAAGCGGAAGACGTCCGCGCGAGCAGCCTCGTGGGACTCCCAGACGGTGGTCCCGATCTCCGCTTTCAGTAAACCGAAAAAGCTTTCGGCTGCGGCGCTATCGTAACATGACCCGGTTCGTCCCATGCTCTGGCTCAGCTTCAACTCCCTTATCAGCTTGCGGTATTCACTCGACGTGTACTCCGATCCGCGATCCGAGTGTGCGATGCAGTCCTTCCTCAGGGCGCTGCGGCCGGCGGCCATCTTCAGGGCGTCGACAACAAGTTCGGCGCGATGGTGGTCGGCCATCGCGTACCCGATGACTTCGCGGGTCGCCAGGTCGATGACCGTCGCCAGATGCCACCAACCGGCGAGTGTGGGCAGATATGTGATGTCCTAGACCAGCTTCGTGCCGGGCTCGGCGGCGGTGAAGTCCCTCCCGACCAGGTCCGGCGACGGGGCCGCCTTGGTGTCGGCCTTGGTCAGGCTGCGGCGCTTGCGGCGGGTGATCCCGCGGATGTCGCGCTCCCGCATGATCCGCTCGACCTTCTTCCGATTGATCCGCCTGCCCCCGCGTCGCAGTTTCGCGGTCACCCGCGGGGCCCCGTAAGCCCCACGGGAATCGGCGTGGATCTGCCGGATCTCCCCGGCGAGCTCGTCCTCGGCCGCCTGGCGCACCTCGGCGGCGGGCCGCGCGGCAAGCCAGACGTAATACGCCGATCGCGCCACCTTCAACGCCCGGCACAGCAGACTCACGCCGTAGCCGCCGGGATTGTCCTCGGATGCCTTCTCCGCGTCGATGAACCGGTAGCGCGCGGCTACTTCGTCTTCTGCTGCGCGAAGAAGGCGGTCGCTTTTCCCAGCACCTCGATCGTCTGTTCCTGCTCGCGGACCTTGCGTCGCAGCCGGACCAGTTCCTCCCGCTCAGCGGTGGTCAACACCCCGGCCGGCCCCTCGCCCCGATCGATCCCGGCCTGCCTGACCCAGCCCCGCAGGCCCTCGGAACTCACCCCGAGCTCTCGCGCGACCTCCGTCACCGTCCGCCCGGAGGAACGGACGAGATCGACGGCGTCCTTCTTGAACTCCGCCGTGTACCGCTTGCTCGTGTTGCTCTTCTTACTCACTACCTGGACTGCTTCCTCCGGGACCCATACGTCCCAGTATCAAGCTGTCCTGACATCGGGGGGAACTTCAGCAGACGTCCGAAGGGATCGACACGATCGCCGTTAGCCCGGCCCGGGACAGTCCGGAAACACGGATGGGAGCGGCCTCTGGAACGAGGCCGCCCCGGACCTCGGGCCCTACAGTGACGTCGGTTCTCAGGACCTGTGTTGTGGTCTGGGGAGCCGACGTTGTCGTACGGGTGGGTGTCGATGCCTATGCAGCCGGTGGGATGGGGGGAGATTACGGCGGAGACGCGGGTGGCGCGGGCCTCACTCCCCAAGGGGAGCCCGGCGATCCGCGTCCAGGGTGAGCTGGGTCCGTTGTTCAGCGACGACGAGGGCACTCGCCTGCCTGCATGGCGAGCATTGAGGAAATTTCATCCTGATTTCGCTGGTCACGGGCCTGGTGTGAGCTTGTAGTGGGGTACTCGTGCTGGCCAGGACATGATCGGCAGAGGGAGATCGTCTGTCACCTCTGCACTTCGCTGTTCGCCAGGACGAGTAGGGCCCGCAGGAGGGTGGTCGCGTGGCGGGTGTTCATACGGACCTTGCTGAGGAATCGCCAGGTCTTCAGGTTTGCGAAGCCGTGCTCGACGGCGGCGCGTTCATGGCTGAGCAGGCGGTTGGCCTCCTTCTCGGCGTCGGTGAGCCGGTGGTTGCGGGTGGCCTTGCGGCCGGTGATGATCACCGGGTTGTCAGGGTCGTCGTCCAGGCCGACGAAGCCGAGGTCGGCCAGGGCCCCGAGTTTGGCCTCGCGGAGATGCTCGGTGAGCTTGCTGTGGCGGGCGGTGGTGATCTCGCTGGACCGCCCGGGCTTGGCCGCGGAGATCCAGATCAGGTTGCCCTTCTCGTCGGTGAGCGCAAGAAACAGCAGGCCATGGGACTTGTGTTTCCCGCTGTAGTTCTTGCGGTTCTCTGTCCCGGTGCGGCGGCGGGTGCGCACGAGAGTGCCGTCCAGCAGGACGACCACCCCGCCATCGTCGGCGATCTTCTTCAGGGCCCGGTCCAGGCGCGGGGCGCGGGCAGAGAGCAGGCCGATCACTTCGATCACCCATCGGCGCACGGTCGAGGCGGAGACGTCGTTGCCGCCGGCCATGTCCAGAAGGCGCTGGTCATGACGGAGAACGGCGAGCACGATGATCGCTTGGGTTCCCGGGGTGACCTTGCGCCAGCGGGTGCCCAGCCTCTTGCGCTGCTTGCGTATCAGGTCGGCGACGAGGTCGATGGTCGACTTCGACACCGGAAGGCGAACCTGGTAGACAGCATCCTGAGAGCCCTCGGCGGGCTGGTTGTTCTTCACAAAACACGCCAACTCCCGCCGGGGGCCCTCGCGTTGTGGCAGGAATCGGCCACTTTGCGGCCGGATGCCGGGCTGGTGTCAGCGCGGTCCGTAGCGGCCTGACGGGGTGCGGTGCAGCCAGCCCCGGTCCGCGAGCCGCCTCAGCTTGCCCCGCATCGCCTCGGTCTGCGCGGGCAGCACGCCCAGCCCCAGCTTCTCGCACACCTCTCGGGTCTTGACCGGCCCGTCGGACGCACCCGCGACCACCTGCACAATCCGCTGATAGTCGGCGGGCAGCACCTCTTCGCTCATCCCCTCGACGCGGTGCGGCACGAGCAGCATCCCGCCGGCTCCCGACGCTTGCGTCGCCGGCGGATCCGGCTCCACCGGATCGGGCTCCACCACCGGATCGTCCCGCCTGCCGCCGTCCGTCGCCTCGGCGTACTGGCCGAACACCACCTCCGCGGCCTCCAGCCGGGCCACCTCGACATCGATCTCGGCGAGCTCCTTACGCAGCCGCTCGGCGCGGTCGGCCAGCAGGACCCGCCGTTCCACCGTCCATGTCAGTACATCCACCATGAACTTCCCCTCCCCGGGCCGGATCTTCCTGCCGGACCCTACGAGGAGACAACCGCCCGTACGGCGACTTCCGCGAACGAGGCCCGTGGCAATCGATCACCTGCTACCGATCATGTTCCAGACCAGCCCGAGTACCCCGCCATCGACTCACGCCAGCCCCGTGACCTGCGAAATCAGGATGGAAATTGATCATTGGGTGGACGTCAAGTATCCCACCGCTGCCCAGATCGTGGCCGCCCGAACTGATCAAGGTGTCGATCTGCAGCGGGCCGCACCCGCAGCACCCACCTCGCAGCACTTCGCCCCGCCGGACAGATCCAGCGGGGCGAAGGAGCCGGGCCCGGAATTCGCCAGCAGCATCCGGGACGGGAACGGGCCACACCATGTGGGGTGTGTCGCCTGTGAAGTTACGGTTCCGGGTCCAGGGGGATCTGCAGGGTGACAAGCGCGCCACCGCGATCGACGGTCACGGGGTAGGTGGCTCCGGACCGCTTGCCGCTCAGGACGTTGTCGAGGTCGTTGACGGTGGGCGTGAGGATTCCGGCGACCTCGACGATGCGGTCACCGGGCAGCAGGCCGGCCGCAGCAGTGTTGGTGCCCGGGTCGACGGAGAGTACGCGCACGCCACCACCGGAGGGGCTGGTGTTGCGGAGGTTGGCCGCGATGATGCCCTGGATGCCGGGGGTGATGTGCACGGTGAGCGGCTGTGTCACGCCGTCCACGGTGAAGGTGCCACTGAAGGTTCCCCCGGCCAGGGGAGCGTCGATGTCTGCGACGACGTGGACGGTCCACGGCCGGATGAAGTCATAGGTGCCAGCCGTGAGCTGAGCCGTGGCGGACTTGCCGTCAGGCGCGATACTCACCGGGCACCCCATCCCGCTGCACCGCAGGTCCAGTCCGACGATGCGGGTGTAGGGCGGCGCCTGGATGGTGATGGTGCTGGGCCCGGGGTGCCGCTGACCGTCCGGGGGATAGCTGACGGTCCCGGCAGGCCCGCCGGCGTCCAGGGAGGGGATGTTCTGCTGCGGCGGTAGGGATTTGAGCTGGCTCGGCGCGGATACCGCGGCCGATGCGGCGAATGCGCTGGCAGGCGCAACCGCTGCGGCCGTGAGCATTGCGGTGCCCAGAGCAACAGCACTGCATAGCCGGGCGAATCTACGGATCATCAGGGGCCCTTCGTGAATCGACGACGCCACAACCGTCCCAGCCACGCCCCAGGCATACGCACAAAATGCAACCAAACCACCCAATGGGCCCATCAGTCTTCCACGCAGCTTCTCGCCGCCGGTGCGCGCGGTGGCCATTACACGAAGTGCAGAGAAGCCCCGGGCGTCCTCGCCCGGGGCTTCGTGCTGGCGGCTGTAGGTGACCGCTCCCGGCGGATGCCCCCTTGGGGTGTCAGCAGGTAGGGCTGGTGGGCTCCCACATCGGCCAGCAGGTCGACCTTCACCCGTGCGCCGGACGGCTGGCAGAAGCCTTGATGGACGCCGATCGCGCGGCGCCACTCACCGATGCCCATGGACGCACGGTGCAGCGAGGACCAGTGCCCCCGCCGCGTTCTGTGCGTTCGGTCGCCAGCCAGATCAGACGATGAGCCTGAACTGCTGGTTGACCGCGCCCCCGCACTCGTACTGGACGATCGGGACGCCGTCCACCTCGCTCCGACCCTTCACATCGAGACACTTACCGGCGAAGGTCCGGATCTCGTACTCGCCGCTGCCGACCTGCACGAGATCGAACTGCTGGTTGGCCGCGCCCCCGCACTCGTACTGAATGACCGGGACGCCGTCCACCTCGCTCCGACCCTTCACATCGAGACACTTACCGGCGAAGGTCCGGACCTCGTACCCGCCGTCAGCCTCAACGATCCTGAATCGCTGGTTTGCCGCGCCACCGCACTCGTACTGAATGACCGGGGCGCCATCCACCTCGCTCCGACCCTTCACATCGAGACACTTGCCGGCGAAGGTCCGGACCTCGTACCCGCCCTGGGAGAGGACCGCACCCGACGCGCCTGCGGTGGACGCCGTGCCCGCAACGGATACCGTGAGAACCAAAACCGTCAGGACGCGTCGCCCAGCCGCCGTAACAAAACCCATGAAATAGCCTTCCTGTGACCAAACCTTGAATTACGCAGCGTTAACACCTGTTTTCGGTCTTTGTAATTGGCACAGGCAGTACGTCACGCGAACGTGTACCAAGAGGCGATCCCGAGTGCGCGCAAACCCCGGAGGCGCGCGCTCATGGCCCGCTGCCACAGAACAGCTGGTGCCAGACAGCACTGAGCCCCCGCCCGCTGGTGGCCCGGACCGCGACGCCGTCACGGACCTGCTGCACTACTTGGCTGAACTTTCCGCTTTGGGCGACGAACTGGCCAACCGCGCGCGGCAGTGCCGCCGGCTCATCGCGGAGCACGCCTCGGGATGATTTGACGGACTGTGCACTGACTTCCCCTCCCGTTCCTTGCCCTACTGCTCTTCGGCACGGGCGCGGAGGCGGAGGCGGCGGCGGGCAAGGATCCCGTTGGGGCGGGCCGGGCTCCCGGAAGCGATTGTCTGTGATGCCAGTTCACGGCGGGTGTGTTCGCAGGCCGGGCACAGGCCGCGTTCAGCGGGGCGGTACCCGTCCGGGCCCACGGAGCTGGGCTCGATATCGGTCTGGCAGGACGGGCACTCCCATGTGGCTTCCCACCGGGCCAGTTTCTCGCGCCGTCGCTGGTCCTCCACGGCCCAGGCCGCTTCCTGTTCCTGGCGGCGTCGGTCCTCGCGGGCGTCGTACCCTGTCGTCGCCCACGAAGGTGAGCGGGGCCGCCAGGTACTCGGCCGGATAGTTGGCCTTGAGGTAGGTGGTCCAGTACGAGACCAGCCCGTAGCCGGCAGTATGGGAGAGGACGGCGCCGTCGGGGCGCGGCGGTCGCCGGTGAGGGCGTAGCGGCGGACAGCGAGGCCGTGGTCGAGGGTTTCACCGATCTCGTCGCAGAGCAGGGCGAGGCGGTCGGCGGCCTGGTGGTCGGAGAGGTAGGCGGGGGCGACTTCGAGCATCAGCTCACCGATGGCTAGGGCGCTGACGGCAAGCAAGGGGGCGAGGCGGCGGGCGATCAGGTCCGCGACCTGTTCGGCGCAGCCGGAGACGGCCAGAAGCACCCGCTGGGACAGGCCGAAGTCGAGCGCGGCCGCCGTGTCGGTGTCTCGCATGCAAGACACTGGGTCCGCGGCGATAACGGCGTCGCCGACGATGCCGGCCGCGCGGGAGACCTCGATCAGGCGGTACGCCTGGGCGCGGCTGATACCGAACTCGGCCTCGGCATACGCCGCCCAGGAGCCCGTAGCCGAGAGCAAACCCGACGCGCGCCTCGTGCGCGGTACGGACGCGCTCGGCGAGGCTGGTGACCGAGCGTCCACACCCGACGCCCATGGGCGGTCCAACCCCCTACGAATGGCTCGACCATCCCGTTCCAGGAACGTAAGGACAATTGCAGCACTCAGTCACCTTCTTCTGTGACTGAGCATTTGATTTGGCGAGTTGAGCACGGGGCGGACAGCGCGTACGGCAGCACAAGATCGTCCAGCCGGCAGGCGTGGGACCACACTGGCCCTGCCTCAACCCTCTGTTGTCGCCCCAGCAGGTGAGGAAACGGAGTGTCCCGCAGGGGCACGCCCGCGGTCCAAGCGTTTTGCGCTGCCGGGATCGCGTCAGCCGGAGGGTTCGATTCCCCAGGCGGCGGCTCGGGCGGCGGCGGCCGCGCGGTTGGGGAGGTCGAGCTTGGCGAGGATGTGCTCGACGTGGGTCCCTACGGTGCGCGGCGTGATGTACAGCCGCTCGGCGATCTCCCGGTTGGTGCGGCCGGCGGTCAGTTCGGCCAGCACCTGGAGCTCCCGTGGCGAGAGTCCGCCAGGCCGCCGCGCGTCCGTGGCGGGGTCGGCCGCGGCGATCTCCTCGGGCGGCGTGCCTGCGCGGGGGTCGACGGCCGCGGCGAGGGCCTCGGTGAGCAGGGTGACCACGGCGCGCGCCGGATCGGGCGCGTGCCGCGGTCGGCGGGTGCTGACGTTCAGCATGCCGACGTACCGGCCGTCGGCGGCGAACAGGCACTGGGCCACGCCGTCCTCGATGCCGAGGGGAGACAGCACCTCCTGGAAGCCCGGGGATGCCGCCAGGAGCTGGCCGGGGACGTCCCTGAACCAGAGACCGCCTCGGGCCGGGCTGCGGAGCACGGGGAACACCGGGTCGTGGTGGAGGCGTGTCTCGATGTAGGCCGTGGCGTCGTCCGGGTAGCTCCCGGCCAGGGTGGTGTGTCGCCGGCGCAGCGGATCCCATCGGGCCAGGGAGGCGTGGTCGTACTCCATCACCTCCGACAGCGCCGCCAGGACCGTGTCGACGCCGGTCGCGCCGCTCGTGGCACTCCTGGCGGCCTCACGGACGTGGACGGCCGCGCCCAGGATGTCTGCCGTGCTCCGCTCCGCTGCCATCATCCAAGGATGATCATGTACCCGGAGTACGTCAATCGCGAAGGGTGTCGTGCACGACCTGCCCGTCCACGACGGTGAGGACGACGGGCATCTCCGGGATGTCGTGGGGGTCGGCGGTGAGCAGGTCCCCGTCGAGCACGCAGAGATCGGCGACCTTGCCCGGCTCCAGGGAGCCCTTCCAGTCGTCGGCGAAGTCCTGCCAGGCCGCGTCGATCGTGTACGTACGGATCGCCTCGGCCAGACCGATGCGCTGCTCGGGGCCGCTGACCCGGCCTGTGGCCTTGGACTCGCGCAGGATCATGGTGGCGACGCCCTGGCGCCAGTCCGGGTACGTGACAGGGGCGTCGGACCCGCTCGCGACCCGTACTCCGGCGTCGATGGCATCGCGGTAGGGCCATGCGTACGCGGCCCGTTCAGCTCCGACGAAGTCCTCCTCCATGTCGGCGACGGTCCACTTGATGGTGGGGTTCATGTTGACGCCGAAGCCGTGCGCGGCCAGCACCTTCATGCTGTGCTCGGTGAGGAGGTCGCCGTGGATGACATAGTGGCGGGCGTCGGGCCGCGGGTGCTCGGCCACGGCAGCGGCGAAGGCGTCCGCGACGGTGTCGATGGCCCGGTCGCCGGTGACGTGGACGCCCAGCTGGTGCCCGGCGGCGTGGGCATGCCGGATGATGGCGTCGATCTCGGCGATCCGCTCGGCGTCGGTCTCGCCGCCGACGCACAGGGAGCCGCAGCCGCCGCCGACGTACGGCTCGTGCATCCAGGACGTCTTGTTGGGGACGATGCCGTCGGCGAAGATCTTGACCCCGTGGATCGCGATGCGGCGAGGATCGGCGTCGCCGGACTCGCCGAGGGCGGTGAGGGTGCGGGCGAACTCCTCGACGGTGCTGGCCATACCGGTGGGCAGAAGCAGGACGCCGAGGCGGGCGGTCAGTTCGCCGTCGGCCAGCAGCCGGCGGTAGACGTCGAGAGTTTCCGCACCGAGCGCGCCCCGCATGATGCCGTCGCCGCCGGGGCCGAGTCCGGGCTCGGTGTAGCTGGTGATGCCGAGCCGGGCGAGTGTGGCGAGGTTCGACCTGATCGCGTCGGTCCGCTCCTGCCAGCTGAGCGGCGGCAGCGCGTTCTGGGTGAGGGCCTGGGCCCCCTCGTGGAGCAGCCCGGTCGGCTCCCCGTCTTCGTCCACGACGATGGCCCCGCCGGGCGGCGCGACGGTGTGCCGGTCGATCCCGATGAGCTCCAGTGCCTTGGAGTTGACCCAGGTGGCGTGCCCGGAGAAGGAGTACAGGACGACGGGGTGGTCCGGGCTCACGGCGGCGAGGTCGCGCCGCGAGGGCAGTCGCGACGGATCGGAGACGCACTCGTCGAGGTAACCGGTGTCCCAGCCGTGCCCCGTGATCCACTGCCCGCCCGGAACCCGCCCGACGGCCTCCCGTACCGCCTCGGCCACGTCCGCGAGGGAGGACACGGCGGGATGGCTGAGGTCGAGGGAGAGCGGCGGCGTCGACATGCCGAAGGCGCATCCGTGCAGATGGGAATCGTTGATACCGGGAAGCAGCGTCGCCCCCCGCAGGTCGACGACGCGGGTGTCGGGTCCGACGAGCGGCGCGACGTCGTCTTGCCCGCCGACGGCACTGATGACCCCACCGGTCACCGCCAGGGCCGAGGCGACGGAGAACTCCGCATCGACCGTGACCACCCGCCCGCCGAGAAACACCAGATCCGCATACGTGTCCACTGAAGGGTCCTTTCGAATACCGGGCGCACCACGGCCACCCGCGAACGATCTCCCGACGACTATGGCCACGCCCCCACCCCTCGCACATCGGTCATCCCACCGATACGCGCTCTCGCAGTGGCAGGCTGACGCCTCGTGCTCGGGATCGCGTCGGGCTTCGGGAGGGCATGGGGCGAATCGCGGTTCGCCGTACCCGGGCAACGATGACCTGGAGCCTGGTCAAGCTGGCCGAATTCCTGGTCGCCGAGGGGGTGGTCGACGACATCAGCCACGAGGGCCTGCGCATCCTGCTCCGCGAGGAAGGCGTCACCTTTCAAAGCGTAAAGAGCTGGAAGACCTCGAACGACCCCGATTACGCGGCCAAGAAGGCCCGCGTCGAGCATCTCTATGCCATCGCCGACGGCGAGGTGATGCCCGAGCAGGGCGAGCCCGAAGTCATCTTCTGCATGGACGAGTTCGGCCCGGTCAACCTCCAGCCCCATCCCGGACGCCAATGGGCCGAACGTGGCGGCAAAGGCAAGGACCCGGCACAAAGAGCCGGAGAACGTCCGCCGCTACTTCAAGCCCTCCCCACAGGCCATCGCCGAGCTCACCAGCCTGCTCGCACCAGGCGACAGCAGACGCTGAAGGGGCAGCCCCGGGAGACACACTGCGCAAGCAGTTGACCACTGTGCTGGCTGCCAGCACTGCTGACCTACGGGCCCCTGTTAGTTAGAACGCTGCTTCGGGCGTTGCTCGCACAGCCGTGTGCCGTCACTCTTGTCAGCGACGCGATCCAGGCGGCACGAGACGGAAGGGCTGTCCCTCTGCGTCGGCGATCACCATGCCCGATTGCCCGCTGTACGTCCAGTGAACCAGGACACGCCACTTGACATCTCCTGGTGCGCCGAGCTCGGTCCGGATGATGAAGTACTCGGGATCAAGGGGCGAAACCGTGTGCGGGAAGTCCGGTACTCCGTCAGCCGGCTTCGCGAAGCAGGTATGGGCACTGAGGTCCACTTCGCTGATGTGAAAGTCGAACGTATGCACGCCCATCGGCGCTGGCGTGAGAAGCCGCATCTCAACCGATCTTGGAACGTGCGGATCGAACAGGGTCCCAGGCCGGGTGATCTTCCGGTGATCGCGGCATGAAGGCAGGGCCCCTTGGTAGCTCGGAGGTGCGAACCGAACCGAGCAGTACCAGGAGGCCCTGTTGTCGCAGTTGTACGCGCTCACGCCCACTGATCTCAACTCGGCCGTCCAATCGTGCGATTGTCTCGCGCACGTGTACGGCAACGCGGCCGATCATCCTGATCGGCTGCGCAGGTATCCGTCGGACATGACGGACGCGGAGTGGGCGGCCATCCGGCCGTTGCTGCCGGTACCGGCCTGGCTTCTGGGGCGGGGCGGGCAGCCCGCGGGCTACTGTCCCCAGGTAGGTGTCATGGCCCATCTCTTGTGCGACATCCCGCGAGTTTCCCTGAGCCCAGCTGAGTCCTTGTCCCTGTGGCCAGGGTGTTCTGTCTCCTTGGGGTGTTCTTCGAGCTGGTGACGTAACTTCAGGATTCTTGATGCGTTCTCACTTCGTCCGATCGATCTGTCATCGGGGTGAAGGTGAGGAGGCTCGGGTTGGCGCTGGCAGCCGTACGCGACTTGCGCGAGTTCCGAGATCCGGTCTCGGCGGAGGAACTGGAGCAGTTCGAGACCGACGTGCTCGCCGGGTTCGTCCTCGCGCGGGCTTCGGCAGGGCTTGCGGACGGCACCATCCGCGGGGACGTTGGGCACCTGGACCAGATGCGGGCCTGGTTTGGCCGGCCGCTGTGGGATATGGAGCCGACTGACGCTGACGGGTACTTCGGGAAGGTGCTGCGGGGTTCGCCGAGCGGCACCCGGTTGGCTCGCGCGCAGGCGCTGACCACGTACTTCCTGTTCCTGGAGCTGCGGCACAAGGTCGAGATCCATCGGATGACCGGGCGGGTCGTCGAGTGCCCGATCGACGAGATGAACCGGCCGCGGGGATCCAAGGACGCGGCTTTGCGGATCCCTCCGACCGAGCCGGAGATCAAGACACTGTTCACCGGTTGGGGCGGCGAGCTGGCGATCTGCCGCAAGTTCGCCCCGACCGCGCGGAACTACACCGCATCGGCATTGATGTCGCAGGTCGGACTCAGGGTGAGTGAGGCCTGCAAGCTCGATCTGGCCGACATCAAGTGGGAGCTGGGCCGCTTCGGCAAGCTCCACGTGCGCCACGGCAAAGGCGCCCGCGGATCGGGCCCGCGCGAGCGGATGGTGCCGCTGATCAACGGCGCCGACCGCACACTGCGGTGGTTCATCGAGGACGTCTGGGGCCAGTTCGACGACGACCACACCCGCCCCGGTGCCCCGCTGTTCCCCTCCGAGCGCAAGAACTCAGACGGCTCCTCGCGCCGCGTCGGCGACGACGCCTTGCGCAACGGTCTGGCCGCCGCGGCGAAGGCCCATCTGCCCGCCTGGGCCCGACAATCTCACGCCACACGTCCTGCGGCACTTCTGCGCGTCCGAACTCTATCTCGGGGGCCTTGACCTGCTCGGGATCCAGGAGGTCCTCGGACACTCCTGGATCGCCACCACGATGCGGTACATCCACGTCCGGCAGACCCGGGTCGAGGACGCCTGGGTGTCCGGGCAGCAGCGGGCCGCGAAGCGGCTGGAAGGACTGATGGGATGAAGTGGAACCTGCGGCTGACCGCCGCGAACAAGGGGATCTGGAAAGCCTCCGAGCTCCAGCGGAGCCTGGCCGAACACGGCTTGGTGATCTCGGCCGGGAAGATGTCCGGCCTGTGGTCCGGCCAGCCGGTCTCCCTCAAGCTGGAGGACCTGGACGTGATCTGCGTCGTACTCGGCTGTGAGATCAGCGATCTGCTGATTCCCGAGCCCGGGAAAGTCAGGCGCCCAGGTCAACAGGCTGTCGTCCGGGAGGCCACGACCGGCTTGGCGGTGGCTCCGGCCGTCGTGCCCAAGCGCCGCGACGGCCGTTCCCTGCCGCCGATGTGACCTGGCCACCACCATGGGGAAGATCAGCGAGAACAAGCCGGCAGCCTCCTGCTCGGGCTGTTTCGCCTGGGGGCAGCTGCCCGGCCGGTTCTGCCGCGGCTGCTATACCTACGGACAGCTACACGCTGTCGGTGCATGCGTCGGCTGTCGGCGGCAGGTCCCCGTCGATGACAAGCACGGCTACTGCCGTCTCTGCCGGGCTCAGGCGACCTGGGCGATCAAGGCCAGCGGCAAGGCTTCGGTGATCGAGCCGTACCTACGGCTGGTGACCTGCCAGCAGCTGTTCTTCGCGAACCTCCAGCGGCCCAAGAACGGCGGGCCCCGGGTCGGCAAGGCCGGACGGCGCGTGCTGAAGCCGCCGCCGCTTCCCGAACCGTGCCGCGTGATCACGACGGCAACGCAACTGACGCTGTTCACTGCCACTCGGGACTTCCGCCGGTTCGACCGGGAACTCCACGCCGACCTGGCCAATCCCTGGCTGATCCGGGCCCGGCAGGCCGTCCGGGCCCTGGGAGAGGCCCGCGGCTGGAGCCGCTGGATCACCAGCGACGTGAACCGAGCACTGGTCATCGTGCTGTCCGGCTTCCGCGAAGGTGAGTCGATCCGGTACTCCGAGCTCTTCCCGGCCCTGCGAGTCCGTGGGCTTCCCGTCGTGCGGACCGCCGAAGTCCTCGACCGTCTCGGCCTGTTCGCCGACGACCGGGCCCCCGCCGTCGACCGGTGGCTGGAGCGAAAACTCGACGGGATGCCCCCGGGCATCCATCGCGCCGTGGAAGCCTGGGTTCGTACTCTCCTCGACGGTGGCCCGCGGTCCGAGCCTCGCTCCCGGCATACGGCATGGGCCTACCTGGGTGAGATCCAGCCGGTGCTGCGGGAGTGGTCCAGCCGCTACGACCACCTGCGAGAGGTCACCCGTGAGGACATCTTCGCTGCCCGGGACGCTGTCACCGGCAAACAGCGCGAGAGCCGGATCGTCGCACTGCGGTCACTGTTCCGGCACGCGAAGAAGAACGGCCAGATCTTCCGCAACCCCACGATCCGCATCCGTGTCCCCCGGCAGACCGGCGGCGTCCTCCAGGCCCTTGTCCAGGCGGACATCGACGAGGCCATCGCCACCGCCACCACCCCAGACATCCGGCTCATCATCGCCCTGGCCGCCGTCCACGCGGCACGGCCGAAGATGATCCGCACCATGCAGCTTGACGACGTCGACCTGGGCAACCGGCGCATTGCCGTCGGCAGCCACGTCCGCCCGCTCGACGACCTCACCCACCGGGCGGTCCTGGACTGGCTCGACCACCGCCGCAACCGCTGGCCGAACACGGCCAACCCCCACCTGCTGATCACTCAGAAGACCGCCGTCGAACTCGGCCCGGCCGGCAAGCTCTGGACCACCCGGGCCACCCGCAACCTCACCGCCACCCTCGAACGGCTCCGCGTCGACCGCCAACTCGAAGAAGCCCTCACCCACGGCGCCGACCCGCTCCACCTCGCCCTCGTCTTCGGTATCGACGAGAAGACGGCCATCCGCTACGCGGAGTCGGCACGCGTGCTTCTGGACGAGGCTGCCGAGCAGCCATCGCAGTGAAACCCGGCTGGACGCGAAGGCCGGCGCCGAAGACCTGGGCAAGCGCGGGTTGGTTCGCGGTATCGGCGCACAAGCAGCTAGCTTACTAGGATGCTAGTATCGACTTGTGGGTGATGAGGAAGTCAAACAGTTCAACGTGTACCTGCCGATCGGGTTGATCAAGCAGGTCAAGTACCGCGCCATCGAGTCGGGCATGTCCTTGTCGGCGTTGGTCGCTGACGCGCTGCGTGCCTACCTCGACGACGCCCATGGGAAAGAACAGCAATCGGCTGAGAAGGAGACCTGACATGGCAACCGAAGGCATCGAGGCCGTGTTCCTGGAGACCCACAACTGGGGTAAAGCGGCGAAGTTCTTCCAGGCGCTGGGCTACGAGCTGGAGTTTTCGACCGACCACAACTCCGGCCAGCTCCGCAACGGCGACGGCCCCTACCTGTTCATCGCAGAGATCCCCGAGGACCGAAGGCCCCAGACGCGGATCGTGCTGAAGGTGCCGGACGCAGACGCATTCCGTCCCGATGCTGCCATCGAGGTGGTCGCGCCGTTCGAGGAGACCCATTACGGGACCAAGGAGATGACAGTCCGCGACCCCGACGGGCGTCTGTGGAGCCTCCAAGCTCCCGCCAAGAACTGACCGCAACAACAGAGGGAACACCATGGCAGTCGAGCAGACCGAGGTACCGGACAGCTCCGCGGTGCGGACCGCCCTCTGGCGGGCGTTACACGTCCAGGTCGACCCGCCGCCCCACGTGATCGAGGACGAGATCGGCCTCCAGTTGGCGGCCCCCGACAATGACTGGCGCGACCGCCCGGACATGGACCCGCACGCCACCAGCGGGTTCCGGGCGGCCATTGCGGCCCGCGCTCGTTTCATCGAGGACCTTGTGGCCGAGCAGGCCGACCGCGGCATCACCCAATACGTCATCCTGGGGGCCGGCCTGGACACCTTTGCCCAACGTAGGCCAGAAATCGCCTCTCGCCTACGGGTTTTCGAGGTCGACCAGCCCGGCCCCCAGGCATGGAAGCGCCGACGCCTGATCGAGCTCGGTCACGGCATCCCCGACTGGTTGAACCGCCCCGGCTCGAATGGAGACTCGATTTCATGAAAGGATCGAGTCATGGCACGACCTTCCCGTTACCCGCTTGAGCTCCGCCGCCGCGCGGTGCGCATGGTCGCCGAGGTGCGCGACGACTACCCGAACGAGACGGCCGCTCTGCAGGCGGTGACCGAGAAGCTCGGTATCGGGTCCCGCGAAACACTGCGGAACTGGCTGAAGCAGCACGAGATCGACGCAGGCACGCGGCCGGGGACGACGACGGAGGAGTCCGCTCAGCTCAAGGCGTTGAAGAAGGAGAATGCCGAACTCAAGCGGGCGAATGAGATCCTGAAGGCCGCGGCGAGTTTCTTTGCGGCCGAGCTCGACCGGCCACACACACGCTCGTAGCGTTCATCGACGAGCACCGGGACCGCTTCGGCGGCGTCGAGCCGATCTGCAGGACGCTCACCGAGCACGACTGCAAGATCGCCCCTTCAACCTACTACGCCAACAAGAAACGACAGGCCGCTCCGTCAACACGTTCAGTGCGGGACGCGGAGCTCAAGGAGCTGATCAGCCAGATCCACACCGCCAACTACCGTGTCTACGGGGCCCGGAAGATCTGGCGCGAGCTGAACCGGCAGGGGCATACCGCAGCCCGCTGCACCGTCGAGCGTCTCATGCGCGAACTCGGCATCCAGGGCGCGATCCGCGGCAAACGCGTGATCACCACGCTCCCCGGCGGGCAGGTCGACCGGGCCCCGGACCGCCTCGACCGTGACTTCGTCGCCCAGGCCCCGAACCGGTGCTGGGTGGCGGACTTCACCCACATCAAGACCTGGTCCGGCGTCGTCTATGTCGCGTTCGTCTTGGATACCTTCTCCCGCCGGATCGTCGGCTGGTCGGCCGCCACCGTGAAGGAGACCGTCTTCGTCCTGGACGCCCTGGAGATGGCCATCTGGCAACGTGACCGCGACCAACACCCCATACAGCCAGGTGAGTTGATCCATCACTCGGACGCCGGGTCGCAGTACACGAGTTTCAGGCTCGCCGAGCATCTGGACGCCGCCGACATTGCCGCCTCCATCGGCTCGGTCGGCGATGCCTACGACAATGCCCTGATGGAGAGCGCGATCGGCCTGTACAAAACCGAGTTGATCAAACCCCAGCGGCCCTGGAAGACACTCTCCCAGGTCGAGCTCGCCACCGCCGAGTGGGCCGACTGGTACAACCATCGCCGGCTCCACGGAGAGATAGGGCACATCCCACCCGTCGAGTACGAAACCAACTACTACACGGAACTCACGAAACCCCAGGTCACAACCACAATCTGAGATCTCTATCGAACCCGGGGCGGTTCAGGTTGCACCTGGTGCCGGTCGACTTCGAGGCCAGCGATTCCTGGTCCGAGCAGCTGGCCGCTGCCGGCTTCGATTCTGACCGGCCTGTGCTCATCGTCTCCACCGGCGTCACCATGTACCTCACCAAAGACGCCACCGCGGTTACCCTGCGCCAGGTCGCCGGGCTTGCACCCGGCTCGACGCTCGCCATGACCTTCCTGCTGCCGACCGAACTTGTCGACGCAGCGGACCGCCCAGGCCTCCGGGCGAGTGAGCAAGGCGCACGAGCATTCGGAACACCGTTCATCAGCTTCTACACCCCGCAGGAAATGCTGGCACTGGCCCACGAAACCGGCTTCAAAGATGCCCGACACATGTCAGGAGCCTTGCTCGCCGAACGCTACTTCGCCGATCGCAACGACGGCCTTCGCCCGTCAAGCGGAGAGGACCTGCTACTGGTCACCACCTGACCGCCTCGTCAACGCCATCTGTTCCAAGAAGCCTCGGAGCTCAAAACAGGCTCTCGGCATCCTTGTGTTTCACCCGAACCCGCGGGTGCATCGGCCTGACGCGCGCCCGTGCACCCGTGGGTTCACTCTGAAGGGCCTTCGGTTTCCTTGAACCCGCGGGACTCTCGGCCCTGTAGTCCCAGCTCGGACACCAGGGAACAAGTAACCTGCCGGTAGCTTTCAGGGCTTCGTGGCGGCGGTCTTCTTCGGCTGGCGGGGCACTGTCATTGTCTTGTCGAGGTGCCCGTACACCGTCGATCGCGGCGCCCCGAAGAGATCGGCGATCTGCTGGACGGTGTCGGTCTACTGGGCGGACCGTTCACCGACGTTGATTCCCGACGCGGGTTGTCGACACTGTCCACCTGCGGGTTCTCGATCACGGGCCTGAGTGTCAGCAGACGTTCGTTTGCCGACACTTGAGCGCCGAAGGTGAGGTGCCAGGCAAGCGCTCAGCCTGGGATGAGTGCATCCCACTGATCTCGGGTCGGGCCGTCGTGCTTTGGTGAGAAGTCTGGGTGGACAGCCAGCCAGGCGGTGACGTGTCGGTCCACTTCGTCGGTGCCGTAGGCGGCGTGGGCTGGTCGCAGGAGATGGCGTACCTGGGCTCGGGCTCTCATGACGATGGGATCGTCAAAGGCGCAGACGGCCAGGGCAGCAGCCCGCCGATCTGAGGGTGGTGAGCTGTCGGCGAGGCGTTGCTCGTTGGCGCGGTCGGCTGTCACCTGTGCGTCGAACCACGGGCGGAGGGCCTGTGCTGTCCAGGTGTGGTAGCCGATGGGGTCCGCGGCGATCTGGTCGACATGGGTGGCGAGGTGCTGGGCGGCGCGCAGGCCGAGGGCCGCGCCATGGCCCAAGGTGGGGTTGGTGTGGATGAGGCTGTCCCCGGCGTTGACCAGGCCGGTGACGATAGGTCCGTCATCGTCGGCGAGGGCGGTCCAGCGGTTGTCCAGGCCGGCCATCGCCAGGACGGCCGACTGTGGTTCGGGGGCCAGGTCGAGCCAGGCGGCGGTGGCGGGGAAGCGGCGGGCGACAGCCTCGAATACAGCGGGGTCGGTGAGCGCGCCTCGGGTCGGATCACCCGTGGAGAGCACCAGGTTCACCGCGAAGGTGTCGTTGTCGGAAGGGAAGACGCCGGCGAGCGCGAACGGTGCGGCCGAGCCGGTCTTCACCCGCCCGGGGTCACGCGGGCCATCGGCACGCAGGCGGTACCAGCGGCACAGATAAGCGATCCCGGTGCGGTGGCTGTCGACCACGGGCGGGCGGCAGCCGGCCGCGATCAGCCAGGCGGGAACGGGCGAGCGGCGACCGGACGCATCGACAACGAGGTCCGCCTGGTGCATTTCCGCGCCCACCTGCACGCCGGTGACCCGGGCAGGGCGGCCCTCCCCGATGGTGAGGGCGCGCACACGGCAGCCTCGCCGCACATCAACGGTGCGTTCCCGCCGCACGGCCGCCGTCAAAGCGGCCTCCAGCACGATGCGGCGGGTTCGCAGGGTCACCAAGTCCTCATCGCCGGCCCGATACGGCGGATGCTCACCGAACCAGTCGAACTCGTGGTACTCGCGGGCTCCGCGTGCCAGCAGGTCCGCGTAGACATCAGGGGTCTCGGTGCGCAACACGGTGCGCACGGGCGCGAGGAGCGAGTGGGGCTGAATGGCCTGCGGGCTTCGGGGCCTGTCCCAGTGGAAGAAGTCTCGGTTCAGGTCCTCTCCGGCCTGCCGCGCGTCCTGCTCGAACAACGCGACCGTGTGGCCCTGCCGGCCAAGCATGAGCGCCGTCCCCAGCCCGCTGATACCCCCACCGATCACCGCAACCCGCGCCACTGAGCTCCCCTTCGCGTCGTGTTGCGGAATGAGCCTACTGCTTGGCGATCTCCGGTCGAGAACCGGCGTCGGCGGTCACGGGGGCGAGAACGAGGCAGTGGCACGGGTGCAGGAGGTGCTGTGAGGTCAGCGGGTATCTGCCGACCAAATTTGCGGTGCCTGGGGATGCCAGTCCTTCCGCGCACGGCTGGGAGAATCAAGCGTTGGACCAGCGGTGCCGTTCCCTATCACCGTCGCCCACGAGGCGCGTACTCTGATCGACACTGAGCCGACACCGGGGGGAGCGATCCTGGCGCAGACGACGCAACCGGGGCAGGTGATCAGCGGCCGATATCGGCTGGTCGAGAGACTGGGCTCCGGAGGGTTCGGACAGGTCTGGAAGGCGCGCGACGAGACTCTGAGTGTCGACGTGGCGGTCAAGGAGGTCTGGCTGCCTTCGACGATGTCCGCGGGCGAGCAGGCCGAGCGACTCCAGCGTGTCGAGCGCGAGGCCCGCAACGCCGCCCGGCTCCGCGATCACCCGAACATCGTCGCAGTCCACGACATCGTCATCGACAACGACGTCCCTTGAATCGTCATGCAACTTGTCGCCGGAACATCGCTTGATGAGCACCTTGACGTCCATGGGCCGTTGTCGGCAGGTGACACTGCCAGAGTCGCCACGGCGCTACTGCGGGCGCTCAACGTGGCACACGACGCGGGTATCGTGCATCGTGATATCAAGCCAGCCAACGTCATGATGGCTGAGAACGGGGAGATCCTGCTCGCCGATTTCGGGATCTCGGTCCACCAAGACGACAGCGCTCTAACCGCCACCGGGACGTTCATCGGCTCGGTGGAGTACATAGCCCCGGAGCGGGCCCGCGGCCAGGACGGGCAAGCCGCCAGCGACCTGTTCTCACTCGGGGCGACGCTGTACCAGGCCGTCGAGGGCTTCTCACCGTTCCGTCGCAATACCCCCGCCGCTGCGCTCACCGCGATTTTGTCCGATCAAGCTCCGTCGCCGCAGCGCGCCGGAAGCCTCACGTTGCTCATCACACAATTGCTGAACAAGGACCCATACCAGCGCCTGGCGATCCCTGAGGCCCTGGCTCTGGCCGACATGTCACCAACACGGCCGCACGACTCGCATCTGCGTCTGACGGGCCCGGGGCGTCGGGCGCCGGTACGCAAGCTCCGACCCGCGATGGCGGTCTCCGTCGTGCTGGCCCTCGTGGTCCTCAGCGGCGGGTTGTACGGCGGCTACCAGTGGACCCAGACCCAGTACTACGTTGGCGCCAACGACGGCCATGTCGCGCTCTACCGCGGCATCAGCCAGGACCTGGCCTGGGTGGGCCTGTCGGACGTCGAGAAGGACCACCCCGACATCGAACTCAAGTACCTGCCGCTGTATCAGCAGAAGCAGGTCGAGGCCACCATCGCCGTAGATGGTCTAAGCAACGCCCGGGACAAGATCTACGAGCTCGCCATGCAGGCGTCCGCGTGTAAGAAGGACGCCCAGCGCCGTTCTGCCGAGACCAAGAACCCCGCCACGCCGAGCCCCAGCCTCTCGGACGAAGAACAGAGATTGGTCCCACAAGGCGATCGTTCGTAGGCGGACGGCGGTCGGTGGTCGAACTGGTCGAGCAGTAAAGAAGCCCCTGGTAGGGTCCGCCGGGGTTCCACGACGCAATGGAGATGGTTCATGAAGCTGCTTCCGCTGTTCCTCCGACGGCCGATTGAGGCAGTGTACGAGCGCCGACTGGCCGCCACCCTGGCGGGGCTGCCACGCCCGCAGCACGTCGGAATCATGCTCGATGGCAACCGGCGCTGGGCCCGACAGGCGGGACACGCGGACGTCCGGGAGGGGTACCGGGCGGGCAGCGCCAAGGCTACCGAGTTCCTTGGCTGGTGTACTGCCGCAGGAATCGAGCACGTAACTCTCTTCATGCTCTCCGACGACAACCTGGAGCGCCCTGCCGAACAGCTCGGCCCGCTGATCGACATCATCGAAGAGACCGTTCGGAACATCACGGCCGAAGGCCGTCCCTGGGAGGTCCAGGTGATCGGCTCGCTCGACATGCTGCCCGGTGCCAGCGCCCGGGTGCTCAAGGAGGCCGCCGCCGCGACGGCCGGGCGCGGCGGGCTCAAGGTGGACGTCGCGGTCGGCTACGGGGGCCGACGGGAGATCGTCGATGCGGTGAAGAGCGCCTTCGAGGAACACATTGCGGCTGGTGGCGACCCGGCCGAACTGGTCGAGCGGTTCGAGATCGAGGACATCTCCCGGCATCTGTACTCGCCAACCGCCGACCACACCGACTTCATCATCCGAACCTCTGGCGAGCAGCGGCTATCCGGCTTCCTGCTCTGGCAGTCCGCGTACGCCGAGATGCACTGGGTGGACTGCTACTGGCCGGCGTTCCGTCACGTGGACTTCCTGCGCGCACTTCGCTCGTACGCGAATCGCGAACGGCGATTCGGTAAATGACCGTCTCCAGCGCCGGGCATCACCGGGGGCGAGCAGGCTGGTGAGCTCCGCAATCCCCTCCGGGGACGGCTTGAAGTAGCGGCGCACGTCCTCGGTCTTCTTGTGCCGGGACTTCGCCATCAGCATCAGAAGCGACGCGCCCTGCTCGCCGAGGTGGGTCGGGGATGAACATAGCGCTACTCGTGCAGGTCCCACCCGGCACCGGGCCAGCGCACGGTGTGTGCGTCGAGCAGGGCGCGGGCTTGTCCGTACGAGAGGCGGGCGACTCATCCAGTGGTCTTCCCTGCCCCCGATGGGTCATTGATCATGGTGGGATGGGACTGGGGAGTGCGGAACACGAGGTGGGGGCTGGAAGGTGTGCCAGCCGCAGCTGGTGCGGGCGGCGCTGTGGGCGGTGGGTGCGTCGGGGGTCACGGTCTGAGTCCTGTCGGGCGCGGTCGAGGTGTGGCGGGGCCGTACCACGGTTCCGGGGTGACGGGCGGTCGGGCTCTGTGGGTGCTCGGGCTGGTCGTGGCACTGCTGGTCCTGCGTCACAACGTGGGCACCGCACGGCAGCAGGTCTTCCGACCGCTGCTGGCGCCGGGAGTGGACGGACCCTCAGGGCCGCCGCGCCTGGCCGACGTGCCGACCGAGACGCTGGGAGTGCATCCGTCCCCGTGGGAACACGGCTACGTCCCGCGGCGCAAGGCGGACCGGAAGCTGGCCGCCGCCCTGCGGAAGGGGAGCCGCGCGGTGGTCGTCGAGGGCGTGAGGCTGGCCGGGGGGCGAGCCGGACGCTGGTCGAGGCGGCCAGGTCCGTACTCGGCGACCACCTGGTGGTCCGCTACCGGCCCGACCCTCGGCTGCCCCTGGCGGACCTGGTTGCCGCCGCGCCCCGGTGGTGCGACCGGCCGGCCCTGGCGTGGTTGGCAATATCGAGCAGCGAAACTGGTCCGCCCCGCCACCTGGCCCCGTAGCCAGCATCTTTGACCTCGGCTCGACTCCGGCGCAGACAACAGTCGGCCGTATGGCCATGGGCAAGTGCCGCGCGCGCTCATCGACATTCCGGCCTCTTGGCATCCGCCGATGCCTCCCGAACCCGTCGAGAAACGCTGCATCGTCATCTATGGAGCCACGGTGGTACAGCTGGTCGAGGCGGGTCATCGGGTAGCTCAGGGGGCGGGCGGCGGCCTGTTGCACTGGATCCGGGTGCGCTGCCACAGGACGGCGCCTGCGGCGGCCAGTACACCGGGGGCTACATGACCGCCCTGCACGACCCCGTCTCCCCCAACAGCCGCCTCTGCCTCCACGCCCGAAGCGACCTCCAACCCGTCTGAGCCAGGCACAGCGAGCGCACCGACGCGCCCGGCCGGCACCAGTGACGGCGTCAGGTCTGGCAGTGGGTGGGGGCGAATCCCTGGTGCAGGTAGACGGCCGAGCCGTCGGTCAAGGCGCGGGAGCCTGCGTGCAGGCGGCGGGCCATGTGTGGGGCGAGGAGGGTGTCCCACTGGTCGGGGGTGGCCAGTTGCCATGCGGTGAGCTCGTCGGGGTCCAGGTGGATCCGTGTCTGCGCCTCGTGCTCGGTGATCAGGCCGCCGTCGAAGAGGTAGTTGGCCAGCGGCGGGCGGCCGTCGGCCCGCTCCGGTACCCAGTCGACGGCCAGCAGCCGCCCCGGCGTGAGCTCGATGCCGAGCTCTTCTTTGACCTCACGTCGGGCCGCTTGCCACGGGTTCTCCCCCGTGTCCAGTGCGCCGCCGGGGACCTCCCAGGTGCCGTCGCCGTAGGACGGCCGGACCAGAAGAATGCGGCCGTCGGCGTCGTGGATGATTGCCCCGGCGCCGGCGATGTGCTTGGGCAGGGAGGCGTAGTACTCAGCGGGAGGCAGGTGCGTCGGGCTCATGAGGCGGGACGCTAACTGCACTACCGACGGGCTTGGTGCCGCATCCTCGACGTGACCCAGAACAGTGACAATCCGGTGTGATTCTCACTCCAGAGCAGAGACCTGACCCACCTGGGCGGTGTCGTGGCGGCGGGGCCACCGCCCCGTTTGTCGCAGGGCTGGGCATCGTGGCGGTCGTCGGCACCCAGGGTGGGAGTAGTCGGTTCCGAGGTAGTCGATGTCGGTGAATTCCACGAGCAAGTCGTTCGCGCGCCGACCGCCATCTTTGAAATTCACCTCCCGCAATCCTTCGACGACGACGTTCTGCAATCCCTGTTCGCCGGCTACGGTGTCCTTCGCGGTGAAAAGACGGTCGCCGTAAAGGGCACATGGTGCTGGGAAATCAGCCTGATGCGCCCGTCGTCCGTCGTACCGGGTGCCGCAGCGCCGCGAAGACAGCGTGTCCTGTACCGACGTGTCCTCTGCGGTGTTGACCGATCCGGTTCGGTCGCTATCCGGCGAGTCGGCAGGAGCGCCAGTGCCGTCCATTACGGCTGATCAGGCCAAGCTTCTCAGCCCCGGTCTGCGCCGCGAAATCCACGGCGGCCTCCAGGTCGTAGAGAACTGGAACAGCGCGAACACCGTGCTCCACTACGGCAAGGACGGCGCCCTGACCGGCCCGGACAGGGAGCACGCCGAGACCTCGATGTCGCGCTCCACCTGCTCCAGTCCGCGCTCGTGCACGTCAACACGCTGCTCGCCAAGGTGCTGAACGTGCCGACCCCCGTCGTCCGCAAGCCCGGCTCGGTCTGGGGCGAACTGCCCCGCCCGGTGAACGCCGACGCCGAGCCGGTCGGCCATGTCTGTCTCGGCTATGCCCGCGCGTCGACCACCCGGCAGTCCCTGGACTCCCAACTTGACTCCCCCGCCGACGCCGGGTGACCAGAATCTTCTCGGAGAAGATCTCCACCCGCGCCGCCAAGCGGCCCGAGCTGGAGTGCACCGGACCCGTCCCGGCCGGCGGCCGGTTCCCCGAGACGGTCACCGCCGACACAGCCCCCTTCGCGTGCCATATGCGCCGCACCCAGCCGAACCGCCGCACCCTCCAGATGCCACATCAGATGGTGCAGGAGCAGACGCAACGGACCGCACGGCAGATATACGAACCGGCCAGGCACCTACCGGTCCACAGCGCGGGCGCGAAGTCGGGCGAGGATGCCGTGGTCCCAGCCGTGAGACAGCCCATCGGGCCGTAGGCGGCGACCACGTCGACGTAGGCGCGGCCTTGGGCACCGCGCACGGTGCCAGGTCAGGGCCACGCTGCGCAGTGCGGATCCCGGCCCAGCAAGCCGAGGACCCACGCTCTGAAGCACCCGCCGCAGCTCCAGAAAAGGCTTCAACCCGTGGTCGAGCTCAACCGGGCCGTCGTCGTCGCGATGGCGAACGGACCGCAGGAGGCACTGTCCATCGGTGGACGAGCTGGCCGTCTCCGGGCACCTGTCGGGGTCGCACCTGCTCCCGACGGTGCGCGGCAAGCTGCTCGTCCGGCTCGGCCGAACCGCCGAGGCATGGGCCGAGCTGGAGCTCGCTGCCCGGCTGTGCCGCAACCTCCGCGCGTGGTCGGTCCTGCTGCGCATGGCCGCCGAGCTGGTGTGACGACCGGCGGCCACGGCTACCGCCCCGGCGTGCTGTCGCGCACGACCGGCTCCGCAGGAAGTAGCAGCCCGCTCGCCGGAGCGGCGGCGGGGTCCTCGACGGCGGTGATCAACCGGTCGACGAGGACGTGGGCGATGGCGGCCAGGGGCAGGCGCGCGCTGGTGAGGGCGGGCTGGAGCAGCGTACAGAGCGGGATGTCGTTGAAGCCGGTGACGGCGACGTCGCCGCCGACGGTGAGGCCTGCGGCTCGGACGGCCTGGTAGGCGGTCAGGGCGAGCCAGTCGCTTGCGCAGACCAGGGCGGTCGGGCGGTCGGGGCCGGTGAGCAGGCGCTGGACGGCGTGGGAAAGCGCGGCCGGATCGTCGTCGGGGACGCCGACCTCGAAGGCGCCGTCGGGGGCGGCGGCCGCGGCCCGCAGGAAGCCGGCCCTGCGGTCGGCGAGCCAGGGCAGGGACGCGGCGGAGTTGAGGTAGCAGATCCGGCGGTGGCCCTGGTCGAGCAGGAGTCCGACCAGGGCGGCGGTGGCGGCGGTGGAGTCGATGTCCACCCAGTTCTGCGGGCGGCCGGGGGCGGTGCGACCGAAGGCGGCGAACGGGAAGCCGGCCTCGGTGAGCACGTCGACGCGGGGGTCGTCGTGGACGACGTCGGAGAGGACGAACCCGTCGACCTGACGGGCCGCGATCAGGCCGTTGAAGGACTTGGCGACCGCTCCGGCGCCCTGCTGGGGGTCGGAGCGGAACACCAGGATGCGGTGGCCCACGGCGTCGGCGGCGGTCACCAGTGCCTGGAGGAAGCCGCCCATCAGGGGGTTGGGGTCGGCTGGGTTGTCGGCGGGGGCGGGATAGCCGATGACCTTGCGGGTGCCGGTACGCAGGCTGCGGGCGGACTGGTCGGGCTGGTAACCGAGCTCATCGATGGCGGCGGTAACCCGGGCGAGGGTGGTGGCGCGCAGCCGGTGGGGTGCGTTGAGGGCGTTCGAGACGGTCTGGCGGGAGACTCCGGCCGCGCGTGCGACATCCTCGATGGTCACCTGTCGAGCGGTCATCGTTCCTCTGCGGGTGGTCGTCGGCGGGCTGGGGGCGGCGGGTGGCCGCCGCCAGCCCGCGGTTGTCAGTGCTCGCGGGTCAGGGTGAGCAGGCCACCGGTCGGCACGGTCACCGAGTTCACCCCGGTGACCAGGTCGAGCACGGTCTCGGACAGGATCTCACCACGGCAGTCCTGGACGCAGGCGAGGGCCTGTTCCGGTCGGGTAGCGGTCAGGAGCACCACGGAGTCGCCGTCCGCGTTGGCGACGAGCAGGGTCTGCGGGCCGTCCGCGGCGGGCCGGTCCGGGAGGGCGACGGGCAGCGGCGCGTAGCGTGCGACCACGGTGGTGTGGTGGTCGCGGGCGCGGACCAGGGGGTAGCCGAGGTCCGGTCGCACGGGTTCCAGGACGCCGAGTTGGAGAACGTCGGCGTACCGGCGGAAGACGCCGAGCCAGAAGCGCAGGGTGGCGAGTTGGTCGGGGCTTTGGGCGGCGAGGTCGACGGAGATCTGCGGCACCGAGAACAGGGCGTTGACGAGGTGGACGGCGACGGACTCGGGCGTCTCGGCGGAGTTCCACGTGATCATGTCGGCATGGACGGCGAGCGGGCCCGCGGTGAGCCGGCAGTCGACGGTGCGCTGGCGGTTCTCGGCGGGGCTGAGCGGGCAGTCGGTGGCGCGGACCATGGTGGCGTACGGCCACAGCGCGGGGCTGACGTACGGCTGGCGGTGCTCCACGATCACGTCAGGCCGGGTGCGGCGCAGGCGGGCGTCGAGGTCGGCGAGCAGTTGGAGCACGCCCTCGTGGACGGCGGTGCGATCTGCGCCGGCCGGGGCAGGCGGGGGGTCGGTGACGGCGAAGCGGTCGATGAAGTCGAGCTTCAGACCGTCCATGTCCCACTGCTCGACAGCGCGGGAGACCTTCTCGACCAGGTAGGCGCGGACCTCGGGGTGGCGGGGATCGAGCACGGCTGCGTCCAGGTGGTGCTCCTCGCGCAGGATCATGCCCTTGAAGCGGTCCCAGGCGTCGTTGTGCCGGCCGATGAACGGCAGTGCATACCACAGGAGGTAGGCGAGGCCGAGCCGGTGGACCTCGGCGACGTGGGCCGCGGGGTCGGGGAAGGCGGCCGGGTTGGGATCCCAGCCGCCGCAGTGGCCGTACCCGCGGGCGCGGTCGGTGGTCTGCCAGCCGTCGTCGACGATGATGCTCTCGCAGCCGACGGCCGCGGCGAGGGCGGCCTGGCGTTCGACGGCGGCGGTGTCGACGTTCTGGTGGAGGCTGTACCAGGTGGAGTAGGCGGGCATCCGGGCAGCGGGGGCGATGCCGGGGTGGTGCAGGCCCTCGGCCCACCAGGCCGTGACGGCCTGCAGGGTGGCGGCAAAGTGGCGGCCGCTGAGGTCGATCCGCAGCCGCAGCGGCGGCCCGTCCGGGGTGAGTTCCTGTTCGACGGTGAAGGCGAACTCGCCGCTTTCCTCCACCACGCCGGCGCCGACACGCACGGGTGCGGAGGTCTCGTCGGCGGCGGCGGTGCACAGGGCGCGGTCGTCGGTGCCGACCAGGCTGGCGACGGGGGCGCCCAGGGCGAGCGAGACGGTCCGGGGGGCGATCCAGGACGGCGGCAGCCAGCGGGAGGCGTTGGTGTCCGGGGTCCAGTAGGCGGTGGCCCCGAGGCAGGGGACCCGCCATTCGGCGCGGACGGTGGCCGCGGCCGTCGCCGTGACCTCGATCAGGGCCACGCCGTCGCCGACCGGGGTGACGGCGGTCTCCAGCCGGTCGCAGCCGAGCCCGGTGAGGTGAACGGTGAGCGGGGCGCCGGTGGAGTGGAGCAGGCCGGTGGCGAGCTGCCGGTGGCCGACGGTGTCGGGGGTGGCCCCGGCCGGCGTGTTCGGGCGCCAGGCGGGGACGGGCTGCTGCGGGGTGGCGTCCTGCGGGGCGGTGTCCGGCTCGGTGAGCGCCTGCGGGCTCTCGGTGCGCTCGCCGACGGGGCGTGGTTCGGTGGTCACGGTGGTCACTCCTTGGTGGCCCCGGCCAGCAGGCCGGAGATGAACTGGCGCTGCAGGACGAGGAAGAGGCCCATCACGGGGATGGCCGCGATGGCGGCGGCGAGCAGGACCTGCGCGTAGTTGGTGGTCAACAGCCCCTGCAGGGTGGCGGTGGCCACGGGCAGCGTGTACATCTCGGGGCTGCGCAGGGCGATCAGCGGCCAGACGAACTGGTTCCAGCTGCCGAGGAAGACGAACAGTGCGAGCGCCGCGATGACCGGCCGGTTGACCGGGATGACGATCCGCCACAGCACCCGCAGTTCGCCGGCGCCGTCGACGCGGGCCGCGTCCAGGAGTTCGTCGGGCATGGAGCGCAGTGCCTGCCGCATCAGGAAGATGCCGAACGGGGTGACCAGGCCGGGCAGGATGACGGACTGGTAGGAGTCGATCAGGCCCAGTTCCATCATCATTTGGAAGATCGGGATCAGCATCACCGTGTCGGGGATGACCAGGGTGCTGAGCAGCAGGACGAAGAACAGGTTGCGCCCGCGGAAGTCGAACTTGGCGAAGGCGTAGCCGGCCAGGACCGAGATGGCGACCGCGCCGACCGTCTGGACGCCCGCCACCAGCACGGTGTTGAGCAGGACGCGGGTGAGCCCGATGGACTCCTGGAGCCCGCGGAGGTTGTCCATGAGGTGGCCGCCGGGCAGTAGCTTCGGCGGCCAGGAGAACACGTCCTTGTCGTCCTGGGTGGCGGCGATGGCGAGCCAGTAGAACGGGCCGACGCAGAGGCCGAAGGCGCCCGCGAGCAGCAAGGTGAGCAGTGGACCGCGGGGCTTCACCGGCGCTCTCCCATCAGGCGGACTTGCAGGATGCCGAGCACGGACACGATCAGCGCGAGCGCGTAGGCGAGGGCCGATGCGTAACCGAAGTCGAAGTACTTGAAGCCGTTGTTGTAGAGGTACATGGTGACGGTCAAAGTGGCGTTGTCGGGGCCGCCGCCGGTGAGGACGTACGGCTCGTCGAAGAGCTGCAGGGTGCCGATGGTGGAGAGCACCACGGTGAGGAGCAGGATCGGCCGCAGCTGGGGAAGGGTGATGGAGACGAAGCGCCGGATCGGACCGGCGCCGTCGACCATCGCGGCCTCGTACAGCTCCTTGGGAATGCCCTGCAGACCTGCGAGGTACAGCACCGCGTTGTAGCCGGTGTAGTGCCAGGTGAGGACGAGGACGACACCCACGCGGGCCCAGGAGGGGCTGCCGAGCCAGTTCACCCGGTCGATGCCGAACCCGGAGAGGACCCAGTTCAGCAGTCCGGCTTCATGGTTGAGGATCACGGAGAACATCACGCCGGCGGCGACCAGACCGGTCAGCGAGGGGACGAAGACGCCGAGCCGCCAGAGCGGGCGCAGCCACACCTTGGTGGAGTTGAGGCCGAGTGCGACGAGCAGGGCGAGGCCGAGCATCAGCGGCACCTGGACGACCAGGATCAGCGCGGTGTTCTTCAGCGCGGTCCAGAACAGCGGGTCGTCCAGCAGGCGCTGGTAGTTGGCGAGTCCGGTGAAGTGCCGGTCGTCCCCGTTGCCGGTGGTGAGGCTGATCCAGAGCGAGTCGGCGATGGGATACGCCTTGAAGATCGCGAAGCCCAGCACCGCGGGCATGATCAGCAGGTACGGGACGGAGGTGCGGGTCAGCAGTCGGCGCCGGCCCGGGCGGGCGCGGCCGGAATGCTTGGGGGCGCCACGGCCGGCCGGGGCGGCGGCGGTGGCGGTGGCGGGAGCGCGTTCGGACGGGGCGAGGGACATGGTTCTCAGGCCGCCTGCTGCCGACCGGTCTGCTGGGCAAGCTGTTTGGCTGCGTCCTTGAGGGCGCTCGCCGGGTCGGCGCCCTTGAGCAGCACCTGGCTCTGGGCGTCGCTCGCGAGCTTGAGGGCGCGGGTGTAGTCGCTGGTGAAGTTGGTGGCTTCGGATTTGGAGCCGAGCGAGTCGACGAAGGACTTCAGCACCTTCTGGCCGCCGTAGAAGGGGTGGGGCGCGCTGAACTTCGGGTCGGCGTACGCCGTCTTGAGGGCGGGGAAGACGCCGCCGGAGGCGAACATCCGGTTGATCTCGGCGGGCTTGGTGAGCGCGTACTCGATGAATCGCCAGGCGGCCTTGCGGCGCTTGCTGGACGCAGCGACCGCCAGATAGGTGGAGTTGACGATGGCGCTGCGCCCGCCCCCGGGCACGGCGGCGGGGGGCTGCATGACGCGCCACTTCCCCTTCTGGTCGGGGAACTTGATGGCCAGGTACTCGGCGGCCCAGGCGGCGTCCGCGACGGTGGCAAGCTTGCCCTGGCTGAGCAGGCGCTTCCCGGTGCCCTGGCCCGCGGTGTCGGCGAGCAGGCCGCCGTCGTTGAGCCGCTTGACGACGGTGAGGGCCTGGACGGCGGCCGGGGACGCGAGCGTGACCTTGCCCTCGCGGTCGAAGTAGAAGGCGCCCTGGAGCTGCATCAGGTTCTGGAAGAAGTCCACGTCCTGGGTGGCACCGGTCTTGTCGAGCCCGAGCAGGTGGGCGCCGCTGGCGGCGCGGATCTTCGGTCCTGCGGCGATCAGGTCGTCCCAGTTGCTGATGCTGGCGGGGTCGACCTTGGCCTTCTCGAAGTAGTCCCGCCGGTAGAAGAGACCGAGCGGGTTGACCTCCCACGGGAGGGCGTGGGCGGCCTTGTCCTCGCCCATGACGGTCGGCCACAGGCCCTCGACGAAGGCGTCCTTGTGCTGGTCGGCGCCGAACTTGGACAGGTCGGCGAGGCCGTCGGGAAACTTGTCCATGTAGCCGGGCAGGTAGTCGACACCGACGTGCAGAACGTCGGCGAGGCCCTTGCCACCCGCTGCGAGGCCGACGGTGATCTTGTCCCAGATGGCTGGCTCGCCGACGTCCTGGACCTCGACGGTAATACCGGGGTTGTCCCGCTCGAAGGAGGGGACGACGGCGCGCAGGGCCTCGGCGGCGGTGGTCCAGCTCCAGACGGTGATGTGACCGCTGTCGCCGTCGCCGCCTCCGGCGTTGCCGCCCGATCCGTTGTCACCGCAGGCAGCCAGGGAGAGCCCGGCGGCGGAGGCGGTGGCGAGCTGGAGCAGCTTGCGGCGGCTCAGGTGGTGGGACATATCGGCTCCTGGGAGTGGTGGGTCGTGGGGTGGGTGAGGGTGTGGAGCGCATCGGCAAGCAGGTCGGCCGCGGCGCCCGAGGTGGAGGCGTAGGGAGACAGTCGGATCCACTCGTCGCGGCGGGTGGTGATCAGGCCGGCCGCTTCGAGGGTGCGGTGGACGGTGGCGGGGTCGTGGCCGGGCAGGCGGAAGGTGCCGATGCCGGCGCGCTCGTGGGGGCCGAGTCCGTCCAGCAGGACGTCGGCGCCGGCCCGCCGTGCGCGGTCGAGCAGGTCGGCGAGGGTGGCGCGGATACGGGCGCCGACGGCGACCGGGCCGCCCTGGACGAACAGGTCGTCGATGGCTGCGCCGATGGCCGCGGCGGCCGGGAAGTCCGGGTTGGTGGCGAGGTGGGCGGCGGCCCCGGGCAGCGGCGACGCCGGATGCCGAGGCGCGAAGGGCTCCGCGACTCCGGCCCAACCGCCGAGCCCGGGAGCCAGGCGCTCGGCGCACCGGTCGCGGATCAGTAGCAGTGCGGCTCCCCAGCCGGCCCGTAGCCATTTCTGGCCGCCGCTGACGAGGACGTCGGCGGCGTCCGCTTCGAGGGGGACGGAGCCCAGGCCCTGGATGGCGTCGACGATCAGCAGCCGACCGGGCCCGAGGACCTCCTTGAGGGCGGCGAGCGGTGCCAGGTGGCCGGTGAGCGAGTCGACGGCGCTGACGGTGAGGGCGGTGACGTCGGGAGTGAGGTGGCGGCGCAGGAGGTCGGGGGTGATGTGCCGCTGCCCGGCCGGGTCGACGAGGCGGACGGCGGGGCCGCCGCGGCCGGCGAAGCGGAGCCAGGGGTAGAGGTTGGCGGGGAACTCGCCACGGGGCACCAGGACAGTACCGGGGCCGTGGAGTGCGGCGGCCACGGTGAACAGGCCGTTGCTGGTGGACGGGGCGAGAGCGATCTCGTGCCGGCGGGCGTCGAGCAGCTGGGCCGCCGAGGTCCGGGCGGCGTCGCTGAGGGCGAACAGCCGGTCGAGGTCGGCGGGGTCGACGCGGGCGGCGAGCGCGGTCGCGGTGGCCAGCGCGGCGGCGGCTGGGCGGGAGAGCGGGCCGACCCTGGCGTAGTCGAGGTAGCCCACCGTCGGACCTCGGGCGGGGGCCGGACCGGGGGCCTCGGGGGTGGCGGCTTCGAGTGCCTGATAATTTTGATCGTTCAAAATTCTGCCCTAACGGAGCTTGTTGTATGTGCTTCCAGGGATTTGAAGGTTCACAGTAGGGAGATCAGGTCGACCCGGCAAGAGGTACAGCGCAACTGCCTTCCGGCAAGCGGGCCGGCCCCGCGCAAGCAAGCGGCGGGCGGCGGGCGGTTCACCAGCACGGGCTCCGCTTCAACGAGAGCCGAGCGCTGCCGTCCTGCAGCACTTCACTTCGAAGACGCCGGATCGTGAGCCCGGGCAGGAGAGCTGGCGCTCCGCCGTCCATACCGACATCACGAGTTGCGGTTGGCGAGCCGGCAGGCGGGCTGCGATCAGGAGGGAACCGCGTCGGCCGGCCAAGCGGGCCGGCCGCACCCTGCCGGGCTACGCAGACATCTGCCACCACTTCCTCAACGCAAGCCAGTTCGGCGTTGTACTGGGCCGCGTCGAAGTGAAACTCCGACGGCCGGACCTCCGTGTGGGGGACCTGCCAGTCCGACGGCTGCACACCGGCGCCCGGACTGACCTGCCGCCCGCCCCGCCGTGTCAAAGGGGGGCGAAGCGCCGGAACACCAGGACGCGATTCCCCGTGGCAGAGTCTCGGCGTCCGGCTGGCGGAGGTGGTGCGAGAGGTGAGGGCCTGGGCCGCTCGTGCGGCGGCTTCACCAGCGAGATCCACCCGTTTGCGCCGTGAGGTGCTGTTGGTTCGCGCGGAGGTGGAAGGCCTGCACCAACCCGCTGCTGCAGCAGTGGGGTTGAAGCTGAGGGCAGCCTGATCCGGGTGATGCCGGGGAGGGCGAGAGCGGCCCTGACAAAGCCGGGATGTGTCCAGTACTGCCAGATGGGGCGGGTCCGGTAAGCGTGATGGAGAGGTGTACGCGAGGAACCGGCGTTTTACGTCTCTTAAAGTGCCTCCGGCTCGAACCTGGCGGATCTGGGCCGGAAGCGGCGCGTACTCGGGTCATCCTCTCGGCTGGTCTGCCAACTCCTGGGTCGGTCTACGAAAGCTGACTGGGAGGCCACGAGGAAAGCCTGCGGCGTACTCGTGGCGATGTCGCAGGGACACAGTCGAGCTCCTCCTTCATCGAGTGAACCACAGTGAACACGGGATCCGTCCCGAACCTCGCCCTGCCGTCTTCTGCCAGCAGGCTGCCGGGGCTGAGCGCATCGACCGCTGATCGGTTGGGGACGGGGCGGAGCCGCCGTAGTACTCCGAGGCCGGGAGAGCCGGCCGCATGGGGAAGGGCGGCAGCGGTATCGAGAAGGGAAGGATGCTGCAATGCCGGAAGACGCCCCGCCGAATGGCGGAGCTCCAGGTCCTCGGGCCCAGGTACTGGAGATGCAGAGCAAGCTTCACCGTTGGACGGTGGCCGATCCCGGCCGCCGGTTCGATGACCTGTTCAACTTCGTGCACGACCCGGCGACGCTGTTGGTGGCGTTCGACCGGGTCGCGGGCAACCGGGGAGCCCGGGCTCCTGGCGTCGACGGCCTGACGGCCATGGATGTCGAGGAGTCGATCGGTGTTCCCGGGTTCCTGAACGGCCTGCGGGCCGCCCTCAAGGACGGCTCGTTCCGTCCTTTGCCGGTGCGGGAACGCAGTATTCCCAAGCCGGGAGGCTCGAAGAGGGTCCGCAAGCTCGGGATTCCGACGATCGCGGACCGGGTCGTTCAGGCGGCGCTGAAGCTGGTGCTGGAACCGATCTTCGAGGCCGACTGTGCGCCACGAGGCGCTGCTTTACCGGACGCGGTGCGAGACCGCGTCGGGCTCTTGTCGCAGCAAGGGCCTGGAAGCTGGGGACAGCCTGAACCGGGAGGTGCCGGGGAGGGCGGGAGCAGTCCCGACAACGTAGCGGGGGCGCGGTACTACCAGACGCGCCGGCCGCGCTAGTGCCGGATCAGGCAACGTTTGCCCTGTCGACGACGGCTTGTAGGTGCTGGTCGTTGGCATGGCGGTTTCGCCAGATGATGTAGCGGCGGATCATGCTGCCCTGTTCTTTGTGGTCGGCGTGGTCCGTGCCGTCCAGGGTGAAGTAACGCAGGGCCGTGAACTGGGCCTCGATGCGGTTGAGCCAGGAGCTGTTGGTCGGTGTGTAGGCGATCTCGACGTTGTTCGCGGCAGCCCAGATACCGACCCGTTGACACCTTTTCGTGGTCAGGTGTGGGGAGAAGTTGGTCGGCCACGATCGAAATCCTGACGTCGGCCGGGTAGAGGCTGCGCAGGTAGCGGCAGAACTCCAGGAACTGGGTGCGCCGCTTGACCGGTTTGATGTGGCCGTAGAGCTTGTCCTTGGAAAGATCCAGAGCGGCGAACAGGTGCCGCACCCCGCCGTAACGGTTGTAGGTCGCTCGCCGCCGTCGGCGCGGTTCGCGATCTGGGTCCTTGTGCCTGCCGCCGCGCTCGGCCCACTGCCGGCCCGGGTGGGGCATCAGGTTGAGCGGCCCGAACTCGTCCATGCAGAAGATGACTTCGGGTTCGCCGTCCTCGGGTATGACCTCGCCGTCGGCGATGGCGTACAGGTGCTCGACGCGCGCTTTCTTGGCCGCGTAGTCCGGATCGCGGGAGGTCTTCCAGGTCTTCAGGCGTTGAAAGGAGACTCCCTCCTCGCGGAGCAGGATGCGCAGGCCCTCGTGGCTGATGTCGTCGACCACCCCCTCGGCGACCAGGAAGTCCGCCAGCTTGGACAGGCTCCAGGTCGAGAACGGCAGGTCGTGCTCGGTGGGCTTGGACTTCGCAATCTTCTTGATCTCACGGCGCTCCGGCAGCGTGAACGTCTTCGGCCGACCACCGGAGTACTTCGGATAGAGAGAGTCGAAGCCGTCGGCATTGAAGTTGTGGATCACGTCCCGGACCCGGTCGTCGCTGGTGAACGACACCTCAGCGATCTTCGCCACAGGCATGCCCTGCGCGGAGAGCAGCACCATCTGGGCCCGCCGCCAGGTCACCACCGACCCGGTGCCTCTGCGGATAATCCGCAGCAGCCGCCGCCCCTCATCGTCATCGATCTCTCGGACACGCACTCGTTCTGCCACCCGGACAGAATGACGCCCACGCTCCGTCCACCACAGCACCCGGACGGCGCGTCACATCACAACAGGGCAAACGTTGCCTGATCCGGCACTAGCAAGGCGGGAAGGGATAGCGATCGCGAACGAGTGTCTGATGCCCCGTGATTCGAAAACGGCCCGGAACCTGGGGCGGTTTCTAGGGATCGTTGCAACACGTGGTTGGTTTGGTCAGGCCGCGAGTAGTTTATGCAGGCGCTCGGCTGGGGTTTCCCAGCCGAGCGTTTTGCGTGGGCGGCCGTTCAGTTCAGCAGCGACCGCGTCGAGGTGTTCGCGCGCGTGGACCGAGAGATCGGTGCCCTTGGGGAAGTACTGCCGGAGCAGGCCGTTGGTGTTTTCGTTGGAGCCGCGTTGCCAGGGGCTGGCTGGGTCGCAGAAGTAGACCGGGATGCTGGTGGCGACGCTGAAGGAGCCGTGGGCGGCCATCTCCGACCCCTGGTCCCGGGTCAGGGACCGTGTGAGGTGGGACGGCAAAGTCTGGACCGTGGTGACCAGCGCGTCCCGGACGCTTTCGGAGCCGTGGTCGCCGGGCAGGTGCAGCAGCATAACGTAGCGGGTCGCGCGTTCGACCAGGGTGCCGATGGCGGACTTCCCGTCCTTGCCGATGATGAGGTCGCCCTCCCAGTGGCCGGGGACGGCACGGTCCTCGGCTTCGGCGGGGCGTTCGCTGATCATGACCATCGGGGTGGCGAACCGGGGTTGCCGCTGCTGGGCCTGGCGGCGCGGCTTGCGTCGGGCGCGGCCGGTGCGCAGGGCGCGGGCCAGCTCGCGGCGCAGTTCACCCCGGCCTTGGACGTAGAGGGCCTGGTAGACCGTCTCGTGGACCACGTGCATCTCCGGCTGCTGGGGGAACTGTGCCCGTAGAGCCTGGCAGATCTGTTCCGGGCTCCACCGTATGTCCAGGTGGCCCTGGATGAAGTCCCGCAGCTGCGGGTTCTGGCCGATCTTCCCGGGCTTCGGCCGGGCCGGCGGGCATCAGCGCGGGCCTGGGCCGCGTGCGGGCGGTACTGGCCGTTGACCGGGTGACGGTTGCGGCGGATCTCCCGGCTGACCGTGGACGGGCTGCGGCCGAGTTCGGCGGCTGTCGCACGGACCGTGGCCTTCTCCCGCAGCCGGTCGGCGATGTGAATGCGGTCGGTCTCACGCAGATACCGCGAGGGACCGGGCGGGGGCGCCACCGCGGTGATCGGTGGCGCCCCGGTGGTCCCGCCGGACGGGGCACGGCCGTTACGCCAGCGCCGCCCGGTCTTCTCGTTGATGCCGACGATCCGGCATGCCTCTTTGTTGCTCACACCCTGCTGCATGAGCTGAAGGTAGAGGCGCCGTTCCTCGGACAAGGGACGGCGCCCCTGGATAACGGACCGGTCCCGGATCTTGAAGTCCATCGCATCCCCTGAACTGGGGTGTTGCGACAACCACTAGAACTCAAGTGGTGGATGTGGGCCGATGCAGCGCTGGGCGGGCTTCAGTTGGTGGCCCGCCCGCTTCCGGGTTGTCCAGTCTGTGCGGCCCGGGAGACCGTGAGGAATGTCTGCGGCGTACTCACGGTGATGCTGTCGGGGTAAAGCTCGATCCCGACCCCGCCGACCGGTGGGCAGTGAACGTGGGAAGCGACCGGGCGTCGCCCTTCCCGTCCGACAGCCAGCCGGACAACGGGCAGGTTCATCGTCGACTGACGGTGCCCGGTCGTGGCGGAGCCCTCGTAGTAGTTGGAGGACGGGAGAGCCGCCCACGCGGCGAAGGAGGGCAGCAGGTTTGCAGCAAGATCTGGTCGAGGGGAGGTCGGCGGTGAATACCGTCGCGCCGTGGCCGTCATATGCGGATTCGCAGGCCCGGGTACTCCATGTCCAGAACAAGCTACGCAAGTGGGCAGCAACTGACCAGCAGCAACAGTTCCGCGATCTTTTCAATCTCGTCTATGACCTGGGCACCCTACGGGTGGCCTGGCAGCGGGTGCGGACAAATCGCGGATCGCGTAGTGCCGGGGCGGATGGGGTGACCTGCTCCTACATCGAGGAGAACGTCGGTGTGGAGCCTTTCTTGCGGGATATCCGATCCCGATTGAAGGACGGTACCTATCGGCCCATCCCGGTGCGGGAACGGGCGATTCCGAAGAAGGGCAGCAAGAAGGTCCGTCGTCTAGGAATTCCTTCCGTGACTGATCGGGTGGTACAGATGGCGCTCAAGCTCGTCTTGGAGCCGATTTTCGAGCCGGACCAGTACCGGTCGATCTATGCCTACCGGCCGGGACGCCGGGCGCAGGACGCGGTAGCCGAGATTGTGCACTACATCAATAACGGCTACACGTGGGCGGTTGAGGGCGACATTGCAGGGTGCTTCGACAACATCAGGCATGACGTTGTCGTGGAACGCATCCGCCGTCGTATCACCGACCGCCGCACGGTGAATCTGTGCAAGGAGTTCCTCAAGGCAGGCGTGCTTACCGAGCTGGGACGGGTCGAGCGGCGCCTGACAGGCACGCCGCAGGGAGGAGTCATCACGCCCCCAACGCAATGGGTAACTCGGGCAGGGGTCACCCTCCGTAGCGTCTTGATCTTGATGCTGGTCGTCGGCGGTGTGCTCACGCACGGGTATGCGGTGCCGGATGGTGATCTTCTCGGGGCCGACGAGGACGTCCTTGACGAGGAGCCGCAGGACGCGCTGGCGCTCGGGGACCTCGGCTGTCCCAGCGTTCTCGCGGAGCTGGGCGAGGAACCCTTCGAGGTCGTCAGCGAGCTTGAGGTAGGCGTCGCGGTCGGCGAGCTGGGCTTCCAGCGTGTCGAGTTGGCCGCGCAGGTTGCTCTCCCGGGCCCGCAGGCCGGGCATCCGGGCCCGCAGTTCATCGATGGTGACCAGCTGTTCCTGGAACGCTTCGATCACGCGCGTGATCGCTGCGGTGGCCTTGGCGAGGGCCAGTTCGAGACGGCTGCGCTGGCGGGTGGCGGGGTCGGAGGTGCGGGCAAGGTCCAGGCGCTTGTCGATCTCGGACCGGATCAGGTGCGGGTCGGCGAGCATGCCGATGATGTGGTCCCAGACGACGGTGTCGAGGTAGTCGGCGCGGACGGGCTTGTTGGTGCAGACCCGGCCGCCCGCGTAGCGGTAGTCGTCGGAGCCCAGGCACCGGTAGTAGTAGATCTTCTTGCCGGAGGAAGTAGTGGTCGAGGTGCGGTAGTAGCCGTATCCGCAGCTCACGCAGGCCGACAGCCCCTGAAGCAGAGAGGGGACCTTGCTGTTGCGCGAAGCGAAGCGCTTGTTGTCGGCGAGCCGCTGGGCGGCGCGTTCGAAGGTGGCCGGGGTGACGAGCGCGGGAACGGGGATGGTGATCCACTCCTCGCGGGGGCGGTCGGCGGTCTTGACGGCGCGCGGAGTGCTGCGGCCCTCCAGGCGGGCCCGGCGGTTGAGGCCCGGGGACTCGTGGAGGATCTGGGTCTTGCCGAAGGCTGCCTGCCCTTGGTAGGCGGGGTTTTTGAGCATGCCCCAGACGACGCTGCGGTCCCAGCGGGTCTTGCCGGTGCGGGTGGGAGTACCGCTGTCGGTGAGCCAGCGGGTCAGGTCCGCGATGGAGGCCCCGTCGTCGGTATAGCGGCGGAACAGCTCGACCACCAGCGCCGCCTCGGACTCGACGATCTCGTAGGTGGCCCCGCACTCGGGGGTCTTGCGCAGGTAGCGGTAGCCGAACGGGGCTCCGCCCAGCACGTTCACCGCCCCCGAGCGGGCCCGGTAGGTCTTCCCACGCCGGTAGCGTTCCATCAGCTGGGCCTTCTCGTACTCGGCGAACATGCCCTGGAACTGGACCATCAGCTGGTCCTCGGGGCTGTCGCCGCGTGGGCCGCGGACGAACTCCACCCGGGTGCCGGCCCGGGCGAACTCCTCGACCAGCAGGGCCTGGTAAGCGAACTTGCGGGCGAGGCGGTCAGGCGCGTAGCACAGCACCACATCGACGCCGACCTGGGCGACAAGGTCGCGCAGCCGCTCCAGCGCGGGCCTCACCAGGGTCGCCCCGGAGTGCCCCTCGTCCTCGAACACCCACTCCTCGGGCAGCTCAAGACGCTGTTCGGCGGCGTGCGCGCGCAGGGCCGCGGTCTGCGAGCCGATCGTCTGGTCCTTCTTCTGCCGTGCCGAGGACACCCGGGCGTAGATCGCCACGCTGGTCATCGCTCACTCCTGCCTGCTCCAGGCGATCCGGTATCCGGGATCGCCGCAGCGGAACCAACGCCGCGTAGGCCGCGGACAAGTCCGCCGCCGCATGACGGTCGAAGACCGCCTCCACCTCCACCGGCCGGCCGCTCACCTGCCCGGCCGCCCCTCCGGGGCACCCCGCTCAAGGAACTCGGCCAGGGCCTGGGCCACCACCGCGGAGATCGCCCGGTCGCTCTCGTGGGCACGGGCGCGGATCTGTCCTGCCAGCGATTCCGGCAGCTTGACAGTGAACACCACGCTCGACTCAGGGACTTCGAGATGTCCAGCGGCCATGGCCTGCTCCAGATACCGGCGTGCCTGACGCACCGACACCCCGTACCTACTCGCCAACGTGCGGGCGGCTGCGGCCACGGGCACACCCGCCCCGACCAGATCCGCGGCGGCGTTGACCCGCCGGGCGTACTCGACGCTATCGACACGATCACCACGCACCATGTCACAAACCTACTACCCATTGTGACGCTACTTACCCTCCGCGCGTGGAAGGAGTTCCAAGCGCCGGTAGCCGAGCGTCACCTCGAAGCAGAAGTTGCCCATTGCGTTGGGGGCGTGACCGCCGACCCCTGCGGGGTCCCGCGGTCCCGCTTCTGCAAGGTGCCGTCGGGTAGTTGAAGCGGCGCTTGGAGCCACCGCTTGACATACAAAATCACCCACACGGCATCGGTGTGAGCCTCCACGGCCTTGACGATGAGGTCCCACCGGACGCTGTCGAAGAACTTCTGAATGTCGAGATCGATCACCCAGTCCTTCCTCCAACACCGTTCCCGGCAGCGCTCCACCGCATCCAGAGCCGACCGATGTGGCCGATATCCATAGGAGTTCTCATGGAACGCAGGCTCCACCCGGACTCCGAGATGTCTGGCCACCACGGTCTGAGCAACGCGGTCAGCGACAGTAGGAATTCCCAGCATTCTTGTGCCGCCACCATGCTGCTTGGGGATCTCCACCGCACGCACCGGAGGGGGAAAGTACGTCCCCGACGACATCCGATTCCAGACCTTGTACAGGTTGCCCCGCAGGTCTGATTCGAATTCAGCGATGGACTGTCCATCCACTCCGGGCGCACCCTGATTCCTCTTTACCTCTTGGAACGCCTCCCAGACTTCCCACTTCGAGATCTCAAACGACTTCTCCGGCGACTTCAACTGGTTCATCGACTCCTCCCGGAGCACGTCCGGTTGGTCAAACTCCCACAGTCACGAGTGACCCGGCCCCTTCGCTCCACCCCCATTACAGGGGCTTCAGCACTACTACGGGCCGGTCCGCCGACATGCCCCGCGACGGTACTCGGCTCCTCACGGTGATCGCCGCTTGGAGTGCTCCCTCTCGCGCCCGTACCGGGCTGCGGTGTCGGGGCATGTCTTCCCACGTTCCGTACAAGAGCAGCAGATCAGGCTCACGTCACCTCCATGCCGGACACCGCCTGGCCAATAAACGGGAACCCGCCAGACTCATCCCGGAGCAAAAGCCATCGCCCCGGTTTTGATGCCACTTGAGTTGGATAACGACACGTCGTCAGTGATTCGCTCGCGCTCGTCTTCCTGATCCCCACCTGACACCTCGAAGAGTGCCTTTTCCACATCGCTCACCACGGTCGCGTCACCGCTCCCGCAGCATGTGGCGGTTTGAAGCCTCCCCCCGCAGGGCGGCTTCGAAGGGCCAAATCCTTCATCTCCTGCACAGCATCAATCGCAGCGGCTCCCCTACATCGAGCCCCTCCTCTTGTTCGTGGCACACAGCCTTTTCCAACCTCGCGGTCAACACCGCGAGGTTGGAAAAGGCTCAGTACTGGAAGAACACGATGGAGCCGCTGAACCCGTTGTCATCCCTGGCTCCCGCGGACTTCTGTCTGATGATGCGTTGTCATCTGTACGCTCTACGCGTGACCACTGAACCCTCGGGCGCCGCCACTCCGTTACGCAACTCTGCTGTGAGCAGTGGCAGTTGGCTTACACGAACCGCCTGGGGCACTCTCACGTTGCTGCTGTCCGCGTTCGCCGTTTTCGAGAGTCAGAAGTACGGCCTGCCGACCACGGCCGCGGCGCTGGTGTCCTTCGTGATGCCCGACCTGGCGCGGCTCGTCGGCATCCGCCCGCCCGGCATGCTCTACCAGACCGTGAACCGTGGGTGGATCCCACTCGTGGTGCTGGTCGGCTACACCGTTGGGCCGATCGTGTGGCCACCGCTCTTCACGGCCGGCCTCGGCTGGCTCACCCGCATCGCCTTCGATCGGACGCTCGGGCGCGGGCTCGCCTCCGCCTGACCGAACTTCCAGGTGGATCTTGGTCGTGACACCGTCTGCCAGAAGCTTCGCCGCTTCGCAGGACCGTCCAACTTGTGGCCACTACCGCCAGGTTGGAAAAGGCTCATTGACGCTCGGGCTCGACGGGCCGGAGTTCGACACCCTCCCCCTTGACGACTAACGCCGGTAGCCGTAACTTGACGCAAATGGTTAACACTGTTAGCTATTTCGATCGGTCGCAATGTGAGAGGGCCGCAGTGAACACTGCCGCAGTCAGCACCCCGTGCGGCAGCCTCCTGCCCCGGCCCCTCCGGAGTGCATGGGAGGCACCAGTGCTCGCCTTTGGGACGTTGGCGGTCTCCGGGGGTGAGCACCAACCGCCAGCAGCCGCGCGCGCGTGCCTTGCTGGACCGAGCCCGTTCTCATGGAACCCCGCGAAGCACACCGCAGGCATCCGGTTTCCAGGGCTCGCCTCGTCCCCGGTCTCGCCCGCCGTTCGGATGCCGGCTTCCGGCTCCGGACGGTCCACCGGCATTGCGATCGCGCGAACGGCCCGCCATGGCTGACCGCGCGCAGCAGATCATGGCCGCCGCCCGGGAATTACTCGACGCCGATGGGCCGGATGCGTTGTCGATGCGGCGCATCGCCGAGCGTGTCGGCATCCGGGCGCCTTCCCTGTACAAGCACTTTCCTGACAAGGCCGCTGTCGAGGCCGGGCTCCAGGCGCAGGGGATGACCCAGTTGACGGAGGACCTGGAGGCCGCCGAAGCCGAGATCGGCGTCGAACCGCCCCTGCTTGTGCTCGCCCGCGCCTACCGACGGCATGCGCTCGCCAGTCCGCACCTCTACCGCATCACCCATAGTCGGCCGCTCGCCCGCACCGCGCTCCCCGAGGGACTCGAAGACCGTGCGGCGGCGCCGCTGGCCCGCGCGGTGCACGGCGACATTGCCATCGCGCGCTCGTTCTGGGCATTCGCGCACGGCATGGTAGTGCTCGAACTCGACGGCCGCTTCCCGCCCGGCGCAGACCTGGACGCCGCATGGCGCACCGGCTGCGAGGCGTTCGCCCAGGCAATCCGGAACAAGACCCTGGGAGACACCGTATGACCACAATCGACAAGGAGCCCGCTCCTGGCGTCACCGCCCGCGCCGCCGGATACGCACACGCCACGGCATGGATTCTCGGGCTCGCCGCCGCATGGGGAGCTACACCCGAAGTCGGTGACACACATGCCGGGATCACGGCCGCGTACGCCGACCGGCCGGTCCAGGCTGTGGCCCAGGCGTTGCTCGTTCATGGTGTGGCAGCTGTCGGCCTGCTGGTCGTCGGATCCGGAGTGCTCGACTGGGCCCGCCGTGCCAGCAACACTGCGGCTCGCTCAGCCGGGTGGGCCGGGAGAGTCGCGGGGGCGCTCGCATGCGTGCAACTCGTCCTGGAACTGATCGCGATACCTGGAGCTGATCCAGCATCACCGGGCAGGACCGGCGCGCTGTTCGAGGCGGTCCAGCGTTCGGACGGTGTCAATCTGGATCGCCGCACTCGGCGCAGCCCTCAGGCGTCGGCCCTGAGCGCTCGCTCGACCGAACGGGCTTCTGATCAAGGGGCTCAGGAAGCCGTTCGGTGCACGCCTGATTACCAGTCCGCTTGACTGAGCCTCCTACGGAGTGACCATGGATCTCGCCTACCTTCCCAGCCCTTCGACCGGAGTGCTTCACCTCGGCCCGGTTCCGTTGAGGGCGTACGCCTTCTGCATCATCCTGGGCGTTTTCGTGGCGGTCTGGCTCGGCAACCGGCGCTGGGTCGCGCGGGGCGGTGAGCAGGGCGTCATCGCAGACGTCACCATCTGGGCAGTGCCGTTCGGCCTCGTCGGTGGACGGCTGTACCACGTGTTCACCAGCCCCGACGCGTACTTCGGCGAACGCGGCGAGCCCATCCGAGCCCTGTACGTGTGGGAGGGCGGGCTCGGTATCTGGGGTGCCATCGCCCTGGGCGGGGTCGGCGCGTGGATCGGCTGCCGTCGCCACCGCATCCCCTTCCCCGCCTTCGCGGACGCGGTCGCCCCGGGCATAGTCCTGGCCCAGGCGATCGGCCGCTGGGGCAACTGGTTCAACCAGGAACTCTACGGCCGCCCCACTACGCTCCCCTGGGGCCTGGAGGTCGACCGCGCGCACCGTCCGTCCGGCACGCTCGACATCGCGACGTATCACCCCACCTTTCTCTACGAGTCCCTCTGGGACATCGGCGTCGCCGCACTGGTCCTCTGGGCGGCGAGCCGGTTCACGCTCGGTCACGGCAGGACTTTCGCCCTGTACGTCGCCGCCTACACGGTCGGCCGGTTCTGGACCGAGTACCTGCGCATCGACGAGTCCCACACGTTCCTCGGCCTGCGCCTGAACAACTGGACCTCTGTCCTGGTCTTCCTCGGCGCTATCGCCTGCCTCGTCGTATCGGCCCGCCGCCACCCAGGCATCGAGGACGTGCGGCGGCCACAGGGCGAGGGCGGCAGCGAGAGTGCTGATGAGCCGCGCCTGGCCGTTGCCTCTGTCGACCCCGCCTTCGGGAACAGCCCAACGCGAGGGGCGACCGAGTCCTGGAACGTCGGGAACAGATCATGATGCGTGTGGGCGGCTAGCTGTGCTTGTGCGGCCCAGCCTTCCAGGGCATCGAGAGGTGTATCACCGTGATGAGACTTGCGGGCTCATCAGTGGGAACGTCAAGAGCGGGGGACCAGGTGAGCGAGTTGGACGAAGTGAGGAGCCGTCGACGATTCGGCCTCATCGCTGGCATGGCGGTACTGCCGCTGGCCGTGGATCTGGCAACTAAACAGATCGCCTTGGCCAATTTCTCGCCGGCGGACCCAGTGAGCACTCTCGGCGGTTTCCTGAAGTTCACCCTGATTTCCAATTCCGGCGCCGCATTCTCGGTCGGCGAGGACGCGACGTGGTTGTTTAGCGCGGCCAAACTCATCGTGATCACCGGCATGCTCTGGATCGCGCGCCGGGTCCGCGTCCCCCTGTGGGGTGTGGTCTTCGGCCTGCTGGTCGGCGGCGCGGCGGGCAACCTCGTGGACCGCGTCTTCCGGCCACCCTCCCCGTTCCAGGGGGCGGTCATCGACTGGATCCAGCTGCCGTACTGGCCGGTCTTCAACATCGCCGACATGGCAGTGGTCTGCGGCGGGGCTCTGGCCATGGTGGCAGTATTCCGCGGTATCAATCTGGACGGCTCCCTCGTATCCGAAAAGTCGGCTGAGACCGGAAAGCCCAGCGGACCGGAAGGTAAGAACGCCGACGATGGCAAGGGCAAGGGCCAAGGAGTGAACTGAGGCTGGATCACGCGGACGAGAGCAAGCGGCGCCCGAAGCCATAAGAGGTGGCTTCGGGCGCCGCTTTGACTGTACGGCCGGCGCTCACACAAGAAGGCTCGCGGTCGGTCAAGCAGCCTGCCCCAGGCCGGCGGCCGTCAGGTCCTGCTCACGCAGCGGGGTAAAGTCCACGTCGAGTTTCGGGTCGTACGCGTCGGGCTGGATGCCGAGCTCGTGTGTGCTGTACTCGCCGAACCGGTTGATGTGCTCGGTCAGGTACGGCGAGATGTGCGCCAGGTCCTCCGGGTCGATCTCCCATCCCTCCTCCAGCAGCTGCCGCACGATCTCCGCGATGTCCAGGGCGTTGTGGAAGATCACCGCGTTCGTGAGCAGCGCGTTGAATTTCATCGCCTTCTCCTGCTCGATCGGGTCGTTGTCGGCGATGACGCCGCGGTTACCGAAGCCGATCCACTGGGAGAACCGGTTAAACGACTCCACCTTGTTCGTCGCCGCCGTCACCCGCCGGCGCAACGGCGCGTCCGAGAGGTAGCGCAGGAGTTGGACGGTGCGGATCACGCGGCCGACCTCGCGGAAGGCCGCGTAGATGGCGTTCTTCCGCGACCCCGACCGCAGCCGCTTGAGCAGCGTGGAGGAGGAGATGGCGCCCTCCCGTACGGAGACGGCCACTCGCATCAGGTGCCGGAACTGGGACTCGATCAGGTCGAAGTCGATGACGTGTTTGCCCGGCTTGCCGAACAGGGCGTCGATGTGCACGTACTCCGTCTGCTTGGAGGGCCGGTAGAAGGTCAGTTCCTTCCAGTTCCTGATCCTGGGCATCAAATCGAAGCCCAGCAGGTGGGCGAGCGCGAAGACCGGGAAAGACTGCCCCTGCGTATCCGCGTGCACCGTGGTCGGCTTCACCTCACTGGTGTTCTTCAGCAGGCCCTCGATGATGTAGACGGCCTCCCACACGCCGCACGGGATGAAGTGCGTGAACAGCGCAATGTAGGTGTCCGAGACGTGGTGGTAGGCGATGCCGCCCGGCTTGCCGTACCTGACGCTCGTCTCGGAGAGCAGGTTGTCGAGATAGGTGTCCATGTGGGTGCCGTCCGCCGCCACGGCGGTCCCGTCGCCCCACGCCTGCGAGATGTCCAGGCGGGCATGCGCGTTCACCAGGTCGGAGATCGCCTCGTTCAGCAGCACGATCGAGAAGTGCTTGTTGGCGACGTACGACAGCTCGTGTCCGCTCACGCCGGGGATGTGCCGGGCGGCCTCGTACGGGCCCATGTCGGTGCCCTTGACGAACGTGACGATCACGTAGCGGCCCAAGGGGTCGGTGACCTTGGGCTCGTTGCTGGACGGCGGGCCGAAACGGCGCCACCACTCCACCCAGTACGCGGTTCGAGCCACGATCCCCATCAGGGAACGCTCCGGCATCCTCGCCTTGATCTCCTGCTCCAGCCGCTTCGCGGAAGGCCGCTGACCGTCAGCCCGGAACGCCTTCAGCGACGGGATGCCCGTCTCCGGACCGATGACCAGGCCCTCGTTCTCCGGGTACCCGGCATCCGCCGCCGCGGCAGCGTTCCGCAGCTTGTCCTCCAGCTGCCGGCGGAAGAACCTCGCGTCGAACTCGGCGCAGAACAACGTCGCCATCGCCTCCAACGAGTCGTTCAGTGGGTGGACAAAGACGTTCACCGATCCCCGACTCTGCGCAGCCATCGTCGACCGCCTGACGTTCAACGGCACGCTCATCGAGACCGGCACCGACCCCTACCCGGCTCGCCTCCACCCGGGCACGAGCTGAGGAACCCGCCAAGGCATGCCTCCCGCCCGAGGCGGGACTCGACGACCCGCCTCAGGGCAGCCCCGGGAGGCAAAGCACCTGGCCGGGGCCAGCCCTGAGGACCGGTCACTTTCGCCAGAACAGGTGGTGCGTCACGCCGCTCGGGCTGGGCACGACCTCCAGGTGGAACCGGTCGAGCAGCTCATCGGGTGACTCCCAGAGTCGTACTCCGGACCCGAGTTTCACCGGCGAGACCGCCACATGCATGGTGTCGACGAGGTCGGCGTCAAGGAACTGCCGGATGGTGGTAACCCCGCCACCGAGCCTGACATCCATGCCCTGCGCCGCCTCCCGCGCCTGCTCAAGGACCGTGGCCGGGTCGCCGTCGACGAAGTGGAACGTGGTGTCCGAGAGCGTGAACGAAGGACGCTTGTGGTGGGTCATGACGAATACCGGAGTGCGGAACGGAGGCTCGTCACCCCACCAGCCGTGCCACTCATGGTCGTGCCAGGGCCCGCGCTGGGGTCCGAACTTGTTGCGGCCCATGATCTCGGCGCCGATGTTGCGTGCGTAGTCCCGTGTGAAGTAGTCGTCGATGCCCCGGCTGCCCCCGGGGGCGGTGCGCATGGGCCAGCTCGCCGTGGCGCCGGCCCAGGCGAACATCCTCTCGGGATTGGCGTGGCCGAACGGACTCTCAAGGCTCTGGTCCTCACCGGCACCGATGCCGTCACTCGAGACGTTGAAGTTCTGGACTCTCAGTAGCTGAGCCACGTGTTCCTCCTGCGTTGGCGATAACGGTGGTAAGACTCTCCGGGCCGGGCAAACTCATCGCTGCGTCAGTGACCGGTCAGAAATTGGGCTACCTAGTGTCCCGCCTGTGAGGTTTGCGGGGTTTGGGCAGGATCCTGCGGTGAGGGGACGTCCGCCCCCTGCGGAAAGCCTTTCACCATCTGCTCGATCATCGAGGAGGCTTGAAGAGCTGTCACAGACGGCGGGCCCCATGCAGTGACGTCGCCTGGCGCCTGGGCCTGGCCGTGCTCGGCTACTTCTGGTCGACCTCGAAATTCAACCGCGACCCGAAGTAACCTCCATGACAGCGCGGGCCGCCTCCCGCAACTCGTCCCGCCCCAGGGCGGCGCACTTTGACAACGCGTCGGCGTACGCCGCCCAGACGGCGTTCTCCGTCGCCTGCCGGGCCCCACTTCGAGCAGCACGCAGCAGTGACGCTCCATACCGAGGTCCACCCCGGCCCAGACCTCGAAAAATTCCTTGGTGGGAGTAGTCGTGGTTCTGGTAGGTGCGCTGCCCCAGGGTGGAGCGGTGGTAGAAGGTGGCCGGTCCGAGCCCGGACGGGCTGGGTGCCAGATAGCCGTCCATGTCGAAGCCGTAGCGGCGAGCGAAGGCTGGCCAACGCGGGTCGCCGCGATTGCCCTCGGTCACGGGCAGCCCGTACTCGTGGACGACCTGGTCGTAGGTGAGCAGCAACCGTTGAGTCCGGCGGCTGCCGCCGGGTCTGCAACACGGGCAAACGGGAGTCCCACTGATCGCGGTGTCGATCTACAAGGGCCCGCACCCGCAGCACCCACCTCGCAGCACTTCGCCCTGCCGGGCATGGGGCGAAGTAGACCCCCGAATTAACCAACAGCGTTAGTTCTGCACGGAGGCCGCAGCCATGACCAGATGTTCTGCCTATCCGCTCGTCAATGCCAGTTGCACTTGTCTTCCAGGAAGTGAATCGGGTCCAAGGCGTAGTCCATGCCCACATCCCTGTACCACGATTCCAAGTCCCAGCTCGGCCCTGTGTTCCAACCCCCATCGAGACCCCTGTCCGCGAACTTCGCGTGACAGGCGAACTGCTCATACATCGACCGGTGCTCGGTCTCTCTCACCCCGTTCGGGTACGGCGCCAGACTCCACACCTGATTCCACGCCCCGACGAAATCCGTACGGGCGTTGATGAAACCGTTCTCCGTGGGGACCGCACGGACGACGACGTCACTGGTCCCGACGGGGATCTCTACTCGGGTCTCCTTGAACCAGTCGGTGCCCGTGGTGCCCGAGTACCCGACGCACTCGCCCTTGCATCCCTCCACGCCGTTCCCGGCGCTCCAGAAGACACCAGGTTGTTCGTCGAGAACCTCTGGTACACCGACTTGTACGAGTCGTCCCACGCCTCGTCAGACGTCGGGTAGCCGAACGCGCCGCCCTCCCACCCATGCTCTCCCCACAGTTCCCCGATCTTCCCCCACACGGGATGTGCACCGTTCGAGAGGGTGGGGTGCCAGTAGACGGTGCCGCCCTCGAACTGCTGACGCTTGCCCTGCCCATCAGGGTTGGTCAGCTCGTCACCAGTGAGGAAATTTCATCCTGATTTCGCTGGTCACGGGCCTGGTGTGAGCTTGTAGTGGGGTACTCGTGCTGGCCAGGACATGATCGGCAGAGGGAGATCGTCTGTCACCTCTGCACTTCGCTGTTCGCCAGGACGAGTAGGGCCCGCAGGAGGGTGGTCGCGTGGCGGGTGTTCATACGGACCTTGCTGAGGAATCGCCAGGTCTTCAGGTTTGCGAAGCCGTGCTCGACGGCGGCGCGTTCACGGCTGAGCAGGCGGTTGGCCTCCTTCTCGGCGTCGGTGAGCCGGTGGTTGCGGGTGGCCTTGCGGCCGGTGATGATCACCGGGTTGTCAGGGTCGTCGTCCAGGCCGACGAAGCCGAGGTCGGCCAGGGCCCCGAGTTTGGCCTCGCGGAGATGCTCGGTGAGCTTGCTGTGGCGGGCGGTGGTGATCTCGCTGGACCGCCCGGGCTTGGCCGCGGAGATCCAGATCAGGTTGCCCTTCTCGTCGGTGAGCGCAAGAAACAGCAGGCCATGGGACTTGTGTTTCCCGCTGTAGTTCTTGCGGTTCTCTGTCCCGGTGCGGCGGCGGGTGCGCACGAGAGTGCCGTCCAGCAGGACGACCACCCCGCCATCGTCGGCGATCTTCTTCAGGGCCCGGTCCAGGCGCGGGGCGCGGGCAGAGAGCAGGCCGATCACTTCGATCACCCATCGGCGCACGGTCGAGGCGGAGACGTCGTTGCCGCCGGCCATGTCCAGAAGGCGCTGGTCATGACGGAGAACGGCGAGCACGATGATCGCTTGGGTTCCCGGGGTGACCTTGCGCCAGCGGGTGCCCAGCCTCTTGCGCTGCTTGCGTATCAGGTCGGCGACGAGGTCGATGGTCGACTTCGACACCGGAAGGCGAACCTGGTAGACAGCATCCTGAGAGCCCTCGGCGGGCTGGTTGTTCTTCACAAAACACGCCAACTCCCGCCGGGGGCCCTCGCGTTGTGGCAGGAATCGGCCACTTTGCGGCCGGATGCCGGGCTGGTGTCAGCGCGGTCCGTAGCGGCCTGACGGGGTGCGGTGCAGCCAGCCCCGGTCCGCGAGCCGCCTCAGCTTGCCCCGCATCGCCTCGGTCTGCGCGGGCAGCACGCCCAGCCCCAGCTTCTCGCACACCTCTCGGGTCTTGACCGGCCCGTCGGATGCACCCGCGACCACCTGCACAATCCGCTGATAGTCGGCGGGCAGCACCTCTTCGCTCATCCCCTCGACGCGGTGCGGCACGAGCAGCATCCCGCCGGCTCCCGACGCTTGCGTCGCCGGCGGATCCGGCTCCACCGGATCCGGCTCCACCGGATCGGGCTCCACCACCGGATCGTCCCGCCTGCCGCCGTCCGTCGCCTCGGCGTACTGGCCGAACACCACCTCCGCGGCCTCCAGCCGGGCCACCTCGACATCGATCTCGGCGAGCTCCTTACGCAGCCGCTCGGCGCGGTCGGCCAGCAGGACCCGCCGTTCCACCGTCCATGTCAGTACATCCACCATGAACTTCCCCTCCCCGGGCCGGATCTTCCTGCCGGACCCTACGAGGAGACAACCGCCCGTACGGCGACTTCCGCGAACGAGGCCCGTGGCAATCGATCACCTGCTACCGATCATGTTCCAGACCAGCCCGAGTACCCCGCCATCGACTCACGCCAGCCCCGTGACCTGCGAAATCAGGATGGAAATTGATCAGTGGGGAACCCGAGCTTCCCGCCCTCCCAACCCAAGCCACCCCACTTGTCACGGATGGCGCCCCACACCGGGTGGGCGCCGGTCTCCGAGGTCCTGCGCGCGCTCATCGAAAACTGCATGCCCCGATGGCGGTGGTTCGGGGCGGCGGCAGGCGGCTGACCTGAGTTGTTGCGGCGGCGGCTTCGCGGAGCAGGTGATCTCCTCGTGCTGTGCGGCGAGCCGGGCCAGGGCCTGGATGCGGAAGTCCGTGAGCTGATCGACCTCTTGCGCGGCCTGGGCCAGCCGTTCCTTGAGCTTGGTGTTCTCTGCCTTGAGCCGGGCAATCTGGGCCTCGCGAGGATCGGGGGTCTGGCTGGCCTCGCGCATGGCGTTCAGGCGTCGTTCGAACGCGACGTGGAGGGGAGAGTAGGGGCTGGTGCCGTAGAACGCACTGCGGTCGACCGCAGCCTCGGTGGCGAGGGTCTTGATGTCGCACTTTCCGCCGGGCTGGATCTCGCCGCGTAGGAGTCGGTCCATGGAGGCTCGGATGCGGTTCTCGTTCTCGGTCCGCTGGGCTGCGGAAATCCTCATGTGGGCTCCTCGTCCGTGGTGGTGGCGGCGTCGATCTCGGCGACGACGCGGAGGGCCCGGTAGTAGTCGGCCTGGAGCCGGGTGCGTTCGGTCTTACGGGTTGTGCCGAGCTGGCCGAGGAAGATCTCGGTGCTTTCGGCGTGTTCGGACCAGACGGGGCGGTGGCAGGGGTGATGGATGGCCTGCGGACAGCGGGCGGAGTCACACATCCCGACCAGCGGTCGGTCGGCCGTCGGGGTGCCGGCCAGCTTGAGGCAGAGTGCCCGGGACGGGTCGGTGAACCGGCAGTAGTTCGCGGGCCCGAGGTAGAGGACCCTGGCCCGTTTGGTCAGTAGGTTGAGCACGTTGCGGTCGCTGCGCTGTGTCTTCGGTGCTGTTGCTGCCGTTGCGTCGAGCTTCTCGTCGATACTGGCGAAGAACTCGGTGAGGTTCCGGGCGCCGGGGCCGGCCGGGAGAGTGCCCTGCTGGTAGTTTCGGAACTCTCGTCTCGGCCGACCAACCGGACCCGGCAAGCCGCTGAACTGCCGGCTCTCCGTTCGAGGCCGCGTTCGATGCCAAGATCGTGAGATTGTGCCGCGAAATTTGAGACTGGTGTAGGCTTCGCGAATCCGTGAGCACTGGTTCCTTCGGGAACGTCGGAATCCGGACTGACTGAGCAGGGGCCATGGCGTCGATCATGAGCAATCGGGCTCAGCCCGAGCGCAGGCGAAAGTCGATCGGGCCGATCCGGGTCGGTGCCGTACAGTTCACCGTACCGTCGCGGGGTGGAGCAGCTCGGTAGCTCGCTGGGCTCATAACCCAGAGGTCGCAGGTTCAAATCCTGTCCCCGCTACTCAGATGTGAAGGCCCGGTATCCTCCGGGCCTTCACTGCGTGTGGGCCCAAGCTGTAGAGGCGGGGGCAACGCCGTCGGCTGGGCCCCAGGAAGGACAGGACGGCATGAGTACAGCGACCGTGGTCGGCAGTGGTCCCAATGGCCTCGCTGCCGCCATCACCCTGGCCCGGGCGGACGTACAAGTCACGGTGGTGGAGGCGTCCGACGAGATCGGCGGCGGCACACGCTCAAGCGAAGCGATCCTTCCCGGCTTGCTCCACGACCACTGCTCGGCCATCCACCCGATGGCCGTTGGATCACCTTTCCTGCAGTGCCTCGACCTGGCCAGGTACGGGCTGAAGTGGGTGTTGCCGGAGATCGACTGCGTGCATCCGCTCGACGGCGGCACGGCCGGGGTGCTGCGCCGCTCGGTCGCCGAGACCGCCGCCGGTCTCGGCACCGACGGCCGACGCTGGCAGTGGCTGTTCGACGGCCCGTCAGCGGCCTACGACACCTTGAGCAACGACATCCTCGGCCCGCTCCTGCGCATGCCACGGCACCCCGTTCGCCTCGCCCGCTTCGGCACACCCGCACTCGCCCCCGCATCGCTGCTGGCGAAGCTTTTCTCGACCGAAGAGGCAAGGGCTCTCTTCGGCGGGGTCGCGGCCCACGCCTACCACCCCCTCCACCGGCCGCTCGGCGCCAGCATCGGACTCGGCATCCTCACCGCGGGACACCGACACGGCTGGGCCGTCGCCGAAGGGGGATCGCGCCGCATCACCGAAGCCATGGCGGCGCTGCTGCTCGACCTCGGCGGGAAGATCCAGACCGGCGTCCGGGTGCGATCGGCCCGGGAGCTGCCACCCGCGGACCTGACCATCTGGGATGTGGCGCCCACAGCCCTGGCAGACATCATGGGCGACCTGCTGCCGCCGCGCGTCGCTCGGGCCTACCGGCGATTCCGGTACGGCCCAGGGGCGTTCAAGGTCGACTTCGCCGTCGAAGGCGGAGTCCCCTGGACCGCCGAAGCGGCGCGGCGGGCAGGAACGGTGCATCTCGGCGGCACGTTCGCCGAGACCGCCGCCACCGAGCGTGAGATCCACGCCGGACGAATGCCTGACCGGCCGTTCGTCCTGGTCGGGCAGCAGTATCTGGCCGACCCGCAGCGGTCGGCCGGCAACGTGCACCCGCTGTATACCTACGCCCACGTTCCGAACGGCTACTCCGGCGATGCCACTGAAGCGATCATCGCTCAGATCGAGCGATTCGCCCCGAAGTTCCGGGACCGGATCATCGGCACCGCCGTTCGCACCACACCCGGATTCGTGGAGTACAACCCGAACTACGTCGGCGGCAACATCATGACAGGCGCCAAGGACATCCCCCAGCTGATAGTCGGGCCACGGCCCACCCTGCATCCCTACGACGCCGGAGTGCCCGGCCACTACTTGTGCTCCGCGGCCACCCCGCCCGGCCCCGGCGCGCACGGAATGTGCGGCGCCCATGCCGCCGCACGAGCCCTGCGCCACCTCCGCAGAGCATCAGGCTCGTAAGAAGCCGTTGCCGACCGTTACCAGTGCTCGTGACCATCCGGATTTGCTCGGACAGTGCTCACGATCCGCCGACAGTGCTCACGAAATCGCGGATCCTACAGCTGATCAGTTGTAAGACCTCGCGGCTCGTGTCACGGGTAGATGCTCGTGACCCGCTGTTCTTCGTCGTGTCTCACGGGATGACGGAAGAGTTCCGTCTCACGACGGTGGCATTTCCTACTGCCCCGGCAGCACAGGTGCCGAGGCTGGTTGGCTGCCAGAGACAAAAGGGCGCCCCCGAGCCGTCGTAAGGGCGGACCACTCCGCGCAGGCGAGCAACCTGAGCCTCTCTGTGTGTCCGGGGAGATGCTCGGTCGCGCGCAGACGGAGCAGGTCGCCCCAGGACAATCGCTGTTCGGGAACCGGTTGGCCATCACGGCCGACCAGGTGGAGTTTCACAGGCATGTCGGCGGCGTGGTCAGGGGTCGCTCGGATCACAGCACCCAGGTCTGCCGCGTTGCGGCTCACCAGGTCGACGCGCTGAGTGTGGGTGGTCAAGGCGACCAATGAACGGATTGCGGTGTCGTCCATGGCATTGCGGTTGTCGACAATGACAGGAAGGCCAGTGAGCACATCGCGCGCTGCTGCGGCGAGGATGCGGTCGCTGAGTGCGATGTGGCTCAGTGTCCAGTCGATGTCGGATCGTAAATCCGCGGCCAATGGGGTGGTAACGCTGATCGCTCCCGCTGCGGCGAGCAGGTGTCGATAGGCGACGTCGAATTCGGTGGTGCCCACGGGGTCCTCCGGGAAGAATCACTATGGCCTGGTATCAGTCGCCCGCGGTATCGGACGGTGCCGATGACGCGATGACCGAGGTGCGGTGGCGTGCTCGGACGAGGACGATCAGCACGGTCACGCAGAGCAGGGCGACGACGCCTGCGAAGTACTGGACTGCAGTGAGAAGTCCGGCAACGGTGGTGAGGAAGCCGACTCCGATGACGGGGAGACCGACGCCGAGGTAGATGATCACGTAGAAGCTGGACAGCACGTCGGCGTGACGGTCGGCTGGAGCCGCTTGGTTGACCGCGGTGAGGCCGCCGAGGAACGCCAAACCCTGCCCGATACCGGCGACCACCGTCGCGACGAGCAGCAGTGTCAGCGAGGACAGACCGCCCGCGAGGGCAAGCAGCACCAGTCCGGTGGCCAGCAGTGAAAGGCCGATCAGCTCCAGGGTCCGCGCCGGTCGTCCATAGCCGACGAGTTGGGCGATCACGGAACAGGCCAGCATCAGGGCCACGGCTGCGCCGCCCAACAGCAGGTTCTTGCTGCCCGACAAAGTTGCCACGTAGGTGGGGATGAGCGTGAGGAATAGCCCGATGACGGCGAACGCGAGGAAGCTGGCCGTCCCACTGGTGGCGAAGACCGCCCGCATCGTGGCGGGGATCTCGGGTCGACGGGGTCGCCACCGAGCCACTGAACGGGTTGCTGGCAGTGAGATGATCACTGCCGTCGCTGGCACCAGCAGCACAATCTCCACTGCGAATGGCAACACGTGTGGCGCCGGGGCGTACTGAGCAAGCAGGCCGGCGAGCATGGGGCCCAGGCCGAGACCACCCACGGAAGCCACGGTTGACACCAGCGCCGCCTTGCGCCGGTTGCCGGCAGGTTCCAGTTCCGCCAGCGATGCGGTCAACGGCCCCGAGGCCGCACCGAGTGCAAGGCCCTGCAGGATGCGTGCTGCGAAAAGCCACCCCGTGTCCGCAGCAAGGGCGAAGACCACCGATCCCAGTGCGGCCAGGGCTACCGCCGGCAGCAGCACTTTCCGGCAGCCGATCGCGTCCGACAACGGGCCCGCCACCAGCAGGGACGGGATCAGCGCGACCACGTACGCCGCGAAGATCAGCGTGACGACCAACGACGAAAAACCGAACCGCGCCTCATAGCCTCGATACAACGGCGTTGGCAGGTTTGTGCCGGTCAGCAGGATGAGCAGCGCGTAAGCCGCAGCCCAGAACCTCCACCTCCCAACCGGACCGGGCCGCGCCTCCGGGTCCATGTTCGGCGAGCCCGAAGGCTCGGCCTGGCGGTCGCAGCGTGGTGTCCGACCGCTGTGCGTAGCGGCAAGGCGATCGAGCGGCATCCATTCCTCCACAGCTCGCATGTTCGGGGGTCACGAACATAGCAGATGTTCGCGACCCCCGAACATGTTTGGTTATGCTGTGCGTATGGCTAGCCGTACCGCGACGAACCTTGTGCATCCCGACCGCGCCCAACTGCGGTTCACCACCGTTCTGGCTGCCCTGAGCGACCCGGTGCGGCTGGCCATCGTCGCCCGACTCGCAGATGCCGAACCCGACGGTGAACTGGCCTGCACGACGTTCGCGCTCCCGGTCAGTAAGTCCACCCAGAGCGGCCATTTCAAGGCCCTTCGGGAAGCAGGCGTGATCCGCCAGCGGGACGAGGGAACCCGGCGGCTGAACCGGCTCCGCCGAGAAGATCTCGACGCCCGCTTCCCTGGCCTGCTCGATATCGCCATCCCGCAAGGGCGTGACATGATCGCCAGTTGGTGACGACACCGGTCAGCCGTCTCGCAGTTGGGTGGGCGCCTCACCCCTCGCCGTCGTGCCTTTTCCTCCAAGCGCCTCCCTGGCCGCATCAGCCACGCGTTCCCCGAAGAACATCAGCTGCATCGGTCGGCCGCGCTCGGCACGCTTGAGCAAGGGCTGTCCAAGATCGCTTTCAACGCGAGTGATCTGGGTCGTCAAGGCGGACTGCGTAATGCTGAGAGCTCGGGCGGCTTCGCCGATCGTGGGATGAGGCAGTACGGCCATGAAGCGTTCGAGCCGCTGCCAGGCGCATGGGCTGGTGAGGGCCTCACGGAGGAGGGCCGGGATCTCGTCTGTCTGCTCGCTCATACGGAGGACGGTGTCGTGACTTCCTCCCCCGCGAGGCCGTAGAGGGATGTTGTGGGCGTGGGCCCGTCGCGCCGTGTTCGCGGTGCTCATGCCCTTCTCGCGGGCGAGGTCGGGCAGGGTGCGGTGACGGACGACGTACTGCGGCACACCAACTCCGGTTGCGTCCGAAGAACTCTCGTGCCGCCGCCCGGCCGCGAGGCCGAGAGTCAACGCGGGGATGTACGCCGGGGCCTGGACAGCGACCATCACGGCGATGACGGAGCCGAGGGCGGCAACGGCGATCTCGGTTCGGTCGGCGGGCATGGTCGGGCCTCCTGGCATGAGTCGGAACGCCGCCGGGTGACGACGTGGACCACGTTGGAGGGGCGGCGGATTAGCTCCGCAAGTTCCTCCACCCCTTCTCCGGGGGCTCACTGAATGCACGTGAGGACCCAGTCCGGCGAGATGAAGAATGCGCTCCCCAGGCGTTCAGGTAGAAAGGTGCGGGTGATGTGCTGCCCGTCCACACTCCGGGGGATACAAAAAAAATGGCGCGTGTCCGTCTGCCGTGTCGATTCGCGGCTGCCTCGTTCGACCTGTGAGTGAGAGGGTCGAGAGGCGACCCCGATGTCAAGGAGACCGACGATGGCGAAGTACATGCTGATCATGCGAGGCACGGACGAATCCGTTGCGAAGATGATGGAGACGCCCTTCGAGGAGATGCTCGAGACGGTGGGTCGCTTCAACGAGGAGATGATCCGGGCTGGTGTGCTCGTTGCCGCCGAGGGCCTGGATGACCCGGCCCAGGGCGTGGTGCTCGACTTCAGTGGCGAGACGCCGGTGGTCACCGACGGTCCGTACGGCGAGACGAAGGAGCTGTTCGGTGGCTTCTACGTGATCGACGTGGCTTCGAAGGAGGAAGCGGTCGAGTGGGCCAAGCGACTCCCGGCGGTTGCCGGCTCGAAGTGCGAGATCCGCCGCGTGCCGGGCATCGACGAGTTCCCGCAGGACAACAAGTGGATCGTCAAGGAGCGGGCGTGGCGCGAGCGGACCGGCCAGCTCTGACGCCTGCGGCCACCGGCGGCCCGCTGAGCACCGATTCGGCGCGGCGGGCCGTCGAGGCCGTCTGGCGGATCGAGTCCGCACGGATCGTCGGTGCACTGGCCCGCTTCACCGGGGACTTCGAGCTCGCCGAGGACGTAGCTCAGGAGGCGGTGGCCGAGGCGCTCGTCACCTGGGCGCGCGACGGTGCGCCGTCGAACCCGGTGAACTGGCTGCTCGCGACCGCGCGGCGGCGCGCCATTGACAGTTTCCGCCGCCGGTCGGCACTCGACGAGCGGTACGCCATGCTCGCCGGCCAGCTCGTCGAGGGTGAGGCGAGCTCGGGCGCGGCGGCCCCGAGCAGCCGGTCGGACGACCTGCCGTGGGATCCTGACCGGGTCGACGATGATGTCCTCGCGCTGATGTTCGTGGCCTGCCATCCGGTGCTCTCGCCCGAAGCCCGCATAGCTCTGACGCTTCGCGCGGTCGGCGGCCTGTCCAGCGAGGAGATCGCCCGGGCGTTCCTCGTGCCCGTGCCAACGCTCCAGGCACGGATCACGCGGGCGAAGAAGACGATCGTCGCGGCAGGAGTGCCGTTCGAGCTGCCGCCGTCCGAGGAACGGCGTGAGCGGCTCGGCGGTGTCCTGACTGTGCTGTACGTGATCTTCACGGAGGGCTCGACGGCGACGACCGGTGACCGCCTGCTGCGCCCCGATCTCGCGTACGAAGCGATCCGCCTGGCCCGGATGCTGGCCGCGTTGTTGCCCGATGAGCCGGAGGCGTACGGGCTGCTCGCCCTGTTCGAGCTCACGGCCGCGCGCTTTCCCGCACGCACCGGGCCCGATGGCGAGGCGGTGCTCCTGGAGGATCAGGACCGGCGCCTGTGGGACCGGTCGGCGATCCGTCGCGGTCTGGCCGCGATCGGCCGGGCCTCGGCTGTCGGGCGCGGCCTCGGACCGTACGGGCTGCAGGCAGCGATCGCCGCCTGCCACGCGTCGGCGTCCTCGGTGCCGGCGACCGACTGGGAGCGTGTCGTGCTCCTCTATGAGGCGCTCGGCCGCGTGGCTCCGTCACCCGTCGTCGAGCTCAACCGGGCCGTCGCCATCGCGATGGCGAATGGACCACAACAGGCGCTGGCGATTGTGGACGAGCTGGCCGTCTCCGGTCACCTGTCGGGGTCGTACCTGCTCCCGAGCGTGCGCGGCGAGCTACTCGTCCGCCTCGGCCGGACCGCTGAGGCACGGGTCGAGCTGGAGCTCGCCGCCCGACTGTGCCGCAACGTCCGCGAACGGTCAGTGCTGCTACGCAAGGCGGCTGCGCTGGCGTGATATCACTCCCTCTACAGTGTCCACCGGGTGCCTGATGGTTGTGTTCCCGTCACGCTACGCCGGACAACCACCTGTCACAGGAAGTCCTGATCACTGGCCACGACAGGGCTGCGCACACCTTGTGTACGGCCGGTCCGGGAAGCGCCCGGCGCTCGTCTGACAGCTCGCGGCTTCCTGGATGGGCGTCAAATGCCGGGCCATCGCTCCTGGGAGATGATCCACTCCCGGCGGGCGTAGGCGCGGACCGCGTCCCGCTCGGCGTCCGTGCAGCCGTTCTCCACGGCCGGAGGGATGTCCCCGGTGGTGCTGGTCCCGTGCTGCTGGTCGTGGCGAACGAGCTGGTCGGCGATGTCGGAGGCGTCGGTGCGTAACTCCACGTCCCTCGGCACCGGGTTGCGGGAGTCCTCCTGGTAGGGGTGTGGCAGATAGCTGCCGTGCCCGTGACTGTCAATCCCCTCGAACTGTGGAGATCTTCTATGCGGCCAGCTCCAAAGCGGAGTCGGCCGGGTGGTCTTGTTCGTAGTCGATCGGGCTGCGGTATCCGCACAAGCTGTGTAGTCGATGCGTGTTGAAGAACCCGGTGATCCAGGTCGCGATCCTCAGCCGGGCCTCGGTGCGGCTGTTGAAGGTGTGCCGGTGGACGTACTCGACCTTGAGCACGCTGTTGAACGCCTCACTGACGGCGTTGATGTCCCTATGGATGTCAAGCGGAGTCTCGGGCTGGTCCCGTGCGGTCTGCCGCGGTGTATGTGGGGACGATGAGTCGGTAGATCTCTCGTGCGACGTACCGTTTGAGACACCCCATGTCGTTTGAGGTCAAGCGGCATGGAGGTCTGCGTGGTGCGACCATGCGGTCGCTTCGTCGTAGCGGGTGCGGGTCTTGAGGCAGCCATGGAGGATGCCGACGAGGCGATTGCCGAGCTGGCGGAGGGCGGGGTTGTAGCCGACCTCGCGAGCACGCTGCTTGTCGTAGTAGCGGCGGGCGCCGGGCGAGTTGCGTAGGGCGGAGAATGCCTGGGCCTGGAGGGCGTCGGCGAGGCGGTTGTTGCGGACGTACCGGGCCTGGACGGTGTGGCTCTTACCCGAGGCACGGGTGACGGGGCTGGTGCCGGCGTAGTTCTTGCGAGCTTTCGCACTGACGTATCGGTTGGGGTCGTCACCGAATTCGGCGAGTACCCGGGCGCCGGTGATCTCTGCGATGCCCGGCATCGTGAGGTAGATCTCGGCGTCCGGGTGTGCCAAAAAATGTGCCTTCACCTGCTCTTCCATCGCAGCGATCTGCTCGTTGAGCGCAATGATCAAACGTGCGTGGGCGGTGGCGGTGGCTGCATAGGCGGTGGTGACCTGTTCAGGCAGGCCGAGCTGTGGCTCGCGCAGGGCGGCCTGGACCGTGGCAGCTTTCGCCGCCCGGTTGCGGCGGCGATGGCGGGTAAGGACTGCGGTGATCTGGGTGCGAGTGAGTTTCTCTGCTGCCGCGGGAGTGGGTGCCTTGACCAGCAGTTCCAGTGCGTCCGTGCTGGTCAGCGTCAGGTCCGCGTAGGCGGACAATGCGGCGGGGAAGTACTCACGCAGCGTGGAACGCAGCCGCTGGAAGGATCGGGTGCGTTCCCAGATCAGTGTCTGGTGGGCACGGGCGACGACCTTGACGGCCTGGGCCGCCTCGCTGTCCCCGGCCACGGCCCGCAGCTGGGCCCGATCGATGCGGACCATGTCGGCCAGCGTGTGGGCGTCGCCCTTGTCGCTCTTGGCCCCGGACGAGGCATAACGTTCTTTGAAACGGTTGACCTGGCGGGGGTTGATCGCGAACACCTGGTAGCCGGAGGCGATCAGAGCCTGCACCCACGAGCCGCGGTCGGTCTCGATCCCGACCACGACCTCGGCCGGGTCCAGGTCCGCACCTCCGTGGCGGGCGACGAGCTCGTGGAGTCCGACGATGCCCGTCACACCCTCGGGCAGATTCACGGCGGCCAGCTTCCGGCCGCTCTCGTCCTGAACCTCGACATCGTGGTGGTCCTCGGCCCAGCCAGCACCGATCAGCAGCAACGAACCCTCCCCAGTCACGTACTTGACACCGTGGTGCAGCCTGCGGAAGGCGCGGCACGCGGCCTAATGGATCCAGTGCTCACGCCCCCTGGGGCGGGCACGCCACCCCATCAGCGGTCTGGCCTCCCGGCCGACCAGCAGGGGCACGGTCTCAAACCAGAAGTCCGATGCTTCGGGCAGCGATAGTGCTCACCTGCAGGCGGCTACGGAATCATGCATTCCCCGACTCCGTAGCTCCCATTAGGCAGCGGATGATCTCGCGGCGCGTCCTGCCCTCCGCGAGGCGTCGCCGCATGTAGTCCTGGGTGCGGCCCTCCCAGCGCAGGCGGCTGAGGACGATCCGGAAGAGGGCGGCGTTGGCCGGGCGGTCGCCGCCTCGGTTGAGTCTGCGGCGCTGAGTCTTGCCGGAGGATGCCTCGACCGGGCTGGTGCCGCACAGGGCGGCGAAGGACGCCTCGCTGTCGAGGCGTTCGGGGTTGTCACCGGCCGTGATGAGCAAGGCTGCCGCGCTGTCCGGGCCGACGCCGTGGACGTCGAGCAGACCAGGAGTACTCGCTGTTACTGCTTCGGCTATCCGCTTGGTCAGGTCGTTGATCTCTTCGGTGAGGTTCAGGATGCGGCGGGCCAGCAGTCTCAGGGTGTGACGCGCGGCCCCTGCAGGCCCGGGGATCTCCGACTCCGCGAGTGTGGCGCACTGCTGGAACAGCTTCGGGTTGCTCAGCCCAGCCAGGGACTCGCGGAGTTCGGCGTCGGCGCAGACCAGGACGCTCTTGAGCTGGTTGATGGCCTGGGTCCTGGACTTGATCGCGGACCCCTTGGCCAGTTTGAACAGTCGCAGCATCTCCACCGGGCCGTCGCTCGTCTTCGCTGCGGCCGTGGCCCGACCGGACAGCACGGCGCGGGCGGCGGCTTCGGCATCGATGGCGTCGGTCTTGCCGTGGCGCCGTCGGGCGGCCTTGTCGGGTTGGTTGACCTCGGTCACCTTGATGCCCTCGGCCTGCAGGCGCCGTGTCAGGGCGGCCCCGTAGGAGCCGGTGCACTCGACTCCGGCGCGCCCCAGTACGCCGAACGAGCGGGCCCAGGCCACGAGTTGGCCATAGCCATCGGCAGTCGCCGGGAAGCTCCGGCCGTCCAGGGAGACGCCGAGCGTGGTGATAACGGCTGCGGCGTGAACATCCCTTCGCGACGGTGTTCACCGACACGCGCCAGCCCTCCTGCACCAGCGTGATCCAGATCTTCGGGGAGCCGTAGGTACCACCCGAGCCGTCGAAGATCCGCCGGACCGCGTCAGACAGCTGCCCTTTCCGCACCTGGCGGGCGGTGACGGGCAGCCGGCGCCACTTGTAGAACCAGGACTCCGAGATCCCCAGCACGCGGCAGGCCAGACGGTGCGGGCCGTGGTGTTCGGTCCTCTGGTTACCGATGAACGCGGCCACCTCGGCCGGTGCTTGTTCGGTCACTTCACCCAGAGGACCATGCATCGCTCGAGGACATCACGCTCCATCTCCAGCTCGCGTATCCGCTTGTTCTTCTCGCTCATCTCCCGCCGCAGCCGCTCCAGTTCGCCCCGCTCACTCTCCCGCATCCGCCCGCCGGCGGCCTCGAGTGCGGGCCGATCGGAGGATGCCGACCCGTTTCGGCGCCAGCGCGAGACCCAGCTGTGCAGCGTGCCCGCGTGGACTCCGAGCTCGTCGGCGACCTGCGGGATCGGCTTCCCCGTCTCGATCACGATGCGTACAGCACCCTCACGGAACTCGGCGTCGTACGCCCGTTTCTTGGACCCCATGAGCCTCAACTTCCCCTGCAATCGCGGACTCCACGCTACGAGGGGAAGGACAGTGGCGTACAGATGTCCGATCGCGAGCACGAGCCTAAGCACCAGCCAAAACCGGCTGAGATCTGCCTGTGTGACTTGGCGATGATGCTCGACGAGGATCGTCGCCATGACTTACGTGATCGAAGCCGCTCATCCCGACGACGCCGCGTGGTTGGGGCCTTTACAGCTGAGGACTTGGCTGCAGACATACCCCAACGCGGAGGTGGGGATCGATGAGAACTGGATCCGTGAGCAGCGCGGCTCTTCAGCTACTGCGGAAGGCATCGCCCAGTGGCGCGACTTCATCGAGGCAGCGAGACAGCGACCGGACCTGCTGTTCTGCCGTGTAGTCTGGTCCGAAGCCGAGATCGTCGGTTTTCTCTGCGGTCGCCGGGACGAGGTGGTCACCCTCGGGCCGATGTATTTGCTGAACGATGCTCAGAGCCAGGGAATCGGCGGTCGCTTGATGACCGAGTTCCTCACCTGGGCAGGCCCCACACGCATATGCCTGTGGGTCACCGACTACAACGAGAGCGCGGTCCGCTTCTACCAACGCCACGGATTCGAGATCACGGGTGAGCGAGAGCTCTGGCGAGGAAAACTGCCAAACCTACGCATGACCCGCGAGGTCACATCGAGCGTCGACGTCAGCTAAGACGGTGTCCTACGTGGTGAGCCGGAGAAGTCGCTTGTAGCAGCACAGTGCCGCGGCGAGGCCGAGAAAGGCCAGGTAGTTGCGCGGTTGGCATTCGTAGCGGTGGTTGAGTCTGCGGTAGCCGGTCAGCCACGACATGGTCCGCTCGATGACCCACCTTTGGCGTCCGAGCCGTTCGCTGGATTCGATGCCATTGCGGGCGATGCGGACGCCGATACGTTTACCGCGCAGGCATTTCCGCAGTTCAGGTATGTCGTATGCCTTGTCGGCGTGGAAAGAACTGGGCCTTGCGCAAATCCGGTTCGGGAACTGTGTCGAGCCGCCCGAACGGCGGCAGGCCCGGCGTACTGGCCTGCGAATCGATCAGCTCGAAGTCATCGGCGGCCATGAGGCGCGTGAACATCATCAGCGACGGTGCCCCATGGCTGTCGACCGGCCGGACTGCTGTGCCCGCGAGTCGGCCACCGTGTGAATCTGCCCGTCGAAGCGAACGCGGTCGCCGACACGCAGTACTCCGCGCGGACTCGTCCGGCTCATCGCTCCTCGCTTCGGCTCACCAGCGTGCGGTCGCTGAGAGGATAGGACAGGTCGGCAGCCAGGCGTCCGCACCACAGCAGGTGGAACACCACCGGGAGAACGCGGAGGGGATCGCCGACGGACGCGGCCTGGGTAAACAGCGGCCCAGGAACGGCAAAGGACGCTGTCACCGCCGCATTGAGCCCCTCCGCCTCCCCGTAACGGGCGTGGCGGTAGCCGGCGAGCCACCGCAGGTTCGCCACCCGCACCGCCTCGATCTCCCCTACCAGCCGATAGACCCACTCCAGCTGTTCGCATGCGCGGCGCATCGCGGCGAACGCCGCTGCGGACCGGGGTCTGCCCGAGGCCGAGTTGCCGCAGCCTCTGCGAGGTCGACGCCGAGCTGGTGCCGACAGGCGATCTTCAGAAGGGGTCGGCCGCCGGGCGGTCAGTGAACGCAGATGTGGGGGCCCACGGCGCCCGTGCCCGGGGGCTTGCTCGCGGCGGCGGCGCGCGCCACGTCGGCCAGCAGGCGCAGGCGTTCCGCGCGGTCCAGATAGCGGCCCGCGACCAGGACGGAGTCGATCCGCCGCGTATGGCGGATGTCGGTGCGCGGGTCCGCGTCCAGGACCAGCAGGTCGGCGCGGTCGGTGGGCAGGCCGAGCATCCGGGCGGGTGCGGTGGTCGCGGCGCGGAGGACGTCCCGGGTGGGCAGTCCGGCCTTGGCTAGCAGCTCCAGCTCGTGGTGGAGGGAGAAGCCGGGGACCGCGTAGCCGGTGCCGGTGTCGGTGCCCGCGAGCAACTGCACTCCGGCCCGGTGGAGTTCGGCGACGAGGCGCAGCCGGTGCTCGTAGATCTGATGGATGCGGGCGGTGTCCTGCGCGGTGCGACCAGCGGTCAGGGCGGACCAGATGGTGGGCCAGTAGTCGGTCATCCAGTCGGGCAGATACTTGAACTCAGGTGAATTGGGATGGAGTTGGTCCGTGCGCTCCAGGGAATGATGGACGGTGAGGGTCGGTACGACGCGGGTGCCGTTGACGGCGAGCCGGTCGAAGAGGGCGCGGGTACGGCCGACGTCGTACGTCCGCATCGCCTGCCACTCCACCGCGTGCACCTGCCGGAACCAGCTCGCATAGCGCTCGAAGCTGGTGCCGAGGGTGGGGTCGATACGGACCTTCGCCATGGCCCGCCTGATCTCGGACTCCCGGGCGGAGGTGGCGAGGAGCAGGGCGTGGAGGTGCTCGATGGACTGCTGCCCGGCGTCGCTCGCGCGGGCGATGGGCAGGGTGTCGGGGCAGTGGCCCGCGTGGCGCAGGCCCTGGCGGCGGGACTCGTCGGCGATCGCCTCGTACGCCTCGGGTGTGAGCCGTGAGTACACCTTGACGAAGTCGGCGCCGCTCGCTTTCGCCTCGCGTACCGCGCGGCGTGCGGACGGGGCGTCGGTGACTTCCACGACGCGCTCGCCGGTGCCATTGGCCCATACCGAGGAGCGTCCGTCGATGATCGAGCTGGCGATCACCCAGCGGGGGCCGAGGAGCTTGCCCGCGCGGACCTTGTCGCGCCACTCGTGGTGGACGGGTCCGCCCCACATCTCGCGGACCGTGGTCACGCCGTTGAGCGGGAAGAGGGGCGGCAGCACGCTCTCGGGCCCGTTGTTGTGGACATGGGCCTCGACGAAGCCGCCGGGGACGATGTACTTGCCGGTCAGGTCGTACGTCGTCGTCCCACGCGGGATCGGGACCTCGGCCGAACGGCCGGTACGGGTGATGCGGCCGTCGCGGATGAGGACGGTGTGGTCGGGGCCCACACCGAGAACGGTGGCGTGGGTGAGGGCGATGGCGCCGCCGGGGCGCTGGCCGGATGCAAACGTCGCGCGGCCCGGGGCCACGCGGGGGACGGCCGTCGCGGCCGCGGCGGCGGGCAGGAGGGCGCCGCCGGTCAGGGCGGCCGAGGCGGCGAGGGCTTCGCGTCGAGTGGGCATGGCACCACTCTGGTCCGGGCCGGAGCCTCGATCACTGGCCCCAGGCAGTGAGTTGGGGGTGTTGGTGGCAACACCATGGGGAGTGGCGCCACCACGAGAGCGGCTCTGCCGGCCGATGAGTCGTGGACTCCGGAGTTACTGGTGGACTCTCGAATTCAATTGTCGCCGGTTCTCCGCGAGGTCCAGCCGGGTGGTGACCGCCAGTGGTCTCCAGCGGCATATCGGCTCCAGGTGCCTCTCGCCTCGGAGGCGAGCTTGGCCGTGGTAGAGGACGATCACGCCCGCGCCCCGAGTGCGAAGCGGCAAGGCCGGGTCGGTGAGAGGCGCCCGATCAGCTCCAGTCGCTCAGACTGCGGCATCGGGGTGGCCCGGCGGACCCGGACCGGAGGAAGCCGGAAGAGCCTGGGGAGCTTGCTGGTCGAGCACCAGAGCAGGAAGGCTCGCATGGTGTTGCGGGGGTACTCGTTCTGCTCTGCGTGCCAGGCGTCAATGCCGGTCCGGCCGCAGATGGCAAGGATGTGACCACGATCGGCGAGCCGGGCGAGGAAGGCTGTGGCCTGCTTGACCTGGTCAGCGGCATGTCGCATCCAACACCGCTCGGGATACGCCCAGTACACATCGGTGGGTCCAGGACTCACCCATGCATACTGGCTAGGAACGGGTGGGACATGCTCGAGTTGGTACACAACGATCTGCGCGGCCGCACACGAAAGACCCGGTGTGTCCCGCTGCCATGACAATGCCGCGTGCCACACCGGGGTGTGGGAGGAGGTCAGGCGCCGCGCTGGACCGGACCGATGAGGGTACCGGTGGCCACCTTGAGCTTGCCCTGGGCGACGGACGTGCCGGGGATCTCCCCGTCCGGAGCCTGAAGCGTGAACGATGCCTCCCCCGCGGCGGTGCTGCGGCCGCTGCTGGGAACCTGGATATCGAAGTGCACCGGGTGGCCCGGGCCGAAGGTCACCACGGTTGCCTGGTTGCCGTAGTGGCCAGCGGTGACCCCGATCTCCGAACCGCGGTCCGAGAAGCGCACGTTGGTGGGCGAACCGGCCAGCTTGCACGGCTCGTACCCGCGCGGCGCGGTCAGCGTCACGCGGTAGTGGCGGTGCCCTGCGCTGGCGGGCGCCTCGGTGATCTCCGCGGTGTGGTTGGCCGGCCGGCAGGCCGAAGGGGCGACGCCGCCGGCCGTTACGGGCGAAGCCTGCGCGACTCCCGCACCAGCAGCACCCGTCAGCGCAGTGGCGGCGACGGTGACGGCGAACTTCCAGTTCGTACGCATCCTGAACACTCCTTGCCTTGCTTAATGGCCCTGCGGGTGCTCTCCGTCAGAACCATGGTCAACACGATTCCTGCCCCTCAACTCTCGCGGGGAATGTCTCAGGATTGACACGACCGTGCGGCCAGGTGTGTGCAACCCATACGTGCCGTTGAAGTTCGACCACCCGCCTGAAAGACCGGGGCGAAGGGCGCGTCCGGTTGCTTAGAAGTCGTAAGCGGTCGCGAGCCGGATGACGAGTTCCACCTCCCAGCTCCCCCACCGCCCAGACACCCCAGACAGACAGGGCATTCCATCCCCCAGACCTCCGGGTACCTCCCCGGTGATCCGGGGACCTGGGAGGTTGCGTACCGTGAACCTCTCAGCTTCACGCTCGGTCGGTTCCGGCGTCTGCGGTGACGGCCTGGGCGAGGAAGTCGGCGAGCTGCGTTGTGGCGTGCGGGTCGGCCTGGGCAAGCGGGGCGGCAAAGCCAACTGGTCGACGCCAGCGGCCGGGACAAGTTGCGTGAGCGCGGACAGCAGCGCGGCGTGCACGATCACCTTGTCCGGCAGCAGGTCGGCCGCCGCAGTGCGGGCGGCCGGGTCGGCGTAGTGGCCGAGGTGATCGACCAGGGCGTGCGCCAACCACCCGTCGACGACCACGAGCTGCCAGTTGCAGCGCCGCTCAATCTCCGCCTGGACGGCTTCGTCGCCCTCGTGCGGCTCGATGCCGGCGAGTTTCTGCTCCTGGACCAGGCGCTCGATCTCGTCCGCGCGATCGGCCAGTTGCTGGAGTCGGCGCTGCTCGGCTTCCCGGGCTTCAGCGGCTGAGGCTTCGGTGGCGCGCTAGTGGCTTGTCACGCAGCCTTCGGCGGGTAATCGACCTGTTGCTCGTGACCCAGCAGACTGTCTCCAAGACTGATCTTGGAGGTGGTTGTGGGACGTCGACCGAGTGTGTTCGTCCGGCCGGTGAGCATGGAGGAGGGCCGGAAGCTGCAGCGGATCAGCCGGACCGCGAAGGACCCGGTGAAACTCCGCCGGGCGATCGTGGTGCTGATGTCCGCCCAGGGCCAGACGGTCAAGGACATCACCGTGCTGATGCAGGTCAGCGAGGACTACGTACGTGACGTCATCCACGCCTTCAACGAGCAGGGGCTGGATGCGCTGGACCCAAAATGGAGCGGGGGACGCCCAAGGACGATCAGTGACAAGGTGCGCGAGCACATCTGCCTGATCGCCCGGACGTCCCCCGCCGACTGGAAGATCACCGCGTTCTCCACCTGGAGCCTGAGCAAGCTCGCCGACCACCTCATCAAGCAGAAGGTGACAGCGGCCATCAGCAGGGAGACCCTGCGCCGGATCCTTCGCGCCGGCAAGATTTCCTGGAAGACCACCACCACGTGGAAGGCGTCCACCGACCCGGAGTTCATCGCCAAGATGCACCGCATCCTGGAGCTGTACGACACCCCGCCTGCCGACGGACGGGTGATATGCGTCGACGAGTTCGGACCGCTGAACCTGATGCCCCGCAAGGGCAAGGCGTGGGGCCCGGTGAGGCGTCCGCGCAGGCTGCGAGCCACCTACAACCGCTACGGCGGCGTGATGCACATGCTCGCCGCCCTCGATCTGGCCACCGGCAAGCTGTACTACCGCATCCGAAAGCGCAAGCGGTGGCGCGAGTTCCTCGGCCTCCTCAAGGCCCTGCGAGCCCGCTGGCCCGGGGAGAAGCTGTACGTGGTGCTGGACAACTTCTCCCCGCACAAGCACGCCGAGGTGCGGACCTGGGCCGCTGACAACGACGTCGAGCTGGTCTTCCTGCCGACCTACGGGTCCTGGCTGAACTGGATCGAGTCCGAGTTTGCGGCCCTGCGCTACTTCGCACTCAACGGCACCGACCACCGCAGCCACGACGAGCAGAACGCCGCCATCGCCTCCTACGTCCGCTGGCACAACGCCAACGCCGAGCCGAAGACGGCCTTCGCACCCGACTCACCGATCAGATCCTGGACCGAATACCCGGCGAAGGCTGCGTGACAAGCCACTAGTCCTGGACGATGACGTCACCGTCTGGGGCGTACACGCCGCCAGCGGTGGCGAGCAGCTGAGCGATGCGCTCCTACTCCGTGAGCTCTTGGCCCGACTCTCCCCGTTCGTCCGGCACCACATCAATATGCTCGGCCGCTACTCCTTCCAGCTCCCCGACCTGCCCAACGGCCTGCGTCCGCTTCGCGACAAGGACGCGACCGACGAGGAAAGACAGGCCCTGGCCCGCACGGCCGGACAGGATGACCCCGGGGCATGGCCAGGAGGAACGTCCGGCGGTGCAGCCAGTACGCTGCCCGGCTGCCCAAGGGCAGCAGGCGGTCGCGCCGGTACTGCTCGGCGGCCTGCCGAGTCGGACGATGCTGCGAAGGCGGCGGTCGCCCGCGTTCTGGCAGACCGAAGCCACTCAGCGCAGTACGGCCGCCAGCAGGTCGGCGCCCAGCGCCGTCAGATCGGGCAGATTGAGGGTGTAACGGACGTAACGACCGTGCCGCCGGGCCGTGAGCAGGCCCGCGCGGCGCAGGACAGCGAGGTGGCGGGAAACTTCCGGGGGTGAAAGTTCCCAGGCGTGGGCCAGCTCACCGGTGGTGTGCGGGCCGCGGGCCAGGGTGCGCAGCAGCCGCAGCCGTACCGGATGTGTGAGTGCGTCCAGCCGTAGTGTGACCGTTTCCAGCGATACCGGCTCTGATGGACTCGGCTCGGCCACGGGATACTGCACCACCGGCTGCCACCCAGGTGCGTGGACCACCACCAGGTGCGGGCGGCCGAAGACACTGGGGATGAAGGTGACCCCCGTGCCGTGGGCGGCGGTCGCCTTGTCCTGCAGCTTGTCCACGATGATGCAGTCGCCGTCCGGTGCCAGGGTGACTGCGCCGGAGACCGATGCGAGTGCCGCCCCGACGCCCCGGCGCTTCATCAGGTCGTTCTTCAGGCGCAGGTCGGTGGCGAGATGCACGGCGACGCCCGTCCAGGCGGCGTCGAAGAAGGCCTCGGCGCACTGTTCGAGGGTGTGGCGCACCCGCGCCCGCACAGCGGCCGGGTCCGCGAGCAGCCGTTCCGCGAAGGCCTCTTGCACCGCGCCGCGGGCCTGGGCCAGGTTCAGGGCCCGCTCGCGCGCAGTCGCGTCGGTGAGCGGCGACGGCGCAGCGAAGTGGGCCCGGTTACTGCCGCACGTGGTGCCGAGCGCGGCGGTCGCATACGTTTCGTCGTCGATCCGGTCCACGTCGTCCAACTCCTCGGCGAGGGTCGGCCGAGGTCGGGCGGGGAGCAGGAAGTCGGCTTGTGAGGAACGCCAGAGGAACTCCGCCTCCCGCAACCGCTCGGCCAGCTCCGGCCGCAGCCCGGCCCAGACATCCCCGGCCCAGCTGGCGAGCTGCGGATGATGCCCGGGTTCGGCCAGCACGTGCAGCATCGCGGTCAGCTCGGCCAGCGGGGAGGCGGCGAACCGCAGTCGCTCGGACGGCAGGCCGCTTATGTCGATCCTCAACGTCACCCCCTCATCATCACTGACCGGATGGCCGGCGACGGCGTCGGTTGACGGTGTCCGTCAACCGACATACCCAGTCCGGCGGCCGACCGCACCGTTGACGCCATGGCAACCACCACCAAGATCCAGCCCCGCGCCCTCGTCCGTGCCTCCGGAGGCACCCGCTATGCCGTCGCCCTGGCCGTGGACGCGCTCGGCACCGGCCTGCTGCGGCCCTTTCTGCTGCTCTACGGGGTGACGGTGCTGAGGCTGTCCGCGCCGGTCACCGGCATCGCCATGACGGTCGGCATCGTCGTGGGTCTGGTGTGCATGCCCGCAGTGGGCCGATGGCTGGACCGGGGCGCACGCAGCACGGTCGTGGCAGCGTCGATGCTGGTGCGGGTGCTAGGTGTGGCGCTGTTGCTGGCCACCCCGGCGGGGCACGTCTGGCTGTTCGCGACGGCTGCGCTCTTCCTCGGCATCGGCAACCAGGCATGGCCGGCCGCCCACGCAGCTCTCGTGGCCACGGTCGCCCACGGCCGGGAACGCGACGCCGCTCTCGCGGGAGGCCGCGCCCTGCGCAACGCCGGCATGGGCGCGGGCGCGCTCCTCGCCACCGCATGCCTGGCGGGCGGCACCACGGCATTGCAGGCGCTGGCAGCCGTCACCGGGCTCGCCTATCTCACTGCGGCGGCCTTGGCGTGGTCGGTCCACCTACACGCGCATCCGGCCGCTACCCCGGCCAAGGACAGGGACGACGGGCCCGCACTCCGGATGCGCGCGCTGCTGGCCGCCAACGTGGTCTACGCCTTCTGCCTCAACGTCCCCGAAATCGCACTCCCTCTGGTCCTGGTGACACAGTTGCACGCATCCCCGGTGTGGTCGGCAGCCATCTTCGTGGCCAACACGGTGCTGGTGGTCACCCTGCAGGTTCCGGTCACCGTCCTGATGTCCCGCTTCTCCCGGCGGACCGTGCTGGCTCTCGCCGGCGTGGTACTCACCGCGTCCTACCTCGGCTTCCTCGCGGCCACCTCACTGGGACTCGGCTGGGGTGCCCCGGCCATCGCCACGGTGTCCGTGGTCTGCACTACCGGCGAGATCATCTATGCCGGCAGCGCCACCGCGCTCGTCACCGTCCTCGCCCCGGCCCATGTCCTGGGACGCGCCCTCGCCCGCTTCGAGCTCTCCACGGGCTTCGGCCTTGCCGTCTCCCCGGCGGTCATCACCGCTCTCGCACCCCACGGCTCGGCCGCCCTCTGGGGCAGCCTCGCCGCGGCGACGCTCCTCTCCGCCGGCGCCATTGCCACCGAGAAGGATCAAGGAACGCGGCTCAGCGGTTGATGCCGCCGGACGCGAGCAGGCTCGTGGGCTCGGCAATCGCCTCTGGCGACGGTTTGAAGTAGCGGCGGACGTTCTCCGGCTTCTTGTGTCGGGACTTCGCCATCAGCATCAACAGGGACGCGCCCTGCTCGCCGAGGTGGGTCAGCGAGGAGTGGCGGTACTCGTGCAGATCCCAGCCTGTGCCCGGCTCCCGAAGGGCGGTGTGCTTGTCCAGCAGGGCGCGCGCCTGGCCGTAGGAGAGCCGGGCTAGCCCGGTGTCCGGGCATACGTCGCGCGGACTGACGACCTTGCCGGGCCCCGGGCGGCGGTGGGTGACGAACACCGGGCCGCAGGTGCGGCCCTTGAGCAGCCGCAGCAGCAGCCGGGCAGTACCGGCATCCCAGTACACGGTCTCCAGCACGTAGTCCCCACGCACCTGACCACGGCGGCGTTTCTTCGTACAGGCGGCCCTTGGCCTTGACCAGACAGCGACGGTCGGCGAAGAAACCGGGCTGTGATGCTTACACCCTGACAGCCCGTATCAGGATCTGTGTGTGCCCGGGTCCAGGGCGTGGCCATCGGGATCCCTCTCAGGTAGCGGTGTCATTCCGGCCACGGTCACGTGGGCCCGGCATCGCGTCTTCCTCGCGCGGTGATCGACTGGTCGAGCTCGTCCATCGTGCGCAGGAAGGCAGCGTTCAGATCGACGTCGTACCGGTGCGCGAGGATCAGCACGGACCACAGGCAGTCCGCGAGTTCGTGCTGCAGAGCGGCACGGCCGCCCGGCATGTCACGGGCGCCTTCCTGTGCCATGACGATCTTTGCCAGATCGCCGACGTCCCCGACGAAGCCGAGCATGAACTCCTCGCGTGTCCACACCCGGCCACGTTCTCTCAGATTCAGCTCGTCGTAGAGGTCATGAATGTGCAGGGCGCGGCGCTGGAGTTCGTTGAGGTCCATGCCCCAGCCTTTCCCTCTCCGCCCGGTGCAACCTTGGCCCGGATCGCGCTGTCCAGGGTTGCCGTGGTCCGGGTCGGGAGCCAGCCGTGATTGCGGAGGGTCGGGACGCGTACGGTGCACCATCGTGAGCAGTAATCGCGGGGGTGTCGGGTGGAGTCGGGCAGGGGATGCGCGCACACCAGGCAGTGGCCGGGCGGGATGACGGGGGTCAGGCGCTGGAGCAGTAGGCGGACTCGCGGCTGGAGAAGCTGAGCATGGTCTGGAGCCTCGCGGACGAACGCTTCCAGGAGAACCTCGCGGCGGCCCGTGCGTACTTCGAGGAGCACTGGACGCTGTGCGCCCCGCGGACAGCAGCATCGCAAAGGGCGGCCTGGTTCGCAGGCCGCCCTTTGCAGGGCCTGCGCGGCCCACTCCAGCCCGAGCGCCGCCAGCTGCTGGAGTTTGTCTCTATCGCCCCCTCCCCCAGCACCGTGTGATGTCCTGTCGGCCGACGATCGCGATCCGATTGGTCATGCGGCCGCCTCCGTGCGGTAGCTGGTCATCATGTCGACGAGGGCCTGTGGGTTGCCCGGGCCGAAGAGCAGGTCGAGTTCGGCGCCGTCGAGCATGGCGAGGTTGGCACCCTCCCCGGCGAACGGGGACATCAGGTGGGCGGCGTCACCGACGAGGGTGACCCCGGCGACCCTGTCCCAGCGATGGCCGACCGGCAGAGCGTGGATCTTGCGCGGGACGAGCGTGCCGTCGGCGTCGGCGATCACCGCCCGCAGGCTCGGGTGCCAGTCGCTGAAGTTCTCCAGGACCGCCGCTTTGGCGGCAGAGGTGTCGGTGAAGTCGATGCCGTCGAGCCAGGCTTTGGGGGCCTTGACTGCGATGTAGAAGTGCAGGTTGCCATCGGTCTCGCGGTGGGCGAGGAAGCCCTCGCCGTCCTGCAGCGCGAAGAACATGCCCCCACCGACGAGCGCCACAGCCGCCGGGTGGCAGGTGTCGGCGTCGAGGAGGTCGAGTTCGACGAAGGAGATACCCGTGTAGGCGGGCTGGGCGGCGGAGAGCAGCGGGCGGACTTTCGACCAGGCACCGTCCGCGCCGACGAGCAGGTCGGTGGCGACAACTCCACCGTCGGCGAACGTCAGCTCGTGGCGGCCACCGCCGAGCGGGCGGACAGCGGTGACCTTGGTGTGCCAGCGGACGGTGCGCTCGGGCAGTGAGCCGAGCAGCAGGTCGCGCAGCTGACCCCGGTCGACCTCTGGTCGGGTTCCGGTGCCGTCGTCCTGTTCAGCCATGCGGACGCTGGCGTCCTTGCCGACGATGCGCAACTCCTGGCCGCCGAGGTGGATAATGCGGCGGAACTCGTCGATCAGGCCTGCCGCGTTGAGCGCGACCTGGCCGCTCTCCTCGTGGATGTCGAGCATGCCGCCTTGGGGGCGGGCGTGCGCAGAGGCGTCGAGGTCGAAGACGGCCGCCTCGATGCCGTTCACGTGAAGGACGCGGGCGAGGGTGAGGCCGCCGACGCCGACGCCGACGATCGCGATGGGGTGGTGTGCAGACATGGGATACCTCGGGTGGGTGCGTTGGGGTGCGTGAGATGGGTGCGGCGCGTCGGGGTCAGGCGCATGGGGTGTGGCGGATGCCGTTGAGGAGAACGCGGAAGACCCACGCGAGCCGCTCCTGGGGGGTACCGGTGAACAGTTCGGCGCCGAGCGCGGCGAGCCGCGGGTGGGTGGTGGCCGGGGCGTCGCGGACCATGGCCGCGAGCGCGTCCCATTGGCCCTTGGCGTCGTCGGCCTCTCCGCGGGTGGCGTGCTCCGCCGCGGTGGCGGTCGCGGTCTGCAGCAGCACGTCGACGCCCCAGGCCGCCCGGTCGTCCGGTACGCCGCCCTCGTGGAGCAGCGCCAGCAGTGTTTCCAGCAGGGCCAGGTAGTTGCGGCCCGACGGATGAACGGCCAGCGCGGCGCGGGCGAGGGCGGGGTGCTCGAAGTGGACGACGGGCCCCTCCTTGCGGAGTTGGTTGAGCTGCTTGCCGTGCGGATGGCAGAGCCTGTGCCCCACGGCCATGATGGCCTGGCGGGTGCAGGCGAGAACGCCGCAGTCGCCCAAGCCCGGCAGGGCCCGGGCCGCAGGGTCGGTCAGGAACTCCGCCAGCTGGCGGAGGGTGTCCTTCTCAGCGGCGACGTATACGGCGTGCTGCTCGCCGGTCGTGCGGTCCAGGCCGAACCAAGTCGATCGCTCCCGCGCAGGAACGCGCCCGCGTCCGGCCAGGCTGGCGGAACGTGGACCTCTCGCAGGATGTCGATCAGATCCGGGAAGCGGCCCTCGCGGCGGGCCTGGGCGAGGTGGGAGGACAGGTGCCGGTGCATCGAGGGCGTGTGCGGCAGCACGCCTTCGGAGGTGAGCCGGTACATGACCTGGCGCGGTGTGACGCCGCCCTCGTAGCCCTCCACGATCGCCCGGGCCCGGTCCACGACGACGGCCCACTGGATCCGTTCACGCGCCATACCGGTACATGTACCCATCGCGGCGCCGCCAGCCCCGGACTCGAAGCAGACCTCTCTCCTCGGCTATCGCGTGGGAAGGCACCTCATGCGGTTAAGCCGTCAAGCGAAGGGCTTCTCGAGCGCCGGTCGGCAAGGCCCTTTCAGTCGCCGGAGAAGCCCCAGAAGTAGATGTCCTCCGGACTGCCATGAGAGTCGTGCAGGACCGCGCATCTGCCGAACCAACGTCGACTGGCAAGCGGCTCTATGGCCTGCACGTGTGCCCGCGTGAGGCGGTCGGTCCCGGCCATCCGGTAAGCCTCGACAGACTGAACGGGCTGCACGGTGCCAAAGTCAGGATCTTCACCTGGCCGCAACATCCTGTGCATGTCCAGGATCGAGTGTGTTCCCTCTTCCTGAACCTGCTCGTCTTCCCACAGCTGGTCGAGCGTTGACGGTCGCACCCTGGCCTCGTCAGCGTCGTCTTCGTTCCAGGGATCCCAGTAGTAGTCCTGCGCCTCGAAGACTTTCTGCCTCAGGGCATCCAACGCCGCTCCAAGATCCTCCTGGTAAGGAACGTAGTACTCCCACCCCGACGCACCCACGACAGCCCCGCCTCTGCATCCAGTTCCGACAGTGCAGCGGAAGCTAGCAGCAGCCACTGACAAGCCGCCTCGCCAGGTGCACCCCGCGGACCGGGCAATCAGACAGCAGCGCCAGCCGCTGCTGGAAAGGCGCTGTACTCGTCGAAGTGGGTGCGGCTGAGCAGGCAGTGACGGAGCTGTCCCCAGCATCCGGTTGAACAGATGCCGCAGGGCCTGGGCATGCCAGTCCCCACCCTCGCGTCGTCGCCTGGCTGCGTCTGTCACGGCCGAGAGCACTTGTCGTCACTTTTCAAGAGCATTTCGTCATCACGGCGGTATGCGATGTCGCCGAGAAACAGCAGCACCTGGTTGCGACGGGGACCTCTCTGGGGGCAGTGCGGGGTCTGTCGGAGGTAGCTGGCAGTCTGAGCTGGTGCTGATCGATGGATTCGAGAACGACCCTCTCGTCGCTGGGGAGAACCTGCTGGATCTTCCGGGGTTCTGGGCCGCCTACCTGCTGTGGCTGTGCCAGACCGAAGAGGACGATCCGGATCCGGGGTGGTTCGGCGCCGATGAGGCCGACACCGACGCGGCGTACGAGGCCCTGACCGACGAGGAGCGGTGGCCTGCCTTCCCGATCCCGTTCGGCGGCGGCCACACCGCGCTCGTCGTGGGCCGCAACCTCGCCGACGACGCGGGCACGGAGTACTTCATCACCCACCCCGACTGGGACCGCCACGGCTACTTGGCCACCCTCGACGGGCACCAGGCCGGTCCCGGACTGTCGTGGCGAGAGCTGATGCACCTCGCCCACACACCCGCCCCGGACGCCCCTGGAGTCCAAGCCCCGTACGCCCGCCTCCTGCTCCTGCTGCCCGCCCTCGGCGACGAAGATCTGCCCGAAGATGCGGCCGGGCTGCTGAGCCACGCGCTCGTTCGGGCCGGTGTCCCTGCCGAGGAGGCCCCGCGACTGGCACAGGCGCTCCTCACGGACCACCCATTGTGGGAACCGGCCGGGTGGACACTGCCCGGCGAATCTCTCCTCTCCGGCCACCAGGAGCACTTCCCGGGCATCCTCCACTGCGACGAGCCTGGAAGCCCGCGTTGCGGAATCCACCTTGCACAGGGCATCACCCGAGACCAGAGCGACCGCCTGGCCCGCGCACTCGGCACCTGGCCCGCCACATGAACCCACGGCGCGAATCGTCCAGCGCACGAGACAGCCTGGCGCAAGCACCGGGGTGCTCCCAGAACTCGGCAACACAGTTCCTCCCGCTCGTGTACCGCTCTCGACGCTGACGAACAATCGCTGCCGACTTTCAGGCTCTGGCTCAACTTCTGTGGGCCGTACACGCTGAGTGATGGATATGCGACCCGCATGGCCCCGTGAAGTTGCCCGGAAACGACCACTGACTAGCCTTACGTTAGGGCTTCCTGGAACCGCTCGGATGGAATCGCACCCCCGAGCTACCAAGAGGCCCCGCCTTCATGCGCGCACAGCCGGAAGATCACCCGGCCGGGACGCCTGCGCTCTGAGGGTTGTGTCCAGGTCACGCAGGAGCGCCTCGGCCGCTTCAACTCGCCGGTGAATCGCATCGAGCTCGTCTCCCAGGGCGGTCAGCTCCTCCTTGACCACGGCCCGCTGCCGTTCCAGACGGTCAAACACCGACGCCACGACCTCCACCCCTCGGCACGCCTACCTGCGGTGCTCCAGCAAGGGGCAGCCGCGTCTGGCACGGTCGATATACCAATGCCCCAGCTCAGCCCATCCCACCAAAGGAGCTACACCCTATTCGGATTCAGCGATGAGGCGGAGGTGGCCGAAACGTCCTGGTGGACCGGGACGTCGCGGCCGCGTTCAGGCGCGGCGGACCCGCCAGAGCCATGCTGCCGTACTGGCCAGCAGGGCGAGCGTCGCCAGGTTGGCCAGGAGGGCCGGAGCGTCGCCCGCCGGGGCGGCGCTGGACCACATCCAGATGCTGATGGCGACGGTCGGCAGGACGGCGGTGAGCAGAACGCCAGTGGTCTTCTGGACAGAGGTCCAGTGCACTGAGGTGCAGAGAAGTACCGCGCCGATGACGCGGAACAGGGTGCTGCAGAACTGCGCGCCGGGGACGTCGGGGAGGACCGCCGCGAAGAGGAAGGGGAGGGTGAGCATCAGGAGCGGGACCAGGGGGTGCACCTTGCCGCGCCGGGCGGGTGCGCCGACACCGCCCCGGGCCGAGGCCCCGGCGGCCCCGTTCCCCGCCTCCGCCAGTGCCGTCGCCGCGATCGTGCGGGGGTCCCCCAGCTCCGCCAGGACCGCGCCGATCGCGGCGTCGGGGCGTTCGGCGCGCGTCACCTCGATGTGTTCGGCGAGGTCGGCGAGGAGTTCCTGGCGACGGTCGGCGGGGAGTGCGGAGGCCTCGCGCTCGACGGCGTGGAGGTAGTCGCGTACGGGGTCTGCAGAGGTCTTCATGCGGGGTCTCCGGTGGAGGGGTGCGGGGTGGCCAGGAAGGCGTCGACGGCGTTGCGGAAGCCGGGCCAGACGCGGGTGAACTCGTCGAGTGCGGCCCGGCCGCTGTCGGTGAGCGCGTAGTAGCGGCGGGGTGGTCCGGAGGCGGACTCCTGCCAGGTGGTGGTGACCAGGTCGTCGCGGCGGAGCCGGGAGAGCAGGGGGTAGACCGTGCCCTGGCTGGTGGCCAGGGCGCCGGAGTCCTCCAGGGCGTGGAGGAGTTCCACGCCGTAGCGGGGGCGGTCCCGCATCAGGGCGAGTACGCAGTACTCCAGGACGCCTTTGCGCAGCTGGGTGGCTGCCCGGGCCTGCTTGATCGAATCACCTGGTTCCATGCGATGCAAGATACCTGGTGGGGCAAGCGATGGGAAAGCGGGTGGGTGTATTTCCTTTCGGGGGGCTGGCTGAGCTGGGAGGACGTTGATTGGTGTGTGGTCGGCGCCGCCGTGCTTCTGCCGTGGCGGGGTGGAGGTGGGGTGCCATGGTGTCGTTGCCGGAGGAGCTTGAGGCCCGGGAGGCCGCAGCTCGGGTGCGGGTGGAGGAACTCCAGGCCGAAGCAGCAGGGTTGGCCGTCCGGTTGGAGGAGGCCCGGGAGGCACTGTCGCGGTCGGAAATCACGCGACAGACGGTCGCTCAGGTGCTGGCGGATCTTTCGGCGGCGGAGGCCGGGTCGGACGTCGCGGCGGAGGATGCGCCGGAAACGGATACGACGTCGGCGCCTCATGGCATCGGGGTGATGACGGTGCCGCCGTGGCGGGAGGGCCTGGTCATGGCGGTGTTGCCGGATGTGTACCGGGACATCGTAGAGATCGTCGCTGATGCCCCGGGTCCGTTGCAGGCCAAGCAGATCGCGCCTTCTCCGAACTACCGGTTCGGCACTGGAGTGCTCAGTGAGTCAGGAGCGTCCGGGCTCGCGATTGAGTTCGTGGTAGCCGCGAAAGTCGAAGAAGCGCAAACCGTCGATCACTGTTCCAGACAGGATTTCCTGCAGGGTCCATGGATGGGTGGTGTAGTCGTCCGTCGCCACGCCTCCATACTCAAGCAGCATCGCGATCAGTTGATGAACCTCTGCGGTGCCGTCGATCCGCCCGGAGATGTCGATCTGCACCGCCCAACTGGGGCGGTGTCCCACGGCCGCTTCGAGGATGGCCACGTCTTCGGGATCCCAATCGGAGAAGAGCTGGCCAGTCTCCTCGTCATCGATCTCGATATAGAGGTTGCCACCCAGGGTCCACGGCTCGCGCTGCTGGGGCAGGTGCCGATCAAGTGAGGCAATGGTCTCAGCTCGCTCACCCGTGCAGGAGTGCCGAACATTGGTGACACCGCGCTTGAGCCGTGACGCCGGCGGTAGACCGTCAGCTCCGCTGTGCGGCCGGTGGTAGTTGTAGTGGATGTTCCAGACGGTGATCGCTGCCGCGCGGTCGGCCTCGCCGCTGAACTCGCGGGCATACAGGAGCTCTTCGACCAAGATGCGCTGGTAGCGTTCCACTTTTCCGTTGTGTCGAGGCGCGTAGGGTTTGATCTTCTGATGTCGGGTTTGGTTTCCAATGATGCGGGCGAAGTCACCTGAGCGGTGGCAGGCGCCGTTGTCGGTGACGCCGCGGTGGATGTGGGTGATGCCCTGGGCAGCGAACCAGACCTTCGCCCGCGCCAAGAATGCGGCTGCCGCGGCACCCTTCTCGTCAGCGAGCGGCTCGGTGTAGGCCAGCCGGGAGAAGCCGTCGATGGCGGAGTGCAGGTATCCGTATCCGCGCTTCGCTCCTGCTGATTTCGCTCGGCCCGCAGTTTTGGCCTGCTCTGAGTCGCGACCGTGGACACGCCGGCCGCCCCCGTCGGGGATCCGTCCGACCTTCTTTACGTCCAGGTGCACCATGTGCCCTGGCCAGCGAGCGGTGATCTTGCCTGGTTCCCGGTTGCTGTCACCGCAGGGATCGAGGAACCGACGGTGTCCAAGTCCCAGTCTGCTCATGTGCCGGGTGACGGTACGTCGGTTGATCAGGTGACCGAGTTCGGCCAGCTCGTGTGTGATCCGCTGCGCGGACCATTTCTCTTGCCGCCGCCAGGATTCGATCTTCTCGATCACCCACGCCGGTGTCGCACGTGGGCTGCGGTGCGGGGCCGTGGGTCGGTCGAGCAGGCCGAGGTCACCGTGACGGCGCCAGCGTTTGACCCACTTGGAGGCGCACGCCCGCGAGATTCCCATCTCGGCGGCCACGTGCGAGATGGGGCGGGTACGGCAGCGTTCGATGAGCCGCCGCCGACCCTCGACCGTAAGAGGTGCATTACGGTGCGCCATACCTAGTGCTGTGACCGAATAGGTTCGCCGGGTTGGTAGTTGGAGCGGTTGGATGGGCGGTGACGTCCGTTCCGATCGCTGGAGGTGTGGTGGCCGAGCCTGTGCGGGTGCGCAGACTGACCGACCAAGAAGGGCAGAAGCTGCAGCAGATCGTGCGCCGGGGTGGTACCAGCTCGGTGCGCTATCGCCGGGCGATGATGCTGCTGGCGTCCGCCGGCGGAAACCGCGTACCGGTGATCGCCCAGCTGGTCCAGGCCGACGAGGGCACGGTGCGGGAGGTGATCCACCGGTTCAACGAGATCGGCCTGGCCTGCCTGGACCCTCAGTGGGCGGGAGGCCGTCCTCGCCTGCTCACCCCTGACGACGAGGACTTCGTCATCCAGGCGGCCACCACCCGCCCGACCAAACTCGGCCAGCCCTTCACCCGCTGGTCGATCCGCAAACTCGCCGCCTACCTGCGGAAAGTACACGGACGCGTCATCCGCATCGGCCGTGAAGCCTTACGATGCCTGCTGCTGCGCCGCGGCATCACCTTCCAGCGCACCAAGACATGGAAGGAGTCACCCGACCCCGAACGTGACGCCAAGGTCGACCGGATCGAGCAGGTGCTGGAACGCTTCCCGGACCGGGTCTTCGCCTTCGACGAGTTCGGGCCGCTGGGGATCCGGCCCACCGCGGGCTCCTGCTGGGCGAAGCAGGGCAACCCCGGCCGCCTTCCGGCGACCTACCACCGCACCCATGGCGTCACCTACTTCCACGGCTGCTACTCCGTGGGCGACGACCGGCTGTGGGGCGTAAACGGCGCCGCAAGGGCACCGCCAACAGCCTGGCCGCGCCGAAGTCGATCCGCGCCGCCCGGCCCGACGGCGCCCCGATCTACATCGTCCTGGACAACCTCTCCGCTCATACCGGCGCGGACATCCGCCGCTGGGCGAAGAAGAACAAGGTCGAGCTGTGCTTCACCCCGACCTACGCCTCCTGGGCCAACCCGATCGAGGCGCACTTCGGTCCGCTGCGGCAGTTCACCCTGAACCGCCCCGGCTCGAATGGAGACTCGATTTCATGAAAGGATCGAGTCATGGCACGACCTTCCCGTTACCCGCTTGAGCTCCGCCGCCGCGCGGTGCGCATGGTCGCCGAGGTGCGCGACGACTACCCGAACGAGACGGCCGCTCTGCAGGCGGTGACCGAGAAGCTCGGTATCGGGTCCCGCGAAACACTGCGGAACTGGCTGAAGCAGCACGAGATCGACGCAGGCACGCGGCCGGGGACGACGACGGAGGAGTCCGCTCAGCTCAAGGCGTTGAAGAAGGAGAATGCCGAACTCAAGCGGGCGAATGAGATCCTGAAGGCCGCGGCGAGTTTCTTTGCGGCCGAGCTCGACCGGCCACACACACGCTCGTAGCGTTCATCGACGAGCACCGGGACCGCTTCGGCGGCGTCGAGCCGATCTGCAGGACGCTCACCGAGCACGACTGCAAGATCGCCCCTTCAACCTACTACGCCAACAAGAAACGACAGGCCGCTCCGTCAACACGTTCAGTGCGGGACGCGGAGCTCAAGGAGCTGATCAGCCAGGTCCACACCGCCAACTACCGTGTCTACGGGGCCCGGAAGATCTGGCGCGAGCTGAACCGGCAGGGGCATACCGCAGCCCGCTGCACCGTCGAGCGTCTCATGCGCGAACTCGGCATCCAGGGCGCGATCCGCGGCAAACGCGTGATCACCACGCTCCCCGGCGGGCAGGTCGACCGGGCCCCGGACCGCCTCGACCGTGACTTCGTCGCCCAGGCCCCGAACCGGTGCTGGGTGGCGGACTTCACCCACATCAAGACCTGGTCCGGCGTCGTCTATGTCGCGTTCGTCTTGGATACCTTCTCCCGCCGGATCGTCGGCTGGTCGGCCGCCACCGTGAAGGAGACCGTCTTCGTCCTGGACGCCCTGGAGATGGCCATCTGGCAACGTGACCGCGACCAACACCCCATACAGCCAGGTGAGTTGATCCATCACTCGGACGCCGGGTCGCAGTACACGAGTTTCAGGCTCGCCGAGCATCTGGACGCCGCCGACATTGCCGCCTCCATCGGCTCGGTCGGCGATGCCTACGACAATGCCCTGATGGAGAGCGCGATCGGCCTGTACAAAACCGAGTTGATCAAACCCCAGCGGCCCTGGAAGACACTCTCCCAGGTCGAGCTCGCCACCGCCGAGTGGGCCGACTGGTACAACCATCGCCGGCTCCACGGAGAGATAGGGCACATCCCACCCGTCGAGTACGAAACCAACTACTACACGGAACTCACGAAACCCCAGGTCACAACCACAATCTGAGATCTCTACCGAACCCGGGGCGGTTCACCCTGGCCAACTCGCATCACCGCAGCCATCCCGCGCAGACCCGTGCCCTGCACCGCTACCTGCGCTGGCGCAACGCCAGCGCCCGCCATCCCGACGTTCTGGCCGCTCAACGCCGAGAACGGGCCCGTATCCGCAGCGAGAAGGGCATTCGCTGGGGCGGACGCCCGCTCGCCAGCGCGGCCTGACAGCACTTTGTGCACATCGCCTCCTACCCATCGAAGGATCCAGAGGTCACACTCGTGAGCATCCGTACGACGCATCGCGCTCTGCTGAGCCGTCTGCTGCCCAACGATAAACCGGACGACCTTGCAGTACGTCAGGGACAATTCCACATCGTGGTCATTGGCTCGGACCGCGTCGTGTGCCTGCCTCACACCCGGGCAGCGGCCGCCCGGTTGCCCGAGCGGGTGGCCGCCCTACACGCACTCGCAGGCCTCGACCTCGGCTTCCGCACACCTGAGCCGCTGTTCCAGGGCAGCGCCCACGGCGCCGACGAGGTGCCGTTCCTGGTACTCAGTCGCATTCCCGGGGAACCGCTGAAGTCCGACACACTCAACGATGCCCAAGTGGTCGACACCGTGGCGGCCCAGTACGCCACACTGCTGTCCGCTCTGGCCCGCGCCGGCACCGACGAGACGGTACGAGCAGTTCTCCCTCAGGCAGCAGAAAGCCGGTGGCGGCGGTTCGCGGAGAACGTGCGCGCGGAGCTGTTCCAGCTCATGTCCGACAGCGGGCGTCTACGGGCCGAGCGGGAACTCGCAGCACTCGATAGCCTTCCCCACGTCACCCGAGCAGTGGTGCATGGCGACCTCGGTGCCGAAAACGTCCTGTGGGAGTGGACGCACGGCCTGCCGCACCTCTCCGGCGTACTCGACTGGGACGATGTCACACTCAGCGACCCGGCCGAGGACCTCGCAGCCATCGGTGCCAGCTACGGCCGTGAGCTCCTGGAGCGGGTGCTCGCCCTGGGCAGCTGGTCAAACCACGGGCTCCTTACCCGCATCGCCGCGATCCGCGGCACGTTCGCTCTGCAGCAAGCCCTCTACGCCATCCGCGACGGCGACGAAGAAGAACTCGCGGACGGCCTGGCCGACTACCGCTGAAGCACACGAGCACATCCGCTTCATCGAGCACTTCACATCAACAGCAACCGGGCGAACCTATTCGGTCACAGCACTAGCGAGCATCGTTGCAGCGGCCAAAAAACCGAACCCCTAAATTCATGTCATGGATCTTTATTTCACTAGAAATAGGCGGGGCTCATTGCGCGTATGGGCCGGCCGACGGTCGAGGTGGTTCTGACCGGTGAGGAGCGAGAGACTCTGCTGCAATGGCCGCGGCGGGCAACATCTGCACAGGCTCTGGCCTTGAGATGCCGAATCGTGCTCGCGTGCACCGAGGTGGTTCGAACACCGCGGTGGGAGGGCGGAACTTGGGGTCCGTCCGGTCACCGAGGGCCAAGTGGCGTAAGGGCTTCGCGGCCGACCGGCTCCAGGGTCTGTCCGACGAGCCGCGCGTTCACTACTCGAGGAACCGCGCCGTCCTTGGTGGGTTCCGGCCAGTAGGCGACATGGCTTGCCTGGTCACGTTTCTGCCGCTCGCTGTCCTCTTGTGATTGGTGGAGTCGGTCGCGGACATCGTGTCCGCCGCAGTACGCGGTCCAGGCCTGTACAGGGCCTGCACGCCTACCTGCGCTGGCGCAAAGCCAACGCCCGCCACCCCGAACTCCTCGCCGCCCAGCAGAAGGAACGGGCCCGCATCCGCAGCGAGAAGGGTATCCGCTGGGGGCGGACCCATGCGGTCATGGCACTAGAAGTCCTCGTCCTTCCTGACAGTGACGAAAATGCCGGTCCGGCGTGTTTCGATGACCACTCGCCTAAGGAACTCTTGTTCGAGGTCTTCAGGGAGCTGCTGCGCCTGCCACTCGCGTTCTGTGGTCGCGAGAGTTTCGGCCTGCTCGCGATCTGTTGCCGCAAGAGATTTCAGTGCGTAGTAGGAGCCGCCGAAGGCATGTTGTGGCACGTGCGCCGTCGCTACCGCTTGCCCTGCGGCACGGGCGGCGAAGCAGGCCGCGTCGTCAGCCGCTTTAACCGCCCGCGCCGCTGCGTGAGCGTCGAGGGAAGCTCGGCGGATGTCCGCCATCCGAAAGACGCCAGTTTCGACCCATTTGCGACAGGCTTCTACGGCCTTTCGAGGCCGTTCATCCTCCGGGTGTACCCGCTCGAAGAACGGGAGCACGCGCTCGGCACAATCTGCGGCCCACGCGGCCATCTTGCGCTGATCTTCCCTGCTATAGCTCTTCACCACCCCGACCATACGACGGCGGAGCTCACCGCAGTACCTCACACCGTAGCCCGACCACCCCAGCGAACCTTCCCGGTCACAGCACTAGCCCCCCCGTTATCTTTTTCGCGGTCCTGCAATGGGGCCGTTGGCCTCCGGGCCCGGTATGACTGTGTCCCCTCTGTCGAAGCGATGACCTGGGGGGTGGTGTCGCCGGGTCCGTGGGGTGCCGTCGGAGACGCTGATGAGAGGTCCGGCCACCGCCTGGCCCGGTGCAATGCCGGGCAGCTCGCGGGCGGCAGGTCTGCATAACGTGGATGCGCGAGCACGGTGCCACCGCCGAGGCCGGCAAGGTCAACCACTTGGGAGGGGTGCGATGTTCGACACCGGCGATGTGGGCGTCTTCCTGGGCATGGACGTCGGCAAGAGTGCCCATCACGGCCACGGGCTGACCCCGGCCGGGAAGAAGGTCTTCGACAAGCCGATGCCCAACAGCGAACCGAAACTGAGGGCCGTCCTCGACAAGCTGACCGCGAAGTTCGGCACCGTGCTGGTGATCGTCGACCAGCCCGCATCGATCGGTGCTCTGCCCCTGACCGTCGCCCGGGACGCGGGCTGCCAGGTCGCCTACCTGCCCGGACTCGCGATGCGGCGGATCGCCGATCTGTATCCCGGCGAGGCGAAGACCGACGCGAAGGACGCGGCGGTGATCGCGGACGCCGCCCGGACGATGCCCCACACCCTGCGCTCGCTGGAGCTGACCGACGAGATCACCGCCGAGCTCACCGTCCTGACCGGCTTCGACCAGGACCTCGCCGCGGAAGCCACCCGCACCAGCAACCGGATACGCGGCCTGCTCACCCAGTTCCACCCCAGCCTCGAGCGCGTCCTGGGCCCACGACTGGACCACCGGGCCGTCACCTGGCTCCTCGAACGATACGGATCCCCGGCCGCCCTGAGGAAAGCCGGCCGCCGCAGACTCGTCGAACTCATCCGGCCCAAGGCCCCGCGGATGGCACAGTGGCTGATCGACGACATCTTCGACGCCCTCGACGAACAGACCGTCATCGTTCCCGGCACGGGCACCCTCGACATCGTGATCCCGTCCCTGGCCGCCTCGCTCGCAGCGGTCCACGACCAGCGCAGAGCGCTCGAAGCCCAGATCACCACCCTGTTGGAGGCCCACCCTCTTCACCCGGTCCTGACCTCGATGCCCGGAGTCGGAGTCAGGACCGCCGCCGTCCTGCTGGTCACGGTCGGCGACGGCACCGGGTTTCCCAGCGCAGCCCACCTCGCCTCCTACGCCGGCCTCGCCCCCACAACCAAGTCGTCCGGGACCTCGATCCACGGCGAACACGCACCACGAGGAGGAAACCGGCAGCTCAAACGCGCGATGTTCCTCTCCGCCTTCGCCTGCATGAACGCAGACCCCGCCTCCCGCACCTACTACGACCGCCAGCGCGCCCGCGGCAAGACCCACACCCAAGCACTCCTCCGCCTCGCCCGCCAACGCATCAGCGTCCTGTTCGCCATGCTCCGCGACGGCACCTTCTACGAGTCCAAAGCCCCCACCGCCATCCTGGCCGCATAACCACCCCAAAAACCCGCACACCCGGCACCACGTCCTTGACGAAGGACATAGAGGCACCCCCCCCGCCTCCGGCAGTAGCGGATCCCGTGCTGTATGCCGGGGCGGCGCGCAGCACGACGCATGCGGAGCGCGGGTTCATCGGGTGATCGGGGTGGCACCGGTCGCCGCGAGGGACAGGTCCCAGAGCCGTGCGGCGGCGTCGGGAGCGATGGCGTACGCGCGGACGCCGCCGTCGTCCATGGGCTGCCCAGAGGTGGAGATGCGTGCGACGTCGCAGTCCTCAAGGTAGAGGCCGCCGCGGCCGTCGAGGAGGGGCGACGTAGCTGCCCACAGGCCAGTGGCGGCGCCCTGGGAGGGGGTCTTGAAGTCGGCGCCGACCACGTTGCCGCGCTCGTCCACCCATCCGCGGTCTATCTGCTCCTGAAGCGCCATCTCCCGCTGGAGACCGGTGATGATCTTGCCGGGGTGGAGAGCGAACGCCCGGACACCGTCGTCGCGCCCGAGGGCGTCGAGATGCACGGTGAACAGGACGTTGGCGGTCTTGGCCTGGCCGTAGGCCAGCCACTTGTCGTAGCCGGTGTGAAAGTGCGGGTCGTGCCAGCGGATATCGGTCAGGGTGTGTCCGGCGGAGCTGTTGACGACGACGCGCGCGCCGTCTGCGGCGGCCAGGAGCGGGTAGAGCTCGGAGGCGAGTGCGAAGTGTCCGAAGTGGTTGGAGGCGAGCTGGCCTTCCCAGCCGGGCCCGACGCGCCGCTCCGGGGTGGCCATGACGCCGGCGATGGCCATCAGGAGGTCGAGCCGGTCGAGCCGGTCACTGATCTGTGCGGCAGCGGCGCGAACGCTGTCGAGGTCGGCCAGGTCCATGGCGATGACCTCCCAGCCCTCCACGAGCTGGAGAGCGGCACGGGCGATGTCGGGGCGGCGTGCCGGAACCATGACGTGGGCCCCGGCAGCCGCCAGGCCCCGGACGGTCTCCAGCCCGAGTCCGGAGTAGTCCCCGGTCACCACGGCGGTCATACCGGAAAGGGCGCGGTCGGCCATGACGTCCTCGGCGGTGGTGGAGGCTGAGAAGGGCGAGCCGAGCGGCTGCTGATCAGTAGTGGTCATGCCGCTGACGCTACGATCTAGAGCAAGGTCTAGATCAAGTCCAAGATCAAGGGTGAGGGCCCGTTCTCCACCGCCCACAGACCGGCCGGCTGATACGAACAGCCCCTGCCCACCCCGCCCGCAAGGGCCCGACCGGAACCGAACCGTGGAAATGCTGGGCAGACCAGCGGACACAACCTGCCCTCACCCGGCCACCCGACCCCAAGCCGATCAAAAGACCACTCTCAAACCACCTCGGTGGATCAAGGCTTAGGCGTCGATCCGGGAGCGGTCCAGGGTGGCGGCGGAGCTGGTGATGAACTCCTTGCGCGGGGCCACCTCGTTGCCCATGAGCAGGTCGAAGACCGACTCGGCCGAGTCCAGGTCGCCGATGTTGATCCGGCGCAGGGTGCGGAAGCGGGGGTCCATGGTGGTCTCCGCCAGCTGGTCCGCGTCCATCTCGCCGAGGCCCTTGTAGCGCTGGATCGAGTCCTTGTAGCGGATGTTCTTGCGCTGGTACTCCAGCAGGGTCTGGCGCAGCTCGTTGTCCGAGTACGTGTAGACGTACTTGTCCTGGCCCTTCTTCGGCTGGACGAGCTCGATCCGGTGCAGCGGCGGCACGGCGGCGAAGACCCGGCCCGCCTCGACCATCGGGCGCATGTAGCGCTGGAACAGCGTGAGCAGCAGGCAGCGGATGTGCGCGCCGTCCACATCGGCGTCGACGAGCAGGACGATCTTGCCGTAGCGGGCGGCGTCGATGTCGAAGGTCCGGCCCGATCCGGCTCCTATGACCTGGATGATCGCCCCGCACTCGGCGTTCTTGAGCATGTCCGAGACCGAGGACTTCTGGACGTTGAGGATCTTGCCGCGGATGGGCAGCAGCGCCTGGAACTCGGAATTGCGCGCGAGCTTGGCGGTACCGAGCGCCGAGTCGCCCTCGACGATGAAGAGCTCGCTGCGCTCCACGTCGTCGCTGCGGCAGTCGGCCAGCTTCGCGGGCAGCGAGGAGGACTCCAGCGCGGTCTTGCGGCGCTGCGCCTCCTTGTGCTGCCGGGCCGCGATCCGGGTCCGGGCGGCCGCGACGATCTTCTCCATCACGGCGCGGGCCTGCTGCTTGTCGTCCCGCTTGGTGGAGGTCAGGAAGGCCTTGAGCTCCTTGGCGACGACGGCCGCGACGATCCGGGTGGCCGCCGAGGTGCCGAGGACCTCCTTGGTCTGGCCCTCGAACTGCGGCTCGGCGAGGCGGACGGTGACGACCGCCGTCATGCCCTCCATCGCGTCGTCCTTGACTACGTCGTCCTCGGCCACGCGCAGCAGCTTCGCGGAGCGCAGGACCTCGTTCACGGTCTTGGTGACCGAGCGCTCGAAGCCGGAGATGTGGGTGCCGCCCTTGGGGGTGGCGATGATGTTCACGAACGATTTCACGTTCGTCTCGTAGCCCGTGCCCCAGCGCAGGGCGATGTCCACGCCGAGCTCGCGGGTGACCTCGGTGGGGGTCATGTGGCCGCGGTCGTCGAGGACCGGGACGGTCTCCTTGAAGGTACCCGTGCCGGTCAGGCGCAGGACGTCGCAGGCGGCCTTGTCCTGGGCGAGGTACTCGCAGAACTCGCTGATGCCCCCCTCGAAGCGGAAGGTCTCCTCGGTCTTGCCGGCCCCTTCGAGGGCGCGCTCGTCGCGGACGACGATGGTCAGGCCGGGGACGAGGAAGGCCGTCTGGCGGGCACGCTGGTAGAGCGTGTCCAGCGTGAGCTTGGCGTCCTTGAGGAAGATCTGCCGATCTGCCCAGTACCGGGTGCGGTTGCCCGTCCCGTTGGCGTTGCGGCTCTTGGCCCTGCGCTTGCGCAAGCCCCCGCCGGGCATGAACTCGGCGTCCGCGCCGGTGCCCGCGTAGTGGCCTGGCACGCCGCGGCGGAAGCCGATCGCGTAGGTGTGGCCGGCCCGGTCGACCTCGACATCGAGGCGGGCCGAGAGGGCGTTGACCACGGAGGCGCCGACGCCGTGCAGACCGCCGGAGGCCGCGTACGACCCTCCGCCGAACTTGCCGCCCGCGTGCAGCTTGGTCATGACGACCTCGACCCCGGAGAGGCCGGTCTTGGGCTCGACGTCCACGGGGATGCCGCGGCCGTTGTCACGGACCTCCACGGAGGAGTCCTCGTGGAGGATCACCTCGATGTGGTCGCAGTACCCGCCCAGGGCCTCATCGACGGAATTGTCGACGATCTCCCACAGGCAGTGCATCAGGCCCCGGCTGTCGGTGGACCCGATATACATGCCCGGTCGCTTGCGGACGGCCTCCAGCCCTTCGAGGACGAGCAGGTGCCGCGCGGTGTAGTCGGAGCCGTCGTCGGCCGGGGTGCGGGGACGGGCGGAAGGCGGGGTGCTCACGCGTTCGCTCCAGGTACGGAAGAAGAGAGGAAAGGGGGCGGACGGGGCTCGCGCGGGTGCGGGCCCCGTGTCCGGGAGGGTGTAGCCGTCGCCGGCTCAGATGTCGAGGAAGCGGACGTCCTTGGCGTTGCGCTGGATGAAGGAGCGCCGTGCTTCAACGTCCTCACCCATCAGCACCGAGAACAGGTCGTCGGCCTGCGCGGCGTCGTCCAGGGTGACCTGGCCGAGCACGCGGTGGTCCACGTCCATGGTGGTGATGCGCAGTTCCTCGGCGTTCATCTCGCCCAGACCCTTGAAGCGCTGGATCGAGTCTTCTTTGATCCGCTTGCCCTGCCCCTTGCCGAGCTCGACCAGGGCGTCGCGCTCGCGGTCGGAGTACGCGTACTCGAAGTCGTCGCGGCCCCACTTGATCTTGTAGAGCGGCGGGCGCGAGAGGTACACGTGCCCGGCCTCGACCAGCGGCCGCATGAAGCGGAACAGGAAGGTCAGCAGCAGAGTGTTGATGTGCTGGCCGTCGACGTCGGCGTCCGCCATCAGGATGATCTTGTGATAGCGCAGCTTCTCGATGTCGAAGTCCTCGTGGACACCGGTGCCGAAGGCGCTGATCAGCGCCTGGACCTCGGTGTTCTGCAGGATCTTGTCGATGCGCGCCTTCTCGACGTTCAGGATCTTGCCGCGGATGGGCAGAATGGCCTGGTCCATCGGGTTCCGGCCGGACTTCGCCGAGCCGCCAGCCGAGTCGCCCTCGACGATGAAGATCTCGCACTTGGTCGGGTCGTTCGACTGGCAGTCCGACAGCTTGCCCGGCAGCGAGGCGCTCTCCAGCAAACCCTTGCGACGCGTCAGGTCACGGGCCTTGCGGGCCGCAGCGCGCGCCGTGGCCGCCTGGATCGACTTGCGGATGATGTCCGCCGCCTCGTTCGGATTGCGGTCGAACCAGTCGTTGAGGTGCTCGTGCACGACCTTCTGCACGAAGGTCTTCGCCTCCGTGTTGCCCAGCTTGGTCTTGGTCTGGCCCTCGAACTGCGGCTCGCCCAGCTTCACCGAGATGATCGCCGTCAGACCCTCGCGGATGTCCTCGCCCGCGAGATTGTCATCCTTCTCCCGGAGGAACTTCTTCTCACGCGCGTAGCGGTTGACCAGACCCGTCATCGCCGCGCGGAAGCCTTCTTCGTGGGTACCGCCCTCGTGCGTGTGGATCGTGTTCGCGAAGGAGTACACGCTGTCGGAGAACTGGCTGTTCCACTGCATCGCAACTTCCACCGACAGCAGGCGCTCGGTGTCCTCCGTCTCCAGGGAGATGACCGAGGGGTGCACCGGCTCGCCCTTGCGCGCGTTGAGGTACTTCACGAAGTCGACGATGCCGCCCTCGTAGAAGTAGGTGACCGTCCGCGCGGCCGGTTCCACCGCGTCCGCGTTCGGGTCGTCGGCGCCAACGGTGGCCCTCGCGGACTCGCGCTCGTCCGTCAGTGAGAGGGTCAGGCCCTTGTTAAGGAAGGCCATTTCCTGGAAGCGCCGGGACAGCGTCTCGAAGGAGTACTCGGTCGTCTCGAAGATGTCGCCGTCGGCCCAGAACGCCAGCGAGGTTCCGGTCTCGGCGACCTCCTCGTGCTGCTTGAGCGCTGTGGTCGGCACACCCTTCTCGTAGTCCTGGCTCCAGCGGTGCCCGCCGTAGCGCACCTCCGCCTCCACCCGCGTGGACAGCGCGTTGACCACCGACATGCCGACCCCGTGCAGACCGCCGGAGACGGCGTAGCCGCCGCCGCCGAACTTGCCGCCCGCGTGCAGCACCGTCAGCACGACCTCCAGCGCCGGCTTCCCCTGGGAGGGGACGATGTCGACCGGGATGCCTCGGCCGTTGTCGACGACGCGGATGCCGCCGTCGGCCAGGATCGTCACGTCGATGCGGTCCGCGTGCCCGGCCAAAGCCTCGTCGACCGAGTTGTCGACGATCTCGTAGACCAGGTGGTGCAGGCCCCGCTCGCCGGTGGAGCCGATGTACATGCCGGGCCGCTTGCGGACAGCTTCCAGGCCCTCCAGGACCTGGATGTCACCACCGGTGTAGGACGCGTCCCCCACGTCGCCCGTGGTGGGCGCGGGCACGGCGACGTCGGCCGGAAGGTCGGAGGGAATGCCGGGATCGGTCACAGGGGCGCTCTCTTTTCTGGCACGACAAACCGCGCTCCCACCGGTGAGGCGGGAGCGGGTTGGCGTCGGACGGAGGGGTCGGCGACAGGGCCCAACCGGCTGGCCAGGCCCTGTTCCGCAAGGTTCACCATAGAACCCGAGGACTAGGTTTAGCATACCCGAAACGACCAACCTTTATAGGGCCACAAGCCCTCTGAGCGCCCCCGTGGTGGCCGATAGACCGCCGGAACGATCCCCCCCACCTGTAGCGCATTAGAGTCGCCCAGATCACCCCGTGTGGATTCTTCACCTGATGTAGCGGTCCGCTGAAAAAAGGGACCTGGGCCCGGCCCGAAATTGCCCCGTAAAGCCCCTCCAATCGGTCTGCGGAGACACGAGGCCCCCGTCTCTAGGTCATGTACGCGCCGTCCCCGTGCGGAGGCGCCCACAGCGCGCTGCCGAGGGTCGTCGGCCCCGGGACTCCCTTGCCGGAGCAGGTCCGCCGGACGGACACAAAAGTGCCCGCCTGGCGCCCCCCAGAGCGTCGCTGCGGCAACGAACTCATCCTCGACGGCAGACCGACGGTCCCACCGGACCGCTCCTCGACCGCAATGACAACGCCCGGGTGCCGCAGGGGAAAGGGGCTCGGAATGAGGCCAGCCCGCCGACCCGTCGATGTCAGCCTCGCTGGTTGAGCACGCGGGTCAGGTCACGGTTGGCGGCGACGGGCGGCGTCGAGTTCGGCCTGCCGCTCCTCCAGAACCCGGGTCAACTCGACGTTGCGCTGTTCGAGTCCCGTGAGACGTCTTGTCAGCTCGGCGACGTCGGCGGCCGCCCCGAGCCCGGAGGCTGTCCTCCTCGCCGAGCGTCTTCGACAGGCGTTCTTCGAGCTGGCGGACGCGGGCGGCCAGGCGGGCGCTGCGGGCGGCCGCGTTGGCCAGGTCGGCTTGCAGCGAGGCCCGGCTGACGACGGGCCCCTCCCGGATTGTGTGGCGGGTTCGTGGATCGCGGTGCGGAGGGTGTCGAGGAGGTCGCGGTGACGGTAGAGGAAGGTGCGGTCTACGCGGACAGCGGGGTGCCGTCGCGAAGGGCAGCGGAGCTGGCGCTGTGGACGCGGGTGCGGCGGCGTTCGGTGTCGGCTTGGCGGCCGTCGTTCATGGCGGTGGTCACGGCTGGATCCTTGGAGGTCGGACGTCGGGCAAGGGCTGGCCGACGCGGGGCATGCCGAGGTGGACGGTGTGGGAGCGGCGGACGAGGGTGACGACCTGCTCGATCTGCGCGCGGTCCTCGGCGGTCAGCTGGTCGAGGTCGGTGCTGACGCGGTCGATGAGCCGGCGGACCCGGCTGATTTCCTCCTGCGAGGGCGTGGCCTGGGTGCGGGCCCATTCGTCGGCTTCGAAGGCGGACATCAGCCGTTCCCGGCTGCGTAGTAGGTCGGAGAGGTGGGCCTGAAGGTCGGGGAGGTAGGAGACGTCGGTGGAGAAGTGCTCGCAGCCCAGGCAGCGGAACCGCAGCGGGCATGCGTGCCCGCCGGCGGCGACGTTGGACGGTTCGCGGTAGACCCCGTACGGGGTCGCGACCTCGCCGATCGCGCGGCGGACGTGCTCGGAGTCCAGGAGGCTCTGTGCGCCGCGCCAGACGCGGTTGCCGTGGCGGTCGAACTGGAGGGCGGTGACCCGGTCGACGGCCTCGCAGCGGCATTCGGCGCCGATGCGGTAGTAGCCCTGGGTGGTGGTGATGAGCCGGTGGTCCATCAGCTCCTTGAGGACGTCCGGCGGGGCCCCGGCGTCGGCGTGCCATTGGGCGTAGCAGTGCCGGTAGGCGTAGGTGAAGATCCGGGCTCTGTCGAACGGCACCAGGGCTGTGACCTGGGTGCCGGCCTCGGTGGTGATGAGTGGAACGACGAGGTCGGGCAGAGAGTCCACCCACTTCCGGTGGGCGGTGGCGATGTCGTTGAGTGGCTTGGTGCCCTCGGGGTTCGTCCTCGCGCGCGGGGCAGCAGCTTGAGTCGGGCCGTTGCGGTGGTCGGGAAGCGGTCGCGGACGCGTTGCTGCTGGCGGCGGATCACCTCGGCGGTCTCGCCGCCGATCGGCAGGCGGCGGCCGAGCCGGTAGGCCTTGTGGTTGTCGTAGACGAGCACGGGCGAGCCGTCGGGTCGCCCTCCAGGCAGTCCAGGGCCAGGGTGTAGATCTCGTCCGGGCGCCGTCCGGTGTCGATGAGAAGCTCGGTCGCCACCCTCGTCTCGGTGCTGCTCAACTCCTCCAGGCGGTCGAGGCTGGCGCACAGGACGCGCATCACCGCTTCGGGCAGTTCGCGGCCGGCCTCGGCGTCCTCAGGCTCATCGGGCATGTCCTCGGGCCAGATCGCGAAGTCGACCGGCATCCCCTCCAGCACACCCGCCGGACCGGCCAGGCCCAGCGTGCGGAAGCGGAGCAGGACCCGCCGGACGAATCGGGTGAAGGCCAGCCGCCGGGCTGCACTCTGCTTCCCCGTCGCGGTGAGGTGGCCCATGCGGTTGCAGTACGCCACGATGTCGCCCCGCCCCCACGCCGCCGGATCCTCCCCGCGGTCGGGGCGTTGGAGGCGCAGGCTCTCCGAACAGCGTGGCCAGGGCGGCGACGACGGCGCGGGCGTGGTGGACGGCGTTCTTGTTCCGGCGCCGGGGAAGGTCGTCGTAGACCCAGATCTTCATCGCTTCCCGCAACGGGGTCTGGGTGATCGAGGTGAACGGCAGCACGCCGGTGTGCCCGAAGACAGACATGTCCCAGACGTCCTTGACCCGCTCGGTCTCCGGCGTGGTGTTCAGCCGGGAGAGCGCCAGTTGGGCGGCACGGATCATCGTCACCTGCTCACGGCTGTACCCGGCGGCCTCGGGTTCGGTGACCTCCTCCAAGCCGGTCACCTGCTGGGCGCGCAGCCGGTCATAGAGCGGGCGCAGGCACTCGGGCCGGAGCTTGTAGCCGTTGTCGACCCGCGACGACAGTGCGTACAGAGCTTCGGCGGCCAGCCGGTCCGGCACTCCTCGCAGGCTGACCTCCCGGGTGGAGCAGATCGCCTTGTCCGTCAGCCGCCATCGCTCCTCGTCGAAGTCGGGTTCTTCGGGGAAGGTCCGCAGGCGCTGTGTATGGGCCTTGCAGTACGGGTACTTGCTGCCGACCCGGTCCAGGTAGCAGGCGGTGACCAGGCAGGGGCCGAGCCCGGCGAGGCCTACCACCTTGGGGTGGGCCAGGAACTCCTCCATCCCGAGCCCGCCCAGTGCCTGTGTGCGCTGGAGGCGGTGGGTCGCACACAGCCGGGCGGCGGCGGTGTCTCGGGGGCGCTCGCACCGGTCGACCGCGCACGGCTGCTGCCCAATGAGGAAATTTCATCCTGATTTCGCTGGTCACGGGCCTGGTGTGAGCTTGTAGTGGGGTACTCGTGCTGGCCAGGACATGATCGGCAGAGGGAGATCGTCTGTCACCTCTGCACTTCGCTGTTCGCCAGGACGAGTAGGGCCCGCAGGAGGGTGGTCGCGTGGCGGGTGTTCATACGGACCTTGCTGAGGAATCGCCAGGTCTTCAGGTTTGCGAAGCCGTGCTCGACGGCGGCGCGTTCACGGCTGAGCAGGCGGTTGGCCTCCTTCTCGGCGTCGGTGAGCCGGTGGTTGCGGGTGGCCTTGCGGCCGGTGATGATCACCGGGTTGTCAGGGTCGTCGTCCAGGCCGACGAAGCCGAGGTCGGCCAGGGCCCCGAGTTTGGCCTCGCGGAGATGCTCGGTGAGCTTGCTGTGGCGGGCGGTGGTGATCTCGCTGGACCGCCCGGGCTTGGCCGCGGAGATCCAGATCAGGTTGCCCTTCTCGTCGGTGAGCGCAAGAAACAGCAGGCCATGGGACTTGTGTTTCCCGCTGTAGTTCTTGCGGTTCTCTGTCCCGGTGCGGCGGCGGGTGCGCACGAGAGTGCCGTCCAGCAGGACGACCACCCCGCCATCGTCGGCGATCTTCTTCAGGGCCCGGTCCAGGCGCGGGGCGCGGGCAGAGAGCAGGCCGATCACTTCGATCACCCATCGGCGCACGGTCGAGGCGGAGACGTCGTTGCCGCCGGCCATGTCCAGAAGGCGCTGGTCATGACGGAGAACGGCGAGCACGATGATCGCTTGGGTTCCCGGGGTGACCTTGCGCCAGCGGGTGCCCAGCCTCTTGCGCTGCTTGCGTATCAGGTCGGCGACGAGGTCGATGGTCGACTTCGACACCGGAAGGCGAACCTGGTAGACAGCATCCTGAGAGCCCTCGGCGGGCTGGTTGTTCTTCACAAAACACGCCAACTCCCGCCGGGGGCCCTCGCGTTGTGGCAGGAATCGGCCACTTTGCGGCCGGATGCCGGGCTGGTGTCAGCGCGGTCCGTAGCGGCCTGACGGGGTGCGGTGCAGCCAGCCCCGGTCCGCGAGCCGCCTCAGCTTGCCCCGCATCGCCTCGGTCTGCGCGGGCAGCACGCCCAGCCCCAGCTTCTCGCACACCTCTCGGGTCTTGACCGGCCCGTCGGACGCACCCGCGACCACCTGCACAATCCGCTGATAGTCGGCGGGCAGCACCTCTTCGCTCATCCCCTCGACGCGGTGCGGCACGAGCAGCATCCCGCCGGCTCCCGACGCTTGCGTCGCCGGCGGATCCGGCTCCACCGGATCCGGCTCCACCGGATCGGGCTCCACCACCGGATCGTCCCGCCTGCCGCCGTCCGTCGCCTCGGCGTACTGGCCGAACACCACCTCCGCGGCCTCCAGCCGGGCCACCTCGACATCGATCTCGGCGAGCTCCTTACGCAGCCGCTCGGCGCGGTCGGCCAGCAGGACCCGCCGTTCCACCGTCCATGTCAGTACATCCACCATGAACTTCCCCTCCCCGGGCCGGATCTTCCTGCCGGACCCTACGAGGAGACAACCGCCCGTACGGCGACTTCCGCGAACGAGGCCCGTGGCAATCGATCACCTGCTACCGATCATGTTCCAGACCAGCCCGAGTACCCCGCCATCGACTCACGCCAGCCCCGTGACCTGCGAAATCAGGATGGAAATTGATCAATGCCGGTGCTGATGCTCGTTGGAACGAGGAGGAACTCGGCCAGCGGCATGCCGCTCTTCCGTCGGCGCCCCATGCAGCCCCAGCACATCGGCCGAGTCGCGATCGTGATGGCCGACGGGCAGTTCGGCACCGGGCAGTCCGGCAGGCCGATCACCGGATGCATGCGGGGAAAGGTGATCACCCGCCGCTCCCAGTCCCAGTCCAGCAGCGCAAGGAACCCCGGATCGAGAGCCTGGAGGATCTCCTCCAGCCGTGCGTCTCCGGCCGCCGCCCCGGCCAGCGGCCGGATGACGGAGACGGCGGCCGTCACCGGTCCTCTTCCCGTGCACCGAGGGCGCGCGGGGTCGGGACCCGCTCGACCGCCGCCCGCACCCTGCCCACGGCCCGGACGAGTCCGGGCTCCGATGCCCGAGCAGTGCCTGCACCTCGTCCGGTGAACCCTCCGCGTCCGCGACGTTCGACCCGAACGCCCGCCGGGCCATGTGCGGACCCACACGCCGCACCAGCCCCGCCCGCGCTCCGAGCCGCCCGAAAAGCTCCCCGATCGCCGCCGGCGACACCGGCGCCCCGAGCGGCGCCCGGAACAGATTCACCAGCAGGAAGTCGCTGCCACCGTCGCCGAGCAGCCGGTGCCGCTCCTCGTAGTACAGGTCGAACACGGACACAGTGGGGAAGTCCAGCGGCGCCAACCCACACGTGCCGCGACTTCGACCAGGCGCCGTTGGAGTTCTCCCGCCGCCGCACATGCACGCAGGCCCCCGGGTACTCGCAGCCCAGCGCCCAGGAGTCCGGCAGCAGATGCACGTCGCTGCGCCGTAGCCCGGCCGCCTGCCCGCGCCGCAGGCCCACCCGCCCGAGCAGCAGCACGACCAGGCGGTCCCGGGCGCTGCGGCACGCGGTGAACATCGCCACCAGCTCAGCGTCGGCCGCCCGGTCCACGTCGGCGACCGGTTCCCTCAGTCGGTGCACGGAGCGCAGCCGGTAGAAGAGGCCACCGTCTTCGCCCGTGGCCTCCGTCGGAAGGTCCCGGCTGTCGGCGAGCTCGTAGATCTGCCCCAGTACCCCGCGCGGCGCCTCACCCGAGACCACCGCGTACGACAACAGCCCCCGCACGGCGACCAACACCCGGTTGATCCGCCGCTCACACCGCACAGGCGACTCCCCCGGGCCGGGCTGCACTACCGCCGCGACCCCTTCCCGGGGCGCCGGGGTGTACTTCAGCCAGACCATGAACAGGCCCAGATCCCGGCCGGCCTCCGGCCAGGACCGGCCTGTCGCCCCGCACCAGCGCAGGTACAGGGCGACGCCACCGGCGTACGCCTTCGTCGTCAGCTCGGCCCGGTCCCGCCCGAACCGAAGGTTCCGCAGCCAGTGATCGGCTACGGGGACGGCCTCTAGATCGTCATCAAGGACCATCCAGTACTTCTGGCCGGACGGCAGCACCACAGGAAACGCCCGCATCAGCAACTCCTGCGTCAAGTCGTGCAACAACCCGCCGCACAGCCACACCCCCCGAGAACGAGTCCCAGGAACTCAACGAACCCCCATCACCCCACGTCACACCACAGCTCTCCCAGCCCCAGAGAAAAGGGGTTGCCGCCGAAGCCGTAACGGTGACATGGCTCATGGCACCGCGCACACAGGCCCACCTGTGGGGGCGAGCAGGCAAGAGTGCTCGTGCTCCAGCCGGTTCTCGAAGGCGTCGAAGGGGTGTGGCGCAGGTACGCGCCAGATCCTTCTCAGCGGCGCAAGCTCAGCTTCACCCTGGCGCTCCTGCCGGTGTACGACTTGTGGATCTGCTCGCGTGTGCCAGAACCGCACGCCTTCACCACGTCCGCGTAGCCTCTTCCGTCGGGCCTGATCGTGACGGCCGCACACACGCCGTCGGTCCGGGTGTCCTGCACCCACCCATCGATGAACAGCATCTCGACCCCCTCGACCTTCCTGCACGTCAGTTTCCACGTCGCTACCCCGCCATCGGTCTTGGGTGAATCACTGTGAGGACACGTTGCCGCACTGGCTGGCGTCGCGGTGCCCACCACCGCCCCACCGACCAGCACAACGGCAGCCAGAGCAGTACGAAGAGATGAGGCCAGGCGCATGATGGGTCTTCCTTCCGTGGGGCCTGGAGCGAACGTAGAAGGTTCTCGCCCCAGATGGAGCGGGCCTAACCCCAAGGGATGACACAGTCCGTCCTTGTGAGTGACATGGGCCAAGAAGGCGAGTGTGGCGGGTCGAGTCAGCGTTCACCATCGCCGAGCGCGTGCTGCACGTGCTCCAGGTCGTGGGTCACAGCGATGGCCCTCACCGCGGCGTCCTGGACGGCGGCGGCCGCGGCCTGGACGTCACCGTGACGTTCCTCGCCCACCAGATCCAGCACCTGGTCGAGCTTGTCTGCAGGTCCTCGACAAGGCGTCATCGACGCACTCCAGGCCGCGGTCGCGACCCGCGGCCGCGACGTCACCGGAGTGATCTTCCACGCGGACCGCGGATCGCAGCCCGGACTCAATCGGTCGTCGCAACACCGGCTTCCTGGACCAAGAGTTCCAACCGAGGGTCTTGCGGGGCCTGTTGTTGAGTGCGAGAGCAACGGCCGCGAGTTCGTCGGTATCCCATCGCGACGCCGGCGCGGTCACCGGCCCCCTGGCCGCTCCCCGCAGTCTGCTGCTCGGCAGATACGACGACGGGCATCTTCAGTACACCGGCCGCACCACCACCCTCGCCCGGACGGCAGGCACCGCAGTCGCCGGCCCATTCGCTGCGGCGCGCCGCGGGCATCCCTGGACGGGCTGGTCACTCTCCGTCGTGTGGGGCAGCCGGGAGACGCTGGACGTCACGCTGGTAGAACCCGAGCAGGTGGTGGAAGTCTGCCTCGACGTCGCCCGCGACGTCACCGGTCGGTGGCGCCTCCCCGCACGCTGGCACCGTATTCGAGCGGAGATGCATCCGATGCAAGTGCCGAAGTTCGAAGAATCGGACGAACCGCCAAGTGGCGGCAACGCGCCGGAGCAAGCGTAACCGCGCTGATATGCCCCTTTCTCAAAACCGGCAACGTGATGCCACGATGTTGTATTGGATGCAACGCATGGAAAGGCGACTCGACTTGCCTGGTGCAGCGCATCTGGTGCTGGTCGGCACCGTTTTGGCCGTTGTGTAGGTACTGGCCAGCAGACCCGTGCCCAGCGCGGCCTGCGGAACCTGCCCGATGCGTCCCGTAGCCCGGGACACGACGGTGCCCAGCGCCATCAGTAAGGACGAACGGGCCGGCCCCACACCCCCCGTACTCTTTTCCCGTGCCAGCCTCCCGCCTCCATCGCGTCGCCGTCCTTGTGCTCGAGGGTGCGAAGCCGCTCGATGTCGGCATTCCTGCGCAGGTGTTCACGACCCGCGCGAGCATGCCGTACGAGGTGCGGGTGTGCGGCGCCGCACCCGGTCTCGTGACCGGCGGCGACGGCCTGTCGTACTGCGTCACCCACGGCCTCGCCGCGCTTACGTGGGCCGATATCGTCTTCATCCCCGGCTACCGGTTCCCGGACCGCGACGACCCGCCGCAGGCCGTCGTTGACGCGCTGATCACGGCCCACGATCGGGGCGCGCGGCTCGCCGCTATCTCGACGGGCGCCTTCGCGCTCGCCGCCACGGGCCTGCTCGACGGCAAGCGCGCCACGACGCACTGGCATTACACGCGCGCGCTTGCGGCGAGGCATCCGCTCGTCCAGGTCGACGAGAATGTTCTGTTCGTCGACGAGGGCAGCGTGCTGACGTCGGCCGGCGCCGCCTCGGGCATCGACCTGTGCCTGCACATTCTGCGCGGCGACCTCGGGGTGGCCGCGTCGAACCACGCGGCCCGGCGCCTGGTCGCGGCCCCCTACCGCAGCGGCGGTCAGGCGCAGTATGTGCCACGCAGCGTGCCCGAGCCGCTCGGCGAGCGGTTCGCCGCCACCCGCGAGTGGGCGTTGCACCGGCTGGGCGAGCCCCTCACCCTCGAGGTGCTCGCCAGGCACGCGGCGGTGTCGCCGCGCACGTTCTCGCGGCGCTTCGTGGAAGACACGGGGTACACGCCGATGCAGTGGGTCATGCGTGCCCGCATCGACGTGGCCCGTGAGCTGCTCGAGCGTACGGAGCGGAGCGTCGAGCAGATCGCCGCCGACGCCGGTCTCGGCACCGGTGCGAATCTGCGGCTGCACTTCCAGCGCATCCTCGGCACCACGCCGAGCGAGTATCGGCGCACCTTCGCCCAGGGCGAGTAGCCCGCCGCCGTGGCGCGATCCTTTCGAGCCGTGGCACTCACGCCGCTGTCGCGGGCAGATGCTGCAAGCGAACCTGATGGCGAACCGAAGGGACACCACTCATGACTCGCATCGCCATCAACGGATTCGGCCGCATCGGACGCAATGTGCTGCGCGCACTGCTCGAACGCGACAGCGACCTCGAGGTCGTCACCGTCAACGACCTCACGGAGCCCGCCACTCTCGCGCGGCTGCTCGCCTACGACACGACGGCCGGCCGGCTGGGCCGCCCGGTGACCGTCGACGGGGACGTCCTTGTCGTCGACGGCCGTCGCATCACGGTGCTCGCCGAGCGCGAACCGGCGCAGCTGCCGTGGGCCGAGCTCGGCGTCGACATCGTGCTCGAGGCGACCGGCCGCTTCACGTCGGCTACGGCCGCCCGCGCCCACCTCGACGCGGGCGCGAAGAAGGTGCTCGTCAGTGCGCCGTCGGACGGCGCCGATGTCACGCTCGCGTTCGGGGTCAACACCGACGCGTACGACCCGGCCGTGCACACGATCATCTCGAACGCCTCGTGCACGACCAACGCGCTTGCGCCGCTGGCCGCGGTCCTCGACGAGCTCGCCGGCATCGAGCACGGCTTCATGACGACGGTGCACGCCTACACGCAGGAGCAGAACCTGCAGGACGGACCGCACCGCGACGCCCGCCGCGCCCGCGCCGCCGCTGTCAACATCGTGCCTACCACGACGGGCGCTGCCAAGGCGATCGGTCTCGTGCTGCCGAACCTCGATGGCAAGCTGGCGGGCGACTCGATCCGCGTACCGGTTCCGGTGGGCTCGATCGTCGAACTCAACACGACCGTCGCCCGCGACGTGACGCGCGACGACGTGCTGGCGGCGTACCGCGCCGCGGCGGAGGGGCCGCTCGCCGGCATCCTCGAGTACTCGGACGACCCGCTCGTATCCTCCGACATCACGGGCAGTCCCGCCTCGTCGATCTTCGACTCGGCCCTCACCCGCGTCGACGGCCGCCACGTCAAGGTGGTCGCCTGGTACGACAACGAGTGGGGCTTCTCGAACCGCGTGATCGACACGCTCGCGCTTCTCGCCACCCGCTGACCGGCGAGGGCCCGCATGCGCGGGTTCGGGTCTGTCAGGTAGCGCAGCAGGCCGTTGCGGGGGAAGTTGGGGTGATTGTGCGGTCGGCCGGGGAAGGACAGGCTCCCTTCCCACCACGCGGCCACCTCCAGGAGCATCTCCGGTGGAGCGTCGTCGCATGACTCGGCGAGGAAGAGCCGCACGATGCGGTCTTGGTCGTGGGCGAGCGCGGCCGCCACGTCTATGGGCAGGCGTGGTGCCCTTGCGACGCTGCGGCGGATCAACGGTTTCGGCGAGGCTGCGAGCTGGCGCATGGCTTCGGCGTTCTCGTGCAGGGCGCCGATCCACCAGAGCGCAGTCGTCTGGCCGTCCGGGGCGATGTCAGGCACTTCGGCGGCCATCGCCGCGATCTCCTCCGGTGTCGTGGGCGGCGTGGCGTCGGGGTGCGGAGCACGGCCGACGCCACGGCCACCGCGGGAGAGTCGCCGGGCGGCCAGCTGCTCTCCCGCGAGCTCTGCGAAGAGTCCTCGCTGCCGCGGATTCGGCGTGGTGGCGATGAGCCGGTCCCACTGTGTGGCGGAGAGGCGGCCGGATTCCGCGGCAAGGGCGCGCACGCGCCTGGCATTGTGGACGACCGCGGCATCCATGACCTCGGGCGGCAGGTCCTCCCGCCAAAGAAAGCCGGCCTCGTCGGCATCCAGGAGGCTAAGGAGCACGTCGACAGGCGCCGAGCGGTTGAAACCGAGCCAAGAGAGCCAGGAGAGGGCTACTCGCCGATCGAGGTCGGTAGCTGCAGTCAGCCTGGTCCAGGCCCCGTCAGGCACGTCGGCAGCATGTATATCGGTCATTGGCCAAAGGCTAGAGCACTGGGCCATCGGCCGACCCGAGGTCGGGCGCGCTTCGACAGGGCACCGGACTTGCATTGGCGGGAACGGACCGCGCCGCGCTGGCGCGGCGCGGTCGACAGGTTTCGCGTCCGGATCGGTGCCGGCTCAGGTGTGTCCGTGCCGGACATTGACGATCGGCAGCAGCGTTGCGGTGGCGGGGATGCCGATCTGACGGGGCGTCGGCCCCGCCGGGGTGGGCAGGTCGGTGAGTCGCTCCAGGAGTTGGTCGAGCGCGGCCTGGCCGTCGTCGACCGCAGCCTGCTCGTCGTCGGTGAGCGGGATGCTGGCCAGCATCCGCTGGAGATTGTCCTTGGCCTCCAGTAGCTGGCCCTTGGTGGAGGCCTTCGGCGTGTGCTGGCTTTCGTGCGGGGCGACAGCGGTTCGCCGCCGCGCTTGTCGACTCCGGCCTGGCGCTGCACGTACTCGCCTATGGTCATCCGGTCCAGCGCCGCCACCCAGGCCGCGCAGGTCTCGCGCGTCCACTGGGTGGGTTCGATGATGTCGGGGTGTTCAGCGGCCGGCCACCGGCCCGCCTTGGCCATGATGGATCGGAACATGCCCCTGACCTTCGGCGTGAGCGTCGATGTGTCGTGCCACCGCGCCACCGCCGCGGCCCAGGACCCGGGCACACCTTCGAGGTCGGGCATCACGGCGTGGACGGGCTTGGGCGGCGGTTCGGCGTAGCCGAGAGCGGCGATCGCCCGGTGAACACCGTGGAGATTGCCGCGTCGCGCCCCAGATGGGAGCGCGGGGCTCTCGCGGACTCGCTCCAAGGCCTCGGTGGTCATGTCCTGCAGGAGCGGGCTGCGGTTGATGAGCATGATCTGGACCAGCACGGTGCGGAACTGGCCGAAGGCGCCATTTGACGGGTGGTAGCCCCAGCCTTGGAGAGTGGCCGCCACCTGCGCGATCGTCTCCTCGGCCGGTTCCTGGCCGAAGACCCGCCAGGCCAGCGATCGGCGGATGAACCCTCCGATGCGGTGGAAGTCGGTGAAGCCGCCGAGCAGGTAGGCGAACGCGGCCACGTAGGGCCGGACCGTGCCATCGATCCACCCGGGCCAGGCGGCCTCGAACTCCTTGTGATCAGGGGCGATGAGGCGGGCCCAGTCGTCTACCGACCAGGCCCAGAACGACGTGCCGTCCTCCAGGCAGCGCCGCAGGATCAGGCCGACGGCGTCGGTGACCGAGCGGCGATGGGCGGGCGTGTCCGGGCACCATCGAAGCTCCGTGGTGCTGTCGACCACGCGGTACATCGACGCTGCGGTCACCCAGCTCCGCTTGGAGGGCCACGAGATCCGCGATGAGGACGTCGTACGACTTTCTCCGCTCGAGCAGCGGAACGTGAACGTCCTGAGCCGCCACACCGTCATCGGCTCCATCCCGCACGAGGGCCTGCGTCCGCTGCGCAACCCGGACGCCTCCGGCCTCGACGATGACGACGACGGGGCGGATGAGGACTGAACGAAGGTCAGGGGCCGGCCAGGGCAGTGACCACTTGCGAGCCGTTGCCCTGGTCAGTCACTTCAGGGCCGGGCAGCGGCGGCGATACGAGTGGGACCAGGAGGCGGGCCCGGGTCACGCGGTCACTTTGGCAATGAACGCGGCGAGGTTCGCCACGGTCCGCTGGACCTTCTCCTCCAGGGTGAGGGACTCGTGGAGGCGTGCGCCGATGCCCGCGTCCTTCTTCCCGCGTACATACAGGGAGCAGGCCAGGTCGCTGCACATGTAGACGCCAACCGAGTTGCCCTGCTGCCCGGCCTTCCCGGACCTCGGCGCGACCACCAGGGAGACTCCCCCGGTGTGGGTGGTCACGCACACCGAGCACATGCTGCGCCGCATCTGCCAGGAGCCGACGCCGGAAGAGCGCAGCTGGACGCCGACCGGGCGGCCGTCCAGTTCGGTCACGAGGTAGGCCCGGTCGGAGGCCTGGGGATCTTGCCAGCCCAGGAAGTCCAGGTCGTCCCAGCACTGCTCGTCCGGGTCACGGGGGGCTGGTCAGGCGCCTGGCCTCGCCCTTGGTGCAGTTCACAAACGCGGTACGAATCTCTTGCTCAGTCGGCGACTTCATGACGGACACGCTAATTTGCCTAATTGAATTAGGCAAGTGCATAATCATCGATGTCAGGGATGAGAAGTGATTAGGAGGATGAACATGGCACGGGACGGACGGGTAGGACTGACCACGGAGCGCCTGGTCCGGGCGGGGGCAGAGCTGGCCGACGAGGTCGGCTTCGAGCAGGCGACCCCCGCGGAACTCGCCCGGCGGTTCGGCGTCAAGACCGCGAGCCTGTACTCGCACGTGAAGAACGCCCACGACCTCAAGACCAAGATCGCTCTGCTCGCCCTGGAGGAACTCGCCGACCAGGTCTCCACCGCGGTGGCCGGACGGGCCGGCAAAGACGCCTTGACCGCTTTCGCGAACGTCTACCGCGACTACGCCCTCAAGCACCCGGGGCGCTTCGCCGCAGCCCAGTTCCGGCTCGACCCGCAGACGGCGGCCGCCAGCGCCGGCGTTCGGCACGCCCAGATGACGCGGGCGATCCTGCGCGGATACAACCTGGCCGAACCGCACCAGACACACGCGGTGCGGCTGCTGGGCAGCGTCTTCAGCGGCTACGTCGGTCTGGAGGCCGCCGGCGGCTTCAGCCACAGCACCCCCGACTCGCAGGAGAGCTGGACCGAGATCCTCAACGCGCTCGACACCCTGCTGCGCACCTGGCCCACCACCTCCTGACCAGGCCCTTCCGGCCGCCCCCGCCAACTGACCCTCCAGATCGAAGAGACCGACGAAATGAATACCGAGCACGCCTGGACCACCACTCCCATCACCGTCGGCCTCCTGCGCGGCGCCCTCGACCTGGAGCGCACCGAACGCGGCGTCCTGCCCCACCGGTTGCCCGTGCGCGCCCGGCAGCAGATCCCCGACGGCCAGCTGGCCATGGCGGAGTCACAGCCCTCCGGAGTGCGGCTGGCCTTCCGCACCCGGGCCACCGCCGTCGAGCTGGACGTCGTGGCCACCAAACGGGTGTACATCGGAGCGCCTCCACGCCCCGACGGGGTGTACGAGCTTCTCGTCGACGGGCGGCTCGCGGGCCGGGCCAGCGCGACCGAGGGCGACACGCTCACCATCGACATGGCCTCCGGGACCGCACAAACCCGTCCCGGGCCGGTGGAGACCCTGCGCTTCACCGACCTTCCGGACGACGAGAAGGACGTCGAGATCTGGCTGCCGCACGACGAGACCACCCAGCTGGCCGCCCTGCGCACCAACGCCCCCGTCCACACACCACCGCCCAGCGGCCGCAAGGTCTGGCTTCACCACGGCAGTTCGATCAGCCACGGCTCCAACGCTGCCACCCCAACCGGAACCTGGCCCGCCCTGGCCGCCACTCTGGGCAAGGTGGAGCTGGTCAACATGGGATTCGGCGGCAGCGCCCTGCTCGACCCGTTCACCGCCCGCACCATGCGCGACACCCCCGCCGACATGATCAGCATCAAGATCGGCATCAACATCGTCAACGCCGATCTGATGCGGCTGCGCGCGTTCGGCCCGGCCGTCCACGGTTTCCTCGACACCATCCGCGACGGCCACCCCACCACCCCGCTGCTGGTCGTCTCGCCCATCTACTGCGCCATCCACGAGAACACGCCCGGACCCAGCGCCCCGGACCTCAGCGCGATGAGCGAGGGGCGGCTGCGGTTCGTGGCCACCGGCGATCCCGCGCAGAGCGCAGCCGGGAAACTGACCCTCACCGTGATCCGGGACGAGCTGGCCCGCATCGTCCAGCAGCGTGCCGCCACCGACCCGAACCTGCATTACCTCCACGGCCTCGACCTCTACGGCGAGGCCGACCACGCCGAACTGCCGCTGCCCGACGATCTGCACCCGGACCCCGCCACCCACCAGCGCATCGGCGAACGCTTCGCCCACCTCGCCTTCGGCGGCGGCCCTTTCACCATGGAGAACCACTGACCGGCTGTCGGACAGGAAGGACGCGCCAGCGCACCCCGCCGGCATTCGGAGTGCCGTGGGGATGCCGCAAACCCCAGGCCGGTGGACCCGGCCAGGGGCTTCTCCGACTCACCAGCGCGGGCGACCCCATAAATCTCTCGCGCTCACCGGGCTCAACACCTCCTGACAAACCGCCAGACGAGTGCGCCACCGACCAGTTCGGCGGCGCACTCTTCCATGCCTTCGGGATCTTCTCCGAGCACGTCAAGGGCGCGCCGGACACACCGGGAGAATCACCGGCCACACGCTGGAGGTCTCCTTCGACGAGGCGCGACGTCGACATCCGTCGAACTCGATGACGTACGCGGCAGGTCCGCCGCCTGGGCCGGCTCGGTGCGGGTGCCGAACGACGCGCGGTACATCTCCATGCGGGCCTCGGCCGCCGACGACAAGGGCGGCTCGGTCAAGCAGAAGATCATCCGCGCGGTCGGCGCGCGGAGGTAACCGACCGGGTGAGAGCCGCGCAGTCGGCGGCCCGGCTCCCACCTGCCGCGCGCGCGGTGCAAGGGCCGCACCCTGCACGTAGTGCTGCTCACCGCACAGAGGACATCGTCCGGCGGGGCGCGGCTCGCCCGCGGCTGGGCCTGCCTAACGTACGAGGAGTACACCACCTGCCCGGGAGGCCCCGTGACCCGTACTCACCCGAAGAGATTCGTGCATCCTTTCGAGGCCGTCGAACCACCGCGCAACGCCGAAGTCGTGATCGGTGTGGTGTCAGTGACGGCCCTGGTGATGGCCCTCGGCGCCCTGTCCGGGTCCCTGGTGTGGCTTCTGGGGCTCCTTGTGTTCCTGCCGGGGACGGCGTCGGCGCTGTGCACCGTACGCCAGACGAAGTTTGTGTCTGCATGGACCACGCTTGTGGTCACCGTCACCGTGGTGGTCCGGCACGGTGACGGACGGTCGTGGCTCGACAGGATCCTGATGATGCTGCTCACCCTCGCCCTGGGCGCGGCCTCCGTCTACGCCTGCCACCGTCGTATCCACCGCGAGCGCGAGACGCTGCGGCTTCGCTCCACCGCCGCAGCGATGCAGCGCCACATCCTGCGCCCTCTGCCTCTGCTCACCGACGACGTCCTGGTCGACGGCGTGTACGAGCCCGTGCAGGAAGACCGGCTCGTCGGCGGCGACATCTACGACGTCGTCGTCTCCCCGTGGGGGACCCGGGTTCTGATCGGCGACGTCCAGGGCAAGGGTCTGCCCGCGGTCGGCGCCGCGTTCGCCGTCATCGGCGCCTTCCGTGAGGCGGCCCACCGGGAGCCCACCCTGACCGCGCTCGTCGATGCCCTCGATGCCTCTGTCGTACGGCACAACTCCTATGCTGCACAGACCGGCGACGACGAAAGGTTCGTCACCGCGCTCATCGTCAACGTCGACGCACACGACGAGGTACAAGTCATCAACTGCGGGCACATTCCGCCGCAGCTGCTGCACGACGCCACCGTCACCACGCTGGCCATCGGCTCCGGCGTCCCCCTCGGTCTCGCCGAACTCGCCGCCGAACCCGCGACCGTCGACTGGTTCGCCTTCCCACCCGGCGCAACGCTGCTGCTGACCACCGATGGGCTCACCGAGACCCGGGCCGCCGACGGCACGTTCTACCCCGTCACCGAACGCCTCACCGAGCGCGCGTCACTCTCTCCCACCGAGTTGCCGCACGCCCTCTACGACGACGCGCGTGCGTTCGCCGGAGAGGGCGGCCAGCACGACGACGTCGCGGTGCTGTCCGTCCGGCGGTCACCGCACCGCTGAGCGCAACACGGCGCAACCCGTCGACGTCACCACCGTCGGCCCCGGGAACGGGCATCCGGTCGTCCAGCCCCCGACCGATGGCGGCCCGCCTGCAGGCAGCGCCGGCGACGAGGACACCTACATGTTCGCCGGAGACCTCGCGGAAGAGGACCCTGTCATGGAGAACAGCCTTCGCCGACGAGGACAAGCAAGTCCCCCTCTTCCTCAAGGCCGTCGGCCACCCCGAGGCTGCCGAGGACCCCCGGTTCCACGACACCGCCAGCCGCCGCGCCCACGCCGCCGACATCGTCACTCTGCTGGACAGGCGGTTCGCCACCCGTCCCCTGGCCGAATGGCGCGAGGTACTCGACGCCGCCGGCCTCACCTACGGGGTGGTCCAGACACTTGAGGAATGCGCCCACGACCCCCAGCTCCTGGCCAACCAGATCGTGGTGCCGATCGAGGACGGGAGCAGCGAGCCACACCTGACCCTCAACAGCCCCGTGCACCTGGACCAGGAGCAGAAGGTCCCTCCACGCCCCGCTCCCGATCTGGGTGAGCACACCGAAGAGGTCCTCACAGAACTTGGCTTCAGTGCCGACGACATCGAATCGCTGCGTACCGGCGGAGCGATCCCGCGCTAGCAGTGGTCCGAAGCCAACAGCACCCGGCACAGCCGACGAGCACCCCTCCGCTGTCTGCGGTCGACGACCCACACCGGCGGGAAAGGCAAGGAATCCCCACCATGACCACCAAACCCACCACAGATGCGCCCACCGTGCACACCGAAGAACACGACGGCGTCCTCGTGATCACCATTGACCGGCCGAGGGTACGCAACGCCATCGATGGCGCCACCGCGCGGGCGCTGGCCGATGCCTTCGACCAACTCGACACTCACGATGACCTGATGGTCGGCGTGCTCACCGGTGCCGGCGGAACCTTCAGCGCGGGCATGGACCTCAAGGCGTTCGCGAAGGGAGACACCCCGGTCATCCCCGGGCGGGGCTTCGCAGGCCTCACCCGAACCCAGCTCCGCACCCCGCTCATCGCTGCCGTCGAGGGCTGGGCGCTGGGCGGTGGCACCGAGATGGCACTCGCCTGCGATCTGATCGTGGCCGCCGAGGACGCCACCTTCGGCCTCACCGAGGTGGCGTTCGGCCTGGTTCCCCCCGAAGGAGGAATCGTGCGGCTGCCCGAACGCATCCCCCGCAACATCGCCGTGGAAATCCTCCTCACCGGCGACCCCCTGCCCGCCGAACGGGCTCATCAGCTCGGCCTCGTCAATCACCTCACCCCACCGGGCGAGACGCTCACCAAGGCCGTGGACGTGGCCCGCCGCATCGCGCGCAACGCCCCGCTGTCCATCGCGGCCGTCAAACGCGTGGTCAACGAGCGGACCGCATACGGCGACCAGGACGCCTTTCGCCAGCAGGACCACCTCGTCGCACCGGTCCTCGCGTCCCACGACGCGCAGGAAGGAGCCCACGCCTTCGCCGAAAAGCGCCCACCTCACTGGGAAGGCCGCTGACCGACCATGCATATCCAAGAAGTGGGACAACAACTCCTCACCGTCACCTACCGCACCGACCGTCAGGCGCTGGACCGTCTCGTCCCCGAGCCCCTTCACGTCGCTGAACCGACAGTGCGGTTCGAGGTCATGCGGATGCCGGGTCTGTCAAACGAGTGTGGCACCGAAATCCCTTTCCGGGTGGGTTTCGACGTAATGCCCCGCGATCGACTCCCTCACCCGGCGGTGCAGTGCCTCGCGGACTCGGCGCTGAGGCTCCGGATATGAGGTGACCGGATCACGGCGCTCGGCTAGGGTCCGGCCTCATGTCCGAAGCCCCCGTCTTTCACGACGCGATCATCGACTCCGTACTCGGCAGCGCTCGCCGCTCCACCCTGCCGTACCAACAGGCCCACCGTGGGGAGGACTTCGGTACGGCGTTCTGGTTCAACGATCTCGTCAGCAAGCAGGGCGACACGGAGACGGTCCGGCAGTTCCTGGTGACCGCCAGGGCCATGACCCGGTACGACATCGCCGAGGTGCGGCTGCGGCCGGAGCTGTCCGAGTCGGCCATGAGCGCCCGCGCCATCGCGATGATCAAGTTCGAGCAGGAGTGGACCCCTCTCGGTGACTCCGGTGTCGCGGTGATGCCCACCGGCGGGCTGCACGCGCTTGCCCGCCGCAAGCGGTGGGAATGGGCTACCGACGAGATCACCGACGGGCTGGCGGCGAGGGCGGAAGACGTCGCCGCCGTCGGCAGCGAGCCGGTGCCCTCGTACGTCCTGGGGCACGACGTCGGGCCGGACCGGACCGACCGGCCGCAGGCCGTCGTCGTCGGGAACGTCGTGCGGAGCGCGGACGACGGGCAGGTGTGGTGGAACGGCACGGTTCCCGTGGGGTGCGTCGGGGCGCCTGTCTTCATCGGCGTTCCGCTCGGCGATCAGCGGTTCAAGCTGGTTTGCCTCGGTGTCGTCCTGCCCGCGGTCGGCTCACGGCATCCGGTCGGCACATTCGACCTGATCCGTTCCGCTGTGAGGGAGTTGCCCGATCGGTCGTCACCCACGGCATCTGCCACTCCGGCAACTGCCTCCAGAAAGTGGTGGAGACGGGCGAGGTGACGGCCCGTACGGATCGGACCGAGTACCTCCATTCCCGGTGCTCGTCGTGGAACCAACCGCACCCGGCCGGCAGGAGAATCACCCTCGTCCCGGTACCACAGCCCGTGGTCCAGGACGACGTCGTCGCCGGCATCCAGCTCGTCGCTGAACTGCTGTCGGATCGCCTCACCCCCTGGCCATTCATGCTCGAAGCAGGTGTGCTCGGGGTAGTCCACGCCGTATCGGCCGTGGAGGCGGCGTACTTCCTCGTCCACGGACTGCCGCGTGCAGCCGTGGTCGGCCAGGGCCTTGGCGACGGTGGTCTTCCCCGAGCCGGTGATGCCGTCCAGGAGAACGGCAAGGGCCCCGTGGTCTGCCTACAGTTTGCCGTCTCTCCACCGGGCCTCCTGTGAATCCAGATCGGCGCGGTTCGGTGTGCGGTCGCGTACGGCGTTCAGCCAGTCATGAACGAGCTTGTCGAACGCTTCACGATGCACTGCACTCAGTTGACCGTCTGCGGCGAACAGCGCCAGCAGTTCTCCCGCCGCAGGGGTACTGGTGTCGCAGGATCGGCAGAGCACCGTCTCCTTGAGGCCATCGATCCGTTCTCCGGCCCGGTTGCGCCAGGTGTGTGGGTAGCGAGCCACCAGCAGCACCGGCATATCGCAGCGTGGGCAAGGAGGGGACGTCCCGGAGGTCCGCAGTTCGACAGCGGCAGTCTCGCCGGTCCTCGGCATCATGCCAGGCCCGCCCACGCGTCAGCGCCGAACGTGCCCTTCACGTCGGAGGCGACGGTGGTGGCGTCCACCTTGGCTTGCAGGGCGTACACGGTCGTCTTGCGTGCGCTGCGGACGCTGAGGTGCACTGGGCTGTCGCCTGGGTGGTCCGCGAGGATGCGCTTCAGTTCTCTGACGGACTGTTCGGTGATCCGGTGGGCGGAGAGGGCCAGCCGCACGGGGGGTTTCCCGCCGTGCTCGGCGGAGGACACGTCCAGTACTGCGAGTTCTCTGCCGAAGACGTTCACGGTTCCGTCCCGGTCTTCGATCTTGCCCTTGACGGAGATGACGTTGTCTTCGGCCAGCGCGTGCTGCACGAGCTGGTAGGCGGCGGGGAAGAAGAGGACCTCGATGCCGGCATCACGGTCCGCGAGGTTCACGATGGCCCAGGCGTTGCCCTGTTTGGTCACCTTGAACTGGATGCCGGTGATCAGACCGGAGAGCTGCACGTCCCCGGCGGTGCGGCCGGAGGCGAGCAGTTCGGCGATGGAGCAGTCCCGTGCGCCGGAAAGGACGTGCTCGGCGCCGTCCAGCGGATGGGCTGAGACGTAGAGGCCGAGCATGTCGCGCTCGGTTGCCAGGAGCTGTCTGCGGGGCCACTCTGCGTCGTCGATCGGGAAGTCGAGGCCGAAGGACGGTTCGCCGCTTCCTGCGCCGCCCAGATCGGCGAAGAGATCGTCTTGTCCGAAGCTTGCCGCCTTCTTCACGGGGACGATCGCGTCGATGGCGTCCTCGTGGATGGCGGTGAGGCCCTTGCGTGAATGGTCCAGGGAGTCGAAGGTTCCGGCCTTGATCAGGGACTCCACAGCTCGCTTGTTCAGTGCGGGCAGGTCGGCCTTGTCGAGGAAGTCGGAGAAGGAAGTGAATTTCCCTTTCCGGCGGCGGGCGTCGAGGATGGCCTCGATGACGTTGTCGCCGACGTTGCGTACGGACCGCAGCCCGAACCGTACGTCGTCGCCGACGGCGGTGAACTCGGCGACGGACTCGTTCACATCGGGCTGGAGGACCCGGACGCCGTTCTTGCGGGCGTCGGCGAGGTAGATCGCGGCCTTGTCCTTGTCGTCGCCGACCGAGGTGAGCAGGGCGGCCATGTACTCGGCCGGGTAGTTGGCCTTGAGGTAGGCGGTCCAGTACGAGACGAGGCCGTAGCCGGCGGTATGGGACTTGTTGAATGCGTAGCCGGAGAACGGGAGCATGACGTCCCACAGGGCCTTGACGGCTTCCTCGCTGTACCCGTTGCCCCGCATGCCGTCGTGGAACTTGTCCCACTCCGCGGCCAGCACCTCCGGTTTCTTCTTGCCCATCGCGCGGCGCAGCAGGTCGGCGCCGCCGAGGGTGTACCCGGCCAGTTCCCGGGCGATGGCCATGATCTGCTCCTGGTAGACGAGCAGATGGAAGGTGTTGCCGAGGATCGGCTCCAGTGCGTCGCGCAGCTCGGGGTGGATCGGGGTGATCTCCTGGCGGCCGGTCTTGCGGTGCGCGTAGTTGGTGTGCGCGTTGGCCGCCATGGGGCCGGGCCGGTAGAGGGCGTTGACCGCGGCGATGTCCTCGAACCGGGTGGGTTCCATCTGCTTCAGCAGTACGCGCATGCCGCCGCCGTCGAGCTGGAAGACACCGAACGTGTTGCCCTCGGCCAGCAGCCGGTACGTCTTGGCGTCGTCCAGAGGGATCACGACGGTGGACGGGTCACCGTCCAGGGGATCTACGGTGACCAGGCTGATGCCCCGGTTCTCGCGGATGTTCTCAATCGCCTGGTCGATGACTCCCAGGTTCCGCAGCCCCAGGAAGTCCATCTTGATCAGACCCATGGCTTCGCAGGACGGGTAGTCGAAGCCAGTGATCTTCACGCCGTCCGAGGCCCGCATGTGCAGCGGGATGCGGTCGGTGAGCTTCGTCCTGGAAAGGATCACCGCCGCGGCGTGCACGCCGGTGCCGCGGGTGAGGCCCTCCACCCCGCGGGCGGTATCGATGACCCGCTTCACATCCTGCTCGTTGTCATACATCTGCCGGATCTCGCCGGCCTCGCCATACCGCTCGTGGGAGGAGTCGAAGACGGCAGCCAGCGGGGCGGACTTGCCGTTCTGGTCCGGCGGGAGCGCCTTGGTGATCCGCTCGCCATGGGCATAGGGGTAGCCGAGGATGCGCGAGGAGTCCTTGATCGCGTTCTTGGCCTTGATCTTGCCGAACGTGTTCACCATGGCGGTGTACTCCTCGCCGTACTTCTCGGTGACGTAGCGGACCATCCGGTCGCGCTGACGGTCGTCGAAGTCGAGGTCCACATCCGGCGGGTTGATGCGCTCGGGGTTCAGGAACCGTTCGAACAGCAGGCCGTGCTCCAGGGGGCACAGCTCGGTGATGCGGGTGGCGTAGGCCACGATGGAGCCGGTGGCCGAACCCCGGCCCGGACCGAGCGGGATCTTGTTCTCCCGGGCGTGGCGGCAGATGTCCGCCACGACGAGGAAGTAGGAGCTGAAGCCCATGGGGCCGATGACCGACATCTCGGTCTCGAAGCGGTCCACGATGTGCTGAGGGATCGGGTTCCCGTAGCGCATCGCCAGACCCTTGAGGACTTCCTTGCGAAGCCACGACTCCTGCGTTTCACCTTCGGGTACATCCGGGAACTGCGGCATCTCGTCGACGTAGTCGAAGACCTCGTCGTAGGACTCGATGCGCTCAGCGATCAGCAGGGTGTTGTCGCAGGCTTCCGGAAGCTCCGAGAACAGGCTGCGCATCTCGGCGGCTGTCTTGAGGTAGTAGCCGGAGCCGTTGAACCGGAAGCGGCCCGGGTCGTCCTTGTTCTTGCCGACACCGATGCACAGCAGGCTGTCGTGAGCGTCGGCCTGGTCCTCGGTGACGTAGTGCGCGTCATTGGTGGCCAGGAGGGGAATGTTCAATTCCTTGGCCAGACTCAGCAGGCCCTGACGGACCTCTCGCTCGATGTCCAGGCCGTGGTCCATCAGCTCCAGGAAGTAGTTCTCGCGACCGAAGATCTCCTGGTAGGCCGCGGCAGCAGCCTTCGCCTCGTCATACTGGTTCAGCCGCAGGCGGGTCTGGATCTCGCCAGAGGGGCAGCCGGTGGTGGCGATGATGCCGTCCGGCCGTTCAGCGATCAGCTCCCGGTCCATGCGCGGCTTTCCGGCAGGGAACTGACCCTCATAGCTGGCCTGCGTGCTGAGCCGGAACAGGTTCCTCAGGCCCTGGCTGTTCCGCGCCCACATGGTCATGTGAGTGAAGCGGCCGCCACCGGAGACATCCTTCGCCCCCTCACCGTCCGCGCTCGTGGCGCGACGGCCTCCCGACCGCCAGAACTCCTGCTTCCGGACGAAACGAGAGGAAGGCGCCACATACGCTTCGATGCCGATGATCGGCCTGATCCCCTCGAAGCCCTTCGCGACCTGCGCGAACTCGTACGCGCCGAACATGTTGCCGTGGTCGCTCATGGCAATCGCAGGCATCCCCTGCCGGGCCACCTCGCCGAACATCGGCTTCAGCTTCTGCGCGCCGTCCAGCATCGAGTATTCGGTGTGATTGTGCAGGTGAACGAAGGAATCCGGCACGGGTAGGTCACCTCCGGGGTGAGTAGGAAGCCCCATCCCGGCCAGAGACGCGATGGTGGCCTTGTCGGTGGCCGACCGCACCGGCATCGGCAAGATGGGCGGACGGCTCGACCCGTCGCGGTGCGGTCACGCCGACGGGGCAACCAATGGGTCGCACCGCCCGTGCACGCAATCAGCCCAAGCCCTTGAAGCGATCGCCCGCCAGCCGCCTGGCAGCCGGGCAGCGCCCCTCCTGCCGCACAGCCTGCAAAACCACACGTTGACCAGAGACATGAAAGCGAGCATGGCGTACTGGAATCAAACAACCATTTCATCGATCAGACTCAACGATTGGTTGTTCACTACGATGGTCACCGTGGACCTCACCGCTGTGCGCACCTTCGTCACCGCCGTGGACGCGGGACAGTTTCAAGAAGCCGCCACCAACTTGTCGATCACCCCACAGGCTGTGTCCAAGCGCATCGCTGTGCTGGAGAAGGGCCTCGGTGTGCAGCTGTTCAGCCGTACGGCCCGCGGAGCCCGGCTCACCATCGACGGGCAGGCCTTCCTGCCGTATGCCCGGGCTCTCCTCCAAGCCGAGGAACGAGCAGCCGCTTCCGTGCTGCCAGGGCGCCGGGCGTTGCGCGTCGACGTGGTCGGCCGCCGGCTCTCACTGGCGGGCCTGCTGCGCAACTTCCACCGTGCGTATCCCGAGACCGATCTTGATGTCGTGACCCTGTTCGACTCCGACACGGCCATCGCCGCCGTCCGGTCCGGGACGATCGACGCGACCTTCCGCGCCGTGACCATGCCGGGTCGGCAGCTCCCCGACGGTATCGAGGCCACTCCGGTCTTCGACGAACCGCTGCACCTGTTCACCGGACCGGCTCACGAGTTCGCCGCCGCCCGCGCGATCGCTCCCGCCCAGCTCGCCGGGCGCCGGATCTGGATGCCCGGCAACATGCCTGGCACCGAGTGGGCCGCCTACTATGACGAACTCGCCGCCACGTTCGCTCTCACCATCGACTCGGTCGGTCCGAACTTCGGTATCGAGCCCCTCCTCGACACGATCGCGGACTCCTCGACGCTGGCGACCTTCGTCAGTGAGCGGACTCCGCTGGTCTGGCCTGCCGGCCACGACTTGCGGCGCATCCCCCTGCACGACCCGACCCCGGTCTACCCCCACTCACTGATCTGGCGCACCGACAACCCGCACCCCGCCCTCACCGCACTGCGTAACCACCTCACCTCTACATACCCCGGCCGCCCCGACAGCGGGATCTGGACACCGAAGTGGGCCCAGCGCGCCGCACAGCCGAGCTGACCCAGAGACACCAACGCCACAACGAGCGGGCCGGAGAACTCCCGGCGCTGAGCTTTCGGCGAACAGACGCAGTCCCCGAGTTTGAGGCAGACTCGGCAGTGCACCGACGAGAACCGCACCCGGATCACGAGCAGTTGTTCTTCTGAGCGGCGGTGGTTCCACTGGGTACTGGTGATCCCGTTCGGGCAGGTCACGTGCTGGTCGTCCCAGTCGATGGTGAAGGCATCCTGTCCGTAGGCGCCCTCACCACGGGCCTGGGCGACAGCCACCGGCCGCAATGGCCCGTGCAAGGCGGCACCGTGGTCGCCTCGGGCGGCGGCCAGGGCACTGGAGTTGGCGATGCCAGTGTCGACCCAGTGTTCGTCCAGCAGCGGGCCCCGCTCGGCGAGGCCGGTGTGGACGACGGCAGCCATCCGGCCGTCGGAGACGGCGGCGAGAGTTGTGGTCACGTTCGTGAGCAGATGCACCGTGCCCGGCTCGCACGTCTCGGTGAGATGGACCTTGTAGTCCGTACGGCGAGGTCAACCTCGACATGGCCGCTCGCCTCAACCTCGCCGCGGTCACGATGCCCAGCCCCATACGGCAGGCGATGAGGAGCCGGCCGAGGAGCATACGGACGCGTGAGGCTGTCCAGTCCCGTCACCGGCGCGGTACCGGTGGCGGACTTCCAGCCAACTTTCCAAAACAATTTCTGCAAAAATACTTTTGGAAAGACTCTGAGGCGTTCTACTCTCCCGTCATGGTCAGCGAAGAGCAGAAACGCGTACTCGATCCCGAGCAGGACGCAGCAGCCCTGAAAGCCCTCACGCACCCTCTGCGCATCCGGCTGCTCGGGATGCTGCGGCAGGACGGCCCGGCCACCGCGAGTGAACTCGCGGTCAGGACCGGGGAGTCATCCGCTTCCACCAGCTATCACCTGCGGGTTCTGGCGAAGTACGCGTTCGTCGCCGAGGCCGAGCACCGTGACGGGCGGGAGCGCCGCTGGCAGGCGGTGCACTCCGTGACCTCCTGGAGCAACAAGGCCATGGAAGCCACACCGGGCAGCCGCGCCTGGGTCAACTTGTCGCGCAGGGCCCAGATCGAGCACCTGGGGGCTTCTCTCGTCCGACACGAGGCCGACATCGCCGACGGGCGGCTGGGCCAGGAGTGGGTGGCGCCTTCCGGGATCGGCGACCTGATGCCCCGTCTGACCCCCGAGTCGCTCACCGAACTCTGGGAGGTGCTCGACCGGAAGCTGGAGGAGCTGACCACCCGCGATGCGGAAGATCCACGCGCCGTGCAGGTCGTACTTCTCACCGCCGGGCTGCCCCTGGCACCGCGCGGCCCCGGCGCAGAACCGGACGCCTCTGCCCCTGCGGGGACAGATGCCGGGGACGCGTCATGACCGGGCCGCTGGACATACGTACCGCACGCCGCCGCTACGTCACGGTCTGCGTTCTGTTCTGGCTGCCGCTGGGACTGACCATCGCTCCCCTGATCCTGCTGTTCACCGAGCGCGGCATAGCCATGGCGGCCATCGCCGGCTTCTTCGCCGCACATTCCCTCACCGCCGCCGCGCTGGAACTGCCCACTGGAGGATTGTCCGACGTCCTGGGACGCCGCGCTGTTCTGGCCGCCGCCGGCCTGCTGAACCTGACTGCCTTAACGCTCCAGGGCGTGGGCACTGCTCCCTGGCTGCTCGGCCTCGGCATGGCCCTGATGGGCGCGGGCCGTGCCCTGTCCAGCGGACCGGCCGAAGCCTGGTACGTCGACACCGTCCACGAGCACTCCGGCCCCGGCGCCGAACTGCGCACCGGCCTGGCCCGCGGTTCCTCCGCGACATCCGCCGCCCTCGCAACCGGCACCCTGCTCGGCGGCGCACTTCCCTGGCTGCTCGGACTCGGTCCCGACCTCGGCGCCCGACTGAGCGAGGCAACCTCCGGACTGGTGCTGCCCCTTTCCGCCCCGCTGTTGCTGGGCGCAGCGGTTGAGATCGCCTTCGTGCTGTATGTCCTGACCGCTCTGCCCGAGCCGCCCCGGCCGGCAGCCACCTTGCGCGGCGTACTGCGAGGCATCCCGGCCACCGTCTCGGGCGGACTGCGCATGGGCGGACGCGACGCGCTGGTCCGCCGGGTCCTCCTCAGCGCGGGGGCCGCCGGCAGCGCCTTGGCCGCGATCGAACTGCTCACACCGGGCCGGGCCGCAGCCCTCACCGGTGCATCGGAATCAGGCGCGGTGCTCTTCGCCGCACTCGCCTGCGCCGGATTCATCTGCTCGGGTATCGGCAGCCACCTCGCACCGCTGACCGCCCGGCTTGCGGGCAGTGGCGAGCGTGCGGTCTTGGTAAGCCTCGGCACCAGCGCGAGCGGCCTGCTTCTGCTCGGTGCCACCTCAGCGTTCACAGGAGTGGGCTCCGTGGTCCTCGCGGCCACCGGCTACGGCCTCGTCTACCTCGGGCTCGGCGCGGCGGGACCGAGCGAGAACGACATCCTGCACCGCCGTGTCGCAAGTTCGGGCCGCGCCACCGCGCTGTCCGTCCAGTCTCTCGCCCTGCAACTGATGGCAGCTCTCACCGGCTTGGTCATGGGCGTCCTTCCGGTAGGCCCGCTGCCCTGGCTGCTGGGTGGCACCGTGCTGCTGACAGGCGCTCTCCTGTGGATTCACCGCAGCGGGCCCACACCCCCGACTCCGGCGGCAACGCCTCAGCCGCACACCGTGTCGCCCTCTCCAAGCACCGTCGGCTCAGACCGTCATCAGCCAGATACCGGTCAGTAGCGCCGGGGCCAACACCCCGAAGACCGCACAAGCGCACGGGTGACCGCAAAGGCGCCGTACATGTTCGCGAACAGACAGCTCGTTCGCACGGCACTCATCCATCGACCGGCTCTTGGACGGTGCAACATGACCAACAGTCGGGACCGGCCTCTGCTGACGCGCGTGCCCCGCCCTGGAGAACCACCCGATCCGCAGCTCGTTTACATACCCGGCCTCGCGGTCAACCGCGCCGCCGCCGGCTACCGCAGCACCGGCAAGACCGACGCCAAGGAAGCCGCCGTCATCGCCGACCAGGCCCGGATGCGCCGGGACCTGACCATCCTTCGGCCGGACGACGAACACGCCATCGAGCTGCGTTTGCTCACCGGCCGCCGGGCCGACATCAATGCCGACCGCACCCGGCGCATCAACCGCCTGCGCGGCCAGCTGAGCAGTATCTTCCACGCTCTGGAGCGGGTGCTCGATCTGGGCAACGTAGGTCCGCGGATCCTGCTGACCGGCTTTCAGACACCTGCGGCCATGCGTCGGACCGCCCTCAAACGGCTGGCGACGTGGCTACGGAACCGCAAGGTCCGTGGGGCCGAGGCCCTCGCCGCAGCAGCCCTCGAAGCGGCCGACCGGCAGCACACCGCCCTGCCGGGCGAGAAGATCAACGCCCAGGTGATCCACACCCTGGAGGTACGGGTCTTCATCAGTCACAAGCCGAATTGTGCAGGCGTGGAACGCGCGCCGAGACCACATCCACTCATTGCCGCCCCACCTGCTGTCGGCGTGCTCTCTCACAACCAGCCGCGACGGGCCGCGATCACTCCGGCCTGGAAGCGGTTGGCGGCGCCAAGGAGGTCGTGCAGGCGGCTGATGCGGCGGCGCATGGTACGGACGGACCAGCCGAGCTGGCGGGCTATCGCCTCGTCCTTGAGGCCGCTGACCAGGAGGGTGAGGACGAGTCGGTCCTCCTCGCCGAGGGGGTCCTCGGCGGGGGCGTTGAGGGGCAGGGCCTGCTTCCAGCACATTTCCCAGTAGCCGGTGAGGGCATCGAGCAGAGTGGACGGGCGGATCACAGCGGCGCGGACGTCGTTGAGGTCGAGGGAGAGCGGCATCAGGGCGAGCTTGCGGTCGGCGATGGCGAGTTTGATGCCCAGGCCGGGCAGGACGCGGGCCTGTTCGCCGTGCCGGACCAGCTCGCGAATGTCGTCGAGGACGCCCGGCCATTCCAGGGCCTCGGGGGCGTAGACCGCGCGGTACCGTACGCCGCGGCCGAGCGCCGTCGCCTCCACCGGGTTGGAGGTGGTCAGGGCGTACGGCGGCCGATCCAGGGTCATCACGTCTTCGTGGGCCTCCTGCTGAAGGCGGACGAACCAGCGGCCGAGCGCCTCGCTGCCGGTGGTTATCTCCACCTCGTCCTCATAGGTCGCGCCGGTGCGCGCGGCGGCGAACAGCCGGGACAGCTCGTCGGCCGCCGAACGGACCCGCTCCAGCTCATTGCTTCTGGCCCGCACCAGCGCCTCGACGGCGGCGCCCGGCTCGATCGCGGCGTACCGGCGGCGGGAGCCGGCGAGCCGGCCGACCAGCCCGTGGTCGCGGAGCCGGTCCAGCGCCCTGGCGACGCGCTCGGCCGAACAGTCGAGATCCGCGGTGAGTTCGGCAGGGGCCGCCGTCCGCCGGGTCAGGACGGCGCGGTAGACGCTCTCGTCGAACGGATCGATGCCTGCCGCCGTGAGTTGCGGTGTCTCGGGAGTCATGGACGGATGGTGGCCCAATTGTGCCAGCGGCAGCAATGGGCCACGAAGATCAGTTGTGCGGCAAGTGCCCTCACCACTAGGACTTTTACGCATGGCAATGAAGTCACGAAGATCGCGTCATGCCGCCCTCGCCGCCGTTGTTCTCGCCGGCACGTTGGCGGCGACACCGGGTGCCGCCAACGCGTCCACGCCCGACCCGTCGCAACGAGTGCTCGTCGAACTGTCCGGGAACCCAGCGGTCACCGCCGCGCCCGGTGGGTCGCTGCTGTCCGCCGAGGCCGCCCGCGGCGTAGGCGCCGCCCGCCGCGCGCTCGACGCGCGGCAGGAGACGTTCCTCGGCTCGGCGAAGAGCGCCGGGCTGCACCCTTCGGCGACCCGCAAACTGGGTCTGCTCATCGATGCCGTGGCAATGACGGTGCCCGCGTCCGAGGTGGGGCGGCTGTCCTCGCTGCCGGGCGTCACCGCCGTCCGCCCCGACACCCGGGTGCTGACGAAGACGGACGTGAGCGTGCCGCTGATCGGCGCCCCCGGCGTCTGGCAGCGCAAGGACCCGGCCGGAAGCCACGTCACCGGCAAGGGGACCACCGTCGCGATCCTGGACAGCGGCGTGGACTACACCCACCCCGACCTGGGCGGCGGACTCGGCAAGGGGCACAAGGTCGTCGGCGGGCACGACTTCGTCAACGGTGACGAAAACCCCATGGACGACAACGGCCACGGCACCCACGTCGCCGGCATCATCGCGGGCAAGGCTGCTGAGAAGGGCGGCGTCACCGGCGTGGCGCCCGGCGCGAATCTGCTGGCCTACAAGGTGATGGACGCCGACGGCTCCGGCTACACGTCGGACATCATCGCCGGAATCGAGGCGGCCTCCGATCCGGCCAACCCGCACCGCGCCGATGTCATCAACATGAGCCTCGGCGGCCCCGGCGACGGCGCCGACCCGCTGGGCCGCGCCGCGACCGCGGCCGTACGAGCCGGTGTGGTCGTGGTGGCCGCGGCCGGCAACGACGGACCGGGCACGGGTACGGTCAGCAGCCCCGCAACGGCCGACGGCGTGGTCGCGGTCGGCGCGTCGACAAGCAATCTGCGGCTGCCCAGTGCCTATCTGGCCGGCAAGAAACCCGAGTTGATCCAGACCTACCGCGGCATCCTGTCCGCGAACCCGCCGGAGCACCCCGTCACGGCGCCGCTCGTCGATGTCGGCGAGGGCACCGCCGAGGACTGGAAGCGGGTCGGCGACGTACGCGGAAAGATCGTACGGGCCGAGATGCTCATCGCCTCCGACACCCGGTACCTGACGGCGAGCGCCGTGGAGTGGGCGAAGGAGGCGGAGAAGCGCGGCGCGATCGCCGTGCTGGCCGGCCTGCCCTCCAACGACGGCCCGGTGTTCGTCGCCGGGGCACCGGGAGAGGTCCGGCCGCCGGAGGTGAACCCTGAGCCGGGAGTGACCGAAGTACCGTCGTCGCCCGCGCGGATCGACGCCTCCGGCGACTCGCTGCGCATGGACCACCTGGTGGTCATGGGCATCGACTCGACCCAGTACACGGAGTTGAGCTCCCGGCTCGCCGCCGGGAAGGTCTCGGTGACGCTGCGGGGCACCGACACCACCGACCGGATCGCCTCCTTCTCCTCACGCGGTCCCACACAGGGCTTCGGTTTGAAGCCCGATCTGGTCGCACCGGGTGTGGAGATCCGCTCCACCATACCCAAGGCGCTGTACGGGCCCGGCGAGTACCGTATGTCGGGCACATCGATGGCGACCCCGCACGTCGCCGGCGCTGCGGCCCTGCTGCGCCAGCTGCATCCCGGCCGGGCGCCTGCCGAGATCAAGGCCGCGTTGGTCGGCACCGCGAAGCCGCTGAGCGGCAGCGGGCCCACAACGCAGGGCTCGGGCCGGCTCGATGTGGCCGCGGCCGCCTCGGCCACGGTCAGCGCCTCGCCTGCGTCGGTGTCGTTCGGACTCGCCGATCTGTCCCGGCGTCACGTCGGCGGCATCGCGAAGGTGACGCTGCGGAACTCCGGCAAGCGGCCGGTCGCGACCTCGCTGCGGACCGACGGTCCGGCCACGGTCTCGGCGAAGCGGGTCACCGTACCGGCCGGGGGGACCGCGACCGTCACGGTCTCGCTGCGCGTCGCCCGACCGGCGGCCGACACCGAGATCAGCGGCCGTCTCACGGCGACTCCCGACCAGGGACCGGCGATCGGGGTGCCCTACCTGCTCGCCGTCCGGTATCTGGCCGTCCAGGCCGCACCCGACCCGAGCGACGGTCACTCGACCGTGCACATCGCCCCGCCGACCCGGCTGGCCGCACCGCCGGTCGTCACCGTCACCCCGCCTCGCGGCAAGGCCGTCGACGTCACTTCCACGCTCGATCCCGCCAGCGGCTACTACCGGGCCGAGGTGTCCGGCAGTGTGGCCGGCGCCTACCGGGTCTCGGTACGCGGCACCGCCGGCACCGGGCAGCGGCTCACCGGCGCCGGCGCCTTCGAGGTCACCCCGGTCGACAGCCGCAGGAACCGCTGGAAGCCGGTAGGTCCCAACGGCCAGGCCGGCTCCATCACCCTCTCGTCGAGCCGGCCGAAGCAGGCCGTCCTCACCCAGTACCAGAAGGCGGCTCCCTGGCTGACCACCGACAACGGCGCCTCCTGGCGCCAGTTGGGACGACTGCCCGTCGCTGACGGCACGGGTCCGCTCGTGGTGGACTCGCAGAATCCCGACCGCTGGTGGTACGCCGTGAACAGCGTTCAGGACGGCAGTCGCCGGGGCGCCATCCTGCGCACCGATGACAACGGGCGGACCTGGCGCACGCTCGACGTCCCGGACACCCGCATCGCCGCGCTCGCCGCCGATGAACAAACCCGCACCCTGGTCGCGGTCACCTCGGACGCACTGCTGGTCAGCACGGACGCGGGCGACCACTGGACGACGTATCCGACCGGCGTCACCGGCGGCATCACCGCCGCCGCCGTAACCGGTGACACCCTCTATATGACGACGTATCACGGCGTCTGGGCCCGCTCCGGCATCGGCTCGGGCAACCCCGGCGAGGCACGCCTGCTCTTCGACCCGTCCGCCGAGACCGTCGGCGGGCTGGCCGCCGACTCCTCGGTCGTGGCGGTGTATGTCCCGGGCCGGGGAGTTGTCGGTTCCCGTGACGGCGGGGAGACCTGGACCACCCTGCTGTCCATGACGGACGGCGGTCTCCGCCTGACCATCTCGGGTGACGACCTGTACCTGAGCACGCTGTCCGGCAGCGGCCGTCTCAGCCGCGACCACGGGCAGACGTGGACCACGGTCGCCGCGCCGTCGCGCGCAGCGGTACCGATGGACTACGACCGTTGGGCCGACGGTTCTGTCACCGTCTCCAGCGAGCAGGACGGTCTCTACCGGGGTGCCGCGGACGGCACCGGATATCGGCGGATCGGCGTCCAGGGACTGACCGTCAACGATCTCGCGGTCAGTGACGGCCATCTGCTCGCCGCCACCGACAGCGCGGTCTACCGCACCGCCCTTCCCGTCGCGAGCCCGGAGTGGGGCCAGTCGGGCGGCGAGGGCAGGAGGGGCGTCACCGTCCCGCAACTTGCCGTGTCGGCCAAGGATCCGAAGGTGATCTGGAAGGTGCGGCGCACCGCGTTCGGCTCATTCACCGTCGAGCGCAGCGGCGACGGCGGTGCCACCTGGGAGAAGAGGGGCAGTTCGGCGGAGGTGCCGACGGCGCTCCTGGTCCACCCCGCCGACCCGAACCGGGTCATGGTCAGCTTCCGAAGCCTTCTGGGCCAGGGGCTGTTCGCCACCAGCGACGGCGGTGCGACATGGAAGAATCTCTACCACGAGCGCTCCTTCGACACCATCGCGGGCGACCCCGCAAATCCGCTGCGCCTGTGGCTCGGCAACACCGCCGGTCTCTACCGGTCTGACGACGGCGGAGTGACCGTCACCAAAGTCGCCGACGGCCCGGTGAGCGCGATCGACCTCGACGGACGGCGACTCGTCGTCGGCGGCGAGAGCGTCCGCGTCAGCACCGACGGCGGCCGGACCTTCCGCACCGCGGACACCGGCGCTCTCGCGATCCATGTCTCCGACCTGCTCCGGGTCAAGGACACGCTCTACGCGGCCACCACCAGGTCCGGGGCCAGCGGGCTCCTGCAAGGCGGCCGCGGCGTACTGCGCAGCACCGACCACGGTCTGAGCTGGCAGAACATCTCAACCGGCCTGCAGAACACCGACACCACCAAACTGGCCGCGAGCCCCGACGGCCGCACGCTCTACGTCGGCACCGTCGACGGCGGCGTGCACCGTCTCAACCTGCGCCACTGATCACTACGGACCGGGCGCCCGGACGGAACTTCTGTCCGGGCGCCCGGTCCACGCGTTGACGCGGCCGGGGATCAGCGCAACGACCACGGAGGCCGGGCCGCCCAGCGCCGGCACTTCAGCGGCGGTTTCGGTGCGGCTTCCAGCCCCGCTGGGGTACTGCGGCCAGCAATGCCTTGATGTAGTCCGTTTCCGGCGCGCAGAAGCTGCATTGTCGGGCCGCGTTCCACCACCCGGCCACCGGACATCACGATCGCGTCGTCGCTGATCCGATGGACGACGGCCACTCCGCTCGCGGGTGTCGGCAAGGAGGTTGAGGATCTGCGCCGGATCGATACGTTCAGCGCCGCCACCGCCTCGTCCAGGACGAGCGCTTGGGGTTCGACGGCGATCGCACGCGCGATTGCAACGCGTTGACGCTGGCCGCCCGAGAGATGGCGGGGCAGCATCGCGGCATGCCGTTCGGCCAACCCTACTGATTCCAGGCCCGGGCACGCCGTTCTTTGTCCATCATCATGAAGTGCAAGGCGAGGCTGGTCTCGATGACGTCGCCAATACGCTGCAATGGGTCGAGTGAGGAGTACGGGTCCTGGAAGACGAACGATCTGGATCTCCCTCGCCCGGCGGCGGCGTTCGGCAGAGGTGGTGCGGCGGTTTCGGACTCTGCCGCAGACGCTGACCGTCCCGCTGGTGGGGTTCTCCAGTCCGAGCAACATGCAGGCGACCGTGGTCTTGCCCGAGCCCGACTCCCCCACGACCGCCAGCGATTCGCCACGGGCGACGGTGAAGGCCACGTCGTCGACGGCGAGTTGTCCTCGCGCACGCCTTCCGCAGTGTTTCGGCTCGGCCAGCGGCCTCACCCCGTGCCGTTGGACCCCGCCTCCTGAGTGGTACTGCAACGATTCCTGGACCACCGCGAAGCCTGGCCGACCGAGAATCCGCATGTCATGGCCACCAAAGGAACAAGGGCCAGGCGAAGCCTGGCATCAACTGCCTTTCTTTCCAACGTTCTTGACGACTGCGGCTTCCCGCCCCGCATGATCCGCAGCACCCGTCTCGTCGACCTGGTGAACACCGTGTACCCCAAGCTCGTGTCCGCGGCCTTCGGCATGGCCCCACAGGCCGCAGTGATCCATCTCGGCGACCACATCGACTCCACCCGCCTGCCGGATGCGTTACCAACTCGATAAATTCGCTGTTCACGGCAGCGTTCGATCTGCAGAATCAGTAGAAAGCCGCGCTTCTTGTGTGACCACTGCCGACACCCCTCACCGGATCGGTCACCAAGGTGAAAGTGCCGCCACCAGTCCCGATGTCGGAGATCCCGGATCTCCGGACACGCCCGGCCCGCATGCCCTGCGGCACCTATGCCCCGAACCTTCGGCTGAGCGAGTTCAGTATCGACGTCCCAGGCTTCATCGTGCACCCCGACGACGTGATCGGCACCGAACAGCATCCCGACCTCGTGCGATCAATCGGCTACTGCCAGGGCCCTGCAGGCGGCGATGGCCTGAACCTGGTCTGCAGGGACTGCGGAGCCGAGGTCGCCACCCGGCAAGCGGACCGCTACACCCAGAACCGGGTGACCTTGGAGCCAGCGGCGGTCTACCTCTCCTTCTCCGACGACTGATCGCAGTACCCGGTAAGGCCGAACCCGTTGACTTTCGGTGCCGCCTGGCACAGGGTCGCCGGAACAAATGCGCTTTGCTGAACGTCTTGTTCGAGGTCAGACACCTCACGATGCCAACGTGTCAAGCGGCGGCGGCGAGTTCGGTGGGGAACGCGGTGTGTTCGTCGAACAGCGTGCGGCACTGGAGGCAGTGGTAGAGCTGCCCGATCAGGCAGTTGAAGCAATGCCACGAAGTTAGGGCTTGCAGATCATCAACTCGCTGGTTTGATCTTGGCCGGGAGGGGGCTTCCGGACTCTCTCGTGAAGTTATAGAGGTCGTCCAGGGTGGCGAGGCGGGGTTCGGCGGGCTGGATGGTGTGGTCCGTGGTCTCCAGGAGCTGGCGGATGTCGCGGATGCGTCGGTTGATGGTTTCGGGTGTGACGGCGAAGAGGCGGGCGATGGCGACCTGGGGCAGGGCGAGCCGCTGGTGAAGGACGGTGGCCAGGAGCCGGTCGGCGAGGGTGAGGACGGGACGGCGGCCAGTGCCTCCGTCGCCCTTGACGCGCGGGCGGTGGCCGCGTCGTTTGTCCAGGCACGTCTCACGCTGGGCATTGTAGAGGGTGGTCAGTTCGGTGATGAGGGCGTCCCACCCGGCAGGCGGCAGTCCGGTCAGGGCGGGGTGGCAGCGCCAGGCGAGGTCGGGGCTGGGCTGGTCGAATGGGTCCGGGGCGTCGTTGACCTGGGCGTATGGCTCGGGGCGGAGGGTGTAGTTCCAGTCGCCGTGCCACTCGTGCCGGCTCAGGGGCAATGCCTCCATCTGCCGGTGACCGATGCGGATCCCGGTCTCGTAGCCGCTGGTGTCAAGTTCGGCGTGGACGGTCAGGCCGGTGCGGGTGGTCGTCGCGGCGATGGACTCCACGATGACTTCGTGGCTGGTCAGGGGCCTGCCGCGCCAGTTCATGGTGATGTCGGAAAACAAACGGTGCTCGATCCGGTTCCACTTCGAAGTCCCCGGCCAATGCCGTTGTTTGAAGGTTCATTGAGTTGGTGGTGACGGACTGAGCGTCGCGCCGTTATGCGGGGTGTGCATCCATGGAGCGGGGTATCTGAACGAGTGCGGTTGGGCTTGATCACGCAGTGGGTGACGCCCGAGTTGGTGGACGAGGTCCTGTCGGAGTGTCGCAAACGGGACCGTCGGCCGGGAGCGTTGCCGGCGGGGTTCATGGTCTATTTCGCACTCGCACTTGCGCTCTTCCATCAGGACTCCTACGACGATGTGGCAGAACAACTAGTGGGTGGAATGAAGGAGTTGAGCGGGTGTATCCCACACAAGGCGTCTTTCACCCGGGCTCGGGAGCGCCTGGGACCGGAGGTTGTTGAGCGGATCTTCCACCGCTTGGCCGGCCCGCTGGCCCCTGCGGGGCTGGCCGGGTCTTTCTACCGGGGGATGCGTCTCGCTGCGGTCGACGGGTTTCTGCTGGACGTGCCGGATAACGAGGCCAACCGGCGCGCCTTCGGCGGCCCGAAGGACTCCAGCGGGAAACCGGGCGGGTTTCCGCAGGTGAGAGTCGTGACGCTGACCGAGACCGGCACGCATTCTTCCATCGACGCCAGGGTGGGCGGCTATAACAGTGGTGAACGCGACCCAGCTGTGGCGATGGCTGCCTCGGCCTCCGGGATGCTCGTGATCATGGACCGGGGGTTCCCCGGGGTGGAGTTGTGGAAGGCGTATATCGGCGCCGGTGCCCACCTGCTGCTGCGGGCCCGTTCGTGTGTGGCACACCGCCCGGTACGACACCTGCCGGACGGCACCTACCTGGCGCGCATGAACCTCGCGGGGCAGAAGGGCGCCCATCCGGGCGGTGTGCTGGTGCGCGTGATCGAGTACCGCGTCGACGGGGGCGAAGTGATCCGGCTACTGACCGACCTCTTCGACAACGACGCCTACCCAGCAAGGGAGTTAGCGGTCCTGTATCACGAAAGGTGGGAGGTGGAATCGGCCTATCGGCAGATCAAGACCTTCCAGCGGGGCCGGCAGGAAGTTCTGCGATCCACCGACCCACAGCTGGTGCGCCAGGAAGTGTGGGCGCATCTGGTCGTGCACCACTGCCTGACCGGCATCATCATGCAACTCGCCGACAGCAACGGCATCGATCCGGACCGCATCTCGTTCGTTAAGGTCCTCAAGCACACCCGACGCAGCGTGGTCCGCCAGCTCGCCGACACCCCGCCGAAGATCCGCAGGTTCCTGACCGCACTGGCGGCGAAGGTCCGCCGGAAACTCGACAACGGCACCCGCCGACTGCGAGAGGCAGACCGCTTCCTCAAACGGCCCAACTCGCTGTGAACCGCCCCGGGTTCGATAGAGATCTCAGATTGTGGTTGTGACCTGGGGTTTCGTGAGTTCCGTGTAGTAGTTGGTTTCGTACTCGACGGGTGGGATGTGCCCTATCTCTCCGTGGAGCCGGCGATGGTTGTACCAGTCGGCCCACTCGGCGGTGGCGAGCTCGACCTGGGAGAGTGTCTTCCAGGGCCGCTGGGGTTTGATCAACTCGGTTTTGTACAGGCCGATCGCGCTCTCCATCAGGGCATTGTCGTAGGCATCGCCGACCGAGCCGATGGAGGCGGCAATGTCGGCGGCGTCCAGATGCTCGGCGAGCCTGAAACTCGTGTACTGCGACCCGGCGTCCGAGTGATGGATCAACTCACCTGGCTGTATGGGGTGTTGGTCGCGGTCACGTTGCCAGATGGCCATCTCCAGGGCGTCCAGGACGAAGACGGTCTCCTTCACGGTGGCGGCCGACCAGCCGACGATCCGGCGGGAGAAGGTATCCAAGACGAACGCGACATAGACGACGCCGGACCAGGTCTTGATGTGGGTGAAGTCCGCCACCCAGCACCGGTTCGGGGCCTGGGCGACGAAGTCACGGTCGAGGCGGTCCGGGGCCCGGTCGACCTGCCCGCCGGGGAGCGTGGTGATCACGCGTTTGCCGCGGATCGCGCCCTGGATGCCGAGTTCGCGCATGAGACGCTCGACGGTGCAGCGGGCTGCGGTATGCCCCTGCCGGTTCAGCTCGCGCCAGATCTTCCGGGCCCCGTAGACACGGTGGTTGGCGGTGTGGATCTGGCTGATCAGCTCCTTGAGCTCCGCGTCCCGCACTGAACGTGTTGACGGAGCGGCCTGTCGTTTCTTGTTGGCGTAGTAGGTTGAAGGGGCGATCTTGCAGTCGTGCTCGGTGAGCGTCCTGCAGATCGGCTCGACGCCGCCGAAGCGGTCCCGGTGCTCGTCGATGAACGCTACGAGCGTGTGTGTGGCCGGTCGAGCTCGGCCGCAAAGAAACTCGCCGCGGCCTTCAGGATCTCATTCGCCCGCTTGAGTTCGGCATTCTCCTTCTTCAACGCCTTGAGCTGAGCGGACTCCTCCGTCGTCGTCCCCGGCCGCGTGCCTGCGTCGATCTCGTGCTGCTTCAGCCAGTTCCGCAGTGTTTCGCGGGACCCGATACCGAGCTTCTCGGTCACCGCCTGCAGAGCGGCCGTCTCGTTCGGGTAGTCGTCGCGCACCTCGGCGACCATGCGCACCGCGCGGCGGCGGAGCTCAAGCGGGTAACGGGAAGGTCGTGCCATGACTCGATCCTTTCATGAAATCGAGTCTCCATTCGAGCCGGGGCGGTTCACTGTACTCCTAGCGGCCGAAGAACAAACCGAAAGCCCCACCACGCCACGTACCCGCCAGAACCATCACACTGCAGGCGGCGATAGTTCAGTAGTCAAACAACGGCATTGAGTCCCCGGAGGAAAGTGACACACCGTGATCCTCAGGTCTGTTTCCAGGGCCGGGGCAGCGAGTTCGGCCTTCCATGCTCGGGTGCGGTAGCCATTGGACCCGCCCGCGTCGGCGGTGATCAGCAGCCGTCCGGCCTTCGGGTAGTCGTGCTGTCCGCGGCATATCCGGTGGCCCTGGCGGGTGAGCTCGGCGGCCAGGCGGCGGGTGGACTTCGTCGTCCACCGCAGCGGTGACTGTGGGAGTCACTGTCTGAGCGAGGTTGCGATGTCAGTTTGTTCTGATGTCACCAGGGAGCTTGCAGCGTTCGCCTCCCGCCCGCGTGACCGCTTTCGGGTCGTCTGTCCCGGCCGCCGTCCGTGAGCCATACGGGTCATCGAGTGCCGCCGTTCGATGGACGCGGCGGTCGGGTCCGATGCAGCTGTCGTCCGGCTGGGACACCTTGCTTGCGGGCGTACCGGACGATACGCCCCGGCCCGAAGAGAAACCCGGTGTCGTGCGGGTTCCGAACCGCTTGCCCGTCGTTCACCTGGGTGGTTGCAGGAAGGACCCTCGACGTGTCTGATCCCGTTATCCTTATCACAGGCGCGCTTACCGGTATCGGCCGCGCCACCGCCTTCGCTTACGCCCGTCAAGGCGCGAACCTTGTGGTCTCCGGCCGCCACGAGGACGTGGGTGAGCAGCTTGCCGGGGAGCTCTCCGACCTCGGCGCCCCGGCCGAGTTCGTGCGTGCCGACGTCCGCTTCGACGCCGATGTGAAGGACCTCGTCGATCGTGCGGTGGCACGGTTCGGGCGGATCGATGTCGCCTTCAACAACGCCGGCACCGAGGGAACACCCAGCCCTGTCACCGAGGTGACCGACGAGGGTTATCAGGCCACCTTCGATACCAACGTCAAGGGAACGCTGCTGTGCCTGAAGCACGAGTTCCGGGTCATGAGGGAACAGGGCGGCGGCAGCATCGTCAACGTCAGCTCCACCTTCGGCCTGATGGGCTATCCCGGGGCGACCTTGTACGTCGGGAGCAAGCACGCCGTCGTCGGTATCACCAAGGCAGCCGCGCTCGAAGGCGCCGCTCACGGTATCCGGGTCAACGCGGTCGCGCCCGGCTACACCCGGACCGCCATGTACGAGCGGTTCACCGGCGACGGCACGGCCCGTGCCGCGGTCGATTCGGTACTGCCCATGCACCGGGCTGGTACCCCGGAGGAGATCGCCGAGGCCGTCCAGTTCCTGGGTTCGGACAAAGCGAGCTACGTCACCGGGCATATCCTCCTTGCCGATGGCGGCCTCATGGCGGGCGGGCCCCTGTTCCCGAGCTCGTGAATCGCGAGGCCGGCGCAGGCCGTGTCGGCCTCGGCGGCGCGGTGCCCGCTTGACGTGATGTTCCGGTTCTCGTCATGCTCAAGCGGGCGGCCCCGCAGCACACGAGCGACATCAAAAGTCACTGCCATTGATCACGCCGCTTCCCGAGAAACGACTCCCGAAGTCACGACGAAACGACTCCCTCAGGAACTGACACAGCCAGGGCGGGGCGCCGTCGCACCGCCCTCTCTGGCGGCCAGGATCTGGCCCGCCTACGACGGGGAGACGGGCTGGCGGATCAGCCGGATCCGGCTGTCGTTCGAGGTGCTCGCCCCGGCCCGGAACCCGAACCGGGCCCGCGCTGTGATGGCCGGGCCGCCCGTGATGGACGCCCGGGCCCGCGCCTGGGCACAGACCTGAGGCTGCCAGTCCTTCGCCGTCTCCTGGTCCATGACCTCGGCGGTGGCCGTGCGGGGCGTGTTGATGGTGCCCTGCTGGTATCGCTGGACGGTGCACTGCGAAATCCCCAGACGCCCCGCCACGGCCTTCGTGGACCCCCTCGCCTTCGCCAGGAGGAACCGGAGCTGCGCGCCGGGCGACTTGGGGATCGGCCGGGTGAACTGCGCCTGCTCAGCGCGCTCCAGGCCCTCGTGGATCTGCCCGCGCTGAGCTCGCGCCGGGGCATGCCGGTGTGCTTTTCGATGGGTCATGTTCGACAGGCTTCAGCGGATCACCTGTGGATACGGGTCGGAGACTCGGCTTTGAGTGCTGCTGTCTACCGATGGCCTGAGGATCCCTTGCGCAGGGGGCTGGAAACGATCGCATTACCGGACCGTCGGATGGGGAGGCTCTGGCGGCTGCCAACGGAAAGTGATCAGGGGGTCACATGGGGTGGAAACAAGAGTTCGAGAAAGCTGAGCTGATGCTCAATGAGATCGGCGCCCGGCTTCACCATGAAGCCAGCGGTCTGCCAGCCTTGCGTCAGCAGGGTCACAAGACGCTGGAAACCGTCCAAGCCGGAACAACCGGGCTCCGTGAGGAGAACCGGGAACTGCGCCGTCGGCAGGAACGGATGCTCACCGACCTCGCCGACACCCGCACCGACATCGGTGCCCTGCGTTTGGAGCTCTCCCAAGGGCTGCAGTCCTTGTTGGTGGCCCTTCCCGCAGCGCAGCCCACTCCCGAAACGGGAGAGCCCCCGTCGGTAAGCAGCGAAGAGCAGCAGGCGGAGAGCTGGACTCAACCATCGGCCAGTGACGTCCCCGAAGAGGAGCTTATGAACCAGAACGCCGCCAACGGCCAGGACCGCACGGGCGGTATGGGTCGCGCCGAAGGTGACCGCGGCGGGCCGCTGGACGGTGCTGCGCTGAAGGCGGCGTCAGAAGAGGCCTACCAGGGAACGGCAACAACACGCCGTCTTCTGCCGACCATCCCTCAACAGGGCCGACAGCACGAAGAGGCAACCACCCCGGCCCCCTCGCCGGAAGTCCTGCACGGAGCACGACTGATGAAGGCGGCCGGAGTCGCCTTCGCCGAGCTCGTCTGCCACCGCGACACCTGGGAATACCTCACCGGGCTGAGCACCAACCAGACCCACTTCCGCACCCCCGCTCCGTGGATGACATCAAGGACGGACGCGTACAAGCAGCCCTCTCCGGCCGTTCCTTGATTGCCCTGCTCATCGCCCTTTGGGAAACGCGCGATCAGGCCCAACCGCTTACTGCCGACTGGGCGCTGGCCGCCACCGCCTACAGCCGGATCGCCACGGAACTCGACACCGTCACCACCGGAACGGGACAACGCACCGTCCGCATCATCCTGGACGACGGCATTCACGCCGCCGAGTCAGCCACACAGAAGGGCACCGAGACAGTCGGCTGACCCACGAGTGGCCCTTCGAAGGGCAGCAACTTCGCATCACTGCGGGCCGGAATTCTTTGTGGGGCTCCGGCCCGCAGTGCTGTCCAGCGATCAGAAGTCGAGCTCGATGTAGTCGATGTCGATGAGCTCGACCTGGAGCGCGGTGGCGCGGCGGCCGCGGTTCTTGAAGTAGACCTCCTGAAGTCCTTCGGCGGCGATGTTCTGCAGTTGCTGCTCGGCAGCGCCGACGGCCTGCCCTGGGCGGCCAGCACGGGCTGCGGCTGTCCTTTGGCGGGCCAGTAGACGGCGATGGTCGGCGACGACCTTCGCGTCGGCCGGGCCGTCCAGGCAGGCCTTCGGCAGGTCGGGCTCTCGCAGCGCGACCCGGGCCACCGTCTTGGCGTCGGACTTGCCACGCCCGCGTGCGGAGCGACGTGCGTGCGCCAACTGGCGGCTTGTCCTTGACTCCTCCCGCCGCCGTACGGCGGGCTCCGCGCGTTCACCGCTGGTCAGACCGCCCCGCTCGCCTGCGTCGACCTCAGCCTGACTAACCGGGCTGATGCGGGCAGAACGTGCGAGAACCAGCTGGCGCCCGGCGCCACCAGTCTTTACAAAGACCGAGCACGGTCGAAGGTGTCGCAGGGATCACCACGGCGCCGGCCAGACCACACACGTCCTGCCATGGATCGGGAAACAAGCCGCCCAAGCCCATCAGAGATCCGACGCCTCTAATCACTACCGAATTAGAGGTGCCGCCATACGAAAAACGCTTGCCCACGGGGCTGCCCAGGCAAAACACTCGAGAAACTGATCTCGACCCTGTGTTCCCCATAGCCGCATCACGCATCTGAATCATCATCAATGCGAACATATCCACTGAAAGGCGTCGCTGGTGACTAGCGTCTCGTGATCCTGTTGGTGGAACCTGTGGTCGTTCTACTCGTTGAGCCCGGTATGGATCTCTCCTCTGAACAGATGGCTGATCTGCGGGAGTTGGCGAACTCTCGTCACGTGACGGCTGATCTGGCACTGCGTGCGCGGATCGTGCTGTGGTCCGGCGAGGGACGGCGGCGTAAGGAAATCGCCGAGTTGGCCGGAATGTCGCCGGTGGCGGTGGACCGGTGCAAGGCCCGTTATGCCGCCCGGGGGTTGGCCGGCTTGGAGGAGAGACGCCGCGGGGGCGGGCGTGATCAAGTGCCGCCGCAGACGCGGGGCCGCGTAATTGCGCTGACGAAGATGACCCCGCCGGCGGATTCGGGGCTGTCGCACTGGTCCACCCGGACGCTGGCCGATCACATGAAACGACGCGAGGGCATCTCGGTGTCCTGGCACTACGTTGCCCGTGTCTGGCGGGAGGAGAATCTCAAGCCGCACCGGAACGGCACCTTCAAGATTTCGAAGGACCCCGCGTTCGCGGACAAGGTCGCCGATGTCGTCGGCCTCTACCTGGCCCCGCCCGGCGGCGCGGTGGTGCTGTCCATCGACGAGAAGACGCAGATACAGGCGCTGGACCGGACCCAGCCGGTGCTGCCGGTCGCCTTCGGCGCGAGCGAGAAGCGCACCCACGACTACGTGCGGCACGGCACCACCAATCTGTTCGCCGCCCTCAATGTCCATACCGGTGAGGTGACCGGCGAGTGCAAGCCGAGTCGGAACGGGGCGAACTTCCTCGCCTTCTTGAAGAAGGCGACCAAGCCGCACGCCGGCAAAGAGATCCACGTTGTCCTGGACAACCTGTCCACCCACACCACGCCGGAGGTGAAGGCGTGGCTGGAGGAGAACCCGCACATCCACTTCCATTTCACTCCCGTCGGTTCCTCGTGGTTGAACCAGATCGAAATCTGGTTCGGGATCCTTACTCGGCAGTCCATTCGCCGCGGCACGTTCTCCAGCGTCAACGTCCTGGTCAAGCAGATCCGTGACTACATCAACTCCTGGAATGAGCACGCGAGTCCGTTCACCTGGACCACATCCGCCGAGGAGATCCTCGCGAAGGTCCGCTTCGTCCAGACCAACATGAAGAAACTCGTCAATAACAACTCAAACTGACACGATCAGGATCGCGAGACACTAGTCGAGGCGGGAGACCTGATAGTGGCTGATGTACCAGCCCTCCTCCGTACGATTCACCAGGACACCGAGGTTGACGCTGAGGGTGGGGCGGTCGGTGAACGAGAAGTCAACGCCAAGGTAACCGAGTACGACGCCGTCGGCGGGGCGTCTGATTTCGAGAATTCGGTACGTAGCCGCCATCCCAATGGGCTGGGAGTCGTAGTAGGCGGCAATGCCTGGCCTTCCGACACTGTAAGGGTGCAGTCCCTGGAAAATCGCGTCTTCGGTGAACTGGAAGGCAGCCTGCCACGGTTCGTGGCTGTCGACGGCGGCCTTCCACCGGTCGAGGACACCGTGCAGGATTGCTTCGCTTTCTATCGTGCGGTTCATCAGGGTTCTCCTGCTGATGGAATCGGAGCTCAGAACTGGGCATGTGCGAGGCCAACTGCTCGATGTGACAGGAAGCGATGTCGAGGGCCGTGCTGATGCCGCAGTCTGCTTGCTCCCTGCTGGTCAGCGGGACCTCCCGGTCTCGTGTCGCAAGCGGTGTCCTGCGCGTCAGTGGCCGGCACTCACTCCGCCGTCGACGTGGAGGATCTCGCCGGTGACGAACGGGGCGTTCTCCAGGTAGATCACGGCGTCTGTGATGTCGCTCTGCTCGCCCATCCGGCCGACCGGCTGCAGGGCCGCGAGGGCGTCATGGGTCTCCTCGGGGTGCATAGAGGTCTTGATGGTGCCCGGTGAGACGGCGTTGACGCGAATGCCGCGCATGGCGTACTCGATGGCGAGGGACTTGGTGGCGGACTGCAGGCCGCCCTTGGTCAGCGAGGCCAGCACGGAGGGGACTCGGGAGTCGGCGTTGTCTACCAGGCTGGTGGTGACGTTGACGATGTGGCCGCCGCCCTGGGCGAGCATTTGCGCGACGGCCAGCTGGGTGATGCGGAAGAAGCCGGTGAGGTTCACACCGGTCACGGCGGCGTAGTCGTCCTGGGTGTAGTCGGTGAACGGCTTGGCAATGAAGACGCCCGCGTTGTTGACCAGGGTGTCGACACGGCCGAACCGCTCAACGCCAGCGGCGATGACGCGTTCGGCGGTTGCGGTTTCGGCGATGTCGCCCTGGACGGTCAGGACGCCCGCACGGTTGGACGGGGCGATGGTGCGCGAGGTGGCGACGACGGCGTAGCCGAGCTTGCGATAGGCGTCGACGAGGCCGGCGCCGATGCCCTGCGAGGCGCCGGTGATGACTGCGACCTTCCGGCCCTGAGTGCTCATGATGACCTTCTCCGAGATGGGGTGGGTGCGATCTCTCGCGCCCATGACAGTAGGTTCACCTGCTCGGTAATGCCTGACGACAGTCACCCCAAGCCGGATCTCTCACCCCATGTCAGCAACACGGCCACCACAGGGTCTGTCAAACGAGCGGCTCTGTTCCGTAGTCGGTGGTGACGGTTCGTTCTCCTTATTGCAGGAGGATGCGGTGACGGAGGAGGTCGAATCCTGCTCGGCCGTGCATCTGCCGCGTGATCTTCTTGGTTCGGGTATTGACGCCTTCTGTCCGGCCGTTGTGGTGGGGCAGGGTGAGGCCGGCGTTCACGGCGGCGCGGTCGAGTTCGAGGCCGTTGCAGAAGCTGTGCAGGTGGGGCAGGCCGGCGGTGCGGACCGTGGCGATCCACTGGGTGAGCTTGTCGTCGTTGGCCTGGGCCGGGGCCAGGAGCGCGGCGAACTCGCCGGTGAGCCGGGCGAGTGCGGTCATCTCCGGGCACGCTGCGGTGAGGAGGCCGAGCAGGTCGGTGTCTCTGGTCCACAGGTGCTCGGGGTGGGTGAGCAGGAGCCGGGCGAGGTGGCGGGGGGTCGTCACAGGACGGTCGCCTTCGGCGCGGCCCTGATTGAGGTAGCGGACCAGCAGGTTGGCGCTGCCGGTATAGCCCAGTTCCCTGATTTCGTGCAGGAGGTGCGTGACGGGAACAGCCGGGTTGTCGGACCGGCGCCGGCGCAGGTGGTCGCGGTAGGGGTCGACCAGGGTGGGCCGGTAGTGGGGGGCGATGCGATCCGTGGGCGGTTCGGGGATGCGGGCGTAGCGCTTGACGGTGTTCAGGGCGAGGTTCAGTCTGCGGGAGCAGTCGAGCAGGCCGACGCCGGAGTCGAGGAGGGCGTGGACTTTGTGCCAGCGTTCGCGGGTGGTCTGCTCGCGGACGCCGCCGGGCCGGGGCGGGTTGACGGCGGCCCAGCAGGGAGCGTGGGCGCGGACCTCGGCCAGGACTTTGTCGCACAGGTTCCGCCACAGATGCCAGCGGTCGCTGACCTGCACCGCGTCAGGCAGGGCCCGGCGGATCGCCTCGGCGTAGGTGGCCGAGCCGTCCCGGCACACGACTTCGATCCCTTTTCTTCCCTCGCAGCCATGCCTCCAATGTGGCGGCTTCGCGGTCGGGCAGGACATCGATGCGCTCGCCTGTTTCGGCGTCGATGATGATCGTGGCGTAGCGGTGACGGCGGCGCAGGGCGAAGTCATCGACCCCGATCACCCGCGGGATCCGCACCGCCGGCGGGGGGATTCCCCGCAGCACCCGCAGGGCGGTGGCGAACGAGACGGGCACGGCCAGTATCCGGGTGAGCCGGGCGGCCGCCCGGCCGCATAACTCCTTGACCACCCCCGAGACCTGGCTGGTCAGACGCGTGGTACGGCGCTGAAGGCGCTCGATCAGCCCAGGGACCTGCTCGCGGAAGGTCTGCCGCCGGCAGCCCAGGACCGGGCAGACCAGACGTCGTACCCGGACGTTGACCACGACCCGGCGGCCATCGACCGGCACATCCGCAACCGTCCGGACATGGTATCCGTGCACCTTCCCCGTCGGCACCCCGCACATCGGGCAGGGAAAGGGAACATCCCTGGTCCGGGCCAAGACCCGGATCACCTCGTCGTCGTCCGGCACATCATCGATGACCAGTGCCGATAGCCCTGAAAACAACGTTGCCACAAGGGAGTTGGCATCTCGCATACAACGTCAACGACGCTCGTTACCTGCCGTCACCGCCGACTACGGAACAGAGCCGAACGATTTACAGTCCCCTACCGGGCCGTTGTCACCCACCGCATCCAGCCCATTAACCCGTGCGTCGCGGCCTGCTCTCGTGTCGCCCACTTTGCCCTCGAACCGGCCCGGTAGCCCCAGCTCGGACACCAGGGGGCAAGTAACCCGCCGGTAGGTTCCGAGGGCTTGGCCGCTGCCGTTTCCTGGCGCTGGGGCGCTTCGTCGGCTGGGTCTGGTCAACGTCTGGTCGTGCAGCTCGTGACCGACGGGGGGCGGTGTCGTTACCTGCTTGATCTGATCTCTGACCAACCCGGAGCGTGCTTCATGTCTCTTACCGCAGCTACCCGACTTGCCGCAGTGTCCTCCGCTGCGATCGCCGCCGTGTCGGTGTGCCTGGGCGCAGCCTCGGCTGCCGAGGCCGCGGAGCCCGCGCAGGTGCGGGCGGTGGAGCAGAGCACCGCCCCGGCCGACGACGACCCCCAGGTCTCCCCTCAGTTCGTCCCGCTGGGCAGCCTGCTGTTCTCCGATCGGGCCGTAAAGACCAGCGTGAGCCCGGTGCGATGGGATCGCTGACCGAACGCCTGCACCGCGCCTGGACTGCGGGGATTCGGGCCTACCGGGCGCGCCTGCACCCCGACACACCCAATCCCGCCGGAATGACGTCCACAGCCTCCGGGGAAACAGTCGCCGAGGCCGGTGACGGTGTGAACGGGTTCGACGTCCTTGCCGGAGTGGTCCGTCTGCCAGTGAGCACATGGCGGTACCGGTGGGAGGACGACGAAGTACGCCACCTGGGGCCGATGGCGCAGGACTGGCGGGCCCACCTCGGCCTGGGAGCCGACGACAAGACGATCTGCTGCACCGATGCCAACGGCGTCGCAATCGTGGCGATTCAGGCACTACACCGGCAACTCACCGACATTCAGGCTGAGGTCAGAGAACTCCGGGCGCAGAAGGTAGAACCGACAGCACACGCACCTGGTGCGGAGGCCCCGCGGGCCTGACCATCTCAGCGGTGGGCATCCTGACTTGAGGTCACTGCGTCACCTTCATGCCTCTGTCGAGCCACACCGCGCGGGTGTCCGGCGGCGGCACGCTATCAGTGAGCCAGCCCAAGGGCGGCAAGGAGCACTGCGGGCCCATGCCGACCGACACCCTGAACGCTGCGGCTGCAGACCGAGCGTCTGGGACCGATTCAACAAGTCAGCAGCGTGCTCTCAGCCCGATTGAAGCGTGCCCACGCGGCGGACCCGGCATCGGATCCCGAACTCCTCGCTGGAGGCACCTTCGTGATCGTGGTCGGCGTCGACGCACACAAGAAGACTCACACCCTGGTCGCTGTCGACCCACTCGGACGGCGGCTGGCCCAGGTCACGATCGTTGTGACTCCTGCAGGTCACCAGCAGGCATGCAAGGGGATAGGGCAGTTCGGCCAGGTGCTGGTCGCCGTGGAGGACTGCCGACATCTGCCCCTGCGCCTCGAGGTCGGCCTGCTCAACGCCCGTCACTGCGTGGTACGGGTGCACACCAGACTGATGGCCGGCGCACGTCGCTCCGCACGCGGTAGTGGCAAGTCCGACCCGATCGACGCCACGGCGGCGACCCGGGTCGCGTCGCGAGAGCCCGACCTACCGAAGGCCTGCCTGGACGGACCGGCCCGCGACGCGAAGCTCGTCGCCGACCATCGCCGCCTGCTCGGGGTTCGGCTGTCGGTCGGCCACACGGGACAGTACTGGGACAACGCGCTCGCCGAGTCGTTCTTCGCCACTGTCAAGCGCGAGTTGCTCGGCACTGCTGCCTGGCCCCTGGCCCGTCCGGGCCGCCGCCCGCACCGCGATCTCCGAGTACATCGAGAGCCGGTTCAACCTACGCAGGCTGCACAGCAGCCTCGGCCACCGCAGTCCTGCCGAATACGAGACCGCACTCTCAGCCTGACCACCACACTAAGAGTGTCCGTCAGAGCGGAACAAGCTCAACCTGGTGATGATCAGCATGAGGACCACCATGGTGGCGATCAGGATGACCAGGCCGTGCATCTCGCTTCAGCCCTTCTCGTACGGCACATACGCACAACCGCTTGATCACTCCCGCAGGACGGCGGGGTCAGGGCAGGGCAGGGCGTTGACGCGTGCCATGCTGGAACTTCCGGTTTATGGCGGCGAGCAGGGAAAGCGGCAGCGTGAGGACAGTGACACGGGCGAGCCGGGCGAGGATCTGGAACCGGTTCTCGGCCTCCGACCCCGGACTGTTGCGGCTGATGGCCGGCCTGCGGACAGTCGGCGCCATCGCGCTCACGCTCGCGGTCCTGGCGCTGCTCAAGGCCGATGTGAACCACATGGTGGCCGGTGCCATCGCGGCCATGGTCGCGACCTTCGCCATCAAGGAGAGGCAGCGGCGCGGACAGGCCATCACGCTCGCGCTCGGCCTGCCCGTGGCGCTCGTGGCGATGTCACTGGGAGCGCTGTTGAGCACCGAGGTCGTAGCGGGCGACCTCTTCTTCCTCGCCTTGATCTTCGCCGCGGTCTACAGCCGCCGGTTCGGTGATCGCGGTACAGCCCTGGGACTCATCGGGTTTCAGATCTACTTTGCGTCCCTGTTCGTCAGAGCCTCTGTCTCCGCACTGCCGGGGCTGTGCGGAACGCTGGTCGTCGCGTTCGTCTGCAGCGCGGTCGTGCGGTTCGGCGTGGTCGTCGAGACGCCCGAACGCATTTTGCTGCGACTGCGCGAGGCCTTCCGTGCCCGCCTCGCCCAATTGATTTCCGCCCAGATCGAGTTGCTCGACGCCGGGCCGGACCGCGTCGAGAAGGCGCTGCAGGACGTACGCCGGCGCACCGCGCGCCTCCACCAGAGCGCGATGATGATCCAGGGGCGGCTGGAGGAGGGCACCAGCGACAGCTCCACCGCCTTGCTCGTCCAGCGCCGTGTCGCCGACGCCGAGATCGCCGCCGAACGGCTCGGCGTACTCATCCTCACGGCGCGCAGCTCCGAACGCGCCGATACGCTCACGCTTCATCTGCCGCACGCGCCCGCGCCGCCGCCCGGCAACCGCCTGCGCACACAGGACGACATCACCGCGACGCTGCGCCGTGATCTCCACGCGTTGCGCCTGCTCGTCGCCCGTCCGGCCTCGAACAATCGCGGCGCCGCGGTGGCCCATCTGCGCAACCGGCTGCTCGGCTATCGGGACGAGGAGAATCTGCCGCGCGCCTCCGTCCCCGTCCAGGACGTCTTCCGAGGCATCGGGGAGGCGGCGCGCGGTGTCATGGGCCTGCGGCTGGCCCTCGACGGGCCCCAGGACGAGTCCGACGACACACCTGCGACGACGCGTTCGCGCGAGGAACTGGACGCCGAGGACGTCTCCATCGCGCAGGCTGAGAAGACCGAGCCTGTCGAGGACGTCCGCAAAGGACTGGAGCGTCCCACGACCCGTGCCGCGGTCCAGGTGTCGGTGGGTTCGGCGCTGGCCATCGTGGGCGGGGAGTTCCTTTCCAGTCAGCGCTGGTACTGGGCGGTGCTGACCTGCTGGGTCGTCTTCCTGAACACGGCGTCCACCGGGGAGATCCTGGTCAAGGGCTACCGTCGGCTGCTGGGCACGGTTCTCGGCGTCGTCGCCGGTGTCGGCCTGGCGGGCCTGGTGGGCCACCACACCTGGACGGCGTTCGCACTCGTGCTGCTGTTCATCTTTGCCATGTTCTTCACCGCGCCGCTGTCGTACGCCCTGATGTCCTTCTTCGTCACGGCGGCACTGGGGCTGCTGTACACCCTGCTCAACACCTACAGCTCCGCGGTGCTCGTCCTGCGCATCGAGGAGACCGCGCTCGGTGCCGCCTGCGGCGTGATCGCGGCGGCCTTGATCCTGCCGGTACACACCGATCGCCGTACCGACGAACTCCTCGGCACGGTGCTGAACCGGCTCGGTGACGTCACCGATGCCGCGATGGAGCAGCTGAGCGGCGGGCCCGCACTCGATCTGCTGGACATGGCGCGGGAGCTCGACACGGCACTGGACGATCTGCGGTCCTCCACGCAGCCGTTGACCCATCCGATCACCCCGCTGCGGACCCGCCGCCAGACCGCTCGCTACGTCGTGGCGCTGCTGGAGACGTGCGCCTACCACGCACGTTCACTGGCGGCGACGGCCGAACTCCTCCCCAACAGCAAGAGCGTCGCCGCGGACCCTCGCCTGAGGGGAGCAGGCCGGCGCATCGCCCACAACATCGACGTCCTCGTCGCCCGTGTCGAGGACGACGACAGCGACGCCGTGGTGGAGACCGGCGCGAGCCTGGCCTCCATGCTGGAGGACAATCCCAGCTCCCCCCGGCACGACCGCGTCACAGACCGTGTCCTGCGGCATCTGCAGCGCCTGGACGAAGGCGTGATCGGTCTGGCTCGCCCCCTCGGGGTGTCTGTCGCGACACCCGACCGGGCGTCGTCTCGGGGCGGGGGCGCGTAGCCGGGGCCGGGCCCACATTCCACGGAAGCCAGTGTGTGTGGATCCCGAAGTACGGGAACGACTGGATCTGTCGGACCCCTTCGATGGGGCGGACCACGTCGTTGACGAAATCCAGAATGTCTCTGGGGCCCGGGGCGACCACCTCGGCCGACAGATCGGAGCCGCCGGAGGTGAGCACCGAGTTGACCCCCTCGGCCCGCTCGGCCGGCTTGTCGGCGCCGCTCACGGATCGCCGTCCACGGCGATACCGAGCAGTGCCATCCGCTGTCCGCCCGTATCCATCGGGTCGGTCACTCCGACCGCATGGGGTGGTGGAAGTTGGCCAAGGTGAACTGCCGCAACGGGCCGAAGTGCGCCTCGATGGGGTTCGCCCAGGAGGCGTTCGTCGGGGTAAAACACAGTTACCTTCTTCGTGGCTCTGATCACGGGGCTCCTGGCCTTCTGGCCCGGCATGACCATGTCCCCCTGTCGACGGTGTTCGCATCAATGACCCGGGGGGTGGTGTCACCAGGCCCAGGCCGGAGGGCGCCGGTAGATCGCCAGAGACTGTCTTCAATTGTGATCAAAACTGGGTTATGGGCCCCGGACGGGGAGCCGGTCCGGTATAACTCCGGTGTGACGCGTGCGTAACTCACCGACGAAGAGTAGAAGTTCATCGAGCCATTCCTGCCGATTGGCAGTTTCGGCCCCTACACGTAGCGGCTGCGTGAGCAGTTCGAGGGCGTGATCCGGCGGTTCCGTCACCACCTGCTGGAGCAGACTCCCCCGGTTCCCGGCCGCCACCCGGCGGCCGGCCCCCGCCCCGACGAAGACCAGGAAGGAGGACAACCCGCACCTCCGGGCCCATGGAACCCGGCGCACCCCGCGGCGTCACGTGACGGCCCGTCCTCCGACGGCAGAGGACGTGACGGGCGAACCGCCGAACCGATCAGCGACCGAACCCCGCTGACGAATCGAGGTCAGGTCCAGTTGCAACCGTGGATGGCCACCGCCACTGAGTTCATCGCCTCATCCCAGGAGATGTTTGGGCGGTCCGATTCGAAGTCCCAGCTCATGCCGCCCGGGTAGTGCCCGAAGATGTCGTACGAGTAGCGGGCGTGGCAGGCCATCCGCTCGTGGATGGATGAGTCCTGGTCGTCGGTGAAGCGGGACGCAGGGTAGGGGACGGTGTCCCGGATCTGCCGCCACAGCTCGTCATAGTTCGTGTCCGCGTCGTCGTAGCCGGTTTCCGTCGGGAAAGCCGACACGGTCAGAAGCAACCGCTTGCACGCTCCGGCGCGCCACCGGCCGCATCAGCCAGCGCGTCACCCGTACGGCAGCCCAATTCCGGTATCAGGCGTCCCGCACACTCCTTTGCACAACACGCGGCACGGCACCGCGCACCGGACCGGAAACATACAAGCCCCTGCCACGAACGAGGGGCGGGCCGTTGTGTCCCGACGGGCCGTTCAGCCCGGTCGGACCAGAGCTTCGAGTCGGACCAGAGCTTCGAGAGGAAGCACGCCCGCGCCGGAGAACAGGCTGCGGGCTGTGGTGATGCGCCGCTCGCGCGCCGGGCCCGAAGCGGTCAGCTTGTCCAGGGCCCGGATCAGCGCCCATGGGTCCGGTGCGTAGTCGGTGAGACCGTGCTCGGCCATCCGTCGGGCGCCTTCTCTGCCATGCCCCGGAATGGGCCGATAGCTGACCACCGGCAATCCGACGGCCATCGCTTCGAGCGCCATTTGGCCTGCCGCGTTGTCGATGAGCGCGCGGGAGGCCGCCATGAGTCCTGGCATGTCGTCGACCCAGCCCCTGGCATCGGCATGGGCGATGCGGGACAGGTCCCGGCGCAGGCGTGTGTTCGTGCCGCAGAGCACGACCGGTCTGTAGCCCGCCGAAGCCACCAGCCGCGTGGTCTGCGCCAGGTGGGCGCCGGCCCCCCAAGCCCCCGTCGAGATCAGCACCGGCGGGCGGTCCGGCGAGTCGAGCCGTCGCTGCCAGTCCGCCACCGTGGGCGCCGGGGCGTGGAACCGGGGTGCCACCAGAGCGCCGGAGGTGACAGCCGGGCGCCGTACCGCTCGCCGGACCTGATGCGCAAGATCGCGTGTGAGACACAGATGGAGGTCGTTGCCCGGATGCAGCCATTGACGGTGAACAGCGAAATCGGTGATGACGACAGCGCTCGGGACCGGGAGCGCACCACGTGAGCGGAGCCCGCCGGTGAGCTGGGCGGCGAGATGGAAGACGGGTACGACCACGTCCGGTCGTGTTTGCGCGACGAGCTTCAGCAGTCTTCGCTCCGCGAGGGCGGCCAGCGGGGCGCTGCCGGGCCGGGGGCCGCCCCCGGCCCGGAAGAACGCCGTGTACAGCCCGGCATAGACCACGGGCATTCGGCAGATGACCGACCGGTAGAAGGAGCGCAGTCCACTGCCGATACCGGGGGGCAGCAGATCAAGGACATCGACCGTTGTCGTACGCCCTCCGCCGGCCTCCAGCCGACGGGCCAGTTCGGCGGCCACCGCGTGGTGACCGGAGCCCATGCCGGCACTCAGGATGAGGAAGCGTCCAGGTACCGCGTTCATCGGTCGCACACTCCCGGGCATTGGTACAGGAGGGGATCGTCGCCGGCCCCCGGAGTTCCTTTTCGCCGTCCGGAGACTGGCAGCGCCGACGAGGCATTCACTCGTCGCAGCGGGAACGCCCCCATCCGGCCGAGGCTTCGGTGCGCGGCCGGAGGCTCAACCGTATGACCAGCAGGCATGTGACCACCTCTCGTTCGGCGAACACCCGGAGGATGCGTGGGAAGGGGCACGGAACGCGGTTCTTCCATTCTGTGGGTGTGAGCGGTGCGGTGCAGTGAGGTGTGGGCCCCGACGGTTTTGCCGACGCACGTCCGGGCTACTCCTAACCCGACACGGCGACGCGAAGTCCCACATCCTGAATCTATGAGGGGCGGGCACCGCGCGGTACCGTGCAGACACAGGGGAGAGGCCATGTCACGTACTCCGGGCATCGCTCACCGCAGCGTGCCCAGTGGTGATGCGTCGGACGGCCGGGGCGTCCGGACCGGTGTGGCCCTCGTGACGGGGGCCTCCTCGGGTATCGGCGCTGCAGTCTCACGCCGAATCGCGGCCGGAGGAGGCTGGCGGCTCCTGGTCGCCGGTCGCGACCGCGAGCGGCTGGACGGTGTCGCGGCGACGACGTCCTCGTTGGCTCTCTACGCGGACCTGATGTCGACCGACAGCACGGAGCAACTGGCCAAGGAGGCCCTCGACACCGCCGGCGGAGTCGACCTGCTCGTGGCGGCAGCGGGGGTCGGCTGGGCCGGCTCCTTCCATTCCATGCCGGCTGCCGCCGCCGACCGGGTCCTCACCGTGGATCTGGTGTCCGTCGTACATTTGGTACGGCTCCTGCTGCCCCACATGCTCGCAGCGGGGCGTGGGCACATCGTGCTGATCGGATCGGTGGCCGGATCCGCAGGTGTCCGCGGTGAGGCGGTGTACTCGGCTGCGAAGGCGGCCATTGCCGCCTTCGCCGATGCGCTGCGCTACGAACTGAGGGGAACCGGAGTACGTATCACTCATCTGGTCCCCGCGGTGGTGGACACGCCGTTCTTCGAACGCCGGGGAATGCCGTACACCCGGTCGTGGCCTCGGCCCATGCCGCCGGAACGAGTCGCGGACGCGGTCTGGGATGCCGTCGTCGCGGGCCGTGACGAGGTGTTCGTCCCCGGCTGGCTGCGTCTGCCGGGATGTGTGCGCTCCGTGGCACCCGGGCTCTATCACCGGCTCGCCACCCGCTTCGGCTGAACGGCGACGTGAACGTTCTCGCCGTGATGCTGGCGCTGTTGGCGGCTCTCGCCAACGGCGCTGCATCCGTGCTGCAACGGCGGGCCGCCATGGAGCAGGTGGAGTTCGAGGCAGCGGACGGCAGACCAGATGTGCGGCAGGCGGTGCGCCGATCGGCACAGCTGGTAAGCCGTCCTTTCTGGCTGGCCGGTGCATCGGGGCTCGTGCTGTCCGCGGCCTTCCAGACGGGCGCGCTGGCGGTCGGCAGCCTTTCGGTGGTCCAGCCGCTGATGGCGAGCGAACTCCTCTTCACGCTGTTGCTCGGCACGACGGTCTTCCATCACCGTCCGGGCGGCAGGACGTGGATGTCGTTCCTGATGCTCGCCGTGGGGCTGGCGCTCTTCCTGACCGCCGCCGGTCCGTCGGTGGGCGAGGCGACGGGACGGGCCGGCACATGGCTGGCTGTCGGCATCTTTGCCGCAACGGCAGTGGCCGCGCTGACCCTGCTCGCCCGTACCCTCGACGGCGCCGCGTGCGCCGCGGTGCTGGGCAGTGCCACTGCCATCTCCTTCGCCTGTACGGCCGCCCTGATCAAGGAGGTCACGGGCCGGATCCCGGACGGCGCGGCCGCGGTCTTCGCAACGGGCTACCTGTACGCGATGTGCTGCGCCGGCCTGTTGAGTCTGTTGCTGCTCCAGAGCACCCTGCGTGCCGGGACACTCGCCGCCTCCCAGCCGGCGCTCACCCTCGGGGACGCGCTGGTGAGTGTGGTGCTGGGGAAAGCACTGTTCGATGAACGGATCGCGCTGGGCGTTCATCTGCTGCCGGCCACGCTCGGGGCCTGTCTGATCGCTTCCGGGACTGTGGGCCTGTCGCTCTCCCCGGCGGTCGCAGGTCATTGGGACTCGACAAGAGAGAACGACAACGCGACAGAGCGGGCCCGACCGCAACCGATGGCCGACAACGACGGAGGCACAGAATCCCGATGAATCCCCGACCCATGAGGACTCCCCCTGCGTTCCGTGTCCCACTGGCCGTGTCGGCGCTGGCGCTGGCCGCGCATGTCGCCCCCGCCGGCACCTGGCTGCCGGGGCCGAGGCGGCGGTGGTTTCCGTCCCTGGCCGGCCTCGGACACCCCGGCCACATCGCCCTGACATTCGACGACGGCCCGGATCCCCGCTCCACCCCGCACTTCCTCCACGTACTGGACCAGTTGTCCACACGTGCCACGTTCTTCGTGCTCGGGGAGAGTCTTCTGCGCCATCCGGGGCTCGGCCGCGACATCGCCGGCCGCGGACACGAACTCGCCGTCCATGGATGGACACACAACCGCCCATGGTTTCCCACCGTCGTCCGGGACATGCGCGAGGTCTCGCGCGCCGCCGAGGCGGTACGAAGGATCTCGGGCGTCCGGCCGTTGTGGTACCGGCCTCCGTACGGAATCCTGACCGGTGGCCGCTGGACCGCGGCCCTGCAGTCCGGACTGAGACCCGTACTGTGGTCGGCCTGGGGCCGGGACTGGACCGAGGGTGCGACCCCCGAGGGAGTTCTGGCGACCGTGCGCAGCGGCCTCCGGGGCGGCGGCACGGTCCTCCTGCACGATGCCGACCTGGCGTCATCCGTCCGGTGGCAGCCCACACTCGCGATGCTGCCGGAACTGATCAGCGGCCTCCGGGCCGAGGGGCTGACCGTCGGCCCGCTCGTCGACCACGGCCTCACGCCCCTCCGCCGAGCGAGTTGAGTACATCGACCCCGACGGGGAAAACTCCTCTGCGAGAGGAGCCGCCGGAACCCGTAGCCCTCAACGGCCGGCGTACTCGGGCCACCTCTCCTGTCAACGCTCCGACGGAGTCGTGCAACGCACCGGTGGCCGACACCTGCCGCCCGGCATGAGCGTCCCGGCTCCGCTGAGAGCCGACCCCCGGAGGAGTACTCCGATGACCACCACACTCAAGATCACGTCTCTGCCACCAGGACACCGTGACCGTCTCCTGAGCCTCGCCGACGACGTCCGGTTCCCCGCGGCACAGCGACTCTTCGAGGAACACACGGTCGCCGACCGCTTCTGGATCCTGAAGACCGGCGCGGTGACCCTCGACGCACAGCTTCCCCACCGTCGTCGCGCGGAAATAGAAACGCTGGGACCGGGCGAGCTGGTCGGACTGTCCTGGCTCTTCCCGCCCTTCGAGTGGGAACTGGGCGCCGAGACATTGAGCCCCGTCCGCGCCTATGAATTCGACGCTCCCCAGGTCCGGGCGCTGTGCCGGTCGGACCCCGAGTTCGGATTTGCGATCAGCCAATGGGTCGGCCTGGTGCTCACCCAACGACTGCACGCGACACGCGGACGACTGCTCGATCTCTACGAAGCCGCCGCACGGGCCTAGCTTCCTCGAAGAAGGCCGGTTCCCACGTCCGGTACCACCCGCAAACGGCGGACTTGCCGGGCTCCCCTCGCAGGACTTCGGCGCGCGTGATCCGGCTCCGGCGATCCGCGGGGTGAGCCGGTTCAGCATCCGAACACGGGGCTGCGCTCCGTCGTGTGAACCGATTGCCACAGTCCCGCACGAGGCGCGTCCCGGGACGCGCCTCGTGCGGGACTACGCGGCAGGGGTGGGGCCTGTCACCGCCACCTGGGCCGGGCGCAGGAGGTGGTCGCCGACCTGGTAGCCGTGCCGCAGCACCTCGGTGCACACGGTCTCACGGGCCGCGCCGGAAGCGAGGTAGGTGATCGCCTCATGGGTGTGGGGGTCGAAGAACTCACCCGCCGCACCGACGGTCCGCAGACCCAGCGCCGCCAGCCGCTCCTCAAGCACGTCGGAGATGACTGCCGCGGCGCCGTTGACGTCGCCCCGGCGGCGAGCCTCTTCCACCACGTCCAGGACCGGGAGCAGGCCGGTGAGGACATTGACCACCGCGATCTCCCGTATGGCCAGGCGGTCCCGGCGCACCCGCTTTCGGTAGTTGTCGTACTCGGCTTTCACCCGCTGCAGGTCCGCGGTCAGCTCCGCGATCCGCTCGCGCCCGCGTGCAGCTTCCGCCCCATCGGCCCGGCCGGAGTCCGGGCGTGCCTCATCGACGCCGTCCGGACGTGGTCCGACGGGACCGGCGACATCCCGGCGTCTCCAGGTCCGGAGGATGACCGGGTCGACCCTGCGCAGGTCGCGCACCACCACAGGTGACCGCTCGCCGCGATGCGTGAAGTGCGGCTCTTTGCTCATCCGGCACCTCCCTTCCGCTCGTCGTCGACGATCTCCGCGTCGACGACCTCCTCCTCGCCGGCACCCGGCCCTCCAGCAGTGCCGCTGCCGGCCGTACCGCCTTCGGCGGCCTTGCCCTGGGCCTGTGCGTACAGGGCCGTGCCGATCCGCTGTGCGGCCGCTGTTGCCTTCTCGGTGGCGGTACGGATCTCGGCGGTGTCCTCGCCCTTGAGTTTCTCCTTGACCTCTGCCAGTGCGGTCTCGGTCTCGGAGCGCACATCCGCGGGGATCTTGTCGGCGTTGTCCTGGAGCAGCTTCTCGGTCTGGTAGACCAGGGTCTCCGCCTGGTTGCGGGTTTCGGCGGCCTCCTTGCGTTGCCGGTCCTCCTCCGCGTGCTGCTCGGCCTCGCGCACCATACGGTCGATGTCGTCCCTCGGCAGCGAGGAGCCGCCGGTGACGGTCATCTTCTGCTCCTTGCCGGTGCCGAGGTCCTTGGCGGCGACGTGCATGATGCCGTTCGCATCGATGTCGAACGCGACCTCGATCTGCGGGACGCCACGCGGGGCCGGCGGCAGGCCGGTCAGCTCGAACATCCCGAGCTTCTTGTTGTACGCCGCGATCTCGCGCTCGCCCTGGTAGACCTGGATCTGCACGGACGGCTGGTTGTCCTCGGCCGTCGTGAAGATCTCGGAGCGCTTGGTCGGGATCGTGGTGTTGCGCTCGATGAGCTTCGTCATGATGCCGCCCTTGGTCTCGATACCGAGAGACAGCGGGGTGACGTCGAGCAGCAGGACGTCCTTGACCTCGCCCTTGAGGACACCGGCCTGGAGCGAGGCGCCGATGGCGACGACCTCGTCCGGGTTCACACCCTTGTGCGGATCCTTGCCGGTCAGCTCTCTCACGAGTTCGGTCACCGCCGGCATCCGCGTCGAACCGCCGACCAGGATCACATGGTCGACGTCCGACACCTTGATCCCGGCGTCCTTGACCGCATTGTGGAACGGCCCCTTGCAGCGCTCCAGCAGAGCCGCCGTGAGCTGCTCGAACTGGGCACGCGTCAGCTTCTCGTCGAGATGCAGCGGGCCCTCGGCCGACGCCGAGATGTAGGGCAGGTTGATCGTCGTCTCGGTCGCGGACGACAGCTCGATCTTCGCCTTCTCCGCGGCCTCGCGCAGACGCTGGAGAGCCATCTTGTCCTTGGACAGGTCCACGCCGTAGCCGTTCTTGAACTGCTTGACGAGATGGTCGACGACGTTCTGGTCCCAGTCGTCACCACCGAGGTGCGTGTCGCCGTTGGTCGCCTTCACCTCCACCAGGCCCTCGCCGATCTCCAGCAGCGATACGTCGAAGGTGCCGCCCCCGAGGTCGAACACGAGGATCGTCTGGTCGTTCTCCTTGTCCAGGCCGTAGGCCAGCGCCGCGGACGTCGGCTCGTTGATGATCCGCAGCACGTTCAGGCCCGCAATCCGGCCCGCCTCCTTGGTCGCGGTGCGCTGAGAGTCGTTGAAGTACGCCGGCACGGTGATCACCGCGTCGGTGACGTCCTCCCCGAGATGCGCCTCGGCGTCCCGCTTCAGCTTCTGCAGCACCCGCGCAGAGATCTCCTGCGCGGTGTACCGCTTGCCGTCGATGTCGCCGGATTCGGGGAAACGCCACTGAGCGTCCCCCATGTGCCGCTTGACCGACCGCGCGGTGCGCTCGACATTCGTCACCGCCTGCCGCTTGGCGACCTCGCCGACCAGCACCTCACCTCTCTTGGCGAACGCCACCACCGACGGCGTGGTCCGCGCGCCCTCGGTGTTCGCGATCACCGTCGGCTCGCCGGCCTCGAGCACGGACACCACAGAGTTCGTCGTTCCCAGGTCAATGCCCACTGCCCGCGCCATCACTGCCTCCCTTCACGGCAAAAGCCTGATGCCTTGTCGCAGATGAGAATCGAGTGGTTCCGAGTGAGTTATGAATCGATTCGGTCTCTGACTGCCGACTCACCCCTTTCCCTGTACCGTTTCCCACCTTTCCTGCGGACGGGTGTCATTCGGGCTCTGCTGCACCGGCGTCCCGTCCACCGTGCGGCGTCGGCTGTCGCTGTCCCGCCGCAGATCCTCGACCTGCCGGACGAGGCGGTCCACGCGGTCGGCGAGGTCGGCGAGGTCGCTGCGGTCCTTCAGATGGGGGCGTACGCCGGCGAGCGGCCCGACGAGGCGGGCGGGGTCGTTGTCACCGAGAGCGTCGCCGAGGGCGCCGATGGCCGGTCGGGCCCGCTCGGGGAGGCCGGTGAGCGAGGTGATCCGTCCCGCGAGCCTGCGCAGGTCCGCTGCGTTGTCCCGCGCCCAGGCGGCGACTGCGCGGTTGGCGGCGCGGCGGTCACGGGTGGCCTGTACCCGCTGTTCCCCGGTGGTGCCGAGCGGGCCGGTACGCAGGCGCAGATATCGGCGTTCGGCGGCCTGGCGGCTGGTGACGCCGAGCGGGTGGGCGATATCGGCCCAGCTGGCCCCGGCCTCCCGGGCCGCTTCGATGAGCTCCGGCTCCCATGCCGCGAGCCGCCGACGTACGTCCCGCAGCAGACAGAGAGCGACCAGGGCCTCCTCCCGACCGGCCCCGGCACCGGCGTATTCCTCGTGCAAGCGTGACGCATGGCGCCTTCGACGGTACCCAACGCCCGCGTGGCGTCGGCGAACGAGGCCGGCACAACCGCGGGGTCCGGAGCCGATGAGGCCGGATACGGGTCGACTGCAATCACGGCAGCCCTCCGGAAGAAATGTGTGTCATCATCCGCAAGACATCACATATGTCATCCTTTGGATGACATATTACTACCGGATTGAGGTGAAGCGCATGGGCACAAAGTGCCCGAACTCACCTGGAAGTGACCGATGATGCTCATGCGCACCGACCCGTTCCACGAGCTCGCCCGGCCGGCCCCAGCAGTTCATGGGTACTACGGGCCCCTGGTCACGGCACTCCACGATGCCGATGGACAGGTACAGGGAGGGCGACGAGGGCGCAAACAGATCATCGCGAAGCAGGTGACGGGTGTTCATGCGTGCCCTTTCCGCCTGCGGTGCCGGTGACCACCGGCGGTGCCTGCCGTCATCCCCGAATGGCCAGTTCGTCCACGGCCGGGCCGTCCTGGGGCGCGCCGGTGAGGTCTGACGCGCCTCCGTAGCGTCGGGCGAGGGAGGCGAGGTGATGCCGTGCGCGAAGACACTGAGCAGCACGGTGCAGGCAACAACCGGGACGATCGTCTGCGAGGCGGGCGGGTCGAGTTCCGCGACCGCCAGCAGACCGAAGACCCCCGTCCCGCCCGAACCTTGCAGCCCGGAGAGCACCTGCGGCGTGATACCGCACGCATGTGGTTCTGCATGCCCGACCAGCACCCTGACCTGGCGGCCGCCCCCTCGCCCGCTGTTCGTCCGTCTTCCCGGACACCTGACACCAGCAAACCGGGCACCGCAGCGAGCCGTTCGTCATCCCTGTGCCCGGCCTCCTCACTCGCACGGGCACCACCACAAAGCGGGAGGGATGAGCGTGGACACGGCCGGGGTGACTACCGAGGCTCTGGTCTGGATCACGGGGCTGCCACGTGAGGAGTGCGCCCACCGGCAGGCCGTGCGGAAGCTCGACCTGGGCATGGACAGCCTCGCTCTGCTCGAACTGGTGGAAACCCTCCAAGGCCGCCTCGCCATCGTTGTGCCGGATGAGGGCACCGTCCGTATCCGTACGGTCGCAGACTTGCAGGATGCGGTGGCCCGCATGGTGGCTGCCGCGCTCTCATCCGCGCCGACCCCAAGGACCCGATCGTGAGCGAACGCGTCATCGCCCCCCTGAACCGCGGCTTCCTCTTCCTCGACTCCCACCCGGCCGGCTGCCGCAAGGTGGTGGCCGACATGTGGCAGGCCGTCCCCGCCCGGAAGTCCGACAGGGACGGGCCGGTGGCACTCGTCATCGGCTCGTCCGCCGGGTACGGGCTCGCCGCCACGATCGCCGGGCTCGCCCGCGCAGGGATCCGTGGCATCGGGGTCTGCTTCGAGAAGGCGCCCGGACGGCGCACCGGCACGGCCGGCTGGTACCGCACCGCGGCCACCGCCGACCTGGCCCGCGAGCACGGCCGGGACATGGTCTTCCTCAACGGTGACGCCTTCTCCGACGCGATGAAGGATGAGGTCGCCGACCTGCTCAAACAGCGATACGGACAGCTGGACTACCTGATCTACTCGGTGGCCGCCCCACGGCGCACCGACCCGGACACCGGCGTCACCTACTCCTCCGTCCTCAAACCGATCGGCGAGCCCTACCGGACCAAGACCCTGAACTTCGATGCCTCCGGCACCCCGGAGGTCACCGAGGTGGAAACCGCCCCGGCCACAGGTGACGACATCGAGCAGAGCACCGCGGTGATGGGCGGCACGGACTGGGAGCGGTGGATCGGCCACCTGTCCGAACGGGACCTGCTTGCCGACGGGTTCACCACCGCCGCGCTCTCCTACATCGGCTCACCCCTGACCGCTGGCATCTACCGGCAGGGCACCATCGGCGCGGCCAAGGTCCACCTCGAGGCCACCGCCCGCACGCTGAACGAGCGTCTGGAGAAGCTGGTCGGAGGACGTGCGCTCACGTCCGTCAACGGGGCTGCCGTCACCCAGTCCTCCACCGCCATCCCCGGCATCGCCCTGTACGTCGGCCTGCTGCGCAGCGTCCTCGGCCCGGACTTGGTCCCCCCGATCGACCAGCTCACCGACCTGTGGGACCAGCTCACCGGCACCCGCCCCCTCACACTCGACGACGACGGCCGCGTCCGCCTCGACACCTGGGAACTCACACCACCAGTGCAGAAAGCCGTCGCCGACCGCTGGAACAGCGCCACCACCAGCACCATCGGCGACCTCGCCGATGTCGACTGGTTCCACGCTGAGGTTCAACGTCTGTACGGCTTCGCCGTACCCGGCATCGACTACACCGCCCCCGTCGACACCAGCGTCCCCTGGCCGGACCCGGCCGCCTGACCTCCTTGTGGAGGAACGCCAAGCGCCTGCCCACTGGCGACGTCCTCATCCGCCGGCAGCAGAACCTGGAGACCACGCTCGCCGCATTCGCCGACGGCGAACTGCGCCAGGCAACCGCCCGGATCAGTGACCCGGGCGTGCACGACGCGTCCGCCGCCTACCTGATCCGCCCGAGCATGCACCTGCTGGGCATGGCGTTCCTCCACGCCGCACACACCTTCAACGCCGACACCCGACTCCAACCAGCCAACCTGAACGCGGTCGCCGCCGCGCTGGAAATCCGGCACGGCGCTGTCCTCCCGCACGACGTCGTCGACCGCCTCGCCTTCGGCGGCAACACCTTCGAAACCGGCACCGGCTCCTACCGCCTCGCCACCACCAGGGCCCGCGCCGAACAGCAATCCTTGGGCCGGCGTCGACGCGGGAAGCGCGGCCGACAGGGGACTTGGGCGCGTTCAGCGGTAGTCATTGAGCCAGTCGCCCGGAATCAGGTCACGAATGCGGTCGAGGTCTTCAGGCATCCGGCCACGAGCCAGGACGGCCATGCCGTCGTCGTCGCGCAGAAGGACGTCCTGGCCCAGGAACCAGCGAGTCGCGTGCTCTTCCTCGCCGATGGGATAGGCCGGGAACGGCAGCTGAACACAGTTCCCCTCCAGCAGCTCGATGCTGTTGTCATCGGGGTCAAGGAAGTTGCAAGACTCTCCGTCGGCCTGCACGGACTCAGACAGAACGATTTCGACAAAGCAGAGGGAGAGACGCTCCAGCCAGCCGTCCCACCGCTCGGCGGTCTTGTCGGCCAAGTCGGACCGGATGAACACCGCAGGGTCGTCGTCCTGGAGGCTGTCGAGGAGGATGCCCCAGGAGGCGGCTCCCTGGTTCTCGTGCCGGAAGACCAGGGCCTCTCTGACGTCATCCACATGCAGCTCTGCCGGGCTGAGCAGCATGTCGTGGTTACTGGTGAGATCCCGGCGGCGCCCGAACAGCAGATACGCCTCCCGCAGCGCAGCCGGCAGCCGGACACCCAGCCTCTCCTCCGCCGCGGCCAGATCGGCCTCCGTCCACCCGTCGCCGGTCTCCAGGGTGCTGGACCAATGGGCAGCGAAACCCTGGATGAAGCTCCATGCACCGCTGCGGCCTTCGACACCTCTGACGAGAGACGCAGCAAGATCGAACCCTTGTTTCATGCCAGGACGATATCCGCCCCACTCATCAGCACGCTGCCTGCCCCGACGCGCCGACCAGGTGTTCTCCGGAACTCGGCAACATCCCCGATCCGCTTGATCAACATCTGCTGCCGAAACTCGGCAACACTCGTTCCCGGCTCACACCGACGAAGCCAAGACGGGGCTGGTCAGCGTCGGCGTCCGCGAGACCGCCGGCGGTCCGCCGAGCAGATGCAGACCGGGACCGGGCTGGTCATTGCGCGCTACTTACTGACGGCGAAGCGCATCAGGGCGTGCTCGTTGCCCTGCTTGATCTTCCCCGTCGTATTGATCACTTCGAGCTTCCAGCTGTCGCCGACGCGTACGGCCTTGGCCACGGCGCAGCCGTTGTCCTGAGTGAGCAGGCTCGGCCAGATGTCGGCAACCTGCTGGGAGCTGCCCCCGGTCGCGTCGTACACCTTGAAGCTGATGTTGCGCGCCTTCTGGAAGGAACTGCCCTTCTTGTAGGCGGCGGCGACGAACACTACCGACGTGATGTTGGACGGTATCCTCGCGAACTCGACCGTCACCGTCTCGTCGTCCCCGTCCCCGTGCCCGGTCTGATTGTCGCCACTGTGCACCAAGGAGCCGTTACCCATCGGGTCGAGGGAGTCGAGTCCCGCCAGGCGCACCGGGTCCCCGCCCTGCATCGCGATGGCGATCAGGTCGAGGTCGGTACCGGACTTGCGACGAAGCATGCCCATCACCCCGCCGCTGCTGCCGGCGGTGGGATCCCAGGACACTCCGATGGACAGGTGGGTCACTCCGTCCAGATCCGCCGGGCCGTCTTCCTTCTTGAGCGTAATCATGCGTTGATCATCCTTTTGACGACGGGACTGCGACACCCAGAGTGTGCCTGGGGCTTTCAGAGTTCTTCACACCTGGCCCGCCGCTTACCGTTTCGTCCCATTACTTCATGTACCGGTACAAGGCCACGACGCCACCGCGAAACCCGTCCGTGGCACAGGATTACCCTCCGGCAGCGCAGCAGACGTTCGACCGGCTCCGGTCCCGCGGGCGATCTTCAACCGAGTCAGCGGGCGACCACTGTCCCGGCAAGCGTGCATAGGTTGAACCGGCTCTCGATGTACTCGAAGATCGCGGTGCGGGCGGCGGCCCGGCTGGGCCAGGCGGCAGTCGCGAAGAAAGCCATGGCCCGCTTGAGGACGTCGTGGTCTCCGTAAGCGGCTCGGACCACGAAAGTCAACGATCCGGCCGTCAGATCAGATGCGGTGGGCGACGCCGGACGAAACCGGGGCCGGCTCCTTTCGAAGGGGTCGAGCCCCAGGGGGACCTTGCGGCTTCCCGGCACCGACCGCCGCCACCCACCGCAGCAGGAGTGATGTGGGACCCGCAGTCTCTTTCAGGGCCTCAACGGGCCAGGATGGGCTTGGCGGTGCCTTGCATCACTGCCCATGAGGGGGCACCATCGCCCGGAGCGAAAAGCCAAGTTCCGGGAAACGATCACGAACAGCACGGGCAGGAGCCGCACGGCCGCCACCGGGAACCGGCACGGCTGTCCACGACCGGCACCGTCGCGTGCGGGCGATCAGTAGCCTCACCCTTATGGGACTGGACATCACTGTGGTGATCGTTGACTGGTCATGGCTGGGGAAGGTGCCGCTGAGAGAGCGGCTGTCGCGGTTGAGGGATGCCTGGTACGCCGACGAGACGGGGCTGTGGGACCACGGTGCGCCGGTGGCCGAGGGCGACTGGGAGTGGCCGCGGGGGCCCGACGGCGCCTTCTTCGCCGTCTACGAGTTCCTGCGCACCTTCGGCTCGTTCAAGGCGCACTTCTGGGCCGGGCAGCGGTGGGAGTACGTCCGCGACCATGCCGACCCGCTGGTGCGGACCGGGTTGGACACCTTGCTGCTTGGGCTGATCTGGCAGGGACCGGACGGCGAGGCGCAGCACACGGATCCGCGCTTCTTCTGCGACGACCCCGAAGTCTCTTACGGCCTGCTGGTCGCGCGGTCGCCGGACAGCGTTCGGGAACTGGCCGCGACATGGGAGGGGGTACGGACCCGGCTCGGCGGGTTGCGTGAGGCCTTCGTCGAGCATGCTGCCGTTCCCGAGGGCTGGGTCGGCGACTTCGACGGGTTCGCCGACCTGCTGGAGGACTGGGGCCGCGTCCTCACCGAAGCCGCCCGGCGAGGCTGGGGCGTGGTGGGACTGAGTGAGTAGGGCGGAGCTTGTCGGCTCGCCCGCAGGGCGGTCGAGCCGGCCCGCCGCGCACAGACAGGACGCCTGACCAGCAAATTCGGCAGCCACCTGCGGCCAGTTATTGTCGTTCTCAACGAGGTCGGTCACCCGCCCCTCGCGCACAATCTGATACAGCCGTGGCACGACCTGCCAAGGCGCCTTTCCGCGGCGGAGACAGCCGTCAATGTTCCAAACATGAGATCCGAAGTGCAGGCGTTCGTCGCCGATGGCCCGCCCCGATCGGGACGCGAACGAAGAAGAGATCGACAGGCGAGTCCAGCAACTCGATGCCGTCCCCAGGCCGGTCACGGCAGACGAAGCGAAAGCGCTGGTCGCGTGCTTCGGCCCGAGTTGCTGCTACGGCGTCGCATGGACGCTGCTGCATCTGATCGAGACCGGCCCGAATCCCGTGCTGACCACCTGCCCGCACCGGACGCCAACGAGTGGCACAGTACTCCAGCCGGAGACCAACGATCTGGAAGGAACGAAGGTCGGCTTACAGGGGCCTGAGCACGCCCTCGGGATCGTCGGACGCGGCCTGAGCGATCTCCTCGAAATCCACGTTCGCGATCGACAGGTTCGCGTGGACGTCATGGACGGCGGCCGGAGCAGTACGGAACTCACGGCGTGGCGGGGAGTCGATGAGTTCCTGGTAGTACTTCGGGTCGAGATCCTCGTCCTCAGCCCAGACATCGCAGGCCAGAAGCGCACGGTCGGCGGAGCGCATGGTGTCGAAGGAGGCGGGCGCGGCCTCTCCCTCGCGCGAGTCACGGCCAAGGAGGACGAGCCGGCGGCCGTCGGTGAGGCGGTCGCGAACGGCCTGCAAGCCGAGTCCGCTGTTGCCGCCGCTGATGAGGATGGTCTTCATGATGCTCCGGGAGAAATGGGGCGTGGACTTCTACCGGCGGGTGGAAGCGCCGACGGTAGACGCCCCTACGGCGGGCTGCCGACGTCACCCGGCTCATGCCTCTCCTGGAAGCGATCCCACCCATATCCGGGGCTGCGTCGGCCACCCGCTTCGCAAGCCCGATTCCCTCTTCGCTGACCGCGCCGCTACTGCGACCAGGTCCGAGGCCTGAGCATCGTGCCGGTCATCGCCCGCCGGGGCACCCGGAACGGAACCGGCCTGAGAACCTACCGGTGGGTGGTCGAGCGAACCTTCGCCTGGATCCACGGCTTCAGACGCCTCAGAATCCGCTGGGAACGACGAGCCGACATCCACGAAGCCTTCCTCGAACTGGCCTGCTGTCTCATCACCCATCGCCAACTCAGCTCACTGTCTGAGCCGTTGTAAGAGGGTTGCGCATGGTGATGAAGACTGTGGGCATGGAGTTCTTCTGTTACCACCGCGATCGGCCCGGCTCCGTGGCGCTGCGAAAAGAGCTGCTGGAAGAGCACTGGTCCTACATGGACAGGTACGCGACGGAGATGATCGCCCGCGGCCCGACCCTCACCAGCGACGGCGACGCGCCCACCGGCAGCGTGCACATCGTCGACCTGCCAGATCCCGCCGCCGCCCGTGCGTTCGCCTTCGGCGAGCCTGGCTACCAGGCAGGCGTGTACCGCGACGTGCTGCTGCGCCGGTGGCACAACAGGCTGGGGCGCACAATGTGGGACTTCCCCGGTGGCCGGACCGGTGGCAACCGGTACCTGGTGCTCGGCCTCGGCACGGGGCAGGCTGCCGACCTCGCCGTGCCGCCCGACCAGGACGAGCTGGTTGCGTACGGACCGCTGCTCTCTGACAACGGCGCCACCTGGCTCGGTACGGCGGCGCTGGTGCGGGCGCCGGACCCGGACGCGGCACGTGCCCTCCTGACCCCGGACCGATACGCCGACATCGAGGTTCACAACTGGCAATTCGGCGGGCGACCGTCATGAACCGAGGCGTCGCCAGCCTTCCACCTCATTGTGTAAGCCGTTGTAAGGGCCGCTTCGGCGGGCTCCCGTCGGCTTGAGTTCGACAGGCGACCGGATCAGTCGGCGGGCCGCTCCATCCGGGTGAAGTGGCGGTGATCGCCGGGGTTCCGGATCGATCTGATCCGGCTGAGGACGTCGCGACTGCACAGCCGGCATCCCAGGACTGATCGCCGCGCGTCGGGTTCGCTGAACGGATGCGGATGTGGGGACGGTACGGGAGCGGGCCGACTACCTCGGCCCGCACCCGCGAGGTCAGTCGCCGACCGGAGTGCCCGTCACCTTCAGGTGACGGACGCGGCCCGCGTTGTCGAAGGATCCGAAACCCACCCGGCCCGAGGCGAAGACCGGGTCGGTGGCCGTGATCAGCGGGTTGCGGCTGCCGTCCAGGTAGACGGCGGTCTCACCGGTGTCGGCGCAGTGGGTGAGGCGCACCTTGTGCCATCCGTCGTCCTTGACCGCCGGAGGTGCGCCGAAGGTTCCGTTCCACTGGTCGTCGATGCGCAGGCGGTCGGCGTCGTCGACTGTGAACATGCCGTTGTGCGGGTAGATGGTGTTGTCGCTCGACAAGTGCGCGTACTGGAACCGGGTGTCCGACTGATAGTCCCAGATGAGAATGACGTCACGGTTGGAGATCTCGACGGGGGTGTCGATCCGCACCTCCGCCTCGATGCTGACGGAGGAGTAGCGCGGGCCCGCGGTCAGGACGGCGTACTCGAAGGGGCGGCGCGGTCCCGGCCGGGCGACGCCCGGCTCGGTCATGATCGTCTCCCGTGCGGTGTACGCCCACTTGGCCGGGGTGACCGGCGCCCAGTTGCCGGGTCCGGTGGTGTGGGTGGTGGGGGTGTTGCCGATCTCGCAGTCGGCGAAGGTGCGGGTCCCGGTCACCTTCCAGACCTTGCCGTTGGCCTTCGAGACGATGTACAGGCCGCCGCTGCGGTCGGAGCCGAAGCGCAGGTCGACACGCTGGTCACCGGCGAGGTCGCGCATGGTGACCGTCTTCCCGGTGGACTTGTCGAAGAGCATCAGCTGCTCGAGCGGCGCGAGACCGGCACCGCGGTGCATGTCGCGGGTGTCCGCGGCCAGGATCCGGCCGTCGACGAGGTCGCCGAAGATGTACTTTCCGCGCAGCGCCGACGCGTCCTTGCCGCGATAGACGGAGCCTCCGGCGATGGCGCGGCCCACGTCGGAACGGCAGTTCCAGTCGGGTCCCGGGTCATGGTCGTAGGCGGCGACCGGATAGGTGTAGCCGTACTGGGCGTCGTCGGCGGGCAGGGGAAGGATGCGGGCGCACGGGTCGGTGGTCTTCTTGTCGAATGCGAAGGGGCCCTCGCGCTCGCTCCAGCCGAAGTTGTCACCGGCCTTGACCTCGTACACCGACTCGATGGCGTGCTCGCCTATGTGGCCCAGATACATACGGTGGCTGCCGCCCGCGTCCCAGCTGAAGCGGTGCGGGTCCCGCATGCCTATGGCGTAGATCTCCCCGAGGGAGCCGGGCTCACCGACGAACGGGTTGGAAGCGGGGATGCCGTACCGGCCGTTGGCGCTGTCACGGCCCGCGGGGTCGATCCGCAGAAGTTTGCCGTGCGGGAGCGTCAGGTTCTGCGGCTCGCTGTTGCCGACGCCCTGCCCTCCGTCGCCCACCGCAAGGTAGAGCAGGCCGTAGTCCTCGTCGTGAGGCTTGGCCGTCGGGTTGAAGTCGATCTGCTGTATGCCGTGGACCTGGCCGCTGAAGGCGATACGCAGCACCTCGCGATGGGTGCCGTGGAAGACTGCCGCGGAGGGGTCGTCGGCGGTCCACTCAGTGATGATGCCGTGATAGGTGAGCGTGCCGGCCTGCCGGTAATCGGGGGTTTCGGTGGCCTGCGAGGCGAGCTCGGTGTGGACGGTGTAGAAGCGCCCGTTCGCTCCGAACTCCGGGTGGAATGCGGCGTATCCGAATCCTTGGCCGAGACCGCGGCCCGAGAAGAAGTGCGGGAATGCCGCCTTGACGTCCAGGTAGGGGTGCGGGGTGCCCCCGGAGGTGCGCGTCGCGGCTCCGGGGTCGGTGAGGTACAGGGTTCCGTTGAGGTCGGGGGTCGCCATCCGGCCGGTTCCGTCGGGGAGTTCATTGATGGTGTTGATCCGGGCGTGGCGCATCAGGCGCGGATCCGTCGGCGCCGGGACGGGTTCCGACTTGGGGAACTGCGCGAACTCCTGCAGGACGAGACCCGTCCTGGACTGGACGGGCTTCTGCGGAATGGGGTCGGTCAGGGCGGCTGTCGCCGCAGCGGGCTCGTCTGCATGGGAAGGCGCGGCAAGACCGCCCAGGGCGAGGGCTGCGCTGACGGCCACGGCCGCCCAGTTCCTTCGGTATGTACGTCGTGACGCCATGGGGGTCCCTTCGGGCTGGCGCGACAAGTAAGGAGAGGACGATCCGGGGACGAGAACGGTCAGCGGCCCCGCGTCATGCGCCGGTACTCCGCCGCCACCGCTCCGGCCGGCACCGGGCGGTCCAGGAACAGGAGGTCGTCCATGCGGCAGTCACAGGCGTTGTTCTCCCGGGTGTTCTGGGGGAAGCTGCCGCCGATCTTGATGCCGCGGGGATCGGTGGGCGAGGCGCGGTGGGGCGCCGGGGTGGTGGTGAGTTCCCAGGGGTCGCCCGGCGTGACGTAGAAGCCGTTCAAGGGCTCGCCGTCGCGGTAGAGGGCGAGGGTGCCGTCGCGGAAGTCGAACGTCGCGGCCAGGTGGACCCATTCACCGCGGGGCAGCAGTTCTTCCCAGGGGGCACCGGCAGCGAAAGTCTGGGAGGCGCCGCTGTCCAGGCGTCTCCCCAACGCGACCAGCTTCAACTCACCGTCTACCTGGATGAGTTCGAGCAGCGCACGCACCGCGTGACCGTCGGAGGTTCCGGACAGTACGCCGGCCAGCCCGATCGCGTTGTAGCGGTCGCTCGGGTTGGCCGTGTTGGAGTTGAGAGCGGGATTGTCGCCCGTCATCTTGAACCAGCCCATGACGGTAGCGCCCCGGGCGCTGCGGAAGGCCCCGAGGGACTCCATGCCCTCGGCGTCCCAGGTCCCGGCCTTCCAGTCGTCGTTGCCCGCGGTGGCCGGGTTCTGCTGACGTACCTGCAGAGCGGGCGAAGCGCCTGGGTATGCCTCGTCGGCCACGCGCATCGCGGAACCGCCGTTGATCAGGCTGAGCGCGGTACCGGAACGTCCGATGTCCTGCTCGCGCCCGGGGTCGGTGGGATCCGGGTGCCCGAAGTCGTACGCCACCACTGCCTGGGCGCGCAGCGGAGTGTGGGCGGTTGAGGGGCGGGCCGCCTGGGCCGGAAACGTGGCGGTGGCAAGCGAGGCGGTCGCGGCGAGTGCGGCGACGGCGAGTGAGCAGCGTCGGGTGCGGGGCGGTGCCATACAGCCTCCCAGCGGCAGCGAAAGGGCAGCGAAGGGGCAGCCGACCGGGGTCTCCCAGTCGGCAGAAAGCGCTTTCGTTCACGGGCAGGAACCATGTAACTCCCTCGCGACGACCCTGACAATGGGCGTGTACTCGCCAATCTTGTGGACATCCTTCGACGGCGGCGCGGACTCCTTTGCTGTCGAGGATGCGGCCCGCGAGCGGCCCATCAAGGCACAGATGCCAAGCAGCTCACGGCGGGATACGGGCGGCTCGACCCGAGTCCGGGCCACGCACCGGAGGTGAACCACATTGCCGCACCACAACGAACCGGCCACACAGAAAGCGGCCCGAAGGCATCGTTCGCCTTCAATGCGATCGGTACCCGCTGGATCCCCGGGACCCCCGCGCCGCTCGCCGACGAGCTGCAACGGCAGCGGCGCGCACGGATAGACGCCTACGACGCTGTCTGGTCGCGCTTCAGGCCCGACTCCCTCGTCACTCGTATCGCGAACACCTCCGGCGGCGGCACGTTCACGTTTCCCGACCATGCCGCCCCTGCACCCCCAACTCGGCCACGACCAGGTCGCCGACCCGCTCCCCCTCCACCCACTCGCCGGGCTTGCCGTGCGAGAGGAAGCGCCCACCGTACGGCTCGAAGATGCCCTGCACGCGCTCGATGTACTCCAGGACGTCGGCATGCACCGGGGGCGTGGGACGCAGAACGGCTATGACGTAGGCGGTCATGGGCGAGCCCTCCTCGGGATCCGGTGGATATGGGTGATCCTGCCGGAGCCCGGGGAGGGCGTCGATTACCCGCTTGGTAAAGCCGCGAGGCTCAGATCGTCGCCGTGTCGATCACGAAGCGGTAGCGCACGTCCGAGGCGAGGACACGCTCATACGCCTCGTTGATCCGGCTCGCCTCGATCAGCTCGATCTCGGCGCCGAGGGCGTGCTCGGCGCAGAAGTCGAGCATCTCCTGGGTCTCGGCGATGCCGCCGATCATCGAACCGGCGAGGGTCTTGTTGCCGCCGATCAAGGAGAACAAGTTCAAGGCGACGGGCTCCTCGGGGGCGCCGACGTTCACCAGGGCGCCGCCCGTCTTCAGCAGGCTCAGGTACGCGCCGAAGTCCAGGGGCGCCGACACCGTGGAGAGGAGGATGTCGAAGGTTCCGGCCATGTTCTCGAAGGTGGCCGGGTCGCTGGTGGCGTAGTAGTGGTCGGCGCCCAGCTTCAGGCCGTCGTCCTTCTTGCGCAGCGACTGGGAGAGGACCGTGACCTCGGCGCCGAGGGCGTGCGCGATCTTCACGGCCATGTGGCCGAGGCCGCCCATGCCGACCACGGCGACCTTCTTGCCGGGGGCCGCGCCCCAGTGCTTGAGCGGGGAGTACGTGGTGATGCCGGCGCAGAGCAGCGGTGCGGCCACGTCCAGTGACAGCCCGTCCGGGATGCGGACGGTGAAGTTCTCGTCGACGACGACCTTCTGTGAGTAGCCGCCGTAGGTCGGCTCGCCGTCGCGGCCGATGGCGTTGTACGTGCCGACGTTCCCTCGCACGCAGTGCTGCTCCTGCCCGGCCTTGCAGTTCTCGCACTCGCGGCAGGAGTCGACCATGCAGCCGACGCCGACCCGGTCGCCGACCTTGAACTTCGTCACACGGGAGCCGACCTCGGCGACGACGCCGGCGATCTCGTGACCGGGCACCATCGGGAAGATTGCCTCGCCCCAGCCCTCGCGGGCCTGGTGGATGTCGGAGTGGCAGATGCCGGCGAACTTGATGTCGATCAGGACGTCGAACTCACCGACCGTGCGGCGCTCGATGGTGGTGCGCTCCAGCGGGGCCTTGGCGCTGGGAACGGCGTATGCAGCAACAGTCGTGGTCATGTTCTCCAGAGTGCCTCCTCACAGCCTGTTCACCCAGGTCACCGCTTTGCGTACGTCCAGTGGTCCCACTACTGACGGGGTCAGGCTCCTGGTCGTACGACCGGGAATACTTGGAGTCATGGACGACACCCCCGCCGCTGACGACGGACAGGCAGCCCGCTCCGACGGCCTCGACCGCCGAGCCGAGCTCAGTGAATTCCTGCGCACCCGGCGGGCCCGGCTCAAGCCGGAGGACGTGGGGATCCCCTCGCACGGGCGGCACAGGCGGGTGCCGGGGCTGCGGCGCGAGGAGCTGGCACAGCTGGCCGGGGTCTCGGTGGCGTACTACACACGCCTGGAGCAGGGCAACGGGCGCAATGTGTCGGCGGAGGTGCTCGACTCGATCGCGCGCGCCCTGCGCCTGACCGACGCCGAGCATGCGCACCTCACCCGCCTTGCCAAGCCGAAGCCGCAGCGCAGGAAGTACCGGGCGTCCAAGCGGCAACAGGTGCGGGTGGCGCTGGAGCAACTGCTCGAGTCGATGGAGGGCGTGCCTGCGTACGTCGGCGGGGCGCGCTCGGAGATCCTCGCCTGGAACCGGATGGCGGCGGCGCTGTTCGGCGACTGGGGCAAGCTGCCGCCCACGGAGCGCAACTGGGCACGGCTGACCTTCCTCTCCCCCGACTACCGCGAGCTGTTCCTGGACTGGGACTCCAAGGCGTCCGACATGGTCAGCTATCTGCGGCTGTACGCGGGCCAGCACCCGGAGGACCCGGACCTGTCGGCGCTCGTGGGAGAACTCTCCGTCAAGAGCGAAGAGTTCAGGCGGCTGTGGGCCACGCACGACGTGAAGGAGAAGGGTCACGGCGTGAAGCGGATGCGGCATCCGCTGGTCGGCGACCTCACCCTTGCGTACGAGACTCTGCATCTCCCGGACGACGACGAACAGTTCCTGTGCGTGTACCACGCGGAGCCGGGCTCCGCGTCGGCGGAGGCTCTGCGCCTCCTCGCGCACTGGGGCACCGACGCGGTCCGGGCGGGCAGCCAGGCACCACGCCCCTGAGGCCCCACGGTGACGGCGGGGTTGCCCCTACGAGAGCGTGCACCGTTCCTAATCAGTGAGCAGGAGTGAGTCTTGGACCCACTGCCCGGCACTGCGCGCATCCCGAACGGTTTTGGATGCGCTGGTCGCCCGCGTTCCCTGGTGTGTCCCCGTTCGGTCACGCGCATCGCGTGCACGCTCCGTGACGGGGCGGCGGGTTTCGTCACGCCCCTGGACACCACGGTCGGCCTGGACGGTCCGATGCCCACGATGATCACTCCGGTCGTCGTGGGGGCGGCCAGTGCAGCTGCCCCCAGCGGCAGCAGCGGATACAGCAAGCCCGTCACCCACGAGGTGAAACTGCTGTCGATCTCTTCCTGCGTCCAGCCGGTGATGTCGAGCAACAGGCCGTCCAGCGGCCCACCGACCAGTTCGGCACAGCGCCGGCCCGGAACCGGGCCCCTCCCGGCCATGACGCGCCAGCCTGGGGCTGCTCCTGGGTGTGCGGTGATGAGCCTTGCGGACCAGGACGCTACTCACGCTTGTCGCGGCATGCAATATCACATTGAAACTTTTCTGAACTAGAGTCAGCCATCCTTGCAAGTTGTCGATCGAGCCCGGGTCGTGCGAGGCGTTCCCGGTGGGGTCGTCCTGCCTCGGCCACTCGGTGCCGCCCGATCGTGTCACGTCGCTGACCTGCGGAGACTCGACATCATCCGAGCCGACACGATCGGGATCGGGATGGGGGGCCAGGTCTGCACGGGAGTGAAAGCGCAACGGCCGATCCGGTCGCAGCTATTGACAGCGCTTCGCGTGAAGTACTCAATATGCAACACAGGTCAACTTCTTCCAACATGGCGCGCAGCGGATGGAGCCGCCTGCAGCCGCCGGGAGCGCTCCGCCCCGGCACGTTCCACACCCCACGGCTGGGCGGTTGAGGTCGACCGTCCTCGGAACGAGGAACGCCCCCCACGCGAAAGGATCGATCACGCATGCGTCGATTGGCTTGTGCACTATCCGCCGTACTGGCAACGGTCGGCACCGCGACGGCCCTGCCCGCTCCACCCGCGGTGGCGGGGTCGGCGGCAGGGCCCTACGTGCTCGAAGTCGAGAACATGTCGCTGACCAACTTCGCGACGGAGACCGTGGACCACACCTGGAACGGCAAGTCGGTCGACAACGTCACCTACGCCCGAGGCGCGTCGGGACAGACGAGCACCGCCAGGACGACCTTCGACGGCGCCGACGGGATGTACGACCTGATCACGCGCTACAACAGCAAGACCGCGAACGGAGTGACGTACAAGCTCACCGTGAACTCCACCCAGGTGGACTCCTGGGCGACGACCCTGCGCTACGGCCGTGACTACACCGACCCGGTGAACATCGACACCCGGACGTCGAGCAAGGTCGCGCTCAAGGCCGGTGACGTCATCGAGCTGACGGCCACCTCCGCCGACGAGGTGCCGCGCGTGGACAGGATCACGATCCAGGCCCATGTCGGTGCACCGACCAGCACGTTGACCATCAACTCGCCGAACGCGACGCTGAACGAAGGCTTCGACTGGGGCAAGAACCGGGCCCTCGGCATGACCTTCTACCCGGGCAACCCGATGATGGGGCACGAACCGGAGTGGTGGCGCCTCAAGGACTCCACCCACACCTCGGTGACCCCCGGCTACTGGGGCGCTTACACCAACCGGGAATCCTTCTACAACCGGGACATCTCCCACCAGTCCGACGGCGCGCACGCGCTCGGCCTGGACACCGAGACCCTCAGCATGCTGAAGACCTTCGCCGACGACGCCGACGATCCGGGCCAGAACGGCTGGCCGCTGTGGGCCCACAGCTCGCACGGCGCCATGTACTACATCGACGGCACCGGGTTCCGGGAGCTGCCGTCACCGTTCAACGTGATGGCCAAGGCGTACAAGCAGTACCAGTGGACGGGCAATGCGGACTGGATCAACGACCCGGCCCTCTCCGCGTACTACGACTCGACGATGGGCAAGTTCCTGACCGACCACGAGGTGGTGTGGAACGACGCGAACCCCTCCAGTGAGCAGCCGGTCTCGAAGAAGCAGGACGGGGAGTACACGGCGACGTACTTCGAGTTCCCGAACGAGAAGCTGGTCTCGGCGGCCGACTCGCTCGGGTACCAGTACCAGTCGATGCTGGCCTACTCGGAGATCCTGAAGGCGAAGGGCGACACCGCCAACAGCTCGAAGTGGGCCGACCGGGCCAAGCGGGTGCGCGACCACTTCGAGTCGAAGTGGTGGGACGCGTCGAACAACCGGTACATCCGCGGCAAGGACGCGGCCGGTACGGGCTACAGCAGCTGGGGTCACGAGGCCAGCTTCCTGATGATGCTGACCGGTCTTGGCGACCACGGCGCCAGGACCGACAGCTACCTGGACTTCATCGCCGCCAACGACGACGACCTGAACGTTGAGGCGACCTCCTACCTGCCGGAGATGTACTACCAGTACAACCGATCCGCGGAGGGCTGGGCCTGGCTCAAGAAGCTCATGACCGGCCGCAACAGCTACCCGGAGGTCTCGTTCCTCGCGGTCAGCAGCGTCATCGACGGCATGATGGGCGTTCAGCCGGACGCCCCGCACGACAAGGTGGCCACCGTCCCCCGGCTGACCTCCGAGACGCCGTGGGTGGAGATCGACCACCTCAAGGTCGGTGACAACGACCTCAAGCTCAAGCACACCGGTACGACGGCCTCCACGCTGACCAACAACTCCGGCTCCACCGTCACCTGGGAGGCCCAGTTCTACGGAACCCCCTCCACGATCACCGTGAACGGTGTCGCGCAGACGCCGCAGACCAAGTCGCTCTACGGCAAGACGGTCTCCTACGTGACCGTCCCGGTGGCCGCCGGCGCGTCCGTGACCGCGAGCGCCGGCACCACGGTCGGCGACACCACGGCCCCCAGCGTGCCGACCGGCCTGACGGCGGGCAACGTGACCTCGAACAGCGTGGACCTGAGGTGGACGGCCTCGACCGACGACGTCGGTGTGACCGGCTACCAGATCTACCGGGGCACCACGCTCGTCGGCTCGTCCGCGGGCACGAGCTTCACCGCCACGGGGCTGTCGGCCTCGACGCCGTACTCGTTCACCGTCAAGGCGGTGGACGCCGCCCAGAACGCCTCCGGCGCCAGCACCGCCGTCTCCGTCACCACCGCCGACAGCGGGAACGGACAGAGGGTCGATCTGAGTGATCTCACCTGGAGCGACGCCCGGAGCGACTTCGGGACCCTGCGCAAGGACCGGAGCGTCGACGGGAACCCGATCAGGCTGAACGGCACGGCGTACGCCAAGGGCATCGGCACGCACGCCAACAGCACCGTCACGTACACCCTGAATGGCGCCTACTCGCGGTTCCAGTCGGACGTGGGCGTCGATGACGAGGTCAGCGCGAACTCGACCGTCAGGTTCGAAGTCTGGGGCGACGGCACCAAGTTGTACGAGACCCCGGCGGTGATGACGTCGGCGAGCCCGACCCGGTCCATCGACGTCAGCATCAAGGGCGTGAAGTCCCTGGTCCTGAAGGTCACCGACGCGGGCGACGGCATCAACAGCGACCACGCCGACTGGGCGGGCGCCAAGCTGCTGTAACGCCCGACCCCTGTCGACCAGAAGAACCAGAACCTAACCTCGCCGTCTCACTTGGGTACCGCGGCTGGTGGGGCAAAAACGCGAAAGTGCCTTCCTGACCTGGGACGATGAACTTGCTGAGGGGTTCTGTCGGTCCAGGCGGAGGGCACTTTCTACGTGCAGAGCATCGGGTTGCGTCCCAGGGTCCATGTCAGTGCCGATGGTTCGGTTCGGCCCCCAGGACGAGGAAGACGGTCTCACCCCGGTCGGTGCCGGTGAGCGGAGACGTCGGGGCCTTCAGGAGTTGCGGCTGCGGCTGGGACCGCCGCCTTGGCGGCTCGCGGCGAAGCGGGACGGGGGCATGCCGAAGGCACGCGTGAAGGCGGCGGTGAACGCGGCGGGAGAGGCGTAGCCAAGACGGCCACCGACCTCGCTGACCGACGCGGTGCGCAGCAGCGGCACGGCCGCGAGCAGGCGGGCGCGGGCCCGCCAGACGGCGGGGCTGTCGCCGGCCTCTGAGCGAAAGCGCCGGGTGAAGGCCCGTTCGCTCATGGCCGTCCTCGCGGCCCATGCGGCGTTGGTGACGCCGGCGTCTGGGGCGGCCAAGTACTCGCGGCAGAGCCTCGAGAGATCAGCGGCGGCGGGAATCCCGACGTGGAACGGGAGCGGGGCGCGCTCGGCAATCTCGTGCAGGAGGAGGGCGGCAATGCTTCCCTCCCGCCCGGACAGGCTGTAATCGATCTCGAACTCGACAGCAGCCAGAAGCAGTTCGCGCAACAGCGGCGGAACGTCCACGACCGTGCAGGTGACGGGCCACCAAGGGATGACATCCGGCTCGATGTACAGGCTCCGGGTGCTCACCCCCAGCATGCGGACCCGGTGCCGGGTAGCGGCCGGAATCAGCATGGCGCGCTCGGACGGCACGGTCCAGGTGCCGTCGGCGGTGTCGACGACCATGACCCCGGTGGCGCCGTAGAGGAACTGCGCGCGCCGGTGTTCGTGCCAGTCCAGTACGTGGCCGGGCGGGTAGTCGGTGCCGATCGGCAGGACGACCCGGTCGACGTGGTCCACGTCGGCCAGGGAGACGTTCTTCACCCAGCCACCCTACTGGCTGAGACGCGAAAGAACGGCGCCGACCATCGCATGCGAGAAATCCGTCGGAACTGGTGGAGTGGGGCCCATGGACGTTGTGGCATTGATCGGAATCGGACTCCTCACCGGGGCGACGACGGTGTTGTTCGGGTTCGGCGGGGGGTTCGTCGCGGTGCCGGTCGTGGTGTGGGCGGACGCAACACTCGGCGCGGACGCGATGCGGGTGGCGACGGCCACCTCGGCCCTGGTGATGGTGGTGAACGCGGGATTCGCGACAGCCGCCACACCGCGGCGGGTGCTCCTCGCGCTCCGCGGCAGCGGCACGCTGCTCCTCCTGCTGGCCGCCGGTGCCTCGGCCGGCGCGCTCGCCACGCGCCTCGCCCCGGCCGATCTGGCCCGCTGGGCGTTCGTCGCGTACATCGCTCTCACTATCGCCGACTTGCTCCTGCGCCCCGGCTTCCTCCGTCCGGGCCCCCTGGTCGAGGCGACCTCCGATGCTCCGCGTCCGCTGCCAGCCGTCCTCGGCGCGCCGGTCGGCGCGGTCGCCGCCTTCCTCGGCGTGGGAGGCAGCGTCATGACCGTCCCCGCGATGCGGCGGGCCGGGCACACGATGCACGTGGCGACTGCGCTGGCCAACCCCCTCACCCTCGCCATCGCGCTCCCGGCCGCCGCAGTGTCCCTGGGCGGCGCCGCGGTCCCCGCCCCCGCCCCCGCTGACGCGCACGTGCACCTGGTGGGTCTCATTGACCTGCGCGCCGCCTCGGCGCTGCTCCTCGGAGCTCTGCCGGTGATCGCAGTACTGCGGCGGCGCCCGCCACGGATCCCCGACCGCACCTACGCCTGGGCGTACATCGGGCTGCTTACCATGGTGGCGGTCGCGATGCTGCTCTCGGCTTAGCGCGGAAGCGCAGCGGCCTGCCTGCCTCGCGGCCGCTGCGACGGACCGGAGCAGAGGGGGCAGGCGCCCGCGGTTCTGCCGGCCGCCGCCAAGGCCGGCTGCCCCACCACCTCAGACTCCCAGCCCAGCCAACTCACGCACCCGTCCGCCAGGTGAAGCGCTCAGTCGCACCTGCACGAATTGCCGTGCTCAGAATGGTCAACTCACGTGCACGGTGGCCAACTAACCGGGTGCATTGCGTCCGGCACGCCCTTCACGCCCAGTGTGCTCTGCCTCGACGATCTGGATGCCCGAGACACCCTCCTACTTCGGGGTGCTCCGCTGCAGGCCCCCGGAGGTCACCGCGGGGATCCGCGGTGACCTCGTGGCCGTCAGCGTTCAGGCCGGGCTGGGGCGCGCAACGGCTGGGGAGCCGGATATGGCTCAACTCACGCCCAGAGCGCCCAGAATCGCCGCGGAAACCTGATCGGCGGCGTTCTTGTGGCCCTTGGCGTTGGGGTACACAAGGGCCACGTCGTTCGGGAAGCTGGTGAAGATGCCCTCCACCCACTTGTTCGGGTCGCAGACGCTGTGGTTCCGGGAGGAGGTGCTGCCGGGCGGCGAACTTGCGGGCGGGGTCAGTGAAGACACAGGAGGCAACGAAGACAGGGACCTCGGCGCCGTGTTCGGCGCGGGCTGTGCCGTTGAACGTCTGAATGTCGCGACTGCCGACGGTGCGATGCTTTGCATACCGCTTGCACTGGATGACGACCTTCCGGCCGTCGGGCAGGCGGCCGATCACGTCCGCGCCCAGATCGCCGGCGCCACCGACCCGCTTCACGTCGGTGCAGCCGTCGCGGCGGCACAGCTGGGCGATGTACTCCTCGAACTCGCGGTCGTCCATTGCCCGGACCGCCTCGAGCGACCGGCGGGCCTGCCGCTGCGCTTCTTCGGCGAGCCGAGCCTTCTCGGCCTGTGCTTCGCGTCGCCCTGCGCGTACCAAGCCCGTGACAACGACTGCGGCGACCGCGGCGGCTAACGCCACCAGCAGCACAGTCCCCATACTTGCCCCTCCCCTGCCTTCGGCCGTATGCACGCCTGCTGCCTCCCCAGGCAACGGTCCGGGCCCGGCGACTGCTTGCTTCCCGTTCTGGCCGATCGTCGCGGCGGCTACCCTTCCCAGGTGAATCTGACTCCACTGAACCAGGTCGATACGGATGCGGCTCTCAGCCTTGCCGGTCCGGGACGGCGAAGTGTTCCCGGTGCCCCGTGCGATGGTGGCCGTCGGTTCTTCACCGACGGTGGTCATCGCCGATCCCAGTGACGAACCGGGAGTCAGCGGGGTGTGGAACGACCAGGAGTTCCGCCTGGTCGGCCCGGCGCCCCCGGTCGCGTCACGGCTCGTGGGGCCCATGCCGTTCACCGCGGCGGGGACACCACCGGAACCGCTCGTTCACCTCTTCGTCCGGCTCGATGGCGGCTGCCTTTACCTCGGCACCGGTCGGGTCTCGATGTGTGAGACGAGCGAGGACGTACTGATCCGCTGCCGACTGCGGATCAGCCCGCCGCTGAACCGCGAAATCCTCGACCGGGTCCGGCCGCCGGCCACACCGCCACCACTCCCCGGTCTGGCGTGGCTCGGCAACGTGCACAGGAACCCCGGCCAGGCCGTCGAACGTTTCCTGACGAACTGGTACCCGGCAACCAGCACGCAGGAGCCAATTGCCGACATACCCGGTTCCATCCCGCGGGCACTGGCCGACTTCTACCGCCTCGCCACGCAGCGTCCGGTCATCCTCGGCAGCCACAACCGGATCAAACGGATCAACGAAATACGCCCCGACAGCAGCGCGGAGCACCTGGTCTTCGGCGTCGAGTGCCAGGGCGGCTGGACCCGGTCGATCCCCTGGGAGCCGGGCGCCACCGACACCGACCCCACCGTATGGTTCGAGGACAGCCACCCTGTGCCCGAGCAGGAACCGCTGAGCAGATTCCTCCTGCAGTTCTCCCTGTGGGAGGCCACGATCGCCGCCGCCTACCAAGCCAGTTGCGACGACCTTCCCAGACACCTCCTTCCGGCGCTGAATAGCTGCAATGCACGAGCCGCTCCTCATCCTGCCGACCGCCGTACGGCAGGATGAGGCCATGAGCGTAGTCAAGATCAACGTACTGACCGTCCCCGCCGAGCAGAGGGAGACGCTGGAGAAGCGCTTCGCCTCCCGTGCCCATGCTGTGGAGAACTCCGACGGGTTCGAGTGGTTCGAACTCCTCCGCCCCGTCGAAGGCACCGACAACTACCTCGTCTACACGCGGTGGCGTGACGAAGAGTCCTTCCAAGCCTGGCTCGAGGGCCCCATGAAGACAGCCCACCAGAGCGACACGGAAAGCGGCGAGCGCCCCAAGCCGGCGGCAAGCGGGTCCACACTGTGGTCCTTCGAGGTCGTGCAGCAAGCGGCGCCGACAAACGCGTAGACAAGACGTCGCGCGAACAGCTTCGGCAGCGCCTTCGCCTCACGGTCGGTACGGATACGGGACTTCCCAATTCTGATGTCAAGCCGCAACTGCGACGGGGAGTGAAGCGTTGTAGCACTCTCTGTCACGAATCATTACCCACAGGACGTTGACGCGTCGGCGGGCGAGGGCGAGGAGGGCCTGTTTGTGGCCTTTCCCCTCGCTCCACTTTCGCTGGTAGTACGCCTTGGAGGCGGGGCAGGACTTGAGGCCGGCATCGCCGACGAGTACATGGCCCGGAGCAGGCCGCGGTGGTAGCGGCGAAGTCTGTGCAGGTTGCCGCCGACGCGGCCGGAGTCGCGGGGCTGTGGGGCCAGGCCGGCGAAACCGGCCAAGCGGTCGGCGCTGCGGAAGGCCTTCATGTCCCCGCCCGTGGCGGCGATGAACTCGGCGCCGAGCCTGACGCCCATGCCGGGAAGGCTGCATATCACCTCGGCGTGCGGATGTTCGCGAAACCGGGCCTCGATGAGGGCGTCGAGTTCCGCGATCTCCTTGTCGAGGGCCATCACCCCCTTCGCGAGGCGGACCACCCTGGCGGCGGCCGGATTCTCGCCGGGCAGGGCGGTGTGCTGGGCCTGGGCGGCGTCCACGGCAGTGCGGGCGAGTGCGGCGGCGCCTTTCACCTTGCGATTCTTCAGCCAGGTCTCGATAAGCTTCACACCCGTCCGGCGGATCGCTGCCGGAGTCTGGTAGCCGGCCAAAAGCGTGATCGGACCCTTGTTGGTCAAGTCCAGCGCCCCGCTCCAAGGCTGGGAAGATTTCAAGCAGTTGAGCCCTGAGAAGGTTGATCTGCCGGGTGCGGTCGAAGACGAGGTCCAGGCACCGAGTGATCAAGATGCACAGGTCGACGGCGATCTCGTCACCGGGCCTGAGCAGCCCCAGGCCCCGGCGGACATGGGCCTGGTCGGCGATGACGAAGGCGTCCTTCGCGTCGGTCTTTCCCCCGCACCGATAGGTGGCCGAGGCCCGGTGCACTGCCAGGCCAGTGTGGTGGGCGACAGACTGACCGCGGGCGGCCAGCAGGCCGATCTGCAAGGCGGCGCCACCATGGCTGAGGTCGACGGCCCACAGCACATCGTCGGATATCGCCAGCACGCCGCCGAGGAGTGTCAGCAACTCCGTCCCGTCGATCTGGATCCGGCGCGAGAGCAGCCGCTCGCCGCCCGCGTCGATCACCACGGCGTGGTGATACATCTTGCCGATGTCCACCCCGGCCCAGATCCCCGGCACATTCCCCTCCGCCAACTCGTCCCACACCAATCCCGCAGACGACCTCGCCGACGTTGTCCTGCAGGAGCGATGGAGTCGGGTCTCCCAATCAGCGGTCGAGTCGTCGCGGGGCTCCGGTCGGCCAAGTCCCGTGAGCCATCCAGCGGCTCAGCCTCTACAGCCATACCCGGAGCCCCTGGGCCCTCCGATCCTACGAGTGACCGGAGCAGACCCGCGTATTGAAGGTAGGACAGCCCTTACACGTTCGAACTCGTAGGCTATAGAGAGGGGCGAAGATACAGGGGAGAACTTCTGAAGCGGAGTCGCCCCTGCAGAACACGCCGATGGTCAGCGCACCGTGGTGGGCGCAGGGCCCTCACGACCGCTGTGGGCGTATTGCTGATGCAACCGCATCCGGGGGGAACGAATGACGCGGCTGAGACTGTCCCTGTACGTCGGGGGGCTGCTCCTCGTGCTGGTTGCCGGCGGGCTGGCCTGGAGCGTCTGGTTCCAGGACGGTGACGGCGAAGGCCTCGGAGACCGGTGCCAGGGCTCCCTTGCGGTCAAGGAAGCGCGGGAGTTCTTCGGCGTCGCCAGGCTGAAGGCGCGCGGTCACACCGGCAACTGGGGCGGCTACGACTCCCAGTGGTGCTCGGTCTGGGCCGAGGGCCATGACGGCGGGCCGGTCCTCAAGCTCCGGGTATGGCCGCGGGCGGCCTACCGGGCAAGCGGCCCCGCCGCGGACGAGTCGGCAACGCCGATCGGTCACGGCTGGACCGGGTCCTTCGAAAGCGGGTATTCGCCAGGAGCCGCTGTGCTGGTCGACTGCAAGGCTATGGCGGGCGCTGGTCTGCTTGTCACGGCCGAGACGAGCTGGAAGTCGGAGGATCTCTCCGCCCGGCAGGTGCTCCAAGTGGCACGTGTCGCGACCGAGACGGCACGTCGTGCAGCCGGCCACGCCCGGTGCGAGGGCGCGCTCGGCGAACGTCCAGGAACTGTCGACCGCACGGAGTGGACGATGCGGCCCGTCAGCCGGGCGGCGGGCACTTGCCGTGGCGCGGTGACCGGGCGTGAAGCTGCTCGGCTGCGCGTAACAGACGTCACCGAGAAGCCTGCGGGACGCGCACTGACGGAACAATGCGAGATGAGCCGGGGCGATTTGAACTGTTCCGTATGACCGCCTACTACGGGCCGTCTGCGGAGGAGGAGATGTATCTAGACGGCAGGTATCCGGGAACAGTGAAGGGCGCATACACCCGCACCATCGAATGTGGGGGCGCCATCGGGACCGCCTACTTCAAGCTCGTACGCGTCCAGGACAAGGCGGCAGATGGCGCCGTCGGAACGCATGGAACAAGTGATCCCGCGGCGCTGACGCGGGTTCTGGAGTCGTACGCCACCGCCTCGGGCAAGCGGCACGGCTGCCCCACCCCCTGACTGCTTCCGCCGGACTGCGCATTCGGCGGACCCCGCTTGAGTAACTGGGCGAGCGACGCGTGGTCACGTGTGAGTGTGACCGGCCTCACGGGCACGGTGAACTACTGCCGGGATTTCATCACCTGGGATGCCCATCATGCGTCGACCTGGAAGATCAACTCCGCGCAGGCCTGGGCAGGAACCGAATCAATGGCGACGCCGTCGAAGGGGCAACTGAGCTGCTGAAAGGCCTGGCCATGACGAAATCCAGCACGTATCTGCTCGCCGCATCCGCTGCGCTTGCCCTCGCCGTGGTCGGCTGCGACGCAGGGTCCACACCGGCCGCCGCCGAAGGAGGTGCCAAGGCAAAGGCAGCCCGATGGTCCGAACCGGATCGGTATTCTTTCCGGCTTCTCTCCGAGTCCGGAGAGCGGGGCGGCCTTGGAAAGTACCGGATCACCGTGGGGAACGGGAAGGTCATCAAGGCGATCGGCCTCGACGCCCCGGCCCGGCGTACCGTCGAAGAGAATCCGCAGGATGTCCCGACGCTTGGCAGTCTCCTCACTGATGTCCAGAAGGCCCGTGCAGGCCAGGCTGATGTCGCGGAGGCGGTATTTGCCGCAGATGGACACCCCACTGAGATTCACATCGATTGGTTGGCGAATGCCATCGACGACGAGGCCGACTACCTCATCACCGAATACCGCGAACTCCCCTGACCGGCACGCCCCCCGAACGTCCAGGTCCGCAAGCAGTGATGGCCACACACCGTCCGGTGTGCGGCCATCGGCCATGCACGCAACAGCGGCGGAGGGCGCGGCGCGACATGCCAGGAGAGCCTGCCATCAGACCGGACAGCGGGCCGCGCAGGCATGGCTGTCGATCGCTGCCGCCAGGTCGCGAGCCGCCGCCCGCACCGCGGGATCCTCGTCAGCGATCAGCACGTCCATCATGCTCCTGCCGCCCAGCACGGCTTGGTGAGCCGCGTGCTGCACCTCGATCTGCAGAGCGTTGGCATGCTCGAGGATCGCCTTCAGCAGTTCGATCGCCCCAGGCCGGCTCCCGAGCCGATGCGCCGTACGGTCCACCAGCTCGTTTCCGAAGCAGTCTTGAACTGCCAGGAGGTGCTGCGCTACACCGAGCCCGACCAGGCGCGCACCTGAAAGCGGATGACGCTGTACCGGGCCACGGACGCGTCGGACACCAGGGACATGGTGTCCATAGTGCTCACCGAGTACCTCACAGCCGTGCCGGACGAACACGTCGGCTGCGACGCCGACCATGTCCTGACCGTGGCACGCCCGCTCACGACGGACCGACTGCACGCACGGGTGGGTTGAGACCTGCCTGGAAAGGTTCGGGCGGGCGCCGCAGGAGGTCTTCCACGAGGGCAACTCGGTCCTGCACACCGTGGAGTACGAGGCGGCTCCTCGCCGGCGCCCGCTGGATTACGACGAGGTCCAGGCGCTGTTCGACGCAGCCGACTACCACCCGGCCAAGGTACGAGGTCAGGGCGGGGCGCTGGGGGAAGTCCTCGAACAGCTCACCGCCAAGCAGTGGGAAGACGCCCCAGGTGAGGCCGTCGTTGAGGTTGTTGACGAGGCCGGCCTGGCTCGCGCCGCGCAGGGAGCGGTCGCGCCACGATGTGCGCGCGAACACTGCGGCGAATGACGGGTTCCGTTCCTTGGGGGCCTGGGCGGGCGGCATCCGGGACAGTTCGAGGGCGACATGGGCGCTGGTGTCCCGTACCAGGAGCGAAAGACCGAACCCGGCGGCGACGAAGAACACGCCGATCGCTTCGGGGGCCGGCCGCAGGCCGTGGGAGGCTGCCAGGTAGCCGGTGAGCAGGGCCGTCGTACCGACAGCGACGTATCCCGCAGCCTCGTTGAGTCCGGTGGCCAGACCCCGGCGTGCCGGCCCCACAAGGTCGATTTTCATGTTCACGGTCATCGACCACGTCATGCCCTGGTTGACACCCAGCAGCATGTTCGCGGCCAGGATCCACCACCAGGACGGGCCCCACGCCAGGACGAAGGGCACCGGCACACCGACGAGCCACCCCGCCAGGAGGAGTTGCCGACGCCGGAAACGGGCCGAGAGGGCGCCTGCCGCGAGGTTGGTGAGGGCTTTGGTGAGGCCGAAGGCGACGATGAAGGAGAAGACGGCCAGGTTACTCGTCAGCCCGAAAACGTCAGTGCCGAGGAGCGGGACCGTCGTGCGCTCCAGGCCGACGAGCGAACCGACACTGGCTGTGACGATCACGAGCAGAGTGAACTGGGCCCAGTTCTCCCGGAGGCCCAGCCGCACTCCAGGCGTGGGCGGGACCACGCCGGTCCGCTGTTCCATCGCTCCTCCTTCCACTCAAGATCCGACAACCTGCAGGGTCAACATACCCCCACGGGTATTTTTCGTCTGCGATGGAAGATACCCCATGGGGTATTTGACTTCCTCTCGCAGGGCCGCCTACAGTCGGAGGCAATCAATACCTATGGGGGTATCTGAGAGCGAGGAAGTCTTCATGCGTGAAGTGGATCTGACCGTCTTCGCGGCGCAGCTCGTGAACGGCGCGTGATCGATGTCCGGGAGCCCGACGAGTACCAGGCCGGCCACGTGCCCGGTACCACCCCGCGCCGCTGTCCACGCTCGGTGCTGTCGTGAGTGCCCTGCCCGGGGATCAGCCCGTCTACGTGATCTGCGCGAGTGGTGACCGCAGCGGCTGGGCCGCCGAGCGCCTTGAGGCTCTCCGCGTGGACGCCGTCTCGGTCGCAGGCGGCACCGTCGCATGGGCCCGGGCAGGTGACTCCCTCGACCGTGGCGCTGCGGCTGCGGCCGCCTGAAGCCTGAACCCCGGACCCATTCGGAAGGCGCTGTCGCGCCTTCGATCAACTTTCCGCACCCGGCCGGGTGCGCGTCCCCCGACGGAGGGTTTGCCGTGCTCTTCACCCAGTACTACCTCGACTGCCTGTCACAGGCGTCGTACGTGATCGCCGACGAGACGACCGGCCAGGCCGTGGTCGTCGACCCGCGCAGAGACGTCTCGGAGTACCTGGCCGACGCCAAAGCGCACGGATTCACCGTCGTAGGTGTCATCAACACCCACTTCCACGCCGACTTCGTCGCCGGGCACCTGGAGATGGCCGACCGCACCGGCGCCTGGATCGGCTACGGCCGCCACGCCGAGACCGAGTACCCCATCCGCAAGCTCACCGACGGCGAACGTGTCTCCCTCGGCGGTGTCACCCTGCAGATCATGGAGACCCCCGGGCACACCCCCGAGTCGATCAGCGTCCTTGTGTACGAGCACGCCGATGACGCGGTTCCCTACGGGGTGCTGACCGGCGACGCCTTGTTCATCGGCGACGTCGGCCGCCCCGATCTGCTCGCCTCCGTGGGCGTGACCGCCGACGAACTCGGTGCGATGCTTCATGACAGCGTCCAGAACAAGCTGATGGCACTGCCCGACGCGGTCCGGGTCTTCCCCGCCCACGGCGCCGGCTCCTCCTGCGGCAAAAACCTCTCCGCCGAGAAGCAGTCCACCATCGGAGAGCAGCGCGCCACCAACTACGCCTGCGCGCCGATGAGCCGTGAGGACTTCGTCGCACTCGTCACCGCCGGCCAGTCCGCCGCGCCCGGTTACTTCGCCTTCGACGCGGAACTCAACCGCAAGGAACGTCTCCTGTTCGACCCGGCCGCGGCGCCCCGCCCGCTGTCTTTGACCGAGTTCACCGAGCTGCGGCGGGCGGGGGCGGTCGTGGTCGATGCCCGTTCCCCGCAGGAATTCGCCAACGGTCACCTGCGTGGGGCGGTCAACGTACCCGCCGAGGGCCGGTTCGCCGAACAGGCCGGCACCGTCCTCGACCCGGCCGACGAGCTGATTGTCATGGCTCCGGAGAACCGGGAGGAGGAAGTCGTCACCCGCCTCGCCCGTATCGGCTTCGACCGTGCACTGGGCTACCTGCGCAACCCCGAGGACGCCCTGAAAGAGCTGGCCGAGGAGGTGAGTCCCGCGAGTCGCCTGACTGCCGCACAGCTGCGCACCGCCCTGCGAGGGAAGAACTCTCCGCTCATCATCGACGTACGCACCTGCGCAGAGCGCAGCACGAACGGCTTCATCGAGGGCGCCATGCACATAGCCCTGAGCGAACTGCCGGCGCGCCTGGACGAGCTCCCCGCCGACCGGCCCCTCGTCCTGCACTGCGCCGGTGGCCACCGCTCCTCGATCGCGGCCAGCCTCCTGCGGCACCGCGGCTTCGAGGACGTCTCCGACATCCTCGGCGGCTACGCCGCCTGGGCCCTGCCGGCGGAACCCGCCGACGCCTGACCGCCCTCCTCCCGCAGCCTCCCGGCACGCCTCGGACATTTGCTGGGCGGTCCGGCCGCCGGAGGGGTCAAGCTGCGGTCCGACGCATGGGCCGAGTTCGTGCACTTCGTCTCCTTCGACGTCGAGATCCGCAAGGTGATCTTTTCGACGAACGCGATCGTGAGCGTCAACACACCCGCATTCGCAAAGCGGTCCGGGCCCGTGGGCACTTTCCGAACGAGTCCGCGGCACTGAAGGACTTCTACCTGGCGCTGATGTCGCTGGACCCGACGGGCAAGGGCCGACACCGCTGGACCATGCGCTGGAAGGCACCACTGAACTCGTTCCACATCGCCTCCGAAGACCGACTCACCCCGGCCGCCAAGTAACTCAACCACGCAAATCAACCGCTGAGTTGACACACCCGATCGGCGACCGGGACAGCGTTCGCGCTCCACCTGAAGGAAGCACGCCACGACCTGGAACCCAGTCGATCCGGTCGCCGTCCGGCGGCTTGTTCACGGGCGGACGACCTGGTCCATCTCGGGGTTGGGGGCGGGTGCCGGGCGGCGCGCGGTGTCGCTGATGCGGATCAGGATGCCGACCAAGGCCCAGTTGGCAATGACGGAGGAACCGCCGTACGCCAGGAACGGCATCGTCATACCGGTCAGCGGGATCAGGCCCATCACACCGCCGGCGACGACAAAAACCTGCAGCGCGAACGCGCCCGACAGGCCGATGGCGAGCAGTTTGCCGAACGGGTCGCGGGCGGCGAGGGCGGTGCGCACGCCACGCTCCACGATCAGGCCGTAGATCAGCAGGATCGCCATGATGCCTGTCAGGCCCAGTTCCTCGCCGAAGGTGGCGAGGACGAAGTCGGAGTTGGCGGCGAACCGGATGAGGTCGGAGCGGCCCTGGCCGAGGCCGGTGCCGAGGGTGCCGCCGGAACCGAACGCCCACAGCGCCTGCATCGACTGTTCGGAGTGGCCGGCCACGCCCTGGCGACTGAGGATGTACTCCTTCATCGGGTCGATCCAGGCCTGGACACGCTGCTGGACGTGCGATTCGAAGCCGGCGACACCGGCGGCGCCGGCCGCGGACATCAGCAGACCGAAGACGATCCAGCTGGTCCGCCTGGTGGCGACGTACAGCATGATGACGAACATTCCGAAGAACAGCAGCGATGTGCCGAGGTCGGTCTCGAAGACCAGGATCAGGATCGAGAGGAACCAGACGACCAGGATCGGGCCGAGGTCGCGGCCGCGCGGCAGGTACAGGCCCATGAAGCGGCGGCTGGCCAGAGCCAGTGCGTCGCGCTTGACCATCAGGTAGCCGGCGAAGAAGACCGCGAGCACGATCTTCGCGAACTCACCGGGCTGGATGCTGAAACTGCCGACGTGGATCCAGATCCTGGCGCCATATATGTTGGCGCCCAGGCCCGGGACCAGCGGGAGCAGCAGCAAGAACAGTGCACCCACCATGGAGATGTAGGTGTAGCGCTGCAGGACACGGTGGTCCTTGAGGAAGATCAGGACAACGATGAAGAGCGCAATGCCTATCGCCGTGTACATCAACTGCCGTGGCGCGGCCGTTCCCGCCTGCTTGATCGACTGCAGCAGCTTGGACTGGTCCAGCCGCCAGATGACGACCAGGCCGAGCCCGTTCAGGAGCGTGGCCAGCGGCAGCAGCAGCGGGTCCGCGTACGGCGCGAACTTCCGCACGACGAGATGGGCGACCCCGGCCAGCAAGCCCAGGCCCAGGCCGTAGCTCAGCAGGCCGGACGGCACCTGGTTGTTGATGGCCAGGCCCGCATTGGCATAGGCGAACACCGGGATCACGACGGCGAACACCAGCAGCGCGAGCTCGGTGTTGCGCCGGATCGGCGCGCCGATCGTGGATGTGTGGTGCGCCGACGTGTTCGTAGTCGTGCTCATTGTGCGACAGGGCCCCTCACGGCTTGCCTACTGCCTACCGCACAGCGAGCTGACCTTCTGCTCTTCCTCATAGAGGCCGGGACCGGGAGTGGGTGCGGTAGCGGTCTTGGACGGGGACGACAGCATCGAAGCCGACGGTGTCGACGGCGTTGTCGCCTTGGGTGTCGCCTAAGACGTAAAGGAAGTGTGCGTGGTTCCTGTGGTGCGGCCGGCCTTGTCCTTGACCCCGAATCTTGGACACCCGATCACCTACAGAGATTGTGCTCAATGCGGGACACAGATCGCAGCCTTCCTCGCTGTGACGCCGATCGGCGCGTACATCGCGTCGAGGACCCGACGGCGGCGCTCGGTCTCGTCCGCGCCGATCCAGAACCGTTCGTTCACCGGCCCCACGCGCCCCGGTACGCCTGGTGGGTGAAGTCGCCGTGGACGCAGGTCCCGCCGGCCGTCCCGTCCTCCATGAGTGTCATGCGGACGAACTTGACGCCGGTCCGGTCCTGCATGCGTCAGGTCAGGGTGAACTGCGCACACAGCGCGTGCGACATGACGTCGACGGGTGCCGACAGCGGGAGTTCGGCGGCCTTCACGTCGTAGCCGGAGAGCTCGCCGCGCATGGTCGAGCCGTCGCCCCACCGGCGGCCGTGGTGGATGCCTGGAGCGCCACGCCGATTGGGCGCGGCGCCGGGGCGCGAGGCGAATCTCGGTTCGGACCAGCCCGCCCCGCTGTTCGTGCCGGCGTGCTGCCTCAGCAGGGTCGACCGTACGCCACAGGCCGCCAGTCACCGCACGAATCCGCGGAGACGTGCGACCAGGTTTCGATGAGGACATGCAGTGCGGCCCGACGGGATTCGGGATCGGTAAGGCGGGTGGAGGCGAGAAGTACAGCAAGTTCGTCGTCGGGCTGGAGGAGGTCGTTTCCGGGCATGACGACGCGTTGCAGGGCCTGGACACCGGCCGCCCGCTGATATCCGCAGCATGGTCGGCCAGTACAGTCGCCATCATGGCAACACCTGTGCTGCGGGCGATTGAGTGGGACGGGACGGCATGGGACGACCCGTCCGAGGAACAGCTGCACGATCTGCTGGCTGATATGAGCCTGACCTGGCGTTTTGTCGTTGTCCAGCGGCTCGATATCGAACCTGTCGGCCAGCACTACATGCAGGTCTATCTCAACGACGACTTGAGCTACCAGGTTGAATACCAAGAGGGTGGCCCAGACAGGCACTTCCAGGCCCACGTGCCGCGCGAGCACGGGGTGTTTGCCGTGGAGCCTGTTGCCGAGGTGCTTCAGGGCTGGGCATTTGAGCGGCCGGGCTGGCGTGAAGCTCTTTCCTGGGCTCCTTGGCCACCCGTGGAACCTCCGCGATGAACCTCATGCGGGCTCGATGGGCGCCACGCGGGCTCTCACAGCCACTCCTTGAACGCTGCGATGGCCACGGTGGCTTCGTAGCGCACAGCACGTTTGTCATCGCGTCGCAACGGCCCGATGCCTCTTGAGGCGGTTGATCCCGCATTCGACAGCGTGGCGTTCGCGGTAGTCGGTCTTGTCGAACTTGGGCGGCCTGCCGTCGCGGGTGCCGCGCTTCTTTCGGTTGCGGATCTGATCGGTCTTCTCGGGAATAATGCAGGAGATCTCGCGTCTGCACAGGTAGGACGGTTTGCGCGGGAGCCGTACGCCCTCCTTGCGGGGCTTGGTACGCGGGCGTCCGGGACCGATGCGCGGGACGCTGACGCGGTCGAGGACAGTCTGTCTGATCCCGACGTCCCACGCGGTGATCACCGCAGGGCTTGGGACCGGGAGGCCGCGGCCGTCAACCAGTTCTGTCTGTGGGCCTTCGAGCAGGATCTCTTGCGGGCGAATCCGATCAGGCAGCGCTCCGCTGCGCCAACGTCCTGGACCGGCCGCATGTCCCGGCTTGTGCCGGCGGAGGCGTCTCGGGTCGGCCCGCGGCGAGAGGTGAAGTGGCTACCGCCGCTCTCATACCGCCTGTGAGGGCGGCGGGGCCGGAGCCGATGATGACGACATCGCGTATCCCGCTCACGCCTTGGCCTCCGGGGCGATCTCTGCGATGAGGCCCTCGACGAGGTTCTTGATCTCGTCGCGGATGGGGCGGACGGCTTCGACACCCTGGCCTGCCGGATCGTCGAGGTTCCAGTCGAGGTAGCGCTTGCCGGGAAAGACGGGGCAGGCGTCGCCGCAGCCCATGGTGATGCACACGTCGGACTCGCGGACGGCGTCGATCGTGAGGATCTTCGGGGTCTCGGCGGAGATGTCGATGCCGACCTCGGCCATCGCCTCGACAGCCGCCGGGTTCACGGCGTCGCCGGGATTCGAGCCGGCGGAGCAAACCTCGACGCGGTCCCCGGCCAGGTGGGTCAGCCAGGCAGCGGCCATCTGGGAGCGGCCGGCGTTGTGGACGCAGACGAACAGGACGGACGGCTTGCCGGAAGACTCGGCCATATTGATCGTTCTCTCTCGTCGCATGGCGGGACCAGCCGCCAACGCCTGCAGCCCGCACTGATATCAGCAGCTAGTGATGTGAAAGTATCAGTACATGCTGACTTCAGTCGATCCTGATCTGATCCGGGTGCTGGGCGATCCGCTCCGCCTCCAGATCGTGACCCTGCTTGCCCGCGAGACGCTCTGTACGACGCACCTGGTCGAGGAGACCGGCGCGAAGCAGACCAACCTCTCCAACCACCTGAAGGTACTGCGCGAGGCCGGTGTGGTGGAAACCGAGCCGTGCGGCCGCTTCACCTACTACAAGCTGCGTCCCGAGGTCCTGGCCGGCCTCTCCGAGCAGTTCGCCGCGCTGGCCGAGTCCGCCCGCAGCGCCGCCGAGAACAAGAGGGCCTGCCCGTGACCACCGCGCGCACCACGACGGCCCCCGCTGCCGACCGGGCCGCGGGCCGGGACGACTCGATCGTCAAGAAGCTCTCCACCCTCGATCGCTATCTCGCGGTGTGGATCCTGTTCGCCATGGCCGTCGGCCTGGGCCTGGGGCGGCTGATCCCGGGGATGAACGACGCACTGGCGAAGATCGAGGTAGGCGGGATCTCCCTGCCCATCGCGCTCGGTCTGCTCGTCATGATGTACCCGGTGCTGGCCAAGGTCCGCTACGACAGGCTCGACACCGTGACCGGCGACAAGAAGCTGATGGTGTCCTCGCTGGTCATCAACTGGATCATCGGCCCCGCGGTCATGTTCGCCCTGGCGTGGACCTTCCTGCCGGACCTGCCCGAGTATCGCACCGGCCTGATCATCGTCGGCCTGGCGCGCTGCATCGCCATGGTCATCATCTGGAACGACCTCGCGTGCGGCGACCGGGAAGCCGCCGCCGTCCTCGTGGCGCTGAACTCCGTGTTCCAGGTCATCGCGTTCGGCCTGCTGGGCTGGTTCTATCTCGACCTGCTGCCGCGCTGGCTGAACCTCGGCGACGGCCAGGGCCTGAACGTCTCGGTGTGGCACATCGCCCTCAACGTCATCGTGTTCCTCGGCATCCCGCTGCTGGCCGGGTTCCTCACCCGCCGCATCGGCGAGCAGAAGATGGGCCGCGAAGGCTACGAGCAGCGCTTCCTGCCGAAGATCGGCCCCTGGGCGCTGTACGGGCTGCTCTTCACGATCCTGATCCTGTTCGCCCTGCAGGGGAAGACGATCACCTCCCAGCCGCTGGATGTCGCACGGATCGCGCTGCCGCTGCTCGTCTACTTCGCGATCATGTTCTTCGGGACCTTCCTCCTCGGCAAGGCCCTGGGGCTGGCCTACGACCGCACGGCGACGCTGGCGTTCACGGCCGCGGGCAACAACTTCGAACTCGCCATCGCGGTCGCCATCGCCACCTTCGGCGTCACCTCCGGGCAGGCTCTCTCCGGTGTCGTCGGCCCGCTCATCGAGGTGCCCGTCCTGATCGGACTCGTGTACGTAGCGCTCGCCTGGCGCAGGAAGTTCATGCCCACGGAACTCACCACTTCGGGCAGGGACAGCTGATGCACTGCCTCGAGTGCCGCACTGCGGGAACGAACAGCCCCACCGTCGGCGTATGCCAGAGCTGCGGCGCCGGGGTCTGCGCGGCGCATGCCCGTATCGCGACCCGGAGCGTGCGTCGGGGCAGCCTGATCGGAACCCCCGGCGAGGCCCAAGCGCGGACGGTGCTGTGCCCGGTGTGTGCCGCAGCCGAGGCGCCCACCGCAGCGGCTCCGACCCAGCGACCGGGGTGAGCGACGTTGTGCTGATCGCGGCGGGCAGGCCGAGCTCGCCCCCGGGTACTACCTGCGCCGCAAGAAGCTGGACTTCGTGATCCTCGACGCGCAGAGCACGCCCGACGGGGCCTGGCGGCACGCCTGGGACTCTCTGCGCCTGTTCTCCCCGGCCACGCTCCTCACCGCCCGGCCGCGTCATGCCCGCCCAGCCGGGCCAGGAGTACCCGGACGCCGGGCACGTGGTGGAGCACCTGACCGACTACGAGCGGCGCTCCAACCTGCCTCGCCACCCACGGCACCCGCGCGGTCGGTGAACCGCGGCTGCATCTGCTCGGCTACGGCGACTGGACGGGGCCGAGTTCCGCGACCCTCATCGGCGTGGGGCGCCCTGCCCGTGATGCCGTCCGTCAAATCACCGAACTCCTGGCCTGAGTTGCTGCGGCATCCTGGAGGCATGCGGATCGAAGTCGTAGTCGTAAAGGAATGCCCGAACGAACAGCTGGCCGTCGGACGGTTGTGGCAGGCGCTGGAGGCGGCCGGGCTGCACAACGTCGATGTCGTCACCCGGGTGGTCACCGACCAGACCGAGGCCGAACGCATCGGTTTCACCGGTTCCCCGACTGTCCTCATTGACGGAGAAGACCCGTTCGCAGAAGCCGGACGAACGCAGGGGATGGCTTGCCGTCTCTACCGCACACCCGAGGGCTTGGACGGCGCCCCCAGCATCGGCCAGCTGCACCAGGCGCTCGCGACCGCCTTTCCATCATGAATCCTGATCCCGGCTCACCCCGATGAGATCGGCAGCTGCGTCGTGGTGGCCCGGCCGTCTCCCGCAAAGAGGGCAAGCAGGTCTTCTACCGGGCCGACGGTGTCACCATGGCCGAGCGTGTCTCCTCACTCCGGGCCTACCTGGCGCACTGCCGCCCGCGTGACTGCACCGGCTGACCTGCCGGCGCGGGCCATCGATCAGGAGCGCAGGTCGAGCATGGCAGACATGGCCGCCACGACGGACGGGGCGACCTGGTAGTAGACCCAGGTCCCGCGCCGCTCCGAAGTCAGGAGGCCGGCCTCGCGCAGCTTCTTCAGGTGGTGGGAGACGGTCGGCTGGGAGACGCCGACGTCGGAGATGTCGCATACACACGCCTCGCCGCCCGCATGCGAGGCGACCTTGGAGAACAGGCGAAGCCGCACCGAATCCGACAGTGCCTTGAACATCAGGGCCATCTTCTCCGCGTCGCCCTGCGACAGCTCCCCGGCGGTGATCGGCGGGCAGCACGGCACCACAGTCCCCGCATCCAGGACCGACAGCTCCACCAACTCCGACTTCGACATGTGTCTATGTTGACACTCATCGATACCGAGTGGCAAGCTCCAGACATCGACAGCGATCGAAACAGCGGCCGGGCAGGTCGCTCACTTCGGAGGACATCACCGCCATGATCACCACCGCAGACCTTCCAGTTGTCGTCATCGGCGCCGGCCCCGCCGGGCTGGCCGCCGCCGCCCACCTGGTCGAGCGCCGCATCGAGCCGCTGGTCCTGGAGGCCGGGCCGACCGCCGCCTCCGCGGTTCGTGACTGGTCGCATGTGCGGCTGTTCTCCACCTGGGGAGAGGTCACCGACCCAGCCGCCGAGAAGCTCCTGGCGCCGACCGGCTGGACCAAGCCCGATGCGGCCACCTATCCGTCCGGCGGGGACTGGGCCGAGCAGTACCTCCAGCCGCTGGCCGACGTCCTGGGCGACCGCGTCCGTTACAACGCCACCGTCACCGGGGTCTCCCGCACCGGCCGCGACCGTATCGTCGATGCCGACCGCGAAGCCCAGCCCTTCGTCCTCCACCTCACCACCCCCGACGGCGAGGAGCGTGTCTTCGCCCGCGCGGTCATCGACGCCTCCGGCACCTGGACCACCCCGAGCCCGGCCGGGGCCAGTGGCCTGCCCGCTCTCGGTGAAAAGACGGCGGCCGACCGCATCACCTACCGCGTCCCCGATCTGAAGGACCCGGCCGTCCGCGCCCGCTACGCCGGCAAGCGCACCGCCGTCATCGGCTCCGGCGCCTCCGCCTTCACCGCCCTCGCTTCCCTCGCCGACGTCGCGAAGGACGAGCCCGGCACGCACGCGGTGTGGATCCTGCGTCGCGGCATCAGCGGTTCCACCTTCGGCGGCGGCACCGCCGACCAGCTCCCCGCCCGTGGCGCCCTCGGCCTGGCCGCCAAGGCCGCCGTCGACAATGGCCACGCCGACGCGGTCACCGGCTTCCGAACCGAGGCCATCGAACGTGACGACAACGGCTGCCTGATCCTGGTCGGCGAGGACAGCCGCCGTCTGGACCTGGTGGATGAGGTCATCGTGTTGACCGGCTTCCGCCCCGACCTGTCGTTCCTCTCCGAGATCCGGCTCGGCCTCGACGAGCGCCTCCAGGCCCCCACCGAGCTCGCCCCGCTCATCGACCCCAACCAGCACTCCTGCGGCACCGTCTACCCCCACGGCCACCGCGAGCTCTCCCACCCCGAACCCGGCGTCTACCTGGTCGGCATGAAGTCCTACGGCCGCGCCCCCACGTTCCTGGCCATGACCGGCTACGAGCAGGTCCGCTCCGTCACCGCGGCCATCGCCGGTGACACCGAATCCGCCGACCGCGTCGAACTCACGCTCCCCGAGACCGGAGTCTGCGGCGGCGCCGGACTCTTCGACGACCCGGCAGCCGGCCAGGCCGACAGCGGAGGCTGCTGTGCCGCTCCGGAGCCCGCTCTCGTACAGATCGGCGTCGACACCCCTTTGCTGGTTGCAGCCACTGAGGACACGTCGTCCGGCGGCTGCTGCTCGGCCTGAACCCCGGCGTCCCGGCCAACAGCCTGGGCGCTACCACCCTGCGTCAGGAGGATTGTCATGTCCCGAGTACAGCTCGCCCTGCGCGTCCCCGACCTTCCCGCCTCGATCGCCTTCTACAGCAAGCTCTTCGGCACCGAGCCAGCGAAACTGCGCGACGGCTACGCCAACTTCGCCATCGCCGACCCGCCGCTCAAGCTCGTCCTCGTCCAGGGCACGCCGGACGTGGACACACGTATGGACCACCTCGGCGTCGAAGTCGAAACCACCGAAGCTGTCCACGCCACCACCCGCCTCGCGGATCAGGGTCTTGCGACCGACGTCGAGAACGACACCACCTGCTGTTACGCCCTCCAGGACAAGGTCTGGGTCCACGGCCCTGGCCAGGAACCGTGGGAGGTGTACGTCGTCAAGGCCGACGCCGACTCGATGGCCGAACAGAGGGGCAGCGCCTGCTGCGCGGACCCGGCCGTCGCCGAAACAGGCCCTGGTGCGGCGGTCGCGGCCGGTGGCTGCTGCCCGTAACCGAGGTCGACGCCTGCGGGGCCGCGACCGGAACAGGGGACCGGTCGCGGCCCCGCGCAGTACTCCCGGCCCTGTGCATCACGCAGATCACCAGCTGGGGAATCGTCCACTACGCCTTCCCCCACGCTCAACCCGGCCATCACCGCCGACACCGGATGGCGCACAGGGGCCACAACGGCCGCGTTCTCCGCCGCCCTGCTCATCTCCGCCTTCGCCGGGATCCGGGTCGGCCGGATCATCGACCGTCGGGGCCCGCGCACCGTCATGACCGCGGGCTCCGACAGCTGCTGCCCGCGCGTCGACATAATGACCGTGTGACCACTTTCCCGCATCCCGATTTCCCTGCTCCACAACATGTTCCGGGTTCCGGTTCGACGGTCAGCAGCACCGCCTTCCGTACAGAAAACTGACGGGACGTCACCACTTTTTCTACGTGACGGATCTGGTGCGTGAGTACGCAGACGTGCGCGGCGGGGACATCCGGTTTGCTGTCCAGGACGTGCGGGTGCAAGACGTGGAAACAGGACCGGTCCTCGGTTGCGTACACCTGCCCCCAAACAGGTCAACGACAGCTGTTTCATTGCGATTTCGCCGCAGGGTGCGACGGGGCACGCGGGGTGACGCGGAGCGCGCTTCCCGCCGGCCGGGTACGTATCGCGCGGCATGACTACGGCATGGCCTGGCTGGTGTTGCTGGCCGAGGCGCCGCCGCCCTCCGATTGCGTTCTGTCCGGGATCCATCCGAATGGCTTTGCCGGACAGATGCCCCGCAGCTCCGAGGTGACCCGCTACTACCTCCAGTGCCCGCCGGGTGATGACCCGGCGAACCGGCCACACGACCGGGTCCGGGCGCAGCTGCAGCAACGGCTCGCAGCGGCGGGAGCCGAGCCGTTGACGGAGGGGCGGCTGTTCCTCGCAGGCGACGCGGCCCACCCCATCGCGCCGATCGCGGCCAAGGGCATGAACCTCGCCCTGCACGACGCCTTCCTGCTCGGCGACAGGCTCGTTGCCCACCTCGCGCAGGAAGCAGGAAGCGGCAGCGCTCTCGAGGGCTACTCGGGAGATTGTCTGCGCCGCGTATGGGACTATCAGGAATTCTCGCAGTGGCTGTCCGAGGTCTATCACGGGACGGCTGCCGGGGATCAGTTCCGCGCGAGCACGACGCCCTCGCCCGGCTGCGGCGCCTGTTCACCTCGCCGGCTGCCGCTGCCGCCTTCGCCGAGCAGTACCTCGGCGCAGCTGAGCGCTATTGACCTGTCGGCCTGGCCGCGACGTGACATGCGTTGCGTCGTGAGGCGGAGGATCGGATCACCTGATCAAGTGAACGTGGCCTCCGCCGGGCCGGCGGGACACCGGTGCAACTCATGCCTCGCACCGGCGCCAGGACTATTCCGGAACCGGCGCCTCACCGGATACTGCAATTCCTGCCTTGCGGAAGTCTTTCAGCGCGGCAGCTGTTGTGTGCGGGGCGACGCCGACCGAGTAGTCGAGACGTACCCGTGCGCGAAATCCTGCCGCGACGGCATCCAGCGCGGTCGCACGCACGCAGTGATCCGTCGCGATGCCCACCACGTCGACGTCCTCGACCCCACGGGCACGCAGCCAGTCCGCGAGGGAGGTTCCCTCCGCGTCCGCGCCTTCGAATCCGCTCTTGGAGGCAGAGTGGGCGCCCTTGAAGAAGACGGCGTGCACCTTGCCGTCCGTGACGACGGGTGCGAAGTGGGGATGGAATTCAGCGCCTTCGTTCCCTGCCACGCAGTGGACGGGGAAGCTGTCCTGGAAGTCCGGGGTCTCGGAGAAATGGCTGCCCGGATCGATGTGATGATCCCGGGTGGCCACAACGTACTGGTAATCACGGCCTGCGCTCCGGTCGACCAGGTCGGCGATCGCCGAGGCGACCCGCGCGCCTCCCGCGACGGGAACGCTACCTCCTTCGCAGAAGTCGTTCTGCACATCCACCACGATCAGCCCTCGGCTCATCACAGACACCTTTCAGAATTGTGGAACACAGGAAGGAACCGCTTCGGAAACCTGATTCGGCACGAGCCACGGGCACCCGATGAGGCCGGGCACCCCAGGGCGGGATCTTGCGCTGCGCGGCCGGGGTGCAGGAGACGACGGTGTCTGCGCACGGTCCGTCGGCAATGACGCTCAGCGTCTGAAGCTCCGCCTCATGGACGGCCAGCTGCCGGCGCCGCTTCGTCACCGCCCACTCCCCCACATACCGACGACGAGAGAGCCCCGATTCCGCATACCAGGTTCCTGATCATTCCCCGGGTATACCGGTCGCCGCCTGCCTCTTGGGCGGAGCGCGGCCTGCGGTCATCCGTACGGCCGACAAGGTTCACCACACGAACGATTCGCGGGGCGCAGCTGCGGGCTCGACGCCACGTGTCAAGAACGTCTCTCTGTTCCTTTGTAGGGAGTCCGAGCCTTCCAGCCGTTCTCCGCCGTGACCAGCACCCGCCGGCCGGAGAGCCTGCTGTCGGCGGCCATGCCGAGCAGGGCCCTTGTGATGTTCGTGTACGAGAGGGTGGGCCGGTCGGGTACCCCGGCGACGACGGACATTCAACTCCTACGGCGTCCGCATCAACCACCGCACCTACGACAGCGCGGAGTTGAACCGTTCCTGGGCAGTGAGCAGGAGTGAGTCCTGTCTCACCGGCACGCCCCGAACGGTGTTGGGCGCACCGGTCCTCCGCTTTCACGTCCTGGGCGGCGACGCATATCACGTATGCGGTCCGTCCCAGGTGGGCGGAATCCCTACGACCTGGCCATGTGGGCGTGGCCAGAGGCGACGGGGAGGCCCCGAACCATCACTCCGGTGATACGGCGGCCCCGACTGCTGACACCACACCCGGCGTCCCAGATCGCGCCACACACGTCACACACCCAGTCAGACACACCCACAGACCGGAACACCGTTCACTCAATCGTGCCCATGTTCGCCAAAACAAGGTACTGGACCAGCAGTTGTGAACCCCTTCCGCCGTCAGCGCTCCGGCGCGGGAAACGACGGCCGGGGCTGGGACGTGCCTACGACCCCTACGAGATCTCTCGCGTCCGGGTACGCAACCACCGCCAGTGCGGTTGGATCACCGCGATCCGGCGCCACCTTCGCACCGCACCGATACCCATGGGCGAGCTGGCCAGGGACCACGCTCGCCGCATCCTCGCCGCGCGCGGCTCGGATCAGGTCACTGGGGGAAGAGATCGCCCAGGCCGCCGTCGCCCTGCTGGACCGGGCCACCGACGGGCCGGACAGTCCACCAATCGCGCCCGGGCCGCACCGGGCCGGCGGATCGCGTTCTTCGCACCCGCCCACCACCATCACGTCTGTCTGCGTCACGGCCTACGGATCGGCAAGGCGGCACACCGTCGGCAAGATCAAGTCGACCTGACACAGTTGCCGGGAACCATCCGCGCTCAGCGCTGGCACCGCCGACTACTGCGCCGCTACGGAGACGACTTGATCACCTACTGCCTTCACGCCGCCAGGGGGTTCTGGCAGACGCTCGCCGCCCGGTACTTCTCCCATGGCCACGGCGAATTCGGCTGTACGCAATGGCATATCCCGGCATGGTCGCCGCCATGTCCCTCGCGGTGATGCCCTCCTGGCCCTCGGTCGCGGCCGACAGCGGTCACCACGACGAATTCGGTCATAGCCTCGCGGCAACGCCACCTGCCCGTCGGCACCCCTCCCCGGGCCGGCCCCGCCCTCGTCGGCCTCGGTCAAAAATGCGCCACGGTAATGCACCGCATCGACCGCTGCACGGAAGAGCAGTCAGTGCCCCGACAGTTGACCTTCACCTTGGGGGAACCCACAGCATCGGTGGGGCCGGGCGATGTGCTCGGCATGAGGAGGAGCAAGCATGGGGTTGCTGACCATCGGGACGTTCGCGAAGGCGGCCCGCCTGTCACCGAAGGCGCTGCGTCTCTACGACGAGCTCGGCCTGCTGACCCCCGCTCGCGTCGACCCAGTGACCGGCTATCGCCTCTACGCACCGGAACAAGTGGACCAGGCCCGGCTGGTCGCCTGGCTCCGACGTCTGGGAATGCCCCTGGCCCGCATCCAGCACGTCTGCTCGCTGGAGGCGGGCCCGGCCGCACAGGAGATCCGCGCGTTCTGGGCCCAGGTCGAGGCCGACACCGCCGCACGGCGGGGCCTGGCCACCTTCCTCATCGACCACCTGTCCTGGAAGGACCCTGCCATGTCCCCGACCGCCAAGCCCCTCGGAATCCGTTACGCCGCCCTGTCCGACACGGGCCTCGTCCGAGAGAGCAACCAGGACACCGCCTACGCCGGAACCCGCCTGCTCGCCATCGCCGACGGCTACGGCAGCGGAGGAGCCCCCGCAAGCGCGGCCGCCGTCGACGCGCTCAAGCACCTCGAAACGGACACCATCCCGGCGGGCAATCTCCTCAACGTCCTCGAAGACGCCGTCGAACAGGCCAAGCAGGCTGTGGACAGCGTCGCCGGGACCGGCTCTTCACCCGAAGAAGTCGGCACGACACTCACTGCGATGCTCTGGACCGGATCGCAGCTGGCTCTCGTCCACATCGGCGACTCCCGCGTCTATCTCCTGCGCGACGGAGAGCTGTTCCAGATCACGCACGACCACACCATGGTGCAGTCGATGGTCGACGAAGGACGCCTCACCCCGGAGGAAGCCGTCTCCCATCCCCAGCGGTCGCTGTTGATACGAGCCCTGGGTCGAGGAGCCGTTGCCATCCCCGACATGCGCCTTCACGACGCCCGGCAGGGAGACCGATACCTGCTCTGCTCCGACGGTCTGTCGACCATCGTGCCGACCGAAGAAATCCAAAGGGTGCTCTCCGAAGGCAGGGAGCCCGAGCAGGCCGTCCGCGAACTCATCGCCCTCGCCAACGGCTCCGGCGGCCCCGACAACGTCAGCTGCGTGGTCGCCGACGTCACGGGGTTCCAGCAGTAGGAGCGAACGGCATGCACTTCGAGTTGCACCGGATCCGCTCTCAGGAACTCATCCGTGAAGCCGGCGAATGCCGACTCGCCCGACAAGTCACGAGAGCCAAGTCGGCTCCCCGAGCCATGGCAGCCAGCACACCGCGACCGGCTCCGCGGCGCCTGCCGGCTTGGCTCCGCGGGTAGACGACCGCGCTGCCTGCGGTTGTCCGGGACACCAACCGCCGGCCCGTCCCGCACAACCGCAGGTCAGAGCCTCACCCTGCCCACAGTCCTCTGCCGAGTAGCCGAGGGGATTCTCACCCCTCGGCTCTCACAGAACCGTGCGTAACAGTCGCCCGTTACACGGCTCTTGTCGTTCTGATCGTCAGACCACCACCGCGCTCACCGTCACGGTGAGTCGCCAGTGCGCGAACATGCGGGGGTATCGCCGGGCGATCTCCTGCATCTTTGCGAGGGCCTTTCGTTTGGCCTTGAGCCGCTTGTACTTCTGGCGGATCCAGCGCACCAAGTAGGCGTTGATGCGCATCACGAAGGGATGCAGCTCCCACGGCCGGAAGCGGCCGTAGTAGTTGATCCAGCCCGCCACGACGGGGTTGATCCATCGGGCAAGGTCGTTGAAGGACAGGTCCGAGCGGGTGTGCAGCTGCCATGAGCGCACCTCCCGCCCCATCTTCTTCAGGGCGTCGCTGCTGACGGCCGGGTCGAACGACAGGAACAATCTGCCGTGCCGGGTCCGGTTGCGTCTGGCGCGGAAGGTGTACCCGAGGAACGTGAACGCGGTGTGCTCGAAGGAGCCGTGGCGTCTGCCGTCCTTGCAGTACACGATCCGGGTCTTGGCCGGGTGCAGGTGCAACCCGACCTCAGCCATCCTGTCCGTGAACGCGGTCAGGACCTGGCGGGCCTGGCGCTCAGTGACGCAGTGCACCACTGCGTCGTCCGCATAGCGTTCGAACCAGACGGTCGGGAACTCCCGGGCCATCCAGGTGTCAAACGCGTAGTGCAGGAACAGGTTCGCCAGCACGGGAGAAACCGGGGCCCCTTGCGGGGTCCCGCGCTCCCGTTCCAGCAGGGTGCCGTCGGGCATCTTGAGCGGGGCGGCAAGCCACCTCCGGACATACAACATCACCCAAACGGCATCGGTGTGCGCCTCCACCGCCTTGACCAGCAGATCCCAGGGCACACTGTCGAAGAACTGGGAGATGTCGAACTCGACCACCCAGTCCCTTTTCCAACAGCGGTCCCGGCACTTCTCCACCGCATCCAAGGCGGACCGTCCGGGCCGGTATCCGAAGCTGTCCGGATGGAAAACAGAATCCACCCGTCGCATCAGATGCCGGGCCACCACGGTCTGCGCCACCCGATCGGCGACAGCGGGAATACCAAGCGTTCTCGTGCCGCGTCCCTGTGGCTTGGGAATGGCCACCGCGCGCACCGGAGGAGGAAAGTACGAGCCCGACGACATCCGGTTCCAGACCTTGTAGAGGTTGTTCCTCAGGTCATCGCCCTGACTTCCTCCCACGCTTCTTTGATTTCCCACTTCGAAATCTCAAACGGCTTGGTCTGCGACTTCAACTGGTCCACCGAACTCCTCCCGGACGCACTCCGGTTGATGCGATCAACACAGTCACGAACGACCCGGCCCCTTCGCTCCACCCCCATTACAGAGGCTTCAGCACTACTACGAGCCGGTCCGCCGGCACGCCCCGCTTCGGTACTCGACCCCTCGCAGTGTCCGCTGCTTGGGGCACTCCCTCTCGCCGCCGTTACGCGGCGGGCGGTATCGGGGCTGCCTTCTCCTGTTCCATGCGGAAGCCGCAGACCGGACTCACGTCGCCTACACGCCGGACACCACCTGACCAATAGACGGGCACCCGCCAGGCTCATCCCGGGGTCTGTCTCACACACCGGTTTTGATGTCGCCTGTCTGTCTTTCGACGCGTCAGCAGCGATTCACTTGCGTTCGTCTTTCCGGTCCCCACCTGACGTCTCTTACGACGCCTTCTCCTCATCGCTCACCACGACGGTCTTCAGCCAACGCAGCATGAGGTGGTTTGAAGCCTCCCCCCGCAGGGCGGCTCCGAAGGGCCACAAAACCTTCATCTTCCGCACAGCACCACTTATGGAAGCTTGCCTACAACCAACTCCATTTCATGTTCAGGACACAAGGGACAGGACAGCCGCACCGCGCCGTCGATCGCGGATCACCAGGCCCAGCTCGCACAGTCGCGGAAGGCAGTATGCGTTGCAACACCCCTGGGTGCGCAGCGGTATGGGCGGAGTGCACTTGTTCTCCGGAGCACCTCGTGGGGGTCGCCACCAAAGAGCTGGTGCCCCCCGTCGATCGAGTGCCGTCCGTGCGGACCATACGCAGAGAGCTGGGCACTGTCGAACACGCTGACCAGAAGCGATTCCTCAGGTCGCCGGCCGCGCCGGGCGGGCGGGGGCCCTGGCGGCGATCGTCCCGTACTGGAATCCCGACTGGCCGGTGGGGTGACAGCGGTGCTACGCCTGCGCCCGGGGGCTCCTGGCCGGTGTGTAGCCGGCTGCGGGTCGCCGTCGACTGAAAAAACGCTTGGACACCGCGGGCACCCCCGCGGGACACTGCGATTCCTGGCCTCCTTTACTCGCACGGATGCGTCGCCACGAGCAGCGCGGGGGCTCCGCCGTCGTGCCCCGCCTTCGGAAGACGACCTGGGCGAAGGCACTCACTCGAACCGAAGCTCCGCACGGACATGGGGCAACGGCTTCTCCCCGGAGAAGCGCGTGACGAGCTGCCGCACGACAACACAGGGGGTGGCATGGAATTACCTGAATCGCGCGAGGTTCCGCCCGGCGGGGGCTCGGTGCTCCTCGCCCTTCGTTACTACGGGCGGGAGTTGGCCCGGCTCCAGCGGCTGACGGTGCCCGCGATGCTGCTGCCGGCGCTGGGCAACATCGGCATCAACTACATCGCGCCGCTGCTCGTCGCGAAGCTCGTCGGCCGGATCGCCGGCGACGCCGGAATCACCATCGGCTCGGCACTGCCCTACATCCTCGGCTTCGCCGGCGTCCTGCTGCTCGCGGAGACGCTGTGGCGCGTCGGCCTGCACTGCCTGAACCGCCTTGACGCCCTCGGCATCGAGCACCTGTACGTGATCGGGATGGACGAGCTGTTCGCAAAGGACGCCACGTTCTTCCACGACAACTTCGCCGGGTCGCTGACCAAGCGGGTCCTGAGCTTCGCGTCCCGCTTCGAGGAATTCGTCGACACGCTGACGTTCTCGGTCGTGGGCAGCTTCGTGCCCCTGGTGTTCGGGTCGGTGGTGCTCTGGCGCTACGAACCGCTGCTCGTTGTCGGGCTCTTGGCGATGATCGCACTGACGGCGCTGTGCGTGACGCCCCTCATCCGACGCCGCCAGACGCTGGTCGACCAGCGTGAGGAGGCGATCGCCCGGGTGTCGGGCCACGTCGCCGACAGCCTGATGAACATGGACACGGTCCGGGCGTTCGCCGCCGAGGAGCGCGAGGCCGCCGAGCACCGCTCCCGCGTCGCAGTGTCGAGGCGGCTCACGTTGCGGTCGTGGGACTACGGCAACCTGCGCATCGACACACTGGTAGCACCGATGTCCGTGCTGACCAACGCGTTGGGCCTGCTGCTCGCGGTCGCCATCGGCGGGGGCGGGCACGGCGTGGAGGCAATCGTGGTCGCCTTCACGTACTACACCAACGCAACGCGGATCATGTTCGAGTTCAACCAGATCTACCGCCGCCTGGAGAGCTCGATGACGGAGGCCGCGCAGTTCACCGAACTGCTGCTGAGGCCGCCGACCGTTCTCGACCCGGCCGCGCCGGAGCCGCTGCTGTCCAGGACCGCCGACGTCCACTTCGAGCACGTGACCTTTGCCCACGCAGGCGCCGAGCCTCTCTTCGAGGGCCTCGATCTGGCTGTGCCCAGCGGGGCGAAAATCGGTCTCGTCGGCCGGTCCGGCGGGGGCAAGACCACGCTCGGCCGGCTGCTGCTGCGGATGGCGGACATCGACGCCGGCCGAATCCTGATCGGGGGTCAGGACATCAGCATGCTGCGCCAGGCCGACCTGCGCAGCCTGATCGCCTACGTGCCGCAGGACCCGGCGATGTTCCACCGCACGCTGCGGGACAACATCGCGTTCGCCCGGCCGGACGCCACCGACGCCGAGATCCGCCGCGCGGCCGAGGCAGCACACGTCACGGAGTTCGCCGACGCGCTGCCGGACGGCTTCGACACCATGGTGGGCGAGCGCGGTGTCAAGCTGTCCGGCGGTCAGCGCCAGCGGGTCGCCCTCGCCAGGGCGATCCTGCGCGACGCGCCGATCCTGCTGCTCGACGAGGCGACCAGCGCACTGGACTCCGAGAGCGAAATCCTCGTCCAGGAGGCGCTGTGGCGGCTCATGGAGGGGCGGACGGCGCTCGTGGTGGCGCACCGGTTGAGCACGGTCGCCACCATGGACCGGCTCGTCGTCCTCGACCGCGGACGGATCGTCGAGCAGGGCACGCACAAGGAGTTGCTCGCGTCGGACGGCGCCTACGCGAAGCTGTGGCAGCATCAGTCGGGCGGATTCCTCGACGACACCCCCGCACGGGCCGACCTGCGCTGAACGCGAGCCCGGTGCTCGCGCCGAACATGTGGGGCACCGAGCTCCTGCCGCAGACGTCGATCCTGCCGCTCGTCGATCTCGTCATCACGCACGGCGGCAACAACACGAAGACCGAGGCCCTCCGCTTCGGCAGGCCGAAGGTGCTACTGCCAGTTCTGGGACCAGCACGGCAACGCGCAGCGGATGGACGGGCTGGTCTTCGGCATCCGGCTGGACACCTACCGTTTCACGGACGGGGAACTGACAAGGACGGTGGAACAACTGCTCGCGGACAACGCGCTGCGGGAGCGGCTGGCCGGCGCCGGGCGTGACCGGGCGGTGCCGTCGCAGCGCCCCGGGCAGCGTCGGGTCAGGGCAGCGAGGCAGGCGTGGTCGGCCCGGCACGTGACCGCGACGTGGTCCACCGTCGGGTTCCTGTTGATGCCGTCGTAGAAAGCGACGGCTGCGTGGTGCCGGTAGCGGTACCGGCTCTGGTCGTGCGATGCCACGGCTGGTCCGACGAGCTGTCGGGAACGTTTGACGCGATCTAAGCAACCGCTTAGTCTCTCGGAGTCCGTGTCTGCCCGATCACCGCACCCTGGAGTCACCGTGACCTCAGCTCACGCAACGCTGCGGCATGCGAGGAGGCCGTACGGGAGCTTTCCGCACTCGGCAAGGCGATCGCCCTGCCCGCGGACCTGCCACAGGCCGGGGAGTGCCACCGGCTCGCCGCGGAGATCGCCGAACGGGAGGAACGGCTCCACATCCTGGTCGACAACGCCGGCGCGATCACCCCGGGCTCCTTCGAGTCCAAGATGATGGCCGCCACGCTCGATGCTCACGGTGACGCCGTGGCCGGCGCCGGATCGGACGCCCTGACGACATGGCCGGCGTGGCGGTCTGTCTGTCCAGCCGAGCCGGAGCGTATGTCACCGGCGCAGTGATCCCCGTTGACGGCGGCATCGGCACCACCGTCTGAACCGCCGACCTCATCCGCCCCCGCCCTTCCCGATCGGATTCACGACCATGGACTCCCTGCTGCTTTCCCGCCGCGACCTGGACTTCCTTCTCCACGACTGGCTGGACGTCACGTCCCTGACCCGGCGCCCTCGCTACGCCGACCACGACCGCGACACCTTCGACGCGGTGCTGGACCTCAGCGAGTCCATCGCGATCCGGCACTTCGCCTCGCACAACAAGAAGAACGACGCCGAGGAGCCCCGCTTCGACGGCGAGCGGGTGCACATCATCCCGGAAGTCAAGGCGGCCCTGCAGGTCTTCGCCGAGGCAGGACTGACCGGCGCCGCCATGGACTACGAGGTCGGTGGACAGCAACTGCCCACCGTGGTCGCCAACGCCTGCACGGCGTGGTTCCAGGCCGCCAACGTCGGCACCGCCGCGTATCCGTTCCTCACCATCGGCAATGCCAACCTGCTCCTGGCGCACGGCAGCGAGGAGCAGGTCGACACCTATGTGCGGCCCATGGTCGAGGGCCGGTTCTTCGGCACCATGTGCCTCTCGGAGCCGCAGGCCGGCTCCTCGCTGGCCGACATCACCACCCGGGCGGTGCCGGAGGCCGACGGTACGTACCGGATCACTGGCACCAAGATGTGGATTTCCGGCGGTGACCACGAACTCAGCGAGAACATCGTCCACCTGTTGCTGGCCAGGATCCCCGGCGGGCCGGCGGGCGTGAAGGGCATCTCGCTGTTCATCGTACCCAAGTTCCTGGTCGAGCCGGACGGCAGACCGGGCGAGCGCAACGACGTGGTCCTCGCCGGCCTCAACCACAAGATGGGCTACCGAGGCACCACCAACACTCTGCTCAACTTCGGTGAGGGCCGGTACACCCCGGGCGGCGCCCCGGGCGCGGTGGGCTACCTGGTGGGCGAACCCCACCGCGGGCTCGCGTACATGTTCCACATGATGAACGAGGCTCGCATCGGCGTCGGACTCGGATCCACGGCGCTCGGCTACACCGGCTATCTCCACGCCGTCGACTACGCCCGCACCCGCCCGCAGGGCCGCCCGCTGACGGGCAAGGACGCGAACGCCCCGCAGGTCCCCATCATCGAGCACGCCGACGTGCGCAGGATGCTGCTGGCTCAGAAGAGCTATGTGGAGGGCGCCCTTGCGCTCAGCCTCTACTGCAGCCGCCTGCTCGACGAGGAGCGCACCGCCGAGCAGGAGCCCGAGCGCGCCCGCGCCCGGCTGCTGCTGGACGTCCTGACCCCCATCGCCAAGAGCTGGCCCTCCCAGTGGTGTCTGGCCGCCAATGACCTCGCCATCCAGGTGCACGGCGGCTACGGCTACACCCGCGAGTACAACGTCGAGCAGTTCTACCGGGACAACCGCCTCAATCCCATCCACGAGGGCACTCACGGCATCCATGGACTGGACCTGCTCGGCCGCAAGGTCGTCATGGACGGCGGCGCAGGGCTGCGGTTGCTGCTGGAGACCATCGCGGCAACCATCGCCCGGGCCACGGCGGCCGGCGGCGAGGCGGCCACGCTGGCCGACCGGTTGGAGCAGGTCACGGCCCGCGTCGAGCGGACCACGGCCAGGCTGTGGGCGACCGGGGACCCGGCAACGGCCCTGGCCAACGCCTCTGTCTACCTGGAAGCCGTCGGCCATGTGGTGCTGGCCTGGATCTGGCTGGAGCAGTTCCTCGCGCTCAAGGACCATGCGGACGACTTCCACAAAGGCAAGCGGCAGGCGACCCGGTACTTCTTCCGCGTGGAACTCCCGCGAACGGGACCGCAGTTCGACCTGATCGACAGCCTGGACCGCACCGCGGCCGATAGCCGGGCCGAGTGGTTCTGACCCATGGGTCGGGCGGTTCCTGGCCTTCTGACGAGGAATCCGGGCCCATCTCCACACAGGCACCGCCCGGCGGGGCCCGTGTGGCGGCACGGCGGTGCGGGACTCATCGACCGGCGTCAGGTGTGCGCGCGGATCCGCCAGCCGTGGTCCACCGGCCCGATGCCGGCCCCCAGCGCGAACCCCGCCGCGATCGCCGCAGTGACGTAGTCCTTGGCCCGGCGTACTGCATCCGGTACGGGATGGCCCTGCGCCAGGCCCACCGCGATGGCCGAGGCGAGCGTGCAGCCCGTGCCGTGGGTATGCCGGTTGTCGTACCGCGGGGCGCGCAGCCAGTGCTCCTCCTCGCCGTCCGTCAGCAGGTCCGCCGCCTCGCCCGGCAGGTGGCCGCCCTTCACCACCACCCAGCGGGGCCCGTACGTGAGCAGCCGCGTGGCGGCGCGGCGCATGCCTGCTTCGTCCGTCGCCGTGATGCCGGTGAGCTGCGCGACCTCGTCGAGATTCGGCGTGGCCACCGTCGCGACCGGCAGCAGCGTGGTCCGTACGGCATCCAGCGCGTCGTCGGCCAGCAGCTTGTCGCCGTGCTTGGACACACTCACCGGGTCCACGACGACCGGGGCCGCCACGTCCGACAACAGCCCGGCGACCACCGTGACCAGCTCGGGCGAGGAGAGCATCCCCGTCTTGACCGCCTGGACACCGATGTCGTCCACGACACTGCGGTACTGCGCGCGCACCGCCTCCACGGGGAGGTCCCATGCACCCTGCACGCCCAGGGAGTTCTGTGCCGTGACAGCCGTGAGCACGCTCATGCCGTGGGCGCCGAGCGCCAGCATGGTCTTCAGGTCGGCCTGGATTCCGGCTCCTCCGCCGGAGTCGGATCCGGCGATCGTCAGCACGCGGGGCGGCGCGGTCATGCGTGGCTCTCCTCTCGGTTGCGGGTCCATGCCCGGGCGTAGGCCCGGGCCGCTGCTCGGGGATCCTCGGCGGCGCAGATACCGGAGACGGCGGCGGCACCCGCCGCCCCGGCATCCCGCAGGCGTGGCAGGTCGGCCGGAGTGACGCCGCCGATGGCCACGGCCGGCAAATCGCTGAGCCGGGCGAGGCGGGCGAAACCGTCATGGCCGAGTGCGGCCGGGGCATCCGCCTTGGTCCGGGTCACGTGCAGCGCGCCGATGCCGATGTGGTGGACGCGTGCCGGGTCCTCGGCGGCGGCGCGCAGTTCGTCGGGGGTGGCGGCGCTCAGGCCCAGGACCGCGTGCTCACCGATCAGTTCGCGTACCGCGGCCGGCGGCAGATCCGACCGGCCGACGTGGACCCCGGTGACGCGCGCCCCGGCTGCCCGGGCCGCCAGGAACACGTCCACCCGGTCGTTGGTGATCAGCGCCACCCGTTCGGGGACGACGGCAGCCACCTCCAGGACCGTCCGCAGGAACTCCCTCCCGGCGGCGTGCTTCTCCTGGATCTGCACGGCGGTGACGCCTCCGGCCGCGGGCCGCACATCGTTCATGGCGTTGCTGCTGAGGGCCGCCAGCGCCACGGCGAGCAGCCCGAACGCGCCCAGCAGCTCGTCCACGCCCGCGGCGGTCTGGTCGGTCAGCACCGAGGCACCCCACAGGCCGAGTGTCTGGACGGCGACGAAGGACCCCACAAGGCCGAGCAGCGTGCACCAGAACATGCGTGGGCGCGAGGTGGTGCGCGGCAGGTAGCGGCTGAAGTCGCTGGCGTACGGAGCCCAGGACAGGGTCAGACTCAGCGCGATGGTGCTGGTCAGGACGGACGCGCCGACCTGGTCGGCCCCGTGCGCGGTCCCGGTGCCGGCGGGGTGGACACCGTCGAGCAGCCGCCAGGCGATCAGCACGAACGCGGCAGCGAGCACGAAGGTCATGACGATCTGAAGCCGGTGGATGGCCTCGTAGCCCAGCACGCCGAGGGCTCCCTGGGCCACCAGCATGACCAGGACACCGAGCCAGAACGGCCAGCCGCACAGCCGCGCAAGCGCGTCCCCGCCGAACAGCCCGATCAGCGCGTCCCAGGCGACCGAGGACAGCCACTGCAGGATGCCGGGCACCGCCACGCCGCGGCCGAAGGCGAGCCGGGCCAGCGACAGCTGCCCGGCACCGGTCTGGCTCCCCCAGGTGCCCAGGTAGGCGGTGGGTATCGCGCCGAGGACGGTGCCCAATACGACGGCGGTGAGCGCCGCTGCGAAGTCCAGGCCGAGGGCGATGCCGACGGTGCCGGTGAACACGCCGGTCATGGTCAGATTGGGAGCGAACCATACGGTGAACAGGCGCCCGGGACCGCCGTAGCGGTTGCTCTCGGGGACCGGCTCTATACCGTGCGCTTCGACACGGAGGTCGCCGGGGGCCGTCGGCATCCGTCCGTCGAAGGCGGTCTGCCGGCCGTCGGCGGGCAGCCCGCCGGATACATGCGCCAAAGGCATGGAAGACATCCCTCCGCCAGTACGAACTGGTTCAGGTTCGACGGGTGTGATCTCAGCCCTCGGATGGGGCACCCCGTGTCCGGTGCGACGGACAGACTAACCCGATCGCTCCGGCTCTCACATCGCCGGGACCGGTGCTCCGAAAGGATCTCCGACAGGAGCAAGTGGTCGCTCGGCCCTGATGGGCTTGCCGTCGTAGTCGGAGTGGCGCTCCAACGGGAGATGAGCCGGGTCACCCCCGCGGCCGCCCTCGTCGCTGATGCGCGCGGCGCAGGTGCGAAGCGCTGAGACTGCCGTCGGAGACCTCGCAGATGAGGACTTCGGCGCGGATGAGGCTCAGGGAGAGCCGGCCGCGCACGTGCCGGATGGCGTTGTCGAAGACCAGCTCACTGACCATCAGTTCAGTGCTGAGCACGGGTGGTTTCAGGCCCCGGTCAGCAAGCTGACGGGTGGTGAGGGTACGGGCGCGGGCGACCTGCGCGGGGTCGACCGGCAGCTCCCAGCGTACGGCCCGTCCTGCCTGCAGAGGGCGGGGGCGGGCAATGAGCAGGGCCGCGTCACCGGATCGGGGCCCGGACAGCAGGGTGGTCGGCATCGCAGAGCTGCTCGAGCGGTCGTGCGGGGCCGGCCATGCTACGGGGCAGCTGATCTGGCCCTGCGTCGGCTCCGGGTCCGGTGCCTGGAGGAGGCCGTCGGTGCCCAGCGCAAGGACGGAGCCTTCCGCGAGTCGGCGTTCAGCGGTTTCGAAGGGCAGCCCGCCGCGCGGCCTGCCCCAGCGCCTCACCGTCATCGCAGCACATGCCCACCGCGCTGCCCTCCTCCACGTGCTCGCTCACTTCTGGCTGAGCTTGATGTGCTCGGTCAGGTTGCCGAGCTCGCTGCCGAGTTTCTGCACGGGGTCGGCGAAAGAGGCCAGGGCGGACTCGATGTCGACCGCTGCGGCCGTGTGACGCTCCATGACGGCTGCATGCTCCAGCCGTGCCCACACGGCTGCTTCGGCCACCAGTGCGTCGCGCTGAGGACTGGCAACCGGGTGCTGGGATGCCTGGGTGAGCAGCTCGCGGGCCCTCTGGGCAGGGGTGCTGTCGTTCATGGACTGAATCTTTACAGCGGACGCGGGGCGATGGGCGGTTTCGGGGGCGGGACACCCGGACCGAGCCGGTGGTGGAACTGGCACAGCATGCAGACGAGATCGCCGCAACCGGTGACGGTCCCACGATCTCCCTTGCCCGGCCGGGGGCTCGTCCCATACACGGCCGGCCATGGCGCGGCGGGGATGCCCGGGCGGCTGATCTCGGCACACGGCCGTTCAGCCGTCGGCCCGCAAGGCGTGGAGCAGCATCGGCAGCGAGGAGTGCAACTCACGCTGCCAGTACGCCCAGCCGTGGGTCCCCGGTCCGTAGAAGTGGGTGGTCACGTGCTTCGCGCCCTGGCGTTCGAGCTCGCTCGCAAGGGCATGGTTCTGCCTGTTGAAGTCCGCCTCGAGCGCGCTCGTGGTGCCCGGCGGGTCCAAGGGGCCGGTGGTGCCGTCACCGCAGGACAGGTGGACGGGGATCGGCCTGAGGCGCTTGGCCAGGTGGAACGGGTCGTGGGCGGCCCAGATGTCACGTTGCGCAACCGGGTCGCCCCAGACCCTCAGCGGGTCGGTGCCCTGCCCGGCGAAGAACCCCATGATGCGGTTGACCGACTCGTCGTTGAGCAACGGGTGCACAGAGCCGGAGTACGCCGCGGCCGCCTTGAACATCCCGGGGTGCCGGGCGGCATACATCAGGGCTCCCTGACCACCCATCGAAAGTCCCGCCACGACGCGGTTCCGGCTCGCCCCCCAGTCGTGCTCAAGGAGGAGGCGCAGTTCCTTGGTGTGGAAGGTCTCCCATGCCGGGTCACTGCCCTGGCCGTAGTTCCACCAGTCGCTGTACCAGCCGTTCCAGCCGGCCTCCGGCATGACCACGAGGACGTCGCGCAGGCTGTCGGTCCGCGCGACGTCGGTCCGGCTGGTCCACGACGTGTAGTCCCCGCAGCAGCCGTGCAGCAGCCAGAGGGTCGGCCAGTGCCGGCTCCGGTCGCCCGGGTTCCAGCCGTCGGGCGTGAGCAGACGCACGTTCACCGTCCGGCCGCCGAGGGCCGGTGAACGGACCGACAGGTCGACCTGCCGGTCGGCGACCTGGGTGACCGCGACGACCTCGGCACCCCGGGACGAGGGCCCGAACCCGCCCGCTACCCCGGCGGGTGACACTGTCGACGCGGTGGCCGGCGGGGTCGACGCCAGGGTGAGCAGCAGCACGGCAAGGACGAGCAGGAGGCGGGCTCGGCGGATCGGGATGGCGGTCATGGCGGCTCCTGGCGGTCGGTGGTTCGGGTGTTCTCGGACCGGGCCGGGTCAGCCCCGGTCGGGCAGGATCAACAGTGCGTCCCCGACGGGGCGTTCACCGGCCGCGTCGGACGGGTCGTTGATCACTTCACCGTCGACCACCATGGTGGTCGACCCGCCGCCGTCAAGATTGACCGCGTCGCGCAGGCCGAGTGCCCTGGCCACGGCGGCGCTCTCGGGGATGCTCAGCCCGAGCGCGTCCGTGCTGCGTCCGTCGGCCGTGACCAGTACCGTTCTGCCGGCGGCGTCCACCCCGGCCAGCGTGCGTGGATTGCGCTTGTGCACCCAGCCGTAGTAGAAGCTCGCGTTGCCGGGCTGCACCATCCCGTCGGTCGCAGGCGTGACGTGCAGGCGTCCGTCGCGGACCAGTTCGGGACCGCCGTTGAGGATGCTGGTCGCCCGGGACGGGGAGACCTTGCGACCGCTGCCGTCCCGCAACGTCCTCTCGACGCGCAGGGGCCGGCCGACCTGCGCCAGGGCGGCCAGCTCGGCGACGCGGGTGCCGGTCGCCTGCACGGAGCTGCCGCCGGCCGGCAGCGGTCCGCCGCGTGGTGAGCGCAGCTCCAGGACCAGTCCGCGGGTATCCAGTACGGCCTCGAGGCCGTCGCCCCGCGGCGTCTGCTGACCGTATTCAGGCGTGAAGGCGATGAGCTCGTCGCGGTCGGTGCAGGTCACGTCGTGCAGGGGCAGCGAGGTCGGAGTGTCGTCGGCGGTGCCGCCGCAGTTCCTGATCAAGCCCGGTACGCGGTCGATACCGTCCAGGGGTTGCGACGCGTCCCGGCCGACGACCCGCCCCTTCCAGGTGAGCCGGGCGACCCTGCTGTGCCGGCCGGAATCGCGCATCACCAGGCCGGGGCGCCCGTTCACCGGCTCGCTCAGCAGCCGGCCGTCGTAGACACCGACGCCGGCCGGATCGCCCGGTGCTCCGGCTCGCGGGTCGAGGACGAAGAACCCGGCGTTGACCGCTGCGGTCGCGCCGGCCGCGGCCGCCAGCTCGCTGGTCTTCTCGCGGTTCTCCAGATCGGGACCGTACGACGCCTTGAGCCCGCCGCGGAACCGGTCCGGATCGATGGTGAGCACGTCGATCCGCCACGGGCCACGGTCCGCGGGGTTGCCGTCCCAGCCGGTGTATACGGCGGACCCGGTGTACCCGGCCCCTCTCAGCCGGGTGAGCTCGGCCGTCGCGGCGGACTGCGAGTCGAACTGCCCGACCCGGACCCGCCACCCGAGCGTTCCACCGGCGTAGTCGGCGACGGCCGGAGTCGTAACTTCCTCGACCCGGGCGTCGAAGCCGTCCCCCTGCACGTCGGCAGTCAGCTCGTCGGCGCTCGCCCGGTCCTTCAGCGCCGTCGGCGGCGCGTCGGGGTCCGGCGAGGTGGCACCGCCGGGTATGGCAACCTCGACCGTCCAAGCAAGCGCCGGGGCGTCGGCACCGCGCACGATCCGCGTGAGGGTGACACCGGGCTGCAGCGTCCGCGTGCTGCGGGTCTCGGTCAAGCCGAGGGCGCCCAGCGGCAGTGCACGCGTCGGCCCCGGACGCGGCTCGGAGGAGGCAGGCGCCGGCGAGGCGCCCACCACAGCCAAGAGGGCCAGGACCGTGCACGCGCCGAGCACCTTGCTGTTCATGTACCCCCCTGGGAAAGATCGGCCCAGCAACGGTGCGTGCGGTAGCGACCACCCGTCAAGACGTGTGCACGTCATACTCTCGGCCGTTGCCCCTGGATCCGCTTGAGCACGCACTGACTCGACCCGTGGTGGGGCCTCAGTCCGGAAACGCGCACCCGCCAACGCGATCGGACGGCGCCGTCGACCCGAACGCCATGCTGTGGCGTCAGGATCGTCGGATCGACACCGCCCGGCCCTTGGCGGAGCGCACCAAGTCCGGGGAAGACTCAGGGATCCGGGGGCAACCCCTGAGGCGCCCCTCTGAGAAGAACCCTGACCAGGTCCCGGGGCCTTCCCTGGTTCCCGTCCTGCGCGGTTGTGACCCCGGTTGGCTCGCTGTCATGTTCGAGCAGGGGGCATCCCCCGTGATCCATTTCGTAAGCCCCTCGGAAGGAACTTTATGCAGTTACTCTTCAGGGCGCTCACCGGAGTGCTCGCCACTGGAGTACTCGCCGGAGCGTTGACGCCGGGCGTCGAGGCGGCGGATGCGGGCCCTCCCGGCAGAAGTCCGACGACACAGGATGCCATCGACTGGAAACCGTGTCCCCAGGACGCCGCAGCGGAATGCGGGACCCTCCGCCTGCCCGTCGACTGGGCACGCCCGTCGGGTGAACGGTTCGGTCTCGCGGTGGCCCGTCGCAAGGCGACCGATCCGGATCGCCGGGTCGGCGTGCTGCTGGTCAACCCTGGTGGGCCCGGCGATTCAGGTACGGACTTCGCCGTACGGCGTGCCAAGTCCCACTTCAGCGCGGAGGTCCAGGAAAAGTTCGACATCGTTGGGTTCGACCCGCGGGGTGTCGGAAGCAGCCAGCCCGTGAAGTGCTCGCAGAAGCTGTGGGACCAACGGCCGTCGGCATACCCCCGCAACCAGGCAGAGTTCGATCGACTCGCCGAGTTCAACCGCACATTACGCCGGGACTGCCGACGACACAGCGGCCCGGTCTTCGACCACGCCGACACCTTGAGCGTCGTCCGGGACATGGACGCGATCCGCAGGGCGCTGGGCGAGAAGAAGATCAACTACTTCGGCCACTCCTACGGCACGCTGATCGGCGAGCAGTACGCGGAGCAGTACGGCGACCGGATCCGGACCATGGCCCTCACCGCGAACATCGACCACAGCCTCGGCGTCCGGGAGTTCCTCGTCTCCTCGGCGGCCACAGCGGAGGACTCGTTCCGCCAGTTCGTGAAGTGGTGCGAGTCCACCAGCTCCTGCGCACTGCACGGCCGTGACGTCACCGCTGTGTGGGACGACTTGCTCGCCAGGGCGGACCGAGGGGAGATACACGATCCGGAGAGCCCTGACCAGGTTCTCACCGCGAACGTGGTCGCACGTGAGGCCTTCAAGAAGTACTACGGCCCGGACTGGGACGAGCTCGCCATATATGTGGCGGAGCTGGACGCACAGGGACCGAAGGAGCGGCGGCAACCTCAGCAACCTCAACCGGAGACGTCGCAGGGAGCGGAGCAGCAGACGCGCGAGGAACCGTTCCACGCGGTGTTCTGCCAGGACTGGCGATTCCGGCCGAAGGACTACCGCGAATTCGCCAGCCTGAGCAAAGCCGAACTACGGGCCGCACCGCACATGCGCGGCACACCACGCGTACACGAAGCGGTGGCCGGCTGCGTCGGCTGGCCGGGCAAGGTGAACAATCCGCAGCACCGTCTGCGCATCACCGAGGCACCCAAAATCCTCATGCTGCATTCGCTGCACGACCCGGCGAACAACTACGCGTGGGCGACCAACGTGCACCGGCAGACCCGCAGGACGACTGTCCTGCTGTCCTACGAGGGCGCGGGACACAGCGTCTACGGTCGCAGCGAATGCACAGGCGACGCCGTTGACGATTACCTCACGGAGCTGAAGCTCCCGAGCGCTGGGAGCCGTTGTCCCCCCGCTGCGAAGAACTGACACCCACCCAGCAGCCTGCCCCGGCAGCACAGCACCGGGGCAGGTGCTCGGCGACCTAAGCCTGCAGGTCGTCACGGACCTCGTCGGCCTCCCAGCGGCTCCGGGAGAGCAGATGCTGCAGCCCGTCCGGGGTGCCATGAGGCGTCGGGGTGCTCCTCGGCGAGGCGGCGCAGGGCCTGCAGCGTGCCGCGCTGGACGGTCCCGGGGTGCCGCTGCGCGGGGAGCCCGCGATCCAGCGCGCGGTCGAGTCGGGAAACCGGCCCATGATCAACCATCAGAACCCGAACGACGACTGGTTCGCCGACGACGCGACCCAGGCCCGTACGGACGGGCTCGTCCTGAGCGGCCACGGTGGCTGGGAGCGAGTGGACGGCTACTTTCGGGTGCCCCGAGGGACGCGGGTGCACTTCTACACGGTGCACGGGCAGACCGTCCCGGACGACCTGGGCGGACAGGTGGGGCAGGGCACCGAGCAGCGCGGCAGCGTCGAGCAGGGCCGCCAGGCCAGCGCCTCGCGCACCGTCGCGGGCGGCCGGAGCGTACCGAACTACCGCATCTCCTACCTCCGGGCTCACCATCAGAGGCAATCCCGCAGTGGCCACGCCCGTGGCCGGCGGGTATGACGTCGAACTCAACCCGGGAACCAACGCCGCCAACGTCATCAACGTGGCCACGCTCCTCGACCCCCAACTCTCCGGACATTCCATCATGTTCGACGGCGATGTGCTGCTGAGCGACATCCTGCAGCAGGACATGGGCGACGTGCACTTCGCGGCCTGCCGCTTCACGGAGACCGGCCGACCGGGCACCAGGAATCAGGGGGACGGGCTCTTTAACCCGTGACGGCCACGCCGAGCGGGTACGTCAACCTCCTGGCTGATCTCCCTTGTTGGATGGCTCCTTGCCGGTCGGGGTGAGCCTGCCCCTCCAAGGCGATCTGGAAGGTTGCCTGCAGCAGGAGGCTGCAGCTTCGCCGCGCTCATCTGGGCGACGTCGTTGAGCCGGAGCGGACGCCGCTGCGGCTGTGGGATGCGGGATGGCTGGGGCGTGGCGGTAGTTCCTGTTCAGCAAGACAGCGCGCGACGAACGCGGGGCGGGGCCAGAGGCAGGTGAAGGCCAGGCGGCGGGCACGGGCTGCGGCTCGACCGCGAGCGTCAGGTGCCCCATGGCCTCATCCGCGCGGGCCGGGGCGATCTGGGCGGTCGCCCCGGCGGTGATCAGGAACCCGAAGCGGGCGCTGAACATGTCGCCCTGCGGCGGCAGAAGGACCGTGTCGCCGACCGCACGCTGGAAGCTCACCTGCTTAAGAGGTCGCGCAGATAGGCGTGCGTTCATGGGCGGCGGACCGGGCGTTCGTCCCATCGGTGGGTCGTCCATGTTCGGACCCTCGTAGTGGCCTTCACGCCGCCCGTTCTCTGCGGGTTGGGCCTGGATCCGAGCTGGGTCCGGCTGCCTCGTTCACGCTGCGCGCAATTCGCCGTCGGCAGAAGTACCTGGACACTCGCCAGCCCCACGCTAGCGTCGCATCATGGAACTCACCCAGGTCACCCCTGCTATCTGGCAGCTGGCCTTCCCGGTCGGCCACGTCTACTTCGTGCGCCTGCCGGACGGTTATGGTCTGATCGACACCGCCATGCCGGGGTCCGCCCCCGCGATCCTCGATGCCCTGACGCGGCTCGGCGGCCGCTCACAGGACCTGCGGCAGATCGTGCTCACTCACTCCCACATCGACCACATGGGCTCGGCTGCGGATCTCGTCGAGGCCACCGGCGCTCGCGTCCTTGCTGGAGCCGTGGACGCTCCGTTCATCTGCGGCACGGCACCCGAACCCCAACCGGTACACACCGCCCCGGAACGCGCGCTTCACGAGCAGATCGTGGCGGGCTTCTCCGAAGCGTACGTCCGGCCCCTGCAACATGTGCCGGTGGATGTGGAACTGCACGACGGAGACACCATTGATGACTGGGGCGAGCCCGTTCATGTCCTGCACGTGCCCGGACACACCCCGGGAAGCATCGCGCTACACCTCTCCTCCAGCGGTGTGCTGTTCCCGGGCGACATCGTCGCCACGGCGGAGGGCCGGGCGATCCTCGGCCCGTTCAACGTGGACAGGGAGCAGGCTATTGCCTCGTTCAGGCGGCTGGCCTCGCTGGAGGTGGAAGCGCTGTGCGTCCCGCACGGCGAGCCGGTGTTCAAGGGCGCGAGCGAGGTGCTGCGGGCGGCAGCTCCGGAAAATGACTGGGTGTGAGTCGAGCGCAGGTCAATCGATCACACGGACAGTCGGAGGGGTGACGCCCCGACAGTGCGGCGGCACGGGCCTTGGTGGTCACGGAGTTGCGACACTCTGTCATCACCAGAGAGGCCCGTGCCTGCACTGCCAGCATGGCTGACCGAACCGCTCTGGGGCCAGTTCGCCGCCCTGTTGCCTGAGCGGCGTGGGATACCTCTGGGCCGCGTGCCGGCCGGAGCGAACCGGCACGACTCTCCACTGCTCGCCCCGACCCTGGACCGGCACTCCTCGACCAGGACCTGGATGCTCTCGATGCCGTCGCGGGCTCCTGCCGAGGCGAACTCAAAGGCTGCGGGCAACTCTTCGACGCGGATCACGCCGATGCTGCCGGCGCGGGCAGCGGGCTTGAGGACGATCGGGTAGCCGATCGTCTCGGCGGCGAGTGCCGCCTCCAGCAGCGACCGGGCACTCATCGACGAGGCCGAGGGAACACCGTGGCGGGCGAACAGGCTCCGGGCGGTCGCCTTGTTGCGGGCGTCCTCCATCACTTCCGGAGCGTTCGAGGCGACGCCGAGCCGGCGCGCGAGGCGGGTAGCCTGCACGAGGTACCACTCGGTCCACGTCACCACGCCATCCAGTCGGTGCCGGGCGGCCAGATACCTGCCGGGAGTAGGGCTTCGTTAGGTCCTGTGGTGGGGTTCGGGGGTGGGTGCGGGGTTGGCCGCATATCGAGCAGGCGCCGGTCCAAGTAGCCAGGAGGGCCTGGAGTTCGCGGAGGACCGCGTAGAGGGTCAGGCCGGCGCGCGCGCTCATGGATCAATTTCCATCCTGATTTCGCAGGTCACGGGGCTGGCGTGAGTCGATGGCGGGGTACTCGGGCTGGTCTGGAACATGATCGGTAGCAGGTGATCGATTGCCACGGGCCTCGTTCGCGGAAGTCGCCGTACGGGCGGTTGTCTCCTCGTAGGGTCCGGCAGGAAGATCCGGCCCGGGGAGGGGAAGTTCATGGTGGATGTACTGACATGGACGGTGGAACGGCGGGTCCTGCTGGCCGACCGCGCCGAGCGGCTGCGTAAGGAGCTCGCCGAGATCGATGTCGAGGTGGCCCGGCTGGAGGCCGCGGAGGTGGTGTTCGGCCAGTACGCCGAGGCGACGGACGGCGGCAGGCGGGACGATCCGGTGGTGGAGCCCGATCCGGTGGAGCCGGATCCGGTGGAGCCGGATCCGCCGGCGACGCAAGCGTCGGGAGCCGGCGGGATGCTGCTCGTGCCGCACCGCGTCGAGGGGATGAGCGAAGAGGTGCTGCCCGCCGACTATCAGCGGATTGTGCAGGTGGTCGCGGGTGCGTCCGACGGGCCGGTCAAGACCCGAGAGGTGTGCGAGAAGCTGGGGCTGGGCGTGCTGCCCGCGCAGACCGAGGCGATGCGGGGCAAGCTGAGGCGGCTCGCGGACCGGGGCTGGCTGCACCGCACCCCGTCAGGCCGCTACGGACCGCGCTGACACCAGCCCGGCATCCGGCCGCAAAGTGGCCGATTCCTGCCACAACGCGAGGGCCCCCGGCGGGAGTTGGCGTGTTTTGTGAAGAACAACCAGCCCGCCGAGGGCTCTCAGGATGCTGTCTACCAGGTTCGCCTTCCGGTGTCGAAGTCGACCATCGACCTCGTCGCCGACCTGATACGCAAGCAGCGCAAGAGGCTGGGCACCCGCTGGCGCAAGGTCACCCCGGGAACCCAAGCGATCATCGTGCTCGCCGTTCTCCGTCATGACCAGCGCCTTCTGGACATGGCCGGCGGCAACGACGTCTCCGCCTCGACCGTGCGCCGATGGGTGATCGAAGTGATCGGCCTGCTCTCTGCCCGCGCCCCGCGCCTGGACCGGGCCCTGAAGAAGATCGCCGACGATGGCGGGGTGGTCGTCCTGCTGGACGGCACTCTCGTGCGCACCCGCCGCCGCACCGGGACAGAGAACCGCAAGAACTACAGCGGGAAACACAAGTCCCATGGCCTGCTGTTTCTTGCGCTCACCGACGAGAAGGGCAACCTGATCTGGATCTCCGCGGCCAAGCCCGGGCGGTCCAGCGAGATCACCACCGCCCGCCACAGCAAGCTCACCGAGCATCTCCGCGAGGCCAAACTCGGGGCCCTGGCCGACCTCGGCTTCGTCGGCCTGGACGACGACCCTGACAACCCGGTGATCATCACCGGCCGCAAGGCCACCCGCAACCACCGGCTCACCGACGCCGAGAAGGAGGCCAACCGCCTGCTCAGCCGTGAACGCGCCGCCGTCGAGCACGGCTTCGCAAACCTGAAGACCTGGCGATTCCTCAGCAAGGTCCGTATGAACACCCGCCACGCGACCACCCTCCTGCGGGCCCTACTCGTCCTGGCGAACAGCGAAGTGCAGAGGTGACAGACGATCTCCCTCTGCCGATCATGTCCTGGCCAGCACGAGTACCCCACTACAAGCTCACACCAGGCCCGTGACCAGCGAAATCAGGATGAAATTTCCTCATGGGACGCCAACGAGCCGCTGCCGCCGCACATGCAGGCCCTCGTCGACGCCGCCAACTACACCGTCTGCGGCGAGGCCGAGGACCCCAAAGGCGTCCCCGTCTACAAGCTGATGGTGGCGGCGCTGATGGCGAGCATGATGCTCCTCACAGAGATCCCCTTTCTGCCCGCCGGTTAGGTTGGCGGGATGAGCGATCAACTGAATGTAGAAGGCCAGGCGGCCCAGGTCGAGGCGGCGTGGGGCCGCATCGTGGCGTGGCTGGAGCAGCATGCCCCCACCTCGTACGCCTCACTGCTACACCCCGCGCCGGAGACAGAGATGGCGAACGCGGACGCGGCGCTGAGGCAGCACCTCGGGTTCGCCCTGCCGTCGGAGCTGGCCGCGCTGTGGCAGCTGTGTGGCGGTGTGGAGCACCAGTACATCGAGGCCAATGAGGAAGAGGGCGAGGTCGGGTCGGGGGCGTTCTTGCCTGGCGGGATCCTGCTCGGCCCGGCGGATGCGCTCAGGCTGCGGCTGCCCGAGATCGGCCGCAGCGACGGGTGGGGCGCCGCAGTGGTTCCGTGGCTGACCGGCGACGAAACAGGCCCCGAGTCCGGGCACTACGTGGGCGCGGACGGTGTCGGCTACTGGTCGCTGCCGGACAACCTGGCCTGCGACAAGCCCGGCTATCCGTCGATCGCCGCCTATCTCGAAACTGTGCACCGCACGCTCACCGAAGGGCCGGCGGATGCCATGGGGCCAGATGTGCCCGGCCTGGTGTGGGGCTGCCTGGTCTGGGATGACCCCGGCAGCCCGCTCCTGGACGATGCGCTGGAGCACTGGCGCCCCGTCCAGTGACCATGCCCCGCCCGGGGGCCCGCCTGGCTGACGGACCTCCGGGCAGACGTGCAGTGGCTACGGCTTCCTCATCTTGCAGATGAGGTTCACCGCACCGGTGTTGCAGTCCTTGAACCACAGCTGACCGGGATTGACGGCGAACTCGTCGTCGTCGATGACCCGCATCTGCGCCAGGAACTCGTTGCCGTACTTGTTCATCGCGCCCTGGTTGACGAACCCCGACATCGAGGAACGGCCGCACTTCTCGCTGAACGTCGGCGCGTCGTAGCGGGTGTCATCAAGGAGGTGTTCACTGCCGTCGTCGGCCTTCGCCGCTACGGTCTGGATGCACTCGCCACCCCCGGCCTTGCCGGCCGGGTTCTTCCCGTCCGCGGAAGCGGGCAGGCCGACGGACTCAGAGGACGTCAGGCGAGCTCGGTGACGTTGGCGTCCGACTTCTCGCAGACCTCGGCCATCGCGTTGATGAAGGAGATCTCGGTGGCCAGGAAGAAGTTCGCGGCCCGCTTGGCGAGCTCGACGGTTGCCCAGTCGGTGACGATCGTCGGCGTCCCCGACTCAATGATCTGGCCGAACGCCCGCCGGAGGATCGCCTCCGCCCAGGAGTGGGTGGTGTTGAAGCCGAGGACAAGCCGGTCGGGGCGAAGGGTGCCCTCGACCGCGAAGGAACTCCGGGTTCCAGGCGGCCTCGATGAGGTCCCCGGCCGGGGCCATCCCCTGGAGGAGTCGGCGACGCGGGGTGCGGTGCCGACGGACGTCGTCGTGTGGTCGGCCCCGAAACGGCGCAGCCCGCCCCTGGCCTGGAAGTGAGGGTGGCCGGCGATGCGCAGCTCGCGGACAGCGTCCGCTGCGGGGCCCCGACTGGCCTGGTGAAGGACGCCGATTCGCCCGACGGCGCGCTGCTGGTGGCCCATTGAGACCGAATTGGCCGTCGAGATCAACTGCTGCACGCGGAAAGAGAACTGCCGTGGTCAAGAAGCACGGGAGAAAGCAGCGCGCCCATCAGAAGGCTCGGCGCGCACCGGGGCCTCACGCCAGTCGGCGGCCGCCGGTCGCCTCGCCCCATATTGCCGGGGAGACGCCCCAAGTGCGCCTCAGCCCCTCTACATTGGTCCTCGGATCACTATCCGTAGGGGGTGGGGGATGGACCCGATCGTGCTGGCGGCGGGAACCGCCTTGGTGAGCGCCATGGCAACGGATGCCTGGCTGCAGGCGAGGACCGCGACAGTGGCGATGTGGCGCCGGATACGTCCGGACCACGCCGACGGCGTGGGAGCAGAGCTGGACGTCCTTCGCAGGCAGGTGCTCGCCGCACGTGACGCGGACGACGAGGACACCGAGCAGGCGCTGGCCGGGGCCTGGCGGATGCACTTCCAACAGTTCCTCGCCGACGACCCCGGCCTTGCCGCCGAACTGCGGCTGTTGCTGGACGATCATCTTGGCCCTGCGCTGTCCGAGACCGAGCGGACCCGGGTCGCGTCGGTCGTCATGAAGGCGGAGACTCACGACAACTCCCGCGTCTACATGTCGGGCAGGGACCAGCACATCACTGGTGCATGAACATCCCCGGGGGAGAGCCGAATCCCCATCAGGAGGCTCACGCCCACGACAACTCCCGCATTTACATGTCGGGCAGGGACCAGTACATCAACGTCTCTCCGGGTCGGGCCGACCGTGATCAGGTGTCCGTCCGGGGGTCGGGCCGCGCTCTCGCGCGGATGCTTGCGCCGTTCTGCATACTCATAACAGGCGTCGCTCTGGTGTGGGTGGGGTACGACGCCGGCGGCTGGACCCGAGGAGTGCTCCTGCTGGCGGGCGTGACGTGTGTCGTGCTCACAGGCCCGCTGCTGCAGCCTGCTGTTCGGCGCTGGCGCCAGGCGCGGCTCCGACGAAGCCCCGGGCTCACGCGCCGCCTGGACCGGCAGCTCGAAGGAGCCGCCGAACAACTCGCACACGAACTGGGTGTGCTGTGGGATCGCGAGATGAAACTCCGCAGACTCCAGCATCCGGCTCCGCTGCCGGTGCGTTGGGTCAACGCCGAGGCGTTTGGGGATCACTGGATGAACATCCGCACGAACGACGGGCGTGATGCACCGCTGGATCTCTCGGGTAGCAGTGCCCTCAACGAGGTTTACGCCAGGAACCCTTCCGGTCGATTGCTCATTCTTGGCCAAGCCGGGGCGGGCAAGTCCGTACTCGCGCTGCGCTTCGCCTACGAGCGCCTGCGGGCGGCCGAGCCGAGCGACCGTGTCCCCGTACTCTTTCCCATGGCCTCATGGGACCCGGTGACGCAGGACCTGGAGTCCTGGGCAGCCAGGCGCCTGGCGGCCGACCACCCGGCACTCGCCGGGCGGGCGGTGTCCGGCAAGACGGTCGCCGCCGAACTCCTCCGAGCGGGCAGGCTGTTACCCGTACTGGACGGCTTCGACGAGATGAGCGCAGCCACCCGCCATCATGCTCTGCGCAGACTTCGCGCCTCGCTCGGCGAGGCGGATCCTTTCCTGCTCACCAGCAGGGTCGATGAGTACGAGGCCGCCGTCAGGCAGGCCGACATCGTACTGCCGGCAACGGCGGCGGTACGCGTGGAGCCACTGAGCGTGCAGGAGTCGGTGGACTATCTGCGCCGCACGACACGGAAGCTGGTCGTCGGCCGTACCGTGGCCACCAAATGGGACCCGGTGTTCAGCCGGCTGCGCGAGCACCCGCGTGACCTGCACGTACTGAAGCTGCGAAACGTACTGATGACCCCACTGATGACCGGTCTGGCCCGTATCACCTACAGCGACACATCCCGTGATCCCGCGGAGCTTCTGGACCACCGCCGCTTCCCCACTCGAGAGGCGATCGAAGACCACCTGCTGGACCAGCTCGTCCCGGCGGTCACCGATCATTCGGAGCAGACCACACGATGGCTGGCGTTCCTGGCCCAGCGCCTCAACTCTTTGGAGACCCAGGACCTGGCATGGTGGCGGCTGAGCCCGGCGGCTCCGAGAGTGGCCCGGGCGGTGGGGGCAACGCTGGCGCTGGGTGCGGCCACTGCTCTCCTACGGTGGCAGGTCGACCAGCCGACGTCCTGGTTCGGCAGCGAGATGCGGGTCTGGGTCCCGTTCGGTGTGCTCTGTCTGCTATCGGTCGCCGATGTGGCGTTCGGCTCCTGCGCACCCCTACCGCGGTATATCCCGCTTACTGAGCCGGCACGGATGGCCCGGCCCGTGCTCGTCGTGGTGGCGGTGCTCGGCGGGTGGCTGCTGTATGACTGGCTCTCGGACTTCCTGCTGTTCCAGGTAATCTTCGCAGTTGGCTCCTTGGGCTTCTCCGTCGGCCACTGGATTCTGCGGCGAAAGAGGCCTCGGCCCAAGGCCGGTAACCAGCAGACGGTGCGAGAGTTCCTTGACGATCCTCGTGACCGCACAAGCGGTGCGGCCACCCGCGGCCCAGAGCGGACGCTGCGCGAAGACCGCCTGGCGACATTGGTGTCGTTGGGGCTCGTCAACATATTGGCAGAGGGCTCGGCGGTTTTGCGGGCAGCCTGGCTCGTGATCTTCGCGGGGATTACCCCGATGTTTTTTTCCACCCGCCCAGGCACCTGGCCCATCACGTTCGTCGTCATGCTCGTCGCTCTCGCCGTGCTCGGAACATCGTCGTCGGCCTGGTGTGGGTTCGGAGTGGCCAAAGCGTGGCTGTGGGGCGCGGGGAAGCTTCCATGGAACGTGCTCGGGCTCCTCGCGGAGGCCCACCGCCTCGGCGTACTGCGCCAGTCCGGCGCCGCCTACCAGTTCCGGCACTCCCGGCTCCAGGAACGACTGGCCGCGCTGGCCGGGGATCAGCCCGCCCCGGCTCGGGTGCCGTCCAACAGCTCAACAGACGAGGACTTCCGCTCTGCCCTCAGCTTCATTTCCGGATGCGTCATCACCGTCGGATCCATTGCAATGTGGTGGACCATAGGTCTGGGTCAGCTGAACGCCGCGCTTGGACCGTATGGGGAGGCCGGGCCGTACAAGGCGGTCGCCCCCGCCTGCGAACTGGTCGACCGCGAAGCCCTGCGGAAGGTCGTCCCGGACCCTCACGGAGAGCAGTCCGGGGAGGACTACGGCGGCTTCGACGTGAGGCAGTGCTCCTGGAACGTCGGCACAGCGACTGCCGGAGATCCCAGCGTGGAGATCAGCGTCACACTGCACCGACCCACGTCGGCGCTCACCGCGGTGCAGGAGGCCGAGAAGAACTTCGACGACAGAGTCGGCCTCGGCCTCCGGTTTGTCGTCCCTGAGCACACCACGTACCCCACCGGACTGGGTGACGAGGCCATCTCCGTCGTGGAGTACAGCGAAGATCGCCCGCGGGTCGTGACAAGCCTCCGGTTGGAGAACCTGCTGCTGACCATCAGCTATGAGGTGAGCGGCATAAAATGGGGCGATACGCAGGGCTACGCTCGCAGCACCCGGATTACGCAGGACCTGGCCCGCACCGTCGTGTGGAAGCTCTCCGCCGCGGTCCCACAACCAGGGGTTTCACCGTAGGGCCGACCCAGCGTCGGGAGGCGGCCACCGGCGGCTCTGTGCGGGCGTTTTCGCCGTGCGGTGCCGGGCAGGGTTGGGGACAGTGGTGGTCCAAAGCATCGGAGGTACCCGAGATGCGTGTCCGTCTCCGTCCCAGCCCGACAACCCCGGAACGGACCGCTGACGCCAGCAACCCCCGGACTGAAGTTCCCCCCGATGTCAGGACAGCTTGATACTGGGACGTATGGGTCCCGGAGGAAGCAGTCCAGGTAGTGAGTAAGAAGAGCAACACGAGCAAGCGGTACACGGCGGAGTTCAAGAAGGACGCCGTCGATCTCGTCCGTTCCTCCGGGCGGACGGTGACGGAGGTCGCGCGAGAGCTCGGGGTGAGTTCCGAGGGCCTGCGGGGCTGGGTCAGGCAGGCCGGGATCGATCGGGGCGAGGGGCCGGCCGGGGTGTTGACCACCGCTGAGCGGGAGGAACTGGTCCGGCTGCGACGCAAGGTCCGCGAGCAGGAACAGACGATCGAGGTGCTGGGAAAAGCGACCGCCTTCTTCGCGCAGCAGAAGACGAAGTAGCCGCGCGCTACCGGTTCATCGACGCGGAGAAGGCATCCGAGGACAATCCCGGCGGCTACGGCGTGAGTCTGCTGTGCCGGGCGTTGAAGGTGGCGCGATCGGCGTATTACGTCTGGCTTGCCGCGCGGCCCGCCGCCGAGGTGCGCCAGGCGGCCGAGGACGAGCTCGCCGGGGAGATCCGGCAGATCCACGCCGATTCCCGTGGGGCTTACGGGGCCCCGCGGGTGACCGCGAAACTGCGACGCGGGGGCAGGCGGATCAATCGGAAGAAGGTCGAGCGGATCATGCGGGAGCGCGACATCCGCGGGATCACCCGCCGCAAGCGCCGCAGCCTGACCAAGGCCGACACCAAGGCGGCCCCGTCGCCGGACCTGGTCGGGAGGGACTTCACCGCCGCCGAGCCCGGCACGAAGCTGGTCTAGGACATCACATATCTGCCCACACTCGCCGGTTGGTGGCATCTGGCGACGGTCATCGACCTGGCGACCCGCGAAGTCATCGGGTACGCGATGGCCGACCACCATCGCGCCGAACTTGTTGTCGACGCCCTGAAGATGGCCGCCGGCCGCAGCGCCCTGAGGAAGGACTGCATCGCACACTCGGATCGCGGATCGGAGTACACGTCGAGTGAATACCGCAAGCTGATAAGGGAGTTGAAGCTGAGCCAGAGCATGGGACGAACCGGGTCATGTTACGATAACGCCGCAGCCGAAAGCTTTTTCGGTTTACTGAAAGCGGAGATCGGGACCACCGTCTGGGAGTCCCACGAGGCTGCTCGCGCGGACGTCTTCCGCTTTATCGAGGTCGAGTACAACCGAACCCGTCTGCGCAAGCATCCAATCTACGGCTACGTCACCCCGATCGAGACCAGGGCCCTGGCGGCCCAAGATCTCACCCACGCAGCGTAAACATTCGCTGTCCGTGATCGTGGGGGAACTTCAGGACACCACTGCGATGGCCACTGGGCGAAGCCCTCATCACAAGCCGTCCAGCTGATCCCGGATACGCCGGCGTCGCCCCCGACGTCCTCAGGGAGCTGATGGACCACCGGCCCCCCAGGGCTACTACCGGGTCGGCGCCGTGCGTCGCCAAGGCGGTCGACCGGGTCACCGCACTCCCATTCGAGTGCGACGGCCAGTGGGTCGGCGCATAGCGAAGAGCCCGTACTGACCCGCTGGCTGGTCACGCCGGCTGACGAGTCCGCCGACCTCGCAGGCGGCAAGCAGGTCGGCCGGGCCGACCTGGAGGAGCTACGGGACGCCGCCGACGAGGCCCGCCGCTGTACGGCGGGCCGACTGGACACCCGGGCCACCGGCACCCCCATCGGGTCACCGCGCTCGCCATACAGGCCGCCGGACTTGAGCATCTTTGTCCCGATACCGGTTAACCCTGGCAACCCAGCCTCCTCTACCTCGCCACACACCCGCACTCCGCTGTGGGGGACCTGGCCCCTCTACTGACGCCGGTCGGCAAATCGGTTCTCAGCGTGCCGGACGAACTCATCACCACGACCGTCGACGTGCGGCCGTGGCTCGACCAGAAGTGGCGCGCGATCCTCGCGCACCGAAGCGAAGCAGCACGGGAACGCCCCCTGCCGGGCATCCTCTCCCGCCTGCCGGCCGGCACCGCGAACGCATCATTGCGACCGAGTACTTCACACGCCTGGACACCCGGCCCATCCCGGGTGATCTGCGGCACCTGACGCGGTGACGGTGCTGAGCCACGTGCCCTGTCACCACCCTGGCGGGCCGCGAAGGGCGCGAGGCGCAGGCGACGGCGACTCCACCGCCGACAACCGCGGTGCGGCGCTGCCCGGGGCAGGATTTGAACAGCGGAAAGAAGGCAAGGCTGTTCGCGCCCGACGGGCGCGTGGTCCTGGTCATTGACCCCGCTGAACCGCTGGTTGTGCTGCCCTGCGGCACCGTCGAGCCCACCGACGCATCCCCGGGGCCGCGCTGGTGCGCGAGGCCGCTGAGGAAGCACAACTGCCCCTGGCGCCGGGGAAAGTCGAACGACTGGGATGGGTTTACGACGCCACCAGTGATGTCGGCGGCGGCATCGGCGAATGCGCGCAGCTGCGGCTGGCCGCGCCGATCACAGCGGCCGACCCGTCCGCGATCGACCCTGCCGGCGACCGGCGGTTCGCCCGGCTCCTGGTCCCAGCCGAGCAGGGGCTCCAACAGGCAGACCAAGCCCCCACCTGGCCCGCAATCCGTGGGGCATCCCCCTCGCAGTGCCGTCCCGATCACGGAACTCCCGACTGAGGAAGTCCCGTGGCGACCTGCATCCCGTTCGTCGGAAAGGCAGCATCGTGGATCTCTACGTCGTCGATGCCTTCGGCGACGGTCCCGCCCCGGAGTCCGGGCTGGTGATCGTGGGGCGGGGCTGCTGGCCGGAGCCGACCTTCCGGTGGCCGGGATCAGCAGGTCGGAGAGCTGACTAATTTGGCGGACCCGCTCCGCCCCGGGCAGGACCCCGGAAGTACTCACTGTGGCCTGTGCCGCAGACACCACGTCGGCATCTGCGGCGCACGACACCCGGACGCCCCGGACCACTGGGCGCCACCAACTCACGGAGCGGCCGCACTTCGGCTGTTCGTCAGGGCTGCGAACGGCCACCCGGGGAGCTGCCCGACAGGATCACCCTGTGCGGCTCCCCGGTCGTGTTCATACTGAACTCCTCCATCAGTAAATGCGCCGCCCGTTCCGCCGTCTCACCCGGCAGCCGCCCGTACTCGTACACCCGCGAGACCAGAAGCCCGGCGGTCAGTACGTCATCGGGGACGCCGCGGCTCCACAGGTCGGCCGCCTCCGCGTACATGGCAGCGGTCGGCACCGGCAGCTGTGCCATGGCCAGCAGGAAGCCATACACCTCATCGCGCGCCTCGTCGTACGTCAACCCGCCCTTCCCAAGCGCCGCTTCGCCGTATCCGGCCTTGCCGGGCGTCGGTGGGTGAAGTCTGATCTGCATCCAGTTCCAGGGCATGCCCGAAGCCTAGAAGCAACCGGCGCGGCGCACGGGCCGATCACCCGAGTGAGTGACAGCCCCATCCCCTTGCCTCAAAGAGCGGTCGCGGGGGAAGCCGGCTGATCTGCTTCTTCAGCTCGGCGTCGCGGACCGACCGGGCGCTGGGGGCGCGGTTCTTGGCGGCGTAGTAGGTGCTCGTTGCAATCTTCAGTCCGTGGCTGGTCAGGACTCGGCAGATCGGCTCGACTCCGAACACCTGGCGGTGTACGTCGATGAACGCTACGAGCGCTTCGACGGCCGGTCGAGCTCGGCCGCGAAGAAAGCCGAGGCCGCCTTGAGGATCTCGTTGGCCCGTCGCAGCTCGGTGTTCTCGGCTTTGAGCCGCTTGATCTCTGCGGCATCCTCGGAGGTGAGGCCGGGTCGCCGGCCGGCGTCGACCTGGGATTTGCGGACCCACGTCCGCACTGTCTCCGATGCCCAGCTTCACGGCGACCGCCTTCATCGCGGCCCACTCGGTCGGATAGTTGGGGCGGATCTCCGCGACCATGCGCACCGCACGCTCACGAAACTCGGAAGGGTAGGGGGACGGACGTGCCATGACTCGATCCTCTCAGGGAATCGAGCCTCCACCAGACCCGCAGCGGTTCACCTCGCGACTCAGGCAGCTCAGAGGCAATCTGCATCAGCCCCGGCGCTACCACCGCGGCCCGCAACGCGTCTTCTGCACCTCCGCGCTGATCAGCATCCACAACTACAATGCCTCGCGGCGCTTCTACGAGCGCAGCGAGCGAAAGGCAAGCAACACATCCAAGCGGTCCTCGCTCTGGCCCGTCGACGAGTGAACGTCCTGTGGGCTCTGATCCGTGTCTGCCCGCAGTCAGGTGAGGGCCTGCAGACCCCTGGGCCACACGAGCGTGGTGGCTGCCCAGGTGAATCCGGCGCCGAAGGCGGCCACGAGGACTCGTTGCCCGGCGGTTAGCCGCCCGTCGGCTGTGGCGTGGGCCAGCAGCAGGGGGATGGAGGCTGCGGAGGTGTTGCCGACGCGCGCGATGTTGGACGGTACACCCTCCGGTGGAATGCCCAGATCATCGGCCACCGCTGCACTGATGCGCGCGTTGGCCTGGTGGACGATCAACCGGTCGATGTCCCGCACGGCCCATCCGGCCGCAGCAGCTGCGTCGCGGGCTACTTGGCTCATGTGGCGTACCGCGTGGCGGAGCACCACGTTGCCCTGCATGTGGACGTACCGGCCCGCTTCGGCGCCCGTCACTGGGCTTGGGGATCGGCGAGAGCCTCCTTCGGGGACGTAGATGGCGCCGGCGTGTTCGCCATCGCTCCCCCAGGCGACCGGCCCGAGCGTGCCGGGTTCGCCTGCCCGTCCTGCCTCCAGTACGACCGCGCCGGCTCCGTCCCCGAAGATCGGCGCCGTGGACCGGTCGGCGGGGTCGATGATGGCCGACATTGTCTCTGCTCCCACGACCAGGACTGTGTGGGCGGTGCCTGACTGAATGAGTGCTGCTGCGACGGACGTTGCGTAGACGAAGCCCGAGCAGCCGGCGGCGACATCGAATGCGGGGACTTGGCGCAGGCCGAGCCTGTGGGCCACCGTCGGCGCGGTGCTGGGCACCGGGTGGTCGGGTGTGGTGGTGGCCAGTAGCAGAGCGTCGACGTGTTCCACTTCCGCCGACTTCATTGCACGCAGCCCTGCCTCCACTGCCATGTCACTCGTCGCCGTGGCGGGATCGGCGACGTGCCGTGTAGTGATGCCGATACGCGCTTGGATCCACTCTGCGGACGTGTCAAGGCGTGAGCACAATTCCGTGTTGGTGATCTGGCGCAGTGGTAACCAGCTGCCGAGACCGATCAGCCGGGCCGCCCGTGAGGGCGGTGGCGGCAGAGCATCAGGTGAAGTCACGGGGCTCACAGTAGACACGCGGCTACGGGCGCAATCGGTCGTTTCATCGGTGTCACCCGTTCGTGGCGGAAGGTCCGAACATGGGGCTTGCCCGGCTCTGGGTGCTCCCTTCGCCGGCCGGGCTGCGGCAGAAGGGCGGCAGCGGCGCGGATTGCTGCTGGCGGCCGGGCGGATGCGGTCATCAGCGGTGTTGGGGAGCAGCTCGTTGGGCTACGAGGTTGACCAGGTCGGCAACTGTGGGGGCTTGCGCGAGGTCCTGTTCGGTGATGAGGAGGCCCAACTGGTCCTCGAGGGCCATGGACAGCACAGTCACTGCCATGGAGTCGATGCCGGCCTGCGTCTGGGTTGCGTGCTGAGTGATCGGCGCCGCGGGCAGGGCGGCATGGTGCACCAGGACGTTCTTGATGAACGCGAAGTCGACGACGGCTGAGGTGCCCTCGCCGACTGTGGCGAGCGGAGAGCGCTGCACTTCAGGGCCTTGTGACTGATTCGGCAGTTCTGGCTGTCCGCCGTCCTGTGGCGGGGAGAGCTCTTCCGCGGCGTCGCTGAACAGTTCGGGAAGCCGGTGAAGTCCGGGAACAGCCGCGTCGGTGACGAAGCAGACGCTCGTCGTGCCGTTGTAGCTGCAGGCGACGATGGACGCCGGCTGGTTGCGCGGGAGCCAGTTGAACGGCTGGATGTGGGTGACCGGGTGGTGGCCGTAGTGCAGGGGCCGGTGGATCGCGACGTATGAAGTGATGACCGCTGCCCGGTCGGGGTCGGTGAGGATGTGGGCCACTGTGCAGAACGCTCGAGCCGGGGTGAGGTCCATCAGGACGCGCATGGCCCTGTGATGGGAAGGGTCTTTGGTGGCCCGGGTGGTGGCGATGACGCGCTCGAGACGGCTATCGGCTGCCGGCTCCTGGCACGGAAGCGGGGCGGGGGCGAACGTGATCAGATTCCCGGGCCGCTGCTGTTCCTCGGCTCGGCGCAGATTGACCATCGTGAGGGCGGGCAAGGCCCTGCCGACGCCTCGGGGCCAGTGCTCGGAGCACCACGTGCGCAGGGCTCCGCTCAGGACAGCCAAGAAGGCGTCGTTGGTGTCGCCGCCGCACTGGGTTGCCGGGCCGCGCAGCCGCTGGGTGGGCAGGTGCGCCCAGCCGACCACACGAGTGCCGCCCAGGGGCCGCGCGGAATCGTTCCAGAAGTTGTTGGCGGCGCAGGCGGCGAGGGTGCTGCGCACCGTGCGCAGGTAGGTCCCGGCAGTGGGTCGTGCGACGGGTTTCACGGCGGCGGGCGGCGCTGCCGCCCCGAACACCGTGTGCAGCATGTTGATGAGGCCCATGCCGTCCTGGGTGCTGTGATGTGCTCGCCAGCAGATGGCATAACGGTCCGGGGCGTAGCCGCTCAGCAGCCATACGTCCCACAGCGGGCCCTGGTAGGGCAGCGGATGCGCCAGGAGGGCGTGCAGGGCGGCGTCGAGGTGACCGTCGCCGGGCGGGACGTGGCGTTCACGGACACGGGTGTGCAGATCCGGGGCGGGGTCGTGTTGCCAGCGTGCTTTGAGCCCGGGGCCGTGGAGAAAGTGGGTGAGGCGAGGGTCGAGGTGCAGGTGGTTGGCGATGTGGCTGCGGAGTTCGCCGACGGGGGGCGGGGTGCCTTCGAGGTGGAGGAGCACTCCGATCGTCTGGGAGATCAAAGGCTGGGTCTGGGCCATGTGATGCATGGTCAGATCCATGGGGGTGGGTGGCTGAGGAAGGTTCACGTGGTGTTCTCCGTGGAGTGGGCCGCACCAGCGTCATGGTGCTGAGCCCTGTCGGTTTCGACGGGTCGCGAGCCGCTGTGCCGGCGGCCCGGCACAGCGGCTCGACAAGGCCGGATACGGCGGCTGAGGTGGCCCAGCGCGAGCAGGGCGAAGGCGTCGGCAAGCACCGGGACGTCATACGGGAAAGGGCGAGGGCCCAGCATGTCTGGAGGCGAGGTGATGCCGCCGTGCGGGCGTAACTGAGCGAGCAGGTAGCGAGTGGCTCGGGCGGCCGGGGCGGGGTCGGCCTGACCGGTCAGAATGATCAGGCCGTAGGAGGTGCTGATCGCGTCGCTCGGGCTGCCGTCCTGCTGTCCGAAACCTCCATCAGCCCGTTGGGCGGCGCGCACCAGGGACAAGGTCTGCTCATGCATGCTCCGGATGGGAGGAGGAGGCGTCCGGAAAGAGTGGTTGCCGGCAAGGTGTGCCCGGAAAAGCGTGTGCAGTCGACTCCTGCTCCAGCCGGGCGGGAAAGAGCCGTCCGCGAGCTGACTGCCGACGAGGAAGTGAAGAGCCGACTGGATGATGCCGTGGTGCAGGTGGCCCTGCGTGCTGAGCGCGTTGACGGCGGCCGCGGTCATGCACGCCTCGGAAGGCGTGCCCGCTCCATAGGTGGGGAATCCTCCGTCGGAGCCGCGCACGGCGAGCAGGGCATCCAGGCCACGCCGGATCGGGCCGCGATAGGCGTATGGGTCGAGTTGGTGCAGAAATTCGAGCGCAACGGTGGTGCAGTCCGTATCGGGCAACTGCGCGCGGTCGGTGTACGACCAGCCGCCGTCTTTGTGCTGGACCCGCAGGAGGTGGCGGGCGACACGGTGCAGCACAGGGGGCGGTGCGCCAGTGGCGTGGAGCGCAAGTCCCGCGGTGACCGTGGACCAGGTATCGGTGTCGGTGACGAACGGCATGCCGCCGTCGTCGCGCTGGTACATGAGGGCGGTGCCCAGGCCCTCGTCGACCGTGGCTTGCATGCCAGGCACATCTGCGAGTGCGTGCAGGACCAGGAGATGGATGAAGAAGTTTCCCTCCCACACGATTCCCTGCCGCTGGGTAGATGCCAGTAGGGCGAGGTCACCGGCACCGAGCGGAGCTTTGCCCGCGGCCCGGCCGAGAACGGCCTTGGCCGCAGTGACCTGCACGGCAGCCCAAGGGTGCAACGCATCCACATCGAAGGCATCCGGGCCAAAATCGTCATGGGCGAGATCTGCGCCGAGCATGGTGAACACAGCGTGGGCCAGAGCTCGCTTGCGGCCCCCGGCGAACTCCGGTACCTGGGCCGCCATCCCCGCGAGCACCTCATGCTGCACCGGACGTGCGAAGCCGCATCCCAGAGCGGTGTCGGCCAGGGCCGCCTCCAGCGGGTCACCGACGTGCCGGTGGCGCTTCAGGTAGCGCACGATGCGGGAGCGAGCTCCTTGGTAACGCTGACCGTGCCGTATCACGAGCGCCAGGGTGAGCGCGGATTCGAGGACCCGACTGCGGCAGGCATCACGAACGGCACCGTCGGCTCCGACCCGATTCAGCAGTCCTGTCAGGAGTCGGCTCTGTCCAGCCGCCAGCTCGGCGGGCAAGAGTGACGTCGGCCATCTGGTGGGCAGTTGCTCGGGAGCGAGCGGTCTCATCGGCGGTACGGTCCTTCAGGGCAGGCGGGCAGAGCGGTCAGGTCAATCCAGGTGGGGTGGGCCCGCTGTGGCGGTCCGGCATCCATCGCGCTTCGAACCGCCCGGTGACGCCGAGCCAGAGCAGCGTCGCGGACACGAAAGATCCCAGCGCCCCCACGTAGCGCCGCACCGGCACCCGATCAGGGCCTGCAACCCCTTCGCCCGTAGCAAGCGCGGCAGCCAGCGTGTGAAAGAACCGCAGCCGGTCGTCTCGCATCCTCACCACACGCTCACGCGCAGCAGACAAGGAACAGCCGTGATCACGCCCCCATACGGTCACCAGATTCTCCTGCCCTGTCCGCAGGTCCTGCTCGGCCGAGACAAGGTCATTGGTCCAGCCCGCCACATCAGCCGCAGCCGAACGCAGAGTCGTCAACCTGGTGTCCCCGCCAGGCAGATCCGGCCACGGAGCGCCGGCGGTGCACTCCACGATGTCCGCCATCGGCAATGCGGTAATGGTCCGGCGGCGCAGCGCAAGGTAGTCGCTGAGCGCCGGCCGACCCCTCTCGTTGCGGCCTACGGCCTCTTCACACGTGGCCAGGGCGAAATCGCGGTAGTCGGCGACGAAGCGCTCCCGCCACTGCGGTGGCATACGCGGAGCCGTACGCCGCCACAAGTCGCCCAACGCCGCCGCGGCCCCACTGCGCACGTCAGCGGTACCGCCCGCGGTGAGAACTCCCAGCAGCCGGTCGAACAGCGCACGGACCTCATCGGGCTGGGAACCGAGCCCACTACGGTCGAATCGATCGTCGATCAGGCAGATGAACGCAGCCCACTGCGCCGTCAGATCCCGGTCCGCTGCATCGGCCCCCGGCACGACGAGAGAGGCGAACTCGTCCAGCCGCATGGCAGCCAGACGTTCCTCCTCGCCGGCGTCGACGACCAGACGCAGATCCCGAGCCCATGCCAGCACCGGACCGCTCCCCTTACGACCGCGCACGTCAGCCGAAACCCCCGCACCTGCCAAGCCCGAGCCGACGCCTCCTACCACGGCGCTCAGCTGAAGGCCGGAACAACATCGACACGGCCCGCGACTGTGGCCGGGATGTCTCCGCCGGGCACCGGCGGCGCACCGAACGCCTCGGTGAAGACAGCCGCACCGTCTGCGGTGAGCACGGTGCCCAAAGGCTTCGCTTCGACAGAGCCGGAGGAGTTGAGGGACGGCATGGTGACCGCGATGTCCTTCATGTCGATCGAATGGGTGGAGAGCTCGACAGACCGTGCTGCTTCGCCTCCGACCGCTGCTTCCACAGTCATCGTCTGCTGCGCCAGATCACCATGAGCCTGACTGAGACGCAGACTGCGTCCATCCGATGCCCGGGTGAAGGAGACATCGCCATCCGACGCCCACGATCCTGATGAAACATCGAGGCTGATGCTGCCCTTCATCGGCCACTGCACGCACGGCGTCGCCCCCGACGAGTCGAGCGCAGCCGGGGCTCCGGCCGATACCACAACACCGTCCGCCGCCAAGTGCTGTGCAGCAGCCGGAGACAAGCACCAGGTGACCACCCCGGCAACGGGCAACTCGGCACCCGCGGCCACGGCGACGACCGCTGTCGAAGCAACGGCGGACGCTGACACAAGAGCAGTGGCGAGCACCGCACGACGCCGCATGGGGGAACCTTTCATCGATGGCCCACCAGCATGGAGGCTGACCACAATCCCCCCATGGGAAGTGACGTTTCCGCTGGTCAAATTCACCCGGATGCGCGTGATCAACTCCAAGCGAGCCAGTCGGCACGTACGCACGGGCCGGTCCTGTTCGTTGTCGACCCGATCCGGCTCCACGGGCCCTCGACGGGCGCACGGGCAACTCCCCCTCCGACGCGAGTGTGCTCGGCCTGCGCTCCACCTCAGGGACCACGCCCTTCCACCGTCCTGCACACACAGGCCTGGCAGGCACACGGCATCGCGGCCAACCTGCATGGCTTCAGTGAGGACGCGGTGACCTCGCTGCCGGTGCTGGGCGGGTTGCTGTTGCTCGCCCTGTACGACGGGGCCGAGGCCCTCCTCAAGCCGGTCTTCGGCACCCTCCCAGACCGCATCGGTGCCCGGACTCAACCCGGCCGTCAAGCATGGCCGGGTGTACGGCAGTTACGGCTTCTGCAAATCCATCGGCTGCCCCCTCGGCCCGCTGGTGGGAGGGGTCCTGGTCCGGGCCGGCGGGCTGTCTCCTGCTCTTCCCCGTCGTGGCGGTGCTCTGCGCTGCCGTCGCGGCCTGGGCCGCGGAAAGGTTCCCGCGCCTGGATTCGGGCCAGAAGAGGCGCCGGCGATCGTGCTGAGCCGGGCGACGCCTCGGCAGCGGTCCTGAACTTCGTCGTGGGTGGTCCCCTGCCGCGGTGCGAGAGGCGAGACGCACGTCACATTCGTTCCTGTCACATCTTGCCGAGCTGTTCCGTCAAGGAGGTGTAACCACCATCAAGCAAGGAGTGCACCATGGATGCTCGCTTGAACCTCCTCGGCAACCCGGTCGCAGCCAAGTCCCTGAGGCACGTCATCTCGGCGGGCAAGGTCATCTCGGACTCGACGCTACCGGCAGCGACGCAGGAGCTGGTGAAGATCCGCGCCAGTCAGATCAACGGCTGCGGCTTCTGCACCGACATGCACACCAAGGACGCCGCGCACGCCGGGGAGACCTCGACGCGCCTCAACCTGGTCGCGGCCTGGCGGGAAGCCAAGGTGTTCACCGATGCCGAGCGCGCCGCTCTGGAGCTGACGGAGCAGGGCACCCGCATCGCCGACGCGGCCGGTGGCGTCACTGACGAGGTCTGGGTGAATGCCGCCAAGCACTACGACGAGGACCAGCTCGCCGCCTTGGTATCGCTCATCGCCCTCATCAACGCCTTCAACCGCGTGAACGTCATCGTCCAGCAGCCCGCCGGCGACTACCAGCCGGGCCAGTTCGCATAACGAGCAGTACCTGGCCGGGGGTCGCCGGTGCCGTCTCGCACCGGCAGCGCACGCCCCGGGCACCTCTCGCCGGAGCCCGGGGCGCTGTTCTGGTACGCCCGGGTCCGACTGATCCAAATGAGTCGGACCCGGGGCGGATGGAATCGCCACAGTCTCCGGCCGCTGATCGCGTCGCGCGTCGGGCCGGTTCGTCTCGTTGGTCAGTCACTGTCACCTGAACGCCCGGCTCGTACACGGAAGTGAGCCGCTGCGCGAGCACGCCCTCCAGTCCGGCGGTCCGGGGCTTCTCCATGGCCTGCGCACCCCATCGGGGACTGCAGCAGGTCGAAGTCGCTCCGTCCCTCGCTGTCGACCGCGACGATCTCACTGCCCAGAATTGCGGGCCCGCCGAACACAGGCCCAGGCACTGCCAGTTCCGGGCAGACGGCGGCGATGTCCGCACCGGACCGGGCCCGCAGGGGCACGTCAGCCTCTGGTCAGGCAGAAGGGGTGCCCGGCCGGGTCGGTGAGGATCCGCCACCTGTCTCCGTCCGGTTGGTGCTCCGGCTTGGTCGCGCCCGCCTCCAGTAGCAGGGCCTCGGTCTCGTCGAGGTCGTCGACCTCGAAGTCGAGATGGACCTGTTGTGGCACGGTTTGGCCAGGCCAGTGCGGAGCCTGGTAGTCATCGACCCGTTGGAAGCCGATAAAGAGCCCGTCGCCGGTGAGGCCGGCGAAGTCACCGTCGGATTGCGGGTGAAGTTCGAGCCCGGTGGCCTGCCGATAGAACGCGGCCAGCGCCTCGGGATCGGCGCAGTCGAGTGTTATCGCCGTTAGCTTCATCTGCGGGGGCATGGCAACTCCGTGACAGCCATCATGCTGTGGGTTCGACTCGTATGGCGTCACACCGTAGTGATCAGCTCCACGCTTCGCGACCTGATTTACGTCAACGCCGAGCCGCAGCGCAGAGTGAAAGCCCCACAGCTACGCAAGATGCGGCGGAGCGCCGGGGCGGAGAAGCCTGCATCCGCTGCTCCCCCTGCGCCCGGACCAGGCCCAACGGGCGCGACTGGCCGACATATACGACAGCCTGATCGCCAGCATCGCCGAATCGGAGCGCGAAGGCCGGCTCGGCGCCCATGCGCAGTGTGTTCGTGTTCCCCGCAGGTGAAAGAGCTGAGACCGTCGCCTCACTCGATCGGCGCCTGCCCCAGCAGCGCGATCCTGATGCCACCGGTCCACAACGGCCGCCGCATACGTATCCCCAGGCCCCCTGGCGGTGAGGGCCGGGAAGCGGACCGGAGCGCCGGGGAAGGGTGCCGACCCCGCGCAGGGATCGGGGCGCAACCGGACCACCGCCCGTAACCCGATCCTCACGCGGAGCGGGTGTGATCGCATACGGAGACACAGCGCACCACAGCAGGCAGAGCGCCGTATCCGGACGGCATAGCCTGCAGGCCACGGCGCTGTCCTTGGTGAGCAGGGTCCGCTGCCTGATCGCGAGAGTTGGCCGCGCACACGTGAGCGCTTCGTCCGTGCACGGCAGAACTGCCCCGGCGAGGTTCAGACGCGTGGCCGGTAGCCCAGTGCTCTTGTGATCTCTCCGGCGTTCGCATACCGGTCGTCCGTAGGAAGTTCTCGCACCGCGTCCATCAGCGCGTCCGGAGCGTACGAGCCGGAAAGAGTGCGCAGGAGGGACGCGCGATCCGCAGGGAAGACCGTGCGGCTCAGGCGACGCGCGAGTTCGGCTCTGAGCTCCTCGGCCTCGGCCTCGGCGCGCGCCCGCTCTCGTTCCTCACCGGGTGGGGGGACGGGGCCGCCCGGGTCAACGCGCACGTCGTCGTCGGCGGGAGGCTCGGGGTCGTACGCCTCGCTTACGCGGGTGATGTGGCCGGACCGCAGGAATCCCTGCAGTTCGTGCTTGCGCTGATCGTCCTCATGAGGGCTGAGACGGCTGCTTCCTCGCTCCATGGCGGGAACACCTCCTTGCCGGTCGGGTGTGCATCCGCCCGGTCAGTTGTTGGACAGCGCTTCGAGCAAGTCCCGGACGGCCGGGGCGCGTACTCCACGATGTCCTCGCTCCCGCGAAATCCCTGGAGCACCGTCCCCGGCCGTCCGCGGGGCGGACGCGAGCGACTGGTCGGGCAGACGGCAGTCAATTCCACCCAACTGCGCGGCCTGTACGGCCAAGGCCGCCCCGTTTCCCGTTCCCGGGTCCAGCACAGCCACCCTTCCAGGTTCCCTTCTGAAGACTCCGGTCGCCTCTCGAGACGACCCGCCTGCGCTCCTGGCGGGGCAGGCTGCGGCTGTTCAGTGCTGAGCGGCTGGTCGTATTCGATGGGTGGGCCGCTTCCGTGCGGGCGGAACGTGGGCAGACACACGAGAATGCAGATGTGCGCCATGTCACTCCGGGTACCCTGCCCACAAGCTGGACGCGCCTGGCCCGAAAGCTTCTTCTCAACGTTCATCCAGAAGTTCGGTGGCGCACAACGCAAGGACGAGAGCGATGACCACAGAACCCTCCCCTGAAGGTCCGGGGCCCGTCCCCAGCAAGCCGGATCCAGTGCCACACGACCCGCAATCGCCGTCCGTACCAGGTCCAGGTCCCGGCGAACCCGAGCCCCAGCCGGACGCGGAACCGACCCCTGCGCCGGGTCCGGGATCCCGCCCCGTCCCCGAGCCACCCGACTGACCAGAGCGCTCCTGCCTGAGGGCGCAGGGGCGCGCATGTTGAAAAGTCACGCATTCGGTAGGGCACGGACCTGGATGATCACGCTCAGTCATCACTGGAGGGGTCGCCTTGAGGACGAGCCGGCGGATTGCGGAAACCCTGCCGCGTCGAGGACGGAGCCCGCTTCCATGCACACCCGCGACGAGGCTCCAAAACGGCTGACCGTGGCAACATCCATGCCCGTGGCCCCCACATCAGCGAGCCGGATCCCACGCGCCGCCATGTGACCGGGGATCCGGCCGCCCTCTGCCGCATGACCGCTCATCAAGTACGGCAGGTATCCATCGAAACCCAACCGAACGCGTCTGTCCAGCAGCGATGACCTGGCCTTCGCAGCAGGTACTCCGGAGGCCGCAGACTCCGCCGAGACCCGGGACAGTGACTGCAACAGAAAATTTCAGCAGAAGACCGAAGGGACACGTAGGGGGCAGACCTTGCAGGACATCAAACCCGGAATCCCGCAGCCGAGCAGTCCTGGTGCCGGCCGCCGCGGCCGTGGCCGCCTTCGCGTCCTGGCCGGCCCTGCGGACGACGGGATGGGAGCCGTCGGACATGCCCGTGGTGGGACCTGCGGTCCGGGAGCAGCGGAAGCTGAGAAGCCTTCGATGCCGGATCGATGTGTCATGGCCGTGCATGGCTGAGCCCGGCAAAGCGCCCCGCCTGCCTGCGGGGTCAGTCTTCAGGAATCGCGACGGGTGACCGTCTCAGGAGTGTCGTGCGAAGGAAAATCCGATAGCGCGATGCAGACCTGGAACGGGACCGAAGCATTGCCAGGCACCAGGCCACGCCGACCCTGCAGCACCGCAAAGAGGGAGAGGACATGGCGCGGGTGGTAGTCGAGGGCACCGATATCGTCGTACGTCTGTCCTGGCGGGAGAAGGCGGCGGCACGCCACCGCGATGTGCGGGTTCCGGTGTCGGCGCTGCGCCGGCTCTATATCGAGCCCGACTGGTGGCGTGCGCTTCGCGGTGGGTGCGGTCGGGGCACCTGGATTCCCGGACGGTTGTGCGCGGGCATCCGGCATCTCCAGGAGGGACAGGACTTCGCGTGGGTACGGGCCGGCCGGCCGGTGCTGTGTGTGGAACTGCGCCGGGGTGCGCCGTTCAGCCGGCTGGCGATCTCCGTCCCCGACCCCGAGGAGGCGATACGAGCTCTGCTGCCGCTGGTCCCACGGGATCGGCTGGGATGAAGGTGAGCGGGTGAGCGCGTTCCTGTTCCCAGATGTCGGACATCGAGTGGGCGAGGCACTCGTCGCCGGCCAAGAGCTGGGCGACGTATGTCTTGGTGCTGCCACGCGAAGCGGGCCCTTGGGTGCTGGCGTCGTGTTCCACAGCGTGCCCCTGCTCGACCCGGCGCCCGAGCAGCCGAAGTCTGCGACGTCTCTCGAGAGCGCCGCGAGCATGCGCTGCGAATTCACGCAGCTCAAAAGCGGTCGGAGAGACCTTGGCCAGTCCAACACCTGTGGTGCACGGACCGCGTTCCGCGATTCGCGGGCAGCGTCACCTGCTCGACACCTTGTTCCTATACCGTGCGCCGATATCCGAGTCCGTAATGGCTCGTGGGGCCGTGGTCGAGGAGCGAGCGATGGGGGCAACGTCGGCGTCTACCGAAGCGGGGAAGCTCGGGCGGCATCTGGGTGTGTTCGACGCCGTGGTGATCGGGCTCGGGTCGATGATCGGCGCGGGGATTTTCGCCGCGCTCGCCCCGGCTGCCGGTGTGGCCGGCTCCGGACTGCTGCTGGGTCTGACGCTGGCCGCGGTGGTGGCGTACTGCAACGCCACATCCTCCGCCCGCCTGGCCGCCCGCTACCCGCAGTCGGGGGGTACGTACGTCTACGGTCGCGAGCGGCTCGGGGACTTCTGGGGCTACCTGGCCGGCTGGGGCTTCGTGGTCGGCAAGACCGCCTCCTGTGCAGCGATGGCCCTCACCGTCGGCTCGTACGTGTGGCCGGGGCAAGCGCACACAGTCGCGGTTGCCGCGGTGGTGGCGCTGACCGCAGTGAACTACGTCGGCGTGCAGAAGTCCGCGTGGCTGACGCGCGGGATCGTCGCGGTCGTCCTGGCCATGCTCGCCACCGTGGTCGCCGCCTGTGTGTGCGGCGGCGCGTCCGATACCTCGCGGCTGAACGTGGAGGCGGACGCCACCTTCGGCGGGGTGCTGCAGGCGGCCGGGCTGCTGTTCTTCGCCTTCGCCGGCTACGCGCGCATCGCCACTCTGGGCGAGGAGGTCCGGGACCCCCGGCGGACCATCCCCCGCGCGATCCCGACCGCACTCGGCATCACCCTGGTGGTGTACACGGCCGTCGCCGTGTCCGTGCTCGCGGTGCTCGGTCCGGACCGGCTCGCCCACACCGCCGCCCCGCTCGCCGAGGCCGTACGTGCCGCGGGCGTCCCCGGGCTTGCCCCGGTGGTGCGGGTCGGGGCGGCCGTCGCGGCGCTCGGCTCACTGCTCGCGCTGATCCTCGGTGTCTCGCGCACCACTCTGGCGATGGCCCGCGACCGGCACCTGCCGCACGCCCTGGCCGCCGTCCACCCCCGGTTCCAGGTCCCGCACCGCGCCGAGCTCGCGGTCGGGGCCCTCGTCGCCGTCCTGGCCGCCACCACGGACGTGCGGGGCGCGATCGGCTTCTCCTCCTTCGGCGTGCTGGCCTACTACGCCATCGCCAACGCCTCCGCCTGGACCTTGCCCCCCTCCGAGGGCCGCCCCGCCCGGATCGTGCCGATCGTCGGGACAGTCGGCTGCCTGGTCCTGGCGTTCGCCCTCCCACTCGCCTCGGTGCTGTGGGGGGCCGCGCTGATCACGGCCGGTGCCGCCGCCTACGGTCTGCGAAAGGCCCTCGCCCGCCGCGCCTGAGCGGCGGGCAGGTTTCGGGCGGGGCCGGTCCTCGGTGGGCAGGACCTCGCGGGCCGGCTCCGCCAGCGCGCGCCGGTCCTCGGCCGGCGCTGTCCACCCCGCCTCGGTCGCCCGGTAGACGCGGCGGGCGCGAGCGCGAATCCGGTCGTGGATGCCCGCGCAGATCGAGGCGTTCACCTCGCCCCGGATCTTCGAGGCCATCGCGCGAAGATGGAGAACGCCGGCAGCTCCAGCCCGGCCTCCACCGCCTTCTCCAGCGAGATGTCGATCAGGTCCGCCAGGCGGTTCTTCGCCCGCTGACTCCCTGCGGATCGACTGCTCGGCGATCCTGCGGGCCTCCGCCTGGTCACAGACCACGCCGACCCACTGCCTGACCGGCCCCCGGTGACGTTGAGCCGAACGGGTGACGGGCTGGGCGGTCAGGGCTTCAAGATCATGCCATGGTCCCCTTTTGGGCTTGCCTCGGCGATACCCCGAGATGGCGCCGAAATGCAGGACTCAGACGAGGTAGCCGATCACCGGTGGTCTGTCACCGTGTCTTCCACGTTCTCTTGGCCTGACCGGAGTCAGGTTGATCACCGGCATGACGAGTACGGAATTCGGACGCTCACCGTGAGCCACCCTTCCGGGCCGCGAGCGTCGTTCGTCGGCCTGGTGTCCTGTCCTGGTGTCAGTGGTCCTGGGGGCTGCTGCGCTCCGGCTCCTCCAGGTATTCGGGGCAGTCGGGGTTGTGGCAGGGGCCCGGGCCCCGCACGGGCACGAAGACTCCGAGAGTCTTGTGCCGCCTCATGATGGTGGGGTCCACGGGGTGCTTGCAAACCGGGCACACAAGCAGCCCCTGGGGACCGGTCTCATGCTCAACTTTGCTCATTCTTCAACGATAGGCCGTGTGATCGGAGAAGGAGACAGGCTACGTGCCGCTCGTCGTGCGGGGGTGGTGTGGCGTCGAAGGGGCCGCCCGGAACCGCTCCGAGGGCCCCAGCAGTGACATCGCCGACCGCGGGGCCCACCCGGTCGTCCACGTCTCGTGGAGCGACGCCGGGGCTTTCGCCGCGTGGTCCGGCAAACGTCCGTCCACAGAGGCCTGGTGGAAGTCCGCGGCGCGCCGGGCCTGGAGCAGATGTGGTCGACGCCCCACCCGCCGGGCGAGCCGTCGGCCAACGCGAAGGGTCCCTCGACCGGCACCGCCGAAGGGGCCGGCCCACCGCTCGCGCGCTGCTCAGGAGATCAACGGCCGGTGGCACGCGGCTGTGCGGCCCGGGGCCACCTCACGCATCGCGGGTGCCTCTGCTGAGCAGCGGGCGTCGGCGAGTGGGCAGCGGGTTCGGAAGCGGCAGCCGGAGGGCGGGGCCAGCGGGGACGGCGGGTCGGCGGGGAGCAGGCCGGTGTCGCCGAGGGGGCGGCCGGGTTCGGGGACGGCGGCGAGCAGGGCGGCGGTGTAGGGGTGGGCGGGGGCGGCGAGCACCTCCTCCGTTGGGCCCTGTTCACAGAGCCGGCCGAGTTGGAGCACGGCGACGTCGTCGCTGACCGCCCGCACCACGCCGAGGTCGTGCGAGATGAACAGGCTTGCCAGGCCGCGTTCCTCGGTGAGCCGACGAAGCAGGTTGAGCACGGTGGCCTGGGCGGAGACGTCCAGTGCGGAGACCGCTTCGTCAGCGTTCAGTACGCGGGGTTCTGCGGCGAGCGCCCGGGCAATGGCGACCCGCTGGGCCTGACCACCGGAGAGCTGGCCGGGGCGGCGGTCGCCGAACAGGGCGGGCGGGAGGCCCACCGCGTCCAGTTGTCGTTCCACGACGGCCGCGCGGTCACGCGCCGGATCCGGGTGGGCGTCGAGCGGTTCGGCAACCAGATCGCTGACCCGGCGGCGTGGGTTGAGTGACGAGAGCGGGTCCTGGAAGACCATCTGCATTCGGGGACGCAGCGCGCGCAGGGCGCGGGGTGTGAGTGTGGCGAGGTCGGTGCCGTCGAGGGTGACGGTGCCGGCAGTGGGCGGGGGCAGGCGCAGCAGGGCCTTGGCGATGCTGCTCTTGCCGGAGCCGGACTCGCCGACCAGAGCGAGGGTGCGGCGCTCGCGCAGGGTCAGGTCGACCTCGCTGACGGCGTGCAGTGGCCCGGATCGGGTGCGGTGGACCACGGAGAGTCCGGTGGCGTGCAGGACGGCGGTCATGCGGCGTTCTCCGACATGGTCAGGGGGAAGTGGCAGCTGGCGGTGTGCCCGGGACCGGCCAGGTGGACGGCGGCCGCCGCCGTGGTGCAGACGGCCTGGGCGCGTTCGCAGCGCGGTGCGAACGGGCAGCCCGCGGCTGGGTGGGAGAGGTCCGGTGGCGAGCCGGGGATGGCAGGCAGGGTGCGCCTCAGTGGTCCGGTGACGCGAGGAACGGAGCGCAGCAGCGCGGCGGTGTACGGGTGGGCGGGGCGTTCGGTGACCACCTCGGTGGGTCCGGTCTCGACGATTCGGCCGCCGTACATGACCGCGATCCGCCGGGCCCGCCCGTAGAGCAGGCCGATGTCGTGGGTGATCAGCAGGGTGGCCAGGCCGCGGGTCTCACGGTGGCGGTCGAGCAGGTCGAGGACGGTGCGCTGGACGGTGACGTCGAGGGCGGTGGTGGGTTCGTCGGCGAGCAGCAGGGCGGGGGAACCGGCCAGGGCTGCCGCGATACCGGCGCGCTGGCGCAGACCGCCGGAGAGCTCATGCGGGTAGGCGCGGGCCCGCCGGGCCGGGTCGGGGACGTCGACGGCTGCGAGGAGTTCGGTGGCGGTCTCGCGGCGGGCGCGGCGTGAGAGCCGGCGCCGGTTGGTGATCGATTCGGTGATCTGGTCGGCGATCCGGATGACGGGGTTGAGCGAGGTCATCGGGTCCTGGTGGACCATCGCGATGCCATTGCCGAGGAGTTCGGCGCGTCGGTCGGGAGTGGCGGCGAGCAGTTCCTCGCCCTGAAACAGAATCTGCCCGGTGGTGGCGACCGGGGTGGTGCGGGGGTGAACGCCGAGGACGGTGCGGGCGAGGACGGACTTGCCGGAGCCGGACTCGCCGACCACGCCGAGGCATTCGCCGGCGTCGATGGTGAGGTTGATGCCGTGCAGGATGTGCAACGAGCGGCCGTCGGGGGTGTCCAGGGTGGTGTCGAGCGAGCGGACGTCCAGCACCGGGGCGGTCATGCGCGTACTCCCTTCGGCGCGGGCGAACGCAGCTGTTCGCCGAGGTAGTTGAGGGCGAGGACGGTCAGGCAGAGCACGGCGGCGGGGGCGAGTGAGATCCAGGGCGCGCTGCCGAGGGTGGTACGGCCCTCGGCGATGACGCCGCCCCAGGACGGTTCCGGCGGACGCAGCCCGAAGCCGAGGAAGCTGAGCGATCCCTCGGCGACGATGGCGACCGTGGTCGCCGTGAAGGCGAAGGTGAGTGAGGCCGGTGCGACGTGCGGGACGATCTCGCGGCGCAGGATGCGCAGCGGGGCGGTGCCGATCATGCGGGCGGCCTGCACGAAGCCGCGCTCGCTGAGCGCGAGAACGACCGCCCGGACCACGCGGGTGAAGTGCGGGACGGTGAACAGGCCGATCAATGCGCCGATCACGGGCAGGCTGGGGCCGCGCAGGGACACCACGATCATCACCAGGATCAGCGTGGGTACGGACATCAGCAGGTCGGTGGCGAAGCCGATGACCTTGTCGACCGGGCCGCGGAACCAGCCGGCGGCGAGGCCGAGTGCTCCGCCCCCGATGAGGCCGACGCCGATGGTCAGCGCGGCGACCGCGAAGGAGGCGCGAGCGCCGGCGGCGGTGCGCTGGAGGACGTCGCGGCCGGAGGCGTCGGTGCCCAGCCAGTGGCCCGGGCCGGGCGGGGCGGAGGGGGCGGTGAAATCTCCGTGCAGCGGGTCGAATCCGGGCAGCAGCGGCAGCACCAGCGCGGCGAGTGCGACCACGCCGAGCCAGGCGCCTGCAGCGAGGACGCCGGCCGGAGGCTGCCGCCGGGCCGGACGGGCGGTGCCGGCGGGCTTCGCCAGGGTGGTGTCAGCGGTGGTCATGGGCGATCCTCGGGTCGAGCTTGCGGTACAGCAGGTCCACCGCGAGGGTGGCGGCGACGACGGCGGCGGCGCTGACCACCGTGACGGCCTGGATGACGGGAAAGTCGCGGGCGTTGATGGAGCCCGCGGCGAGGCTTCCGACACCCGGTACCCCGAACAGCGTTTCCACCAGCACCGAGCCGCCCAGCGACGTCCCGATGCCGATCCCGATCAGGGTGACCAACGGCAGCGAGGACGGCCGAAGTGCGCGCCGCAGCAGCAGCCGCGTGGTGCCCATGCCGCGGCTGCGGGCAGCGGCGACGTACGTCTGGTCGAGGGTGTCGAGCAGTTGGCCGCGCAGGGTGCGGGTGAAGACGGCGGCCTCGGTGAGGCCGAGGGTGAGTGCGGGCAGCACCAGGTGCCTCAGGTTTTCCACCGGGTCCTCGGTGAACGGCGTCCAGCCGGTGGCGGGCAGGATCCGCAGCTGGACGGCGGCGATCCAGATCAGCAACAGGCCGAGCACGAAGCCGGGTACGGCGAGCCAGACGAACGCCCCCGCGGTGGCGATCCGGTCCACCGGTCCGCCGGGCCGCCAGGCCGACAGCAGGGCCACCGGCAGGGCCAGGCAGAGCGCCACCAGCTGGGCGGCGACGAAGAGTTCGAGTGTGACCGGGATCCGGTCGGCCAGCTCGGTGGTGACCGGGGCGCCGGTGCTCAGCGAGTGCCCGAGGTTGCCGTGCAGGGCGTCGCCGAGCCAGCGCCAGGTGGCGGCGAGCACGTTCTCGTCCAGCCCCAGCTTCGCCTCGTACGCGGTGACCTGCTCGGGGGTGGCGGTGGGCCCGAGCGCGGCGAGCGCAGGGGATCCGGGCATCAGGTGCGGAAGGGTGAGCGCGGCGAGGGTGACCAGCAGCAGGACGGCGGCCGCGCGGCCGAGCCGCCCGGCGGCGCCGAGAATCCGGGACGTCACTTCTTCACCCACAGGCCGGCCGGGGAGACGTTGACGACGGTCCGCCTGGACAGGTCGGGCAGTCCGCCGATCTCGGCGGAGGCGAGGAAACCGGCCGGATTCTCGGCGAGGAAGAGCATCGGGGCATCCGCGACGATCGCCTTGGCGGCCTCGTTGTAGGCGGCGCCGCGCTTGGCGGCATCCAGCTCGGCGCGTCCGGCCGCGATCGCCTGCTCGGCCTCCGGCTTGCTGTAGCCGGTGAAGTTGTAAGGCGAGTTGGTGGTGTAGAGGCTGTTCAGCGCGGAGTCGGTGTCACCGAACATGCTCGTGACGAAATCCATCACCTGGAACTTGCGCTGAAACATCGCGGTGCCCAGGCCTGCGGCGTCCATTGGCTTGATGGTCATCTTCACCCCGACCTCCGCGAACATCTGCTGGAGCACGGTGGCTCGCTGCTGGGCCTCGGGGCGGTTGTCGACCAGGTAGTCGAAGGAGAGGTCCGGGTGGCCGGCCTCTGCGAGCAGGGTGCGGGCCTTCGCCGGGTCGTGGGCCGGGTAGGTGTTCGCGGCGTGGTACGGGGAGCGGGAGCCGATCGGGCCGTCGGAGACCGTTCCCTGGCCGAGGAAGACGACCTTCTCCACGGCCTCGCAGTCGACGGCGTACTGGAGCGCCTGGCGCACACGGGGGTCGTCGAAAGGTGCGGCCTTGGTGTTGAACAGGACGGTGGAGGTGGAGCCGGGCCCGGTGGCGGTGCGCAGGCCGTCGCCGGCGGCCTGCTTGAACTGGGCTGGGGTCTCGGTCCAGATCAGGTCGGCATCGCCGGAGCGCAGGGACTGGTAGCGGCTGTCGGAGTCCGGCAGCACCTGGTAGACGATCTTGTCGGCGTGCCCCTTGGCCCCCCAGTAGGCGGGGTTGCGCGCCACGGTGACCGAGACGCCCGGCTGGACGCTCTCCACGGTGTACGGACCGGATCCGACCGCCGCTCCCTCACCGTTGGGGGTCTCGGAGATGTAGCCGAGCGAGCGGGTGAAGAGGCCGGGGAAGGCGGAGTTGGGTGCCTTGAGGGTGAAGTCGACGGTGGTGGGGCCGTTCGCCTTCAGCCCGCCGATGGTCGCCGCGTCGGCGGCGCAGGAGCACTTGCTCTCCGGCTTGGCAAGACGCTTCACGTGGTCGACGACCGCTTGGGCGTCCAGCGGCTTCCCGTCGCTGAACTTCACGCCCTCGCGCAGCTGAAGGGTCCAGCCGGTGGCGTCCGCGTTGGAGGTGAACGACTTGGCCAGGTAGGGCTGCACGACGCCGTTGTCGCCGTTGACCATCAGCGGGTCGTACAGCGCGTTGGCCAGGACCATCATCGGCATCGAGGTCAGTGTGCCGTCGGCCGGATCGAGCTTGGTGAACGGCCGGTCCAGACCGACCTTGAGGGTTCCGCCGTCGACCGCCGGCCCGTCGGTCGCAGCGGCCTTGGCGGGGCCACCGCCGGACACCGCGTCGTCGGACGCCGTGCAGGCTCCGGCGGTCAGGGTGACGGCGAGCGCGCAGGTCGTCGCTGCCAGAACGTGCTTGTGTCGCTTCATGGTTCCTCTGGTTCCTCGGATCACAGGGGGCGGACGGCAGCACGGGGGGCTGCCGACGCCCACACCATTTCGGAACTGGCAGTACTGCCAAAAGGCAGTTGTGCAAACTTCCCGTGATGGGCCGCCGAAGACTTGGCGCGCGCCTTGAGCGGGCCTTGCCGGGCATGGTTCGGTACTGCTCGTGGCGGCGTAGACCCACCGTCACGACAACCGCCCGGCGACGGGCACACGACGAGGAGCGGCAGACCGATGCAGGAGACGGGCCCCGTGGCGGAGCTGGGAATGCGCGACCGCAAGAAGGCGCGCACCCGCGAGACCATCCGTACGGCGGCGTTGGACCTCTTCGAGGAGCAGGGCTTCGAACGCACCACGGTCGACCAGATCTGCCGCCGGGCCGACGTCGCCCACCGCACCTTCTTCCGCTATTACGCCACCAAAGAGGCCCTGCTCTTCGGCTACGACTTCGGTCAGGTCATCCTCGGCGCTTTCGCCAAGGCACCCGCCGATCTCGGTCTTTGGGATGCGTTCGACCACGCCGTGACCATCACCGACGGCCGCCTGGAGGAGCCTGCCGATCACACCACCCGCCGCCGCCGGCTGCGTCGCCGCTTCCTGGAGGTCCGCTCCGTCCGCGACTACGCCCTGATCCTGATCGACGACTTCGGACAGCAGGCTGCGACCATCGCCGGTGAGCGACTCGGCGTCGACCCGCACACGGACCTGCGCCCCCTGGCTCTCGGCGCGATGCTCACCGGAATGATCCGGCGCCACGTGGTGATCGACTCCGGGACCGCACTGCCGACCGCCTGGAGCGAGGCGTACCGGGAAGTCCTGCGCTCCGGCCAGTGACCGACCCGGGCCGCTGCCGGGGGCCTGCGTAGCCGTTCACCTTCTCTCGCACCGCCCTCTCGTACTACCCCCTTCTCTCAAACGTCCAGATCCTCCCGAAAGGCCCTTTTATGTCCCTGGTCAATTTCCGCGACCCCATCCTCGGCACCGACCCCGAGGGCAAGCGGATCCGTCCGGGCGTGCTCTACCGCTCCGCCCAGCCCTTCCCCCACGCTGACCACACCACGCTCACCCTGCTGGGCGACCACGGCATCCGCACCGTCGTCGACCTGCGGAGCATCGCCGAGTGCGAGCCCGCCGACTGGGCCGCCGCCGAGGCCGCGGGAATCACAGTCATAGCCGCCCGGATGGATCCCGCCACCGACACCATCATGGGGGCCATGCGGACCATGACCACCGCCGCAGATCTCGGCGCCTTCTACCTCCTGCTGGCCGAACAGTCGCCCGATGCCGTCACCGCCGCGGTCGAAGCCGCCGCGCGCCCCGGTGGTGTCCTGCTGCACTGCGCCGCCGGCAAGGACCGCACCGGCCTGGTCACCGCACTGCTGCTCGACCTGCTCGGCGTGCCCGCCGAGGCGATCGTCGCCGACTACGCCCGCACCAATGAGGCCTTGCCACAGATCTTCGCCAACCTGGCAGAGCGCCACCCCGCCGCTCTCAACGACCCCGCCGCCCGCGGAGCGACCCCCACTCCGCTGCTGGCGGCTCCCGCCGAGGCGATGACCGTCTTCCTCGATCTCATTCGTACCCGTCACGGCGGCGCCGCCGCCTTCCTCACCGCCTGCGGTTCCACCGCAGACAGCCTGGCCGCCTTCCGCTCCAAGACCTTCAAGGAGGCCATCGCATGCTGACGCTGCGCCACCACGACGGCACACCGTTCCGCGACCTCAACCACAACGGCACCATGGAGCCCTACGAGGACCCCCGGCTGCCGGTCGAGGAACGTGTCGAGGACCTGGTGAGCCGGATGACCCTCGCCGAGAAGGCCGCCCTGATGTGCCACGGGCGGATGCTCGCCGGGAACGCCCGCCCGGCCCTGCCCGGTGCCACGGTCCCGTCCGGCGCCGAACTGATCACCGAACGGGGCCTCACCGCCTTCGCCATGATGGCCGTCCCCGACGCCCGCACGATGGCCGAGTGGAACAACCACGTCCAGGACCTCGCCGCAGCCGAACGTCTCGGCATCCCTGTCACCCTCTCCTCCGACCCCCGGCACGGCTTCACCGCCAACCCCGCCACCGCGCACATCGGCGGCGGCTTCAGTGCAGGCCCCGAGCCGATCGGCCTCACGGCGACCGACGACCCCGCGCTGGTCGAGGAGTACGCCGCCCTGATCGGCCGGGAACTGCGCGCCGTCGGGATTCGGGTCGCCATCCACCCGATGGCCGACCTCGCCACCGAACCGCGATGGGCCCGTATCAGCGGCACCTTCGGTGAGGACGCCGACCGCGCGTGCCGGATGATCGCCGCCTACATTCGCGGACTCCAGGGGGAGCGGATCGGGCCGGACAGCATCGCCTGCATGACCAAGCACTTCCCCGGCGGCGGCCCCCAGGCACGTGGCGAAGACTCGCACTTCGCCGCCGGCCGCCGACTCGTCTACCCCGGCGGCGAGTTCGAGCACCACCTGCGGCCCTTCGAGGCCGCCTTCGAGGCCGGCACGGCGCAGATCATGCCCGCGTACGCGATCCCCTCGGGGACGGGCCTGTCCGAGGTCGGCGCCAACTTCAACCGGGACGTCATCACCGGCCTGCTGCGCGGCCGGTACGGCTTCGACGGCGTCGTCTGCACCGACTTCAACGCCATCACCGGCAACCACATCCCCGGCATCACCACCCTGCCGCCGCGCCACTGGGGCGTCGAGGAGCTGTCGGTGGCCGAGCAGGTCGTACTGACCCTGGACGCCGGCGCCGACCAGCTCGGCGGCGAGACCGACCCCGAACTGATCCTGGACGCGGTGCGCTCCGGCGCGGTCAGCGAGGCGAGGATCGACGAGTCGGCCCGCCGCATTCTGCGCGACAAGTTCCGCCTCGGCCTCTTCGACGACCCGTACGTCGACCCGGACGCTGCCATCGAACGAGTCGGCGCTACGGCCGGCGTCGAACTCGGCCGCCGGGTCCAGCAGCGGTCACTGGTCCACCTCGCCGGGCAGCCGGTCGCCGGGCAGCGGCTGTACACAGAGGGAATCGATCCGGCCGTCGCCGCCCGCTACGGCACCGTCGTGGAGCGGGCCGAGGACGCGGACGCCGCCATCGTCCGGATCGCCGCACCGTACGAGAAGCGGGAGGGCTTCATGGAGCAGTTCTTCCACAGCGGCTCCCTGGAATTCCCGCAGGAGGAGTCGGAGCGTCTGCGCTCCCTCGCCGCCACCGTGCCCACCTGCTTCGCCGTCCACCTCGACCGCCCCGCCGTCCTCACCCCGCTCGCCGACCACGCCGCCCTCCTCATCGGCGAGTTCGGCGCCGACGACGACCTCATACTCGACGCGGCCCTCGCGAAGGCGGCGATACCCGGATCTCTTCCGTTCGACCTCCCCTCCTCCATGGCCGCCGTCGAGGCCGCCCGCGAGGACGTACCCTTCGACACCCACGCCCCGCTGTTCCGCTGCGGCCACCCGACAGCCCGGTGAGTCACGCCCCCACTGCGGGTGGCACCGCCTCGGTGCCACCCGCGGCGGGGCTGGGCTTTCCATCCCGCTCCCGGCCGCGAGGCCGACCGACCGCGCGATTCCGCCCTGCCAGAGACACCGGTCCCGCTCCGCCGCCGGTCCGAACGTTCCGACGGCGGCGGAGATGGTGGCGGCACCGGTGGTCAGTGAGACCGCACGGTTTCCAGCCACTGCAGGACCTCGGGGGTCACGGGGTCGGTGATGACCGCGAACTCGTCATGCTTCTTGAGGAACTTCGCCACGTAGGGGCAGACCGGCACGATGCGCTTCCCCGAGGTGCGTACGTCGCTCAACGCCTGCTGTACGAGTATCGAGGCCAGGCCCTGTCCGGCGAAGGCATCGTCGATTTCGGTGTGGTAGAAAACGCGCTGGTCGTCGCGGTCCCGGTACGCGGTGAGGCCTGCGGTTTTGCCGTCGACCAGGATTTCGTAACGGTGTTTGGAGTCCACTCGCTGGACAGTCGGAGCGGCGGCGGGCTGCGTCATCGTATGCCTTTCAGTGGCGCGTCGGGTTTTTGCGTGGTGCGATGGTGACGTCGGGAAGGGCGGGCGCGGGAAGACGGTCGCCGTCGTAACCCTCGACCTTGCCGAAGCGGTCGGATGCGTTCTGCCACGCTTCGCGCGGGCCTTGCCGATGCGCTCGGCCAGGTCTGCCAGGTCGATGCCGTCCGGGCCCTCCGCGACCGGGTGGACCGGCAGGTCCAGCAGCCGGGCAGCACCGGTGACCCCGATGTAGGCCGGGTTCACGGCGAGCAGCACGTCCCGTTCGTCCCGGCGCAGCAGGCGCAGCGTGAGGAAGAGCGCCTCCTGGCAGCCCGTGGTGACCAGGATCGACTCCGGGTCCACGTGGACGCCCTCGTCGGACGCGAGTTGACGGGCGATCAGCTCGTGGATGATGCCCTTCGTGCGGCCGTACTGGAGCAGGGTGCGACGCACCTGCTCCTCGCTGCGGCCGGATTCCGTACGCAGGTGATCGCAGAAGACCTGCAGGGCCCGGTGGATGTCCTCGACGTCGTAGAAGCCCTCGTTCGGGGTGTCCGCGGCCAGCGAGAGGGCCTCCGGGTGGCGACCGGCCACCTCGTTGAGGAAGTTCATCGAGGACAGGAGCGGGTCGCCGACGGCCGGGTGCAGTGCGTCCAGGGTGATCACCGCAGCTCACCGCCCGGAGCACGCACCGTGCGCAGGCGTGCGACGGAGGCCAGGTCGGGGCAGCCCGCGAGGGCGAGGGCGTTCTCCAGCTCCTCGCGGAGCAGGGTGAGGACCTTGGCGACGCCCGCCTCTCCCCCGGCTGCCAGTCCCCAGAGCACGGGGCGGCCGAGCAGCACGCCGGAGGCGCCGAGGGCCAGGGCCTTGAGGACGTCGGGGCCCGTGCGGACGCCGCTGTCGAGGAGGATCCCGCAGCGTCCGGCGACGGCGTCGACGACCGCGGGCAGGGCGTCGAGGGCGGGCAGCGCCCCGTCGAGCTGGCGGCCGCCGTGGTTGGAGACCACGATGCCATCGGCCCCGCAAGCGGCCGCCCGGTCGGCGTCCGCCGGGTCGAGGATGCCCTTGAGAACGAGCGGCAGCCGGGTGTGCTCGCGCAGCCAGGCCTCCCCGCCGACCAGAAGACCGAGATCGAAGAAGCCGCACAGATCCTACGCAAAGCCCGCGCCGCCGACGGCCACACCTTGCTCCCGCTCACCGTCATCAACCGCGACCAGGGGGCCTCATGACCAGTCCACGAACCCCCGGCCAGGTGCTGCGAGAAGCCCGCCGCAAAGACAGCCACAACAAACGCGCTCGGGTCCTGCACACCCTCGATGCCCTCCTCACCCGCGGCGAGGCGGTCACCTTCACCGCGGTCGCCAAGGCAGCGGGCGTCTCGACCTGGCTCGTCTACGCCCCCGGCGTCCGCGAGCACATCGAAGCCGCCCGCCCCCAGCAAGCCCGCACCGCGACCAGCGGCGCAGGATCACGGTCAGCGAGCGGCGCCATGAACACACGCACCGACCTGGAAGTTCTACGCGCCGACAACCAACGACTCCGTGGCCAAGTCAGCGACCTCAAGGAAGCACTGCAGCGCCAGCTCGGCCGACAACTCGACCAGCTACAAGCCACCGACCTCACGCAACGGATCGGTGAGCTGACAACCCAAAACCAGGAACTGAACAGCCGGCTCACCCGGCTCCAACATAAAAAGCAAGATCTCGAACGGAGACTCGCCGAAACCAACGACGATCTCCTCGCCGCCCGGGCAAGCCTCCGGCGCATGATCCGAACCGAAAACACCTAGCGGTACGCGTCGCGATACCTGCGCAGTCGGGGTGAACGTACGGCGGGCAGCCCGAACAGGGTGTACTCGAAGGCGCGGTGGTGGGGTGTCAGCGGGTACCAGGGGCGCGGCGGCAGAGGGTAGTCGTCGCGCAGGACGCCCGCCGGGAGCACCCCGGTCGCAGGCATCGGTGAGGTCTCGCCCGGGTGGGCGAGGTACGCCCAGACCCCGCTGTCCAGCGGCACCACAGCCCCCTCGTCGCCAGGCTGGCGCCAAGGCGCGCCCGTGAAGGGGTGGCGGGGCACGAGGAGGACGTCGGGACGGAGTCGGGGTGTGCGGATCCCCGGCCCGGCCAGCCCCACGGACCGGGCACCGGGCCCGCCCGGGAGGTACCGACCGACGGCGTGGCCGAGCAGCTCAGCGACGGGGCCGACGGGGAGGGTCACCGGACGGCCTTCGGTGGCCGCCACGAGGTGGGCCAGCGCGACCCCGACCGCCGCCTCCCAGCGGCGGCTCCACGACCCGTCGGGTTCGACGGGTGGGACGCGGTGCTCGGCGCGCTCCAGGTCGTCCCAGTCGGGAGGTGGACCGGCGGGGAGCCCCGAAGGGCGGCGTACGACCGCGTCGGGCTCCAGCCACACCGTCTGCCACACTCCGCAGTCGTCCATGCGGGTCGCGACGCCCCGCCCGCACCCCTCGCACGCAAGATTGGGGCCGGCCCGGCCGTCCACACCCTTGCAGTACCCCTCGCACTTCTCGGGGATCAGGGCCATGGACCGGGAGTCGCCGGGGGCGATGACGATCCTGTTCCGCGCGCCGAAGGAGACGGAGTACACCGGCGCGTACACGCCCTGCCGGGCAGCCCCGTCCTCTCCGACCTCCTCCCACAACCGCCAGGGCGGTCCGGTGGGCCGGGGATCGACGGCGTACGTCCCGGGCTCCATCAGAGGAGGATGGAGTTCCTCCCACCCCCCGTGGTGGGTATGGACAGGGAGGACGACCCGAGACACCGGCGCCGTCAGCTCCGTGCCACACACGGCACATGCGAACACGTCCAAACAAGCTCCCCCTCGCCCCGGTTCCCCGCGGATTCTGCCTCGCCCGCGGCGGAGGATCCACTGGATTTCGAAACGGCTCCAGGGTGCTTCTTTCGGGACACCTCACCGCCATCGTCATCTAGTCAGCGAGGTGCTCCGAAAGAGAAACGGCCAGAAGCTACCTCACACGCAGACCAAGAACGTGCCTTACGTGCCTGGAGGCAACCATGCCGTCCAACTCAGATCGACCAGGTGGCCACGTCGAGGATGACCGGACTCTTCTGGCTGCGGCCCTGCGGGAAGTGTGCGAGGAAACCGGGCTCCGCCCCGCGGACCTGTGCCTGACGCCACAAGGGCAACCGCCGCTGCTCGCGTTGCAGGACGAGGAGGTCTCCGGCGCCCAGTGGTTGCCGTTCGCCGACGTGAGGTCCCCGACGCTGCGCGCCAAGCTCCTGAGCGCTGAGGCCCATGGCCTCGACGGGCAGCCGGAGCCCGTCAACACGTCCGCCCTGATCCACGACGGCCTCGGTCGCTACCTGCTTCATCTGAGGGATCAGCGCAAGGGCATCTGGGAGCCAGGGGTGTTCGCCCTCATGGGCGGCGGCCGCGAGACGGGCGACCCCTGCCTGGAGGCGACCTTGCGGCGGGAGCTCGCCGAGGAAGCCCCCGGCCTGAAAGTCCCGCACCTGACGCCGTACGCCGTACGCCGTACGCCGTGGAGGAGGCTACGAGCGTGGACGGGCTCGCCGTTCCGATCCAGGTCTACGCGGGCCGCTGGAACGGTGATCCCGACACAGTGGACCTGCAAGAAGGCGTGCTGCTCAGCCTGCCCACTCGTCGTGGTCCTCGGCCACGACGCCTGCGGTGCGGTCGCGGCGACCCGCGCCGCCGTGGCGGACGGTACGACGTCCCGCGGGTACCTTCGGGACGTGATCGAGCGAGTGACCCCCAGTGTGCTGGCCGCCCGGGCCGCCGGCGTGCGCGACGACGACGGTTTCATCGCCGCCCACGTGCGCCACACCGTCGACTTCCTCATGGAACGCTCCCGGGAACTGGCTGACCAGGTCACCGCCGGACGCACCGCAGTCGTCGGCCTGACCTATCGCCTTGCCGACGGCAGCGCCCGGCCGGTCACCTCCCGCGGCCTGGACCTGCCCCCGGACCCGTCCCTCCGTCCCGGCACCCCTACCGCGAGCAGCCGATGAACCATCCATCCCCACCCGCTGAAGCCGACCTGACCGTCGACGGCACGGGCCTGCTCTGCGTCACTCTCCTCCTCCGACTCCGCCAGGAGATCGACAGCGCACCGCCCGGCACCGTCGTCCACGTCATCGCCACCGACCCCGCAGCCCCCCTCGACCTGCCCGCCTGGTGCCACATGACCGGCCACACCTACCTCGGTACCGTCCCCGGCGAGCGCCCGGTGTACGCGATCCAGCTCACCGCCGACGCGCTCCCCACCCGCCCCGACGCGCCCTGGCATCGATCCAGCCCAGATCGGTGAAGCGGAAGCAGTCCGCGGTCAGGCCGCGGTCAGGCCGAGGCAGCCGCGCGCTCACGGGCGGCCCGGACAGCGGCGGACAGGCTCGTGATGTCGTAGGCGCCGTGATGTCGGCGGCCGTTGACGAAGAACGTCGGCGTGCCAGCGACGCTGCTGAGGTCCGCGGACTCGACGTCCTCGGTGACCCGGGCGGCACCGGTGTCTGCCGAGGTCCTGGCGCGCCTTCCGCAGCATCAGATGAAGATCATCCGTCACTTCGCTGAGTGGAACATCATCCGCGCCGCACGACGCCGGTCGACCCGTGGCCGATACACCGTCGGCGCCGCCACCGGCGATCGCAAGGACATCCGTGCCGCGATCGACTTCCTGAACTGGCTAGATGAGAACCAGCTCGACCTGGCCGCGGCCGGCCAGGAGGACCTGGATCTCTGGCTCACCACTCACCCCACACTCCAGAGGTCGATCGGAGCCTTCATCCGATGGACCGGTGCCCGGCGACTCACCAACAAGATGGGCATCACGGCAGAGAGAACCGGCCTTCCATCCCGGTTCATCACCGAGACCGCACTGAACGAACAACTGAAACGCTGCCTGAATGACGACGAACTCCCGCTCGACGTCCGAATCGCGGGCGGGCCGATCGGGCTCTATGCCCTGCTCGTTGTTCGCCTGGTCGAACTGACCACTGACCGGTTCGAACGCACTAGGGACGACGCCTACCTCACCATCGAACGGAACCCCGTCCTCCTGCCGCCGCCCAAGCTGGCACTGCTCATCGAGGAACAGGTCGCACGACCGACGGTCTGCTCCATGGTCCGGCCGCCACAGGACGGTCGCCCCACCTACTTGCTGCCGGGCTCGCCCGCCCACCGTCCGATCACTGCGCAGAGGATCGTGAACAAGCTGCGGGGACACGGCCTACAAGTCATCAGCGCGCGCAACACCACCGCCATGCTCGAAGCCGTGGCCGACCTTCCTCCCATCGTGATCAGTGACCTCTTCGGCGTCAGCGCTACCAGCGCGCACAGGTGGGCTCGGTTCGCCCAGGACAGCTGGGCGGACTACCTCACTGCCTGCACGGACGACGATGCGGGTCCGTCGGAGGAATCTTGACGGACCAACGAAAGGTGCCTTACCGAGCAAAACTCGAACGCCTGCTTGAAACGGCCCTGTCGGCAGTGCCGACAGGGCCGCGAGAAGGACGTGCCCGTGGAGCGGAGGCTGCCACCCGAGGTGAATGGGCTCGACCAGCCGGCCTCGCTGGTCGGTGCGCGAGGAAGAGCAGGCCGTGAACCTGGTCTTTCCGCTGCACTGCGCTGGTTCTCCTTCCTTGTGCGGCGGCCTGAGCACCAAGTTGCACTTGGCCCTTGAGCAGCGGCAGCGGCCCATGTCGGTCGCGATCAAGGCAGGCCCGTGCGATGACGCTCCGCAGCGCCATGCGGCCCGATCAACGAGTGGCTGTGACCAGCACTTTCGCAATGCTCCTGAGGCTGCCATGTAATGGTTGTAGTGCCCCGCACAGTTACATCAGTCTGTCTGCATGCCTGCCTCGATACTCGGTGCCCCGGGACATCTGCCCCTGCGGCACAAGCTGACCACCGGCCGTACGCAGCTGTCGTTCCCCTTCGGGAGGGATGAGCGGTGACCGGATGCCCAGGGATGCCTTCTGGATCGCCCATCCTGGAGATGGCCCGCCGCGCGGCCGAGCAGCGCGCGCAGGGCCGCCACATCGTCGACCTCACGCTCGGTGAGCCCGACTTCGCCCCGCCGGATCATGTGATCGCCGCAGCCCGGGAAGCGGCCGGCCGCGTGCTCGGCTACAACCCCGCCAACGGCCTGCCCGAACTGCGCCGGGCCGTGCTGCACGCGCACGAACGAGATCGCGGACTGGAGTACACGGACGCCGAGGTGGCGGTGGGGTGCGGTGCCAAGCAGGTCATCTTCAACGCGTTCTTCGCCACCCTATGGCCGGGGGACGAGGTGATCGTCCCGGCACCGTACTGGGCGAGCTACCCCGACATGGTCCGCCCGTGCGGCGGCCTGCCGGTGGTCGTCGACTGCCCGGCCGAGTCGGGCTTCAGGCTCACTGCGCATGCGCTGCAGGCGGCCATCACCGCACGGACGCGCTGGGTCGTGCTGAACGCTCCTGGCAATCCCTCCGGTGCCACCTACAGCCATGAGGAACTGGCGGTCCTCGCCGAGGTATTGAGGCCGCATCCCGCGGTCACGATCCTGTCCGACGAGATCTACGCCCACATCCGCTACGGCGATCAGGAGTACGTCAGCCTTGCGCAGATCGCGCCGGATCTGCGGGAGCGGATCCTGCTCGTCGACGGCGTCTCCAAGGCGTACGCGATGACCGGCTGGCGGGTCGGCTGGGGACTGGGCCCGTCCGACCTCGTGCGCCGTATCACCGCCGTGCAGACGCAGAACTGCACGCAGACGGCGGCCGTGAGTCAGCTGGCGGCCGTCGCCGCGCTGGAGGGGACCCAGGAGGTGTTGGCGCAGCGGCGGGCGGTCTACCGCCGCCGACGCGATGCCGCGCTGGCGATCCTGCGGCAGAGCCGGCACCTGGACACGGTGGCGCCCGACGGCGCGTTCTACCTCTTCCCGCGCCTTGCGACCGGTGACGATCTCGCGGTGGCGGACGCGCTCCTGGAGGCGGGATGCGCAACGGTGCCGGGCAGCGCCTTCGGCGCACCGGGCCATCTGCGGCTCTCCTTCGCCACCGGTATCACCACGCTGGAAGCCGGCTGCCGCACCGTCGTCGACGTCCTGAACAAGGCGGCCTCGTGATCGCGCTGACGCTCAAGGCCCTGATGCCGGTCGTCCTGCTGATCGGCCTCGGTTTCTCCCTCAAGCGGACGATGATCCAGGAGGAGAGTTTCTGGTCCGGGGCTGAACGCCTCGGCTACCGGGTGCTGTTGCCGGCGTTGTTCCTGCACGGCCTGGCGACGGCCGACACCCACGACCTTCCGGTGGCAACCCTGACCGGGGTCCTGGTCGCCTCCACCGTGGCGGTCGCCGCGCTGGTCGTCGCCCTGCGGCCCCTGATGCGGCTGCCCGGTGACGGCTTCACCTCGGTCTTCCAGGGCAGCATCCGATTCAACAACTACATCGGCGTGACCATCGCCTCCGGCCTGTACGGCACCCAGGGCGTGGCCATCGCCGCCGTCTGCAACGCCGCGATCGTGCCTACGGTCAACGTGCTGTGCGTCCTCATCTTCGCCCGGTTCGGCGGCGCCCGCCTAAGCCTGACGGGGATCGCCCGCCAATTGGTGACCAATCCGCTCATCCTCGCCTGCGCCGCAGGCGGCCTCCTCCAGGCCCTCGACCTGGGTCTGCCACCGGGCATCGAGCCGGCCCTCCAGTCACTGGGAGCCGCATCGATGCCGCTGGGACTGCTGTGCATCGGCGCCGCGCTGCACTTCGGCCAGGCACGCGCATGGACGGGCCCGATCCTCACGTCCTCGACCGTGAAGTTCGCCCTCATGCCGGCCGTGACCTTCCTGGTGGCCCAGTGGGTCGGCCTCGGGGCGTCGGCACTGCTCGTCGCCGTGCTCTTCCAGGCCCTGCCCACCGCATCGTCCTCGTACATCATGGCCAGACAACTCGGCGGAGACGCACCGATGATGGCCGGCATCACCGCAACGCAGACCCTACTGGGCATCGCGGCCGTCCCGCTCGTCGCCGCCCTGGTCGCCACCTGACAGCCCGGAGCCCTCGGGCACCCACGGCCGGAACTGCTGTCAGCGCTGCTTCACACGGTGGCGGCGGACCGCATCAGTGTTGGCACAGCGAGCACTGCAGTAGGCGCGGCGACCATTGCGGCTGGTGTCGGCGAAAGCCTGCCGACACGAATCCAACGCACACACCCCCAGCCGCCCGCCCTCGGCCTCCATGGTGAAAATGGCCAGCCCTCCCGCGGTCACGGCCCGCACACGGCTCTGCACATCCTTGCCGTCCGACGCGAAGTGCAAATGCGGCCGCAACCCGTCGTGCGTCGTCAGATAGACCCTTCCGGCACCGTCGGCGAGCAGCGCGTTGATCGTCTCGCACCGTTCGCCCTGCGAGGCGGCCTCGAAAACGGATCGCAACCGCCGCGACCACACCCTCATCTCCTCACCGGCCGACCCGGTGACGCGCGCACGACGAATCGCATGACGCTCAAGCAGCTGCTCCAGAGCCTCGGCCCGCCACGAGCCACCCGCCTCAAGATTCACCAGCGACACGGCCAAGCGGACACCGACCATGTTGTCATGCTCAAACTTCACTCACCCATTGCAGCACACACCCGTTATGTATCGGGCGTGATCGCTTGCCATTTCGCAGCCAGCACTTCGACACACGCCCCAAAGGCCGCCCATCCATATGTCAGGGTCAGCTCCGCAGGAGAGACCTGCTACACGCCGGGCGTACTTCCCCTCTCCGTCTTCTCCAGGCGCTCGAGCACCTCGCTCGTGATCGCGATGGCCTCCTTCTCGTCTCCAGCGGGCCAAGGCGCCGTTCGCCTTCTCGACATGCTCGATGAAGGCCTGGTCCAGGCCTTCACGGGTGGCTCCGACCGTGGCAATGTGGTCATCGATCTTCTGGAGGTTGATCTCGGCAAGACTCGGCATCTGCACTCCTAACGGGTCGACACTAGGAGTGATGGCCATTGCACTCTTTGCATCCACCTTGTCGCTTTCACCACTCGGGCCCATGGCTCTGTGGCAGTCGCAAGGTGGAATAGTGCAGGGTTCGAATACTGGCGCTTCCCCAGTCGGGAAGATCATTGCGCCCAGCACCCAGGCACTCACCGCGGTGTGGCCCGGGGTGCTGCCGGGCCTGCCGCCCGTCCACTCCTACGCGCGCTCCGCCGTCGGCCCGCAGGTGCCCGGGGAGCCGGCCGAGGCCGCGCGGCTGCGCGCGCGGATGGCGGACATCGTGATCGGCAAGGGCTGGGCGCCCTCCGCGCGGGTCCAGGCCGCGCTGCGCCACGTTCCCCGGCACCGGTTCGTCCCCGAGGCTCCGCTGGAGACGGCCTACCACGACGACCTCGCCGTGGTGACGGTCCGCAAGTCGCCCCAGACCGCGCTCAGCTCCGTCTCCGCGGCGTGGCTGCAGGCCGACATGATCGAGCAACTCCGGCTGGAGCCGGGGATGACCGTGCTGGAAGTCGGATCGGGCGGGTACAACGGCGAGCTCCTGGCGCACGTCCTGGGACCGCGCGGGCGCGTGGTGACCGTGGACGTCGACCCGTACGTGGTGCACCGCACGCAGCGACTGTGTGCGGAAGCCGGCAGCGGCCGGGTCACTGCCGTCCTCGGCGACGGTGGTCTCGGCGCGCCCGGCCACGTCCCCGCCCGGGGGTTCGAGGGGGTGATGATCACCCACAATGCGTCGGACATCGCCCCGGCCTGGCGGGAGCAACTCGCCGAGGGAGCACGGTTGGTGGTGCCGCTGGAAATGGGCGGCTTCACCCGCTCCCTCACCCTGGTCCGGCGTGGCGACGTGCTGCACTGCAAGCACTGGACGTACTGCGGGTTCGTGCGGGACCGCGGCGCCGCCGCCCGTACCGCCCCCGCCGTCCCTCTGGCCGACTGCGAGGTCACCGTGCGGTGGGAAGACGGTGAGCCTGGCGATACCTCCGGGCTGGAGGAGGCGCTGCGCGGGCCGCGGCACGAACTCACCACAGGCCTCGTCGTCCGCGGCATCTTCAATTTCGAGACCCTGCAGGTCTACGCAGCGACCACGCTGCCGGGGTTCTGCCGCCTGGCCGCCCCGGCAGGTTCCACGCTGGTGGAGCAGCAGGACGCGGCCGCGATGCTGTCGGACGGCTCCCTCGCCTACCTGACCTATCGCAAGGTCAAGGACGCCCCGGATCCGGCCGACCGCCTGACCGAGTTCTTCATCCACGCCTACGGCCCGGCCGCGGACGAGCTGGCGGAGCGCTTCGCCGACTGCGTGCGCACCTGGGACCAGAAGGTGCGCGAGAGCGGCTACCCGCCGATGACTTCTCGGGTGTAGGTCATCAGTTGTGCGGTGAACTCGCTGCCGTTGCCAACTGAGCCATCGGTCCCCCGCACGCCGCACCACAAGCTCCTCGACAAAGGCATGCTCGCGTGGGAGAGGGTCGCCGCATCCTGGTCTCACAGCGCTTCGTCGACCACAGCCCGGCCGCCCGCGAGCACGTCATAGTTCTCGCGGGCCGTCCACTCGTCAGCCCACAGCCAGGTGCGCGCCCTGCCGCTGCCGCTCACCGCGACTGGCACACCCGCCAAGTCTTCCCCGGCGAGCCACACCCTGCTCGTCCGTCTGACCGCTACAGCCTCGAAGCGACGCCGCGTTCGACCTGAAAGACCGGCACGGTCGCTCCTTCCCGCGGCGCGCAGCTGGCTCCAGCCCCGACCCGAACGGCGCGGCAGCCACTGGACCGGACGCCGGACGCCCCACCCAGCAGCGGCAGCGCCGCCGCCCCGGGCGGGCGTTTTGCTGCCGCGCGGGCTACCTGGAGATCGGCCGACCGCGGGTCTGGGTGGAGGTCGGCCAGCGCGCCGAATTCGACGTGCGGACCTTCCACGAAGCCGTGCCGGGAGGTGGCGGGCCGCTGTTTTCCCGCCGTGCGGCGGTAGGTGGCACGCGAACTCGACAATTCTCAGCATGTAGGAAAATAAGCCCAGCGGATCGTTCGCATACCGCAATCAATGTTGCTCGGGGAGATCAATAGCACTCACATGGGTGAAACCAGCCGGGACTATTTGGCACCGGTGGACATGGATCGACTACGGTGATGGAAGAGCGGATATAGTACCCATCGACGAGGAATTCAACCCATTGGGGAGATCTCGAATTCTGGAATTGAGTGCTTCCATCCGCCCAACCGTGTGCTGCTTCGGAGTTCGCAGTGCCCCGGGGGTCCCTATCTCACCTATGCGTAACGAGGATGGAGCATCATGCCGCCCGTAGTACCGCCCTTCCTGATCGGTCTCATCGCCGCGCCACTGGCCAAGCGTCTCCTCAAGCCGCTGATGCGCGGCGTCGTCAAGACGTCTGTCAGTCTCGCCTATGAGGTGAAGAAGGCGACCCACGAGGCCGGAGAGAACATCCATGACCTTGCGGCCGAGGTGGCCGCCGAGATGGTGGCGGCGCAGATCGCCGCCGGTGACGTCGAAGCCCGTCCGGGTGACGGCCGGCAGGCCGCCGAGAGCAGCGCCCCGAAGGCCGAGCAGGATGAGGCCGCCGCCCGGGCCGAGGGCGATGCGAGGGCTCCGAAGATCCGCGCGACTGCCGGCGGCAGCAAGGCGCGCTAAAGGTTTGTCCAGCGGCGTGGGCCGCCACGCGGGCTCGGAGAAATGCACCCGAGTGCCGGTCGGCCGCGGATCTGCCGGCCACTTCGTTTCTCTCGGAATTTCCACTCTGTCGCATTGATTCGTCGTGCTCTACACGGTCTTTTTTTGCGACCTCCATAAACAGGTGATCGTAGATGCCCTATCTGCTGGCTACCGCAGCCGGATATCGCTCCGTGGATTTGGACGTGCGTCCGCGTTCGGTCATTCCGGGCCGCCAGCGCTGGGACGTCAAGCTGGTTGTCGGACGGCCTCAGGCGGCCGAAGTCCTCGCCGCACTCCTGCGACGCCTTCCCGGCATTACCGAGGCGCAGGCCAGCCCGATCACCGGCGGGGTCCTCGTCCGGCACGACGCGCGGGTGAGAGCCGCGGACGTCGGCGGACTCGTCCGCAAAGCCGTCACCGCGATGGTGGAGGGCTCGGCCGGAGCGGGGCGTGCGGCCCCGGCACGGCCCGCCGCCGAGCCGGCCCGGCGCGCGGACCGCGGCGTCGTGCGCTCCGTGCTTGCCGTCGGGGGTGGGGTGGCGGCCGGCATCGCCCTGATCCGCGGATCGGCACCGAGCAAGCAACTAGTGGCGCTGGGCGGAGTGGCGGTGGCGACCGGGGCCGTTGTCCGCAAAGCCTGGCGCAGAACCGTAGACGCGCCCCAGGACCTGCCCGGAGCCGGCGCCGAACAACACCCCCTGCTGGAGATCGTCGGACCGCACCGCCGGCGTCTCTATCGCGCCTCCGCGTTGTCGGTCGCCTGCCAGGTCTCGGAGATGGCGCTCGGCACCTTCCTCGGCTGGACCGCGCTGGTCCTCATCAAGGGCGAGGCCGCGCCGCTCGTCCGCTTCGGTCTGACGACCGCGTCCGCTCAACTCTGGGGTCTGGCAGGACTGGTGGCGGCGGCCTGTGCCGCCGTGGCGGGTCTCTCGTACTCTTCGAACGTCCAGTGGCGCCGGCTCGGCCAGGACATCGAGCACGACTGGCGCAACCGGACGTACGCCCACGTGCAGCACCTCGAACTGCGGCACCTGGAGGGCGAGCGGACCACCCGGATCGCCGGCGCGCTCACCGACGACGTCCGCCAGCTGGGCACCTTCTTCGCCACCTCGGCCAACGACCTGCTGCAACTGGGCACCAGCCTGGCCCTCCTGGTGCCGCTGTTCCTGCTGCTGGCGCCGCAGATCGCGTGGATCGCGTTCCTGCCCATCCCGGTCATCGCCTGGCTGTCGTTCCACTACCAGGACAAGGTCGCGGCCGACTACGCCGTCTCCGGCGAGCACCGCGCCAGGCTGCACAGCCAGCTGGTGAACACGCTGGAGGCCGGCGCCACCGTCAAGAGCTTCTGCACCGAGGACTACGAGGCCGAGCGCATCGACCGGCTGAGCGGGGAGGCTCAGGAGAGCAACCAGCAGACCGACCGGAGCACGATCCGCCACGCTGAGATCGTCCGGGTCTGCACGACCAGCTCGATGGCCGGAACCCTGCTGATCGGCGGCCGGTCGGTGCTCAACGGCAGTCTGCCGTTCGAGGTGTTCAGCCCGCTGATCGGGTTGCCTCAGATGGCGCTGCTGCGGATGACCCGGCTCGGCGGCATCGTCGACCAGTACCAGCGCACGATCACCGCCTACGACCGCGTCCAGCGGCTGCACGCCCTGCCCGTCGAGACCGACGGCACCGGCGGACCGCTCGACGTCGAGAAGGTGCACGGGGAGATCGTCCTCAACAACGTGACCTTCGCCTACCCCGGTCGGCCGCCGGCGCTGGAGGACCTCTCGCTGACCGTCCCCGCCGGGCAGGTCACCGCCCTCGTCGGCGCCACCGGCTCCGGCAAGACGACGATCGCCAAGCTGCTGATGCGATTCCATGACACGCAGTTCGGCAGCGTGCTGCTCGACGGGCGGGACGTGCGCGACGTGCCGCGGCACGATCTGCGTCACGCGATCGGGTTCGTCGCCCAGGACCCCTTCCTCTTCGACGGCACCATCGCCGACAACATCCGCTACGGCAGCTTCGGCGCCTCGGACGAGGCCGTGGTCGAAGCCGCCATGATGGCCGAGGCACACGCCTTCGTCGCGGCCTTGCCGGACGGCTACGACACGGTGATCGGCGAACGCGGCGCCGCCCTCTCGGGCGGCCAGCGGCAGCGGATCGCGCTCGCGCGCGCGATCCTCAAGGACGCGCCGGTCGTGATCCTCGACGAAGCCACCTCCGCCGTGGACAACGAGACCGAGGCCGCCATCCAGCGCACGCTCCGCGTCTTCGCGGTCGACCGGACCATGGTGATCATCGCCCACCGGCTCTCCACGGTCCGCCACGCCGACCGGATCTACGTCATGGACGGGGGTGGAGTCGTGGCCGAGCAGGGCACGCACGACGAACTCCTCACCCGGGACGGACTCTACGCATCCCTCTGGCAACTCCAGGCCGGCGAACTCGCTGCCTGACCGCTGCTGCCGCGCCACCCGACCGCCGACCGCATGACGTCACCGCGGTCGGCGTGTCCCGGCGCGCCCTGCGACCACGCCTGCCCACATTCCTGGAGGTACCCCCATGTCCCGTCGCGACGGCGATGCCCTTCCCTTGACAGCGGCCCAGCGTGAGATCTGGCTCGCCGAGCAGCGCGCGGGGACAGCGCTCGACGCCTACCGGATCGGCGACTGTCTGGAGGTCCACGGACCGGTCGACGCGCGCCTCTTCGAGACCGCCGTGCGCCGGGTCGTCGACGAGATCGACGCGCTGCACGTGAGTTTCGTCGACGACGGACAGGAACCGCTGCAGGTCGTGCGCGGGGCGTGGGACTGGGAACCCCGTCTGCTCGACCTGAGCTCGGAGCCCGACCCACGAGCGGCGGCTCTCGCGTGGATGGCCCGGGACCGGATGCGTCCGCTGGACCTCTCACGCGATCCGCTCTTCAGCTTCGCGCTGATCAGCCTCTCGCCGGCACACCACCTCCTGTACCAGAACCACCACCACCTGGTGATGGACGGATTCGGCCTCTCCCTCGTCCGGCGGCGGTTCACGCGGATGTACACGGCGCTGGCCGCGGGCGGCCCCATCTCGCCGTCGCCGTTCCGTTCGTTGGAAGAGCTGATCCGCAGTGACGCCGGCTACCGCGCCTCGGAGCAGTTCGTCTCCGATCAGTCGTACTGGACGGAGCGGCTCGCCGACCGGCCGGAGCCCACTCAGCTCACCGGCTGGGCTCCGCGTGGCGGGAGCGGTTCGCACACCGCCGTGGAACCGGCGGTGCTCCACCTGGACGCGCTGCGAGCGGGGGCAGCACAGGCCGAAGTCCACTGGTCCCGTCCGCTGATCGCGGCGGCGGCTCTCTACGCACACCGGCTCACCGGAAACCGGGACGTGCTGATCGGCCTTCCCGTCACCGGGCGCGAGGGAGCCGAACGCGCTCTGCTGTCCACGCCCGGCACGATGGCGAACGTGGTGCCCCTGCGCCTGCCGATGCGACCGGACATGCGGTGGCACGACCTCGTCGCCGAGGTGGCACGGGAGGCCGACGCGGCCCTCGCGCACCAGCGCTACCGCAGCGAGGACCTGTTCCGGGACCTCGGCGTTCCCCGTGCCACCGGGGCGGCGTTCCCGCTCGTCGTCAACATCCTGGTCTTCGACTCCCCGCCGAGCTTCGCCGGGCATCCCGCCACGCTGCGCTACCTGCTCCCGGAGCCGACCACCGGGCTGTCCCTCTGGGTCACGGGCTGTCGGGGAGACAGTGAGCTCCGGGTCGAACTCAAGGGCGCGCCCGAGACCTGGAGCGGGGACGAACTCGCCGTCCATCAACGGCGGCTGATCGCGCTGATGGACACCGTCGCGGGCTGCGCCGCGCAGGAGCCGGTCGGCCGGATCGGCCTGCTCGCCGCGGACGACGAACGGGAGCTGCTGGCGCTGGGCGCCGGTCCGGTGACCCGGGCCTCCGCCGAGAACCTGCCGGAGGTGTTCCGGGCGCAGGTGCGGGCGACGCCGGACGCCGTCGCGGTGGTGGGGCCGGACGCGTCGCTGACGTATGCGGAGCTGGACGCACGGGCGAACCGGCTGGCGCATGCCCTGATCGCCCGTGGGGCGGGGCCGGAGCGGCTGGTCGCGGTGGCCCTGCCGCGCTCGGCGGAACTGGTGGCGGCGATGCTCGCGGTGCTCAAGGCCGGGGCCGCCTACGTCCCGGTCGACCCGGAGTACCCTGCCGCCCGGATCGAGTACATGCTGGACGACGCGCGGCCGGTCCTGGTGGTGACCGACGCCCGTGCCCGGGAGCGGCTGCCCGAGGCCGGTCCCGCCGAGTGGCTGGTGGTCGACGAACCGGAGACGGCCGCGATGGTGGCGGCTTGCCCGGCAGCGGACCCGGAATCGGCCGTCGATCCGGAGCATCCGGCGTACGTCATCTACACCTCCGGTTCCACCGGGCGACCCAAGGGCGTGGTGTCGACGCACGGCGGCCTGCTCAACCTGTTCGCCGACCAGCAGCAGACATTGTTCCCGCCCCTGCTCATGGATCGGCGACGGCTGAGGGTGGCCCTGACCACGTCGGTTTCGTTCGACGCGGCCTGGAACCAGCTGCTCAGCCTGTTCGCGGGCCACGAGCTGCACGTCCTGGACCAGGCGACCTGGACCGACCCGGACACCTTCGTCGACTACTCCAGGCGCCGCCGACTCGACTTCGTCGAGGCCACCCCGTCGTACCTCCGAGTTCTGGTCGCTCAGGGGATGCTGGACGATCCGCAGTGGCGTCCCGCGATGGTCGCGGCGGGCGGCGAGGCCGTCCCGGAGCAGTTGTGGGAGCGGCTGCGCTCGGCCGACGGGGTGTCCTGCCTGAACTTCTACGGTCCGTCCGAGTGCACGGTGAATTCCGTCGTCGCGGCGCTGGAGTCGAGCCGGCGTCCGGTGATCGGCCGGCCGGTCGGCAACACCCGGCTGTACGTACTGGACGGCGCGTTGCAGCCGATGCCCAGGGGTGTGGCGGGTGAGCTGTACATCGCCGGCGCGGGCCTGGCACGGGGCTACCTGAACCGGCCCGGTCTGACCGCCGGGCGTTTCGTGGCCGACCCGTTCGGGCCGGCCGGCTCGCTGATGTACCGCACCGGCGACCTGGTGCGGTGGGGCCCGGACGGGAACCTGGAGTTCCTCGGCCGTACCGACGACCAGGTCAAGGTCCGGGGCTTCCGGATCGAACTCGGCGAGATCGAGGCCGTGCTCGTCGAGCACCCGCAGGTCGCGCAGGCCGCCGTTTCGATGCGTACCGAAGAGGACACCCGGCTGGTCGCCTACGTCGTGCCGGTATCCGGTGCCACGGTGGCCGTTCCCGAGCTGCGCGAGCACCTGCGCGAGCGGCTGCCGGAGTACATGGTGCCGACCGCATTCGTGACGCTGGACGCGCTGCCGCTGACGCCGAACCGGAAGCTCGACCGACGGGCTCTTCCGGCCCCCGAGCAGGCCGCGGCTGCCCCGGGCCGCGCTCCGCGCACCGCGACCGAGCACCTGCTGGCCGGGCTGTTCGCCGAGGTGCTCGCAGTGGCCGAGGTCGGGCCGGACGACAGCTTCTTCGACCTCGGCGGGCATTCGCTGCTGGCCACCCGGCTGGTCGCCAGGGCGCGGTCGGCGCTGGGCGTGGAGCTGAGGCTGAGCGACCTGTTCGACGCGCCGACGGTGGCGGAACTGGCGGCGGCGGTGGACGGCGCGGACCGGGCACGGCCGGCGCTGGAGCGGCGCGAGCGGCGCGAGGCGGTCCCGCTGTCCTTCGCGCAGCGCCGGTTGTGGTTCCTGCACCGCATGGAGGGCCCGGGCGCCACGTACAACATCCCGCTGGCGCTACGGCTGTCCGGCAACCTCGACCAGCGGGCCATGGAAGCCGCTCTGGCGGACGTGGTCGAGCGCCACGAGAGCCTGCGCACCGTCTTCCCGGTGGTCGACGGCGAGCCGTGCCAGCGGGTGCTGGACCTCGACGAGGCACGGCCGCGACTGCGGGTGACCGAGGTCGGCGAGGGCGACCTGCCGGATCGGCTGGCGGAGGCGGCCCGGCACGGCTTCGAGCTCTCCGAGGAGCCGCCGCTGCACGCCGAACTGTTCCAGCTGGGAGCCGACGAGCACGTGCTGCTGGTGGTGGTGCATCACATCGCCGGCGACGGCTGGTCGATGGGGCCGCTCTCGCGGGACCTGACGACCGCCTACGCGGCCCGTTCCGAAGGGGCGAAGCCGGAGTGGTCTGCGCTTCCGGTCCAGTACGCCGACTACACCCTCTGGCAGCGGGAGCTGCTCGGTGAGGAATCCGACCCGGACAGCCTGCTGAGCGGTCAACTGGTCCACTGGAGGGAGCAGCTGGCGGATCTGCCCGAACAGATCGAGCTGCCGTTCGACCGGCCCAGGCCGGCGGTGATGTCCCACCGGGGCGCTCACCTGCCGGTGCGGATCGACGCCGAACTGCACCAGGGCCTGCGCGCGCTCGCCCGTGACGGCGGGGCCAGCCTCTTCATGGTGCTCCAGGCCGGGCTGGCCGCCCTGCTGAGCAAGCTCGGCGCGGGCACCGACGTCCCGATCGGCACGCCGATCGCCGGACGCACCGACGAGGCCGTGGACGACCTGGTCGGCTTCTTCGTCAACACCCTGGTGCTGCGTACCGACCTCTCCGGTGACCCGTCGTTCACCGACCTGCTGGGCCGGGTGCGCGCCGACGCGCTGGCCGCGTACACGCATCAGGACGTACCGTTCGAGCACCTCGTGGAGGCGCTCAACCCGACCCGGTCGCTGGCCCACCACCCGCTGTTCCAGACCATGCTCGCGTTGCAGAACGCGCCGCTCGGCACGTTCGCCCTGCCGCGGCTGCGAGTGGCGACCGACCTGGTCCACACCGGGACAGCCAAGTGCGACCTGACGTTCATGCTGACCGAACAGCCCGGCGCGCATGGGCTGTCGGGCCTGGTGGAGTACAGCACCGACCTGTTCGACGCGGCCACTGTCGAGGGGATCGTCGATCGGTGGCTGCGGCTGCTCCGCGCCGTGGTCGCCGACCCCGGCCGGCGGATCGGCCAGGTGGACGTGCTGTCCGCCGACGAGCTCCGCGCGCTGCTGCCGGCCGTCGGCGGCCGGAGCGGGGAGTTGCCGGAGAGCAGCATCACGGCGCTCTTCGAGCGGCAGGTACGGGCGAACCCGGCGGCGGTCGCCGTGGTGAGCGGCGACGTCACGCTGACGTACGGCGAGTTGAACGCCCGGGCCAACCGGCTTGCGCACCACCTGATCGCCCGGGGCGTGGGGCCGGAGCAGCTGGTGGCCGTGGCCCTGCCGCGCTCGGCCGAGCTGGTGGTGGCGGTCCTCGCGGTCCTCAAGGCGGGAGCGGCCTACGTTCCGGTGGACCCGCAGTATCCTGCCGCCCGGATCGCCTACCTTCTTCGGGACGCCCGGCCGTCGCTGCTCGTGACGACGGGCCGGACCGGCGAACTGCCGGGTACGGACCCGGTGGACCGGCTCCTGCTGGACGCCGCCGACCTGGGTGGGCTGCCGGACACCGACCCGGAGGCCCCCCTCGATCCAGGCCACCCCGCCTACGTCATCTACACCTCCGGGTCCACGGGCGACCCCAAGGGCGTCGTGGTGCCGCACCGGAACGTGGTGCGGCTGTTCGGCACCACCCAGGAGCTGTTCGACTTCTCCGCCCAGGACGTCTGGACCCTCTTCCACTCCTACGCCTTCGACTTCTCGGTGTGGGAACTGTGGGGCCCGCTGCTCCACGGCGGCCGACTGGTGGTCGTGGACCACGAGACCAGCCGCTCGCCCCACCGGTTCCTGGAACTCCTCGCCCGTGAGCGGGTGACGGTGCTCAACCAGACGCCGTCCGCCTTCTACCAGCTGATGCAGGCGGACGAGGAGGCACCGGAGACCGGCCGTTCGCTCGCCCTGCACACCGTGGTGTTCGGCGGCGAGGCGCTGGAGCACGCCCGGCTGGCGAGCTGGTACGAGCGACACCCGGACGACGCGCCGCGTCTGGTCAACATGTACGGCATCACCGAGACCACCGTGCACGTGACCTACGCCGCGCTCGACCGGTCCGGCACCCTCGCCGGCCAGATCGGCACGGCCGTCCCGGACCTGCGCACGTACGTGCTGGACGCCCACCTGCGGCCGGTGCCCCCGGGCGTGCCCGGCGAGCTGTACGTCGCGGGCGCCGGGTTGGCGCGCGGCTACCTGAACCGGCCCGGTCTGACCGCCGGGCGCTTCGTGGCCGACCCGTTCGGGCCGGCCGGTGCGCGCATGTACCGCAGCGGCGACGTCGTGCGCCAGGGTGCGGACGGCAGCCTGCGGTTCGTGGGCCGGGCCGACGACCAGGTGAAGGTCCGCGGCTTCCGGATCGAACTCGGCGAGATCGAGGCGGTGCTCGCCGCGCACCCCGGCGTCGCCCAGGCCGCCGTCCTGGCGCGGCATGACCGGGCCGACGACACCCGGCTGGTCGCGCACCTGGTGCCCGCCCAGGGTGCCGCCCCACGCTCGGCCGAACTGCGCGAGCACCTGCGGGAACAGCTGCCGGAATACATGGTGCCGGCCGCGTTCGTCACCCTGGAAAGCCTGCCGCTGACCGCCAACGGCAAGCTGGACCGACGTGCGCTGCCCGCCCCCGACCTCGCTCCCGCGAACACCGGCCGCCCGCCGCGTACGCCGCAGGAGCAGATCCTGTGCGAGTTGTTCGCAGAGGTCCTCGGGGTGGCCGAGGCCGGTGTCGAGGACAGCTTCTTCGACCTGGGCGGGCACTCGCTGCTGGCGACCCGGCTGGCCGCCCGGGTCCGCGCGACCCTGGGGGTGGAGCTGGAGCTGCGCACCTTGTTCGAGACCCCGACCCCGGCCGGCGTGGCCTCCGCCCTGGCGGGCGCCCGCCAGGCGCAGCGGGCGCTGGCGCCCCACCCGCGTCCCGAGCTGATCCCGCTGTCGTTCGCGCAGCGCCGGCTCTGGTTCCTGCACCAGCTGGAGGGCACCGGCGCGAACTACCACATCTCCCTGGCATGGCGGCTGTCCGGACACCTGGACCGGCGGGCCCTTCAAGCCGCCCTGGCGGACGTGGCGGCCCGGCACGAGAGTCTGCGCACCGTCTTCCCGGTGGTAGACGGCGTGCCGTACCAGCAGGTGCTGGATGTCCTGGCGGCCCGCCCGCGGCTGGACGTGAGCGGGACCACCGAGGCCGGGCTGCCGGACGCGCTGGCGACCGCGAAGGCTCGTCCGTTCGATCTGGCGGTCGATCTGCCGCTGCGCGTCGAGCTGTTGGAGCTGGCGCCGGACGAGCATGTGCTCCAGGTGGTGCTCCACCACATCGCGGGTGACGGCTGGTCGCTGGGCCCGCTCGCGCAGGATCTGACCGCCGCCTACGCGGCGCGCTGCCGCGGCGAGGAGCCGGCGTGGGCGGAGCTGCCGGTCCAGTACGCCGACTACGCCCTGTGGCAGCACGAGCTGCTCGGCGACGCCACCGACCAGGAGAGCCTGTTCGCCCGCCAGGCGGCCTACTGGACCAGGCAGCTGGCCGATCTGCCGGAGCAGCTCCAGCTGCCCGGCGACCGGCCCCGCCCGGCGGTCGCCTCCCACCGGGGCGGCTTCGTGCGCGCCGGGCTGGACGCCGAGCTGCACCGCGGTCTGCGCGAGCTGGCCCGCGTCCACGGGACCAGTCTGTTCATGGTGCTTCAGGCAGGGCTGGCGGCGCTGCTGAGCAAGCTCGGCGCGGGCGACGACATCCCGGTCGGCAGCCCGATCGCCGGCCGGACGGACCAGGCGCTCGACGAGCTGGTCGGCTACTTCGTCAACACCCTGGTGTTCCGTACGGACACCTCGGGCGATCCGACGTTCGCCGAGCTGCTGGGCCGGGTGCGGGACACCGCGCTGGCCGGGTACGCCAACCAGGACCTGCCGTTCGAGTACCTCGTCGAAACCCTCAACCCGGTGCGGTCGCTGGCGCACCACCCGCTGTTCCAGGTCATGCTGGTGCTGCAGAACGCACCCCGGGCCGACTTCGCCCCGCCAGGGCTGCGCGTCGACGAGGTGGAGCTGACCACGGCCACGTCCAAGTTCGACCTGGTCTTCTCGCTGTCCGAGCGGCATGCCGGGGACGGTTCCCCGGACGGAATCGACGCGTTCGTCCAGTTCGCGAGCGATCTGTACGATCCGGCCACCGTCGATACGATGGTCGCGCGCTGGGTACGACTGCTCAAGGCAGCCGTCGCCGACCCGCAGCGGCGGCTCGGCCGCGTCGATCTGCTGTCCGTCGAGGAGCGCTGCGAGCTGCTGCCCGCGGTGGAGGCCGGGGCGGCGGTCACCGCGAGCCTGCCGGAGATGTTCGCGGCGCAGGTGGCGGCGACACCCGAGGCCCTCGCACTGGCCTGCGAAGGCGTGGAGTTGACGTACCGCCAGCTCGATGCGCGGGCGAACCGGTTCGCGCATGCGCTGATCGCTCGGGGTGTGGGTCCGGAGCAGATCGTGGCGGTGGCACTGCCGCGGTCGGTGGAGTTCGTGGTGGCCGTCCTGGGCGTCCTGAAGACGGGAGCCGCCTATCTGCCGGTTGATCCGGCGTATCCGGAGTCGCGGATCGCGTTCATGCTGGAGGACGCGCGGCCGGCCGTGGTGGTCGACGACCCGGCGATGGTGGCCGACGTGGCCGAGCGCCCGGACACCGATCCCGCCGTTGCGGTGGACGCCCGGCACTCGGCGTACGTGATCTACACGTCCGGCTCGACCGGACGGCCCAAGGGCGTCGTGGTGAGCCATGCGGGCCTGCGGGGAATGGTCGCCGAGCAGGTCGAGCGGCTCGGCATCGACGCGGCCGGCCGGGTGCTCCAGTTCTCCTCGCCCAGCTTCGACGTCTCGCTGTGGGACCTGTGCGGCGCCCTGCTCACCGGTGCCGCCCTGGTGCCGGCGCCCGCGGACGAGCCGGTCGCCGCGCTGACCGACCCGAGCCTCGCTCTGACCCATGCGACGGTGCCGCCGTCCGTGCTGGCGGCTCTGTCGCCGGACGCGGTGACCGTGCCGACGCTGGCGGTCGCGGGTGAGGCCTGCCCGCCGGAGCTGGTGACGTGCTGGGCGCCGGGGCGCCGGATGATCAACGCGTACGGTCCGACCGAGACGACGGTCATCGCGACGATGAGCGAGCCGCTGTCGCCGGGGACGGGCGTGCCGCCGATCGGCCGTGCCGTCGCCGGGTTCCGGACGTACGTGCTGGACCAGCGGCTGGACCTGGTGCCGCCCGGTGTGACCGGGGAGCTGTACGTCGCCGGCCCGGGTCTCGCGCGCGGCTACCTGAACCGGCCCGAGCTCTCGGCCGGGCGGTTCGTGGCCTGCCCGTTCGGCGCGGCAGGTGAGCGGATGTACCGCACCGGGGACCTGGTGCGCCGACGCGCTGACGGCCAGTTGGAGTACCTCGGCCGTGCCGACGACCAGGTGAAGGTGCGCGGCTTCCGGATCGAACTCGGCGAGATCGAGACGGCGCTGGCCGAACACCCGCAGGTCGGTCAGGTCGCGGTGATCGCCCGGAAGGGCCAGGCGGAGGACACCCGCCTGGTCGCCTACCTGGTGCCCGCCACCGGCGCCGAGCTTCAGCCGGAGGATCTGCGCACCCACCTCCGCGAGTCGCTGCCGGACTACATGGTGCCCGCCGCGTTCGTCGCCCTCGACACCCTGCCGTTGACCGCCAACGGCAAGCTCGACCGGCGCGCCCTGCCCGAGCCCGAGTTCACCGGATCGCGGGTCGGCAGGGCACCGCGCACCCCGCAGGAGCAGGTGCTGGCCGGGCTGTTCGCCGAGGTGCTGGGCCTGACGCAGGTCGGCGTCGACGACAACTTCTTCGACCTGGGTGGACACTCCCTGCTGGCCACCCGGCTGGTGGCCCGGGTCCGGGCGACCCTGGGCGTCGAGCTGGCGCTGCACACCCTGTTCCGGACCCCGACGGTGGCCGGGCTGGCCGCCGTCATGGGCGACGCCGACCGGGCCAGGCTCGCCCTGAGCCGGGCGGACCGGCCGGAGCTCGTACCGCTCTCGTCCGCGCAGCGGCGGCTGTGGTTCCTGCACCAGCTGGAGGGCGCCGGACCGGTCTACAACATGCCGCTTGCGTGGCGGCTCTCCGGACCACTGGACCGGGTGGCCCTGGAGAAGGCGCTCGCCGACGTCATCGACCGTCACGAGAGCCTACGGACGGTCTTCCCGACGACGGACGGCGTACCGTTCCAGAAGGTGCTGAGCCCCGGGGCGGTGCGGCCGAAGCTGCGGGCCACCCCGGCCGACGAGACTCCCCTGCCGGAGCTGCTGGTGACGGCCGCGGCGCGCGGATTCGATCTCGCCTCCGAACCACCGCTGCGAGCCGACCTGTTCGAGGCGGCGCCGGACGAACACGTGCTGCTGGTGGTGGTCCATCACATCGCCGGTGACGGCTGGTCACTGGGCCCGTTGTCGACCGACCTGGCCACCGCGTACGCGGCGCGCTGCCGGGGCGAGGAACCGCAGTGGGCGCCGCTGCCCGTTCAGTACGCCGACTACACCCTGTGGCAGCACCGGCTGCTCGGTGACGCGGCCGACCAGGACAGCCTGTTCGCCCGTCAGACGGCCTACTGGACACGGACGCTGGCGGACCTGCCGGAGCAGATCCGTCTCCCTGCCGACCGCCACCGTCCCTCCGTCCCCTCATATTCCGGCGGCCACCTCGCCGTCGAGGTGGACGCCGAACTGCACGCCGGGCTGCTCCGCTTGGGCCGGGAGCACGGGGCCAGCGCCTACATGGTGTTGCAGGCCGCACTGGCGGCGCTGCTGGACAAGCTCGGCGCGGGCACGGACATCCCTGTCGGCAGTCTGATCGCCGGAAGGACCGACCAGGCTCTGGACGACCTCGTCGGGTTCTTCGTCAACACCCTGGTGCTGCGGACCGACACCTCGGGCGACCCGACGTTCGCCGAGTTGCTGGGCAGAGTCCGGGAGAACGCGCTGGCCGCGTACGCGCACCAGGACCTGCCGTTCGAGCACCTCGTCGAGGCCCTCAACCCGGCCCGGTCGCTCGCGCGCCAGCCCCTGTTCCAGGTGCTGCTCGCGCTGCAGAACGTGCCCCGCACCGAGTTCTCCCTGCCCGGCCTGAGCGCCGAGACCGTACTGGTGCGGACGCCCACGGCGATGTTCGACCTCTCCATCCACCTGCTGGAGCGCGGCGGCACCGGCGGGCCGGCCGAGGGCATCATCGGACGAGTCGAGTACAGCACCGGCCTGTTCGACCGCGCCACGGTGGAGGCGCTGGTCGCCCGGTGGCTGGGCCTGCTGGCATCGGTGGTCGCCGAGCCGGAGCGGCCGCTGAGCCGGATCGACGTGCTCACCGCCGAGGAGCGGCACGAGTTGCTGGTCGTGCGCAACGACACCGCGTGCCCGGCTCCCCTCACCGGCCTGCCATCCCTGTTCGAGGCCCGGGCCCGGGCGACCCCGGACGCCCCGGCGGTGGTGTTCGAGGACACCGCACTGACCTATCGGGAGCTGAACCGCAGGGCCAACCGCCTGGCGCACGCGCTGATCGCGCGTGGGGTGGGACCGGAGCAGGTCGTCGCCCTGCGACTGCCGCGCTCCACCGAGCTGGTGGTCGCCGTCCTCGCGGTCCTCAAGACGGGGGCGGCGTACCTGCCGGTCGACCCGGACTACCCGGCCGCCCGCATCGCGTACATGCTTCAGGACGCGCGACCGGCCGTGGTGCTCGACGACCTCGCGGCCGTCACACCGGTCGAGGAGCAGCCGGAGCACGATCCGGCCGTCGCCGTGGACGTGCGGCACCCGGCCTACGTCATCTACACCTCGGGCTCCACCGGCCGGCCCAAGGCCGTGGTGATGCCCGCCGCCGGGCTGCTGAACCTGCTGGCCTGGCACCACCGGGCCGTCGGTGGCGAACCCGGCACGCGCACCGCGCAGTTCACCGCGATCAGCTTCGACGTCTCGGTGCAGGAGATGCTGTCCGCGCTGCTGTACGGCAAGACCCTCGTGGTGCCGACCGAGGAGCAGCGCCGCAGCGCCGAGCTGTTCGCCCGGTGGCTGGACCGGCAGGGGGTCGAGGAGCTGTTCGCGCCCAATCTGGTGATCGAGGCGCTGGCCGAGGCCGCCGAGGAGGCCGAGCTCGAGCTGCCGAACCTGCGGCTGATCGCGCAGGCCGGCGAGGCGATGCGGCTGGGCGGTGCGGTACACCGCTTCCAGGCCCGGCGGCCGGGGCGGGTGCTGCACAACCACTACGGCCCCGCCGAAACCCACGTGATCACCGCCTACCCGCTGCCGGCCGACCCCTCCGACTGCCCGCTCCCGGTGCCGATCGGCCGTCCGATCGCGAACTGCCAGGTGTACGTGCTGGATACGGCACTGCGGCCGGTCGCCCCGGGCGTGCCGGGCGAGCTGTACCTCGCCGGTGCGGGACTCGCCCGCGGCTACCTGAACCGGCCCGGGCTCACCGCCACGCGGTTCGTCGCCAACCCGTACGGTCCGGCCGGCGCGCGGATGTACCGCACCGGTGACCTGGTTCGCTGGCGCGCCGACGGCGAGCTGGAGTTCGGGGGCCGGGTTGACCACCAGGTGAAGGTCCGCGGGTTCAGGATCGAGCCGGGCGAGATCGAGGCCGAGCTGGCCGCGCATCCGGGTGTCGCCCAGGTCGCGGTGCTCGCCCGGGTGGACCGGCCGGGCGAGACCCGGATCGTCGCGTACGTGGTGCCCACGGCCGAGACCGGGGCCACGGCTGCGACGCTGGCGGCGTACCTGCGCGACCGCGTGCCGGACTACCTGGTGCCGTCGGCGTTCGTGCTGCTGGACGCGCTGCCGCTGACGGCGAACGGGAAGCTGAACCGTGCGGCGCTGCCCGCGCCCGAGCCGGATACCGCCGGTAGCAGCCGCGCGCCGCGCACGCCGCAGGAGCAGATCCTGTGCGAGTTGTTTGCCGAGGTGCTGGGCGCGCCCCAGGTGGGGGTGGACGACGACTTCTTCGACCTGGGCGGTCACTCCCTGCTCGCCACCCGGCTGGTCTCGCGGGTCCGGGCGACCCTCGGCGTCGAGCTGGAACTGCGCAGCCTGTTCCGGACGCCGACGCCCGCCGGCCTCGCGGCCGGGCTGCACGACGCCGGCACCGCGCGGCGGGCCCTGGTTCCCCAGCCCCGCCGCGAGCCCATGCCGCTGTCGTTCGCACAGCGCCGGCTCTGGTTCCTCCAGCAGTTCGGGACGCCGAGCGCCACCTACCACATGCCGCTCGCCCTGCGGCTGTCCGGCGACCTCGACCGGGCCGCGCTGAAGGCCGCGCTCGCCGACGTGGTGGCCCGGCACGAGACCCTGCGCACGGTCTTCCCGCACGCCTCCGGGGCTCCGCACCAGCGGGTGCTGGACGCCGCCGAGGTCACTGTCCCGCTGGCGGTGCGCGCGGTCGGCGAGGCGGAGGTTCCGGCCCTGCTGCGCGCGGCGGCGGTGCGGGCGTTCGACCTGACGTCGGAACTGCCGCTGCGGGTCGCGCTGTTCGCGGTCGCGCCGCAGGAGCACGTACTGCTGCTGGTGCTGCACCACATCGCTGGTGACGGCTGGTCCATGGGCCCGCTGGCCCGCGACCTCGCCGCGGCCTATACCGCCCGGCGGGGCGGTGAGGCGCCCGCATGGCCTCCGCTGCCGGTGACGTACGGCGACTACACCCTGTGGCAGCACGAGATCCTCGGTGACGAGCGGGACGCGGACAGTGTGTTCGCGCGTCAGGTCGCCTACTGGACCGAGGCGCTGGCCGGGTTGCCCGACCAGCTGCACCTGCCCGTCGACCGGCCGCGTCCGGCCGCCGTGTCGTACCGCGGCGACCTGCTGGACGTGCGGATCGACGCCGAACTGCATGCCGCGCTGCTGGAGTTGGCGCGGCGCACCGGCACCAGTCTGTTCATGGTGCTCCAGGCGGCCCTGGCCGCGCTGTACACGCGGTTGGGCGCGGGAACGGACATCCCGATCGGGAGCCCGATCGCGGGGCGTACGGACGAGGCGCTGGACGATCTGGTCGGGTTCTTCGTGAACACGCTGGTGCTGCGCACCGACACGAGCGGTGAGCCGACGTTCGCCGAGCTGCTGGGGCGGGTGCGGGAGACGGCGCTGTCGGCCTTCGCCCACCAGGACGTGCCCTTCGAACACCTCGTGGAGGTGCTGAACCCGTCCCGGTCACTGTCGCACCACCCCCTCTTCCAGACCGGGCTGGTCGTACAGAACGCGCCGGGCGGTGAGTTCGAGCTGCCCGGCCTGAGGGCCGCCGGGATGGCCGTGTCCACCGGGACCTCCCGGCTCGACCTGACCTTCGGCCTGGCGGAGCAGCACGGGTCCGACGGCACTCCGGCCGGACTGAGCGGTGCGGTGGAGTACAGCGCCGACCTGTTCGACCGCTCGACCGTGGAGGCCCTCTTCGCCCGGTGGACCAAGCTGCTGGCCGCGGTCGCGGCCGCTCCGGACCGGCCGATCGGCGGGATCGATCTGCTGTCCGATGACGAGCGCCGCGAGCTGTTGCCTGCCGCTGAGGGCGGGTCTGCCACCATGAGCCTGCCGGAGATGCTGGCGGCGCAGGTGGAGGCGACGCCGGATGCGATCGCGTTGGTCCGTGGCGAGACCGAGTTGACGTACGGGCAGCTCAATGCCCGGGCGAACCGGTTCGCGCATGCGCTGATCGCTCGGGGCGTGGGCCCGGAGCAGATCGTGGCGGTGGCCTTGCCGCGCTCGCTCGAGTCCGTGGTGGCCGTCCTGGGCGTGCTGAAAGCCGGGGCCGCGTACCTGCCGGTGGATCCCTCGTACCCCCAGTCGCGGATCGCGTTCATGCTGGACGACGCCCGACCGACGGTGGTCATCGACAACCCGGCCATGGTCGCCGACGGAGACTGGCCGGACATCGATCCAAAGATCACGCTCGACGTCCGGCACCCCGCCTACGTGATCTACACCTCGGGCTCGACCGGCCGCCCCAAGGGCGTCGTGGTGAGCCACGCCGGCGTGCCGGGCCTGGTGGCGGCACAGGCCGAACGGCTCGGCGTGGAGCCGGGCAGCCGGGTGCTCCAGCTCGCCTCGCCCAGCTTCGACGCGTCCTTCTGGGACCTGTGCAGTGCCCTGCTCACCGGTGCCGCCCTCGTCCTGGCCCCGGCCGAGGCCCCGCTGGAGGCCCTGACGGACCGCCGGCTCGGCGTCACCCATGTGACGCTGCCGCCCTCGGCCCTGGCGGCGCTGGACGGCGCCGACGTCTCGGCCGCCACCCTGGTGGTGGCGGGTGAAGCGTGTGCGCCGGAGCTGGTGTCCCGGTGGGCGGCCGGACGCCGGATGATCAACGCGTACGGTCCGACGGAGACGACGGTGTGCGCGACGATGAGCGACCCACTGTCCCCAGGTTCGGGCGTGCCGCCCATCGGCCGACCGGTCGCGGGCTTCCTGGCATACGTACTCGACGAGCGCCTGCGCATCGTGCCGCCGGGTGTGGTGGGAGAGTTGTACGTCACGGGGGCGGGCTTGGCGCGCGGGTACCTGAACCAGCCGGCGCTGACGGCCGGACGGTTCGTGGCCTGCCCGTTCGGCACGGACGGCGAGCGCATGTACCGCACCGGCGACCTGGTGCGCCGGCGCGCCGACGGCGACCTGGAGTACGTCGGCCGCGCCGACCAGCAGGTGAAGGCACGCGGCTTCCGCATCGAGCTCGGCGAGATCGAGGCAGCTCTGGCCGAGCACCCCGCCGTCGTCCAGACCGCCGTCCTCGCACAGGACGAGCGGCTCGTCGGCTACGTGGCAGCGCGTCCCGACGCGGTCGTACGTCCGGCGGAGCTGACGGCGTACCTGCGCGACCGCCTGCCCGACTACCTGGTGCCGTCGGCGTTCGTGCTCCTGGATGTGCTGCCGCTGATGCCGAGCGGAAAGCTGGACCGGGCGGCGCTGCCCGCGCCCGAGTCGGTGACCGCGGCGACGGGCCGGGCTCCGCGTACGCCGCAGGAGCAGATCCTGTGCGAGCTGTTCGCCGAGGTGCTGGGCGCGCCGCGGGTCGGGGTCGACGACGACTTCTTCGACCTGGGCGGGCACTCCCTGCTCGCCACCCGGCTGGTCGCACGGATTCGCTCGGTGCTCGATGTGGAGCTGGGGTTGCGCGCGCTCTTCCAGGCGCCCACCGCGGCGGGAGTGGCCAAGGCGTTGGCCGAGGCCGGCCGCGCCCGTCCGGCACTGACGGCGCACATGCGTCCGGAAGCGGTACCGCTCTCCTTCGCCCAGCGCCGGCTCTGGTTCCTGCACCGCATGGACGGCACCGCCGCGACGTACCACATCCCGCTGGCGCTCCGTCTGACCGGGACGCTCGACGCGGCGGCGCTGGACGAAGCACTCTGCGACGTGGTGGCCCGGCACGAGAGCCTGCGGACGGTGTTCCCGGAAGTCGACGGCGTACCGTGCCAGCGCGTCCTGGCCCCGGAGGCCGCCCGGCCTCGGGCACGGTTCACCGAGGTGTCCGACGCCGAACTACCCAAGCGGCTCGCCGAGTTCGCCCGGCAGCCCTTCGACCTGGCGGCGGAACCACCACTGCGGGCGGAGCTGTTCGCACTCGCGCCGCAGGAGCACGTGCTGCTGCTGGTGATGCACCACATCGCCGGTGACGGCTGGTCCACCGGCCCGCTGGCCCGCGATCTGACCGAGGCATACGCCGCTCGGTGCGAGGGGCGCGCACCGAGCCGGCCGGTCCTGCCGGTGCAATACACCGACTACACGCTGTGGCAGCGCGACCTGCTCGGCGACGCCGTCGACCCGGCGAGCCGGTTCGCCGAACAACTGGACTACTGGAAACGGCAGTTGTCCGACCTGCCGGAGCTACTCCAGCTGCCCACCGACCGGGCGCGGCCGGCCGTCGCCCGCTGGCACGGGGGCCAGGTCGGCCTGGAGTTGAGTCCCGAACTGCACGCTGCCTTGGCCCAGTTGGCGCGGCGTACCGGCACCAGTCTGTTCATGGTGCTCCAGGCGGCCCTGGCCGCGCTGTACACGCGGTTGGGCGCGGGAACGGACATCCCGATCGGGAGCCCGATCGCGGGGCGTACGGACGAGGCGCTGGACGATCTGGTCGGGTTCTTCGTGAACACGCTGGTGCTGCGCACCGACACGAGCGGCGACCCGACGTTCGCCGAGCTGCTGGGGCGGGTGCGGGAGACGGCACTGTCGGCCTTCGCCCACCAGGACGTGCCCTTCGAACACCTCGTGGAGGTGCTGAACCCGTCCCGGTCACTGTCGCACCACCCCCTGTTCCAGACCATCCTGGCCGTGCAGAACGCGCCGATGGGCCGTTTCTCGCTGCCCGGCCTTGACGTCACCACCTACGCGGTGGCCACCGGAACCGCCAAGTTCGACCTCGGTGTGAACCTCGCCGAACAGTTCGGACCGGACGGAAGGCCGGCCGGAATCGTCGGCGCGGTGGAGTACGCAACCGACCTGTTCGACCGGGATACGGTCGCCACGCTCGCCCGGCGCTGGACGCTCCTGCTGGAGTCGGTCACCGTCGACCCGGAGCAGCCGATCGGTTTGATCGACCTCCTCGACGCCGACGAGCGGCACCGGCTGCTGGAGCGCGGCAACGCGACCGCCCGTGAGGTGGGCGCCGTATCGGTGCCGGAGGCCTTCGCTGCACAGGTGGAGGCGACGCCGGATGCGATCGCGCTGGTCCGTGGCGAGACCGAGTTGACGTACGGGCAGCTCAATGCCCGGGCGAACCGGTTCGCGCATGCGCTGATCGCTCGGGGCGTGGGCCCGGAGCAGATCGTGGCGGTGGCCTTGCCGCGCTCGCTCGAGTCCGTGGTGGCCGTCCTGGGCGTGCTGAAAGCCGGGGCCGCGTACCTGCCGGTGGATCCCTCGTACCCCCAGTCGCGGATCGCGTTCATGCTGGACGACGCCCGACCGACGGTGGTCATCGACAACCCGGCCATGGTCGCCGACGGAGACTGGCCGGACACCGATCCAAAGATCACGCTCGACGTCCGGCACCCCGCCTACGTGATCTACACCTCGGGCTCGACCGGCCGCCCCAAGGGCGTCGTGGTCGGCCACGCCGGCGTGGCCAGTCTGGTCACCGCCCAGATCGAGCGTTTCGCGATCGAACCCGACAGTCGCGTGCTCCAGTTCGCCTCGCCAAGCTTCGACGCTTCGGTGTCGGAGGTCTTCACCGCCCTGCTGCGCGGCGCAGCCCTCGTGCTGCCCCCTGCGGCGGACCCGGTCGCCGCACTGACCGACCCGGACCTCGCGGTCACCCACGTGACCGTGCCCCCGTCCCTCCTGGCCACCGTGGAGCAGGACGCGCTGACCGTGTCGACACTGGTGGTGGCGGGTGAGGCCTGCCCCTCGGAGCTGGTGGAACGCTGGGCACCGGGCCGTCGGATGATCAACGCGTACGGTCCGACGGAGACGACGGTGTGCGCGACGATGAGCGACCCACTGTCCCCGGGGTCGGGCGTGCCGCCGATCGGCCGTCCGATCTCCAACGCCCGGGTGTACGTCCTGGATGAGCGGATGCGGCCGGTGCCGCCGGGAGTGCCAGGCGAGTTGTACGTCGCGGGGGCGGGCTTGGCGCGCGGGTACCTGAACCAGCCGGCACTGACGGCCGGACGGTTCGTGGCCTGCCCGTTCGGCACGGACGGCGAGCGCATGTACCGCACCGGCGACCTGGTGCGCCGACGCGCCGACGGCGACCTGGAGTACGTCGGCCGCGCCGACCAGCAGGTGAAGGTACGCGGCTTCCGCATCGAGCTCGGCGAGATCGAGGCGGCCCTGGCCGAGCACCCCGCCGTCGCCCAGGCCGCCGCCGTTGCGCAGGACGACCGGCTCGTCGGCTACGTCGTCCCACGCCAGGAGGCGGACCGGGACGGTCACCTCGAAGCGGACCACGTGGGCGAGTGGCGGGACATCTACGATGCCCTGCGCATCGTTCCCGAGGAAGCCGCCTTCGGCCAGAACTTCGTCGGCTGGAGCAGCAGTTACGACGCGAGCCCGATCCCGATCGAGCAAATGCGGGAGTGGCGGAACGCCACCGTGGCACGCATCCTGGCCCTGCGCCCCCGCCGGGTGCTGGAGGTCGGCGTCGGCACCGGCCTGCTCCTCTCGCAGATCGCACCGCACTGCGAGGCGTACTGGGCGACCGACTTCTCCGCCACCGCGATCGACGCGCTGGCCGCCCAAGTGGCTCGGGAGGAACGGCTGGCCGAGCGTGTGGTGTTGCAGACCCGCCCGGCGCACGACACCGACGGGCTGCCGGTCGGGCGGTTCGACACCATCGTGCTGAACTCGGTGGTGCAGTACTTCCCGTCCGCCGACCACCTCGCGGACGTGATCGACCGGCTGATGCGGCTGCTCGCCCCCGGCGGCGCGCTTTTCGTCGGCGACGTCCGCAACCTGCGGCTGCTGCGCCCGCTGGCGACGGCCGTCCAGCTCCACCGGGCCGACGACGGCGCCGACCTGCCCGCAGTGCGCCGTGCCGTCGAACAGGCCCTTCTGGTGGAGAAGGAACTCCTGGTCGACCCGGACTTCTTCGCCGTCCTGCGCGACCGCGGCACCGTCGGGGCCGTGGCCGTGGAGGTCAAGCGCGGCCGGCACCACAACGAGCTCACTCGCTACCGCTACGACGTCACGCTGCACGAGCAGTCGGCCGGCCCGACGGCGCCGACCGCGCCGCAGGAGCTGACGTGGGGCCGAGAGGTCACCGACCTCGCGGAACTGCGCGAGCTGCTCGCCCGGCCCGACGCGGACCCGGTGCGCGTCACCGGTGTGCCGAACCGGCGCGTCGCCCGCGAGGCAGCGCTGGCCCGGGCGGTGCAGAGCGGGGACGGCACGCTCGCCGAACTGCTGGACCGGCTGCACGGCCCGGACAGCGGCGACCTGCCCGACCCGGAGGATTTCCGCGAACTCGGCGACGAACTCGGCCGCCGGGTGGACGTCACCTGGTCAGCCGGCGCGCCCGACGCCCTGGACGTCGTCATCGGCGGCGTGCCGGGAGACGCCCCCGTCGAGGCATACCGGCCGCTGCGGCCGTCCGGCACCGCGCTGTCCTCGCTCACCAACCGCCCGACCGGAAGCCGCGCCACGGGCGCCCTCGTCGGCGCACTCCGCGACCGGCTGCGCGACCGGCTGCCCGACTACCTCGTGCCGTCGGCCATCGTCGTCCTGGACGCACTGCCGCTGACCGGCAGTGGCAAGGTCGACCGCCGCGCCCTGCCCGCCCCCGACCTGGGTACGGCCGCGACCGGGCGGGCGCCGCGTACCCCGCAGGAACAACTGCTGGCCGATCTCTTCGCCGACGTGCTCGGGCTGCCCGGGGTCGGCGTCGACGACAGCTTCTTCGACCTCGGCGGGCATTCCCTGCTGGCGACCCGCCTGGCCTCCCGGGTCCGGGCGGTCTTCGGCGCGGAGCTCGAGGTCCGCGGGCTCTTCGAGCACCCGACCGTGGCCGCCCTGGCGACTCGCCTCGACGGCTCGGTCACGCAGCGGCCCGCGCTGACCGCGCGTCCGCGCCCCGAGCGGATTCCGCTGTCCTTCGCCCAGCAACGCCTGTGGTTCCTGCACCGCATGGACGGGCCGAGCGCCACCTACAACATGCCGCTCGCCCTGCGCCTGGACGGCGAACTGGACCGGGCGGCGCTGCGTGCCGCGCTCGCCGACGTGATCGCCCGGCACGAGAGCCTGCGGACGGTCCTGCGCGAGGCGGACGGCGTGCCGTACCAGCTCGTGCTGAGCGCGGACGAGGCCCGCCCCGAGCTGCCGGTCATCGAGCTCGATGATGTGCGGCTGTCGGGTCGGCTGGCGGAGGGGGCGCAGCGCGGCTTCGACCTGGCCGCCGAGCCGCCGATCCGCGCGGAGCTCTACGCGCTCGCCTCCGACCGGCATGTGCTGCTGCTCGTGGTGCACCACATCGCTGCCGACGGCTGGTCGATGGGCCCGCTCTCCCGCGACCTCGCGACCGCGTACGCGTCCCGCTGCCGGGGCGAGGAACCGCGGTGGTCCCCGCTGCCGGTGCAGTACGCCGACTACACACGGTGGCAACGCGATCTGCTCGGCGACGCCGCCGACCCGGACAGCCTGTTCGCCCGGCAGCTCGCCTACTGGAGCGAGGAGCTGACCGGGCTGCCGCAGCGGCTGCAACTGCCCACGGACCGCCCGCGGCCGGCTGTGGCCTCCCAGCGGGGCGGCCGGCTCGCCGTCCGGCTGGACGCCGAACTGCACCAGGCACTGCGGGACCTGGCCACCGCGCGCGGCGCCAGCATGTTCATGGTGCTCCAGGCCGGCCTCGCCGCGCTGCTCACCCGGCTCGGCGCCGGCACCGACATCCCGATCGGCAGCCCCATCGCCGGGCGCACCGACCAGGCCCTGGACGACCTCGTCGGGTTCATGGTCAACACGCTGGTGTTGCGCACCGACACGAGCGGAGACCCCGGCTTCTCCGAGCTGCTCGGCCGGGTACGGCAGAAGGCGCTGTCCGCGTACACCCACCAGGACGTGCCGTTCGAGTACCTGGTCGAGGTGGTCAACCCGGCCCGGTCGCTGTCGCACCACCCGCTGTTCCAGATCATGCTGGCCCTGCAGAACGCGCCGCTGAGCGAGTTCACGCTGCCGGGACTGTCGACCGGCTACCTGGAGGCGCCGACCGGCACCGCGCGGGTCGACCTGACGTTCAGTCTGGCCGAGCAGTACCGACCTGACGGCAGCCTCGACGGCATGGCCGGTGCGGTGGAGTACGCCACCGATCTGTTCGACCCGGCCACCGTGGAGCTGCTGTTCACCCGCTGGGCGCGGTTGCTGCGCGCGGCGGTCGCCGACCCGGACCGGCCGATCAGCCGGATCGACATCATGTCCGGCGAGGAACGCCACCGGCTGCTGTCCGAGTTCAACGACACCGCCGTGGAGTTTCCCGAGGCCGCGCTACCGGAGCTGTTCACCCGTCAGGCGCGAGCCACCCCGGATGCGGTGGCCGTCGTGGCGAGCGACACGGAGCTGACGTATCGGGAACTCGACCTGCGGGCCAACCGCCTCGCGCGGGCACTGATCGGCCAGGGCGTGGCGCCGGAGACGCCGGTCGCGGTACTGCTGGAGCGCTCGGCGGATCTGGTCGTGGCGATCCTGGCGATCATCAAGGCGGGCGGCGCCTACGTGCCCCTCGACTCGCGCTTTCCGCAGTCCCGCATCGACCTGATCCTCCAGGAGGCCGGGACCTCGCTGGTCCTCACCGAGGACGTGCTGACCGCGCTGATCCAGGCCGAACCCGACTCCTCCGACCCGGAAGTCGCCTGCCACCCCCAGCAGTTGGCGTACGTGATGTACACCTCCGGCTCAACCGGGCGCCCGAAGGGCGTGGCTGTCACGCACCGCGATGTGGTGGCCCACGCCCTGACCCCCTGCTGGCGCGACGGCGGACACGAGCGGGTGCTGCTGCACTCCCCCACCGCATTCGACCTCTCGACGTACGAGCACTGGGTGCCGCTGCTCGGCGGCGGCCGGGTCGTGGTCGCACCGCCCGGGCGGCTCGATCTCGACCTGCTGCACCAGGCGGTCAGCGAGCACCAGGTGACCGGACTGTGGCTGACGGCCGGCCTGTTCCGCCTGGTCGCCGAGGAGCGGCCGGGCCTGCTCACAGGGGTCCGCGAGGTGTGGACCGGCGGTGACGTGGTTTCCCCGGCCGCCGTCGCCCGGGTGCTGGCAGCTTGCCCCGGTATCACGGTGGTCAACGGCTACGGGCCCACCGAGGCCACGACCTTGGCCACCTGCCACCCGGTGCACGCCCTCTCCGAGCATGCCGCGACCATGCCGATCGGCCGGCCGATGGCGAACATGCGCGCCTACGTGCTCGACGCCGGGCTGCGGCCGGTGCCGCCGGGCGTGGTCGGCGAGCTGTACCTCGCGGGGATGGGCGTGGCCCGGGGCTACGTCGGCCGGCCCGGCCTGACGGTGCAGCGTTTCACCGCCGATCCGTACGGGCCAGCCGGGAGCCGGATGTACCGCACGGGCGACCTGGCGTGGTGGCTGGCCGACGGCACGCTGGAGTTCGCCGGACGGGCCGACCACCAGGTCAAGCTGCGCGGCTTCAGGATCGAGCCCGGCGAGATCGAGGCGGTGCTCGCGAGTTGCCCGGGCGTCGCCCAGGTGGCCGTCGTCGTCCGCGAAGACCAGCCGGACGACAAGCGGCTCGTCGCCTACCTGGTGCCCGCTCCCGAGGGTGTCCCCGAGGTGAGCGAGCTGTCCGACCGGCTGCGCCGCGAACTGCCCGAGTACATGGTGCCGTCGGCGTTCGTCACCCTGGACGTGCTGCCGTTGACCGCCAACGGCAAGCTGGACCGGGCAGCCCTGCCGGCCCCGGACTACGGTGCGCCGGGCGCCGGGCGCGGCCCCCGGACGCCGCAGGAGCAACTGCTGTGCGACCTCTTCGCCCAGGTCCTCGGCCGGGAACAGGTGCACATCGACGACAGCTTCTTCGACCTGGGCGGACACTCGCTGCTTGCCGCCCGCCTGGTCTCCCGCGTCCGCGAGACCCTCGGCGTCGAGGTGGGCCTGCGCACGCTGTTCGAAGCGCCGACCGTGGCCGGGCTCACGGAACGCCTGGTCATGAACGATCCCGACGACGCGCTGGACGTGCTGCTGCCGCTGCGCACGACGGGGAGCCGGACACCGCTGTTCTGCATCCACCCCGGCGGCGGCATCAGCTGGTCGTACAGCGGGCTCCTGAACCACATCGGTTCCGAGTACCCGGTCTACGCGATCCAGGCGCGCGGCCTCGGCCGCCCCGAACCCAGGCCGGCGTCCTTCGAGGAGATGGCGGCCGACTACGCCGACCAGATCCGCAAGATCCAGCCCGAGGGCCCGTACCTGCTGCTCGGCTGGTCCGCCGGCGGGCTGATCGCCCAGGCGATCGCCTGCGAGCTGCAGGCACGGGGCGAGCGGACCGCGCTGCTGGCGATCCTCGACGCCTACCCGGTGAAGGACGTGGCGTTCGAGGAGGTGCCCGTGCCCACCGAGCGGGACGTTCTCGTCGGTGTGCTCGACTGCAACCTGGACGAGCTGGGCGACCGGCCGCTCACCTACGGCGAGGTCGCCGAGATCCTGCGCGAACGGGGCAGCGCGCTGGCCGGCCTGACGGAGCAGCAGATCGAGGTCGTCGTTCACATCATGATCAACAACGCGAAGCTGGCGGTCGACTTCGTCCCCGGCAAATTTGACGGAGACCTGCTGCTGTTCAACTCCACGATCGACCGGGGCGAGGACAACGCCGGGCCCGGGACCTGGCGCCCGTACATCACCGGCCGGATCGAATCTCACGAGATCACCACCCGGCACGACCGGATGACCCAAGCCGGCTCGCTGGCCCAGATCGGACCGATCCTGGCCGCCAAGCTCGCCGAGGCCACCGGTGACACCGAAACCCGCAACCAGGAGGACTGATTTCCATGACCAACCCGTTCGAGGACCAGGACGGCACCTTCCTCGTGCTCGTCAACCAGGAGAACCAGCACTCGCTGTGGCCGCAGTTCGCGGACGTCCCCGCCGGCTGGACCGTCGCCCACGGCCCCGACACCCACGCCGCGTGCCTGGAGTACGTCGAGCAGAACTGGACCGACATGCGGCCCAAGAGTCTCGTCGACGCCATGGATGCCCAGCGGTAGCGCGACCGACGTGACCTCCACCGAGACCCTGGACGGGGCCCGCGGCACCGCCGGCCCCGTCCGGCCCGGCGACCTCGCCGCAGCGCTGCAAACGCCCGAGGCACGCCGGGACCCGTACCCGTTCTACGCCCGCATGCGGCACGAGAGCCCGGTCCACCGCAGCCCCCAGGGCATCTGGTACCTCACCCGGTACGCCGACGTCGAGGCGGCCCTGGGAGACCTGCGGCTGTCCAACGACCGGGACCGGATGACCCGCGCCTACGGCGCGCTCGGCGGCGACCTGAAGGCCTTCAGCAGGCTCACCGACCGGCTGGGCCGGGTGATGACCAACACCGACCCGCCGGAACACGCCCGGCTGCGCAAGCTGGCCAACCGCGCCTTCACCGCCCGGCGGGTCGAAGCCCTGCGCGACGGCATCCAGCGGATCGTCGACCGGCTCGTCGACGAGGCGGTCGCGGCGGGGTCGTCCATGGACCTGATCGAGGCGGTCGCCTCCCCGCTGCCGCTGTCCGTCGTCTGCGAGTTGTTCGGCATCCCGCCCGAGGACCGCCCGCAGGTCAAGAGCTGGTTCCGCCGCCTCGGCCGGCTCTCCGAGGACATCGCCAAGTCCGAGGCCGCGATCGAGCAGTACGAGGAGTACCTCGCCCGACTCGTCCGCCGACGCCGGGCCGACCCGGGCGACGACCTGGTCAGCGCCCTGGTCGCGACGCAGGCGCAGGACGACCGGCTCACCGACTCCGAACTGCTGTCCACCTGCTTCGTCCTGATCACCGCAGGAGACGAGACCACCACCCACCTGGTCGGCAACGGCACGCTCGCTCTGCTGCGCCACCCCGACCAGCTGGCCCGGTTGCGTGAGGACCCGGCGCTGATCCGCACGGCCGTCGACGAACTGGCCCGCTACGACACGCCGACCCAGGCGATCGTCCGGGTCGTGGCCGAGGATGTCGAGATCGACGGGCAGACGCTGCGCGAGGGCGAGCTGGCGTACCTGTTCCTCGCCGCGACCAACCGTGACCCCGAGCGCTTCGAGGACCCCGACCGGCTCGACCTGTCCCGCCCCGGCAACCGCCACCTGAGCTTCGGCAACGGCCCGCACTTCTGCCTCGGCGGTCCACTGGCCAAGCTCCAGGCAGAGGTGGCCATCGGCACGCTGGTCCGCCGGCTCCCGCACCTGCGGCTGGCCGACGGGGCGGCCCTCGAATGGCGGCCCAACCCACTGCAACGACGGCTGAACGCCCTCCCGCTCACCTACTGACGTATGAACGACGACGAAGGAGAACTGACCATGGCCCGAGAGTTCGAAGTCCGCCGGGAGCAGGACCTGGCCGCCACGCCCGAGCAGGTCTGGCACGCGGTCGCCACCGGCGCCGGAAACCTCGGCTGGCTGTACCCCATGGAGGTCGAGCCGCGCGTCGGCGGAAAGGTCACCCGGGCCGACGGCACCGTCGTGGCGTGGGAACCGCCGCACCACTTCGCCGTGCGCGTGGCCCTGGACGACGGGTTCTCCAACACCCTCACCTACCGGATCGAGCCGCACGACGACGGAACCAGTCACCTGCGGATGGGAATCCACTGGGTGCACACGGGAGTCGTCGACGACTACTGGGACACCAAGGCGGACGCGGCCGAGAAGCACGTCGACTTCTACCAGCACGGCCTCGCCGAGTACCTGAGGCACTTCACCGGCCGCCCCGTCGTCTACATCAAGGCCGGCCGCGACGAGCGCACCGACGACCCGGCCGACTTCGCCGCCCTGCGCCAACGCCTCGGTCTCGCCGACGACACGACCGTCGGCGACCGGCTGTCGCTCGACCTCCCGGGTGCGGACGGCGGCTCGGAGGAGGTGGTCGTGGACTGGCTCAGCCCCGACTTCGTCGGCCTGCGCGGCCCGCACGCGCTGTACCGGTTCTTCAACGGCAGCTCCTGGAACTGGCCGATCTGGCTGGGCCACCACCTGTTCGCCGAGGACGTGGACGAACAGCAGGCCACCAAGGCATGGAACGCCTGGCTCAACGGCGCCTGACCCGTCGCACGACACAACCGAAGGACCCCTGGTGGAAACACTGCTCTACGCCGCCGAACTCGTCCAGGAAGACGGTACGTACAAGCTCGTCGTGCAGGACCTGGTGCGGGACACGGTCCAAGTCACCCCTGTCCCCAAATCCGCGGTGGACAGGCTCCCGACGTTCCTGTCGGTGCTGAGTTCCAAGCTCAGCTCCGCGCCGGCACGCGGCCGCAGGTAGACCTCTTCCGATGTGACGGGGCCGGTGCCGTCCGGCGCAGCAGCTCCCGGACGGCATCGGTCCCGCTGTGCCATGGGTCAGCCCATGACGGTTCGAGAGGCGGCGCCCTCGGCCATGGGCCGTTTGCGGGAGGACGCTCCCAGGTTGATGACGACGCCGGTGTGTTCGCCGGTGTACCGCAGCGGGTCGCGGTCGTGGTCGTGGCCGGCCTCCACGCGGTCGACCAGGGTGGCGAGGAACCGGCCCGCAAGAGGAGCGTTCTTGAACTGATTGCCGCTCGTGCCCATCGCGACGTAGAAGCCGGGCAGATCGGTGCGGTCGTAGATGGGCGCCCAGTCGTCGGCGGCGTCGTAGACACCGGCGATGCCGGTCGGCCGGTTCGGAACGCGCAGGAGCGGGAATCGGCGTGCGGCCCTGGTCACTTGGGTGTCGAACCCGGTGGGCGTCGGGTGTGGGTTGCACAGGTCGGGGTCGTCGAGCCATTCCATCGGGTCGCAGGCGGGCAGCGTGCTGCCGATGAGGAGGTGCCCGCCGAGGGGGCGCAGGTAGGTCCCGAAGTCGACATCGGCCACGATCAGGCCGAGCGTGGTCCCGGCACCGCCCGGGTCCGACGAGGTTGTGCCGCCCCGGCAGACCGGTGCGGCCACCTGGTGGACTTCCTGGCGCAGTGGGCGCACCCCGACGGTGAACTCGGCTCCGACCCCGGCCATCCGGTTGAACGCGCCCGACCAGGGCCCGGCGGCGTTGATCACCACCGGTGCCGTGATCGCGGTGCCGTCGGCGAGCCGGATACCCGCGACCCGGTCCTTGCGACGCAGGACACCGACGACCGTGCGATGGAAGAGGAAGCGGGTCCGGATGCGGGCCGCAGCGTCCGCGAGATTCTGTGCCGCGAGCTGGGGATCGTCGACGAAGCCCGCCTCGGGTGTGAACAGCGCGCCGAGTTCACCTTCGGGGCCGGAGAAGAACGCCTCGTCACGAAGGGGCTTGGGGGGCCCGTAGCGTCCCGCGTCGATGCCGGGGATCCGGCTGCGCAGCGTTGCGGCATCCCAGCGCTCGTACGGCACGCCGGCACGGTCGAACAGTGCGATGACCTCCGACGTTCCGGAGCCCGGCGCGTCGAGGAGTACCGCTCCGGTCCGCCGGAACGCCGCCAGGCCAGGGCCACGCACGGTCCCCAGGTGCTCCGCCCATCGTGCCCAGCAGTGCTGGGATTCCCAGGCGGTGGCGACACCGTCCCAGGTCGAGTAGTCGAAACGGATGATCGCGCTCGAGGCGCTGGTGGATCCGTGGCCGACGCCGCCGGACCTGTCGACGACCACCACGCGCCGACCGGTGCGGGCCAGCTCCAGTGCCACCGCGGCACCGATCACACCGGCCCCCACGACGACCGCGTCCGCGCCGGAGGGAAGCATGTCCGGTTCCCCGGCCGTCATGACGGCGGCTCCCCGGGGGTTCGCGGGACCCGGTCGCCGTTCGCGTCCGGGTGGACGCCGCCGACGTGGGGCGGGCGGTCGTCGGCGCCATACGGGAAGTGGCACGCGGCGCGGTGCGGCTGTCCGGCCGCATCCTGTTGGGGGTCCCGTGCGGCGCAGACCTCCCGCCCGGGATGCCGGTTCGGCCCGACGGGGCAACGCGGATGAAAGCGGCACCCGGGCGGTGGCGACGCGGGGTCGGGCACCTCTCCGGGCAGGAGCGGTTCCTCGACCTGTCGTCGTCCGGCGTGCAGGTTCGGCACGGCGGACAGGAGCGTTTGGGTGTAGGGATGCCGCGGGCGGCGCAGCAGGTTCTCGGTGGAGGCGGTCTCGACGATCCGACCGAGGTACATCACGGCGACGACGTCCGACACATGACGGACGGCGGCGAGGTCATGGCTGATGAACAGCATGGCGAAGCCCATGCGTCGCTGCAGGTCCCGGAGCATGGTGAGGAGCGCCGCCCGGACCGACACGTCGAGAGCCGAGGTGACCTCGTCGGCGATGAGTACCGCCGGATCGACGGCGAGCGCGCGGGCGACGGCCACGCGTTGGCGCTGGCCGCCCGAGAGCTGCCGCGGCACGAGGTCGGCGCAGCTGGCGTCGAGACCGACCAGTTCCAGCAGTCCGTCGATGCGCTGTTCGCGGCTGCGGCGGTCCAGCCGGACGAAGGCCCCGGCTGATTCGGCGAGCGACTGACGGACCGTCATGCGCGGGTCCAATGCCGTGTCCGGGTCCTGGAACACCAGTTGGACCCGTTGCCCCAGCCGGCGCCGATCGGCCATCCGGCGCCCACGGTACTCCCGCCCGCCGACCGTGATCCGCCCGGCGCACGGATTGTCCAGCCCGACGACCGCACGTGCCAGAGTGGATTTTCCCGAACCGGACTCGCCGACCAGGCCGACCGTCGTGCCCCGGGGAACCTCCAGTGACACTCCGTCCACCGCCGTGACCGGCCCGAACGGCCCGTGGTGGCGAACGGTGACGTCGTACAGCGCCAACCCAGCCTCTTCCCTCACTTCTCCACCTCCTCGGTCTCACGCTGTCCGCGGAACGGCGACGGGGGCAGCGGTCGCCAGCAGGCGACCTCGTGCTGCGGGCCGAACGGGGACAACACGGGGCTCTCCACGGCGCACCGGTCCAGTCGATGCGAACAGCGGTCATGGAACCGGCAGCCCGGGGCCTCATCGCCCGGATCGGGCGGCCCTCCCTCGATGGTGCGCAGGGGGCGGTCACGGTCCGCGGCCAGGTCCGGGACCGAGGCGACGAGCATCCGCGTGTACGGATGCCGTGCTCCGGTCGCCAGCTCACGGGCAGGAAGGTTCTCCACGATGGTTCCCCCGTACATGACCAGAACCCGGTCGCAGGAGTCGGCCACCAGGGCGATGTCGTGGCTGATGAAGAGGATCGCGGTGGCGTCGTCGCGCCGGATGCGGCGGAGCAGGTTCATGATCTGCCGCTGCACGGTGACGTCCAGGGCTGTCGTCGGCTCGTCCGCAACGATGAGGTCGGGCCGCATCATCGAAGCCGCAGCGATCGCCACTCGCTGGCGCTGACCGCCGGACAGCTGGAAGGGGCGGGAGCGCAGCAACCGACGCCCGCCGGGCAACGCGACCCGCTGAAGCTGGGCCAGGGCCTGCTCGACGGCCTGGGCACGAGGAGTGCCACGGTGTGCGCGCACGGCCTCTGTCATCTGCGTTCCGATGCGGAGCGACGGATTGAAGGCCGAGGCCGGGTTCTGGAAGATCATCGCCATTCCCGTCGCCAGCTGCCTGCGTCGCTCTTTGCGTGACAACGACTCGGCGTCCGCGCCGAGGAACCGGTGGGTATCCCAGGTAACGCAGGCGCCCTCTGGCAGCAGGCCGGCGATGGCGAGCGCCGTCAGCGACTTACCGGAACCGGACTCGCCGACCAGGCCGACCATCTCACCGCGCCGCAGAGCGAGGGTGACACCGCGGACGGGCCGGACCACCCGGTCCGCCGAGGGAAGGGCGACCCGCAGATCCCCCACTTCCAGCACATGGTCCGCGACTGCCGGGCGGTCGGTGCGTACCGGGTGAACCGCGGGTTCTTCCAGCTGCCGCGGGCGGGTACGTCGCGCGGCGGCTCCGGCCAGCACCTCGCCGAGCAGCTGGAAGGCCACGCCGGCGTAGACGATGGCGATGCCGGGTGCCACGGCGGGCAGCGGTTCGGTGTAGATGCGGTCCAGCCCCTGGCTCAGCAGCAGCCCCCAGTCGTACGAGGGGGGCTGCACCCCCAGTCCGAGGAAGCTCAGTCCCGACAGGGCCACGAGTGCCGAGCCCGCGGCGACCGTGGTGTTGAGCATCAGCGGTTCGGCGATGTGGGGCAGGACATGGCGCAGGAGGAGCCGGTGGCGGCGCAGGCCCAGCACACGCGCCGCCGCCATGAAGTCGGTTCCGGCCACTCCGGCGGCAAGGGTCTGCGTGATCCGCGCGAAGCCCGGTGCGCAGGCGACGGCGAGTGCGCACACCGCCCCACCCGCGCCCGCGCCGAAGAGGGCCGCGAAGAACATCGCGACGAGAAGCGCGGGGAAGGCCAGCAGGAGGTTGATCAGGGCTCCCAGCAGGCGGCGGGCGCGCCCGCCCACCACGGCGGTGAGCGCGCCCAGCGTGATCCCGGCCGCCGCTCCGAGGAGCGTGGCCGCGACTGCCAGCAGCAGGGAGAGCCAGGTCGCCGAGAGCAGCCGGGCGAGCAGGTCGCGCCCGAGATGGTCCGTGCCGAGCAGGTGACCCGCGGTGGGCCCCCGCAGCACCGCCGACGGGTCCGGACGGTCGGCGGCCTGCCCCCACAGCACCGCCCCCGCGACGGCCAGTACAGCGAGCGATCCGAGCATCGCCAGGGTGATCACGCCCATGGGCGAGGCCCAGCCCGACCGGGACGCGCGAGACCGGCCGGCAGCAACACCCGGCGTGGAAGAGGAAGGGGAAGGGGAAGACAGCACCATCGGATCACGCCTTCCGGATGACCGATCGGGGGTCGAGCAGCGCGAGGGCCAGATCGACCAGGACGTTCACCACGAGAACGGCCGAGCCCAGCACCAGAACCGACGCCTCGACGACCGCGTAGTCCTGCGCGGCCACGGACTGTGCCATCGCCGAACCGATGCCCGGCCAGGCGAACACCTTCTCAACCAGTACGGTCCCCGCGATCAGGGCCGGCAGGAGGTTCCCGGCGAGCGTCAGCGACGCGGTCAGCGTGTTCGGTGCCACATGGCGCAGGTACAGCGGGAGGGCGGGCAACCGCTTCGCTCGGGCGGCACGCACATAGTCCGTCGCGAGAACCTTGAGCGTCTCCACCCGTACGATCCGCAACAGAACAGCGGTCGGAGCGAGCGCCAGCGCGAGCACGGGCAGCACGTAGGACTGGGGACCGAGGTCGCCGGCCACCGGAAAGATGCGCAGAGCGACCGCGAGTCCCGCGGTGAGACCCGCCGCGAGCACGAAGTCCGGCATGCCCGCCATGACGGAGGTGGTGGCGGTGAACGCCACCTCCGCCCGGGGCCGCCGCCCTCCGCGTGTCCACACCGCGGCGAGCAGCCCTCCCGGGAGGGCGACGACGAGTACGCAGGCGAACGCCAGGACAGCCAGCAGCAAGGTGGCCGGCAGGCGTGCCCTGACCAGGTCGGCCACCGGCTCGCCGGTCACCAGGGAGACCCCGAGGTCCCCGTGGGTCAGATGACGCAGATACTGCCCGTACTGTGCCAACTGGCCACGATCCAGGCCTAGTTCATGTCGCTTTGCCGCTACGAGGTCCGGTGGGGCGTCCACGCCCAGCGCGGCCCGGACGGGGTCACCGGGTACCAGCCGGATCATCGCGAAGGAAGCAGTGACGACCACGAAGAGGGAGACCGTCAGCCGCACCGCACGCCGGCAGCAGAACACCACCCACGGGTGGCGCCGGGTCAGGGCGCCGAGCCGCGCGGACACGGTCGTCATGGGAGACCTCCTCGACTGGTGGTGGGCGGTCGTGTGGGGCGTGCGCCGCCGCTATCTGTGCAGGCGGATGCTGGTCGGTACGATCCGGCCGCCGGGCGCGACGGCGAAGGTCGTCCGGTAGCCGTACACCGTGCTCGTGCCGTCGGCGACGGGCAGCGCGTCGGCCGAGCGGAACAGCGCCGCGGCGGCCCTGTTCCAGTCCGCACAGCTGGCCGCGCCCGGCGCGCGCAGGGCGAGGGCGACGAAGCGGTCGTAGACGCGGTTGGTGACGTACGCGAAGTTGAGTCCCCCGGACGGCGGCGGGCCGGAGAAGTACGGAACGAGCTGCGCGGGCAGCGGTGGACCCGGCGAGCTGCCGACCACGACGTCGAAGTCGCCGCTTTGGTACATGGCCTGTATGACCGCGTTGCGGCTCTCGCTGACGAGGTCGACGTCCGCGCCCAGCGCCTGCCAGGAGGCGGCCATCAGTTCGGCGACAGACGGAAGGGTGGAGCCGAAGTCGGCGCTGCTGAGCAGCCGCAGCCGCAGCGGCCTGCCGTGCTTCACGAGCCTGCCCCGTGCGTTCTTCGTCCAGCCCGCGGCGTCCAAGGCCCCCACGGCGCTGTGCGAGGGCAGGTTCTCGCCGGCCAGGTCGGCGTGGCAGACGGAGTCCACGGCGGTCAGGTGGCTCGCGGGCGTTCCGTCACCGCCGATCGCCACATTGGCGAGGCCCTTGCGGTCCAGGGCGCCCACCAGTGCCTGACGCAGCAGGGGATCGCTCAAGGGGCGGCCGGACCGTTCGTTGAAGAAGGTCAGCCCCACCACGGTCGGCACCTGGGCGGTGGCCAGGCCGTGGCCGGTCAGCCGCGCGCGGTCCGGGCCGGTCACCATCGCGATGTTCACGCCGCCCGTGAGCAGCAGATTCGCCACCGTGGACTCCTGCGGCACCACCGACACCACGATCCGCTCAGGCTGGCCCGCAGCTGCGTTGGTCGCTCCGCGCGGCCCCCAGGCATACCCCTTGCGCCGGGTGAAGAGGTACGGGCCGCCCGAGGTGTAGCCACTCAGCACGTACGGTCCGGTGCCCTGCGTGCTCTTGTCCAGCGCCCCGGGAACCGCCAGCCCGGCGGGGCAGACGACGGGCAGCAGACCGATCGTCCGCACGACGAAGCTGTACGGTGACGCCATCCGCACCGACACCATCCGTGCCGCGTCGTCGGCCGACACCGTGAACGGCACACCGGGCAGTGCCGCCCGGGCGCCGATGAGCCGATTGCGGGGATCGCTCGCATAGCTCAGTGACCGGGCCACCCCGGAAGCCGTGAGGATCGTGCCGTCGGAGCAGGTCACGCCCCTGCGGAGGGTGAAACTCGCCGAAGTGGCTCCGGCCCGCCACTTCTCGGCGAGGCCCGACACCACACGCCCGTCCGGCGCCACGGTGACCAACGAGTCGTAGGCATAAGGAGCCAGGGCAGAGCCGAACTGCGAGTACGGATGGAAACTCGGGGTCTCGGAGGCAGTGGCGATCGTGACGGTGCCCCCCACGACGACAGGGGTGTGCGTCGAAGACACGTCGCCGCCGCCACAACCGGCCACCATGACTGACGCGACAGCGGCGGACGCCACCGCGGCCGACCGGGCCCTGGGAAACGACACGGTTCGGCGGTTCATGGTGTTCATCGTGCCACCGAGATCGACGGCATCGGACCGGCTCTCCCGGGCCGGACACGAACGGGCCGGACGATTTCCCCCGTCCGAGTGAGGTTCCCCGACTCGCGGTTGCTCCCCGTTCCTGATGTGGCGTCACCTCGTCGCGCACACTGGCGCCATGGCAAACCATTCCTCGCACTTCCCGGACGGCTCGGCGGCGCGGGAGGTCGAGCGACTCGCGGCCTCGTACTGGGACTTCCTGCTCGCACGTGAGCCGTCGCTGCGGACACGCCGCGGGCTGCCGGTCGAGTCGCTGCCAGGGGTGTCCGCCGCGGAGGCCGAGGAGCGCGCCGGGTTCGCGGCAGGGGTGCTGGACCGGCTGGGCACGCTGCGGCCCGCGCAGCTGCCCGGTCCCGCCGCCGACACCGAGGGTTTCCTTCGGGCGCTGGCCGAACAGGAGGCGGAGGCGGGACGCTTCCACTGGCTCACCCCCACCGCCACGCCGTACCAGCTCTTCAGCCTCCAGCAATACGGTGACACGGTCTTCCGCCCGTACCGCTTCGAGCACCGGGCCGACGCGGACCGGTACGTGTCCCTCGTACGGGATCTGGCCCGCTGCGTCGAGACGATCGGTGACAAGGTTGCCGGGCAGGCGGCACGGGGCTTCCTCATCCCGGCCCCGGCGCTGGCCGGGGTCCGCACCACCCTCACCCGCCTACGGGCATCGGCGGCACGGTACGTCCGAGCGGACGCCGAGAGGCTCACCCGACTCGACGCGGCGAGCCGGGGCCACCTGCGCGACGCGGTGGCGGGGCTCGTGGCCGCCGAGCTGGAGCCGGCGTTCGACCGCCTCCTCGCCCTCGTGGGCGACCCGGACTACCGCAGGCGGGCACCGCGGGCCGTCGGATGGGCCCACTACCCGGAAGGGGAAGCGGCGTACCGGGCCTTCGTCAGGACGTACACATCCGGCGACACACCACCCGAACGCCTCCACGAACTCGGCCGGGAACACTGCCGCGAACTCAGCGAGCGGATGCGGGAGATGCGAGCCACGCTCGGCTTCGCGGGGACGGAAGCGGAATTCCATGAACGGCTCGCGACCGAGCCTCGTCTGTACGCCGCCACCCCGGAGGAGGTCGAGGCTCGCTACCGCGGACACCTCGACCGCCTCACGCCGCTGCTGCCGCGCTGGTTCGCGGTCCTGCCCCGCGCCCCCTACGGCGTGGCCCGCCTCGATCCGGCGCTGGAGGCGTCGATGACGTTTGGCTACTACGAACCGCCGACCGCCATGCAACCGGTGGGACGCTACCGCTACAACGCCTCGGACCTGGCGCACCGGTCACTGCTCGGCGCGGCCGCGCTGATCCACCATGAGCTCGCGCCCGGACATCACTTCCACCTCGCCCGTCAGGCCGAGAACACCGCGCTGCCCGACCTGCGACGCGAACTGGTTACCTTCGCCGGGTTCCAGGAGGGCTGGGCGGAGTACGCGGCGGGGCTCGCCTGGGAGATGGGGCTGTACGACGACCCGTGGGACGCATACGGACGCCTGGCCCATGAACGGTTCACCGCGCAGCGCCTCGTAGTCGACACCGGCCTCAACCTCGGGACGATGACGCTGGAGCAGGCGCGCACCTTGATGCGCGCCCACGCGGCGGCCGAGTCCGAGGAACAGATCACGACCGAGTTGCTGCGCTACGCGACCGATATGCCGGGACAGGCACTGACGTACCGGGCGGGCCATGCGGAGTTCACGGCACTGCGGGCAGCGCACGAGCGCGGCGCCGGTGCCACGTTCGACGTGCGCGCCTTTCACGAGGCCGTGCTGGCCGGCGGCACGCTGCCGTTTCCCGCGCTGCGCCGACGGGTGGCGAGAGAACTGCACGGCGCGTCCGGCCGTCAGCAGAGGTACACGTGGTCACCCGAAGAAGGTGGGTGACGTCGGGTTCCGGCCGTCGAATGGCCTGTACAGGCCGTCATGGGCAGGCCGTTCTACTCGAATGAGTGAAGGCCACGGCGGAACCGGTAGCCGTTCGCTCAACCCTGGATACTCTCTGTGATGAGGGGTGCGGGTTCGATGATGCGGAATCCATGCATGTCATCGCAGTTTTCCTGTTCACCTCCAACTGCCTTTCCGCCATCGTTTTCTCGGCAGAAGAGAAGGATGTCCTGCCATGCCGCCTGTAGTACCTCCTTTCCTGATCGGCCTGATCGTCGCGCCCCTGCTCAAAAGGCTGGGTAAACCCCTCATGCGAGGGATCGTCAAAACGTCGGTGGGCCTGGGAATCGAAGTCAAGAGGGCCGTCCACGAAGCCGGCGAGGGAATCCAGGATCTCGCGGCCGAGGCGACCGCCGAAGTGCTCGCCGTCCAGATGACGCACGGAGCCGAGCACGGCACCGACACCAGCGCCCCGCAGGGCGGCACCGCGGGCCGGGCCGAGGCGGGTACCGGGTCGACGCCCCTGGCCGCAGCGGCCCACGCGGCGCAGGCCGACAGCGAGAGCAAGGCCGCCGGCAAGGCCCGCGGCGCCGGTTCGGGCGCTGCCAAGGTGCACTGAGTCACTATCCCCGGCACGCCGGATGTCACGGCCCGCCGCGACATGAGTGTTCTCCACGTACCGTCGGCGCAGCTCTGCGGACATCTCCACGCCGCCTTTCGTCTGCGCACGCCGTTCGGCGGCGTGGAAGGCATGGCTGGAGAAGAAGGACCCTGATGGAGGCAGGTCAGATGTCTGCGACCGGAACACCCCTGTATTCCGCCGAACTCATCCAGGAAGGCAGCGACTACAAACTCGTCGTGACCGATCGCCTGCGCCACACCGTGCAGACCTCATACGTGTCCAGGAGAGTGGTGGAGCAGCTTCCCGCCTTCCTCTCCAAGCTCAACTCCTCGCAGCTGGGAGGTCTCCGACGGCGATGACGGCCTACGACGCCAAGAAGTGGTTCCGTGTCCACCGGCCCGCGGCGGACCCCAGGCTCCGACTGGTGTGCTTACCGCACGCCGGCGGCACGGCACAGCTGTTCCACGGCTGGCCCGCGCTGCTGCCGGAGGACGTCGAGGTGCTCGCCGTGCGGTACCCCGGCCGCCAGGACCGGCTCGCGGAAGCCTGCATCGACGACATGGCCACCCTGGCCGACATGATCGAGGACGCGCTGCGGCCCTGGCTCGACCGGCCGCTGGCACTCTTTGGACACAGCATGGGCGCCTGCGTCGCCTACGAGCTGGCCCTGCGGCTGGAGGCCCGCGGCATCGTCCCCGAACACCTGCTGGTCTCCGCGCACGAAGCCCCCCAGCGGGCCGAACGCACCGCACTGCACAGTGCCGACGACGAAACCCTGATCACCCACGTCCGGCACCTCGGAGACCTGCACTCGGAGGTCTACGACATCCTGGAGCTGCGTGACCTGCTGCTGCCCGCCCTCCGGGCGGACTACCGGCTCATCGAGGGCTACCACCCCCCGCATCCGACTCCGGTCAAGGCACCGATCACCGCGTACGTCGGTCAGGACGATCCGAATTGCGTGCTCGACCGGGTCCTCGCCTGGTCCGACCTCGCCGCCCCGGGTTTCTTCGAGCTGTGCTCGTTCCCCGGGGACCACTTCTATCTCGTGCCCCGGGAGGCCGAAGTGGTCGCGGACGTGGCAGCACGCCTTACGCGCGCGTGCGGCGCGGACCAGGCCTGACGGTGGTATGCCCGTATCGGGAACCTGGACGTCCACGGCACACACACCCGACAAGGGCCGGGCGCCGTGTGTGGCCGGTCCCCGGCCATGCTTGCACCCCGGCCCTGGCGACTGCCGTACGGCTGTGACGGAAGGCGGGGCCCGGCACCGCGCATGGCGCCCGCGGGGTTTTCAGGGGACGATGCTTGTGCCGGGCGCTGAGGCGTGCGGTGTCCCTGGCAGCGGCCACGAAGGCTGGGACGGTGAAGAAACATGCGACCGGGCACACGTGTCGCCGACGCGATACTCCAGCTGCTCAGCCGGGACTGGGCCGGGCTGGCCATCGCCCTGCTGCCGGCGGCCGCGGGCGCATGGTGCGTCACCCTGGGAACCGGCTGGCGAATTCTCGGCGGCGTGCTCTGCGCCGTGGCCCTCGCGCTCGGTCTCGGGTCTCTCCGCCATCTGGTGCATGTGGCCCGGGTGCGGGTGAGGTATCCGCCACCCGGGCGAATGGTCGACGTGGGCGGCTACCGCATGCATGTCCTCGCCGAGGGGGATGCCGGACCGAGGCCCACCGTGGTCTGGATGCCGGGCGGCCATGCCGGTGGCTACGCCATGTACCGGCTGCACGCGCTGACACGGGAACGGACACGTTCGGTCCTGGTGGACCGTCCGGGCTCCGGCTGGAGCGACCCGGGCCCGTTCCCACGCACGACGGCAGCCGAAGCCGTCGAACTGCTCACGGCGCTGGAGCGGGCCGGCGAGAGGGGACCCTACGTCTTCGTGGGGCACTCCTTCGGGGGACTGCTCATGGCCAACGCCGCCAGGCGCCGCCCCGACCTGGTGGCCGGTCTGGTGCTGCTCGATCCCACTCCGCCCGATGTCGTCGCCTTCGGCCCTTCGCTTGCGACCCTGCGGCATGTCGCGAGGGACCAGACCGCCCTCGCGCTGCGCCACCTATTCGGCCTCCACGCCCTCGTGCCCAAGAACGAGGCGCACTCTCCCGAGGACCCGACGCGGGTTCTCGCCGTGATCGAGACCAGGACCAAGGCGAACTGCGCCGCGGCATCGATCCTGCGAGAGTTGTCACCGGGTGGCATCACCCGAGTCGGCTGGCAGACGGTCGTACACGACGGCGAGCTCAGCCCGCTCCCCCTCCTCCTCGTGGCGCCACGCGACCTGACGGGCGGTAACAAGATCTTCGACACGGTCGACGATCCGGAGGAGAGCGCCCGAGTACGGCACTTCTTCCTCACCGTGAGAGAACGCTTTCTCGCAGCCTCAAGCACTGCCCGGAGGGTCTACACCCCGGAGGGAACCGGCCACGATTTTCCGGACCGCGTACCCGAGTTCGTTGTGCAGGTGGTGGGCTCACTGCTGGACGAACACGCGCCGGGCGCACCGGACCCGTTCTGATCCCGTTCCGCAGCCGCGGTCTGCTCCGGCGTGCCTCCGCCCGAATGAATGAAAGGCGTCGGCCCCCCGGGCGTATCGGCCGAGGGCCGACTACGGTGTTCTCGGTGGGGGAGAAATTCCGGCCCAGCGCCACCGGCCAGGCGGTATTGGCACGTGCTGCGGCAGCCGTGCTGTGTAAACAAGAGAGGCTTCGCACATGCCCCCTGTAGTTCCTCCCTTCCTCGTTGGCCTGATCGCGGCCCCTCTGGTCAAGAGGGTGGCGAAACCGCTGGTGCGGGGCATCATCAAGACGTCGGTCGGCCTGACCCTCGAAGTCAGGCGCGCAGCCATCGAGGCGGGCGACGAGATCCAGGACCTCACCCGTGAAGTGGCTGCCGAGAAGCTGGCGAGTTCGGCTCGCACGCGTCGTGTGAAAGCCGACGGCGAGGTAACGACGCAGGGGGCCACGGCCGGATGAGAACTGGTGGTCCTCGAAAAGCCGGGTACGGGCCGCCCTGGCAGCCTCCGTGAGACTCGAAGTGACCGACCCAAGAACTCGGTCACAGGAGATAGCGGCATAGGCAGATGTGCGATGAACGCAGCTTTCGCACCGCGTGGCTCGGGGGCCAGGGTCACCTCGGCAGCGACGACTGGGACATCCCCCGGTTTAACAAACCACCGCTAAGGCGCCGGCCACCGCCGGAACTCGGGGCTGTGAAGTCGGCGTCGTCTTTGGCGGACGATCGCTCGATGTCGTAGATCAATCAGAGAAGTAGACACGGCGCTTGTTCCCTCACCGCACTGTGACCGGTGTACTTGATCTCTTACTTCTTCGGGGTCGGGCGGGATGTTCGATGGGTCGGGGAAAGCTGGTAACGCAGCCCCCGGCCTACTACCAGGAACCGGTCACGTCCGGCCGCCGTGAATGGGTTTGGTAGTTCGGACACCCGTCGCCGTTCTGGATCGAGGGCAGAGGTGATAAGCAAGATCCGATAGCGGGTCCCGCGGGCGTACTCTCGCGCCGCCTTTTCCTCGGAGACACCCAGTTCGAACTCCATCCGCTCCGTGTCGGACTCACTGGTCGCCTTCACCTCGTACAGGCGTGTGGTGCCGCGGCATGGCTTCTGGGCCGGGTCGACGAGAAGTAGGGGACACCTCACACAGGCGTTTTCATGCTGGCAAGGGCTCGCGTAGTCGCGGCCGCAGGTCCCCAGGGCGACCTTGCGGAGTTCGAAGTGCGCGAGGAACTCGTCCCACTCGGTCGCGGTGAGCTCGCGGTACTCCTCGCTGGGCCACTCGGTTCTGCGACGGGCGATGAAGGCCCGGTGATGGGAGATCACGTCTTCCGGGTAGATCGCGGCATAGCCCATGGTGGTGTCCAGAGCGGCGTGTCCGCAGATCTTCGCGGCGATGTGCGGGGGCAGTCCGGAGCGGATGGCGTCGGTCACGCAGATCCTTCTGAAGTCGTAAGGGCGCCATTCGAGCGGGTCGCCAGCCGCGGTGATCTGGGCGGACTGCGAGGTGGCGGCCAGGCACTCGCGGATGTAGCGGCGGGTCAGTGGCCGGTCCTCGGTGCCGTACCTGCGTTGGAACAGGAAAGGCATGAGCGGGCTCCAGGTCTGCTCGAACACGTCGTAGGCCGACACCAGCGGCAGGGCGGCGTTCTGGGCCCGGACCCGGAAGATGACCGCGGTCAGAACTTCCGCCAGCTCCGGGGAGACCAGGAGCAGGCACTCACATCGCTCTTGGACGGGGCGACCTGCAGCATCGGCACCACCTCGCCGGTGGTGGGCAGGGTGTAGGCGATGAAGCTGTGGTGGGTGAGCTCAAGCATCTCCTCGATCCGGATGCCGGTGTGCCGCAGCACTTCCACCGTCGCCCAGGACCAGAACGCCGCTTCCTCCTCCTGGGTCAGGTTCCGCCGCCTGCTGGTGGCAACCTCGGTGACGTGGACGCGGCGAGCCTGCCCGGACCGGCAGCGTTCGAACTCCTGTCCAGCAACGATGAACCGTTCTCCGGCCGGCGTCGCGCGAGCCGCGGTGATGCGGGCCTCGGCGTCCTTCGCGCTGCCGGTCGACAGCCCGAAGAAGGGCGGGCAGCAGCGACAGCTGGGTCCTGGTCCGTTGGTCCATCCGGGACTTCACCCCGGACCTGGACTTCTTGGTCGCGCACTCGCTCGCCTGATCGGACACGGCGCCACCCAGGGCGCCCACCGCGCCGGATCGTCGGTGGCCCAGCGGGCGATGTCCTGGTAGAACGCCCGGACCAACACAAGCTCGCTGCGGAAGTTCACCCGTGGCCGCACCGGGAGGCCCTCGGCGTCACGAATGTGGGCCATGCGTTCCATACCTTTCTTCGTGGGTTGATCGCGGTCATTCGTAAGATCGGGACACCCAGGGATGCCGGGTGTGGCTGTCATGCGGGTGCCGCGTTCGTGGCTTGGAAGGATTAGCCGCCCGGCATCCTGCGACGACTCGACTGCTGATTGGGATGCGCGAAACCGAATCGCTCGTATGGACGTGACAGCGAGGTCGTCTGCTGGGACAGCACAGGAGAACGACGAGGGAGGCTCGGGTGCCCGAACTGTGGGCGGGGACGGACGCGGGTAAGGCCGAACACCACTGCACCGTGATCGACACGGACGGCACCAAGGTGCTCTCGCGCCGGGTACCGAACAACGAGGACGAGCTGCTGCAACTGCTCGGTGATGTCCTGGACCTGGCCGACGGTGGCCCGGTGACCTGGGCGGTCGATCTCAACGCCGGCGGGGCCGCGCTGTGGATCGCCCTGCTGGTCAACCACGGGCAGCGGCTGTTCTACATCCCCGGCCGAACCGTCCACCACGCCTCCGGCGCCTACCGGGGCGACGGCAAGAGCGACGCCAAGGACGCCTTCGTCATCGCCGACCAGGCACGCATGCGCCGCGACCTCCAGCCCTTGCAGGAGACCAGCGAGATCGCGGTCGACCTGAAGATCCTGACCGCCCGCCGCATGGACCTGTCCGCCGACCGCACCAGGGCCATCAACCGGCTGAGGGCCCAGATCCTGGAGTACTTCCCCGCCCTGGAACGGGCCTTCGACTACAGCAAGTCCAAGACCGCGCTCATCCTGCTCACCGGCTACCAGACCCCGGCCGCCCTGCGCAGGATCGGCCGGGCCCGGCTGCCCACCTGGCTCAAGAACCACGGCGTCCGCACTCTCAGCACCGCCAAGAGCGCCGCCGACACCGCGGTGACCGCTGCCGAGGCCCAGTTCACCGTCGTCACCGGGGAGAAGACCGCTGCGAAGATGGTCCACACCCTGGCCAGGGAGGTGATGGCCCTCGATGAGGAGATCTCCGAGCTCAACGCCCTCATTGAGGGCCGGTTTCGCGAGCATCCCGACGCGGAAGTGATCACCAGCATGCCCGGCATCGGTGACATGCTCGGCGCCGAGTTCATCGCCGCGACCGGCGGCGACATGACCGCCTTCGGCAGCCCCGACCGGCTCGCCGGCGTCGCCGGACTCGCTCCCGTCCCCCGCGACTCGGGCAAGGTCAGCGGCAACCTGCGCAGGCCCAGACGCTACAGCCGCCGACTCCTGCGGATGTTCTACCTCTCCGCCCAGGTCGCCGCGGTGCATTGCCCCCAGTCCAAGACCTTCTACCAGCGCAAACGCGCCGAGGGAAAGTCCCACAAGCAGGCCGTCCTCGCGCTGGCCAGACGCCGCCTGAACGTGCTCTGGGCCCTGATACGCGACCACCGGACCTTCGAGGCCGTCACCCCCGGCCCTGCCGCCACAGCGGCATGACCCAGTCACAAGGCGTCACCGACCGGGGTTGACAACGTCATTGGGAATCCTTCCACGCCTGCGCGACCTCCGGTGCCAGTCGCAGTGAGTCGATGCCGGGATGGTGGATCTTCAGGTCGCGCCAGAACAACCGGCACACGTTGCGGGCGATGGAACGCAGCGAGACGTGGTCGAGCTCGGGAGCCCGCTCGGTGAAGTACTCGACCAGCAGATCACGGACGGCCCGGCACTCGATGCGGTACCCGTCGACGATCTGCTCGACGCTGCGACGGCCCTCGATCCGAAGCACCCGCAGCCGCAGCGGCGCGCTGGCCGGGAACACGCCGGTCTCCTTGAGCAGGGCATAGAACAGCGGCCGGCCCGCACTGCCCCGGAAAGCGTCGTCTAACCGCAATACCGGTGATTTAGGTCTTTTTCCGGGAGGTCGGGGCTGGTTTGGTGGGTCCGACGAGGGTGATGACTGGGGTGTCCAGCCTGGGCTGGTTGTTGTGTTCGGTGCGTTTGAGGGCCCAGTTGGACATCTTGCGTTTGATGACACGGGGATTGGAGCGTAACCGCCTTGGTTCCAGGAGCCGTTGACCGATTTCAAGCAGAGTCTGTGCGAGGGCCCGCGTGAGTCGGGAGGGGGGAAAAACCCGCCTGGGCGGTGACCTGGCGGCGGACAACGCGCACGGCGCGCGTGAAAGAGATCCGGTCCGGATCGTGTCCCTCCTGTCGTGCGGCTCCGTGCATGAGGTCCCGCACGGCATGGTGAACGAGGAGGAACGCGAAGATCTCCTGCTCGGCCCCGGCCGGGTGCTGGGAGCGCAAGACCAGCCGTGGCCCGCCCAGGTGGGTCTTGATCTCGTCCAGCGTGGTCTCGATCTCCCAGCGTTCGGCGTAGAGCGCGGCAAGTTCCGCCGCCGGCGCAGTGTCCGGGTCGAGGAGGGTGGTGACCAGCCGGTAGACGGTGCCGTCCTTCCCGCGTGGGCCAAGGGTGTACTCGATGACGCGGACCCGGGCCGGGTCGGCCCGCCGGTTCTTGTCACGGGCGGCGACGATCTCCGACAGGTAGGAACCATCGGGCAGCGACTTCACCACAGGCAGCACCGCGTTGCTCTTGACCCGCCAGAGCAGGTCGGCGCCGGTTGCCGCGGCGGCCCGCCACAGGTCGAATCCGAGGAACCCGCGGTCGGCCATCAGCAGCATCCCCCCGGCCAACGAAGAGAACAGGCGCCCGGCCAGCACGGTCTCGTGCACCGCCAGCGGACCGACCTCGGCAGCAAAGACCGCATGAGTGCCGCACTCGACCAGAGCCGCAACCCTGGCCTGCGGATACGCACTCCTGCCCTGACCACGACCCGTCCCCGGACGCCCGAAAGACCCGGCATTCGCCACCGTGTCCGGCAGATCGAACGTCGTCCCGTCCACAGCAACCAACCGCAGCCCCCGAAACCACGCGCCACGCGACCCCGGGACCGCCACCGGCCGACACACCCGGGCGAACAACGCCTTCAACACCTCCGGCCCCAGCCGCAGCCGCGCCCGCCCAATCGCTCCGCTCGTAGGCACCCGCCACCCCTTTGCCCAGCGGCCCTGGCGCTCCAGACCCTGCGTGAGAAGACGCCCGACCTCCTCATACCCCTGCCCCGAAAACAGGCACATCGCCAGCACGAAATACACCACCACCCGAGCCGGAAGCAGCCGCTGGCGCTGCTCAACACGCCCGCACTCCGCCACCACCTCGTCCACCAGATCCGGCGTAAACGTGCGCGTTAACACTCCGAGAGCGATGCGATCCGAAAACCGCTCGCCCCCGACCGACTTCACCTGTCCCGGCCTTGGCACACTCAACACAACGAACCGACACCCTCAAAGTCACCGGTATTGCGTCTAACCGCTAGGTTCTGTCGTCAAATGTCACGCCCACGCCCGTGTCGGCGGACAGCGCGGCGACCTGACACTTCACCCACCGCCCCGGCAGGCTGGCGGCTTGCTCATGCGATCATACGGACGGCTCTCGATGGACCGGTGCACAGTCAACTGATCAGACGGTCGAGCGATCGAGCCATCGGGCAATCGAGCGAGAACGGGAGTGCGGTGTGAGCGGGGCTGGGGGGCAGGACGGGTCGTCCGTGTCCGAAGAGGAGTGGGAGCGGTTCCTCCGTGAATCGGTGACGGGTGCGGCCGGGGCTCCCGTGGAGCCATCGGCGCGCGCCCGTGAGGTGGAGCGGCGGCTGCGGGAGCGCTCCGGGCAGCCGGAAGGCTGGCGTACGTACTCACCGGCCCGGCCCCGGCGCAGGACAGGCTGGTACGTGACCGGGCTGGTGGCGGTCGTGGCCCTCCTGGTCGTGGGGCTTTTTTCGCAGCAGGTCGTCGGCTGGTTCGGTGGCAACGACGGTGGGCAGGACGGGGCGCCGCTGGCCGCCGAGTCGGAAAGCCCGCGGGAGGCTCCCGGCGCCGAGCGGGATCTGCACCCTACCCTCGCCGAACCCTTCCGGGGTTCGCCTGCCGCCCGCTGGGCCGACGGAGCGGCAGGGGTCACGGTGCCACCGGCCAAAGCGACCGGCTGGATGGACGCCGCCCAGGTCGAGCGGGCACTGCGGCAGAGCCGGGACTTCCTGGTGGCCGCGGGGCTCAACTCCCGCGTGCTGCGCGGCGAGCGGCCCACGAAGGCGATCGCGCTGCTGAACCCGCACCAGAAGGACATCCAGGAGTATCTCCATACTGCCCTGTCGTCGACGGCGCCCACTGACAAGACCGACCCGCTGCTGTTGTTCAGCCGCTTCCGGCCGGAGCAGTCCCGGCTGATCGGTGACGTGGTCAAGACACGCGGCCGGCTCACGTACCAGGAGGGGAAACAGGGGGCGGTCGAGGTGACGGCGGACGTCACCTTCGTGTACCCGGTCACCCCGGCGGGCGACGGCGGGCGGGACGCCGAGGTCGTCCGTACGATCGTGCGGCGCGAGGTGGTGATGAGCTGGGACGACCCGGCCAAGGTCATCACCGAACCGGGCACTATGTCCCTCGTCTCGTACACGCTCGACATGACCAACGGCGGCTGCTCCGCCCCGACTGGTTACTTCGTGCCACCCTTCGGCACGGCCGACGAGCAGCCCGCCGACGAGACCCACCAGGTCGATCCGTACGACCGCAGCAAGCCGACCGGCACGAGCAACGGCACGACGGCCACGGGCAACAGCTGCGCGACCGCCACCCGCTCCTAGCGGTGGTTTGTTGACGGGGGTCAGGGTCGTAGTAGGCCGGTAGCAGAGGTATCTCGCCTCGCCGCCTGGGGGCTGTGATGACCCGTCGTCTGCCGTGTCCGCCCGCTCCGGGGCCGCTGGAAGCCTATGCGCCACGCTTCGATGACCTGCTTTCCACACTGGCACAGCGCCGCGGGTTCCGTGAGTACCTCGCGGGGCTGCTGCTACCGCGGGGCCGGAACAAGACCCTGACCTGCCTGGCCGGCACGGAGCCGGTGGTCGGGGCCCAGAACCCCTCGGTGCAGCGGCTGCAGTTCTTCCTGTCAGAGTCGACGTGGGATCACGAGCGGGTCAACACCCGCAGGGTGGAACTGCCGCTGGCGGACCCCGCGACCGCGCCGCACGCGGGCGGGGTGCTGGTGATCGACGACTCCGGGGACCGCAAGGACGGGAAGGCGACCGCGCACATCGGGCGGCGGTGGCTGGGCCCGCTGGGCAAGACAGACAACGGCATCATGACGGTGACCACCTGCTGGGCTGATGAGAACCTCTACTACCCGCTGCACGCGGTGCCCTACAGCCCCGCCCATCACTTCCCCAAGGGCAGGAGCGATCCCGGCTTCCGCACGAAACTGCAGATCGCCGCAGAACTCGCCCGCACCGCCAAGGCCACCGGGGTGGCCTTCCGGGCCGTGGCCGCCGACTGCGCCTACGGCGACCAGGACAGCTTCCGCAGGCAACTCCACGCGGCGGGACTACCGTTCGTCATGGCCCTCAAACCGAGCCACGGCACCTGGTCCTACGGCAAGGACGCCTACACCCCCGTCGACGCCGCACGAGCCCTGGCCTGGACAGACCCCGATCATCCCGGCGACTGGACCGCCGTCACACAGCTCTCACCAACTGTGCCGACTCCCCCGGACCGTAATGCCTTGAGCCGGCATTACGCGCCTGTCCTGGAATATTTGGACGCGGCTGGACGGTCTCTACAACCTGTGCCATGTGGGACCAGCAACGGCCAGCATTTGCCCCTCACGCCCAACTCCGTCAGCCGCTGGCGGGAGCGGCCCCATGGCTCGGCGGTCACTCAGAGTGCTGGCACCCTACTGAAAGATTCATCCGCGCAGGTCATAGGCCACCCAAGACACAACGACGCAGGTCAGCCCGGCCCCATAGACAACTTCATGAGGCACGTACCGAGATCGTCGGCCTGGATCGCACCGGGGAGCGAGCCGCCCTCATGCAGGGACGTGACGTTACGGACGCCGTGATTTCTGCGAGCAATCCGGAATGCACAGGGTGCGTCACGCCGTAGCAGGGCCATCAAAGGCAAAACGAATGTAGCAATGCAGCCATTTCGCTCACTACCCGGATTCGCACAGCTCGAGCGACTCGTGGTGAGCACTGGCCAAGCAGGGTCGGCGTCGACGGTTCGGTGACCCCACCAATCCGATTGCGCATCAGTATCGTCAGCAAAGGGTCAGCAAGTGTTCGATCAGACCTGGTCGCAGGTGCCAACACATGCAACTGCCAACCGCCCGAGGAGCCAACCCACGGCAGGCACAACTGCGTCCCCCCGCCGCACCGGCGAGGGGACGCAGCGAGAGCACACGACGGGAATCACCGGCGGGCCCATCACCCCAGGTCAGCGCACCCGCCCCGCGGTTTCAGCGCCACCGACGGCAGTGCGGGAGCAGGCAGCCGGCCGCCGTCGTAGCCGTGCACCTCACCAAAGCGGGAGCCCTCCACCCACGCTTGCCGGGCCTCCTCGATTTCCTCGTGGGAACGACCGATGAAGTTCCACCACATGACGATCTGTTCCTCGAACGGCGTCCCGCCGAGCAGGACTACCCGAGCATCGGTATCCGTCTCGTTCGCCAGCGTCAGGGTGCCGCTTCCCGTGCCGACGTAGCCCAACTCCGCCGCGTGGAGGATTGTTCCAGCGATACGGACATCCCCGCGGTCGACGAGAAGGCCGTGCTCGAAGCCGGTGTCGATGTCAAGCGTGGTCGTCGAGCGCGGCTCAAGGATGAGTTCGGCACCGAGCAGGGGCGTGAAGGTCCGCACCGGAGAGGTGTCACCTGCCAGCGTCCCCAGGAACACTCTGACTTCGGCTCCGTCCACCCGGACCGGGCTCGGGACGTAGTTCTGGAAGTCCCGGCCGGTGTGCCGGTGTTCTTCGGGAAGCGCCACCCACAGCTGGACGCCATGGAGGATCGTGGTGCGAGTGGTGGAGACTTCCGAGTGGCTGATGCCGTGCCCGCCCGTCATGAGGTTCAGCTCACCAGGCCGGACGAGCGCGTGGCTGCCCATGCTGTCCCGGTGCTCGATCTCCCCGCTGAACAGCCAGCTCACCGTCTGCAGTCCGGTGTGCGGATGGGGCGCGACGTCCATGCCGTCCGTGTCGGCGACGTCGTCGGGGCCGTAGTGGTCGACGAAGCACCAGGCCCCGATCAATGTCCGGGCCCGCTGCGGCAGCGTACGCCGTACCGTCATCGCCCTCGGACCGCCCAACGGGACGTCCCGCGCGGAGAGGACGTCGACCTTCGGCACATGATCACCATGGCCCGATGTCCCGCAGCGAAGCTCGGTGGGATCCCTCTCGATGTTGCTCATCGCACACCCCTCTCACTCAAGGACTATTTCATGTTCAACAATTGCTTCTGATGATAAGCCGATGTGTTGCCGGTCAGGCGCACGACAGAGCGAGCGAGGGCCGGGAGCGGCCCGTGAAGGAGTCCAGGTTGAGTGACACGGCAACAGGCCCCGTGAGCAAGCGGGTCTTCGTCGACAAGCAGAGCCCGAAGGCCTACCACGCGTTGGTCGAGACAGCCGAAGCGGTACGCGCGGTCGCCGCCGACGCGGGACTGGACCGCACGCTCGTGGAACTGATCGATCTCCGCGTGTCACAGATCAACGGCTGCGCGTACTGCCTCAACGTGCACACCCGTGCCGCACTGCGCGCCGGCGAGACCACCCAGCGTTTGGGTGTGCTGGCCGCCTGGCGCGACACCGAACTCTTCACGGCGCGGGAACGCGCGGCACTCGCCCTGGCGGAGGCTACTACCGAACCCGCGAACGCCGTGGCACAGGAGAGCGCCTACGACGCAGCCCGCCAAGCCCTCACCGACGACGAGATATCCGCAGTGATCTGGGTGGCTATCACCATCAACGCGTTCAACCGCGTCTCCATCCTGAGCAAGCACCCAGTGCACGGGATCCCCCAGCAGTGATCCGGTTTCACCCATTCCGGGCGCCGGGACACCGCACGCTCATCTCCCATCGAGATGACTGACATCCCGAATCACCGCATCAGGTGAGAAAGCACGAGGGGCGGGCCGGCGCTTGTGCCTGCGTGACGGCATCGGAGAAGCTGCCGGCCACCGCACAGCACTTCCGCCCGAGCCGGGCTTCCCGGCTCGCCCCCTCACGAAGGTGCACATGCCCGCATCACGAAGGAGACCGGCGCCAGCCCCTCCCAGGTAGCCCTGAGCTGGATCGCCGACCGCCCGGGCGTGACCGCGCCGGTATTCGGCACCCGCACCGCAGAACCGCCGACGGGGCCATATGCCGTCAGGGCGTTACGCAAGCACGACTCCGGGAAACCCCTGTCGGCGCCCTGGCCGGCTGTCGGACCGAGAGGACACTCCTCAGGGCTGGTGCGTGGTGTGTTCGCCGCTGGTGATCCTGGTGTTCGGCCGGCCGCTCTGGTCGAGTGCGGCGGCCCAACTGGCCAGCAGCTTGAGACGGTCGTCCGATGCGGTGCCGGGCTCGGCACTCAGCGCGGTGAGCGTCAGACCCGGGTCGGTCGGTACGGGAAGGACCTCGAAGGCAAGGGTGAGGTCGCCGACGGCCGGGTGGCGGAGGGGGCATCCACCGACATCGGCACTTCGGTGGCGTCGCTGGTCCGGACGGTAGGCGATGCGGGCTCATACGCGAGGGGAGCCCCTGGCGTCCGGCCCGGGAAGGTCGGAGCCGGTGCGCTGGTGAATCCCGCCTTGGCCTAGAGTGCCCAGGTGCCTTCGTACAGCATTGGCCAGGCAGCGGAGCTCTTGGCTGTGAGTCCCGAGACCGTTCGCCGTTGGGCCGACGGTGGCCACCTCGCGATGGACCGGGGCGGGTCGGGGAACCGGGTGATCCACGGTGCGAGCCTGGCGGCATTCGCCAAAGAGCGCGCCGCAGGTCTGCATCCGGTGCCCGGTGAGGTGCTGACGTCGGTGCGGAACTCATTCGCCGGGATCGTCACCGCTGTGAAGGTCGACGACATCGTGGCTCAGGTGGAGATCCAGTCCGGGCCGCACCGGCTGGTGTCACTGATCAGCCGCGAGTCCGTCGACGAGCTCGGCCTTGAGGTCGGGGTCATGGCAACGGCGCGAGTGAAGTCGACGAACGTGCACATCGATCGGCTGGGCAGCCAGAACTGAACTGAACAGGGACCACTTCGGTCAGCGGCACAGCAGTGCAGCCTGCAGGTCGAGTCTGCGGTCGAGTTCGAGAACGTCCGTCTGAACGATCGTGGCGAAGTCACGACGGCCGCGTTCCGCCAGTACCGGGTGCCTCAGTACGCCGGCATCCCCGCGCGGAGGTCCACTTCATGGCGACCGCCGATGCGATCGGCCCGCTGGGGGCGAAAACGATGGGCGAGAGCCGCTTCGATCCGATCGCCCCGGCCTTCGCGAAAGCGCTACGGGACGCGACCGGAATCCGGTTCACCGAACTGCCCCTGACCCGCGACCGCGTCCGGCTCGCTCCGGCCCAGTGCCCGGGCCGGGCGATCCGTGGGCGGATGACCGGAGGATGCCACAGAGCATCTTGCCGGGACCTCACAAAAGCGAGGCTGCAGACGGATATCGCCTCATAGTTGCGATTCCATGGGCCGATGACGGGGCATAACTTCTGGCAGCCGCCCTGCGGGCCGTCCGACCTGGGGAATCCGATGAGCCGACTCAGCCCGCTACCCCGCACACCTCGTGTACGTGCCGCTTCTTTCGCCCTGCGCGGGGATGTCGACCGACCGGCCACACTGACGGTGCGGGACCTGCGGGAGGGATGGCAGCAGCACCGGACCGAGGTCGTCTTCGACTGTGCCACCAGCGGCCCGCAGCGCCACAGCTTCGAAGGTCCACTGCTGCGCGAGGTGGTCCTGGGCGCCGGCCCTGCCTTCGCCCCGCAACGGCGCAAGAACCGTTCCCGTTTCCTGCTGGCCGTCACCGGTCGGGACGGCCACCACACGGTGCTGTCCTGGGCGGAGATCGACGCCGACTTCGGCAACACCCCTGTCCTGCTCGCCACCCGGATGGACAATCAGGAACTGGACACGGTCGGTAGCCAGCTCGTGGTACCCGCCGACCGCTGCGGCGCGCGCTACATCAGCGCCATCACACGCGTATGGGTCGGGGCGTGGGCAACTCCCGGGTAGAACGGAATCGCCTCCCACCCGAAGATCAGACCGCAGCCAGGGAAATCTCCGTCGACTTGATCAGTGCGACGACGGACACCCCGGACGCGAGCTCCAGATCGGTGACCGCGTCCTTGGTGATCGCGGCAGTCAGCTCGCCGCCCTCGACGGAGATCTTGACGCTCGCCATGGCGCCCCCGGTGACGACATCGGCGACGATCCCGGGGAGCTGATTGCGGATGCTCAGGCTCATGAAGAAGCGCCTCGAATTCGGGATGAAATGCCAGATATCTCCTTGTCTGATGTCTTCACCGCAGATACCTGTCATGTTGCCGACTGGAACTCCTGTCGCAGGCGCGAGGGCGATCCGGCGAGCCACCTGGCAAATCGGAGACGGCGTTCGCGACCTGCGCCTCAAGCCGGTGAGCCCCGCCCACAGGACCTTTGGGCCTTCCTCTGAACAGTCACGCATCTGCCATGGAGTTTCGCATTACAGATTGTTATTGCGAGCCCACAGCCCCTAATGTGTCGCACATGCAGTCCTACACGATCGGACAGGCCGCACGTCTGCTCGGCGTCAGTCCCGATACGGCCCGCCGCTGGGCGGATGCCGGACGGGTCGCGACCCACCGCGAGGAGAGCGGGCGCCGCCTCATCGACGGCCGGGACCTGGCCGCGTTCTCCATCGAGGTGGCCCAGAGCGGCACCGGCGAGGACGACGCGTCGTACACGTCGGCCCGCAACGCCTTCCCCGGCATCGTCACCGCCGTCAAGCTCGGCGATGTCGCGGCCCAGGTCGAGATCCAGGCCGGCCCACACCGACTCGTCTCTCTCCTGACCCGGGAAGCGGTCGAGGAACTGGGGCTGGAGGTCGGCATGCAGGCAACCGCCCGCGTGAAATCGACCAGCGTGCACATCGACCGGACCTGAGACAGCACCCTGTGCCCCACCAAGCGGCGTCGCCCGTTCCCGGCGCGGCTCACCACCATCCGCTCGGGCGGCACCAGCCGACCGCGTCCCCAAGGAGTCCCACCCTCATGTCCCTCACCCTCACCGGACGACGTACCGCAGCCGCGATCGTCACGGCGGCGCTCCTCATTCCGCTGACCGCCTGCGGCAGCGACAACGACAACGACAAGAAGGACTCGGGCGAGAAGGCCGCTGAGTCCGCCACCGGCGCACCGAAGGCCGATCTGACGGTTCTGGCCGCTTCCTCGCTCACCGATGTCTTCAAGACAGCCGGGGCGGCGTACGAAAAGGAACACCCCGGCACCAAGGTGACGTTCTCCTTCGCCGGCTCGCAGGAACTGGCCGCCCAGGTCAAGCAGGGTGCGCCTGCCGACGCCCTGGTCACCGCAGACACCAAGACGATGGACGGCCTGAAGTCCGACACCGGATCCCCGGCCATCATCGCCAAGAACCGTCTGGTCATAGCCACCGGCAAGGGCAACCCGGAGAAGGTCGAGAACCTCAAGGACCTCGCCGACCCCAAGCTGAAGGTGGTGCTCGCCGCCCCCGAGGTGCCGGTCGGCCGCTACAGCCAACAGATCCTGGACGCCCAGAAGATCGACGTGAAGCCTGTGTCCCAGGAGCCCAACGTCCGCGCCGTACTCAGCAAGGTCGAACTCGGCGAGGCCGATGCCGGTCTCGTCTACAAGACGGACGCTGCCGCAGCCACCGACAAGGTCGACGCGATCGACATCCCCGACGCGCAGAACGCTGTCGCCTCCTACCCGGCGGCGACCCTGAAGACCTCCAAGAACACCGAGGCCGCGACCGCGTTCGTGAAGTGGCTGTCCACCCCTGAGGCCCAGAAGATCCTCCAGGACGCCGGCTTCCAGCAGCCGTAGCCGGTTTCCACCTGTGAGGGCCGCCCACTCCCCCGGACGGGGCGGCCCTCACAGGTACTTCGAGCATCAAGGATCTTCGATGAGACGCCTCCGCAGCCGCGCACCGGGCCCCCGCACACCTGTCGCCCTGGCGATCCCCGCACTGCTGGCCATCGCCTTCCTGATGCTGCCACTGACCGGGATCCTCGCCCGCACCTCGTGGGGCGACCTCGGCTCCCACTTGACCAGCCCGGGGACCACCCAGGCGCTGAAGTTGTCGCTGCTCGTCTCCGCCTGGGCGCTCGGCCTCTCCCTCGTTCTCGGCGTCCCGCTGGCCTGGCTGCTGGCCCGCGTCGACTTCCCCGGCAAGGCATTCGTCCGCTCCCTCGTCCTCCTGCCGATGGTCCTGCCGCCCACTGTGGGCGGCGTCGCCCTCCTCATGGCCTTCGGCCGCCGCGGCCTCGTCGGCCCCTGGCTGGAGAACACCTTCGGCATCACATTGCCGTTCCACACCTCCGGCGCTGTCCTGGCCGCCACCTTCGTCGCGATGCCGTTCCTCATCATCAGCCTCGAAGGGGCACTGGGCGGACTGCATCCCCGTTACGAGGAGACGGCCGCTTCTCTGGGTGCCTCGCCGGTCAGGGTGTTCTTCACCATCACGCTCCCCATGGTGGCCCCCGGACTCGCCGCAGGCGCCGCCCTGACCTGGGCGAGAGCGCTGGGTGAGTTCGGTGCGACCATCACATTCGCCGGCAACCTCCCCGGCACCACCCAGACCCTGCCGCTCCAGGTATACCTGCTCCTCCAGGACAACCCGGAGGCCGCCACCTCGGTTTCCCTGCTGCTCCTCGCCATCGCCATGGTGGTACTCATCGCGCTGCGCGGACGCTGGACCGGCACCCCGAGCACCGCCGCGACTGCCCCACGGCCCCGGGGCGAGGAGGCTGATCCCGGCCGTCCGGCGGACGCACCTACTGCCGGGCCCGTCCATACCGATCCCGAAGCTCCCCAGCAGGGGTGGCCGCTGCGCGCCGAGGTCACAGGCTTCAACCAGCTCACGCTCGACGCGGAGCCCGGTACCACCATCGCCGTCGTCGGCCCCAACGGCGCGGGCAAGACCACCCTCCTGCGTGCTCTCCTCGGCCTCACCCCACGAGCCCACGCCGCACTGCGGCTCGGAGACCTCGACGTCAGCAGCCTGCCTCCGCACCGCCGCGGCGTCGCCTGGGTCCCCCAGGACGGCGCCCTCTTCCCTCACCTCTCCGCGCTCGCCAATACCGCCTACGGGCTGCGCGCCCGCGGTGTGCCGCGCACCGAGGCCCGCCGCAGCGCCCAGAAGTGGCTCGACCGCCTCGGCGTCGGGCATCTCGCCGCCCGCAAGCCTGCGGAGGTCTCCGGCGGACAGGCCCAACGCGTCGCGCTGGCACGGGCCCTGGCCACGCGCCCTCGCCTGCTCCTCCTTGACGAACCCCTGGCCGCCCTCGATCAGACCACCCGTGCGCACGTACGCCACACCCTGCGCACCCACCTCGACACCTTCGGCGGGGTCTGCCTGATCGTCACCCACGACCCCGTGGAAGCCATCTCCCTCGCCGACCGGGTCCTCGTCCTCGAAGACGGCCGCGCTCTGCAGGACGCCCCGCCCTCCGAGGTCACCCGCCACCCCCGCTCCCCCTGGGTAGCGCGCATGATGGGACGCAACGCCTGGCCCGGCACCTCCGCCGAGGACGGGCTCCAGTTCCCCGGCGGAGGTCGACTCCTCATTGCGGACCCCCTGCCGGCCGGAACGCCCGCGCTGGCGGTCATCGCCCCGGAAGCCGTCTCCGTACACCGCGACAAACCGGGCGGCAGTCCACGCAACATCTGGCCGGGCACCGTCCGCGAGATCACCGCCAGCGGCAGCCGCCTCCGGATCCTCATCACCTCACCCAAGGCACCGGACCTTGTCGCCGAGATCACCCCACAGGCCGCCGCCGAACTCGGCCTCGCCGACGGCGTGCCGGTATGGACGAGCATCAAGGCAACCGAAGCGACCATCGTGCCCCTGTAAAAGACCGGGGCATCGAGCGCAGGGGGGCACGCTGCTGCGTCAGCCGGGTGCCTGGTCGTACTCGTCCGGAAGCGGTTCTTCACCCGCGCCGCGGCTCCCTGTTTCGTGTCCCCGCCGTCCCCGTCTGCGGCGATCCGCAAACTCGAACACGGCCTGGGTGTCCCCGTCGTGCGGCGCGGGAGACGGTTTCGACTTCTACACCTTGCGGGCGACGAATCCCCACTGATCGACCGGTTCAAGGCCCTCTTCGTCCGCTCGCCAGAGGGTGATCGACCCGAATCCGGGCTCGACCAACTCCATCCCCTCGGCGCTCGCGAGGATCTCCTCCGGCTGGCGCACCAGGTACGGCGGAGTGTCGCCCGCCGCGTAAGCCTCCTGCGCAGCCAGCGTCTGGGGCGTGGCGACCGTGTCGCAGAGGACCAGATAGCTGCCCGCCACTGTGCCGGTCATGTACTGGTGCATAAGGTCGATGCCGTCCTGGGGCTGGAGGTGTCCCAGCGTGGAAAGCACCATCACGGCCACGGGTCGTGTCATGTCCAGGGTGCGCGCCGCTTCCTGGAGCACCCGCTTGGCTTCCAGCATGTCCGCGTGCACGTAGTCCGTCATCCCGTCCGGTGCACTTGTCAGCAAGGCGCGGGCGTGTGCCAATACGAGCGGGTCGTTGTCGACGTACACGATGCGAGCCTTCGGCTCGACGCTCTGTGCGACCTCATGGGTGCTGTTTTGCACGGGAAGCCCGGTCCCGATGTCAAGGAACTGGGATATTCCCGCTTCGGCCAGATACCGCACCGCACGCGCCTGAAAGGCCCGTGACGCCCGGGCGAGTTCCCGCGTCTGGGGGTAGCTCGCGATGACTTGATCTCCCAGCTCCTGGTCCACTGGATAGTGGTCCTTGCCGCCAATCCAGTAGTTCCAGACGCGGGCCGAGTGCGGAACAGCGCTGTGGAACTGGTCTGCGTTGTATGCCTCGTGTTTCATAACACCTGTTTCTATCACGGTAGTTAACGCCTCACGCCGTTGCGGCAGCCTGTCAGGCAATCACGCAGCCGCCCCTTCGTGAACGGTTGGTACTTCGGGCGGTCCGCTGGGCACGGCGGCACCCCCAAGCATCTCACCGCAGGTCAGCGAACCCGACCCCGTGGCTAACGCTCTGACTTCGGCTCCGTCCACCCAATACTGCAACGCCTCGCGGATGTGACGATCCTTCTGGCGTTCTTGCCACTCTTCGCACCCACGCCCCGATCCCTCGATCCGACCGGGGCGGTGCACGTCAGAACGGAATGGCGCTCTGAAATGGTCCTGGAGCAGCAATGGTTGGTAGATGCCGAATGGAGAAAACAGCCTCCGACCCGGAGTCTGCCGGCCCACGAAACCATGCCACCGGCGTACCGCTCGGCAGGGACGACGGCAGCCCTGCTGGGTCGGCTGCTTCTGCCCCGGTCCGTCTCGCTCAGCCCACCGCCACCGGTGACGATCCGCCCGCCGCGGCCACGCGGGGTGCCCCGGTACCGTCTGCGGGGACGGTCCAGATGTCGCTCGCCCGGCCGGCCGCGCCCGGCAGCGCGTAGGCGACCGTGCCGTCGTCCAGCCAGGCCGCCTGGTCGTCGACGCTGCGTGACTCGGCGAGCGGCGTCTCACGCATGGTCCGCAGGTCGAGGACGTACAGCCGCCAGGGCGCGGCCGGGTCGTCGGAGACCTTCTTCTTGAAGGCGATCCGGGAGTTGTCGGGCGACAGGGAGGGACACTCGACGTTCTGTCGCAGCGCCTTCGCCGACCAGTTCTTCATGTTCCCCTCGACGAGGTAGGTGCGGCCCTTGGTGGAGACGGTCGCGTAGAAGCGGTTGTCGTCGCGGGCGAAGGTCACCCCCCAGTAGTTGACGTCGGGGGCGTGGTAGCGGACACCGTCGATGGTGAGGGGGATCTCCTCCATGGACTTGATGAGGTAGCCGGTGCGCAGGTCGAGGACGGCGGTCCGTGTGGAGAAGGCGGTGGTGGCGTAAGAGTCACCGGTGGCGAACACCGTCCAGGACAGCATCCGCCCGGAGGCGGAGACGCGGGCGCGGGTGGGAAGGCCCGGCACGGTGATCCGGCGCATCTCGCGCAGTCGCCGGTCGAGAACGATCGCGTATGTCTTCGGCAGCACTCCGGGCACGGCGCGCAGGCAGAGCGCGGTGTCACCGGAGGCGTAGAACCGGTCACAGGCGGGGCCGCCGGGGGTGCGGGCGCCGGGGGTTCCGGCGAGCGGTTGATGCGCGACGCGTCCTGTGACCGTGTCCCGGAAGTACAGCGCGGGCCCACCGAGAGTGAACGAGGCATCTGCGTCGGCTCGTTGCCCCTCCGACCGGCTTTCCGCGTGCAGGGCGTACCCGACGGAGCCGCCCGCGAGGAGTAGCACCGCGGCCACCACGACGGCGATACGGGCCCGTGGGCCCAGCGGGGTCGCGGGTCTTGGGAACCTGGCAGTCATGCGGTCCGCCTCTCGGGGATCGGGGATCGGGGCCCCTCGGGGGCCGGGGGGCCGGACGGGTTGCGCGGCAGCAGTGCCCAGCCGCCCGCGAGCGCAGCGAGCAGAGCAGATATCGCCGCCCACAGCGCGGGGCGTGGCCCCCACACCGTCCACGCGGCGCCGAAGCCCGCGGCGGCGAGCATCCGGGCCAGCGCCTGGCCGGTCTGGAGCAGGGCGAGTCCGCCCGCCCTGCCGTCGGCGGGCAGCACTGGTCCGGTGAGGGCCATCAGCACCCCGTCGGTGGTGGCGTAGAAGACGCCCAGCAGCACGAGGACGGGCACAAGGAGAAGCGGGGCCGGGCCGCCGGTCGGGGCGAGAAGCGTGACGTACACGCCGAGCAGCGCGACGTGTCCGTACAGGAACGGCAGCCGTCGGCCGACCCGGTCCGCGATCCGGCCCGCCGGGACCGCGAGCAGCAAATAGCACGCCGCCGCGCCGAGCGGCAGCAGCGGGAACCAGCCGACGGAGAGGCCGAGGCGGCGCTGGAGCAGGAGGTAGACGAAGGCGTCACCGACGGTGGCGGCACCCAGCAGGGCGGCGGCTGCGAGAATCCGCCGGAAGGCGGGATCACGGAGTGCCCCAAATGTCTTTCGTGCACGGGGAGTCGAGTTCGTGGGTGGTGTCGGGTGACCCCCGGGAACGTACAGGACGAGGATCAGTACCCCGAGCAGGCCGACGCAGAAGCTGACGACGAACACCGCGTCGTAGGCGTCGGCGGTCGCCCAGAGCAGGGCGAACGCGGCGAGCGGGCCGAGCAGGGCGCCCGTGGTGTCCATCGCCCGGTGCACGCCGAAGGAGCGGCCGAGCGCCTCGGGCGGGCTGCTCAGGGTGATCAGCGCGTCGCGGGGTGCCGTGCGGATGCCCTTGCCGACCCGGTCGGTGGCGAGGGCGGCCGCGATCCCGGCGGTGGCGCCGCCCGCGAGAAGCAGGCCGAGCCGGGAGCAGGCGGAGAGGGCGTAGCCGATCCCCGCGACCCGTTTGTGCCGGCCGCCGCGGTCGGCGGCGTGCCCGCCGAGCAGCCGTACGACGGCAGCGGCGCCGTTGAACAGGCCGTCGAGGAAGCCGAATTGGAGGGGTGAGAGACCGAGTCCGAGGACGAGGTAGAGCGGCAGCACCGCGGTGACCATCTCGGAGGAGATGTCGGTGACGAGGCTGACCGTGCCGAGTGCGAGGACGGTGCCGGGGACCCGCCGGCCCGCCCCGCCGGTGCGGGGCGGGGCCGGCGTGTCCCGGCGGCCTGTGGTCGCCAGGTACATCAGTGGCAGGTGTACTTCGGGCTGGTGTCCTTGTTCTTGCCGTCGGTGCCGACGTAGTTCCAGCTGTAGCCGGAGTCGGTGAAGTCCATCTTCAGGACGCCGTATTCGCCGCTGATCCGCTTCTGGCTGTTGGGCTGGACCTCCTCGATGGGGTAGGGCTCGGCGCCGCCCATCCCGCCGACGATCTCGGTGATCCCGTCGGCGACGGCCTTCCCGTCGGGGTTCTGTGGGGCGAACCGCTCGTAGTGGTGGTCGTGTCCGTTGAGCACGAGGTCGGCCTTGGCCCCGTAGAGGATCTTCCAGACCGGCCTGCTGACCGGGTCGTTGCCGTGTCCGCCCGAGGAGTACAGCGGGTGGTGCCAGTAGGCGGCGATGCACGCCTTGCTGTTCTTGGCGAGGTCGGCCTTGAGCCAGTCGATCTGCGCGCTCTGGTCGAAGGAGTTGGAGTCGAGGGCGATGAAGTGCCAGTTGCCCTCGTCGAAGCTGTAGTAGCTCTTGCCCTGGGGGTACGCGATGGCCCCGAAGTACGCCTTGTAGCCGGCCAGCGCCCCGGCCGGGTCGTACGTTTCGTGGTTGCCGGGCACCGGGCGCGTCTTGTCCTTGAAGGCGCCCCAGGTCTTGTCGTAGTAGGCGCGGAAGTCGGCGATCCGGGCGTCGTCGTACTGGCTGTCGCCCATCGTCAGATAGAACTTCGGATTGAGCTTCTGGGCCAGTGCGGCGGTCTTGGGGTGGGCACAGTCACTGTCGGAGGCGGTGCACTGGGCGGCGATGTCACCGGCGGCGACCACGGTGAAGGCACCGGTCTGCGGGGGCGCGCCGTCGAAAGTGCCGTACACCTCGGCCTCATGCAGCGAGTAGCCGTAGGCAGTGCCGCGCGCGATGCCGTACACGCGCAGGTAGCGGCCCTTGCCGGAGAGGGCAGGCCAGTCGTCGGTGCCGCCGTTCCCGGCCGTCTCATTGGCGAGCTGGGTCCAGGTGGTGCCGTCGGCGGAGATCTCGATCCGATACGCCTTGGCGTACGCGGCCTCCCAACTCAGCGCCACCCGCGTGACGTTGGCGGTGGCACCGAGGTCGACACGTATCCACTGCGGGTCCTCGCCCTCGGCGCTCGCCCAGCGGGTGGCCGGGTCGCCGTCGAAGGCGTTCTGCGGCCCGAGGCCGGAAGCTTCGCTGGAGGAGGCGGTGGCGGGCTTGCCATGCGAAATAAGGGGGTCGGCGGCGGCGTCGGCCCGGTCGGGGTAGGCGAGCAACAGGCTTCCGACGAGGAGGAGTACGGCGGCGATGACCACGCCCACCGTACGGCGCCGCGTGGGCGTGAGGAGTGGAGCTGAGCCGTTCAGGTGCATCCCTGGACTCCTGGCCTTGGGGGTGGCGAGAGATGGGCATTGGTGCATGACCTCGCGCCCCGACCCTCGTGCGGGCAGGGGGCGACATCATGGTGGCCGGGCCAGAGCTCTCACTGAGCGCGTCATGCCTACGGGGGCAGGCACCGCACCGAGCCACCACCCGGGATGCTAGCGAACAGTAAACTTTCCTACCAGTCCCCCAACTCCCTTTGCACTGCATCCTGCTCACCAACCGAGCGGACAGAACCGGCCCGGATGTCCGGGCTCCGGACCGGTTGGGTTCCCCGACCGAATCCCTGCCCTGCGCGGTGGCTCAGAGCCTGTCGGGTGACCTTTCGATCGGAGAGCGGACGCGGCATGGTGCGTGCGATTCCTAGGCACCCAGATGGCCTCGGATGGGGTCTCCCCTACTCGAACGAAGTTGAGAGCTTAGGGAAGGAGCTACTAGGGCATTTCGGCAACGCCGGAGGGGGTCCCCCTGGCCCTTAATGCCTTGGGGGAGTGCGTGCCAGGCCGTGGCCGCCCGATCAGAGGTCACCCGACAGGCTCTCGGGCGGCGAACACCCCTCGGCATCCCGCGGCCGTCGCGGATGAGATGAGGGGGTCGCGACGCCGGCCACCGCGGCGCCGCATCCGTGCGGCACGTCTCACCGCGCCTTGAGGGAGACGGGCACGCTGCACACTCCGCGCGCACGCCGATACGTTTGGGTGGCCAGGCAGGTGTGGCTCAGGTCGTACACGCGCTTTTCGGCGGGGCTCACCGCAGATGATCCGCGCGCCGTACCCGGGCGCCCCGGTCCGGCCGGCCCCCATCGATCAGATGCCCTTCGCGGAAGCGACCCGGCCCGTGCAGGGCGCCAGTTCGGCCGTCAGCCAGCGGAAGACACGCGGCACCTGACGTTTCCACAGCTCGATGGTGTGCGGCCCGCTCACCTCGGCCACCACCACCCGCGTCGGGGGCGCTGCCGCCCGCCGCAGCGCGAGGCCGTCACGGTAGCCGTCGTTGCGCCCTCCCGAGAGGTAGAGCGCGACGCTCGGCGGGGTGGCGGCGTGGCGCAGGATCCACAGCGGGTTGTTGACCCGCCGCAGCTCCGGATCCCGGCCAGTGAGGGAGACCCGCTCGGCGGCCGGGTCGTTGTAGCCGGAGAGGCCCACGGCGGCCCGGTACCGGTCCGGGTGGGAGAGCGCCATCTTCACGGCGCAGTGTGCACCGGCCGAGTACCCGGCCACCGCCCAGCCGCTCGCACGGCTCTGCGCGCGGAAGGTATCGGTCACCATCTGCCGGACGTCCACGCTCAGCCAGGACTCGGCGTCCACGACACCCGGCACATTGGCGCACCCGGTGTCCTGACCCGCCAGCAGATTGGTCCGCGGCTCCACGAGGATGAACGGGGCAATCTCCCCACTCCGCATCCCGGCTTCCAGCTGCGACTGCACCCGCAGGCTGCCGAACCACGCCTTCGCTGATCCGGGGAAGCCGCCGAGGAGCTCGACCACGGGGAACTTCCGGTGCCGGAAGGCCGGTTGGCCGTACTGCGGCGGCAGCCATACGTACACCTCGCCGCGCACCCCCGACACCCGACCGCGCAGCTGGGTGACGCGGACGCCCCGGCCCATCCGGGCGTCGTGCGTCAGGCTGAAGTCCTGTACGGCCTTCGGCTCAGTCGCCAGGTGCTTGTGATCCCCGAGTCCGTCACGCCCGAGATCGGGCGCGGCGACGATGTGGTGTCCGGTGCCGAGCAGGTCGGCCCAGCTGTCGTACAGGCCGTTGGTGTTGTTGACCATCACGAAGACGCTCAGCACTGCTGCCGCCTGCGCGAGGACGACCATCACCATGCGGACCGCGCCGCGCACCACGGCGGGGCCGCGTACCCGGCTCCACAGCAGCAGCGGAAGCAGCACGGTGACCACGGCCAGCGCGATCGTGGCCAGGAAGAAGGGTGTCCCCGTCAGGCTCATCACGCCTGGGAGGATGCCTTAAGCACCCCGCTGGTTTACCCGGCTTTCCACCTTTTTACGTCGGACGCGAGAGACCGTGGAACGCTGTGTTGACGCCAGGAACCGTCGGCCGATGTCCCAACCCGGTCCGCCCGGCGTGCGACGCGAGGAACCAGCGCGCGGGGTGACGCGAGAAGACCTCTGTCCAGGCCCGCTGCCGTTGCCCCCGCCCTCCGCCCCGACAAGGCCTCAAAACTCCAGGCCAAAGGATGTCTCAGAGGTCGGCGGAAGCCTGAACCTCGCGCGCTGCAGCGTGATCGAACAGGGGATGGCATCTTTCTGGGCCGGGGAACGAGTACGACTGCGCGGATTCGAGCCCGATGACTGGATTGCGTTCATGCACCTCGCCACGGACGAGGAGCAGTTGACAGACCTGCTACACCCCCCTCGTTCCGCCGAGGATTTCCGCGCCTGGGCGAAGGAGCAGGACGCTGCCAAGCCCGATGGAGACTACTTCCGGTTGGCGATCGAAGCCGCCGGCACAGGGGAGATCGTCGGTACTGTCGGTTCGCACCACGCCGACCCACGTGCGGGCTGCTTCGAATACGGCGTCACGATCGGCGCCGAGCATCGGCGCGAAGGCTACGCGGTAGAAGCCGTTGTGCTGTTGCTGCGCTTCATGTTCGCCGAGATGCGTTACCACAAGTGCGAGGCGCGGATCTTCGCACACAACGAGGCGCCGCTGGCACTTCAGCGCCGGCTTGGACTCGTCGAGGAGGGCCGCCGGCGGGATCGCGTGTTCCTTTCCGGCCGCCACCACGATCTCGTCATCATGGGCATGCTCGCAGACGAGTTCGCCCAACTGCACTCGCCGAGCGAACTGTGAAATTCTCCCCCGGTTCAGAGAAGCGACGAGACCGAAGCTGATCGCTCCGGTCCACAGGGGACGAGGCAGCCATGAAGCCCGTCGAGAGTGTCGTGGACATGGCCCTGTGCCGCTGAACCGCGTCTTCCAGGGATCGTCCGGCGAGTCAGGAGTGGAGCCAGGGACGCAGGGCAGCAACGGTCACGGTGCCGTGAAAGACGTACGCCCTCTTGTCAAAGCGCGTGGCCACGGCCCGGTAGATCTTCAACCGGTCAGCCGGCGAACCCCGGCACCACCAGACCGGACTCGTACGCGATCACCACCGCGTGGGTCCGGTTCTCCGCGCCGAGTTTGGTCAGCACGTTCCCGACATGTGTCTTAACCGTCTCCAGGCTCACCGTGAGCGACTCCGCAATCTCCGGGTTGGACAGGCCAGTGGCCATCAACCGCAGCACCTCCTCCTCCCGCCCCGTCAGCGCCGCCTTCGGCAACGCCTCGGCGGAGCCCAGCGGGCGGGCGGCGACCATCCGGCGCAGTGCCGCCGGGAAGAGGATCGCCTCCCCCGCCGCCACCACCCGCACCGCCTCCGCGATCTGCCGGACCGGAAGCCGCTTGAGCACGAACCCACTGGCCCCCGCGCTGAGCGCGGCGGTGACGTAACCGTCGTTCTCGAAGGTGGTGATCACCACGACCTTCGGCGGTTCGGCCGACTCGGCCAGCAGCTGCCGGGTGGCCTCGATCCCGTTGCGACGCGGCATCCGCACATCCATCAGGACCACGTCCGGTCGCAGCCGCCGCGCCTGCTCGACCGCCTCGACGCCGTCGGCGGCCTCCCCGACCACCGCGATCCCCGGCTGTGCCGCGAGCAATGTGTGCAGACCGCTGCGGGTCACTTCGTCGTCGTCCGCGATCAGGAGTGTGACGGGGGCGCTGGTAGGGCTCGTGGTGGCGGGGCCGGTGCCGGCGGCGACGCCGGTCGTGACGGCTGCGCTCGCGTCAGGGCTGGTCGTGACGGCTGCGCTCGCGTCAGAGACGATCATGCCGACAACCGTACCGGCAGCCGGACCGCCAACCGCCAGTGCCGCGGCCCGTCCGGGCCGGCCTCGATCACGCCGTGCAGCAGTCGCACGCGCTCGGCCAGCCCGGGCAGGCCGTGCCCGGATGTCGGGAAGGCGCCCGGGCCCGTGCTGTTCTCCGCCCCGGCCCGGTTGACCACGCTGAGCTCCAGTCCGTCCTGTGCGGCCGCCACGCGGACCTCGATCGGACCGCCCGCCCCGTGCCGCAACGCGTTCGTCAAACCCTCCTGCAGGATCCGGTACGCCGCCCGGGAGAGCGTCCCCTGCACCTGCGCCAAGTCGCCCGACAGTTCGGGCTCCACCACCGCGCCCGCGTGCCGCAACCGGTCGAGCAGCTCAGGCAGGTCGGCCAGGGTGCGGGTCGGCGCTGTCTCCGCCTCCTGCTCGCGCAGCACGCCCAGTACGTAATCCAGGTCCTCCAGCGCAGCCCGGGCCGACTCCTCGATGCTGCGCAGAGCGGCCCGCGCCGCCACCGGATCGGCGGAGAGCACCTCGCCCGCCACCGCGGCCTGGATCGTGGTCGCCGTCAGCGTGTGCCCGATCGAGTCGTGCAACTCGTGGGCCAGTCGAGTGGGACCCCCAGACGCCCCTGGCCGCCGGCCAGGCCATGCACCGGGCCCTGCGCGGCTCCCGGATGGTCGCCGTCGCCCAGGGAGAGGGGCACGGCGTCTACCCCTTCAAGTCCTGCGCGGACAAGAGCGCCACGGTCTACCTGACCACGGGCAGGCTCCCGGCCAAGGACCTGACGTGCCAAGCACCGGCCGGGCAAAGGGAGAAATCCCGCAAACTCCGTGTCCCGACACCCCCGGGAACGCACACCGGCTTCTGACCCTCTGCTGTCCACGGTGTTGAGGTGGGGCCTCCCGCCGACGGAAGGCCCCACCTATTGACCTCGACGTGTCAGAGCGATGCTGATGGGTGAAGGCGTAGACCGAGCTCTGCTGAGTGACCACCACCAGGCGCCTCTCCGGCCTCCCCGAGACCCCGACGGAGTCCCGATCCCACTCCTTCATCGGCCCCACCGGCATGTGCGCCCTCGCGGAGACAACCGGTCCGGCCGGCACCCACGTCCTGACCTGTCATCGTCGTGACGCACCGTCGCGCACACCGGCCCCGCACCCGCCCGGAAGTGACAGCACGGCACCCAAACGCCCGTGGTCCACACCCCGCGTGCACTGCCGTCCGCCCGTCGCGCGTTCACCCACCGTTCCCGCGCACGTTGTCCAAGAGTCGCCCCAGAGGCTCCCCTTGTTGTGAATCAAGGCCATACGATGCGATTGCGAAGCGCGCGCCGCGCACAGGAAAAAAACAGGGGGAGGCGCGATGTCCGGGAGACCGCATGACGGCATGTCCGACGCCATGCCGGGCGGAGCGTGGGACACGCTCCCCGAGGGTGTGGAGCTCTACCACCTGAGGCCGGACGGAGGCATCGAGCTGGCCGACCGCGACGGCGCCCGCGAGCTGGGACCAGAGCGGGAGTTCCTCCGCTTCATCGATGACGGGCAGTTCGCCCACTACCTGGTGGGCGACGCGGCAACCTCCCCCGAACGTCCCTCGAACGCCACGGTCAAACTCGGTGTGGTGGGGCCGCGCAGCGCCTTCACCCCGCATGCCCATGGCGGTGAACACTTCGTCCTCAGCCTGGGCCACGCGGCGTGCGGCCTCCACGACGTGGACCGCGACCGGGTCACCGAAGTCCCGCTGACTCCTGGGATGTTGATACGGATTCCGGAGATGATGCCCCACTCCTTCGCGAACAGGGGCACCGGTCCGCTGACGATCCTCGCAGCCAACACCGGTTACGGGATCGACCACGAGGACTACGCGATAACCGCCGGGGAGGCGGAGCGCCGCGCCACGGGCGACACCCCGCCGACCGGCCAGGTGGCCGTGGCCACCGCCACCGATTACCGCGCACTCGCCGCCGCCCTGCGCGACATCGAGCGCCTTCAGCGGGACCGGGGCATCGCCACCACCACCGTCCGCGAGCGACTGGCCAAACGACTGCGCCGTGTGGCGACCGCACTGGAGGTCCGCCGGTGATCTGTCCGCACTGCGAGAAGAACTTGCTCCGCAAGGAGCGTCCCGACAACACCTGCTCCCACTGCAGGCGCACGTACGCGCTCGACCCCAAGACCAACTCCCTCGGCCTCAGCGACCTGCGGGTGCGCAGGATCCTCGCCAAGGTGACGGAGGAGGGAAGGATCGCAGTGGCGCCGGACCAGTTGTGGTACGCGCTCTCTCGCAAGCGCCTCAAGGAGAGCCAGTTCGCGCCGGGGTGTGCGAGTGCCTCGCTCGGCGCGGGCCTGTTCGTCGGCGTCCTCGCCATCTTCACCGAGATCGCGTACCTCGGCCTCATCTCGGGCGCCCTGCTGCTCGCCTCCGCGGGCTTCGCCTTCGCACGAGCCGCCGGTGTGAACCGGGGATTCCCGGTCATGAGCCGTGCGGCGTTCCGTTCGGAGGCGCTCACACCCTGGCGGAACGTGTACGGCGGACTGCCGCCCGGAGTGGTCGACGACACCCCTCCCGTTCCCTCTCGGGCCAGATCTCGTGCGCCCTCCGACGCTCAGCCCGGTGCCGTACTCCTGTGCCCCGACCGCTCCATCACGGCGTTCCTGATCGCCGACGGCCTGCCCGCCCGTTACGGGATCGCACCGGCCAAGGATCTCGACGCGGTCCGCGCCCTGCCCACGCAGGGCCCGGTGATCGTGCTGCACGACGCCGACGCGCACGGGGAGCTCCTCGTCCGGCGCGTCCGCGAGAGTCTGGGGCAACGCACGGTGATCGACGCCGGACTGCCGCTGCGCACCGTCCGCGGTCTCGCCCAGGCCGTGCCCTACCGCGACCGGGGCGGTCGGCCCGACCGGGAGACCATGGCGCGGCTCACCGCGCTCGGCGAGTTCACCGAGGAGGAGTTGAAGTGGCTGGGAAGGGGCTGGCGGTTCCCGCTCGTCGGCATGCCCCCCGCCCGGCTTCTCGCCGCCGTCACCCGGATCGCCGAACAGGTCACCCGCAACGTCGATCCGGAACGGCGCCGTGCCGCATCCGTGGGCTTCATGACCTGGCCCGGCCCGATGGCCCAGGACCAGGCAGGTGAGCGGTGATCTGCCCCGGCTGCGCCGCCTCGCTCACGGGCAAGGAGCGCACCGGCCGGGTGTGCGCGCACTGCGGGAAGCGCTTCGCACTCGACCCCGCGGTCCACGGCATGGGCATGCACGACATCCGTATCCGGGGCATCGCGGAGCGCGCCACCGACCACGGCCGCCTGAAGATCACCCTCACCCAGCTCTGGTACCTGTCCCGCACCCGCAACTACGCCTGGGCCGAGCAGGATCCGCAGGGTGTGCCGACCGGGATCCGCTGGCTCGTGGCTCTGCCGGCGGCCGTCGCCCTCCTCCTGTGCGCGGTCCTGACCGACGGTGTCCTCGCGTTCGTCGCCGGAGCTGCCGGGTGCGTCGTCCTCGTCGTCGCATCGGCCATGCGCCGTCGCCCCGGTCGACCGCCCCGTTCGCAGATCATCCCCTCCGAGGAGACCTTCCGTCAGCTGATGACGGGCGCCTGGTCGGCGGCATACGGCCGGCTGCCGAAAGGCGTCGTCGACGACGCGCGCCCCGTGCCCCGCCCGCGCGACGCGAGCCGTTCCCGTGCGTCTGCTCCGTTGTCCCGGCCCACGGCCGTGATCCTGTGCACCGACCGGGTGGCGGCTCTCTTCCTCACGGCCAATGACATTCCCGGCCGTCTGGGGGCCGTCCTCCTGGAGGCCGCCGGCACGGAGGGAACCGCGGGGCACTCCGACGTCGTGGCAGGGGCCCTCGATGAACTCGCGGAGTACCGCAGCGCGCTCCCGGTGGTCGTCCTGCACGACGCCGACCCGCTGGGCGTCCTGCTGGCACCGCTCATCCGCGCCGCGCAGCCCGACCGGGTCGTGGTGGACGCGGGCCTCCCCGTCTCCGCGGCCAGGGGCAAGCAGGGCGTCGTACGGCTCGCCCGGCACAATCGGTTAGCCGACGCGGAACAGCTCCGCACGGTCGCGGGTCTGCCCGAGGCCGACGCCAAGTGGCTCGCCGACGGCTTCTGGAGCCCGATCGCCGCCGTGCCGCCGCGCCTCCTCGAATCGATCGTCGTACGGGCGGTGGAGCGGGCACTGGCCGCCCCGCCACCCCGGCCCCGGCACGCCCACACCAACGGCTTCCTCACCTGGCCGCAGGCACCGCAGACCCCACGAGTGCGGGACACCGGCCGACCCGGCGCCGGCACGTCCAAGAAGGAAGGCACCGGCTCCGCATGACCACGCGACGCCCCCAGGCTCCCGGAAGCGGGACCTCCATCGCCCCGGCTCCCCGAACCGGCCGCGGGCCCGGCGCCCGCCTCCTCGATCTCGCGATCACCGGGGCCGCCGCCCGCGCCGCGGGCCCCGGCGGCATCAGGTTCACGGAACGGCAGCTCTACTACGAGACCTGCCGCGTCCTGAGCCCGGCCGCGACCCTGCTCACCCGCATCCCGCGGACCCCGGGCCCTCCCCTGCGTCTGCCCACATTCACGCGCGCCCTGGAGGCGCGGGGCAGGGAGACCGTGGAGGGCCTGCTCCCGCCGGTGCCGTCGGCGTCGCCACGGCCCGCGGCCACGCCCGATTCCTCCGAACCCGACGTCTACGCCTACGGGCTGCCCCGCCTTCTCGTCTGCCAGGACCGCTCGATCGCCCGCATGCTGCTCTCCAACCATGTGCATCTGGAGGCGGCCTGCCAAGTCCTCGCGGCGGTCGATGCTCTGCCGCTCGCCCCTCGTCTCGTCGCGGCGCTGGAGCGGGCGGAGGGCGCGACGGTCCATGTGCTGCACGACGCGAGCCCGGAGGGCATCGAGCTCCCGGCGCGGATCAGGGCCGCTCTCGGCCGCGTCCCCGGCATACGGGTGGCGTCGATCGGACTCGTACCCCGTCACGCGGCGGCTCTGCGACTTCCCACCGGCCGCGGCCCGGCACCGGCTCCGCCTCACGGACCCTGGCCTCCGGCGCTGCGGCCCCAGGAGGCCGCGTGGCTGGCGCGGGGACGGTTCGCGCAGGTCGCGGCAGTGTCACCGCCCCGCCTGGTGCGTACGGTGCTGCGCCTCACGCGGGGACCCCGACCGCCCCGGAACTCCATGTGGACCGAACTGCGCGGGCTGCGTACGACGGGTTTCCTGACCTGGCCCGCCTCATGACCCACCGCGTCACCCGCCCGCGAACCGCGGGGTGACCCGTACGAGCGGGCCCTGGCTCCCGCGGCCACGACCGCCCCACAGACCCGAGGAACACACACGATGATCCGACCTCAAGAGATCGGCTACTCCGACGAACTGCTCGCCGACGGCAGTGTCCACCGACGCTACGAGGACGGCCGGGAGGAGTGGCGCCACCGCGAGGGATCCCACCGCAACCTCGTGCGCTGGCACGACGACCGGAACGCCTCCGGCACCGACGAGCTCCTCGGCAACCGCATCATCAAGCGCACCCTCGCCGACGGCACGGTGACGTATGCCCGCGACATCGGATACGGCCGCACTCTGTGGGGCCGTGGCGAGACGGTGATGGTCAACCGGACATCGTTCGGCGGCAGGATGGGCGTCATGCTCGCGGGCCTGGGCGTGGCGGGCCTCGCCATCACCGCCGCCCAGCTGCCGCCGCTGAGCATGAGCCCGGAGGAGGAAGAGGAGCTCCGCCAGCAGCAGGCACAGAGCCAGTCGTCGTCCTCGGGCGACTCGGGCGCAGGCGGGAGCGGCGATTTTGGTGACGGCGGGACGGACGACTGGGACGCGGGCTGGGACAACGGTGATGACGCCTGGAGCGACGACGACTTCGGCTGAGCCGGCCGCGTCGACACCACCGGAAGCCGTAGTGGCGGCGGTTGCAGTACGGACCAGAGAACACAAAGGAAAGGAGCCGTCCATGGCACGCTTCTGCGTCTGCCTGGCCCCGACCACCCGGCAGGCCCGGTCCCATGTCGAGGCGATGGGTGCGGCCGGGACCGGCCGGGCAGTCGTGGACGTCGCCGGGGCTGATCTGGGACTGATCGCGGGCGAACCCGGCCGGGCCGAAGGCCCGTTCACGGCATACGGCCTGACAGCGGTGGGCGAGGTCACCCTCCACAACCGCCCGGCCCTCCTGTCCGCGTTGCACGCCGAGGGGACGCCCGTACCTGCCCGGTGCTCCGACGGTGAACTGCTGTTGCGCTGCTGGGCGCGGCTCGGCGACGCGGGGGTGGCGCTCGCCGAGGGCATGTTCGTGCTGGCCGTGCTGGACGGTACGGACCTGATCCTGATCCGCGACCAGGTGGGTGCCCGGACTCTCTTCTACGCCCGCGCCGAAGGAGCCTGGGCGGCCTCGACCTCGCTGAGGGCGCTGCGGCGCTGGCCCACGCTCGGCACGTCGATGAATCTGTCCGCGGTCCGTTCGTTCCTCACCTTCGCCTATCTGCCGGGCGAGGAGACGCTCCTGACCGGCGTGCGGGAGGTCCTGCCCGGGCGGGTGCTGCGGCTGGCGCAGGACGGCACGGTCACCGAAGCGGTGCACTGGGAGCCCCGCGAGCACATCGCGCACCGGGTGCCGCAGGATCCGACGGAGCATGTCCTGGCCCTGCGGGCGCTCCTGGAGCGGGCGACGGCCGACAGGCTCCCGGAGGCGGAGCCGGCTGCGGTCCTTCTTTCCGGCGGAATCGACAGCTCCCTCGTCACCGCGCTGGCGGCGAAACTCCACAGCCATCCGGTACACACGTACTCGATCAGCTTCGGCGACGAACTCCCCAACGAGCTGGGCTACTCGGGCCTGGTGGCCGCCCACTGCCATACCCGCCACCGGGTCCTGAACGTGTCGGGAAAGACGGTCGCCTCACGGCTCGCGGAGGCGGCTGCGCTCCTGGACAGTCCGGTGGGCGATCCGTTGACGGTCCCGAACCTGTTGCTCGCGGAGGCCGTGGCGGCGGACGGCTCCTCGGTGGTACTCAACGGCGAGGGAGGCGACCCCGTGTTCGGCGGCCCGAAGAACCTCCCGATGCTGGTGCAGGAGATGCACCGTGAACCGGGGGCGCCCTGGGACGAGGACCGGGCGACGGCGTATCTGCGCTCGTACCGCAAGTGCTGGACAGACCTCCCGACGCTACTGACCGCGCAGACGCTCGACGCGCTGCGGGACGCCCCGCGCCCCCAGCGGTTCGTGGAGCCGTATCTGACTCCGGGCGCCGACAGCCCGCACCGCATGGGCCATCTCCTCAACCAGCTCCTGCACTGCAATCTGCGGACCAAGGGCGCGCACCACATCCTGACAAAGGTGGAGCGCCTGACGGCGTCGCAAGGCATCGAGGGCCGGGCGCCGCTCTTCGACCGGCGGGTCGTCGATCACGCGTTCGCGACGCCGCCGACGTACAAACTCCGTGGCTCGGCCGAAAAGTGGATCCTCAAGGAGGCCGTGCGCGACCTCCTCCCCGACACGGTCGTCGACCGCCCGAAGAGCGGGATGCGGGTGCCGGTGCAGCAGTGGCTGACGGGTCCTCTGCGCGATCTCGGGAACGATCTGCTGCTGAGCCGGCAGTCGGCCGGCCGAGGCCTGTTCCGCCCGGACACGGTCCGCACCTGGATGAAGGGCGAGGGCACGCTCCTGCCCCGTCAGGGCGGCAAGCTGTGGCTGGTGCTGACGCTGGAACTGTGGCTGCGATCGTACGCGTTGTGAGGAACGAGCAGCAGGAAGCGACGAGCGGGAAGCAACGATGAACACTGAACTCACCGACCCTCGCACGGGCCGTTCCCGCGGCACGGCGCCCGTCTCCCGCGAGCCCGAGGTGGCTGTGGCCGTGGCGGCGGCCCGTACGGCACTGGGCACGTGGAGCGCCCTGACCCCCAGGGACCGGGCGCGACGCCTGGACCGGCTGGCGACGCTGATCGAGGTCGGCGCGGCGGAGTACGCGGCTCGTGAGCGGGCCGGGACGGGCAAGCCGGATGCGGAGACGGCCGGCGAGATCGAGCAGGTGGCGGATCTGTTCCGCTTCTACGCGACGGCAGCACGGACCCGGACGGCCCCGGCGGCGGGCCGGCTGGTGTCCGGGCACGAGAGCTGGGTCCGCTGGGAGCCGATGGGCGTGGTCGGGGTGATCGTCCCCTGGAACTACCCGCTGATGATGGCGGCCTGGCGCTGCGCCCCGGCACTCGCCGCGGGCAACACGGTGGTGGTGAAGCCGGCGGAGACCACTCCGGACACTCTGGAACTGCTGGCGGAACACGCCGCGCGGACCCTGGGCGAGGGCGTGCTCCAGTCGCTTCCGGGAGACCGGCGGACGGGTCGGCTGCTGGTCGAGTCCCCGGTCGACATGGTCGCGTTCACAGGCAGCGGCCGGGCGGGCGTGGATGTGGCGGCGCGGGCGGGGACGCGCCGGATCAGCCTGGAGCTGGGCGGCAACGCCCCGGCCGTCGTTCTCCCGGACGCCCCGGCGGACACGTATGCGTCGCTCGCGGAAGCAGCCACGTACAACGCGGGCCAGAGCTGCGCGGCGCCGGCCCGGGTCATCACGCTCACGGAGAACTACGAGTCGACGGTGGCCCACCTGACCGAGGCGATGGGTGCCCGGCTGGCAGGCCGCGACTTCGGCCCGCTGAACAACCCGGACCAGGTGGCGCGTTACGACTCCCTGATCGCCTCCTCGTCGGCGAAGCGACAAGTGGCGGCGGACATCGCCGCCCCGCCCGGCGAGGAGAACGGCCACTGGCGCGCGGCACTTCTCCTTGCGGATCTCCCGCACGACGACCCGACGGTCACCGAGGAAGTCTTCGGCCCGCTCCTCACGGTCCAGCACGCGGACACCGTGGAGGCGGCTCTGGCCCTGGCGAACAGTGTCCCGCAGGCCCTGGCGGCCAGTGTCTGGACAACCGGTCTCGGCACGGGCCTCGATCTTGCGGCCCGCCTCGACGCGGGCGAGGCCTGGCTCAACTGCCATCTGGTGCAGACGGCGGAGCTCCCGCACGGCGGGCGTGGCTCGTCCGGCCACGGCACGGACCTGAGCGCGCTGGCACTCCAGGAGTACCAACGGCCCAAGACAGTGACGGTACGGCTGGCGCCCGGCATACGCGAGAGCTGAGGTGGAGGGCCACCGGACGACGGCGGGCGCGGGGCGTCGTATGTGATGCGGTCGTGGGCGGACATCTTGCGGTGTTTCAACGAACGGGTCCTTCAGTGATCGGTGGTGGAGTGGGATTGGCGGCGGTGCCTTCGGTGCTGAGCAGCGCGAGTGTCGAGGCGGGGCCGAGGCCCAGGGTCGTGCGGCGCTCGTCGGCGCGGTCGCCGGTGAGCGCGGCGCGGATCCCGGCCAGGGATGCGGCGCCGCAGGGACCGGAGGACACGCAGGGGCAGCGAGGTCACCGGCCGCACGAGAGCTGTCCTCGTCCGTGACGGCGATCGCGGGTGCGGTGCACCGCCCAGAACGCGCCCAACGCCTTGAACGCGGACAGGACCAGACGGGATGACTCGTCCTTGACGAAGACGCGAGCCACGCCCAACTCCACTGCGAAAGCGGGGAGTTCTTTCAGTGGAGTGGGAGCGTATCCGGGCAGGGATGTGTGGAAATATCGCACCTCGGAGGGTGGAGGGGCACAGGTCCAGGCCCGGGCGGCGGGGCGCGCGAACCACGGCAGCGTACGAAGGAGCGAAGGGTTCTCAGGCACACAACCAGCCTGTGACCTCACCCTCCCCTCGGTCCAGCGAATGTTTCCGACGCATATTCGTCAGAGAAGCCGACCAATGTATGGGCCGTCGACGCGGAAGACCGGTTCACCGATGTGCGATCTCCCCCGCGGACAGCGGGCTCGCAGCGTCTTCACCGCGGTGAGGCGCGGCCGCGGCGCGCACCCCGGAATCGAGGCCTGCCGACATGCCCTCCGGCAGGTGGTCACTGCGCGGACTGGCCGTGAAGCACACGTCGCGACCGGCTCCGTAGATTGCAGTTGACGCCCGGCATGGAGCGAACAGGCGCACGCGGCGCTGACGTCTGCCTGACTCGGTGACTACGTATACCCGCTGCCCGGATCCTGGTTTCCAGGTTCTGACCGAACGCGAGTGACGCCTGAAGTCGCTGCCGATGAGGGCCGGTTCAAATGACGTCGGGCCCAGGTAGGCCGCCGCGGGACGATGACGTAACCTCGGAGCCCGCTCAGCGGCTCTCTGCCGGAAGGGAGAAAGCTGCCGGGCACGTCGGGCAAACAGCCCTCGGGGGTCCCAGCGCCGCTGATACCCCGGTGAACAAGACGCGCAACTTACCGGCGTCCCGGGACTGCGGCGTCTGACGCCATTGCGTCAGGAGTTCTTCGAGCCGGTCGGCGCCCGTCGCCCCTGCAGCGGACCGGATCAGAATCGCGTCAAGGTCGCCGGGCCAGGCCCCCTACCCGCCGCTCACGGCCGATGCTGATCAGCGGCACCCGTCGCCCGGCCACGCAGGAAAGACCCGTGACCGGGTGCGAGTGCGGCGTGAGGAGGCGCGTGCCGTGACGGAATCGGACAGAAGACGGGGAAGGCTCAAGGTCTTCCTCGGGGCGGCCCCCGGCGTCGGCAAGACCTACCGGATGCTCGACGAGGGACACCGCAGAGCACAGCGGGGAACCGATGTCGTGGCGGCCTTCGTGGAATGCCATCAGAGACCGCTCACCGAGGAGCGGCTCGACGGCCTGGAGGTCCTCCCCCGTGTCGCACGCTCCCACCGGGGCGGAGAATTCAGCGAGATGGACCTCGACGCGGTCCTGCGCCGACGTCCTCAGGTGGCGCTCGTCGACGAACTCGCTCACACCAATGTGCCCGGCAGCCGGCACGCCAAGCGCTGGCAGGACATCGAGGAACTCCTCACCGCCGGCATCGATGTCGTCACCGCCGTCAGCATCCAGCACCTGGAGTCCCTCAACGACGTCGTCGAGAGGATCACCGATGTACCGCAGCGGGAGACCGTCCCCGACGAGGTGGTGCGCCGCGCCGGTCAGATCGAACTCGTCGACATGCCGGCCGAGGCGCTGCGCCGCCGGATGGCGCACGGGAACATCTACGCACCGGAGAAGATCGACGCCGCCCTGTCCAATTACTTCCGTCCCGGAAACCTCACCGCATTACGGGAGTTGGCCCTGCTGTGGGTGGCGGGACACGTCGACGAAGCGCTGCAGAAGTACCGCTTTGAACATGGCATAGAGCGCGTCTGGGAAACGCGCGAGCGGGTCGTGGTGGCGCTCACGGGTGGGGCCGAGGGCGAGACACTCATCCGCCGCGCGGCCCGGATCGCCGACCGTAGCGCAGGCGGTGACCTGCTGGCCGTGCACATCGTGCGCAGCGACGGTCTGACCGGCGGTGCCTCATCGGCTTCACTGGCCCGCCAACGGGCACTCGTCGAGAGCCTCGGTGGCAGCTATCACTCCGTCGTGGGCGACGACGTGGCCACTGCACTCACTGAGTTCGCACAGGCCGAGAACGCCACGCAGCTGGTACTGGGTACCAGCAGGCGGCGGCGCCTGGAGCGGCTCCTCACCGGCCGCGGCATCGGCGAAACGATCGTCGAACTGTCGCAGGACATCGACGTGCACATGGTCACCCACGAGCGTGCCGGCGGAGGTCGGCTCCTGCCCTCGCGGCGGCGCACCCTGCCGACCGCGCGGCTGATCGCGGGGCCGGTGTCGGGCCTGGTTCTTCCGGTGGCTCTGACGTTCCTGCTGGACAGCACCCGAGACAGCCTCAACCTGACGAGTGAGGCGCTGCTGTTCCTCGTGGTGGTGGTCGGGGTGGCCTGTGTCGGCGGAGTGGTGTCCGCGCTCGTCGCATCGGTGACGGCGTCCCTGCTGCTCAATTACTGGTTCATACCGCCGATCGGTGAGTTCACCATCTCCGAGCCCAACAACATCCTGGCGCTCCTGGTGTTCGCGATCGTCGCAGCCACCGTGGCCGCGATCGTCGACCGATCGCTGCGGCTGTCGCGCCGCGCCGCCCGGGCCACGGCCGAGGCGGAGACACTGTCCTCGCTGGCCGGGTCCATCGTCCGCGGGGACCAAGCGATCCCGGCGCTGCTCGAACGTACAAGAGAGACGTTCTCCATGACCTCCGCCGAGCTGCTCCCTCAGCCGGCGACGGACGACGACGCCATCCACGTACCCGTCGGTCCCGACGCCCATCTGGTACTGCGGGGCCGCAGCCTGCCCGCATCCGAGCTGCGTGTTCTGACGGCCTTCACCGCGCATGTCGCCGCGGCCCTCGAACGCGCACGCCTCGCCGAGGCCGCCGCCGAGATAGAACCCGTGAAGGCTGCCGACCGGATGCGTACAGCGCTGCTCGCCGCCGTCAGCCATGATCTGCGCACCCCGCTGGCGGCCGGCTGGGCCGCCATCAGCTCCCTGCGCAGCACCGAGGTCGACTTCAGCGACGAGGACCGGGCTGAGCTGCTGGCGACGGCCGAGGAGTCCATGGCCCGGCTGAACCGGCTGGTGGACAACCTTCTCGACATGAGCCGGCTCCAGGCGGGGGCCCTCACCCTGAATCTGAGGGCCACCACCCTCGACGAAGTGCTCCCGGCAGCTCTGGACTCGCTGCCCGGCGACCCGACGGACGTGAAGGTCCGGATCTCCGAGGACGTGCCCGCTGTTCTGGCAGATCCGCCCTTGTTGGAACGCATCATCGCCAATCTCGTCGGGAACGCGGTCCGTTACACCCCGCCGGACCGCTCGGTCGTGATCACCGCGAGCGCACTGGCCGAACGGGTCGAGTTCCGCGTCATCGACCGCGGACCCGGTCTGCCGGTCACCGACCGTGAGCAGGCCTTCGTGCCCTTCCAGAGACTGGGCGACACCGACAACACGACCGGGGTCGGGCTCGGCCTCGCGCTCGCCCGGGGCCTGGCCGAGGCGATGGGCGGCGCCCTTGCGCCGGAAGACACTCCCGGCGGGGGCCTGACCATGACTCTGTCGCTTCCCGCCGCCGTACGGAAGCTCTCGTGAAGCGCGTGCTCGTGGTCGACAACGAACCCAGGATGCTCAGTGTCCTGAGCACTGCGCTCCGGGCCCGCGGCTACTCGGTTTCCACCGCACCGGATGCCGGAACCGCCCTGCGCCTCGCCGCAGGGCGCCCGGTCGACGCGGTACTCCTCGACCTGGCCCTGCCCGACCTCGACGGCCTCGACGTCATCCGCTCCCTGCGGGCCTGGAGCTCGGTGCCCGAAGGCGGAACAGCCAACACTGGGCAGGCCGCGTGTGCGAGAGAGTAGCGCGCCACGGACGGGCGCAGCGCGCGGTGCAGCCATCGGCGCGATCCTGTGCCGACAGCCAGGAGGTCGTCGGCCCGGCCGGCGGTCTCCACCAGCGCCCGTCCCGGTGAACCACGCACGACCAGAGATTGCAACGGGACATCAGGACCGGCGCTGCCGAAAGCGGCGTCGAGCGCGATGAGCAGCTGCTCTCCCGTCGATCTGCGGCGCTCGGCCAGCTGCGGAGGGCAGGGCAAGCGGGGGGCGTTGCTCGCCGATCGCGCGTCGGCATCGAAGAAACAGCGCAGGTGAGGGTTGGCGGTCCCTTACGACCCGGGCAGCACGTCCTCTCGGCGCATCCCGTACGCCGGTCCGACTCGCCTGCCGGGTGTCAGCCGCCCTTCCACTCCGTGTTCTGTCGGTGAAGTGACGACAGGGCAATGCAGGCGGTCGGACCGGCCCGCCGGCCGACCGACCGACGCGAGAAGTCGTCGTCAGAATCGGTCCGGGAACTTGATGGCCAGCACCAGGTACCCCAGGAGGCTCACAGCGACAATCAGACCGATGATGTTCTCAGTGGTCACGGCTGCTCCCAAGGGACGGACGGCTGATGCAGGACATATCAGCTCCTTCACGGTCGGCGGTCGTCGGGAGCGATACGGACATGGGTGCGCGCGGTTCAGAGACCGACGTCGCGGCCGTTGATGTCGGCGAGGGATTCACGGCGGACCAGTAGCCGCGCACGGCCGTCTTGGACGGCGACCACCGGTGGGCGGCCGACCGCGTTGTAACTGGACGCCATGGAGAGGTGGTAGGCGCCCGCGACCGGAATGGCGACCAGGTCGCCCGGGCGGATGTCACCCGGCATGGCCACATCGGCGGCGAGCACATCGCCCGCCTCGCAATGCCGGCCGACGACGGTCGCCGTGCAGGGCTCGGCCGTCGAGCGACGGCCGATGAGCCGGGGGGCGTAGCGGACGCCGTACAACGCGGGCCGCGGGTTGTCGCTCATTCCGCCGTCCACGGCGACGAAGATCCGGTCTCCGGTGCTCTTGACGGCCAGCACCCGGTAGAGCGCCACGCCTGCGGGCCCGACCAGCGCACGGCCGGGCTCGACGGTGAGCCGGGGCACGGGGATGCCGGCCGTAGCGCAGCTCGTAGCCAGTTCGCGGCGGATGCGGGCACCGAGGGACGGTATGTCGAGCGCGGTCTCCCCCGGCCGGTAGGCGACCGCGTGCCCGCCGCCCAGGTCCAACTCCGGCAGGACGATTCCGTGCTGGTGGCGGATCTGGGCAAGCAGCCCGACCACCCGTCGCAGCGCAGTCAGGTAGGGCTTGACCGTGGTGATCTGCGAGCCGATGTGGCAGTGCAGTCCGACCAGTTCCAGTCGCGGCTGGTCGAGTATCCGGGCGATGGCGTGCTGGGCGCTCCCGTCGGTGATCGACAGCCCGAACTTCTGGTCGTCGGTGCCTGTGCGGATCGCGGCGTGGCTGCCCGCGCTCACGCCCGGAACCACGCGCACCAGCACCTTCTGGCGGCCGTCGGCCGGGATGAGCGCGGACAGCCGGGCGATCTCCCACGCGCTGTCGATGACGATCCGTCCGACGCCCAGGCGCAGTGCGGCGCTCAGGTCGTCCGGACTCTTGGCGTTGCCGTGCAGCACGATGCGCTCGGGCGGGAAGCCGGTGGTGACGGCGAGTTCCAGCTCGCCCGCGGAACAGACGTCCAGGCCGAGGCCCTCCTCCTGCACCCAGTGCAGGAGGGCGCGGCACAGGAACGCCTTCGCCGCGTAGACGACATCGGTGTCCGGGAAGGCCCGCAGATAGGTGCGGCAGCGTTCCCGCACCTCGCCCTCGTCGAGGAGATAGACCGGGTACCGAACCGCTCGGCCGCCTCGACGAGGGAGACGCCTCCCACCTCGACATCGCCGCGGGAGGCGAGCCGCGCCGAAGCGGGCCAGACGGACAGACTTGCGGCGTTGCTCGGCGGCACGGAGACTACGTGCGGCATGGTCGGTGCCGGCGCCGGAGCCGACAGGCCGGGCAGTGTTGTGGTCATGGTGTTCCCTCAGCCGATCAAGAGGTTGATGCAGGAGACAACAACTCTGTGCCGGTCGCACGGACAACATCGACCGCTCGCAGATCCCAGGCCGGCCGGTACGCGCGCTGCGGCGCAGGGACCGGACGGCGGGTGAACTTCACAGCGGGTGAGGCACTGGGCCCGGGGGCAGCGAGTAGCGGGTCGACGACGAGGCCGGCAACCCCCAAGGGCGCGACGAGGGCACGTACCGCCGGCGCGGAGAGCCGGATCCAGGTCTGCCGCTGTCCCAGAGTGAGGGTCAGTCGCCGCTCGTTGGTGAAGGCGACTGCGGTGCGGACGCCAAGGGGCGTACGGAAGAGGCGGGCACAGTAGCCTACGGGCCCCGGCCGGACCGGAATGAACAACGCTCCGGTCCGGTTCGATTGAAGGGGGTCGGGGTCCTCGGCACGCTGGTTGTCGTTCATGACACTCCTCATGGAGACGGGTACATCACCCCGGACTACTGGCAAGCCGGGGCGTACCAGTGACGCTATGCCCGCTGCTGCCGGGCCGGACGTCTCCGTTAGCGGCCCCTTGATCCCGCAGACCCGACCCTTGACGCGCGATTGACGACGGACACTCGTACGGCCCCGTTCGACGCTGTGCCGGACATCGCGGTCGGTCTGGCGGCGCAGGCCCGGCATTCGGTGGCGCACCTGCTGTTTCGTCCCCTGCCGGCGCCCTCGGCACTACCGGGGAGCGTGGGCGACAGGCACCATGGCGTCGGTGCTCCCGGAGCAAGGGCCGACAGGTCGTCATCCGCTGCGGCCAGGATGCTCCCCGATGCGTATGTCCACGTCGGGCTGTTTGAGGCAGCTCCAGAAGGCGTGGTCAGGTTCAGGGGACGGCCGCATGGGGCGCGGGTGGCCCGCGGTGCAGGCCGGCCAGGTCACGGCGTGGCCCGTCACGTCTCACCGCTCCTCCAGGACGAGATCCTGCACCTGGTCGGCGAGCCATCGGGGGGCCTCATTGCGGCCTGTCTGCGGGCCGGATGTACGTCTACCCCTCCCGGGCCGGGCCGTCGCAGCCCGGGCCCGGGAACTGAAGGTGATCGCCCTCACCGACGACGACCACCTGGCACAGATCCACCACACCGCCCGGCTGGCCGAGACCGCCACCAGCCCGCACATCGTGATCGACCATGTGTGTCGGCAGCTCGTGGGACTGCTCAGGTTGAGTGGCTGCCGCTTCGAGTACGGCACCCTCGTCGGACGGCCGCCCCGTCTGGAGGAGGAGGGCACCATTGCCTGGGACCACCGGCGCTGGAACGCCGACCGCGAAGGTCTGCCCCGCGAGGAGTTGGAACTGCGGGTCTTCCACAACGGACGCTTCCACGGCCGGTTCATGCTCCGGCCCGCGCCCGGGGCGGCACCCCCACTCGCCGCGCGTCTGGTCGCGGTGACCCTGGCCAACCTGGTCGGGGCGGAACTCGGCACGGCCGGCCACGCCCACGCTCGACGGCACGGAGCCGCGGGCCGAGCCGATGTCCCTGCTGCGGGTCAGCCCGCACTGCTGACGCCCAGCCACAACTCGTTGGACGCCGACCGCAAGAGGCGACGACCAGAAGCGCTCCAGATCTGTCATCGGCCCGCAATCGCGACAACGAGCAGCGTCACCGAGAGCAGCACGACGAGGGCGCCCCCGGCGATGAATGCGCGTTCAGGACCCAAGCGTTCCCGCCCGTGGACGACGACGTTTCGCGGGTCGGCCGGATCGTAGGAGACAAGTACGTTGTCACCGTCCTTGAACGGGCGCCGCCGGGTGGGGGGAACGGGACAGACGACTTCCATCACCCTGTCGTTGTCCGTCACGAACTGGAGGAGCGGGTGCAGTGGGGCCGACTCCTCACGGACCTCTCCCGAGTGTCGCTTGACCAGCGCCTGGACACGCACGCCGGTCTCTCTCACCCGCCGTGCCTGACGCAAGCCATAGGCCCCCACAAGGACGGCGAGCATGCCGCCGAACGCGGCGATCCCCGTAAGTACGGCCACGGCCCCCACGTCCACGTCACACCCCCACGCCGGTGTATGTCTCGCCTCGGCCGCCCTCGCATCGGCACCCCCACATTCTGGTCACATCAGCCTGGCCAGATCGTGGTTGAGTTCGACGACATTGACGCGTTCCTGACCCAGAAAGCCGAGAACACGTCCCTGGACATGGTGGGCGACCAGCCTCTTGACCTCGGCGGGGGCGAGGTGGCGGGCCTTCGCGACGCGGTCGACCTGTTCGTAGGCGTACGCCGGGGAGATCGCCGGGTCGAGCCCGGAGCCGCTGGCGGTGACGGCGTCCGCGGGGACGGACGCGGGCGGGACCCCGTCGAAGGCGGCGACGGCGGCACGGCGGTCCCTGACGGTCTTGATCAGGTCGGTGTTGTTCGGGCCCAGATTGGAGGCGCCGGAGATCACGGGGTCGTAGCCGCCGGCGGACGGGCGAGGCTGGAACCACTTGGGGTCGGGGCGCAGCGGCTCCTTCGCGTCCTGGGGATTCTTCTTCGGCAGGGCGAAGTTCTGGCCGATCAGACTGGAGGCCACCGGCGTGCCGTTCGTCGTCAGCAGGGAGCCGTTGGCCTGGTAGGAGAGACCGGCCTGGGCGATGCCGGTGACGAGCAGTGGATAGGCGATGCCGGTGATCACGGTGAACGCCAGCAGCATCCGCAAGGCGGTCAGATGGTGCTGGAGTACGGGGGGAAGGTGGGTGCGCACCGTGGGATCGCCTTCTTCTCTCTCGGGCCGTCTGTCAGCGCAGGCCGGGGATGAACTGAATGAAGAGGTCGAGCAGCTTGATGCCCACAAAGGGCAGTACCAGCCCGCCGAGCCCGTACATCCAGATGTTGCGGCTGAGCAGTGTCGCGGCGGAGGACGGCCGGTAGCGCACGCCGCGCAGCGCGAGCGGGATCAGCGCGATGATGATCAGCGCGTTGAAGACGATCGCGGAGGCGATCGCCGAGGTCGGGCTGTGCAGGCGCATGATGTTGAGCTTGTCCAGGCCCGGGTAGACCATCGCGAACATCGCCGGGATGATCGCGAAGTACTTCGCGACGTCGTTGGCGATCGAGAAGGTCGTCAGCGCGCCGCGGGTCATCAGCAGCTGCTTGCCGATCTCGACGATCTCGATGAGCTTGGTCGGGTTGGAGTCCAGGTCCACCATGTTCCCGGCCTCCTTGGCGGCCGAGGTACCGGTGTTCATCGCCACGCCGACGTCCGCCTGGGCCAGCGCGGGCGCGTCGTTCGTGCCGTCGCCGGTCATCGCGACCAGCTTGCCGCCCTGTTGTTCGCGGCAGATCAGGGTCATCTTGTCCTCGGGGGTGGCCTCGGCCAGGAAGTCGTCCACCCCTGCTTCCTGGGCGATGGCGCGCGCGGTAAGCGGGTTGTCGCCGGTGATCATGACGGTTTTGATGCCCATGCGGCGCAGTTCGTCGAAGCGTTCGCGCATGCCTTCCTTGACGACGTCCTTGAGGTGGATGACGCCGAGGACGCGGGCGCCGGGCGCGTCGCCGTGCCGGGTCACCTCGCCGACGACCAGCGGGGTGCCGCCGCTCGCGGAGATGCCGTCGACGATGGCGCCGACCTCTGCCGTGGGGTGGCCGCCGTTGTCACGGACCCAACGCATCACTGCCGTCGCCGCTCCCTTGCGCAAAGACAGGTTCTCCGGAGGATCGTTGAGGTCGACACCGCTCATCCGGCTCTGAGCGGTGAAGGGTACGAACTGTGCCTGGGCCAGTTCTCCTTCACTGCGTCCGCGCAGCGCGTACTGCTGCTTGGCGAGGACGACGATCGAGCGACCCTCGGGCGTCTCGTCGGCGATCGACGACAGCTGGGAGGCGTCCGCGAGCTCCTCGACACTCACCCCGTCCACCGGCAGGAACTCGGCGGCCTGGCGGTTGCCGAGGGTGATGGTGCCGGTCTTGTCGAGCAGGAGGGTATTGACGTCGCCCGCGGCCTCCACCGCGCGCCCGGACATCGCCAGCACGTTGCGCTGCACGAGCCGGTCCATGCCCGCGATGCCGATCGCCGACAGCAGCGCGCCGATCGTCGTGGGGATCAGGGCCACCACGAGGGCGACGAGGATGACGATGGGCTGCTCGGCCCCCGCGAAGATGGCGAAGGGCTGCAGAGTCGCCACCGCGACCAGAAAGATGATCGTGAGGGATGCCAGCAGGATGTTGAGCGCGATCTCGTTCGGCGTCTTCTGCCGCGCGGCCCCCTCCACGAGGGCGATCATCCGGTCGATAAAGGTCTCCCCCGGCTTCGAGGTGATTTTCACGACGATCCGGTCCGAGAGCACCTTGGTGCCTCCGGTGACCGCCGACCGGTCGCCGCCCGACTCACGGATCACCGGCGCGGACTCGCCCGTGATGGCCGATTCGTCGACGCTCGCGATGCCCTCGACCACATCGCCGTCGCCGGGGATGGTCTGCCCGGCCTCGACGACGACGTGATCGCCCAGACGGAGGCCGACGCCCGGAACCTCCTCCTCTGCGACGTCGGTCGCGCCGGGCCGCCAGCCGCTGAGACGGCGGGCCATTGTCGTCGTCTTGGAGCGGCGCAGAGTCTCCGCCTGGGCCTTGCCGCGCCCCTCGGCCACGGCTTCGGCAAGATTGGCGAAGACCGACGTCAGCCAGAGCCATGCCGTGATCACCCAGGCGAAGACACTGGGCGCCCTGATGGCCGACAGCGTGGTCAGCACCGCCCCGACCTCCACCACGAACATGACGGGGTTGTGGACCATCGAGCGCGGATCCAGCTTGCGCAGGGCGTCGGGGAAGGACGTCAGAAGCTGCTTGGGATCGAGCAGTCCGCCCGAGACCCGGTGCTGCTGACGCCCGGCGCGCGGCGGGGTGGGAGCGGGATTGGTGGTCGTGGACATCAGCGCAGACCCTCCGCGAGGGGGCCGAGTGCGAGCGCGGGAAAGTACGTCAGACCGACAACGATGAGGATCACTCCGGTCAACAGCCCGACGAACTGCGGCCGGTGAGTGGGCAGGGTGCCCGCGGTGACCGGAACGGGCTGCTGCCCGGCGAGCGAGCCGGCGAGCGCGAGGACGAACACCATCGGCAGGAACCGGCCGACCAGCATGACCACACCGAGTGTGGTGTTGTACCAGACGGTATTCACGCTCAACCCCGCGAACGCCGAGCCGTTGTTGTTCGCAGCCGACGCGAAGGCGTACAGGACCTCGGAGAATCCGTGCGGCCCGGGATTGAGCATGGCGGCCCTCTCCCCCGGGAGTGCCATCGCCAGCCCCGCACCGACCAGCGCGAGTGCGGGCGTGGTCAGGATGTAGAGCGAGGCGAACTTCATCTCCCGGCCCCGGAGCTTCTTGCCCAGGTACTCGGGCGTACGGCCGACCATCAGTCCAGCGACGAAGACCGCGACGATCGCCAGGATCAGGATCCCGTAGAGCCCGGAGCCGGTGCCGCCGGGCGCGATCTCCCCCAGCATCATGTTGAAGATCGTCATTCCGCCGCCGCCCGGCGTGTACGAGTCGTGGAAGGAGTTGACCGCTCCGCACGACGTAAGGGTGGTGGACACGGCGAACAGAGCCGAGGCCCAGATCCCGAACCGCGTCTCCTTGCCCTCCATCATTCCGCCGGCCGCGTGACCGGCCGTGCTGCTGACGCTGTGCAGTTCGTTGGCGGTCACGACGGCGACCGATGCGCCCCAGATCAATGCCATCACGGCAACAATCGCGTAGCCCTGTCGGTTGTCGCCGACCATCGTCCCGAAGGTCCGCGGCAGCGAGAACGCGATGACCAGCAGAAGGTAGATCTCGATCAGGTTGGTGAAGGCGTTGGGGTTCTCGAAGGGGTGCGCGGAATTCGCGTTGTAGAAACCACCGCCGTTGGTGCCAAGCTCCTTGATGGCCTCCTGGGAGGCGACGGGGCCCCCGGTCACCCCCTGGTGCCCGCCTGCGATGGTGGTGATGTCGTGGATTCCATGGAAATTCTGAACGGAACCGGCGGCCACCAGAACGATCGCGAAGACGAACGCAAGGGGCAACAGAACGCGAAGCACAATCCGTGTCAGGTCCACCCAGAAATTCCCGACGCGATCGGTCTTCTTCCTGCTGAAGCCCCGGATCAGCGCGGCCACGACGGCAATACCCACGGCCGCGGAGACGAAGTTCTGCACCGCGAGGCCCGCCATCTGGACCAGATGGCCCATGGTCGACTCGCCGGAATACGACTGCCAGTTGGTATTGGTGACGAAGGATGCCGCGGTGTTGAACGACTGGTCCGTGGTGACCGGCTTCATTCCCAGGGACAGCAGGAGATGGTTCTGCAGGCGCAGAAATGCGTACAGGAACAGTACCGACACTGCGGAGAAGGCCAGGATGCTGCGCAGGTAGACCGACCACTTCTGGTCGGCGTCGCCGTTCACTCCGCCTGCCCGGTAGATCAGGCGTTCGGCCCGCCAATGGCGATCGGTGGTCAGGACGCGGGCCATGTAGCCGCCCAGCGGGCGAAACGAGAGACCTAGCGCGACCACCAGGGCGAGTACCTGGAGCCATCCCGCGAGGGTGTCGTTCATCCGGGCTTACTCCTAGAACTTCTCGGGGAAGATCAGGCAGATGACCAGGTAGATCACGAGGCACGCGGCAACGATCAAGCCGACGATGTTTTCCACGCTCACAGGCGTCCGACCCCCTTGGCGGCCAGGCCGATGAGGACGAACACCACTACCGTGAGGCCGATGGACGCGACGTCCGGCATGCGCGAGGCACCCCGCAGAGTCATCAGGGGCAGGCTTGTTCAGCCCTCCCGGTTGGAATAGGGGGGTTGATCTGGAATACGAGGTTGAATCGTTTCTGACGCTATATCAGTTGACTTCGAGAATGCCCTGCCGCCCTGTGCGCCGATGGGATGACGGTGGAGTGCGGGGATTCACTCGACGCGGCCCGATGTCGCGCTGCCGCCGGGCGCGGAACTGGGAAGAGTGAGCATCGCCGAGAAGGCGGGGCCCTCAGTGGTCGTCTCCAGGGTCCCGTCCATGGCCTCGGCCAAGTCGCGCGACAGCCGCAGAGCCAGGCTGTCGGCCCTGGTACCCGGAGCCCCGGAGGCCGCAGCGCCCAGTTCCGGACCTCGGACGGGCACGCCGTCCTCCACCCGAATCCTCACGCGGCCGGCCCGGACCTCGGCGGTGAAGACGGGGGGCCGGTCCGGCGGACTGTGACGCAATGCGTCGGCCCCCAGGGCGGTCAGGGCGCGGGTGAGGAGAGCAGCGTCCGCGATCACATCGGGCAGCTGTTCCGGCAGATGTAGAACGATCGAATGGCCGCCGGGCCCGAGGTCGTCCAAGGCAGCGCCCAGCACCTCGTTGAGGTCGACCGGGCGGAGGTAGAGATCGAGTGCCCCGGCGTGCAGACGACTCACATCGTCGAGATCGGTGACCAACTGCGCCGCACGGTGCACCGCCGCGCGGGCAGCGTCCAACAACTGCGCCTCCTCCCGGGCAGGCGCGCCGGCGCGTCGACGCCGCAAGCGCACGAGCGCCGCTTCAGCGGTGTGCAGCGGAGCACGCAGATCGCGGCCTGCCGCGAGAAGCAGGGATGCCCGGGTGCGTTCGGCGTCGGCGAAGGTGTCCGTGCCGCCGGAACGCCCGGCGATCCGCCCTCGGGCATGGGCCAGCCCCAATTCGGCGGCGCATGCGGCGAGGACGCGCTGGTCCTCCGTGCTCAGTCCCGAGCCGCGAGCAGCCAGCGTGAGATTTTCGTCGACGGGGCTTTCCACATCCGCCTCGTAGGGCTTCTCCGGCGGCCGCTCCCCGGCGCTGGCGACCACGTACCAGCGGGGCACGGGGGATGCCTCCGGATCCCTTTCGAGCAGGCTGATCGCACTGAGGCCGAAGTTCTCCCGGATCTGCTCCACCAGTGCCGTCAGATCCTGGCCACGCATCATGGCTGCGGCCAGGCGGCTCAACGCCCTCGCCTCCGATGTCGCGCGTACGGCCTGGTACGTACGCTGTGCAGCCGTTCCCGCTGCCGTGCCGACGAGAGCGGCTGTGGCGATGAAGACCACGAGCGCGGTGATCTCGTCCGGTCGCTCAATGGCCAGCGAGTGCACCGGTGCGGTGAAGTAGTAATCGGCGAGCAGTGCTGCGGCAACCGCGGCGAACAGCGCCGGGTGGAGCCCGCCGACCAGGGCGACCACGACGACGGCGAGCAGATAGATCACCAGGTCGCTGGAGAGGTCGAGATGGCCACGCAACGCGGTCAGCAGGAGCGTCAGTACGGGCAGCAGCATCACGGCGCCGGCCAGCGCGGCCCAGTACCGTCTTGGGCCCGTGCCACGGATCGGATGCGGAATCCTCACCACAGCAGACCCTGCTGCCTCCCTATGGGTGACGATGTGCGCGTCAATGGGGCCGGACCCCTTGATCGTCCGCTCTCCCACACCCGCTCTCAGGAGGGAGGCGAGACGACCGTGCCGACTCGCGCCCAGCACGATCTGGGTGACGTTCTCCGCCTCGGCGAACTGGAGCAAGGCGTCGACAATGTCCTCGCCGGAGGTCTGGTGGTAGGTGCCGCCGAGCGATTCCACAAGGGTGCGCTGGGTGTCCAGTGCCGCCGGGTCGTCACGGGTGAGCCCGTCCTCCGGGACCACGTGGAGGGCCAGCAATTCGGTGCCGGGGGTACGAGCGCTGATCCGCGCGGCACGGCGGATGAGGGTCGCGCCCTCCGGCCCGCCGCTCAGGGACACCAGGATGCGCTCCCGGGTCTCCCAGGGAGCGACGATGCCGTGTTCCGCGCGGTAGCGCTGCAGCCCCTCCTCCACCCGGTCGGCGAGCCACAGCAGGGCGATTTCGCGCAGGGCGGTGAGGTTGCCGACCCGGAAGTAGTGGGTGAGGGCGGACTCGATGCGGTCCGGCGGATAGATGTCGCCATGGACCATGCGGCGGCGGAGCACCTCCGGTGGCAGGTCGACCAGTTCGATCTGGTCGGCCCGGCGGGCCACCTCGTCGGGCAGGGTCTCCCGCTGAGCGACCCCCGTGATCTGCCGTACCACGTCGTTGAGGGATTCCAGGTGCTGGACGTTGAGCGTGGTGACGACGTCGATGCCGGCGGCCAGGAGCTCCTCCACGTCCTGCCATCGCTTGGCGTTGCGCGTCCCCGGAACGTTGGAGTGGGCCAGCTCGTCGACCAGCGTGACCTGGGGACTGCGGGCCAGCACCGCGTCGAGATCCATCTCGGTGAAGAGCGCACCGCGGTGGCTCAACGTACGCCGGGCAATCGTCTCCAGACCGTCGGCCATGGCCGCTGTCGGCCGACGCCCATGCGGCTCGACGAAGCCGACGACCACATCCGCGCCCCGTGAACGCAGCCGCTGCCCCTCGGCAAGCATCGTGTACGTCTTCCCGACCCCGGGGGCGGCCCCGAGGTAGATCCGCAACCGTCCACGTGCCACCGGCGGACTCCTGCCCAGGTCACCCCCATGTCGTGCTCACGCCCTTCCATGGTGCGCCCCTCACAGCCGTTCCACTCGACGACACCGGCCCGGAGCCCTCAAGGGCACCCGCGGGGTGTATCGCGTCCTCGGCGGACTGCGATGACTCGTGCAGGCCGCACAGGCGAGATCCAGTCCTCGGATCTCAGATCCTGCCGCCAGGATGCTTGCCGCGAGCGACGCCGGTGGTGATTCTCGGACATCAACGGTGCCCGGTGAGCCATTCGTTGCTCAGCTACTGGAGCCGCCATTCATCGGGAGCAGCGAGCCGGCCCAGCGGGGCGATGTCGCTGAGGCCCTTGTGCGGGTCGTCGTCAGCGAGTCGGGTGAAAATGCCCGCGCCGCCCGTGGGCCCTGAGGCCAGCGAATTCACGGTGACCTCGGTGCAGCGTTCTCATGCGCCGGAGGACGGTCGTGGTGGGCGAGCGGACACGTTTCTCCTCGGTGCGGGGCAGCCCTCGGCTGTGGATCACTCCTTGCGTACGCTGATGCGGCCGTCTCCTTGATGGCCGGAACCGTTCGCTTCGCCATACGCCAGGAGCACACCGATGGCCACCCCCGCCCACGTTCCTACGAGTCGCCTGCGCGCGTGGATGCTGGAGGGCTTGTCCGACATGGCCGGGCACCAGCAGGGGCCGCATGCCAAGCCTGTGCCCGCACACAAGGGGCAGCGGTGGTGGCGGGTGATGTGCCTGACCGGCGTCGACTACTTCTCCACGCTGGGCTATCAGCCGGGCATCGCCGCCCTTGCGGCCGGGCTGCTGTCCCCCGTGGCCACCATCGTGCTCGTGATCGTCACTCTGGCGGGCGCGCTGCCGGTCTACCGGCGGGTAGCCGAGGAGAGCCCGCGGGGCGAGGGATCGATCGCGATGCTGGAGCGGCTGCTGTCGTTCTGGAAGGGCAAGCTGTTCGTCCTGACGCTGCTCGGCTTCGCTGCCACGGACTTCCTGATCACCATCACGCTGTCGGCGGCGGACGCCTCCACCCACCTGGTGGAGAACCCACACCTGACCGATGCGCTGCACGACAAGCAGATGCTGATCACGTTGCTGCTGGTCGCACTGCTCGGGGCGGTGTTCCTCAAGGGCTTCCTGGAGGCCATCGGCGTCGCCGTCGTCCTGGTCGGGATCTACCTGACCCTCAACGTCGTCGTCGTGGTGGTGGGGCTGTGGCACGTCGCCACCGCCGCTCACGTGGTCACCGACTGGACCGACGCCCTGACCACCGAGCACGGCAACGTGCTCGCCATGGTCGGCGTCGCGCTGCTGGTCTTCCCGAAGCTGGCCCTCGGCCTGTCCGGCTTCGAGACCGGCGTGGCGGTCATGCCGCACGTCCAGGGCGACCCCGACGACACCGAGGAGAAGCCCACCGGCCGTATCCGGGGTACGAAGAAGCTGCTGACCACCGCCGCGGTGATCATGAGCGTGTTCCTGGTCGCCACCAGTTTCATCACCACCGTGCTCATCCCGGAGAAGGAGTTCGAGTCGGGCGGCCGGGCCAACGGCCGCGCACTCGCGTATCTGGCGCACGAGTACCTCGGAAACGTCTTCGGCACGGTCTACGACGTCTCCACCATCGCCATCCTGTGGTTCGCCGGCGCCTCCGCCATGGCCGGCCTGCTCAACCTGATGCCCCGCTACCTGCCCCGGTACGGCATGGCCCCGCACTGGGCGCGCGCCGTGCGCCCGATGGTGATCGTGTTCACCCTGGTGGCATTCCTGGTCACATGGATCTTCGACGCCGACGTCGACGCCCAGGGTGGCGCCTACGCCACCGGCGTCCTCGTGCTGATCAGCTCCGCCGCCATCGCCGTCACCATCGCCGCGCGCAAGGCCGGCCAGCGCCACTGGACCATCGCCTTTGCCGTCATCTCGGCGATCTTCCTCTACACCACCGTGGTGAACGTCATCGAGCGCCCGGACGGCGTGAAGATCGGTGCCTGCTTCATCGCCGGGATCATCCTCGTCTCACTGCTTTCACGGCTCGCTCGCGCCTTCGAGCTGCGGGTCACCAACGTGACCATGGACGACGTGGCGGAGCGTTTCGTGCGGGACGTCGCCAGTCGCAGGATCCGGTTCATCGCCAATGAGCCCGACAACCGTGACATCGCCGAGTACCGCGACAAGATCGAGCAGATCCGTCATGACAACGACGTCCCGGCCCAGGAGGACTTCGTCTTCGTCGAGGTCACAGTGCTCGACCCCTCGGAGTTCGAAGCGGGCCTGAACGTACACGGCGAAGTCCTGCACGGCCGCTACCGCGTCCTGACCCTGGAGAGTTCCTCCGTCCCCAACGCCCTGGCTGCCCTGCTCCTGCACGTCCGCGACACCACCGGCTGCACGCCGCACATCTACTTCGAATGGACCGAGGGCAACCCCTTCACCAACTTCCTGCGCTTCTTCCTCTTCGGCCAGGGCGAGGTAGCCCCCGTCACCCGCGAGGTCCTCCGCGAGGCCGAACCCGACCGGGCCCGCCGCCCCCGTGTCCACGTCGGATGAGCCCGGCGAGCGCTGCGCGGCAAGGCGGACCGGGCCTTCGACGCACCGGAGCCACCACCCGGAGCGCGGTCACCGCTCAGTGTCCAGCACCTGCCGCATCCGCGATGTCTCCGGTGTTCGCAGTCGATCAGGTTCTCGCACGTGTCGATCCGCACCGAGGTGAACGCCTCGATCTGCGCGGGCATTCACACCCACATGGGCCCTGTGCCAGTCGTGCTGGATCGCCCCTTGGTAGTGCACGGGCCTCCCGTGCGGGACCAGCAGAGCCGCCGTGACCTGACCGCCCAGCATTCCGGCCATGCTGCCGAAACCGACGACGGCCGACACCACTGCGCGTGTGGCCACGGGCACACGGTCGGGAAGCACCGCGGCGAGGATCCCGCCGGCGCCGGTCACCGACACCTTCGCGACTCACCAGGCCACGCTGATCGTAAGCACGGCGTCGGCCATCGCCGTGGCCAACAGCGCGAGTGCGCCGATGAACGCTCCAGCCAGCAGGTAGGGGGCCCGCTTACCGAGCCGGCTGCGCGTGCGGTCCGAGAAAGCCCCCAAGCGGGCTGGGCGAGGGTCGATGTCTTCCAGGTGGCGAGCCAGCAGAACGGTCGGGACCGAGCCCCAGACGAGGAACCCCCCGAACTGCGCGAGGCCGAGCGAACTGGCAAGCCTGCGGTCCACCCGCGGCTTCGGCGCGGACGCGGTGGCTTCGATGGCGGGTGATGGGTGCGACATGGGCGTCCCTCTCCGTCAGCGGCGGGAGTGCCATCCGTGATGGGACGTGGTTTCTACCACGAAGTTGACCGACTGGTAACAATTGTTGGCCAGGCGGTTACAAAGTCAGGACTGCTAGCCTCAAGATCTGGAAATCGGGGGATCCACGGGAAGGGCGGCACCGGTGCCACACATCAGCGGCACACCGAACCGCAGGGGTATCCAACGCCGTGAGCAGATCCTGGACGCGGCTCAGGACGAGTTCGGCGATGTCGGCTTCGGTGCCACCACGCTGAGGTCTCTGGCCAAGCGTCTCGGTATGACGCATGCGGGGATCTTGCGGCATTACTCCTCGAAGGAGGACGTTCTTCTCGCGCTCCTTCGGCGGACGGACGCCCGTGCCCCCCTTCCGACGCCGGCCGCGGGGGCTGCCCCGCGCGTGGTGCTGGAGGAGCTGGCCGCCGACGCACTGCACGGCGACCGGAGCCTGGGCCGGCTGTATCTGAAGCTGCTCGGGGAGGCACGCTCAGCCGATCATGCCGCCCGCTCCTACGTCCGGGAGCGGCTGCGGGCCAGGGAGGAACTGTTCACGGCAGCCGGGCTCGGGCGGGCGTCCGAGCCCGGCGCGGCCTTGGACGGCCTTCAGGTACTCCACGCCTATCTTCCCGAGCGGGTCTCGCCCGCTGACGTGGTGCGGATCCATGGCGATCTACTGGACCGCATGGCACCGACGACTCCCGATCCGGCCGCTTGGATCCCCCGGGCCGGCATCGCGCCTACGGCACCGTCGCAAGGGGCAGCGGCGCGGACGCAGGGCCTGGACCGGGTGGACGAGATCCTGGACGCAGCGGCTCTGGCGTTCGCCCGGCACGGCTACCACGGCACGAGCCTTCGCTCCGTCGCCGCGAGCCTGGACCTGGCCCACGGCACGCTGTTGTACTACTTCGACTCCAAGGAAGCCCTTCTGGGTGCGGTCCTCAACCGTTTCGGCCGCGAGGCGGACAAGGCATACATCACGCCCGTCACGGCGTACGACAAGGTGGCAAACGTCTACCGGCGGGCCGCATACAACGAGACCGTTCCCGAGCCGGTTTCCCTCTACTCCGCGCTCCTGTGCGAGGCGACCAGCCCCGGCCACCCCGCACACACCTACTTCGCCGACCGGTACACGCGCGTGCTGGACACCCTCACCGCCGAACTCCGCTCGCTCCAGAGGCAGGGCTTCGTCCGCGGGGACGCGGACCTGGCGACGGAGGCCGCGTGGTTCACCGCCCTGTGGGACGGACTCCAGCTCCACACGCCGTACACGGGCGAGGGGCATATCCCGCAGACGCTCCTGCACGCGCTGAACGATCTCATCGCCGACAGCGTCTCGCCCGGCGACCGCTCAGCCTTGCTCACCGTCGGCACCTGACCAAGGTGCCGACGACAGAGGCTGTCGCCGAGGCGGCAAACGGCGCCCGGACCTGAGGCTTCTGCGCGGCGATGCCGTCAGTCCGGCCGGCCGGTTTCGAGCCGGGCCAGCGGGCTCCAGGACAAAGACGTCTTGATGCCGGACAGCGGCCCAGCTGTGGATCCCCGGTCAGGTAGGGAATCCCCGGCTGTGGGCGCTGCCTCGCTATGGTTGCGGCGCAGACGGGGAGCCTGCGTTGGGGGAAGCCTGTTCTACCCCTCAATGCCGGCGAAAGGCCGACGGATCCCACGTGAATCCCGAGGCGCCCTCGCCTGCGCTCCCGCCAGTCAGTCAGAATTGAGGACCGACGGCCCATCCTGGTGCGTGCCGTACTGTCAGGCGACGCGGAGGATGCTCTTGCCGTGGGTCGCACCCGCGGCGAGCCGCACCCGCCACGCGACAGTCCCGCCCAGCGCCTGGCCCCCCGGCCGCCGCACGTGGGGAAGCCCCAACGCATCCGCGCGCTCACTGCCGCCATCCGGCACAACGATCGGCTTCCACAGCTGTGCCGGGATCAGGGGAGGGAGGGCGCTGTTTCGGCACAGTGGCCGCCTGTGCGTGGGTCAGGATGTCGTCTCGTGGCTGAGCTGGCGCTCGAGGCTGTGTGTCAGGTGCTCCGCCATGGCTTCCGCGGCGCGATCGGCCTTTCTGCGCAGAATGGCGCGTACGACTCGTTCGTGTTCCGCCAGCGTCGGGTCCTCGGTCATATTGACGTTGGTGAGCCGAAAGACGTGCAGATGCGAGTGGAGCCGCTCCACCGCGTCCGCGAGCAACGGCCGATGCGATGCCTGGGCGATTGCGTCGTGGAACCGCTGGTCCAGAGCGGCGAAGTCACGGTAGTCCGCGTACCGGCCGGTCGGCCCCGGATGCGCCCGCATCTCCTCCACGATCCGTTCGATGGCGTCGAGCTGTTCCTCGGTCGCGTTGGTCGCGGCCAGCGCTGTGGCCCTCGGTTCCAGCAGCAGACGCATCTCGAAGAGTTCTTCAAGCCCCTGGCGGGTCAGCAACTCGGTCGCGCGGTATCCCGAAAGAGATCGCTTCACCACCAGACCGTCGGCCTCGAGCCGGGCCAGGGCTTCGCGCACCGGCGTCGGCGACACGCCGAGGGTACGCGAGAGGGCTTCGATGCCGACCCGGGCACCTGGTGCGATCTCGTGGTCCATGACCCTGGCCTTGACGTCCTCGTAGACGCTGTCCGAGAGCACCTGCCGGGCAGGAGGCGAGCCCTGTTTCCCGCTCGGCTCCCCGGCGTTGCCTGCGGAACGGTCGGGCGGCGGCATCCACTCTCCTGCTGCTCGAGGCTTGTCGGGACACTCGCAGTTTAGCGAGGTGACGACGGAGCCCGGGATTGGTCCGTTGATCCAGCCCTGGTCGCGTACGGCCGGGTCCCGCACATGGTGGTGAGCGTCAACGACGATCGGTACGGTCATATGGCGCTCCCTGTACGCGGTTCGCCGCAGCTCCGGTCGGGCGACGGGCTCAGCGGGAGCGGTACGTTCGCGGGGAGCAGCCCGTCGGCGCGAAGGTCCTCCCACAGAGAGGCCGGCAGGGAGCGCTGGAACTGCCCCACCGCATCCTCCACCTCCTGTGCGCTGCGCAGGCCGAGCAGCACGGACGCGACGGCTCGGTGGGGTGGCCCAGGGGAAAGCGTGCCGCGACCGCCCGAAGGGGTACCCCGTGCCTCTCGCAGACCCGCTGCAGGGACAGCGCACGCTCCAGCATGTCCGGCGCGGCCGCCCGGTAGCCGTAGGTCGCTCCCCGTCCGGGCGCTGCGAGCAGTCCTGAATTGAAGACGCCTCCTGCCACCACCGAGACGCCCCGCTCTGCGGCGAGCGGCAGCAGTTCCTGGAGACCACTCTGCTCCAGGAGTGTGTAGCAACCGGCGAGCAGCACGACGTCGATGTCGGTCTCCCGTACGAAGCGGGCCGGCACGGAGGGCTGGTTCATGCCCAGCCCGATGGCCTTCCCGCTGAGAGGCCCGGCACGCTCGCCTTGGAAGAGTGGCCGTCCCGGATCACCACGGGGTCGCCGAAGCGCTCATGGAAGTGGAGGTACGCAGCGGAGAAGTCGGGACCGGGGCTCATCGCGTCCGGGCAGTCCAGCCTCCGGGAGGTCGGGAGGCGGATGCCGCAGGTGTCCGCAGCGACGACCCGCGCGGTGGTGTCCGAAGGCAAGGCGATTCCTGTTCGGTAGGGCGTACGGGAAGAGACGCAGAGTCCGGTCGATCACTCCATGAAGAACACCTGCTCCATCGATGCCCACCGCTCTCCGGGCGCCGCCTCCTCGACGGGCTCCTGGCACGGGTCGGTGAGCCGCCACCAGGCTTGCGTCGCCCTGTCCGCGGCCATGAGGGCGAGGTCGGCGGCCAGATCGTTGCCGTGGTACTCGAAGTAGCTGAACAGCCTGTCACCGAGAAAGTGGATCGAGTAGTTCGCGATGTGACAGGCCCGTAGCCGGTCCAGCACCGGCTGCGGAACATCGCGGTGCAGCTCGCGGTATGCGTCGAGCTTCTCCGGGCGGACCCGGATCACCTGTGCCACACGCTTCATCCGGCATCCTCCGTCACGGTCACGGCGGAGATCGCGCGGTCGTGGATGATGCGGATGATCCGGCCGCTCATCCCTTCGTAGTCGCGGTCGTTGGCGACCTCCCCGCGGATGCGGTGATCGGCCATCACGATGACACGGTCCGCCAGTGTGATCATCTCCGCCAGGTCGCTGCTGATCAGCAGGATGGGCAGGCCATCGCGAGCCAGCTCCCACAAGAGCTCGTGAAAGGAGTGCTTGGTACGGACATCGACGCCCACGGTCGGCTCGTCGACGATGAGCAGGCGGGTGTCGGCTGCGAGCCACTTCGCCAGACTCACCTTCTGCTGGTTGCCTCCGGACAGTTCGCCGGCGTTCTGCCCGAGCCCGGAAATGCGGATGCCCAGGCGCTCGACCAGAGCCTGCGCCACATCCCGCTCCTCGCGGGCGGAGACGAATCCGAGGGCCTTGGCAAGTCTCGTCCACACCGTCACAGTGATGTTCCGCTGGATGGGCTGCTCCAGGAAGACGCCCTCCTCCTTGCGGTTCTCGGTCAGGTAGCCGATGCCGAACCGGTGGAGCGCCTGGCGCGGCGACCTGATCCGGGCCGGCTTGCCGTGCACCCGGATCTCACCGCTGGTACACCGGTCCAGGCCCAGCACCGCCCTCACGAGTTCGCTGCGTCCGGCGCCGACCAGACCGTACAGACCGACGATCTCACCGGGACGCACATCCAACGAGATGTCCTCGTGTCCGTCGGCGGTGGAGAGCCGGTCGAGCGAGAGCACCGGGGCGGCGGTGGTATCGACGGCACGGGGCTCCATGTCCGTCGCGGCATGGGCCCGGCCCACCATCAGGCTGACCACGTCGTCGTACGTGTGATCCGGGAGCGGCGAGGACTCGAGGACGGACCTGCCGTCGCGAAGCACGGTGACGGTGTCGCAGATGGCGAAGACCTCTTCGAGTTTGTGGCTCACGAAGACGACGCAGGTGCCCCTGGCCGTCAGCCGCCGAATCACGTCGAACAGCCGCTCCGCCTCCTGCGGGGAGAGTGAAGCGGTCGGCTCGTCGAGGAGCAGCACCTTGCTCTCGGTGTGGAGCGCCTTCGCGATCTCCACCAACTGCTGTTGTGCCACCGATAGTTCACGGACAGGCCGGTGTGGATCGATGTCCACGCCCAGTTCCGCCAGGCAGCCCAGTGCGGGGGCCGTCATCGCGTCATGGTCGACGATCCCGCGGCGCGAGGGAGGGCTCTGCAGCGTGATGTTCTCCGCGACCGAGAAGCCGGGGATGAGATTGCGCTCCTGGTGGACGACACCGATGCCGGTACGGGTCGCCTCCAGCGGAGAGCGCAGCTGGACCTCCTTGCCGAGCCAGGTCAGACGGCCGCCGTCGGGGGTGTGCACACCGGTCAGCACCTTGATCAGGGTGGACTTGCCTGCGCCGTTCTCACCCAGCAGGGCGTGTACCGAGCCCGCCGTCAGGCGTAGTCCGACGCTGTCCAGAGCCCGTACTCCGGGAAAGACTTTGACGATGTCCTGGCATTCGAGAAGGACGTCGCTCATCGCGCACCTCCCGCGGTCGGCAGGGCGCCGCCCGTCTCGCGGCCGGTGTCCACGGGAGACGGTGGGATGTCAACGGGCGCCGGTGGGATACGCCCTTGTGCCTTGCCCCTCTTCTCAAGATGCGTCTGGTGCATTCGCCCACCGACCACGGTGCCCAGTACAACCAGGCCGATGAGGAAGTTCACCCAGCTCGGGTCGAGCGAGAACTGGGCCCGCGCAGCGTCGATCAGCCGCATCACAAAGGCCGCAAGCACCGTGCCGAACACCGCGACGGAGCCGCCGTTGAGAGCGACACCGCCGATGATGGGCGCGGCGAAACTCGGCAGCAGCCAGTCGCCGCCGACGCTGCGGTTGACACCCGGCAGTGAGGCTGTCGCAGTCAGCGCGGCCACGCCGACCAGCAGGCCCGACACGGTGTGGGCGAGCACGATCTGCCGGTCGGTGGAGATGCCGGACAGTCTGGCCGCCAGCGGGTTGCCGCCGGCAGCAAGCAGGCGACGTCCCGCGGTGGTGCGGTACATGAACGCTGCGAGCAGGGCAGCCGAGGCCAGCGCGACGAGAAACACCAGCGGAGTGTTCAACGGAGCTGCTCTGCCGAGGTCCTTGAGGGTCTCGGAATAACCGTCGACCGTGCGGGTGCCGGCCAGTCGGTACTGGGCCCCCAGCAGGATCGTCATCGTGCCGAGCGTGACGATGAAGCCGTTGATCCGCGTCGCCACGATGAACAGGCCGGTCGCCAGGCCGATGACCGTCGCCGTCAGCACGCCCACCGTCGCGGCGATCGGCGCCGGCACACCGCTGTCGGCCATCAGCACGCCCATCAGACAAGCGCTGAAGCCGCCCAGGGCACCGACCGCGAGGTTGAGCTGTCCCACACACAACGCGACCATCTGGGCGAGGCCGATCAGGATCGGCGTGGCCAGGTACTGCAGGAAGGTACGCACGGAAGGGCCGTCGAAGAAGGAACCCGAGGAGGCCACGCCCAGGGCGATGTACCCGGCCAGCACGACGCAGAGCAGAGTCATCGTCGTCGAGCGGGAGAACTGACGCAGGGCCGCGCCGGTCCGGGCTCCCCCATCGTTGATCTTGATCATGTGGAGCGCACCACCTTGCGATAGGACACGACAGTGCGCACGCGGTCGGCCGACAGGGCCAGCAGCAGAACGCAGCCGAGGTAGATGTTCAGGCTCTCGAGGCCGACACCCAGCAGGTCGAGGCCCTTGCGGATCACGCCGACCAGGGAGGTTCCCAGCAGAGCGCCGATCACCGAGACGACGCCGCCGGTGAGCAGGGTCCCACCGAGCACCGCGCCGAGGAACGACGGCAGCATGAAGTCGTCACCGATGGACGCGCGGAATGTTCCGGTGCCGACGGCGGCCATGAAGCCGGCGAGCGCGGCGAGCATTCCCGATATGGCGTGCGCGAGGATGACGCGACGGCTCGTGGGAATGCCGGACAGTTCAGCCGCCGCCGGGTTGGCACCGGTAAGCAGCAGTTCCCGGCCGAGACGGGTGCAGCCGTACAGGAAGCCGAGGCCGGCCAGCGCCAGCACGGTGAACTGAATCATCTGCGGCACGGCGGGAGAGCCGCACACCGGGCCGACGCAGATGTCGGCCAGCGAGTAGGAGCGCAGTTCGGCCAGCCCCGGCGGCCTGGTGGTGAACGCCGCGTTCTCCGTCAGAGCCGAGTACAGCAGCGAGACCAGACCCAGCAGCGCGAAGTCCATGGCCAGGGTCACCACGAAAGAGCTCACACCGGTGCGGGCGATGATCCAGCCGGTCAGGGCGCCGATGGCGGCTCCGGCGAAGAGGCACAGCAGCAGGCCGAGTGGCAGCGAGAGGCCCAGCCGGTCGTAGCCGAGCCCCGCGAACAGGGCTCCGAAAGCGGCCATGCGGCCGACGGCGAGGTTCATGTGCCCGACGGAAAGGACCACCATTTGGGCCAGGGCGACCACGGTCAGGGTCGCGATGTCCCGCAGCAGTGGGAAGAGGACGAGCCGCTCGTCCAGGAAGGCGGGACGCAGCACGCCGAACAGAGCGCACAGGATGACGATGAGCACGAGCAGACCAAGCCGTTGGTTCACCCGGAACGGCGGCTTGTGCGCCGAGCGCGGCGCGGTTGGCGGCGCAGTGGTGTCCACGTCGTCGTCGGGCGGAGCCATGGGTGGCTTCACGACACCCTCCTGTTGTCGATGGAGTCCATGTCCCAGTCGATGCCGATGCCCGGCTCGTCGGGTGCGACGGCCATGCCGTCGCGGACCGTCAGTTCGGTCCGCGTCACGGCGCGCAGCTGCGGGATGTACTCGACGAACTTTCCGTTGGGTACCGCGGCAACAAGACTCACGTGCAGTTCCATCAGGAAGTGCGGGCACACCATGACGTTGTGGCTTTCCGACATGTGAGCGACCTTCAGCCACGGCGTGATCCCGCCGATTCGAGCGGCGTCCACCTGCACGATGGACGCGGCCCCGGTCTCGAGGTAGTTGCGGAACTGCATGATCGAGTACATGGATTCACCGACGGCTATCGGAATCCTCGTTGCGCGCGCCAGGCGGGCGTGGCCGCTGATGTCGTCGGCCGGCATGGGCTCCTCGAGCCAGTACGGGTCATAGGGCTCCAGAGCGGACGCCAGTTGGAGGGCCGAGGAGACGGTCTGTGACTGGTTGGCATCGGTCATGATGTGCAACGACGGGCCCACGGCCTCGCGCACGGCGCGCAGTCGCTCGGCGTCCTCGGAGACGTGCGGCTTGCCCACCTTGATCTTGACGCCCGCCCATCCGGCCTGCTGTGCCTGAAGCGCCGACTCGACCAGGTCGTCGGTGCTCAGGTGGAGCCAACCGCCCTCGGTGTCGTACACCGGCACCTCGCGGCGATGGCCGCCCGCCAGCCGCCACAGCGGTTCGCCCGCGCGCTTGCAGCGCAGGTCCCACAGGGCCGTGTCCACGGCGGCGAGCGCCAGGGAGGTAATGGCTCCGGTGGTGGTCGCCCTGGTCGTGGCGAACAGCCGTTGCCACAGCGCCTCGACGTTGCGGGCGTCCTCACCTGCGAGGAGGGGCAGCAAATGCTCCCGCAGCAGGTTCAGGACGGATGTTCCCCCGGTGCCGATCGTGTAGGCGTAGCCGGTTCCCTGGAGACCATCCGCCGTTGTGATCTCTACCAGGATCGTCTCCTGCTTGACGAAGGCCTGCACAGCGTCGGTGCGGTCCTTCTCGACGGCGATATCGGCCAGCAGGGCCGTGGCGGTCGTGATGATGCTCATCGTGCGAGGTCCGATTTCTGTAGTGCGTGCGGCAGATGTCAGTTGCAGTCGAGGAGCTCTTCGGCGAACTCCTTCTTGAGCTGCTCGGTCTTCGCCTTCCGGTCCTTGTCGTAGTCGCCGGCATTGGCCTTGGTGACGACGAAGGAGCCGGAGTCCACGATCTGCCCGGGGTTGCGCATGGTGCACTGTCCGGTCTGCAGCAGTGCCAGCGCCCACGCTCCGACATCGGCCTGGCCCACCGGGTTCTGCACCACGGTCGCGGCGACCGAGCCCTGCCCGATCGAGTTGAGGATCTTGGCATCGTCGTCTATGGCGACGACCTTTGCCGCCGAACCCGTGCTCTTGACCGCGTCGGCGGCGGCCACCGCCGGGTTGTAGGCGGTGGCGACGATGCCCTGGATCTGGTTGCCCTTGGCCGCGAGCAGGTCCGAGACCGCCTTCTGCGCGGTCTGGAGGTCCTTGTCGATGTCAGTGATGGTCTGGAGCAGTTTGATCTTGCCGCCCGACTCGGCCACCGCCTTGGCGACGCCCTTGATCCGCAACTGTGTGTTCGCGTCGACGTTGTTGCCGGTGAGGTGCACCAGCGTTCCCTTGCCGCCCATGGCGTCGACGGCAGCGCGGGCCGCCTTGTACGCGGCGAGCTCGACGTCCGTCGACAGGCAGAAGTCGGCCTCGTTCTTGCCACCGGCCGGACATGAGCCCAGCGAGGCCACCGTGAGACCCTGCGACTTGAGGTCCGCGAAGGTGGTGTTGATGTCGGTCGGCGAGACCCCGAACACGCCGAAAGCGTTGTAACCGCGCGCGGCGAGCGTGGACAGCAGGTTGTTCTGCTTCTGCTGGTCCCACTCGGCGGTCTCGTCGAAGGTCACACCTCCGAGGCGGTACGTCTTCCGGGCGATGGCCCCTGCCGTCTTCCAGGGTTGGAAGTAGGGGTGGGCGCCACCGGGCACGAGTGCCACCCTGGTACCGGATCCGTCGGCGAGCTCGGCTGTACCGGCACCGGCCTTGACAGAGGCTCGGGTCCCGTCGCCAGTGGGCTCGTCCGAGGTCTTCACGGTGCACGCAACGGAGCTCGCCGTCAGAACAACGACGGCGAGAACGCCCGGCAGAACAGTTCTGGTCCGGAGACGCATCTTCTCCACCCCCTGATAATCAAATAGGAAATTTATGAGGGTGATGGTTGACCAGCGATGGTGCCCAGTCAAGACCCGTGGCGCGATTCATCTCCCGGATGAGCCTTGGCGCCGATGGAGGGGAGGTGGGGCCAGGAACCCTCAAGTCGCAAAACCCCAGGTTGAATGCTGATTCTCTGGAGTGGACGCGACGGGCGGCCGCGGCTCGGTGCTGTCTGTAGAGGGCCTACAGGTCAGACACATCGCTTGGCCGGGCAGGGGCAAGATCATATAGGAAATCCTGTCGAAGTCATTGACAGGACGTGCCCATGCCACTGCACTTCTGCCAGACGCCGCCTCAAGGCCCCCGGTACCGCCGCCCAGAAGGAGCCGCACGCCCATGTCCCGTCGCACACCTTCCCAGCCCCCCGCCGAAGAAGCGGGCGGTATGTCGCGTCGCGGCGTACTGCGCACGGCGGCATCGCTGGGTACTCTCTTCGCGCTGTCCTCGCTGCCGGAGTTCACCACGAACGCTGCCGCGGTGACGCGGCCGGCAGAGCTGTCGCTGGTGCCGGAACGCGACGCAATGTTGCTCTGGTACACCAAGCCGGGCGCGGAGAACCGGAGCATCGAGGAAGGACTGCCGATCGGGAACGGTCGGCTGGGTGCTCTCGTCACCGGCGCCCCGTCCCGTGACGCGTTGATCCTGGCGGATGCGACGCTGTGGACCGGTCATGCCAACGCCGCGCTGCAGTCGGACGGGCAGTTCCCGTACGACACGGGGGACTTCGGTACGTTCGGGATGCTGGCCAAGGCCTTTCTCGAGATTCCGGCACACACGGTCGGCGCCGTCAGCGGTTACCGCCGCACGCTGGACATGAGCAACGGCCTGGTGACCGCGTCCTACCGGCTCGGTGGTGTGACGTACCGGCGTGAGGTGTTCGCCAGCCATCCGGACGACGTGATCGTTGTGCGGCTGTCGCAGAGCGGCGGCGGCTTCTACACCGGGTCCATGACACTGTCGGGGACCCGCGGCGAGACCGTGACGGTGGATGCGGTTGCCGCGGAGGCGTCGTTCTCGGCGGCGCTGCCGAACGACCTGAAGTACGCGACGGTCGTGAAAGCTGTCGGCAAGGACGGCACCGTCTCGGCGGCCGGTACGGAGGTGACGTTCAGCAACTGCACCGAGGTGCTGCTGATCATCTCGGGTGGCACCAACTACAAGGCCGACGCGTCCCAGTTGTACAAGGACACCTCGCTCGTGCCCCTGGACACGGCACGGGCCAAGGCGTCGGCGGCGGCTGTCGCCGGCACGGCGTTGCTGGCCACGCATGTATCCGATTTTCGGCGCCTCCAACAGCACATGACGGTGAACCTGGGCACGTCGTCAGCCGCGCAGCGAGCGATGGACACGCCTGCTCGGCTTGCTGCCCGCGCGGCGGCCGGTTCCGCACCGGACCCGGAGCTGGAGGCGACCTACCTGCAGTTCGGCCGCTATCTGACGATCTGCGGCTCCCGCAGCAGTCTCCCCACCAACCTTCAGGGCTTGTGGATCGACAGCAACACTCCGTCCTGGATGAGCGACTACCACAGCGACATCAACGTCCAGATGAACTACTGGCTGCCGGACCGGGCGGGCCTGTCCGGGTGCTTCGACGCGTTCACCGACTACTGCGTTGCTCAGCTGCCCGGCTGGCAGGCCGCTACCAAGAACCTCTTCCAGGACTCCCGCAACCGATTCCGCAACACCTCCGGCAAGGTGGCCGGCTGGACCCTGGCGATTTCCACGAACATCTGGGGCGGAAACGGCTGGTGGTGGCACCCGGCGGGCAACGCATGGGTGTGCAACTCCCTCTACGAGCACTACGAGTACACCCAGGACACGGCCCACCTGGCCAGGATCTACCCCCTGCTCAAGGGCGCCTGTGAGTTCTGGGAGTCGCGGTTGATCACCATGGCCGTGTCCGACCCCGCGACCGGCGGCACGCGACAGGTCCTCGTCGACGATCACGACTGGTCTCCCGAGCACGGACCCGAGAACGCCCGGGGCATCACCTACGCCCAGGAGCTGGTCTGGCAGCTGTTCCAGAACTACCGGTCCACCGCGGCTCTACTGGGCAAGGACTCCGCCTACGCCTCCACCGTCTCCGCGCTTCAGGACCGGCTGTACATGCCCGAGGTCAGCGCCACCAGTGGCCGGCTCGAGGAGTGGATGAGCGACGACAACCTCGGCGAGACCACCCACCGCCACCTGTCACCGCTCATCGGCCTCTTCCCCGGTGACCGCATCGCCGTCGAGCACTCGCCGACGGCCCTCGTCTCGGGCGCCACCAAGCTGCTGGAGGCACGCGGCATGGCCAGCTTCGGCTGGGGAAGTGCCTGGCGGGCCATGTGCTGGGCGAAGCTGAAGCATCCGGACAAGGCATACCAGCTCGTCCTCGACGTGCTGAAGCCGTCGGTGAACTTCAGCCACGGCAGCGCGATCAACATGTTCAACATGTACAGCTTCGGCAGCAGTTCTGTCTTCCAGATCGATGGCAACTACGGCACACCAGTGGCGATGATCCAGATGCTGGTGCAGTCCCGTCCCGGACGGGTGGAGCTGCTGCCGGCCCTGCCGCGGGCCTGGGCCGCCGCCGGGTCCGTCACGGGAATCGGGGTGCGCGGCGGCTTCATGCTCGACATGCAATGGAAGAACGGCCAGGTCACCCGCGCGACCCTGCGGGGAGCCGCGGGCAGGTCCACCGTGGTCGTCTTCGGTGACTGGAGCAGCCGTATCACGATCCCCTCCGCCGGATCCGTGGCGGTCGCGCCGCCTGCCCAGCACACCGTCTTCCAACTGGTCAACCGCAAGACGGGCAAGGCGGTCGACGTCTCGGGTGCCTCCACCACCAGCGGCACCGGCCTGATCCAGTACACCCGGAGCTCGGCCGTGAACCAGCAGTTCCGGTTCATCCCCGTCGGCGAGGGACTGTACGAGATCTACACCATCCACGGCAGCACACCCCTGGTCTGGTCCGTCTCGGGCGGCACCGCGGCGGCCGGCGCAAAGATCGTCCAATGGACGCCCGAACACGGCACCAGTCAGCAGTGGAAGATCACCGACGCCGGCGACGGCTGCGTCACCATCACCTGCTCCCGCAGCGGCCTGGTTCTCGGCGTCACCGGGGATTCCACGGCCGACGGCGCGACGGTCGAGCAGCAGGCGGCCAACGGGGGAAAGGGCCAGCAATGGCGCCGTATAGGCAGGTGACCCGCAAGGAACGAGCCGGTGACCACCGTTCCGACTTGTATCGGAGCACAGGGGCGGGTCTGTCAGGCGCGCGGTGGTGGCCGTGATCAGGCGCAGGGGCGTGTTCGAGGTGAACGAGGCGTACCAACACGAGCTGTAGCAGTCCTCTCCGCCCAAGCCGGCGATCCACGGCCGAGCCCGGAGGGATCGGGCCGAATCCAGGCCCGTCGTGCCCAGCCCCCGCACCTGTTGGCGGCAAGTTCCGGCTCGGCATCGTGACCCTTGTCCTTCTCGGAAACGCCCTTCTGCGGGAGGGGCTCGGCGATGGCCATTCTGCAGGCCGGTGGCCATCACCTTGGTACTCGCACCGGGCATTCACCCCGGCCTGCACGGCTGGAAGTAGTGGTGTGCGCCTCCCGGCACAAGGGCGACCTCGGCGCCCTCGACATCACCCGACTCGGCTTCCCCACCGCTGGGTTCGCTCGTGGAGGCGACGGTGGGGCGTCGGACCGTTCACCCGAGCTCTTCAGGGTGCAGGCCGACGAAGCCGTGGCGAGGACCGGCACGGCGAGGACGCAACGAAGCAGGCGTCCGGAAAGAGCTGCTTCATCGCTGAACCACGCTGCAAATTAGATAGGATTTCTCACGCAGATGCCGTGTTGACTCGATCCCTGCGTCAAGGGTCTGAGCGTCACCGATGGCGAATGAACCGGCTCCAGCACCCCAGATTGCGTATGCGAGAGGCGATCCAGGCCTCCGACTCACTGTCTACAGATTTACAAGAGTGCATAGTTGTCCAGTTTTGAGGGGCTTCAAGTGCATGGGGACAGAGCCGCCCAGGCCACCTTGCGGCGAGCTCGGGCCACGTCGGAGCGGGGGCTGTCGCACCCGTTGACTTCCTTGCGGCGACCTCAGAATCATATAGATATCCCTATCAGGAGGTAGGCGTGACACGTTCCTTCAAGACGTTACTGGTCAGCGTTCTGACTGCGGTGAGTTTGTTGACCGCAGGGGTCTTCAGTGCTGCTGCCACAACGCAGAACGATCCCCCGCCGGCCGGCAGCGAGCCGCGAAACCTCGCCTTCGGTGCCCCCGCGACGCAGAGCAGCACCGCGTACGGCGGGGCGGCCGAGCGGGCCACGGACGGCAACCACAACGGCGCTTACGGAGCGAACTCGATTTCGCACACGGCGCTGGAGACACAGCCCTGGTGGCAGACCGATCTCGGTAAGTCGCGGAAGCTCAACAAGGTGGTCGTGTGGAATCGCTCCGACTGCTGCACCGACCGGTTGTCGAACTTCTGGGTGTTGGTGTCCGACAAGCCCATCAAGGCTGGAGGGCTCGACGAGGCTCGCGCACAGGAGGGCGTGAGCTCATGGAAGGTGGGCACGATGAACGGCCCGTCGGCCGACGTCACACTCAACCGTCCGGCCCGCTACGTACGCGTACAGCTCGAGGGCACCGACTACCTTGCGCTTGCCGAGGTCCAGGCGTTCGGCAACCAGGTGATCACGCCGTCCAAGGGGGCACAGGAGTGGGTGCAGCGCAATAACTTCGGCATGTTCATGCACTTCAACATGTCGACGTATGACAACACACAGTGGGCGGACCCCAACGCTTCGCCGGCCAAGTTCAACCCCACCGACCTGGACCCCGATCAGTGGGCGAAGTCCATGAAGTCGGCCGGCATGAAGTTCGGTGTACTCACCGCCAAGCATCACGACGGATTCAGCCTGTGGGACACGGCCTACTCCGATCACGACATCGCGGGCAGCCCATACCGGGGCGGCAAGGGCGACATCGTCCGCGAGTACGTCGACGCCATGCACGCCAATGGTCTGAAAGTGGGTCTGTACTTCTCCATCTGGGACCGGCACAACGGCAACAGCAGCGAGCTGATCGAGAACCAGTTGCGTGAGCTGCTCACCGAGTACGGCCAGATCGACTATCTGTGGTTCGACGGCTGGGGCTGGCAGGTTCCGTACTCCGAGGTTCCCTACCAGCCTGTACGGAACGTGATCCATGAGGTTTCGCCGCACACCGTCGTGGCCAACAACGACCACCTGGGCACGCTGCAGACGACGGACGTCATCGTCTACGAGGTTCCCGTCCAAGGCATGCCTCCGGCCACCAATGCGCGTCCCACCGACAGCAGCGACACACTGGACACGAACCGCACCTGGTTCCACACCACATCCACAGGGCAACCGCGTTCGGCCCAGGAGATCGTCGACAACCTGCACAAGGCCAATGCCGGCAACTCCCTCTTCCTGCTGAACGTCGGTCCTGACCTCAGCGGTCGGATACCCCAGAACTACGTCGACCGGCTGAAGGAGATCGGCAGTCTGCAGTAGCCGATGCCAGCAAGGACTCCCTCTGCGGTCAATGCCCGGGAGAGTCGCCGGCCGTGGGCTTGGAGTGCGTGACTCCGGGCCCACAGCGCATCGTCAGGCGCACGGTTACCGCTCTCGCGCCATCCGGCCTGCCGGAGCAGGTCGCCCCCGCCCGGTTTCGGACCGGACGGGGGCGCCTTTGTCGTACGCGGACGTCACGGAACTCACAGAGCCACGGACATCACGGAGCGAAGAGGTGCCCTGCGGCGACCGCCGAGGCCACCGTTCCTCCGGCCACCACAGCCGAGGCCGCGAGCAGTGGAACCCTCGGCGTCCACGTCCGCAGCGTCCGGGAGCGGGAGACACGGTCCAGCAGTGCGTCCCGGCCACGCAGCACGATCAGGCCGACGCCGGTGAGTGTCAGCGCCATGCCGAGGCCGAAGGCGACGACCATCGCGAGAGCGATGCCGACCTTGCCGGTCAGCAGGCCGGTGAGCAGGACGAGGAAGGCGGACGGCGAAGGCAGCAGCCCGCCCGACGCGCCGAGTAGCACGAGGCCTCGCCAGGTGAGGAGGGACGGGGCATCCGGGATGTGATGGCTGTGCCCGTGATCGTGGCCGTGGTCATGCCTGTGGTCATGCCCGTGCTCGTGATCGTGATCAGGCCCGTGATGGGGTTGGTGGTGCCTCCGGTGGCGCAGATGCCTCCGCAGCAGGCTCACCCCCACCCCGGCCACCACCAGCGCCGCGATCAGCTGGAGCCACCCCGTCAGCGCCGCTATGTCCGGCGTGCTGTTCGCCGCCAGCCACCAGCCGACCGCCAGGGCGGCGACCGAGAACGTGTGCATCACGGCGACGATCCCGCCCAGCCACACCGCGTCGCGCGGCCTGCCCCTGCCGCCCACCAGATACCCGGCGGCCAGCGACTTCCCGTGCCCCGGCGCGCAGGCGTGGAGCGCGCCCACGGCCGCGGCCACGAGCAGAGCCAGCGGGAGGGCCGAGCCGTGGTCCAGCAGTGACGTCAGGTCGGTTGTCCAGGCCCCCCACCCCGAAGCGGCCGGTGAGGCCACGGCGGTCCCCGCGGCAACCGGTTTCAGGGTCAGCGTCCGCGTCGGCTCCTGTGCCGTGTGCAGCCCGCCGGAGCCCGTGCCTGTCACCGACAGTGTCCGGTACGCCGGGTCGACGTCCGTCAGCGCCGTAACCGTCAGTTCGATGCGGTCCACCTGCCGAGGGCAGACGAAGCGAAGCTTCACGCCGTCCGCCCGGTCCACACGGCACGGGCGGCCGTCCTGGCGTACGACGATGTGCGAGCGCAGATAGCCTGCCTCGTCGCCGCCGGACTCGTTCTTCAGGACGGCGATGTCGTCCCTCTGCGCGGACCAGGTCGCGTCGACGGCGGTGCCCGCCGCCTCGATCTTCACGACGGGAGGGGTTCCGAAGGGGTGCGCCTGCGCCGTCCCCGCGCTGCCCAGGAGCAGCGCGAGGACGGCGGCCAGCAGGAGCAGCACCCCGTTGCGAGGTGATCGCACGGTGGTGCCTCCCCTCTACTTCCGGCGTGCGGCGAGAGCGTGGACTGTGCCGTCGTCCGTGAGGGCGAAGACCCAGTCACCGCTCACGGAGAGGGCCGAGGCCACTCCCGCGCCGAGGTCGTACGAGGCGGCCTGCTTCCCGCTTGCCCGGTCCAGGACGAGCAGGCGACCGTCCCACGTCCCGACGTACACATGGGACTTCGTCACCAGCGGGTGCATCGTCGGCGAACCGGCACCCGCCGAACAGCCCATGGCGACCCGCCACTTGTCGTCCAGCGGGCTCTCCCCCGCCAGATAGCCGGACTTGGTCTCCCACACCGGCTTCGACGGATCGGTCGCGCTCGTGTCATAGGCGCGTACGACACCGTCCCGGCCCGCGACATAGGCGATGTCGCCCCACACGGCCGGACTGGTGAGCGGAGCGCGCCCCGGCTCGCAGGTGCTGCCGCCGCCCAGCTTGGACTCCCAGGTCACCGCGCCCGTCTTCGGGTCGTGCCCGCGGACGCCGTACGCCGTGAACGTCACCAGCTTCGCCTCGCCCGTGGCCGGGTCGGTCAGGACGGGCGAGGAGTGGCTGTCGATGTCGCCCGCGGTGTCCTTCACCCACAGCTGGGTGCAGGTCGCGAGGTCCATGGCGATGACGGTGTTGCTCGACATGGAGTGCAGGTAGGCGGTGTTGGAGCCGGGTTCACGGATCACCGTGCTGTGTGCCTGTCCCCAGGAGAACGCGGCGCCGAAGCCGCCGGGCAGCATCCCTCCGGTCGCGGCGTCCCGGCAGCGGACCGTGTAGGCGTCCTGGTAGACGGCGACCGAGCGGTGGTCCGTGCCCGCCAGCGCGAAGACGCTGACCGGTCCGCCGGCGCGGCCGTAGCGGCGCACGGTGTCCCCGTGGGTCTCCTCGCGGTCGATCGACTGCCAGACGATGCGGCCGCTCGCCGCGTCGAGCGCGTAGATCCGGCCGACGCCGGTGGTCAGATAGACCTTGCCGCCGTGGAGCGTCGGCGCCGACTCGGCGTCGCCGTCCAGGTACGTACGCCACAGCTCACGCCCGGAGGCGATGTCGTACGCGAGCATCATGCTGTACGGGGAGTCGAAGGCGCGGGACGAGACGATGAGCTTGCCGTCCGCAACCACCGAGCCGTTGAGGTTGAACTGCTCGCCGGTGTGGCGCGCCCACTTGAGGTCGAGCTGCGCGCCCGGCTCGTCGCCGCTCGCGGACCGCCCGGCCTCGTCGCCGCCCTGCCGCAGCCAGTCCTGCCCGGTCCTGGGCTTCGCGAGCTCGGAGTCGCGCACGATCTCGAAGGTGTTCTTCACAACGGGGAACTGCTTGCCCCGGGTGTCGTACGCGACCGACTCGGCGGTGTACGTGCCGGGCCGCAGCCCGTGCAGTGTGCCGCTCGCGCGCGTCCAGGCGCCGCGTGCGTCGGGGCAGGGCTCCGGCGTGCCGCCGGGCGGGGTGTAGCAGTTCTCGATGCCGGGGCGGGACGCCCCCTTGTCGAAGCGCACGTCCTGACGCTTCACCAGGTGCCCTCGGCTGTTGCGGACGGTCAGCACCGCCTTGGCGGGCGTGCGGCCGTCGTCCTCCGCGTACACCTCGACGGGCACTGCGGCCTTGGCGCCGTGCACGCTGCCCTGCGCGGGGCTGACCAGCGCGGCGTCGTCATCGATGGTGAACTGCCGGTGGATGCCGGTCACATGGCCGGTGTCCTCGTTGCGCGGCGTGCGCGGATCGTCCGTGATCGCGCTGAAGTCGAGGACCTTGTAGTCGGGACGGGCACCGTCGATCCCGTACGTGCCCTGGTTGTTGATTTCGACGGACCGTTTGAAGGCGCCGCGCCGGAACTCGGCCTGCTGGTTGTGACCGGCGGCGACCATCCGTACGTCGTACTTGGCGAGCTCGTCGATCGTCGGCTGCATACCGGCGCCCGGGCCCCACTGGGTGAACAGGGAGCGGTGGGCGAAGACGAACACCTGCTTGCCGACCGCATGCAGGGCGAGGTCCTGGCGCAGCCACTCCAGCTGCGACTTCAGCCCGCTCGCGTCGTAGTTGTCCTCGAGGACGACGATGTGGCGGCCGTTACGGTCGAAGCTGTACCACTCGGGGGCGAGGTTGCGGCGGTAGTACTCCATGCTGCCGGCGTATCCCTGGGAGGTCGCCGTGCCGCCGAAGTCATGGTTGCCCATCACCGGATAGAAGGGGTGACCGAGCCGCCCCTCCTCGAGGCCCGTGCTGAACATGTCGTACCCGCCCTGGCGGCGCGGCTCGGCCGCGTAGTCCGTCACGGTCAGGTCACCGGTCGCGATCTGCATCGTCGCGCCGTCGACCTCGGACATCGCCTGGACCTGGCCGGTCCACTGGGGCAGGGCGCCCCGGGCCTGGGCGTCGGAGGTGTTGCTGACCTCGGGGTCGGAGTTCATGACCCACTTCTCGGTGGGGTTCGAGGCGTTGCGGTCGGGTACGAGCGCGAAGTCGACGTCCCTGCCGCCGGTCTCGGGGACCTTGTGGAAGAACTGCGGGATGTAGTCCTTGCGCAGCGCCGGCGTGTATCCGTCGGGCGAGACGATGCTGACGAGGTCGGTCTCGCGCCGCTTCGGGTCGATCTGCAGGCTGTACGAACCGTCCGCGCCGGTCGTGGTCCACACGGCACCGTCGGTGACGTCGATGCCGGGCATGGGCTGCTCGCCCTTGTCCCGCTCGCCGTTGCCGTTGCGGTCCTTGAAGACGGTGCCCTCGACGGTGACGGTGTCGACCGGATCCGCGCTGTCGTCGGCGAAGGCCGCCTGGGGCGCGAGGAAGGACAGTGCGACGGCTCCGGCGGTCGCCAGCTGCCAGCGCCGCCGGGTGCGGCGCAGTCCGCGGACGAGGGGCGGCAGTCGCCAGGCGGCGAGCAACAGAACGACACCGGCGGCCGTGACGAGCGCGACGGTGAGCCAGGGGAACGACGGCAGGGCGTGCGCGCCGCGGACGTCGACGAGCGGGGTGGCAGCAGAGGCGTCGACCGCCGTGCCGTCGAATTCGACGACGACCTGGGTCAGTCCGCCCTTGTCGATGAGCGGGCTCAGGTCGAGCGCGTCGACGTGACAGCTCCACGCCAGCTCGATGACGACACCGCCGGGCACGCCGCCGTTGTCGCCGGGTACGCCCGAGCCGGTGGCCGGGCAGGGGGCCGAGAGCAGCCCGGCCGCCCAGGCGCCGGCCTGCTCGGGAGCCACGACGGCGTTGTGCACGATGAGGCGGCCGCTGGTGACGTTGTCACCGGGCGCGACCACGAGTTCCGCATGCTCGCGCGTGACATGCGCGGACGCGGCCTGGGCGCCGATGCCCAGCACGAGAAACAGCAGCGCGAGGGCGAGCCCGGCTGCTCTGCATATGTGTTTCATAAAGCGGACGTTAATGATCCGCTGTTCGGTTACCGGTCGGTCCTGGGCGACTTCACAAAGCCGCCCGGAAGTGTTCAGCGTCCCGTTCATGGCTGTTGGGTCACGCGGGGCTCTTGAGGCATGCCATCGGCGCGCGCCGTCCGCGGACCGCGCGCACGGGCGCCGGCCAACCGGAATTCGCTGGATCAGTACGGCCCGCACTGGGCCGGTTCCTTCACGGTGACGGGCAACGGCTGCCGACGCAGCGTCCTCGACCTGCTCAACGCCGCCCAGGACAGCTGGCGCGGGCCGTGCGTCGCGCGCATGCCACCGCACCACCGTTGCGCGAGCACGGCATCGGGGAGCCTGGGATTGCCCCGTATCCGCAGGCAGTTCACGGGCGCTGGCGTCGCGGCAGCGATACGGCTGCCCCGTGCATGTGAAGGGCCGTTTCGCGCAGTACGCGGCGCGACGCGGCTGAGGCGTCGCGCGCGACGCCCGTACCGTGGCTGCACCACGACACGCGCTCAGGTTGACCGACACACGGCACAGCGACCGACGGACGGGATCGAGGACTGAGGAGCGTCAGGCGATCGGCGGCCCGTGGGGCGCGGAAATGACTCAAGGGGGCGACCATCGCTCGGCCCCGGCCGCGCTGGTGCCGGCCTCCCCCCGCGCTGGCCCACGCCGCTCCGTCACCGCATCGCCGGCCGGCTCGACGCCGCAACCGCGAACTGCGCCGAAGCACAAACAGCATTCGACGAATGCCTCGACTTCCCGGCCGACTGCCGGCAAGCTCCCGACCCCGTCCGGCGCCCCTTCGACCAGGCGTTCTTCGACAAGATCTGCACCACCAACACCGACGGCGTCCCGCACAGAGAAAGCCGGTCCCTTCGCCGTCCTCCTCAACGAGGAGAACGGCGAAGCGCCCGGCGCTACGTAACGACGACCAGCCCCGGACTCAAACACCCGACCGCATACGAGCAGACGCGGGTTTGACCATGAAGCGTTGGGTGGGGCCGACCGGATTCGAACCGGCGTCTTCCTACATGCCGTGAAGGCGCGACGACCACTGCGCTACAGCCCCACCCTGCTCGTGATCCTAGAAGCCGTCTGCGCTCCGTGCTTCCGGATTATCCGAGGGGGTGTTCTCTGACCAGCGGCTTGGCTCGCCGGGGCGCGGACCAGCATGCCGCTGAGGATCGGCGGCCGGCGCCTGTGCGCTCAGCGCGCGACTGAACAGGGCAGCATGCGGCGGCTCCGGGCTCCGGGTCTTCTGCCCGGAGTCCTGTCGGCGGTCTGCACGCCGCGGCCCGTGGCCCGTCGATGGGGCCGATCGGGATGTGCCAGGCCCCCGGAGTGGATATCCGGGGGCCTGGCGGTGCCTGTCGCCGGATCAGGCGGCGGTGATGTTCTCCGCCTGCGGGCCCTTCTGGCCCTGGGTGATGTCGAAGGTGACGGCCTGGCCTTCCTGGAGCTCACGGAAGCCGGTGGAGTTGATGTTGGAGTAGTGCGCGAAGACGTCGGGGCCGCCGCCGTCCTGAGCGATGAAGCCGAAGCCCTTTTCCGAGTTGAACCACTTGACGGTTCCGCTGGCCATGCCGGTGCCTCTCAGTCGATAGTCGGATCCGCACCGCGCGGACCCGGAGGTGATCGCCCTGGTTCTCAGGCACTGCACAGCAAAGTGCCCGCGCCGGAGCGCGGGCAGGTACTGCGAACCACGACATCTGCCGGTGACACTACATGGCGAGACCGCCCATCACCAGAGAGCAATGAGTCATCAGCGATCCTGAGTTCAGAATGTCCGCCGACAGTCACGAAGTATTCCGGGCCCTGCCCGCGCACATGAAAAGTCGCGCGGCAGGAACGGGCTTGCTCCGAGCCGGAGGCCATTCCGGTGCCAGGTTCGTGTTGACCCCCTGCTACGCCTCGGTCGGCTCGTGGAGTGATGCGTCGGCCGGCCCCTGACAGAAGCCGGTGAACCGCACTTTCAGGCCCTCTCGCTGTGGGGAACAGCAGAAGGGGCCGGCTGATGCTGCTGCCTCGGGTGGGAGTGGGGCGAGCCGGACCATGCGCCAAGGGTCGTTGTCGCGGCGGGCCCGGATCGTCACGGCGTCGCCGTCGCGGCTGGCCCGGACGGTGATGTGATGTCCGTTCCAGTCGGGCACGGGGGCCAGGGACCAGTCGGATTGGCCGCGGGTGACGACGGCGCCGAGGTGTGGGACGCCGTCCGTCATTTCCACGCCGGCCTTGATCCACGTCTGCTCGTCCACACGGACCATGAGGCCGGCTTGGTCGTAGAGGGTTTCGAAGTCGGCGACGAAGGTCACTTCGATGGCACTGGTGTCCGGCAGGGTGGTCAGCAGCGCGTGCCCGTCGTCCCGAATGAAGCCGTAACTGGTGGTGCGCCAGAAGTCACTGCGGTTCCGGGTGGTGACCAGCAGTCCGGCACTGTCGCTGACGGCGTCCAGGGGAGGGTTGAGCCAGGTCGCGTCGTCCCAGCCAATGGTGTGCTGGTTGCTCATGTGTCTGCTCCGTTGTGCGGGCGAGGCGGTCAGCCGGTGTTCTGCGGCGGCGAGGAGCGCGGCCGCCCGGTACCAGGCCGCGTACGCGGAGGACTCGTCGCAGCAGCCGGCACATGGGCCGTGCGGTCGATCCCGCCGGGTACCGGCAAGGACACAGCCACTGCCGGATCCTGCGCGTGAGAACACGCCGACTGCCGGTCGGTGAGGTCGTGCTGCTCAGGGGTGCATCCTCGCACCCCTGAGGACTTTGTCCACCACATTGCGCGGTCCGTAGACGGCCATCCCCACCAGATCGAGCTGGTCCTTGCCCACGGCCCGTACAGCTGCCCGGTTGTCCCGGTCGTTGCCTGTGCTGAACAGATCCGAGATGAACACGGCTCTCGGCAGCGAGCGGGACAGCGCACGACCGTGCGCAGTGGTCAGCGTCTCCTTCGTCCCCTGGAAGACCAGTACGGGCTGGCGGAACATCGGCAGATACGTAGTGTCGTCGGCGTCCATGTACGGCTCGCCGATCACCTCCGGGGATGCCGTGCCGAGCCCGCTGACCACGAAGGCGGTCACATTCAGCCGCTGCCAGGGCTCCAGGTCGTCGCGCAGCAGTACGGCGATCTTCGTGTCGAAGCGGACAGCCACGCTCTCATCGCCCGCACCGGTCTCGCCCCGGACCCCGGTCTCCGTCTCGGTCTCATCCTTGGTTCTCATGCTTCGAGACTCCAGGGTTCTGCCTTCTCCGTCTTGTACGTTCTTTGCATGATGCCCCGGCAGGAAATCTCCGCTTGGCGCCCGCCGGTCACGGGTGTCGTGGAGGTCTTCCACGCCCACTTCACCGAGCACGCGTACCCCATGCACGTCCACGACGCCTGGACCCTGCTGATTGTCGACGACGGCGCGGTCCGCTACGACCTGGACCGCCACGAGCGCGCCACCCCGAACGACACCGTGAGCCTGCTCCCGCCGCAGGTCCCGCACAACGGCTCACCTGCCACCCCTCACGGCTTCCGCAAGCGCGTTCTCTATCTCGACATGTCGCAGCTGGACGAGCGCTTCATCGGTCCGGCGGTGGACGGCCCGGACCTCACCGATTACGTCCTGCGCAGACGCGTCGGACAGCTGCACACAGCCCTCACCGACCGGGGCGACGAGTTCGAGGCGGAGAGCCGTCTGGCCCTCATCAGCGAGCGCCTGCGCGAGCACCTGCGCCCCAGGCTGGCCGTCGGCAGAGCGGGGCCCGACCGCGGTGTCGCCCAGGACCTGCGCGACCTCCTCGACGAGCGATTGCTCGAAGCCATCACCCTGGCCGAAGCCGCACGCCTGGTCCACGCCCACCCCACACATCTCGTGCGTGCCTTCAGCGCCGCCTTCGGCATCGCACCCCACCAGTACATGACGTCCCGCCGCGTCGACCTGGCCCGCCGTCTGCTGCTCGACGGGCAGGCGCCGGGCAAGGTAGCAACCGCCACCGGCTTCTACGACCAGTCCCACCTCACCCGGCACTTCAAGCGGGTCTTGGGCATCACCCCAGGCCAGTACGCCCATACCGGGGCAGCCAGTTGAGCAGGGGCCGCCCGCACGGGCCTTGGCCCCGGATCTTGGACACCCGAGACGTGGATCTTGATGATCTGAGAACGGACATGTCGTGCCGGCGGAGCCGCTTACGCCGCTGAAGGCGGACAACGTGGCCTGCGCAAGAAGGTTTACGAGTTGGAGGAGGAACGTCGCGAGTACGGCGAGCGCGTCATCCACAGGAAGACTGGCCGGGCCATGCGCCAGGTCGGCCTGGCCGGTCTGCGGCTGCGGCGCAGGCACCGCACTACCGTCGCAGACCGGCCACCCATGCCTTTCACAGCACCGTTACCGTTGCCGTGATTCGGCTCCGGCTCCTCTCGTAACCCGTAGGACAGCCCTCAGGCCTTCGGCTGGGTGAAGCGGATGCTGTTGCCGAAGGGGTCGCGAAGGCCACAGTCGGTTCCGTACGGACGATCGGTGGGCTCCTCGGTGAACTCGACGCCCCGGCCCACCAGCGTCTCGTACGTCTTGCGGCAGTCGTCCGTGCTGAAGATGAGCGAGCCGCCCATCACTCCCTTGGTCACCAGCTCGCGGACCTGCTGCGCCGTCTCCTCGGACATCGCCGGGGCACCCGGCCTCTCCAGCAGGATCTGGCGCTCCGGGTGACCCGGGACGCTGACGGTCAGCCAGCGCATGAAGCCCAGATCGACGTCGGCGCTGACCTCCAGACCAAGCTTTCCGACGTAGAAGTCAAGGGCCTCGTCCTGGTCGAGGACGTATATCTGCGAGTGCGTAATGGCGTTGAACATGCGCATCACGCTACCGGGCGAGCCGGACGAAAACTTATCCAAAACTGCTCGATGGACGGACGGTGCGGGCAGTGCGGACGCTCAAGGACTCGGCCGCATCCACGCCATCGTGAAGCACGTCGGTACGCTCGTGGCCGCCGCTTCCTTACGGTACGTCCTCGGTGACCGGCCGACGATGTCGCGGAATGTGCGGCTGAAGGTTCCCGGGCTGCCGAAGCCGACTTGGAAGCAGATGTCCGTCACACTCCGGTCGGTCTCCCGCAACAGGAACATCGCACGCTCGACACGGCGACGCTGCAGGTAGCGGTGCGGCGTCTCGCCGAACGTGGCCCGGAAGGTGCGCGTGAAGTGCGCCTGGGACACATGGGCGATCCGGGCCAGGGCCGGGACGTCCAGCGGCTGCGCGTAGGCGCGGTCCATCGCATCCCGCGCCCGAAGCATGCGGCGGTTGGTCTCCTCTGCTGCGCGGCTCACGGCGCCATCACACCACGGCTCACCGCCGTTCCCACAGCTCATCCGCCACGATCCACGACGGCATCCCCACACCGGACGGAACGCTCGACGCCCCTGCCGGACATGGCCATCATGGCCGATCCACCTCATGGTGTCAGCCGTTGTATGCCTCAACGCACAAGCTCGGGATCTTCTCCCTTGGGCAATTCGCGCATGCTTCGAAGCGGTGACAGGAGGTACGGGATAATGCTCAACGTCATGCCGGCGGCACCGATCCACAATGTAGCTTTTGCTCCGAACACAGCGCCCGAAGCTCCCCCCAGAAGCCCGCCGAGCGGAATACCGCCCCAGGACACGAACCGGGCTGTCGCGCTCATCCGGCCCAAGAGCCGATCTGGTGTGAGGGTCTGTTGGAAGCTTGATTGAGCCACAAAGCGGATGACTCCGCCCAGAGAGAGGGACGCGAGTCCGAGCGCAGCCACATACACGCTCCGCCCCGGATGCACCAACGGCATCAGGACTGTCAGCGGACAGGTGACAAGTGGTGCGAGCCAGATGACCCGACCCTGCCCGACCCGCTTCGAGACCCGGGTTGCCGACAGCGCGCCCAGCAGGGCACCACAGCCCATTCCCGACAGAATGAGGCCGATGCCGAAGGACTCGAGGTTCATCTCCCTCTCCAAGAAGACCAGCAACATGGTTTGATACATGACCAGGAAGAGGTTGAATATCGCATCCCCCAGGATGATTGCACGCAGGACGGGATGCTTGAGAACAAATTTCAACCCCTCTTTGATCTCTCGGAACAGTTGAGGGTGCTCACTCGACTCCGGCTTCTGTTCGCATTTGCGGATACCGGTCGCGAGCAGACCCGACATCGCCATCCCGACCGAACTCACCAAAAGCGTTACAGGGGCTCCGAGCCAGCCGACGAGCGGCCCTGCCATCACTGGTCCACTGATACTGGTTACCGAGCGTATCGCCGAGAGTTTTGAGTTTCCTTCAACGAGATTGCCGCGTCCCACCAGGTGCGGCAGATAACTCACGTACGCGACCTCGAAGAAGACTGTCAGCACTCCATGAACCAACGCGACTGCGTAGAGCCACCAGATCGTCAGAAACTCCGACCACCACGCCACCGGTATCGTCAAGAGGGCCACCGCCCTCGCGAGATCGGTGCTGATCATCACTGATCGTTTCTGTATACGGTCCACCCACGCGCCTGCCGGTAGTCCGACCAGGAGTGAGCCTGCCGTGGTCATGGCGGCCAGTAATCCAACCTGGAACTCGTCAGCATTCAATGCCACGATCGCAACGAGAGGCAAAGCAAGAAATATTACGCGATCGCCCAACTGACCGAGCGCGGTGGCGGCAAACAGCCGCCCGAAGTCCGGATCGCGCAGGAGCCCGAGTCGGAAGCGTATTGACATTCGAGTCACCTACTGTCGAATTTGAAATGTGGCTCCACTGGCTTCAACGGCTACGGCTGGTCGACCACGAACTCGTAGGCCACTTCCCGGCGCACGTCCGGAATGACGATGTCGGCGGTTTCCACCGGACGTCCGCCGGTGTCGTAGATGGTCCGCTCGATCTGGAGCACCAGGTCCCCGACGCTGATCCCCAGTAGGTTCGCCTGTGCCTGGGTGGCACGAGCCGGGCGCGGCAGCTCGACCACGGTCTCGATGTCCACGCCGATGGAGCGCATGCGCTCAACCACCCCCTTTCCCGCGAGGGGGCCCGTCTCGGGCAGTACGATCGGCGTTCCGTCCGTGATGGCCATCGGCTCCCAGGATTCGGAGAGCTGGACGGGTTGGCCGTCGGCAAGGAACTCGTAGTGCGTGTTGACGCAGAGGTCTCCGGGGCTGATGGCGAGCCGCTCGGCGATTGCCTCAGGAGCGGGGACCCGCGTCTGGCTGTGCGAATCCCAGGCGCTGGCCTTGCCCCGCTCCTTCATACCGGCGAGGGAGGGGGAGCCGTCCCGGCGTTCGCGTTGCCGCGAGCGGACCATCCGCAGGCGCTCGCGCGGCATGCGGACGTAGGTGCCCGAACCCGCGCGTCCTTCGAGGAGGCCCTTGATGATCAAGCGGTCCATGGCCCTCTGCGTGACGTTGCGCCCGACCCCGTACTCCTCGGCGAGCTGCGCCCGGGACGGCAGGCGCTCCCCGATCTCCCACTCTCCGGCGAGAATCCGTGCGCGCAGTGCGTCGGCTACTGCAAGGTACGGCGCCTCTCGGGGCATTGGTGACCCTCCGGTTGCTCTGCTGCGCGGCAGCTGGTGATTCCAGGCGGCGTTGGCAAGCTACTGCACCAGGTGAAAGCTGCTGGAGTAGAAATACGCTCGGTGCTCAAGCGGCTGCGGAGGTTCGTGTGAACCCAGTTGCTGCCGCTGCTCGACGCGATCCCGCCGGTTCGCGGCCGAGTCGGGCATCCCCGCCAGAGACCGGAGTGGAAGCGCCGCTCGTGCGGCGCCGGAGCCCACGGCCCGCGGGTCTACGACTGGGCCCGCGCGGAGCACCGCCCCTGGCACGGGCCCGACCGAGCGCACCGGGTCCTGGCCCGCCGGAGCATCATCTGCCCCCACGAGATCGCCCACCGCATCGCCTATGCCCCGCCCCTGGCCAATGCCCCCTTTGACGCGCCCCCGGCGGCGTGCTGGTTGTCAATCGGTCGACCGGGAGATGGGCTCGGGGCGCTCCGCGGCCCAGGAGGCGAGGATGCGTAGGCCGTCTGGGAGGGGGTGCCGGGTTTGGCGGTACAGACGACGAGTTGCGGGTCGGGGTCGGTGACGCAGGTGAGGGCTTCCCAGTCGAGCATCAGCTCGCCGGCGACGGGTAGTGCAGGACCTTGTTGCCCCTGCTTCGGGTGGCGATGTGGTGGTCTCCCCACCAACGGCGGAAGTCGTCGTCCCTCATGGACAGTTCACCGACGAGGTCGGCCATGCGCTCAGAGGTCTTTTTCTCCCGGTGTTTCATCCCGTGGATTGCGTTTCGTCCTGGGATGAAACACCGGGAGAAAAAGACCTCTTATACGACGGCAACGCGCTCACCACGGACGATCCCCCTCCAGCGTGATCAACTTCGAGGATCCTCCCACGCCGCCCGCCAACGTGACAGTGCCTCAGAGACTGTGGTTCCCCACAGGAGGCATGGGGCCGGGGGTGCTGGACGCCGACGCTTGTGCCCCGCACGGTCGCGCGCGTCCCACCGCGCCGCTCCTGCCTTCGGCGCCCCGCACTCACGTAGAGGACAGGAACTGGCGGCCGATGGTTGTGCCGAGTGAAGAACTTGAAGCCAACTGCATCCCCATCCTCGACAAGGTAACCAGGTGCGCGAGCCGTTGCGCTTCCCAGTCTTCGAGGCTTCTGGCCGGCAGAACTTCAGGTGGTGCCCATCCATTCATGGCATAGGCAAGCCCGGCGGCGTCACCGAACGCCTTCGATGTTCCCGCCGCGGTGTGGGGTCGGACAGTGCCCGCGGCGTCGCCGAGCAACACCGCGTGATCGGCGACCATGCGGTAGGGCGAGAGATCAAATACTGGCTGCATGAAGACATGGGACAGGCGCACGAGGGCGGCGAACTGCGGCGGGAGCGAGTCGGCCGCCAGGGCGAAGAGCTCAGCGGTGATCTCCGGCGTCAACTCGCCCGGCGGAAGAAAATTGGCGAATCTCTTTCCGGAACTACCGGTGAGGAGTCTCGGGAGATTTTTCTGGGCTGTATTCACGTACCATACCCAATTGACGCGTCGTGAACCTTCCTCACACTCTCCGTTGGGGCCCGGTACCAGATAGCAAAGCAGCTGCATGCCGCTCGCGCCGAAGAACGTGAATCGGCCCGAGAGAAGTTCAAGAAGATCGTCGGGAAGATCGGACTCGGGTTCCAGCCCGCGCCACGCGACATAGCCGGCGTAGGTGGTTTCAGTAGAAGGATCGAGCAGTGTGCGTGTGGCGGAGCCGATCCCGTCGGCGCCGACGAGGAAGTTGCCATGTGCGGTATACCCGTTGGCAAAGGTGGCTGTGACGTCGTGACCTTCGACTTGTACGCTCTTGAGGGAACTGTCCAGGCGGTAGCACACGTTCGTGAGTGGCTCCCGTAGTGCGCGGTAGAGAGTGTCCCATGCGGTCATCAATTGCGGGGCGACGTAGCGTGTGGCTTTGCCATGGATATGTAGTTGCTGGCGTTCGTACAGTTCCACGCTCACCGATCGCGCCGTTACTCCCAGACGGGTCAACAGCGCCTCGACCTCCGGCTGCATGACGATTCCGGCGCCGCGGGGTTGTGTCCTGCCGGCGGAACGCTCGTACACGGCGACCTCCGCGCCGATGGACCGCAGTTCGTGTGCGGCCGCCAAGCCGCCGACGGATCCGCCGATGACCAGTGCCTTGAACGCGGTCTTCTCACGCATGGTAAACACCAGATCCCTCTGAATCGTGCCAAGTTCGGTAGACAGGGCGGGCGGTCACCTCAGGGGACGGGAACAGCGTCGCTGGGGTGCCGTTCGGAATGAATGGGGCCGTCGATTACCGAAAGCGCTCGCCCGCTGCGGCCGTGCCGTACGGCGATGAGCTCGGCCGCGATGGACACGGCGGTCTCCTGCGGCGTGGACGCGCCCAGGTCGAGGCCCATGGGCGAACGCAACCTGGCCAGTGCGGCGGGTGGCACACCGGCCTCACGAAGGTCTCGGACGCGAGCCGCCTGCGTTCGACGGGAGCCGAGTGCACCCACGTAGGCAAACGGTCTGCGCAGTGCCTCGACGAGCAGGGGCACATCGAACTTCGGGTCGTGGGTCATGACGCACACCACTGTTCGGCGATCGGTTTCCGCGGCCGCCAGGTATCTGTGTGGCCAGTCGACCACCACTTCGTGGGCGGAAGGGAATCGCTCCGGCGTGGTGAAAGTCGGGCGTGCGTCGCACACCGTGACGCGGTACCCGAGAAACGCCGCGATCTCGGCCACAGCGGCGGCGTGGTCATTGGCGCCGAAAACCAGCAGCCGAGGGCGGGGCGACCATGACTCGATCAGAACACGGGTCTCCCGTGGATCAGTGGAGTCGCCCGTGCCGTACACCCCCACCCTGGTGTCGTCGAGGCCCAGCATCATGCGGGCATCGGCCAAAACAACGTCATCCAGGCCTGGTTGTCCGGTATTCCCCAGGTGCCGGTCTTCCAGCAATACGATCGTTCGTCCAATCTGGCCGTCGGCACCGGTCATCACCCGTGCCACGACGGCCGGCCGCTCGGCTCCCACAGCCCGGTGCCCGGCAGCAAGGACACGAGCCGTTTCCCCCTCCACAGCCTGCACGAAGACATCGATCTCTCCCCCGCAGGTCAGTCCGGCGGCGAACGCGTCGTCGTCGGAGTATCCGAAGCTTGCGAGCTGCGGCTGCCCCGAGGACAGCGTCTCTCGCGCCAGTTCGTACACCGCTCCTTCGACGCAGCCTCCCGAGACACTGCCCACAACCGTGCCATCGGCGTGCACACACAGGGCCGCCCCCGGCTGCAAGGGCGCGCTGCCTCGTACAGACACGACGCTGGCGACGGCGTAGGGGGCACCGGACGCGTGCCACTCGAGCAGACGTGGGGCCAGTTGTCGCATGGAAGTTCTCCCGATGGGCTGTCAGGTTCGGGCAGTTAGCTCGGCGGTGGGCGTCAGGCCCAGGAACACGCGGCCGTTGGCTTCGAGCGTCGCGGCGTCGATTCCGTTGTCCAGGAGGAAGCCGACAGGGTCCGGCTGGGCCATCTCGAAGGGGTAGTCGCTTCCGCACAGGATCCGGTCCGGCGAGGCGTGGGAGCGGAGCAGCCTCAGTACCTCGGGGTCATGGGTGATCGTGTCGAAGTAGAGCTGAGTGAACGATTCGGCCGGCGGGCGGCTGCTTCCCTGACGTACATCGTCGCGTGATCGCCACCCGTGTCCCCACCGCCCGATCAGGGACGGCGAGCAGCCTCCGCCGTGGACGAAGCAGATCCGCAGGTTCGGCAGTTCCTCCATGACGCCGTCCAGGAGCACCGACGCCACGGCGGTCGTGGTCTCCACCGGGTTGCCAATCAGGTTGACCAGATAGTGGTGCTCCCACTCGGGCCGCGGCAACTGCATGGGGTGGACCAGCACGGCGAGACCGAGCTCCGCGGCGACAGCGAGCACCTCGCGCATGACGCCGTCGCCGTAGGACCTGCCCTGCACGAGAGGCGGGACGGCGACGCCGGCGACGCCCTCCGTCTTCGCCAGTCGCGTCAGCTCCCGTCGGGCGGCATCCACGTCGTCCAGGCGCACCAGTCCGAGTCCGACGAGTGTTCCGTCGGTGGTGGCCACGGCCTGGGCGAGCTGTTCGTTGTAGGAGGCGATGTAGTCGTCCGCCTCGGCGGGCGCGTGGACGGGGAAGGCGAAGGGTGGTGCCGAGATGACGCGGGTACCGACGCCGGCCTTCACGGTGTCGGCGACGATGGTTTCGATGTCGGTCATCGCCGCGGTCGGGAACGTCAACCGGATGTCTCCGAGGAAGAGTTCACCGTCGCGGTCATTCATGCCTCCGAGCGGATTCCCCGGCGGCAGGGCTAGCAGTTCGCGCGGCAGCCAGTGCGCGTGGACATCGATGATTCCCGCGCGAATGTCACCGGTTACAGCCATCTTCTTCTCCTCGACCGTCCTCCACGGGGGACGGCTGATCACGGGTGCCGCGGTCTCCCGCGGCACGCGGAGTTGTCAGGTAGTGGTTCGCTGCTGCTCCTTTGGCAGCGCGAGTGATCGCGCGTCGGATGGGTTCGTAGCCGGTGCACCGGCAGATGTTCGAACCGACCAGACCTTCGACGCGCTCCGGATCGTCACCGATGGTGGGGTCGGACTCCAGCGCCCCGGCGGCCACCATGAGGAAACCCGGTGTGCAGAAGCCGCACTGCAGGGCATGTTCCGCGGAAAAGGCCCGCTGGAGCGGATGTGGCTCGCCGTCGGGTCCCGAGAGCCCTTCCACGGTGCGCACCGAACTGCCTTCGCACTGCACGGCGAACATGAGGCATGATCGGACGGCCTCCCCGTCCACCAGCACGGTGCACGCCCCGCAGATCCCGTGTTCGCAACCGAGGTGCGTGCCCGTGAGGCCGCAGTCCTCCCGCAGCACGTCGGCGAGGATGCGCCGTGGCTCCACGTCGAGTGGGTAGTCCTGGCCGTTCACGGTGAGGGTGATCTTCATCAGTGGCCTTCCTTGAGCGCGGCCACCCGCGATCGTTGGTCTGCGGCCGCTTCGCTCAGCGTTCTGCCGACCAGGACCGCGATGGCTTGCCGCTTGTACTCGACATCGGCGAACGGCTCGGCCAAGGGCGCGGCGTCCTGTTCCGCGGCGATCCGGCCGGCCTGAGCGAACGGGTGGTTGTCGGGAAGCCGGTACCCCGTCGGGGGTGAGCCGACCTCGGCGCCGATCAGCGTTTGCTCGGCGGCGCGGGCCCGCACGGGCCTGTCGGCTGAGTTGACCAGTCCGATCCTCGCCTCGCTGATCACCCCGTCCCGCACGGTCAACGTCGCCGCGACGGCCACCTGGGCGAAGCAGAAGTGCGTGCGCCGGTGCTCGATGAAACCGACCCCGGTGTCGTCGCCGAGCAACGGGAGGCGCACAGAGGTGATGAGTTCCTGCGGTCGGCGCGCGGTCTGGTACGGACCGTGGAAGTAGTCACCGGCCGCGACTTCGCGCACCCCCTCGGGGCCCCGCAGTTCGACGACGGCATCAAGGGCGACGCCGATGGCACACCACTCCGAGGCGGGGTGTGCCCAGCCGAAGCTGCCCGCCATGGTTCCGCGGGAGCGGATGGGCGGATGGGCGATGTTGACGACGGCGCGGGAGAGCAGTGTGCCGAGCGGGCCCGGGACAGCCTCTGCCGACTCGAAGACCCGGTGGCGGATCAGGGCGCCGACGCGCAGCGTGCTGTCGTCCACGCCCATGTGGTCGAGCTCGGCGATGCGATTGATGTCGACCACCAGTTCTGGGCGGATGCGCTGAAGGTGCATCTCCAGGATGAGGCTCTGTCCGCCGGCGAGCACCTGGGCCTTCCGCCCGGCGTCGCCGAGTGCGTCAACGGCCTCCTGCACCGTGCGCGGCACGACGTAGTCGAAGGCAGCGGGCTTCACCGGACCTCCCCCTCGAATTTCGGGGCGTGGGCCGCTCGCCACACCACGTCCGGGGTGAGCGGCATCTGCAGTAGGTCGGGGTCGGCGATGTGCAGCGCGTCGGCCACGGCGTTGACGATCGCGGCCGGAGTCCCGATACAGCCCGACTCTCCCGCCCCTTTCGCGCCCAGTGGCGTGCTGGGACTGGGTGTGCAGGTGTCTTTGAGCTCGATGGGCGGGACCTCGGTGTACGTCGGCAGCAGATAGTCCAGCAGGCCGTTGGCCAGCGCGGGCACGCCGTTTTCGTCGAACGTGAGGCCTTCGTACAGCGCCTGGCCAATGCCCTGCAGGGCCGACCCGAAGGCCTGCCCGTGCACCACCATGGGGTTGAGTACCACTCCGCAGTCGTCCACCGCCACCACCTGCAGTACGTTCACGGTGCCCAGTTCCGGATCGACCTCGGTCACGGCGGCGTGGGCACCGAACGGGAATGCCATGCCCGACTCGAACCGGTCGTCCACCCGCAGCGGCCCGGTGGCCTTCACCAGTTCACCCAGGTCCATGGCCGCCGAGCCGTCGCTGGCGGCATGCACCGCGCCGTCGGACCAGGCCACCTCGTCCACCGGCATCTCCCACAGCGTCGCCGCCCGCCCCCGGGCCTCCTCGATGAGGAGGGTCGAGGCGTGCTGCAACAGCGCCCCCACCACCTGTGCCGAACGGCTTGCGAAGGAGCCCAGTCCTTCGGGCTGTTCGTCCGTGTCTCCCTCCACGAGCCGCACCCGCCCCTCGTCCACGCCGAGGGACTTGGCGACCAGTGCGGGGAAGACCGTCTCGTGGCCCTGGCCGCTGGGGGCCGCGCCGCACCGGGCAGTGACGGTGCCGTCCTCGTATACCTCGATGCTGCCGAACTCGTGCAGTCCGCCCGGTTCACCTCCGGAGCGTTCCACGTAACAGGACAGGCCGATCCCCAGCGGCAGGGCGTCCGGGTCGCTGCGGCGCCGGGCCTGTTCGGCACGCCACTTGTCGTAGTCGAGCGTCTCAAGGGCCAGGTCGAGGGCGGCGGCGTAGTTCCCGCTGTCGTAGCGCCGGCCGGTGGGTGTGTCGTACGGGAAGGCCTCGGGCGGGATGAAATTGCGTCGCCGCAGTTCGGCCGGGTCCATGCCCAGTCGGCGGGCCAGTACGTCCATCGACCGTTCGAGCGCGATCGCCGCTTCGGGCCGACCGGCGCCCCGATAGGGGTACGTCAGCATCGTGTTGGTGAGCACGGAACGGAGGGTCGCATGGACGCGGGGAGTGGTGTACGGACCCGTCGCCATCCAGGCCGTCTGCATCGGCAGCCCGACCCCGAGGTGCGGATAGGCACCGACGTCGGCATCAATCTTCAACTCGTAGGCGAGCAGCCGTCCTTCGGCGTCGGCGGCGAGCCGGACCTGCTGGTCCTGCCCCCGGCCCCGGGTCGCGACCAGCATGGACTCCAGACGGTCCTCGATCCATCGGACGGGCCGTCCGAGCTTCACCGCCAAATAGGCGACCACGACGAACTCCGGGAACGCCGCGCTCTTCGACCCGAAGGCGCCCCCGGTGTCCGGCACCACCACGCGCACCCGGTCGACCGACCAACCGAGCAGTGCGGCCAGTTCCCGGCGCAGCCGATGGGGCATCTGGTGCCCCGCCCAAACCGTCAGCCGGTCTCCCTCGGGCACGGCGAGGATCGTCCTGCACTCCATGGGACTGGGCATCAGTAGTTGCTGGCGGTACCGGCCCTCCACCACAGCCGCCGCCTCCTGCCAGACGGAGTCCTCGATCGGCTCGCCGGTTTCCCCCTGCAGAGCGATGTTGCTCAGGCCGTCGAAAAGACGAACAGAGTCGCCCGATGCGGCGGACGTCGTCACCACCGCAGGCAGCGGATCGATCCGGAAGGTGACCTCGGCAGCCCCGTCCTCGGCCCGGTAGCGGTCCTCGCCCAATACCACTGCCAGCGCCTCGCCCGGGTACCGAACCCGGTCCTTCACGAGCGCCGGCCACTCTCGGCCCGCCACGGCCTCCTCCGTGGACAGCTTCGCAAGCAACGTGTGCGGCACCGGAGGCAGGTCTTGCAGGTGGACGGCCGCCTGCACGCACGGGGGCATCTCCGCGAGGTCCGCAGCAGACCAGACCCCCACCACGCCGGGCACCTCCCGCGCGGCGGCGCAATCCAGCTCACGCAGCGTGCCGTGGGCAACTTTGCTTCTCACGAACACAGCGTCCAGGCAACCCGGCACTTCGATATCGGCGACGTAGCGACCTCGGCCGGTGAGCAGCCGTTTGTCCTCGCGCCTTGTCCATTGCTCCACGACTACACCTCTGCTGCTCCACGACCACACCTCTGCGCATTGCGTGTTGTTGCGGGGATCCACCACGTGTTCGCCATACGCATAGGGGATGCGTCAGATCGAGTAAGAACCGAAGCTCGTCCCCGGTCGATCTCCTTGACGACCTGGGACATGTGCGAGCGCCACTGCCATCGCGACTCGCACTTTGACTGACGAAATGAACATAGCCGCCCGAAGGCGCGCACGCAGAGCAGCACAGAGGCTGTGCGCTGCGGGAACAGACCTTGTGCACTGTGGTGCACGGGCGGCGGATCGTGCCGGTGATCCTCACTTCGGGCGTTTGGAGTGCGTCTTCCGCAAACATCCGGGGCCCGGATCGCATCCTTTATTCGCCGGTATTCATGCTGGTTCGGTGCGTACCTGGCGGCAATGCCCGCCATCGCGCACTGGAGGACTTTGACCGCTCGCTGAATGTGGAATCGCAGGGCGTCTGCTGTGATTCCCCTGGCCTTTTATCTACCCTTTCATCTCTGGCAGAGATGACCGTTATCACAGGCTGGCTTTGTTCACTTCCAGCGACAGCGTTTGTCGATCTGTTTCAGCAGCAGTTGGTGCTCGGCGTCGCGGTGGGTGTTCACGAGAAATGAAATGACGGCACTGCGGCTTGGCGTGTCGGCGTACAGGTCAACTTGCCCAACCGATTACGGCTGAACGTGCTGTGTGCGCCCCAATGCGTCGGCGGTTGTCCGGACGACAGTGGTGGGAAGAGGTGCCCCTTCACGTCCGTACTCCGGTGGTACTCACCACCGCAGTCACACTCGTAGGTTCCACTGCCCGGAACCACTTCGGCCGGATGCCGCGACACCCTGTCCTCACTCGCGCCTTCCTGCCCACGACGATGGCGGCCGGACCGCGACCGGGTAATCCACCTGCCGAGGGTTTGCTCGGGCGATGCCGGCACAGGATGCAACGGGCAGACACGCCCCGGCATACGAGCGGGGCGGGCTTGAGCTGTGGGGATAGCAGTGGGTGACTGTTCGAGATGCGTGGGTGCCGGGGCGCTGTTTCGCTGATGAGGCCCGCTCTTCCCGACAGATCCAGGAGTGATCATGAGCGTTGCAGGTGAATCCGGCCGTGCCCAGCAGATGCGTGCCAAGGCGCAGGAGATGAAGGACGAGGCCGCACGCACCTCGGACCCGAAGGAGCGTAAGCGGCTGACGGACCAGGCCCGCCGACTGCAGGAGCAGAGCGAGCAGGAGGGCCGCGGCGGCAACCAGAACATGGACCCCATGTAACCGGCCCCGCTAAACACACCGGCCGGTGTTCTCCGGCGCTCTGATCGCCGGAGAACACCGGCCGGACCATGTGTCACTGTGAACGATCTGACCTGCCGGAGCGCTACGGTTCGTCGAAAGGCAGCGCACGAGCGGCGTCGCAGTTCTGGTACGCGCTGTCGTCGCCATGAAGTTGGCGAGCGTTCCGTTGCTCGTACGCCAAGAGGTGGTCACCGCAAGATCCGGTGACCACCTCCGGCGCGTGGCGGATTTTACTCGCAGGTGCCCGCGAACGTCCCGCGCGTCACCACGTCCGTCGCAGCGGCCGTGGTGTCCAGCCAGACGATCCGCTGTCCGTCACCGAGCGACGGGGCCAGCTGCGAACCGGAGGAGCAGGAAGCGAGGCTGAAGTTGTTCAGCCCGGCCAGCACGTCCGCCGTCGTGGAGACCTTTACCTTGGTCGGACCGTTCCAGGCGCCGAGAACGCCCCAGATGTCGTACGTCGAGTAGGCGAAGTACTCGTCGCTGACCGAGAACTGAGCGACGTACAGACTCTTCGGGTAGGTCAGGCTCTTCATCTGGGTCACGTCTGCGGCCGGCGTCGATCCGATGGTGGTGCTCGGGATCAGGAACCCGCCGCTGATGCGGTAGAAGACGCGGTCCGAGGTGAGCTGGATGTCCGAGATGCTGTTGAACAGGAAGCCGGGGATCCGCTTGTTCTGGGTCGTCCCTGTGGCGATGTCGTAGACGTACAGGTACGTCCCGTCGCCGCTGGCCCAGGCGATGGTGCCATTCTTCATGGCGAGGCGCGAGGCCTTGGTGCCGGCGTCGGGCGTCACGTTGACCGTCGTGCCGTCGGCCTTCAGGAGCATGACGTCCTGCTCGCCGTCGGCAGTGGTGCTGATGTAGGCGAGGGCGCCGTTCTCGGTGACCGGCTCGGTCTCGTCGGCGTCCGGGGTGTCGACCAGCTTCTTGATCGCGCCTTGACCCTTCTCTCCGGCCTGGTAGATGCCGACACCGGCGGCGGAGATCCGGGTGAAGACGACACGCTCGTCGTCGAGGGACGGGTCCATCAGGTAGGCGTCCGACTGCGCCAGCTCGTGCTGGGGCTTCTTGCCGAAGCGGCCGACCGTGATACCGAAGGCGGCGCTGCCCTGGCCCCAGGCGATCGCGTCACCGTGGCCAACGGCGTAGACATCGCCACTGATCAGGGCGGCCTGCTCGTCGATGCCGCTGTAGACCTCGTAGGCGGGCAGGACATCGGCGCCGATGGTGGTGCCGTCGTGGGTGCCGGACTTCTGCTCCCAGCCCCGCTCGATGCCGTGGTCGTCGAAGGCCCGGCCGATGGCGTCGAGGTCGGCCGCGGCGACCTTCAGGGACTTCGCGGCCAGGGTAACCGCGTTGCGCATGTCGGTGAAGCCGGACAGCGGGGTGAGGAGTTCTGGGCCGCCCGGTACATGATGCGGTCGGCGGGGCCGGCGTCGATGTTCTTGCGGATGTCCCACAGCGCGCCACCGACGATGGTGGAGTTGGAGTGCACGCCGCCGTTGTCGATGTCGAGCGTGATGGGCTCGTAGTCCGTCTGCGCGTTGCGGCCGTCGTCGAGGTCGCGCAGCGCGCACTCCTCCAGCGGCTTCGTGCCGTTGCAGAGGTATTCACCGATGAGGCCGGACGTCGGGTCGCTCATCGTGACGCCCTTGTCGGCGGTCTCCATGGCGTTGCCGAAGTAGTCGGAGATCGCCTCGTTGAGGGCGCCCGACTGGTTCAGGTAGATGAGCCCGGCGGAGTGCTCGGTGACGCCGTGGGTCATCTCGTGGCCGACCACGTCCAGGCCCACGGACAGCGGCACGCCTTCCATGTGGCCGTAGACCATCTTGGAGCCGTCCCAGAAGGCGTTGGCGTAGTCCTTGCCGTTGTTCGCGACGTTGACGACGGAATAGATCGTGCCGCCCTTGCCGTCGACACCGTCACGGCCGAGCTTGTCCTTGAGGTATTCGTAGACCTTCGCGGCGTTCAGGTGTGCGTCGACTGCGCCGGAGGACGTGTTGGTGGCTTCGAACCGGTCGTTCGCGGAGGTAGCCAGGGGAATGTCCTCGGTGACCGGACCGCCCGCCACGAGCGAGTAGCTCTTGCGCTGGGCGTCATACGTGCGTATCTGGCCGCCGGTCCGCGCGTACATGTCCCGGGTGGAGTCGACGAGCGTGTAAGACCCGCCCGCCTCCTTGTTGATGTCCAGCTCCGCCTCGGAGCCGTCCACGCGCGCACCCCTGCCCTTGGCCGGCGCGGCGTCCGCGGCGTCGATGTTGTTGTATGAGAGGGCGATGCCGCCGATGTTGGCGTCGGCGTACACCTCCTGGCGCACCAGGCTGCCGTCGGCCTGGGCACCCGTGACGGTGAAGTGCCAGACCAGCTTGCCGCCTCGGGCGTCCGGCAGGACGCTCAGACCGTGCCCCTCGGTCTTGGCGTCCTTGACCCGCGACAGCTTTCCGTCGAGGGAGAACATCCGCTTCTCGGCGGTGGCCTCGGAAACGCTCGGCGTGGCGGAGACCGACAGGTCCGTGTACAGGGTGCCTGTGGCGGAGGTGACGCTCTGACCGCCGTCCGCCGCCTCGGTCTGCACGGCGTACTCGGCGCCGAAGACCGGCACCCCGTTGCGCTTCTGCTGGAAGCGGACGGACGACTGCTTGCCGTCCTAGGTGGCCATGGTCGCGGCTGTTCCGGGACGCTCCAGCCAGTCGCGCTCGACGACGCCCCGGATGGCGACCCCGCGCCGCATCAGTACGTCTTCGATCTCGTCGTGGTTGTCCTCGAAGGTGATCAACGCGTGATAATCACGCAGCGGAATCATGCTGCATACCTCGATGGTGGCCTGATCCTGCATCAGCAGCAGCCTGCGCCGGATCGCTGCCGCCCCCGACAGCACCTCGATGGGCGCTCCCGAGGCGTGGGCCTGAGCGGAACGGTGCCGTTCGGCCAGGGTCGTCACGAGCGACTCGACGCGATGCAAGGCCGCCCGACGGGATTCGCAGCAACGGGCCGAGAGCGAGCACGGGCGAGGAGGCCCGATGGCGCAGAACGGCGCCGCCGGCAGGCCGGGCGCTGGCGAGACCGCGTTCCACCAGGACATCGAGGGCACGCGCGACCTCCTCGACGCGCCCCGTCGACTCGCCCGCGAGCGAGGCGGGTTCACTGTCGGGCCGGTCGACAAGGAGCCGGTACACGGCGTCCTCCAACGGCTCCAGACCGAGGAACGTGAGCAGGGATACCTCTGCCGCATCCAGCACGACGCCGGACGGGCGAGGGCCTTCGGCGCTCAGTGCCGTCCCTCGACGCAGCCGCACCCGGAACGACCGGACGCCCGCACCGGACACACGCCGCGACACCGGAGTGCCCCGGCCCCTGCCGCACCGTCCACCACTGGACCGCCCCCTTGCCGTTGCACCGCCATTACCCAGATGAACACATTTTATCCGGCTGACCGCGTGCGATGGTGCAGCACAGCAACACAGCGGGCCGGCCGTGGTGTTGTCCGAAGAGTCTGGCGAGCCCGGACGCCACGTCGAAGCGCGCCACGATCAGTGACGTGCGGCGGCTGGAGCCCTCCTCCTCCGGGCACAGCAGGCGGGTACGGCCAGGAACGACGTCACGATTCTCGACCTCCTCGACCTGGCCAACGGAGTCGCGGGCGGCACTGAGCAGGGGGCAGAAACGGAGCGACGGGCCGGCCACCTGCTCGACGTCATGGTCACCGGCGTACGCCCCGCGTCGCCAGCACCTGGGCTGCGTCAAAACAGACGTGACGACGGTCCGGCCCATGACCGGCGGGCATCCCGGACGCTGCGGGAGGCTGGGACACCCGATCAGAGCATCGGTGAACTGGTGAAATTCGAGGTGTCACCGCCAGTCGTACGGGCCGTCCATGGTGACAGGCTCCACCATCGAGTCAACCGGGAGGGACGGATAACCGATGGCGCAGGACGTACAGGAAGCCGCGTCGGCCGAGCCGGTGGCCACCAAGCGCATCAGTGCCGGTGTGAGGCTCATGGGCTGGCTGACAACCACGGACCACAAGGTCATCGGCAATCTCTACATGGTCACCGCGTTCGGGTTCTTCCTGCTGGCCGGAGTGATGGCCATGCTCATACGAGCGGAGCTGGCCCGGCCAGGACTTCAGATCGTCAGCGCAGAACAGTACAACCAGCTGTTCACCATCCACGGCACCATCATGATGCTGCTGTTCGCCACGCCAATGTTCGGCGGCTTCGCGAACGCCATCATGCCGCTTCAGATCGGCGCGCCCGACGTCGCTTTCCCCCGCCTCAACGCGCTCACCTACTGGCTCTTCCTCTTCGGCGGAATCATCGTGGTGTCCGGCTTCGTGGTGCCCGGCGGCGCGGCACACTTCGGCTGGTTCGCCTACGCTCCGCTGAACAGTGCCGTCTTCTCGCCCGGTGCCGGCGGAGACCTCTGGACCATGGGCCTGGTGCTGTCGGGGATCAGTACGACCCTGGCATCAGTCAATTTCATCACTACGATCGTCTGTCTGCGCGCCCCGGGTATGACCATGTTCCGGATGCCGATCTTCACCTGGAACATTCTGTTTACCTCGATCCTCGCACTGCTCGCGTTTCCGGTGCTCGCTGCCACCCTGCTCGCCCTCGAGGCCGACCGGAAGTTCGGGGCGCATGTTTTCGACTCCGCGAATGGCGGGGCGCTGCTGTGGCAGCACCTGTTCTGGTTCTTCGGCCATCCCGAGGTCTACATTGTCGCGTTGCCCTTCTTCGGAGTGGTGAGCGAGATCATTCCGACGTTCAGCCGGAAGCCGATGTTCGGGTATTTCGGAATGGTGATGGCAACGATCAGCATCACCATGCTCTCGGCGGTTGTCTGGGCCCACCACATGTTCGTGACGGGAGCCGTTCTCCTGCCCTTCTTCTCCGCCATGTCGTTCATCATCGCCGTGCCCACCGGTGTCAAGTTCTTCAACTGGATCGGCACCATGTGGCACGGCAGTCTCTCCTTCGAGACACCCATGCTCTGGGCGATCGGCTTCCTCGTGACTTTTCTCCTCGGCGGCCTCAGTGGAGTGCTGATCGCCTCACCGCCGCTGGACTTCCATCTCACCGATTCGTACTTCATCGTCGCCCACCTCCATTACGTGCTCTTCGGAACAGTGGTCTTCGCGATGTTCGGCGGCTTCTACTTCTGGTGGCCCAAGTTGACCGGACGTATGCTGGACGAACGCATCGGACGTCTTCATTTCTGGACCTTGTTCGTCGGCTTTCAGCTGACCTTCCTGGTACAGCACTGGCTGGGTGAGGCCGGAATGCCCAGGCGTTACGCCGACTATCTCGCGGTGGACGGCTTCACCGTGCTCAATACGATCTCGTCCGTCGGCTCCTTTCTGCTGGGCCTGTCGACACTGCCATTCCTGTACAACGTGTGGCACACCAGCCGTTTCGCGCCGAAGGTCGAGGTGGACGACCCGTGGGGGTTCGGCCGTTCCCTGGAGTGGGCGACCTCCTGCCCGCCACCGAGGCACAATTTCCGGGCTTTGCCTCGCGTACGTTCCGACTCGCCGGCCTTCGACCTGCACCACCCCCTCGCGCCGGAGAAGCCGGGCCTCGGCCGAGGCGGGTCCCACTCCACATCGGGCGCCGCAGAGGAGTCGGGCGAATGAAGACCGAGGCCGTTCTCTTCGCCGGAGTCGTGGGGTTCTTTCTCGTGACCGATGTTCTCTACGCCGTGTGGTCCCGGGACCCGACAGGCACGACGGCTCTTACCATCTCGTTCCTCATGGCGTCGCTGGTCACGTTCTTCTTCGCCACCAACTACCGGAGGAAGGGACTGCGCCCCGAGGACCGCGGGGACGGGCACATCCATGAGCGGTCCGGTCCGGTGGACTTCTTTTCCCCGCACAGCATCTGGCCGTCGCTGACAGCCACGGGGATGGCCGTGCTCGCTCTCGGTGTGGTGTTCGGTCTGTGGCTCTTCCTGATCGGGCTGGGCGTGGTCCTGTCAGGGGTGTTCGGAATGGTCTTCCAATACGCGCGCGCCCAGGACTGAGGACGGTTCTCAGTCCTCTGGCTCGCGGACCGGCTCCGGCGGCGCGGTCCGCTCGGCGATCCGGGACCGTTGCTCGTCCGTGGCGGGCAGTTCCACACGGTCCCCGTAGTACCAGCCGCTCAGTACGGACCGAAGCCGTCGCCGACGCGAGATCGGGCCCTCCGCGGGGAGCTCCAGGGGCGTCGGGACATCACGCATCAGGATGCGGTAGCGGGCTGTCGGGCTCAGGCCGCGGTGGCTCTCCGAGAGGTCGCCGTTCATCGACTGGGTCACCTGGCCGGTCTCCTCACCTTCGGTCAGTCGGCGGCGGTCCCGCATCTGAAGGGCCAGGCAGAGGCGTTTGGTCAGCGCGAAGGCCAGGAGCGGACCGGTGATCAGCGCAATTCTGAGGATCCAGGTCATGGCCTCGACCGAAACCCTGAACGAGAAGGCGACGACGTCGTTGCCGCCGGCGACCAGGAGAACGGCGTAGAAGACGATGGCCGCCGCACCGAGCCCCGTACGGGTCGGCCGGTTGCGCGGCCGATCGCACAGATGGTGTTCCCTGCGGTCGCCCGTCACCCATTTCTCGAAGAAGGGATAGAGGAACAGCACTGTGAAGACCACGCCTGGCAGCACGATCGCCGGAATGAACACATTCCACATGATGGTGTGGCCCGCGATGTCGGTCTCCCATGGCGGCATCAGCCGGAGCGCGCCCTCCAGGAACCCGACATACCAGTCCGGCTGTGCGTTACCGGAAACCTGGTCGCCGCGGTAGGGGCCGTAGTTCCATACGGGGTTGATCTGGGCGAGGGCGCCCAACAAGGTCAGTACGCCGAACACCATGAGGAAGAAACCTGTGGTCTTCGCGGTGAAGTGAGGAAACGCCGGTGACCCGACGGCGTTCTCATTGGTCTTCCCCTGACCTGCCCAGTGCGTGTGTTTGAGGTAGACCACCAGGATGAGATGAGCGGTGATCAGCGCCACGATCAGGCCGGGCACGAGCAGGACATGCACGGGATACAGACGGGGGATCACGTCATTGCCCGGAAACTGTCCGCCGAAGACGAACAGCTCCAAATACGTTCCGACGACAGGGATCGACCCCACAATGGTGGCCGCCGTCCTCAGGCCCGTACCGGACAGCAGGTCGTCGGGCAGCGAGTAGCCCGCGAATCCCTCGAGGAGCGCGAGTACGAACAGTGTCACGCCCACGATCCAGTTGGCCTCCCGCGGTTTGCGGAAGGCGCCGGTGAAGAAGATCCGCAGCATATGGACGGCGATCGCGGCGACGAACACCAGTGCCGCCCAGTGGTGGACCTGACGGATCAGCAGGCCCCCGCGCACGGCGAAGCTGATATCGAGGGTGGTGGTGTAGGCCTGCGTCATCCTCACGCCCCGAAGGGGCGCATAGGAACCGGTGTAGACGCTCTCCATCATGCTCGGGTCGAAGAACAGCGTGAGGTACACGCCGGTGAGGAGCAGGACCACAAAGGAGTAGAGGGCGATCTCGCCGAGGAGAAAAGACCAGTGGTCGGGAAAGGCCTTGCGCAGCAACTGCCTGGCCGGCTCGCTGATGGGCAGGCGCGCATCCATCGCACCGTATCCACTGACCGCCGCCTGCCCGGCCCGGGCCTTCAGCTGCGCCTTACGCCTCCGCAGGGGCATGCACCACTCTCCCGTCGGTCTTCCTTCCACCCCCCGCACCCATTGTCACGGTTCGCCCTTTATGGGTAACGCATTACTCGAAGGGACTACGCAGAATCGCGGGATCGGCACCTGATCGGCCGACTTGGTCCTGACGTGCAGGGTGGAGCCGGGCTGGTGCGTCGGGCCCGCCCGCGAGCGATGTGCGGGATCCCGCCGACGCAAGGGGTGATGCGCGTTGCCCCGTCGCCCTCGACGGCATGACTCCGTTCACCCAACCGGCGATCTCCACAGGCAGTTGGCGGAACTCTGAAACGTCGGCGACTTCCTCCTCAGCCGGCCGTCTCCGCGCACATCCGGTCCGCGTCATACCCCCCACGACGGGAACCCTCAGAGCCCCGGCGCCCACGGCCGCCACACCGCCGGTCTTCCGCGAGCGGGATGCGAGGTGTGCGCCACCGGCGTGCAGTGACCCGCAGTCCGTCCGATTCCGGATTACCCATGCGAGGCGCCAGGCCGCAGCCCGTCGGCGCGGCGACTGCACGGCCGCCCCACACGTAATGAAGATCGCCACGAGATCGACGCCGAGCCGTCGCGCATCCGCCATCGGCCGGCGCCGTCGCCGCGGACCTGCGGCGCACCGAACCGCGAGCCATACGCAAGGAAGCCGACCTCCTGGCCCACGCCGTCGGCGTGGCCGCCGTCAGCCGACCCGGGACACACAGGGACAGGGGACGATCTGTCCCCCTGTCCCGCCGTCCATGTCCGATACGGGTACCGGCGAATTCCGCGTACCGCTCGCCAACGGCAGAGGGCTGTCGAGCGGGACATCCCAGAGCTGCCCGAACTCATCCTGCACAACAGCCCCATCCACCGCTGGATCCGTCCGGTCTGCGCGGTCGCGCGGGGCAAGCCCGCATGCGACTGTGAAGGACTGCGCCTGATGACTTGCCAGCACGTCGAGCACATGCACTCCAACGCACCCGTCCACACCTGGCCGATCGGCTGACCAGTCCCCCGCCGAGGCGTCAGGCGCGCGCCTTACGGGCCGACATCCATGCGTAGACCAGGACACCCGCGAAGAGAAACAGCACGCCCTGGTAAACGGCTGCGTAGCCGGAGCCCGCCAGGAGCCACATGGAGAATCCAAAGGCGGCGAGCGCGAGCACGGCGTCACGGGCGAGGCGAGCCGGGCGGACCCGGTCACGCTGTCCCGAGACGAGGAAGTACAGCTGGGCCGCCGTCGTCAGAAGGTACGGGACGGTCGCGGTGAAGGTCGTGACCAGCACCAGGATCTCGAACACCCGGGCCGTCCCGGCCATGTAGTTGTAGACAGTCAGCAGCGAGGCGAGCACAACCGTGACAGTCACGCCGAAGGTCGACACGCCACGCCGCTTCACCGCGAAGCGCGCCGGAAACAGGCCGTCGCGGGCGGCGGCGTACGCGGTCTGGGCGCTCAGCAGCGTCCAGCCGTTGAGCGCGCCCACGATCGACACCAGCGCCGCGCAGGCGACCGCCGTGCCGCCCCATGTGCCGCCGAACATGGCGTTGACGGCGTCGGTGAAGGGGGCGCTGGAGGTGAGCAGCTTGTCGTGCGCGACGGTACCGAAGACGGCGAGTGTGCCCAGCAGGTACACCAGCGCCGCGCCGAGCGTGCCGAGGACGGTCGCCCGCCCGACGTTGCGCCGCGGGTTACGCACCTCACCCGCGCTGACCGCCGCCGACTCGACGCCGAGGTAGCTGAAGAGCAGGATCGCGGCGGACGCGGAGACCGCGCCGAGGGCGCCACCGTCCGTGGCCTGGAAGGGACCGAGGTTGTCCGGGTCGAAGAAGAACAGCCCGCCGATCGCGACCAGCAGCAAAGGAACGAACTTCAGCACGGTGGAGACGAGCTGCACCGCGCCGACGTAACGGGTCCCCGCGAGGTTGGCGAGAGCCGGCAGCCACTGCACGACGAGTGCGGCGGTCATCATCAGCCACGGCGAGCCGTGCAGGGGCAGCAGCACGTCCAGGTAGCCCACGGCGGTGACGGCGAGCGCCGCGTTGCTCACCCAGGAGGTGATCCAGTACGACCAGGCGGCCAGGAAGCCCGCGAAATCGCCGAAGGCCTCGCGCACGTAGACGTACGGCCCGCCGGTGCGCGGGTCGCGCTGTGCGAGCCGCCCGAAGACGAGCGCGAGCGCGATGGCGCCGACGGTGAGCACGCCGAAGGCGACGAGGCTGATGGTGCCGTACGGGGCGACGGACACCGGGAGCAGAAAGATGCCGCCGCCGATGATGTTGCCCATGACCAGTGCGGTGGCGACCGGAAGCCCGAAACGCCGGGCGTGCCGACTGCCCCCTTCCCGCTCCGGGGACGGAAGGTGCTCCGTCCGGGCTGCGCCGGGACCTTGGGCCGGAGCGGGGCCGTCCGGGGCCGGAGCCGATGGCGAGACGGTTCCGGTGTCGTGCATGGGGTGGTGCGCCTTTCATCGTGCTGGGTACCGTCGTCTGCTCCGCGAGGCAGCGCCACGGCCCCCGGCCCGTGCAGCGGCGGCCCAGCGTGCGGGCGCACGCCTGCTGCGGAAACCGCCGGGGGAAGCTTCCATGCTCGGTTATCGGACACCGCACAACAAATCGCCGGTGAATGTTCACCGAGGTACTGGCCGCGACCGAAAATCGGACGGAACTGAGCCCGCGCGACCGCGCATCCTTCTCCGCACCGCCGGAATGAATCGCACCAAGGAGCTGCGATCGGCGCGCACGCTGGTCGAGCACCGTATTCCCGTAGCCGCCGAGGCACTGGCGTCATCTGCCACCGACCTGCGTTCCCTGGGCGAGGCGCCTGCAGCGTTCTGGCCCCCGGGGACGACCGGCAGCCGACTCGCGGGCCTCCGGCGGTGACTCCGGACGGGCCGCCCCAGCAGAACCGGTTCGAGGCTCCGTGTCGAGAGCTCGGTGTCAGGCGTCTTCACGGTAGAGGTCGCAGAGCAGGGCGACGGCGGCGTGCGTAGCAGGGTGGGGGTCATGCCGGCGCCAGATGAGGTGGACGGGCACGGGGTCGGCGTCACGCAGGGGCCGGTAGGTGATGCCGTCACGGCGGTACTGGGTGGCGGTGGCCTGTGGCGTGACGCCGACGCAACGGCCGGTGGCGATGGCGGCCAGCCAGTCGTCGATGTCCTGGGTGTACTCCACGACGGGGCGGAAACCTTCGGGCCACAGGTCCAGGGTGGTTGTGCCGGTGCGGCGGTCGACGACGAGGGTGCGCTCGCGGATTTCCCCGAGCCGGACACTGCGACGCCTGGCCCATGGGTCGTCTGAGGCCAGGGCCACACAGCGGCGCTCCTGGCCGACAAGGGCGTGGGCATAACAGCGGGTGTCGATGACGGTGCGGACGACGGCCAGGTCGCACAGGCCCTCGGCCAGGCCACCGGTAGGGGTGTTGTGGCGGATCAGGTGCAGTTCGACATCGGGGCGGCGGTCGTGCCAGCGCCGCTGGAACTCGGTGGTGTGGCGGCCCATTGCCGACCATGCGTGGCCGACGCGCAGGCGGGTGTGGCCAGTGGTGGCCAGGCGCACCAGTTCATCGGCGCCGGCGAGCAGGTGGCGGGCGCCGGCAAGTACCTGTACGCCGGCGGTGGTGGGGGTGACCGTACGGCTGGTGCGGTGCAGCAGCCGTACGCCGAGGATTCGCTCCAGCGCAATCAGGGTGCGGGAGACCGCGGCCTGGGAGACACCGAGCTCGATCGCTGCATCGGTGAAGCTGCCTGTGTCGACGATGGTGACCAGGCAGCGCAGGTGCCGCAGCTCAAGCGCCGTTCGACCATCCATGCGCCAAGTGTATAGATGGTGCGTCCAATGCATTTTGCGTATGCATCGCCGCGGCAGATGGTCGTGTCATGACAACCGATGCTCGTACGGAAATGACAGCCGGGGCCGTACCTCCGATGGCCCCGCCCCGGCTGTCCGGGATCGCCCTGATGCTGGGAAGCGGTCTGTCCAATCAGGTCGGAGCGTCGGTGGCCGCCCTAGCCTTCCCGGTCCTTGGACCGGTAGGCGTTGTGGCGGTGCGCCAGTGGGTGGCCGCCGCAGTGCTGCTGGGCGCGGGCCGGCCGAAGCTGCGGTCATTCACCACCGCGCAATGGCGGCCTGTGCTGGGCCTGGCGGCGGTGTTCGCCGCCATGAACCTCACGTTGTACATGGCGATCGACCGGATCGGTCTCGGTCTCGCGGTCACCTTGGAGTTCCTCGGCCCGCTCACCGTGGCACTGGCCGGCTCCCGCCGCCGTACCAATCTGGTCTGCGCCCTCGCCGTCGCCGCGGCCGTGGTGGTCCTCACGCGCCCCCGGCCGAGCACCGACTACCTCGGCATAGGTCTGGCCCTGCTCGCCGCCGTCTGCTGGGGCTGTTACATCCTGCTCAACCGCACCGTGGGCGAGCGCCTGCCAGGTCTGCAGGGCTCGGCCGCGGCCGCGGCCGTCTCCGGCCTGCTCTACCTGCCAGTAGGCGTCGCAGTCCTGTGGCTCCACCGCCCCACGGCCCCTGCTCTGCTGTGCGCGCTGACCGCCGGAGTGCTGTCCTCCGCCGTGCCGTTCCTGGCTGACCTGCTCGCGCTGCGCCGGATCCCGGCCCACTTTTTCGGGATCTTCATGAGCGTCAACCCGGTGTCCGCCGCCCTGGTCGGCCTGCTCGTGCTGGGCCAGCACATCGACATGGCATCGTGGCTGGCCATCGCCGTGATCGTGACCGCCAACGCCCTCGCCGTGGGCACAGTCGCTCAGCACCCCAAGGAGAAGGAGGCCCCATAAAGGTACTCACCGATCACCCCCACCCGGAGCCTGCCTCGTTCAACGCCGCCATCAAGGACACCACCATCGGGGGCCGAGGATTCCGAGAAAATAGAACTCGTCCACCGCCGGCTGGCCGACGAAGTGGTCGACACCACCATCGGCATCAAGGTCGTCGGCGGCCTTTTCGAAAGGCGAACCCGCATCGTCCAAGTCGACCAGGATGGCGCACCGCCCGCTCGCGCCCGTGGCCACGGCGGCCGCCCCGAGCGCGACTCTGGGACATGAAACCCAGCCCGCCTGTCAGTCGGCTTCAACGGTGAGCGTCCGGTGCAGTGCGGCGAGGCCCTCGGTGTAGATGCCGTGGAACAGGGCGATGGCCTCGTCGTCGCTGATGGCGTTTGGAATGAAGGTGCCGGACCACTCCACGCGGGCCGTGTCCTGTCCGGGCACGTCGTGCACGGTGAGGGTGGAGCGGTATCCGATGACAGGGAAGCGGGCCCGGAGGATGGAGCAGCTGTAGGTGCGGGCCTCGTCGTCGAAGGATTCGAGACGCTCGACGATGACGCCGCCGCCTTCGTTGGCAAGGGTGCGGACTCGTCCGCCCTCGCTGAGTTCGCTGGTGGGGATGTAGGGCAGCCAGTCGGGAAGCGAGTCGAAGCCGCCGATGAGCTGCCGGATGCGGTCAGGCGATACGGGAATGTCGATGGATGCGGTGGTTGTGGCCACGGGATTCTCCTGGAGAACTGATTCAGGGGAAGAAGTCAGGCGGCGGGTACGGGCGCGGAGTCTGCGATCAGCTTCTCCTCGCGCAGGGCCGTCCAGAAGGCAGCCGGGATCGTCTCGTCGAGAGCCGCGAGGTCTTCCGCGATGCGGCTGGGCTTCCTGGCGCCGGGGACCGCAGCAGCCGTCGCCGGGTGGGCAAGGGAGAACTGCAGTGCGGCAGCCCTGACCTCGATCCCGTGTCGCTCGGCGAGTGCCTGGAAGACGACCTGACGAACTGTTCCCTCCGGGGTGCCGAGCGACGCCTCGGCGAGCTTGAAGAGGATGTTCTCCTTGCCCGACACCTTCTTGAACGCGTTGATCAGCTGCTCGGTGACCTTCTTCTCCGCCCGCGCCCCGATCCGGTGCACTGTGGAGATCAGCAGTTCCACCAGCGTGTCGGTGATCTCCCGCTCCCGCTCGTGCAGCAGGGCGGCCAGCAAGGTCACCCGCAGCGGCACCGGGTGCGTCCGCAGGTGGGAAGGCAATTCCACTGCGGCCCGCGCCCGCCAGCCAGCCACGACCTTCGGCGCGACGTCGATGAACAGATCTGGCGGCAGACCGATCGCCCGCACCGCCAGGAGCTTGTCGATCTCGGTGAGCATCGTCTCCAGGCTCACGTTGCCCGGCGCTTCCTTGATCTTCCCCAGCACCGGCAGCGCATCCACGCCCTCTGTGCCACCGCCGGTTCCGGCGGCGTCGTCCTGGTCGGTGCCGGCGGTCACCAGAGCCACCAGCCGCTCGATACTCTCCGCGGTCAGCCGCGAGGAGATCTGCGCGGTCAGCGACTCCTCGGCCGACCTCAGGGCGGCCGGCAGCCGGGGCGAGCCGGTCTCACCGGCCCGCCGTGGGCGGCTCAATGCTCTCCTCGCGACAGCGGGCCAACAGTTCCACCCGGACCGGCTCGGGCCTGCGTTCCTTGTGCGCGACGTGCTCGGCCAGATACGCCGTCAGCTTCTCCGCGTCCGCGACGCTGCACTCACGGAAACCGAGGTGTCCCCGGATCTGCGCGCGGTGGTACTCGACCGTACGGCCCGTCCAGTCGTAGGAATCCAGCTCCGAGGCGGGAACCTGCACCTGCCGGGCGACGAACTCCACGGCCTCACCGGGCAGCTCTGCCCGATTCCGGGGAAACCGGCCGTACTGCGTGTAAAACTTCAGCACACGGCGAAGCCCAGTCGCGTCACACCGCGCTTGCCGGAGACGAGCCCCTGCTCGTCCTTCAGCAGCGTCCAGTGCTCGACTAACTCGTCCAGGTCCAACGGGGTACGGGCCACAGTTGTCGATCGTCCTCGCGGGGCTTCACACACCGCAGCCGTACGGCCCCGAGCTCACCCACACGGGTGACGCCCTCGCAAGATCACCGCCGTTTGAGGCTGGTGACAGGTTCTTACCGGCACCCCCGGTTCGGTGGAACCACCGGTAGGAGAGGCCATCCGGTCGCCCCGTCCGGGACTTCAGGAACGGAAGCCGATAACGCCAAAGCCCGGCCGTCCCACCGCGTGCCGCATCCAGCCGAGACACTGCATAACGGCCTCCACAACTTCAGGCTCCAGCGGTGGCGCCTGGCCCGACTCGTCGACCGCCCGCTTGGTGGCCTCGAACTGCTCCAGCGCCTGTGCGATGTGATCGGGCGTCCACTCACCGCAGCCCGGTATGAATGTGTACGGCAGAGGATCGGGCAGGTCGCTGTAGCTGAAGGCCTCGACAGACACGGCGGTGACGTCCAGAGCATTCAGGCCCTCGTCGACCACCGACAGCCAGTCACCCCGGTGCGGCGTAAAACAGTTGTTGTCCAGGAACGAGCCGGTGAGCGAGCACAGCCGCTTGTAGGCGTAGCCGTACTGGAAGGCGTGGTCCTTGTTCTCGTTGAAGGGCCCGCCGTTGATGACCGCGCGCAGTGCCTCGTATGCCGTGGGGGCGCCTTCCTCGATTGCGTGGCTGAAATAGTCGTCGTCGCGTGCCAGGTCGTCCCCGAAGCTGTTGCGGATCACCTCCAGCAACTGGTCATCGCGGGATCCGACCAAGGCACGCGTAGCGGCCACGTCGAGCAGGTAGACGCTCAGAGAAGAACTCATGGGACGAACCTAAGGGAAGCCTCTGACACTGCTACGCGCGGCCGCTGACGGGCGCAGGGACCACGGCATCGCAGCTCGGCAACGCCGACCAGGCTGAACGGTGGGGCCAACCCGCTACCCGAGCGTATGACGGCCCTATGTCACGGTCGACTCAGGCGTCTGCCGGGTGCAGTCCAAACTCGTTCACCTCACGCAGCTTCCACGTGTAGCCGACCTTGCGTTTCACGACTGCCTCCGGTTCTGGCTCTCCAGAGCGGCGGCGACGGTGCTGTCGAGGTGTCGCCGCAAAGTGCGGGTGCGGAAGTCCGAGCTGACACAGGTGTAGATCGAGGTTGTGCTCGCGTGGTCGTGGCCGACTTGTTCTTGGACGAACCGCGGGTCCCAACCGTCCTCGGTCAGATGCGTGACGTAGGACCTGCGGAAGGAGTGGAAGTCCAACCCTTCGTCCAAGCCCAGGGCCTGACGGTAGGCGATGAAGCGGGAGTTGAGTCGCTGACAGCCGATGCGCAGCCCGCGCTCCGAGGGCCAAGCCGCGGGGTTGCCCTCGGCACCGAACAGCGGTCGGACCTCGGTGAACCACTCGTCCAGGACGTCGGGAGTCCAGTCCCACACGGTCAGCACGGAACGGCGCTTGGGAGGTGAGCCCTTCTTGGCCTTGCCGAAGCGGACCCGGCATAGGCCGAATTCGCCGGACTCGGCTCCGTGCGGGTTGCGGCCGAAGTCGGCGGCGTCCAGCATCCGCGTCTCATTCCGCCGTGTGCCGAAGGCGTACGCGGTCTTGAACAGGGTCGCGTCACGGAAGGCTGGAAGCCAGCCCTTGCGGCCGAAGGCCCGGATGCGGGCGACCTCGTCGTCGCAGTGGGCGAAGAAGGCGTGCAGCTCAGCCTTGGTGAAGGCCCGCTTCTTCGCGTCGGCCTCGTTGTCCTGGACGTGGACGGCGGTGTTCCACTCGTGCACGACCTGGATCGGGTGGGAACCGAACCGCTCTTCGCAGGTGGTGGCCCACTCGTAGAGGGGATCGGTGGCGAAGTGGCAGAAGGCGCGGACGGCTTCGGAGTACGAGCGGATCGTCGATCGCTTCAGGTCACGCAGTGAGCGCAGGTCACCAAGCCATTCGTCGACCATCGCCGGTGTCCACTGCCACGGGAAGGCGTTCACGTAGGCGGCGAACGCCTTCACCGTGTTCTCCCGGCCCTCGACCGTTGAGCGGGCCAGGTTCCGCGCGAGCTGCTGGTTGGCGAATCCGCCCGACATCGCTGTGAACACCTGCTCTTCCGGCCGCAGCAGCGCGACCCCATCTGCCAGGTGCAGCGTCGCCGCCCCCGGCGCGGTCCCTCTGAACCTCACCTGCTACCACTCTCCGTCACTCGCATCTGATGCGAGGAAACTGCATCAGATGCGAGCCGGAGCTGAAACCGCAGGCCATCCACCCCCCACGAGTGACAAGGGCTCGCCACCGCCCCTCACCAAGCACTACGGTCACAGTCCACCCAGACGTCCGACGCCGCTGGTCAGCTGCATAGCCGCACATCGCATCGGACACGACGCGCATACCGTCGCCAGTTCGCATCCGATGCAGTTGGCGGCGCTTGGAACATCGGAACGAAAACCGGCGCTAAGGATCTGTCGGCCCTGATGGGCGGCTGACGGGGCGTCGGCCGTGGGACCGGTCTGAAGTTGTCCCGCAGATAGCGCCCTATTATCTGCGGGACGGCCGATCCCGACCTGCGGGAACGGCTCGGAGGCCGTGCGTGAAGCGGCCCCGTTATCTGCGGCAAGAGGGGAAGCGGTGCCGACACTCGTACGACTGCCCGCCGGGAAGGGGCGGGGCTGACCGTACGGAGCGCGGCGGACGCGTTCCTCGATTCGCTCGGCAACGCGAACACGGTCCGCAACTACGGGATCGGGGTCGGCAAGACCGCCGAACAGCTCGGAGGCCCGCCCGCTCGCTCGCCACGATCGCGGACGACGAGATCGGCGGCGCCCTCGAACAACTGTGGGGCGAAGCGGCGGTCAACACCTGGAACGCCCGCCGGGCGTCGGTGCTGTCGTGGCTGGGCTGGTGCAGCGAGCACGGGTACGACGGCCCGAAGGTGCCGGCGTTCGCGAACCAGATGACCCCGCCGGACTCCGAGACCCCGGCCCGCTCGAAGATGGCCATCGACCGGCTGATCGCCCGCCGCGACGTCCACCTCCGGGAGAAGACTCTGTGGCGGATGCTGTACGAGACCTGCGGGCGGTCGGAGGAGATCCTCGGCGTCAACATTGAGGAGCTGGACCTCGCGGGGCGACGCCCCGGTGAAGGCCAAGGGCGCGAAGCCGCGCACCCGCCGCCGCGGCGCGATGCGCGAGGACTTCGTGCTGGAGACCGTCTACTGGGACGCGGGCACCGCCCGACTGCTGCCCCGCCTGCTCACGGGCCGTACGCGCGGGCCGGTGTTCGTCACCCACCGCAGGCCGGGCCCCGGCAAAGTCGTCAGCCCGCGCGACGTGTGCCCCGACACCGGGCTGGTCCGGCTGTCATACGGGCAGGCCCGCATGCTGCTGGACGAGCACACCGCCCTCGGCGGCGAGAGCGGCACCGGCTGGGACCTCCATGAGTGGAGACATTCCGGGCTCACGCACCTCGGCGAGGGCGGGGCGAGCCTGCTGATGCTGATGGCGAAGTCCCGGCACAAGAAGCCGGAGAACGTACGGCGCTACTTCCATCCCTCGGCGGAGGCGATCGCCGAGGTCACCAGCCTGCTCGCGCCGGGTGGCAGCAGGCGCTGAGGGCGATCACGGCCGCTACTGGTACCCGGGTGTGTCGTTGACAGGGGGTCCATCATCTGCTCGGAGGCATCTGATGACCAATCCGTTCAGTTCCTGGGTAGGCACGCTGGCGCCCAGGGTGGGGATTCCGGTGTCGATCCTGGTCCAGTCCGCTGTGGCGGGGACCGTCGAGGATCTGATCACCGAGCATGCCGACGACCTGTTCGCGGTCCTCGAAGCGCGTGGAGAGGCGGCCTGGAAGGAGGGGTGCCGGTAAGAACCGTGTCGCCGATCCTGCTGGTTAATTCCATGCTGGCTACGTAGGTGACAACGGAGAGCGTTTGTCGACAGATGTGGAGAGCGGCTGCTGAGCCCGAGGCGCCAAAATGTTGCCGAGTTTTGAGAGCGCCCGTGCGTCGTGTCGCCCTGAACACCTGCTCGCGGCGACGGGGGAAGCCTGAAATGGGGGATCGCGGGGCCGGGTGGGTTGGCTGTCAGTCCCCGGCCCTAGAGTCCGATGCATGATCCGTCGCACCCCTGCCCGCCCCGTGGACGTGGAAAAGCTCTTCCCTGAGCTGGCCCCCTTCCGCCGTGAGTCCGTCCGCCTTCACCCGCGCGCCGGCTCTCCTTCCTGCTACGACAGTTCCGTTGGAGGGCCACTGCTGTGGCCTGTGGCAGAGCCATGGCCGGTCTGCATAGAGGAGCACTTCGACCCCGACACCGTGAGCGAGCTCCAGGCTGCCGTGCCCATGGTTCCCATCGTCCAGGTCCGCCAGGCCGACGCACCCGGAGTCCCCTTCCCAGAGGGAACCGACCTGCTGCAGGTGCTGTGGTGCCCTTATGCTCACGGCGAGTACTGCTACCCCCTGCCGCAGGTGCACTGGAGGGACTCTGGTGCCATCAAAGACATACTGCCGACTCCGGAGCCGGTGGAAGCCCTCCCGAAGGACTGGTATCCGGACCCGTGTGTGGTCCACCCGGAGCAGGTGACCGAGTACCCCAGCTGGGACCTTTCCCGGGACACGCATGACGCGTTGCAGGCCCGTTTCGAGGAGTTGAAGGCAACGACCGGCCTGTACTACTCGTATCACTTGGCTGAGGCGCCCGGGATCAAGCTGGGCGGCTACCCTGGCTGGACACAGGAACCCTGCTGGCCCGACTGCGAAGCCTGCGGTGGCCGCATGGAGCACTTGCTGACCGTCGCGAGCGAGGAATTCGACGGAGAGTCCTGGCGTACGTGGCTGCCGGTGGAGGACAGAACCGACAGCGGTTGGACAGAAGCCGCGGACAATCCCGCGGGCCTGTGCCTCGGCGACGTCGGAGGCGTGTACATCTTCGAGTGCCGAACCTGCCCGGACCGCCCCATCGGGCACTGGTTCGACTGCTCGTGACTGGCAGAGGACCGCAACCAGGCGCCCGCCCCCACACACTGCGGTCTCCGTACCGACGGACGGTATAACAACTCGACAAAGTCAAGCATCAGGACGCTCTTAAAAGTCACGGACATCGACATCCAGCGGGACATGGTGCTCTCGTCACTCACCGACACCCGCTCTCGGCTATCACCAACATAGCCATCCGTGCCGTCCGGTGTGATGGCTCGTTGGCCAGGGTGGCGACCGTTTTGCCGTTCCGGTTGCGGGCGGGGTGCTGGATGTCGATGCAGTCGCAGCCTTGGCCGCAGGTGCCGGAGCTGACCGCGCAGGTGGCTCGCGCGGTCGCAGCCCGTGGGCCGTATCCGCTGGCGATGCGGGTCCGCGATGAGCTGGGCGAGCTGTTCCCGGACACCGCGTTCGCCGAGGCGTTCGCAGAGCAGGGGCGGCCGGGCTGGTCGCCGGGCCAGCTCGCTCTGGTGACGGTGCTGCAGTTCGTAGAGAATCTCACCGACCGCGCGGCGGCGCATCGCGTCCGCTACGGCATGGACTTCAAGTACGCGCTGGGCCTGGAGCTGGACGATCCCGGCGTTCGACGCCTCGGTCCTGTCGGAGTTCCGCGCCCGTCTGGTGGAGCACAGCCTGGAGGAGAAGGCACTCGAACTCCTGCTGTCCTCGCTGAGGGACCGGGGCCTGGTGAAGGCCGGTGGCAAGCAGCGCACCGACTCCACCCGGGTCTTGGCCGCGGTCCGGGACCTGAACCGGCTGGAGCCGGCCGGGGAGACGCTGCGGGCCGCGCTGGAGGCTCTGGCCTGTGCCGCCCCAAACTGGCTGGCCGATGCGGTGCCGGTTCGGGAGTGGGCCGAACGGTACGGGCCGCGAACCGACTCGTGGCACCCGCCCGCCTCGAAGACCAAGCGCGCGGAGATGGCCCTGGTCTACGGCCGGGACGGATTCGCACTCCTGGAGGCGGTCCACTCGCCGGCCGCGCCGGTGTGGCTGCGCGATCTGCCGGCGTTACGGGTTCTGCGCACGGTGTGGATGCAGAACTACCACCGCACCGTCACCGCAGCAGGGACGGAGGTGAAGCGGCGGGATAGCGAGGATCTCCCGCCCGGCAGGCTCCGCCTCGCCTCTCCCTACGACACCGACGCACGCTACGGCCTCAAGCAAGGCTCCTGGTGGACCGGGTACAAGGTCCACATCAGCGAGACCTGCGACGATCTGGTGCCTGAGCGGGCCGACGGCGAACCCGCGCCCCGGATCGTCATCAACATCGCCACCACCGACGCCACGGTCACCGACGCGGAGATGACCGAACCGATCCACCAGATGCTGGCCGCCCGTGACCTGTTGCCGGCCGAGCACTTCCTCGACTCCGGCTACCCGTCGGCCGAACTCATCGTCGCAGTGAAACGCAACTTCGGCGTCGCCCTGGTCACCCCAGTGCTGCTGAACAGCTCGCCCCAGGCCCGCGCCGGTGCCGGATTCGATCGGACGGCCTTCACCATCGACTGGGACAAGCGCCAGGCCGTCTGCCCGCGCGGGAGCACCAGCACCTGGTGGAGCCCCGCCAGCCAGCGCGGGACGCCGGCCATCGTCGTCAAGTTCGACAAGCAGACCTGCCAGGCCTGCCCCGTCCGTGACCAGTGCACCCGCTCCAGGACCGGAGGCCGCTCGCTCTCCCTCCAGCCTCGCGAACGGCAAGAAGCCCTCGACCAGGCCCGCGCCGAACAGAGCCAGCGAGCAGTGGCGCACCAAATACGGCACCCGCGCCGGCATCGAAGGCACCATCCACCAGGCCGTCGCGGTCACCGGCATGAGACGCGCCCGCTACCGCGGCCTGCCCAAGACACACCTCGAACACGCCTTCTCCGCGGTCGCGCTGAACCTGCTCCGTCTCGACGCCTGGTGGAACGGCCACCCGCTCGACCGCACCCGGACCGGGCACCTCGCCCGCCTCGACCTCTCCCTCGCCGCATAACCCGGAATTGGCCAGCAGGATCGGTGACTCGGGTCTTATCGGCACCCCGAGACCCCGCGAGTTCACGAAAACTGAAGGAGTTTCAGAGGGAACCCGCGGGTCCGTTGTCCCGGTGTTAGGGGATTCACCCGTGCGTTCGTGGTGAAGTCGCGGGCTCATGAGGACCTCTCAAAACGACCAGGGTTGCGTCATTTCCCCACTTGTTCCGGTGTTCAACGCACTGGAGAATTCCACCGAGCATCGCGTGCAGGGGCTCAGGCGGTGCCCTCGTCCGGCTTGTCGAGGAGGGCCGACTCCTCCTCGGTCAGGCGCAGGCTTCCGGCGGCGATGTTCTCTGCGAGGTGTGCCGGGTTCGTGGTGCCGGGAATGGCCAGCACGTGCGGACCGCGGTGGAGGGTCCAGGCGAGCCGTACCTGGGCCGGCGTCGCATTGTGGGCGCGGGCGACGGAGTGGACGCGCGCGTCGTGCTCCTGGACTGCGGCTGCCTCGCGCCGCAGTCCGGAGACGGCGAAGTACGGGACGAAGGCGATGCCCTGCTCCCGGCACAGGTCCACCAGCCCGCTCTCGTCGGCGCGGCGCCAGTCCAGTCCGTAGGAGTTCTGCACGCAGACCACGGGCGCGATCATCAGGGCTTCGGCCACATGCTTCGGGCGGATGTTCGAGAGCCCGAGGTGCCGGATCAGGCCCGCCTGGCGCAGCTCGGCGAGGGCGCCGAAGTGCTCGGTGATCGAGGCCGTATCGGGGCCGTTGCGGCGCAGGTTCACCACGTCCAGGTGGTCTCGGCCGAGCTGGCGCAGGTTCTCCTCGACCTGGCCGCGCAGCTGGTCGGGGCGGGCCATAGTCAGCCACTCGCCGGAGGGATCGCGCGCCGGGCCGACCTTGGTCACCACGACCACGTCGCCGTACCAGGATGAGAGGGCGCGGTTGATCAGCTCGTTCGCGGACCGCAGTGGCGAGAAGTAGAAGGCGGCCGTGTCGATGTGGTTGACACCCTGCTCGAACGCGCTGTGCAGCAGGCCGACGGCGACATCGCGGTCGATCGGCGTGCCGTCGGAGTTCCCCATCATGCCGTTGCCCGTCAGCCGCATCGCGCCGTAGCCGATGCGATTCACCTCCAGGTCCCCGAGCTTCCAGGTCCCTGCTGCCGTCGCTGCGCTCACCGTGCTCCTTCGCCCGTCGGTTCGTCAGGTCCTGGAGTATGGGGCCGTCACGGTGTGCTGCGACAGGTCAACGGGCTGGGCGAAACGTCACATCCCTATCGGGAACTAACCATCGCTGGAAAGCCGTTGGACCTGTCGAGAGGGCGTCGGTCAGGACGAAGTTTCAGGCCTTGTGCTGCTGTCCTGGCGAGGCGGCAGACGATGGTGGCTGCGTTCAGCGCGGCCGGGCAAGGCGATCACCACCCCGCCGGTCGGATGCGGCTCAGACCAGAGAGACGGAACGCGGCCTGCCCGCGAGCAGAGGGTGGGGAATCGAGGCAAGCAGGTCTGTCCCGTGCCTGAGTACAGGGTGGGGATTTTCAAATAGCCCCATCAGGGCTGGTCTCCAGAGGCCGTTCCAGGAGATCGCGGGCAGAGTTCGCGTAGCGGATCGCGGTCTTTTCGTCCAGGCCGAACAGCGGCGGATGGAGCCAGCCGGAGGCCGGCCGGTGGGCAGGGGCCGGGTCGGGGTGGCGTGGGCGGCCCCTGCGTCGGCCCTGCTTGCCTCTCGGAGGGCCGGGCTGCCGCGGGCGGTGAAGGTTGGTGAAGAACAGCTGATGGTGCCGAATCCTCTCCAAGTAGGCTGCCAACACGGTGACTTGGTCCTTGGCGTCCTGGCTCACCTGATGCCAGCACAGACGGCAGTACCCCTTCTTCAACCGCACTATTCGATGGCAGCCGCTGCACTCGGCGGGTTCGTCGTTGCGGCGGAAACTCTGGCAGGCGCCACAGGTGCGGCCGGGCAGCACGCCCCAGCCGAAGCAGGTCGGACAGCTGGCTGGCGGTTTGCACTCGCCCGCCGGCAGAACGTAAGCCATCACGTCGGCGGCAGGGATCGGCCGTCCCGGCGCCCCGGCACCACCACCGGGGCCGCACCGGCAGCAGCGGCGGCCTGCTGGCCGGCCTCCCCACCGGGACGCTGAACTTTCTCCGGCTCAGGGATCAGCAGGTCGCCGATCTCACAGCCGAGCACGACGCAGATGACGTCCAGGTCGTCGAGTTTGAGGGAGACCGGCCGGCCCGACCACAGCCCAGACATCTTCCCGGCTGAGATCACCAACCCGTGCTCGGCCAGGCTCCGCTGGAGTTCGGACGCCTTCCAGATACCCTTGTTCTCGGCCGTCAGCCGCAGATTCCACCTCATTGGATCAGCCCTTGCAGCCGCTTCGCGGCCCGCTCGGCCCCGGCAACCCAGGCGTCCTCGACCCGGGTGCGCTGGACATGGACGTATCGCATCGTCGTAGCGATCCACGAATGTCCTAAAACCCCCTGGATTGAGATGAGATCGAGACCGTTCTCATAGAGCTGGGACGCGCAGAAGTGCCGCAGGACATGCGGGGTGAGCAGGTCCGTCCAGCCCGGCAGATGGGCCTTGACCGCGTCGGCGAGGCCGTTGCGCAAGGCGTCGTCGCCGACCCGGCGGGCGGTTCCGTCGGCGTTCTTGCGCTCAGAGGGGAACAGCGGGGCGCCGGGGCGGGTGTGGTCGTCGTCGAACTGGCCCCAGACGTCCTCAATGAACCACCGCAGGGTGCGGTCCGCCCCGTTGATCAGCGGCACCATCCGCTCGCGTGGCCCGAAGCCGCGGGCACCCTTGCCGTGGCGGACGTGGAGCTTGCCGAACCGGCCCAGGTTCCACTTGATGTCCGACAGGTCGAGCTTGCGGGCCTCGCTCACCCGCAGCCCCACCTCGGACATCAGCTTTGAGGCGGCATAGTTCCGAGCGGTCGGGGCGAACTTCCGGCACGTGGCCAGCCCGCCAGCCCAGCCGGTGAACAACTGCCGGGCCTCCGGCTCGGTCGGCGGGATCCGCAGCTGGGCATCCTTGGAGCCGCGAGGCCGGTTCATCTCGTCGATCGGGCACCCGACCACGCGCCCGGTCATCCGGTGGATCTCGATCTTGTACCGCAGCTCCAGGAACAGGAAGTACGTGCTCAGCGCCTGCGAGCGAGCCAGTCGGGTGCCGCTGGGCGAGCCTCGCAGCACCTTCCCGAAATACGCGTCGGCGTCGGCTGACTCCATCTCCCACAGTGGCCGCCGAACCAGGACCGGATCTGCTCCAGGCGCCCGACGTCCCCGCGGCTCGTGCCGTCCCCAGCCCGGCCGAGGCTCGTGCGAGGACGGACCCGGCCAGCACATCGGTCTCGAACTGCTCCAGTTCCTCCGTCGAGACCGGCGCCCGGATCTCGCGCAGGTCCCATACGACCGCCAACGCCAACCCGAGCCTCCTCGCCTTCAGCCCGACTGCACACCAGTCGGGCACGGTGAGAACGCTTCAAGAATCCCGAAGTTACGTCACTCGATGACGAGACACCTGGACGTGGAAGAACCCCCTGGCCACGGGGGCGGGGACGCAGCGGAGGTCAGAGGAACTCACGGGATGTCGCACAAACACAAGGCGTTCGGCGGGAACGTGCAGTTCCTGTCCGCCCCGGACGGCACCCCGCTGTGGGTCTCCGAGGTCGAACCCGGCTCCACCACCGACATCACCGCCGCCCGCATCCACGCCCTGCCCGCACTATGCAAAGCCGCAGCCGGCGGCCTGCCCACCCTGGCCGACAAGGGCTGCATCGGTGCCGGGATCGGCATCCTCGTCCCGGTCCGGCGCCCGAAGAACCGCTCCGAGCGGGCCTGTACGCGGACACGCAAACCACGAACAGCCTGATCAGAGGCATGCGTGCACTCGGCGAACGCGCCGCTGCCGAACTCACGCAGCGCTGGCGGCCCCTGCAGCACGTCACCATCAGCCCCAGCCGGATCGGCGACATCGCTCGCGCCGCCCTTGTCCTCAACGGAATTGGGAAATGATCACCGCTGAGAAAACGTCACTCAAACCTCGACGTTCCGGGGAGGAGATCAGCAGAAGGCGGTCGACGTCCTTGAACGCGGTACGCAGGGTGTCCGGGGCGTCGTAGTCACCGAAGCGTATCCGGACCCCGCGGGAGGCAAGGTGCGCGGTGCGGTCCGAGGTGCGCACGGCGACAACCACGTGGTCGGCGGGGCACCGGGCCGGCAGCTGGTCGATGACCAGGACGCATCACGTCCTTCCGCCCCGACAAGCCGGCATCTGAACGCTGCGCCTTCGATCCGCGGCAGCCACCCGCTGTTTCCGATCGACGAAACCGGTTGTCAGCCGGCACCTGTCCAGTGTTCTGCGGCCGAGTGGATCCGTCAGTCGCAGGAGCCCGCACGCTGTGGTGGCCACGGTCGATGAACAGCATCTCCAAGGCCCCGTGCCTTCAGGTCGAGTTCACCGAGATCGACTACATCGAACTCGTCTTGCGACCTCCGCCCCGAGGTGCGGGCTACCTGACATCCTTGTGCCAGCATGCCGTTGCCACGAAGAAGTTCATGCTGATGAAGACGGAGCCCTTGAAGGACTGGTCGGAGCAGAATCGTGATTAGCACTTCCACGAAGCGATGCGCAGCGGATGGGCACGCTTGCGTCCGCCTGCCCTGACATTTCTCCTGACGGGCCTGGTAACGGAAGAGGCCCCTCTCGCCAGGAAGGACATGACGCAGTTTGTATGCAGTTCGTCAAACCCGGACGGGGACCTGAGCCTCTCCTGTTGGGAGGACCCCTCGACTTTGGACGAGGACGAGCAGGCCGAAGTATCCCGGCAGATGGCCGATGCAACCCGATATGCCGCGCACTACGGACTGCTTCCACTCCAAACCAACGACGACGTAATCACACTCTTGGTGGCGGCCAACGTCATCCACGAGATCCCCGACGCGGATGGTGTGCTGCGCCTGCACCCTGCGCACCCCTTGCCCGCGCCATCGACGGGGACCCACACGACGCCCGCCAGGCCGTCCAACTGCTTCTGAACGAAGGCGACTTCACCACCAGTCTCGACATCACGGACCTGCCCCCGCACAAGGTGTTCCGCTTGCGGTGCGACTGGACACAGTTCGACACCACCCACATCCGTATCCAAGGAATGACTGACGAAGGGCAAATGCAAGTCACCCTCCCGACCGACTTCCTGGGCCCAGAGGACGAGCCTGCACCCCGGGAGTAGCGCACCACCAGGTCGCGACGTGTGGTCCGGGCCGGGACGCACATGCCCAGACGATACGGCTGGCGTGGCATGCCCCGGGTACGCGCGGGACGATCGATGGACATGTGGGAGGTCTGCCGGTCCAGCCCGCCCCAGGGGTGCGCGAAGGATGCTCAAGCCGTCCGGCCATCAGCTGCATCGGCTTCCGCCGACCAACCATGCGGTGAGTGGATCCGCCCCACCAGCAGCAAAACCACCAGAACTACGACCTGGCCATACACCTGACAAAGCCCTGGTCTGTCCGGCAGGCCGCGGACACATCAAAAAAATGAGCTGATCCCTCAGCTTCCCAGCACTGCTTGCATCACACGCTTGGCGATCGGTCCGCCCAGCCGTCCGCCCGAGATGTCCGAGCGGGAGATGTCCATGTCCGTCGGGTCGATGAAGACCGCAACCGCCACCGACGCACCGTCGGCCTTCTTGCCGTACGAGACGAACCAGCCGTACGGCACCTCGTCATTCACGTTCACACCGCGCTGCGCCGTGCCGGTCTTGCCACCGACCGTGACACCGTCGATCAGGGCACGTTGGGCGCTGCCCTCCTTGGCGGTGAATTCCATCATTTCCTGGACCTTCTTCGCCGTCTCCTCGGAGACGGCCTGGCTCTTGAGCTTCGGTTCGTGCCTCTCCAGGGTCGACAGGTCGGGGCCGCGCAGCTCTTCGACGATGTACGGCTGCATCAGTTTGCCGTCGTTGGCGAGGGCGGCGGTCACCATGGCCATCTGCATCGGGGTGCTGGTGAGGCTGCCCTGGCCCATACCCGTCAGCGCGGTCCCGGGCTTGTCCAGTTGGCTCGGGTAGAGGCTTTTGGTGGCGAGCATGTCGCCGAACTCGTCGGAGTAGACATCGGCGTTGAAGCCGAACTTCTCCGCTGTCTCGCGCATCTTGTCCGCGCCGACCTTCGAGGCCGCGTCGAGGAAGACGTTGTTGCAGGAGTACTGCATGGCGGTCTTCATGGACGCCTTGTTGCAGACCGCGTCGCCGGCTTCACTGCTGATCTTGTTCGAGGAGAGTGGCAGAGGGTACGGGGAAACGGCCTCGGACGCCGCGTCGACGTCGGTGACCACGCCGTTCTCCAGAGCGGCTGCCGCCGTGAGGATCTTGAAGGTGGAGCCGGGCGGGAAGGTCTCGCGCAGCGGACGGTTGGCCAGGGGCTTACTCTTGTCGTCGACGAGGTCCTGGAACCTGTCGCCCTCCTTGAACGAATTCCCGGCGAAGACGGACGGGTCGTAGGAAGGGGTGGAGACCAGCGCGAGGACCTTTCCGGTGCGCGGGTCGAGGGCGACGACCGCGCCGCGGGCACCGAGGTCGGTCAGCCCCTTGTAGCCCGCCTTCTGCGCCTTCGGGTCGATCGTAGTGATCACATCGCCGCCGCGGCGCTGCTCGCCGGTGAGAACGTCTTTGGCGTGCCGGAAGGCAAACCGGTCGTCCTGGCCGCTGAGCACGCTGTCGTACGTCTTCTCCAGCAGGGACATGCCCTGTGCCTGTGAGGCGTACCCGGTTACCGGAGCGTACATCGCGCCCTGCTTGAAGGTCCGCTGGTACTTGAAGTCCGTGCCCGAGACCGCCTTCGAACCGGTAATCGGGTCACCGCCCACGATGATGTCGCCGCGCGGGCTGGCGAACTGAGCGATCTTCACCCGGCGATTGTGCTCGTCAGTGGCAAGAGCATCGCTCTGGAAATACTGGAGCCAGTTCGCCCGGAGCAGCAAGGCCAGCACCAGCAGCCCACAGAAGACGGCTATGTGCCGCAACGGCCTGTTCATCGTTCTCCCGCTTCCCGAACCATTTGATCTTCAGTTATGGAGATGCACCTGCGGGCCGCGTGGTTGCACTGAGGCACCTCCGCTGCTCGTGTCCCCGGACCACGCGGCTCCGGCAGCTCCGTAATGCGCCGACCGCTGCAAAGGACGTTCCAGAGGCAATCCGGCATCAGGCGTCGAGACCGAACTGCTCGGAGTTCACCGGCCGGAAACCCTGTTCGTCGAGGAGACGGTGGTCCTGGCCGGCCGGGGGGACGTGACGGCGGTCGTCGCCCGGCAGCTGACCGTAGACTTGGCCCGGCTGCGGCCGGACCTGGGCCGCGTGCCGGACCGCGTCGGGCCGGCTGCGGCACCGGTCGCCGCCGACGGCGGATCCGCTGCGCGGGCCTTAGCCCCGCCGAGATCAGGCGCCGGCCAGCAGCACCTCCAGCGCCACAGCCGTATCAGGATGGCGACCGGCCAGTGCCGCGCCTGACGGGCCGGGGTCCACCGTCTCCCACGTCCCGTCACAGCCCAGCAGGCTCGCCACCGCGTCGCACGCCGCGGGATGGGCAGCGAGCAGCGTGCAACCGCGGCTGGCGTCCGCGCGCCGCGCCGTATGCACGGCTTCCAGCTGCGCCCGCCACGGCGGTACCCACTCGTCCAGCGCTGCGAGCCGGCCGGGGAAGATCCGCCCGGCCTCACGGATCAGCAGCGGGGCCAGCTCGGCGCCGCCCGATCGCAGGGTGGTGATCAGGGTCGGCAGCCAAGGCAGGAGCACCGGGTCCGGCAGCCGTCCGAACGCGTTCGAGACTGCCTCCACCACAAAGTCGGTGAGGCCCGGGACGGGCTCCAGGGCGTGTACGAAGCCGCTGAGGTAGCGCGGATAGGCAGGTACCACCAAGGGGTTGCCGAGCAGTTCGTCGCACCTGGCCCGAAGGTCCGCGCGAGAGAGGTGCCCGAGCTGTACCTGAGCCGCCCACAGCAGCGCCGTCTTCGACGGGTCCTGTGGATGCGACTGGACGACGGCCAGCTCGAGTTGGGCCCGGTCGCAGCCCAGTGACAGCGCCAGACTCTCCATGCTGAACAGGAAGCCCAGCATCGCCGCCACTTGGCGGACTGTGGCGTCGTCGTCGGTGAACGCCGTCGGCAGCAGGGTGCAGTAGTGCGCGTATCCGGTCTTGACGAAGGACTCGATCCACGGCGGCAACACCGGCTCGCTGGTGCGGTAGTACGCCAGCAACCGCCGCACCCGGCGCAGCACCTCCGGTGCTCCGTCCACGCTGCGTTCGGCCGACAGTACCTCCAGGGCGCGTGTGCCCAGCTCGTCGGCGAGGCGGCGGCTGCACAGGTACAGCGTCGCGTCCTCGACGGCTTCCAGGACGGTTGCCGCGGTGGCGTGCGGGCCGTACGCCGTACGGCGCAGTCGCTGCTCCAGGACCTGCTCGATGCTGACGCCCTCGTAGCCGAGCTCGATGAGCGCACGTTGATGAGTGCCCAGCGCCAGGTCCCACGACTCCTGAATCGGCCGCTCCCCCAGTCTCCGCTCGCCCGTGATCGGCCGAGCCGCGCCCTGCGGCATCAGGAAGCGCAGCATCCACAGCACGTCGGAACACCGCTCCAGTTCCGGCTCGGAGGCGATATCCAGCAGCGCCCGTTGCACGCCGCGCTGCTGGAGCTTCAGGTTCAAGGGCGCGAGCCGGTCGTGCACGTCGCGGGCCAGGGGTGGCAGCGCGTCGTAGCCGACCTGGCCGACCCGGTCGCCGCCCATCATGATCTCCACGAGGCGGCGTACGTCGCGCCGGCCGGGCACGGTGTCCTTCTCGATGCAGGTGATGGCCGCATCCTGGAAGTCGTACGGCGTGGGCCTGGCCCGGTCACGCATCCCGGCCAGCAGGATCGACGTCTCGAACACCGCGATGGCATCGGCGGTGGAGGCGAGGTAGCCGCCTCGGCGCGCGGCGCGCACGATCTCCACCGACCAGCCGAGAAGTTCGGTCTCGTCCAGCCGGTCCAGGACGGGCGGTTGCTGAAGGAAGCCGGTCAGCTTGTCCGAGGGCTCGACCGCCGGTACGAGAGCCGCCGCGGCCGCGGACTTCTTGGCCCTCGTTTTCTTCGCACCCGCCTGTCCCGCCAGGCGGTACGGCTCCACGCGCGTGCGCCTGACGTTCTTCGCCCAGACCGTCGCGGCGATCGAAACCGAGCCGGCGGCCAGGCCGAACTGTGCCTCGATCGCCGCGTGGCTGGACGGAATCAAGCCGTGCTGCCACTTGGTGGCGCTCCGCGGGCTGATCTCGAAGGTGTCGGTGCCGTGGACGCCGAACTCACCGACGCGACTGGCCGCGTGGAAGGCGCCGCAGATGTAGAGGCAGTCCGCAGGATCGGTGCCGGTCGCGGACAGGTGCTCGCGCATCCTGGTCCACATGTAGCGCTCCCGGTCCTCGTCCACGTGCACCCGATGGGGGTCGCCGGGTGCGAGGCGCCGGAAGAGGCTGCCGATCAGCAGCATGACCTGGCGGTAGGTGTCGTGGTCGCTGTCGCCGAGCGGCAGTTCGACATACTGGTGCCACCATTCCGACCAGTGCCGCACCCTGCCGTGGCGCAGCAGGTGTTCCTCCAGTTCGGCGAAGCGCGGCCGCAGGTCGCCGATCTCCACGCCGACCGCGTCGCCGTGCAGCGCTGCCTCCTCCTCGGCGTGCGGTGCGTCCGGATCGGCTGGGTCGTCGGCGTGCGTTTCGCGCGCGTCCCACTGAAAGACGTGGTCCGAGGAACGGTCGACGAGGACCAGTTCTACGCCCGGCGTGTCCAGTGCGTAGGCGATCGCCTGGTATTCGGCCGAAGCCTCGGTGATCGGTGCGACCACCGACAGCGGGGACCACTCGGCCGGGAAGCCGTCGACCTCGGTCGCGAACGCCTGGAGGGCCACCGGGAGCTTGCAGTTGCGCAGTTCGGTCAGGAGCGGCGCCATGTCCTCGCACAGCTCCAGGTACACGACCTTCGGTTGTTTCTCGCGCAGGCGGCGGGCCATCGCAACCGCTGAGGCGGGCGAGTGGTGGCAGACCGGGAAGATCTCCAGTGGCTCACTCACCGCGCGATCGACGTCGTCGACGATTCCGAGGAGGATGCCCTGCAGGGCGTCGGGTCCGTCGGCGAACGTCGCGGCGGCCTCCTGCAGCTGCCCGCGCAGTGCTTCGAAGGGCCCCTCGTGCGTGCTGCTCATGACAGGGTGGCGATCGCGTCGCGGCCGCCCTCCAGGAATTCCGGCCAGGATCCGCCCTCTTCCGTACTGCGCGGCTCGACGACGCCGTGCAGGTACTTGTTGAGGATGGCAAGGTCCTCGGGCTCGCGCCGGGCCAGCGACCCGACGAGCGAGGAAGCCAGCGTACGGGCGGTCAGGGCGCGCTCGCCGAAGAAGTTGCTGTGCAGGATCGCGTCCTCGAGCACGCCGATCTGTTCGGCGGAGGACAGCGCGGACTCCAGTTTCTCGTCGTCGCTGCCGGCCGCGGCCGCCGAGGCGCGCAGGTCGGCGAAGCTCTGCAGCAGCACGTCGAGCAGCGTCGGCGGCACGTCCAGCTCGATCTGGTGGCGACGCAGCAGTTCCTCAGTGCGGAAGCGGACGATCTCCGCCTCGCTCTTCTTGTTCGTCACCACCGGGATACGGACGAAGTTGAAGCGGCGCTTGAGCGCCGAGGACAGGTCGTTGACGCCCCGGTCACGGCTGTTGGCGGTGGCGATGACCGAGAAGCCGGGCTTGGCGAACACGATGTTGTCGCTGTCCAGTTCCGGGACCGAGATGTACTTCTCGGACAGGATCGAGATCAGCGCGTCCTGGACGTCGCTGGTGGAGCGGGTGAGTTCTTCGAAACGGCCTATCGCGCCGGCCTCCATCGCGGTCATGATCGGCGAGGGAATCATCGACTCCCGCGACTGGCCCTTGGCGATGACCATGGACACGTTCCAGGAGTACTTGATGTGGTCCTCGGTGGTGCCGGCTGTGCCCTGCACGACCAGCGTGGAGTTGCGGGAGATCGCGGCGGACAGCAGCTCGGCCAGCCAGCTCTTGCCGGTGCCGGGGTCGCCGATGAGCAGAAGCCCGCGGTCGGAGGCCAGCGTGACGATGGAGCGCTCGACGAAACTGCGGTCGCCGTACCACTTCTGCGGGATTTCCCGGTCCAGGCCGTCGGAGCGCTCGGAGCCCAGGATGAACAGGCGGACCATCTTCGGGGACAGACGCCAGGAGAAGGGCTTGGGGTTGTCGTCGATGGACTCCAGCCAGTCCAGTTCCTCGGCGTACTTGATCTCGGCAGGGGCGCGCAACAAGTCGGACATAACAGGGCCTTTCTAAGCGAGAAACGTCTTGAGCTCGTGGACGAGCTTGCGGATGTGGCCCGAGAGCACCGGCGTGCCGAGGGCCTTGAAGCGTTCACGGAACCAGGGGTTGACCTCCTGGCGGCCGGAGCTGGTGACCGAACCGACGGGGATGAACTTCACTCCGGAGCGGTGGACGGCCTCGATGCCCTCGAACAGCGGCTGGGAGCGATCGAACTCGTAGAAGTCGGAGATCCACACCATCACGGTGTCTTTGGGGTCGGTGATCTTCGGACGGGCCATGGCCATCGCGACGGGACCGTCGTTGCCGCCGCCGAGGTTGGTGCGTAGCAGGGCCTCGAACGGGTCGTTCACCCAGGGCGTCAGGTCAATGGCACGCGTGTCGTACGCAATCAGGTGGACGTCCACCTTCGGCAGCCCGGCGAAGATCGACGCCAGGATGGTGCAGTTCACCATCGAGTCGACCATCGAGCCCGACTGGTCCACGACGACGATCAGCCGCTGGGGCGTCGTCCTGCGGGCGGTGTGCCGGTAGTAGAGGCGGTCGACGTACAGCCGCTCCTCCTCCGGGCTCCAGTTGGTGAGGTTCTTCCAGATCGTGCGGTCGAGGTCGAGGTTGCGGAACACCCGCTTGGGCGGGACGGAGCGGTCCAGGGCGCCTACCGTGGCTTTTTCCACCTGGGTGCGCAGCACTTCGGCGACCTCGTCGACGAAACGGCGAATCAGGGCCCTGGCGTTGGCCAGGGCAACGCCCGAGAGGTTGCTCTTGTCCCGCAGCAGCTGTTCGATCAGTGACATGCTCGGGGTCAGCTGCGCGGAGAGCTTGGGGTCGGCCAGCACTTCGCGCAGGTGCATCCGCTTGACGAGGTCGGCCTCGATGGCGCCGAGTTCCGGACCTATTGTTGGAATCAACCGGCCGAGATCGGGCGTCGTGCCCAGGCCGCCGATGCCGGTCGGGCTGACGCCCGGTCCTGCGGCGCCTCTCCCGGCCCCACCGCCGGCGCGGCCGCCACGCAGCTCGCCGGGCTTGCAGCCCAGCGCACGCTCCAGCCAGCCGGCGTCGGACTGCCAGCGCGCCAGCTGTCCAGCGGTGACCGTGCCGGAGCCGGGGGCGAAGACATTGAGCAGCACCTTCGACACCAGTGCCGCGCGCCGTACTTCGGCGGCCCGGTCGCGTGCACCTTCGTCGTCGGGCTCGGGCGCCATCAGACCGTCGAACTCGGCAGCCAGCCCCGGGTGGCGCTGCACGATCGAGTCGACGGATGCCTGCGGGTCCAGCAGCGCGGACGGCAGACCGAGTTCATCGACGACGGCGAGGCTCGCCGATTCCAGCGAGGCCTGCTCCTCGTGGTCGAAGAGGCGGGCGAGGAGGCGCCAGTACAGGACCTGACGGCGGTTGTCGTGGGAGTCCGCCTCCGGACTCTGTGAGGTCGCGTACCCGGCCGGTTGTTCGGTCGTGTGCTCCGTCATTTCCGCAGCAACCTCCCCGCGCGCTCCCGCAGCACGGCCACGGCGTCGGTGGCGGCCTTCTCGGCCTTGACACCGGCCTTGTCGGTCGTTCCCCCGGCCCATCCCCCGGCGTGGATCGCAACAGCCTTCTTCCGTACGGTCGTCTCGACGGCCAGAGGCTGGACGCGATAGGTCCCGGCGTCCCAGCGGAGCAGCCCGATGCAGGCACCGGACGCCGCGACGGCGTCGGGTGTGAGCGGTCCGGCGGTCGGAATGCGGTCGGTGTCGACAGCGAGAGGGTGTCCGGCGACGGTGAACGTCAGTGTGTCGTCGTCCTTCTGGGCGGTGTAGCCCTCCAGGAACACGGGTACGGCGATGCGCGCCGGGTGCCGGTCCAGGGGTGCGGTCGCCGCGTCGGTGGCAGTGGGCAGGGCAACGCGGGCAGTCGCGAAGGCGTCGGCGGGCTCGCTCGGGCGCGCATGCTCGTCGCTCCAGACCAGGTCGCCCTCGGCGGTGACCGGCATGCCGACGAGATCCATTGAGCGGCCCTCGCCGGCGGCCGCCAGAAGCGACATGTGGGGGCGAAGCAGCTGCCAGACGCCGGCTCCGACGACCGTGTCGGGCTTCGGCACCGACACGCCGGCACGCATCAGGCGGGGCGCGGCGCCGTCCGCGGGCTCGAACACCGCGTGGACCTGGGCCTGTGCAGCGGTCGCGTGTTCCTGCAAGTCGACGCCGAGGGGCAGCAGGCGGCCGGTGGCCGTACCGGTCATGGGCACGTCGGCCGCACCGGGCAGCGTCAGCAGCATCGCACGCGACCACAGGTCGGCCCAGCGGCGTGCCGGGATCCTCTCCAGGGCCGCGCCCGGGCAGGATGCAGCGAGTTCGGCGGAGAAACCGTCGAGGAGCGTCGCCAGGCGGCGCAGGGCCCGGTCCGGAAGCATCACGGAGACGACTTGCGCCGACCCGGAGACCACGTCGTGGTCGATGCCCTGCCACCCGGAGCGCGCCAGATCCGACAGCCAGGAGCGGGCGGCGGCGAGCAGGTTCGCCGCTTGCTGCCCGCCGGGCGCCGGGACGGTCTCCTCGCTGCCGGGCCGGCCGGTCGCCTCCTCGACGCGGGTCATCAATGCGTCGTGGACGGAGCCGAGCAGTGCAGTACGGGCAGCGGCGAGGGCGACGAAGTGGTCTTCACTCGCGGCTCCGTCTGCCGCCTTCTCGGCCGCCTCGGCGACTCTGGCGGCCAGCGGCGTCCCCTCGACGGCGCGGGCGAGCTCTGTCAGGCCGGCGGCCTGGGCCGGTTGGGGACGGAGCAGGCCGGCGGCGAGAGCCCGGTCAAAGGCGTCGACGGCCGTCAGGGCTTCGTCGAGCCCGGCAATGGTTTCGCAGAGCAGGTCGGCGCGCATCATGCCACCGCCCTGGTCGGCGGGAACCACTGCATCTCCGGCAACGGTGCGGTGTTCGGGGCGAGTTCCAGGTAGGCCAGGTGACGCAGGAACCTGCTGAAGACCGGTGCGGCAGCCTTGGTGTCCCCCTGCGGTGGACGTGTGTTGCTCATGTCGGCGGCGATGGTCTGCGCGCTCGGTTCCCCGTCCACGATCTCGACCCTCAGGTAGCGGGCGACGCGCTCGGCGCCGTACTGCAGCACCGCCTCGTTGATCAGGGCCCGGATGTGATTGCAGAACGAGCCCCGTGCGCCGCCGCAGGGCCGGTTGTTGTTGGTGCTGCAAGCGAACGCGTAAGTGCCGGCCGCAACCGACGAGACGTAGACCCGCTCAATGTCCGAGCCGCTGGACACCACGCCCTGCAAGCGTCCGTCGGCCAGCTCCACGAACGGAACCTTGGCAAGCTTGCGCGGCCGTGCGGGCGCTATCACCCGTGCTGTGCTCGACCTCTCCCAGTCTGACAACGCACCATCTCCTATGCACCAAGAGGACTTCCGCGCCACAACGGCGGGACACGACTGAACCTACTTGCGACCACTGACAACGCCGATCGCAGACGCACAGCCGCGTCACGCACCGCTCCCGGAACTGGCAACAAGGCCACGGAATGAGGCGGATATCCGGTGGTGGTTCTCCGGGTACGGACAGGAGGTGACCGGGATCCGACGGCGGGAACCGATGACGACAGCACAGGTTGGCAGTTCCTGTGCGCGCCGCGTCGTGAACCGAAACCCGGATGGCCGCCTCCTGCCGACTCGGCGGTCAGCGCTGAACCTGTCTCCGGAATCTCGGCGTGCGCTCCACACGCCCCTGCGACGGGGATGTCGGCACGCCCAAGCCGCGAAGACCACTACCGACCTCGACCACATGCGAAACCAAAGCATGGCTGGCCGCCGGCGCTGGCACGTGCGCTGGGCCCCGCCGCACGCCTCCTGGCTCAACCAGGTCGAACTGCTCTTTTCCGCATTGGCCCGCCGGTCCTGCGGCACGGAGACTTCGCCGGCCGTGACGACCTCATCGACGTAGATGGACACCTACGTGATCGCGCACGACACCGTCGCCAAGCCCTACCGCTGGACCTACGGGGAACTCCTGCCAAAGCCGCATGAAACCCGCAGCAGTCGGTCGGAATCCGCACCGTGCGCTGAAGGATTCGAGGTGCGGCTCGTAGGCGACGTTGACGAATCCAACCAGCTGACCTCCGCGGCGCGCGGCGGTCCAAGCGAGGTCACAGGCCGGCAGAGGTGCGAAGGAGCCGGCCTGTGACCCGGCCAAGAGGCGCTGAACAACTCGTTGAGCTCGTCATCCGTAAGCATGGGACGCACCGCCAACACTCGTGAAGCAGACGCCGGCGACGTCGTAGAGCCGACGTTGCGGTAACTCCCGCAGATCGGGCCGGGCGTGGCCTGGAATTCCTTCTCGCAGCGGAAGCGCCGGCGGTGCTTCACGATGTCGTCGCCCGGCTTGACCACGGTGTCGGCACTTCCGCGCCGCGGGCAGTGCGCCGGGGGCGACGGCCCGCTCGGGCGCACGATCCTCAGACCGTGAACGAGGGGTGCCGGAATGCACCGAGTGGAACGCTCTGCGGGAACGCCGTTGGGTACGGCAGAGTGTGAACATGGGCACCGACACGCTGACGACTGGCTGATCACAGGATTCGCATTCGGGAGTACCGACCGCTCTGACCAGCCGCTCACACCACTCCGCCGAAGGCCGGATCACCAGCCAGGCCCTGCCGCTACCCCGCCCGCCAACCCAAGCACTCATCCACCAAATGAAGCCCTTGATCAATCACAAATACGAACCGAGTAACTGAGTTGGCAGGTTTCGTCAGTTGTTACGCTCAGCCCCCAGCTGACCAGGCGGTTGTCTCGTACTGACCGTGCTCCAGGAAGTACCGCATCTCCTCCGGCGTGCCGTCGACTGCATCCTCTGCGGGTCTGTCAAACGCACGGCCCTGTCTCACATTCGGTGGTGACGGAGGGTGAAATCAGCCGAGGAGGATGCGGTGACGGAGGAAGTCGAATCCTGCTCTGCCGTACACCTGCCTCGCAATCAGCTTCGTTTTGGCGTTCACACCCTCGGTCGGACCGTTGTTGTACGGAAGCGTGAGCCCCGCCACGGCCGCGTCGTGGTCTTGCTCGAGGCCGGTGAGGAAGGGTGCCAGCTCGGGTAGCTGGCCTTCCGGACGTCGGCGATCCAGGCGTCGAGGTCGCCTCCGCAGCGCTCGCCCATGAGCTGGGCGAAGTCGTGCACGAGTTGGGCCAGGGCGGTCATCTCGGGGCAGGCCGCGATGAGTTCACCCAGATGCTTACGCCGCCTGTCGGACAGATTCCCGGGCCGGCTCGCGATCCAGGAGGTGAGGCGGCGCGGGGAGGACATGATCCGGTCGCTCTCGTGGCGGCCCTGGTCGAGGTACTTGTGCAGGAGGTTGAGACCGCAGGTGCAGCCGAGAGCACGCATCTTCTCGAAGAGGTGCTCGACCGGGACCCCAGACTCCTCGGTACGGATCCAGCTCATGACAGGCCACACCGTCCGGCAAGGCGAACGTTGGTTGATGCGGCAATAGCACAGACGATCGCCACGTTCTGCGTCCCTGGCAGCGATCTCGCTGACGGCCTCCTGCGCCACACGCCAACTGCTTGACAACGACGATTGGGAAAAAGTCACAACAACAGTGCCTGAGCGGTTCAGTTGGCCACAACGGCCAACTGAACCGCTCAGATGCTTGTCGTCATTCCTCACACGCGGGTGCAGGGCTGCGAGGTCCCTACGCCCGCATCGAGCGAGGCGTCAACGCCTCAGCACTCACGCAGACCGGGGGCGGGATCCTGGCCCGTGCTCACGTCCACCGCCGGAACATTGCCCCACGCGCCGTTGTCGAGCTGCGTCCAGTACCAGATGTCGTTACCTCCCGGGTGGGGGTCGCCATGTCCCCAGCACTGGAACCAGCTGAAGGTACCGACAAGTGTGCCGCGAGTGGCGGAACGGTAGGAGCGGTCGGCGTACCCCTTCGCCCCTGCCTTGTTACCGCAGTACAGCCTGCCGTCGGAGCGAACCCCGCACTCGGCGGCATGGGCGGCGTTGGGTACGGACAGCGCAAGCAGGGCGCCTACGGCGAAAGCGCTCAGGACGGCGGTCATGCGTCGAGTAATCATGATCGACTTAACGGTCAAAGCGGAACGAAGTCACGCCGACCTGTGCAGACATCACCCCAAGGCGCGCCGGGGAACACAGACGTCGCACATCGGACTGAGCGTCGAGCACCCGGCCGACCAACTGAACTCTGAGTGGCCAACCGTCGCGCGAAGAACTCCTCACAGAATGATCCTGGAGGCCGGTGCTGTTGTTCGCCGGTGCTACGACGTCGGGCCTGCCGCAAAGTATGCCGGTCGCTTCGGGGATGCCGAGTTGGCGATGCAGCCCGGCGCCGGGCACTGTTCCTGGCTCGACGATCCCGTGTGGTTCACGCGGACACTGCGGCGTTTCCCGGCTGACGGCGTCGAGGAGCGGCGTCGCGGCCGCCGTCGCCCCGTCGCTGCGGATCGTGCCGGCCACGGCGGTCGCTCGTGCGCGGGTCTCAGGGGTCAGGGCCGTCCTGAGCGCGGCCGACAGGGACTCGACGGTCGGAGCCGGACCGTCGCGTGCCGCACCGATGCCCAGGTCGGCCACCCGCCTGGCGAAATACGGCTGGTCCCCGCTTGGGGTACCACCACCTCAGGCACGCCGGCCCAGGTGGCCGTCGTCGTCGTACCCGCGCCGCCGTGCATGACAGCGGCCGACCGGCGGAACTGTGCCTGATGGTTGACCTCACCGACGACGAAGCACTCGTCCTGGTCGTCGATCAGGGCCAGGTCGGCCCAGCCGCGGGAGACGACCGCGCGGCGGCCCTGCGCTCGGATCGCCTTGATGGCCACCCGGCAACGTCCTCCGGATCTCGCATGGGAATGCTGCCGAAGCCCACGTACACCGGTGGTGTGCCGGCATCCAGAAACGCCACCAACTCTGCGGGTAGCGGGCGTTCGTCCGGCAGGACCGACGCGCCGGTCTGCACCACGCCGAGGTCCGCCGACTGCTGCCACGGGGCCAGGCTCGGGTCCGTGGCCAGCCACGGGTGGTCGGTGAGGACGTGGTCGCGGACGTTGTCCAATGGCGGCAGGCCGATCGACGCCCGGTGGGTGTTGATCGCCTCGCCGAACACCGCGTGCGCGTCCTGGGCGTCCCGGCCCCACAACACTCGGTTGTGCATACGCTGAGACTGGCAAGGAGTGAGTGCTCCCCTTGCCCTTTATCGTCCGCAGCGGACGGGCAACCTCCTCGCGAAGCCGCGGCTCGCCGCGTACGGCGGTGGTGTCGGCCCAGGAGGATCTCCCATGCGCCACGCGCCGCCTCAAGAACTCCTGTCGCAGTGAGTTCGGGCGTCGTCGGCAGATCAGTACGCATCCCAGGGTGAGGAACGCTTCGTGGATGTCGTCGCGTCTCTCCCAGCGGACCCGCGTGCTGCGGAACCAGTGCAGGCGAGCGAACGCCCGCTCCGCAACCCAGCGTTGGGTGCCCGGGCCGGAACCATGCTCGGCGCCTTCGATCCACACTGCGTGGGCTTCGTGGCTGCGCGTACCGCTCCCCCGCCGCCGGGGCGGCTGAGACCCACACGCGCAGCCCGCCCCGAATCGCGGAGAAGGGGCGTGGAGCAGACGCACGGCGAGGCCGGCGCCCAGTGGGGTTGGTCCCAGGCACCGGCCCATCGCCACCCGGAGGGCTACTCGATGACGAGCTCGACCGGGATGTTGCCGCGGGTCGCGTTGGAGTAGGGGCAGACCTGGTGGGCCTGCTCGACCAGCTTGCGGCCGGTGGCCTCGTCGACGGCCTCGGGCAGCTCCACGCGCAGCGTGACCGCGAGACCGAATCCCTCAGCCTGCTTGCCGATTCTGACCTCACCGGTCACGGCGGCGTCACTGACGTCGATCTTGGCCTGACGGCCGACGAGCCCCAGAGCACTGGCGAAGCAGGCGGCATAACCGGCGGCGAACAGCTGCTCCGGGTTTGTTCCCTGGCCGCTGCCGCCCATCTCCACCGGGATGGCCAGCTGCAGATCCAGCTTGCCGTCGGGGGTGACGGCGCGGCCCTCGCGGCCGTGGGTGGCGGTGGCGACGGCGGTGTAGAGCGCTTCCATGAAAGCGATTTCCTCTCGAAAGTCATGTCCCAGCGGCACTGTCCCGGCCGCTTCCACTCCAGGAAAGCACACAATTAAATTGTGCACAATCTAATGGTGCGCAGGGTTATGCTGGATTCATGACCTCCATGTCCAGCCCGAGCCTCGAGGCCCCGTCCGAGGCCGACTACCTGCGCCTCGACCAGCAGATCTGCTTTTCCTTGAACGCCGCGTCCCGCGCCTTCGGCAGCGTCTACCGCGTACTCCTCAAGGACCTCGGGCTCACCTATCCCCAGTACCTGGTGATGCTGGCACTCTGGGAGCACGGTGCGCTGCCGGTGAAGACGCTGGGAGAGCACCTGCGGCTCGACTCCGGCACGCTGTCACCGCTGCTGAAGCGGTTGGAGGCGGCGGGCCAGGTACGGCGCGAGCGCAGCGCCCAGGACGAGCGGTCGGTGCACATCCACCTCACGGACGAGGGCACGGCACTGCGCGAGCGGGCGCTGGCCGTGCCACGCCGGATCGCCGCGGCAACCGGCTTCGACCTCGACGAGATCAGCAACCTGCGAGCCCGCCTCAACCGACTCACGACAGCCCTGGACACGGCAGCACTGGAGGAGAACCCGAACTGCGCCGACGCGGTGTCCGAGAAGTAGCGTCGCTCGCCAGACGTGGGCGGTTCTGCAGAGGGTCGCGGGAAGCTGGGAAGGCGTCCCGACTGCCCCGCCGACGAACAGACCGTCGCCAACGCCTTCCACGCCGACGGCACTTGATCCTCCAAGCGAGGGCCCTCGAAGAGCTGGGTCTTGTAATCGATGGCGGTGCCGGCGCCCAGACCGGTGACGAAGTCGATGTCGCGGGAGGACGCGATTGCGGTGAGCCCCGCGCCCAGGGCAGCGGCGATCTGTACGGCGAACGGGCCGACCCCTCCGGCGCCACCCTGGATGCGCATTCACCATCCCTACGACGGTGGTGCCGGCGTCTTTCTCTCTGCTTCTGAAGGACGGGACCGGATTCGCAACGGCACGCCGACTGGCTCTCCAGCCATCCGTTCGGTCTCTGACGACTCTCCGAACGATCATCGCCCTTGCCCATGTACCGGTCCCCGGTTCAGACGACCACCCGTCGAAAGCAGATGAACACCGCGGCTTCCCCGACGAAGGCGTGGAAGTGTCCGAGCTCACCGAAGGGCAATGGCGACGACATCCAGCGGCAAAAAAGGGGTGCCTTAAAGGAGCAGGCGGAGCAAATGCGCGCAGGCGCCCTGTTCGCTCGGATGGCGGGCGATGACCTCGTACGTACCCCGTTCGTACACACCGGTCTCCCACGCCCCGTCGGACGCCTGTCGCAAGAACAGAAAGTCCGTGGGGGTGGGGACCGGTTCGTGAACGCCCTCGATGCGGTAGTAGCCGTCGGCCACTCCCGCCTCGCTCAGCACCGCGTGCAGTTCCCGGCGTTCCACGCTGAATCTACGCGGCGGCGGACTTGAGGTAGTCATGCTCCAGCAGCCACTTGACGTTCAGCCGCTGCCCCTGGCCCGGGTCGAGGAAGACCGCGTCGAGCTTGATCTGCTGACCACCCCCCGGCTGCTCGAACCACGGGGCGATACTGCCCTGCCAAACCCAGAAAGGCTTGGCCACCTTGTAGACGCGGTAGTCGCAAGCGACTTCTGCTTCACGGGTGTTGAGGTTCTGCGGTGGCAGCGCGCGCTCTGCGTAGGCGTCACCAGCGGGTGCCAGGTAGCTGCCGTACTCAGAACCGAAGCGGTCCAGACGCTGGCCCGTGCGCAGCTTGGTCGGTTCCTTGTCGATCTGGCCGTTGACCTGACCGAAGCCGTCGTTGGGCGGGTACTTCCAGCTGCCGGAGTCGGCGGGCCCTTCCCAGTACTTCTTCAGAAAGGCCTGCGGGGACAGGACTCCGGTGCGCTTGTACCCGTTCAGAAGCGGGCCCACAGGGGCCAGTCGCCTGTTCGGGAGCCACTTGGGGCCGAGCCGGGCGTCACCGCGGAACTCACCTGTGCAGGGATCGTGCTGGACTACGGACGCAGGCGTCCAGCCCTCCGGCTTCGCTGAGGCGCTCGCGGCGGGGGCCGTGACCAGCCCGGCAGTGATGCCAAGCACAGCAAGTACGTTGCGCATGCGGTTCATTCAGAAGTCCCCTCGGGTGCTGTTGATCAATTACGTAGCTGACAAAGAGTAGCCTTCCACTTACTCAGAGCGTCCATCCTGTGCCTTTTTTGGACACGAACAGCGCAGCATCCCGGCCTGGTTCTGTTCGGGGCGGCCGGATGCAGAGACGTCTGACGCGCACGGTGTCAGTGGCGTTGGCGATGCCTCCGGCGCGAACGGCTTTCTCGATTCCCTCGGGCGTGAGCCGTGCGGGCTGCGGGCATTCCGGGGCCGTCGCCATGCCCGAAGGGCAGATCGCGACCGTCACGCTTCACGCCTGATCAGCCACCCGAGTGGCTCTGAGCGTCGCCATCCGCTGACACCCGACTCCGCGGCACCAATGTGGCGCCAACGCGGTCCAGCATGCGACGAGGTCCGGAACAGGCGTCGCCGCAAAGCCCGTCCGGACCTCGTGGCGTGCTTTCAGGCAGCCGCGGAACCGCCGCTGTACCCACGGTGTTTGGCCGGGCGGCAGCGGCGCGTGTAGTAGGCATAGGTCAGCACCAGGACGAGCGGACCCCACAGCATCCCGGGGGCGATGCAGAGGCGGGCCAGTGTCTGCCAGCCGCCACTGCTGTACCCGGCGGCGTCACCCACACCGAACCAGCTCAGCAGCACGGGTGCCCAGAACGCGGTCGCGCCCAGGCCGCCGAGGGTGGCGGGGATGATCGCCGCAAAGGGAGCGATCCGCTTCCCGCCGATGAACGGCAGCCATGCGGGGGCGACCTCGCCCCATCCCCGCACCAATCCGAAGGACAGCAGCGCCAACCCCTCCGTGATCAAGCTGAGCCCGAAGACGTAGGGGACGGACACCCACAACGACGACGGCATCGCACCGTCCACGTCCAGCCCCATCTCGAAGCCGAAGGCGAACGGCAACCGCCACAGGCACTGGGGCAGCAGTAGCAAAGGGATCGCATGGGCGGTGATGGAAGCCCATTGTGGGACCGGCCGTTCGGTGCCGTGCGCAGTCGTGGTCGGGCGAGGTTCGTCGATCGCTGTCATGGCATCAGCCTCTTCGGTCCTCGGCGGCTGGCCATCCTCCCCGAGGTGGTACCGCCGTCTGCACGGGGGAGCCTTGAGTCAGCCTTCGGGATGATGCGTCGGCGGGAGGAGGCGCGCGGTCCCCCTGCCGTGTTCACTCCGGGCTCGGAGCCAGGCGCGTACGGCAGTGCGAAGCCGACGGTCCGGGCGACGCCACGGAGCGGCGGTGATCCGCGGAGGAGGGCGTCGCCGGTGTCCGACGCTCAGGGCCTCTCGGGTGGCTGATCAGGCGTGAAGCGTGACGGTCGCGATCTGCCCTCCGGGCATGGCGACGGCCCCGGAATGATCACGCGGTGTATGCCAGTGCGACACCAACCGTCGGCGGAGCCGGCGCCGAGATGTGATTTCGCTGGTCTGCACTCACCAATCAGGACACCGTCCAAGTCGACTTCCCGGCATGGATGGCTACCAGTCCGCCACGGAATCGGTTCGGAACGCTGGTGGGGCGGCGAAGGTCATCACCTGCAGTGCGGCCGCGCCCGACGCCATCCACGCCGAATGGGACCAGCCGGCGGGCATTCCCAACACCTCGTGCGGTGTCGACCCGAGCAGCAACCGGGTATCCGTCGATATATACGACGGTGCGCCCACCGCCGATCAGGTGCCCGGATCGAAAGAGCCGCCGCTGCCCACGGAGACGCGGTGCGGCGATCCTCATCGGCAGTCGGTTGCCCTCCCGCGCATGGCAACCGCCTAGTGCAGCCTCCAGGTGAACTTGCCGCCACCCACCCACCGAACCTCGCCCGGGTCGTCGAGATCGTGGACCCTGATGCCTGCGGCCGAGGCGGCGTGGAGCACATCCGTCATCGATGTTGCGGCGCTGACGACCTCCCCGTCGATCTCCACAAGGCGGAAGGGCGGATCACCTGGCCGGACTCCCAGCACGGTGATCCGAGGCGTCGAGATACGAGGGCTCGCACTTTCGGTCATGCGCAGATCCGTTCCACGCCACGGTCGGCAGTATGCCCGGCGGCAGGATAGGTAACGTGACTCCACGTGACATCACCCCCGCGGCCGATCCGGCTGCCCGTCGGAGGGCAGATCCGCCGGCAGCAGTCCGCAACCGGGCCCAGCAGCACGCATCAAGACCTGCTATCTATTCACCTGTCCCGGAACGCTGCCGGGACAGCGGGGCAGGCCGGTCACAGCAAGGAACTCGGTGCGCGATCGGGCGTCGGTGCAACAGGCCCCAAAGGGTGGAGGTCATGGTGGTGGTGCCGCTGGCCTGGACGCCGCGCAGGGGCATGCAGGCGTGCTCGGCTTGGATCACGACACCGACACCTTTAGGTCCCACTGGGGCTGGAACTGATTGCTCCAGCCTTTGACCACTCAGTGCCTGCCGAGTTCGGGGACCGATTGAGCGAGGTCTGCTCAAAGCCGGCGGCCGGGCCCCCACGGACTCCGCCCAGCTGAATAACGTCGAAGCGTTGAGCCCTTCGGCCTCGTACGCAGGGAAGTCGCCATCGGGCCGTGCGAGCGGCGGCGTCTCGGCCCGCGGGGTTCGGTCCGTCGGTCTCCGTGCCTCCTTGGACAGGTGTCCTGCATCGAGTGATTGCCGGAAATCACTCGGCGTGCTGCTGGGATGCCGACAGGACACACGGCGGCGAGCACTTCGGCGCGTCATGGAGAAGCCAGACCATCGTCAGGGGAAACTTTCGCCATGACCAATGCGATGAAAGCAGTCCTTGAGGGCGGCCCCGACGATCTCCCTGAGCGGATCGTTTCCGTCACTACGCCCGGAGTCGACCTCAAGATCCCGTTCCGTGGTGGATACGAGCATTTCAAGGCGACGACACGTCACCAGGAAACTGACGAGGGCCAATTGCCTGTCTACGAATGGTGGGAACGCACGGAAGTCCCAGGATGAGGGTTGTCCCGTAACTGCCCTGGGCGTTCCGTCCTGCCGCAGCCTGAGCGTTCTCGTTGTCGGCTGCCTTGCCGAGCCGGGATGCCATCGCCGGTCCCGGCCTTTCACGGGCAGCCCGGCTCCCCACAAGCGACGAGTCGACACGCCCGCGGGCGCGCGCTTGCCATGTCGCCGACGGCGTCGTAGCTCACGTACTCGGAACCGCAGAAGCAGTACGCGCCGGCGCGCCACGCCACAGCCGCGTCGACACGCGCGGCATGCCTCCCGCCACCTGACACCTCAAATGCCGTGGAGACCGGGCAGAGCTCGTGGGTCGAGCTGCCTGCTCCTCCCCCAGTCCGCTGACCTCCAGCACGTCATCACGCGACACGCACAGGCAAGCGCACGCGGCAGGGCACGAGCATCTCCAAGCAGCACCAGATTCCCGCACACCCCGTCCCGCCGACGTCCCACGGACTGTTCGACACGCGTTCGGGGAACGTCACTCGTTCATCGCTGTCCCACGGTGCTGCTCCCAGAAGCAGCACAGGACATCCGAGAGCCCTCGCCAGGAGGGACAGCAGGGGAGCTGAGATCAATGGCCAGGAGCGCACCGACAGCACGCCCGGTCTGCCTGATGTGTCGCCGCTCGCGTCAGCCCAAGGGTGTCCGGCAGTCCGTGCGGCCGACGCGAGCGCGCGTCAAAAGGGCGGCCGACGGGACTGGTCGAGTGGGACCGGCCGGCGGGTGCGAGTCAGCGAGGTGCTGGGGTGCGGGCTGCGGGCTGCGGGCTGCCGTCACGCGAAAGGGGCTTGCCCAGCAGTCACGCGCTACAGCGGCTGGCGACATCCGCCAGGCGCCGGAGCTCGGCGGCAGAGAGTTTCGGCTTCCCGCCGGACCGGCCGGTCGACGTCGCATCCATAGCCACGGGCGAATTCGGCCAAGTGCCGGGAAGGCACCCGGTCGGCCATCTCGGCAGGGGTGGCTGTACGTGCCTCGACTCGTCATCGCGCACTTCACCCTGATAGCGGAAGCGCTCACCCACACACCCCTGCGGCAGTCGGCATGAGTACCGGCACGCTCGCCTGTCTGCACTAACCCGGGGCGCGCAGCGAACCTCCCACCGCGAAGCTGTGGGCATACGCGTTCCCGCCGTCCCCTCGGCGAAAGACAAAGAAGGTTTTCCCGTGCGTCTGTACCGGATCGCACTGTGGGTCACGGCCCCTGTGGCCGTTCCCCTCATGGCGGCACCGCCCGGAGTGACGACGGCCCATGCCGTCGGCACGACACCGGAAGGCCCCCTTGCCGTATGGCGGGCCGAAGCAGTTCCGGATTCGGCTGTCGAATCCGGGCTGCCGTTCCCGGCCCTCGGCGCGAGGTCAGTGGCATTCCCCCGAGCGGCGCCTCGGCCCGCTGTCGTGTTGCGTACCCAGTGGCGGGCCGACGAGACCAAGCGCGACCCACATGCCCATTACGCGCAAAGAGTGACGGCGGTCTTCATCCATCACACCGACACCCCCAACGGCTACGACTGCGCCGACGTCCCGCGTACCCTGCGCAATCTGTATACGGGCCAGACCCGTGACCGGAGATGGGGAGACCTCGGCTACAACTTCCTGGTCGACAAATGCGGCACCATCTACGAAGGCCGCGCCGGCGGTACCGACCGCCCCGTCGTCGGCTCCCACACCCTCGGGTTCAACCAGGGCACCACGGGGGTTGCGGCGATCGGCACCTTCGGACGAGGCACTCCCGTACCCGCAGCCATGGAGCACGCGATCGCAGCCCTCGCCGCCTGGAAGCTCGGCTTGAACGGCATCGACCCCACCAGCAAGGTGCGGCTCACGTCCACGAACGACAAGAGCCGCTACACCAAGGGAACTTCGGCCGAATTCGACGCTATCTCCGGCCATCGCGACGGCTATGCCACCGACTGCCCCGGAGATGCACTGTTCGCGCGACTCCCCGCAATCCGAAAGATTGCTGCCGGCCTCCAGGGCAAGACCCCACGAGCACCCTCTGGTGTCGCCCTGCCCGCGGGCTTGCGGAGCCTCCAACAAACCAATCATTGACGCCCCAGCAGGACAATTAAACCTGGGGCGTATCCCCCCTTGGCATCGCAGACAACTCGGCCGGGGCGAACGAGCCCGGGGCGGCTATGCGGCCGCCCTCATTCCGAAGCGGACGCAGCACTCCATGTTGGGGTTCAGATCTCACGGGCAGCCCTGCACATCGATCCGGGCAACTTGCGGATCCCTTTGACCGCCTCTCACACGGACGTGCGGCCCAGGCTCCGGTTTTCGCCTGCGCCTTTCACTCCTGTCGACGAGTCGTGACGTAACGGTTGAGTGGGCCACGAGCTCGTGGGCGGCGGCGCGGGCGCCGCCCGGACCCTCGTCACGTTCCTACAGTTTCGAATCCCGGTCGACCACCTTCAGAACAGGCCGTCGCAACGAATCGGGAGCTGAGGCTCACGGCCCATGGCTCCGAGGCGTACGCCGCGCAAGAGGGCCGTCCCCCCGAAGCGAAGACTCTGACTCTGAAGGAGACGCACCGATGGTTACCAGCGACCTTGTTCTCGTCACGGGAGCCGGTGGCGGCACAGGCGGTGTGAGCCGCACCGTCCTCGACTTGCTCCTGGCCCAAGGAGTGTCGGTACGCGCGATGGTGCACCGCAACCACCACCGCGCGGATGAACTGCGCGCACTCGGCGCCGAGGTAGTCGTCGGCGACCTCACCCGGCCCGCCGATGTCACGGACGCCCTCGACGGTGCCGGCCGGATGTACTTCAGCATGAGCGTGTCGCCGGACTACCTGCTGGCGGCGACCGTGGTGGCCACCGTCGCACGCGAGCACGGCGATCTCGACTGCTTGGTGGACGTGTCGCAGATGACGGTGGCCCAGATGACCGCCACCAGTACCACCGAGTCCCACCAGCAGCGGCTGCACTGGCTCTCCGAGCAGGTGCTCAACTGGTCGGGCCTGCCAGTGGTACACGTGCGGCCCACGATGTTCCTCGACAACCCGCTCTTCACCACGCTCGCCGCGCACTCGATCCGGGAGAACGGCACGCTCGCCCTGCCGTTCGGCACCGGCCGCACGTCACCGGTGTCGGCGGGCGACGTGGCACGGGTGGTCGCGACCATGCTGCACGACCCGGCCCCGCACCTGGGTCATGTCTACGAGTTGACCGGGCCGCGCACGCTGGACATGAACGGCGTAGCAGAGGAGTTCTCCCGGGCGCTGGGCCGCCCGGTGTCCTATGCGGACGTCCCGCTGGACCAGCGGATCACTGCGGTGCTCGCAAAGGCAGGACTTTCGCCGCACGCCGAGCAGCACATCGAGACCATGGCCCGGTTGCACCAGAAGAACCGTTACGACCGCACGACCCACGATGTCGAACGCATCACCGGTCAACCGGCACAGACGATCGAGTCGTTCGTCGCCGCGCGCCGGGACTTCTACCTCGGCTGAGCCGACCCCGGGCCCGTGGAGCGAGCCGACGGAATCGCCGTCCGTGCGGACACGCCTCACAGACAGCTCGACGAATGCCCCCAAAAAAGAAGGGTGGGGCCCCATGACAGAGACACGCGTGCTTCCGGTCCCGCCGTGTCCGCCGCGGACGTGCCCCCCGCTCGACGCCTTTCTGCCCAGCCACGACCATCACGGCGACGACCTGGACACCGCCGGACGCGCTCTGCCGCCGACCGCGGACATCGTTTTCACGACTCCCGTCGACATCCGTAAGCTCGGGGGCAGCGCCCGCGGCCTGGCCCCGGAGTCGACCACTCAACTCTCAGCCCCGGGCCGCGCCACGATCGATGTCACCGCTATCCCCGCCGCCACGGCTCGCCCCTGTGCCGACCGCTCGCCGGGGCCGTGACCGTCTCCGCGCACCCATGCGGGGCGACTTTCGACAAGAGCATGGGCGTCGGGCCTCGTGTCCGACACCGGCCTCTGCCGGGATATGCGCTCCCCCAGCGGGCCAGGGTCATCAGTGCGGGATGCAGCCGCCGTCCGTGCTCCGTAAGCTGGTGGACGGCGTCGGGGCGGCCGGACTTCACGCCTGCCCGCTACACGCAGCAAATCCGCGCCGCGATCGCGGCGGCCATCGACATCGACAGCTGGCCTTGACTCTCGGCGTCACGCCGGGCGCCGGACCGGCTGCTCAGCGACGCAGCGCTACTGATGCCCCTGACACGGAGCCGCTCATGACCACACCGCGGGACCTGTTGATCGCCGCCATGGACATGGCGGCCAGTCGCCCTCTGGAGCGAGGCAATCTGTCGCTTGCGCTCGCTGGAGCCGAGGTGATCGACCTCCTGAGCGCCCAGGCCGTCAGACTGGACGGCGACCAGATCGTGCCGAGCCACCCACCGGCAATGGCTGATCGCCTGTTGGATGAGGCCGCGTCGGCGCTCGTCCAGCAAGCGCCGTACGAGTCGCTCGAGGACTGGCTGTGGCGCAGAGGCCGCGGCCTGTCCACGGCCTATCTGGACGCCCTTGAGGCGGAAGGACAGCTCACTCGGCAACGCCGCCCCCGCTGGATGCCCTCCCGAGCCAGTCGGCTGGTGCTGGTCGATTCACCCGCTCGCCGCGAGGCGGCCGACCGCTGGACATCGGATGAGCCCGTACTCGCCGCCCTCGCAGCGGCCATCGGAATCCGTGACAAGCCAATTGGCGACTCCCCGAGCGTGGCCGACGAAGCGGTGGCTACGGTGCTCGCCGCCGTTGATGACGCATTGAGGGATCTGGAGTTCCAACGGCAACGGCGAGCCCTCGACGAGGCGGCCTTCGACAACGTCTGGCGAGGCGAATAACGAAGGCACCGCGCGATGTCGCAGGCTGTCTGGGGACGGCGCCCGGACGTATCACGTCGGTCGGCGGCACCACCGGCCGGTCCAGCTCATCCGGCACCAGCAAACTGTTTACTCACCATGTGCTCCTCGTACTGAAGCAGGAGGAGCCATCTGGGAACTCGGAATCCGGCTGGCCCTAGGGCTGAGTGACAGCGGGCAGTCCCCGGCGGCGCGGAGCACCCCGGAGACACATCACGGCCGGTGAAGTGCGTGTTTCACCGGCCGTGGTGTGTCCGTGGGCACAGCCCGGAACGGTCAGGCCCGGGTGGCTCAGATCGTGTCGTACCGCCTGCCCGGGCTCGGGAACAGGTCCATCCCCGACGGGCACTCCTCGGCCGTCTTCGTCAGGCCGAGCACCTTGCTCACGCCGCTGCCCCCACCGCAGGGGACTTCCTCGGCCGAGTCGTCCATGCAGTCGCCCTTCACCAACTGTCCGCCGCCGGCGCCGGCATCACCGGGGTGGTCGCCGGACAGATTGCGGCCGCAGATGGTCTTGCTGGGGATACCGTCACCGGCACCGCCGGAGCCGAGGGAGACCTTCACCGAGATGATCACATCCGTCCCGCGATGGGCACTGAATGGACTCGGAGAAGAAGGCACCGTCCTTGACTTCGGGAGCCTTGATCGTCGCCTTGGGTTCGTCGCAGTCGACACCCTGGTAGTCGTCCTTCGACTCGCTGTGGTCAGGCCTGGCACAGTCACCGACCTTCCAGCCCCTGGCCTCGTGACCATCACTGAATAACTGGCTGCAGGCAGTGGTGGCTCACTTCGCCACCCTGCCGCGCCTGGTGCGTCTCGCGTCGAGGAGCGCGCGGACGCGTGGACTGGCCGGAAGGATCACGCGCGCGGCAGGGCACCACGGCTGCGACGATCTGCCGGCGGACTGCGCCGGAGCGGTCGCGGACTTCCGTGAGCTTCTGGACCGGCACCTGCGGTCACGGCCGGCGCCGACTACCTTGGGGCCTTCATCGCTCTGCTCGTGGTCGAGGAGCAGTGCTGTGCCAGTGTGTTCAGCATCGCGGGCGAATACACGTCCGCGAACCTCCCCGTTCTGCGGTAAGCCACGGCCCTCACCGGCCGATGACTTCCGCGGCTGGGACGGAACGCTGACCTGGCGTTCCCTTGAACGCGACCTGACCATCTCGGCGGAGCACCGCCCCCCGGGGTCACGTCCGTCTGACCTGGGGCATTCACGACCGGCTGCCCTCCGAGGAATGGCACTTCAAGACCACCACGGTGCACGCGGCAGGCAAGGACGTGCGAAACCTCGCCACGGATATACACACGTTCCTCGCGGGCGTCGAACACTGAGTGTCACAGTGGCTGAGTGAAGCGCTCACCGGCCGGCTACGGCGCTCTCCGCGCAGTTCCGGAGCCTTGCAGGCTGATCGGCGGTTGCGGCGCTGCCTCCGGCTGCACGGTGGGGTCGCCATCGCAGTCGGGTAAGTGACTCAAGGATCTCACTGACGGTGCAGACCGCAGGGCGACCCAGGAAGCCGACTGGCAACTTCCCGTCACTCAGCGCCCACGCCGTCCACGTTCCACTCCGGCGGCAGGGCCTCTTCGCAGAAGACGCAGACGAAGTCCTCCTCCCGCACGATGTTGAGCTGTCGGCAGGACGGACAACGCCGGAACAATACCTCGTGGGTAAAGCCGGGCGGGCCAGCGATCCCGGCCCGCTCCAGAGCCTCGGCGACGGCCGGCCACGAGCTGATGTCCGGGCAGTAGCCGGTCGACTGGTTGCTGATCTCGTCGACCGCCCACCGCCCGGAATCCTCACGGAAGCTCACTTCACCGGCACTCAGCACCGCTTCTCCGCCACCACATGCCACGTGCTCGCTGCGCCGCGGCGCCAAGCGCAGGATCCCGGCGGCGTCTACGACGAAGGTGAACGGTTCAGCAAGCTCCTCCACCGTCCGCTCCGAGGCCCATGCGTCGAAGTCCGCCGACGCGCGCATGCTCCGGCCCTCGCCTCCGTTCCGGACCAGTGCTTTCAAGTCTGCAGGTCCCACATATCGATAGCTCCGCCCCCGTGTGTTCATGCTGGCCAACCTAGCCACACTCCGAGACCAGGGCGTGGATGAGGCGGAGTCCTGGCAGGGCCGGCGGAGGCACTGGCGATTCCCAGCAGCGTCGACGGAGCCGTGACCCACCGCATTTCCGGGGCCGGGACTCACTCGCTGCTCATCCGGAGGAGACGGCGGGGTCGCCTCCAGACAGAACGCGACTGCCGACAGGACTTTCGCCCGCAACAGAGGAAGGGCCGCTGCAACGCTCTGCGACTCCGGCTTCAGGCCGTCTGCCGCGCCGGTGCCACGTTGTGCCGCCCGGTCGCAGGGTCCTGCCGGCAAAGGAAGGCCGTGTACGGTGCGCGGCTGTTCCGGCTGGGCTGGCAGCACCTCGCCGTCCGGCTCTACTATGGCCTGGCAGAAGAATCCAGACTGGAACCCCGGCCCGATTCCGGCGGGCCGGGGTTCTGCGTCAGGCGAGTGAATCGATCACCGGCCTTTGTAGTGGTGCTCGGTTACCGGCCACCGTGATGGTGCTCGATCACCGGTCTCAGTCGTCGCCGCCGAAGTCGCCGCCGCCGAAGTCGTCGCCGCCGAAGTCGTCGCCGCCGTAGCCGCCGCCGTGGTGGCGCTCGATCACTCGGAAGCTGCCCACGACTCCGTTGTGGACCTTCACGCCGCCCCGGACACGGCCCGGGTGGACGCCGTCGCTGGAGCTCCAGGGACCGACGGTCGCCAGCGGGGCGCCGTTGTCGCAGGTCGCGCCACGGAAGACCTCGACGGTCCGGCGGCTGTCGTTGCGGATGTTGAGGGTCTTGGAACCGAGACCGCTGACCACCGTGATGCAGCCGCCGCCTTCGGCGGTGTAGGTGCGCTCGTTGATGTGGATGCGGCCCCTGAAGTGTTCCCGGTGACCCTTGTTCTCGTAGCCACCACCCTTGTTCTCGTAGCCACCACCACCCTTGCCCTCGTTGCCCTTGCCCTCGCCGCCCTTGCCGGCGTCGCCGCCTTCGAGGGCCGAAACGGGGGCGGCCTGCTGGACGACCGGGGCTGCCTGGGCCGGCTCGGAGGAGGCGGCCGAGGCGTAGGTGATGCCGGTGGCGGCCAGGGCCGCGGCGGCCGCGAGAGCGGCGGTAACGACGGTGGAACGCGTAACCATGTCACTTCTCCTGTCTCAGAGAGGCCGGCTGAGCAGCTGGCCCGTGATTGAACGTACTAACGGCCCCCATAGCTGTCATATCGGACACGTTGAAAGGGTTGAGGCCGGAGCGCCAATCGGGGTACACGAGACACCCATATGCTATTTCCATTTAATCTGATGAAACATCAATTGCTCCCATATATGGGCTAGTTGATGCGCCGTTAGCCTGTCCGGGCGACTTATTGATGCCCGCTCACCCTTTGGTGACAGCGTGTCTTTGTTGACACGGCCCGGGCCGGAGGTAGATGCCGTCGTCCTGAATGCCCGTCATTCATGGTCTCACCTGCCCTGACCTGCAGTGACCGTCCGTCGAGCCATTGTCGGCCACGGCGTGCAGCCGGTCGAGGCGGAGGGGCGCCGTGCGGCCCGGCTCCGGGCCTCCCGGATGTACCCGTGATCGTGCTCACCGTCCTGGGGCACGACGACACCCAGGCCCCGCTGTGGTCCGCGCAGACACTGCGCCAGATCAACGAAGCCAAGACCACACTGCACGCGCAGCCGGCTGTGTCAGTCCCGCACGGTGGGCGCCGGATCCTCGACGACGCCGGGCGCAGCCGACGCCACAGGGAGCGCCAGGACTTCGTTGCTCCAGGCGATCAATGACCTGCCGGGCAAGACCGCGTGACGGCTGATGGGCGCCGGCCCGCCCCTGTCCCTCCTCGTCATCGCCGAGCTCAACCACGTCCGGGGTGCAGCCCTGCCGGGCGCACTGCTGGGCGTCCTCCATCGCCACTCGGAGTCACAGATCCAGCCCTGTGGTATTGCGGCGTGCTCCTCGAACGGGACGCGCAGGGTGTTGAGTTCAGGCTGTTCCTGAACCCAGTACAGCCTGGTCGCGGAGACATCGCCCGGTGGGCACCACAACAGCATTACGCCTCCCCGTGCCCGCCACCCGTCCTTCGCCGTCATCTCTCGGCTGCAACGCTGTTCTCCCGGGCGACCCAGCAGTCGAAGTCCTCCACCAGGGGCCAGGTCGACCGGCTTGAGTCGAATCTGTGCCCGCTCATCCATCCACCGGATTTCGAAGTCGGCCACTGTCCCCTCGGCCGGCCATCGGGTGGAGGCCGGGCGATGTCCGGGATGCTGTCCGTGCTCGCCGAGCTCCAGCGCGAGCTGATCGTGGCGAAGGAGTGCACCGTCCGACCGAACGCGTGGAACTGCCAGTCGGCACCGGCATCGGTGAGTTCCGCCGCCGGCGCGACAACGTCTTCCGATGGCGCGAACGGGTCGTCCCAGCCGTGGTACACCGCGACCCTGCAGTCGATCTTCCGCGGAGTCAGTCCTGGCGGCGGGGTCAGCATGCCGTGGAAGGCGGCTGTCCCCGTAACGGGTGCACCTGTCCGGGCCACGTCGAGCACGCATAGTCCGCCGAAGCAGAACCCGATGGCCGCGATGCGGGAGACGTCCACCTCGGGCAGCCCTGCGATGGTGGCGACCACGGCGGACAACCGTTCCACCAGCATGTCAGTGTCCTCCAGGAACGGCCGCATCAGCGCGTCGAATTCCTGTCGCGAGGAGCCGCTGACGCCCTTCCTGGAATGGAGAGATCCATGACGAACGCCTGGTATCCCCCGGGGCAGTACGCGTTCGGACATCTCGGCGAGTACGTCGCTGCGGCCCTCCGCCCCGTGGCACACCATGACCGTCGGTACGGACCGGGGAGAGGGCCTCCCAGCGGAAAATGGGGCGTCCGACGCCGGCCCCTGGAGCGGGGGCCGGGCCGGGCCCGTCCGTCAGCCGACGTTCACATCGACGCAGGCATAGAAGGCGTTGGCGGTGTCCGCGATGTTCCGGATCGCGAGGGCCTTCTGCTTGCCCGTCAGGCCGAAGTTCACCTGGTGGGTGACTGTGGCACCGGGCTGCGCACCATTGTCGTTGAATTCGGCGATCTTCTGACCGCCGGCGAAGTACTGCCACGTGGTTGTGGCGTGCCGGGCTGTCAGCAATGCCGCGTAGTTAAGCGGTTCCGGGCGCTTGCAAGGGGTGTTGACCTGCGGACTCGCCGGATGGTCGAGGCGATGTCGCCCAGGCGGAGACCAGTTCGTACGTGTCCTTGGCGGTTCTGCGGAGCATGCCGTCCTTCACCCACGTCGAGAGCTGCGTCCATAGGCTTTTGATGTTGGGGCAGTTGATTGCTTGAGCGATCTCGTGGGATCGCCACGGGCGGTCCGGGGCGGTCCGCAGGAGATCCAGGACGAGGGTCTTGCGGCCCGGATTAACGGGAGGCCGGTCGGGCTCGGGTGGCGGCAGGACGGCCTGGTGGACCGCGATGTCCAGCGAGACGATGTCCTGGCTGACGGCGGGGCGGGGGTCAGCGGAGTTGCCGGGGTAGCGCGTCATGGGGCACTTCACCTTGCGGGCGCTGACGCGTGCGCGCCGAGGCGGCAGTAGATCAGAGAGCACGGCGTGCCCGATCAGCCCCGGGTCGTCGATGCGGTCAAGGGCCGGCAGGATGCCTCGCGTCGATGTCACCTGGTCACGGGCGGTTTCGAGGGCGACGGTGAAACTGGCGCGGTCGGGGTCGATGCCGGGAACTGACTCGACGGCTTCCGTCATCGCCCGTCGGAGGGCCTGATAGGCAGTCAGGATCGCCCAGAGTTCCTGTTCGAGGCCGAAGGGGTCGCAGGAACGCAGAACTCGACCGCGCAGGAGCGTGTGCCGAAGTGCGTAGAAGGCCGACTCGATCTCCCAGCGTTCGTGGTAGAGCCGTACGAGCGCGGCGGCCGGGTCGCTATGGGGGTCGAGCAGGGTGGTGGCCAGGCGGTAGCGGTCGTGGATGCGCTGGCCGTCGCGGGTGGTCACGGTGATGTCCGCTTCGATGACCCGGAGCTGGAGCCCGCCGAGGCGGGTGAGGTAGGAGCCGTCAGGCAGGACGGCGATCACAGCGGGCTTGCGGTTCGAACCGAGGCGGGCCAGGAGCTGGGCACCGGTCTTGGCCACGGCTGTATAGAAGTTGTTGCCGTCGAAGCCCCGGTCGACCAACAGGAGCATCGTCGGAGTCAGCAGGTGCATGAGCCGGGCGGCATGGGTCGACTCCCCGGTGCTGGTGGGGCCGAAGACCGCGCCGAGCAGGCCACGCGTCCCCGTCTCGACCAGGGCGGTCAGCCGCAGGGCGGGATAGCCCGAGATGCCCCAGCGGTGCTTCGACTTGCCGAACAGGTTCCGGATACGCGGCTGGTCAGGGGCCTTGAGCGAGCTGCATCCGTCGAAGGCGACCGTCCGCCATGAGCGGTAGCACGTGCCGTGGGTCCCAGGGCGGGCGAGCGGCCCGGACACCGCTTCGAACAGCGCCTTCAACGGTGCCGGCCCCAGGCGGCGACGCAGGTCGCGCAAGGCCTTCTCGGAGGGACGGTGCAGCGTGAGTCCGTGCAGACCCGCGGTGAGCTTGCCCCACACCCGCATGTATCCCAGCGACGGGAACAGCGCCAGCGCGAGGAGGAAGTAGATGCCGACCCGGGAGGGAAGATGCCGCAGGCGGCGATGCCCTGATCTGGTCTCTTCCAATACGGCGTCGGCGAGCTCGAAGGGGACGTGCTGAGTCAGCTCGCCGAGGTGTCCCGGTGCGAAGGGTCCGGCAGCGCAGGTGATGGCATGGGTGAGCGTGGTGGTGGCACACTGATCGGGCAACGGGACCTCTCGTGCAGGAAGACCTTGGACGGCTTCTCTGCTTTACCGGAGGTCCCGTTCTCATGTCTGGTGAATCCGCAGGTCAACACCCCTTGCAGGCGCCCGGAACCGCTTAACTACGCGGCATTGGGGCTGTCAGGACCCATTGGAAGGACGTGGTCCGGCTCACGGGGGTGGCCTTCCACCCCTTGGAGTCGTCGTCGAGTTCGGCGAACCGGCTGTTGCCACAGCTGCAGCTGGTCAGTCCCTTGGGACCTTCCACGCTCTGCGGCTCGTATTTGATGTCACCGCAGCTCACGGTCCCGGCGGCACATTGAGCCCGGCGGCTTGGAGGTGGCGAGATGTATCCGTGGGCGCCGGCGGAACCGGCCGGAAGGCTCAGGGCCAGTACGGGTGCGAGTGGGGCACCGATGGCTGCGGCCGTCTTCCTTTTCGCGTGCATGCTTCTTCTTCACATGAGGCGTCGCTGCACACGGTCAGGCTATGGGGGCCCGGCAGTGGCAGGCCGGCCTCTCCACTGTGGGGGCCAAGAGGCGCGAAGGGCGCGGCAAGATCCACCGCCACGTATGCCCTGAAGTTGCAGGCGTCCGGAAGGTGGCCTTGCACTTGGACTGGACCATACCCACCGACGCGTCCACGTCAAGGGTGCCGAATTCGGCCGGAGTTGACGACGCAAGCGACTTCCGGTCAGCGCTCACCGGGCCCAACTGGCCATACCCTCGGGGTTCACGCCGAGATCACATGCGACAGGAGAGATCATGACCGCACGTCCCCCCGTTCCGCCGTTCACGCGCGAGTCGGCGGTCGAGAAGGTCAGGCTGGCCGAGGACGCCTGGAACTCCCGGACGCCCGAGAAGGTGGCACTCGCCTACACCGAGGACTCCCGGTGGCGAAATCGCGCCGAATGGGTTACCGGGCGCGACGAAATCGTCGCCTTCCTGGCCCGGAAATGGGCCAGGGAGCTCGACTACCGGCTCATCAAGGAGCTCTGGGCATTCGACGGCAACCGGATCGCGGTGCGGTTCGCGTACGAGTGCCATGACGACTCGGGCAACTGGTACCGCTCGTACGGCAACGAGAACTGGGAGTTCGACGCGAACGGGCTCATGAGTGCCCGGCACGCGTCCATCAACGACGTGCCGATCCGGGAATCCGACAGGAAGTACCACTGGCCGCTGGGCCGCCGGCCGGACGGTCACCCCGGACTGAGCGACCTCGCCCTCTGACGAGCCGACCAGGCGGGGCAGTCGGCCGCAGGCGGCAGTAAAAAGCCACGGACGGCAGAAAGGGGCGGCCGTTGCGGGATATGCGCGCACTCCATCGGGCGCCCCTTCCCGCCGTTGTGGCGCGATTCAGCCTGCGTCCGGAGCCGGAACAAGGCCGTCCTTGACCAGCCCCTCCAGGACCGCCGCACCCAGGGCCTGCACCGCGGACTGCGGGCGGACCATCACCGTGAACTCCTTGATCAGGCCCGCCTCGTCGAACTGCAGCAGGTCGATGCCATGTATCTGCTTGCCGTTCACATTCGCCCGGAAGAGCAGAATCTCGGACGGGACCTGCACCCCGTCCGTGCTGATCTCGGCCGATCCGTCGAAGTGGCCGATGTAGCGGAATCCCTCGAACGTACGCAGCAGGACCCCGAACAGCCCAAGCACCATGGGCCGCCCTTCGAACGGAGTGAACTTCACCGGGCTGTAGAGCCGAACGTCCTCGGTGAACAGGCCGCCCAGTGCGGCGAGATCGCGCTTTTCGACGGCGGCGCGGAAACGGTCCGCGGTCTCGGCAGACATCATCAGCCTCCATAATCAAGAATCTGACTACTCAACTTTATGAGTATCATGAAGGGGCAGGCAGCGAAAAGGGAAGGGGCGGGGCCATGGCCTTGCGGCATGCGGTGCTGGCGGCACTGCTGGACGGGGAGTACAGCGGGTATCAGCTGGCCAAGGTGTTCGATGTCGGCGTGGCGAACTTCTGGCACGCACTGCCTCAGCAGCTGTACGCCGAACTGGCCAAGCTGGAGAAGGACGGGCTGGTCGCCGGCCGGCAGGTGGTGCAGGAGACCCGGCCCAACAAGCGGCTGTTCCATGTCACCGACGCCGGGATGGCCGAGCTGGAGCAATTCGCCGCGGCCAGTGCGAAGCCGGGGTTCATCCGCGATGACCTGGTCGTCAAGGTCCAGGCCTCCGATCACATCGGAAGCGGTCCGGTCATCGATCAGCTGGACGAACGGGCGGCCGCCGCCTCGGCCAAGGTCGAGCTCTTCGGCAACCTGCTGCGGCAACTGCGCGGCGAGATGGACGAGGACGAGTTTCTGCTCAGGGGCGAGCGAATCGGACCATATCTGACCTGTCTGCGGGGCCTCGCCTTCGAGGAGGAGAACAGGGACTGGTGCCTCCGGATCGCCGCCCTCCTGCGCCGACGACAGGCTGTCGCAACGAAGAGCGACGGCGCCTAGCCGGTACCAGGCTGTTCCGACCCCACCGCTTGTCCGTCGTTACGTCGGTGGACGGCGCACTCTCCGGCCTCGCCGTGCCGGAATCACGGCGCCTCCGAGACGGCGATCCATGCCCTGCAGGCCGCCATCGACGACCTGCGACATCCGTCGGCGACCGGCGTCCAGCTGCATATCGGCGGCACAAGCGGAAGCTGGTACGGCACTTCTGGGGTCGCCGACCAGCGCAGCGGAAGGACGATCCGGCCCGGCGATCGGGTCCGGATCGGCAAGGCGTTCTTCGCGACCGTCGTCCTGCAACTCGTCCATGAGCACCGGGTCGAGCCGCCCACACCTGTTCAGCTCTTCCTCCCCGGGCTGCTTCCTGCCGAATATCCGGATATCCGCATCTCTCACCTGCTGATGCACACCAGCGGTCTGCCGAGCGAGAGCGGACCCGATGTCATCGACACGAGCACGCCTGAGCTGATCCTGGCCCACCGATACGACCGCCGGACACCGGACCGGCTCCTGGCGACCGTCACCCGGACGAAGCGGCTGAAGCCGCACTCCGCGTCCTCGTCGCTGCAGGTCCTCTGGTACCTGCTGACGGTGCCAGAGCGCGCTGCCCCGATGAACCAGCTGTCTCAACTGATGGGGTCCTCCACCGCCCGGACCACCAAGGTCGTCGACCGGCTCTGCGAGGCGGGCCTGCTGGAGCGGCGGGCCTCGTGCTCCGACCACAGAGTGACCTGTGCCGCCCTGACTCCCGTCGGACTGTCCGCCGCGGCCGACGCCTCCTCGGCGCTGGCTGCCGCCCTGCGTCGTCGCGTGGCGGCAGCAGGAGTCGGCACGGATCGTTTCGCCGCCCTCGCGGCGGACATCGCCCTGCTAGACCCGGCACCGGGACCGCGCACCGCGGGCCCCGGGCCTGACTGCCCCGGCGTCTGAGCGGCTACCGGGCCCTGGCTCTCTCAGTGGCGCATCACCACCCCGTCACAGCGTCGATCCGCTCGCGCAACAGGTCGGCGTGGCCGATGTGGCGCGCGTACTCCGAGATCATGTGGACGTGGACCATGCGCAGTGAGTACACCTCGTCGGCATGGGTGAAGGTGTCGTCCAACGAGGCATCGGCAACGATTTCGTCCGCCAGTCGGCATTCCTCGACGAGGCGCGCGTAGTCCTCGGCAGCGCGGGCCGGGTCCAGGTCCTCGAAGTCCGCGTCCTTGCCCTTCTCGGGGTCGTACATGGGGTCGAGCATCTGACCGGCGAACCGCTGCCGGAACCAAACGCGTTCGACCTTCGCCATGTGGCGGATCAGTCCGAGAAGTGTGAGATTCGACGGCGATACCGTCTGTTCGGCGAGCTGCGCCCCGTTCAGGCCGGCGCACTTGTGCAACAGGGTGCTGCGGAACCAGGCGAGATAGCCCGTGAGCATCTCCCGCTCACCGGCCACGAGTGAACCGGGCGTGCGTTTCACATCAGGTGCTGTCCATGTCATCCCATGATCTTGCCTTGTGCGCGCCGGATCGGGACAGGGTTTTCACATGCCGTCCGTGGGCTCCGTCGGCCAGGTGGTCGTGGTGGATGTGGTGATGCCGACGGCCACTCCGAGCACCAGGAACAGGACGAGCAGCCCTTCCCCGCCCCGCTCGTCGGCGAGTGATTTGTACGCCGTCGGCGCATACGGCGTCACCCCACGTCGGGCCGGAAGGGAGCGGCCAGCAATCGGCCACGGGCCGATCGGGTGTCCCGGCCCAGGTCCAGGAGCTCCGGCGGAAGGAAGCTCGGGGCCTGGGCCGGCCGCCCGGTTGGCGAGCAGACATGCGAGCAGGCCCGCGAGCAGACCACGCGAGAATCGTCTCCGTGCACCCGCACGCGCCGACTCAGGCGCTCCCGACAGTCGTGCCGCGTGCGCCGGACCGGCCCGCCCCCGGGGGTTCTAGGAGGTTTCTGCGCAGCGCAGCCACCAATTCCTCGTCAGCACCCAGGAGTTCGGCGGTGTATTCGCGGACGGAGCCGTGGGTCGCGGCGAGATCCGCCAGGAACAACCGCATGATGTCGGCGGGCGCCCGGCCGTAACCGGGCCAGACCGGGTCCTGGTCGGCGTGGTCCGCCCGCCAGTCGGCCAGGAGCCGTTCGGTGGCGAGCTCGGTGAGGGTGAAGTCGGCGACGATGTCGCCCTCGGCCACACCGAGCAGGGACAGAACGAGTGCGGCAAGCAGCCCGGTGCGGTCCTTGCCCGATGCGCAGTGGAAGACGACGGGGCCGCTGTCCTCGGCCGCGAGTACGTCCAGGGCCCGGCGGAGCTCGGCAACTCCGTCGTGGGCGACCTCCGTGTACCGGTCCGCCAGGAAGCGTCCGGTCTCCACATCCGGGCCCAGTGCAGCCTGGTCGTAGGGCCGGTGCTCGATGCTGAGGTGGTGGTAGCGCAGCCCCGGTGCGTCGGGCACTCGCCCCTTGGCTGTGATCTCCCAGTCGTAACGCAGGTCGATGACCGTGCGGACGCCGAGGGTCAGGAAACGGTCCCAGTCCTCGCCCCGGAGCTTGCCCAGCGAGTCGGATCGGTAGAGCCTTCCCCAGCGGACCGGGCGGCCTCCGTACCCCCGATATCCGGCCACGTCACGGAAGTTGTGCAGTCGTTCGAACGCTATGTGTCTGTTCACAATACAGAACTTTAAGGTCATGTCACCGTGCACGACGGCGCAGTGCCGGCGCTCGGCCCTGGCCGGCTCGCCGCGCCGTACCGGCTGCGAGTCGGCGCCTTCGGAGGGGCTGAGCCGAGAATGCAGGCGTGTCTACTCCTACCCTCCTCACCGGACGCGATCCACGGGACGAATGGGCCCTGCTGCTTCTGTCGGCCGCTTCCGGGGCTGCCGACGCGTTCGTCTTCATCTGTGTCGGTCAGGTCTTCGCCGGTGTGATGACCGGGAATCTGGTACTGCTGGGTGCTTCCGCCGCCGGTGTCGGGGAGCACGGGGTGGCCCTGCGTGTGATCAACGCACTCGTTTCGTACAGCTTCGGGGTCATGTGCGGTGCGTGGATGAGCGAGCGGCTGCGGTGGCCTCTGCCGGTGATGCTGCTGATCGAGGTGGCACTGCTGGCGGCGGCGGCTGTGCTGTGGGCGCTGGACCTGATCACCTCCGACGGCGACCGGCTGGGGCTGCTGGTGCTCATTGCCGTGGCCATGGGGATTCAGGGCCGTATCCGCGCGACGCCCACCAATTACTTCACAGGCACGCTCACGTCCCTCGTCAGCCGCATGACGCTGCGGTCGCGCAACCAGGGGGACGGCTGGGTGGCCGGCTGATCGCGGTCGTGGCAGGGGCGGCAGTGACCGCGCTGGCGGTACGGTTCTGGCCGGGTGCCGCAGCTACGGTGGCCGTGGCGCCCGCAGTGGGTGCGCTGCTGATCGAGTCGGTGCACAGGAGACTCTCCCGGGGCTGACCGCGCCCACCCACGGGGTAAAGGGAAGCCCCGGCCGGATCGGGGGAATCCAGCCGGGGCGGCTCACGTGTGGGCGCGATGCGCGACATCCACATATAGGTGAACGATAAACCATCGCGCCCCGTTCCCGAGAATCTGCACCCCGGACTGTGATTCACGGCACGAAAGCGGGTCTTCCGGGTACGGATCAGCTGCCGGCGGGCGCCTGGCTGCCATAGCGGCGGTTGAACTGTTCGATACGGCCGGCCACGTCCAGCACCCGCTTGGTCCCGGTGTAGAACGGGTGACTCGCCGACGAGGTCTCCACGTCGATGACGGGATAGCTCCGGCCGTCCTCCCAGGTCACCCGCTCATCCGCGTCCGCGGTCGAACGGGTCAGGAAGGCAACCCCCGCCGCACGGTCACGGAAGACCACCGGACGGGAGACGGGGTGAATACGGGACTTCATGGACGTTCCTTCCTTGCCACTACAGGGGGGTGGATGGGATCAGGGGTCCGACGCGGGTGCGGCGGTCAGCGTTCCTCACGGAAGAGGACGTGCTGCCCCACAACGGGGTCGAACTTGCGCAGAACCAGCCGGTCGGGATTGTTCCGGCGGTTCTTGCGCGTCACGTAGCTCTGCCCCGTTCCGGCCGTCGACCGGAGCGTCACGACGGGGCGGGTCTCACTGCGCGCCATGGACGCCTCCACTCTCTTGCGTCGACCTCCACCCCCCTTGTGGGAATGGGTGTCGTTTTCGTTCTGCTGCTGTAACGCGAGAAGGTCCAGCCGCATTCCCGCCCACAAATCGCTTCGCCCCCGCCACGGCGAGCCCCCTCGCATATGCCCCGCTCCGGCCGGGCGCGCCGCCCGGGAAACGGCGAGCGCGGGCGCGCAACCGTCTGCGCGCGCCGGGCGACTTGCGTCAACGTCCGTCGACAGCATGACTGTTCGACGGAGTGGCGCCCAGCGCAGCCTGCGGCATATGTCAGAAGCAACAACGCATCGAGTGTTGCCAAATCCCTTACGGGGTCCCGCAGCCTGTGCAACAGTCGTCCACGGTCCACCTTTCAGACCTGGTCGTGCCGCGCCTGTATCGGAGTACGAGATGCCGTCCCATCTGTCCGCGGACCGCCCCGCCCCACAGCCACCCGAGCGCGATGCCGTCGATGCGTTGATCAACCGGACCCGTCGGTTGCGTGGCGACGTGGATGCCGTGCGGCGGGACGCGGTGCTGATCGACGAGGAAGACCACGAGATGCGCTGGCAGCGCGCACTCTGTGATCTGGCGGTCCACCACCTCGACGATCTCGGCGCGCAGCTGGGACAGCTCAGGGAAGGCCTTGCGCCGGAGACCTCGGAACAGCCCACCGGGACTTCGACGCAGGACACCGCGGAGGAGACCTTCGACGAGCCGCGGCCCGGTTCGCTGATCGGCCGGGTGGGCAGCGCCGAGTGGAATCTGCTGACCGACGAGGTCACCTGGTCCGAGGAGCTGTTCCAGATCTTCGGCAGGTCCCCCGATGCGGGACCTCTCTCGCTGGACGACCTCCCGTCCATGCTTCTTCCCGAGGACCAGCCACTGCTCACCGCACTGGTTACCGACTGTCTGGTCGACGGAAAGCCGATAGACGGCGAATTCCGCATCCTGCGGACCGACCGCCGGATGCGCACGCTCCACATGATGGGCGAGCCCGTCCTCGACTCGGACGGGTGCACGGCCTCCATGTGGGCGGTTCTGCGCGATATCAGCGAACTGCGGCGCAGCCAGCAAGTGGTGCGCACGACCCGGGACTCGCTAAGGCGCCGGCAGCACATGGCGCGGACCGAACATCGGATGGCCGTCGAGCTTCAGGAGGCCGTGCTTCCCCCGTGGCGGGGCTCACTACGGCTTCCTTCGCAGGGAGCGGGCGCGCTGGACATCGCGGCCCACTACCTTCCGTCGGAGTCGAGTTCCCTGATCGGCGGTGACTGGTACGACGCGCTGGAGCTGCCGGACGGCAGGACCGTCCTCACGGTCGGCGATCTGACCGGCCACGGCATCCAGGCCACCTCGGCCATGGCGATGCTGCTGGGCGCGCTGCGCGGGATGGCCGTGGCCGGCATCGAGCCCGGGGCCCTCATGGGGCATCTCAATCAGCTACTGGAATCCTCTGTCCAGCCCGCTCTCGGCAGTGCGGTGTGCTGCCGTTTCGATCCGGCCACCGGCACCCTCGCCTGGTCACAGGCGGGGCACCCCGCACCGCTGCTGTTCCGCAACGGAGAGGGGCGTCCGCTGCCGCCACCGGACGGCGTCCTGCTCGGCGCGGCTTCCGGGGTCGCGTACGAGCAGGACGAAGTACACCTGCTGCCCGGTGATGTGCTGATACTGCACACCGACGGGCTGAACCGTCACAGCGACCGGGGTGCAGGCCCGGACGCGCTGCTTGCCCTCGCCCCGCACTTCGCGCAGGCCCGTACGGCACAGGAGTGCGTACGGACGGTCGTCGCGGAGTTCGGTGGCACCGAGCGCCCGGACGACGCGTGCGTGCTGATCGCCCGCATCGGGGCGTAGGGCACGGCGACCCGCGCGCGGACACGCGGCACACCGGACACGGCGTGGTACGCAGGAAGGCGAACCACCTACGGGTGCGGTGCTCGGACAACCGGTGGCCGGACTGTGGTCGGTCGGACAGTTGATGGTCGGGGTGTCCTCACTGCGGTGCCCGCATGTCAGATCTCCGACGAGCGCCTTGGCTGCTTGATGATGGAGCTCTGCGGCAGGGCGAGCTCGATCTCCTCGCGCAGGTCCTCGATCTTCGCGTAGCCCGCGAACCGGCCCGTCAGCCGGTACATCTCGCGCAGCCGGTCCCAGGTGCGGTGCGAGGAGGTCTCCCCCATCGTCACCAGGGCGAGCCGCGCATAGCGGTCGGCCTGCTCGGGATCGTCGGCGATGAAGCACGCCGAGGCGAGTGAGATGTAGTCGAAGATCTTGGACCGCTGGCGCCCGTTGGCCCGAAGCTCCAGTGCCTGCTTGGCGTGGCGCTGAGCCACGATCGCCACCGACGGGTCGTGTTCAGCGAGCGTACGGAACGCCAGGGCCTGCATGCCGTGCAGATCCGCCTCGTCGAACAGCTGCATCCAACTGGGCGGCGGCACATCGCTCTTGTCCGATACGAAGAGCTCCTCGGCCTTGCCGAGGGTCCGGCGCATGGCCTGGCCGCGGCCCATGGATGCCTGCGCCCAGGCCTCGATGGTGTGCAGCATGGCCTGGGTTCGCGGCAGCACCATGTCTCCGGAGCCGGACTTGGCGAGCTTCATCAGGTCCAGGGCGTCGTCGGGACGGCCCAGGTGGACCATCTGACGGGCCGCCCTGGAGAGCGCTTCGCCCGCGCGCGGGCGGTCGCCGCCCTCGCGCGCCGCGTGGGCGGCGATGACGAAGTACTTCTGGGCGGTCGGTTCGAGACCGATGTCGTGAGACATCCATCCCGCGAGCACGGCGAGATTGGCCGCGACACCCCAGAGGCGGCGCTGCAGATGTTCGGGGTGACGGAAGGCGAGCATGCCGCCCACCTCGTTGAGCTGCCCCACCACGGCCTTGCGCTGGAGTCCGCCGCCCCGGGACGCGTCCCAGGCGCGGAACACCTCGACGGACCGTTCTAGCGCCTCGATCTCCTCCGACCCGATGGGCGCGGCCTCGTACCGGTCGAAACCGGCTGGGTCCGCGTACAGAGGGTCGTCGATCCTTGGAGCATCGGCCGCCAGCACAGGGTCGGTGTGCAGCCAGTCGTGCATGGGGCCGGTGATGGTCGATCCTGCGGCGAGCGCGGCGCCCGCGCTCACCAAGCCGCGTCGGTTGAGCATGAGGTCCATTCCCGTGAATTCGGTGAGGACCGCTGCCGTCCGCTCGGGCGCCCACGGCAGTCCGTCGGGATTGTGCTGCTTCCCGACCTCCCGCTGTTTCCCCACACGCCCGCGTCGGCCGAACCCGAGGTCCTCGATGGTCACGACACGACCGAGCCGCTCGGTGAACAGGGCAGCCAGCACTTTGGGCACGGGATCGCGGGGGGACTCCCCCATATCGATCCAACGCCTCACCCGCGAGGTGTCGGTGGCCAGCTGCGGATGGCCCATGGCCGCCGCCTGCCGGTTCACCATTCTCGCGAGTTCGCCCTTGGACCAGCCGGCAAGGCCGAACAGGTCGGACAGGCGGGTGTTGGGTTCTCCGGTCACTTCAAGCCCCCAGGTTCTCGGCTGAGTTGACAGTAACCCCCTGTCAGATGCGTTGCGACTATTCGCCAGGGTTCGCCAGGGTGCGCCAGATGGTCTGCTACCCGCGGTCCGGTGTCAGGTAGGAAAGCGCCACCCCGCCCGGCAGCCCTAGGTACTCCCCAGGGTGCCGAACGGCCGCCGGCCGGGGCGGTGCACGCAACTTGTCGGCGCACGAAGGGATCTGTCTCGCCCATGTACACAGCATCGTCCTCCGTGACCGCCCCGCCCCGGCCGCTTCGTCCCCTGGGGGCGGGCGGCGGGCCGTACCTCGCACCGCATGCCGCGCCGCCGGTACCCGGCACGGTTCGGCCGCGGCGGCCGGCGGGGCTGGGCGGCCCGCCGCTCAGCGGGCGGCTGGACCTGTCCGGCCCGCAGGGCGCTCAGCTGAGGATGGTGATCGCCTCGGTGCACCGGATCTGCCCGGAGTTCAATCCGGTCCAGGTGCTGCGCCGCAGCGGCCGTTCGGTGCTCCTGGTCGGCTCCACCGGTCGCACCACTGCGGTCGCCAAGTGTTTACTGGACCACTCCCCCGCATGGTCGGAGCGGTTCCGTCACGAAATAGCTGCATATCGTGCGTTCGTCCGGCACCGCCCGCCGGTGCGGGTGCCTCGGCTCATCGCGGCCGACCCGGAGAACTGCACTCTGGTGATCGAGCGGATGCCCGGCCGGGTGGCTGCACTGACCCGGCACCCGTCGGAGGCGCCACCGCGTGCGGATGTGCGGGCCGCGCTCGGCGCGGTCAGCCGGGTCAATGCCTGGCGGCCGGCTCCGGGGCTCTTCGACGCGCCGCTGGACTACGCCTCGCGCATCGCCCGCTATCACGAGCTGGGGCTGTTCACCGACCGTGATCTGGGCGATCTGCAGAAGCTGCTGCACGGTCTCGCGCATGCGGGCGCCCGTCAGGGCATGGGGCAGTTCTGTCACGGCGACGCGCTGCTCTCCAACATCCTGCTGTCGCCGACGGGTCCGGTGCTGGTGGACTGGGAACACGCGGGCTGGTATCTGCCGGGCTACGACCTGGCGACGCTCTGGGCGGTCCTGGGCGACGCACCGGCCGCGCGGCGTCAGATCAGCCAGCTGGCGCAGGCTGCGGGGCCTGCGGCGCGCGATGCGTTCCTGGTGAACCTGATGCTGGTGCTGACTCGGGAGATCCGTACGTACGAGACGGCTGTCCAGCGGGCCATGCGGGAGCCGGCGCCCGCGGGAACCGGTCAGGACCGGCCGGGTGTGCTCTCGTCGAGCGAGGAGCAGCGGCTGCTGCTGCGCCGGCTGCACGACGACTGCGCTATGGCCCGCCGGGCCGTGCGAGCCGCGGTCGGCACTCGCTGACCCTGCCCCGGGGGACGCACGCTGCGGGTCCGGTGCCGACACACCGGGCCCGCAGCGCGCTGTTGTGTTGTTCCCTGCGGCGGGTGGGCCGTCGGTCAGGGGCTCTTGAAGTCGACTGCGTCCACGTCGAACGAATTGTCCTGCGGGGACGTGAAGACGAGATACAGCTTGTGGGTGCCCTTCAGTTCCTGGACGGGCACGGCCGGGGTTGCCTGATAGTTGTCCCAGCCACCTGTGTTGGAGACCGGGGTGGTGGCGAGCAGCGGACCGTCGGGGGCGTCCGCGCGCAGTTCGATGGCGCCGACCCCGTACGGTGAGGAAAGCCGGTAGCTGACCGTGCCGATGCCTTCGACGCTCATCGGATCGAAGGCGACCCAGTCGCCGTTGGAGACGTCTCCGATCCGTTTGCCGTTCTCGGCGCCTTCCTGGGCGACGATCCGCGTGCCGGACTGGGCGTCGTAGTACTCCGCCTGCTTGTGCTTCGGCTGGAGGACGGCGCGACCGTAACCGGTGAGGGCGGAGACACCGTCGCCGCCCTTGTCTGTGTACTTGGCGTTGAGTACGTAGGTGAGGTCCGCGCCTTCGGGGTGGCCGCCAAGGTCTCCCGTGTCCACGGTGCCTTCACAGCCGGGGATGTCGGTGGTGGGGTGCTCGTGGTCGTCGTGTCCCAGTGCCGGGTTGACGGTGACCTTGGAACAGTCGACCGGGCCGTCCTCGGGATCGGTGACCGTGACCTTGTACGGGATCTTGTCGCCGAACTCGATGAGTTTGCCGCTGACCGGGAAGTCGATGGTCACCTTGGGGGCGGTGTTGCCGGCGGTGACGGGGATGTTGGCGTAGCCGGACTTGCCGGTGGAGTCGGTGACTTTGAGCTGGGCCGCGAAGTCGCCCTTGACCGTGTAGGTGTGGCTGGGGTTCGCGTCGGTGGAGTCGTAGGTACCGTCGCCGTCGAAGTCCCAGGCGTAGCTGAGCGTGTCGCCGTCGGGGTCGTTGCTGCCCTCGCTGGAGAAGTCGACCTTCAGCGGTACGGGGCCGTCGGTGGCGGAGGCGGCGGCCTTGGCGACCGGCGCACGCTGTCCCTGTGCGTAGTCGATGCGGTAGAGCCCGGAGTCGTTGTTGCCGCCGCCGAAGGAGCTGCCCCATTCGAGGACGTACAGCGATCCGTCGGGGCCGAACGTCATGTCCATCGGCTTGTTGAATTTCTGTGAGGAGAGGAAGTCATTGATCTTCAGGAGCTTCTGGTCCTGGTCGAAGCGGACTTCCTTGACGTAGTTGCGCGACCACTCGTAGAAGAAGCTCGCGCCCTCGAAGTAGGCGGGGAACTTCGTCATGGACGGGTTCGTGCTGTCGTAGTGGTAGACGGGCCCGCTCATCGGGGCCGAGCCGCCACTGCCGACCTCGGGAAATTCCTTGGATTCGCCGTAGCCGTACCAGATCTCCGGCTGCTGGATCGGCGGGAGTTCGGTCAGACCGGTGTTGTTGGGCGAGGGGTTGACCGGGTTGGCGCAGTCGAACTTGGGGCCGACTTCCTTGGTGTCCGGGTTGTAGGGGGCATAGGCCTGGTTGTTGCCGTGGCAGAACGGCCAGCCGAAGTTGCCGGCCTTCTTGATGACGTTGTACTCGACGAGGCCTTCGGGCCCACGGTCGGTGGTGGGCAGTCCGCGGTCGGGGCCGTAGTCGGAGGCGTGGACGTAGCCGGTCTTGGGGTCGACGGTGAAGCGGAACGGATTACGGAAGCCCATCGCGTAGATTTCGGGGCGGGTCTTGGCCGTTCCCGGGGCGAAGAGGTTGCCCTTGGGAATGGTGTAGCCGCCGGAGTTCTTCGGCTTGATGCGCAGGATCTTCCCGCGCAGGTCGTTGGTATTGCCCGCGGTTCGGGCGGCGTCCAGCATCTGCTTGCCCGCGCGCCAGTCGAGCGGGGCATAACCCTGCCAGTTCGGGTCGAGGTTGGGCGGAGTGTCGTCGCCGACACCGAGGTAGAGCGTGCGGTCGGGGCCGAACTCGACGGCGCCTCCGGTGTGTCCGGGCTCCGGGAAAGTGCGGTCGCGGTAGGCGGGGACATCGATGAGCTTCTTCTCGCTGGTGAGTTCGAGAGTGGTGCCCTTGACCGTGAAGCGGGAGAGCCGGTTGACATCCTCGGTGGCACCTGCGGGGGCGTAGTAGAGGTAGATCCAGTGGTTCTTCTTGAAGTCCGGGTCGAGTTCCATGCCGACCAGGCCGTCCTCGCCGCCGGTGTAGACATCCAGCTTCCCGGCGGTGGTGGTGGCGTGGGTCGCCGGGTCGTAGATGTTCACCTCGCCGCTGCGCTGGATGTAGAAGACGCGGCCGTCCTTGGCGACATCGAGCTCCATCGGGTCGGCCGTGTTGTCGTCGAGGGTGACCTTCTCGTAGCCGCTCCAGACGGTGCCGCCGCAGTCGCCGGGCTTGTTGCCCGCGGCCCACTTGACGCCGCCGATGACATGGGTACGGAAGGCCGCTTCGCTGTACGAGGCCGTGTCGTGGCCCATGGCGGTTGCCCAGACCCTGCCGCCCTCGGTGTTGCGGCACCAGGAGATGGGGTGGTCGGCACCCATGGCGGATCCGCCGGGGTTGTACGTGGTTTCGTCGGCGGTCACCAGGACGTGGACGTCGCCGCGGGGGTTCTTGTCGAAGTTGTACCACTCCTCGGGGCGCTCCCAGCGTTCCGGGAGTCCTGCGGTGGAGGGGTGGACGCGGTCGGCGACCTTGGCGGTGCCCTGGAGGACTCCGGGTGAGTGGGCGGGCATGTGGACGCCGCCATTGATGGCCTCGTCCCACCAGGGGAAGGAGTCCTCGATCCCCATGTCGAGGGTGTTGTGGATGGCGACGACGCCGCCGCCGTTGCGTACGTACGTCTGCATCGCTTCGCGCTGGGCGTCGGTGTCCCAGACCATGCCGGAGTTCTGCAGCATGACGATGACGTCGAAGTCCTTGAGCAACGCGTCGTCGAAGACAGCGGGGTCGGCGGTCTCGACGAGTTCGAAGTTGTTGGCGACCGCCTCTTCCTTGAACATCTGGATTCCGGCGGGAATGGAGGCGTGCACATAGCCGACGGCGCGGGTGAAGAGCAGGGCACGGAAGGCGGGGGCCTCACCGGTGGTGGCTGCGGTCGCGGGCAGCGCGGTCAGCGCGAGGAGCAGTGCGCTCACCAACGCGATGAACGTATGGCGTATGTCACGAGCATGACAGTCCCGTTGACGGCTCACGAGCGGGTCCTCTCTGCGGGTCGTGGACGAGCGGGGGTCAGGGGGTGGTTTCGAGGGCGCGGCGCAGAAACGCCAGGCCGTCGGTCGCGATGGTGTCCTGGGTGTCGGCGAGCGGCCGCCAGACGGAAGCGGCGACCGCTATGGCGTCGTTGTGCGCGGTGAACGACTCGATGCAGAGCGGACCGCGGTAGCCGCTCATGGTGAGTGCGGTCAGGAAGCCGGGCCAGTCGAGGGAGTCGGCGCCGGGGGTGCCCCGGTCGTTGGCGCACACCTGGACATGGACGATGCGGCCGGCAGCACGGCGTACGGCGTCGGGCAGGGAGCGTTCCTCGATGTTCTGGTGGTACACGTCGAGCGCGAGGCCGATGGTGTCCTCGGGTAGCCCGGTCAGTGCCGCGAGGGTCTGGTCGACGGTGTTGAGGAGGCTTGTCTCGTACCGGTTGAGGGGCTCCACGGCGATGCGCACACCGGTGGCGCGTGCGTGATCGACGACCGGGGCGAGGTTCTCCCGTAACTCTTCGTACGCCGCGGCGCGTTCGGCGCGGTCCATTCGCCAGGTGCGGCCGACCGCCGTGTACACGGGTCCCGCGACGGTGGGGGCGTTCACAGCCTGGGCTGCGTCGATGCAGCGACGCAAGTAGTCCTGGGTGACCCGGACGGTCTGCGGATCGGTGCGGACGAGGTTGCGGTCGGGCGGCATGACGGCGATCACGGCGGCGACTGCGAGACCGGATGCGTCGAGGAGTTTGCCGACTGATGCGGGTGCCCAGTCCCGTTCGTTCTCCAGCGGGATCTCGACGCAGTCGAAGCCCCACGCGGACAGGCGCGGCAGAGCGTCACCGAGCGCTTCGTATGTCACCGGCGAGTGCCAGATCCACGGATTCACTCCGAGCGGGAACGCGGCGGCACTCACTTCTTGCCTCCCCACTTCTCCGGGAAGCCGGGGAGGTTCTCGCAGCCGCACATCGCGTAGTGGAGTGGTGGCATGCCTGGCTTGAGGTACTGGTCGAGGGTGTCCTGGGTGACGGTGGGCTGCGGAAGCTTCCACTCCTTCGGGACCTGCTCCCCCTTGAGGATCTTCAGCGCGGCGATGACGGGCGTACGCCACTGGAAAGTGGGGTACGACGGGGCGATCGCGGTGAGCTTCTTCTCCTTCCATACCTGGAGGAAATCCTGCTGGTCCTCACCGGTGATCGGCGGCACGTCCTTGCCGGCGTCCTCGAAGGCTTCGACGGCGGCGACCGAGGTCGCGCCGGAGTCCATCCAGACGCCGTCGATGTCGCCGTTGCGGGTGATCGCGTCGGTGACGATCGCCTTGGTCTTGGCCGGGTCGCCGTCGGTGAACTTCACGTCCACGACGTCGAGTCCGCTCTTGTCGAGCGCAACCTTCGCCGCCGACCAGCGGGTCTCCAGCACATCGACGCCGGGGGAGATCCGCAGGGCGAGAATCTTCCCCTTGGGCTTCACCTTCCCGACGAGGAAGTCGGCGGCGACCGCCCCGTAACCGTAACCGCCGATCGGGTTGATGAAGGTGACGGCGCAGTCCGTCTCGACGCCCCGGTCGAAGACGATCACGGGCACCTTTGCGCAGGCTTGCTCGACGGCAGGGGTGAGGGTGGCCGTGGTGTTCGGAGAGACGATCAGGACGTCACAGCCCTGACCGGCGAGCTCCTGGATGTCGGAAATCTGCTTGTCGTCCTTGCCCTGCGCGTCGAGCACGGTGAAGTCGGTGATCTCCTTGTGGAGTCCGACCTCGGCCTGCATGTTCTTCAGGCCGACCTGGCGCCAGGGGTTGAAGACTCCGGCGTTGGACAGACAGAGGTGGATTCCGCCGGAGCCCTTCTTCTTGTACTGCGTGGTGTCGACGAGCTGCGGCTGGAGCATCTGCTCCCACGGCTTGCCTGCGGGGCCCTGCGGGGACTCCTTGGCGAGGGCGAGCTGGCGGTCGTATTCGGCCCGGTCGAAGAACTTCGACTGCCGGCCGGTACCCGGGGCGCCCGCGGTGCCGCTCGCTGCTCCGGCAGGCGCGTCGGGCGGGGCGTCGCTCGTGCAGCCGGCGAGCAGGGCCGCGCCGAGCAGAGCGGCGAGGGGCACGAGGGCGTGTCGGATCTTTCGCGTGCTCATGAGGATTTCGCTCCCGAGGGCTCGGTGCCGCGGCGGCGCAACCGGGACCAGTCGGCTGCGCCGAGGGCGACGGCTGCGATGACAATGACGCCTTGCACGGTCGATTCCAGGGCGCCTGAGACGCCCTGGAGATTGAGCAGGGTGAACAGCGCCTGGAGCGAGAAGGCTCCGGCCATCGCCGCGACGACGGAGCCGCGCCCGCCGCCGAGCACCACGCCGCCCAGGACGACGGCGGTGATCGCCTCGAACTCGTAGCCACGGCCGGCCTGCGCCGAGACTCCGGAGAAGCCACCGACGAGAACGGCGGCGAGTGCGGCCGCGACGCCGGAGAGGATGAAGGCGATGGTGCGGGCGCGCGCGACCCGGACTCCGGCCAGGCTCGCGGCGCGTTCGCTGTCGCCGGTGGCGAGCAGCGTGCGGCCGAAGTCGGAACGCATCAGGCGTACGGCGAGGAGACCCGCAACGACGCACACGAGGACGGCCCAGGGCAGCCAGCCGAACGCGGTGCCGCGCCCGAGCCGGCGAAATACCGCGGGCAGCGCGCCGTGCGGCGAACCGCCGGTCCAGAAGAAGACGGCACCTTCGAGGATCAGCATCATGCCGAGCGTCGTGATGAACGACGGCACGCGCAGCAGGGTGGTGATCAGTCCGCTGACGAGACCGGCAAGGGCTCCGGCCAGCAACAGGATCACAGTGACGAGCAGCCAGGGTGCGCCCGGGAACGAGCCGTACAGTTCGGCGGCGACCACCACCCCGGCAGTGACGATCGCTCCGACGGACAGGTCGAACTCTCCGCACACGATGACCAGATACTGACCTGCGGCGAGAATGACGAGAGGTGCGGCGCGCTTGATGAAGGAGAGGAAGCGGTCGGGTTCGTAGAAGCCCGGGTCGGTGAGGGCCAGCGCGGCGAGGAGAGCGGCGAGCAGGATGTAGACGGGTGTGCCGGTGGTGAGGGCACTCAGGACGCGGCGGCCGGCGGGTGCCTGTGCACTGGTCATGCGGTCCTCTCCTGCTCGGTGCGGCGGCCCCGTGCGTATAGGGCGACCGCCGCGATGATGACGACGCCGCGGACGACGTTCTTGAAGAACGGATCGACGGCGAGCTGGTTGAAGACGCTGTCGAGCACGGCGAGGACAAGGACTCCGCCGAGGGTGCCCGACACTCCCCCGCGGCCCCCGGCGAGCGCGGTGCCGCCGAGAACGACGGCGGCTATGGACTCCAGGTCGTAGCGGGCCTCCGTGCCGGCCCAAGGAGCTCCGGCGCCGAGCCGGGCGGCGAGGAAGAGCGCCGCGGCGCCGACACAGAGTGAGCACAGGACATGGGCGGTGATGACGGTGCGTCGGGTGCGGACCCCGGAGAGCCGGGCCGCGTGCTCGTCACCGCCGGTTGCGTACATGTGGTGGCCGAGCCGGCTGTGACGGGTGATGAGCCAGAGGACTGCCGCGACCGCGAGAAGCAGGAAGAGGGAGACGGGAACCGGCCCGATTCGGTCGTAGCCGAGGTGCTGGAAGGAAGCGGGGACCCTGCCCGCTGGGCCGGTGTAATTGTCCTCGATCCAGCCGCGCAGTATGAAGGCGGTGCCGAGGGTGGCTATGAACGCGTTGACCTTGAGGCCGGTGACGATCAGTCCATTGGCCAGGCCGACGGCGGCGCAGAGGGCGAGGACGGCAAGGATCGCCACGGGGACGCTGCCGCTCTCCATCGTTTCCGCGGCGACGAGGGTGCCCAGACTGATGAGGTAGGCGACGGACAGGTCGAGTGATCCGGTGAGAATGACGGCGGACTGGCCGACGGCGACGAGACCGAGGGCGACGCAGTTCTGCAGGATCGTCACCACGTTGGTGACGGTGAGGAAGTCCCCACCGCGGGCGGCGACGACGATCCAGCCGAGAACGGTGACAGCGAGGGCAGCGAGCCAGACCCCGGTTACGGGGCCGGTGAGGCGCAGCTCGGCAGTCCGTCCCGGGCCGCTGCGGGACCGGGTCTTCAGGTCGGGCCGGAGTGCGGTCATGCAGTTCCCTCCCGCGCACGGTCGCCGCCGGTGGCGACGCGCATGACGGCTTCTTCCGTGGCTCCGGCGGGAAGTTCACCGGCGAGGCGGCCTTCCGACATGACGAGGATGCGGTCACTCATGCCGATCAGCTCGGGCAGTTCGGAGGAGATGATCAGTACGGCGAGGCCCTCGCGTGCCAGTTCCCGTACGAGGGTGTGGATGGCTGCCTTGGCGCCGACGTCGACGCCGCGGGTCGGTTCGTCGAAGAGAAGCACTCGGGGACGGGCAGCGAGCCATTTGGCGATGACGACCTTCTGCTGATTGCCGCCGGACAGATACTGGACCTGCTGGTCCTCGCCGTGGGCCTGCAGGTGTACGCGTTCCAGCAGCGCGGTCACCTCGCGGCCCGCGGGCGGTCTGCTGCGGGCGGGCACGGCCCGGGTCACGAGCAGCATGTTGTCGGTCACGGACTGACGCAGGGCGAGGCCCTCGGCCTTGCGGTCCTCGGTGACCAGGGCGATTCCGGCCCGGACGGCGTCCCGGGGGCGGGACGGGCGCAGTGGTTTTCCGTCGACGGTCATGGTGCCCGTGGTGAAGGGGGCGACGCCGAAGAGGGCACGGGCGAGGGAGGTGCGACCGGAGCCCTGGAGACCGGCGACGCCGACGACCTCACCGGCCCGCAGAGTCAGATCGATGCCGGAGATGCGGGCGTTGCCGCCACTGCTGACGGTGAGCCTCTCCGCGCCCGCCTCGCCCGGGCGGGCGCGGGGTGGGTAGTAGGCGCCGAGTTCCCGCCCGACCATGGCGCGTACGACCGTGTCGGCGTCGGTGTCGCGGGTGTTGAGCGTGGCGATGTGGCGGCCGTCCTTGAGGACCGTGATGCGCTGCGAGAGATCGAAGACCTCACGGAACCGGTGCGAGATGTAGAGGATGCCGAGCCCACGGGCGGCCAGTCGGCGTACCAGGGAGGCGAGCTGTTCGGCCTCGTGATCGGCGAGCGCGGCGGTGGGTTCGTCCATCACCAGGATCCGGACGTCGGAGGCGAGGGCCTTGACGATCTCGACGGTCTGCCGGCGTGCGACGGACAGTTCGTGGACGGGGGTCCGCGGGGTGATACCGGTCTCGTCCATCTCGGCGAGGAGTTCGGCGGTACGCCGCTCCATGGCACGCCGGTCGACGAGTCCGTACCGGGTCGGTTCACGGCCGAGGAAGACGTTCTCGGCGACGGTGCGGTGCGGGAGCAGGGCAAACTCCTGGTGGATGATGCCGATCCCGGCGGCTTGGGCCTGCGCCGGATGGCTGAAGGAGTACGCGGTTCCGTCGATGGTGAGGGTCCCCTCGTCGGGTAAGTGCTCGCCCGCGAGGATCTTCATCAGTGTTGACTTTCCTGCGCCGTTCTCCCCCACCAGGGCATGTACTTCTCCGGCTTCGAGGTCGAGCCCCACCTCTTGGAGCACACGCACCCCAAGGAAGCTCTTGGACACACCGTGCATCGTCAGCATCGAATGGCTCCTCGCTCAGCGGCCTGCAGAGCAGAGTCGTGACATGCCTTAGGACTGTCAAGGGCTCAAGCACCTTTGTTTTCAACCGACTTGGAGCAGGCTTATGCCGATAGTCGAACAGAGAATGCCTTGTGAGCAGCGAAAGTCGTCCTTAGGGTGACTGTCATGTCTTCGCCGTCGGATCGCACAACCGCTGCCGCCTCGCACTCGCCGGGCGAGGTGCTCGCGCTGATCAGTTCAGGGGCGGTGGCGACCCGTGCCGATATCGCCCGGATCACCGGCATGGCCCGTTCGACGGTCTCCCAGCGGGTGGACGCGCTGATCGCACACGGCCTCGTGGACGAGGACGCCGACGGAGGTTCCACCGGCGGCCGCCCGCCGCGCCGACTGGCGCTGCGCACCCGTGAACACGCGGTGGCCGGGGTGGATCTGGGAGCCTCGCACTGCAGGGTGGCACTGATGGACATCGGCGGCGCCACCCTGGCAGTGCAGGAGGAACCGCTGTCGATCGGTGACGGACCGGACTCCGTACTGCGGCACGTGGAGCGGACCGTGCGCACCCTGCTCGACGAGGTGCACCGGAAGCCTGAAACGCTGCGGTCCATCGGCGTCGGAGTACCGGGCCCGGTGGAGTTCTCCACCGGCCGTCCTGTCGATCCGCCGATCATGCCGGGCTGGCACCAGTACCCGATCCCGGAGTTCTTCGCCGCCCGGTTCGGTGTGCGGGCGCTCGTCGACAACGATGTGAACGTGATGGCGCTGGCCGAGCAGCGCCGCGCCTTCCCGGACTGCCGCTACCTGTTGTACATCAAGGTCGGTACGGGGATCGGCTGCGGGATCGTCGCCGACGGCCAACTGCACCGGGGTGCACAGGGCTGCGCCGGCGACATCGGACATATCCGGGTCGCGGACCTCGACGATCCGTGTCGGTGCGGCAATTCGGGCTGCCTGGAGGCCGTCGCGGGCGGTGCGTCACTGGCGGCGAAACTGGTCGGCCTGGGACTGGACGCGACATCGGGCAGCGATGTGGTGCGGCTGGTGCAGTCCGGGAACCGGGACGCCGTAAGGATGGTGCGCGAGGCGGGGAGGGCGGTCGGCGAGGTACTCGCCGGTCTGGTGAACTTCTTCAACCCGGACACGGTGGTAATGGGGGGCGCACTGGCCGCCGTCCACGACCAGTTGCTCGCGGGGGTACGCGAGGCGGTCTACCGGCGCTCGCATCCGCTGGCCACGCAATTGCTGCGGATCGAGCCGAGCCGTACGGGTGAGAATGCGGCCGCGGTGGGGGCGGGCATCCTCGCGATCGAGCATGCGCTCTCTCCCGCGCAGGTGAACCGCCAGGTCGCGGGCTGACAGAGGCCGGGCAGCCGGGTCGGCGACCGAACGGCCTCAAGTGCCTCTCCGTGCACGGATACCGTGCACGGAGGGGCACGAGTCACGCGGTCACGCGGCCACGCGGCCACGCGGTCACGCGGTCACGCGGTCACGCGGTCACGCGGTCACGCGGTCACGCGGGAATCATCAGGTCCCACCGGGCCTCGAACAGTGCGCACCGGTACTCCGCCCAACTCCCGTCGCTGACGCCCGCATCCCCGGCCGCGACGCACTCCTGCTGGGTCCCGTACGAGCCGGCAAACTCCCAGCCCTGCACCCCGACCTCGGAGACGGCAGCGGCCGAGGCAGTCGCGACGGTGACTGCGGCGCCGGCGCCAGTGAGTGCGAGTGCCATGGCAACGCCCATGGCCGCTGTGGTGGCGGTCCTGGTCAGCTTGTACACGAAGGCCTCCTCTTCGTTGTTCGGATGCACTCAATCTCTGGTGCTGCTGCGACGACTCCCCCCGCGGTCTCAGCGCGTCCGCACGATGTCCACGTCGGATCCCTTCGCAAAGGCGACCCGGTGGCCGATCTGCACCGTCACGTACTTCTCCTTGCCGCGGAAGTACGAGTGGTCGAGCGGGTACGAGGCGTCGACCGTCGGGGCGTAGTAGAAGCCCGTGGGTGCCTCACCGCCGCCGGGATAGGACTGACCGGCCTTGATGGTGTACTGCAGCGGCGAGCCCACCCGCTGGTCCCCGAAGTCCGCGGGGTACTCGGACTTCTGCGGGTACGCCACCCCGTACACCGGCACCTCCGTACGGCCCGCCTTCGGCTTGACCACGTAGCCCGAGGTGGGCGTGGTGGTCCGGGTGTGGGCCGGGGTCCGGAACCAGGCCTTCTGGCCGTACCACCAGATCGCCGTCCAGCCGGGGGCGTGGTCCGCGACGACGGCCTGCTGGGTGGCGCTGATCTTGCTGCCCCAGTCGGCGGCGCAGTTCGTGCCGGGCGAGCCGTCGGTGTGCAGGCCGGGGTCGGAGAAGAGCGGTGCGTCGGTGGACGGTGCGGTGTGGAGCGGGACGGCGCTGGAGGCCTGGACCGGCAGGTCGACGCCCTTTTCGCAGTCGCGGAACGCCTGCTTGTTCTTGTTGAAGTCCGGGTTGACGGTGATGAGTTCACTGCTCTTGGGGGCGCTCGGCACGGTGGGCTTTCCGAGCAGCGCCATGAAGTGGTTCCAGTCCCAGTAAGTGCCCGGATCCCAGTGCATGTTCTTGGTGCCGGACGCGCTGGTGGGCGGCACACCGTCGTGGCCGATGATGTGCTGGCGGTCGAGCGGGATGTCGTACTTGGCGGCGAGGTAGCGCACCAGCTTGGCGGTCGAGCGGTACATCTCGGGGGTGTACCACTTGGCGCCCTCGACGGCGACGCCCTCCTGCTCGATGCCGATGGAGTGGCTGTTGACGTACCAGTTGCCCGCCTGCCAGGCGACATCCTTGCCCTTGACCATCTGGGTGACATGACCGTCGCCGGAGCGCACCACATAGTGGGCGGAGGTCTGCTTCAGCGGGTTCTGGAAGATCTTCAGGGTGGTGTCGAAGTCTTCCTCGGTGTCATGCAGAACAATGAATCTGATCTTGTTGGTGTGCGGCCGGTCCGAGGTGTCGTAGTTCCCGTACGTCTCCTTGTCGGCCGGGTCACCCGTCTGCTGGTAGGCCGCCGGTACCCAGTCGCATTCGAGGCCGCGCGGGCATTCCGGCCGCACCCCGTCCGCACCGGCCTGCGCCGCGGGACTGAGCAGCGCCATGCTCAGTGCGCCGACCGTGGTCAACGCAAGTGCGAGTCCGGTCCTCTGCTTGGACGTCATGACAACCCTTCTTGGAGCCGTACGTGATGGAGCCGTGCGTGATCCGATCTCGCTGTTCCGTTGCGCGCACACTCTCTGACCTGAGGTGATAGCGCGTCAAGAGTTCAGTGGCGGTCACAGGTCAAGCCAGTGGACCAGACCACTGACAGGGTGTCTGACCTGCGGTCGGAAAGAATCAACTGGTGGCTGACGGTGCCTCGTTACCTGGGTTCTACGGAGCGGCCGGCCGACCGGCGACATGCGCTCGCACACCACGAACGAGCGTACTTTTTATGTGATTAATCCCGGATGTGCGTGCCCCGAACGGCCGAAGGGTAGTGCTCGCGCGGACACGACCGGTCCGTGCGACCTACGCACGGAGACATCGGAAAGGCCGGACGCACATGGCTCAGCCCTTCACCCTGCCGGACTTCTACGTTCCATATCCGGCGCGGCTCAACGCCCATGTCGAGGAGGCGCGACAGCACACCAAGAAGTGGGCGCGCAGCATAGGGATGCTGGAGGGTTCGGGTATCTGGGAGGAGAAGGACCTCGACTCCCACGACTACGCGCTGCTGTGTGCGTACACCCACCCCGACTGCTCGTCCGAGGCCCTCTCGCTGGTCACCGACTGGTACGTGTGGGTCTTCTTCTTCGACGACCATTTCCTGGAGCTGTTCAAGCGCACCCCCGACCGTGAGGGCGGCAAGCGGTATCTGGACAGGTTGCCGGCGTTCATGCCGATGGACCGTGGGGCTGAAATGCCGGAGCCGACGAATCCGGTCGAGGCGGGGCTGGCAGATCTGTGGGCGCGGACGGTGCCGAACATGTCCGACGCCTGGCGGGTCCGGTTCGCCGAGGCGACGAAGAACCTGCTCAATGAGTCGCTTTGGGAGCTTGCCAACATCAACGAGGGGCGTATCGCGAACCCCGTCGAGTACATCGAGATGCGCCGCAAGGTGGGCGGTGCCCCGTGGTCGGCGGGTCTCGTGGAGTACACGGCGGGCGCGGAGGTTCCCGATTCGGTGGCCGACGAGCGTGCGCTGCAGGTGCTGCGGGATGCCTTCTCCGACGGCGTACATCTGCGCAATGACCTCTTCTCGTACCAGCGGGAGGTCGAGGACGAGGGTGAGAACAGCAATGGCGTGCTGGTCCTTGAGCACTTCCTCGGCTGCTCCACCCAGGAGGCCGCCGATGCGGTGAACGATCTGCTGACGTCGCGGCTGCAGCAGTTCGAGAACACGGCGCTCACCGAACTCGGTCCGCTCTGCGCGGAGAAGGGGCTGGACCCGGCGGACACAACGGCGGTTCTGGCGTACGTCAAGGGGCTGCAGGACTGGCAGTCGGGTGGTCATGAGTGGCACATGCGCTCCAGTCGCTACATGAACGACGGCGGCGCCGGTGAGGCCACGCTCGGCTTCGGTATGGCCGCGGCGTCGATCCGGTTCACCCCCCGCTCGGAGACGGCCCGGCTGCGCAGCCACTCCCATATGCCGTACCAGCATGTCGGCCCGTCCCTGCTGCCCGACTTCGAGTTGCCGTTCGGTACGACGCTCAGCCCGCACCTGGACGGGGCGCGGGTACGCATCGTCGAATGGGCGAACCGTATGGGGATCCTGGAGGCACAACCGGGGGTGCCGGGTTCACACATCTGGGACGAGGAGCGGCTCGTCGCGATCGACCTGCCGCTGTGTGCGGCAGGTCTGCACCCGGATGCGACGCCGGAGGAGCTGGATCTGTCCTCCCAGTGGCTGACGTGGGGGACGTACGGCGACGACTGGTTCCCGGTGGTGCACGGGCGGGCTCGTGACCTGGCGGGGGCCAGGCTCGCCAATGAGCGTCTGTCGCTGTTCATGCCCCTGGACGGGTCCGGGACGCCCGAGCCGGTCAACGCTCTGGAGCGGGGGCTCGCCGATCTCTGGGCGAAGACCTCGGCCCCGATGGACGCGAGCGGGCGCCGCGCCTTCCGGACAGCGGTCGAGGACATGACCGCAAGCTGGGTGTGGGAACTGGCGAACCAGGTGCAGAACCGCATTCCGGACCCGGTGGACTACATCGAGATGCGACGGAAGACCTTCGGTTCGGATCTCACGATGAGTCTGTGCCGGCTGGGGCACGGCAGGAAGGTGCCGGCGGAGATCTACCACAGCGGTCCGCTGCGCTCGCTGGAGAACGCGGCGTCGGACTACGCGTGTCTGCTCAACGACCTGTTCTCGTACCAGAAGGAGATCGAGTACGAGGGTGAGGTGCACAACGGCGTCCTGGTGGTGCAGAACTTCTTCGGGGTGGACTATCCGACCGGGGTGGCGATCGTGCACGACCTGATGAAATCGCGGCTGCGGCAGTTCCTGCACGTCGCCGAGCATGAACTCCCGGTGCTGTACGACGACTTCGGGCTGGACGTGGAGGCGAGGGAGACCCTGGCCGGGTACGTGCAGGAGCTCAAGCACTGGATCGCGGGCATCCTGATCTGGCACCGGGACTGCCGGCGCTACCGCGAGCAGGATCTGCGGCGGGGCACCGGCGCCCCGTGGCACCTCAGCGGTCCCACGGGGCTCGGTGTCTCGGCGGCGCGGGTGACCGCGCTGTTCGCTCAGCACTCGGCCACCAGCGTGTAGCGCCCGCCCGCACGCGCCTTGAAGACCTTCTCGCCGCTCGCGAACGGCGAGCTGCGGACGGTCACTTCGCGGTTGCGGCTCGCCGTGATCACCACACGGCGGGCCTGCCCCGCGGCCCATTCGATGTCGACGGTGAAGCCGCCTCGGGCGCGCAGCCCGCGCCCGCGGTCTTGAACATTTCCTTCGCCGTCTTCCGGCCGGGGGTGCGCATCGCTTCGATGTAGCGGTCGTACGGTGCGGTGGTCTCGGCGAGGTTGGTAACCTCCGCGAGCCAGTAGTTCATCTGCAGATTGATTGCGCCGAGGGCACCACCGCCGATGGGCAGCGACTCGCGCTCCCGACCCGCGGCAGGGATGTTGTACCGGAGCGTCGGTTCCGCCGATTTCTTCGAGTACGCGGAGCCTTCGCCTGCTTTGATTCATCGGAGGTACTGGCGGCCGCCACCGCGCCGAAAAGGGCAGGGATTCCCAGCGCCAGAAAGCTGGTTGCGCCTATCGCTGTCTTCACTGTGGCGCGTCGTGTCATCCCGAACGTCATGCGGCCGACGGCAAAGGTCCGATGAATGCCCCGACGAGACGGTATGAAAAAGCGGCCCCTTGGTCAGAGGCCGCCACCACTTGGACAGATGGGTTATACATGCGCCCGCAGCCATCCGATGCGCACGGGCGGCCGACGAAGGGACGGTTTCAGCCCTGCTGGAACAGCTCGGCGGGCAGAGGCTTCAGCAGGGTGTACAGGTCGTCGGTGATCGGCCGGTCCCAGCTGGCGATGGTGACGAGCACGCCGTCGCTGCGGTCGAACTGGACGCAGGAGATCCGGCTCTCGGAGAGCTTGACGCGGCGGACGATCAGCAGGTTGTCGCCCTGCATCACGGGCATGTCCTCGGTGCCGGTGACCTCGACCGGCTCGTCGTTCTCGAGCGCGAGCAGCAGCTGGGCGACCTCGAACGGAACCTGGCCCTCCTCGGTCTCACGGGCGGGCGAGCCCTCCGGGAGATTGCCGATGATCATCGCGGGGCCGCGGCCGCCGAACAGGTCGTAGCGCAGAAAGACGCCCTGACAGCTCCCGTCGGGCGCAGGCAGCAGACCGGCACCGAGGTTTCCGGGCCAGTCCCCCGGGTCCATGGCCAGGACGTCGAAGTCGGGGCCCGCGGGTGTGGCGGCGCTACGGCGGCGGAGGAAGGACATGCAGACATGTTACGTGTCCGGGCTCACGTTGCGGAGCCGGGTCTGCGCCGGCCGGGGCACAGCCGGGTCCGCGGCTCGGGCTCCGGCGGGTCCGATGGCCGCACTCCGGCGGTTCTGCGGCCCGTGCTCCAACAGCTCCCCGGCCCTGCCCCTAGCCGGATTCCGCGGCCAGTGCCTTCAGCACGTCGACGGCCTCGGCGGCCCGGTCGTAGGGAACGAACAAGTGGTCGTGGTGGAAGCCGGCCACCACATTGCAGCTCAGCCCGGCATCGGTGAGCGCCAGGGACACTGCGGCGGTGAGCCCCACCGCGTCCAGCGCGGAGCGGACACGCAGGGTGATCCAGCCCGCCACGTAGTCGTATCGCAGCCCGGCGGATACGGCTTCCGTCTCCGGCAGCACCAAGGTGAGCCCTTCGGGCTCGGTGACCGTGACGACCGGATTGACGCCTTCGGGCATCGCTCCGTCGGGCACGGTGACAAAGACATGGCGTCCCGGGTTCAGCTCCGGCCGCATGCCGCTCAGCAGGGTTCGAAGATCGCGCTCACCTGTCACGATCACCACGCTACGTGGTGCGGTGGCGCTCGTGGTGACGTGCGACCCGGGCGCGGTTTCCGCAGGACGGCTTGCACCACTCCTGGCGGGGATGCCTCTTGATGGAAGTAGCGCACGCAGCGTGGGGCGTGGCAGGCACGCAGGGCCGTGCGGTCCGGTCCGGCGAGGAAGCCGATGGCCGCGCGGGCAAGGGCGGCGGGCAGGGCGATCCCTTTCGCCGTTCCGTCGGCCGGGTGGTCATGGACGACAGGATCGCAGTCCTGCGCCCAGTCGAGGCGTGGCACGGTCGGGACTGCGGCAGCGGCGGCGTTGAGCCGGCGGAGCGCCTCTTCGAAGGGCAGCAGCCGTCCGGCGTCGGCGCCGCTCGGCTCGCCGGGGCGGACCGCGTACGCGAAGAGCGCCCGAACGGCGGCGCGCAGCGACCGTACGGCTTCGAGGCTCTGTTCGTCGGCCGTCCAGCTTTCGCCACCCGACGTGTCGCCGAGCAGACCGCGCCGTTCGCGCACCCCCTGGGTCAGCCCGTCCGGGGTGTCGAGGTCGTCGGCGACACCTCCCCGCTCGTCGTGGCGGATGGTGAGGGCGAGGTCGAGCGCAAGCCGGGTGTCGGACACAGAGCTGGTAGCTTCGACTGAGACCGTTAAACACAGGGAGGCTCGGCATGACCGAGCTGCTTCAGTTGCTGCGCGACATCGAGGTGTTCCGGGGCGAGCTGCCCCTGTTCGGTCCTCGAACCGCGCCGGAGACTCCTGCCGAGCTCTTCACCGAATGGCTGTTGCACGCCCTGGAGTCAAGGGCGCGGGAGCCGCACGCGATGACCCTGTCGACGGCGCGTGCGGACGGGACTCCGACCGCCCGCACCCTGATCCTCAAGAACGTCTCCGAGCAGGACCGGCAGTTCGCCTCGGACGCGGGCGGAGCGAAGGGCCGCGATCTCACGGAACGCCCCTTTGCCGCGGTCACCTTCTACTGGTCTCCCCCTGGCCCGGCAGGTCCGGGTGCGCGGGCCCGTGGTCGCGGAGAGTGCCGAGCAGAGCGCGGCGGACTTCCTGGCCCGGGGTGCGGGGACCAGGGCCGAATCGCTGCTCGGGCGGCAGAGCAGTCCGCTCGGCGACCTCGCGGAGCGCGACGCGGCGGTACGGAAATCGCCGGCGCGCCTGGAGCGGGAGCCGGATCTCGTTCCGCCGGGCTGGACGCTGCACACGGTGCGCCCGCAGAGTGTGGAGTTCCGGCAAGGCGACAAGCAACGCAGGCACACACGGCTCAACTACCGTTTCGCTGACGACAGTTGGGTGCGCGAGCTGCTGCGGCCCTGAAGAGGGGCGCCGGGCGTTCGACGCTCAGGTGAGGTCGAACTCGCCGTCGCGGGCGTTCACCACGAACGCGCGCCATTCGGCCGGGGTGAAGATCAGCGACGGGCTGCCGGGCTTTCCGGCGTTGCGCATCGCGATGAATCCTTCGACAAAGGCGATCTGGACATCGCCCGCGCCCTGACTGCCCGACCGCCAGTCCGCGTTGCTGAGATCGAGGTCCGGCTTGTCCCAGCCCGCAATGGGCTGCCGGCTGGTGGTGCTCTCCGTCACGTCGGCTCCTCCCGCTTGTCGTCCCGGGCCAAAGCCTAGCCACCGACGGCGGCCTGGGACAGGCCGCGGGCAGGGCTTCCACCGGTCCGGGACGGACCGCGGTCAGCGGGTGGGAGGCTCGGCTCCGACCAGCCACATGGAGAAGAACTGCGCCCCGCCGCCGTACGCATGGCCGAGCGCCTTTCGCGCCCCCGCCACCTGGTGCTCGCCCGCCTGTCCCCGTACCTGCAACGCGGCTTCGGCGAAGCGGATCATGCCGGAGGCGCCGATGGGATTGGTGGAGAGCACCCCACCCGAGGGGTTCACGGGCAGATCTCCGTCGAGTTCGGTGACGCCGGACTCGGTGAGCTTCCAGCCCTCGCCCTCGTCGGCGAAGCCGAGGTTCTCCAGCCACATCGGTTCGTACCAGGAGAACGGCACATACATCTCGACGGCGTCGATCTCCCTTCGGGGGTCGCCGATCCCCGCCTGCCGGTACACATCGGCGGCGCAGTCCTTGCCCGCCTGTGGCGAGACGAAGTCCTTGCCGGCGAAGAGCGTCGGTTCACTGCGCATCGCACCGCCGTGCACCCAGGCGGGCCGATGCGGCGAACGGTCCGCACCGGCACGGTCGGTGAGGATCATCGCGCAGGCCCCGTCGGAGGACGGGCAGGTCTCCGAGTAGCGGATCGGGTCCCAGAGCATCGGTGCGGACTGGACCTTCTCCAGGGTGATGTCCGGGTCATGGATGTGCGCGTACGGATTCTTGAGCGCATTGCGACGGTCCTTGTACGCGACGAGGGAGCCGACCACTTCCGGCGCTCCGGTACGGCGCATGTAGGCCCGGACGTGCGGGGCGAAGAAGCCGCCCGCGCCCGCCAGCAGCGGCTGCTGGAACGGGATGGGAAGCGACAGGCCCCACATGGCGTTGGACTCCGACTGCTTCTCGAAGGCGAGCGTGAGGACGGTACGGTGCACCCTCGCAGAGACCAGATTGGCGGCGACGAGTGCGGTGGAGCCGCCGACCGAGCCCGCGGTGTGCACTCTGAGCATCGGTTTGCCGACCGCGCCGAGGGCGTCGGCGAGATAGAGCTCCGGCATCATCAGGCCCTCGAAGAAGTCGGGTGCCTTGCCGATGACGACGGCGTCGATGTCCGCCCAGGTCAGTCCCGCGTCCTCCAGCGCACGGACGGCGGCCTCGCGGACGAGTCCGGCGATGGAGACGTCCCGGCGGGCGGAGACGTGCTTGGTCTGGCCGATGCCGACGACGGCCACGGGCTCCTTAGGCATGAGCACTCTCCCCTTCGAGGACGGCGACCAGGTTCTGTTGCAGGCAGGGACCGGAGGTGGCATGGGCGAGTGCCCGGTCGGACTCCCCGCGGTGGATACGGGCCGCGGCCTCGCCGAGGCGGATCAGCCCGGCGGCCATGACGGGGTTGGCGGCGAGCGCACCGCCGGACGGGTTGACGGTGACGCTGCCGTCGAGCCCGAGCGCCTTGCGCAGCACCACCTCCTGGGAGGTGAACGGGGCGTGCAACTCGGCGGTGTCCACGGGCCGTTCGAAGACCCCGGCGTGTTCGGCAGCGAGCCTGGTGGACGGCGATTCGGTCAGCCTCCGGACCCCGAGACTGTGGGGCTCGATGCGGTGGTCGATGCCGCGGATCCAGGCGGGACGGGGGCACAGGGCCCGTGCGGTGTCACCGGCGGCGAGGATCACAGCGGCCGCACCGTCTCCTACCGGCGGGCAGTCACCGGTCCGCAGCGGCTGTACGACGTATTCGCCGGCCGGGACCGGGCCGGCGATCTGGGCGTGCGGGTTGTCCGCGGCGGCGGCGCGGCTGCGGGTGGCGATCGCGGCGAGGGCGGCCTCATCGGTGTCGCCCGCGTCGATCAGCGCCTGCGCCTGAAGTGCGGCAAGTGCGACGGAGTCCGTCCAGAGAGGGCCGACGTAGTACGGGTCGAGCTGTCGGGTGAGAACGTCGCGCACCTCACCGGGCGAGGACTTTCCGTAGGAGTAGACGAGTGCGGTGTCGGCCTCGCCCGTCTGGATCTTCACCCATGCCTCGTACAGCGCCCAGGCGCCGTCCATCTCCACATGGGACTCGGAGATCGGCGGGTGGGCGCCGACGCCGTCGAGGGCCATGGTGAAGGAGAAGGCGCGGCCGGCGAGGTAGTCGCTGGATCCCGAGCAGGTGAAGCCGATGTCGCGTGCCCTGAGGCCGGTCGCGTCGAGGACCTGGTGCAGGACCGGCATGAGCATTTCGACTTCGGAGAGTTCGTCGGTGCGCCGCAGATGATCCGTCTGCGCGAAGGCGACGATCGCTACGTCTCGCATCTACAGCAGCTCCTTGTACGCGTCGTAGTCGGCGTCCGGCTCTCCGGTGGGCCGGTAGTGGTCGGGGTGGCGGCCGCCCTCGGTCCAGACGGGCTCGACCCGCAGACCCATCCGCACCTGGTCGTACGGGATGCCGCCGATCCGCCCGTGCAGGGCGAGGTCGGCGCCGTCGAGGGCGATGTGGGCGTAGACGTACGGGACCTCGATGGCGTCGTTCATGGCGTTCTTGGCCTTGATGTTGACGATGCAGTACGTGGTGACGGTGCCGCGCGGGCCGACCTCGACCTGTTCGGCGGTGGCGACGCCGCAGGTGGGGCAGGCGCCGCGGGGCGGGACGTACACCTTGCGGCAGGACGGGCAGCGCTCGCCGACGGTGCGCTGGTCGGAGAGGGCATTGAGGTACGCGCTCTGGGCGCGGCCGGGGGTGTACGTGTAGTCGAGGCGGGCCGGGGTGACGATGCCGGTGACGGGGTCGGCGAACTCGCCACTGTGCGGAGTGCTTTGGGCCATCGCCTCGCCCTCGTACGGTTCGAAGCAGGCGATGTCCGTGATGGCACCGGTGCGCTGCGGGGCCCAGCGGATCCGGACCCGCATACCGGTGTTCACGGTTTCGGGTCCTGGCGCGTCGAGGACGTGGAGCAGGGCTGTGTCGGCCCCGTCCAGCTCGACCAGCACCCAGGCGAACGGGGTGGCCAGGGGCTGGTCGCGGCGCGGGGCCGGGTTCCAGGCCCAGGTGGTGACGGTGCCGGTGGTGGCGACCTCGGTCAGTTCGCGCAGTTCCTCGGCGGTGACAGGGTCGTACTCGACGGGCGGGACCATGACCTTTCCGTCGCCGGTCCGCACGCCGAGCACGGTCCGTTCGCGCAGCCCGGTGAGGAAGGCGCTCTGGACCGGGCCGAGAGAGCGGGTGAAGGGGAACTCGACCACCAGCGGTGCGCTGAGGACGTCGGGCACGGTTGTCTCCTTGGCTTCAGGCGCGCCGGTAGACGGGCGGGCGCTTCTCGGCGAAGGCGCGGGCGCCTTCCTTGGCGTCGGCGGTCGCAAAGACCGGCCAGCCGCGCTTCAGTTCGGCGGCGAGCCCATCGGTCTCGGTCATTTCGGCGGTCTCGTACACAGAGGCCTTGACAGCCTCGACAGCGAGCGGGCCGCAGGCATTGATCCGCTCGGCGACGTCGAGGGCCTGTTCCAGTGCGGTGCCGTCGGGGACGACTCTGCCGATCAGCCCGATGCGGGCCGCTTCGTCGGCGCTGTACGGGCGTCCGGTGAGGAGCATTTCGAGGGCGTGGGTGTGGGCGATCTGGCGGGGCAGCCGTACCGTCGAGCCGCCGATGGGGAACAGTCCGCGCTTGACCTCGAAGAGCCCGAAGGTGGCGCTCGCACCGGCGATACGGATGTCGGTGCCCTGCAGGATCTCGGTTCCGCCCGCCACGCAGTGGCCCTCGACGGCGGCGATGACCGGTTTGCGGGGGCGATGATGGCGCAGCATCGCCTTCCAGTGCAGATCGGGGTCGGCGGTCATCCGGTCGCGGTACTGCTCGCCATCCATCCCCTTGCCCGCCAGGGCTTTGAGGTCCATGCCGGCACAGAAGCAGCCGCCCGCGCCGGTGAGGACCACCGAGCGAACGGTGTCGTCCTCGTCCGCCGCCAGCCAGCCGTCGTACAGCCCGACCAGCATCGGCAGCGAGAGTGCGTTCTTCGCCTCCGGCCTGTTCAAGGTGAGCACCAGCGTGGCGCCCTCGCGCTGCACGGTGAGGTGTTCCGTACCACCCATTGCCTGCCTCCCGTCTCAAGACCTAGAACAGGTTGCAGTAGGTGGGGGTCCAGTTCAATAGTTTTCTGACAGTCAGTCAGATTTCTTCGACGGCCCCCCTTCCCACTTGTGCCTCCCAGCGCTCTAATGACCGCCGAGCCAGTCAGCATCCGGGGTCAGGAGGAACGGTGGAGTACAACCTTGCCGACCTGTTCGAGTCGGTCGTCGACGCGGTCCCGGAACGCGAGGCGCTCGTGTACCTCGATCACCCCGGTACGGGTGCGGAGCGCCGGCTGACGTACACGGAGCTGGACGCGGCCGCCAATCGCATCGCCCACCATCTGATCGAGGCGGGCATCGCCCCCGGCGAGCATCTGGGGCTGCACCTGTACAACGGAGTCGAGTACCTCCAGACGGTGCTGGCCTGCCTCAAGGCCCGTATCGTCCCCGTCAATGTCAACTATCGATATGTGGAAGAGGAGTTGGCCTACCTCTACCGTGATGCGGATCTGGCGGCGCTGGTCTTCGACGCCGAGTTCGACGACCGGGTCTCGGCTGCGACACCGAAGGCCCCGACTCTCCGTCACCTGATCCGGGTGGGGGCACCGGTGGCGGGCGTCCGCGGGCCGGACGCGGTGGCGTTCACGGACGCCGAGGCGGCCGGGAGCCCGGAGCGCGGCTTCGCGCCGCGGTCGGCCGACGACCAGTTCATCATCTACACCGGTGGCACGACCGGAATGCCCAAGGGTGTGATGTGGCGTCAGGAGGACCTCTTCTTCTCCGGCCTCGGCGGTGGTGCGCCGACCGGTGAGCCGGTGAAGACCCCGCAGGAGCTGGCCGAGCGGGTGGCCGCGGGCGGTGACGGGATCACCTTCTTCCCCACTCCCCCACTGATGCACGGCACCTCGACGCTCACCGCGTTCATCGGATTCAACTTCGGGCAGCGGGTCGTACTCCACCGCAAGTTCGTACCCCAGGAGGTGCTCCGTACGATCGAGAAGGAGAAGGTCACCAGCGTGTCCCTGGTGGGCGATGCGATGCTGCGGCCGTTGATCGACGCACTGAAGGGACCGCTGAAGGGCACCGACTGTTCGTCGATGTTCTCCATCTCCAGCTCGGGTGCGATCATGTCGGACTCGGTGCGTGCGGAGTTCCAGGCGCTGGTGCCGACAGTGATGCTGCTGAACAACTTCGGCTCGTCGGAGTCCGGGTTCAACGGTACGGCGACGGCCGATTCGGGCCCGGAGAAGGGGTTCCGGCTCCAGGTCAACTCCCGTACAGCGGTGGTCGATCCGGCGACGTACGAGCCGGTTGCTCCGGGCGAGCCGGGGCGGATCGCCCAGCGCGGCCATGTGCCGCTCGGGTACTACAACGACCCGCAGAAGACCGCGGAGACGTTCTTCCGCAGGGGCGACGAGCGCTGGGTCCTGCTCGGTGACATGGCGACCGTTGACGCGGACGGCATCGTCACGGTCCTCGGCCGGGGTTCGCAGTGCATCAACACCGGGGGCGAGAAGGTGTATCCCGAAGAGGTCGAGCAGGCGCTGAAGGCCCATCCGGATGTGTACGACGCGCTGGTCACCGGGGTGCCCGACGAACGGTGGGGCAATCATGTCGCGGCGGTGGTGCAGCTGCGCGAAGGGGCGGCCGAGCCCTCGCTCGACGACGTCCAGGCGCACTGCAGAACCCGTCTGGCCGGCTACAAGATCCCCCGCCGCCTGGTGATCAGCCCACGAATCCAGCGCTCACCGAGCGGCAAGGCCGACTACCGGTGGGCCCGCTCGGTCGTCGCCCCCCGGCGCGGGCCCGAGGGCTGAGACCGGGAACCGAGGACCGAAAGTCACCCGGATGGCTCCCGGCCCGGTGCACCCGAGGAACACCTGCACGGGCTCCGGCCCGGATCACCCGAGTGCGCCGTCGCGCGTCGGCTCCGCACACCGGGCGGCGGCCCCGGACTGAGCCATTCGGGGACACCGTGTACCCGACCGCTCACCCTATGTGGCAATGGGGGGAAATCGCCCATAGCGTCGGCTCATGAGGAAACGACACATCATGAGCCTTGTCTCTGTCGCGGTCGTCTCGGCCGCGGGACTCGTCGTCTCGGCCGCGGTATTCGGGACGGCAGTTCCGTCCACCACCGTCGCGAGCCCGCGTGTGGTGCACCCCGGCGGGTCGATCCAGAAGGCGGTGAACGCCGCCAAGCCGGGCGACACGGTCGTCGTCATGCCCGGCACGTACCGCGAGACCGTCCTGATCGACAAGAAGGGCCTGACCCTGCGCGGCCTCGGCGGCCGAACCGTCATCAAGCCCCCGACGGGCAAGACGCAGTCCACCGACGCCTGCGCGAAGGCCGGCAGCGGCATCTGCGTCCTGGGCAAGAAGGGCCGGACCGTCGACGGTGTGAGCATCGATTCGCTCACCGTCTCCGGATTCAAGAAGAACGGTGTCTGGGCCTCCTGGACGGACCAGCTGACCGTCCGGCGCGTGACCTCCGAGCACAACGGTGTCTGGGGCATCGCCCAGGAGCGCTCCACCCGCGGCCGGTTCACGGGCAACACCGCCCGCGCCAACGGCGACGCGGGCCTCTTCGTCGCGAACACCGTGGACGAGGAGGGCGGCGCCACCGACACCCGCGGCACCGAGATCCAGGACAACACGCTGGCGGACAACCGGATCGGTTTCACCGCCAGGCGCGTGAGAAACCTGTCGGTCCACGACAACACCTTCACCGGCAACTGCAGCGGTGCCTTCATCGTGGGCGACGAGGGCAAGCCGCAGGCCGGAGCCATGACGATCCAGTCCAACCAGATCACCGACAACAACAAGTACTGCGCCAAGACCGAACGCCTGCCCGCCATCCAGGGTTCCGGCATCGTGCTCACCGGCGCCGCGGACACCCAGGTCCGCTCGAACACGATCAGCAACAACGTGGGCGCCACGCCGCTCTCCGGCGGCGTCGTGCTGTTCAAGAGCTTCGTGGGCACGAAGAACACCGGCCACACCATCAGCGCCAATGTCGCACTCGGCAACAAGCCGGCCGACCTGGCCAACGGCGACACCGGCAAGCACAACACCTTCGTCGCCAACGTCTGCAAGAAGTCCACACCGGCCGGGATGTGCTGACCGGTGCACCCCCGCACTAGGAGAAGCGAAACAGCATGACCACTGTGAGTCCCACCCCCACACCGCCCCCCGTACACGCCGCCCTCCCGCACCCCGTCACACCCCCTCAGCCGGCCATGCAACTGCGCGAGATCGTCTTCGGGGCGGCCCGCGCGGCCGCCGTGCGCGCCGCGGCCCGGCTGGGTGTCGCCGACGCGCTGGGCGAGACGCCCGCGACCGCACAGGAGCTCGCGACGCTGGTGAAGACCGAGCCGGTGCCCCTGCGCCGGCTGCTGCGCGCGCTGTCCTGCTACGGGATCTTCGCCGAGACCCCGGACGGGTGCTTCACCCACACCGAGATGTCCCGCCTGCTGCGCGAGGACGACCCGAACAGCCTGCGCAACATCTCCCTGTGGTGCACCGAGCCCTGGACCTGGGACGTCTGGCCGCGCCTCGACGAGGCGGTGCGCACCGGCAAGAGCGTCTTCGCGGACGTGCACGGCAAGGGGTTCTTCGACTACCTCCACCAGGACGCCCACGAGTCGGCCCAGATCTTCAACCGGGCCATGACCACCTCCAGCATGCAGTCCGCGCTGGATGTCGCCGAACTCCTCGACCTCACCGGGGTGTCCGCGGTCGCCGACATCGGCGGCGGCCAGGGACACGTGCTGGCCAGCCTGCTGGAGAAGCACCCATCGCTCCGCGGTACCCTGATGGACCTGCCGGGCGTGGTGGCACGTGCCGACGCCCGGCTGCGGGACGAGGGGCCGCTTGTCGACCGGACCCGTATCGTGGCCGGGGACTGCCGCGAGGCCATCCCCGTCAAGGCCGATCTCTACATCATCAAGAACATCCTGGAGTGGGACGACGACAGCACGCGCAGGACGTTGCGCAATGTCGTCGCGGCAGCCCGCCCCGGAGCCAGGGTCGTCGTCATCGAGAACCTCGTCGACGACACCCCGTCGATGCGGTTCACCACCGCGATGGACCTGCTGCTGCTCCTCAATGTCGGCGGTGCGAAGCACACGAGGGAGAGCCTGGTGACCCGGATCTCGGATGCCGGTCTGCTGATCGACAGGGTCGTCCCGGTCAACCCCTACCTCCACGCGTTCGAATGCGTGGTCCCCGACTGATCTCCCTCCCCGGCGAACCTCCCCGGGAACAACGGAAGTCGCCCCGGGTCCGGCCAGTCGGCCGGACCCGGGGCGACTTCCCGTCTCAAGCGGTGGTGCCGCGCTCCCACCGGTAGAACTCGTGGGCCATGGCGTCCTTGGGGCTGCGCCAGGTCTTCGGGTCGTACGCGCTCACATATGCGGTGAGCTTGTCGCTGATGTCCTTGAACGCCGGGTGCTCCGTCACCTTGGCGATCTCGGGACCCGGCGGACGGTCCGATTCGATCAGGTGCAGATAGACGTCGCCGAACTGGAAGAGCTTGCGCCTGGTGACGCCGACGAGGTGCGGCAGTTCAGTGCTGTCGGAGGCGGCGAACAGCTCGGCGATGTCCGGCGCCGAACCCGGCGCCATCCGGGCGACGATCAGAGCGTGGTGCATCGTGGGATGCCTTTCTGGTTCCCGGCCCGGCCGCCCGGCCGTGCGGCCGGGCGGCGAGTCGTGGGCGGACGGCTGGTCAGCCGGCAGAGACCGAGGCGGTACGGCGCTCCCGGGCGCGCTGCTCGATCTTGTCCCGGATGAGCTCCATCTGGACCTTGGAGTTGCGGTTGATGTTGTCGGTCATCCACGCGTCGTCGACGGGTGCGTCGGGCCGCATCGCGAATTCCTGGGACCAGCGCATCTTCGTACCGCCGGGGACCTCCGAGTACTCCCACCGGATGTTCATGTGCTGGAACGGGCCCGGCTCGACACGGCGGGCGCGGACCGTGCGTGCGGCGCGGTCGACGGTCCGTTCGGAGACCCAACTCCAGACCTTGTCGTTCTCGTCGGGGTGCATGGTCAGGCGGAACGTCGTGCTGTCGCCGTCCCGTTCGATGACTTCGACCGCGGCGTACTCACTGAACAGCCGCGGCCAGTTCTCCAGATCATTCGTCACGTCCCAGACGAGGTCCAGGGGGGCGGCGATGGTGATCTCGTTCTCCGTGTGTCCGGACACTTCAGGCTCCAGTCATGAGGGTGGTGTTGACGAGGTCGAGGAATTCCTGGGGGGTCTTGCAGCGGTCGGCATCTGCCGGCAGCGCCCTGCCGTGCCGGTTCTCCAGCACGCCCACGATGCCGAGAAGGCCGAGCGAGTCGAGGCCGAACTCGTCGAAGGCGGACCCGGGGCGCTTCTCCATGTCCCGCGGGTCGACGGTGAGTCCGGCGCCCTTCTTCATCAGGACGGCGAGTTCCGTGTAGGTCAGTCGATCGGTCATGAGGACTTCTCCTTACTCACACTTGGATGTCGGTGGGGCGCCGCAGCACCATCGCCGCGTTCGAGCCCATGAGCCCGCGGCTGAGCACGAGCGCCGTCCGCAGTTCCGCGGGGCGCGCCTGGCCGGTGACCACATCGAGGTCGTGGCACACGTCGAAGACGTTCGGGGTGGGCGGTATCAGCGCGTTCTCCATGGAGAGCACGGCGGCGGCCGCATCCAGCACCGGTGCGCCGCAGTAGGCGCGCCCGATGCCGCTCTTGGGCGCCGTCACCGGTACCTGTCGGCCGTGCGCACCGAGTGCGTCCGCGATCGCGAGCGCCTCGGCGCGGTCGGCCGCCGGTACGCCGAGGGCGTCCGCGAAGACGACGTCGATCTCGTCCGGCGCGCAGTCGGCCTCCCGCAGGGCGCCGATGATCGCCTGGGCGAGGCCCTCCCGGGACTCCTCCCACCGGGCCGCCCCGGTGAACGTGGCGGCGTGCCCGGCGATTTCGGCCCGGACACGGGCCCCGCGCCGACGGGCCGACTGCTCCTCCTCGACCACCAGCATGGCACCGCCCTCGGCCGGCACGAAGCCGCAGGCGTCCGAGGTGAACGGCCGGTAGGCGCGGGCGGGGTCGTCACGGGTGCTCAGGTCCTCGTACCCGAGCTGGCAGACGACCGAGTAGGGCGCCAGCGGTGCCTCGGCCGCGCCGACCACCACCGCTTCGGTACCGCGGCGGATCGAACGGGCGGCATGCGCCAGCGCATCCAGACCGCCCGCTTCGTCGCTGGCCACGACCGCGCACGGCCCCTTGAAGCCGCCACGGATCGAGATCTGGCCGGTGCTGGCGGCGTAGAACCAGGCGATGGACTGGTACGGACCCACGTAGGTGGATCCCTGTCCCCACAGCCGTTGGAGTTCCCGCTGGCCGAATTCGCCGCCACCGGACCCGGCAGCGGTCACCACGCCGACGTCGAAGGGTGAATCCTCGTAGTCGGCGCGGCCCAGCCTGGCGTCGTCCAGCGCGATGTCCGCGGCGGCCATCGCGAAATGCGTGAACCGGTCGGTCTGGACGATGAAGCGCTCTTCGATCAGCTCCGCCGCTTCGAAGCCCCGCACCTCGCCCGCGACCCGCAGCGGAAGCTGCTCGCACCCCTCGCGGGTGACCCGGTCGAGGACGCTGATCCCTTCGTGCGTCCTCTTCCAGAAGGCCTCGGTGTTGGTGCCGTTGGGGGCGACGACACCGATACCGGTGACGACGGTGCGCCGCGCTTTACGGGTTTTCATGGTGTCCTCCCACCTGTTCTCGTCAGGGCCACCGCGGATTGGAAGCCGCCGAACCCGCTGCCGACCGAGAGGACGCTGCGCAGCTTCAGGGGACGTGCGGTGCGCGGCACGTAGTCGAGGTCACACTCCGGGTCCGGGCTCTCGTAGTTCGCCGTCGGCGGCACCGTCTGGTGGACCAGGGCGAGTACGCAGGCGGCGATCTCTATGGCCCCGATCGCCCCCAGCGAGTGGCCGACCATGGACTTGATCGAGCTCATCGGTACGTCGTAGGCGTGCGCGCCCAGTGCCCGCTTCACGGCGGCCGTCTCGTGCCGGTCGTTCTGCTTTGTGCCCGAGCCGTGCGCGTTGACGTAGTCGATCTGCGAGCCGTCCATGCGGGCGTGGTCGAGGGCCCGGTTGATCGCCTCGGCCATCTCCAGCCCTTCGGGGGTCAGCCCGGTCATGTGGTAGGCGTTCCCGAAGGTGGCGTAGCCCGCGATCTCGCAGTACACGGTCGCGCCACGGGCCCGGGCGTGCTCCAGCTCCTCCAGCACGAGCACCGCTCCGCCCTCGCCCATGACGAAGCCGTCACGGCGGGAGTCGAACGGCCGGGAGGCGTGTTCGGGGTCGTCGTTGTTCGCCGAGGTGGCCTTGATCGCGTCGAAACACGCCACCGTGATCGGGGTGATCGGTGAGTCGGACGCCCCGGCGATGCAGACGTCGACGCGGCCCTCCTCGATGGAGTGGAAGGCGTACCCGATCGCGTCGAGACCGGAGGTGCACCCCGTGGAGACGGTCTGCACCGGGCCGTGCGCGCCGACCTGTTCGGCCACCGCCGAGGCGAGGGAACTGGGCGAGAAGGCCCGCTCCAGATGCGGACCGGCCGGCCGGTGGTCGACATCCCAGCGGGCGCCACTGCCGCTGACGGCAACATAGTCGTGCTCCAGTCGGGTGGTGCCGCCGACCGCGGTGCCCAGCGACACACCCATCCGCCAGGGGTCCACCTTCTCCGGGTCGAGCCCCGCGTCACCGAGTGCCTCCCTGGCGGCAACCATCGCGAACTGGACGTACCGGTCCGACCTGGCGACCTGGTCCGCGTCCAGTCCGTGCGCCGCCGGGTCGAAGTCGCACTCGGCGGCGATGCGGGAGCGGAAACCGGCCGGGTCGAAAAGCGTGATGCCCCGGGTGGCGGTGCGTCCGTTCGCGAGGAGGTCCCAGAAGGCCGGTGCGCCGATGCCGCCGGGGGCCACGACGCCGACACCGGTGACCCCCACGCGGCGGGTCATGAGGCGGCCTCCGTTCGTTCCGGCGGCGCGATGCCCTCGCCGGACTCCGTGTGCTCCGTGTCGACGTGGCCGAGTTCCGGGCGCGGGGCGAGGGGGCCGAGGTGGAAGACCATGCGTGCCTCGACGTCGCCCACGTTTCGGAATCGGTGGCGTACATGGGGAGGGATCAGCAGGCCCTGGTCGGGCCGCATCCGGTGCGGTTCACCGTCCAGATCCACCTCCAGGAGACCGTTCACGACGTACACGAACTCCTCGGAGTACGGGTGGTAGTGCTCGCCGATGCGGTCGCCGGGCTGAACGATGGCCAGCCCCATGAAACCGCTGGTGGCTCCCACGGCCGTCGGCGTGAGCATGGCGCGAAGGTCGCCTCCGCGCCTGCGGTTGGGCTGCGTCTCGCTGAGGTCCACGATGCGTGGCCGGTGCATGGTCATGACTGCTTTCCTCCTGGCGCATTGCGCGTTGTGATGACGGGTTGAGCGAGAACCCCCCAGGGTGCGGATGCGCGATTCAGGACTCCATGGCCTGCCGATCCGTGATCAGGGTCATCTCGGACTCCGTCAGGAAGTGCGGGATGTCCTGCTCGGTCGCGGGTACGGCATTCGCGCCGCCGTCGAGGAGGCGTCCGAGCCTGGCCACCTTGCCGGGGCCGTCGATGCCGACCACCTGGGCCGGCTGCGCGTCGATCGGTCCGACCGCTTCGAGGAGGCGGACGACGACGTCGTCGCGTTGGAAGATGGTGCTGCTGTCAATGATGCTCGCCGGGTCGTCGGCCGCCTCCTCGTCATGGCCGGCGAGCAGCCGGGCGAGTGCCATGCCGCAACCCTCCTTGGCCTGGTAGAAGAGTGCGTGCCGGCGGATGTCCTCGGCCTTGTGCCGGCCCGCGGTCACGTGGTGGACGGTCGGGAGCGCCGCTCGGGTGAAGAACATCCGGGCGGAGTCCGGATCGCTGAGGTCCCGGTCCTGTTCCAGGTACGGGTTGATGGCCTCTTCGACGGCCCTGACCTCGGGTGCCCGGGCGACGTGCCGCAGGGCCGCGAGGAGGTCGCCCTCGACCTCGACCGCCCGTACGACGCGGTTTCCGTGCATGAACAGCGAGGTGCGGCGCAGCCGGGTTACATCGTCGACACGAGCCTTCGGGGACTCGTAATCGGCCAGGATCTTCGCCACGATGTCCTCTGTGCCCGACTTGACGGTGAAGGTGAGCGCGTGGCGCACCACCCCGTCGCCCAGCCGGGGTGACGCCTGCAGGCGGCCCTTGGCCGCCTCGGGCGCCAGCTCGAACGCCTTGCCGGTCTCCCGCAGCACGCTGAAGCGCAGCGAACGGGTGTCGCGTACACAGCTGTGCAGCGGCTGGACCGTCGCGACGTGCTCCTCACTGTTCACCCAGGCGAGGAACGGCGGTGCGCTCTCCCACTCGCTGGTGATCAGCCACTGGGAGGGGTTCTCGATGGACTGGCACAGCTGATCGCTGATGTGCCCGGGGACGGATGCCACCTGATTGCGCAGGTGCTCATACGCCTCCAGGAACTGCTTCTGGGCCCCGTCGTAGAGGTCCAGCAGCAGAACGACACGCAGCCTGGAACCGTCGAAGGCGGACTGGGAGATCCGTTCCGAGAGGGTGGTGGTCATCTTTCGATCTCCTTCGAGACAGTTTCGTGGTCAGGCCGGATGGCATGCCGTCAACCGTCGGTTGGCGAGTGGATTCGGAGCGGGGACTCTCCCGGCGGACGTCGTCGGTCCGCCCCCGTGACCGCGGGCATCGTCTCCGTGACCGATCGTGAAACGCTGGTCCGGGTGGCGCGAGATTTATGAACCGTTCAGGTGAGCGACCGTCCGAACCGCTCCGACAAGGGCATTGAACAATGCATCCGAACGGCGTCCGAGCTGGAGCAACTGATGAACGAGAACGTCGACCTTCGCGTACCGGTCCTCATCGTGGGCGGCTCCCTGGTGGGCCTGTCCGCCTCACTTTTCCTCGGCCGGCTCGGCATCGAGCATCTGCTGGTCGAGAAGCACCGATACACCTCGACACATCCTCGCGGACGCGGCAACAACGTGCGCACGATGGAGGTCTTCCGCACGGCGGGTGCCGAGCCGGGCATCCGGGAGGCGGCCTCGGTCCTCGCCGACAACCACGGCATTCTGCAAGCCGGCTCGCTCACCGGGGACGACCAGGAGTGGCTGTTCAAGGAGATCGACCCGGGTGGCGGACTCGCCCGCTTCAGCCCGGCCGGCTGGTGTCTGTGCAGCCAGAACGATCTGGAACCCGTGCTGGTGAAACTGGCCCGTGAACAGGGCGGGGACCTGCGGTTCTCCACCGAGATGCAGAGTTTCGACCAGGACGGGTCGGGAGTGGACGCGACGCTCAAGAACCGGGAGACCGGAGAGCACATCAGTGTGCGCGCGGACTACCTCATCGCGGCCGACGGTCCGCGCAGCCCCATCCGTGAGCAGCTGCACATCGACCGGACCGGGCCCGGTGATCTCTTCCACAACGTGAGCATCACCTTCCGCTCCCGGCAGCTCGCCGATGTAGTGGGTGACCGACGCTTCATCGTCTGCTATCTGACCAACCCCGCAGCGGACGGGGCCCTGTTGCCGGTGGACAACAAGGAGGATTGGGTGTTCCACGCGCCGTGGCAGCCCCAACTGGGCGAAACCCTGGAGGACTTCACCGACGAGCGGTGTGCCGAGCACATCCGTACGGCGGTCGGCGCTGTGGACATCGACATCGAGATCACCGGGAAGGCCCCGTGGCACGCGGCGGAGCGGGTCGCGGAGCGGTACGCGTCCGGCAGGGTCTTCCTCGCCGGGGACTCGGCCCATGAGATGTCCCCGACCGGGGCGTTCGGCTCCAACACCGGCATCCAGGACGCGCACAACCTGGCCTGGAAGCTCGCCACGGTACTCAGGGGCAAGGCGGGCCCGGGTCTGCTGGACACATACGAGGCGGAGCGGCTGCCGGTGGCTCAGGCGACGAGCGCGCGGGCCTCGGCGCGTTCCAGCGAGCACAGCCACCCGGGATACGCGGCGGCACCGGGCGTGGGCGGCGGGAAGCAGGGCGGCATGCTCACCGTGGCACTGGGCTACCGCTACGTCCGCGGCGCCGTGCTGGGTGCCGATCCGCAGCAGCCCGTGGTGCCGCAGGGAATGCAGTTGAACGGTCAACCCGGCAGCCGCGCCCCGCATCTGTGGGTCCGTCAGACCGGTGATCGCAAGTCCACTCTGGATCTGTACGAGCGCACCCTGGTGCTGCTCACCGATGGTGAGGACGTGACGTGGCGGCGGGCGGCGGCGCGGGTCGCCGACCGCCTTTCGGTACAGCTCCAGGCGTACGGCATCGGCCCGGGCGCCGATCTGGAGCCGGAGAACGGGGCCGACTGGGCCGAGATCCACGGCACGACGCCCGAAGGCGCCGTGCTGGTGCGTCCCGACGGCTTCGTGGCCTGGCGGTCGACGGGTTCCGTGGCCGACGCCGAGGCCACCCTCCACGAGGTCCTGACCACCCTGCTGCACCGGACCTGACCCTGTCGGTGAGCGCCCCGGGCGTCAGACCAGACCGAACGACCGCAACTCCGCGAGGAATTCGTCCGGCCTCTCGGTGTGGACTAGGTGTCCGGCCTCGATGGTGACGAAGCGGCCACGGGGTATCCGTCCCGCCATCCAGACCAGCCTGTCCTGGGCGATCTGGCTGGCGGGGCCGCCGCCGATGACGAGGGTCGGGGCGGTGATCTCGCCGAGGCGTTCCCGACCGGCCGGGTCCGGTTCGTTCAGCTGGGCGTTGGTCGACGGCACCACGGGCCAGTCGAAGCCCAGTTCCTCGTCGGGTCGTTCGACGTGGCCTCGCGGCGGGTCGAGCGGGAACGGCGGCGGGACCTCCTCCAGGACGAGCCGGCCGATCAGTCCGGGCTCCCGCTCGGCGAGCAGATAGGCGGCAGCGGCGCCCATGGAGTGTCCGACCACGGTGGCGCCCGCCAGGTTGCGGGCCTCCAGGAAGGCGTGCAGATCGTCCCGGAACAGCTCGAAGGAGTAGCGGCCGGGCCAGTCGCTGAGGCCGTGCCCACGGAAGTCGAATGCGTACAACCGGTGTTCGTCGGCCAGGCGTTCGGCGATCTCGGTCCAGGTCCTGCTGTCGCCGCCGCGACCGTGGACGAGTACCACGGGCGGCGCCGACGGATCCCCCCATACCCGGTAGGCGAGCCGTGTGCCACCGGCCTGCACGCTGAGCACTTCCGGATCAAGGAAGGCGTTGACCGTACGGACGAAGGCACCCGGATCGTCCAGCCATGGGAAGTGCGCCGCGCCGCGCTGCACGGCGAACTCGGCGTTCGGGAAGAGCGCCACCAGTTCGGCGGCGCGGTCGGGTGTCGGCCCTCCGTCGTACTCCCCCGCGAGGACGAGGACCGGTGCGGTCACGTGCTCCAGCGCGGCGGCGGTGGCGGCCGGATCGAAGACACCGTCCTGGTAATAGGTCTGTGCGGCCTCGGAGTTGGTCTGTCCCGGTGCGGCGGCGGCATGGGCCCTGGCCGTGTCGTCCCATCGTCCGTAGCCGAACGGCTCTATGACGGAGCGGACTTCACTCATCTCGCGCCCCGACCAGACCGTCTCCAGCGCGGCCAGTCCGGCCACGTACCACGGTTCGTCCTGGCGCAGTTCACTGGCATCGCGCCAGTCCTGGTCGGTGACGTCGATGCCGACGGCCCGGGTACCCGGTGTGATGAGCGTGAGCGTACGCAGCCGCTTCGGGTGCCGGGCGGCATAGAGTTCGGCCAGGTTGGCGGACGCGGAGTGGGCAAGCAGGTCGATGTGTTCGTGGCCGAGGTGTTCGCGTAGGGCCTCGACGTCGTCGACCAGGCGGTCGCAGCGGTACGTCGACGGGTCGTCCGGTACCGCGGAGTCCCCGGTGCCGCGCAGATCGAGCACCACGAGCTGCCGGTGGGCCGAGAGTCCGCCGAGGTCACCCAGGTACGCGCCGGCACGCATCGGTCCACCGGGCAGACAGATGAGCGGTGCGCCCGATCCCAGGAGGCGGTAGGCGAGTTCGGTCCCGTCGTATGCGTGGAAGATCGGCATGTACGCCATCCAAACAGGGCCGTCCGGACGACGCAGCCGTGTTCGGTGTGAGCGTATCCGCGAGAGGTGGCACAGGCGCAGCGTGGCGACAGCGATGAAGGGGCCGGACGCAGATGAGCTGTGTCGCCCCTCTTGCCATGTGGCGGAACATCCTGAATTACTGCTACCGAAAGATCGACCGAATGATCGGTCGCCTGCACGGAAGAGGGAGATCCGGATGACGGCTCTGCTGGACGCGGCGGAACGACTGGGCCGCGACGAGCTGGAGGCACTCCAGCTGGAGCGGTTGCGGGCCACCCTGCGCCACGCGTACGAGAACGTCGGCCACTACCGGGCCGCGTTCGACAAGGCCGGGCTGCACCCGGACGACTGCCGTACGCTCGCCGATCTCGCCCGCTTCCCCTTCACGACCAAGGCGGATCTGCGGGACAACTACCCCTTCGGCATGTTCGCCGTCCCCGAGGACCGCGTACGGAGGATCCATGCGTCCAGCGGGACGACGGGCCGTCCCACCGTCGTCGGTTACACCCAGCGGGACCTGGATACCTGGGCGGACGTGGTCGCCCGCTCGATCCGGGCCGCCGGCGGCCGTCCCGGACACAAGGTGCATGTGGCGTACGGATACGGGCTGTTCACCGGCGGTCTGGGGGCGCACTACGGGGCGGAACGGCTCGGCTGTACGGTCATCCCGGCGTCCGGTGGCATGACGGCCCGCCAGGTCCAGCTGATCCAGGACTTCCGGCCCGAGATCATCATGGTGACGCCGTCGTACATGCTGACGCTCCTCGACGAGTTCGAGCGGCAGGGCGTCGACCCGCGGACGACCTCCCTGAAGGTCGGGATCTTCGGTGCCGAGCCGTGGACGGAGGAGATGCGGCGCGAGATCGAGGAGCGGTTCGCGATCGACGCGGTCGACATCTACGGTCTTTCGGAGGTGATGGGGCCCGGTGTCGCGCAGGAGTGCGTGGAGGCCAAGGACGGGCTGCACATCTGGGAGGACCACTTCTATCCGGAGGTCGTCGATCCGTTCACCGGCCAGGTGCTGCCTCCGGGTGAGGAGGGCGAGCTGGTCTTCACCTCGCTCACCAAGGAGGCCATGCCGGTGATCCGCTATCGGACGAGGGATCTGACCCGGCTGCTGCCGGGCACGGCGCGGGTGTTCCGGCGGATGGAGAAGGTGACCGGGCGCAGCGACGATCTGGTGATCCTGCGCGGGGTGAATCTCTTCCCGACCCAGATCGAGGAGATCGTGCTGCGTACGCCGGGGGTGGCGCCGCACTTCCAGCTGCGGCTGACCCGCGAGGGCCGCCTCGACGCACTGACCGTACGGGCGGAGGCACGGGCCGAGGCGACACCGGAGCAGCGGATGGCCGCCGCGGAGTCGATCACGGCGGCCGTCAAGGACGGGATCGGGGTGTCGGTCGGGGTCGAGATCGTCGATCCCGAGACGCTGGAGAGGTCGGTCGGCAAGTTCAGGCGGATCGTGGACGAGCGCGGGGGGCGTTAGGCCTCCTCTTTGGGACCTTTCCGGGCTCGCGTTCGGGCCTTTCCGGGTTCGTGCGGCCGTTCGCTCCAGTCGTGTGCTTCCACTGGGAGCCTGCGGCTGCGGGCTCCTCAGCCTTGCGAACCGGCGATGGTGCAGGCGAGCTCGCCGTCCCGGGCGTCGCAGACGACTGTGTCGCCGGGGTTGAGCGTCCCGTCGAGCAGCATGTTCGACAGCCGGTTGTCCAGCTCGGACTGAATCGTGCGGCGCAGCGGCCGGGCGCCGAACTCGGGCTGGTAGCCGAGGTTGGCCAGCAACTCCGCGGCCGTCTCGGTGACTTCCAGATTGATCTTCTGCGCGTGCAGTCTGCGGCGGCTGCGCTCCAGCAGCAGGTCGACGATCCGGATCAGGTCCTTCCGGGTCAGGGCGTGGAAGACGACGATCTCATCGATCCTGTTGAGGAATTCGGGCCGGAAATGCGCCCGCAGCTCGGCCATGAGGTCGTCCCTGATCTCGTCCACCGAGCCCGGGTGGTCCAGGATGTGCTTCGACGCGATGTTGCTGGTCATGATGATCACGGTGTTGCGGAAGTCGACCGTGCGGCCCTGCGCGTCCGTCAGCCGCCCGTCGTCCATGACCTGGAGCAGCAGATTGAAGACGTCCGGGTGGGCCTTCTCCACCTCGTCGAAGAGCAGGACGCTGTAGGGTTTGCGGCGTACCGCCTCGGTGAGCTGTCCGGCCTCCTCGTAGCCTACGTATCCGGGCGGGGATCCGACGAGCCGGGAGACGGTGTGCTTCTCCTGGAACTCACTCATGTCGAAGCGGACCATCCGGTCCTCCTCGCCGAACAGCAACTCCGCGACTGCCTTCGCGAGTTCGGTCTTGCCGACGCCGGTGGGACCGAGGAAGAGGAAGCTGCCGGTGGGACGGCCGGGGTCGCCCATGCCCGCCCGGCCACGACGCACGGCCTGGGCCACGGCAGTGACCGCCTCGTCCTGGCCGATCACACGCTTGTGGAGCGCCTCTTCGAGTTTCATCAGCCGCTCGCGCTCGGTCTCGGTGAGCTGTGAGACGGGGATACCGGTGCGCCTGGACAGCACTTCGGCAATGTCCTCGGCAGTGACGTCGCCGACCTCGGCCCGTTCCCCGCCGAGATCGGCGAGCCGGCGCTCCGTCTCCTGGATGCGCGATTTGAGCTCGGCCGCGCGCTCGAAGTCCTCGTTGCTGACTGCTTGGTCCTTCTCCCGGTTCAGCATGGTGAGCCGGTCCTGGAGGTCGGCGGCCTCGGTGCTGCCGCCCACACCGCGCAGCGCCACCCGCGCCCCCGCCTGGTCGATGAGGTCGATGGCCTTGTCGGGCAGGAAACGGTCGGTGACGTAACGGTCGGACAGCGCGGCTGCGGCATCGATGGCCTCGTCGGTGATACGCACCTGGTGATGCGCCTCGTACGAGTCGCGCAGCCCGCGCAGGATCTCGACGGTCTCGTCCACGGTCGGCTCGCGCACCACCACGGGCTGGAAGCGGCGTTCGAGGGCGGCGTCCTTCTCGATGTTCTTGCGGTACTCGTCGATGGTGGTCGCGCCGACGAGACTGAGATCTCCGCGGGCCAGCGCGGGCTTGAGAATGTTCCCGGCGTCCATGGCGCCTTCGCCCCCGCTCCCGGCGCCGACCATGGTGTGCAGTTCGTCGATGAACAGGACGATGTTTTCTCCGCAGCGGTGACCTCGTCGATCACCTTCTTGAGCCGCTCCTCGAATTCGCCGCGGTACTTGGAGCCTGCCACGAGTGCGGCCATGTCGAGTGAGACGACCCGCCTGTCCTGCAGGGCCTTGGGCACGTCACCGGAGACGATCCGCTGTGCCAGCCCCTCCACGATGGCGGTCTTGCCGACGCCGGGATCGCCGATGAGCACGGGATTGTTCTTGGACCGGCGGGAGAGGATCTCCACGGTCTGCTCGATCTCGTCGGCCCGGCCGACCACAGGATCGAGCCGGCCGCTGCGGGCCTCCTCGGTCAGGTCTCGCCCATAGTCGTCAAGGGTCGGGGTGCTGGTGTGCCCGCCGGCCGCGGGCTGCCGGCCGCCGAACGCCTCGCGCAACGTCTGCGGGGAAGTCCCCTCGGAGCGCAGCATCTGCGCGGCACCGAAACTCGGGTCCTCCAGCAGCGCGCTGAGGATGTGCTCGGGGCCGATGTACGAAGCGCCGCTTGCCTGGGACCGGGCGTGAGCGGCCAGCAGAGCCCGCTTCGCGGCAGGCGTCAGGGCGGGCTCCCCGTTCCCGCTGCCCGAAGGCAGCACCTCCTGCAGCTCTGCCGCCAGCTTGTCCGGATCGACGCCGGCCTGTTCCAGGATGCCGCGGGCCGGCGCCACCTGGGTGGCGGCCCACAGCAGATGTTCGGTGTCCAGGTCGGATCCGTCCTCGGCGGCACGGCCGCCTGCAGCCGCCAGCAGCTCGTGCGAGGAGTCGCTGAGGAGGCGGCCGATGGGCACGCGTTGCACGGCCGGCGGAGAGGCCGCCGGGCTCATACCGAAGAAACGGTTGAAGAGGTCGGAAAACGGGTCATCCGACCCGAAGGGAGAAGTCGTCACAGTGATCACCCGATCCGGCGCGGGCTCCGCACGACCGCGCGCCCCCTGCTGTCGTCGCTTGCCCGAACACACCCAGTCTTCGCCACGACGGGCCATCATGCGACCGGAGGAAATCAGGCAGGCTCAGCGGCCCTGCGCGAACCGGTCGCGCAGCTCCCGCTTGAGGATCTTGCCGCTCGCATTGCGCGGCAGCTCCTCCACGAAGAGGACCTTCTTCGGGGCCTTGAAATGAGCGAGCCGCTCACGGGCGTGGTCGATGAGTTCGGACTGCGTCGCTTCATCGCGCAGGACGACGACGGCGGTGACGGCCTCGATCCAGCGGTCGTCGGGCAACCCGACGACCGCGACCTCGGCAACGGCGGGATGGGTGTAGAGGGCGTCCTCGACCTGACGGGAGGCGACGAGGACACCGCCGGAATTGATGACGTCCTTCACCCGGTCGACGACCGTGAAGAAGCCCTCCGCGTCACGCACGGCGAGGTCGCCGGAGTGGAACCAGCCGTCGCGGAAGGCTTCCGCGGTCTCCTCGGGCTTGTCCCAGTAGCCCTCGCACAACTGGGGCGAGCGGTAGACCACTTCACCCGCCGTGCCGTCGGGGACCTCCTTGCCGTCCTCGTCCACGACCCGGGCCTCGACGAAGAGGACGGGCCTGCCGCAGGAGTCCATCCGGCCCTCGTGCTCGTCCGGTCCGAGGACGGTGGCGAGCGGGCCGATCTCGCTCTGTCCGAAGCAGTTGTAGAAGGCGAGCGCGGGCAGCCGGTCGCGGAGCCGTTCCAGTACGGGTACGGGCATGATCGACGCGCCGTAGTACGCCTTGCGCAGCCCGCCGAGTTCGCGCGTGGTGAAGCCGGGGTGCTGGGAGATGCCGATCCAGACGGTCGGCGGGGCGAAGACGCTGCCGGCCTGCCCCGTCTCGACGAGGTCGAAGATCCGGTTCACATCGGGTGCGTCGAGGATGATGTTCTCTGCACCGACCGCGAGGTAGGGCAGCAGGAACACATGCATCTGCGCGGAGTGGTAGAGCGGCAGTGAGTGGACCGGCCGGTCGGTGGCGCGCAGATCGAGCGCGGTGATCGCGCTGACGTACTCGTGGACGAGCGCGCCGTGGGTCATCATCGCGCCCTTGGGGAGTGCGGTGGTGCCCGAGGTGTAGAGCAGCTGGACGAGGTCTCCCGCGGCCGGTTCGCGCTCCGGGGTGAAAGGACGCGGGGTGGCGGTGGCGTCGAGGAGGGAGTCCGGCGTGTCACGCAGCGCGCGTACGGAGAACGCGGCCGGAATCCGGTCGGCGAGGTCCGCGTCGGTGAGGACGAGCGCGCTTCCGGACTGGTCGAGGATGTACGTGAGGTCGTCACCGGCGAGGTTCTGATTGACCGGCACATGGACCAGGCCCGCGCGGGCACAGGCGAGGTAGCCGATCAGATACGCGTCGGAGTTGTGCGCGTAGGTGGCGACCCGGTCGCCGGGGTGCAGCCCGTGCTCGCCGGTGAGGACCGCCGCCGCGGTACTGACGGCCGTGTCGAGTTCCGCGTAGGTCCAGGACCTCTCCGCGTACCGCAGGGCGGTGCTCGCGGGGGTACGCCGGGCGCTGCGGGCCACGACGCCGTCGACTGTGCTGCTCCGTACACCTGTCATGGCGTGATCCTGTGCGGCCGGAACCCGGTGGTCAAGGGGTCGGATACCGGTCGGGATGTTGACAGGGGTGCGGGGGTGCCGGCTGAGTGGCGCGCGGCGACTCGAACCCTCGGGTAACCGCCTTTCGCGCACGCACAGTTGGGAGGACCAATGCCTCTCCGTAACCGTCTCAGACTTCTTGCGATATCCGGTCTCGCGCTGTTCACCGTATCGGCATCGCTGCCGCCCGCCGCGGCCGACGGCTCGCGCACACAACGTCCGTCGGGCGGTGGGCTGTCCGCCGTGATCCGGTACACCGAGTACGGCATCCCGCACATCGTGGCGAAGGACTACGCGAACCTGGGTTTCGGCAATGGCTGGGCACAGGCCGCCGACCAGGTGTGCACGGACCCGGCATCAGCGGCCAGCCACCGGCAGGCCACGACGGTGTCGGCCCGTCCGGCCCGGGAAGTGCGGCCGCGACCATCGCGTCAACGGCTTCGTCGCTGCCCAGTACGGTTACGGCGCGCATCCGCCAGTTCTGGCGTGGCGCCTGGTCGTGCACCTCGTTCTTGGCCTCCGCCGTCCGCCTCGCGGCGGCCTTCTGCTGGTCGCGGCTGGCATCCCTGCCGACCAGATCGAGGACCTACTGATGGCGGCGCGAGAACGCACTGCGCAGGTCCCCGTCGACACCGACGAGCTCCCACGCCCCCGTGGTCTCACTCCGGGCGAACCGCGCACCGTGGCACTCGATCAGACGGGCTCGCAGCCGGGCCTCGGCAATCTCGTTGATCAGGTGCGCAGGCCGGAGCAGGTCCCCCGCCCCGGCCGCGGTGGTGCGCCATTTCCCGTCCTCGCAGTGCACCATGTGCGCGATGTTGACGTGGACGTGCAGATGCGGGTCGCCGGGGGATGCGTCCACCGGGCGGGCCGAGCGGTGCAATGTTGTCCAGCCGAGCAGCCCCGACGTGGCCACCCGCTCGGCTCGCTGTCCGTCCCCGTGGTGACCGGCCATGCCGTAGGCCGTCCACTCTTCCAGGGCCCCGACCGCCTCGGTCACCGAGGCCATCCACTCGTCCTCGATCGCCGCAACCAGTTCCTCGCCGGCGAGCGCGTACCCGGTGCTGATGGATTTCGGAATATCGAGAGAAAGGTCGACACCACGCAGTCCGACATCGACGTGATGGTTCCTCCACCGATTTGCCTCGGCGATCACATCGCCACCGTAGAGGTGCTCGACGGAGAGTCCTGCGGCCGCTGCCACGCCAACGTTCCCTCGTTGTCGTCCGCCACGGAGAAGTCAGTGGAGTCTGCTACTGGGTGTCAGTGGTCTTGCCATGAGGGGTGTCAGTAGGGGCTGGCGTCGTCGGAGTCCGTGAGGCGGAGGCCGTACCGGACGTCGTCGGCCAGGACGGCGGTCCCGCCCTCTGCGCGGACCAGGAGCCCGGCATCGAGCAGGCCTGTGACGGTGACCGCCTACTTTTCGCCGGGCGTGTGCCGACGCGTGACCCGACGGCACGCCAGGAATGCGATCGCGACGACCACCAGGTACAGCGGTACGAGCAGCACCGCGTCACCGGACGCCTGCTCCACCGTCACGCCCGCGTCGCGGTCCTCGCCCTGCAGCATGATGCGGTTCACGGTCAGGACGGTCAGGTGCGTGCCGATCGCCGCCCACAGCGGGGCGTGACCCACGGCCGCACGGGCGGCGATCAGGGTCAGGCTGAAGACCGTCAGGAGGATGAGGTAGTCCACCGGGTGCTGCCCCTCCGGGGCGATGCCGATGTGGCCCGGCTCGTCACCGGCCAGCCGGGCGATGCCAACCGTCACCAGCGTCGAGGTGCCCGGTACGAGCAGGAAGACCGCCGTGGTGCCGAGCGCCGCCAGTGCGGGCCCGAACCGTCTGCGCAGCGATGTCCACGTGTAGCCGCGCAGCGTCGTCTCCTCGGGCAAGGCTTCAAGCAGGAACGCGACGACGCCGTTGGTGACGAGAAAGCCAACCAGGGTGACGAGGTCCAGCTGCTGCCAGACGAGTAACCCCACGGCCGTGCCCGCGCCCAGGACCAGCGCCGCTGCCGCGGTCGTCACCCCAACGCCGGTGAGGAACGCCCGTAGGCTCGCGCCCGGACTGCCGAAGCCGACCGTCCGGGGGTGTGACAGACGCAGGACGAACGGCACGGCCACGACGGTGACGAGGGCCGCAGCGATCAGCCGGGCGGCCAAGCCACTGGCTCCGGTGGCGTCCGCCAGTACGGGTCCGAGGCCGTTGCCGACACCGAGCGCCACCGCCATGATCAGGCCGCCGGCCAACGCGCGGCCCATGGCCCTGGCGGCCGTGGGCGCGGGTGAGGGTGCGGGTTGTCGTATGTGTAGCTCGGTCATAGCGCTCCTGGTGACGGTAGGGCCGACTCCTATCGACAACCCCGTGTGCTTTCCAGGCTCGCCCGACCACTAGTCAGAAGCGTCGTGCGCGCGGACGACCCCCCTGTACATCCTTCGGCGCAGTGGACGATAGGCGTCGACTGGTCGTTGGCCACCGGCTCCGGGTCCGGGAACACCCAGAGGCCAGCTGACGCACCCGTGCAGGTCAGGGATATCCGTTGTTTTTGCGGCGATTACTACGGGAACCGCCGAAGGCAGCGCGGTAGCCGACGAATTCGGTCGAGCCGATGCCCACACAGGCGTTGAACAAGGCGGAAGAAACGCCCAGAACCGTTATCTGGCCCACGTTCTGACCGGTATGCATCGCGCTGCTGGCACAACCCTGCCGACCGGACGGGGCGTGGGAGAGCGACAGTACGGTGAGCGAAGAAGCGAGCAGGCCCATGCCGACGGCCGCGACGACCATCGCCGATGCGGCAAGGGGCGCGGGCATCGCGGGAAGCATCCCCACGGCGGCGACCACGACCGCCACCGCCAGCGCACGAGGACATGCCAATCGCTTTCGGGCTGCCGCGCGCCCCGGGCACAGACCGGCGACGCATCAGGGCCCCTGGCCGACACTACTGATTCAAGCGGGCATGCTGCGAAGCTCCTCGCGCGTACAGCGTTGTCCCGCGGTTCGGAACGGACCACAGGTTACGCAGAGGCGTAAGGAGCGGCGGAGCCCAGGATGTCGAGGCTGTCGAGGGGGCGGTCCTGATGGGTGACCAACGTGGTCAGGGCGTCGGCCCAAAGGGCGACGAGCAGGTTCAGGCGGGGCTGTCGCACCAGGTTTCGTGGTGCCTTGGCACGCAGCCGGTAACGCCCTTCGGCGCCGCTCAGCGAGCAGTGGACCGCGTGTGCGACCAGGTAGGTCCACGACCGGAGGAGCCAGCCGTCCGGTACCGCAGGCGGACCCGCGCAGTCGAAGACGAACGCCGGGCGGGGCCGCGTGGGGCGGCCGTGGGGATGGCGGTGCTCCTGGCGCCCGCGGGCCAGGACCTCCGCCACCGTGACGGACGGGCCGAGATCGAGTGAGTCCGCGACGAGACACGGCCGTGACCAGGCCGCGGTGCTGTCCGCTCCGGCGCAGCCGTTGTCGATGAGAACCGCGAGGTCGGCGCTCGGGCGCATGTCCGGGGCACGGAGCATGACATGCAGAGCGAGGTGGGCGGCTGCGGCGGGTGAGCGGATGACCGCGTGATCGAAGAGCTCGGACGGGAGATGGTACGCAGCCGACACCGCGGGCTCGGGGGACGGAATGCCGGGAATCAGGGCGTTGCTGTCGTCCACCCCGGCAGAAGGTGTCGGCGAGGTGTGCCGGAGTCGGTCCAGTGGGCCGCCCGGCAGCCTTCGGGCGATGTCCGCGAACAGGCGGGTGATCGCCGCCGAGCCTGCCGTGTCGACGCTGCCGACGATGCGCAGTTCCGGGCCGTCCCAGTCCACGCTGACCTCGGCTCGCAGACCGCTCGCCGTCATCCCCCGGTCTCCAAAGGTGGTGCGGTGCCACTGGGCCGTTGTCGGCGTGCCTGGCGGTGCGGGTGGGGCGTGCACGGCTCCCAGGGCCTCTCGGACCGCGTCGCGCAGGTCGGCGGGTCCTGCGGCGGGTATGTGAACCCGGGCCTCCAAGGACCGGGGGTTTCCCGGAGGTGTGCCGGTGTCGGTCATGGGCGGTGCTCCTCGGTGTGAGGCGGTCGTCTCATCGGTGTCGGACAGTGATGCCGCTGCCATGGCCCACCGGGTCCCCGACGTGGATCGGGCCGCCGTGGACGATTTCGGCGCGCAGACCCCCTCGGTGGAGGAGACCGCGCACCAGACCGGGCCGGGTCAGCTGTTCGAGACGTACACAGGGTTCGCTCAGCCGAAGCCCACGGAGCGTGGCCCCGCCGACTTGAAACTCGGTTCCCACCAACGGATTGAGCCGTATGCCCTGGCATACGACGTTGCGCCTGCACTGCGCGGGGGACAGCTCGATGCCGGTGTCTTGGGCAAGTGCCTCCAGGGCTTCGAGCTCGATCAGGGTGACGTCGCAGACGCCGGTCGCACGGCCTGTACCCCGCTGCCCCGGACGCGGCCCGGCCCCTGCCCAGTAGTTGCGGTCGCCCTCCAGGCCGCGTCCCGCGACAGCACGGGCCAGCGTGACAACAAACGTGGGGGCACCGGCGGCAGGAGCCAGATGCATGGAGACGACCCGTCCGCGCTCCACGATGTGACCTCCTTCTGAGAGACCTGACGTACTACGGAGTGTGCTTCGGCACGCTCGGAGCCGACGGGGACAGGAAGTTGTCGTGTATCGCCTGAAGCGAGCGGAAGCAGTCCACGTCCAGTTCTTCCAAGGGGAGCTCGCGGCCCACGAGGTCTTCCAGCAGCAGGATGAACTCCATGAAACCGAGGGAGTCGATGATCCGGTTCTCGATCAGGTCGAGATCGGCCGGGATCACCCCGGTCTCCGGGTTCCTGGCCCGCAGCCAGTCGGTCACCGGTTTGAGCGCGTCTTCCATGGCCCACCTTCCGTGGATGTGTCGCGGCACTGGCCGGCCGCCTCGTAGGTGCGGCGGAATTGTTCGACGAGGACGGCGGCCGGGTGCTGTCCGGCGACCCTGGAACAGGATCGGCCGCAATACATGGCCATCTCCTCGATACGGCCCACCGTTGCCGCCACCGGGACGGCCGCGCTGTAGCGGGGGACGGGCAGCCGTCTGCCCCCCGCCCCGGTCGTCGCGATGAAAGTCGCAGGGTGCCGGGGCGCCTGCCCCGTCAGGGAGTTCCCCAGTACGCGGTGCGGCCGGGCGGGCCAGCCGATGTCGAATCGTGTGGTGACGAGGGTGTCGTCCGCCGACGCGTCGACCACACGCTGTTTGTAGTAGGGATGGGCGGCGGACTCCACCGTGGGGATGAAGAGAGTTCCGGCCATGGCCCCGTCCGCGCCCTGTGCCAGAACCCGCACCAGATCGGTACCGGTCGCGACGCCGCCCGCCACCGCCAGCACGGCGTCGGGGTACCGGGCGCGTACCTCATGCAGCAAGCGCGCCGCGGGCAGTTCACCGAGAAGGTGCCCGCCTGCCTCCGTGCCCTGGAGGACAAGGACCCGTGCTCCCAGCCGGAGGGCCGCGTACGCGTCGTGCAGCGTGCCGACCTGGACCACCAGAACACGGCCCGCCCGTACGACGTCGTGCACCGCGTCGGCGTCCGGTAGTCCGAAGCTGGTGACGAAGGCACGCCCGGGCAGCTGGTCCAGAGCGGCGCGGAGCTGGGCCCGGCAGAGGGCGGGGCCGGTCACCTCGGGGATGACGTTCACGCCGAAGGGGCGGGAGGTCGAGGTGACGACGGCTCGTACCAGTTCACGTACCCGTTCCGGAGGCTCCTTGTAGAGCGCCAGGGCTCCTCCCGCCCCGGCCCGGGAGACCGCGGCGCACAATTCGGGCCCCGCGATGCCTCCCATACCTGCCTGAAGCAGCGGGAGGTCGAGGCCGAGGGCGAGCTGAAGCCGGTTCATTCCGCTTCGCCGGCCTTCCGTACGGCCACGGTCGCGGCGCGGAGGTCGCCGTCGAAGCGTTCATTCAGTACATGCACCCAGCGTTCCAGCCCGAACGCGACACAGCCGGTGAACGCGGGCTTTTCCGCGTAGGCGATGGAGCGGCGTTCCCCGAAGAAGTTGCGGTGGTTGTTCATAGAGGCCACAGCGGTGCCGTCGGTGTGCACGTATTCGTCCTTGCCCGGCGCGAGCAGCTGCATGACGGTGCGCGCGCCCGCCTTCTCGAAGAAGGGATCGGTCGCCGGCTGTCGGGAGAGGGGGAGGCCTAGGTCGGCGGCGAAGGCGGCGAGCCGCACATGGTGGTGTTCGAGGTGGTCGCGGACCTGCTCGGCGGAGCCGATGCAGATGATCTCCCGCATGGTGAAGCCCCAGAGCCTGCGCAGTCCGTCGTAGTGGTCTTCGTGACGGAAGCACTGGGCGACCGTACTCACCCGCAGGGGGGTTTCCGTCATGGTTCCGGAGAAGTGCAGAAAGCAGCCGTAGCAGGCGGCGGAGGGCAACAGGTGGTCGGCGTCCGCGAGGTCCCGCGCGGGCACGGGACCGTCGGCGGCACCGCGGCTGTGGGCGTCGAGCCGGTCGGGCCGGATGCGGGAGACGGGGCTGCCCAGGTGCGGGAAGTTGCGGAAGTAGTCGAAGGTGCGGAGGTCGTCGGCGTTGAGCAGAGGCGGGAACGTCATCCGCGTGGCTCCCGCCCGGGTCCCCCAGTCCGTGAACACATCGTCCAGGGCGTGCAGCAGTATGGTCGCGGACTCTCCGAAGGAAGCGAGTCCGTCGCACACGGTCCAGGGGCCGGTGCGGGCTGCGGAGTCAGTACCCGGCATCGAGTACTCCGATCCGGGTGAGGAAGTCCGTGGTCTTGCGCAGCACCCGGGCATGGGCTGCCTGCCGGGCGGGGTGGGCGAGCAGTCGCTGTCGGAGCGCGTATCCGTCCGCGAGGCCCGCGTCGCGGTAGACCGCGGGGTTGTAGAACGACTCCATGCTGGTGGTGATGTAGCGGCCGACGTAGGCGCTGGTCTCGCGCCGGGTCCGTTCGTCGATGCCGGCCGCCAGGAGCCGGTCCCAGAGCAGCCGCACCAGTCGTCGCCCGAACGCGATGTGGCGGGATTCGTCCTGGTGGTGGAGGCGGATGGTCGTGTGCAGCCGTTCGTCGGCCGCGAGCCGGACGTTGTAGTGGTCGACTATCTGCTCGAAGACCAGAACGCGGACGAACACCAGGAAGTTCTCGATCGCCGAGTCCCGTGGGGTTTCAGGCAGTTTCAGCTTCTTGTCGGGGTAGATCTTGTCGGCGTACTTGAGGCAGAACGTGGCGAAGAACCACATGTGGTCGTTCTCCTCGCCGATGAAGTGGTGGAAGAACTCCGAGGGTGTCTCGAAGCCGGGCGTGTGGATCCGCCGCATGACCTCGATGAGCAACTCCCTGATGCCGTGCACGTTCAGGCTGTAGAAGTGGACGCTCTCCCAGCGGCTCAGGCGGTTCAGTTGCTCCGAGGTCAGGGTCTGCATCGTTTCGGTGCCGTGGACCGTCAGCAGTTCCGGGGACATCCAGAAGTCGTCGGTGGGAATCGCCTTGGGCCAGTCGAAGGTGGTGTACGGGTTGTAGTAGTCCGCAGTCGCCTTGTCGGAGAGCCGTTCCAGGAGCGCACGGAACTCGGCGGTGTCATCGGGAACGGGTGGGCGCACGTCGTGTTCCTGTCGGGTCAGGCCCTCCACCGGATCCCCTCCAGCAGCGCCTTGTGGAGTTCGGGATTGGAGGCGGCCACGCAGGAGCGCTGGTTGTCGACGCTCAGGTCGGTCAGCGCGGTGTTCCCGAGCGGCTCGCCGTAGCCGTCGGTGATGACGGCACCGGCCTGCTCGGCGAGAAAGACCGCAGCGGCGATGTCGTAGGGGAACAGATGGAGCACGCGTCCGTTGCCGACCCGCTCGAACTCGGGGAGGAGCCCGGGGTCGTCGCGCAGCAGCCGGTTGCCGATGTCGACGTACGCGTCGAGCTGGCCGGTGAGCAGCCGGGAGATGGAGTACGTGGCGCTGTTGAAGACGAACACGCCACCGGTGTTCGCGGATCGGTCGATGAGGTGGCCGTAGGCGTCGGTCATCAGATGCGCGGGATGGCCGTTGAATTCGAGGGACCAGAACATGCGGGAGAGGTCGGTGGTCGTGGTCAGGGACGGTACGGGGCGGTCGTAGCCGTGGGCGGTCACCGCGTCCGCGCCGCGCTCCCCGTAGAGGTAGGCCCCTGTCCTCATCTCCATCAGCAGTGCGTGTTCCACATCCGCGATGCGGGGGCGGTCGGACATCCGGGCCACGGCCACGGAAACGGTGGCCGATTCGAGTCCCGCGACGGCGGGCCTGGTGCCGTCGATGGGGTCCACGACGAGCAGGTACTCGGGTGCGGCGCCGTGGAGTTGCAGTCCACGGTCCTCGGAGTAGACGGCGACCGGTACGCCGCCGTCGACGACGTGCTTCCAGACGGCGGCCTCCGCCACGTCGTCGAGGCCGAACTGCGCGTCGCCACCGGGTGAATGACCTCGCACGAGCCGGCTGTCGAGCCGGTTCTGCGCGGCCAGTACCTCGTCGCGCACCGATGAGGCCAGCTGTACGACGTAGTCCTTCATGCTGTCTCCGTGGTGAAGAGTGCGTCGAGCCGGTCGCAGAGCAGGTCGGCTTCGGCTCGGGTGATGACGAGCGGCGGCCGGATCTTGATGACGTTGCCCCGGCCGTAGCGTGAGGTCCGCAGGATCAGGCCGTGTTCCATCCCACGCCGTGCCAGGGCCTGTGCCCGGTCGCTGTGGGGGTGGCCGTCCTCGTCACCGATCTCGATGCCGATCATCAGACCGAGGCCGCGCACGTCCACGATGGACGGGTGGGCCGTGGCGAGCCCCCGCAGCCGGTCCATGATGTGTGCACCCACCGCTCGTACGTTCTCCAGGAAGCCGGGGCGGCCGATGACGTCGAGGGTCGTCGCTGCGGCTGCCGCCGCCAGGATGTTTCCGCCGTAGGTGAACGAGTGGTGGTCGCTGCCGAGCCCGGACATCCGTTCGTCGGCGATGATGGCGGCGACCTGCGCGCCGGAGCCGCCCAGCCCCTTGCCGGTGGTCAGGATGTCGGGGCGAACGCCGTAGTGCTCGGCTGCGAACATCCGGCCGACCCGGCCGATGCCCGTCTGTATCTCGTCGAAGATCAGCGCGATGCCCCGCTCGTCGCAGAGGGTGCGCAGCGCGGCGAGATATCCGTCGGGCGGCACTATGTTCCCGCCGCTGCCCGAGATCGGTTCCACGACGACACAGGCGACGCTGCCCGAACTGGCGTGGTCGAGGAAGTCGTTGACTCGCTCGACACAGAGCAGTCCACAGCTGTCGGGGGTCTGCCGGTAGAAGCAGCGCAGGCAGTAGGGGTCGGGGACCTGGACCACTCCGGGCATCAGATGCGGGAAGGGTGCCTTGCGGAAGGACTCACCCGACATGGTGGTCGTCATCATGGTCTGGCCGTGATGACTGCGGAAGAGGGTGATGACATCGCGCCGCCCGGTGCTGATCTGGGCCATCTTGACCGCGCCCTCGTTGGCGGTGGACCCGCCCGAAACCTTGAGGTGCACCTTGGTGAGGTTCTCGGGACTGACCTCGACCAGGCGTCGCACCAGGTCGTTGACCGGCTTGGTCTGGAAGGTCGACGTCGCGTGCACCAGCCGTTCGACCTGGTCGCGCATCGCCTTGACCACTTCGGGGTGACTGTAGCCGAGGCTGAGATTGAAGGTGCCGGACGCGCAGTCGATGTATTGATTCCCGTCCGCGTCGTACAGATGGATCCCTTCGCCGTGATCCATCAGGTAGTCGCTGACCGGGTAGTAGATCAATTCTTGGGCGTGCGTCAAGTCGACCATGTGTCTCCTGCTGCTCACGACGTGGAATTTCGACGTGCCCGGCAAGTGCCATTTGGCGGGGGCCGTTCCATCCGCACGGAACAACCCCCACGAATCACGGTTTCCCGTGCGGAGGGAATCCCGGTGCTGGAATTTCAGATGTCCAGCACGAAGGTGAACGCGGCATCCCAGCCGTCCGCGGTCCGACGGACATCCATCAGACACTCCGGCCGGAAATACTTGTCCAGGTGATTGCGCCGTTCGTCCGGGAAGTACAGCATCGTGGTCAGTACCTCACCGCCCGGGGGCTGCACCTTGACGTGCACGTGGCGCGTGCGGCCCGGGTACACGGCGGGCAGCACCGTCTCCAGCCGCCAGTTCCCGTCGCTGTCGGCGAACAGGTGGCCCCGGAGCCGGAACCCCTCCTCGTCGTAGACGCCCTCGTCCCCGACCTGCCAGAAGTCGAGGAGCACGCCGCCGACGGGCTTGCCTTCGGGGGTGACGATGCTGCCGTGGAGCAGCAGGGGCGTGCCGCCCTCCACATCGCCTCTGAAGTCGGGCTTGTGCGGGGTGTCGGGCTTGTAGAAGGGCCCTTCCTTCTGCTCCGGAGTGGGCGGGGTTCCATTGCATCTGACCATTGGCGTCGGCGTCAGCTTCCCGTCGCCGGCTTCCGAAATCCCTTCCCCGGAAGTGGAGCGCAAGACGCTTTCCGGCCTCGTGTTGTCCACTGCGAAATTCTCCCTTGTTCAAGGATCTTTCGACTCACGGAAGCATAACGGCCCGACTTTGCACTGACCAGAACGTATCAGCCTGTTAAGGAGTGCTTATTGGCCAAGAACATCGGGGATCCGTCTTCTGATCTTCGCGTTCCTGACCGCGGAATTACCGAAGGCATTGGAGTAAGGCATTTTCACCGTACGGAAAGTGACGGTGTGCCAGAGGGTTATGAGGAGTGGGACGGAAGAGACGGACGGGCACGCGTGAGGAGGCGTATGTGAAGGGAATCGGGCGGAGACTGACGGCTGGGCCCGATGCCTTCGGGGTGTCCGTGACTCCTGCCCCGGATCGCGGGATCCGGGACGGCGGACGGCGGACGGCGGACGGCGGACGGCGGAGCCTCGTACCGTCTGCCTTCGGTGCCCGCTGCGCTGCCACGCCTGCCTGGTGGTGCGCGAGCTCCGGCGCTGTGGCCGGGCGGTACGGCGAAGAACCGCACCATGGAGCTCAGCCGGTACGCTCCGTCGCCGGCCCCGGTTCGTCCGACAAGTGGCGGAGCAACACCGCCCGTGCCCCGGCGAAACAGTCGGCGTCGGGCGGCGCGGTCAGGATGTCCGCCAGGGTGAACAGGTCCAAGGTCCGGCTGAGTTCACGCCAGTCGCTCGGCAGAAGACCACCCGCGTCCCTGTAGCCGGACACGAACCCGTCCACGAAAGAGGGCGGATACAGATGGGCGAAGCGCAGCATATTGCCGATGTCGTATAGGGGCGAGCCACTGAACGCTTGTTCCCAGTCCAGCACGGCCGCCACGTCCCACCGGCCACGCTCCCGTGAGACCAGCACATTCTTGGGGTTGAAATCGCAGTGGACCAGTCGGCTGTGCCCGCTCACATCGGCGACCCGGTGCCCGGTCCGCGTGGCGAGCCCGCGCAACGCGTCGGCCTCTTCGGACGTCAAGGCGTTGCCGTCGCCGGTGGTGGCCAGGCATCGCTCGACGAAACCGGGCAGGTCGGCCGCCTCGTCACCCGCCTCGGCCGGCACGAGGGTGGCGTCGTGGAAGGGGCCCGGCCGGGGCAGACGTACCGCCGCGATCCGGGCCAGGACCCCGCCCACCGCGCAGCCGAGCCCGGCCGCCTCGGCTGCGGTCGGCTCCTCGGCGAGCGCCTGTCCGAGGGGGATGCCGTCGGCGAACCGGTAGACCAGCGTGGGCCTGCCCGTAGCGTTCCCGTACGGATCGGACGCGACGACGTCGACCACCGGAACGGTCGGCGCCGCCCGCTCCAGTACGGCCGACTCCACGGCGCAGGTGTTGCGGTGCATCCGGGTCCCGCTGGATCGGTAGCGACGGAGAACGTACCGCTCCCCCTGTCGTGTCGTCACCAGACACATGTCGTTGGTGAACCCGCCGGGCAACGGGCTCACCCCCGTCAGACTCAGGCCGGGCAACGCCCGTTCCATCAGCCACGCACGGGTCGCGGTGTCGAGGCCGGCATGGTCACCGTTCGTCATGACGGCCACCCTTCCCGTTCGCGGCCCAGCTCACGCGGTCCCTGCCGCCAACGGTGGTACGTCTGTGCCCGAGCCGTCCGCGGACGGTCGCGCCGTCCCGTCGCGGGCCGCGTGACGTGCTTCCTCGGCGGCCCGCTCGGCCAGCACCAGACCTCCCGCCGGTCCGGCGAGCGGGCCGAGGGCGGCAGGGACCACGAAGTCGTCGGCGGCATGCTCGGGCAGGCCTGGATAGCCGGCCAGCGACCGGGCGAGTTCCGCGCGCAACAGGGGGAAGAGGCCGGGCAGTACGGCCATCCCGCCCCCGATCACGATGCGTTCGGGCGCGGTGGTGTAGATGATGTCGCGCAGCCCGGAGGCGAGGTAGACCGCCTGCATTTGCAGGGCGCGTCGAAGCACTTCACCAGTCAGCTCCTCCGCCGGTCGTCCCCAGCGGGCGGCGACGGCCTCGCCGCCCGCCATGCCTTCCCAGCAGTCCGCGTGGAAGGGGCAGGATCCCGGGAAGTCGTCCCCCGGTATCCTGGGGACGCCGAGATGCCCCATCTCCGTGTGGACCAGTCCGTTGATGACGCGTCCCCCGATCACCGCCCCGCCGCCGATGCCGGTGCCGACTGTCAGGTACACATAGGTGTTCCTGCCCCGCGCGGCACCCCAGCGGCCCTCGCCGAGCGCCGCGCCGTTGACATCGGTATCGATGGCGACCGGCACACGGAGCGCCGCCGCGACCGTTCCCGCGACGTCCACTCCGGACCACCCGGGCTTCGGCGTCGCTGCAAGGCGTCCGTAGCCGGGATGCGAGCGGCGCAGTTCGAGAGGGCCGAACGACGCGATGCCCACGGCCTCCAACGGCCCCTTCACCGCGGCCTCCTCGAAGAAGGCGACTGCTCTGGCCAGCGTCGGTTCCGGCTCTCCTGTGGGGAAGCGGATCTCGTCCTCGATCCGGTCGGGCGCCGATCCGACCAGGCAGACGAACTTCGTCCCGCCGGACTCGATCGAGCCCAGCCGCGGCCCGTTCACGCGCCCACCGGCCAGCCGTCCGCGCCGGCCGGGCCGGTGTCGGAGCGGATGACAACCTTCATGGCGTCGTACCGACTGCCCGTCCCGTCGCGGCCGACCCCGCCCAGCGCGCCGAGCGCGTCCTCGTACGCCTCCAGTGGGAATTCGTGCGTCACCAGGCGTTCCAGTCCCAGACCGCCCGCCAGGTCGACGGCCACGGGGAAGGTGTCCCCGCGGAAGTCACCGGCACCGATCAGCCGGATACCGCGATTGGTCAGCCGGAGCGGCCGCAGCGGCACGCTGTAGCTGTCGTCGAAGCCCATGAGGACGACCCGGCCGCCGTCGTCGATCAGGCGCAGGGCATCCTCCAGACCGCTCCCTGTGGTGTCGAACACGACGCCGGGCCGTTCGCCTCCGGACGCCTTCACAAGGGCCTCGGCCGCGTCCGTTCGGGACACGTCCACCACTTGCTCGAACAAGCCGCGCGCTGTGGACAGCCGGTAATCGTCCGTCTCGGCCACGATGACGCACCGCGCCGTCCGGGCGGCGACCAGTGCGACGAGCACGCCGATCGGTCCCGCGCCCAGTACTGCCACGGTGTCGTCGACCGTCAGATCGACCGCTTGAAGGTTGTTGAGGACACAGGCGAGCGGTTCGATGAGTACCGCGCTGCGGAAGGGCATCCCGTCGGGAACGCGCCGTACGAACCGCTCCGGGAGCACCACGCCGTCGGCGTATGTCCCGTCACGGTCCACGCCGACCTCCGTCCCCGCCTTGTTCCGGCAGAAGTTCGTCGCCCCGCGCACGCACGGCGCACACCAACCGCAGTACAGCGTCGGGTTGACCACCACTCGGTCCCCGACGGCGAGCGACCGCACCCCGGCACCCACCTCCCGGACCAGACCGACCGACTCATGGCCGAGCACCACACCCGGCCTTGCCGGGAAGCGACCGAGGAGAATCTTGCGGTCGGTCCCGCAGATCCCGGTGCCGACAACCTTCACCACTACGTCGTCGTCAGCGCCGATGCGTGGCGCCGGACGCTCTTGCAGCTCGACGGACCCGGGCCCCAGGTAGACAAGTGCGCGCACAGGTACCTCCCTCTCGGTGTGCGGCAGCGAGTGCTGCCGGCGCCGTGCAAGGCGAAGCTGTGTTCGACCATCGACGTTAGCGCAGGGCCACCTGCTGGGAAACGGCGCTTCTGAGCCGTTGGGTGCGCCCGCCTCGACCCTGTCGGGCGCAGACGCTTCCCCCCCGTTCCCGTCGAGAATTTCGGCTATGACATACCGTCAGAACGTCACGCGGGGGGGAAGGATTATTTCATCGGTGACTGTCCGTCAGAATTCCACGCGAAGGTCAGTTCGCGGGGTGGTGCCATCCGCGGGCTCGCCCCAACGCGGTCTCCTCCGGACATGGCTCGGAGGAACGCGGCCAGGACGGCCGCCGTGACCGAGGCGGATGCGCTGCCCACCGCGGTGGTCAGGGCCCTGGCGTGGCGCGGGACGAACGAAGGGGCGCGAGTGGTCGCGGACTCCGGCGGCAAGGACTGCCCGCCGCCTCGGCCGACCGGGAGCGTTCGGCGGGCAACGGGCTTCGGACGGTGGTTCACAGTGCCCGCTGGTGGCCCTCCCAGTACGGATCACGCAGCCGCCTCTTGTACAGCTTTCCGTTGGGATCGCGGGGCATCTCCTCGATGAAGTCGATACTCCTGGGGCGCTTGTACCCGGCCAGATGGTGTTCGCAGTGGCGCAGGATCTCGGCGGCCAGCGCTTCCCCCGCCCCGTGTGACCCGGCCGGTTCGACGACCGCCTTGACCTCCTCGCCCCAGTCGGGATGCGGAATGCCGAACACGGCCACGTCGGCGACCGCAGGGTGGCCGAGGAGGACACTCTCGATCTCGGCGGGGTAGATGTTGACACCACCGGAGATGATCATGTCGATCTTGCGGTCGCGGAGGAAGAGGTAGCCGTCCTCGTCGAGGATGCCGAGGTCGCCGACGGTGAAGAAGTCGCCGATGCGGTTCTTCCTCGTCTTGGTCTCGTCCTTGTGGTAGCTGAAGCCGCCGGTGTTCATCTTCATGTAGACGGTGCCGAGCTCGCCGGGCGGCAGGCGGTTGCCGTCGTCGTCGAAGACGGCGAGTTCGCTGATCGGCCAGGCCCTGCCGACCGTGCCCGGTTTCTTCAGCCAGTCCTCGGCGGTGGCGAATGCGCCGCCGCCCTCGCTGGCCGCGTAGTACTCCTCGACGCACCGCCCCCACCAGTCGATCATGGCCCGTTTGACGTGGTCGGGGCAGGGTGCTGCGCCGTGGATGGCGTGGCGCATGGCCGTGACCTCGTATCCCCGCTTCACCTCGTCGGGGAGGGCGAGGAGGCGGTGGAACTGGGTCGGGACCATGTGCGTGTGGGTGCAGCGGTGGGTGTCGATGAGACGCAGCATCTCTTCGGGCGTCCACTTGTCCATCACGACCAGCGGGTGCCCGATGTGCAGGGACGCTCCCGCGAACTGGAGGACGGCCGTGTGGTAGAGCGGCGAGCAGACGAGATGGACGTTGCCGTCGAAGGGTTTGATGCCGAAGATGCCGAGGAATCCGCCGAGGTGGCTCTCCTCGGGGAGCTTGCCGGGGAGTGGACGGCGGATGCCGCGCGGACGGCCGGTGGTACCCGAGGTGTAGTTCATGACCCAGCCGAGGGTGCGGGCCTCGGGGGGTGCGTCGGACTGCCCTTCGAGTAGTTCGGCGTACGGACGGAAGCCGTCGACCGGGCCTACGGCATAGCGGTGGCCGGCCGGAAGCTTGGCCTCGTCCGCGGCCGCGGTCGCCGCCTGGGCGAACCGCTCGTGGGCGATGAGCACCTTGGCTCCGGAGTCGGCGACGATCCAGGCGATCTCGGGGCCGACGAAGTGGTGGTTGACGGGTACGAGATAGAAGCCGGCCTGGGAGGCGGCGAGGTAGGCGGTGAAGAACTCGACACCGTTGGGCAGGACGACCGCGAAGGCGTCGCCCCGTCGGAGCCCGGCCGCGCGCAGCCCGTGGACCAGGCGGTTGGCTGCGGCGTGCAGCCGGCCCGCCGTCCAGCTCTCGCCGTCGGGTGCGATCAGAACCGTACGGCCGGGATCGGCGGTGGCCTGGGCCCAGAAGCCGTTGGGCGGCCGGTTCATGAGGCGCTCCGTCCGGCGATGCGGTTGATCCGGTCCACGGCGCGCTCGAAGCCGCGGGTCAGATCGTCGAAGACGGCCTGAACGCTGCGTTCGCTGTTCATCCGGCCGACGATCTGACCGACGGGGGTGCCGAGCAGCGCACCGGTCTCGTACTTCTGTATGCGGGAGACGGCTTCGGCGACCAGCAGCCCCTGGAGCGGCATGGGCAGGGTGCCGGGACCCGACGGGTCGTCCCAGGCGTCGGTCCATTCGGTACGGAGCTGACGTGCGGGTTTGCCGGTGAGCGCGCGGGAGCGGACGGTGTCGCCGGAGCCCGCGGCAAGAAGTTTGCGGGTCAGCGCGCGGGAGTGGAGGTCCGCCTCTTCCGTGGTCAGCCAGAGGGAGCCGAGCCACACGCCCTGGGCGCCCAGGGCGAGTCCGGCGGCGATCTGCTCGCCGCTGCCGATGCCGCCGGCGGCGAGGACGGGGAGCGGCCCCACGGCGTCGACCACGTCCGGGACCAGGACCATGGAGGCGATCTCACCGGTGTGGCCGCCCGCCTCGTATCCCTGGGCGACGACGATGTCGATGCCCGCGTCCGCGTGGTGGCGGGCGTGTCTGGCACTTCCGGCGAGCGCGGCGACGAGAACGTCCTGGTCGTGGGCGCGTCGGACGACGTCGGCGGGCGGCGACCCGAGGGCGTTGGCGAGGAGTTTGATGGGGTAGTCGAAGGCGACGTCGAGCTGGTTGCGGGCGACTTCCTCCATCCATCCGGTGATGCGCCAGCCGGACGCCTCGCCCTCGGCGAGTTCGGGTACGCCGTGCTTGGCCAGGGTGTCCTGGACGAACTGGCGGTGTCCGGCCGGGATCATCGCCTCGACGTCGGCCTCGGTCACCCCCTCCACCTTCTTCGCGGGCATGACGACGTCGAGACCGTACGGCTTGCCGTCGGTGTGCTCCTGCATCCAGTCCAGGTCGCGTGCGAGGTCGTCGGGGGCGGTGTAGCGGACCGCGCCGAGTACGCCGAATCCGCCGGCCCGGGTGATGGCCGCGGCCACCGCGGGGAACGGCGTGAAGCCGAAGATGGCGTGCTCGACTCCCAGTTTCTTGCTCAGCTCCGTCTCCATGGGGCGCAGGATGCCGCAGTCGGACATCCGAGGGAAGAGATTTTCTGATGCAGTGTCAGATTCTTTGTGACGCCGGGGGCCTCCGCGACAGCAGCGGTGACAGTAATCTCTGCGGCGGCAGGAAGTTTCATCGTCGGACGAAATTTCGAAAGTTACTTTCGCGCAGCAGGAAGGGGTTCCGGATGACCGAGGACGCGGCCGGCAGAGGGATCAGCCGACGCAGGCTGGGCGGTGGGATGCTGGCCCTGGGCGGAGCACTCGCCCTGGCGCCGATTCCGTTCGCGGAACGGGCGTCGGCCATGGAGTCGGAGGCGGGGTCGTCGGGTATGCACGCAGGGATCGGGACGAGCGCGGCATCCAAACAGGCCCGGCCCACGCTGCGGCGCGGATCCGCCGCCCGCGCCGGGTTGTTGCAGGGGCCTTTGGACCAATTGGTCGTCGATGCGGAGAAGTTCCTCTCCAACTCCCCCAAACACCCTTGGTACGCGGGTGCGGTACTGCTCGCCGGGCGGGGTGGCACGGTGGCACTGCACCACCCGATCGGCAAGGCCGTGCGCTACGCGGCGTACGACGAGAAGACCGACACGGGGGTGGAGTTCCCGCCCGACCAGCAGATCGCCATGGCCGAGGACACGGTCTTCGACCTGGCTTCGGTGTCGAAGCTGTTCACCTCGATCCTGGCCGTGCAGCAGATCGAGCGCGGAACGCTGGAGCTGGAGGCGAAGGTTGCCTCGTATCTGCCCGATTTCGCCGGTGGCGGCAAGCAGGACATCACGATCCGTCAGTTGCTCACGCATACGTCGGGCTTCCGTGCCTGGATTCCGCTGTACAAGGCACCTACGCGGGAGGGGAAGCTGGAGCTGCTCTGGAACGAGGTGCCTGCCAACCCGCCCGGCACGGTCTACCTCTACTCCGACCTCAATCTGATCTCGCTGCAACTGGTCCTGGAGAAGATCACCGGCCGCACGGAGGATGTCCTGCTCCGTGAGCAGATCACTGCTCCGCTCGGTATGCACCGCACTCGGTACAACCCGCCGGCCTCCTGGAGGCCGAAGATCGCCGCAACCGAGGATGCCCGGCTCCCCTGGTCCGGCCTCGACCGCGGGCTGGTCTGGGGCGAGGTGCACGACGAGAACGCGTACAGTCTGGACGGCGTGGCGGGCCACGCCGGAGTGTTCTCCTGCGCCTGGGACCTCGCGATCCTCGCCCGTACCCTGCTCAACGGCGGGATCTACGGCCGCGCGAGGATTCTCTCCGCAGAATCGGTGGACCTGTTGTTCACGGACTTCAACACCGCGTTCCCCGGCGATGCGCACGGACTCGGCTTCGAGCTCTACCAGCACTGGTACATGGGGGCTATGGCAACCCCTCGCACCGCGGGCCACACCGGTTTCACCGGCACCAGTCTGGTCCTGGACCCCACGACGGACTCATTCCTGATCGTCCTCGGCAACTCGGTGCATCCGGTGCGCAGTTGGCGCTCCGGCAGCGCGCCGCGCGTCGCCACCGCCAACCAGATGGCGCGCGCCGTCGCGGTCCGTCCCGCCCGGGGGCGTACGGCATGGTTCTCGGGACTGGCGAGCGGCACCGGCGCCACGCTCACGCTGCCCGCGCTGCGTCTCGCGTCGTCGCGGGCCCGGCTGAGCTCGGCCCTCTGGTGGGACACCGAGCCCGGGTCCGATTTCCTCTCCCTGGAGGCGTCGGCGGACGCAGGGGCGACCTGGCAGGCGGTGCCGTTCACCACCGTACCGATGGCCGGTCAGCACCACCCGGATCCCGAACCGCATCCGACGGGCTCGGTCTCCGGCTGGTCCGGCCGGGTCTGGCACCGTCTCGACGCGGACCTCGCCGCATGGCGCGGCAAGGAGGTGCGGCTGCGGTGGCGGTACGTCACGGATCAGCGGTACGTCGGGCGCGGGGTGTACGTCGACGCCGTCCGGGTCGAGGACGGCAACCGGACGGTCTTCGACGAGAGCCGGTCCGGGGATGCCGCGGGCATCGAGGCGCAGGGATGGGCGGCTTCAGCGGACTGAGGCGGGGCGGGGCGGACTGAGGCGGCCGTCGAGCCATTGGCCGGCCGTGCCGGGGAAGGGCCGTCCCCCTTCCCCGGCACGGTCACAGCAGCTGGACGGCGAGTGCCGTGATGAGGGCGCTGGAGACCAGGGCGGTGACGAGCTGCCCTCGGCTGCTCGTCACCGCCCGGCCGAGCAGCGCTCCCCCACCGGCGAGCAGCAGCTGCCAACTGGCCGACGCCACAAAGGCGGCCAGTACGAACACAGCCCGCTCCAGGTGGTCGGCGTCGGCGGTGGTACGGCTGCCGAGCACGAGCGCCGCGAAGTAGACGACAGTGGCGGGGTTCATCATGGTCATCCCGAGCAGCATCAGGTAGGACCGTGCCGGACTGACGGGGTCCGACCCGATCCGGGCCACTGTCCGCCGCCCCCGGTACCGTACGATCGCCACCGTACCGCCGCGGACCGCCAGCGTGATCAGCACCAGTGCCGACGCCCATCGCAGGGCCGGCATGACCGGCGTGAGCACATGCGTGAGCGAGGAACTCCCCACCACCGCGACAACCGCGTAGAGACCGTCGGCGGTTGCGACACCCAGGGCCGCACAGGCCCCCGTCCTCAGGGACGTCCGGGCGGTGAGGCCCACCAAGTAGGTCCCGACCGCCCCCACCGGTATGGCAATGCCGTACCCGGCCAGAAGTCCCGCGACCAGGACGGCGATCATGCGCGTTCGGGAGTCGGTCTCCGCAGTCGGCCGGGCTGCTGCTGACCACTCACCGAGCGGGCGGCGGAGTTCGGCGACAGTAGGGCGGTGATCGATTCCATGGGCAGATGGTGGGGCCGGCGCGGCACCGTGGGCAAGGCATTTTTCGTGGCATCGGACCGTCCGGGGCCGGCGGTGCGGCGTCGGCACCCCCTTCCACGGGGCGGGTTCCCACGACGGAGAATGCTCCGATGACCACATCTCCGCAGAACTGGACACGCGCCGAGCGACTTGATGCCGACCGGGTGACAGAGACCCTGTACGCCGAGGCAGGAGTCCGGCTGGTGGTGGAGGGACCCTGTCCGGGAGGGGAGGTCGGTGCCGCGTACGTGCGGTGGCCCGACGGCCATCGGTCCGTTCTGAAGTGGCGGCCGGATACGCGGCTCAAGGATCTGCGGGCAGGACCGTTGGCGGTGTGCGAAGTACTGCACGCGCAGGCGTATCCCTGCCCGTCGACGGAGTTGGCCGTCCAGGTGGATCACGCGGTCGTTCTGGTCCAGGAGTGCCTGCCGGGCACGCCGGTGAAGTGTCTGGACCACCATGGCCTGGATCAGGCGCTGGCCCTCAACAAGTCGCAGGCAGGGCTGTTGGCCGGACGTACGGATGTCCCGTTGATGAACCTGTATCTGCTCGACGACGGCCCCGGCTACTGTCTTCACGGGCCACTGCGTCGGCACAGCCGGCGCAGTGGTGCCCTGGAGCACCGGGTCAAGTCGGTCGGGGCCGATCACCCACACCAACTGCCCGGGCACGACGTCGTGCACCACGACTTTCACCACGGCAACCTGCTCGCCCTCGACGGTTCGGTCACCGGCGTCATCGACTGGGACGGCGCCGGCCGGGGCGACCGCCGTTTCGACCTGGTCACTTTGCGCTTCGGGCTGCATGCGAACGAGCAGGCCCCGGGCGTCACGAGCCGCCTCGACGACATTCTGGACGGCCTGCCCGACGATGTCCTGCGTCCCTCCTGGGCGCATATGAGTCTGCGCATGGCCGACTGGGCCATCAGACACTTCGCGCCGGGCGACGTCGAGCACTGGATCGACCTGGCCGAGCAACGCGTGTGATGAGCGCAGGGCACGTGAGCGGCGACGGAGCTGTGCTGGACGAAGCGTTGCAGATGCCGGCAGGGGGATGACCTTCTGCGGTCAGCGGACTGGCACGAAATGAGACCCGGCGCGACCGGCTGGGACTACCAGTACCACCTCTCCACCGCCCCGGGCACCGAGCCGGCCGGGGTGGTCCCAGGAGCCGCGGAGGGCGGACTGCCCCGGGTGCGGGCGGCCGTACACGCACCGCTTCGACTGCTTCCGGGAGCAGGATAGGGTGCCCGCCGGGCGACCACAGGAGGAAGATGAAAGCCGCGGTTGAACTATCGAAAACTCCCTTAAAACCACTGCAAGTTGCCGCATTCCGGCGATTCGTCCTCGCCAATCTCATCTCGGCGACCGGGTCCGCGATGGCTCCCCTCGCCCTCGCCTATGCGGTGATCGGACAGGGCGGCGGAGCCGGGTCCCTCGGCGTCGTGCTGGCCACCAACTCCGTACCGACGATCGTCCTCACCGTCGCGGGCGGCGTCCTCGCGGATCGTCTGTCGCGCAGCCGGATTCTGTTTCTGAGCAATCTCCTGTCCGCGGCCGCGCAGGGGGTGCTCGCCGTGCTGGTGGCCACGCATCATGCGACGACCGCTTCGATCGCCGCGTGCGGCTTCGCGTCGGGGGTCGCCGTGGCCTTCACCGCGCCGGCCGCGATCGGTGTGGTGGGGCAACTCGTCGCGGCGGAGCACCTGCAGCAGGCCAATGCGCTGGTCCGGCTTCCGAACAATGCCGTCAAGGTGCTCGGCCCCGTCGTCGGAGGTCTGATCGTCGCGGTCGGCGGCCCGGCGTGGGCCCTGTCGTGGGATGCGCTCACCTTCCTGGTCGCAGCGCTCCTGCTGCTCGGCCTGCGGCTGGGCACGCCGGTCACGACGGGCAGTGCCCTGGCCGACCTGCGGGCGGGCTGGTCCGGCTTCCGCTCCCGCACCTGGCTGTGGACGTACACCGCCGCCGGAACGGTCGTGGTCGCCGCGTGGCTGGCCTGCTTTCAGCTCCTCGGCCCGGTCGTCGCCGCCGAGCACTACTCGGGGGCGCGTTTCTGGGGGCTCGTCCAGGGCGCGTTCGCGTTCGGGCTGCTTGTGGGGACGGTGGTGTGCCTGCGCTGGAAGCCCCACCGTCTGCTGGCCGTTGCCGTCGTCACCGGCTCCGGGCTCTGTCTGCCACCGGCGGCATTGGGAATGGGCCTGGACCTGCCCTGGGTGCTGCTCAGTGCCGTGCTCGCGGGCGTGGGGCTGGATGTCGCCATCGTGGCGTGGAACACCGTGCTCCAACAGCACGTGCCCCAGGAGGAGCTGGGCCGCATGAGCTCGTTCAACGGTGTCGGGGAGCGTATCGCCATCCCGCTCGGCTACCTCATCACCGCACTCGCCGCACATGCCTGGGCCGATCGGACCGTGCTCCTGGTCTGTGCCGGTGCCATCGTGGCCACCACGGTCCTCAACCTCTGTGTACGGGACGTGTACCGCGTCAATCGCATCTGAGCGTACGGGCGTGCACTCGCTGCTGCTCCAGCAGGTGCTGGCCGAACCGGCATGGGCATGGAGGCTTTCGGGTGAGGACCGGCGCGGCCTGACCGCGCTGTTCCGGTCCAACGTCAACCCGTACGGAACCTTCCGCCTGGACATGGACAAGCGGCTCGACCTGGCGCCGGCCGCTGCCGTGCCGAATCGGTGGTTGTGGGCCGTTTGGCCGTCACGCAGTGCCTGTTGATCACGGTCCAGGTCAGGGAGACCGCTGGTGCACAGGTCGCGTGAAGTGTTGTGCGAGAGAATCCGGCAGGCCCACCGAGAGCAGAGGCTGTCGGGCCGGGAGCTGGCCGCGAAGTTCAAGGTGTCACGACGCACGGTGCGGCACGCGCTCGAGTCGCCGGTGCCGCCGAAGCGGAAGTCGCCACCGCCGCGGCCCAGCGTGCTGGAGCCGGTGAAGGTCTTCATCGACGCGATGCTGCGTGAGGATCTGGACGCTCCTCCGAAGCAGCGGCACACGATCGTGCGGATCATGGAGCGTCTCACAGCGGAACACGACTTCGAGCTGGCCCGTCACAACACAGTCTGGGAGTGCGTCAGCAAGCGGCGGCCACAGATCAAGGCGGAGGCTCTGGAGGGCCGCCGGCATCTGGAGGGTGTGGCGCCGCAGGCGAAACGGCCGGGCGAGGAGGCGGAGGTCGACTTCGCGGACTTCTGGCTGGACCTGGCCGGGCAGCGCCGCAAGTGCGTCCTGTTTACGCTGCGATTGTCCTACAGCGGCAAGGCTGTGCGCCGCGTCTATGCGACGGCCTCGCAGGAGTCCTTCCTGGAAGGGCATGTGGAGGCCTTCACAGTGCTGGGCGGGGTGCCGTCGGTGCACATCCGCTACGACAACCTTCGGCCCGCGGTCAAGCAGGTGCTGTTCAGACGCTCGCGGCTGGAGTCGACCAGGTGGGCGTCGTTCAAGTCGTGGTACCAGTTCTCAGCGTTCTACTGCGCTCCGGGCGAGGCCGGCGCGCATGAGAAGGGCGGCGTGGAGCACGAGGGCGGACGGTTCCGCAGGAAGCACCTGGTCCCGCCGCCGCAGGTCGATTCGCTGGCGGAGCTGAACGAGCGCCTGGCTGCGATCGACGTCGCGGAGGACGCCCGGCACGTCCACGGTCGGCCGACCTCGATCGGGTTCGGCTTCGAGGCTGAGCGCGACCGCCTCCGCCCGCTGCCTGGGGACGACTTCGACTGCGGCATCGACCTGACACCCCAGGTCGCTCGCAACGGCCGGATCACGGTGCGCCAGGGCTACTACTCGGTGCCGGCGAAGTTCATCGGGACCAAGGTGAGGGTCAAGCTGCGGGGGAACGAGCTGTGGGTGTTCGACGGCCGCCAGGTGGTGGCGCGCCACCCGCGCCTGACGCGCCGTTACACCTACCACGACATCCTGGATCACTACCTGGAGATCCTGCTGGTCAAGCCGGGCGCGTTCGCCGGCGCTTCCGGGCTCGCGCAGGCCCGCGCGGAGGGCGGGTTCACGAAGGTCCATGAGGCGTTCTGGGCCGCGGCCAAGCACAAGGCCGGGGACCGGGACGGCACCCGGATGCTGATCGAGGTCCTGCTCCTGCACCGCCAGCTGCCCGCCGACGCCTTGGTGGCGGCAATGGAGACGTGTCTGCGGATCGGCTCGGTCTCCACCGACCTGGTGGCGATCGAGGCACGCAAGGCGATGGAGGGCACCGACGCCGAGGACGCCGAACTCCTCACCTCAGACCCGCCCGCACCGACAGCGCCGACCAGGCTGGGGCCGGGCCCCGCCACGCCTCACCGGCGCTGCCGCACTCCTGTGTGGCGAGCGCAGGCGTCGGTCGGGACCTGGGCGTCGGCGCCCTATGCCGTCCGGCCCGCCACCCGCTGCCCGGCTCCGCTCGCCCCGGGGACCGTGGCGGCCACGCCGACCGGGGCCGTCGACTCCCGTACGACCAGTCTCGGCCGGATGAGCAGCGACCGTCCCGCCGCAGGCGCGGAGTCGATCCGCGCCCGCAACTGCTGGAACGTCTCCGCGGCCATCTCCGGCAGCGGCTGGCGGACCGTGGTGAGCGGGGGCTCGAAGAGGTCGGCGAGGAGGATGTCGTCGAAGCCGACCACGGAGACGTCCTGCCCCGCGCTGCGTCCGGCGTCCTTGGCGCCCCGGCAGATCCCGATCGCGCACATGTCGTTGATGGCGACGAACGCGGTGGGCGGGCGCGGTCCGCCGAGGAGTTCCCTGGCGGCGTTCCGCCCCAGTTCGGCGGCGTCCTTGTCACCGAACTCGGCGGTGTCGGCGCCGGGCCAGACGATCGCGTCGGCCGGGTCGAGACCGGCCGACTCCAGGGCGGCCCGGAAGCCGCGCAGCCGTTCACGGCGGTTGACGCTGTTGACCGAGCCGGAGACGAACGCCAGTCGGCGGTGGCCGAGTTCGATCAGATGACGGGTGGCGAGCTCGGCACCCATCGCGTTGTCGACGCTGATGGAGGCCAGCGACGGCGGGTCGCCCGCCTGTGCGGTGCGGTCGAAGGCGACCATCTTCAGTCCGCGACTGAGCAGCGGTGTCACATGGTCGAGCGAGGGAAGCGAGGAGCAGAGCACCACTCCGCTGACCCCGTCCGCGAGCAGCTCCTCGCCGTACTTGAGCTCGCGGGCCGGATCGCGCTCGCTGTTGCAGAGCAGTACGTGATAGCCCTCGGCGAGCGCGATGGCCTCCAACTCACGGGCGAGCGCCCCCCAGAACGGGTTGGCGACGGACGGCACGATGAGACCGATGACCTTGATGCGGCCCGTTCGCAGCATCCGGGCCGCGCGGTTGGGCCGGTAGCTGAGCTGCTCGATCACCTGCTCCACGCGGGCCAGCGTGGCCGCCTGCATACGGTCCGTACGCCCGTTGAGGACGTTGGAGACCGTACTCGCGGAGACCCCCGCGGCCTCCGCGACCTGATGGATCGTTACCCCGCCCATGCCACCTCCGGTTCGGAACGCGTCTGACCCTACCAGTGTATCGATTTACTTGATCCCGTTCACCGGTACACCAGTTAACATCCCTGAAAATTCATGCGCATCAGCTGTTGACGTCTCTCTCGAGGCGTTCCTAGCATCAGTGCATCGATTTACCAGCGCTTCTCAGCCATGGCCGGGATGCCATCGCTGGATCGATCCACCGCCTCCACCTCAAAAGGGGTGTCCCATGGAACTCAAAAGACGGTCGCTGCTTGCTGCCATCGGTGCCGGCACCGCTGCCGCCGCCCTCAGCGGGTGCGGCACCGGCACTTCGGCGGCCGGCTCCGCCGACGGCCCCGCCGAAGGTGAGATCACGCTGCTCACCCCGATCTACGAAGGCGCCGACGGCAAGACGCTGTTGGAGAAGGAGATACTCGGCGGGTTCCGGAAGAAGTATCCGGACGTCAAGGTGAACGTGGACTACACCACGTACGAACAGCTCAACGAGAAGATCACCACGGGGCTCGCGGGCGGTCTGCTGCCCGACGTGCTGATGATGGGCGTGGGCTGGATCCCGCCGTTCGCCGCGAAGAAAGCGATCGCCGAGCTGCCCGAGAAGTTCGCCACCGCACACGACTACGAGAAGCGGGTCCTGGAGCCGTCCCGGTACGACGGCAAGCTGTACGCGCTGCCGGTCGTCCTCGACACCCGCATCGTCGTCTACCGCAAGGACCACTTCGCCGAGGCCGGCATCAAGAAGACTCCTGCGAACTGGGCCGAACTGCGCGCCGTGGCCAAGCAGCTGACCAAGGACGGCCGGATCGGTTTCGACCCGTTCTCCATCCATCTGCGCCAGTGCTGGGAGACCTTCCTCTTCGCCAACGGCGGCCAGCTGTTCAGCGCGGACGGCAAGAAGGTGCTGTTCACCGACGCCCGCGGGGTCGAGGCGCTGCAGTTCTTCAAGGACCTGATCAAGGACGGCTCCGCCGACTACGCCAAGAAGACGGACCTCGGGGCCCCGACCAACGTACAGACCGGCAAGGCGTCGATGATGATGACGTCCAGTGCGCTGTGGAGGCAGGTCGGGGAACAGAATCCGGAACTCCTCAAGGAAGACAAGCTCGGGGCGTTCATCCTCGCCAACCGCAAGCCCGCGATGCTCCAGGGCGGCACCCTTGTCACCCAGTCCGCCAGTTCCAAGCACCCGGCGGCGGCCCGTGCGCTCGTCGAGTACCTCGCGACGCCCGAGTCGATCCTCGGTGCGGCCAAGCAGCGAGGTTCGGTTCCCGGGCTGAAGGATCTCAGCGACTCCAGCTATGTGAAGGAGAACAAGTTCGTCGATCTCTCCCTGCAGAGCATGGGTGACGCGTGTTCGGAGGGCGGCACCGCTGCCTGGATGGAGATCCGCGAAAAGATCAAGCCCACGCTGGAGCCCGCCATCGTGGGCAACCAGTCGGCGAAGGACGCCATCGCGGAACTCGGCCGGCTAGCCGAAGCCGCCATCGGCCGGATGTAAGGACCCGTCACTGTGGGAGCGACATCCGTATTGAAGGCGAGGCCCGTGCGGCCGCCTTCCCCGACCGAGCACACGGTCGCGAAGAAGCGCACCGGCCGGGCACCCACCGGCCCGGGGCGCCGCAGGCAACGCGCCGGCATGCTGATGGTGGCGCCCGCGCTGTTGCATGCCTCGCTCTGGATCGGCCTGCCGGTCGTCGCGTCGGTGGTTCTGGCCTTCACGAAGTACGACGTGCTGACGGCGCCGCAGTTCGTGGGCCTGGACAACTTCCGGGACATGCTGGACGACGCGGTGTTCCGCAAGTCCATCGTCAACACCGTCGTCTACACCTTCTTCACCGTGCCGTTCGGCATGCTGCTGGGGCTGCTCGTGGCCCTGGCGCTGCACACCGGGCTGAAGGCGCGGGGCATCTTCCGTACCGCGGTCTTCATTCCCCAGGTGACGGCGACCGTCGCGATCGCCCTGGTCTGGCTGTGGATCTACAACCCCGGCAACGGGCTGCTGAACACACTTCTGTCGTTCCTCGGGATCCAAGGCCCGGCCTGGCTGTCGTCGACGTCGTGGGCGATGCCTTCGGTGATCCTGGTCGGCATCTGGCAGGGCATCGGCATGAAGATGCTCATCTACTTGGCCGCGCTGCAGTCCCTGCCGAAGGAGCTGTACGAGGCGGCTTCGGTGGACGGTGCGTCCAAGGTGCGGCAGTTCTTCTCGATTACCCTGCCGCTGCTGAAGCCCGCGACGTTCTTCGTGCTCATCACGTCGATGATCAGCGCGTTCCAGTCGTTCGACCAGATCTACATCCTGACCGACGGCGGCCCGGCCAACAGCACCACGATGATGACGTTCGAGATCTACAAGTCCGCCTTCCGGGAGTTCCGCATCGGCTACGCCTCCGCGCAGTCACTGGTGCTGTTCGTGCTGCTGATGGGCTTCACCCTGGTCAACCGGCGGATCATGGGAGGCACCCGTGGCCACAACTGAGCTTCACAGGCCCGGGGTTGTGGAGAAGGCCCGGCCCCGGACGAAGGGCAAGCCGCTCTCCGTCGGCCGGATCGCGCTCTATCTGACGCTCACCGTCGTCTCACTGCTGATGGTGGCCCCGTTCGTCTGGATGGTGCTCACCTCGCTCAAGACGCCGGTCGAGATCGCCTCGCAGGACGCCGGACTGCTCCCGGAACACTGGGATTTCGGAAACTATGTCGACGCACTGAAGGCGGCGCCGTTCGCGACGTACGCACGCAACAGCTTCATCATCGCGTTCAGCCACACCGTCATCAATGTGCTGGTGGCGTCGATGGCCGGATACGCGCTGGCGCGGATCAGGTTCCGGGGCAGCGAGGTCATCTTCTACGCCTTCATCGCCGCACTGATGATCCCTACCTACACCAAGGTGCTGCCCGAGTTCCTGATCGTCCGCTTCATGCCGCTGGCCGGCGGGAACGACATCTTCGGCCAGGGCGGAAGCGGCTGGCTGGACTCCTGGTGGGCGCTCATCATTCCCGGCGCCGTCACCCCGTTCGCCGTCTTCCTCTTCCGCCAGTTCTATCTGGACCTTCCGGTGGAACTGGAGGAGGCGGCCAGGCTCGACGGTCTGGGCGAGTTCCGGATCTACGCCCGGATCATGACGCCGCAGGTCAAGCCCGCGCTCACCACCGTGGCGCTGCTGACCTTCGAGTCGTCGTGGAACAACTTCCTCTGGCCCCTGCTGGTGACCCGGACGGACAGCCTGCGGGTGATCCAGGTCGGGCTCTCCGTCTTCAAGACGGAGAACGGCCCCCAGTGGCACTTCCTGATGGCCGGCACCACGCTGGCCACCCTTCCCATGGTCGTTCTCTTCCTCATCGGCCAGCGCTATTTCGTGCAGGGCTTCGCAACTGCCGGTCTCAAGTGACCGGTTCCGGCCCCGAGCGGCCGGTCATCGAAAGGTTTTCACTTCATGTCTGCTGATCTCAACGGCTCCCGCGCACTGGTGACAGGGGCGGGCCACGGAATCGGCCGCGCCATCGCCGTCGCTCTTGCCGAGGCCGGCGCCGATGTCGCCGTCCACTACCACTCCTCCGCCGACGAGGCCGCGAAGACGGTCTCCGCGATCGAGGCACTGGGCCGCAGGGCGAAGGCGTTCAAGGCCGATGTCACCGTGACGGGCGATGTGGACCGGCTCGTCGAGGAGGCGACCGGCTTCCTCGGCGGCCTGGACGTCCTGGTCTGCAACGCGGGCCATCTGGTCGGCCGGGCCACGATCGCCGAGATGTCCGACGACCACTTCGAACAGGTCATCTCCACCAATCTGACGTCGACTTTCCGCACCGTGCGGGCCGCACTGCCGCAGCTGACGCAGTCGTCGGCCGGGCGCATCATCACCATGTCCTCGCTGGCCGCGCACAACGGCGGCGGCCCCGGTTCGGTCGCCTACGCGGCGGCCAAGGCCGGTGTCCGCGGCTTCACCAAGGGCCTGGCCAAGGAGCTCGGCGGCACAGGCATCACGGTCAACACCGTGGCGCCCGGCTTCATCAAGGGCACCGCCTTCCACGACACATTCACCGCGCCCGAGGCGCAACAGGCGATGGAGGCGGGCATCCCGGTCGGCCGGGCCGGCACCCCGGAGGATGTCGCAGCGGCGGTCGTGCATCTGGCGTCGCCGTCGTCCGGCTTCCTCACCGCCACCACGGTGGACATCGACGGTGGCGTGTGGCCGCGTTGAGGCACATCGCCCGGGAGCGGGGCGGCTGGTGGCACGCGTACGTCTGCCCGGCGCACGGTGTGGAACTCGACCACGGTGATCTGCTCGCCGGGGTCTTCCCGGCGGGCGGTGCGCGGTGTGCGTACGGCTGCCGGGTGGACGACGAGGCGGTGCGCGGCGCCTGGCTGGTGCTGTCGCACCAGGCGTGGGCGCGGCACCTGCGGGTGCTCGCCCACCGGGGCGAGCGTGCTCAGGCGGTAGAGCGGCTCGTCGAATACGCCGGTCTGTACGCCGAGCTCGCCACCGAGCGGCACGGCGAAGCACAGACCTGGATGCTGCGCGGGCGGCTCTTCCATCAGGCGCTGACCGACGCCATCTGGGCGGTCAACATCGGGCACACCGTGATCACGCTCGCCGAGGAATCCACGGAACATCTGGCGGCGGTGCTGCCGCTCCTCGACGACCTGGAGCGGGCTGCGCTGGACGCCCGGGACGTGCTGACCGGTCAGGGCCACCTCGCCTCCAACTACACCGCGTGGCTCAACGCCGCCGGTGTGGCGGCGAGTCGGGGCGCCGCGGCGGCCCGTGGCCAGGAGTGGGACGGCGCGAAGCAGTGGCTGGAGGGCGAGCACGGGCTGTATGCGCATCTGCGGGTCGCGGTCGCCGACGACGGGTGGGAGTGGGAGGGCAGCACCTACTACCACGGGTTCGTGCTGCGGGCCGCGCTGCTGGCGCTGCGCTGCACCGACCCCGCGGCCGTTCCGTCCGATGTGCTGGACGTACTGGCCGGGATGACGGACGTACTGACGACGATCGCCACACCGGGCGGCATCCTTCCGGCACTGCACGACGGCCCGTATCTGCGCCGTCCACTCGCTCTGGAATGGCTCGAACTGGCAGCACTGGCCCAGCAGTTGTTCCCCTCCCCCGCCCTCGACTCGGTGGCCGGGCGGGCCCGCGACGAGCTCGGGGCCCACGACGACGGACTCGACCGCGAGCTGGGCGGCTGGTTCGCCGGGCCACCGCTGCCGAAGCGTCCCGCGCCCGGTCCGCTCACGGTGTTCCCGACGGCCGGCTATGCGGTGCTGCACCACGCGGGCGTCCACGCACTGCTGGACTTCGGTCCGCACGGCGGCTCGCACGGGCACCGCGACAAACTGTCGCTGTATCTGTACGGGGACACCACCCCGTGGCAACCCGACCCCGGTCAAGTGCCTTACGCCCACGCCGAGTTCCGTGATCTGTATGCATCGACCGAGGCGCACCCCGCCTTCCGGGTGGACTACGCGGAACAGGCCGAGTGCACCGGGAAGCTGCTCGGCTCGGACGGCTCCTGCGTCACGGCCGAGGTGACGACGGCGTACGAAGGTGTGCGTGCGGTGCGGCAGGTCGCACTCGGCGACAGCTATCTGGTCGACCTGCTGACCGTGACAGCCGAGGACGAGCGGCAGCTCACCGCGCAGCTGCGTCCCGGTGTCGCGCTGGACATCCAGCTCCAGGCCGCGGGTCCGGTGCGCACCACCTGGTACGGCGACGAGACCCTGCACGGCTGGCACACCCACACCCCCGGCGCGGCCGTGCGTCCGGTCACCCGGCCGGGCCCCGGTCCGGCCGACGATCCGCAGTGCATGCGTACCCGGGTCGACTTCACCGCGAAGTCGGACCGGATCACCTTCGCCTCGGTGTATCAGGCGGCGTCGGCGGGCCCTGCCGTCACCGGCGTACAGCTGGACGGTGACGGACTGCTGACGGTCGCGCTGACCGACGGCAGCACCGCACGGTTCCGGACGGAGGACTGACCTTTGTTGCTCTCGGCGACCCCGCCGCCCGGTCCGCGCCTCGCGCAGGAGGTGCGTTTGTACGAGGAGGCCGCCCGCCACCGCGGGCTGACCCCGCCCCGTACGCACCCCCTGGCCAGCATCACCTGGCTGGGCCCGGCCGCCTCCAACCCGGCGCTGGCCTACCGGGTCGGCGGCGACCCGGCCCATCTGGCGGAGAGCCGCCGCTGGATCGAGGCCGCGGTGCGGCTGCCGCACTGGGGCAAGGCCCATATGCCGGACCACGATCTGGACGCAGGCTGGCTGCTGCACCATCTGTCGCTCGCGTACCGGTGGATCGGCGACGATCTGCCGGACGGGGTGCGGGCGCTGCTGCGGTACAAGCTGCTGCTCCAGGGGCGACGGATGTACGAGTTCGCGGTGGCGAGCGAGGGCGGCTGGTGGTCGTCGTCGTACTGGCAGAACCACAACTGGATCTGTTACGCGGGTCTGGCGACGGCCGGATATGTGCTGGGCAAGGAGGAGTGGACCGAGCGTGCCAAGGACAACCTCGGCACAGTCCTCGATCTGATGCCCGAGGACGGGTCGCACGCCGAAGGTGTCGTGTACTGGCGCTACGGCGTGCCCTTCCTCGCCATCCATCTGGATCTCCTCCAGGAGGCGGAGGGCATCGACTGGTGGGGGCGGGGCGGTTTCCTCTCCCGCACCTTCCGCTACCGGCTGCACCAGACCGCCCCCGGCTTCGCGTTCAATGTCGACCACGGCGACTGCCACGACCGGCGCAGCGGGCACAGCGCCGGTCTGTACTACCGTCTCGCGGCCCAGTACGGCATCCCGGAGGCACAGTGGATGGGCGATCTCGCCTCGGGTGAACTGCTGTGGCAGGAAGCCGCGGAGAGCGGGGTGCGGCCCGGGATTCTGCCGGAGGCCTACCTCGAATACCTCTGGTACGACCCGTCCGTGGCCGGCGCCCGCCCCACCGAGACCAGGGCCTTCTTCCCGGATCTCGGTCTGCTCGCGGCCCGTACCGGCTGGGACGACGACGCCACGCTCGTCTCGTTCAAGGCAAGTCCCGGAGGTGGCCACCAGGCGTGGGAGACGTCGGCGAAGCACCGGGCCGAGCGGGGCTGGGAGACCCTCAACCAGGGGCACCACCACCCCGATTCGGGCTCGTTCGTGCTGGTCTCGCAGGGTGCGTTCCTCGCGGTCGACGAGGGCTACAGCAACCGCAAGCGGGCCGCGCACCACAACCTGCTGCTGGTGGACGGTCAGGGGTACGCGGACGAGGACCGCTACCACGTCTACAAGGACATCCCGTACGAGCGGCAGGCCCGGCAGCGTGATGTGCTCGCCGCCCACGACTGCGGCTGGGCGCATGCCACGGCGGAGATCGGGGCGATGTACGACCCCGGGCTCGGGGTGCGGCGGCTGGACCGGACACTGGTGTTCACCCCGTCGGGGCGGCTCGTGCTGCTGGACCTCGCCGAGGCGGACGCGGAGCGGGAATGGACGTTCCTGCTCCAGACCGACCGGCCGACCGAGCCGCAGCCGGACGGCAGCCGGCTGATCCGGTCCGGGGCGGCCTCGGCGCTGGTGCGGCAGTTCGCGCCGCTCGACGGCTCCGTAGTCTCCGGGGCCACGGAAGTCGAGGCCAATCCGACGTCGAGTACGCCGGAGCTGCGCCTCACCCGCACGCTGCACACGCTGCGTTCGACGACCGCGCGGACGTCGAACGGTCTCTTCCTCACCGCGATCACACCGGGCGGCGGACCGGTCGTCGCCGAGCGGGTCGTATGCGCGGAGGGCGAGGGCGTCGCCTTCGGCGAGGAGACCGTGCTTCTCTCCCCCGTCGCCCGTCGCATCCGTACCACCGCCGTCTCGGCCGATGCGGCGGCGGTACTGCTGGGCGGCGACAACTGCGCCCCGTATGTGGTGGCGGCCACCCGGCTGGAACTGGACGGCCGCGTGCTGCTCGATGTCCCGGAGCCGTACACAGGAAAGGTCGGCTGATCATGCAGGCAACCCTCTCGTCCGGCTGGCCGACGCTGCTGCGGCGGCTGGAGTTCGTGGCCTACCCGGCCGCCGCCGGGGCCGCGTTCACCGTGCTGTCGCTCGGTGTCGTGACCTGGCTTCCCGCGCTCGCCACGATGGGGCACGCCCTGCAGCGATGGCGGGCGGAGGGTGACAGCCGCTGCTTCACCAACGCGTTCAGCGCCTTCCCGCAGTACTGGCGAGCCCTGTGGCGCCATTCCCTGGCGTCCACCGCGGCGGGGATCGTCCTGACCGCCGACATCCTCTATCTGCTGGGCCGTCCGGAGCCGTGGACGTTCGTACTGCTCGCCGCGCAGGTGGGCATCGCGGCCGCTCTGGTCATCCATCACGTGGCGCTCGCGGCCGAGGCGGGCCGGTCACCGCACGGGACGGTCCGCACCTGGTCGCGCGGTGCGCTGGCCCTCGGCTTCGGGTCCGCGGCCCGTGGCACCGCACTGCTCGGCGCGGTGATCTCCGCCGCGCTGCTCTCCCTTGTCATACCACTGGGGCCCCTGCTCCTCGGCCCCAGCATCCCCGTACTACTCGCTCTGTCCTTCGCAGACCCCAGGAGGCACACCCCATGAGCCGTGTACTACGCACCACTCTCGTCGCCGCGCTTGCCGCAGGCGCCCCGCTCGTCCTTCCCCCGACGTCCGTGGCCGCCGAAGCCGCCACCGCGTACTACGTGTCGCCGTCCGGCAGCGACTCCAACGCCGGTACGTCGGCAAGCGCCCCGCTCGCCACGATCCAGAAGGCGGTCGACCTGGCACCGACGGGCTCGGTCGTGAACCTCGCCGCCGGCACCTACAAGCAGGACGTGGTGACCAAGCGCGCCGGAGTCACCATCACCGGCCCGTCGAACGCCGTGGTCAAGGGGGCCGGCGACGCCCGGATCATTCAGGTGCAGCACGACTCGACGACGCTCAGCGGATTCACCGTGGACGGGCTGCACGGGTCGTCCACCGATGTGTCGGGGTACCGCCTCAAGCTCATCTATGTCATGAGCACAACTCCCGGCAATGGTGTGGGCGGTCTGCGGATCACCGGGATGACGCTGAAGAACGCCGCGGACGAATGCCTGCGGGTGCGCTATCTGGTGACCGGCGCCGACATCTCCGACAACACGATCACCAACTGCGGGGTCAATGACTTCAAGTTCGGCGGCGGCGGCAAGAACGGCGAGGGCATCTACCTCGGTACGGCCCCCGAGCAGCAGGGGGCGAACGGCGCCCCGGACGCGGCCCCCGACATCAGCAAGAACAACCGCATCCACCACAACACCATCGTCACCCAGGGCAATGAGTGCGTCGATGTGAAGGAGAACTCGACCAACAACTACGTCGAGTACAACGACTGCAGCGGTCAGAAGGACTCCAGCTCCGGCGGTCTGGACGCGCGCGGCAGCGGCAACATCTTCCGCTACAACACCATTCACGACAATGTCGGCGCGGGCATCCGGCTCGGCGGAGACACCGCGACCGACGGCATCGACACCAGTGTCTACGGCAACACCATCACCGGTAACGCGGGCGGCGGCATCAAGTTCATGCGCACGCCGCAGGGTCCGGTGTGCACCAACACGATGAGCGGCAACACCGGTGGCGATTCGGTCGGCACCTACGGCAGCGAGTACACGCCGACCGGTGCGTGCCCCCAGTGAGCGGGCGGGGACCCGCGAGACGCGGGGTACTGACGGCGGCGGCCGGGCTGGCGGCGGTAGCCGCGACGGCGCCGAGGGCCGCACAGGCCGCCGAGGCGTCGAACAGCGGCATGGACCGGTCGCGCTGGACGACGTCCTGGGCGACCGCGCAGACCGCGCCGACCGCCACCGACACGGTGGCGAGCGCCGGTCTGACCGACGGCACGTTCACCGCCAACGTCCGGCTGTCGGCGGGCGGAACGGTCCGGCTGCGCTACGGGCACGCCTTCGGCACGGTTCCGGTCCTGATCGGCCCTGTGACGGCGGGCGGCCGGCCGGTGACGTTCGGTGGGCGGCGGCAGGCGTGGATCGCTGCGGGCGCCTCGCTGACCAGTGACCCGGTCGCCGGTCTGCGTACCACCGAAGCGGCGGCTCTGGCGGTGGAGACCCGGCTCCCCGGCCCCACGGGACCGCTGTCCTTCCACCGCAACACCCATGCCTCGCACACCGTCGACGGCGTGCGCACCACATCGGTGTTCCTGCTGACAGGTGTCGAGGTGACGGGTGCGCACGGGCCGGTGATCGCGGTGCTCGGCGACTCCATAGCGGAGGGCGTCGGCACACCCGACGACGCCGATCTGCGCTGGCCCGACCAACTGGCCAGGCGCCTTCCTGGTTCGGCCGTCGCCAATCTCGGCATCAGCGGCAACCGGGTACTGCTGGACGACGCCCGGTTCGGGCCGAGCGGACAGGCACGCTTCGACCGCGATGTGCTGTCGCTTCCGGGGCTGCGGACCGTACTCGTCCATCTCGGTGTCAACGACCTCCAGCAGCCGCCGAGCCAGACCGATCCGGCGCGGGTCCTTGCCGGGTACCGACAGCTGGTGCTTCGAGCCCGTAACGCCGGGCTGCGGGTCGTCGGCGCGACCATCACCCCGTTCGGGGGCTGGACCCGCTGGACGCCGGAGCTGGAAGCGGTACGGCAGCAGGTCAACGCGGCGGTCCGGACCGGACGGGTCTTCGACGCCGTCGCCGACTTCGACGCGGCACTGCACGACCCCGAACAACCGTCGCGGATGCTGCACGCGTACGACAGCGGCGACGGACTGCACCCCAACCCCGCCGGTCATGCCGCGCTGGCCGCGGCCGTCGACCGCCGACACCTTCTGTGAGGGCCGCATCATGAACCCAGGCACCACTCCGGGCGCCACCCGGCGCACCGTTCTCGCCGGGGCGGCGGCGCTCGGCGCAGCCGCCGCCCTGCCGATCACACTCACCGCGGCCACCGCGCACGCGGCGGCCAGGAACGCCGTCGTCGATGACGCCGCCTCCCTGCGCACCCGCTGGCACACCCTGCTCACCGGCGGCCCGGGTCTCGACCTGACGGACCCGCAGATCGCCGCGGCCGTGGCCAGGATCGGCAAGGCCGCCACCACCTCGGCGAAGGGCCTCGACCCGACCCGTACCGACGGGCTGTTCCCCGATCTGACCAGCACCACTCTCTCCAACCACGTCACGACATCGTTCAAGCGGCTCGCCACGGTCGCGACCGCGTGGGCCGTGCCCGGCACCCCTCAGTACGGTGACACCGCGCTGCGCGATCTGCTGCTGGCGGGCATCGACTGGATGCTGACCAACCGGTACGGCCCCGGCCACACCCGGTTCGACAACGACTGGGACTGGGAGATCGGCTCCGCGCTCGCCCTCAACGACGCGTCCGTGCTGCTGTACGGCGCGCTCGGGACGGAGCGTCTGGGCCGGATCAACACCGCTGTCCGGCACTACACGCCCGACCCGAACCTCTGGCGGGCCGACCGGCAGATCGCGACCGGCGCCAACCGGGTGTGGATCTCCACCGTCGTCGCCGTCAACGCCGTGCTCAGCGACAGCGGCGACGATCTGGCCCGGGTCCGTGACGCTCTTTCGGACGTCGAGGGTTCGGGTGCCAACAGTGTCCTCGCCTTCAACGACGAGGGCGCGGCGGCGGAGGGTACCGGCGAGGGCTTCTACTCCGACGGTTCGTTCCTCCAGCACTACAAGCACCCGTACAACGGGGGGTACGGCAAGGAGCTGCTGAACAACCTCTCCCGGCTGCTGAACCTGCTCGCGGGTACGGCGTGGACGGTCACCGACCCCGATCTCGACAACGTCCGCAGCTGGATCGACGACGGCTTCGACCCGCTGCTGGCGCGCGGCGATGTGATGGCATCGGTGTGCGGGCGCGAGATAGCCCGCCCCAGCAAGCAGGGCCATGTCTCGGCGCAGACGGTCATCGAGGCGGTGGTGCGACTGATCCCGAGCTTCCCCGGCGAGACGGCCGACCGGTTCACCGCCCTGGTCAAGCAGTGGATCGCCGAGGACACCTACCGGGACTTCCTGGCCGTCACCGACCTCGCCTCGCTCGTCGCCGCCCGGCAGGTCATCGCTTCCCCGGTCCCTGCGCGTGGTCCGCTCGTCGCGCACAAGCAGCACCCGCGGATGGACAAGGCGGCCCACCACCGGCCCTCCTTCGCGGTGGGAATCTCCGCGTACTCGTCCCGGATCTACAACTACGAGTCGATCCAGAACGAGAATCTGCACGCCTGGCACCTGTCCGACGGCATGGTCCTGCTCTACACCGACGACCTCGGGCACTACAGCGAGGACTACTGGCCGACCGTCGACCCGACCCGGCTGCCCGGCACCACCGTCGTCGCCGGCCGGCCCGCGGACGCGGCGGGACAGCGCACCACCAGTACGGCTGACTGGGCGGGCGGCACCGCACTGCCCGGGACGACACTCGGTGCATACGGCATGGAGCTGCGCGCGTACGGAAGTTCGCTGCACGGGCTGAAGAGCTGGTTCTGCCTGGACGATGTGATCGCCTGTGTCGGCTCGGGCATCACCTCCGACGCGGGCACGGCCGAGACGGTCGTGGAGAACCGGAAGCTCCGCGACCCGAAGGCGGCCCTGCTCGTCAACGGCACGGCCGCGCCCACGGCCGCCGGCTGGTCGGCAGAGCTCGACCAGGTGCGGTGGCTGCATGTCGCCGGGACCGGCGGCTACATCTTCCCCGAGCCCGCCACGCTCCACGGCCTGCGTGAGGACCGCACCGCGACCTGGCGCGAGATCAACCTCAAGTACGGCACGGACACCCCGGTCACCCGCCCGTATCTGACGCTGTGGCAGGACCACGGCACCGCACCGAGCGGGGCGGGCTACTTCTGGCTGCAGGCCCCGGCGGCCTCCGCCGAGCGTACGAAGCAGTGGTCGTCCGCGCCTCCGGTGAAGCTGATCGCCCGCTCCACCGCCGTGCATGCGGTACGCCGCTGCGCGGACGGACTGGTCGCCGCGAACTTCTGGACCGCGGGCACCGCGCAGAACCTGGCATCGGACGGTCCCGCCTCGGTGCTCGTACGACCGGACGGAAAGACGGTGAAGGTGTCACTGTCCGACCCGACGCAGCTGCGGTCCTCGGTGGTCCTGGACCTGGCGCAGCGCGGTCTGGCCGTCGTCTGTGCCGATCCGGGTGTCAGCGCCGTCCCCACCGGCAACGGCATCCGGATCACCGCCGAGACCGCTGAACGCCACGGTGCAACCCTCAACCTCACCCTGAAGAGGAGCTAGACCCTTGCTGTTCGACATGGATCTGGACCGGCTGCGCGACTACCGGCCGGAACCGGAGGAGCCGGCCGACTTCGACGCCTTCTGGGAGAAGACGCTCACCGAGACGGTCCGCCACCCCCTGGACGCCGAGTTCGTCCCGTACGACGCCGGGTTCGCGACCGTCGATGTACTCGATGTGACGTTCCGCGGCTGGGGCGGGCAGCCCGTGAAGGCATGGCTGATGCTGCCGAAGGCACGCTCGGGTCCGCTGCCCGCCGTGGTGCAGTACATCGGCTACAACGGCGGCCGGGGCATTCCGTACTCCTGGCTGACCTGGAGCGCACTCGGCTACGCGCATCTGGTCATGGACAACCGGGGCCAGGGCGGCGGCGGCAAGAACACCGCGGACACCCCTGACATCGGCCCCGACGGGCACGGCTCGTCCTCGCCCGGCTTCCTGACCCGCGGCATCGAGGACCCGTACCGCCACTACTACCGGCGGCTGATCACGGACGCGGTGCGGGCGGTGGACGCGGCGAAGGCCCATGAGGCGGTGGACTCGTCCCGGGTCGCGGTGCTCGGGGGCAGCCAGGGCGGTGGGCTCGCCCTGGCCGTCGCCGGGCTGCGGGACGACATCGTGGCGGCCGTCGCCGATGTGCCGTTCCTCTGCCACTACCGGCGAGCCTCGCAGATCACGGACGCCGGACCGTACGCGGAGATCGCCCGCTGGCTGTCCGGGCACCGCTTCCGGATCGACGAGGCGATGGAGACCCTGTCCTACTTCGACGGGGTCAACTTCGCGGCACGGGCGAACGCCCCGGCGTGGTTCTCGGTCGGTCTGATGGACAGGATCTGCCCGTCGTCCACGGTGTTCGCCGCGTATCACCGCTATGCGGGTCCGGCCGAGATCGAGGTGTTCACGTACAACGGGCACGAGGGCGGCGCGGAGTACGACCTGCCGCGCAAGCTCGGCGCGCTGCGCGGCGTCTTCGGTCGATAGCCCAGCCCGGTCACCGGCCCAGCGCCGCCATCGCGGCGTTGTGGCCGGGAACCCCGCTGACCCCACCGCCGCGTACGGCGCCCGCCCCGCACAGCAGCACATTGGCGTGCGCCGTCTCCACACCCCACCGGCCGGTGGATTCGGTGGCGTACGGGAAGGCGAGGTCCCGGTGGAAGATGTGGCCGCCGGGCAGCCGCAGATCCTGTTCGAGGTCGAGCGGTGTCCTGGCCTCGATGCACAGCTCGCCGTTCTCGTCGCGTGCCAGGCAGTCGGTGATCGGCTCGTCCAGGTGCGCGTCGAGTTCGGCGAGCGTGGCCGTCAGCAGCTCGGTGCGCGTCGCCGCGTTGTCGGCGGCGAAGAGCCGGGCGGGCGTGTGCAGTCCGAAGAGGGTGAGGGTCTGGTAGCCGCGGGCGGCGAGGTCGGGGCCGAGGATCGACGGGTCGGTCAGCGAGTGGCAGTAGATCTCGGACGGCGGGGCGGCGGGCAGCCGGCCCGCCGCCGCGTCCCGGTAGGCGTCGGCGAGCTGCCCGTACCCCTCGGCGATGTGGAACGTGCCGGCGAAGGCCTCGCGCGGGTCGACCGAGCGGTCACGCAGTCGGGGCAGCCGGGTGAGCAGCATGTTCACCTTCAGCTGCGCGCCCTCCGCCGGGGTGGGCGGCTCGTCCCCGAGGAGGACTGCGAGCGCCTGCGGCGAGGCGTTGACGAGGACCTTGCGGGCCGTGACGACGTGTTCCGCCTCGGGAGAGCGGACGGTGATCTCGGCCCGTGTTCCGTCGGTCTCGATACGGGTCGCCTCGTGCCGTACGCGGATCTGAGCGCCGGCCTCGCGGGCGGCACGGGCGAGGGCGTCGGTGAGCGCGCCCATGCCGCCGACCGGGACGTCCCAGTCGCCGGTACCGCCGCCGATGACGTGGTAGAGGAAGCAGCGGTTCTGGAGCAGGGACGGATCGTGCGCATCGGCGAAGGTGCCGATCAGGGCATCGGTGAGAACGACTCCGCGTACGAGGTCGTCATGGAAGTTCTTCTCGACGGCGACACCGATGGGCTCCTCGAAGAGTGTCCGCCAGGCCGTCGTGTCACCGATCCGCTCACACAGCGCGTCCCGCGTCGGCAGAGGTTCGGTGAGTGTCGGAAAGGCCCGCTCGGCGACGCGTCGCGTCATGCCGTAGAAGCGCTGCCACGCCTCGTACTCCCGGTCCGAGCCGGTGAGTGCGGCGAAGGATTCCCGGGTGCGGTCCCCGCCGACGAGCAGCCCGGTGGCGCGGCCGCCGCGCACGGTCGGGGTGTACGAGGAGACGGTCCGCTTGCGTACGGCGAAGTCCAGGCCGAGATCGCGGACGATCTTCTGCGGCAGCAGGGACACGAGGTACGAGTAGCGCGACAGCCGGGCGTCGACCCCGTCGAAGGGGCGGGCCGAAACGGCCGCTCCGCCGGTGGTGGCGAGGCGTTCCAGGACCAGGACGGACTGCCCGGCGCGGGCGAGGTAGGCGGCGGCGACCAGACCGTTGTGGCCGCCGCCCACGATCACTGCGTCATAGCTGTCGGGTGCGGGCATGACCCTTCGTAGCACGGGACGATCACCCCTGACCAGAGGCTGTGGCGTCCGGTCGGTGCGACGGCGCTCCCCGCCCGCGGCGCAGCGCCGCGACCCTGCGGTACAGCTCCACGGCCTCCGGTCCCCGGCCGAGCTGCTCCAGGCAGTGTGCCTCGTCGTTGCGGGCGGCGAGGGTGTCGGGGTGGTCGGCGCCCAGGACCCGTTCGCGGGCCGCGGCGACCTGGCGGTAGACGGCGAGGGCGTCGGCCCAGCGGCCGAGCCAGCCGAGGCCGACGGCGACCTCGCGGCGGCTGACGAGGGTATCGGGGTGGTCGGGGCCCAGGACCCGTTCGCGGACCGCGCACACGTCGCGCGCCTCGGCGAGCGCTTCCTCCCAGCGGGCGAGGCGGCCCAGATTGACGCACAGGCCGTGGCGGGCACGGAGGGTCTCGGGGTCGGCGGGACCGCCCACTCCGGTCCGGTCGTCGACGAGGGCGCGGTAGAGCTCCAGGGCCTCCGCGCTGCGCCCCAGGCGGCCGAGGCTGATGCCGACCTCGTAGCGGGCGGAGAGCGTGTCGGGATGGTCGGCGCCGAGCGACCTCGACCGGGCCTGGGCGACTTCGCGGTAGGTCTGCAGGGCCTCCGTCCAGCGTCCCAGCCGGCCGAGCGTGTACGCCACTTCGTAGAGCGTGACCAGGGTGTCGGGGTGGTCGGCACCGAGCAGGCGGGAACGGGCCGACGCCACGTCCCTGGCCATCCGGTACGAGTCCTCCAGGCGTCCGAGCCTGCTGAGGTTGAAGGCGAGGTTGTGGCGGCAGCGCAGGGTGTCGGGGTGGTCGGGGCCCATCGACCGTTCCCTGGAGGCGAGGACCGTCGCGTACACCTGATGGGCCTCGAAGTGCCGGCCGAGCTGGCCCAGGACGTACGCCATCTCCTGGCGGGCCGCGAGGGTCTCCGGGTGGTCGGGTCCCAGGGTGCGTTCGCGCCCCTGGGCGACGCGGCCGAACTCCCGCAGGGCGTCCGACGCGCGCCCGGTGCGGCTGAGGGTGAAGCCGACCTCGTACCGGCTGGAGAGGGTGTCGGGGTGGTCGCGGCCGAGGGCGTGCTCGCGTTCGGCGGCGACCGCACGGTGCACTTCGCCGGCCTCCTCCCAGTGGCCGAGCCTGCCGAGGTTGAGGCCCGCGCTGTGCCGGTTGGCGAGGATGGAGAGCAGTTCCGGCGATGGGGTCGGCCGCTCGGCCCTGACCTGTGGCAGTTCTCCGGTGAGGTATCGCATGTCGGTGCCGGTGGTCCACTCGCCGGTGAGGTCCGCCAAGTGGTCGGGCGGCGCGAGCCCGAGGGCGCCGGACGCCTTGTGTCCGGTGGTCATGCCGCGGGTCCAGGCCGGCAGCTCCTGCCCGGGCCGCACGACGGGAACGGGCGGCGCGAGCCGTACCTGTCCCGAAGGCTGGAGCTGCGGCTGCTCGCCGGTGCGGCCGACCGCGATCCGCTGGCGCAGGTCGCCCGCGTCGACGGGCCGCTCCTCCGGGGTCTTGGCCAGCAGTTCCAGGACGACGCGGTCGAAGAATCCGGGGAGTTCGGCCCGGTGGGTGCGCAGTGGCTCGGGCTGGGTGTCACGGTGTCCGACGAGCACGGCCCAGGCGTCTTCGAGGTCGAACGGCGGTGCTCCGGTGGCGATCTCGTACAGGACGCAGCCCAGTGAGTAGAGGTCGCTGCGGTGGTCGACATGGCCACCGCTGATCTGCTCGGGCGACATGTAGTGCGGGGTGCCCATGGCGATGCCCGTACCGGTGAGGCGGGAGGTGAAGCCGATGTCGTGGCCGAGCCTGGCGATGCCGAAGTCGCAGATCTTCACCGTGCCGTCGGCCAGCCGCATGATGTTGGCGGGCTTGAGGTCGCGGTGCACGATCCCCTGCTGGTGGGTGTAGCCGAGGGCGTCGGCGACCTGTTCGGCGATGTCGACGATGTCGGGCACCGGCAGCGGATGCTGCTTGTTGTCCTCCAGGAGCTGGCTGAGGTTACGGCCGTCGAGGAGTTCCATCACCAGGTACAGAACGCCCTCGTGCTCACCGAAGTCGTGGACGACGGTGACGCCGCGGTGCTGGAGCGCGGCGGCGACACGGGCCTCGCGGCGGAAGCGTTCGCGCAGGATGCGGGTGAAGGACTGGTCGTGCTGGGGCCCCATCGGCTTGAGGCATTTGACGGCCACGTGGCGGCCGAGCGACTCGTCGCGAGCGCGCCACACCTCGCCCATGCCTCCGCGCCCGATCAGATCGAGCAGTCGGTACCGGCTCTGGATCAGCCTGGTGTCCGCCATCGCCTGCTGTCGCCCCCGTCGCTTCGCCTAGCTCTGTGCCCTCCCCGGCCCGTCCAGTATGGCGGCCTGGCTGCGCAGTTTGTACGGGGTGGGGCGGCTGCCGGGACCGAGTCGGGCCATCGCGTTCAGAATGTGACCGGGCGGGAGTTGCCAGCGGAGCCGGGAGGGAATGCAGCGCAGGGCGGTTCCGGCGGTGCGCAGGCGGCGGTCGACGCTGCGCACGGGTCCCACGGGTCTGCCGTAGAGCTCATGGGCGTACGGGGGCAGTGACTGGTAGGCGAGTGCCGCGACGTGCCGCCACACCAGTGCGCGCGCCGGTACGAGCAGCGGATGAACGGGTGGACGGCGCAGGAAGTCGTCCACGTCCAACGCCTCCGGGGATGCAGCGAGTTGTGGCCGCACCCGTTCGAAGTAGGCGGCGAGCTGTGCGGTGGTGGCCGGCACGTCGGCGGGGTCGAGGCCGACGAGACGCGCGCTGTGGCGGTGCTCGTCGATGTAGCGGTCGGCCTGGGCGTCGGTGAGCGGGAAGCCGGAGCGGCGTTCGACCTGGAGGTAGGAGTCGACCTCGGCGCAGTGCACCCACAGCAGCATCTCGGGATCGTCGACGCCGTACCTCTCCCCGGTCACCGGGTCGGTGACCTCGAGGAGCCGGTGGATCCTGCGGACCCTGGCTCCCGCCTTCTCGGCCGCTTCGGTGGTGCCGTACGTGATCGTGCCGACGAAGCCGGCCGTACGCATCAGCCGCCCCCAGGCGTCCTTGCGGAAGTCGGAGTTCTGCATGACGCCGCGTACGGCGCGCGGGTGCAGCGCCTGGAGGTAGAGCGCACGCACTCCGGCGACCCACATCATCGGGTCGCCATGCATCTGCCAGGTGACGGATTCGGGCCCGAAGAGCCCCGGGTCGGCGTCCATCATGTCCGCTCGCACCTCCCGCTCGGCGGCGTACATACGTATGCCGTATGCACCCACAGGATGCGCTGTGACCGGGCTGAAGCTCCAGCCCCGTCCCGCCCGGTCACACCGTCTGCACAGCCGGCTGCCCGGGCCTGCGGCACCTGAACGACGTCCTCAACGACGTCCTCAAGGAGAAAACCGCCGTCGCCCTGACCGCCCCGGCCTGAGACCGGGACGCCGGACAAGGACCGCTCACCGCCGTACGCGCGGCATGCCCAGGCCGATCCACGAGATGATCTCCCGCTGGATCTCATTGTTGCCGCCACCGAAGGTGAAGATGACCGCGGACCGGTATCCGCGTTCGAGTTCGCCGTGCAGTACGGCGCCCGCCGACCCTTCCTTCAGCGGTCCCGCCGAGCCGACGACCTCCATCAGCCAGGCGTAGGCGTCGCGGCGTGCCTCGGAGCCGTAGACCTTGACGGCGGAGGCGTCCTGCGGGGTGAGGGTTCCGTTCTGGACCGCGGACACCATCTGCCAGTTGAGGAGTTTCATGGCGTCGAGCCTGGTGTGGGTGCGGGCCAGGAGGGCGCGGACCCAGCCGAGGTCGATGACGCGGCGGCCGTCGGTGAGCCGGGTGTCCGCCGCCCAGTGCTGGACGTTGTGGAGGGCGCGGATGGCCATGGTGCCGTGGGCGGCGAGGGTGACGCGTTCATGGTTGAGCTGGTTGGTGATGAGCCGCCAGCCCTTGTTCTCGTCGCCGACGCGGCGGGAGACGGGGACGCGGATGTTCTCGTAGTAGCTGGCGGTGGTGTCGTGCGAGGCGAGGGTGTTGATGATGGTGCAGGAATAGCCGGGGTCGCTCGTCGGGACGAGGAGCATGGTGATGCCCTTGTGGGGCGGGGCGTCCGGGTCGGTGCGGACGGCGAGCCAGACCCAGTCGGCTGTGTCGCCGTTGGTCGTCCAGATCTTCTGCCCGTTGACGACATAGTCGTCGCCGTCGCGCACGGCCCGGGTCTTGAGCGCGGCGAGGTCTGTGCCCGCGTCGGGTTCGCTGTATCCGATCGCGAAGTCGATCTCGCCGGCGAGGACCTTCGGCAGGAAGTAGTCCTTCTGTTCGTCGGTACCGAACTGCATGATCGTCGGGCCGACGGTGTTGAGGGCCATCAGCGGCAGCGGAACGCCCGCCTGGGCGGCCTCGTCGAAGAAGATGAACTGTTCCATCGGGGACAGGCCGCGTCCGCCGTACTCCGTCGGCCAGCCGACGCCGAGCCAGCCGTCGGTACCGAGGCGCCGGATCGTCTCGCGGTAGAAGTTCTTCTGGGAGGAGGGGTCGGCGTAGCGCGCGTAGGCGTTGTCGGGCACCAGTCCGGCGAAGTACGTACGCAGTTCGGCGCGCAACTGCTGCTGTTCAGGCGTGTATTCGAGGTGCACGGCCCCTCCAGGAGTCTCGCGGTCGCGTCGCCCGTGTGCGGCGGCGCACACAGTAGAACGTGTTGCAAGAATCCGGAAGGGCCAGGACGTCTCCGCGGGCGTCAGCGCTTGACGGCGCGCAGGACGACGAACTTCGGGTCGCCCGCGACCGTGGTGCAGTTGCCGAAGATCCGGCGCAGCTGGGTGTGGTAGCCGAGATGCCGGTTGCCGACGACCCACAGCTCACCCCCCTGCCGCAGTGCGGCGCGCGCCCCGTGGAACATGTTGCGGGCCGTTGCGTCGGTGGTGGCCTGGTGGGAGTGGAACGGCGGGTTGTTGAGCACCAGGTCCGCACTGGCGGGCGGCAGCTGTGCCGGCCCGTCGCCGACCATGAAGTCGGCCTTGGCGTCCGGGCCGGTGTTGGCCCGGAAGGTCTCCTCGGCGGAGGCGACCGCCTGGTACGACTCGTCGATGAAGGTGACCGTCGCTTCGGGATTGGCGAGCGCGGCGGACAGCCCGACGACGCCGTTTCCGCAGCCGAGGTCGACCACCCGGTCGGGGCCGCTGCGCGCGGGGAGATGGCCGAGGAAGAAGCGGGTGCCGATGTCGAGGCGCTCGGCGCAGAAGATCCCGGCATGGTTGGTGACCGTCCGGCCGGAGACCGGACCGACGCCCTCGGGCAGGTCGTAGCGGTACGGCCAGGGGCTCGGCGTACGGGTCAGGGCCGGGTCCGGGGTACAGAAGATGAGCCGGGCCTTCTTGACCGCGAGGGAGGTACGGGTCGGGCCGATGATCCGCTCGAAGAGTTTGAGAGTGGAGGTGTGGATCTCCTTGACCATGCCGGTGCCGATGACGACGGTGCCCGCATGGACGGCCGGCGCGAGCCGGTGGAGCTGGTCCTCCAGGAGCGCGAGGCTCTTCGGGACACGTACCAGCAGGACGTCGATACGGTCCGGCGGTGTGTCCCTGGCCGACAGGAGGCGTACGGCATCCGCGTCCACGCCGTTGCGGTCCAGATTCGCCAGGGTCGCGCGCTGCGCCAGGTAGGAGTCGGTGATCTGCACGGGGCGGTGCCCGGCGAGCACGGTGCTCAGGGCGCCCCAGCGGTCGCCCACCACGACCACAGCGCCCGACAGGTCGACCGGTTCCGACTCGTCGGTTCCCTCCAGCCGCCGCAGCAGATACTCATCGGCAGCGTCCCAGGCACGGAACGGGTCGCGCGGGTCCTCGGGGAAGCGGGCGAGGTCGTACCCGGCCCCTGACGTAGTCAAACGGTTCATTGTGCACCCAGGCTAGCCGAGCTGCGGGGAGCGCCCGCACACTCCCCGCGCCGGCCGCCGGGCCATGCACTACGGCAGCACCTTGTCGATCGCCGACCGGCCCTCCCGGGCGAGCCTTCGCTCCGCCCACTGAAGATTCTTCGGAGTCAGGTCCCGCCCGGAGGCGAGCACCAGGTCCTCTGCCGACGGATTGTCGCTTCCGCCGGTGTGCAAGAGGCTGTCGGGAGTCACTCCCCGAGCTGCGGATACGGATTCGGGCTCGTCGCTCATGCCGCCTCCTCGTCCTTTCGGTCATTCTCACCCCGTGCCCGGCCCGCCGCATCCGATGCCTCCCCGATCCGACCCCGGCGCCACGGAAAAGCGCTCACTTGACCTGCACATGATAGGTACACGGCGTTCACACCATGGTCACGGTGCGTGTGGAAGGCTCCCGCTGACCACGTACCACACGACCGCTGCGGCGCCGCCCCCACCTTGTGACGGCTTCGTGGTGCCCGCATTTTCGGAGAGGACACCCCACATGTCCCGTCGTCACCTTCGTTACCGGCGCCCCCTGCTGGCGACCCTTGCCGCGTTCGCGGTACTCGCCGGCACCGCGGCCGCCGCGCCCGCCGCCACACCCCAGGCCGCGCCGGTCGCCGCGACACCGCTCGGCGCTCTCGACGACACGTACTACCAGGACGCGCTCGGCAAGTCCGGAACCGCACTCAAGAGCGCTCTGCACACGATCATCAGCAGCCAGACCAAGATCTCCTACAGCCAGGTCTGGGACGCACTCAAGAAGACGGACGAGGACCCCGCCAACCCCTCGAACGTGATCCTCCTCTACTCCGGGCGCTCCGAGCCCAAGAGCGACAACGGCGGCTCGGTCGGCCAGTGGAACCGCGAGCACGTCTGGGCCAAGTCCCACGGCGACTTCGGCACCGCCACCGGCCCCGGCACCGACATCCACCACCTGCGCCCGGAGGATGTCACGGTCAATTCCATCCGCGGCAACAAGGACTTCGACAACGGCGGCAGCGCGGTCAGCGGCGCACCGGGCAGCTACACCGACAGCGACTCCTTCGAACCGCGCGACGCGGTCAAGGGCGATGTGGCCCGCATGATCCTCTACATGGCGGTGCGTTACGAGGGCGACGACGCCTTCCCCGACCTCGAACCCAACGACCGTGTGTCCAACGGCTCCGCACCGTACATCGGCCGCCTCTCGGCACTGAAGGCGTGGAGCCAGGAGGACCCGCCGGACAGCTTCGAGAAGCGGCGCAACGACGTCATATTCGACCAGTACCAGCACAACCGGAACCCGTTTGTCGATCACCCGGAATGGGTCGAGTCCATCTGGTAGAGGGACAGACCCGGCCGGCTCCTTCCCCGTTTCAGTCGGCCAGGCCGCTCGCGCACCAGGCCACGGCCTCCTCACGGGAGTCGAAGGGCCGAAGGGCCGTGCGTTCGTCCTGCTCCCCGGTGGCGGGGAGCAGGACGAGGTGGCCCGCCGGGTCGGCCACGGCGGTGCGCACGCCGCCTTTCACGAGCCGGCCGAGTCCGCTCCGCAGCACCGCCCGGGCCACCGAGTCGATGTCGGTCACCTGCCGCAGATCCAGCACCGCGGCCCCCGTCTCCTGCGGTCGCGCCTCGTCCAGGGCATAAAGCACACGTTCGGTCGCGGTGAAGTCGAGAGCACCCTGGGCGGCGACGACCGCGACCCGTTCACGCCGGGCGCGCTCCCACGGCCCGGCGCGGGCGGACGGCAGATCGTCGGCGGTCGTGACCAGAGTGACGGTGGATCCGGCCAATGCCGGATTGTGCATCAGATGGAGGCCGAGCCGCTCCGACAGGGCCCCGAGCGCGGCGCGCCCCCGAACGGAGGTGCCGGCCGGATCCAGCAGCGGGCTGTACGTCGCCAGTCCGAATCTGGCAGGGCCCGAGGCGATCAGTCCGCCGGACACACCGCTCTTCGCCGGCAGCCCCACCCGTAGCAGCCAGTCGCCCGAGACGTCGTACATGCCGCAGGTCGCCATCACCGCCAGCACCTGGGCCGCGACCGGCTCCGGGACCACCTCGACGCCGGTGAGCGGGTTGACGCCACCGTGCGCGAGGGTCGCGGCCATCGCGGCGAGGTCCAGCGTGGTGACCCGTACCGCGCACTGTCTGAAGTACGTCTCCATCGCCGCCACCGGGTCGACGGGCAGCGGTCCGGCGCTGCGGATCAGATAGGCGAGGGCGCGGTTCCGGTCGCCGGTGACGGACTCGGAGGCGTACACCTGCTCGTCGACATCCAGCCGCCGTCCGGCGAACCGGCTCAGGCAGTCGAGGATGCGGCCGAATCTGGGGGCGTCGGGGGTGTCCGGGATCAGCGCGGTGGTGACGATGGCGCCCGCATTGACCATGGCGTTGTCGGGCCGCCCTGTGACCGGTTCCAGACTGATGGCGTTGAAAGCCTCGCCGCTGGGCTCGGCGTTCACCCAGCGCCCCACCTCGTCGAGCCCGAGGACGGACAGGGCGAGGGCGTAGACGAAGGGTTTCGACACGGACTGCATGGTGAACGGGGCGTCGGCGTCACCTGTGCTGTAGCGGTGACCGTCCATGCTGATCAGCGCCAGTCCGAACGCATCCGGTTCGGCCAGCGCCAGTTGCGGGATGTAGTCGGCGAGTTGACCGTCCCGCAGCCCGGCGAAGCGCGTGTGCAGTTCGCGCAGGGCATCGGTGACGGCTTCGGCGGCGTTGCTCACCCGGCCCGGCCGTCAGCTGCGCTCGGCCTGGGCGATCCGGGGGAATGTCTTGACGCCGGCCGCCTTGCGGCTGTTGGCGTGCTGACTGCCGGTCCGGCCGGGCGGGACGTCCGCGAAGCCGAGCACCACGGAGTCGAGCACCTTCTCGGACGAGTCGACGAACTCCACCTTGACGGCGTAGAAGGCGGCCTTGTCCGTGCGGTTGGTGACGCGGACGAGGGCGCTGCGGAACTGCTCGGACTTCACGACCGGAAGCCCCGTCACCGAGACGTCCTTGACCGCGTTGCCCCGTCCCTTGACGCCTGCGAGCTGCTTGGCGGCCTGCTGCCGGTTGCGCTCGGCGGCGGCGGAGACCGAGGCCGCGAATTCCTGCTGGGTACGCGGACTGGCGCTCGCGGACCGGGTCATGGCCGGTTCCGGGGACACCGTACGGGTGCTCCTGGCCGTGCCCTGCGAGGAGGTATCGGAGCCGCCGCAGGCGGCGGTACCGGCGATGATCGACACGGCCAGCACGGCTGGGGTCAGGGTGCGGGCTGCGCGGCCGCCGAGGGCGTGCCGCAAGGGGCTGGTCGGGTTCACGGACGCTCCGTCTGCTCGGAAGGGCGTAAGGGAGAGGGAGAGGTATGGAGAGATGAGGAAATGGGGGTGAGGCAGAGACGGTGCGGGGAACCCGGACGGCCGGGCTCCCCGGTCGGTCAGGCCGCGTCCTCGCCGAAGATCTCGCGCAACCGCGCCTCGCTCTGCGTGTCCAGGTTGCTGTGGAGCAGTTCGGCGCCGCCGCCGGGCAGGGCGTCGCTGATCCGGTCGGGCACCTCGTTCATGGTCAGCAGGAACAGGGCCGAAGTCCCGGGCGTCACCTTCTCCTTGACCTCGGCGATGAAGTCGTCGTCGATGCCGACATCGGCCAGCTTGCCGCCCAGCGCCCCGGCCGCCGCACCGATCGCGGCGCCCAGCAGCGGCATCAGGAAGATCAGCCCGAAGAGCATTCCCCAGAACGTGCCGCTCAGTGCGCCGGCACCGACGAGGTCGATCAACTGCTTGGTCCTGGGCTTCGCCCGGTCGGCGGGCCAGCTGACCACGGCCGCGTCGAGGATCTTGATCAGCCCCTGCTTCTGGAGGGACTTGAGCGTGGTCTCCGCGTTCTCCGCACCCTCGGCCGACTGGAACTTCCACACGGTGAGCGTGGACATCGCGCGTACCTCCTGAGACCGACTATGAAGAACTCGCTCATATTAGGATCAAAAGGTATGAATTGACTCGTCGAATACACCCGCTTCACTCGGGAGCGGATGCCAGCCGAAGCCCTGGGAGACAACGATGGATGCGGACGCCCTGACCGTCGGCCTGTTGCAGGAACTGCGGGCGGCCAAGACCTATCCGGCCCTGTCCCTGACCATGCCGACGCACCGCCGCGCTCCGGACAACGCCCAGGACCCCGTTCGGCTGCGCAACCTGGCGTCCGAGGCCGTCAGCCGGCTGGAAGCGGATCCCGCGGTCACCCGCGAGGCCCGGAACGCCATCAAGGAACAGCTCGACCGGGCGGTCGACGAGGTGGACCCCCGCCGGGCCCTGGACGCCCTGATCGTCCTCGCCACCGCCGACGAGCACCAGATCTGGCAGCTTCCCCGTACTGCACCCGAGCGGGTGGTCCTCAGCGACACCTATCTGACCCGCAACCTGGTCGCAGCGAAGGCCCAGGCCCAGCCGTTCTGGGCGCTCACCGTGTCGGCCGAGCACGCCGCCCTGTGGAGCGGCACGGCGGACGCCCTGCACGAGGAGCAGACCGGCGGATTCCCGCTGACGGCTCCGAGGGAGGCACCGAACCCGCAGCGCGAGGAGCGGATCGGCGACACCCCGAGCACCTTCAGCGACGAGGAGACGCGCAACTTCCTGCGCACCGTCGACGAGAAGCTGCGCGCGGTACTGGCCACGGACCCGCGCCCGCTGTATCTGATCGGCCTCGCCCCCGCGCTCGCCCTGCTGGACGAGGTCGGCGAGAGCGCCAAGTCGGCCGTGGGCCGGGTCACCAAGGGTGTACCGGCCGACATGACACCGGCCGGCCTGCTCAAGGAGCTGCGGCCGGCGCTCGCCGAGCGGCAGCAGCGGTTCGCGGCGGAGATCGACGGCAGACTGGACGAAGCGCGTGGCCGCCGTGCCTTTGCAGGTGGTCTCGACGAGGTGTGGGCCGCGGTACGGGAGGGCCGCGCCGGACTGGTCGCGGTGGAGGAGCACTTCCAGCAGACGGTACGGGTGACGGACGAGCACCTCGAACCGGTGAGCGGTGGAGCCGCGGACCTCACGGACGGCTCGGTCCGAGAGGACATCGTCGACGAGCTCGTCGAGGCGGCACTGGACAGCGGCACCGACGTGGTCTTTCTCGCGGACGACTCGCTCGCGGAGTACGGACGGATCGCGGCGGCCCTGCGCTACTGAACAGCAGGGCAGCACGCTACGCCGCATCGGGTACGCGGCAGGCATGCGGGCTCCGGGGGCCGCTGGGACACTGAGGAAGGGCCCGATCGAGCCCCGGGCCCGAGTCCTGGGGCAGATCCCAGGGAGAGGAGCGCGCCATGCCACGCGGATCCAACGCCAAACGGGAACGGCAGTACGAACACATCAAGGAGAGCGCACAGGAGCGCGGGGTCAGCGAGGAACGGGCCGAGGAGATCGCGGCCCGTACGGTCAACAAGGAGCGCGCCCGCGCCGGCGAGTCGAGGACCGCGAGCCGTACCTCCATCGAGGACATGTCGCCCTCGCGGCGCGGCGGTCTGCGCTCCCACAGCGGAGCCGAGGGGCCTACTCGCGACCAGCTCTACGAAGAGGCGAAGAGGAAGAACGTCCACGGACGGTCCCACATGACGAAGGCCCAGCTGGCAAAGGCTGTCGGCCGCTGAGCCCACGTCGCAGGAACCCGGGGCGGTGTCAGCCGCTCCAGGTCCAGTCGGCCACCTCGGGCAGGTCCGTGCCGTGTTCACGGATCCAGGCGTGGTGGCGGGTACGGACATCCGCCATCGCCTGACGTACCGCCACGGCACGGACGCCGAGGCCGGGCACCCGATCGATGGCATCCATGACCAGCCGGTAGCGGTCCAGGTCATTGCGCACCACCATGTCGAAGGGCGTGGTGGTGGTGCCCTCCTCCTTGTAGCCCCGCACATGCAGATGGGCATGGCCGGCCCGCCGGTAGGCCAGCCGGTGGATCAGCCACGGGTAGCCGTGGTAGGCGAAGATCACCGGGGTGTTCCTGGTGAACACCGCGTCGTACTCGGAGTCCGGCATGCCGTGCGGGTGCTCCCCGTGGGGCAGCAGCCGCGTCATGTCGACCACATTGACCACCCGTACCGCCAGTTCCGGCAGATGCCTGCGCAGCAGATCGGCTGCCGCCAGAGTCTCCAGCGTGGGTACGTCACCGGCGCAGGCGAGCACCACGTCGGGTTCGCGGCTGCCGTCCTCCGTGCCCGCCCACTCCCACACACCTGCTCCGCGGGCGCAGTGCGCCCGGGCCTCGTCCATGGTGAGCCAGTCGAAGCTCGGCTGTTTGCCCGCCACGATCACATTCACGTAGTCCCGGCTGCGCAGCGCATGGTCGGCGACGGAGAGCAGGGTGTTGGTGTCCGGCGGCAGGTAGACCCGTACGGCTTCGGGGCTCTTGTTGAGGATGTGGTCGACGAAGCCCGGGTCCTGGTGGGAGAACCCGTTGTGGTCCTGGCGCCAGACGTGCGAGGTGAGCAGATAGTTGAGCGAGGCGATGGGGCGGCGCCAGGCCAGCCGGCGGGACGTCCTGAGCCATTTGATGTGCTGGTTGACCATCGAGTCGACGATGTGGGCGAACGCCTCGTAGCAGGAGAAGAGGCCGTGCCGGCCGGTGAGGAGGTACCCCTCCAGCCAGCCCTGGCACAGATGCTCGGAGAGCACCTCCATGACGCGTCCGTCGCGGGAGAGGTGCTCGTCGGTCGGCAGGATCCGCTCCTGCCATGCCTTGCCGGTGGACTCGTAGATGGCGTCGAGTCGGTTCGACGCGGTTTCGTCGGGGCCCACGACCCGGAAGTCTCGGCGTTCGGAGGTGGCGGCCATGACGGCCTCCAGCAGGCCGCCGAGCACCCGCGTCGGCTCGTGCAGCACGGTGCCGGGCTTGTCGACCTCGACGGCGTGGTCGTCCAGCGGCGGGATGGGCAGATCGCGCAGGAGCAGACCGCCGTTGGCGTACGGGGTCGCGCCGAGCCGGGCGGTGCCTTCGGGCACGCAGTCGAGCACCTGGGCAGTGGGGCGCCCCGATGTGTCGAAGAGTTCCTCCGGCCGGTAGGAGCGCATCCACGCCTCCAGCTGGCGCAGATGTTCGGGGTTGTCCCGGACGCCGGGCAGCGGGACCTGATGGGCGCGCCAGGTGCCCTCGACGGGCACCCCGTCGACCTCGGCCGGTCCGGTCCAGCCCTTGGGGGTGCGCAGCACGATCACCGGCCAGTGCGGGCGCTCGGTGTCGCCGCCGGTACGGGCGGCGGCCTGGAGCTCCCGGATGCGGTCGACGGCCCGGTCCATCGCGGCGGCCATCGCCCGGTGGACGGTGAGGGGATCGTCGCCGCCGACATACAGGGGGTCGTGCCCGTAGCCGCGCAGGAGGGCGTCGAGTTCCGGCTCGGGGAGGCGGGCGAGAACGGTCGGGTTGGCGATCTTGTAGCCGTTGAGGTGGAGGATCGGGAGGACGGCTCCGTCGTGCACCGGGTCGAGGAATTTGTTGGAGTGCCAGGACGCGGCGAGCGGTCCGGTCTCGGCCTCTCCGTCGCCGATGACGCAGGTGACGAGCAGGTCCGGGTGGTCGAGGGCGGCACCGTAGGCGTGGGTGAGGGCGTAGCCGAGTTCGCCGCCCTCGTGAATGGAGCCGGGAGTCTCCGGTGCCACATGACTGGGCACCCCGCCGGGGAAGGAGAACTGTTTGAACAGCTGCCCCATGCCCTGGGCGTCACGGCTGACGTCGGGGTACGTCTCCGAGTAGCTGCCCTCCAGCCAGGAGTTGGCGAGGACGGCGGGTCCGCCGTGGCCGGGGCCCCAGACGCACAGGCCCTGGATGCCGCGGGACTTGATGACGCGGTTGAGATGGGTGTGGACCAGGTTCAGTCCGGGTGAAGTGCCCCAGTGGCCGAGCAGGCGCGGCTTGATGTGCTCCCGGGTGAGCGGCCGGGTCAGGAGCGGGTTGGCCATCAGATAGATCTGGCCCACGGCCAGATAGTTGGCGGCCCGCCAGTGCGCGTCGAGGGTTGCGATCTCTTCGTCGGAGGGGCCGGGCGTCACTGCCGGGTGGGCGGCATGACTCATGTTGTGTCTCCTAGGACGTGGCGCCGACGGGCTCGGGGCCGTACCAGACCGTGGTCGCGTTGCAGAATTCGCGGATGCCGTGCCCGGCGAGTTCACGTCCGTAGCCGGAGCGCTTCACGCCGCCGAAGGGCAGCGCGGGATGGGACGCCGTCATGCCGTTGAAGAAGACACCACCCGCCTCCAGATCGCGCACACAGCGACGGGCCTCGTCCGCGTCGCGGGTCCATACGTTGGAGCTGAGGCCGAAGGGGCTGTCGTTGGCGAGCGCCACGGCTTCGTCCAGCCCTTCGACGCGGTAGAGCGTGGCGACGGGGCCGAAGGTCTCCTCTCGGTGGATGCGCATGCCGGTCGTGATCCCGGTGAGGACGGTGGGGGCGTAGAACCACCCCCGCTCCAGCTCGGGACCCAGGCCGTCGGGCCGGCCGCCTCCGCAGAGCACGCTCGCGCCCTGCCGTACCGCGTCGTCCACCAGCTCCTCCAGGTCGGCGCGGCCCTGTTCGCTGGAGAGCGGTCCGACGTCGGTGGATTCCTGCAGCGGGTCGCCGACCGTCAGATCGCGCATGCCCACGGTGAACCGCTCGGCGAACTCGTCGTACACCTCTGTGTGCACGATGAACCGTTTGGCGGCGATGCAGGACTGGCCGTTGTTCTGCACCCGGGCGGTCACGGCGGTACGGGCGGCCCTGGCGACGTCCGCCGACGGCATGACGAGATACGGGTCGCTGCCGCCCAGTTCCAGCACGGTGTGCTTCACCTCGTCGCCGGCGATCGACGCGACCGAGCGGCCGGCTCGCTGCCGGTGAGGGTGGCGGCGGCGACCCGGCGGTCGCGGAGGATCGACTCGACCGCTCCGGATCCCACCAGCAGAGTCTGGAAGCATCCCGCGGGGAATCCGGCGCGGCGGAACAGGCCTTCCAGATACATCGCCGTCTGCGGGACGTTCGACGCGTGCTTGAGCAGGCCGACGTTCCCGGCCATCAGCGCGGGGGCGGCAAATCGTACGACCTGCCAGAGCGGGAAGTTCCACGGCATCACGGCAAGGACGGCGCCCAGCGGGCGGTAGTGGACGTAGGCCCTGGAGGCACCGGAGTCCTGCACATCGTCCGGCGGCGGATGCTCGTCCGCGAGGAGTTCTTCGGCGTGGGCCGCGTACCAGCGCATCGCCTTCGCACACTTGGCGGCCTCCGCTCGGGCCGCCTTGACGGGTTTGCCCATTTCGGTGGTCATGGTGCGCGCGATGTCCTGTACGTCCTCGTCCAGAAGACCGGCGGCCAGGTTCAGCAGGCCGGCCCGCTCGTTAAATCCGGTGGTGCGGTACTGCCGGAACGCGGTGTCGGCGGCGTCGAGCTTCTGCTCGATCTCCGCCTCTCCCAGTGCGTCGAACGTTCTGAGCGTCTCGCCGTTCGCGGGGTTGACCGTCGCGATGGGCATGACTGTGGCCTCCTTGCCTCGGTACTTCGACCGTGCAGCGCCGCGCGCCGTGCCGCAACGCGGGCCCTGCCGCGCGGACACCCGACCGGCGCGGACCATGCGTGCGGTGCGCACGCCGTCCGCGCCGGGAGGTGAAGCGTTCAGCGGGTACGGAAGCAGGCAGTACCGGTCCTGGTGGCGCGACTCAGACGAGAACGGGGGCGGAGTCGGACGCCGTCGTGGTTTCGGGAACGGGATCCGCAACGGCGACGGGCGGACGACGGAACTCGCCCACACCGGGCAGTGGCGGCAGCGGCACCAGGTCGACGGTGCGCGGCTCCTTCGCGTACCGGGTGAACCAGACGACTTTGCCGTCGGCCGTGCGGCAGGTGCCCCAGCTGTCGCTCAGGGCCATGACGCGGCTGAGACCACCGCCGCCGCTGCTGAGCAGCCGCGGCATCTCGGAGCCGTTGTCGGCGACAGAGACCGTGAGATGCCGCCCGGACCAGCGGATTTCGACGACACAGTTGTTGTCGTCACCGACATGCCGGTGGACATTGGTCAGCAGCTCCTCCACACCGCGGCACACCGGCCGGATATGAAGTTCGAGACTCCAATGGCGGAGGTGCGCGGCGATGATCCGCCGCAGCTGCGATACACGCTCTGCCGAAACCTGGAGTTCGACCAGATAGTGCCGGTCGAATTGAACGGTCATTGTCGAGGCTCCTCACATCGAGGCCCACTGACTTCGCCCCATTGAACCAACGACCCCCCACATACGAAGAGTGAGCAGATATGACTTCTGGGTCACTCAACAGGGTGACCCTGCAGAGCCGGTTGCGCAACACAGGGGCCGACGGGTCTGCCGTACAGCAAGCATCTGCCCAGGTCAGAGCAGATACGGCAGCAGCGTGTCCGGGGTGAGAGGAAGGCTGCGCAGCCGGACGCCGGTGGCGTGCCGGACAGCGTTGCCGACGGCCGCCGCGGCGCCGACGATGCCGATCTCGCCGATGCCCTTGCTGCCCATCGGGTTGAGATGCGGGTCGTCCTCGTCGATCCAGTGCACCTCGATCTCCGGTACGTCGGCGCAGACCGGCACATGGTAGGAGGCGAGATCGCTCTCGGTGAAGTCGCCGAAGACGGGGTCCATGGTGCTGCCCTCGGTCAGGGCCATACCGATTCCCATGGTCATACCTCCGATGAACTGGGAGCGTGCGGTACGGGGGTTGAGGATGTGCCCGGCGGCGAAGACACCGAGCATCTGGCGCACCCGTACTTCTCCGGTGCGGGAGTCGACAGCGACCTCGGCGAATTGCGCGCCGAACGCGTGCCGTGCGTACGGAGACTCCTCGGAGGTCTCCTGCTCGGTGTCCGCGAAGATCGTCAGTCCCTCGGCGGGAAGGGGGCCGGTGCGCTCGCGCAACTGCCGCAGAAGGGCGGTGGACGCCTTGTGCACGGACCAGCCCCAGGAGGCCGTGCCCGAGGAGCCGCCGGCCAGCGGGGCGTCGGGCAGTTCGCTGCTGCCGATGTCGATCCGGACGTTCTCCACCGGGGTGTCCAGTACGGAGGCCGCGATCTGCGCGAGTACGGTGCGGGCGCCGGTGCCGATGTCGGTGGCGTTGACCTGGACGCGGTACGAGCCGTCGGGGGCCGCGTGCGCCGAGGCGCTGGAGCCGAAGAGGTACACGGGAAACGTGGCGGACGCGACGCCCGTACCGACCAGCAGCGGACCCTCTTCACGGACCGCGGGGCGCGGATCGCGGTCGTACCAGCCGAAGCGTGCGGCACCCTCCTCCAGACAGGCGGCGAGGCCCCGGCTGCTGAACGGGCGGCCGGAGTCGGGTTCGTCGACCGGATCGTTGCGCAGGCGCAGTTCGACGGGGTCCATGCCGAGTGCGGCGGCGAGTTCGTCCATGGCGGACTCCAGCGCGTACAGGCCCGGGGCCTCGCCCGGTGCGCGCATCCAGGAGGGGCTCGGCACATCCAGGGCGGTCACACGATGGGTGGTACGGCTGTGAGCCGACCCGTACATGATGCGGGTCGGGACGGCCGCCTGCTCCACGAACTCCTTGATGGTGGAGGTCTGGGTGATCACCTCGTGGGAGACCGAGGTCAGGGTGCCGTCGAGTTCGGCACCGAGCCGGAGGCGCTGCACGGTGGGCGAGCGGTGGCCGACCACGGCAGCCAACTGCCGCCTGGGCAGAACGACCTTGACGGGGCGTCCGGTGTGGCGCGCGGCCATGGCCGCCAGGACGGTCTGCGGGCGTGTCGTGCCTTTGCAGCCGAAGCCGCCCCCGACGTGTTCGGCGACCACGGTGATCTGCTGCGGCCGGAGCCCGAAGGCGGCGGCGAGGCTCTCACGGACCGCGGTGGACCCCTGATTCGAGTCGTAAACGTGCAGATGCCCGTCCTGCGTCCACTGCGCGGTGGAGGCGTGCGGCTCCATGGGGTGGTTGTGCAGGGCGCCGATGGTGTAAGTGGCGTCGACCTGTACGGGTGCCCTGGCGAAGGCCCGGTCGACGTCCCCGCGTTCGCGGACGGCGGGGTACTCGCCGTTGACGGTCTCCGGCGTGTACAGGCCGGGGTGGTCCTCGGACAGGAGGACATCGTGCTCGGCGGTTTCGTACGCGATCTGCAGCGCCTCGGCCCCGGCACGGGCCTGGTCGAGCGTGTCGGCCACCACGAGCGCGACGTGCCAGCCCCGGTGCGGGACCCGGTCGTCCTGGAGGACGGCGAGGATCGGGTCGTCGGGCTGCTTCAGCCGCGGGGCGTTGTCGTGGCTGAGGACTGCGTGCACGCCCGGCAGGGCCAGCGCCTCGTCGGTGTGGACGGCGCTGACGCGGCCGCGGGCGATGGTGGCGGGGACGGGCCAGCCGTACAGACAGCCCGGCGGGGTGTGCTCGGCGGCGTAACGGGCGGCGCCCGTGACCTTGTCCCGGCCCTCGCGACGTGCGGCGGGGGTGCCCAGTGGTGGAGGGGCCTGGCTCATGACGGGTCCTCACGTCTGCGGGTCGGCGTTTGTGCGGTTGCTCAGCTGTCGGCGGCGAGTTCGGCCAGCGCGTCGACGGCCAGACTGCGGGCGAGGCCCACCTTGAACGCGTTGTCGCGCAGCGGCCGGGCCGCGGCGAGTTCGGCGTCCACGGCCCGTTCGAAGGTCTCGTCGGTCGCGGGTGCGCCCCGGAGTGCGCCTTCTGCAACGTGTGCGCGCCAGGGCCGGTGGGCCAGCCCGCCGAAGGCCAGCGCCGCATGCTCGATCCGGCTGTCGCGGACGCTCAGTACCGCGGCGACGGACACGAGGGCGAACGCGAACGAGGCGCGGTCGCGGGCCTTTCGGTAGAGGGAACCGGCGCCGTCCGGGCGCGGCGGCAGGACCACCTCGGTGATGAGCTCGCCGGCCCGGATCTCGGTGTCCCGGTGGGGGGTGTCGCCCGGCAGCCGGTGGAATTCGGTGGCGGGTACGGTGCGTTCGCCGTCCGGCCCGTGCAGTTGGACGGTGGCGTCGAGCGCGGACAGGGCCACGGCCATGTCGGACGGGTGCGTGGCGACGCAGTGCTCGGAGTGGCCGAGTACGGCGAGATCGCGGTGGGCGCCTTCGAGGGCGGGGCAGCCGGTGCCGGGTTCCCGCTTGTTGCACGGCTTGGAGGTGTCCTGGAAGTAGGGGCACCGGGTGCGCTGCAGCAGGTTGCCGCCGGTCGTGGCGGTGTTGCGGAGCTGCCCGGATGCGCCGGACAGCAGTGCCTGCGACAGGACGGGGTAGCGGGTGCGTACGACGGGATGGGCGGCCAGGTCGCTGTTGCGTACGGTCGCGCCGATGCGCAGTCCGCCGTTGTCGGTGTCGCCCACCTGGTCCAGGGGCAGTCGGCTGATGTCGATGAGCAGGTCGGGGGTTTCCACTCCGAGCTTCATCAGGTCGACGAGGTTGGTGCCGCCGCCGAGGAATCCGGCGCCGGGGTGGGCGGCGCTCTCACGGACCGCTTCGGCGGTGGACCGGGCGCGGAGGTAGCCGAAGGGTTTCACGGCGCCACGTCCTCGATCGCCTCGACGATACGGGGGTAGGCGCCGCAGCGGCACAGGTTGCCGCTCATCCGCTCGCGGATCTCGGGGATGTCGAGCGGCGCCGGGGCGGATACGGGTGCGGTGCGAGCGGTGACATCGGACGGGAAGCCGTCCGCCGCCTCGCCGAGCATGCCGACGGCCGAGCAGATCTGGCCGGGTGTGCAGTAGCCGCACTGCAGGGCGTCGCGGTCCAGGAAGGCTTCCTGGACGGGGTGGAGCCGGTCGCCGTCGGCGAGGCCCTCGACGGTGGTGATGCGGGCGCCGTCGTGGGCGACGGCGAGCAGCAGGCAGCTGTTGGCGCGCCGTCCGTCGACGATGACGGTGCACGCCCCGCACTGTCCGTGGTCGCAGCCCTTCTTCGCGCCGGTGAGGCCGAGGTCTTCGCGGAGCGCGTCCAGGACCGTGGTGCGGTGATCGAGCGTCAGGGTCTGCTCGGTTCCGTTGATGTGCAGTGTCAGGGTGGAACGGTCGCCGGTTGCTCCCGGCTGTTGCGCACCGTCGTCCCGCCCGCGAGAGGGGTCCACTCACTCGCACCTTTCAGGGGTGGCCTTTTGTCCGCTTTCTATCAGATATGCAATACCTTCCTGCTTCATTGCTCCGTCGTCGGGCCGCGGCCTGTCGGCCTGTCGGCTCTCCCGGCTTCTCAACTCTCCCGGCTTGCTCAGCCCTCCCGGCTTTTCAGGCGGAGGCGTACCTCTTCCTCCTGGTCCCCGGAGACCGTCCCGACGACCCGTACGTCGAAGGCATGCGCCAGGCTCCGCCGGAGCCGTTCGCACGCCCAGTAGCCGCCCTGCACATCGACCGACACGGGACCGCCGAGTGAGACCGGTCCCGAGACCACCCTCTCCTCGGTGACATCGACGGTCGCCACCCATGCGGTGGGGCGCCTTTCCGCGAGCTTCTTCGGTACGTCGACCGAGGCCCGGTCGGTGGTGAAGGCGGCCCGCAGCGCGTCGAAGACCATCCGCGCGTCGCCCGTATCGCACCCGCTGATGACGACCGAGACCTCGTCGCTGTGCAGGCTCTCCTCCGTCTGCTTCTCCTTGATGCTGTTCACCGCGATTCCTTCCGCTCGGCGTTGTGTGGCGCGTCCCCGCGCTGGGGGCCGACGGTGCAGACGGGGTCCTCGGCGGAGGCGATGCCTGCCGCGAAGATCCCGAAGCGTGTGCATGTCGAACCGGCGAGCAGTGCGAGCCCGGCCCCGACGGCGGCCGGTCGGCCGCGGCCGCCGAGGCGCGCCGCCATACCGAGCGTGCGGGCCGTGCGGAGCCCCTCGCGCTCCCACTCCCAGGTCCTGCGCCGGGTCTCGACCACCCGGTCGGCGACCATGTCCATGGCGGTATCCAGGTCGAGCGGCTCCCAGTCGGTCGCGTACGGGCGCCGGTACAGCACCTGGTGGCGGCGGGACGGGCCCGTGGTGAGCTGGAGCGTCGCGGAACCCTTCGGGCAGAGCCGTCCCCGGCTGATCGGCGAATCGGGGTCACCCTCGATGTGTACGACCCGGTCGGACGTGACGGTGCGGGGCCTGAGGTCCTCCGTCGCAGGCGACATCGCGGCACGCCCTCTGCCCAGCGGATCACCGCCGGTCAACTGTCGGTGGACCGGCCACCGGCTGAGCGGATTCGGCAGTCCCATCGCTTCCCTCCAACGATTCGAGGATCCTCTCCAGGCTCGCCCCACGGCTGGGTGACGGCGACACGAGGCCGTCGGCAAGCGGATGGCCCAAGGCACCGGGGCCCCGCTGATCGCTCTCGTGAGACCGAAACACTTTTAGGTTTATATCCACTTAAAACATGAATTTCAGAGTCATTACCGAGTGATGCCTCCGACTCGGGGTATCCGGGAGGCATGGACGTATCGAACGGAGACCTCAGTTCGCTGGCCCTCACCCTCGCCGACGGGCGGGGCGCGGCCGGGGTGATCATGGGCATTGTCGGAGTGGCGCTGGTGGGCGTGCTGATCGGTGCCGTCTGGCTGGGCAGGCGGCGCCGAGCCCAGGAGCTGCCTCCGCCCCGGCCCGACGAGCAGCCGCTGCGGCCCGACCACCGGAGCCATATCGAGCAACGCGATGTCCACGGCGACGACAGCTTCCCGCCCGACGGCCGGGGCCTGTCCCCCTATGAGCTCGGTGACCACGGCAGCGAGACCATCCATCGCGACAGCGACGAGCAGCGTGACAGGCCTCCGGGAGACCAGGGGACGCAGACGCCTCGCTGAGCGCCGCGGCGAGGCAGGCGGCGGCGCCGCGTGTTGCGGGAGCGACCGCTCGCGGTGAGGCTGGTGAGGCTCCGACGGCCGCCGTCACACGCGGGCCGCAGAACCGATGAAGGCAGTAGGACCATGACCGGAAGCCATCCTGGGACGGCATCGATGCCGGCGCCGCTGACCGGATCCGCAGCGCCCTGCTGGGTCAACCTCATGACCCGCGACCTGGAATCCGCACAGACGTTCTACGCCGCCGTGCTGGGCTGGAGCTTCCGGCCGGGCAAGCTGGGGCAGGAGTTCTCCGTCGCACGCCGCGGGGACGTGCCGGTCGCCGGCATCGGCGCGGTGGCGACCGCCTACCGGGTGGCCGTGGCCTGGACCCCGTACTTCGCCGTCCCCGACGCCGACGCGGCAGCCTCACGCATCCGTGAGCGCAGCGGCACGGTCGCGGTGGGACCGCTGGCACTCGGCAAGGGGCGCGGGGCCCTGGCGGCGGACCTCGACGGTGCGGTGTTCGGCATCTGGGAGCGGACCGAGCCCGCGACTTCGCCCCCCGCGCAGGACGACCGCTCGCACGCCTGGCTGCGGCTGCACACCAGGAACGCCTTCGATGCGGCGATCTTCTATGGCGGGGTGCTCGACTGGGCGAGCGGGCGGCCCGGGTGTTGCGAGGTGTCGTACGAGAAGGACGAGGTCATCGTCGAGTGCGAGGGGCGTCAGCTCGCCCGGATCAGCTCCGGTGCGGTGGAGGCGGCACCCGATCCGCTGGTCCGCCCGCACTGGCAGGTCCACTTCCCCGTCGCCGATCTGGCGGCCACCGTCGAGGCGGCGCGGCAGCACGGCGGCAGTCTGGTCGAGCAGCGTCCGCTGGGGCAGGGCAGCGAGGCGACCCTGCTGGACCCGGACGGCGGGATCTTCACGGTCACGGACGTCCGGGGCCCCGTTGCCGGCGATTCCGGCTGAACGGACCACCCTCGCGCAGCGGTCACTTCTCGCGTTCGGGTGAGGGTGAGGAGCGGGCCAGCGCCCAGGCCGGGAACACGAACCAGCAGACCACGAACCACAGCGCCATGCCGCCGACCAGCCACAGGGCGAGGGGGTTGTGCAGGGCCACCCGCAGGATGAGCAGCAGCGCGGAACACATGGTGCACAGCAGCAGGGCCAGCCCGATCACCGTCAGTCGTGACGCCCAGGTGACCGTCTGCGGCTTGAGCCGTCGTCCGGTGAGCAGCCGGTGGTACGACACGGGCCCGATGAGGGCGGCGACGGTGGCGGAGCCCAGCATCACGGTGACCACGTAGATGGTGCGGTCGGTGTCCGACAGCTCGGTGAAGCGCGGCTGGAAGACGACGGCGAGCAGGAAGCCGAACAGGATCTGGACGCCCGTCTGGGCCACCCGCAGTTCCTGGAGCAGTTCGTTCCACTGCCGGTCCGCCCGTTCCTCCGGCGTCTCGTGGCGGCCTGTGTCGCGGCCCGGGCCGCCGGGGAGGTGGGATGCCGAGGTCACCGTGAGCCTCCGTCCGAATGCGCGGAGTACTTCGCCTTCCCCTCCTCCCCCACCGTAGACCTCGCGGCGGGCACACCGGGCCTCGACGACCGGCACGACGCCGCCTAGGATCTTGAGTACGGCATCGCGCGTCGGTCACCGGCCGGGTGAGGCGTGGAGGTGCCCGTGAGATGCCCGTTGGAGGCATTCCACAGTGTCAGTCGAGTTGAATCACACCATCATTCACGCCCGGGACAACCGGGAATCCGCCGAGTTCCTGGCGAACATACTGGGTCTGGAAGTCGGCGGGGAATGGGGCCCGTTCATACCGGTCGCCACCGCGAACGGGGTCACCCTGGACTTCGCGACCATTCCCGAGGCGTCGATCGTCATGCAGCACTACGCCTTCCTCGTCTCGGAGGCGGAGTTCGACACGGCGTACGCCCGCATCAAGGAGCTCGGGATCACCTACTACGCGGATCCGCATCGGAAGCATCCGGGCGAGATCAACCACAACGACGGCGGCCGAGGCATCTACTTCCTCGATCCCGCCGGTCACGCCATGGAGATCATCACGCGCCCGTACGGGGGCTGGACCTCGTAACACGACGTACTGGAAAGGGGGTTCGGCCGGGGTGCCTGCACGGGTTCCGGCCGGGCCGCTCCGCGTCGGGTCAGTCGATCGGCAGTACCAGTTCGGGCCGATCCCACATCACCGCGGGCGGGTTGGCCGCGAGGGTACCGGTCCGCCGGGCCCCGACACTGCGGTAGAAGCCCTCGGCGGGCGGGTGCGAGACGATGCGGACACCTGGCAGGCCGGCGCGCTGCGCCTCGTCGCGCAGATGCCCGATGAGCAGCCGCCCGATGCCGAGCCCCTGCGCATCGTCGGCGACGAACATGAGGTCGAGTTCCGGCGGGGCGAGGATCAGCGAGTAGAAGCCGAGGAGCCGGTCGGTGCCGGGCTCGATCGCCGCGAAGACCTGGTGGGTCTCGATGTAGTCGGGCCCCACCCGGTATCCGGCGACCATGGCGGCGTAGGGCCCCTCATAGGCGCGGGAGGTCCTGACCAGCCGGGTGAGCCGCTTCGCGTCCCGTGCGGTCGCCCGCCTGATCCGTACGGTCTCCCTGCGCGCCCCGCCACCCGAACGCGTAATGCTCGATGTCATGGAACGAGTATTACGCATCCGGCCGTGGGGCACCCACTCCCGGGTCCGCTCCCGACTGCTACGACGGCCCGCGTGCCGCGCGCCACTCCTCGACCATGGCGTCGATGTCGAACGGCTTGAGGTTCAACAGCGGACCCGGCGGCGGCCGCCTGATGGCTGCCCGGATCTTCTCGTTGACCTCCGTCAGCATGCGCCGCACCTCGGCCTCCGTCCGAGCCCCGGGCACGGCGTCGCACACCTCCTCCGCCTCTTTGCTCAGCGCCAGTGTCGGCGGGAGCACCGACACCCCTTCCCGCTGCATCTTCTGCTTGATCCACCAGGTCTCGTCGTAGGGAGCGTCGAGGCCGTCGAGCGGCTTGCCGAATCCCGGCAACTGCGAGAAATCGCCGCGCTGCTCGGACTCGCGGATCTGCTTGTCGACCCATGATTCGAAGCTGACGCCCGCAGGCTTGCGTTCGGTCAACGTACGCCCCTCTCGGAGGATTCGTGATCCGGTCCTTTCACCATACCGAGGGGCCGAAGGAGCACCCGCTGTACCCACGTTCGTCACCTCGCAACGAGCGTCGGCGCAACGCCGCTTCGGGTTCCGGGGGCACACCCCCGCGCCCGCTTCAGTGCGCGTGCCCGCCGGTTGCCCCCGTCCCACCCTCCTCATGGCCGGCGACCCCCTTCCCCGATGCCGCCACCGGGACGGTGAACGCCGCGGTGCGGACCTTCCCCTCGTGCCGGAAGTCGAGGAAGAGCCGGTACGTACCCGCACTGGGTGCCGTCGCCGTGAAGGACACCACGGGCCCCGGGCCACCCTCGTTCGGGTGGACGTGCAGATAGGCCAGGTCGCCCGAACGCAGCGCGACCAGGTGCCCGTACGCGCCGAGGTAGGGCTGCAGATCGGTGACGGGCCGGCCGTTCCTGCTGACGGTCAGCTTCAGCTCTCCGCCCTGGCCGGCGCGGAGTTCGCCGTCGAGTGCGACGCGGTAGCCGTCCACCTCGACGCCGGCGCGCGGAGCCGGCAGAGCCGTGGGGCGGTAGGTGCCGGAGACGGCCAGATCCGCGCCCAGTGTGAGGTTCTCGGCGCCCTCGGCAACCGGCGTGAAGTCGGCGAACGCCCGGTAGCCACCGGCCTTGGGCAGGTCGACGGGGGTCGACCAGGTGCCGTCGGCCGCGCGGACGGGGTGCAGGTGCCGGAATTCGGTGAGATCGCTCGATGCAAGGATGAAGTGCAGTTCCTTGCCGTGCTCGCGTTGATAGGCGGTGACCTTGCGGCCGCTCTCATCCGTGATGGCGAACCTGATCTCGGTCCGGGCCCCCGCCCGTATCGTGGGTGTTTCGAGGGCCAGCGTGTAACCGCCGTCGGAGATCTGCAGTCCGCCGGCCACTTGATCCGCCGCCCGCTTCGCTCTGCCCTCCTCTCCCGCGCCGTGGCCGGCGTGCTGCTGCGCGGGGCGGTCCTCAGCGGCCACGAGCGGGGCGGTGCCCCTGCCCACGCCGTACGCGGTCCCGAAGGTCGCGGCGAGCGCGGCGGCGAAGGCCGTGATCCTCAGTGCGTTGTTCATGACGATGCCCTCCATCGGGTCCATCGGGAGGCGGCGCTTCCCGATGGAACTCAACATACCCCCTGGGGGTATCAAGTCAACCCGGGACTGCGTCGCTGCTTCCCGATTGCTCACACCTCCGAGAGAGACCGGCCGACGACGCCGGGGGGCCGGGGTCTCGGCGTCCGGCTCAGGCGGACACCACGAGCCCGCTGCGCAGCCGCTCGACCGCGGCCTCCGGAATCCTCAGGCAGTCGCGCACATACCCGTCGAGCCCGCCCCACCTCTCGTCCATGGCGTCCAGCGCCATGTCGAGATAGCGGGGGCGGACCTCGATGATCGCGGACGCGATCTCCGGGTCACCGCCCGCATCGAGGAAGCCCTGTACGTACGGGGCGTACGCGACCCGAACGACCGGGTTCACCGCGAGGAACTCGGCCCGCACCACATCGCGTGACGCACCGACCAGCATCAGCAGCAGCGCGGTGGCCCAGCCGGTACGGTCCTTGCCGGCCGTGCAGTGGAAGAGCACCGGGCGGGCCCGGTCGTCGGCAGCCGTCTCCACGAAGGCCCGGTAAGCGGCGGCGGCACCCGGCGAGAGCACCATCTGCCGGTAGGTCTCTGCGAACATCTCCTCGGCCTTCCCACTCCCCAGCAACTGCTCCGCCGCGACCGGATCGGCGAGCAGTGCGCGCAGCCGGGCGGGCGCCACGCCCGGGTTGTCGCCGAGCACATCGGCGACGAAGAGCCGCGCACCGGGCGGCAGTCGGTCGGGTGCCGCCGCACGCTCGTCGGCAGTGCGCAGATCGACGACGGTACGGATGCCGAGCGCGGCCACCGCCATGTCCTGCGCCGCGTCCAGACCGCTGAGCTGGCCGGAGCGCAGCACGGCGCCCGGCCGGACCCGATGGTCAGGCCCCAGAGCGATGCCGCCCAGGTCGCGAAGATTGACGACGGTGGATGCCGGGACGGCCCTGGCGGTTTGCACGATGAACTTCCCCTTTTCCCGACATGTATCCGAATTGATTCGACCTGGTCGGATCAAACGTCGCACGCGGCCGGGAGATCGACAAAGTAAAACGCCGGAGGAGCACCGATCGACGACACCTGAGAAGATAAAGGGAATGTGAAATCGCAACCGCCTCCTCCAGGTCAGGGGCACAGTGCAATTGATGAGCCACGCTTCCGCGGTAACTCGCTCGACAGGGAACATTTGTCGGCGCGCGGGCGGGGCCGACAACTCTTGATTTTCCGACCGCCCGATTCCCCGCCGCGGTACGACCGGATCAGGCGGGGTGAGGTCAGCCGGCGGAATCGACGGCGGACACGGCCGCCTTGGCCAGGTCCGCGGGGAAGCGTTCATGGGCGGCCACCTGACCGCCCGAGGCGCGGACGGCCGCCGTCAGCGGCACTGCCCACAGGTCTTCCCACACGATCGGCGCCGCAGAGCTGCCCGGCGGCACCTGCTCCCCCAGTGCTCGGATGTCTTCACTGTTCAGCAGGTCGGTGATCACGCCTCGGCCGGTGCCGGTGCGATGGCGCCCGTGAACCGGTTTCCTTCACGCTGGTCCAGTCGGCCGTCCCCTCGCCAGGACCCGGTTACGCGACGGTGTGTGAAGGATCAAGTGCGTTCGGAGAGGGCAAGGTCACAGACGGAGCCCCTGCTGCTCGTCTGAGACCTGACCTAGCATCTGGGCATGACGGTCCTGCCTGCCGACGGGCTTTCGTTGGCCGCTGAATTCCCTCACCCCGCCCATGAGCAGTGGCAAAGCCTTGTCGAAGGTGTGCTGCGCAAATCGGGCAGGGATGTTGCGGGTTCGGCCGCCGAGGAAGCGCTGTCCACCACGGTGGAGGACGGGCTCATCACCCGCCCCCTCTACACCTCGCGCGACAGCGCGCCCGATGCCGGATATCCGGGCTTCGCCCCTTTCACCCGCGGCGGCAAGGCCGAGGGCAGTGCGGCGGGCGGCTGGGACGTACGGCAGCGGCACACCCTGTCTGATCCTGCGCGTCTCAATGAGGCGGTGCTCGCCGATCTGGAGAACGGTGTCACCTCGCTGTGGCTGACCGTGGGCGGTACCGGCGGCGTTCCGGTGTCCGCTCTGGCGAGGGCGCTGGACGGCGTATATCTCGATCTGGCTCCCGTGGTGCTGGACGCCGGAAGCGAATTCGACACTGCGGCGGCGGAGTTGCTGCGCCTCTACGCGGAGCGGGGCGTCGGTGCGCAGACCGCGCGCGGCAACCTCGGCGCCGACCCGCTCGGGCAGGCCGCCCGCAGCGGTGCCGAACCCGCCCTGACGGCGGCGGTCCACTGGGCACAGCGGTGCGCGCAGGAGTATCCCGGACTGCGGGCCCTGACCGTCGACGCTCTGCCGTACCACGAGGCCGGCGGCTCGGCCGCCGAAGAGCTGGGCGCTTCACTGGCGACAGGCGTCGCCTATCTGCGGGCGCTGACGGAGGCCGGGCTCTGTATCGAAGAGGCCTGCGCGCAGATGGAGTTCCGGTACGCGGCGACGGCCGATCAGTTCCTGACCATCGCCAAGCTGCGGGCCGCTCGACGGCTGTGGGCCCGGGTGGCCGAGGTGTGCGGGGCCGCCGACGCCGGGGCGCAGCGCCAGCACGCGGTGACGTCCTCGGTGATGATGACGCGGCGCGATCCCTGGGTGAACATGCTGCGGACGACGCTGGCATGTCTGGGCGCGGGTGTGGGCGGGGCCGACTCCGTCACCGTACTGCCGTTCGATCATGCCCTGGGTCTGCCGGACGCGTTCGCCCGGCGCATCGCCCGTAACACGTCGACGATCCTGCTGGAGGAGTCGCATCTGGCCCGGGTGATCGACCCGGCGGGCGGTTCCTGGTACGTGGAGCGGCTCACCGCCGAACTCGCCGACGCCGCCTGGGCGTTCTTCCAGGAGATCGAGCGGTCGGGCGGCCAGGCGGCCGCCCTGCGGTCGGGACTGATCGGCGAGCGTCTCGCGGCCACCTGGGCGGCGCGCAGCAAGGATCTCGCCCGGCGCAAGGAACCGGTCACCGGCGTCAGTGAGTTCCCGCAGCTGGCGGAGCGCGCGGTGGAGCGCGAGGCGGCCCCCGCCGAGGTGTCCGCCACGGGCTCGGGCGGTCTGCCCAGGGTCCGTCGTGACGAGGCGTTCGAGGTGCTGCGCGCCCGGTCGGACGCCCATCTCGCGGCGACCGGGCAACGGCCGCGGGTGTTCCTCGCCGCACTCGGCCCGGCCTCGGCGCACACCGCACGGGCGTCGTTCGCCTCGAACCTGTTCCAGGCCGGCGGGATCGAACCGGTCCACGACCCGGTCTCGGTCGACGCGACAACGGCCGCCGACGCATTCAGGGCCGCCGGAGCCACCGTGGCATGCCTCTGCTCCAGCGACACCCTGTACGCCGAGCAGGCGGGGGCGGTCGCCGAGGCACTGGGCTCGGCCGGTGCCCAGCGGGTGTTCCTCGCGGGCCGACCCGGCGAGTACACCGGTGTCGACGAGTACGTCTTCGCGGGCTCCGATGTGGTGGCCGTGCTCTCTTCCCTTCTCGACCGTATGGGTGTGGCGTAATGCGTATCCCTGACTTCTCCGACATCGAGCTCGGACCGGGCGCCGCCGAGGTGTCCGAAGACCAGTGGCGCGCCTCGGTCAAGGAGTCCTCCGGCCGTTCCGACGGCGACCTGCTGTGGGAGACCCCGGAAGGCATCACGGTCAAGCCGCTGTACACCGGGCGCGACCTGGAGGGGCTCGACTTCCTCGGTACATATCCGGGCATGGCCCCGTATCTGCGGGGCCCCTATCCGACGATGTACGTCAACCAGCCCTGGACAATCCGGCAGTACGCCGGGTTCTCCACCGCCGAGGAGTCCAACGCCTTCTACCGCCGCAACCTCGCGGCCGGCCAGAAGGGCCTCTCGGTCGCCTTCGACCTGCCGACCCACCGCGGCTACGACAGCGACCACCCGCGGGTGACCGGCGACGTCGGGATGGCCGGCGTGGCGATCGACTCGATCTACGACATGCGTCAGCTCTTCGACGGCATTCCGCTGGACAGGATGTCCGTTTCCATGACGATGAACGGCGCGGTGCTCCCCGTACTCGCGCTGTACATCGTGGCCGCCGAGGAACAGGGCGTTGGGCCCGAAAAGCTGGCCGGGACCATTCAGAACGACATTCTGAAAGAGTTCATGGTCCGCAACACGTACATCTATCCGCCGAAGCCCTCGATGCGGATCATCTCCGACATCTTCGCGTACACCTCGCAGAAGATGCCGCGCTACAACTCGATCTCCATCTCCGGCTATCACATCCAGGAAGCGGGTGCGACAGCCGATCTGGAGCTGGCGTACACCCTGGCGGACGGGGTGGAGTATCTGCGGGCCGGGCGGGACGCCGGTCTTGATGTGGACGCGTTCGCACCGCGACTGTCGTTCTTCTGGGCGATCGGCATGAACTTCTTCATGGAGATCGCGAAGTTGCGGGCGGCCCGGCTGCTCTGGGCCAAGCTGGTCAAGGAGTTCGAGCCGAAGAACGCCAAGTCGCTTTCCCTGCGCACCCATTCACAGACGTCGGGGTGGTCGCTGACCGCGCAGGACGTATTCAACAACGTCACCCGGACCTGCGTGGAGGCGATGGCCGCCACCCAGGGGCACACCCAGTCGCTGCACACCAACGCGCTCGACGAGGCCCTCGCCCTGCCGACGGACTTCTCGGCGCGGATCGCCCGGAACACTCAGCTGCTGCTCCAGCAGGAGTCCGGCACCGGCCGGGTCATCGACCCGTGGGGCGGCAGCGCGTACGTGGAGCGGCTGACGTACGACCTGGCGCGCCGGGCCTGGCAGCACATCCAGGAGGTCGAGGCGGCGGGCGGCATGGCGCAGGCCATCGACGCGGGCATCCCGAAGCTCAGGGTCGAGGAGGCCGCGGCCCGTACCCAGGCGCGCATCGACTCCGGGCGCCAGCCGGTGATCGGGGTCAACAAGTACCGGGTGGAGACCGACGAGCAGATCGATGTGCTCAAGGTCGACAACTCCTCGGTGCGCACCCAGCAGATCGAGAAGCTGCGGCGGCTGCGCGAGGAGCGCGACGAGTCGGCGTGCCGGGCCGCGCTGCGGGCGCTGACTGCGGCGGCCGAGCGGGCCCCCGGCCCCGGTCTCGAAGGCAATCTGCTGGCACTCGCCGTCGACGCGGCACGCGCGATGGCGACCGTGGGCGAGATCTCGGACGCCCTGGAGAAGGTGTACGGGAGGCATGCGGGCCAGATCCGTACGATCTCCGGTGTGTACCGCAACGAGGCAGGTGAATCCCCTTCCGTGGACCGGACCCGGGAGCTGGTGGACCAGTTCGAGCAGGCCGAGGGGCGCCGTCCGCGCATCCTGGTCGCCAAGATGGGACAGGACGGCCACGACCGCGGCCAGAAGGTCATCTCGACGGCCTTTGCCGACCTGGGCTTCGACGTCGACGTCGGTCCGCTGTTCCAGACGCCGGCCGAGGTGGCACGGCAGGCGGTGGAGGCGGACGTGCACATCGTGGGCGTCTCCTCGCTGGCCGCCGGGCACCTCACGCTCGTACCGGCGCTCCGCGAGGAGCTGGCCGCCGAGGGCCGCGACGACATCATGATCGTGGTGGGCGGGGTGATTCCGCCGCAGGACGTCGAGGCATTGCACGAGGCGGGGGCGACGGCGGTGTTCCCGCCCGGCACCGTGATTCCGGATGCCGCGTACGACCTGGTGACGCGGCTCGGTGCCGCGCTCGGCCACGAGCTGTGAGCCGCTGACCCGATGCCTCCGAACATCGACATCGACATCTATGTGAAGGGGGTGCTCGACGGGAAGCGGGCGTACATCGCGCGCGCGATCACTCTCGTCGAGTCCACCCGCCCCGATCACCGGACGCTGGCCCAGCAGTTGCTGCGCGAGCTGCTGCCGCACTCCGGGAACGCCCGGCGCATCGGCATCAGCGGCGTGCCGGGGGTCGGGAAGTCCACCTTCATCGACGCGCTCGGCACGATGCTCACCGGGCTCGGTCACCGGGTCGCGGTGCTGGCCGTCGATCCCTCCTCCAGCCGTACCGGCGGCTCCATCCTGGGCGACAAGACCAGGATGGAGCGCCTCGCGGTGGACCCCGCGGCGTTCGTACGTCCCTCTCCGACCGCCGGGACGCTCGGCGGGGTGGCCAAGGCTACCCGGGAGTCCATCGTGGTGATGGAGGCCGCAGGGTACGACGTGGTACTGGTGGAGACGGTCGGCGTCGGCCAGTCGGAGACGGCGGTGGCCAATATGGTCGACACGTTTCTGCTGCTGACCCTGGCCCGTACCGGCGATCAGCTCCAGGGCATCAAGAAGGGCGTCCTGGAGCTGGCGGACGCCATCGCGGTCAACAAGGCGGACGGCCCGCACGAACGCGACGCACGAGCGGCCGCGCGCGAACTGGCGGGCGCACTGCGGCTGATGCACCCGGTCGACGCGGCCTGGACACCTCCGGTCCTCACCTGCAGCGCCCGGGAGTCGACCGGTCTCGACACGCTGTGGGAGCGGCTGGAGCAGCACCGTGCGCTGCTCGAATCGACCGGCCGGCTCGCCGCGAAACGGCGTGACCAGCAGGTCGACTGGACCTGGACGATGGTGCGGGACGAGCTGCTGGAGAGCCTGCGCGGCCATCCGGAGGTGCGCGCGCTCACTCCGCAGCTCGAACAGCGGGTACGGGACGGCGAGTTGACGGCCACACTGGCGGCCGAGCAGATCCTGGGGGCGTTCCGGGGCACTGCCGCGGCGGCGGAGTGAGGTGCGCCTGCGGGGTGACGGGCGACGCTCGGCCGCCCTTCGCGCGACGACGGCAGTTCGACGACAGGAGACCTAGAGATCGAGCTGGTACTCGACCGACTTGTGCGTCGGCTCGTAGCCGAGCGCGTCGTTGACGCTCCGCATGTACGTATTGCTGTCCGCGGTGTCCGCCAGCAGCCCGTCGAGGGCCGGGTGGCGTTCGCAAGCCTGCAGGATGGACTGCGCCTTCATCCACCGCGCGAGGCCGTGCCCCCGGTGTTCGGGGAGGACTCCGGTGCCGTAGTGCTGACCGTCGCCCTTTCCGTCGCCCGGGACGACCAGTTCGGTGAAGCCCGCGATCGTGGAGTCGGACTCGTCGACGGCGGCAACGGTGTGGAGCAGCTCGCCGCGTGCCGCGACGGCAGCCGCGGCGGCCCGGACCCGGTCCACGTCCCAGACGACCGTGCCGTAGTCGGTGTCGTCCATGGGCATGTCGTCCATGGCGCGGCGCGATGCGGTGAACGTCGCCTCAAGGTCGTGCGGGACGGTGCCGTCCCAGGCCACCAGCCGGTAGCCCGGGTGCGGCTGTCCGACGATCCCGCGGAGAGCCCCGGTGTCGGCCTTCGCCAGCGGTAGGCGGGCGTACGTCAGGGTGAGGACCTTGCGCAGCCCCTTGGCCCGCAGAAAATGATCGCCGGAGGAACCGGCCTCGACCTGTGCGATGACGCTGCGTCGGCCCTCCTCGCGGGCAGCGGCGACGGCCGCGTCCAGCAGCTGTGAGCCGATGCCGTTGCGGCGCTCCGCCGGGTGGACGTGAAGTTCCAGTTCGGCGAGATGGTCCTGGCCCTCACGGGTGAAGACGCGCAGGAACGCCGAGCCGACGGGGCTGCCCGCGGGGTCGGACGCCAGCCACACCAGCCGGTGGCTCGCGCCGGCACGGTCGGGGTCGGTCAGTGCGGTGATGCGTATCGACAAGATGACTCCTCCGCGCCGAGGGCGCCGGTCAGGACGGGCGAGCGGGCGTGCGGCCCGGAGAACCACATCACTCCGCGAGCGCCGCGGCAACCGGATATCGCAGCCGTAGCCGCCGACCCGGTGGGCCGTGGTACGGTGCGATTGGTACATGTGTACGCCTCGGTTCGAGGCGCCGGTGCCGATTCGCTCTCATGGAGCTGCTGCGCCCGTCCTTTCCTGACCGGTGATCCAGCTTTCCCGCACTACTGCTTCCTGTCCGGTACGGGCTTTCCTGCCCGTCGTCCGGGGCGTGATCTCTTCCGCCCCCATGTCTACCGGCCCCTTCATTCGCCATGTCCGCGAAAGGACCACCTGTATGACCAGCACCCTCGAACACCCTGTTGCTCAGCAGGAATTGCCCACCGAGGCCGCCGGTTTCCTCGACATCACGCACCAGGGGCACGGCACACTGCGCGTCCGTGGCGGCCACCCCTCCCCCGGCGACGCACAGGTCTCCGCCGCCCTGATCCGCCGCCACGGCCTGCGCAAGGGCGATGTCGTCGAAGGCTCCTGCGACCGGCCCCGCACCCTGTCCGGGATCGTACGGGTCAACGGCCGCTCGCCGCAGGCGCTGCGCGGCCGGCCCCACTTCCGCGATCTCACCCCGCTCCACCCCCGGCATCGGCTGCGTCTGGAAACACCGTCCGGCAGTCCGGCCATGCGCCTCGTCGACCTCGTCTCCCCTATCGCCAAGGGGCAGCGCGGACTCGTCGTCGCGCCGCCCAGGACCGGCAAGACCGTGCTGCTGCAGCAGGTCGCGGCAGCCGTCGCCGCCAACCACCCCGAGTGCCATCTGATGATGGTGCTGCTCGACGAACGCCCGGAGGAGGTCACGGACATGCGCCGGTCCGTACGGGGCGAGGTGCTCGCCTCGACGTTCGACCGGCCCGCGAAGGAGCACATCGCGCTCGCCGAACTCGCGGTCGAACGCGCCAAGCGTCTGGTGGAACAGGGCCAGGACGTCGTCATCCTGCTGGACTCCCTCACCAGGCTGTGCCGCGCCCACAACAACGCGTCAGCCGCGGGCGGACGCACCCTGAGCGGCGGCGTCGACGCGGCTGCCCTGCTCGGCCCCAAGCGGCTCTTCGGCGCCGCACGACTCACCGAGGAGGGCGGCTCCCTCACCATCCTGGCCACCGCGCTGGTGGAGACCGGCTCCCGCGCCGACGACTACTTCTTCGAAGAGTTGAAGAGCACCGGCAACATGGAACTCCGGCTCGACCGCACGCTGGCGGACAGGCGCACCCACCCGGCCGTGAACATCCAGGCGTCCGGCACCCGGCGCGATGAACTCCTCGTTCCGGAAGCCGAGTTGCGAGTGGTGCGCAAACTGCGCCGCGCGCTGCACTCCCGGGACCCGCAGACGGCGCTCGAAACACTGCTGGACCGGATCCGGCACACTCCGGACAACGCGGCATTCCTCCGTACGGTCCACCGCACCCTCCCGGACACCTGAGCCTGCCCGAGCCGCGCCGGACGGCGCAATAGCATGGACCGCCCTTGCACGATCCGTCCCTCACGAGCACAGGGAGAGCAGGCACATGGAATTCCGCCGACTCGGCCGCAGCGGTCTGACCATCAGTGAGATCGCCTACGGAAATTGGCTCACCCACGGCTCCCAGGTGGAGGAGGACGCAGCGGTCGCCTGTATCCGCGCCGCCCTCGACGCCGGGATCACCACCTTCGACACGGCGGACGTCTACGCCGAGACGCGGGCCGAAGCCGTCCTGGGCCGGGCGCTCAAGAACGAGCGCCGCGAGGGACTCGAGGTGTTCACCAAGGTCTACTTCCCGACCGGTCCCGGGCACAACGACCGGGGGCTCGGCCGCAAGCACATCATGGAGTCCATCGACAACTCGCTGCGCCGCCTGCAGACGGATTACGTGGACCTCTACCAGGCGCACCGCTACGACCACTCGACCCCGCTGGAAGAGACCATGGAGGCGTTCGCCGACGTCGTCCGCTCGGGCAAGGCCCTCTACATCGGCGTTTCGGAATGGACGGCCGACCAGCTCCGCGCCGCACATGGGCTGGCCCGCGAACTGCAGGTGCCGCTGATCTCCAACCAGCCGCAGTACTCGGCGCTGTGGCGGGTCATCGAAGTCGAAGTGGTGCCCGCTTCCGAGGAGTTGGGCATCGGTCAGATCGTCTGGTCACCGATCGCCCAGGGCGCCCTCACGGGCAAGTACAAGCCCGGTGCGCCGCTCCCGGCCGGCTCTCGGGCGACGGACGACAAGGGCGGCGCGAGCATGGTCGCCGGCTGGATCCGTGACGACGTGCTGGAGCGTGTCCAGCGGCTGCGGCCGCTCGCCGACCAGGCCGGTCTGAGTCTTGCCCAGCTCGCGGTCGCCTGGGTGCTGCAGAACTCCAATGTCTCCGCGGCGATCATCGGCGCCTCGCGGCCCGAACAGGTGACGGAGAACGTCGGGGCGGCAGGTGTGACACTCGACGCGGAGCTGCTGAAGGGCATCGACGACATCCTGGACCCGGTGGTGGAACGGGACCCGGGGCTGACGGCCGGGCACGAGAGCAACAGCTGATTCGACCGGCCCACAGGTGAGGGGCAAGGGCCTCCGGAACAGCGGCCCCTGCCCCACGCCTCGGACGCCCGGGGCGAACCGGGGGCGCGTCGCCGTCCGGCATCGGTCACAATGGCCCGGTTTCGTGGGTCACTCCTCTGACACGTCGCGACAAAAGGAATGTGACCGATGGACGAACAGGAACTTCTGGCGGCCCGCTTCGAGGAGCACCGGCCCCGGCTGCGGGCCGTGGCCTACCGCATGCTCGGCTCCTTCAGCGAGGCGGAGGACGCGGTCCAGGACACCTGGCTGCGGCTCACCGGTACCGACACCCGCGAGGTGGAGGACCTCGGCGGATGGCTGACGATTCTTTTCCGAGCTGTACGAGGTCAGGTGCCGGTGTGCAGCGAGGCGGTGTGCTCGCGGACCTGCGCCGGTGTGAGGTAGGAGTCCGTGTATTCGAAGTCGCGCAGCTTGGCCGGGTTCCGGGACTGGAAGCCGGTGCGTACGAAGTCGTCGCCCGCGATGGCGTTGAGCATCCAGTTGGTCATGACCCGCGTCTTGGCCACATTGGTCCGCAGCGCGGACCAATGGTAGCCACGGGCGACGGCCTGCGCGACGATTCCGTGCATCTCGATGCCGATCGGCTTGGAGACCGCGTCCTTGCCGCCGAGGTCCACGACAAGACCGAGATCCTTGTGGACGTACGGCTTCAACGGCTGGTGCCGCAGCGTGGCGATGAGGTTGTCGGCGAGCCTGCGGCCCTGGCGCATGGCGTGCTGCGCGGTGGGCGGGCAGACCGCCCCGTCGCCCTTGCTCAGGTCCGGTACGGCCGCGGCGTCGCCGAGCGCGAAGACGCCGTCGAAGCCCGGCAGCCTCATCTCGGGCGTCACCGCCAGCCGGCCGCGTACGGTCTCCGCGTCGAATGTGGCGACCAGCGGACTCGCAGTTACTCCCGCCGTCCAGATCAGTGTGCGGCAGGGCACCACCCGGCCATCGGTGAAGGTCACCTTCTCCCGCCCGGCCTGGGCGACCGAGACCCCGAGCGACACGTCGATGCCACGTGCGCGCAGCACCTCCAGGGCGCTCCGGCCGAGCTTGTCCCCCAGTTCGGGCATCAGCTTCGGGGCGATGTCGATGAGATGCCACTTGATCAGCTTCGGGTCGAGCCGTGGGTAGTGCCTGACCGCGTTGGTGGTGAGGCGCTGCAGACAGGCAGCCGTCTCGGTGCCCGCGTACCCGCCGCCGACCACCACGAACTGCAGGCGCGAAGCCCGCTCGTTCTCGTCGTGGCTGGCGTCCGCGAGATCGAGCTGAGCGATCACGTGGTCACGCACGTACGCCGCCTCGGCCAGTGTCTTCATACCCCGGGCGTTGTCGAGCAGGCCGGGGATGTCGAAGGTACGGGTGACGCTCCCGGGGCCGAGCACGATGTAGTCGTAGGGCTCGTAGACGACCTCGTCGGTGATCTTGCGAATGACGCAGATCTTCGCCTTGGGGTCCACTCCGATGGCCCCGCCCGGGATGATCCGGGTGCGGTGCTTGCGACTGCGGCGCAGCGACACCGCGACCGACTGCGGGGTGAGCACACCTGCCGCCACCTGCGGCAGCAGGGGCAGGTAGAGCTGGTACGAGAACGGGGCGACGAGCGCGATCTCAGCCTCGCCCGGGATCAGCCCGCGCTCCAGACGGCGTACGCACTCCACCCCGGCGAATCCGGCGCCGACAACGAGAATCCTGGGTCGTGCCACAGCGTTCGTCCCTTCTCGGGCCTGCACGGTCGTCCGTTCGCCTGCCCCGTCGCACGCGCTCGTCACGTCACATCTTTACGAGCCGCATCCGACTTCGCCTGCTGGGGACGGCGGACGGACGACACCACCGCGTCAGCGGGCCAGGAGGGTGACGGCCGTGCAGGTACCGCCGACCGCGCCCACGAGCACGACACCGGCGGCCACGCAGCGTGCCTTGAGCTTGCGGTAGCGCGCCTCGTATTCGCCGCGCAGTCCGGTGGCGCGGGCGGAGACACGGCAGAGCATGGCCCGCGACGTGGCGAGGCGGTCCGCGGTGTAGACCCGTTCCACGTCCTCGCGCTGTGCCATGGTGAGCCAGGGCAGCTCGTCGGTGAAGCGGCCGGCCTGTCGTCGCGCCTCCTCGACCTCGGCGTTCCACAGCAGATAGCCCTCCAGTTGTGCCAGACCACGGGCACTGTCCTTGTCGGGGTGGTCCACTCGCTCCTCCTCTCCCGTCGCCGCCGTGCTCACGCCTGCCTGTCCCCCGGGGTCCACGTCGTCCCGGTGCCGGGATGGTTGAGGCCTTCGTCGAGGGAGCGCACCGAGGGATGGTGCAGGTCGAACGCCGGGGACTCGGAACGGATCCGCGGCAGCGTGTGGAAGTTGTGCCGCGGCGGCGGGCAGGAGGTCGCCCACTCCAGTGAACGGCCGTAACCCCATGGGTCGTCGACCCCTACGTTCTTGCCGTACTTCGCCGTCTTCCACACGTTGTAGAGGAACGGCAGCATCGACAGACCGAGCAGGAACGAGGAGATCGTCGAGATCGTGTTCAGTGCGGTGAAACCGTCGACGGCGAGGTAGTCCGCGTAACGACGCGGCATGCCCTCGGCACCCAGCCAGTGCTGCACCAGGAACGTGCCGTGGAAACCCACGAACAGCGTCCAGAAGGTGATCTTGCCGAGCCGTTCGTCCAGGATCTTGCCGGTGAACTTCGGCCACCAGAAGTGGAATCCGGCGAACATCGCGAAGACCACGGTGCCGAAGACGACGTAGTGGAAGTGCGCGACGACGAAGTACGAGTCCGAGACGTGGAAATCCAGTGGAGGCGACGCCAGGATCACACCGGTCAGACCACCGAAGAGGAAGGTGACCAGGAAGCCGATCGACCAGAGCATCGGCGTCTCGAAGGACAACGATCCCTTCCACATCGTGCCGATCCAGTTGAAGAACTTCACACCGGTCGGTACCGCGATGAGGAACGTCATGAACGAGAAGAACGGCAACAGCACACCGCCGGTGACGTACATGTGGTGCGCCCACACGGTCACCGAGAGGCCTGCGATCGCGATCGTCGCGCTGATCAGGCCGATGTAGCCGAAGATCGGCTTGCGGCTGAAGACCGGAATGATCTCGGTGACGATCCCGAAGAACGGCAGAGCGATGATGTACACCTCCGGGTGGCCGAAGAACCAGAAGAGGTGCTGCCAGAGCAGCGCGCCGCCGTTGGCCGCGTCGAAGACGTGCGCACCGAACTTCCGGTCCGCCTCCAGCACCAGCAGGGCCGCCGCGAGGACCGGGAAGGCCAGCAGGACCAGCACAGCGGTCAGCAGGACGTTCCAGACGAAGATCGGCATGCGGAACATCGTCATGCCGGGGGCGCGCATGCAGATGATCGTGGTGATGAAGTTGACCGAGCCGAGGATCGTGCCGAAGCCGGAGAAGGCCAGACCCATGATCCACATGTCGCTGCCGATGCCCGGCGAGCGGACCGCGTCGGTCAGCGGGGAGTAGGCGAACCAGCCGAAGTCGGCCGCGCCGCTCGGGGTGAGGAAGCCGGCCACCACGATGATCGAGCCGAAGAGGTACAGCCAGTACGCGAACATGTTCAGCCGCGGGAACGCCACATCGGGCGCGCCGATCTGCAGCGGCATGATCCAGTTCGTGAATCCGGCGAACAGCGGCGTCGCGAACATCAACAGCATGATCGTGCCGTGGATGGTGAACGCCTGGTTGAACTGCTCGGGCGAAAGGATCTGGATCCCGGGACGGGCCAGCTCGGCGCGCATGACCAGGGCCAGTACACCGCCGACGATGAAAAAGGCGAACGATGTGAGCAGGTACAGCGTGCCGATCGTTTTGTGGTCGGTGGTGGTCAGCCACTTGATGACGACGTTTCCCGGTTCCTTGGCCCGGACCGGAAGCTCGTTCGCGTACTCCTCCTCTTCCTCGGCTGCCCCTGTTGTGCCCGTCGTCGCCACTGGGACGCTCCTTCGATTGTCATTCGCGAGTGGACTGAGCACCCGGCAGGGGCCCCGCCTCCACCGGCCGGCCGACAGGCCGATCCCGCGCGCGTCACGCCAGATTCCAGGTGCAGCAAATCAGCCGCGGGGCCACTATGTGCGGCCCTGCGCCCGCCGTCGCGTGACTTTCACTCGTCAGGGCGTCCTGGGGTCCGGGCCTCGGCCCGCTCGCACACGGCCGACGCCGGTGCAGACTTCAGCATCGGTGACGGACGTCTCGGAGCATCCCGAACTCCCGTACGGTCCAACACTGTTACCTTCGAATCCGGTGAACGCCCGGATCGGTGACCGGTCCCGGGCGCCCCGGCTGCCGCTCAGGCCAGCCCGCCCGTCGCGCGCACGTTCTGGCCCGTGATCCACCGACCGTCGTGGCCGGCCAGGAAGGCAACCGCATCGGCCACATCGGAGGGTTCGCCCAATCGGCCGAGAGGGGTCATGCCGGCGACTGCCTCGAGCGCCTGCGGCTGGTTGGTTCCGCGCAGCAGATCGGTGTCGGTCGCGCCGGGCGAGACCGTGTTGACCGTGATCCCGCGCGCTCCGAGTTCGTGGGCGGCAATGGTGGTGAGTTGCTCGACCGCACCCTTGCTGGCGGCGTACGCAGAGATGCCGGGGCCCGGCCGCACGGTGTTCGCCGTGGAGATGTTCACGATGCGGCCGCCGTCGCGCATCCGCCGGGCCGCATGGCGGATCGTCATGAAGACCGCTCTGGTGTTGACCGTCATCACCTTGTCGAACACCGCCGGGTCGGTGTCCGCGATGAGGGACGGGGTAAAGCACAGTGCGGCGTTGTTCACCAGGATGTCCAGGCCGCCCAGCTGCGCCTCGGCGGCTTCCATCAGCTGCTCCGGCGCATCCGGGTCCGCGAGATCGAGCCGGATGGCCCAGGCCTTGCCGCCGTTGTCCTGCACCGTGCGGACGACCTCTTCGGCCGCGTCGTCGCTGGTGGCGTAGTTGAAGACCACATGGGCCCCGTCTCGGCACAGTCGCTCGACGATCGCGCGGCCGATGCCCCGCGCCCCTCCGGTGACCACAGCGTTCCTGCCTGTCAGCACGGTCTCTCCCCCTCCAGGAGCAGTTGATCCGGGTCATTCGAACCTACCGGCACAGCGGCTCCTTGTACCCGGTTGCGCGGAGAACCGTCGGAGCCGGCCGAACACCTTCGGTGCCGGCTCGGGACACGGAACCGCCCCGGCCGGGCATGGTGCCGGCCGGGGCGGGAGGGGTGAGGGGTGCCGGGATGCGCCCCCTTCCGCGGCTGTCTCGTCAGCCGATGGTGGCGATGGCCTGCGTGAACGTCGCCGACGGGCGCATGACAGCCGAGGCCTTGGCCGGGTCGGGCTGGTAGTAGCCGCCGATGTCGGCCGGCGAGCCCTGCACCGCGATCAGCTCGTCGACGATGGCCTGCTCCTGCTCTCCCAGCGTCTTCGCGAGCGCGGCGAACGCCTGCGCGAGCTGCGCGTCGTCGGTCTGCTGCGCCAGCTCCTGGGCCCAGTACAGGGCCAGGTAGAAGTGGCTGCCGCGGTTGTCGATACCGCCCAGCTTGCGGCTCGGCGACTTGTCCTCGTTGAGGAAGGTGCCGGTCGCGCGGTCGAGGGTGTCCGCGAGGATCTGGGCGCGCGCGTTGCCCGTGGTCGTCGCCAGGTGCTCGAAGCTGGCCGCGAGCGCGAAGAACTCACCAAGGCTGTCCCAGCGGAGGTAGTTCTCCTTGACCAGCTGCTGGACGTGCTTGGGCGCGGAGCCGCCGGCGCCCGTCTCGAACAGACCGCCGCCGTTCATGAGCGGGACGACGGAGAGCATCTTCGCGCTCGTGCCCAGCTCAAGGATCGGGAACAGGTCGGTCAGGTAGTCACGCAGCACGTTGCCGGTGACCGAGATGGTGTCCTCGCCGCGGCGGATGCGCTCCAGCGAGAACGCGGTCGCCTTCACCGGCGACATGATCTCGATCTGCAGGCCGTCGGTGTCATGGTCAGCGAGGTACTTCTTGACCTTGGTGATCAGTTGCGCGTCGTGGGCGCGGTCCTCGTCCAGCCAGAACACGGCCGGGACGCCGGTGGCGCGGGCGCGGGTGACGGCGAGCTTGACCCAGTCCTGGATCGGCAGGTCCTTGGCCTGGCACATGCGGAAGATGTCACCCGCGCCCACGACCTGCTCCAGCACGACGTCGCCGTTGCCGTCGACGACCCGCACCGTGCCGGTGGTGGGGATCTCGAAGGTCTTGTCGTGGCTGCCGTACTCCTCGGCCTTCTGCGCCATCAGGCCGACGTTCGGCACCGAGCCCATGGTCGACGGGTCGAAGGCGCCATTGGCGCGGCAGTCGTCGATGACGACCTGGTAGACACCCGCGTAGCTGCTGTCGGGGAGCACCGCGAGGGTGTCGGCCTCCTTGCCGTCCGGGCCCCACATGTGACCGGAGGTGCGGATCATGGCCGGCATGGAGGCGTCGACGATGACATCGCTCGGTACGTGCAGGTTGGTGATGCCCTTGTCGGAGTCGACCATGGCCAGCGCGGGGCCTTCGGCGAGCTCGGCCTCGAAGGATGCCTTGATCTCGGCGCCCACGTGCGGCACCGAGTCCAGGCCCTTGAGGATGCCGCCGAGGCCGTCGTTCGGGGAGAGACCGGCCGCGGCGAGCACCTGACCGTACTTGGCAAAGGTGTTCGGGAAGAAGGCACGGACCACGTGGCCGAAGATGATCGGGTCGGAGACCTTCATCATGGTGGCCTTGAGGTGGACGGAGAACAGCACGCCCTCGGCCTTGGCGCGGGCGACCTGCGCAGTGAAGAACTCGCGCAGGGCCGCGACACGCATGACCGCCGCATCGACGACCTCGCCCGCGAGCACCGGCACCGACTCACGCAGAACCGTGGTGCTGCCGTCGTCGCCCGCGAGCTCGATGCGCAGCGAACCGGCCTCGGCGATGACCGTGGACTTCTCGGTGGAGCGGAAGTCGTCGACGCCCATGGTGGCGACGTTCGTCTTCGAGTCGGCCGACCAGGCGCCCATCCGGTGCGGGTGCGCCTTGGCGTAGTTCTTGACCGAGGCGGGGGCGCGGCGGTCGGAGTTGCCCTCGCGCAGCACGGGGTTCACCGCGCTGCCCTTGACCTTGTCGTAACGCGCGCGGACGTCCTTGTCCTCGTCGGTCTGCGGGTCGTCCGGGTAGTCCGGAAGCGCGTAGCCCTGCGCCTGCAGCTCGGCGATGGCAGCCTTCAGCTGCGGGATCGAAGCCGAGATGTTCGGCAGCTTGATGATGTTGGCCTCGGGCTTCTTGGCCAGTGCACCGAGCTCGGCGAGCGCGTCGTCGATGCGCTGGCTCTCCTCGAGGCGCTCGGGGAAGCTGGCGATGATGCGCCCGGCCAGCGAGATGTCGCGGCTCTCGACATTGACCCCGGCCGTCGAGGCGTAGGCCTGGACCACGGGCAAGAACGAATACGTCGCCAGGGCCGGGGCCTCGTCGGTGTGTGTATAGATGATGGTCGAGTCAGTCACCCTGTGCTCCGCTCCACGTCTGCAACATTGCTTGACATCAAGATATCTCGTGATCGCTGCCGACTCGACAGGGCCCTGCCCCCTGCTTCGGCAGGAGCCGCCACGGGCGCCGGGTTCAGGGACGCCCCGACGGCGGGACTGCCTCCCCGGGCGGCACCGGACCCGGCGGGGTGCCGTCGCCGAACGGGCGTCCGCCCAGCTCTTCCCGGTGGTGCGGGTTCAGCCAGCCCGACAGATCGGGGCCGACGGGCACGATGCCGGTGGGGTTGATGCCCGTGTGGACCCGGTAGTAGTGCTGCTTGATGTGGTGGAAATCGACCGTGTCGCCGAAACCCGGGGTCTGGTACAGGTCTCTGGCGTACGCCCACAGGACGCGGTCCTCGGCCAGCTTCGAACGGTTGCACTTGAAGTGTCCGTGGTAGACGGCGTCGAAGCGCACCAGTGTGGTGAACAGCCTGATGTCGGCTTCGGTGAGGGATTCGCCGACGAGATAGCGCCGGTCCGCGAGACGCTCGGACACCAGGTCCAGGCGGCCGAACACATCCTGGTAGGCGGCCTCGTATTCGGACTGCTGCGCCGCGAAGCCCGCGCGGTACACGCCGTTGTTGACATCGCGGTAGATGCCCTGCATGACCTCGTCGATCTCGTCACGCAGGGCCGCGGGATACAGGTCGGGGGCGCCCTGCCGGTGCAGCGCGGTCCACTCGGTCGCGAAGTCCAGCGTGATCTGCTGGAAGTCGTTGGTGACGAGTCTGCCGCTGGGTACGTCGACGATCGCGGGCACGCTGACCCCGCCGGGGTAGTCCCGCTCCCGTGCGTTGTACGCCTCGCTCAGGTAGCTGATGCCGAGCACCGGGTCCCTGCCGCCCTCGTCCAGGGTGAAGCGCCAGCTGCGGTCGTCCTGGATCGGATCGGCGACGGCCAGGGAGAGGGCGCTCTCCAGCCCGAGGAGCCGCCGGGACACGAGTGCGCGGCTCGCCCACGGGCAGGCGCGGCTGACGACCAGCCGGTAGCGGCCGGCCTCGACGGGCCAGCCGTCCCGGCCGTCGGCGGTGATGCGGTCGGCGAAATGGCTCCTGGACCGTTTGAAGGCCTTGTGCCCGTACTCCGCGTTGCCATCGGTCCCTGCGGTGGTGGTCGCGTTCGTCTCGCTCTCCTTCATGGCGTTCTCCCTACGGACGGACTGCGGACGGACCGATGTGCACGACTCCTGCTGCGGCGCTCCCCGCGCACATCAGCCAGCCCGATGAGCAGAGCGACCAGGACGAACGCGACCGCGACGACGAGCCCGTGGTCGTACGCGGTGGCCCACCCTCCGCCGCCCACTTGGGCGAAGAACATCGAGCCGACCGCGGCGATCCCGATCGCGGACCCGACGCGCTGGCTGGTCTGGAGGGTTCCGCCGGCGCTCCCCGCCCTGGCCACCGGCACTCGGGAGAGGGTCAGTGTCTGGTTCGGGGCGACGACCAGGCCGCTGCCCAGACCGGCCAGGAGCAGCGGAGCCACCATCGCCCACCCCGCGCCCCGCCCCGGCACCAGATGCACAGCCAGTGCGGTGGCCGCCAGCCCCACGGCCACCGTGGTCAGCCCGGCTACGACAAGGGAGCGCCCGAATCGGCCGACCATGCGGCCGCCGGGGGTGGCCGCGACGGCCGCGCCCAGCGCGAAGGGCGTGATGGCAAGTCCCGCCTGCAGGGCGGAGTAGTGCAGTCCGCTCTGCAGGTAGAGCGTGGTGATGAAGAAGATCGAGGTGAATCCGGCGAAGTACATCAGGCTCAGCAGACAGCCCAGCCAGTAGGAGCGGACCCGGAAGAGCGACAGGTCGACGACCGGTTGCGTGCCGCGTCTGCCGCATCGGGATTCCCAGCCGACAAAGACGGCGAGCAGCGCCACGGCCACCGCGATCAGCAGCCACTTCCGGTTGCCGGGCCACTGCTGCGACTGCACGAAGGGCAACAGCAGAGCCAGTACACCCGTGCCGAGCAGCAGCACGCCGAGGGGGTCGAGGTCACGCAGGCGCACCCGGCCGGCCGAGGGGGTGTCCGGGAGCAGGCGCCGGGCAAGCAGCAGGCAGACGGCGCCGAGCGGCAGATTGACGTAGAACACCCAGCGCCAGCCCTCCTCGGCACCGGCCGCCTGGATCAGCAGGCCACCGGAGAGCGGGCCGACAGCGGTGGAGATGGCGACCACGCTGCCGAACATGCCGAAGGCCCGGCCGCGCTCCTGGCCGGAGAACATCTGCTGGATCAACGCGGAGATCTGTGGCGAGATCATGCCTCCGGCGAGGCCCTGCACCAGACGTGCGATCACCAGCCAGAGGCTGGACTGAGCGGCTCCGCAGGCTGCTGATGCCAGGGTGAACAGGGCGAGCCCGGCCATGAACACAACGCGGCGTCCCCGCGCGTCACCGAGCCGTCCCGCGGGGATCAGGAACAGGCCGAAGGCGAGCGAGTAGCCGGAGAGGATCCATTGCAGGTCGGACTCCGGGGTGTGGAGCCCTGACCGGATCGACGGCAGGGCGACATTGACGATGGATACGTCCAGCAGGGTCATGAACCCCGCGATCAGACACACCGCGAGCGCCTGCCACCGGCGCGGGTCGGGGGTGCCGGGGCCGGGGGCAGAGTGAGCGTCCCACCCCGTAGCACCCCAGTGAGCTGCACTCTCTGCCATGGCTCGCACCCTAGGACCAAGGGCCCCGATACTCATCCCGGCAGGGCCGCGACGGCGGTTTTCCGGCATCCGTTTCAGTGGACGGGAGGCAGCAGGCGCAGGAAACGGCCGTATCTCAGGGGAAGGACACGGCCGTCGACGGTCCGCACGGGCTCCGGACCGCGGCGTTCGAGAACCGATGGGCCCTGCGACGCGCTTCGTCGTCGACCACGCTCCCTGCCCGGTCCTGTTGGTCTGGCCGGAACCGCCGCCCGGCGTCGAATCACTGCCACAGCAGCCGCACCCTTGACGGCTCGGCCTTGTCGTCCGGTGATCAGCCGACGAGGCCTTGTCGACTGCCGAGGGCTTCACCCGGCTGCCCGGTGCACCGGGTGATTCTCCCGCCGCAGTGCGGGCTCCGGCCACGGTCGGCAATGCGGGATCGGGAGCGCACGCAGTGGCGCTGAGGTGCGGTGCAGCCCGGCCGGGTACAGGGTGAGGGCATGAGCCCGACCCCGCCGTTCGTGAGACACAGGTCTCGAAGACCCGGGGCGATCGTCGACAACCCAATGGGGCCGATCGACGAGGAGTCGAAGCCCACCCATACGAGCTGAAAGCCCAACAGGCTCCAGGAAAGCAGGGCCCTGCGTGTCCGGGGACAACGAAACCGAGGAAGTGATCGTCATGGGACACGGTGGCAACGTGATCGCGGAACTGACGGCCGATCATCGTGAAGTGGAGGAGCTGTTCCGACAGATCGAAGCACAGCCTGTCGACCATCCGCAGCGACGGGACCTGGCTGACCGGCTGACCGCCGAACTGGTGCAGCACTCAGTGGCCGAGGAGATGCACCTGTACCCGACCGTGCGCAAGCACGTCCGTAGCGGTGCGGAGCTGGCGGACAAAGAACTTGCCGAACACACCAAGATCGAGCGCATGCTCAAGGACCTCGAAGACCTGAACGCCGACGATCCGCAGTTCAACGATATCGTCGCGAAGCTGAAGCTCGAGTTCGCCGCCCACCTTCGCGAGGAGGAGAACGACCTCTTCCCGAAACTCGCAGCCACCTGCTCACCCGAGAAGCTGGACGAGCTGGGGCAACTGGTCCGCCGAGCCAAGGAAACCGCGCCCACCCGCCCGCACCCCGCCCTCCCCCACACCCCGCCCGCCAACAAGTTGATCGCCCCCGGCGCAGGGCTCGTGGACCGCGTACGCGACCTGCTGAGCGGCCGCAAGACCACGGGCTGAACCGTTTCGGTACTCACTGGGTTCCGACAACACGTACGGCCCGCTCGAAGCAGTCGCGTTCACATGCGCAGACCCTCCTGACCCGACCGTCGTCACCGCGAGCCCCTGACCCCCACCGGTCAGATGCGGCTGCCGGAGGTGGTGTCCGACGACAGCCGTTGGGCGAGGTAGATCGGTATGACGGACAACAGGACGAGCACGGCGGCGTCGAACAACGGAGCCCCACCAATGGATGGTGGGGCTCCGTTGATCGTTCCGTCGGCAGCAGGGGAACTGAGCATCAGGCTGGGCAACCGACGAAAAGGATCCCCTGCGGAATTCGTTGCAGTGCTTCAGAATAGGGATTGCTACTGAATCCCGGGAAGCGATCAACAACGCGGCTCAGATGATCACGGGGAAATCCTCACACGGTGGTATCCCCTGTCACCAGGACCGAAGAAACCACCGTTTTCATTTTCAGGGCAGGAATTCGTGGAACGGTCCGTCAGGCGCGAAGTTGCGAGAACACAACGTCACGTCTCTACCCCTGAGATAAGCCAGCAACCACTCACTGAACGTCATCTCGTGGAGAGTCCACGCCGGACTGTCCATCTCCTGGACCACGACGCGCCAGGGCGACGAAGGGCCGTCGGGAACGCGAAGGAAAATCCATTCCCCCGTCATGGCCGACGCCACCGGCATCAACTCGCCGGGGTTCGCCCCTGCCGGACTGGGCAGGTAAGCTGCCATGTCCTCATCGCGCCAGAGCTCGAGATCCAGCCTGATGTCCTTTCCCAGGCTGTGCAGAAGATGGCCGGCGGGGTGCTTCAGATACAACTGCCCGTTGATCGAGATCGAACCGTAGGCGTCCACGATCTCACGGAAGTCCGCAGGGAATTCGATGCCGAGTTCCTGCTCCAGTTCGATCCATGGCGCCGGATCCGACCAGTTGAACCGGGGTTCACCCAACAGGGCTTGGATCTCTGAAAGCGTTGCCACCACTAGGCCCCTTCTAGCACGTCGAACCGATGCCGGTACTGGAGTTGATCGCAGTGCACGAGTAAGTGTCCACGATATCTCCCTGGGGCCCGTATGCGGTCATTCCCACCTGGACGAGTGCCCTGGAACTGGCCTCGTCCGCGGACGGCATCAGCATGCTGCCCAGGGCCGCCCCCGCGTCCGCCAGATTCTGCTGGCCCTGCGGAGTCGACGCGTAAGCGGCGGTACCCAGGAGTGCTGCCGCCGCCCAGTAGATGGCCGGGATCGCGAAGATGAAGTGGCCGTCCAGCTCGACGAGGCTGGTGGGGTTGCCGCCGGTGAAGGCGTAGCGGTTGCTGGTGTACGGGTCCGCGCCCAGGCTCATGTCGGCGAGGGCGCCGTTGTACATGTCCCGGGTGGTGAAGCGGTTGAGACCCGGGTTGTAGTCGCGGAAGCTCATGTCGTTCGTAGCTGACGAGCGTGGTGTTGTTCTCGGCGTCCGTCGCGGAGACGACCAGGGAGTCCTTGTCGTAGGCCTTCTTGGTGGTCTTGCCGGCGGCGTCCGTGACCGTGGTGACCCGGTGGTTCAGGTCGTAGGCGGTCAGGGTGGTGTAGTCGGCCGTGCCGGCGGTGGCGTTCTTCTTCGGGTCGACCACCTTGGTGGTGTTGCCGACGTTGTCGTACTCGTAGCTGACCTTGTCCCCGTTCGCGTTGGAGACTGAGGTGAGCTGGTAGATCTCGTTGTAGTAGTTGGTCGTGACGAAGTCCGTCGCGTCCGCCGTGGTCAGCGTCCCCTTCGGCTCGGTCGTCGTCTTGAGGTTGCCGACCTTGTCGTAGGTGTAGAGCGTCTTCCGCTCGTCCGACGTCGTGGTGTACTTCGGCGCGGTCGCCGAGGTCATCTGGTCGGCCGCGTCGTACACCGCGCCGTTGGGCGCCGTCGACGTGGTGACGTTGTCGTTGGCGTCGTACACGGGAGCCGGAGCGGTGATCATGTCACCTGCGGCCTGGCCCTTGGGCTCGGTCTTGACCAGCGGGCGGCCGTAGACGTCGTACGTCTGCGTGGTCTTCTTGCCCAGCGCGTCGGTGACCTCGGTGACCCGGCCGCGCTCGTCGTAGACGAACGTCGACGAGTTGTTCAGCGCGTCCGTCATCGTCCTCGGGAAGCCCGTGGGCCCGAAGCCGCTGTTCTTGTCCGCGTTGCCGTTGGCGTCGGTCGCCCTGGTCGGCTGGCCGTAGGCGTCGTACTCGTACGACGTGGTGTAGTCACCCGCCGTCGTGGTGGCGACGCCCTTGGGGTCGGTGACCGTCTTCAGGTTGCCGAAGGTGTCATAGCCGAACTGCCACTTCCGGCCCTTCGGGGAGGTCTTGGTGAAGAGATCGGCCGAGTAGCCGTCGGCACGGGTCTGGTACGCGTACCGCGTGGAGTTCGCCGGGTAGGTGCCCGGGGCGCACTCGCTCTGGGTCGGCACGCCCGCCTTGTTGTTCTCCGCGTCGCGCTTCCAGAGCGGGTAGCCCGTCTTCTGGTCGTAGCAGTACGCGGTCTTGGCGCCGTTGCTCTCCTCCGTGTACGTGACGTTGTTGTCCGCGTCCCACGACAGCTTCATCGTCTGCGACTTGGCGTTCGTCGACTGGACGGCGCGGCCGAAGTCGTCGGTCACGTAGTCGGAGGCACGCGACTCGGCGTCGGTGAACTTGGTGTCGGTGAACTTGGCGTTGCCGCCGTCCACCGCGTACGTGATGCCCGTGGTGCCCTGGAGACGGTCGGTGACCGTCTTCGTCCACCAGTGGTACTTCGGGTCGTCCCCGGTCTGCGGGAAGTTGTACGTCAGCGACGTGGCGTTGCCACGCGGGTCGGTGACCTTGACCAGCTTGACGTTCTTGTTGCCCTGGGTGGCGTCGTACTCGAAGCCGAAGACCTTCGGCTGGGTGGACCCGGCGCCGTCGGTGACCTTGGTGAGCAGGCCCTTGTCGGAGTACTCGAAGGTGACCTTGCGGCCCGAGATGTCGGTCATCGACTTGATGTGGTCGATGATCTTCGGGTTGTTGCTGTCGGCCTTGGAGTAGTAGTCGACCGTCAGCGACTGCCGGCCGGTCGGGTCGGTGATGTACTTGAGGAACTTGGTCGGCTTGTTGTTCGACTTCCGTTCCTCGTAGGTGTACGTCTGGGTGTTGCCGTTCTTCTCGACGATCGACGTCATGTAGCCGTCGCAGCCGAACACGAACCGGGTCCCGTCGGGACGGGGCATCGTCCAGGCGTCGGGGATCGGGTCCTTGAGCGGGGTGCAGTCCAGACCGGGCTTGGCGGCCAGCTTGTAGTGGACGCCCGCCGGGGCCTTCCAGGAGCCGTCGGGCTGCTCGCGGAAGACGTGGGTGGTGCCGTCGCCGTCCGGGAGCCTGATCTCGGTCGGATGCGGCTTGGGGTGGAACTCCAGCGGCGCGCCGAGCCGGATGGGTCCGGCGGCCTGGAAGGACCAGCCGGGGCCAGAGACCGTGTCGGAGGTGTCGAGGCTGTTGTACGCGAACCGGGCGAACGTGGTGACACCGCGGCCGGGGTTGGTGAAGGCGTTGTACTGCCAGACACTGTTGCCGGACGCCAGGTTGTTCATGACGGTCGAGCCGGCACCGGTGTTCTTGCCCGTGTAGACGTAGAACTTCTCCATGCCGAGCTGGTTGGAGGTCGGGTCCTCCACTGCCACGTTCTGCTTCAGGCCCGGGATGCCCGCGGTGCCCGAGGCCCACGTGCCGGCCGTCTTGTTGTAGACGTCCCAGGTCAGGACGTAGTCGGTGCGCTTGTTGCCGTTGTCGGAGTTGATCGGGGTCTTGACCTGCGCCTGCAGGCTGGCGGAGCCATCGGGCACCACGTTGCCGGGCAGCGCCGTCTGGATCTGGTTGCCGCCGCCTGTGACGTCGGTGCCGTCCGGCAGGGCCCACTTGTAGGTGAGGACCTGATCGGCCGCGTTCCACGTCGACGCGGTGGTGTTGGTCAGGGTGAAGTCGACCGTGTCGTCGGTGTTCGGCGTCATTCGCGCCGGAGTCTGCGGCGCGTAGTACGTCGACTCGGTGGTGGAGTCGATGTACGTGACCACGATGCGGGGGCGCAGGCGCTGCTCGGTGCCCTCGGAGGACAGGAACAGGGTGCGCTCCTGTGAGGCGGCCTGGTCGGCCATCTTGAGGACCACGCCCTGCTGGGAGGCCGGGGTGGTCACCCAGGACTGGGCGAGCGAGGTGACGTTCCAGTCGTGCCGGACCGGGTCGTTGGTCATGGCCCCGGTGTCGGCCGTCACAGCGCCGAAGTCACCGCCTGCGGTGGTCCAGTTGGTGCTCGCGTTGGCCTTGACCCAGGTCGCGGTGGCCTCGTCGAAGTCCCGCGTCAGCGGGCGCAGCTCGTAGATCGCGCCGGTGGTGTCCTGGGCGGTCTGCGTGCTCCACAGCCGCACGTTCGCGTCCAGGACCCGGGCCGTGGCGGGGATGCCGAGGGCCGGGAACTTCAGCAGGGCGCGGGTGTCGCCGTAGGTCGCGGAGTTGTTGCCGACCGACAGCCAGTTCTTCGGGCCGGCGTCGTCGATCGTGTCGTGCGTGAGCGTCGTGCGGGCCGAGGACAGGCTGGTGTCCTGCGTCGCGTCCAGGACCTTCGTCGTGCGCCCCGCCTTCGGCAGCCGTACCAGCTGCGTCGGAGCGGCGACGACCTGCCCGTCCTTCGTCTTGACCGCGACCATGTGGTAGTACGCGCGGCCGAACGGATCGGGGGCGTCCGCCTTCGTCGGCACGCCCGTGGTGTCCGTGAACGCCGTCACCGTGGACGCGACTGGCGAGACGAGCGTGGCGGCGGAAGGAGTGAAGGTCTGGTTGATGGAGCGGTGGACCTGGTACTCGACGATGTCGTCGCCGGTGTTGATCGGGTCCTGGTCCTGGTACACGGACCAGGACAGCTCCGCGCCCGTGTCGTGGATCGTGGTCGGGGCGGCGAGGTCGACGCCCTGACGGCCGAAGGTAAGTACCAGACGGGGGTAGTTGGCCGTTTCGCCGCCGTACCCGAACTCGCTGCCCTCGTAGCGCGGACCGCCCTTGGGGCCGTTCGCGCTCTCGTCGCCGGCCTTGATCACGAAGCCGTTGTTGGCGTTCGTGCCGTCGATCCAGGACTGTACGGTCCTGGTCACGGGGTAGGTGTGCCAGGTGTTCAGCTCGCCCGGCTGCTTGGTGACCACGCCGCCCTTGGTGAACCGGACCGCGTCCGCGATCACCGAGCTCGTGAACGTCGGCCTGCCGTGGAGGAAGACCGTGAGCGTTCCGCTCGGCGCCTCCCCGATCGTCAACGTCACCCTCGGCGAAAAGGGCGGCACGGCCAGCTGCACCCCGACCGTACGTGGCAAGCACGTCCAACGCGCCACCGCCACCGGGGCCTTCGGCCGGACCACATGCAGCAGTGAACTCCCCACCCGCGAAGCGTCCGCAGCCGCTGAAGGAGCCCAGCGACCCCGCACCTCTTCGACCCCACCATGGGGCTGATCACGGGCACGGTCACCACGGAAGAGAAGACGCGGCTCGGCGCACAGGAGTGCGGTATCAATCGCCTCGACGCTGCCCAGACGGGAAAGGTAGTCGGTGGATACGTCCACGTAGGGCTCGATCAGCCCCGCTGCGGTCAGGACGCGGCGGGAGGCATCACCGATGCTGCAGCACGGTGTGGAGGGCTCCCAGGAGCTGGTCGGCTGCGGTGTCCTGCAGTGTGCCGTTGGTATCGTCGATGGCCAAGCTGCGCATGCCGAGTATCAGTCGGACGGCCGGCGAGCCGTCGGGGCGGTGCCGGCGTTCGGTCTGATCCTGGGGGCCGGAGTGCTGAGGGCGGGCGACCGCAACGTCGCCGGACCGGACACCGTGCCGGCCAAGAGCGCGGCGGAACGCGGCGGGAGCTGAACACGGCCGGGCGAGCCCATGGCACCACAGCGGCACGGGTGCGGCAGGTGCCCCGATTCCCGGAGGTGAAGGCCTCCTGGGGATCGGGGCGCCTGCCGCGTTCGTACGTTGCGCGGGGCGCGGGCGGACCGGTCCGGTCCGCCGGCCGGTTACGCAGCCGGTTTCTCAGTGGTGTCCGAGCCGGTTTCTCAGCCGGTGCAGGTCACCTTCAGCGCGGATATCGCGTGGTGCTCGTAGTTGTTGTCCTCGCCCCGGTCGTGCAGTTGCACGGAGAGCTTCTTGGCGTCGACGGAGAAGGTGCCCGGCACGTTGTACCAGGTGCCGCGACGCTCCTTCTGGCGGACGTAGTAGGAGCCGACCAGGTTGCTGGTCCTGGGCAGGAACCGGTCGTACACGGTGTAGTAGCTCGGGTTGCCACCGACCCGCACGATGTCGGAACTCCCGGGCACGTGGACGGAGATGCTGCACTTCCTGGCGGTGGCGGGCAGGTCGAACAGCCAGGTGGCCGATCCGCCCGAGTCCTTGGAGGAACTGCCGGACATGGGCATGGAAAGGTACTTCCCCGCGCAGCCGTAGCCGCCGAAGCCTCCGCTGTGGGTGGCCCAGCCCTCCTTGCCGTCGCTGTAGTAACCCGACTTCTGGAAGCGCTGGGTGGGGCACTCCGGTCCGGACACGCCGCTGTACACCACGGCGGGTGCCGACTTGGGCGCCGAACCGGCCGAGGGGGCCTTGGTGGGAGTGTCCGAGCCCGTGCCGGCGGGGGCCTTGTCGCCGGAACCGCTCTTCGCCGTACTGTCGGCCTCGCCCTTGGTGCCCTTGGTGCCCTTGGTCCCGGCCTCGGCGGAGCCGTCCGCGGGCTTCCGCCCGTTACCCGTGTCTGCGCGTACGTCACCGACGGGGCCCTTGTCGCCCCGGGCCGGGGTGCCACCCGGCTTGTCTGCACCGGCGGCCCGCTTGCCCTCGGGACTGTCAGGGTCGGTGTCCGGTACGTAGCCGGCTGCCCGCCCGTCCCCCTTCCACGCCGCCGCCGCTTCGCGGCTCTCGGGCTTGGCCTCGTCCTTCTGGGCGCCCGCCACGACAAACGGGGTCGCCAGAAGCAGCGCACCGGCGAAGGCTGCCGCGACCACCATCGGGCGCGACACCCGGCCGGGGCGCTCCGGGGCGCCGCCCTCCCCTGCCGCGGCATCGCCGGGAGGGCTGGACGAAGACGCGGCGGAGACGGCGGCCGTGGTGGTGGCCCGACCGGCCGCGACGGCCGCCGTGGTGCAGCCGGCCGTCGCGGCAGCGGCAGCCGGCTCCGTGGCGGTCCTCTCGGAAGCGGTCTCCTCGGAAATTGCCTCCTCCGATGCGGAGCGCCCCCCTGCGGGCGTCGGTTCCGCGGCGGCCGTCGCGGACGACGACGTGCTCGCCTCGGCCGTCTTCCCGGCGGTGCTCTCCGCGACACCCGACGAGGCCGCGGAGGCAGTGCCCGCAGCAGTGGTGATGGCGGTGGTGGCCACCACCGCGGCCCTTCCGGCCGTCGGCGTCGCCTCTTCCTGGGCAACCGCCGAGTCCTCACCGCCCGGTTGTTCCTCGGGCTCGGACGTGGTCCTGCCGATGGAGACCCCGGCCGCGTGCACCACCGCCGGGGTCTGGGCCGCGGGTTCCCCGGCCTCCTCCGGGCCGGACTTCGACGAGGTCGGTGTCCGCGCGCCGCCGTCCTTGCCGCCGGTGACCGAAGTGCCCCCGCCCTCTGTCACCGTGCGGGACGAGGGCGCGGACGGGGCACCTATGCTCCCGGGAACCGCGCCCTGCGAACTGTCCGGAACCGTTCCGCCCGAGGCCCCGCCCCGGCCGTTGCCGGACTCACTCTCCTCGCTGGACCGCTCTCGCTTCACAGGTCGCCCCTCTTTCCCTGTCATTGATTCTCTTCATTCTCTTCGTTTGCTGATGAGAGCACTCGATGCCCGCCCGCGCCGGGCGATGTGACGGCATGTCACATCTGCTCGTAACCCTGGTTCTCGTTTTCGGCCGTCAGCCAGTCCATGGCGTCGTGCAAGTGCCTTCCCTGGCGCTGGAACCGCGGGAACTCGCCGCGTATGTGGTTCATCACCCCGAACTCATCACGCAGGTGGCCATTGAGCACCTGGAGCAGGGGGATCGGCCCCGAGGACGCCGGGCCCGACAACTTCATGGCCTCCAGGGTATCGAGCATTTCGATGTTGTCGGTGACCTTCGAGTGGCTCCCCCGCCACGATCCACGCACCGCGGCGCTGTGCGACGGGGTCCGCGAGCAGACCCAGCACACCCCTGACGCCGTCGGAGCCGTTCGACAGTCCGGCGTGGCCGACCTCGGTGTCGGGCGCGTACCAGAGACGTCCGGGTATGGCACGTGCCGCGTCCGTCACCACGCTCCCGCCGTCGCCACTGCGGATCTTCGCTGTCTCGCACGCGACCAGTACGACCGGAGCCGGGGGCTGCGCCGGGTCCCTGAGCGTCTCCATGGAACGCGCGAAGCCGACGACATCGGGCGAGGCATCCCGGGGCGCCCAGTGCTGCGGGGTGTGTGACGCGTAGCCCAGCGTCCGGCCGTCGGTGTCACGCATCACCCGGAGGCCTCCGCAGACCTGGCCGAAGGAGACCTGACGTCCGTCCGTGGAGTTGGGTCGGGGCCCCCGAGCCCGTGGTACATCCGCATGACCTCGGGCGAGAACGGCTTCCCGTACACCAGCCCGGTGAAGACCTCCGCCACGAACTCGCGGGGGTTGCCGGCGGCGTAGGCGCTCACCCCAAGGGCGTGAGCCTGATGGGGTACGGCGTCGCCGTCCTGCCCGCTGCGGCCGGCGAACTGCGTGAAGGCCAGATCGTGGTACTGCGCACGGGCGTTGGCGTAGTGCAGGAAGTGGCCCAGTTCATGCACCATCGTGCCGACGCCGGAGGGGTCGAGCTCGGTCGAGAGGTAGCGGTACCGATTGCCGGCGAGCTTGTTGGTCAACGGATTGCCGACGACATCGGGCGAGGCGATCACCGCGTTGGGTGCGAGGTACTCGGCGCGCTGTAGCCGGCCCCCGCTCCGCTCGACGACATGGTCGTTGTGGACTTCCAGGAACCGGCCGTACTTGGGCAGGTGCAGTTCGACATCGGGAACGTGGAAGCCGGCCTCCTGCACTGTGGTTACGGCCTTGCGGAAGTTGTCGATCCGAGCGTCGCGGAGGCTGTCCGTGGGGTCCCCGTGGACGGTGACCTGCGTGCCGTGGATGTCCTCGACCACAGGCGTCAGGTTCCCGAGGTGGGAGCCGGTGTCGAGTGCCTCGGCCTGGTTGGCCCGGTCGAGATAGGAGTTGAGTTCCGGGTAGAGCGTGGAGCGGGTCAGGTCATTGCGGGCGCTTTCCATCAACTCCCGTACACGATCGGCGGACACACCCGCGTCGACGGTCACCCCACCAGCCGCCGCCTGATCCCGCTTGGCCGCCAACTGCTGGCGCGAGAGCTCATCGGCAGCATCGAGCGCATCGTCCGACAAAGCGCCGTGGTGGGTGCGGTCGCCAGTGAAGATGTTGTGCGTGGTGTTGTTCGCCGGATCGACCCGATCCGGCAACCGTCGGCCCGCGAAGTCGCTCACATCAGGATGGATACGGGCGTACCGGTCGAGAAGTTGTGCCTGGTGCGCCCGCTCGGCGATGCGCTGGTGCAGATCGTCCCGCTCGGACCGGACGTGTGCGGTGAGGCGGTCGACCGCCCCGGTACGGTCGCTGGGGCCGTTCTTGCCTGACTTCCACGCTTCCACGGCATCGAGGATGGCCTCCAACTGACGCTGGTTGGTGTCATGGGCACCAGGCAGCTGCCGGCCGCCGTTCGCCCACTCGTGGACAGCCGTATCGATGCGCCGCAGAGCGTTGGAGCGCCGCGCCCGCGGCAGCGTCGACAGAGCCCGCCAACTGTCGATGATCTCGCTGTCCCCGACCCCGCGGCCATCGGTCGGGAGCGCGCCCGGCGTTGCCGTCGTCGGAGCGTCAGCGGGGGTACCGGGTGAGCGTGACGTGGGCCAGCGGTCAAGGGTCGGGTCGGTGGTGGGGCGGTGGTCGCGCTGGACTGCGGGGTTCTCGCCTGGGGCGGTGAGGGGGTGGTCGTGGAAGACGGTGCTGAGGTCGACGGTGTCCTCGATGGCTGCCAGATAGCGCTCTGGCAGCGGCGCCAGGCGCGCGGTGTCGGCCATCAAGCCATCGGTGTGGACGGCCACGCTGTCCGCGTTCCGGCGGAAGAGAAAGTCCCGGTCCCGGTACTCGTCGGGCAGGCCCAGGTAGTGCAAGACCTCGTGGATCACCACCGGCAGGTACCTGTGGTCCTCGGTGGGCTGCCCGAGGTTCCAGTGCCGCTGGTCGGAGCGGCCAGGGTTGTCGGACCGGCTCACGATCACATGCTCGGGGTGATCGTCGTCATGGACCAGTCGCAGCTCGACATTGAACTGATCACCGGAGCGCGGAAGCGCGTAGCCGACTGCGTTGAAGTGCTCGTCCAGCGCGCCCTGGACGCCTGCCCGAAGGCCGGCCAGATCCTGCTCGGACAAGCCACTGCCGGCCAGGCGGACGGGGAGCGTCACGACATGGTCGCGCACCCATGTGCCGTTGTGGGCCTCGATGCGGGAGACCTCGGCGCGCATCAGGGTCTGCGAGCCGGCCAGCGTGCCGGGAACACTGTGGCGGCTCATGGCGTCGATGGCCGGGTCGAACCTTTCGACATGCAGACGCCCGACATGCCCGTTCGGCACCTCCTTCCGACGCTCCACCCAGGTTGAGGGGTCGGCGGGGAAGGGCACCTGGCGAGCTCGACGACTCAGCACCTGCGCATCTGACGGGCTATCGGGAACATGAAGCGGCGCCATGCTGACCGAAGGTCCTGCCGCCGGCTGCTCGACAACCGGTCCGTCCAGCTGGCGCTCACTTTCCGCAGTGACCCAGTGGATTCCCTGGAAAGCCTCCAGCGCGCGGGGGGAGAACAGCGCTATCGCCTCCTTCCGCTGGAATGTCGGATAGGAGGAACCATCGAACTCAGCAACACCTTCCGCACCCGCCTTCATGGCGAACCGTTGAAGCGGAGGGAACTTTTCGCCACCGGGGATCCGGTCCTCGATCATGGCGGGGCCACTGATCTGCGGTGCCAGGTTCTTGAGCTCCTTGGGGAACTGCGACGTATCCGCGGGGGACACCTCCATGTGCTTCCGCAGGGCGGCGAAGTTCTTGGGAATCGCGTCCAGGAGCGAGGTGATGAACTCCGATCCCGGTGGCGCGACGATGAGGTGGTTGCCGAGGACTCCCGCGTCCCACCGAAGCCGCGCCGCCAGATCCACTTGCTCGTTCCGGTCGGCGGGAGCGTCCACCCCTGCCGTGGCCAGCGCGTCGGCGACGCTGGCCATGTCTCGCACGCGCGGGGCGAGCAGGGGAAGATCCCCCGAACGCATGGTGATCTCTTCCATCGAGGACAGATCCACGGTTCCCGGATGCAGGTCCACGTCGGCGTAGACCCCGCCGATCCGCTCAAGGATCACGTAGCGCGCGATGTCGGAGGCCAGGTTGTAAGCCCCATTCGCCACAGCTGTCTCGTAGACCTCCAGCACTTGCGGCCGGTCCGCAATGCGCAGGGAATCAAGCGAATCCTGGTGGACGGTGACGATCTGCTCAAGACGCGTGCGCACCGGTCCGCTCCACTCGGCGTAGGTCGCGTCGGTCCACAGGTGCTGTTGCCACCTGCCCCCGGCCGATCGTGCCCACGCCTCAAGGTTGTTCAACGCCCCCGCGCTGGGCTCCTCGCCCATCCAGAAGAAGTGAATGTCCTTGGGCACCGGGGTGAGCGTACCGGCGGGCGTTGCGATCTCGGCAACCCGCTCCGCGTAGCGCGATTCGAGCTCACCGCGCAGTACGTGAAGGTTCTGGAGCTCCAATCGGCGCAGCAGGAGCCGGACTCGGGCATCTTGGCCACCCCTCACAGACTCGTCGACGTAGTCCATGAGCGCCTCGCGCCGGTCGGCGTCGAGTTGCGTCCGGTCGTGCGCCAGCAACCGCAGTACGCGTGCGGGCCCGTCGGCCACCGCCCAGATCCGGACCGTACGACGGGCCGCACGAGCCTCCGCGGCGGTCAGCGACTCCACGGGCGTCTCGGGAACCGGGGCGGCGGACTCGCCCTGGCCCCGGGACCGGGGAGCCTGGAGCAGGGAAGTGGCGGTCAGAGTATCCGGATCTCCGCTCCGCAGCCGGGAGATTTCTTCGTTCAATTGGCTGCGCAGCACGTTCCACACCGCCTGAGCACGCTCCAACCCGGAGTCGGCTCCGCTCGACATTCCGCGCAGCGACTGCCATTTGCTGCCGTTCCCGCCTCCTTCGACGTAAACCCGGAGCGGCTTCTCGTCGTGGGTGGCCCGGCGCACCGCTTCGGCGGCGACCGAAGCCGAGAAGTCCTCGATCTTGGTCAGTTGGTCTTCCCGGGGTCGCTTCGAACCCTCCCCGAAGGCGATCTCCGCGGTCGTATGGAAGGACTCCCCCGACGGGGGTGAAGCCGACGGCACCACGTCGCCGCCCTCCGGCGCGCGAGAGGTCGGCCAGCGGTCGGCCTCGTGGGGCGCCGGTGGTGCGGGCTCTGTCTGCTCGGCCTCCGGGCCGCTCTGCGCCAGGTCGTCGGACATCACCTGCTCCGCACTGTTCCGCGGGGCGGAGTTGAGGGTTTCGAAGATCATGTCCGAGAACGTGGTGGTGGGCGGTACCGGTTCCCCCTGCGTGTCGGGGACGAAGGCCGGGCCGGTTTCGAGTGACTCTCCCGCCACGATCCACGCACCGCGGCGCTGTGCGACGGGGTCCGCGAGCAGACCCAGCACACCCCTGACGCCGTCGGAGCCGTTCGACGGTCTGACATGGCCGACCTCGGTGTCGGGCGCGTACCAGAGACGTCCGGGTATGGCACGTGCCGCGTCCGTCGCCACGCTCCCGCCGTCGCCACTGCGGATCTTCGCCGTCTCGCACGCGACCAGTACGACCGGAGCCGGGGGCTGCGCCGGGTCCCTGAGCGTCTCCATGAAACGCGCGAACCGGGCACCGTCGACGACCAGGGGCTTTTCGCCCACCACATGGAGTTCGATGCCGTTCTCGGTGCCGTGCGCGTCGAAGAACAGCGGCCTGACCGGCTCCTTCACATCCCGTGCCGGTGCGTCGGCCTGCCAGGGGACCTCGTTGGCCGGGGAGTCCGTGTCGCTGTCGGTGTCGAGTACGGCACCCCCTTCGTCCGTGGCCCGGTAGTGCGCGAACAGGACCTCATCGGCGCGGTACTTCGTGTAGAAGTCGTTGCGTGGGGCCCAGTCCCGGTCGCTGTGCGAGGCGTATCCGATGACCTCGCCCGTGGCGTCCCGGATCGTGCGAAGGTTCTGGCGTGCCTGCTCGAAGGAGATCTTCCGGCCGTCGTTGCCGACGAGTTCGTCCTTCGGTGTCCCGTTGCCTTGTTCCAGCCGTTGCGGTGCGGGGTCGAGGCCGCTCAGCAGTGTCCCGTTGTTCGGTAGCAGTGCTGTGTCCGAACCGGACCTGCCGCTGCCCCACCGTATTGAGCCCTTGATTGTCCTGACGGTGTCGCCGAGGCGCTTGGCCAGCGTTTTGCGCCGGGCGGGCGCGGACGTGCTCTGGGGGGCTTCCTGGTTCTCGCTCTCGTCGGTCAGCCAGTCCAGACGCGTCCAGTCCGCCCACTCGGCTGCCCGGACACGGAACTCGGCGGGCGGCCCGAACCGGATGTTCGGCGCCTGCGTGGTGTCGAGGGACTTGATGTGCTCGTTGAACTGCCGCAGGAGGAATATCGGACCGGTACTGGCGCCCACGTTCTTCGACTTTATGGCCAGCTCAAGGACACCCCTGGCGTAGGCGTCCTTGTTGTTGATGTCCGGCAGATTGTCCAGAACCTGCTTCATGAAGCGGCTTCGGGGGTGCGTGACGATGAACTGGTTCCCGAAGCGCCCTTCCCGGTAAGCGACTTCGGCGGCCTGGTGGATATGGTCCGCGGTCACGGGTGCGTTCTCTTCGAGTCCGAGCAGTCTCCGTACGCTCATGGGGTCGCGAAGCATGGGACCGAACATCGGCAGGGTGTCGTCGCCCTTGGGCATCGTCACGCCCTCGGGACGCAGCACCACCTCTCCCGGGCCCAGGTCCACATCGAGATACACCCCGCCGTGCTTGTGGAGGAGGGCGTACCTGGCGATGTCGGAGGCCATCGCGAAGCTGTTCTCCTTACGCGCGGCCTGATACAGCTTGGACACCTTGGAGGGCAGCTTCTCCCCGCCGAAGGTCTTGTCCTTTTTGAACAGGTCCTCGACCCGGCCTTGATGAACGGTGCCGGAATCCACCAGGTGCTTGAGGAACTCCTTGTTGTTGCGCTGGCCGCCCTCGTCCGTCCAGATCGTCAGCTTCCACTGTGCTTCTTCTGCCTTGGCCGCCCATGTCCGGAGGTTGGCACGGGCACCGTCCGTCAGTTCGCCACCCAGCCAGACGAAATTCAGTTCCTTGGGGACCAGGGCCGACGGACCGAGACCGGCGCCCACGTAGTGGACCGGACCGGCAGGAGACGCATCGCCGGCCGACGCGGTCGCGGTGCTCCGGGACACAACCGTGTCGGCCGGCTGCTGCGTGATCTCCGAGTCGGCGTTGAGCAGCAGGACAGGACCGTCGGTGTCCTGGTGGGTCTGTCCTTTCTCCCGCGTGAGAAGGGTTTCGAGTTCGGTGGGCTCGCTCGCGGTCACCCACCGGCCCTGGCGTCCGGTCGTCCGGTCCTGGAGAAGGGCCAGCACTCCGGTTGCCCCGCCCGCGGCGGCTCCGGCCGGCGGTCCCACGTGGCCGACCGCGACATCGGGGGCGTACCAACGGCGTCCGGGCACCGCCCGTGCCGCGTCCCGCACGACGCTTCCACCATCCGTGGAGCGGACGCTCGCCGTGTCACAGGCCACGAGCACCACCGGAGCCGGAGGCTGGTCGGGATCCCTCAGGGACTCCATGAAGCGCGCGAACTGCGCACCGTCCACCTCAAGCGGAAGGTCGCCGGCGATGTGGAGCTTGACGCCGTCCTGGGAGCCGTGCGCGTCGAAGAAGACCGGTTCGGGTGTCCGCTGCCCGGCCGGGGTGTTCGTACCGGTGTGCCAGGGAACGGTGCGGGGCGACGCTTCGTCCTCGGCCACGGGGACGAACTTGCCGTCGTCCGTCGTCCGGTAGGCCTTGAAGGACGTCTCGTCGGCGCGGTACTTCGTGTAGAAGTCGTTGCGTGGGGCCCAGTCCCGGTCGCTGTGCGAGGCGTATCCGATGACCTCGCCCGTGGCGTCCCGGATCGTGCGAAGGTTCTGGCGTGCCTGCTCGAAGGAGATCTTCCGGCCGTCGTTGCCGACGAGTTCGTCCTTCGGTGTCCCGTTGCCTTGTTCCAGCCGTTGCGGTGCGGGGTCGAGGCCGCTCAGCAGTGTCCCGTTGTTCGGTAGCAGTGCTGTGTCCGAACCGGACCTGCCGCTGCCCCACCGTATTGAGCCCTTGATTGTCCTGACGGTGTCGCCGAGGCGCTTGGCCAGCGTTTTGCGCCGGGCGGGCGCGGACGTGCTCTGGGGGGCTTCCTGGTTCTCGCTCTCGTCGGTCAGCCAGTCCAGACGCGTCCAGTCCGCCCACTCGGCTGCCCGGACACGGAACTCGGCGGGCGGCCCGAACCGGATGTTCGGCGCCTGCGTGGTGTCGAGGGACTTGATGTGCTCGTTGAACTGCCGCAGGAGGAATATGGGACCGGTACTGGCGCCCACGTTCTTCGACTTTATGGCCAGCTCAAGGACACCCCTGGCGTAGGCGTCCTTGTTGTTGATGTCCGGCAGATTGTCCAGAACCTGCTTCATGAAGCGGCTTCGGGGGTGCGTGACGATGAACTGGTTCCCGAAGCGCCCTTCCCGGTAAGCGACTTCGGCGGCCTGGTGGATATGGTCCGCGGTCACGGGTGCGTTCTCTTCGAGTCCGAGCAGTCTCCGTACGCTCATGGGGTCGCGAAGCATGGGACCGAACATCGGCAGGGTGTCGTCGCCCTTGGGCATCGTCACGCCCTCGGGACGCAGCACCACCTCTCCCGGGCCCAGGTCCACATCGAGATACACCCCGCCGTGCTTGTGGAGGAGGGCGTACCTGGCGATGTCGGAGGCCATCGCGAAGCTGTTCTCCTTACGCGCGGCCTGATACAGCTTGGACACCTTGGAGGGCAGCTTCTCCCCGCCGAAGGTCTTGTCCTTTTTGAACAGGTCCTCGACCCGGCCTTGATGAACGGTGCCGGAATCCACCAGGTGCTTGAGGAACTCCTTGTTGTTGCGCTGGCCGCCCTCGTCCGTCCAGATCGTCAGCTTCCACTGTGCTTCTTCTGCCTTGGCCGCCCATGTCCGGAGGTTGGCACGGGCACCGTCCGTCAGTTCGCCACCCAGCCAGACGAAATTCAGTTCCTTGGGGACCAGGGCCGACGGACCGAGACCGGCGCCCACGTAGTGGACCGGACCGGCAGGAGACGCATCGCCGGCCGACGCGGTCGCGGTGCTCCGGGACACAACCGTGTCGGCCGGCTGCTGCGTGATCTCCGAGTCGGCGTTGAGCAGCAGGTCGTCCGTCGCGAGAGGCACGGCGGGCCGGTACCGGTCGTCCGCCACGTGCAGCACCACGCCCGACCGCGCGTTTCCTCCCGTGTCCGTTCCAGGAGCGGCGAACGTCAGATGGTTCAGGTCCGACTGGACCACGGTGACCGGGACCCCGAGCACACGGGCCGCGAGCAGTGCCGCCAGGTCTCCCGCGGAGTGGTTCCAGCCCGCATCCTTGCGGTCGCCGATCTGCCCGTCGCCGGACCGCAGCAGTGTCGTACGGGCCAGGTCCAGGCGCTGGTCGGGGGTCAGCCGGGCGGCCACGGTATCCGGGAGGCGGCTGCGCGAGGCGGCGTGTTCGGCGGCTTGTGCCTCGCTGAGCACGATTCCCGCGTCGGCCAGTTCCTGTGCGGTGAACCGCTCCTGGGGATCGATCGCGAGGAACTCCGCGAGTTCGTCGCGGTCCGCCATCAGCCGGTCGGCGAGGCGTTGCCTCAAGTGCTCGACATCGGCAGCGGAAAGACTTCTGCCGGACGCGTGGAGCCCCAGCTCGGCGAGGAGCCCCGGATGGGCGCGCTCGACCGCGTCGAGGAGGGACCGGTGGAAGCTCGTACCGATGTCGAGGTGCGCGGGTCCGGTGGAGGGCGGCTCCACGAGGTGGAGGACGCGGCCGTCCGGCGACTTCAGACTGACCGGGCGCCCCTGTGAGTCCTCGCCCTCGGCGGTGTAGGGCTCGGGGGCGGACTTCGCGTCGGCCGGGCGGACGTAGCCCTCGGGTTCGGGCGCGGGGTGCCAGGGGGTGACGACGCGGGGGGCGCCGCCTTCGGCCTGCGGCTCCAGGACTCCTCGGGTGGATACGTCCACCGATTCGAAGTTCGTCTGCACCAGGGCGAGTTCGCGATAGTCGGCCGTCAGCTGTGCGACTGCCCGGTCATACACCGACCGTGCGTTCTTCAGCTCGGCATCGACCGCGTCGAGCCGTCCCTCGGTCTCCGCCCGCTCCGTTGCCTTTCGGGCTCGGGCCTCCTGGAGCTCGGCAGCCCTCAGGGGTGACCGCGCGGCCAGTACGGCCTCCAGCGACGACCGGTAGGCGGCGTCCGCCGTCCGCAGGCGCTGCGCCCAGCCCGCCGCCTTGATCTGTTCCCGGCGTACGGCGTCCGTGTCCGACAGCGGCCCCGCGTTGTCGAGCCAGACCTCCGTACGGGCGAGGACGTCCTCCCGCGTGACGAGGCGCGGCGGTCCGGTGAGGTCGGCGGCCGGGCCCTCGTGGGACACCGTGCTTTCGAGGGACACCGGCCCTTCGAGGGCTTCGGTGAGCGGCGGGTATCCGGGGACGGTGGCCGGAGCCTGTTCGGTGGCCGCGGCGGCGGTCGGCTCGCTCCAGGCGACCGGCGGCGTGCCGGAGGGGCGGGTACCGGTGATCGTGTAGTGGTCGACCGCGTTCCAGGCGGCCTCGGATGCAGCGGCGAGGTGCTGCTCGGCGGTCGCGAGGCCGCGGCGATGGTTGGCCAGGTCCTGCTGGGCTTCGGCGTACCGGGAGCGGGCCGTGGCGAGCCTCTCCCGCACCACGGCCACGTCCGTGCCGGTGGGAGCCGGCGTCTCCAGGAGGCGCCGGAGCTCCGTGTGGAGGGAGGTGACCTCGCTGTCGAGTGCGCGCAGGCGCCGCTCGGCCGTCTCCGCCTTCGTGGCGGCTTTGGTGTACTTCTTGGTCTGCTCCTTGACGGTGTCCGCAGCGGCCTCGACCTCGGGCGGCAGCAGTTTGTGCTCCCGGGCGACGTCGAACGACACCCACATCGTCACCCCGTCCTGCACCATGTGCTCGACGGTGACCGGCGGCCGGGTCCCGGGCCTGAGCAACGACGGGACGACCGGAAGGTCCGCGATGCGGTGCGATGCCTTCGCCGTCTGGAGTACGTGCAGGGGTGCCTGGATGAGCACGGCGCCGCCGGCGAAGGGCTTGAGCGTGGTCAGCGCGGAAGTACGGCGGTCGGCGGCACCGCCCGCCGCGTCGGAGTCCGTCCAGCCCGGCACGGTGGCCGTGGCCTGCACCAGGGGCTGCGTCTGGAAGGCCGGTCCCGCGGTCATCGACGGCATGTGCGATTCGGTGGTGTCACCCGTGTAGGTGTCGTTGTCCATGGTCCGCCGACTGCCGCCGAGTCCCGCGCCCGGGTCCACGGCCAGCAGCCGGGCCCGCGACAGATCGACGTCGGCGGAGATCTTCAGGGTCGCGTCCGTCCCGCCGATCGTCGACGTGGTGTCGTGCAGCGTGACGGTCAGGCTGTCGCGGATCATCTGCGGAAGGTAGGCGCTCAGCACGTCGGTGCTGATGCCCCCCTTGAGGACTTCACCGGCGGCGGTGCCGGGCCGCGTCAGTACCGTCTTCCGTACATAACGGCCCTTGCTGTTCGTGGGCATCTCCGTCGCGGCGTCGGTCGTGGCGCCGCGTCCCTTGACAGCGAGGTCGACGGCGTACGCTGCGGCGTCCCGGAGTGCGGTGATGCCGCCGACGGTGGTGACGACGACACTCTCCGGGCCGGTGGCGAACAGCTTCCTGCCCGCCGCGTTGCGCTCCCGGAGCGCAACAGCCTGCTGCTGATCCGGGGGAAGCAGCATCGGGCGTGCGGCATCCCGGGGTGTGCGGGCCGCCAGCGGTTCGGTCTTCTTCGGTTCGGTCTTCTGCGTTTCCGTCTTCTGCGGTTCGGTCGTCCGGGCTTCGGTTGTCTGCTGTTCGGCCTTGTGCGGCCGGGCGAGGCTCAGCGGCAGCACCACCTCGGTTTCGCCGACGTGATACGTGCGAGGGACCACTGTCCCGTCGGGCAGTTCCAGGGTGAAGGTGACGCTGAACGTCGTCCGACCGGTCACCACCGGTCCCTCGAAGGCCACTTGGGCGCTGACGGCGTCGGTGACCGCGTGTGCCAGGGACGACGAGCGGGTGGACCCGACCCGGTCGTCGAGGGTGAAGCCGCCGCTCCGGAGACCCGGACGGTCCCAGATGGTGGGCACCTCGCCGAGCCGGTAGCCGGCCTCGTACCCGCGCGCCAGCTTCTCCGTTACAGTCTCCGCCGTGGACGTGGGCCGGGTGATCGTGGGCTTCACGTCGTGGCGCAGCGCACCGGGGGTGAATCCGGACCGTTCCAGGGTGACCGTGAGACTGGCGTCCCTGGCCGGCCCGATCTTGTTCCGGGCCAGACGCAGGGAGGTGCCGCCGTTCTCCATGCCCGTCTGGAGAGCGCGGATACCGGACGGCGACAGGGTGGTCATCTGCCGTGCCAGGCCGCCGAGCTGATCGGCCAGCAGGCTCTTGGGCCCGAGCCAGCTCTTGTGCTGCGGCAGGTCTTCCATCAGGGTGCCCATGAACCGGCTGACCGCCTCGGACATGTCGATGCGGCCGACCGTGAGCGTGGCGTGCGCGGCCGCATCGACTGCGGTGAAGAGCTGCTGGGGCGGCAAAGCGGTGAGACCGTCGTCGAAGAGACCGGCCTTCCTCGCCTCGGCGAGCGGCATCCACACGAGCAGGCCGTCGGGGATCTCCACGACCCGGCCCTGGGGCGGCCGTCCGCGCATCAGTTCCATGGGCGCCTGGAGCAGACCGGACGGCTGGGAGCGGGCCGCGAGGTGCCAGGCCACATCGGCGCCGACCAGGACCATCGGTCCGGTGTACTGGACCGTGTGGGCCGGGTTCGCCGAGAAGGTCTCGGCCGAGGTCGCGGTGCTGGTGCGCTGGTACGGCGACGCGGTGAAACCGTAGGTGCCAGAGGTCTGGAACGCGTCGGTGTGCTTGGCCCGGAAGGCCAGCAGGGACGAGATGGCGTGACTGCGGACATGGGCGACCGAGTGTCCCGCCCCGCTGGTGCCCGAGCCGATGTTGGAGAGGGCGAGGTCGCTGGAGTCGACGACGGCGAGCACGCGCGTCCCGCGCACCTGGGGCCAGGCGCTGACCGACGCGGTGATGTCGGTGACGGCCGTCCTCCCGAACAGGTCGCTGACATGCTTGCCCGTCTGCGCCGCGTCGCTGAAGTCCGCCTCGTTGCGACCGGTGGTGAACGCCTCGGCCAGCGCGCCGGAGGCGGGGGTCCCGTCTGTCCCGTAGATCCAGGAGTTGCCGGAGACGGAGGCGAGCAGTTCCTTGAGGTGGTGCACCACGACCTCGGGCGAGGTGACGCTCTGCACGGAGTGCAGGCCGCCGAAAAGGGCGTGGGGCGTCCAGTCATCCGTGGAGACGGGTTTCCCGGAGGAGAGCAGTTCGGCCAGAGCCGGGTCCATCGGCACGGACACGGGGGCCGTAACCGTCTCCGGCCGGTTGAGAGGCAGAGTGGAAGGGACGGACAGCGACGCGGGTACGGCAAGGGTGACGCGGCCGGTGACGGGGGCCGGGGCGGTCTGTCCGTCGCCCTGCCCGGTGGCCAGGACGTCGACGCTCCCGGCGCCCTGCTTCACGAACCACCGGGTGCTGAGCAGCTCGCCGGTCATGGTCCGCGCGATCTGGCGCGGCCGGGTGAAACTGGTGGCTTCGGCGGTGAAGGCCAGGTCGTACGACCACAGGTGCTGCGACCCGGAGCTGGTGATGCCTCCGTCCGGGGTCAGCGTCGGGCCGTACGTCATGCCGTAGGCGGTCTGCCTGCCGTACCGGTAGCCGATGCTCCCGGTGCCGCCGAAGCGCTCGATCCCGGTCAGTCCCACGTCGACGCCGACCGACCAGCCATGGGTACGGGTGGTCGCGCTGTCCGCGCGGCGGGTCGACAGGACGTTGTTCGCCAGACCCAGATCGTGGTGGACACCCACGAACTGACGGTTCGTCGCCTCCGCGCGCACGGTGAGAACGACGTACCGCTTGCTGACGGAGTCGAGCTGCTCCAACTGGATCCGCAGTCCGGTGCTCGTCAGGCGGTCGAGGGAGCCTTCGAGCACCGTACGGGAGAGTGCCTGGCGCAGCAGATGGGTGTTGCGCACCGCGGTGTTGTACTTCCGGTCGCTGCCGCTGTTCCGGTCGCCGTCGACCGCGGTGTCCGGCCGGGGCGGAAGCACCAGGTCGGGGTAGGCGCGGTGCAGCCCGGCCTGGATGCGGTCGACCAGTTCGTCCGTCAGGGAGACCTGGGGCAAAACCGTTTCCGAGTCACGGGTCGCGGCGAGGTCCAGGACCGCGTGCAGGCCGAACGTCGCCGGATTCGACGGCGACAGATACGCGGGGGCGGGGGGCACCTCGGCGTCCGGGACGGGTGCGGTGCCGTCGTCCCAGCCGGCCAGTCTGCGTGCGTCGGCCCGTGGCAACTGCACGGTGGCGGTGAGGAAGGCGCCTTCCTCGTTCGGGCCGTTCCGGTTGGCCTGGGCGGTCCGCTCGGCCGGCTCGGGCGACTCCCATGCGCCGCCCTGCCTGCGCAGCTCGATCCGGAAGCGGACGTCGTAGAGCCCCGAGTGGCCGCGGCTGTTGAGCGTCCGCACGGACTCGGCCGTGTTGCCGCTGTAGCTGCTCTCCGCACGTTGGGTCGTCAGGGCGGCCGATCCCCCGATCTGGAGGCTCAGGGTGCCCGCGGGCTGGAGCAGCGCGAACTGCGGACCGGCGGAGATCCCGACCCCGGCGCCCTGGGTGTTCTTCTTCTCCGTGGTGGCGGTGGAGCGCTGTGCGTCGGCCTTCTTGACCTCGGTCTTGTCGGACGCCTGGAGCAGTGTGGCGTCGACCGGGATCAGCCGGAGCTCGACGGAGCCCAGTGACCGGTTGCCGAGACCGGCGAAGAGCGGGGCGCTGACCACCGTCTCGCCGGAGCTCTGCGCGATCATCGTGCGCAGGCTCTCCTCGCCGAACAGATCGGCCAGTTGGTGGCGGAGGAAGCTGCCGGGGGTCGCCTCGGGAAAGTTCGCGAGCGCCCAGTCCAGCAGCCGGGTCTCCGTGGTGACGCTCAGCGGTGCGAGCAGGTGCGGCCGGGCGCCCGGCGCGAACTCGAAGGCGATGGGCAGCCGGTCCGGGATCGCCGGGTCGGTGACGCTGTCCGGGACCCGCCAGGTGACCCCGTCCTGGATGCGGTAGCGCCGCTGCGCGGCGGTGCCGGGCTGCTGCTGGTCCGGGGACAGCTCACGGCCCTTCTTGTCCCAGACGCGCGAGGACTCGACGACGATGTGCAGGTCGCTCACATGCAGATGACTGCCGTCCTTGCCGACCGCGGTCACACTGCTCTGGGCGCGGCTCTCCTGGGTGTACGTGTAGGAGGCCTCCATACGCCGTGCGCTGAGGGACACCGACCCGAACGCACCGACGGTCCCCGCGGAGGGCCCCAGCGGGACCGCCACCCCGAAGGCGCGGGAGGTGCCGAGGGTCTTGGTCTCCGTCGCACCGGGGCGGGTGCGGAGTTCGGTCTCGATCTTGACGGGGGCGTCGGTGGCCTTGGCCTCGGCGGTCTTCGACGCGTCCTTCTTCGACTCGTCGGCCCCGGACTTGTCCGTCTTGGAAGCGTCCGTCTTGGAGGCGTCCGCCTTCGACTCGTCGGTCTTGGCCCCCTCCGCCTTCGACTCGCCGGTCTTGGACCCTTCAGCCTTCGGCCCTTCCGTCTTCGAGGTGGTCGAACTGCCCTCGTTCCCGTTTCCGTCCTTGTGCAGTACGGACTCGGCCACGTCGTCCACGGCGGCCAACGCCGACGGCTCGGCGTGGCGGCGCCAGTTTCCGTAGCTCTCCATCGAGAGGGAGATCTCCCGGTGGCCGCCGTCCGTGGCCGGCAGGATGAAGGTCCGGGGGCTGAGCAGCGTATGCGGACTCTGGACGAGCACGCGCTTCAACTCGTCGAGCCCGTCGGGGCGCAGACTCCATCGCCTCGCGACGGATTCGGCCAGCACGTCGGCACCTCTGATGGTGATCCGTCCGTGCCCGTGGCCCTTCATCGACTTCGGCAGCATCGCGTTGTCGTCGAACGTGACGAATTCACTGGACTGCTCCTGCGGGAGCGGATCCACGTTGTCGCTCAGCAGCGGAGGGGCGAAGGCCGCCTTCTCCACCTTCACGCCCGGGTTCTCGATCCGGCGGAAGACCTCGTCGCGGCGTGCCTCCTCTGTCGTCAGGTCCGGACGGTCGCGGCGTACCCGGTACATCCGCTGCTCGTACTCGTCCGCCGAGAGCGCGTTCAGGGCCTTGTCGCGGGCCGTGGGCTGCTGCGCGCCCGACGAGCCTGCCGGTGAGGAGCCGTCACCGCCAGGGCCGCCCGGCGGCTCCTCGTTCTCCTTCACGGGGATGTCGGAGTCCTTGGGCGCGGATGCCACGGAGTCGGCGTCGTCGTCGGACTTGAGGTCGGACGCGTCATCGGACTTGAAGTCGGACGCGTCGTCGGACTTGAAGTCGGACGCGTCGTCGGACTTGAAGTCGGACGCGTCATCGGACTTGAAGTCGGACGCGTCGTCGGACTTGAGATCGACGTCGTTGTTCGGTTCGGATTCCGACGTGGTCCGCGTGTCGGTGAGGGACTGCGTGTCGTCCTCGGTCTGTGTACGTACACGACGGGTGTTCGGCGACGGCAGGTCGTCCCGCTCCCGCGAGTGAAGGCTGTCCCCGTCCTTCCCCCCGGACTCCGACGCATCGTCCAGATGCCGCGGAGCCTCCATCAGCTGCTCGCCCGGCTGCACCGGAGCACGCCTGTCCCGTTCGGAGTCGGCCGGCCGCGGGGTCTTCGCCGAGTTGCCGGCACCCTCGTCGACGTTCGTCCGGGAGACCGGATTGCGCACGGTTGCCGACGGTCCGGCATTCGACGGGCCCGACGTGTCCGTCAGATCCGTGTCCTGGACGTCCGTGCGCTTCTCCGACACGGCGTCGTCCACCTTGGGGGTACCGGGCTCATTGCCGGTCGTGACCAGGTTCCGCAGGCGTTCCACCAGCGTGCGGGCGTCGTGGGCAGCCTGTTCGCGTACCTCCTCGGGCAGCTTGTCGAGCGAGCGGTCGATACGGCGGTCGAGGTCCCGCAAGCGGTCCGGAGCACGCAGTTCCTGTTCCAGGCGCTCCTGCCCCTCACGCCTCAGCTCCGCCGTCTCGGCGTCGTAGCTGTCGAGGACCCGGTCGATGGCCTGGGGGTCGCCCGCCGCCTCGTCCAACCTGTTCTGCCATGCGGCGCGGCGTTCGGTGCCGCGCTCCGCCCCCTCGGGGTCGCCGTCCGAGATGGCCTTCAGCCGCCGGTCGCGCTCCAGCTGTGCCATCCGGTCGAGCTGTTCCCGCTCGATGGCCTGCCTCGCCGTGTCGTCCTCGGCGTTCGTGCGCCGGTCTTCCCACTGCTGCCGCTCCTCGCGCGACATCCCAGCGTCATCCGTACCCTCGCGCAGCCGGTCGAGCCGCTCCTCCAGGATCCGGTCATTCTCTGCCCGGGAGTTCTCGGTCCGGTCCCGGCCGGGGGTGCCGTCACCGCCGTCACTGTCCTGCGGCGGGGGCAGCGGCTCCGAGGACTCCTGCTGGTGGCCGCCCTCACGCATGGCGTCCAGCCTCGCCCGGAAGGACGCCAGTTCGGCCTCCCTGCCGAGGGTGACCGTACGACGTTCGTACTGCGCGTCGAGGTCGCTTCCCCGCCCCGGTCCTTCGAACCGGTTCTTCCAGGTGGCCAGCTCCGTCTCGGATGCACCGAGATCCCGCAAGGTCGCGAGCCGTCGCGACGTCTCCAGCTCGGCGTCGTAGTCAGCCTGCACTCTGCGGAGATCCTCGGGGGTCGCCGCCTGCTCCCTGCGGTCCTCCCATTCGAGGAACCGCTCGCGGTCCATGCCCGCTTCATCCGCATCGGCCCGCCGGTTGTCGGCCAACTGCTTCCGGAGCGCCTCGGGGGTGCTGTCGGCGCGGGCGCTCAGCTCGGACCCGAGGGTGCCGAGACGGTTCTCGAAGTCGTCCAGCAACTGGGTCGTCCGACGGGGATCGTTGACGAGAGCCGACTGCTCGATGTCGAGGGCATGGCGCAGCCACTCCGTGCGGCGCATTCCCAGCTGCGCCGCCCGCGCCTCGTATCCGCCGTCCATGTGACGGCGGAACTGCTGGAGGCGTTCACCGAGGCCGTGCACTGCGACGAGGTCGCCGAGTTCCCGCAGGCCGTCGGCGGCGTCGGCGTGCCTGCCCGCCCCGGCGTCGTCCCGGATGCGCTCGCTCAGCCGCTGCCGTGTCTCCCTGTCGACGCCCACCCGCCGGGCATCCGCCAGCAGGGCGTCGGTCTCCCGCTCCACGTCCTTGGTCAGCCTGCGCTGCTCGGTGGGGGTCAGGCCCTCGGGCACGTCGGGCAGCTGCTCCAGCCGGTTCACCGGGTCGTCGGTGAGGCTGCCCAGTTCGTCGAGGCGCGCGATCAGCGCATCGACATCGCCGTCGTTGTGCACGTCGAAGCCGTCGCGGAAGGGCAGTTCGTCCTGCGACTCCGTACGGAGAGGATTCGGCGAGTCCTCAGTAGCCGGTCCCCTCCCGTCGCTCTCGGTCCGCTCCGTATCCGGCCGGCTCCCGGCCGGGGGCTCGGTGCCGGGCGGGGCCTTGGGAACGTCGGGGAACACGAGGTCCGGCTCGTCCCCCCTGAAGGGCTGGGCACCGGGTTCATTCTGCGGGACGTCCGGGAACACCACATCGAGCCCGTCCGGGGACGGACCTGTGGGTGTCTGCTGCCGTGGTCCGCCGGGGGCGGTGCCGGCACCCGGCGCCGTGGGCACGGTCGGTACGGGGCGCGGCGGCGGTGCGATGCCGCCCGCGCCGTTGTACGGGAGGACTCCGTCGCCTTCGATACCCGTCGTTGTGCCGTCGGGCTCCAGCCCGTCGGCGCCCTCCTCCTCCAGGGCCGCGCGGTACTGCTCACGGAGCTCGTCGACCCGTGCGGGGCGGCCGAGGCCGTCGGGGTCGCCCTCCCGCAGCTCTGCCATCCGTGCCGCCAGGTCGGCGTCGGAGTCCGAGTCGTCGGAATTCTGCCGGTCCTTCAGCCGGTCCAGGCGCTCCTGGAGGCGATCGAGGTCGTTCGCGGTCCGGTTTACCGGCCCGGAGTCGTCGGACCGACTGGACGACCCCACGCCCGCGCCGTCGTCGGACGTCTGCGGAAGGTCGTTCCGCGGTACGTCGGGCAGGTCCGCCAGGAGCCGCTCCGCCTCCGGCGACAGCACCGTGCCCAGCGGGGTATCGGGTACGTCCGGGAGGCCGTCCAGAAGCGTGTTCACGTCCGTGAGCTCCTGCGTCACGTTCTCGTGTACCTGGTCCGGGGAGGGCAGCGTCTCGGGTACGTCAGGGAGGCTGTTCAGCAGGAGGTCCAGCTCCGACACCGAGTCCGGCGGGACGGGGGGCTCGGGTGTGAGGGAGTTGGTGGTCGAGTCGCCGGAGTTGTTCGTCGTGTCGCTGTTGTTCGAGTTGTTGGTCTCGTTCGTGCTGTTCGAGTTGTTGGTCTCGTTCGTGTTGTTCGTGAAGTTGCCGTCGTTCGTGAAGTTCGTGTCGCTCGAACTGGTGGCGAAGGAAGGGGCGGACGCCCCGGACACGTCGTACGGTGCGGCGTTCCCGTCGTCGTCGCTCGAGTACAGCGTCCGGCTGTCCGAGAAGTCGTCCACGCCCAGGTAGTACAGGCTGTCGCCGTCCGAGGCGTTGTCGTCGCCGCTCCGCAGCGAGACGTTGTCAAAACCGGAGTCCGAGGCCGAATCCGTGAGCGTGCGATTGTCGGCGTCGTTCCTCGGGTCGGAGCCGTCGCGCACCGTCGTGTTCGACTCCGTGCTCGGCCGCGACGCGCCGGACGGCGGCGTGGGCGAGTCGGACGAGAAGACCGGGGGGCGCGGCGGCGGCGCGGCCGGGGGGCCCGAGACCGCGTGGTGCAGGGCCTGGAAGCCGTGGGCCACTCCCCGGCCCATGACGCCGCCGGCCGCGCCCGCGGCCGCGGTCCAGCCGCTGACCGTGAACTTGTGCTCGGGCCCGAAGATCAGGTTGTACATGCCCTCGGTGACCACGGCGTGGCCCGATTCACCGGCGATCTCGCCGACGAAGTTACCGATCCGGAAGCCGATGTTCCCTTCGATGTTCTTGCTGATGGTCTGTACGAAGGAGCCGGGCAGGTCGTGCGAGAGCGCACGCACTCCGTTCTCCCCCAGGTCCTTCACGTACGGCTTGAGCGCGTCGTCCAGCGAATGGGTCAGACCCTGCCAGTCGGCCTTGCCACCCCAGTTCTTGACCAGCGCCTCGCCGTAGTCGCGGCCCAGATTCCGGGCAGTCTCATTGCCGAGGGAGTCCCCGAGGTTCTTCTCGAAGGCGTTCGCGAAGTCCTTGACGACCTCACGGCCGACCGCTCCGGCGGCCGCCCCCCTCGCACCGTCCGCTCCCACATGATTCAGGGATTCGTTGGTCCGGCCCATGATGTTGCCCAGGCGCTCGCCGAGCTTGCGGGCGGACTCCTCCGAGATCGTCTGACCTGCGGCGCCCGCTCCGGCCCTTCCGCTCGCTCCGGCCGCGCCGTCACCCGCGGCGCCCGCCCCCTTGCCCAGGCCCGCTCCTGCGGCACCCGCGCCCTTGCCCGCACCCGCACCCGCGCTGCCGGCGCCTTTTCCGGCGCCCGCACCCGCAGCACCCGCGCCCTTGCCCGCGGCACCGGCTCCCGCACCACCGGCGCCCTTACCGAGACCACCCGCACCCGCGCCGCCCGCGCCCCTACCGAGACCGCCCGCACCCGCGCCACCGGCACCCTTACCGAGCCCGCCCGCGGCCTTGCCCGCACCGCCTGCGGCACCGCCCGCGCCCTTGCCGCCCCCTGCCAGCCCCTTGCCCAGCACGTTCCCCGCGTCGTTGCCGAGGATCTTGCCGAGGCCCTTGCCGGTGAGATTGCCGAGCAGTTTGCCGAGTCCGCCGCCCAGCAGCGCGAACGGCCCGCCGAGCGCACCGCCGATGGCGGCGAACTTCGCGGCGTCCGCGGTGAAGTTCTTGTTCCACTCCGTACGGTCGCCGCGGCCCATCTGGGTGAGCTGGAGGATGGAGTCGAGCAGCAGGCCGCCGACGAGGCCGGTGATGGTCTGCATGATGATCTGGGCCAGCAGGAACTTGAGGATCAGCACCGCCATGGAACGGAACGCGGCGATCGCGGCGGCCGCCCAGATCTCGGACAGCCCGGCGGTCACCGGCATCAGGGCCTGGGCCAGGGCTATCTGCACGACGAGCAGGGCCAGTTGGCCGAAGATCATCCACTTCGTGTACTCGATGTCGGCGGCAGTCTTGTGGGCATTCTTCGACAGCTTGATGGCGTCCTCGTAGGCCCGTTCGAGGATGCTCTCGTTGCCGTTCGTCCTCTCGACGAACTGCCGGGCGTACGTCACGAACCGCGTCGCGGTCTCGCCCTCGAAGTCCTCGTCGACGCGGCCGACGACCTGCCGCAGAAGCTCCTCCACCTCACGGAACTTCTCGGCCATCTGGCGATACTCGTCACTGACCACCCGCAGGGTGTCCTCGTTCGCCTGCGGGAAGGGCATGCCGGTCAGAGTCTTGAGGAGGGTCGCCCACCCCTCGGAAACCTCAATCGCCATTGTGTGGTGCCGCGTCTTCGGGGTTCGGCCGGCTCAGCCGGCGGCAATGTGGTTGGCGTCGTCCTCGGCGTCGTTCAGGATGACCGAGGCGTTGTTGCCGCTGATGCCGACCATTTCGAGCAGATCGGAGAGGCCTTCGAGGCCGTAGGTGAGCCCCTTGCCCGTCGAGTCGACGAACTTGTGGTACTCCTTCGCGTACACATCGTCCTTGCCGCCCGCGGTCCTGTTCTCCAGGTTGATGTGGTCGTTGAGGACGCCCAGTTCACCGACGATCCTTGAGATGGCGCCGAACTGGGTGAACCGGCGCGGGAGATCCCCCGGAACGCTCAGGGTTCCGTCAGCCATAGAACTCGTCCTCCTCGCCGCGGTTGCCGGACGGCTTGCGCCCGCCGCCCAGCACCGTCTCCGTCAGCCCCTCGGGCTGCATCGCGCGCAGCGGAGCGAGCAGATCGTCGAGCTCACCACCGCCGAAGAGTCCGCTCGCCAGCTCCTCCTGACTGCCCATCAACGGCCGTACCGAGCCGCTGACCTTGGAGTTCATCTCCGTACGTGCCGCGTTGACGGTGCTCTTCAGCACCTCGGCGAGCTGGGCCCCGGGCATCGTGCGGTAGCCCTCGGTGTGGAATTTGAAGGAGAGGATCTCGCCGTGGGCGTTGACCGAGGCGGTCACCATCCGGTCCTTGGAGGTTGCCGAGGCGGACGCCCTGGCCAGTTCCTCCTGGACCTGCTGGATCTTCTTCGTCTGCTCCGCGAGGCCGGCCATGGCCTCCGCGAGCTGTTCCTGGAACGACACCATCAGTACTGCTCCTCCTTGCCTTCCGCCGCCGCTTCCAGCACGTCGACCGCGCGGGACAGGTCGTCCGCGGACAGCCGCAGAGCGACGGGGCCCGTCGGGTTGAGGTACAGGTCCTGGCCTTCGGGTACGAGTGCGAACGCCTCCGAGACGGGCAGCACCCGGTGGGCGAGCGCGCCCGCCCGCTCCAGATGGGCGGGCGCGGTGAACACCGGCACCACCGGGTCGCCGTCCGGGGTACAGGCGCTGACCGCGCCACCGCCGGGAGCGGTCAGGACGGCCAGTTCGGCCGTGACCACGGCCAGGGCGACGCCCTCGACCGGGCCGTAGCCGGTGGCCGCGAGCTGCATGGCGGCATCCACGTCGTCGGTCGGTTCGGGCCAGCCGAGCATGCCGGGAGACGGCCGGTACTTGTCGTTCCGCTGCCATTCGACGATCTCGCCGTCGGCGTCGGAGCGCCACTGCCCGATCACCGCCCACAGCGGCGGTTCGCCTTCTCCGCTCCACGCGGGGTCCACCGTGCCGAACCAGTGCTCGGGTGCGGTGCGCGCCGCCGCACGGATGTCGTCGGGCACCGGCGGCATGGCGGAATCCTCGCTCCCGGTGGGTATCGCGCCCGCTTCTGCACCTGCGGAACTCATCGCCCGATCACGCCCGTTCCGGCGTCGGGCTCGGTGCCCCACACCTCTTCGTCCTCCGAGAGCCATACGTTGCGCTGCCGGTCACCGCCGTTGCCTCCGCCACCCGGGGCACCACCGCCACCGCCCATGCCCATCGGCGGCATGAACGGCATGCCGGTCCCCGCCCCGCCCCCCGCCCCGCCCCGCCCGAGGGCGCCGAGCGACTGGGTGGACACATTGCCCTGCGTGGGCGGGACATTGGGGGTCGCGGGCAGCCCCATGGCGGCACGGGCGCGGTTGCTGAGCCCGGACACCACGGAGGTCGGCTCGCGGATCGCGTTGCCGTTGCTGTCGACCATCCTGCGGAGATTCTCGGAGGCTCCCTTCGAGCCGCCGAAGAGATCACCGCTCGACGTGGACGGACGGCGCTGGCCGTTCAGCAGCTCGTCGAGCGTCTTGGGGTTGCGGGTCTTCAGGTTGTTGCTGCTCTCGGTGATGTGCTTGCCCTGCGGGTCGCTGATGGTTCCGTCGGCGTTGATCCGGGAGCCGGGCGGGACGGTGAGCTTCCCGCCGTACATGTTGGTCAGCGGCTTACCGTCCGCGCCGATCAGGTTTCCCTGAGCATCCACCCTGGTGCCCTTGGGGACGATGACGTTGCCCTCGGTGTCGACCCGGAAGCCTCGCGTCAGGTCCCCGGAGGTGGAGCCGCCCGGAAGCGTCGGCGGCTTCGGGCCACCGGTCGTGGGCGAAATGATCTTACCCCCGGGGCCGATCGTGGAGCCGGGGGGCACGATCAGGGGCTTGCCGTCCGCGCCGAGGACCGGTTTGCCCTTGGAGTCGGTGACGGCGCCGGTCTTGGGGTCGATGCGCGATCCGGCCGGAACCGTCAGGGACCCGCCGCCGCCCGTACCGGAGGTGCCGCCGCTGGCTCCGGTGACCGGATTCGGGCCCAGGCCGAGGTTTTTGTTCTTCGGGAGATTGGTTCCGGAGACGCCCCCGCTCGGCCCGGTGACCGGAGGCGGGGCACCGAGGTCGAGATCGCCGCCGCCCGCACCGCCGGAACCACCGCCGGTGCCGCCGCCCTCACCGCCCGCGCCGTCACCGCCGGCGCCTCCGCCGAGCATCTCCTTGAACTTGTTGAGGATGTCGTCGGCACCGCCCGTGCCGCCGTCACCGCCCGCACCTGCGTCGCCGTAGAAGTCCTTCTGCTCCTCGGCCGTCAGCGAGATGGTGAACGTCGGCTTCACGACGGAATTCGCGTCGGAGAGCCTCCCGCTCGCCTTGTCGTAGGCCGTCGCCAGGTCGAGCATCGTCTGGGAGGACTTGTCGTCGAGCTCGGTCTTGACGCCGTCGAGCCAGCTCGCCTTCGCGTCGCGCTCTATGCCGTCCCAGTCAGGACCACTCACCGTCGCGTCGTGGTCCGACTTGGGGTTCTGGGTGCTCATCACCTTCAGGAACTGCGCTTTCAGGTGGGTGAACGCCATGGAGATGGCACCGGCTTCTCGGTACTCGATGCCCGTGCCCACGGTTTCCAGCTTGTTGAACCAGTCCAAGGAGTTCTTCCTCAGTACCCCTATGGTGGTCGTCAATTGGTCGCTCACCGCTTGGAGATCGTCCTTTATCGCACCACCCATGTAAAAGGACTGAGTCTCTTGCAGCGAACGCTTCACCGCCAGGAGAACGGCTTCGAAGAGTGCGGCGGACTCCCCTTGCAGTTCCTCCGAGCCGTTGCCCACCTTTTCTGCCCATTCATTGAACTTGGCCGCCCATCCGCCCGTCCAGAGATCCATGTTGTTGAGGATCGCGGACGCTTTGCTCGACGACAGCGGATTGGCGTCCTTGTTCGTCCAGGACGCCACCGACCCAAGAATCGGACCGGCCGCTCCGGTGAACTCGGCCAGCGCCCCGGAATCATTGCCGAAGTCGGTATAGTTGTAGCCGAACCCGAACATCAGCCATTGTTCTTTATCCCTGGCGGGGAAGGCGAACGCGTACCACCCGTCCAGCCCCCACTCCTCCGCCTTGAGCTTCGGAGTGCCGCTGAACCATTGGCCGTTCACCTCTTTGATGATCCACTTCTTGGAACCCGAGCCCGCCACCAGGTTCCGGTCCGGCAGCTTGGTGATGCCGTCGTGAAACATGGCGAGGATGTCCTCCCACTTGGCCGGCATCCCGGGGGGCACCTCAGCCATGGTTTCACTTTCCCTTCGGGGTCAGGATCTCGGAGAACTCGTCGGCGAGGGCGCCGCCCATGCCCGTGGAGTCGTCCTCGGCGTCCTGGTGCTTGGTCTCCACGTCCCGCAGGCTGGCCGAGAAGTTGTTCATGAGCGTGATGGCCGTTTCGTACCGCGTACGCATACTGGCGCGGTACGTTTCCATCTGACCCTCGAGTGCCTTCGCCTGCGTGCACTTCTCGGGGTTTCCGACAGCGAGAGGGATCTTCGATCCCAGGCTCACATAGTCCGCCTTGACCGTGAGGTCACGACGGAACGTGGGGAGTTCCTGGTTCGCGTACCTGAGATAGACGCCGTCGGTCGACTGGAACATGTCGCCCGGTTTCTCGTCACCAGCCATGCTCACACCTCACAAGTCGATTCGGTCGGTCGGGTCAGCTGCCCTGAAGGTTGCTCAGACCGCGGCCACCGTCCAGGTCCCCGTCGATCTGCCGGGCGTGCATCCGCTGGAGAGTCGTCCGGGCGACCCCGTACTGCTCGTCGAGCTGCAGCTTGATCCGGCCCAGTTCCGCCTGGAATTCCTCCCAGGAGGTACGGGTCTGACCGCTCAGGGTGTCGCGCAGCGCGCCGAAGTTCTTCTCCATCCAGGCGAGCGCCTCCTTCATCTCCTGCTGAGCCGTATCCATGTTCTTGATGGCGTCCAGGACCCCTTGGTGGCTGATCTTGACGGTCATGGCGGAACTCCTCGTGAGGCGGTTAAGAGAGCGGGGAAGAAAAGGCGGGGGGAGAGCCGGGGAAGGTCACCCGGGGTTGATGGTGCCGGCGATACCGGCGGCGTAGCCCTGCGCCTCGTGCTCGGCGTCCGTGAGAAGCCGGTTGGCCATCGCGGTGCCCTCGCGGAAGAACTGGGTGCGCTCCATGACCCGTCCGTGCGCCCTGAGCCACTCGTCGATGCCCGCCGCGTGGGTCTCCGAGGAACCCGCCTGGTAGGCGGCCCGGACCTGGCCCTGGATGGTCCTGACCTTACGGCCCGCGTCATCCATGTCGCGAAGATGCTGGTCCAGCGTCTTCAGCGTCTCGAGCATCGCTGTTTCATCGTTGGACAGGCCGTCGGCCGAGTTGACGTTGAAGCCGGAGACATCAGACATGGGGGTCCTCCTGGACACTGCGGGAAAACGGCGGCACCACGGGCGCACGACAGGCCGACCACACCGGAATCACGCCCTCCGGGAGTCGACGGATCATCAGGTTAATACGCCGTACGGGATCTTGGTACGAATGTTCCCCGGCAATCTGAGTGTTCATCTGCAATACGTGCGTGAGCTGCGGAAATGCCGGGAAAGCGCGTACCCCCCGGCCCTCCTATCCTCAGAGAAACCTCAATTCCCTTAAGGCGGAGGGGAATCGGCTATCGGGGCATCGTGTTCTTCGATGCTTCCACGAGTCCCTGCGTCAGCAGGGCGGTGTCGTCCAGCGCGGGCCCCGACGCGAGCATGCCGAGGACACCGGACGGGACGGGCACGGACTGATCGGCTCTGTACCCGAGCCGCTGGAGTCCCTTCTCGCCCCCGGGGACCGGGTACTTGGCACCCGACTCGGTGACCAGGTAGTAGGCCGTGCCGGTGCCCGCCGAGGAGAGTGCCGTGACGAGGGCGCCGCCCTCCGGACGTACCGCGAACAGGTCGGCCGCTCCCGAACCCGCCGTGATCCCCGGCTGGTTGGACACCGCCCGGCCGCCCACCGCGTCCGCGCGCGGCAGGACGACCGAGACCGTCGGCCTGCCGTCCGCGGTGCCGACGACGGCACAGACGCCCTCGCCCGCGCCGACCGGACCGGGCCTGGGCAGACCGGTCGGGACCGTACCGCCTCCGGCCCCCACGAGCCGGGCCGCCTTCGGGTCCTGGTGGCGCGCCAGGTCGTCCGGGCCGATCTTCTGCAGGACGACCGCTCCTCCGGCGTAGGCGGTCCGCTGGGTGCGCGGATCGCCCTTCAGCAGTGCCTCCTCCAGCGCGGTGACCTTGGTCAGCCCGCGCTCCGTCAGCAGGTAATGGCCGCCGGAACCGTCGAAGAGCTGCCCGATCCGTGTCGGGCGGCCGGCCAGCGAGGGGCCCGCCTTGCCGCGTCCGGACACTTCCGGCACCGCCAGATCCGGGCCCGCCGGCAGGGCGTTGAGGAACGCGTCCGGGACCGGATGCGCCCCGTCGGGGTCGTAACCCAGCGCCTGGACCGCGTAGTTCGCGGTGTTCAGCCGCAGCCGGGTGCCGTGCCAGAGGAGGTACGTGGTGCCGCCCGGGACGGTACGGACCAGGGTGGCCCCGTCCGAGGTCACGGGCCTGCCCTCGGCGGTCAGGCCGACGGCCAGGGTGAGGAGCGGCTCCGCGGCGGCGTCGGGCCGGGTGGCGCACACCGACCAGGCCTCGCGGCTGAGCGCGCCCGCCTGCGGCAGCGGGTCCGGCGCGCCTACGATGCCCAGGGTCGCGCCGCGCGGGGCGTCCTCGATGGAGGCGGGCTTGACGCTCACCACCTTCATCCGGTCACCCGCCAGCAGTCTGGCCGAGGTCTCGTTGAGGACCGGGTGGAGGACTCCGTCGAGCGTGAGGTAGCGGGCGCCCGAACGTTCGTCGAGCACCAGCGTTCCGGTGGCCTTCCACGCGTTCGAGCCGCCGGGCACCACCAGCCCGTACACCGCGACGATGAGCGCGGCCAGGGCCGCGACCACGAGGCCGATGACGAAGCCCTTCGTGGTCCGCCGGTGTGCGGACTCGGGGGCGTCCGGGTCGTCCCGGAGCATTCCCAGTGACAGCCGGCTCATGACGAACATGTGCGCGTGGACCTGGTCCCGCCTGGACTGCATTCCTTGCCTTTCCGACCGGGCATCGGCCCGGCGCGCGAGGGCCCGGGGTTCCGGGGCTTTCGGCCGCCGGACCCCGGGATCCGCCGGCTGTCCGGCGGCGGACGCCGGAGAGCGGGCTCAGCTGTTGAGGCCCCGCAGGTACTGGTAGAGACCGGCGACGAGCAGGGCCAGTGGGACGAGGACGATGGCGAAGAGCAGGTGGAGCAGGTCGACCGCGCGCCCCCAGTAGGGCACCAGGCGACGGCCGGGGAGCGTCCAGCCCGTGATGGCGAGCACGGCCGCGACGGCCAGCAGACCGGCGAGCAGCAGCGGCCGGGACCCGTCGTCGGTCCGCAGGACCAGCTGCACCGTCAGCAGTACGGAACCGTAGGCGGCCGGCAGGACGACGGCGAGCCGCTGCCAGGCGCCGCCGATAGCCCGTGCGTGCGTGAACATCAGCGCGCACAGGACCGCGGCCAGGGTGAGCGGCGCCCAGGACGTCTCGAACGCCAGCGCCGTGAGGCAGCCCGCGGCCACCAGCCCGGTGGCGCCGTAGAGGCCCGTGAGGTAGCTGTCGGCGACGGCGCCGCGGGCGGCGATCCGCTCGTCCGGGGTGGGCTCGATGCCCTCCTGGAGCTGGCCCGCGTTGGTGGGCAGCAGCGGCACCTTCAGTCCGGACAGGCGGAACGCCAGGGACGGCAGGAAGTGTCCCAGCAGGACGACCGCCAGGATCAGCGGGGCGGCCGTGCCGGTGGCCGGGACGCCGAAGAGCATCACGGCTCCGCCGACCGCCCCGAGGACCGCGGCCAGGGCGGCGGCCAGGAACAGCGGGGCGCACGCGCCCACGGCGGCCAGTGCGAGCACGGCGGCGCCGGCCGCCGCGGAGCAGCCCGCGAGCAGCCGGGCGCCCAGTTCCGCGTCGGACTCGGCCCCTTGGGGCACCAGGGCTCCGGCCAGGGCGAGGTAGGGGACGGCCGCCGCGCCGAGCGCGGCGCCCGCGCCGACGTCGCCGACCGCCCGTGAGGCGGCCGCCGCACCGGCCAGCAGGAGGATCGCGGTCGCCGCCGCGCAGACCGTCCTGAGCCCCGTGGAACCGGGCAGCAGCAGGAGCAGCAGGCCGGTGGCGAGGGTGCTCAGGGCGAGCGCGGTCATGAGGTGGTGCGACCACACCGGCCGCCAGGAGTCGGGGCGTTCGCGCAGCCGGCTGGAGAGCCCGTCGACGAGGTCGTCGTAATGGATCTCGGGGAGGGCGTCCCCGCGCAGGCGCAGATGGACCGTTTCGCCGTCGTGCAGGCCCAGGTCGCCGAGGGTGTTCTCGTCGTCGAGGGGTTCTTGGCCGAGGCGCTGGAGCACCCAGCCGCCTGCCTGCGCGCCACGTTCGTAGAGGTCGGTGCCCCCGTGGTCGACGATGGTCGGCATCAGATCGGCGAGCACGATGTCGGACGGTACGGCGAGTTCGACGGAGCGGTCGGGCGTCAGCACCGTGAGGCGGCACAGGGGTGCCGCGGATATGTCGGTCAAGCGCGTTTCATCGCCTTCCAGGACAGTGGTCGACGCGGTCAGATTGATCACATTAACTTGTGCGTGCAGTCTGTACGTTGTGGGGTGCCGCCAAGATCGGCGGCCCCGCCCCCGCCCATCTCCCGGCCTGCACTCCCGCACCGTCGGCCGTACCGCAGGCGTTTGACGTTCCGTCATCCCGAAGACGCGTCACGGCAACCGCCGGCACCCCTCAGGAAGGCGATTCCCTTTGAGCGTGGTCCTCTTCAAGAGGCCTCCCCGGCGTCTTGGCCCCGAGATGCCCCATGGCGAACTGAGCCTCCAGGAGCCGCCCACGGTGCCGGAGACGCAGAGCGCGATGGGCAACCTGATCACGTACATGCCGATGGCGCTCAGCTCGCTCGGCATGGTGCTCATCTTCCTGCGTCCCGGCAGTGGCGGCGGCCCCATGATGTACGTCGCCATCGGGCTGATGGCGCTGTCGGCCGTCGGCATGCTGGTCTCGCAGATCGTCCGGGCATCCGGGGACCGCAAGCGGGCGCTGCTCGGTGAGCGGCGCGACTACATGCGGTACCTGTCGATCAGCCGCAGGCGCATCCGCAAGGTGATCACCCAGCAGCGGGAGGCGCAGGCGTGGTCGCATCCGGACCCGGTGTCCCTGTGGAGCCTGGTGCCGACGGCCAGGCTGTGGGAGCGGCGGGCGGCGCACGCGGACTTCGCCGAGGTGCGGATCGCGGTGGGCGAGCAGCAGCTGGCGACGAAGCTGACACCGCTGAGCACCAAGCCGGTCGAGGATCTGGAGCCGCTGTCCGCGCATGCCCTGCGGCGCTTCATCAAGGCGTACGGCACGGTGCCCGACCAGCCGGTCGCGGTCTATCTGCGTACCTACGCACGCGTCCTGCTCCAGTCCGAGGAGGAGGCCGCGCACGCGATGGTGCGGGCCCTGCTGGCCCAGCTGAGTGTGTTCCACGCGCCGCAGGACCTGCGGATCGTGGTGCTGGCGGACCATGACCGCCGGGACGCCTGGGAGTGGGTGAAATGGCTGCCGCACGCCCAGCATCCGACGGACGTCGACGGCGGGGGCCCCGTGCGGCTGGTCACCGATTCCGTCCTGGGTCTCGAATCGCTGCTCGGCGAGGAACTGACCGGCCGGCCCGCATTCGAGACGGACGCCGTCCCGAGCACCGAGGAGCCCTACTGCGTCGTGGTCCTGGACAGCGCCCGGACGCCCGCCGACTCCCGGCTGGCCACCGACGGCTACCGCAACACGGTGACGCTGGACGTGTCCGGCTCCCTGCCCTGGCGTCAGTCCCGCCACACCCTGCGGCTGCGGATCGCCGGGCAGCAGCTCGAACTGGTCGGCACCGACCGGTCGGGGAAGGAGACCACGTCCGCGCTCGGCAGGCCCGATGTGCTGGGTCCCCGGCGGGCCAGGGCACTGGCCACACTGCTGTCCCCCTATCGGATGGGCATCACCACGGACAACGGTGAGGCACTCACCTCGGACGTGCAGCTGACGACCCTGCTCGGCCTCCCCGACCTGCACACCGTCGATCTGGACGCCGTGCGCGACGACCGCAGCGAACGGGCCAGGCTGCGGGTGCCGCTGGGGCTCGCCGGTGACGGCACCCCGGTGGAACTGGACATCAAGGAGGCGGCGCAGGGCGGTATGGGCCCGCACGGCGTGCTGATCGGCGCGACGGGTTCCGGCAAGTCGGAGCTGCTGCGGACCCTGGTGCTGGCGCTGGCGCTCACCCACTCCTCGGAGAAGCTGAACTTCGTCCTGGTCGACTTCAAGGGCGGCGCCACATTCCTGGGCCTGGACGGTCTGCCGCACACCTCGGCCGTCATCACCAACCTCGCCGACGAGTCCTCCCTGGTGGACCGCATGCAGGATGCCCTCCACGGTGAGCTGATGCGCCGACAGGAGCTGCTGCGCAGCGCCGGGAACTACACGTCGGCGTTCGAGTACGAGACGGCGCGGGCGGCGGGGACCGACCTGGAGCCGCTGCCGACGCTCTTCGTGGTGGTCGACGAGTTCAGCGAACTCCTCTCCGCGCACCGCGACTTCATGGACCTGTTCGTGATGGTGGGGCGGCTGGGCCGCAGCCTGGGCGTGCATCTGCTGCTTGCCTCGCAGCGGCTGGACGAGGGCCGGATGACCCAGCTGGAGTCGCATCTGTCGTACCGGATCGCGCTGCGGACGTTCTCCTCGATGGAGAGCCGTGGCGTCCTGGGTGTGCCGGACGCCTACCAGCTGCCCTCCGTACCCGGCAGCGCCATCCTGAAGAAGGACACCGGGACCCTGGTCCGGTTCAAGGCCGCGTACGTCTCCGGGCCCTACCAGGGCGCCCGCAGGGTCGGCGCGTCGGCCGTCGCCGGTCAGGTCGTCCCGTACCGCACGGAGTGGACCGCGCCCCGGCTCCCCGCGCCCGACCCGGACCCGCAGCCGGTGGCGGAGGAGGAGAGCGAGGAGTCCCTGCTCGCGCTGGCCGTGTCCCGGATGCGGGAGGGCGGCAGGCCCGCGCACCGGGTCTGGCTGCCGCCGCTGGACAGCCCGCTGTCGCTGGACGTCCTGCTGATGGGGGTGGAGCCGCACGCCGAGCGGGGTCTCACCACCATCGATCCCGAGCTGCACGGCCGGCTGACGGTGCCGGTGGGCATCATCGACCGGCCCTTCGACCAGAGCCGCGAGCCCCTGGTGGCCGAGCTGTCCGGCGCGGGCGGGCACGTCGGTATCGCGGGCGGTCCGCAGAGCGGCAAGTCCACGCTCGTACGCGACCTGATCATGTCGCTCGCGCTCACGCACACTCCGCGCGAAGTCCAGTTCTACTGCCTGGACTTCGGCGGAGGTTCACTCGGTTCGCTCCGCGACCTGCCCCATGTGGGCGGCGTGACGGGCCGGCTGGACCTGGAGCGGGTGCAGCGCACACTGGCCGAGGTGCACGGGCTGGTGGCCCGGCGCGAGAAGCAGTTCTCCGAGCTGGGCATCGACTCCATGGCGATGCTGCGCGCCCGCCGGGCCGCCGGTGAGTTGCCGGACGAGCCGTACGGCGATGTGTTCCTCGTCGTCGACGGCTGGGGCACGATCCGCCAGGACTTCATGGACATCATGGACACCTTCACGGCGCTGGCGGCGCGGGGCCTCAACTACGGTGTGCACCTCATCGTGGCGGCGGGCCGCTGGTCGGAGATCCCCACCGCGCTGCGGGACCAGCTCGGCACCCGCTTCGAGCTGCGGCTCGGCGACAGCATGGACTCCATGATCAACATGCGGGCCGCCGCGACCATCCCCAAGTCACCCGGCCGCGGCATGACCGATTCCAAGCACCACTTCCTCACCGCTCTGCCCCGGCTGGACGGCGGCGACAGCGCCTCGGACCTCGGGGCGGGCGTCGCCGACGCCGTGGCCCAGGTGGCCGAGCACTGGCAGGGCCCGCCCGCACCCGCGGTCCGCACCCTGCCGTCGGTCCTGGAACCCTCCGAGCTGCCCGACGCCGAGGTCGGCGCGGACGGCGATCTGCGCCTGCCGCTGGGCCTGGAGGGCAACCAGCTCGACGTCATGTGGCACGACTTCGCACAGACCGCGCACCTGGTGGTGGTGGGCGACGCGGAGACCGGCAAGACCAACCTGCTGCGCTCGGTCTGCCGGGCGGTCACCGACCGCTACACCCCCGCCGAGGCGCGGGTGTTGCTGATCGACTACCGGCGCGGGCTGCTGGAGAGCGTCCCCGAGTCGCACCGGCTGGGCTACGCCGTCTCCGTCGACGTACTCAAGCAGGCGGTGGACGGCGTCGCACGGGCCATGAAGGAGCGCCTGCCCGGCGCGGACATCTCGCCCGCCCAGCTGAAGCGGCGGGACTGGTGGAGCGGCCCGCGGGTCTTCCTGGTCGTGGACGACTACGACATGGTGTCCGGCGGCAACATGAGCAACCACTTCGGGCCACTGCTCGACTACCTCGCCCAGGGCGCGGAGCTCGGTCTGCACCTGATCGTGGCACGCAGCGCCAACGGCGCGGCGCGGGCGATGAACGACCCGCTGCTGCGCCGTCTGCTGGAGGTCAACACACCTGCCGCGCTGCTCTCCTGCCCGCCCTCGGAGGGATATCTGTTCAACGACACCAAGCCGAGGCAGCTGCCGCCCGGCCGGGCACAGCTGATCACGCGCAGGGGTGTGGTGCAGGTGCAGACCCCACTGCTGCCGGACCCGGAGGGCGAGGCCTAGGCATGTACGCGAAGACCCGTCCCGCCCACTTCATCTACCGGGCGTACGACGGGACTTCGCGTGCGCGGCCGGACGGGATTCGTCCGGCGCACTGCCCCCGGGTGCTGCCGGCGCGGTCGTGCTGGCAGGCTGTCCCGGTCGGGATGCCGCCGGGCATCCTCCGATCCGGGGAGGTCCTGTCGTGGATACCGGTGGAAGGCCGTCGGAGCACCGCCCCGACTCCCCGGCGCGGCACGCGCCTCCGTTCGACCCGGAGTTGCGTGCCGCGCTGGCGGCCATGGGGGCGGAGGCACGTGAGCCGCTGACGCCGGAGGGTCTCGCGGCCAGGCAGGAGCGGGATGCCGCCGCCCGCCCCAGACCGGCCCTCGGCGAACTCCGGGCCGACGGCCGGTTCGAGGTGGAGGAGCTGCGGACGCCCGCGGACCGGGACGGGCGGGAGGTCAGGCTCGTCAGCGCACGGCCCACCGGTGCCGCCGGGCCCCTGCCGCTGCTGTACTACATGCACGGCGGCGGCCTGATCATGGGCAACGCCTGGTCCGTACTTCCCCGGCTGCTCCGGGAATGGGCTCTGCCGCTAGGGATCGCCGTCATCTCCGTCGAGTACCGGCTGGCGCCACGGGCGCCGTACCTCGGTCCCGTGGAGGACTGCTACGCCGGACTCGTCCGGGCGGCCGACGACGCAGCCGCACTGGGCCTCGACGCGGACCGCGTCATTCTCGGGGGCAAGAGCGCGGGCGGCGGTCTCGCCGCGGCACTCGCCCTGCTGACCCGCGACCGCGGCGGACCGGTCCCGATCGGTCAGCTGCTCCTGAGCCCGATGCTCGACGACCGCGGCACCACGTTCTCCAGCCACCAGATGGCCGGCCTCGACACCTGGGACCGGACCTCCAACGCGACCGCGTGGCAGGCGGTGCTCGGCGACCGGTACGGCGCTGCCGGCCTGTCGCCCTACGCCGCACCCGCCCGCGCCACGGATCTGTCCGGGCTGCCCCCGGCCTACATCGAGGCCGGGTCGGCCGAGACCTTCAGGGACGAGGCCGTGGCCTACGCCGACGCTATCTGGCGGGCCGGTGGCGAGGCCGAACTGCATGTGTGGCCCGGCGCCTTCCACGGGTTCGACACCCTCGCGCCGCGGGCGGTCCTCAGCCAGGATGCCCGCGATGCCCGTTCCCGGTGGCTGCGGCGGATCGTCGGACGTTGAGGCCGGCCGAGCGGGTCACCGGATGTCGAGACCGGCCGAAAGGACCGCCGGACGTTGACGCCGCTGCCGCCCAGCGGTGATGGCCGGGGCTCAGTCCGCTTCCGCGGCAGGACGACCTGCCGCCCGGCCGGCCCGCCATCCCCGGCGGCGCCCTCTGGGCAGCACGAACGCCAGGAAGGCGACCACCAGCGTCACCCCTGTCGCCCCGCCGGCCACGGCCAGCGCCCGGTTGCGCGCCTCCGGCGGGTCGAGCGGCGGGACGGCCGGTGCGGAGGCGTTCTCCGTTGCGGCCGGGGACTGTGTGTGTTCCTCGGGAAGTACGGCGGAGAGCGCCCGCACCGGATCGACGATCCCCAGCCCGATGCCGGGGTCCGGCGTGTCACCCACGGCCCCGTAGGCGGTGGACTCCAGCCGGTGCGCGACCTGCTCGGCGGTCAGCCGGGGGTGGTAGGAGAGGACCAGGGCCGCCGTACCGGCCACGAAGGCGCCGGCCACCGCGTCGCCGCGGCCGGTGAACTGGCCGCGGCCGCCCGGCCCCGGCCCCGTCACCGAGACGCCGGGGGCGCTCAGCCTGGGCTGCGTACGCCGCCCCTTCTCCGTGCCCGGTGCTTCCGGTTCGCCGCCCGGCCCCACCGAGGAAACGGCGAGCACCCCGGGCAGCGCCGCCGGGTAGGCGGGCCCGTTCACCGTCTGCGATGCCGCCGCGCCGCGCTCCCACTCCCGTGCCGAGGCGGGCGCCACCACCAGCGCACCGGCCTTCTGCGCGGCGAGGACGGCGTCCTTGAGCTGCTTCGGTGCGGAAGGGACGCTCAGCGCCACGTGGACGATCCGCGCCCCGGAGTCGGTGGCCGCCCTGATGCCCTTGGCCAGCGCCTCGGGTGTGGTCGCACCGTATTTGTCGGTGGCCCGCACCGCGATCACCTCGGCCTCCGGGGCGACGCCGGCCGCCTTGACACCCTGCTGCTGCCCGCCCGCCACGATCCCGGCGAGGAACGTGCCATATCCGACGCAGTCGTCCCGCACGGTGCCGCCCGCCACCACATCCGGGCCGCCGGTGACCCGGCCGTCCAGCGCCGGAACCCGCCGCAGATCCGCTCCGGTGCCGATGACGGCGACCTTGACCCCCGCGCCACGGCTGAGTTCCCAGGCCCTGTCGATCCCGAGGAAGCTCTGCGCCCAGGGGACTTGGGCAGATTTCTTGGCGGATCCCGGAGTGCATGGGCGGCCGTCGGCGACAGTGGCGGGCATTCCCGGCAGCGAGGGGCTGTCCGCGTCCCCCGCCGCACCGGCCGGAGCCGCGGTGCCGGGTATCAGGAGCAGGGCGGCCAGTGCTGCCGGCCCGAGTGCGTGGGACACCGAGGACCTCGAAGATCGCATGCGCCGATGGTAACGACGCTCCCCGGACCCGTGCCCCGGCGGCCCCGGAACGCCGACCACCATGGCGGGCGACCTGCGGCAACAGGCATGATGGGCACAGCAGTTTCCCACGCCCTACATGCCGCGCGTCTCCGCCCCGTACCTACGGCGCAGGGGTCCGGGAGGTCAGATAAGTGTCACGCCAGATGCTCACCGTCGCCGCCGACGGGACGGGCGACCACCGCACCGTCGGGGAGGCCGTCGCACGGGCCCGTGCCGGAGCGGTCGTCAGGATCGCTCCGGGGCGGTACGAGGAGAGCCTGACGGTCTCGGCCGCGATCACCCTGACCGCCGCCGAGGGCGAGGGGACGGTGGAGCTGGCGCCCCGGCGCGGTACGGCGCTGACACTCACCGGGGACGCGGTGATGGTCAGGGATCTCGTGCTGCGCGGGCACGACGACGAACTGCCCGTGGTCGACGCGCCGCGCGGGCAGCTCGCGATGGACCGGTGCGACATCCACGGTTCGGCCTGGTCGGCGCTCTTCGCGCGGGACGGCGGGTCGCTGGCGCTGCGTCAGTGCCGGATCAGCAACCCGGTGGGCGCCGGTGTGGTGTCCACCTCCTCGGCCGAGAGCTTCCTCGAGAACTGCGTCGTCGAACACCTCGGTACGTCCGCCGTGGTGGCCGGTGAGCAGGGCAGGATCACCGCGCGCTTCAGCCGGCTCAGGGACACCAAGGGCAACGGTGTCCTCACCAACGGGCAGGCGCACGTCCTCCTGGAGGAATGCGCGATATCGGCGACCGGAAAGCCGGGCGTCGCCGTCGAGGAGGAGAGTTCGGTCAGGATGGTGCGCGGCACGGTCCGCAAGGCCGTCGTCGGCGTGTTCGTGAACAGCGCCGGGCCGGTCGTCCTGGAGGACATCGCCGTCAGCGACGTCACCGGGCACGGATTCGTCCTGGGCGGCGGCAGTTCACCGACGCTGGCCCGGTGCAGTACCGAACGGACCGGCGGGCACGGCCTGTTGGTGACCGAGCGCAGCCGTGGCACGTTCGAGGAGTGCGTGTTCGCCACCGCCGAGGAACCCGGCGTACGCGTCACCGGCTTCTCCTCACCGGTGCTGACGGACACCGTCGTCCATGACGCCAAGGGCACCGGCGTGCTGCTCGACGAGGACTCGGCCGCCGAGTTCAACCGCCTTGAGGTACGGGACAGCGGCGGGTCCGGAATCGTGATCCGCGGCGGCGCCAACCCGCTGCTGCTGCGGGCCACGGTCACCGGCGCCGGCACGCACGGCGTGGAGGTCGTCAAGGACGGCAGGGGGCGGCTGGAGGAGGGCGTCGTCGAGCGGTCGGGCGACTCGGCGGTCCATGTCTCGGGCCACGGCAATCTGTTCGTCGGCAAGGGCCGGCTGCGTACCTCCGCCGGGGCCGGGATCCACATCGGGGCGCTCGGTACGCTCACGCTGCGGGACACCGGGGTCGAGGAGTCCGGCGGCGCGGGCGTCCACATCGCACCCGAGGGCGAACTGGCGGCCGTGCGTGCCGTGGTGACGGGGTCCGCCGAGTACGGCGTACTGGTGTCCGCGGGCGCGCGGGCCTCCCTCAACGGCTGCGAGGTGACCGGTTCGGGAGCCGACGGCATACGGGTGGAGGGCACCGACGCCGTGTCGCTGACCGGCTGCACCGTCCGCGCCAACCGGGGCAGCGGAGTGCGCCAGACGGTGCCCGGCGACCGGCTCGCCGTCGAGGGGCTGGCCAGTGCGGAGAACGGTGCCCCGGACGCCTGGGGCACCGCAAAGGACGCGGAGGCGGCGGGCGACGGGCGGCTGCCCGGCGGAGCCGCCCCGGCGGCGGCCGAAACCCGGTCCGGTACGGGCCCGATGGCCGAGCTGGAGTCGCTGATCGGCCTCGACGAGGTCAAACAGCAGGTGCTGACGCTGATCAACCTCAACCGGATGGCGCAGCGCAGGGCGAGCATCGGCATGCCCGCTCCGCCGATGAGCCGCCACCTGGTCTTCGCGGGCCCTCCCGGCACCGGCAAGACCACCGTCGCCCGGCTGTACGGCTCCATCCTCGCCTCGCTCGGCGTGCTGCGCTCCGGGCACCTGGTGGAGGTGTCGCGTGCGGACCTGGTGGCGCAGATCATCGGCGGGACGGCCATCAAGACCACCGAGACCTTCAACAAGGCGCTGGGCGGGGTGCTGTTCGTCGACGAGGCGTACACCCTGCTCTCCGACGGCGGCGGCAGTGGTGCCGACTTCGGGCGCGAGGCGATCGACACCCTGGTGAAGCTGATGGAGGACCACCGCGAGGACGTGGTGGTGGTGGCCGCCGGCTATCCGAAGGAGATGACGGACTTCCTGGCGTCCAACCCGGGTCTCGCCTCGCGTTTCACCCGCAGCGTCGAGTTCAGCGACTACACCTCGGACGAACTGGTCACGATCGTGGAGCGGATGTGCACCGGCCACCACTACGAGCTGGATCCGGCGGCGCGGACCGCACTGCTCACCCGCTTCGAGCGGATTCCCCGTGACGCGGGCTTCGGCAACGGCCGTACCGCCCGCAAGGTCTTCGAGGAGATGGTGGACCGGCAGGCATCCCGGCTGGCCACCCTGCCGGAGGCCGGCGAGCGGGAGCTGGCCGTGCTGACCGCGGAGGACGTGGGCGTCCCGGCGGGCGGCGCGCCGGAGGACGGGCAGGACGAGGATCCGCTGCTGCGGCTGGACGCCCTGGTGGGCCTCGCAGCCGTCAAGCGCGAGGTGGGCGACCTGGTCAATCTGCTCGCCACCGCGCGCCGGAGGAAGGAGGCCGGCCTGCCCGCGCCCCGGATCAGCAACCATCTGGTCTTCGCCGGCCCGCCCGGCACCGGCAAGACAACCGTGGCGCGGCTCTACGGCGAACTGCTGGCCTCCCTGGGCGTGCTGCCGCGCGGCCAGCTCGTCGAGGTCTCACGTGCGGACCTGGTGGGCCGCTATGTCGGACACACCGCGCAGCTGACCCGGGAGGTGTTCGAACGGGCTTTGGGAGGCGTCCTGTTCATCGACGAGGCGTACACCCTGACGCCCCGCTCGGGCGCCGGTTCCTCAGACTTCGGCCAGGAGGCGGTGGAGACACTGCTGAAGCTGATGGAGGACCACCGCGACGAGGTGGTGGTGATCGCGGCGGGGTATACCGCGGAGATGAACCGGTTCCTGAGCTCCAATCCGGGCCTCGACTCACGCTTCCCGCGGCGTATCGAGTTCCCCGACTACTCCTCGGACGAACTGGTCACGATCGTCCGCATGCACGCGGCCGACAACGGCTACGAGTGCGCGCCCGGCACGGCCAACGCGCTGCGGACCCACTTCGACGGCATCCCCAGGGGGGCGACGTTCGGCAACGCTCGGCTGGCCCGGCAGACGCTGGAGCAGATGATGACCCATCAGGCGGGACGGCTGAGCACCGTCGCGGTACCGAGCCTGGACGACCTGCGGCTGCTCCTCCCCGAGGACCTCTCCGCGCGCTGAGATCGAACCAGGCCCGGGGCCGCGGCGGATATGCGAAGCACTCCAGGATCACTGGCAGATCCTCCAGCCACTCCTGGAGGCGGGGCCGCCTGCGTGCGGCGAGCAGGCAGTGGTGCACGGTGCCGTCACGGAGACGGACGATGACCCCGAGGTGTCTGGGGTCCTGGGCCGCGTACTCGACGGAGCCGATCTCGGCCCAGGTGAACTGCGGGTCCCCGGCCGGGGATTCGATTATGACGCTGAAAGCCCAGCTTTCAGACTTGCGCGAATCCTGAGGTAGCGAGAGTTCGGCCCAGCGGAATCGTGACTCCGAGGACTGACGGCACGACGAGCATCACGGTACGCGGCACTCATGAGGGCGTGACCGAGCAGGACACGTTGACGGTGAAGGTCAAGGATGGCCTCGTCTACGTCGCCGAGGACGTGATCGGCGCATCGTTGCTGGTGGAAGGAAAGGAGGCCTACGGCGAGTTCGGCCTGAACGATGGGCTGAAGTACGAGATGGAAGGCAGGTCGGACGCAGGCGGGTCCATCGGCTTGGATGCAGCACAGATCAAATGGCATGGCGGCATCGTCGATCTGAACGGCGGCGACAATTACAAGCCGGTTGCCGTCAAGGAAGTGGACACGTTCACGTTCAAGGGAGACAAGATCCTCACACCGCAGGTCGAGGCGCCCACCAGAGGAGTCGTCTGGGCGGACGTGACGCTGGACGGCAAGACCTTCACGACAAACAGGGTCTTCCTGGACCTGCTGCCGTACAAGAACCTGGCAAAGGGCGCCGAAATCACTGCCGACCAGCAGCACGAGGCGGTGCCGAACCTCACCGACGGCAAGCTGATCGAGGCCGATCGGTTCGATCGGTCGAAGTGGTCGGTGCCAGGAAACGAGAAGGCTTGGATTCAATTCAAGCTTCCGGCGAAGCACGAGATCTCCAACATCGACATCAACTTCAACACGCTGGATCAGAATTACATCAACACACCCAAGACGATGAAGATCCAAACCAGTGTCGACGGCGTGACCTGGAAGGATGCCGGCACCGTCAACGGCCCCACAGGCACCGCCTATTTCGGGTTCTACGACCAGTACCCCCTCAGCGCACAGGCCCGGTACGTGAAGTTGGTGTTTGACGGCGGCTCCAACGGGTCGACGACCGACTTGCTCGAAGTAGCCATCAACGGAGTGTAGACAACGCGGCGACGGTCAGCGTCGTGCCCATCAGGGACGACGCTGACCGGATGCCGACGGAGAGGCGACCCGCACCGCACATTTTCGGCTCTACTTCACTTCCTCACCTCCGGGCCGTGTTCACCGGCCCGGAGGCGCCTGACGAAACGCGCGGCGGCTGCGGTCGGTCCGCCGGACATGGCGAACCGGCTCGGCAGCTACGTGATCGCCCGTCCCGGTTCCAGCTCGCCTACGGCACGGGCACCCGACGCTGGATTCTGTCTCCGTGTGCGTCCGCGGAGCATTCGCTCGGACCGGTAAGAACGCAATTGGCGCTGGACGTTGTCCAGCGCCAATTGCCTGCGGCGGACGCAGGCGATCACGGCCGCGTCATGCGCAGAGACACACCCAGCCGAACCCAGCTGCCCCTCCCCGGCCACCACAACTCTGTCCCATGGGTCAGCTCGGCGAGCCGTAGAGAATGACCTCCGCGATGCCCGCGACCGACTGCGCGCCGCCGCCGCTGACGTCGGTGATGTTGATACGGACGTACTGTGCGTGCTCGGCGGTGAAGGTCTCCGGCAACTTGTACTGGCCGCCGCGGGTCAGCTCGGGAATCGCCGTCGTCCATTCCTGCCCGTCACCGGAGACCTGCAGGTTGTACGTGTACCAACTGCTGTCCTTGCCCCAGTGGATGCGGGTACCTACCAGGTCGTGGGCAGCCGACAGCTGCACGGTCAGCGTCTGCGGCAGCGTTGCTGACGCGGCGACCCATCCTGTACCGAAGGTGATGTCGTCGTCGAGAGCCTTGGCGGGTTCAAAACCACTCTCGTGGCTGGTGGCGCTGACCTCGCTGATCCGGTCGCGGGGAATCCGTGGCCCTGGGTCGACCGGTGTGCCTCCGCCCGTGCCGCCGGGCGGAACGACCCGGAATTCGCGCATGCTCGGCCAACCGCCGTCGACCGCGGGCACGTTCACCCGCACATACCGCGCCTTGGCGGACACATTGTGGATCACTGTGGCGCTCTTGGCGGTGTTCGACTCTTTGTCCACCACCTTGGTCCAGTTCTCCGCGTCGTCCGAGGTGAGGATGGCGTAACGGTAGGTCGCCTGGTCGGACTCCCAGACGATCTGAAACTCGGAAATGTCCGATGCCTTACCGACATCGACCTGCCACCAGGCGGACCCGCTGCCGTTCGCGACCCACTTGGTGTTCGGGGTGTCATCGACGGCGTTGTCCGGGATGTTTCCTGGTTGGAAGCTCGATGCCGTGGTCGGCATGTTCAAGGCGATGTTCTGCGCGCCTTGGTCCTCCAGCGTCGAGATGTCCTTCCACTCGGGATGACGGCCGTCGGGCAGGTGCCGGCCAAAATAGGGCTCTGTCCGTACCGTGAACGCACCGGACTTCACCCCGTCGGACTTCGCGGTGATCGTGATGGCGCCCGGGTCCTTGTCCACCGCGAGCAGCGCGTATCCGATACCGGCGCCGGCCTTCTGCTTCTGTACCGCGAGGCGGGGGATGTCGTGGCCGACGAGGCTGCCCTTCCCGGTCACGGCGAGCTCGATCTCCGCGGTGGACGTCGGGACGACGGTGCCGTTCACGTCCACGACCTTGATGAACACCGGGATCAGGTCCGAGCCGTCGGCCACCGGCTGGATGCGGGTGCGCGCCCGGGCGAATCGACGGAGCGCCTCGGCCGCCGCGGCGGGGAGGGCGCTGCCGCGCTGCGCTCCGGCCTTCTTGATCAGCGCGTCGACCGTGTCGGGCCGCACGTCGTCGGCCAGTGTCGAGGCCGCCTTCGCGCCGGACGGCGAGGCGTCCCGCAGGTAGTACGCGAGCAGGTCGCGCAGTGCCTGACGGACGCCCGCGTCGTCGATCTCGATCTCGATGTGGTGCGGGGCTCCGGGGGTTTTCACGACCTGGCTGGTGACCGGCTTGCCGTCGATGTGGCCCTCGGCTCTCAGCTCGCCCTCGGCGAACGAGGGGAGGGAGAAGGTGTAGTAGGGGTTGCCGTCCTTCCCGGCGATGTGCTTGGCGGTGCCCGCGTTCTGGCTCCGGCTCTTCTCGCCGACCAGGGTGCCGTTCTGGTACAGCTTCACGTGGTCGGTGTTGCTGAAGACCATGACCTCGCGGCTGGAATTCGCCGAGTAGGTGCTGGCGATGAAGACCATGGGGCCGCCGTGATTGGGGTTCTTCGGCGACTGCATTCCCTTGAGCCAGTGGTAGCAGTACTTCGGGTACCGGTCGATGTCCACCGCCCCGGATTTCTGATACGGCGAGTTCGTGCCGTAGTCCTCGAAGACCCAGAGGAAGTAGCCGCCGATCCGGGGGTTGGCGTCCAGGCCGCCCCAGTCCCAGTACCCGGGACCGTTGAGGTACTTCTGCCGCCGCTCCACCTGCCCGACGAGGCCCGCCTCGCCACCTTCGCGGCCCGCCTGGCAGGGCCCCTCCCAGTCACCCCATTCCCGGGTGAAGAACGGCTTGTTCCGGTCGGGGTCCGAGCCGTCCGTGTTGACGACCTTGTAGTTCACGTCATAGTGCTGCTTTCCCCACAAGCCGTAGTCGCCCGCGGTGAACATCTGGTCGTTGGGCATTTCCGCGTGCGCAAGCTCGGCGACCTTCTTCGCCCACCACTCCGGGTAGTGCGTCTCGTTCAGCGAGGTTTCCCAGAGGACCACCGACGGGCGGTTGCGGTCCCGGCGGATCATCTGCACGGCGTCCGCGTAGGTGCGATTCACGAATGTCTCGTTCTCACTCCAGAACTGCCAGCCCGGCATGCAGGCGACGACGACCAGGCCGATCTCGTCGGCGGCGTCGAGAAACGCCGGGTCGTGCGGATAGTGAGCGGCACGTACCGCGTTGAAACCGCCCAGCTTCAGCCGGAGCGCCTCACGCCATTTCATCGAAGCCGGTGCGGCGTCGCCGACGTAGGCATAGTTCTGGTGGATGTTCGCGCCGCGCAGGTAGAGGCGCTCACCGTTGATGTAGAAGCCGTCCGGCCGGTATTCGATGCGGCGGATGCCGATGCGCGTGGTGAGGGAGTCCAGCACCTGGTCGCCCTGGACGACCTCGCTGACGAGCCGGTACAGGTGCGGGCTGTCCGGATGCCACAGGTCGGGGCGGAGCACCTCCAGGCTCTGCTCGAAGTCGTGCTGGGCGCCACGCGCGATCGTCGCGGTCTGGATGTCCCGGGCGACGATCTTTCCTTGTGGGTCGTAGATCGTCGACCGCAGCTTGGTGACGGCGGATGCGTCAGAGCTGTTCTCGACATTCGTCCTGGCGTTGACGACGGCCCGCTCCGCGTCGGCGTGCGGGTAGGTGACGAACACCCCGCCGCCTGCGACGCGGTCGGCCTCCAGGGGATCGGTGATGTGGATGCGGCCGGTCGTCTGCACCGTCACGTCGCGGTAGATGCCGCCGTAGGTGAGGAACCCGAGTTCTTCGCGCGGTTTGCCGGGAGGCGTCTTCGGGTCGTCGAGATTCGAGACGCGCACGGCGAGGAGATTGTCGCGGTCCCGGTGGAGCTTGTCGGTGACGTCGACGGAGAATCCGAGATAGCCGCCGTGATGCTCGACGAGCTTTTCGCCGTTGAGGTACACCACGCAGTTCGTCTGCACACCGTCGAACCGGACCGTCACTCTGCGGTCCTTGTCGCCGGAATCCATCCGGAAGTACCGGCGGTACCAGCCGATGCCGGCGAAGACGTTGTAGACGATGGGCTCTTTGCGTTCCAGCCGCATGGTGTGCGGAATCGACACACCCGCCCACTCGGAGTCGTCGAAGGACGGCTCCTGCGCGCCCTTGGCGTCCTCCCGCCAGAATGCCCAGTCGGTGCAGAGGTTGACGGTGCGCCGCCCCTCTTCCTTGCGTGCTCTCTCCGGCGATGCGGCACTCGCCGAGCCGGCAGGTACAAGCACCGCACCGGCACCGGCGAGGCCGGCTATCAGTACATTGCGGCGTCCAGGACCAAGTGGGTTCTCGCTCACGGGAATTGACCTCTTTCGTGTCGTGAGGCATGTCTGCCGCGCATGCGGTCTTCGGCGGTCCCGGTGAGTGGCGGGTCAGCCGGTGGGGCCCAGGTCCGCCGTGTCGAGGAGCTCGATCCGCTCGCCCGGCCGGTGCAGTTCGAGGATCACAAGCTCGTTGCGGCCGGCCCTCCACACCGGCGCGGGGGCGTAGAGGGTGCGCTGCGGGCCGCGGTCCCAGTAGCGGCCCAGGGCGAACCCGTTGAGCCAGATCTGGCCCTTGGTCCAGCCCGGCAGGGCGAGGAAGCCGTCGGCCGGGGCCGGGACCTCCACCTTCGCCCGGTGGAAGGCCGGGCCTTCGACGGCTTCGGCGGCCCCGAACCGCAAGGCGGTCAGATCGGTCAGCGGGAGCGGGCGGATCTCCCAGCCGAACTGGTACTGGGTGTCGATCCGGACCCCGCCGCTGATCCCCTTGCGATCCTCCAGCCAGGGGCCGTAGTTGATCCGCCCCATGTTCTCCACGAGCAGGTCGAGTTCGGCGCCCGACGCGGGGACGCTGATCGACAGCGCGTCCAACGGTCCGTCCCGCTCGAGGAGGCCGAGCGGCACACCGTCCAGGAACACCTGGGCCCGGTCGGCCAAGCCGTGCGCGCGCAGGGTCGAGTCGGGGAACGGACCACGCAGCCGGGTCCGGTAGTGGGTCAGGCCGAGTGACTGGCCCAGCGCCTCCATCGGCACCGGCGCGCGCCGGTGGTGCGGAACGGACAGCGCGTCCAGGGAGTTCAGCAGCGCCACCGCGCCGTTCGGACGTACCGTCTGCGGGGCGAGCCGGTCGGGCCGCGCGGGTGCCTCGTGTCCGATCGGACCGCGATGCCGCTCGATCACCTCGCGGAAGGCGTGGAACTTCGCGGTCAGCTCGCCCGCCTCGCCGACCGGGGCGTCGTAGTCGTAGCTCGTGCAGGTGGGCCGGTAGTGGGCCTCGTCGCGGTTGGCTCCGTTCCACCAGCCGAAGTTGGTGCCGCCGTGGCCCATGTAGAGGTTGACCGACGCGCCTCGGGACAGCATCCAGTCCAGTTCCGCGGCGGCTTCCTCCGGGTCGCGGACGTGGTGCTGCTCGCCCCAATGGTCGAACCAGCCGTGCCAGTACTCGGAGCACATCAGCGGGCCGGCTGGTGGCGGCGCAGCGTGGCGAGCGACTCCTTCGGCCGCGAGCCGAACGTCGCGGTGGCCAAGGTGCCGGGCAGGATCCCGCCGCGCAGGACGCCGTCGGTGGCACCGTCGGCGGTGAACAGAAGGCAGTCCACGCCGCGGCGTATCAAGCCCTGCCGCAGATGATCGAGGTAGGCGGTGTCGGTGCCGTAACTGCCGTACTCGTTCTCGACCTGGACGGCGACGACCGGCCCGCCCCGGCCGGCCAGCAACGGGCGCAGGACCGGGACCAGCTCGTCGAACCAGGCGTCCACGGCGGCCAGATAACGCTCCTCGGTCTGGCGCAGTCGCAGCTCGGGATCGGCGAGCAGCCAGGCCGGCAGGCCCCCGAACTCCCACTCGGCGCAGATGTAGGGGCCGGGCCGCACGATCACGTCCAGGCCCAGTTGTCCGGCGGTACTGATGAAACGGGAGATGTCGGCCGGGCCGGAGAACTCGGTCCGGTCGGGGGTCGGCTGGTGCAGGTTCCAGGCGATGTAGGTCTCGATGGTGTTGACGCCCATGGCGCGCAGGCGGCGAAGCCGGTCCTCCCACAGTTCGGGGTGGACCCGGAAGTAGTGGATGGCGGCGGAGATGATCTGGTGGGGGCGGCCGTCGCGCAGGAAGCCGTGGTCGGTCACGGTCAGCTCGGCGGCGGGGCGGAGTTGGGTCACAACTGTTCCCAGGTGGTGAGGGGGGTGGCGGTGGGGCGGGCGACGGTCTTTCAGCCGCCGGCCCCACCGGGCTTTCATGAGGCCGGACGCAGCTGCTGCAGGGTCAGCGTGGTGTCCGGACCGACGGTGGTGGATGGCGTGTACTTGGTGGTCTCGGGGGTCGGCCAGCCGGTGAAGTGGCTGGAGTTGATGTCGACGAAGGAGGCCGAGCCGCCGATCGGGATGAACGGCGCCTGCTGGGCGAGGATCGTCAGTGCCGGTCCGGCCAGTTCCTTGAGCCGGGCGGTGTCGGCGGGGTCGACGGCGGCCATCTTCTCCAGCTGGGCGTTGTAGTCCGGGTTGTTGAAGCGGCCGAAGTTGCTGGTGGTCGCCTTGCCGAGCGGGGCGTAGTAGTCACTGCTGAAGGCGTTGAGGGTGCCGAAGATGCTGCCGTCGCCGGAGGGCGGGGCGAACGCGGTCTCCATCGAGAAGTCACCGACCGGCTCCTTCTGCGTGAAGGTGGCCTCCGGCATGTTGTTGACCGTGACGTCCAGGCCGAGAACCGACTTCCACTGGTCCTTCAAGGCGGCGCCCATGTCCACCCAGTTCGCGTACGGCTGGAAGACGTTGAGCGACAACGGGTAGCTCTTGCCGTCCTTGCTGAGCTTGCCGCCCCGTACGCTCCAGCCGCCGGCGGCCAGCTCGGCGCGGGCACCGGCCGCGTCCTGCTTCAGGGTCTTGCCGGCCAGGTCGGCGGGCAGCCAGGTGGCGCCGACCTCGTTGTTCAGGCCGGACGGGTTGACCGCGGGCTGCTGCGTCCCCATCACCTTGAGCACCTTGGTCACGTCGACCGCCTTGGTCAAGGCCTGGCGGACGTGCACATCGGTGGTCGGGCCCTTCTTCGTGTTGAACAGCACGCCCTCGGACCCCAGCAGCGGATAGACCTGGTACTTGTGGTGCCCGGGGTCGCGGGCGACGAAGTTCTTCTCCGCGCCCTGCCAGGACATCGTGCTCCAGTCGAGTTGGTCCTTCAGGAGCAGGCTGCGCATGCTGGACTCCTGGGCCGCGACGACGGCGACCTTCTTGACGGCCCGGAACGAGCCGTTCCAGTAGTCCTCACGGATCTTGAGGGTGATCTGCTGCGGGCTGAAGGAGTCCAGGGTGACGGGGCCGCTGCCGACCGGCTTGAGGTTCTGGTCCGTCTTCAGGTTCCGCCCTGCCCAGATGTGTTCAGGGTAGATATTGCGGTTCTTGAAGGCGCCGAGGTCGGCGTAGCCACCCTTCGGATAGTGCACGACCACGGTCTTCTCGTCGGGTGCGTCGACCTTGGTGTAGAGCGCGCCGGTGAGGTTCAACTCCGTGTGCTTAATGGGCACTTCCAGGCTGAACTTGACGTCCTTCGCGGTGAGAGGCTTCCCGTCCGACCACTTCACTCCGGGGTGCAGACGGAAGGTGAGGGTCTTCCCGCCGTCGCCGAACTTCCAGGAGTCCGCCAGCCATGGCTGCGGCTCGGGGTTCTGGGCGTCGATCCGCAGCAACGGCTCGTAGAAGAAGGACACTCCGGCGTTGGGGTAGGCCGCGAACGGGTTCCACCCTTTCTGGAAGGCCTGTGTCGGGTGGGTGGCGAGACGCACGGTGCTCGTGGCCTTGTCCCCGGATCCGTCCGACTTCGCGGTGCTGCAGCCGGTCAGCAGACCGATGGTGGCCAGGGCCGCGGTGGCAGCGGCCGTCGAGCGCTTCATGGAAGCTCCTTCGAAGTTGTCCTGTCGAGCTCGGCCGACCGGCCGTGCTGGTGCAGCCAGCAGTGCGCCCACTGGCCGTCGGCGAAGGTGGTGCGGTCGGGAAAGGCGCGCCTGCAGTCGTCCATGGCGAACGGGCAGCGGGGGTGGAACCGGCAGCCGTCGGGCGGCGCGGTCGGGTTGGGCGGCTCCCCCGGGTCCTCGGCGTCGTCCAGGTCCTCGGCGTCCCACTGGTCTCGCAGGCCGCGTCCGGGCCGGTCGGGGTCGGGAGAGGAGTCGATCAGCAGGCGGGTGTACGGGTGCTTGGGCGACTGGATGACCGCTTCCTTCGGCCCGCCCTCGACCGTCTGCCCGGCGTACATCACCTGCACCTCGTCGCACAGGTACCGGGCGCTGGCGATGTCGTGGGTGATGTAGAGGAGGGCGAGGCCCTCCTCGTCGCGCAGCCGGGCCAGCAGGTTGAGCACGTCGAGGCGGATGGAGACGTCCAGCATGCTGATCGGCTCGTCACCCAGGAGCACGGCCGGGCGCACCGCCAGGGCCCGGGCGATGGCCACGCGCTGCAGCTGGCCGCCGGACATCTCGCTGGGACGCTTGTCGATGAACTCCTCGGCCGGAGTGAGGTTGACCCGGTTCAGCAGGTCGAGGACCTGCTCCTCCACCTCGGCGCGGGTGCGGGCGTGGCCGTGCAGGCGCAGGACGCGGCCGAGGATGTGCCGCACCCGTTTGAGGGTGTTCAGCGAGGAGAACGGGTCCTGGAAGATCAGCTGCACCTGGCGGAAGTAGCCGTTTCCGGCGGGCGGTGCCGGCTGCCCGGCCAGCTGGATCTCTCCCGCGCTGACGGGGTGGAACTGGGCCAGCATCCGGGCCAGCGTGGTCTTCCCGCTGCCGCTCTCGCCGACCAGGGCCACCACGCGGCCGCGGTGCAGCGCCACCGAGGCGTGCTCGACGGCGTGCACAGTGGTCTTGCGGCCCAGCTGGTCGCGGACGGTGAAGTGCTTGCTGACGTCGACGGCCGCGAGCACGGCAGGCTGGTCGGAGGTGGGGGCCTGCGTGGTCATGGCGCCTCCTGGGGGTCGGTGGAGTCGTGCAGCAGGCAGGCCACCTGCCGCTCGCGCTGCCCTACGACCTGGTGGAGGCGCGGCAGGGCCCGCTCGCACTCCGGCAGGCGCTTGCCGCAGCGGGGGTGGAAAGCGCAGCCGGGCGGCGGGTCGCGCAGGTCGGGTGGGCTGCCGGGGATGCCGGTCAGCGTCGTCAGCGGGGCGTGCAGCGGCGGGAAGGCGTCGCGCAGGCCGCGGGTGTAGGGGTGGAGCGGGTCCGCGTAGAGCTGCTCGGGTGCGCCGATCTCCACGATCCGACCGGCGTACATGATGGCGATCCGGTCGGCGATCTCCATCAGCAGGGACAGGTCGTGGGTCACGAAGACCACGGCGAAGCCCAGGCGGCGCTGCAGGCGGAGGATCTGGGACAGGATCAGACGTTGCATCACCACGTCGACGGCGGTGGTGGGTTCGTCCATGACGACGAGTTCGGGTTCGCAGGCCAGGGCGAGGGCGATGAGAGCGCGCTGGCGCATCCCGCCGGACAGTTCGTGCGGGTAGGAGCGGGCGCGTTCGGGGGCGATCCCCACCATGCGCAGCAGCTGGCCGGTCCGCTCGGCCACCTCGTCCCGGGTGAGGCCGGGCTCGTGCTCGGTCATCACGTCGGCGAACTGCGCGTCGAGCCGCATGACCGGGTTGAACGCGGCCATCGCGCTCTGCAGCACGATCGACAGGTCGGTCCAGCGCAGGGTGCGCAGCCGGCGTTCGTCCAAGGTGACGAGGTCGAGGACCTGGCCGTCGCGGGCGTGGTAGCGGATCTCGCCGCCGGTGGTCAGCGCGGGCAGCCGTTGGAGTCTGGTCAGGGCGGTGATCAGGCTGCTCTTCCCGGAGCCGGACTCCCCCGCCAGGCCGAGGATCTCGCCGCGGCGCAGGGTGAAGGACACCTCGTTGCAGGCCTGTACGGCCCCGCGCTCGGTGACGTACTCCACGGTCAGCCGCGCCACGTCGAGGAGTTGCTCGCCGCGCGGGGCCGTGGGCGGTGTGACCACCGAGCGTGCCGTGTCGACAGGACGGGCGGTCATGAGGCCACCTCCACGGGGGTCGTACGGTTCTGGCGTGCGGCCAGGTGGGCACGGGCGCGCCGGATCGCGGAGCGGTTGCTGTGCCGCAGCACCGGGTTGCCGATCTCGTCGAGGCCGAAGTTGATCAGTGCGGTGGCCGTCCCGAGCAGCGCGATGAACAGGCCGGGCGGCGCGAACCACCACCACATGCCGCGCACCACGCCCTCCTGCTGCTGAGCGGAGGCGATCATGGTTCCCCAGGTGACGGTGTCGCCTGCGCCGATGCCGAGGAAGCGCAGCCCGGCCTCGGCGAACACCCCGGTCACCACGGCCCGCAGGAAGAGCGAGGAGAGGAGGCCGGTCAGGTGCGGCATGATCTCCACGAGCACCATCCGCCGGTGGCTCTCGCCGACCATGCGCAGGGCGTGCACGAAGTCGCGCCCGCGCAGCGAGAGGGTCTGGGAGCGCAGGTAGCGGGCGCAGCCCGGCCACTCGAACAGGCCGATCAGCAGGGCGATGGCCACCGCACCGACGTTGGACATGTATCCGGCCACGATCAGCATCAGCGGGAAGCTGGGCAGGGTGGCGAAGATGTTGGTGACCGCGGTGAGCAGCTGGTCGGTGCGCCCTCCGACGAAGCCGCCGGTCACACCGATGAGGGCGGCCGCCACGACGGCGAGGACGCCGGAGAGCAGGCCCACCTCGACCGACCCCCGGCACCCGGCTATCAGTTGAGCCAGCACGTCCTGGCCGGAGGTGGTGGTGCCGAGCAGATGGTCGCCGCCGGGTGCCACCCCCAGGGCGTCGTAGTCGATCCGGTGCGGATCGGTGCCCAGGACCGAACTCACCAGCCACGGGCCGACGAGCGCGACGAGCAGGAATCCGCCGAAGACCGCAAGCCCGATCCGTACCTTGCCATGGGTCAGGAACTGCCTCATCGTTCCTCCCGGGTGCGCGGGTCGAGCAGCACATAGGTCGAGTCGGCGACCAGGTTGGCGGCCAGCACACCCAGGGTGATCAGCAGGAAGATCGTCTGCATCAACGGGTAGTCGTGGCTGCTGACGGCCTCGAACAGTACGTAGCCCAGGCCGGGGTAGGTGAAGACGATCTCGGCGACGACGACGCCGCCGAAGATGCTGCCGAGGGCCAGGGCGAGGCCGCTGACGTTCGGCAGGAGCGCGTTGCGTGCGGCGTAGCGCAGCATGACCCGGCGTGGGCGCAGCCCCTTGGCGCGGGCGAGCAGCACGTAGTCCTCGCCGACGGTGGTGGCCATGACGTTGCGCATGGCGAACATCCAGCCGTTGACCCCGATGAAGATCAGCGTGAACGCCGGCAGCGCGCCGTAGCGCAGCACGCTGAGCAGGAACCACAGATTGTTCAGCTGGAACGGGACGTCCGGGTCGTAGCCGCCGGAGATCGGGAACCAGCCGAGGGTGAAGCCGAAGACGTAGACCGCCAGGAGCGCCAGCCAGAACGGCGGAAGCGCGTAGAAGAAGGCAGTGAGCGGGGTCAGCACCGAGTCGGCCCGGCCGCCGGGCTTCCACCCGACGAAGGCGCCCAGCAAAGTGCCGAGGAGCCAGCCGATCACCGTGGTGGTGCCGGCAAGGAGCACGGTCCACGGCAGCGCGTCGAGCACGATGCCGGACACCGGAGTCGGGTAGTGGCTCACCGAGAGTCCGAAGTCGAGGTGCGCCAGGCTCTGCCAGTAGTCGAGGTACTGCTGGAGAAGGTTGCGCGTCGGGTCGCCGTAGAACATCCGCACCGCGTGCACGGCCGCCGCATTCGGCGTGGTGCCGGTGGTCTGCTGAAGGTGATTCAGCAGCGTGACGGCGGGGTCGCCCGGCATGAAGCGCGGGATCAGGAAGTTCAGCGTGATGGCGGCCCATGCGGTCACCAGGTAGAACCCCAGGCGGCGCAGCACGAAGGTCAAGCCCGAGCGTGCCCCGGAGTGCGGGCGGCGGTGTTTGGCGAGTGGCGCCGGCACGGGCGCGGCTCGTGTCGCAGCCATCCCCGCTCCTTTCGTCGGTGGTGCAGTGGTGGAACCGGTCCGCGCGCGCGTCGTACAGAACGTGGGCGATCAGCGGGTTTCTTGTGCCCCGGTCGAACCGGGTACTCGGTCACAGGCACATGGCACACAAGGCATAGATCTGATACATGCCAGGCGGCACTCATCAAGGGGCATTCCCGCGACGACGGCCACGACCGGGCAACCCCACCGGGGTGGGGAAAAGTCTGGGGTTACACGATCCTGGCGTCAAGAGTTTGGATGTGATTCACTGACCACCGATCAGGATATGTATCCGAAACATACAGCGGGGCTGAGGCGAGAGCGCGCGACGAAACCCCTCCTGAATCCCGAACCTCCAGCCGTGAAGGACATCCATGCGAATCACCGATGTGACTGTGGAACTGGTCGACCTGCCCGCTCAGCCGTCCTTCCGGTGGCGGGCCGGGCTTCCGGGCTCGGAGCCCGCGGTGGTGGGCGGAGTCCTGCGCGTCCACACCGACGAGGGCCTCGTGGGCGAGGCGCACACCAGGCGCGGGCTGATCGTCTCCGACCTGGTGGACCGTCGTATCCGCGCGGACCTGACCGGCCGCGACCCGTTGATGCGTGAGCTGCTGTGGCAACGGCTGTGGGAGCTGGACCGCATCGAGGAGCTTCCGATCTACGCGCTCGGCCTGGTCGACGTGGCGCTGTGGGACCTGGCGGGCAAGGCGGCCGGGCAACCGGTCCACCGGTTGCTGGGCCCGTACCGCGAGGCCGTTCCCGCCTACGCGAGCACGGTCACCTTCGACACCACCGAGGAGTACCTCGAAGTGGCCGACCAGTGCCTGGAGTTGGGCTACGCCGCCATCAAGCTGCACGGCTGGGGCGACCCGAAGGCGGACGCGGAGCTGTGCCAGAAGCTGCGGTCGCACGTCGGTGACGACGTGCCGCTGATGTACGACGGCTCGGCCGGGTTCGACCTCGCCGACTCGGTCTACGTCGGCCGTGCGCTGTCCGAGGCCGGCTACCTCTGGTACGAGGAGCCGATGCGCGAATTCAGCGTGACCGCCTACCGCTGGCTGGCCGAGCGGGTCGAGGTCCCACTCCTGGTCGCGGAGACCTCCGACGGTGCACACCTGAACGTCGGCGACTTCATCGCCGCAGGCACGGCAGGCCGGGTCAGGACGAGCGCGCAGTACAAGGGCGGGATCACCGGGGCGCTGCGCATCGCGCACCTCGCCGACAGCTACCAGCTACGGGCCGAGGTGCACGGCAGCGGAGTGGTCAACGCCCATCTGTGCATGGCGATACCCAACACCACGTATTACGAGTCCCTGGTGTACACCAACCCCGTGGTACGCGAGCCCGCCGTCGGCGCCGACGGTCTGGTCCGCGCTCCGTCGGTTCCCGGCATCGGGTTCGACGCGCCGGGCTGGTGACGCATGCGCGAGCGATCGCCGTAGGCGACAACAGGGGGCGGGCGCAGTTGCGCCCGCCCCCTGTTGTCGCCAGGCCGTCTTGCGTCAGAGGCGGTACCCCGGGAGGCCGTGTACGACTGGAGACCTGCGGTTCAGGGGGACTCGTCGCCGGGTACGACACGGCGCCAGATCTCCTGCTGGAACTGCTGGGCGGTCATGTCGATGTGTTCGGCCATCAGCGCTTCGGCACGGTCGGTCTCCCCGGCGGCGATGGCCTCGGCGATGGCCTCGTGCTGTTCGGCGGCCACGTGCAGGGATCCGCCTGCGATACCGGCCAGCCCTATCGTCGTGACCTGCCGCTGCAGGCGCCGCATGGCGTCGACGGTCGAGGCGAAGAACATGTTGGCGGCAGCGGCCGCGATGCTGGTGTGGAAGGCCTCGTCGGCGAGCGTGAAGGCGTCGATGTCACCCTGCTGGGCCGCCTGCGTGGACTGCTGCGCGGCTTCGCGTACCACCTTGACCTGCGCGGGAGTGGCGCGCTGCGAAGCCAGGTTGGCCGTGGTGGTCTCCAAATGGCGGCGGAACTCGAAGAGTTCGTCCACCTGTCGCAGGTCCGCGGGCAGGAAGTTGGCGAGTGACTGCTGCCAGGAGGACTGCTCCGGCTCGGCCACATAGATGCCGCGGCCCTTCTGCACGGACAGCCGCCCCAAGGCGGAGAGGATCTTCACCGCCTCCCGCACCACGGTCCGGCTCATCTGTACCTCTTCGGCCAGATCCTTCTCCGTGGGCAGCCGGTCACCGGGCTGCAGCCCCTCCCGCACGACGTACTCGAGGACGCGCTCGGCTGCGACCTCGTACCCGGGTCGGTACCCGCTCCCCGTGCCCGTCGGCACGGGCGCAGGCGCGGCGCTCTTCTCTGAGTGGGTCAACAGCTCTCCCTCACTTCCCTCTTGATGCATCAGCGCGCCAGGCCGGGCCTTCGTCGCCGGTTACATATTTCCTATACATCAAGCAACTCGGCCCCAGTGAATCACACCCAAACACTTGACGCCAGGATTCGGCGACCACAGACTCGACCAGTCTCCCGCTCCCGCAACCTGGAACGGCTGCCCGCAGGGTTGATGCAACCCTGCCCGCGAATCCGAAATATATCTGATTTATACTCTCCTTGCCGTCGCGTAAATGGGATGCCTCCCTCCGCCTCCATCGGTGTTCAGCCCCTCTCGCCGGCACACCGCGGCCATGGCTGATCCACCGTTCCGACTACGGCCTTCTTCCTGCCTCACCCCCCCATTGCGGCAACCGTAGCTCCTCCAAATCCCTTGAAAGGACAGCGCGTTGGACGACATCAGGCTCGGCGTCATCGGCCTGGGCAATCGCAGCGATCTGGTCGACCTGGTTCATCGGCCGGGCTCGGGCTCCGTGGTGGCCGCCGCCTGCGACCGCGATCTGCGGATGCTCGCGCTCGCCGAGAAGCGCTTCGGCGAGCGGGTGAGGTCTGCCGCGGACCACCACGAACTGCTCGACGCGGGACTCGACGGCGTGTTCGTACTGACTCCCGACCACACGCACGAGCAGGTCGGCCTGGACTTCCTCGCGGCCGGTGTGCCGGTGTTCCTGGACAAGCCGATGGCCATCACCGTTGAGAGCTGCGACCGACTGCTCGCGGCGGCCCGCGCCTACCGCACCCCTCTGTACGTAGGCCACAACATGCGGCACATGCCGGTCGTGGTGGCCATGCGCGAGCTGATCGACAGCGGGGCCATCGGCGAGGTGAAGGCCGTCTGGTGCCGCCACTTCGTCGGCCATGGCGGCGATTTCTACTTCAAGGACTGGCACGCGGACCGGCGCAACACCACCGGTCTGCTGCTGCAGAAGGGAGCCCACGACATCGATGTCATCCACTGGCTGGCCGGTGGCTACACCCGGCGCGTGAACGCCATGGGCGGACTGACCGTCTACGGAGACATCTCTTCGCGCCGCGACCGCAGCGGGGAGCGGATGACCGACTGGCTGTCGGCGGACAACTGGCCGCCGCTCAGCCTCACCGGTCTGCACCCGGTGGTGGACGTGGAGGACCTGAGCATGATGCAGATGCAGCTGGGCAACGGCGTGTTCGCCAGCTATCAGCAGTGCCACTACACACCGGACTACTGGCGCAACTACACGGTGATCGGCACCGAGGGGCGCCTGGAGAACTTCGGCGACTCCGAAGGCACGCAGGTGCGGGTGTGGAACCGCCGCTCCGACTACCGCGCCGAGGCCGATCTGGTGGTCCCCGTGCCCACGCCGACCGGCACCCACGGTGGTGCCGATCCGCTCCTGGCCGCGGAGTTCCTGCGGTTCGTACGGGAGGGCGGGGCCACCGTCACCTCTCCGGTGGCGGCCCGGGAGGCGGTGGCCGCGGGCTACGCGGCCACCATGTCGCTGCGGGACGGAGGAAGAGCCGTCGAAGTGGTTCCTCTGCAGGCGGACTTGGCCGCGTACTTCGCACACGGCCAGAGGTGAGACCGGTGGCTCCGGTCCGGAAAGGGAGACGGACCGGAGCCACCCGGCCGGGTGGCGGCTCAGCCTGTCGGGCCTGCCCCGCGCCCCGGGCGCACCGATCCCACGAATGACCGGCGTGGGCCCGCGCCAGAACCTCAGGACCAGCTCAGAGGTGGTAGACCCGCGAGGCCGTGCCGCCGAGGACCGGCTCCAGGGCCGCCGCCCGCAGCGGGACCTCGAAGCTCTCGCACAAGGTCCGGAGCGCCAGGGCACGTTCCGGCATGCGCAGGGGCGCGGGGGCGTAGTCGAAGGCTGCGCCGGGCCTGGGGTCAACCAGGAGGCCCGAGTCGAACACCCCGCCCACCAGCACGGACACCCCACGCCGTGCGGCCTGCGGCAGGAGTGAGGTCAGCCCGCTCTGGTCGAGGAGGGAGTAGCGGCCGGCCGGCAGGACCACGTCGATGTCGGTGTCGCGGATGAACCGTGTCGGCAGCTCGGTCTCGTTCATGCCGACGCCGATCGCGCCGACCGTGCCTCCGCGCGCATCCGTTCCGGCTCGGGGTAGGCGCAGTCGAGGGCCTGCCGCTCGTGCTGGTCCGGGTCGTGCAGGTAGACGATGTCCACCCGGGTCGAGGCCGATCCGGGTCAGGCTCTCCTCGACGGCGGTGCGGGTCGGATAGTTGGGGATATGACACGGGGCGGGGGCTGCCTTGCAGCCCCCGCCCCGGTGTCGGCCGGCCGGTCAGCCCTTCGTCGCTCCACCGGTGAGGCCCTTGACGAACTGCTTCTGGAAGGCCAGGTAGAACACGAGGATGGGCAGCGTCGCCAGGAGCATGAGGGCGAAGACCGAGCCGAAGTCTGCCTGATGTTCGCCGATGGCCCGGTAGATTCCGACGGTCACCGTGGTACCGGAGGCCGGGCCCAGGATGATCAGCGGGTTGAGGAAGTCGTTCCAGATCCACACACCGAGGAAGATCAGCACACTGGCCGACGCCGGTCGCATCAGCGGGAAGACCACCTGCCAGAATGCGCGGAACGCACCGGCGCCGTCGATGGCCGCCGCCTCCTCGACCTCACGCGGGATCGTCTTGACGAAGCCGGCGAAGACGAAGGCGCCGAACGGCATGTAGTAGCCGACGTACGCCAGGATCAGGCCGGGCACCGTACTCATCAGGCCAAGTCCCCTGAGTACGTCGGTGATCGGGGTGAGGATGACCGCCGGCGGCACCATGAGGCCGCACAGCAGCGCGACCATGGCGACCTTGGCCAGGGCGCCGGTCGCCCGCGCCAGATAATGGCCGAGCATGGCGGAGATCGCGGTGGTGATGAGGATGGAGATCACGGTGACCTCCGTGCTGTTGACCAACCCGTACCAGAAGAGGTGGTCGGGCCGGGACAGCACGCTGTGGATGTTGTCCATGGTCGGTGGGACCGGCAGACCCACCGGGTTCGACACGATCGCCGAACCGTCCTTGAACACATTGGCCAGCACGAGGTAGATCGGCAGGAAGAACAAGAGGCCGGCGAGGAGCGCGACAGCCGGACGGAGCCAAGCCCTGGATGGGTTCATGATCAGGAAGACACCTCGCGTTTCTGCAGGAGGCCGAGCGCGATCACCGACACAGCCGCGACCAGGACCAGCATCGCGACAGCCATGGCGGAGGCGTAGCCGACGTGGTTGCCGTTGAAGGCGGTCTGGACCACCTGGAAAGCGAGGGTGGATGTGGTGCCGGGTCCCGGGCCTCCGTTGGTGAGGACCTGGACCTGGTCGTAGGCCTTGAAGCCGCCGATCAGTGACATCACCGTATTGATCGTGACGGCGGGCGCCAGCATCGGCCAGGTGACATGGCGGAACCGCATCACCGGTCCGCAGCCGTCGATCGCCGCCGCTTCGTGCAACTCCTGGGGGATTCCCTGGAGTCCGGCCAGGTAGATCACGACGCAGAAGCCGAGTCCCTGCCAGGCGATGACCCACGAGACCGTGTACAGGGCGAGGCTCGGGTCGGAGAGCCACCCCGGCGGGTCGCTCACCCCCACCTCACGCAGCATGGAGTTGAGCAGTCCGTCGTCGACGAGGATCGCCTGCCAGATGACGCTGACCACCACGGCACTGAGGACGACCGGGACGAAGAACACGCTGCGCAGGACGTTGTACAGCCAGCCGCGTCGATCGAGGAGCATGGCGATGGCCAGCCCGCCGGCGTTGGTCACGAGGGTGACGATGACGGTGACGAGGACAGTGTTGCCCAGCGCTTTGAGGAATTCGTCGTCGGAGGCGAGGCTGGTCAGGTTGTCCAGGCCCACCCAACGAGTCGGTGGATTGAAGGGGTTCTTGTTCGTGAGGCTGTAACCGGTCGTGATGCCGATGGGTACGAGCACCAGAGCCAGATAGACCAGCAGACCCGGCGCCGCGAAGACGGCGAAGCGGCTCGCGCCGTGTCGTGAGCGTGCGCGTCGGGGGCGTTGCGACGACCGCTTCGCGACAGCGCGAGACCGCCGCTCCTGCGGTACGTCCGGTTCTCCGTCCGTGGCCGGGGAACGTTCCGGTCGGGTGAGGGTGCGGATACGCATCAGCGGGTGGCCTTGTCCCACTGGGTATCCATGTAGGCACCGAATTGAGTGGCTGTCATACGGCCACTGAGCAGTTTCTGCATGCCGATCGCGGCCTTGTCGGCCAGGCCCGGCGGCAGGGACCCGTCGCCGGTCTCCTGGGAGAACGAGTTGACGACTCCATCGGACTTCTGAGCCCGCCGATATGCAGCCACCGTCTCTTCGTACACGGGCCCCATGTTGGCCGGTGGTGTGTAGCCCTTGATGTCGATGATGAGCCCGTCGGCCTTGACGGCGGCATCGAGGTTCTTCTCGTCCTCCATGAACGCCTTGGCCCACTTCTTGGCCAGTGCCACGTCCGGTGCCTTCGAACTCACCGTCATCCCGCCTCCAGTGACGCCGGGCAGCGCCGGCGCTCCCTGATCGGTGGGCCACGCGAAGACACCCGTGTCGAAGCCCGGCTCTTTCGCGTCGGCGGAGGCGGAGAACCAGCTGCCCATCGGGTACATGGCGCCCTTGCCGTCACGGAAAGCCTGCTCGGTGTCCGCGTAGGAGCGGGAAAGTCCGGCCCGGTCCATGTAGCCCTTCTTCGCGAGGTCGGCGACCTTCCCCGCGGCGGTCACGAACGCCCGGTCGGTGAACTTGACCTTGCCGGCGTCGCGTTGGGACAGCCAGTCCGGCGTCTTTTTGTAGACGTCGGTCGCCACGGTGCAGATCAGCGGGAACATGTCGGCCCACGAGTCCTTGCCACCACCGCCGACCACCATCGGGTTGATTCCCTGGGCCTTCAACTTGGCGCTGTTATCAAGCAGTTCACCGTAGGTGCGGGGCGGGGCCTTGATGCCGGCCTTCGCGAAGTCGCTCTTGTTGTAGTAGACGAGCGTCGTCTGGGCGGCATAGGGCAGTTGGTAGACCTTGCCGTCGTACGTGTTGGCGTGCGGCTCGGCGTACTTCGCGAGCTCCTTGTCCGACCATGGCGCCAGCTTGCCCGACTCGGCGAATCCGGCAGGGTTCAAGCCGATCACGACGTCCGGGAACTGGCCCGTACTGTCCAGCTGCTTCGCGTATCCGGTGCGGTCGGCGCTGGGCGAGACAAGCTTCTTGATGGTTACTCCGGGAACCTTCACCGAGGCACGGGCGATCGCCGCATCCCAGTACTTCGCATCGAGGTTGGGCGTTTCGAAAGTGAGGAAGGTCAGGGTCACCTTGTCGCCCGATGACGCACTCCCACCGGTTCCGCCCGCCGTGCATCCGGTCAGGACCACTGCACCCGCGAGAGCGGCGACCCTCAGGAGTGTCCGATTGCGTGTCATGTGCCTCTTCCCTTACCCACCGAATGCGTCACATGGTTCAGACTCTTTCGAGCCCTACTGCGCTCAGGGCAGCTGCTCTCCTCAACCGCTCCCCCGTCTAAAACGCTCTGAGTATCGAAGCGTGTTCGCGACACTGTCAAGAGATGAAAATGATCTATTTTCCACACCGGGACGGTATAGATCCTAACTAAGCCTTGACTGGCTCCGCGGTCAGCTGCACGCTAGATCGCACTTGTGCTGGGCGTCTACCCACAAGGGGCAAGGAATTTCTCTTCCTGCCGATGCCGCGGAAGCGTCGGTGCCCGTAGTCACCTGCCTCCCACCCCCGCAGAAGAGTCCGAACTATTTAGGTGACACCGCGCTCGCGCAACCGATCAGCACGTGCACGCTCCGTCGAGATTCGCTACACCAAGGAGGAACTATGGACAGGCGGCGTTTCCTGGCCGTCAGTGGCCTGGGCTCGATCACGGTGATGGGGACGACGGGACTCACCGCCGCCCCGGCTCAAGCCGTGCCGGCAGCCGGCGATGCGACATCCCGATCGCAGCGCATCACCGCGGGCTTCCTGTCGCTGGGTGTCAGCGCCTTCGGCCGCGTGACCAGCCTGGTGGATCTGCGCAGCGGCACCGACCATCTGGCAGCGGGCACCTCGGTGCCGCTGGTCAGTGTGGTGGCCGACGGCAGGCATGAGGTGCCTGCCGAGATGAAGGTCTCGCCGCGCGACCGGCGCGTGCTGGTGTTCAGCGGCGAGAAGGTGACGATCGAGGTGAAGGTCGTCGGATTCCCGACGCACACCACACTCGAGGTGGTCGGTCTGACGGCCGCTCAAGGCGTGGATGTGCAGACGCTGCTGTGGGGCCCGCTGCCGACGAAGCTGGCCCGGACGATCGGTGAGACCGCCGGCGTGGTCACGGACGGCGAGTTCCTGCTGGGAGTTCGTCCGCTCAACGACAAGACCGTGGGCGGGTGGCCGAACGAGCACTTGGCCTACGGGTTCGGCCCGGATCTCGTCTGGAATCCGTACGGTCTGCAGACCGGCGCGAAGGACGAGTGGCTGGCGAGCAATATCGCGGCCAAGACGACGTGGGGCAGCGTGCTGCGCGCCGCCACCTATGACTACAGCCGCGTCCGGGTCCGGCAGCGCACCAACGGGTACGCGATCCCGCTCGGTCCGCTGCCCGCGCCGGACGGCCGGATCGTCGGGTCGAAGATCGCGCTGTTCGGCAGCGCCCCGGATCTCGCCCTCACCGTGCTGAGTCATATCGCCAAGGAACACGGGCAGGCGTACCCGACCCTCGACGGACAGTGGCAGAAGGCGGCCCAGCGCACGTCGCAGTCCCACTTCTGGATCCACGACCTCAATACGACCAATGTCACTGCCGCCAGCCGGTACGCCCGACAGGCCGGGGTCAGGAACATCTACGCCATCTCCGGCGACGGCCCCTGGGCGTCGCACGGGCACTACCGGTTCAACAGCGCGTTCGGCGGATCCGACGCGGCGGCGGCCCAGTTGGTGGCCACGGCGGCGAAGGAGAACACCGAGGTCGGCGTGCACACCCTGTCCGACTTCATCGACGCCCACGACCCGTATGTGAAGGCCCCGGCCGACCCGCGGCTCGCGCTCGGCGCAAGCGTCGAGCTGACCCGCCCGCTCGGCAGCTCGGACACCACGCTGTACGTGGACGACGACGGCCCGCTCGGGCCCGGCGTCGACGGTCAACGGCTGCGTATCGGTGACGAGTTCCTCACCTATGGCACCGTCACGAAGGTCAGCGACGGCGAATGGCAGGTCAGCGGCCTGGCGCGGGCCCAGTGGGGTTCGTCCGCGCAGCCCTGTCCGGCCGGGACCCGTGCCGCCCGGCTCATCCAGAACGGCTACGGCGGCGCGATCGGCGGGCTGCCGATCATCGACGAGATCGCGGCCCGGCTGGCCACGGCCTACAACGACACCGGCGTCCGGGCCACGTCCTACGACGGCCTCGAGTCGGCGGGCTACAACGGATGGGGCGGCTACGGCTTCGCGCGCCTGGTCAACGGTGTCTACCGGCAGCTGGACTCCAAGGAGTTCATCACCGAGTGCAGCAACCTCGCGTCCAACACCTGGGACGCCCAGTCCCGGGCCAGTTGGGGCGAGATCGGCGTGACGGACTACGCCCAGCTCCTCCGGAGCAACACGTTCTACCGGGCCAACTACCTGCCCGGGATGATGGGCCAGCAGGGCTTCTCCGGCAACGACAGCCTGCAGACCATCGAGGTCACCATGGCGCGCGCGGCGTCCCTGGACGCCGGCGTCAACTTCGAGACCAGCGTGCAGAGTCTCGACTCCGGAGCGAACACCGCCGCGCTCCTCCAAGCCGTCGGCACGTGGGAGTCCGCGCGCGGCGCGGGCGCGTTCACCCTGGATCAGAAGAAGCAGCTCGGCGCCGCGGACCAGCATTGGCACCTGAGCGAGGTGACGCCGCAGCAGGAATGGTCGCTGCAGCAGGTGGACGCGTCCGGTCAGCCGATCGGTGAGCCGCAGCAGGTCAAGGCCCCGACGCCGGGCTTCACCACGCCGGAGCCGCCGGATGCCAAGGCCGGTGTGCTGTACGCGTTCAAGGTGACGTCGAGCACGCCGCGGACCGTCCGCTACGAGATCACGTCCGGCAGACTTCCGGTTGGACTCGACCTCAACAAGGACACCGGCGGCATCACGGGCGTGCCCACCACCATGGGCACCAGCAAGTTCACCGTCACCGCCCGCAACGGCGGGAGCGTGGCCGACGGCGCGATCACGTACAAGGTGACGACCAGGCCGTGAGCACGGCCCTGTGACATGCAAAGGCCGCTCTCTCCACCGTGGACATCGTGTCCGTCCTGGAGAGAGCGGCCTTCTGACTACCCCTGTACGGTCGTCAACCTGCCTGACCTGTAGTGATGTTCAGCCGGTACCGCACTGCCGCGTCGGGAACGCCGTCGCCGTTGCGGGCCGTGACGGTGAAGGCCCTGGCGCCGGACTTGGTGGGGACTCCGGTGATCCCGCCGGTGTCCTTGTTGAGGCTCAGCCCGGCCGGGAGGCTGCCGGACGTGATCTCGTACCGGACGGTCTGCGGTGTGCTGGAGGTGACCTTGAACGCGTACAGCTCCCCCACGCGCCCCTCGGTCGGCTCGGGTGTGATGAAGCCGGGCTTCGGCGCCTGAACCGTCTGCGCCGTGCCGACCGGATTGCCGTCCGCGTCCATCTCCTGCAGCGTCCAGCGCTTGCCCGCGGTCTCCTCACCGAGGTGCCAGTTCTTGTCCTGGTCCGCCATGAGCTGCTGCTGAGCGGGGGTGAACGCACCGGCCGCGATCGCCGCGTTCCAGATCTTGACGGCGGCGGAGATCGCCTTGCTGTTGGGGCCCTTGGACAGGCTGCCCATGCTCGTCTCGAACCAGCCGAAGTTGACGCCGAGGGACGCGCCGCGCGCGAGGTTCGTCTCGACGTCGAGCGTCTTCGTGTCGCCTCCGATCGGGAGTGAACCTCCCATGAGTGGAAGGTAGTTGGCGCGATAGAAGGTAACGTTCCTGGCCACCTGGTCGTAGTTGGAGTCGGACCAGCCGATGCCGCCCCAGCTGACGCGCGACTGGGCGTTCCAGGAGTTGGACGACGGGTTGGAGGCTTCGGCGATGAAGCCGTCCTGTGACGCGAGCTGACGGTGGAAACCGTTGATCATGTGCGCATAACCCTGCCCGCCCCAGCCGTTCCAGGACACCTCCTCCAGTCCGTCGAACGAGATGTTCCTGATGCCGGTGGTGTTGCACACCGTGGCAAGGCGGGTGGCTATCTCATCGACGATGGGCAGGTCGCCTCGTGCGCCGCCGTACTGGTTCTCGGCGATCCGGGTGGCGTCGGCTCCCTGCGGGTAGGACGCCGCGACGGTTCCCCATTGTGCGCGCTTGACGCCGGTGAACTGCCACTCAACGGCTCCGACTTGGGTCGCACCGGAGAACGTGACGAACTCGTCGCCGAGCCGCAGCCGGCGGCCCAGGACATACCCGCCGCCGCCCGAGTCACCAGCGGCGTACAGAGTCGTGTCGGCCGCGGCGAGGGGGCGGGTCAGCTTCACGGTCTTGCCGGTCGTGAGCCGCTTGTCGGCCGGTGCCGGTACGACATAGGGGTCGTTGGAGGCGATGAAGTTGGACAGGGTGTGCACGCCGAGCCGCACTCCGCTCGCGGCGGCGATCGTCGCCATCTGGGTCGCGACGGCGTCGGAACCACCGAAGTTGCTGTTGAACTGGTAGTGGCCGGTGGACTTCCAGGGGCCTGCGGCGCCCTCCACCGAGTAGACATTCTTGATCCCCGCCTGCTGGGCGAACTCGACGGCGGCGGCCAGGTTCGTGGCACTCAGGTCGTGCAGCACCAGGAACGGTTGCCGGGTCGCCTCGGCCACCTTCTGCCACTGCCCGTTGATCGTCGGGTACGGCAGGTCCTCCCGCTGCGCGACCTGGCTGAGCACGGTGAGCACGAGATCGGGCGCGCTGCCGTACACCGCGAGCTTCGACCCGACGATCTTCCCTTCCGCTCCCGCGAGCGGGCCGGTCGGGATCTGGCCGTCCCGGATCCGGGCCTTGGTGTAGTCGTAGGTGTAGGCGCGCAGGATGCTGCCCCACGACGTCTTCGCCGCGGCGCTCCAGTCGTTCTGCGTCCCGCTCTGCCCGTACGGCCTGGACTCGACGTCCGCGCCGAACCCGAACGAGGCGAACTCCCTGGGCCAGGCGCCGATGGTCTTGTCGTTGAGCGGGTGGATGCCGAACACGAAGCGGCTGTCGCCGACCACGCCGACACCTTCACCGACCGTCTGGTTGGCGCGCACCGCGAGCGGCCCCCACAGCAGCGTCTGCACCTCCACCCCCGACGCAGTGTCCAGGCCGACGACTTCCAGCGTCGCGTACGTGGCATGCGCGACGACCTTCACCTCGACGGTCACCTTGTCGCTGCTGAACACCAGCACCCGCGGATCCCGCCGCGACACCTGCACCTGAGTCGGGGCTTCCTGCTTTCCGTCCTCCAGGACGACCGACACCAGGGGCACCGTTCTGCCCTCGGCCGCGTAGTCCGTTCCGTTGCGCAGGTCCACCAGGCTGGTCACCCGGCCCGTCTGGTCGAGGCCTATCGCCAGGAATCCCGCCTTGATCCGCGGTGCCTTGGGTTCCTGCGCTGCGAACGCCGGCTCGGCCAGCGCCGGCAGGGCGATCGTCGCCAGCGAACTCACGCCGCCGGCGATCAGGAAACTCCGCCTGTCCATGCATCCTCCATGTTGTTCTGTTCGGTATCGGTGGTGATCACGGGCTCGTGGCCCGGGCCTCGAAGCGCCAGAGCGAATAGCCGAAGGACGACGTGCGCTTGACCCCTTGCATACGCATGTATCGGGCTGTCACCGGCGCGAAGGTGAGCTCGTCGACGCGCGCGCCCGACGGCTTGCCCCTGGCGGTGGCGGCCGTCGTCCAGTGCTCCGCGTCGTCGGAGACCTGGATGTCGTAGTCCGCCGCGGATGCCGTCTCCCAGTCGAGCAGGACGCGCCGGACGGTCTGCGCGCGGCCGAGGTCCACCTGGATCCACTCGTCGTCCCGGTAGGCACTGGCCCATCGGGTCTTCCCGTCCCCGTCGGTGGCGTTCTCCGGTCCCAGACTGGGCACTTCGGACGACGAGGCCGAGGTCGGCCGATGCAGCGCGAGGTCGGGGGCGTCGAACACGCGCATGCTCCACAGCGCGTATCCGTCCTGCTTGCGGGCCGCCTCGGTGCCGACGACGCGTATGTGCCGGGCCGTGACCGGATCGAAGGTGAGCGTGTCGGGACCCGCGGATGTCCGGTCCGTGCGCGCGGCGACCGTGGTCCAGGTCGTGCCGTTCCCGGACACCTGGATCGCGTAGTCGCGCCCGTACGCGGGTGCCCAGTCCAGCTCGACCTTGCTGACGGTCTCCGGCCGGCCGAGATCCACGCGGAGCCAGGCGTCGTCTCCCGGGCCGCTCTCCCACTTGGTGGTCCCTACGCCGTCGAACGCCGCGCCGGCCTTGCCCGCGGAGGCGGTCGCCGGTCGGCCCAGGCTCAGTTCGCTGTTGGCCGGGGTGGCCAGAGTCGTGGCGACCTTGGTCAGTCCGGTGCCGACGCCGAGCCTGCGCACGGTCCCGAGGAAGGAGTCGTACGGCACACCCGACGAGGCGCCGCTCCACATCTTCTGGGCCAGCACGCCGAACGTGGGCTCGACCAGCCCGTGGACGTCCAGTTCACCGTAGGAGGCTTCGGTCAGGTCGTTCCAGACGGCGGACATGGCGCCGAGGAGTTGGGGGTCCTGGGGTTCGACGCTCTGGCCGCCCGGGAAGACGTTGGGTTCCCACTCGTCGTAGAGGTACTTACCGTCAAGTCCTCGCCCGTGGTAGTAGTCCGCGAACGGGACGATGTAGAGCAGCGCGTCATTGGTGTTGATGAAGGAATAGCCGTCCCGCTTCGCGGCCTGCGGCCCGTACCACTGGTTGTTCCAGCTGTTGAGGGTGACGTCGCGGTCGTAGCCGTCGGTGTCGGACGCCATCACGGACAGGCTGCCCCAGGCCCGTGGATGCTTCCCGAGCGCGCGGATGTGGGCCGCCATCTCGTTGAAGTAGGTCTTGTAGCGGGGCTTGTCGACCGTGTACTCGTCGGCGCCGAAGTGCACGTCCGGGCTGCGGAACCAGGGGACGAACTCGTCGAAGACCGACTTCATGAACGTGGTGGTCTCGGGCTTCGACAGGTCCAGATGGTCAGAGTCGCCGTTGTTCAGACCCAGTGACGGCCGGAACCGGGTGAACGCCAACGAGTGGGCGGGAGCGTCGATCTCGGGGATGATCGTGACGCCGTTGACGGCGGCGGTGTCCTCGAAGGAGTCCCAGTCGCGCCGGTCGTAGGCCCCGTCCTTCGAGGCAAGGCCGGCCAGTTCGGGGTTGTCGGACTTGAGCCGGAAGCCGGCCTGGACGTCGCTCCAGGACCCGTCGCCCTTGAACCCGTTGTCGTTCAGGTGCAGTTGGAGCTCGTTGAGCTTGAACCAGCCCATGAGATGTACGTAGTCGCGGATGAAGTCAGCGGTGAAGAAGCGCCGCCCGACGTCCAGACTGAGGCCCCGCACCTTGTAGTTCGGCCAGTCGACCGCGGTGCCCACCGGTACGGAGTCACGGCCGTCGTCCTGCAGCAGGATCTGCAGCAGTGTGCGGGTGCCGTAGTAGACGCCCTTCGCGGTCGGTGCGGTGATCCGCACGTTGCGGTCGGTGATCGTGAAGGTGTACCCCTCCTCCTTGAACCGGGCGCCTCCCCCGGCTCCGGTCAGCGTGGGGTCGACGGCGAGGACGATGTCGCCGTCCTGCGGGGACCAGGTCGAGAGGGCGAGCTTGCGTCCGGCCACCTGATCCAACTCACCAGGGAGCGCGGCCACTTGGTCACGCAGGCCGTCACCGGGCCGGCCGGCGAGCACGATGCGGCTGTGCCGACGCAGCTCGAAGGAGCCTGTGCCGCCCTGCCACTTCTGCAGGGCGGGAACCACTGTGGGCCTGGCATTCACGGCGGCGGGTTCGGCGGTCGCCGGGGCGACGGGGACAGCCAGGGTCAGGGCCAGTAAGGAGACGAACAGGGAGAGCAGACACGCGAGGGGTCTCGGGCGACATCTCATGGCGGGCTCCAAGCGTTCTCGATGGGATCGTTCCTGGAGGTGCGTGCGCGTTCTGAGTGGGGGTCTGTGTTCGGTGGCCCGGTCGTGGTGACCGGGCCACCGGGGAGGGACGGCCGGAGCCGTCGCCGGCACCGCTCTACGGTGCGACCCGGGTCAGCTTCACCGCGTGCCCGCCGTTCGCGACGGCCGACACGCTCAGCGTGGCTCCGGCCCGGATCGTCTTGCGCGTGCGCACCAAGCCGCCGTCCGGCCCGTCGGTGACGATCTCGGCCCGCCATGCACCCGAGCCGAGGAAGTCCGTCGGTGCGACGAGCGTGCCGAGGGCGGTGCATAGGACCAGTGCCGGTGTCGTGAGACGTAAGGTTCGGCGAAGTGGAGGCTTCAAGGCATGCCTTTCATGAGGGAGTGCGGCTCTTGGGGATCGCCGTTCACCTGCCGGCCGGGCCTCAGGGCAGCGTCCACCGTTGGTTCTCCCTGGCGTTGCAGTCCCACAGGGCCAACTGCACCGCGCCGTTGCCCGCGTTGCCGCCCGGGACGTCGAGGCAGCGCCCGGAGCCCGCGTTCCAGAGGGTTCCGTCGGAGCGCGACACCCAGCGCTGGTTCTCCCGGCCGTCGCACGTCCCGAGCTGGACCGGGGTGCCGTTGCGCGTGCTCTTGGCGTCGGCCTCGACGCACTTGCCGTCCCGGCCGCCGAGCCGCAGCGTGCTGCCGTACGACGACCACTTCTGCGCGTCGGAGCCGTTGCAGTCCCAGATCTGGATGCGGTTTTCGTCCGCCGTGGCGCCCTGGGCGTCGTCGAGGCACTTGCCGCTCAGGCCGGAGGTTACCGCACCGGTGCTGGGCTTCGGGGCCGTTCCCGGGGTGAGCTTGAAGTTGTCGAACTGGTCCGTCTGGTAGCCGGTCACCCCGAGGCCCGCCTGGCCGCGGGTGAAGGTGGAGTCCTCCACGCTGCCGAGCTTCCTGCCGTCGAGGTACGCCGTCAGCGTCGTGCCCTGCATCTTGAACGCCGGCTTGTGCCAGGTGTTCAGGCCCACGGCGTCGGTCTTGCCCTTGACCAGGGTCGCGTACTTCCATGTCCGGTCGCTCTTGTCGATCGACCAGGAACCGTCGTCGCCGAGCCTCAGGTGGTAGGAGTCCAGGCCGTTGTTGTTACGGCCCTGCATGCCGAGCCGGCCGAGGAGCTCGACGCTGCCGGACTTCTCCAGCATGACGTCGGCGGAGACCGTGTAGTTGGACCACGAGGCGTCGCCCATGAACGAGTACGGGGCGTAGTACGGCTCGTCGGTCCAGCGGATCGGGGCGGTCGGCGCCATCTGGCGCAGGCAGCTGCCGGAGCGGCCGCCGCCGCAGGCCACCTTCTTGAAGGCGCCGTTCATGTCGGAGAAGTACGTGGCGTTGGTGGTCGCGCCGGGCTTGTCGAAGGTGTCGCTGTACGGCAGCTTCATCGCGGCGCCCGCCGGGGCCTTCGCGGTGCCCTTGCCCTGGCCCGTGGTGGTGGTGAGCGAGTAGACGTGGCCCGGCTTCAGGGGCATGCGGTACGTGCCGTCCTGCGCCGGTGTGATGTCCTCGCCGCGCACGAAGTCGTCCGCGGTGCTGTCCGACGCCACGTCGGTGGACCAGACGTGCACGGTGCCGGTGGACAGGCCGCCGCCGACGGCGAAGTTCACGGTCTGGTCTTCCTTGGCGTCCACGGTCTCGATGACCGTCGAGTAGTCACGGTCGTTCGTCGACTTCAGCGAGACGTAGCTGCCGTTCGCCCGGTCGCCGCCGAGATAGCCGCTCGCGGAGTCGATGTAGTGCCAGCCCGGCTTGGTGAACTGCGAGGTGTGCGCGGTGATCCAGGTCGTTGTGCCGATGCTGTAGTGGCCCGACCAGGGCTGCGCCGCGACCGACATGCCGTCGGTCGAGAAGAACAGGTTCGGGTAGAGCGCGGCGATGACCGGCCAGTTGAAGTATGCGGTCATCTTGCCGTCGATGTAGTCGCGGTTGATGGCGCGGGCCACCGCGGGGGCGCCGGTGTCGGTTTCCAGGGATCCGTTCTCGCTCGCCCACAGCGGCTTGCCGAGGCTCTGCGCGGTGTCGGTGCTGGGGCACGAGGTGAAGTCGCTCTGGTAGCCGCACGGGTAGTGCACGCCGACGACATCGACCGCGTCGTTGAACTCGGGGTCGCTCTTGAGCGCGTCGGCCACGTCCCAGCCACTTTCTGCGGCGACGACCTTCGTGTCGTAACCCTGCGCTGTGAGCGCGGACTTGAGCTTCTTGAACCAGTCGGCGTTGTATCCGCGCTCGTTCCAGCCGCCGATGTAGTCGATGTCCAGGTGGTGCTTCTTCGCGCAGCCGAACCAGGACATGTAGTAGTCGATCGTGTCCTGGGACCAGAAGTTCCCGCCACCGATCCATCCCGGGGCGCCCCAGGCGAGGCCGGCCAGCTTGATGTCGGGGTTGCGGGCCATGGCCTGCTCGGCGAGCCACCACTCGTAGCCCTCCCCGCAGTCCACCTGCCCACGGGTGTGCTCGTGGCTGGGCTCGGCACCGTCGGTGGAGTTGGTGTCGCCGCCGATCTCCAGTTTCAGGAGTTGCAGGGAGGCCCCGTATCCGGGCTTGAACAGGTAGTCGAGCAGCTGGCTGCGCTGCGGCTCCGGATAGTCGATGAGCAGCCGGGTGTTGCCGCCGCCTCCGCTGATCGCCCCGACCCCGTCGAAGGTGCGGCCGGGTTTCGTGCCGTCGATCGTGATGGAGGTGTTCGGGGCGGCCTGGGCGTGGGGCGCGGGCCAGGCGATGAGAGCACCGATCACAAGGAGCAGGAGGGCAAGGAGAGTTGGTCTACGTCTGAGCAGGGATGTCATGTCGACTCCGAGAGAGTAGGGAGGACCGACCGTCAATCGCGCAATCTGAAACATGTGCGAACACGGACGCACAGTCGTGCCGATGGTGAGGGGTCCGGAGGAGCCTGTCAACGTCGAGGCGGCACGCCGTCAGCAGCACCGATAGCTCGGATGAACCCCCTCTGTGGCGTGGGGAATCCACGCACCTTGGCTCGAACTCCTCAATATGCAGGGAGTATTCACGCACGACAGCTCCGATGAATCGCGGCCGACCACCACGCTGGACTCACCGGCCGGAACTACGTCGGCTAGTGAATTGCTCTCAAGTAGTGTCATGCTGGTGAGACTTGAGCCGCTGATGTTTCGGGAACATTATGGTGCACCGCTCTTGACGTTCGAGGCGCCGAGCCGTTCTCATGACTCACGCTGCGCGAGGCCGTCCGGACTCCGCGTCTGACAGCGATGTCTCAACTGGAGAAGCAACGTGCGACCTGGTAGACCACCGGCGTTCGGCGCCCTGCGACGCTCCCGGTTTCCGCAGCTGACGCCGCTGTCCTGGGCGGTCACGCTCGTGACTGCCCTCCTCTCCGTGTTCCTCCCGCCGCTCACCTCGACACCGAAACACGAGCCGGATGATCCCCCGCGTCCACAAACGCGGCGCGCGCACGATCGGCCTGCTCAAGTACCTGTACGGTCCGGGCACCCATGAAGAGCACGTCGACCCGCATCTCGTGGCAGCCTGGGACAGCTTCGCTCCTGATCCCGGCCGCGATCCGCAGGCCACGCATGGACAGCTCCAGCAGCTCCTGGACCAGCCCGTCCAGGGGGTGGCGGAATCCCGTCGCCCGGCCAAGCACGTATGGCATCTATCGGTTCGTGCCGCGCCAGACGATCCGGTCCTTTCCGACGAGCAATGGGGCGAGATCGCCCGGCGCATGGTCGCCGCCACCGGCATCGCGCCGGCCAACGATGACTCGGGATGCCGCTGGGCTGCCGTACGCCACGCCGACGACCACATCCACATCATCGCCACGCTCGTCCGCGAGGACGGCCGCAAACCTCGGCTGAACAACGATGCAAAGCGCTCCCAGACGGAAGCCCGCCTGATCGAAGCCGAGTACGGACTCAAGCAGCTCAATACTGGCGACGGCACAGCTGCCCAACGCCCGACCAGCGCGGAGCGCCACAAGGCCCAGCGCCAGGGCCGCGAGCGCACCGCGCGCGAGGAACTGCGCGAGACCGTACGTCGGGCGGTGACCGGCGCCAGGAGCGAGGAGGAGTTCTTCGGTCGGCTGGCCGCCGCCGGCCTCCTGATCCGCAAACGTGCCGCCCCGTCCGGCGACCTGCTCGGCTACAAGGTGGCCCTGCCGGACGACCGCAACAAGGACGGCGAGCCCGTGTTCTACCCCGGCGCGCGCCTCGCCCCGGACCTGTCCCTGCCCCGGATCCGGGAGCGCTGGTCCGCCGATCCTTCCGACCAGGCCCCGTCGACAGGTACTTTCGGCCGCGCGACACCGAACAATCCGTCTGCGGCACGCCGTCGGACCGCGTCGGCCGCCTGGATCGCGATCACGATCGTCGAGCACGGCGACGACGCGGTCGCCGCCGCCCACATCGCGGCGGCCGGAGAGGTCCTGGACGCGCTCGCAAAGACATCCGCCGCCCACACCCGGCGCGAACTGCGGGACGCGGCCTTCGCGTTCGAGCGGGCCTCCCGCTCCCACGTCCGCGCTGAGCGCGGGCACGACCGTGTCCTGCGACAGGCCGCCCGCGACCTCGTACACGGCGGGCCCGCCCTTGGCCGGGGCGAAGACGGCGCGACGACCGCGATGGCGATCGACATGTTGTTCTTCCTGATCACCGCCACCGTGCACTGGCACGCGAAGAAGGGGCACGCGCAGCAGGCCGCCGCCGCCCGCCAAGCAGCCGAGCACCTGCGTTCCGCCTACCAGGCCGCCGCTGCCCAGCCCCTCGGGGTCCTCTACCAGCGCGGCCGGCGCCTGAACCGGCCCCTGCTCCAGCGGCAGACCGTGCTGCTGCACGAGGCGCTGCCCGGGCTGGCCGAGCAGATCCTTGCCGAGCCCGGCTGGTACGCACTGGCTGTGACCATCGCGGACGCCGAAGCCGTCGGCCACGACCCGGCCACTCTCCTGTCCGACGCGGTCGAGCGCCGCGAACTCGACACGGCGGACTCGATGAGCGACGTGCTGGTGTGGCGGCTGCGGCGTCTAGCCGATCTGCCTGCTGACACTTCTGGAGCGCCCGAGCACGGCACGGTGAAGCACCCATCCGCCAAGCGCCCTGTGGCGCCCCGTCCCACGTCACCTAACCGGTCCCGCGGCGAAGAGGCGGCAGGCAACAGACGATGAGCGCGCTCTCCAAACTGGCCAGCGAGAGGGATACGGCGCGCACAGCTACCGGTAGCGGACACACCCCTCGAACCAGTTGGGAGGCGTCTGCGCTCGGTCGTCGCTTACGTCCACCAGCACGGTCGCCACAGTGGGCACTGGCGGGGCCGGCGGTTCCGCCTCATGGGCTTCGAGGAGCCGGACCACATGGGGCGGCAGGAGGAGAGGGCCTCCACGCAGGACGGCGGGAGTGTCATCGTCACCATCGCCGTCCGGGGTATGGGCATACGCAGCATCCCCCTGGGTGCCGTCGCTGGGAGTTGGTACCGACGAGCACGTCGGTGACAGGCCCATTCCCACGAGCGTCAGCCCTTTGACGGCGGCGAATACTTCGCTAAGGATCTTGCTGCTGGAACGGGAGGACGACGCGTTGGCGGAACTGCGGCGGTCGCACAGCACCCTGTTCCAAGGCAGCGATTCCGCCCGCAGAACTGCGTGACGCACATTGTGCCCGCCTGCCTTCCCGCTGACCTCGCTCTGCACGCGATACGCCGACAGCAGCGTGCATCCGTGGTGTGACCCGTCAGCGGCGACGTGACCGCACAGAAGTCCTGCCCGAGCCGCTTCCTCCTCGTCCCGGCCTTTCCAATCCAAGTGGTTGTACAGCAAGTAGACGGGCACACACCTGACGGCCCGTGCGTGCTGGACGAGCAGGTCGCACTGGTACGCGTTCTGTTTCCCGACCGTGTGGTCGAAGGGGTACTGCTTCCGCTTCGACGCCTTCTTGGCCTGGATCCGCAGACCGACTCCGTGAGTGCGGTTGTGGATCCACATCTCCCAGTCGGCGCCGTTCTGGCTCTCCTGGTCCTTGGTGAACTGGAACACCTTGACCCGGTCTCCGGCGAACTGACGCAGGTGTCGGATGTTCATGTCGGTGAAGCTCTCCTCACCGGGTGCAGGAGGGTAGCGGTGATGGCCGTTGTGCAGCCAGTGGAACGTGTCGCCGGCTATCCACAGCAGCACCTCGCACAGCGAGGGCGGGTGATCCACCTGGGGGTCGGTGCTCGGCAGGGGAAATGCGCGTCCGATCATGGGCATCAGCTAACCAAAGGCCACCGACATGGGGCGTACTAAGCGGCCGAGGAGCGGGTCGTGAAGGCTCAGTGCGGGGTGCGAGAAACCACCTTCCATCCTCGTGGAGCGTGACTGTGGACTTTGTGAATTGAAGCTGCCCGCGGCGTGGGAGACGATCATGACGCGTGCAGGACGAGACGAAGGAGACGTCAGGGTGTTTCACCGCATACGCCGCAGGGCTGCGGAGCCCAGCGAGGAGCAGCGCCGGTTCTTCGAGCTGTCGGCGCAGCTGGAGGGCCAGGTACCTCCGGAGGTCGAGCGGGTGCGGGCCGAACTGGAGCGTGCCGAGCCGGCCACCGCGGTGGACGACTTCCTTCCGCCGGAGCTGCGCGTACCCAGCCACGACCAGCTCGATGGCCGGATGACGGCCTGGAAGCAGCCGCTCGTCCTCGACGGCGAGATGGTCGCCTGTGCCGAGTGCGGCGCGTACCGGGACTGGCTCGTCCTCTCCACCCGCGACCAGATCTGGCTGCGCTGCCGGGTCGGCCACCAGCAGCAGGAGACACGCCTCGACACCGCCTGGTACAACCGGCACACCGGCCCCGCGGACGCGACCCACGCGACGTTCGAAGACTGCCTGCGCCACCTCGGCCACTGACCCCCACTCCCACAACCTCAGGGCCCACGGGCCCGTACTGACCACCCGTCGCCTAGCACCAAGGGGTCAGTTCCACCATGCGCGTTCGCGTCGCTACCGCCCTCGGTCTCACCGCCGTCACCGTCCTCACCCTGCCCGCCTGCTCCACCGACACCACCGAGGCGAAGCCCGCCTCCACGTCCTCCACGCGCAGCGGGAAGCCGGCCACCGCCGACCAGAACGGTGCTCCGCTGTCCTCGGCCGCGCTGGAGGAGCGCCTGCTCGACGTGAGCGACCTCGGTAGCGGCTACACACGCAAGCCCGAGCGCCCCGCCCGGCACGACGACGTCACCGTCCTCGGCTGCCCCGCCCTCAACGACCTCGGCGGCGACGCGGCCACTGGAGGCTCGCTCGACTTCTCCCGCCAGGCGAAGGCCACCTTCACCTACAGCGGCGGCAGCGACTCGGAGGTCTCCGAGGAGCTGTACAGCGACACCGCCGATGAGCTGTCCGGCGGAACCGGCCGAATCTTCGACGCCATGACCGGCTGCCCGGAGTACCAGGTCCTCGTCGGCGGCACGGCGATAGACATGACCACGCAGAAGATGACCGCGCCCCAGCTCGGTGACGAGCGGTGGAGCCAGCTGCTGACCTTCTCCGCAGGCGGGCGCGGCACCGTGGTGAAGCAGACCGCGGTCCGGAACGGCAGCGTACTGCTGATCCTCTCCGGCTCGCCGGCCCTGGTGGACCGGTACCTCGACAAGGCCCTCGCCAAGGCCACAGCAGTCCGCTGACAGCCAGCCACATGACGACACCGGCGCTCCCGGCCATCACGGTCAGGAGCGCCGGCGGGGGCGTGCCCAATAGGTCAGTCGTCAGCGCGATAGGGGAGGCTCTAATGTGCTGCCATGCGCGACGACACGCCTGACGAAACGCGCCGTATCCACCTGAGCCGGACCTTCGACGAGGACGCCGAGCTGTACGACCGGGCCAGGCCCGGGTATCCGCCGGAGCTGTTCGATGACCTCGCCGAGGTGGCCGGTACCGGCCCCGGCTGCCGTGTCCTTGAGGTGGGGGCAGGTACCGGCAAGGCGACCTTGCCGCTCGCCGAGCGCGGTTGCCGGATCACCGCCGTCGAGCTGGGCACGGACATGGCCGCTGTCGCCCGGCGCAACCTGGCCGGATTCGGGTCGGTGGAGGTCGTGACGGCCGACTTCGAGACTTGGCCGCTGCCGGAGGAGCCATTCGATGCGGTCGTCGCGGCGACGGCGTTCCACTGGATCGATCCGGCGGTGCGGATGGTCAAAGCCGCCGACGCGCTGCGGCCCGGTGGCGCCCTCTCCGTGGTTGCCACGCAGCATGTGGCGGGCGGCAGCGAGGAGTTCTTCGTCGAAGTCCAGGACTGCTACGAGCGTTTCGATCCGACCACCCCTCCGGGGCTGCGGCCTCCTGCCGCAGAGGACGTCGACACCTCGGATCACGCGGACGAGGTCGCACGCAGCGGCCGGTTCGGCCCTGTTGTCTTCCGGCGTTACGAATGGAACCTGACGTACACCACGGCGGAGTATATGGAGGTGCTGCGGACCTACTCCAGCCACCGGGCGCTGCCGCCGGAAGCTAGGGAAGGGCTGCTGGGTTGCATCGTCGGGCTGATCGACAGGCGATACGAGGGCTGGGTCACCAAGCGATATCTCACGGAGCTGCGGGTGTCGCGAACGCCCCCACGTTCTTCAGTAGATGCGCCTCCAGCCGCCCCCACCCCGCATAGAGCCCGATGAGTCACCCGTTAGCCCATCAGGCGACCCATCGGACAGTGCCTAGTCCTTGCGATGCTCCACGGCACCCAGTCCGGTGCTGCTACGAGTGGAGCTGGTCGGGAGCAAGGGCGACGGTCATCCACGGCACGGCACGCTGACGGAAGCTGTGCCCCACGGGCTCCAAGCCGCCGCTCTGCTCGGTGAGGCTGAACGTCGTCACCATGACCATGTCCGAGCCGTCGGCTACGGAGACGAGTTGGGTGCCGCAGCGTGGGCAAAAGCCTCGGCGCAGGGCCGGCCAGGTCGAGTACCACGTCGGCTCCCCGCCGCGGCCGGTCCAGATCAGCGTCTCCCGGCGGAACCCGGCCCACGACATCGCCGGTGAGCCGGACAACAGAGTGCAGTGTTCACAGGAACAGAGGTGCGGATCGTCTGGAACGCCTGTCACCTCGTACGCGATATCGCCGCACTGGCAGCGGCCCGTCCGCAAGTCGGGTGCGATGGTCGATTCGGTCACTCCGGCATCTCCTTCGACGCGACGTGCGGTTGCGGTGCCAGTGTGCTGCCCTCGGAGCGGCCCGCGCTGGTGTTCGGGATTCCGCGCCCCGTGTGGAGAGGCACGTTCACCCGTCGCGGTGAACAGCAGCCCAGAAACGCATGAAGCTCGGCCACCCCGAAGCGGGATGGCCGAGCTTCACGTGTGTCGGGCGGGCGGCGCGGCCGGCCTCGTCCCTCAGCCGGCCGGGGCGCGCAGGAGCAGCTCCTGCGTGCTTTCGGGCAGCACTCGGCGCAGGACCGGTGCGGTGGAGCTGAGCGCGTTGGCGAAGCACGCGACGAGGTCGTGCGGCACGCTGGCGCCGAAGGACGCGGCCCACAAGCATGGTGCGCCCAGCGCCGGCTCGGCCCACGCCTGCCACCCGGCCGGCCCCACCTCATCGGCCTTGGCCGTCAGGGCGCGCGGGTCGGCGTCCTGGACGAGGGGTGGCACCTCGCCGAGGCTGACGTGCGAGGTGAAGGTCGGGTCCGTCGCTCCCGCATGGGGCTGGTCGATGTCGCGGAACCAGCCGTGCGCGGTAACCGTATCGAGGACCAGCTCTGGGCCGCCCAGCGGGACACCGGGCTGATCGCGGGCGTCAAGCGCGACGAGGAAGTCAACGAGGACCTCCCCCGGAACGTCGGGGGTGAAGTAGGCGGACCACTGCGCGAGCGGGCTGCTCGTGTCCGCGCGAGCGGAGACCTGCCAGGCGATCGGCAACTCCCCCAGGTGGAACGGCTCGTCCGCCAGAATCCATTGGGCCCAGCGAAGAGTATCGGGGCTGATGTGCAGGACGGTGCTGCGCAGGGCCTGGCGGTCCTCCGGTGCCTCGTCCGGCTCGTGCCGTCCGCGGACGATCGTCAGGTTCGTCCAGCCAAGGCCGGCGAGCGTGTCGGCGACGGCGTCGTAGAGACGTCCGTCATCACCGGCCAGGTGCCGGGGGCCGACCCAGTACGCGGACTGGGCACCCTGCGGGGTGGACGGGTCGGGCGGGAACTCGGGGTACAGGGGCGCCTCCAAAGGCTAGGTGCGGCTCTACTTGCCGCCGGCGGTACGACGGGGGCGGCGCGGGGGCGCCTGGACCGGAGAGTGCCAGGCCAGCTCGACGGCGACCTCGGGCGGCAGATGACCGAGTTGCGTGTCCGCGTCCCGCCCTTCAGCGAGGTAGACGACGGGCCGACCGGTCTCGTCCACAGCTTGGACGACCTGCGCGAGGCGGTGCGCCATCGGGAAGAACGGGTTCATCGCGAAGCGCACCGGCAGATCGCGGTTGCAGGCGGACAAGAGATCGGTCAGGTCACCGACGGTCATTTCCGCGTCCATCACGGGCAGCCTCCTTGTACGGCGAATGCGGGTGGGACGGCTGAGAAGCGGCCGGCCGGGTTGTCGGGGTCTCAACGGGGCGGGAGGTCTCCAGCACGCGGGCTATGGCGGCGGCGACTATGTCGGCCGGTGTCTCACGGTCGAAGGACGCCTCGTAGCCGCGGATGTTCGCGGTGCCGGTGACGGCGAGCTTCCATCCCTCGCCTTCCGAGCCGGGACGGCCGTTGGGGTACCAGCCGAGGTAGAAACGACCGTCCTTACTCGCGATGTGTACGTCCCCGCGGTCGTCCACGACGAAGTGGAAATCGTCGGCGTCGAACAGGTCGATCACATTGCTGGACTGGCCCGGGCCGAGCAACCACTCACGCAGCCGCAGAGCCTCGATCGTGGTGAAGAATCCAGGGCGGCTCACAGGAGCCACAGTCACGGGCATCACCTCTCTGACCTGGTGTTTCTTGCAAGGTCGTCTACGTTGACATGCCCCTGCCCGCGATGGCCAGTCTTTCGAGGATCTTTCCTGTCTGCCCCCGGCGAACTGTTGTCCGCTGCCATCCAATCGGGCGTTTGACAGCGAACCCGTCCGCCCTTGGCTTGCGTGCCAGCGAACCTGGTCCTGTGAGGTGAACGCGCTGGGGGTGCTGGTAGGCGCCGCTTCCTCTACCGCGACACCACCTGGTCCACGAAGACCTCGTAGGTCGTTCGGTTGTGCTTGCGCGCCGCCACCACCTGCGAACGGAAGTTGCGCAGCGCCGTATCGACCGCCTGTCGGTTGCGTAGAGTCGATGTCACCAGCGGGTCCCGCAGTTGGCCCGGAGCGAAGGCAAGCAGCGACTCTACGATGGGTTCCCAGACCATGGCTGCTGCGGACACGGTGAGGTTCTTCTTGAACCGCAAGACGTACGCGTCGCTGACGGCCTCTCCGATGAGGGTCTCCCTTGCGGTTCCAATGGCCTCCGCGGCGAGCATGATCGACCCTCGGAGCCCGAACCACTCGAACAGCTCGGTCTCGTCCTCGGTCCGCGCTTCTGCCGCGATGCGACCGAGTCTCGCCTTCTCCAGCTCGATGGCGCGCAGCAGACTCGCGACGAACACGATGTGCACGGCGCTGACGCGTTCGGGGAAGACTCGGCTGTAGATGGCGTCCTGTTCCCAGATCTTGCTCTTCTCGTGGTATGCCACGCCGGATTCCCCATGGAAGGCAGCGAGGGCCTGCGCCGCGACCTCGGCGGAGAGATGGTTTTCTCCCGGGCGCCGGATGACATCCTCGGCGCCGCCGCGTCGGCCGCCGCTGTAGCCGACGACCCCCAACTCCTGGAACTCGCGGACAAGCCGCCTCTGCACGCTGTCGTTGCTGCGGAAGTCCGATGCTTGCGTGGGGTTCTGCCGGTTGTTGAAGCGGACGATGCTCCTGACGGTCTCGGGGTCGTTGCAGCGGATGAACCGGGTGAGGACGTGACTCTTCCGGCCGTTCTCCCCCACCGGGACCGAGCCGATCGCTCCGGTCGTCTGGGCGCCGTTGACGATGCCCAGCCCCGTGATCTCAACGGTTCCGTCGGTGAAGCTGAAGTCGTGTACCAGAGCGGTGATGCCGTTGTTGTACGCCCACAGGTTCGTCGGCTCGTTGAGTACCGTTTCCTGGATGCCGTTGTTGATGTTGCTCTGGGACCGCCGGCTTCCCAGGTAGTCGCGGACGTTTGGGGAGAACAGTCCAGCACCGTGCTGCGCGAACTGTTGATGCAGCCAGCTCACGGGCACACTCGTACACAAGGCTGTCCACTTGTCGCCGCGTTCCGCGAATGCCCCCGGGACCTCGATCGTGAACGTATCCGTCACGAGGATCGGGGTCTGCGAGTTTTCGTAGCGCTCGGACAGCCTCGCGCGGCCCAGTTCTTCCCAGGAGACCTCGATCTCGCTGTCCGGGTAGCCGTAGTTCAACTGTGCGTACGCGGCGTCGCGAGCCGCTTGGAGCTCTCCGGTGACCTGCTGCGATTCCGGGAGGTTGTGGACGTACCAGATCGCGACATCTCCGATGGCGTCGTCTGTCAGCGCATCGTGAAGCTCGCGCCAGGCGACCCGCAGGGCATCTGGCACCCCGCCGGGCTCGCTCTTGTTGAACAGCCAGTTGACCGCCTGATGGAGGGTGGCGGCCTTCCTCGCGGGCGCCTGGTGCTTCGCGGTGTTCTCGGACTCGTACCCCTGGGCGAGGACAACACGGCCTGCGCCGCGATCGATGTAGAGCAGATCGCACGACTTGTCGTTGGGATGGTCTGTCAGCGACGTGGCGGCGACCGTGCTGATGTCCTCGACGTCGACCATGAGTTGCAGCGCAAACAGCAGCCGCTTGTTGGAGCCGTACTGATCGAGATCAGCGCGCTTCTGGAGTGCTACTTCGAGGCCATCTGTCACGGCATCAGGCTACCTGCTTACTTGTATCACCAGCTGGCGCTTCCGGTTGCCCGTAGTGGATGCCCCAGATTGCCGATGGCGCTTCCGAGTCGACTCGATTCGATGACATAGCTGTCCCGTCTCAACGGATCTGGTTTACGACATGTGGCCCGACCAGCGGCGACCAGATCGGTTGAGACGGGGCGGGAGCCGGATTCTCGGCTGATCTGGTCAGATGCGCGTTGCTCGTGCTGCTCGTCTCAGTTGATGTGGTTCGGTTCAGGCGTTTCGACCAATCTGGTCGGTGCAGCTCAGTAGGGCCCTTGGCGCCGCCCCCTGCCCCTTGGCCCCCGTCCACGATCAGGCGCCGCTCCCACCACCCCCCCCTCTGATGGCCGCAGCGGAGGCGCTGAGACCGTGCGGGGGTCCTACTTCGGCGGGCGCGTCCAGGCACGGACGGCCAGCTTGCCGGTGGTGCCGAGATCGAGGTGGGGCGTCACGGTCACCGGATCGGCGCCCTGCTCGGCCCGCACCCTGACGTACGGGACGTTGACGGCGGCGCCGGACTCGGTGGTGTTGCGCCACATGAGGCCCGAAAGGGCGCTCTCGCCCGACTTCAGGACCAGCGGGCGGGCCGGCTCGTCAAATCCGGTACCGGTGCTGATGCCGCCGCTTCCATGTACGATCCGGACGCCTTGGACGGGTGACAGATCCTTGTCCAGCAGTTCCAGGAGCGGGTAGCCGTCAAGTGAGTAGTCGCGCTTCCCGCAGTTCTCCAGGTGCAAGCCCACCACGCGCAGCCCCATCGCGGCGTCGCCGTCATCGGTGGTGAGGCGGATGCCGGAGGGCGGACACTCGCCGGACGCGGGCGGCGCCTCGGCGGCGGGCACCTTGGTCACCCGGGAGACCTTGACGCGGGTCACCCGGGACGCTCCGGGGGCCAGCACGCCCAGCCGGACCGTGCCGCGCTCGGTCGCACCGGGGCCGACCGAGCGCACGGTCTCGTGGCTGTTGCCCATGACCTCGCCGGTGTCCGTGGTGAAGTCGAACAGGATCGTGTACGTCAGCGCCTCGGTGCCGTTGTTGGTGACTTCGTAGGCGGCCGAGATCCCGGAGTCACCGGTGGGGAGGGGGTCGGCGTGGACGGAGAACCCGTCGGAGTTGGGGGTGGGCGTGGCGGAGGGAATGGTCACCGAAGTGATCCGGACGCCGTCCACGGGTTGGGTGGTGACGGCGGTCCCGGACGCGGGGGTGGCTGCGCCGGGGGTGCCCGCCTGTTCGGATCCGCACGCCGTGAGCAGCAGGAGTGCGGCGAGGGCCGGAAGAAGAGAAGTGACTTTGCACATCAGGTCACCCCAGCAGGGGCGCGAGCGCCGAGCTGTGGTGTAGGACACAGTTCCGGTCACAGGCGTGTCACGGGCGGCCTGCCGAGTGGGCTGCTGCGACCTGCGGATACGCGGCTCCGGGCAAGATCAGGGGCACTGTGCTTACTACGGTTGCCTGTTCCGGCCGTGTTTGGCCTGGGCGAAGCCCGCCATCCCGCACCGACAGCGGCATCGACGGACCAGACCGCCTGAGACGAAGAGCGAATTAGGACTGGAATCAGAATGAGGTCTCTGGGGCTGGTGAATGACGGCATGTCAGTTCGCGTTGGCGCGGCCCGGAGGCCTATGGAAGCTGGACTCCGGACCAGGCATCGACTTCGCACCGTCTGTCGGCATTGTTCCCTGCGGTCACGACTGTGCCGTTGGCACGCAGGCCAAGGGTGTGCGTTGAACCGGCCGCCACGGCGACAATGTCGCGCCAATCGCCGACTTCGCACTGTCCGTAGCTGTTGTCTCCCGCTGCGAGGACCCGTCCGGACGCAGTGACCCCGACGGTGTGGTAGCTGCCCGCGCCGAGCGCCACCACGTCTTCCCACTCATCGACCTCGCACGCCCCGGTTGCCCGGTCTCCGGTCGCTACTGCCCGCCCGTCGGCTCTGAGGCCGACGGTATGGAGATACCCGGCCGAAATGGCTGCTAGGTCACGCCACCCTTCAACGGCACACTGCCGTCGTCGGTTGTTCCCCGCGGCCAGTGCAGAACCGTCCGACCGGACGCCGACCGAGTGCCAGTCACCACACGAGAGGACGACCATCTCGCGCCAGGACTGCACGTCGCACTGTCCTTCTGAACTCCGGCCAACTGCTAGCACGCGGCCATTCGCGAGTAGCCCGAGCGTGCGGCGCCAGCCTGCGGCCACGGCCGTGACGCCTCGCCATCCGGCGACATCACATTGCCCATCGCCATTCCACCCCGTTGCCAGCACCGTGCCGTCCGACCGGAGTCCCACCGTATGAGACCTGCCCGTGTTCGTCGCGGTATGGACGTTGCCAGCTGCCACGGCGACGACGTCTTCCCATCGCTCGACACGACATTCAGCGGCTGCGGTATTGCCCACGGCGAGAACGGTTCCATCCCAGCGCCGTCCGACCGAATGACGCCTTCCGGCCGCCAGCGCCGACGGGTTAGCGAGCATTCCGCCTCCTTGTGCTTGGCGCGAGTTCGCGACATGGGATTCCACCTTACTTTGGACTGGAATCAGAGCGGGGTCCTCAGTCGTCGCCAGCAGATGACGGCACAACCGAGCGTGATGAAGGCCTGGTGGATGTCGTCGCGGATCTCCCAGCGGATGCGTAGGCGGCGGAACCAGTGCAGTAGTGCGATGGCGCCTTCCACGACCCAGCGGTGTACACCGAGTCCGGAGCCGTGTTCGGTGCCGCGTCGGGCGATGTGCGGGGTGATTTCAAACCGTCGGACCTGGTCTCGGTAGCTCTCGTGGTCGTAGCCGCGGTCGGCGTAGAGGTGCTTCGGACGGCGCAGCGGTTGGCCGCGTTTGCCTCGGATCGGCGGGACCGCTCGGATCAATGGGATCAACTGGGTCACGTCGTTGCGGTTGCCGCCGGTCAGCGTGACGGCCAGCGGGATGCCGTGGGCCTCGACGATCACGTGGTGCTTGCTGCCGGTCTTGCCCCGGTCCACCGGGGACGGGCCGGTGGCCGCACCACCTTTCATCGCCCGCAGATGGCTCGAGTCGACCGACGCCCGGGACAGATCCAGTATGCCGGCCGCCCGCAGTTCGGCCAGCAGCATCTCGTGCAGGCGCTGCCAGACCCCGGCCTCGTTCCACTCCCGCAGTCGCCTCCAGCAGGTCATCCCGGAGCCGAAGCCGAGTTCCTGCGGGAGGTAGCGCCAGGGGATGCCGGTGTAGAGCACGAACAGGATGCCGCACAGAACCCGCCGGTCATCGAGCCGACGACGCCCCGGGTACCGGAAGCGCCGCTCAATCACCGGCAACAGCGGCTCGATACGCTCCCACAGCCCATCGTCAACCGCCCACGGCTTGCGCCCACCACGAGTCTCGATCGCAACCACCCCCTCCGGGCCGCATCAACGCGAACTGACACACCGTCATTCCCGAGCCCCAGAAACCTCATTCTGATTCCAGTCCTTAAACCAGATCAACTGAGATCGGAGCCAGATCGCAGAAGACGGGACAATAGCGGCTGGGTTCGCTGTCAAAGGACAACTGTGTCCTGTGCCATCGGATCTTGAATGCGTGCCATCGAATATTGAAGGCTGCAAGTACGTGTCACCGAACTTTGAGTGCGCTGGTCAGAGGAGGACTCGCAGGGATCAGGGGGTAACTGAGGGGCACTGGGCCCGTTGAGTCGGCCGCGACGGGCCTGGCCTGAAGGATTACGCCTTTGACCGCTCCTGGGTCAGGGCCAGACCCCCAGCGATTGGCCTGCCAGGACGACGCAGATCACCAACTGAACCGCCCCGATAGCTCGATGCCCGAGCCGCAACAGCATGACGCCCGTCACGCCGACCGCCAAGGCCAGAACGCCGAAGCACAGCACTGGCGTCCAGTCGCCGGGCCGTGAGCCGGCCGCTGTCTGCCCGGAACCGGCGTCTATCCGGCCCAGCCCCCGTACCGCGAGCACGATGACGGCCAGCAATCCGGCCGCCACGTCCGCCACCAGCGTGAGCAGCAGGAGACAGCCTGCAGTGAGGGCATCCTTCGCGTAGGAAGGCTGCTTGTCGGCAAGTTCGGGCATGTCCGTATGGTCATACAGAGTCCAGCCCTCCACACGCGTCTTGGCCGACTCGCAATCCAGGCGTACTCCGCTCTTCACGAGGCCGCCCGGCCCCGGGCGACCCGGCGTGAGCAGCCACACGGTACGGGCGTCACTCAACTTCCTTGCGTTGCCTGCGAGATCGGGCGAGCCCTTCGTATGGTTGGCCCACCCAGGGGCGTCGGGTGTGGCTTTCAAACTTCTGCCGCTTGGTTCGAGCGGGGCCAGACGCAGTGAAGGCCCGGTATCCACCGGGCCTTCACGTTTGAGTAGCGGGGACAGGATTTGAACCTGCGACCTCTGGGTTATGAGCCCAGCGAGCTACCGAGCTGCTCCACCCCGCGTCGGTACGGTGAACTGTACGGCACTGACCCGGCTCGGCCGAATCGGCATTCGCTTGGAGGCAGTGCCAGCGCATCTGTGGCCGCTGTCGGCCGGCCACCATCCGAGTCTCGCCCCAGGCCGGGAGACGCGGCAGTGGGACCTTCAGCAAGACCACCAACCAGTTGGTGCGGGCGCTCCCGTTGGCTACTGAGTGTGGCGCTGGTCGCCGTATTACCGGCTGGTGCTCCGCACTGCCGACGGCGTGCCGGTCCACACGGGGGGCACGGTCTACCTGGCGCACCCTCCGATGCCCGGCTTGGTCCTGCGCATCGGCGGCCGACACTGGCGTGTTGAAGCGGCGCAGCTCAACGTGCCCGAGCCGGGTCAGCTTGGCGGCCGGCGACGCCTCGACCGTCCTCATTCCGGCGCTCGAACTCGGTGGAGGCTACGGGTAACTGCCGGGGCTGGTGGGCTCTGCGCCACGATGGACGCACGGCGGCCGAGGAGGTGACGGAGCCGACCGGTGGCTCCCCCCCCTGGTATCGGACGAGGGTGTCGGGCTGCAGCGCCCGTACCTACAGCGGAGCACCAATCACGATCCGGTGCGCGTCGGCGAGGCCAAGCTCCCCATCAAGATTCCAACGGCGATCGTCCAAAACGACGTCGGCGTAGATCTCGGCACACCAGTGGGCCTGGCGGTGGTGGCCGAGGGTGTACCCGCGGATCCAGGGGCGCCCTTCGTGTTCGGTGCGCGCCAGAGGATCCGGGAGGCGACCGCGGCTCCGAGTCGGTCGCGGACCAGGCGCCCGAAGGCGTCCTTGTGGTCCATCAACCAAGACAGGTAGTAGAGGCCCTGGTGGATAACTCCTGCGTCGATGCCTCGCTTGTACTCGATGATCACGGGCGCCCCGTTCTCGTCGATGCCCAGCGAGTCGATACGTCCGCCGTGCACTGGTCCTGTGCTGTACTCGCTCGCCAGGAACCGCACCCCGAGCAGGGTCTCCATGTGCGCCTCGATGAGGCCCTGCACATGCGCCTCGACCTCGGCCAGACGCGGCGTGACCTCAGTCATGCCGCCCTTTGTCGTGTTGAACAGTTTCAGTCTCGACACCACCCCTCCGCGATCTTGCCGTCGCGGCAGCGCAACGTCGGGAGTGATGGGAATATTTCCTCGGCCGTACTCGTGGGACGCGGGACGACGCCATTCGACCAAACCAGACAAAGGGAACTATTCAACTTGGTGGGACATGCGTGAGACCGCGTGCCTGGCGGTTCGTCACGTAAGCCGCTGACCTGCGGAAACGTCTGGGAGTACAGCGGCCTCCGGAGCCGGGTGCGCAGACGCAGGCTCTCATTCCGGTGAGGCCAGCACAGTCAAGAGAGCGTGCAGTGCTGCTCACCCCGTCCCTGCAGGTCACCACAACCGTCGGAGTGAAGTTGCCAGCAGAGCGCATGCCGAAATGCCCGACGGCTCCTATAGATCGGCGTCACCAAGTGGGCGTGTACTGAGCTGGTGTTTCAGGGATGTCGCGCGTTGACGTGATCGCCAAGAACGTCCGAGTCCTTTGGGGCTCTTTCGTGTCTGCCGTGGGTGAGTGCGTCGACGCCAGGGGCGTGGGCTCCTCGTAGGAAATCGCGAGGCCTTACAGAGAGCAACCCGATCAGGAGATGCCACAGCCTCTGAAAGCCCGAGTGCGTCTACACCTGGTGAGACACTCCATCTGGCTCACGCGCGACAGGGATACGCCGGCTTGTCAGGCAGTCAACCGGGCCGCACGTTCGCGCAATTCTTGTGCCGAGGGCAGTCCATCTATCAGACAGGCGGACACGCATGTCCTGCAGGGCTGCTTGGACGCAGACCGAGCGAATCCCGTTGGCGCAGTCGAGGAAGTCGGACCAAGGCTGCGCGGATCACGACCCGACGGTCACCGGTGGGCACTCCGGTGCGGTCGTCGTACGGCCTCCCGGCCACCACATCCCGGACAGTCGGCCACGCGACGTACATGGCCCTGCCGCCGACCCAGAGTGCACGGCCGCCAAAGTACCGGCGGCCCGGGCCCGGGGGGCCGTCCGGCAAGACATCGCAGCCAGCCCGGTAGCCGACGGCGCGGCCAGCACCGTTCGCGGCCCCCTCTGCGATCAAGGCCCTACTGTCCGGACTTCTTCAGCCGCTCAGCCGCCTTTGCTGCGGTCTCCTGGGCCTTTCCCGTCATTTGCTCGCCGCGGCCCTCTGCCTGCATGCGCTCGTCGCCCAAGGCACCGCCAGCGGTTTCCTTCAGCTTGCCCTTGACCTGCTTGGCTTTCGCCTTTCCCTTACCCATGACACTTCCGTCCTTCACTGTGAGGGGGTTGACGTCTCCACCTTGCGCCGGTCAATCTGAGGCCGCAATCGGTGAGGTGTCGCCGTAGGGCGGCGCTCTAGCCGGTCGGGCAGTTCGTGGAACCCAGGACCTGGCCCCAGGGGGCAGCTCCGCATCTGGCTGGGAGTCGGGTTCGCTCGGACCTGGTCCGGACGACAGCTGCGGGTCGTGGGGCGCCGGAATTCGGCCTACCGACGACGGGTCTCGGGTCCTCTCCTGGATGAACATGGATGAACGCCGGGAACAGCAGCCTCATCTGCCTGCTCAGCGCGTGTGCTGAGGAACAGCACAGCGGCTTCCTGCTTCGGCTTCTCGCTGTACGCTCGCCGCTGGCGCGCCGGACGCGCATGCTGGTCAAGACATCCGATGGAATCTTCTACGGCGAGGTACTCGAGTGGGCTGCGCCAGGCCCGGCTGCTGGGAGGTCCGCTACGAGACGGCGGACGAGTTCGCGCTGGAGTCTCTACTTCCCGTACCGAATGCTGGCACGGCAGGGGTGGCCTCCCGGCATGGCGGCGGAACCATCGGCCGGGTGGTGGAGGGCGATCACCGCAACAGCTTTGTCGTGCGGCCTCCGCGGCACGGTCTTCGGCGCCGAGTCTCCACGCAGCCCCTTGATCATCACTGCGGTGGTTAAGCTCCGGCCCGGCGCTGTTTCCGGTCGGTCCCCGCGGGCCGGGAGGCCTGGCAGGGCCGCAATAGGGCGCAAGGATTCGCGGCATCCGCGCGGCAACAGCGCTCCCGGCGGACCGTTCCATCCCGAAAGGACCTGGGAATGTCTGACAACGACGTGAGCATGAGGAGGGTCCTGACAATCGTCACGAACTACGGCGTTGAGCAGGACGAACTTCTGGTGCCCCTCGAACACCTGCGGGGCTGGGGCGCCGACGTGGACGTCGCTGCCGTGTCGGCGGACGATATTCAGACCCTGGTCGGCGACAGGGCTCCCGGCAAGACCATCCGACCCGAACTCACTCTGAGCGACGTCGACCCGGCCGATTACGACCTACTGCTCGTGCCAGGTGGCACGTTGAACGCCGATACTCTTCGTCGGCAGGAATCGGCGACAGGGATCGTCCGTTCCTTCACGTCGTCCGGTCGCCCCGTAGCGGCCATCTGCCACGGACCCTGGACCTTGGTCGAAGCGGGTGTCATCGAAGGCAAGAGACTCACGTCCTACCGCTCGCTGAGGACAGACATCGCCAATGCCGGTGGTGAATGGGACGACGAGCCGGTCATCAAGGACGACTCCCACGGCTGGACGCTCATCACCTCGCGCAACCCAGACGATCTGGAGCCCTTCCTGCGAGAGATCGACGCGGCGCTCGCCGTAGATACCCACTGAGCGGACCGGTAGGCCGGTCCCCGCTGCGCGCCTCCAGCTCACGGGAGGGCTCATCCATGCCGGCGTGCAAACGGATCACAGGCCACCATACGGGTCTCGTCAGGCACACCTGCAACAGCTCCAGATCGGGTCGAAGTGCCCGTATGGCGATCTCCGCACCGCGGGAGATCGCGGTCAGCCTCCTCCTGCCTGCCGCACCTGCCCTCCACGCCTCGATGTAGCCGCCCCCGCTCCCATGCCGGTGTCCTCTCGTGAGACTCCGCAGGTCAGCCGCTTGTCCCTCGCGGCTGTCCCTAAGGATTCGGACACGATCGTGAGACTGACCGGCTGGACACGGCGTGAGACACCGCGAGAAGCCACAAGTCACAGCGTCGCCGTAGGACACGAGCGGCGAGACCCTATGTGTGTCGGGAAGCGGACCGGAGCACCGGGGAAGAGTGCCACCCCCCCCCCGTTACCGTTTTCGTGGCTCCGCAATGGGGCCTCCGGCCTTCGGGTCCGGCATGACTTCCCCCCCTTGTTGTTGATGATCCGGGGGGTGGTGTCACCGGGCCCGAAGGCATCGACGGACCGCTGATGAGGGGCTTGAGTACCGGCTTCACCCGAGCCGGAAGAGCTCTCCGTAACGTGGGTGTGGCAGCTCGGTGCCCTGGCAGGCCGGACGAAAAGCGTGACCGGAGGGGCCTGCACGTGATCGACACCAGCGACATCGACGTCTTCCTCGGCCTGGACGTCGGCAAGGGCGAACATCACGCCACCGCCGTCACCCCGGCCGGGAAGAAAGCCTTCGACAAACGCCTGCCCAACACCGAACCCAAGCTCCGCGAGCTGTTCGCGAAGCTCCAGGTCAAGCACGGAACGGTGCTGGTCGTGGTCGACCAGCCCGCCTCGATCGGGGCCCTGCCGCTGGCGGTTGCGAAGGACATGGGCTGTCCGGTCGCCTACCTGCCCGGGCTGACGATGCGCCGGATCGCCGACCTCTATCCGGGTGAGGCGAAGACGGACGCGAGGGACGCGTTCATCATCGCGGACGCGGCCCGCGCGATGCCTCACACGCTGCGGGCGATCGACGGCGAGGACGAGACGATCGCCGAGCTGGAAATGATCGTGGGCTTCGATGACGACCTGGCCGGCGAGGCCACCCGAGTCGCCAACCGGCTGCATGGCCTGCTGACCCAAATCCATCCGTCGCTGGAACGAGTCCTGGGGCCGCGGTTGCAACACCCCGCCGTGCTAGTGGCTTGTCACGCAGCCTTCGGCGGGTAATCGACCTGTTGCTCGTGACCCAGCAGACTGTCTCCAAGACTGATCTTGGAGGTGGTTGTGGGACGTCGACCGAGTGTGTTCGTCCGGCCGGTGAGCATGGAGGAGGGCCGGAAGCTGCAGCGGATCAGCCGGACCGCGAAGGACCCGGTGAAACTCCGCCGGGCGATCGTGGTGCTGATGTCCGCCCAGGGCCAGACGGTCAAGGACATCACCGTGCTGATGCAGGTCAGCGAGGACTACGTACGTGACGTCATCCACGCCTCCAACGAGCAGGGGCTGGATGCGCTGGACCCAAAATGGAGCGGGGGACGCCCAAGGACGATCAGTGACAAGGTGCGCGAGCACATCTGCCTGATCGCCCGGACGTCCCCCGCCGACTGGAAGATCACCGCGTTCTCCACCTGGAGCCTGAGCAAGCTCGCCGACCACCTCATCAAGCAGAAGGTGACAGCGGCCATCAGCAGGGAGACCCTGCGCCGGATCCTTCGCGCCGGCAAGATTTCCTGGAAGACCACCACCACGTGGAAGGCGTCCACCGACCCGGAGTTCATCGCCAAGATGCACCGCATCCTGGAGCTGTACGACACCCCGCCTGCCGACGGACGGGTGATATGCGTCGACGAGTTCGGACCGCTGAACCTGATGCCCCGCAAGGGCAAGGCGTGGGGCCCGGTGAGGCGTCCGCGCAGGCTGCGAGCCACCTACAACCGCTACGGCGGCGTGATGCTGGCGCGAGTTCCTCGGCCTCCTCAAGGCCCTGCGAGCCCGCTGGCCCGGGGAGAAGCTGTACGTGGTGCTGGACAACTTCTCCCCGCACAAGCACGCCAAGGTGCGGACCTGGGCCGCTGACAACGACGTCGAGCTGGTCTTCCTGCCGACCTACGGGTCCTGGCTGAACTGGATCGAGTCCGAGTTTGCGGCCCTGCGCTACTTCGCACTCAACGGCACCGACCACCGCAGCCACGACGAGCAGAACGCCGCCATCGCCTCCTACGTCCGCTGGCACAACGCCAACGCCGAGCCGAAGACGGCCTTCGCACCCGACTCACCGATCAGATCCTGGACCGAATACCCGGCGAAGGCTGCGTGACAAGCCACTAGCCCTGTTGGAACGGTTCGGATCCCCGGCCCAGATCCGCAAAGCCGGACGCCGCCGCCTGGTCACACTGCTGAGGCCGAAGGCCCCGCGGATGACCGAGCGGCTGGTCGAAGACATCTTCACCGCCCTGGACGAGCAGACCGTCACCGTCCCCGGGACCCAGGCGGCCGCACTGATCGTCCCAAGCCTGGCCGGATCCCTAACTGCGGTCCTTGACCAGCGCAGGCTGCTGGCCGGGCGGATCGAGGAACTCCTGGAGGCTCACCCTCTTTCCAAGGTCCTGAGGTCGATGCCGGGCATCGGCGTCAGGACCGGAGCACGGATCCTGATCGAAGTCGGCGACGGCAGCACCTTCCCAACCGCCGGCCACCTCGCCGCCTACGCCGGACTCGCCCCAGCGACCCGCAACTCAGGGTCCTCGATCCGCGGCGAACAACCCTCCAGGAGGGGAAACAAGCAGCTCAAACGGGCCTTCTTCCTCTCCGCGTTCGCCGCTCTGGGCGACCCCGCATCGCGGGCCTACTACGACAAGAAGATCGCCCAGGGAAAGCACCACACCCAAGCCCTGCTCTGCCTCGCCCGCCGCAGAGCCGACGTCCTCTTCGCGATGCTCCGCGACGGCACCTTCTACGAACCCCGGCCAACCGCAGCCGTCATCTGACCAGCGGTTTCGCCAACAGATCCACTTGATCGCTCTCAACATCGAACCCGAGTACCGGATGGCTGGGAGCGCCGCCCTCGCAATACATCACCACCGGCTTGCCCAACCGCCGCCCGATCACGGTGAGGAAGCCGCAGAGCACGTCGAGTCGCTCCTGGCCCTGGAGTTCCCGCAGATCAACATCGAAGTCGATCTCCTCCACCGAATAGAAACGGAAGATCGCCAATACATCGGCCGTCGGCCAGACCCGCAGTTCCGCGCACTCCGCGTCAGCCGGGCGAGACAGCACTGTTTCCGCGCGAGGCACCGGAAGCACCGTCTCGCCTTCGGAGTACTGGCACATCCAGTCGCTCACCCCGGCGAGATCGAGGACCGCCTGCCAGTCCTCCACGAGGTCTCGGGAACAACCACGTCCGGCAACGACCCCATCAGGTCAGGGTCGAAGAAGCTCTTGACGTCATCCCACAGCAGATCAGCCACCCCGCCATCCTGCCCGCCACACCCTCACAACGCAGACCGATTTCCTTGACCAAACTCATAGGGGCACCCCCCGTTATGTTCTTCGCGGTCCTGCAAGAGGGCCGCTGGCCTCCGGGCCCGGCATGACTGTGTCCCCCTGTCCAACGGATGACCTGGGGGGTGGTGTCACCGGGCCCGGGAGGTGCCGTCGGAGACGCTGATGAGAGGTCCGGCCACCGCCCGGTCCGGCGCAATGCCGGACAGTCGCGGGCGGCAGGTCTGCATAACGTGGATGCGCGCGTACGACACCACTGCCGAGGCCGGCACGTTCAACTCGCCTGGAGGGGCGCGATGTTCGATACCGAAGACGTGGGCGTGTTCCTCGGCCTGGACGTCGGCAAGAGCGCTCATCACGGCCACGGACTCACCCCGGCCGGGAAGAAGGTCCTCGACAAGCAACTGCCCAACAGCGAGCCGAGGCTGCGGGCCGTGTTCGACAAGCTGACCGCGAAGTTCGGCACCGTCCTGGTGATCGTGGACCAGCCCGCCTCGATCGGCGCCCTCCCGCTGGCCGTGGCCCGGGACGCGGGCTGCAAGGTCGCCTACCTGCCCGGCCTGGCAATGCGCCGGATAGCCGACCTGTATCCGGGCGAGGCGAAGACCGACGCTCGTGACGCGGCGGTGATCGCGGACGCGGCCCGCACCCTGCCGCACACCCTGCGCTCTCTGGAACTGACCGACGAGATCACCGCCGAGCTGACCGTGCTCGTCGGCTTCGACCAGGACCTGGCCGCCGAGGCCACCCGCACGTCCAACCGGATACGCGGCCTGCTCACCCAGTTCCACCCAAGCCTGGAGCGTGTCCTGGGCCCCCGTCTCGACCACCAGGCCGTCACCTGGCTTCTTGAACGCCACGGATCCCCGGCCGCACTGCGAAAGGCCGGACGCCGCCGCCTCGTCGAACTCGTCCGGCCCAAGGCCCCGCGCATGGCCACCCGACTGATCGACGATGTCTTCGACGCGCTCGACGAGCAGACCGTCGTCGTGCCAGGGACCGGCACCCTCGACATCGTCGTTCCCTCCCTGGCCCGCTCGCTCGCGGCCGTCCAGGAACAGCGCCGGGCCCTGGAAGCCCAGATCAACACCCTGCTGGAGGCTCACCCTCTTTCCCCGGTCCTGACGTCGATGCCCGGCGTCGGCGTCAGGACCGCCGCCGTCCTGCTGGTCACCGTCGGAGACGGCACCAACTTCCCCACCGCCGCCCACCTCGCCTCCTACGCCGGCCTCGCCCCCACAACCAAGTCGTCCGGGACCTCGATCCACGGCGAACACGCACCACGAGGAGGAAACCGGCAGCTCAAACGCGCGATGTTCCTCTCCGCCTTCGCCTGCATGAACGCAGACCCCGCCTCCCGCACCTACTACGACCGCCAGCGCGCCCGCGGCAAGACCCACACCCAAGCACTCCTCCGCCTCGCCCGCCAACGCATCAGCGTCCTGTTCGCCATGCTCCGCGACGGCACCTTCTACGAGTCCAAAGCCCCCACCGCCATCCTGGCCGCATAACCACCCCAAAAACCCGCACACCCGGCACCACGTCCTTGACGAAGGACATAGAGGCACCCCCCCGCGCAGGGAGTCGGGGCGCAACCGGGCCACCGCCCGTAAACCGATCCTCATGTGGAGCGGGTGTGATCGCATACGGAGACGCAGCGCACCACAGCGGGCCGAGCGCGGTATCCGGACGACAGAGACGGCAGGCCAGTGCGCTGTCCTCGGCGGGCAGGCTCACTGCCTGCCCGCGCGACGGCCTTCGCCGATGCTTTGCTCGACCGTCCAGTCCAAGGGTGGGGACGGGGGCTGGCGTCCGGTATGCACGCTTGGCGCCCTTCCTCTTCCTTCCGCCAGCGGCGGGTCGCTGTCGTCAGGTATCGGACACGGTGAAGAGGGCGCCATCGGAGTCGCGGATGACGAAGGCGCCGCCTGCTTGCTGCTCTGGACACGGAAGTCCGATCCACCGGGGGCCGGATTCTCGGGTCCGGGTCGATACCTCCGCCGCGCAGGGTGGCGACGGTGTGTCCCGCGGCCTGGATGAGGACGTGGTCCTGCGCGTAGTCGACCGTGCAACCGCCGGGCGGTTGGGCCCAGTCGAAGATCTCCGCGTAGAAGATGGCGGCCTCGAACGCGTCGCGGGTCTGCAGGTCCAGCCGAGCTGGAGCACTGCCCGCCCCACGGACCAGAACAGGCCCAGGCCTTCCCAGAATCCGAACACGGCACCGTCACGATCGGCAGCGATCCCGACGCGGCCCTCGCCCAGGGGAAGCGGCCCCACGGCGAGCGTGGCCCCGCACTCGCCGATCCGGACCGCCGTCTCATCCGCGTTCTTGACGGCGAAGTACGGGGCCCAAACGGCTGGAGGGCAACCAGCTGAGCAGCATCCGATTCCGGCGACCGGTTCACCACAGGCCAGAGCCACCGAAAAGTTGCTGCCCAAGATGCTCTCCCGGAACTTCCAGCCCATGACATCGGTATAGGAGGACTGTGCTGCGCGCAGATCCTGCGCCATCAGATTCACCCAGCAGGGCGCGCCGGTCACCGGCCTGATCTTTTCGAGGGTCGGCATTCGATACTCCTCCGGCTGTGTGACGGACGGCGAGGCATGTTGGCGGCCTGGGGTTCAGCCTTTGGTCGTGCGGCCGCTGAGCAGGTCGCGTACGCGGTCCACCAGCCCGACCCCGGGCACGAGCAGCTTGTTGGCGGGCGGGGTGTTCGGGAGCGAGGGGTGGGGGCGGGTGGGGGCCATCTCCTTGGCCCGGCGCACCAGCCGCCCCAGCTCGTCCAGCTTCTCGGGTGGGAGGGACGCTGCGAGTCTCGGGAACAGTTCGTGCTCCTCCTCGCGAACGTGGGAGGCGACCGCGAACTTCAGCTTCGCAACGATGTCGTTGAACTGCGGATCAACCGCGTGCAGGTCTTCGAGATCCTTGAGCATCTGCTCGACCTTGGCATGATCGGCGAGTTCCTTGTCCGCCAGTGCCGCACCGTCCGATACGTGATTGCGTACCGCCGGATACAGGTGCAACTCCTCGGCAACCGAGTGCCGTACCAGTTCCGCAGTCAGCCGGTCCGCCAGTTCGCGCCGCTGCGGATGGTCGACGGGCTGCGCTTCGATCTGCGTGAACAGTGCCTCCAGCTCACGATGATCGGCCGTGAGCTCCGCGATCACATTGCCGCCGTGTCCCATGACAGTCCCTTTCCTCTTTCTCGGGTTCATCGCCCCTCAGAAGGAGGGTGCAGACGCCCAGACAACAGGCCATGGACGCAAAACCTGCGCCTTGCGCGCGAAGACAGACCCGGCGCTCACCTCTCCGGCGCAGCCACATCAGGGCCCACACTGCTGCCCCTGGTTTCCTGGGGCCGACCGGGATTACGGCTACTCGTGACGGTGGGCGTCGGCTCCGCGCGGCGGTGGCAGGGTCATGCCCTCACACTGGCCCCGACCACGCTCCACCGCGCGTCACCATCACAGTGCCCGCGCCCGATCCCGCACCGCCGGCCAGGGCGCCATCCGGACATACTCATCAGGGCCCCGCGTATTGGCGATGTAGCTGTCCGGGGTGCCACATGCAGGCCCAGACGTGCAGGGAACGCCGAGCACACCACGGGGGCCGGGGAGTGCCAACGATGCTCGAACCTGTTACCCCACCCGCGGCTTCGCCTACTACGAGCTCACAACCGAGATGATGCAGCGTGTTCTTCTCCCCCTAGACAGGCGCTGTGTGATGAGCAACCACGGCCGCCGTCCGCGCCCGACGCGGCGGCGGAACTGACAGCCCGGCCCCTCCCGCTGCCGACCAAGACAGCGCCGCGCTTCTCTCTCGCTCTGCCCTCCACTGCTGCGAGGCCCCCGAAACCAGAACGGCAAGAGTTTGCGGACAGCCCCGGGCTGGAAATGCCGCCGGATGCGGGGCCCTATGAAGTCGGGAGACGAGGCCACCGCGCAGCTGGATGACCTCCCGGGTGGAGCCGAGGGCGAAGCCACCCGTAACCAGCTGGCATACGACGCTTCCGGCGTGCTGCGAAGCAGCCTCCCCCACATCGCCACCGTGGAGGAAGACGTCGCGAAGGATGTTGTCGTCGCCCCGTCCAACCCGAAAGACGCCGAGCACCTGCGTCAGGGAGTCGTTCAGCGACTGACCTTCTCCGCCTGCGCCCTGCAGATGGCAGACCCCACAGCACAACACGAGCACCTGCTTGGCTGGGCACCGGCCCACGGGCAGTTGGTCCGGTCCCCTCCACCCGTACCCGTCGGCTACACTTCCGCGTCCGCACGGAGGCCAAGAGTGAGCCCTGCGCCATCCACGCTGAGTAAAACCTTTATCCCAACAGCCTGCGAGCAGTTCCTGACAAATACTTCGTCCCCGCATCCTCGGCGCGGGAAGGGGTTGCGCCCCCACTCGTCGCGAGCCGACGAGCCAGGAACGCAATGACGCGCCGCGGTGATCAGCTGCCCCTTGAAGAGAACGACGCGCACCCCCTGCACGCCAAGGCCAACAGCTGTCTCTACTCGGGCAGACGACGCTGATACGGATGCCTTCGGCAGTGGGGCGGTCTTGGCTGGCGACCCCACCATGGTCGCAGAGTTCGAAGCCAAGAGGTACCGGCAAGCCGACCACCTGTGCTGGCCATGGCTCGACGCAGTGAGCTCGACTGGACACGGCATCCGGACTGCCGAACGAGCGGGCCTCCCCTCCTCCCGTGGTGAGCACCCAGCGAGCATGCGACGGATGCGGCCGTCACGAAGAATGATCTCTAATGGTGGACCATGGTCGGGTGATACGTTGCAGTGAACTGTCTGATTCCGGGCGGGGATTTGTCCGGTCGCTGCTGCCCGAGTCCTTGCGGGGCCGGAGGCCACTGAACGACCGCAACGCGCTCAATGGGGTCGCAAGGAAGTTCCGGACCGGGGCACCCTGGCGGGACGTGCCCGAGCGATACGACCGTGGGCCACGCTGCACACCCGTTTCCACCGCTGAGCCAAGGACGGCACCTTCGAGCGGATGCTCCGGCCGGCCCAGGCGGAAGGAGATGCGGCTGACCTCAGTGTCAACAACGCTCGTGATCAATACAGTTAGGCCGCGGTTTCTGCGATGAGGACGGCGGCGGTTACCGGGCCTGAGGTGGCACTGGTGGCTGCGTCGGCTACCGCCGCCCGGACGGCGCGGGCTACTTCCAGTGGATGGTACCCGGGGGCAACCGCAAGCTGGACCTCGATGTGCCGGCCTGGTGGATGGTCATGTTGCTCCACTTTGACCGGGCGGCTTCCCAGTACGGCGGTGAGGCGGGCCACGCCCGGAACAGCCGCTGCGACGTCGGCCAGCTCCCCGCTGGGGCCCCGCATGGGTCCTGTTCCGGTCGTTGGGAGCGAGCTTCGCGCGGCTGCAGCCTCCGGCGGGGGCCCCATCGCGTTCTCTGCGGTCTGCGGCCTGACGCCTCTCTCCGGGCCCTCATGGAGATCCGTGACGCGCAGATCAACTGCCACTGTGGCCAGGCCGAGCCGTTCAGCGGCCACGTTGAGCAATGTGCTCCTCAACTGCTCCGCGGTGCGGGGCAGTGGCTGCCCCATGAATGCGGTGAATGCGGCCTCGATCCTGAGCGGGCCAGGCGGTAGCGCGCTGGCCGGCGGACGGACGGCCGGCTCGGACACGGGCCCGAGCGATGCCGGTCCGATGCGCAGGCTCTCCAGCCAAACGCCAGGAATCTCAGCGACCGTGCGCCCGAGGGCCCGGACGGCCGCTTGCTCGGTGATCCACGTCCCGTCGTCAGGCCCTCCGAGCGGGAGCAGCCGACCCAGGCCGAGCTGGCGCCGTACTGCCTGCATCCACGCCTCAGTTTTCACCGGCCGCTCACCCTCTTCCATGGCCGCGGTTCTCCCCCTCCCGCACTGCGCCCCGACTCCGTAGGGGCTCTGGGGCAGGGGCACTTCGTACCACTCGTTGGACCACCCCGTCTCATGGTCCGCACCTCTGATAAAAGCCACCAAAACGAATATAATCCTATCCAAGAGTGCTAGGTGATCTCCTTCAGGGAGGAATAGCCCGATGACTGAGAACACCGGCGGAAAGCACGGCGGTGCGCCCGGCTCTCGCGGTCGGACGACCATCGCCGACGTGGTGGTAGAGAAGATCGCCGGAATGGCGGCACGCGATGTGCCCGGCGTCCATGCCCTGGGCAGTGGATTCGCGCGCTCGATGGGATCCATGCGGGAGCGGATGCCCGGCACCGGTAGTGGCAAATCCGTCACGCGCGGGGTCAGTGTCGAGGTGGGAGAGGTGCAGGCGGCCATCGATCTGGAGATCGTCGTCGACTACGGCGTCTCCATCACGGACGTGGCCAGTGACGTACGCGAGAACGTGATCTCCGCAGTGGAGCGGATGGCGGGCCTGGAAGTGGTGGAAGTCGATATCGCGGTCAGCGATGTGAAGCTGCCCGACGAGGAGGACGAAGAGGAACAGCGGCAGCGGGTCCAATAGCCAAGGGGGAGCAGCCCGCTTGAGCGAAGGAGCGCGTGATGAGCAAGGCTGTGGTCGGCTTGATTGCCGGAATGGCACTGGGCTTCGCCGGATACTTCGGTGGCTTCTGGGCCTTCCTGCTCGTGCTGGTACTGGGCGCCGTCGGACTTGTCGCCGGGCGCTTGATGGAAGGTGATCTCGAACCGGGTGACTTCATCCGCCGCCGTGACGACCACCAGCGGATGCGCGATGACCGGCGACAGGCATAGGGAGACTGGCGGCAGTGACCAGTGACGTCGATCGTCGTCCGGGCATTCCTCGCGGGGAGCGGGGTGCGACCACCGTCTCCGACCGTGTCGTTGCGAAAATTGCTTCCCACGTGGCCCGCGAGGCGCTGAGCCGGTTCACCGAGTCGGCTGGCCACGTACCGCCCGGCCGCCGGACACCACGCGTGACGACGTCTGTGCGGCGGGCACCTGAGCGGAACGAGAACGCCGCAGGACGGGACGGCGACCCTGCCAATAGCCGTCCGGCCGTGCTCGGCGAAGTACGGATGCACATCGCCGTGGAGCTGGGCTATCCGTCCGACATCGGGGCTCAGTGCGCTGCGGTGCGCCGCGAGGTCATCGAACGGCTCAGGACATGGGCCGGCATGGACGTGTCCGAACTCGCGGTGTCGGTCGAGAGGCTGCACTCGGTGCACTCGCGGCATACAGACCGGGAGAGAGTGAGATGAGCGCGAACACCTGGCGACAGCCGACCGGCGATGGCGACATTCCCCCCGGTGCGGGACAGGCAACTACGTCCGCAGGCAATCCCCCAGGCAAGGGCACGACGGCAGCGGTCCATAGAGCGGGCCGGCCGGCGCGCCGCTTCTGGTCCGCACGCCGGATCCCCGCAGCCATTGTGGCGCTGCTGTCCGTCGCAGCCATTGGGCTGCTCCTGTACGACGTGGTCTCGGTGCGGGCAGACCGGCCCGGGATGAGCTGGCGACGGCGGCTCGCCGAGGAACTGGCCACACGACCACTGCATGACATCTGGATGACCGTCGGGGCCGCAGTAGCGATGGCCCTTGGCCTGTGGCTGTTCCTGCTGGCGGTGACGCCGGGACTGCGCGGACTGCTACCCATGCGGCAGCCCACCGGAATCCCCAGAACAGGGGAGGTCCGCGCCGGGCTCGACCGCCACGCAGCCGCCCTGCTTCTGCGCGACCGAGCCGTACGGGTGTCCGGTGTGCAATCGGCACGGGTCGATGTCGGCCGCCGGAAGGTCAAAGCCCGGGCACAGGCACATTTCCGCGATCTCAACGAGGTCCACGCGGATCTGGACGCCGCGCTGAGCAAAGCCGTAACGAACTTGGGTCTCGCCCAGCAGCCCGCGCTGGACGTGCGCGTCCGGCGCCCGAAGAAGGGGTGAGGTGTCCCATGCTCAAGGCAGTGAACCGGATGCTGCTGGGGCTGCTCGGCCTTGGACTGTTCGCCCTGGGTGGCGGCGTGCTGCTGGGTGGGCTGGATCTGCAGCGCCACTGGGGGTTCGACGTGCCGGGCTGGTGGCCCTTCCGAGGTCCGGACGATGTCGTGCTGGGCACCGAGGGACGCACCCGGTGGCGGGAAGAGAACTGGTGGTGGCCGGCCGTCATTGCGGTGCTCGCCGTGCTTCTCGCGCTGCTGCTGTGGTGGCTTCTGGCGCAACTGCGCAGACACCGGCTGGGCCAGGTCCTCATCAAGAGCGAAGACGACACGGCGGCCCGACTCAACGGCCGCGCTCTGGAGGACGCAATCGAGCAAGAGGCGCAAGTCCTGGATGGGATCTCGCGGGCTCATGTGCGGCTGACGGGTCGGCGTACTGCTCCGGCCGCACGAGTACGGCTGTTGCTAAAGCCTCACGCGGAACCGGCGCGAACTCTGGAGCAACTGAGCCGGGAAACGCTCGCACACGCACGGGACTCGGCAGGCCTGGACCGCCTCCCGTCGGAGGTCCGACTCCGGGAAGTCAGCCACCGCGCCCGCCGCGTCGCCTAGGTGATCTGTCCACGAAGGTTGGTGACGGCTATCGCCGGTGTGGTGATCTTGAACAGGTGAGGGCCTTCTGAGTTCGGTGTGGATTGCGACATCTCCACCGACCAGCACAAGGCCCTCATGCGGGTCTGCCAAACGACCGGTGTAGCTCACGTTGTTGAGGTTTCTGGCGGACTGCTGAGAGACGGCCGTCGAAGGTGATGTCGAAGGCGTTCAGTGCGGTCCTCCAACACATGGTCCAGCGGCTTGGCCCCTTGCCGGTGAAGTCCAGGGACGTGATCTCCATGTTGACGCGCTTCAGTGCGGCCTTCGTTGGGGAAGTGACCGCGGACCTTGCCCCCCGGCAGAGGCTTCTGCCGCTGGCGTACGACCTTCGGCTCGAACGCGCCTTCACGGTCCCTGGGCACGGTGATCTCCATTGGGCCGACGTCGGTCCGTGCCGTCTTGGAGCGGGTCCCGTTGTGGGAGGTGCCGCCATGGAGCCTCGTGCAGACGGGGCCATGCCCCTTAGATTCGAACTGCGCTTTTCAGGACGGTTGTCGGAAGCTGATGAGTTGCGTCACGGCGCCTCTGGTGCCGAGCGCACTGGCGATGACGGCCAGGCGGAAGCGCAGGATGCGCCTGCCCTCGCGGCATGGCCTTTTCCCTGGTCTGGTGAACGATCGCCTCGCGCGGTCTGCATCGCCGTGTGTATGTGTGAGGCGCATACTGAAAAGACCTGGGAGAACGGAGGGCGCCATGATCATCCTCGGCGTCATTCTGCTGGTCATCGGTCTGGTGGCTGGCATATCGATCCTGTGGACCATCGGTATCGTGCTCGTCGCGATCGGCATCGTTCTTTGGATCCTGGGTGCCGTCGGGCATGCGGTGGGCGGCCGACGGCATTACTGGTAGGGCTGCTTGTTCCGGCTCCCCGTGCGGCCATGCGATGTCCAGCGGTGGCTGTGATCTCGGTGTGCTCGGGTGCCGCATGCTCGATGCGGATGGTTGGTGCCCGGCCCGCAGATCGCTACCAGGGTCGGGAATTCAGCGTCCCGGATGGGAGCACACATGGCTGTACGTCATCAGCTCATCGCCCGGGAACCGTCCGTACTCTGGGCGGTTCTGGAGGACGAGAGCCGTTACACGGACTGGGTGGTGGGGACCTTCGACTCCGGCCCGGGCGACGGGCGTTGGCCGGAGGTCGGATCGTCGATCAAATACACGGTGCGTGTGGGGCCGAAGGAGTTCGACGGACGCACGACGGTCCGTCGCCTCGACGCGCCGCGCGCGCTGGAACTCGAAGCGCACGGAGGGCCGTTGGGTACGGCACGGATCGCCTTCGACATCCGGCCGTGGGGCGACAAGACCCTGGTCATTCTCGACGAGCATCCGCTGCGCGGACTGGGAGGGAGCCTCCACAACACAGTCCTCGACGCCTTTGCGCAGATCCGGCACCGCAGCATGCTGCGGCGACTGGCGGAAGTCGTCGAGGGAATGCCCCAGGACACGGGGTAAGCGACAGGACGGGAGGACCAGTCTTAACAGTTCGTCTTCCCACCGATGCCCGGTGGCCGGCGGATTCGAGGGGTCGTCTCAACACTGCTGGTCAGCTGACTGATTCCAGTAGCTTTAGCGAGACGCTCGGCTGGGGCTTCCCCGAGCGTCTTTCGTGGTCGGCTGTTGAGTTCGGCGTCCACCACCTCCACTCCCTGGTCCCAGGTCAGGGAAAGCCACAGGTGCGGCGGAAGGGATTGGACCGTCGCGGCGAGAGCGTTACGGGTGGCCAGGACACTGTGGCCGCGCGGCATATGTACGAGCATCAGATAGCGGGTGGAGCGCTCGACCGTCAGGTGGCGACGAGAGTGGTGCTCCTGGCTGCAACGTCGCTCGCCGCAGTTACACGGAGCGTCTGTCTCGCCCTTGCCCGGCGTGGACTCGCACACGCCACGACCACAGCCGTGGAACAGCCCTTCGTGCACCCGACTGGCACCTGGACCCCGCAGCCATGCAAAGGATGGGCTCGTGCACCGTCGTCCGCTACACCGCCAAAACATCGATCGCCAAAGCAGTCGCCCACCCCGGCTGGTGCGCCCGACAGCTCCTCAAGGTGCGAGGCGCTCGATACCGATCAGACTTGGATGCATGGCAGAAGGACGTCGGCCGCGCGGCGGGAAAGCTTCGACGCCAGCCGCGTGGCGCAAACGACGACTTCCGAAGCGCGGCGGAGCGATTCGGAAGCGCAGACCGCGAACACGTCGAGCTGCGTCTTGCGGGCCCGCTGCCCTGTTGCAACTTCGTCGCCGCTGCAGGCACTCACGTGCAGGCCGCCGGAGTCTGACATGGGACTGATCACGCTCCCCAACGCACCGGTCCGCAGAGTGATCTGGGTGGCGGAGAAGCTCAACGACGCTGCCGAGCGCGAGCTGCACGACCCAGGAGTGCTCCGTGCCCAGCTGGCTGTACTAAACCGGGAGCTTGAAGACGGAGATATCAGCACGGAGGAGTTCGAACCGGGAAGAGGAAAGGCTGCTCGACCGGCTGCATGCTGCACAGGTCGGCCCCGCACCGAACGATCGAAGGTGACGCACCCATGGATGACACAGCCAAGGTGACCCTCGCGGCCGCAGTAGTGGGCGGCTATGTGCTGGGCCGGACGAAGAAGGGCCGGCTGGCGCTGACCATTGCGACGTATCTGGCAGGGAGACGATTCGGCCTTGAACCCCGACAGCTTGCCGCCGAAGGGATGCGCAGACTCGGAGAGATTCCCCAGTTCGCCGAGCTGCAGGAGCAGCTGAAAGGGGAAGTCTTCGACGCGGGCCGTAAGGCAGTGGCTGCCGCCGCCGACCGGGGCATGAGTTCGCTGGCCGATGCCCTTAGCGACCGTACGGCCCGGCTCGGTGAGAAGCAGGACGAGGGGGAGGAAGAGGAGGACGAGGAGGAGTACGAGCCGGAAGAGGGAGGCGCGGAGTACGAGGAAGAGGAGGAACCGGAAGAGGAAGAGGAAGAGCCGGAGGCCGAGTACGAAGAGGGCCAGGCTGAGGAAGAGGAGGAAGAGGAGGAACTACCGGAAGAGGAATACGAGGAAGAGGAAGAGGAAGAGCCAGAAGAGAGGCAGCCGAGGCGGCGCCGCAGTCGCGCCCAGCCTAGAGGGGGCGCGGAACGCAAGAAGGCCGCTCCCGCCCAAGGAGAGAAGCCTCGGACGGCCAAGAAGTCTGCCGCCCGGAAGGCGGCCCCGCCAAAGAAGACGGCTGCGAAGAAAACTGCTCCGGCCAAGAAGTCCGCCGCCCGGAAGACGGCCCCGCCAAAGAAGACGGCTGCGAAGAAAACTGCTCCGGCCAAGAAGTCCGCCACCCGGAAGGCGGCCCCGCCAAAGAAGACGGCTGCGAAGAAAACTGCTCCGGCCAAGAAGTCCGCCACCCGGAAGACGACGTCGTCGAAGCGAGCAGCGTCCAAGCGCGCCGATCGTCGGAGGTAGCCAGTCATGACCAGGACGGAAACAGACCAGCCCACGGCGCAAATGTCGGGTGCGGACCGGCTTCGCGAAGAGGCGTCCAACTTCCTCAGTGCACAGGTGGAGAGGCTCGCCGAGAAGGCGGGCGACAAACTGACCGATGTCACTGGGCAGCTCACTGATGTGGCCGAGAGTGGATCGCTTCCCGCGATCGGCTCCCGTATTCTCCAGGGCGACTCCCCGCTGAAGGCATTCGTCGGGGAGAAAGCCAAGGGCGTCAAGGACAAAGTCGTGGGGAAGGTCAAGGAAGCGTTCGGCGGCGGAAAGGGGAAACGCAAGTCGAGCGGCGGCAAGGTCATGAACATCATCGAGGTGCTCGATGTGGGAGTGCCCCTGCGTGTCGCGTACGACCACTGGACGCAGTACGACCAGTTCAGCAGCTTCGCGAAGGGTGTTCGCGACGTCTCGAAGAGCGATGAGATGTCCAGTGACTGGAAGGTCAAAGTCGGCCCTTCCTCGCGCAGCTTCAAAGCGACTGTCCAGGAACAGATTCCCGACGACCGCATCGTTTGGACGTCCGAGGGAGCCAAGGGAACTACCCGTGGTGCGGTCAGCTTCCATGAGCTGGCACCCAGCCTGACTCGAATCGTCCTGGTCGTGGAGTACTACCCGTCCGGGTTCTTCGAGAAGACGGGCAACCTGTGGCGCGCCCAAGGGCGCCGCATGCGACTCGACTTCAAGCACTTTCAGCGATACGTCTCCCTTGCCCAGGAAGAGCCCGAGGGCTGGCGCGGTGAAATCCGGGACGGTGAAGTCGTCGTGTCCCACGAAGACGCCATGGAAGAAGAAGAGGCCGCCGAGCAGGAGGACGCACAAGGCGAGGAGTCCGAGGACGAGGAATACGAGGAGGAGCCTGAGGACGACGAGCCCGAGGACGAAGACTACGAGGACGAGCCTGAGGACGAAGAAGAAGGCGAATACGAGGAAGAAGAAGGGGAAGAAGGAGAGGAAGAGGACGTAACCCCCTCCAGGAAGCAAAGGCGACAGAGGTGACGCCGTGACTGACGTCGACTTCAAGCAGGGGGTCTACCCCGTTTCGGGGCCGCAGACCACCAATCTTGTCGGGCCGCAATCTGTCCAGATGGGTCGTGATCCACCGCAGGACGACTTTGCGCGGCTTGCGCATCGGCCGGTGCGGCGGGGGCGGATCGCCTCGAAAACCCTGGTCGCGGACTTCACGGAAGATCTGGCTGGCCGGCGTTGTGACAGCCCTCAGCGAACCGCTTGTAGATGTACGGCATGAAGTCGTCCAGCAGCGTCCGGCGGTAGGTGACCTGGACCAGCAGATCGTCGACATCTGGAGTTCTGGCATGGCGTCGGACCGTGTAGTAGTCGAGCTGCAAATCCCGGCTGATTCCACGCAACGGGCATCCATGGGAGAGGAGTTCGTGCACGGCCTGGCGCCGTTCGCGGATACCGGCGACGATGCGGCGCGGACGGCCGTTGACGTCCTTGGTTCCGTTCGGGGCCAAAGGTGGCTCCGCTTCGGAAGAGGGGGCCCGTATCGGCGAACGCGGACCGAACGCATTTGCAGTGTCCTGGCACGGTCTTCTCCACAGCTACTGTCCGAGGTTGTTCCACAGGTGCCAGGCGTCCGCGACCTGGACGGCCTGCGGTGCCGCCGCGCGTGCGGCCTCGGCGTAGGTGGAACCACGGTCCTGGCAGATGACCTCCACCTTAGGATGGTCGGCGAGCCAGCGGGCTCTGGCGCGGATTCCCTGCCGGGCAGTACATCGATCGGTCGCCGGGCTTCGAGGTCCACAAGCAACGTCACGTACGTATGTCCGCGCAGCAGTGCGAATCGATCCGACGGTCAGATTGCCCGTATCTCGCCGGTGGCCGCCGCCGCCTCCGCCCCGGCCCGCTCAGCCGCCCCCAGGGCCTGGCGTGCGGCGGGCAGGAACGCCTCTCCGGCGGTGGTCAGCCGCACCCAGCGGCTGGTCCGCTCGAACAGCCGGGCACCCAGTTCCTTCTCCAGCCGGGCCACTTGGTGGCAGAGCGCGGACTGGACGACGTGGCACCGCTCGGCGGCGCGGGTGAAGCTCGCGGTCTCCGCCACCGCGAGGACGTAGCGCATCTGCTGGAGATCCAGTGATCCATCGTGAAACACGATGGATCGGATGACAAACATGCATTGGACCAACGGATGCCTGCTCGGCGATGCTGAAGTCAAGGGCAGGCCACGGCAGTCAGCGAACAGCCACCGCCCCGGACCGGCGAGGTCCGGAGCCGCCGGCCCCGTCGTACCACCACCAGCGCCCCGGCCGACCCCACCCTGCGGAGACACCCATGCGCGTGATCGCCTTCGACCACCTCGTCCTGAACGTCGCCGACATCGAGCGCTCGCTCGCCTTCTACACCGGCCCGCTGGGGCTGCAACCGGTGCGGGTGGAGGAGTGGCGGGCCGGCAAGGTCTCCTTCCCGTCCGTGCGGGTGAGCCCCACCACCATCATCGACCTCGTCGAGACGCCCGACGAGCGGCCGGAGGGATCCAACGTCGACCACATCTGCCTGGTGGTCGAGCCGCTCGACTGGCAGCAGGTCATCGATTCCGACGTCTTCACGGTGCTGGACGGTCCCGGCAAGCGCTTCGGCGCCCAGGGAACCGCCGTCTCCCTCTATGTGCAGGACCCGGACGCCAACACCGTGGAACTGCGCTGGTACCCGCAGGACGCCTGAAGATCCCCACGGCAACCCATTGGACACCCTCTAGTCCTTGGCGCCCGGAACCTCACGTGACTCCAGCGGCCGGGTCGCGGGGCCGTGCAGGACTGAACCGTCCGTGGCGAAGCGGGAGCCGTGGCAGGGGCACTCCCAGAGTTGCTCGGCGTCATTGAACTGCACCAGACAGCCGAGGTGTGTGCAGCGCGCAGAGAGCGCGCTGGCGTGCCCCATCTCGTCGCGGTACGCCGCCCACCATTTCCCCTGCAGCCGCACGACGGCTCCGCTACTGGGCGAGATGTCGTTCACCAAGTCGACGTGGCTGGTGCGCAAGCGGTCGCCGACGAAGTGTTTGGCGACAGCAGCCTGGAACTTCACGAGTGGCCCCGCGTCGCGTGCCGACGGAAGCCTCCGCGGGTCGTACAGGTCGGTCCAGGCCGGCCGGAGCCCACCCGCGATCTGCGCGGCAAGCAGCCGACCAGCCATCATTCCGTTACTCATGCCCCAGCCGCCGAAGCCTGTGGCCACAAAGACGTGCTGAGTGCCAGGGTGGGCGTGTCCGGCGTACGGCAGGTGATCGCTCGAGTCGTTGTCCTACGCTGCCCAGCGATGGGCAGTATCCGCCCCCGCGGACCCCGGCATTCGCTCCCCGGCCCAGGCGTCGAGGCGCGCGTGTCGGGGGCGTCTGAACTTGGGTTCTGGATCACTTTCCGTGCTCAGGCCACGGAGGGTCACCACAACCGCAATCATGAACGGCCTCCCGCCGCGAGGAGGACCCGCTTGCGGAGCAGATCGAAATTGGCCCGGCCGAACATCTGTCGCTTGAGCATCTTGATCTTGTTGTTGTGACCTTCGACAGCGCCGGAGCTGTAGCGGAGGCTGAGGCCGGCGACGACGGCGTCGAGGTCCTGGCCGAGGCCGTTGACGACGGTGTGCAGGGCTGGCAGTTCGTCGGCCTGGACGTGCTCGATCCACTGGCCCAGCTGCCGACCCTGGCGGTTGTTCATGAGCTCGGCGAACGCGCGCACGTGTTCGGCGGTTCGGTCGAGCTCGGGGCAGCGGGCGAAGATCTTCTTGAGCTGCTGAGCCTGGTCGTCGTCGAGGCGGTCGGGGCGGCGGGTGATCCAGCTGGTCACGTCACGCGTGGACGGGTTCTTGCGGGGCGGATCGTCGTGCGGGAAGGCTTCCCGGAGCCGTTGCACGTACTTCTTGACGACGCTTTCGCCGCCGCGGTAGCCGCGCTCGCGGAGTTCCTCGAACAGGCGGCGGGCGACGGTGCAGCCCTCGGCCCACCGCCGGTGCAGGTAAGGCTTGTAGGGATCGAGGATGCTGGTGCCGCCGGTCCAGCGTCCGACGAGTAGTTCGTCCGCGGTAGCCGCATGGGCGAATCGGCGGACAGTATTGCGAGCCAGGCCGAGCCGGCGGGCGATGACTCGCAGCCCGAGTCCCTCGTCCAGCAGGTTGTGAACGGTCGCGTGCTGCTCGCGCACCCGATCGGACAGGCGGCCGGACTGTCGCGCCTCGGCCGGAAATTCCGGTGCCAGTTCCGTGGTCTTGGAGAGCACAGCGGTGCGAACCGGGGCGATGTCCTGCGGTTCACGCAGAAGGGCGCGGTGCTGGGTGACCGTCTTCTCGACGGCCTCGGCAAGGTTCTTCCAGATGTGCCAGCGGTCTGCGACATGGATCGCGTCCGGGGCGCCGAGCCGTCCGGCCTCGGCATAGGCAGTGGAGCGGTCCCGGCAGATCACTTCGACGCCGGGATGGTCGGTGAGCCACCGGGCGACTGTCGCCGTGGTCCGGTCAGGCAGCAGATCGACGGGACGGCGAGTATCGATGTCGATCAGGATGGTGCCGTAATTGTGGCCCTTGCGCAGCGCGAAGTCATCCACGCCCAAGACCCGCGGAGTGTGCGCTGCAGGGTCCGGCAGACGGCGTATCAGCCGCAGGAGCGTCGACCGGCTGGCCCGGACGGCGAGTGCGTGTGCCAGGCGGGCACCGGCTCGGCCGGCCAGCATAACCGCCAGCCGCTCAAGCACCGACTGCAGCCCGGCGCTGCGTCTCCCATGCTGGAAGGTCAGCCCCTCAACCTGCTCGGCGAACGTTGTCTGCGGGCAAGTGCCCTGGCGGCAGCGGAACCGGCGGACCCGTAACTCGATGACCACGGGACGGCCGCCGACCGCGCTGTCGGCGAGCCGACGCACGTACCGGCTGTGCACCCGGGCCGACGTCGTTCCGCAGGCAGGGCACGCAGCCCGGTCCGCTGACGCGCGGGCCTGAACGACCACGAACTCACCGTCGGATACGACGTCTTCGATCACAGCGCCTTCGACCCGGTGGAACCACAGGTCCTGGAGGAGTACATCAGCCACGGCCGTTCATGATTGCGGTTGTGGTGACCCTCCGTGGCCTGAGCACGGAAAGTGATCCAGAACCTGAACTTGGACCCACTTTGGCCGGTTGAATCGTGACCCACGTGGCCTGTGGTTGTGGTGGTTCAGTCGGCTTCTGCAGTCGCGGTGGGGATGCGGCCGAGTTGCCGTCCGCGGCCGCGCACGGGAGTAGAAGGCCAGGTCGGAGGCGGTCTGCTCACCGGTCCGGCCGCTGCCGTTCTTCTCCCTGGCCGGCGTGGATGCCGTCGTGGTGGTGCGGGCCATGTCAGAACACCTCATCACCTTCGCTCTCGTCGCCACCGGTGCTGTCTTCGCGCGAGGTGAACACCTGGTCGTAGGTGTATCCGGTTGGCGCTGTTCGACCTCGATGAGGTCACCGGTGGCGGCCGCCTGGCGGGCCTGGGAGGCGAGGTGGTGACGGAAATCGCCGCGCAGGGCCTTCGCGGTGCGGGCGTGATCGGGATCGGTGATCGTCTGGTGCTTGCCCCAGCAGCGCGGATGGCGGGCCACGACAGCTCCACCGGGAGAAAGTACGGCGATGACCTCGTCGGCGTCGGTGCTGACCTGGATCCGCTTGCCGATGGCCAGAGGATGGACGGAGTAGTCGACGGTGTCGACGCGGATGTAGTGGTCGCGGCCCAGGCGGGTGTGGAAGCGGAACCAGCGGGGCGGATCGACGGGCGGCAGTGGGAACATGCCGGCCAGGTCGGCCTCCCACCGGTCGATCGGGCGGGCGCCCAGGGTGCGGTGGATCCGCCGGTTGGCGGTGGTCAGCCAGGTGGTCAGCTGGGTGTTGAAATCGGCGGGTCCGCTGAAGGTGCGGCCAGGCAGGAAGCTCGACTCGAGATACCCATTGGCCCGCTCGACCAGCCCTTTCGCTTCTGGATCCCGGGGGCGGCAGAGGAACACCCTGGTCGCGAGCATTCCGGCGAACGCGGCGAAATCGGCTGTGACCTTGCCCTGGCCGATACCGGCCTCGTTGTCCCACACCAGCATCCGCGGCACCGCACCCCACTGCTTGAGCAGCTGCCAGTGACCGTCGATCAGGTCGCCCGTCATCCGGGTCGGCAGCATCCGGGCGGTGATGATCCGCGAGTAGCCCGAGACCATCACGAGCACGGGCGGCCGGCCCTGCTGCCCGTAACCGCGCGGGATATCGGCCGACGGGAACCACAGGTCGCACTGGGCCAGCTCGCCGGGCCGGTACGTCGTGCGCGAGACCGGATCGACGGGAAGGTAGGCGGGCCGCAGCTCGCGGACGCGGTCTTTGAGGATCGTCATCCCGCGCTCCCAGCCGATCCGCTCCGCGATCACCGTCGCCGGCATCGTCGGGGTCTGTTTCAGCAGCTCACGAATCTGTGGCTCGACCATGTCGACCGCCGAGCCCTTCAGCGGCCTCGAGTACACCGGCGGCCGGTCGGTGGACAGCGCACGCTTCACCGTGTTCTTCGAGATGCCCAGATGCCGGGCGATCGCCCTGATCGGCATCTCCTCGGCCCGATGCAGCCTGCGGATCTCTGCCCAGTCCTCCACTTGGATCACCCTTTCCTCCCGATCTCCAATCAAGATCAGGTTCGTATGGATGCCACGAAGTGAGTCAGATTTGATCCGCCCCCAGAGGGTCACGGTTCAAACGACGCCGACAGCGCGAACCTCTCCCGTACTTTCCTGCCCCCGGTTCGAACGACTCGCCAGTGACGATGAGCAGCCGGCGACCTTCCTCGTAGGGCGCAATGCGCATCGAACGAACGCCGTCTGGTGTGATGTACATGCCTGCGGGGACGTCTTCACGCCTTACCGGTGCCGCGATCACCAGTTCCCTCCTCGGCTTGAGCCGAGTGAACAGCAGCGTGCGGTCGAAGACGGGGTAGTGCGTCGCGACAACGGCATCGCGTGCCTCAACCGTGAGGCCGCCCTCGACGGAGAGACGGCATCGGGAGCCGTCGTGGAGTTCGGTGACCCGGGTGCGCTCGCAGATCCCCCCTGCGGCGACGACCTTCTCAGCCAGAGACAGCAGGAAATTCCGCAGATGGAACTGCAACTGCCCCGCCACGCGTACTGCACCGGCCACCTCGAAGGGCAGTTCCGTGTCGGTCGCGAAGGACGCGTCGGTCCTGCCCGCCGTGCGGCCTCTGCCTCGTCCCTGACCTCATCGATGTGCTGCGGATCCCGTGTGTAGGTGTAGGCGGGTGCGTGCTCCAGGTCGGCGTCGATGTTCTGTTCGGCGCAGAGAGCGGCCGTCCGGTCGAGCGCGTCCTGTTGTGTTAGCGCGTACAGCCGGGCGCTGCCGGCGCCGTGCTTCGCTTCCAACTGCGCGTACACCAAGCCATGCTCAGCTGTCAGTCTGGCCGTGGTGTATCCGGTCACGCCCGCGGCGATCCGGTCCGCCTCCAGGACGACAACGTCCAGACCCGCCCGGACCAGTTCCCATGAGGTGCAGAGGCCGGTGATGCCGCCGCCGATGACTGCGACGTCTGCGGTCAGGTCGGTGCTGGGGGGGCGGATAGCCGGTACGCGGCGTGGTGGCGATCCAGTACGACTCGTCAACAGTCCGGCGTTCTGTAGCCATGGCTCCTCGGCTTCCGCTTTGACCGGGACATTGAGTGCCCCGTTGTCCACGTCGTGACGGAGGAGGGTCAGGTCATGAATCAGTCTGCAGCCATCACGAAGCTGAGGCAGGACGCTGGTGCTGTAGATGCCGAAGAACCCCTGCGGATCCGGTCCGATCTGGTTGACGTACACCTCGTCGAAGTCGGCCTCCACATAGGCGCGGACCGCCCGCACATGCTCATCCACGCCGCAGACGACGTTGTCACGGACTATTCCTTCGGTGACCAGTTCGGAGGCCTGCTCGAAGTGTTTCGGGGTCGGCAGTACCTGAAAGCTGCGGCGGCCTTCAACCAAAGGCCAGAAAACACCTCCACAAGTCGCTGAGTGGCGAGACTCTGCCGGGCTACCAGTAGTGCCTTCGACCAGCGACCGCGTGCCCCAGTGACCCCAGGATCCACAAGACAACCCCGATAACCGCGAGAACAATCCCGATTGTCCACAGTATGGAGATCCCGGTCACGAACCCGACGACAAGCAAAATAATACCGAGAATGATCACGATGTGCTCCGATCTCGCACATGCCCTCTCTTTTTTACTGTGATCCCTGCACACCGCAAGGGCAACTGCTCAGGGAATGGACACATGCGCCTGCCGTGACCTGTTCTCCGACGGTGGGCCGTCGGAGAACAGGTCAACAAGGGTAAACGCCGGCGTTCCACCACTTGCGAAACGCGCATGATACTGATCGCCGTTTGCGTTCGTCATCAGCGCCCAGGGCCTCAGTGGAAGCGATTCCTTCCTTGGGGGATAGCCTGCCCACCACCCCACCACTCACAGCGTTTCTCATGCGGCAGCGATGGCGCTATGCAGCCAGTGTGGGGCTACGGCGCGTGGTTAGGAGGCTGTGCCCGGCGCTGAAGCAATGTGCGAGCTCCGAGATGCGGTAAGCCCAGGCCGTATATCATGGAACGGCGTCTTGTGAAGGTGACGCGGGCATCATGTCATCTCCGATTCCGGGGCGGGAACATGGCCGTAGGCGAAGAGGACGAGACAGGGCGCGTCCGGCGTCCGTCCAGCAAGAAGCCCGTCAAGAAGACCGCCAGAAAAACCAGCACCGGACGGGCCAGCAGCCGTACGAGCGAAACGAAGCGTGCGGTCCGTCGGGTTTCGGCCCCGCGGGCCATGCGGTATGCGGCTGAGCAGCTCCAGGAGCTTTTGGGGCGAGCACCCGAGTCCGTCTCGGCAGTGAAGCCGACGGAGGGCGGCTGGCAGGCGGACGTGGAAGTTTTGGAGCTGGAGCGTATCCCCGGTACTACCAGCGTGATGGCGAGTTACCGGGTGACGCTGGACGAGGAAGGCGAACTGCTGGCTTACGAGCGCACCCGCCGCTACACCCGAGCCCAGATCGACCCGCGTGGCTAGGGCCGGAATACCAGTGCTGCACCGCTCGCCGGACGAACGGAAACGGCCTCGTCCGGAGCCACGTGTGAGCTGCTGAAAGGAGGCACCATGACTATGGTGCCGCAGGGCGGAGGAACCGTTTCCAGGGCCGGCGGAGGAAGGTCGGGGAACCTTTACGACATCCTCGAGCTGATTCTGGACCGTGGCCTGGTGATCGATGTCTTTGTACGTGTGTCCTTGGTGGGCATCGAGATCCTCAAGATCGATGCCCGCATCGTCGTGGCGAGCGTGGATACCTACCTGCGCTTCGCGGAGGCCTGCAACCGCCTCGACCTGGAGGAGGGCCGCAAAGCTCCGTCTCAGCTGACCGACCTGGTCGGCGAGGTGACCGAGGGCGGAGCGCATGGCAAAGCCAAGGGTGCTCTGAGCGGGGCCGCTGACGTGCTGACCGATGCCCTGAAGGGAGGACATGACGACGAGGAGGCCGAGCAGTCAGAAAAGAGGCGCAAGGAGCCCGAGGAGAGGCGGGAGCGGCCGCGGCGTCGGCCTGCCGCCCGACGCCGCGAGGAGTGAACCATGGCCGTATACGTGTATTCCATTGTCAGGGCCACCCATCCGCAGCGCTTGGACGGCCTCCACGGGGTGGGGGACCCACCTGCGACCCTCCGCACGGTGCGCACCAAAATGCTGTCCGCGGTCGTCAGCGACGCGCCCGAGGAGCTGCGTCCCAAACGCCGAGACCTCAGCGCACACCAGGCCGTCCAGGAACAACTGATGGCCGACGGCACCGTTTTGCCGCTGCAGTTCGGCTTCACCACCACGGACGACGACGCTGTACGAGCGGTCCTGGAGGACGGTACGGATAATTTCAGCGAACGCTTGCGGGCGCTGGAGGGCTGCGTGGAATACCACCTGAAGGCCGCCCAGGACGAGGATGCGCTGTTGCGCCAAATCCTTCAGGAGTCCGACGAGGCGCGCGAGCTCAACGAGGAGATCAGAAGCGGCCGCAGCAGCCCGAAACTGCCGCTCGCCCTCGGGGAGCTGGTCTCCCAGGAAGTGCAGGCGCGGCAGGATCGGCTCGCCGTCGCAGTCCTCGATGCGCTGCGCGGACTCGCGCGGGAAGAACGCTCGTCGCAGCCGACCGGGAACGACTTCCTGAATGTGTCCTTCCTTGTGGAGCGGGACAACGAGAAGACCTTCCTCGGCGCGGAACAGGACATCGCCAAGGAACTGGGCGAGGACTTCGACCTGCGACTGGTCGGCCCGCTGCCCGCCTACAGCTTCGTCTAAGGAGTGCTCATGGGACTGCTGACTCAACTCGCGACTTTTCCGCTGGCGCCGGTGCGTGGCGTGGCCTGGGTCATGGAGCGCGTCGTCGAGGCCGCGGAGAACGAGTACTACGACCCGGCACCCGTCGAACGGGAACTCGCCGCACTTGAGCGAGCGCTCGTGGCGGGAGACATCGACGAGGAAACCTTCGACCGGCGCGAGGACGAGTTGCTGGACCGGCTGGACGAGATCAGGGCCCATGTCCAGGGCGTCGATACCTGATCGCGGCAGCCGGTGGAACGGGCGCATTGCCACGCGCTCCCGTCGAAGCTCGGGGACACCAGCGAATTGAGGTGCAGCGGCCGTGACCGAACCCGTCGCCAGGAGGCTGGGCGACCTCCCGTCCAGGTCCGCCCCGTATGGCCAGGGCTCCTCGGCCAATCTCGCCGACATCCTGGAGCGCGTCCTGGACAAAGGCATCGTCATCGCAGGCGATATCCAAATCAACCTCCTGGACATCGAACTACTTACCATCAAGCTGCGCCTGCTGATCGCTTCGGTGGACAAAGCGAAGGAAATGGGCATTGACTGGTGGGAGCACGATCCCTCACTGTCGTCACGCGCCAACGACGGATACCGCTCACTCGCCGAGGAGAACAAACGGCTGCAGGCTGAAATCACGGCGCTGCGCGAGGACCATGAGCTGCCACGGGTCAAGGACGAGGAGAGCCGCGCTGCGGCTCCCCGGCGCACCTCACGCACCGCACACACCAAACGAGCAGAGCCCAGCCCCCGCAGCGAGAGGCGGGACGAGCCATGACCGCCACGGTCTCCTATGCGTACGCCGTAGCACGGGACGCCGACGGATCGCTGGAAAAAGCTCTGTCCGGGCTCCCTGGAGTGGCGGAGGCGCCGGTGCATCTAGTGCGTGTAGAACACAGCGACGATGTGGTGGTCGCCGTGAGCCCGGTACCCGAGCGAGACTTCCAAGAAGCCGCGCTGCGAGCGCATCTTGAGGACTTGAACTGGCTGGAGTCAGTCGCCCGCGCCCATCACCGAGTGATTGAGGCCTTGGCCGCCCGCACCGCCGTCCTGCCACTGCGTCTGGCGACGGTATACCTCGACGACGAGCGGGTGCGACTCATGCTCCGGGCCCGCCACGAGGCGTTTGCCGGCAGACTGACCGACCTGGCAGCGCAGGTGGAGTGGGGCGTCAAGATCTATGTCGAAGCGGCCGCTGAGACCGAGAGGCCAGCAGGCCCACCCACAGATGCGGGTCTGAGCCCCGGGCGGGCCTACCTCAGCCAGCGCAGAGCACAGCGACACGCCCGCGAAGACGCCTATCGGGGCGCCGAACAGGCAGCCGAGCGGGTCGAGGCCGCCGCCCGCGCTTATGCGGTTGATCGCGTCCAGCACCGGCCGCAGCAAGGCGAACTCGCCCGCGGGCCGGGAGAGAACGTCATCAACGACGCCTACCTTGTGCCGCTGCAACAGGCCGAAGACTTCCGCGCCGATGTCATGCAGGCCGCGGAAGGACTACCCGGGGTACGCGTCGAAGTCACCGGGCCGTGGGCCCCGTACTCCTTCGCCACCCTCGCCGAAGCCGAACCGCTGAAGAGGGCCACGCCGTGAGGGCGGCGAGCAGGCCAGAGGCCACGCCGGAGGAGCCGCTGCCACAACGGCAGATCGCACTGATCGACCTGCTGGACCGGTTGCTCAGCGGAGGCGTGGTCCTCACCGGTGACGTCGTGCTCTCCATCGCCGACATCGACCTCGTACGCATATCGCTGCGCGCGCTGATCGTCTCCATCAGCCAACAGAATCCTTCCCCGTGGCATGCCATCTCAGCACCCATAGGAGACGACCATGACAGGTGAGGACCGTCCGCCCGGAAGCCGCCTGGACGAGATCGCCGATGCCGCCGCCCGCGCCTTCCGCATGCTGCCCGCAGTGCCGCAGGACATCCTGCCCCGGGGCGGTGCGGAGGTGCGAAGGCCGGCCCACCGGATCACTACCGACCCGGACACAGTGGAACGGGACCTGATCAAACTCGTACTCACACTCGTCGAACTGCTACGACAGCTCATGGAACGCCAGGCCCTTCAGCGGGTCGACGCAGGAGACCTCACTGAGGAACAGGAGGAGCGCCTCGGAGCAACTTTGATGATTCTGCACAGTCGTATGATTGAACTCTGCTCTCGATACGACCTTTCCATGCAAGATCTCAACTTGAATCTCGGACCTCTCGGAACTCTGCTGCCACCACCCGAATGACCCCAGGGAGAGCGAAATGGGTATCGGAAAGAAGTCCAAGAACATAGGCAAAATCGCAGAGGGGAAAACAAAGGAAACGGTCGGGCGGGCCGTGGGTAACGAAAGCCTGGAGGGAAAGGGGAGGGCCCAAAAGATGAAGGGCAAAGTGAAGCAGGCAGTGGAGAAGGGCAAGGACACCTTCAGGCACTGAAGGAACATGCAGCACTGACCCGCTGCCACACTCCGAACAAGGGCGGGCGGGCAGCGGAGCAACTGTCGGCTCGCTGCAATCGACGCAGCTGGCGGCGGGACAGTGCGCGCTCGGTGTACGAGGCGCTGAGGAGGGTGTTTGTCTGCGCTCACTTCATGTATGTCCGGGTGGACCGGATATGCAACGGGCCGCTGAAACGAATGTGCGCGAACGTCTCCGTAACCACTGGGCGCCCGTTTCTCTAAACGCCGACGGGTATGGGAAATCACACGCCCGTCAGAGTCCCCGTTGTGGGCTGCTCCGAGTCCGAAGCCCTGGCGAAGCTCTCCGTCCTCCACTCGATGCGGAAATGCTGGTTGTGAGCGATCCTGATTCCGATGTGGACGAGGTGGAACGCGAAGCTGGGAGACCCGTCGCAAGGGCGATGGAGACGAATGCCAAGGAAGGGAAGCACCGTGCAGCTCCCGGAAACCCGAGGCGAGGTGTCCGCCGCTCTGATCGAGACGCTCGGCCGGGAACCGGGTCGGCGCAGCCTGCCCGACATACACCTGGTAGCGGGTGCCGACCCGTACGGCGATGACCTCCAACTCGCCCTGTACCTCTGCTACGAGTTGCACTACCGCGGCTTCGCCGGTGTGGACGGCGCCTGGGAGTGGGATCCGGAACTGCTCAGGGTGCGTGCCGCGCTGGAGCGGGAGTTCATGGTGGCCTTGCGCGCTGACGTGCCGGTGGCCGAGGACGTCGGCAGCGCGCTGGACAAACTCGTTCTGGAGCCGGCGGACGTCGACGGCGTGTCGTACTTCCTGCGGGACGAGGGCGAGCTGTGGCATCTGCGCGAGTACGCCGCCCACCGCTCGCTGTACCACCTCAAGGAGGCCGATCCGCACGTGTGGGTGATCCCTCGCCTGACGGGCCGGGCCAAGGCAGGAATGGCCGCTGTGGAGTACGACGAATTCGGAGCGGGACGGGCGGAACAAGTCCACTCGAAGCTGTTCGCCGATCTGATGGCGGACCTCAACCTGGACACCTCGTATGGGCGCTATGTCGACGCTGGCTCTCGGCAGATGCTCGCAACCGTCAACCTCATGTCACTCTTTGGACTCCACCGCTCACACCGTGGTGCGCTGGTCGGTCACTTCGCCTCAGTGGAGACCACATCGCCACCAGGGTCGCGGCGCCTCGCTCAGGCATTGAAGCGGGCCGGTGCCGGGCCTGCGGCCATCCACTTCTACGCGGAGCATGTGGAGGCCGACGCCGTGCATGAGCAGCTCGTACGGCATGAGGTCGTCGCCGGTCTGCTCCAGGAGGAGCCGGATCTGGCACCGGACGTCGCCTTCGGTATCGCAGCCACCGGATGGTTGGAAGACCGGTTCGGGGAGCAGTTGCTCGGCGCATGGCGGGGCGGCGAGTCCTCAGTCTGTGTGCCGCTCTGAGGCCGGCGGTGGGGCTTTCGGCCTCTTCCGGCCGCGGTGGCTCGTGTCGCACCAAGGGAAGATGAGGCTCCGCCGGCAGGTACACAGTGCGACGACAGGCCGGTCCGAGCGGGCAATGGTGCCGTCCTCCTGGACCACTTCGACGGGCCCTTCCACGAGCATGGGTCCGCCCGGCTCCTGCATGACGCGCCGTGCAACTGCCCGAGGTGCGGTCTCCGGTTCAGTATGGCTGTTCTGCACGGATCACCACCAGTTCCTCTTTCTCCTGGCCGGGCTCGATCAGGCCTTGGGTCTCCAGCCAGTCGGCCCGTTCTCGCAGGACGGGCCCGAAGGGAACGAATCGGCGGTCGGTCACAGCCACGTCCAATCCGGCTTCAGCCAGCCGCGCCAGGGTCATCGCTGGGTTGCTCAGCACGGAGTGGACCGCGAGCAGCACACCTCCGGGGCGCAGCAGAGCGGGGACCTTGGCACAGAGCCGGTCGAGCACCGCCCGGCCGTCGATCCCCGCCTCCCAGGCCCGAGCAATACCGCGACGCGGTACGCGGGCGTTCGCGGACGGTACGTACGGCGGGTTCGCCAGCACCAGGTCGAACCTCAGGCCGGTTACAGGCTCCGTCAAGTCGCCCCGGCTGGTCCGAATCACCCGTGCATACCCGGACAGCAGTGCGTTAAGTCGTGTGGTGAGCACCGCCGCGGCCGAAGTGTCGATGGCGGTTACACGGGCAACACCGAAGCGGGCGGCAGCGATCGCCGCTGCGCCGGTACCGGAACCCACGTCGAGCACCTCGGCTCCAGGTGACAGATGTTCGCGCCGCAGAGCGGATACCAGCATGACTGTGTCTTCCTGCGGCGCGTAAACACCCGGAGGCTTGAGGAACTTCAAGTGTCATGCCCGTCTTTCAGAGATCGCAGGGCGGGTAGCGGTAGCAGGCTCTTTTCCTTTCCTTCCAGTCAAGGAAGGGCCGCTGATGGTCACCGACGACCTGGACGAAGGCGATCTCCGAGAAGCCCGCTTCGGTAAGACGCGCTGCGGCTGCCACAACGAAGGTGTCGACGTCGTCACCGCACGGGATGGAATCCGCGATGCCGTCCGGCAGCACGAACTGGGGGGCCTGGCAAATCCGGCTGGGGCAGCTCTGCTTTGGCCGTCCAGCCGTCGGCCGTCCAGCGGAACTGCTCGTGCGTCCGTGCGACCATCACAGCCCGGTCGGCGTCGTAGCAGCCACGTGCCTGTGACCACCCGGAAGCAACATCACGGCTCCTTAAGCCGGGTGGCCGCGCCTGACCTCGACCGTCCTCAGCTGCATCCGGCAACCTCGAGCGGATGCGCGCCATGACGGCCGCACAACAAGCCCGGATGCGGTCCGGGTACCTGGCCCACTCTGCGACCGAGGCCGACCGTCTCCATCAGCAATCTTTGCCGCGGGCATCTGCCCTGCGCGTCTCTTCTCGCCGCGTCCCTCTGCCTGCGGGCCCTTGTCGTCCCGCCGACGGTTTCCTTCAGTACCTTCTTCGCCTTCGCCTCTCCCTTACCCATGAAGACTCTGCCCTTCGCTGGAAAGGCCCTGACGTATCCACCTTGCGCCGATCACTCTGGGGCCGCAATCGGTAGGACGTCGGACTCACGAGTGTCCGGGGAAAGAAGGACTGGAAAGAAGGACCGTAGCGCCCCGGTCAGTCAGGCGGCTCGGGGACCGGGCGGGTTCCGGGGCCCGGGGGTGGCTCCGGGTCTGGCTGGGGTTGAGGTTCGCTGGGGCCTGGTTCGGGCGGACGTTGTGGGTCGTGCGGCACCGGATCCGGCCGGCTGGGGACGGGTCCGGGGCCCTCAGGGGTGGGTTCCGCGGTCATCGGTCTCGTCCTTGCGTTGTGCGTCAGTCGCTGAACTCGTGGATGAACGCCGGGAAGAAGGGTCGGTCGCTCCCCCGCGCAGGTGCAGTCTCTGCGCGGCCAGCCTGGCGGTGACCGATTGCGTCGTTGCGATCTGCGACCGACTCGCGGCCGGGCGGGCTGTCCGAGGTCCCGGCGCGAGGTTCTGGAATGGCGGGACGGGCGGCGTACAGCGGCGATGAGCAGGCTCAGCCCCAAGACGGCCAGCGCCCCGACGGCGATGCTGTAGAGGAATAGCGTGCCGGTGGAACCGGTCACGTGGCATCCGAATACCGAGAAGCCGTCGGTGAGATGGTGTGCCTGCCAGAGTTGGTGAGAACGCCAGCCACGGCGACGACTACCGCGGCGATCAGGATGATGAGCCCCAGGACGACGATCACGGCGTGCTCCCGGAATTTGCGGCGTACAACCACACCAAGTCCCCAGAAGCGCAGGAAACGTCAGACTGCGACGTCAGGCACGGCGAGAAGCAGGTTGCGGGCTCCCGAGGGTTGTGTCCGGCGCTGCTGAGGGTCGAAGAGCTGGAGGCCGCGCTTCCTTCGATTGCACGGTGGCGTGTGCCAGGCGGACGCAGCGTGGACTGGGCTGCCCTCGGACTTCCGCTCTCTGACTGAGGCGTATCCGATCCTGGTCGTCGACGACTTCCTGAAGGTGTCCGTTCCCCGGCCCGGCGCCGAGGCGTCATGGGCGTCCGAGTCCAGGGAGGACGAGATCCTTCAGGATCTGTACGAGATGGGCGACACCGAGGGCTACGTTCCCTTCCCGCAGCGGGGAGGCCTGATCTGCTGGGCGGAGTCCAATTCGGGGGACTCCTTCTACTGGAGGACGAGCCCCGCGGACCCGGACGCATGGCCGGTGGTCGTCCGCACAGACAACGGCGACTGCTGGGCGGCTATGGCCGCAGCCGGGTGAACAACCCCTGCTCGGCCTCAACGAGGATCCCGCGTTCGACCAGCCGCTTGAGCTTCAGGCGGACGTTGTTGACGTTGTTGGGCGCGATCTCCACGTCCATCGCCCCGCACACCGCCCGCGCCCGCAACGGGGCGTCGGCTGTGGCGAGCACCGCCATGATCTGCTGGTAGGCAGGATGATCCGGCAGCTTCGGGGCCGGCGGCGTGGGTGGCCGCGGATCGGGAAGCTCCAACAGCGTCTTGCGAGTGATCCGGATCTCCTCGGCGGCCGTGTCGAACCCGTCCAGCAGCGCGGTCAGCTCCGCGATCTTCTCCCGGGCCGCCTCGGCCTGTGCGACGATCTCCCGCTCCCGCTCCCGCTCTTCCAGCCGCACCAGCACCGCCCCCAAGATCAGCTCTCCACCGGTCATGCGCCGCGCCAGGTGGGAGCGGAGGTCCCGGTCAGCATCCTCGACATGCGGTCGCTTATGGCCCAGTACACCCTCGACTCGGCCGAGGCGGGCCGATGCTCGTAGGTAGTCGCGCACCAGCCTGCGGTGCAGCATCACGACCCCGTTCGTCTGCTCCACCACCCATCTCTTGGGCTGCGGGACGAACCCGGTGTCGCCAGGGTTGCGTTTCACCACTTCGATCTCGATGCCCACCTTCGCCCCGTGGTCCTTGACGGTGTTCTTGAACCCCTGGTCCACCGGGCCTTCTTCACGGCGCCCGGCTCGGTGCTGGCGATCACCTTGTCCAGCAGCGCGGTGCCGACGGCGTTGTCCTGGACAGAGGCGGCCAGCACCGCCACCGCGATCACCAGGCTCAGCACGTCAACGGCCAGTCCCCGCTTGCGTCCCGGCACCTTCTTGTTCGCGTCCCGGCCGGTCGTGTCGGCCGGGACTCCGGCGGCGGCGTGCAGGCTCTGGGTGTCGAGCACTACCAGGCTGGGGTCGGCCAATTGTGCCATCTCATGACATTGGTTCCCCGCTGTCAGGCTTGGCGGGCGTAGGACGCGAGGCGGTCGGCGAACGCGATGACGAGGCCGCGCAGTTCATCTGGGCATTCGATGACAAACGGCCGGTCGAGTGAGGCGAGTACTGGAGGCAACCAGTCGAGCTGCTCCGCCCGTAGCTCGACACGCAGCCAGCGCTCGGTCTCCGGATCCGCGCCTGCCGCGGGCGCGGGCTCGTCCACGCTCGCGACGCTGGCGGGAAGTCGGGCCCGGATCTGCTCGACCGTCCCGTGGATCCGCAAGGTCACCTGATGCCGGTACTCAGCCGTAGCGAACCCGGACAGGACGCGCTGTGCCGGACCGGGGCCCACGGGCGCCTCGAATGAGCCGGGCAGGGTCCTCGCGTCTGCGATGCGATCGAGCCGGAAGGTCCGGTCCTCGCCGATCTCGGGGTCCGTGCCCGTGACGTACCACCGGCCCGAATGGGCGACGATCCCGTACGGGTGCAGCCTGCGTTCGCTGCGCCGGCCGTCGCGGTCGGTGTACCTGATTGAGACCGGTCGGCGATGGCGTACCGCATCGGCGATGGTGAGCAGGACCCCGGCGTCGGGGGTGGCGAACTCGCCGGGCGAAGTCGTGAAGGCGAGGGATTCCAGGACCGTGTCGAGTCGGCGGGCGACGCGCTCGGGCAGCACCCTGCGGATCTTGGCCGCAGCCGTCTCGCCCGCCGTGTCCGCCGTCGTCATCAACCCCGCTCGGCGGCCGGCGACCAAGCCGAGCAGCACGGCGAGCGCCTCGTCGTTGCTGAGCATGAGCGGAGGCAAGCGGTAGCCGGGGCCGAGTCGGTAGCCACCGTAGCGGCCGCGCACCGCCTCGACAGGCACGTCGAGGTCGATCAAGTGGTCCACATACCGCCGCACGGTGCGGCCGTCGACGCCGAGCTGGTCGGCCAGTTCGGCAACCGTCCGGATGCCCCCCGACTGCAGCAGTTCCAGGAGGGTGAGCACGCGGCCAGTAGGTCGAGACATACCCAGAGCCTAGCGACAATACTGGACCGATTCTGTCCGCTATTTGTTCTAGCGTGCGAAGTGCAACGGCTCCACGAATCTAGGGAGAACACCATGGACTTCGTCTCGATCCGGATCATCACCGGCGACATCGCGCGCCTCGTCGAGTTCTACGAGAAGGCCACCGGGGTGCAGGCGGCCTGGTCCACCGAGGATTTCGCCGAACTCAAGACCCCCAGCGCCACCCTCGCCATCGGCAGCACCCGCACTGTGCCGCTGTTCGCGCCGGGCGCCGCTCGCCCGGCCGACAACCACAGCTTGATCATCGAGTTCCTCGTCGACGACGTGGACCGCGTGCACGGGAACCTGACCGGCTTCGTCTCCGACTTCGTCAACGAGCCCACCACGATGCCCTGGGGCAACCGATCGCTGCTGTTCCGCGACCCCGACGGCAACCTCGTCAACTTCTTCACCCCGGTCACCCCGGCGGTCATCGCGAAGTTCGCTCGTTGACGCCAGGCGCAGCCGCCCGCGCGGGAGCCCTGAGATGCCAGGGCTCCCGATGAACGCCTCCGGCGAGCCCCGGGGCGCCAACAAAAGGGGGCACCGCAACGCACCGCTGACCCCCGAGGGGCGTCTGCGGTTGTGCCTGCGGATCGATGCCGGACGGCCGATCGCGCACGTCGCGGCGGAAGCCGGGATCTCCCGACGCTGCCTGGCCCAAGTGGTACGCCCGGTGGCGAACGCACGGCGAGGACGGCCTGCTAGACCGTTCCTCGCGCCCGGTTACGAGCCCGGCCCGCACTGCGGAGGACATCGCCGACCTCGTGGAGGCTCTGCGGCGGCAGACCAAGCACGGGCCCGCCCGGCTCGCTGCCGATCTCCAGCGGTTGCATGGTGTCACGGGTCGCGCCGGCCACCGTGCACCGCATCCTGGTCCGGCGAGGCCTCAACCGACTGCGCGACCTCGACCCGCCCACCGGCGAGCAGCTGCGCGAAGTCATCCGCTACGAGCACGACCATGTCGGCGACCTGGCCCATGTCGACATCAAGAAGCTCGGACGCATCCCCACCGGCAGCGGCTGGCGCATGCATGGCGTGGGAACCGAGGCCGCCCGCGCCTCCAAACGCGCTGGTCCCGGCACCGGGAAGGTCGGCTACACGTATCTCCACTCCGCGCTCGACGACCACTCGCGACTCGCCTATACCAAGGCCCTGGACGACGAGAAGGCCGTGACCGCGGTCGCCTTCTGGCACCGGGCCGTGGCGTTCTTCGCTGCCCATGGCATCACGCCGATCCGCCGCGTCCTGACCGACAACGGGGCGTGCTACCGCTCCCGGACCTGGTCCGAAGCGCTCGCCGCGACCGACACGAAGCACAAGCGGACCCGCCCCTACACACCGTGAACGAACGGCAAGGTCGAACGCTATAACGGCACACTGGCCCGCGAGTGGGCCTACGTGCGCAACTACACCTCCAAGCACGAACGCCGCGCCGCGCTCGCCAACTTCCTCAACTACTACAACCACGAGCGGCCACACGCTGCCCTGGGCGGGAAGCCGCCGATCAGCCGGACCGCCGGCAGCAACTACCGCGTCACCTTCGATCAGCCGCCGGAACCGCTGGACATCGTCCCGCAGCAGCTGACGTTCGAGGACGTCGTGGAACCAACGTCCTGAGACATCACAGCTAATCGGCCCCTCTTCTCCCGCACCTGCCAGCGCAAAAGGTCGTGGACGGTCTGGTCGGTGCCGTCATCGCGCCACTTGTAGAAGTAGTACTTCACGGCGCCGGCGGGCGGCAGGTCGTGGGGGAGATAGTCCCACTGGCAGCCGGTGCGGGACTGGTACAGCAGGGCGTTGACGATCTCCCGCATGTCGTAGTTGCCCTGGTGGCCGCTGACGGAGCGGTGTCGGGCCTTCCAGACAGTGATCACGGGCTCGATCAGGGCCCAACGCTCGTCGGAGTAAGTCGCTCTTGTAGGGCTGGCGGTCGCTCACGGCAGACACTCCAGCACGGCCGAGTCCTCTGGTCAGCGTGGAGGCTGCGGTCCCATACGTTCCGGTGACGAAAGATGCGGCATCACGTCACATACCGCCCTCTGAGGAATTCATGCGTCAGGCGGCGTGACGGGGCTTCTTCGTTGACGTACCAGTTCCGCAGCCCGGCGCCGGTGAAGAAGGCGTCGATGCTGAACCCTCACGTCGGCGGCTTCCACAGCAGCACCTCGGTGTCCTGCCACAGGCCGGGCGTAAGAAGGCGGTGACGGTCACCTGGCGCAAGGGCTCCAAAGCCGCGATGACCTCCCGATTCGTGTTCCTGCGGGTCCGGCTCGCGGGACCCGCCCAAAGCCCGCGGCCGACGGTGTCATCGGCCTGAGCTGGCTGATCGCGCAATGGCCCGAGGGCGAGGACGAGCCGGTCAAGTACTGGTTTGGGATGTTTTCGTCCGCGCCCACGCCCAGCGGTTGCGGTGCCCTGGAGTGCTGACCTGCCCAGAGCGCCGCTGGTGCCTATCGTGAAAGAGCACACGATCGACATAGCGTCGTGGGCAGGTGGCATCGTGAACGCATCCAGGGTCGACTACGAGGCGGTATTCCAGGCGCTGCCGAGCGCGGTGGCCTTGTTCACCACGGACCTGGTGTACGTCGACGTCAATGAGGCGTTCCTGAGCAGCATGGGGCGTACCCGTGACCAGGTGGTAGGCCGCTACCTGTTTGATGCATTCCCCGACGACCCCAAGGACGCCGCCGTGACCGGCATGCGCAAGCTGCAGGCATCGCTGCGGTGGGTGGCTGCCACCGGGGAGTGCGACGCCATGACGCTGCACCGCTACGACGTGGAGTACCCGGACCGGCCCGGGGTGTGGGAGGAGCGGTACTGGAGTCCGGTCAACGTCCCCGTCTTCGGCCCGGACGGGCGGGTGGCGCTGCTGCTGCACCGGGAGGAGGACATCACCGAGCTAGTTCGCACCCTCAGCGCCCGAGGCAGCGGAGACCGGCCGACGGTACTGGAAGCCGAGCTGTACACCCGGGCCGGGGAACTCCAGGGGGTCAACGAACGGCTACGTGAGGCCCACGCCTGCGAACACGAAGTCGCCCTGAGCCTACAAGAGGCAATGCTGCCCGCCCCCGGGCCTGTGAGGCATCACCGCGCAGCAGTGCGCTACCGCCCGGCGGTCGGGGGGCTGAACGTGTGCGGGGACTGGTACGACCTCGTCGACCTGCCTGGCGACCGCATCGCGGTGGCCGTCGGCGATGTCGTCGGCTGCGGCCTCGCCGCTGCCTGCGTCATGGGCCAGCTGCGCAGCGCCCTCAGCGCCGCTTCCCGCGTCGCCGACGGCCCCGCCCAGGCCCTGGAAGCCCTCGGCCTGTACGCCCGCTCGGTCGACGGCGCGGAATCGACAACGGCCGTCTTGTCCGTCATCGACGGCACCAACCGCACCATCGCCTACAGCAGCGCCGGCCACCTTCCACCAGCCCTGCTGCACCCCGACGGCACCGTGGACTTCCTCGACCAGGCCACCGACCCCCCGCTCGGCGCCCGCCCCGAACACATCCCCCGCCCCCAGGCCGAGACCGTGTTCACCGAGGGGGCCACTCTTGTGCTGTACACCGACGGGCTGATCGAGCGCCGCAGCGAGGACATCGATGTCGGCCTGACCCGGCTTGCCGACTCCCTCACCCGCCACCAGAGCGCCGATCCCGAAGCGCTCGCCGACGCCCTCCTGGCCGACCTGACCCCACCTGCCGGCGCCACCGACGACACCGCCCTGGTCGTCCTACGCCTGTGACAGAGGCGTCCACCACCGCGCTCACGACGGCCCTGTAAGGCGGTGTCCTATGTGGTGATCGTCCAGGAACTTGCGCGCGTCCGGCGTGCACGACGCGAGCGCGACCATGCTGGTCACGATAACGTCGCACAGCTCCTTGTGGACGTCCCGCCCAGGTGCGGGACGCACCCTTACGGGGGTTGGCGCCCAGCGCCCCGTGCACGGCCTCCGCGACCTCGCCGAACTCCTCCCGATCTTGAGCACGCGCAGCAGCTTGACGTCCCCGGCCGCGGCCGGGACCGCCTCCGCGTCGAGCCAGTCCCGCAGCCGCTCCACGCCGTCCCACGCGTCCTGTCCATGCCGTTCTCCTGAGTCGTCCTAACGATTCTGAGATCGCCTGGACGACGGCGCGGGCTGACTGTCCAGGTCAGTGAGACGGTTGTCCCGCCCGCACCCCGGCCACCGCCGGCCTCGGGTACGGGCGTCCTCGGCGTTGCAGGGGACGCGCCACCATGCAAATGCGCTGCATCGCGTCGGCAGATCGCACGAGGTCGGCTTCAACGGCCAGCCACAGCCGTCCTGAAGGAATCTGGGCGAGCTGGTCCTGCGCCCATACCCGATGAATTCCCACCGGGTCCGGGGCGGAAAGAGCCGGCCACTCCGAGCCCGGATTGCGTGTCCGTGGAGCCATGACCAGCACCGTAGGAATGCTGGCAGCGAGGTGGCCCGCCGTTCCGCGGCCTTCCGGCGCCAGCCCAAGAGGTCTCCTCCGCCACCCAGGACTCACCTGCCAAGTCGAAGCCGGACATCCGCCGCTTCGGACCTCGGACCAAGATCCGGGCCATTCCCGGTCCACCGCCCCGCCGGCCCCCTCAATAAGGGCTATTCCCGCTGGTCAACGGCACGCGAGGCGTGTACCACCAGCAGACCAAGAACCTGCTGGAACTCTGCGCAGGTGGCTGAGTGGGACCGCTCAGCACCACGAAATTCCCGGCACCTTGCCACACCCGTACAGTCAGGAGGCCGCCTGACCAGCGGTGCAATGCACCTGATGGCCCATCAGAACGAGCGTCAAATGAGCGTCACGATGCCTCGGAGAGCGTCATTTCAGCGTCAAGATATCGCCCGTAACGCCCACAGCGCACATAACGCACACCATTCAAACCTGCAGGTCAGACCGCCTTTGCGACCGGCTCCAGAATCGCCACACACTCCACATGATGCGTCATCGGGAACATGCCGCAGAGCGCAAGGACATGAAAATCCCCAGGTCAGACACGGTTCGCCGCATCACTAAACAGGCTCTCGCGCACCCCGGGCGTCAAACGAGCGTCACGGGTTGAGCGGATGTTCTCTGCCTCGGGCGTGCGGGGCAGCCTGAGCCGGGAGGCCGTGCCCGTCCCGGTGACGGGCACGGCGACGGTGTGGTGCCGCAGTGGCGGTGGGCCATGACGAGACCGAGGGCCGCCGGCGCCGGCGTCACGACTGCGGACGCCCCGGGGCCGGTGGCGGCAAGATCCAGCGCTGGCTGCAGCGACGCGACGGCCCAGCCTTCAGTCGGCCGCCTCCCTCACTCGGTTTAGCACCCTTCGCTCCGCAGCCTCCACTTCCAGGCGTCCGGACGGGTCGCCACCTCGCCGACGTACGGCATCGCTTACCAGCGCCAGATAGAACGAGGCAGGAGCGCACGGAGCCCAGGCGTCGACAGGCTTGCCCATCACGAAGGAGAGCACGGAATCAGGGTCGGCAGGCACGAAGGCATGCGCATCATGCACCCACTTTTCCTCAACGCCCCGGGTCCATCGATAGCGCAGCGCCTCCTCGTCGAGATCATGCAGATCTGCGCTGAAGAACGCCCCCCACTGGCTATTACGCAAGTCCAGGCCGAAGCCCAGTAGTTCCAGCTCTGAACTGTCCGACTCCTGGATCGCCAGCTCCTCGCGCAGTGCTCGGCGCGCCACGGCGTGCAAACTGATCCGCATATCGGGCCCGAGGTCCTGGTTTGCCGCAAGTCCCTCGTTCGCCGAGGAGTTCCAGCGTGATTGGTTCGGGCCCGCGACCACCGCGCTGCGGTGCGAGAACAACATCTTTCGATCGGGTCCGGTCCGCACGGCTACGTGCACACCGAAGCTGCAGCACAGGAACGGTGGGGCATCGAGCGGGTCTTGACCCTCCAGGTACTGCTGGCGCAGAGTCAGCCCGTTCTCCTGTTGGCGATCGAGGTTGAGGGTCGTGGTCAAGAAGTCGTAGTAGTCCGCGTGACGCAGCCTGAGCGTGACTGCCGGCGACTGCATTCCTTGGGTACGGGCGATGGCCAATTGATCGACGGCGAAGCGGGGGCTGTTCCAGTGATACCGCATGCCCGCAGCTTCTTTGCGCCGCTCTTCATCTTCGATGGCACGACGCCAGCCCGCTATCTCGTCTGGGAACTCCACTCTCTCAGGGCTGTAGTAGATGCGGACGTCTTCTTCTCTAATCGGGCGGGTCCCATCGCCTTCGAAGATATGACAATCGGTCTCGTGGCCGAACAAGGTGAACCGGTCTCGACGCCCGCGACGGACCCCATCGTTGTACAGCTGCTCACGAAGCCAAGATGCCGCAGCGAGAGCAGGCTCCGTCTCGCCAGTGGCGGCTGCGTCTTCGGCCAAAGCAGCTGCTCCGGTGCCGCTCTCGTGGGGGGCCGGGCCTGCGGCGCGGGCCCCCAGATGCGCGCCGTCGGCCCGCCGTGACGCCTGCTCTTCCCTCACCGGCCCTCCAGCCCGGCGCACAGCCGTGACCACCTCCGCGAAAGGTCGCCTCTCCGACGGGATATCCGTCGTCGCCCACGCGTCGTGCAGCACCGCCGCGATGCCCTGCGGGGCGTATGGGTGGGTGGCGACGTGACGGGTGAAGGCAGCCCGCGTCTGCCACCTGTCGTGAGTCGTCAGATAGGTGCGCAGGTGTTCCCGCGCGGGTTCGCGGAGCACGAGCATGGGGTCCCCGTCGGGGTCGCGTCGTACGGCGAACAGGCCGCTGGTGAGGAGCTCGGCGAGGTCGGAGTACTCGGCCTCGGGCACCGCCTCGTCGCGCAGCACGTGCAGTAGGGGGAGGGGCAGTTCGCGCAGGCCGGAGCAGAGGACGGCCAGGCGTACCGCGGGCGCAGGCGCGGTGTGGACAAACACTTCGGCCAGCCGCGCCGGGCCGATCTGCCGGGTGGGGGCCGTGCCGTGGCGGGTCTGGGGGAGGCGGCCGGTGGCGGGGACGAGGACGGCGTCACAGCCGTGTGGGTCGGCGCGCATAAGGGTGCTCGCCCACGCGCCGAGGGAGCGCGGGGTGCAGGACACCACGGGCAGGGCGGTCCACGGACCCAGGGCCCCGCCACTGGCCGCTCGGGGCCGCAGTCTGAGCGGCGGTGAAAAGCGGAGGTTGCCGTTGTGGTCGCCGACCTGGCCACCGGTGACGCGCACGGCGGGGAGGTTCAGGGCGGAGCGACGCCACAGGCGCGGCGGCAGCGGGTCGAGCAGGGCGACTGGGATTTGTTCGCCCCAGTCGCGCAGCAGCAGCCAAGGGGCGGGGGTGCGCCAGCCGCGAGCGGCGCAGTCGGAGACCAACAAGACGAGGCGTCGGCCCTGGGCTCCGCTGACGTGATGGGGGACGCGCTCGCCAGGGACCTCGCGGCCGTGGTGGTCGCTCACACGCGGCTCGGCGCCCTGCCACTCCAGTCGCCACGTGCGAACGACGCGGAAACCACCGAGGGTGGTCAGGAGCCGGGTCACCGCCCGCGCGGTCTCCTCCCACACGCTCATGGACAGGGAGGCGTCCACGATGACGACTGCCTCGAACCAGGGTTCCGGAGCAGGTCGGAACAGCGGCACCAGTGGGCCTCCGCGCGCGTAGTGCTCCACGGTCGCCTCGACGTCCAGCCGACTGCGCCCACCCCGGCTCCACGGCCGGCGGAATGGCTGAAGCGCACGACCGACGGCTAGCGCGTCCGGCAGCGGGTTGGCGCGCCCCAGGGACAAGGGCACACCACGGACGGTGGTGGTCGCCCCTGGGCGGCGTACGGACACATCCTTGCTCTCCGCGCCCTGGGTCATGGTGGTCTCGGCATCAGGTGGCGTGGGGCCGGCGGACCGGGCCGACGGTTCCGGCTCCGGGTCGGGAGCCGTCTCGTCGGGGGCCGCGGCGGGGGTCGGTGAGGTGTCCCGACCGATGGTGCCCGCGGCGGCCAGCCACAACGCGTCGGCAAAAGTGCGCGCGTCCGTTCCGCGCCGCAGCGGCGCGTCGCTCAGCGCCCGGACGAGGCGGGTGAGGGCGTCAGACACGGGAGAGCTCACGCAAGAGCAGCGTGCGCAGTTCCCGGTACTGCTCGTCTTGGGGCGCCTGGTCCCCGGTGAGCAGGGCCACGGCATTGAGTAGCTGGTCGATGGCGAGGTGCTCGCCCGCGGCGACACGCTCGGCGAACTTCACGACGAACTCCTCCCCGCCGTCAGGTACCTCGTCGAAGTGGGCTTGAAGGATGCCGTACAGCAGCTCGGCGGTCAGCGCGGGCATGGTGTAGCGGATGCAGCGCCGCAGGAAGGCAGGCGAGAAGTCGCGTTCGCCGTTGCTGGTGAGGAGGATGAACGGGAACTGCGTGCACCGGACACGGCCACGCTCGACGGGGTACTCCTCCTCGCTGTCCCATTGGCGGACCAGGACGCGGGGCCGCCGATACCGCACGAGTTCGGGGATCTCAAACTCACCGCGCTCCAGCACTTCCAGCAGGTCGCTGGGCAAGTCCAGGTCGCTCTTGTCGATCTCGTCGATGAGCAGGGCTCGTGGTCGGTCGGCGGGCATCAACGCGGTGCCCAGGGGCCCGATTTGCAGGAAGGGCGCGATGTCGTCCCGGCTTCGGCCACGGCCCGCCAGCCCCTGCGTCGCCGCCGCACGCAGGCTCTGGGCGTGGATGCGGCCCAGGGCGTCGTAGCGGTACAGGGCCTCAGTCAGCGAGCTGCGGGAGGTGATGTGCCAGCGCAGCACGTGTCCGAGGTTCAGCTCGTGGGCCACCTGCTCGATCACGGTGGACTTGCCCGACCCGGCGGGGCCGCTGACGAGGAGCGGACGTCGCAGGTGCAGGGCCGCGTTGACCGCGTCGACGAGCCCCGAAGGCGGCTGGTACTGACGGTACTGCGAGGTGCGCGGGAACGTGCGCCACGGGGGCGGGTCGGCCAGCGGGGTGCTCCGCTGCTCGCCGTCACCTCGGTAGTAGGGCTTCCAGGTCACAATTCCTCCTCAAGTCCGGCCACGACGCGCTGTTCGAAGGGCCGGCAGAACTCCAGCCAGGTCTCGTCGTGCCAGACCGCGCGTACGTCACCCAGGCACACCACGCATCCTTCGTGCTCCCGGGACCATCGCTGCCGGTATGCGGCGGCGAGGCCATCGGGAAGGCTGGGCCAGTTCTGCTGCACCAGGGTCCGCAGCCGGTCGTCGCCCACTCGGGTGTCCGGGCGCGGCCACAGGATGATCGGAGCGTAGGGCAACAGTTGTTCGAGGACGTCCTGCAGGGTGTCTGGATGGTGATCAAGCAGGACAGCGGTGTCGTACCGGCCGGTCATGAGCCCCTGTTCGAGCCCCCCTTTGTCGTCCAGGACGGACGCGCCGATCCACTCCACCGGCACGGTGGCGCAGGCGGCCATTCCGCGCAGGGCCTTGCGGGCGGCGTCGTTCATCTCGGCGTTCTCCTCGGCCGGATCCATGCGGCCGCTCCACCGGACGACGACGTCGTGGTTGACCCCGAGTAGACGACGGCCGACCTTCGCCTCCTCGGGCTGCCAGCGCGCCAGCAGGTGGGCGGGGGCGGCCACGTCCACGTTGACCAGTTGCTCGGGGGAGGGGAGCCGGCCGCGCGCCCACGCCAGGGCCGCTCCGATTGCCCGACCCGTGCCGAAGCGGTCCACGGACTCGCACCAGAAGCGTTGGTGCACCGGCAGCCGCTCGCCGGAGCCGACCAGCCAGGCATCCACTTCCTCTGGCCAGTCGGTCAACGCGCCGGCCAGGCTGACGACGAGGCGGAGTTCGCTTTGCTGCCGCTTCTGCGCGAACTCAGTCAGGGCATCGTTGAACTCGGTGACCACACCGAGGTCCCGCGCCCACTCCCGCAGCCGTGGGAGCACGTCATTGGCTCCGGACAACTGGGCGAGGGCCGCGACCAAATGCGCGGGTGCCTTCCACGGGGGCTCGTCGACGCTCGTCGCTCGCAGGGCCGCGTACTCGACCAGGTCGCGCAGGAGCTCGGGGCCCTCCGCCGCAGGGGGCAGTCCCGCCAACTGGCGCGCTTCACGCAGCAGGTCGCTGGTCAGAACGTCGGCGAGCAGCTTGTTGAGAAGTACAACGGTCTTGGCGCACTCGATGAGTGTGGCCACCACGTGGGTGACCTGGGCGCGCCAGCGCGGGTCGGCCACATCGTCCACCTGGCCCTGCTGCACGAACGTGTGCAGCCCGTCGAGTTCCCCATGCGTCAGAGGTGCCGGCAGGCGCATGCCGACCCGCCACATCGCCACGGCTGCTTCGAGGTCCTGCCGACCCACCGGCCCCACCACGCCGCCTCCGGTGCTGGGGACAGAGCGCACGTTGCGGGCCAGCCACAGCCCCTCCGCGACGAAGGGGTCGTTGTCGTACTCGAATCTCCCGACGGCCTGACCGACGGTGCGGTTGCGCAGTTCCTCGGTGAGCCTCGCGTCCGCGTACACCGTGGCACCCGTCCCGGCGATCCCTTCCCGTAGTACCTCGACCAAGGCGAAGGTCAAGCGCATGCCGCGGGCCACCTGGTCGGCCGCGGCGGCGGTGATGACGGACAGTCTGGTGCGGCCGGACCGGACCCCGCCCGCGATCCTGCCCGCGTCCGGCATCGCACCGGCCGCGTGACATGTGTCTATCAGGGCGATTACGCCTTCGACTCCGGGCTCGTCGACGGCCTCGGTGAGAAGCTGGCTGACGTTCACCGCGGACATGGTGCTGCCAGTCGTGGACTTGGCGACCATGTAGTACAGGTCGGTCTGCTGTGATGGGGTGAAGCCGTGTCCGAGCAACGCCACCACCAGCACGGCGTTGTCGGCCCGTGCCCGGTTCACCGCCTCGTTCACGGCTTTTCGGACGTCCTCTGGGGTGAGCGTTGCACTGACCAGTAGGGAGCCGTGGTCGCCTGTGCGGGGCGTGCACGCCCCGAGCATCGGGTCCGTCAGTACAGCGTGCAGGTTCCGGGCGGCTTCCTCCAGCCGGGACAGGGTGCCCATGACCTCGCACTGCGCACCCACGACCAGCACGTGCCGACGTTGCTCGTCGGTCACTTCTTCAGCGCTTCGACTAGGGGCCCCGCGACGGCCGGATTACGCAGGTACTTGGTGGCTGTGTGGACCCACAGGCCGTCGGAGTCCACCCGGTCGGTCACCGGGACGACACCCGAGGAGTTGGGCAACATCCACTTCTCGATGCGGGGCCGGCCCACCACGATGTCGTCGCGGTCCCAGAAGTTCAGCCACCGCTCGACGCGGGCCGGGGTGCGGGGAGGCTGCGGCACCAGCCGTTGCAGGACCGCCGCCCCGGTGGCCAGCGGCGAGCCCAGCGTCATCAGCAGCGGCACCTGTCCGTCGTAGTTGCGCAGCGCCTCGAACGCGACCACCGTGCCCAGAGAGTGGCTCACCACGACCAGCGGTCGGTCGGGATCCGTCCCGTACAGCACCCGCTCGCGGATCCGGACGTCTAGCGTGCGCCCGCCGCCGTCGGCCTCCCGCCTGCGGAGGTACCGTCCGACCTGGGCCAGGTGCCACAGCAGCGGCGCACCACTCGCCCACTGCGCGCACCCGCGCAGCCCCGGCATTTGCAACAGGGTCGTCAATACCCGGCCCAAGACTCGGAACGGCTCCCCGACGCCCTGCTCCTCGGCCACAACGCCGGGCAGCTGCGTCCGGGCGTCCTCGACCACCGCCGACGCCCGCCGGTCCCCTCGCTCCCGGGACTGCCAGCCGAGCTCATCGACCAGCGCCGCCACGAACGCGATCAGGAAAGTGGCATCATCCTGCTCGTCGAGCGTGCCGGCTTCGTCACCCTGGGCCTCGAGGTCGGTGAACAGGTCGCTGTAGTTCGCGAAGCGGGTCTCCGCCAGCCAGCCCTGCGTCAGCCCGGAGACCACGTCGGAGTGCCCTGCTCTGCGTGCTCCATCGGCCAGGGCCTCAAGCCACTCACGGCGTTCCTGCGCCGTGCCCCGAAGTCCGCCGATCCCGTGAACGAACACAAGCTGAGTAGTCCCCGAACCGCTCACTCACACCCCCGTAACAAACATGCATCGACGCCCAGTTGAACCCTAAGCCACAACCGGCAGGCCCAAGGCGTGAATCGGCCAATGCTGTACCGCCACGGGACTCTCAGCGCAGGAAGGCGCCCAGTTCACGACGGTGGGCGGCAACCCATTCGTATGCTCCGCTCGCCTCAGCCACGGCGCCCGCCAGCGCCGGCCTGCCACCGCAGGACGGCGTCGAGAAGCCGGTCTGGCCGGTCGATCCCTTACTCATCGCAGACGGACCGGCTCCGGTGGGCCACCGTCGGGCCTCGGTCACGCGTGGTCCCGTATTCAGGTGCTGCCATCACAGATGCACGACATCGCGGAAGTGTTCGCCGAGGCGGTGAGGTCCCAGTCAACGTACGTAAGCGGAGGCCAGCAGGAACCGTCCACGGCGTACCCGTAGTCTTCAGCGCCGCGTCGTTGCGGCACACGACTTCCTGTTCGCCGGCCTGCTTGAAGTGCGTCGCGCCGTGGAAGGAACGCACGAAACGAGCGACCGCGACAACGTTCACGTCACTGCGGGCGGCGGCCCGCTCCCAGGAAGTGACGGCGGCCCGCACCGCCACGTACTCCAAGCCCTCCCGCCCCTTCCCGTCGATATCGAGGAGCACAGCGCTCCTCGCCAGCCGGGCCGTTCGAACAGCGCCAGCAGGCCGCGCACGCACGCCGGCCGCGCCGAAGGTCCGCGCGATGGGTCGCCCCGACGCACACCGCCTTGCTGGTGTACGCCCGCCAGACCTTCGGCGACTCCGGCCCCTCGCGTCCTCACCGCTCGCGGTCGTCGTCGAAGGTCGCGTAGCGGATCGGGGTTTCGGCGTAGTCGGCGGGCGTACGTTTCGTGATCACTTGAGATGAAGAGAGGGCGAGCGGGTGGTTCCCGCTCACGTCCGTTGCGCCTCGGAGCCCTTGCGTCTCCCCTGCACCGTCGGGTGGAGCAAGCCGACTGCGCTAGGAGATGATCCCGTGCGTGGCTGAAGAGGCAGGTACAGATGCGGACGACGCTTGTGCATGGGCTGAGCGGCTGGGTTGGGCGTTCGGACTTATAGCGGAGGATCCGGCTGCGAGAGGTGCAGCGCTCGTCCATCTGGCGGAGGCCCAGAGGAAGGTCACGGACGCGCGCGCCCGGTACCACGAGATGTGGCGGCTGACGCTGGGAGCGGACGAGCGGTACCGGGAGCCGGCCTTTCTGCAGGCGCGCCGGAGGTATCAGCAAGCCCAGAGGCGTTCACTGCCTGATGGGGTGTGGGGTGGTCCTGTGGGCGGGGATCTGGCGACGTGGCCGGGGCTGCCCTATGTGTTGCTCTTCCTGGAGTGGGAGGCGAGGTACCCGCGGGAGTGGACGCGGCATGCGAAGGCGTGGGGTACGAAGGAGAGCCTGATCCGGGAGGTGGCCCGTGCTCGCCAGGAGGAGGCGATCAAGGCGAAGCTCACCGACCTGGTCGAGATCGTCGTCCACCGGGCGTATCGCTGCAAGGATCGCGAGTACGTGCGGGTTGCCCGGGCTGTCGACAGCGCTGACCTACGGGGCAGGCTCGATCGTGCAGTCGATTCGGACAGTTCGTGGGCCCGGTGCCATGCCGGGTATGTGCTCTGGCTCCTTGACCGCCCTGACCTGCCGAACACCCGTCATGTCTGGCAGACCTGGGTGGCAGGCGGGGCTGCGGCGTTGATGTGACCGGGGGACGATACAGGGAAGGTTCCCGTGATCATGGAGTGTTCTACGCCCCGTGACCTGCCTGGAAGACCGTGCCTGCCAACGCATCATCCCTGATTCCGCCTGCCCTTGACCGGCTCCGCGAGCAGTCCGACGTCGGGCCCGGGGAGGTGCCCGGCCTGCTGGAGCGGCTGGCTCAGGTGCCGGATCCGCGCGATCCGCGCGGCGTGCGCCATGCCCTGGCCGTCGTGCTCACGCTAACCGCGTGCGCGGTGCTGACCGGCGCGACCTCGCTGCTGGCGGTCGGCGAGTGGATCGCGGACGCGCCGCCGCACGTGCTGGAGCGACTCGGCGTGCGCCCCGATCCAGTACTGCCCCGGAGGCTGGTGCCCTCGGAGGCGACGGTCCGCCGACTGCTCGCCCGCATCGACGGTGATGCCCTGGACCGGGCGGTGGGCGGATGGCTCACCGACCGCCGGCCCGAGAGCACCGGGCTGCGCGGACTGTCCGTGGACGGCAAGTCCCTGCGCGGCGCGGCGAAGGCCCAGGGGCGGAGGATCCACCTGCTCGCCGCGGTGGAACACACCACCGGGCTGGTCCTGGCCCAGCTCGACGTCGGCGAGAAGACCGGTGAGGTCACCCGCTTCCAGCCGCTGCTCGACACCGTCGCCGACCTGGCCGCAACCGTGGTCACCAGCGACGCGCTCCATACGCAACGCGAGCACGCCACCTACCTCCTGGGCCGCGGGGCCCATTACATCGCAATCGTCAAGGGCAACCAGAAGAAGCTGCGCAAGCAGCTGAAGTCCCTTCCCTGGAAGGACATCCCGTTCCAGGGCCGCACCCGGGGCGCCGGCCACGGCCGCGCGGAGATCCGCCGGATCAAGGTAGCCACCGTGAACAACTTGCTCTTCCCCGGCGCCCGCCAGGCCGTCCAGATCAAGCGCCGCCGCACCGACCGCAAGACCGGCAAGACCACCATCACGACCGTCTACGCGGTCACCAGCCTGACCGCCGAGCAGGCCACCCCCGTCCAACCCGCGAGACTGATCCGCGACCACTGGAAGATCGAGGCCCTGCACCACGTCCGCGACACCACCTTCGCCGAGGACGCCTCCCAGCTTCGGACCGGCAACGCACCCCGCGCGATGGCGACATGGCGCAACCTCGCCGTCGGCGCTCTCCGGCTGAGCGGCGTCAAGAACATCGCCGCCGGCCTCCGCCGCAACGCACGCGACGCCCGCCGACCCCTCGCACTCCTCGGCCTCGCGTGACCACAAAACGGGCGCTCGCCGACTACGCCGAAGCCCTGGACGCCCACCCGATGCGACAACCGGGCCCTCAGCCTGCTCTGACCCCGGAAAAGCCGCACCCCGCAAACGCAGAGCCCCCGTCAGCGAACCGACAAGGACTCATGAACGATCGAGGCTAGAGGAAAGGGCACCGACGAACAGGCCCGCGACCGCCACTTGTGCACGGGCCCGGAAGCAGGCTGATGCTCATCGCGCCTATAGGGTCCTCGCACACTCCCAGCACGCCGCATTCCATCTCTCGGAATACTTCACTCACCGACGGGCACAGTCCGCTTGACTGAGGGGCGAGTTTCGGCACCAAATCGCCAGCCGCCCCGGCGGCCACGTCAGGGCCTGCAGTCAGCCGTATCCGCTGATCGCGGCACACATAACCGAGGCAACATAGCGCGGGATCGCCGGTTAGCCAAACCGGCGATCCCGCGCACCATTTGTAGTCCACCGCCACAACCTGCCCGTACATCGAAAGGCACCACCCGACGTCTGCCCCCACGCCCCACGTACCTCGACGTGCGGAGCTGCGCCGAACAACACCCGTGTCCATAGAGTTTGCCAGCTAGACCGGTGACGCATCCTGGAGATCGGCTACCGCTCGCGCGGCCGTCGGCCAGCTCACACGCCGAGCTGCCGCCCTTCCCAAAAACACTCCGCCGCCAATCCGCAGCACTTGAAAAGACATTGGAGTATCCAATTGCACGAAAACAGTAATGCATGCCGCGATTCCGAATACAGTCCTGCGTGCATTCGCGCCACTTGGAACGGCACGGGAAGCGTGGCGGAAGCCTCACGGGCATTCGGTTTTTCGCGGGCGACCGGTTACGACTTGGTTCGACGCGGTGCGTTCCCGTGCCGTGTGCTACGCATCGGGCGCACCACGCGCGTCGTCACCGCGTCCTTGCTCCGTGTACTCGAAAGCGGGGAGCCCGAGTACAGCAGCAGGCCGGTCAGCGCCTCAGCCGAAGGGTCTTGAGGGTTTGAGACCAGGACGGCGCTGTGTGGGTGAGGCAGTGACCCGAGAGCGCCCCGCGGTTGGCATGCCTTGGCGAAGTCGCGGTAGCGCTCAGGCACGACGACGCCCCGGCACGGTGGTGCTTGCCGGCCGGGGCGTCGTCGTGTCACGAGGTGTCACAGTCTCTGGGGGACGAGATAGACCGAGCGCTGCTCACCATGCATTATTCGCACCGTCTGGACTGTGTGGACTGTCGTGAACGGGTCCTACGACCTGTGCCAGGTGGGACCGTCGCGGCCCAGGGCGGACAGCCGTCTCGCTATCAGTGGCCGGGCGCAGCGCCTTCGAAAGGATGGGTACACACAGGCGGAGATCTTGGAGCCGAGATCACCCCTGGGATGCCGGCTGAGCGCCCGATACAGTCACTCAGCGTGCCTGCGACAGCGCCAAGTTTCATCTCCCGCCGTCCGTCACGGCGGCCCTCCCTGGGGAGAATCTGGGGAGGATCAGCGCTGCTGGGGAGCGTCTGGGGAGAATCGACTACATAAGACTGCACGCCCCTGAAAGACCCTGAAAGATTCATCTGCGCTGGTCAGAGGCGACTGAAGCTGCATCGCTCCAGGTCAGCGCGACATGGTAGACAACTTCATGACAAAGTCCACCGGTTCGGACCTGGTTGCCGTTGAGACTACTCACGCCGACCCCTGACTCGGGCACGCAACCTCGATGCACCCATCAACCGCTTCAGCTCCCGTCGATCAGGGCGGCACAGGCGTCCCCCACGGCGACAGCCGTATTCACCGCCGAATCCGCCCCGGCCACCCCTCGCCGAACGTCTTGGCGCTTCGGTGATCGCGCTGCGCGGCGTCCACCCGGGCTGGCTCGCAACCGACACCGAATCTCATTTCGCCCAGGATCCGGGCCATACCCGGACCAGGCCGGGCTCGAAGACCACCGCGGAACGCTTTTTCGCTCGTCACCAGCAGTGCGGAACGCGTATCACCAGCAGACGAAGAATCTGCCGGGATGGCACCACGGCCGGTCCGCACAGCGAACGCCGCTTCGCAACCCCTCCCGCCGCAAGCAAGGGGCTGGAATGTCCCCATACACCACGTGCTGACAAGGCCCGGTGTACGCATAAACACCGACGTCCGGCCACAACCGAACGCATCCTGATTCGGACCTGGGCGCGCCCATGATGTTGTCGCACGTGCCCTTCGCTGCCGCAAGGCCGATACTGCCGACAGGAGCAGGTCAGCCGAGACCCGCCCGACCATCCGACCAACCTGACGGCCCGTCACCAAAGTCGGCATTAAGTCAGCATCAGTACCGCCAGAACCCGCTCACGACCGCCACGGACAGCCAAGATCACGATCTACCCATACCCACTCTGAACAGCGAAGACGCAGGACAACAACCCACCTGCTACCCTGCCCAGGAGGTACCCGTGAGAATGCTCATCAACGTCCCCGAAACCGTTGTCGCGGACGCGCTGCGCGGTATCGCCGCCGCTCACCCCGAGCTGACCGTGGATGTCGAGAATCGTGTCGTCGTACGGCGTGACGCGCCCGTGGCCGGGAAGGTGGCGCTCGTATCCGGGGGCGGGTCCGGGCACGAGCCGTTGCATGCGGGGTTCGTCGGGCCCGGGATGCTGTCCGCGGCCTGCCCGGGAGAGGTGTTCACCTCGCCGGTGCCGGATCAGATGGTGCGGGCCGCCGCCGCGGTCGACAGCGGGGCGGGGGTGTTGTTCGTCGTCAAGAACTACACCGGTGACGTGCTGAATTTCGAGATGGCCGCCGAGCTCGCCGAGGACGAGGGCGTGCAGGTCACCCAGGTGCTCGTCAATGACGACGTGGCGGTGACCGACAGTCTGTTCACCGCCGGGCGGCGGGGCACGGGCGCGACCCTGTTCGTCGAGAAGATGGCCGGGGCGGCGGCCGAGGAAGGTGCGCCGCTGGAGCGGGTGGAGGCCATTGCCCGGCGGGTGAACGAGGCATCGCGGAGTTTCGGGGTGGCACTCAGCGCCGTCACCACGCCCGCCAAGGGGTCCCCCACATTCGATCTGCCGCCGGGCGAGCTGGAGCTGGGGATCGGAATTCATGGCGAGCCGGGACGGGAGCGGCGTCCGATGATGACATCGCGGGAGATCGCGGACTTCGCCGTGGACGCGGTCCTGGAGGACCTGCGGCCGCGTGGACCCGTGATCGTGCTGGTCAACGGGATGGGTGCGACGCCGCTGTTGGAGCTGTACGGGTTCAATGCCGAGGTCCAGCGGGTGCTGTCCGAGCGGGGTGTGGTGGCGGCTCGTACGCTCGTGGGGAACTATGTGACCTCGCTCGACATGGCGGGCTGCTCGGTGACGCTCTGCCAGGTGGACGAGGAGCTGCTGCGCCTCTGGGACGCGCCGGTGGAGACGCCTGCGCTGCGCTGGGGCCGTTGACCCGCCCGACAAGGAGATCATGTGCTCGACGCCGAATTCTTCCACCGCTGGATGACCGCGGCCGCGGATTCCGTGGACCGCGAGGCGAACCACCTGACCGAGCTCGACTCGGCGATCGGGGACGCCGATCACGGCAGCAATCTGCACCGCGGATTCGCCGCGGTGAGGGCAGCCCTGGACAAGGAGCCGCCGCCGACTCCGGGGGCCGTGCTGATGCTCGCCGGGCGGCAGTTGATCGCGACGGTCGGCGGGGCTTCGGGCCCGTTGTACGGAACGCTGTTGCGACGTACCGGTAAAGCTCTGGGCGACGCGCCCCGGGTGGCACGGCGGCAGTTGGCGGAGGCGCTCGGGGTGGGCGTCGCGGCCGTGGCCCAGATGGGCGGGGCGCAGGCCGGGGACAAAACGATGCTCGATGCGCTGCTGCCGGCCGCCGAGGCACTCGGTACCTCGTTCGGCGCCGCCCGGGAGGCGGCGGAGGCGGGGGCACTGGCGACGGTACCGATGCTGGCCCGCAAGGGCAGGGCGAGCTATCTGGGTGAGCGCAGCATCGGGCATCAGGACCCGGGTGCGACGTCCTCCGCCCTGCTGATCGCCGCACTGGCCGAGACCGATGGTGCGAGTGGCGGTGACGCGTGAGCGGCGGGAAGCAGGTCGGGATCGTGCTGGTCTCGCACAGCGGCCCGGTGGCCGAGTCCGTCGCCGAGCTGGCCAGGGGTCTCGCGGCAGGTGGTGCGACGGCTCCGGTGGCCGCCGCCGGTGGCACTCCCGCGGGTGGTCTCGGGACCAGTGTCGAGCTGATCGCCGAGGCGGCCAGGTCGGTGGACGGCGGAGCGGGGGTGGCGATACTGGTCGACCTGGGCAGCGCGGTGCTCACGGTCAAGACGATGCTGGCCGAGGGGGACGAACTGCCGGACGGCTCGCGGCTGGTGGACGCGCCGTTCCTGGAGGGTGCGGTGGCTGCCGTGGTCACCGCTTCGGCGGGCGGCGATATCGCGGCGGTGGAGGCTGCGGCGTCGGAGGCCCACGAGTACCACAAGGTGTAGGCAGACGGGTTCCGCGGTCGTGAGGCCGCCCCGCCCCTGCGTCCATGGGTGGTGCGGGGCGGCCCAGGGCCTGTCCGGCTGTGATCGCCGGACAGGCCCGTGGTCCGTCAGGCCGCCGACGCGGCCCCGGCTGCCCCGATCCTGATCTGCGCCTTCTGTGTCGTTCCGTTGACCGTCACAGCGAGCGTGATCGTGCCCGGTCGGAGCGCGATGAGGGTGCCGGTGGACGGGTCGAGGACCGCCGAGTGGCGGTGACGGGCATCGTCCCGGTCGCCGATGTGGACGTTCGGGGATCCGGTCCAGTCCGCGGCCAGCGGGAAGCCGACCGGGACACTGCGGGTGCCCTGGGTGACGGTCGCCGTGACTCTCGCCAGGGCGTCGACATGCGCACGGGTCTGTACGGAGACCCAGTCGGGCCCGCCCTGCCACGGCCGCTGCCGCGCTGCGGCCTGTTCACCGGACGTGATGTGGTCGGCGCCGACCAGCGACCAGCCGGTGAAGCCGCCCTCGTCCGCCGGTCCGGCCGGTGCCTTGCCGGAGTTGCCGTTGATCAGATACGGCACTCCGTCGACGTGCGAGGCGTGGAAGACCCCGACATGGCTGCCGATGAAGGCCGCGCCCTTGCCCGTCGTACGGCGGAAGTCGGCGAGCCACTGTTCGACGAGGGCCGCCTCCTTGCGGTCCCCGAGCTGGCTGCCCTTCTGTACGGTCGGGTCGCGCGGCGGCACATGCTCGATCAGCATGACCGAGTCCACGGTCCGGTCCTTCGCCGCCGCGTCCAGCTGGGCGCGGAACTGCTTGATCTGGGCGAAGCCCCCGCCGCGCAGGCTGAGGCTGGATGTGTCGAGCGTGACGAAGCGGGTGCCCTTGTGGTCGAACGTCCGCTGGGCGGGCCCGAATTCGGTGACGAAGTTGTCGATCCTGCCGCCCATCACTTCGTGATTGCCCGGTACGTAGTACCAGGACAGCGAGTCACCGAGTTCCTCAGTGAGAATCCGGTGGGCGAAGGCCAGGTCGGCGGGCGATCCCTCGTCCACGAGGTCGCCGTTGATCACGAGGAAGTCCGGGCCGGCCGCCTTGATCTCGCGCAGGGTGCGCCGCGCCTGGGTGACGATTGCGCTGTCCGGGTCACGGGCGACGAACTGGGCGTCCGACATCACCGCGAACCGCCAGTCCCTGCGCTCGGTCACGGCTGCCGGGTCGATCAACGGGTCGGTGGGAGCTGCCTGTTTGGGAAGGTCGACGGTTGGCGGCACCTGCGCGGTGAGCTCGTCGATGACGATCTCACCCGTGTACTGCTTGGCGGCCGCGGTCTCCGCGAGGTAGAAGCGGGACACGGAGAGCGGCATGGCAGCTCCCGGCGGTACTGCGAAGGTGACTTGCCGCCAGCCGGTCCAGGTGACGTACGGTCCGCGCAACAGCTGGTCGGAACCTGCGGCGTCCTTGAGGTGCAGGGTCGGCCAGGCGCCCTTGCCGTCACCCTTGATCCACAGCTTGAACGACTGGGGCTGGCCGGGCACGGTGACCGGCTGGGGCGGGGCGGCGTAGGCGGCGCGGGTCGCGGTGGACTGGGTGAAGTCGTAGGTGAGCTTCAGTCCGGTGCCGGTGTGGCCGTCGGGCGTGGCGGCGAGGGAACCGCTCGCCCGGGCCTGGCTGAACTTCCAGGAACCTGCGTCGTCGAAGGAGGAGACTGCCTGCTCGGTGAGGCCGATGCTGACGGCGAGGACGGTGGTGGTACCGGCCACGGTCGCCTTGATCTGTCCGGCTCCGGTGCCGGTGCCGGTGCGTGAGGTGACCGTGAAGGAGCCCTGGCCGTCGTCGCGGATGTCGAAGAGTGCGTGGTCGTAGTCGAGGGTGATGTCGCGCGGTTCGACGGGGGCGCTGGTGCCGTGGGCGTCGAGTCCGACGATACCGAACCTGCCGGTGGCCTCGGCGTCGGCGAGGCCCACCCGCTGGGTGGTCGGCCGGATCCGGGCGAGCTTGTCGAGGACGGTCAGGGATGTGCTGCCGCGCGCCGGTCCGTGTTCGGCGCGTACGTCGGTGGTGCCGCTGCGGCGTGCGGTGAAGAGCCCGTTGCGGTCCACCGTACCGACGGCGCCCCGCACCGTACGCCAGCGAGGGTTGCCGTCGGCGGGGCCGTACGTCTCGTCGTATCCGGTCGCGGTGAGGCGTCGGGTGAGTCCGGGGAAGACGCGGTCGGGGTGGCCGCCCTTCACGGGGTCTACGCCCGGTGCGGAACCGGCGGGCGTACGGGGCTGGACCCAGAAGCCCTTGAGCCGGCCGCTGCCGTCGGGGGCGGTGAGGGCGAGGCCGTTGGGGACGGTGCGTTCGCTGCCGTCGGACGGGCTGTTCTCCACCCGTAGCGCGTCGCTGCCGGGCTCGCGCGCGACGAGGGTCGACGATCCGCCGCCGTCCAGATTGAGTGCGCTGTACGAGCCGGCGCGCTGCATCATCAGACCGAGTTCGGTGAGGGTGACGCCGCCGCTGTCGGCCTGCCGCCCGTCGACGGTGAGGATCTGCATGGTCCGGCCGTCCTTGGAGAAGCCGACGGCGGTGCGGGGCGCTGCGGTGTTGTTGCCCTCGCCGTCGTGGTTCTGTGCGACTCCGTCGACGACGAGAAGTTCACGGCCGCCGACCGCGGTGCGCGGCACGGCTCCGCTGTCGGTGCGTGCCCGGTAGGTCAGGGACACCGGGTCTCCGGGCTTCAGGGCGTCGAGTGCGACGGCCCCGGCTTCACGGCCGACCAGGACGGTGGTGTCGTCGGGGACGGCTCCCGATCCGGGGGTGCCCGAGACGGAGACGACCTTGCCGTCCCGCACGACCGCTTCGGTGACCGGGGTCGCGTTGTCCACGGTCAGGGCACGGTTGGCCGTTCCCCAGACGGAGGTGTACGCGCCGACTCCCCCGGCAGGCACATTGGCGGCGTTGTACGCGGCGAGCGGCTGCTGCCCGGCGGGCAGGGTGAGCGTCCCCTCGAAGTACAGGTTCAGGATGCGGCCGGCGCTGTCGGGGCCGATGCCGACGGCCCGGTTGATTCCCGGGGCGGGCGACTGGACGGTGATCCCGTCCTTGATGCCGATCCCTTCCGGCGCACCGGTCTGGTTGATGTCGAAGAAGTCGGCGTTGATCGCGGCGACGGTGCGGCGGCCACGGCCCGCGTCGTGGCCTGCGGCGAGTTCGGAGACCGTGCGCCGGTCGGAGACCTTGCCGGAGGAGAGGTAGTCGGCGTGTACGCCGGTGCCGGTGAGGTCGACGGAGAGGGAGTCGACCCGCAGCCACTTGTCGGATTCGAGCCGGTCGTACGAGTCGATACAGACACCCGGGGCGATCGGGCGCGACGTACGAGCGGTCTCGATGCCGTCGCCGTCCGCGACCGATCTGGATTCCCCTGCCGGGTTGCTCGCGGGTGGTGGGGCGACCGGTCTGAGGATTTCGGCGGAAGTACGGGGACGGGGGTCGGGGGTCGAATCGGCGAGCGCGGGGGAGATCGCGCCGACCGTCATCGCGGAGACCGTCGCGAGCAGCACGAGCGGTCGCGCGACCGTTCCGTACCCTCGCGCCGCACTCCCGCGCGGTCCGGTCGTCCTGCCGACTATGCCAAAGACCACAAATCCTCCTGGAATCCCGATGGTTGCGCGGCTCGGCCCGCGGGCAGAAAGCGCTGTCGGCGGACAGCATGGCCGCACGCACAACCGCGCACCAGGGGGCATCGGGAACCTCAGGGGAAACAGGGCGCGTCGACTCGATGACGGCGGTGATCACCGGGAAAGGGGTGTCGTCCGTGGCGGCGTACGGTACCGGGACGCAGACTTGACGGCATGCCATCCCAGAAACGCGCCACGCGCAGTGCGGGTCTCCTTCTGTTCCGCCGACCGGACGGGGCCTCGTACGACAGTGCCGGTTTCGAGGTGCTCATCGGACATATGGGCGGCCCGTTCTGGGCGGGCCGCGAGAGCGCGGCGTGGTCGATCCCCAAGGGTGAGTACGGCCCTGCCGAGGAACCCGCGGCCGCGGCCCGCCGTGAGTTCGAGGAGGAGTTCGGTCGTCCGGCGCCGGACGGTGAGTGGGTGGCGCTCGGTGAGGCCCGTCAGTCCGGCGGCAAGACCGTGACGGTGTGGGCGATGGAGGCGGATCTCGATGCTGCGGCGGCCGTTCCCGGGACGTTCACCATGGAGTGGCCGAGGGGGTCCGGTGTGCTGCGCGAGTTCCCGGAGATCGACCGGTTCGCCTGGTGCACGCCCCAGGAGGCCACGGAGCGGCTCGTCACGGGCCAGCGGATCTTCCTCGACCGACTGCGGGAACACGTGGAGGGCGGGCGGGTGACGCCCGCTCAGGACAGGCCCTGAGCGGGCGTTTCGCTGTCGGTGCGGTTGATCTCCGGGCTGTGCAGGTGATGTTCAACCGCGTCCTGGCTCACCCAGAGCCGTTCCCGACCGGACGGCCGCTGTGCAGCTCCAGCCGGTCGCCGGTGAAGCGGCTGCGGAAGCTGCGGTCGTGCGAGACGACAACGACGGCACCGCGGTACTCCGCGAGCGCTGCCTCCACCTCCTCGACCAGGCTGAGCGCGATGTGGTTCGTCGGCTCGTCCAGCACCAGCAGATCGGCCGGGCGGGTGACCAGGCGGGCCAGTGCGAGCCGTCGCTGCTGGCCGACGGAGAGGTCGGCGACCGGCACCGTCAGGTCCTCGGGACGGAACAGGCCCAGGGCGAGGAGGCTCTCGGCGTACTCGTCGGGGTGGCCGGACCGCCCTGCGGCGAAGGTCACCAACAGGGTGCGGCGCGTCGGCCGGGCGGGAAGTTCCTGCGGGAGGTAGCCGATCCTGGCCCGGCGGCGCACCGTGCCCTCGTCGGGGGCGAGGTCCCCGGCCAGGACCCGCAACAGGGTGGACTTCCCCGCGCCATTGGGGCCGGTGACCAGAAGACGCTGCCCCGGGTCCACGCGCAGTGCGGGCAGGCGGAGCCGGTCGCCGACGACGACGGAGTCGAGCGCGGCGAGGAATCCGGGGTCCGCATCGCCGTCGGCTGCGACGGCGATGTCGGCTCGGAATCGCAGGGGCCGGGGCGGGGCGGGTACGGGTGCCCTGCGCAGCCCGTCCAGTCGGCTCCTGGCGGCCCTGACCTGCCCGGACAACTTGGCCTCGTGCGAACGGCGGTGTTTGCCCCAGCCCTCGCCCGGGTCCTTTCCCGTCCCGGCGAGGCGCTGGCCGGCGGCGCTCACGAGCTCTTCGGTACGGGCCACCTCGTCCAGCCATTCCTGGTGGTCCTGTGCCCAGCGGCGGCGGGCGGCCGCCTTCGCGGTGCGGTAGTTGTCCCAGCCGTCCCCGTACCGGACGACACTGCGCAGGTCACGGTCGACCTCCAGGATGACGGTGGTGGTCCGCTCCAGGAAGGTCCGGTCGTGGGTGATGACGACGACGGTGCCGCGGTGGGCACGCAGGTGCGCCTCCAGCCAGGTGGTGGCGCGGAGGTCGAGGTGGTTGGTCGGCTCGTCGAGCAGCAGAAGTTCGGGGGCGGATGCCAGTACGCAGGCGAGCGCGAGCCTGGACTGTTCGCCTCCGGACAGCGTGCCGAGGGGGCGTTCGCGCGTGAGGTGGGCGAGTCCCAGGCCGTGCAGAGCCGCGTCGACCCGGGTGTCGGCCTGGTATCCGCCGCGTTCCTCGTACGCCGTCAGCAGATCGCCGTATGCGGCGAGCCGGGATTCATCCGGAGTCCCGGCAACCGTGAGCGCCTCTTCGGCGGTACGGATCTCCCGCTCCAGCTCGCGCAGTTCGGCCAGGGCCGTGTCGACGGCGTCCTGGACGGTGCGGCCGGGAGCGAGAGCGAGCGTCTGGGAGAGATAGCCGGTGCCGCCGGGGAAGCGGACGGTGATCTCGCCGCTGTCCGGTGCTTCTCCTTCGGCCAACAGCCGGAGGAGAGTGGACTTCCCGGAGCCGTTCTCGCCGATCACTCCGACTCTGTCGCCGGGGCGGACGGTGAACGACACCTGATCGAGGACGGTTCGGTCCCCGTAACTCTTGGAGACGTCCTTCATGGTCAGCTGGGCGCGGGTGTGCTTGGGCGTCATGGGTGCTTTCCCTGAGGTGACATGCCTCGGCGGCGCATGAAGGTGCGCTGCGGGGCGGGGCTGCCGGGCGGGCGGAAGGGACTGCGGCACGCGGGGGTGGCCCCTGGGGTCACCCGGCGACGCTCAGCGTCGCGCGGCGGCGTCCGTGCCCGGAATCAGCGAAAGAAGTAGTACGAACCCATGTCGTTCAGTCTAGCCAAGGCCGTTGGAGCCGCCCACGGGATTTTCGGGCAGCTCCGACCGACGGCCCGGCCCAGGAGGAACGGCGGCCTGCGGCGGCAGCCCTCCGGACGAAGTCAGTGCTGCGGGTTCTCGCCCTGGGCCGCTTCGATGCTGTTGTGCAGATCGCTCGTCGCGTCGAGCGCGGCGGCGCCGGAGACGACCAGGCAGGCCAGCAGTACCGCAGCGGCCGCCCGGCCGACGCGGGGTCGCGGGGCGCTCCGGCCGAGGAGTGCGGCGACGCGGCGTGGTACGGGCCCGGCCGCCGCGGCGAGCGCGACTCGTGGGCGAGGCTGCGCGGCGCCTTCGACGGCGCGTGCGGCGAGGGCGGCTCGGCCGATGGCCCGGGCGGCGACCCTTCGGTCGCCGACTGCGGAGGCGGCAGCCTCGTCGGCGCAGCGCTCCAGGGCGTAGCCCATGGGCGCGCGCAGGGAGCGCAGCGCGGGGTGGCAGAGTGCCGCCACTTCGGCGGCGGCGATGAAGAGGTGGTGGTGGCCCGCGAGATGGGCGCGTTCGTGTGCCAGCAGGGCGTCGCGTTCGGCGGGGTCCAGGGCGCGCAGCATCCCCGTGGTGACGACGATCCGGCCGGGAGTGCCGGGGCGTCCGGGCAGCGCGTACGCGTCGGGGCGGCCGTCTCGCAGGACGGCCAGCTCGCCACCGCTGTACTCGGACGGCTGCGCGGACCGGTGCAGCTCCGCCCAGTGGCGGCGGACGGTGCGGGTGACGGCGGCGGCGCAGCCCGCGAGCAGAGCCAGTGCGGCAGCCGCGAGAGGCACGGCGACGGCGGGAGCGGCGTCGGAGAGCGGCCTGACAAGTTCGCCGAAGGCGGAGACGGCGGGGAACCGGGTCGCGCCGGGCACCACCAGCAGGGCCAGGGCGAGCAGGCTGCACAGGGCGAGGCCGATGCCCGTCGAGGCAAGCAGCCGTACGGCCCGCACCGGCGACAGGGCGTCTGCCAGGCGACGGGCTGCGGGTACCGCGACGAAGGGCATCAGCAGCGGAACCCACACGGCGTAGATCATCGGGCTTCTCCGTCGAGCAGGTCCCGGAGCAACTGCTCGTCCTCGTCGGTGAGCTGTGACACGAATCGGGCCAGCACCGTGCTGCGGTCCTCCTCCTTCTGCAGTTCGCTGTGCATCCGGCGGGCGGTCAGCCCGGGCGCGTCCTCGGTGGGGGTGTAGGCGAATCCGCGGCCTGCGCGGGTTCGGGTGACCGTACCCTTTTCGTAGAGACGCGACAGGATCGTCGTGACGGTGGTGCGGGCGAGAGCCGCCCCGATCGCACTCTGCACCTGGCCTGGAGTGAGCGGGGTTTCGGCCGCCCACAGGGCCGCCAGGATCGTGGACTCCAGCTCGCCGGAGGGTCGCCGCTCCGATGCGGTGTGGTGCGGCGACAAACGCTCCGGTCCGGTTTCCGTTGCCGGCCCGGGGGCCGGTTCGCCGTACGAACGGGGGTCAAGTTCTCCGCTCGATATCCCCTTCATCTGGGACATGGGAACTCTCCTCCGCCTTCGGGCGTCTACAGTGATGTAGACCGTCTACATCACTGTAGTCAGTCCGGGCGTTCCGCAGGGCCGCCCGCTCACCATTATGGGAGAACTTCCACCGTGTCCGTATTCTCACTGGCGGCTGCGCCACAAGCGGTGAACCTGCTCGATGCAGGTTCACTGCTCGGGGCGTTCGGTGCACTCGGCATCGCCGTCGTGCTCTTCGCCGAGACAGGACTGCTCGTCGGCTTCTTTCTGCCCGGCGATTCCCTCCTGTTCACGGCGGGCCTGCTGTGCGTGTCGGGCACCCACGGCCCGGTCCAGCTGTCGTTGCCGCAGGTGCTGATCGCCGCCGTGGCCGGCGCGCTGCTCGGTGCGCAGGCGGGCTACTGGATCGGTCGCCGCGGTGGCCGGGCCCTGCTCGCCCGCAGTCGCGCCAAACGGCTGCACGAGGGCGCCGCCCGCGCCGAGGAACTGCTCGGCAGATACGGCCATGCGCGGGCGATCGTGCTGGCCCGCTTCGTACCCGTCGTACGCACGGTGCTCAACCCGTTGGCCGGGGCGCTCAACGTCCCTGCCGGGCTCTTCACGCTGTGGCAGGTCGTCGGCGGGGCGGTCTGGACCGTCGGACTGGTCCTCGCGGGATACGCACTGGGGTCCTCGGTGCCCAACGTCGATCGTTATCTGCTGCCGATCGTCGCTGTCGTGGTCGTGGTCTCCCTCATCCCGCTCGCCGCTGAACTGCTTCGCTCCCGCGGCCGGCGCACCGTCGAAGGAGACAACAGCTGATGCCTCTCGCCTCCACGGCCACCTCGTTCGACGGCGGCCTGTACACCTGGATCACCGAGCTGGCCCAGCGCTCCCCGGCCGCTCTGGATTCCGCCATCCGCGTCTGGTCGGACTACGGACTGGCACTGTTCGCCCTGCTGATGCTCGCGTCCTGGTGGCGCTCCCGCTCCGCAGGCCCCGCCCGTACCGCCATGGCGCTCTGCACCCCGCTCGTCGTGGTGGCCGCGTACATCGTCAACGATCTGGTGAAGTCGGCCTTCCATGAGCAACGGCCGTGCCAGACCCTGCATGTCGTGACGGTGGAGGCATGTCCCGCACTCGGTGACTGGTCCTTCCCCAGCAACCACGCCGCCATCGCGGCGGCCGCGGCGATCGCGATCTGGCTGACCGACCGCCGGCTCGGGGCGCTTGCGGTGCCTGCCGCTCTGCTGATGGCGGCGTCCAGGGTGTGGATCGGTGTGCACTACCCGCACGATGTGCTGATCGGGCTGGTCACCGGCGCGCTGGTCGCCTGGCCGCTGACGGTCGCAGCGCGGCGCTGTGCCCCGGCGGTCGTCCGGCTGCGCGAAGGCCCGCTGCGCCCCCTGGTGGCGACACGGTGACCGAAGACGCTTCGGCGGTCGCGCGCGCCCGGACCGCACCCGTCGCGTTACCGCTCCGTGCACCACTGGGAGCCGTTCTCATCGGGCTGCTCGGACTCATCGCGCTGGCGGCTCTCGTCCTGGCCACCCGGCACGGCTCCCCGCCCGCCGTGGACCGGGCCGGCCACGACTGGGCGCTGCGGCATCGGCCGCCGGGCCTCATGACGACCGCCCGGGCCGTCACGGCCACCGGAACCGGAGTGTTCCCGTACGGGACAGCGGTGATCGCCGGGCTGATCGCCGGCCGTGACACCCGCCGACGGCTGGGGTACGCGGCAGGCGCCCTGGCCTTCCTGCTGCTTGCACAGGGTGTCCGCTACGGCCTCATGGAGCTGATTGCCCGGCCCCGCCCGCCGCAGGGCGACTGGGCCACGCACGCCTCGGGCTTCGCCTTCCCTTCCGGTCACGCCACGACGTCCGCGCTGATGGCCGGCCTGCTGCTCACGGCCCTCGGTCTCCGGACGCACGGCGGGACCGGGCCGCGTCCCCTCCGTACCATCGTTGCCGCCCTGGTGGTCTGCTGGGCCGCGGCCGTCGGTCTGAGCCGGGTTCTGCTCGGCGTTCACTGGGCGACGGATGTACTCGCCGGATGGCTGTTCGCCACGGTCTGGATCGGGCTCGGGACCGCGCTGATACGGAAGGCACTGCCGCTCCCGCAGTGACCGGTCCGTTCAGGCCCCACCCCGATCGAGGTTCCGTGCGATGCCAGTCATCTCTCCCGCACGTGCCACCCGCGCCATCCGTCCACCGGTTGTGCCGCGTCTGCTCTCGCTCCTCCAGCGACGGCTGACGTGGGTGATGGTGGCCGCGTACACGGCGGCCACGCTGCTGCCGCAGGCCGGACTGGCCCTGCGGCAGCTTCGCCTCGCCGCGGTGCCCTTCCCCGGTGGCGCCGCCCGTACCCAGCTCACCCTGCCGTCGCTCCTGCTCGGCTATCTGCTCTTCACCGCGGCGTTGCGGGTGCCTGCCGGGGGGCTGCCTCGACTCGTCCGCCGACCACTGCCGCTGCTGGTGGGAACGGCCGCCAATACACTCATTCCGCTGGCCCTGCTGCCCTGCGTGGCCGTCGCACTGGGCCAATTGCCCGATGCTGACGGCTGCAGCGGACTGATCACCGGCCTAGCGCTCGTGGGGGCCATGCCGGTCGCGGCCGGAGCCACCGTCTGGGGCGGTCGGGCCGGCGGCAATCACTCCCTGGTCGTGGGGATCGTGCTCGCCTCCACCCTGCTGAGTCCGCTGACGATTCCGCTGATGCTCTCAGCGGCCTCGACTCTGACACGTGGCCACTATGCCCACGATCTGTCCCGGATGGCTGCGACGGACGGCGGGGCGTTCGCCGTGATCAGCGTGATCGTGCCGTGCGTCGCCGGTCTGGCCTTCCAACGGGTGACACCCCGCCCTGTGCTCGAACGGCATCTGCCGTGGCTGCGGCTGCTCGGACTCGTCGACGCGGTGCTGCTCACGTACAGCAACGCCTGTGGAGCGCTGGGCGGCTTCCTGCTCCACCCGCGGCCCGCCCTGCTGGTCGCGGCCGTCGTCGTGTCCGGGGCCCTGTGCGCGGCGTCCTTCGCCATCGGCTGGTGCCTGGCCCGCACGGTACGGGCGAACCGCGCGGACACGGTCGCGATCACGCTCACCTGCGGAATGAACAACAGCAGCGCAGGTGCGGTTCTGGCGGCGACGAATCTGCCGAGCAGCCCTCAGGTGCTCCTGCCCGTTCTCGCGTACAGCCTGTTGCAGAAATGCGGGGCGGGGCTGGCGGACTCGGTGCTGCGCCGCAGGGCCGCCGCCTCCTAGGGTATTTCGTTTGGACTTGGTCTGATCCGAACGAGAGGCCCTGGCCAGTGCCGCAACAGGCAGCGTTTGCCCTGAGCTCGCGGCGCTCGCTGACTGAATTTCCGCACGCAGCCGAGACCGTGCGTCCGTACACGCCGGGTCACGCGTCCAGCTGTGCGCGAATAAGCGTGTCGAGTCGCTGCCATGCTGGGGACGAGGCGTTGACCGTGCCCTGGATGAGGGCGGGGATCTCGGAGGCTGCATCCAGCTCGGGCAGTTCAGCAGACCCGTAGCGTTCCCGGGTCGCCTCGGCGATCCGGGAAGCGAGGTCGTCGATGCGGGGATCGTCGGCGTCGAGGTCGTGCGCGTGGTCGTAGTCGAGGAAGAGCTGCCGTAGCACCGGGTCGACCAGGGTCTCGGCTTGGTCGTGAAGCAGTGTGATCGCGCCGTTCGAGTGGGTGGCGAATACGAGGATCCACAGGTCGCGTTGCAGGTCCACCCAGCGAGGGGAGAATCCCCAGCGGGCCAGGTGCTCCAGATGGGTACCGACCTCGGTGGGCAGCGGTGCCGGATGCCCGGCGGCGAGCTGGCGCAGGCGCCCCTGCGTTGCCCGCAGGCCGCGGATGCGGGCGGTGAGCTCGTCGTCGATCTCGCGCAGCGCCTGCTGGAACTCCTCGTCGGTCGCTGATCTCAGGTCCCGGATACGGGCTAGGGGAACGCCTGCTTCGGCGAGCGTCCGGATCTTGATCAAGTCGATGGCATCGTTCGCGCCGTACCGCCGGTAGCCGGACGCATCACGGTCGGGCTCGGGGAGCAGCCCCTTGTCGTGATAGACGCGAATGGTCTTGATCGACACCCCGACGTACCCGGCCAGTTGCCCGATGGTGATCACCCGGTCATCCTCCCACTTGACCTTTCCCCTGGGGCGGGGTTGCAGCATGGCGTCATGGCAAACATGAATGTCGATCGGGAGACCCTGCGCGATCTGGCCGATGAGGGCAACGCGACCGCTTTGGACCGGCTGGCTGACCTGGCCGACGCAGTCGGCGACCTCGGGGAGCTGAGCGAGCTGCTGGACGAGGGGGCGATGCACGCCGGGTTCCTGCTCACTCGACGCGCGGCCGCGACCGGCGACCTGCGCGAGCTGCAACGGATCTCCGACGCCGGGTACGACGAGGCCGGGAACGAGCTGGACCGGCTACTGAAGGCACGGACCGACGGGCATCGGGATTGAGGATTCGACCGGCCGCTGCAGCCGCGTTCCAGGCCGCGGCCATCGAGTTCTGGTCGCGGCCGGCGTGCTTGGGCCAGAGTGTTCGGCATGGCCGAACCCGTGCGCGTGCGCGTGATGGCCGATGAGGAGGGTCGGCGCCTGCTGCGGATCATCCGCCGCGGCACCGGCTCGGTGGTCACCTGACGGCGGGCCCAGATGGTGCTGCTGTCCGCGCAGGGCATGGCGGTGGCGTCCGGCACCCACACCACATGCCGGCCGTCCTCCTCGTCGTCGCGCCGCAGCAGGGCGCTTCGGCGCTCCTTGAGTTCGCTCCGTTTGCCGGGCGAGAAGGTCGCATGCAACTGCTCGAAGCCGGTCGCCGACACCTGGCCCCGGCGTGCGCTGTTGCGCCAGGGCAGCAGACCGGCACGGCCTGCGCGCAGCATCAACTGGTCGAGGAAGGCGGCATGGTCAGCCCGATCACCAGTCCGGGCAGCGTGATCAGCGCGACGAATTCCATCTGCCCAGTCTCATCGCTGTATGGTGCGGTGCGCATCGGCCGCGGGTATGCCCGTGCGGGCCGTCTCACTGCGCGACGGCCCGCACGGTCCTGGGGATCAGGGCTGTGGCCGGTCAGCCGTTGGGGAGGATGACCGCGCGGCCGTTGATCTTGCCGTGGTGCAGCCGCTCGTACGCCAGCGGCGCCTCGTCCAGCGTGTAGGTCTCGACGTGGACCTCGACCGATCCGGCACGGGCGAGGTCGAGTACCTCGGCGAGCTCGGAGCGCGATCCCCAGTACGGGGAGGTCACCGTCGTGCTGTACGGCAGTGAGCCGAAGCCGACCGGCAGCGCACCGCCGCCGAGGCCGACGATCGTGACATCGGAGTCGATGGCGGCCGCGGCCCCCGCCGTGGCGACGGTGGGAGGTGCCCCGACGAAGTCGAGGACGACCTGTGCGCCGACACCGCCGGTCAGTTCACGGATCTTCGCCGCGGCGTGATCGTCGGAGAGCACGGTCTCGTGGGCGCCGACGGCGCGGGCCAGGGTGAGCTTGTCCTCCGAGACGTCCAGGGCGATGACCCGGACAGCCGTCATGGCGCGCAGCAGTTGGATCGCGACGTGGCCGAGGCCACCGGTGCCTATGACGACGGCAGTGGCACCGGGCACCAACTTGGGCAGGGACCGCTTGATCGCGTGGTACGGGGTGAGGCCCGCGTCGGTGAGCGGCACGGCCTGGACCGGGTCGAGGTCGCCGAGCGGCACCAGGTGGCGGGGGTCGTCGACGATCATGTACTCGGCCATGGCGCCGGGCGAGCCGAGTCCGGGCGGGGTGATGCCGAGTTCCTTGGCGCGCAGGCAGTAGTTCTCCTTGCCCTCGGCGCACTTGATACACGTACCGCAGCCCCATGGTCCGTAGACCGCGACGGACTCGCCGATCGAGAGGCCGCTCACTCCGTCGCCGAGTGCGGCGACAGTGCCGACGCCCTCATGGCCGAGGGTGAGCGGCAGCGGGAAGGGGATCTGCTCCGCGGGCCGGCTCATGACGGCGATGTCGGAGTGACAGACACCTGCGGCGGTGACCTTCAGCAGCACCTGGCCGGGGCCGGGCGACGGGTCGGGCACGGTGACGACTTCGGGTGCTGAGCCGACGGCGCGGTACTGAACGGCCTTCATGGGGTTCTCCTCACTGCTTTCTCTGTGTTCTGTTGCTCGCCCCCGTTCCCCCGTCCACCGATCAGGAGGCGGAGTAGCCGCCGTCCACCAGGTGGTAGCTGCCGTGGATGAAGGAGGCGCGGTCGGAGAGCAGGAAGGCCGCGAGTTCGGCGACTTCTTCCGCCTTGCCGAGGCGTCCGGCCGGGTGCAGCGAGACGAGGTGGTCGCGGGCCTGGCTGTCCGTGTTGCGCAGCAGCGGCGTGTCGATGAAGCCGGGGCCGACGGCGTTGACCCGGACGTTCTGTGCCGCGTATTCGAGGGCGGCCGTCTTGGTGAGGCCGACGACACCGTGCTTGGCGGCCACGTAGGCGGGCGATCCGGCGAAGCCGTTGGTGCCGAGGATCGATGACATGTTGACGACGGCGCCGCCGCCCGACGCGACGATTGCGGGAAGCTCGTAGCGCATCGGGTAGAAGACGCCGCTGAGGTTGGTGGCGACGACCCGGTTCCAGTCCTCGATCGCGTACTCACCGGTGGGGTTGCTGGGACCGCCGATGCCCGCGTTGTTGACGGCGAGGTGCAGGGCGCCGAACGTGTCGACGGCGAATCGCACGCCCGCTTCCACGGACGCCGGGTCGGTCACGTCCATGGCGACCGCGGCCGCCTTGGCGCCGGCGCTCTCCAGTTCGGCGACCGCCTTGCGGGCGTTGGCCTCGTCGTAGTCGGCGACGACGACGGACGCGCCGCCTGCGGCCAGCCGGTGGGCCAGGGCCAGTCCTATGCCGGAGGCGCCGCCGGTTATGAGGGCGGTCTTACCGGCGAACTCCTGGTCGGCGGGGGTAAGGAGGGTGCTCATTGGATCGCGTTTCCTTCCATGGTGCTGTGCGGCGCCGGCCCGGCCGGAAGCTGCGTGAGCAGTTCTCCGGAGAGGGCGTCGAAGGCCTGCCCGACCAGTCGGGGCAGGTTGTCCGGGTGTCCGCCGCGGGCCCAGGCGGCCTGGGCCGCGAGGAGTGCCCCGGCGCCCGCGGCGACCGTGACGGCGGGACGGATGTCCAGCCGCGGGTCGACTCCGAGACGGTCCGCGACGATGGCGACCGAGTCCTCCTGGGCGTCCACCCGGATGTGATGGAACGCGGCGTAGAGGGTCGGCTCCTGCTCGGCGAGGACCAGCAGGTCGAAGATCCGGTCGCGGCGGTGCCACGCCTGCGCGTCGGGGTCGTCGAGCCAGGCGAGGACGGCGCGGCGGTAGGCGGTGAGCGGGGGCTCGTCGGCGGGGCGTGCGCGCAGGGCCTCGTTGATCCGGTCGCCGTCGCCCCGGAGCGAGTCCAGGACTGCGGCTTCCTTGCTGGTGAAGTACCGGCTGAAGGTCCGCCGGTCGACGTCCGCGCGTTCCGCGATCTCCTCGACCGTCACGTTCTTCAGGCCTCGGTCGAGTACGAGCTCGAACGCGGCCTGCGCCAGTGTGTCCCGGGTCCTGCGGGCCTTGCGACGCCGTCGCTCCGGGGTCTTTCGTTCCGGATTCATGAGTGCACCGTACACCTAAAAATGTCCCGACGCGACAGAAGTCTCGTCGGGACATTGGATCAGCATCCGGCTGCCCTGCCGGCCGCTCTACCGGCCGCTGAACGTCTCCGCGGCCCGGCGAGCACCGTGGCCGGTCATCACGGGCCGGTGGCGGCTGCCTGCCGGTGCCCGGCGCAGGGCGAGGGCGGCGATGTCGTCGCGTCGCACGCCTCCGGAGAAGGACTCCAGGTCGGCATGGAGCGCGTCCAGCACCTCGCGCGGCCCGCAGCCCGCCCAGTGGCCCAACCGGGCGTCCAGCGGATAGAAGGCGCCCGATGCGTCGCGGGCCTCGGTGACCCCGTCGGTGAAGGCCAGCAGCGTCGCGCCGGGCGGGAAGTCCAGCTGTTCCGCGACCCGCGCCTCCGCGCTGAGCTCCGCCATGCCCAAGGGAACGGATGTGCGCCGCAGCGGAAGCGGGCAGGCCACGCCGTCGTGCAGCAGCCGGGGCGGCAGATGGCCGCAGTTCACGGCCTGCACCCGGTCCTCCCCGTCGAAGCCGAGCACCAGAGCGGTGACGAAGCGTTCGATCTCTCCGGTCTGGGCGGAGAACGCGTTGTGCCGGGCGACCGCGTCCTCCAGCGCATCGACCACTCCGGTCAGGGTGGGCTCGCGAATGGCCGCTTCCCGGAACGCTCCGAGCACGGCGAAGCCCGCCCCGATCGCGGCGAGCCCCTTGCCCTGGACATCCCCGATGATCACCCGGGTTCCGTAGGGCGACTGCACGACCTCGTAGATGTCACCGCCGACCAGGCGGTCCTCCTCGATCGGCGCATAGATGCCGTGGGCGAAGATCTGCTCGGTCAGGATGGGCAGCGGGCGCAGAATCTGCCGCTGGAGCGCAACGGCGGCGGAGCGCAGTCTGGCTATTTCGGCGGCATGACGGAGCCGCAGCGCGCAGGAGCCGACACCCAGGAAGCAGGCCAGCACGGTGAAGGCGACGCTGCTGGTGATGTCCCAGAACGTCCCCCCGGTCACCAGCCGAGAGCAGACGACGACGGTCATGATCCAGGTGGCCACGCCGACGGTCTGCCGGATCGTTCCGAAGACCGAGACAAGTGCGGGCACGACCACGAGGAGCGGTATGAGGCGCAGCTCGTCGCCGGTCCGGACGTCGAGGACGGCGACCAGGACGGTCAGCAGTACCAGCCCGCCGAACAGTGCCCCATTCCCGATCCGGGGGGCGAAAACGGCTTCCTCCCCCGCGTCCGTACCAGGGAGCGCCGCTCCACGCGTCGCCGCTCGGTGCTGGAGCCCGATCGTCACGGCCCATTCCTCCCGGGATCTGCCGGCCCCGCGCCGGCGTTCACTCCCAGTCCATCCGGTTCACAGGGGGCAGCACACGAGGCCTTCGGCCTCTTGGAGCGCGCCGAAAGTCCCGGAACCGGAAATTGCAGTGACCTTCGGCCCGGAAGTCCTGGGACGAAGGTCACTGTGTCGCGGTTCAGCGCACGGCTGCCGCGCGGGCCTCGCCGTCGCGGCGGACGCCGCCGGTTCCCGGCAGGCGCGTCGGCGGATGTTCCGGTACGAGCGCCGAGAGGAAGGACGTCCGGCGGCGGAGCACGAATCCCAGCGATTCGTAGAGCCGGACGGCATTGGTGTTGGAGGCGGAGGCGTGCAGGAACGGTGTTTCGCCGCGCTGCCTGATCTCGTGGGCGACGGCGAGGACGAGCCCGCTGCCGAGCCCCTGCCCGCGCACGGACTCGTCCGTGCAGACGCCGCTGATTTCGCTCCACCCGGGTGGGTGGAGGCGTTCGCCCGCCATCGCGACGAGCGCTCCGTCGCGATGGACGCCGAGGTAGGTGCCGAGCTCGACCGTACGGGGCAGGAACGGCCCCGGGCGGGTGCGGGTGACCAGGTCGAGCATCTCGGGCACATCGGCGGGTCCGAGCCGTACGGCCTGCGGAAGCGGGGCCGCCGCGACCCCGGCGTCGACGAGCTGGACGCCCTCGGCGTGAAAGGTGATCTCCCAGTCGTCCGGCGGCGGTTCACGGAAGGCGGTGATGGTGACGGCGCCACCGGGGCCGGCGAGCGCTGCTGCGTCGGCCCAGTCCTCGGCCTGCGGCGCGTCCGGGATCGCGACCCAGGGGGCCACGTCCGCCGGGTAGCGCAGGATGCGGCCACGCTCCTCGGCGAAGTGGGCGTGCGGGCCGGTCAGTGCGGCGCGGACCGGGTTGTCCAGCGGATGCGCTTCACCCCCGGTGACATGCGGCGCGGTCACGCGATCGCCTCGATCACGATCTTCCCGCGCGCATGTCCGCTCTCCACGGCGCGCAGCGCTTCTCCCGCCTCGGCGAGCGGGAAGGTCCCGGTCGCATGCGTCCGCAGGGCGCCGGTGACGACGAGGTTCGCCACCTCGTCGAGGACCGCCGCGGTGCGGGCCCGTGCGACGGCCGCCCCGCCGAGCTCCACCGCCAGTGGCTTGCCTCCGGCGCTGATCAGCGTGGCCGAGTCCGTGAGCAGCGGGGCCACGGCCCTCAGGGTGTCGCCACCGACCAGGTCGAAGACCGCGTCGATGCCGTCGGGTGCCGCTGCCCGGACCCGGTCGGCGAGACCGGCGCCGGATTCGACGTGCACCGCGCCGAGCGACTCGATGAAGTCCTTCTTGGCCGCGCTCGCGGTACCGATGACATGGACACCGGCGTGGCGGGCGAGCTGTACCGCGGCGGTTCCGACACCGCCTCCGGCCCCGGTGATCAGCAGGGTCGAACCGGGGGCGAGTCCGAGCTGGCGGACGCCGTCGTACGCGGTGGCCACCGCGACCGGCAGCACGGCCGCGTCGGTGAACGACAGCTCGGCAGGCTTGTGAGCGGTCACGGCGACGGGCAGCAGCGTGTACTCGGCGTACCCGCCGGTCACCGGGTTGCCGAAGACCTCGTCCCCGACCGCGAAACCTTCGACATCCGGGCCCACGCCCTCGACGACTCCGGCGGCCTCGCTACCGAAGACGGTGGGAAACGGCTGCGGCTCACTGCCGGGCCTGGTGTACCCCGTACGCAGCTTCCAGTCGACCGGGTTGACCCCGGCCGCCCGGACGGCGACGAGCAGTTCGCCGGGGCCCGGCACCGGCACGTCCTGCTCGATGAGGGCCTCCACCTCCGGACCGCCGTTGCGGGTGAACACGTACGCCTTGGGCATGAGCTCCCTCTCTCCTGGTCATGGCAGCGATGGTTCACGGCACCGACGGCCGGGCCGGTCACCGGTCGCTACAGCAGCAGAAAGGCCCTTTTCCGTGCACGTATTCCCGGGCCGGTGGAGTGTTCATCGGGCCGCAATGATTCAGCGGACGCCGCCCGTGACCGGGTCCACGACCTTGTTCACGAGGAGTTCGAGAAGCCGCCGGTCGTCGCCCGCGGTGCCGCGTTCGGCGGGTGTGTCCGGGTTGACGTCGAGCAGCACGTGGGTGGCGCCCAGCTCGCCGAGTTCTGCCAGATCGGCCCGGATCCGGTCGATCGTGCCGTGCCCGGCGGGGCGTTCACTGCCGAGGAGTGCGTCGGTGACGCGGATCTGCAACCGCGGCACGAGCGTGGGAGCGGGGCGCCGGACCTGTTCGGCCTCCTCGGTGATCACCGGCAGCCCGGCCCGGATCGCATCGAGCGGCAGCCGGTACGGGTGCCAGCCCTCACCGAGCCGGGCGGCGCGGCGCTGGGCGGCGGCCGAGTTGCCACCGACCCAGACGGGCAGGCAGGGGGCGGATGCGGGCGCGGGCGCGGTCCGTACCCCTTGGTACGAGACGTGGTCGCCCCGGAACGTCGTGGGGTCCTCGGTCCATGCGGCGCGGATGGCGGCCAGGTATTCGTCGGTGATCCGTCCCCGCTCGGCGAAGGGCACGCCCAACGCCTCGTACTCGGCCCGGGACCAGCCGATCCCCGCGCCGAGGATGAACCCGTCGGCGTTCAGGTTGTCGATATTGGCTGCGAGCCGGGCCGTCTGCAGAGGGTGCCGGTACGGAATCACGGTGACGGTCGTACCGAGCACCAGACCTGGTACCCGCCCGGCGATGTGCGCGGCAAGTACGAACTGGTCGTAGAACGGGGCGGGATACGTCTCGTGCACGTCGGGGGTGACCGCGATGTGATCGGAGATCATCGCGAAGGAGTACCCCAACTCACGTGCATCCACGGCCTGTTGAAGGAGGCTTGCCGGGGTGGTGCCGACACCGAAATTGAGTATGTTCACGCCGAATTTCACGATCGGAGCCTAACAACCGGACGTGCACAGACATCGACGCGGGGAAGGTGGGGCAGCCGCCAACTGCCCCTTCGCCCGAGTCGGTTCGATGCCGCCGGAGCGATCAGCCGGAGAAGACGTAGCGGTGGCGGGCGGCTTCGATGTCCTGAAGATACTGACGGGTCCGGTCGCGCATCCCGGTCATCCCGGTGCGCAGCGTCCGTTCCACCGGCACATTGATCAGCAGGAGCGCCCATTCGGTGGTGACGCCGGACCGACCGCACGCCCCGGCATCCGGGCCGGTCACCCCAGCAGCTTCCGGGGCCAGTCCCCAGTACAAGGAACGGACCGCCATGCCCAGTACCGCCGCGCCCAGCCCGCCGCAGCGGCGCGCCGCGACCGTCGTGCGGCGTGTCCGTGAGGCGATGCTCCGGCTGACCCATCCGGTCGAGGCCCGGATCAGTCCCGACGGTCGCGCGGTCGCCGTGGCGGCAGCCGGTCCGGAGAATGTCGGACTGGTCCTGGTCCCGGCCGGACCGCAGGGCCCGGAGGCGGATGCGCAGCCTCCCGTGTTCCTCGCACCGCCGGAACCGTCCGCGCCCACGGACCGTCACAGCCCGCGCCGGCTGCCGGATTCCCGGACGCTGCTGCACATCGCCGGATTCGAAGGACCTGCCGGTACCGAGGTGCGGCTCGCGGCTCTGGACACGGCCTCCGGAGCCGTACGCACCGTCGCCGCCGCCCCCGGTGCGGTGGAGGGACTACTGGTCTCCGGTCGTGCTGCTCGCGCCGCCGTCCGATGCCGGGGCATCCGCCACGGATTCGCGCGGTGCGCGGCGGCTGTCCGCCTGTGTGCGGATCTCCGAGACCGGCGATGCGCTCACCGCGCCGTCGGTACGGGCCTCAGCCGTGCCCCCGGCGGTGCCCGAGCCGAGCCCGGACGGGGTGCACGGGCAGGACGCGGCACTGGTAGCCGGCTCCGTCGACCGTACGTTCCGGTCCTCGGCCGGAGATCACGCCGCGTTGCGCGATGTGAGTCCGACGGTCCCCCGTGACAGCGTCGTGGCCCGTACCCGTCTGTATCCGCACGCCCAAAGCCAAGTCAGTTCGCACGGTGCGGACTCGGTGGAGTACGTGCTGGTGGTGTCGGGCCAGGTGACACTGGTTGTGAACGATGTCCCGCATCTACTGGAGACGGGAGACACGGCCCGGTTCTCGGGGCTCAGCAGCCACTACTACACCACCAAGGATTCCCCCCGCCGTCACGCACACCATCGTGGGCAGTTTTTCGGGCATCGGTCCGCAGTCGGGGCACCGTCGATTTCGACTCAACTACCGCTGGATATGCGCCGGTCGGCCCCGATGCACCGCCGACTGTGGCAACCTGGAGGCGACCGCCCCACCGGGCTCCCCCGTACCGGTGGGGCGGTTCTGGTGCCCGGTACGCCTCGCCTGCACAGATATTGCGCCTCGCCTGCACAGAGATGACGAGGGATCACGACGGTTCCCGGCCATTGATGCCGTGTGACCTGATCGACTTCCACTTTTCCGCATGGGAGCCCCCTCCGGGGGCAGACGCATACACCTCACCTACGACCAGGGGAGCGTGACGAGATGACGGCGCACACTGCGCAGACTGCCGGTGCGGAGCGAGCGGAGAGTGCACGGTCGACGCCGACGGGAGAGGCTGCCGGGGACATCGGCGACCTGCCGTGGATCGAGGACGCGGGGAGGATCGCCCCGCCGGATGCGCGTGAACTGTCCAGGCTGTTCTTCGACCGGCTCCAGGTCCTGGAGGAGGGAACCCCCGCCCATCAGTACGCGCGCAACACCCTCATCGAGATGAACCTCTCCCTTGTCCGGTTCGCCACAGGACGGTTCCGCAACCGGGGCGGCGGCGACATGGAGGACATCGTCCAGGTGGGCACCATCGGGCTGATCAAGGCCATCGACCGGTTCGATCTCTCCCGCGAGGTCGAGTTCACCTCCTTCGCGGTCCCTTACATCACCGGCGAGATAAAACGGTTCTTCCGTGACACCGGCTGGGCGGTGCATGTCCCGCGCCGACTGCAGGAGTTGCGGGTCGACATCGCCAGGACCAAGGAGTCCCTGGCCACACAGCTCGACCGCGACCCCACCGTTCCGGAGCTGGCCGAACAGCTGGGGCTCAGCGAGGGCGAGGTCACCGAGGGCATCGTGGCGGCCAACGGGTACACCGCGGGTTCGCTGGACATGCCGGCCGATCCGGCGGACGCGGGCCGGCGAAACGCACCGGGGCGCACCTTCGCCGATGTCCTGGGCGGACCCGATCCCGCCATGGAAACGGTCGAGAATCTCCATACGCTCGCGCCGCTGCTCGGCGATCTCGACGATCGTGAACGTCGCATCATCGGCATGCGTTTCGGCCAGGAGATGACCCAGTCCCAGATCGGCACGGAGCTCGGCATCTCACAGATGCATGTGTCGCGGCTGATAAGCAGGATTCTGCGGAAACTCCGCAGCGGAATGCTCGTCGAGGAGTGATCTGGGCGGATTCAGCACCGAAGGGGGCGTCCGGTGGCGGCGTGCGCGGCTGCGCGACGGGCCGAGGAGCGGGAGCTGGGGCCGCTGGTCGGCCGACTGGCTGCCGAGGGACCGCGGTCGGGCCCGGCGGGGCCGGAGCGGACTGCTCCGGCACCCTGGGCGGGCCGTTGGGCGGGACTCAGTCACCGTCCTTCTCCGGAGCGCGGCCCGCGTAGTAGGTGGCGATCGCGTCCTCGCCGCCGTGCCCTGCCGCCTCGGCGCGCGCGAAACGGTCGGCCGACGCGGCGACCAGGTCCAGCCGCACCCCCGACTCCTGTGCCGCGTCCAGGATGAGGCGGCTGTCCTTGAGCGCGTTGGACACGGTGAAGCTCGGGGTGAGGTCGCCGGAGAGAACGGCGGCGGACTTGCCCTGAAGGTAGCCGGAGTCCAGCGGGCCGCCTCTCATGACATCGAGGAACGTCTGCGGGTCGATCCTCAGTCCTTCGGCGAGGTTGAGGCATTCCGCGATGTTGTTGACCATGGTGATCACCCAGGTGTTGACCACGAGCTTCAGCCGCGAGGCCGCCCCGGGAGTCTCCGCGACCCAGACCGTTCGCTGCCCGATCGCGTCCAGCACCGGGTTCACCGACGCCCGGGCGGTGGAGGGACCGGACACGAAGACCGTCAACGTGCCCTGTTCCGCAGGCTGTTTGGTACCGGAGACCGGTGCGTCGAGATAGACAAGACCCGCGTCCATCGCGCGCCGGGCGAGATCGGCGGTGGCGTCGAGCCCGACGGTCGAGCTCTGGAGGAGCACCTGGCCGGCACGCAGCCCGGGCGACGCGGCGGTCAGTGCGGCGGCGACGGCGGGGCCGTCGTTGAGCATGGTGAGGATGACATCGGCACCGCGTACGGCTTCCTCGGCCGTCTCGGTGACCGTGGCGCCGTCGGCGGCGAGCGGTGCCGCCTTGGCCTGCGTACGGTTCCAGGCACGGACGTCGAGTCCGGCCCGGAGCAGACTCCGGGCCATGCCTGATCCCATGATTCCGGTGCCGAGGACGGCGACCGTCGGCCGCTGCGGGGCGGCGTCGGCAGCGCTTGAGGTCATGAGAGGAATCCCTTCATCGGCCGCGCCCCGGTCGGCTCGCGGCGCAGTGGGTTCTCAGGATTGCCGCAGCGCACCGTCGAGGACGGCAGCGTGCACGGCCCTGGCGAGTCGTGCACCCCAGCGGGAGCGGGGTCCTGCGAAGGGTTCACCGGGGGCCGCACCCGGAGAGGGGGCGGCGATGCAGACGGCGTCGGTGGGGGTGCCGGAGCAGTCGAGTCCCGCGTCCAGGAGTGCCTGGACCTTGGCCTCGGTCGCAGTGGCGACCGCGTTGACGAGTGCGGCGTCGGAGAGGGCCACCGGCAGGGTGACGACGATATTGACCGTGCCCGGCCGCGGCGGCCCCTCGGTGCCCTCGGCCGGGGCCGCCGCCCAGCCGCGTACGCCGAGTCCGCAGGTCGCCGTCGCCGTCACCCCCTCGTCGGCCGCGACTGTGTACGCCGTGACGTCGGCGGCCGTCATCAGTCCGGCACCGGGCCCGTCGAGGTGTTCCGCAGCGGCGATCTCGGCGAGGTGACGGTCGGGATCCAGGCGCGGATAGCCGCCGGGCACCTGGGCGTTGAGGATCCAGGAGCGCGGGCCGATGCCACCGCCGAGTACGGCGCTGCTGCACACCCGCCACCCCGGCCCGAGCCGCCACACCAGATGGTGAATGTCCAGGCCGTCCTCGTGCCGGGTCAGCAGTTCACCGCGCTGTTCGGGCAGCCGGATGCATACGGAACGGATGAGGCACCCCAGGTGGCACGGCAGGAGTCGGCAGGACGGCGGAACGACGGTCGGCCCTTGGCCCGTCGATCATATGCGCCGGGGATGTTCAGTCCGCGGCGGGCGCGCTGCCGGGCGGGCCGGTATCGGTCGCGACCACCTGGCTCGGCAGATGGTGCAGCCGGTCCTGGCGCTCGGCGTCCACCCCCAGGAGTTCACAGATGACGCCCATCGGCAGCGGCAGGGCGAACCGGGCGCGCAGATCCACCGTGCCGTCGCCCGCGACGGCGGCCCGGTCGACATCGTCGAGCAGCTCGGCAGTGACGGTCTATCCGCGGTCGCAGCTCTTCCACCCGCCGGGCAGTGAACGCCTTGCTCACCAGTGATCGCAGGCGGCGGTGGTCGTCGCGGTCGGCCGTGGTCATGCCCTGCACGGTGGCGAATGTCTTCAGCGGCCGGCCGTCGGGGATGCGTCCCTCGGCCGGCTCGGTGAAGTGGCGTGCCCCCTTGGCCACATCGAAGTGGGCGAGGAACTCCTTGAGCGCGTCGTGTCCGAGCACCGCCATCCCTGCCACGTCGCCGGGGAGGACGACGGATGCCACGGCCCCCTGGGCGAGCAGCCTGGCGTTGTCCGCGTGTGGGCAGCCGCCTGACGGATCCATGCGGTGCGGGCTGCTTGTCAACTGGCTCTCCTGACCTTCGTCGGCCGGTGCCCGACGGGCCGTGGGACGACAGCCTGTTCGAGCTTGCCGATCCTACGGTCGACAGCACCGGCAGAAAGGTGCGTTGCCGGTGTTCACGCGGACTTCCGCACGGTCAGGAGTTCGAGCAGATACCGCTTGGTGATGCCCCCTGCGCGCTGCGCGTCGATCAGGGCCCGGATGCGGTTCTTCGGCGTCGCGCCCGTCCTACTGACCCCGCCATGGCACCCGCTGCACCGGATCCTCCGGCAGGAAGCGCACCGAGGGCCGTCCGTCCGGGCCGTCGGGAGTCACCCGCGCCCTGACCCGGTAGACGTCGGCGATCAGCTCCTCGGTGATCACTTCCGCCGGGGTCCCGGCGGCCACCACCCGCCCCTCCTTCATGACGACGATCCGATCGCAGAACATCGCGGCCAGATTGAGGTCGTGCAGAGCGATCACACCGGTGAGGGGCAGCGAGGCGATCAGCGACAGCAGATCCAACTGGTGCTGGATGTCGAGGTGGTTCGTCGGCTCGTCGAGCAGCAGTTCACGCGGCTGCTGGGCCAGTGCGCGCGCTATCTGGACACGTTGCCGCTCACCGCCGGAGAGGGTGTGCCAGGACTGGTCGCCGCGATCGACGAGACCGGTCCGCTCCAGAGCTTCGCGCACCGCGTCGTCGTCCGCCCGGCCGGGTGCCGACCAGGCCCTGCGGTGCGGGATGCGCCCGAGGCGTACCACGTCCAGGACGCTCAACTCGACCTGGGTGACCGCATGCTGGTCGACTACAGCGACCCGCTGGGCCACGGTTCGGCGCCCGATCTCGTCGAGCCGCCGGCCGTCGAGGGTGACCACGCCCGCATCCGGGGCGAGGACTCCTGCCAGCACCCGCAAGAGGGTCGACTTGCCGGAGCCGTTCGGCCCGATCAGCCCGACGGTGGCGCCGGGCGGCGGCGTGAGATGGACCCCGTCGAGGATGAGGCGGCCGCCCGCCTCCCGGCTGACCCGCTCGGCACTCAGCCCCTCAGTGGCTCCACGCGTCATGTGATCCTCCGGCTGCGGTACAGGACCAGGACGAACGCGGGCACGCCGATGAGGGCGGTGACGACTCCCACTGGCGCTTCCTGCGGGTCGAGGACCGTCCTGGCGAGGGTGTCGACCCAGACCAGGAACACCGCCCCGGCCAGGGCGGTGACCGGCAGCAGCCGCCGGTGCCCGGAGCCGGTGAGCACACGGGCGGCGTGCGGCAGGACCAGACCGACGAAGCCGATGGCGCCGGCCGAGCTGACGAGCGCGGCGGTCAGCAGCACGATCCGGGTGCGCGCGACATGGACGCCGAGTGTGGCGGCGGCGTCCTGGCCGAACGCGAAGGCGTCAAGCGCGGCCCGGTGCGGTGCGGCTTCGACGGTGACGGTGCGTCCACAGTTCTTCAGCGTCACGGGGTATCCGTCGGCGGAGCCGGACTTCGCGGCGGAGCTGCTCGTTCCGCCGCCGCAGGCGGTCAGCAGGAAGAATCCCGCCGAAAGCAGGGCGACGGTGCGGACAGGGCTGGCTATGGACGGCACGGAGTCCCTCTGCGTCTCGGGGCTCATGCGCGGAGCCCGCTGTACGGAGTCCTGCGCCCGGTACCGGGTCGCAGGTGCCAGCAGGTCTTCGGACTCGGGCTCCTACGGACGGGACGCCTTCCCAGGACTCGCGGGTGGTCCCAGTGGCCGTGGCCCCGCCCGTCCCCCTCACCGCTGCGCGTCAGTTCCGGATTCTCACCGGATTCCCTGACCCCTACGTGGAGTTTGACTGGCTTCGGCAAGTTATCACGAGCCTCCGCGCAGCTCATGGGCGGTGTGGCCGGTGGTACGCCGGGCTGTGCTCCCGTCGCACCACCCGCCCGATGCCTACGGACGCTGAAGAGCGATCACGGCGTTGTGCCCGCCGAAGCCGAAGGAGTGGCTGACGGCGCGCCGGATGGGCTGCCGCAGGGGTTGCTCGGTGACGCAGTTGATGTCGAACTCGGGCGCCGGGGCGTCCAGGTTGGCGATCGGCGGTACGACTCCGCGCTGGAGCGTCAGGACGGTCAGTCCGGCCTCGATCGCTCCGGCTGCCCCCATGCAGTGCCCGAGGACGCCCTTCGGGGCGGTGACGGGCGGCCGGTGCGGGTAGACCCGGCCGATGAGGGCGGCCTCGGTGGCGTCGTTCATGGGTGTCGCCGTGCCGTGTGCGTTGACGTGCTCGACGTCCTCGGCCGCCCAGCCCGCGTCGCGCAGCGCGGCCTCGACCGCGGCCTGGGCGACCGCGCCGGACGGGTGCGGGCTTGTGGGGTGGTGGGCGTCGGTGGTGGCGCCGGTGCCCGCGAGCAGTGCCCGCGGCGCGGCGCCCCGGGCCGCGGCGTCGTCCGCCCGTTCCAGCACCATGACGGCGGCGCCCTCGCCCATGACCAGCCCGGCACGGTCGGCCGCGAAGGGCCGGCACCGCCTGGCCGGTTCGCCGTCCGCCCGGGCCGCGGCTCCGGACCGGGCGAATCCGGTCATGGCGACCGGGTAGACGATCGACTCGGTGGCTCCGGCGATCGCGATGTCGCACTGTCCGGTGACCAGCAGATCGCGGGCGACGGACAGTGCGGTGGCGCCGGACGAGCAGGCGGTGCAGGGTGCCAGGCTGGGGCCGGTGGCCCGCAGCTGGATGGCGATCTCGGCCGCGGGCATGTTCGGAATGGTGAGCAGGATGCCCGACGGCGAGGTGGCATCCGGTCCGTGCCGGTCGAGTACGACGGCCTGCTCGGTCAGTGAGGCGGAGCCTCCGCTGCTGGTGCCGACGACCACCGCGACCCTGCTGCCCTCCCACTGCGCCGGGTCGAGGCCGGCGTCGGCGACCGCCTCCCGGGCGGCGAGAACGGCGAACTTGACGTACTTCCCCATACGGAAGGACGTGCGGCCGCCGATCGCGGCGTCCAGGTCGATACCGTCGACCGTGCAGGCGAAGTCGATCGTGCACCCTTCGAGTGCCGCGACGGTACGCACCGGCGAGACTCCGGCGCACACACCTTTCCAGGTGGATTCGGTGTCGTTGCCGACCGGGGTGATCATTCCCAGGCCTGTTACGGCAATCGCGGGCCTGTTCATCGGGCGTTGCTCATCGGTGCCTCGCCACCCATCAGCGCCCCGCCGCCGGCTGTCGCGCCGATGTACCGCGTGATGTCGGCAAGGGTGGCGTCCTTGGGGAGCTTGTCGAAGTCCCTGTCGCCGCCCATCGTCTCCCGGATGAGGACGGCGAACTCGGCGACGGCGAGGGAGTCCATCTCCAGGCTGTCCATCGTGGATTCCGGGCGGATCTCGTCGACGGGCACTTTGAAGGTGTGTGTCAGAACCTCGGTGATCTCGGGATGAATCGCACTCATGAGCTTCCTCTCCGTCATTCGGTACGGCTGCCGGGGTCGGCGGGGGCACCGTCCCGACGCCGAATCAACTGGGTGACGTGCCTCCAGTTACGCCTTGTGCCGAACCGATTCGCCACCGCCCTGCTTCGGCTGCGTGCACCACCGGGCCAGGACGGCTGCCGTACCCCAGAAGACCTGCAGCACAACGCGGACACCGAGGGCCTCGGCCGCCTCCCGTACCCGCTGCGTCCGCACAGCTGTTCCCGTCCCTGTCACGGCCCTCACCGCTCCCCCGGGGCCGTCGCCCGGTCCCCGTCCGACTGCCAGGCCCCCGCCGGATCGTCGTACGCATCGACGTAATCGGCCCCCGCGATGGGCCAGTCGGCGAGCAGTTCCTGCGGCAGCGCGAAGGAGTCGGCGAGGGCGGGCAGATGAGTGGCGACGACGCTGATCAGCTCTTCCAAGGCGTCCGGCAGTCCATTGACCTGATCGACCGTCAGACATCCGGCGGCCAGCAGATCACCGCTGTTCCGGGCGATCCGGTCGAGTGCGAACAGCCGCTGCAGCTCGACCAGGCGCTCACGGGCGGGCCCGTCCGGCAGACCTGCCACCGCGTCCGAGTACGCCTCGGCCGCCTGCCGGTGGGCGTGGGCCTCGACACCGCGAAGGGCGGGACCGGATGCGATGTTCCACCGCTCCAGCGGGTCACCGTGCGGTGCGCGGCCCAGCCTTTCCCTGGCCCGGACGAACCAGATCTCCTCCAGCACAGCCAGGAGCCTGCCGAGGAACCCGGGGTCGGTGAGATCGCCGGGTTCGCCGCCGAAGGGAGCGTCGTACGCGGCCGGTTCGGTGGCGAAGAGCATTTCCACGGCCGCCTTGGCATGGATGGCCAGGTTGTCGCCCTCGGCGGTGATGACACCTTCCACTCCGGTGATGAGTTCGGTCATGCCGTTGTTCTCCAGGAGCGCCTGGGCACCGCACCGTTCACGGCATTCGACGATCACGGATCTGGCCTGCCAACTGATCCATCCCTTGGCGACGGCGACCAGCCGCTCCGCCTCCTCCCGGCCCGAGCCCGCGCTGTCCTTCCGTCCCTCCCAGCGGTTCAGGGCCCTGCGGTGCAGCAGACTCATCGCGAAGACCGTGGCCATGGCCCGGGCGAGCGGGCCGTGGTGGCTGCGGTGGGCGATCACCGGTACCTGACGCGATCCGCGGGGCCCGGAGATGTACCGGTGGCCGCCGTAGCGGACGGCGACGGCGAGCGTTGCGCGCGCGGAGCCGACCGCGCAGGCACTCATGGAGATCTTGCCGGAGGTGACGCGCCCGATCGACGCGAGGAGGCGACGTCTGCGGTTGCCGACGGCGCTGCGGAACGCGCCGTCGGCACCGATCCGTCCGTGGTCCCCGCCGAGCAGCGCGTCGCGCCCCACGAATACCTGGTCGAAGGAGGTCAGGCAGTGGTCCACCGGGCTCCCCATGCGTGCGGGAAGTCTGCGGACCCGTACGCCGGGCAGGGCCCGTACGGCATCGGTGAGCGGTACGAGGAAGAGAAAGACGCCGTGATCGGCGCCGTCGACAAGCAGACGCGCGGCCACAAGACCGGTCTTGGGGCCGCCTGCCGGACTGGTGTTGGGCATGAACTTCTGGGCGCCGGCATGCGGTGTGTGCAGCACAAACCCGTCACGTGCGCGGTCGTAGGCGGCCGTGGTCTCGACGGCCGCCGCGTCATTGCCGTGCGCCACCTCCGTACAGAGAAAGGTGCCGATGCTGCGCAGTCGGAGGAAGTCCGACAGATCACGCCGACCGTCTTCTTCGTGGTCGAGGAGGCTGCCGAGGAAGAGGTTGTAGTGAATGCCCGCCACCGTGGTGAGGGCCGGGTCGACCGGGCCGAGCCATTCGTGCAGGGCCGCGAGGGCGCGGGGGTCGGCGGCGAGCCGGGCGCCGCTGTCGAGGCAGTCGTTGAGGATGCGCAGCCGCTCGTAGGCGAGACCCAGGCGTTCGTCGGGGGTGCGGTGGTCCGGGCGGCGGAATGGTTCCGTGCTGATCATCCGTTGCCAGAAGCCATGCTCCTGGCGGAAGTTGTCGCCCAGGAGCACACCAGTGAGGAGTTCCACGGACCGTTCGGTGGAGAGGTCGTCGATCGTTGCGGTCATGAGACAAGAACGATCAGCCGACGGCGAGGACACCGGGGGCCCTCTTCGGCGGGCCGTCCGCGTCGACGCGCTGGAAGGCGAGCGCGACGTTGTGTCCGCCGAAACCGAAGGAGTGGCTGAGTGCCCGCTCGACGTGCTGCATGCGGGGCTCCTTGACCACACAGTCGAGGTCGAACCCGTCCGGCAGCGAGTCCAGGTTGGCGATCGGCGGGACGAGACCGTGCTCCAGGGCCAGTACGGTGGCCACCGCTTCGATCGCCCCGGCCGCGGCAAGGGTGTGCCCGAGCACACCCTTCGGGGCGGTCACCGACGGCCGGTGGGGGAAGAGCCCCGAGATGAGCGCTGTCTCCATCGCGTCGTTCAGCGGGGTCGAGGTGCCGTGCGCATTGATGTGGTCGACCTCGTGGGCCGCCCAGCCCGCCTCGTGCAGCGCCGCCTCCACGGCCCTGCGCGCACCGGCTCCTTCCGGGTCCGGGGCCGTGGGGTGGTGGGCATCGGTGCCGGAACCCGCGCCGGTCAGCAGGGCGCGCGCCCGTCCCCCGCGGGCTTGCGCATCGAGTGTCCGTTCCAGCACGAGCACGGCGGAACCCTCACCGACCACGAATCCGTCCCGGTCCGCGGCGAACGGCCGCGATGCGCCCGCCGGATCGCCCATACGCAGGGAAAGCGCTCCCATTCCCGCGAAGGCGCTCACCACCAACGGAGTCAGTACGGACTCCGCGCCGCCTGCCACCGCCACATCGCACCGGCCGCTCGTCAGCAGGTCACGGGCCACGGCGATCGCGGTCGCCCCGGACGCGCAGGCCGTGGCCGGTGCCAGGCTGGGGCCGTGGGCCCGCAGGGCGATGGCCACCTCCCCGGCGGCGGCGTTGGGCATCATCATCGGGACCAGGAGCGGCGACACCGCCTCCGGTCCGCCGCCGTCCAGCTTGCGCAGATTGTCGACGAGCACGGACACCCCGCCCACACCGACGCCGAGCACCACTGCCACCCGGTCGCCGTCCCACCGCTCCGGTGACAGCCCGGCGTCCGCCACCGCCTGCCGGGCGGCGACCAGCGCCATCTTCACGAACCGTGCCATGCGCCACGCCGAGCGTCCGCCGACGGCCTCGTCCAGATCGATCCCGTCCACCGGACAGGCGAAGTCGACCGGGAGACCGGCCAGTTCCTCACATCGCCGTGCCACGGACACACCGGCGCACAGTCCCGCCCAGAAGGTGTGCTCGTCCGCGCCCGCAGGGGTCACCAGCCCCACTCCCGTAACCGCGACACCCATGTCGACCCACCCCATGATCCGCCCCTCCTCCGTAATCGATCACGTCTACCGAATGTCGAACGGCAGTCGCCCCGGCGAGGATGCGCTCACTGAGCCGAACGGGTCACCGATGGGCCGAGTGGACCGAACCTCGCCGCGCGCCCGGTGAAAGCGTTCACCCGTCCGCAGCAGTCCGCCGCGCTGTGTGCACCGGCAGGGCATCCCCTTGGGACATGGAAGCGGACGGTAACCAGTCTCAGTCCCCGGAAGCGCGCGCGGAAATGGAGGCGCTGCGCGCCAGGGTGGCGGTGCTGGAGGCGCGCGCCCCGGCACGGCACCGGCTGCGGGCCCGTTCGTTCTTCGCCGTACTGCTCATTCTTGTCGCGGCCGTCCTCACGCCGCTGAGCATCGTGGCCACCTGGGCGAAGAACCAGATCGGCGACACGGACAACTATGTGGCGATGATGGCGCCGCTCGCCTCCGACCCCGATGTTCAGTCCGCGGTGGCCGATCGCGTGACCGGCGCCGTCATGAAGCACCTCGACGTGAAGGCGCTGCTGGCCGACGTCGCCCCGGCGGACCGGCCGGTCGTCGACAAGGCGCTCTCGAGACTGAGCGGCCCCCTGACCACGGGGGTTTCGGACTTCGTGCACGGGACCGTGGAGAAGTTCGTCGCCGGCGACGCCTTCGCGACGATCTGGACCGACCTCAACCGGACCGCCCAGTCCGCGACGCTGAAGGCGCTGTCCGGGAGCGGCGGCGGGGCGGTGAAACTCACCGATGACACCGTCACCATCGACCTGGCACCGGTGATCGACCGGGTGAAGCATCGCCTCGTCGACCGGGGGCTGACGGTCGCCTCGAAGATCCCGGAGATCCACACCGACTTCACGGTGCTGACCTCCGAGTCGGTCGGCAAGGCCAAGAAGTGGTTCCGGGCCCTCCAGATCATCGGCTTCTGGCTGCCGTTGGTCACTCTGGTCCTTGCCGCGGGCGGGGTGCTTCTCGCGGTACGCCGCCGTCGCGCACTGGTCACGGCGGCGCTCGCGATCGCGGCGGGTGCCGCGGTGCTCGGGCTGGCCGTGTGGGTGGGCCGTGCCTTCTATCTCGACAGTCTCCCGTCCGAGGTGTCCCAGCCCGCCGCCGGTTCCGTCTTCGACGCCCTGGCCGGCCCCGTACGCGCCTTGGTCCGCCTGATGGTCACGCTCGGCATTGTGGTGGCCCTCGCCGCCTGGCTCACCGGTGACGGCCGCGCCGCCACCCGTATCAAGGCGATGTGGAGCGGCGGCATCGGCGCCGTACGGGACGCGGCCGGTGTCACCGGCGGCCCGGTCGGCAGCTGGGTGCACCGTGCCAGGCTCTGGCTGAACTGGACGGTGGTCGTGGTGGCCGCCGCGGTCCTGGTGGCGTGGGACCGGCCGACGGGCCTGGTCACCGTGTGGATCGCGCTGTGCGCGCTGTTCGCCCTCGCCGTCATCGAGTTCCTCGACGACGACAGCACGCCGCATCTGGCGGTGCCCGGGTAATGAACGGGTAATGAACGGTTCCTGCCGTCTCCCGGCGTCATGGTCCGGCATACGGAGGGACACCGGTGACCCCGTCGGTGAGTCAAGACGTCACCATCCAGTTGCTCGGCGGATTCCCCAACCTGAACCAGGCACTGGCCGGCCTCCCGCAGCTGGTGAAGGCCGATGTCACGGGCGCTGTCGACGGCCTGCCTCAGGTCCGCACCCGGGGCACCGCCGACAACGGCGTGACCTGCAAGCAGGTCCTGGTCCTTTGTGGCCACGAGGGTGAGTACCGCTTCGTCGCGCCGCAATCGGTGCTGGTGAAGGGCGGCTTCCTGGGCGTCCGCATGACGGCCGAGGACCGGCATGGCAACACCGTCGACTCGGCGCTCACCAGGGTCATTCCGATCGGGTGACCCCGCGCTGACGGCGTGACAGGACGGTGTCACCGTCCCCGCGAGGGGGAGGTGACACCGTCCTGCTGGGGCTGTTCAGAAACGGGCGAATGCCGCCTTCAACTCCGCCTCGTCCGGCGGGTTGGCACCGGCCCGTGCGACGGTCACGGCGGCGGCGGCCGCGGCGTGACGCAGGACATCGGTCACGGTGTCCCGCTCCAGTGCGCGCAGCCGTTCACGGCCGTCCGCACCCAGCAGCCCGTGCGAGGCGAGGGCGTGCAGGGTGCCGGACATGAAGGCGTCGCCCGCCCCCACCGTGTCGACCACGTCGGCGGGCAGCGCATCGACCGTCACCTGACCGTCGGGAGTGACGGCCAGGGCACCGTCGCTTCCCCGGGTGACGAGGACGACGGCCGGGCCGGTGGCGAGCCACCGCTCGGCGACCCGCTCCGGCTCCTGGCCCGGATACAGCCACTGCAGGTCCTCGTCGCTGGCCTTGACCACATCGCTGAGCGCGACGCAGCACTCGACCTTGCGGACGGCCGCATCGTGCTCCCCCATCAGCTCGGGCCGCACATTGGGGTCGTAGCTGATGGTCGCGGACGTCCGCAGCGACTCGACGGCGGCGAGGACGGTGGCCGCTCCGGGTTCCATCACCGTCGCGATGGATCCGGTGTGGACGTGGTGGGGCGCCCGGTCCAGGGAGACCGCGTCGAGCGTCCAGGTGATCTCGAAGGTGTACGCGGCCTGGCCGCCGTCGCCCAGGGTCACGGCGGCGGAAGGGGTGGGTTCCGTGGCACCGTCCGTTCGGATCTCGACCCCGGCGCCGGTCAGATGGCCCCTGATCAGCCGCCCGTTGTCGTCCGGGCCGAGCTGGGTGAGCAGGGTTGCGCCGTGCCCGAGCCGGGCCAGACCGTACGCGACGTTGGCCGGGCTGCCTCCCGGGTGGACCTGGTCGGCCGCACCCGGCAGCCGGACGATGTCGGCGACGCATTCGCCGATGACCAGCAGGTCGAGTCTGTAGGGCATGAGCTGGGGTCTCCTGGAGTGCGGTGACGAAGGTGTCCTGATAGGCGGTGCGGCCTCCGAACACATTGAGCCCGATCCTGCCGCTTGCATAGCGGGTGTCCGTCACATCGATGACCGGACGGCCGTCGATGAACGCCTCGATCCGTGCGCCCCGGGCCCGGATCCGCAGCGCAAGAGTCACCCCGGCGCGCAGCGGCAGGGGCACTTGGCGAGTACGGCCGTCTGTCCGCCGTCCCTGCAAAAGAGCCGGGCCGTCCGCAGGTTCGGGTCGAGGTTCACGGCATATCCATCGGCCGTGTCCGGCGTGGCGCGGAGCAGCACGGAACCGGCACCGCTGGTCCCGTCCGGGCCGCCGAACCGTACCGGCGTCGTCAGTTCCAGGTCGCCGTACACGGTGCTGGAGACTTTGTGGTGGGCGGTTTGCGGGAGTTGGCGGCATCCTTCGTGGCGCCCGGGCCGTGCGGGGTGGCGATCCGGGACCGCCTCAAGCACCTCATGCCCCAGGACGAGAACGTGCTCCGCTTGGTCGGTGAGCATCAGGGTCGTCTGGCTTCGCGTGATCTCAGGGCTCGCTGTGCGGATGGCCTCGGGACGCTCCTGGCGGGCCTCGCGAACCGGAGCGGCCGGCGCGATCGGAAGCGTCCGTACGGGGCATCGGCACACGCGGCCCGTGCGGCGGTCGGGGTCGGCCGCACCCTGTGGCCGCGTACGTCAAAGCCGCCGGACGGCGGCCTCCAGCGCGTCGGCCACGAGTGCCAGGAACCGTGCATGGGCCTGCGGACTGCAGACCGGCTCCGGATTCCAGGGCAGCACCCGGGCGACGCGCTCGATCGCCGACCACGCCTCGTTCGTCCGAAGCTCGGCCAGGGGTGTGGCGTTGGCGCGGATGTCGGCGAGCACGATAGCGGGGCGCGACGCCGCGGCGTCCGCCCAGCCGACCGTGGACCAGTTCGCGCCGGGCCCCTCGGCCGGCTCCACCAGGTCGACGCCGAGCTCGGCCAGCACACGCAGCTCGGGCCACATGCGGGGGCGGGCGAGGTGCGCCCGGTCCTGCCCGGCCGGGGAAAGGGCGACCACCCTGGGCCGGTCCGGTCCGACGGCGAGCGTGCGCAGCCGGTCCCGGGCAGCCTCCAGGTCCTGTGTCGCCGTCGTGGCTTCCTCGGCGCCGAGTGAGCGCGCCAGCTGCGCGAACCGGTCACCGATCTCCGCGAGGGTGCGCGCCTGGCCCACGTCGATGACGACGACCGGGACGTGCTCCTCCAGATGCTTGGCGGTCTCCGGGGCGAGCCCGTAGACGTGACCGCCGCCGTAGCTGACGGCCACCACGAGGTCCGGCTCACCGCTCAGCAGGGTGTCCACGTCCAGGGTGCTGCCTGCGCCGAGATAGCCGACCTCGGTCAGCGACAGCGATCCGGTCTTCGCCGCGTCCGGCACGGCTTGGCCGTCGTGATCGGAGCCGAATATTGCGCTCGGACGTATCCCGTGGTCCCACAGGGTCGCTCCGGCCTGGACATAGGCGAGCACCCGCGCCGGGCGCCGCCCGGCGGTCGACAACTGCCCACGATCGTCGGAGAACTGCCACACGGTCTGCTCCCTCACGTCACACACCCCTCGGCACCGGCCGCTTCGCCCCGTTTCCCGGGTCGTACACCAGTACCTGCCCAGCCAGCCCCCGTGACACCCCCTCCCATGGCCGGTCCGGCACAGATGACGCGAAGACGCCCGCGGGTGGCCGGGGCCGGCGCCCCCGGCACGGATCCCGCCCCGGTCGACAGCCTCCCCGCCGCTCGTCAGGGCGTGCGTGTGATGCTGATGGCATGACTGGCCGATCCGACATCGTCGTCGTCCGCCGGCCGGGCCGGCACGGTGGCACCGAGGACGAGCCGGCCCGGCTGCTGACGGCCTACCATCTGCGGACCCAGGCCGAGAAGGGCGAGGCCGTCGCCGGCGCGGCCGAGCTGCCCGACCGGTACCGGGCCGAGATCTCGGACCCGCGGACGGCGTTCCACGACGATGTCGTGCTACTGCCCCTGAGCGGTGACACCCCTGTGGGCTGTGTCGTGGTCACCGCCGCCGTCGAGGGGCGGTCGGAGATCAAGCGGCTGTGGACCGATCCGGAGTTCCGGGGACGCGGCATCGCCTCCTGTCTGACGAGCGCCGCACTGGCGCACGCCGAACAGAGCGGAGTCGGCACGGTTCGGCGCCGTTGTCGGCCGTCCGGACGCAGATGTCCGCGAGGGCCGCACGGTCGTCGGGGTGGTAGGCCCGTGGGCCGGCAGGCTGGGTCATTGCCTCATCCCGCTGAGCCTGGGAGCGCTCCCACAAGTCTCGGGGAGAAATTCTTCGAACACGACCGTGTTCCGGATCGATCCGGGCGGTACCCGTGAACTTTCTGCGGAGCCGCCGCCGGTCTCTGCCGGAAGGCTGAAGGGAATGTTCAGCCGGCGTCGACACCGAGTCCGGTCAGGAACGCCGCAGCGGCCGGGGTGGGGCGGAAGCGGCTCCAGACCAGCCGCTCCGTGCGGGCGGGCGCGTCGCGGACGGGCAGCACACGTACGCCGGTCAGTTCCGCCGCGAAGGCGGCCGGAAGCATGGCGATGCCGAGCCCGCTACGGACCAGCCGGACGATGAAGTCGGTGCCGCTGACCTCGAAGGCCACCTCGCGGGTGAGCCCCATCGCCGCGAACGCCTCCTCCGACTGCGCCCGGGCCGCGGTGCCGTCGGGGTAGTCGACGAACATCTCCTTCGCCAGCCGTTCAAGACCCACTGCCGCCTCACCGGCCAGGGAGTGGGTGGGGGCCACGACGGCGACCAGTTCGCCCGTGGCGAGTTCGTGATCGCTCACGCCCTTCGGCCGGTAGCTCGGCAGCACACCCAGGAACGCCACGTCGAGCACGCCGTCCCGCACCTCCTGGACCAGGTCCTTGCTCGCCCCGTCGCGCAGGACGATGTGCACCTTCGGGTAGCGGAGGTGGAACGCCCGCAGTGCGGCCGGGATATCGACCGCGGCGACGGTCGGGATGGCTCCGACCGCCAGACGCCCGCGGACCTCCCCCGCCGTGGCGGCCACTTCGGCACGGGCCCGCTCCGCCGCGTCCAGCGCCTGCCTGGCCTCCGGCAGGAACGCCTCGCCCGCCGCGGTGAGCCGCACCTGACGGCTGGTGCGGTCGAAGAGCCGGGCTCCCAGCTCCTTCTCCAGCCGCGCGATCTGATGACTCAACGCGGACTGGACGACCAGACACCTCTTCGCGGCGCGGGTGAAGTTCCCCAGTTCGGCCACCGCGACGACGTACCGCATCTGCTGAAGTTCCATCCATCCATCGTGAACCACGATCGATGGAATGAAAAACATGTGTTGGACTCATGGATGGTGGATGCCCGACGCTGAGGGACATGGCTCATTCCACACACGAGACCCGAAGCCGGGCCGTCCCGCGCACTCTCCCCGATCCGCCCGCTCTCGGGCGCGGCCTGGTCCTGCTGATGGCCCTCGCTGCCGGACTCTCGGCCGCCGGCAACTACTTCGCGCAGCCGCTGCTCGACATCATCGAGGTGAATCTGCACATCGGTGTCACCGCGGCGGGGCTGATCGTGACCGCCGCCCAGGCCGGTTACGCGCTGGGCCTGATCCTGCTCGTTCCCCTCGGGGACGTCATGGAACGCCGACGACTCGCCGTGAGCCTGTTCGCGCTGACCGCCTTCTTCCTCCTGGCCACGGCCGCTGCCCCCACCGGCCCCCTGCTGATCGCCGGGACCCTGCTCACCGCGCTGACCTCCGTCGGCGCGCAGGTCGTGGTGCCGTTCGCGGCGACGCTCGCAGCTCCGGCCGAACGCGGCAGGATCGTCGGCGTCGTCATGTCCGGTGTCCTGCTCGGCGGGCTGTTCGGGCGGATGGCCTCCGGTGCGCTGTCCGAGCTCGGCGGCTGGCGGACCGCGTACTGGGTGAACGCGCTGCTCATGGCCGTCATGGCGATACTTCTGCACAAACGGCTCCCCCGGCTGCCCCGGCAGCGCGGCGCGGCTCCGATGTCATACACCGGACTTCTGCGCTCCACACTGTCCCTGCTGCGGCAGGAGCCTCTGCTCCGCTGGCGGGCAGCCATCGGCGCGTTCTCCATGGCCTCGTACAGCGTGCAGCTGACCGCGCTGACGTTTCTGCTGACCCGGCCCCCTTTCCGCTGGAACGCGGCCGCCATCGGACTCTTCGGTCTGGTGGGCGTCATCGGTGTGGTGGGCATGAACTTCGCGGCCCGGTTGAGCGACCGCGGCCGGGTACAGGCGGTGTCGGGAACGGCGGCCGCGCTCCTCACGCTCTCCTGGCTGCCGCTGCTGGCCGGCGAGTCCTCCCTGCTGTGGCTGGCTGTCGGGGTGATCTCGCTGAACATCGCCCAGCAGGCGGGGCTCAACAGCGCACAGAATGTGATCTACGCGCTCCGCCCGGAGGCCCGCAACCGGATCAACTCGGGATTCATGACGCTCTTCTTCATGGGCGGGGCGGCGGGAGCCGCACTCGCTTCGGTGGTCTGGGCACGGGCGGGCTGGAGCGGTATCTGTATCCTGGGCGGTTCGCTGGCCGCCGGAAGCCTTGTGCTGTGGGCCCTGGAGCGCGTCCGGATGGCCTCCGCCGCACGTCCCGGGTCCGTCGCCGTCACTCGTTGACGGTCGTCAGCAGCACTACGGCGTCCTCCAGCGCCAGCAGCCCGTGCCGCTCCTGCGGGATCGGGTGGAGTCCTCCGGCACTCAGCTCCACATCGCCGGAGGGCGCCGTGAGGCGTACTGTGCCGCGGAGCACCTGGAGGGAGGCCGCGGCGGGTGCGTTGTGCTCGTCGAGGGCGGAGCCGGAGGTGAGGGCGATGACGGTCTGGCGCAGGGGTTCCTCATGCAGCAGGCGGTGGGCGCTGCGGCCGTGTGCTGAGGTGCGGGCCGCGGCCAGATGCTCGTCGGCGAGGGCATTCAGATCGTCCATATGCCCACTGTGCCGCAGCCCTCGTCCCCCCGCGATCCTGCCGCAGGCCCACCCGCACGGATTACCCGGTCGCCCCGCCGGCTGCCCCGCGGTCAGTTCCGCAGCCAGGCCGTCGTGTCCTGCGCGAGCCTCCCCTCCTCGTCCAGCGGGCCACCGGTGAGAAGGATGTCCGTGTGTCCGGGCAGTTCGACGGGTTCCGCGCCCGGATCGGCGACGCAGATCAGTCCGCCGGTCCGGGTGAAGTCGAGCACCCCGGGCGCCGAGGGCAGCCAGGTCATCTGCTGCGCACCAAAACCCACCGCCACCCGGAAGCCCGGCTCGGCCCGGCGCACCCGCAGCGCTTCGCGGTAGAGGCTGCGCATCGACCGCGGATCGGCGCTCTGCCGGTCGGCGGCGTACGAGGACCAGTCGGCCGGCTGCGGAAGCCACGGCTCCGCGGTGGAGCCGAAGCCGGCGTACGGTGCCTGCGCCGACCACGGCACCGACCCGGCACCCGTCGCGTCCCGGGTCGGTGCCGCCCGAGCGGAAGTGCATCGGTCCTGGATCCGGGCACACGGAATATCCGCCTCCGGAAGACCCGGTTCCTTGCCCTGGCAGCCGGGAAGCTCACGCAAGTGCCGCGGATGTACCCGCGCGTTCGTCCCCGACGGCGCGGGCCATCAGCCGTTCGCGGTCCACCGGTACCTGACGTCCGGTTCCTTCTCCTCGTTGCGGCTGCCGTCGTCGAACCCGACCGCGGTGAAGCCGTGCCGCTCATAGAAGGACCGGGCGTCGGTGTTGCGCTGGAAGACGTACAGAGTGAGCTCGTCGGGGGCGATGTCGCGCGCCTTGGCCAGGAGCAGCGAGCCGATGCCCCGACGCCGTACATCGGGTCGCAGATACAGGTGTTCCAGCTCGGTTCCGTCGAGGGAGGCGAACCCAAGTACCTCCCCCGTCCGGGTCTCGGCGATCCACACCGATGTTCCGGGCAGGACGACATGGGTCATCCAGGCCAGCGTGTCCTCGTCGCTGTGCACCTTCGGCAGGTACGGCATGGCTGCGGCGCGGGAGGCGAGGAAGATCCGGGTGAGCGGCTCCGCGTCCTCGGCGGCGGCCTCGCGCAGCAGGACACGGTCGGCCGCCGCGGACTCGTTCGGTGCCATCTCGTCTCTCCCTGTTCGTCCGGAACCCGCCAATTGACGCCATCGGCGGTGAACTGCTCGTCATCCTGGACGAACCTATGTCGGGCCGAGCCACACCTCCACAGGATTTGCGCTGTGCATCGGGCCGGCCCTCCCCTCCGCGCCGGCGGGTGTATACGGCGGGGCAGTGGCGGACCGGCGCAGGCCACCCGTGAAAATAAGGGAGGGGAAGATCGCCAGGACCGACCGATACGGAGGAGTGGGCAGATGCCGCACGAACGAGCTGGACAGCCGGCCCGGCCGGAGGATCTCACCGATGTGGCCCGGCTGGTCACGGCTTATTACACGCTGCACCCGGATCCGGCCGAGCTCGGCCAGCGGGTGGCCTTCGGTACCTCCGGCCATCGCGGGTCGTCCACGGCCACCGCGTTCAACGAGGACCACATCGCCGCCACCAGCCAGGCCATCAGCGAGTACCGGGCACTGCAGGGCACGGACGGGCCGCTCTTCCTCGGCGCCGACACCCATGCGCTGTCGGAACCGGCCCGGATCACCGCCATCGAGGTGTTCGCCGCCAATGACGTGACCGTGCTCATCGATCCGGCCGACGGCTACACCCCGACGCCGGCGGTGTCGCACGCCATCCTCACCCACAACCGGGGCCGGACCTCGCAGCTCGCCGACGGTGTGGTGGTCACTCCGTCCCACAACCCGCCCGGTGACGGCGGGTTCAAGTACAACCCGCCGAACGGCGGCCCGGCCGGCTCCGAGGCCACCGGCTGGATCCAGGAGCGGGCCAACGAGATCATCGCGGCCGGAATGAAGGACGTACGACGGCTGCCCTACGTCCGCGCACGGGCGGCGTCGACCACCGGGACGTACGACTTCCTCGGCAGCTACGTCGCGGACCTGCCGTCCGTGCTCGACCTGGACGCGATCCGCTCGGCGGAAGTACGCATCGGTGCCGACCCGTTGGGCGGAGCGTCGGTCGCGTACTGGGGCCGCATCGCCGAACAGCACCGGCTCGATCTGACCGTGGTCAATCCCCTGACCGACCCCACCTGGCAGTTCATGACGCTGGACTGGGACGGAAAGATCCGGATGGACTGCTCCTCGCCGTACGCGATGGCCTCGCTGATCGGGCAGCGCGACCGCTATCAGATCGCGACCGGGAACGACGCCGACGCCGACCGGCACGGCATCGTCACACCCGACGCCGGGCTGATGAACCCGAACCACTACCTCGCCGTCGCCATCAACTACCTGTACGCCCACCGCGAGCAGTGGCCGGCCGCAGCGGGCATCGGCAAGACTCTGGTCTCCTCGGGAATGATCGACCGGGTCGCCACCGCCCTCGGCCGTGAGCTGGTCGAGGTGCCGGTCGGCTTCAAGTGGTTCGTGGACGGACTGGTCGACGGCTCGCTCGGGTTCGGCGGCGAGGAATCGGCCGGGGCGTCCTTCCTGCGCCGAGACGGGTCGGTGTGGACGACCGACAAGGACGGCATCATCCTGGCGCTGCTCGCCTCCGAGATCCTCGCGGTGACGGGCAAGTCCCCGTCCGAGCACTACGCGGCGCTCACCGGCCGGTTCGGCGAGCCGGCGTACGCCCGGATCGACGCTCCCGCCGACCGCGAGCAGAAGGCGGTTCTCGCACGGCTCTCCCCCGAACAGGTCACGGCCGACACCCTGGCCGGTGAACCCGTCACGGCCGTGCTGACGGAGGCGCCCGGCAACGGCGCACCGATCGGCGGCATCAAGGTGACCACCGAGAACGCCTGGTTCGCCGCCCGCCCGTCGGGCACCGAGGACGTATACAAGATCTATGCCGAGTCGTTCCTGGGCGCCGACCATCTCGGCCGGGTGCAGGAGGAGGCCAAGGCCGTGGTCTCCGCGGCGCTGGACGCCTGAGTCCGGCCGGGGCCGCCTCGGGCGGCCCCGGCCGTTCGGCGGGCTCAGCGCACGATGTCCACGAAGACCGGATTGGTGTAGAACCAGGTGTCGAGCCATGGGTTGCCCTTGCCGGGCTCGTGCGGGAGCGGGCCGTGCGGGTCGACCGACGCACCGAGGAATCCCTTTCCGTGGCGCTTGCCGTCGCTGCCGCGCAGTCGCAGGTAGAACGGCTCGTCCGCGCGCCCGACCGGGATGCGCAGGGTGTAAGTGCCGCGTCGGCCCGCAACGTCGGCGGTGTGGGCGAGCCGGGTGTCCGGGGCGTGCCAGTCGTCGCGGTCGGCGGCCGGACCGCGGACCGCGCCGCGGATGACGTCGACGTGCTCCAGGCTCGGCAGCACACCGTACGGATTGCGGCGGGAGGCGGCCGTCACCGTGACGGTGAGAGTGAGCTTCTCGCCTCGCCGGGCGCGCAGCCGGCCGCCGAGTGTGGCGCTGTTGCCGTGCTCACCGCGCACCTTGACGTCGATGCCGTCGATGAGATGGCCGTGGTCGACCCAGACCCGGCCGGCCCGCAGTCCCTCCATCACGTGCCGGTAGCCGTACCGGGTGACGCCGACATGTGTACGGCTGAACTGGCCCGGCCAGAAGTCGCCGCCGGGCTGAGGCTCGGTGGTGTTGTACGGGTCGGGGACGTGGCCGGTGTTGTCGAAGTTCTGGCCGGGCGGCCAGGCGCCGTTGACCCAGGTGTCCTGGGCGACGCGGTGGACGTCGGAGTTGGAGGTGATCGTGAAGAGCTTGCCCTCCGCCAGCATCGCGTCCCACAGGCCGCCGACGGTCGCGGTCGCCCAGTCGAAGCCTCCGTAGGTCACGTACGCCTCGCGCGGGTAGCCGGGCCAGGAGTCGGCGGAGGGTGAATTCGTGTACTCGCCGCGGATGTTGGTGTCCGGGTGCCAGCCCGGGATCGCCCCGGCCTGGGCGCCCGGGGCGCCCTCCATGCCGATCATGATCTCGGGGGCCGCGTCGCGCCAGCCGCGCATCTCGTGCGGGGAGTCGATGCCGAGCCGCATGGGGTGGTTGGCGAGGACGAGCACGTCGTCGACGTACCGGGTGCGACGCTGTTCGGCCAGCCACTTGAGGGCCTTGACCGCGTGCGCCTCGTTCCGCGGGGTGTCGGGGTGCGTGGGGGCACCGGCGGTGTAGCCGAGCAGTTTGCCGTCGAAGGCTTCCTCGAAACGGGTGAGGAGGTCGACTTCATGCCGTCCGGGCGGCGAGAAGACGGTGCAGTGCTCGGCACCGGGGATGTACCACTCCAGGCCCTGGAAGATCAGCATGCGCTTGTTGTCGGCGCGGGCCTTGAGGATCTCCCGGTGTTCCTGAGCGGCGCCGAGCTCGGCATGCCCGATGTTGCTGTGCTCGGTGAAGACCATCCAGTCGAGGCCGAACTTCTGTCCTGCCGAGGCCAGTTGGGAGAAGGTGTATTTGGCGTCATGGCTGTAGACGGAGTGGTTGTGGTGATCGCCGACCAGATAGACCAGGTCGGGGGCATGTCCGTGCCCCTGTCCCTGGGACCGGCCTCCCCGGCTGTCGGCCAGTGCGGGCAGCGGCAGCGACGCGGCGGCGAAGGCCGCACCGAACAGACCGGCTCGGCGCATCAGCCCTCGGCGGCTGAGCCCCTGGGGGTCGAGTGACTCCGCGGGAACCTGGGGGTCGGCCCATTCGGGCACGGGGTGGGACATGGCGCGACATTCTCCTCAGTACAGGGCGGCAACGGCCCGAGGCCCGGATCGCGACGCCGCTGTGGTGAGGGTTTCTTGATTCCGGAAATGCCGGGTGAACCCGGCGTGAAGGGCGGTGGGCGCACCTGTGGCGCGCCGGACGCGATGACCGGGGGCCGACTGGAGAGGAGTCCGTTCAGCGCGATACGCCGGGCACGCAAGGGCACGTATCGCTACAATTTGGGCATGGGAGAACGGCCTGTCACGCCGACTGCGCCCGAACTCGTTCTCGAAACCGACGCAGGACCGACTGTGATGAGTCCGAGCCGGGATTACCACGTCGGGCGCGACCCCATGAGCGACATCGTCATCGACGACGCACGGGTTTCGTGGCACCACGCGGTGCTGCGGCCCGTGGCCGACCACTGGTCGCTGGAGGACGAGGACAGTACGAACGGCACGTACACGGAGGGCAGGCGCATCCATGAGTCCGGCGTGGGCCCCGGCAGCGTCATCCGGTTCGGTCATCCCGCGGACGGGCCCTGCGCCGTTCTGATCGGCCAGGGCCCCCCGGCCTCCGCGCTGCATCCTGCCGACCGCCCGTCCGGCGTCTCCGTGCCCGCGTCCACCGGTACGTTCCGGCAGCCGACCACCGTGCGGCCGCGGCCCGTCCATAACGTAAGCATCGGCCGCAGCGCCGACAACGACCTCGTCGTCAACGACCTGACCGTGTCGCACCGGCACGCCGAACTGCGGGCACATCCGGACGGCACGTACGAGATCGTCGACCTCGGCTCGTACAACGGCACGTATCTCAACGGCCAGCTGGTCGGCCGCGCCCCGGTCGCCGCCGGTGACATCGTCGGCATCGGGCACTCCGAGTTCTCTCTGGTCGGCGACGTGCTGCAGGAGTTCGTCGACACCGGTGAGGTATCGCTCGATGTGCAGGACCTGGCGGTCACCGTGGACCGGGGCAGCAAGACCCTGCTCGACCATGTCTCCTTCCCGGTGGGCGAGAAGTGTCTGCTCGGCGTGGTGGGTCCGAGCGGCTCCGGTAAGTCCACCCTGCTCAACGCACTGACCGGCCTCCGCCCGGCCGACGAGGGCAGCGTCCTCTACGACGGCCGCGACCTTTACCACGACTACGCCGAGCTGCGCCATCGCATCGGGCTCGTCCCGCAGGACGACATCCTGCACTCCCAGCTGACCGTGCGCCGCGCCCTCGGATACGCCGCCGAGCTCCGCTTCCCGCACGACACCGCCCCGTCCGAACGCCGGGCCCGGGTCGCCGAAGTGATACGCGAGCTGGCTCTGGAAAGGCGGGCGGAGCAGCCGATTCACAGCCTCTCCGGCGGCCAGCGCAAGCGCGTCAGCGTCGCGCTGGAGCTGCTGACGAAGCCGTCGCTGCTCTTCCTCGACGAGCCGACCTCGGGGCTCGACCCCGGCATGGACCGCTCGGTCATGCATATGCTCCGGGGGCTGGCCGACGACGGGCGTACGGTCATCGTCGTCACGCACAGTGTGCTCAGCCTCGATGTCTGCGACCGGCTGCTGGTCCTCGCCCCCGGCGGAAAGACCGCCTTCTACGGGCCGCCGGAGGACGCACTCGCCTTCCTCGGGTTCGAGCAGTGGCCGGAGGCGTTCGAGGCGTTCGAGAACGACCGGGACCGGGAATGGTCGACGCAGTACCGCGCGTCCCCGTTCCACCGGCAGTACATCGCCAACTCCACCGCGCAGCCGCGGCTGCCGCATGCCGCGGTCGCCCCGGTCGCGCCGCCGCCGAAGACCCGGAGCGGGGGCGCTCAGCTGCGGACGCTGGTCCGCCGCTATGCCGCCGCGCTGAGTGCCGACCGGACCTTCCTGGCCATCATGATCGCTCTGCCGTTCGTGATGGGCGCGATGACCCGGGCCCTGGCCGGCAGCCGGTTGACCCAGGACACGGCGATCAACGCGCTGCTGATCCTCTGCGTGGGCGGCGTACTGACCGGCGCCGCCAACGCCGTACGGGAACTGGTCAAGGAACGGGCGATCTACCAGCGGGAGCGGGCTGTCGGTCTGTCCAGATCGGCGTATCTGATGTCCAAAGTGGTTGTCCTGGGCACCATTACGATGCTGCAGGCCGTGGTCCTGACCCTCGTCGGTCTGGTGGGCGTCGATCTGAACGCTCCGGGCGGCAAGGGCGTCCTCCTGCCGCCGCTGGTCGAGATCACACTGGCCGTGGCCATGTTGTCGTTCACGGCGATGATGCTCGGTCTGCTCATCTCCGCGCTGGTGCGCAAGGAGGAGGTCACCATGCCACTGCTGGTGCTCCTCGCCATCGTCCAGGTCGTCTTCTGCGGTGCGCTGCTGAAGCTGCACGGGGTGCCCGGCCTGGAGCAGCTGGCGTGGCTGGTGCCGTCCCGGTGGGCGCTCGCGGCGATGGGCGGGACCATCGGGCTCGCCAGGATCGTGCCGGGAAAGGTGAGCTCGGATCCGCTGTTCGAGCACTCCGCATCGGTGTGGCTGCTGAACATGGGGATGCTGGTGGTGCTGTCGGTCGTCTTCGGACTGGTGGTCGCGCGGCTGCTGCGCCGGCACGAACCCGCCGTCATGCGAAAGTAGCGGAAGCAGGCAACCCATGGTGACTCCGGAGTTCCGCCCGACCCATGTCGTCCCCCGGGACGGGCTGCCCGCCTGGAGGGGACCGGATGTGTCCCGCCCCACCGAACCGCTCGACCCGCTGCTCCCGGTACAGCTCATCGACCGGCGCGGGGACTGGGGGCAGGTCCTGTGCGCCAACGGCTGGTCGGCCTGGGTCGACAGCCGCCTGCTCGTCTCCGTACCGCAGGGGCCGCCGCTCGCCGGGCAGCCGCCCGCCCGTACGGCGGATCCACGCCCCCTGCTGGCCCGGGTCCAGGAGTCGCTCGCCCAGTACCGGCGCGCCGCAAAGGAGCTGGCCGACGGGCATATCGACGCGGAGGCCTTCCGCCGGCGTACGCAGGGGCTGCGGGTGGGAATGGTCGTGGACGGCGAGGCGGTGTGGCTGTACGACGCCGAGCACGAGCGCTGGGTGTACTGCGACGGGACGCGGCTGAGCACCTACGCGGCCTCGGCCGGACCGGGCGGGCCGAGCGGGGCCCCGGCGGACGGACCGGCGGAGGCGGTCCAAGCGGATCCGACGCAGATCGTCACGCCCGAGCAGTCGGCCGCCTCCCGAGCGGCGGAAGAGGACGACGAGGAACCGACACAGATCGCCCACCCCGGCCCGCCCGCCTCGCATCCGCCCACCCGGGCGGGTGACGGGTGATGGCCGGCGAGCCGCGGCCCCCGGCTGCCGCGCACTCCTCGCAGGGCACCGAACTGCCCGTCGGCAGGCCTTCCGGTCTGATCGGAAAACAGATCGCGAGCTATGTGGTGGAGAGCGAGATCGGTCGCGGCGGCATGGCGGTGGTCTACCGGGCCAGGGATCTGCGACTGGACCGCACGGTCGCTCTCAAGCTGCTGGCACCCGAACTCGCGCGCAACGACACATTCCGCAAACGCTTCACCCATGAGTCACGGGTCGCGGCCGCGATCGACCATCCACATATCGTGCCGGTCTTCGAGGCCGGTGAGACCGAAGGCATTCTCTACATCGCCATGCGCTACGTCGCAGGTCAGGACCTGCGCGCCCGCATCGACCGCGAGGGGCCGCTGCCGATCGGCACAGCGGTCCGGATCGCCGCGCAGGTGGCGTCCGCACTCGACGCCGCCCACGATCACAACCTGGTGCACCGGGACGTCAAGCCCGGCAACATCCTGGTCGCGGCGGGCACGGACAGCGACCACCCCGAGCATGTGTACCTGACCGACTTCGGCCTGACGAAGAAGTCGCTGTCGCTGACCGGATTCACCTCGGTGGGCCAGTTCGTCGGAACGCTCGACTATGTGGCGCCCGAGCAGATCTCCGGCCGTCCGGTCGACGGCCGGTGCGATGTCTACAGCCTGGCGTGTGTCGTCCACGAGACCCTGGCCGGCGGACCGCCGTTCCGGCGCGACGACGACATGGCTCTGCTGTGGGCCCACCGGTTCGACCCGCCGCCGCCCCTGAGCGGGCTGCGCCCCGATCTCCCGGCCGCGGTGGACGACGTACTGGCGAAGGCGCTGGCCAAGAGCCCGGACGACCGGTACGACTCATGTCTGCAGTTCGTGGCCGCCCTGCGCTCGGCCGCCCGGGGCGGTGCGCGGGAGAACCATCCGCCGACCCTGGTCGACCGGCGGATCGCCGCACGGCCCCCGGAGCCCGAGCCACCGCCCGGGCCGCCGCGGTGGGCACTGCCGGTGTTCCGGGGGCTTTGGCGGTAGGCGCGGTGGTCAGCCGGCCACTTCACCGCGCCGGAGGACCCTGGAGCCGAGCAGGCTGCCGAGGAACCCGGTGATCAGCCCCCAGAGCGCGGCCAGAGCGAGTGCGCTCCCTACCCGGGGGCGCAGGGATACCTGCCCGCCGAGGCTGCTGTCGACATCCCCGATGCCCAGCAGCGACAGTCCGAAGTGCGCGGAGATCCGGGCGGTCAGGCAGATGGTCAGCACGGTGAGCACGAGCCCCACCGCCATGTGCACGGCATGCTGCCAGGGCGGCATCCGAGCGGGCGAGCGAACCGCCATGAGGAACGCGGCGGACAGGGTCAGGACCGCGGCGACGACCACCAGCCACCAGGACCGCGCGTCGGCGTCGGCCAGCGTGGTGACGTCGAGGGTGGAGATGTCCGGGGCACGGAGTACGGAGTCGAGCACATGCGGCACGGGCAGCCCGAACGGACCGTCCACCCGTCCCTCCCACGACGCCCCGAGCCCCAGCGTGAAAGCGAGCCACACAAGGTTCGGCAGCCCCAGGAGAATCACGGCGAACGTCTCGGCCGGGTGACCGCGGGTCACCGCGACGACGAGCCCGACGACCAGCCCCAGTACGACGTATGCGAGCAGCAGCGCCACCATGGCGTACGCGGCCGGGCGCACCGACTCCTGGAAGCGCACCAGCCGGGCGGGGAGCGGCGCCGCCCGCGACACCAGGAGAGCGAGAACGAGAACCCCTGCCAGCCAGATCAGGCCGAGGACGAGGGTGAGGAGGACATCGGCCCGGAATCCGACCTCGGGGGATGCGTCGAACACGTCGCTGATGACCGTGCCGGTCGGGCCCCCGACCGCGACGGCGAACGTCTGGCGGGCGAGCAGCGAGAGTCCGATGAGCACCAGCGCCCAGAGCACTGCCACCCGGGCGGCCCAGCCCGCCAGTTCTCGGGTGCCCGCGACGGCCCGGTGACGCAGCGGACGCAGAAAGCCCGCGGCGATCACCAGCGCTCCGGCGAGGGTCACCGAGAGCGGCAGCACCGAGAGGTCCGCGTGGGTCTTCGCCAGGTCCCCGGCGTCCCCGGAGAGGTCGACCGTGCCGCCCGCCGCCATCACGACGACGGCCGCGACGACGCGCGGGAAGGCACCGTCCGGCAGAGCGGTCGCACCGGCCGCCCACAGTCCGAGCGCGGCTGTGACGGCCATGGCCACCAGCCCGGCGAGCACCGCGACGAGGGCATCGCCCCAGCCGTGCGCGGCGCTGCGCGCCGTTCCGCTCCGGTCCCCGGCTCCCTGTTCGCTCACGGGGCCACGCTAGGCACGGCGCCGGGCACTCCGCCCCTTGGGAGAGCCGGTCGGGACAGCCGGTCGGCGTCGGCTTGCGGGCCTCGCGAGCACGGGGCACACAATGTGCACGTAAGGGAAGAATCGGGACCGATCCCTACCGCCCGGAAGAAGAACCCGTGAGTGACCGACCCCCGCCGTCCGGCCGCCCCGAAGGACCCCCCTCCGGCCCTCTCTCGGGCCCCACGCAACAGGGACCTGTGCCACCGCCACCGCCGCACCGTCCCTCCGGCCCTCCGTCGGGACCACCGGCCGGAGGAGGCTTTGGCGGCTCGGGGGGACCCGGCGGCCCCCGCCATGCGGCGCAGCCTTCCGGCTCCGGCGGGGGCCCCGGGCGTCCCTGGTGGCGGTCGGTGCCCCTGGTGGCGTCGATCGCCGCTGTGATCGTGGCCGCGGTGGTGCTGACCGTCGTCCTCACCCGCCCCGACGGCGGATCGGTGGCGGGCGGCGAGGTCTTCCTGCAGGCGGCCGGCTCGACCGGCCCCGATCCGTACACCCCCTCGACGGCGCGGACCAGTTCCGGGGCCACGACACCGACCCCGCTGCCCAGCGTCTCCGGGACAGCGGCGAACGTCACGCAGGCGGTGCAGGGCTCGACGCCGGGGCTGTACGGAGGCACCCGTAACGTATCCAGCTGTGCCGTGGAGAAGCAGATCACCGCGCTCACGGCCGATCCCGGCAAGAACAGTGCGTTCGCATCGGTCCTGGGGATCGATCCCTCCGGCGTCCCCGGCTATCTGCGCTCGTTGACCCCGGTCCAGCTGCGGCTGGACACCCGCGTCACCAACCACGGGTACCGCAACGGTGCACCCACCGGCTTTCAGTCAGTGCTCCAGGCCGGCACGGCCGTCCTGGTCGACGACCGCGGCGTGCCACGGGTGCGCTGTGCCTGCGGAAACCCGCTGCTCCCGCCGGTCGCGGTGAAGGGCAGCGTGAAACTGATGGGCGACGCGTGGCCCGGTTACCGCTCCTCGAATGTCGTGGTGGTGGAGCCTGCTCCGCAGGCGGTGAAGGCGTTCATCATGTTCGATCCGAAGAGTGGCGACTGGTTCAGGCGCGACGCGGGTGACACCGGCAGCCATGACAAGAAGACCGCCCCGCCCTCGAAGACGATCTTCTCGCCCTGCTCGTCGCAGCCTCCCGGCACCTCCACCGGGCCCTGCCCTTCGACGTCGGCCACGGCCTCGTCCAAATCCCCGTCCTCGGAACCACCGTCCGCGTCCTCTTCCTCGGCCACCGCGCCGTCCTCGCCGTCTTCGGCCTCCTCGCCACCCACCACGGCCACGACCACCGAACCGCAGGCTCCGGTGCCCCCGTCCACCGAGGTGCCGCCCCCGCCGCCGACGTCGGACACAGGGTCGGCCCCCGAGTCCGTGGCGCCTCAGTCCGCGCCGGAATCCGCGGCGACGCCCGGGCGGCCGGCCTCCGGTGGCACCCCGTCGGCCGACGGGCCGGCGGGCGCCCAGGACGGGCGCGGAGCGGCGTGAGCCGTCGTTCTTCCGTGATCCCGGCGGCTGTTCATCCGTCTGCCACTGAGCAGTGGCAAAGCGGGCAGGGCACGTCGACGCTTGTCCCTACCCACCGATTCGCGAGGTGGACGGAGCCTGATGGGGGTGAATCCGTGTCGGACGCCGGTGCACCGGACCCCGGGTCGACTCCGGTCGACGGTATGGGGGCGGCGGTCCTCCACACGCTGTTCACCCAGTCCGCGGTGGGCCTGCATGTTCTGGACACGCAGTTGCGGGTGGTGCGGGCGAACCCCCTTTCCGACGTCGTCCACGCCGAACTCCTTGCGGGACGTCACTTCACCGACGCGTACCACCTCGAACAACCGGACAAAGCGGAGCAGATTCTGCGCGGGGTGCTGGACACCGGCGTGGCCACGCGCGACCAAGTGATCCGCGGCCGGCTCCAGGACGCCCCCGGCCCCAATCGCAGCCTCAGGGTGTCCGTCTACCGTCTGGACGATGCGGACGGTCGCGCCCTCGGGCTGCTGGCCGCGGTCGTCGATGTCAACGAGCAGGAGAAGGCGCGCGTCCGGGCGGCGTGTCTCGCCGCGGTGCGCACGCGGGTGGGCAGGTCACTCGATGTGGCGGCCACCTGCGAGGGGCTCGTCGAGGCCGTCGTTCCGGTGTTCGCCGACTTCGCCGTGGTCGAGGTGGTGGATGAGGTCCTGCGCGGTTCGGATCCGCCGACCGGACCCCTGGGGCGCGATGTCCCACTGCGCCGCGCGGCAGTCCGAGGCCTCGGCGCCGACGGTCACCGGGACGGCCTGGTCGGAGAGATGCGCAGGCTGCCCGCCCGTACCCCCTATGCTCTGGCCACGTCGGATCTCCGGCCCCGTCTCATCCAGATCGGTCCCCGGACACCGTGGCTCGACGCGGACCCCGACAGCGCCCGGATGATCGAAGCGACCCGGGCCCACTCCTTGATCGTGGTCCCGCTGAAGCTGCACGGCACGGTCCTCGGTCTGGTGAGTCTCTACCGGTGCCCGGGGGCGGAGCCCTATGAGGAGAACGATGTCCCGCTCGCTCTGACCGCAGCCGCTCATGTCGCACTGAGCGTCGACAACGCACGGCGCTACGAGCGCGACCATGTGATCGCGTCGACGGTCCAGCGCCGGCTCCTCCCCCAGCACGACGGTGCCCGGATCGCCGTGGAGACGGCACACGTCCTGCTGCCCGGGCGCAACAGCGGCTGCTGGTTCGACACCATCGGCCTCTCCGGCGCGCGCACCGCTCTGATCATCGGCAATGTCGAGGGTCCGGGCCTCCAGACGGCCATCACCATGGGGCAGTTGCGGACCGCCATCCACGCGCTGGCCGGTCTCGACCTGGAGCCCGACGAAGTGCTTGCCCGGCTCAGCGACACCGCCGACCGCCTGGCCGTCGAGCGGGCATCGCTTCCGCCCGGCGACCGGCTGCACCGGGAATCGCCCGAGGCGACCTGCATGTACGCGGTCTACGACCCGTTCTCCCGTACCTGCACCATCGCACGGGCGGGGCATCCGACGCCGGTTCTCGTCACGCCCGACGGCACCATGACCGCCCTGGACGTACCCGAAGGGCCCTCGCTCTTCTCCATCGACAGTTCCCCGTTCGCCACCGCTGCCTTCGAGCTCGACGAAGGCAGCGTTCTGGCGTTCTTCACCGGCACCCTCCTGGCCGGCCACGGGTCCGCGAACCGGGTACGGGAAGCGCTCGCGCAGCCCGGCCGGAGTCTGCAGGACCTGTGCGACGACGTCGTCTACACCCTTCCGGCCGAGGACTGTCCCGAGGGCGCCGCCCTTCTCCTCGCACGTACCGGCGTCGTCCCGGCCGAACGGGTCGCGACCTGGGAGCTGGCCCACGACCGGACCACGCCCGCCATCGCCCGTACGCTCGTGCGTGACCGGCTCGACGGCTGGAACCTCGACGAGGAGACGACCGAGGCGACCGAACTCATCGTGAGCGAACTGATCACCAATGCCGTCCGCTACGGCACCCCTCCACTGCAACTGCGGCTGATCCTGGACCGCGCGCTCACCTGCGAGGTGCACGACAGCAGTCGGGTGTCACCCCATCTGCGCCATGCGCGCGCCGTCGACGAGGGCGGACGCGGACTGTTCATCGTCTCCCAGCTCGCCACCCACTGGGGCACCCGTTACAGCAGCGACGGCAAGGCCCTGTGGACCGAGCAGGAGATCCCGTCCGTGGCAGATGAGTCCTGACCTCGGCGTGCGGCACCCGCTGCGCACGGCCGCCTTCCTCGTGGCGGCCATGTGCACGCTGGTGATGGCGGTGACCGCGACGGCGCGCGTTCTCGGACCGGACCCGTGCCACCGTGGCCGAGCTGCGTGCCACAGCCGACGGCGGCACCTGGGACATCACCCAGGCGCTCGCCGCGTCGGGGAATCAGCTGGACGCCGTCCACCGGGCGCGCACCTTCACGCACGAGTAACTCACCCTGATCGAGGCCATCGCCACCCGTGCTGGGCGTCGCCACCCTGGCCATCCTGTGGTTCGCCGGCCCGGCGGGCTCCGGCCGCCGGGCCGATGCTGACGGGCTGGGCACTCGCATCCGGCGCGGTCCTCACCGCATCGGCTGTGCTGGTGGCACGCCTGGCCACCGGCGGAAGGGTGATCAGCCCGCCGGGTTCCTGGCCGCCGAGCCTGACCCGGCTGGTCGACGACGTGCAGGACACCGCGCTCGACCGGATCGCGCTCACCGCGCTGACGACCGCCCTGATCCCGCTGGTCATCGGTGCACTCCTGGTGGGTACGGGCTGGGCCATCGGGATCCGGCCGCGGGCCGCGATCACGGCCCCTCCCGTCCGCGGGCCGGCAGCCGGAGCGAGCTGCGCCGCGCTGGCCGGCGTCGTACTCGTACCGCTGGGCCTCAATCACACGACGATCGGAGACGTCCGCGGGGCGGTCGACGCGCTCAATGCGGATCGCCCCGCTCGGCGGTCCGACGACCGCTGAGAGGTGCGGCGCCCCGCGGCCGGGTCGGCCGCGGGGCGCCGCGATCAGGGTGGCGGCGGCCGTTCCGGGGACGGGGAGCGGTCGCTGGTCGGGTCAGTCGCGACCGTCGTGGTGGTTACGGCCTCCACGGTCGTCGCGGTTGTCGTGGCCATTGCGGCCGTCGTGGCCGCTACGGCCGTCCCGGTCCCGGCCGTCACGGTCCCGGTCCCGGCCGTCGTGGTCCCGGTCCCGGCCGTCGCGGCCCCGGCCGTCGTGGTCCCGGCCGTCGTGGCCGTTACGGCCGTCGTGGCCGCTACGGCCGTCGTGGCCATTGCGGCCGTCGTGGTCACGGCCGTCCCGGTCACGGTCACGGCCGTCGCGGTCCCAGGCGTCGTGGTCGCGGCCACGGCCGTAGCGGTCCCGGTCGCGGTCACGGCCCCAGGACTTCGAGTCGATCCTGCGACCGTACGCGTCCCGCAGAGTCGCCGTGTCGCCGGCGTCCCATACGTAGTTGCGAAGGTCCTGGTAGACGTCGCGGCTGGTGTCGCGGCCGACTCCGGTGTGCACACGCACCGAGGAACGGCCGGCCAGCCGCAGGTCGAACCGGTAGGTGCGGCGGCTCTCGTCGCTCAGGGTCCAGCCGCGGAGGTCGACCGAGTGACGGCCGGTGTTGGTGACGGTGACCCACTCACCGTTGAGGCTCTGGTTGGAGCCGTTGTCGTACCCGGGGCTGTTGTACTGGATCGCGCCCAGGACCACGGCCGAACGCGGGTCGGTCCAGGTGTGGCCGTGACCGCGGTCGCGACCGATCCCGTGGTCGTGTTCGTCTGCGATCGCCGGCAGTGCGGCGGCGGCCACCAGTGCGCCGGAGGCGAGAACGGTAGCGGTGAACCGCCGTGCGGAACGGGACATGAAGACCCCTCAGATGCGGGCCCGGACCGAGCGGTCCGAGCGTTGTCCGGTCTCGGCCTGTTGCCGAGAACGCACACTGTGGCCCGATTGCCCGAGTCACGAAAGACGCACCGATACGCGTTACGAAGTACGGACATTTCCGTCACACGCGTCTGCAATCGGCACACATCCAACCCCTCCGGGTACCTGTCAACCCCTGCCTGCTGCACCCATCCGCGCGACACCGAACCGACGCAGCCAGTGGCGGCATCCCATACTCGGCGCGCACCCGCACACCCCTGCGCAACCGGTCCGCGAAATCCGTAACAACCACCGTCCCTACAGCCTTGAACACACGTTCCCTTACCTGAGGAAAGAAGAACGACAGTTCTATTGCGGAGCCATTGCACCGCGAGAACAACAGTGGTTGAGTTACAGAGGAAGATGTGAATCGAGGTTCAGAATATCGCCGCACGCCCTCGCCGGGCCGGCCATCGTCGCGGGTATCGCCGCAGGTGAGCTGTCTGCGGCGCATACACAGCTGTCGGCCGCCGCCGTGATCGGGGCGGTCGGCGAGGCACTTCTCAGCCCGTTGCCTCCGGTCGGCGAGCGGACCGGCCCGGGACCCGTCGTGGAGGGCATCGCCACTCTGTGCCTCAGAGCCGTCGTAGCCGAGGGCACCTGAGCGCGAGCCGCACACCGCCGCACCAACTCCCCCACAGCCCCGCCCATCGACCCAGGACAGGAACCCGCGATGACCGTCACCCCGCACCGGACCGACGTTCGGCACGAGGCCCCCGCGCCGCACCCCACCCATGCGGTCACCAACCAGGCCCCGCCCCGGACCGGCCTCGACGAGTACGGCACCAATCTGCCGCTCGCACAGGCCGTCCGGACGTTCGGCGCGGCCTGGCACGAGCCGGAGCTGCACGACATCGGCACCCTGGTCGGTTCCGAGCCGTTCCAGATCAGTGCGGAACTCGCCCATGCCTCCCCGCCCGTCCTGCGCACCCATGACCGTTACGGCAACCGCGTCGACGAGATCGACTTCCACCCCGCGTACCACGAGGTCATCGGCGCGGCGGTGAGTCATGGCACGCACACCGCGGGCTGGGCCGACCCGAAGCCCGGAGCAGCGGTGGCGCGGGCGGCTTCGTTCATGCTGTTCGCCCAGATCGAGCCCGGCCACGCCTGCCCGATGTCCATGTCGCATGCCGTGGTCCCGGTCCTGCAGCGCGATCCGGACGTGGGACGGGACTGGCTGCCCGGCCTGCTCAGCCGTTCCTACGACCCCCGGCTGATCGCCCCGGGCAGCAAGTCCGGGCTGACCTTCGGCATGGGGATGACGGAGAAGCAGGGCGGCTCCGACGTCCGCGCCAACACCACGCGGGCCGTCCCGCTGACCTCCGCCCCCGAGGGCCGGGCCCATCTGCTCACCGGCCACAAGTGGTTCTTCTCGGCCCCGCAGTCGGACGCCTTCCTGGTCCTGGCCCAGGCCGAGGCCGGGCTCACCTGCTTCCTCGTACCGCGGGTACTGGCCGACGGCACCCGTAACACCGTCCATATCCAGCGGCTGAAGAACAAGCTCGGCAACAAGTCGAACGCCTCCTCCGAGGTGGAGTTCGACGGCACCTGGGCGGTACGGGTCGGCGAGCCCGGCCGCGGCGTCCCCACGATCATCGAGATGGTCAACCACACCCGGCTCGACTGTGTGCTCGGCACCACCGCCGGTATGCGCCAGTCGGTGTCCGAGGCGATCTGGCACGCGCACCACCGCAGCGCGTTCGGTGCCCGACTGGTCAACCAGCCGGCCATGACGGCGGTCCTTGCCGATCTGGCGCTGGAGACCGAGGCCGCGACCTGGACCTCACTGCGCCTGGCCCATGCGTACGAGGCCGACAGCGGCGAGTCCGAGGCGATGTTCCGACGGCTGGCCACCGCGGTGTCCAAGTACTGGATCTGCAAGCGCGGTCCGCACCACGCCTACGAGGCGCTGGAGTGCCTGGGCGGCAACGGCTACACCGAGGACTGGCCGCTGGCCCGGCGCTACCGCGAGCAGCCGGTGATGGCGGTGTGGGAGGGCTCCGGAAACGTCATCGCGCTCGATGTACTGCGGGGCATCGCCAGGACCCCACAGTCGCTGGACGCCTTCTGGGCCGAGCTGGAGACCACGGCCGGTGCCAGTTCCGTACTGGACGCACACATCCGTCGGGTACGCCAGGAACTGGCCGAGGACCTGCGCGATCCGCCGGCCGCGCAGACCCGCGCCCGGGCGACCGTCGAGGGCATGGCGCTGGCTCTGCAGTCCTCGCTGATGCTGCGTCACGCTCCCGCGACGACGTCCGAAGCGTTCGTCGCCGCCCGGCTCGGCGAGGCCCGTGGCCATCAGTACGGCATCCTGCCGCGCGGCACCGATGCCGCGGCGATCGTGGAGCGGCACTTCGGAGGGACCGTCTGAGGCAGTCACCGCCGCCGATCCCCCGGTGCGGCGACGACGGGTGGGCAGGGGCCGAAGAGCCCCCGCCCACCCGTCGTCGTACGGCGTATCCACCGGCATGGGCGTTAGGTTGACTCCCATGGAGTCGAGACCCCGCACGCTGTGGCTGCGTACCGAACCCCTCCACTCAGTGATCTACTTCGACGAGGAGTGCCGGGGCATCGGCCGGTCCGTGGGCCTCAAGGGTTTCTGGATGGGCTACTTCGCCACCCGTACGGCCCCCATGGGGCCGGTCCTCCCCGAGGCCGCGACCGCTGTCCTCGCCGTCTTCGCCCCGGGCATGGTGGCCCGGGCGCTGCCCGCCGCGTGGCAGCTCGTCACCCCCGAAAGACTCACGGACCTCCGCGCACAGCTTGCCGCGCGGGCGCTGCGCAGGCTGGTCCCCGATATCGACACTCTTGCCGAACAGCTCACCTCGCCGCTCGCAGCGATGGTCGAGGACGCATCGGCCCTCGCACGTCCGCTGTTCGCCGCGAACCGCCCGCTGTGCGAGCGCGCCGACCCGGTGGAACGTCTGTGGCAACTCACCACCACACTAAGGGAGTTCCGGGGCGACGCGCACGCCGCCGCCCTTGCCGACCATGGTCTCGACGCCCCCGAGGCGCTCGTTCTCGCCGCCGCCACCGACCGTGTTCCGCGCGAGGGCATCCAGCTCGACCGGGGCTGGAGCGACATGGAATGGGCGGCTGCCGAGGAACGGCTGCGCTCCCGCGGGCTGATCGACGCGGAGTCGGCTGTCACGCCGCGCGGTCGTGCGGAACGTGACCTGATCGAGGACACCACCGACCGGCTGGCCGCCCGACTGCTGCGCCCCCTCACCGACAGCATGGTGGACGCGCTGCTCGCCGCTCTGGAGCTGCCGACCCGGCAGGTGCTGGAGGCTGAGCTGCTGCCGTTCCCGAACCCGATCGGCCTGCCCCGGTCCGGCTAGACGAACTGCTCCGCAGGGCGTCGGCCGGTCCAGCCGAGCAGGATCACCGAGCACACCGCCGCGAAGGCACACCAGGTCGAGACGGACTCCAGCCGCCAAAGCGCCGCACAGGCGGCGGCCATGGCCGACAGCTTCTGCGACAGGCAGTCGGCGAACCGGCCGATGAGTATGTCGCTCACATCGGCCATGACCCCGCGGCCGAACTGGGCCGGCCGCCCGGTGACGGTCAGGTCGGTGGTCACGGCGACGGTCGCCCTTCCGCCGTGATCGGTCACCGTGGCGCTCGCCGTGCCCCTGGCCGCGTACTTCGTTGCCCCGGGTGCACAGGACCCCGCGGTGGGCCGACTCGTCCTTCTCCAGGAAGGTCGCCGTGCCCCTACGTCACGGTGATCGGTCCCACCCGCACCTTCACGGAGTCCTTGATGGTGTCGCCGTCGAACTCCTCCACGGTCGCACCCGGCATGCAGTGGGAGACGCGCTCGATGTCGAGGAGCGCCCGCCAGGCCGCGTCGACCGGGACCGGCACGGTGAATGAGTTCTGCAGCTGCATGGTCTGCTCCTCACCCGAATCACAGGGGCACGAATCACAGGGGTCACGACGTCATACGGATTTCAGCCGCGGCGGGTGGATCGCCCCGACCGTGTCCGCGAGCGGGCTGCCGGTGCCGCCCCAGCGCAGGGCGACGATCTCCGCCGCGATCGAGACGGCCACCTCCTCGGGGGTACGCGCGCCGAGGTCGAGGCCGATGGGCGAGCGCAGCCGGGCCAGTTCCGCTTCGCCGAGACCGGTCTCGCGCAGCCGGGCAAGGCGATCCTCGTGGGTCCGGCGGCTGCCCATCACGCCGATGTACGCGGCCGGGGTGCGCAGGGCCACCTCCAGCAGCGGGACGTCGAACTTCGGGTCGTGGGTGAGTACACACATCACGGTCCGCCCGTCGATCTCCGTGTCGCGCAGGTACCGGTGCGGCCAGTCGACGACCACCTCCGCACCGTCCGGGAAGCGGCGGGGGTCGGCGAAAGCGGGGCGAGCGTCGCAGACGGTGACGCGGTAGCCGAGGAACGCACCGATACGGGCCACCGCGGCAGCGAAGTCGATGGCGCCGAAGACCAGCATCCGGGGCGGCGGGGCGAACGACTGGAGGAACACGGTGACGGCGTCCTCGCGCCGTTCGCCGTTGGGGCCGTAGTGCCGCAAGCCGGTTGCGCCTTGGGCGAGTTCTCCACGCGCGTCAGCAATGACAGCGGCGTCGAGACCGCCGGCGCCCAGCGATCCGGAGACGGTTTCCGGCCAGACGGCGAGGGCGGCGCCGCGCGGGGCGGGGCCGTCGGTCACGGTGGCGACCACCACCGGGCGGTGCTCGGCGACCGATGCGGCGACCTCGCCGAAGGAGGTGTCGTGCACCGCCGTCACGGGACGCACGAGGAGTGTGATCTCGCCGCCGCAGGTGAGGCCGACGGCGAAGGCGTCCTCGTCGCTGTAGCCGAAGGTCTGGAGCTGGGCCCGGCCCGTTTCCACGACCTCCTTGGCCAGTTCGAAGACCGCGCCCTCGACGCAGCCGCCGGAGACGCTGCCCACGACCTCGTCGCCCGGGCCCACGGCCATCGCCGCTCCGGGGCCGCGCGGTGCGCTGCGGCTGACCGCGACGACGGTGGCGAGCCCGAACGGTTCCCCGGCGGTGTACCAGCGGCTGAGCGCCGGAAGGATCTCACGCATCGGCGGCCGCCCCTCGCACTACTGCCGCCAGCCGCTCCAGGGCAGCCAGGCCGAGACCTTCGACGAAGGCGTCCACGTGCGGCAGCGCCGCCGCCATGCCCGCCGCGAGCGGTGCATGACCCGGGCGTGCCTTGCGGGGGTCGGGCCACACCACGCGGTGCGCCAGCCGGCGCAGTCGGCGCATCCGGGCCGCGAGCAGTGCGGGGTCGCGGGGGTTCTCCTTGAGCAGGTCCCTGGCCGCCATGATCATGCCGGGGGTTCAGTAGCCGCACTGCAACGAGTGCTGTTCATGGAAGGCGGTCTGCAGCGGTTTCCATTCGCCGTCGGAGGCGAGCCCCTGGACGGTTGTCACTTCGCCGCAGTGGGCCTGCACGGCCAGTACGGAGCAGCTCTTGAGACTGTCGCCGAGTTCGACGGTGCACGCCCCGCAGTTGCCGGTGTCGCAGCCGACGGGCGTGCCGGTGAGCCCCAGGTGGTCGCGGAGGTGGTGGACCAGCGGCAGCCGGGGCTCGACCTCGTCCTCGTACCTCGTGCCGTCCGCCGTCATCGAGATGCGGGTCATATGCCCTCCCCAGGGCTCAGGCCGTGGTGTCGGACCATGCGTACGGCGGTGTGACGGGCCCACTCGCGGGTCCGGCTCCGACCGTTTCCAGTTCGTGGTCGGCGGCCTTCATCAACTGCGCGGCGACGTCCTTCATGGCGCGGCTCGCCGCGAGTTCGTCGCCGATGACGGGAACGTCCACGTCCTGCGGGTTGCAGCGGGCGACGCCATGTCCGATGAGCTTCTCGGAGCCGGTGTCCAGTACCGCCTCGGCCCTGGTCGTACCGTCCTCCTCGGACAGACCGACACGGACCTGCCACTCCAGCGTGCGAGTCATCGCGCACCTCCTGCGACCGCGCCCGGCCTCGGTCCGCCGCCACGACGCGGTCCTGCCATCAGGATCCACCCGGCCGGGCCCGTTCGCGCGTTCCGGCTCGTCCTGCGGGGATCACCCCACCGAAATAGGATGCATGGAGTCACTTCCACCGAGTGCGGAGCGGCCCATGAACCGGCGTCGGCCTTCTCGTTCGGCGAGCGTCGGCGAACTGCTCACCACTCTGCAACAGCTCACCTCACGGGCACGCCCGGAGGTGAGCTGCGTCAGGCGCGGGTGGAGCCGGCCGAGGCACCGGTGCGGAACGTCGCTCAACGGAGGAAGTGGCGCGCCAGGAAGTCGTTCCGGAATTTGCCCTCCGGGTCGAACCGGGCCGCCAGCCGCTCAAAATCGACGTACTTCCCGTACAACGTACGCAGTGTCCCGGGGGTGGTGGTGAACACCTTTCCCCAGTGCGGCCGCGCACCGAACGGTGCCAGGGCCTCCTCGATGGCGCCGAGCACCGGTGTGACGGCGGCCGTGTCCGGCACCCAGGTGAAGTGGAAGGCCACCGAGTCCCTGCCGCCCGCCGGGCTCAGCCACAGATCGTCGCGGGCGACGGTGCGGATCTCGGTGATCTGCAGCAGCGGGGCGATCCGCTCCCGGAGCCGGCCCAGTGCCTCGTACGCCGCAGGCGCGTCCTGCCGGGCCACGAAGTACTCCGTCTGCAGTTCGTCCCCGTTGCTGGGGGTGAACTCCGGACGGAAGTGCGGAAGCCGCCGGTGCCACGGTCCGGCAATGCCCTGCTGGCGGGTGCAGTTCTCGGCCGGCATCCCGGCGATCGGATGGCGCGGCCCGTCCGCGAGCCGCGCGCCGAGCCACTCCTCGGGCGCCCGCTGCGGCCCCTCGGAACCCACCCGCTGCTTGAGCCACACCTGATCGAGCGGCCCCTCACGCCAGTCGGTGAAGACACTGACGCTGTACGCGGCCGACATCACCTCGTCGAAACTGCCCGTGAGCCGGGACTCCGGCAGATCCTCGTAGACCCACTGCTGTACGTCGAAGGCGGGCACCACGTCCAGCGTCAGCGCGGTCACCACGCCCAGCGCGCCCATGGCCACCACGGCTCCGGGAAAATCCGCGTCGCCACGCCTCAGTGACACGTTCCGGCCGTCGGCCGTGACCATGTCCAACGCCCGGACGGCCCCCGCAATGGAACTGTTACCGACTCCCGAACCGTGGGTTCCGGTCGCGCAGGCCCCGGCGACCGAGATGTGCGGCAGCGAACCGAGGTTGTGCAGGGCGTACCCGCTCTCGTGCAGTACGTCGGCGAACTCCCCGAAGCGCAGCCCCGCGGCGACGGTGACCGCCCCCGCCTCACGGTCGATCTCGACCCTGCGGGGCAGCCCGGCCACCGACACCAGATCGCCGCAGGTGTCGGCGACGGTGTTGAAGGAGTGCCGGGTGCCGAGCGCATGTACCGCGGTCGAGGCGGACACCGTCTCCCGCAGCTCGGCCTCGGAGCGGGGCACACTCAGCCGCCGCGCCCCGAACGTGATGTTTCCGGCCCAGTTCTTCTCTCCGGGAGTCACCGCACGTCCCCGCTTTCGCTCAAGGCCGGGTGCCGTGATCCCGACGGTGCATCCTCCCAGACAAACCTGTTGGTGAGGCCATGCAACTGGTGACGTACATGTCCGCACACCATCCGATTCCGGCACCTTCCAAATGCGAACAGTCGCCCACAGAACAAGAGATCCAGCCCGGAACGGGACGAGTTCCGAGTCAGTGCGCATGTCTGAACTTCACTGGAACTCCAGCGAAATGGCACGTGTGTGGATATCGTGCAGCGAGCGAGGGCGCATCCGTCAGTCCATGGGATCGGCGGATGCGCCCCGTTTGTGGCGATGCAACTGTGACTGGGGGGTTCATGGGGCATGTCGAGCTACCCGATTCGGACAGATCAGGACCTGTGGGACTGGCAGGGGCGCCTCGTCCACGGACTGCTTCAGATCGGCCTCGCAACAAGGAACTCGACGATCTGTGGAGGGCACCGACCGTACAGCGCGAACGTTCAGGACCGGCCGCGACGAAGAGAAGGACGGGTCGGTGTCTGCCGGTCGTCATCGGGGCCGAACTTTTCGGCCTGGGGATTCCGGCATGGCTCGTGCTGGGGGCCGGAGAGCAGTCGCGGGCCGCGGTCGCCGCGGCCGTGGCCGCGCTTGCGTGGTCCGGTGTGCGGGCCGCGCGCGGCCGGTACGCGGACCGGCCTCCGGGCGATCCGCCGGGGGTACTGAGCACGACGGGCGACTGGCTGCTGCTCATCGGCGTACTCGCCGTGCTGAGGACCATGACCGGCGATTCGGCCGATCCTGCGACGGCGGTCGTGGCCCTGCTGCCCGGCCTGCTCGTGGGCATTGCGATATGGGGGGTGCGGCGGTTGCCCTGGCCGGGGCGGCAGCAGCAGGCGGTCCGGCGGGTACTGGTGGTCGGTGAGGCACCAGGGGTGGAACGCGCGGTGCAGCTGCTCGGTTCCCGTGCGGACCATCCGTACTCGGTCGTGGCCGCCATACCGGTGGGGACCACGCCGCTGGAGTGCGAGGTCCAGGTGCCGGGCCGGCTCGCACCGGCACCGGCCGACGACGATGCGTCGACCGTGCTGGGCGGAGCCTTCGCCCATGACGCGGACCTGGCTCTGGTGGTGCCCGGGCCGCAGCTCTCCGAGGAGCGGCTGTGCCGGCTCTCCTGGGGCCTGCACGACGGCGGGCTTCCGCTGTCCGTGCTGTCGGAGCTCTCGGGCATCGCGGCCGGCCGGGTACGGCCGTCCGCAGCGGCCGGGCTGACCCTGCTGCACATCGCGCCGCCGCTGCGCCGAGGACCGCAGATGGTCCTGAAGGCCGTGGTGGACCGTACCGGCGCCGCACTCGGTCTACTGGTTCTGGCACCCCTGCTGTTCCTGATCGGGGCGGCGGTGCGGCTCGGCTCGAACGGGCCGGTCTTCCACCGCCAGATCCGCCACGGGCAGCACAACCGGCCGTTCACCATGTGGAAGTTCCGGACGATGGTGGTGGACGCCGAGAGCCACAAGGCGCAGCTGGTCACGGCGAACGAGAACGACGGCCCGATGTTCAAGATGCGCCGCGACCCCCGGGTGACCGGGATCGGCCGTCTGCTGCGCCGGACATCTCTCGACGAGCTGCCGCAACTGCTCAATGTGCTCCGGGGCGACATGTCGCTGGTCGGTCCGCGGCCTCCACTGCCGGACGAGGTGTCCCGCTACGACGAACGCGAGCTCCGGAGGCTCGCGGTCAGGCCGGGACTGACCGGCCTGTGGCAGGTCAGCGGGCGCTCGGACCTGTCCTGGCAGGAGACCGTCTCGCTCGACCTGTGGTACGTCGACAACTGGTCGGTGGCCACGGACATGGGACTCATGGCCCGTACGCTGCGCGCCGTCACCGACGGCCGCGGGGCGTACTGAGTGCGGCGGCCGTCGATGCGAAGGGTGCGAAACCTCCGGCCGTGCGGGGCCGGAGGGACGGGCGGCCGTCGCGTTGCGGCGGCCGGCCCGTGCCGGTCGGCCCGTCGGGTCCGCTCAGACCTGTGCGGTCTGCCGCTCCAGCCACCATGCGTAGGTACGGGCGATCCCGTCGCGCAGGGGAATCCGCGGTGCGAAGCCGAGGGAGGTGAGCCGGGAGACGTCGAGCAGCTTGCGCGGGGTGCCGTCGGGCTTCGATGCGTCCCATTCGACACGGCCCTGATAACCCGTCACATCCTTTACGGTTTTGGCGAGTTCATGGATCGTCAGGTCCTCGCCGCAGCCTACGTTGACGGGCTCGTCACCGTCGTAGCGCTCCAGCAGCAGGAGGCACGCGGCGGCCAGATCGTCGACGTGCAGGAATTCGCGGCGCGGGCTGCCGGAGCCCCAGAGCGTGACCGCGGGCGAGCCATCACGTCGCGCCTCGTGGAAGCGGCGGATCAGCGCGGGCAGTACGTGCGAGGTCTCCAGGTCGAAGTTGTCGCCCGGACCGTAGAGGTTGGTGGGCATGGCGCTGATGTACGAGGCGCCGAACTGCCGGCGATAGGACTGGGTCTGCACGATTCCGGCGATCTTGGCCAGCGCGTATGCCTCGTTCGTCGGCTCCAACGGGCCTGTGAGCAGGGCGCTTTCGGGGATCGGTTGTGGGGCGCGCTTGGGGTAGATGCAGGACGAGCCGAGGAAGAGCAGCCGCTCGACCCCGGCGGCATGCGCCCCGGCGATGACGCTCAGCTGGATGCGCAGATTGTCTTCGAGAAACTGCACCGGATACGTGTTGTTGGCCATGATCCCGCCGACCTTGGCGGCGGCCAGCACCACTGCGTCCGGACGGACCTCGCAGAGAAAAGCCTCGGTCGGCACGGCGTCGCACAGATCGAGTTGATCGCGATCGCGGGTGATCACCTCGTGTCCGGCGGCGGTGAAGCGGCGCACCACCGCCGAACCGACCAGACCGCGGTGACCCGCGACGAATACGCGGGCGCCGGGTCGTAGGAGGGGGCGGACGGATTCCTGGGGAGGGCCGGGGAGATCAGTCGTCATGGCTCGGATTGTGCCAGCAGCCGCAGGCCGCGGTGACGTTTTGCCGCAGATCGCTCAATTCCGATATTTCGGTGAGAACCAACAGCCTTCAGGCGAACACAGAGGGGAAGTCGTGGCGAAGACCGCGCTCATCACCGGCGTGACCGGACAGGACGGTTCGTACCTGTCCGAGCTGCTGCTCGACAAGGGGTACACGGTCCATGGACTGATACGCCGCTCGTCGAGCTTCAACACCGAGCGGATCGACCACATCTACCAGGGACCGGAGGAAGAGAACCGTTCGTTCGTCCTTCATCACGCCGACCTCGCCGACGGGGTCGCGCTGGTGAATCTGCTGCGCGACATCCGGCCGGACGAGGTCTACAACCTGGGTGCGCAGTCGCACGTCCGAGTCTCGTTCGACGCTCCGCTGTACACCGGTGACATCACCGGCCTCGGCACCATCCGGCTGCTGGAGGCCGTCCGCGCGAGCGGTATCGACACCCGTATCTATCAGGCGTCCTCGTCGGAGATGTTCGGCGCCACCCCTCCGCCGCAGAACGAGGAGACCCCCTTCCATCCGCGGAGCCCGTACAGCGTCGCCAAGGTCTATTCGTACTGGGCGACCGTCAACTACCGCGAGGCGTATGGGATGTTCGCGGTCAACGGGATTCTCTTCAACCACGAGTCCCCGCGCCGCGGCGAGACCTTCGTGACCCGGAAGATCACTCGTGGGGTGGCCAGGATCAGGGCAGGTCTGCAGTCCCACCTCCACCTGGGCAATCTGGATGCCGTGCGCGACTGGGGCTACGCCCCCGAGTACGTCGACGCGATGTGGCGCATGCTGCAGTGCGACAACCCGGACGACTATGTGGTGGCCACCGGCGAGGGTGTCAGCGTCCGGCAGTTCCTGGAGTACGCCTTCGCGCACGCCGGCCTGGACTGGCGGGAGCACGTCCGCTACGACGCCAAGTACGAGCGCCCCAGCGAGGTCGACGCGCTGATCGGTGATGCCGCCAAGGCCGAGGAACTGCTCGGCTGGAAACCGGCCGTGAAATCGCGGGAGCTCGCCAGGATCATGGTCGAGGCGGACATCCGTCAGCTGTCCGACCAACTCGCCGGAGCGGCTGTGCGGGTGGACCGATGAGAGATCCGGACACATCCGACAGCCGCACCGCCCTGCCGGTCACCGGTGTGTGGACCGGTTCGGCAATCACCCACAGCACCCGGCCGTCGCACCCCACGGCCGTGCCGGGGACCAAAACGGGCACGACCTCGCTCTCCACCGGCTGCCCGGTGGACCCGAGCGCGTCCGCACCGGTCCGGGCCCCCGGCCCGGACCACTCACTCGCTCTTGCCGGCAGCGGGACGGACAGTTCCGCCGCCGGTCGGACGAGGCAGGAACCGCGGCCTTCCGGCCGCAGCTCGTTCTCACCTTCGGAGCTGAATGATGAACGGAAGTACGGGGCGCAGACCCATCGGACGCGGCAGGGCACGTGCCGCGGCCGCCGCGCTCTGCCTGCTCGCCGGAGCCCTGACCGCCGCTGCGTCCGGGAGCTCCCCGGCCGCGGCCCTCACACCACCGGTCTCCCTGACCGCGGACGACCTCACCACCTGGCAGACCAACGGCATCGTCTGGTCGATGGCCGCGTCGGACGCCGGTGTCGTGTACGCCGGCGGGACCTTCTCCACCGTCCGGCCGCCGGACGCGGCCGCCGGAACCTCCGAACAGCCCGCGGTGAACTTCGCCGCGTTCGATGCGGCGACCGGTGCACCGACCGGCTGCAGTCTGTCGTTCACGCTCTCGTCGGGGACAGCGACCGTACGGGCCCTCGCGCTCTCCCCCGATCAGAAGACCCTGTACGTCGGCGGGCAGTTCGGGGCGGTGAGCGGGGTCGGAGTGAGCAATATCGCCGCGATCGACACCGCGACCTGCACCCCGCGCCAGGACTTCAAGGTCTCCGTCTCCGCGACGGTACGGGCGCTGGCCGTCACGGCCGACACCGTCTATCTGGGCGGTGACTTCAACACAGTGGCGGGTCAGACCCGGAACAAGTTCGCCGCGGTCACCACGGGCGCCGCGCTGAAGCCGTGGAAGGCCAACACCGACGAGGTCGGCCGGGCCGTTGAGTTGACGCCTGATCAGGAGCACGTACTGATCGGCGGTGACTTCTTCACCGTCAACGGCACCACCTCGCACGCACTGGCCGTCGTGGACGCCACCACCGGGGCCGTCGCCAAGAGCTACCCGGCCGGCTTCATTCCGAACACCTCCACGGTGCAGGACCTGACCACGGACGCCACCGGCTTCTACACCGCCAACGAGGGCACCGGAGGCGGTGTCTTCGACGGCCGGATCGCGCTGAACCTCAGCAACTTCGAGCAGCGCTGGCGGGACACCTGCCTGGGCGCCACCCAGGCCGTCCTCGTGCACAACGGCGTTCTGTACAGCGGCAGTCACGCGCACGACTGCGCCAGCATGGGTGAGTTCCCGGACCAGCCACGCAAGCATCTGCTGGCCCAGTCCGTCGACGACCCGAAGCTGCTCCCCTGGTTCCCGGACACCAACGACGGCATCGGGGAGCCGGTCGGACCGCGGGTGATGGCGCAGACCGACAAGGGCGGCCATCACTATCTATGGGTGGGCGGCGAGTTCACCACCGTCAACGGCTCCGCACAGCAGGGCCTCACCCGGTTCGCCGACGGCCCCGACACCGGCGCGCCGTGGGTGCCGAACGTCAGCCTGTCCACCATTGCCGCGGGCAAGGTGGAGGTCAACTGGCAGACGAGCTTCGACGCCGACGACGGTGAACTCACCTACCGGATCTACAAGGACGGTGCGAGCACCCCGGTGTACACCACGACGGGGTATTCGCTGTTCTGGGACCGGCCACAGCTGAGGTGGACCGATACGGACGTGGCCGCGGGTGAGACCCACTCGTACCGGATCAGTGCGAGCGACGGCACCAACACCAGTGCCAAGTCGCCCGCCCTGTCCGCCACCGTGGCGTCAACCGCCGAGAAGTACCCCGCCAAGGTGCTGGCGGACGGTGCTTCGCTGTACTGGCGGTACGACGAGGGCACCTCGACCTTCGCCGCAGACACCGGCAGCGGGCTGGACAACGGATTCCTGCGCAACTCCCCCGCCTACCGGCAGACTCCGGCCGCTGTGGCGGGTGCTTCGACGGCGATCGGCTTCAACGGTTCGAACCAGTACGCGTACAGCAACAAGCGTCATGCGCAGCCCACCAGGTTCTCGGTGGAGACATGGATCAAGACGACGACCACGAGGGGAGGGAAGATCATCGGCTTCGGCAATGTGACCATGCAGAACAGCACCCAGTTCGACAAGCATGTGTACATGCGCAATGACGGGCGGCTGATCTTCGGGGTCTACAGCGGCGGTGCCAGGACCGTCACGACACCCGCGGCCTACAACGACGGTGCCTGGCACCATGTCGTCGCCACGCAGGGCACCGGAGGCATGGCTCTGTACGTGGACGGACAGCTCCGCGCCTCGAACGCCCTGTACACCGCCAATCAGAACTACAGCGGCTACTGGCGGGTCGGCGGGGACAACCTGAACAACTGGCCGAACCAGCCGACGAGCAGCTTCTTCGCCGGGCAGATCGACGAGACCGCCGTCTACCCGACCGCGCTGAGCAGCTCACAGATCAGCGCCCACTACGCCCTGAGGACGGGTGGATGAGGTATCCGTTCCCGGCCGGCGCCGCCGTCGTCGTACTGACGGCGGCGCTGGCCGCCTGCGGCTCGTCCTCCGACGGGCACACGGCGGCGAGCGAGGGAAGGCCATCGGCCACCCGGGCCCCTGTCACCGCTCCCTCGGCAGGTCCCGGCGCCGGCTCGCCCAGTGGCCCTTCGGCTCCGCGGACGAGCGAACCACCGAAACTGCCCACCGATGAACTCACCCCGGCCACCGGCTCCTTCAACAAGAAGCAGAAGGAGTATCTGGTCGACCGCGTGCCCAAGGGCATGGACCCGGCGGCCGTGCTCCAGACCGGTCAGGAGACCTGCGACAAGCTGACGTACCTCGTGAAGGTCGACCGGGACACGGCGGTCGGCGCGATCGTGACGGGCGAGATCGCCGATGCGAAACCCGCCGTCGAGCACCTCTGCACCCAGCACGAAGATCTGGTGCGGGAGGCCTCGCAGGGGTACGCGGACGGCACGTACAAGGACGAGCAGATCCGGCCCGGCCGCTACCACGACGTCACTCCCACCAAGAATTGCACCTGGCAGATCACCGGGGCGAACGGCAAGAACCTGGTGTCGGGCTCCTCCGCCTCCGGGAAACGCGCCGAGATCACCGTCCCGGAGGCGGCCCGCACGTTCACCTCCACAGGCTGCTACGCCTGGCTGCCCGAAGGAGACCATGGATGAGCAAGCTGCCGATAGCCGTGGCGATCCCCACGAAGAACGAGGGGCTGAACATCGCCGAGGCGGTGAAGTCGGTGCTCGGCCACTTCGAGGCGGTCGTCGTCGTCGACTCACACAGTACGGACGACACGGCGAAGATCGCCGAGGAGTGCGGGGCCGAGGTGATGACGTACACCTGGGACGGCGGTCATCCGCGAAAGAAGCAGTGGTGCCTGGACCATGTCCGCACGGACCTGGACTGGATTCTGCTGCTCGACGGGGACGAGCGGCTCAGCCCCGGTCTGCTGGCCGAACTGCGGCAGATCTTCGCCGATCCCGGCGCGCCGAAGCCCGCGGCGTACGACATACCGCTGGGTTACTGGTTCTCCGGGAAGCGGCTGCGGCACGGCTACACCATCCGCAAGCGGTCACTGACCGACCGCACCCGCTGCCGGTACCCGGAGGTCGGGGATCTCGAAGCGCCGGGCATCGGTGAGGTCGAGGGCCACTACCAGCCGGTCGCCGAGTCGGCCGGCTCGCTCCGCAATCCGATCGAGCACCAGGACCTGGACCCGGTCACCGCCTGGTTCGAGCGGCACAACCGCTACTCGGACTGGGAGGCGTGGCTGGAGCACCACCCCGAGGTCAAGGAGCAGGTGCGGAGGGTGAAGTCGCGCCAGGGGCAGCTGTTCCACAAGGCGCCCTTCAAGCCCCTGGTGTCGTTCGCGTACATGTATGTGTACCGGCGGGGATTCCTCGACGGGCGGGCGGGCTTCGACTTCGCGCTGGCGATGAGTTTCTACCGCTGGCAGATCGCGCTCAAGTCCCGTGAGGGGAAGACCGCTTGACTCAGCGGCCCTTCCGGCGGACCACGTCCTCGTAGGTCCGCCGGAGGGTCCGGGTCACGACCTCGATGGTGAACTGCTCATTGACCAGGTCCCAAGCAGCCTTTCCCGCCCGGGCGTTGACCTCGGGTTCGAGGAGTTCCAGAATCGCCCCGGCGACCTTGAGCGCGTTCTTCCCGTCCTCGCCGACCCGGCTGTCGATCACCCGGCCCGCCCCGGCCCGCGCGACATCGGGGCCGAGGCCACAGGTGCGGGTGATGACCACGGGGGTGCCGACCGACATCGCTTCGAGGACGGATACACCCAGGGGTTCCTCGATCGACGGCAGTACGTACACATCGGCCTGCCGCCCCGCCGCGAGGACCTCTTCGTGGTCGAGCGCTCCCACATGGTCGAGGGAGTCCATCACCTCGAGTCTGCGGGCGAGTTCGAGAGTCGCGGGCAGCGCTCCGGTGTCGGGGCCGGCCAGCACGAACCGGGCGTCCGGATGCTCGGCCAGGACCGTCGGCATCGCGGCGACGAAGTCCTCCGGGCGCTTGCGCTCCTGGATCCGGGCCAGAAAGAGGACCGTCGGCGGCCGCCCCGGCTCCCTGGCCGGCGCCGGCTCCTGCGGCCGTACGCCATTGACCAGCCGTACGGTGCGGGTCAACGGCACCGGCGCGGCAACGGCGTTCACATCGAGGCGTTCCCTCTCGGTCAGGTGCAGCACGGCGTCGGCGTCCCGCAGCACCTTGCGTACCCCCAGCAGGTCGGTCAGCTGGGCAACCCGCTTCTCGGTCGGGTCCACCATGCCATGGGTCTGGACGACCAGGGGTGTGCGGGAGGCCAGCGCTAGCAGTGCGACGGGCAGCGTCACCAGGTCGCGCATGAGATGGACATGGACGAGATCGGCGCCGCGCATCATGCGACGGGCGGCGAGCAGGAGCGCACCGGAGGTGATTCCGCTGACCTCGAACATGGGGAGCAGATGGCGGGCCCGGAAGAGATGGACCGGCACTCCCTCGACCTCGCGCGGCAGCCGGCCTTCAAAGCCGTCACCCAGCGCCATGATGCGGGCGTCGTCACCCCCGGCCCGCTGGACCTTCGACAGGTTGAGCGCCACCCTTGTCGGGCCGCCGAACGCATGGTCCGGGGTGTGCAGTGTGACGACGTGCAGGATCTTCACCAGGGTTCCCCTCAACCTCGGCCGACCTTTTACAGACTAGTCATCCAAACCCCCCAAGTGGGTTGATTCGTTAGAGTGTTCACAGGTCCACGGAACGGGGAGCAGATGACGTCCGTGCACGAGGCGGCGCCGTCCGCACCCCTGCCGGAGCACGGCCCGCCAGACCCGGTCCAGCCGCCGGCGAAGCCCATGTCGTGGGCCATGCTGTCGCGGGCCCTGGCCGTGCCTCTCATCCTCGGCCTGGTCTGCTTCCTGCCCGCGGTGATCGCCGCGCAGCCGGGGACGGGCGTCCGGGACACCGCGTACTGGCTGCAGCTGGTGCTGACGTGTTACGCGGGAGCCCGGCTCGCCACGATGATCCTGTCCACGCGGCGGCGTCTGCTGCAGGGCGTGTTCTGGATGTTCGTGTACATCGCGATGGGGGTGGCGCCGTTCGCGCAGGCGGTCATCGGGCAGACCCCCACCCCGATGGTGGGACCGCGGTCGGATCTGGTGACGGCCATCGCGCTGATCCTGGTGGGGTGCGCCGCGTTCGACCTCGGGGCGCTGCTGGCGTCCCGGCGTCCGCTGCGCCGCCGGGCCACCGCACGCTCCGGAAGCGGTCCGGCCACCGCGCACCGGATGCGGCTCAGGCTGCTGGTGGTGCTGGCCTTCGCGGCGAGCGGCTACTACATCCTGAAGCTCGGCGGGCCCGCGATCTTCTTCACCAGCCGCCAGGAGATCAGCGCCTCGGTCGCGGTCAGCGGGGTTGCGTCGAGCCAGTCCAACGTGGGATCGGCCTTCCTCAAGGGCTTCGGTACGGTACCCGCGCTGCTGGGGCTGCTCTTCTGCACCCGCCGCCTGGTGACCTCGCGCAGGGCCCGGCGTTCCCCCTCGACGGTTCTGGTCTGGTGCGCGCTCCTGATCCTCAACATCGTCGTCAACAACCCGATATCCAATGCCCGTTACTGGTTCCTGACCGTACTGGTCTCGCTCCTGTTCACCGCGTTCCCGAGCAGCGCGGCGATGTACCGGTCGGTACTGGCCATGGGGGTGGTCGGGGCGCTGGTGCTGTTTCCGTACGCGGACCGGTTCCGCTACGACAGCGCCGGGTACCGGCCGGTGGATTCGTCATCGGTCTTCGAGCCGCTGGCCACCAAGGACTACGACCAGACGGTGATGTTCGCCAACACCATCACCTGGGTCGACACCCGCGGCCACACCTATGGGCGTCAGCTGGCGGGCTCCGCCCTCTTCTTCGTACCCCGGTCGGTGTGGAGCGGCAAGCCGGAGGACACAGGGGTCCGCGTCGGCCAGTGGATGGGGATGAACATGACCAACCTGTCGGCGCCGCTGTGGACCGAGCTCTGGGTCGACTTCGGTGCTCCGGGCATGGTCGGCGGTCTCGCACTGATCGGGTACGTCGCCGCACGCACCGACCGGCGATACGCGCGGGCGGTGTCCCGGGACGGCCCGGGCCCCGGCAGTGTTCTGGCCATCGCCGCGCCGCTGATCGCCGGGTACACCTTCATTGTGTTGCGCGGACCGCTGTTGCAGTCCGTCGGGAAACTGGCGATCGCGGCGCTCTGTCTGCTGCTGATCACAAGCTTCAGGAGCCGGAGCGGACAGCGCTCGCACTGACGGGCGCCTGTTCCACCGCGGTGCGGCGCCTGAGCCGGGCCACCCGGGTCCAGGTGGCCACCGCCTTGCAGACGGATCCCAGGCACAGGCCCCAGGCAGCGCCCGGCACCCCGCCGAGCACATAGCCGCCGACGAGGAAGGCGACGGCGGCGAGCGAGAAGACCACCTGGATGGAGAGGGTGGTACGGGGGTCGAGCATCCGAAGCGCCAGCAGCCCGCAGGTGCCGACGGCCATCGCCGCGTACTGGCTGCCCGTCGCCGGGAGCAGGGCGGCGGCCGTGGGCCAGGTGTCGCCGAGCAGATGGCGGCCGATTCCGTCGGGCAGCAGGGCGAGTGCGGTGGCCCAGGCGGCGGCTGTGGCGGCCAGGACCGCGGCGAGCGTCGCCGTGGCGCGTACCCTGCGCCGTTCGGAGGCGAGCCGTCCGAGCAGTGGCGGGCCGAAGCCGGTGGCCGAGGTGAACAGCACGTTCAGCGGCCCGAAGAGAGTGGTGGCACCGCGCAGGGCGCCCACCACGAGCGGATTGCCGACCATGCCGAGTCCGAGCACGGAGAGCTGGTTGGTGGCGTTTCCCACCCCGAACTCCACCACGAAGCGCCGTCCCAGATGCCCTCTCCGCAGCAAGACCTTGAGCCGCAGGGCCGTACCGGCCACTCTGCGGTGCAGCAGTGCGGCCGACAGCAGGAGAGCGGGCAGCGCGGACAGCCCCCAGACGCTGACGAGCCGGGCCGCGGCAGCACCGTACGGCTGCACGGCCAGCGCGCCCAGCACACAGACCAGTCTGAGCACATCGCTCGCCAGCGCCAGGTGCGGCAGGTGCAGGGTGGAGAAGGCGTAACGCATGGTGTCCTGCCCCAGGACCACCGGCAGGACGAGCCCCAGCATCATCAGGGCACGTGCGGTGGCTCCCGGCAGCGTCAGGCAGACGGTGACGAGCAGGGCGCCGAGCGCGGCCGCGGTGAGCAGGGTGAAGGCGACCGCCGACCGGCACGCGCCGCGCACCTCGCCGCTCCCGCCGCGCCGCAGCACGAGCGGCTGTCCGGTGTAGGCGCCGGATACCCCCAGCAGCACGGTGAAGACGAGGTAGACCGCCGAGAAGCGGGCGAAGTCGGCCACCGTGGAGAGCCGGGCGGCGGCCACCAGCACCAGGATGTTGGTGAGCGCCGCCACGCCCTGGTCCGCAACCGAGCAGACGATCGCGGTCCGTGCCTTCATCTGTGTCCCGCGGTGGAGTCGAAGGTGCGCAGGCCGAGCGTCTCGGCCGGGTCACCGGTGTGCTCCCGGTCGCCGCGGCCGCCGCCGCCCCGACCGGTAGCGGAGCCGGACCGGCCGCCGCCCGTGCGGCGCCGCCGGCCTTCTTGCGGGCCCGGCGCTCGTAGCGGCTGCGGCCGGGATGCAGCAGGGCGCCGAGCACGGAGCCTCCGGCCGCCCCGATGATCTCGCGGATCCGCTCCAGGTCGCTGCGGTGCACCTCGCGCGGGTCGCAGACCACCACGACACCCTCCACCCGGTCGATCAGTGCGACGGCATCGGCGTACGAGAGCACGGGCGGAGCCAGCACGATGACGACGGCGCCCGGCCGGTCGCCCTCGGCGACGATCCGTCCGACGGGCGCGGAGGTCAGGGCACGCGGGACGTTGTCCGTGCGCCGGCCCGCTATCAGGGTGAAGGCACCCGACCCGGGTACGTCCACATTCATCCGGCTGTCCGACGGCCAGGCCCGTTCGCCCTCCGATGCCCAGCGCGGCCCGGCGCCCTGCACAGCCGGGCCGAGGTCCCTGGCCAGCGAGGGGGTGCGTAGATCGGCCTCGACCAGGAGTACGTCACGTCCCATCTCGGCGAAGGCCGCGGCCAGGTTGACCGCGGCGGCGGCCGCCGCGTCGTTGTCCCCGCGCGGGGCCGTGACCAGGAGTCTGCGGCGCTGGGCGAACGACGGGTCGTAGGCGAGCCGGAAGGCGACCGCCCGGTACTCCTCGGCAAGCCGGCTCCCGCTCCGCCCGATGGCGAGCAGCGCGCCCGCGGATGCTCGTTCCCTGGGCAGGGTGCCGAGCAGCGGCGCGCCGAGCGAACGGACCAGCTCCCGGGTGGAGCGCACGGCCGGGTCGAAGACCAGGCGTACCCACGAAAGGAGCAGGCCGAGCGCGAGCCCGACGACACCGCCGAGTCCCAGCAGCAGGGGCAGCCCCGCACCGGTGGGGTCCGTGGGCGCGACGGGCTTCTTCGTCAGATAGCCGGGAGTGGTGTCCAGGGCCCGCAACTCCGAGATTTTCCTGCTCAGTTCGGAGATCGAGACCACGAGGTTGGCCCGTGCGCTGGTCGCGTCGTTGCTCGTCCCGGCCTGCGCCGCCAGCTGATCGCGCTGTTCGGTGAGGGGCTTCAGCTGGGCGCGGTAGCCGTCGACCATGTTGGCGATGCTGTCCTCGGTGCGCTGTCTGCGGATCTCCAGATAGGCGTCGGCGAGCGCCTCGGCCCGCGACTTCGCCAGCGCGGGGTTGCGGCCGGTGTAGGCGAAGCGGAGCACGAGCGTGTTCGGCGGGTTCGTGACCTGGAGGCCGGACATCAGGGTCCCGACCTCCACCCGGTCGCCGTGCCTGGCCAGGGAGCCGACGGCCAGGGTGCCCACGGTGTCGCTGACGGCGGTCTGCCGCTCGGAGCCGATGTTGATGCCCTTGTCGGCGGAGGCGCCCGCGGCGAAGGGGTCCGAGACGGCGGAGCGTACGACCACCTCGCCCGTCGATGTGTAGCTCTCCTCGCCGCTCAGGGCGAGCCAGCCGCCGCCGAGCAGTCCGAGGACGACGCCGGAGGCGAGCAGTGCGCGGTAGCGCAGGAGCTGGCGGAACTGGTCCCTCAGCAGTGCGGGTTCGTCCTGGTCCTCCAGGGCGCGGATCGGCTGGGTCATCGGCGTGGTCTCCCTTGTGCGTCCGCGAGGACCTCGGTGAGCAGTGCGTCGAAGCGGGCCAGGCCCGCCTCTCGGCTCAGGTGACGTACGACGTACTGCGGTCCGTTGGCGCCGAGCCGGTCCGCTTCGGCCGGCGCTTCGAAGAGCTTGCGTACGGCTGACAGCAGCGCGGCGGGATCCTCCGGTGCGACGAGGATCCCGGCGCCGGACCGGTGGACCTCCTGGGCGGTGCCTCCCCCGTCGGCGACCGAGGCGACGACGGGGCGGCCCGAGACGAAGTACGAGGTGAGTTTGGACGGGACGCTCATGTCGAGCACGGATGCCCGCTGGGTCACCGCCAGCACATCGGCGGCAGCGAGAATGTCCGTGAACTCGTTCGCGCCGGCCGGCGGCAGGAAGTCGAGATTGCGCAGGCCCGTCGCACGCCCCAGCAGCGCCTCGCGCTGATTCCCGTCCCCCATCAGCACGAAACGTATCTCCGGTGCCAGCCGGGCCGCGTCGACCAGGACCTCCAGGCCCTGTTTGAGTCCCATGTTCCCGGAGTGCAGGACCACGGGAGCGCCCTCGCTCCAGCCGAGTCCTGCCCGGGTCCCCGCACGGTCTGCCGAAGGCGCCTGCACATGCGACCAGTTGGGAACGATACGGATACGCCCCGGGTCCACGCCGTACTCGGTGACACGCGGAACGAAACTCTCGTGGATGACTCCGACGAGGGCTGCGCCGCGCAGCGCGTAACGTTCGGCCGCAGAGGCGAGGGCTGCCGCCCGGCCCCCGCCCCGGATACCGCTCTGCGCGGCGGCGGCACCCATCAGATCCTGCACGACCGGTATGTGCGGGACTCGGTGGCGGCCCGCCAGCCGGGCCCCGATGACACCGCCCGCAAGGCTCGGCATCTGAGAGACCACCGCGTCCGGCGGACGCGAAACGGGCGGCGACAGCAGACCGTGCCCGAGTACCGTGGCCTCGAACACCGCTCTGCGCAGGGCCGTCTGGCGCGGCGGCACATAGTGTCTTCGCCGGTGGACGGTGACCCCGGCCCGCTTCTCGGTGACCCGCCACACGCCCCGGTACTCCGATTCGGTACGCCAGGACGGGTAGTGCGGCATGCCGGTCAGTACATGGGTCTCGGCCCCGGACGCGGCCCAGTGCTCGGCGAGCTGCGCGGCGTACGGGCCGATACCTGTCAGCTCCGGTGCGTAGTTGGTCGAGACGACCAGCAGAGTGCGGTCTTCGAGCGGCTTGTGACGATCGGCATCGGACATGGACGCTCGCCTTCCCCCGGACATTCTGTGTTCCCCCCAAGGAACAGCCCCAAAAGTGAGCTTATCCGTTCACGAGATGCGCAAGTGGTCTTCACAGTAAGGTCGTTGCACCATCACCACCGATACCGATATCCCGCAGCACCGGATGCCATGTCCGGACAACTGCTGCTGGACACGGACATCACGTTCACCGTGGGGGGAGAGAACGGATGGTGCACAGGGTCGGCTACGCGCCGGGGGTCTACGACCTTTTCCACATAGGACACCTCAACATCCTGCGGCATGCCCGCAGCCAGTGCGACTACCTCGTCGCGGGCGTCGTCTCGGACGAGATGGCCGCGCTCGCCAAGGGCCACAAACCGGTGATTCCGCTGCCGGAACGGCTGGAGATCGTACGCAGCGTCCGCTACGTGGACGCCGCATTCGTCGAGACCGTGCCCGACAAGGTCGAGACCTGGCAGCAGGTCAGGTTCGACGTCATCTTCAAGGGGGACGACTGGCGGGACACCGAGAAGGGCAAGCGGCTGGAGCGCGACTTCGCCGAGGTCGGCGTCGAGGTGGTCTACTTCCCGTACACCGTGCACACGTCCAGCACCCAGCTGCGCCGGGCGCTGGACACGCTCGTCAGTCCGCAGTCCGGAGCGCTGTCAGCTCCCTGAACCACTTGGCGAGGAACGCCACCAGGAACAGCGCGTGCACGACGGCGAGCACCGCATAGCCGATGCGGAACGCGGTCCGGTCGCCGAGCAGCAGGAACACCAGGCAGAACACCCCGTAGTCGGCAGGCAGCAATGCCACGGCCCGCACCCGGGACACCGGGACCGCGGCACCGCTGCCCGCCGTGGGCAAGGCGGCCGCCTTGCCCAGCTGTTCACGCAGCAGCCCGGCGCAGAAGGTCAGCACGGCGGTGAACAGGAAGCCCAGCGGCAGGAGCAGCCAGCCCTCGGCCGGCAGATCGAAAAACCGCTGGAACGAGATCAGCACGGCGGTGTGTACGAGGATCATCTTGGCGCAGTCAACGACATGGTCCAGCCACTCGCCGTCCGGACCTCCCCTGCCGGTCAGCCTGGCCAGCTGCCCGTCGGCCGAATCGAAGGCGAAGCCGATGACGAGCCCTGCGTACACCGCGACCGCGAGCCCCCAGGACGGCCGGACGAGAGCCACCGAGGCGATGGCGGTGAAGGTGAATGCCGCGCTGATCAGCGTGACTTGATTGGGTGTCAGTCCGATGCGGTATGCACCTGCTGCGAACACCCGTCCGGCCGGGCGGTTCACGTACCGCGAGTACAGCGACACCCCCTTGGCCGTCTTCTGTGCGCCGCGCAACTCGCGCAGAACCGTGCCGGTGCTTCCCATACGCCCCCCAGCGTGTCACCGTTGCCGGCGGCATCGGCAGAGCACTGCGGACGCTGCCGTCGGAGCCGCATCATGGCACGCGGGCCCCATTTCGCGTGGCCACTCGCCCGCTCCGGCCGGCGATCCGCCTCCGTCGGGCCCGCACCGGGTGCGCAGGCCCGACGGACCGTGCCTCAGGCGGGCGCGGTGCGGCACGCCGGGTGGCCCCAGCCGTTCGGGTTCTTGGCGATCATCTCCTGTGCCGCGTAAGGCTTTCCGCAGTGGCAGCGGCCCGCGAACTTGGCCCGGATGGTTCCGCCGGAGCGTGCGGAGCGCGCCGCGCCCCCTGCCTTCTTCGCCGGGGCACTCTTGCCCCGCCCCTCGGCAGCCCGGGCCGGAGCGGGCGTCGGCAGCTGCGAGCCGTGCGCGGTACCGGCCGGCCGCTGCGCCACAGCTGCTTCGCTGGCCGCCTGGTCGGCGAGGGCGTTGAGCGGATCTCCGTCCACCTGGTGGGCGGGCACATAGACGAAGTCCACGGTCCGGCCGGTCAGCAGGGCGTCGATGCGGGACACCAGGTCACGGTTGGCCACCGGCTTTCCGGCCGAGGTCTTCCACCCGTTGCGCTTCCATCCCGGCAGCCACTTCGTCACCGCGTTCATCGCGTACTGCGAATCCATCCGCACTTCGATCGCCACGGACGGATCCGTGGACTCCAACAGCTCCTGCAGCGCCGTGAGTTCGGCAACATTGTTGGTGGCGGTCCCCAGCGGACCCGCTTCCCAGCGCTCCGGTCGCCCCTGCGCATCGGCCACGACCCACGCCCAGGCCGCAGGCCCCGGATTACCCTTCGATGCCCCGTCACACGCGGCGATGATGCTCTCGTTCATGCCCTCGATCATGCCAGCGCCACACCACCCCTACGGCACACCGTCACGCTGAGTGACGATTCGAGGTGCGGTGAACCGGCGACGCTGGTTCTCTGATGGAGCAAGCTCTTCCCAACCGCACAAGGAGCGATGATGAGCGTTGCACGTGAATCCGGTGACCGTGCGCAGCAGCTGCGCGAGAAGGCCCGGCACATGACCGAGGCCGCTGAGCGCACCACCGACCCTGAGCAGCGCCGGCGGCTCCAGGAGAAGGCCCAGAAGCTGCAGGAGCAGATTGACCAGCAGGGCAACATCGGCAGCGAGAAGATCCGCCCGCCGAAGTAGTACCTGCGTCACGTAGTACCTGTGTCACGCAGTACCTGCCTCAGAAAACGGCCGACGTCTTGCTGCCCTTCCATGAGTGAGCGGCAAGCCGTCGGCCGCCCGGCCCCCGACACCCCGGCACATCGCCAACGCAGCGATCGGTTCGGGTCGGCCGTGAGAAGTACACGATTCTGCTCACCCTGCGTCACGACACATCCGCCTCCGACCACTTCCGTAGGACGCCGCGGCAGTCGATCACGGCGATTCCCTCCCACCGGAGAACTTCACGGGCCTCGGACGACGTCATGTCAGGAACGCGTGGCCCGTCCTCCGTACGCGCCGGGCCTGCCGGATCGATCACCCGCGGCTGAGCACCGCCCGCGCCGGGATGCACCGCCCACACATTGAGGCATCACTCAGAACCAGCTGCGCGAGCGCTTCGGGGTCAGTTCCACCACCGCCGTTCGGGCACTCAACGACCTTGTCGCGGAAGGGTTGTTCGTACGACGCCGAGGACTGGGTACCTTTGTCGCCGATCCTTCGGACCGGACCGCGGAACCTGCCTCGGCCCACAGATCCGGTGTGATCGCCTGCATCATCAGCGGCCAGGGGCCGTACCAGTCCCCCAGTTCACCGCGCTGCGCTCGTACACGGCACTGTCCGAGGACGACCGCAAGCAGTTGCTGTCCGGTCTCCTCGCGGCACCCGAGCCACCGACCGCCCTGTTGTGTGCGCACGGTTTCGCCGTCGCCACCGCCGCCATCGCGGAGCGCACGGCGCACCCAGAAGATCTCGTGGAACACGACCAACCCGTTCCCGCACCATTCCTTCCTGTGGGAAGGGCTGGACGGCACGCGCGTCTTCACGCACTTCCCGCCTGTGGACACCTATGTGGCGGAGCTGTCCGGCGAGGAGCTCGCGCACGCCGAGAAGAACTTCCGGGACAAGGGGCACGCCACACGTTCACTCGTCCCGTTCGGCTGGGGGGACGGAGGTGGTGGGCCCACCCGCGAGATGCTGGCGCGCGCCGGCCGTCTCCCGGATCTGGAGGGCTCGCCCCGGGTGACGATCGAGAAGCCCGCGGACTTCTTCGCCGCCGCCGAGGCCGAGTACGACCGGCCACCGGTGTGGCTGGGTGAGCTGTACCTGGAGCTGCACCGCGGTACGTACACCTCGCAGGCACGGACCAAGCAGGGCAACCGGCGCAGCGAGCATCTGCTGCGGGAGGCGGAGCTGTGGGCGGCCACCGCGGCGGTGCGGACCGGATTTCCTTATCCCTACGAGAAGTTGGACCGGATCTGGAAGAGCGTGCTGCTGCATCAGTTCCACGACATCCTGCCGGGTTCGTCCATTGCCTGGGTTCACCGTGAGGCGGAGGCGACGTACGCCCGGATCGCCGGAGAGCTCGAAGCGGTGATCGAGGCGGCGCAGCGGGCCCTGGCCGGTGCTGCGGACGGCGCGGGCACCGTCGTCTTCAGCTCCGCTCCGCACGGCCGGGCCGGCGTCACGGCCGGTGGCGCGGCGCTCGCGTCGGAGCAGCGGGAACGGCCTGTGGAGGCCGAGGCGTTGGACGGCGGCTTCCGGCTCGACAACGGACTGCTCCGGGTGACCGTGGACGCGCGGGGCCTGGTGGTCTCGGTCGTCGATCTGGTGGCCGGGCGCGAGACGGTCGCCCCGGGCTGTGCGGCGAATCTGCTCCAGGTCCACCCGGATCTGCCGAACCGTTGGGACGCCTGGGACGTCGATGCCTTCTACCGCAATACGGTGACCGATCTGACCGAGGCCGACGTGGTGCGCCGCAGCGGTGACGGCGTCGAGGTGGTGCGCACCTTCGGCTCGTCCCGCGTCACCCAGCTGCTGACGCTGCGGCCGGGGGCCCGGCGCCTGGACATCGACACCGAGGTCGACTGGCATGAGCAGGAGAAGTTCCTCAAGGCGGCGTTCCCGATCGATGTGCGTGCCGATCACTCCACGGCGGAGACCCAGTTCGGGCACGTCCAGCGGCCGACGCACACCAACACGACCTGGGAGGCGGCGAAGTTCGAGATCTGCGCCCACCGCTTCCTGCATGTCGGTGAGCCGGGCTGGGGCGTGGCGCTGATCAACGATTCGACGTACGGGCACGATGTGACCCGTACGGTCCGCGAGGACGGCTCCACCACGACCACGCTGCGGTTGTCGCTGCTGCGGGCGCCCCGCTATCCCGACCCGGCGGCCGACCAGGGCGTGCACCGGTTGCGGTACGCGCTGCTGCCGGGGGCGACGATCGGTGACGCGGTGCGTGAGGGCTGGCAGTTCAGCCTCCCGGAGCGGCGTGTGCCGGGGAGTGCCGCGGTGGCCCCGCTGGTCGCGGTCGATGACGACGCGGTGGTCGTGACCGCGGTGAAGCTCGCCGACGACGGCGGCGGGGATGTGGTGGTCCGGCTCCACGAGGCCCACGGCGGCCGGGTCTCTGCCCGTCTGACGGCGGGGTTCGCACTGGCCGGGGCAAGTGTCACGGACCTGCTGGAGCGTCCGCTCGCCGAGGAGTCCACCGAGGTGGCGGGCGATTCGGTGCGGTTGCGGCTGCGGCCGTTCCAGATCGTGACGCTGCGGCTCACACCGAACGAAGACGTGTGAGGCGTACGGGGTGGATGCGCACCGCTGCGGGCCCGCCCCGTACCCTCTTTTCCATGAACGCTGGGGGGCCTGTGCGCCGAGTGATCGACGGCCGTTTCGAGCTGGTGAACCGGCTCGGCAGCGGCGGTATGGGCATGGTGTGGCGAGCCCATGACCTGGCTCTGCATCGCGATGTGGCGCTCAAGGAAGTACGGCCTCCGGACCCCGCGCTCGCCGAGAACGATCCGGAGGGGCCCGGCTGCTGCGGGCGCGGGTGCTGCGCGAGGCCCGTGCGCTGGCCCGGCTCGACCACCCTGGCGTCGTCACGGTCCACCACATCGTGGACGGCGGCGAGCATGCGTACCCGTGGATAGTGATGGAGCTGGTGCCCGGCGCCTCGCTCGCGGAACGCCTCGCCGAGGGCACCCTCACCCCCGTCGAGGCCGCCGAGCTCGGCCGCGGAGTGCTGTCCGCGCTGCGCGCCGCCCACGCCGCCGGTATCCATCATCGCGACGTGAAACCGGCCAACGTACTACTGCGGGCCGACGGGAGTCCGGTGCTCACGGACTTCGGCATCGCCGCTATCCGTGAGTCCACGAGCCTGACGGCGACCGGCTCCATCATCGGCTCCCCCGACTACATGGCGCCCGAGCGGATTCGCGGCGAGGAGGGCGATCCGTCGTCGGACCTGTGGTCGCTCGGCATGATGCTGTACGTCGCTGTGGAGGGGCGGCATCCGCTGCGCAAGGCCACCACGCTGGCGACGCTGGCGGCCGTGCTGGACGAGGAGATACCGCCGCCCCGGCAGGCCGGTCCGCTGACTCCCGTACTGAACGCGCTGCTGACCCGGGACACGGCCGCGAGGCCCGGGGCCGAGGAACTGGACCGGATGCTGGCGTCGGTGGGCGCGCCATCGAGTGAGCCGGTCGGGGCGCCTCGGCAGAGCCCCGCGGCTCCGCGGGATGCGGTGCAGCGGCGCCCCGAGCCGGACACGCGGCAGGATGCGGTGCCGCCCGGCCACGAGCCCGCCGACCGGACCGCGGTTCTGCCCACGGCCCGCGTCCGTCGACCGGCCGGGGCGCCCGAGGCCGGTGGCCACGCCCGCGCCGCGCCCGCGCGTCCCGAGCCCGCGACGCTGGGGACGCACGAGATCCGCCGCCGGGTCCGGCGGTGCCGCGCCGTCGCGACAACCACCGCCCTCGCGGGGACCGCCCTGACCGGTGTCCTGGTGTGGTCACTGCTGCCCGCCCCGGACACGAACGCTTCCGGCAGCGCGCCGTCCGTTTCGGACCGCACCTCCAGCAGCCCGTCGGCCACCGGGACAAAGAAGGCGGAGGAGCCGGAGACGGCGAACGAGGCGAAGAGCAAGGATCTGCTGACGCCGGCCGGGGCACGGTCCGTCATCGCCGCGCTCAAGCCGGTGATGGGCGGCAGCCGGGTCACCTCGTTCTCGCTGTACGAGGAGCACGCGCGCGTCGAGGCCCCGGTCAAGAACAACAAGGGCCTGTACGACGTCTACGCGTACCGGGACGGCGAGGCCACCCGCGAACGGGCGGGTGGCACCCTCATGCCGGGTGCCAAGTCCGTGGACCTGGAAAAGTTCGACTGGGACGCCCTCCCGGGGCTGATGCGCCGGGCGGACAAGGAGCTCGGAGTCACCGAGCCCACCAGCCACTACATGGACATCGATCCGGCGTCCCCGTTCGAGGACTACCGGCCGACCCTCAGCGTCTATGTCTCGGACGAGTACGGCGGCGCCTATCTGCGGGCCGACATCAACGGCAAGGTGCTCAAGAAGTACCCGCGCAACGGCTGAACCGGGCGCGGGTCAGCCGAGCAGCCGCACCGGCACCAGCAGCACGGCCGCGAGGGCCACGCCCATCACCAGCGTCGGGAAACCGGCCGGAAACCCGCCGACACGCTCCTTGACCTCGGCCGGCGGGGAGACGCTGTTCGCGCGGGCCAGCCATTCGCGCGGCGGGTTGCTGGGGATGACGACCCGCCAGGGCTGCTCGGGGTCGTACTCGACGACGGCCCTGGACCGGTGCAGCAGGCCCTGCAGGTCGAGGGGGTGAATGACCTGGACCCGGTACGCGGGGAGCTCGTCGGGCATCACGGTCAGGTCGAAGGCGAACACGGACTCCACCGACCGCCCGTCGAGGACCGGCCGGCCGGTCTTCTTGTCGACGGTCTTCACCCCGTTGACCACGGCGGGCGCAAAGGCCCGCGGCCCGCCGGAGCGCAGCCCCGACATCGCGATGTTCGTCCGCAACGGCTCGGCCACATCACCGAGAATCGTCAGGACCAGGGCCGTCGCGGGGATGCCGGTCAGCAGCAGCCAGCGGGGCCGTCCATGGCGCCCTGGGCCAGCGCGGCGAAGGAGAGTCCGATACAGAGGGCGGCGACCAGCCTGAGCGAGGAGAAGAGCCTGCGCAGGGACGATATCGATCGGTTCATGAGAGGCGCAGCAGCTTTCGGTGGGGAACCGCGACCCGGGTGAGAGCGGGGTCGTCGGGGCGGTCGGCGTCGTACACAGCGAGGACGTCACGCCGGAGGGCGACGCGTTCCACGACAGCCGGGACCTCGTGGCGCACCCCGGCCGTGTCGTCGAAGACCACGGTGACCTCGCCGTACTTGCGGCCCACCGGCCGCCACCCCTCAAGCACCGCATCGGCCGTGGTGTAGCGGCGGGAGAGCCTGCGCAGCCCCGCGGTGCGACGCAGGCTCAGTGATCCCCGCCACTCGGCCGGACCGCACCAGGGCTCAGTCGGCCCTTTCCAGCGCCTTCGGTACCCAGCGGAGTTGAGCGGCCTCCTGGAACATGGCTCCGCCCTCGTGTCCGTTGAACGGGTAGACCTCGATCTCCTTCTCGCCGCGGTATGCGTTGTGGGCGGCGAAAACCGTGGACGGCGGGCAGGTCTGGTCCATCAGGGCGACGGAGAAGAGCGCGGGGGCGCTGCCCCGGGCGGCGAACGACACCCCGTCGAAGTACGACAGGGTGCGCAGGACGGTCTCCTCCTTGCCGCGGTGCATCTTGAGATAGCAGGCTATCTCCGAGTACGCCGACGGCCCGGCTGGTCCCGCTCGCCGACGGGGTACGGATCGAAGTCGTCCTCTTCGAGAGCGCGACCCCGGTCGAGCTGGCCTGGGCGGCGTTGGGCGACACGTTCGCGGCGGGGACCCTCTCCCTCGTGCGGTCCGGTACTGGGCAGGGTGGGAAGCCGGCCCCGGATCCCGAGGTGGATGTCGTCGGCGACTGTGCCGAGGTGTGCTGGACGACCCCGCAGGGGCGCCGGATCACGGTGCGCGGCGGCCGGTCGGTCGTGTCCCGCGAGGAGCACGCCGCGCTGCACTCCGCGACGGTGGACGGCGCGGCACCGCCGTCGCCCCGCCTGTCGGAGATCCGGCTGGTGTCGTAGACACCCAGGAGCTCCGCCTCGGCCCGGGGCCGGAGCGGAGCTCCCTCGGCAGGAGCCGGCGAGATCACCGCGCTCCACGCCGCACCGCGCGCCGACCCCTCTTCCAGGTCGGCCACACCTTCCGTCATGCATGACCCGGCACGAGAACTCGGCCGCGGAACGCCCGGATCGAGGAGGTGGTCGCCAAGCGGGTGCAGGCGGTGCTGGTCGGCACGGCCGAGCCCAAGGACGCCCTGCGGGAGGCCGGCCAGGCGGTCGCCGACCTGATCAAGCGCTGATTCCCGCGCGGTTCGGACGCGTCGGCGGCTCAGTGGAGAGGGGCGCCGGCGTGGGCGAGGCAGCCGAGTCCGGTGGACACCTGGTCCGCGTATTCGATGACCTTGCCCGCCGGCGTCTCCTGACGCGTCCCCAGATCCATCGCCGAAAGCGAACCGGAGACGGAGATCGAAGCGACGGTCCGCCCCGAGCGATCCCTGACGGGCACGGCCAGACCGGCCCGGCCGAAGGCCGGCTCCTCCACCTCGGTGGCGTATCCACGGGTCCGTACCTCGTCCAGCGAGCGGAGCAGCGCATCGACGGTGGTCAGGGCTGCGGCGTGTACGCCGGTACTGCGGGTCCATCAGCGCGCATTGGTGACGCGGCGCTTGCGGGCCGCCGCCACCAGGCCCGCGCCTGTCAGGACGGTCACGCCCGCGAATCCGCCGATGCAGGCCAGGACCACGGTGCTGGTACCCGTCGGGGCCATGAGCGACTTCGCGGGTGTCCGGTCTCCGGCGGCCTGCCGGATGAGATCGGCTACGACATCGGGGTGCGACATCATCGCGACATGGGAGGAGTCGACCTCGACGGTGTGCGACTTGGCGCGCTTGGCCTCGAAGCGTTCGAGATCCGGGGCGATGGCCTTGTCCCGGGTGGCCACCAGCGCCCAGGACGGAATGGTCTTCCAGGCCGCCGCAGCCGCCGTGTCCATGAACGCGGCTCCGTTGATGGGGCGTTGAGTGGCAGCCATCACGGTTGTGGTGCCCGAAGGCACGTCCGCCGCGAAGACGTCGTGGAACCTGTCGGGCCGGATGTACAGATCGACCCCCTCCTTTCCGTCGGTCTCCGGGAACGGCACCTGCTTCAGAGCCGCATTCAGTTCACTTCCCGCGAACTTCGCCGACAGATCCGACAGCCTCTCCCCCTTGTCCGGCATGAGCGCGGACACGAACACCAGTGACTTCACCTGCGGGTTCCCCGCGGCGGCATTGCTGATCACCGCACCGCCGTAGGAATGCCCGGCCAGCACGATCGGGCCCCTGATGCTCTTCAGCACGCCGGCTATGTACGCGGAGTCGCCGGCGAGCCCGCGCAGCGGATTGGCCGGGGCCATGACCGCGTACCCGTCACGCTGCAGGCGTTCCACCACACCGTTCCAGCCCGAGGCATCGGCGAACGCGCCGTGTACCACCACCACCGTGGGCTTGGTGCCGGCCGGATCGGCACCGCCATCGGCTGCGGCAGGTCCGGCGGCCGCAGCAAGGGCGGCCGCGGTGAGCGCCACGGCGACGGTCTGCGCGCGCCGCCCGCGTATCCACGTCCGCGGGGCGAGGAAGGTTGAGACGGTCATACTGTTCTCTCTTCGTCGAGGAGCGGTTGGTGGGCTCAGCGTTGCCAGGCCCGGCCCGGACGGCGCGACGCGCGAAGCAAGGGAGTGAAAACGGGCGACCGTCCGAGTGAGCAATGGGCAACACGGAGTGACGGGGTCGTGCCGTGCCGATCAGCCGTACGGGGAGCGGAGACGGACCGGGTGAGGTATCCCGGAAGCATGGCTTCCCGGCGGTTCCTGCAGTCGTTCCGAAAAACCCGACGGCGCAGGAACGCTCTCGTGGCGATGCCGTTCGCGCTGATCGCCGTCGTCACGGTGGTTGACGTCACCTCGCCGCCGGATGTGCACCTCGGCCCGTTCCTGGTGGCGGCTCCTGCGGTGGCCGCCTCTTTCACCGGGCCGCGCATGACCGCTTTCGTCGGTGCGGTCGCCGTGCTGGCCCAATCCCTGGTGGCCATCGCGCGTACCAGCATCAACGACCTCAATCACACCTACCAGATCATCGCGCTCATTCTCATCTCTGCCTTCGTCACCTTCTTCGCCCATCTCAGAGAACGCAACGAGCAGGCGGTGTCCCAGCTCCGTTCGGTGGCCGAGGCGGCCCAGCAAGTAGTGCTGCGGCCGCTGCCCAGGCGCAGTGGCCCCCTGCGCATCGCCTCGGTCTATCTGGCCGCGGAGGCGGAGGCGCAGATCGGGGGCGACCTGTACGCGGCAGCCCGCACCACCGACGGAACCCGCCTGATCATCGGCGATGTTCGCGGTAAGGGACTGTCCGCGATCGGCGAGGCAGCCAGCGTCCTGGGTGCCTTCCACGCTCTTTCCCGCCAGGAGTCGCAGCTGCCCGATCTGGTGGCGCATCTGGAGGCGAGCATCGCACTGGATGAGAACCACACCGTTCACGAAGGCGTGGACGACGACCGGGACCTCGCGGAGTCCTTTGTCACCGCGGCCGTTCTCGACATCCCCGATGCCTCCACCGAGCTCCACCTGGTCAGCTGCGGTCATCCACCGCCGCTGCTGCTGCGCGCGGGAGAGGCGATCCCGCTCAAAGTACGAGCGCCCGCCCCGCCGCTCGGTCTGACGCACCTGCTGGTCACCGATCACACGGCGGAGACGTTCGCCTTCGGCGTCGGCGACACCCTGCTTCTGTACACGGACGGTGTCATCGAGTCCCGGGACCGGTCAGGGGTCTTCTATCCGCTCCCGGAACGGGCCGCATCGCGGTGCCGCCAGGGCCCGGACTCCCTGCTGGAATCTCTGTGTGCCGACCTTGTCCGCCACGCCGGCGGCTGCCTGGGCGACGATGCGGCGCTGGTCGCCGTCGAACGGCTTCCGGCCTCCGGGTGACGCCGTCCGCCCGCAGGGTTTCAGGCCCGGCTGCCTCGCAGCCGGCGCGATACGGCGCGCAGCCAGGGATGGCGTTCGTGGAGTTGCGCCGCGCGCCGGTCGAGCTCCTTGCCCAGGCGTTCCGTGCGCTTGTCGATGTCGAGTTCGTCCAGAATCCGGTCGACCTCGGCGAGCAGGGCTCCGTGCAACTGCCAGTCTCTGGGATGTTCCTGAACGTCTTCGAGGAGCAGGTTCGCCACCCGGTCCCTGGTCGCACGGCTGACGGCGAGTGCGCGGGCGAGCCGGTCCTCGGCCTCCTCGGCGTTCTCCGCGACAGGAGTGGTGATCAACTCCGAGAAGCTCTCGATGGCACCGGCCATCTGCCCGAACAGCTCCGTCAGGGATTCGGCCACGTCGGCGGGGAACAGCGTCTCCTCGGTGCGGGCCTTGGCCAGGTCGGTCAGGGTGCGTGACAGCACCCGCAGCACCACCGCGCAAATCTCCAGGGTGTCGAGACCTGTACGCAGAACGACCCGGTAGAGCAGCCCTTGCCGGACGCGCGGGTTGAGGGTGAGGCCTTCCTCCGCCTGTCGCAGCGAGGCGTCGACCTCCACGATGTCATGGTCCAGCCGGCGGGCCTGGTAAAGGCGGTCGGCCGCCCGCTGGACCGGGATGTGACCGCTCACGTCCTCCCCCATCCTGCGGAACATGTGTCCCATCGCGCGGGCCAGACTGTCGATGGAGGCACCCGCGGACTGCACCCACACGGGTGGTGCGAAGAGCAGGTTGAACAGCAGTCCCACGCCCGCACCGATCAGTGTCTCCAGCACGCGGTCCCAGGCTGTGGAGGCGACCTGCGAGACGCCCAGTACGAGCATCGCGCTGATCGCCACCTCGGGTACGAACTCATCGACCCGCACCAGCCGTCCGATGATCAGCGAGGCGAAGATCGTCAGTCCGAGGCTCCACCAGTTGAGCCCCACCAGGGAACTGAGCGCACTGGCGATGAGCACCCCGACGATGACGGAGTTCACCCGGCGGATCCCCGTGGTGAGGGTCGCGTAGAGAGTGACCTGTACGACGAGGAGCGCGGTGAGCGGTGCCGTGAGCGGTGCCGGATACGGAAGGGTCCACACCGCCACGACGTAGGCGATGACGGCAGCTGCCGTGGAACGCAGGGTCTGCGCTCCGACGGGCTCGGTCGTACGCCGGACGAGCTTGATCACGGGTTCGGATACTCGTGCCATCTCTTTCCCATGCCCGCCGGTACGCCGCCACAGCGCCTCGGCGCACCGAACCCCACCGTACGGACGTGCCGATGGGCGGAACTGCGGACGTCGTGGCTCAGGAGTGCGGTTCGAGGGCTCCGATCAGTTCCCTGCCCGTGGCGGTGGCCCGCATCTCGTCGGACAGGCACTCGGCCCGCGCCCGGTGCGAGGGTTTCTTGAGAACCAGTTCGACGGCCGACCGGATATGGGAAACATCGTCGGGGCCGAGCACAGTCGACTCGTCCGCCGGCCGCACGGCCGGGGTGACAGCGGTCCCCGCGCCCGCCTCGGCCACCAGCCGGGCGTTCACGGGCTGGTTGGCCGCCCCCTGCCCACAGGCGCACTTTCCGCCTGATTCCAGCGCTTGCCGGGGTAGTACGCCGCCGTCAGGCCGGACGGTCGTCGCTCCTGTGCCGGTCCTGCACCTTGATCCGGTACAGCCACAGCAGTACGGCCACGACCAGAACGGCAAGTGCCACTCCCAGTTCGGTGTAGCCGCCGTATCCGGTGATGGAGAAGCCGGTCGCACCCACCACCAGCACCACGGTGAGGAATCCGGCCAGCGTCCAGGCCAGCGGTACGAAGAACCGGGGCAGCCGGATGGGCCGCAGGGCGTCGGGACGGTCCTTGCGCAACAGCGCGAAGCCGGAGACGGCCAGCACATGGGTGAGGATGTATCCCAGGTTGCCGGTGACGATGATGGCCAGCGGGGTCTGAAGCACCGTCAGCACGAATACGTTCAGCACCAGGGCCACCAACAGTGCCCGGGCCGGCACCCCGCGCTTGTTCAGCACCCCCACCTGCTTGATGGTGAGCCCCGCCTTGCCCATCTCGTACAGCACCCGGGAGCCGTCGGCGAGACCGGTGATCATGATGAGCAGCAGCGAGGCGATGAGGAAGACCACCATGAGGTCGGAGGCGCCGCCCACCAGGTCCTGGAAGGCGCCGACGAAGAAGGTGGTGGGTTCCTCGCCGATGGCCTTCTCACCGACGTACCCCGACAGGGTCAGCGGCAGCAGGATGAAGACGCCGAGGGAGAACAGCACACCGGCGCGCAGGGCCCGGGTGGTGTCGCGCACCGTGTCCTTGTACTCGGGGGCGAAGGTCGCGCACACCTCCACACCGAATGACGTCCACGCCATGACGTACAGCCACACCAGCGCCTCGCGCAACCCCGCGGCGCCGTGCAGGTTCCAGTGCAGGCCCTGCGCGCTCCAGTCACCGGAGAACAGCGGCAGGACAATGAAGACGGCGAGCGGCACCAGCAGCGCACCGCCGGTGACGTAGACGACCCACATGGCGACATGGAGGCCGATCATCGCGGCGCCGAACAGCAGCAGCATCACGAGAAGTCCCACCGCTATGGGGAAGTCCACTTTCACCGGCCCGAACTCCACGCTCCAGTCCTGGCCGGGGAACCACTGGGCCTGGACGAAGGAGCCGATGAGCCCGGAGTAGACGGCGAGGGCCGTCGTCCAGGGGAACCAGTAGCCGATGCTCGCGATCGGGCCCACCACGGGAGCCCGCTTCTTCCAGCCCTCGGTCGCGTAGTGCGCGATCCCGCCGGAGGAGTCGGGGAACATCGCGGCCAGTTCGGTGTAGATCCAGTTGGTCGCGGTGGCCAGCACCATCGAGGCTGCCCACAGGGCGATCGCACCCCAGGCGCCGAGGCCGCCGATGGAGGCGCCGAGCGAGGCGATGAGTGCCGCCGGCATGGTCAGCGACATCGCGAATCCGTCGAACCAGCTCATCTTCTTCGGCAGTGCCGGGGCGGACGCACCCGCCGCTCCCGAGGAGTCCGAAGGGTCCGGTGAGGGTGGGGCTGGGGTCTTTGGCTGGGATGACATGGGCTTCCCCTCAGGGTGGGCTCAGACAGGAGAGTCGTTGGGGCCTGGTTATAGATGAAGCGAAAAACACCTGTCAATACTCATGAACAAGCAGTGATCGACTTTGCATTTTGCTGATTCAGCAGTCTTGACAGTTCCTGATTGCTCAGCGAGTCTCCAGTCATCGCTTCGCACCCGACCCGGGCCGGCGCGGCCCAGAGCCGACGCGCCCGTTCCCGGTCAGGAACAGGACAGAGAGGCCAACGCATGACCACCCCGACCGCCGACCGGCACCAACTCTTCATCAACGGCGCCTACACCGACGGGACTTCCGGGACCACCCACGAGGTGATCAGCCCCGCGACGGGCGAACTCGTGGGCACCTTCCCGCTGCCCGCGGCCGCCGACGTCGACACGGCTGTACGGGCCGCGAACGCGGCCCAGCCGGCCTGGGCCGCGACCAATGTGTGGACCCGCGCCGAGCTCTGTCACCGCATCGGTACGGAACTCGGCAAGCGCGTGGACGAACTCGCCCGCCTCCAGTCCCTGGAGCAGGGCAAGCCGCTCGCCGAGTCCGTCGCCGACATCGAGGAGGCGGCCAAGCTCTTCCACCTGCACGCCGAGGACGCCGTACGGCTGCACGGCGAGACGCTGCCCTCCACCGACAACACCAAGCGGATGTTCACCTTCCAGCGCCCGGTGGGCACTTGGGGCATCATCACGCCGTGGAACTTCCCGCTGCTGATGCTCGCGGAGTTCGTCGCCCCCGGACTCGCCACCGGCAACGCCCATGTCGTCAAGCCGCCGGCCAACACCCCGCTCACCGTTCTCAAGGCGATGGAGGCGTTCGTCGCCGCCGGACTGCCCGACGGCCTCGTCAACATCGTGCCCGGCGAGGGTGACACCGGCGATACGCTGGTACGCCACGAAGGCATCCACGCGATCGGCTTCATCGGCTCCACCGCGACCGGGGCGAAGATCCAGTCCGCCGCCGGCCTCAAGCGCTCCATCATGGAGTGCTCGGGCAACGGCCCGCTCGTCGTCCTCGCGGACGCCGATGTCGAGGCCGCTGCCAAGGCCGCCGTCGACGGCGCCTACCCGTGCGCCGGACAGGTCTGCTGCGCCACCGAACGCGTCATCGTGCACGCCGACATCCACGACGAGTTCGTCGAGGCCGTGCTGCGCGAGGCCCAGCGCATCACCCTCGGCGACCCGTTCGACCCCAAGACGGTTCTCGGCCCCCTCAACAACGAGGGCGTCGCGGCCAAGATGGACCGTCACATGGCCGACGCGCGCGAGCGCGGCGCGCGCATTCTGCTCGGCGGCAAGCGCGCTTCAGGACACCCCACGGACCTCTACTACGAGTTCACCGTGGTGGACGGGGTGCCCGAGGACAGCCTGCTGTCCCGCGAGGAGTCCTTCGGCCCGGTCGTCCCGATCATCACCGGGCAGGACGAGGACGACCTGTTGCGCATCGCCAACGACGACAAACTGGGCCTTCAGGGCGCCGTCTTCACCCGCAGCATGACCTCCGCCTTCCGCTTCATCGAGGAAATGGCCGTCGGCCAGGTCGTCGTGAACGAGAGCAACAACTGGTGGGACATCAACATGCCCTTCGGCGGCGCCGGCAGCCGCTCCACCGGCTGGGGCCGCATCGGCGGCAAGTGGACGCTCATGGACATGACCGACACCCGTACCGGTGTCATCAGTCTCTGACCGCCCCGCGCCCACTCCACCGTCCGCCGACCGGGGCCCCGACCAGCGTCGGGGCCCCGGCCCGCGCTGCCCCACCACGCCGGTAACGAGGTACCCGCCAGATGACCACCGCAGCCCCCCGCCCCACCGACCACCGCAACCGACTGCGCGACACGAAGGCCGCCCCCTACTGGCTGGACCGGCCCGAGCACCCCACACCGCTGCCCCGGCTGACCGCCGACACCACCTGCGATCTCGCCGTCGTCGGCGGCGGTTACACCGGGCTGTGGACCGCCCTGCTCGCCAAACGCGCCCGCCCCGAACGAGACGTCCTCGTCCTCGAACAGAACACCTGCGGCCACGCGGCCAGCGGCCGGAACGGCGGTTTCTGCTCCCCCAGCATCACCCACGGTCTCGCCAACGGCGCCGACCGCTGGCCCACCGAGGCCCGGCTGCTGCACCGCCTGGGCATGGAGAACTTCGACGCCTTCCGGCGCGACCTGGACACCCATGGCATCGACTGCGGGTTCATACGCAGCGGCAAGGTCACCACCGCCGCCACCCCCTGGCAGGCCGAAGGGCTCAAGGGCGCCCATGCGCTCGCCCGCCGGTACGGCGAACAGACCAGGCTGCTGGACCGTGACGAACTGCGGAGCTACGTCGACTCCCCCCTCTGGACAGCCGGCCTGTGGTCCCCCGACTACGCGCTCCTCGACCCCGCCCGCCTCGTCTGGGGCCTGCGCGCCGCCTGCCTCGACCTCGGGGTCCGCATCGCCGAGCACACCGAAGTCACCGCCCTGACCACCCGTCATGCCGGCCGGGTCCGCCTCACCACCCCCTACGCCGCGGTCGGTGCCCGGCAGGTCGCCCTCGCCACCAACATCTACCGGCCCCTGCTCAAGCGCCTCTCGCTCACCATGATTCCGGTCTACGACTACGCGCTGACCACCGAACCCCTGAGCAATGAGCAGCTCGCCGCCATCGGCTGGAGCGGCGAGCACGGAATCACCGACGCGGGCAACCAGTTCCACTACCTCCGCAAGACCGACGACAACCGCATCCTGTTCGGCGGTTACGACGCCATCTACCACTACGGCAACCGGGTCGAGGAGCGTCTCACCCAGCGCCCCGCCACCTTCGACACCCTCGCCGCCCAGTTCGCCGAAGCCTTCCCTGCCCTCGCCGGCGTCCGCTTCTCGCACTCGTGGGGCGGCGTCATCGACTCCACCACCCGCTTCTGCATGTTCGCGGGCACCGCCGCGCGCGGCCGGATCTCCTACGCCCTCGGCTTCACCGGGCTCGGCGTCGGCGCCACCCGCTACGGCGCCCAGGTGATGCTTGACCTGCTCTCGGGCCGACGCACGGAACGGCTCCGGCCCGCCATGATCCGCCGCCCCCCGGTGCCCTTCCCCCCGGAGCCGGTCCGCTATCTCGGCGTCGAGGCCACCCGGTGGTCCATGGCCCGCGAGGACACGCACGGCCACCGCAACCTGTGGCTGCGCTCCCTGGACCGACTCGGCCTCGGCTTCGACTCCTGAGCCGGGCAGGATAGGCCCGTACGACCGAAGATCCAGGCCCGCACACCGTGGTGGGCCGTACATGAGAGCCGGAGCAACAGCATGAGCACGCTGGGTGGCAGCCCCCTGGACGACACCGACCGTCAGATCATTGCCGCACTTCAAGCGGACGGCCGCCGCCCGTACAGCCAGATCGCCGAGGAACTGGACATTCCGGCCTCCTCCGTGCGTTACCGCGTCCAGCGCATGGAGGAGAACGGCACCCTCCAGATCGTCGGCATCGCCAACCCGCTGACCATCGGCTTCGACCGGTTCGCCATGGTCGGCATCCGGGTCAGGCCGGGCAGTGCCCAGGAGGTCTGCCGACGGCTGAGGGATCTGCCCGAGACCTCCTACGTCATCATGACTGCGGGTACCTACGACGTGATGGCGGAAGTGATCTGCCGGGACACCGATCACTTCACCGACCTGATGAACCGCAGGCTGCATCTCATCGACGGGGTCGTCTCGACCGACTCGTTCTTCGTACTGGAAGTGCACAAGTTGGCCTACGGATGGGGGGTCGGCGAGGTGGACACCTCGTTGCTCGACGCCCCGCAGCCGCCGCTCAGCGCCGGTCTCGACCAGCGCGCCTGAGCCGTGCCGCGGGCATCAGCCCGCGAATCCCACGTGCACATGGTCGTGATGGGTGTCGTCGGTGAAGAACTGATTCACCGTCGCGCCCCCGGAGAGCTGGATCGGTCCGCCGACGTTGTACGAGCCGGCCGCCGCCGCATCCCGTATGAAGGACTCGGTCAACCGGCGCGGAGTGGCCGGATCGACGACCTTGTGCCCGTCGATCCGCCATACGTCGAAGGCCCGGCCCGGTGGGTGATCGCTGGGCCGGTCGGTGCCGAACACGTACAGCGGATGCCCGGAGCGGAACACGGAGACGTCCATCCGGTACGTACCGGCCAGTCGCAGCAGGGCCCTCAGGACGCTCGGGTGGATGCGCCCACTGCGGATGTCGGCCGCCGCCGCGGGCGGCAGGCCGATCCGCGGGTTGTCCAGTACCTGCCTCGCCACCGTGGGCAGCGACGCCGCGGCGGCGCCGGGTCGGCCTGGGTGGAGCGCGGTGACCTCCCAGCGGGGCCGCGCCCGGCTCAGCCGTACGTCGACCGTCGTGCCGCCCGCATGCCCGGGGGTCCATTGCCGGCACACCACCATCACACTGGCCGAGTCCGCCAGAATCCCGCCGTACTGCGCGTCGATCACCTGGAGCGCGGCCTCATCCGCGTCGGGCCGCAGCGGGCCCGCCCGGTCCACCAGCGACGGCGCCGCCGCCAGCGCGGCCACCCGTCTCTTCGCCGCCGCCGCACCGCCCTGCCCGGTGGGCCACGCACCGATTGCCTCCACCACCTGGACGGCGCGCAGCTTCACGCTGGGATCCACGTCGGCGCGGTCGGGGCGCCAGGCCGTGGTCGCGGGCAAGGACGCGAGTGGAGACGAAGACGCGGACGTCGGGGATACCGACTCGGATGGGCCGGCCGCAGTCCGGGAGGTTGCCGAGCAGCCCGTGGATCCCGTGAGCAGTCCACCGGTGCCGAGCAGCAGTGCACGCCGGCCGAGTGGTTGTCGCATGCGTTGCCCCGTTCCCGTTCGGGGCCCTCATCCACAGAGATTCGGACCCGTACAGATTTCGATGGTCAGGCATGAATAGCTTCATCATCTTCCATTCACCCGGGCGCGACTGCCAGCATCGGCGCACCGCCACCCCGTGAGGGAGAAATCCGATGAATCGTCCCCGTTCTCTGCGCTGTCTGGCTGCTCTGGCCGTGGTGGCCCTCGCGGCCACCGCGTGTGGACGCTCCGGCCAGGGCGACGCCCCGTCCGGCAGTACCCCGCAGGCCGCCGCCGGCCGGACCGCGGCCGAGCTGCTCCCCGCGCAGTACCGGCAGAAGGGTGTGCTGCGGGTGGCCACCGCGGTGGGATATCCACCGATGGAGATGTACGAGCCCGGGACCACCCGGCTCACAGGTGTCGACCCCGACCTGGCCAAGGCCATCGCCGAGCGGCTCAAGCTGAAGCTCGAACTCACCAATGCCGCCTTCGACGGGCTGATCCCCGGTCTGGAGTCCGGACGCTTCGATCTGGTCATGTCGTCCATGACAGACAGTGCCCAGCGGCGCCAGGCGGTCGACTTCGTCGACTACTTCCGCACCGGCGGCGTCATCATGACGAAGAAGGGCAACCCGCAGGGCATCAAGTCCCTCACGGACCTGTGCGGAAAGACCGTCGTCCTCGCCAAGGGCAGCTCGAACCTCCACATCGGCGAAGAACAGAACGCCAAGTGCAAGGAGAAGATGCGGATCTCGCAGAGCGAGGACGCGCCGACCGGGCTGCTGCAGCTGGACAGCGGACGCGCAGTCGCGACCATCGTCGACTATCCCGTCGCCAGGATGTTCACAAAGAAGAGCAGCGCTTACGAGGTTCTGCCGACGCAGTACGGCACCGCCCCCTGGGGCATCGCGGCCGCGAAGAGCCAGGGAGGATTGCGCGATGCCGTCCACAAGGCCCTGCAGGAACTGATCGACAGCGGCGATTACAAGAAGATCCTCGACACCTGGGGAGTCGGCGACAGCGCCGTGCCCGAGGCCACCGTGAACGACGGGCAGTGAGTACGGACATGACCCACCGGAAAATGCCCGGCGCCGCCCTCGGTGCGGCACCGGCAGCCGCCACAACGGATGCGACACCGCCGCAGGAGGACCTCTCCCTCCAGGTGACCCGGCGCCCCCGCCCCGGGCGCTGGCTGGCGGTCCTCGCCGCCGCACTGTTCGCGGTGTGGCTCGCCTACACCGTCATCGTCAATCCCAACCTGCACTGGGACATCGTCGCCAAGTACCAGTTCGACGGCGTGATCCTCAAGGGTCTCGGGGTGACCATTCAGCTCACGCTCGTCTCGATGGCTCTCGGCATCGTCATCGGGGTACTCGTCGCGGTGATGCAGCTCTCCGACAGTCCGGTTCTGCGTCTCACCGCCGGTGCGTACACCTGGTTCTTCCGCGGCACACCGCTGCTGGTCCAGCTCATCTTCTGGTTCAACCTGGCCCTGCTCTTCCCGGTGATCAGCATCGGTGTCCCGTTCGACGGCCCGAAACTCATCAGCTGGCAGTCCAACCAGGTCATCACCGGATTCGTGGCGGCCCTGCTCGGCCTCTCCATCAACGAAGGTGCCTACATGGCCGAGATCGTGCGGGCGGGCATTCAGAGCGTGGACCCCGGACAGCGCGAGGCCGGTGCGTCCATCGGCATGTCCAACCGTCAGATCCTGTCCAGGATCATCCTTCCGCAGGCGATGCGGGTCATCATCCCGCCGTTCGGCAACCAGTTCATCTCCATGCTCAAGACGACCTCGCTGGTCTCCGTCATCGCGGGCGCCGATCTGATGACCGTCTCCCAGCACCTCTATCTCGCCAACTTCGAGGTGGTGGCGCTGCTGCTGGTGGCTTCCCTCTGGTACCTGGTACTCACCACGATCGCCAGCATCGGCCAGCACGCCGTCGAACGCCGCTACAGCCCCGGCGCCGCCCCGCCGCTGCGGCGCAGGGTCCTGGCGAATCTCGTACCCGGACGTGCCAGGAAGGAGGCAACGGCATGAACGACGTAATCCTCAGGGCCCGTGGGGTCCGTAAGCGATTCGGTGCCACCGAGGTGCTGAAGGGCATCGATCTCGATGTACGCAGCGGAGAGGTGCTGTGTGTCATAGGCCCTTCCGGGTCCGGGAAGTCGACACTGCTGCGCTGCTTCAACCACCTTGAGCAGATCGACGCGGGGCGGGTGTGGATGGACGGTGAACTGATCGGCTACGAACAGCACGGCCCGTCCGGCCGCGTCCTGCGCGAGCGGCGCCCCCGTGACATCCGGCGCCAGCGCGAACGGATCGGCATGGTGTTCCAGCGGTTCCACCTGTTCCCGCACCGCACTGCGGTGCAGAACGTGATGGAGGGGCCCGTCGCCGTCAAGGGACTCTCCCGTGTGCAGGCCGAGAAGCAGGCCCGGGAGCTGCTGGACCATGTCGGTCTCGCGGACCGGGCGGACCACTACCCGGGGCAGCTGTCCGGCGGGCAGCAGCAGCGCGTGGCGATCGCCCGCGCACTGGCCATGGAGCCGGCACTCATGCTCTTCGACGAACCCACCTCCGCTCTCGATCCCGAACTCGTCGGCGAGGTCCTGGGCGTCATGCGCGACCTGGCCCGCAGCGGTATGACGATGGTCGTGGTCACCCACGAGATGGGCTTCGCCCGCGAGGTCGCCGACCGTGTCCTGTTCATGGATCAGGGTGCCGTCGTCGAAGCCGGGACCCCGGAGCTTCTGTTCACCGACCCGCGGCACGAGCGCACGCGGGCCTTCCTGTCGACGGTGCTGTGATGGGCCGCCCCCTCGATCTGCTGCTGCGCGGCGGCACACTTCTCGACGGAACCGGCGCACCCGCCAGGGAGGCGGACATCGCGGTGACGGACGGACGGATCGCCGTACTCCCCGCCGGCACCCCGGCCGCGGCGGCCGAGACCCTGAACGTGACTGGCCAGGTCGTCACTCCCGGCTTCATCGATGTGCACACGCACTCCGACGCCCTCGCGGCACCCCACGGCGCCGACGGCACCGCGGAGCCGGTCGACGACCTTCGCCTCGCCCCACTGCTCCAGGGCGTCACCACGGAGATCTGCGGCAACTGCGGAACCAGCCTGTTCCCCGCGCTCCCGGAACGGCTGCCGGCACTCGCCGAGCATCTCAGGGTGACGTTCGGGCTCGGAGCTGTCCAGCCCGCGGTGGACTTCGACGCATTCGCCGCCGGACAGGACCCGGCCCTGCGTCGCACCCACATCGCCTCGTTGGTCGGCCACGGCACGCTGCGCGCCGGGGTGATGGGCTTCGAGGCCCGCCCGCCCCGGCCCGACGAGCTGGACACCATGTGCGCGCTGCTCGACCGGGCGCTCGGCCAGGGTGCGGCCGGCCTGTCCACGGGGCTGATCTACCCGCCGGGCACCTACGCCGACACCGAGGAGATCGTCGCGCTGGCCGCAGTCGCCGCGCGTCACGGCAAGCCCTACGTCACCCATCTGCGCGACGAGATGTCACAGGTGGAGACCGCCCTGGAGGAAGCCCTGGAGATCGCGGTGCGCTCCGGCGCCCCGCTGCAGATCTCCCACCACAAAACCGCGGGCCGGCACGCCTGGGGCGCCACGCTGCGCACCCTGCCCCGACTGGAACAGGCCCGTGCCGAAGGCGTGGACGTGCTGTGCGACGTCTACCCGTACACCGCGGGCAGCACCGTTCTGCACGCCATGCTGCCACCGTGGACGAGCGAGGGCGGCGTCGGTGCCCTGCTGGAACGGCTGCGCCGGGCCGATACGCGCGACCGGATCCGGACGGACATCGCTCAGGGCGTCAAGGGGTGGGAGAACACCGTGGGCAACGGTGGCTGGGACCTCATCACCGTGGCCGCCGCGCAGGCGCACCCGGAGGCCGAGGGCCGCAGCATCGCCGACCTCGCCGCCGGGCGCGGCGTCCACCCGGTCGACTACGCGTGCGACCTGCTGCTGGCCGAGCAGGGCGAGGTGACCATCATCAGCCACTCCATGCGCGAGGACGACGTCCGGCGGGTGCTCGCCAGCCCGCTGTCGATGATCGGCTCGGACGGAGTCCCCAAACCCGGTCGCCCGCACCCTCGTTGGGCGGGAAGTTTCGCCCGCGTACTCGGCCATTACGGCCGTGACCAGCAACTGATCCGGCTGGAGAACGCGGTGCACAAGATGACCGGTCTGCCGGCCCGGCGGTTCGGGCTCACCGGCCGCGGTGTGGTCCGCGACGGCGCCCTCGCCGATCTGGTCGTCCTCGACCCGGCATCGGTACGTGACACCGCCACCTTCGACCGACCGCTGCTGGCCCCCGAAGGCATCGATACGGTCGTGGTGGCGGGGCGGGTCGCGGTAAGGGGCGGCTGCCCGACCGCGGCGCGGGCGGGAGAAGTGGTGAGGATCCGATGAGTCTGGCCCAAGTGGCCGCGGCGGCGCGGCGCTCGGCAGCGCTGCCGCTCACCCTGGCCGTCGCCGCCGTCGACATCGACGGCGGCGAGACGGTGGGGGTCCACGACCGCACCGTACTGCCGGTCGCGTCCGCCTCGAAGCTGCTGCTGCTCGCCGAGGTCTCTCGCCGACTGGATACCGGGGAGCTGCTCGCCGACCGGCCCGTCGAAGTCCTCGACGAGGACATGGCGGACGGCACCGGGCTGCTGCGCCGGATGAGCAGGCGTGACTGGACCGTCGAGGATCTGGCCTGGCTGACCGCTTCGGTCAGCGACAACACCGCCACCAACGCGCTCCTGCGCCTGGTGGGACGCGAGTCCACCGCCCGGATGGCGGAGGAACTCGGGCTCGACCGCCTCACACTGCACGACAAGGTCCGTGACATCCGGGGCCCTGATGTGCCGCCCCTCTTCGCCACCGGCACCGCCCGGGACCTGGCACGGCTGGTGACACATGCGGTACGCGGCACGATGAGCTCCCCGGCAGCCTCCGCACGTCTCCTGCAATGGATGCGCGCCAACACCGACCACGGTCTGGTCCCCGCCCTGGTGGATCACGACCCGTACGCCCCCGGCTTCCCGAACCCCTTGCCCGACGGGCTTCTGGTGGCCAACAAGACCGGCACCGACACCGGGGTCCGCGCCGACGCCGGTGTCATCGTCGGTGCGCGCCGACTGGCGTACGCGGTGGTGGCGCACTGGGACCCGGCGCTGGGCCCCAGCACGGAGCGGGCCGCGGTGCACGCCATCCGCGACGTCGGCCGCACCCTCGCGGCCTGTGCCCGACGCCGCGCCGCCGAATGAGAGCGGCACGCCCCGCCGGTCACGACCACTGCATCTCCAGCAGCGACCGGATCTCCTCGGCGGCCGACCGCAGCTCCGCGAGGAAGATCCGCAGCAGCGGGTTGCGGTTGGTGGGCCGGGTGGCGACCCCGATCCGCCGGTGCAGTCGGGGATGGTCCAGTCGGCAGACGTGCACACCCGTGGTGTCGCCGAGCCCGAGGGCCGGGACGAGCGCGATGCCCATGCCCGCGCGGGCCAGGTTGATCGTGACCTGGTAGTGATCGCTGCGGCAGCGGACCCGCGGCCGGAACCCCTCGGCCGCACATGCGCGTTCCAGGACCGGTTCGCCGGTGTGGCCGCCGTGCGTACCGATCCAGCTCTCCCCCTCCAGTGCGGCGAGCCGGACCGCGGTGCGCCGACCGAGGCGGTGCCGCAACGGGAGGACCACCAGCTGCGGCTCGTCGAAGAACATCTCCACGTCCACGGCCGCCTGCCGGCACCAGGGGTCCAGCGGATGCTCGAAGACGACCGCCGCATCCAGCCGGCCCGCCTCCAGATCGGGCACCAGCTCGTGCGGCTGCCCCAGGATCAGCTCCAGCTCGACCTGGGGCCGCTCGGCCGCGAAGGCCGACAGCGCCCGAGGAAGCAGCTCCAGGCCCGAGGAAGCGAAGAAGCCCAGCCGCAGTACCCCGGCGTCGCCTTCGGAGTGCGCTCGCAGATCGTCCTGTGCGACAGCCATCAGGTCGGCGACGGCCTGTGCGTGCTCGGCCAGCCGCACACCGGCCGCCGTCAGCCGCAGGCTCTGCGGCTGACGTTCCACCAACGCCACCGCGAGTTCCTGCTCCAGCCGGGCGAGTTGATGCGAGACGGCGGACGGGCTCAGATGCAGCGCCTGAGCCGCGGCGACGATGGTGCCCGTGCGGGCTATTTCCAGCAGGACGAGCAGTCGGGCACTGTTCAGCATCGGGTCAGGTTAGGCCGTGCCGACGCACTGCGCCGCCCCGGCACCCGACCGAACGGTCGCCGACGGCGCGACGGGCCCGGCGGGCTCGTCCACGTCCAGGCGCAGCAGGTCTTCCTCGGTCTCCCGCCGCACCACGGTGCGGGCACGGCCGTCGGACACGAAGACGACTGCGGGGCGCGGCAGCTTGTTGTAGTTGGACGCCATGGCATATCCGTATGCGCCCGTGACCGGCGTGGCCAGGAGGTCACCCACCGCGGCCTCGGCCGGCAGGGCGGCATCGTCGACGATCACATCGCCGCTCTCGCAGTGTTTGCCGACCAGCCGTGCCCGCAGCGGTCGCGGGGCGCCGGGGCGGCGTGGCAGGAACACCTCGTAGCGGCTGCCGTACAGGGCGGGGCGCAGATTATCGCTCATCCCGCCGTCGACGCTGACGTATGTCCGCACGCCCTCGATCCGCTTGATCGTGCCCACCCGGTACAGGGTCAGCCCGGCGCGGGCGGCGATGGACCGGCCGGGCTCCACTGTCACGTCGCCGCCCCAGCCCGCATCGCGCACCGCGGTGCGCACCCGGGCCGCCCAGTCGGCGAACGAGGGTACGGTCTGCCCCGCCTCGTACGCGACACCGAGGCCGCCGCCGACGGTGAGCCGGTGCACCCCTGTCTCCGCGGCGAACCGTGCGACGGCCGCGGCTCCTGCAGCGAGCTCCGCCGTGTCCAGCACCTGGGAGCCCACATGCGCGTGGACGCCCTCCAGGATCATCGCCGGGGAGCCGGCGGCCCGCCGCACGGCGGCCGCGGCGGTTCCGCCGACGAGGCCGAAGCCGAACTTCGAGTCGTTGCCACCGGTCCGGATCGCTTCGTGTGCGCCTGCGGCGACACCGGGCGCCACCCGCAACTGGACGCGGGCGGGCGGAAGTTGCTCCTCGGCATGCAGGAGCTCGATGCGGTCCATCTCGTCGAAGCTGTCGACCACCACGTGCCGCACGCCGGCTGACATGGCCGTGCGCAGCTCCGCCTTGTCCTTGTTGTTGCCGTGCAGCACGATCCGTTCAGCCGGAACACCCCCATGCAGCGCCACTCGCAGCTCGCCGCCGGAGGCGACATCGAGCAACAGTCCCTCCTCATGGGCCAGTTTGGCCATGGCCGTGCACAGGAATGCCTTGGAGGCGTAGGCGACGTTGTCCCGGCCGAAGGCCGCGACCGCCTCCCGGCAGCGTCGGCGCAGGTGCTCCTCGTCGTACACGAAGAGCGGTGTTCCCCAACGCTGTGCCAGTTCGGTGAGCAGGACGCCCCCGACGGCGAGCCCCTCCGGGCGGATCTCGGAAGTGAAGGGCAGCAGACCCGTTTCGATGGCTGACGACATGGTTCCTCCCCCGTAGACCGGTTCTCCGCCATCCTGCGGCCTGCGCGAGGGGTCACAAAAGCGCTTTCTTCTATGGCTGAGCCTCATGATTTTCGATGCTCGTGCCGCGTCGGGGGTCACGGGAAGGGCCTCGTACCGGGCCTGGGAACTCCCGTCACAACGCCGTGATCAGTCCTCCGCCGATGTCGAAGTCGGATCCGGTAACGTTGCCCGACCGGCCGCTCGCCGGCAGAAGTACCAGATCGGCGACTTCTTCCGGCCGGGTGAACCTCCCGATCACCGCTTGGGCCGCGAACCCCTGGGCAACGGTGTCCGGTGCGGTGCCTTCGGCCGCGGCAACGGTGGCCGCGATGCCTCCCTCCCCAGCCAGAGGGTCCAGCGAACGGCACCGACGGCGGCGAGTCCAGACGCGCCATGAGAGGCACGACGGACTCAGCGTTTCCGGTGTCGGCAGTGATGGCGCGGCGCGGACAGCAGCGGAGTGACGCAGGCCGACCGTCCGGGTGACACCGCCTGTTGAGACGGTCCGCCCCTCTCGCTGCTACGTGACACCTTGGTGCGTTGTTGTCACGCGTTCTTCAGCAACGTCCAGGGCATGGCGCACCGCACCCATCGCAACGGCTCGTTCGCCGAGCACCGATGCGTTCAGCTCGACCGGCACCAGGGTGTGCGATCGCAGATGCCTGCGCACAGGGCCGAGCAGGGTGTCCCCCGCTCGCGACACCCCGCCGCCGATGACGACCCTGCCCGGATCGAGGACGAGGAGAAGTACGGCGAGTCCTCGGGCGAACCGGGCGGCCACGCGCTCCACCACCTCGACGGCGGCCCGGTCGCCCGCTTCCGCCGCTGCGAAGAGCGGTGCGATGTCATGGGCGTCGCCCACGGGAGCGCCGGCCTCCAGAGCCAGCCGGTGAATGGCCTCGGCGCCGACGAGCCGCTCGAACGGTCCCATACCGTCGGCCGGGCGCGGTCCGGGACAGGTGTCGGGATCACCGACGAGGTCGATGAAGCCCAGTTCACCGGCGGCGGCCGAATTCCCCCGGTAGGGCCTGCCGTTGATGACGATGCCGGTGCCGACGCGCCGCCCCCACTGAACGAAGACCAGGCAGTCGGTGCGCACACCGCCGTCGGTGACACTGCCCGCTCCGGTGGGGGCCGCGGCTCCGCGCCAACGCTCGGCGAGCACCGCGAGGTTGACGTCGTTGTCGATGGACACCGGGCAGTGCAGCCAGTCGCGCAGCAGCGAAACAGCGGGCAGCCCGGCCCAGTCGGGAATGCTGGGAGCGAGCAGCACCTCGCCCCGCTCGCGGTCGACGATGCCCGGGGTGCCCGTACTCACCGCCCACAGGCTCGACAACGGCACGCCCGCCTCGGCAGCTGCCGCCGTCAGTGCGGCGCGGACGGTGGCGAAGATCTGCGGCCCGGCCGCTCCCTTGTCCACGGCTGCACGATGGGTGGCCAGCACCTGACCTGCCAGGTCCGCGATCATCACCAGCACCTTGTGCGGACCGATGTCGACCCCGGCGACATGTCCCGACTCGGCACGGAACCTGGCGTACTGGGCGGGGCGGCCGAGCTGCTGCGGTCCCGCAGCCGCGGTGAACTCCACCAGGCCGCAGTCCCTCAGCTCGGTCAGGGCTCTGGTCACCGCGGGCCGTGACAGGCCGGTGAGCGATGCGAGGTCGGTGACGCGGGCGGTGGGAGTGTCCCCCTCCCGCAGTGCGGCCAGCACCGCGGCCACGTTCATCCGGCGCAGGACGTGCGGACCGGTGGCCGCTGCTTTCCGGACTGGCATGTGCTTCAACTCCCTTGCCCGACCGTGCTGTCGGCACTGTACCCAGCGCTTCGAGAACCCGGGCTGTCGGCACTCTTGACGACCGCGGCACACCCGCCCATATTAACGAATGCTCCGTTAGTAAGTCTGATACGCGTCCGCACCATGTCCTCGGCAAGCCCCCGCATTCCTACTCCGGACGAGGTCAAACCTTGAGAAGCCTCAGATCCTGGATCGTCGCCTGCACGGCCGCCCTCGCTGTGCTGGCCGCGGTGCTGAGCACTCCTGCCACTCCCGCAGAAGCCGCCCCCAGCGACAGGCCCGCCTTCGCTCCCGGGCCGGCAGAGGCAGCACTGCGCCGCCTCCTCCCCCGGCACTCCAGGCAGTTCGACCTCGTACCGGTGAGCCGACCCGCATCCGGTGACTACTTCACCGTCTCCGGGACCACGGGTCATGTGCGCATCCAGGGCACCAGCCCCGCCGTGCTCCTCAGCGGCGTCAACTGGTACCTCAAGTACACGGCCGAGGTGGACATCGGCTGGCCGGGTGACAGCACGTCGAAGCTCCCGAAGAAACTGCCGGCACCTGTCGGCACGGTCCGCCAGGACGCCTCGGTGCCGCACCGGTTCGCCCTCAACGACACGGACGACGGCTACTCCGGTGCGTACCGGAACTGGGCCTCGTACGAGAAGCAGATCGATGTCCTCGCGCTGCACGGCGTCAACGAGGTGTTCGTGCAGATGGGCGCGGATGCCGTGTACTACGACACCTTCCAGGAGTTCGGCTACGCGAAGAAGGAGCTCACGTCCTGGATTCCGGGCCCGGCCCACCAGCCGTGGTGGCTGATGCAGAACATGTCCGGGTTCGGCGGACCGGTCACCGAGAAGCTGCTGGATCAGCGGGCCGCGCTCGGACGCAGGATCGCCGACCGGCTGCGCCGACTCGGCATGACGCCGGTCCTGCCCGGCTATTACGGCACCGTCCCGACCGGGTTCACGGACCGCAACCCCACTGGCCCCGTGGTCCCGCAGGGCGGCTGGGTCGGTTTCGAACGGCCGGACTGGCTGGACCCGCGCAGCGAGATGTTCCCGAAGGTCGCAGAAGCCTTCTACCGTCGCCAGCGCGAACTGTTCGGTGACTCCGCCATGTACAAGATGGATCTGCTGCACGAAGGCGGCAGGCCGGGCAACGTGCCCATCGGTGACGCGGCCAAGGCCGTCATGAACGCCCTGCAGACCGCGCACCCGGGTGCCACCTGGGTCCTGCTCGGCTGGCAGAACAATCCCTCCACGCAGCTCATCGACGCGGTCGACAAGAGCAAGCTCTTCATCGTCGACGGACTCGCAGACCGCTACAACGGCCTGGACCGCGAGGCCGCCTGGCACGGCGCACCCTATGCCTTCGGGACCATCCCCAACTTCGGCGGCCACACCACGATCGGGGCCAACACCGCTGTCTGGACAGCCCGGTTCAACGAGTGGCGTACAAAGCCGAACAGTGCGCTCCAGGGAATCGCGTACCTCCCGGAAGGTACCGGCGGCAACCCCGTCGCGTACGAACTCTTCACCGAACTCGCCTGGCGCACTGCCCCGTTGGACCACTCGGCCTGGTTCGCCGACTACGCCGAACGCCGTTACGGCGGCGCCGACCCGCATGCCGCCAAGGCGTGGGAACTGCTGCGGACCGGCCCTTACAGCACCCCGTCCGGCACCTGGAGCGAGTCCCAGGACAGCCTCTTCACCGCACGCCCCGGGCTGACCGTCGGCACGGCGGCCAGCTGGAGCCCGTCGTCCATGCGGTACGACGCGACGACGGTGCAGCAGGCGCTCACGGAGCTGCTCCAAGTCGCCCCCGATCTGCGGAAGTCGGATGCGTACCGCTTCGATGTGGTGGATGTGGCCCGACAGGCTCTGGCCAACCGCAGCCGTACGCTGCTGCCACAGATCAAGTCCGCGTACGAGGGGAAGGACCTCGCCCTGTACCGGCAGCGGACCACGGAGTGGAAGCAGGACCTTGCCCTGCTCGACCGGCTGCTGGCCACCGACCGGCGGTTCATGCTGGGGCCCTGGCTCAGGGACGCCAAGTCCTGGGGCAGCACCGATGCCGAGCGGGCCGCCGCGGAATTCGACGCCCGCTCGGTCCTCACCACCTGGGGCCATCGGTCCGGCAGCGAGTCCGGCGGGCTGCGCGACTACGCGAACCGCGAATGGTCGGGCCTGGTCTCCGACTTCTATGCCAAGCGCTGGATGCTTTACCTCGACTCCCTCGACACGGCCCTGGTCACCGGGCAGCCGCCCACAGCGATCGACTGGTTCGAGCGGGACAACGCCTGGAACCTGGAGCTCAAGAGCTACCCGGTGAAGCCCACGGGCGACCCGGTGGCGCTGGCCGAAACTGTACGCGCAGCCCTTCCGGTACCTGTCGTTCCGGCTGCCGGTGACTGATTGACTGGCCCCATGACGTCATCGGCATTCGAGACCATCGCCCCCGACTCCGTCGTCTACCTCGACCGGCTTGCCGCGACCGGCCTGGGTCGCGCCTACAAGAGCCGCATGCTCGACGAACTCGGACTCCGGCCAGGCCACACAGTGCTCGACCTCGGCTGCGGCCCCGGCACCGATCTGGGCACGCTCGCCGAGGCCGTCACCGCGGCGGGCGAGGTGATCGGTGTCGACCACGACCAGGCCGCGGTCGACACCGCCGAGCAACGCACCCTCGGTCTGCACACCGTCACGGTCCGGCGCGGCGACATCCACGACCTGCCGCTGCCGGACCGCACCGCCGACCGTGCCCGCACCGACCGCGTACTGCAGCACATCACCGACCCCGTCCGAGCACTCCACGAAATCCGCCGCGTACTGCGGCCCGGCGGACGGCTCGTCATGGGCGAACCCGACTGGGACACCCTCACCGTCGACCATCCGGAGAGCGGTCTTTCGCGCGCCTACACCCAGTACGTCACGGACGAGGTCATCCGTAACGCCCGCATCGGAAGGCAGCTCGCCCGGCTGTCAACGGAGGCCGGATTCACGGTGCCCACGGTTGTGCCGGTCACCTCCGTCTTCCGAGATGTCCGGGCCGCCGACAGGATCCTCGGACTGGAACGCACCACACGGCGCGCCGTCGCCGCCGGGTACTTCACCGAGGAAGGCGCACGAGGCTGGCTGCACCACCTCGCAAGCGGCCCGTTCCTCGCGGCGATGACGCTGTACATCGTGGTGGCCGAGTCGTGAACCACCGTCATCGCGCCGCCGGCGGACGTCAGCCGGGCCGCGCCGGGCGCTCGGAGCCCAGGCGTTCCGCTTCATCGTCTCGGTTGAGCCGCCGTTCCGGGTGAGGACGTAGGAGCCGTCTGCGCCCGCCGTGACGACGACGGTGTCCGCGCGGCCCTCGCGGAGGATCTCCCGCATCAGGGCGGTGGCGTCCTGGCCCGTGCCCGCCGCGCTGAGGAAGACGAGCTCGGAGCGGAGCGCGAACTCCCGGTGGTGGTCGGCCAGTCCGTCCCAGTCGTGCAGATCCGTGGAGACGGGGACACCGAGATCCTCGATGTCGTCGTAGAGGAAGCGCGCGAAATTCCGGGGTGTGGCGGGGGCGGTTGGCGCCGGGGGCGACAGTGGTTGTGCCGCTGAGTACTGAGGGGGCGGCGTACCGAGAGACTCCGTTCCCCGGCGCGGCCGCTGTACACCTGCTGCGGCGGACATGATGACGCCGGCCGCTCAACGATCCCCACGGCCCGCACCCCACTCAACTGGCCGAATGAAATGACTTCCTACTGACGCGCCCTGGTCAAGCTTGGAATGGTGGTCTATTCCTGTCCACATGGATGGTGTGTTGTGGCTCGTCCTGAGCACCGGCGGGCTCCTGGCGATTCTGAACCTGGGCATCGGCGCCCTGGCTCTGTGGAGTCACCTCGGCGGTCTGCGGGCGACGGAGCGGCTGATCGCGTCGGGCGAGCTGGATGTGTATCACACGACATGGCTGATCGGGCCCGGATACGAACGGTCGGTGTCCTGGGCAAGAGAGCGTGAGGCGGCCGAGACGGCCCTGCGGTCGCTGACCGCGGCGGGGCTGGTACGACTCGACCAGGACGAACGGCTCGTACCGTCCGCCGACGCGGACCAGGAGGGTGTGCGGTCTCCGGAGCATCCGCTGGCCCTGGAGGCGTGGCAGTTCGCCTTCGGTTCGTGGACCGCCGGACACGCTGTGACAGTGTCGACGCTCGCCGCTCACCCCGTCTTCAAGACGGCCTGTGGGGCCCATGCGGAGCGGCTGTCCGGCTATCTGCCGTCCTATCGCACGCGGCACGACAACCGCGCCCGGCGCGCGCCGCTCACCGCAGGACTGATCGTGGCGGGATGGATCACGCTCAGCACCTGTCTGCTGCTGGCGTGGAGTGTTTTCGGCGAGCCCGACACCGGTCCCGAACAGGGCCTCGAGAGTGTCGTCGGCGTGATGGCGGCGACACTGGCCACCGCTTTTCTCTCCGTGGTCGTACTCGTGCCGTTGCACTTCTTCATCTGGCAGGCATGGCAGGACCGGTGGCCCCGGCGCCTGCGCGCGCACTGTCAAAGCGTGGTCCAGCATGAATCCCGCGACCGGATCCCCCTGTCGCGCATCCCACGGGGTGACGCCTGCCACTGACCGGGCCTGCGATTTCTCCCCACGCATACACCGCTGGAGGCGCTCAGGCGACCAGAGGCCGGTCCTGTGGGGCGATGGGCGCCGGAAGCACCGTGGAGCCGCTCAGATAGCGGTCCGTCGCGGCCGCGACGGACCGTCCCTCTGCGATGGCCCACACCACGAGGGACTGGCCGCGTCCCGCGTCACCGGCGATGAACACCCCGACGGTCCCGGCGCCGGCTGTCCGCTCGGCCGACTCTGCTGTTTCGGCCGCGAAGGCAGCATTCCGGGCGAAGTTTCCCCGGTCGTCCAGCGTGAGCCCGAGCTGCCGCATCAGGCCGGTGCCCCGTTCGGGACCGAAGAAGCCGAGGGCGAGCAGGACCAGGTCCGCCGGAATCACATGTTCCGTCTCCAGCCGCGGCCTTCTGCCCTCGGGCTCCACTTCCGCCAGGCGAAGCGCGCGCACTTGGCCGGACCGGTCCCCTTCGAAGCTGAGGGTGGCAGAGGAGAAGACTCTCGGATCCGTGCCCTCTCGTCCCCGGGCCTCTTCATGAGCATGGGATATCCGATAGACCTTCGGATACACGGGCCAGGGTTCGGTGTCCCGCCGGGTGTCACCGGGCTCCGGATTGATGTCCAACTGCACGACGGAGGCGGCGCCCTGACGCAGGACGGTGCCCAGACAGTCCGAGCCGGTGTCTCCGCCGCCGACGATCACCACGTTTTTGCCCTCGGCGGTGACGACAGGCACGTCGTGGTCGCCCTCAGCGACCCTGTTGGCCAGGGTCAGGTAGTCCATGGCCTGGTGGATGCCGTAAAGCTCACGGCCCGGGACGGTCAGTTCCCGTTGCCCCGTCGCTCCGACGGCGAGGACGACCGCGTCATGCCGCTCTGCGAGCTCGGTGGCGTCGAGATCGCTGCCGACGTCCACACCTGTGCGGAACTTGGTGCCCTCCGCCCGCATCTGCTCGATGCGGCGGTCCAGGTGGCGCTTCTCCAACTTGAACGCGGGGATGCCGTAGCGCAGCAGCCCGCCGATGCGGTCGGCGCGCTCGTAGACCGCGACGGTGTGACCGACGCGGGTGAGTTGTTGTGCTGCCGCCAGTCCCGCGGGGCCGGAGCCGATGACGGCGACGGTCTTGCCGCTGAGCCGCCCGGGAGGTTGCGGTGTCGCGTATCCGCGCGCCCAGATCTGGTCGGCGATCGCCTGTTCGACGTTCTTGATCGTCACCGGATCGGTATTGATGGTGAGCACGCAGGCGTCCTCACACGGCGCCGGGCACAGCCGCCCCGTGAACTCCGGGAAGTTGTTCGTCGCGTGCAGCCGCTCGGCCGCTGCCCACCAGTCGCCCTTCCTCGCGTACGCGTTCCACTCGGGGATGAGATTACCCAGCGGGCAGCCGCTGTGGCAGAACGGTATGCCGCAGTCCATGCAACGCCCGGCCTGGTCGGACACGAGCGGAAGTCGCGCCTGCCCCGCGTAGACCTCGTTCCAGTCGCTCAACCGCTCCCGGACAGGACGCGCCGGGACAGGCCGGCGGGGTGTCTTGAGGAAGCCGTAGGGGTCGGTCATGCGCCGCCTCCGTCGCTCACTCGCGGTACACAGGCGTTAGGGCCAGAGTACGCCTGCACACCACTACGACCACCTGCTCGGTGCGGCGGTTTCAGCGCAAGCCGGGGGTGTCGCGGACAGGTTGTCGATCACTCGTCGAAGGTGAGCCGTTGCCGGCGGAGCGGACTCCTTCCGCTACTGCCTTGCCTGGCCGTCGCCTGTACGGGTGGTGCATCCCTGGCCACGGTCGTAGCGTCGATTCAGGAACAACTGCGGAAAGAACGGCGCCACCGCCACCAACACGTGCTTCTGGCGCGCAGACCGCAGCGCGCGGGGCGAGTGAGGCGTACCCGCGGGGTCGCCCGGGCTCGAAAGAGAGGCAGCTGGGGAGCTGATATGCAAAGAGACAAGTTCAGAACAGCGGTCATGCTGTGTGCTGCCACAGCGCTCGCGGCAGCAGTAGTACCGGCGTCCGCATCCGCAGGGTCGCCCGCGGCCGCCCATGCAGTGGCCGTCGACTGTTTCTCGAATTCGCAAGTACGCCCCGGCGACTTCTTGCTCGCCTGCGGCGATGGCAACAACCGCCTCATCGAACTTCGGTGGTCCACTTGGGGACACACGTCCGCTGTGGGCAGAGGACTGGACGCAGTGAATGACTGTCAGCCCTACTGTGCCGCCGGCAGGTTCCACTCCTACCCCGTCATCGTCAGGCTCGACCGCCCGGACTCCTGGAAGAAGCACCCTGAGCTGAAACGCTTCACACGGCTGCAGCTCACCTACACCGACGGCAGGCCGTCGCAGACGCCGCGGTACGTGACATACAAACTCTGGGACTGATGATCCTGACGTCCCTCGGTCCGCCTCGCCACCTCGCGCCGGGTGCCTCTCCAGTGGGTGACCGCTCATAGGGTGGCGTGCGTGATCGTTCGCGAGGGCGCAGTGAACGCAGGCGACGGCCGACGGCCGGGTTATCCGGCTGCGGCAGTGGTTTTCGCCATCGGGATGGCCGGGACCACCCTGCCCACACCGTTGTACGGGCTCTACCAGGAACAGATCGGGTTCTCCGAGCTGGTGGTGACCGTTGTGTTCGCCGTGTACGCCGTCGCGGTCATCACCGTGCTTCTGGTGGCGGGAAACTACTCCGACGAGGTCGGCCGCAGGCCGGTACTCCTGTGCGCCATGGCTTTGTCGGCCGCGAGTGCGGGTTGCTTCCTCCTGCAGAACGGTCTGCCTCTGCTCTTCGCGGGGCGGCTGTTGTCCGGCTGCGCGGCCGGCCTGCTGAGCGGTGCGGCGACAGCGGCCGTCATCGAGCTGGCCGGTCCAAGACAGAAGGCGCGGGCCGGGTTCGCCGCCACCGCGGCGAACATGGGTGGTCTGGGCTGCGGGCCGCTGCTCTCCGGCATCCTCGCGCAGTACACGCCCTGGCCGCTGATGCTGCCGTTCTGGGTCCACCTGGGGCTGGTGGCTGTGGCCTGTGGGATCACCTGGTTCCTGCCGGAGACCGTGGCGGAGCCGAAGCGGTGGCCTCCTCTGACGCCGCAGGGAGTCACGGTGCCTCCCGAGGTGAAGGGTGTGTTCACGCCCGCCTCGCTGGCGGCGTTCGCCGGCTTCGCGCTTCTCGGGCTGTTCACGGCGGTCGCGCCGAGCTTCGCATCACAGACGCTGGGGGTGCGCAACCTGGCTGTTTCGGGCGCCGTTGTGTTCTCCGTGTTCCTTGCTTCGACCGTCGGGCAGTCCTTGACACAACGGATCGGCACGCGCCTCGCGCTCCCCGTGGGGTGCGGCATCCTCGTCGTGGGCCTGCTGCTCGTGGCGTCATCGCTGATCGCCGAATCCATGCTCCTGCTCGTCCTGGGTGCCCTGTGTGGCGGCGCCGGCCAGGGACTGGCCTTTCGCGCGGCACTCACCCTGGTCAGCGGCGCGGCCCCGGCACAGCATCGTGGCGGCACGATTTCGGCGTTCTTCGTCGTCGCCTACGCCGGGATCTCAGTACCGGTGGTGGGGGTCGGCGCCATGGCGACATGGCTCGGGCTGCGCCAAGCCGGGCTGATCTTCGCGGGCTGTGTGATGCTGCTGGCGGCAGGCGCGGGAACGTACGCTGCGCGCAGGCCGCCGGCAGAGGTGTAAACGGTCACGACGACGGTCGGGACGCCGGACAGCCACCGCATCCGGAATCGATACCCCGAGGCGTCAGGGCCGCCCCGGGGTCTCCGAGGCGGCCGTGACAGGATGCCGGTGTCTTCCCGCTGTGGGTCACGTCACGGCAGGCTTGAGCACGACAGGCAGGTCCACGAGGCCGCGGAAGGCCGGGAACGGGACCTCCATCCAGGGCGCCTCACGCGCAGGGTCCGCCAGAGCCGCCCTCGGGAAACGGCCGAACAGACCCGTGAGAGCGAGTTGCACCTCCAGCCTGGCCAGAGGCGCTCCCAGGCAGTAGTGGATGCCGTGCCCGAACCCCAGATGAGCACTTGGCGCATTCGCCGGTCGCTTCACATCGAACTCGTCCGGAGAGTCGAATTTCAGCGGGTCACGGTTGGCCGAACTGAGCGCGATCTGAACCAGAGAGCCCTTCGGAATCCGCGTCCCGGCGATCTCTACGTCCTCGGTCGCGAAGCGGAACGTCGCGCTCTCCACCGAGCCCTCGAAGCGCACCAGTTCTTCCACAGTCTGTCCGATCAGCTCCGGGTTCTCCTGCACGGCGCGGAGCTGCGCAGGATGGGTGAGGAGATGGTGGACGGCGTTGCCGATGAGGTAGGCGGTTGTCTTGTGCCCCGCGAACATCAGCAGGAACGCGGTCGAGATCAGCTCCTGCTCGGTGAGCCCGCCATCTTCGTCCTGGGCCGCGGTGAGCGCGCTGAGCAGGTCCTCACCCGGGCGGCTGCGCTTGCGCGAGAGGAGATCCGCGAAGTACGCGTGCAGGTTCTCTTCCGCCTTCTGCTGGGCCTGCTTGGATTCCTTGCTGAATCCTGTCTGCGCCACCGTGGTGGACAGACGCTGCAGCTCCGACCGTTCGTCCGGCGGCACGCCGAGCAGGTCACAGATCACGATGATCGGCAGCGGGAACGCGAACGCGGGCAGCAGGTCGACCGGTTCGCGGGTCGCGCAGTTGTCCAGCAGCGTGTCGACGATGTCCTGGATCCGCGGCCGCAGCGAGTCCACGCGACGCGGGGTGAACGTGGAGCTGACGAACCTGCGCAGCCGGGTGTGCTTGGGCGGGTCGGAGTTGAGCATGTGGTCGTCCAGAGCCACGGACGAGTCACCGAAGATCCTCCGGTAGGCGTCCATGGCCCCGTACATGTCCTTGCTGAGCCGCGGATCCGCCAGGGCCGCTTTCGCGTCCTCGTACCGCGTGATCAGGTACGTGTCGACGCCGTGCGGCGGCCGCATGGGGCAGACGGGTGCCGTGTCCCTGAGGTTCGCGTAGACCGGGTGCGGGTTGCGTCGGAACTCGGGGGTGCACCGCTCGGCTGCGGCGACCGGATCGTCCACAGTGGTCACGGACGGCTCCTGAGGTCGAAGAGGGCCTCGGCGTTGCCGCCGAGGATGAGCTGCTGGGACGCCTTGTCGATCGGCAGCTTCTCGATCATGTGCATGAACTCCTCCAGGGGCACGGACATCGGCGGCGAGTCGGTGCCGAACAGCATCCGCTCCGGCCCCAGCACCTCCGCGTTGAGGCCCAGGTGCGCCGGGCTGAAAGTGCTGGTGTCGACATACATGCGCTGGAGTGCACCACCCGGGTCGGCCGACGGCGGAGTGGAGGACGGAGCCGGGGCCGAGGACGGCGCCGGCGGCTTGCCCCCGCCCCAGTGCCGGGGACGCGCCGCTGTCTGCAGGCGTTCCGGCAGCAGCGCCAGCGCACCGCCGCCGGTGGCACCGATCAGCCGCAGGCCCGGATATTTGTCCAGCCACCCCGCGAACGCAATCATCGCCATGCCCATGGTGACGTCGCCGAACCGGCCGATCTGCTCGACGAAGCCGAAGTCGTCGACCCGGTCCGTGCCGATCGGTTCGGCCGGGGCGTGCACCAGGACCGGCACTCCCGTCTCGGCTGCCAGCGCGAAGAAGGAGTCGGCTCGCGGAGAGCCGAGCAGTTCGCCGTGGACGCTGGAGGTGGTGATCAGGCCGACGAAGGCGGGATCCGTCAGCGTCTCCCGGACTCCTTCCAGGTGATCGTCGTCGCCGAACGGGTTGGCGTACACGTACCCGCGCAACTGGTCCGGGAAGGTGGCGATCAGGCCCGACATCCAGGCGTGGAAGCTTCGGAGCCGGTCTCGTGGTTGCGCGTAGTTGTCGACGCCCGGAACCCGCGCCATGGCGCCGGCGCCGACCGGGCTGCCGATGATGGTGAGGTCGATGCCGGCCTGGGCACGGGCGGCCAGCATTCCGTCGACGTCGGTCAGACTGGGAGGCATGGGGAAGCTTCGGGCGGCCTCCGGTGGGGACAGATGTCCGTGGATGTCGATGATCACGTGTGGGTTCCCGGGTTCGGTGTGAGTGCGTGGGCGACGGCGACACAGTCCTCGTCGCCGTGTCCCTGGTCGGTGGCGCGGACGTGGGTCTGCGCGGCTGCGTCGACGAGGGGGAGCCGCAGTCCGGCCGCCGCGGCCTGCTCGGCAGCGAGCAGGAGGTCCTTGGCCATCAGGCTCAGCCGGAAGTCGGGCTTGTCGAAACGCCCGGCTGCCAGCCGCTTGGACTTGAACGCCATGACGGGCGAGGCGAAGCCGCTGCCGGCGATCGTGCCGAGGACGAGCTTCCGGTCGAGTCCGGTGGCGGCCGCCAGCTCGACGGCCTCGGCCAGAGCCTGCACCTCGATCCCCATCAGCAGGTTGAGGAGCAGCTTCATCCGCATGCCGGAGCCGAGTTCGCCGAGGTGGACGACCTCCTTGCTCAGCAGTTCGAGCAGCGGCCGCCCTGCGGTGAAGACCCGTTCCTCGCCGCCGACGAACAGCCGCAGCTCACCGCTGCGGGCGTGCTCCCGGTTGCCGAGCATGCCGACGTCCAGAACGGAGTGCATGTCGCCGGTGAGGCGGACGACCTCTTCGGGGGCGACCGTGCTGGCGCAGACCAGGGAGCCGGGGTACGGGCCCCCGGTCATGATTCCGTCCGGTCCGTGCAGCACGGCGGCGAGGGCTTCGCCGTCGGTCACGGTGCAGATGGCGGCGCTCGTGCCCTCGACGGCATCGGCCGGATGGGCTGCGGCGACGGCGCCGGCCCGGGCGAGCGGTTCGGTCCGCCCCGCGGTGCGGTTCCAGACCCGCACCTGAACTCCCTGATCGAGAAGGCGCGTGGCCAGGCCGGTGCCCATCGTGCCGAGCCCCAGGACGGCGACGGGGCCAGTGGTGGGGTGCGTCATGCCTTCACCCCCACGGTCTCCTGAATGACCCGGTATCGCAGCGACTGGGTCTGGTCGACCCAGACGCGCAGTGGAGCCAGCAGTGCGCGATGGTCCTCGCCCTGTTGCCAGGCGAAGAAGTGGTCGGGCGTCTCCCACTCGCTGGTGATCACCCACTGGCGGGAGTCGTCGATGGGTTCTCCGAGCCGGTCGATGATGTGTCCCGGGACGCTGGCGACGGACTTCCTTATTTGCTCGTACGCCTCCAGAAACCCCTGCTCACCGCCCTCGATGACGTGGACCGTGTACACCACGGAAAGCCTGTCGGCCGAGCGGCCGTTCTGCTCAGCGTGCATGTCTTCTCCTGAAGGCTGAGATCTGTAAGAGCACGACTCCCACAGACTCATGGCCCTCGTGGCCACGCAACTCCGGCGTGGCCACAGCCCAATGGAGAGAAGGCAGCCCCCACGTTTGCTGGCGCGGTCGGGTGAGATCGGAAGGGCCTGCCCGGTGCCCATCCGGAACCGCTCCTTGGGGCCGGAGCCCGCTTCGGACTCGGCCGACTCGTCGAACGCCCCGGGGCCCCGACGCGCTCGCACGATCTGTCGGGGCGGGGCCGGGGCGCCGGGGCTCGTCCGGGGTCAGTCGGATGTCCGGCGCAGGACCAGACCGACGAAGCCCCACATGTCCCGGTAGACGCGCAACCATTCGGTGCGGCGGATCGCGGCTGTCTCGAGCACGTGCGAGCTGTCCGGGTCGGCAGGGTGGTCCAGGGCCCAGGAGGCGAGTGCTCCCCAGCAGGCCCACTCGTAGTCGTCCAGCTCGCGGCGCGTGCTGATATGCCCGTGGACGGGAGTCCATCCATCGGCGACGACACGGTCCACGGTGGTCGCCAGGTCGGTGAGGTCCCCGAGCATCTCGACGGCCTCCGGTGACGGCTCACGTTCCCAGAAGCCCTCGCCGATCAGGACGCGTCCGCCCGGGGCCAGGTGCTTGCGCGCCGCCGCGAGGGTGGGCAGCAGGCCGCCGAAGGCGTGCGTGGCCCCGACGCTGAGTACCAGGTCGAACGAGTGCGTGGAACGGAAGTCCGCAGCCTCCTGGTGGTGCAGTGCAAGGCGTGTGCGGACGCCGAGGCGGCTCGCGGCCTCACTGGCCTGCCGAAGCGCGTGCTCGGAGGTGTCGACGCCCTCGGCGAGCAGGTGCGGGTGCGTGTTCAGGGCGCGCAGAAGCCATTCACCGCTGCCGCAGCCCAGGTCGAGTACCCGCTCGTCACCACGCGGGACGCCACGTTCCAACAGTTGTCGCACCGAGTCGTCGTCGAGAGGGGACTTGATCGGGTGGTCGGCATGGGCAAGTCCGGAGATCTGTTCACGGTTCACCGGCAAAGCCTGACAGCGCCGACGATCGCACGCATGTGGTTTTCCTCCGGGACTCGACTCCCCGTCAGACAGCAATCGTGAACCGGGATCAGAACCACTTCACATCCACTGGCTGCAACAGCGTCGCCGGCCCGTCGCACAGCAATTGCACGTCAGCGAGTCGACGGTGAAGTTCCACGTGGCGAACATCAACATCCCGACCAAGGTGAATGCGGAATCGAGAGGCGAGTCAGCAGCTCCGGCCCGAGCAGTGTGAACAGCGACGGCAACGCCCCGCGGCACAAGCCGTCAGGGTGGGCGAGCTCCGTGGTGACGTCCGGGATGGGGGATGGGACTGCGGTGGATCGCGACGACAGCTGCGTCGTCGCCCAGATGTCCGCCGGCGTGGGCGAGGAGGTCGCCTCGCAGGTGGTGCAGAAGTGCCTCCGGGGAGTTCTCGGTCCACCGGGCGGCCCGTTCCGCGAACGGGTAGAAGTCTCCGCCTCGGTCCCGTGCTTCGATGACGCCGTCGGTGTACAGGAGGAGGGTGTCTCCTTCCTCAAAGGTGAACACGTCAAGGGCGTAACCCGCCGGACCCGTGCCGCCCACCCCCAACGGAGGCGCGGGGTGCAGACTCGGGACCGTGACGGCGTGTCCTGGGCTCAGCAGCAGCGGTGCAGGGTGTCCGCAGCTGGTCATGTGGCTGATTTGGCCCTGGTCGGGTATCTCCAGCAGCAGGGCGGTGGCGAAGCGTTCCCCGGCCTCCTCTTCCGGCTCGAAGTCGGCCTGGTAGCGGGAGATGCTCTGTTCGAGGGCCGCGGCCAGTGCGGGCAGGCCGGTGTGCTGGTGGGCGGCCTCGCGGAAGGCGCCGAGCAGAAGGGCGGCTTCTCCGATGGCGGCCAGGCCCTTGCCTCTCACGTCGCCGATCAGCACCCGGGTTCCGCCTTCGATGCGGGTGGTTGCGTACAGGTCACCGCCGATCTGGGCCTCGTCCTCGGCAGCCACGTACAGGCTGGCGATCCGTAGCGGGCCGATACGGTCCGGGAGCGGCCACATCAGGACGTGCTGCGCGGCTTCGGCCACCGACCGCACCTGGTCGAGCTCCCGTCTGCGCCGCTCGCGTACCACGCAGAAGAACACGACCAGGGCCGAGAGCCCAGCGAGGGCGGCAATCTGCACCACCGCGTTCCGGGAGGACAGCACGCCGAGGTACAGGCCGATGTATGTCTCGGCCGCCACGGCCAGGAGCCCGATCGCTCCGGTCAGCAGGGGCCCGGCGAATGAGGCAGTGATCGCGGGCGCGATGACCAGCAGCGGTCCCAGCTGGATGTCCTCCGGCACGAAGAGGTCCACGACTGTGATCACGATGATGAGCACAACGGGAATCGTCAGCAGGGCATGGCCCGGCCGCCATGCCCCCTGCAGACGTGCAAGACGTTCACTGAGGCCCACGTCTTCCACAGTGCGCCTCCCCCGGACGGCTGACGAGTCGACCGGGGGCGGTCCGGCCCGGTGAGCTCCTCGCCACGTGCTGGGGCTGGGCGCGGAGCTCCCGCTGACGCGTCGTGGACGTGCTGCCCGGCTGGACGGCGCGTTACGCTCATTTTGTGTGCATACGTTCCGACCGTGGAGGCGGCCATGAGCGAGAACGACGAGTACCCGACGCCGTCGCAAGCAGAGGGCGAGAGGCTGGAAGAGGACATGAATCCGGCCGAGGAGCGGCACCCCGCCACGACGCGAACCCAGCCGTCCCAGGCGGAGGGTGAGCGCCGCGCGGAGGACACGGAGACCTGACGGAGGCGGCAGCTGCACGGTGGCGGCTCCTTGCCGGTTCGCGCCGGAGGGGCCTCATGCGTGCGCCTCCGCCGCGAGGCCCTCTGGGCGGCTCATTCCTGGGAGAGATTCGGGACGGTGCATCTCCCGGACAAACAGCCGTTGGACAAGTGGCCGCCACGGGCTGAAGCCCATGCCTTTTCCTTGAAGCGTTCCGTTCGGGAACAGCGCCACTCCAGCGGCCCCGGGCTCGGTCCTGCATGCCTAGGAGCGCGCCCGGCGCCTGGCCTCGCCCACGACGCGACTGCCGCACCCCTTCCCGTAGCAGCACCCCGTACGAGAGCCGGTGCGGCGCATCGTGGTGACGCATCCGGGGTTGGCTCAGCCCAGCGTCGAGGTGTCGATCACGAACCGTAGCCACATGGCCGCCGCCGCCCAGCCGGCACCGGACCCGCGATGCGAAAGGCAAGGGGATCTTCGACGCGCATCCAGCTTGCCGGCCGGGCTCGCCGCGCGGCGGGCCGAGATGTGCCGGGGAATGCTGTTCGGGGTGTGACAGGTCCCCCACGCCCCCTCCCCCGCCGACGTCCGCCTCCTCGAGGACCGCGGCGGCCGGCGCCGCCGGGCTGGGCACCCTGGCCACGCCGCCCCAAAGGCTTCTGGCCTCACCAAGCGGTCGTCCGCGCACCGGCCGACCGGTACACCTCGCGCGTGCGCGGCGGTTCGAATGCGCGGGACGACGCTTGCGCCCCCATGCTTGATGGAGGCGCAGATGCCCATACGGATTGGAGTGCCCGACATGATCCGTCGCAAGTGTGCGGCCCTCGGCACAGCACTGCTGACCGCCGGGGCTTTGGCGGCGACGACGCACGATGCGGCCGCCGCTGAGGAGACATGCTCCTACACGTCCTCCACCGATCGTCCCGCGCTCACGTACGTGAACACCGGTCCGTCCGTGAAGCAGGCGCAGTGTCTGAGCAATGTGTGGGGCGGCGTTCCGAAACTCGCAGTCGACGGGGTCTTCGACTCAGCCACGTCGAAGAAGATCATCTGGATTCAGGGGTGCCACGGTCTGGACAGAACCGGGGTTGTCGAGGAGAACACCTGGCAGGTTCTTTACCACCCCGCACTGGACTGCTACGACCCGTATCCGGAGTGAACTGCCCAGGTTCCGGCCGGGACGGCTGTCGCCGGAGCTGCACCACCGCAGGCGGACTCCAGGGAATGGCCATCACGGTGAGCGGCCGTATCTGCTGGCGGTCGCGGGCGACGCTGAAGCGTCTCAGTCTGCTGCGCAGCATCGAACCGGCGGCCGACCCGAGGCCGTGAAGCCGCGAGTGAGTCGGGGCTCTGCGGGCCAGCGTACGAACGAAAACTGCGGGTTCCTGACGTACGGCCGATTCCGCTGCCGGTGGGGCGGCAACCGATGCCGATCGGCATCAGTTGCCGCCCCGTCTGCCGGGACGCCGGATCGGACGGTCCGCCGAGATCAGACCGCCGGGGCCGGGTAGGTCGGGTACTCCACTCCGGAGACGTGCTGGACGACGCGGATGACCTGGCAGGAGTAGCCGAACTCGTTGTCGTACCACAGGTAGAGGATCGCGTTGTCGCCGTCGACCTTGGTGGCGCCGGCGTCGACGATCGAGGCGTGGCGCGAGCCGATGAAGTCGCTCGACACCGCGTCGGGGGCAGTGGTGAAGTCGATCTGGCGCTTGAGCGGCGAGGTCAGCGACACGTTGCGGAGGTAGTCGAGAACCTCCTCGCGGGTGCTCTCGCGCCCGAGCCGCAGGCTGAGGATCGCGATCGAGACGTCCGGCACCGGGACGCGGATCGAGCTGCCGGTGATCGGCGCCTTGAGGCCGGGCAGCGCCTTGGCGACGGCGGAGGCGGCACCGGTCTCGGTGATGACCATATTGAGCGGCGCCGAGCGGCCGCGGCGGTCGGAGCTGTGGTAATTGTCCAGCAGGTTCTGGTCGTTGGTGAACGAGTGGACGGTCTCCACGTGGCCACGCAGGACGCCGTACTCGTCCGCCATCGCCTTCAGCGGCGGGACGATCGCGTTGGTGGTGCAGGACGCGCACGACAGGATCTGCTCATCCGGCTTGATCGTGTCGTGGTTGACCCCGTGCACGATGTTGGGGACGTCGCCCTTGCCCGGCGCGGTCAGGACGACCTTGTCGATGCCGGGGCGCAGGTGCTTGGACAGGCCCTCGCGGTCGCGCCACTTGCCGGTGTTGTCGATGAGGATGGCGTCCTTGATGCCGTACGCCGTGTAGTCGACCTCCGACGGGTCGTTGGCGTAGATCACCTTGATCTCGTTGCCGTTGGCGATGATCGTGCTGTCCGCCTCGTCGACGGTGATCGTGCCCTGGAACTGGCCGTGGATGGAGTCGCGGCGCAGCAGCGAGGCGCGCTTGACGAGATCCTCGACGGCCCGGCCGCCGCCCTGGCGGACGACGATGGCGCGCAGGCGCAGGCCGTTGCCCGAGCCAGCCTTCTCGATGAGCAGGCGGGCGACGAGGCGGCCGATGCGGCCGAACCCGTAGAGCACGACATCGCGCGGTTCGCGGCGCTCGATCTTGTCGGCACCCGTGGCGCCGACGACGGCCTCGGCGGTGAACTCCGCCACCGAGAGACCTCGGCCGTCGGCCTTGTACGTCGCGGCGAGCATGCCGATGTCGATCTGGGAAGGGCCGAGATCGAGCATGGCAAGAGCCTGCAGGAACGGCAGCGTCTCGGTGACCGAGAGTTCCTCACCGGCGATCTGCCGGGCGAATCGGTGGGTCTTGAGAATGCTGACCACCGACTTGTTCACCAAGGAGCGGCTGTGAAGCAGGACTGTGACGTCCCGCTCCCGGTGCAGCTTCCCGATGATGGGGATCATCGACTCCGCGATCTCCTCGCGGTTCTTCCAATTGGTGAACGAGTCGTCATTGACAGTCACAGGTTTATCTTTCGAGCTAGGCGGCGCTCATATGCTAACCCCCCGCCACTTTGATCATTCAATCGGTGTCACCTGAGCGGGACGTCGCGAGCGAGTCCCCCGGCCCACTGCGCGGCGCCGGCAGCCATCACTACGGCCTCCACCCGAACGGCACCCGTGCGCGGGGTGCGCCGGACCGGAACGGACTCCGAGCCCGCGGAACAGCGGGTCGGGGATCTCCGACAGGAGCCGGCCGACGGGATCGGCGACGAGCCGGCCGACCGCGGGATCGAACGCTCCCGGAGCGGGGCCGAGCATCGAGATGCACCCCGTCGGCGCGCCCGCGCATCCCAGGCAGGACATAGGCCGTCCTGCCACCTCGACGTTCGGGGGCACCGCTTCAGGGGCTGCCGATTTGGCGAACATCACATATCGACAAAATCCTCATATCGGGCATTTCACCCCGGATTTCCAAGATCGCCGATCCGGGGCCACGTATGGTCGCCGTGGCCTGTGAATGGGGATCCGATCCGGTATCGCTGAGCCCCGATTCCATTCATCGATTCTCCGCGGCCCGAACAGATGCCAGGGCGGCGACCTGCTGCAGCCCACTTCGCTGAGCGGTTGTAAGCAAACGCAGCGGGATCCCGGCTCTCAGTCGGCCGCGCGAGGTCCGGCGAGATGGCCTACGGCACACAGCGAGACAGGACACAGCCTTCATGCATGGATCACACATATTGACCTGCTCGCGGCGCGGTCTGGCCACTGCCCTGGCCGCAAGCTCGTTGCTCACCGTATTCACCTTGGCAACCCCGGCGTCGGCCGGCACCGCCAGTGCCACGGCGGGTGGTTCGAAGGTCATCTGTACCTCGAAGAAACCAGGACTGGCCTCCGAGCTGTCCCACGACATAGCCGGGGCTCTCAACGGGCGACAGGGCACATGGTCGCTGGCCCTCTACGACCGGATCACCGAAACCACCTGCGAGCTCGAGGCCGACACGCATTTCGACTCCGCCAGCGTGGTGAAGGTTACGGTGCTCGGAGCACTGCTGCGGCAGGCCGAGGAGGCGCACCGGAAGCTGACTCCGCAGGAGGTGAAGCTGGCCACTGCCATGATCACCAAGTCGGACAACGACTCGACCTCCGCCCTCTGGCAGCAGATCGGTTCCGCCGGCTTCAAGAAGTTCCTGACTCTGGCACAGATGCGGCACACCGTTCCCGCTGCAGGTAAGAGCTGGGGCCTCACCCAGATCACCGCCGGCGACCAGCTCCGGCTCATGCAAGTGCTGACAACGGAGAATGCGGTGCTGACCCCCTCCTCACGCAGCTACGCTCTCGGTCTGATGAATCACGTCACCACCGACCAGAGGTGGGGGGTGCCCGCCGGATCACCCGCTACGGCAGCCGTGCACGTCAAGAATGGCTGGCTGCCGCGCACCACCGGCGGATGGCGGGTGAACAGCGTGGGCGCCTTCACCGGCGGTGGTCACGACTACGGCATGGCTGTCCTCTCGACCGGCAATCGCACTATGGACTACGGCGTCGGCACAGTCGAAGGAGCCGCCCGCGTCATCCATCGTGACCTGACGGCTGCCGCTTGACGGCGAGCCGTCGAGCGCAAGGCGCTTGCTCCGACCGATCCTCCCGGCATCGGCTGCTTCCCGATGGATCGCGTCCGTGAGGAGAGCGAGCGGCTCGGCCGTGCCCGTGGCGTCGTGGAGGGCCTGGCCGGCGCCTGTGGCGTCATCGCCTCGGCCGGACACCATCGCGCGATCGTCAGACGCCCGCGGCTCGCGCTGCCTCGTACACCTCGGCCGCCACGTCGATCAGCTCCGCGGCGTCGCGCGTCGCGCCCTGGAGATCCAGCAGGAACTCCGCTACGCCCGTTTCGGCGTGCGCCACCAGGTCTTCGACGATCTGCGCCACGCTCCCGTGGAAAGGCTGTCGGCCCGCGCCTTCGAACGGCTTGGCGCTGTACCGCGCATTGGCGCGGGCGCAGACGTCGACCGGACGCTCCCGACCGCGCTCGGCGGCCACGTCCTGTACCCGCTGCCACTCCTCGGCCAGCCGAGCGGCGCCCATGGCCACGGGCATCCAGCCGTCCGCCCGGTCGACCAGACGGCGGGTGGCACGCGGGCTGTTCGCGGGCAGGTAGACCGGAATGGGGCGCACCGGCTTGGGGCCGACCTCGGACGGGACGATGGTGGTCAGCTCGCCCTCGTAGGAGACAGGGTCCGGGCCCCAGACGGCCGCGCACACGTCCAGCAGCTCGTCCAGGACCGCACCACGCCTCTCGAAAGGCGCGACGGAGGCGGCTGCATACTCGTCCAGAGACCATCCCGTGCCGACACCCGCGATCACTCGCCCACCGCTCGCGACGTCCAGCGAGGCGAGCGAACGGGCCAGTTGGAACGGCACGTGCAAAGGCGCAACCAGGACGCTGGTGCCGAGCCGGGCCCGGCCGGTGGCCGCGGCGGCCAGCGCGAGCGTGACGAGCGGGTCGGCGACACTGCGGTACTGGTCGGGCCACGGCAGCCCCGGTACGCCGTACAGACCCTGAGTTGCGGGCTCAGGAAACAGGACACGCTCGAAGACCCAAAGACTCGCGTAACCGGTCTCCTCCGCCGCGCGAGCCACGGTGGCCACATCGCGGCCGATGTCGTACTGCTTCATCTGCGGGAGACCGAGACCGAGTGAGATCGTCATGTACGCACTCCTTCATGATGACTGCTGGACAACTGACGCAGGACACCCATTTTTCCTTATCCGGTCTCCGCCGAAACGTTCGGCGAAAGAGATAGGGGCGCCCCCGCTGCCAAGTCTCGTTGATCGGGCACGGCAGCAGCCCAGCCCGACCCGCGTGAACCATTGCGTGGTGCGCGGGGTTTGTGGGGGTACACCCGAGAGGCGGTCATGGTCCGAAACCCTGCCCAGCCTGCTACCAGGTGACGGAGGAGTTCATAGACCCCGTGGATGACCGCAACGGCTGCTCGCTGTATACATCACCCGCGTTGCCCTCCTGGGGGTGTGGCCCTTGAGGACCGGACAAGCCGACGACCAAGAATCAAGTCAATCGCCTGATGTGGAATCTCGCCACTTCGCCACGTACCTCTACGTGGTGGAGACGTCGTGCAGACATGCGTGGCCGGGACGACTCTCGCGACTCGTCGGCCTCAAGCGTTCGAGCCGGCCCGCGGTCGGCGTCGGCAGTGCTCGTGTCCCGGGCGCGCTGTCCGCCGCGCCGCTGTGGAGCGTGCCCTCGCGCCCACGCCTGCCGCGGGCTGTACGGGCTACGGAAGGGCCTTGCCAGGAGCGACGTCGTCACCGGCGCACACGACGCAGATCGACACCCCGGCGACCTGTATCACCACGGCCGGATCCGTTGTCCGAACGGCCGAGTTGCTGTTCCGTCACCGCCAAACCGTCCTCAGCCGCCTTCGCAGGATCCACACCATCACCGGACACGACATCACGAACTGTGGCGACCATGTGGAACTCTCCCTCGCCCTGTGCACGTTGAGACCGCTCGGTGTCAGCCTCATCAGGTGAACCAATGCTGACCGCCGTCCGGTTGTGCGACACGCACAGCCACGCCCGCTCGACGTGGGTCAACGTGACCATGGCCCACTTCTGTGCCCCGTGGCAGGTGTCCGGGACGCGGAACGGCTCTCACTTGTCTCCCCGTTCGGGCTTCTGGAAGGACCTCATGTGACTCCTCCCCGCCCTGAAGAGCGGGGCTTCTCGCTATGCCGGTTGGGCTTCGCGACGGACCAGCCCGGCCCGTAGGACGTTGAGAGCCCCGACTGTGTCGGCGTGTGCGCTGTGGCCGCATGCGACGCAGTGGAACTTCTCCTGTGTGGGCCGGTTCTCCTTCGCGGTGTGCCCGCATTCGGGGCACGTACGGGAGGTGTTGCGGGGGTCCACGGCGATCACTTCCCGCCCAGCGCTTTCAGCCTTTGCGTGCAGGATCGTCAGGAACACCCCCCAACCGGCATCGTTGATCGAGCGGTTCAGCCCGGCTTTCGCGGCGGCACCGTTGGGCAGGAAGGTGCCCGGCTGGTCGGGGTCCGGTTTGGAGGCGGGGGCCCTGCTCATGTTGCGGATCTTGAGATCTTCGTGCGCGATGAAGTCGTGCTCACGGACCAGGCCGAGCGCGGTCTTGTGCGTGTGATCCAGGCGCTGACGGCGCACCTTGCCATGCAGTTTGGCGACCTGCTCCACGGCCCGCCGGTGGTTGGCGGTGCGGTCCTTCGCCTTGCGGCGCGGGAACCGGGACAGCGCCTGCTGGGCGGCTTCGAGCCTCGCGGCAGCGCGGCGTCCGTGCCTGGGGTTCTCCACGAACCCGCCGTTGGAGTCGGCGAGGAAGTTGGCGATGCCCAGGTCGATGCCGGCCATGCTGCCCGTTGGCGGCAGCGGCTCGGGCCGCTCCTGATCAGCGGTCAGTACGACGAACCATTTGTGGCCCTCGCGCTTGACGCCGACCGTCTTGACCTTGCCCACTACGGGCCGGTGCTGGTTGACCTTGACATGTCCGACACCCTGCAAGCGCACGCGGGTGACAGGGTCGTGCGGGGTGGAATCCCAGCGGCAGCCGTCCCCGTCCTTCGGGAACTCCACCGTGTCGAACCAGTTCACCCCACGAAAACGCGGGTATCCAGGCGTCTCCCCAGCCTTGATCCGCCGGAAGAACGCCGCAAACGCCTTGTCCAACCGGCGCAAGGTCGCCTGCTGCGAGGAGAACGACCAACACCCCTGACGCTCCGGGTCGAACGCCCGAATATCCTTCAACTGCGCCGGCTGCATCCCGTACTTGATGCTCGCCTCCGATACATGACGGTAGGCATCACGCCGTTCCTGCAATGCGCCGTTGTAGAGCGAGCAGTGATCCCGCAGCATCTCACCGAGCGCCTGGCCCTGCCGGACGGTGGGCCGCATGAGGAACTTGTACGCACGAATCCCCCAGCCACCCACCCTTCGGTCAGTCCGATCAACATAGCTGGCGCCACTGACAACGCAGAGCACTCCAGCGCTCCGCACCTCCGGTCCAAGGATCGCATTCCCGTCCGGCCTGAAGGCCGGGATTCCCTGCGAAGATCAGGGATGGCAGAACAGAGCCGCTCGCCCCAGCACTCGCGATCAGCACCCGAAGGCCCCGGCCGCCGCAGAGTGCTCGCCCATCTCCTTGCCGCCCCGACCCTTGCTGTCGGCGTACTCTTCGGCGCCGACGCGCTCGACGGGCAGGAGGCCGAGGCGGCCGTGCCGTCGCCGCCGCAGCCCGAGGACCTCTTCGACCTCGGCGATCTGCAGAACCTGGCGGCCTCGCCGACTTCGGGCCTGATCACGGTCCAGGTGCACACGGACGGCACCGCCTCGTTCGCGGTGCCCCGGGCAGAGGTGGGCCAGGGCATGACCACCGCGATCGCCATGGTGATCGCCGAGGAGCTGGACCTTCCGCTGAACAGGGTTCGGGTCGCTCTCGCGGACGCCCGGCCCGAGTTGGCACATCAAGAACGGCATCCATCCCGCTGGAGGGCAGTTGGGACAACTACTTCTACACACGGCAGTGGAACACCCCGCCTGAACTACGGGTCGTCGTCATGCCGAGCACCAGCGACAAGCCCTCCGGAGCAGGCGAGTTGGGGGTCGCGCCCGCGTTCGCCGCCATCGCCTGCGCGTACGCCCGCGCGACGGGCACGATGCCGACGAGCTTCCCGATCAACCATGGCACCCTCAGCTTCGAGCCGTTGCCCCTCGAACCGTCCACACCCCAGTCCCCCACCGACGGTCTTGACCGCGCCTACTGAGGAGCCCTGATTCCAGCCATGGCAAGCCACACTTTCAAGCTCAACGGCGAGCAGATCACCGTCGAGGCCGAGGACGACGTACGACTGTTGTGGGTGCTGCGCGACCTGCTCGGCGTCACGGGGCCCAAGTACGGCTGCGGTCTCGGCGTGTGCCAGGCCTGCACGTCGCACATCGACGGCAATGCCTTCAACCCGTGTTCGGTTCCCGTGTCGCAGATCACGCCGGACGACGAGATCACCACGATCGAGGGGCTGCCCACCACCGTCGGCAAGGATCTGCACCCGATACAGGAGGCCTGGCTGGACCTGGACGTCGCACAGTGCGGCTACTGCCAGCCGGGCCAGATCATGGCCGCCGTCGCCAGGGTCCGGCAGGCCGCTGCCGATGGCCGCGAGATCGAGGACCGCGACCTCGACGAGATCCGCAACATCTGCCGCTGCGGCACGTACACGCGCATCCCAGAGGCCATCAAGGCGGGCGCGAAGAACATGTGACCCGGGCCGTCAGCCGCTGTACACCCACTGCTGAGGAGGCAACCCTTGCGCGACCTGGCGGCAGAGCTGCTGCGCCGCCGGAACGACGGCGATCCTGCCGTACGCGGCAACGCGGCACGCCAGGTCGCGGCAACCCTCGCCGCGCGCGCCGACGGTACTGTGCTCGGCAATGTCCGCGGCGGCCGCGCCGAGAGCGCGATCCGCGGGCCGGACCTGGAGGTCGTGTCCACGAGAACGCCCCGTCCGCCCGGTCTCGAACCTTAGACGGTACCACCCCGGCAGCCGATCTTCCGCGCGCGAGACTATACCACCTCGTTCTCCGGGGCCGACCGATTCCCGGGGTTCCACGTCACCGTGTGCGATGCCCGCACCACCTTCACCAACGCCTGTACGCGAACCTGCTCGCCTCCTGCACCACCCGATCGGCCTCGACCTGGGGCACCGTCACCCCGGAGGACACCGCGTTCTCCATCAGTGCCGAAAACGTCTCTGTACAACGCGGCGGGTATGGGCCGATCGCTGCCCCGGACGGTCACGCCCGTCCACGAGACGGCGCCCGTCCGAAGAGGGCGGCGCATTCAGCATCGATCCCGACCGCCTTGCACATCTCCACGCGCCCCTGCGAGCCGGTGACCCTCTTTTGGGGGATGTTCGGGTGGCAGCCCGACGGTGGACAGTTGAAACTAAGGCGACGGTTTGGGAATCGGACAACGGATCCCGGCCTCGTGACTTCCGGACCACTCGCTCCGGCCATCGAAATAGCGTGAGTACGGGGAGCCGACCGTAATGGCCGACGGCACTCGAATTGTTCGTCTCAAGGAGCCCGCATGGAGGAGAAATCCGTCGAGGTCTTGATGTCCGGGCCGGATGAATCTGCGATCAACACGCGCAGGTACCCCGGCCCGGGGACCGACATCGAGACAGACCTCGCCGAGGTGCTGGCTGACGTCATGTGTGTCGAACGGGTGTCGGTCGACAGTCACTTCTTCGACGACCTCGGCGCCAACTCGTTGGTGATGGCTCATTTCTGCGCACGGGTCAGGAAGCGGGCGGACCTCCCATCGGCGTCGATGAAGGACATCTACCGGCACCCGACGATCCGAAGCCTGGCGACGGGGCTCGCGGATGCCGCGCCCGCCCCTGTCGAGTCGTCGGTCCCTGCGCCGAGCGAGGTGGTGACTCCGGCCGGATCGGTGCAGTACGCCCTCTGCGGAACGCTGCAGTTCCTGCTTTTCCTGGGATATTCGTTCCTCGTCGGACTTGTCGCCGACCGAGGCTATGCATGGGTCTCCGCCGGCTCGGATGTGATCGATGTCTACCTGCGATCGTTCGTTTTCGGCGGCGTCGGCTTCATCGGCATGTGCACCTTCCCGATCGTGGCCAAATGGCTTCTCGTCGGCCGCTGGAAATCGCGCGAGTTCCCGGTCTGGGGCCTGACGTATCTGCGCTTCTGGACCGTCAAGGTGCTGATCCACGCCAACCCGATGATCTTCTTCGTCGGCAATCCCCTGTACGTGCTGTACCTGCGAGCCCTGGGCGCACGGATCGGCAAGGGAGTCACGATCCTCTCCCACAGCGTTCCGGCCTGCCCCGACCTGCTCACGATCGGCGCCGGCACGGTGATCCGCAAAGACTCGTTCCTCCTCTGCTACCGGGCGCACGCCGGCCGTATCCAGACCGGCCGGATCACCCTTGGCCGGGACGTGTTCATCGGCGAGAAGACCGTGCTCGACATCGACACGTCGATGGGCGACGGGGCGCAACTCGGCCACACATCAACGCTGTACAGCGGGCAGGTGATCCCGGACGGCCAGCACTGGCACGGATCCCCGGCACAGCTCACGGAGCACGACTACGTGACGATCGGGCCGGCCAAGTGCGGCACGCTGCGCCGGGCCGGCTTCGGCCTCGTCACCGTGCTTCAGCTGTTCTTCCTCTACGTGCCACTGGTTGTCGGGGGCGCGTACATGCTGGTGACCCTGGTCCCGGCGCTGCACAACCGGCTGGGCCGGGGCACGGTGGGGTTCACGTCGCCGGATCTCTACATCGACGCGCTGATCCTTTCCTTCATTCTGTTCTTCGGCTTCGTCGTCGTGGGCCTGGCCGTAATGTTCACCGTTCCGCGCCTGCTGAACCTGTTCGTCGAGCCGGACAAGGTCTATCCGCTGTACGGGTTTCACTACTCGGCGCACCGGGCGATCGGGCGGATGACCAACGTAAAGTTCTTCAATTGGCTGTTCGGTGACAGCTCCTACATCGTCCACTATTTGCGCGGTCTCGGATACGACTTGTCCCAGGTCGAGCAGACAGGGTCGAACTTCGGCACGGAAGTGCAACACGAGACCCCGTATCTGTGCTCTGTCGGCAGCGGAACGATGGTCGCCGACGGGCTCTCCATCGTCAATGCCGACTTCTCGAGCACGTCCTTCCGGGTGTCCCGGGCCTCGATCGGGCCACACAACTTCATCGGGAACAACATCGCTTTTCCCTCAGGGGCCAGGACGGGTGAGAACTGCCTCCTCGCGACGAAGGTGATGATTCCGCTCGACGGCGAGGTACGCGAGGGGGTGGGCCTGCTCGGCTCGCCGTGCTTCGAGATTCCCCGGTCGGTCGAGCGTGACTCCCGGTTCGACGGTCTCCGGACCGGCGACGAGTTGCGCCGCAACCTCGCCGCAAAGAACCGCTACAACATTCGCTCGATGGTCTTCTTCCTGCTCGTGCGGTGGCTGCACTTCTTCGTGCTCACGTTGATCGGCCTGGCGAACGTCGATCTCTACGATTCCTACGGGCATCTGCTGATCGTCGCGTTCCTGGTGTTCAGCCTCGGGTTCACCGCCGTCTACTTCGTACTGGTGGAGCGCGTCATCGCGGCATTCCGCGCGCTGCAACCGCAGTTGTGTTCCATCTACGCCCCGTACTTCTGGTGGCACGAGCGCCTCTGGAAGGTGCCTGACACGTACCTCGACGTCTTCAACGGGACCCCTTTCAAGAACGTGATCTGGCGGATGCTGGGTGTTCGGATCGGCAGCAGGGTCTTCGATGACGGCTGCTATCTGACGGAGCGGACGCTCACCACCATCGGAAGCGACTGCACGCTCAATGCGGGAAGCAAGATCCAGTGCCACTCGCAGGAGGACGGCACCTTCAAGTCCGATCGCAGCACCATCGGTGCCGGCTGCACCCTCGGTGTGGGGTCCCACGTCCATTACGGCGTGACGATGGGCAGCGGCGCGGTGCTCGCCCCCGACTCCTTTCTCATGAAGGGCGAGGAAGTCCCACAGCACGCACGCTGGGGAGGAAACCCCGCCGCGGAAATGCGAGATGTCCCTTATCAGCCCGAAGCGTTGACGCGGGGGTAGCAGCGCCACCCATTTCGGCGCTGAAAGCACGGTGGCGACGGTGATTGGAGAGGGACGACCAAATGGAATTGCAAGTGCAGGCCGACCGGGAGTTCTGGCGCGCTGTGCTCGTCGCCGGTGGATTCACCGCGATCCCGCGGTGGACGCTCAATCCGGTGACGGGCATCGGCGAACACGAGGCGACGGTCCCGGACGACGTCGTGGCGGCGTTGGGCCGGTTGACCGAGGACCTGGAAGTGCCGCTCGGCTCGGTGCTGCTGGCCGCGCACGCCAAGGTGCTCGCCGCGCTGTCCGGCGAGCACGAGGTCACGATCGGCTACGTCACTGCGGAGGGCGGCCCGCTGCTGCCCTGCCGGCTGACGACCGAACCCGACTCGTGGCGGACGCTGTTGCTGGACACCCATCGAGTCGTGTCTGATCTGCTGTTGCACAAGGACTTTCCGGTCGATGAGCTCAGGCGTGAGCTGGGCCTGGCCGAGCCGTCGATCGAGACCGTGTTCGATCCGCACGGCTTGGGTGGCGAACTCGCCGGTGACACCGTGCTGTGGGTGGGATTTTCGCAACGTGAAGGCCGCCTCGTGCTGCGGCTGCGGTACCGGACCGACGCGCTCGACGCGGACTGCGCCGTCAGGATCGCCGGTTACCACCTGACCGCGCTCGCGCTGATCGCCGCAGATCCGGACGTCGAGCACGGGCGGCAGAGCCTGCTCTCCGCCGAGGAACTCCGCTTCCAGCTCGATGGGCTCGCCGGTCCGCGCCGGGAGTTGCCGGACCGCCGGTTCCACGAGCTGTTCGAGCAGCGGGTGGCGGCACATCCGGACGCCATCGCGGCGGTCCATGGGGAACGGCAGCTGACCTATCGGGAACTCAACGCGCGTGCCAACCGGTTGGGACGAGCCCTGCTGGCGCGGGGGCTGCGCACCGAGGGTGTGGTCGCGGTGGTGACGGAGCGCAACCTGGACTGGATGGCCGCCGTCCTCGCGGTCTTCAAGGCCGGCGGCGTGTACCTGCCCATCGAGCCGCATTTCCCGGCCGATCGCCTCGCGGCCATGCTCTCCCGTGCCGCATGCGGGCTCGTGCTGACCGAACCCGGCAGCACCTCCACGCTCGACCAGGCCCTCGACTCGCTGTCCGGGGTCCAGAAGCTGTTCGTCGGCGCTGCCTACGAGGAGGACCACGCCGACGACGATCTGGGCCTCCGCGTCGCACCGGACCAGCTCGCCTACATCTATTTCACCTCCGGCTCCACAGGTGAGCCCAAGGGCGCGATGTGCGAGCACGCGGGCATGCTCAACCACCTCTACGCCAAGATCGATGACCTGGAGATCGGCGAGGGACAGGTGGTCGCCCAGACCGCACCCCAGTGCTTCGACATCTCGCTGTGGCAACTGGTGTCCGGACTCCTCGTCGGGGGGCGGACCCTGCTGGTGGAGCAGGAGGTGATCCTGGACGTCCAGCGGTTCGTCGACAAGATCATTGACGGCCGGGTCGCCGTCCTCCAGGTCGTACCCTCCTACCTGGACGTCGTCGTGTCCTGTCTGCAGCAGCACCCCCGCGAGCTGTCGGACCTGCGGTGTGTGTCGGTCACCGGCGAGGCGCTCAAGAAGGAGCTCACGCAGCGCTGGTTCGCCGCCCAGCCCGGGATCAAGCTGGTCAACGCCTATGGGCTGACCGAGACTTCGGACGACACCAACCACGAGGTCATGGACCACGTGCCCGACGGGGACGGGGTCCTGCTGGGCCCCGCGGTCAACAACGTGCACGTCTATGTCGTCGATGAGCGCCTGACCCCGGTGCCGCTCGGCGCCCCCGGTCTGATCGTCTTCTCCGGCGTCTGTGTCGGCCGCGGATACGTCAACGACCCCGAGCGCACCCGGCAGGCCTACCTGGCCGACCCGCACCGTGAGGGCGCCCGGCTCTACCGGGGCGGCGACTACGGCCGCTGGCAGCCCGAGGGCAAGCTGGAGTTCCTCGGACGCCGGGACACCCAGGTGAAGATTCGTGGCTTCCGGATCGAGATCGGCGAGATCGAGAACACCCTGGTGCGGGTGCCCGGTGTTCGAGACGGTGCAGTAGTGGTCACCGAGCGGGCCGACCAGAGCAAGCACCTGGTGGCGTTCTACTCCGGTCGGCAGCCACTCGAGGCCGACGTCCTGCTGGACCGGCTCGGTGAGTCGCTGCCCGAGTACATGGTCCCATCAGCCTTCCACTGGCGGGAAAGTCTGCCGCTGACGGCCAACAGCAAGATCGACAGGAAGACTTTGCGGGCGCTCGCCGAAGAACTCGACGTCGTCCAGGACGACTACCGTGCGCCGAATACGCCGACCGAACAGCAGCTGGCGGCCGCATGGGCGAAGGTACTCGGCATCCCGCAGAACCAGATCGGACGGCGGGACCACTTCTTCGACCGGGGCGGCACGTCGCTGTCGGCAGTGAAGCTGGCGATCACCCTGGACCGTGCGGTGTCCCTCAAGGACGTCACCCGTCACCCCATCCTTGCCGACCTGGCCGGACTGGTCGACGGCAGGTCCGAGCAGCGCTCCGGGTTGCTCCAGCCACTGTCGGAACCGGACGGTGCGCAGACCGCTGCCCTGGTGTGCTTCCCCTACGCCGGCGGCAACGCGGTGAACTTCCAGCCGATGGCCAGGGCACTGGCGGGCGGCGGACCGGCGGTCTACGCCGTCGAGCTGCCCGGTCACGACGTGACCGCCTGGAGCGAGCCGATCACACCGATGACACAGGTGGTCGAGCAGGTCGTCGTCGAGATCATCCGGCGCGGCCTGACCAGGGTCCTGCTGTGGGGCCATTCCTCGGGCACCGCGTTGGCCGTGGAGACGGCCAGAAAACTGCAGGAGCGCGGGGTGGACGTCCAGCGGGTGTTCCTCGGCGCGCAGTTGCTCGGTGACGCCGCCCACCGGCGCGCCACCATCACTGAGCTGACCGGGCTGAGCAACGCCGAGATCGCCGCGGAGCTGAGCGCAGACGGCGGCTACACAGAGCTCGTTGAGCTGGACGCGCAGCACGCCGAGCGCGTCGGTGCCGCCTACCGGCACGACTGTGTGTCCGCACACCGCTATCTCGCCGACGCCCTGGACAGCCCGCCTGCGCTGAAGCTGTCCGCGCCGGTCACCGTGGTCGTTGCCGCCGACGACCCGAGCACGGCGGAGTACCCGCGCCGGTACCGCGACTGGCAGCTCCTGGCCGAGCAGGTCGACCTGCACGAGCTCGCCGACGGCGGCCACCACTTCCTGCGCACCCGTCCGACCGAGGCAGCGCAGGCCGTGCTGCGCGCCGCCAACTCGTTCGCTGCTTTCTGAGTGGCAACTGAAAGGAAATCGAGATGTCGTTCATGTCCACGGCGTCGCTGGTCGACGTGGAACTGGAACCCGGCAAACCTCCGCTACTGCGGGCCGAGGCCACCGGCGACACGCTGAGCTGGGCCGCCGAGCACCGGGACGCGCTACGCGCTGTCGTCGACGAACACGGTTCGGTCCTGGTCCGCGGCCTCGGGCTGCGCGACGCGGCCGAGACCGGCGCCGTCTTCTCGAAGCTGGCCACCGGTCTGATGACCGAGAAGGAGGTCTTCGCGCCCCGACGGACCTACTCCGACGGCGTGTACTCCTCATCGACGTGGCCGGCGAACCAGCCGATGTGCATGCACCATGAACTGAGCTACACGCTTGACTTCCCCGGCCTGATGATGTTCGCCTGCCTCAGTGCGCCCACCGATGGCGGGGCGACAGCGGTGGCCGACTCGCCGACCGTGCTCGACGCACTGCCCGCCGAGTTGACGGAGCGGTTCGAGCGGGAGGGCTGGCTGCTCACCCGCAGCTACAACGAAGAGATCGGGGCGTCCGTCGCCGAGGCATTCGGCACCGATGACCGTGGCGCTGTCGAGAGTTACTGCCGCGCCAACGCGATCACGTTCGAATGGCAGCCCGACGGCGGACTGCGCACCAGACAGCGCCGCAGCGCCGTGGTACGGCACCCGGTCACCGGTCGGCGCTGCTGGTTCAACCAGGTCGCGTTCCTCAACGAGTGGACGATGGCCCCCGAGGTGCGCGAGTACCTGATGGACGTCTACGGCGCCGACGGGCTGCCGTTCAACACCCGCTTCGGCAACGGCGACCCGATCAGCGAGGACGTCGTGCAGCTGCTCAACAGCGTCTACGAGGCCAACACCGCACGTGAGCCGTGGCAGGCCGGAGACCTGATGCTCGTCGACAACGTCCGCACCGCTCACAGCAGGGAGGCCTTCGAGGGACCGCGCGAAGTGCTCGTCGCCATGGCCGACCCGGTACACCTGGCCGATTGCTCGCCGACCGTCGAGGTGATCGCAGGATGACCACCATCAGTTCCACCGCAACACAGTCCGCGATGGCCGCGCCGATCACCGTGCCGCCGTTCGCGGTGATCTCCGGTGCCCAGGTCCAGCGCGCGCTGCACGGGTGCGAGACACGGATCGTGGAGTTGGTCGAGGCCACCTACCGGGTGCACGGCGCCGGTGATTCGGTGAACCCGCCGTCGTACTTCCTGCGTTTCCCCGACCGCCCGTCCTCCCGGATCATCGCACTGCCCGCCTCGATCGGCGGGGAGGTGCGGGTGGACGGACTGAAGTGGATCTCCAGCTTCCCGGAGAACGTGACGGCCGGCATCCCGAGGGCCTCGGCCGTGCTGATCCTCAACGACCACGACACCGGCTACCCGTTCGCCTGTCTGGAGAGCTCGATCATCAGCGCCACCAGGACGGCCGCGTCGGCGGCGTCGGCGGCCGACTGGCTCAGCCGCGACCGGCCGCGACCGACGCGTGTGGGGTTCTTCGGCGTGGGCTTGATCGCCCGCTACATCCACACCTTCCTGGCCGGCACCGGCTGGTCGTTCGACGAGATCGGCGTGCACGACCTGTCCGCCGACAGCGCGGCAGGCTTCCGGTGCTACCTGGAGCAGTCGGGCGCCGCCGGCCGGATCACCGTGCACGACAGCGCCGAGCAGTTGATCCGCAACAGCGACCTGGTGGTCTTCGCCACCGTCGCCGGTCAGCCGCATGTCAGCGACCTGTCATGGTTCGCACACAATCCGCTGGTGCTGCACGTGTCGCTGCGCGACCTCGCGCCGGAGATCCTGCTCGCCTCGACCAACGTCGTCGATGACATCGAGCACTGCCTGAAGGCCGACACCTCGCCGCATCTGGCCGAGCAGCTCACGGGCAGCCGGGACTTCCTGCACGGCACGCTGGACGACGTGATGGCCGGGCGGGTAAAGGTGCCGGCGGACCGGCCGGTGGTGTTCTCGCCCTTCGGCCTCGGGGTGCTCGATCTCGCGGTGGGCAAGTACGTCTACGCCGAAGTGGTCCGCCGCGGAGAGTTGCACGTCGTCGATGACTTCTTCCACGAACTGAGCAGGTACGGATGAGCCGGCCCAGAGCCCAGGAGGCTTACCCACGGCTGATCCCAGGAGATCACGACTCAAGTCTCAGCAGGCCCTGACGCACGAGACAGCGGCCGCTGACGCAGGGCCCCCGTCCGGCTCGATCGGGCACAGGCTTCCGCCCGCAGAGCGAGAAGCCCGCCCACTGTCGGATGGACGTTCCAAAAGTGCTCTGCTCCAACAGAGGAGACCATCGTGCCCGTCGTATCCGTTCCCTACGCCTTCAACGAAGAGGAGCTCTATGTCGACCTTCGGTCGATAATCGGGCATTCGCTCTTCCTGAAGTGTGAGGGCTTCAACTTCGCCGGCTCGATCAAGTTGAAGGCCGCGCTCGAGATGGTGGAGGCCGCTGAGCGGGATGGAGTCCTGACGCCGGAGTCGATCCTGGTCGAGTCCTCGTCCGGGAACCTCGGCGTGGCGCTGAGCATGATCGCGGCGAGCAAGGGCTACCGGTTCCTGTGTGTGACGGACTCCCGCGGCAACCTGTCGACCAGGTTGATGATGGAGGCGTTGGGCAGCCAGGTGCACGTGATCGCCGATCAGGAGGCCAACGGCGGCTTTCTCGGCGCGCGGATCGATTACATCCGCGCGCTGTGCGCCTCCGACGACCGGTACGTGTGGCTCAGCCAGTACACCAATCCGAGCAACTGGAAGGCGCACTACCGCAAGACGGCGCCGGAAATCGCCCGCCAGTTCCCGCAGCTGGACGTGCTGTTCGTCGGGGCCGGCACCACCGGGACCCTGATGGGCTGCGCACACTACTTCCGGGAGTGGCACCGACCGGTGCGGATCATCGCGGTGGACAGCGTCGGCTCGGTGTCCTTCGGCGGTCCGCCGGGCCGCCGGATGATTCCCGGCCTGGGGATGAGCATGCGCCCACCGCTGCTCGACGAGTCCTATGTGGACGAGGTGGTGCACATCGAGGAGGCGGACACCATCCGTACCTGCCACCGTCTGGCCAGGCGCGGATTCCTGTTCGGCGGCTCCACCGGCACGGTGGTCAGCGGAGCCATGGACTGGTTGGCCCGGCATGACACGCGCGAACTCACCGCAGTGGCCATCGGCCCGGACCTCGGCGAGCGCTACCTCGACACCATTTACCAGACCAACTGGCTGCAGGATCTCTACGGCGAGGACGTGCTCGGCTCCGACGAGGTGACTGCCGGTTCCTGGGCAGCCTCCCCCGCGCCACCACCACGGTGGGTCCGGCGGCTGGACCCTGCAGACCGGCAACCGCAAGGGCAACCAGCACCATCAGTTCCAGGTTCGTAAGACCTGGGTGTTCCCGGGCATTCCTATGGTGAGCGACACAGGCACGCCTCTGCCGGTCGGCCGCCCGGCCCGCATCCGGAGCCGGGCAGACCGGCCCCCACCGGGCCGGTGAATGGACGGAACGGCTGCTCGGCATGCGACGTGCGCCATGCCGGAGCACTCTGATCGTGAAGCTGCTTGTTCCCCGACCGGCAGCCGACCAGGAAGGGGTGGCAGCCATGTTCGCGAGGCTGAGCACCTATGAGGGATCACCGGTTCCTGCACAGGGAGACCTGACCGCGAACCGGGAGAAGACTCTCGAACAGGTCCAGGAGGTCCCCGGCTTCCGGGGCGTGTACTACCTCGTCGACCGAGCCTCCGGGAAGGCCAAATCGCTGACCTTGTGGGATGACGAGCAGACCATGCGGGCCAGCGAGGAAAGGACAACCCGGCTCCGCGAAGAAATCGCAAAGAGGGAAGGCCAACGGGTTCTCTCGGTCGAGCGCTTCGAGGTGGGATTCAGTCACCTGGAGCCATAGCAGTCATCGTTCCGCATGTTGACGGCGCCGTAGGGTCATCGGGCCGATGGCACCAAAAGGATTGTACGAGCGCCCGGATCCGCGTGTGATCGCGGCCGGCCCGGGTTTCCCTGTCTTGCTGACGCTTCCGGGGAGCGGTGTTGAGCCATTCGTGTTGTGATCGATGACGGAGGACACAAACGCTGTCGGGAACGGGAGGAAATCATGGCTGAGAAACTGCGGGCGCGAGACATCATGTCCGGCGGCGTGCAGTGCGCCGGTGCGCACCAGTCGCTGTTCGACGTGGCGAAGATGATGCGCGATCTGGACGTCGGTTGCCTGCCCATCTGCGGCGACAACAACAAGCTCACAGGCTTGATCACCGACCGTGACATCGTCGTCAAGTGCTGCGCCGAGGGCGTCGACCCGGCAACCGTGCAGGCCGGATCGCTCAATGCCAAGGTGCACTGGATCGATGCCGAAGCGGACGCCACCGATGTCCTGACGACCATGGAGGAACATCAGATCAAGCGGTTGCCGGTGATCGACGTCCAGAGCGGCCACCGTCTGGTCGGCATGATCACGGAGGCCAATCTTGCGAAGAATCTGAGCGACGAACAGATTGCCGAGTTCGCGAGCCGCGTATACGCGAGCGCTGGAATGTCCGGTCAGTCGGCACACTGAGGCGTCTCCCCGAACCCCGGACGACAGTCGCCGACCGGGTGCCCGATCCGCACGGCGCTCGGCCGCCGCGCCGATGAGCTGGTAGATGTCGCATACGCAGAATGCATGGTCCGCGTTGCATGCACGGACCATGCTCCTGGCGTTCGAGACCAGCCGCGTTGCTTCGCCAACCGGGGATCCGGTCGTACGGTCGTGATCGACGAGAGGAGATGGACAAAGGGGTTCCCCCCTGTTGGGGAACCCGGGCAAGCCGAAACGCGCGAGCGCACAAGCCCTGCTGATGGGGTGGAGAACGGCCGGGCCGTCCGACAGCTCGGCGCGACCAGCATCGACCGCCCAGCGATGTCCGCCGACCTGATTGCTTGTCAGCAGAGGCAGCAGAGGGACGGTGTGCACATACCACCACACGAACTGAACGTTCGAGGGCCGAGGGCAACTGCACAGTCGCCGTCCAGGCCACCGGCAAGCTCGGATGGCGCACCCCTGGGTCCCGGCCATGGCACTTCTCATGGGTGGGAGTCGACCCTGCCTCACCGCGCGGACATCGAGGCACTCCGGAACTTGTCCGCCGGAGCGGACGGAGGACTGTCGTCAAGCAGCGCAACCCATGGCTGAGCGATCGGCCGCTGATCGTGATGCGATGGAGAAATGAATGAATCACCAGAAAGCCGTATGAATGGAACGTATGACGTGGTTGTGCTGGGTGCAGGGCCGGTCGGACAGAACGTCGCCGACCACGCCCGTGCCGCCGGCCTCACCGTCGCCGTCGTGGAGTGTGAGCTCGTCGGCGGTGAATGCTCCTACTGGGCGTGCGTCCCCAGCAAGGCACTGCTACGGCCGGTCGTCGCCGTCGCCGACACCCAGCGGGTGGACGGCGCCCGGCAGGCCGTAACCGGCCGGCTCGACACCGCCCGGGTCTTCGCCCGCCGCAACCATTACGTCACCGACTGGGACGACAGCGGACAGGCCAAGTGGGTCGGGTCCATCGGCGCCGACCTCTTCCGCGGCCAAGGCCGGATCGACGGCCCCCGCCGTGTCACGGTCACCCGGGACGATGGCGGGGGCCAGACGCTCACCGCCCGGCACGCCGTGGCCATCGCCACCGGCAGCCGCCCGGTGCTGCCCGACATCCCGGGCATCAAAGAGGCTCGCCCCTGGACGAACCGGCACGGCACCGACTCCAGCACCGTCCCCGCCCGGCTCGCCATCGTCGGTGGCGGCGGGGTCGGCGTCGAGATGGCCACCCTCTGGCAGGGCCTCGGCTCCCAGGTCACCCTCCTCGCGCGCCGTTCCCTGCTGGCCCGGATGGAACCCTTCGCGGGCGAGTTCATCGCACGCGGCCTGACTCAGGCGGGCGTGGACGTGCGGATCGGAGTGCAGGTGAGCGCCCTGCGTCGCCCCGGCTCGGTCATCCTCACCCTCGACGACGGCAGTGAGCTGGAGGCCGACGAAGTCATGTTCGCCACCGGCCGCGCCCCCCACACCGACGACATCGGCCTGGACACGGTCGGCCTCACCCCAGGCTCCTGGCTGGACGTGGACACAACCTGTCTGGTCCGCGGCGTCGAAGGCGACTGGCTGTACGCCCTTGGCGACGTCAACCACCGCGCTCTCCTCACCCACCAGGGCAAGTACCAGGCCCGGACAGCGGGCGACGCGATCGGCGCCCGTGCCGCCGGCCTCCCGCTGGACGACGCCCCTTGGGGCGACCACGCCACCACCGCCGACCAGCACGCCGTGCCGCAGGTCTTCTTCACCGACCCCGAGGCGGGCGCGGTGGGCCTTTCCGCCGAGGAAGCAGCCCGGGCCGGCCACCGCACCAAGGTCGTCGACCTCGACTTCAACGCCGCCCAGGGCGCCAACCTCTATGCCGACGGCTACCGGGGCCACGCCCGGATGGTGGTCGACCTCGACCGGGAGGTCCTGCTCGGGGTGACCTTCGTCGGCTACGGAATCAGCGAACTGCTGCACTCCGCGACCATCGCAGTCGCCGGCGAGGTCCCGCTCAAACGCCTGCGGCACGCGGTCGCCTGCTTCCCGACCGTCAGCGAGATCTGGCTCTTCTTCCTCGCCGCCTATCATCGGAACTAGGCGGTGTCTCCGTGGACCATGCTCCACACCCGGTTCGCCGCCGGGCCCTGGACGGCACCTTCGAGCGGATGCTCAGGGCCGCCCAGGCGCATGCGGACGAGGCCGGGGACATCCAGTGGCTGGTGTCGGTCGGCCCCACCACCGTGCGGGCCCGCCAGCATGCTGCCGGGGCGCGTGAAGGGGCTCCGTCACCCGCGTCGTGGAACGGTGCTTCAACCGCCTCAAGCAGTGGCACGGCATCGCCACCCGCTACAACTGGACCGCAGTGCCCTGTCGAGCGGCTGTCACCCTTGCGTCTCTGCTGATGTGGGCGCGACCTTCGAAGACGCCGCCTGGCGAGGCGCCGGACCCGTGGATGCGCGGATGACCAGTTCCGGGTCGAAGAGGAGCTCGCCGGTGGGCACCTCGCGGTTGCTGACCAGGGCCAGTACGCTGCGGCCCACCTCCAGGGCCAGCCGGTCCGCGGGCTGGCGGACCGTGGTCAGGGCCGGGTCGGTGAACTCGGTGACCGAAGAGCCGTCGTAACCCACCACCGAGACGTCGTCCGGCACCGACAGACCCTGCCGCCGGATGCCACGGACAGCGCCCAGGGCCATGTAGTCGCTGGCCGCGACGATCGCGGTGGCCCCGAGCGCGACCAGGGACGCGGCGGCCGCCTGTCCGCCCTCCACGGTGTAGGACTGCCGCACGACCCACCGCTCCGCGTCGTCCGCGCCCCGGCGGGTCATGGCGTCGACGAAGCCCCTCACCCGGCGATCGGCGGGCCGGTTGCCCGACGGGCCGGATGCCATGCCGATGCGCCGGTGACCGAGGCGGTGGAGGTGGTCCACGGCCAGTTCGGCCGCGAGCGCGTCGTCGGTGGAGAAAACCGGCGCCGGCACCCCGTCGGCGAACTCACCGTTGATGCCCACGTACGGGACGCGGCGCTGACGCAACAGCTCGTAGCTGTCGGTGTCGGCACCCTCCACCGTGTTGGACGCCGACAGGAAGACGACCGCCGCGACACCCTTGTCCACCAGGGCGGAGAGGAAATCCAGCTCCTGCACACCGCCCGGGAAGACGGGGCACAGCACCGTCTTTAGACCGTGCGGCGCGAGCAACGACTCGATCCGCTCGGCGACGTCGGCGAAGAACGGATTGGAGACGAACTCGGTCACCACGGCCACCAGTTGCCCCTGGGTGGGACGCTCGTAACCGAGTTCGGCCATGGCCCGCTCGACCGCCTCCCTCGTCTTGCGTGACACGCCCTGACGCCGGTTGATCACCCGGCTGACGGTGGCCTCGCTGACCTGTGCATGGGCTGCGACGTCGGTGATGCCGACCTTCATCGCGGTCCTTCCGTGAGTGTGAGCGACACCAGACCGCCGCGTGGGACGGCCAGCGGGTGGGGCCCCTCCGGCAGGAGCGTCAGAGGATCAGCCATCATACGGCCGTCCGGCCCGTGGACCCGTGCCCGTACCGGGCTCCCTGCGGCACGACACGGACCGCCGCTCGACCACCCTCACCCACACCTCGGGCGCCGCGCCCTACACCTGGGAGGCGCGCTTCCCCGGCGCCCACACCACCGTCAGCGTCGACGGAGTTCTTCCCCCCGCCCGTACCGAGGTGATCGACGGAGTGACCTGCACCAGCGTCCGCACCCGGGTGGCCCCGGGCCTGACCGTCACCGTCGAGGTCCGTTGACCGGGCCCGCGGCACCCGGCTTCGGCGCCGTTCCGGGCCCCGTCGCCCGCGCCCACCGGCGGCTGACGGCGGAGGCCGTCACCGACCCCGACGCCTTCTTCCTCGGTGTCCCGGACCGGCTCGCCGAGGCCCGGGCCCGTATCGCGGCCCATATGCGCGCGGAACCCGAGGGGACTGTCTTCGTCACCAACGCCACCGAGGGTGCCAATCTCGTCCTCGACGCCCTGCGCCTGGCGCCCGACGACGAGATTCTCGTCACCGACCGCGGCGGTGCTCGCCGGTATCCCCCCGTACTCGAGTCGCCCTGCTCGACCAGATCAGCTCACCCACCGCCCGGCTCATCTCAACCCCCGGGCTCCTCGCCGACCTCGCCGAGCGGGGAGTGATCACCGTGGTCGACGACGCCCACGCCCCCGGCATGCTCACCGAACCCCTTGCCGGCGGGCCCGAAAGGACCGTCGTCCGGGCGCCGCGGCGGCCAGGGCACGGGCGCATCGGCCCACGGGGTCGTCGACGCGGCGGGCCAGTGCCCATCCTGCCGGGGGGGCAGGGCAAGCGTTCGGCTGCGCCCATGACCTGGGGGCCCGGTGGGCCCGGGCCGGTCCGCCGGTCGCGACGAGGCCTCCGAGAACGGCTTTCCGGGCGGGGCCCCTGCGGCAGGCCCGGGCGTCGCCGGTCGGCACCCGTTCGATCCGGCACCGGGCCCCTTCTACGACGCGCTCAACCCGCGAACCGGGCCATCCACGCCTCGACGTCGTCCGCCGACCGCGGCAGGCCCGCCGACAGGTTCTCGTGACCGTCGTCGGTGACGACCAGGTCGTCCTCGATCCGGACGCCGATGCCGCGCCACTCCTCGGGCACGGTGAGATCGTCCGGCTGGAAGTACAGGCCGGGCTCGACGGTGAGCACCATGCCCGGCTCCAGCACGCCGTCGACGTACTCCTCGTGCCGGGCCTGCGCGCAGTCATGGACGTCCAGACCGAGCATGTGCCCGGTGCCCGCCATGGTGAAGCGGCGTTGGAGGCCGAGTTCGTACGCACGGTCGGCCGGGCCTTCGATGAAGCCCCACTCGACCAGCCGGGCCGCCAGGTGGCGCTGGGACGCCTCGTGGAAGTCGCGGTACGCGGCGCCGGGCTTGACGGCGGCCATGCCGGCCTCCTGGGCCTCGTACACCGCGTCGTAGACCTTGCGCTGCAGAGGAGTGAAGGTTCCGCTGATCGGAAGCGTGCGCGTGACGTCGGCGGTGTAGAGGGTGTGCGTCTCCACGCCGGCGTCGAGCAGGAGCAGGTCCCCCGGGCGCACCGGACCGTCGTTGTCCGTCCAGTGCATGATCGTGGCGTGCTCGCCCGCAGCGCAGATCGAGCCGTAGCCGACAGAGTTGCCCTCGAGGCGTGCGCGGCGGAAGAACGTGCCCTCGATCCACCGCTCGGACGACGCGATCGCCCGGGAGAGCTCACCGATCACATCGGTGAATCCACGCACGGTGGAGTCCACGGCCTCGCGGAGCTCGGCGATCTCCCAGTCGTCCTTGACGAGGCGGAGATCACTGAGTGCCTCCTCCAGTTCGGCGTCGCGCTCCTCGTCGGTGGCTACGGCGGCCTCCAGGGACGGGTCGAGGCCCCGGACGATCCGGGTCGGCGCACCGGAGGCGGCGGCCAGGTCACGGGCCGCCGTGCGGACGTCGCGGCAGGACAGGCCGAGCACGAGCTCCGACTCGGCGAGGGAGCGGCGCCGGCCCATCCACAGCTCCGCCGTGGCGCCGGTCCAGAACTCGTCGTTGTCCCTGCTGTCCCGCGGCAGCTGGTAGCAGTAGGCGTCATGGCCGCCGTCCGCACGGGGTTCGAGGACGAGCGCGCCGTCCCGGGCCTGGTCTCCGGCCATGTGCACGTAGCCCGAGTACGGGCGGAACGGGTAGGTGTCGTCGTTCGAACGGACCTTGAGATTCCCCGCGGGGATAACGAGGCGTTCGCCGGGGAAGCGCGCGGAGAGCGCGGCGCGGCGGCGGGCCGCGTACGGAGCCTGCTCGCCGAGCCGGAGGTCGCGCCGCTCGGTGTCCGCCCACCCTGTCCGCATCAGAGCGGACAGTTCCTCGGAGATCCCTGAGTAGAGACCGTTCTTTCGGCCTTTCGCCACGTCATACACCTTCTTCTGGGTGGGTTCCTCAGCGGCGAGGGGCAGAGGGGGCCCACGGACAGGCCGAGCTCCCTCCCGGTGCGGCCGGGGCGCCCTCGCTGCCGCCGGTCGATGGCGGCTCCCGGACGGTATCCCGCACCGCGCGCGCTTGGTGCCGAAGACTGCCACTGGCACAGATCGGCCACAGCCCCCCGGCAGGAGCCGTCGATAATGCGGCGTATGACGAACGCGAAACTCGGCGAGGCCCTTCGGCTTCTGGGAATCGATCACGCGGCGGGTCAGGTCTATCTGGCGCTGCTGGAGCTGGCCCCCGCTCCGCTGAGTGCCATCGGAACCGCGGCCGGTCTGGGCGGTGCGGAACTCGCCACGGCGTACGGCGCACTGGTCGACGCCGGTCTGGCCAGTGCCGCCGAGGAGGGCGGGGACGTGGTGGCCCCGGTTCCGCCCACCGCGGGCCTGGAGATCCTCGCCCGGCATCGGGCGGCCGAGGTCGAGGAATCGCGCATCACCGTCGGGGGCGCGTTCGAGTCGTTCCGGCGACAGCGGCTCGCCGCGTACAACGACAATCTCGTCGAGGTCGTCACCGGCGACGCCATCGGCCCCAGGATTCGTCACGCCTGGGCGAGCGCCCGCGATCAGATCCGGCAGTTCGAGTCACCACCGTACTTCCCGTTGTCGGGGGCCACGGACGACGCGCTGGCCACGCTCGCCCGCGGTGTGACCCAACGCGTCGTGTACTCGCGGGAGTCGCTGGAGCATCCGGGCCACCTGAAGAACGTCATCGAACCGTGCATCAGGGCCGGCGAACAGGCCAGGGTACTGCCGTCGGTGCCGGTCAAACTGGTGATCATCGACGAGGCGTACGCGCTCGTGTCGTTGTCGATCAAGGAGGCCGACGTGCACAACACCATGCTGGTCGTGCAGCCGTGCGGCCTGCTCTCCGCGCTCGTGGCACTGTTCGAGCAGTCCTGGCAGAATGCCTTGCCGTTCCACGGCCGCACCACCCGCCCAGGCGGCCTGCCGCCCGCCGACCGCCGCCTGCTGTGGCTCCTCGCGGGCGGCGCGAGCGACGACATCATCGCCCGCGAGATGGGAATCAGCCGCCGCACGCTGTTCCGCCGCCTGCAGATCCTGATGGCCCAGCTGGGCGCCGCGAACCGCTTCCAGATGGCCTTGCAGGCACAGCGCTGCGGATGGTTGTGACCCGCACACTGCCGGACGAAACCAAGGCGAGCAGCTCGAACGTGCCGGCCGGTGGCGCCGAGGACTGCCGCCACATGGCGGACCGCGTCGACCCGGCCAACCCACAGCCGTCGTCCTCGCGGAACGTCGTGCGCAGCGCCTCGTGCCGCCGGACGATACCGCTCAGGCTGTCGGCCGGCGCCCCGGTGTCCAGCCGGCAGCGCAAGTGGACGGGCAGCGGCACATGGTAGGCCGAGGCACCTTGCTCCAAAACTGGCTGACCAACCGGAGCCGGGGTGTGGGCGTACGAGGCGGGAACCGGCCCGCTGTCCGTCCTGCGGGTGATCCTGGCCGGTGTCGCGCGGCGCCGGGCGAGTTCGCCGTGCAGTGCCCGGCGTTGCGGAGAACGTGGCGAACCGGGGTCCTGCAGCTGGGTCATCCTGATCGCTCCTCGGTTGTCCGGGCAGCGCGCCATCGCCAAGGACAGGGCACGACGTCAGCCGGGGAGCCGGCCCCGCTCGGTCAGCCGGTGGTCATGAGCTCCCGGCCGGCCCCGCCGGTCCCGTCCCGAGGAACCGGGCGATGTCCGCCTCCTCGGCGGCGATGGCCGCGAGCACGTCGTCCGTCAGCTCTCCGAAGGGGGTGAGGGCCACGGCCCTGCCCCGGTTCCGCTTGCTCCAGGTCGCGCAGGCCAGGCCGTCCACCGTCACCGTCGGCCGGATCTGCCCGCCGCCGGGCCAGACCTGCCGCTCGTGAGGCACGGCCACGGAGAGCGCGCGGGTCCGATAGCCGACCAGGTAATTGTCGTATGCCGGCAGCAGCCGCACGTCCAGCGCCGGTTCAGCGGTCTCCGCGATGCGCTCCGCGGGCAGTGCGCAGCGCTGTCCCGCCACCTCGCACGCCACAAAATCCCCGGCGTCCTCAAGCGTCCGCCAGGCCCTTCGGGCCATCGCGGCAGGCAGCCCCGACCACGTCGTGAAGTCCTCCAGGGCGGCGGGCGCGTGGGCGGCCAGATAGCGGCGGGCCAGCTCGATGGCGGCCGACTCCACGTCGAGGGCGGGCCCGCCGCCCGCCGGCAGCCAGTCGTCGAGCAGGACGAACGTGGCCTCGCCGTCGTCCTTGGTGGGGCCGTGGCAGATCTGCCCCAACAGCGCACAGCGCCGGACGAGGTGGAACGGTACCTGGCCGCGGGGGTCCAGTCCGGCCCCGGCCAGCCGTTCGGCGAGCTCGGCGCGGGTCAGCGGGCCCTCGGCGGCCAGCGCGGATGTGATCAGGCGCTCGGCACGGGCGAGGGCATCGTCGTCCAGGCCGAGCTCGCGGTAACGCCGGGCGCCGAGCTTCAGGAAGACCGGGCCCAGCAGCACGGTCAGCCAGTGCAGATCGGCTGCGGATACCAGATACAGCGTGCCGCGCATGAACCAGCCACGTACGACGCTCCGTTCGACGTTCGTCGCCCTGTCCACGGCCTCGGCCGAGAGGTCGACGGCCCGGGCCCTCAGCCCGAGCGCCGCGGCCGACGCGTCCTGCGCCTGCACGGCGAAGGCCCGCTCCATTACGTCCGGCACCGAGGTGCCACGCAGCCCGCCGCCGATGCCCTGCGCGCGAGCGCGCATCAGCCGGGCTTGTTCCGCATCCACTGTCCACATGCCGACTCACTCTAAAACCTTGGAACTCAGGCAAGTTGCGATCGGCGTTGAGCAGCCGCACTCAACGCCTCCGCGACCTCCAGCAGGCAGTACAGCGCTTCCAGTACGAGGCCCGGGCTTCCATCGCCACTTCGGCGAGCTCGTTCTCGACCAGCCGCTCGCGCCGGATCTGTAAAGCATGTATGGAGCCTTGGCAGACGGCTGCCGGAAGCTTTGCCATGACAGATCAGCGGGCGTGACGGCCCGGGTGTGAGGACGTTGTGGCCAAGCGCCGGGACCCGATGGGGAACCAGGAGGAAGCCAAGCCCCCCACCGAGCCACGCGCCGAGGCGCGCAGCCTCTCGCAGGAGTCGCCCCGACGCGGGGGCCCGCAGCACCCGCAGCACAAGAAATCCCCGGTCCGCAATTACGGACCGGGGATTTTCCCGGGTATATTGAGTGTTTCTGTGCACCCACAGAAAAGGCCCCACAACGGGGGCCACTGAGGAAAACCATATCCGGCAGGGAGCCATTTTGTCAACTCGGGAAAGTGCCGAACTGCAGAAGGAGCAGGAATTCATCGGCCGGCTCTACGACCGTGTCGACGTGCTGCGCGGAGTCGCCGCACAGCACGTCGAGGACGCGCTGACGCCGGTCGGGACCGGACTGCAGGCCCGTCTCGAACGCGACGTGCTCGTCGCCGAACGCTCGGGCCTGCTGGCCGCGCTGAATGCGGTGGACGGCTCGCTGTGTTTCGGCCGCATCGATCTCTCCGGCGGTACCGCGCACCATATCGGCCGTATCGGAATCCGCGAGGGCGACACCGCGCATACGCCCCTTCTGATCGACTGGCGTGCGCCGGTCGCCCGCCCCTTCTATCTCGCCACCGGTCACACCCCGATGGGGCTGCGCCGGCGCAGACACATCACCACCAAGGGCCGCGTCGTCACCGAGCTTCACGACGAGATCCTCGACGTCGGGGACCGCGAACGCACCGGTTTCGAGGACCCGAGCGGCGACGCGGTGCTGCTCGCCGCCGTGAACTCCGCCCGCACCGGCCGCATGGGCGACATCGTGCGCACCATCCAGGCGGAGCAGGACCGCATCATCCGCGCCCCGCACCAGGGTGTGCTCGTCGTCGAGGGCGGTCCCGGTACCGGCAAGACGGCGGTGGCCCTGCACCGGGCGGCCTTCCTGTTGTACGAGCACCGTGAGCTGCTCGCCAGGCGCGCCGTCCTGATCGTGGGCCCCAACCCGGCCTTCCTGAGCTACATCGGCGAGGTGCTGCCCGCGCTCGGCGAGACCGGTGTCCTGCTCGCCACGCAGGCCGAACTCTTCCCCGGGGTCCATGCCGACGGCATCGACACACCCCGTGCCGCCGCCGTCAAGGGCGGTGAACCGATGGCGGAGGCGCTCGCGCTCGCCGTGTGCGACCGGCAGCGGCTGCCCGAGCCCGGCGCCCCGATGGTCATCCCGCACGACGACGGGGACCTCCTCCTCGACTGGGAGATCGCCTACGAGGCCCGCCAGGCGGCCCGCGACACCCGCCTGCCGCACAACCTCGCCCGCCCGCACTTCGCGTTCCGGATCATCGATGCCCTCACCGCGCAGCTCACGGAGCGCATCGGGGCCGACCCGTACGGCGGTCCCAATTTCCTCGGCCCCGACGACATCGCCCAGCTCGGCAAGGGTGTCGCCGTCAGCAAGGCGGTGCACTCAGCCGTCGACGAGCTGTGGCCCGCGCTCACCCCGGAGGGGTTTCTCACCGACTACCTGGCCGGCCCCGTGTACGTACCGGACGAGGACGCCGAAGCCATCCGGCGCGCACCCGGCCGCGGAAAATGGACCTCCGCCGACGTTCCGCTGCTCGACGAGGCGGCGGAGCTCCTCGGGGTCGACGACAGCGCCGAGCGGGCCGCCGCCGAGGCCGAGCGCCAGGAGCAGATCGCGTACGCGCAGGGCGTTCTGGAGCTGTCGAGGGGCTCGGAGACGTACGAGTTCGAGGATGAGGAGTCCGAGGTCCTGGCCGCCCACGACATCATCGACGCCGAGCGGATGGCGGAGCGGCAGGAGGAGGCCGATCACCGCAGCGCGGCCGAGCGGGCCGCCGCCGACCGCTCCTGGGCGTTCGGGCACATCATCGTCGACGAGGCCCAGGAGTTGTCGCCGATGGCGTGGCGGCTGCTGATGCGCCGTTCGCCGACCCGCTCGCTGACCCTGGTCGGCGACCCCGCGCAGACCTCCGAGGAGGCAGGCGTCGGCTCGTGGGAGAAGATCCTGGAGCCGTACGTCGGTGACCGTTTCGAGCACGTCAGGCTCAAGGTCAACTACCGCACGCCCACCGAGATCATGGAGCTGGCCGCCAGGGTCGTACGCGCCGACGCCCCTTCCTTCGAGCCGCCCGACTCGGTGCGGTCCACCGGCGAGCTGCCGTGGACGCGGGACGCCGGGGAGGACCTGGCGGGGGCGGTGGCGCAGGCGGTCTCGGAGCTGATGCCCGAGGAGGGACGCCTCGCGGTGATCGCGCCGCGGGCGCTCCACGAGGAGATCGCCGCTCCCCTGGAAGGAATCAGGGCCGGTGCCGAACCCGATCTGACCCGCACGGTGGTTCTGCTCGACCCCCGGCAGGCGAAGGGGCTCGAATTCGACCATGTGCTGGTCGTGGAGCCCGCCAGGTATGGGACAAGCGACCTGTACGTGGCTCTGACCCGCGCCACGCAGCGCCTGGGCATCGTCCACCGGGAGAAGCTGCCCGAGTCACTGCGCTGACGGCGCCCGGGCGCGGCACTCGAACGGCACCGGCCGTGGGTGCCGCCGCTCAGGGTCCCGCTCCTGGGCGCGTCACCGCGGGTGTCCGGGCCGGCCGGCGAGGGCCGGCCCAAAGCGCGCGGCGTGCCAGGGGACGATGCCGAGTCGCCCGCAGGGCACCAGGACGATCCTGAGCAACCGGTCGCCCCCGTCAGTCGGTCGAGGGGTTGTGAGCTGCTGTCGGCTAGCGCGGGTCCTCGCCGGAATCGGCGACGGATGGCTGCGACCGAGGCAACGAGGTTCGCCCGGGGCACCACCGACATACCGAGTATGCTCACGGAATGAAGATCACGGTGTGCGGCCTCGCGATAGGGGCCGGGTTCGGTGCGGCCACCTCGCTCACCAACGCGCTCTCCTCGCCGTACTCAACACTCGGCGCCCCACTGGCGGGCACTGTCCGGGCCGGCACCGCCAAGGTGCTCAGCCTCCTCGTGGGCCTCGGCTGGGCGTGGGCCGCGCTCGCTGTGGCGATGGGGTGGCTGGCCAAGACATGGACGCGAGGCGCCGTGGCCGCGACGCTCGCACTGATCGCGGCCACGGCAGCGTACTACCCGATGGACGCGTTGGTCCGAGACGAACCGCTCGCCTGGTACTGGCCGGAGATGCTCACGTGGTGGGCGGCGAGCGTGCTGTTCGGATCTGTCCTGGGTGCGGTGGGTGCGGCCATCGAGCGCCCTGGCGTGACCGGCCTGCTTGCCGGGCTAACGGTGCCCGTGGGTGGCGCCGTACAGATGACCGTACTGCCACCCCGGCCGGGCCTCGCTTTCACGCGGGAAGCCGTTCTGGCCGAGGCTGTCATCTGGACGACCTTGGCAATTGGTGCCAGTTGGGCCGTCTACCGCTTCTGGGACGCAAAGCGTGCGCGGACCGTCGGATAGTTCATCGCGGGCACGCTGTCGTGACCGACCGGCTACCTCAGACTCAAGGCGCCCAGGGCGCGGACGAGTACTCTGCCGCGGAGAGAGAACGCGTTCGAGGATGTCGGCAGGATTGGTAATCTGCGGCCCCGAGACGAGGTAGGCCCCCTGCCTCGACTCGACGTCAGCCACGGCGTCCCCTCTGTCCTCTTTGCTTCACGAGAGCTTACCGACAGCGCTGACGCGCTGTGTCTCACGACCTTGTCGCATCCGCGGGAATCCACCAGTCCGAATGAGACATGCCTGCCGCTGACTTGGGTATCCAGTCGAAGCACATGTGGCAGGTGGCAGTTCGCTGCCCTGCGGAGGTGCCAGGCGACCTGGCTCTTGCGGAACGTAGGGAAAACCCCCTGCCGAGGCGGGTGTTGGTCCCAATGCGCCGAGTGTGCCGGGAACGACAGAGTCCAGCCATGAACATTTCTCGGCTCCGTAGAAGCACAGTCAAGTCCGGTGTGCTCACCTTGGTGTGCGCCGTAGCCGCACTGGCGACGACAGGGTGCGGCGCCCCTCAGGGCTCCTCCCCGCCTGCAGCCCTGGCCGATCAGCAGCAGCCCTCAGCACGCGGAGCGGTGGTCTCGTCGACCCCTGTGGTGGACCTGAACGCCAAGGAGGTCGCTGACCGCCTGGCAAAGACGGGTATCGATACGGCACAGATCCGCTACGGCGTACGGGCCCATAGGATCGTGTATCGCACCGTCGACATCACAGGCAGACCCACTACGGCCAGCGAGCTGGTCGCGATGCCGATGAACGACGAACGCGACCTTCAGGTCGTGTCCTGGCTGCACGGCACCGAGGTGTACCGAGGCGAGGTGGCCTCGGTGAACGACGAGTCCACCGACCGGGCCACGGCGTTGCTGTTCGCCTCGACCGGTCGCGCGGTGTCCGCCCCGGACTACCTCGGCCTGGGCAAGGGCCCCGGATTCCATCCGTACGGGAACCCGGAGGCAACCGTCAGCGCCTCGGTGGATGCATTACGGGCAGCTCGTACGTTCGCCCGCCGGGACGGCCACGACCTGGACCAGCGCGTCCTCATCAGCGGGTTCTCCCAGGGCGGACCCGCCACGATGATGGTCGGGCGAGCCCTGCAACAGAACATCGATCCGTACTTCCGCCCGGGCGCTCTCGCCCCGATTGCCGGCCCGTTCAATCTGAGTCGTTTCGAGGCTGCCGCGGCGGACGACAAGGTCGCCCGGTCATCGCTCTACCTCGCCTATTTCGCGACCGCGTGGCACCGGATGTACGGCCTGTACGACACGCCGGGCCAGGCGTTCCGCGCCCCGTACGACAAGACGGTGGAGTCACTGTTCGACGGCGACCACGAGGCGTCGGAGATTGCGGCCGCGCTGCCGACGACCTCGAAGGAACTGTTCACCGAAGAGTTCCTCCAGAAGGTGCGCAACCCCACGGGAGAGCTGCGACGGAAACTGAAGGCCCTGGACACCACCTGCGACTGGCGGCCCGAAGTCGCGGTACACCTCTTTCACGCCAGGGGCGACAAGGACGTCGCCTTTGCGAACTCCCTGCATTGCCAAAGCCAGCTGGCCGCCAACAGCGCCGACCAACAGCTCACTGACATCGGCGATTTCGATCACTCCACGACGGTCCTCAATGCCTTGCCCCAGGTGGTGCGCCAGTTCGACGCCACCCGTTGAATGCCCACAATCGGCCACGCCGCTGCTGGGCCAGCATCGGCTCAACCGGAGGGCGCAGCACCTGTCAGCCAGGGAAGGGTGCGGGCTTCGGGCCTGGCACCACCGTCGGCTCCCTGTGCCTGGTGTCGCCGGGGCCCGCACCCTCTGGGGTGGCACGGGCCCCGGTGTGAGGGGCAGCAGCCCAGGTCGTCCTGTCACAGACCGCGGGCTGCACCTTCCCTGCCTACGAGCCCGGTGGCGCCCCGCGACCTGCAAAGAGCAGCACGACTACGGCTGTCACCCGTCCGGGCGGTCGCGGGGCAGCCGACGAACCGGGCCACCGCGCCGCGTCGTCATCGGGGGCATGCGTATCGACGAGCAGCACATCACCGAGCCGGGCCTCGTGGCCTGGACGTCACCGCCGGCGACGGAGCCGTCCGGGCCGCCCGGCTGCTCGACGAGCTGGCGGCCGCGGTCCCGGAGCCGGGAGGCGCCGCGTGGCCGTCGCCGTGATCACCGTGGTGGCCGGACGTCACCGTCACCTCGCCCTCCAGCAACGCGGGTTGGCCGCCTCCGCCCTCCCACCGGACCGGTACGTCGTCGTCGCTCTCGACGACCCCGGCGTCCCCGAAGTGCTCCGGGACCGGAACCCTGGGGCCGACGTCATTCACACGGGCCGCGACGCGGGCCGGCTGCCGCTGGCCGCGGCCCGCAACGCCGGTGCCCGGCACGCCCTGGACGCCGGAGCGGACCTGCTGGTCTTCCTGGACGTGAACTGCGTCCCCTGCAGCACCCTGCTCGACCGTTGTGCCGGGACCGCCGAGGACGGAGCCCTGCTCTGCGGAACCGTCGCCTACCTCCCTCCGCCGCCACCCGGCGGATACCGGCTCGTCGACCTGCCTCGACTCGCTCCCCCGCACCCCGCCCGGCCCGTCCCCCGAGACGACGAGGTGCTGACCGGCGGTGACCACACGCTGTTCTGGTCGCTGTCGTTCGCGGTGACCGCGGCCACCTGGCGGCGCGTCGGCGGCTTCTGCGAGAGATACACCGGCTACGGCGGTGAGGACACCGACTTCGGCCGGACGGCGGCGGCGAAGGGCGTGGACCTGTGGTGGATCGGGGGCGCACCCGCCTACCACCAGCACCACGCGGTGAGCCGCCCGCCCGTCGAGCATCTGGACGACATCCTCCGCAACGGGGCCGTCTTCCGGGACCGCTGGGGCACCTGGCCGATGGAGGGCTGGCTGCGCGAGTTCGCCCGTCTCGGGCTGGTGCGGTACGACTCCGTCACCGAGACGTGGTGCAGGCAGGAGAGCCCCCAGGGCCCCCTCCCCCATGACCCTCCCCCGGAATCCCGGTGGAGCTGAGCCCTGCCGGGCCGCCGGCACCACCTCACCCGCCGAGGAATCCGACGACCGCCTCGTTCACGGCGTCGGGCCGTTCCAGGTAGCCGTAGTGGCCGCAGCCGGGGATCTCGGTGTACGCGGCTCCCGGTATGGCCGCGGCGAGTTCACGTGTCAGGTGCGGGCGGACGACCAGGTCGTCCTGGAAGCCGATGACGAGGCAGGGACGGGTGATCCGCCGGTAGTGCGGCAGGCGGTTCGGGACGACTTCGAGGCCGAGTTGCGCGCGGACCGTCGACGGGTCGGGCGCCGAGAGCTCGAAGATGCCGAGCCAGTCCCGCAGTCTGTCCTCGTCGTTGAGCGTCCGTGGTGAGAGGTTCTGCAGGGCGTGCCGGTACGCGGACACGGCGGGCGGGAGCTTGACGCCGCTGTCGGCCAGCTCGATGTCGGCGGCCGACATGGCGGTGATCAGCGCGTCCGCCCGCCCGCAGCTGGCCATCAGCACGGCCCGGCTGACGAGTTCGGGCCGGGCGAGGAGGAGTTCCTGCGCGATGAGACCACCCAGTGAGTGGCCCACCACCCGGCAGGGCCCCGCGCCCAGGTGTTCGATCAGGCCGGCGACGTCCGCGGCCATGTCGGCGAGCGTGATTCCGCCGGGGGACGGCCCGGTCGGCGGGATGCCCCGGTTGTCGAGCGTGATCACCCGATGGCCCGCCGCCCTGAGGGCGGGCACCTGGTGCGTCCGCCAGACCCGTCCCGGGCCACCAGTGCCGGCGATCATCACGACGGGCTCCCCCGGTCCGCCGGAGCCACGCATGTCGTAGCCGTCGTAGGCGTCCTTGGTGCCGTGGGCGTCGTAGGTGTCGTAGCTGAGGTCTATTCCGTTGATGCGCGCTATCGGCATCGGCTTGTCCTTCCGCCGCCCCTGTGCGCGGCAGTCCTGGCGGACGGGGCGAGCCGTCGCGCCGTTCCCGTCCGACCGGCCGGTGCGCGCGGTCGGAAACCGGCGGCAGGGGGCCGGGCCCGCCGACGGGTTCTCCTCGTCGGCGGGCCCCGGTCGCCTCTCCCGGATCATCTGCGCCGCCTCACCTCACCGGCCGGTCCACACGGGATCACGTTTCTCCGCGAAGGCCCGGGGGCCCTCCACGGCGTCCCGGCTGTGCATGCGCCGCTCCTCCCACACGTACCTCGTGGCGAACGCCTCCTCCAGCGGCTGGTCGAGCGAGCGCATCACGGCCTCCTTGATGGCCCGCACCGACAGCGGCGCGCTGCGGATCAGGTCGTCCGTCCAGGCGTCGACCCGGCGGTCCAGGTCCCCTTCACCGGCGACCTCGTTGACCAGCCCGAAGTGCAGCGCCGTCGCCGCGTCGATCGGGCGCCCGGTGAGCAGATGCCCCATGGCCGTTTTCAGGGGCAGCTGACGGGCGAGCCGGAAGGCACCGCCCGCACCCGGGATCAGCCCGAGCCGGGCCTCCGGCAGGGCGAACACCGCGTCGTGCGAGGCGATGACGAGGTCGCAGGCGAGCGCCAGCTCGAAGCCGCCGCCGAGGGCGTGGCCGTTGACCCGCGCCACCACCGGTTTGGACAGGGTGAACCGCTCGGTGAGCCGGGGCCAGCCCGGCAGGCCCCGGCTGCCGAACGTCGTCCGAGGAACCCCCGCGCCGTCGAGGCGCGCGCGTTCCTTCAGATCCTGTCCGACCGAGAAGGCCCGGTCGCCCGCGCCGGTCAGCACCGCGACGCGAATGTCGTCGTCGGCCTCCACGTCGTCCCAGACGGCGGCGAGCTCCTCGTGCGTGCGCAGGTCCATCGCGTTCAGCACCTCGGGGCGGTCGAGGGTGACGCGGGCGATGTGGTCCTTCTTCTCGTAGCGCACCCGGGCGCGGTCGTCCGTGCCGCTCGCGCCGCCCGCGCCGCTCACCCGCTCCTCGCTCACGACGACCTCGCCGCGAACCTGCCGACCTTGTGGATGACGTCCTCCCCGTACAGCCGCAGCGCCTGCTGGAGGGCGAACTCCGCCATGTACGCGCGGAACGCGTCGGCGGGCTCCTCGGCGAGGTTGAGCATCCGCCGGTTGGCGAGCACCGCCTCGCCGTCGAGGCGCTCCAGGCTCCGTTCGACGGCGGCGTCCAGTTCCTGCGGCTCCACGACCTCGTCCACCAGCAGCCGCGCCTGCGGCTCCGACGCCCAGATCCGGCGCCCCTCCAGGATCACCTGGCGGGACAGCCGGGGCCCGACGTACCGGCTGAAGCGGAAGTTGGCCACGCCGGGGATGATCCCCTCCCTGGCGGCCGGGAGGCTGAGGTAGGCGTCGGACGCGGCGAGGACGTGGTCGAACACCAGCAGCAGCTGGGCTCCGCCGCCGATCGCGAAGCCGTCGACGGCGGCCACCCACGGCTTCTCCGTGTACGGCGAGTGCCACCGGTCCGGGTCCTCGACGAGCAGGCCCCGCACGAGCTTGTGGATGTAGCCGAGTTCGCGGCGCAGCAGGAAGTCGACCAGGGAGATGTCACCGGAGCTCAGGTTCTTGAGGTTGATGCCCGCGCTGAACACCCGCTTGCCGCGGTAGCGGGGATGGCTCATCCCCCCGCCGCGGAGCAGTCCGACCCGGACGGCCGGATCGAGGAGGGCGAGGTCGACGGCCGTCTCCATGTCGTCGACCTGCTGGTTGTCCTCGGCGTTGAGCCGGTCGTGCCGGCACATCGTCAGCCGTGCGACGCCGTCGCGGCGTTCCAGCCGTACGGCGTCCATCTCCACGACGCCGGTCCGCTGGAACTCCGGCAGCAGCAGCCGCGCCCGGGCCGTCGGCTTCAGCATCGCGTCCAGGAGGTGCGGACCCGCCGACGGCGACCGCAGGACGGCCCGCAGGAAGATGCCCTGGTCGATCTCGTGGCCTTCCTTGTCGGCCTGCGGGCGGCTCCGCTCCTGCGCGAGCCGGCCGGCGTCGGGCACCAGGCCGGGGAACGCGGCGGCCGCGGCCTCGACCAGTTCGTCGATCCGCAGAGCGCGGGTACGCCCTTCGGTGACCCGGTCGTACACGGCGTCGCCGTGCGCGTCCAGGAACCGCGTCCGCGCGGCGCGGGCCCGGTTCTTCACCGCCTCGGCCAGGTCCCGCTGTTCGGGGGTGCGCCGCGTCGGTTCCGGCAGCGACGCCAGCGTCTTGTCCACGTGCTCGGCGGCCTCCGTCAGCGCCGACCACTCCTCGCGCGCGCTCTGCTGCTCCAGCCGGACGGCCGTCGTGCGGCCGCCCGTGCCTCGCTCCGTGCCCCGGTGCGGACCGGAGGCGTCCGCACCGGGGAGTCCATGGCCGGGCCGCGGCATCAGGCGGCCTCCTCGACGGTGCGCCGCAGAGCGCGGTCGCAGGCCGCCAGGTGCGGGCCGAGGGCGTCCTCGAAACTGGTGGTCGTCGCGTCGAGGAGGAGTTGGCGCCGCAGGGCGAGCTCTTTGCCCGACAGGCCCTCGCAGCGCTGCACGGCGGCGGCCGCCGCGGCCTCGGGCGCCTCGGTCAGCTCGTCGGCTATGCCCAGCATCAGCGCTTCGGGCGCCTGGATCGGGTGCCCGAACAGGACGGCACGGCGGGCGCGCGCGGCACCGGCCAGGCGGGCGAGCCGGAACACGGCCATGCCGGGCCAGGTGGCCTCCCCGTCGAAGGGCAGGAGCAGCCGGCTGCCGCGTGTCGCGATCCGGATGTCGGCGGTGAGGAAGGCGTCGAGGGCCGCTCCACCGCAGTCTCCGCTCGCGACCGCGGCCGTCACGGCGGGCAGCCGTTCGAGCCGGCGCAGCACCCGTTCCCACTTGGTGACGAGGGAGACGTCCAGCTCGTCGGTCCAGCCCGGTGCGGGTGCGCCGGTGACGCGCAGGGTCACGGCCCCGCCCCGGTCCTCCACCTCGTCACACAGGATGGTGACGTCCTTGACGGTGCCGGTCGACAGCGGCCGGGATCCGTCGATGGTCAGTGCCCACACACCACTCGCGTCGCTCACTGCGCTCTCTCCTGTCTTCACCACTGGACCAGCGCCGTCTCGAGCGTGGACCCCGGCCCCATGGTCATGAGCACCCCGTAGTCGCCGGGAGCGGTCACCTGCTCGTCGAGGAGCCTTTCGTACGAGAAAAGGAACGATCCGCTGGACACGTTGCCGTAGTCCCGCAGGACGCCGACGGTGTGCCGCAGGTCGTGGCGGGTCAGTCCGAGGTTGACGACCACCGCGTCGATCACCTTCTTGCCGCCGGAGTGCACGAGCCAGTGGCGGATGTCGCTGCGGCGCAGGCCCGTGTCCCCGAGCAGGCGGTCGACCACGATCTCGGCGTGGGCGCCGACGACGTAGGGGATCTGGGGGTCGAGGTAGAAGCTGAACCGGTCCAGGTCGCGGTCCCAGTCGTAGCGCATCGCGCCGATCGCGTCGGGAATGATGCAGCTGGCGAACTTCAGGAGGGTCGGCCCCTCGGCCGTGCCGGACGCCTCGTCGCCGGGTCCGGACATCAGGGCGATCGCCCCGGCGCCGTCACCGAAGAGGCTGTTGACGACCGCGGTCCGCATCGAGGAGTCCATGGCGTACGCCGCGGAACACGCCTCGGTGCACAGGACGACGGCGAGTTCGCCCGGGTGGGCGGCGGACCAGCCGGCCACGACGTTCAGCGCGTTAAGCCCCGCGTTGCAGCCCATGCCGACGATGTCGCTGCGGCTGCAGTGCCGGTCGATGCCCAGCTCACGAATCATCAGGGCGCTCAGGCCGGGCGTGAGGAAGCCGGTGGACGACACGCAGCACAGGTGCCGCAGGTCGGAGAGTTCGGCGCCGGCCCTCTTGAGGCAGGCGCGCAGTGCGTCGGCGCCCATCTTCGTCGCCATGGCCTTGTGCTTGTCGAGGAGGTCGCCCTGCGCCTCGGGGGCGCGTACACCGTCGGCGTCCGGTTCCGGCAGGGTCAGGTGGCGCCGGTCGATGGCGCTGTTGGCGAACACGGACCGGATCTTCGGATCGGCGATGCCGAAGGCGTCGAGCACCTCCTGCTGGGAGTAGGTGGTGGCCGACGCCGCGGTCCCCACCCCGACGATCCGCGGCCGGTACGGCGTCTTCAGGGCGCCGTCACCGGTCAGGACCATGGGCCGCGGGACGGCGTCCGCCAGAGCGGTTGCCGCCAGTCCTTCCGGACGCTCCAGATTGATGGTCATCGAAAAGTCCACCCCCACATACGCGGCTTGGTCCGCGGTCGCCGTGCATTGCTGTTCCCGATCACGTGCTTCGCCTTTCCGAGAGATTTCGGCATACGACGGCCCCGGACACCGGGGCGGTGATTCACGACGCCGAGGTCTGCGCCTCGATGAACCGCGCGAGCCGCGCGGTGCCCTCTTCGATGTCGGCCGTCGTCAGATAACTGGTGGAAAGACGGAGGGCCCGATGCCCGCCGCCCTGCGGATAGAAGTAGTTCATCGGCGTCCAGATGACGCCGAATTCCTCGGCCGACCGGGTCAGAGCGGCATTGTCCGCCCGGAAGGGGACGTGGACCGTGAGGAAGAAGCCTCCGGTCGGTTCGTTCCAGCGCACGCCCAGGGCAGTACGCCGGGCTGCCGGCAGACTAGCCTCCAGACTGCGCAGCGTGGTCTGCATGGCATGGCCGTAGTAGGCCGCCGGTTCGGCGTTCAGGACGGAGATCCGGCCGTCGCCGGCGAGCAGGGCGCCGGCCACCGCGGCCTGGCTCAGGGACGAGGTGTTGACCGTCACCATGCTCTTGATCTTGGCGAGTTCGCCGGCCAGGAGACCGGTGCGGCCCGCGTCGTCGACCACCTGCTGGTCGGCGACCGCGAAGCCGACGCGGGCGCCCGGGAAGACGGTCTTGGCGAACGAGCCCAGGTGGACGACGCTGCGCGAACGGTCCAGGGACTTGAGCGTCGGCAGCGGCGTACCGGGGCTGACCCTGCGGTAGGGACTGTCCTCGATGAGGAGGATGCCGTGCCGCTCCGCCGTCTCCAGCAGCGCGGCGCGGGTTGGCGCGTCCAACGTGGTGCCCGACGGGTTGGAGTGATCGGGGATCACGTAGAGGGCGCGGGGACGCCGTCCGCGGGCGCGCTCGCGCGCGATCGCGGCCTCCAGATCACTGCAGGAGAACCCGTCCTCCCGCTCGTCCACGGCCGTGACCGGTACGCCCAGCAGTCGTGCCACGCCCGTGATCCCGACATAGCAGGGGCTCGCCGCGAGGAGCACGTCGTCGGGGCCGGCGGTGAGGGCCCGTACCACCAGCAGCATGGCCTCCTGCGCGCCGACCGTGATCACGATCGACTCGGCCGGGACGTCGATGCCCTCATCCTTGCGCAGCGAGTCGGCGACGATCTCCCGGATCTGGCCGGCGGTGGGGCCGTACTGGTACATGGCGGTGCGGATGTCCTGCTCCGTGTGTCCCCGCTCGGCCAGGTGGTCCAGGTAGCGGCGGAGGTACGTGAAGATGTGCTGGGTGTCGAAGAACCCGTCGTAGGGCCGGCCGGGCGCGAAGGAGACCGCGTCCGGGTAGCGGTGGGTGACCTCGTTGAGGAAGGTCATCGTGTCCAGGACGGGATCGGACAGGCTGGGGTGAAGGTCGTCCTTGCGCAGGGGCTGCCCGGCACCGGGCGAGGTGCCCGTCGGGCGTACGGGGGCCGGGCGTTCGGGGGCCGGTGGGCGTACGGGGGCCGTCGCGCGGTGCTGCGTGCGGAGGCTGCCGGGGTGTGCCTCGGCGATCGAGGCGGTTCCGGTGAAGGTCATCGCCTCCTCCAGTTCGCGCACCAGAGCGCCGAGTACTTCCCTGACGCCCGCCTCCCCGTCGACGAGCAGTCCCTCCAGCACCAGCCGTCCCACGAGGACCGCGTCGGCTCCCGAGGCCAGGGAGACCAGCACGTCGGCGCCCCGGTGGATGCCGCCGCCGAGCAGCACGGGCCGGTGGCCGCCCGCGACCGCGGCCAGCTCGGGCAGCGCGTCCAGCGAGTCGGTGACGAGGCCGTCGGCCCCGCTGTCGAACGCGCGGGAGGCGTCGCCGGCCGTGCGGACGCCCGCGACGAGCAGAGGCAGCGTGGACATGGCCCGCAGCCGCTCCACGTCGGCGCAGTCGGCGAGAGGGGCGGTGCGGCGCCCGGGTTCGGCGCCCGTCCGGGGTTCCGGCGCGAGGAGGAGAGCGGCGAACCCGGCACGCTCCGCGTCGGCCACCTGCCGCTCGACGTCACCGCGCTCGCGGCCGGCGTACGTGCGCAGCCATCGCGGGGCGTCACCGGCCGGCGTCGGGTTCGCGAGGTCGTGCGGGGTGAGCATGTCGATGACGACGGGCAGTCCCGCCGCGTCGGCCGCCCGCAGCACGGCGCGCTGGTCCGCGGGCCGGGCGAGCCCGGCGGGCCGGCCGACGGCGATCGGCGCGGCCCAGGGACGGTCCAGGATCTTCGCAGTGGTGTCGGGCGGCCCGGACAGGGCGGAGCGGCCCGGCCTCAGACCGGTCCCGTCGAAGGCCGCCCTGTTGTCCGCAAAGGCCCGTTCACCGGCTTCCGCGAATTCCGCCAGAGCGCGATCCAGGCTTTTTCGCGCCAGCCGCGCATAGTCGTCGAGGCTCCGTCCGGCCATGGAATTCCTCCCGGCGGAATCGGTTTTTGGAAGGTGGATTCGGCGCTTGATTCGGCGCTCAGGATCACACGATCGCAATCGTCATCACAACACTGTCCAACGGCCCGGAACCGCCACTTGGACGGAGTCGGACGGAAGTTCCTCAACCGGAGGGCACTGCGTTTTCTTTCACTGTCCATGAGGAGGACAGGCGACCTCCGAAAAACGTACGATCGACGTCGGAAGATCCGCCCGGCCGCGCACCTTCAATTTCCGATAGATTTTGGTGAGATGCTGTTCCACCGTGCTGACCGTGATGGAGAGCATGTCGGCGATCTCGCGGTTGGTGCGGCCGGACGCGGCGAGGGCACCGACCCGGCGTTCCGCTTCGGTGAGTTCGGCCAGCGCCGCGGGCACCGCTTGCGTCTCGCCGTCGCCCTCGCCGTCTCCGTCGCCCGTCAGGATCTTGCTGTGTGCGAGAGAGGGCGGAGCGTCCCACAGTGCCGCCCGCGAGTGCGCGGGACCCAGCGCGCCGTTCTGCTCCTCCGCCCGACGCGCGGCTTCCTCGTCGGCCCGCGCGCGCCTCAGCTCCGCACCGTCGCCACAGGCTTCCAGGACGCGTACCGCCTCCCGGAGCAGCCGCGGCCGGTGCCGGGACGCGCTCACCGCCGCGAGATGGCACAGCGCGATGCCGCGGGCACGGCTGGGCCGTTCACCGAGCCGGGCGAGGTGTTCCTCGATCCGCTCCCGGGCCCGCTGGTGATCACCCAGGGCGATGAGGGCGGCGACCGCGTCATTGCGCCAGTCCACGAGCGCCGGTGAGTCGAGCTGCCACTTCGCCATCAGCTCGCCGCAGGACTCGAAGTCGCGCAGGGCCGCGCGCGGCCGGCCCAGGGCGAGGCGGAAGCGGCCCAGCGCGTGGAGGTAGGGCAGCGCGAAGGGCGTGCCGAACATGACCATGGGAACCGGCAGGTCGAGATAGGTCCTCGCCGTGTCGGCATCGCCGCTCTCGGTCGCCGCGCGGATCGCCAGGGCCAGCGGCAGGCCGATCGCGATGCCCCAGCCCTCCGGGCCGACCAGGCTCAGCGCGGTCCCCGCGGCGTCGCCCGCGGACACGGCGTCGCCCCGGCTCAGGGCCGCGGCCGCTCTGGCCGTCTCCAGCAGCGCGCGCCGCATGGGGACACGCCGGTTGCGGGGTTCGTCCAGCAGCCGCTGCGACCAGAGCACCGCCTCGTCCAGCCGCTGGGCCCGGATGAGGGAGATCAGCGCCACCAAGGTGTCCGCGAACGGTCCGACGCTGCCGGTGCCGCGCAGCAGCCGGTCGGTGGCCCGGTCCTTCCCGAGCTCGATGAGGTCGGCCGAGAGCGTCACGAAGGTGCGCAGCGACATCGTGGTGCCGCGCCGCAGACCGGGGCAGCAGAAGGAAAGCCACACGCGCACGAGGGTGTGTTCCGAGCGAACGACGGCCCGGGGGGAGCCCGTTCCGTCCCAGGCGTCGTCCGCGCCGGTCCCCTGCCGCGCCTCGATGATCCGCAGCAGGTCGTCGGCCTGCGCGAACTCGCCCCGCCACACTCTTTGTTTCACCGCGACCAGGGCGTCGGACCCGGTGAGCAGACCGCCGCGGACCATGCGGCTGAGCTGCGGGAGGTAGCGGGACGCCTTGGCGGGGTCGACGAGCCACTGGGCCTGCGCGAGGGCGGCGATCGCCTCCGCCTCCTGGTCGGCGTCCGTGCAGATGTCGCAGGCGTGCCGCAGGTAGTCGACGGCGGCGCCGACGTCCCCCGCGTCCAGGGCCTCGCGCGCGGCCTCCCGGAGGATGTCGGGCTGCCACGCGGCCTTGGCGGGGTGGTGGGTGGCCATCAGCTGCTCGGCCACCGCCACGGCGGGAGCGCCGCTTTCGCGCAGCAGTTCGGCGGCGCGGGCCCGCAGGGCCGGGAGGTCCTTGCCGGGTATGTCCGCCAGCACGGTCAGCCGGGCGGCCTCGTGGCCGAACCAGGGGCCCGAGAGGAGGCCGGCTTCGCGCAGGCCGGTGACGCTGCGGTGAACAGAGGCCGCCTCCTCCCCGAGGAGGTCGGCGATGAGGGCGGGCGTGGCCGACTCGCCGAGGACGGCGGCAGCGCGCGCGACGGCGAGCAGGGTCGGCTCGCAGCGGTGGAGGCAGCGCAGAAAGGCGTTGCGGAAGGACTCGCGGGGCACCGGGGTGGCCCGCACCGCAGCTTCCACCGTCCGCGGCTCGGCGAAGTCGTCGATCAGGGCGTCCAGGAGCAGGGGGTTCCCCCCGCTGGTCCGCGTCCACAGCGCGACGTCCTCCGGCGTCACCGGACGGGTCGCCGGATGGCCCGCCAGGTGTCCGGCGACCCCGTCGTCCGTCAGTGGACCGAGCCGGAGGTGGTGGCAGTAGGGCAGGTGCAGCGTTTCCGCGTGGAGCGTCGCGCGTGCCCGTTCGTGGCTGGAACTCTCGACCAGGACGACCAGGACGGGCAGTGCGGCGATGCGCCGTACGAGATACCGGAGGCACTGGAGCGATGCCTCGTCGGCGAAGTGCACGTCGTCGGCGTGCAGGACGAGCGGCCGCCGCCCGGCGAGCTCGGCGACGGCCCGGTAGAGGCGCTGCAGCAGCGCGCGCGGCACCTGTCCGCTCGTCTCCGCGGCCCTGGCGACCTCCGTGACGGCCGAGGCTCCTCCGGCCGGGCCGGCCGCTCGCATCGCGGTCGCCAACTGGTCGATCAGTCCGAGCCTGTCGAGGCTCTCGCTCGCGGATCCGGTCGCCGACAGGAAGGTGCCCCCCTGCTCCATGACCTGCTCGGCGAAGGTCCGCATCAAGGCGGTCTTGCCACACCCCACGGGGCCGGTGGCGATGACCAAGGCACCTTTTCCGGCCACGCACCCCCCGTAGAGCTCCCGTAACAGACCGAGTTCTCCGTCCCTTTCCCTGAGCTTCACAGGTACCCCCCGTACCTTCGCCGATCGTCGACGCAACTCAGTGTTGGCCAACTTGGCGCTATCGGCTCATAATTCCTCGTGCCATCGAGATCGGAACAACGGCGACTCTGACCTGCAATGACATTGCCAGGATAGCGGCTCATTCACGCCGACACGGGCAGAGTTTCAGCCACACGACAGGAAGAATGGGGGTGAGTTTCAGACATCGAAGCGCCGTGAATGCACGGAAAACTCAAAAGCAATACACAGCTACGGCCGCGAAATGGCGAAAAGTTCACGCCACCCTGCCGGCGGCGCGCGCCCCCGGGAAACCGTCGCGGAAGCGGCAGCCTCCGCGACGGTCACCTCGATGCGGGAAGCGGGCTCAGCCGATCTGCGCGACGTCCTCGCCCACTCTCTCGGCGAACTCCGACCACATGTGGGCGAGTTGGACGGCAAGGTCGGCGACGATGCCCCTGCAGTGCGGCGGCACGTTGCCGATGATCGCCTCCCACTCCTCCTCGCGGACCGCGTGGATCGCGAAGAGCCGCAGCAGACTGCGGCCGGTCTCGGAGAACCGCAGCGCCGGATCGGCGGTCAGCCGCTTCACCAGGACCACACGATCGGGCGCCGCGTCCGCACGGGCCCGCGCGACGGCATGGGCCCGGCGCAGGGCGGCGGGTTCGCTGCGCGCCGCCGAGACGGGTGCAGACCTGGCCGCGGTGCCGGCACCGGGCCGGGCCTCGGTCACCGGCTCGTGCCCCGGTTCGGCCTCCCGGTCGCGACGGCGTGAGCGGGGCAGCAGATCCTCCCCGTTCCGCAGGCGGTTGCGCACGTTCCGCGCGGTCTCCGGGGAGATGCCCGCCGCCCGCGCGACCTGACGCAGCGACAGACCGGGCGTCTCGGTGAGCAGTTCACCGGCGCGGAGCCGGCCGGCGGTGCCGTCGAGCGGGCGCATCCGGCCGTCCTGGCCGAGCCGGCGCTCGTCCGGCGCGGTGACACCGGAGCCCAGCCGACGGCGGATCTCGCCGACGGTTCCGGGGGCGATGCCGGTGATGGAAGCCACTCTGCGGTCGGACCAGTGGGGGTGGGAGTCGATGATCCGCTCCGCGGCGCTCCGCCGGTCGTGCAGGGCCAGCGGCAGTCCGTGAGTGACGTTCAGCTGGACCGCGAGGACGAACGCGGCCGACTCGTCGCCGTCGAAGAAGCGGGCGACGATGGTGGTGTCCCCGCGCAGCCGGGCCGCGCGCAGCCGGTGAAAGCCGTCGATGACCCGCATCGTGGGACTGTGGACGATGATCGGCGGCAGCGGGTTCGGCGCCGCCGCGAGTATCTCGATGTGCTCTTGTCTTTCGCCGGCCAGCCGTGGTGACCCGGTCAGGCGTAACGCGTCGATTTCCACTTCGACTATGGACTGCTGATCTATGACTCCCCCGGTTTCCACCCCTGCTCCTCACCTGCCCCCCGCCCTCAGGACGAGCGGCCGTTCCGTTCCCGAAGAGGAATTTCCTTCCGAACCATCCCTCCGCGGGATCGCTGCCGCGCAATGCAGGGCCACACCGACAGCTTCCTTATTTCTATCCCTAGCGCCACAAACACCTCCCGCCTTGGACAAGACCGAACGGTAACAGTCCCCCAGATTGTTCGAAACCCCTGCCGTGGGCCGAACGGCAGCCCGACGTAGGGGTGTTGACGGAACCGACGAAGCGGTGCCCGCGGCCGCCATGGGGGAAGGCGTCGCGGGCACCGCTCGAAACGGGGAAGTCAGCGGGTTCGGGGGCCTCCCGGACCGCCCGGCCCCTCGGGGCCGCCGGGACCGAAGACGACCGGCTGGGGACCCGGTCCGCCCCTGCCCGGACCGCCGGCCATTCCCGGACCGCCGACGAACCCCGGACCGCCGACGAACCCCGGTCCGCCGACCACCCTCGGGCCACCGGGACTCTCGGGCCCGCCGGGACCGAACACGACCGGCCCGCCACCCGGGCCGACCGGCTCCGGGATCCGCTGCTCCGGCAGACCCTCGACGTCGGCCTCGTCCTCGTCCGACAGGGCCGGCCGGGCGAACTGCGTGCGGTAGAGCTCGGCGTAGAGCCCGCCGAGCGCGAGCAGTTCGTCATGGGTGCCGCGCTCCACGATCCGCCCCTGGTCCAGGACGAGGATCTGGTCGGCGTCCCGGATCGTGGACAGGCGATGCGCGATGACCAGCGAGGTCCGGCCCGCGAGCGCGGTCTTCAGGGCCTGCTGCAGGGCGGCCTCGGACTCCGAGTCCAGATGCGCCGTCGCCTCGTCGAGCACGACCACGGGCGGGGCCTTGAGCAGCAGCCGGGCCATGGCGATGCGCTGCTTCTCCCCTCCGGAGAGCCGGTAGCCGCGGTCGCCGACCATGGTGTCGAGCCCGTCGGGCAGGGAGGCGACGAGCCGCCAGATCTGCGCGGCCCGGCACGCGGCGACCAGTTCCTCCTCGGTGGCGTCCGGGCGGGCGTAGAGCAGGTTCTCCCGGATCGTGGTGTGCAGCAGATGCCCGTCCTGGGTCACCATCCCGACCGTGTCGTTGAGCGACTCCAGCGTCAGGTCGCGCACATCGCGGCCGTCGATGAGGACGGTGCCCTCCTCGGGGTCGTACAGCCGCGGCACCAGGTGGGTGATGGTCGTCTTGCCGGCTCCGGACGGGCCCACCAGCGCGGTGAGCTTGTCGGCCGGCACGGTGAAGCTGAGGTCACGCAGCGCCCAGCTGTCGCCCCCGACCTCGGGCGTCGGCGTGGCGAAGTCCTCCAGGGAGGCCAGCGAGACGTCGGCCGGTTTCGGGTGACGGAACGACACCCCGCGGAACTCCACACCGGGAGCCGTCTCACGGGTCGCGGCGGGCGGCAGCGCCACCGCGTCGGCCTTCTCGGTGACCAGCGGCTTGAGGTCGAGGATCTCGAAGAGCCGGTCGAAGCTGACGAGCGCCGTCATCGCGTCGGCCTGGGCGTTCGACAGCTGGCCCACCGGGGCCATCAGCCGGGTCAGCAGCGTGGTGAGGGCCACCAGGGTGCCGATCCGGAAGACGCCGTCGATGGAGAGGACGCCTCCGACGCCGTAGACCACCGCGGTGGCGATCGAGCCGATGAACATGGTCGACAGGAAGAGCAGCTTCATCGCGACCGAGTTGCGGACGCCGATGTCGCGGCCGCGGGCGGCTAGCCGCGCATAGCCGGCGGTCTCCCGTTCCGGACGGCTGTAGAGCTTGGCGAGCAGCGCGCCGGCGACGTTGAACCGCTCGTGCATGAGCGAGCCCATCTCGGCGTTGACCTGCATGTGCCGTCGGGCCAGACCTTGCAGGCGGCGGCCGATGAGACGGCCGGGCAGGATGAACAGCGGGACCAGCACCAGGGAGATCAGGGTGATGGTCCAGGACAGGTAGAACATCGTGGCCAGCACGAAGATGACGGTCAGTCCGGCGGACACCACGGTGGAGAGCATCTGGGTGACCGCCTGCTGGGCGCCGATCACGTCCGTGTTCAGCCGGCTCACCAGGGCACCGGTCTGCGCCCGGGTGAAGAAGGCGAGCGACTGGCGCTGCACATGGTCGAAGACCTTCACCCGCAGGTCGTAGACCAGGCCCTCGCTGACCTTGGCGGAGAACCAGGTCTCCCCGAACCCCACCACCGCGGCCAGCACGGAGACCGCGGCGACCGCGGCCGCCAGCCAGACCACGGTCCCCGTGTCGCGGGCCAGGATGCCGTCGTCGATCAGGTACTTGAGCAGCAGGGGCGGGGCCACGGCACACACGGCGCTCAGCGTGGTGCAGACCACGAGGAAGCCGATGGAGCGGCGGTGCCCACGCGTGTACGGGATGATCCGTTTCGTCGTTCCGGGCTTGGCCCGCTGTCTGTCGTTCGAGGAATCCGGCCCGTCAGATCGAATCATGACCGGGCCGGGTCCGCCCATCATGGCCACAGGTACTCCCTGGGTCGCGTCGCTACGGTCGGGCGGGCCATCAGCGGGCCGCCTCGGTCTCCCTCATCGCGTCGATGAGGCTCTGCGGACGGAGATCCGTCCAGTTCTCCTCCACATAGGCGAGGCATTCCTTGCGCGTGGCCTCCCCGAAAGCGAGCCGCCAGCCATTTGGAATTTCAGCGAATGCGGGCCACAACGAGTGCTGGTTCTCCCGGTTCACGAGCACCAGAAAGGTCCCGCTTTCGTCGTCGAACGGGTTAGCCATTGCCGCTCCCACGGTCGTATTCCTCGGTGAATAGGAAAACCTTAGCCGCCCCTTACGGGACGAACAAGGCTCGCCAATTCGAGGAACAATCCGCGGCTATAGGTATGTAGCTGTTCAGCGGGGTTGAGCGGCCGGCTCAGGCAGCTGCGGTGTCGGGTGTGAGGGCGTGCGGGATCCACGCTCCGGTGGTGAAGAGGCGTTTGAGTGCGTCGTAGCGGCTGATGCCCCACTTGGCCGCGGTCGACAGGTACGACTGGACGATGGCGAAGTCGGCCAGTCCTTGGAGGGTTCGCCGGCAGCCTCCGGAGGAGCGTTGCTGGACCTTGGCGGGTCCGATGTCGCGTTCCGCTTGATTGTTGGTGCAAGGGACGGTGAGGTCGGTGGTGAAGCGGAGGATGACCTCGCGGTGCTCCTCGAAACGTCTGGCCAGGGTGCGGGCATGCCGGGCAAGTTCGGTGTTCTTGTTCCGGTTGTCCTGGCGGGAGCGGGCCAGCGCTCCGGTGCAGAGCCGGTGGATGGTGTGCAGTTCGTCGGTGGTGAGCTCTTCGCGCCCGGTATCCCGGGCGGCGGACGCGAGATGGTTGGCTTCCAGGAGGGTGTCGGCCATCGCGCGGGCCCACAACTGGTCTTCCGGATCGGCCTCATGGATGCCGCGCAGGTCCCGCAGCAGGTGGGCACCGCACCAGGCGTGCAGCACATGGTCGAGGTGGGTGTAGCCGGCGTAACCGTCACGGACCAGGACGCCGCTCAGGTGCGGCAGCACGTCTCCGGCATCAATAGCGTGCGCCGAGCGGTCACCCGTGTGCATCAGAGTGAGGTGTGCGGTGGAGGCCACGTGCAGGAAGACGGTCTTGGCCTGGGTGCGGGTGAAGGTCTCATCGGCGTGCACCACGGGCGCGCCGGAAAGCAGGGCGCGGACCGCGGGCAGGAAACCGGCCTCCAGCAGGCGGGCGGCCCTGCCGCGCAGGGAGGCGGCGAAGCCGGTGGAGACCTTCATTCCGCACAGCTCCATCACCAGCAGGGTCGAGCGGTGCACTGGGATGTGGTGGCCCAGGACCGCGTCGGCGACCTTCGTGGTGATGCCGGGACCGTACTGGACGGCCGATTCCGCCCCGGCCGGGAAGGCACCCATCGCCTTCTTCCCGCACCCGGGGCAGCACTTGATGTCGGCGGCGTACTCGACAACCCGCGGCGGGGGCGGAACGGCCAGGTCGAAGACCTGACGGCGACGCACTACGGACACCGGCACCTCGATCAGCGAGGACCCACAGCCCTCGCAGCCAGCCGGAGCCGGAATGACGTACCGCTCGTCCGGATCCTCGACCTGCCGCAAGGTGGTACCCGGATCGCCCGGCTGCTTGCCCGGCCTGCGTCCCGAGCGGGTGCGGGAGGACCCACCACGGGGTCGCTTGCCCGGCCCGTCCGATGACGGTGGCTTCGAGGAGGTCGAGGAATCCTTCGACAACCGCAGCACCAGCGCCTGCACCTGCGCGGTCAGCTCAGCGATCTGGATCAGTAGCTGGTCGATCCGCTCATCCTTCGCGGCTTCCCGGCTCTGTGCAGCCGCCAACTCGCCGCGTACTGCGGCCAACTCGGCGAAGAGGTCCTTCACAGACCAGTCGGGATCCCCCATCCGGACACCCTAGCGATCATGCCGTCCGTCCAGCGAACCGGCCGCACCCCGCTGAATAGCGACATAGGTATTGTTTATATTCGGGCGGTGAGGTCGGCTCACCAGTGTCACGTACCGGACGCCGACGCGACAGAGGCGTCCAACCCACCGACCCGAGCACTTGGACACGCGGGCCGGCCGGGGTGCGGCGCCCCCGCCCGGACGGGGGGGAACGGCTGGGGCGCCGCGGTCCGGATGTCAAGCCCTGCACGGCATCGGCTAGTTGGTCGCGAGGGCCTCCGTCGGGGGCAGCCGCGCCGCCCGGACCGCGGGATAGAAGCCAGCCAGTCCGCCGATGGCGAGGGTGGCGGCCAGGCCGCCGGCCATCGCCCACAGCGGCACCAGGGCGGCCCACCCCTGATAGGCGGCGTAGCCGTCGGTCACGCCGATGCCCAGCAGCACACCGCCCACGCCGCCGAGCCCGGACAGCAGCAGCGCCTCGGCGAGGAACTGGACCCTGATCTGGCCCCGGGTGGCGCCCAGCGAGCGGCGCAGCCCGATCTCCGAGCGCCGCTCCAGCACCGAGATGACCATGGTGTTGGCCACCCCGACGCCACCGACCAGCAGTGCGACCCCGCCCAGGCCCAGCAGCAGCCCGCTCAGTGTCTTGTCCGTGGCGTTCTTGGCGGCCAGCGCGTCGGAGGGACGCGAGACGTTGACCTCGTTGGGGTCCTCCGGGGACACCGTCGGGCCCAGCACACCGTGCACCTTCTCGACGTCCGCGTCCCGGGCCCGCGTGTAGACCATGGTGGGATAACCGTCGAAGGACAGCTCCTTCTCCGCCACGGACCAGCCCACGAAGGCCTGCGTGTCAAGGACCGGCAGCAGCTGATTGTGCGCCAGCAGACCCACCACGGTGAACCAGCGGTTGCCGAGCCACACCTGCACGTCGGCCCCGGCCCGGTGGATCCCGAGACTGCGCGCCGTCTCCGAGCCCAGGACCACGGCCGGATAGCGGCTGGTGGCGCCGTTGAGCCAGCGGCCGTCCACGATCTCCCCGCCGATGGAACGCAGCAGGTCGGTCCGCGCCGCGCTGACGGTCAGGCCGCCGGACTCCACCGACGGAATGCGGTCGTTGCGGTAGAGCTTCGCGTCCGTGGTGCCCGTCGCGGAGGCCGAGATCACCTCGGGCCGGCTCGCGATCATCGCGACGGCGTCCTCGGACAGATGCGCGTTCGCGCCGGTCATGGTGGTGCCGGGGGCGACCGTGAGCAGGTTGGTGCCGAGCGCGGACAGCTTCTTGTCCAGGTCGTTCGTCGACGAGCTGGAGATGCCCACCACGCCGATCATCGCGGCGATGCCGATCGCGATGCCCAGGGCGGAGAGGAAGACCCGCATGGGCCGCGAGCGCAGTCCCCAGCCGCCCACCCGGGCCACGTCGGACAGGCTCAGCCGGGCCGCCCGGGGCCGCGGCGGCGGGGGCAGATCGGCCCAGGGCCGCTCCGGTCCGGCCGACCGCTGCGCATGCGTCGTGCTCATCGCTCCACTCCCGTGTGTGCCAGAGCGCGCGGCTCCGGCGCCCCCGAGTCGTGCTCGATACGGCCGTCGCGCACCCTCACCTCGCGCGGCAGCGACGCCGAGATGTCCCGGTCGTGGGTGATGACGACCACCGTCGTCCCGGACTCGTGCAGTTCGTGGAGCAACTCCATCACCACCGTCCCCGAACGGGAGTCCAGGGCGCCGGTCGGCTCGTCGGCCAGCAGCAGCGGCGGATCGCCGACGACGGCGCGGGCGATCGCCACCCGCTGCTTCTCACCGCCGGACAGCTGCTGCGGCTCGTGCAGGAGCCGGTGTCCCAGGCCCACTCGGCGCAACGCCTGCTCGGCGACCCGACGCCGCTCGCGGCGCGGCCGTCCGCTGTACAGCAGGCCGTCCGCCACGCTGTCGAGGGCGGGCACTCCGGCGGCGAGGTGGAACTGCTGGAAGACGAAACCGATGGTGCCGGCCCGCAGCGCCGACAGCTCGCGGTCGTTGAGCGACTCCACGGCATGGCCGGCGATCGTCACCGTGCCCGACGTGGGCCGGTCCAGGGTGCCCATGATGTTGAGCATGGTGGACTTGCCCGACCCCGACGGGCCGACGACCGCGAGCATCTCGCCGCGGTGGACCACCAGGTCCGTCTCGACCAGGGCGGCCACGTCGCCGTACGACTTGCTGACCCCGGCCAGGTCGATCACCGGATGGGCTGTGAGGGTCACTTCGGGACCCCCACGACCATGCCCTCGGAGATGCCGGCGCCGGAGATCTCGACCATGCCATTGCCGAACGTCCCGAGCTTGACCGTGCGGTACTCCGTCTTCGACCCGGTCACCACCTCGACCGCGTAACCGCCGCCGGGCAGCGCGAACAGGGCGCTGATCGGTACCGCCAGCACGTTCGAGCGGGTCTCGGCCGCGAACTCGACACTGACCGAGGCGGCCTGGTAGGAGCCGATCTTCTTGGTGTCCTTGACCTCCAGCTCCACCGGGACGGTGGCCTTCGAGGAGCCCGATCCCGAGGAACCCCCGGAGGACGCGGCACCCGAGCCCGAGGAGTCACCCGACGACGTGGGCGTGCCGATGTCCGTCACCACGGCGGTCACCGTGGTGTTGTCGGGCAGCGTGACCGTCGTCTCCCCGCCCTTCTTCGCCAGGTCCGCGTACTGCACGGGCAGGTCGACGGAGATGACCCGATCGGTGCCCGTCCAGGTGAGCACGTCCCCGGAGAGGGTGTCGCCGATGGCGAGTTCCGCCTTGGCCACCCGGCGCGCGTCGGGGGCCACCACCGCGTCGCCGACCTTCACTTCCCCGGTCTCCGAGCGGCCCAGCTTGTCCTGCCACTTCTCGACGGCGGCAGCGGTGTCGTAGCCGTAGTCGTCGTCCACCGTGAAGCCCCGGTAGCCGAGCGCCCGCAGGTTCCGCTCCAGCATCTTGACGTCGCTCCCGCTGCTGCCCGGCTTCAGCGTCCGGTACAGCGGCACCGAGCCGTACAACAGCGGCACCGACTGCTGGTTGACCCGGTAGACCGGCTTCCCGCGGGTGATCGTGTCGCCGTCCGAGGGCATCCAGGTGACGATCCCGGCGGACGTCCCGCCACCGTCCTGCGCCGCCCCGCCGGACTGCGCAGAGCCGGACGACGACCCGGACGCCGGGGACTTGACAGCCGAGGTGTCGCCGTACCCGAGCTGGCCGTCCAGGGTCTGGGAGCTGGTCAACGTCGTCCGTTTCACCTTCGTCGTGGCTGGCGGCCCGGTCGGCGCCGACGCCGTGGCCTCGCCGCTCCCGCCGCCGAACACACCCAAGGCGGCGCCGACCGCGGCCACGGCGACGACCACCGCGCACGCGGCGATCAGCGCGATGCGCATCCCGCGGCGCCGCGGGCGGCTGCCCTCCGGCGACGCCGACGCCGGCTCCACGACACCGCCGTTGCCGTCGTAGGAGGCGAGGGCCGCGGACCGGGGCTCCAGCTCCCCGCCGGTGACGGGCTTCGCGCCCTCGGGGGCCGTCTCGACGGTTCCCTCTTCGCGACCGGTCACTGCCCCCCTCCTGTGACCATCAGGCTGCCGCCGGGGCGGATGCTATAGCACGCCGAGGTGGCCTTGGCAAAGTTGGGGTCGTTCTGCCCGGAGATGCCGGCCGCGTCGGCGTCGATGATGATCGTGCTTCCGTCGACCTTGGGGTCCTGGAAGTTCGGCATGCCGTTCTCACGGATGCACTTCGCCCAAGCGGCGACCTTCGTCGCGTCGAATTCACGGCTGTTGGCAGCGGCGCCCATGTCGCCCTGCACCAGCAGCGACTGGCAGGCCGACTGGGCCGATTTGAAGGTCGGCGAGTTCTGGTCGATGTTCTCGGGGACCGTCAGCTGCACCCTGCCCTGACTGTCCTCCTTCGGGTCCGGGTAACCCGAAACGCCGTTCTCGCGCATGCACTGCGAGTAGGCCACGCCCGAATTGGTGGAATCGCTCGAGGAATCCGACGAGGAGCTTGTGCTGTCGTCGGACGCGTCAGCCGATCCCGAGTCCGACGAGCAGCCGACGAGAAGTGTTCCGGCCGTCAGCACGGACAGGAAAGCCAGGAACGGACCGCCCATACGCTTCTGAAAGGTGTTCGTCATACCACCAGTTCTACGGGGCACCCGGTCACACCGGGGTTGCAACGGGCGCCCCATACGACCGCTCAGTCAGACCGGTCCCTGGTGGTGCCTTCCGGCGCATCGAGCGCCACCAGCGCGATGGCACCGGCGGGGCAGCGCCCCGCGGCCGCACGCAGCGCCGGCAGCGCCTCCGGTGCCGCCTCGCGCACGCGGGGCAGCACCAGACCGTCCTCGTCCGACTGGTCGAAGAACCTGGGCTCGAACAGGGCGCACACACCCGACCCCGCGCACCTGTCGCGATCCACCCGGATCGCGACCCGCCCCACACCGCCGTCCACGCCCGCCACCGGCGTCACCAGGCGACCGGAAGCGTCTCGATGCCGAACTGCGGAGCCAGCAGCCGGAACCGCAGCTCCTCCACCCCCGCGCCCAGCCGCAGGCCGGGGAACCGCTCCAGCAGCCCGGCGAAGGCGATGCGCATCTGCACCCGCGCCAGCGCGGCGCCCAGGCAGAAGTGGTTGCCGTGCCCCAGGGCAAGGTGGTTGGCGGAATCCTCCCGGGCGATGTCCAGCCCGTCCGCGGCGCCGTCGCCGTGCGGGCAGCGGTTCGCGGCGAGCACCGAACACGACACCACCTCACCGGCCTTGATCACCTCACCGGCGATCGCCACATCCACCAGCGCCGTACGCGGCGAGACCACCGCCACCACCGACACGTAGCGCAGCAGCTCCTCCACCGCCCGGTCCATCAGCTCGGGCCGCTCCCGCAGCAGGGCCAGCTGCTCGGGGTGGAGCAGCAGCGCCAGGGTGCCCAGGGCGATCGCCTCCGCGGTGTTCTCGATCGAGCCGTTGGCGATGCCCTCGCAGAGCCCGGCCAGCTCCTCGTCCGTCACGCCGTTCCCGTGCTGCCGGATCAGCGTTCCGACCAGTCCGTCGCCCGGATTGCGGCGCTGATCCGCGACCAGCCTCTCGAAGTGCCCGAAGTACGCCGCCGCCGCCGGCTTCCGGCGAGCGCTGTTCCCGGCGGCGCGGTAGTCGCTCAGCCGGGACAGTTCGGGCAGGTCGTCCCGGGGCAGGCCGAGTATCTCGGCGAGGACCAGGCCGGACACGGGCCGGGCGAAGTGCCGCATCAGGTCGGCCGGTTGGCCCGCCCGCTCCAGCACGTCCAGGCGGTCGGCGACGATCCGTTCCATCATCGGCTCCAGCCGCCGCATCTGCCGCACCGTGAACATGGGCGCGACCAGCCGCCGCAACCGGCTGTGCTCCGGCGGGTCGATGTGCAGCAGGCTCCCCTCGTGCTGGTCGAGCTTGCGGCCGCCGGGCTCCGGGGGCGGCACGTTGGAGAACCGCTCGGTGTCACCGAGGATCTGCCGCACCACCTCGCGGCCGGTCGCGATCCAGCCCGGCATCCCTCCGGGCGCCTTGGAGAGCGGCGCCCGCGCGCTGATCTCCAGGAGCTCCGGCACCGGGTCCAGCAGGCTCCGGCGCTTGTCGACCTGGAGCTCGTCGAGTGACTGCGTCATGCGAGGTCTACCTTTCTGATGTGGGCTGGTCGAGCGTGGGGTCGTCGGGCGTGGGACGGCCGGGCTTGAGCTGATGGCCGGACGCGAGCTGGTGACCGGGCTTGAGCTGATGGCCGGACGTGAGCTGGTGACCGGGCGCGAACTAATGGCCGGACTCGGACTGCTCGCGGAGAGCGAGCCGTTCCGTGACCGCACGGCCGATGACCGCGGCGCTGTCGGCCCACAGCAGCCCGATGTGGTCGGCGGCGACCTCGATCCCCTCGACGCGGCCGGCGATGTACTGCTCCCAGGTCGTGCGCTTCGCCTGGAGCGACCCCTGGGCCAGACCGCCCTCGGTGGCGAGGAACAGCAGCGCCTCACCGCTGAAGCGCCGAGGTGTGTGCTGCCGCTCCAGCCGGATCATGTGCTGCTTGGTCCGCTCCATGTCACGCGTGAACGCGTCGGCCAGCGGTGCCCCCACCTCGGGGCCGCTGAGCACGACGCGCCCTTCCCGGTCCACTCCGTTGCCGTCCTCCTCGTGCGTGCTCTCGGCCGCCCGGTGCCCGCCGGGGAAACCGTCCAGCAGCGCCAGCAGGGAGACCCGTTGGCCCTGCTCCTCCAGCGCGGTGGCGACGGCCTGAGCCAGCACCGCGCCGAAGGACCAGCCGAGAAGCTGGTACGGCCCCTCGGGCTGCTCGGCGCGGATCCGGGCGACGTGACCGGCCACCATCTCGTCCATGCTGCCCGGCATGGCCGCGCGGTCGGCGAAGGCGGGCGTCTGCAAACCGTAGACCGGCAGGTCCTCCGGCAGGTGCTGCAGGATGCCGGAGTAGCACCAGGCCAGACCGGTGCTGTGGTGCAGGCAGAACAGCGGCGGGCGGGAGTTCCCGGCGCGCAGCGGCAGCAGCTCGGCGAGGTCGTCGCGCCGTCGTCCGGCGCGCCGCGGCGCGGACAGGTCGGTGCCGGCGTCCTCCGCGGCGCGTGGCTGCACCCGTCCGTCGGAGGTCCACGCGGCGCGCCTGCCGGTGCGCAGCATCAGTCCGCCACCGGGGGCGAAGGGGTCGGCGACGAGACTGCCCGCGGTGCGGGCCGGAGCGCCGGCGTAGGCGCGGGCCAGGGACGGGCCCGCCACATACAGGTCGCCGGTCACACCGGCCGGGACCGGCCGCAGCCAGGCGTCGAGGACGTAGGCGCGGGCGGTGCGGGGCAGCGGGACGGCGGCGTCCGCGCGCTCGCGGCTCGGCTGCTCGGGCGTGGACGGGGCGGTGTCCGCCACCTCTGCGGTGCCGCCCCGGCACAGTGCCGCCAGCACGCCGACGAGCAGCTCGGCGACGGGCGCGCCGGCGTCCAGGCGGACCACGCCGTCGGCCGCTCCCGGCGCCGGGGACGCCGCCTGACGGTCGATCACCCGGCCGAGCAGAGACCGGTGATCCACCAACTCGCCGACGGGGGTGCCGTCCGGTGCCCGCGCGGGCAGCACCAGCGCCGACTGGGAGGGCATCGGCGCCGGGACGGCCGCGGTGCGGCGCAGCCGTCCGCCGCCGCCCCGGATCGCGTCCTCCACCCGCAGCACTGGCACCGTCCTGTCCCCCGGTACGGCGGTCGCGGCGCCGCCCGACGTGACGAGCGCGGCCGGGCGATCGCAGCCCAGCGCGGCGGCCGACGCCAGCGGGCCCGCGGTCTCGTCCGGGTCCGCGATCAGGCATGCGGCACCCGACCTGAGCACCCCGAGCACGGCGACCGCCCAGCCGGTGCCGGGCCGGGCCGCCACCACGACGACACCGTCCGCACCGATCCCCGAGCGACGCAGACGCGCGGCGAGCCACGCCGCCGCCCGGTCCAGGGTGCGCCGGGTGAGCAGGCCGTCCCGGTCCCGGACGGCCACGGCGCGCGGTTCGCGGGCCGCCGACTCGGTGAGAGCCGGGAACACGGTGCCGTCCGGGACGCGGGCCGCGCCACGGTTCCACTCCTCGGTCAGCCGCCGGAACTCCGACTCGCCGAGCAGGATGTCGATGCGGCTCAGCGTCAGGTCGGGAGCGACCGCCACTTGTCCGAGGACGTTGACGAGCCGCTTCGCGAGGCGGGCCGCGGTGGCCCGGTCGAACAGTTCCTCGGCGTAGTCCAGGGTGCCGTCGAGGCCGTCCGGCCGGCCGTCGTCCCGGTACCTGTCGGTCAACCGGAGGGAGAGATCGAACCCGGTCGCCGGGACCGGGAGCTCGACCAGCGAGGCCGCCAGCCCCGGGAACGCCGGGACGTCCCACTTCTCCGCGGTCTCCTCCCGGACGTCCAGGACGGTCTGGACGAGCGGATGCGGGTCGCCGGGAGCCCCGTCCGCCATCCCCACGAGCTCGGCGATGCGCGCGAACGGAACGTCTCCGTGGACGTCGGCCTCCCCGGCGGTCTCCCACACGCGGCCGAGCAGTTCCCGGAAGGTCGGGTCGCCCGAGACGTCGGTGCGCAGCGGCAGCAGTCCGGCGAACGGGCCCATGGAGGCTTCGAGTTCGCCCCCGGCCGCCGGGCGCTGCGTCACGGCGCCGACCGTCAGGTCGGTGCCCGCCCCCATCCGGGCGAGGAGCATCGCCAGGCCGGCGTGGACGACGGCCGCCGGGGTCGCGCCGAGCGGTCTGGCCACCTCCATCAGGCGGGCGTGCACCGCGGCGGGCACGTGCAGCGGCACCGAGCGGGCCCGGTGGCTGGGCCGTGCGGGTCGCGGCCGGTCCGTGGGGAGCACGGTGACAGGCGGGACGTCGGCCAGCATCTCCTTCCAGTAGGCGATCTGCTCGCCGACCACACTCTTCTTCGCGCCGGCGCCTGCGTTCGCCTTCGAGTGCGCCTTCGCCTTCGCCGTCGCCTTCGTCCCAGCCTCCGCTTCGGCCTCCGTATCGGCGTGGTCATCAACCGCGGCCCCGGTCTCAGCCTCAGCTGCGGCCTCAGCCTCGCCCGCGGCCTCTGCCTCTGCCTCTGCCTCTGCCTCTGCCTCTGCCTCTGCCTCTGCGAGCAGCCTGTGCTGCCACACCGCGTAGTCCGAGAACTGGAGCGGCAGGGGTGCGCGCTCCGTGGCTCGGCCTTCGCGGCGCGCGCCGTACGCCACGGACACGTCCCGTACGAGTGCGTCCCGGGACGCGTCGTCGGCGCCGATCCGGTGCAGGACCAGGAGGAGGACGTGGTCGGAGTCGGAGAGCTCGAACAGGGTGGCCGCCCAGGGCGTTTCGCGTCCGAGGTCGAAGCGGTGGTCGGCGCGAGCGGCCAGGACGGCGGGAAGCTCCTCCTCGGTCGTCTGGACGATCGGGAGGGCGGGCAGGACGGCGGGGTCGTCGGCGTCCAGGATCCGCTGGATCAGTCCACCGTCCGGGGTCTCGGCGAAGACCGTCCGCAGGATGTCGTGCCGTGCCGCCACGTCCGCAAGGGCCGCCCGCAGGGCGTCGCGGTCGAGCTCTCCGCGCAGGCGCAGCGCCACGGACGACTGCAGAGCTCGCGTCCGGGGGTTGGCCGCGGCCTGGCGCCAGACGAGCCGCTGCCCGGCCGTCGCCGGTGCCTCACCGCCCTCGTGCTCGACCGCGACCACCGGGGGCCGCTCCTTCAGCGCCAGGATGCGTGCCGCGCCGATCGGCGTGGGCTTGCTGAAGAACTGCTTCATGTCCAGGTCGACACCGGCCTCCGACCGGATCCGGCCCGCGAGGTGCATCGCGAGCGCGGAATTGCCGCCCAGGTCGAAGAAGTTGCCGTCGGCGGCCACCCGGTCGAGGCCCAGGACCTCGGCGAACAGAGCGCAGAGCAGTTCCTCCGTCTCGGTCCGGGGCCTGAGACCGGCAGTGCCGTCGTCCAGGTCGGGGACGGGGAGAGCGGCACGGTCGACCTTGCCGTTGACGGTCAGGGGAAGCGCGTCGAGGACCACGACGGCGGAGGGGACCATGTAGTCCGGGAGGCGGGTCGCGGCGAACTCGCGCACGCTCCCGGCCTCCACGTCCGTCGCGCCCTCCGCGTCGGCTGCGAGGACGTAGCCGATCAGGCGCGGGGCGCCCGGCCGGTCCTCGCGGACCGTCGCGATGGCCGACGTGACGTCCGGGTGCGCCGCGAGGACGGCCTCGACCTCACCGAGTTCGACGCGGAATCCGCGGATCTTCACCTGCGCGTCGGCTCGGCCGACGAAGGCCAGGTTGCCGTCGCCGTCGGGCAACCACCGGACCAGGTCACCCGTGCGGTACATCCGTTCACCGTCCCCGAAGGGGCAGGCCACGAACCGCTCCGCGGTCAGATCGGGTCGGTTGATGTAGCCCCGGGCCAGCCCTGCGCCGGCGATGTACAGCTCGCCGGTCACACCCGCGGGGACGGGCCGCAGATACGGGTCCAGCACGTAGGTGCGGACGTTGGGCAGCGGGCGGCCGACGGCCGGCGGCGCGTCCTGACCCGTGATGCCCTCCTCCAGCAGCACCGCTGTCGAGATCACCGTGCCCTCGGTCGGGCCGTAGGTGTTCCACAGCCGGGCCCCGGCCCGCCACCTGGCCGCGAGACCGGCCTCCAGCCGCTCCGCCCCCAGCACCCAGTTCCCGATGCCCGAGACGGTCTCCGGCTCCAGCGCGCGCAGCAGGGACGGCACCACGCTCGCCACCTCGACGCCGGCCGCTTCGACCATGCGCGCGAGCGCGGCACCGTCCAGCCGCTCGTCGGGCAGGGTGACGGCCAGCGTCCCCCCGGCGGCCAGCGTCACCGCCACGTCCAGCACCGCCGCGTCGAAACTGAAGGACGCGAACTGCAACGCCGTGACCCCGGGGTCCACCCCCAGGACGGGACGCATCGCCGAGGCCAGGTTCGCCACGGAGGCGTGGGCCACCGCCACACCCTTGGGACGGCCGGTGGATCCGGACGTATAGATCACGTACGCCAACTGGTCAGGGGTGACGTCCGGCAGCACACCGTCACCGCTCGCCAGCTCATCGAGGAGAACCGTCTCGACGTCCGCGGACAAGCGCCCAGCCGTCTCGCCGGTGACCAGCACCAGCTCGGCGCCACTGTCCGCGACCATGAACAGCAGCCGGTCCGAGGGGTACTCCGGATCCAGCGGCACATACGCCCCGCCGGCCTTCCACACCGCCAGCAGCGCCACCACCGTCTCCGCGCCGCGCGGCAGGCAGAGTCCCACCCGCGACTCCCGACCCACCCCACGAGCCACCAGACCCCGCGCCAGCGCATCGGAACGCGCATCCACCTCGGCGTAGGACAGGGACTGTTCCCGGGACCACAGCGCGGCCTCCTCGGGCGTGCGCACCGCCCAGCCACGGAACCGCTCCACCACCGTCGACGCGTCCACATCCCGCGCCGTGCCGTTCCACTCCTCCACGACCGCGGACCACTCGGGCCCGTCGAGCAGACCGACGTCGCTGAGCCGAACCTGAGGGTCGTCCGCCACCTGCTCCAACACGCGCGCCAGCCGCTCGGCCAGACCACGGACGGTCCGCTCGTCAAACAGGTCCGCGGAGTAGAGGATGCCTCCGCCCAGCCCGGCCGGGGCGCCGCTGTCGGAACGTCGCTCGTTCAGCGACAGGGAGAGGTCGAACCGGGCCGCCGGGGCCTTCGCCGGCGGGACCGCCTCGACGGCCAGGCCCTGGAGGTCCCACTGTGCCTGGGGCAGGTTCTGCAGCGCCAGCATCACCTGGAACAACGGGTTGCGGGCCGCGGAGCGCGCGGGGTTCAACTCGTCGACCAGCCGCTCGAACGGCACGTCCTGGTGCGCGTACGCCGACAGGTCCGACTCCCGCACCCGCCGCAGGACTTCCGTGAACGACGGGTCTCCCGCCAGGTCCGTCCGCAGCACCAGCGTGTTGACGAAGAACCCGGCCAGCTCCTCCAGCTGCGCGTCCGACCGGCCGGCCACCGGGCTGCCGACGCAGACGTCCTCCCCGGCCCCCATCCGGGCCAGCAGCACCGCCAGCGCGGCATGCACCACCATGAACATGGTCGCCCCGCCCTGGGCCGCCAGCTCCACCAACCGGGCATGGGTCGCCACGTCCACCGCGACCGGCACCGACCCGCTGCGGAACGAGGGCACCGCCGGGCGCGGGCGGTCGAACGGCAGTGCCGTCTCCTGCGGCGCCCCGGCCAGGGCCTGCTTCCAGTGCTCGATCTGGCGGGCCCCGGCGCTGTCGGGGTCGTCCAGCTCCCCCAGCACCTCCCGCTGCCACAGCGCGTAGTCCGCGTACTGGACCGGAAGAGGCTCCCACTCCGGGGAACGGCCGCCGAGCCGAGACCGGTACGCCGTCCTCAGGTCCCTCGCCAGGATGCCCATCGACCAGCCGTCGGAGGCGATGTGGTGGGACACCAGCAGCAGGATCCACTCCTCCGCCGAGATCCTCAGCAGGCTGGTCCGCCACGGCAGGTCGACCCCGACATCGAAGCCGCGCCCGGTCTCCCGCGCCATCGCCTCCCGCCAACGCTCACCCGCCTCGATCACCTGAAGCCGGGGACGGCCCTCGGCGCCCTCGCGGATCTCCTGGTACGGCACGCCCTCCTCGTCGGGGAAGACCGTGCGCAGGCTCTCGTGCCGGTCCGCCACATCGCCCAGCGCCGCCTCAAGCGCCGCCACGTCCGGTCGGCCCGTGAGCCGCAGGGCGAACGGCTGGTTGTAGGCGGCGGCACCCTCACCCTCCCCGTCGGCCCCTTCGATCCGGTTGAGGAACCACATCCGCTGCTGCGCGTACGACAGCGGCACCCGCTCCGGACGCTGTCGGCGGCGCAGCACGGCGCCGGCGGCTGCCCCCGAACCGTCGACCAGGCGCGCCACCCCGGCCACCGTCGGGTCCGCGAACACCTCGCGGACCCCCACTGACACCTTCAGCTCCGATCGCATCCGTGCGATCAACCGCATCACCAGCAGCGAGTCGCCGCCCAGCTCGAAGAAGCTCTCCTCGGCCCCGACCTCCTCCAGCCCGAGCAGCTCGGCGAACAGGGCGCACAGCGCCTCCTCCGTGGGCGTCTCCGGGGCACGCGTACGGGCGGACGCGAGGTCGGGCGCGGGCAGTGCGGGGCGGTCGATCTTGCCGTTGACGGTGAGCGGGAACGCTTCGAGTACGACGATCGCCGACGGGACCATGTACTCCGGCAGCCGCGTGGCGGCGAAGGCGCGGACGTCCTCGGCGTCCACATAGCCGTTCACCCCGCCATTCACCTCGTCATTCACTTCGTCATTCACTTCGCCGACGGTGTATCCGACCAGCCGGCCGTCACGGACCACGGCCACGGCCCGCTCGACCTGCGGATGGGCGGCCAGGACAGCTTCCACCTCGCCCAGCTCGACCCGGAACCCGCGGATCTTCACCTGCTCATCCGCACGCCCCACGAACTCCAGCAGACCGTCCGCCATCCATCGCGCCAGGTCCCCGGTGCGATACATCCGCCCCGTGCCGTCACCGAACGGGCACGCGACGAACCGTTCCGCCGTCAGATCAGAACGGCCGACATAACCGCGGGCCAAGCCCTCCCCCGCGATGTACAACTCGCCCGCCACACCCACCGGAACAGGCCGCAGAAAGCCGTCCAGCACATAGGTGCGGACATTGCCCAGCGGACGGCCGATCGACGGTGGGGCATCCTCACCCGTGATGTCCTCCTCCAGGAGGACGGCGGTGGTGATGACGGTGGCCTCGGTGGGCCCGTAGGTGTTCCACACACGAGCGCCCTGGCGCCACTTGGCCGCGAGACCGGCTTCCAGGCGCTCCGCACCCAGCACCCAGTTCCGCACCCCCGGAACCGAGGCCGGCTCCAGCACGCCCAGCAGCGACGGAACCACACTCGCGCTGTCGACCCCGTTGAAGTCGACCATCGCCGCCAGCGCAGCGCCGTCCTGACGCTCCTCCGCCGACGCGACCGCCAGCGTGCCACCGCCCGCCAGCGTCACCGCCACATCCAGCACCGCCGCGTCGAAACTGAACGACGCGAACTGCAACACCGTCACCCCAGGCTCCGCACCCAGGACAGGACGCATCACCGACGCCAGATTCGCCACCGACGCGTGCGCCACCGCCACACCCTTGGGACGCCCCGTCGACCCCGACGTATAAATCACGTACGCCAACTGGTCGGGAGTGACGTCCGGCAGCACACCGTCACCGCTCGCCAGCTCATCAAGGAGAACCGTCTCGACGTCCACGGACAAGCGCCCAGCCGTCTCGCCGGTGACCAGCATCAGCTCGGCGCCACTGTCCGCGACCATGAACAGCAGCCGGTCCGAGGGGTACTCCGGATCCAGCGGCACATACGCCCCGCCGGCCTTCCACACCGCCAGCAGCGCCACCACCATCTCCGCACCACGCGGCAGGCACAGCCCCACCCGCGACTCCCGACCCACCCCACGAGCCACCAGACCCCGCGCCAGCGCATCGGAACGCGCATCCACCTCGGCATACGACAACGGCCGGTCACCGAACCACAACGCCACCGCCTCCGGTGCCCGCACCGCCCACCCACGGAACCGCTCCACCACCGTCGACGCATCCACATCCCGCGCCGTGCCGCTCCACTCCTCCACGACTACGGAGCGCTCCGCCTCGTCAAGGAGATCGATCGTGCCCAGCCGGAGCTCCGGGTCCGCCGCAAACTGCTCCAACACCCGTACCAGCGCGGCCAGTACGTTCTCCGCGGTGGACCGGTCGAAGAGGTCGGGGCGGTAGTCGAGGTGCAGCTCCAGCCGCTCACCCGGGATGCCGATCAGGCCCAGCGGATAGTGGCTGGCGTCCTGGGGGGCGCCACCCGGCCCGATGACAAGGTCGTCCGGGTCGTACGGCACCGCCGCTGCCGAGTGCGGATAGTTCTCGTAGACGACGAGCGTGTCGAACTCCGCGCCGGGACCGGCGACTTGCCTGATCTCGGCCAGTCCGAGGTACTGATGGCCCATCAGGGCCACTTGTCGCGCCTGCAATCCGGACAACAGGTCGGACACCGACAGCTCGCCGGTCAGCTCGGCTCGTACGGGAAGGGTGTTGATGAACAGCCCGATCAGCGACTCCGCACCCGGCAGATCGGCCGGCCGCCCGGCGACCGTGGTCCCGAAAACCACGTCCCGCCGCCCGGACAGACGGGCCAGCACCAGCGCCCAGGCCCCCTGCACCACCGTCGCCATGGTGACGCCACGCCGGCGGGCGAGGTCGTTCAGGGATTGCGTCAGCTCAGGACCGCACTCACCCAGGGCCGTCTCGGGCCGCATCGGCACCCGGGCAGGATCCGCGGGGGCCACGAGGGTCGGCTCCTCCGTCCCGGCCAGCTCCTCTCGCCACGCGGCCCGCGCCGCCTCCCGGTCCTGGCGGCCGAGCCAGGCCAGGTAGTCGCGGTAGGAGCGGATGGCCGGGAGCGCTCCGGTGTCCCCGCCCGCCCGGTACGCTATCTCGAGCTCGTTCACCAGGATCGGCAGCGACCAGCCGTCGAGAACGATGTGATGGGTCGTCAGCACCAGCCGGTGACGCCGCTCGCCGAGGCGGAGCAGCAGCAACCGCAGCAACGGACCCCGCGCAACATCGAAGCCGACCGCCAACTCGTCCTCGGACAAGCGCGCGTCCTCGGCCTCCGCCTCGGTGTCCGGCAAGCCGCTCAGATCAACCTCCCGCCACGGCAGTTCCACCTCCCGCGCGATGACCTGCACCGCCTCGCCCGACTTGCGTCGGCGGAAGCTGGCCCGCAGGGCGCCGTGGCGGGCGATCAGACCCTCCCAGGAGCGGCGGAGGCGATCAACGTCGAGCGGCCCGTCGAGGGCCAGGGCTCGTTGGCCCGCGTACACGTCGGACGCCTCGTCCCCGAGGGACGCGTGGAACAACAGCCCTTCCTGAAGCGGCGACAGCGGCCATATGTCTTCGATGGCGGTCCGGGTCCGGGTCATCGCGTACGTCTCCTCACAGCGGTTCACAGCTTCGGTTCGGCGATACGGACAGAGCGGTGGGGGGCGGGGGCAGAGACCGGCGGTCAGTGGCCGTTGATCAGAGGTGGTCGTCCGCGAACTCGGCTTCGAGGTCGTCGACTTCGTCCTGGTCGAGTTCGAGGAGGGAGAAGTCGGAGGGGGTGTGTCCGCCGGCCGTGGGGTCCGTGGTGTGGGCGGCGAGTCCGGTCAGCAGGGCGAGCCATGTCCGGCCCAGCTCCTGGACGTCGGCCTCCTCCAGGAGTGCTTCGGGCCAGCTGAGGGTGAGGGTCAGTTCGGGGCCGTGCGCGGTGTCCGCGACCACTGCCCCGGCATCGAGGACGTGCGCGGCCGGCATGCCCGGGTCGGCCGCGCCTCCCACGGCGGTGTCCCCGGCCGTCCGCCAGGGCTCGACCGACCCGGCACTGGCACCGGCTTCGGTTTCGGCTCCGGGAGCTGTTTCGGTTCGGGCTCCGGCGGTCGCGAACCGGCCCAGGTAGTTGAAGCCGATCTGCGGCACCGGCAGCGCCTCCAGCACCGGCCCGGTCCGCGGGTTCAGCCAGCGCAGCAGGCCATGACCGAGCCCGTCACCGGGCACCGCCTGCACCTGCTCCTTCACCCGCTTGACCAGCACACCGGCCGCCCCGCCACCGGCCGCGGCCTCGGCCAGGTCCACTCCGGAGGCGTCCAACCGGACCGGATAGGCCGCGGTGAACCAGCCCACCGTCCGCGACAAGTCCATGGCCTGCGACAACGGCTCACGCCCATGCCCCTCGACCTCCACCAGGAAGCCACCCGACACCGAACCCGACGCCGACACCGTTCCTGCCGCCGTCGCCGTGGTGGCCGTCGCCGGACGCCAACGAGCCACCGCACCGGCCAGCGTCGCCAGCAGCACCTCATGCATCCCGCAGTGGAAGACTCCCGGCACCTCACCCACGAGCACCCCGGACTCCCCCGCCGGCACCGACCACGAGGACCGACGCAACGACGCCACCGTGTCGACGGCCGGATCCAGCGGTCGCCGGCCGATCAGCGGCTCCCCCTCACCGGCCGTCCCCGCGGCGGTCGAGACCAGGTCCACCCAGGCATCCAGCTCACCCACCCGAGCCGGACTGTCCGCGGCCCGCCGCAGACCCCGCGCCCAGGCACCAAACGACGTCCCGACCGGCTCCAGCTCCGGGACCCCGCCCGCAGCCGCCGTCTCGCACGCGCTGCGCAGGTCAGGCACCAGGACCCGCCACGACACCCCGTCCACCGCAAGATGATGAGCCGCGAGCACGATCCGACCCACCCGGCCAGGACCGGCATCCACCCACACCACCAGCACCATCACACCCGCGGCCGGATCCAACCGCCCCACCGCCCGCACGGCCGCACCCACCGCGACCCGGTCCAGCTCACCCTCGGCCACACCCACAGCATCCACCCGAGCCACCAAAGCGGACGCGTCGATCTCGCCCGCCTCAGGAACCACCAGCACCCGGTCACTCCCCACCCGGGCCCGCAGCATCCCGTGGGCCTTCACCAGCGCGGCCACACCCACCTCCAGCACACCGATACCGAGCCCGGCCGGCGCACCCACCACCGTCCACTGAGCGAACTCACCACGCAGCGCGTGGGTGCCCACCGACCGCATCGCCGGCGTCCACGGCACCTCGCCGACACCCGTGTCCGCAGCCTCCGCGGACGCGTCCTCGGTCGGGACCATCACCGTCGCCAGCCGCTCCGGGGTCTTCTCCTCGAAGATTTGGCGAGGCGTCACCACCCAACCGGACCGACGCGCACGCGACGCGAGTTGCATCGACATGATCGAGTCGCCGCCCAGCTCGAAAAAGCTGTCCGCGACCCCGACCTTCTCCAGCCCCAGCACTTCGGCGAACAGGGCGCAGAGCGTCTCCTCTGCGGGCGTCTCCGGGGCACGCGTACCGGTGGACGCGAGCTCGGGCGCGGGGAGCGCGGCTCGGTCGATCTTGCCGTTCACGGTCAGCGGGAAGGCGTCGAGTGCGACGATCGCCGAGGGGACCATGTACTCGGGCAGGCGCGTGGCGGCGAAAGCACGTACGTCCTCGGCGTCGACGTCGTCATCCACCTCGCCGACGGTGTATCCGACCAGCCGGCCGTCACGGACCACGGCCACGGCCCGCTCGACCTGCGGATGGGCGGCCAGGACAGCTTCCACCTCGCCCAGCTCGACCCGGAACCCGCGGATCTTCACCTGCTCGTCCGCACGGCCGACGAACTCCAGCAGACCGTCCGCCGTCCATCGCGCCAGGTCCCCGGTGCGATACATCCGCCCCGTGCCGTCACCGAACGGGCACGCGACGAACCGTTCCGCCGTCAGATCAGAACGGCCGACATAACCGCGGGCCAAGCCCTCCCCCGCGATGTACAACTCGCCCGCCACACCCACCGGAACAGGCCGCAGAAAGCCGTCCAGCACATAGGTGCGGACATTGCCCAGCGGACGGCCGATCGACGGTGGGGCATCCTCACCCGTGATGTCCTCCTCCAGGAGGACGGCGGTGGTGATGACGGTGGCCTCGGTGGGCCCGTAGGTGTTCCACACACGGGCGCCCTGGCGCCACTTGGCCGCGAGACCGGCTTCCAGCCGCTCCGCACCCAACACCCAGTTCCGCACCCCCGGAACCGAGGCCGGCTCCAGCACGCCCAGCAGCGACGGAACCACACTCGCGCTGTCGACCCCGTTGAAGTCGACCATCGCCGCCAGCGCAGCGCCGTCCTGACGCTCCTCCGCCGACGCGACCGCCAGCGTGCCCCCGCCCGCCAGCGTCACCGCCACATCCAGCACCGCCGCGTCGAAACTGAACGACGCGAACTGCAACACCGTCACCCCAGGCTCCGCACCCAGGACAGGACGCATCACCGACGCCAGATTCGCCACCGACGCGTGCGCCACCGCCACACCCTTGGGACGCCCCGTCGACCCCGACGTATAAATCACGTACGCCAACTGGTCGGGAGTGACGTCCGGCAGCACACCGTCACCGCTCACCAGCTCATCAAGGAGAACCGTCTCGACGTCCACGGACAAGCGCCCAGCCGTCTCGCCGGTGACCAGCACCAGCTCGGCGCCACTGTCCGCGACCATGAACAGCAGCCGGTCCGAGGGGTACTCCGGATCCAGCGGCACATACGCCCCGCCGGCCTTCCACACCGCCAGCAGCGCCACCACCATCTCCGCACCACGCGGCAGGCACAACCCCACCCGCGACTCCCGACCCACCCCACGAGCCACCAGACCCCGCGCCAGCGCATCGGAACGCGCATCCACCTCGGCATACGACAACGGCCGGTCACCGAACCACAACGCCACCGCCTCCGGTGCCCGCACCGCCCACCCACGGAACCGCTCCACCACCATCGACGCATCCACATCCCGCGCCGTGCCGCTCCACTCCTCCACGACCGCGGACCACTCGGGTCCGTCGAGCAGGCCGACGTCGCTCACCCGCAGACTCGGCTCGGCCGCCACCTGTTCCAGCACCCGTATCAGCCATCCGGCGATACGGGCCGCCGCCTCCTCGTCGAAGAGGTCCGGCCGGTGCGTCATAACGATCCGGAGGCTGTCGTCGGGCACGACGCCGAGGGTCAGCGGGAAGTTGGTGGCCTCGTGCGCGTCCATGCGGGTGAAGGAGATCGTGCCGGTGGCAGGCGCCCCGTCCGGCGGCGTCGGGTAGTTCTCATAGACCACGAGGGTGTCGAACGTCGCCCCCGGCCCCGCGAGCCCCTGCACCTCGCTCAACCCCAGGTGCTGATGCGGCATCAGCGACGACTGCCGCGCCTGCAGGTCGGTGAGCATGTCCAGCACCGGTTGGCCACCGACCAGTTGCACCCGCACCGGCAGTGTGTTGATCATCAGGCCGACCATCGATTCCGCACCCGGCAGATCCGCGGGCCGCCCGGACACCGTCGCGCCGAACACCACGTCGTTCCGTCCCGTCAGCCGGGACAGGACCAGCGCCCACGCGCCCTGCACCACCGTGTTGAGCGTGAGGTCTCGGCCGCGGGCCAGCTCCCTCAGCCGTGTGGTGGTCTCTTCGGAAAGATCCAGGACGAGGTCCCGCGGCAGGACGGCGACCTCGGCCCCGCCGGCCGCCTGGGGTGCCACGAGCGTCGGCCCGTCCGTCCCCGCCAGCTCTCCCCGCCACGCGGCCCGCGCAGCCTCCCGGTCCTGGCGGCCGAGCCAGGACAGGTAGTCGCGGTAGGAGGTGACGGGCGGCAGTACCCGGATGTCTCCACCCGCCGTGTACACCGCCTCCAGCTCGTCGAGGAGCACCGGCATCGACCAGCCGTCCAGCAGGATGTGATGGGTTGTCACCACAAGGCGGTGGCGGCCTGCACCGAGGCGGGCCAGCACCAGCCGGAGCAAGGGTGGGGAGGCGGGGTTCATCCTGTGTTCCCGCTCCTCGCGGGCCAGTTGCTCGAACCGGCTCCGGGCCTCGCCCTCGTCGAGGTCCGAAAGGTCGACGTCACGCCAGGGCAGCGACACGCTCCGTGAGATGAGCTGTACCGCCTCGCCGGACTTGCGCCGTTGGAAGCTGGCGCGCAGAACGGCGTGGCGCTTGACCAGCGCCTCCCAGCAGGCGCGGAAGAGCTCGGTGTCCAGGGGGCCGTCCACGCCGAGGACGCACTGGAGTCCGTAGACGTCCGGGCCCTCGTCGTCGTACGAGGAGTGGAAGAGCATCCCCTGCTGGAGGGGCGAGAGCGGCCAAACCTCCGCGAGAGCGGATCCCTTGGCGGGCGTCGAGGGCTTCACAGGGACCGTCCTTCGTCGAGTTCGGCGGCTATGGCTTCGAGGTCGTCGACTTCGTCCTGGTCGAGTTCGAGGAGGGAGAAGTCGGAGGGGGTGTGTCCGCCGGCCGTGGGGTCGGTGGTGTGGGCGGCGAGTCCGGACAGCAGGGCGAGCCATGACCGGCCCAGCTCCTGGACGTCGGCCTCCTCCAGGAGTGCTTCGGGCCAGCTGAGGGTGAGGGTCAGTTCGGGGCCGTGCGCGGTGTCCGCGACCACTGCCCCGGCATCGAGGACGTGCGCGGCCGGCATGCCCGGGTCCACCGCGCCTCCCACAGCGGTGTCCCCGGCCGTCCGCCAGGGCTCGACCGACCCGACCCCGGCTGCTTCTCCACTGGCACTGGCACCGGCATTGGCGCCGGCACCGGCTTCGGTTTCGGCTCCGGGAGCTGTTTCGGTTCGGGCTCCGGCGGTCGCGAACCGGCCCAGGTAGTTGAAGCCGATCTGCGGCACCGGCAGCGCCTCCAGCACCGGCCCGGTCCGCGGGTTCAGCCAGCGCAGCAGGCCATGACCGAGCCCGTCACCGGGCACCGCCTGCACCTGCTCCTTCACCCGCTTGACCAGCACACCGGCCGCCCCGCCACCGGCCGCGGCCGCGGCCAGGTCCACTCCGGAGGCGTCCAACCGGACCGGATAGGCCGCGGTGAACCAGCCCACCGTCCGCGACAAGTCCATGGCCTGCGACAACGGCTCACGCCCATGCCCCTCGACCTCCACCAGGAAGCCGTGGGAGTCGATGCCCGTACGGCCCTCGGTCCCGGTCCCGGTCCCGGTCCCGGTCCCGATCCCGGTTCCGGTCCTGGGACTCGCGTGTCGGCGTGCCACCGCACCGGCCAGCGTCGCCAGCAGCACTTCATGTACTCCGCAGTGGAACAGCCGCGGGGTATCGCCGACGAGCACCGCGGCCTCCGCGGCAAGGACCGACCAGGAGAGCAGGCGCAGGGTTGACGTCGTATCGACGGCCGGATCCAGCGGTCGCCGGCCGATCAGCGGCTCCCCCTCACCGGCCGTCCCGGCGGCGGTCGAGACCAGGTCCACCCAGGCATCCAGCTCACCCACCCGAGCCGGACTGTCCGCGGCCCGCCGCAGACCCCGCGCCCAGGCACCAAACGACGTCCCGACCGGCTCCAGCTCCGGGACCCCGCCCGCGGCCGCCGTCTCACACGCGCTGCGCAGGTCAGGCACCAGGACCCGCCACGACACCCCGTCCACCGCAAGATGATGAGCCGCGAGCACGATCCGACCCACCCGGCCAGGACCGGCATCCACCCACACCACCTGCACCATCACACCCGCGGCCGGATCCAACCGCCCCACCGCCCGCACGGCCGCATCCACCGCGACCCGGTCCAGCTCACCCTCGGCCACACCCACGGCACCCACCCGAGCCACCAAAGCGGACGCGTCGATCTCGCCCGCCTCAGGAACCACCAGCACCCGGTCACTCCCCACCCGGGCCCGCAGCATCCCGTGGGCCTTCACCAGCGCGGCCACACCCACCTCCAGCACACCGATACCGAGCCCGGCCGGCGCACCCACCACCGTCCACTGAGCGAACCTGGGCCGCAGCGCGTCCGTACCCATCGACCGCATGAGCGGTGTCCACGGCACCTCGCCAACACCCGTGTCCTCTGCTTCCGTGGTCGCGTCCTCCGCAACGGCCGCGACCATCGCCAGCCGTTCCGGGGTCTTCTCCTCAAAGATCTGGCGAGGCGTCACCACCCAACCCGACCGGCGCGCACGCGAGGCGAGTTGCATCGACATGATCGAGTCGCCGCCCAGCTCGAAGAAGCTGTCCCCGACGCCGATCGCGTCCGTCTCCACGCCCAGCACCTCGGCGAACAGCGCACACAGCGCTTCCTCGGCCGCCGTGCCCGGCCGTCGTATTGAGGCGGAGGCCCGGAACTCGGGATCGGGAAGCGCGGCCTTGTCCACCTTGCCGTTCACCGTCAGGGGGAACGAGTCGAGTACGACCACCGCCGCCGGAACCATGTACTCCGGCACACGCTCAGCGACGAACGCACGCAGTTCGGTCGCCTCCGCCCCACCCACGACATGACCGACGAGCTTGCCGTCGCGCACCGTCACGACGGCGTGGTCAACCTGGGGGTGGGCCTCGAGGGCCGTCTCCACCTCGCCCAGCTCAATGCGGAAGCCGCGGATCTTCACCTGCTCATCCGCACGGCCGAGGAACTCCAGTTGTCCCTCGGCGGTCCAGCGGATCAGGTCGCCGGTGCGGTACATCCGCTCGCCGTCGCCGAAGGGGACGGCCACGAAGCGCTCGGCCGTCAGCTCCGGGCGCCCCGCGTAGCCGCGCGCCAGTCCCGGCCCGGACACGTACAGCTCGCCCACCACACCAACCGGTACCGGCTGGAGGAACTCGTCCAGGACGAACGTGCGCGCGTTGCGCAGCGGACGGCCGATCGGAACGCTTCCCCCTGCCCCGGCTCCTGGGGTGAGGGGCAGGCTCATCGCGGCGCACACCGTCACCTCGGTCGGACCGTAAGCGTTGATCATCCGCCGGCCGACCGACCACCGATCCACCAACCCCGGCAGGCACGCCTCACCCGCCACCACCACCGTCTCCAACCCCGACGGCAACGCCTCCTCCACCGCCAACACACCCGGCGGAACCGTCACATGCGTCGCCCCCACCGCACCCACGGCCTCACCCAACGACACCCGCGGCGGCAACCCCTCAACCCCCGCCACCACCAAAACCGCACCCGACACCCACGCCATGCACAGCTCCGACACCGCCGCATCGAAACTCAACGACGCGAACTGCAACACCCGCGCCCCCGCATACACCCCGAACCGCTCAATCTGCGCCCACGCCAGATTCGCCAGCCCCGCATGCGAAACCACAACCCCCTTCGGCCGACCCGTCGACCCCGAGGTGTGAATCACATACGCCGCATTCGCCACCCGCAACGGCGCCACACGCTCCGCATCCACCACCCGACCCGGCACACACCCCGCCACCGCAGCCACCACCCCCGGATCATCCAGAGCCACCACCCGACCCCGAACCACCCCAGGCAGCACCGACCGCGAAGCCCGCGTGCACAACACCACCACCGGATCCGCGTCCTCCAGCACCACAGCAAGCCGGTCCACCGGATGACCCGGATCCAACGGAACGAAAGCCCCACCCGCCATCGACACCGCCAACAACGCCACCACCGTGCCCACCGACCGCTCCGCCACCACAGCCACCCGCCGCTCCGGACCCACCCCCGCAGCAATCAGATACCGCGCCAACCGACCCGCCTCAGCCTCCAACTCCTCGTAAGTCAGCACACGTTCGCCGGTCGCGGCGGGATCGCCGGATTCGAGAGCGGGCGCGTCCGGCGTCCGCTGCACCTGCTCCGCGAACAGATCCGGCAGCGTCCCGGAGGGCACTTCGGAGTGGATGTCCTGCCAGTCGCGGGTCAGACGGTCCAACCGCTCCTCGTCGAGCAACCCGAGTCGGCCCAGAGACCTCTGCGGGTCCTCCACGAACTGCTCCAACACCCACACCAGCGCGGCCAGTACGTCCTCGGCCCGCGCCCGGTCGAACAGGTCGGAGCGGTGATCCAGCTGCAACTCCATCCGCTCACCCGGCGCGACGATCACCCCCAGCGGGTAGTGACTGGCGTCCCGTGTCCGGCCGCCCGGCCGAATGACCAGAGCGTCCGGGCCGTCCGCCTCAGGGGCAGACTGCGGATAGTTCTCGTAGACGACGAGCGTGTCGAACTCCGCGCCCGGTCCGGCGACCTGCTTGATCTCGGCGAGCCCGAGATGCTGATGGCCCATCAATCCGAGCTGCCGGTGCTGCAGCCGGTCCAGCATCTCCAGTACGGACTCGTTGCCGTCCATCCGCACCCGTACCGGGAGCGTGTTGATGAACAGCCCGATCAGCGACTCCACACCCTGCAGATCCGTCGGTCGCCCGGCGACCGTGGTCCCGAAGACCACGTCCCGCCGCCCGGACAGACGGGCCAGCACCAGCGCCCAGGCCCCCTGCACCACCGTCGCCATCGTGACGCCACCGCGGCGGGCGAGGTCGTTCAGCGCCCGTGTCAACTCGGGTCCGCACTCGGCGCGCACGGCCTCGGGCCGCATCGGCAGCCGCGCGGGATCCGCGGGCGCGACCAGCGTCGGCGCCTCGGCCCCGGCCAGCTCCTCCCGCCACGCGGCCCGCGCCGCCTCCCGGTCCTGGCGGCCGAGCCAGGCCAGATAGTCGCGGTAGGAGCGGACCGCCGGCAGCGATGCGGCGCCGACGCCTGCCCGGTACACCGTCTGGAGCTCGTTCAGCAGGATCGGCAGTGACCAGCCGTCGAGCACGATGTGATGGGTCGTCATCACCAGCCGGTGGTGCCGCTCACCGAGGCGGAGCAGCAACAGCCGCAGCAACGGACCCCGCCCGAGATCGAAGCCCACCGACAACTCGTCCCCGGACAGCCGAGCCGCCTCAGCCTCCGCCTCCACCTGCGACAACCCACTCAGATCCACCTCACGCCACGGAAGCTCCACCTCCCGCGCGACAACCTGCACCGCCTCACCCGACACCGGCCGATGGAACCCCGCACGCAAAATCGCATGCCGCCCCAACACCACATCCCACGAAGCCCGAAGCCGACCCACATCCAACGGACCATCCAAAGCCAGCGCCCGCTGACCCGCATACACATCCGCCCCACCACCGTCATCGAACAACGAATGGAAAAGCAGCCCCTCCTGCAACGGAGACAACGGCCACACGTCCTCCACACCCCCGGACACCGCCGCCTCCAACTCCTCCACCCCCGCCTGAGACAACGACACCAGCGGGAAATCCGAGGGGGTGTGTCCGCCGGCGCCGTCGCGGACCTGCTCCACCAGACTCGACAGTGCGTCCGCCCACGCCTCCAGCAACGCAGCCGCTCGCGGGGCCTCCAGTACCCGCTCCGGCCACGCCAGCACCAGTTCCAGCACCGGAGCACCGCCGCCGGCCGGCTCGCGCACCAGGCCCGTCAGTTCCAGCGCGTGCATCACCGGAGCCTGCGGCGCACCTCCCGCCCCGAACCCCTCGGCGGAGCCGACGCGGCCCAGGTAGTTGAAGCCGACCTGCGCGGAGGGCAGCGCCGCCAAATCATCGGCGGTCTCCGGGTTCGACCAGCGCAGCAACCCCCAGCCGAGCCCGTCACCGGGCACCGCCCGCACCTGCTCCTTCACCCGCTTCACCGACACGCCGCCGTCCGCGCCCAACCGCACCGGACGCGACGACGTGAACCACCCCACCGTCCGCGACAGATCCTCCAAGCCCGCCAGCGGCTCACGGCCATGACCCTCGACATCCACCAAGAGACCGCCGGGCCCCGCCCACCGGCCCACCGCCCCGACCAGGCCGGACAGCAGCACCTCGTCCACCCCGGCATGGAACGCCGCCGGCACCACCGTCAACAGCGCCGCCGTCACCTCCGCCGCAACGGTCACCGACACCTCGCGAACCGTCACACCCACATCCACCACCGGATCCACCGGATCCACCGGCACACACGTGAGCACCACGTCCGGGCCCTCGCCCGCCACCAGCGCACGCCATCCCGACAACTCGGCCACCCGCTCCGGCCGACCCGCCTCCACCACCAACTCCCGCGCCCATGCCCGGAACGACACCGGGACAGGCTCCAGCTCGACGGCTCGTCCCTCGGCCAGCGCCACGCACACCTGCTCCAGGTCGGGCAACAGAACCTGCCACGACACGGTGTCGACAACCAGGTGGTTGGCCACCACGACCACTCGACCAGGAGCCTCCGGTCCTGCGTCCAGCCACACCACCTGCACCATCACACCGGCCGCCGGATCCAGCCGCCCAACCGCCGCCTCAATCTCCCCATCCAGCAGGACGGCCGGATCCACCCCGGCCGCATCCACCCGCACCACCAGCCCGGACACGTCCACCGCATCCGCCTCGGGCACCACCAGCACCCCGGACTCCACCACCAAGCGGGCCCGCAGCACCTCATGACGGCCCATCACCGCCGTCACGGCAGCGACCAGGACCTCAAGGTCCAGTCCCCCCGGCGCCGCCATGACCCCCGGCTGGACGATCCGCCCAACCGCCTCGATGCCGACCCGGTCCAGCAGTTCGCGCATGACCGGGGTCAGCGGCACCTCGCCGACTCCCGTGTCCTCGACGGGCCTCTGCCCCGCTCCACCGGACACCGCGGCCGCCACCAGCGCCAGCCGCTCCGGCGTCTTCTCCTCGAACACCTGCCGCGGTGACACCACCCAGCCCGCGGCGCGGGCCCGGGACGCGAGCTGCATCGACATGATCGAGTCGCCGCCCAGCTCGAAGAAGCCGTCCCCGACCCCGACCTCCTCCAGCCCCAGCACTTCCGCGAAGAGCGCACAGAACGCCTCCTCGACGAGCGTCGACGGGGCACGCGTATCGGCGGAGGCAAGGTCAGGGGCGGGCAGGGCGGGCCGGTCGATCTTCCCGTTGACGGTGAGCGGGAACGCGTCGAGTACGACGATCGCCGACGGGACCATGTACTCCGGCAGGCGGGTGGCCGCGAAGGCCCGCACGTCGTCTACGTCCACGTCGCCGACGACATACCCGACCAGCCGACCATCGCGGACCACGGCCACAGCCCGCTCGACCTGCGCGTGCGCCGCCAAGACGGCCTCGACCTCACCGAGCTCGACACGGAAACCGCGGATCTTCACCTGCTCATCCGCACGCCCCACGAACTCCAGCTGACCGTCCGCCGTCCATCGCGCCAGGTCCCCGGTGCGGTACATCCGCTCGCCGTCACCGAAGGGGACGGCCACGAACCGCTCGGCCGTCAGGTCGGGACGGTTGATGTAGCCGCGCGCCAGACCGGACCCGGCGATGTACAACTCACCCGCCACACCCACCGGAACAGGCCGCAGGAAACCGTCCAGCACATAGGTGCGGACATTGCCCAGCGGGCGGCCGATGGCCGGCGGGGCATCCTCACCCGTAATGCCCTCCTCCAGGAGAATGGCGGTGGTGATGACCGTGGCCTCCGTGGGCCCGTACGTGTTCCACACCCGCGCCCCGACCCGCCACCTGGCCGCGAGACCGGCCTCCAGCCGCTCCGCACCCAACACCCAGTTCCGTATCCCCGAAACGGCCTCTGGCTCCAGCACGCCCAGCAGCGACGGCACCACACTCGCCGTGGACACACCGGCGGCCTCGACCATGGCCGCCAGCGCAGCCCCGTCCTGCCGCTCCTCCGCCGACGCGATCGCCAGCATGCCCCCGCCCGCCAGCGTCACCGCCACATCCAGCACCGCCGCGTCGAAGCTGAACGACGCGAACTGCAACGCCGCCACCCCAGGCTCCACACCCAGGACAGGACGCATCACCGACGCCAGATTCGCCACCGACGCGTGCGCCACCGCCACACCCTTGGGACGCCCCGTCGACCCCGACGTATAGATCACATACGCCAGCTGGTCCGGGTCTACGGCACTCTCCGCACTGGCCGCATCCTCACCGGACTCGATCTCCAGCTCCGCAAGCAGAACGGTCTCCACCTCGGCCGGCAGCCGGTCGGTCGTCTCCTCCGTAACCAGCACCAGCTGGGCCTCGCTGTCGGCGACCATGAACGCCAGTCGCTCGGAGGGGTACTCCGGGTCCAGCGGCACGTACGCCCCGCCGGCTTTCCACACCGCCAGCAGCGCCACCACCATCTCCGCACCACGCGGCAGGCAGAGTCCCACCCGCGACTCCCGACCCACACCCCGCGCCACCAGCCCGCGAGCCAGCGCGTCGGAGCGTGCGTCCACCTCGACATACGACAGTGCCAGGTCGCCGGACCGCGCCGCGATCGCGTGCGGGGTCTCCACGGCCCAGCCGCGGAACCGCTCCAGCACTGTGCCGGGCTCCCCCGCCTGGGCGGTGGCGTTCCACTCCTCCACCACCGCGGCCCGCTCGGATTCGTCCAGCAGCTCAAGCCGACCGAGCCGGACCGCCGGGTCCTCCGCGATCCGCTCCAGCGCCCGTACCACGCGATCAATCAGGGCCTGAGCGGCCTCAGCGGCGAAGGCGTCCGGACGGTAGTCCAGCCGCAGAAGCAATCCCTCCTCGGGCCGGACGCCCAGCGCCAGCGCGAAGCTCGTCGACTCGCGCGACGCGACATCGGAGATCGCGAGACCCGGCACGGACGGCTGTGCCGCAGGATCGCCGGGGTAGTTCTCGAAGGCCAGCAGGGTGTCGAAAGTCGCGCCGGGACCCGCGGCCCGCTGGACCTCACTGAGCCCGACGTACTGATGGTCGAGCAAGGCGGACTGCCGCGACTGCAAGTCGCCCAGCGCCTCGTTCACCGACCGCGACGCATCCAGCCCCACCCGCACCGGCAGCGTGTTGATGAACAGCCCGAGCATCGCCTCCATCCCCGCAAGCTCGGCCGGACGACCCGCGACCGTCGCCCCGAACACCACCTCACGACGCCCCGTCAGCTGACCCAGCACCAGCCCCCACGCCAGCTGCACCACGGTGTTGAGCGTCACCCCCGCACCACGGGCGACCCGCTCCAGGCCCTCGACCAGCCCGTCCCGCGCCTGGACGGTGAGCGACCGTGCCAATACGGCGTCCGTCCCAGCGATGGTCGGCGCGACGAGTGTCGGCTCCTCGACGGCCGCCAGCTCGGCCCGCCACACCTCCAGAGCCGCGCCGGTGTCCCGACCGGCCAGCCACGCCCAATACGAGCGCGACGACACCGGAGCACCGAGCCCGACCACGCCACCATCCGCCGCATAGAGCGCCCACAGCTCCCGCAGGACCAAGGGAAGCGACCACCCGTCCAGCAGCAGGTGATGCAGCGTCACCACCATCCGGAACCGGCGACGGCCGACGCGCACCAGCGCCACCCGCACGAGGGGAGGTGCCGCGAGGTCGAACCGCGCGGCCCGCTCCTCGACACCCACCCGCTCCGCAGCATCCTCGGCCAGGCCCCGCACATCCACCTCGCGCCACGGCAGCTCCGCCCGCTCCACGATCACCTGCACGGGACCATCAGCGCCCGCCACCTGCACAAACCCGGCCCGCAGTGCCGCATGCCGGTCAATCAACGCCTGCCACGCCGCCCGCAGCCGAGCCCCGTCCACCTCACCCTCAAGCGTCAGAACCATCTGCTCGACATAGACATCCGTCCCCTCCTCATCGAAGAGAGAGTGGAACAGCAGACCCTCCTGAAGCGGAGCGACCGGAAGAACATCCTCCAGCCCCGCGACCGCCGCCTCGACCTCCTCGACACCGGCCTGAGACAACGACACCAGCGGGAAATCCGAGGGGGTGTGTCCGCCGGCGCCGTCGCGGACCTGCTCCACCAGACTCGACAGTGCGTCCGCCCACGCCTCCAGCAACGCACCCGCCCGCTGGGCCTCCAGTACCCGCTCCGGCCACGCCAGCACCAGTTCCAGCACCGGAGTACCACCGCCGGCCGGCTCGCGCACCAGGCCCGTCAGTTCCAGCGCGTGCATCACCGGAGCCTGCGGCGCACCTCCCGCCCCGAACCCCTCGGCGGAACCCACCCGGCCCAGGTAGTTGAAGCCGACCTGCGCGGAGGGCAGCGCCGCCAAATCATCGGCGGTCTCCGGGTTCGACCAGCGCAGCAACCCCCAGCCGAGCCCGTCACCGGGCACCGCCCGCACCTGCTCCTTCACCCGCTTCACCGACACGCCGCCGTCCGCGCCCAACCGCGCCGGACGCGACGACGTGAACCACCCCACCGTCCGCGACAGATCCTCCAAGCCCGCCAGCGGCTCACGGCCATGACCCTCGACATCCACAAGAAAACCGCCGGGCCCCGCCCACCGGCCCACCGCCCCGACCAGGCCGGACAGCAGCACCTCGTCCACCCCGGCATGGAACGCCGCCGGCACCACTGTCAACAGCGCCGCCGTCACCTCCGCCGCAACGGTCACCGACACCTCGCGAACCGTCGCACCCACATCCACCACCGGATCCACCGGCACACACGTGAGCACCACGTCCGGGCCCTCGCCCGCCACCAGCGCACGCCATCCCGACAACTCGGCCACCCGCTCCGGCCGACCCGCCTCCACCGCCAACTCCCGAGCCCACGCCCGGAACGACACCGGAACGGGCTCCAACTCCACAACACGTCCCTCAGCGCACGCCGTCACGGCCCGCTCAAGATCCGGCAGCAGCACCTGCCACGACACCGTGTCGACGACCAAGTGATTGGCCACCACCACCAACCGCCCCGGAACCTCCGGCCCCGCGTCCAGCCACACCAACTGCACCATCACACCGGCCGCCGGATCCAACCGCCCAACCGCCGCCTCAATCTCCCCATCCACCAGAACGGCCGGATCCACCCCAACCGCATCCACCCGCACCACCAGCCCGGACACGTCCACCACATCCGCCTCGGGCACCACCAGCACCCCGGACTCCACCACCAGACGGGCCCGCAGCACCTCATGCCGCTCGAACACGGCCTGTACGGCTGCGACGAGCGCCGCGCGCTCCAGGCCCGGAGGCACTGTCAGCACACCCGGCTGAACGATCCGGCCCACCCGCTCCGGCCCGACCCGGTCGAGCAGTTCCCGCATCACCGGCGTCAGCGGCACCTCACCGACGCCGGTGTCCTGGCGTCGTGCGTTCTCCAGGCCAGACGAGGCAACGGCCACCAGCGCCAGCCGCTCCGGCGTCCTCTCCTCGAAGATCTGTCGGGGCGACACGATCCACCCTGCGGCGCGGGCCCGGGCGGCGAGCTGCATCGACATGATCGAGTCGCCGCCCAACTCGAAGAAGCCGTCCCCGACCCCGACCTCCTCCAGCCCCAGCACTTCAGCGAACAGGGCGCAGAGCGTCTCCTCCGTGGGCGTCTCCGGGGCACGCGTACGGGCGGACGCGAGGTCGGGCGCGGGCAGTGCGGGGCGGTCGATCTTGCCGTTGACGGTGAGCGGGAACGCGTCGAGTACGACGATCGCCGACGGGACCATGTACTCCGGCAGCCGCGTGGCGGCGAAGGCCCGCACGTCGTCGGCGTCCACCTCGCCGACCGTGTACCCGACCAGCCGACCATCGCGGACCACGGCCACAGCCCGCTCGACCTGCGCGTGCGCCGCCAAGACGGCCTCGACCTCACCGAGCTCGACACGGAAACCGCGGATCTTCACCTGCTCATCCGCACGCCCCACGAACTCCAGCAGACCGTCCGCCGTCCATCGCGCCAGGTCCCCGGTGCGGTACATCCGCTCGCCCTCACCGAAGGGGACGGCCACAAACCGCTCGGCCGTCAGGTCGGGACGGTTGATGTAGCCGCGCGCCAGACCGGACCCGGCGACATAGAGGTCACCCGTGATGCCGTCGGGTACGGGGCGCAGGGCCGCGTCCAGAACATAGGTGCGGACATTGCCCAGCGGGCGGCCGATGGGCGGCGGAGCGTCGTCGCCGGTGATGCCCTCCTCCAGGAGGACGGCCGTGGTGATGACGGTGGCTTCGGTAGGCCCGTAGGTGTTCCACACGCGGGCGCCCTCACGCCACTTGGCCGCGAGACCGGCTTCCAGCCGCTCCGCACCCAGCACCCAGTTCCGTATCCCCGAAACGGCGTCTGGCTCAAGGACCCCCAGCAGCGACGGCACCACGCTCGCCGTGGTCACATCGGCGGCCTCGACCATGGCCGCCAGCGCAGTCCCGTCCTGCCGCTCCTCCGCCGACGCGATCGCCAGCGTGCCCCCGCCCGCCAGCGTCACCGCCACATCCAGCACCGCCGCGTCGAAGCTGAACGACGCGAACTGCAACGCCACGACCCCGGGCTCCACACCCAGGACAGGACGCATCACCGACGCCAGGTTCGCCACCGACGCGTGCGCCACCGCCACACCCTTGGGACGCCCCGTCGACCCCGACGTATAGATGACGTAGGCCAGCCCGCCCGGCTCCGCGCCAGCGTCCGGGAACTCGCCGGTCGCGATCTCCAGCTCGTCGAGCAGCACCGTGCCGACGCCGTCCGGGAGTCGGTCCGCGGTCTCGGGCGTCACCAGCACCAGGTCGGCGCCGCTGTCGGCGGCCATGAACGCCAGTCGCTCGGAGGGGTACTCCGGGTCCAGCGGCACGTACGCCCCGCCGGCCTTCCACACCGCTAGCAGCGCCACCACCATCTCGACCCCGCGGGGCAGGCACAGTCCCACCCGCGACTCCCGACCCACACCCCGCGCCACCAGACCCCGCGCCAACGCATCGGAGCGTGCGTCCACCTCGGCGTAGGACAGGGCTCGTTCCCGGGACCACAGCGCCACCGCCTCGGGCGTGCGCAGCGCCCACCCGCGGAACCGTTCCAGCACTGTTCCGGGCTCCGGCGCCTGGGCGGTGGCGTTCCACTCCTCCACCACCGCGGCCCGCTCGGATTCGTCCAGCATCTCGATGTGGCTCAGCCGCTTCCGCGGATCGGCCGCCATCTGCTCCAGCACCTTGACCAGGCGGCGAGCCATCCGGAGGGCGTTTCGGTGCCCGAAGACGTCGGTGCGGTAGTCGAGGTGGATGGCGAGGCCGTCGGCCGGGGTGACCCCCAGTGCCAGGGCGAAGTTGGTCGACTCGCGGAGCTCGGTGGCCGTGACGGTGAGCGGTTCGCCGAGGGGCTGGGCGTCGAGGTCGCCGGGGTAGTTCTCGAAGGCCAGCAGGGTGTCGAAAGTCGCGCCGGGACCCGCGGCCCGCTGGACCTCACTGAGCCCGACGTACTGATGGTCGAGCAAGGCGGACTGCCGCGACTGCAAGTCGCCCAGCGCCTCGTTCACCGACCGCGACGCATCCAGCCCCACCCGCACCGGCAGCGTGTTGATGAACAGCCCGAGCATCGCCTCCATGCCCGCAAGCTCGGCCGGACGACCCGCGACCGTCGCCCCGAACACCACCTCACGACGCTCCGTCAGCTGACCCAGCACCAGCCCCCACGCCAGCTGCACCACGGTGTTGAGCGTCACCCCCGCACCACGGGCGACCCGCTCCAGACCGCGCACCAGTTCGGCGCTCGCGTGGTCGGTCACCCGGTCCAGGACGACGGACGCCATCGCACTCGTCTCCGTCGGCGCGACGAGAGTCGGCTCCTCGACGGCCGCCAGCTCGGCCCGCCACACCTCCAGAGCCGCGCCGGTGTCCCGACCGGCCAGCCACGCCCAATACGAGCGCGACGACACCGGAGCACCGAGCCCGACCACGCCACCATCCGCCGCATAGAGCGCCCACAGCTCCCGCAGGACCAAGGGAAGCGACCACCCGTCGAGGAGAAGGTGATGCAGCGTCACCACCATGTGCGCGCGTCCGGCGCTCTCCCGGACGAGTGCCACCCGCAGCAGCGGGGGTGCCGCGAGGTCGAACCGCGCGGCCCGCTCCTCGACACCCACCCGCTCCGCAGCATCCTCGGCCAGGCCCCGCACATCCACCTCGCGCCACGGCAGCTCCGCCCGCTCCACGATCACCTGCACGGGACCATCAGCGCCCGCCACCTGCACAAACCCGGCCCGCAGTGCCGCATGCCGGTCAATCAACGCCTGCCACGCCGCCCGCAGCCGAGCCCCGTCCACCTCACCCTCAAGCGTCAGAACCATCTGCTCGACATAGACATCCGTCCCCTCCTCATCGAAGAGAGAGTGGAACAGCAGACCCTCCTGAAGCGGAGCGACCGGAAGAACATCCTCCAGCCCCGCGACCGCCGCCTCGACCTCCTCGACACCGGCCTGAGACAACGACACCAGCGGAAAATCCGACGGCGAGTAGCCACCCGCCCCGGCCTGGACATCCGCGACCAGGCCGGCCAGGACACCCGTCCACGCCTCCAGCAGGCCGCGCGCCCGTCCCTCGTCCAGCAGCCGCTCCGGCCAGGCGAGCATCAAGTCCAGCACCGGACCGTCCGCCGACTCCCGCACCGAAACCAGCAACTCCAGCGGGTGCATCACCGGAGCCTGCGGCGCACCTCCCGCCCCGAACCCCTCGGCGGAGCCGACGCGGCCCAGGTAGTTGAAGCCGACCTGCGCCGAGGGCAGCGCCGCCAAATCATCGGCGGTCTCCGGGTTCGACCAGCGCAGCAGCCCCCAGCCGAGCCCGTCACCGGGCACCGCCCGCACCTGCTCCTTCACCCGCTTCACCGACACGCCGCCGTCCGCGCCCAACCGCACCGGACGCGACGACGTGAACCACCCCACCGTCCGCGACAGATCCTCCAAGCCCGCCAGCGGCTCACGGCCATGACCCTCGACATCCACAAGAAAACCGCCGGGCCCCGCCCACCGACCCACCGCCCCGACCAGACCGGACAGCAGCACCTCGTCCACCCCGGCACGGAACGCCGCCGGCACCACCGTCAACAGCGCCGCCGTCACCTCCGCCGCAACGGTCACCGACACCTCGCGAACCGTCACACCCACATCCACCACCGGATCCACCGACGCATCCGTGAGCACCACGTCCGGGCCCTCGCCCGCCACCAGCGCACGCCATCCCGACAACTCGGCCACCCGCTCCGGCCGACCCGCCTCCACCACCAACTCCCGAGCCCACGCCCGGAACGACACCGGGACAGGCTCCAACTCCACAACACGCCCCTCAGCGCACGCCGTCACGGCCCGCTCAAGATCCGGCAGCAGCACCTGCCACGACACCGTGTCGACGACCAAGTGATTGGCCACCACCACCAACCGCCCCGGAACCTCCGGCCCCGCGTCCAGCCACACCACCTGCACCATCACACCGGCCGCCGGATCCAACCGCCCAACCGCCGCCTCGATCTCCCCATCCACCAGAACGGCCGGATCCACCCCAACCGCATCCACCCGCACCATCAGCCCATCAACCGGCACCATGGGACTCTCCGGCACCACCAGCACCCCGGACTCCGCCACCAGACGGGCCCGCAGGACCTCATGCCGCTCGAACAGGGCCGCCACCGCGTCCCGCAGTGCCCCCTCGTCCAGTCGCGCCGGCGCCTCCACCGTCATCGACTGCACGACCGAGCGGACGCCCTCGGCACCGACCCGGTCCAGCACCTCGCGCATCACCGGCGTCAGCGGCACCTCACCGACGGCGGAGTCCGCCACGCGAGGGCCCTCCGCTCCCCCGTCGACCGGTGTCGCCACCCCGGCAAGCCGCGCCGGGGTCCGCAGCTCGTGCACCTGGCGAGCCCGGACGACCAGACCGGCGCGGCGGGCCCGCGACACCAGCAGCATCGCCGTGATCGAGTCGCCGCCCAGCTCGAAGAAGCTCTCCTCGGCCCCGACCTCCTCCAGCCCGAGCAGCTCGGCGAACAGGGCGCAGAGCGTCTCCTCCGTGGGCGTCTCCGGGGCACGCGTACGGGCGGACGCGAGGTCGGGCGCGGGCAGTGCGGGGCGGTCGATCTTGCCGTTGACGGTGAGCGGGAACGCTTCGAGTACGACGATCGCCGACGGGACCATGTACTCCGGCAGCCGCGTGGCGGCGAAGGCACGGACGTCCTCGGCGTCCACATAGCCGTTCACCCCGCCACTCACCTCGTCATTCACTTCGCCGACGGTGTATCCGACCAGCCGGCCGTCACGGACCACGGCCACGGCCCGCTCGACCTGCGGATGGGCGGCCAGGACAGCTTCCACCTCGCCCAGCTCGACCCGGAACCCGCGGATCTTCACCTGCTCATCCGCACGCCCCACGAACTCCAGCAGACCGTCCGCCGTCCATCGCGCCAGGTCCCCGGTGCGATACATCCGCCCCGTGCCGTCACCGAACGGGCACGCGACGAACCGTTCCGCCGTCAGATCAGAACGGCCGACATAACCGCGGGCCAAGCCCTCCCCCGCGATGTACAACTCGCCCGCCACACCCACCGGAACAGGCCGCAGAAAGCCGTCCAGCACATAGGTGCGGACATTGCCCAGCGGACGGCCGATCGACGGTGGGGCATCCTCACCCGTGATGTCCTCCTCCAGGAGGACGGCGGTGGTGATGACGGTGGCCTCGGTGGGCCCGTAGGTGTTCCACACACGGGCGCCCTGGCGCCACTTGGCCGCGAGACCGGCTTCCAGCCGCTCCGCACCCAACACCCAGTTCCCGATCCCCGAAACGGCCTCCGGCTCAAGGACCCCCAGCAGCGACGGCACCACACTCGCCGTGGTCACACCGGCGGCCTCGACCATGGCCGCCAGCGCAGCCCCGTCCTGCCGCTCCTCCGCCGACGCGACCGCCAGCATGCCCCCGCCCGCCAGCGTCACCGCCACATCCAGCACCGCCGCGTCGAAACTGAACGACGCGAACTGCAACACCGTCACGCCCGCCTCAGCCCCCAGTACCGGGGTCATCGCCGAGGCCAGGTTCGCCACGGAGGCGTGCGCCACCGCGACACCCTTGGGACGCCCGGTGGAACCGGACGTATAGATCACGTACGCCAACTGGTCGGGAGTGACGTTCGGCAGCACACCGTCACCGCTCGCCAGCTCGTCGAGGAGAACCGTCTCGACGTCCGCGGACAGACGGCCGGCCGTCTCGCCGGTGACCAGCACCAGCTCGGCGCCACTGTCCGCGACCATGAACAGCAGCCGGTCCGAGGGGTACTCCGGATCCAGCGGCACATACGCCCCGCCGGCCTTCCACACCGCCAGCAGCGCCACCACCATCTCCGCACCACGCGGCAGGCACAGCCCCACCCGCGACTCCCGACCCACCCCACGAGCCACCAGACCCCGCGCCAGCGCATCGGAACGCGCATCCACCTCGGCATACGACAACGGCCAGTCACCGAACCACAACGCCACCGCCTCCGGTGCCCGCACCGCCCACCCACGGAACCGCTCCACCACCGTCGACGCATCCACATCCCGCGCCGTGCCGTTCCACTCCTCCACCACGAGGGCACGCTCGTCGTCCCCCACCAGTCCGATCCGCCGCACCGGCGCCGTCGGGTTTCCGACCGCCCGCTCGACGAAGCCGACCAGCGACCGGTGGACCGCCCGTACCCACGTCTGGTCGTAGAGCGCCGCGTTCGCCTCGACGGTGATCTCGATGGCCGAGCCCGTTCGGTCGATCAGTACCCCGAAGTCCTCGACGAGTCGGGTCGACACGTCCCGTGCCTCGCCTCGGCAGTCACCGAAGGCCAGGTCTCCGGCGCGCGGCAGGATGTTCACGTAGGGGCCGAAGTGCCAGCGGTCGCCCTCGGGCCAGCCCAGCTCGCGGCGCAGCCGCTCGCCCCGGTAGCGCTGGTGCCGAAGCAGCTCGCCGACGGCCTCGTCGGCCGTGCGCGCTATGTCGAGCAGGCTCGCTCCGGCGGGGACCGGGAACCGCAGGGGCAGCATGTTCGCCCGGGTGGTGCGGGCCCGCAGGTCCGCCTCGCCGATGCGCCCGGTCACGGGCAGGCTGAGCAGCGCCTCCGCCGACCCGGCCAAACCGCTGACGAAGGCGCCGGCGGCGGCAAGGAGGAGCCGGGAGGTCCGCAGGCCGACGCCGTCCGCCGCGGTGCGCAGCGCGTCGGCGGTGCCGGATGCGAGGCGGCCCGTCTCGCGCAGAACCGCGCCGGTGCGGGGCTCGTCCTTCGGGGAAAATCCTGAGACGCCGGAAAGGCGTGAGACCTCCGCCAATTCCGGCCGATCCGAGAATCGGTCGCAGAGATACCTTTGATCTTCGGTGAATTCGGTGGAGTTCCGATACCTGGCGTCGGCGTCCAGGGTCTCGGCCCACGAGATGTGCGGGGACTCCGGGTGTTCCTCGCCCATGACGAGCGCCGAATACACCTCCGCGACCCGGCGCGCCATCAGCGTGCACGAATATCCGTCGAGCAGCAGGTGGTTATAGCCCTGGAACCAGCAGTACCGGTGGGAATCGAGGCGGAAGAGCACGAAGGAGAACAGTTGGCCGCCGAGCGGGTCCTCCACGCGGGCGAGTTCCTCGCGCATCCGGTGGTCGATCCACGCCCGCCGGTCGCCGCCGCCGGTCCCGTCCGGCTCCTCGATGCGCAGCGACCAGCGCCGGGCGGCGTCCGGCACGACGCGCACCTCGCCGACCGCGTCCTCGGCGAATCGCACGCCCAGGATCTCCGTCTCCTCGACCGTCCGGCGCAGCGCCGCCTCGAAGGCGGGCACGTCGAGCGCGCCCGTGATCGCGACGGCCTGCCCGACGCTGTAGAGGGCGCGCGGGCCTCCCAGGCGCTGCGCGTGCCAGATCCCTTCCTGGCTGTCGGACAGAGGAAAACCGCCACCGATTCGCTCGCTCATACGACGCTGAACCCCTATTCCCTCTCCATGGGCATGCATCTGCCCAATGCACCATTTCGCAGGAAACGCAAGGCAAAAGAGCTTCGACTCGGGAAGCTCTTGAGAATGTCCACCCGTGGACCGAAAAGCCCGGCGGAACGTCTTCAAAGCCCGTTCACGACCGGGGCCGGTCAATCAGAACAATACCTAGGGGACGGCGTCGTCCAACCCGCCGTTCTGGTCACTTGGACGCGGCCGCCGCGCGCGTCTGCGGCCAACCCTCGTAGGGTTCGGCGCCCTTGACAGGGCGGGGGAAGGAGACCTCGACGACGAGTCCGCCGCCCGGCCTGGCGCGGGCGGTGAGGGTGGCGTCGTGGGCGGCGGCGATGGCCCGGACGATCGACAGGCCGAGGCCGTGGTGGCCGTCGCCCGCGGTGCGGCTCATGCGCTGGAACGGCTCGAAGAGCTGGTCGATGCGGTCCTTGGGGACCTCGGGGCCGGTGTTGGAGACGGTGAGGACGGCGCGCCCGCCGTGGCAGCGCACGGTGATGTCCACGGTCCCGTCGGGCACGTTGTAGTAGGCCGCGTTTTGGACCAGGTTGGCGACCAGTCGCTCCAGGAGCGCGGTGTCGCCGGCGACCGGCGCCGGCTCGGTGCGGTCCACGATCCGTACGCCGTTGCGCTGAGTCTCCGGCAGCGGCGTGAGCAGCACGAACTTGCTGACTTCGGCCAGGTCGACGGGCTCGGTCCGGTCCATGCCCCGCTCGCTGACGGCGAGGGTGAGCAGGGACTCCAGCAGGGCTGCCTGGTGGGTGCTGATCCGCAGCAGGCGTTCGAAGTTCTCGCGGAACGACTCGGCGGTGGCGTCGCGGTCGAGAAGGGACTCCTCCAGGAGTGCGCGTTCCACCGTGAGCGGGGTGCGCAGCTCGTGGGCGGCGTTGGCGACGAAGCGCTTGTGGGACTCCAGAGCGGCCTCGAGCCGGGCGAGGAGCCCGTCGATGCTGTCGGCGAGCTCGCTGATCTCATCGCGGGGGCCCTCGACGGCGAGGCGTTCGTGCACATTGCTGGCGGAGATCCGGCAGATGCCGGCGTTGAGGGTGCGCATGGGCCTGAGGACCCGCCGGGCCAGGAGCCAGCTGAGCATGATGGAGAGCGCCGCCATGATGGTGAGGGCCGTTCCGGACTGCACGAGCAGCTCGTGCATCTGCGCTTCGTGCAACTGGGCCGTCTGCCTGCGCAGTTGGTCGTTGAGCCATTCGGTGACGTCCTGCGAGGACGCGGAGTTCGGGCCGGGCCGGATGACCGTCCCCGATCGCGAACCGTCCGGTGGCGCCCCCTCCTGATGGAAGGCGGTGACGACATTGTGGGTGGGGCGGTTGACGAGCAGATAGGTGATGCCGAGCAGGACGGCGCCGGAGGCGATGAACAGGAGCCCGAAGAGCGTGGCGAAGCGGACCCGGACCCGTCGCGGCGTGAGGAGGCGGATCAGGGCGCGTACCCGGGCGGCGCCGGGGCCGCGCAGCCGGGCACGGGCGCCGGCTCGGACGCGGGTCAGAAGCGTGCGCACCATGTCAGATCCGGTAGCCCTCTCCGGGTACGGTTTGGATCACGGAGCGGTCGACGAGTTTGGTACGGAGCCGGTTGACCGTGGCCTTGACGGTGGTGGTGCCGGGGTCGGCGACCTCGTCCCACACCTTGGCGAGCAGTTCGTCGGCCGGGACGGTCCGCCCCTCGGCACCGAGCAGATAGGCGAGCACGCCGAACTCCTTCGCGGTGAGCGGCAGTTGCGTTCCGGCGTGGCTGGCGGTGCGGCGGGCGGGGTCGAGCCGGAGGGCGCCGCGGGCGAGGACGGGCTGCCGTACGGGGTGCGCGCGGCGTCCGAGGGCGCGGGTGCGGGCGAGGAGTTCGGGCCAGGCGAACGGCTTGGCGAGGTAGTCGTCGGCACCCAGGCCGAGGCCCTCGACCCGGTCGGCGATGGAGGCGGAGGCGGTGAGCATGAGCACCTTGGTGCGGAGCCCCTCGGCGCTGAGTTCGGCGCAGACCTCGTCGCCGTGCACGTCGGGGAGGTCGCGGTCGAGGATCACCACGTCGTACGCGACGTCGGTGGCGAGGTCGAGCGCGGTCCCGCCGTCGTAGGCGGTGTCGACGGCAAGGCCCTCACGGCGGAACACTCTGGTGATCGAGTCCGCGAGCTCCGTATGGTCCTCGACCACCAGTACTCTCATCACTCCCCCTACGAAGCACACGTCACGGGACCCCAGGGTCCCCCACCCGCGGTCACACCCGGGTTACCCCCCCCCAGGCTGGCCCACTGTCGCCCGCCTGGCAACGACACGGGGCCGTGCCGCGGCCGCGCGCGTCAGATCCGGTAGCCGACGTGCGGGAGCGTCTCGATGACCGGCGGGTCGCCGAGCTTGCGGCGCAGCCGGCTGACGGTGACCTTGACGGTGTTGCTGAACGGGTCGGCGTCCCGGTCCCAGGCTCGTTCCAGCAACTCCTCGGCGGAGACGACGGCGCCGCCGGCGGCGAGCAGCACCTCCAGGACGGCCATCTCCTTCGGCGACAGGTCCAGCTTGCGGCCGCCGCGCACCGCGGTGCGGCGGGCGGTGTCGAGCTCGACGTCGCCCCGGACGAGGACGGGGGGCACGGCGGGCTGATCGCGTCTGTCCAGGGCCTGGACGCGGGCGATGAGTTCGGCGAAGGAGAAGGGCTTGGCGAGGTAGTCGTCGGCGCCGAGGTCGAGACCGTCGACGCGGTCGGCGAGGGTGCCGGCGGCGGTGAGCATCAGGACGCGGGACGGGCTGCCCTGCCGGACGAGGGCACGGCAGATGTCGTCGCCGTGCACGAGCGGCAGGTCCCGGTCCAGGACGACGACGTCGTAGGCCCCGCTGGAGGCCTGGTTCAGCCCCTGCTCGCCGTCGTGCGCGAGCTCGACCTCCATGGCGTGCCGACGCAGCCCTCTCGCGACGCTCTCCGCGAGATCCTTGTGGTCCTCCACGATCAGTACTCGCATGCCCCAACTCTGACAGGGCGAAGGTCACCCAGGAGTAACAGGAGACGTAGGAGGCTCGTTAAGGCCGGTTCGGCGGCCGGGGCCGTCGCCTCGCGTTGCGGGGCGACGGCTCGAAGGGGGCTCCCGGCTCCCGGCTCCCGGCTCCCGCTCTAGGGTCCCGGCTTCCGGTCCCGGGCCCGCCCTCGAAATCCCCGGGGCCGAGAACGGAACCGGGGACCGGGCTGCCGGGGTACCTGGCTGCGGCTCAGGCGTCGAGCTGGCCGCGTGGGTCGTGCGCTGGTTGCCCCTCGTCTACGAGAGGTGAGCGCGGCCAGTGCGCCGATGGCGATGAAGGCGGTCCACCAGCGATGTAGACGTTGGCGTTGGCGGCTTCACGTCGCCGCAGATCACCTTGGCGGAGTCACTGACGGTGTAGGACGCCTCGGAGCCGAAGGTCGCCAGCTTGGACTGGCCGCGGCGGGCTCGGCAAGCATCGCCGCAGCCGTCCTTCTCGGCGGAGTGGCCGCATGGCAGTACTCCCAGGCCGACGACGCCCGCACAAAATCGCCTGGAAGCTGCTCCTCCCGCTCGACGGAGCGGTCCGCTTCAGCGAGCCCCACGCAATGCGAACCGACGTCTTCGCGTACGGCATCACCCCCGGACAGCGCATCGTCATCGTGGACGACGAGATCACCACCGGCCGGACCCTGGCCGACCTCACCCGCCGACTGCGTGAGGTCGGCGCCGTCCCGCTGGCGGCGGCCTGCTTGGTGGAGGACACCACCCGCGGAGCCCGCGAGCTGCTCACCGACCTCGGTCTGCCCCTGGTCTCGCTCACCACGATCGAAGGCTCGGCATGACCGCGGTCGCCCCGGCGGAGACCCAGTTCCACCACGGTTCCCTGGTCATCCCCGCCGGGGCCGTCCACACCACCCCGCTCGGTTACGACCGTGACAGCGTTCCCATCGGCGCGCCGCTCCCGCTTGCGGCTTCCGCCGAGCTCGTCCACCGCCTGAGCGGGTGCGGCGAGATCGTGGTGGCCTTCGAGGGGAAGCTCGGCGACATCCTCCTCGCGATGTCGGGGGTGCGCGCGGTCCTCGACTGGCTGCGGATGCGCTCGGTTCGCGTAGCCGTTCGGGCGGTGGGTCCGTACGCGGGGCTGATCGCCCGCACCGGGCTGATCACGCAGCCCCGAGCCACCGCGCCGAGCGGCTGGCGGGCCGTGGTCGGAGACCGCACGGGGGTCGAGGCACACGGCTCGGGGGCGGCGGTGAGTCTGGTGCTCGACCCGGCCGCCCCGCCGTGCTGGTCGAGCGACGGTCGCGCCCACCCGGACCTGCCCGCCCGCCACTACCTGGGGTTGGAGCGCCGCCTGGGCATCCGCCTGCCCGACACGGCACCCTTCGCTCCCACCTTCGCCACCAGGCCGAACAACCTCGTGGAGGAACTGCGCTCGGTGGGCTGGCTGGGCGGCCTGAACCTCGCCGCCATCACCGCCACCAGCTGGCCGGAGCGCAAGGACTATACCGCGCAGCGCTACATCGCCCTGGCCGAGCACATCGCCGAGGCACAACAGACCCAGGCTCGGCTGCTGCTCATCGGCGGCAACCCGAGCGATGGCCTCCGCATCGCCGCGGAGGCTCCCAGGCGCCATGTGCAGGTCCTCCGCCTCGACGGAATGCCGGCCGACCAACTCGCCGACCTCCTCCCGCACTGCCACCTGATCGTCGGCAACGACACCGGCCTCACCCACCTCGCCGCCATGGCCCGCGGCCGGGACGGCAACAGCCCGCCGGTCATCGGCCTGTACGCGCGCCACAGCCACAGCAAGTGGCGCACCGGCCTGCCGCACCACCACGCCGTCGCCACCGACCTGTCCGACCGCATGCATCAGGGCGACCTCTGCCCCGTCCGCGACGCCATCGCCCCGGACACGGACGTACACATGGACGCTTTCCCGCCCGCCGCTCTGGCCCAGGTCTGCCTCGAACTGCTCAACGGGGTGAGGCGATGACCTTCCAGCCTTCCCTTCGGCTCGGTCCGGTACGGCGCTTCACCCGCAACCTGCTCTGCCCTGTCGACCTCCTCGGCCGCCCGCTGCTCCTGAAGTTCACCCGCGACCCGGCCGAGGCCCGCGAGGAGATCCGCGGCCACGCCCGCCTGGCCCGGCACTACCGCGTACCCGCCCTCCACGCCCACCCGCGCGTGCCGGGCGGGCACCTCCTCGCGTACGAACGCCTCCCCGGCGGCACCGACCAGGGGCTCCTGCTCGACCTCCTCAACGCGAACGAGCCGAGCAGCGACCTCCGCGCCTACATGAACCAGCTCTTGTTGCCGGTTCGGTCATGCGGGTCCCTCGTGCCACCTGACGAAAGAGCCGGCAGCGCCGGCTCGGCTACGGCGCAGTGAACCGCGTCGGAAGAGCGGCACATAGCAAAATACTTGCGCGCCAATCCACACAACCCCCTATGAACGAAGGCCAGGAAATGTCGAACAAAACAGGGGGATTTCTGGGGAACCGTCGTCGTCAACCCGCCGCTAAAACTGCCCCTGATCACGTATTACTTGCTCCGCGCCAGCGAATAACAAAGGAATAGTAAAAGTCGAAAGGCAGGCCGGGCCGCGTCCCCGTTGACCGCCCCGTGATCCCGCAGCCCGCACCATGCCCCCGCCACTTCCGCCGGCCCCGGGCAGCCGGGTAATCCGCCCGTAGTTGAATAATTCTTGAACAGTTCGGTGCCGCCGCGATGACGAAAGTCCTGCCACCGCGGCAGCCGGACCGGCGGCGGCCCTGGACGCGGGAATACGGCGCGGTGGCAGGCAGCACCGGCGGTGGTCCCGGACGGTGCCGATCCGTTGAAGGTTCCATCGCCGCGAAACAATTACCGCAAGTCCCGAATTCGGCACCGACAGTGAGGGCGTCGGCGGGCCGCGGACTTCGCGGGATGTCGCACCGTACCGGGCTCTCGCCGTAACCTGCCGACGGCTCGCACCCGATACTCGGAGAACGCGCCCGGCCGACGTTGCATACAGCCACGCCCAACCCGGCTGATTCTGAACGTCGTTGCACCCAGGCCCATTATAATATTGTTGCCAAGGAGGATATGTGCGAGCTATTGATGCGTCCAACACCGGTCCTGAGCTGGTCGCCCGCGAAGACGAACTGGGACGTGTACGAAGTGCCCTGAACCGAGCGAACGGCGGCCAAGGTGTCCTGATCTCCGTTACCGGTCCGATCGCCTGCGGCAAGACCGAACTGCTTGAGGCGGCCGCCTCGGAGGTTGACGCCATCACTCTGCGCGCGGTCTGTGCCGCCGAGGAACGGGCGATACCCTATGCCCTGATCGGGCAGCTTATCGACAACCCCGCGCTCGGCTTTCCGGTTCCGGAGCCGGCCGGCCTGACCGCCCAGGGCGGACGGCTTTCATTGAGCGCCGAGAACCGACTGCGTCGCGACCTCACCCGTGCCCTGCTGACGCTCGCCGCCGACCGGCTGGTGCTGATCTGCGTCGATGACGTGCAGCACGCCGACAACGCCTCGTTGAGCTGCCTTCTGTATCTGGCCCGACGGCTTGTCCCGGCTCGAATCGCTCTGATCTTCACCGAGTTGCGAGTCCTCACCTCGTCTCAGTTACGGTTCAACGCGGAGCTGCTCAGCTTGCGGAACCACTACGAGATCGCGCTGCGCCCACTCGGCCCGGGGCATGCGGCCGAGCTGGCCCGCGCCGCCCTCGGCCCCGACCTCTCCGACGAAACACTCACGGAGCTGTACCGGGTGACCGGAGGCAACCTGAGTCTCAGCCGGGGGTTGATCGACGATGTGCGGGACGCCTGGGCACGAGGGGAAACGGGCATCCAGGTGGGCCGGGCGTTCCGGCTGGCCTACCTCGGTTCCCTCTACCGCTGTGGTCCGCTGGCGTTGCGGGTCACCCGCGTAGCCGCCGTACTGGGCCCGAGCGCCACCACCGTCCTGGTCCGCCGGATCAGTGGGCTCAGCGCGGAGGCCATGGCCCAGGCGACCGATATCCTCGCTGACGGCGGCCTCCTGCGCGACCAGCGGTTCGCACATCCAGCGGCCCGCTCGGTGGTGCTCGACGACATGTCCGCCGAGGAACGACGCAGCGTGCACAGCCTCGCCCTGGAACTGCTGGACGAGGCACCGGCCGAGATGCTCGCGCACCACCGGGTCGGCGCCGGTCTCGTACACGGGCCGAAGGCCGCGGAGACATTCACCGAGGCCGGCCGGGCGCTGGCCGTTCGCGGCACGTTGGGCGAGGCGGCCGACTACCTGCAACTGGCGTACCGGGCCTCCGGCGACGCCGCTACCAAGGCCGCGATACGCGTCGAGTCCGTGGCGGTCGAGCGCCGACGCAATCCGCTGGTCGTCAGCCGGCATTGGGACGAGCTGAGCGTCGCGGCCCGCGCCGGTCTGCTCTCCTGCGAGTACGTGTCCAGGACGGCCCGCTGGCTGACCGTCGGTGGGCGGCCCGGCGAGGCGGCCAGGGTGCTGGCGTCGCAACACCGACGGGCCGTCACCGATCAGGACCGGGCCCACCTGCGGGTCGCCGAGTTCTCGCTCGCGCTGCTGTACCCCGGTACGTCCGGCTCGGACCGGCGCCCGCACCCGCTCACGTCGGACGAACTCGCGGCCCTACCGACGGCGACCAGACACTGCGCGATCGCCGATAACGCTGTCATGGCTGCCCTGCGTGGTCATCCGGAGCTTGCCACCGCCGAGGCAGAAACCGTTCTGCAGCAAGCCGACGCGGCGGACGGCGCTGCTCTCGCCGCGCTGATGGCCCTGCTGTACGCGGAGAACATCGAGGTCGCTGAAGTCTGGGCGGACAAGCTGGCGGCAGAGGCCGGAGCATCGAACGGGGAGGACGCGGAGTACGCCGGTATACGCGCCGAAATCGCCCTGCGGCGCGGCGATCTGACCGCGGCCGTCGAGGCCGCCGACATGGTCCTGGACGGCAGGCCGATGCCGTCGTTCGACATCACCGCCACGTTACTGTTGGCCAGCAGGGCGTCCGTCGCCGTCCGGCTGGGCGAACTCGACCACGCAGAGAAGCTGTTCGCCGCGCCGCCGGGGGACGCCTTCCAGGACAGCCTCTTCGGTCTGCATCTGCTCTCGGCGCACGGCCAGTACAGCCTCGCGACAGGCCAGCCCGAGTCGGCGTACCGGGCCTTTCGTGCCTGCGGCGAACGTATGCGTGGTTGGGGCTTTGACGCGCCCGGTATGGCCCTGTGGCGCGTCGACGCCGCCGAGGCGCTGCTCGGCCTCGACCGGAACGAGGGCCGGCGGCTCGTCGACGAACAGCTGAGCCGGACGATGGCCCCCCGGTCCCACGCGTTGACGCTGCGGATAAAAGCGGCGTACATGCCGGAGCCGAAGCGGGTCGACCTGCTCTACGAAGCGGCTGAGCTGCTGCTCTCCTGCCGGGACCAGTATGAGCGGGCGCGGGTGCTCGCCGATCTGGGCGAGGCGCTCAGCGCGCTCGGGAGCTACCGGCAGGCGCGAGGTGTGCTCCGGCAGGCTCGGCACCTGGCCATGCGAACCGGCGCGGATCCTCTGCTGCGCCGGCTCGGAGTCAGGCCCGGCCGGCAGGACGACCCCGACCCGCAGCCGCGGAGCAGATCGCTGACCAACGCTGAGCGGCGTGCGGCGTCGCTGGCCGCGACCGGACTGACCAACCGGGAGATCGCCGACCGGCTCTTCGTCACCGCCAGCACCGTGGAGCAGCACCTCACCAACGTCTTCCGCAAGCTGGGCGTCAAGGGCCGCAAGCATCTGCCGGCCGAGTTGGACGACATGGAATAGCCCGGCGGGCACCGGACCGCGTCGCCCACGTACGGGCGACACGGTCCGCAGTCGTGATCAGGCGGCCCCGCCCCAGGTGACCCGTAGCTCGACCGAGCCGAACCGGCCGTGCTGCCGTTCATCGGCACGTCGCCGGCGGCTCCTTTCAGGTTTGGGTGGGAAGGCGGGAGTGACGGCCCGGATCCGTGACGCGTGGTCAGCCGTCCTCGCGGAGAGCGGCGACCTGGTAGAGACCGGTGCCGGCGAAGAGCGACTCCTGCTCGGCGAAGACCGTGAAGCCTTTTCCACGCAGCAGGGTGAGCACCTGATCGAGTGCGCCGTCGATGTCATGGACCTCGACGACAACCTGACGGATGCGGGGCCAGTCGGCCTCGTCGATGCCTGCCAGAACCTGCTGCTCGTTCTGCTCCACATCGATTTTGAGAAGCCCGATGGCGGCGATGCCGCGCTCCGCGATGACGTCGGAGAGCCGGACGACCGGAGTGTCGATCAGCTCGGTCTGCGGCGTCTGGTCCAGCATCGCGTCGACTTCCTCGGCGCTGAAGCCCTGGTTGAGGCCCAGCGAGCGCAGCTCGGCACGGTCGGCGGCCTTCGGATGGAAGGTGGAGAGCAGCGTCGCGTCCGGGAAGAAGGTCAGTTGCCTGACCCCGGCCACGTCCGAGACCGCGCACTGGTCGAACCGGCCCGCCACCCCATGCCGCTCCGCGTTCGCCCTCAGCGCCGCGTACGGCACCGGCGCAGGCTCGAAGGCGTGCACGGTGACGGGGCACTCAAGGTGAGCGAACAGGGTGAACATGCCGATGTTCGCCCCGACGTCGAACACCACGTCGCCAGGGCGCAACTCGACGCCGTGCTGCAGGTAGCAGCGTTGGGCGAAGATCTCCTGGTAGAGGAACTCGGTCTCGCTGGCACTGATGTGCGTGAAAGTCTTGCCGTTCGGCAGCTCCATCGTCTGCGCGGGCGTGCTCACCTCGGCACCCCAGGTGACCCGCAGCTCGGCCGGGCTGAACAGACCCGCGTCGTTCATCGGCACGTCGCCGGCGAGGCGTACGTCGGGAAAGCGTTCGAACAGGCGTAGTACGGCGACCTTGATCAGCATCCGGGCGAGGTGCTGGCCCGGGCACTTGTGGACGCCGTGCCCGAACGCGAGGTGGGGTTCGGACTTGCGTGCGAGGTCGAGCTTGTCCGCGTCGTTGAAGACTTTGGGGTCGCGGTTGGCCGTGGAGTAGAGCGGAATGACCCTGTCGCCCGCTTTGATCAGCTGGCCGTGCACTTCGACGTCCTCGACACAGACCCGCGGGATTCCCAACGCGTTCAGCGGCAGGTAGCGCAGCAACTCCTCGACCGCGCGGTCGATCAGTTCCGGGTCCTCCCGCACGGCGGCCCACTGCTCGGGGTGGGCGAGCAGCGCGAACAGGCAGTAGCCGACCATCTGCTGCATCGTCTCGTGGCCGGCCAGAACCAGCACCGAGAACGCCCCGGTCGCCTCTTCCTCGCTCAGGGCCTCATCCTCGCCGGCCACTGCCAGCCGGTGCAGCAGCCCGGTGCCCGTCTCTTCCCGTTTGTTGCGGACCAGTGACTCCGCGAAAGCAAAGAATTCCCCCATCACCTTCGTGGTGCCGGCCCCGTCGGTCTTCTCGGCGGTGACGTCGATGATGCCCCGAATGCGGGCCTGGAGCGCGGCGCCTTCCTCTTCGCTGAGGCCGTAGAGGTCGTTGATGACCTTGGGCGCCAACCGATTGGCGTACCCGGGCATCAGGTCGGTGCCGGGTCCGGACGCCTCGATGGTGTCGAGGCAGGCGTCCGCCACCTGAACGGCGGTCTCCTCCAGGTTCCGGGCGGCTCGCACGTTGAAGTCCGTGCCGATCTGCTGCCGGTAGCGCCGGTGTTCGGGCGAGTCCATCCCGGAGAACCAGCCTGGACGGTCGGGCAGGACTCCGTCCGCTCCCGAGCTGAACCGGGGGTCGTTGGTGACCATCTTGACGTCCTCGGCCGATGGCAGGAGCCAGTGCTTGGCACCGAAGATTTCGAACGAGCCTATGGTGCCGCTCTCCAGGAGCGCACGCTGGTCGTCCTGGATCGAAAACGGGCAGCGCCCGGTGGACTGGCTCTGAGGCTGAACCTCGGTACTCATCTGTAATCCTCCAAGTATGGGCGAGCGTCCACTGAGGTCACGCCGCCACTCCTTCGATTTCGACCAAGAGGTCGGTGCGCGCTATGTCGGTGTGCAGCACGGCCGCCGTGGCCTCGAGGGAAAGACGCTCGGCGCAGATCCGGCGAACGGCCGGAATGTCCTCGCTGTGTCGCACGTAGACCTTCAGGTGGTCGACGTCGGCGAGGGTGCGACCCCGGTGGAGCCCGTGCCGCCGCAGGTTCTCGGCGCTGATCACCTGAGCGATGTTCCGCAGCGCGATGTCGCACTGCCGGGCAACGTCACCGTGGTGCACGGTTTCGTGGCCGAGGATGCCGGCGGTCGCGGAGACGTAGAGCCGGCCGTCGTCCGATCCGGGCGCCGCGAGCCAGGTGGCGCGCGCGAAGACCGGCGGGCGCGGACCGTACCGCTGTGGGTAGCGGTGCGCCGTCAGTACGGCCGGGTTCTCGATGTTGACCCGCTCGCCGGCTCGGGCGGCGAGGAAGTAGCAGGCGATGCCGCCGCCGTGGGTGCCGATGCCGGTGGCCGCCGGCATGCTCGCCGGGTCGATCCCGCAGGCGTCCAGCGCCTCGGCTCGTCCCACACAGAAGTCCTGGTAGACCTCGAGGCCGTCGGCGTTCGGTGTGTTGATGCCGCTGACGTAGTTCCAGATACGAGCGAGACGCGGATACCCCAGCTCGCTGGTCAGGCCGAAGATCGCGGTGTAGAGGGCCGCGGTGCCGGCCGCGTACCGATCCCCTTCGGGAACCCTGGCGACGCCGAAAAGATAGTCGGCTGTCCGGGCCCAGGTGACGCCGCCGTGGCTGCCCGACTCCTTCGGCCCCGCCGCGCGCCATACCTCGGCGAACGGTTCGCCGTCGGGGGTCGTCGTGTGCACCGCTGTCCGCGGACGGCCGTCGGCCAATGACACCCCGGTGTGCCCGGCGCGGTGTTCGATGACACCGAGCAGCGTCTCGTCGTCGACGAGATCCGGCGAACCGAGCTTTTCGAAGGAACAGAACGGTGGCGTGACCGGCGCAGTCAAACGTCTCACACTCTTTCGCCGTCATTGGGTACGTCCTGGATAGGAAAATGCCGCGTGCCAATCCACGCAACCCCCTATGAACGAACGTCGGGGTCTGCGGGGCAATCCAGGGGGATCATCTGGGGGTGATTGTCGTCAGCCTGCCGCTATCGTTGCACCGACTCACGCATGACCGGCCCCGTGTGTCGACAAACGGAGACTTCCGGAAAAGCAAGAAATTCAGAGTTGCCGGTGGAATCAATCCAACGTTCGCGTGAATTGCCCTGACAGCCGCGGCGACCGCGCGAAGAACTCTGATGACGACGGAGAGGCGACACGTGCAGACCAGGATTCTAGGCCAGCGCGACATCAAACGGATTCTCTTGGTGGTCGGCCGCGATGTCATGATGGACCGGCTGATCAGGGAGTTGCAACGGGGCTTCGCGCGACTGGGCCGCGGTGAGATCGACGGCCCGCCGCCGCGCACCGGTTTTACCCGCGCCGCCGACGTGCCCGGCGTCATCGAGTTCATGCCCCATCGCTCGGCGGGCACGGCCGTGACGATGAAGACGATCAGCTACAGCCCGCAGAACCCGGAAAACTTTCACCTGCCGACCATCGTCGGAACCCTCGCGCGGCTCGACGACGACAGCGGCAGCCTGGTCGCGCTCGCCGACGCCGGTGTCATCACCGCCATGCGGACCGGCGCGGTCGCGGCCGTCGCCACCCGGCTGCTCGCCCGGCCGGGCAGCGCCACCCTCGCCCTGATCGGGGCCGGCGCCCAGGCGGTCACCCAGGCGCACGGCATCAGCCGGGTCCTCGGGCTCGAGCGCATCCTGGTCAGCGACATCGATCCCGAGCACGCGGCTTCCTTCGCCGGCCGGGTCGCGTCTCTCGGTGTGCCCGTCGAGGTCACCGACCCGGCGACGGCGATATCCGCCGCGGACGTTCTCTGCACGGTGACCTCGGTGCCGTGCGGTGCGGGACCGGTCGTCCCGGCCGCCCCTCGCCCGGCGCACCTGCACGTCAACGCGGTTGGTGCGGACGAACCGGGCAAGATCGAACTGCCCAGGGCGCTGCTGGACGACGCGTTCATCTGTGTCGACCACCCCGGGCAGGCCCGCGCCGAAGGCGAGTTCCAGCAACTGCCCGACCGGGAACTCGGCCCGACACTGGCCGACCTGTGCGCGGCGCCCGGGATCGCCCTCCCGCACCAGGAGAGCCTGAGCGTCCTCGACTCGACCGGCAGCGCGTTCGCCGACCACATCGCATTCGACGTACTGCTCGGCTTCGCCGACGAACTCGGCCTCGGCCAGAAGATCGCGATCGAGTCCACGCCCGAAGACGTCCTCGACCCGTATTCGCTCCAGGACTGACCGTGGACCGGGTCACCGCCGAGGTTCTGCCGCCCGGACATCAGGAAGCTCCGCGACGACGCCGCTGATGCCGCGCTGCCGCGCTGTCGTGCTGTCGTGCTGTCGTGCTGTCGTGCTGTCCACGCTTGAGCCGCTCGGTCACGTCCCCCGGCCCCCGTCGGCCGTCGAGCACCGTGTCCTACGGTTCGGCGGCCAACGGCGGACGGGGGTGCGGCGGGACGGGGCTCACGACGCGAGTGTCCCGCGTACGAGGTCGATGACCCGCGGCCCCTGGTCGGCCAGGTAGAAATGGCCGCCTGGGAAGGTCTCGACGTCGAACGGACCGGTGGTGTGCTGTGCCCAGGCATGTGCCTCGTCGATCGTCACCTCGGGGTCGTTGTCGCCGACGAGCACGGTGACCGGGCAGTCGAGTACGGGGCCGGGCTCGTACCGGTACGTCTCGACGGCGGTGTAGTCGTTCCGGATGGCCGGCAGGATCAGCTCCAGCATCTCGGGATTCGACAGAACCCCGGCGTTGGGGCCGCCGAGCTGCCGCACCTTGGCGATGATCTCGGCATCGGTCCCCTCGTGGAGCCGCTCGTTCGGCCGCTGCCGGGAAGGCGCCCGCCGCCCGGAGGCGAACAGCCGCACCGGCGCGGGCAGACCCGCCCGCCGCATGCGGAGCGCGACCTCGTACGCGAGCATCGCTCCCATGCTGTGCCCGAACAGCGCCAGCGGCTTGTCGGTCAGCTCCTTGAGCATCTCGAAGATCCGGTCCGCGTAGTCCGGGACGTTGTCGATCCCGGGTTCGAGACGGCGCTCCTGCCGGCCCGGATACTGCACGGCCAGCACCTCCACGTCCGGCGCGAGCGCCCGGGACACGGGCAAGTAGAAGCTCGCCGATCCGCCCGCGTGCGGCAGGCACACCAGTCGCACCGCGCTCTGCGGCGCCGGGGTGAAAACGCTGGTCCACTTCTCGAGTACGGCAGGGCCCATGCCCTCATGATTCAGTTGCATCAACGGCTCCATTTCGCTGCGAGTTTCTCCAACAGTTCGGAGATGACCGTGTGTTCCGCCTCGCTCATCACGATGGCTTCCTCGTCCAACTCGTCGATTTCCTCCAGCAGGGCTTGAATACCGGCCGCGTCGACTTCGGAGGCCGTCAACTCGTCCAGATAGGCGGCCAAGTCGGTCGGGTTGGGATTGTCGAACAGCAGGGTGGCCGGCAGGTCGAGTTCGGTCAGCTCCGACAGTCGATTGCGCAGCCGCATGGCGCCGAGCGAGTCGAATCCCAGATCGAGGAAGGACGAGTCCTCCAGGATGATCCCGGGTTCGGTGATCCCCAGGACGTTCGCCGCCTCCGAGCAGACGAGTTCCAGCGTGGTACGGGGCTCCTCCGCGTAGGAGGGCTCCTCGTACACGTCGGCAGCCGTCACGTCGGCGGCCGTCACGCCCGCAGCGGTCACGCCGGCAGCCTCGGGGGCGGCCGGGGTGAGCCAGTAGGCCTCGTGCTGGAACGGATAGACCGGCAGATCCGTCCTGCGGCCGCCGGCCAGGACCTTCGTCCAGTCGACCGCCGTCCCGCCCGCGTGCAGCTCCGCGACGGCCGTCATCAGACAGACGTCCTCCGCCGATCGCGGGCGCTGGACGGCGTGGAACGCGGCGTCGCCACCGAGACACTCCAGGCCGGCGGACGCGAGCGTGCCCGAAGGCCCGATCTCCACGAACGTGCCCACGCCTCGGCCGGACAGTTCGCGCAGGGCATCGTGGAAGCGGACCGTCTGCCTGACCTGGCGCAGCCAGTACTCCGGCGTGCTCATCTCCGCCGGTTCGACCAGGCGGCCGGTCACGGTGGACACCACAGGCAGCACCGGTGCACGGAACGTCAGCGAGTCCAGCACCTCACGGAACCGGCCGAGACCGGCCTCCACATGGCGGGAGTGGAAAGCGTGCCGGACGTTCAGCGCTCGGGCCTCCCGCCCGGACTCCGTCCACGCGGCCCGGAAGTCCGAAACGGCGTCGGGCGCGCCCGACACGACCACGGACGTCGGACTGTTGACCGCGGCCAGATCCAGCGCGGCCCCCGTGCGGTCGAGGAACTCCCGCGCCTCTTCCTCGCTCGCCCGCAGCGCCACCATGGCTCCTGGCGGCGACAACCGCAGCGCTTGTCCCCGGGCGACGATCAACGTGGTGACGTCTTCGAGCGAGAGCATCCCGGCGCCGTACGCGGCGGCTGCCTCGCCGATCGAGTGCCCGGTGAGGAAGTCGGGGCGTATGCCCCACTCATCCAGCAGCTCGAACAGCGCGACCTCCATCGTGAAGATGCCCGCCTGTGCGTAAAGGGTGTCGTCGACCAGCTCGGCCGTCACCGAGCCGCTCCGGCCAAGGAAGACGTCGGTGAGCGAATGCTCGAGGTGCTTGTCGAACGCGGCGCTCACCAGGTCCCAGGTACGCGCGAAGGCGGGGAACCTCTCGTACAGTCCGCTGCCCATCCCCAGCCGCTGGGTGCCTTGCCCGTCGAACAGGAACGCGACCCGCCCGGCCTTGGCGGTCGCGGTGACGAGTGCGGGCGACGTGCCGCCGTCCGCCAGCTGCGACAGCGCGCGCAGCAGATCCTCGCGGTCCGATCCCACCGCGATGGCCCGGTGCGCAAAGCTCGACCGGGTCGTCGCGAGGGAGTAGCCGATGTCGAGCGGACGCCACCGCGGGGCCTCGACGAGGGCGGCGTGCAGCCGCCCGGCCTGCTCCCGTAGCGCCTTCGGACTACGCGCCGACAGCATCAGCGGGAGCGGCCCGTGCTCGGTGGTCGTCTCCGGCCCGGTCTGCGTGTCCGACCCCGTCGGCGTGTCCGGCCCGGTGGCCGTGTCCGGCCCGGCCGGGTCCCGGTACTGCTCCAGCACGACGTGCGCGTTGGTGCCGCTGATCCCGAACGAGGACACACCGGCCCGGCGCGGCGTGCTGCCGTCCGGCCACGGCCGGCTCTCCGACAGCAGAGCGATGTCCCCCGACGCCCAGTCCACGTGCGGCGACGGCTCGTCCACGTGGAGGGTCCGCGGGAGCAGACCGTGCCGCATCGCCTCCACCATCTTGATCACGCCGAGGACGCCCGAGGCCGCCATGGTGTGGCCAATGTTCGACTTCAGCGAGCCGAGCCACGCGGTTGTCGAGCGGTCCTGCCCGTAGGTCGCCAGGAGGGCTTCCGCCTCGATGGGGTCACCGAGCGTCGTGCCGGTGCCGTGCGCCTCGACGGCGTCCACCTGCGACGCGGTGAGACCGGCGTTGGCCAGCGCCTGCCGGATCACCCGCTGCTGCGAAGCACCGTTGGGCGCGGTCAGCCCGTTCGAGGCACCGTCGGAGTTCACCGCGCTTCCCCGTACGACGGCGAGGACCCGGTGCCCCAGCCGGGTGGCCTCGGAGAGCCGCTCCAACACCAGGACGCCCACGCCCTCGGACCAGCCCGTGCCGTCCGCCGACGCGGAGAACGACTTGCACCGGCCGTCGGGCGCCAGGCCCCGCTGGCGGGAGAACTCCACGAACACGTCGGGTGTGGCCATCACCGAGACCCCGCTCACCAGCGCCAGCGAACACTCGCGCTGCCTCAGTGACTGGCTCGCGAGGTGCAGGGCCACCAGGGAGGAGGAGCAGGCGGTGTCCACGGTGACGGCCGGTCCCTCCAGCCCGAGTGCGTACGTCACCCGTCCGGACAGCAGACTGCTCGAGCCGCCGGTGATCGCATTCGACTGCTGCTCGTTGGCGCTCGCTCCGTACCCTTGCGACGCTCCGCCCACGAAGACACCCACGTTGCTGCCGCGCAGGGACCTCGGATCGATCTGCGCGCGTTCGATCGCCTCCCAGGAGGCCTCCAGCACCAGCCGCTGCTGCGGGTCCATGCCCAGCGCCTCACGCGGGCTGATGCCGAAGAAGGTAGCGTCGAAGTCGGCCGCGCTGTCCAGGAATCCGCCCTGTACGCAGTAGGACGTGTAGCCGGCGTCCGGATCGGGCGAGTAGAGGTTCGCCACATCCCATCCCCGGTTGGTGGGGAAGTCGGAGATCGCGTCCGTACCGGACTCCACGAGGTGCCACAGGCCCTCGGGGGAATCGACCCCGCCCGGAACCCGGCATGCCATCGAAACGATGGCGATCGGTTCGTTCGTCCACGGCTCGTCGGTGGCCGGTTGGTGAACCGCTGCCTCTGCCGCTACCTCCACCGCGGATGCCGCCATCTGCGCTGCGGAGCGCTGCGGCGCCGACACGATACCGACGTCGGCCAGGAGACGCTTGGCCAGATCGTCCGCCGTCGGATGATCGAACGCCGTCGTGGCAGGCAGCCGCAAGCCGGTTTCCGCCACGAGGTGATTGCGCAGCTCGATCGCCGTCAGCGAGTCCATGCCCAGATCCTTGAAGGGCCTGTCCGCCGCGATCGCGTCCGGAGCGCTGTAGCCCAGTACGGACGCCGCGTGTCCCAGTACGAGTTCGAGCATGACGCGGTGCTGTTCGATGCCCGTACGGCCGTTGAGACGATCCTTCAGGAGCTGGGGGCCGACGTCGCGCGCCTTGACCCTGGCCTGTGGACGACGCACCGTCCGGAGCGCACGGAACAGCGGAGGAACGTCGCCCTCCCCCACCGGATCAATGGCGGCGGCGAACAGTACCGAGTCGCCGTGCGAGGACGCCGCGTCGAACAGCCGCATCCCGTGCCCGGCGGAGATGGCCCGCTGGCCCTTGCCGATACGGTCGCGGTCGGTGCCGGTGAGTTTGGCGGTCAGGCCGCTGGAGTCTTCCCACAGACCCCAGGCCAAGGAGAGCGCGGGAAGGCCTTCCGCGCGCCTCTGTTCGGCGAGAGCGTCCAGGAACGCGTTGGCTGCCGCATAGTTGCTCTGCCCAGGGTTGCCTACGATGCCGGCGCCGGCGGAATACAGGACGAACGCCGCCAGGTCGGTGTCGCGGGTCAGCTCGTGCAGATGCCAGGCGGCGTCGGCCTTGGGCCGCAGCACGGTGTCGAACCGTTGCGCGGTGAGGGATTCGACGACACCGTCGTCGGTCGTGCCGGCCGTGTGGATCACTGCGGTCAGGGGGTGTTCCGGCAATATGCCGGCCAGGACCTGAGCCAGCCCGGTCCGGTCCGACACGTCACAGGTCGCGGTGTCGACGTGGGCGCCCAGCTCGGTCAGCTCGCTGATCAGCGTCTCGTCGGGCATGCCACGCGATACGAGCAGCAGCCGGCGGGCGCCCTTGTCGGCTACCAGGTGCCGGGCGAGGATTCCGGCCAGGACGCCCGAGCCGCCGGTGATCAGGACAGTGCCGTCGGGGTCGGGCTGACGGGGGATGGTGAGGACGAGTTTGCCGGTGTGGCGGGCACGGCTCATCCAACTGAACGCGTCGCGGGCATGCCGGATGTCCCAGGCCCGCACCGGCAACGGCCGCAGTACACCCTGCTCGAACAGGGCGAGCAATTCGGTGAAGATCTCCCATAGCCGGTGCGGTCCGGCGCCCATCAGGTCGAATGCCTGGTAGCTGGTGCCGGGCCGTTCGGCGGCGATCCGGTCCGCGTCGCGGATATCGGTCTTGCCCATCTCGATGAACCGGCCGCCGTCGACCAGCAGGTCGAGGGAAGCGTCGATGAATTCGCCGCTGAGCGAGTTCAGCACGACATCGACACCACAGCCCTGTGTGCTGTCCAGGAACGTGCTCCGGAAGTCGGTGGTACGGGAGTCGGCAATCCGCGCGTCGGGCAATCCGGCCTCGTGGAGAACGTACTGTTTGCCGGTGCTCGCGGTCGCGTATACCTGCGCACCGAGATGATGGGCGAGTTGAGTCGCGGCCATGCCCACACCGCCGGCGGCGGCGTGGATCAGTACGGATTCGCCGGCGCTCAGTCCGGCCAGGTCGACCAGCCCGTAGTAGGCGGTGGCGAACACGATCGGAATCGAGGCCGCCGTGGTGAACGACCAGCCCTCGGGTATGGCGGCCAGCAGACGCCGATCCGTGATCGTCACTGGCCCGAAGCCGCCTCCGACAAATCCGAACACCCGGTCTCCCGGGCGCAGGTCGTCCACCTCGGAGCCGACCTCAAGGACGACGCCGGCGGCTTCATTGCCCGCGAGACGGGTGTCGGCGACCACGCCGAGCGCGACGACGACGTCGCGGAAGTTCAGGCCGGCGGCGCGCACGCTCAGTCGTACTTCACCGGGCAGCAGCTGCCTGTCGGCGATGTCGGTGGGGACCAGACCGAGGTCTTGCAGCGTGCCGTTGCGGGACTGTTCCAGAAGCCAGGCCCGTTCCTGCGGAACAGCGAGCGCGCTGTCGGGGCGGGTCAGCCGTGGCGCTTCGATCCGGCCGGCCTCGATCCGCAGGCGGGGTTCGTCGAGCCCGGCGGTCGCGGCGAGTTGTTCCAAGGTGAGGTCGGCGTCGTCGCTTTCCACGAGGATGAATCGGCCGGGGTGTTCGGACTGGGTGGAGCGCATCAGGCCCGACACCGCGGCCCCGGCCAGATCTGTACCGGTCCGCACGACCAGGGTGCTGTCGCTGAAACGTTCCCCGGACAGCCACTGCTGAACGGCCTGCAACGTTCGACCGGTCAGCGTGCGGGTCTGCGTCAGCGGGTCGTCGGTGGTGTCGGCGAGCGCGGTGCATACGACCACGTCCGGCACCGGCACGTCATCGTCGTCTGTCAGGTCTTCGAACCAGGCTGCGGTGAGGTTGTTGTTCGGCTCTACGGCCGGGAGTTCGGTCCACGTCACGGCGTAGAGGTCGTCGGTGCCGGCGGTGCCGAGTGTGTCGGCGGTTACCGATCGGGTGACCAGCGAGCCGATGACGGCGACCGGTCGGCCGGTGGTGTCGGTGGCGCGTACGTTCCAGCCGTCCGCTGCCGGTGTCACCGCGACGCGCAGCATGGCAGCGCCGGTGGCGTGGAACTGAACTTGGCTCCAGGAGAACGGTAGCTGCACTTCCTGTCCGGTGTCGCCCGCGTTCAGGACGCAGGTGTGCAGGGCGGCGTCCAGTAGTGCGGGGTGCAGGGTGAATCGTGCCGCGTCCTGGGCCTGGTCCTCGGCCAGAACAACCTCGGCGTAGACGGTGTCCCGGTCACGCCAGGCGGCTTGCAGGCCTTGGAAGGCGGGTCCGTATTCGTAGCCGGTGGCTGCCAGGTCGTCGTAGAAGGTGGTGACGTCGATCGGTTCCGCGTCTACCGGCGGCCACACGGGGAACTCGGGCATCGAGAGGGTGTCGACGGCGGGGCTGATGGTGGCGGTGACGTGCCGGGTCCAGGCGTCGCTGTGGTCTGTCTGGGAGTACACGGTTACCGGTCGATGTCCGTCGCTGTCGGCCTCACCGACGGTCACGGACAGTTGTACGCCGCCAGCCGGGTCCAGCAACAGCGGGGTCTCGATCACCAGCTCGTCGACAACCTCGCAATCGGCCTCGGCGGCGGCTTGGGCCACAAGTTCCACGAATCCGGTACCGGGCAGGAGGACGGTGCCGCGCACGGCGTGGTCGGCCAGCCAAGCATGGGTGGCCAGCGATACCCGGCCGGTCAGCACCACACCGTCGGAGCCCGGCAACGCCACGACCGTACCCAGCAGCGGATGACCGTCACCGGCGAGCCGGGCCGGGCTCCCCGAGGTCCAGTAGCGCTGGTGCTGGAAGGCGTAGGTGGGCAGGTCCAGCACCGGTGTGGTGGTGGTGCCCACAACTGCTGGCCAGTGGATGTTCACGCCGTGGATGTGGGCTTCGGCGAGGGCGGTGAGTATCTGCTGGGGGGTGTCGTTGTCGCGGCGTAGCGTGGCGACGGTGGTGGCGTCCATGGCGGGTGTCAGTGTCGGGCTGGCGCTGACCTCGACAAACACCGTCTCGCCCATGTTCTGGAGCAAGTCTACGGCGGGGTGGAAGCTGACCGGTTCCCGCAGGTTGCGGTACCAGTAGTCGGAGTCCAGGGGTTGTTCGACCCAGGTGCCGTCAACGGTCGACAGCCACGGCACCACTGGTACCTGTGAGTCGGTGGTGCTGAGGATGTCGAGCAGCTCGGTACGGATCTCCTCGACCTGCGGACTGTGCGAGGCGTAGTCCACGGTGATCCGCCGGACCCGCGCCCCCTGCCCTTCATGGACGGCCAGCACACGGTCCACGGCCTGGGAAGTGCCCGCGATGACGGTAGCGGCCAGACCGTTGCAGGCCGCGACCACCGCCCCGTCACTCAGCGCGATCTCGTCCGCAGGCAGCGCGATGGACGCCATGGCACCCTGCCCCGCCAGACGGTGGGCGATCAGCTTGCTGCGCAGTGCCACGATCCGGGCCGCGTCCCGCAGGGTGACTGCTCCGGCGACGCAGGCAGCGGCGATCTCCCCCTGGGAGTGACCGATCACCGCGTCGGGACTGACACCGGCCTCCTGCCACACAGCGGCGAGCGACACCATGACCGCCCAGCACGCCGGCTGAAGCACATCAACCCGGTCAACCACCGAGGGATCATCCAGAACAGTGAGCAGATCCCAGTCCACGAACTCACTCAACGCGGCCGCACACTCGGCCAACCGGCCGGCGAACACCGCCGACGTCTCCCGCAGGCCACTGCCCATCCCCAGCCACTGCCAGCCCTGCCCCGGGAACACAAACACCACCCGCGGACCAGACACCGCAGCGCCGGGCCCAGTGCCGGTACCGGTGACCGTGTCGTCACCCAACAGGACAGCGCGGTGCTCAAACACCGACCGCGTCCCGGCCAGCGTCGACGCCACCGCCCGCACATCCACCCCAGGCGCAGCAGCCAGGTAAGCACGCAGCCGGCCCTCGAACTCAACAAGAGCCGAAGGGGACTTCGCCGAGATCACCAGCGGCACCAGATCCGAGGCCACGACCGGTGCCGGAGTCTCCTCGGTCTCCACCACCGGCAGATCCGGGTCCGGTGCGCTCTCCAAAATGACGTGCGCGTTCGTGCCACTGATCCCGAACGACGACACACCCACCCGACGCGCCCGCTCCATCACCGGCCACGGCTGGTTCTCCGTCACCAGCTCCACCGCGCCGGCGGTCCAGTCCACATGCCGCGACGGTGAATCCACATGCAACGTGCGCGGCACAACACCGTGCTGCAACGCCATCACCATCTTGATGACACCCGACACACCCGCAGCCGCATGCGTATGACCGATGTTCGACTTCAACGAACCCAGCAGAACAGGCTGTTCACGGTCCTGACCATAAGTCGCGAGAACCGCCTGGGCCTCGATCGGATCACCCAACCTCGTACCCGTGCCGTGCGCCTCGACCACATCCACATCAGCACTCGACAGACCGGCGTTGTCCAGCGCTTGTCGGATCACTCGCTGCTGCGACGGACCGTTCGGCGCGGTCAGGCCGTTGGAAGCGCCGTCCTGGTTGACCGCCGAACCTCGCACCACCGCCAACACCTGGTGGCCCTTGGCCCGAGCATCCGACAGACGCTCCACCACCAGCACACCGACGCCCTCGGAGAAGCCCATACCGTCTGCGGCGTCGGAGAATGCCTTGCTGCGGCCGTCGGCCGCGAGGCCACGCTGCCGGGAGATCTCCACCAAACCGTACGGCGTGGCCAGCACGGTCGTACCGCCGACGAGGGCGAGTGAGCACTCGCCCTGCCGCAGTGCGGAACTCGCCTGGTGCAGAGCGACCAGCGAAGACGAACACGCCGTGTCCACCGTCATCGCCGGACCCTCAAGCCCGAAGAGATACGACACTCGGCCGGACAGCACACTTCCCGCACCGGCGGTCATACCAAATCCGCCGAGATCGGCACCGGCGCCGTACCCACTACCGAAGGCGCCCATGAACACGCCGGTGTCACTGCCCCGCATCGAACTCGGGTCGATACCGGCTCGTTCGAACGCTTCCCACGAGGTTTCCAGCACCAGCCGCTGCTGGGGGTCCATGGCCTGCGCCTCGCGTGGGCTGATCCCGAAGAACGAGGCGTCGAACTCGGCGATGCCGTCCAGGAAGTAGCCCTGGACGCAGTACGTTTTGCCGGGTGCGTCGGGGTCCGGGTCGTACAGGTTGTCCAGGTCCCAGCCGCGGTCGGTGGGGAAGTCGGAGATCGCGTCCGTGCCTGACTCGACCAGCCGCCACAGGTCCTCCGGTGAGGACACTCCGCCGGGCAGGCGGCAGGCCATGCCGACGATCGCCAGGGGTTCGTCCGTGACCGCCCGCATTGGGGTTTTCGCGTGACGTGATGTTGCGGAACCCGCTCCGACGAGGAGGTCGTCGAGGTGGGTGGCCAGTGCGGTCGGGTTGGGGTAGTCGAACACTGTTGTGGTCGGCAGGCGTAGTCCGGTGGCTTTTGCCAGGCTGTTGCGTACCTGCACGGCGGTCAGTGAGTCCAGGCCGAGATCCCGGAATGCGGTATTCACCGCGATGTCACGGGCATCGGCGTGGCCGAGGACCTTGGCCGCGCTGTCACGTACCACCTTGAGCAGGGCCTGCTTGCGCTCTTCGGGTGCCAGGCCGGCGAGCCACTGTGCCGACGACGCTCCACCGGCGGCAGTGCGCCGTGTGGCCTTGGGGTACAGCGTGCGCAGCAGGGCGGGTACGTCGCCGTCCCGGACCGGGGTCATTGGGGCGGCCAGCACAAGCGACTCGCCGGAGCGTGTCGCGGTGTCGAACAGCCCCATCCCCTGCTCGGCGGAGAGAGCCCGCGCACCACCACGGTGAAGTCGGTCCTGGTCGGTGTCGGTCAGCTTCGCGGTCAGGCCGCTGACGTCTTCCCACAGGCCCCAGGCCAGGGAGAGTGCGGGCAGGCCTTCGGCGCGGCGCTGAATGGCGAGGGCGTCGAGGAAGGCGTTGGCCGCCGCGTAGTTGCCCTGTCCGGCGTTGCCGGTTATGCCGGCGGCGGAGGAGTAGAGGATGAACGCGGCCAGATCCATGTCACGGGTGAGTTCGTGCAGGTGCCAGGCAGCGTCGGCCTTGGGCCGCAGCACGGTGTCGAACCGTTGTGGAGTCAGGGACTCCACCACACCGTCATCAATCACGCCTGCGGTGTGGATCACCGCTGTCAGCGGATGCTCCGACGCCACACCCGCGAGGGCCTGGGCCACTGCGGCACGATCGGAGACATCACACGCCGTCACCGCGACCTGGGCACCCAGCTCGGTCAACTCACTGACCAGCGCTTCGCTCGGAGCACTACGCGACACCAACAGCAGATGGCGGACTTGCTTGTCGGTTACCAGGTGGCGGGCGATGATGCCGGCCAGGACTCCCGAGCCGCCGGTGATGAGGACTGTGCCGTCGGGGTCCCAGACCGTCTCTTCAGCCGGGGCGGGTGCTGGGGTGGTGGTGCGGGTCAGTCGTGGTGCTTCGTAGCGGTTGCCGTTGATGCGCAGGCGGGGTTCGTCGAGCCCGGCGGTCGCGGCCAACTGCTTCATGGTGAGGTCGGCGTCGTCGCTTTCCACGAGGATGAATCGGCCGGGGTGTTCGGACTGGGTGGAGCGCATCAGGCCCGACACCGCGGCCCCGGCCAGATCCGTACCCGTCCGCACGACCAACGTGCTGTCGTTGAAGCGTTCCTCGGTGAGCCATTGCTGGACGGCCTGCAACACCCGACCGGTCAGCGTGCGGGTGTGCGTCAGCGGGTCGTTGCTGGTGTCGGTGAGGGCGGTGCATACGACCACGTCCGGCACCGGCACGTCATCGGTGTCTGTGAGGTCTTCGAAGCGGGCTGTGGTGAGGCTGTTGTTCTGCTCTGGAGTGGGGAGTGGGGTCCAGGTGACGGAGAGCAGGCCGCTGGTGGCGGTGGTGGTGGGTTCGTGGACGGGGACGGGGCGCAGGGTCAGGGCGCGGGCGGACAGGACGGGAAGCCCCGTGCTGTCCGTAGCCCTGACGGACAAGGTGCCGTCACCGTTCGGGGTGAGTTGTATGCGGAGTTGGGTGGCGTTGCCGGCGTGCAGGGCCACGTCGTTCCAGACGGCGGCGCTCTCACCGGCGAGGCTGAGAGCGGTACTCATCAGGGTGGGGTGCAGGGTGTATTTGTCGGTGTCCTGGAGGTCCTCCAGAACGGTTTCGGTGAACAGTTCACCGCCTCGGCGCCATGCCGGTATTGCCGCTTCCACGGGTACGGCACCGGCCGGCGGCCACTCCTGCTCAGCCCGCCAACCCGGAGTGACGGGTGTGGTGGCGGTGGCAAGGGTGGCGGTGGCAAGGCGGGTCCAGGGCTCGCCTTCGTCGTAGCGGGCGTGGATACTCAGCCGGCGCTTGCCGTTCTCGTCGGGTTCGCTCACCCAGGTCTGCATCTGGGCAGTGTCGTCCGTCATCCGCAGCAGTGCGTCCACGGTCAGTTCCTCGACCAGATCGGCCCCGACCTCGTCCCCCGCGGCCAGGGCCATCTCCGCGAAAGCCGCCACCGGCAGGACTGCCTGGTCCCGCAGCCACAGCTCACCGAGCGCCGAAACCCCTGACGTGAACAGCACACCACTGGCCTCGGCCAGCCGCACCGCCGACCCCAGCAACGGATGCCCCTCACCCACCGACCGCCCACCACTGACCGCCCAATACCGCTGACGCTCAAACGCATACGTCGGCAGGTCCAGCACCCGCACCTCGGTAGCACCCACAACTGCTGGCCAGTGGATGTTCACGCCGTGGATGTGGGCTTCGGCGAGGGCGGTGAGTATCTGCTGGGGGGTGTCGTTGTCGCGGCGTAGCGTGGCGACGGTGGTGGCGTCCATGGCGGGTGTCAGTGTCGGGCTGGCGCTGACCTCGACAAACACCGTCTCGCCCATGTTCTGGAGCAAGTCTACGGCGGGGTGGAAGCTGACCGGTTCCCGCAGGTTGCGGTACCAGTAGTCGGAGTCCAGGGGTTGTTCGACCCAGGTGCCGTCAACGGTCGACAGCCACGGCACCACTGGTACCTGTGAGTCGGTGGTGCTGAGGATGTCGAGCAGCTCGGTACGGATCTCCTCGACCTGCGGACTGTGCGAGGCGTAGTCCACGGTGATCCGCCGGACCCGCGCCCCCTGCCCCTCATGGACGGCCAGCACACGGTCCACGGCCTGGGAAGTGCCCGCGATGACGGTAGCGGCCAGACCGTTGCAGGCCGCGACCACCGCCCCGTCACTCAGCGCGATCTCGTCCGCAGGCAGCGCGATGGACGCCATGGCACCCTGCCCCGCCAGACGGTGGGCGATCAGCTTGCTGCGCAGTGCCACGATCCGGGCCGCGTCCCGCAGGGTGACTGCTCCGGCGACGCAGGCAGCGGCGATCTCCCCCTGGGAGTGACCGATCACCGCGTCGGGACTGACACCGGCCTCCTGCCACACAGCGGCGAGCGACACCATGACCGCCCAGCACGCCGGCTGAAGCACATCAACCCGGTCAACCACCGAGGGATCATCCAGAACAGTGAGCAGATCCCAGTCCACGAACTCACTCAACGCGGCCGCACACTCGGCCAACCGGCCGGCGAACACCGCCGACGTCTCCCGCAGGCCACTGCCCATCCCCAGCCACTGCCAGCCCTGCCCCGGGAACACAAACACCACCCGCGGACCAGACACCGCAGCGCCGGGCCCAGTGCCGGTACCGGTGACCGTGTCGTCACCCAACAGGACAGCGCGGTGCTCGAACACCGACCGCGTCCCGGCCAGCGTCGACGCCACCGCCCGCACATCCACCCCAGGCGCAGCAGCCAGGTAAGCACGCAGCCGGCCCTCGAACTCAACAAGAGCCGAAGGGGACTTCGCCGAGATCACCAGCGGCACCAGATCCGAGGCCACGACCGGTGCCGGAGTCTCCTCGGTCTCCACCAACGGCAGGTCCGGTGCGCTTTCGAGGATGACGTGCGCGTTCGTGCCACTGATCCCGAACGACGACACACCCACCCGACGCGCCCGCTCCATCACCGGCCACGGCTGGTTCTCCGTGACCAGCTCCACCGCGCCGGCGGTCCAGTCCACATGCCGCGACGGTGAATCCACATGCAACGTGCGCGGCACAACACCGTGCTGCAACGCCATCACCATCTTGATGACACCCGACACACCCGCAGCCGCCTGTGTATGACCGATGTTCGACTTCAACGAACCCAAAAGCAGCGGCTGTTCACGGTCCTGACCATAAGTCGCGAGAACCGCCTGGGCCTCGATCGGATCACCCAACCTCGTACCCGTGCCGTGCGCCTCGACCGCGTCGACCTCGTCCGGTGCCAGACCGGCATTGGCCAGCGCGGATCGGATCACCCGCTGCTGCGACGGACCGTTCGGCGCCGACAGACCGTTCGACGCGCCATCCTGGTTGACCGCCGAACCACGCACCACCGCCAATACCCGATGCCCCTTGGCCCGAGCATCCGACAGGCGCTCAACCACAAGGACACCGACACCCTCGGAGAACCCCGCACCATCCGCCGCGTCAGCGAACGCCTTGCTACGCCCATCAGCCGCCAGACCACGCTGCCGCGCGAACTCCGCGAAGGTGAGGGGCGTGCTCATCACGGTTACGCCACCGACCAACGCCAGCGAACACTCGCCCTGCCGCAGGGCATATCCCGCCTGGTGCAAGGCGACGAGCGACGACGAACACGCCGTGTCCACCGTCATCGCCGGACCCTCAAGCCCGAAAAAGTACGACACCCGGCCCGACAGCACACTCACCGCGGCCGAGGTCGCACCGAACGCGCCAAAATCGGCACCGGTGCCGTACCCACTGCTGAAGGCGCCCATGAACACGCCGGTGTCACTGCCCCGCATCGCACCCGGGTCGATGCCGGCCCGCTCGAACGCCTCCCAGGAGGCTTCCAGCACCAGCCGCTGCTGCGGGTCCATGGCCAGCGCCTCACGCGGGCTGATCCCGAAGAACGACGCATCGAACTCGGCGGCCCGGTCCAGGAATCCACCTTGCACGCGGTAACCCTTACCAGACGCGTCCTGGTCCGAGTCGTACAGGTTCTCGATGTCCCAGCCGCGATCGGTCGGGAAGTCGGAGATCGCGTCCGTGCCCGACTCGACCAGCCGCCACAAGTCCTCCGGTGAGGACACTCCGCCGGGCAGGCGACACGCCATACCCACAATCGCCAACGGCTCATCCGTGACCACCCGCACCGGAGCTTTCACGTCACGCGCCGGTGCGGAATCCGCCCCGATGAGCAGCTCGTCGAGCCGGGTGGCCAGCGTGGTCGGGTTCGGGTAGTCGAACACCATCGTGGCCGGCAATCGCAGGCCCGTGCTCTTGCCCAGGCTGTTGCGCAGCTCTACGGCGGTCAGTGAATCCAGACCCAGGTCCTTGAACGCGGCAGTCACGGGCACCGTGTCAGTACCGGCGTGACCGAGCACCGCCGCGGCGCTGTCACGTACCACCTTGAGCAGGGCCTGCTTGCGCTCCTCGGGTGCCAGGCCGGCGAGCCACTGCACCGACGACGCTCCACCGGCGGAAGCCCGCCGGGCAACCGTGCGGTGCAACGAACGCAGCAGGGCGGGAACTTCGCCGTCGCCGTCCCGGGCCGGGGTCATCGGAGCAGCGAGCAGGAGGGACTCCCCCTGCCGGATCGCGGTGTCGTACATCCGCATTCCGTGCTCGGCGGTAATCGTCTGCGCACCGCCGCGGCGCAGCCGGTCACGATCGGTGCCGGTCAGCTTCGCGGTCAGCGCACTGGTGTCCTCCCACAGACCCCAGGCCAGGGAGAGTGCGGGCAGGCCCTCGGCACGGCGCTGATCGGCGAGCGCGTCCAGGAACGCGTTGGCCGCCGCATAGTTGCCCTGCCCCGGAGTGCCCATGACACCAGCAGCCGAGGAATACAGGACGAACGCGGCCAGATCCATGTCACGGGTGAGTTCGTGCAGGTGCCAGGCACCATCGCCCTTGGCCCGCAACACCACGTCCAACCGCTGCGGAGTCAGCGACTCCACCACACCGTCATCCAGTGCACCTGCGGTGTGGATCACCGCGGTCAACGGATGCTCCGACGGCACTCCCGCAAGGACCTGCGCCACCGCGGCACGATCGGACACATCACACGCCGCCACCGCGACCTCAGCACCCAGCCCGGACAACTCACTGACCAGCGCTTCACTCGGAGCACTACGCGACACCAACAGCAGACGACGGGCCTGGTACTCGGTGACCACGTGACGGGCGACGATACCCGCCAGAACCCCCGAACCACCGGTGATCAGCACCGTGCCGTCGCGGTCGATCCGCTGGGGGATGGTGAGGACGAGTTTGCCGGTGTGGCGGGCGCGGCTCATCCAGCTGAACACTTCGCGGGCCTGGCGGATGTCCCAGGCTTGTACCGGCAGCGGGTTGAGGACGCCTTGGTCGAACAGGGCGAGGAGTTCGGTGAGGATCTCGCGCAAACGGTTGGGGCCGGCATCCAGAAGGTCGAACGCCTGATAGGTGGTGCCGGGCCGTTCGGCGGCGATCCGGTCCGCGTCACGGATGTCGGTCTTGCCCATTTCGACGAACCGGCCGCCGTGCACCAGCAGCTCGAGTGAGGCGTCGACGAATTCACCGCTGAGCGAGTTCAGGACCACATCGACACCGCGACTGCCGGTGCTGTCCAGGAATGCGTCCCGGAACTCGGTGGTGCGGGAGTTGGCGATCCGGTCGTCGTCGATTCCGGCGGCACGCAACAGGTGCTGTTTGCCGTTGCTCGCGGTCGCGTAGATGTGTGCGCCGAGGTGGTGGGCGAGTTGGGTCGCGGCCATGCCTACGCCACCTGCGGCGGCGTGGATCAGTACGGATTCGCCGGCGCTCAGTCCGGCCAGGTCGACCAATCCGTAGTAGGCGGTGGCGAAAATGACAGGGACGGATGCCGCTGTGGTGAAGGACCAGTCCTCGGGCATCACGGCCAGCAGCCGACGATCGGCGATCGCGACCGGCCCGAACCCGCCACTCACCACACCGAAGACCCGATCACCCGGGCTCAGGTCGTCCACTTCGGGGCCGACCTCAAGGACGACCCCCGCGGCTTCGCCGCCCATCACGGCGTCACCGGGATACTTGCCCAACGCGATCAGAACATCGCGGAAGTTCAGACCGGCGGCGCGTACGTCCACACGTACTTGACCGGGTTGCAAGGGCCTTTCTGCGCTATCGGTGGGAACCAGGGAGAGGTCTTGAAGTGTTCTGCTGCGAGGCTTGTCAAGCACCCACGCGCGGTCTTCCAGAACCGCGAGCGAGGTATCCCTTCGGATCAGTCGTGGTACCTCGTAGCGGTCGCCGTTGATGCGCAGCCGAGGCTCGTCCAGTCCGGCGGTCGCGGCCAGTTGCTCCGGACTGAGGTCGGCGTCGTCGCTTTCCACGAGGATGAATCGGCCGGGGTGTTCGGACTGGGTGGAGCGCATCAGGCCCGACACCGCAGCCCCGGCCAGATCCGTACCCGTCCGCACGACGAGAGTGCTGTCGCTGAAACGCTCACCAGCTAGCCACTGCTGAACGGTCTGCAACACCTGGGCGGTCAGCGTGCGGGTGTGCGTCAGCGGGTCGTCGGTGGTGTCGGTGAGGGCGGTGCATACGACCACGTCCGGCACTGGCATGTCGTCGTCTTCTGTGAGGTCTTCGAACCGGCCGATCGTCACATCGGTGTGCTCGGGCGCCGGGATCTCGCTCCAGGTCAGGGCGAGCAGGTCGCTGGCGCTGGTGCCGAGTGTGTCGGCGGTTACGGGCCGGGTGGTCAGGGCGCCGATGGTGGCTACCGGTCGGCCGGTGTCGTCAGCGACACGTACGTTCCAGCCGTCCGCTGCCGGTGTCAGCATCACGCGCAGCATCGCCGGGCTGGTGGCGTGGAACTGAACCTGGCTCCAGGAGAACGGCAGCCGTACCTCCTGCCCGGTGCCGGACTCGCGTAGGACACTGGCATGCAGGGCGGCGTCCAGTAGTGCGGGGTGCAGGGTGAATCGTGCCGCGTCCTGGGCCTGGTCCTCGGCCAGAACAACCTCGGCGTAGACGGTGTCCCGGTCACGCCAGGCGGCTTGCAGGCCTTGGAAGGCGGGTCCGTATTCGTAGCCGGTGGCTGCCAGGTCGTCGTAGAAGGTGGTGACGTCGATCGGTTCCGCGTCTACCGGCGGCCACACGGGGAACTCGGGCATCGAGAGGGTGTCGACGGCGGGGCTGATGGTGGCGGTGACGTGCCGGGTCCAGGCGTCGCTGTGGTCTGTCTGGGAGTACACGGTTACCGGTCGATGTCCGTCGCTGTCGGCCTCACCGACGGTCACGGACAGTTGTACGCCGCCAGCCGGGTCCAGCAACAGCGGGGTCTCGATCACCAGCTCGTCGACAACCTCGCAATCGGCCTCGGCGGCGGCTTGGGCCACAAGTTCCACGAATCCGGTACCGGGCAGGAGGACGGTGCCGCGCACGGCGTGGTCGGCCAGCCAAGCATGGGTGGCCAGCGATACCCGGCCGGTCAGCACCACACCGTCGGAGCCCGGCAACGCCACGACCGTACCCAGCAGCGGATGACCGTCACCGGCGAGCCGGGCCGGGCTCCCCGAGGTCCAGTAGCGCTGGTGCTGGAAGGCGTAGGTGGGCAGGTCCAGCACCGGTGTGGTGGTGGTGCCCACAACTGCTGGCCAGTGGATGTTCACGCCGTGGATGTGGGCTTCGGCGAGGGCGGTGAGTATCTGCTGGGGGGTGTCGTTGTCGCGGCGTAGCGTGGCGACGGTGGTGGCGTCCATGGCGGGTGTCAGTGTCGGGCTGGCGCTGACCTCGACAAACACCGTCTCGCCCATGTTCTGGAGCAAGTCTACGGCGGGGTGGAAGCTGACCGGTTCCCGCAGGTTGCGGTACCAGTAGTCGGAGTCCAGGGGTTGTTCGACCCAGGTGCCGTCAACGGTCGACAGCCACGGCACCACTGGTACCTGTGAGTCGGTGGTGCTGAGGATGTCGAGCAGCTCGGTACGGATCTCCTCGACCTGCGGACTGTGCGAGGCGTAGTCCACGGTGATCCGCCGGACCCGCGCCCCCTGCCCTTCATGGACGGCCAGCACACGGTCCACGGCCTGGGAAGTGCCCGCGATGACGGTAGCGGCCAGACCGTTGCAGGCCGCGACCACCGCCCCGTCACTCAGCGCGATCTCGTCCGCAGGCAGCGCGATGGACGCCATGGCACCCTGCCCCGCCAGACGGTGGGCGATCAGCTTGCTGCGCAGTGCCACGATCCGGGCCGCGTCCCGCAGGGTGACTGCTCCGGCGACGCAGGCAGCGGCGATCTCCCCCTGGGAGTGACCGATCACCGCGTCGGGACTGACACCGGCCTCCTGCCACACAGCGGCGAGCGACACCATGACCGCCCAGCACGCCGGCTGAAGCACATCAACCCGGTCAACCACCGAGGGATCATCCAGAACAGTGAGCAGATCCCAGTCCACGAACTCACTCAACGCGGCCGCACACTCGGCCAACCGGCCGGCGAACACCGCCGACGTCTCCCGCAGGCCACTGCCCATCCCCAGCCACTGCCAGCCCTGCCCCGGGAACACAAACACCACCCGCGGACCAGACACCGCAGCGCCGGGCCCAGTGCCGGTACCGGTGACCGTGTCGTCACCCAACAGGACAGCGCGGTGCTCGAACACCGACCGCGTCCCGGCCAGCGTCGACGCCACCGCCCGCACATCCACCCCAGGCGCAGCAGCCAGGTAAGCACGCAGCCGGCCCTCGAACTCAACAAGAGCCGAAGGGGACTTCGCCGAGATCACCAGCGGCACCAGATCCGAGGCCACGACCGGTGCCGGAGTCTCCTCGGTCTCCACCAACGGCAGGTCCGGGTCCGGTGCGCTCTCCAAAATGACGTGCGCGTTCGTGCCACTGATCCCGAACGACGACACACCCACCCGACGCGCCCGCTCCATCACCGGCCACGGCTGGTTCTCCGTGACCAGCTCCACCGCGCCGGCGGTCCAGTCCACATGCCGCGACGGTGAATCCACATGCAACGTGCGCGGCACAACACCGTGCTGCAACGCCATCACCATCTTGATGACACCCGACACACCCGCAGCCGCCTGCGCGTGACCGATGTTCGACTTCAACGAACCCAGCAGAACGGGCTGTTCACGGTCTTGACCATAGGTGGCGATGAGGGCTTGGGCTTCGATCGGGTCACCGAGCGTCGTACCTGTGCCGTGCGCCTCGACCACATCCACATCAGCACTCGACAGACCGGCGTTGTCCAGCGCTTGTCGGATCACTCGCTGCTGCGACGGACCGTTCGGCGCGGTCAGGCCGTTGGAAGCGCCGTCCTGGTTGACCGCCGAACCTCGCACCACCGCCAATACCTGGTGGCCCTTGGCCTGAGCATCCGACAGGCGCTCCACCACGAGCACCCCGACGCCCTCGGCCCAGCCCGCACCATCCGCCGCGTCAGCGAACGCCTTGCTACGCCCGTCAACCGCCAGACCGCGCTGCCGTGCGAACTCCACAAACGTCTGTGTCGTGGCCATGACGGTCACGCCGCCGACCAACGCCAGCGAGCACTCGCCCTGCCGGAGCGAATAGGCGGCCTGGTGCAAGGCGACGAGCGACGACGAACACGCCGTGTCCACCGTCATCGCCGGACCCTCAAGCCCGAACAGATACGAGATTCGGCCGGACAGCACACTTCCCGCACCGGCGGTGGCGCCAAATCCACCAAGGTCGGCACCCGCTCCGTACCCGTTGGCCATGGCACCCATGAACACACCGGTGTGGCTGCCCCGCATCGCACCCGGGTCGATACCAGCGCGCTCGAACGCTTCCCACGATGTTTCCAGCACCAGCCGCTGCTGGGGGTCCATCGCCTGCGCCTCGCGCGGGCTGATCCCGAAGAACGCCGCGTCGAACCCCGCCGCGTCCAGGAAACCACCCTGCGCGCTGTAAGCCTCACCCTCACCAGGCGTATCGGAATCCGGGTCGTACAGGTTGTCCAGGTCCCAGCCGCGGTCGGTGGGGAAGTCGGAGATCGCGTCCGTACCCGACTCGACCAGCCGCCACAGATCCTCCGGCGACGACACCCCACCCGGCAGCCGACACGCCATACCCACAATCGCCAACGGCTGGTTGCCGGCCTCGGTGCTTGCTTGCAGTTTGGCGCGGGTCGTGTGCAGCTCGGCAGTCGTCCAGCGGAGATACTCGACCAGTTTGTCTTGATCGGGCATGGGCGCTAGCTCCTTATATGGGTGTGTACAGCGTGTGTCTCGGATACGCGCGCGTGAGGGGTGGCGGAGACGACTTGCAAGGTCGATTCCAGCGCGTACAGCAGATTCCGAACAGTGGCAGACTCGAACAGAGATTCGTCGAAGACGACGGTGCCGTGCAAGGCGCCGTCATCGTCGAAGAACCACATCCCGAGTTCGCCGTTCATGGGGCCCAGACGATCGCTCTCGATCATCCAGAATCGGCTGCTGGTGACACCGGGGAGGACGAGTTCGGAGGCGAGCGAGCTGAGCAGCTGGAACTGCACCAGTGGCCGGGGCAGTTCGGGCATACTGGCCCGCATCAACGCGTAGGGAAGGTCCTGATGGGTGTGGGCACCCAGCATCGCTGTGTGCACGCGTCGCAGGACCTCGTGGAACGTCGGATCGTCGGATAGGTCGACTCGTATGGAGGCGACCTTGGCGAAGAAGCCGATCAGGTGGTCGATCTCGGGCCGGCCACGATTGGCGAAGGGAATGGACACCAGAATGTCGTCCTGGCCCGACAGCCCGGCCGCCGCGAGCGCGAAGGCGCCCAGCAGGATCTCGTACGGCGTCGTGCCCTTTGCCTCCGCCAGCCGCCGTGCCGCGGAGGTCGCCTCCGGAGAGATCGTCCAGGCCAGGGACCGGCCGTTCGAGCCCGTGCCCTCCGGTGGTGTGCGGGCGGGCAGTCGCAGCGCGACAGCGCCCGAGAGGTGCTCACGCCAATACGCTTCGTGTTCCACGCCCGCGGGTCCTGACATCACGTCGTGTTCCCACTGGGCGAAGTCCGCGTACGTCGTGGTGATTTCCGGCAGCGCGGCGGCGGGACCACCGGCCAGCTCGGTGTACAGGGCGGACAACTCGCGGATGAGGACATCGAACGACCATCCGTCGCCCGCGATGTGATGCAGCATCAGCAGAAGGACGCAGTCGTCCTCGTCGACCTGGAGCAGGACGGCGCGCAGCAGGACGCCCTCCGCCAGATCGAACGGGCGTCCGAGTTCCGCCCTGGCGGCCTCCGCTACCGCCGCCTCACGGTCGGCCGCGTCCTTCCCCGTCACCCGGACGAGGTCGGCCGTTACCGGTGCGGGATCGCGTACAACCTGAACGAAGCCGTCGCCGTCGTCGCGAAAGCCGGTGCGCAGCGGTTCGTGGCGCGCGACGATCCGGGTCAGGGCGCGATCGAGTACGTCGCGGTCGACCTTTCCGTGCAGCCGGAATCCGTACGGGCTGACGGGTTGCACGGCGTGATCCGGCAGCGAGTCGCCCGTCCGCAGGATCTGCTGCTGGGCGGGCGAGATCCGTGCGGGCGTGCTCCGGGACCGTGCCACGAGGGCGGGCACGGGTGTCGTCCGGGCCGAGTTGATCGCCTGGGCCAGCAGCGCGGGTGTCCGGTCGTCGAACAGCGTACGAAGGGGGAGTTCGCAGTGCAGTTCGGCGCGGATACGCGAGACGACGCGGGCGGCGAGCAGGGAATGGCCGCCGAGCGCGAAGAAGTCGTCGTGCACGCCGACGGCAGGCACCTCAAGGACGGAGGCGTAGATATCGCAGATGGCGGTCTCCGCCGCGTTGCGCGGGGAGACCCGCGAGGAACGGACCGTCGACCACTTCTCCGGGTCGGGAAGCGCGCGCCGGTCGGTCTTCCCGCTCGTCGTCAGCGGCAGCTTGTCCAGGACGACGAATGCGGACGGCACCATGGCCGAGGGAAGCAGCCCCTCGACGTGGTCGCGCAGTTCGACGCCGATCTCCTCGGAATCGGAAGAGGAGTGGGTCACCACATAGGCGACCAGGCGGTCCTCGCCGAGAGCGTCGTTCCGTACGGCCACCGCGGCCTGGGTGACGGCCTCGTGTTCCGACAGGGCCGTCTCGATCTCGCCGAGTTCGATCCGGATGCCCCGGATCTTGACCTGGTTGTCGATCCGGCCGAGGAACTCTAGGTTTCCGTCCGGCAGCCGGCGGGCCAGGTCACCGGAGAGGTACATCCTCGTCTCCGAGCCGATTCCCTCGGTGATGAATTTCTGCCGGGTCAGGTCGGGCCGAGCCAGGTAGCCCTGGGCGAGGCCGATTCCGGCGATGCAGAGCTGCCCCGGTACGCCGTCGGGCAGGGGCCGCAGCGCGTCGTCGAGGAGGTGGATGCGCGTGTTGTCGATCGGTGGTCCGATGGGCGCCGTGGCCGGCCAGGTGGAGACGTCGACGGGAAGCGTGTAGCCCGTGACGAGCTGGCTCTCGGCCGGACCGTAGTGGTTGTGCACCCGCAGTAGCGGGCGCTGCCGGCACAGCTCGCGCAGCTTCTCGTCCAGTACGAGAGCCTCGCCGCCCTGGCAGAGGTGCCGCAGGGCCGACAGCCCGGTTCCTCGTGGGTCGACTTGCCCGACGAGCGCGCGCAGCACCGTGGTGGGCGCGTAGATGCGCGTGATCCGGCGGTCGTCCATCCACTCCGCGAGTGCCGCCGGGTCCAGCCGTACATGGTCGGGGGGAATGACGAGGGTGCCCCCGAGCAGCGCGGAGAAGACTTCCTGAACCGAGTAGTCGAAGGTCGTCGTGACGAACTGGGCGGTACGGCTGTCCGGCTCGCGGCCCATCGTGCGCTCCTGCCACAGCAGGAGGTTGACGACGCAGATGCCAGGCATGAGCACGGCCTTGGGGCGGCCGGTGGAACCGGAGGTGTAGATCGCGTAGGCGAGGCTGTCGCGATCAAGCACCACGTCGGGCACGGTGTCGGGCTGTTCGTCGATGCCGGGGTCGTCCGGGCGGACGATGTCGCGGACCTGCTCGAAGCGGGACCGGTACGCGTCCCGCGTGATGACCGTGGAGATCTGGGAGTCGGCGAGGACGAAACGGGTCCGCTCGACGGGATGTTCCGGGTCGATCGGTACGTAGGCCGCACCGGCTTTGAGGATGCCGAGTATCCCGACGATCATGTCGGCGCCTCGGTCGAGGCAGAGTCCGACGAGTGCGCCGGGGCGCACGCCCCGGTGGATCAACAGGTGCGCCAGTTTGTTGGCGCGGCTGCCGAGTTCGGCGTACGTCAGCGAGACGTGCTCGTCGATGACGGCGGTGGCGTCAGGGGTCCGGGCCGCCGCGTTCGCCAGCAGTTCCGGAAGCGAATCAACCGGCAGGACCCGCTCGGTGTCGTTCGACGCCACCGCCGCCAAGTGCGTATCGCCACCTGGCGTGAGCGGGATCGTCGAGATCGGATCGTCCGGGTGGTCGAGCACACCGCGGAGGACGAGCGTCATCTGATCCAGCATCTGTTCGATACGGAACTCGTCGAACAGGGCCCGGCTGTACCACATGTTTCCCGTCAGCCTGTCGCCGGCGGGATCTTCGTAGACGTGGAACTCCAGGTCCATGCGGGTGAAGAACTGGTCCATGCCGAAGGGTTCGACGGTGGCGCCGGGCAGCGAGACGGGGTTCGGCAACAGCGGCAGAAGCTGGAAAAGTGCCTGCACGACCGGGTTGATCGCGAGGTCGCGCGGCGGTGCCAGCCTCTCGACCAGGAGGTCGAACGGCAGGTCGGCATGAGCGAACGCGCCGACGGCGTTCGTACGCGTCCGCAGCAGAAGCTCACGGAACGTCGGGTCGCCCGACAGGTCACCGCGCAGCACCGCCGTGTTCACGAACATGCCGATCAGCCCCTCCACCTCCGCGCGGTTGCGGTTGGCGACCGGGGTGGCGACCGGGACGTCGTCGGTACGCGCGTAGCGGGACAGCACCACCTGGAAGGCTGCCAGCAAGGTCATGTACAGCGTGGCGCCGGTCGCCCGGCTCATGTCCTTGGCGGCGGTCACCAGCTCCGTCGGCGGGCACCAGGACACGCTTCCCGCATCCGCGCTGCCGATCGGCGGACGCGGACGGTCGGTCGGCAACTCCAGTACCGCCGGAGCGCCGCGGAGATTCTCCTGCCAGAAAGCCAGCCGCTTCTCAAGCCCGGCGCCGGACAGCACCCCGCGCTCCCACTGGGCGAAATCCGCGTACTGCACCGGGAGTTCGGGTAGTCCGGCGTCCGCTCCGCGCAGCAGCGCCGTGTACTGCGCCGACAGCTCCATTTGCAGAATGGCTAGTGACCAGGCGTCGCAGGCCACGTGATGCACCGTGAGCGCCAACACGTGATCGTCTTCCGCGAGCCGTACCAGCAGCGCTCTCAGGACCGGGCCGGTGCGCAGGTCGAACGGCTCGGCCGTCTCCTGCCGGACCAATGCGCGGGCGTGCTCCTCGTCCCGGGCATCCAGTTGCCGCCACCCGGAGACGTCCCCGTGCTGGACGCGCTGGCGCGGTTCGCCGTTCTCCGCGTCGAACACGGTCCGCAGCGCCTCGTGCCGGCGGACGACGAGGCTCAGCGCCCGCGCCAGCGCCGTGCTGTCGAGCGCGCCCCGCAACCGCTGCACGATCGGCAGGTTGTAGGAGTTGCTCTCGGGTTCGATCTGATGCATGAGCCACAGGCGCTGTTGCGAGAAGGACGCCTGAAGCGGCTCCTGGCGATCCACCGGCCTGATGCCGTGTCCGTTCGGCTTGCGCCGGAGCCGCTGCGCCGCGGAATTCGCAAAACCTGCTCTCCCGGACCCTGGGCGGGGACTTTTGGAAGCCATTCACTTCTCCCGAGAAAGGATTATTGCTACCCGTAGCGATGAAATATTCACGGTCGGTGACATGGCCCGAGTGCGCCGTGCGTCAATCGAATGCCTCGGGTGCGGCCCACGCAACCCCTAGTCTGCCTGCTGAAATACACATAGGGGGTCGGCAAAACTAGGGGGTGGCGCTGGGCTGGTGCCGCATGGAGAATATGCTCAACGAGCCGCTATTGTTCCGATTCGATTATCGGTAGTGCATGGCTGGTCGTTGGATTGCGATCCGGGTTATGTTTGAGCAATACCGCACTTCACCGGAAGGGTGCGAATGTCGCACGCGAAATTGATTCAGCCGATTTATGATTTGCTTCGCGTGAATGCCGAACGTCTCGGCGACAAAATTGCTTACGCGGACTCGCGGCATGCTCTGACCTACACCGAGCTGGAAGCGCGGACCGGAAGGCTCGCCGGGCACCTGGCGGACCTTGGTGTGGAACGAGGCGACCGGGTCGCCATTCTGCTGGACAACCGCGTCGAGACCATCGAAAGCTATCTGGCGATCGCCCGCGCCAGCGCGATCGCCGTACCCCTCAATCCGGCCGCGGCCGGGGACGAGCTTGCGCACTTCCTTTCCGACAGCGGCTCCGTGCTCGTCATCACCGACTCCGCCCACCTGGACGACGTGCGGCTCGTCGCCCCCGCGGTGACCGTCGTACGGGTGGACGAGGACCCGGTTCCCCCGGGCGTCCGGTCCTTCGCGGAACTGGTCGCCGTCGAACCCCGTACGCGGGCCCGGGACGACCTGGGGCTCGACGAGGCAGCATGGATGCTCTACACCTCCGGCACCACCGGCACCCCGAAGGGCGTCGTGTCGACCCAGGGCAGTGGCCTGTGGTCCGCGGCATTCTGCGACGTGCCCGCCTGGGAGCTGACCGAAGAAGACGTACTCCTCTGGCCCGCACCGCTGTTCCACAGCCTCGCGCACCACCTGTGCCTGCTGGCCACCATCACCGCCGGTGCCACAGCGCGGATCATGAACGGGTTCGTGGCGAGCGAGGTGCTGAACGAGCTGGAGAAGCACGCGTGCACCGTGCTCGTGTGCGTGCCGACGATGTACCACTATCTACTGGGAGCCGTCGGCGAGGCCGAATCTCGTACGTTCTCACTGAAGTTGGGCGTGGTGGCCGGCTCCGTCTCGCCGCCCGCCCTCATCGAGGGCTTCGAAAAGGCCTTCGGAGCACCGCTGCTCGACACCTACGGCTGCACCGAGACCACCGGGTCGCTCACCGTGAACTGGCTCAACGGGCCCCGGGTTCCCGGCTCGTGCGGCACCGCCGTCCCGGGAGTCACCCTGCGGTTCGTCGACCCCTCCACCGGCGCCGACGTCGCCGACGGCGAAGAGGGCGAACTGTGGGCGAGCGCGCCGAGCGTCATGACCGGCTACCACGGTCAGCCCGAAGCTACCCGCGAGGTACTCACGGACGGCTGGTACCACACCGGTGACCTGGCCCGCCGCAGCGAGACCGGACACGTCACCATCACCGGCCGGATCAAGGAACTCATCATCCGAGGCGGTGAGAACATCCACCCGCAGGAGATCGAGGCCGCGGTCCTCGGCCTGCCGGGAGTACGGGACGCGGCGGCGGCCGGCAGGCCGCACCCCGTACTGGGCGACGTTCCCGCCCTGTACATCGTGCCGGACGCGGACGGTGTGGACGCCGACGCGGTGCTCGCCGCCTGCCGCGAGCGGCTGTCGTACTTCAAGGTGCCCGAGGAGATCTACCGGGTCGACGCGATACCGCGGACCATGTCGGGCAAGGTCAAGCGGACCTGCCTCACGGAAGCGCCGGCCGAACTGCTCGCCGGAGCCAGCGGCAGCGACGCCCTGTACCGGCTGGAATGGGTTCCCGCCGAAACGCCGGGCCCGGCCGCCACCGGCGGACATGTGATCGTACGCGTCGCGTCCCTGCGGGCCGACGGCACCGAACTGGCGGGAGCGGCCCGCGACCTCGCGCGGTCATGGCTCAGCGACGAGCGGCGTGCCGGGGCGACCCTTGTCTTCCTGACCGGCCGCGCGGTGAGCGCCGGCCCGTCCGACGTCCCGGTCCCGGAGCACGCGGCAGTGTGGGACGCGATCCGCGACGAGCAGACGGAGAACCCCGGGGCCTTCGTCCTCATCGACCTCGAAGAAGCGGAGACCGAAGAACCGGAAGCCGGCGACCCGCAAGCCGACACCCCGGGAGCCGACGACACACGACTGTCGACTCTCGTCGCACTCGGCGAACCGCAGATCGCGCTGCGCGACAGCACACCGCTCGTCCCACGACTGGCACCTGAGAGTTCCACCGCCCTCACCACCCCCGCCGCGCGCGCGTGGGTGCTTGAGCCTGCTCGCAGCGGCACCTTGCGCGAACTCGCACTGGTCGCCGCCGATACCGATGCGCGGCCTTTGCGACCCGGTGAAGTACGGGTCGACGTACGCGCCGCCGGCCTGAACTTCCGCGACGTTCTGATCGCGTTGGGCACCTATCCCGGTGACGGCGTGATGGGCGGCGAAGCCGCGGGGGTCGTCCTTGAGGTCGGCCCCGAAGTGGACGACCTGAGCGCGGGCGATCGGGTCTTCGGCCTTGTCACGGACGGGTTCGGGCCGGTCACGATCACCGATCGCCGCCTGCTCGCCGCGATGCCGCAGGACTGGTCCTTCACGACAGCGGCCTCGGCCGCGATGGCCTTCGCCACCGCCTACTACGGGCTGGTCGAGCTGGCCGGGCTCAAAGCCGGCGAGTCGGTGTTGATCCACGCCGCCACCGGTGGCGTAGGCATGGCCGCAACCCAGATCGCCCACCACCTCGGCGCACACATCTACGCGACCGCGAGCAGCGGCAAACAGCACCTGTTGCGTGCCGCCGGAATCGACGACGGCCGAATCGCCAACTCCCGTACCACCGACTTCCGGGACGCGTTCCTGGACAGCACCGGCGGCCGCGGCGTCGATGTCGTATTGAACTCCCTCAGCGGTGAATTCGTCGACACCTCACTCGACCTGCTGGCGCACGGCGGCCGGTTCATCGAGATGAGTACTGATATTCGTGACGCGGGCCGGATCGCCGCCGAGCGGCCGGGCACCACCTATCAGGCATTCCACCTCGTGGATGCCGACCCCGACCGTTTGCGCGAGATCCTCACCGAACTCCTCGCCCTGTTCGACCAAGGCGTCCTCAACCCGCTGCCGGTACAAGCCTGGGACATCCGCCAGGCCCGCGAAGCGTTCAGCTGGATGAGCCGCGCCCGCCACACCGGCAAACTCGTCCTCACCATCCCCCAGCACATCGACCCCGACGGCACGGTGCTCATCACTGGTGGGTCAGGCGGCCTGGCCGGCGTCGTTGCGCGGCATCTGGTGGCGGACAAGGGCGCACGCCGTCTGCTGCTGCTGTCCTGCGACACTCTGGACGCGACGCTTGCCGCGGAGCTGACCGAGTCGGGTGCCCGGGTGGACACGGCGGTTTGCGACGTGTCGGATCGTGCCGCTCTCGCGCAGGTACTGGCGGGTGTATCGCCTGAACATCCATTGACCGCGATCGTCCACGCGGGTGGCGCCGCCGTCGCCGACGAGAGCCGCCAACTGCACCACCTTACGAAGAACCGCGACCTCGCCGCCTTCGTCGTCTTCAGCCAGGACGCGCCCGCCGCCACCGAAGCGTTCGCCGGAATCCGCCGAGCCGAAGGCCTGCCGGTCACGACGATCGCCTGGGGCATCCCCGAAGCCGAACCGGTCGTGGTCGGCCAACACCTGCTGGACCGCGCGATGGCCTCCGCCGACCGGGCGCACATCGCCGCGCGGGTGAACACCGCCGGCCTGCGGGCCCTGGCCGCCGCCAACGCGCTTCCGCCCGTGCTCAGGAATCTGGTCGGTGCGGAGACCGACGGGACCGGGCATCAGGACTGGTCGCGTCAATTCATGGTCGCGGAGGCAGCGCGACAGCAGGAATTGCTTGATCTGATCCGTACCACCGTGATGGAGATCCTGAGCCTCCCGACGACGGCACGCTATTTCCCTGACCGGACATTCCGCGAGAACGGCATCGACTCGCTGACCGCGGTGGAGTTGCGGAACAGCTTGGCGAAGACCACCGGGCTGCGGCTGCCAGCCACCATGGTGTTCGATTACCCGACCCCGACCGCATTGGCCGGTCAGATGAGGGAGCTGTTCGCGGGCGAGAGCCCTGTGCAGGCGCCGGTGGCGGCGTCGGTGTTGAGCCAGGACGAGCCGTTGGCGATCGTGGGCATGGCGTGTCGCCTGCCGGGTGGGGTGTCGTCGCCGGAGGACTTGTGGCGGCTGGTCGAGTCGGGTACGGACGCGATCTCCGGCTTCCCGACCGATCGCGGCTGGGACATCGAGAACCTGTACGACCCGGACCCGGATGCGCTGGGCAGGACGTACACCGTGCAGGGTGGCTTCCTGGACATTGCGGGGTTCGACGCGTCGTTCTTCGGGATCAGCCCGCGCGAGGCGCTGGCCATGGACCCGCAGCAGCGTCTGGTGCTGGAGGCCTCCTGGGAGGCGTTCGAGCGGGCCGGCATCGAGCCGGGTTCGATGCGGGGTAGTGACACCGGCGTGTTCATGGGCGCCTTTTCCTCCGGCTATGGCGCGGAGCATGAGGGTTTCGGTGCCACTGCCGGTGCGGTGAGTGTGCTGTCGGGCCGGGTGTCGTACTTCTTCGGGCTTGAGGGTCCGGCGCTGACGGTGGACACGGCGTGTTCGTCGTCCCTGGTGGCGCTCCATCAGGCCGGCTATTCGCTCCGGCAGGGCGAGTGCTCACTCGCCCTGGTCGGCGGCGTGACCGTGATGCCTACCCCGCAGACGTTTGTGGAGTTCGCGCGGCAACGTGGTCTGGCGGTTGACGGGCGTAGCAAGGCGTTCGCTGACGCGGCGGACGGTGCGGGCTGGGCCGAGGGCGTCGGGGTGCTCGTGGTCGAGCGTCTGTCAGACGCTCGGGCCAAGGGCCACCAGGTGTTGGCGGTGGTGCGTGGTTCGGCGGTCAACCAGGATGGCGCGTCGAACGGTCTGTCGGCGCCGAACGGTCCGTCGCAGCAGCGGGTGATCCGGCAGGCGCTTGCCAACGCCGGTCTTTCGAGTGCTGATGTGGATGTGGTCGAGGCGCACGGCACGGGTACGAGGTTGGGTGATCCGATCGAGGCCCAGGCGGTTCTCGCGACTTATGGTCAGGACCGTGAACAGCCTGTTCTGTTGGGTTCGTTGAAGTCGAACATCGGTCACGCGCAGGCGGCTGCGGGTGTGTCGGGTGTCATCAAGATGGTGATGGCGTTGCAGCACGGTGTTGTGCCGCGCACGTTGCATGTGGATTCACCGTCGCGGCATGTGGACTGGACCGCCGGCGCGGTGGAGCTGGTGACGGAGAACCAGCCGTGGCCGGTGATGGAGCGGGCGCGTCGGGTGGGTGTGTCGTCGTTCGGGATCAGTGGCACGAACGCGCACGTCATTTTGGAGAGCGCACCGGACCCGGATCTGCCGGTGGTGGAGACCGAGGAGACTCCGGCACCGGTCGTGGCGTCCGACGTAATACCGCTGGTGATCTCGGCGAAGTCCCCTTCGGCTCTTGTTGAGTTCGAGGGCCGGCTGCGTGCTTACCTGGCTGCTGCGCCTGGGGTGGATGTGCGGGCGGTGGCGTCGACGCTGGCCGGGACGCGGTCGGTGTTCGAGCACCGCGCTGTCCTGTTGGGTGACGACACGGTCACCGGTACCGGCACTGGGCCCGGCGCTGCGGTGTCTGGTCCGCGGGTGGTGTCTGGTCCGCGGGTGGTGTTTGTGTTCCCGGGGCAGGGCTGGCAGTGGCTGGGGATGGGCAGTGGCCTGCGGGAGACGTCGGCGGTGTTCGCCGGCCGGTTGGCCGAGTGTGCGGCCGCGTTGAGTGAGTTCGTGGACTGGGATCTGCTCACTGTTCTGGATGATCCCTCGGTGGTTGACCGGGTTGATGTGCTTCAGCCGGCGTGCTGGGCGGTCATGGTGTCGCTCGCCGCTGTGTGGCAGGAGGCCGGTGTCAGTCCCGACGCGGTGATCGGTCACTCCCAGGGGGAGATCGCCGCTGCCTGCGTCGCCGGAGCAGTCACCCTGCGGGACGCGGCCCGGATCGTGGCACTGCGCAGCAAGCTGATCGCCCACCGTCTGGCGGGGCAGGGTGCCATGGCGTCCATCGCGCTGCCTGCGGACGAGATCGCGCTGAGTGACGGGGCGGTGGTCGCGGCCTGCAACGGTCTGGCCGCTACCGTCATCGCGGGCACTTCCCAGGCCGTGGACCGTGTGCTGGCCGTCCATGAAGGGCAGGGGGCGCGGGTCCGGCGGATCACCGTGGACTACGCCTCGCACAGTCCGCAGGTCGAGGAGATCCGTACCGAGCTGCTCGACATCCTCAGCACCACCGACTCACAGGTACCAGTGGTGCCGTGGCTGTCGACCGTTGACGGCACCTGGGTCGAACAACCCCTGGACTCCGACTACTGGTACCGCAACCTGCGGGAACCGGTCAGCTTCCACCCCGCCGTAGACTTGCTCCAGAACATGGGCGAGACGGTGTTTGTCGAGGTCAGCGCCAGCCCGACACTGACACCCGCCATGGACGCCACCACCGTCGCCACGCTACGCCGCGACAACGACACCCCCCAGCAGATACTCACCGCCCTCGCCGAAGCCCACATCCACGGCGTGAACATCCACTGGCCAGCAGTAGTGGGCACCACCACCACACCGGTACTGGACCTGCCCACCTACGCCTTCCAGCACCAGCGCTACTGGACCTCGGGGAGCCCGGCCCGGCTCGCCGGTGACGGTCATCCGCTGCTGGGTACGGTCGTGGCGTTGCCGGGCTCCGACGGTGTGGTGCTGACCGGCCGGGTATCGCTGGCCACCCATGCTTGGCTGGCCGACCACGCCGTGCGCGGCACCGTCCTCCTGCCCGGTACCGGATTCGTGGAACTTGTGGCCCAAGCCGCCGCCGAGGCCGATTGCGACGTCATCGACGAACTGGTCATCGAGACCCCGCTGCTGCTGGACCCGGCTGGCGGCGTACAACTGTCCGTGACCGTCGGTGAGGCCGACAGCGACGGACATCGACCGGTAACCGTGTACTCCCAGACAGACCACAGCGACGCCTGGACCCGGCACGTCACCGCCACCATCAGCCCCGCCGTCGACACCCTCTCGATGCCCGAGTTCCCCGTGTGGCCGCCGGTAGACGCGGAACCGATCGACGTCACCACCTTCTACGACGACCTGGCAGCCACCGGCTACGAATACGGACCCGCCTTCCAAGGCCTGCAAGCCGCCTGGCGTGACCGGGACACCGTCTACGCCGAGGTTGTTCTGGCCGAGGACCAGGCCCAGGACACGGCACGATTCACCCTGCACCCCGCACTACTGGACGCCGCCCTGCATGCCAGTGTCCTACGCGAGTCCGGCACCGGGCAGGAGGTACGGCTACCGTTCTCCTGGAGCCAGGTTCAGTTCCACGCCACCAGCCCGGCGATGCTGCGCGTGATGCTGACACCGGCAGCGGACGGCTGGAACGTACGTGTCGCTGACGACACCGGCCGACCGGTAGCCACCATCGGCGCCCTGACCACCCGGCCCGTAACCGCCGACACACTCGGCACCAGCGCCAGCGACCTGCTCACCCTGACCTGGAGCGAGATCCCGGTACCCGAGCACACCGATGTGACGATCGGCCGGTTCGAAGACCTCACAGAAGACGACGACATGCCAGTGCCGGACGTGGTCGTATGCACCGCCCTCACCGACACCACCGACGACCCGCTGACGCACACCCGCACGCTGACCGCCCAGGTGTTGCAGACCGTTCAGCAGTGGCTGGCCGGGGAACGTTTCAGCGACAGCACCCTGGTCGTGCGGACGGGTACGGATCTGGCCGGGGCTGCGGTGTCGGGCCTGATGCGCTCCACCCAGTCCGAACACCCCGGCCGATTCATCCTCGTGGAAAGCGACGACGCCGACCTCAGCCCGGAGCAACTGGCCGCGACCGCCGGGCTCGACGAACCCCGCCTGCGCATCGATGGGGGCCGTTACGAGGTCCCGCGACTGACCCGCACCACCACCCCAGCACCCGCCCCGGCTGAAGAGACGGTCTGGGACCCCGACGGCACGGTCCTCATCACCGGCGGCTCGGGAGTCCTGGCCGGCATCATCGCCCGCCACCTGGTCACCGAGCACCGGGCACGTCGTCTGTTGCTCGTATCGCGCAGTACCCCGGACGAGAAGCTGGTCAGTGAGTTGTCCGGGCTGGGTGCTGAGGTCGCGGTGGCGGCGTGTGATGTGTCCGATCGTGCCGCGGTGGCGCAGGTCCTTGCGGGAGTGCCGTCGGAGCATCCGTTGACCGCGGTGATCCACACCGCGGGTGCGGTTGATGACGGTGTGGTGGAGTCCCTGACTCCGCAACGACTCGACACCGTGCTGCGGCCCAAGGCCGATGCTGCCTGGCACCTGCACGAACTCACCCGTGACATGGATCTGGCCGCATTCGTCCTGTACTCGTCCGCCGCCGCCATCACGGGCACCGCTGGGCAGGGCAACTATGCGGCGGCCAACGCGTTCCTCGACGCCCTGGCCGGTCAGCGCCGTGCCGAAGGCCTGCCCGCGCTCTCCCTGGCCTGGGGCCTGTGGGAAGACGTCAGCGGCCTGACCGCGAAGCTGACCGACACCGATCGTGACCGGATGCGCCGTGGTGGTCTGCTGACCATTACCGCCGAGCACGGGATGGGGCTGTTCGACCGCGCGACACGGTCCGGTGAGTCGCTTGTGCTCGCTGCCCCTATGAATCCGGCCCGGGACGGTGAAGGCGAAGTTCCCGCGCTGCTGCGTTCGTTGCACCGCACGGTTGCCCGGCGGGCTTCCACCGGTGGAGCGTCGTCGGTGCAGTGGCTCGCCGGCCTGGCACCCGAGGAGCGCAAGCAGGCCCTGCTCAAGGTGGTACGTGACAGCGCCGCGGCGGTGCTCGGTCACGCCGGTACTGACACGGTGCCCGTGACTGCCGCGTTCAAGGACCTGGGTCTGGATTCACTGACCGCCGTAGAGCTGCGCAACAGCCTGGGCAAGAGCACGGGCCTGCGATTGCCGGTCACGATGGTGTTCGACTACCCGAACCCGACCGCGCTGGCCACCCGGCTCGACGACCTTCTCGTGGGCGAGATCCCCGTACCCTCGCGTAAGACGACCCCCGTGGTACACGCGGCAACGGACGAGCCGTTGGCGATTGTCGGTATGGCGTGTCGCCTGCCGGGTGGGGTGTCGTCGCCGGAGGACTTGTGGCGGCTGGTCGAGTCGGGTACGGACGCGATCTCCGGCTTCCCGACCGATCGCGGCTGGGACGTCGAGAACCTGTACGACCCGGACCCGGATGCGCTGGGCAGGACGTACACCGTGCAGGGTGGCTTCCTGGACATTGCGGGGTTCGATGCGTCGTTCTTCGGGATCAGCCCGCGTGAGGCGCTGGCCATGGACCCGCAGCAGCGTCTGGTGCTGGAGGCCTCCTGGGAGGCGTTCGAGCGGGCCGGCATCGAGCCGGGTTCGATGCGGGGTAGCGATACCGGTGTATTCATGGGCGCCTTTACTAATGGGTACGGCGCCGGCGTCGATTTTGGGGCGTTCGGCGGGGCCTCGGCCGCGGTGAGTGTGCTGTCGGGCCGGGTGTCGTACTTCTTCGGGCTTGAGGGTCCGGCGATGACGGTGGACACGGCGTGTTCGTCTTCGCTGGTCGCCCTGCACCAGGCGGGTTCCGCCTTGCGGCAGGGTGAGTGTTCGCTGGCGTTGGTCGGTGGTGTGACGGTGATGCCGACACCGCAGTTGTTCGTCGATTTCTCCCGACAGCGTGGTCTGGCGGCTGACGGACGTTCCAAGGCGTTCGCTGACGCGGCGGACGGTGCGGGCTTCTCCGAGGGCGTCGGTGTGCTGGTGGTGGAGCGTCTGTCAGACGCTCGGGCCAAGGGCCACCAGGTGTTGGCGGTGGTGCGTGGTTCGGCGGTCAACCAGGATGGCGCGTCGAACGGTCTGTCGGCGCCGAACGGTCCGTCGCAGCAGCGGGTGATCCGATCCGCGCTGGCCAATGCCGGTCTGGCACCGGACGAGGTCGACGCGGTCGAGGCGCACGGCACGGGTACGAGGTTGGGTGATCCGATCGAGGCCCAGGCGGTTCTCGCGACTTATGGTCAGGACCGTGAACAGCCTGTTCTGTTGGGTTCGTTGAAGTCGAACATCGGTCACGCGCAGGCGGCTGCGGGTGTGTCGGGTGTCATCAAGATGGTGATGGCGTTGCAGCACGGTGTTGTGCCGCGCACGTTGCATGTGGATTCACCGTCGCGGCATGTGGACTGGACCGCCGGCGCGGTGGAGCTGGTGACGGAGAACCAGCCGTGGCCGGTGATGGAGCGGGCGCGTCGGGTGGGTGTGTCGTCGTTCGGGATCAGTGGCACGAACGCGCACGTCATTTTGGAGAGCGCACCGGACCCGGATCTGCCGGTGGTGGAGACCGAGGAGACTCCGGCACCGGTCGTGGCGTCCGACGTAATACCGCTGGTGATCTCGGCGAAGTCCCCTTCGGCTCTTGTTGAGTTCGAGGGCCGGCTGCGTGCTTACCTGGCTGCTGCGCCTGGGGTGGATGTGCGGGCGGTGGCGTCGACGCTGGCCGGGACGCGGTCGGTGTTCGAACACCGCGCTGTCCTGTTGGGTGACGACACGGTCACCGGTACCGGCACTGGGCCCGGCGCTGCGGTGTCTGGTCCGCGGGTGGTGTTTGTGTTCCCGGGGCAGGGCTGGCAGTGGCTGGGGATGGGCAGTGGCCTGCGGGAGACGTCGGCGGTGTTCGCCGGCCGGTTGGCCGAGTGTGCGGCCGCGTTGAGTGAGTTCGTGGACTGGGATCTGCTCACTGTTCTGGATGATCCCTCGGTGGTTGACCGGGTTGATGTGCTTCAGCCGGCGTGCTGGGCGGTCATGGTGTCGCTCGCCGCTGTGTGGCAGGAGGCCGGTGTCAGTCCCGACGCGGTGATCGGTCACTCCCAGGGGGAGATCGCCGCTGCCTGCGTCGCCGGAGCAGTCACCCTGCGGGACGCGGCCCGGATCGTGGCACTGCGCAGCAAGCTGATCGCCCACCGTCTGGCGGGGCAGGGTGCCATGGCGTCCATCGCGCTGCCTGCGGACGAGATCGCGCTGAGTGACGGGGCGGTGGTCGCGGCCTGCAACGGTCTGGCCGCTACCGTCATCGCGGGCACTTCCCAGGCCGTGGACCGTGTGCTGGCCGTCCATGAAGGGCAGGGGGCGCGGGTCCGGCGGATCACCGTGGACTACGCCTCGCACAGTCCGCAGGTCGAGGAGATCCGTACCGAGCTGCTCGACATCCTCAGCACCACCGACTCACAGGTACCAGTGGTGCCGTGGCTGTCGACCGTTGACGGCACCTGGGTCGAACAACCCCTGGACTCCGACTACTGGTACCGCAACCTGCGGGAACCGGTCAGCTTCCACCCCGCCGTAGACTTGCTCCAGAACATGGGCGAGACGGTGTTTGTCGAGGTCAGCGCCAGCCCGACACTGACACCCGCCATGGACGCCACCACCGTCGCCACGCTACGCCGCGACAACGACACCCCCCAGCAGATACTCACCGCCCTCGCCGAAGCCCACATCCACGGCGTGAACATCCACTGGCCAGCAGTTGTGGGCACCACCACCACACCGGTGCTGGACCTGCCCACCTACGCCTTCCAGCACCAGCGCTACTGGACCTCGGGGAGCCCGGCCCGGCTCGCCGGTGACGGTCATCCGCTGCTGGGTACGGTCGTGGCGTTGCCGGGCTCCGACGGTGTGGTGCTGACCGGCCGGGTATCGCTGGCCACCCATGCTTGGCTGGCCGACCACGCCGTGCGCGGCACCGTCCTCCTGCCCGGTACCGGATTCGTGGAACTTGTGGCCCAAGCCGCCGCCGAGGCCGATTGCGACGTCATCGACGAGCTGGTGATCGAGACCCCGCTGTTGCTGGACCCGGCTGGCGGCGTACAACTGTCCGTGACCGTCGGTGAGGCCGACAGCGACGGACATCGACCGGTAACCGTGTACTCCCAGACAGACCACAGCGACGCCTGGACCCGGCACGTCACCGCCACCATCAGCCCCGCCGTCGACACCCTCTCGATGCCCGAGTTCCCCGTGTGGCCGCCGGTAGACGCGGAACCGATCGACGTCACCACCTTCTACGACGACCTGGCAGCCACCGGCTACGAATACGGACCCGCCTTCCAAGGCCTGCAAGCCGCCTGGCGTGACCGGGACACCGTCTACGCCGAGGTTGTTCTGGCCGAGGACCAGGCCCAGGACGCGGCACGATTCACCCTGCACCCCGCACTACTGGACGCCGCCCTGCACACCTGCGTCCTGAACGCGGGCGACACCGGACAGGAAGTGCAGCTACCGTTCTCCTGGAGCCAAGTTCAGTTCCACGCCACCGGCGCTGCCATGCTGCGCGTCGCGGTGACACCGGTGGCTGACGGCTGGAACGTACGCGCCACCGACACCACCGGCCGACCGGTCGCCGTCATCGGCTCGCTGGTCACCCGATCGGTAACCGCCGACACACTCGGCACCGCCGGCACCGACGACCTCTACGCCGTGACGTGGACCGAACTCCCGGCCGTAGAGCCGAACAACAACCTCACCGCAGCCTGGTTCGAAGACCTGACAGACGACGATGACGTGCCGGTGCCGGACGTGGTCGTATGCACCGCGCTCGCCGACACCACCGACGACCCGCTGACGCAGACCCGCACGCTGACCGGTCGAACGTTGCAGGCCGTTCAGCAGTGGCTGTCCGGGGAACGTTTCAGCGACAGCACCCTGGTCGTGCGGACCGGTACAGATCTGGCCGGGGCCGCGGTGTCGGGCCTGATGCGCTCCACCCAGTCCGAACACCCCGGCCGATTCATCCTCGTGGAAAGCGACGACGCCGACCTCACCTTGGAACAACTCGCCGCGACCGCCGGGCTCGACGAACCCCGCCTGCGCATCAACGGCAACCGCTACGAAGCACCACGACTGACCCGCACCACCACCCCAGCACCCGCCCCGGCTGAAGAGACGGTCTGGGACCCCGACGGCACAGTCCTCATCACCGGCGGCTCGGGAGTCCTGGCCGGCATCATCGCCCGCCACCTGGTCACCGAGCACCGAGCACGTCGTCTGTTGCTCGTATCGCGCAGTACCCCGGACGAGAAGCTGGTCAGTGAATTGTCCGGGCTGGGTGCTGAGGTCGCGGTGGCGGCGTGTGATGTGTCCGATCGTGCCGCGGTGGCGCAGGTCCTTGCGGGAGTGCCGTCGGAGCATCCGCTGACCGCGGTGATCCACACCGCGGGTGCGCTCGATGACGGTGTGGTGGAGTCCCTGACTCCGCAACGACTCGACACCGTGCTGCGGCCCAAGGCCGATGCTGCCTGGCACCTGCACGAACTCACCCGTGACATGGATCTGGCCGCATTCGTCCTGTACTCGTCCGCCGCCGCCATCACGGGCACCGCTGGGCAGGGCAACTATGCGGCGGCCAACGCGTTCCTCGACGCCCTGGCCGGTCAGCGCCGTGCCGAAGGCCTGCCCGCGCTCTCCCTGGCCTGGGGCCTGTGGGAAGACGTCAGCGGCCTGACCGCGAAGCTGACCGACACCGATCGTGACCGGATGCGCCGTGGTGGTCTGCTGACCATTACCGCCGAGCACGGGATGGGGCTGTTCGACCGCGCGACACGGTCCGGTGAGTCGCTTGTGCTCGCTGCCCCTATGAATCCGGCCCGGGACGGTGAAGGCGAAGTTCCCGCGCTGCTGCGTTCGTTGCACCGCACGGTTGCCCGGCGGGCTTCCACCGATGGAGCGTCGTCGGTGCAGTGGCTCGCCGGCCTGGCACCCGAAGAGCGCAAGCAGGCCCTGCTCAAGGTGGTACGTGACAGCGCCGCGGCGGTGCTCGGTCACGCCGGTACTGACACGGTGCCCGTGACTGCCGCGTTCAAGGACCTGGGTCTGGATTCACTGACCGCCGTAGAGCTGCGCAACAGCCTGGGCAAGAGCACGGGCCTGCGATTGCCGGTCACGATGGTGTTCGACTACCCGAACCCGACCGCGCTGGCCACCCGGCTCGACGACCTTCTCGTGGGCGAGATCCCCGTACCCTCGCGTAAGACGACCCCCGTGGTACACGCGGCAACGGACGAGCCGTTGGCGATTGTCGGTATGGCGTGTCGCCTGCCGGGTGGGGTGTCGTCGCCGGAGGACCTGTGGCGGCTGGTCGAGTCAGGCACGGACGCGATCTCCGACTTCCCCACCGACCGCGGCTGGGACATCGAGAACCTGTACGACCCGGATCCGGACGCGCCTGGTAAGGGTTACCGCGTGCAGGGTGGTTTCCTGGATGCCGCCGAGTTCGACGCGGCGTTCTTCGGGATCAGCCCGCGCGAGGCACTGGCCATGGACCCCCAGCAGCGTCTGGTGCTGGAAACATCGTGGGAAGCGTTCGAGCGAGCCGGCATCGAACCGACATCCGTCCGGGGCAGTGACACCGGCGTGTTCATGGGTGCCATGGCCAATGGCTACGGCACCGGCGCTGATCTCGGCGCGTTCGGAATGACCTCCGCTGCGGTAAGTGTGTTGTCGGGCCGGGTGTCGTATCTGTTCGGGCTTGAGGGTCCGGCGATGACGGTGGACACGGCGTGTTCGTCGTCGCTCGTCGCCCTGCACCAGGCCGGCTATTCGCTCCGGCAGGGCGAGTGCTCACTCGCCCTGGTCGGCGGCGTGACCGTAATGCCTACCCCGCAGACGTTCGTCGAGTTCGCACGACAGCGCGGCCTCGCGGCCGACGGCCGCAGCAAGGCGTTCGCTGACACCGCAGACGGTGCGGGGTTCTCCGAAGGCGTCGGCGTCCTCGTGGTCGAGCGCCTGTCGGACGCTCAGGCCAAGGGCCACCAGGTATTGGCGGTCGTGCGGGGTTCAGCGGTCAACCAGGACGGCGCGTCGAACGGTCTGTCGGCGCCGAACGGTCCGTCGCAGCAGCGAGTGATCCGATCCGCGCTGGACAACGCCGGTCTGTCGAGTACTGATGTGGATGTGGTCGAGGCGCACGGCACGGGTACAACGCTCGGTGACCCGATCGAGGCTCAGGCGGTTCTCGCGACCTATGGTCAGGACCGTGAACAGCCTTTGTTGCTCGGCTCATTGAAGTCGAACATCGGTCATACGCAGGCGGCTGCGGGTGTGTCGGGCGTCATCAAAATGGTGATGGCGTTGCAGCACGGCGTCGTTCCGCGCACACTGCATGTGGATTCACCGTCGCGGCATGTGGACTGGACCGCCGGCACGGTAGAGCTGGTGACGCAGAACCAGCCCTGGCCGGCCATCGACCGGGCGCGTCGGGTGGGTGTGTCGTCGTTCGGGATCAGTGGCACCAACGCGCACGTCATTTTGGAGAGCGCACCGGACCCGGACCTGCCGTTGGTGGAGACCGAGGAAACCCCGGCACCCGTCGTGGCCTCGGATCTGGTGCCGCTGGTCATCTCGGCGAAGTCCCCTTCGGCTCTTGTTGAGTTCGAGGGCCGGCTGCGTGCTTACCTCACCGCCACGCCTGAGGTGGACATGCGGGCAGTGGCATCGACACTCGCCGCGACGCGGTCGGTGTTCGAACACCGCGCCGTCCTGCTGGGTGGGGAGACGGTCACCGGCGCCGGCGCTGCGCTGTCTGATCCTCGGGTGGTGTTCGTGTTCCCGGGCCAGGGTTCACAGCGGGCGGGAATGGGTGAGCGGCTGGCCGCGGTGTTCCCGGTATTCGCGGAAATCCACCAGCAGGTGTGGGATCTCCTCGACGTACCGGACTCAAGCTTGGATACGGACGAAACCGGTTACGCACAGCCCTCCCTGTTCGCCTTGCAGGTCGCCCTCTTCGGACTGCTGGAATCATGGGGCGTACGGCCACAAGCGGTGATCGGCCACTCGGTGGGCGAGATCGCCGCCGGATACGTGGCCGGCCTGTGGTCGCTTCAAGACGCATGCACCCTGGTCTCCGCACGCGCCCGCCTGATGCAGACCCTGCCCACAGGCGGAGCAATGGTCGCCGTACCGGTCTCGGAGAAACAAGCACAGGCAGCACTGACGGACGGCGTGGAAATCGCCGCGGTCAACGGACCCTCCTCCGTGGTACTGACCGGCGACGAAACCGCAGTGCTAGAAGCAGCAGCGGCCCTGGGCAAGTCGACACGACTGACGACCAGTCACGCATTTCATTCAGCTCGAATGGAACCCATCCTCGACGAATTCCGAACCGTGGCCGAGGGACTCGACTACCGAGTACCGCAGATCACGATGGCTGCCGGAGACGCGGTTGTCACACCGGAGTACTGGGTGCGACAGGTCCGGGACACCGTCCGATTCGGCGACCAGGTTGCCGCACACGAGAACGCGGTATTCGTCGAAATCGGGCCGGACCGTACGTTGTCACGCCTGATCGACGGCATCGCCATGCTCCACAGCGACGACGAAGCACAAGCCGCCATCACCGCCCTCGCCACACTGCACATCCACGGCGTGAACATCCACTGGCCAGCAGTTGTGGGCACCACCACCACACCGGTACTGGACCTGCCGACGTATGCGTTTGAGCGTCAGCGGTATTGGGCGGTCAGTGGTGGGCGGTCGGTGGGTGAGGGGCATCCGTTGCTGGGGTCGGCGGTGCGGCTGGCCGAGGCCAGTGGTGTGCTGTTCACGTCAGGGGTTTCGGCGCTCGGTGAGCTGTGGCTGCGGGACCAGGCAGTCCTGCCGGTGGCGGCTTTCGCGGAGATGGCCCTGGCCGCGGGGGACGAGGTCGGGGCCGATCTGGTCGAGGAACTGACCGTGGACGCACTGCTGCGGATGACGGACGACACTGCCCAGATGCAGACCTGGGTGAGCGAACCCGACGAGAACGGCAAGCGCCGGCTGAGTATCCACGCCCGCTATGACGAAGGCGAGCCCTGGACCCGCCTTGCCACCGCCACCCTTGCCACCGCCACCACACCCGTCACTCCGGGTTGGCGGGCTGAGCAGGAGTGGCCGCCGGCCGGTGCCGTACCCGTGGAAGCGGCGATACCGGCATGGCGCCGAGGCGGTGAACTGTTCACCGAAGCCGTTCTGGAGGACCTCCAGGACACCGACAAATACACCCTGCACCCCACCCTGATGAGTACCGCTCTCAGCCTCGCCGGTGAGAGCGCCGCCGTCTGGAACGACGTGGCCCTGCACGCCGGCAACGCCACCCAACTCCGCATACAACTCACCCCGAACGGTGACGGCACCTTGTCCGTCAGGGCTACGGACAGCACGGGGCTTCCCGTCCTGTCCGCCCGCGCCCTGACCCTGCGCCCCGTCCCCGTCCACGAACCCACCACCACCGCCACCAGCGGCCTGCTCTCCGTCACCTGGACCCCACTCCCCACTCCAGAGCAGAACAACAGCCTCACCACAGCCCGCTTCGAAGACCTCACAGACACCGATGACGTGCCGGTGCCGGACGTGGTCGTGTTCAGCGCCCTGTCCGGTGAAGATGCTGACCCGCTGGCCCGGACTCGTACGCTGACCGGTCGGGTGTTGCAGGCCGTCCAGCAATGGCTCACCGAGGAACGCTTCAACGACAGCACGTTGGTCGTGCGGGCCGGTACGGATCTGGCCGGGGCCGCGGTGTCGGGCCTGATGCGCTCCACCCAGTCCGAACACCCCGGCCGATTCATCCTCGTGGAAAGCGACGACGCCGACCTCACCATGAAGCAGTTGGCCGCGACCGCCGGGCTCGACGAACCCCGCCTGCGGATCGATGGGGGCCGTTACGAGGTCCCGCGACTGACCCGCACCACCACCCCGGCACCCGCCCCGGCGGAAGAGACGGTCTGGGACCCCGACGGCACGGTCCTCATCACCGGCGGCTCGGGAGTCCTGGCCGGCATCATCGCCCGCCACCTGGTAACCGACAAGCAAGTCCGCCATCTGCTGTTGGTGTCGCGTAGTGCTCCGAGCGAAGCGCTGGTCAGTGAGTTGACCGAGCTGGGTGCCCAGGTCGCGGTGACGGCGTGTGATGTCTCCGATCGTGCCGCGGTGGCGCAGGTCCTTGCGGGAGTGCCGTCGGAGCATCCGCTGACAGCGGTGATCCACACCGCGGGTGCACTGGATGACGGTGTGGTGGAGTCGCTGACTCCGCAGCGGTTGGACGTGGTGTTGCGGGCCAAGGCCGATGGTGCCTGGCACCTGCACGAACTCACCCGTGACATGGATCTGGCCGCGTTCGTCCTGTATTCCTCGGCTGCTGGTGTCATGGGTAGCCCGGGGCAAGGCAACTATGCGGCGGCCAACGCCTTCCTCGACGCCCTCGCCATTCAGCGCCGTGCCGAAGGCCTGCCCGCACTCTCCCTGGCCTGGGGCCTGTGGGACGACGTCAGCGGCCTGACCGCGAAGCTGACCGACACCGATCGTGACCGGATGCGCCGTGGTGGTCTGCTGACCATTACCGCCGAGCACGGGATGGGGCTGTTCGACCGCGCGACACGGTCCGGTGAGTCGCTTGTGCTCGCTGCCCCGATGACCCCGGTCCGGGACGGCGAAGGCGAAGTTCCCGCGCTGCTGCGTTCGTTGCACCGCACGGTTGCCCGGCGGGCTTCCGCCGGTGGAGCGTCGTCGGTGCAGTGGCTCGCCGGCCTGGCACCCGCAGAGCGCAAGCAGGCCCTGCTCAAGGTGGTACGTGACAGCGCGGCCAAGGTCCTCGGCCACGCCGATGCCCGTGACATCGCGGTGAATACCGCATTCCGGGATCTCGGCCTGGACTCACTGACCGCCGTGCAGGTACGCAACAGCCTGGCAAAAGCCACCGGACTACGCCTGCCGACCACAACAGTGTTCGACTACCCCAACCCGACCGCACTGGCCACCCACCTCGACGACCTCCTCGTCGGAGCGGGTTCCGCAACATCACGTCACGTGAAAACCCCAATGCGGGCGGTCACGGACGAACCCCTGGCGATCGTCGGCATGGCCTGCCGCCTGCCCGGCGGAGTGTCCTCACCGGAGGACCTGTGGCGGCTGGTCGAGTCAGGCACGGACGCGATCTCCGACTTCCCCACCGACCGCGGCTGGGACCTGGACAACCTGTACGACCCGGACCCCGACGCACCCGGCAAGGCACACAACGTGCAGGGTGGTTTCCTGGACGCCGCAGGGTTCGACGCCTCGTTCTTCGGGATCAGCCCGCGCGAGGCACTGGCCATGGACCCCCAGCAGCGGCTGGTGCTGGAAACCTCGTGGGAGGCGTTCGAGCGAGCCGGCATCGACCCGGAATCCGTCCGGGGCAGTGACACCGGCGTGTTCATGGGCGCCTTCGGCAGTGGGTACGGCGCCGGTGCCGATCTCGGCGGATTTGGTGCTACCGCCGGTGCGGTGAGTGTGCTGTCGGGCCGGGTGTCGTATCTCTTCGGGCTTGAGGGTCCGGCGATGACGGTGGACACGGCGTGTTCGTCTTCGCTGGTCGCTCTGCACCAGGCGAGTTCCGCACTGCGGCAGGGCGAGTGCTCACTCGCCCTGGTCGGCGGCGTGACCGTAATGCCTACCCCGCAGACGTTCGTCGAGTTCGCACGACAGCGCGGCCTCGCGGCCGACGGCCGCAGCAAGGCGTTCGCTGACACCGCAGACGGTGCAGGGTTCTCCGAAGGCGTCGGGGTCCTCGTGGTCGAGCGCCTGTCGGACGCTCAGGCCAAGGGCCACCGGGTATTGGCGGTCGTGCGGGGTTCGGCGGTCAACCAGGACGGCGCGTCGAACGGTCTGTCGGCGCCGAACGGCCCGTCGCAGCAGCGAGTGATCCGGCAGGCGCTGTCCAACGCCCGCCTGGCACCGAATGAGATCGACGCGGTCGAGGCGCACGGCACGGGTACGACGCTCGGTGACCCGATCGAAGCCCAAGCCCTCATCGCCACCTACGGTCAAGACCGTGAACAGCCGCTGCTGCTCGGCTCGTTGAAGTCGAACATCGGTCATACGCAGGCGGCTGCGGGCGTATCGGGCGTCATCAAGATGGTGATGGCGTTGCAGCGCGGCGTCGTTCCGCGCACACTGCATGTGGATTCACCCTCGCGGCATGTGGACTGGACCGCCGGCGCGGTGGAGCTGGTCACGGAGAACCAGCCCTGGCCGTTGATGGACCGGGCGCGTCGGGTGGGTGTGTCGTCGTTCGGGATCAGCGGCACGAACGCGCACGTCATTTTGGAGAGCGCACCCGACCCGGACCTGCCGTTGGTGGAGACCGAGGAGACTCCGGCACCGGCCGTGGCGTCCGACGTAATACCGCTGGTTATCTCGGCGAAGTCCCCATCGGCATTGGTCGAGTTCGAGGGCCGGCTGCGTGCTTACCTCACCGCCACGCCTGAGGTGGACATGCGGGCAGTGGCATCGACACTCGCCGCGACGCGGTCGGTGTTCGAACACCGCGCCGTCCTGCTGGGTGGGGAGACGGTCACCGGCGCCGGCGCTGCGCTGTCTGATCCTCGGGTGGTGTTCGTGTTCCCGGGCCAGGGTTCACAGCGGGCGGGAATGGGTGAGCGGCTGGCAGCGGTGTTCCCGGTATTCGCGGAAATCCACCAGCAGGTGTGGGATCTCCTCGACGTACCGGACTCAAGCTTGGATACGGACGAAACCGGTTACGCACAGCCCTCCCTGTTCGCCTTGCAGGTCGCCCTCTTCGGACTGCTGGAATCATGGGGCGTACGGCCACAAGCGGTGATCGGCCACTCGGTGGGCGAGATCGCCGCCGGATACGTGGCCGGCCTGTGGTCGCTTCAAGACGCATGCACCCTGGTCTCCGCACGCGCCCGCCTGATGCAGACCCTGCCCACAGGCGGAGCAATGGTCGCCGTACCGGTCTCGGAGAAACAAGCACAGGCAGCACTGACGGACGGCGTGGAAATCGCCGCGGTCAACGGACCCTCCTCCGTGGTACTGACCGGCGACGAAACCGCAGTGCTAGAAGCAGCAGCGGCCCTGGGCAAGTCGGCACGACTGACGACCAGTCACGCATTTCATTCAGCTCGAATGGAACCCATCCTCGACGAATTCCGAACCGTGGCCGAGGGACTCGACTACCGAGTACCGCAGATCACGATGGCTGCCGGAGACGCGGTTGTCACACCGGAGTACTGGGTGCGACAGGTCCGGGACACCGTCCGATTCGGCGACCAGGTTGCCGCACACGAGAACGCGGTATTCGTCGAAATCGGGCCGGACCGTACGTTGTCACGCCTGATCGACGGCATCGCCATGCTCCACAGCGACGACGAAGCACAAGCCGCCATCACCGCCCTCGCCACACTGCACATCCACGGCGTGAACATCCACTGGCCAGCAGTTGTGGGTGCTACCGAGGTGCGGGTGCTGGACCTGCCCACCTACGCCTTCCAACACCAGCGCTACTGGACCATAGGGAACACGAGCCAACTTGCCCGCGACGGCCACCCGTTGCTGGGGTCGGCGGTGCGGCTGGCCGAGGCCAGTGGTGTGCTGTTCACGTCAGGGGTTTCGGCGCTCGGTGAGCTGTGGCTGCGGGACCAGGCAGTCCTGCCGGTGGCGGCTTTCGCGGAGATGGCCCTGGCCGCGGGGGACGAGGTCGGGGCCGATCTGGTCGAGGAACTGACCGTGGACGCACTGCTGCGGATGACGGACGACACTGCCCAGATGCAGACCTGGGTGAGCGAACCCGACGAGAACGGCAAGCGCCGGCTGAGTATCCACGCCCGCTACGACGAAGGCGAGCCCTGGACCCGCCTTGCCACCGCCACCCTTGCCACCGCCACCACACCCGTCACTCCCGGTTGGCGGGCTGAGCAGGAGTGGCCGCCGGCCGGTGCCGTACCCGTGGAAGCGGCGATACCGGCATGGCGCCGAGGCGGTGAACTGTTCACCGAAGCCGTTCTGGAGGACCTCCAGGACACCGACAAATACACCCTGCACCCCACCCTGATGAGTACCGCTCTCAGCCTCGCCGGTGAGAGCGCCGCCGTCTGGAACGACGTGGCCCTGCACGCCGGCAACGCCACCCAACTCCGCATACAACTCACCCCGAACGGTGACGGCACCTTGTCCGTCAGGGCTACGGACAGCACGGGGCTTCCCGTCCTGTCCGCCCGCGCCCTGACCCTGCGCCCCGTCCCCGTCCACGAACCCACCACCACCGCCACCAGCGGCCTGCTCTCCGTCACCTGGACCCCACTCCCCACTCCAGAGCAGAACAACAGCCTCACCACAGCCCGCTTCGAAGACCTCACAGACACCGATGACGTGCCGGTGCCGGACGTGGTCGTATGCACCGCCCTCACCGACACCAGCAACGACCCGCTGACGCACACCCGCACGCTGACCGCCCAGGTGTTGCAGGCCGTCCAGCAATGGCTCACCGAGGAACGCTTCAACGACAGCACCCTGGTCGTGCGCACGGGTACGGATCTGGCCGGGGCCGCGGTGTCGGGCCTGATGCGCTCGACCCAGTCCGAACACCCCGGCCGATTCATCCTCGTGGAAAGCGACGACGCCGACCTCACCATGAAGCAGTTGGCCGCGACCGCCGGGCTCGACGAACCCCGCCTGCACATCAACGGCAACCGCTACGAAGCACCACGACTGACCCGCACCACCACCCCAGCACCCGCCCCGGCGGAAGAGACGGTCTGGGACCCCGACGGCACAGTCCTCATCACCGGCGGCTCGGGAGTCCTGGCCGGCATCATCGCCCGCCACCTGGTCACCCAGCACCGGGCACGTCGTCTACTGCTTGTATCGCGCAGTACCCCGGACGAGGCGCTGACCGATGAGCTGACCGAGCTAGGTGCCCAGGTCGACACCGTGGCCTGCGACGTGTCGGACCGAACCGCACTGGCCCAGGTTCTTGCGGATGTGGCGTCGGAGCATCCGTTGACCGCGGTGATCCACACCGCAGGCGTGATTGATGACGGTGTGGTGGAGTCCCTGACTCCACAACGGTTCGACACCGTGCTGCGGCCCAAGGCCGACGCTGCCTGGCACCTGCACGAACTCACCCGTGACATGGATCTGGCCGCGTTCATCCTCTACTCCTCCGCCGCCGGCATAACCGGCAACGCCGGACAGGGCAACTACGCGGCGGCCAACGCCTTCCTCGACGCCCTCGCCATTCAGCGCCGCGCCGAAGGCCTGCCCGCACTCTCCCTGGCCTGGGGCCTGTGGGAAGACGTCAGCGGCCTGACCGCGAAGCTGACCGACACCGACCAGGACCGACTTCACCGTGGTGGTGCGCGGGCTCTCTCCGCCGAGCAGGGGATGGGGCTGTTCGACACCGCGACACGCTCCGGCGAGTCGCTTGTGCTGGCCGCCCCAATGACCCCGGTCCGGGACGGCGACGTACCCGCCCTGCTGCGCACGCTGTACCCCAAGGCCACACGGCGCACTGCCGCCGGTGGAGCGTCGTCGGCACAGTGGCTCGCCGGCCTGGCACCCGAAGAGCGCAAGCAGGCCCTGCTCAAGGTGGTACGTGACAGCGCGGCCAAGGTCCTCGGCCACGCCGATGCCCGTGACATCGCGGTGAATACCGCATTCCGGGATCTCGGCCTGGACTCACTGACCGCCGTCCAGGTACGCAACAGCCTGGCAAAAGCCACCGGACTACGCCTGCCGACCACAACAGTGTTCGACTACCCCAACCCGACCGCACTGGCCACCCACCTCGACGACCTCCTCGTCGGAGCGGGTTCCGCAACATCACGTCACGCGAAAACCCCAATGCGGGCGGTCACGGACGAACCCCTGGCGATCGTCGGCATGGCCTGCCGCCTGCCCGGCGGAGTGTCCTCACCGGAGGACCTGTGGCGGCTGGTCGAGTCAGGCACGGACGCGATCTCCGACTTCCCCACCGACCGCGGCTGGGACCTGGACAACCTGTACGACCCGGACCCCGACGCACCCGGCAAAACGTACTGCGTCCAGGGCTACTTCCTGGACGGCATCGCCGAGTTCGACGCCTCGTTCTTCGGGATCAGCCCACGCGAGGCGCAGGCCATGGACCCCCAGCAGCGGCTGGTGCTGGAAACCTCGTGGGAAGCGTTCGAACGAGCCGGCATCGACCCGGCATCCGTCCGGGGCAGTGACACCGGCGTGTTCATGGGCGCCTTCGGCAGTGGGTACGGCGCCGGTGCCGATCTTGGTGGGTTTGGTGCTACCGCCGGTGCGGTGAGTGTGCTGTCGGGCCGAGTGTCGTACTTCTTCGGGCTTGAGGGTCCGGCGCTGACGGTGGACACGGCGTGTTCGTCGTCCCTGGTGGCGCTGCACCAGGCCGGCTATTCGCTCCGGCAGGGCGAGTGCTCACTCGCCCTGGTCGGCGGCGTGACCGTGATGCCTACCCCGCAGGCATTTGTGGAGTTCGCGCGACAGCGTGGCCTCGCGGCCGACGGCCGCAGCAAGGCGTTCTCCGACACCGCAGACGGTGCGGGCTGGGCCGAGGGCGTCGGGGTGCTCGTGGTGGAGCGCCTGTCGGATGCTCGGGCCAAGGGCCACCAGGTGTTGGCGGTGGTGCGGGGTTCGGCGGTCAACCAGGACGGTGCTTCCAACGGCCTGACCGCGCCGAACGGTCCGTCGCAGCAGCGGGTGATCCGACAAGCGCTGGACAACGCCGGTCTGTCGAGTGCTGATGTGGATGTGGTCGAGGCGCACGGCACAGGTACGAGGTTGGGTGATCCGATCGAAGCTCAAGCCCTCATCGCCACCTACGGTCAGGACCGTGAACAGCCTGTTCTGTTGGGTTCGTTGAAGTCGAACATCGGTCACGCGCAGGCGGCTGCGGGTGTGTCGGGTGTCATCAAGATGGTGATGGCGTTGCAGCACGGTGTTGTGCCGCGCACACTGCATGTGGATTCACCGTCGCGGCATGTGGACTGGACCGCCGGCGCGGTGGAGCTGGTCACGGAGAACCAGCCGTGGCCGGTGATGGAGCGGGCGCGTCGGGTGGGTGTGTCGTCGTTCGGGATCAGTGGCACGAACGCGCACGTCATCCTCGAAAGCGCACCGGACCTGCCGTTGGTGGAGACCGAGGAGACTCCGGCACCGGTCGTGGCCTCGGATCTGGTGCCGCTGGTGATCTCGGCGAAGTCCCCTTCGGCTCTTGTTGAGTTCGAGGGCCGGCTGCGTGCTTACCTGGCTGCTGCGCCTGGGGTGGATGTGCGGGCGGTGGCGTCGACGCTGGCCGGGACGCGGTCGGTGTTCGAGCACCGCGCTGTCCTGTTGGGTGACGACACGGTCACCGGTACCGGCACTGGGCCCGGCGCTGCGGTGTCTGGTCCGCGGGTGGTGTTTGTGTTCCCGGGGCAGGGCTGGCAGTGGCTGGGGATGGGCAGTGGCCTGCGGGAGACGTCGGCGGTGTTCGCCGGCCGGTTGGCCGAGTGTGCGGCCGCGTTGAGTGAGTTCGTGGACTGGGATCTGCTCACTGTTCTGGATGATCCCTCGGTGGTTGACCGGGTTGATGTGCTTCAGCCGGCGTGCTGGGCGGTCATGGTGTCGCTCGCCGCTGTGTGGCAGGAGGCCGGTGTCAGTCCCGACGCGGTGATCGGTCACTCCCAGGGGGAGATCGCCGCTGCCTGCGTCGCCGGAGCAGTCACCCTGCGGGACGCGGCCCGGATCGTGGCACTGCGCAGCAAGCTGATCGCCCACCGTCTGGCGGGGCAGGGTGCCATGGCGTCCATCGCGCTGCCTGCGGACGAGATCGCGCTGAGTGACGGGGCGGTGGTCGCGGCCTGCAACGGTCTGGCCGCTACCGTCATCGCGGGCACTTCCCAGGCCGTGGACCGTGTGCTGGCCGTCCATGAAGGGCAGGGGGCGCGGGTCCGGCGGATCACCGTGGACTACGCCTCGCACAGTCCGCAGGTCGAGGAGATCCGTACCGAGCTGCTCGACATCCTCAGCACCACCGACTCACAGGTACCAGTGGTGCCGTGGCTGTCGACCGTTGACGGCACCTGGGTCGAACAACCCCTGGACTCCGACTACTGGTACCGCAACCTGCGGGAACCGGTCAGCTTCCACCCCGCCGTAGACTTGCTCCAGAACATGGGCGAGACGGTGTTTGTCGAGGTCAGCGCCAGCCCGACACTGACACCCGCCATGGACGCCACCACCGTCGCCACGCTACGCCGCGACAACGACACCCCCCAGCAGATACTCACCGCCCTCGCCGAAGCCCACATCCACGGCGTGAACATCCACTGGCCAGCAGTTGTGGGTGCTACCGAGGTGCGGGTGCTGGACCTGCCGACGTATGCGTTTGAGCGTCAGCGGTATTGGGCGGTCAGTGGTGGGCGGTCGGTGGGTGAGGGGCATCCGCTGCTGGGTACGGTCGTGGCCCTGCCGGGCTCCGACGGAGCAGTCCTGACCGGCCGGGTATCGCTGGCCACCCATGCTTGGCTGACCGACCACGCCGTGCGCGGCACCGTCCTCCTGCCCGGTACCGGATTCGTGGAACTTGTGGCCCAAGCCGCCGCCGAGGCCGATTGCGACGTCATCGACGAACTGGTCATCGAGACCCCGCTGCTGCTGGACCCGGCTGGCGGCGTACAACTGTCCGTGACCGTCGGTGAGGCCGACAGCGACGGACATCGACCGGTAACCGTGTACTCCCAGACAGACCACAGCGACGCCTGGACCCGGCACGTCACCGCCACCATCAGCCCCGCCGTCAACACCCTCTCGATGCCCGAGTTCCCCGTGTGGCCGCCGGTAGACGCAGAACCGATCGACGTCACCACCTTCTACGACGGCCTGGCAGCCACCGGCTACGAATACGGACCCGCCTTCCAAGGCCTGCAAGCCGCCTGGCGTGACCGGGACACCGTCTACGCCGAGGTTGTTCTGGCCGAGGACCAGGCCCAGGACGCGGCACGATTCACCCTGCACCCCGCACTACTGGACGCCGCCCTGCATGCCAGTGTCCTACGCGAGTCCGGCACCGGGCAGGAGGTACGGCTACCGTTCTCCTGGAGCCAGGTTCAGTTCCACGCCACCAGCCCGGCGATGCTGCGCGTGATGCTGACACCGGCAGCGGACGGCTGGAACGTACGTGTCGCTGACGACACCGGCCGACCGGTAGCCACCATCGGCGCCCTGACCACCCGGCCCGTAACCGCCGACACACTCGGCACCAGCGCCAGCGACCTGCTCACCCTGACCTGGAGCGAGATCCCGGTACCCGAGCACACCGATGTGACGATCGGCCGGTTCGAAGACCTCACAGAAGACGACGACATGCCAGTGCCGGACGTGGTCGTATGCACCGCCCTCACCGACACCAGCAACGACCCGCTGACGCACACCCGCACGCTGACCGCCCAGGTGTTGCAGACCGTTCAGCAGTGGCTGGCCGGGGAACGTTTCAGCGACAGCACCCTGGTCGTGCGGACCGGTACAGATCTGGCCGGGGCCGCGGTGTCGGGCCTGATGCGCTCCACCCAGTCCGAACACCCCGGCCGATTCATCCTCGTGGAAAGCGACGACGCCGACCTCACCTTGGAACAACTCGCCGCGACCGCCGGGCTCGACGAACCCCGCCTGCGCATCAACGGCAACCGCTACGAAGCACCACGACTGACCCGCACCACCACCCCAGCACCCGCCCCGGCGGAAGAGACGGTCTGGGACCCCGACGGCACAGTCCTCATCACCGGCGGCTCGGGAGTCCTGGCCGGCATCATCGCCCGCCACCTGGTAACGAGCCAGCGAGCCCGGCGCCTGCTGCTGCTATCGCGCAGTACCCCGCACGAGACGCTGACCAAGGAGCTGACCGAGCTGGGCGCCCAGGTCGACACCGTGACCTGCGACGTCTCAGACCGGACCGCACTGGCCCAGGCACTGGCCGATGTGCCCCTCACCGCAGTGATCCACACCGCGGGTGCACTGGACGACGGCGTGGTGGAGTCCCTGACTCCACACCGACTCGACACCGTACTGCGCCCCAAAACCGACGGCGCCTGGCACCTGCACGAACTCACCCGCAACATGGATCTGGCCGCGTTCATCCTCTACTCCTCCGCCGCCGGCATAACCGGCAACGCCGGACAAGGAAACTACGCGGCGGCCAACGCCTTCCTCGACGCCCTCGCCGAACAACGCCGCACCGAAGGCCTGCCCGCACTCTCCCTGGCCTGGGGCCTATGGGAAGACACCAGCGGCCTGACCGCCAAGCTGACCGACACCGACCGGGACCGGATGCGCCGCAGTGGCCTGCGCACCATTACCGCCGACCACGGCATGCGGCTCTTCGACATGGCGTCGCGTCGTGACGAACCGATTCTGGTCGCCGCCGCGCTCGATCCGTCGCGGGAGGGAGAAGTCCCCCCGCTGTGGCGTTCGCTGCACCGTACGATCGGCCGGCGGGCCGCTTCCGCCGGTGATTCGTCGGTGCAGTGGCTGGCCGGTCTCGCGCCGGCGGAGCGGGATGAAGCGTTGCTGAAGATGGTGCGTGACAGTGCCGCTCTGGTTCTGGGACATGTCGGCGGCCGGACGATTCCGGTGGCCGCCGCGTTCAAGGATCTGGGCGTGGACTCGCTGACGGCGGTGGAGCTGCGCAACCGTCTTTCGGCGGCCACTGGGCTGCGGCTGCCGGCCACGTTGGTGTTCGACTACCCGAATCCGGCCGCGCTGGCCGGCTGGCTGGGTGAGTTGTTGGCTCCGCGGGAACGTGAACCTGACGTTCAGGAGCAGGCGCTGCGCCGGGTGCTCGCGGAGGTCTCGATGACCAAGTTCCGGGATGCCGGTGTGCTGGACGCGCTGCTGAAGCTGGCGGCCCTGGAGAGCCCGCCCGATCCCAAGCCTGTTGCAGAACCCGATGACGAGGTTCTCGTCGATGCAATGGACACCGACGCTCTCATCAAGCACGTGCTGGAGGCAGAACGATGAGCGAGAACCAGATCGTCGACGCATTGCGGTTGTCGGTCAAGGAGAACATGCGGCTCCGTAAGGAGAACGCCTCCTTGCAGGCAGCTATGGACGAGCCGTTGGCGATTGTGGGTATGGCGTGTCGGCTGCCGGGTGGGGTGTCGTCGCCGGAGGATCTGTGGCGGCTGGTCGAGTCGGGTACGGACGCGATCTCCGGCTTCCCCACCGATCGCGGCTGGGACGTCGAGAACCTGTACGACCCGGACCCCGACGCACCCGGCAAGGCACACAACGTGCAGGGTGGTTTCCTGGACGCCGCAGGGTTCGACGCCTCGTTCTTCGGGATCAGCCCGCGCGAGGCGCAGGCGATGGACCCCCAGCAGCGGCTGGTGCTGGAAACCTCGTGGGAAGCGTTCGAGCGAGCCGGCATCGACCCGGGTGCGATGCGGGGCAGCCACACCGGTGTGTTCATGGGTGCCATGGCCAACGGGTACGGAGCGGGTGCCGATCTCGGTGGATTTGGCGCCACCGCCGGTGCGGTGAGTGTGTTGTCGGGCCGGGTGTCGTATCTGTTCGGGCTTGAGGGTCCGGCGATGACGGTGGACACGGCGTGTTCGTCGTCGCTGGTCGCCCTGCACCAGGCCGGCTATTCGCTCCGGCAGGGCGAGTGCTCGCTGGCGTTGGTCGGCGGCGTGACGGTGATGCCGACGCCGCAGATGTTCGTCGAGTTCGCGCGGCAGCGTGGTCTGGCGGTTGACGGGCGTAGCAAGGCGTTCGCTGACGCGGCGGACGGTGCGGGGTTCTCCGAAGGCGTCGGCGTGCTTGTGGTCGAGCGCCTGTCGGATGCTCAGGCCAAGGGGCACCGGGTGTTGGCGGTCGTGCGGGGTTCGGCGGTCAACCAGGACGGCGCGTCGAACGGTCTGTCGGCGCCGAACGGTCCGTCGCAGCAGCGAGTGATCCGGCAGGCGCTGGCCAACGCCCGCCTGGCACCGAACGAGGTCGATGTGGTCGAGGCGCACGGCACGGGTACGACGCTCGGTGACCCGATCGAAGCCCAAGCCCTCATCGCCACCTACGGTCAAGACCGTGAACAGCCCGTTCTGCTGGGTTCGTTGAAGTCGAACATCGGTCATACGCAGGCGGCTGCGGGTGTATCGGGCGTCATCAAGATGGTGATGGCGTTGCAGCACGGCGTCGTTCCGCGCACACTGCATGTGGATTCACCGTCGCGGCATGTGGACTGGACCGCCGGCGCGGTGGAGCTGGTCACGGAGAACCAGCCCTGGCCGTTGATGGACCGAGTGCGTCGGGTGGGTGTGTCGTCGTTCGGGATCAGCGGCACGAACGCGCACGTCATTTTGGAGAGCGCACCCGACCCGGACCTGCCGTTGGTGGAAACCGAGGAGACTCCGGCACCGGCCGTGGCGTCCGACGTAATACCGCTGGTTATCTCGGCGAAGTCCCCATCGGCATTGGTCGAGTTCGAGGGCCGGCTGCGTGCTTACCTCACCGCCACGCCTGAGGTGGACATGCGGGCAGTGGCATCGACACTCGCCGCGACGCGGTCGGTGTTCGAACACCGCGCCGTCCTGCTGGGTGGGGAGACGGTCACCGGCGCCGGCGCTGCGCTGTCTGATCCTCGGGTGGTGTTCGTGTTCCCGGGCCAGGGTTCACAGCGGGCGGGAATGGGTGAGCGGCTGGCAGCGGTGTTCCCGGTATTCGCGGAAATCCACCAGCAGGTGTGGGATCTCCTCGACGTACCGGACTCAAGCTTGGATACGGACGAAACCGGTTACGCACAGCCCTCCCTGTTCGCCTTGCAGGTCGCCCTCTTCGGACTGCTGGAATCATGGGGCGTACGGCCACAAGCGGTGATCGGCCACTCGGTGGGCGAGATCGCCGCCGGATACGTGGCCGGCCTGTGGTCGCTTCAAGACGCATGCACCCTGGTCTCCGCACGCGCCCGCCTGATGCAGACCCTGCCCACAGGCGGAGCAATGGTCGCCGTACCGGTCTCGGAGAAACAAGCACAGGCAGCACTGACGGACGGCGTGGAAATCGCCGCGGTCAACGGACCCTCCTCCGTGGTACTGACCGGCGACGAAACCGCAGTGCTAGAAGCAGCAGCGGCCCTGGGCAAGTCGACACGACTGACGACCAGTCACGCATTTCATTCAGCTCGAATGGAACCCATCCTCGACGAATTCCGAACCGTGGCCGAGGGACTCGACTACCGAGTACCGCAGATCACGATGGCTGCCGGAGACGCGGTTGTCACACCGGAGTACTGGGTGCGACAGGTCCGGGACACCGTCCGATTCGGCGACCAGGTTGCCGCACACGAGAACGCGGTATTCGTCGAAATCGGGCCGGACCGTACGTTGTCACGCCTGATCGACGGCATCGCCATGCTCCACAGCGACGACGAAGCACAAGCCGCCATCACCGCCCTCGCCACACTGCACATCCACGGCCTGAACATCCACTGGCCAGCAGTAGTGGGCACCACCACCACACCGGTACTGGACCTGCCCACCTACGCCTTCCAACACCAGCGCTACTGGACCTCGGGGAGCCCGGCCCGGCTCGCCGGTGACGGTCATCCGCTGCTGGGTACGGTCGTGGCGTTGCCGGGCTCCGACGGTGTGGTGCTGACCGGCCGGGTATCGCTGGCCACCCATGCTTGGCTGGCCGACCACGCCGTGCGCGGCACCGTCCTCCTGCCCGGTACCGGATTCGTGGAACTTGTAGCCCAAGCCGCCGCCGAGGCCGATTGCGACGTCATCGACGAACTGGTCATCGAGACCCCGCTGCTGCTGGACCCGGCTGGCGGCGTACAACTGTCCGTGACCGTCGGCGGGGCCGACAGCGACGGACATCGACCGGTAACCGTGTACTCCCAGACAGACCACAGCGACGCCTGGACCCGGCACGTCACCGCCACCATCAGCCCCGCCGTCAACACCCTCTCGATGCCCGAGTTCCCCGTGTGGCCGCCGGTAGACGCAGAACCGATCGACGTCACCACCTTCTACGACGACCTGGCAGCCACCGGCTACGAATACGGACCCGCCTTCCAATGCCTGCAAGCCGCCTGGCGTGACCGGGACACCGTCTACGCCGAGGTTGTTCTGGCCGAGGACCAGGCCCAGGACGCGGCACGATTCACCCTGCACCCCGCACTACTGGACGCCGCCCTGCACACCTGCGTCCTGAACGCGGGCGACACCGGACAGGAAGTGCAGCTACCGTTCTCCTGGAGCCAAGTTCAGTTCCACGCCACCAGCCCGGCGATGCTGCGCGTGATGCTGACACCGGCAGCGGACGGCTGGAACGTACGTGTCGCTGACGACACCGGCCGACCGGTAGCCACCATCGGCGCCCTGACGACGCGGCCGGTGACCGCCGACACACTCGGCACCAGCGCCAGTGATCTGCTCGCTCTGACCTGGAGCGAGATCCCGGTACCCGAGCACACCGATGTGACGATCGGCCGGTTCGAAGACCTCACAGAAGACGACGACGTGCCAGTGCCGGACGTGGTCGTGTTCAGCGCCCTGTCCGGTGAGGACGCTGACCCGCTGGCCCAGACCCGCACGCTGACCGCCCACGCCTTGCAGACCATCCAGCAGTGGCTGGCCGTGCAGCGCTTCAGCGACAGCACCCTGGTCGTGCGGACGGGTACGGATCTGGCCGGGGCTGCAGTGTCGGGCCTGATGCGCTCCACCCAGTCCGAACACCCCGGCCGATTCATCCTCGTGGAAAGCGACGACGCCGACCTCACCTTGGAACAACTCGCCGCGACCGCCGGGCTCGACGAACCCCGCCTGCGCATCGATGGGGGCCATTACGAGGTCCCGCGACTGACCCGCACCACCACCCCAGCACCCGCCCCGGCGGAAGAGACGGTCTGGGACCCCGACGGCACAGTCCTCATCACCGGCGGCTCGGGAGTCCTGGCCGGCATCATCGCCCGCCACCTGGTAACGAGCCAGCGAGCCCGGCGCCTGCTGCTGCTGTCGCGCAGTACCCCGCACGAGACGCTGACCAAGGAGCTGACCGAGCTGGGCGCCCAGGTCGACACCGTGACCTGCGACGTCTCAGACCGGACCGCACTGGCCCAGGCACTGGCCGATGTGCCCCTCACCGCAGTGATCCACACCGCGGGTGCACTGGATGACGGTGTGGTGGAGTCCCTGACTCCACACCGACTCGACACCGTACTGCGCCCCAAAACCGACGGCGCCTGGCACCTGCACGAACTCACCCGTGACATGGATCTGGCCGCGTTCGTCCTGTATTCCTCGGCTGCTGGTGTCATGGGTAGCCCGGGGCAAGGCAACTATGCGGCGGCCAACGCCTTCCTCGACGCCCTCGCCATTCAGCGCCGTGCCGAAGGCCTGCCCGCACTCTCCCTGGCCTGGGGCCTGTGGGAAGACGTCAGCGGCCTGACCGCGAAGCTGACCGACACCGATCGTGACCGGATGCGCCGCAGTGGCCTGCGGACCATTACCGCCGACCACGGGATGGGGCTGTTCGACCGCGCGACACGGTCCGGTGAGTCGCTTGTGCTCGCTGCCCCTATGACCCCGGCCCGGGACGGCGAAGGCGAAGTTCCCGCCCTGCTGCGTTCGTTGCACCGCACGGTTTCCCGGCGGGCTTCCACCGGTGGCACGTCGTCGGTGCAGTGGCTCGCCGGCCTGGCACCCGCAGAGCGCAAGCAGGCCCTGCTCAAGGTGGTACGTGACAGCGCCGCGGCGGTGCTCGGTCACGCCGGTACTGACACGGTGCCCGTGACTGCCGCGTTCAAGGACCTGGGTCTGGATTCACTGACCGCCGTAGAGCTGCGCAACAGCCTGGGCAAGAGCACGGGCCTGCGATTGCCGGCCACGATGGTGTTCGACTACCCGAACCCGACCGCGCTGGCCACCCGACTCGACGACCTCCTCGTGGGCGAGATCCCCGTACCCTCGCGTAAGACGACCCCCGTGGTACACGCGGCAACGGACGAGCCGTTGGCGATTGTCGGTATGGCGTGTCGCCTGCCGGGTGGGGTGTCGTCGCCGGAGGACCTGTGGCGGCTGGTCGAGTCAGGCACGGACGCGATCTCCGACTTCCCCACCGACCGCGGCTGGGACCTGGACAACCTGTACGACCCGGACCCCGAAGCGCCTGGTAAGGGTTACCGCGTGCAGGGTGGTTTCCTGGATGCCGCCGAGTTCGACGCGGCGTTCTTCGGGATCAGCCCGCGTGAGGCACTGGCCATGGACCCCCAGCAGCGGCTGGTGCTGGAAACCTCGTGGGAAGCGTTCGAACGAGCCGGCATCGAAGCGGCATCCGTCCGGGGCAGTGACACCGGCGTGTTCATGGGCGCCATGGCCAATGGCTACGGCACCGGCGCTGATCTCGGCGCGTTCGGAATGACCTCCGCTGCGGTAAGTGTGCTATCGGGCCGGGTGTCGTATCTCTTCGGGCTTGAGGGTCCGGCGATGACGGTGGACACGGCGTGTTCGTCGTCGCTGGTCGCTCTGCACCAGGCGAGTTCCGCACTGCGGCAGGGCGAGTGCTCACTCGCCCTGGTCGGCGGCGTGACCGTAATGCCTACCCCGCAGACGTTCGTCGAGTTCGCACGACAGCGCGGCCTCGCGGCCGACGGCCGCAGCAAGGCGTTCGCTGACACCGCAGACGGTGCAGGGTTCTCCGAAGGCGTCGGGGTCCTCGTGGTCGAGCGCCTGTCGGACGCTCAGGCCAAGGGCCACCGGGTATTGGCGGTCGTGCGGGGTTCGGCGGTCAACCAGGACGGCGCGTCGAACGGTCTGTCGGCGCCGAACGGCCCGTCGCAGCAGCGAGTGATCCGGCAGGCGCTGTCCAACGCCCGCCTGGCACCGAATGAGATCGACGCGGTCGAGGCGCACGGCACGGGTACGACGCTCGGTGACCCGATCGAAGCCCAAGCCCTCATCGCCACCTACGGTCAAGACCGTGAACAGCCGCTGCTGCTCGGCTCGTTGAAGTCGAACATCGGTCATACGCAGGCGGCTGCGGGCGTATCGGGCGTCATCAAAATGGTACTGGCCCTGCAGCACGGCGTCGTTCCGCGCACACTGCACGTGGACGAGCCCTCGCGGCACGTGGACTGGACCGCCGGCGCGGTGGAACTGGTGACGCAGAACCAGCCCTGGCCGGCCATCGACCGGGCGCGTCGGGTGGGTGTGTCGTCGTTCGGGATCAGCGGCACCAACGCGCACGTCATTTTGGAGAGCGCACCGGACCCGGACCTGCCGTTGGTGGAGACCGAGGAAACCCCGGCACCCGTCGTGGCCTCGGATCTGGTGCCGCTGGTCATCTCGGCGAAGTCCCCTTCGGCTCTTGTTGAGTTCGAGGGCCGGCTGCGTGCTTACCTCACCGCCACGCCTGAGGTGGACATGCGGGCAGTGGCATCGACACTCGCCGCGACGCGGTCGGTGTTCGAACACCGCGCCGTCCTGCTGGGTGGGGAGACGGTCACCGGCGCCGGCGCTGCGCTGTCTGATCCTCGGGTGGTGTTCGTGTTCCCGGGCCAGGGTTCACAGCGGGCGGGAATGGGTGAGCGGCTGGCCGCGGTGTTCCCGGTATTCGCGGAAATCCACCAGCAGGTGTGGGATCTCCTCGACGTACCGGACTCAAGCTTGGATACGGACGAAACCGGTTACGCACAGCCCTCCCTGTTCGCCTTGCAGGTCGCCCTCTTCGGACTGCTGGAATCATGGGGCGTACGGCCACAAGCGGTGATCGGCCACTCGGTGGGCGAGATCGCCGCCGGATACGTGGCCGGCCTGTGGTCGCTTCAAGACGCATGCACCCTGGTCTCCGCACGCGCCCGCCTGATGCAGACCCTGCCCACAGGCGGAGCAATGGTCGCCGTACCGGTCTCGGAGAAACAAGCACAGGCAGCACTGACGGACGGCGTGGAAATCGCCGCGGTCAACGGACCCTCCTCCGTGGTACTGACCGGCGACGAAACCGCAGTGCTAGAAGCAGCAGCGGCCCTGGGCAAGTCGACACGACTGACGACCAGTCACGCATTTCATTCAGCTCGAATGGAACCCATCCTCGACGAATTCCGAACCGTGGCCGAGGGACTCGACTACCGAGTACCGCAGATCACGATGGCTGCCGGAGACGCGGTTGTCACACCGGAGTACTGGGTGCGACAGGTCCGGGACACCGTCCGATTCGGCGACCAGGTTGCCGCACACGAGAACGCGGTATTCGTCGAAATCGGGCCGGACCGTACGTTGTCACGCCTGATCGACGGCATCGCCATGCTCCACAGCGACGACGAAGCACAAGCCGCCATCACCGCCCTCGCCACACTGCACATCCACGGCGTGAACATCCACTGGCCAGCAGTTGTGGGCACCACCACCACACCGGTACTGGACCTGCCGACGTATGCGTTTGAGCGTCAGCGGTATTGGGCGGTCAGTGGTGGGCGGTCGGTGGGTGAGGGGCATCCGTTGCTGGGGTCGGCGGTGCGGCTGGCCGAGGCCAGTGGTGTGCTGTTCACGTCAGGGGTTTCGGCGCTCGGTGAGCTGTGGCTGCGGGACCAGGCAGTCCTGCCGGTGGCGGCTTTCGCGGAGATGGCCCTGGCCGCGGGGGACGAGGTCGGGGCCGATCTGGTCGAGGAACTGACCGTGGACGCACTGCTGCGGATGACGGACGACACTGCCCAGATGCAGACCTGGGTGAGCGAACCCGACGAGAACGGCAAGCGCCGGCTGAGTATCCACGCCCGCTATGACGAAGGCGAGCCCTGGACCCGCCTTGCCACCGCCACCCTTGCCACCGCCACCACACCCGTCACTCCGGGTTGGCGGGCTGAGCAGGAGTGGCCGCCGGCCGGTGCCGTACCCGTGGAAGCGGCGATACCGGCATGGCGCCGAGGCGGTGAACTGTTCACCGAAGCCGTTCTGGAGGACCTCCAGGACACCGACAAATACACCCTGCACCCCACCCTGATGAGTACCGCTCTCAGCCTCGCCGGTGAGAGCGCCGCCGTCTGGAACGACGTGGCCCTGCACGCCGGCAACGCCACCCAACTCCGCATACAACTCACCCCGAACGGTGACGGCACCTTGTCCGTCAGGGCTACGGACAGCACGGGGCTTCCCGTCCTGTCCGCCCGCGCCCTGACCCTGCGCCCCGTCCCCGTCCACGAACCCACCACCACCGCCACCGCCACCGCCACCGCCACCAGCGGCCTGCTCTCCGTCACCTGGACCCCACTCCCCACTCCAGAGCAGAACAACAGCCTCACCACAGCCCGCTTCGAAGACCTCACAGACACCGATGACGTGCCGGTGCCGGACGTGGTCGTGTTCAGCGCCCTGTCCGGTGAAGATGCTGACCCGCTGGCCCGGACTCGTACGCTGACCGGTCGGGTGTTGCAGGCCGTCCAGCAATGGCTCACCGAGGAACGCTTCAACGACAGCACGTTGGTCGTGCGCACGGGTACGGATCTGGCCGGGGCCGCGGTGTCGGGCCTGATGCGCTCCACCCAGTCCGAACACCCCGGCCGATTCATCCTCGTGGAAAGCGACGACGCCGACCTCACCATGAAGCAGTTGGCCGCGACCGCCGGGCTCGACGAACCCCGCCTGCACATCAACGGCAACCGCTACGAAGCACCACGACTGACCCGCACCACCACCCCAGCACCCGCCCCGGCGGAAGAGACGGTCTGGGACCCCGACGGCACAGTCCTCATCACCGGCGGCTCGGGAGTCCTGGCCGGCATCATCGCCCGCCACCTGGTAACCGACAAGCAAGTCCGCCATCTGCTGTTGGTGTCGCGTAGTGCTCCGAGCGAAGCGCTGGTCAGTGAGTTGACCGAGCTGGGTGCCCAGGTCGCGGTGGCGGCGTGTGATGTCTCCGATCGTGCCGCAGTGGCCCAGGCCCTCGCGGGTGTGGCGTCGGAGCATCCGCTGACAGCGGTGATCCACACCGCAGGTGTGATTGATGACGGTGTGGTGGAGTCCCTGACTCCACCACGGTTCGACACCGTGCTGCGGCCCAAGGCCGACGCTGCCTGGCACCTGCACGAACTCACCCGTGACATGGATCTGGCCGCGTTCATCCTCTACTCCTCCGCCGCCGGCATAACCGGCAACGCCGGACAGGGCAACTACGCGGCGGCCAACGCCTTCCTCGACGCCCTCGCCGAACAACGCCGCACCGAAGGCCTGCCCGCACTCTCCCTGGCCTGGGGCCTATGGGAAGACGTCAGCGGCCTGACCGCGAAGCTGACCGACACCGACCAGGACCGACTTCACCGTGGTGGTGCGCGGGCTCTCTCCGCCGAGCAGGGGATGGGGCTGTTCGACACCGCGACACGCTCCGGCGAGTCGCTTGTGCTGGCCGCCCCAATGACCCCGGTCCGGGACGGCGACGTACCCGCCCTGCTGCGCACGCTGTACCCCAAGGCCACACGGCGCACTGCCGCCGGTGGAGCGTCGTCGGCACAGTGGCTCGCCGGCCTGGCACCCGAAGAGCGCAAGCAGGCCCTGCTCAAGGTGGTACGTGACAGCGCGGCCAAGGTCCTCGGCCACGCCGATGCCCGTGACATCGCGGTGAATACCGCATTCCGGGATCTCGGCCTGGACTCACTGACCGCCGTCCAGGTACGCAACAGCCTGGCAAAAGCCACCGGACTACGCCTGCCGACCACAACAGTGTTCGACTACCCCAACCCGACCGCACTGGCCACCCACCTCGACGACCTCCTCGTCGGAGCGGGTTCCGCAACATCACGTCACGCGAAAACCCCAATGCGGGCGGTCACGGACGAACCCCTGGCGATCGTCGGCATGGCCTGCCGCCTGCCCGGCGGAGTGTCCTCACCGGAGGACCTGTGGCGGCTGGTCGAGTCAGGCACGGACGCGATCTCCGACTTCCCCACCGACCGCGGCTGGGACCTGGACAACCTGTACGACCCGGACCCCGACGCACCCGGCAAGGCACACAACGTGCAGGGTGGTTTCCTGGACGCCGCAGGGTTCGACGCCTCGTTCTTCGGGATCAGCCCACGCGAGGCGCAGGCCATGGACCCCCAGCAGCGGCTGGTGCTGGAAACCTCGTGGGAAGCGTTCGAACGAGCCGGTATCGACCCGAGTTCGATGCGGGGCAGTGACACCGGCGTGTTCATGGGCGCCTTCGGCAGTGGGTACGGCGCCGGTGCCGATCTTGGTGGATTTGGTCCTACCGCCGGTGCGGTGAGTGTGCTGTCGGGCCGAGTGTCGTACTTCTTCGGGCTTGAGGGTCCGGCGATGACGGTGGACACGGCGTGTTCGTCGTCGCTGGTCGCTCTGCACCAGGCGAGTTCCGCACTGCGGCAGGGCGAGTGCTCACTCGCCCTGGTCGGCGGCGTGACCGTGATGCCTACCCCGCAGACGTTCGTCGAGTTCGCACGACAGCGCGGCCTCGCGGCCGACGGCCGCAGCAAGGCGTTCGCTGACACCGCAGACGGTGCAGGGTTCTCCGAAGGCGTCGGGGTCCTCGTGGTCGAGCGCCTGTCGGACGCTCAGGCCAAGGGGCACCGGGTGTTGGCGGTCGTGCGGGGTTCGGCGGTCAACCAGGACGGCGCGTCGAACGGTCTGTCGGCGCCGAACGGGCCTTCGCAGCAGCGGGTGATCCGATCCGCGCTGGACAACGCCGGTCTGTCGAGTACTGATGTGGATGTGGTCGAGGCGCACGGCACGGGTACAACGCTCGGTGACCCGATCGAGGCTCAGGCGGTTCTCGCGACCTATGGTCAGGACCGTGAACAGCCTTTGTTGCTCGGCTCATTGAAGTCGAACATCGGTCATACGCAGGCGGCTGCGGGTGTGTCGGGCGTCATCAAGATGGTGATGGCGTTGCAGCACGGCGTCGTTCCGCGCACACTGCACGTGGATGAGCCCTCGCGGCACGTGGACTGGACCGCCGGCGCGGTGGAACTGGTCACGGAGAACCAGCCCTGGCCGGCCATCGACCGGGCGCGTCGGGTGGGTGTGTCGTCGTTCGGGATCAGCGGCACCAACGCGCACGTCATTTTGGAGAGCGCACCGGACCCGGACCTGCCGTTGGTGGAGACCGAGGAAACCCCGGCACCCGTCGTGGCCTCGGATCTGGTGCCGCTGGTCATCTCGGCGAAGTCCCCTTCGGCTCTTGTCGAGTTCGAGGGCCGGCTGCGTGCTTACCTCACCGCCACGCCTGAGGTGGACATGCGGGCAGTGGCATCGACACTCGCCGCGACGCGGTCGGTGTTCGAACACCGCGCCGTCCTGCTGGGTGGGGAGACGGTCACCGGCGCCGGCGCTGCGCTGTCTGATCCTCGGGTGGTGTTCGTGTTCCCGGGCCAGGGTTCACAGCGGGCGGGAATGGGTGAGCGGCTGGCAGCGGTGTTCCCGGTATTCGCGGAAATCCACCAGCAGGTGTGGGATCTCCTCGACGTACCGGACTCAAGCTTGGATACGGACGAAACCGGTTACGCACAGCCCTCCCTGTTCGCCTTGCAGGTCGCCCTCTTCGGACTGCTGGAATCATGGGGCGTACGGCCACAAGCGGTGATCGGCCACTCGGTGGGCGAGATCGCCGCCGGATACGTGGCCGGCCTGTGGTCGCTTCAAGACGCATGCACCCTGGTCTCCGCACGCGCCCGCCTGATGCAGACCCTGCCCACAGGCGGAGCAATGGTCGCCGTACCGGTCTCGGAGAAACAAGCACAGGCAGCACTGACGGACGGCGTGGAAATCGCCGCGGTCAACGGACCCTCCTCCGTGGTACTGACCGGCGACGAAACCGCAGTGCTAGAAGCAGCAGCGGCCCTGGGCAAGTCGACACGACTGACGACCAGTCACGCATTTCATTCAGCTCGAATGGAACCCATCCTCGACGAATTCCGAACCGTGGCCGAGGGACTCGACTACCGAGTACCGCAGATCACGATGGCTGCCGGAGACGCGGTTGTCACACCGGAGTACTGGGTGCGACAGGTCCGGGACACCGTCCGATTCGGCGACCAGGTTGCCGCACACGAGAACGCGGTATTCGTCGAAATCGGGCCGGACCGTACGTTGTCACGCCTGATCGACGGCATCGCCATGCTCCACAGCGACGACGAAGCACAAGCCGCCATCACCGCCCTCGCCACACTGCACATCCACGGCCTGAACATCCACTGGCCAGCAGTAGTGGGCACCACCACCACACCGGTACTGGACCTGCCCACCTACGCCTTCCAACACCAGCGCTACTGGACCTCGGGGAGCCCGGCCCGGCTCGCCGGTGACGGTCATCCGCTGCTGGGTACGGTCGTGGCGTTGCCGGGCTCCGACGGTGTGGTGCTGACCGGCCGGGTATCGCTGGCCACCCATGCTTGGCTGGCCGACCACGCCGTGCGCGGCACCGTCCTCCTGCCCGGTACCGGATTCGTGGAACTTGTAGCCCAAGCCGCCGCCGAGGCCGATTGCGACGTCATCGACGAACTGGTCATCGAGACCCCGCTGCTGCTGGACCCGGCTGGCGGCGTACAACTGTCCGTGACCGTCGGTGAGGCCGACAGCGACGGACATCGACCGGTAACCGTGTACTCCCAGACAGACCACAGCGACGCCTGGACCCGGCACGTCACCGCCACCATCAGCCCCGCCGTCAACACCCTCTCGATGCCCGAGTTCCCCGTGTGGCCGCCGGTAGACGCAGAACCGATCGACGTCACCACCTTCTACGACGACCTGGCAGCCACCGGCTACGAATACGGACCCGCCTTCCAATGCCTGCAAGCCGCCTGGCGTGACCGGGACACCGTCTACGCCGAGGTTGTTCTGGCCGAGGACCAGGCCCAGGACGCGGCACGATTCACCCTGCACCCCGCACTACTGGACGCCGCCCTGCACACCTGCGTCCTGAACGCGGGCGACACCGGACAGGAAGTGCAGCTACCGTTCTCCTGGAGCCAAGTTCAGTTCCACGCCACCAGCCCGGCGATGCTGCGCGTCGCGGTGACACCGATGGCTGACGGCTGGAACGTACGTGTCGCTGACGACACCGGCCGACCGGTCGCCACCATCGGCGCCCTGACGACGCGGCCGGTGACCGCCGACACACTCGGCACCAGCGCCAGTGATCTGCTCGCTCTGACCTGGAGCGAGATCCCGGTACCCGAGCACACCGATGTGACGATCGGCCGGTTCGAAGACCTCACAGAAGACGACGACGTGCCAGTGCCGGACGTGGTCGTGTTCAGCGCCCTGTCCGGTGAGGACGCTGACCCGCTGGCCCAGACCCGCACGCTGACCGCCCACGCCTTGCAGACCGTCCAGCAGTGGCTGGCCGTGCAGCGCTTCAGCGACAGCACCCTGGTCGTGCGGACGGGTACGGATCTGGCCGGGGCTGCAGTGTCGGGCCTGATGCGCTCCACCCAGTCCGAACACCCCGGCCGATTCATCCTCGTGGAAAGCGACGACGCCGACCTCACCATGAAGCAGTTGGCCGCGACCGCCGGGCTCGACGAACCCCGCCTGCACATCAACGGCAACCGCTACGAAGCACCACGACTGACCCGCACCACCACCCCAGCACCCGCCCCGGCTGAAGAGACGGTCTGGGACCCCGACGGCACAGTCCTCATCACCGGCGGCTCGGGAGTCCTGGCCGGCATCATCGCCCGCCACCTGGTAACGAGCCAGCGAGCCCGGCGCCTGCTGCTGCTGTCGCGCAGTACCCCGCACGAGACGCTGACCAAGGAGCTGACCGAGCTGGGCGCCCAGGTCGACACCGTGACCTGCGACGTCTCAGACCGGACCGCACTGGCCCAGGCACTGGCCGATGTGCCCCTCACCGCAGTGATCCACACCGCGGGTGCACTGGACGACGGCGTGGTGGAGTCCCTGACTCCACACCGACTCGACACCGTACTGCGCCCCAAAACCGACGGCGCCTGGCACCTGCACGAACTCACCCGCAACATGGATCTGGCCGCGTTCATCCTCTACTCCTCCGCCGCCGGCATAACCGGCAACGCCGGACAAGGAAACTACGCGGCGGCCAACGCCTTCCTCGACGCCCTCGCCATTCAGCGCCGTGCCGAAGGCCTGCCCGCACTCTCCCTGGCCTGGGGCCTATGGGAAGACACCAGCGGCCTGACCGCCAAGCTGACCGACACCGACCGGGACCGGATGCGCCGCAGTGGCCTGCGCACCATTACCGCCGACCACGGCATGCGGCTCTTCGACATGGCGACACGGTCCGGTGAGTCGCTTGTGCTCGCTGCCCCGATAAACCCGGTCCGGGACGGCGAAGGCGACGTACCCGCCCTACTGCGCACGCTGTACCCCAAGGCCGCACGACGCACTGCCGCCGGTGACGCGTCGTCGGCGCAGTGGCTCGCCGGCCTGGCACCCGAAGAGCGCAAGCAAGCCTTGCTCAAGGTGGTACGTGACAGCGCGGCAGCGGTGCTCGGTCACGCCGGTACTGACACGATTCCCGCGACTGCCGCGTTCAAGGACCTGGGCCTGGATTCACTGACCGCCGTAGAGCTGCGCAACAGCCTGGGCAAAAGCACAGGGCTGCAGTTGCCGGCCACGATGGTGTTCGACTACCCGAACCCGGCCGCGCTGGCCGCCCGGCTCGACGACCTCCTCGATCCACGGATTCCGTCAACGACCCTGCTTGCCGAACTCGACCGAATAGAGCAGATGTTCGAGTCTGTCACCTTCGATGAGAAGCAGGCATCTACGGTCGCGGATCGACTGGCCTCCGCGCTCAACAAATGGCAGCAGATTTCACGGCCGGAAGGTGTGGCCGCTGTTTCACTCGCGGACGCGGACGCCGGCGAGATCCTTGACTTCATCGATCGGGAGTTCAGGAATCCGACAGTCTGATCGGGGGCCGGGGCCGGGGCTCGGTGCCCCGGCAAGGTCGTCAAATGACGCCCCAGGTGCCGGACCTCCTCCCGCGCGGCTTCCCCGCACGGCCGCCGAACATCAGGTACGTGGGCGACCTCACGTACCTGCCCGTCGGCGTCGGTCGCCCACGGGAAGGCGTCGGAGAGGCTGGCCGGGACCGCAGGCGCAGGTGCTTCTGGAGGCGTCGCGGGGCGCGGACCGGGACCAGCTGATCGAGCTGCTGTACGACGATGGGGAGCGGCACGTCGAGACGGGGAGCGGCACGTCGAGAGGGACTCGCCGACTGCGAGGGCGACTACGACGGCGACCAGGTCCTGAACCACAAGGGCGAGGCCCTGGCTCTTGCTGACGGCCAGGGCGTCCGTGAGCAGTCGCAGACGGCAGGAGCGCCCCTGCCCGACGAGGGACTGTAAAACGTTCGGCTCTGTTCCGTAGTCGGTGGTGACGTTCCGTTGTCACGACAGAAGGATGCGGTGGCGGAGGAGGTCGAATCCTGCTCGGCCGTGTATCTGGCGCGTGATCCTCTTGGTGCGGGTGTTGACGCCTTCGGTGCGGCCGTTGTGGAAGCGCAGGGTCAGGCCGGCGTTGACGGCTGCGCGGTCGAGTTCCAGGCCGTTGCAGAAACTGTGCAGGTGGGGTAGGCCGGCCGCACGGGCGGCGGTGATCCACTCGGTGAGCCGGGTGCCGTTGCCCTTCGCCGGGGTCAGCAACTGGGCGAACTCGGCGACCAGTCTGGAGAGTTCGGTCATCTCGGGGCATGCGGTGGTGAGGGTCGACAGGAGCGCGGTGTCCTTGGTCCACAGGTGTTCGGGGTGAGTGAGCAGGAGCCGGGTCGCGTGGCGTGGGGTGGTCACCAGCCGGTTGCCCTCGGCTCGTCCCTGGGTGAGGTAGCGGACCAGGAGGTTGTGGCTGCCGGTATAGCCCTGGGTTTTGATCTCGCGGAACAGTTGCGTGACGGTCACCGCGGGCTCGGCCGCGCGCCGGGTGCGCAGGTGCTCGCGGTGTCGGAGCTTCGGTATGCCCACGGACCTTTCATCGCTTTGATGCCCCAACTGCAATCGGCGTGCGTCATCTGCAGGCGGCACCTATGTCGACGCTCCTGAACACCCACACCAAGTGGAGCACCACCGATTGGCACAGCCCACGACGCCCATCCGGCAGGAACCGCCCAACCGCAGCAGACAGCCTGCCGCGCCAGGCAGCCCGAACTCATGGTCTCCAGAGCCCTCCCCGCCAGGAAAAGCCGCAGATGGGCGCCTCTCTGCCGGTCGCCCCCAGCCGCTCCCCCTGGGGAGCGGCTGGGGAGTCCCCGGGCGAGGCGGGGAGCTCGTGGGGAGTCGCCTGCCGGCCTTCAATACGGTCCTCGAAGCAGTCTCGACGTGCCTGTCATAGTGGCCCCGCGCACACCCGGCCCGAGAACTATGGTGTCCCGCCACATGTGCCTCTGACCTGCCCATTCCTACGGTGTGGCGACACGAAACCGTCCCCACCAACCGTCCGGAAGTGGTGTTCATGGCTGCCTCGGCATCCGCCCCGCCGACCACCCGCTCACTCAAGCGCATCGTCGCCGCAAGCCTCATCGGGACCACTATCGAGTGGTACGACTTCTTCCTGTACGGGTCAGCTGCCGCGCTGGTCTTCAATAAGCTGTTCTTCCCCGAGTCCGAGCCGCTCGTCGGCACGCTCCTCTCCTTCCTCACCTACGCGGTCGGCTTCGCCGCCCGGCCGCTCGGTGCCCTGGTGTTCGGGCACTACGGCGACCGGCTCGGCCGCAAGAAGCTGCTGGTGCTCAGTCTGTTGATGATGGGCGGAGCGACGTTCGCCATCGGCCTGTTGCCGACGCATGCCACGGTCGGGGCTGCCGCCCCCGTGCTGCTCACCGTCCTGCGGCTGGTGCAGGGCTTCGCCCTCGGTGGTGAGTGGGGCGGGGCCGTGCTGCTTGTGTCGGAGCACGGGGACGCCAAGCGGCGCGGGTTCTGGGCCTCCTGGCCGCAGACGGGTGCGCCGGCCGGGCAGTTGCTCGCCACCGGGGTGCTCTCCGCGCTCACCGCGCTGATGTCGGACTCGGCCTTCGGGGCATGGGGCTGGCGTATACCGTTCCTGCTCTCCGGTGTGCTGGTGGTCGTCGGCTTGTGGATTCGTCTCTCTGTCGATGAATCACCGGTGTTCAAGGCGGCGCTGGCACAGGCCGAGGAGCGCAAGGCGGTCGCCGCGGCGGCCGAGAAGATGCCGCTCGTCGCCGTGCTGCGACACCACTGGCGCGATGTGCTGATCGCCATGGGAGCCCGGATGGCGGAGAACATCAGCTACTACGTCATCACGGCGTTCATCCTCGTCTACGCGACCACAGCAGCGGACCTGAGCAAGCAGACGGCGCTCAACGCGGTGCTCATCGCCTCGGCCGTCCACTTCTCGGTCATCCCGATGTGGGGCGCGCTGTCGGACCGGGTGGGGCGCAAGCCCGTCTATCTCGTCGGTGCGATCGGCGTGGCACTGTGGATGTTCCCGTTCTTCGCGCTGATCGACAGCCGCAGCTTCGGGAATCTACTGCTCGCCGTCACGGTCGGGCTCATCTTCCACGGGGCGATGTACGCGCCGCAGGCGGCCTTCTTCTCGGAGATGTTCGCGACCCGGATGCGGTACTCGGGCGCGTCGATCGGTGCCCAGTTCTCGTCGGTCGCGGCCGGCGCCCCGGCGCCGCTCATCGCCACCGCGCTGCTCGCGGACTTCCACAGCTCGACCCCCATCTCGCTGTATGTCATCGCCGCGGCACTCGTCACCGTGCTGGCGGTCGCCTGCGCCAAGGAGACCAGGAACCGGGATCTCGCGGACATCGAGGGGGCTGCCGCGGAGCCGGACGCATCCACGGCGCTGCCGGCCGACGCCCGGACCGTCTGAGCCCTGCTCGCCGGGCGGGCCCGAGACCCGGGCCCGCCCGGCGAGCACCGGATGTCACTGCTGGGCAGTGGGTTCGAACCAGGTGGGTTCGTCGGTCAGGGACTGCTTGATCCTGAAGAGCCCGAACTCGTTCAACGGCGGCAGCGCGTCCACCGGGAACCAGCCCACCTCCAGCGACTCGTCGTCGTTGACGCGTGCCTCGCCACCGGTCGCCCGGCAGCGGAAGGTGACGTCCAGATACTGGCAGCGGTCGCCGTTGGCGTACTGCACCGGTTCCAGGGCCTGTGTGAGCACCACCCGCTCCGCCACACAGCGCACAGCGGTCTCTTCGTACACCTCACGCTCCGCCGTCGCCGCCGGCTGCTCCCCCGGCTCGCAGATGCCGCCGATGACCGACCACTTGCCGGTGTCGGAACGGCGTCCGAGCAGCACTCGGCCCTCATCGTCGAAGACCACGGCGGTGACGCCCGGCAGCAGGAGCAGCTGTTGGCCCGCAGTGGCGCGGATCTCGCGGATGAAATCAGGAGTAGCCATGGGCCCGACCCTACGTGGCGCGCGAGTGGATCAGCGGCTCCGCCGGAGCCGTACCGAACGGACGGTGACCCAGCCGAGCCCCGCCACGGCGATCAGTGCGAGGACTCCTTCGGGGAGCGTGCCCATCCTGGTTGCGGGCGTGAGCGAGGACCTCAACGGCACCTCGTCCACCAGCGCGTCCGCGGTGAACAGCTTCGTCTGCTGGACGATCGTCCCGTCCGGACGGATGACCGCGCTGACCCCGCTGGTGACGGGAACAACGACGGACCTGCTGTGCTCGACCGCCCGCACCCTGGACATGGCCAGCTGCTGATAGGTCATCTCACTGCGCCCGAAGGTGGCGTTGTTGCTGGGTACGGTGATCAGTTGGCTGCCGTGCTCGACCGTGTCCCGTACGGCGTCGTCGAACGCCGCCTCGTAACAGGTCACGAGCCCCACGTTCGTACCTGCCAGATCGAAGACGCCGACCTTCTTTCCGGGGCCGAAGTCCCGCTGCACACGGTCCACGTCGGAGCTGAAGAGACGTACGAAGGAACGCATCGGGATGTACTCGCCGAACGGCTGGATGTGGCGCTTGTCGTATGTGCTGACGGGCCCCTTCTTCGGATCCCACTGGATGAGGGTGTTGCGCAGCTTGCCGGTGTCGGGCTCGACCACGGCCCCGATCACGGTGGGTACGCCGATCGCCTTCACCGCGTCGTCGATCACGATCCGGGCGTCGGCGTTCCGGTAGGGGTCGAGGTCGGAGGAGTTCTCCGGCCACAGGACGAAGTCGGGCTGGGGAACCTTGCCCGCCTTCACGTCCTGGGCGAGCCGTTCCGTGCGGCGCACATGGTTGTCGAGGACGGCGCGGCGCTGGGCGTTGAAGTCGAGTCCGAGCTGCGGCACATTGCCCTGGATCGCGGCGACGGTCGCTGTGCCGTCCTCGGCCGAGTCGTCCACGAGCGGCAGGGCGGCGAATGCGGCGGCGACGGGTACGAGGACGGTCGCGGCGGCTGCGGCGACGGCGGCCCGGGGCACCTCACGCGTGCTGCGGCAGGCGCGGAACTGACGTACCGCTTCATAGAGGCCGAAGCCGCACAGCACCACCGCGAAGGAGAGCAGCGGCGTGCCGCCCACGGCCGCGAGCGGCAGGAACACGCTGTCCGCCTGCCCGAAGGCGATCTTCCCCCAGGGAAAGCCGCCGAACGGCACCCTGGCCCGGATCCCCTCGTCGAGGATCCAGACAGCGGCGGCCCACACCGGCCAGCAGGCGAGGCGGGACACGGCGGCAATCCCGATGCAGCCGACCGCGATGAACAACGCCTCGGCCGCTGCGAGTGCCAGCCAGGGCACCGGACCGACTTCTTCGCCCGTCCAGTGCAGCAGCGGCAGCATGAAGCCCAGTCCGGCGAGCAGGCCGAGGCCGAACGCTGTACGCAGTCTGCGTTCGTGCAGCACCCAGCCGAGCAGGGCGAAGCCGGGCAGAACCAGCCACCACAGGGGTCGGGGCGGGAAGCTCAGGTACAGCAGCACTCCCGAAATCACGGCGGCTGCAGGCCGTACGAGCCGCGGCATCACCCGTCTCCCCCAGGACGTGGGGGTGGATGCAGGCCGCTGCGGGTCGTCGACTGGGGTGATGGTGGCGGTCACCCGGCGGAGTCTACGGTGGTCGGCAGTGTGTCAGGCAGCCCCGCTCGCGTGATGGAACCCCTCGCGCCGGATCGTTTCACCACTTTCCCGCACAGATCCGGGCCGCGGGCATTACCGTGTCCGCCAGCCCCCCCACCGATCGGCCGTGTCCGGCCGATCGCGAACGGGACGGTCACAGGTCGGGGGCGAACGTGACGATTGCACCAGCGGGGCGGGGCCGGGCGCGGGAACGCGGCAACGCTTCCGACGGAGCCGGGGCCGTGATCCTCGCCGCCTGCGCGATCTGGTCGTTGATCAGCGCCGCCGGTCGGGAGACCGGTCCGGAGGGTGTCCTGCCGGCTCTGCTCGCCGTCGCCGCGGGCTTCGCCTGTGGACGGATCTGCGGAACGCTGCTCCCGCTGGCGACGGCCACGGTTGCCGCCATGGGGGCGCTCCTCACGGGGCTCCTCTCGCGTCATGGCATGCCTGGCGCCACGGCCACGGTGGACACGGCGCCCGGTCACGCCGGGGCTGCCACCGCACTGCTGGGGCTCGCCGCGGGCGCCCGCCTGCTGCGGCGGCGGCGTCCCGGCAGCACCACTGCGGTGCTCCCTGCGGCTGCTGGCGCTCGGCACGGCCTGCGCCGCGCTGGCGCTGCGCTCGGTGGCCGGGTTCGCCGCGGCACTCGGGGTGCTGCTGTGTTCGCTGGCCGCCGCCAGGATGCGACAACGGCTGCTCGGCCTCGCCGGGCTCGCCCTGGCCACCGGTCTCGCCGTCGCTACGTCCTGGGCGGTCGCCGCGGACGCGCTGCCCCAGGGCCTCATGGTGTCCCTGGAGGGTCCGCTCACCGCGCACCGGGTGCTGCTGTGGCAGGACGCGTTGGAGCTGACCGGCGAACATCCGGTGCTGGGCATCGGCCCCGGACGGTTCGCCGAGCTGAGCCCCACCGTGAAGCAGACCGTCCACTCCGACGGCAAGCCGCACTCGGCGCCTCTGCAGCAGGCGGCCGAGCAGGGGGTGGTGGGGGTGGGGCTGCTGGGGTCGGCCTTCGGCTGGCTGCTGTACGTGCTGTGGCGGTCGCCCCGCACCACGGCCGTCGTCCTGACGGCGGGCGCCGCGCTCACCGCACTCGCGGTGCTGGCGAGCGTCGGCAATGCGCTGAGCTTCCCTCCGGTGACCGCGGGCGCTGGGCTGCTCGCGGGGCTGGCGTCGGCCCGGCGGCCCATTGGCGACGGTACGACAGGGGCGGACGGTACGGACGAGGCACGTGGACCGGATGGCGCGGATCAGGCACGTGGTCCGGACGACGTACATCAGGTACGTGGTCCGGAGGGAACAGATGGGGCGGCCGTCCGTCCCGGCGAAGCAGCCCGCCGCACACGGCGAACGGACCGCTCCACCCCGCTCTGAGCCGGTCGCGAGTCCCGAAGGCAACGCATCGGGCCGAGATCAGGCCCCGGCCGGTGCGCCGGTCGCCGACAGGTGCAGGCGTTCGCGGATGAACTGTACGCCCGCTTCCGCGTCGTCGACCGTGATGGTGAACGTCCTGCCGTCACCGAGCCGGAGCACCAGGCCCTCGCCCCTGCGGACCACCACGGCCGTACCCTGGTCGGGACGCCAGCGGTAGCCCCAGCCTCCCCACTGGCGCGGGGTGACCTGGGGTGCGAACTCCGCGCCCACCACATGGGTGAGCAGAATCCGGCGGCGCGGCAGGCCCATGTGGCCGCAGCGCACTTCGAGAGCGTCCCCGTCGACCCTGACGGCCACGTTCACAAAGGCGAGTGTGCCGAACAGCATGAGCAGTCCGGCGGCCACGCAGCCGATCACCGACATCAGCAGCGGGGCGGTTGCGGAGGCCCAGTCGGAGGTGACGGCCAGCTGGATGCCGAGCGCCAGACAGGCCGCGCCTGCGGCGGCGAGTACCCACTGGGCCCGGTTGGTGGCCCGGCCGATCCAGACGTCGGAGTGGGGGTCGGCTCCGGTGTGCCTCGGTTTTCGGGGGTGGTCCCTCATGTCAAGCAGCGTACTTAAGATTCCGCACGCCGGGGATGGGCCCGATGGCCTCCGCCGGGTCAGCGGGCGGGGCTGACGGCCCCCAGCAGTTGCCCCTCGGCGTAGGCCAGAGCGGTTTCCGGCAGCTCGGCGGTGCGCCCGCTGAGGAGGACGGTGAGGCCGTCGGCCGATTCGGCCGACGGAGCGGGTTCGACCCCGATTCGGCGCAGTGCCTGGGCGGCGACGGCACCGGCGGAGCCGTGCAGCGCGACCGGAGGCCGACCGGGCTGCCGCACGGCGGCACGGATGCGTTCGGCGACCAGTTCGTAATGGGTGCAGCCCAGGACCACGGCCCGCACATCGCGCGGGGTGAGTGCGGCGGCCGCGGCGATGGCCCGGTCGATCGCCGGTTCGTCCGCGTGCTCCACGGCGTCGGCGAGACCCGGGCACGGGACCTCGGTGACGGCGACGGAGCCGGCGAATTCCCGGATGAGTCCGCGCTGGTAGGGGCTGCCCGTGGTGGCGGGCGTGGCCCAGATCGCGACGGGGCCGCCACCGGCGACGGACGGCTTGATGGCCGGCACGGTGCCGATGACCGGCAGTGCGGGTTCCAGCTCGGCGCGGAGCGCCGGCAGGGCGTGGACGGAGGCCGTGTTGCAGGCGACGATCAGTGCGTCGGGCCGGTGGGCGGCGGCCGCGCGGGCCACGTCCAGCGCGCGGGCGGTCACGTCCTCGGGGGTACGCGGCCCCCAGGGCATGCTGCCGGGGTCCGAGGAGAGCACCAGATCGGCGTCGGGCCTGAGCCGGCGTACCGCGGCGGCGGCCGCGAGCAGGCCGATTCCGGAATCCATGAGCGCGATCTTCACCCGGTCACCTTAGTCGACCGCCCTTGCGGTTCCGTCACAGTGGGGCAGACTGCGGCAAATGAGTGCCGTTGCCTGGATCGCCGTGGGTTCGCTGGCCGCATGGGTGTGGCTGCTGCTGGGACAAGGGTTCTTCTGGCGGACCGATCAGCGGCTGCCGCGCCGGGAGGCCCTGGAGCACTGGCCGTCCGTGGCGATCGTCGTGCCCGCACGTGATGAGGCCGACATGCTGCCGGTGAGTCTGCCGTCGCTGATGGCGCAGGACTATCCGGGGGCCGCGGAGATCTTCCTCGTCGACGACTGCAGCAAGGACGGCACAGGGGACGTCGCCCGTGCGCTGTCCGTACGGCATGGGGGCCTGCCGGTGACGGTGGTGTCGCCCGGTGAGCCGGAGCCGGGATGGACGGGCAAGCTCTGGGCCGTGCGGCACGGGATCTCGCTGGCCCGGGCCCGGGAGCCGGAGTTTCTGCTGCTGACGGACGCGGACATCGCGCATGAGCCGGACAGCCTGCGGGGGCTGGTCGCCGCTGCCGTCTCGGGCGGGTTCGATCTGGTCTCGCAGATGGCCCGGCTGCGGGTGTCGAGTGTCTGGGAGCGGCTGGTCGTACCGGCCTTCGTGTACTTCTTCTCGCAGCTCTATCCGTTCCGGTGGGTGAACCGGGCGGGAGCGCGGACGGCTGCGGCGGCAGGTGGATGTGTGCTGCTGCGGACCGGGGCGGCGGAACGGGCGCGGGTGCCGGAGTCGATCCGGCAGGCGGTGATCGACGATGTGTCGCTGGCGCGGGCGGTGCAGCGCAGCGGCGGCCGGATCTGGCTGGGGCTCGCGGAGCGGGTGGACAGCGTCCGGCCGTATCCATGGCTGGCGGATCTGTGGCGGATGGTGTCACGGAGCGCGTACGCCCAGTTGCGGCACAGTCCGCCGCTGCTCCTCGGGACGGTGCTGGGGCTCGCGCTGGTCTATCTCGCGCCGCCGGTCACGCTCGTCGCCGGGCTGCTGGGCGGTGCTCCGGTGGCGGCGTGGGCGGGCGGGGTGGCGTGGGCGGTGATGGCCGGGACGTACATGCCGATGCTGGGCTACTACCGGCAGTCGCTGTGGCTGGCGCCGCTGCTGCCGTTCACCGCTGTGCTCTATCTGCTGATGACCGTCGATTCGGCGGTTCAGCACCACCGGGGGCGGGGCGCGGCCTGGAAGGGGCGTACATACGCCCGTCCCGAGGCCGCGCCGGACCGTTGAGCGGAGCCGTCCGTGGGCCGATGGCAGCAGTGCCGGCCGGACCCCCGGGGGGTCATTTACGGCCGGGGGTCCAGTTCATGCCCCACCCATAGGCGTAGTCGATGGTGCGCTGCGGGCTCACTCCGCGCTCGGGTACGAGGTAGCGGGCCTCGCGCTGCACCGTGAGGTCTCCCCCGTTGTTGGTGAGGAGGGCGAGCGCGCAGACGGTGGACGGGACGGTGCATTCGTCGAGGGAGAAGTCGATCGGGGCGCCGTGCTGGGGCCGGAGGGTGACGGTCGCGTGGAGATCGGCGAAACTCCGGGCGCCTTCATAGATGGTGACGAAGATCAGGACGCGGCGGAGCTTGTCCTTCTGGTCGAGGTTGATGGTGAGGTTCTCGCCGGTGGAGACGGCGCCGGTGCGGTCGTCTCCGTCGAGGTGGATATACGGGGGCTGCCGGAGTGCGCCGAACGCGTTTCCGAGCGCCTGTACGACTCCCTTGCGGCCGTCGGTGAGTTCGTAGAGGGCGCAGAGATCGAGGTCGAGGTCCGCGTGGTTGGCGACCGCTCTGCCGAGTTTGCTTCCCCAGCCCTTGAACTGTTTGCGCACTTCCCAGTTGAGATTGACCCGGAGTGCTCCAGAAGTGCCGCCCTGTTTGGCGAGGGAGACCGATGGCGCGTCCTTGGTGAGAGTCACCTTCGACAGACGGACCGGCGGGGTGGCCGGGGTTACGGGAGGTGCCGGCGGCGCCGTCGGCGGCGCGGGCGGGAGGACCGGCGGGGGTGGCGGCAGATGGTCGACCCGCGTTCCCCGCTGGGGCTGTTGAGGCGATTGGGGTTGTTGATACGACTGTGGCTGCTGTGGTTCGTCGACGGAAATACCGAAGTCCGTCGCGAGACCTTCGAGGCCGGTGCTGTATCCCTGACCGACGGCACGGAATTTCCAGGCGCCCTGGCGTCGGTAGAGCTCGCCGAGAATGAATGCGGTCTCGACCGTCGCATCCGCACTGTCGAAGCGTGCGATCTCCGAGCCGTCCGCCACGTCCGTGATCCGTACGTACAGCCCCGTCACCTGCCCGAAGGTGCCGCCGTCCGCGGAAGCTGCCAGGACCACGCGCTCGATGGCCGGCTCGATGCGCGCCAGGTCGACCGCGAGGCTGTCCGTCACCCCGTCACCGGCGGTCCGCTTGCCCTCGTGGCGCACCGCGCCGGATGCGTGGGAGGGCTGGTTGTAAAAGACGAAGTCGGCGTCGTTGCGCACCTTTCCCGACACGACAAGGAGCGCCGAGCCATCGACGTCCGGTGTCCCCGGGGAGGTGCGCCACCCCAGTTCGACCCGCACGGCGTGAGCCGCCACCGGAACATTGGCTCCTTTTAGCATGGTCATGTCCGCCCCCATCGCGAGTCCGGCTGCCCGAAGACTTTTCTCCGCCAACCTAATCCCCCGCCCCTCACGGGGCCTACAGCGGCGCAGTAACCGTCCGGCGATCCGCCGGTAACCCCCCGGGAACCCATCCTGGAGGGCGACATGGCTGACGAGAAGTGGCTGCAAGCCCTTAGTAGGGTCGGGGACTGGCGCGGTGGCTTCCGCTCCGTTTCCAGCCCCCGCCGCTTCAAACCGTGCATGCGGTTCTCCCGCACACGGCTTTCCGACATCGTTCACCGCTGGGCATGCGCTGCCACCCCGCGTACGTTCCCGGTCAGACGGTAGACCCCGAGCCGGGTGGTCCACTCATAGGTGTAGTGGGTGGTCCAGTTCCGACCCTTGAGGCCGTGTTTTCGGCTGGCAAAGATCGCCAGCCGCTCGTGGACGTAGCCGTCGACCGCGTTGAACTTCCGTCCGGAGTTCCCGTTGCGGAAGTACGCCGCCCAACCCCGCAGGACGGGGTTGAGGTCGGCCACCACGGCGGCCACCGGCCGTTCGGTCCGGGAACTGGAGGTAGCGGCACGGACCTTGTCCCGCAGCACCCCCAACGCCCTGGCCGAGGGCCAGCGTTGCAGGTAGAACCTGCCCCGCCGCTTCCACGACTCCACCTTGCGGTGATGGAAGCCGAGGAAATCGAAGCCCTGCCCGCCTTCACGAAGGCAGACGATGCCGGTCTTCTCGGGGTGCAACCGCATCCCGAGACCACCCAGCACATGCGCCGCCAGTTCACGCGCCTGCTCGGCGCGTTCCCTGGTCGGTGACAGGACCACGAAGTCATCGCAGTAGCGCACCAACTCCCCCAGCCTTCGCCCGTGTTCTCGCCATGCCTCGTCGAGGACATGCAGGGCGATATTGGCGAGCAAGGGGGAAATCGGTGAGCCCTGTGGGGTTCCCGCCCCGGTCGGGGAGGTAACCCCGCCCTCCAGCACTCCCATCCGCAACCACGCCCGGATCAGCTTCAGCACCGACCGGTCGACCACACGCCTCGCCAACTGAGCGACGAGTGCGTCATGATCAATCGTCCCGAAGCAGTCGCGGATATCGGCCTCCAACACCCACTCCCGCCCTTGGTTCGCAGCCACGCGCACTGCCTCGCACGCGTCGATCGCGGACCTCCTGGGCCGGAACCCATAGCTCGCGTCGGTGAACCCGGCCTCGAAGACAGGTTCGAGAACCAGCTTCGCGGCCGTCATCACCACCCGGTCCGCCACGGTGGGAATCGAGAGCGGCCGGAATTCTCCCGGCCGCCCCGGCTTGGGAATCTGGACCCGCCGCAGCACCGACGGACGATACGTATGCGTCCGCAACCGCTCCGACAGGTCCTTCAGGAACACCTCCACCCCGGCGGCGGCCACCGCGTCGACGGACACGCCGTCCACGCCCGGCGCGCCCCGGTTCGCACACACGACCGACCATGCCCGCCACAAGACGTCCATGCGGTGGACGTGGCAATACAGGGCATGGAACCGTCGTTCGGGTTCTTGCTCGGCACAGCGGTAGAGCGTCCACTGCAAGGCTCGGACCTTGTCCAGAGGCCGGCCGCCCGGTCCTGCGGGGCCTTCCTCCCGGCGGATGGATCTAGCCGTTTCGGCACTCATCCGGGCACCTCCCTGTTCGTGTCACGCATCGATGAAGCAGGGGCCCTTCGCTCCTGACGGGTTGTGTTGTCCCGCCGATCAGCACTACTACGACCCCCTCCGACTGCCTCTCGGCAGCCCGCCACTTCCCGGTTCGGCCGGTTATAGGCGGGCCACGCTCCCGGACCGCACATCCGGGGCCGAGTAGGCCCTCTCCAGTTCCCAGGACAACCTTCCGACCATTCCACGCTCCTTACGCCGGGAGGTTCTTCGGCACCCGCTCCAGGTTCCCGGACGCCTTCCATGGCCTTCGCCAGATCATCACGGGCTCGGCACCTCCTTGGCCCGCCCCGCAGGGCGAGCTGGAATTAACGACGCTGCAAGCTTCACTTCATGTTGCGGACTGGTCGGTCGCACGCCCCCGAAGGACGCATGTCACCCCACTTCGACGCCGCCCTCTCAAACGACGCCGGGAGTCAGCTACCGGGGACCCTGGCGTCTCCCCGGACCGGACTTGCACCGGCTGGCTGCCCTGAACTTGACGTCCGGTTACATCTGTTCACATCCCTTCTGGGTCGCGATGACGCCCGGACTGCTGGACGTACGATGATCGATTCCAAGGGGGCAGTGGGCCGAGTCTCGCCCGTGCCTGATGAGGGCGCTGCAGATGCGTGAGGAGGCCGGACACCCAGCGCGTACTGCGGGGCATCCGTGATCCACTCGCTGATCGCGATGAGCGAGCGGACCCCGTCAGCACCGCCGCGACGGCCGCGCACAGCAACGCGACCGCCGGATACCTAAATCCCCGCACATCGCGGGGATCGGCGACCAGGGTCAGGAAACGTCGCAGGTGAGCCTTGACGTGAGGGAATCACTCGTGGAGCCCGGTTGCTCCAGCACGGAAGGGATGGGCGATGATGTCCGGGCAGACGCGGCCGGCTGCCGTCACTGTTTCTCTGCGCAGCATCGACCGATGGACGGCCGGCCACCTCAAGCGGATGCCGTGGCCGAGCACCTGCAGAGTCCTTCCCGGCCGGCCACCCCCCGAAGCGGCGGCGGCCAGCGGAGCGAACGACTGGGGCCGCCGCAAGGCGCGCGAGGAGAAGGAACTCGACCAGCTCCCTGTACAAGTCCGGGCGGTGCTGACGGCGCCGTGTCCGAAAAGTGACCCATATACGGCGTGTCACACGGTGACTGCGACCTGATACCCGCGCCCCGCCCCCGGAAGAGACCGCCCGGGGCCCGGCGCCGCAGCGAATCCCACGTCCCCCCGTATCTACATTTTCAGCCACTTCCCCATACCGGCGGATGGACAGCAGACGACGCCGAGCACGCTACTTACCAGCGGAATTCACTTTTCCGTTTTCATTTGATCAAGATGAACTCCATTCGTTCGAATCCACTTGCTATGTTTGCAGCCCTGGGAGATCTGACCGTGCACAGGGGGCAGGATGGAAGCTCAGCAGATGGCTCAACTCATCGACCGAGAAGGCGAGTTGAGTGCGCTGAACGCCCTACTCACCAGTGCGGGAGCGGGGCGCAGTAGCATCGCACTGGTCAGCGGGCCGACCGGCAGCGGGAAAACGCAATTGCTACAAACATTCTGTAAACAGGTGGAAAACTCTAACGCCATCTTGCTGACCGCCGTAGCGTCCCGTGCCGAATGCGAGCTCCCGCTGGGCGTGATGGATCAGCTCTTCAGAAGTGAGGCGCTCCCCCCTGAGTTCCGCGACCGGGTCAACGAGCTGCTGTCGGAAGAGCTCTCCACCAGCCGTAGAACGGGCTCCGACCCCGTCCTGATGAACCAGCCGAGCATCGCAGTGGCCCATGGCCTCCGGTCGTTGCTGCTGGAGCTGGGCGAGCGCGGGCCCGTGGTGGTGAGCATCGACGATCTGCAGTACGCCGACGCGCCCTCCCTCCAGGTGCTGTTGTTCCTGCAACGCCGCATGAAGGCCTCGCGGACGCTGCTGCTGCTCGCCGAACAGTCGACGGTCCGTTCGCCCCACCCGGTCTTCCACGCCGAGCTGTTCCGGCAGCCGAACTGCCGCAAGATACGGCTGGGGATGCTGTCCCGTTCCGGTGCGCACACCATGATTGGAACCAGACTCGGCCAGGCCAAGGCACTGGAGCTCGCCGAGGCCTACCAGGAGGCCTCGGGCGGAAGCCCGTTGTTCCTGTCCGCACTGCTGGACGACTACGAGGCGGTCCACCGGCTCAACGCCAGCAGCCACGAGAGCGAACCCGCCGTCCCCCAGGAGGCTTTCCGCAATGCGCTGATGGGCTGCCTGTACCTGGCGGAGCCGGCGGTCCTCGAAGTCGCGCGGGCGGTGGCCGCGGTGGGCAAGGTCATATCGTCCGTGTCGATCGGCCACATCCTCGGCCTGGACACGGCCACGGTGGAGCATGCGATCGCCTCACTCACCGCCACCGGCCTGCTGAACTCGGGGAACTTCCGGCATCCCGCCGCGCATACGGCCATCCTGGAACAGGTGGCGCCCGAAGGCCGGCACGAATTGCACCTGCGGGTCGCGGCCGCCCTCCAGAACGACGGCGTGCCACCGGTTGTGGTAGCAGAACAGCTCGTCGCGGCGGGCAAGGCGCCCGAAGAGTGGATGATCAATGTCCTGAGGGACGCAGCGCATTCCGAACTCGCCGCGGCCAGATCCGGCATGGCCTGCGAATACCTCGAACTGGCCCTGACCTACTGCACCGACAGCCGGCAGCTGACGGCGCTCACCGCGGACCGTATGCGCATCGACTGGCAGAAGTGCCCACTGAAGGCCATGCGCCACGCGATACGATTAAAACAGGCCCTGCGTGACGGGCACTTGACCAACCAGGACACGGGCCTGCTGGTACGCAACCTCCTGTGGCACGGCCGGTACAGCGAGGCACGCGAGACGCTCACCCTCTGGGAGGCACGCGACTCCGGGACCCGTAGCGCCCCGTCGGAGGAACTCGCAGCCTTCAACGCCTGGATGACGTACTCGCATCCTTCGCTGGTGGCCGTTCCCTCAGGCTCGCCCGGTTCGTCCGGCTCTGCTGTGTCCTCCGCTGCCTCCAACTTCCCGGATTCCGCTGCTTCCTACACTGCCTACGGCGCCTTCGGGTCGCCGACCGGGGCCGAACCGGAGACAGGTCTGGGTCCGGTACGCTCCCACGGACGCCAGGCGATCACCGTGCTGTGCCGTCTGCTCACCCAGGGCGCGGATGACGAGGCCGTGACCAGCGCCGAGGGGGTCCTCCACAGCGTCGGCCTGGGTGTTGCCACGCTTGAGTCGTTGCACGCCGCCCTGCTCACGCTGATCTGCGCCGACCGCCCGGACAAGGCCGCTTCCTGGTGCGAAGAACTACTGAAGGAGGCGGCGGACCAGGGCTCGCCAACCTGGCAGGCAGTGTTCGCGGCGGTACGCGCTGACGCGGCCTTCCGCCAGGGCGACATGGCCACCGCCGTGCAGCACAGTGAGGCCGCGCTCACCCAACTCCCCATAGCCTCCTGGGGCGTCGCCATAGGCGCCCCGCTGGCGACTCTGATCCTCGCCACGACCATGATGGGCCAGTACGACAAGGCAGTGAAGTACGTCAGATTACCGGTGCCGGACACCCTCTTCGACGCCCGGTACGGACTCCATTACCTCAACGCGCGCGGGCACTTCCATCTCTCGACGAACCGGCCTGTGGCGGCGCTCGCCGACTTTGAGAGCTGTGGCCGTCTGATGGAGGCCTGGGGACTCGACCTGCCGTCCGTGATCTCCTGGCGCAGCGGCGCCGCCGAAGCCGCGCTGGCCCTCGGACAGAAGAGCAGGGCCAAAATGCTCATGGAGGAGCAGCTGACCCGTCCTGGAACGCACCAGCCGCGCACCCGGGGGGCATCGCTCCGGCTGCTGGCCGCGGCCGGCGATCTGGAGGACCGGCCGGCACTCCTCCAGCAGGCCGTACGGCTGCTGCAACCGGACACCGGCCGCTTCGAACTCGCCCGCGCACTGGCCGATCTCAGCGACACGTACCGGCAGTTGGGCGATGCGGACCGGGCCAGGGGGACGGCGGACAGGGCGGCCGAGATGATGAAGTCGTGCCAGGCGTGGACGGAGTGGGAACAGCCGCTGCCGGTAGCGCGGCCCTCGCACCCGCCGACCGTACCGGCGGAGCGACACGCTGACGGGCGTCACAACGATGGACGGCACGCAGAACAGAAGCCGACCGGCGCCGAAGCACTGACCGACGCGGAGCGACGCGTCGCCGAGCTGGCCGCGATGGGAGCGACCAACCGGGCGATCGGGCGGAAGTTCTACATCACGATCAGTACCGTCGAGCAACACCTCACCAGGGTCTACCGCAAGCTGGACGTCAGCCGGAGAAGCGATCTGGCCGCGAGGCTCAACATCGTTTCGACAGAGGCCGAGTCCGCTTGAGCGGCCTCTCGGGGGCAGGGAGCAGTGCTCCTGCCAGCGAGGCCAGCAGCGCGTACCAGCCGTCGACCGCGGCCTCGGCATGCTGCCGGCCATGGCACGCATGTCCGATGCCCGTAGCCGATGACCGGGAAATCCTCGTCCTGGCCCTCGGCCGGATAGGCGCCGTGGACGGACATGCTGGTCATGTCCCAGTGCAGACGGGACACGTCAATGCCGAACTCGGCGATCGCCCGAGCCCCGACGGTACCGGCAACGTGCTCCAGACGCGGAGCGATCGCATCCAGAGCCCGAGCCGGCCGGTCGTCGTTGAGCAGGCCCGGCTCGATCCCGAAGACTTCCTCCACCGCCCACGTGCGAGCCCAGTCCCCGACCCGCACCAACGGTGCGCGCGGTCAGCCGGTTGGCCACCAGCGCCTCGATGACCTGCCCGTGCGTCACAAGCGCGCTGACGCCACCAGGGCACACCTCATCGGTGATCCCGGCCAGATCCAGCCGACGAGTGAACTCGGAAACGACAGGCGGAGCGCCCAGACGTTTCTCCACCACGGACGTCACCGCCACTACAAAACGCTGACGCTGAGACCGTGGCCGCGGGGACCGGGAAGTCTTCGACACACCCCACCCAACGCCACACCCAGGCCCGAGGACACCCCCTGACCGTTCACACCATACGAATCAACGACCCGTGAAGTCCGGGTCTAGGGTTCGTAGATCCATTCCAGGTAACGCTCGATCTCGTCCGCCGCGCGCCGCGCGCCTCCCGCACGGCGCGCCTGGCGTTGGAGTGCACGTACTTGGCGGCCCGTCTCCAAGTCGCCGACGAGCACGACGACCGCGTCCACGAGCGATTGCGGACCGGCGGCCTCCGGCGGCATCTGCACCCCGAGTCCAAGTTCCACCACCCGGTCGGCCACCGCACGTTCGCTGGCGCACGTGGGCACTGCGACCAGCGGTGTATTGAAATAGAGAGACTCCATGACGCTGTTCAGGTCCGAGTGGCAGACGAACGCCGCCGCGCAGCGCAGCACCACCGAACGCGGAACCCATTCATGCACTTCGACGTTGGGCAACTGCTCGGCCGCCTGAAGCACACCTTCCGAATTGCTGTTCGTCATGATCACCGCGTGCAGCGGCTGTCCGGCGAGGGCATCCACGCAGCTCCGGAGGAAATCCGCGTCCGCGCCGAGGAGTTCGGGGTCGAGGGCGAAGCACACCACGGGCAGGCCGGTCGCGGGAAGCTGCCAGCGCTCATTCATCCGGCGTTCCGGTATGCAGGGACCGACGAACGCCACGCGACTGTCGAAGAGGTGCCCGTCTGCCTGAAATTCCCTGGGCAGCAGAGCTATCGACAGGGGCTCGGGCCTCGTATAGAAGTCGCTTGGCGTCAAACCTGCTTGCTCTGCCGGGGAGAGAAAGCGGAACAGCCGCTCCCGGATGTCCGCGGGAAGGTCACTGACGCACTCGTCGATACCGGAATCGGATACGGCGGCGTCGTCACGAACCGGGACGTCGCCGTTGGCGAAGGACGGGTAGATCTGCACCGCCGGCCGGTTCCAGCGAAAGGTCAGCAATCGAGCGGTAATGCGGGTCGAAGCCTCGTACAGCACCAGGTCGGGCACGTCGTCGGCGAAGTCGGCATAGATCGCCTCCGCCCAGTCGAGCGTGGCTTCGACACACACGGGGTCCGCCGGCCCGCTGCATTCCCAGAGGTCGGTCTGTCGTCCGTAGGTGGGACAGGACTCGTGGACCAGAACGTCGACGCCGGCGATGACGGCACGCGCGGCGAACTCCTGAGTGGTGACGTAGGTGATCCGGTGATCCCTGCGGTTCAGTTCCTGGGCTATCGGCAGCATCGACCGGCTCTGGGTCTCGGCAGGAGCGCTGAGAACGACAATGCTGTAGCGCGACGGGGGGGGATCTTCGGCCATGAATACGACCTCCCCCGCCCCCTGTGCCCGAGGCACGGTTCGTCGCCTCCCGAAGGGCCCGGGTGGATTTCCACGGGGAACTTGGTTTGTCAGCAACTCGCTCAAATTGAGATCGCGTCCTGTGGTCAGGCGCCGGAGCGTACCACGCACGAGGCGCCATGCGAATAAAGTCGACCGACTTCATCTGACCGACTCAGTGATGTCCGGTCCACACGGGAACCATCCGAACTCACTACAAATATCCTTACTTCTGGGAAAACAACCGGCCCACACACGAATCTTTCACAACACAGGGAATGCCTTGATCCCGGAGGGGAGGTGCACGCTCACATCGAGACAAATTCACTGTAAACTATTTCGCCGGACACAACGAAACCCCTAACTAACCCCTAAGGGGTGATCATTGCTGAATTCGAGCCATCCAATTCCACGATTGGCTGACTCACGCCGGTGGGGAGCACGAAGCCCCGGTGCGCTGTGGGCGTCACCGGGGCCACTTGCGGGATATTCCGTTCCCGCGAGCGGATGCGGGAAGGTCGGATCTCCGGAAGGTTCAGTTTCCAGAAGGTTCAATTCTGATGGTTTCCGGGAGCGATTCAAGCCATTTCTCGACGGATTCGGCCGCGGTGGGGGCCGAATTCTCCAGCAGGGTGAAGTGGTTCCCCGGAATCTCACGCAGTGTGTGCGGGGCCGGCCAGGAGGAGCGCCAGCTCTCGTCGCCATCGGCGCTCACGGCCGCCCCGGGCTCCGCGGCTCGACCCATGAATGATTCTGTCGGTCGTACGAACAGGACGGGTGCCGCGACTGGCTGCGGACCACACTGAGTGATGAGCGAGCTGTACCGGCCCATGGCCGACAGCCTGGCCGCGGTGAAGATGCCGAAGGCATCCTCGCGCTCCAGCATCCCGTCCAGCATCTGTGCCCAGAGGCCGTCGGACGAGTCGTCCGCGTTCGCCGAGCCGTCCGCGGCAGCCTGCTCATCACTCTCGTCGGTGGGGAGATAGGTGTCCAGCAGCACGATCGCCGCAGGCATCACCCCTTCGCTCTCCAGGCGGCTGGCCGTGGCATGCGCGAGCTGGCCGCCGGAGGAGTAGCCGACCAGTGCGAACGGTTCGTCACCAGCCAGCCGCCGTACGCTCTCGGCGAAGTGGTCGACGACTGCGTCCACCGAGTCCGGCAGCTGCTCCCCGTCCACGAATCCGGGCGGCGTCACCACATGCACATCGCGCACACCCCTGAAGTTCGCGGCGAGCCGCGCGTACTGCTGGGCTCCGGCGAGCGCCATCGGCGACGGAAAACAGATCAGCGACGGACCGCGGGGGCCGCGGGCCAGCGTCACCGGCGGGCTCACGGTGTGCAGTTGGGAGGCTGTCCGGAAGGAAGGACGCAGCTCGGCCACTGCGTTCAGCAGTGCGGTGCCTTCTGCCATCTTTCCCTCCTTCACCGCGGCCCGGAACAGCTCACTGAGGGTCTCCGGCATGCGCGACGGGCCGGCGGTGGCAACGGCGACACGAGGGGCAGCGGCAGCGGATGCCTGCGCCGGCGGGGCGGAGCCCAGTTCGGTACGCAAGTACGAGGCGAGCCGGGCAGGGTTGCCGAGATCGAACACTGCTGCGGCCGGGACTTCCAGCCCGGTGGCGCGTTGCAGACTCTTCCGCAGTTCTATCGCGGAGAGCGAGTCGACTCCGGCCTCCAGGAAGCCGCGCTCCGGATCGACTTCACCGGCAGAGTCATGGCCCAGGACCGCAGCCATGTGTCCCACCACTACTTCAATCAGCAACTTCTCCTGTTCAGGTGCAGGGAGTTCGGCCAGGCGTGCGAGCAGCCGGACCGCCGCCAGACCGTCGGAGGGCTCCTGGCCGGCCGCAGAATCGAGCCCGTCGGTGACAGCCCCACCAAAGAGCGCGGGCGAGTCGATCCAGTAGCGGCGATGCTGAAAGGCGTAGGTGGGCAGGTCCACTGTGCGTGCGCCACTGCCCTTGTACAGCGCCTGCCAGTCCACTGCGGCTCCGCCGGCGTGCAGCAGTCCCAGTCCTGCCAGAACCGCCCGGGCCTCGTCACGCCGCTTGCGCATCATGGGCACCACGGTCACCCGCTCGGCCTCGCCTGCCTCCAGGCACGGCTGTACCAGCCCTGACAGCACCGCGTCCGGTCCCAGCTCCACGAATCGCGTTACGCCACGTGCCACTGCGGCGCGTATGCCGTCGTTGAAGCGGACGGCTTCGCGGACGTGGGTCACCCAGTAGTCGGGTGAGGTGAGTTCCCCTGCCGTGGCGATACGTCCGGTGACGTTCGAGACGACCGGGATACGGGGCTCGCTGTGGGCGAGGCCCGACACCACCGTGCGGAACTCGTCCAGCATCGGGTCCATCAGCGGGGAGTGGAAGGCGTGTGAGACCTTCAGGTACGAGGTCTTGCCGCCCTGCGCCCGTACTGCCTCCACGACCTTCTCGACGGAGGCTGCCGTGCCGGAGACCACGATCGCGCGGGGTCCGTTGACGGCGGCGATGGCCGCGTCCTCGACTCCGTCGAGGACGGTGAGGATCTCGTCCTCGGTGGCCTGGACGGCCGCCATCACCCCGCCGTCGGGCAGCGCCTGCATCAGGCGGCCGCGCGCCGCGACCAGAGCAGACGCGTCGGCCAGCGAGAACACTCCGGCCGCGTGCGCCGCGCTGATCTCGCCGATGGAGTGCCCGGCCAGCAGATCGGGGCGTACCCCCAGCGACTCCACCAGCCGGAACAGCGCCGTCCCGATGGCGAACAGGGCGGGCTGGGCGTACTCCGTACGGTCCAGCAGCACCGCCTCCGCCGAGCCCTCCGCCGCGAACAGCACGTCCCTCAAAGGCCGTTCCAGCAGCGGGTCGAGGTGTGCGCACACCTCGTCCAGGGCTGCCGCGAACACCGGAAAAGCCGCGGCGAGTTCGCGTCCCATACCGGGACGTTGGGCGCCTTGTCCGGTGAACAGGAACGCGGTCCTGCCGCTGGTGCGGGCGACTGCGCGGACGAGTTCGGTGGCGGGGGTGTCTTGGCTCAGGGCGCGCAGTCCGGTGCTGAGTTCTGCCGGGTCGGTGCCGGTGATGACGGCGCGGTGTTCCAGGTGTGCGCGGGTGACGGCCAGGGCGTAGCCGATGTCGGCCGGGGCGGGGGCGTCGGTGCGTTCCAGGAGGTTGAGCAGGCCGGCTGCCTGGGCGCGCAGCGCGTCCGGGCTGGCGCCGGACACCGGCCAGAGCACCGGCCCTACGACGCCGTCCCGCTGCGGGCTCTCCGCCTCGACGGAGGCCTCGACCGGTGCCCCGGGCGGTGCCTGTTCCAGGATCACGTGCGCATTCGTACCACTGATCCCGAACGACGACACCGCCGCACGTTTGGGCCTGCCCGCTGCCCACGGCCGGGACTCCGTCAGCAGTTCCACGCCGCCGGCCGTCCAGTCCACCTTCGATGACGGCTCGTCCACGTGCAGGGTCTTGGGCAGTACGCCGTTGCGCATCGCCATGACCATCTTGATGATTCCGGCCACACCCGCCGCAGCCTGCGTGTGCCCCAGGTTCGACTTCACCGACCCCAGCCACAGCGGGCTCTCGGCCGGCCGGCCCTTGCCGTAGGTGGCCAGCAGTGCCTGCGCCTCGATCGGGTCACCCAGAACCGTGCCCGTACCGTGCGCCTCCACCACATCTACCTGGTCCGCCGACAGCCTGGCATTGGCCAACGCCGCCCGGATCACCCGCTGTTGGGCCGGCCCGTTCGGCGCGGTGAGACCGTTGCTGGCGCCGTCCTGGTTGACCGCACTGCCCCGCACCACCGCGAGCACCCGATGCCCGTTGCGCCGCGCGTCGGAGAGTCGCTCCACCACCAGCACGCCGACGCCCTCGGAGAACCCCGTGCCGTCGGCCGCCTCGGCAAAGGACTTGCAACGGCCATCGGCCGCAAGCCCGCGCTGCCGACTGAAGTCGACGAAGGTCCCAGGTGTCGACATCACCGTGACGCCTGCCGCCAGCGCGAGCGAACATTCGCCGTTGCGCAGCGCCTGGCCAGCCAGGTGCAGGGCCACCAGAGACGACGAGCACGCCGTGTCCACCGTCACCGCCGGCCCCTCAAGGCCGAGGGTGTAGGAGACACGGCCCGAGACGACGCTGCCGCTCCCGTAGCTGTTGATGTAGTCGTGGTACATCACACCGGCGAACACACCCGTGCGGCTGCCGCGGAGAGTGCCCGGATCCAGCCGCGCGTTCTCCAGCGCCTCCCAGGAAGCCTCCAGCAGCAACCGCTGCTGCGGGTCGATGGCACGCGCCTCACGCGGTGCCACGCCGAAGAAGGCCGGGTCGAAGTCGGCGGCGTCGTAGAGGAACCCGCCGTGACGGGAGTACGAGGTGCCGTCGTGCTCCGGGTCGGGGTCGTACAGGGCATCGAGGTCCCAGCCCCGGTCCTCGGGAAACCCGGATATGGCATCGGTCTCTTCGGAGACCAGCCGCCACAGATCCTCCGGCGACCGGACACCGCCCGGGTAGCGGCAGGACATGCCCACGATGGCGAGCGGCTCCCGTGCCATGCCGGTCAGCTTGCGGTTCTGCTCGCGCAGACGCTCGGTCTCCTTGACGGATGTCCGCAGGGCGTCGACGAGCTTCGCGTCGGGCCGATCGGGTTGCGGAGTCTGAGTGGGCCGGCTGGGACGACTGGGCTCAGTCATTGCGGTGTCACTTCTCCCGCGTCATGTCGTTGACGTCGAATTCGTCGTACACGTGGTCGGATTCGTAGGCCGCGTCGTGGGCCGGGCCTTCGGACAGGTCGTCGTGGGCGGAACCGGAGCCTGCGAGAGCCATGCTGATCAAGGCCTCGGTGTCCATGGCATCGATGGAGTCCGCGGCTTCGTCCGCGTCTTCCACCGCGCCTTCCACCGCGAGTCCGGCTTCGATTCCGGCGAGTTCCAGCAGGCTGTCCATCAGGCCGGCCTCCCGCAGCCGGGACAGCGGGATCGCGGCGAGCGCGGTACGGATACGGTTCTCCGCCGACCCGGTACCCGTTTCGCTCGGGTCGTCCTCCGACTGCGGAGCGAGCTCCTCCCACAGGTGACCCGCGACCGCCCGAGTACTGGGGTAGTCGAAGATCAGCGCAGCCGGCAGACGCAGGCCGGTGGCCGCGTTGAGGCGGTTGCGGAACTCCACGGCGGTGAGCGAGTCGAACCCCAGGTCGCTGAACGACCGGTCGGAGTCCACGGCTTCGGTATCGGCATGGCCGAGTACCGCCACGGCTTGCGCGCGCACCACCTCGGTCAGCAGGTCCTTCCGCTCGTGTGCGGGCGTGTCCGCGAGGCGGGCGCGCAAGCTCTGCGAGTCGGCGGGCGACTGCGAAAGGGACTGCGCGATCCGCCGTGCGGGCGCGCGCACCAAGCCGCGGAAGAGCGGCGGCAGTTCCCCGTCACCGCTCTGTGCCATGGCGCGAACGTCCAACACAGCCGGTACGAGGAGCGCGTCGGCCGGGTTGCCGATCTGGTCCTGGTCGAGCACAGCCGTATCGAACAGGGCCAGGCCCTGCTGGGCGGAGAGTGCCCCGGCACCCGCGCGTGCCATGCGGTGCGCATCGGTGCCGCTCAGCGTGCCGGCCATGCCGCCGTCGTCCGCCCACATGCCCCAGGCCAGCGAGCTGGCCACCAGGCCATGGGCCCGGCGGTGCTGGGCCAGCGCATCCAGGAAGGCATTGGCTGCCGCGTAGTTGCCCTGCCCCGGTACGCCCAGCGCCCCGGCGATGGAGGAGAAGAGCACGAACGCGGTCAGGCCGAGGTCGCGGGTCAGCTCGTGCAGGTTCCAGGCCGCGTCGGTCTTGGGCCGGAGCACGGTGTCCATGCGTTCCGGAGTCAGCGAGCCGATGACTCCGTCGTCGAGCGTGCCGGCGACGTGTACAACACCGGTCAGCGGGTGGCCGGCCGGAACTGCCGCCAGCAGGGCGGCCAGTTGGGTGCGGTCGGCGACGTCACAGGCAGCGAGTGTCACGCTGGCGCCCAGCTCGGCCAGCTCGGCACTCAGCTCGGCGGCACCGGGCGCGTCCGGACCCCGGCGGCTGGCCAGCAGTACATGGACGGCCCCGTGTTCGGCCACCAGGTGGCGTACGACCAAGGCCCCCAGCGCGCCAGTGGCACCAGTCACCAGAACCGTGCCGTCGGCATCCCAGACCTTCCGCTCGGACGGGACATCGGCATCGGCATCGGCGGGCGGGGGCGCGGCAGACACCCGCGCCAATCGCGGTACGTACACGTCGCCCTCACGCAGCGCGAGTTGCGGCTCATCTGTATGCACTGCCCGAGGCAGTGCGGCGAGAGAGGCATCGTGGCCGTCCACGTCGATCAGTACGATCCGGCCCGGATTCTCCATCTGCGCCGACCGTACGAGACCGCCCACTGCGGCACCCGCGAGATCACTCACGTCGCCGGCCGCCGTCTGGACCGCGCCCTGTGTCACCACCACCAGGGTCGACGCGGCGAACCGCTCGTCCGCCAGCCATGTCTGAAGGTCGGCGAGCGTCCGATGCGTACGCTCGCGCACCGCGGCCGCGACATCCACTCCAGCCTCGGCCGTACGGGTGTCTCCGACGACCGGCAGGACGACTACGCTCGCGTCGCCGGCGTCGCGCAGCTCCGGCACCACCGCGCTGCGCGCCACCACGGTGGCGAGAGACTCCGACCACTCGGCGGCATTCGAACCGACCACTACCCACTTACCGTTGTCGGCCAAAGCGGGAGCCGAGGGCAACGGAGCCCAGTCGACCCGGTACAGGGAGTCGTGGAACTCGGCGCGCGCCTGGGCCAGTTGCTTCTCGGAAATCGGCCGGACATCCAGCCGCTCCACCGAGACCACCGCACGACCCGCGGCATCCGCCACCTCAAGCGACACCGCACCAGAGCTCAGCGGACGTACCCGCACCCGCAGCGCCGACGCACCCGTCGCGAACAACTCCACGCCCGACCACGCGAACGGCAGACCAGCCCGCTCCCCCGCACCCGTCAGACCCACCGCATGCAACGCCGCATCCAGCACCGCCGGATGCACACCAAACCCCTCAACCCCCACACCCTCCGGCAACACCACCTCAGCAAACACATCCTCGCCCAGCCGCCACGCAGCCCTCAGACCCTGGAACACCGGGCCGTACACCAACCCCCCTTCCGCATAACGCTCGTACACACCCTCAACCGAAACCGGCACCGCACCCACCGGAGGCCACACGCTCAGATCAGCCCCGCCCACACCGCCCCGCACCCCAGCGCCCAACACACCCGTCGCATGCCGGGTCCACGATGCGGCACCCACCACGTCCTCCTCGCCACGCGAGTGGATGCTGAAGGTGCGGCTCCCCGAGTCGTCAGGCGCGTTGACCACAAGCTGGGTGTGGATCACTCCGTGCTCCGGGAGCACCAGCGGAGTCTCCAGGGTCATCTCCGACAGCAGCGCGCAGCCCACCTGGTCACCGGCCCCGATCGCCATCTCGACAAAGCCTGTGCCGGGGAAGAGCACGGTGTCACCGATGGCGTGGTCGGCCAGCCATGGCTGGGTCCGGGTGGAGAGCCGGCCGCTGAAGAACAGACCGTCCGACTCGGCGAGCACGGCGGCTGCTCCCAGCAGCGGGTGATCGCCGGCGCCGGACGCCGCGCCGAACGGGGAGTAGCCGTCGATCCAGTAGCGCCGGCGCTGGAAGGGATAGGTGGGAAGGTCGACCTGCTGAGCTGTTCCTGTGGCGTGCAGGCCCGCCCACTGGACGGTGTGGCCACTGGTCCAGAGGTGGGCCAGTGCGGTGAGGGTTTCGGCCTGTTCGGGGCGGTTGCGGCGTAGGAGGGGGATGAATGCAACTGTGGTGTCGTCGGGCAGGGCGTCGGCGGCCATGGCGGTCAGGACCGCGTCCGGGCCGATCTCCAGGAAGGTGGTGACGCCCTCGGCCGCCAGAGCCTGGATGCCGTCGGCGAAGCGGACGGCATCGCGGACGTGGGACACCCAGTAGTCGGGGGAAGTGAGTTCACCGGGTGCGGCGGTACGGCCGGTGACGTTCGAGACGACGGGGATACGGGGCTCGCTGTAGGTGAGTCCCGTCACCACTGCCTTGAACTCCTCCAGCATCGGGTCCATCAGCGGGGAGTGGAAGGCGTGCGACACCTTCAGCCGGGACGTCTTTCGGCCCTGTGCCCGCAGGTCTTCCACCACCGAGTCGACGGTGTCCTTGCTGCCGGAAATGACCACCGCACGGGGGCCGTTGACCGCCGCGATCGCAGCGTCCTCGGCACGGTCCAGGAGGGTGAGGACCTCGTCCTCGGTGGCCTGGACGGCGGCCATGATGCCGCCGTCAGGCAGGGCCTGCATGAGCCGGCCGCGTGCGGCGACCAGCCTGCAGGCGTCCGCCAGGGAGAACACCCCGGCCGCGTGCACGGCGCCGATCTCGCCGATGGAGTGCCCGGCCAGCAGATCAGGGCGTACGCCCAGCGACTCCACCAGGCGGAACAAGGCCGTCTCGACAGCGAACAGGGCGGGCTGTGCATACTCCGTACGGTCCAGCAGCACCGCCAGGTCCGAGCCCTCCTGAGCGAACAGGACATCCCTCACCGGGTGTTCCAACAGGGGATCCAAGTGCAAGCACACCTCGTCCAACGCCGTCGCGAACACCGGGAAAACCGCGGCGAGTTCACGGCCCATCCCGGTCCGCTGCGCGCCCTGGCCCGTGAACAGGAACGCCAGCAGACCCTCGGTCACCGCCCCTTCGACCACACCCGGCGCACCCTCGCCAGCAGCCAATGCCCGTAGTCCTGCGATCAGTTCATCACGTCCGGTACCCGCAATCACCGCACGGTGGTCCAGCTGCGCCCGCGTCGTCGCCAGTGCGACGCCCACATCCACCGGCTCGGGAGCGTCCTCGCGCCCCACCAGGCCCAGCAGCCCCGCCGCCTGCGCGCGCAACGCCGCCGCGTTCGCGGCGGACACCGGCCATGCCAAGGTCCCGGGACGGCCGGCTCGGTCGCCGGCCGCAGCCCAGAGGCGGACCCGGAGCCGACGGGCTCGGGGGCCTGCTCAATGATCACGTGCGCGTTCGTGCCGCTGATCCCGAAGGACGAGACGGCCGCGCGCCTCACTTCCCCGGCCTCCCAGGGCCGGGACTCCGTCAGCAGTTCCACACGGCCGGCCGTCCAGTCCACCTTCGACGACGGCTCGTCCACGTGCAGGGTCTTGGGCAGTACACCGTTGCGCATCGCCATGACCATCTTGATGATCCCGGCCACGCCCGCGGCGGCTTGGGTGTGTCCCAGGTTCGACTTGATGGAGCCGAGCCACAGCGGGTGCTCGGCGGCGCGGTCACGTCCGTACGTCGCCAGCAGCGCCTGGGCCTCGATCGGGTCGCCCAGGACCGTGCCCGTACCGTGTGCCTCCACCGCGTCGATCTGGTCCGCCGACAGCCCGGCATTCGCCAAGGCCGCCCGGATCACCCGCTGTTGGGACGGGCCGTTCGGCGCCGTCAAGCCGTTGCTCGCGCCGTCCTGGTTCACTGCGCTGCCGCGTACCACCGCAAGCACCTGGTGGCCGTTGCGTCGCGCGTCCGAAAGCCGCTCCACCACCAGCACGCCGACGCCCTCGGACCAGCCGGTGCCGTCCGCCGCCTCGGCGAAGGACTTGCAACGGCCGTCGCCCGCCAGGCCGCGCTGCCTGCTGAATTCGATGAAAGTGGCGGGTGTGGACATCACCGTCACGCCGCCGACCAGGGCGAGGGAGCATTCGCCGATGCGTAGAGCCTGGCCCGCCAGGTGCAGGGCCACCAGGGACGACGAGCACGCCGTGTCCACAGTCACGGCCGGCCCTTCCAGGCCGAAGGTGTAAGCGATACGGCCGGAGACGATGCTGCCCGCGCTGTGACTGGTCGGGTAGTCGTGGTACATCAGGCCTGCGAAGACGCCGGTCGAGCTGCCCTTCACGGTCGCGGGGTCGATGCCTGCCCGCTCGAACGCCTCCCAGGAGGCCTCCAGCAGCAGTCGCTGCTGCGGGTCCGTGCTCAGTGCTTCGTTCGGGCTGATCCGGAAGAAGGCGGCGTCGAAGTCGGCCGCGTCGTGCAGGAAGCCGCCCTTGTTCACGTACGTGGTGTCCGGCCGATCGCCGTTCGGGTCGTAGATCGCGCTGGTCTCCCAGCCGCGGTCCTCCGGGAACTCGGAGACGGTGTCATTGCCCTCGGAGACCAGTTTCCACAGGTCTTCGGGCGACTCGATGCCGCCGGGATAACGGCAGGACATGCCTACGATGACGATCGGGTCGTCGGTTACGAGCCCCTCGTGGCTCACCGGCGCAACAGCGGGGGTGTCGAGCGTGCCGAGGAGTTCGTCGTGGAGATGGTCCGCGAGGTCGCCGGCAGTCGGGTAGTCGAAGACGAGAGTGGCCGGCAGGCGCAGGCCGGTCGCCGCGTTCAGCCCGTTGCGCAGTTCCACCGAGGTCAGCGAGTCGAAGCCCAGGTCACTGAAGGCGCGGTCCGGCGCGATGGCCGCGGGCGTCGCATGACCCAAAACGTCGGCGACCTGCACTCGCACCACATTGAGCAGCGCGCGTTCCCGCTCGGCCGGGGTGAGTGCGGACAGCTGATGGTGCAGCGTGTCAGCGGTGGTGCCGTCGCTGACGGCAGCGCTACGTCGCACCGTGGGGACCAGGTGGTGGTAGAGGGACGGGAGTGCGGTGCCCTGCGCTCGCAGCGCCTCCACATCAAGACGTACCGGTACCAACGCCGCATCCGCCCGCGCACCCGCATCAAACAACCGCAAGCCGTCCACCACCGACAACGGCAACACACCACCCCGCGCCATCCGCGAACGATCACCCTCCGACAACCCACCACCCATACCCCCCACACCCGTGTCACCCCAGAGACCCCACGCCAACGAAGCACCCGGCAACCCCTCCGCCACCCGAAACTCCACCAAACCATCCAAAAACGCATTCGCCGCCGCATAATTCCCCTGCCCCGGCACCCCCAACACACCAGCAGCAGACGAAAACACCACAAACGCATCCAACGCCAAACCCCGCGTCAACTCATGCAAATTCCACCCACCCAACACCTTCGGCCGCAACACCGCACCCAACCGCTCCGCAGTCAGCGAACCCACCAAACCGTCATCCAGCACACCCGCCGCATGCACCACCCCACACAACGGAAACTCCTCAGAAATCCCCGCCAACACCCCCTCCAACGCACCACGATCCGCCACATCACACGCCACCAACTCCACCGACACCGCACCCAACCCCAACAACGACGACACCAACTCACCCGCACCCTCAGCACCACCACCACGACGACTCGTCAACACCAACCGCCGCACCCCACACACCGACACCAAATGCCGCGCCAACACCACACCCAAACCACCCATACCACCCGTCACCAACACCGTCCCACCCGACGACCAACCACCAGCAACACCATCAACACCCCTATCCAAAACCGCAGTCACACCCGCGCGCACCAAACGCGGAACAAACAACACCCCGCCCCGCAAAGCCACCTGCGGCTCACCCACACCCGTCACCGTATCCAGCGAAAACTCCACATCGTCCACATCCACCAGCACAAACCGCCCCGGATGCTCCGCCTGCGCCGACCGCACCAAACCACCCACCGCAGCACCAGCCAGATCACGCACCTCACTACCGCCGGCCGACACCGCGCCCCGCGTCACCACCACCAACGTCGACCCACCAAAACGCTCCTCCCCCAACCACACCTGAAGAGCACCCAACACACCCTCCAACACACCACTCACACCATCCGCACCCCCATCAACATCACCGAACGCCCGCAACACCACGACACCCGGAACCGGCACATCGGCAGCAACACCCACCACATCGGCAAAATCCACCACCACAGACCCAGCACCCACAGCCACCGAACCCGACCCAGCCGGCACCCAATCCACCCGATACAGGGAGTCGTGGAACTCGGCGCGCGCCTGGGCCAGTTGCTTCTCGGAAATCGGCCGGACATCCAGCCGCTCCACCGAGACCACCGCACGACCCGCGGCATCCGCCACCTCAAGCGACACCGCACCAGAGCTCAGCGGACGTACCCGCACCCGCAGCGCCGACGCACCCGTCGCGAACAACTCCACACCCGACCACGCGAACGGCAGACCAGCCCGCTCCCCCGCACCTGTCAGACCCACCGCATGCAACGCAGCATCCAGCACCGCCGGATGCACACCAAACCCCTCAACCCCCACACCCTCCGGCAACACCACCTCAGCAAACACATCCTCGCCCAGCCGCCACGCAGCCCTCAGACCCTGGAACACCGGGCCGTACACCAACCCCCCTTCCGCATAACGCTCGTACACACCCTCAACCGAAACCGGCACCGCACCCACCGGAGGCCACACGCTCAGATCAGCCCCGCCCACACCGCCCCGCACCCCAGCGCCCAACACACCCGTCGCATGCCGGGTCCAGGACGTGTCGTCCACCGCACCCTCACCACGGGAGAACACCCGTACCGCACGCCCACCAGAGCCGCCCTCAGGCGCACCCACCACCACCTGCACCTGCACACCACCACGCACCGGCAACACCAACGGCGCCTCCAGCGTCAACTCCTCCAACACCCCACACCCGACCTGATCCCCCGCCCGAATCGCCAACTCCACAAACCCGGTGCCGGGGAAGAAGATCGAGCCACCCACGACATGGTCGGCCAGCCAGGGCTGGGTCTGCGCAGAGAGTCGACCGGTGAAGAGGACCCCCTCCGAGTCGGCGAGCACGACGGCCGCGCCCAGCAGCGGGTGGTCGGTGGCACCGAGGCCGATGGCCGCCGGGTCACCGTGATCGGTCGACGTCTGCGACCAGAAACGGCGACGCTGGAAGGCGTATGTGGGCAGATCGACCTCGCGGGCTCCGCTGCCCTCGAAGACGGCGGGCCAGGCGACTTCGCCACCCGCGGCGTACAGGCGCCCCAGTCCGGCCAGGAGGGACCGCGCCTCCGGACGTCCCTTGCGCAGCAGCGGCACGCACACCGTCTGCTCCGTCTGCCCCGCCCGCTCCGACTCCTCGGTCTCCGCGCTCTCCGCGAGGCACGTCTGTGCGAGGCCCGTCAGCACACCGTCGGGGCCCACCTCCACGAACCGTGTCACTCCACGGTCCGCGGCGCTGCGCACGCCGTCGCTGAAGCGCACCGCTTCGCTCACATGCCGCAGCCAGTAGTCCACCGAGCACAGCTCCTGCTCGGCGGCCACGTCGCCCGTCACGTTGGACACCACTGCCAGCTTCGGCTCAGCGAACGACAGGCCCTCCAGGACCTGCCGGAAGTCGGCCAGCATCGGCTCCATCAGCGGGGAGTGGAAGGCGTGCGACACCTTCAGCCGGGACGTCTTTCGGCCCTGTGCCCGCAGCCACTCCGCGACCTCCTCCACCGCCGCTTCGGGGCCGGAAAGGACCACGGACCGCGGGCCGTTGACTGCGGCCAGGCCGGCTCCCGCCGACTCAGCGAGCAGCGGCAGCGTCTCCTCCTCCGTCGCCTCGACCGCGACCATCGCGCCGCCGGCCGGGAGCGCCTGCATCAGCCGGCCGCGCGCGGTGACCAGCGTGCAGGCGTCCGCCAGGGTCAGCACCCCGGCGATGTGCGCGGCGGCGATCTCGCCGATGGAGTGCCCCATCACGAAGTCGGGGCGTACACCCCAGGAGTTGACCAGGCGGTACAGGCTCACTTCGACCGTGAACAGGGCGGGCTGGGCGTACTCGGTACGGTCCAGCAATGCCGCGTCAGCCGCGCCCTCGTCCGCGAACAGCACGTCCTTCACGGGCCGTTCCAGCAGACCGTCGAACTGCTCGCAGATCTCGTCCCAAGCCTGCCGGAAGACGGGATACGTGTCGTAGAGCTCACGGCCCATGCCGGTCCGCTGCGCACCCTGCCCGGTGAACAGGAACGCGGTCTTGCCGCTGGTACGCACCGCGTCCGGCGCGGCCGTTTCCTCGGCGAGGGACCGCAGGCCGGCCACCAGCTCGGCCGTGTCCGCGCCGAGAACGGTCGCGCGCTGCTCCAGCGCGCCGCGCATCGTCGTCAGGGACCAGCCCACATCCGCCGGACGGAGTTCGCCGTGCTCCTCCACGTACGACGCGAGTCGCGCCGCCTGGGCGCGCAGCCCTTCCTCGCCGCGGGCGGAGATGACCCACGGCACCACGGCGTCGCTCGACGGCCCGGCCTCCGAGGAGTCGACTGCCGGCTCGTCGTCACGGTCGTGCGCAGCCTGCTCGATGATCACGTGGGCGTTCGTACCGCTGATGCCGAAGGACGAGATACCCGCGCGGCGCGGCCGGTCGACGTCCCACGCGACTTCCTCGGTCAGCAGCCGCATCGCGCCCGCCGTCCAGTCGACGTGGGTGGACGGCTCGTCCACGTGCAGGGTCCTGGGCAGTACGCCGTTGCGCATCGCCATGACCATCTTGATGATTCCGGCGACGCCGGCGGCGCCCTGGGTGTGGCCGATGTTGGACTTGACCGAGCCCAGCCACAGCGGCCGGTCGGCGGCGCGCTCCTGTCCGTACGTCGCCATCAGGGCCTGGGCCTCGATCGGGTCACCCAGGACCGTGCCGGTGCCGTGCGCCTCGACCGCGTCGACGTCTGCGGCGGTGAGCTGGGCGTTGGCCAGTGCCTGGCGGATGACGCGCTGCTGGGCGGGGCCGTTCGGCGCGGTGAGGCCGTTGCTGGCGCCGTCCTGGTTGACGGCGGAGCCTCGTACGTGCGCGAGCACCCGGTGGCCGTTGCGCGTGGCGTCCGACAGCCGCTCGACCACCAGGAGGCCCACGCCCTCGCCCCAGCCGGTACCGTCCGCTCCGGCGGCGAACGCCTTGCAGAGACCGTCGCGGGACAGACCGCGCTGGCGGCTGAACTCCACGAAGGCGGCGGGCGAGGCCATGATCGTCACACCGCCTGCCAGGGCGAGATCGCACTCGCCGTTGCGCAGGGCCTGGATCGCGAGGTGCAGCGCCACCAGCGATGACGAGCACGCCGTGTCCACGGTCACGGCCGGCCCTTCCAGGCCGTACGTGTAGGCGATGCGCCCGGAGACGATGCTGCCGGAGCTGTTGCTGCCGGTGTAGTCGTGGTAGACGAGACCGGCGAAGACACCGGTGGCGCTGCCCTTGAGCGTCGCGGGGTCGATGCCCGCCCGCTCGAACGCCTCCCAGGACGTCTGCAGCAGCAGTCGCTGCTGCGGGTCGGTGATGAGGGCCTCGTTCGGGCTGATGCCGAAGAAGTCCGCGTCGAAGTCGGCCGCGTCGTGCAGGAACCCGCCCCTGCGTACGTACGTGGTGTCCGGGCGGGACTCGGTGGGGTCGTAGAGGCGGTCGACGTTCCAGCCCCGGTTCTCGGGAAAGTCGGTGATGGCGTCGTCGCCTTCGGAGACCAGTTTCCACAGGTCTTCGGGCGATTCGATGCCGCCGGGGAAGCGGCAGGACATGCCCACGATGACGATCGGGTCGTCGGCGCGCACGCCGGTCGTCGGCAGGACGGTGGTGGCGGCCACGTCTCCGGAGACCTCGGACAGCAAGTGGTCCGCGAGGTCGCCGGCGGTCGGGTAGTCGAAGACGAGAGTGGCCGGCAGGTGCAGGCCGGTTGTGTTGTTGAGGCTGTTGCGCAGTTCCACCGAAGTCAGCGAGTCGAAGCCCAGGTCGCTGAAGGCGCGGTCCGGCGCGATGGCCGCGGGCGTCGCATGACCCAGTACTGCGGCGACTTGTTCCCGCACCAGGTCGAGGACCGCTTCGTGGCGTTCGGACTCGGCGAGTACGGCGAGGCGTTCACCGAGCGAGCCGGCAGCAGCGATCGCGGTCCGCGAGGTGGCCTGTCGGCGTGCCGGGCGTCCGGTGAGGTGGTGGTAGAGGGACGGGAGTGCGGTGCCCTGCGCTCGCAGCGCCTCCACATCAAGACGTACCGGTACCAACGCCGCATCCGCCCGCGCACCCGCATCAAACAACCGCAAGCCGTCCACCACCGACAACGGCAACACACCACCCCGCGCCATCCGCGAACGATCACCCTCCGACAACCCACCACCCATACCCCCCACACCCGTGTCACCCCAGAGACCCCACGCCAACGAAGCACCCGGCAACCCCTCCGCCACCCGAAACTCCACCAAACCATCCAAAAACGCATTCGCCGCCGCATAATTCCCCTGCCCCGGCACCCCCAACACACCAGCAGCAGACGAAAACACCACAAACGCATCCAACGCCAAACCCCGCGTCAACTCATGCAAATTCCACCCACCCAACACCTTCGGCCGCAACACCGCACCCAACCGCTCCGCAGTCAGCGAACCCACCAAACCGTCATCCAGCACACCCGCCGCATGCACCACCCCACACAACGGAAACTCCTCAGAAATCCCCGCCAACACCCCCTCCAACGCACCACGATCCGCCACATCACACGCCACCAACTCCACCGACACCGCACCCAACCCCAACAACGACGACACCAACTCACCCGCACCCTCAGCACCACCACCACGACGACTCGTCAACACCAACCGCCGCACCCCACACACCGACACCAAATGCCGCGCCAACACCACACCCAAACCACCCATACCACCCGTCACCAACACCGTCCCACCCGACGACCAACCACCAGCAACACCATCAACACCCCTATCCAAAACCGCAGTCACACCCGCGCGCACCAAACGCGGAACAAACAACACCCCGCCCCGCAAAGCCACCTGCGGCTCACCCACACCCGTCACCGTATCCAGCGAAAACTCCACATCGTCCACATCCACCAGCACAAACCGCCCCGGATGCTCCGCCTGCGCCGACCGCACCAAACCACCCACCGCAGCACCAGCCAGATCACGCACCTCACTACCGCCGGCCGACACCGCGCCCCGCGTCACCACCACCAACGTCGACCCACCAAAACGCTCCTCCCCCAACCACACCTGAAGAGCACCCAACACACCCTCCAACACACCACTCACACCATCCGCACCCCCATCAACATCACCGAACGCCCGCAACACCACGACACCCGGAACCGGCACATCGGCAGCAACACCCACCACATCGGCAAAATCCACCACCACAGACCCAGCACCCACAGCCACCGAACCCGACCCAGCCGGCACCCAATCCACCCGATACAGGGAGTCGTGGAACTCGGCCCCGCCACCACTGGCCAACTCCGATGCCTGGGTGGGCCGGACGGTCAGCGACTCGATGGAGGCGACCGCTTCGCCGGCCGTGTCGGCGATGTCCACCGCGAAGCTGTCCGCGCCCAACGGCGAGAGCCGTACCCGCAACGCGGACGCACCGGTGGCGTGCAGCGTCACGCCGCGCCACTCCGCGTTCAGTCGCAGGTTCACTGCCGCCTCGGCGACCGGCGCGGAGCCCAGGAGTGCCAGGCTCTGCACTGCGGCGTCCAGGGCCGCAGGGTGCAGGCCAAATCGCTCGGCATCCTTTGCCGCCTGCTCAGGCAGGACGACCTCGGCGTACAGTTCCTCGTCATGGCGCCAGGCGGCCTTCAGGCCCTGGAATACCGGCCCGTACGTCAGCCCCGCATCCGCGTACCGCTCGTACACGTCCCGAACCGAAACCGGCGCCGCCCCAGCCGGAGGCCATACACCGAAAGCGGACTCGTCCGCGACAGCGCGCACACCGGCACCGAGCACACCTGTGGCGTGCCGCGTCCACGACGCGTCACCCGCCACATCCTCACCGCGCGAGAACACCCGTACCGCACGCCCACCAGAGCCCCCCTCAGGCGCACCCACCACCACCTGCACCTGCACACCACCACGCACCGGCAACACCAACGGCGCCTCCAGCGTCAACTCCTCCAACACCCCACACCCGACCTGATCCCCCGCCCGAATCGCCAACTCCACAAACCCGGTCTCCGGGAATACGACGGAGCCCGCGGCGGCACGGTCGGCCAGCCAGGTGTGCGTACCCACGGAGAGTCGCCCGGTGAACAGCGCACCGTCGGAGTCCGCCAGCATCATCGCCGCACCCAGCAGTGGGTGATCGGCGGCGTCGAGCCCGATCGAGGCGATGTTTCCGACGGTCGCCACGTTCTTGATCCAATAGTGCTGGCGCTGGAAGGGGTAGGTGGGCAGGTCGACGGGCCGGGTCGGGCCGCCGGTGTGCAGGGCGGGCCAGTTGACGGTGTGGCCGGTGGTCCAGAGGCGGGCCAGCGCGGTGAGAATCTCCGTCTGTTCGGGGCGGTTGCGGCGCAGTAGGGAGACGAAGCCGGCCGTGGTGTCGTCGGGGAGTGCACTGGGGGCCATGGCGGTGAGGACGGCGTCCGGGCCGATCTCCAGGAACGTCGTCACGCCCTGGTCGGCGAGGGTCTGCACGCCGTCGGCGAAGCGGACCGCCTCGCGGACGTGGGACACCCAGTACTCGGCAGAGGTGATCTCCGCCGCCGTGGCCGTGCGGCCGGTCACATTCGAGACCACGGGGATACGAGGCTCGCTGTAGTCGAGACCCGACACCACCGCCTTGAACTCGTCGAGCATCGGGTCCATCAGGGGTGAGTGGAAGGCGTGCGAGACCTTCAGCCGGGATGTCTTGCCGCCCTGCGCCCGTACCACCTCCACCACTCTCTCCACGGAGGCCGTAGCCCCGGAAACCACCACCGCACGCGGCCCGTTGACCGCCGCGACCGTGGCGTCCCCGACCCCGTCGAGCAGCGCGCGGACCTCCTCCTCGGTGGCCTGCACGGCCGCCATCACCCCGCCCTCGGGCAGCGCCTGCATCAGCCGGCCACGCGCCGCGACCAGCGCACACGCGTCCGCCAACGAGAACACTCCGGCCACGTGCGCCGCACCGATCTCACCGATCGAATGCCCGGCCAGCACATCGGGCCGCACACCCCACGACTCCACCAGCCGGAACAGCGCCGTCTCCACCGCGAACAGCGCCGGCTGCGCGTACTCCGTACGATCCAGCAGCGCAGCCTCCGCCGACCCCACCTCAGCGAACAGCACATCCCTCAAAGGCCGTTCGAGCTGAAGGTCGAGATGACCGCACGCCTCGTCCAGCGCGTTCGCGAAAACCGGGAAGACGGCGGCCAGTTCACGGCCCATACCGACCCGCTGCGCACCCTGCCCCGTGAACAGGAACGCCAGCCGACCGTCAACCACGGCCCCGCTGACTACACCCGGCGCAGGCTCGCCGGCAGCCAGTGCCCGCAGCCCTGCGACCTGTTCATCGCGCCCGGCGCCCGCGACCACCGCACGGTGCTCCAGCTGCGCGCGCGTCGTCGCCAGCGCGACACCCACATCCACCGGATCAGGAGCATCCACACGCTCCATCAGGCCCAACAGCCCCGCCGCCTGCGCACGCAACGCCTCCACGCTCGCCCCGGAGACCGGCCACAGCACCGGTCCCGTGGAGCCTGTGGAGCCTGTGGAGTCCGAGTCCGGGCGCTCCACGGGCTCCGCCTCAGTGGGCTCCGCCGCCGGCGCCTCCTCAAGGATGACGTGCGCGTTCGTACCGCTGATCCCGAACGACGAGACACCCGCCCGGCGAGGTCTCGTGCCGTCCCACTCCACTTCCTCGGTCAGCAGCCGGACATGGCCGGCCGTCCAGTCCACCTTCGTCGACGGCTCGTCCGCGTGCAGCGTCTTCGGCAGGACGCCGGCCCGCATCGCCATGACCATCTTGATGATCCCGGCGACACCCGCAGCGGCCTGCGTGTGACCCATGTTCGACTTCACCGACCCCAGCCACAGGGGGTTCTCCGCCGCGCGGTCGCGCCCGTACGTCGCCAGCAGTGCCTGCGCCTCGATCGGGTCGCCCAGGACCGTGCCCGTGCCGTGTGCCTCGACCACGTCCACCTGGTCCGCAGACAGTTGCGCGCTCGCCAGCGCGTCCCAGATGACGCGCTGCTGCGACGGGCCGTTCGGCGCGGTGAGGCCGTTGCTGGCGCCGTCCTGGTTGACGGCGGAGCCGGGTACGACAGCCAGTACGGGATGTCCGTTGCGCCGCGCGTCGGACAGCCGCTCCACCAGCAGTACGCCCGCGCCCTCGGACCAGCCGGTGCCGTCCGCCGCCTCGGAGAACGCCTTGCAGCGGCCGTCGGCCGCGAGACCGCGCTGCTTGCTGAACGCGATGTAGGGGTCGGGGGTCGCCATCACGGTCGCGCCGCCTGCGAGCGCGAGGGTGCACTCGCCCTTGCGCAGTGCCTGGATCGCGAGGTGCAGTGAGACCAGCGACGACGAGCACGCCGTGTCCACCGTGACGGCCGGCCCCTCCAGCCCGAGTACGTAGGAGATACGGCCGGACAGCACGGCCGCGTTGCTGCCGGTGGCCATGTAGGCCTCGGCCTCTTCCGGCAGTTCCAGGTCGAAGTAGGTCTGGCCGTTGGTGCCCATGAAGACGCCCACGCGGCCGCCGTGCACCGAGTCCGGCGCGATGCCACCGCGCTCGAAGGCCTCCCAGGAGACCTCCAGCAGCAGCCGCTGCTGCGGGTCCATCGCCAGTGCCTCGCGCGGCGATATACCGAAGAAGGCCGGGTCGAACTCCGCGGCGTCGTAAAGGAAGCCGCCCTTGCGCGGGTAGTCCGCGCCGTCATCCGCGCCCGAGCCCGTTCCGGCGTCGGCCCCGGTGTCCCAGCCGCGGTCCTCGGGGAAGTCCCCGATCGCGTCGACCCCTGCGGCGATCAGCTGCCACAGCTCCTCGGGCGAACGCACGCCGCCGGGCAGGCGGCAGCTCATCGCGACGATGGCGATGGGCTCCTGTCCGGCGTTCTCCATCTCCCGCAACTGCTGCTTCGTGGCGTGCAGGTCCGCGGTCGTCCGCTTGAGGTAGTCGAGGAGCTTAGCTTCGTTCACGTTCGCCATCAGGGCCTCGCCGTGTGTCGTTTCCCGGGAACTGCGCATGCGGGAGGTTCGGGAAGTGGGGTGAATGAGCAGAAGGGGGCTGGGGCGGATCAGCGGGTCAGGAAAGCCCGAGTTCCTTGTCGAGGAAGTCGAAGACGTCCTCGGCCGACGCGGCGCCGAGGCGGTCGGCGACGGTGGGACCGTCTGCCGGCTCGGTGTTCCCCGCGTCGTCGCCGTCGTTGATTCGCGCGTTGAGCCGGGTGACGAGATCCTGGAGCCGGTGGCTGATCCGGCTGCGTTCGATCTCCTCCACGGAGAGGGCCGCCGCCACGGATTCGATGCGCTCCAGCTCCGCCAGTACGGGTACGGCGGGGGCTGCTCCGCTCGGGCACAGTTCGCCGTGCAGATGCCCGGCCAGCACGTCGGGGTTCGCGTAGTCGAAGAGCAGCGTGGCCGGGAGCTTAAGACCCGTGACGGTGCTCAGCCTGTTGCGGAATTCGACGGCGGTGAGCGAGTCGAATCCGAGCTCGTTGAAGGCGCGGCTGGACTGCACCCCGCTGGTGCTGTCGTAGGCGAGGACGAGCGCCACCTGTCCGCGTACCAGGTCCAGCACTTCGCGCCGCTGCTCGCTCTCGGGCAGGGCGGACAGCCGGACGACCAGGTCCGAAGCCGCTTCGGACGGGCTCGCTGGCCCGCCGGCGCCGCCGGCCGCGGTGGCACCGGTGCGTACCTCGGGGAGGCCTGCGATCAGCGGGCTGGACCGGGTCGCCGTGAAACCGGCCGCGAGCTGCGGCCAGTCGGCGTCCAGTACACCGACGCAGGTCGCCGCCCGGTCCAGGGCCCGCTGAAGGGCCGTCAGGCAGAGTTCGGCGTCCATCGGGGCCAGGCCACGCCACCAGGAGCGGTCCTGCGAGGCGTCCTCGCCCGCCATGCCGCCGCCGTCCCAGGGTCCCCAGGCCACCGAGGTGGCCGCGAGGCCCAGGGCCCGGCGGTGCTGGGCGAGTGCGTCCAGGTAGGCGTTCGCGGCGGCATAGCTGCCCTGTCCCGCGCTGCCGAGCAGTCCGGCGATCGAGGAGAAGGTGACGAACGCCGTCAGTCCGTGGTGCCTGGTGAGCTCGTGCAGATGCCGGGCCGCCTCCACCTTCGGGCGCAGTACGCCGGCGAGCCGCTCGGGGGTGATGGACTCCAGCACGCCGTCGTCCAGCACGCCGGCGGTGTGCATGACGGCGGTGAGCGGCTGGTCGTCGGGCAGGCCTTCGAGCAGCGCGGCGAGGGCCGTACGGTCGGCGACGTCGCAGGCCGCCACGGTGACCCGGGCTCCGAGCGCGGTCAGTTCGGCCGTCAGTTCCTCGGCGCCCGGTGCCTGCGGGCCACGGCGGCTGGTCAGTACGAGATGGGCGGCGCCGCGTCGGGCGAGCCAGCGGGCGACGTGCGCGCCGAGTGCGCCGGTGCCGCCGGTGACCAGGACGGTGCCGTGCGGCGTCCAGTTCCCTGCGGCGGCGGTGTCGCCCTCGGTCGCGGCCTCGTCGTCGCCGTGCGTGTCCGTGTCGCCGCTGCCGCTGCTCCCGGTGCCCGCGATGGTCGTGTCGGCGGGGACGTGCACGAGTCGGCGGCCGAAGGTTCCCGAGGCGCGCACCGCGATCTGGTCCTCCGCTCCGGCCCCCTGGTCGGCGGCGCCTCCTGCCAGTACGGACACCAGCCGGGCGGCCGTACGCTCGTCGGCCGTCGGCGGCAGGTCGATCAGGCCGCCCCAGCGCTGCGGCTGTTCCAAGGCTACGACCCTGCCGAGTCCCCATACCTGGGCCTGCTCCGGGTTCGGCAGTTCCTCCGCCCCGCCCACCGCGACCGCGCCGCTGGTCAGGCACCACAGCGGCGCATCGATCGCGGCGTCGCCCAGCGCCTGGGCGAGTGCGACGGTGGCGGTCAGGCCGTACGGGTCGGCGAGAGCAAGCAGGGAGAGCACCGCGCGTACCGGTGAGCCCGCTTCGGACTCGGTACGCAGCCGGTCCGTGAGCGCGGTCCGTGCCTCGGCGGTGCCGGTGGGGTCCCCTTCGCCGGCGAGGGAGGCCAGTTCGGCGGCGTCCACCGTGATGAGGTGTGGCTGCGCGCCCCGGACGTGCAGCGCCTCACCGAGCCGCTCTGCCCAGCGGCCGGCGGCTGCTCCCTCCGGTGCCAGGACGAGCCAGGTGCCTGCCGCGGCCGCGGTGTCCCGGGCGGGTTCAGGGAGGGGCAGCCAGTCGATCCGGTAGCTCCAGGCGTCGGCGGTCGCCTCCTTCACCCGGTGCGAGCGCCAGGACGCGAGCAGGGGCAGCACGACGTCCAGCGATTCCCGCTGGGCGTCGCTGTCCGCGTGCAGTGCCTCGGCGAGTGCGCCGGTGTCGGTGCGTTCCACGGCGTCCCAGAAGGCCGGGGCGCCCGCGCTGCCGGGCGTGGACCGGACCGTTGTACCGGAGGCGTCAAAGGCGTCGTTCTCCCACCAGTAACGCTGCCGCTGGAACGGGTAGGTGGGCAGCTGCACCCTGCGCCCGCCCCAGCCCGCGGCGACCGCGGGCCAGTCGACCGCCGTACCGCGTACGTGCAGTTCGGCGAGCGCGGTGGTCAACGACTGCGGCTCGGGGCGGTCGGCGCGCAGCACCGGTACGAAGGCGGTGCTCCGGGAGTCGGCTTCGTCCGTCACGCACTGCTGGGCGAGGGCGGTGAGGGTGGCGCTGGGACCCAGCTCGACGAAGGTGCTGACGCCGTTTTCGCGCAGGGTGGCGATGCCGTCGCTGAAGCGGACCGTCTCGCGTACGTGCCGCACCCAATAGTCGGCGGAGGTCAACTCGCCCTCGGTGTAAAGCTTTCCGGTGAGATTGGAGACGACAGGGAGCTGCGGTGCGTGCATCGGGAGGTCCGCGACGATCTTACGGAAGTCCGCGAGCATCGGGTCCATGCGGGGCGAGTGGAAGGCGTGGCTGACGCGCAGTCGTGATGTCTTGCGGCCCTGTTCCCGGAGCTGTTCCGCGACGTGCAGGACGGCATCCTCGTCGCCGGAGAGCACCACGGCCGACGGACCGTTGACGACGGCCACGCCGATCCGTTCCCCTTCGCCGAGCAGTGGGAGTACGTCCTCCTCGGACGCCTCGACGGCGACCATGGCGCCGCCGGCGGGCAGTTCCTGCATCAGCCGACCCCTGGCCGCCACCAGCGCGCAGGCGTCCGCCAGGGTGAACACACCCGCGGCGTGCGCCGCTGCGATCTCCCCGATCGAGTGACCGATCAGCAGGTCGGGGCGTATCCCCCAGCTCTCCAGCAGACGGAACAGTGCCACCTCGACCGCGAAGAGTGCGGCCTGCGCGTAGCCCGTACGGTCCAGTTCTTCCGCACCCCGCTCGTCCTTGGACCGCCACATCACGTCACGGACGGGTGTCTCCAGCCTCGGGTCCAGCTCTGCGCAGACCGCGTCGAGCGCCGCCGCGAAAGCGGGCTGGGAGGCGTACAACCCTTTTGCCATGCCGAGGCGTTGGGCACCCTGGCCGGTGAACATGAAGGCGGTGCGCCCGCCCGGTCCCTGCGGCGTACCGAATACCAGTCCCGCGCTGTCGTCGCCTGCGGCCAGTGCGTCCAGCCGGCGCAGCAGGCTGTCGTGGTCGTCCGCGACGACGACAGCCCGCTGATCGAAGACGGCCCGGGTGGTGGCCAGCGAGAACGCGACGTCCGCGGCCGTGTCGCGGCCGTCGGCGGTGAGGTGGGCACGCAGCCGGCCTGCCGACTCGCGCAGCGCCCGTTCGTCGCGCGCCGACAGCAGGTACGGAAGCACCTGCGGCTCAGCGGGGGCCGTGGGCGCTCCGGACGGTTCAGCTGTTTCGGATGCCTCAAACGCGGCTTCGGCGGGCGCTTCCTCGATGATGATGTGCGCGTTCGTACCGCTGAGCCCGAAGGAGGAGACGCCCGCCCGGCGCGGCGCGTCGCTGTGCCAGGCGACCGGCTCGGTCAGCAGCCGTACGTTCCCGGAGGTCCAGTCGACCTGCGGTGTCGGCTCGTCCACGTGCAGTGTGCGGGGCAGCACCTGGTGCTGAATCGCCTGCACCATTTTGATGACGCCGCTGACGCCCGCGGCGGCCTGCGCGTGCCCCATGTTCGACTTCACCGAGCCGAGCCACAGGGGGCTTTCGGCAGGGCGGTCCTGGCCGTAGGTGGCGAGGAGCGCCTGCGCCTCGATGGGGTCGCCGAGTACGGTGCCCGTGCCGTGTGCCTCGACCGCGTCGACGTCCTTGGTGGTGAGTCCCGCGTTGTTGAGGGCCTGACGGATGACGCGCTGCTGGGCGGGGCCGTTGGGGGCGGTGAGGCCGTTGCTTGCGCCGTCCTGGTTCACGGCGGAGCCGCGTACGACTGCCAGTACGGGGTGCCCGTTGCGCCGCGCGTCCGAGAGACGCTCCACCAGCAGCACGCCCACGCCCTCGGACCAGCCCGCGCCGTCCGCCGCGCCGGCGAAGGACTTGCATCGCCCGTCCGAGGCGAGCCCGCGCTGCCGGCTGAACTCTATGAACATCTCCGGTCCGGCCATCACGGTCACGCCGCCGGCCAGCGCCAGCGAGCACTCGCCGTTGCGCAGCGCCTGCGCGGCCAGATGCAGCGCCACCAGCGAGGACGAGCACGCCGTGTCGACCGTCACCGCGGGGCCCTCGAAGCCGAAGGTGTAGGCGACCCGGCCGGACACGAGGCTGCCGGCCGCGCTGCCGCCGGCGTAGTCGTGGTACATCAGGCCGGCGAACACCCCGGTCCTGCTGCCCTTGAGCGTGGCCGGGTCGATGCCCGCGCGCTCGAACGCCTCCCAGCTGGTCTCCAGCAGCAGCCGCTGCTGGGGGTCCGTCTCCGGCGTCTCCCTGGGGCTGAGGCCGAAGAACACCGGGTCGAACTCCGCGGCGTCGTACAGGAATCCACCCTCGCGCACATAGCTGCGGCCGGGGCGGCCCGGCGCGGGGTCGTACAGCGAGTCCATGTCCCAGCCGCGGTCGGTGGGGAACTGACCGACCACATCGGTGCCTTCGTCCACCACCCGCCACAGGTCCTCGGGAGATGTGACGCCGCCCGGGTAGCGGCAGCCCATGGCGACGATCGCTATCGGCTCATGCTTGCCGTCCTCCACCTCGCGCAGACGGCGGCGGGTCTCCTGGAGGTCCGCCGTCGCACGCCGCAGGTACTCACGCAGTTTCTGGTCGTTCGCCATCGGTGTCTGAGCCAATCTGAGGTCTGTCGAGCCGGGGCGGGCGGATCGGGGATACGGGGAGGGAATCCGGGCCGTCGGTGCCGTCGGCGTCGGCCCGGCTCCTGCTACGGGAGTCCGATTTCACCGTCCAGAGCGGCGAACAGCTCGTCGTCGGTGGCCGACTCGTAGTCCGTACGGACTACGGCGTCCTGCCCCGCACCGCGCCGGTCCCGCCATTTACGTACCAGTGTGTCCAGTAGCGCGGCGACTTCCGCATGCTCCCCGTCGTGCTCGCCCTCGTCCGGGGGCGAGGCGAGCAGAGCCGATTCCAGGCGGTCGATCTCGGCGAACAGCGACTGTCTCGAGGAAAGGGCCGGTACGAGCTCGGCCGCCAGGTGCGCGGCCAGCACGGCCGGCGCGGGGAAGTCGAAGACGAGGGTCGCCGGCAGCCGCAGGCCGGTGGCCGCGCCCAGCAGGTTGCGCAGATCGACGGCCGCCAGTGAGTCGAAGCCGATGTCCTTGAACGCCCGCTCAGGGTCGATGTGTTGGCCGCTTCCATGACCGAGCACCGCTGCCGCGTTGTCCCGGACCAGATCGAGGAGGAGGAGGTCGCGGTCGGCCTGCGACAGGCCGGACAGCCGCAGCGAGAGCGCTTCGGCGGCCGCCGCAGGGGCCGCTGCCGCCGCGGCCGGGACGGCGCGGCGCATCGGGTTGCGTACGAGCGTACGAAGCAGCGCGGGCACCGGTCCGCCCGGCGAGCGCAGCACTGCCGCCTCCAGCCCGACCGGTACGAGCACCGGGGCGTCGACAGCCATGGCCGAGTCCAGCAGGGCCAGCGCCCGGCCGGTGGGCAGCGGGCGCATGCCCATCCGCCGTATCCGCTCCAGATCGGCCTCGACCAGCCGGCCCGCCATGCCCTGGGTCTCGGCCCACAGGCCCCAGGCGAGGGAGAGAGCAGGCAGGCCCTGGGTCCTGCGGTGGCGGGCGAGGGCATCGAGGAAAACGTTCGAGGCGGCGTAGTTGGCCTGTCCGGCACCGACGAAGAGACCCGCAGTGGAGGAGAACAGCACGAAGACGGCAAGTGGTTGATGCTGCGTCAGCTCGTGCAGATGCCAGGCTGCGTCCGCCTTGGGACGCAGTACCGAGTCCACGCTTCGCGCGGTCTGCGTCTCGATCAGGCTGTTGTCAGCCACACCTGCTGTATGGATCACAGCCGTGAGGGGGTGACAGGACGGGATCTCGGCGAGCAGCTTCTCCAGTGCGGCGCGGTCCGCGACATCACATGCCACCGGTACCGCTTCGGTCCCGAACTCGGCCAGTTCTTGCGCAAGTTCATGAGCACCGGGCGCCTTCTCACCGCGACGGCTGACCAGCAGCAGCCGACGGGCGCCGTACCGCGTGGCCAGGTGGCGGGCGACAGCGGCACCGAGGCCGCCGGTTCCGCCCGTGATCAGTACGGTGCCTTCCGGATCCCCCCAGGGCGCACCGATGGCTTCGACTGCGCTCTGCTGCTCTCTTACGAGCAGCGGTTCCCACAACTTGCCGTCACGCAGAGCGAGTTCGGTTCCGTCAGTGGCTGCAGCAGATCGCAGGAGCTGCACGGAGGGCGGGGTGCCGTCCCAGTCGAGGAGCAGCAGCCTCCCGCCGGGGTGTTCGGCCTGTGCGGAACGCACCAGGCCCCACAACGGAGCGTGAACCAGGTCCACGGCCGTGCCGGGCTCGGCGCCGGGGCCGGCCGCGCCGTTGGTGAGGATCACCAGCCGGGAGTCGATGAACCTCGGGTCGGCCAGCCACTCCTGCACGGCCTCCAGCACACGGACCGTCGCGGTGCGCATACGGTCCAGCAGACCGGTTCCGTGATTCTCGCTTCCTGTACACGCGAGGGCTCCTGTGCACGCGAGGGCCACGAAGTCCGGTACGGGGCCGGGCGTCGCCCTGAGTGCCGCGAGATCGGAGAACACCGGAGCCTCGGCGCCGAAAGCCGCCACGAGCCGGTCGTCCTCGCTGCTGCCGATGACCGCCCAGCTGCCGGCCGGTTCCTCGGACGGAGACCATCCGGCCCGCTCGGCCCAGCTCGGCCGCAGCAGTGCGTCGTCGTCACTACCGGCCGCCGCCAGCTGTTCGGCGCTGACGGCACGCGCGGCCAGCGAACGTATCGATATCACCGGAGCACCGGTCGAGTCCGCGGCCAGTACTGACGCCTCGTCAGGGCCGTGGGACGTCACGCGTACACGCAGTGAGGTGGCACCTGCCGCATGCACCGAAACGCCGCTCCACGCGAAGGGCAGACGCGGCCCTTCGGCACTGTCCTGGCTGTCGCCCTCATCAAAGAGATTGGCGTGGAGGGCGGCGTCGAGCAGGGCCGGATGGACGCCGAAGGCGCCGGCGTCCTGGTGAGCTTCCGGGGGGAGGGCGACTTCGGCGTAGATGTCGTTGCCGGCGCGCCAGGCGGCCTTGAGGCCCTGGAAGACGGGGCCGTAGTGGTAGCCCTGGGCGGCGAGGTCTTCGTAGGTGTCGTGCAACGTGATGGGCTGGGCGCCGGGAGGCGGCCAGTTGCTGAGATCGGAGCTGGAGTCAGCCTCGACCGAGGGGAGTTGGGGAGTGAGAGTGCCTTGGGCGTGCTGAGTCCAGGGCGCATCACTGGGTACGTCGCCCGAGTCCGGGCGTGAGTGGATGGTGAGGGTGCGGCGGGCGGACGCGTCAGGGGGCCCGACCGCGATCTGGAGCTGGAGAGCCTGCTCCGGGGCGAGAACGAACGGCGCCTGGAGGGTGAGCTCTTCGAGGTGGGGGGTGCCGGTGTGGTCACCGGCGTGGATGGCCAGCTCGACGAGAGCGGTGCCGGGCAGGAGCACGGTGCCCATGATGCTGTGGTCCGCCAGCCAGGGGTGGGTGCGGGTACTGATGCGCCCGGTGAGGATGGATTCGTCGGTACCGGCGCGGTGGAGTACGGCGCCGAGCAGGGGGTGACGGGCGGAGGCCTGGCCGAGGGTGGTGACGTCGCCGGTGTCGGGGGTGGACTCCAGCCAGTAGTGCTGGTGTTGGAAGGGGTAGGTGGGGAGGTCGACGGGGCGGGCGGGGCGGCCGGTGTGCAGGGCGGGCCAGTTGACGGTGTGGCCGGTGGTCCAGAGGCGGGCCAGGGCGGTGAGGGTTTCGGCCTCCTCGGGGCGGTTGCGGCGCAGGAGCGGGATGAATGTGGCCGAGGTGTCGTCGGGGAGGGCGTCGGGGGCCATGGCGGTGAGGACCGCGTCCGGACCGACCTCCAGGAACGTCGTGACGCCCTCGCCGGCCAGGGTCTGCACGCCGTCGTTGAAGCGGACGGCTTCGCGGACGTGGGTCACCCAGTAGTCGGGTGAGGTGAGTTCCCCTGCCGTGGCGGTGCGTCCGGTGACGTTCGAGACGACCGGGATACGGGGCTCGCTGTGGGCGAGGCCCGACACCACCGTGCGGAACTCGTCCAGCATCGGGTCCATCAGCGGGGAGTGGAAGGCGTGTGAGACCTTCAGGTACGAGGTCTTGCCGCCCTGCGCCCGTACTGCCTCCACGACCTTCTCCACGGAGGCTGCCGTGCCGGAGACCACGATCGCGCGGGGTCCGTTGACGGCGGCGATGGCCGCGTCCTCGACTCCGTCGAGGACGGTGAGGATCTCGTCCTCGGTGGCCTGGACGGCCGCCATCACCCCGCCGTCGGGCAGCGCCTGCATCAGGCGGCCGCGCGCCGCGACCAGAGCAGACGCGTCGGCCAGCGAGAACACTCCGGCCGCGTGCGCCGCGCTGATCTCGCCGATGGAGTGCCCGGCCAGCAGATCGGGGCGTACCCCCAGCGACTCCACCAGCCGGAACAGCGCCGTCCCGATGGCGAACAGGGCGGGCTGGGCGTACTCCGTACGGTCCAGCAGCACCGCCAGGTCCGAACCCTCCTGAGCGAAGAGCACGTCCCTCAAAGGCCGTTCCAGCAGCGGGTCCAGGTGACCGCACACCTCGTCCAGGGCTGCCGCGAACACCGGGAAAGCCGCGGCGAGTTCGCGTCCCATACCGGGACGTTGGGCACCTTGTCCGGTGAACAGGAACGCCAGCCGCCCCTCTCCCTCCGTGCCCCGCACGACACCCGCCTCCTCGCCGGCCTCCAGTGCCCGTAGCCCGGACAGCAACTGCCCACGCTCCGCACCGGTGACCACCGCACGACGCTCCAGCTGCGCACGGGACGTGGCCAGGGCCAGGGCCACATCCACCGGATGAGGGGCCTTTGCCCCTTCCAGCAGGCCCACCAGACCGGCCGCCTGTGCCCGCAGCGCACCCTCACTCCGCGCGCTGAGCACCAGTGGCAGCGTCGGCTGAGCGGCATCCTGACGCTCCGGGGCCGCCTCCTCCTGGGGCGCCTCTTCGATGATCACGTGCGCGTTCGTCCCGCTGATCCCGAACGACGAGACTCCTGCCCGGCGCGGCCGCTCACTGTCCCAGGCCACCGCCTCGGTCAGCAGCTCCACCCGCCCCACCGTCCAGTCCACCTTCGACGACGGCTCATCCACATGCAACGTCTTGGGCAGTACGCCATGACGCATCGCCATGACCATCTTGATGATCCCGGCCACACCCGCCGCAGCCTGTGTATGACCCAGATTCGACTTCACCGATCCAAGCCACAATGGGCCCTGGTCCGAGCGGTTCTGACCGTACGTCGCCAGCAGCGCCTGCGCCTCGATCGGGTCGCCGAGCTTCGTACCCGTACCGTGCGCCTCCACGGCGTCCACGTCAGCCGGACGCAGCCGCGCGTTTGTCAGTGCCTGCAGGATCACCCGCTGCTGCGACGGGCCGTTCGGCGCCGTCAGACTGCTACTGGCCCCGTCCTGGTTGACCGCGCTGCCCCGTACCACTCCCAGCACCCGGTGGCCGTTGCGCTGGGCGTCGGAGAGCCGCTCCACCAACAGCACACCCACACCCTCGCCCCACCCGGTGCCGTCCGCGGCTTCGGCGAAGGCCTTGCAGCGGCCGTCGACCGCGAGCCCGCGCTGCCGGCTGAACTCGGTGAAGGTGTCGGGCGTCGACATCACCGTCACACCGCCGGCCAGGGCCAGCGAGCATTCGCCGTTGCGCAGCGCCTGTACCGCCCAGTGCAGCGCCACCAGCGACGACGAGCACGCCGTGTCCACCGTCACCGCCGGGCCTTCCAGCCCCAGGGCGTAGGAGACGCGGCCCGACACGACGCTGCCTGAATTGCCGTTGCCGATGTACCCGTCCACCTCGTCCGGAATGCTGGACAGGCGCGAGGCGTAGTCGTGGTACATCACTCCGGCGAAGACACCGGTCCGACTGCCGCGCAGTGCGTGCGGGTCGAGCCCGGCGCGCTCCAGTGCTTCCCAGGAGGCCTCCAGGAGCAGCCGCTGCTGCGGGTCCATCGCCAGCGCCTCGCGCGGGCCGATGCCGAAGAACTCGGCGTCGAAGTCGGCCGCGTCGTGCAGGAATCCGCCCTCACGGGCATAGGTCTTGCCGGGCTGGTCCGGGTCGGGGTCATACAGTCCCTCGATGTCCCAGCCACGCCCGGCGGGAAATCCGGAGATTCCGTCCCGGCCGCTTTCCAGTAGTTGCCACAGCTCCTCGGGAGATGTGACGCCACCCGGATAGCGGCAGCTCATGCCGACGATCGCGATGGGCTCGTGTTCCCTGCGCTCGGCTTCGCGCAACTGGCGGCGTGCTTCCCGAAGATCGGCCGTCGCTCGCTTGAGGTAGTCGAGAAGCTTCTTCTCGCTTTCCACCCAAGAACCCCCTGAACCCGTTCGGATTGTCCATCCGAACGCTACGGGCGGCCCTCATCCGCCGACCACCCATAGCCCCCCCTAGCCACCCCTACTAGCGGTCGCCGACAGGGGCCCCTACGCAAATACCGAAGTTATGGGCACTCTTAAGAATCACTTGGTGAACCACCATATCCAGGGGTCGGCGAAGAAGTTCTTCAACTAAGGGCTCATAGGGGGGGCTAGGGGTCTGCCCGGCCACCTCGCTGCTATAGCGTTCTTCCCGTTGAAGGCTGCGAAACATTGACCTGGGGTGGGAAGATGCCCGCAACACCGACCGCCAAAGGAACCGCCCCCTTCGGCGATTACAAGACCTGGTACCGCGTCACCGGGGATCTCCGCTGCGGACTGCCGCCCGTCGTCGTACTGCACGGTGGTCCCGGCAGCACGCACGACTACCTGCTGAGCATGACGGCCCTGGCGGAGGCCGGCCGGCCGGTAGTCCACTACGACCAGCTGGGGAACGGCGGGTCGACGCGGCTGCCGGACAACGGGGCGGACTTCTGGACCGTCCAGCTCTTCCGGGACGAACTCGACAACCTGTTGCGGCACCTCGGGGTGACCGACAACTACATTCTGTTCGGCCAGTCCTGGGGCGGGATGCTGGCCGCGGCCCATGCCTCCGACCGACCGGCCGGACTACGCGGCCTGGTGATCGCCAACTCACCGGCGTCGATGCCGCTGTGGCTCCAGGAGATGAAGGTGCTCAGGGAGCAGCTTCCGCCAGAGGTGCAGGAGACGCTGCTCCAGCACGAGGCCGCGGGCACCACGGACACCGACGAATACTTCGCGGCCATGCGGGTCTTCTACGACCGTCATGTGTGCCGCGTCCTTCCGTGGCCCCGGGACTATCTGGCCACCTTCATGGAGATCAATGACGATCCGACCGTCTACCACGCCATGAACGGGCCCAATGAATTCCATGTCATCGGGACACTCAAGGACTGGTCGGTCGAAGACCGGCTGCCGCACATCGAAGTACCGACCCTATTGATCAGCGGGCGTTACGACGAGGCCACGCCGGCCACCGTCCGACCCTATTTCGAGCGCATACCGAAAGTACGCTGGGAAATATTCGAGGAATCCAGTCACATGCCGCACATCGAAGAGCCCGAGCGTTTCACCTCGGTCATGGTCGGTTTTCTCAAGGAACTCGAAGAAAACCAAGAACTCAACAACTTGAAGGATGAGGCACGCGGGTGACCACTGCTCAGGAGGTTCGTGCATATCCGTTCAGCGAGCCGGACCGGCTCATACTCGACCCCATGTACGCGAAGCTGCGTACGGAGGAACCGCTGAGCCGGGTGCAGTTCCCGATCGGCGAACCCGCCTGGCTGGCCACGCGCTACCAGGACGTACGCACCGTCCTGGCCGACCCCCGCTTCAGCCGGGCGATGGCCAGGACGCGCAATCAGCCGCGCACCCACCCCGGCGAGCACCTGGACGACGGTCTGGTCGGCATGGACGCACCGGACCACGCCCGGCTTCGCAAGCTGGTCGCCAAGGCGTTCACCGGGCGCCGCGTGGAGCTGATGCGCGCGGACACCCAGCGGATCGTGGACGGCCTGGCCGACACGATGGTCGAGCAGGGCGGCCCCTTCGAGATGGTGGAGAACTTCGCCGTCCCCGTGCCGGTGACAGTGATCTCCGAGATGCTGGGTGTGCCGGCGGCGGACCGCCCCAAGCTGCGCGTCTGGTCCGAGGCGATGGTCTCCACGACGGCGCTGCCGTGGGAAGAGATGGAGCGCAACGCCAAGGAGCTGTTCGCCTACATCGGCGAGCTGGTCGCGGAGCGGCGGCGCAATCCCACCGAGGACCTGCTCGGCGCGCTGGTCAAGACGCGTGACGAGGACGGCGACCGGCTGAGCGAGGAGGAGTTGGTCATGCATGTGACCGGCGGCCTGCTCATCACCGGCACCGAGACGACCGCCTCGCAGATCCCCAACTTCCTCTACGCACTGCTCAGCCAGCGCGACCAGTGGGAACTGCTTTGCGCGAAGCCGGAGTTGGTGCCTCAGGCGGTCGAGGAACTGGTGCGCTGGATCCCGCTGAACTACTCCGCGATGTTCGCCAGGTACGCCCTGGAGGACGTCCGGTTCGGCGATGTCACGGTGAAGGCCGGTGAACCGGTGCTCGGTTCGGTGGCCTCGGCCAACCGCGACCCCGAGATCTTCGAGGACCCCGAGCGGCTCGACGTGACGCGCGAGAACAATCCGCACATCGGCTTCGGTCACGGACCGCACCACTGTCTGGGCGCCCAGCTGGCCCGGATGGAGCTCCAGAGCGTGCTGAGCACCCTCATCGAGCGCTTCCCCACCCTGAACATCGCCGATGTCGAGGACAGTGTCGTCTGGAAGCAGGGAATGCTGGTGCGCGGTCCGAAGCGGCTGCGAGTGACTTGGTGAGCAGTTGGGCCATCGCCGTCGACCGGACGGCCTGCATCGGCGCCTCGGTGTGCGCCAATTACGCGCCCGGCCACTTCGAGTTGCGGTCCGGCAAGTCCTACCCGCGGGTCGGGACGACGGAACCCGACGAGGCGGCGCTGGACGCCGCGGAGACCTGCCCGGTGTCCGCGATCACGGTGCACGACACCAGCACCGGCGTGCTGCTCGCTCCCGAGGAGTAGCGGTACGGGTACGGGCACCGCTCCCCGTACCCGTCCGCCCCGCCCGCTCCATCACCCCCGCAACTGAACGTCTGCGCCTCCGTATGCCTGTACGTCTCGAAGGGACCGTGCACATGACCACCGCATCCCGGACCGGTACCGCGATGATCTTCCCCGGCATGGGGCCCACCCCCTTCGCGGAGGTCGGGAAGTTCATGGTCATCAACCCCTGCGCCCGGAAGCTGGTCGCCGCCGCCGACCAGGTCCTCGGGTACTCGCTGGTCGACCGCTACCGGCAGACCGAGGGCGACTACAGCGAATACGCCCAGGTCGCGTTCATGGTCAACTCGCTGGCGCTGGCCCAGTGGGCCGGGCACACGCTGGGTGTCGAGGCCGAGCTGTGCACGGGGCCGAGCTTCGGCGAGAAGCCGGCCGCCGCGTTCAGCGGCGCGCTGGACTTCCCCGACGCCGTCCGCGCCACCGCCGGATTCGCGCGCCTGCTGGAGGACTACTTCAGTACGGAGTTCAAGGACCTGGTCACCCACTCCTTCGTGCGGGTGCCCGAGGACAAGCTGCGCGAAGTACTGGCGGAGCTGGACGAACGCGGCGAGACGTACGAGATCTCCTGCTACATCGACGACGACTTCTACATGCTCACGCTGCGCGAGCACAACCTCGAATGGCTGAAGCCCAGGCTGCGTTCACTGGGCGGCCTGTCGCTGTACTCGATGCGGCCGCCGATGCACTGCTCGGCGTTCGGAGGACTGCGCGCCCGCGCCCAGGAAGAGGTCTTCGGGCCTCTGGACTTCGCCGACCCGCGGATCCCGGTCGTCGCGGATCAGGACGGTTCGCTGATCACCACGGGTGAGGGGGTGCGCACCATGCTGCTGGACAGCTGCGTACGCCCGATGCGCTGGCCCGCGGTCGTCGACGCGCTGCGCGAAGCCGGCGTCGGCGTCGTGTGCGTGGCCGGTCAGGACAGTCTCTTCGGCCGGGTACGGCGCACGACGTCCAACTTCGAGGTGGTACCGGTCACACCGCGGGTCGCTCTCCAGCCGAGGCCGCAGCCCGCACGTACCTGAACCGTTCCCTTCTCACCTCTCCCGAAAGGCAATTCACCATGTGGGACCAGAAGTTCGAGGACCTGCTGCGCAGGTTCCTGCCGTTCCTCGGCGCCGACGAGAAGCTCGCCGAGGACACCACGCTGCGCGACCTGGGCCTGGACTCGCTCGGCATCGTCGAGCTGCTCGCGGCGCTGGAGCAGACGTACGACGTGCGGTTCCAGGACGAGGCACTCGGCCAGGAGACGTTCCAGACGCCCGGTGTGCTGTGGAAGGTGCTGTCCGGTCTGGTCGAGGAGCAGGCCGCCTGAGTCCGCGGCACCCGGGACCCACAGGGTCGAGCATCGAAGGAGGAGCAGTGGACGCAGCCGTGGGAGAGGCGCTGCACGGGCGTTTTCTGCGCGGAGTCGACCTGGCGCCGCGCAACGACGCGGTACGGGTCGGGGCCGACTCGGTCACGTACGAGCAGGCGCACGAGCGGGCGCTCGTCTGGGCAGGTGCGCTGCTGCGCGCGGTGCGCAAACCGCCGAGCACCGTGGCGGTGCTGGCGGCGAAGGGAGTCGACGCGTACGTCGGCATCCTCGCCGCGCTGTACGCGGGAGCCACCGTCGTGCCGCTGCAACCGGGCTTCCCCCCGGCGCGCACCCGCCGCATGATGCGGGCCGCCCAGGTGTCCGCCGTCATCGCCGACGAGGCCGGCTGGGCGCAGTTGCCGGAGCTGATGGCACCCGGGCCGGACGGCGAGGAGCCGCTCGACACCGGTGGCCCCGACGGCGTACTGCCCGTCCTCGCGCCCGGTTGCGGACCCGGTACGCATCCGGGTGTCGACCGGATCGTCCCGGAAGCGGCCGGCGCGCTGAGCGAGCCGCGCCCGGTGCGGCCGGCCGACGCGGCGTACGTGTTGTTCACCTCCGGGTCGACGGGCCGCCCCAAGGGCGTGCCGATCAGCCACGGAAGTGCCTCGCACTACTTCCGGCTCCAGGACGAGCGCTACGACTTCACGCCGCAGGACGTCTTCTCCCAGACCTTCGACCTCAACTTCGACTGCGCGATGTTCGACCTGTTCTGCGCCTGGGGTGCGGGGGCGACCGCACTGTGGGCGCCGCCCGGTGCGTACCGCGCGATGCCCACCTTCCTGGCCGAGAGCCGGACGACGGTGTGGTTCTCCACGCCCAGCGCGATCCCGCTGGTGCGCCGGCTCGGCGGGCTGGCTCCCGGCGCGCTGTCCGGACTGCGCTGGAGCTTCTTCGCCGGTGAGGCACTGACCTGTCAGGACGCCACCGCCTGGCAGACGGCCGCGCCGCATTCGACGCTGGAGAACCTGTACGGACCGACCGAGCTGACGATCACGATCGCCGCGCACCGGTGGGAGCCGGAGCGTTCCCCGGGGATCGCGGTGAACGGTGTGGTGCCGATCGGCCGGGTCAACGACGGACACGACCACCTCCTGCTCGACGAAGGCGGACAACCCGCCCTCAATGAGGGTGAGTTGTGTGTGACGGGACCTCAGATGACTTGCGGCTACCTGGATCCGGCTGACAACGAAGGCCGCTTCCTGGAGCACGACGAGCGCACCTGGTACCGCACCGGAGACCGGGTCAGGCGAATCGGCGAGGACGGCGAACTCGCCTACTTGGGACGGCTGGACTCGCAGGTGCAGATCGCAGGATGGCGCGTGGAGCTCCCCGAGATCGACCACGCGCTGCGCGGCTGCGAGGGCGTCACCGAGGCGGTCACGGTCGATGTGGCCGGCGCTTCGGGCACCGAACTCGCGGTCTTCTACACCGGTTCGGCCGTGCCCGCCGCCACGTTCGCCCGGCAGCTGCGGGCGGTCCTGCCGCAGGGCATGACGCCCAGGCACTACTGGCGGCTGGACGAGTTGCCGCTCAATTCCAACCGGAAGACCGACCGGGGTGTACTGCGAAGCCGTGCCGAGGCGCGGCTGGGAGGGTCCCGTACCCACAGCGCCCCCGACGCCACCACTGAGACCACCAGCACGTCCAGCAAGCCCAGCACGCCGACGACCTGACAGGAGAAGAGCGTTGGACAGCACTTCCGGCGCGGTGCACGGGGTCCCCGTGCCCGGCCACAGTCATGGCAGCCTTGTCCACACCCTGCTGGACGAGGCCGTCTCCTCCACGCCCTCATCGGCGGCGGTCAGCGACGCCGACGGGCAGTGGAGCTACGCCCGTCTCGACAAGTACAGCCGTGCCTTCGCCGACTGGCTGGAGGCGCAGGGTATCGGACCGGGCGATCGCCTGGTCGTACAGCTGCCGACCAACCGGGAACTGGTCGCCCTGTTCTACGGCGCGTCCCGGCGCGGAGTCGTCTTCGTACCGCTCAACCCGAACATGAAGGCATTCCACCTGCGTTCGGTGCTGGAGAACGCCGAGCCCGCCCTGGTCATCGGCGCCGAGGGACAGCACGAGACGCTCAGCACGGTCACCACGGCCCCCGTCCACCCGTTCGGCGGTGTGTGGAGCGAGGTGGAGAAGATCGCCGACCGGGGCCCGCGGCCGCAGACGGCGGTCGACGTCGCGCCGGACCTGCCCGCGGTCCTCGTCTACACCTCGGGCAGCACCGCCGCCCCGAAGGCGGTGATCTGCCCGCACGCGCAGATCACCTTCGCCACCCGGTCGATGGTCCAGGTGCTCGGCTACCGCCCCGACGACGTGGTGTTCTGCCGCTTCCCGATGTCCTGGGACTACGGCCTGTACAAGGTCCTGATGTGCGCGGTCGGGCGCAGCGAAATCGTGCTGGCCGACGGCGAGTCGGACCTCCGGCTGCTGTCCGCCATCAGGGACAGCGGGGCCACCGTCGTCCCGATCGTGCCGTCGCTGGCCACCATGATCGCCACGCTGGCGCGCCGCTCCGAGAATCCCGCGCCCCTGGTGCGGATGTTCACCAACACCGGTGCCGCGCTGCCCCAGCCGACCATCGAGACGCTGCGCGACGCGTTCCCCGGTGTGCGCGTGGTCCGCCAGTTCGGGCAGACCGAGTGCAAGCGCGTCTCCATCATGCCGCCGGAGCAGGACCGCGAGCGGCCCGACTCGGTCGGTCTGCCGCTGCCCGGCACCCGGGTCCTCATCCTGGGCGAGGACGGCGAGCCCGTGCCCGCCGGGGAGTCCGGCGAGATCGTCGCCGCGGGCCCGCACGTAATGCCCGGGTACTGGCGCAATCCGGAGGTGAGCGCCCGCAACTTCCGCCGCCACGAGCCCTCCGGAGAGCTGCGGCTGCACACCGGGGACTACGGCTCTCTCGACGAGGACGGCTATCTGTACTTCCAGGGCCGCCGCGACGACATGTTCAAGCGCAAGGGCATCCGGATGAGCACCATCGAGATCGAGGCCGCCGCCATGGACATTCCCGGCGTGCGGCAGGCGGCGGCGCTGCCGCCCTCGGACCGGCACGACCTGGCGCTGTTCGTGGAGTCCGATCTCGCGCCACACGCGATCCTGCGCGAGCTGGCGGGCCGGCTGGAGCGGCAGAAGGTTCCCGCGACCTGTCGGGTACTCAGCGATTTCCCCCTCACCCTGCACGGCAAGAACGAGAAGAAGCGGCTCGCCGAGCTGCTCGACGGGAGCGATCAGTGACTCGGTACACCGAGCTGGCCGAGCGGTACGGCACTCCGCTGTACGTGTACGACCTGGACCGGGTCGCCGCGGCGCGGCAGGACCTGTTCGACGCTCTGCCTGAACCGTTCAGTCTGTTCAGCGCGGTCAAGGCCAATCCGCACCCGGAGGTGCTGCGCGCCCTTGGCGCGGGCGACGGGCGCGTCTGCCGGGCCGAGATCAGCTCGCTGGGCGAGCTGGGCGCCGCACTGGAGGCCGGGTTCGATCCGGCGGAGATCCTTTACACCGGTCCTGGCAAGACGGACGGCGAGCTGGTCGACGCCATCGGCGCCGGGGTGCGGCTGTTCTCGGTGGAGTCCCTCACCGACCTGGAGCACGTGGGCGCCGCCGCCGGTGTCCAGGGGGTGGTGGCCGACTGTCTGCTGCGCATCAACAGCGCCTCGGCCAGCGCCACCACCAGCATCCGCATGACCGGCACGCCCTCGCAGTTCGGCATCGACACCGAGACGCTGGGCGAGGTGCTGCCCAAAATGCGCGCGGTGCCCGGCACCCGGGTCGCGGGTGCGCACTTCTTCCCGCTCAGCAATGCCAAGGACGAGGACAGCCTGGTCGGGGAGTTCCGGCACACGTTGTCGGTCGCCGCCGATCTTGAGCGCGAACACGGGGTGCCGCTGCGGTTCCTGGACATCGGCGGCGGGTTCGCCGCACCGTACGCCGTGCCCGGTGAGCGCCCGGTGTACGAGAAGCTGTGCGAGCGGCTGGAGACCACGCTGGACGAGCTGTTCCCCGACTGGCGCCGGGGCACACCGCACCTCGCCTGCGAGTCCGGCCGCTATCTGGTGGGCGACAGCGGTGTGCTGCTGACCCGGGTGATCAACATCAAGGAGAGCCGCGGCCGTACGTTCGTCATCCTGGACGCCGGCATCAACACCTTCGGCGGGATGTCGGGCCTGGGCCGGCTGCTGCCTGTGGCGGTCCAGCCGGAGGGGCCCGAGCAGGCCGCGGAGATCGAGGACGGCACAGGGCTGAGCGCCAGTCTGGTCGGTCCGCTGTGCACGCCGGGCGATGTGCTCGGCCGGCAGGTGGAGCTGCCGAATCTGCGCGTCGGCGACATCCTCACCATCCCTAACGCCGGGGCGTACGGCCCCACCGCGAGCCTCCTGATGTTCCTGGGCCGGCCCGCTCCCGCCGAGGTGCTGGTGCGCGGTGGTGAGGTGGTGTCCGCGTCCCGGCTGGAGCACAGCCGGGTCCCGCTGACACCGCTGGCCCCGTCGGCCCCGTTGGAAGGCCCGGCACCGGTCGGTGGAGGGCGGGCATGACCCTACTCGCGCGGCAGCTGACAGGACCGGGACCGGCGGGCACCGAGGCGAACACGGCAGCGGTGGCCACGGCGCGACGCCGGCAGACGGTCCTGGTCAGCGGGCTGGCTTCCGACTCGCACACCTGGAACCTGGTGTTCATGCAGCTGCTGATCGAGGAGCAGGGGTACGACGTGGTGAATCTGGGCCCGTGCGTCCCGGACGAGCTGCTCGTGCAGGAATGCCTGGAGCGCGCGCCGGCCATGCTCGTACTGAGCAGCGTCAACGGTCACGGCGCCCAGGACGGTCTGCGCGTCATCAGGAAGCTCCGCGACGAGCGTGGACTGGCGCAGCTGCCCGCGGTGATCGGTGGGAAGCTCGGCATCTCCGGCGGCGAGGGCGCTGGGCTCGTGGCGGAACTGGTCGCCGCGGGCTTCGACAGTGTCTTCGAGGACGGCGCGCAGGAGATCGCGGCCTTCCAACGCTTCATCGGTGGCATACCGCAGAGAGCGCTGTCGTGAACGACCGCTTCGCTGCGGCGCCGGAGAACGGTCCGGCCCGGCGAGGCGCCGGCAGGGCCGGTGCCGAGCCGAAAGTTGCCGCGACGGCCGGTACGGAGCCGGGCCTGGCACCGGACGGCACGCCCGGCGGTGCCACGCTGGACGGCGCCGTGTCCGGGAACGTCCCGTTGGACGGAGCCCCAACGAGCGTTGTCCCGCAGGGTGGCTCCCCGGCAAGCGGTTCCGTGTCCGGCGGGGGCCCGGCAGTCCGTGCTGTCGCCGGCAGCACGGGGGGTACGTCCGTGCCCGGCGTCATCCCGGCGCGCACCCGGCCCGTGGACCCGCCCGGTTCGGCCGTGCGGGCGGTCGGCGCTCCGGATTCCCCGGTCGGCGACTTCGGCGCGTTCGTGCGCCGCTCGCGCCGGGCCGGCCGACTCGTCGTGCAGCCCCGCATGGGGTTCGGCGACCCAGCGACCATGCGCGAAGGGCTGCTCGCCACCCGGCGTGCCGACGCCACCACCGTCGGCACCCTCACCCTGGACAGCTACACCCGGGTCGGGGACCTCGCCGCGATCGAGACGGCGCTGCGGGAAGGCATCGGCCTCAACGGCTTCCCCATTGTCAGTTACGACGTCGAGACCACCCGTTCGGTACTGCGCAACGTGCGCTCCGACGACTTCCCGGTGCAGGTCAGGCACGGCTCCGCGGTGCCGTTCGACATCTTCGTCGCCCTGATGCGGGCCGGGCTCAGCGCCACCGAGGGCGGCCCGGTCTCATACTGCCTGCCGTACGGCCGTACCCCGCTCGACGAGTCGATGCACAACTGGGAGCGCAGCGGCACCCTGTTCGCACAGCTTCGCGAGTGGGGCGCCAATCCCCACATGGAGACCTTCGGCGGCTGCATGCTGGGCCAGCTGTGCCCGCCGAGCATGCTTGTCGCCGTCAGCGTCCTGGAGGCACTGTTCTTCCACCGTCTCGGGATCGGCGACCTGTCCGTCAGCTACGCCCAGCAGACCAATGGCGCGCAGGACCGCGAGGCGGTGCTCGCGCTCCGCAGGCTGTGCGCGGAGCTGCTGCCGGACGCCGACTGGCACGTAGTGATCTACGCCTACATGGGTGTGTATCCCACGACGCCCGAGGGCTGCTACCGGCTGCTCGGGCAGGCCGCCGAACTCGCGGTCAGCACCGGCTCGGAACGGCTGATCGTCAAGACCGTCGCCGAGTCCCGCCGCATCCCCACCATCGCGGAGAACGTGGCCGCGCTGGAGCACGCCGACCGGGTGGCCCGGACGGCCGGAGCCACCAAAGGCCCAGGGGCGCCGGCCGCCACGGCCACCGCGGCCGCGGAAGCCGCGACGCAGGATTCGCAGACGTACGCCGAGGCGCGCTCGCTCGTCGACGCGGTGCTGAACAGCCACCCGGACCTGGGCCACGCCCTGCTGCTCGCGTTCAAGCGCGGTTACCTGGACATTCCCTACTGCCTGCATCCGGACAACGCCGGCCGCAGTCGCAGCCACATCGACGGCGACGGCTGGCTGCGCTGGGCCGACACCGGATCGCTGCCCCTTGCCGGCCTGGTGGGCGGCCGCCGGGCCCGTCCCGTCACCTCCTCGGACCTGCTCGAAGCGCTGTCCTTCGTGCAGCGCAGCTACGACCAGCCGTTCCTGTACGGGGACCGGCCGCTGTCCTGACCGCCCGCCGGTCCGGCCCGTGCCCCCGTCCTTCCCCGTCCGTCCCTCCCCGCTTTGTTCCTCGCCCGCGGAATTCTTTTTGGAGTGCACCGAATGACCGAGTCTGAGAACGTTCTTTCCGAGTCCGGTGGCAAGCCGAGGAGCAGGCCGGAGGCGCCACAGTCCGCTCTGGTGCGGCGGCTCACGGGGCTGACCGCGGCCGAGCAGGAACGCGCCGTACTGGAGATCGTGCACGAGCAGACCGTCGCCGCGCTGCGCCGGGCCCGTCCGGAAACGAAGGACGCGGTGGACACCGCACGCCCGTTCCTGGAGCTGGGTTTCGACTCGCTGGCGGCAGTGGACCTGCACACCCGGCTGTCCGCGGCCACCGGTCTGGAACTGCCCATCACAGCGGTCTACGACCACCCCACCCCGGTCGAACTGAGCCGCTTCGTACGCACCAAGGCCCTCGGCCTGACCCCCGAGCCCGTCGACGCGGCCGTCCGGCAGACATCGGGGGACGACGACGACCCCATCGCGATCATCGGCATCGGCTGCCACTACCCCGGCGGTGTCAACTCTCCCGAGGAATTCTGGGCGTTGATGGCCGAGGGCCGTGAGGTACTCTCGGACTTCCCCACCGACCGCGGCTGGGACGTTCCCGGCATGTTCGACCCGGACCCGGACCAGCCCGGCAAGTCGTACGTCGACAAGGGCGGCTTTCTGGCGAACGCGGCCGATTTCGACGCTGACTTCTTCAAGATCAGCCCCCGCGAGGCGCTGGCGATGGACCCGCAGCAACGCCTGATCCTGGAAACCTCCTGGGAAGCACTGGAGCGCGCCGGGATCAACCCGGCCTCACTCCGGGGCAGCCGGACCGGTGTCTTCTTCGGCGCCGAGGTGCATGAGTACGGCACCCGGGTGCACCAGGCCCCGCTGGGCCTCGACGGCTACCTGATGACCGGCAACGCGCCCAGCGTCGCGTCCGGCCGCGTCTCGTACACCCTGGGTCTGGAAGGCCCGGCCGTGACGGTGGACACGGCATGCTCAGGCTCGCTGGTCTCCATGCACCTGGCGGCCCAGTCGCTGCGCAACGGCGAGTGCTCACTCGCCCTGGTCGGCGGCGTCGCCGTCATGGGCAGCCCCGGCATGTTCACCGCGTTCAGCCGGCAGCGCGGTCTTGCGGCCGACGGCCGCTGCAAGGCCTTCGCCGAAGCCGCGGACGGCACCGGATTCGCCGAGGGCGCCGGCGTGTTCGTGGTGGAGCGCCTGTCGGACGCACGGCGCAACGGTCACCGGGTGATGGCAGTACTGCGCGGCAGCGCGGTCAACCAGGACGGCGCCAGCAACGGCCTCACCGCGCCGAACGGCCCGTCGCAGCAGCGGCTGATCCTGCAGGCCCTGGCCAACGCGGGACTGGGCCCGGCCGATGTGGACGCGGTCGACGCGCACGGTACGGGAACGAAGCTCGGCGACCCGATCGAGGCCCAGGCGATCCTGGCGACGTACGGTCAGGAACGGTCCGCCGACCGGCCGTTGCGACTCGGCTCGGCCAAGTCCAACCTCGGGCACACGCAGGCCGCCGGCGGCGCGGCCAGCGTGATCAAAATGGTGCTGGCCATGCAGTACGGCATGCTGCCCAAGACGCTGCACGTGGATGCTCCGAGCCATCACGTCGACTGGTCGGCAGGTGAGGTGGAACTGCTCACCGAGGCCATGCCGTGGGACGCCCCGGACGGACGGCCGCGCCGGGCGGGCATCTCCGCGTTCGGCATCAGCGGTACGAACGCGCACGTGATCATCGAAGAGGCACCGCAGGAGCAGGCGGCGCAGACCCCGGAGCGTCAGGACTCCACGGACCCGGCAGCGCTGCCGCTGGTTCTCAGCGCCCGTACGAGCGACGCGCTCAGCGCGCAGGCGGCGGGGCTGTTGGGCCTGATGGAGCGTGTGGATGCTCCGGATCCGGTGGATGTGGGTGTCGCGCTGGCGACGACGCGGGCGGAACTGGACCACCGTGCGGTGGTGACGGGCGCCGGGCGCGACGAGCTGATCGCAGGGCTACGAGCACTGGCCGAAGGCAGTGAGGGCACGTCAGAGGTCGTGCGGGGAAACGTGGTTGACGGTCGACTGGCGTTCCTGTTCACGGGGCAGGGTGCGCAGCGGGTCGGTATGGGCCGTGAACTGGCCGCCTTCTTCCCGGTGTTCGCGAATGCGCTGGACGAGGCGTGCGGTCATCTCGACCTTCAGCTCGAACGGCCTTTGAGGGATGTGCTGTTCGCTGAGGTGGGGTCGGCGGAGGCTGCGCTGCTGGATCGTACGGAGTACGCGCAGCCGGCGCTGTTCGCGGTGGAGACGGCGCTGTTCCGGCTGGTGGAGTCGTGGGGTGTGCGGCCCGATGTGCTGGCCGGGCATTCGATCGGTGAGATCGGTGCGGCGCACGCGGCCGGAGTGTTCTCGTTGGCGGACGCGTGTGCGCTGGTCGCGGCGCGTGGCCGGCTGATGCAGGCGCTGCCCGAGGGCGGGGTGATGGCGGCCGTGCAGGCCACCGAGGAGGAGGTCCGCGCGCTGCTCGACGGGGTCGGGGACGCCACGGTCGCGGCGGTCAACGGGCCGCGCGCGGTGGTGGTTTCCGGGGCTACGGCCTCCGTGGAGAGGGTGGTGGAGGCGGTACGGGCGCAGGGCGGCAAGACATCCCGGCTGAAGGTCTCGCACGCCTTCCACTCACCCCTGATGGACCCGATGCTCGACGAGTTCCGGCAGATCGCCCGGGTGCTGGACTACACCGAGCCCCGTATCCCGGTCGTCTCCAACGTGACCGGACGCACCGCCAAGTCGGGAGAGCTCACGTCCCCCGAGTACTGGGTGTCGCATGTTCGCGAAGCGGTCCGGTTCGCGGACGGGATGCGGGCCCTGGCCGGCGAGGGTGTGACGACGTTCCTCGAGGTCGGCCCGGACGCCGTCCTCACCGCCATGGCCCCTGGCGCCCTGCCCGACGACTCCACGGCGGTGTTCGTCCCGCTGCTGCGCCGCAACCGCCCCGAGCAGCCAGAAACCCTCACCGCCCTGGCCCGGCTGTGGACCGGCGGTCACCCCGTCCACTGGAGCGCCCTCCACACCGGCAACCCGACCCGCCCCGTCAACCTCCCCACCTACCCCTTCCAACGCCGGCGCTATTGGCTGGACGCCGTCCCTGACACCGGCGACGTCACCACCCTGGGCCAGTCCCCCGCGGACCACCCGCTGCTCGGCGCCCTCATCACCGCCCCTGGCACCGACACCACCGTCCTCACCGGACGCATCAGCACGCAGAGTCACGCCTGGCTGGCCGACCACGCCGTCATGGGCACCACCCTCCTGCCCGGCACCGCCTTCGTCGAGCTCGCCCTCCACGCCGGCCACCACACCCACACTCCCCACCTCGAAGAACTCACCCTCCACGCGCCCCTCGCACTCCACCCCGACCAGCACACCGATCTGCGCATCCAGACCAACGCCCCCGACCACACCCTCACTATCCACTCCCGCCCCCACGGCGCCGCGGACGCGACACCCTGGACCCTCCACGCCACGGGCAGCCTCAGTTCTGAACTCCCCGCGCCCGGCGCCGGATTCGCCCTGGCCAGCTGGCCGCCGCCGGGCGCCAGGCCCATCCCCCTCCACGACACGTACGAACAGCTCGCCGCCCAGGGCTACCACTACGGCCCCTACTTCCAGGGGCTCAAGGCCGCTTGGCAGCAGGGCAGCGAAATCTTCGCCGAAGTGGCTCTCCCCGAAGAGGCACACAGCGACGCCGGTGCGTTCGGACTCCACCCGGCCCTACTCGACGCCGCACTCCACGCCACGGACCTCGGCAAGAGCGAAGATCCTGAGGGCGCTCGGCAGACGGCCCTGCCTTTCGCGTGGAGCGGCGTCTGCGTCTACGCGACAGGCGCGACCTCCCTGCGCGTGCGCATCACCCCGGCGGGCAACGACGGCGTACGTCTCCACCTCGCCGACCCGACGGGCCAACCGGTCGCTGTGGTAGAGCAGTTGGCCATGCGTCCCGTGTCGGCCGATCAGATCGCGGCGGCCCGCGACGGCGCCGACACGCCGCTCTACGTCGTGGAATGGAACACGCTGCCTGTCGCCGCGGACCAGACGGACCCTGGCGTTACGAGCTGGGCGACGCTCGGCGAGCGGGCGACACAGTGGGAGTGGACCGGCGCCACGAACCACACCGACCTGGCAGCCCTCGCCGCGGGGGCCGGCGCGGTGCCCGATGTCGTCGTACTGACCTGCCCGGAAGGGCCGGACGCCGCCGACATGCCGGAGCGGCTGCGCGAAGCCACCGGCGGTGTGCTGACAGCACTTCAGGGGTGGCTGGCCGACGAGCGGTTCTCATCCTCCCAGTTGGTGGTGGTGACCCGGGGCGCGGTCGGCCCCCGTGACGGGCTCGATGAACCGGTGGACCTCGCGGGTGCGGCCGTGTGGGGTCTGGTGCGTTCCGCGCAGGCCGAACACCCGGACCGTTTCACCCTGTTGGACTGGGACGGCACACAGCCTCCGCTCCCCCGGCTCGCCGCAGTTCTGTCGGGAGGTGAGCCGGAACTGGCCCTGCGCAACGGCGAAACCTACGCACCCCGCCTCGTACGAGCCACCACACCCCACCCCGACACCTCAACCACCCCCGCCCTCACCGGTTTCGAGGACTGGGGCCCCGAAGACACCCTCCTCATCACCGGCGGCACCGGCGGACTCGCCACCCTCATCGCCGCACACCTCATCACCCACCACCACATCAAAAACCTCACCCTCGCCAGCCGACAAGGACCCCACGCACCAAACGCCACCCAACTCACCCAACACCTCACCCAACTCGGCGCCCACATCACCCTCACCACCTGCGACGTCAGCAACCCCACCCAACTCACCCAACTCATCAACAACACCCCCCACCTCAAAGGCATCATCCACACCGCAGGAACCCTCAACGACGCCACCCTCACCAACCAAACCCCCCACCACCTCAACACCACCCTCACCCCCAAAGCAGACGCCGCCTGGCACCTCCACCACACCACCCAACACCTCAACCTCACCCACTTCATCCTCTACTCCAGCGCAGCCGCCACCCTCGACGGCGCAGGACAAGCCAACTACGCCGCCGCCAACGCCTTCCTCGACGCCCTCGCCACCCACCGCCACACCCAAAACCAACCCGCACACTCCCTCGCCTGGGGACTCTGGAACACCAACCACGGCATGGCCACACACCTCACCCAAACCAACCTCAACCGCATGAACAACGGCCCCCTCCTCCCCCTCACCACCACCCAAAACCTCACCCACTTCGACACCGCCCTCACCACCACCAACCACCCCACCCTCCTCCCCATCAAACTCAACCCCCACCACCCCACCCAACACCTCCTCCACACCCTCCACCCCACAACACCCACCCGCCCCACCGCACACACCACCACCCACACCACCACCGGCTCCGAAGTCGCCACCCGGCTGCACCGCCTGGACGCGACGGAGCGCGAGCGCGCCCTGCTGGACCTCGTACGCACGCACGTCGCCGGGGTGCTGCACCACGACAGCGCGAGCGCGGTCGACGCCCGGCGCGCGTTCACCGAGGTCGGTTTCGACTCCCTCTCCGCCGTGGAACTGCGCAACAGGCTGAACAAGGCGACCGCCCTGCGGCTGCCCGCGACTCTCGTCTTCGACTACCCGACACCGCAGGCACTCGCCGAGTACCTGGGCGACAAGCTCTTCGGCGCGGCCCCGGCCTCGACCGCGACCCCGGTCATCCCGTCCGGTGCGGCCCCCGACGAGCCCATCGCCATCGTCGGCATGAGCTGCCGCTTCCCCGGCGGCGTCAACACCCCCGAAGACCTGTGGGAGTTGCTCGCCGAAGGACGCGACGGCATTTCGCCCTTCCCCGAAGACCGCGGCTGGAACGTCGACGACATCTATGACCCGGAGCCCGGCAAGTCCGGCAAGACCTACTCGCGTGAGGGCGGTTTCCTGCACGACGCGGCGGACTTCGATGCCGAGTTCTTCGGGATCTCCCCCCGCGAAGCACTGGCCACCGACCCCCAGCAACGCCTGCTCCTGGAAGCATCCTGGGAAGCACTCGAACGCGCCGGACTCGACCCCCACACCCTGCGCGGCAGCCGCACCGGCGTCTTCGCCGGCATCATGTACCACGACTACGCCTCCCGCCTCGGCAACTCCCCACTCCCCGAAGGCGTCGACACCTACCTCGGCAACGGCAGCCTCGGCAGCGTCGCCTCCGGCCGCATCTCCTACACCCTCGGCCTCGAAGGCCCCGCGGTGACGGTGGACACCGCGTGCTCGTCGTCGCTGGTCGCACTGCACCTCGCGGTGCAGGCGCTGCGCAACGGCGAATGCTCGCTCGCCCTGGCCGGCGGCGCGACCGTGATGTCCACGCCTGACACCTTCATCGACTTCAGCAGGCAGCGCGGTCTGGCGCGCGACGGCCGCATCCGTTCTTTCTCCGATTCGGCCGACGGCACCGGCTGGGGCGAGGGTGTCGGCATGCTGCTGGTCGAGCGGCTCTCCGACGCCCAGCGCAACGGACACCGCGTACTGGCAGTCGTACGAGGCAGCGCCGTCAACCAAGACGGCGCAAGCAACGGCCTCACCGCACCCAACGGCCCCTCACAACAACGCGTCATCCACCAAGCCCTCCGCAACGCCCGCCTCAACCCCACCGACATCCACGCCGTCGAAGCACACGGCACCGGCACCGTCCTCGGCGACCCCATCGAGGCACAAGCACTCCTCGCCACCTACGGCCAGAACCGCCCCGCCGAAAGCCCCCTGCGGCTCGGCTCCATCAAGTCGAACCTGGGACACACCCAAGCCGCCGCGGGCGTGGCCGGAATCATCAAGATGGTCATGGCGATGCGCAACGGCATACTGCCCAAGACCCTGCACGTGGACAAGCCGTCATCGAAGGTGGACTGGACGGCCGGACAGGTGGAACTACTCACCGAGGCGGTGGCCTGGGAGAGCGAGGGGCCGCGAAGGGCGGGCGTCTCGTCGTTCGGGATCAGCGGCACCAACACCCACGTGATCATCGAAGAGGCACCGCAGGAGGAGACGGCGGCGGAACCTCGGGATGCCGAGGTGCCGGTGCTGCCGCTGGTGTTCAGTGCCCGGACCGATGGCGCACTGCGGGCACAGGCAGCCGGTCTGCTGGACCTGCTGGAGGGGACGGACGCCCCCGAGCCAGTGGATGTCGGGCTCGCACTGGCCACGACCCGCGCGCAGCTGGAACGCCGCGCGGTCATCACCGGTGCCGGACGCGATGAGCTGCTCGCCGGACTGCGGACACTCGCGGTCGGCGAGGAAGCTGCAGGGACCGTACTGGGCACGCAGGTTGAGGGGCGGCTGGCGTTCCTGTTCACCGGACAGGGCGCGCAGCGAACCGGGATGGGACGTGAACTGGCCGAGGTCTTCCCGGTGTTCGCGGCAGCCCTGGACGAGGTGTGCGCACACCTCGACCCGCTGCTGGAACGGCCTTTGAGGGACGTGCTCTTCGCTCAGGAGGGTTCGGACCTGGCGGTGCTGCTGGACCGTACGGAGTACGCCCAGCCCGCCCTGTTCGCCATCGGGACGGCGCTGTTCCGGCTGGTGGAGTCGCTGGGGGTACGCCCCGATCTGCTGGCCGGGCACTCCATCGGCGAGATCAGCGCGGCGCACGCGGCCGGAGTGTTCTCGCTGGCCGACGCGTCTGCTCTGGTCGCGGCGCGCGGCCGCCTGATGCAGGCGCTGCCCGACGGCGGGGTGATGGCGGCCATCCAGGCCACCGAGGACGAGATCCTCACCGTCCTCGACGGAGTCGAGGACGCGGCCATCGCCGCCGTCAACGGACCCCGCGCGATCGTGGTCTCCGGCACGGCAGCCTCCGTCGAGAAGGTCGTGGAGGCAGTACGGGCGCAGGGCGGCAAGACCTCGTACCTGAAGGTCTCACACGCCTTCCACTCCCCGCTGATGGACCCGATGCTGGACGAGTTCCGCACGGTGGTGTCGGGCCTCGCCCACAGCGAGCCCCGTATCCCGGTCGTCTCGAACGTCACCGGACGCACCGCCACGGCAGGGGAACTCACCTCACCCGACTACTGGGTGACCCACGTCCGCGAAGCCGTCCGCTTCAACGACGGCATACGCGCCCTGGCCACCGAAGGCATCACCACCTACCTCGAAATCGGCCCCGACGCGGTCCTCACCGCCATGGCCCCCGACGCCCTCCCCGACGACACCTCGGCCACATTCATCCCGCTCCTGCGCCGCAACCGCCCCGAGGAGGCCGAAACCCTCACCGCCCTGGCCCGCCTCTGGACCACCGGCCACACCGTCAACTGGCCCGCCCTGCACACCGGCCGCCCCGCCCGCCCCGTCGACCTCCCCACCTACCCCTTCCAACACCAGCACTACTGGATCAACGCGGTGGCCGAGCAGGCCGACGTGTCCGCCGCCGGCCTCGCTCCCGCGCAGCACCCGCTGCTCGGCGCCGCCATCACGCTGCCGGAGTCGAGCGCGGTGGTCCTGACGGGACGCATCGGTCTCCAAACCCACCCGTGGCTCGCCGGCCACGCCGTCATGGGCACCACCCTCCTGCCCGGCACCGCTTGCGTCGAACTCGCCCTGCGGGCGGGCGACCAGGTGGGTTGCGGCCTGCTGGAAGAGCTCACCCTCGAAGTGCCGCTCGTCCTTCCGCCGCAGGGCGCCTGCGACCTCCGGGTGTCCGTGGGTGAGCCCGACGAGTCCGCACGGCGGCCGGTCAACGTGTACTCGCGAGTCCAGGACGCGGCCTCTGCCGACGCCTGGACCCGGCACGCCAGCGGTCTGCTCGCCGTCGGCACGAGCGCGTCCCGCTCCGGGGCCGATCTGAGCGTATGGCCGCCCGAGGGCGCCACCCCCGTCGATGTGAGTGAGCTCTACTCGACGCTGGCCGCCGACGGGCTGGAGTACGGCCCGGTGTTCCGGGGCCTGCGCGCCGCCTGGCGCCGCGACGGTGACGTCTTCGCCGAAGTTGCCCTGCCCGAAGAGGCGCACGGCGACGCGGGTGCGTTCGGTCTCCACCCGGCCCTCCTCGACGCCGCACTCCACGCCACCGAGCTGGTGGGCGGCGACAGCCGGCAGCTCGGACGCGGCGCGGCCCTGCCGTTCGCGTGGAGCGACGTGTCGCTGCACGCCTCGGGGGCGACCGCACTGCGGATCCGGGTCGCGGCGGTCGACGGCAGTGCGGACACGACGTCGCTGGACCTGGCCGACGCGGCCGGAGCACCGGTGGCAACCATCCGCTCGATGGTCGCCCGGCCGGTGTCTGCCGAGCAGATTGCGACGGCGCGCGGCGGTTCGCTGCCGCTGTACCACGTGGAGTGGACCCCGATCCCGACGGAAGGCGCGAGCGCGGGTACCGGCACCGGTTGGGCGGTGCTCGGTCCGGAGGCTGACAAGTGGGCCTGGGCAGGCCTGACTTCGTACCCGGACCTGGCTTCGCTCGGCGATGCGGTGCCACCGGTGGTGCTGCTGCCGTGCCCGGTCGTCGAGTTCGACGCCACGGACCCGGACGGCAGGACGACGATGCCGGAGCGGCTTCGTGAGGTCCTCGGCGATGTGCTGGGCACTCTGCAGCAGTGGCTGGCGCAGGAGCGGCTGTCGTCCTCGCGGCTGGTCGTCGTGACTCAGGACACGGACGGCCCGGGAAGCCTGATCAATGCGGCGGTGGGGGGTCTGGTCAGGTCGGCCCAGGAGGAGAATCCGGGCTGCTTCGTACTGGCCCGCTGGGACGGCGACGAGGCCTCGGCCCGTCACTTCCCGGCCGCGGTCGCCAGTGGTGAGCCGCAGGTTTCGGTCCAGTCGGACGGTGTGTCCGCGGCCCGGCTGGGACGCGTCGCACCCGATGTGACGACCGCCGGCTCACCCGCCCTCACCGGTTTCGAGGACTGGGGCCCCGAAGACACCCTCCTCATCACCGGCGGCACCGGCGGACTCGCCACCCTCATCGCCGCACACCTCATCACCCACCACCACATCAAAAACCTCACCCTCGCCAGCCGACAAGGACCCCACGCACCAAACGCCACCCAACTCACCCAACACCTCACCCAACTCGGCGCCCACATCACCCTCACCACCTGCGACGTCAGCAACCCCACCCAACTCACCCAACTCATCAACAACACCCCCCACCTCAAAGGCATCATCCACACCGCAGGAACCCTCAACGACGCCACCCTCACCAACCAAACCCCCCACCACCTCAACACCACCCTCACCCCCAAAGCAGACGCCGCCTGGCACCTCCACCACACCACCCAACACCTCAACCTCACCCACTTCATCCTCTACTCCAGCGCAGCCGCCACCCTCGACGGCGCAGGACAAGCCAACTACGCCGCCGCCAACGCCTTCCTCGACGCCCTCGCCACCCACCGCCACACCCAAAACCAACCCGCACACTCCCTCGCCTGGGGACTCTGGAACACCAACCACGGCATGGCCACACACCTCACCCAAACCAACCTCAACCGCATGAACAACGGCCCCCTCCTCCCCCTCACCACCACCCAAAACCTCACCCACTTCGACACCGCCCTCACCACCAACCACCCCACCCTCCTCCCCATCAAACTCAACCCCCACCACCCCACCCAACACCTCCTCCACACCCTCCACCCCACAACACCCACCCGCCCCACCGCACACACCACCACCCACACCACCACCGTTGATCCCTCCTCGCTGGAGCAGCGGCTGGCACCGCTCGCCGACGACGAGCGCCGCCTCCTGCTGGAGGACATGATCTGCGTCGAGGTGGCCGCGGTGCTCGGGTACGCCGACGCCTCGTCGCTCGACCCGGCGCGGTCGTTCCAGGAGTCCGGATTCGACTCGCTCACCGCGGTGGAGCTACGCAACAGGCTGAAGAAGACCACCGGTCAGCGCCTGTCCGCCACGCTGGTCTTCGACTACCCGACGCCCCAGACCCTGGCGAGGTACCTGCTGGAGGAACTGCTGCCGGAGATCGAGGAGATCCGGGCGCAGCAGCAGGTGCCCGCAGCGGACGGGAACGAGGACAACGAGGACGAGGACACGCTGCGCCGGGTGCTCGGCTCGGTGCCGCTGGCCCGTATCAGGGAAGCCGGCCTGCTGAACGCACTGCTGGCGCTGGCCCCGTCCGGGCTCCCGGCACAGAGTGCAAAAGCGGCGCACCGGAATGCCGAGGCCGAAGGCGACCAGAGCGACGGCGACCAGAGCGACGCGATCCTGGCGATGGACATCGACGACCTCGTACGCGAGGCGTTCGAGCGCAGCGACTCCGAACAGCCTGAATGACCGAGCGGGCTCCGGCCCCGCCGGTTCCGCCGTCCCTGCCGTCCCCGTCGTCTCCGGTTCCACCGGGGTCGACGGGGACGGGGCACTGTCCGGACGAGGGGACGGAGCACCGTCCGGGCGAAGCGACTCACGTGACACGAGCGACCGAGGAATGCGAGTGACGACCGTGGATACACCTGTTCAGAAGATCGCAGAGGCGCTGCGCAAATCGCTGCTGGAGAACGAGCGCCTGCGCCGGCGCTATGACGAGGCCACGGCCGCCGCTGCGGAGCCGGTGGCGATCGTGGGCATGAGCTGCCGCTTCCCGGGAGGGGTGGAGTCTCCGGAGGACCTGTGGTCGCTCGTCGACTCGGGCACCGACGCGATCACCGGGTTCCCGGACAACCGGGGCTGGGACCTCGACGGGGTGTACGACCCGGACGGCGTACGGCCGCACACCAGCTACACCGGGCAGGGCGGATTCCTGCACCGGGCGCCGGAGTTCGACCCGGCGTTCTTCGGGATGAGCCCGCACGAGGCGACCGCCACGGACCCCCAGCAACGCCTGCTGCTCGAAGTCGCCTGGGAGGCGTTCGAGCGGGCCGGGATCGATCCACACGGCCTGACGGGCAGCCAGACCGGGGTGTACGCAGGCGTCATGGCCACCGACTACCCGGTGCGGGTGGGCACGGTGCCCGAGGGTGCCGAAGGATTCATGGTCACCGGCACCGACGGCAGCATCGTGTCAGGACGGATCTCCTACACCCTCGGTCTGGAGGGGCCCGCCGTATCGATCGACACGGCATGCTCGTCCTCGCTGGTGGCGCTCCACCTGGCCGTGCAGGCGCTGCGCCAGGGCACCTGCTCGCTGGCCCTGGCCGGCGGCGTCACCGTGATGTCCACGGCCCGTACGTTCGTGGAGTTCAGCCGGCAGCGCGGGCTGGCCCTCGACGGCCGCTGCCGGTCCTTCGCCGACGCCGCCGCCGGTACGGGCTGGGGCGAGGGCGCCGGCATGCTCGTACTGGAGAAGCTGTCCGACGCGCGCCGCAACGGCCGCCGCATCCTCGCGGTGGTACGCGGCTCCGCGCTGAACCAGGACGGTGCCAGCAACGGCCTCACCGCCCCGAACGGCCCCTCGCAGCAGCGGGTGATCCGCCAGGCCCTGGCCGACGCCGGCTTGTCCACCGGGGACGTCGACGTCGTGGAGGCGCACGGCACCGGCACCGTGCTCGGCGATCCCATCGAGGCACAGGCCCTGATGGCGACGTACGGCAAGGGGCGTCCGGCCGACAACCCGCTGTGGCTGGGCTCGGTCAAGTCGAACATCGGGCACACCCAGGCCGCCGCGGGCGTGGCCGGGGTGATCAAGTCGGTGATGGCGCTGCGGCACGGCGTACTGCCCAGGACCCTGCACGTGGATGCCCCGTCCACCAAGGTGGACTGGGAGGACGGCTCGGTGAAGCTGCTCACCGAGCCGGTGCCGTGGCAGCGCGACCGCCCCCGCCGCGCGGGGGTTTCCTCCTTCGGCCTCAGCGGCACCAACGCGCACGTCATCATTGAGCAGGCGCCCGAAGCCGAAGCGCCCGCGGTGGCCGCGCCGGACACCTCGGCCGCGCTGCCCTACCTCATCACCGCGAAGAGCGCAGCGGCGTTGCGCGTCCAGGCCGACCGGCTCGCCGAGCGGGTCGCGGCCGACCTCGGACTGCGCCCCGCGGACCTCGGGTACTCCCTGGCGACCACCCGTGCCGCGCTGGAGCACCGGGCCGTGCTGGTCGCCGACGGCCGGGACAGCCTGCTGGCGGGGCTGCGGTGCACCGCCGACGGCGACACCCCGGACAACCTGGCGAGCGGCACCGCCACCGGCCGGGCCAAGGTCGCGTTCGTCTTCCCCGGTCAGGGTTCGCAGTGGGCCGGCATGGCACTGGAACTGCTGGACCGGGCACCGGTGTTCGCCGAGCGGATACGTGCCTGCGCGGACGCCTTCAGCCCCTACGTCGACTGGGACCTGCTCGCCGTACTGCGGGGCGAACCTGACGCGCCCACCCTCGAACGCGTCGACGTGGTCCAGCCGGTGCTGTTCTCCGTGATGGTCTCGCTGGCCGAACTGTGGCGCGCCAACGGTGTGAAGCCCGCCGCGGTGGTGGGCCATTCGCAGGGCGAGATCGCCGCGGCCTGCGTAGCGGGCGCCCTCTCCCTCGAAGACGCCGCCCGCGTGGTGACGCTGCGCAGCCAGGCCATCGCCCGCCGGCTGACCGGCCCCGGCGGCATGATGTCGGTGTCCTGCCCCGCCGAGCAGGTCGCCGCGCGGCTGCGCCGCTGGGACGGCCGGCTGTCCGTCGCCGCGATCAACGGCGCCGGTTCGGTCGCCGTCTCCGGTGACTCCGACGCACTGGACGAGCTCCTCGCCGAGCTCCAGGCCGAGGACATCTGGGCGCGCAGGATCCCGGTCGACTACGCCTCGCACTCCGCCCATGTGGAGTCCATCGAGCAGGAGTTGCTGGAAGTACTGGCGGACATCACGCCCCGCCCCTCGCGCATCCCGTTCTACTCGACGGTGACCGCGTCGCTGATCGACACCAGCGAGCTCGACGCCTCGTACTGGTACCGCAATCTGCGGCAGACGGTGCGCTTCGAGGAGACCACCCGGGCCCTGCTCGCCGACGGCCACGGCGTCTTCGTCGAGGCCAGCCCGCACCCGGTGCTGTCCATGGGCATCCAGGAGACCGGCGAGGCGGCTGGGCGGCCCACCGCTGCCATCGGTTCGCTGCGCAGGCACGAGGGCGGCATGGACCGTTTCCTGCTCTCGCTCGGCGAGGCTTGGGTGCAGGGCGTGGCCGTGGGCTGGGAGTCGTCGTTCACGCCGTACGCCCCGGCGTGGGTCGACCTGCCCACCTACCCGTTCCAGCGCCGGCCGTACTGGCCACGACCGGACGCGGGCGGTGCGGATGTGGCCTCGGCCGGGCTCGACGCCGCCGACCATCCGCTGCTGGGCGCGGTGGTGGGGCTGGCCGACGCGGACGGTGCGCTCCTGACCGGCCGGATCGGCCTCGACTCCCACCCGTGGCTGGCGGACCACGCGGCCGGCGGCACGGTACTGCTGCCCGGCACCGCGCTGGTGGAGCTCGCCGTACGCGCCGGTGACCAGGTCGGCTGCGGCCGGGTCGATGAACTCACCCTGACCGCACCGCTGTTGCTGCCCGAGAAGGGCGGCGTCCAGCTCCAGGTGTTCGTGGGCGTGCCGGACGCGACCGGACGGCGACCGGTCGCCGTGCACTCGCGCCCGCTGACCGCCCCCGGAGCGGAGAACACCGACGGCGCCGAGACGGCATGGACGGGGCACGCCAGCGGCTACCTCGTGTCCGAGCCGGCTTGGGATGCGAGCGCGGCCGCCGACACGTCAGCCGTCTGGCCGCCCGAAGGCGCCACCGCGCTGGACGTCTCGGACCTGTACGAGCGGCTCGCCGACCAGGGCTACGGCTACGGTCCTGCCTTCCAGGGGCTGCGCGCCGCCTGGCAGCACGGCGACGAGGTGTTCGCGGAAATCGCCCTGCCCGAGGACGCCCGCGCCGAGGCCGCCAGGTTCGGACTGCACCCGGCGCTGTTGGACGCGGCCCTGCACGCCGCGGGCCTCGGCCCGTTCGGCACTTCTTCCGACACCTCCGACGGACAGATCCGGCTGCCCTTCAGCTGGAGCGGCGTGAGCCTGCGAGCCGTGGGCGCGGCCGCACTGCGGGTACGGGTCTCCCCGGCCGGCGACGACGCGGTGAGTCTGCGTCTGGCGGACGCGACGGGAGCGCCGGTCGCATCCGTCGATGCGCTGATACTGCGTCCGGTCGCGCTCGGCGGGCTGTCGGCCACCCCGGCACCGCACCGCGACTCCCTGTTCCAGGTGGAGTGGCAGGCGGCGGCGAAGGCGGGCGAAGCGGCATCGGCACGCGCGGTGCCCTGGGCTCTCCTGTCCGAGGACGAAACCGCAGACTCTGCCGTGTACGCCACGCTGCTGCCGGCCGGCGACGCAACGCGCACCGATGGGCCGGACGGGCCGGCACCGGAGGTGCTGGTTCTCCCCTGCCCGCCGGTCGACGTCACGGACGCGGAGCACGTGCCGCAGCGACTGCGCGAAGTGCTCGGCACCGTGCTGGCCGCACTGCAGCAGTGGTCGGCCGAGGACCGGCCGGTCTCTTCCCGGCTGGCCGTGGTCACCCAGGGCGCCGCAGGCCCCGAGGGGCTGCCGGTGGACGTCGTCGGTGCGTCGGTGTGGGGTCTGGTGCGCGCCGCACAGGCCGAAACGCCGGACTGCTTCGTCCTGGTCGATTCGGACGGCGCGCCCAAGTCCGCGCGGCAGCTCGCCGCCGCGGTGGTGTCGGGTGGTGAGCCGGAACTTGCCCTGCGCAACGGCGAAACCTACGTACCCCGCCTCGTACGAGCCACCACACCCCACCCCGACACCTCAACCACCCCCGCCCTCACCGGTTTCGAGGACTGGGGCCCCGAAGACACCCTCCTCATCACCGGCGGCACCGGCGGACTCGCCACCCTCATCGCCGCACACCTCATCACCCACCACCACATCAAAAACCTCACCCTCGCCAGCCGACAAGGACCCCACGCACCAAACGCCACCCAACTCACCCAACACCTCACCCAACTCGGCGCCCACATCACCCTCACCACCTGCGACGTCAGCAACCCCACCCAACTCACCCAACTCATCAACAACACCCCCCACCTCAAAGGCATCATCCACACCGCAGGAACCCTCAACGACGCCACCCTCACCAACCAAACCCCCCACCACCTCAACACCACCCTCACCCCCAAAGCAGACGCCGCCTGGCACCTCCACCACACCACCCAACACCTCAACCTCACCCACTTCATCCTCTACTCCAGCGCAGCCGCCACCCTCGACGGCGCAGGACAAGCCAACTACGCCGCCGCCAACGCCTTCCTCGACGCCCTCGCCACCCACCGCCACACCCAAAACCAACCCGCACACTCCCTCGCCTGGGGACTCTGGACCCAGAACACCAACATGACCACCCATCTGACGGCGGCAGACATCGAGCAGATGGCGAAGTCCGGCGTGCGCGGCCTGTCCGGAGACGAAGGCCTCGCTCTCTTCGACACCGCCGTGTCCAGCGGGACGCCTGTCCTGCTGCCGATCCGGCTGGACCTCAAGGCGCTGCGCGAACGCCCCGGCGACCTGCCACCGCTGCTGAGCTCTCTGGTACGCCCCGTGACCCGGCGCTCCGTCGCGTCCGCGGCTGCGGACGGCGGCGACACGCTGGCCCACCAGCTCCTCCGGATGTCCGTGCCCGAACGAGACCGCCTGCTGCTGGATCTGGTACGTACTCAGGTCGCCGGCATTCTCGGTCATGAGAGCGGCGACGCCGTCGCCCCGGACCGCGCGTTCAAGGACCTGGGATTCGACTCGCTCGCCGCTGTGACACTGCGCAACCGTCTCGGCACGGCGGCCGGAATCCGGCTGCCGGTGACCCTTGTCTTCGACCACCCCACACCGGTCGCCCTGGCGGAGTACCTCCGCACCGAACTGATCGGCACCGACGAGCCCCAGAACACCGGCCCGGTCGTCACCCCGGGTGCGGCCCCCGACGAGCCCATCGCCATCGTCGGCATGAGCTGCCGCTTCCCCGGCGGCGTCAACACCCCCGAAGACCTCTGGAAGTTGCTCGCCGAAGGACGCGACGGCATTTCGCCCTTCCCCGAAGACCGCGGCTGGAACATCGAGGAGATCTGCGACACCAGCGGGCTGCGGGCGAACACCAGCCACTCGCGCGAAGGCGGTTTCCTCTACGACGCGGCGGACTTCGATGCCGAGTTCTTCGGGATCTCCCCCCGCGAAGCACTGGCCACCGACCCCCAGCAACGCCTGCTCCTGGAAGCATCCTGGGAAGCACTCGAACGCGCCGGACTCGACCCCCACACCCTGCGCGGCAGCCGCACCGGCGTCTTCGCCGGCATCATGTACCACGACTACGCCTCCCGCCTCGGCAACTCCCCACTCCCCGAAGGCGTCGACACCTACCTCGGCAACGGCAGCCTCGGCAGCGTCGCCTCCGGCCGCATCTCCTACACCCTCGGCCTCGAAGGCCCCGCGATGAGCGTCGACACCGCGTGCTCGTCGTCGCTGGTCGCACTGCACCTCGCGGTGCAGGCGCTGCGCAACGGCGAATGCTCGCTCGCCCTGGCCGGCGGGGTCTCGGTGATGTCCACGCCGGAGACGTTCATCGACTTCAGCAGGGCGCGAAATCTGGCACCGGACGGCAGGACGAAGGCGTTCGCCGGAGCGGCGGACGGCACGAGCCTCTCCGAGGGTGTCGGCATGCTGTTGGTCGAGCGGCTCTCCGACGCCCAGCGCAACGGACACCGCGTACTGGCAGTCGTACGAGGCAGCGCCGTCAACCAAGACGGCGCAAGCAACGGCCTCACCGCACCCAACGGCCCCTCACAACAACGCGTCATCCACCAAGCCCTCCGCAACGCCCGCCTCAACCCCACCGACATCCACGCCGTCGAAGCACACGGCACCGGCACCGTCCTCGGCGACCCCATCGAGGCACAAGCACTCCTCGCCACCTACGGCCAGAACCGCCCCGCCGAAAGCCCCCTGCGGCTCGGCTCCATCAAGTCGAACCTGGGACACACCCAAGCCGCCGCGGGCGTGGCCGGAATCATCAAGATGGTCATGGCGATGCGCAACGGCATACTGCCCAAGACCCTGCACGTGGACGAGCCGTCATCGAAGGTGGACTGGACGGCCGGACAGGTGGAACTACTCACCGAGGCGGTGGCCTGGACTGGCGAAGAGCCCCGCCGAGCGGCGGTGTCGTCGTTCGGGATCAGTGGTACGAATGCGCACGTGATCCTGGAACAGGCACCGCCCGGGGCACCGGTCGAGGCCTCCGTCGAGGCGGAGAGCCCGCAGCGGGACGGCGTCGTAGGGCCGGTGCTCTGGCCGGTGTCCGGCGCCAGCCCGGACGCGCTGCGCGCCCAGGCAGCCGGCCTGCTCAACCTCCTGGAACGCACCGACGCCCCCGCCCCGGCCGACATCGGCTACGCCCTGGCCGTCACCCGCGCACACCTGGAACACCGCGCCGTCATCACCGGCACCGACCCGGCAGAACTCAGCACCGGACTGCGCGCCCTGAGCCAAGACACCCCCGCCACCGAACTCGTCCGCGCAGTCGCCCGCACCAGCGGCAGGACCGCGTTCCTGTTCACCGGACAAGGCGCCCAACGTCCCGGTATGGGACGCGAACTCGCCGCGGCTTTTCCGGTGTTCGCGGCAGCCCTGGACGAGGTGTGCGCACACCTCGACCCCCTGCTGGATCACCCCCTGAAGGACGTGCTCTTCGCTCAGGAGGGTTCGGACCTGGCGGTGCTGCTGGACCGTACGGAGTACGCCCAGCCCGCCCTGTTCGCCATCGAGACGGCGCTGTTCCGGCTGGTGGAGTCGCTGGGGTTACGCCCCGATCTGCTGGCCGGGCACTCCATCGGCGAGATCAGCGCCGCGCACGCGGCCGGAGTGTTCTCGCTGGCCGACGCGTCTGCTCTGGTCGCGGCGCGCGGCCGCCTGATGCAGGCGCTGCCCGACGGCGGGGTGATGGCGGCCGTCCAGGCCACCGAGGACGAGATCCTCACCGTCCTCGACGGAGTCGAGGACGCGGCCATCGCCGCCGTCAACGGACCCCGCGCGATCGTGGTCTCCGGCACGGCAGCCTCCGTCGAGAAGGTCGTGGAGGCAGTACGGGCGCAGGGCGGCAAGACCTCGTACCTGAAGGTCTCACACGCCTTCCACTCCCCGCTGATGGACCCGATGCTGGACGAGTTCCGCACGGTGGTGTCGGGCCTCGCCCACAGCGAGCCCCGTATCCCGGTCGTCTCGAACGTCACCGGACGCACCGCCACGGCAGGGGAACTCACCTCACCCGACTACTGGGTGACCCACGTCCGCGAAGCCGTCCGCTTCAACGACGGCATACGCGCCCTGGCCACCGAAGGCATCACCACCTACCTCGAAATCGGCCCCGACGCGGTCCTCACCGCCATGGCCCCCGACGCCCTCCCCGACGACACCTCGGCCACATTCATCCCGCTCCTGCGCCGCAACCGCCCCGAGGAGGCCGAAACCCTCACCGCCCTGGCCCGCCTCTGGACCACCGGCCACACCGTCAACTGGCCCGCCCTGCACACCGGCCGCCCCGCCCGCCCCGTCGACCTCCCCACCTACCCCTTCCAACACCAGCACTACTGGCTGGAGTCCACCCCCGACACCGGCGACGTCACCACCCTCGGCCAGGCCTCCGCCCGTCACCCCCTGCTCGGCGCCGTACTCCACCGCGCCGGCACCGACGAATCCATCCTCACCGGGCGCATCAGTACCCGCACCCACCCCTGGCTGGCCGACCACAGCATCATGGGCACCGTGCTCCTGCCCGGCACCGCTCTCGTCGAGCTGGCCATCCACGCCGGTGACCACACCGGCACCCCCCACCTCGAAGAGCTCACCCTCCAGGCGCCGTTCGTTCTCGCCCCGGAGCAGGCTCTCCAGCTCCAGATCGCGGTCGGGCCCCCTGACGCGTCCGCCCGCCGCACCCTCACCATCCACTCACGCCCGGACTCGGGCGACGTACCCAGTGATGCGCCCTGGACTCAGCACGCCCAAGGCACTCTCACTCCCCAACTCCCCTCGGTCGAGGCTGACTCCAGCTCCGATCTCAGCAACTGGCCGCCTCCCGGCGCCCAGCCCATCACGTTGCACGACACCTACGAAGACCTCGCCGCCCAGGGCTACCACTACGGCCCCGTCTTCCAGGGCCTCAAAGCCGCCTGGCACCACGACAACGCCGTCTACGCCGAAGTCGCCCTCCCCGAAGAGGCCCACGGCGATGTGGGCGCGTTCGGGCTGCACCCCGCCCTCCTCGACGCCGCACTCCACGCCGCCGACCTGGGCAACGCCCACGCCGATGCCCACGACGACGAAACCGAGCAGTCGGGCATGCTGCTCCCCTTCGCCTGGCAGGGCGTCACTCTCCACGCGTCCGGCGCGACGCGGCTGCGGGTGCGGATCACCCGTACCGCCGCCAACACGCTGTCCGTCGTCGCAGCCGACCCGCAGGGCGAGCCGGTCGCTTCCGTACAGTCCCTTGTGCTGCGCGCCCTCAGCACGGAACAGCTGCTCATCTCCAGCAGCGGCCCGCACGGTGGCCATCAGCCGTTGTACGGCGTGGACTGGCTGCCGGCTCCGCTGCCCGCACCGGCCGTCGGGAGTGCGGATGTCCTCACGATCCGTCCGGCCGGCGCGTACCCCGGAGCGGCCGAGTGGCTGGCCGGTGCCGAGGCGCTCCTGCCGGCCGAAATACCGGCCGACGTACTGGTCCACTGCGACGACGAGCCCGATACCGGCACCGCGTCGTCCGCAGCGGTGCGCACCGCCACCGGCCGGGCGCTGATTCTGCTCCAGCGGTGGCTTACGGACGAACGGTTCGCCTCGTCCCGGATCGTCGTCGTCACCCGGCAGGCCGTCGCCGCGTCCCGTCCCGGCGAGGAGGCCGAGGACGTGCTCGACCTGGCAGGCTCGGCGGTCTGGGGCCTGGTGCGCGCGGTGCGCGAGGAGCACCCGGGCCGGGTGGCGCTGGTGGATGTGGACGGTACGCCGGAGTCACGGAAGGCGCTGTCGGCAGCCGTGTCGATCGGGGAGCCGGAGGTCGCCCTGCGTGGCGCTGCCGCGCTCGTCCCCCGGCTCGTACGGGTCGCCACCAGTGCGGAACGTACCGACCGTGCGAGCAGCCAACTCGACGCCGACGGAACCGTATTGGTCACCGGAGGCACGGGCGGCCTGGGCAGTGCCTTCGCCCGTCATCTCGTGACGGCACACGGCGTACGCCACCTGTTGCTGCTCAGCCGCCGCGGTCCGGCGGTCGCGGGGGCCGACAAGCTCGCCGCCCAACTGGCCGACCTCGGCGCGAGCGTCGACATCGTGGCCTGTGACGCGGCGGACGAGGACGAACTGTCCGCGGCCCTCGCGCGCATTCCGGCCGAACGTCCGCTGACCGGCGTCGTGCATGCCGCCGGTGTACTGGACGACGCGACGCTGGCCTCGTTGACACCCGAGCGGTTCGAGACGGTACTGCGCCCAAAGGTGGACGCGGCGCTCAATCTTCACCGGCTGACGGCGGACGCGGAGCTGGCGGCGTTCGTGCTCTTCTCCTCCGCGGCGGGCACGCTCGGCGCGGCCGGGCAGGCCAACTACGCGGCCGCGAACGCCTTCCTGGACGCGCTGGTCCAGCACCGGCGGGCGCAGGGGCTCACCGGGCTCTCGCTGGCCTGGGGTCTGTGGAACGCGGAGACGGGGATGGGCGACCAGCTCGCCGACGCCGATCTGCGCCGGATGGCGCGCTCCGGCATGCGGGCGCTCGCGGCGGACGAGGGCCTGGCGCAGTTCGACGCCGCGCTCGCTCGGGGCACGTCCGGGCGGCCGGTACTGCTGCCGATGGCTCTGGACATCGCCCGCGCCCGTACCGGCAGCGGCACCGACGGCGTACCGGCGATGCTGCGCGCACTGGTACGGGCCCCGTCCCGCCGGGCCGTGGACAACGGCGGTGGAGCGGCGGCCGAGTCACAAGGCGCCCTACTGGCGGGCCAGTTGGAGTCGCTGTCGGCCGAGGAGCAGGAGCGGACGCTGCTGCACCTGGTGCGCAGTCACACGGCCGAGGTGCTCGGTCACGCACGGGGCCAGGCAGTTGATCCGCTGCGCGGGTTCGTGGAGCTGGGCTTCGACTCGCTGACGGCTCTGGAGCTGCGCAACCGGCTCGGCAGTGCCAGTGGGCTCCGGCTGCCGTCCACGCTGATCTACGACCACCCGACTCCGCTGGCCGCGGCCCGGCATTTGCGAGCCGAACTGGTCGACGACGGTGCCGCTCAGGGTCCGTCGCTGGAGGCGGAACTCGCCGGCCTGGAAGCCGCCATGAGCGGCGCCGCACCGGACGAGGCCGAGCACGCCAGGGTCGCGGCGCGGCTGCGGGCGCTGACGGCGCAGTGGGGCGAGGTCTCCGAGCCGGAGGGCCGGCAGACGCTCGCCGACGACCGGGCGGCGTTGGAGTCGGTCTCCGCCGATGAACTGTTCGACATGCTCGACAGTGAGCTGGAGGCCGACTGACCACGCGGCAGGCACATGGTGAGGGCCGTCCCCCAGTCGTCGGCTGGGGGCCGGCCCTCACTGTTGTTCAGCCGCGGCCGGGCACCCTCGAAGACGCACCACGTTCACGTGCACCGTCCTCTCCCACCCTCGCTTCGGGAACCCCCGCCGCCCCGGGGACCTCCGCCGCCGTCTCGGGAGCCCCCGCCCGCGTGTTCCGCAGCAGGATCAGTGAGGTCACAGCCATCGCGAGGAGCAGGCCGACCGCGGTCCAGGAGGCGACGCGCAGCCCGTGCGCGAAGGCCTCCCGTGCGACGTCGAGCAGCTCCTCACCGGCACGGGACGGCAGGTGCTGCGCAGTCTCCACCGCGCCGCCCAGGGTGTCCTTCGCGGAACCGACCGCGTCGCGCGGCAGACCGGCCGGAGCCTCCCGGGCCACGTCGTGCCGGTACACGGCGGTCCCGATGCTGCCCAGGATGGCGACGCCGAAGGCGCCACCGAACTCCGTGGCGGTCTGGGACAGTCCGGAGACCGATCCGGCGCGGTCGGCCGGCGCCGTGGCGATGACCAGGTCGGACGTGGTCGTCATGACCAGCGTGATGCCGGCCGCCATGATCACCGTGCCGAGGGCGAGCACTCCGGCACCGGAGCTCGCGTGGAGCTGGGAGAGCACGCCGTACCCGGCGGCGGCGACCACCAGGCCGCCGGTCACGACCACCCCGGGTCGTACGAACCGCACCAGCAGCGGGGCCGTCGCGGAGCTGACCAGGGCGGCACCCGCGGCGGGCAGCGCCCAGAGCCCCGCCTGCAACGGCCCGAACCCGAGCACCATTTGCAGGTACTGGGAGGTGAAGAGGCCGGACCCGACGAGGGAGAAGATCGCGAGCACGCTGGTCGCGACGGACGCGCTGAACGCCCGGTCGCGGAACAGCCGTACATCCAGCAAGGGTTCGGCCAGTCCGCGCTGGCGCCTCAGGAAGTACCAGCCGATGCCGAGACCCACGAGGAAGACGACGACGGGTACCGCGCTCACTCCGTCCTCGGCCATCTTCTGGATGCCGTAGACGGCGGGCAGTACCGCGGCCAGTGACAGCGCGGCGCTGAACAGGTCGAATCTGCCGGGCTTCTCGGCTTTGGACTCCGGGAGCAGCGGCGGCGCGAGGATGAGCAGCAGCGCCATGACGGGCAGGTTGACCAGGAAGACCGATCCCCACCAGAAGTGTTCGAGGAGTACGCCGCCCAGGAGCGGGCCGAGGATGGCGCCGGCGGCGAACGCGCCGGTCCACACGGCGATGGCGATGCGACGCTGTCCGTCATCGCTGAACATGTTGCGGATGAGGGACAGGGTGGACGGCATCAGGGTGGCGCCGCCGAGCCCCATCAGGGCGCGTGTCACGATGAGCATGGCCGGCCCTGTCGCGAGGCAGGCCACCACCGAGGCCAGTCCGAAGACGACCGCGCCGATCATCAGGAGCCGTCTGCGGCCGATCCGGTCGCCGAACGAGCCCATCGCCAGGAGCAGCCCGGCGAGGACGAACGGGTAGATGTTGACGATCCAGAGGAGTTCCGCGCTGCTCGGGCCCAGCTCGGCGCTGATGAACGGCAGTGCGTAGGAAAGCACTTGCATGTCGAGGGAGACCAGCAGGACGGGGAGGATGAGGACGGCGAGTCCTGTCCACTGCTTCCGCCCGGCCCTCCTTGTCGGCTGTATCGCCGCTGTGTCTGCGTTGCTCATGGCGTGTTCCGCTCCTGCTTCGCTGCCTGGTTCTGCGCCTACGCGTTGAGGTAGGCGAGCACTGCCAATACACGCCGGTTGTCGTCTCCCGACGCGGTGAGGCCCAGCTTCGTGAAGATGCTGTTGGTGTGTTTGCTGACCGCTTTCTCGGAGACGAACATCTTGGCGGCGACCGCCGCGTTGGACCGTCCTTCGGCCATCAGCCCGAGCACTTCGCGTTCCCGCTCGGTCAGGGCGTGCACCGGGCTGGTCTCGGTGTCGTGCTTGATCAGCAGCTCGGAGACCACTTTGGGATCCATGACGGTTCCGCCCGCGGCGACCTGACGGACCATGTCGACGAAGCGGCGCACGTCGAAGACACGGTCCTTGAGCAGATAGCCCACGCCCCCGTTCTGGTCGGACAGCAGCTCGCGCGCGTACATCTGCTCGACGTGCTGGGAGAGCACCAGGATGGGCAGCCCCGGCACTTGCGTGCGGGCCTGCACGGCGGCGTGCAGTCCTTCGTCGGTGAAGGTCGGTGGCAGTCGTACGTCGACGATGGCCACGTCGGGCCGGTGCTGGAGCAGGGCCCGCAGCACGGCGGGGCCGTTGTCCACCGCTTCTACCACTTCGAAGTCGTGGACTGTGAGCAGTTGTACCAGTCCCTCCCTCAGCAGGGCCAGGTCCTCGGCGATCACAACGCGCACGGAAGCTCCATCGTCACTAGGGTCGGTCCGCCGGTCGGGCTGCTGATGCCGAGTTCTCCGTCGAAGGCCGCGAGCCGGCGTTGCAGGCCGCGCAGGCCGCTACCGCCCTCGGCTTCCGCTCCGCCGCGTCCGTCGTCGCCGACCTGGGCCCGGAGTTTCCCGTCGGTGTACCAGAGGCGCACGCTCGCGCGGCCCGCGCCGCTGTGCTTGGCGACGTTGGTGAGTGCCTCGGCGATCACGAAGTACACGGCCGACTCGACCGGCAACTGGGGCCGGGAGGGGAGGTCGATCTGTACTTCGACGGGTACGGCCAGGCTAACCGCCAACGCTCTTACGGCGCCGTCGAGTCCGCGCTCGGCGAGTACGGGCGGGTGGATGCCGCGTACCAGGTCCCGCAGTTCGGTCAGTGCCTGGCTGCTGGATTCCACGGCGTCGGCCAGGAGTTTGCGCACCATGGCGGGGTTGCTCTCCAGCAGGGTGTCGGCGAGTCCCAGGCTCATGCCGAGCGACACCAGTCGGGCCTGCGCGCCGTCGTGCAGGTCCCTCTCGATCCTGCGGAGTTCGGCCGCCTGGGACTCCACAGTCTCCGAGCGCGTCTCGGTCAGCCGCTCCACCCGCAGGGTGAGCCTGGCGTTGCGGGTGGGGGACAGCAGCAGTCGGTTGAAGCGGATGTGCAACCGTGCCAGTGATGGTGAGATCAGCAGGCCGAGGGCCACGAACAGCATGCCCTGCGGGATGGCGAGGTTGGCCTCGGTCTGGTCGGTGATGAACCAGATCGCTCCGAAGCCCCAGTGCGGTCCCATGCTCTCCCAGAGGAGGGGGGTGACGAACATGCCGTTGAGGCCGTAGGCGACGAACGAGGCGGGCAGCAGTCCCAGGACCAGCCCGACGGGTGTGTCGAGCAGCGTCCACAGGAAGTCCCGCCAGGTGGCGGGGTCGGACAGCAACTGGCGGCAGTGCGTGACCGACCCGGCGGTGTCGTAGGGATCGTTCGAGTCGGTGGGGCGGTAAGGCGTTTCGATGGGCACGCCGGACCATTCTTCGGCCGTCCGCCGGTGGAAGTTGGCCAGACCGCGTACCGCGATCACGACGACCGGGAGGACGAGGAAGCCCACTCCGACGACCAGTGAGGCGAGAGTGACGACCATGGCGGTGAACAGGACGAGGCTGCCGATCTGGGAGAGCACGGCGACCGCCAGGCCCCGTGCGCACCAGTGCAGCCGATGCGCCAGGCCGCGGGACGATGCCGGTAACCGTGCGGCCCAAACCTTGTTCAACTGCTTCAACCTCCTGTGGCCCGGAAGCGTTCAGGTCCTGCTCCGGGCGATCGTGGTCCCCACGGACCCATGATGCAACACGTGCGGGCAGTGACCGGGCAGTCTCACGCGACCGTGCCCAGTGTCACGGCGTTTCAAGGATCGCGCGTGAACCCTGGCGGAAGTAGTGGGGAAGGGCCCAGGTCAGGGGTGGACTTTCCTCTACCCCCCTTGTGGACACAGACCCATCGGTCGTCGCTCTTCCCGTCCGTAGCGTGGTTGTCGTGATCGCGTCCCCCTCGCGACAGGCACTGGGAGCTTTGAATGGACACCACCGCAGTCGACGACACAGTACGGCTCGACGCCGTTCGCAAGGTCTATGGCGAGGGCGCCAATGCAGTGACCGCGCTCGACGGCGTCAGCCTGAGTTTCCAGCGCGGCAGCTTCACCGCCGTGATGGGCCCGTCGGGTTCGGGCAAGAGCACCTTCCTGCACTGCGCGGCGGGGCTGGACCGGCCGACTTCCGGCACCGTCCTGCTGGACGGCGAAGATCTCAGTGGCTACGACGAGACGACGCTGACCAAGATGCGGCGCGAGCGCATCGGCTTCATTTTCCAGGCCTTCAATCTGCTGCCCGCCCTTTCGGTGCTGCAGAACGTCACGCTTCCGCTGAAGCTCGCCGGCCGGCGCCCCGACCGGGCCCAAGTGACCAAGGTGATCGAGCGTGTGGGGCTCGGCGATCGTACCGGAAGCCGTCCCGCCGAACTGTCCGGCGGCCAACAGCAGCGCGTGGCGATCGCCCGCGCGCTGGTCACCAGGCCCGCGGTGGTCTTCGCCGACGAGCCGACCGGTGCGCTGGACACCCGCACCGCCCGTGAGGTGCTGCGGCTGATGCAGGAGTCCGTACGGTCGCTGGGGCAGACCATCGTGATGGTCACCCACGACCCCGTGGCCGCCTCGTACGCGGACCGGGTGGTGTTCCTCGCCGACGGCCGGTTCGTGGGCGACATCTACAACCCGACGGCCGAGGCGGTCGCCGAGCGGATGACTCGCCTGGGCGCCTGGGCCGACGAAGCGCCCGTGGCCTACGGCCAGCAGGTGCCGAACGCGGCCGGAGGCACGTACTGATGTTGTCCCTGGCTCTGCGCACGCTGCGGTTCCGCAAGGGCGGATTCGTGGCCACCTTCATCGCCATGTTCTTCGGCGCGGCCCTCATCATGGCCTGCGGCGGTCTCATGGAGAGCGGCGTCCGCGACGCGGTGCCGCCCCAGCGGCTGGCCGCGGCTCCCCTCGTGGTGGCGGGCGACCAGAAGTACGACGATGCCCAACTGTCCGAGCGGGTGCGGCTCGACGCGGCGCAGGTACACGCCGTCGCCGCGGTGCCCGGTGTCGGCAAGGCCGTCGCCGACGTGTCCTTCCCGGTGGCGGTCGTACGTGACGGCCGCCCGGTGACCGACCTGTCCGATACTGCTACCGGCACTGAGCACCGCCCGCTCGGCCACGGCTGGGACTCGGCTCAACTGGCCCCTTACACCCTCACTTCGGGGGCCCGGCCCGGTGCGGCCGGTGATGTGGTGCTGGACACCGGGCTGGCCGGGCAGGCGGGCGCCTCCGTCGGCGACCGGGTCCGGATCGTGGCCGACGGACGGCCGCAGGAGTTCCGGCTGGCCGGAATCGTCAAGCAGGCAGGCGGCCGTGCGGCTTCGCAGCCCGCGGTGTTCTTCACCGACGAGCAGGCCGGCGCGCTGAGCGGCCGGGCCGGCACGGCGGACGCGATCGGTGTGCTGCCCAAGGCGGGCACCGACATCGCCGAGCTCGGCAGCAGGATCGAGCACGCCCTGAACGGCAAGGCGGCCGTCACGCTGACCGGCGAGAACCGGGGGCTCGCCGAGTTCCCGCAGGCCGCGAGCAGCCAGAAGAGCCTCGTCACGCTGTCCGCGATCTTCGGCGGCTGGGCGATCCTGGTCGCCATGTTCGGGGCGTCCTCCACACTGGGGCTGACCATTCAGCAGCGGCACCGCGAGATGGCCCTGATGAAGGCGATCGGCACCACCCCGCGGCAGCTGCGCCGCATGATCCTGGGCGAGACGCTGGTCGTCGCGACCGTCGCCTCGGTGCTGGGCTGCCTGCCCGGCGCGCTGCTCAGCGAGCTCATCTTCGACAAGCTGGTCTCCGCCGGAATGGTCTCCGGGGCCGTCGAGTTCCGCCTCGGCGTGGTGCCGGCCCTGGTGGCTGTGGGCGCCTCGCTGCTGGCCGGCGTCGGTGCCGCGTACATCACCGCCCGGAAGATCGCCAAGACCCGGGCCACCGAGGCGCTGGCGGAGAGCTCGATCGAGGGGCGCTGGCTGACCCGTACCCGGGTCGTCCTGTCCGTGCTCTTCCTCGTCGGCGGCGCCGGCATGGCCGTGATGACCATGACCATGATGAAGGGCGACTTGACGGCCAGTACCGCGGGACCGGCCTGCATCATGTGGGCGATCGGCCTGGCGCTGCTCGCCCCCGGCTTCACCAAGGCCATCGTGGCGCTGCTCCAGGGCCCGCTGCGTGCCCTCACGGGACTGCCGGGACAGCTCGCGGTGCTCAACTCCCGGGCCCATACGATCCGGATGGCCGCCACCATCACGCCGATCATCCTGCTGACCGGCATCGCCACCGGCACGCTGTACATGCAGCAGATCGAGGACGCCTCCAACCGCTCCGCGCACACCGGGATCCTGCGGGCGGACAACGTACTGACGTCCGAGACCGGTGGCCTGGCCCCCGGCACCCTGGACCGGGTGCGGCAGGTACAGGGAGTCGGCGCCGCCTCCGACTACGTGACCAGTACCGGGTTCGTGCAGAGCCCCGAGGACGCCGAGCAGACCAGCGACGGCTGGCCGCTCCAGGGCGTCAGCGATGCCAAGAACCTCTCGGTGCAAGCCGCGGCCGGTTCGTTCGCCGGCCTGCGCGGGAACAGCGTCGCGCTGCCCGTCGAGCACGCCGCTTCCCTCGGGCGCGGTGTCGGTGACTCCCTCACCCTGAGGCTCGGGGACGGCACTCCGGTCAAGGTGAAGGTGGCTGCGACCTACCGGGCGGAGGGCGACGCGGCAGCACTGCTGCTGCCCGCCCAACTGCTGGCCGCCCACACCACCGACGGGGCGGCGAGCCAGATCCTGGTGCGCCACGCCGCCGGAAGCGACTCCACCGAGGTGACCGCGGCGCTGTCCGCGCTGGTCAAGGACCAGCCGGGGGTCAAGGTGACCGACAGCGCCGCGCTGGTCGCCGGGCGCACCGAGGGCCAGCAGCAACTGGCCACCATCAACTACCTGGTGGTCGGCATGATCGTCGGATACACCGCGATCTCGGTGGTGAACACGCTGATCGCGGCCACCGGCCGGCGTCGCCGGGAGTTCGGCCTCCAGCAGCTGACCGGCTTCACGCGGCGGCAGATCATGACGATGATGAGCGTGGAGAGCGTGCTGACCGCCGTCGTTGGTGTGCTGCTCGGCACGGTCGCCGCCGCGGTCACGCTCTTCCCCTACAGCGTCGCCAAGCTGGACCGGGTGGTCCCGTCCGTACCGGTGTGGATCTACCTCGCGGTCGTGACCGGCGCGGTGGTGATCACCTTCACGGCGACCCTGCTGCCCACCTGGCGGGCCACCAGGATCCGACCGGTGGAAGCGGCGACCGCCGCGTAGAAAAGCCCCTGAAAACCAAAGTGAAGGGCCGGAAGTCCATCCCCCGTAAGACTCTCCGGTCTGGCCCCACCGCCTTGCAGGCGGTGGGGCCTCACCTTTTCCCACCCCTAGGTGGGGGTGGTTAGGGGTTGGCCGGACACGTGCCCGGTGAGAGCCTTCACCGGTAGACGACACACGTATGAGGGGCAAGTGAGTTGACGAGCAGCGTGCAGGAAAAGAGCGATTGGATCGAGCGCTTCCACCCGGCTCCGGACGCCAGGAACCGGCTCGTCTGCTTTCCGTACGCGGGCGGCGCGGCAAGTTATTTTCACCCTGTCTCGGCCGCGCTGTCGCCAGGAATCGACGTGCTGGCAGTCCAGTACCCGGGCCGGCAGAACCGCAGGACCGAGCCTCTGCTGCGCTCCGTCGACGAGTTGGCGCGGCACGCCACGACGGCGCTGCGCCCCTGGGCGGACCGGCCGTTGACGCTGCTCGGCCACAGCATGGGCGCACTGGTCGCCTTCGAGGTGGCGCGGCGGCTCGCGGGTGACGGCGCCGCCCCGCTCTCCGTCGTCGTTTCCGGCCGCCGTTCGCCGACCAGCGTGCGGCACGAAGACGTGCACAAGCGGGACGACCAGGGGATCGTGGCCGAGATGGAGCGGCTGGGCGGCAGCGACGTGCGGATGTTCCAGGACCCCGAGCTGCGGGCCCTATTCCTGCCGGTGATCCGTGCGGACTACGAGGCCGTGGAGACGTACCGCTACCAGCCGGGTCCGCCCCTGCCGTGCCCGGTTCTCGCGCTGCTCGGGGACAACGACCCCATGGCGACGCTCGACGAGACCCGTGACTGGGCCGAGCGCACGACCGCGCCGTTCGAACTGCGGACCTTCTCCGGCGGGCACTTCTACCTCAACTCCCACGCGGCGGCCGTGACTGAGGCGGTACGGGAGAACATCGCGTCCCTGAGCAGCTGATACCGGCGAAACTCCGCCGCGTTGGGATCTGCTGGACCGGTCGGTGCCTGCCGACGGAGAAGAGCTCGTGCGCTTGCTCCACAGCGGGGACAGCGTGACACCGAGCCCATTCTGCGAAGCGTCCCCCGGACCCGGTCCGGGGGCTCTATGACTGCGATGTCGAGCACGATGGGCATGACCGCCGGGCTGCTGCAGCAGCTGGACCTGCGTTCCGGGGACTGATCACCATCCACAGCGGCGACATGCAGCCATCGGCATCCACCGGTCCACGCTGGTGATCCAGATCAACCGGCTCGAAGGGGACCTCGGACAGCCCCTGCTCGAACGCGCCGAACGCGGCACGGCCATGAAGCTGACCCCGTTCGGGACAGGTTCGGCAGCTCGCGCTGAAGGAACTGCTGTTCTCCGATCGAGCAGAGCTGATCCCTGAGCAGACCGGACCGTCATCAGCCGACATCGAGCAGATCGCGTCAGTGGTCCTGGGCCAGCTCCACGAGGACGAACGGCGAAGCGTCCTGGAACGAGCTGAACACGTCCGCGAAGTCCTCAGGTCAGGTGGGCGGGTCCGGCCTGCCCGCGCCGGGTGGCCGTGGCTCAGCCGGTGCGCCCTGCGAGCCCGTCGACCCAGGCGCGGACCGCCCGGGCCGTGGTGACGGCGTGTTCCTCCACGATCGTCCAGTGATCGCCCGGGACCTCCAAGGTGTCGCACGGACCGGGCCAGGAGACCTGCCCCGCGCGCCCGGCGGGGGTGCCGCCGTGGGTGTCCGCCTCCGGCGGCCGGTCGGCGGCGCGGACCAGCAGGACGGGCACGTCCGGGGGTTCGGGGCGCCACCCCCGGAGCATCCGGGTGTAGGCGCCGAACGCGGCCAGGGCCATGTCGTCCACCGCCGCGTCGAACTCCTCTCCCATGGCCAGGGCCGCGCGGGCGGGCATGGCGAGCAGCCACGGCTCGGCCTCCCGTTCGGGGGTCACGTGGTAAGTGTCGAGGAGGACCAGGCCGGCGGGCGGAGTGCCGGTGGCCGCGAGCCGCGCGGCGACCGCGTGGGCCGGGCACCCGCCCATCGACCACCCCAGCAGGACGGGGCGGCGCCCGCCCAGCCGCTCGCGCAGGGTGGCCGTGTGCAGGTCCACCAGTGTCCGCCAGTCGCGCGGCGGCGCGTCGCCCGAGGTGACCCCCGGGTGCTGCATCTCCAGCACGTCCCGGTCCTCCTCGAAGTGGCGGGCGAGCGTGGCGTACCAGGGCCTGCCGAGGGCCGGGGAGAAGCCGGGGAAGCACACCAGCGGCGGCCGGCCTCACCCTTGGCCAGGTGGAGCGGGTCCAGGGCGTGCGCGGCGGTGTCCTCGGGGCCGAAGCCGGGGACGGCCAGTGAGGCGGTCACGAGCAGGTGCATCGCCGAGACGACGTCACCCGTCGCGCACACGCGGCGGTAGAGGGAGGCGAGGGTCTGGGGGGACCGGGCCGTCGCGGGACGCGCCGGCCCGGCGGCGGCCGCCTCCCGGTGGGGCGGCGCCTCGGACAGCCCGGCGAGCAGATGCTCCGTCAGCTGCTCGCAGGTGGGCAGGTCGAAGGTGAGGGTGGGGGGCAGCTCCAGACCGGTGAGCAGGCTCAGCCGGTTGCGCAGCTGAACGGCGGCCAGGGAGTCGAGGCCGAGTTCGCTGAGGGCGCGGTCGGCCGTGACGGCGGCCGCGCCGGTGTGCCCGAGCACGTCGGCGACCGCCTCGCGGACCAGTGCGAGCAGAGCAGGGGCGCGGTCGGCGACGGGCAGCCGTGCCAGCCGTTCGCGCCACGCACCCGGCGTCTCGTCCGGCACCCGGCCGGTACCGGAGGCGGGTCCCCCGCCGTCACCGGGTTCCCCGGCCGCGGCCGGCCGAGGGCCGGACGGACCGGACAGGTCCCACAGGGGCGGCGGGAGGGGCCGTCGGGCCCGGGAGGCCGCCGGGTCCAGCGGCAGCGGCGCAAGGACGGGCTCGCCCGCCGCCAGGGCGGCGTCGAACAGCGCCAGGCCCTCGGCCGCGGTGACGGCTCGGACCACGCCGTCACCTGTCCGGCCGGTGCGGGCGGCCATCCCCTCACCTCCCGCCCACGGTCCCCACACCAGCGAGAGCGCGGGCAGTCCCCGGGCCGTCCGGTGTAGCGCGAGGGCGTCGAGGAAGGCGTTCGCGGCGGCGTAGCCGGCCTGGCCGGGGTTTCCGAGCAGGCCCGCCGCCGAGGAGAAGAGCACGAACCGCGACAGGGGCAGATCCTCCGTCAGCTCGTGCAGGTGCCAGGCCGCGTCCGCCTTCGGCCGCAGGACGGCCGCGAGACGCCCGGGTGTCTGGCCCTCCAGCACACCGTCGTCGAGGACCCCCGCCGCGTGCACCACGGCGGTCAGGTCGGCAGAGCACGCGGCGATCACCCCGGCCAGCGCGGAGCGGTCGGCGGCGTCGCAGGCGACCACGTCGACCCGGCCGCCGGCCCGCTCGATCTGCTCCCGCAGCCGCCGCGCGCCGGGCGCGTCCGGGCCGCTACGGCTGGTGAGCAGCAGCCGGCGTACCCCGTGACGCTCCGCCAGATGACCGGCCAGCAGGGCGCCGAGCGCCCCCGTCCCGCCGGTGACCAGCACCGTGCCGTCCGCTTCGAACCCGGCCGCCCGGGCGGGCTCGGCGGCCGTCGGCCGGGTCAGCCGGGGCACGTGCACCCTGCCCGCGTGCACGGCGAGCTGGGGTTCGCCCGTCGCCAGGACGGCCGGCAGCCGGTGCACCGACTCCGGGTGGCCGTCGACGTCGACGAGGGTGAGGCGGCCGGGGTACTCGGACTGGGCGCTGCGCGCCAGCCCCCAGACCGCGGCGGCGGCCAGGTCGGGGTCCGCGCCGGTGGCACCCCGGGTCACCAGGACCAGGCGCGTTCCCGGGGCCAGGGCGGGCAGCCGACCGCGCAGCAGCTCCAGGGCCCGCGTGACCAGGCCGTGCGTGCCGGCCACCGGGCCCGCGGACGGGCCGGACGGGGCCAGGGAGACGACGAGGGCGGGGGCGGCCGCCGCGGCGGACCCGGCGGAGGGCACCCCGGGCCCCGGCGGCCCGGGCACCGACACGCCGCCGCCCGGGGCCATGTCCGCGGCCGACGCGGGCCGCCCTGCGCCGGACAGCGCCGCGGCCAGGCCGAGGTCGTCCGGTGTGCCCACCTCCCAGGCGGGCGGGGCCGAGCGGGCCGGGTCGGCGGGCGTCCAGTGCGGCCGGTACAGCGGTTCGGGCCGCGGGATCCCGCCGGCGCCGTCGGGGCCGGGTACGGCGCGGGTGGTCAGTTCCGCCACCCGCAGCACCGGCCGCCCGGCCGGGTCGGTGAGGTCCGCCGCGACGGTGTGGTCCCCGGTGGGGCGGAGCCGGACCCGCAGGGCGGTGACGCCCGCAGCGTGGCGGCTGACGCCCCGCCAGGCGAACGGCAGCCGGCCGGTCCCGCCGGGCTGTCCCGGATCCGCGGAGAGCAGCAGCGACGCGTGCAGGGCGGCGTCGAACAGCGCGGGATGGAGGCCGTAGCGCTGCGCCTCGGCCACGGCCTCGTCGGGAAGCCGTACGTCGGCCAGCAGGTCGTCGCCCTGCCGCCACATCGCCCGCACGCAGCGGAACGCCGGGCCGTACGCGTGACCCGCCTCTGCCAGGCGCTCGTAGGCTCCGGTCAGGTCGACGGGCACCGCGTCCGGGGGCGGCCAGGACTCCTCGTCGCCGTGCGCCGGGCCGGGACCGCCGGTCGGCGGTCCCAGGCGGCCGGTGGCGTGGTGGGTCCACGCCCCGAGGGGGCCGCCGTCCCCGGGGCGCGCGTGCAGGTCGACGGTCCTGCGGCCGGACGGGTCCAACGCGCCGAGCACGACCTGCACCTCGACGCGCTCGCCGGAGCCGGGCAGGTGCAGCGGGAGCAGCAGCGTCAGCTCCTCCAGTTCCGCCAGGCCGCAGGCCGCGCCGGTGTGGAGCGCCAGGTCGGCGAGAACGGTGGCGGGCACCAGCACCCGGCCGTGCACGACGTGGTCGCGCAGCCAGGGCTGCCCGGCCTCCGACAGGTGGCCGGTGCTCAGGAGGCGGTCCGTGTCCGCGAGGCTCGTCGTCGCGGACAGCACCGGGTGGCCGGTGGCGTGCGCGGTCGTGTCCGCGGGGCCTGCCGCGGTGGCGGAGGGCTCGGCCAGCCAGTGGCGCTCGCGCTGGAAGGGGTAGGTGGGCAGGCCGATCCGCCGGGCGGCCGGGCCCGGGTGCCCCTGCCGGACCGCCTCCCAGTCGACCCGGAGGCCGTGCACGTGCAGCCGGGCGAGTGCTGCCAGGAGCGTGCCGGGCTCCGGGTGGCCGGGCCTGGTCGTCGCGGTGAACACACGGTCCCCGGGCTCCCCGACGGTGCTCAGCGCGGCCGAGGTGAGGTGGGCGCCGGGACCGGCCTCGGCGAAGGCGGTCACCCCCGCTTCGTCCGCGAGGTGGCGGACGGCGTCGGCGAAGCGCACCGTCTCACGGGCGTGGCGGACCCAGTAGGCCGGTGAGCGCAGGTCGTCCCCGGTGGCCGGGCGCCCCGTGAGGGCCGAGACGACCGGGATGCGGGGCTCGCGGAAGGCGGCGCGCGACACGGCCCGGGCGAACTCCGCCAGTGCCGGTTCGACCAGCGGAGAGTGGAAGGCGTGACTGGTCCGCAGGCGTTCGGTGCGGCGCCCGCGGGCCTCGAAGCGTGCCGCCACCGCCGCCACCGCCCGTTCATCCCCGGAGACGACGACCGACCGGGGGCCGTTCACCGCCGCGACCGCCACCGGCCCGGCCGCGGCCGGGGTCCTCACGAGTTCCGCCCTCGCCTCCTCCTCGGTGGCATCCAGGACGACCATGGCGCCGCCGGCCGGAAGGCTCTGCATCAGCCGGCCCCGGGCGGCGACCAGACCGACGGCGTCGTCCTCGGTGAGGATCCCGGCGGCGTGCGCCGCGGCCAGCTCCCCGACGGAGTGTCCGGCCAGGACGTCGGGCCGCACTCCCCAGGAGGCGAGCAGCCTGAACAGGGCGACCTCGAACGCGAACAGGCCGGCCTGGACGACATCGGTCCGGTCGAGGGCGTCGGCGGCCTTGCCCGGCTCGGGCCACAGGCTCTCGCGCAGCGGCCGGTCCCCCGCGCCGACGGCGTCGAACCGGCCGCACAGCGCGTCGAAGGCATCGGCGAAGACCGGGTAGGCGGCGTGCAGTTCCCTGCCGAGGCCCGGCCGTGCGGCGCCCTGGCCGGTGAAGAGCAGGGCCAGCCGTGGGCCCGTGCGGACCTGTACGGGCGCCGTCGTCCCGGCGGCGAGCCTGTCCAGTCCGCTCAGCAGGCCGGCGCGGCCGTCCGCAGGTACCGCCGCCCGGTACCGGAGCGCGGCGCGTGCGGTGGCGGCGGAGAACACCACGTCCCCGAGGGGCTGTTCGGGCCGCTCCCGGAGGAACGCGGCCGTACGCCGTGCCTGGGCCCGCAGAGCGCCCGCGTCGGCGCCGGACAGCAGGAGCGGCGGGTGCGGAGCGGCCGGGGTGCCGCCGTGCTCTCCCGCGTCCCGCTCCACGACGGCCTCCTCCAGGATCACATGGGCGTTGGTGCCGCCGATGCCGAAGGCCGACACCGCGGCGCGGCGGGGCTGCCCGGGGGCGGGCCGCCACGGCTGCTCCCGGGTCAGTGGCCGTACGGCGCCCGAGGACCAGTCGACCCCGGGGGACGGCTCGTCGAGGTGCAGCGTGCGCGGCAGCACGCCGTGCCGCATCGCCAGCACGGTCTTGATGACCCCGGCGACACCGGCCGCGGCCTGGGTGTGTCCGAGGTTGGACTTGAGGGATCCGAGCCACAGGGGCCGGTCGGCCGGGCGGTCGTGCCCGTAGGCGGCGAGGAGCGCACGGGCCTCGACGGGATCGCCGAGCGGGGTGCCGGTGCCGTGCGCCTCCACGGCGTCGATCTCGGCCGGGGTGAGCCCGGCGGCGGCCAGGGCGTCGCCGATCAGCCGCTCCTGGGCGGGTCCGCTGGGCGCGGTCAGGCCGTTGGACGCGCCGTCTGCGTTGACGGCGGATCCGCGGAGCACGGCGAGCACCGGATGGTTGTTGCGCCGTGCGTCGGAGAGCCGTTCCAGCAGGACCAGTCCGACGCCCTCGCCCCAGGCGGTTCCGTCGGCCGCGGCGGAGAACGGCTTGCAGCGGCCGTCCGGGGAGAGTGCGCGCAGCCTGCTGAACGCGACGAACGGCACCGGGCTGGCCATGACGGTGGCGCCGCCGGCCACGGCGAGGGAGCACTGTCCCGAGCGCAGCGCCCGCGCCGCCCAGTCCATGGCCACCAGCGACGAGGAGCAGGCCGTGTCCACGGTTACCGCGGGCCCCTCCAGGCCAAGGGTGTAGGCGATGCGCCCGGAGGCCACGCTGCCGGCGGATCCGAGCGCGAGGTGGGCCTCGTACGCGTGGCCCCCTCGGTGCAGCAGACGGCCGCCGTAGTCGCCGTGCATCACTCCGACGAAGACTCCGGTGTCGCTGCCGCGCAGGGCGGTGGGGGCGAGGCCCGCCCGTTCCACGACCTCCCAGGCGGTCTCCAGCAGCAGCCGCTGCTGGGGGTCGGTGGCCAGCGCCTCCCGGGGGGACATGCCGAAGAAGGCCGCGTCGAAGTCGGCGGCCCGGCGCAGGAACCCGCCGCGCCGGGTGACCGAGGTGCCCGGTCGGTCGGGGTCGGGGTCGTAGAGGGCGGCCAGGTCCCAGCCCCGGTCGGCGGGGAACGCGGAGGTGGCATCCGCTCCGTCGGCGAGAAGCCGCCACAGCTCCTCCGGCGTGCGGATGTCGTCCACGGGTCCCGGGAAGCGGCAGGCCATCGCGATGACGGCCACCGGCTCGTCGGGCGGCGGGGCGTCACCGCGGGTGCCCGGACCGGCCGGGCGGGCCGCCGGGGGCGGGGAGCCGAGCAGCGCGTCGTGCAGGAAGCCGGCCACCGCGTCCGGTGTCGGACGGTCGAAGACCAGGGTCGAGGGCAGATCGAGGCCGGTGGCCGTCCCGAGCCGGTCGCGCAGCAGCACGCCCTGGAGCGAGCCGAGTCCCCGGTCGGCGAAGGTCTGTTCGGGGTCGGGGTGGGTCCCCCGCACCTCGTCCGCCTCGGCCGTGGCGTCGAGGACGATGCGCAGCACGGTGCGGCGCCGCTCCGGGGCGGGCAGTGCGAGCAACCTGGCGCGCAGCCCGGCGCGGGTGTTCGTGCCGTCGTGCGCGAGGGCCTCGGCCAGCCGGGCGGCGAGGACGGTCCGTCGGATCTTGCCGGAGGAGGTGCGGGGCAGGGAGGTGCTCGGCCGGATCTCGTCCGGCACCTTGAACGCGGACAGTCGCTTGCGGCACGCGGCCCGCAGTCCGGCGAGGTCGGTGCCCTGCGGGCCGGGGACGACGAACGCCACCGGAACCTCTCCCAGCACGTCGTGGGGGCGGCCGACGACCGCCGCGTCCGCGACTCCGGGGCAGGACAGCAGCACCTGCTCCACTTCCACCGGGTTGACATTCTGGCCGCCGCGGATGATCAGGTCGCCCACGCGGCCGGTGACCCGCAGCCCGCCGTCCGGTGTGCGGTGGCCGAGGTCGCCGGTGCGGTACCAGCCGTCCCGCAGGACCTGCGCCGTGCTGTCGGGGCGGTTGTGGTAGCCGGTCATCAGACCGGGGCCTCGCACCCAGATCTCGCCCTCGTCGCCGTCCGCGACGGTGTCCGCGGAGACCGGGTGGGCGATCCTGACGTCGACGCCGGGCAGCGGCTGCGGCACGCGGTCCGGGCCCGGCGTGCCGGGCCGGGCGAGCGCGATCTTGCCGCTGGTCTCGGTGGCGCCGTAGCCGTCCAGCAGCGGTGCGCCGAGCAATTCCTCCATCGAGGCGCGCAGTTCCGCGGGGCAGGGTGCTCCGGCGGTGACGCACACCCGCAACCCGCCGGGGACCGGCCGGGTCCGACGCAGTGCGTTCACCAGCAGGTGGTAGGTGGCCGGGACCCCGGCCAGCATCGTGAAGGGCTCGTCGGGCGGCTGTCGCCGCAGAGCCTCCACGACGTCCACGCCCCGGGCCAGGAGGAAGGCGCTCGCGCCGGTGGCGACCACCGCGACGACACACAGCGAATGCGCGTAGGCGTGGTGCACCGGCAGCGGCCACAGCAGCCGGTCCCGCTCGGACATGCCGAGGAGCGGTGCGTAGGCGGCGGCGGTCGACCACAGCGCAGCCCGCTGGCTCGTCACCGCGCCCTTGCGCGTGCCGGTGGTGCCGGAGGTGTAGAGGATCCACGCCGGCTCGTCCAGGCCGAGGTCGTCGCGCGGCGGTCCTGGCGCGTCGGTCCCGGCGAGTTCCTCGTACGGCACCACGTCCGCGGGCGGCCCGGGCGGCGGTGCCACCGGGCCCACGACCACGCTCGCCCGCAGCGGGGGCCGCCCGGCCGCCACCCGCGTCAGCCGTTCGAGGAGCGGCGCCTCGGCCACGGCCGCCACCGCGCCGCTGTCGCCGAGGACGTGGGCCAGTTCGTCGTCGGCCGCACCCGGGTCCAGTGGCACTCCGACGGCGCCGGCCCGCAGGGCCGCCAGACAGCTCTCCGCCATTTCCACCCGGCTGGGCAGGCAGAGCAGCACCCGGTCCCCGCGGCGTACGCCCAGCCGTGCCAGATGCCCCGCGACGCGGGCCGTCCGGCGTTCCAACTGTGCCCAGGTCACCTCCCGTTGCCCGTCCCGGAAAGCGGTCCTCTCGCCCGTGCGTGCAGCGTGCGCCCTCAGCGCCTCGACCAACGGGCGGACCAGTTCCGTGCGAACCTCCGCCATGCGTACCCCTCTTGCGCTCCCGGGACCCCCGATGCCCAACGACTATAGGGCCAGCGGGGGTTCGGGTCCGTCCGGCGCTCCGGGCACGGCTCGTCGCGCGGGTTCGGACGGAGGCGGCCGTGCCGGGCAGGGGTGCCAGCCGGCCTGGACGTCGCGCATCACCAGGGCGCAGCCCAGCGCGGCGGCCCCAGGGGGGAAGTCCGGGTTGCCGAAGAAGGAGGACGCGGCGGAGCGGACCCGGGCCGCCTCCATGTGCGAGGCGCCGGGCCTGAGTTCCATCGTGTCCAGGTGCCGGCCCGCCCGTTCGCAGCTAAGCGCCTCACGACCGGCCGACTTCATTGACAACGGACAACTGCGGCCCGCGGCTTCCGGCGCGCCGCAGCGTCCAGGCCGGCACCGACTGGAACGCTGTACCGAATGACCGCCAACTCGCCTGTGCAGGAACCAGCTTGGTGGCCTGCACTACGGAACGCCGCGGGCGTACGGTCGTGCACGACGCTGCCTGCCGCCGCGTCGCCGGCAGGGGGAAAGGAACTGAGCACGCTGGAGGCCCTCAACGCCTTGATGCGGGACGACGTGCGGGCCTGCCCCGACTGCGACGCCTCGGCCGTCCTCATTCCGGCGCTCGAACTCGGTGGAGGCTACGGGTAGCGGCAGGGACGCGGCAGGTCCTCGACGAGGGTGCGGGGTGCGGCGTAGTAGTCCTGCACCTCGGCGACATACGTGGCGGTGTCTTCGGCGGCCGAGTCGGGGCGCCAGGTCAGCAGGTGCCGGGGTGCGGTCAGAGACGGCTGGTCGAGGACGGCGGGCAGGGCGGTGCCGCCGCCCGCCTCGAAGCCGTAGTCGGCTGGGCCGGAGGTGCCGGTGACGACGTGGCGGGCGAAGTCCACGATGCTGGAATGCCGGATCTGACGGACCAGCAGTTCGGTGAGGAACGCGTCGCGGGCCGGTTCGGTGTGCCGCAGCCCGGACGGGGTGATCAGGAGCGGAACGTCCTGCCAGTTGGTGAAGGGCAGCAGGGCGTCGCGCAGCAGGACTATCTGGCGCAGCCACTCGTTGTAGAGCTGCATCGTGACCGGTCCACCGCGCCGGCCGCGGAGCAGATCGGCCGCGGGAGGGGTGAGCAGATGGCCATAGCAGTGGCTGCGGACGGCCAGCGGTCCGGCGAGCAGCGGAACACGGCTGATGAGCAGCCTCTCCAGAACCGCGTTGGCCCAGGAGGCGAGCTCCCGGCCGATCGTCTCGGCCTGCGCGCCCAGTTCGCGCGCTGCCGCGGCGCTGTCCGGGCCGATGGCCAGCGGCAGGGAGGTCTCCCGGGTGCCGAGGGCGAGTGTCGTGCGGATCTGGTCCCCCAGCACCTCGCCGTCGGCACTGGTGAGGGCGTTGTCGTCGATGATGCCCTGCAGCAGCGGCTCGGTGGCGGTGAAGAATCGCGGGCGGTCAGGGTGGTGCCGGGAGCGGGGAAGGTGTTCCAGCGGCTGCCGCCGAGAGCGGGTGTGCTCGGGGTGGGTGCGGGGGGCATGGGTCCTCCTCGCTGGTCGATGAAGCAGGGGTGGGAGTCCCCGCCCCGCTTGGCTACCTTCTTCAAGACACGGTCCAGGCACTGGGCCTTCGCGGTGAGCAGGCCGATCAGCTCGTCGCGCCAGCGCCGGATCGTGGTGGCGGAGATGCCGTTGCCGCCGGCCATGTCGGCCAGGCGCTGGTCGTGCCGCAGCACGGCCAGCACGATCACCGCGATCCGGCCGGGAGGCGGGGTCCTCCACCTGGACCCGATCGCCTTGAGATGGCGTCGTAGCAGGTCGGCGAGGTGGTTGACGATGCCCGTCGACAGCGGCAGACGGCACTGGTGGACAAGGGAGACGGTGTCCTCGGCGTGCTCTTTGATTTTCGTCACACAATCCCAACGGCCGCCGGAGGCATCGGGGTTACGCCCGCCCCCTGCGGCGCCGCCCCAGGTCACAGGCGGGCGGTGAAACGGCCATCGGGCAGTTTCCGCAGCCAGCCCCGGTCGAGGGTGCCGTCGGCGGTGGCGACCGGCAGGCCGCGGTTGCCGTCGGCGATCTCCTGATAGTCGTGAGGTTCCAGGCGCTCGGGGTCGAAGCCCTCCGTCCTGGCGAGTGCCACGCGGGTGTCGCCCTTTGCAGCCCATCCGCCACTTCTCGTTAGCCGTGAGGCCCTCCAACGGAAAAGCCCCCGCTGTTGATTAACGGAAGCTTTAACGATGTTTTAGCAGGTCAGGCGGACAGAAGCAGCGTAAAACGGATGACCCCAAGATTGGGACTCCCCAACCAGCTCATCGTGGGCTTAACTTAGGTGTCATGACCTCCCCCCGCTCCACCTACGGCGGCGGCTACTACGCCGCACCGTCGTTCCCCGACACTCCGATCTACGACTCCCTGGTCGCGGAGCGGGGCACCCCTCAGATCGCTCCGATCCGAGTGCCTGCCGCCTATGACACCGGCAACAGCCATCTGCCGGCTCTCCCGGCGGCGCTGCCGGCTCTTCCCGCGGCGCCTTCCCAGCCCAATCCGTCGTACGGCTACCAGCAGCCGGTCCAGCAGGGCTACGCGCCGATGCAGCCCGCACAGCTGCAGCACGCCCCGGCGCCATACATCCCGCAGCAGCCGACCGCGGCCCGCGGCGGGTACCAGGCGCCCTATCCGCCGCAACAGCAGCAGCGGCCCGCGCCCGGCACCGGTTACGAGGCGATGCGTCCGGCGTCACCGCGCCCCGCCCCGGCACCCTCGCCCTACGAGGACCCATACAACCGCCCGCACCAGGGCCGGGGGTACTGAGCCGGGAAACGCACACGGTCGCACGAGGTCGCCGTCGAGCCATGGGGACTCGACGGCGACCTCGGTGTTCCCGCACCGGCAGCACTGCCCCTCGGTCGCGCGCGCACCGGACGGGCCGTCAGCCCGGACCGGTGGGGAATGGGAACTCACGGGGGCAGTCCGTGCGTTGGCCAGGGTGAGGTTGCTCTCTCTTCGCTGCTCCGGCGAGCGAAGCGTGCCGTATCAGGTTAAGACGGATACGGAAGGGGGTGCAGGACTGTGCGAGCGGTTACGGGAGTGTGGCGTTGGCGGCGCAATCCCCTGTGCCGCGCCACTGACCGGCGCGAGGCGTGGGTGGCTCTTGTCGCACTGCTTCTCATGGTGCTGGCGACACCGGCAGTGGGTTGGGTGTGCGGTTCGCTCACGGACGACGCCCTGCAGAAATCGGTGCGGGCCCAGCAGGCCCAGCGGCGCACCGCGACCGCAGTCGTGGTACGCCGGGCCCCGGGAGCATCACGTCTCGTCACCGATCCCGAAGTGTCCTCGGAGCGCACCACGCAGACCTCGGTGGTGGCCCGCTGGAAGGCCCCGGACGGCACGGACCGCCGCGGTACGGTGACCACCTCCTCCCGCAAGACGGATCCCGGGGCCGAGGTGAAGATCTGGACAGACCTCGACGGCCGCCCCGCGCTGCGGCCCATGGACGCTCCGACGGCTCATACGCACGCGGCACTGGCCGGGCTCGGGGCGATGCTGCTCGCCGTCGGACTGGTCGAGGGCGGCCGGCGCCTGATCGTCTGGCGCATGGTGCGGGAGCGGTACACCCGGATCGGCCGAGCCTGGGCGAAGGCCGGTCCGGACTGGGGCAGGACCGGGACCGGCAGCTGATCAGCAGCCGATCGGGTCAACTCCCGCCCGCCGCGCGCGCTACGGTGGACCGGCCCGCCCTCTTCCTCGGTGGGCGGGCCCGGGGTTCGTCGCTGCCGCAAGGCCGGTGACACGGGCATCACACACGCACGAGGTGGGGGCACAACAGCGCCATGGCACAGGGCACGGTCCAGGTGACGCACACCGGCACATCGCGGTGGCGGCGCCGCACAGGCGAATACGCCTCCCTCACCGCAGCCCTGGAGGCCGCGGCCGACGGTGATGTCCTCACCGTCGCGCCGGGCACCTACCGGGAGAATCTGGTCCTGCACCGCGCGGTGACGCTGCGCGGCCCCGAAGGCTCGGTCGGTTCCGTTCGGATCGCACCGGTCGACGGCGTGCCGTTGACCGTCCGTGCCTCCGCCGTCGTCTCGGACCTGCATGTGGAGGGTCAGGACTCGACGGCCCCGGCGCTGCTCGTCGAAGACGGCGCACCGGAGCTCGCGGATCTGCGGATCGTCACGCGTTCGGCCGCCGGGATCGAGGTGCGCGGTGCGGCCCGGCCGACCGTACGCCGCTGCACGGTCGACAACCCGGCCGGGGTCGGCATCGCCGTACTCGAGGGTGCGGGCGGGGTGTTCGAACAGTGCGAGGTCGTCTCGGCCGGACAGTCCGGTGTCTCGGTACGTGACGGTGCGCATCCGCGGCTGGAGCGCTGCCGGATCCACCATTCGTCGGGCGCGGGGCTGAGCGTCACCGGCGAGGGCAGCGGCCTGGAGGCCGTCGGCTGCGAGGTGTACGAGATCAAGGGCAGTGGGATACAAGTGACCGCTCGGGCGGCCGCCCACCTCACCGACTGCACGGTGCACCGCACTTCGGCGGACGGGGTCACGCTCGACACCGACGCCGTACTGACACTCGCCGACTGCGACATCCACGACATCCCGGAGAACGCGGTGGATCTGCGTTCCCGTTCGGTCCTCACCCTGACCCGCTCCACGGTGCGCCGGTTCGGTCGCAATGGCCTGTCGGTCTGGGACCCCGGCACCCGGGTCGACGCCAACCAGTGTGAAATACATGACAGTACGGGCGACTACCCGGCGGTCTGGGTGAGCGACGGGGCGACCGTGATACTGGACTCCTGCCGGGTCCACGACGTGCCGGACGCCATCTTCGTGCTCGACCGGGGATCGCGCGCCGATGTGGTCGACAGCGATCTGTCCCAGGTCCGCAATACCGCGGTGTCGGTGAGCGACGGGGCGACCGCCCAGCTCGACGACTGCCGCATCCGTGAGGCGTCCACCGGCGCTTGGTTCCGCGACCACGGCAGCGGCGGCACGCTGAACAACTGCACCATCGACGCCGCGCAGACCGGAGTGATCGTCACCAAGGGCGCCGACCCGACGATCGAGCGCTGCACGGTCACCTCCCCCGCCGAGGCCGGTTTCTACGTCTCCGCCGAGGGCCGCGGCACCTTCCACAGCTGCCGGGTCACCGGAAGCGAGGGCTATGGCTTCCATGTGATGGACGGCTGCCGTACGACTCTGACCCGCTGCCGTACCGAGCGGTGTGCCCGCGGTGGATACGAGTTCGCCGAGGGCGGCGACGGCACAGGAGCGGGGCCCGTCGCGGAGGACTGCACGAGCGACGAGAGCGCGCTGCGCTCCCCCGCTCCCCCGGCCCCGACCGTGCTGACGGCGACCCAGTCGGCCCCCGGGCTGCTCGGCGCGGTCCCCGGGCCCCGTGCCGTGGAGCCCGCCCCGGCAGAGGTGCCCGCCGCCGAGCCGGTACGCGCGTCGGACGCCGTCCTCGGGGAGCTGGACGCCCTGGTGGGCCTGGACAGCGTGAAGCGGGAGGTGCGCGCCCTCACCGACATGATCGAGGTCGGCCGCCGGCGTCAGGAGGCCGGGCTCAAGGCCGCGTCGGTCCGGCGCCATCTCGTCTTCACCGGCGCCCCCGGCACCGGCAAGACCACCGTGGCCCGGCTGTACGGCGAGATCCTCGCCTCGCTCGGGGTGCTGGAGCGCGGCCATCTGATCGAGGTGTCCCGCGTCGATCTGGTCGGTGAGCACATCGGCTCCACTGCCATCCGCACCCAGGAGGCCTTCGACCGGGCGCGCGGCGGGGTGTTGTTCGTCGACGAGGCCTACGCTCTGTCACCCGAGGACTCCGGCCGGGACTTCGGCCGGGAGGCGATAGACACACTCGTGAAGCTGATGGAGGACCACCGGGACGCGGTGGTCGTCATCGTCGCCGGGTACACCCATGAGATGGAGCGGTTCCTCACCGTCAACCCCGGTGTGGCGTCCCGCTTTTCCCGGACCATCACCTTCAGCGATTACGAGCCCGCCGAGCTGCTGCGGATCGTCGAGCAGCAGGCCGACGAGCACGAGTACAGCCTGGCCTCCGGAGCCGGGGAAGCGCTGCTGAAGTACTTCACGGAGCTTCCCAAGGGCCCGGCCTTCGGCAATGGGCGGACGGCTCGGCAGACCTTCGAGTCGATGGTGGAGCGGCACGCGGGCCGGGTCGCCCAGCTCGCCGAGCCGAGCACGGACGACCTCACGCTGCTCTACCCGGAGGATCTGCCGGAACTCCCCTGAGCCCGCGGGGTGTCCTCGGCCCCCTCCCCGTCGGCCTGGCGCGGCAGGACCGGTGCCAGCCGGTCCAGCAGTGCGGCCCGCTCCTGGGCGAAGACCGGGTCGGCCTGGTAGTCCGAGTGCCCCAGAACGGGTTCGGGCAGCGGATGTTCGGGGGTGCGCCCGTAGACCAGGGGGTCCTTCAGCGGCCCCCGGTCCACCTCGGGCCCCGGTCCCTCGTCGAGCCGGATCCGGCCGCCGATCGGGTCGGTGGCCCGCCAGAGGTTGCGCCAGCAGTGCACGGACCGGTGCAGTCCGTGCAGCGGTGCGGGGCCGAAGTAGGCCGGGAACCAGCGCGCGTACAGTCGCTCGATCGGCGAGCCGTAGGTGAGCAGGGCGACCCGGCTCCTGGTCTCGGCGGACAGCTGCCAGACCGCGGACGCTGCGAGGACGCTGCCCTGGGAGTGGCCGGAGATGACGAGCTTGCCGCGGGTCTGTCCGGTCCAGCCGGACATCCGTGACGCCAGATCGGGGACGGCGCGCTCTGCGTAGCAGGGCGGTGCGAAGGGGTGGGCGGCGCGCGGCCAGAACGTACCGACGTCCCAGAGGATGCCGATGGTGCGCCGGGCGGAGGCGTCGCGGTAGGCACGCCGTCCCCAGGTGACGAAGAGTACGAAGCCGAGTCCGACCATCCAGGAGCCGGTCGACTGGGCCGCTTCCGCCACGGACTCGACGAAGGGGCCGCTTCCCTCCATCGCGAGCCCGGGCACCTCACCGCTCGCCCAGGCCCCGCCGACCGCCGCCGCACCGAGCAGCAGCGTGGCGCCGGAGACCGGGCCGAGGATCCAGGGCGCGGAATCGGTGAGGGCCGCCGCGGCCCGGATCCGGGCGATCTGCCGGGTCCGGGCGGCGTCCGGCCGCTCCTGCCCGTACTCCCGGTCGACCTCGGGTTCCAGGGCGCGGGCGGCGAGCCAGGTGCGTACGAGCAGCAGAAGGCCGGGTACCGCCAGCAGCACCAGGAGCACGGGGATGACCGAGGCCTGCCAGCTGAGCAGCACCGGCGGTCCCTCGATGGCGGAGTTCCTGCCCATGCCCGGGGTGCCGGAGCCGTCGAGCCAGTCGGCGACGCGCTGAGCGACCCCGCCGGTCATGACGCCGCCGAGAGCGCACGCGAGCATGGCGACGGCCGGTCCGCCGACTCCGTACATGACGGTGCGGGGTTCGGGAGTCCGGCGGTACAGCCCCAGCGACACGACGGCGAGGGCGACGACGAGCGCCCCCTGGCCGAGCGTGACGACACTGAAGGTGACATCGCCGGGCAGGGCCCCCGCAGAGACCCAGTCGGGGCGCGACCAGGCCGCGTACACCGCGGCAAGGACGAGCAGGGCCAGGGCGGCGCCGGGCAGACAGGTGATGAGGGCATGGTCGAGCCGGTTGTCGAGACGTCGTTCGCTGCGGCCGCGGCGGCAGACGACCCAGAGCACGACGAGCGCGCCCAGGACCAGCGCCGCCTCGACCAGCCTGCCGAGGATCTCGGGCACGGGGCCGGTGACTGCGCGGTCGTGGCGGGCCGCGGCGCCCGCGACCGACGCGGCGACGGTGAGGAATCCGGCGGCGGTGTGGGCGGCGCGCAGCCGGGCGACCAGCCGGCGGCCGTACCAGAATCCGGGCCGGCCGAGAGCCGGGCGGCCGCCGACCGCGGGGCCGGAGGTGTTCACGTCGTGAGCGGTCTCGGTGTCCACGTCGTCCGGTTCGGATCCGGTGAGCGGGCGCTGCGATTCGTACGCGCTCCATGTCCGGTTGGACAGGAACCAGAGCAGCCCCACCAGGGCGGTGGGCACCAGAGCGGCAAGGGCGAGCCTTCGGCCCGGCTGAGACCACCAGCCGCCCTGTGCCGTCGACAGGAAGCCGAGCCAGGAGCGCCGGTTCGAGCAGTCCGGCACGCCCGCGCACTGCCAGGCCGTCAGATCTAGCGCGACCTCGCACGCCGCCGCGGTCAGCAGGACTGTGAGGCTGAGCGCGACGAGCCGGACGAGGACGCCGTACAGGCGCACCGCGCGGGTACGGCCCCGGGCGGTGGGGCGCATCCAGTGGGCGAGGTTGACCACCATGAACGGGAGCAGCAGCAGCCACAGGGCGCGGGAGCCGTTGCCGGATGTGAGGTTGGACCAGCAGTAGGCCTCGGCGATGGGCCGGTCGCGGTACCGCTCCGGGTTCTGTTCGGCGTCCATGTCCCCGGCGCGGCGGTAGATGGCGGCGGTCGCGTCGCCGGTGACCCGGACCGGACGCGGATCGTCGAGCATCTCCTGCGGGGTGGCTCCGCCCACGCCATGGACCAGCAGTTCCAGCGCGGGCCCCGGACTCTGCGGGGCCTGGGTGACAGGTGGCACTGGAGTGACTCGCTCTCTCGGTCGTGGGGGGGTGCTGATGCACGGTCACCAGAATCATGGAAGAGGGCCGGTGTACGCACCGCTCTCACGGAATCTCCCCAGTGCGACGGCCTACGACACCGCGTGGCAGGATGACCCCGTCCGAAGAGACTGTTGCACGGCCAGAGGGAAGGACCGGACCGGCGTTGAGCGAGAATCAGAACCTGCTCGCGGAGCAGCGGCGCGCCCTGATCCTCGACGAGGTGCGCAGGCGCGGTGGGGTCCGGGTCAATGAGCTGACCCGCAAGCTGAGCGTCTCCGACATGACTGTCCGCCGGGATCTGGACGCGCTGGCCCGCCAGGGTGTGATCGAGAAGGTGCACGGCGGGGCCGTTCCGGTGGTCGAGGCCAGCACGCACGAGCCCGGTTTCGAGGCCAAGTCGGCTCTGGAGCTGACCGCCAAGGAGGACATCGCGCGGGCGGCCGCGGCGATGGCCGTGCCCGGCAGCGCCATCGCGCTCTCCGGCGGTACGACGACGTATGCGCTCGCCCAACGACTTCTGGACGTACCGGATCTGACGGTGGTGACCAACTCGGTGAGGGTCGCCGATGTGTTCCACTCCGCGCAGCGGTCGGGGGCTGCGGGCGGGGCGCGTACCGGGGCGGCCACGGTGGTGCTCACCGGTGGGGTGCGGACCCCGTCGGACTCGCTGGTCGGCCCGGTCGCCGATCAGGCGATCGCCTCGCTCCACTTCGATGTGCTGTTCCTCGGGGTGCACGGGATCTCGGTGGAGGCCGGTCTTTCGACGCCGAATCTGGCGGAGGCCGAGACCAACCGCCGTTTCGTCCAGTCGGCGCGGCGTGTGGTGGTGGTCGCCGACCACACCAAGTGGGGCAAGGTGGGCCTGAGTTCGTTCGCGACTCTGGAGCAGGTGGACACGTTCGTGACGGACGCGGGTCTGTCGGCCGCCGCCCGCGAGGAGATCGAGGAGCATCTTCCGGGCCTGCTGGTGACGGGCCGCATCGCGGACTCCGGCTCCTGAACCGTCGGCCGGTACGTGGCTTCCGCTCAGCTCGCGAGGTCGGTACACGGCCTAGGATCGTGCTGTGGCCGTCTTCCGGATCGAGCGCTTCACGCCCCTGCCCGCAGCCGAGTCCTGGCGCCGGGTGACGGACTGGGAACGGCACGCGGCGCATGTACCGCTGACCAGGATCACCGTTCCCACGGGGCTGACGACCCGGATCGGAACCGTTTTCGTGGCGCGCACGGGTGTGGGGCCTCTGGGGTTCGACGATCCTATGGAAGTGGTGCGGTGGACACCGCCCGCAGCCGGGCGCGCGGGGCTGTGCCGACTGGAGAAGCGCGGTTCGCTGGTGCTGGGCCGGGCGTCGATCGATGTGTATCCGACAGATTCCGGATCGCATGTGGTGTGGGTGGAGGAGCTGACTGTACGGCTGCTGCCGCGGTGGGCCGACCCGTTGCTCGCCGGAGCAGGACGCCGGGTCTTCGGCCGGGCGCTGGACGGCATGCTGGACCGTCCGGCGCGGCCGCATCCATAGGTGGCCACGGTTGAGCGGGGCCGGTGGCGGTGCGGTGAACCCGGGTGCCCGCGTGCCGCCGTTCGGAGTGCTCCACCGGGCCCCGTACGGCGGTCCGGTGGAAGACTCGGGCGAGTGACCGAATCCTCCGGTGGTACGCAGCTGCGTTGTCTGGTGACCGGTGCCTCCGGGTACATCGGCGGGAGACTGGTGCCCGCACTCCTCGACGCCGGCCATCGGGTGCGCGCACTGGCCAGGACCCCGCGGAAACTGCGTGACCACCCGTGGGCGGACCGGGTCGAGGTGGTCGAGGGCGATGTCTGTGACGCCGCCTCGGTGCGGGCGGCGATGCAGGACATGGATGTGGCGTACTACCTGGTGCACGCGCTCGGCTCCGGACCCGGATTCGAGGAGACGGACCGCGAGGCGGCCCGGATCTTCGGTGCGCAGTCACGGGCGGCGGGGGTCGGCCGGATCGTCTACCTCGGCGGGCTCACTCCGGCCGGGGTGCCCGAACGGGAACTGTCACCGCATCTGCGGTCGCGGGCCGAGGTGGGGCGCATTCTGCTGGATTCCGGGGTACCGACGGCCGTCCTGCGGGCTGCGGTCATCATCGGATCGGGCTCGGCATCGTTCGAGATCCTGCGTCATCTCACCGAACGGCTGCCGGTGATGATCACCCCGAGCTGGGTGCGTACATCGATCCAGCCGGTCGCGGTACGGGACGTGGTGCGGTATCTCGTCGGATGCGCCCACCTGCCGGCCGACGTGAACCGTACGTTCGACATCGGCGGCCCGGACGTCATGACGTACCGGGACATGATGCAGCGGTACGCCGCGGTCGCCGGGCTGCCCCACCGAGTGATCCTCCCCGTACCGGTGCTGACCCCGGGACTCTCCAGTCTCTGGATCGGCCTGGTGACACCGGTGCCGCCCTCCATCGCCCGGCCGCTGGCTCAGTCGCTGCGCCACGAGGTGGTCTGCCATGAGCGCGACATCGCCCAGTACGTACCCGATCCGGCCGACGGCATCATCGGCTTCGATCAGGCGCTGCGGCTGGCGCTCCAGCGGATCAAGGATGCCCGGGTCGATACCCGCTGGTCGTCCGCGGCGGTGCCCGGTGCCCCCAGTGACCCGTTGCCCACCGACCCCGACTGGTCCGGCGGCAGTCTCTACAGCGACGAACGGGAACTCACGGTGCCGGTGGCGCCGGACGCGCTCTGGCGGGTGATCGAGGGCATCGGCGGCGAGAACGGCTGGTACTCCTTCCCGCCGGCCTGGGCCGTGAGGGGGTGGCTCGACCGGATCGTCGGTGGCGTCGGGCTGCGGCGCGGGCGGCGGGACGCGCAGCGGCTGCGGGTGGGCGACTCATTGGACTTCTGGCGTGTGGAGGAGATCGTTCCGGGTGAACTGCTGCGGCTGCGCGCGGAGATGCGGCTGCCCGGTCCGGCCTGGCTCGAACTGTCGGTGGACCGGAACGAGCAGGGGCGGACGGTCTATCGGCAACGGGCGCTGTTCCATCCGCACGGACTGCTCGGCCATGCCTACTGGTGGAGCGTGTGGCCGTTCCACTCGGTGGTGTTCGGTGGTATGGCCCGCAACATCACCGCCGCCGCACGGGCGGTCCCGCAGCACTGCGGCACGTAACGTCCTTACAGACAGAGACATCTGACGAAGCGTCAGCTATAGTGTACGCCACCCCGCCCGCCGCCGACCGCGCGGGAGGTGCGATCCGTGCCACGCCGACTCCGTTCCGTGGACCTCGACTTCGTCGAGTCCGCTCCGCTGCGACTGGTCTTCGCCGCCGAGGTGTCAGCGCCTCCCGAGGTGGTCTACCGTGCGCTCGCCGATGATGTGGCGGGCTGGCCCAGCTGGTTCACCTCGGTGACTGCGGCCCGGCCCACCGAGGACGGCGCAGGTCGCGAGGTCCGGCTCAAGGGCGGCACGGTGATGCGCGAGACGATCATCGCGGCGGCACCCGGTGAGCGGTACGTCTACCGAGTCGACGAGTCGAACGCCCCTGGCCTGCGGGCCCTGTTGGAGGAGTGGCGGCTCACCCCGGCCGGCACCGGGACGCAGGTGCAGTGGACGTTCGCCGCGGATGGTTCCGCACCCTTGCGGTTCGCGCTGCGGCTGGGCCGGTCGGGGGTGGGTCGGGCTTTCCGGGACGCGGTACGCAATCTCGACAGGCGGCTGACCGGCCCTGCGGCCTGAGAGCGGCCGCGGACCGGGTGCGCCGCGTTCCGTCCCGGCTATCCGGGCCAGTTGCCGTCGGCCAGGAAGGAGTCGATGGTTTCCGTGTACGGGGCGATGTCCAGGCCCTGTTCGGCGAGCCAGCTGTCGGAGTAGTACTTGTCGAGGTAGCGGTCGCCCGGGTCGCAGATCAGGGTGACGATGCTGCCGGTGCTGCCCTGCTCGACCATTTCGGCGACCAGTTTGAACGCGCTCCACAGCCCGGTGCCGGTGGAGCCGCCCGCCTTCCGGCCGATGGCCTTTTCCAGGGCGCGCACAGCCGCGACACTGGCCGCGTCCGGCACCTTCATCATCCGGTCGATGGCCCCGGGCACAAAGCTCGGCTCCATCCGGGGCCTGCCGATGCCCTCGATCCGGGAACCGCAGTCACTGGTGGCCAGGGGGTTGTGGTGGGTCCAGCCGTCGAAGAAACAGGAGTTCTCCGGGTCGGGTACACAGATCCGGGTGTCGAACTGCATGTAGTGCACGTAACGGGCAATGGTGGCCGAGGTGCCGCCGGTTCCGGCCGTGGCGACGATCCACGTCGGCTCCGGGTAGCGCTCCAGTCCCAGCTGCTGGTAGATCGACTCGGCGATGTTGTTGTTCCCGCGCCAGTCGGTGGCCCGTTCGGCGTAGGTGAACTGGTCCATGTAGTGGCCGCCGGTGTCGGCGGCGAGCTTGGCGGACTCCTCGTACAACTTCCGTGAATCGTCGACGAAGTGGCAGCGGCCGCCGTGGAATTCGATCAGGCGGCACTTCTCGGGGCTGGTGGTGCGGGGCATCACGGCGATGAACGGCACACCGATCAGCTTGGCGAAGTACGCCTCCGAGACGGCCGTCGAACCGCTGGACGCCTCGATCACCGGCTTGCCCGGCCGGATCCAGCCGTTGCAGAGCCCGTAGAGGAAGAGCGAGCGGGCCAGCCGGTGCTTGAGGCTGCCGGTGGGGTGCGTCGACTCGTCCTTGAGGTAGAGGTCGATGCCCCATGCCTCGGGCAGCGGGAAGCGCAGCAGATGGGTGTCGGCGGAGCGATTGGCGTCGGCCTGAACCTTCCGTACGGCTTCCTTGAGCCAGGCCCGGTACTCGGGGTCGGAGCGGTCGATGTCGATGGTCGCCGTGGCCCGGCCGTCATCTCTGTGCATTGCGGTGCCCATCAGCGCGTTCCTCCTCGTGTCGCCGTCACTCTCCACCGTCAACGATATTCCGTCCACCTGCACAAACGTTCGCTTTGATGGTCCATAGCCCTGCCTTGGCGTTGGCGGGCGGGGCAGCTGTGACATCGACCCGGGACGCGGCCTGGCGCGTCGGCCCCGGCTTGTGCAGACTGCCCATCAGAAGCGTTACGAAGGGGGCGAAGCAGTCATGCCGGAAACGGAGTTCAGTGCGACGGGGGTACGGATCGAGCGATGGGCCCGTTCGCTCACGACGGCCGGGCAGGTGATCGTCAAGGACGGCAGGCTGGCTCTGCTGACCAGTTACGGCCGGGAGATCGACAGCGCCCCGGTGCGGACGGTGAGCGCGGGCAGGCCGTGGTTCGCCGGAGCCGGTGCGGCCGTGGCGCGCCTCAACGGGACGCGGTACCGACTGACCATGGGGCAACGCAACCACGGTCCGGACAAGGCCGGGCCGGCCCACAGATTTCTCGAGACGCTGCGCAGTGCGGGCGGCCGGATGACCTGACGGGCGCCGCCGGGCCACCGCGAGTTGCGGAGCCGTGCCCCCTGAGCGACATTGGTCACACGTCACTCATGGTTTACCGACGGTGACATTGTGATCCGCACCGCCGGAGCTGAATCAGCAGCCAGTCATCTGCTGGATCGTTCCTTCGTCTTCTTCCGGACCTATTTCGGGGAGTCGCAGCCGTGATCAGCGAGCCGAGCAGGCACTGCACGGTGGAGCTCCAGGCCCTGCCGTCGCGGATCGGTCAGGTCCGCAGAATCGTTTCGGCGCAGCTGCGCTACTGGCATCTCGATCCTCTGATCGACCCTGCGGCGCTCGGCGTCACCGAACTGCTGACCAATGTCCACCGGCATGCCCAGCCGGACAAGTCGTGCACCGTCGAGATCGAGTTGCTGCTCGAACGCCTGACGGTGTCCGTCCACGACCACGACCCACGGCTGCCGACCGTGCGCGAGGCCTCTGCGTCCAGCACGTCGGGGCGCGGGCTCGCGCTGATCGCCGCGGTCAGCGAGAGCTGGGGGGTCTGCCCGAGGGGCGGGGCCGGGAAGGTTGTCTGGTTCACTCTTCCGGCGCCTTCCCTGTTCGCCGCACAGCCGCTGAACGCGGTGTACGGGGCAACCACTGACGGGCCGTTCGAGCCGGACACCGTCATATACCTGGAGAGCAGGACGCCCTCTGTCGCGCGGTCGTGGGTGGTCGGCTAGCAGCGCCGGCGGAAAGTGGAGCGGGGCGCCGGACGGCGCCCCGCTCCACTTTCCGCTGTCGCGCTATTCGGCGGCGATCGCGCGGAGCACGTCCAGCCGTGCCGCCCGACGGGCGGGACGCCAGCCCGCCAGCGCCCCGGCCGTGATCCCCACGAGGGCCACCACCAGGAGCCGCAGTGGCGGCAGCGCGAAGGCGAAGGCGGTGTCGCCCGTGCCCGCGGACGCCTTGACCAGCACCCAGCCGAGGACGCCGCCGAGCAACAGGCCGCCCACCGTGCCGAACGCTGCGACCAGTACGGATTCCCAGCGGACCATGGACCGCAGTTGGCTCCTGGTCTGTCCGACGGCCCGCAACAGGCCCAGTTCCCCAGTGCGTTCGTGAAGCGCCAGGGTCAGCGTGTTGGCGATGCCCAGCAGCGCGATCAGTACGGCGAGGGCGAGCAGGGCGTAGACCAGTGTGAGCATCATGTCGATGCCACCGGCCGAGGACTGCGCGTACTCGCTGCGGGTCTGTACGTCCGGGTTGCCGTACGCCGCCGCGGTCCTCGCGACCGACGCTTTGCCGTCGGCGGTGGTGACACCGGGCTTGAAGGAGACGGCGATCAGCGAGTCGGAGTCCTGTGCACGGTGCGGGGCCCAGGCCAGGCGGGTGATGACGTAGTCGCCCGCCAGTTCCGACCGGCCGTAGACGGCACGGACCGTGAAGTTCTGCTGCGTGCCGTCGGCGAAGGCGAGCCGCGCGGTGGAGCCGGTGTGCAGACCGCGCCTGCCGGCCTCGGTGTCGGACACGGCGATCCCGTTCGCGCCCAGCCCCTTCAGCGATCCGTCGACCCGGCCGAGGTCGAAGACCCTGCCGAGCGCCGCCGGGTCGGTGACGGTCAGCGCACGTCCCGCACCGTCGACCTCCGCGACCCCCTTGCCGAGACCGACGGCGGTCGCGACCTCCGGCAGCCGGTCGACGGCCGGGGCCAGCCGGGGGCTGAGGCCGCTGCCGCCCGCCCCGAAGGCGGGAGCGCTGATGGCGACATCGCCCGCGAAGGAGCGGTCGACCGTCCGGTTCATGGTCGCCTTCAGGGAGGCGCCGAAGACGGTGAAGAGGGAGACCACGGCGACGCCGATCATCAGTGCGGTCGCGGTGGATGCGGTCCGCCGGGGGCTGCGCAGGGCGTTGCGCCGGGCCAGTCGGCCCGTGACACCACGCAGCCGGTCGAGCGGGGCACCGAGGAGCCGAACGGCGTACGAGGAGGCGACCGGTCCGAGCACTACGAACGCGGCGAGTGCCGACACCGCACCGGCGGCCGACAGCCGGACGGACACATCGGCCAGGGCGCCGGTCAGGATGGTGCCGAGGGAGGCCATCAGCAGCACGAGCCCGGCGAGGGCACGTGCCCGGGACGCCGCGGAGTCGTCGACTGCGCTCTCACGCAGGGCGGCGAGCGGAGCGGTGCGTCCGGCCCGGACGGCGGGCAGGAGGGCGGAGCCGAGGCACACGAGGAAACCGACGGCGAGCGGCAGGAGCAGGGAAACGGCGCTGATCACCAGCGCTCCCTCGGGGAACGGGAATCCGACGGCGGGGAAGAGCGCCTGCAGTCCGGCGGCGATGCCGATGCCACCGGCCAGACCGGCGGCGGAGGCGATCACACCGACCACGGCCGCCTCGACGAGGGTCGAGCCGACAACCTGCCGGCGGGAGGCGCCGAGGGCGCGCAACAGGGCGTTCTCGCGGGTCCGCTGGGCGACGACGATCGCGAAAGTATTGTGGATGGAGAAGGTGGCGACCAGCAGCACGATCCCGGAGAACACCAGCAGCAGCGTGGTGAACACGCTGAGGAAGGCACCGGAGATCATGTCCCGGTTCTCGGCGGCCGATGCCTGTCCGGTGATGGCCTCGACGTCCTTGGGCAGTACGGGGCGCAGTGCGTCCACAAGTTCCTGCTGGCTGGTGCCGGGGCCCGCGCGTACCTGGATGGTCGATGCCTCGCCGGGCTTCGGCGTGAGGTACTTCTCGGCATCGGCCTGCGTCATGGCGGTGTAGGTGACCTGACCCATGCCGTCCTGGCCGCCGAAGGTGGCCAGTCCGACGATCGTGACGTGCACGGGGTCGGGGGTGCGCAGCACGGTCGTGTCGCCGATCCCGAGCCCGCCCCGGTCGGCGGTGCCGCGATTGATGACGACCTCACCGGGCGCGGACGGGGCGCGTCCGGCGGCGAGCCGGTACGGATTGAGCTTCGGGTCGTCGATCCAGTTGCCGGCGAGGGTGGGCGGCCCCTGACCGCCGATGGGTTTGCCGTCGGAGCCGATGAGCTGGCCGGCGCCCTGGATGTCGGGGGCCGCCGCGGCGACGCCGGGGGTCTGCTCGATCCTCTTCACGAGTGCGGTGCTCACCGGCTGCCGGGTGCCCTGGGACTCGCCTGCGACCGTGACCGCATTGGACCCGCGCACGACGGCGTCGGTACCGGCGGTGGCGTTGCCGAACATGGTGTCGAAGCTCGCGCGGAGGGTGTCGCCCATGACGAGCGTCCCGGTGAGGAAAGCGACGCCGAGCAGGACGGCGACGAACGTACCGGCGAAGCGGCGCTTGTGGGCGCGGAGCGAGGAGATGCTCAGACGTACAGAGGCCCGGGTGCTGGTCATGTCGTCACCGCCTGCGTGACGGGTGGGGGGCGAAGGACTTGAAGCGGTCGAGCACGCGCTCCGCCGTGGGCTCGGACATCCGGTCGACGAGCCTGCCGTCGGCGAGGAAGACGACTTCGTCGGCGTGGGCGGCGGCGACCGGGTCATGAGTGACCATGACGACCGTGCGGGCGGTCTGCCGGACGGTTCGGCCGAGCAGCCGGAGCACCTCCTGGCCGGAACGGGAGTCGAGGTTGCCGGTCGGTTCGTCGGCGAAGACGACATCGGGACTGCCCGCGAAGGCCCGCGCCACCGCCACCCGCTGCTGCTGTCCGCCGGACAGTTCGCCGGGCCGGTGGTGCAGCCGGTCCCGCAGTCCGACGGTGTCGACTAGTGCGTCGAGCCACTCCGGGTCGGGGCGCTCCCCCGCGAGATCCAGAGGGAGGGTGATGTTCTCGGCGACGGTGAGCGTCGGCAGGAGGTTGAAGGACTGGAAGACGAAGCCGATGCGCCGCCGGCGCAGCAGAGTGAGCCTGCGGTCGTCGAGGGCGCTGATGTCGGTGTCGCCGATGAAGGCGGAGCCGGAGGTGAGGGTGTCGAGTCCCGCCGCGCAGTGCATCAGGGTGGATTTGCCGGAGCCGGAGGGCCCCATGATGGCGGTGAAGCGGCCGGCCGGGAAGTCGACGCTCACCCCGTCGAGGGCCCGGACCCGGGTGTCGCCGGTGCCGTAGAGCTTCACGGCGTCGACGACCCGGGCAGCGGAGGCGGCAGAAGTGGACGTGGGGGTGGGCCCGGAGGTGGGGACGGTGGTGGTCATGCCACTCCTCCCTTGCTGCCGCGGCCGAACTGTTCGTCGAGGACGGAGAGCCGGCGCCAGTACTCGTCCTCGTCGACCTCTCCGGCCGCGAAGCGGCGGCCGAGCAGGGTGATCGGTGACGCTTCGGCGGGTGCTTCCTGGGTGGTACGGGCCTGCCAGCGGCCTCTTCGGCCGTGCCGAACGATACGGCGCAGCAGGGTGACGCCGCCGATCGCGACGGCCGCCCAGAAGAGCGGGAAGAGGAGGATCCAGGGTCCGGGTCCACCGCTGTACGCCAGGGTGTTCATCTCGGTCAACTCCCTCGGTTCGGGGTTCGCGTTCAGGTTTCTCTGACGATTCCGAGCCTGGCCCCGGGAGGGGGTCCGAGTCGTCGTACAGCCGGCGGCCGTGCGCGTACCCCCTCGGAAGTACGTGGCGGAGGTGCGGCTGCTCCCGTCGGGCGGGCCGAGATCACTGGATTCTGTACCTACTAGTATGTACAGTCGATTCATGAGCACTTCGGACCGTCTCATCGAAGCCACCCGGGAGCTCCTGTGGGAGCGTGGCTATGTGGGCACCAGCCCCAAGGCCATCCAGCAGCAGGCGGGCGCGGGCCAGGGCAGCATGTACCACCACTTCGCCGGCAAACCCGATCTGGCGCTCACGGCCATCCGTCGCACGGCCTCGCAGATGCGCGAGACGGTGGGGCAGTTGTTCGACGGCCCGGGAACGGCGTACGAGCGGATCTCGGCATATCTCCTGCGCGAGCGCGATGTGCTGCGCGGCTGCCCGGTGGGCCGGCTGACGATGGATCCGGATGTCATCGCCAGTGACGAGTTGCGTGCACCGGTCGACGAGACGATCGGCTGGATGCGCGGAAGGCTCACCGAGATCGTCCAGGAGGGCCTGGAACAGGGCGAGTTCACCCGTCCTCTGATTCCCGAGGACGTGGCGGCGACGATCGTCGCGACGGTGCAGGGCGGCTATGTGCTGGCCCGCGCCTCCGGTTCGACGGACGCCTTCGACGCGGGCGCGCGTGGACTGCTCTCGCTGCTCGCCCCCGGTGACACCGCCGCCTGATACTCGATGAGCACAACGCACATGCACATCACGAGGAACCGTCCCGACACCTCAGCCGGGCCGGCCGAGCATGTCGACGGCATCGTCTGGACCGAGCCCGACGAATGGCACTGGCACGGCGCCGCGCCGCGCACGTTCATGACACATCTCGCTGTCGTCGAGGCGGCCGTTGGGCGTCTGCGACGCGTATGACCACCTCTTCCTGCGCAGCCCCCTTCTCCCGGGCCAGGAGCTGAACGACGCAGAGAGGGCGGCCGGCCGGCTGCGTGCCTTCCGCGAACTGGGCGGCCGAGCAGTGGTGCAGTGGACTCCGTACGGGATGTGTGTTTCTCGCGTTCGACGGTCCGTCACGGGCCAATCATGCGACGGACTGTCGGCTGCCCGAGCAACTGACCGCCCTCACCGAGGACGGCTTCGGCGGGCAGTTGCTGCTGGGCGGCGACACGACAGTGCCCGAGACCCCGGGCATGCCCTATCTGCTGCGAAGGTTGCGTCCTCGCCTCGAACAGGCCCTGGGGAAGAAGGCGTCGGACGGAATCCTGGTGGGTGACGCGGCACGGGCGTTCGTATGGAGGGCATCTTCGGTCCTGTCCGACAGTTGACGCCTTCGGCCCTGTCCGAGGGTTGAGGACAGGGCGGCCGCCCGAGGCCCCCGTCACGCAAGCGCGGCCAGCGGATCGTCCAGCACCGGCTGCCAGGCCAGTTCCGCCGCCCCCACCAGGCTGTTGTGGTCGAGCGTGCACGGCAGGATGGGCACACTGCCGCTGCGCCCCCACAGGCTCCGGTCGGCCACCACCGCACGCAGCCGCTCGGGATCCGCGTCGAGCAGTGCGCGGTGCAGTCCGCCGAGGATGATGCGGTCGGGGTTGAGGATGTTGACCAGCCCGGCGAGCCCGAGGCCGAGCCGGTCGATCAGCTCCTCGGCCGCGCCCCGTACCGCCGCGTCCTCGTACTCCGTACGCAGCAGATCGCCGGCCTGCTTGAGCAACGACTCCTCCGGACCGGGTTCTCGACGGGCGGCGATGAGGAAGGCCAGCGGGTCGGTCTCGACGTCGAGGCAGCCGCGGCTGCCGCAGTGGCACGGACGGCCCTCGGGGTTCACCGTGAGATGGCCGACCTCCAGCGCGAGTCCCGAACTCCCGGTGTGCAGACGGCCGTCGAGGACCAGGGCACCGCCCACGCCCCGGTGACCGGTGGCCACACAGAGCAGATGCTGGGCACCGCGCCCGGCACCGTGCCGGTGTTCGGCGAGCGCGGCGAGGTTGACGTCGTTCCCGGTGAACGCGGGTCCGGGGATGCCCGCTTCCCGTACGCAGGTGGCGAAGATCTCTCGCACCGGGGCGCCCGCCGGCCAGGCGATGTGCAGCGGGTTGAGCGCGGTGCCCTCCGGTTCGGCGACCGCGGACGGCACCGCGAGGCCCGCACCGACACAGCGCCGTCCGCTGTCCCGCAGCAGCCGGGCACAGTCGTCGACCACTTCGCCGATGACCTGCGCCGGGTCCGCGGTGACGGTGACACAGCCGGGGGCGGTGGCGACGAGCCGTCCGCCGAGCCCGACGAGCGCGGCCCGGAACCCGTCGGCGTGCACCTGCGCGGCGATGGCGACGGGCCCGGACTCCCGGATGGCCAGCCGGTGCGATGGGCGGCCCTGCGAGCCGGCGGCGGAGCCCGGCCGGGAGTCGACCCGGATCAGGCCGAGTGCCTCCAGTTCCGCGGCGACCGCACCGGCCGTCGCCCGGGTGACCCCGAGCTCGGAGGTGAGGACGGCGCGGGTGGGCGCGCGTCCGGTGTGGACCAGTTCCAGCGCGGGTCCGAGCGCGCTGCGGCCCCTCTCCAACTTTGTCCGGGTGGTGGTCACCTTGCCGTTCATGGGGGCGAGTCTCCCATGATCCGCGGGTGCCGCCGACGCCCCGGTGGCGCACTTGTGCCCCTTGCGGCCGCGGCGGGAGGCCATGTTGCGCCCGTTGTCAGGACGCCTCTATGCTGAGTTTGTGCCGCAACTAAACAAAATGCGGACGGCCCTGCCGGGGGGACCGGGCGGAAACACCGCCCCACCTTCGTTGGCCCGCCTCCGTACCGCGCTGACCGTGTTCTTCGCCCTCGACGGCTTCCTCTTCGCCGGCTGGGTGGTCCGCATCCCGGCCATCAAGCACCAGACCGGCGCCTCGGCCTCCACCCTGGGCCTCGCTCTGCTCGGCGTATCCGCCGGGGCCGTGGTGACCATGATGCTCACGGGCCGGCTGTGCCGGCGCTTCGGCAGCCATCCGGTGACCGTGGTCTGCGGTGTCCTGCTCCCCCTCAGCATCGCCCTGCCCGCGCAGACGCATTCGGCGCTCGCCCTCGGCCTGGTGCTGCTGGTCTTCGGCGCCGCGTACGGCGGGATGAACGTGGCGATGAACAGCGCGGCGGTCGACCTGGTCGCTGCCCTGCGGCGTCCCGTGATGCCCAGCTTCCACGCCGCGTTCAGCCTCGGCGGAATGGTCGGTGCCGGGCTCGGCGGACTGGTCGCGGGCGGCCTCTCCCCCGCCACGCATCTCTTCGTCCTCACCGGGATCGGACTCCTGGTCACCGCGGCGGCCGGACCGGTGCTGCTGCGCCAGCCAGTGCCGAGGCCCGCATCCACGGCCGGCGATGCCGAGAAGCCGCGGCGACCGGCCGGGCGGGCCCGCCGCATGGTGCTCCTGTTCGGCGTGATCGCGCTCTGCACCGCGTACGGCGAAGGCGCGCTGGCCGACTGGGGCGCCCTCCATCTGGAACAGGACCTGCACGCCCACCCGGGCATCGCCGCCGCCGGATATTCCCTGTTCGCGATGGCCATGACGGCCGGCCGGCTCAGCGGCACGGCACTGCTCGAACGGCTCGGCCAGACCCGGACCCTCGTCGCGGGCGGTGCGACGGCCGCCGCCGGGATGCTGCTCGGCTCGCTCGCCCCGACCACCTGGCTGGCGCTCCTCGGTTTCGCCGTCACCGGTCTCGGTCTGGCCAATATCTTCCCCGTCGCGGTCGGCCGGGCCGGTGAGCTGGCCGGGCCCGGTGGAGTGGCCGCCGCGTCGACGCTCGGCTACGGCGGGATGCTGCTCGGACCGCCCGCGATCGGCTTCCTGGCCGACTGGCTCTCCCTCCCCCTGGCCCTCACCACGGTGGCGCTGCTGGCCGCCGCGGCCGCGGCACTGGGGTACGGGGCACGCAACGCGGCGCACACATGAGCGATTGAGTAGCCGTACTCAAGCAGGAACAGCTCCCCGGAGACACGATGGAAGCGTCATCCATCTACGGGGAGCGGGCCATGAACAAGCCGGTCGTCGACAAGCGGCACGTCCGCACGCTCGCGCGGCTGACCTTCGGCAATGCCGCCTCGCTGATCTACCTCGGCCTCGTCCTGGCGGCCGCGGTGTTCGTCACCGTGGACACCCTGTTCGTCGCCCACCAGGACGCCTCGTTCGCCGGGGTCTGGCTGTTCCTCCTTGCGGCGCCCACCGTGTTCGTCTTCTTCATCGGCAGCGCGCTGTGGGGCGCGGAGGCGGCCGGACCCGCCTGGTTCGTCTACCTCGCCCTGGTCGTTTCCGTACTGCTGCAGTCGCTCGCCCTCGGCTGGTTCGTACGGCTGGTGCGCGGCGGCAGCGGGACTCGCACCGCCCACTCCCAGGGAGCCTGAGCCGCTGGCACAATCGGGCCATGGAGATCACGGACCACATCAAGTCCCTGACCGTCGAGGGAAAGCTGCTGGCGACCGCGGCGCAGGGGGCGGGAACCGGGGCCCCGGTGCCGACCTGTCCGGGCTGGCAGGTGCGCGATCTGCTCCGGCACACCGGGATGGTGCACCGCTGGGCGACCGCGTTCGTCGTCGAGGGCCACACGTCGTACCACCCGGACGGCGGGGAACCGGATCTGGACGGGCCCGAGCTGCTCGACTGGTTCCGCGAGGGCCACGGCCTCCTGGTCGACGCATTGGCGGCCGCGCCGGCCGGACTGGAGTGCTGGACCTTCATGCCCGCGCCGTCGCCACTGGCCTTCTGGGCCCGGCGGCAGGCGCACGAGACCACGATTCACCGGGTGGACGCGGAGTCGGCACGCGGTGGGCGGCTGTCGCCGTTGGCGGCCGATCACGCGGTGGACGGAATCGACGAGCTGCTGCGCGGGTTCCACGCCCGCCCGAAGAGCAAAGTGCGTACACAAACGCCGCGTTCCCTTAGGGTACGGGCCACGGATACGGACGCCACCTGGACCGTGCGGCTCTCGCCGGAACCGCCGCAGGCCGTACGGGATGAAGCGGCACCCGAAGAGGGCGCTGCGGAATGCGAGTTGAGCGCGACGGCCGAGCAGCTCTATCTGACGCTCTGGAACCGGCTGCCGCTCACGGCGATCACCCTGACGGGCGACCCGGAGCCGGCCCGGCTCTGGTGCGAGAACTCCGGAGTCACCTGATCCTGACAGCAGGCCGGGGCGGGACATCGCACGACGGGGCGCTCAGTACCTCGGTTCGTTCAGCATGCGGGAGCACCGACCTCTGCAACGGCGGCCACCGCACCTGTGACGCTTGGGAGCACAGGCGGTTGCGCACCCTCCGTCGTGGCCGGGTCAGCCGAGCCAGCCTGGGCGTACGAGCCCCGACTCATAGGCGAGCACGACGAGTTGGGCCCGGTCGCGGGCGCCGAGCTTCACCATGGTGCGGCTGACGTGGGTCTTGGCGGTGAGCGGGCTGACGACCAGTCGGCGGGCGATCTCCTCATTGGAGAGCCCTATGCCTACGAGCGCCATCACCTCCCTTTCGCGTTCGGTGAGTTCGCTCAGCCCCGTTGCCGCCGCGGGCTCCTTGGACCGGGCCGCGAACTCGGCGATCAGCCGTCGGGTGACCCCCGGTGAGAGCAGGGCGTCGCCGCCCACCACCGCACGTACCGCCCGCAGCAGCTCCTCCGGTTCGGTGTCCTTGACGAGAAAGCCGGAGGCACCGGAGCGGATCGCCTCGAAGACGTACTCGTCGAGCTCGAAGGTGGTGAGCATGACCACCTTGACGTCGCTCAGTTCGGAGTCCTCGGTGATGGCACGGGTCGCGGCCAGGCCATCGAGATGCGGCATCCGGATGTCCATCAGCACGGTGTCCGGCCGCAGTTCGCGCACCAAGCGTACGGCCTCCTCACCGTCGGCGGCCTCCCCCGCCACCTCGATGTCGGGCTGAGCGTCGAGCAGGGCCCGGAAACCGGCCCTGACCAGCAGCTGATCGTCGGCGAGCAGTACCCGGATCACGGTGTCTCCTCCTTGTGCGCTGCCGCGCCGGGCGAATCGGACGGCAGCGGAAGCTCGGCACGCACCCGGAAGCCGCCGTCGGCCCGGGGACCTGCCTCGATCGTGCCACCCAGTGCGGCGGCCCGCTCCCGCATTCCTGCCAGCCCGTTGCCGCTGCCCCCTGCGTCGTCACCGGTGGCGGGGCCTTCGTCGTCGATACGGAGCCGGATGCGGGCGGGCCCGTAACCGATACGGACCTGCGCGGTGCGCGATCCGGAGTGCCGGACCACATTCGTCAGCGCCTCCTGCACGATCCGGAAGGCGGCAAGATCCGCGCCGGGCGGCACCGCGCCGCGTACGCCATCGGTCTCGACGGTGACGGTCAGCCCGGCGCCCGCCGCCTGCTCGACGAGCTCGGGGAGCCTGTCGAGACCGGGAGCCGGGGCCCTGGGGGCGTCTCCAGGGGTACGCAGGGTGTCGAGGACCTGGCGGACCTCGCCCAGCGCCTCCTTGCTGGCGGCCTTGATGGTGGTGAGGGCGGTACGGGCCTGCTCGGGGTCGGAGTCCAGCAACGCGAGACCCACACTCGACTGGACATTGATGACGGAGATGCTGTGGGCCAGGACGTCATGGAGCTCGCGCGCCATCCGCAGCCGCTCCTCGTCGGCCCGGCGCTGCTCCGCGGCCTCCCGCTCCGCGCGCTGATCCGCCCACTGCTCACGGCGCACGCGTACGAACTCGGCGGCGGCGATGATGGCCACCACCCAAGCGGCAACGCCCAGTTCCTGCCCCCAGGCGGCGACGTGGTCGTCGGAGGGCGGCAGCCACCGGTAGAGCCAGTGAGCCACCAGGACGTGCCCCAGCCACACCATCCCGACGGCCGTCCAGGCGGCCCGCCGGTGCCCGGAGACAACGGCGCTGAAGCAGCCCACGGCAACGGCAAGGAAGACCGGTCCGTACGGATAGCCGGCCGCCAGGTAGATCATCGCCGCGGCCGAACTGCCGAAGACGGCCACCACGGGGTGGCGGTGGCGCAGCAGGAGTACGGCGACGGCCAGGAAGAGCAGCAGCCGCGCAAAGATGTCCAGCGGCGCCCGCTCGTCCATCTGCCCCCGGGCCGCGATGGTCGAACCGACCATGACGACGGCACCGAGCAGGATCGTCGACGGCCAGGGCAGCCGGGGGGCGTAGTGCCCCGGCGCCCCCGTAATCCAGCGCGGCGGCTCGCCGTGCGCCCAGTGTGAGCGTTGCTCGTCCATGTCGGCCACGCTAGACCGCGAGCCGCGACGGAGGCGTCAGCCGGGCGTGGTGATCACCCGTACTCCCTGTGGAGTACGTCGTACGGGGTCCGCGACCTCTCAGTGGCCATTGCGTATGCCGAAATGCGCTTGCGCGTGTTCGTCTCCACAGTGGCCCTCCAGGCTTCAGGTTCCCAGTCATTCTTTGATCACGGATGACGAAGTTCGTGCGACCGCGGTCGCCGTGCCGCTTGACCGTTTGGCGGGCGGCCGATCCGGGTGGATCGGCGGGCCGGAGGCTGCCTATGGGGCGCGAGGGACCAGGCCGGCCTCGTGCGCGGCAATGGCGGCCTCCACCCGGTTGCGCGCCCCCAATTTGCCAAGGACTGCGCTGACGTGCGCCTTCACGGTGCCTTCGACCAGATGCAGCCTGGCGGCGATCTCGGAGTTGGACAGCCCTGCCCCGAGCCCGGCCAGCACGTCGAGTTCCCGTCCGGTCAAGTGCTCGAGCGGGCGATGGGGGCGTGCCGCCCGGTGTGCGCGCAGACCGGCGATGACTCGGCTGGCAACCCTCGGCGAAAGATAGGCCCCGCCGGCTCCCACCGCCTGCACTCCGTTCAGCAGTTCCCGTGGGTCGTCCGCTTTGAGCAGGAAGCCGCTGGCCCCGTCCTCGAGGGCCCGTGTGATGAAGTTGTCCTCCCCGAAAGTCGTCAGCATGATCACGCCGACTGTCGGCAGTGCCTGATGGATCTGAGCCGCCGCCGCCAGGCCGTCCAACCCGGGCATCTGGATGTCCAGGAGGACCACGTCGGGGCGGTGGCGGCGCGTCAGCGAGACGGCCTCATGGCCGTCGGCAGCCTCGGCGACCACTTCGGTGCGCGGATCCCTGGCCAGGATGGCTCGTACCCCGGCCCGGACCATCGCTTCGTCGTCCGCCACAAGGACACGGACCGGCCGACGGCCTGGTGTCGTCTGTTCCACATGCCGAGCGTACGGCCCCAGGGCGGCCATGGGACCGATCGCTGGGAGAAGTGCGACCAGCGGCGGGGCTGCACCCCTGACGAAAGGAAGGAAGGTGCTGACGAACGGCCCATGTGCCACCGCGCCCAGCCCCTCTAACGTCGCTGCCGTACGTGAGCAGTCCGGCAGATACCGGAGGAACCGATGTGATCACCCTCAGAGGGCTTACCAAGCGATACGGCGAAACCGTCGCTGTGCACGACCTGACACTGGACATCAAAGAAGGAAAGGTGACGGGCTTCCTCGGCCCCAACGGGGCTGGTAAATCAACCACGATGCGGATGATCCTGGGCCTGGACCACCCCTCTCGGGGCAAGGCGCTCATTGACGGCAGGCCGTACTCTGCCCTGCGCAACCCGGTCCGCGAAGTGGGCGCGTTGCTGGACGCGAAGGCGCTGCACCCGGCGCGCTCGGCACGCAGCCACCTCATCGCGCAGGCGCGCAGCAACGGCATCCCGGTGCGCCGAGTGGACGAAGTACTGGAGACTGTGGGCCTGGCCAAGGCAGCGCGACGCCGTGCCGGAGCGTACTCGCTGGGTATGAACCAGCGTCTTGGCGTGGCCGGCGCGCTGCTCGGTGACCCGTCGACGCTGATCCTGGACGAACCGGTCAATGGCCTCGACCCCGACGGCGTGCGCTGGATGCGACAGCTCGTGCGCGACCAGGCCGCCCAGGGTCGTACCGTCTTCCTCTCCAGCCATCTGATGAGCGAGATGCAGTTGACGGCCGATCACCTCGTGATCATCGGCAGAGGCAAGCTGCTGGCCGACACATCCATGGCCGACTTCCTTGTCGGCAGTTCCCGGGCATCCGTGCGCGCCCGGGTGCCCGACCCCGAAGAGCTGTCCGTGCTGGTGAGCGGTCTTGTGGCGGACAGCGGCGTGAAGGTCGAGGCATCGGACAAGGGCGAGATCGTCGTCAAAGGCCGGACCGCTGCCGAGGTCGGAGACCTCGCCCACAGCTCCGGCGTCCGGCTGCATCAGCTGAGCGACGTGCAGGTCTCGCTGGAACAGGCGTACATGGAACTGACGGCGCGAAGTGTTGAGTACGCGACGGGCGCGGAATCAGAAGAGGACCACAAGACCGGATCAGGGCGCAGCACCGGATCTGAGCAGGGAACCCGGCGTGAACGTGGCATGGCACGGCAGATCGGACGGTGGTCACGATGACGGCTGACATGACGGCGGATACGTCCGGACGCGCCGCCCGGGCACGGTCGGCCGGCCGGTTCGCCGGTGCGGTCGCCGCCGAGTGGACCAAACTGTGGTCGGTCCGTGCTCCGTACCTGTGCCTCCTGGTCGGTCTGCTGGCGACGGGGGTGTTCACCTTCTATTACGGATCGATCGCCCGCATCAACGAGCATGCCGTCCAGCCGGTCGGCAACGCCGTGGTGTCCTCCACAGTCCTCGTCCAGTTCGCCGTGGTCGTCCTGGCCACGGTCACGGTCACGAGTGAATACACGACCACCAGCATGAGTTCGTCGCTGCTGTGGGTGCCGGTCCGGCACCGGGTTCAACTGGCCAAGGCGCTGGTCACCGCCGTGGTCGCCTTCGCCGCCGGCGCGACGTTCGCCGCGCTGGGTATGGCGGTGGCTTGGGGGCCGTTCTCCGGCCATGCCTCGTTCGACACTGGTGCGGCGGTCGGCCAGGTCCTGGCCGTCGGCATCTTCTACGCCCTCGTCGCGGTACTGACCGTAGGGGTGTCCTTCGCCACGCGGCATGCGGCCGGAGCGCTGACGGTGCTCTTCACGCTGCTGTGGGCCCTGCCGAGCATGCTTGTGGGGCTCGGCGGCCCGGTCTTGCTCGCCATCAACGACTGGCTGCCGCACAGCGCGGGCGACCACTTCATGCGCAGCGGCAGCGCCGCCCCGTACCCGCCGAGCGCAGCGGTGCTGATCCTGCTGGCGTGGACACTGACAGCCCATCTGACCGGTTTGTATGTGCTGCGCCGTCGCGACGCCTGAAGAACGGCGCGGCCCTCGCCTCTGGGTCCGAGCCGTCAACCGGCCGGTCCCTCTTTTCCACCCGTCCGCCCGTCCGCTGCGCGACGGCCCGGCGGACGGGCCTGCCCCTTGTCGGTGGACCGTGACGTAGCGTCGGGCGGATGACAACACACACCGCGACCAAAGGAGAGGAAACCCGACGCCCCATGTGGCAGGTTCGCACCCCGCTGAGGTCGGTGCTCGGCGACACAGCACTGTGGGCTGTCTTCTATGCCACAGGCGTCATCTGGTCCAGCAAGGGCCCGGCGCCCTCGGTCACGCTGGACCTGGTGCTCCCACTGCTCGTGCTCGCCGTTGCGGTCCCCCTCGCCCGGTCCCGGCCGGGGACGGCGGTCCTCCTGGTCAACACCCTGTGCGCCATGGGACTGACCAACCCGGCCAGCCCCGCAAATGCCTACGTACTGGCGCTGGCCGGGCTGAGTTGCCTGCTGGGAGCGCGTACCGGCACGGCCCGCACCCCACTGCTGGTGCTCGCCGGCTGTCTGGCGGTCGATCTCGCGCTGTGCGCCGTACTGCAGGTCCCCGCGGTGTGGTGGTTCTACGCGATGACCGTGCTCCCCTCCGCGCTCCTGCTGCCCTGGCTCGCCGGCCGCTACTGGCGCGGCCGGAGGGAACTGGTCTGGGGAGGTTGGCAGTTGGCCCGCAGCCTGGAAGAACGGCAGCGGTTCGTCGCGGAGCAGGCGAGGCTGACGGAACGCGCGGACATCGCCGTCGACATGCACGACTCGCTGGGCCACGTACTGAGCCTGGTCGCTCTGCGTGCTGGGGCCCTGGAGCTCTCCCCCACGCTCTCCCCTCAGGACCGCGACGACGTCGCCGAGCTGCGCAGGACGGTATCGGACGCCGTGGACCAGCTACGTGAGACCGTCACCGTGCTGCGCGACGAGCCCCATACACAAGCCAGTCCGCCCGCGGCCGACAGCGTCGAGGAACTTCTGGGCCGTGCAGTCGCCTCCGGCGTCCCGGTGCGGTGGGAGCGCGACGGCCCCCTCCCCACATTGTCACCACTGATCGAACGCGGCGTATACCGGGTGGTGCAGGAAGCACTCACCAACGCCACCAAACACGCCCCGGGCAGCACCGTGCGGGTGGGCATCACCCACGACAGCGACCGCATTCATGTCCGGATCGTCAACTCCGCACCGCCCGCAGGCCCGTTGCCCGGAACAGTGGCGGGCAACCGTGGCCTGGCAGGACTGCGGGAGAGGGTAACGGTCCTCGGCGGCTCACTGCGGACCGGCCCGTACGAGGGCGGCTTCCAGGTGAGCGCCACCCTGCCGCACCACGCGACGGCGAAACCGACGCCACCGGGCTTTCCCGAAGACACCACCCGCCCTCTCCCCACGAACGGCACGCAGGACACGGGCGCAGAAGACACGGCCACCGGCGCCGCACCCGAATCGGCGCGCCGACTGGCTCACATACGGCGCAGCGCCCGCTGGCGTTTCGCTGCCGTCTTCGCGGTCCCCACCGTGGCAGCGGTGTTCTTCCTGCCCGCCATCGCGTACCTGGCCTACCAACTGGCCACCAGTGTGCTGCCGCCGTCCCGCTACGAGGAGCTGCGCGTCGGCCGGCCACGCACCGAAATCGCACACCTCCTTCCGCCACGCCCCTTCCCCTATCCCTATCCCCCCGACGATGCGCGCTTGGCGCCCCGGCCGCCCGGGACCACCTGCGAGTTCTACCGCTCGAACGGCAATCTTCTGGACCAGGTCGATCTCTACCGTCTGTGTTTCTCCGGCTCCAGACTGGTCGCCAAAGACACGCTCGATGCGGGGACGGAGTAGTCCTCAGCGGGTTTGCGGTCGAGGTCGGCGCGCAGTCCCTCCATCGCCGGTTCCACGACGGAGGGCGGAAGCTGCGCGAAGGTGGAGCCGGCCTGCCGGACGGCCAGGTCGAGGTAGAGCTCGGGCCTGCGCCGGTAGGCGATCTGGAAACCGTCGGTGAAGCCGTGCGGGATGGGGAAGGGCAGCACCATATGCGCGTCGAGCGTCTCGACGACTTCGGACATGGGGGTGAAGCGGGCGTACTCCAGCTCACGGTGGCTTGGTCACCAGGGCCCGCTGGGGACATACCGTTCCGCATCTTCGCAGCCAGCCAGGCGATCAACTGGTCGCCTGGTAGGGCTTTGTTACGTGTCCGGGCAGGCCGCAGTTCCGGTGGTTTCCTGCTGGTATGGGTGCGGATGAACTCGCTTTGTGTCGAGGCCGGTTGGAAGAGTTCGCCGGGGAGGCGTTTGTGCCCGTGGCGCGTGCGGATCAGCGGGTGAAGGGCCGGTTGTACCTGCGGGGTCTGTTGCTGGACGGGCGCCCGAAGTCGATGCAGCCCATGGCTGGGCGCCTGGGTGTGGACCATCAGCAGCTGCAGCAGTTCATGACGTCCTCGACCTGGCCGGTGGGCACGGTCCGTGTGGGACTGGCCCGGCGGGCGGGGTGTCGGTGGTGGACGACACCGGCTTCCCGGAGGACGACGCGTCCTCGCCCGGGGTGGCCCTGCAGTGCTCCGGCCCCCTGGGCAAGGTCGGCAACTGCCAGGTCGGGGTCAGTGTCCATGCCGCTCTCGTGAAATTGCGCTGGTGCATCGATCACGACTGCCGCGAGCCGAGGACCACCTTCGGATTCGACCACTTCGAAGGCCGCTCATTCACCGGCTGACACCGCCACGTCACCCTCGTCACCGCCGCCCACCTGTTCCTCACCGAACGACGGACCTTCCCAAAAGCCCCTGCCAGGGCCTGGACCCTTCTCCAACACCTCCTGGCCGCCTGGACCGACACCTGCCCCACCTGCCGACAGTCCACCCCCTGGCGGCCCCACGACACCACCTGACAAATCCCTACCAGCTGCCTCGGCGGCCGAGCAGGCCGACCGTGCGGGCCAGTTCGGTGACTGCTTCCTGGAAGAAGATCTGCCGAGCCTCCACCACTCGGTTGAACTGGCCGAAGATCTCGAAGGAGATCAGCCCGAACAGCTGCGACCAGGCAGCGATCAGTGGGGCGACGACCTCCGGAGGAAGGTCGGGGGCGAACTCGGCGACCATCCGCTCGGCCTCGGCGCGCAGCTCGTCGGCGAGCGGCGGCAGTGCGAGACCGTCCGTGCGGTAGGCCTCGCCGACGACGGCGATCAGGACGAGACCGACGCGGGAGGCGGGACCGATCGTCGCCTGTGGTGCGGCGTAACCGGGCACGGGCGAGCCGTAGATCAGGGCGTACTCATGGGGGTGGGCAAGGGCCCAGTCGCGTACGGCATGGGCGACGGCGGTCCAGCGGGTGACGTGGGGGGCGGCGTCGGCACGGGCGGCCCGGTGGGCAGCCTCGGCACTCTCGCCCACGGAGTCGTACGCATCAACGATCAGGGCCGTGAGCAGTTCGTCCCGGCTGGGGAAGTAGCGGTAGAGCGCGGAGGACGCCATTCCGAGTTCCCGTGCCACGGCGCGCAGCGAGAGCTTTGCGGCACCTTCGGCCGCGAGTTGTTTCCTAGCCTCGTCCTTGATGGCGGCAGTGACCTCGATACGGGCCCGTTCCCTGGCTCCTCGGATAGCGCTCATGCTCTTCAGTCTGCCACGGCTAAAGAGCACCGACCGACAATGAGAGCACTGCTCTTGCTTTTGAGTACCACTTCCATGCACACTGATCTCAAGCGAGAGCACTGCTCTCAAAACAGTGGGGGAGTCACCATGTCTCAGCCGTACTACCTTCAGGGCAACGCGTTCAACGTCCGGATGAACAGCATCGTCGGCTGGCTCGCTCGGCACGGCGTCAGCCTTCTCGGCTCGGCCGAGATGTCGGTGCGCGGCCGCAAGAGCGGGCAGATGCAGCGCATCCCCGTGAACTCCCACACCTACGAGGGCACGCAGTATCTGGTCTCCGCGCGGGGCCACTCCCAGTGGGTACGCAACATGCGGGTCGCCGGTGGCGGCGAGCTGCGGGTGGGCCGGAAGATCCGTACCTTCACGGCCGTGGAGATCGCGGACGACGAGCAGAAGGTGCTGATCGTCCGCGCCTACCTGGAGCGGTGGGGCTGGGAGGTCAACCAGTACTTCCAGGGCATCACCGCAAAGTCCACGGACGCAGAACTCCTGGCCGCCTGCCCGGACCACCCCGTCTTCCGGATCACCGTGGAGGGCTGACCGTGCGGCCCGGCCCGCCCTCGGCGTCAGATGTCAGGTGTCAGCGGTCCATCGCGGACAGGGCCCGCTGCGCCAGCGGATGCGTACGGACCAGCTCAGCCAGCGAAGTCGTTCCCCGGGTGACCCCGGCGAACGCGTTCCAGGCCGGACGGAATCCCGTCAGCACCGCGTGCAGCACCCCGGGCCGGCGCTCGAACAGCTTCAGCATGCGCCGTCCGACACCCATCTCGACACCCAGGCCGGCCTTGATGGCGAAGGCGTAGTTGAGCGCCTGGCGTCGGGCGTCCACGGCATCGTGAGACTCCGCGATCCGGACCGCCCACTCACCGGCGAGCCGCCCCGACCGCAGCGCGAAGGAGATGCCTTCGCGGGTCCACGGTTCCAGCAGCCCCGCCGCATCGCCACACACCAGCACCCGCCCGCGCGAGAGCGGCGAGTCGTCGCTGCGGCAGCGCGTCAGGTGCCCGGAGGAGATCTTCGGCTCGAAGCCGGCGAGACCGAGCCGGGCGACGAAGTCCTCCAGATACCGCTTGGTTCCCGCCCCGTCACCCCGCGCCGAGATCACGCCGACGGTGAGGGTGTCGCCCTTGGGGAACACCCAGCCGTAACTGCCGGGCATGGGGCCCCAGTCGATCAGCACCCGCCCCGCCCAGTCCTCCGCGACCGTCTCCGGCACCGGGATCTCGGCCTCCAGGCCGAGGTCCACCTGGTCGAGTTTCACCCCGACATGGGCTCCTATCCGTCCAGCGCTGCCATCCGCCCCGACGACCGCGCGGGCCAGGACCGTCTCGCCGCCGGACAGCACCACGGCGACCGTGCGCCGGTCCGGCACCGCGGCGCCGTGCTGCTCGACCCTCGTCACGGTCGCTCCGGTGCGGAGCTCGGCGCCCGCCTTCTGCGCCTCCTCGACCAGCCCCGCGTCGAACTCGGGGCGGTTGATGAGCCCGAAGAGCATCCGCTTGGAGCGGCGGGTCCGCGCCAGCCTGCCGTTGAGCGAGAACGTGACCGCGTGAATCCGGTCCCGCAGCGGCAGTTCGAATCCGGGCGGCAGCGAATCACGCGAAAAACCGATGATCCCGCCGCCACACGTCTTGTAGCGGGGCAGTTCCGCCTTCTCGAGGAGCAGTACCCGTCGGCCGGCGACCGCGGCCGCGTATGCCGCGGAGGCTCCGGCCGGTCCGCCACCGACTACGACGACGTCCCACACGGTCGACTCTTCGTGCTCATGTACGGCGTCTGCGTTCTCGCTGCTCACGATGTGCTTCTGCTCCCGATCCCACCAGTGGCCCATGCTGCTCACGGCATCCTACGGCGCGCCCGGCCCGGCCCCCGCTGTGGGAGGATCGACCGTGCGTTCGTCCTACATGCAACGCCGCTCACTCGGTGTACATGTGCCCGGATTCGTATACATAACGTCGCACCCACGAGGAGCGTGCCCATGACCGCCCGTCCGATCTCCGAGACCATTGCCTCGCTGATGCCCCGTGCCAAGACGGAGCTGACCGAGCTCGTGGCCTTCCAGTCGGTGGCGGATCCCGCGCAGTTCCCGAAGAGCGAGTGCGAGGCGGCTGCCAACTGGGTCGCCGACGCGCTGCGCGCCGAGGACTTCCAGGATGTCGCCCTGCTCGACACCCCCGACGGCACCCAGTCGGTGTACGGCTTCCTGCCCGGCCCGGCCGGCGCCCCGACCGTACTGCTCTACGCGCACTACGACGTGCAGCCGCCGCTCGACGAGAGCGCCTGGCTCTCCCCGCCGTTCGAGCTGACGGAGCGCGACGGCCGTTGGTTCGGCCGCGGCGCGGCCGACTGCAAGGGCGGCTTCATCATGCATCTCCTCGCCCTGCGCGCCCTCAAGGCGAACGGCGGCGTCCCGGTCTCCGTCAAGGTGATCGCCGAGGGTTCCGAGGAGCAGGGCACCGGCGGCCTGGAACGGTACGCCGAGGCGCACCCCGAACTGCTGACCGCCGACACGATCGTCATCGGCGACACCGGCAACTTCCGGGTCGGTCTGCCGACGGTGACCGCGACGCTGCGCGGCATGACCATGCTGCGGGTCACGCTCGACACGCTCGAAGGAAACCTGCATTCCGGACAGTTCGGCGGCGCCGCCCCGGATGCGCTGGCAGCGATGATCCAGCTGCTGTCGTCGCTGCGCGCCGAGGACGGCACCACGACCGTCGACGGGCTCGCCACGGACGCCGAATGGGACGGACTGCAGTACGCGGAGGCCGAGTTCCGCAAGGACGCGAAGGTCCTCGACGGCGTCGGACTGATCGGCACGGGTACGGTCGCCGACCGGATCTGGGCGCGGCCCGCCGTCACCGTCATCGGTATCGACTGCCCGCCGGTGGTCGGCGCGACACCGTCACTGCAGGCGAGCGCGCGGGCGCAGGTCAGCCTGCGGGTGCCGCCGGGCCAGGACGCCGCGAAGGCGACCGAGTTGCTGACCGCTCACCTCAAGGCGCACGCCCCGTGGGGGGCCAGGGTGTCGGTGGAACAGGTCGGCCAGGGCCAGCCGTTCCGCGCGGACACCTCCAGCCCGGCATACACGTCCATGGCGCAGGCGATGGAGGCCGCGTACCCCGGCGAGAAGATGCAGACGTCCGGGATGGGCGGCTCGATCCCGCTCTGCAACACCCTCGCCGCCCTCTACCCGCAGGCCGAGATCCTCTTGATCGGCCTGAGCGAGCCGGAGGCACAGATCCACGCGGTGAACGAGAGCGTGTCACCCGAGGAGCTGGAGCGGCTTTCGCTCGCCGAAGCCCTGTTCCTGCGGAACTACGCGGAGTCCAAGCGGTCCTGACTTCGCGTCACTGATGCCGCCGTGCTCCTGCGGATCTCCTGTTCGCAGGGCTCGACCGGTCCGCCGCTCCGTCCGCGGCGGACCGGGCACGGTTTCATAGGATCGGCCCGTGACAACGGGGACAGGGATCGGCTGGGCGCCGCCGACGGAGGCCGAACGACCATCGAGGAGCTGGTGCGGCGCATCTGTGCGACATCCCGTGGGTTCCTCTGAGCCTCGCCGAGTTCCTGGCCTCGTGGCCAGGGGGTTCTTCCACCTTCGGGTGCTCTGTGGCCTTGTGACGTAACTTCGGGATTCTAGAAGCGTTCTCACCTCGTCCGACCGATCCGCAGTCGGGCCGAAGGCTAGGAGGCTTGGGTTGGCGGCGCTGGCAGCCGTACGGGACCTGCGTGAGCACTGGGTACCCGCGTCGGCGGAAGAGCGGGAGCGGTTCGAGACCGACGTGCTGTCCGGGTTCGTCCTTTGCCCAGCGGCACCCGGCTGGCCCGGTCGCAGGCACTGACGACGTACTTCATGTTCCTGGAGCTGCGGCACAAGGTCGAACTCCACCGGATGACCGGCAGAGTCGTCGAGTGCCCGATCGACGAGATGAACCGGCCGCGCGGGGCCAAGGACGCCCAGCTGCGGATCCCGCCGAGCGAGCCAGAGGTCGGGACACTGTTCACCGGCTGGGGCGGCGAACTGGCGACCTGCCGCAAGTTCGCCCCTACCGCCAGGGACTACACCGCCTCGAAGCTGATGTCCCAGGTCGGACTCAGGGTGAGCGAGTCATGCAAGCGCGACTTGGCCGACATCAAGTGGGACCTGGGCCGCTTCGGCAAACTCCACGTCCGCCACGGCAAGGGCGCCCGCGGATCGGGGCCGCGTGAGCGGATGGTGCCGCTGATCAACGGCGCCGACCGGACGCTTCGGTGGTTCATCGAGGACGTCTGGGGCCAGTTCGACGACGACCGCACCCGCCCTGGCACCCCACTGTTCCCCTCCGAGCGCAAGAACACCGACGGCTCGTCCCGCCGGGTGGGCGACGACGCCCTGCGAAGCGGGCTCAAGGACGCGGCCAAAGCGCACCTGCCTGGGTGGGGGGAGAAGTTGACCCCGCACGTCCTGCGGCACTTCTGCGCGTCTCAACTCTACGGAAACGGGCTCGATTTGCTCGCCGTCCAAGAGGTATTGGGGCACTCCTGGATCGCCACGACCATGCGATACATCCACGTACAGCAGACCCGGGTTGAAGACGCCTGGGTCGCCGGGACGGAACGGGCCGCGAAGCGGCTGGAAGGACTGGTCCGATGAGGTGGAACCTGCGGCTGACCGCCGCGAACAAGGGCGTCTGGAAAGCCTCCGAACTCCAGCGGAGCCTGGCCGAGCATGGCCTGGTCATCTCGGCCGGGAAGATGTCGGGACTGTGGTCCGGCCAGCCCGTCTCACTCAAGCTGGAGGACCTGGACGTCATCTGCGTCGCCCTCAACTGCGAGATCAGCGATCTGCTGATCCCCGAGCCGGAGAAAGTCCGGCGCCCCGGCGAGGAGACCGGCCAGCAGGCCGCCGTTGCGGCTGGCCTGGCCCCGGTGGTCGTGCCGCGTCGCCGTGACGGCCGGTCTCTGCCGCCGACGTGATGGCCTACGTTCTGCCGGCGGGCAAATGCAAACCGCCAGCCAGTTGCCCGACCTGCTTCGGCTGGGGCGTGCTGCCCGGCCGCGCCTGCGGCGCTTGCGAGAGCTTCCGCCGCAACGAGGAGCCCGCCGAGTGCAGCGGCTGCCGGCGAACAGTGCGGTTGAAGAAGGGGTACTGCCGTCTGTGCTGGCATCAGGCAAGCCAGGACGCCAAGGGCCAAGTCGCCGTACTGGAATCCTACTTGGAGAGGGTGCAGCATCATCAACTGTTCTTCACCAACCTCCACCGGCCGCGTCAGCCCGGTCCTCCCAGAGGTAAGCAGGGACGACGTCGGGGTCGCCCGAGCCACCCCGACCCGGCCCCCGCCTACCGGCCGGTCTCCGGCTGGCTCCAGCCGCCGCTGTTCGAGGCCCGCCGAGATTTCACCCGGTTCAATCGCCAGGAACATGCCCGGCTCGACAACCCGTGGCTGGCCTGGGCCCGGCTTACCGCACATCGTCTCGGTGAAGCTCACGGCTGGCCTCGCGGTGTCCGCCTCGACGTCGGCCGAGCGCTGGTCATCGTGCTGTCCGGCCATGTCAGCGGCGAAGTCGTGCGGCACTCCGAGATCTTCCCGGCCCTGCGATCCCGAGGGCTCAGCGTCCAACGCACAGTGGAAGTACTCGCCGACATCGGCGTCTTCCACGACGACCGGACGCCGTCGTTCGAACAGTGGCTGGAGCGCAAGCTCGACGGCATCGCCCCCGGAATCCGCCGCGACGTGGAGCACTGGGCCCGTATCCTGCACGACGGTGGCCCCCGGTCCCAGCCCCGCGACGAGTCCACGGTCTGGAACTACCTGAACCGGATCCGCCCCGTCCTGCTGGAGTGGTCAGCCCAGCACGACCACCTGCGCGAGGTGACCCGCGGCGACGTCCTCAGAGAGCTCGATGCCCTTCACGGCAGCCAGCGACGGCACACGCTCATCGTGCTGCGGTCGCTGTTCGACCGGGCGAAGAAGAGCGGCACCATCTTCAAGAATCCGACCAGCCGCATCCGCGTCGGCCAGCACGAATACGGCATTCTTCAACCCTTGGAGCCCGAGTACGTCAACAACTCAGTCGCAGCAGTCACCAAGCCGGCGGACCGCCTGGCCCTTGCACTCGCCGCCGTGCACGCCGCGCGATCCGGCGCAATCCGGCGTCTCCAACTCGACGACCTCGACATCGGCAACCGAAAGCTCGTGATCGACGGCAGGGTCCATCCCATGGACGAACTGACGCTGCACGTCGCCCGCGAGTGGCTGGACCACCGGCGCCGCCGCTGGCCCGACAGCCAACCTGCACCTGCTGATCAACAAATTCACCGCCTTGGGCACCGGCCCGGTCAGCGCGGTCTCCCTGACCGCACCACTTCGCGGCCGAGCCGCCACCCTGGAACAGCTCCGCGTCGACCGGCAGCTCGAAGAAGCCCTCTCCCATGGTCCTGACGCCCTCCACCTCGCCGAGGTCTTCGGCCTGGACGAGAAGACCGCGATTCGCTACGCGAACTCCGCCCGCGCTCTCCTGGAACGGCCCCTGGAAAGCGACCCCGGGCTTGGTACAGCGATACAGCGATACAGCCGTTAACGCTAAGCCGGTGATCATGGGCTTGGCCTCGGATCATCCGTGTCGCGGGCCTATCAATGCCTCAAGGTTTCCGGCGCTGAGCGCCGCTCCGCGCGGGGCTGGACGACTCGACGCGAGGTCATCTGGAGCATGGGAAATCGCCGACGCCGGAAGCCTGGCCAGCCAATTACCGACCGAACGCAACCGAGGCGAGCCGGGTCGAAGTTTGTCCACGTCGACGAGGGGCCACGTTTGCGCAGTACGAGGGAGACGCGTGGGGCACGCCGCGCCATTGCAGCCAGGGCTTGCCCGCAGCGCCGGGCTAGTTGATGACGCTTTCCTGCAGGGTGCCACCCGCGTAGGAGCTGCCGCCATCCTTTGCCTTCACGAGGACGTAGCGGAGCTTTCCGTGGTCCAGCGCCTCCTTCAGGTCGTCCGCCAGCTTGCCGTCCCGTGGGGACTTCGTCTCACGCTCTTTCATCGCCTTGATGATCGTCTCCGCGTACTCCCTGGTCATCTGCTGGACCATCTTGTTCTTGTAACGGCCCTTCCCCTGACGCCAGCGGAGGTTGCTCGATGGCGCCTTGGCCTCGACGATGAGCAGCGTGCCGTCCTTGAGCCGGTACAGCTGGTCGAACATATCGGCACCAGTGGGGGTTTTGGGCAGGGGGATCCACTGGGCTCCCGGGAATTCCTCCGGAATGATGTGGTAGCGTGCCGCGCTCTCGCCGAGCCGCTCGGAGATGGAGCTGTTGTTGGGCTTGACGCCTAGTTCTTTCCGGTAGTTCTGCAATGCCTTGTCGCGTGTCTGCCCATTGGCCGCGGTCTCATTCTCCTTCCACTTCAGCTCCGCGTTGGTGAGATCCACGGACGTCTTGCGATGGTCAGCGATCTTGTTGAGCAGGTCGCTCCGTTTTCCGTCACCGACCGAGCCCGGGCCGACGAACTTCGCGGGGGACAGCTTCGCACCGGGGGCCGAGGGCAGCTTGTCCTTGGAGATCCAGTGGTTTTCGTTGTCCTTGGCGAGTTTCGGCAGCGTGACGCCGTTCTCCGTGGTGGTCTCGCTCTTTCGGCGGCCGTCGCTGATGTAGTTGGCGGAGTACCAGACCGGGTCGTTGTTGGCCTTCCAGACCATCTCGTCCTGGATGTACTTGTGGGGGTCGACGGCACTGCTCAGCAGTTCGTTGCAGGTGAACACGCTGTTCGTACGCTGCGGGATGCCGTCCGGGCCGGGCGGATAGGTGGTGAACACGGCCGCGTCGAAAGCGGGCCCGCCCGCGCCGTTGCAGTACTTGTCGAGCTTGAGCTTCTTGAACTCCTTCGCCAGTGCCTGCCGGTCACTGCCGGCCAGGACGGTGGAGGCGTTCGGGTCGATGTCGATCCAGGCGACCTTGTCGAAGCCCGGCGGGACCACCCCGGTACCGGAGAGTTCGTTGATCGCCGCCGCGAAGTCGTTCACGACCGCGTCCGTGCCCCCGGACACGGCCTTGCGCTGGATGGTCTGTTTGCCAGTCAGGTTCTGGAGGTCGGCCTTGTACCCGTCCGTGGAACCCTCGGGTTTGTAGGTGTTGCCCCAGACGACCTCGTTCCCCGCGCGCGCCAGATCGCTCGCATACTGCAGCGTCCGCCGGTCGGAGACGGAGAGCTGGGCCGTCTTGGCTGCCAGTTCGGCAATGCCGCTCTCGCCGGCAACTCTCAGGTTGTCGGTGTTCACGGCTAGGTCGTAGAACGGCTCGAACGCTCCCTGCTGCTTCAGATTGGCCACCGTCTTGCCGACATTGCTGAGCCGGCTCTCGCGGACCTCGGGGCTGGTCCGCGGACCGATGTCGGCCGTCATGGCGTCGAGGAGCTGCAGGACGGGCTTGCCCTTGCTGTCGTTGGCCCGCTGGTCGCCCAGTGGCTCATTGAGCTTGAAACCGCGGCCCATCAGCCTTTTGACGAGCGCCGGGTCGTCGCCCATGACGCTCGCTTCGTAGAAGACCGCGGACCAGCTCACCGGGATCGTCTGGCCGGGCGGTGCCGTATTCGTCGCCGTAGCCGTCAGCGTGCGGTTCCCGCCGGGAGGCACGGAAACAGGACTGTTCAGGGGCGTCTGTCCGGCTACGGTCACTATCACCGTGCCGCTGGCCGGAGCGGTGCCCTGGTTGGTCACGTTCACGGTGGCCGGGCAGCTCGGAGTGCTGCAGAACGATGCCGTGAGCTGTACGGCCACGTCCGTCTGGGCCGCCACACGTTGGCTCAGCGGTTCGGCCTGCTCGTGCGAGGTGTCGACCCGGCGTACGTTCTCCGTCGTGCTCTGCACCTGGGCCTTGTCGGGCTCGCTGACCGCAGACGACAGGGCCGGGGCGGGCGCGGGCTCACCGGCCGCCGCCGGCACGTGACCTGCGGACTGCACATGGCCCACGGACCGTGCGGCACCGTCCTGCGGGCCGGAGCGGAAGACGGCAGTGCGCGCATCCGAGGCGTCCGGCGCAGGTTCGGGTGTGGCGGCTCCTTGAGATCCAGCGGAACCCGGCAGGCCGACCGAGAGCGGCTGGTACGGAGGGGACGCACTCACCACGAAGCGCAGGGTGCCGTCGGTCAGTACCTTCGCCGGACGGCCGTTCACCGACGTGGCCACGCTCTGGCGCCACGTGGACGGCCGCCCGGACGGACCGTCGGTGTCCTTGCCCGAGAGGGCGTCGGCGAGCGCCGTCGGAGTCATCCGGGACAGCTCGGCCAGGCCGATCACCCCCTGCGGCGGGTCGGCCACCCAGGTGTTGGCCAGCGCTTCGGCGCTGCCCGGCTCGTGCTCGAACCACCACTGGCTGTTGCCGCGCAGAAGGGTTCGCTTGGGGCTCACAGCGAGCTCCGCGTATGCCCCCGAGTCACGGCTCAGGGTTCCGTACGTAGTGCCGTCGCGGGCGACCGTCAGACGGAAGCCGATGATCGCGCCGTTGCCGTTCACCGTGGTCCCCGCATAGGTGACCCCGCGCCAGGCACGCAGGCTCTTCGTGGCCGCCGAGGCCAGCTGCGGGGGCGTCTTCTCGCGTGGCCAGAGCACAAAGGTCATCAGACCGGCGACGAGCACCATGACCAGCGCCAGGACGCCCCAACGCCAGTACCAGCGACTGGACTTAATCAACCGGACAAGCGCTATAGCCGCCCGGGACGCCCGACTGCCCGCTGGCGGTGGCGGTGGCGAGAGGTGCGGCGCCTGTGGGGGAAGTGGTGGGAACGAAGGGTACGGGGGAAGCGGTGGTTGCGGAGGTGGTTGCTCGGACGGTACTGATGCGCTGTCCCGTGCGTCCACATCTGCCCCCGGTTCCGGGACCGGGCGACCCCACCGGGTCGTGGCGTGATGGTCCCGATTCCCCATTCCTGATTTCCATCCCAATCCCCCTTTCAAACAAGCTTGTTCGCGCCACGTGGCAGGTTCCCGCCGCTCCCTGAACCCTACGGTCACTGATCACCTCACGGTCCAGGCCAGAGATCGGCCCGAGGAGCGCCGACCCGGGCTGTATCAACCAGGTTCTAACGACGCCCGCAGCCGGTCAGCGATCTTCCGCCGAACCCTGGAGCCGATACGCCGCCGGAGATCACGGAAGGTCACCAGCAGGCTGGGTTCCTCGGGGAACCAGCGACAGTTGAATAGGAGAGCCCACCAGTAAGTACCAAGCCCGGACCCCGCGACTTCACCACGAACCCACGGGTCAACCCCCTAGAAATCCGGGCACTGACCCTCGGGTTCCCGCTGAGAACCCTTCAGTTTTCCCGAACTCGCGGGGGACGTGGGGTCCAGCCAAGGTGAGCCCAAAAGGGGCAGTGAGATGATCTCGGCGACTCAGCAGTGCGGTTCGGCGAAAGCGTCCTTGGCCGGTTCATGCTCGTCTTCCTGGCCGTCCTGATCAGTCCAGACTCCGAAGGGCCCAGACAGGCCGGGCTCGTCGGCGCCGAGCTGGAGGGCGCCGCCCTTGAGACCGTGCTCGCCGGGGATCACCGGGTGCCCGCTTCGAGCTGGGCGGGAATGCGGCCGGCGCGGAGCTCCTGCAGGTCGGGGATGTGGTTGTAGAGGGTGCCGGGGCTGACGCCGAGGAGCTTGGCGATCGAGGTGATCGAGTGCTCGGGGTTGGGGAGCATGTCGCGGGCGGCCCGGATGATGTCCGGGTTGACGACGGTGGGCCGGCCTCCGACCTTGCCGCGGACGCGAGCGGCGGCCAGGCCCTCGCGGGTGCCGGAGACGATCAGCTCGCGGATGAACTCCGCGAGCGCGGCGAAGACGTGGAAGACCAGCCGGCCGCCGGGGGTGGTGGTATCGAGCCGCTCGTGCAGCGAGGTGAAGCCGATCTCCCGCTTGCGCAGTTCGCCGACCATGGTGATCAGGTCCTGCAGGGAGCGGCCGTAGCGGTCGAGGGCGGGTACCACCAGGGTGTCGCCGGCGGCGAGGAAGGCGTGGCACGCCTTCAGCTCGGGCCGCAGGTCGTTCTTCCCCGACTTCTTGTCGGCGAAGATCCGGCGGCAGCCGACCGCGTTCAGGGCGTCGAGCTGACGGTCGAGCTTCTGTCCGCCGGTGGACACCCGTGCGTATCCGATGCGGATCTCGGTGCGGACGGCGGTTTCGGCGGCCAGGAGTTCGAACTGGGCGTCTTCAAGTGGCGTGCTCACGCCCGAAATCCTGTCAGGAAACGGTGGTCGGAGGTTGTTGAACCGCCCGGGTTTTTGAAGGACTTTTTGAAGGTCCTGGGGGCCTTCCGGCCGCTCACCCGGCGATCTTCAACAAACATTGGTTTATTGAAGATCTTGATCGCTTGGCCTGCGACGGCGGACCTCCGCCACAGGACATCACGAGCGGGTGGCACGGGTGAAGCGGGCAGCCCACTCCCGGACGAAGTCGACGAACTCGGGAGGGCCGAGCACCTCGAACTCCGCACCCACATTGCCCAGTGCCTGAGTCGGCCAGTCCAGGGTCTGCGAGGTCATCCTTACCCGGCACCGCTGCTCGTCGACCTCCTCGACCGTCGCCCACGGGCCAACGCGCGCGCGAACAGCCGCTGCGGGGGCGTGCACAAGCGCTTCGACGGTGTGCGGAACGGGGACGCCGCCGCTCCCCGCACGGACGAAGGCCGAGGCGTCGTCGGCAGGTAGCTCGCGCGGGCGAAACCGCTCTCCGGTCCCGCGCGGATCGTCGAGGCGGTCGAGGCGGAAGCTGCGCCAGTCCTGCCGGGTCAGGTCGTAGGCGACCAGGTACCAGCGGTACCCGAGCGAGACCAGCCCGTGGGGCTCGACATGGCGGGCGCTGCGCTCGCCACCGCGGGCGGTGTAGGAGAAGCGAAGTCGTTCCTCGTCCCGACATGCCTGCGCGATGGCGGTCAGCACACCGGCCTCGACGGTCTCCCCACCGCCCTCGACCGAGGGCACGGTCACCACCCGCAGGGCGTCGACCCGTCGGCGCAGTCGCGCCGGCATGACCTGCACGACCTTGGTGAACGCGCGGATCGAGGACTCCTCGATTCCGGTAACCGCGCCCTGGGCGGCCGCACGCAACCCAATGGCGAGCGCGACCGCCTCCTCGTCGTCGAGCACCAACGGCGGCAGGGCGGCGCCTGCCGTGAGCTGGTAGCCGCCATCGACGCCGCGACTGGCCTCGACCGGGTAGCCCAACTCACGCAGCCGGTCGACGTCGCGCCGCAGGGTACGCGCAGAAACCCCGAGCCTGTCGGCCAGCTCGCCGCCCGGCCAGTGCCGGTGGGTCTGGAGCAGGGACAGCAGCCGCAGAGTCCGTGAGCTTGTGTTCGCCATGCCCTCCAGGATGGCGGCAATTGAGGTCGGAAAGTGACCGCTATGGCTCATAGCGTGGGTCTCACGAGAACGGCACGGGCCCAGGCCGGGTGCGCCAACTGATCGAAACGAGGAGAACCATGACCGACAGCACGATGTCGACGACCCCCGACACGATGTGGGAAGTGCGGCTGGCCAAGCACCTGAAGGGAGACCTCGGGACCGACACCTTCGACCTCGTACAGGTGCCTACGCCCGAACCGGCCATGGGAGAGGTACTGGTCCGCACGGACTACCTGGGTCTGTCGGTGGCGTACCTGGAGATGCTGCGGGCTGACTCCCGTCTGCCGATCCCGCCGTGGGAGGTCGGCCGGCGCATCGGCGGCGGCGCGGTGGGCACGGTCGTGCGGTCCATCAGTGCGGACCTGGCCGTCGGCGACCAGGTACGCACCATGGCCGGCTGGTGCGAGTACTCGGCCGGGTCTGCCGACCAGTACCCCAAGCTGGACCCCGACCTGTTCCCAAGCCCGGTGCACTACCTCAGCCAGGGGCCCACCGCCTACTACGGGATGTCCGAGATCGCCAAGGCCGGTGCCGGCGATGTCGTCTTCGTCTCCGGCGCGGCGGGCGGCGTCGGGTCGCTGGCCGGACAGATCGCCAGGTGCCGGGGCGCCGCGAAGGTGATCGGCAGCGCGGGTAGCCAGGCGAAGATCGACTACCTGGTTGACGAGCTCGGCTTCGACGCGGCGTTCGACTACCAAGACGGCCCCGTCCTCGATCATCTGCGGGAACTGGCGCCCGAGGGCATCACCGTGTTCTTCGACAACGTCGGCGGAGAGCAGTTCGATGCGGCCGTCGAGGCGGCGGCGCCGGGGGCCCGCTTCGCGCTGTGCGGCGCGCTGGCCACCCAGATCGGCGACCACGAGGACCGGTTCCCCGAGCCGGACCTCACCGCGGCGGCCGCCAAGGGGATCGAGGTCCTGCCGTTCTCCACCTATCACACCCCGGAGCAGATCGCGGCGTGGACCGAGCACTTCAGCACCTGGTTGAGCGAGGACCGCTTCGTGTTCCCCCACACGATCGTGGAAGGCGGCCTCTCGGCAGCTCCCCAGGCGCTCGTCTCCCTGCTGAAGGGCAACTACAAGGGCAACGTCTCCGTCAGGGTCGCCGACTGAGGCACGAAGAGCGCCGCCCGTCACACACGGACGGGCGACGCGCTCCCGGTGACGTACCCACCATCCAAGGAGAACCGGCACCACATGACCGACGCCCCCGTGCTGTCCACCCGCACCCTGAACCGGACACTGCTCCAGCGACAGTTCCTGGCCGCCCGAACCTCCCGCCCGGTACTCGACGTCGTCGAACACCTGGTCGCTTTGCAGGGGCAGGAGCCCAACTGGCCTTACGTGGGGCTGTGGACCCGGCTGGCCGACTTCCGACATGACGACCTGACGGCACTGCTCCGCGACGGGCGCGTGGTGCGCTCCGCAGCCCTACGCAGCACCCAGCACCTGACCAGCAGCAACGACTTCCGCTGGCTGCGGCCCGTCGTCCAGCCCGTCCTGGACCGCACCGCCCGGGCGCAGTACTTCGCTGCGCAGACCGCCGGGTTGGACATCGCCGAGCTCACCGACGCCGGTCGCGAGCTGATGGCCGGCCACACCCTGCCTCGGCGGAAGCTCGCCCTGTCGCTCGCCGAGCGCTTCCCGGGCCGCGACGGCCGCGTGCTCGCGGGGGCGGTGGAACTGCGGGTACCGATGGTGCACGCCCCGGCCACCGGCGCCTGGGGCGCCTGGGGCAACCGCCCCAACATCGCCATCACCCTCGCGGAGCACTGGATCGGCCGACCGATGGCAGCGCCACGAGTCGAGACGGTGATCCGCCGCTACCTGGCGGCGTTCGGCCCGGCTGGCGTCATGGACATCCAGGCATGGTCGGGGCTGACCCGCCTGCATGAGACTCTCGACGGGCTGCGGTCACAGCTGCGCGTCTTCCACGACGAGCGGGGCACTGAGCTCTTCGACCTGCCCGACGCGTCGCTCGCCGACCCGGACCTGCCCGTCCCCGTGCGATTTCTGCCCGCCTTCGACAACCTGCTCCTCGGGCACACAGACCGCGCGCGAGTGATCAGCGAGGCAGACCGCAAGCTGGTGATGCCGGGTCAGGCCATGGTGCGGCCCACCTTCCTCGTTGACGGCTTCGTCCACGGCACATGGTCGGTGAAGGGCTCCGTACTGCTCATCTCCCCCTTCCGGCCGCTGTCGCAAGCGGGCACACAGGCAGTACTGGACGAGGCCGAGCGACTTCTCGCCTTCGTCGCACCTGATGCGGCCAAGCGGGGGGTCACGTTTACCTGAGAACGACGGGCCGTTTCCCCCTCATGCGGCGGCCGCCTCGTTGGTCGCGGCCGTCACCCGGCTGCGCAGCGGCGCATCCGAAAGATAGCGCAGCAGCTGGACGGTGCGGATCACCCGCCGGCCCGAACCGGTGCCACCACTCGATCCAGTACGCCGCGCCCGCCACGATCCCCAGCAGCGAGCGCTCCGGCATCCGCTCCTTGATCGCCTGCACCAGCACCTGGGCGCTCTTGCGTGGCTTCTCGGCCCGGCGGGCTTTGAGTTTGGGCACCCCGGAGTCCGGGTCGATGAACAGCTCGTCGTTGTCCGGGTAGTCGCCGTCTGCCTTCGCCGCCGCGGCGGTCAACCGCTGGCGAAGCTGGGCGACCAGGGTCCGGCCGTCGAACGCCGTGGTGTCATCGGCCTCGCGCAGGCCGACCTCCACCAGATACTCCGGCAGCTTCTCCTCCACCGCCTCCCAGGGCAGCAGTTGCTCGGACCAGTCGGCGTACTCCTCCGAGCCCATCACCGCGACGTCGCCGGTGCGGAGCTCCTCGGCGAGGTAGTAGAACACCATGGCCTCGAAGTGGCGGCGCACGAAGTACCCGGGCCGGCGGCGGTCGCGGATGACCTTCTGCCAATTCTGCGTGGCGAAGGAGGTGCTGACGGGCCTTCCCTGGTCGTCGCGGTCGGGAATGTAGTCGCGGGCCGGGGTGCGGTGGGCCTTGGCGTGTGCGAGCGCGTCCAGGGCGGTGGAGTCCTCGCTGGTGGCCTTCAGCTCGATGACGTCGGTCAGGTCAAACGCCACCGGCCGGTCCGCCTTCAGGTGCCCGTGGAGCAGCACTTCCCAGTTGTCGCCGTGGTGGGCGGAGACCTTCTCGATCCAGGCGTACTGGGCGTCGAACCCGCCGAACTTCTCCACCGCCGCCGTCACGGAGGCCAGGCCGTTGGACTGGACCGTCAGCCCCTCGGCCAGCAGCAGGAACGTGGGCGACACCCGCCCTTCCAGCCGCCCCGCGACCTCCTCCGCGCTGGACTCCTCGTCCAGGCCCTCCAGCGCGTCCAGGGCCTGTTCGGTGATCGCGGCGGCCTTCACCCGCACGGTCTGCGCGGGCCCGCCGGCGTCGCCCTGCTGCAGCAGGGCGCGGTAGTTGCCGACCAGCGCCTCCCCGATCTCCTGCTGCTGGCGGCGGATCTCCTCCAGCTCGTCCCGGGCCTTCTTCGCCTTCGCCGCCATGCGCTTGCAGAACATCATGGCCACGTCGTCCCGCGCCCGCATTCGCGCCTTCGCGGCCAGGCAAGCGATCAGCGCAACCCGCTTGTCCTCGGTGTAGTCCTTCAACGTCGCGGCGTCCTGGGCCTCCGCCTCGCCGGCGAAGTCCGCGACCTTCCCGGACGCCACCCCCTGGAGCCACTTCGCGGTGTCGCCGAGGCCGTCGACCCACTCCAAGTGGCCCTTGAGCCGACGCGATATTGATCAGGTCCGCCGGGTTGTTCTTCGACGCCGCCTCGATCCGAATCGTCTCCTCGGCCACCTTGCGCGCCGCCGGCCCGTCGTAGCGCATGCCGCACCGCTCGCGCACCATGCCGCGGTGGCTCTTGGCGGTCCGCTGCGAGGCGTACACCGGCACTGTGCTCTCCGGCAGCTCCATCACGCGCCGCACGAAATCCACGACCTGGTCCGGCACGTCCTCCTGCTTCGGGAAGCAACCCATCCGCTGATACGACTTCAGCGCTGGCGGCAGCGCGAGCTGGTGCTCATCCGAGTCGGTGACCTCCTCGGCCCAGGTCCGTTCCTCCTCGCCCGGAGTGAAGAACACGTGCAACTCGCGCGCGGTGATCAGCCGCTTGAACCGCGGGTACGCGGTCCGCTCGATCGAGGCCATCCCCACCTCACCCGATACCAGCCCGAATCGGGCGCGCCACGCGCGCCCACGCGCGTATCGTTCCGACAGAGCTGACCGAGGACAGGCAGAATCCGGGACGCCCGGACAAGATCAGCCTGCGGGTGGTAAAGCCGCAACCGCACCAAGATCATCCCACTGCCCCTTTTGGGCTCACCTTGGCTGGACCCCATCGCCCGGTACGAGGCCCGGTTCCGCGCCGACGGGCTCCCGTGTCGACCGCGAGCCGGCCGACGGCGACGAGATCCGCTTCGGATCGGGGGCCCGTGTGGTCCACGCACCGGGCCACACTCCCGGCTCCATCGGTATCCATCTGCCGCACCACGAAGTGCTGTTCACCGGCGGCTGCGTGGCCGGGGTCGGTCAGGTGATGCTGGGCGTCTTCACCATCGACCGGGCGCAGGCCGTGGCCTCGTTCCGACGGCTGGCCGCGCTGGAACCGGCCACGGCCTGCTTCGGGCACGGCGATCCCCTCACCGTCGACGCCGCCGCGGTGCTGCGTGCCTCAGCCGACCGGGACTCCGGCCTCCAGGTTGAGCACGGTTGACCGCTCCCGGGCGCGCAGTGCCCAGCGCAGCCGTTCGTACCGGGTCGGAGGCAGCATGGTGGCCGCCTCCTCCTCGGTGACGAACCGCCAGCCGCGCAGTTCGGAGCCGGGCAGCAGCAGCCGATCGGCGTCCGCACCGGGCAGCAGACCGCCGTCGAAGAGCATCCGCAGCCCTCCGTAGCCGGGCGGTTCGGGCGCCTCCCAGTCGATGACGAGCAGTTTCGGCACCTGTTCGAGATGGATGCCTATCTCCTCGGCCACTTCACGGATCCCTGCCTGTGCCGGTGCCTCGCCGGTCTCGACCACTCCGCCCGGGAACTCCCAGCCGGGCTTGTACGTCGGGTCGACGAGCAGCACCCGGTCGTGTTCGTCGAAGAGCAGCACGCCGGCCGCGACGGTCTCCGCAGTCGGCTCGGGCGTCTGCACGATCTCACATACGGTGGCCGCTCCGGTGCGGACCGCCTCGGCGATCCGCTCGGCCGTCTCGTACGGAGTGAGCGCGCTGGTGTCGATGGTGTGGGCGTCCCGGGTGAGCCAGCCGAGCGCCGCCCGGTAGGGCTCGATGTGCTCATAGGCCCACTGCCGGACGCGCTCGCTGTGCTCCGGGTCGTCGGCGAACTCCACCCGGTCGGCGATCCGTTTGCGCAGGATCGTTTCCTCAGGTGAGAGCAGGACATGACGCACCGGTATGCGCCGGGAGGCGAGCCCTCCGAAGATCTCGTCGCGGTATTCCTGTCGCAGCAGTGTCATCGGCACCACCAGCACCCCGGACACCTCGGCGAGCAGGGCCGCGGCGGTGTCCACCACCAGACGCCGCCAGATCGGCAGGTCCTGGAAGTCCGTCACCTCGGCAAGTCTCTTCTGGGGCAGCAGATACCGCAGCCCTGCGCCGATCAGCTCAGGGTCGTAGAACGTGCTGTTCGGGATCAGATCGACCAGCTCGCGCGCGGCGCTCGTCTTGCCCGCGCTGAACGCACCGTTGATCCAGACGATCACGGTTCCCCCTCTTCCGTAGCCCCCTGTGGCTTGCCCGCAACACCCTGCCGCGAAAACCCGGCTGTGGCGATGACGTTGCCCGAAAGGAACCGTCGGAAGCCTGCGGACGGCGTCCCACGGCCACCGCCGGTTCCCGGCAGGCCGTTGACCATACACAGTGCGTGTGAGGGGTGGCGCCCAGGTCACGCGCCATGAAGCCGAGAGGTTCCGAGGCCGTGAAGGACCCACCATCCCTTCACTCTTCGATCAGAACTCCCTCACCAGTGGAACATCGTGCTCCCGACCTCCATTCCGGGGCCGATGCGTTGATATCTTCATGAACCGAACTCGGGGGACATCCACCCCGGATCCGCCACCCTCCGCGAGGTCGGCCGCCCCGGTGCGAGGCACCGCGCACGGCAGTTGCCACCGTTCCTGGGCAGTGAGCAGGAGCGAGTCCTGTCTCACCGGCACGCCCCGAACGGTGTTGGGCGCACTGGTCCTCCGCTTTCACGTCCTGGGCGGCGACGCATATCCCGTGGCTGGTCGAGACCGGATGCATGCCTTCGACCGGAACTGGAAGGTCTGCTCCCAGAACTACGCGCCAGGGAAGACGATCCCGGTCGACACCAAGCTCGACTTCGGGGCGGTCAAGCTCGAAGAGAACTGCCCCGCAAAGGATCAGAAGGAGTCGGAGGTTGAGGGCAGCAAGATGCCGAACCTGGCCGGGAAGTCCGTGAAGACGGCCCGCGGCACCCTCGACTCCGGTACGTCGATCACGGTGACTGATGCGACTGGTGACCGCATGGTGCTGCTGGAGAGCAACTGGAAGGTCTGCACGCAGAGTCCCAGCCCTGGGGCGGCCCTCACCGGTCAGCCTGTTGAGTTCACCGCCGTCAAGTACGACGAAACCTGCCCATAGTCACCGCTGCTGCAGCCTCTGGCCTCGGACACGACAGTGGCCCCGCCACCCGGGATGGGTGGCGGGCATCATGTCGTTCAGGCGACGTCCTCTGCGGCAGCGGGTATGTCGAGTCCGGTGGGGCCTGGAGAAAGTAACCGTCCGGGCAGTCTGCCCGTCGGCGCCGTCCCTGCCGTCCTTGCCGGCCGTGCCGACTGGACCGGGTGTCACCCTTCAGGCCGGCCGGGCCCACGACAGACCGCCCGTGTGCGCCTGGGGGCCCGTGTGCGCCTGGGGCCCGTGTGCGCCTGGGGCCCGTGGGGCCAGGCGAGCCGGAGTTGGCTCGTGAAGCTGTTTTCGCAGGTCAACAGCTACCCCTTGCTGGAGCCCAGGGTGAGGCCCGCGATGAAGTGGCGCTGGAGCAGCAGGAAGACCACGAGCGTCGGCAGAGCGACGATCACCGAGCCTGCGGCGAGCAGGTTGTAGTCCGTGAAGAACTGGCCCCTGAGATTGTTCAGCGCCGAGGTGATGGGGAGCTTGTCGCCGTCGGAGATGAAGACCAGTGCCCACAGGAAATCGTTGTACATCCAGGTGAACTGGAGCGTGCCGAGCGCGGCCAGGGCCGGTCGGCACAGGGGCAGGGTGATCCGCCAGTACCGGGTCCAGACGCCCGCGCCGTCGACGATCGCGGCCTCCAGGATCTCCTGCGGCAGGGTGCGCATGAAGTTGGCCAGGACGAAGACGCAGAAGCCCAGCTGGAAACCGATCTGCACGGTGATGACGGCCCAGTACGAGTCGAACATCGTCATCGAGTCGGACATCCAGTAGGGCAGCGGGATGCGGTTGAAGACGACGTACAGGGGCGTGACGATCACCTGCTGCGGCAACAGGTTCCCGGCGGTGAAAAGCATGAGCAGGACGAGCCCGCCGCGCATCTTCAGCCGGGCCAGCGCGAAGGCCACGAAGGAGGCGAGGAAGAGGGTGACGAGTACCCCCGGGACCGCGATGATCAGCGTGTTGACGAAGTACTTCGTCATGCCGGAGTCGGAGAACGCCTGGCGGTAGTAGTCCAGGGAGAGGTGGCGCGGCAGCGAGAAGTAACCGTGTGCCGAGGTCTCGTCGTACGGCCGCAGCGAGGCGTACACCGCGAGCAGCAGCGGGGCGAGGAAGGCGAGGGAGACCGCCATCAGGAAGGCGTGGACGCCGATACTGCCGGGGCGGAGCCGGCGCCGGACGGCGGGGGCCGGTGGCGCAGGTGGTGCGGCGGGGCGGGCGGGGGCGATGTGGACGGTCAACGGTTCTTCTCCCCTCGGAGCTCCTGGACCAGGTACGTCACGACGAACCCCAGGGAGACGGCCAGCAGGACGACAGCGATGGCGGAGCCGAATCCGATGCGGCTGGCCTCACCGATGATGTTGTCGGTGACGAGCACCGAGAGGAGTTCGAGTCCGTTGCGGCCGTGGTTGACGGCGTACACGATGTCGAAGGCACGCAGGGACTCGATGACGGTGATGACGCCGACGATGACATTGACCGGCCGCAGCGTGGGGAAGACGATGCGGAAGAAGGTCTGGGCCTCGCCCGCACCGTCGATCGCCGCGGCCTCCTTCAGCGAGGGGTCGACGGCCTTGAGCCCGGCGAGGTAGAGGATCATCACGTAGCCGGTGTGCCGCCAGGCCGCGGCCAGCAGGACCATCCAGATGTTGAGGTTCGGATCGCCGAGCCAGTCGGTCGGCGACTTCGTGTCCCCGATGACCGCGTTGAGGGCTCCCTGGTCACGGGAGAAGATCAGCTGCGCTATGAAACCGACCACGGCGAGCGACAGCACGACGGGCATGTACAGCGTCGACTGGTAGAAGCGGCTGAAGCGCACGCCCCTGTCGATGAGTACGGCGAGCAGCAGCCCGAACGGTGCGGCGACCAGGCCCAGGAAGGCGAGCCAGAGCAGATTGTGCCGGGCGGCGGGCCAGAACTGCGGGTAGTTGGTGAACAGATTCTCGTAGTTCTGCGTACCGACCCACTTGATGTCACCGATGCCGTCCCAGCTCGTGAAGGAAAGCACGACGGAGGCGAGGGTCGGTCCCCACACGATGGCGATGTCGAGCAGGACGGGTATGCCGAGCAGCACACCGAGTACGGCGAGGTCGCGGCCGGTGAACCGCCGCGAGACCCGCCGTCCGGTGCGCCGCGCCGAGGTGAACGACACGGTCGGTACTCCAGGTTCAGTCGGATTCCATCGGGGTCGTCCGGGGTCAGTCGTCTGCGAAGATGGTCTTCTTCTGCCGTTCGATGTCGTTGACCAGGCCGTCCACGTCGTTCGGGCTACTGATGAACTTCTGGATCGCCGGGATCATGACCGTGGAGGAGAAGTCCGGCCGGGTGTCGCGGTCCAGGAACTGGGAGATCTGCTTCGCCCCGGAGACCAGTTCCACGGCCTTCTTCTGGAGCGGTGAGTACGCGGAGATGTCCGCCTGGTCGCTGACCGCGATGTTGTTCGGGTCGCTCTTCAGGTAGATGTCCTCGGCCTTGCCTGTGGCCAGCCACTTGAGCAGGTCCTTGGCGCTCTCCAGGGTCTTCTTGTTCTTGAGGTTCTTCGACTTCTTCGCCAGCAGGAACCCGTCGATGGGTGCCTCGACCGCGTCCTGCCCGTGCTCCGGATTGATGACGGGGAAGGGGAAGAAGTCGATGTCGCCCTGTTCGCCCTTGGGGAACTGTGCGCCCGGGTGCGGCAGGCCGAACACGGCCATGCCGGCCTCCTTCTTCTGGAGGCTGGTGGCCGCCTCCTGCCAGGTACGGCCGTTGGCGCCCTGCTGGCAGTACGGGAGGAGTCGGCGCCAGGTGTCGAAGACTTCCCTGACCCGCTTGTCGGTCCAGGCGACTTCACCCGCCATCAGGCTCTTGTGGAACTCATAGCCGTTGGTCCGCATGTTGATGTAGTCGAAGGTCCCCATGGCGGGCCAGCCGTCCTTGTCACAGAAGGCGATGGGGTCCAGCTTGTCCTTCTGCATCTGCTTGGCGAGCGCCACGTACTCGTCGAGTGTCTTCGGTGCCCGATAGCCGCGCTCGTCGAACAGGCTCTTACGGTGAAAGACGGCCCACGGATAGTAGTAGTACGGCGTGAGGTACTGCTTGCCGTCCGCGCCGGTGGACTGGGCTTTCAGCGCGGCCGAGAAGCCCTTGTAGTCCTGCCAGTTGTCACTGATGTCGTGCAGCAGGCCTTTCTGGGCGAAGAACTGCATCCGGTAGCCGGCGAACCACATGAAGACATCGTCCGGCTTGCCCTGCAGATACCGGTTGATGTTCTCCTGAAAGGTGTTGTGGTCGACGGTGTTGACCTTCACCTTGCGCCCGCCCGACTGCGCCTCGTACGCCGCGAAAGCGTCGGCGAAGGCCCTCTTCGGAATGGGGTCGGACGAATTCGAGCCCATGGTGATCGTCTTGCCGTCCCCGCCGGGGCCGCTCCCGCAGGCGGTGAGCAAGGAGGGGAGTGTCACGGCTCCCGCACCGACTGCCGCACCACGCAACAGACTCCGCCGGGACATCCGATGTCCTGCGACGCTGCCCGGCACACCTGACCTGTCGTAATCAGACTGCGTCATGCCCAACTCCTTTGGGATGCAACCCAACACAACCGAACGTGCGATTGGATCCCACCCCCAAGCGATGGAGCCGTCAAGGGTTTTGACGAGATGCCGAACAACCGATGCCGCTCCCCTTCCAACAGACTTCAACACGCTCTAACGTAATCGCACGCTTTGGCGTGCACATGCCGTGACCGATCCAGCACGAGTATGGAGGAACGTAACGATGCGTCATCTTCCAACCCGTACAACCCGAACCAGCCACCGCGGAGTCATCGGAGCGCTGCTGGCCGGGCTGCTCTGCGCCGCAGGGGCGACCGTTCCCGCCGTCGCGGACTCGCCCGCTCCGCAGGCCGGCAACGGCCTTGCCCTCACCCCTCCGATGGGGTTCAACAATTGGAACTCGACCCACTGTCGTACCGAGTTCAACGAGGCGATGGTCAAGGGCATCGCCGACATCTTTGTCGAGAAGGGCCTCAAGGACGCGGGCTATCAGTACGTCAATCTCGACGACTGCTGGGCAAAGCCGCAGCGTAATGCGGACGGAAAGCTGGAGGCCGATCCGCAGCGCTTCCCGAACGGCATCAAGTCCGTCGCTGACTATGTCCACTCCAAGGGCCTGAAAATCGGCATCTACACCAGCGCCGGCACCAAGACCTGTGACAGCTTGGGACTTCCGGGCGCGCTCGGCCATGAGTACAGCGATGCGCAGCAGTTCGCGGACTGGGGCATCGACTACCTCAAGTACGACAACTGCAACAACCAGGGCGTCGACGCGAAACAGCGCTATACGACAATGCGGGACGCGCTGGCGGCGACCGGCCGCCCCATCGTCTACAGCATCTGCGAGTGGGGCGAGAACAAGCCCTGGGAGTGGGCCGGCGAAATCGGCAACCTCTGGCGCACGACCGGCGACATCAACGACAGCTGGGGCAGCATGCTGTCGATCATGAAGCAGAATCTGCCCCTCGCCGCCGCAGCGGGCCCGGGGCACTGGAACGACCCCGACATGCTGGAGGTCGGCAACGGCGGCATGACGGACACGGAGTACCGCACCCACTTCTCCATGTGGTCCGTGATGGCGGCACCGCTGCTCATCGGTTCCGATCTGCGCAAAGCGGGCCCGGAGACCTTCGAGATCCTCTCCAACCACGAGGTCATCGCGGTCGATCAGGACCCGCTGGGCAAGCAGGGCACCGTGCTCTCCTCCACCGGCGGGCGCTGGGTCGTCACCAAGGAGATGCAGGACGGCAGCCGCGTCGTGGCCCTCTTCAACGAGACCGGCAGCGCACAGCGCATCTCGACGACGGCCGAGGCGGCAGGGCTGCCGAAGGCCACCGCGTACACGATGCGTGACCTGTGGGAGCACACGACGTACAACACGGCGGGCAGCATCTCGGCGACCGTCCCGGCGCACGGGACCGTACTGCTGCGCATCACCGCCGACCGCAAGTGGGCCGCGCATCCGCCTGCCGTGCAACTCGACCTGAACGGAAGCCCGTTGGTCGAGGCCGGGCGCACGGCCGCACTGACGACGACGGTGACCGACCTCGGCCGGACCCCCGCCACGAAGGTCTCCGCGGCGCTCACCGGCCCCTCGGGCTGGCAGGTGAAGGCCGCATCGCCGACCGGATCGCCGGCTCTGCCGACCGGCCGGGCCCTCAACACCCGCTGGCAGGTGACTGCCCCTGCGGGCACAGCCACCGGTACGTACGATCTGACGCTCACCGCGCAGTACCGCTCGCCGACCGGGACACGGGTGAGGTCCACGGTCCCGTTCCAGGCCCATGTGGTGGTCGCGCCACCTGCGGGCGCCGGCTACCTCAGCGATCTGCCCCAGCTCTCCGCCGCCAACGGCTGGGGCCCGGTCGAGAAGGACACCAGTAACGGCGAGAGCAGGGCGGGTGACGGGAATCCACTCACCATCGGCGGCGCGGTCTTCGCCAAGGGCCTCGGTGTGCATGCCGACAGCACCGTCGAGTTCTACACCGGCAAGGCATGCAGCGCCGTGACGGCGCAGGTCGGGGTCGACGACGAGAAGGGCGCCAAGGGAACGGTCGCCTTCGAGGTCTGGGCCGACGGTACGAAGGTGGCGTCGACCGGCGTACTGACCAATGCGATGCCCGCGCAGCCGCTCTCCGCGGATGTGAGCGGTGCGCAGGTGGTACGTCTGGTGGTCACCGACGGCGGGGACGGTGTCGATTCCGACCACGCGGACTGGGCGGACCTGCGGATCACCTGCTGACAGGAGAGCCGACAGGGAATCGCGGTCGCGGCCATGCCGCGCCTTCGATCGCCGGACGGGCCCCGGGACACCGGTCCTGCCCGTCCGGCGCTTCTCGCCCCGCCCGACAGCAGGCCCTAAACGGCCACCGCCCCGCCCGAGTCCACCCGCACCGCCGCGGCCGCCGCGCCCACCAGCCCCGCGTCGGTGCCCATCACCGCCGGGGCCACCGTGAGCTGCTGGACGAAGGAGAGCGTGGCGTACTGGCGCAGGGCGCGGCGCAGCGGAACGAAGAGGATGTCGCCCGCTCCGGCCACTCCCCCGCCGATCACCGCGATGTCGATCTCGACGAGCGTGGCGGTGGCGGCGATGCCGGCGGCCAGTGCCTGAGCGGCGCGCTCGAACGAGGCGATGGCGATCTGGTCCCCGGCGCGCGCGGCGGCAGCCACGGCGGCGGCCGAGGCATCGCCGTCCGGTCCGGGACGCCAGCCGGCCTCCAGCGCCCGGCGGGCGATGTTCGGTCCGCTGGCGATGCGCTCGACGCAGCCGCGCGAACCGCACGGGCACGGGTCACCGTCCAGGTCGACGCTGACATGGCCGATGTGCCCGGCGTTGCCCGTGGGGCCGGGGTGCAGTTTTCCGTCGAGGACGAGTCCGCCGCCCACACCGGTCGACACGACCATGCACAGCGCATTGTCGTAGCCGCGGGCCGCGCCCAGCCAGTGCTCGGCCGCCGTCATCGCGACGCCGTCACCGACCAGTTCGACGGGCAGTCCACCGGCCGCCTTACCGACCCGTTCCACCAGCGGGAAGCCGCGCCAGCCGGGGACATTGACGGGGCTGACCGTACCGGCCGAGGCGTCCACCGGGCCCGCGCTGCCGATACCGACGGCCGTCGCCCGCTCCCACAGCGGCGATCCCGACAACTCGGCCAGGACCTCCGTCACGGCCCCCATCACCGTCTCGGCGCTCTCCCGGGCGGGCGTCGGCCGCTGCGCCCGCACGAGGAGCGCGCCGCTGCCGTCCACCAGCGCGGCGGCGATCTTGGTGCCGCCGATGTCCAGCGCGGCGACGAGGTCGGTATGCATCGGTACGGCTCCGTGAGTAGGTGGCGAGGACCTGCGGCTTCGGTAAACAGTCTGCCCAGTCTCCATTCAGCTGACAACGTTGTCCAGGGCCTATGCTCGACGGCACAGCCTCCGGCCCCTCCGCGGCACCGCTCGCGGGCCCGCCGGACCGCCCGCACCCGACGACAGGACAGCGCACCGTGGCCGAGACCGCCCGTCACTCCGAGACCCGTTACGGCAACCGGCCGACCATGAAGGATGTGGCCGCCCGCGCCGGAGTGGGCCTCAAGACGGTCTCCCGTGTGGTCAACAGCGAGCCGGGGGTCACGCCCGACACCGAACGCCGGGTCCAGGAGGCCATCGAGGCTCTCGGCTTCCGCCGCAACGACAGCGCGCGCGTCCTGCGCAAGGGCCGCACCGCTTCCATCGGCCTGGTCCTGGAGGATCTCGCCGACCCGTTCTACGGTCCTCTGAGCCGCGCGGTGGAGGAGGTCGCCCGGGCACACGGCGCCCTGCTCATCAACGGGTCGAGCGCCGAGGACCCGGAGCGCGAGCAGGAGCTCGTACTCGCCCTGTGTGCGCGCCGGGTGGACGGGCTCATCGTGATTCCGGCCGGCGACGACCACCGCTATCTGGAACCGGAGATAAAGGCCGGCATCGCCACCGTCTTCGTGGACCGCCCGGCAGGCCGTATCGACGCCGACATGGTCCTCTCCGACAGCTTCGGCGGCGCCCGCCAGGGCGTCGCGCATCTGATCGCGCACGGCCACCGCCGGATCGGCTTCATCGGCGACCAGCCACGCATCCACACCGCCACCGAGCGACTGCGCGGCTACCACGCGGCCATGGCGGACGCCGGGACAACGGTCGAGGACTCATGGGTCTCCCTCGGCTCGACCGACCCCGACCGGGTCCGGGCCGCCGCCGAGCAGATGCTCTCCGGCCCCGAGCCCGTCACCGCGCTGTTCGCGGGCAACAACCGGGTGACGGTGACGGCGGTACGTGTCCTCGCCGAGCAGGAACGCCGGGTCGCCCTGGTCGGCTTCGACGACATCGAACTGGCCGACCTGCTCGGCATCACCGTCGTCTCCCAGGACGCCGCCGCCGTCGGCCGCACCGCTGCCGAGCACCTCTTCCGCCGTCTGGACGGCGCGGACCACGCCCCGGCCCGCGTGGAACTCCCCACGACGCTCATCCAGCGCGGCTCGGGCGAACTGCCGCCCGCCTGAGCCGCCGCGCCGCCACGGTCACCATGACACGACGGCCGGCGCGAGCACCTGTTACGGCGCGGTCACCGTGAGCCCGCCCCGCCGCGGCGACGCGAATGCGTCCAGGTCGGCGCGCGTCAGCCCGGTCAGGCGGGCGACCTCGGCGGTGTCCAGGGCGCCGCAGTCGATGCCGCGCAGGAGGTACCCGCTGAGCGCCTTGGCGGTGGCGGGTTCGTCCATGACGTCACCGCCGGCCTTGGCCACATACGCGGCGAGCCGGGCTGCGGCCTGCTCCAGGCCCTCGCGGTAGAAGGTGTAGACGGCTGCGTAACGGGTCGGCAGGTGGCCCGGATGCATGTCCCAGCCCTGGTAGTAGGCGCGGGCCAGGGCACGACGGGTGAGGCCGTAGTGGAGTCGCCAGGCCTCGTGGACCTGGTGGGTCGGGCCGACCGGGAGGACGTTGGTGGAGCCGTCGCAGACCCGTACACCGGTGCCTGCGGCGGCGACCTGCATGACGGCCTTGGCGTGGTCGGCGGCCGGGTGGTCGCTGGCCTGGTAGGCGGGGCTGACGCCGATGCAGGCGCTGTAGTCGAAAGTGCCGTAGTGCAGACCGGTGGCGCGGCCCTGCGCGGCGTCGATCATGCGAGCCACGGCGGCGGTGCCGTCGGCGGCGAGGATGGACTGGCTGGTCTCGATCTGGATCTCGAAGCCGAGGCGGCCCGACGGCAGCCCGTGCGCCTGCTCGAACGCTTCGAGGAGCCTGACGAAGGCGGTGACCTGCTCGGGGTACGTCACCTTGGGGAGAGTGAGGACAAGCCCGTCGGGGAGGCCGCCCGCCTGCATCAGGCCGGTGAGGAAGATGTCCGTGGTGCGGATGCCGCGGTCGCGTACGGCGGCCTCCATGCACTTCATCCGGATGCCCATGTACGGGGCCGCCGTGCCGTTCCCGTACGCCTCCGAGACCAGCCGGGCGGCGCGGGCGGCGGCCTCGTCCTCCTCGGCATCGGGGCGGGGGCCGTAGCCGTCCTCGAAGTCGATGCGCAGGTCTTCGACGGGCTCGCGCTCCAGCTTGGCACGTACCCGGTCGTGGACGGGTGCGGCGAGCTCGTCAGGGATGCCGAGGACGGCGGCGAACGAGGCCGCGTCGGGGGCATGCTCGTCCAGGGCCTTCAGCGCCTGGTCGCCCCAGGAGCGGATGGTGCCGGAGGTGAACGTGTCGCCGGGGACGTAGACCGTGTGGACCGGCTGGCGCGTCCCCGGGTCGCCCGGGTAGCGGTGGGCAAGCTCGGCGTCGACCGCGGTGAGGGAGGCGCTGATCTCCTCGCTGACCGCACCGGCGAGGCTCGTCGACACCTTCTCCTGCTGACCCATTTCCACACCCTCCACAGTCACACCGTTTCCGCTTCCCGGAATCAACAATCCGTATAGTGAAGTTATAAGGCCACCGGATCTGCGTCAATGGTGATCGGAAACGGTCCGGGGCCGCGCGGTGAGTTCACACCGTGCGGCCCCGGACCGTCGGAAAAAAAGGGGGGAGTGCAGCTGGACGGCGAGTCAGCCCTTGCGGGACTTGACCTCGTCGGTGAGCTGGGGGACGACCTGGAAGAGGTCGCCGACGACGCCGTAGTCGACGAGGTCGAAGATCGGGGCCTCGGCGTCCTTGTTGATCGCGACGATCGTCTTGGACGTCTGCATGCCGGCGCGGTGCTGGATCGCGCCGGAGATGCCGGAGGCGATGTACAGCTGCGGGGAGACCGACTTGCCGGTCTGGCCGACCTGGTTGGAGTGCGGGTACCAGCCGGCGTCGACCGCGGCACGCGAGGCGCCGACGGCCGCACCGAGCGAGTCGGCCAGCGCCTCGATGATCGCGAAGTTCTCCGCACCGTTGACGCCGCGGCCGCCGGAGACGACGATCGCGGCCTCGGTCAGCTCGGGGCGGCCCGTCGACTCGCGCGGCGTGCGGGACAGCACCTTCGTGCCGGTGGCCTGCGCGGAGAACGACACCGCCAGGGTCTCGACCGCACCCGCCGCCGGGGCGGCCTCGACCGGAGCCGAGTTCGGCTTGACCGTGATGACCGGGGTCCCCCTGGAGACACGGGACTTGGTGGTGAACGACGCGGCGAACGCGGACTGCGTGGCGACGGGACCCTGCTCACCGGCCTCCAGGTCGACGGCGTCGGTGATGACGCCCGAACCGATCCGGACCGCGAGACGGGCCGCGATCTCCTTGCCCTCCGCGGAGGACGGGACCAGCACCGCCACCGGGGAGAGTGCCGCGTGAGCGGCCTGCAGCGCGTCGACCTTCGGCACGACCAGATAATCGGCGAACTCCGGCGCATCAGCGGTCAGGACCCTCACCGCACCGTGCTCGGCCAGCACCCCCGCGGTGCCGGCGGCACCCTCGCCGAGCGCGACCGCGACCGGCTCACCGACCCGACGCGCCAGCGTCAAAAGCTCCAGGGTCGGCTTGCGGACGGCACCGTCCACGTGATCGACATAAACGAGAACTTCAGCCATGGGACTTCAATCTCCTGCGAGTAGCGAAGAAACGACGGGGGACGAACAAGGGGGTCAGATGAACTTCTGGCCGGCCAGGAACTCGGCCAGCTGCCTGCCGCCCTCGCCCTCGTCCTTGACGATCGTGCCCGCCGAACGGGCCGGACGCTGCGCCGCGGAATCCACCACGGTCCAGGCACCCGCCAGACCGACCTCGTCCGCCTCGATCTCCAGGTCCTCCAGATCCAGCGACTGAACCGGCTTCTTCTTCGCCGCCATGATCCCCTTGAACGACGGGTAACGCGCCTCACCCGACTGGTCCGTCACCGACACCACCGCCGGCAACGACGCCTCCAGCCGCTCCGAGGCCGTGTCACCGTCCCGGCGGCCCGTCACCGTGCCGCCCTCGACCGACACCTCGGACAACAGCGTGACCTGCGCAACCCCCAGACGCTCCGCCAGCACCGCCGGCAGCACACCCATCGTGCCGTCCGTCGACGCCATCCCACAGATCACCAGGTCGTAACCCGTCTTCTCGATCGCCTTCGCCAGCACCAGCGACGTGCCCATCACATCACTGCCGTGCAGATCGTCGTCCTCGACGTGAACAGCCTTGTCCGCACCCATCGACAGCGCCTTGCGCAACGCGTCCTTCGCATCCTCCGGACCCACCGTCAGCACGGTGATCTCCGCATCGTCCGCATCGTCCGCGATCTGCAGCGCCTGCTCCACCGCGTACTCGTCGAGCTCCGACAGCAGACCGTCGACATCCTCACGGTCCAGCGTCAGGTCATCGGCGAAGTGCCGGTCGCCGGTGGCGTCGGGCACGTACTTCACACAGACAACGATCCTCAAGCTCACGCCGGCTCTCCTACTGCATCGTCATTTCTGGGCTGCCTTGTTGCACGCAGCATAGGCGCCTGATGGGGCGGTTTCCGGTCGGGGCGACCGACGCTCCGAAGGAAATATTACTAGCCAGTACACCCAGTGTTTCCCCCATGAGCAAGCGCTTGGAACTGTGATCTGGCCAACGTGCGGCGCCCTTGCGCCGCTTGGGAATTCTCAGTCCCGCAGAGCGGTGAAACGTCCCTGGTGATACAGCAGCGGGCGACCGCCTCCGGCCGGGTCGCCGACCACGGCCTCCGCGATCACGATCCGGTGGTCCCCCGCCGGAACCCGGGCCACCACGCGGCAGACCAGCCACGCCAGCACACCGTCGAGCACCGGCACGCCTTCGGGCCCACTGCGCCAATAGGTGGACGGGCCGAACCGGTCGGCGCCGCTGCGGGCGAAGGTGGCGGCCAGCTCCTGCTGGTGCTCACCGAGTATGTGGACGCCGATGTGTCCGGCCTCGGCCACGACCGGCCAACTGGAGGACGAGGTCCCCACACCGAAGGAGATCAGTGGCGGCTCGGCGGCGACGGAGTTGAGAGAGGTTGCGGTGAATCCGACCGGCCGGTCACCTGCGGCGGTGATCACTGCCACACCGGCGGCGTGCTGCCGGAAGACCGAGCGGAGGAGTTCGGGGGATGCCGTGCGGGAGGTGCCGAGCTCGGGCGAAGCCGTCATGGAGGTGTCCTTCTGCGGAGGAGGCGTACGGGGCCGTGGTTGCTCAGGCACCCGGACAGCGCGCACTCGCGGTGCGGGCGAGATCCACATGGACCCGGCCGTAGAGAAGGAGTTCCGGCGGCATAGCGTCAGACTGACGATGCTCGGTGGGGGCAGTCAAGAGCGTTCCGCAATGTGGGAGATGCATCACGGTCCGTCACATCGCGCGTCCCAATGCGGCGACGACGTCGACGGTGCGCGGCTGCCCGACGGCCCGGCGGACGATGCGGCCGGTGGCGTCGAGGATCAGCACGGTCGGCGTCCGGCTGATCCCCAGCTCGCGCACGAGAGTGAGATGCGCCTCGGCGTCGATCTCGACATGGGCGACGCCGTCCACCATTCGCGCCACCTGGACGAGGGTGCGCCGGGTGGCCCGGCAGGGCTGACAGAACGCGCTGGAGAACTGCACAAGGGTTGCCCGCTCCCCCAATTCCGCGCCGAGTTGGGCCGCGTCCAGCGTTCCCTCGTATGCTTGCCCGTCCACCTTCGGCCTCCTGTCAGAGCTCTTCGCAAGGGGTCAGCGCCACCGGGTACCAAGACATTCCCGGCGGTTCCACGTGACGAGAATCTCGCGGCCCACGCCCTCGGAGACTGGCCACCGCGTCGCGCATGGGGCACGATCGGCGCAATGCCGAAAACCTACGGCTGCGTAACTTCCGCCGGGAGAACCCTCCTCAGGCGCTGAAGAAGGGTCTTCTCCAGATGGCAGAACTCGTCTATCGGCCGGTCATCGGCGCCGCATGCACGTTTTTCAAGGCGCTTGACCTGAAGATCGACACTCAGGGTTCCGAGCACATCCCGAAGACCGGTGGCGCGGTACTGGTCAGCAACCACATCAGCTATCTGGACTTCATCTTCACCGGGCTCGCGGCGCTGCCGCAGAAGCGTCTTGTCCGCTTCATGGCGAAGGAATCGGTCTTCCGGCACAAGGTCTCGGGCCCGCTGATGCGCGGCATGAAGCACATCCCCGTCGACCGCAAGCAGGGCGAGGACGCATATGCGCACGCCCTTGCCTCGCTGCGTTCCGGCGAGATCGTCGGCGTGTTCCCCGAGGCCACGATCTCGGAGTCGTTCACGCTGAAGAGCTTCAAGTCGGGCGCTGCCCGGCTGGCCCAGGAGGCCGGCGTGCCGCTGATCCCGATGGCGCTGTGGGGGACGCAGCGATTGTGGACCAAGGGCCGGCCGCGCAATTTCAAGCGCAACCACATTCCGGTGACGATCCGGGTCGGCGAGCCGGTGGAGGCACCCGCCGACCAGTACGCGGGCGCGATCACCCGGCGGCTGCGGGAGCGGGCCCAGGAGCTCCTCGAAGCGGCTCAGCGCGCCTATCCCGTGCGTCCGAAGGACGCGAGCGACACCTGGTGGGTGCCCTCGCACCTCGGCGGTACGGCTCCGACGCCCGCCGAGGTGCGCGAGAAGAGCTGACGCGGCCGGCTCACGGCCACGACCGGAATATCACTCCGGGGTGCCGACAGCGATCCGCGCCCCGGGGCTCAGCTTCTCCAGCCATTCGGCGAGTTCGGCGCCTGCGGCTTCGAGTTCGCCGATCGTCATGGGCGCGAGGCGCTCCAGCAGGAATACGGCGTTCACGGACTGCTCGGTGAGCCGGGTGCGCACACCCTGTCGCCAGTTCCAGCGACGGCAGGTGACGCCCTCGTCGTCGCACCAGACGACTTCGCCGGGCTCGGGGTGCTCCACGGTCTCCTCGCCGCCCGCGACGGTGGCGAAAGGCTCCTGGCCAGTGGAACGTACGAGCTGCATGGTGCCGTTGATGCGGTCGGTGTCCTCGCCGCCGACCGGAATCAGGTGGGCAACGCTGATGGCGTTGTAGAGGTCGACCAGGAGATTGATGCGCGGCAGCCCGGCGTCGGTGAGCGCACGCCGGGCCAGGGCTTCGGCGGAGTTGCGGGTGCGGGAGGGCTTGGCGCCAAAGGCTGTGTAGGTGTCGCGCCAGGCGGCGAGGTGGGGGTCCTCGTGCGGGGCCCGGCCGTCGAGCCGCCCGGCCAGGCGCCGGGCCGCCTCGTCCAGCAGGGCCGAGCTGTCGTCGTTGCTGGGCCCGTTGACCAGGCCGCGCGCTTCGACGGCGAGGTGACTGAAGCCGGGGGCGAGGGTACGTACGTCGTCGGAGACGGTGAACGTCAGGGTCATCGGCTGCCTTGCCTCGGGACGGGATTTCAGAGCGCTGTGGGGAGCGTGCGCCACAGCTGCGGGCGGTCCTCGGCGGACCGGAGGCCGCGCAGTACCGCCGGATGCGGTGCCACATAGAGTACTGGATAGTCCACTTCATTGAACTCCCGGCGGACGGGCCATGCCAGCCGCTCCTCGTCGAGCGAGAAGTGGGCGTCGACGCCCGGCTTGTTGCCCCGGGGGTCCTGACGGTCCCAGCGGCCGCGGCCGGGCAGCCGAACCGCGATCAGCCCGTGCACGGGGCCCGGATCCCCGTTCTCATCGCCGAGCCCCTGGTAGCAGAGGGCGGTCGGGATGCCCGCCGCGCGGAGGAGGGCGGCCAGAGCGTGGGACTTGGAGTGGCAGATACCGTTGCGCGTCGCGAGGACGTCAAAGGCGCGCCAGGCGACCCGCATGTCGCCCGAATCGGCGGAGTGCGGAATGGCATCACGCACCAAAGCGTAGGCGGCGGCCGCGTATGCGTATGCGTATGCGTATGCGTCGGTGGTATTGCTGCGGAGATCGGCGACCGTATCCCGTACCAGCGGATGCTCGTGGTCGATGGCCTCATCGGCGGCGAGACAGGCGGAAAGTTCCGGAACTTGCTGGATCAGCTCCATGGCCGTCGAGCGCAGGTAAGCGGCCGACTGGATGTCAATGACTTTCCGGTCGACCGCATACTTATTCAGCTACTGCTTCGCCATCTCTTCCTTCAGCGCAAGGATGAATGCGTCGACATCGTCCTCCGTGGTGTCGAAGGAGCACATCCAGCGCACATCACCGGCAGCCTCGTCCCAGAAGTAGAAGCGGAAGCGCTTCTGCAGCCGCTCGCTCACCTCGTGCGGCAGCCGGGCGAAGACGGCATTGGCCTGGACGGGGTGGAGGATCTCCACGCCGCCCACCGCACGCACGCCCTCCGCGAGCCGCTGGGCCATGGCGTTGGCGTGCCGGGCGTTGCGCAGCCAGAGGTCTCCGGCGAGCAGTGCCTCCAGCTGTACGGAGACGAAGCGCATCTTCGAGGCGAGCTGCATCGACAGTTTGCGCAGGTGCTTCATGGCACGGACGGCGTCCGGGTTCAGGACGACCACGGCCTCGCCGAAGATCGCCCCGTTCTTCGTGCCGCCGAAGGACAGGACGTCGACGCCGACGGTGTTGGTGAACGTACGCATCGGTACGTCCAGCGACGCCGCGGCGTTGGCTATCCGGGCCCCGTCCAGGTGGACCTTCATGCCGTGGCCGTGGGCATGGTCGCAGATGGCGCGGATCTCGTCGGGTGTGTAGACCGTGCCCAGTTCGGTGTTCTGAGCAATCGACACGACCTGCGGCATGGCGCGGTGCTCGTCGTCCCAGCCGTACGCCTGCCGGTCGATGAGCTCGGGCGTGAGCTTGCCGTCCGGGGTGGGCACGGTGAGCAGCTTGAGGCCGCCCACCCGCTCCGGGGCACCGCCCTCATCGACATTGATGTGGGCGGACTCGGCGCAGATCACCGCGCCCCAGCGGTCGGTCATCGCCTGGAGGGAGACGACGTTGGCGCCGGTTCCGTTGAAGACCGGAAAGGCTTCGGCGGTCGGGCCGAAGTGACTGTGCATGACGCGCTGGAGATGCTCGGTGTAATTGTCCTCGCCGTAGGCGATCTGGTGACCGCCGTTGGCAAGGGCGATGGCCGCGAGGATCTCCGGGTGCGTGCCGGCGTAGTTGTCGCTGGCGAAGCCGCGTACCTGCGGGTCGTGGTGGCGTCGCGCGTCGGTCCTTACGGTTGCGGGGTCAGCCACAGGCGCTTTCCGTTCACTTCCGGGGCGGGCCTGTCCCAGACGCCGGCGATGGCATCGGCCAGCTCCTTGACGTCGGTGAAGCCCGCGAATTTCGCATTGGGGCGCTCGGCGCGCATCGCGTCGTGCACCAGTGCCTTGACGATCAGGATCGCAGCCGCGGTCCTGGGCCCTTCGTCGCCCCCCGCTTTGCGGAAGGAGTCCGCGAGCGCGAGCGTCCAGGCCTCGGCCGCCGCCTTCGACGCGGCATAGGCTGCGTTTCCCTCAGTGGGCTTGCTCGCCCCGGCCGCGCTGATCAGCACATAGCGACCCCGGTCGCTGCGCTGCAGACCCCCCTGGAAGGCCAGCGAGGTGTGCTGGACCGTACGGATCAGCAGCTTCTCCAGCAGGTTCCAGTCGGCGAGGTCGGTCTCGGCGAAGGTGGCACTGCCGCGCCAGCCGCCGACGAGGTGGACCAGGCCGTCGATCCGGCCGAATTCCTTCTCCGTCTTGTCCGCCCATTCGCGGGCGGCAGCGAGGTCCAGCAGATCGACGGTGTCACCCGTGACCGTGGCGCCGCCGTGGGCGTAGCGGGCGGCGTCGACCGCCTCGGCCAGGCGGGTGGCATCGGCGTCGGAGGCGACGACGGTCGCACCGGCCTCGGCGAGCCTCAACAGGGCGGCCCGGCCGGCCGGGCCCGCGGCCCCGGCGACCGCGACCACGGCGCCTTCGAGAGCACCGCTCCCATTGCCCTTGCCATTTCCGTTCATGGCCACCGCCTCCTTGTGCCCGGCGCTCACGCGGCTGCCCGCTCGGCATCCGCGGCGGTGATCCCCTTGGTCGAGGCAATCACGTTCTTCAGCTTCTTGGAGAGTGCCTCATAGAACATGCTCAGGGGAAACTCGTCCGGAAGCACGTCGTCGACGAGCTTCCGCGGCGGCTGGGAAAGATCCAGCGCGTCCGGGCCCTTGGCCCAGCGGGAGCCCGGGTGCGGGGCGAGGTAGGTCGAGACCAGGTCGTACGCGGCGAACCAGTGGACGAGCTTGGGGCGGTCGATGCCGTCGCGGTAGAGATTCTCGATCTCGGTGCAGAGCTGGTTGGTGACCTGCGGGGCACGGTCCCAGTCGATCCTCAGCGTGTTGTCGGTCCAACGGATCACGTCGTGCTTGTGAAGGTACGCGAAGAGCAGCTGGCCGCCGAGGCCGTCGTAGTTGCGGACGCGCTCGCCGGTGACGGGGAAGCGGAACATCCGGTCGAACAGCACGGCGTACTGCACATCGCGGCCCTGCGGGAAGCCGTCGGCCTCCAGCTTCACGGCCTCCTTGAAGGCGGTGAGGTCGCAGCGCAGCTCTTCGAGCCCGTACATCCAGAACGGCTGGCGCTGCTTGATCATGAAGGGGTCGAACGGCAGGTCGCCGTGGCTGTGCGTCCGGTCGTGGACCATGTCCCAGAGGACGAAGGCCTGCTCGCAGCGCTGCTGGTCACCGACCATCTCGCGGATGTCGTCGGGCAGCTCGACGCCGAGCAGATCGACCGACGCCTCGGTGACCCGGCGGAAGCGGGCGGCCTCGCGGTCGCAGAAGATTCCGCCCCAGCTGAAGCGCTCGGGGGCCTCGCGCACGGCGACGGTCTCCGGGAAGAGCACCGCGGAGTTGGTGTCGTATCCCGAGGTGAAGCCCTCGAAGGTGATGCCGCAGAACAACGGGTTGTCGTAGCGGGTGGCTTCGAGCTCGGCCAGCCACTCGGGCCAGACCATCCGCAGCACGACCGCTTCGAGGTTGCGGTCCGGGTTGCCGTTCTGTGTGTACATCGCAAAGACGACCAGGTGCTGGAGCCCGTCGGTGCGGTCCTTGGCCGGCTGGAAGGCGAGCAGCGAGTCGAGGAAGTCCGGCACGCCGAAGCCGTCCGCGGCCCAGCGACCCAGGTCCATGACAAGGGCACGGTGGTAGGCGTCGTCGTGCGGAAGCAGCGGGGAGAGCTCCTCGACCGCGGCGATCACGCGATCCAGCGTCGCCCGGGCAGCCGCCCGGGACGGCGCGCCCTCGGCGTCGAAGTCGATGGAACCGTCCTTCGACTGCCAGGGGCGGATCTCCTCCACGGCATTCTTGAGCGCGGGCCAGGCGGGGTGATCGACCACCCGCTGGTCCGTAGGTATGTCACCTGCGGCAACGTCGTGCACAAGAATTTCCGTCATAACACTTCCTCCACAGGAGAACCTCGCGTCAAGCAACCGTATCCATCCACTGTTCCTTCGGACAAGTGGGCCCCAGAAGATTATCCTGCCGACCCCCTATGGTCACCGCGATTCTTCCTGCCCAGAACCTTTCCTGCGAACGCTTCCGTCGGCCGGACCCATTGTGGAGGCTCCGCTTCCGCCGGCCTCGCACACATGAGCGGTCAGGCCATGCAGGGCGCGCCCACGCACGGGTGACACAGCTCGCCCGGCACGGCCGTCTGCCGGTAGGACGGACGGGATCCGCCCTTCGCGCCACCTCTGGAGATCCGCCGCGTGAGTATCCGTGCCGTTCTTGTCGCAGCCGTCATCACCGGGTTCCTGCTCGGTGCCGCCGACGTCCAGGGACACAGCGCCACTCCCCCTCGTCCGAGCGGCCCTCTCTCGGGGGTGGGCCATTAGGCTGCCGAATTGCCGTAATGCCGTAGTGCCTCGTGGGTAGGAGCCGCACGCGGGAAGACGCCGTCGACGGAAGCGAGTTGCCTTGTCTTTTCTCACCATCGGTCATCGCGGAGTGATGGGTGTCGAGCCGGAGAACACCCTGCGGTCGTTCGTCCATGCGGAGCAGGCCGGGATGGACGCCATCGAACTGGACCTTCATCTGAGCAAGGACGGCGCGCTGGCCGTCATGCACGACGCCGATGTGGACCGTACGACGGACGGCAGCGGTCCGATCGCCGAGAAGACCCTGTCGGAGCTGCGCGAACTCGATGCCGGGCAGGGCGAGCGCGTGCCGGTCTTCGAGGAGGTGCTCGACGCCGTACGGTCCCCCGTTCAGGCGGAGATCAAGGATGTGGCCGCGGCCCGCGCCCTGTCCGAAGTGATGCTGCGACGCGGTCTCGTCGACCGGGTCGAGGTGTCGTCGTTCCACGACGAGGCGGTCGCCGAGATCGCCCGACTGGTGCCGGGGGTTCGGACCGTACTCATCGCGAGCCGCTGGCGCAGCGATGTGGTGGACCGGGCGAAGGCGGTGGGTGCGGCGACGCTGGCGCTGAACATCCGCCGCCTCACCCTGGAGGTGGTCGAGCAGGCGCACGCCGAAGGGCTGAAGGTCATCGGCTGGGTGGTGAACACCCAGGACCATCTGCGGCTGGTACGCGCCCTGCGACTGGACGGCGCGACCACCGACTACCCGGAGATCCGCCGCGCCGGCCGCTTCACCGCCTGATTGCCGGCCCGGTCAGACCAGGTCCTTGATCAGCAGCTCGAACGCGAGATCGTCGCGCTGCGGGACACCGAAGCGATCGTCGCCGTACGGGAACGGGCTGAGCTTTCCCGTACGGCGGTAGCCGCGGCGCTCGTACCAGGCGATCAGCTCCTCGCGCACCGAGATCACGGTCATGTGCATCTCGGTCACCCCCCAGCTCTTGCGGACGGTGCGCTCGGCCTCGGCGATGATCACCTTGCCGAGACCGGCTCCCTGCAGCTCGGGACGGACCGCGAACATCCCGAAGTAGGCGGCGTCACCGCGGTGTTCGAGCTGGCAGCAGGCGATGAGCGCACCGTCGCGCTCCACCACGAGCAGTCGGCTGCCGGGCGCTTCGACGACCTCGCGGACGCCGTCCGGGTCGGTCCGCTGCCCTTGCAGGATGTCCGCCTCGGTGGTCCATCCGGCCCGGCTGGAGTCCCCCCGGTACGCCGACTCGATCAGCGTCACGAGTGCGGGCACATCGACGTCGGCCGCGTCGCGGAAGGTCAGCTGTCCCGAGTCCTCGGCAGGGGCTATGTCCATGGTGGTGGCTCTCCATTTCTCTGCTGTGGCCGTGCCGAAGCAGCGTAACCCGCGTGTTCCGGACCTAGAGTTCGGCGCATGGTTCATGTGCTGAGCAGCCGGATCCTGCTGCGTCCGGCCGATCCCGAGCGGTCACGGATCTTCTACGGCCAGGCCCTCGGGCTGCCCGTCTACCGGGAATTCGGCACCGGCCCCGAGCGGGGCACGGTCTATTTCCTCGGCGGCGGCTTCCTGGAGGTCTCCGGGCGCGCCACCGCACCCCCGGCGCCCGGCCTCGAACTGTGGCTGCAGGTCGCGGACGTCCGGGCGGCGCACCAAGAGGTGTCGGCCCGTGGCGTCGAGGTGCTGCGACCGCCGGCGCGCGAGCCGTGGGGGCTCGTCGAGATGTGGATCCGCGATCCGGACGGGCACAGGATCGTCGTGGTGGAAGTACCGGAGGACCATCCACTGCGCCACCGCCCGTAGAAGTGCCGGTGCGCCGTCAGTGCGCGGCGCGGCTTCTCTGCGGGCAGTCCTGGACAGGGTGCCAATGATGGCGGCGCGCGGCAGCTGGGCGGCGAGGGAGCCGGTACGGCGTCGTGGTGCAGGGACAGTTCGCGTAGGCGTTTTCCTCCAACGGCGTACAGGCCCCGCTCAACCAGTACGGCGACCCAGGCACGGCGGGTGTGCTCGTCCACGCTGCGTCCGGTGGGGTTGTGGACGGAGGGCTGCGGATGGGCGAGGCGTGTGCGGATGCGGCCGGCCGTGCCAGTGCGGCGGCGTTGTCGCCATGGGCGGCGTCCGCAGGCAGCGGGAACAGCTCCCGCCGAGCGCGCCATCACCGACCGGGCACGCACCTTCAAGTCCTTCACGATCGGCTGACCCAGCCGGCGGGAGCACACGGCGCGGCAGGGAACACCCCCTCCGCGCGCTCCCCGTATACCTCAGTGCGCCGCGTACGACGGTCCGGGCCCGGGCATCGACTAGGAGGGACCGACGTCGTACGCCCAGGGGGAGGTGCGCTGTGCACGGACCGGCGATGTCCGGCTGGCTGCTGATGGCGTTGTGCGGGGCGACGGGCGTGTACTGCCTGCTGCGCACGCGCAGAGAGACGGGGGAGCGGCGCAGGACGGCGCGTGCGGAGGCGTTGATGGGCTTCGGCATGGCCGCCATGGCCGTGCCGGCCGCCGTCGTGACACCACCAGTGTGGGGGTGGGCGGTGTACGCGGTGCTGTTCTGCGCGGCCTCGTTGCGCGCACTGTGGTTCTCCCGGCGCAGCACGCACCATCTGCACCATCTGGTCGGGTCGTCGGCGATGGTCTACATGGCGCTGGCGATGGCACCGGGCGCTGGAGGTGCGCACGGCGAGCACGGCGGACACACGGGCCATGATGTCGCGGTGGCGGCCGGGGGCATACCTCTGCTGACCGGACTGCTGCTGGCTTACTACGCGGTGTATGTGCTGCGTTCGGGAGCCCGGTTGATGCCGGCGGCCACCACGGCGGGGAGCGGTGGCGGGCCGGTCGGGGGCGGCTGGGGCGCATGGCCCGAGCTGGCTCTCGCCTGTCGGCTGACGATGGGGATAGCCATGTTCACCATGCTGCTCACTCTGTGAGACAGGGGGCAGGCCAAGCCGTGGCGTGCATCACTTGCCGCGCGCAGCCATACCCGTGGCTACCGCACCGCTCATAGGCTGACGCCATGTTGGTCTCCCTCGCGCTGCTGCTGCTCGGTGCACTGGCCGCCGTCGTGACCCCACGTCTGATGGCGCGGGCGGATTGGCCGGAGCGTGAGCCCGTCGTTGCGCTGTGGGTCTGGCAGTGCGTGGTGGCCGGGGTGCTTCTCTCCTTCGCGCTCTCCATGACGTTCAGTGCGGCCGCGGCCTGGCAGGCGGTGCGCGGACATGTGTTCGCACCGGCGCCGCGTGCCGTGGTGGAGGCGTATGCACTGGGCGGGCACGGGCGGTGGTCTGCAGCCATGGCCGTGCTGCTGGCGCTCGGAGGGGTGTGGACCGCGGCGATGCTGACCCGGGAGATCCACCGAGCCCAGGTACGTCGCAGGCGACGGCGCGCCGAATTGCTGGTGCGTTCCCCGCTGATGCCCGGCGAGGAGCCCGGCAGTGGTCGACTCGTCGTACTGGAGGGAGAGCGTCCGGATGCCTGGTGGCTGCCGGGCGCTGCGCCTCAACTGGTCATCACCACGGCGGCACTTGGCCGCCTGAAAGGCCGTCAACTGGATGCGGTGCTGGCCCATGAGCAGGGACACGCGAGGGCCCGGCACGACTGGCTGCTGCACTGTTCCGGCGCACTTGCGATCGGGTTCCCGCAAGTGCCGGTGTTCGCGGCCTTCCGCGACGAGATGCACCGGCTGGTCGAACTGGCCGCGGACGATGTGGCGTCCAGGCGCTTCGGACGGCTGACGATCGCTCTTGCCCTGGTGGAGCTCAACGAGGACCGTGGCGTGTTCGGCCCGTGCCCGGCGCCGGACGCTCAGCTCCCGCTGCGGGTGAACCGGCTGCTGACCCCGGTGGAGCGGCTCACCGCGGGCCGTCGGCTCCGGCTGACCGCGGCGGCCGCCCTGGTACCAGTGGTTCCGCTTCTGGTGGCATTCATTCCGGGACTCAGCGCACTGGGATAGCCTGGTGTGCGGACCGTCCGCGAAGATCGCCTCATGCCATCCCCGCCGCTCGCCCCACCGGCCCGCACCCGTTCCGGCATCACACCTTTCGGCACAGCCGTGGTCTGCGCGTCTGCTGCCCTGGTCCTGCTGATCCTGGTCGCCGTGCGCTGGTCGCCGCTCATGACACTGGACCGTACGGTCGCGGACGCCCTGCACCGAAGGGCGGTCACCGAACCCGGACTCGTCCACGCGAACCGGATCCTGACCGACTGGGTGTGGGATCCATGGACCATGCGCGCCCTGATCGCGGTGGCCGTGGTGATGCTGTGGTGTCGCGGGGCGCGCGCGCTCGCGGTATGGGTGGCAGTGACGAGCGCACTGTCGACTCTCCTGCAGCAGGGACTGAAGTCCGCAGTCGGCCGGGAGCGGCCGCACTGGCCGGACCCGGTGGATTCCGCCCACTACGCGGCGTTCCCCTCCGGTCACGCGATGACGGCGACCGTGACCTGCGGTCTGCTGCTCTGGCTGCTGCGACGGCACGGTACGGAACCCCGGATGTGGCGGACGGCGCTGGTGGTGGCATGGGTCTCGGTGGTCGGGGTGGGCGTCACCCGGCTCTACCTGGGGGTGCACTGGATGAGTGATGTCCTGGGCGGCTGGTTGCTGGGGGCGGCCCTGGTCGGGTTCTCCGTCGCCGGGTTCGCCAGGTACGAGGGGCGCAGCAGGCCGGCCTTGCCGCGGCGCTCCTGAACCGGGAAGGATCGCGTCCATGCAGATCAAGGGTGTGCTCTTCGACTTCTCCGGGACCCTCTTCCGTATCGAATCGGTCCGGTCCTGGTTGCGTGCGGTCCTCGCCGAGCGGGAGGTGACGGTGGGAGCAGCCGACTTCGAGCGGTACGCGCGGGCGCTCGAAGCCGCCGGGGCGTTGCCGGGCGGCCCGCCTCCCCAGCACGTTCCTGCCCGCCTCGCCTCCGTGTGGGCCACCCGCGACGAGAGCGCGGAACTCCACCGGGAGGCGTACACGGGACTGGCCCGGCAGGTGGCCCTGCCGGATCCTGGGCTGTACGACGCGCTGTACGAGCGGCACAGATCACCTGCCGCTTGGCAGCCCTACCCGGACGCGGCGGAAGTGCTCGGTGCGCTGCGCGACAGCGGCACCCGTATCGGTGTGGTCAGCAACATCGGCTGGGACCTGCGGCCGGTCTTCCGGGCACATGGCCTGGACTCCCTGATCGACGCCTACGTTCTGTCGTACGAGCACGGCGTCCAGAAGCCGGACACACGGATCTTCCACACGGCCTGCACACTTATAGGGCAGCATCCGACGGATGTGGTGATGGTCGGCGACGAGCGGCGCGCGGACGGCGGGGCGGCGGCACTGGGCTGTGACGTGCGCTTTGTACAGCATCTTCCGGTGGAGGAGCGGCCCGACGGGCTGCGGATGCTGGGACTGGCGCCGGGGGTTGCCTGAGAGACATGTGAGAGATGTCCCTGACGCCCAATGGGTCGGATTGTCACATCGGGGCCTTAGCCTGTATGCATGTCCCGTTCTCCGTGCCCCTCCGATTCCGTGCGTACCGCCGCCGTGGTGAACAAAGAGATTCGTGACCTGTGGCAGCGCTCCGGCGGCTGCCTGTCCCCGGAGGACGAGGAGCAGTACCAGAGGCTGCTCGTGGAGTGGGCCGCGGCGACCGGCGGGAGCGCCAGGACGGCCGCCTGACGCAGCCGTCGATCGCGGTGTCCCGCCGGGCGGGGGATCCGCCCGGCGGGACGTGCTCGGTGCGCGGTGGAGCAGGATGGTGTCGGCCGATCGGATGAACCGGCCGGATCAGCGGTCGAAGTAGTCCGGCTGCGTCTGAACATTGAGCTCGTCCAGCCGCACCCGCTTCGCCGGGTCGGTCCGCCGGTCGTCGAGCTTCAGGACGTCGAAGCCCTTGGCGATGTCGTTGGAGTAGATGTAGCCGTTGTAGTAGTACGCCGACCAGGGGCCGGCCGTGGTGACCGCGTCCGTGCTGACGGGACCGCGCTCGAAGTAGCCGATCTCCTTCGGCTTCGAGGAGTCGGTGAAGTCCCACACCGAGACTCCGCCCTGGTACCAGGCCTGAACCATCAGGTCGCGGCCCTTGACCGGGACGATCGAACCGTTGTGGGCGACACAGACCTCCGTGTCGGCCTGCGGACGGTCGATCTTGAAGTAGCTGCGGAAGACCAGCTTGCGGTGGTCTCCCCTGCCGACGATGTCGTAGATGCCGTCGGCGCCGCGCTTCGGGCCGATCTCCTCGTTGCAGGTGGCTGCGCCACCACCGCCGAGTTCATCGGTGAAGACGACCTTGTCGGCCTTCTGGTTGAACGTCGCGGAGTGCCAGAACGCGAAGTTCACGTTGTCCTGCACCCGGTCGATGATCCTCGGGTTCTCCGGGTCCTTGATGGAGAACAGCAGACCGTCGCCCATGCAGGCACCGGCGGCCAGGTCCTTCGAGGGCAGCACCGTGATGTCGTGGCAGCCGGTCGTCTTGGAGACGCCCGGATTGGTCGGGGCGCCCGGGTTGCCGCCGTCCGGGAAGAGCACCGGGAAGTTCACGACCGCGGCCTTCTCGGGTGCGTTGCGCGGCACCTTGATGACGGAGATCCCGTCGTGCGGCGGCTGACAGTCCGGGAACGTGTCGCTCGGCGAGTACGAGGAGACGTACACGTATACGTTCTTGCGTTCGGGGACCAGCGTATGGGTGTGCGATCCACAGGCGGTCTCGACAGCGGCGACATACTTCGGGTTGCGCTTGTCGCTGATGTCGAAGACCTTCATGCCCTCCCAGGAGGACTTCTCCGTGGCGGGCTGGGTGGAGCTGGTGCAGGAGTTGTCGCTGCGCGAGGAGTCGGTGGACAGGAAGAGCAGGTTTCCCGAGACCGAGACGTCGTTCTGCGATCCGGGGCAGAGGACCTGGGCGACCGTCTTCGGGGACTTCGGATTGCTGATGTCGTAGATCCGGAAGCCGTCGTAGTTTCCTGCGAAGGCGTACTTCCCCTGGAAGGCCAGGTCCGTGTTCAGCCCCTTGAGTGCGTCCTTCGGAACGTTGGCCAGATGGGTGATGTTGCTGCTGTGGACGATCTCGTCCACGCCGGGTATCTCGCCACTGCTGATGGCGGCCGCGGCTTCGGCCTCCTGGGCGGCGGAGACATCGGTACGGGCGGTGGCCGTATCACCGGGGTCGGGCGTCGCGGCCGCAGGGCCGGCCGTCAGCAGCGTGGCCAGCAGCCCGGCGGCTGCCACGGCCACACCCAGACGTCTGCGCCGCGCCGGGCTCGTGTGCAATGAAATCACTGCGTCCTCCCATGCATCCGTACGTAGTTGAACAGTTCACGGACACCGGCAGTATCGTCCTCCCCACAGGTATCCCAACAGATGGCAACAGAGACGTAATGAAAGTTTCTGACCGCTGTCGTGCGGAAGCGTGTCAGGACGGTTCGCAACCGCCCCATATGGCAATGGAGGTCCACTTGTTGATCCGCCGTCGGACCATGTGTGTACGCAGATCTGTTCTCGCCGTGGCCGTCATGTCCGCCGTTCTCACCCTGGGCGCATGCGATGAGGGAGGCGGTGACAACCGTACGAAGTCACAGGCGGGCGGGGGGACTTCGGTTGTGGCGCCCGGGAAACCGGGAGAGCCCGCGCGGACCCTGTCCGCCGAGGAGGCCGCGAAGGCCGCCGGGGACGACACCCCCAACTCGGCCGACTTCCGATATGTGCAGATGATGATCCAACACCACGCCCAGGCGCTGGAACTGGCCGGCCTCGTCCCCGCCCGCTCCGACTCCACCGCGGTCAAGCGGCTCGCCGAGCGCATCACCGCAGGCCAGAAGCCGGAGATCGGCGCCATGGAAGGATGGCTCAAAAACAATGGCGGAGAGAAGCGCAAGAGCAGCCACGATCACTCGGCGATGCCCGGAATGGCGACCCCGGCGCAGCTGGATCAGCTGCGGACGGCGGACGGCGCGGCCTTCGACAAGCTTTTCCTGAAGTTGATGACCACCCACCATCAGGGGGCGATCACGATGGCGACGGAGGTGCTCTCGCAGGGGAACAATGTGCAGGTCGAGGAGATGGCCGGGGACGTCGTCGCCCAGCAGACGGTGGAGATCGACAGAATGCGCGCGATGTCGTCCTGACCGCACCCCGAACGCGCCTCTCCCCTGCCCCGCCCACCGGTGCCATGCTGGAGGCATCCTGCGGGAAGAGGTGCGCCGTGCTCCGTGTCGCTGTCGTCGGCTCCGGTCCCAGCGGGGTCTACACCGCCCAGGCCCTGGTCGAGCAGGACCGGGTGCCCGATGTCCGCGTCCATGTGCTGGACCGGCTCCCCTGCCCGTACGGCCTGGTGCGCTACGGCGTCGCCCCCGACCACGAGAAGATCAAATCGCTGCAGAACAGTCTGCGGACCGTCCTGGAGCACGAGCGGATCACCTTCCTCGGCAATGTCGAAGTGGGCGGCGACGGGATCCCGTCCGAACGGATCGGCGAGCTCTACCAGGCGGTCGTGTACTGCGTCGGGGCGGCGACCGACCGCGGCCTCGCCATCCCCGGCGAGGGCCTGCCCGGCAGTTGCTCCGCGACCGAGTTCGTCTCCTGGTACAGCGCACACCCCGACGCCGCCGCCAACAGCTTTGCGCTGCAGGCCCGTTCGGTCGTGGTGATCGGGGTCGGTAATGTGGCGGTGGACGTGGCGCGGATTCTCGCCCGGAGCGCGGAGGAGCTGCACCCCACCGACGTACCGCACGGGGCGCTCGGCGCGCTGGCCGGAAGCCGGGTGCGCGAGGTCCACATGGCGGGCAGGCGCGGACCCTCCCAGGCCCGGTTCACCACCAAGGAGCTGCGGGAGCTGGGCGCGCTGCCGCGGGCGCGGGTGGTGGTGGACGAGGCGGAGCTGGCCCTCGACCGGGCGTACGTCGACCCGTCCCCCCGGTCGGCGCCGGCCCCGTCCTCACCACCGAACGCACCGCCCCTGACGGCGGCGGCGCGGCGCAATGTCGAGGTGCTGCGCGGATGGGCCGCGGCCGGCGCCACGGGTGCGGGCGCGGAGGGAGACCCACTGCGCACGATCCACCTGCGGTTCTTTCTGCGCCCCGTCGAACTGCTGGAGCGGGACGGGCGGGTGGCCGGGGTGCGGTTCGCCCGTACCGTGCCGGACGGCAGCGGGGGCGTGCGCGACGCCGGTACGTACGAGGACATCGACGCCCAGCTCGTACTGCGGGCCGTCGGCTACCGCGGGCTGCCGCTGCCCGGCCTGCCGTTCGACCCGGCGCGCGGGACGGTGCCGCATCTGGCGGGGCGGGTGCTGCGGAACGGGGTGTCGTCGCCCGGGGAGTACGTCGCCGGTTGGATCAAGCGGGGGCCGACCGGAGTGATCGGTTCGAACCGGTCGTGCGCGAAGGAGACGGTGACATCGTTGCTCGATGACGCCACACTGCTCGCCGGGCGCCCGTCGGCACCCGATCCCGTGGCCGCGCTGCGGACGTGGGGGCTGCGCCCGGTGGAGTGGGACGGCTGGCTGTCCATCGAGCGGGCGGAGGCGGCGCTGGGCCGTTCGCTGGGCCGGGGGCCGGTGAAGATCCCGGACTGGGCGGGGCTGCTCAGCGCCGCGGAGGGTGGCGACCGGGACGCGCCGTAAGGCTATCGGTCCTCGCCGATGCGCTGCACCTGCCGGTTCGCGGCGTCGAGGATGCTGTCCAGGAGCCCGGGGAACAGCGCCTCCAGATCGTCGCGGCGCAGCCCGTTCATCTTGGCCGTGCCGCGGTAGATCTGCTGGACGATCCCGCTCTCGCGCAACACCCGGAAGTGGTGCGTGGTCGTCGACTTGGACACCGGCAGGTCGAAGCGGGAGCAGGTGAGCTCGGCATCGGCGGCGGCCAGCTCGCGGACCACGCGCAGCCTCATCGGGTCGGAGAGTGCGTGGAGCACTGCCTCGATGCGGATCTCGTCCCGCGTGGGGTGGTCGAGCGAGCGGCCGCCGACCGCAGCGGCGCTTGTGGCAGGGGCGCTGGCTGGGGTCACGATGGCTCCACTTCCTGGCTTGGTCCGGTCTCCCATAATACGAGACTCATCGTAGGTTGAGATTCACCGTACGACGGGGCCGGCCGCGCATCACCCGGCGCGGTCGGCGCGCGATGCCGCTTCACGGGCGTCGATGACCTCTTCCATGTGGAGCTCCGCCCAGGCGCGCACGGTGTCCAGCAACTCAAGGAGACTCCGGCCGAGCGAGGTCAGTTCGTACTGGACGTACCGTGCCGGTCCGGCCCCGGCCGTACGGACGACGAAACCGTCACGCTCCAGCGACCGGAGTGACTGGGTGAGGACCTTGGGCGTGACCGTACGCAGCGGGATCCGTAGCTCGGAGAAACGTCGCGGGCCGCCCTCGAGGCACTGGACGATCATCGCGGCCCATTTGTCCCCCACGCGGATCGGCATCAGTCCGGTCGGACAGACCGGGTCGAACATCTCCGGGTCCAGCGGCTTGGTCACAGAGCCACATTAGCGAGGTATCCGGGAGGTAACCACGGGTCCGGCTACCTTGCCCGAGCACGTCGGCACAGAGATTCCAGGACGCGAGGCGAGGTAGGCACATGAGCAGGATCATCATCTTCGGCGCAGGTGGCAGGGCGGGACGGGCAGCCGTCGGCGAGGCCCTTCGCCGCGGACATCATGTCACCGCGGTCGTACGGGAACCGGCCAAGTACCGAGAGCTCGAAGGTCCGGGCGTCCGGCTCGTGGCCGGCGATGTCACCGAAGTCGGGGCTGTTGCCGACCTCGCGACCGGGCACGATGCCGCGATCTCCGCCGTCCACGACGGTGGCGCCCTGCCCGATGTCTTCTTCACGGCTGCCGCCCGCGCTCTCAGCGACGGGCTGACGCGGGCCGGTGTGCCCCGGCTGATCTCCGTCGGCCTGTCGGCAACCATGGAGACCGCCGACGGAACCCCGTTGATGGACACCCCCGGTTTCCCTCAGGAGTACCGGCTCTTCAGCCACGGCCACGCAGCCGGAACGGCGGTGCTGCGTACCGCGGCCACCGCACTTGACTGGCTGGTCGTCAGTCCGGCCGGGGACTTCGACCACGAGAGGACGCGCTCCGGCCGTTACACCACGGCCACCGTCGACGCTGCCGCCCGTATTTCCTGCAGCGACTTCGCCATCGCCCTGCTCGACGAGGTCGACGCCCCTGGTCACCACCGCACGCACATCGGTGTCAAGGAGGCATGACCGAACCGGCCGGCCGCAGCAGGCCGGTCGGCCGAGACCGTCACGCCGCCAGCCGGGCGACGGCCAGTGCGTGGGCGCGGTCGAGGGCATCTGCGGCGAGGCACAGGACGTCCGGCTGCACGCCGGTGCCCTCCCGGTTGGACGCCGGGTCCGCGGCGGCACCGAGCAGTGCTACCGGCGCACGGTCCGCCGCATCGTCGTCGCCGAACCCCAAGAAGCAAGCACCGCGGCGGTGTTCGCCGCGGTCGCCCAGGAGCTGGACCGCTCCCCCGCCGAGACGTACCTGACGCTGCGCCACCTGCGGCTCAGCCCCGCGAAGGCACAACAACTCGGCGAGACCCTCGCCAGGCTGGTCGACGAAGCCGAGGAGGACGCCCGAGATCAGCCCGTGCACGGCGTGCTGGTGGCGCTGTATCAGCAGGCGGGCCCGACCACCGGCACACGCATAGCCGCGGGGCGGCCGGTCAGCCGCTGAGCAGGTCCGGGTTCTCGGCGAGCGAGGCGAGATGTCCGGCCGGATCGGCGATCAGTTTGCGGGCCGTCAGATCGAGCAGCCCCGCCACGCCCGTTATCTGCGCCGCGACCGTGCCGTCTTCCTTGAAGATCTTCTGCGCGACCTCGAACGTCTTCCCCTCGCCGTATACGAACTGGCAGGTCACCCGCACCCGGTCGCCGCCGCGGAGCTCCCGCAGGAACTTCACCGTCGTCTCGAGGGCCACCGGCCCGACGCCGCTGGCCAGCAGCTTCTCCTGTGACAGGCCGGCAGCGCGCAGCAGTTCCCAGCGCGCATGCTCGGCGTACTGCAAATAGACGGCCTGGTTCAGATGCCCCTGCGTGTCGAGTTCGTAGCCCCGGACGGTCACGTCCACAGAAAAAGTCATGGACGTCTCAACATCACGGCGCATTCCGGCATTCCCCCGCACCCGCACAACTGCCGACGCCGCAGCTCTTTACGCACCTGTCATGCCCAGCTAACTTCCTGACCGCAAAAAATTGCAGCAAAATTCCGACAGCTCTTGCTGTTCGGGAATGCACTGCCAGCCCGAACCCCGAGGCGCGTCAGGGCTCTCCTGCGGGACCTCGCACGTGGTCCATGAGTGCCTGACCGCTTGGTTTCTTCTCCGCCCGGCGCAGGAACCGGGGCGACCGCACGCGGAAGCCGTCCGACATGACGGCGAAGTACGTCAGCCCGAGGTCGATGCCCTGGTCACGGTCGAGCGGCGGCAGTGCCTCCGCTGCCGGGTCTGTCTCCACGACGAAACTGGCCCAATACCGACCGGCGGCCGCATCCCTGACCACCGTCACTGTCGACGGGACCGACGGCACGACACGGGACCAGCGCACCCGTACCGGGCCGATCTTCGGCAGGTTCAGCTTCCCGTCCACCGTGATCGACCACTTGGCATTCGCGGTGAACCGCACACACTGACGGCCGTCCCGCTTCGACTTGAACCGCGGCTCTCTGGGCTTCGGCCCCTTCCGGGCGCCCTTGATACTCGCGAAGAAGTTCCGGTATGCCGCATCCCGGTCCCGCAGCGACTGCTGCAGCGCCACCGAGGGTCGAAGCCGCCCGCCATCCGCAGTTGTTCGTCCGGCAGCGCGAACCGCTCCCCGACGGTGCGCGGGGCGGTGAGGTCGAACGGGGTGTGGTGCACATCGACGGCGGGTCCCTGAGGGATGCCGTCGCCGTCGACCGGCAGATAGGTGTCGGCGTCCGCCTGGAGGGTGTGGCCGAGGACGTCCCCGGTCGCGGTGAGGTCGAGGTAGGCGTGGTTGGTGAGGTTCGGAACCGTCGGACGGTCGGTGGTCGCGGCGTAGTCGATGGCGAGCGTGCCGGTGGTGTCGAGGGCGTACGTCACCGTGACATCGAGCGCCCCGGGGAAGCCCGTGTCGCCGTCGGGGCTGTGCAGGGTGAGCCGGAGGGTGGCGGCGTCCTCACCGGTGCCTGCGGTGGCCTGCCGGATTCTGGTGTGGAAGCCGTCGGGGCCGCCGTGCAGGGCGTGGCCCCGGTCGTTGGCGGGGATGTGGTGCGTCGTTCCGTCGAGGGTGAAGCGGCCGTGGGCGATGCGGTTGGCGAAGCGGCCGATGAGGGCGCCGAAGAACGGGTTCTTGCCGGTGTAGTCGTCCAGCGTGGCCAGGGATCGTACGACGGATGCGGTGGTTCCGGCGGTGTCCGGCACGGTGAGACTGTGCAGGATGCCCCCGTGGGTAAGGATCCCGGCCCGGACCGAGCCACAACACCAAACACAGAGCAACGGTCGTGCACGCAGAATTTTCAACGCTAGAAAGCTGCGGCAGAAAGCTGCTCCCGGCAGACAGACTCGCGCGGCATGCTTGCCTGCTCGCCTGTCTGCCGAGGACCGGAGTATCTCCGTTGCGCGCTCCTACTGCGGCAGCCCCGAAGGCGCGGTCGCCCAACCGGTGTTGGGCTCCTCGGACAGCCGGTAGGCCATCGAGCCTCCTCGGGTGACCAGGCGGGAGTCTGTCCAGGACCGGTCGCTGATACGGCCGTTGACCTTGACGGCATCGATGTAGGGATGCGTGGCATCGGCGCCCGGGGCGCTGATCGTGATGTCCTTGCCGTGCGGCCGGCCGATCACCGCGTTCGGGAAGAGCGGGGCGCCCAGCAGCATCGTGGCTGTGCCCGGCGTCTGCGGATACAGGCCCAGCGCCGAGAAGACGTACCACGCGGACATGGTGCCCAGGTCGTCATTGCCGGGCAGGCCGCCGGGGCCCGTACCGTACACGGTGTCGAGGATCTCGCGGACCGTCGCCTGCGTCTTCCACGGCCGGCCCAGCGCGTTGTAGAGCCACGGGGCGTGGATGCCGGGCTCATTGGTCGGGTCGTAGCGCAGGGCATCGCCGCCCTTCACCGACCAGGATCCGTCGGGCTTGTGGAAGAAGCCGTCGAGCCGCTTCGCCGCGGTGTCCCGGCCGCCCATGGCCTCGGCCAGCCCCTGGACGTCCTGGGGGACCATCCAGGTGTACGTGGCACTGGTGCCCTGCGCGAAGCCGCGGTCGCTGCCCGGGGCGAACGGGGTCACCCATGAGCCGTCGAGGTTGCGCGCCTGGATGTGGCCGGTGGTCCCGGCGCCGTCGGTGGCCGCGGAGTTGAACACATTGCGCCACCAGCCTCCGCGCTCCTTGAAGGACTTGGCCTCCTCGCCGCGCCCGAGCAGTTCGGCCCAGCGGCCGAGCGCGGCGTCGGCCACCGCGTCCTCCAGCGTCTCTGCCGCGCCGCCCCAGCAGTGGCACACGTCCTGGGGTGCGTAGTGCGACTTCAGGTACTGCGCCAGATTGGGCCGCTGGCCGGTGCACTGGCCGGGGCACCCCGCGTCCGAGAGTCCGTCGTCGACGGGGACGGTCGCCTGGCGGGCCAGCGATTCGTAGGCCCCTTCGTAGTCGAAGTTCCTTACACCCATGGCGTAGAAGGTGGCCAGAGTGGCCGCCGTGGGGTCGCCGGTCATGACGTGCGTGGCACCGTTGATGTGCACCCAGCGATCCCACACCCCGCCGTTCTGCTGCGCGAAGTTGTACAGCGACTGGGCGAAGTCACCGGCGATCTCCGGCTTGAGCAGTGCGAGCAGCTGAATCTGGGCCCGGTACTGGTCCCACCCGGAGAAGTTGCTGTACTGCGCCCCCTGCCCACGCTTCACCCGGTGCGGCGCGCCGTCCATGCCGGGGTAGCGGCCGTCGGTGTCGCTGATCAGGTTGGGCTGCATGAGGGAGTGGTAGAGCGCGGTGTAGAAGGTGGTGCGCTGTGCGGTGCTGCCGCCGCCGGTGCGTACGGAGCGCAGCTCCCGGTCCCAGGTGCGCTGCGCGGCGGCCGCGACGTCGTCGACCCCGGCGTGCGGGGCCACTTCCTCCTTGAGGTTGGCCTCGGCCCCGGCCAGACTGACGTACGAGATGCCGATCCGCATATGGACATCGGTGCCGGCACTGGTATCGAACCCGACCCAACCGCCGGAGCCCCGCCCGGCCCGGTCCGCGCCGGTGGCGTAGCCCTCGCCGCCGCTTCCCGTGGTCGCGCCCGGGGCGAGCGTGCCGTCCTTCCATGTACCGGTCGAGGAGAAGTCGCGGTCGAAGGAGGCGCTGAAGTACAGCCGGTAGTAGCTCTTGCGGTTGTTGGTGCCGCCATTGGCGCGGCGCCCGCAGAAGGCCCCTGTGAGGACCGAGCCGGTGACCTTGCGGTGCGCGGTGTCGATGTCGACCTGGGCGTCCTCGCTGCCGTTGAGCGAGTTGGAGACACGGAAGAGCAGGTTGGCGGGCTTACCGGCCGGAAAACTGAAATCGGCCACGCCCGCGCGCCTGCTGACCGCCAGGTCCGCGGTGGTGCCGTTGTCCAGCCCGACGGTGTAACGGCCCGGTACGGCACGTTCGTTGTCGTGCGAGAAGTTGGCGGCGTAGACGGCGTCCTTGGTGTCGGCGGACGGCGATGAAGTGACGTCCCCGACGAACGGCATGATCGGTACGTCACCGGCGGCGCCCGGATTGCATCCGGCACCGTTGACATGGGTGAGGCTCAGTCCACGCAGCCGGGTGGTGCCGTAGTCGTAGCCGTTGGCGGCGCCGGTGCTGGTCTGGTCCCCTCTGGTGCTCGTCGGCGACCAGCCGATCATGCCGTACGGGAGTGTGGCGCCCGGGTAGGTGTTGCCGCCGTTCGAGGAGCCGATCAGCGGGTCGACGTAGGCGGTGGGATGTGTGACGAGGACGGCGGCCGCCTCGGCGGCCGGGGGCATGACCGCGGCGGCGAGCGCGCCGGTGACGAGCACGGCAGCCGTTCGCGCACCGAAGCGCCTCGCCGCGGGCAACGGTCTGGGGGGCATGTCGCAGTACCTTCCAGGAGTTTGGACAACGTTGTCGAAGCTGAGGACCGGCCGGAACAACGTTGATCGATGCGCGGCCGAGAGTAGGTGCCGACGACGTGGGAGGGAATGCTGCGAACGGCATACCTGGTGAATGAGCGGTGAACACAGGCAGTGGGCGGCCGAGTTGTCGGCCGATATCCCCCCGCCGCCGCCGTTCACCACCCTCGCGTGGCGGTTGAGTCACCTCAGTGAGCTGCCGGCCCTGCGTGCCGACCACACGAACGGCAGCCACTCGCTGACCCGTGACGACTTCCGCGTCATCGCGGACGCCGCCGGGGCGGTCGCAGACTTCGATTCCGGTGCCACGGCCTGGCGCGAGGGCTGATTGGCGTCGACGCCTCGGCGCCGGACACCGTGGGGCACAGCACGTACCCGGATGGCAGCCATCCGGAGGACCCGTTCATCGAAACGGTCTGGTGGGTCAATCAGGAACTGCTGCACCACGGAGCCGAGATCGCCCTGCTGTGCGACCTCTTCCGCGCCCGACAGCGATGACGGCGCTCGGCCGGGACCGGCACCGCGGGCGGACGCATCTGGGCCCCCACCGGTTGTACGACGGAGGCCCAGGTGCAGCGCCCGGGTGCAGTGCCCGGCTGCGGCCGACCAGCTGTCAGACCGCGCGGAGGTACTGCTCCGGCGTGCGGAGTTCGCCGCCCAGCTCACGGGCTGCGTGCTGGGCCCACGACGGGCTCCGCAGCAGCTCGCGCCCGAGGAGAACCGCGTCCGCCCGGCCCGCTGTGATGATCTTCTCGGCCTGCTGCGGCTCGGTGATCAGGCCCACGGCCGCCACGGGGAGCGCGGTCTCCGCCTTGACCCGCTCGGCGAAGGGAACCTGGTAGCCCGGCCCGGTCTCGATGCGGGCGCGCGGGGCGTTCCCGCCGCTGGAGACGTCCAGCAGGTCGACGCCGTGGATCTGGAGCTCCTTGGCCAGTCGTACGGTCTCGTCGACGGTCCAGCCCTCGCGCTCGTCCTCGTCGTTCTCCGTGAGCCAGTCCGTCGCGGAGATCCGGAAGAAAACGGGCAGTTCCTCCGGCCAGACCTCCCGCACCGCGTCGACGACCTGCAGTGCGAAGCGGATGCGGTTCTCGAAGCTGCCGCCGTACTCGTCGTCACGCCGGTTGCTGTGCGGGGAGAGGAACTGTCCGAGGAGATATCCGTGGGCTCCGTGCACCTCGGCAACCTGGAAGCCCGCGTCGAGCGCGCGGCGGGCGGCCTCGCGAAACCGGCCGACGACGCCCTGGACCTCCTCCACGGTCAGCTCGTGCGGCACGGGGTGACCGTCGTCGAACGGCAGCGGGCTGGGGGCAACTGGCGTCCAGCCGTGCACATCCGGCCCGACGGGACCGCCGCCCAGCCAGGGGGCAGCCGTCGACGCCTTGCGACCGGCATGGGCGAGCTGGATGCCGGGAACCGATCCCTGCCCCTTGATGAAGTCCGTGATCCGACGGAAGGCGGCCACCTGGGTGTCGTTCCAGATACCGAGGTCTGCCGGGCTGATCCGGCCCTCGGGGCTGACGGCCGTCGCCTCGGTGAGGACGAGTCCGGTGCCGCCGACGGCGCGCGCCGCGAGGTGGGCGAAGTGCCAGTCGGTCGCGACACCCGCGTTCGGCCCCACAGGTTCGGCACTGTACTGACACATGGGCGCCATCCACACCCGGTTGGGAATGACGAGCGACCGCAGGGTGTAGGGCTCGAAGAGGGCACTCACGTCGGACTCCGTTTCGACGGCATGGAAGAATCGCTAGTACGATACATCCCGTACTACGACACTCGTCAAATTACGATGAACCTCGTATAAGCGCGTGGACATGCGCGAGGCCCACTCCCGGTCCGTTTCCGGCCGGGAATGGGCCTCACGCGCCGCTGAGCGGCCCTGCGCGGGCTATCCGCGACGCCTCAGCGTGATGTCGGCGTCCACGCTGTAACCCTGGGTCCAGCTGCGTCCGGCGCCCGACTTCCAGGTGACATGGGCGGTGGTGCCGTCGATCCTGACGCCCTCCACCGTCATGGCCCGGTCGCCGTCCCGTACATCCCCTCGACGCAGTTCGCGCGCCTTGACGGTGACGGGCTCCGCCGACTGCGCGCTCTCGGCCTCGTCCGCCGCGAGGGCGAGAGCCGCCGCCAGTTCCCGGGCGCGGGCGGGGGTGCAGATCACAGTGAGCTCTCCCGACGGTGCCACGCCCCGAACCTGGACTCCCGCCCCAACGGGGGTCACCTCCAGGGTCGCAACGTGTCCGTCGCGGTCCTCGATCCCACTCGCCATCGCTCTGTCTCCCCTTGCCCGATGCGCCCTTCGGCTCAGTGCAGCCGGAGGCTCTCCGGCGGGCCCAGGTAGCTGGGCTTGAGGCCGCCGGTGTCGACCACCAGGTTCTGCAGCACCACCGTCGGGTCGACCATCCAGAATTTCAGCACATGGACTCCGGGACGGCCGATCCGGTGCACCGTACTGGTGACTTTGACGTTGTCCGAGGTGTTGCGGGCCCACTGGATGTTCATCGTGCCGTCGTCGGAACCCGTCACCGCCGTGACGTTCACCTTCTGCGGTGCGTCGTCGTCGAAGGAGACGGCGTACGTGAGCCCGTCGGAGGCGAGGACGTTGTTATGGGGCGACAGGTAGGCGTGGACGGTGACCGGTCCGGTCGTGAACAGGGAGACCCGGTACTCCAGCCGCGGGCTGTTGCCGTCCGGGGTCTGCCGGGCCGCGGTGACCGGGAAGGGTTCCATGCCGGCGCCGGTCCGGCCGATGCCGGGGATGCGCTGCCGGCTGATCCCGCCACCGCCGACGGAGCGGGAGTAGTGGTCGGCCTCGATGGAGACGTACCCGTTGGCCTCCACGAAGCCGTCGAGCTGCGAGCGGGACACCTTCGGGTGGTCGATGCCGCGTCAGAGGGCATCAAGCACAGCGAACTGCGCGTCCTGGCCACGGGTTCCAGACGCCTGTACTACCGCAACAACGGAAGCCTTCGCTGGACCACGCTGGTGAACGGGGCAGCCCCCGTACGCGCCGCAAGCAATGCCCTGTACTGGGCATCCACGTGGTAGAGGGCGACCATGAGGCGGTCGCGAGGGTCGTCGAGGCGGTCGAGGCGGTCGAGGAGGCCGGCGATGCGGTCGGAGGGCAGGGCGGTCGGCACGGTTCGGTTGCTGGTGAGGGAGATACTGCGGGCGGGATCGCGGAAGACGAGGCGTTCGCGCTCGAGGGCCCTGAAGAGGGAGCGCAGCGCGGTGTGCAGGCGGCGGGCCTGGTCGCCGCGGAGCGGGTCCAAGGCATCCTCGATGTACTTCTTGGTGATCTCGCGGGGATCGGTGAGCCCGTCGGCGATCCATGCTTCGAGGGTGTCCAGGATGGCGGCCACGTAGTTCTCGACGGTCTTGGGGCTGCGGGCCCGGATGGGGGTGTTGCCATGGCCGGGGAAAACGTCGATGAAGGTGTGCACCGCGGCGGAGAAGGCCGGGCGGCTGATGGTGGTGGCGTGGTGTGGAGCGCGGGCGATGCAGGGGTCGCTGGGTGGTTGGGCGTCGAGCAGGCCGCGTAGGCGGAGGTAGTTGATGACGCGGGCGCCTTGGAGGTTGGCGCGCATGGAGGCCGAGACCGCCGCCCGCCTGGTCCTCGACCTCGGCCGGGGCGCCCGGCCCGCGACCACCCGGTCGCTCCGGCCACCAAGCTGGTGGTACGCAGCAGCACCGCCGAGCCCAGCCGCCGACCTCTCCTGCCCGCACCCCGCTCACCCGGTCCGACCTGCGCTTTTATTCCGTTGCGGGCAGGCCGGGAACCGCGTACCTTCCCCCGCCATGACGACCCCCACCCTGCACACCGGGCGGCTGCTCCTGGAGCCGTACACACTCGCGGACGAGGACGGCTTCGTGGCGCTCTTCCAGGACGCCCGGGTGTCCCGGTGGATGGGTGACGGACCCTGTACCGAGTCCGAGGACCGCGCCCTGTTCGAGCGGATCTTCAGCAAGGTGTACGCACAGGAGCTCTTCGACGTATGGGCCGTGCGACAGGGCGGCCGTCTGGTCGGCCATGCGGAGATCAAGCCCTCCCCGTCCTCGGACGTGGACGGCCACGAGATCGTCTACGCCCTGGCTCCGGCCGCATGGGGACATGGGTTCGGCACCGAGATCGCGCAGACACTGACTTCGTACGGGTTCGATGTCCTCGGGCTCACCGAGGTGCATGCGACGGTGGCCGCCGAGAACGCGGCGTCGCTGGCACTGCTCGGCCGGATCGGCTTCCGGCACGTCCGGGACACGGTGGAGGACGACGGCAGCACGACCCGGGTCCTGACGCGCTCCGCCGGCGCCGGCATCGCCGGGGCGGATCAGCCGCGGTAGACGTCCAGACGGCCGCACATGCCGAACTTTCCGTACGCGGAGGGCTGTTCGGCGTGCACACAGGCGTCGGCGAGGTATCCGCTGTCACCGCGCGCCAGAGCGTCGAGCTGTCCGCCGGTCACCTCGGACGCGGCAGCGGCCCCTTTCTGCCAGCACCCCCGCCAGTCCTCGGTCCTGGGGCGTACGAGTGCGGCGGCGGCCCGGTGGAAGTCGGCGAGCGGTTCGGGGTCACCCGCCTCGGTGGCCCGGCGCAGCGCGAGAAAACCCTCGACGGCGAGATCACGGCGGGCGCGGGCGGCCCGCTCCTGTTCTTCTTCGGAGCCGTCGACGGGAAGGACGACCGCCGCCCGGTAGGCGTCGGGGTCCGCGAGGTGGCGGGGCGGCAGAGTGAGTACGGCGTCACCGGCCTCGGGCAGCCCGCTGTTCTCCATGAGGACAACGATGCGCAGCCCGTCCTCGTTGACCAGGCGGTGGATCGTCCCCGGCGTGAACCAGACCAGAGCGCCCGGGGCCAGTGGCGTCTGCCGGAACCCGGACGCGGTGAGGGTCTGCACCGAGCCCGTGCCCCCGACCACCACATACCCCTCGGAGCAGGTGAGGTGGAGATGGGGCGTCCCGCCGCGCAGGCCGTCCGCGGTGGGCCAGTCGTAGACCCGCAGGTGGGAGACGGCGACGGCACCGGGCAGCCCTTCGAAGGTCGGCACAGCTACTCCTCGGTCTCTCTGCGTCAGCGCCGGGGCAAGCGCTTTCCACACCTGCTGCACCGTACCGTCGCCGACCGCGGAAGCAACAGGGTCCGGGGACCGGAGCTGCCCTGCGGGCCACTGTCAGTGGTGGGGTGCAGACTGGCCCGTATCCGACACAACGGCGTTTCGGGAGGTTCGGCCATGACCGACGTACTACTCACCGTGGGTACCCGCAAGGGACTCTTCATCGGCCGCAGGCGCGGTGGCGCGTGGGAGTTCGACGGCCCGCATTTCAATGCCCAGGCGATCTATTCGATCGCCATCGACACCCGCAGGCAGGTCCCCCGGCTGCTGGTCGGCGGGGACAGCGCGCACTGGGGCCCTTCGGTCTTCCGCTCCGACGACCTGGGCAGCACCTGGGTCGAACCACAGCAACCGGCCGTGAAGTTCCCTCAGTTCACCGAGGCTTCGCTGGAGCGGGTCTGGCAGCTCCACCCGGCGGGCCCCGAGGCGCCCGATGTCGTGTACGCGGGAACGGAGCCGGCGGCGCTGTTCCGGTCTCAGGACGGCGGGGTGTCCTTCGAGCTGGTCCGCCCGTTGTGGGAGCATCCGACGCGTTCGAAGTGGGTGCCGGGCGGGGGCGGTGAGGGTCTGCACACGATCCTCACGGACCCCAGGGATGCCCGGGCCGTGACGGTCGCGGTCTCCACGGCCGGGGTCTTCCGCACCAGGGACGGCGGCGCGAGCTGGGCTCCGTCGAACAAGGGAGTGTCGGCGGTCTTCCTCCCCGACCCGGATCCGGAGTTCGGTCAGTGCGTCCACAAGGTGGCCCGGGACGCGGTCGATCCCGACCGGCTCTACCTCCAGAACCACTGGGGAGTGTTCCGGAGCGACGACTCCGGGGACAACTGGACGGACATCGGCCGGGGCCTGCCCTCCGATTTCGGATTCGCCGCAGCCGCGCACCCGCACCGCGCGGACACGGCGTACCTCTTCCCGATCAACGCCGATGCCGACCGTGTACCGGCCGAGCACCGCTGCCGGGTCTTCCGCACCGGCGACGCGGGCAACACCTGGGAGCCGCTGTCGGCGGGCCTGCCCGAGGAGACGCATTACGGCACGGTGCTGCGCGATGCACTGTGTACGGACGACGTCGACCCTGCGGGCGTCTACTTCGGCAATCGCAACGGCGAGGTGTATGCGAGCGCGGACGACGGGGACAGCTGGCAGCAGCTCGCCTCGCACCTGCCGGACGTCCTGTGCATCCGGGCGGCGGTCATCGGCACTTGACCGGCGTGGTCGTCAGCAGTGGAGCATGGCCGCGGCAGCAACTGCCCCGTCGATGCGGTCGGTCAGGATGCAGAACCGCACGACGTGGCGACCGGCGTGTACGCCGGCGCCGCCGGTCCCGGACCGGCGGCGGCTTCGGCTCATGGCAGCTGCCAGTCCACCGGCTGGGCCCCCTGGCGGAGCAGGAGTTCATTGGTGCGGCTGAACGGGCGCGAGCCGAAGAAGCCGCGGTCCGCCGACATGGGCGAGGGGTGCGCGGACTCGATCGCCGGGAAGCCGTCGAGGAACGGCCGCAGATTGCGGGCGTCGCGCCCCCACAGCACTGACACCAGGGGCTTACCACGCGCGGCCAGGGCCCGGATGGCCTGCTCGGTCACTTCTTCCCAGCCCTTGCCGCGGTGCGCGCCCGGTTTGCGGGGCGCCGTGGTGAGCGCCCTGTTCAACAGCAGCACGCCCTGGCGCGTCCAGGGCGTCAGGTCGCCGTTGGACGGTCGCGGAAGCCCAAGGTCCGTGTGCAGCTCCCGGAAGATGTTCTCCAGACTGCCGGGCAGCTGACGCACTTCGGGGGCCACGGAGAAGCTCAGCCCCATGGCCATCCCGGGTGTCGGGTAGGGGTCCTGACCGACGATCAGGACACGTACCTCGTCAAAGGGTCGCTGGAACGCGCGCAGAACGTTCGCGCCGGCCGGCAGATAGGTGCGGCCGGCTGCGACCTCCGCACGGAGGAAATCGCCCATCGCGGCGACGCGTCCGGCCACAGGGGCCAGCGCCTCGGCCCAGCCGGGCTCGACTACTTCATTCAACGGTCGTGGTGCCACGAAGCATCACTCTACCGGCGTACTGGACCCGCTCCCCGCCGCTGTGGCGGCTTCCGCCGCCGGTCTCCTGCGCCCCGAAGTCCCGCGTCCGGGACTCGGGATAGGCTGCCGCCGTCATTCGTCTTCTCACCTCTTCTCTGTCTGGAGCCGGTCCATGAGGTCACGCAGGCGTTCGCCGGAAAGCGGCGGTGCTCGTTGCGCCCGGTGGAGGCTGTCGTGACGGCGCAGACGGAGACGGACGCTTCGGCCGGCGCGACGGGTACGTCGGGGCCGTTCGTGCTCGGCGTGGACTCGGGCGGTTCCGGGTTGCGGGTGGCGCTGGGCAACGTCGGCATGTCCGCCCCGGTGGGCACGACTGTGTGCGCCGAGCCGGTGCGCACCGGACCTGCCGGGATCGATGCGGGTCATCTGCTGGAGCAACTGCTGCCCGCTGCCCGCCGGCTGCTGGAGCGGCACGGCAGCGGGGAGGGCACCGGGATCGCCGCCGTGGCGATCGGCGCCGCCGGTATGGCGACGCTCGGCGGACAGTTGCGCGCTGAGCTGCCTTCGGCCTTGGAGAGCGCGCTCGGGATGCGCCGGCTGGCTCTCGCCGCCGACGCGGTGACCGCCTACGCGGGTGCGGTCGGTCAGCGCCCGGGGGCAGTGGTCGCGGGCGGCACGGGCCTGATCGCGCTGGGTACGGACCTGACGAGCTGGCGCCGGGCCGACGGCTGGGGTCATCTGCTGGGTGACAGCGGCGGCGGCGCCTGGATCGGGCGGGCCGGGCTCGATGCGGCCATGCGGGCGCATGACGGGCGGCGCGGTGGGTCTGCCGCACTGCTGGCCCGGCTGGAGGCGGTGTTCGGGCCGGCACCGGAGCTGCCGGGACTGCTGTATCCGCGCACCGACCGGCCTGCGGTGCTGGCCTCGTTCGCGCCCGAGGTCGCCGCGTGCGCCGGGCATGATCCGGTCGCCGCGGGGATTCTGCGCGAGGCCGCCGGACATATCGCGGAGGCGGCCGCAGCGGTGTGTCCGAAGGCCGGAGCCGACGACGAACCGTGCGAAGTGGCCCTGACGGGCGGCTTGTTCCGGATGGGCGATCCATTGCTCGTACCGTTGCGGGAGGAGCTGTCCAAGCAGCTCCCGCAGGCACGCACGGTCCCCGGTTCGGGTGATCCGCTGACCGGTGCGCTGTCCATCGCCCAGGCATTGGCCGCCGGGGATCTGCGACTGCCCCGCCATCCGACGCTGCTCTGCGTACCCGGCCACGGGCCTGAGCAGGAGCCCCGATAGGTGCCGACAGAGCAGGACAGTCGACCGGTAAGCCTCTCATCGGATAAAAGCGGACAGATGACGCCCGGCCGGGCCCTCCCCGAACAGAGGGGCAACCAAAACCAGTAGCATGCGGCGCCATGAGCACCCCCACTGGGCCCGCTTCCGGCCTGCCTGTACGAATGCCGCGACCTCGCCAGTCCGGACGGCACCGCCGCCCGGAGCCCGTGGTCGCACCTGAGGGCGCTGCCGCGCTCGTTCTCGCCGTTCCCGGTACCCCCTCTTCGGCCACGCGCAGCCTGGTCGAAGAGGTGATCAGCATCGCCCGTTCCGAGCTGCCCGGCCTCAATGCCCGGATCGGCTACCTCGACGGCGACGATGCCGAGTACCCGAAGCTCTCGTCCGTACTCACCCACAGCGCCGCCGAGCGCATCGCGCGCTTCGAGCAGGCGCAGGCCGCGGGCCGCGAGGTCGCCGAGCCCGAGGGTCCGTCCGCCGTCGTGGTGCCGCTGCTCGCGGGGCCGGACAGCGCCCTGATCCGGCGCATACGGCAGGCCGTGATGGACAGCGGTACGCAGGTCGAGCTGACCGATGTGCTCGGCCCGCACCCGCTGCTCGCCGAAGCGCTGCACGTACGCCTCTCCGAGGCCGGTCTGGCCCGCGCCGACCGTGCCAGGCTCTTCACGGTGGCCACGGCCGCCGACGGCATCGTGCTGGCCACGGTGGGTGGCGAGGAAGCCGTGCAGGCCGCCGGGATCACGGGCATGCTGCTGGCTGCCCGGCTCGCGGTACCGGTGATGGCCGCCGCGCTCGATGTGGAGGGTTCCGTCGCGTCGATCGCGGAGCAGCTCACGGGCTCCGGCTCGGTGCAGCTCGCGCTGGCTCCGTACCTCGTCGGCCCCGAGGTGGCCGAAGGGCTGCTGGATGCCGCCGCGAAGGAGGCGGGCTGCGCGACGGCCGAGCCACTCGGCGCGTATCCGGCGATCGGCAAGCTCGTGCTGTCGATGTACACGACGGCGCTCGGTATCGCGCCGACGACGCCGCAGGGTGCTCAGGCGCACTGACCCATTGCCGGGTACGCCCGGCAGCGGTCTGTCATCGATCGGCGGGCGGGCTCGATCTCTCCGGCCCGCCCGCCGATTCGGCTGTGCATGGCGTGATGTCAGGCGAAGATCACGCAGGACGCGGCAGGGGCTTCCAGCGAGCCCGTGCGGTGCGGGATGCCGGTCGCCGGGTCGACGGCGAACCAGCTGACGTTCCCGGACCGCTCATTGGCCGCGTACAGCCATCGGCCGGTGGGGTCGAGCGCGAGATCGCGCGGCCAGTGCCCGCCGCAGCCCACGGTCGTGACCAGCGTCGCCTTCCCGCCCGTTCCGTCGAGCGCGAGAACGGAGATGCTGTCGTGCCCCCGGTTGGCCGTCCAGAGGAACCGTCCGTCGTGCGAGACGAGCACCTCGGACGGGTAGGTCGCCGTGTCCCCGCCCCGCACCGATTCCTCAGGCAGCACGGACGTCTCAGCGACCGGTTCCAGGGCTCCCGCGGCGGCGTCCCACCTGCATAGGGTGACGGTCGGTTCGAGTTCGTTCAGGACGTAGGCGTGGCTGCCCGCAGGGTGGAAAGCCAGGTGGCGCGGGCCCGTGCCCGGCCGCAGGGCCGTCTCGCCGTGCAGCCGCAACGCCCCGGTGGTCGTGTCGAGCGCGCAGATCCGTATGGAGTCGGTTCCGAGGTCCACACTGAGCACCCAGTTCCCCGACGGGTCCGGCAGCACCTGGTGTGCGTGCGGGCCCCGCTGACGGTCGGCGTTCGGACCGCTGCCCTCGTGCCTGAGCACGGTGGTGACGGCACCGAGGGAACCGTCCTTGCGCACGGACAGAGCGGTGACGCTGCCGGAGCCGTAATTGGCGGTGAGCAGGTGACCGCCCGCGAGCGCGAGATGGGTCGGGCCATCGCCTTCCACCGGCCGGAGCTCGCCGACCGGCTGCGGCACATCGCCGGTGATGTCGAGTGCGGCGGCCGCACCGTGCTCGGTCTCGCTGACCGTGTAGAGCACCCTGCCTCCCGGACCCGGCCCGTGGCCCACGACGAGATACGAGGGATCGGGAACAGTGTCTGTCGAGCCGAGGACGGTCAGGGCCCCGGTCTCCTGATCCATGGCGGCGGCGGTGATTCCCCGCCCGCCCGCCGAGGTGAACGACCCGATGAATACCCGTCCCGCGCCGTTGTCGCTGCCCACCGCACTGCTCGTCACCGCACTGCCCCTCTCCGCCGACTGAGCACGACCGCTCGTACCGTCGTGATCTTCCCGGGCGACGGTAGCAGTCGGCCCATCGAGGTCTGGACCAGGCCTCGGTTGCCTGGCCGGCTCTGCGGGGGGCGCTTCACACACCGATCAACGGGGAGCGCGGATCGCTGTGCAGCGGGGCGGCGAGCTCGGCGAGCGCCCGCTCCAGACCGTGCAGGTGGGCGAGCGCGGGCTCTGCGACGGTCTGGTGCGGCGGGATGCTCGGCACGCCGGCCCGCTGCGGCAGGTCCGGGGCCGTCAGCGCCTCCACGGAGGCTTCGACGCGCCAGCAGGCAGCAGCGAGGCGGGCGTCGTGGGATGCTTCCGGGTCCGCGGCGACGGAGGCCAGTCCGCGCACCTCGCGTGCGCACGTGTCCAGCAGAGCCAGTACCTGTCCTGCGCGGGCCTTTCGGGCGCGCAGTGGGCTCAGTGGATGCACCAGCGGGGCCAGAGACAGCCGCACCCGCCCGAGGAGCGCCTCCAGCTCGGCGATTCGGGGCGCCGGGTCGGCGGTCGTCGAGCCGGAGAGCCGCGCCGCGGCTTCCGCGGTGCAGGCATGCACGCAGCGCAGGGCCCGCTGGATCCACGCGTCGGTCGTGGCGTGTGTGGTGACCGGCAGCACGAGGAGCACCGCAAGCATCGCACCGAGCGCTCCGGCACCGGTCTCGGTGAGTCGCAGCATGAGCAGGGCCGGGTCCAGCACGCCGAGGAGTCCGTAGAGCGACCCCGCCATCACCGTCACGGAGAACACCATCCAGGTGTACGAGACCGCAGCGGTGTAGAAGATTCCGAAGACGCCGATCGCGACGACGACCGCGCTGGGCACGGCAGCGCCGTGCAGCGGGACGACGACGGCCAGGCCGATGGGGATGCCGATCAGTGTTCCCAGGACCCTGCGGAAGCCACGTACCAGCGTCTCGCCGCGCGAGGCGGTGTTCACGAAGACCCACCATGTGGCGCCCACGGCCCAGTACCAGCGCTGCTCGGAGAGGAGCAGCCCCGCCGTGAGCGCGATCGCTCCGCCGACGGTCGCCTGAATCGCCTGGCGCGTGGTCGCGCGGGCCAGCCCCTTGCCGGTCGTCGGGGTGGGTACGGCGGCGGCGGGCAGCCGACGCTCGTAGCACCACAGCCCGAAGCGGACGGTCGACGAGGCGAGCAGCGAGAGGGCGACCGCGGAGTACAGCTCGGGCAACTGCCCGGGCAGGGTGTGGAGGAACTGCGTGGTGAAGAAGGCCATGAAGGCGAACACGCCCAGTGAGTGGCCGCGCGGCCCCCATCGTCGGGCGTAGACGCCCAGGCCCATGACCGCGAGAAAGGCCGCGTCCCGTGCCAACGGATGGTCGTGAAGCCCTGCGGCGAGGGCGAGCACGGGAAAACCGACGGCAGGCAGCAGGGCGGTGGTGATCGCCTGATCGCGCACCGTGGCGTCCAGCACCGTGAACAGGGCCAGCAGCGCGGCAAGCCCGCCGGTGACGGCCGCGACGAGCGAATGACCGGCCAGACCGCACACCACGACGGCCAGTCCGATGCCGAGGACGGCCCTCAGACCGCTGCGCAGCCGCAGTCGGCCCGGGTCCGGGGAAACGAACATCCTCTTCAGCACGGCATGCTCCCGCTTCTGCATGCCGGCCCTGCACACCGGCATGAAAAAGGCGCCGCGGGGATCCGCAGCGCCATCGACGGGTACATCACAACATCTCTGCGGCCCGTGGCTCAAATGAGAGCGAAATCATTGGGCCATTGGCCCAGCCACTGGCCGCTGATGCACACCATGGGTAGACCAACGGACCGAAATGGGGCCGAACGCCGTCCGCGGCACCCCGGCACCTGTGTGCCGTCGCGTGGACGAATGTCCCATGCCGCCCCAACAGGGGCGGGAAGTCATCGGCGATGGGCAGGGGGCTGTGTGGGCAGTGTCGCAGTCACTTCGTAGCCGCCGTCAGGGGTGGCTCCGGTGGCGAGTTCACCTCCCAGCATCGCGGTGCGCTCGCGCATGCCGAGCAGACCGTGGCCCGCGCCGGCCGAGGGCGGGGCGGCCCGCTCCGGCGGGGTGTTGGTGACCCGGACCGTGACGGCCGACGGGTGGTGGCCGATCTCCACCCGCACCTTTGCGCCCGGTGCGTGACGCATCGCGTTGCTGAGCGCCTCCTGCACGATGCGGAACGCCGACAGCTCGACGCCCGGCGACAGCGGATGCCGCTCCCCGGTGGTCTCTGCGGTGACCGAGAGCCCGGCGCCGCGCGCGTTGTCGATCAGATCGTCCAGCCGGTCGAGGGTGGGCTGCGGGGCGTGTCTCGCCGCCTGCGGCACGGGGTCCTCGGAGCGCAGTACGCCGAGCACCCGGCGCAGTTCGGTGAGCGCGTCGACCGCATTCTCGCGGATGCCCGCGAGGTTCTCCTTGAGCTCGTCGGACGGATTCTCGACCAGGTGCGGGGCGACCTGCGCCTGGATGGAGATGACCGACATGTGGTGGGCGACCACGTCGTGCAACTCGCGGGCGATCCGGTTGCGCTCCTCCAGAAGAGTGCGCCGGTTGCGCTCCTCGGCGGTGAGTTCCTCCTGTGCGACCAGCTGGGTACGCGCCACCCCGGTGCCACGCAACGCGGCGCCGACCACCACGGCGACGACGAGAACCGCGACGGCGAGGTGGACGTCGTTGCTCCGGCGCCAGGGGGCAGCTGCGCCGCAGGCAAGACCCGCCACGACACTGATCGTCAGCGTCTCGGCGGCGATCCGGGGCCGGACCCGCAGTGCGAGCAGGAACAGCACCCCGGCCTGCAGCGCGATCCCGGCTCCGCTCCACGCGATCCCGGCTCTGCTCCAGGGGGACAGCATGCCGCCGGGACCGGAGGCTTTGGCGAAGGGAGTGATCACGACCGTGACGAGCATCAACACCCACCAGGCCGGGATGGGGCGGAACAGTGCGACGACGATCGCGGACGACTGGATACCGGCGAACAGAATGCCGAGCTGTATGCCCATCCCGTACTCGGAGGCGTACTGGTTCGTGTTGAAGAGGAAAATGCTCAGCGCGAACATCACCAACGGCACCACGAGAGCCGGCCGCCACTCCAGCCAGCGCGGCCGCCGCGCATCCGGGGTCGGGTCGGCCGCCGACGTCACCAGATCTTCGCGCAGGGTACGGGGCAACGCCCGCAGGACCTCCGCCGACCGCCTCACCATGTCCCCCCGCTTCACAGAACTCACCTTAGGCCGACCGGCACATGGGGGGTGGAAGGAGCGGGGCTGGGTGCGTGCAACTGCAAGGCGGAGGAGGGAGGCAACGCGAAGAGGGTCCCCCCATGCCTTCAGGGCTATGGGGGAGTTGTCGACCGACGACGACGCCGCAGATGTGCGTGCCCAGCCCCGCGACGCCGCCCCCCCCTGTGCCGGTCGGTCTCAAGCGCGCCGCGCCTCCGCCGACCGGGCGGGACGTCCCTTGCGGACGACCATGCTCTTCTTTCGCGGCCGCCCCTGCTCGTAACCACGGAACGCCACCCAGCAGATCAGCAACGCCACGGCGAACACGGGCAGCCAGGACAGCCGGGCGAGAACCCAGCCGGGGACGTCGGGGACGGTGTGCAGACCCGGCAGGGTCCCGCCCGCCAACAGGCCTGTCGCGGTGACCGCGATCATCGCGGTCTGGTGCCACAGGAAGATCGTCATCGCGGAGAGGTTCACCGTCGCCACCACCGCCCAGACGGCCGGGCGTTGCAGCACCCGGCGCAGCGGGCCGAGCAGCAGCAGTGCCGCTCCGCACTGCGCGAGGCCGAAGGTGACCACGGCGAGGGTCGGCGGGTCGAGATTGGAGATCGCCAGGCCGGGCACCCCGACCATGGCTGCCGGGTAGCCGGCCCAGAGGACGAGTCCGGCGGTGGCGGCGGCTCCGCCGAGCAGCAGCGTCCAGCCGGCCCTGCGACTGTGCAGTTCGCCGCGGGCCCGGGCCGCGCCCAGGCAGTACGGAACCAGCCAGCCGGCAACCACGTTGACCGAGGCGAACTCTCCGGGCGCGTCCAGGCCGAACCGGTAGAGGTCGGTGATCAGCACGACGGCGAACGGCCACAGCGGATGCAGCTTCGCCACCAGTGGGGTCGCCGCCGTCAGCGCCGCGAAGACCGCCAGGAACCAGAGCGGGGACCACACGAGCTTGCACAGCGCGCGCACGGTGTCCTGGTCCACCCCGGAGGCGAGCATCGTGCACGCCGCCACGGTCCATACGACCAGCACGACGACCACCGGCCGCAGGAGCCGGGCCATCCGCGTACGGAGCCACCGGCCGTAGTTCTCGCCACGGGCGCGGGCGGAGGCGTAACTCTTCGCGCCGACCTGTCCGCCGACCAGGAAGAAGATGGCAAGGGTCTGGAACACCCAGGAGACCGGGGTGAATTGGGGCATGTACTGGAGCGGGCTGGAGCCGTGGATGGTGCCGCTGTCGACGACCAGTGCGGTCACCAGCCAGTGGCCGAGAACCACGCCGAGGATGGCGATGGCGCGCAGGGCGTCGGTCGCGCGGTCACGGTCGCCAGGAGTGGCGGAGTCTATCCGCCGGACGAAGTCACGCATGGCGCTCTCCCGAGGGCTTTGCGGACGTAGCCGTTGCGGCCACGATCCGGGCGATGTTCTTCAGCGGTGAGGAACCGTGCTTCAGGTAGTCGCTGTGGCCGCCGTCGCCCGCCGCGAAGATCTCGGTGCCGAACTCGGGCGAGACCGGGTCCGTCGCGAACCCGATGTCCATAAGGGCAGTTGGAGCTTCATGTGCGGCACATCGGCGCGCCATGGCGTCCTGCGCGGTCAGCAGGCCGCGAGGCAGGCGGCCTCTGCGCGGACGGAACGACATGGCGGGTTGTTCCTTCCGTACCGGATGGCTGCGCTGCTTCGGGTACAGAAGCTATGGAGAGGGCCTTGTAATCCGCGTCCCACCAGGGTGTGAACCTTTTTTGTAGCTCTACAGGACTACGGGTATGAGATGCGGGTGAGGGTGCGTCGGATCGCTCCGACGGGGCTGCTGCCGGGCCATTGGTACAGTCGCAGCCCGGATCGGCCTACCAGGAAGAGACCAACGGACCATGGCGGTGGACGCCCTCGACACCCGCATCCTGCGATTGCTCATCGAGCAGCCGCGTACCAGCGTGCGCGAGTACGCACGCATCCTCTCCGTCGCCCGGGGCACCCTCCAGGCCCGTATCGACCGGCTGGAGCGGGACGGTGTGATCACCGGTACGGGTCCGATCCTGTCCCCCGCCGCGCTGGGTCACCCGGTGCTGGCCTTCGTTCATCTGGAGGTCACCCAGGGGCATCTGGACGAGGTCGGTGGAGCGCTCGCCTCGGTGCCGGAGATCGTCGAGGCCTTCTCGACCACGGGCGGCGGCGATCTGCTGGCCCGGGTGGTGGCCCGCGACAACGGGCATCTGGAGGATGTGATCCAGCGGCTGATCCAACTGCCCGGTGTGGTCAGGACACGTACCGAGGTGGCGCTGCGCGAGCGGGTTCCGCACCGGCTGCTGCCGCTGGTCGAATCGGTGGGCCGCACGGCCGCCGGCAGCCCGAAGTGATCACCGTCTTGGCATGCTGGACGGCATGAACTCCCGGCGCGTCCCCGTCCCCATCGTCGTCTTCGAACTCGACGCCACACTGGTGGACAGCGAGCCGAACCATTACGAGGCGGCGCGCCGTCTTCTGGAACGGTACGGCGCGCCCTGCTTCACCTGGGAGCACCACACCTGCTTCATCGGGATCGGTGTCCGCGAGACGCTGGCGGTCCTGCGTACCGAGTACGGGATCGAGGCGCCCGTCGACGAACTGGTGGCGGGTCAGGACGCCCTGTATCTGGAGCCGGCGCGATCGTCGACCGAGGTCTTCCCCGAGATGCGGAAGTTCGTGGAGCGGCTGTACCAGGAAGGCGTCGGGATGGCGGTGGCGTCGGGCTCGTCCCGGGCAGCGATCGAGGCTGTGCTCGCGGGCACGGGACTCGTGATCGACCCGGCGGACTCCCGGGCCTGGATCCTGTCGGCGCTCGACGGCCGGGCACCCGAGGAGGTCCCCGCCCCGGCCCTCCCTCCCGGCAGCCGCCGTCGGTTCGTCGACACCTGGTGAGGAATCCGCGGCACTGCCTCCCGGCGGCGCCTCTGCGGACAGCGTCTCGGCTGCTCGGCGTGCCGTCGAGGTCCGGCGGCCCGATATCCTGATCATGCCGCGCGCCCCACCCCGCCCCGATCCCGGTCGGGTCGCCGCCGTGGCAGTCGAAGCGGCCCACAATTCGAGATTGGTGCACAGGTGCTGGTAGCTGGTCGGTACCGCTTGTTGTCTCCCATAGGCCGCGGCGGCATGGGTGAGGTGTGGCGCGCCGCCGACGAAGTGCTCGGCAGGGCGGTGGCCGTGAAGCTGCTGCTCGGCGACCACGCGGACGAGTCGGCCACCGCCCGGTTCCGTCTGGAGGCCCAGACCGCGGCCCGCCTGAGCCACCCTCATCTGGTGGCCGTGTTCGACTTCGGGGCCTGGGAGGACCGCTTCTACCTCGTGATGGAGCTCGTAGAGGGCAGAAGCCTGGGCGATCTGCTCGCGGCCGAGGAGCGGCTCGGCGCCGAGCAGGTCGCCCGGATCGCGGGCCAGGCGGCCGCGGGGCTCGCCGCCGCCCATCGGCAGGGCATCGTGCACCGTGACATCAAGCCCGGAAACCTGATGCTGGACGCGGAAGGGTCCGTCAAGATCGGCGACTTCGGCATCGCCCAGTTCGTCGACGACCCTTCCGCCGCGCTGACCACCACGGGGCAGATCGTCGGCACCAGTCTCTATCTCGCCCCGGAGCGCGCCCTGGGCCGTACGGCCGGTTCGGCGTCCGACATGTACTCCCTCGGCTGTGTGATCTACCAACTTCTGCTGGGTGAGCCACCGTTCCGCTCCGACACTGCGACCGCCACGCTCTATCAGCATGTCGACACGGCCCCCGTGCCGCTCAGACAGCGGGGAGTCGACCTGTCTCCCGCCTTCGACTCCTATCTGCTCGGGCTGCTCGCGAAGCAGCCCGAGGACCGGCCCAGCGCCCAGCAGGTCGCCGACTGGTTCCAGAACGATGCGTGGCGGGGACAGCCGGAGCCCATGCCCATGTACGCCCCCATGCCCCCTCCGGCAGCGCCGAGTGCTCCTTATGCCCCGGCACCTGCCCCCGCGTTCGGCACAGCCCCGGCATCTCCCTCCGCTCAGCAGGCCGACGGCGTGACGACATATCGCCTGCCGCAGGCCGGCGGCCACAGACGGCGTCCGGCGGACCGGTCCGTGCCGGTCCGGCGGCGCACCGGCGCCCGCGAGGCGATCAGGCGTCGGCCCAGAGTGGCCAGCGCCATTGCCGGTACGGTCGCCTTCGTCGCGGCCGTGTACCTGGGAATGAGCCTGTTCTCCCCGGATTCCGGCTCGGCCGACACCCCGGGCACCGGTCCCACCGCATCCACCGGCCCCGATTCACCGGCCCCCGACCAGCCGGCACAGGACAGCGAGGGCGACGGGGACGACGAGCAGGACTGAGCCGCTCTCCGCTGCCCGCCCCGGCCCCATGACCGTACCGCCCCTGCCACGGCACCACCCGTCAAGCAGCCGTCAGGACCGGCGGTTACGGCGTCAGCGGTTCATCAACGGACGCCGACGGGCCGGCCGGCTTCCATAACGTCGCTGCCATGCGACGACGTGACATCCGAGCTGTGCCCGGCCCGCACACCGGCCGAGCACACCCTCCGCCCGATACGACCGCCCACGACCACGGCTGGGCCGGGGACCTGCGGTTCGCGGTCCGCTGCGCCGTGACGCTCCTCGGGCTGCTCCTGGCCGTCGATGCGACGGCCGGTCACCTCACCTGGCTGCGCGCACTGCTGTGGACCGGCCTGGCCGCCCTGCTGCTGGTGGTCCTGGTGCCGCCACGGGTCCGTGCGGGTGCCGGGTGGCTGTCCTGCCGCGGCCTGGTGCGCGAACGGATCGTGCGCACCGACCGGCTGGTGTCGGTGCGCTGGTCGGACGGAGTCTCCCAGCGTCTGGTGCTCCGTGACGCGGACGGCGGCCGGGCCGAGGTCGACCCCCAGGTCTTCCTTGCCAATCCGGCGCTGTGGCACCGGCTGGACGACGACGCCCGCGGCTGTGTGAAACGTGGGACGCTGCGGTGCGGGGTGACGGCGCTGCGTCAATTGGCCGACCGTATCGACCGCCGGACCGCGCGTACGGTGTTCACGATCTCCGGCCTGGAGTAACCGCCCCGCACGCCCGGGTTGTTGTGCGATCCCACCATCGCGGCTTGACCAGACTTGCCAAGTCCCCCGGCAGCCCTCGCTTTTCATTGACGAGGCCATGACGACATGTGAGTGTTCGGTCGCTCGATCAGGGACGACGGCGACACGGGCGACGGGGCCGGCCTTGGACGGCCGGAGCAAGTGCGTCATCGTACGCCGCTGCCCGTGATCGAGGCCCCCCGACTCAAGGAGCCTCGATGAAACGCAGACCGATGACGGCCGGGACAACCCTGGCCGTCCTCGCCGGAATGCTGGTCGCCACCAGCGGCCGGCCAGCATCTGCCGAACCGTCTCCGCCCGCCCCGACCGCGCTCTCGACCGCGGTGTCGGCAGCCGACCGAGCTGCCGCCAGTGGTCTCGACACCCTGGCGAAGGGACCCGACGAGCAGTACGAGCGGCAGATGGTGACCCCTTGGGTCAATGGTATGTACTCCGTCGCCTACCAGCGCACCTACCGCGGTCTGCCGGTCGTCGGCGGGGACGCGGTCGTGGTGGCCGACTCCGAGGGCCGGGTACGCGGCACCCAGTCGGCGGTGTCCCGGCGGATCAACGTGCCGACCACACCGACCGTTTCCGCCAAGGCGGCCGAGACCACCTCCCGCAAGAAACTCACCACCGTGACACGGGTGGACTCGCACCGTCTGGTCGTGCGCGCCACGGGAAGGACCTCCCGGCTGGCCTGGGAGACGGTGCTCACCGGGCGCAGCGCCAAGTCCCCCAGCCGTCTGCATGTCTTCGTCGACGCCGGCACCGGCAAAGTGCTCGACAGCTACGACGACGTCAGGGCGGGCACCGGCAACAGCCAGTGGAACGGTCCGTCGCCGCTGTCCATCGACACCACCGCGTCGGGCGGCAGCTACTCGCTGCGTGACCCGAACCGGCCCGGCCTGAGCTGCGCCGACTACAGCACGGGCAGTGTCTTCAGCAAGTCGAGCGACTCCTGGGGCACCAGCAGCGCCTCCAGCAAGGAGACCGGCTGCGTCGATGTCATGTGGGCGGCGCAGCACGAGTGGAACATGCTGAGGGACTGGCTGGGCCGCAACGGGCACGACGGCAACGGCCGCAGTTGGCCGGTCAAGGTCGGGCTGAACGACGTCAACGCCTACTGGGACGGCTCCTCGGTATCCATCGGCCACAACAACGCCAACCAGTGGATCGGCGCGATGGACGTGGTGGGCCATGAGTTCGGCCACGGCATCGACCAGTACACGCCCGGCGGCGCCAACAACGAGTCCGGTCTCGGCGAGGCCACCGGCGACATCATGGGCGCCCTGACCGAGGCGTACACCAACGAGCCCGCCCCGTACGACGACCCGGACTACACCGTCGGCGAGAAGATCGACCTGGTCGGCAACGGGCCGATCCGGATCATGTACAACCCGTCGCAGACCGGCGACCCGAACTGCTACAGCTCCTCCATACCCAACACCGAGGAGCACGCGGCGGCCGGTCCGCTGAACCACTGGTTCTATCTGCTGGCCGAGGGCTCGAACCCGGGCGGCGGCAAGCCGTCCAGCCCGACATGCAACAGCTCCTCGGTCACCGGTGTCGGCATCCAGAGCGCCGGCAAGGTCTTCTACGGCGGCATGCTGCTCAAGACGAGCGGAATGACCTACAAGCGCTACCGCACGACCACCCTCACCGCCGCCAGGAACCTCGACTCCGGTTGTGTGCTCTTCGACCGGACCAAGGCCGCGTGGGACGCCATCAGCGTGCCCGCCCAGAGCGGCGACCCGACCTGTACTCCCAGCGGCAGCAACGACTTCACCATGTCCCTGGACCCGGCGTCCGGCTCGGTGAAGCCCGGTAATTCGGCGACGGCCACGGTGCGGACATCGGTCAGCTCCGGGAGTGCGCAGACGGTGAACCTGACGGCGAGCGGTCTGCCGAGCGGTGTCACCGCGTCGTTCAGCCCGTCGTCGGTGCAGTCCGGAGCGTCCTCGACGATGACCGTGTCCGCGTCGTCGAACGCCGCACCCGGCGCGTACACCTTCACGGTGAAGGGTGACGGCACCCAGAGCCACACCGCGCAGTACACACTGACCGTCGACAACGGCGGCAGTCCGGGCGGCAGCGCACCCGACATCAGTGTCGCAAACGTTCAGTCCCATCTGGCGCAGCTGAACACCATCGCTTCGCAGAACGGCGGCAACCGCAGGGCCGGCAGCGCCGGATACACGGCCTCTGTCGCCTATGTGAAGGGCAAGCTGGAGGCGGCCGGTTACACCGTCAGCGAGCAGACCTGCACCAGCTGCACGTACCGCGGCAGCAACCTGATCGCCGACTGGCCGGGCGGCCCGTCCGACCAGACCGTCATGTTCGGCGCCCACCTGGACGGCGTCGCGGCCGGCCCCGGGATCAATGACAACGGCTCGGGTTCCGCCACCCTGCTGGAGAACGCGCTCGCCCTGGCGCAGCGGAACCCGACGATGACCAAGCATGTCCGCTTCGCCTGGTGGAACGGCGAGGAGCAGGGCCTGCAGGGTTCCGAGTACTACGTCGGCCGGCTCACCGCCGCCGAGCGCAGCGCCATCAAGGCGTACTACAACTTCGACATGGTCGCCTCGACCAACGCGGGCTACTTCATCAACAACGTCGACTCGGCCGCCTCGGCCCCGATGAAGGAGTACTGGGATTCGCTGAACCTCGCGCCGGAGGAGAACGTCGAGGGCCAGGGACGGTCCGACGACTACTCCTTCCAGCAGGGCGGCATTCCCACCTCCGGTTACGCGACGGGCGCGAGCGACGCCAAGTCGTCGGCGCAGGCCACCAAATGGGGCGGTACGGCGGGCAGGTCCTACGACTCCTGCTACCACCAGTCCTGCGACACCACGAGCAATATCAACGCGACCGCGCTCGACCGCAGCGCCGACGGCGTCGCCCATACGGTGTGGAAGACCTCCGTCGGCACCACCGCGCCGGCCGATGACTTCTCCGTCGCGGTGAAGCCGGTCTCCGGCAATGTCCAGCCGGGCGGCTCGGTCGGCGCGAGTGTGTCGACGGCGACCACCAGTGGCTCCGCGCAGACCGTGAAGCTGACGGCCTCCGGGGCGCCGAGCGGTGTCACGGTCGCATTCGCCCCGGCCTCCGTACAGTCGGGTTCGTCGTCGGCGATGACCGTCTCCGCCGGGTCCCAGGCCGCGCCGGGTACGTACACCATCACGGTGACCGGGACCGGTTCGGCCACGCACGCCACCACGTACTCGCTCGTCGTCGGTGGCGGCGGCACCTGCCAGGCACGACAGGTGGTCGCCAACGGCGGCTTCGAGGAGGGCGTCGCGCCGTGGACCCAGACGGACGGCGTGATCAGCAACCGGACGTCGGAGAAGCCCGCGCACAGCGGCGCGTACATGGCCTGGCTCGGCGGCTGGGGATCCACGCACTCCGACACCGCCTCGCAGTCACTGACCATTCCCCCGGGCTGCTCGGCGTACAAGCTGTCGTTCCATCTGCGCACCGACACGGATGAGTCGGCGGGCGACCCGACCGCGTACGACACATTCACCGTGAAGCTGGGCACCAAGACGCTTGCGACGTACTCCAACACGGACGCCGCGGGCTCCTACGTCCAGGAGACCTTCGATGTCGGCGCCTTCGCCGGTCAGACGGTCACGCTCGGGTTCACCAGCAATGAGGACGCCTATCTGCAGACCAGCTTCGTGGTGGACGACGTGACGCTGAACGCGAACTGATCCGTCATCAGGATGCGGGCCGGGCGGGGCGTGTCCGCACACGCCCCGCCCTCGGTGTCTCAGCGGACGACGGCCGCCAGCCGGCGGGTGAAGTCGTCGATCTCCGGCCGATTGCCGTGCCGTTCCGCCAACCGGCCGTGCAGGCCGCGGAGTTCGTGGCCGAGCAGCGTGGATGCGGTCACCTCGGTGGTGTCCAGCACGGGTTCGGCGATGGCGATCGCGGCGAGCGGTTCCTGGGCGCAGGCATGGGCGTCGGCCATCCGAACCAGGAACAGCATCCGTGTCGAGTGCATCCCCGCGGGGAGCAGGCCCAGCGCGGTACGGGTCGCCTCGACCGCGCGCAGCGCCAGTCGACGGTCACCGGTCGCCGCGGCGAGGTCCCTCAGTGCCCCGGCGGCGCCCGACTCCACCCGCAGACGCACGGAGGCGACGGAGAGCCAGGGTGCCTCCGTCTCGTCCTGCTCGCCGACCCGGTCCATCTGTGACCAGGCACGGTCGATATGAACCAGGGTCTGCCGCGTGTCGCCCCGCACCGCATGCCCGCGCGCCTCGTACAGATCGCTCATGGCGCCCGCCCAGTGCCGGCCTGCGGCCGCCCGCCGGATCGCGCCGCCGTAGGCGAGTGCGGAAGGGACGTCGCCCTCCAGCCGCGCCAGGGTGCTCATGTCGCTGAGCGCGGCCACCTCCGTTCCGACGTGACCGGCCAGGCCGGCCCAGACCAGCGACCGGTCGAGCCAGGCCATCGCTGTCGCGTTCCGGCCCCACAGCAGCCGCAGACAGCCGGCCGACTGTGCGTACTCGGCTGCAAGTGGCGCGAGTTGGCGTTGGTACGGCGCTGCGGGCAGGGCCATCCAGCGGAGCATCGCGTGCAGGGTGCGCTCGACCACGACGGTCGCTCCCGGCCAGGCGCGCTCCTCATCGGCCCGCTGGCAGACGGCGAGCAGCGCCGTCAGGGCATGCACGGTGTCGATGTCCAGCGGCGGACACGAGACGGTGGCCGGGCCCAGGGCGCAGAAGGCCGAATGCAGGGCGATGACGTCGGCGAGTACGGGAACGGTGCAGCCGTCGCGGCCGTGCACCGGACACACCAGCCCGTAGGTGGGCAGGCTCATGGGCAGGACGGTGTCCGGCGGCAGCATCGAGAGCAGGGCGCCACCCGCGGGTTCGCCGGGCAGGGGGCCCGTCCGTGCGGTGGTCGCGACCGGACGTAGGCCCCCGCTCCCCTCGCCCGTAGCACCCGGTCCTTCGGCCTCCGCCGCCTCGCAGGCGTCGAGCAGGTCGCCGCCGGCCGTCAGCAGATCGTCCAGCCTGCGGGCGAGCGGCAGCGGCGTCTTCCGGGTTCCGTGCTCCAACTTGCTGATGGCGGTGTGGTCGTAGCCGACGCGGGCACCCACCTGGGCCTGGGTGAGCCCGGCGCGCCTGCGCCACCGACGTAACCGGGTCCCGAAGGCTCTCCACGCCTCTGCGGTACGGACATCCGGCGAAGGGCCCACGCCCTCGGTCACCCGGAACCCCTCGGAGCCCCGCCGGATCTCGCACCCGTGCCACGCTCATGGCTCATAGCCGGGAGGATAGCGAGCGCGTGTGCGCGGTGTCCCCGGTTGCCGCGGGAAGATGGCGCCTTCCCGCGCCTTTCTCTCATCACCCTGGCCGATTACGTAACACTCTTGCGCAGTCAACCAGTTGAGCCGGACTGAGCCGCATGAAGAGGCAACCCGCCGGGCATATGACCGATGACTGACAGGGGGTGGTGGCAATGAGCCGCATCCAGATCGTCCGACGTCCGCAGCTGCCGTCACGGCCGCCGCCACTCGATCTGCGAACCCCGTCCGGCCGCCCGCTGCCGTACTGAGCACGGCCCCGGCGCGACCGGCGACAGCTGCGTCGGTTCGACCGGCCGACACTCGCCTTCTCCGGATCCCGGGCCGAGCTCCTCCCGGCCATCGAGGCGGCACCATTGAACCCGCTGCCTCCCACGAAGAATCCGAGCGCGTACTTCCGTGGCAGCAACCGAGCGGCACCGCACAATCTCTGCCTGCGACGGCACACCGGCCCGTACGGCCGACGGTGGCCGGCTCGGCGCGGCCGATGTGGTGGTGCCGTACGCGACCGTGTGCCCCTCGCTCCATCAGGACCGATGGGGCAGCACATCTGCGTACACCGAGACCGTGAGCTCCGGCATCGTCTTCGCGCCGAAGTGACGCGAGCGGCGTCGGCGTGATCGTCACGGGCTGCGGGTGTTGAGGAAAACCGCAGGGTGGCGGGTGCGGAGAACATCACCCGGTTCGACGGCAATCCCCGTACCGGCGCCGGGCGGCGCTTCCTAGCGTTGCCGTTGAGGCGCGACGGACTTCTCACGCCTCTCCACCACCGGCCAGGAGTCAGTTCATGGATCTCGTCACTCTGGGACTCCCCCAGGAACCCGCGGGCGGTGTCGCAGGCTGGGCAGCCGGTCTCGTCGACACCATGGGGGGTCCGGGAGCCGGCCTCGCCATCGCCCTGGAGAATCTCTTTCCGCCGCTGCCCAGCGAGGTCATTCTCCCGCTGACCGGGTTCGCGGCGGGGCAGGGCGTCATCGGCCTGGCCTCCGCGCTCTTCTGGACCACGCTCGGTTCGGTGGTGGGCGCGGTGGTTCTGTACTGGATCGGAATGCTCTTCGGCCGCGACCGGATGCATGCGATCTGGGCGAGGCTACCGCTGGTCAGGAGTTCCGATCTGGAGCGTACGGAGCGGTGGTTCGCCGAGCACGGCACCAAGGCCGTCCTCCTCGGGCGTATGGTGCCGATCTTCCGGAGTCTCATCTCCGTGCCGGCCGGCGTGGAGCGCATGTCGCTGCCGCTCTTCGTGACCCTGACCGCTGTGGGCAGCCTGCTGTGGAACTCTGTGCTGGTGATGGCCGGGTACTGGCTCGGCGACCGGTGGGACCTGGTGGAGACCTATGTCGGGTTCCTCTCCAAGGCCGTTCTCGTCCTGGTCCTTGCGGCCGTCATCGTGTACGTGAGTCTGCGGTTGCGCTCCCGTCCCCGTGAGCGGGCGCAGCACCGTCGTTCGTCGTGAGCTACGAGCCGTTGTCACGCGCTCTCCCGGTCTCCCCCGCCCGCCAAGGTCGATCTTGCCGTGACGGTGCCGCGCGACTAGCCTCGGCATCCGTGCAGGGGGACTCCACAGACAGTGCAACCGGTCGTCTTCCGGGGCCGCTCGGCCCGAGGCGCGACGAAGGGGGCACCTCGGTGGCGCGCACCTCCCCCTGGCCCCGCAGAGTCACGGGTGCCCTGCTCGGCTGCTGCACCGCCCTGCTGGACCTGTTGTATTTCGCCGTGCCGGGCGCTCTGTTGGGCCCGTTCATTCTGTGGCCCCGTACGCGTCGGCGCGCCCTGGCCGTGCTGAGTGCCGGGGCCCGTCGGCTCACGGAGCTGGAGCGGATCCGTCGCAGCGTCTTCTTCGGCGACGTGTTCCCCACGCACCGCGCGTCCGACCGGAAGGTCCTTCGCTACCTCGCCACCCACACCTGCACGGGGATGCTGTCCGGATTCGTGGTCACGCTGCTGGGGTTCGGGGTCGTGCTGGCCGGACTGCTGGCGGCCGGGGTCGCACGCGCCACCACGAGCTGGCAGGAACTGCTGACCCAAGGGGTCCTCGGCGGTGTCCTCCTCTTCCTCGACCTCCAGGGGCTCTTCTCACTGGACGCCCTCGACGCACGGCTTGCACGAGAACACTTCGGCCCGTCCGAGCGGGAGTTGCTGGAGCGGCGCATCGCAGAACTGGCCGCCAGCCGTGCCGGGGTGCTCCGGGCGGTCGACGTGGAGCGCAAGCGCATCGAACGTGATCTGCACGACGGCGTGCAGCAGCGGCTCGTCGCACTCGCCATGCTGCTGGGCCGGGCCCGCCGCAACCGGACACCCGAGCAGGCCGATCTGCTGCTCCAGCAGGCGCACAAGGAGTCCCAGGAGGTCCTCACCGAGCTGCGGGAGGTGGCCTGGCGCGTCTATCCGTCGGCGCTCGACAACCTCGGGCTGGAGGAAGCACTCGGCGGGGTGGCCCAGCGCTGCAGCATTCCCCTGCGCATGGAGTTCGACCTGGCGCTGCCATTGCCCCGGCCCGTCGAGACGGCCGCCTACTTCGTGGTGTCGGAGGCTGTGACCAACGCGGCCAAGCACTCCCGCGCGACCCACATCTCCGTCAGCGTCAAGGGTGACGGGAGCGGAGTGTCCGTATGCGTCCGGGACAACGGCACCGGTGGAGCCGATCCCACAGGCAGTGGACTGGCCGGGCTGCGCAGCCGGGTGGACGCACTTGACGGCCGGCTGTACATCGACAGCCCTTCCGGGGGCCCCACCACCATCATCGCGGAGCTGCTGTGCGCGTAATGCTTGCCGAGGACTCGACCCTGCTGAGGGAGGGTCTGGTCCGATTGCTCGCCGAGGAGGGACATGAAGTCCTCGCCGCGGTGGGTGACGGGACGGCTCTCGTCCGGGCAGTCGAGGCGGACCCGCCGGACCTCGTCGTCGTCGACATCCGGATGCCTCCCACCCACACCGATGAGGGGCTGCGGGCCGCGCTGGAGATCCGTGAGCGCTGGCCCCTGGTCGGTGTACTGGTGCTCTCCCAGCATGTGGAGCGCAATTACGCGGTGCGGCTGCTGTCCGCGAACGCCGAGCGGGTCGGCTATCTGCTCAAGGACCGGGTCGCGCAGGTCGACGAGTTCCTGGACTCGCTGGAGCGGATTCACGCGGGCGGCGCGTCCATCGACGCGGAAGTCGTACGGCAGTTGGTGGTCCGGACCACGCACAGCGACCCCTTGGCCAGGCTGACGCCCCGCGAGCGCAGTGTCCTGCAGGAGCTGGCGCAGGGCCGCACCAACGCGGCCATCGCCCAGCAGCTGCACATCTCGCTCAGTTCGGTCGAGAAGAACCTCAACTCCGTCTTCGACAAGCTCGATCTGGCGCGGACCACGGGATACAGCAGACGAGTGCTGGCGGTCCTGCGCTACTTGGAGTCGTAGGCGCCGGTGCGCCGGTCCCTACGGGCTCGGGTGGCACCATGCGCCCGTCGCCCGCCCGGACGACGACGGCTTCCGTGATCGAAGTTCCTCACGCAGTGGTCGATGGCGCATCAGGCGGGTGCCGGACATCCGGGCCTGGTTCCGCACCGGCTCTCCTTGATCGATGATGATGCACAGGGCTGCCGTCCTCGGTGCGGCACCGCCTGTCCCAGGAACAGGAAGGGGTTCCCCATGCGGGAAACGACGCCGGACCATTCCCCGTCGGACGATCGGTCGGTCCACGGCTCGGACGAGGAAGCTCAGGTGATCGTGGTGGGGGCGGGACCGGCGGGCTCGGCCGCGGCCTTCCACCTCGCCAGGGCGGGCGTCGATGTCCTGCTCCTGGAGAAGTCCCACTTTCCCCGGGAGAAGGTGTGCGGGGACGGTTTGACGCCACGAGCGGTGCACCAGCTCATCAGGATGGGCGTCGACATCAAGGCTCCGGGGTGGACGCGTTCACGGGGGATGCGATGGGTGGCCGGGGACCATCAGGTGCACATCGACTGGCCCGCGCTCGGGCGTTACCCGGATTTCGGGCTCTCGCGCAGCCGGCACGACTTCGACGACATCCTGGCCCGGCACGCCGTCGCCGCCGGAGCCCGGCTGCACAGCGGCGTGAAGGTGACCCAGCCTCTGACCGATCGCGCCGGCCGTGTCACCGGTGTCACCGCCACGACCTCGGCGAAGGAGCCATTGGCCTTCCACGCGCCGATCGTCATCGCCGCCGACGGCGCCTCCGCCCGCCTCGCTCTCGCCATGGGCCTGCAGCGGGACAGGAGCAGGCAGATCGCGACGGCCGCCCGCCGCTACTACCGAAGTCCGGAGCGTTCCCAGGAGGAGTACCTGGAGCTGTGGGCCGATCTCCGCTTCCCGGGGAGCGATCACTACCTTCCCGGATACGGCTGGATCTTCCCCATGGGCGACGGCCGCGTCAATGTCGGTCTCGGTGCGCTGCCCCACCGGCGGCACGGAAAGGCGGACCTGCGGGCCACGTTGGACGAGTGGCTGGCGCGCACCCCGCACGCCTGGGGACTGCGCGAGGAGAACGCGGAGGGCCCTGTCCGGAGCGCGGCCCTTCCGCTGGGCTTCAACCGTCACCCCCTCTACACCCGCGGGCTCCTCCTCGTCGGCGACTCCGGAGGCATGATCAGCCCCTGGAACGGCGAAGGCATCGGCCAGGCCATGGAAGCCGGCGAAGTCGCGGCCGAGACCGCTGCGCTCGCCCTCGCACTCCCCCGGGGGCCCCGGCGGGAGCAGGTGCTGCGCGGCTATCCCGTCGAGATGAACCGCCGCTGGGGGCGCTACTACCGTCTCGGGAACACGGCCGCCGACCTCGTCTTCAGCCGTTCGGGTTTCCAGCCGGTCCTCAACCGTTACGTCATGGGGTCGCCATTTCTGCTCAACACCCTGGCCCGGCTGCTGACCAACCTCACGGACAAGCCCTCCCACGACCTGATCGACCATCTGCTCAACGGCGTCGTGCGTCTCGTCCCGGAACCGAAGGTACGACGCAGGCGCTGAACCGCGAGTCCCGGCCGGGGGTTCACAACTGCTGGTCCAGTACCTTGTTTTGGCGAACATGGGCACGATTGAGTGAACGGTGTTCCGGTCTGTGGGTGCGCCTGACTGGGTGTGTGTGACGTGTGTGACGCGATCTGGGACGCCGGGTGTGGCGTCAGCAGTCGGGGCCCCGTATCACCGGAGTGGTGGTTCGGGGCCTCCTCGTCGCCTCTGGCCACACCCACATGGCCAGGTCGTAGGGATTCCGCCCGCCTGGGACGGACCGCATACGGGATATGCGTCACCGCCCAGGACGCGAAAGCGGAGGACCAGCGTGCCCAACACCGTTCGGGGCGTGCCGGTGAGACAGGACTCACTCCTGCTCACTGCCCAGGAGCGGTACGAACAGCACACCGGGGAAAGCCTGCCGGCTGCCCCCGGAGCGCTGTGTCCCGTAACTACTCGTCGATCGTGGCCCCGTACGCCGCGTCCAGTGACGGAGCCCTGAGCGAGCCCCCGCCGTACGTCCACGAGCCGGTGGCCGTGGCCCCGCCCGAGCCGGCCGAGAGCACCCACGCCACGCCGTCGCCGGTGTTCTCACCGGGGGGCGGACGCCAGCAGGCCGAAGCGGCCGTCCCTGTTCGGGTCGGTCAACCTGACCCGACCGCCCCAGCGGTCGCTCTTCTGCGCGGTGCCCGACACATGCGCGGAGTTCTGGTCCCACGACTTGGCACCGGTGGCGGTCAGCCCGCCGGCTGTACCACGCAGCACCCACACCGCTCCCGCGTCCGCGACCGTGCCGATGTCCTCGCCGGACGCCCCGATGGCCACGTCCGCGTACCCGTCGCCGTCGGTGTCCGCGACGGAGAGGTCCGTGCCCCAGCCGTCACCGCGCTCGGCCGTCCCCGGGACACCGGGTGTGTTCTGGGTCCACCACTGCGGCGGGCTGTCCGCACCGTCGACGCCGAGCGGCCCGTCGGGGCTGCCGTAGTGGACGCCGACCAGACCGCCGGTCATCGATTCGCCCCCGTTGTCGGGGATGTGCGGTTCGCCGGTGACGAGGTCGTCGTAGCCGTCGTTGCTGATGTCGCCGGATGCCGCGACGGGGCCGCCCCGCAGATCGCGCTCGTACACCAGGCCCTGCACCTGCCCGGAGAAGAACGACGACCAGCCGTGACCCGGCTCGTCGCCGACGGTGACTCCGGAGACGATGAGGTCGGCGAGACCGTTGTCGGCAGAGGGCCGTTCGACGACGAGACCTAGGACCGGCGGCGAGGCTTTCCTCGTTTGCCGCCCTTGGCGCCACCGGAACCGCTTCGCGTGCTCTTCCCGGCCGCCTTGCCGGCTGCGGGCTTGCGGCGTGCACCGCCCGCTTCGGGGCGCTTGCCCTTCGGCTGCGCCGGGGTCTTGGGGCGGCCCCGTGAACTGTTGACGGTCCGCCCCCGGACGATCCCGATGAAGTCCTCCACCAGGTCTGTCGTCTCGTCCTCCAGCCACGACAGTGCGACGCGAGACTCGGGGGCGTCCGACACCGGCCGGTACGTGAGGTCCTTGCGGTGGTGCAGGCGGGCGAGCGACTGCGGGACGACGAGAAGGCCCACTCCGGCCGCGACGAGCTCGATCGCGTCCGCCGTTGTGGCGGGCCGCTCGATCGCGGGCCGTCCCGGCCGGTGCTCCCATTCGAGGGTGTCGTCGAGCGGATGCAGCACGATGTCGTCGGCGAGATCCCCGGCGGAGACCTCGTCGACCGCTGCCACGACGTGGTCCTTCGGGATCACGACCACCGTCGTCTCGGTGTAGAGGGGGATCGCGCTGAGGGCCGTCCGGTCGATGGGCAGCCGCACGAGACCCGCGTCGGCGCCGCCGCCCCGCAGCACGTCGGACGCCTCGGCGGCCGACACCCCGATGAGGGTCAGCGGGACGTCGGGCAGCCGCTCGTTCCAGATCCGCACCCACTTGGTGGGCGTCACCCCCGGGACGTACGCGAGCCGGAACGAAGGGGTTTCTTCCGAGCTTGTCACTCAGCCAGGTTACCGGCCCTGGTCAGAGGTAGCGCACATGCTCGATACCCTTGGCATCATGACGTCGCACAAGACCACCCAGACAATGAAGCCCGCAACCGCGGCAAAGAAGCTGGGTGTGTACCTCGAGGCCACCCCCGCCGAGTTCCAGGAGGGTGTCGTCTCGCGCACCGAGCTGAACACACTGCAGTCCGATCCGCCCGAGTGGCTGCAGGAGCTGCGACGCAACGGCCCGCACCCCCGGCCGGTGGTCGCGGCAAAGCTGGGCGTCTCCATCTCCGGTCTCGCCCGTGGCGGAATCACGGACGCCCTCACCACGGACCAGATCGAGGCGCTGAAGAAGGACAACCCCGACTGGCTCCAGCAGGAACGCGCCACCCAGGCCGAGGTCCGGAAGGAAGCGGTTCGCATCAAGGAGAAGAACGCGGCGCGCGCCGATCAGTCCCCCGGTCCGCGTTCCTGACCTTTGTCCCTCGGCTGTCCCTCGGCGTGACGGCCCACCGTCGGCACGCGCCTCGTTCGACAGTGCCGCGCCGACGGCGGACGGCGCGGCCTGGACGGCACAAGGGCTGCCGCCCGTGACCCTGTGCGCGGCATCCTTCATCGCCCCGTCGCGTTCGGCTGCGCCGGTCTTCGTCGGCAGTCTCGGCTACCTCGCCGTGGGCGACACGGCGTCGCTCCTGACTTCGCTCGCGCTGAACGCCGCGCTCGTACCACTCGTCGGACGGTGCGTCGCTCGGAGGGTATGCAGCACACCTTCCCGGGGTTCGGGCCACCACGGCCGACGGCCGGCTTCTTCGTACGGTTCGGTATCCCCACGGGCCTCGCGGCCGCCTTCCTCGGCATGCTGCTACCGGTGCTCGGCATCCCGTTCTCCGTCTGGGTCCTCATTCGGTGTCGCGCAGATGGCCGCGGCCCCGCGGACCGGACGGCGCCCGGTGTGGCGCCCCTGACCGTAGGTGCGGCGCCCACAGAGCGTGCCGCCTCCGCCGTGCCCCGGGCGACGGGCGATCAGTGGCCATTGCGCTCCGCGGCGGTGAGGGCCTTCTCAGGCACGGTCGCCTCGTCGGCGATAGCTTCCCCCGTTCGGAAGCGGGTTTGGGAGAATGATCGGTATGACAGGGTCTGAAGCTTTCGAGCCGGAGTCGGAGCGCGTCACTCGACAGCTGCGGGACGACATTCTTGATGGTGTTCGACAGCCGGGCAGCAAGCTCGTCGAACGCGAACTCGCCGCAGAGCTCGGGGTGAGCAGACTGCCCATCCGCGATGCGCTCAAGGTGCTCGTGACCGAGGGCCTGGTCACTCCCCGGCCGCGGACGTGGGCGGTCGTCCGGGAGTTCACGTCCACGGACATCGCGGATCTCAACGAGATTCGTACGCCCCTTGAGCTGCTCACCTTCCGGCTCGCTGCTCAGCGGCGTACTCGGCCGGGCCTCGAAAAGCTTCGTTCGGACCTCGACGCCGAGCTGGAGGCCGCTCGTACGGGAGATGCCGTGCGGGCTCGACGGGCCGCCGCCGACTTCCACCAGGCAGTGACCTCGTTGGCCGGCAACGCGATGCTCAGTGAGCTGGAGCGGACACTTCGGAGCAGGATGCGATGGCTGCTGGCGCAGCATGACGATCTCATGGCAGTCGCGAACGAGCACGAGGCCCTGTACGCCGCGATCGCGGAGCGGGACGTTCACCGAGTGGAAGAACTGGTCGTGAAGCACCTGGCGAGCAGCCGTAGCGCGGCCGCTGCGCGTCGGAGGCGGTCTCAGGGTTCCTGACGGAATGCGGCCTCGGGGCGATCCGTGATCGGCACAGCCGGTAGGGAGCCGCATCACAGCTCGAATTCATTTGGGATACCATTTTCTTCATGACCCGAGTGACACTGGCGAACGTCCGCCCTTGGGGTGCGGCACCCGTGGACATCGTGATGTCCGGCGCCGAGATCCTGGCCGTCGTGCCCGCCGGAACCGCGAGCGATGACGGTGAACACCTCGATGGGGGCGGCCTCCTCGCTCTTCCCGGCTTCATCAATGCGCACGCCCACGTCGACAAGAGCTGGTGGGGCCAGCCGTGGGTTTCCTATGGCGGAGAGGCCACGACTCAGGGGCGCATCGCCCACGAGCGCGCCATGCGTGACGGACTCGGTATCCCAAATGCGGCCTCGACCACCGCGGTGCTGGGCGAGTTTCTCCGGCACGGCACGACAGCGGTGCGCAGCCATGTGGATGTCGACCTCGCTGTCGGGCTGCGAGGGATCGAGGCCGTCCGCGAGGCGGTGGACGCTCTCGATGGCGCGATCGAGGTGGAGATCGTCGCATTCCCGCAGGACGGTGTGATGCGCCGTCCCGGTGTGCTGGAACTGCTCGATCAGGCAGCCGGCGCGGGGGCGACCAGTATCGGCGGCATCGACCCGGCTTCGATCGACCGTGATCCCGTGGCGCAGCTCGACGGTCTGTTCGACATCGCGCAGCGCCGCGACGTCGGTCTTGATATCCATCTGCACGACGGAGGGGAGCTCGGCGCGTTCCAGTTCGAGCTCATCATCGACCGCACCCGGCGTACGGGCTTGCGGGACAGGGTGACGATTTCGCACGGCTTCGCCCTCGGGGAGCTCTCGGTGAGCCGACAGCAGGACCTGCTCGACGGCTGCGAGGAGGCCGGCATCGCGTGGGCAACCGTGGCCCCGCCCCGTACCGCGCCGCTTCCCTGGCGAGGGATGCGGGACCGCGGCATCCCGGTCGGTCTCGGCACCGACGGAATCCGCGACCTGTGGTCCCCGTACGGTGACGGCGACATGCTGCGCATCGCGCTCGGCTTCGCGCGGCTGCACGGACTGCGCACCGATGAGGAGCTCGCGTACGCGGTGGAGCTGTCCTCCACCGGTGCGGCCGGCTTTGTCCACCGCCGCGTCCACGACATCGTCGCGGGAGCACGCGCGGACATCGTTCTGGTGGACGCCGAGAACGTCCAGGACGCCCTCGTCCGCTCTCCGCGGCGCCAACTCGTGGTCGCGGGTGGGCGCGTGGTTGTCCGGGACGGGGAGCTTCAGGTCTGATGCCGGTCGGCGAGCGCGGCACGGCCACGACGGACACGTTCCGGTAGCGGTGCCCCCTCTGTGCGCAGCGCTGCCGTCCGTCGCCCGCGAGCCGCCGCGCCCGCAGTGCGACACTCGGCCGGCGAAGCAGCCGTCCCGGGCACGGGTGCCCGCAGTGCTCGCCTCGGCCTTCCGTGCCTGGGTACTGTCCGCAGCCCGCCGCCCGCCGACGGGCGAGGGGAGTTACGAGGCGCCGGGCGCCGTGATGATGCGTTCGGCGGCGGCGCGGGCCGCGCGCACCGACGCGGTGACGGTGCGGATCAGGGCAGCACGGTGGTCGTGCAGATAGAAGTGGCCGCCGGGGTAGAGGTGGACGCCCTGGAGGTGCGGGGAGTGGTCGGCCCAGGCCTTGAGCCTCCTGGGTTCCACGACAAGGTCCTGTTCACCGCCGAAGACGGTGAAAGGCAGCGGCGGTGAACCGGTGGCGGGGTCGCGCGCCCAGGTGTCGACAAGTTTGAAATCGCTGCGGAACACGGGCTCGAACAACTGCCACACATCGTCGTTGTCGAGCAGCTCGGCGGGGGTACCGCCGAGCGATCGCAGCCAGTCACGCAGTTCGGCGTCGGAGCTCTCGTGCCGCCCTGGGCGGCGCCGGTACTCCGCTCCCCTGGGCGGACCGAAGGCGGAGAGCCCGAGCCAGACCGGCATCGGCCCGCCCTGCGCGGCGAGCCTCAGGGTCAGTTCGTACGCGGCCAGGCCGCCCATGCTGTGCCCGAAGAAGGCGAACGGCCGGTCGAACAGCGGCAGCAACTCCTGATGGAAGTGGTCGACCAGATCTTCGACGCGGTCGACGGCGGGCTGATCGCGCCGGTGCGCACGCCCAGGGGCGTTGAGCAGACACAGCTCCCAGTCCGGCGGGAACTCCGGTACCCAGTTCCGGTAGAGCAGATGCGAGCCACCGGCGTGGTGGAAGAGGAAGAGGCGCAGGGACGGGTCGGCGACCGGGCTCGGGCAGACGGCGGATCCACGGAACACGGCGGTATGTGTCATGCGCCGGCCCTTCCCGTGGCGGCCCGGGGGCCGGGGACGGTCAGGACCTGCTGTGCCCGGCGCGGCTCGACTGACTCCAGCAACTGCACTCCCATCGTGGCAATCCTTGTCGCACAGCGCGCCACATGACGTCGCAGGGCGATTGTCGCATTGCCCTCGGACATCGGAGCCGACTTCCGTGGCGACATCGGCTGGGGTCTTCCGTTTGGATCAGGCCGGATCAGGGAGCGGGGTGAGGAGGGAGGCGGATGGGGTCTCTCCTGCTCGAGCGCAGCCGAGAGCCTGGGGAAGGAGCGGCCCCTCCGAGACCTGCCACGGACATCACTGTCATCACCACGACTTGGCGCGGCGTCATCCCGATCGGCTTGAGCATGCCCACGTCGCCGCGGCGCTCCCGGGTACTCAGGAGGACGGTGTGCATCGGCCTGCGCCGTGCGCACGAGGAGCAGCCCAAGCGGCGCAGGGCCCGGGCGTCCCACCCGGGGCGGGAAGCCCGGGCCCTGCGCGTCGTATGCCGCGGCGCCCCTACTCCTGCCCCGGCATGACCGCCGGGATGGCCTCGGGGTTCAGCAGTTGCGTCAGATGACGGGCCGATGCGTCCCAGGACCAGGACTCCTGAGCCCACTTACGGCCGGCGGCGCCCATCTCGGCGGCCTGGTCCGCGTCGAGCAGTATCCGGGTCAGCGCGCCCGCGATCGCCGCCGTGTCGGTGCCGTCCACGACCCGGCCGGTCCTGTCGTCGAGCACCGTGTCCGGGGCGCCGCCCGAGTCGCCGACGACCACCGGCAGTCCGGTCGCCGCCGCCTCCAGGAACACGATGCCGAGCCCTTCCGCCTCCAGACCGGCCTTCCTGGTACGGCACGGCATGGCGAAGACATCCGCCGCCGCGTAGTACGGCGGAGTCTCGGTGTGCGACTTTCCGCCCACAAAACGGACCGAGCCCTCGGCGTGCCGGTGCGCCAGCTTGCGCAGCCGTGCCTCGTCCGGCCCCCGGCCGACCACGACGAGCACCGTGTCGGGCACCTCCCGCCGGATCAGCGGCAGGGCCCGGATCAGCATGTCCTGGCCCTTGCGCGGGACCAGGCGGGCCACACACAGGATCACGCGCTTGCCGTGCAGGCCGAGCTCCGTACGCAGGTCGAATCCGGCTTCGGCGTCGGGCCGGTACACCTCCGAGTCGACCCCCGGCACCAACCGGCTCATGCGCGCACGCGGGCCCAGGGACGGCCCGATCCGGGCGCGCGTGTACTGACCGAGATAGGTGACGACGTCCACGCCGTCGCCGATACGGCGCATCATCTGACGCGGACCCGGGGTCCTGGCCCACCAGATCTCATGGCCATGGGTGGTCGCCACCATGCGCTGGATCCCACTGCGGCGCAGGGCCGGCGCCATGAGGGCCAGGGGCGCAGCAGCCCCGAACCAGACCCGGTCGCAGCCGTGGGCCCTGGCTATCTCGACGGCCCTCCGGGTGACCCGCCCGGTCGGCAGCAGCATGCCGCTGGAGTCCCGTACGACAGGGAACGGAAGGGCCGCGTCGTACGCGGTGTCGCCCGGCTCGCGCGAGGTGTACACGACCACGTCGTCGTCCGGTATGCGCGTGGCCATGGCGTGCACGAAGGTCTCTATGCCTCCCTGGCGCGGCGGGAAGTCATTGGTGATGACAAGGGTGGAGCCCATGGGTGTGTTGGATCCTTCAGCTGGATGCGGTCGAGCGGGCCGAGAAGAGGTAGTTGCGGCAGTCATCGGTCACGTCGGCAACACGCTTCCAACCCCGGTTCCGCCAGCGGTACATGTCGTAGCCGAGCTCGCCGAGCCGGCTGACGAGGTCGCCCGACTTCGTGTCGTACTTCTCGAGGTGACGGTCCTCGATCTCGAGCAGGAGCGCGGGCCGGTGGCGCAGCAGCGTGCGCCGGGCCCCCGACAGCACGGCTGCCTCCGCCCCTTCGACGTCGGCCTTGATGAAGTCGACGCGATCGAGGCCCATGTGGTTGCACAGACCGTCCACCGTCCGCACCGGTGTGGTCACGGGGTGGGAGGTGGGGAATTCGACGTTGGGTCCGGGTCCCGAGGCGCCCTCGGTGAGATAGGCGCGTCCGTGGACGGGCAGCAGACGGCGCCGGGGCAGGCTCATCGTTCCTTCATGTGCCCGCGCGCCGAGAGCCATGCGGTGAACGGTGACGTTGTCGCAGCCGAGGGCGGCTGCCGTGACCCTCAGCCATTTCGCGGGGCCGGGCAGCGGTTCGACGCTGTGCACCTTCCCCGACGGTCCGGCCAGCGCGGACAGGCACCAGGTGTAGAGGCCGTACTCGGCCCCGATGTCGAGGCAGACAGCGCCCGGCCGCACCAGCGGCCGCAGGCCCGCCACTTCTTCTTCCACGAAGGGCCACCGCGAGGACGCCCAGCGAAGCGCGAGCGCGACGGATGACACACGCAGCCCCAGGTGCGGGCGACCGCCGGACCGGAGAACCGAGGCATCCGGCCGACGCGTCAACCTGCCGTTCATCAAAAGCCTTTCAGCCTGCTTGGGCGTACGGATCCTGCTGCCGGAGCGACGCCACACTCGATCGGCATTCCATCGCATCATCAGATGCGGGGTGATCCCATCCTTCTCCGGAAGCAGATTGGCCGGCACGTCAGACCTGAGATGTACATCTCAGGGTTGGTCCCACAACCGCTGAAACCCTCATGAAAGAACGCAGATCATGGCTTCGCACCCTGTCCACGAACAATGGGCGGGGTGCGAAGTCTTCGGGTGAGACAAAGACCGGCCAAAAGGGAGTGCCGATTCCACCCGTTGACCAGAACCAGATGGTTGGCAACGGGGTAGGGCGGGAACTTGGCTCGCGCCGTTCTCCATGTGGGCGCGGGCCTGCCGTGATCAGCATGAGGGAACGGTGCCATGGTGGAGGCGCGGCACAGGCGTACCGCAGGTCGCCGACCGAAAGCGGCTGCCGGCCCGTCGCCGTGCTCGATGTGGCGGTGCCTCCTCAGTACCCGCCCGGTCGCACCAGGCCCGTCTCGTACGCGTGGATCGCGGCCTGGGTCCGGTCACGCAGGCTGAGCTTGACCAGAATCCGGCTCACATGCGTCTTGACGGTCTGTTCGGCCACCACCAGCCGCTGGGCGATCTCCGCGTTCGACAGGCCCTGCGCGATCAGGGACAGAACCTCCGTCTCGCGCTCCGTGAGGTTGCCGCTGCGGCCCTTGACCGGGCCGCGGGGGACGTCGGACACCCGGGAGAACTCGGCGATGAGACGCTTGGTGATGTTCGGCGCGAGCAGTGCCTCGCCGGACGCCACCACCTTTACGGCATGGGCGAGTTCCGTGGCCGACGCGTCCTTCAGCAGAAACCCGGACGCGCCGGCACGCAGCGCCTCGTACACATACTCGTCGAGGTCGAAAGTGGTCAGGACGAGGACCTTGGAGGTGGCGGCGGGCGATGCCATGATGCGGCGCGTCGCCTCGATGCCGCCGACCCCGGGCATCCTTATGTCCATCAGTACGACGTCGGGGGCCAGTTCGGCGACCCTGGCGACGGCGTCGAGGCCGTCCACGGCCTGGCCGACGACCTCGATGCCGGGTTCGGCATTGAGCAGGACCGTGAATCCCTGACGGACCATCACCTGATCGTCGGCGATCAGCACGCGGGTGGTGGTCACGGGTTGTCCTCCACAAGGTCGGCAGGCATGGCGGGAAGCTGCGTGGGCAGCATCGCGATCACTTCGTATCCTCCGTCGGAGGTGGCGCCGAAAGCCAGCGTGCCACGCAGCACCGCAGCGCGCTCCCACATGCCGAGCAGACCGTGGCCGGCGCCCGGCGAGGGCTGGGCGGTCCGGGTCGGCGCGGTGTCGGCGATCCGGAAGGTGCCCGCGGACGGGCGGTGGCCGGCCTCCACCCGTACCTCCGCTCCGGGCGCGTACCACGTCGCGTTGCTGAGCGCCTCCTGGATGATACGGAACGCCGACAGTTCGATGCCCGGTGTCAGATGGGCCGGCTCGCCGGTGGTGTGAGCGCTGACGGTGAGCCCGGCGCTGCGCACATTGCCGAGCAGCTCGCCCAGCCGGTCGAGGGTGGGCTGCGGGGCGTGCCGCTTCCACCCCGGAAACGCCACGGCAGCTCGCCGGAACCGAACGTTCCGCGCCAACAACCGGTCACCTCTTCGACTGCCGTACCACGCCGGGCGGAGCAACGGTTGGGGTCCGCCGCACCGGTATCACGCACGAGGGGTGTCCGGGGTCCGTCCGTCCACGATCCGGGCGATGTTCTTCAGGGGTACGGAACCGGGCTTCAGGTAGTCGCTGTGGCCGCCGGAGCCCGCGTCGAAGGTGTGGGCGCCGAAGCCCTCGGACACCGGGTCCGCACCGAATCCGACCTCTACGGTGGGGAGTTCCAGCCGTACGTGCGGAACATCGGCAATCCAGTCGGTGCCGCCCCGGCCCGCCCAGACCGCGGCCCGGGTGTGCATCGCGGCCACGTCGTCGACTCCCACACCGGGGCTGCCGTACAGGACGATGTCCGCGACCTCTACTCCGGCCGCGGCCCGTGCGCAGACGACGGAACCGTAGGAGTGGCAGAGCAGAGAGGTCCGGGCCGCAGGCTTGGCGCCTTTCAACTTGCGCAAGAAATCGCTCAGTTCGGGAGCGGCGTCGTCGGCCCGCCCCGAGGTGGCCGCCGTCAGGCTCACAGTGGCCGGCGTCTCGTACCCGAGCCAGGCGACGACGGCGGACCGGTCGCCGAGCTCCCTCTGCAGCGCCTGGGCGCCGCCCTTCAGCCGCCAGTAGTTGTCGACACTTATGCCCGCACCCGGGACCAGCACGGCGATCCGGTCGGCCCGGGCGAGGTCGCCGAAGACCTCGACGGTGCGGCCGCCGTCCCGGCCGTCGAAGGAGATGAAGTGGCGCGCAGGGTCTGCCAGGACGCGCAGCGCATCGGCCCGCCTCCCGTCGCCGTGGCCGTCGGCCATCCGCGCGGCCGCCGCGATGTCCGCGCGCGTTGCAGCCCACCGCTCGACGAGAGCGCCCGGGGTGGCGGCCGGCAGCGGACCCGGGACGGTCGGAACGGGCGCCGGTACGCCGGCGGGCCTGACCGCACCCGACACCGGTACGGTCACCGAGGCGACGACGAGTGCGGCGAGCAGGGCGCGGCACAGGCGGCTTCTGCGTGGGCGGGACACCATGTAGATGGTTCCTTCCGTACCGGATGTCTTCGTGCTTGCAGTACAGAAGCTATGAATCGCACCTCGTAGTCTGCGTCCCGCCGGGGAGGGAACCTTCCGCGTAGTTCTGAAGTACGAGGGGTAGGAGGCGGAGCCGCTCAACCGCCGATCTGCTCGAGGGGCGTATGTGGGCGCTCGCGCCGACGGCGGACACCGATACCGATACGCTCAACACGGCCCTGGAACTGGTAGCGCTGTGCGGCGCCGTGCCGGTCGGGCCGTGCCCGGATCTCCGGCAGGCACGGTACCCAGCCCGAGCGCTTCAAGGTGGCGACCATCATAATCAGGGACCAACCGGGCGAACTGGCACGACTGTTCGCGGATATCGATCGCGCGGGCATCAACATCGAGGACGTCTGCATCGAGCACGCCACCAGCCAGTTGACCGGGCTGGTCCACGTCAGCGTCGCACCAGGCCCGACGGTGCCCCTGAAAGAGGCTCTCCAGGCCCGGGAATGGCGGCTGCGCTGAGTGCAGGAAGCATCCGGCCCGCGAACACATCGCCGCGCACCGAGGGCGGTGGTGCGTCGGTTGCGGTCCGCCGGTCCGACAAGTGAGCGGATATGGCACAGTCGTGCCGGTGGAAGAGCTGCGACCTCAGGACCCCGCGCACATAGGCGCGTACCGGATTCTCGCCCGGCTCGGCGCGGGCGGCATGGGACAGGTGTATCTCGGTCGGTCGCCCGGAGGACGGCTGGTGGCCGTGAAGGTGATCCGCGACGAGATCAACGATCACCCCGAGGCACTGGCCCGGTTCCGGCGGGAGGCCGCGACCGTGGAGGCCGTACGCAGCGCCTACACCGCCCAGTTGATCGAGGCGTCGCTCGGCTCGTCCCCGTACTGGCTGGCCACCGAGTACGTGCCGGGGCCCACGCTGCGCGGCGCCGTGGGCACGAGCGGCCCGTTCCCGCCGGACAGCGCCCTGCGGCTTTTCGCCGCGCTCGCCGAGGGGCTGGCCGCGGTCCATGTCCACGGGGTCACGCACCGGGACCTGAAGCCGCAGAACGTCATCCTCGCGCCGCAGGGACCGCAACTGATCGACTTCGGCATCGCCCGGGGACTTGAGCAGACGATCCTCACCCGGGACGGAATGGCACCAGGAACGCCCGGGTACGCGGCGCCCGAGGTCGTCCTGCGCAACGAGGTCGACCCGGCGGCGGACGTCTTCGCGCTGGGGGCGACGATCGCCTACACGGCGACCGGCCGGCCCCCGTACGGCACGGGCGATGCGGCTGCGGTGAGCTACCGGACCGTGCACGAGGACATCGACCTGGCGGGGGTGCGGCCCGCGCTGGCCGCACTGATCCGGCAGTGTGTCGCCAAGGACCCGGCGGAGCGGCCCGAGCTGGCCGCCGTGATCGCCCACTGCGCGGTGGACTCGGCGCTGGCTACGGACGCCCACTACCGCGCGGTGGCCCGCGACGCCGAACCCGTGCCCGTCCATTTGAGCACGCCACCTTCGGAGGCGGAACCGGAGACCGGGGCCCTGACGCGGCCGGCGGATCGCGAGCCGGAGGATCAGGTGCCTGAGCGGTCAGCCGAGACCGTACCGCCGGGGACGCCCGACACCACGCCGTACGACGCGCCGGATCACCAACGGCGGCATCCCGCCCGCACCACACGTCGCAGGGGCTGGCTCGCCGCATGTGCGGTGGCGCTCGTCGTGCCGGCGACGGTGTGGCTGCTCCCCGAACAGGACAGCCGAACCCCCGGAGCCGCACCCACGACCGACGTCTCCGCGTCCCGGTCGGCGACCGAGGGTCCGGCGGGCCGGCCACCGGACCACATCGTGAACGGCCGTGTCTCGCAGGACCGCTGGACCCTGTCGGACGATCCGAAGCAGGCCGCGCAACGCATGGGCTCCTGCGACCTGGCCAGTTTCGCCGGGTCCTCACCGTCGATCGACCTGCTGTCGTCCGTCTCGCACACCACCGGCTCGGACACCGCCGCGGTGGAGCTGCGTCCCAAGACTTCCGGCCAGGGAAAGCGGCCCGCGCCGTACTACATCTCCGTGGGGGTACGGCCCCCGCACGAGACCGACCGCGCCACCGGCCGGCCCCTCCGGTCCGTGGGAAAGGGCATCGGCTTCACGAGCAAGCCCGTCGACATCTACTCCCGGTGGTCCTCGGGCGGGACCATCAAGCTCAACTATCCCGACGACTTCCGGGCCCACTTCGGCAATCGGACCGTCGACGCGATCCCGGTCGGTGACGACAGGGGCGACTGGACCGTGGTGCTGTACCACGTCGAGGGCGGGCCCACGAAGTACACATCCATCGGGTGCAACGGCTTCCATGCCTAGGACACCGTTCACGGCGGTGCCGACGTGTAACTCCCCACCGCCCGCAGAACGGGACCGGGTCCGCGACCGGCCCTCCAGTCACCCGCTCTGCTGCCAGGACGCCGCTGTGTCGGCACCCGTACGTTCGCGGCCCGAGGACAGCCGGCCCACGAGGTCCGCGGACCGGGTCCTGTACCGAGTCACGGATGCCATCTTGATCTCCTCGTAGCCACGCACGATGTCGGGCAGTGAGGCGATCTCGACGGCCAGCTCGTGGGAGTCCATGTCGAGATTCCGGCAGACCTCGGTGATCGTGGCCTCGTACTCGACGACCAGGGCCCGTTCCGTGCGCCGCACGCGCGCCGCTCCGAAGGGGTCCAGGCGCGTGCCACGGAGCCTGCGCATCGCAGCGAGGGCTTGGAAGGCCGGCTTGAACCAGGGTCCGAGTTCGATCTTGCGGTTCATGCCGAGTGCCCGCAGGACGGGCGGGTGGAGACGGTAGGACATCCGTGCGCCGTCCCCGAAGCGGGCCTTCACCTCCCGCTCGACCTCGGGGTCGAGGGAGAGCCGGGCCACCTCGTACTCGTCCTTGTACGCCATCAGCTTGTGCAGGTACCTGGCCACTGCCTCGGTGAGTGCGGTCGAGCCGGGGGCGCGCTCACACTCGGTCCGGCGGACCTGTTCGACGAAACGTGCGTATCTCGTCGCGTACGCGGCGTTCTGGTACGCGATGAGATCCGGTACGCGGACCTCCAGGAGCCGGGCGAGCTCCGACCCGGGGGCGGCCCCGACCAGTGCGAGGGTGTGCCGGGCCTCGGCGGACAGGCCGCGTCCCGACTTCGCCGGGGTGACACGCCCTTCCAGGAGGTCGGCGAAGGCTCCGGGGTCGGCGACGGCCTGGCGGCCGAGGCGGAACGCCTTGATGTTGGCTTCGGCCTTCACTCCGTTGAGGGTGATGGCCTCCTCGATGGCGTGGGCCGGCAGCGGCAGCCCGCCGGTCTGGTAGGCCGCGCCGGTGAGCAGGAGATTGGCGAACTGGTCCTCGCCCAGCAGGTCGTTCGCGAGTCGGCGCGCGTCGAGGAAGACTGTGTCCTTGGCCTCTGCCCTGATCCGTTCCTTGAGAGGTTCGGCAGGCGGGAACGACACCTCCGGGTCGATCACCATCTGTCCGGTCGGGACCTCTGCCGTGGAGACCACCGCCACCGTTCGCGCCGGGGCCGCCGCGGCCAGATGTCCTGGTTCCGCGGCGACGAGCAGGTCACAGCCGAGGTAGAGATCGCACTCGTCCAGGGCCGCCTTGCCGGCCTGTTCCGTCGCCTCCTCGGTGATTTTGATGTCGGAGACGACCGCGCCGCCCTTCTGGGCCATGCCGGTCTGGTCGAGGGCCCTGACGTGCAGGCCCGCGAGCGAGGCCGCGGTGCTGAGGATCTGCGCGAGGGTGATCACCCCGGAGCCTCCGACGCCTGTGATCCGGGTGGTGTGGGAGGCCGGTACGACGGGGTCCGGATCGGGCAGCGTCGCGCCGTCCGGCATCGGGGCGGGAGTGAAGTCGGCCTTTCCCTTGGCGGGGACGACGGTGAGGAAGGAGGGGCAGTCCCCCGCCAGACAGGCGTAGTCCTTGTTGCAGGAGGACTGATCGATCCGGGTCTTGCGGCCGTATTCGGTGTCGACGGGCTGCACGGAGAGGCAGTTGGACTGCTGTCCGCAGTCGCCGCACCCCTCGCACACCCGCTCGTTGATCATCACGCGCTCGGTGGGTTCGGGCACAAGACCACGCTTGCGCTTGCGCCGGAGTTCCGTCGCGCATTCCTGATCATGGATGAGCAGGGTGACGCCGGGGGTCCGGGCAAGCACCTCCTGGGCCTCGGCCAGCCGGTCGCGGTGCCAGACGACCACGCCCTTCGGAAGCGTGACCTTCCGGTAGCGCTTGACGTCCTCGGTCGTGACGATGATGCGCTCGACACCTTCCGCCAACAGCCCTTGGGCGATCGCGGGCACGGGCATGACGCCGACGGGCTGCTGACCGCCGGTCATCGCCACCGCCGAGTTGTGGAGCAGCTTGTACGTGACGTTCACCCCGGCCGAGACCGCCGCCCGAATGGCGAGACTGCCGGAGTGGTGGAAGGTGCCGTCGCCGAGATTCTGGATCAGGTGGTCGCGTTCGAGGAACGGCTGCATGCCGATCCACTGGGCGCCCTCCCCTCCCATCTGGGTCATGCCGATGACGTCCCCGGCCTGGGAAGGGTCCATGAGTGTGACCATGGCGTGGCAGCCGATCCCGGCCCCGACGGCGGCGCCCTCGGGTGCCTTGGTCGAGAGGTTGTGGGGGCAGCCGGAACAGAAGTAGGGGGTGCGGCTCAGCACGGGCAGGAGTGGCAGCGTCTTGCGCCGGGCCGCTGCCCGAGTGGTGTCCAACCAGCTCTGTACGGTGGGGAGTCCGCCCAGTGCGTTCAGACGGGGCGCAAGCCGCGCGGCGACGGTGTCGGGGTCGAGTTCTCCGTCGAGGGGGAACAGGACCGAACCGTCGGGTGCGCGCTTGCCGGAGACGGACGGCTGGTCACCGCGCCCGTAGAGCAGGTCCTTGACGGCGGTCTCGATGAGTGGCCGCTTCTCCTCCACGACGACGATGTGGCGCAGCCCTCTCGCGAACCGTTCGACGATCGTGGGTTCCAGCGGATGGATCATGCCCAGGTGCAGCAGGCGCACACCGCGGCGCTCCAGTTCGGTGTCGTCGAGTCCGAGGATGCGCAGGGCCTGGCGGAGGTCGAGGAACGTCTTGCCTGCCGCGACGATGCCAATGCGGTCGTCGGGGCCCGTCCTGGTGATCCGGTTGAGGTTGTTGGCGACGGCGTAGCGGCGGGCGATCTCGAGGCGGGCGCCGTCCCGGCTGCGTTCCAGGTCGCCGAGGGCCGGTTGCAGCATCCGGGTGCCGACGGTGTGGCGGTACGGCACTCCGTCGGCCGTGAGGTCCGGGACGACCGGTGCGATCCGTCCGGCGCTCACGTCGACGGTGCCGGAACCGTCCGCGACCGCCGTCACGATTTTCAGCGCCACCCATAGGCCGGCTGCCCGGGACATCGCCACGCCGTGCAGTCCGAAGTCGAGGGCTTCCTGCGGGTCGGACGGGTAGAGCGTGGGCAGTCCCAGGTCGGCGAGGAGCAGTTCGGAGGCGCCGGGCACGGTCGACGACTTGGCGGCGGGGTCGTCGCCGACCAGGGCGAGCGCACCACCGTCGGGGTGGGTGCCCATCAGGTTGTTGTGCCGGATGGCGTCCGAGGCGCGGTCGAGGCCCGGGGACTTGCCGTACCAGATCGCCGTGATGCCGTCGACGCGCTTGTCCGGCTGCGCTGCGGCCAGTTGGGTGCCCTGGACGGCCGTCGCCGCGAGTTCCTCGTTGACGCCGGGACGGAAGACGATGTCGTACTCGTCGAGGAGGGAGCGGCAGCGGGCGAGCTCCATGTCGTATCCGGCGAGCGGCGAGCCCTCGTATCCGGAGATGAATCCCGCGGTGCTGCGGCCCTCGCGACGGTCGGCGCGGCGGATGTCGAGCGGCAGGCGGGCGAGCGCCTGGATGCCCGTGAGGTGGAGGGTGCCCTCCTCGCGCACGTATCGATCCTGAAGCGTGGGACGGGGGCCGGTTGCTTTCTGAGGGGTCACCACTGTGTTCCTCCGGAGGCATCTGTGGTCGTCGGGGCGGGCGAGGAGTCGGTCCCGTACGAGAGGGGCGGCGGCCGGGACGGCCGTGTCGGCGGGGCGCAGCCGCGGTGCGCGGGGCGGGGCGGCGGGCGTCGGCCGACACCGGTCGGCGCTGGTCGATACCGGTCGGCGTCGGCCGGGGCCGGGGCAGGCGTGACAGACCGGGCGGCCGAACTCGGCCTTCCAGGCCGAAAGGCCGAAAGGCCGAAAGGCCGAAAGGCCGCGGTGAAGGGACTCCGGGCGAGGGCCGGGAGCGCCGGGCTCGGGGCCCCGGCGCTCCGCTCGCGATCCGCGCCGGAACAGGGCCTGTCTTTCGGATCAGGCCGAGCCGGCCCTAGGCGGTCTGCTCGACCGCGTCGAGCAGGGCGGCGAGCGCGGACGCAGGGGATGATCCCGCGGCGCTGTGCCACGCGATGTGGCCGTCCGGTCGGACGAGGAGGGCTCCGTCCTCACCGATCCGGAGCAGCTCCGGACAGTAGCCGTCCGGGCTGGTGACATCCCGGCCGATCACGACAGTCTGTTTCGCCACGCCTTCCCCGGTCTCCGCGAAGGCATCGGCCCAGGCGGCGCCCCCGGGCCCCGTGAGGAGGGTGAAGCCCGGCATGAGGAGGTCGTGCGTCGACACCCGTTCCCCGTCACGTTCGACCCAGGCGTGCGGAAGTCGCGCTCCGGGGACGGCAGTCGGTGTGTAGTCGGTGGCCGAGAGCGGGGCTCCGCCGACGCCGCCGGCGTGCCGGCTCGCCCCGTAGATGTATCCGATCTCCTGGTTGAGCGCGTCGAAGTGCGGGCGCTGCAGAGGGACGGCTTCCGCGATCCGCCGGCGTTGCGCCGCGGCAACTGACGGGTCCGGGCTTTCGAGGCGTGCGGCGATCCTGGCCGTCTCGGGCCCTATGCCGACCTCGGCCATTCTGATGGCGTTGAGCATGCTGTGGCGGGCGTTGTCGACGGCGACCGGTCGACGTTCACGCTCGTAACTGTCGAGCAGGGCGTCGGAAGCGCAGCCCGCCAGCACGGCGGCGAGTTTCCAGCCGAGGTTGTCCGCGTCGGCGAGGCCGCTGTTCATGCCCAGGCCGCCTGTCGGCGGGAACTGGTGCGCCGCGTCACCGACGAGGAGGACACGGCCGCTGCGGTAGGTCTCGGCGGTCCGGGCCGTCATGGTCCACGGCCCCACGGAGCGGATGTCCACGTCGAGTTCGGTGGTTCCGACAGCGTCCCGGATGATCTGGGCGCACCGTTCGGGCGGGTAGTCCCGCGGCGATTCGGCAGCTGGGTCGAAGCTCCGCTGGAAGGTCCACCGGCGAACGCCGTCCATCCCGATGAGGAGTCCCGGGGAGGCGCTGTTGATCAGCCAGATCAGCAGGGCGGGATCCTGCCCCATCCACGGGGACAGGTCGGCGTGGAAGTAGATGTTCAGCTGGTGGCCGAGGACCGGAGAGCCGTCCATCGCGATGCCGAGCTTGTCGCGCATGCCCCCGGTCGCCCCGTCCGCCGCCACGACGTAACAGGTGCGCAGGATCTGCCGCTTGCCCACGCCTTCCACGGTGACGTCGACCGAATCGCCATGGTCCGTCACCTCCACGACGGCGGTGCTGTAGTGGACGGTGGCCATGCCCTGGGCGAGGACGGCGTCGAGGAGGTGCTGCTGCACACGGTCCTGGGCGCAGGAGGTGAGCTGCTCGGCGGAGGCGTGGACCCGGCGCAGGAGTTGGTCCTCCGGCCCTTCGACGAGGTCGATCCGGCCCAGGGGTTCCCCGGCGAGGGTCTGTTTCCACAGGATCGTGCCGGCCCACGCCGGGTCGACCGCGTCCGCGCGGACGGCATCCGCGATGCCCCAGGTGCGGAACAGTTCCATGGACCGGGTGTTGACGACATGGGCCCGGGGGTGCGGATTGACCCCGTCGTACTGTTCGAAGACCACGCTGCGGACGCCATGCCGGCCCAGGACGAGCGCGGTCGCCAGCCCCACGGGGCCGGCTCCGATGATGACGACCGGGGTGTCGGTGGCGGTCATCAGCGCCTGACCAGTTCGGCGAAGGACTCACCCGAATCGAAGCGGCGCACCAGGTCGTCGGGGTCGAACTCGACGCCGATCGGATTGGCTTCGAAGGCTCCGGACCGGAACCACTCGTCGAGGGCTTCCCCGGTGGCGAAGTTGTCGATCTGGAGCTCGATGTGATTGCCGTCGGGATCCTCGAAGTACATCGAGGTGGTCGGACCGTGGTTGATGCACCAGAAGGGGAGGATGCCGTCCCCCTTCAGCCGCTGGTACGTGCCGAGCAGATCGCCGATCGTGGCGTAGGTGAATGCCGCGTGGTGCAGACCGGTGTGCGCGTCCGTCGGACGCTCGGACGCTCCGGTGGCGACCAGCGCGACACGGTGGTGTTCATCGTCGTAGGTCAGGAATGCGAGGACGTCATTGGCGAAGGTGACGCGGCCTTCGAGAACGTTCATGTACCACTCGGTCATGACCGGCAGACGGCCGGTGCGCAGGACGATGTGGGCGAGTTTGCCTGGAGAAGCCATGGGACAGCGACCTCCTCATCGAGGGCACGGCAGCCCTCTTGGCTGCCATACAAGAGAACCCTAGACAGGCTCTTGTATGACAGTCAAGAGATGGCGCTCAGCGTGCCGCCGCGACGGCCACCAGCGCCTCCATGAGGAGGTCGATGAACTCTTCGACCGGCCGGTCCAGCTCCCGGGCGCTGACCAGCAGCCCCTCGAACAGCACATGGGCCATGTCCGCCACAGGCTCGACGTCGGCCCCCTCGGACAGTCGGCTCGCGACGGCCGCCAGAAGGCGACCCTCCAGCCACTCCCACATGCGGGAGTAGACGTCAGCGAGGGCCGGCGACTCATCCATGCGGTCGTACGCCTCCCGGTGCAGTCCGCGATACGCCTCCAGGTCGGCAAGGAACGCCACCAGCTGCCGCCGCGGATCACCTCCGATCACGGGGTCTGCCTCGACACGCTCCCGCTCACGCAGGAAGAGGCGGTCCAGGGTGGCGGCGAACAGGTCGTCCTTGGTCGGGAAGTACCAGCGCACGGCATTGGCCGCGACACCGGCCGCCTTGCCGACCTCGGTCAGACTGGTCCCCTTGTACCCCTTGACGGCGAAGAGCTCCCAGGCACTGTCGACCAGGACGGCCTCGCGCTCGGCTTTCGGGATCTGCTGACGGTTCCGTGGCATAGCAACCCAGCCTAGGCGGCGCACACTCACCCCCATTCACGGCACCGGGAAACAGCAACCCCGCAGCCCACAAACTCTTGACTCCAAAACAAGAAAGCTCTTGACTCGGGAGCAAGAGAATGTCCCCGACACGTGGGAGTCCGTGATGCGCCTGTACAGCACAGCCCTGGGCATCGCCAGGGAGGAGAGCCCCGGCGAGCTCTCCGTACTCGATCTCCCCTTCGCCGACCTGGGCGCCCTCCTGCGCGGACCGGGTATCGACGCCGCACGCGCGGCGGCGGTCGTCCGGCGGGTTGCGCTCGATGAGGTCCGGGTGCACGCCCCCGTTCCCCGGCCCGGGAAGATCCTGATCGTCGGCCTCAACTACCGCAGCCACGCGGAGGAAGCCCTGGAGATGTTCGCCGCGATGGGGCGGCCCGGCATCACCCTGCCGACGGAGCCGAATTTCCAGGTGGTCGCCGGATCCGCGGTCACCGCACCGGGCGGTGACATCCGCCTGCCGGCCGTCGCGGCAGGCCAGGTGGACTATGAGGGCGAGGTGGCCGCCGTGATCGGCAGGCCCGCGAACGCCGTCCGCGCCGCCGACGCAAAGAGCCACCTCGCCGGCCTGACCATCGCCAACGACGTCTCCGCACGCGATATCCAGCAGCGCGCCATAACGGGCGATCCGACCGCGTCCATCGGCGTGGCCAAGAGCTTCGACACCTTCAAGCCGCTCGGCCCCTGCCTGGTCACCCCGGATGAGTTCGCCGACCCGCTCGACCTGAGGCTGCGCACCCTGGTCAACGGTGACGTACGCCAGGACGACCGCACCAGCGGCTTCATCCACGGCGTGGCCGGGCTGATCTCCTACCTCTCCCGCTACCAGACCCTCGAACCCGGAGACGTGATCCTCACCGGAACACCGCGCGGCGCCGGCGTCTTCTCCGGTCGCCACCTTCGCCCCGGCGATGTCGTCGAGGTCGAGGTCGAAAACATCGGCACGCTCCGCAACCGCGTGACGGCCGCCCCCGAGCACGGGAGCACGGGCACATGACCGGCAGAACGCACCGCATGAGCCACTCCGCCCCGACCGCGGCGTCACCGGGCTGATACCGCTCAATGCGGGCAGCACTGCGCCGGGCGGTGCGCGGAGGTGAACCGCGTACCGCCCGCCCCGGAAATGGCGCCCGTGGATCAGGAGTAGAAGTTGCGCTGCCACCGGTGCTTGGCCAGCAGGGCGAGCTGGTCGGCGGTGAGCGCACGCCCGTCGCTCAGGGCCGTGTTGCGCTCGACGTTGCGTACGGTGCGCATGCCGGGGATGACGGTGGAGACCGCCGGCGAACTCAGTACGAACCGCAACGCGTTCTCAGCGACCTCATCGGGTGCGATGCCGAGTTCGGCGACGATCGCGGCCACCCTCTGTTCGACCTGCGCCGGGCGGTCGTCGCGGAAGTAGCGGTTGCGCCAGTCGCCCTCGGGGAACGTCGTACCGGCGGTGATCCGGCCGGTGAGGCCGCCCTCGTCCAGCGCAACCCGCACGATGACACCGACGCCGTGCTCCTCACAGGCCGGCAGCAGCGCGTCGGCGGGCGCCTGGTCGAAGAGGTTGTAGATGACCTGCACGCTGTCCACGGCACCGCTGCGTACGAGTGCGAGTGCGCTGTCGGGCTGGTGGTCGTTGATGGAGACTCCGAACAGGCGGATCTTTCCCTCCTGCTTCAGTTCGGCGATCGTCTCCAGCCAGTCGCCCCGGCCCACCCAGTCGTCGCTCCAGACGTGGAACTGCAATACGTCGAAGTGGTCCAGGCCGCTGATGCGCAGACTGGTCTCCAGGCTTGCGCGGATGTGCTCGCCCGGAAACGTCTCGGCCGGGTCCAGACCATCGGGCGCCGGCCACATTCCGTTCCTCGGCGGCACCTTGGTGGCGACGAGCACCTCGTCGCCGGCCCGCTCGCGGACGACCCGGCCGACGATTCGCTCGCTCTCACCGTAGCCGCGGGCGGTGTCGATGAAGTTCACGCCGAGGTCGATGGCCCGGTGCAGGGCGCGTACGGATTCGTCCTCCGTGGCACCCACCCAGGCTGACTCACCGATGCCCCAGGCGCCGTAACCGATCTCGGACACGGACACTCCACTGCGTCCCAGCTCGCGATAGCGCACAATCACCCTCCACGTCATGGTCCTCGCCCTGGACGGGCCGAGGCCTCCGCCAGGAATCACGTCGACGATAGGCGACCGGGGCGGCGTGGTCAGGCGGGTTTCCGCGTCGCCGCGGTCCGCGAAGGCCGGGTCCGCGATGCCGGATCTCATCACCGTCAACCCGTGCATCACCATCATGGTGATCGGCGAGAAGTGCGCCGACATGACGAAGGAGGACGAACAGGGGTAGGCCGTCGCCCAAGTGCCCGGCGGCCCCGCACGCCGCGAACAATCCCTTCGCAGGACCTCCCCCGAGGTGTCCTGAACAGACCTTCCTTTGTCAACTCCGGGCGTTCCAGGGTGGTTTGAGTTGGTCGCGCGAGAACGGCTCGCTCGTCTTCCCGGTGGACGAACTGGACGGAACATGGGTGCAGTTGGCGAGCTTCGGCAGGGACGACAGGCTGGACCCGGACGTGGGCGACCAGGTGGAGTTCACCGACACCGCGTACGCCTCGCGTCTGGAGGCCCTCCCCCTGCTGCGGGTCGAGGAGCTGGACCTGCCGGGACGGCGGGTGCGGCTGTCCGCAGAGCCGGAGCCGGGCGTGGGACGGCTGCCCCATCTGCACCCGTTCCTGCGCCGCTGGGACCACCGTGCGGGCACCAGGCGCCAGGGCCGTTCGGCCGGCCTGCCGGGCGGAGCGGTCCGTGTCGAGGAGGGCGAGCGGCTGCCTCTCGAGGACGGCGTCGAGGTGTACTTCGCCAAGGGCGGCACCTACCGCACCGGCGATCACTGGATCGCCCCGGCCCGCACCGCGACCGGCAGCGTCGAGTGGCCGGCTACCTGACCGCGGCGGTCGTGGCGCGGCGCTGTTCGACGGCGTGGTCGACGTCCTCGTCCCGTAGGTCGGTGTTGGTGGCGAAGGCGGCGGCAGACCCATGCACGCGGCGACGACCCACTGGCGCAGGAGCAGGGCGAGGCGCACCGCCGTACTCTCATCGCCGATCACGGCGGCAGCTCTCAGCCGGCGGCGAGGTCCTGGACTGTTCGAATGATGTGGGTACGTGAGATGCCTGCGTTGTCGAGGAGTTCGGCGGGGGTTCCGGAACCCGGCAGGTTGCGCACGGCGAGGTGGACGACTGCGGGGGCCAGTCGCTGTGCGGCGAGTGCGGACAGCACGGCCTCGCCCATACCGCCTTCGGGGTGGTGGTCCTCGACGACGACCAGTGCGCCGGTTGCCTGGGCGGCGCGGGCGAGCGTGTCGAGGTCCAGGGGCTTGACGGAGTACAGGTCGACAACCCGGACGGGGATGTTCTCGGCGGCGAGCCGGTCGGCGGCGGCGAGGCATTCGTGGAGGGTGACGCCGGCGCCGATGAGGGTGACCTTGTCGTTGTCGCTCGCGCGCAGGGTCTTGGACCCGCCCACGGGGAAGGTTTCGTCGGGGGTGTAGAGGACGGGGTAGGCGCCCCGGGTGGTGCGAAGGTAGGAGATGCCGTCCAGGTAGGCCATTGCGGCGGTCAGAGCGGCAGCGGATGTGGCGTCGCTGGGGTAGAGCACGGTGGAGCCATGGACGGCGCGCATCATGGCGATGTCTTCCAGGCCCATCTGGGAGGGGCCGTCCGCGCCGATCTCGACACCGCAGTGGGTCCCGCACAGGCTCATGGAGATCTGGGAGACGGCCGCCATACGGATGAAGTCATGGGCTCGGGTGAGGAAGGCGGCGAAGGTGGTGGCGTAAGGGCGGTAGCCGCGTGCGGCCATACCGACCGCGCCGGCGATCATCTGCTGTTCGGCAATGTACATCTGGAAGTACCGCTCGGGGTGTGCCTTGCCGAAATCCTCCGCGTGGGTGGAGTTGCCCACCTCGGCGTCCAGGGCCACGATGTCGGGCCGGGCGCCGATCGCGGCGAGCGCCTTGCCGAAGGCGACGCGGGTGGCGACGTTTTCGCCGACCTCGAAGTGCGGCAGCGCCACCTCCACGGGAGCGGCCGGGGCACTGGGGGTGACGGCGGGCGGCTGGGGGCCACGGACGGTGAGGTGGCGTACGCCGCCCAGTTCGGCGATGGCGCGTGCGGCGAGATCTTCGGGCAGTGCCTTGCCGTGCCAGCCCTCGGCGTCCGCGACCTCGAAGACGCCCTGCCCCTTGACGGTCTTGGCGACGATGACGGTGGGGGCCTGCCCGTCGTCCGCGGTGGCCAGGGCTTGTTCGACGGCCACGAGGTCATGGCCGTCGACGACCAGGGCACGGCAGCCGAAGGCTTCGACGCGGCGGGCGTAGGCGCCGGTGTCCCAGCCCAGCTCCGTGGGGCCGCGCTGGCCGAGGCGGTTGACGTCGATGATCGCGACGAAGTTGGCCAACCGGTGGCGGCCCGCCTTGTCCAGGGCTTCCCACACCGACCCTTCGGCCATTTCGCTGTCGCCGCACAGCACCCACACACGGTACGGCTGGTGTTCCAGGTCCCGTCCTGCGAGCGCGATGCCGACGCCGTAGGCGATGCCCTGGCCCAGGGAGCCGGTGGCCGCATCCACCCAGGGCAGGACCGGAGTGGGGTGGCCCTGCAGTCGGGCGCCGTTGCGGCGGTAGGTGGTCATCAGTTCCTCTTCGTCGATCGCACCGGCGGCGAGGAACATCGCGTACAGCAGGGGGGAGGCGTGCCCCTTGGAGAAGATCAGGTGGTCATTGGCCGGATTCTTCGGGTTCTGCCAGTCGTAGCGCAGTTGGCGTGTCATGAGGACGGCCATCAGATCCGCGGCGGACAGGCTGGAGGTGGGGTGGCCGGAGCCGACCGCGGTGCTGGCGCGAACGGAGTCCACGCGCAGCTGCTGAGCCAGCTCGAAGACCTGGTCCAGGCCGCTGTCGGGCCCGAGGGAGACAGTGGGGGTGTTCTCGACCGACATCGCGGCTTCCTCTCGTGTCCTGCGTTCTGATCCGGTCACTGACGGCTGCCGGCTCGCGGGCCGTGCGCAGAGGCTGCGTGGGGCGCCTGTGCCCTTGCCGACCGTATGTCCGTGGTGCAGTGGCCGCGATCTGAACGCGTGCCGGTCAGAGGGTGCGGTCCAGGAGTGCCGTCAGTGCTTTCCAGTGGCGTTCGTCCGCTGTGCTGTCGTAGGCGGCGGTGTCTGCCTGGGTGAAACCGTGGTGTGCCCCGGTGTAGACCTCGCTGCGGTGGCGCACGCCCGCTGCGGTGAGGGTCTCGTCGAGGCGATTGATCTGCTCGGGGGGCAGCGAGGGGTCCTGGTCGGCGTGGCCGAAGTACATCTCCGCGGTGATCCGGTCGGCGACAAGGTGCGGGCTGTCGGCAGCGTCGGTGGCCAGGCGCCCGCCATGGAAGCCGGCCACGGCCGCGACCCGCTCCGGGTAGGTACCGGCGGTACGCAGGGCAAGTCCGGCGCCCATGCAGTAACCCGTGATACCGACCGGCCCGTGGGTGGCCAGGGGGCAGTCCGTCAGCCAGGCCAGGTAGGCGCCGGCGTCGCGCATCGCCAGATCGGGTGTCAGCGACTGCACGATCGGGCCGAGACGCTCGAAGATCTCCGGGCGTCGGGCCGGGTCGATGAAGTCGGGCAGCTCGACCACCGGCGTTCGCCCATGGCGGTAGAAGACGTTGGGGACCAGGACGGTGTAGCCGGCTTCGGCGAGACGATCGGCCATCTCCTTCAGGTGAGGACGGAGTCCGAAGGCGTCCATGTAGAGCAGGACGCCGGGGTGGGGACTTCCGTCGTCGGGATGGGTCAGGTAGGCGTCGGCGGCGCCGTCCTGTGTGGGGATGTCCACGGATGTTCCGCGCACGGCGGTCATGGGCGGTCCTACCTTTCAGGAGTGGGTTTCCGCTGGTCATTCGTAGGATTGGCGACCCGCTCCCGTGGTCCGAGGCGGCTCCACAGGACCAGCTCATGGCTCGGCGCCACGACGTTGACGGGGTCCAGTTGCACATAGCGCAGTGCCCGGAGAACGGTGCGCAGGCTCGTCGCGTCCGCCGGCGGTCGGGAGCCGGCCAGGTGCTGCCGAGAGAGGGCCAGACGGCGCGCATCCACCTGGCTGATCGTCAGGTACCGCTGGGACGTGGGCATCGTGCGACTCCTAGCTCCGCCACCTGAGCCCGTGGGCGAGCCGTCGGACGGCCCACCCTACGGTGTCCGGCCAGTCGGTGTACCCGTGGGGCGACGGCGGTCCCCATCATCTCGGCATCGAGACAGACGCACTACAGGTGGTGTCCCCGGGGCGCCGGACTTTCGACTCGGTATCGTCGTCCGACATCCTCGGTGAACCGACAGAACCGACACAGACGGCAGGTGCGGTTTCCGGTAGGGAGCCATGACGGTGAAGGATTCGAAAGGCCGATGACGGACAACTCCGACATGATCGACTTCGTTCGGGCGCGTCTTGCTGAGGAAGAACAGATTGCGCAAGCGGCAGGCGGCGACAGTTGGCGGTGCCCGGCCGACGTGCCCGGCGAAGTGCACGACCGGTCCGGCGCCATCGCGTTCAGCGTGCGGCATCTCGGCTTCGACCAGCACATCGCCTTCCAGGACCCTGCGCATACACGCCGCCGCATCGAGACGAGCAGAGTTCTTCTCAATGAGTACGCGGAGGTCGCCGACAAGGACACCGACCGCCCCGACCACGACTTCTCGTCCGGCCGCGCCGTCGGGCTCGGTTTCGCCGTCCGGCAGATGGCCGCAGAGCATGCCGGCCATCCCGACTACCGGGCCAAGTGGCTGCCGCGTTTCATCCAGTAGTGCCAGGCCACTGCACGCCGGCCCGTGCCTTCACCGCCGACGACCGGGACGGCGTCGGTGCACTGCTCGACTTCTGGAATTTCGCCTGGCCCGGGCGATTCGCCACCGGAGGCTTCCTCAACGACACGGCACTGCCCCGCTCATTGAAGTCGGCTCTGCAGACGGTCGTGCCGTCGGGCGGGCGGCCTGCTGTGCTCGGCCTCCCGGGGCAGACTGCTCCGGGAGGCCGAGCACAGGCTCGCCGCGGTACAAGCCGGCACTCGCCGGGAAACCCGAAGCGCTGTTCCATTACCTGAAGTTCGGTGGTCACTCCCCCATCGCGTCCGGCGCGCAGGACACGGCCGGTCCAGCAGTCGGTGCGAGGGCGTCGCCGATGTGCTCGCCGCGCTCGATGTGGAGCTCCGCACGCAGAGGCCGGCGGCCGGGGCACCGGCACGGTTGCCGTGTCCCGCAGCCAGGACGCGGCGAGTTTCATCACTTTACGACCTTTTAGTGAGAACTTATTCATAAATGAGGGCATATGTCACCATGTCGTTGACCCGGGGGGTTCACCGAAGGGAGCGGTTGCATGGAGCGGACCACGTGCTGCGTGGTGGGCGGTGGTCCCGCCGGAATGGTGCTCGGGCTGCTGCTGGCCCGGGCGGGGGTGGCGGTCACGGTCCTGGAGAAGCACGGCGACTTCCTGCGCGACTTCCGCGGTGACACTGTGCATCCGTCCACCCTGGCGCTGCTGGAGGACCTCGGGCTGGCAGGGCGGTTCGGCCGATTGCCGCAGCGGCGGGTGACGACGGTACAGCTGCCGCTCGGCCCGGACCGTGCGCTGGTCACCGTCGGAAACATCGGCGCACTACGGGGCAAGTACAACTACATCGCGATGGTGCCCCAATGGGATCTCCTCAACCTCCTCGTGGACGAGGCCGGGCGGGAGCCGTCCTTCTCCGTGCGAATGAACACCGAGGTGACCTCCTTCCTGATGGAGCGCATGGAGGTCCCCCCTGGTCGAGCGGAGCCGAGAGCTCGGGGGCGGGTCACGGGGGTCCGGTACCGCACGTCGGACGGCCGTACCGGTGAGCTGCGGGCCACCCTCACCGTGGCCTGCGACGGCCGGAGCTCGCTGGCCAGATCCTTGCCCGAACTGGGACTGCGGAAGTTCACCTGTCCGATGGACGCCTGGTGGTTCCGGCTGCCGCGACGGGAGGGCGACCCGCACGGGCTCGTGGGAGGCGTCGGCGACCGGTTCCTCACCGCCATGATCGACCGCGGGGACTACTGGCAGTGCGCCGCACTGATCCCCAAGGGAACCAACACCCAGCGCCGCGCCGCCGGCCTCGACCGGTTCATGGGCGAATTCACGGCCGCCGTTCCCTGGCTCGCGGACCGGATGCACGCGCTCGGGTCGTGGGACGACGTGAAGCTGCTCGATGTACGGCTCGACCGCCTACGGCGCTGGCACCGCCCCGGACTGCTGTGCATCGGCGACGCGGCACACGCGATGTCACCGGTCTTCGGCATCGGCATCAACCTCGCCGTCGAGGACGCGGTGGCCGCCGCCCGGTATCTCGTCGAACCGCTGCGCGGGGGCGCGGTCGGCCTGCGGACCGTACGCCGCGTCCAGCGCCGTCGCTGGCCCACTACCGCCGCGACGCAGGCCCTTCAGCGCTTCGCCCACACGAACGTCATCGAACCGGTCCTGTCGGGCCGCCCGGCGTTCGGCGACCCGAAGCGCGCCCAGCGGCTGAGCGAGCTCATCACGACCTCACGGTGGCTGAACCGCCTACCGGCGTACTTCCTCGCCTACGGCGCCCTGCGCGAGCGTCCGCCGGCCGCATCGGTACGCTGAGCCCGCCTGCCGTCCTCCGCCTGGAGGCCGTGTGCTGCGCCCACGGCCCCAGCACACGGCGCACCACGTCTGCGAAGGGACCACGCAGATCCTGCGCGAGCGCTTCGACCGTATGGAACGCCTGTTCACCGGTCCCGGGAGGAATCCGCAGGAATGACCGGGCGCTCGCGACGGCCTCATCCCGCCTTGCCGCTCGCGCCTCCTCTCCGGGCCCCGCTGCATCAGCCGGCCACCGGAAGATGCGCATCGTCCCGCAGCAGAAGTGGAATACGGTCGGCGGAGCATCCAGGGTGCGCCAGGTGCCGCCCTCGTACGTCGTACCCGTCCGGGCACACCTCCAGTGAGCACCCGTCGGCAGATAGGTCTCGCGGCCGACAGCACCGGATTCCGTGACCGGGGCAACCAGCGGATCCATGCGAATCAGCCCATCGAGCAGTGCGGTATCCAGTACACCGTGCTCGGCGTGGCCGGTGAGCAGCAGGACGTTGCACTGATGGCGGCGCGCGGCGACGCCGGCGGAGAGCATGAACCCGGCGATCGGCGGCCGGTGCGTGCCGTCGTCGCCCCGTACAGCCCGCCTGATGGCGCGGGAGCGGGCAGAAGCCGGCGGCCGGTAGCCGAGGACTGCGACGGAGTCCAGGACCCGGCTGCGCGTGGGCGGAGACATCTGCCCGTCTTCCTGTCTTCCCGTGGCGGTTCCGTTCGTCGAAAGATTTCGACGGACAGGGATTGCTGCGCCTACCCGGGCTCAGCAATGGGGCCACCTGCAATGGCCCGTTACTGGTTGACACGCCGAAGGACCGGCATGGGCAGCGGTGTTGCTGCCTGTGCCGGTCCTGGCTCGCGAGGTGGGTGCTGAGTCTGTGGCTCAGTAGGCGGAGTTGACGTTGTCGATCGACCCGTAGCGGTGGGCGGCGTAGTTGGCGGCCGCGGTGATGTTGGCGACGGGGTTGGTGAGGTCGTGCGCGGTGCCGGCGACGTGGTAGGCGTTGAAGGTCGGCTGGATGACCTGGAGCAGGCCCTTGGAGGGTATGCCGTTGCGCGCGTTGACGTCCCAGTTGTTCTGGGCGTTGGGGTTGCCGCTCGACTCGCGCATGATGTTGCGGTGCAGGCCCTCGTAGGTGCCGGGGATGCCCTTGGCCTTCATGATGGCCAGCGACTCCTTGATCCAGCCGTCGAGGTTGTTGGCGTAGCCCCTGCCGGCCGGTGCGCCCTGGGCGCCGTCCGCGGAGGCCTTGACCACGGAGACGCTCGCCGGTGCCGCCTCGGCCGCCTGCGCGGATGTCGACGTCAGCGTGAGGGCGGCGGCCGCGGCACCGAGGGTGGCGATGCCCGCGACGGACATGGTGCGGAAGCGGGCGATGCGGCTGGTGCGGGTCTGCATGTGCGTGGTCATACGGAAGGAACTCTCCAATGGGGGACGTCACGGTGTTGCCGACCGGTTGCGGTGGCTCGCGGGGCAGTGCCCCGCGCTGCGGGCCGGAGCGAACGGATCCGAAGGAATCCACCCGGCCCTGTCGCGGCTTCCCGCAACGACAGCCATGGTTAGCGACGTGCACGGCGGAACGCAATGATGTGACGTACTACCCAACATCGGACAAATGTCCGAAATGACATGTTTTATGGCGCTTGCGCACTGTTCGGGCGCCCCCGGCCCTACTACCCGCCTTAGGATGTGACACAGCTCCTATGGGTGGCATCACATCCACGGCACCAAATCGGTGGCCTCGACGGGGCATCGGCGACGCGCGAGCCGGGGCAGGCGAAGCGGGACGGCTCACGGCCCACAGCCCGGACGCGAACATCTCCCGGCCCATCAAAGCCGGCGTGCATCACCCCGGCGGGCGCGGGAGCCTGCCGCCGTGATGGCGCCGTCCACTCCACCCCGCCCGGCAGTGAGGAGAACCGGGCCTCTGCCCGAAGCGGCTCCTGGCCGAGGAAGCTCCATCGGACCTGACGGTCAGGACTGTCGACGTTCATGTCCGCCAACCTCTGCTGGGGCAACCCCAGCACGGCTGACCTGCGCGGTGACAGCCCCAGCATCAGGACTGGCTACCCGGCTCGGACGCCGGTCGTGGACTCGGCCCGGTCGTCCAGCTGAGCCTGCGGCCACGCGCCAACCGGTCCCACTACCCGGCGACGTGGATCACGACCTTGCCGCGACGATGTTCCTGGGCGAGTGCCTGGTACGCATCCCGGGTCTCGGCCAGGGGCAGGACCCGGTCCAGGACAGGATTGATCCGGCCGTCCTCGATCAACCGGGCGACAGCTTCCAGCCCGGCGCGGTCGGGTTCGACGATGAAGAAGACGCCGCGGACCCCATGGCTGGTGGCCTCCTTCGGGTCCGGCGGTGCCGCGATGCCGACCAGGGCTCCGCCGGGGCGCAGCACAGCCCAGGACCTGGCCTGGGTGGCGCCGCCCACCAGGTCGATGACCACGTCGACGTCGGTGACGTGGTCCTCAAAACGGTCGTGGGCGTAGTCGACAGCCCGGCGGGCGCCCAACTGCCTGACGAGATCCAGGTCGGTTGCGGAGGCAGTCGCCGTGACATGCGCGCCGAGGGCCGTGGCGATTTGCACGGCAAAGGAGCCCACTCCGCCGGCGCCGCCGTGTACCAGGACGCTCTGGCCCGCCTTCACGTGGGCGTGGTCGACCAAGGCCTGCCAAGCGGTGAGGGCCGCCAGAGGGACCGCGGCGGCCTGATCGTGGCTCAGGGTGGCCGGCTTGGTGGCCAGGATGTCCGCAGGCAGGCTGACATATTCGGCTGCCGCGCCGTCGTGGGTGAAAGGGATCAGTCCGTAGACCTGGTCGCCCTCGGCCCAGCCTGTCACTCCCCCGCCCAGGGCGGCGACGACCCCGGAGAACTCATGGGAGGGAATGATGGGCGTGCGGCTGCGGCCCGTGCTGTCGAAGCTGTCCGTCCACGTCGCATCCCAGTTCAGCTCGTCCGCAGTGACGGATGCGGCTCGCACAGCGACGAGCACTTCACCGGGTCCCGGTTCGGGTCTGGGGGCCTGCTCGTACACGAGTTGCTCGGGACCGCCGCGGCGGTGCGCCCGTACGGCTTGCATGGTGACCACAACTATTTCCCCCTCCCGCGCCTGCGCCGGTGGAGCGGGACCGTGACGGCCCACGAGCGCCAGGATCCCACAGCTGAACCGTTCCGGCCCGCCAGGGCCGGACTCGCTCAGGGCTTGCCAGAGCATCCGCCAAGCCGGAGCGGGCAGCGAGCCATGACGTTCACCGCTCTCGCACCGGCCCGTACGCTTCCCGCTGGGGCGGCTCCTGAGGAGGCATGCGGGCCGATGCGATGTGTGTCGGTGCCACCCTGGTGTTCACTCCCAGTTCGGCGAAGACATGGCGCAGGTGTGAGTTGACGGTGCGAGGGGACAGATGGAGCCGGTCAGCGTCGGCGCGGTTGGTGCGTGACCGAAGCGACTACGGCCCCATCGAACAGGGCCCGCAGGGACAGTTGTTCCAGTCTGGCTCGGATGGCCTCGGCTCGGGACCGGTCGTTCGCGGGGAACACCACGGAAGCGAGTTGCGGCCACAGCCTCGGGGGCAGCATCAGTAAATCCGCCACGGCGCCCTCCTCGTAGAGTCGTGCGCCTCGCCGCGGCTCCGGCACCGGCGTTGCCGCCCTGCGCATCGGCGCCGGCCAGGGGCTCGCCCTCGTCCTCGAACGCTGACAAGAACGGTCTGCGGCCGCAGCCTGCCGTCGCCGCCCGCATATCTCCGTCGCCTGGAAACCGTGCCGACACCGACACGTGTCGCACTCCTGGACAGCACCTCGGATACTCAACGCATGCGCGTCGAATTCGATCCGGAAGCCATGAGTACTGCCAGCTTCTACAGGTTCATGACTTCTGTCGTCGTTCCACGCCCCATTGCATGGGTATCCACCATCACACCCGACGGTGCCACCGAGAACCTGGCGCCACATTCCTTCTTCAGCATCGCCAGCACCGACCCGCCGATCGTCCAGTTCACCTCCATCGGCCGCAAGGACTCGCTGCGCAATGTGGAAGACACAGGGGAATTCGTCGTCAACTTCTCTTCGGAGCCGTTGCTGCATATGATCAACGCGACAGCCACCGACTTTCCCCGGACCGTCAGCGAATTCGACTTCGCAGGCATCGAACGCGAGCCCAGCCTGCGGGTCCGCCCGGCCAGAGTGGCCGCCTCCCCCGTCGTGCTGGAGTGCCGCTCGCACACCACCCTGCGGATGGGCAATTCCACCCTCGTCTTCGGTCGCGTGCTGCAAGCCGCTGCAAAGGAGGAGTACATCGTCGACGACCGGCCCAACTCCGAGCGACTGCGCCCACTCACCAAACTCGGAGGCGATGAGTGGGGCACTCTGCGAGATGTCATCCACTTGAACCGCATCCCCTACGAGGAGCCCGGACCAGAAACCTCCGCCCCCGGCTCCACCCGGACCGGCCAAGCCCCAAGCGAGTAGCGGCATCGCTGCGGTTGACTCCGCCGGTCAATTCGTGGGCCGGCGAGCTGGCCGAGCACTGCGGCGATTGCGGGCAATTCCCGCAGGTGACTGTGTGAACCGGCGCCGGTCTACTGCCAGCTGGGCGTGCTCGGCATCGAGGATTCGCCTTTGACGCTGTTCCCAGCGCCTTTGCGTTTCCGCCGGCGTCTGGCTCATCGGCACAGCCGGCGAGGGGAACACCACGTTGCCGTGAATGGCACCGGACTGCACCACGTGGCCTGCGCCATGGCCACTCGACTCATTGCGAACATAGGACCGTTCGGTCATGCATCGCAACCTGCGCCCGATGCTCAAGTGACTCCGTTGGAGGGCCCATTCCTTTGCCGGAGCACGGCACCCCTTGACCCCCTACGCAGCGAGTCCTGCACTACTGAGCTGAACGCCGGCGGCCGGTGTGGGTCTGCTCGGTCCGCTCAGATCCCCGGCGACCCGACCTTGCCGACTCGTAGTGGGCCGACGTTGCCCATTGGCCGGCAGCGCCGGCCTTGATCGTGGCGTCGCGATTCCGGCGCCGTATGGCACGCAGTTCCATCTGAGCGCCCCAGGCCTCGACAGTGGAGCGGTGACGAGCAGCTTCTTCTCGTCCCGTATCCGTGGCCGGTGTTCAGGCAGTCGACAACGTTACGGCCGAGGCGGTCCATTGTGTGGCGACGAGACCGTCCCGCCCCGCGGCTTGGCCGTGCTGGACGGCCGGGTCGCCGCCACCATGCTCACGATGGGCCGGCTGCTGCCGGCCGGCGCCTGACCGCCCCGCGTTCCGCACCGCTTTGCGCTCGTCGAGCTCCATCGCCCCCCGAGGCGCGCATCATCAAAGGAGGGGAGACCATCGACTAGGAGTGGCGATGAGGTTGTCGTTCCTTGAACCCCTCTACGCGGAGCCGGGCCCGTTCGCCTCCGTGTACCTGGACACCTCCCGAGACGTCGACCATCCCGAGCGGGCGATCGCGCTGCGCTGGCGGCGGCTGCGCGACAGTCTGTCCCGTCAGGGCTCGGACCGCGCGCTGCTGAACGTACTGGAGGAGGCGGTCGGCGCCGACACAGAGGTGCCGGGGGTGCACGGTCAGGCCATCTTCGCCGCCCACGGCACGCTCGTCCTGGACGGGGAGCTGCCCAGGCCACCCGAGCACGACTCCGCGCGCTACAGCACCCTGCCGGACGCGATGCCCCTGGTCACCCAGCACGTTCCGGAGATCCCCTACATGGCCGTAGTCGTCCACTACGGCGGCCTTCCGACCGCCGAGACCCACGGTTGGGTAACTCTGGAGGCGGAGACCGGCACCTGGCCCGCGTCCACCGTCACCCCAGGTGAGCGGCTGCACCGCAGGGTCGCGGTGGCGACCTGGCACCGCACCTCCCTCCGGCTCGGCCACCAGCTGGACGAACGGGCGCGGCGCGCCCATGCCGACGCCGTCGTCGTGGGCGGGAACGAGTGGGCGTGCAACGTACTGATCCGCCGCCTGCCGCACACCCTGCGGGACAAGGTCGTACGCGTGGGCGGCCGGACCCCCACCGACACCGGACGCGCCCTGTTGGAGCCGCAGCTCGACGGCGTCTTCCGTGGCCGCATGGCCGCCCACGACCGGGAACTCGTGGACATCTTCATCGGCCGGCGTGCCCTGGACGGACCCATGGCGGAGGGGCTGGCCGCCACCGTCGCCGCCCTCCAGCGCGGCCAGGTCGCGGCCCTGCTGCTGAACCGGCCGCCAGGGTCTTCGCTGCGGCTCTGGGCGGGCTCCCAGCCGACTCAGCTCGCCCTGACGGAGGCGGAGCTGATGTCCTTCGGCGTGCGGGCCCCGCGCGAGGAACGCGCCGACGAGGCCCTCGTCCGGGCCCTCGTCGGCACCGGTGCCGAGCTGGTCGTCGTACCGGAGAGCGAGCTGAGGCTGTACGAGGGCGTGGGCGCCCTGCTGCGGTACACCGACCCGGGGACCCCGTCCTGACGCCGGCGCGCTGCGCCTCCCGCATCACACGTCGCCCCTTGCGCCCGACCGCCCCGGATCGCGCCGCGCGCGGAACGTGCCGACACTGGGCTGGAGCGGCAGCGCGGCGGATGAGCGGCGGATGGGGCGCATGGACAGGAGCAGGAGCGGTGCGGAGGAGACGGACGTCTCGATCACCCCGCCCAAGACCTGGGCGGTAGGCGTGCCGGCAGTGGCCAACGCGCTGCCGTACTCCCTGGAACAGACGGCGGTCCCCCGTACGGCGCTGCCCCTGGGCGTCAGCAAGGGGAGCGTCAGCCTGCACCACCTCCACCACGCCGATCTGCTCCTCGTCGTGGGCCAGAGCCCCGAGAGCAACCATCCGCGGATGCTCTCCGCCCTGGAGGAGACCATGCGCAACGGCGGGCGCATCGTCAACGTGAATCCGCTGCCCGAGGCGGGCCTAAAGCGGTTCAAGCATCCGCAGAAGCCGCGCGGCGTGATCGGCCACGGGACCGTGCTCGCCCACCCCGTGAACGAAGGAAGGTTCCCCACCCCCGGCGGCAGGGCCGTCTTCACCCGCACCTCCTACGCCATGCTGCGGGCGCCCCAAGGGCATCTGCTGTTGCAGACCCTGCGCTCCCACGACCGGTGGAACACCGTTCCGTACACGGACAACGACCGCTGTCGCGGCGTGCGAGGCACCCGGCGCGTCGTACTCGTGAGCCCGGCGGACCTCACCGCGCTCGGGCTCTTTGACGGCGAACGGGTGGACCTCATGAGTGTCTGGACGGACGGCACCGAGCGCCGCGCGGAGGACTTCCGGCTGGTCGCCTACCCGACCGCACCCGGCTGCGCCCCCGCCTGCTACCCGGAGACCGATGTCCTGGTGCCGCTGGACAGTACGGCCGAGATCAGCAACACGCCGACGTCGAAGGGGATCGTGGTCGGACTGGAACGCACCACGATCGGGGCCGCCGGCGCCACCGCCACGGCCCCGCGGTCCGATGGCCCATGAAGGGACCCCCGAGGACCTCGTCCGCGCGGCCCACGCCGTGGGCGTGACCGACGACCGTCTCCTGGAGGCCGTACGGAGCATCCCCCGGGCGGAATTCGTTCCCGCGGACGAGGTGGCATCCGCGTACCGGGACACGCCCGTTCCGCTCCCCCACGGGCAGGTGACCACCCAGCCCTCGCTGATCGCCATGATGGTCTCCGCTCTCGGCCTCACCGGAGACGAACAGGTCCTGGAGGTCGGGACCGGATACGGCTGGCAGACCGCGCTGCTGGCCCGCTCGGCCGCGTACGTCGTCAGCGTCGAGCGTTGGCCCGACCTGGTCGACGAGGCCCGCCTGCGGCTGGCCGCGCAGGGCGTCGGCAATGCCGAGGTCGTACTCGGCGACGGGACCCTCGGAATGCCGACCCGTGCCCCGTACGACGCCGTCATCGTCTGCGCGGCCTTCCCGCGAGTGCCCGAGCCGCTCGTGGATCAGCTCCGCACCGGTGGCCGGCTCGTCCAGCCGATCGGGCAGGGCGGGCAGGAGCGCGTCGAGCTGTACGAGCGGCGGGCCCTCGGCCTGGTGCATCGCAGGACGGTCACCGCAGCCCGGTTCGTCCGGCTGTACGGCGCCCATGGCTACGACCAGCGGTGACGCGCTCAGCGCTGATAGGTCCCGACCAGGGTGCCGGAGGCCAGCTCCCTGCCCCTCAGGGCACGGTGCACGTCCTCGGCGCCCGGGTGGTCGTGCAGCGACAGCGACTCGGACAGGGCGTACAGGCGGAAGAAGTAGCGGTGCGGCCCGTGCCCCGGTGGAGGCATCGGCCCTCCCCAGCCCACGCGGCCGAAGCCGTTGGGCCACGGCAGACCCCCCTGGGGCTTCTGGCCCTCCGCCGCCCCGGTGATCCCCGGATCGATGCCGGTCACCAGCCAGTGCAGGAAGGTCGTCCCCGGCGCGTCCGGGTCCTCGCACAGGAGCACCAGCTCCGTGGCCTCGTGGGGCACCCCCGACCAGGTCAGGGGCGGTGAGATGTTCTCACCCTCCCCGCTGTACCGGCGGGGGATCACCGTTTTGTCGTCGAACGCGGTGCTGCTGAGTTCAATTCCGCTCATGCGCGCCGCCATACCCGCAACGGCGGCACCGGCACCGGTCCGCACCCCAAAACCCCCGTTCGGCCGAGCCCACCCGGGCCGCCTCCGGAAGCGGGGGGAAGATGGCAGTGTGCCGACAAGGATCCTGCTCGAGGGCCGCCCTGGCGCGGGCAAGACGACCGCCCTCCGTCGGCTGGCCGCGCTGCTGCCCACCCACGCGGCCACCGGCTTCACCACGGAGGAGATCCGGCAATCCGGCGCCCGCGTCGGTTTCGCCCTGGAGACCCTGGCGGGCCGGCGGGAGGTGCTCGCCCATGTCGACCTGCCCGGTCCGCCACGGGTAGGGAAATACGGCGTCGACCTGGGCGTCATGGAACGACTGGCGCTGCCGTCGCTTCGGCCGGCAGCAACCGAGGAGGCAACAGGGCTGGTGCTCATCGACGAGCTGGGGCGGATGGAACTGACGTGCACGGCGTTCCGGCACGCGGTCGACGCGCTGTTCGTCGCAGAGGTCGACGTCGTCGCCACGGTCCACGCGCACCGCGATCCGTTCACCGACGCCCTCAAGCGGCGCGCCGACATCGAGGTCGTCCAGCTCACTCCGGCAAACCGGGACGTCCTGCCGGGTGAGCTCGCGGCCCGGCTGCAGCAGCCCCGGACGCGCGGAAGGCCTCCCTCTCACGGATGAGAGACCGGCCTCCGACCTGCTGAAAGCAGATCCGGGGCGACAGGATGTGAAGTCGCCCGATCGGTGCGACCGGCGGCGCCCACTACCAAGGGTCAGTGCCTGCCCACCGAGTACGCGGCCGGCATCGCCTTCATCACCCGGTTCGGCGCCCGCCCCTCCCCGGCCTCCCTGCTATGCCGCCCGGCACCCTGCCGGTGACGGCAATGCCAAGGGCGGCAGTGGTGAGCACCGAGTCGGCGGTCTCCAGGCTCCCCGCTGAGAGCTGGGAAAGGTCGTAGAGGAGGGTGAAGCCCTGCTCGGGCAGCAGGTCGATGGGGAACCGTCCGGGAGGACGAGGCTCTTGGTGCCCCGCTCGGCGAGGGTGGCGGCGATGGCGCCCGAACCCCGGCAGGCGGCCGATGGTGCCGCCCGCGCCGGAGCAGCAGACGGGCGGCGAGCACGCCGGCCCGCTGCACGAGGGCGAGGCGTCCGGGCAGGACGGACCTCCTCGTCTCAGCGGTAGCCCGCGCCGGCGAACAGCGCCGCGGCGGTCCGCACCGGCCGCCCGGGGCGGCGCCCTGACCTCGCGGACCGGCTGGCGGAGATCGGCTCGGCACTGTTCCTGTCACGCTGACCGCCGCTTGGTACGGCCGGACATCGCGCTTACAGTGCCGCTACCCAAGACTCCTAGATCGCCGGATACTTCTCGGCCGACCCGCTCGGCCTGAGCGCCGCACCTCACCATCACGCGTACGTCCCCAATCCCTTCGGCTGGACGGACCCACTCGGGCTCAAGTGCCTCGACGCCGACACCCAAGCGCGACATGACTCCGCACGCGGCACAGCACTCGAGGAAGACGGCAATATGCCGGGAAAGGAGGACATCCCGGGCGTCAGGATGATCGACGAGGTGCAACTTGAGCGGGTCCGCCTGGACCTGCACGCGAAGCTCGGTGAGCCCGACGTCAAGAGCACTCCGAAGGGCAACATCGAGTTGTGGCAGCTGTCCGACGACCCGAAGGCGACCGTCACCTACCGGCCGTTCAGCAAATCCGGCGGAGCGACCATCGACTACAACGGCGTAGACGGTCTGGACATGAAACGATTCCACATTCCGCAGCACGGGAACTGAGCGATGATCAACGAAGACACCTACCGTAGCGAGCTGGAGTACCTGATCCAGTACGCGCACGACGACTGGCTCGGCTTCTCGGTCATCAGCGGATCCGCAGGCAGCGTTCTCGGCCGTGGCGCCTCATTCGAGGAACAGTTGGCGCTGCTCCTCCGCATCGTCGGTGACCTGTACGACGCCAGCGTCCGTGCCGGCGAGCTGACGGAGTCGACCGAGAAGCCCTTCCTGCCATGGCACCTGGAGAAGGCCGACGCCCTCGCACGGATTGCGACGGAAGTCCGCCACCTGTCCCGGCTGCCCGATTCCGGCGACATCTATTGGTTCACGGTGCTGTGATACGCGAGTCGAGGTCGCGTACCACCAAGAGACAAAGAACCTGCTGGCCGCCTTCGCCCACCATGCGACAGCAACGCGCACTGCTCATTTGGTGCGGCCGGACTTCCCCTCTACAGTCCCACCGAAGCAACCGACTAACCGACGAAGCTCAGCCGCACCTGCCGGTTGGTGTTATCCCTGTTCGTGTCCACCAACCTCCGTTAAGGCAACTGCCAAGGTACTCGATCGCACCCTCGACGTGGCGCCTCATCGAGAAGATGACGCATTAAGCGGGAACGAACATAGCTGCAGGTCAACGCAGGTATGCGGCCGCGCCAAGCGCCCTTTCGGGCATCTGGAGCGTTCACAACCGGTCAGAGGAGCACTCCTGTCGGAGCCGAAGCCCGTCCACCCCGGCCCTCTCTCGGACGGCGTCAGGTAGACGAGCTACGCCCCCGCCAGGGTCCCACGACGGCGCAGGCGAGCTCCGTCCTCCAGGTGTGCTGGAGAGGGCCTGTCAAACGAACGGCTCTGGCCCGTACCAGGTGGTGACGTTGAGTAGCTATCCGTGATCATGACCTTGTGATGGATGTCAACTCCCTTATGGTCACGGTGTTTTCCGGGCTGTCGGTGCTGGTCGTCGAGGACGTGGCGGACGGCGGTGACGCGGTGGCGATCACGGCCCGCACCCCGGATGTGGCGGTGCCATGTCCGGGGTGCGGGACTCCGACGGCGAAGGTGCACGGGCACCACGGCCGGACGGTGACGGACGTGCCGGTCGACGGCCGCCAGGTTGTCGTCCACCTGCGCGTACGGCGGCTGGTCTGCCCTGTCCCGGGCTGCCGGCGGCAGACCTTCCGCGAGCAGATTCCCGGACTGCTGGAGCGCCATCAGCGCCGCACAGTGCGGCTGGCCGACCAGATATCCCAGGTGGCGCGGGAGTTATGCGGCCGGCCGGCCGCGCGCCTCGCCGGTCTGCTGGCTGTGCCCGTTTCCCGCAGCACTGCGCTGCGCCATCTGCGGCGCCTGCCGCTGCCGCACCAAGCGGTCCTGCGGGTGATCGGCGTGGACGACTTCGCCCTGCGCCGCCGGCATCGATACGCCACGATCATCACGGACGCCGAGACCGGCGGACGCGTCACGGTCCTGCCCGACCGCGAGGCGGCCACCCTGGAGTCCTGGCTGCGGGAGCACGGCAGCGGTGTCGAGGTCGTATGCCGGCACGGATCAGCCACCTACGCCGAGGCCGTCCGTTGCGCTCTGCCCGACGCGGTGCAGGTCAGCGACCGATGGCACCTCTGGCACAACCTCTGCGCCAAAGTCCTGCTCGAGGTCCGCGCGCACGCCGGCTGCTGGGCTACCATCAACCCGCCCCGCCCCGGCGGAGTAACGCGAGCAGACCACCCGCGAACGCTGGAACAAGGTCCACGATCTCCTCGGCCAGGGCGTCGGCCTGCTCGACTGCTCCCGCCGCCTCAACCTGGCCCTGAATACCGTCACACGGTATGCCCGCATGCCCGAACCCCAGGCCCTGCGCATCGCCCCCGCCTACCGGCCCACCCTCGTCGACCCCTACCGCGACCACTTCCGCGAACGGCGCCAGGCCGACCCCGCAGTCCCCGTCACCCAACTGCTGCGAGAGATCCAAGAGTTGGGCTACACCGGCAGCGCCAACTTGTTGGTTCGCTACCTCAACCAGGGTCGCGCCGAAGGCGACCGCCCCGTAACCACGCCGCGTCATGCCAGCCGTCTCCTACTCACCGACCCCGAGAATCTGCGCCCGAAGGAAACGGCCCTGTTGGAGAAGATCGCCGCGACCTGCCCGGAGATGACCGCGCTCACCGATCTCGTACGCGGCTTCGCCGCCCTGCTGAAACCGGCCGAGGGCAACGATGTGAAACTTACCGGGTGGATCACCACCGCCCGCGCCGTCGGCCTGCCGCACCTGCGCAGTCTCACCAACGACCTCGAAATCGAGCGGGCCGCCGTGGACGCCGGCCTCACCTTGCCGTACCACAACGGCCGCACCGAAGGCGTCAACACCCGCACCAAGAGGATCACGAGACAGATGCACGGACGCGCCGGAATCGACCTCCTCCGCCACCGGCTCCTCCTGCCCTGACGGACACCCAGCGTCACCACCGACTACGTGCCAGAGCCGAACGATTTACAGTCCCGGCGAACGGCGAACCCCAACAAGAAACGATTTTGCCGCGCTTAAACGCCAAGCGAAGTTGCTAACCCTCGACTCCGTGAGTCTCCCTTGAGGCAACCGTCGACGAGGCGCTGGATTGGCTCGTTCCTTACTGTTCCGGCAGCGGGCGTCATCAGGCGAGACCGACTCACGAATACGCTTCGATGGGCCAGGCTAGAGTGCTCGTTCTTGCTGCTTCCCACGCTGAGCGGGACGACAGCCGGGAGTGACGAGGTTCAGTCTCAGACCTGTGAAGGTGAGGGTTTCTGTTGGGGGGAGCGAGCAGGCGACGACCCACTGTGGTTGTGCTCACTGCTTTGCAGGTGGAATACGAGGCGGTGCGCCAGCACATGGTGGACGTCCACGAGGTCGAACTGCCACAAGGCACCCTTCTCGACGTCGGCCGGATGCCGGGCCTCAACTGGGAGGTGGCGCTGGCGGAGACGGGCCCCACCAACACCCGTGCGGCCCTCGTCGCGCAGTCCACGATCGAGCACTTCAATGCCGAGGCTGTGCTGTTCGTCGGCGTCGCCGGTGCGCTCAGGGACGATATCCACCTCGGTGACGTCGTCGTCGCCAGCAAGGTTCACGGCTATCACGGTGGACGCGAGAGCGTGGACGGATTCGCCGCCCGCCCTGACACCTGGTCGCCGGAGCACGACATGGACCAGCTGGTACGCTCCGCCCGTCGCAACGAACCCTGGGCTTATCTCCGCCCGGACACCCGCCTCTCCACACCACCCAAGGTTCATTTCGAGCCGATCGCGTCAGGTGACGTGCTGCTCGGCTTCCGCGACTCCGAGACGGCCCGACGGATCCGCCGGCACTACAACGACGCGGTGGCCGTCGACATGGAGAGCCACGGCGTCACCCACGCGACCAGGATGAACAGCGCGGTGCGGGCCCTGTCCATCCGCGGCATCAGCGACTTCGCCGACCCGAACAAATCCACACGCGACGCCACGGGCTCGCAGGAGACGGCGGCGCGGCACGCCGCCGCCTTCGCCATGCGGGTGCTGCGCGACCTGCGCCCGAAACGGCAGGTTGCCCAGGAGCCGCGCAGCGCACCCGCCGTGGTCGTGGTGTCCGCCCCCGACCGCTCCCCCGAGCCGGCCGCCTGGGACAGCCGGCCCGTCGTCGATGTCGCGGGACAGCAGTACCTGCTGTACGAAAGCCCCGGTGATCTCGTTCACGAGTCGCGGGACGGCGACGTGCTGCGACGTCAGGCAGTGGCACGCGTGGTGCCCGACGGGGGTGGTCGCGGCGCCTACGCCTGGCTGCGCCAGGTCGAACGGACAGGGCCGCTTCCCGGCCCGAACCAATTCGACCCGCTGGCCGCGCTCGAACAGGAAGCCGAGCTGTGCCGCAGGCTCCGTGGCCCCGACGTCGTACAGCTGACCCGCAGCGGGAAGACCTCCACGCTCGCTCTGGCCTGGCCGGGCGACGCGAGGCTCGGCAGCCCCATGGGGACTGTCCATGAACTGCTGCCCGAGTCGCCGACGCCGACGGACCCGCAGCGCCTGTGGTCCATCGTGAGAGGGCTCGCCCACGTGGCCCACGTCCTCGAACGGTTGAGCGGCGCGGGCTTCTCGCACCGCGCGCTCCGGCCGACCGCGGTCGTCATGCACCGGCCCCAGATGGTGCTGCGCGACTTCGGTCTGGCCACCGTGCCGCCCCGCCCGGGCGAGAACGCCGGGCCCTACCAGGCACCCGAGCAGCGGCACGGCTCCCGTAGACGCCCTGGGCCGGCCACCGACGTCTACCAGTTGGGCGCGCTGCTCCACCGCGCGCTGACCGGCCGTATCCCCGACCCCAGGCTGCCTGCCTACCGCGGCTCGGACTCCGTACCGGACAGTCTCGTCCACGCGGTCGCCGGTGCGCTGCGGGAGGATCCGGGGGCCCGCCCGGAGGCGCGTACGCTCCGCCTCGCTCTGCTGTCCGCCGCACGCGAGCTGGCATCCGTCCCGCCGCCCCAGCGCTGAGGAGCGCCGCCGATGCCCGTCACCACCATCGCCCTGCGCGCCCCGCTGGTTCTCGTACCCGGCTTCGGTCTCGATGAACAGCTTCGCTCGAAGGCCGAATCCAGCGCCGGTCTGCCACCGGACGCCTCACAGATCGTTCACGACCTGAACCAGCTGAAAGCCGGCGTGGCCGTGATCGTCAACCCGGCTGGCGGCAAGTACAAACCGTCCTTGCTGGTTCATACACGCGCGTACCGGATACGCCTCGAAGCGACGAACCGAGGGACCGGCTACCTCGTCAAGCACATCGATCCGCTGCGCCTCACCGACCACGCGCGACTCGCCAGGTCCTGCCTTGTGGTGCGCCCGCCTGTCTGGCACATGGTGTTTGAGCTGCGGGCTGTACCCACGGGCTCGGACGCCCAGTGGCAGGTCCTCGAACAGGCTTGGCAGCGTCTCGGTCAGGCGCGGGCGGATCAGCCGGAAGTCCAGTCTACCGGCGATGCCCAGTCGGATTTTCTCGACTCGGTGGACCGCCTCATCGACGCCACCGAGGAGATCACCACGCGGGAGGCACGCCAAGCCGCCCCCTTCCCGTATCAGAGCTTCACGGCCACTGGTGGCAAGCGCGGCAGAGCCCCGCAGTCCGTCTACGAATTCGAGCTCATCGGACCGGAGCTGCCGCCGTCCGGCGCCTTCGTCCGCATTCAGGGCGACACGGAGACCCGTGGCAAAGTGGGCCGGGCAGCGGGCCGGTGCGTCACCGTCCGATTCGATCAGCCCGCGTCATGGGACCGGCTGCCGACGCGCGGCGCTCTGGAGCTCATCCCCAGCAATGTGATCTTCAACAAGCAGCGGCAGGCCGTGGCGAGCCTCCGCGCACGCGATTCCAAGAACCCTGGCCTCCTCCCTGCCATGGTCGAACACCAGGTGCGCCCGATCCCGGCGACTGGCGCGCAACCGCACCAGGAACTCGACCCCGAACAACTCCGGGCGTTCCGCAAGGCGTTGACCACCGAGGACCTGCTGGTGGTGCTCGGCCCGCCCGGCACGGGCAAGACCCGGACCATCACGGAGATCGCCCACACCGCCGCAACCACGTCCGCCGCGGACAGCGGCCGAGTGCTTGTCACGTCCCACACCAACCGCGCCGTGGACAACGTGTTAGCCCGGCTCCCGCAAGATCTCGTGGTGATCCGGGTCGGGGACGAGAGCAAGGTTCACGCCGACGTCAAACCGTTACTCCTGGAGGAACAGTCGGAGAGCCTCTCCGAAGAGATCCGGCACGCAATGGCCCAGCGTACGCAGGCCTACCAGGAGGCAGCAGCCGTAGAACCGTGGACAGCCGAGCTCGCCACGCGCGTTCAGCAGGTCGACAGCCACGCCGAGGAGGCGCGGACCGCGGACCTGCGCCTGCGCGCAGCGATTCGGGCCGCGGCCGCACCAGCCCAGGAGCATTTGGCGGCGCTCCGGCGCGAGGAACAACAACGGCGGTCGATCCTGGAGGATCGCACCGAGCGTGCCGAGTGGCTCCGGGCGAAGGCCCACTCCGAACGGCAGCGTTCCAACGCCCTGTTCACCGGTCGCCTGCACCGCACCCGGGCTCGCCGCCGGGAAGAAGAGCTCGCCACCGAGACAGCCGAGATCGAGAAGCTGAACGCGCTCGCCCCCGGCATCCTCCGGCGGACCGAGGCGGCGAGCGCCGGGGCAGAACGCGCGACCCGCGAGAACCCCGCAGTCATCGCCGCCCGAACCACACTTCAGACGGCGGAAGGCCACGTCGCCAAGAGCGTCCAGTCCGCCTACGAGGCAGCCGACACGGCCGTCCACGCGCTGCGCTCGGTCGTGCCGGGCACGGCGCTGCCGGCTCGCCTGCTGGATCCGGCCGATGGGGCGACCGCGCTGCGCGCCCTGCACGGGCAGCTGAAGGACTGGCTCCCGGTCCTTTCGCGACGCCAGGAACTGACCCAGCAGTGGCGAGCCGCCATCGGCCAGGACCCGGGGCAGCTGGTGCCCGAACTCGTCCGCTACGCCCAGGTGGTCGGCGCCACCTGCATCGGCGCCGCGTCACGCGCCGAACTGGCCGGCGTCGACTTCGACTTGGGAATCGTCGACGAGGCCGGCCAGATCGGAATCGCGGACACACTGGTGCCTCTGGCCCGGGTCCGCCGTGGTGTCCTGGTCGGCGATGACCGGCAATTGCCGCCCTTCCGCGATGCCGACGTGGACGAGTGGGCCCAGGACATCGGTGATCCCGAACTGATCCGGCTGATGTCACAGAGCGCCTTGGAACGCTTGCGTGCCGGGCTGCCCTCTTCGCATGTCGTGCAGCTGACCCGCCAGCGTCGCATGCCCGCCGAGATCGCCGACTTCATCTCGGCCGCCTTCTACCGGGGAGAACTGCTCACGGAGAAGGACCACAGTCACCGCGATCCCCTGTTCGCGAGCCCGATGGCCTTCGTCGACACTGCCGCGCTGCCCGACCGCGTGCGTCGTGAGTCGGGGGGCGGGCGCACCGAAGGCCGCAGCCGCAAGGGCCCCTTCAACCCCTGCGAAGCGCGCCTTCTGGCCCGGCTCGCCGCCTTCTACCACCGCCGCGGCGCCGAGTGGATGGTGATCGTCCCCTACCTCGCTCAGCGGCTGGAGGTCGTCCGCTACCTCACCCCGCTGATCGGTGACTCTCAGCTCGCGGATGCTTCGGTCGGCAGCGTCGACTCCTACCAGGGTGGAGAGCGCGACGTCGTCCTGTACGGCTTCACCCGCAGTAATCCGGAGGGCCGGATCGGCTTCCTCAAGGAACTGCGCCGTGCCAACGTCGCCTTCACACGGGCCAAGAGCCAGCTCGTCCTGACCGGCGATCTGAGCACTCTGATGCGTGCGGACGATCCAGGATTCCGCACTCTCATCGGCGACCTTCATCAGCATCTGCTCGAACGTGGCGATCTGCGGGACTACCGGGAGGTCACGGCCGCCCTCGACGAAACCGTCCCGGACCTGGGCGATGCCGCCCGCCTGGCCCGGGAAGGAGGCCGGCCATGACCACTGCACCTCGCCTGATGAACTTCCCTGAAGAGCGAGTTCTGGAGGACGCCGCCTTCGGACAGGGCATCGTGCCCACCCGGCTCTACGCACTGCTGTTGCCGGTGTGGAAGGTGGAGATCCGCGCCGACATCACCGAGGGCGAGGCCTTCTTCCTGATCGACCGATTTTTGGAGCGCGGGCTGCGCCACGGTTCCTTGGACACCGTGGACGAACTCGCGGCGTTCTTCGCACTGGACCGCGCCCTGGTCGCGCAGGCCGTGCGTTTCCTGACCGCGATCGGCCACACCCAGGAAGGGCCCGGAGGCCGGCTGCACCTGACGCCGCTGGGACAGCGCTCCGTGGACGACGACATCCGCTACGTGGTCACCCGCCAGGACCGACGCCAGCTGTACTTCGAGGCACTGAGCTGCGGCCCGCTGACCCGGGCCCACTACGACGACGAGGTCGTGACGCTGCTGTCCGCCGAAGAGATGGACCGGGCGCAGCGCAGCAAGCACTACCCACGCTTCACACCGGTCGCTGTGGCATCCGGCTTCGACCGCTCAGCCCTCGACCGCCTCAAGAGCCGCAAGGACCGGGCCCGGTTCAACCTCCCCGTCGCGCTGAACGCCGTGGAGTGTCTGAGCGAGACACTCGTCTTCCTGCCCGTCTACCTGGTGCGTGGCCGGGAGCGGCTTCTGGTCTACGGCCAGGCCGAGGCGGGGACAGCACACGACTCGGAGCTCAGTGCGCTTTGCGCCGGTACGCCGGAGCTGATCAACGCGCTCGACAACGAGGAGCTGGACACGGAGGCGGACGAGCGCCTCCTGCGGTCCGCCCTGAAGTGGCTCCGCGAGCAGGGCCTCGACACGGTTGCCCCGGAACAGGACGACGACGGCACCTGGTCGGTCTCTCTGCCTTCCTCCGCCTTCGGCGAGAAGGGGATCCCGTTCTCCCGCATCGGGAGCTATCGCATGGCGGGCAGCCGCTTCTTCCGTGTCTGGTGCCCGGAGGAAACACCACGGAAGCACGCCTTTCTCGACCGACTGGACCAGAGGATGGGCTCGCGCCGGCAGGTCACTCGACAGGAAGCGGAAGAACTCATCACTCGCCTGGCCCTCCAACTACGCTTGGAGATCCCCGATGTGTCCCTTGTCCGCAGCGGCGCGGAGAGGAACGGCCTCAGCGGTCTGGAAGCCCAACTGGCTCGTCTGGAGAATGAAAAACTGTGATCGACATCGGTCAACTCCTGCTTGCCGAGTACGAGCAGATCAAGCAGGAGCAACGAGCCAGGATCGGCTTCCGCGACAACCTCATCTACGCCACCCTCGGCGTCATGGCGGCGGTCATCGGCTCCACGCTCGCACGGGGCGGCCACCTCGAAATGTTGCTGCTGCTCCCCCCGTTGTCCGTAGTCCTGGGGTGGACCTACCTGGTCAACGACGAGAAAATTTCCGCCGTCGGCCGGTACATACGCGACGACCTGTCCCCTCGCCTCAAGGAGTTGACGTCAGTCCAGACAGATGTCTTCGGCTGGGAATCCGCACACCGTCGCGACGCACGCCGCGGCTCTCGGAAACGATTCCAGCTCACCGTGGACCTGATGACGTTCTGCGGGGCACCGCTTGCGGCACTGGCCGTCTACTGGCTGCTCGGCCCGACACCTTGGCCACTGCTGGTGATCTCGCTGGCCGAAACAGCCATGGTCATCGTCTTGGCGGTCCAGGTCGTCCGCTACGCCGAACTCGGGAGCTGAACCAGCCCAGCGGCCATTGCCCCGGGGCGATGGCAGTGAGGTCTTCCAACAGCACATCGGCCACCGGTTCCTCGACCACGGCGGTGCCGTACTCAGCCATGGCCTCGACGGCCAACGCGGGGTCCCACGGCGCTCCGGTGATGCCCCGGGTAGCAGACCGTGTGCGTTGCGGACGACCGCGGCCCGGTAGTCCGCTGCCGTCATGCGCCAGGGGTGCGCCCGCGTCTTGTCCAGGACGTATGCGGCAATGCGGATGTCCTCGCCATCGAAGTCACCGTGGTAGCGAAGAGCGGCATCCCGGTCGACGAGTAGGCACAGGAGCTGGATCGCGGCAGTGCTGGGCCAGCCAGACGTGCAGACAAGCGGCGGACAGTCGGGGCCGAAGCGGCGAAGGGCGAGGGCCAGGATGCTGGGGTTCTCCACCACGTGGACAACGAGTGGGGCGAGGGCGGCGGGCAAGGTGAGCTCACCCGGGTTCCGGACGTGGGCGAGGGGCTGGCTGCCTGACCTGCCTCGGTGCACAGACGGGCCACACGGGCGAGCAGACCGTCGCTGACGAGGCGCAGTCCGCCGACGACGACGGTGGCGGACAGCTCGTCATCGGCTACGCCCGCGCGGCTCCACAAGGCGCGCCGTTCCGCCGCGGACTGCGGTGGCACAGTGCCGTACAGGGTCGCCAGGGCGCGCAGGACGAGCGTGGCAAGAGGTGTGTCGTCGCCGAGATCATGCGCGTGTCTGTTCAGAACCCGGGCAGCGAAGACGGGCAGGGGTTCAGTCTGACAGGGGAGTTCGGCGAGCACATTGAGCGCGTCGGTGAGCAGCATACGGGTACGTTCCGCCGAGCCGCGACCAGGGCTTCGACCCGACAGGAAGCGGCCCAGTCGGCGAACACCAGTTGCGCCCATACCGTTTCATGACCGGCCAACCAGGGCCACAGCCCCGAGCGTTCATCGTCCTGGCGGCGGCGCTCACCGGCGCTGTCGCCGAGCGGTCCGACAAGTGCGGTGACGACTTCTCGGACGGTACGGCCGGGCTTCCCCTCTACAGTGCCACCGACGCGACTCACTAACCGAAGAAGCTCAAGCGGACGTTACGGTTGGTATTGCTGATGTTCGTATCCGCCAACCTCCGTTAAGACAACCGACAACGTACCGAGAGTGGGAGCTCAGCGTGATGCGTCGTCGAAGAGATGTCCGAGGAACACGCCCGGGCGCTTCCGCCGACGCGAGTGCCGCGATGCGGCGACCCAGGTGGTCATTCGTCGGCACACGCAGCCGTTCGGTGAGATGCGAGGCACTCAGCCTGCCCAGTGGACCGGTGACAAGGGCTTCGTCGGCGGAACTCAGGATCCCATGGGCCTCACCCACCTCGGCGCACGCGAGTACGACCCGACGACCGGCCGCGGACGCGCAGACCGCCCGGGCGTAGGCTTCGCTCAGCATGGACGCGGCAGGGGGCGGAGCACATGACGGCTGAGTCAACACAGAGGTGGGGGTCGACCCTCGATTCGGTCGTGGTGTACGCGCAGGGCGCGGTCTGCCGGCGCCTGGCCCGGGGCAGCGTGTCGCCTGACGGCCGGGTGCGGGTGACAGGACTGCCCCGCTCGCTGGACCCGGGCTCGCTGCTGGCCCGTGTCCTGGGCGCCCCCGGGGTGCGCGTCACCGAGGCCCGGGTGGAAATCGAGGCCGAGCCGCTCGGCAGGGGCATGCCCGACGAGTTGCGGCGCGAGATCGAGCGGCTGAGCGACGAGTACGCGGCGGCGCAGGGACGCCGGGACCGGCAGCTGAGCCTGATCGAGGAGGTCAGGGCCCTCCACCCGGTCCCACCCGGCCGCAGGCGCGAGGACCCGCACCGCCGCACCCCGGTCGATGCGTGGCTGGAGCTCGCCGACTTCGTCGACGAGCGGCTGACGGGACTGCACAACCGCCTCGTCGAGCTGGAGGAGGCACTGCGCAACGTCGAGCACGAGCTCACCGTCGCCGCCGACAGGCTCGCCCGCGCCTCCACCGACACACCGTCAGCACACGTGGAGAACAAGGTCTGCGCGGTCCTGACACTCGACGGCACCGGTGATGCGGAAGTGGAGCTGGAGCTGGAATACGGGGTGCCTGGCGCCGTCTGGGTGCCGACCTACCGTCTCACTCACCGTCAGGGCGACGGCAGCGGCCGTCTGGTGCTGCGCGCCTCGGTCGCCCAGCGGACCGGCGAGGACTGGACCGGCGTGCGCATCGCCCTGGCCACCGCCGATCTTCGGCGCCGCACCGACCTGCCGAGGCTCCGTTCGATCCGGATCGGACGTAGTCAGCCCGCCCCCGCGGCTTCTGGCTGGCGCGAGCCCCCGGCCGGGCTCGTCGACCTGTTCTCCGGGTACGACGCGGCAGGCCCTGGCCCAGCCACGACCGCCGCACCCACAGCTGTCGGGGCCGGCTCCGCGCCCGTGGGTGCCGCGGGCGGCTCCGTGTCCGGTCCCGTTCCGCCACCGCCGCCTCCCCCACTGCTGGCCGGCCCGGTGGAGGTCACCGTCGATGACGACTTCCTGCTGACCGCCGCACTGCCCACGCTTGCCCCCGGCGGTGTCCGCCGGGTGGGGCTCGGGCCGGCCGAGGGCATCCGGGTCACCCGCCGTACGAACCTGCACGAGTCGACCTCGGGCCTGCGCAACAACACCACCGTGCTCGACCACCGCGTCCACGTGGAGCTGGCCAACCGGCTCGCGAGGCCCGTCACCGTGGAAGTCCGCGAGCGAGTGCCGGTCGCCTCCGAACCGGACGTCCGGATCGAGGAACGGGCCGACTGGACGGCACCCGAGGAAGGCACGGGGCCCGATCGACATGCGCCGGGCACCCGCGTCTGGCGACTGGACCTGCCCACAGGCGCCACTGCCGCCCTCGACGGCGGCTACGAGATCCGCATCCCGACCGGCAAGGCCCTGGTCGGCGGCAACCGCAGGAGCTGACACCCGCCATGTCCACGGCCCCGAAGCCGATCGCCCTCCCCGTCACCGCCGTCACGTGCCTTGAGGATCGCGCCCACATCGAGCGCACCGTCGTGCTCGACCTGGAGGCCGGCGTCCAGCAGCTGCGTCTCGGGCCGGTCAGTGCGCTGGCCGTCGACCGGACCCTCCATGCCGAGCTGACCGCCGATCACCCCGCGACCGTGCTCGACGTGCGGATCGTCCGCAGCTGGACGCCGCGCGGGCCGCTGCCGTCCACCGACGACGACTCCGCCCTGCGCCACCGCGTACACACCCTCGAAGAGGAGCGGCTGGCCCTGGGGCAGCGACGCGATCGGCTGCATGCCCGCCTTGACCAGCTCGGCCGCCTCGCCGCCGATCTGCTGCGGGAGATCGGCGAAGGCGCCGGCTCCGGGGAGACCGAACAGCCCCGCTGGGCCCGCGAACTGGACCGGGTGGACGACGAGCGCGACGCGCACGGCGAGCAACTCCGCACCGTGGAAGCCCGGCTGGCCGCCCTGGCCGTCGAACTCGGGCAAATCCAGCGGGCCATGCAACTCTCCGGGGAGAAGCCCGCCGAGCTGGTCGGCCATATCGAGTTGACCGTGGGGTCCACGGCCGCCGGGCCGGTCGGGCTGCGCCTGAGCCACCTCACTCCGTGTGCGCTGTGGCGGCCCGCCTACCGGGCCGTGCTCGACGGGGACTCCCTGACACTGGAGACCGACGCGATGGTCTGGCAGCGCACCGGTGAGGACTGGTCGGACGTACGGCTGACATTGTCGACGGCCCGCTCGGCGCTGGCCACCGATCCGCCACGGCTGGGCGAGGACCGGCTGACGCTCAAGGACCGCTCCGCGGCGGAGCGCCGCACGGTCGACGTCGAGCTGCGCGAGGAGGAGATCGGGACCCTCGGCCCGGCCCCGGTGCTGGGCCTGCCGGGGGTGGACGACGGCGGTGAGGCGCGGGTGCTGAGATCCCCCGCGCCGGTCTCGGTGCCTGGTGACGGCCGCGCCCACCGAGTGCCGCTCTCCGCATTCACCACAGCCGCGCCCAGTGAGTACGCCTGCTCACCGGAGTTGTCCCCCCTGGTCACCCAGGTGGTGCGGTTCGACAACCTGTCCGGCCACGCACTGCTCGCCGGACCCGTGGACCTGGTCCGCGGCAGCGGATTCAGCGGCCGCGGCACGCTGGACTTCACTGCCTCCGGCGCCCCCGTCGAGCTGGCCTTCGGCAGCTGCGACGACTACCGGGTGGCCCGGCATGCCGAGGAGTCCCGCGACACCGCCGGTATCACCCAGCGGACCGTGGTCACCCGCACTGTCCGGCTGCACCTGTCCCGGTTCTCCGCCCCCGGGGAGCACGACGAGCGGGTGGTCGTCCTTCGGGAGCGGATCCCGGTCTCCGAGGTCTCGGCGGTGGAGATACGCCTGCGCAAGGATTCCTGCTCCCCGGCGCCCGACGCGGTCGACGCCGAGGGCATCGCCCGCTGGGACGTCGCCCTCCCGCCCGGCAGCCGCCGTACGGTCACCCTGGTCTACGAGCTGTCGGCGAGCGCCAAGGTCACCGGGCTCTGAGTCAAGGCGTGACCGGGGCGGAGCATCCGTGGGCTTTCGCCGAGCGCTCGGCGAAAGCCTTGAGTACGGCACGTTCGTAGGCGAGGTCCGCCTTGCCTCTCGGGTACTTGCGCTCCTCCGCCCTCTCGAACGAGGGGTGCAGGGTGAACAGGGCCTGTCCGCTGCGGCACTTGGCCGTCGTCCAGCTCACCCGGCCGTCAGGGTCGCGGTGGTGCGCGGGTGTCTCGGTGTTCGGTACGTCGTCATAGGACTCCTCCTCGTAGCCGAGAAACCGCTCCTGCGCATAGGGGCCGTAGTCCGCTTCGAGTTCGTAGCGTGTGCTGTTGTCGGCGTCGGCGAGCCGGCATGTTTCGTGCGGGGCGCCCGCGCGGGCGGTCTCGGTGGCGATCGTCACGCCGCGTGCGGCGGGGATGCCGGAGCAGGTTCCGTCGGACGTGCGGAGCGGCTCGTACTCGTCCTGGTTCACCGGCAGGCCGAGGCTGCCGATGGGCTTTCCGAGCTTGGCTCCGCAGTGCCGGGCCTTCGATGCCTCGGCCGCCGTGGAGGTGGCGATCCTGGTGAACTGCGGTCGTTCGGCCGGGTTGTCCAGCGCCTTGTCGAGGGTTGTCTCGACGGTGACGGACAAACCCTTGGCGCTGCTTTCCCCGGTGCACTCGAGGACCAGGCTCGTGGTCACCTTCTTGTACTCGTCGGCCCTGAAGGGGTCCGCCGCTCCGAAGCGGTCGGGGGCGGCCCCGAAGAGCCCCGTCCATCCGTGACCCACCGGCACGGCGGGCGCGGTCGGCGATCCCGCGTAGAGGGAGGGCAGCAGGGACGGTCCGACGTGTGCGGTGTCGAGGACACGGATTTCGGCGATGCCGCCGCCGTAGACGTGCACCTCGCAGCCCACCAGGCCCGCACCGCTTCTTTCGTTCTCGACCTCGACGGCTCCCGGCCCGAGGACGCCACGCACCGCGTTCCGGTCGAGCAGGCCGTCACAGGCTCCGTCGAGCGCCGACTCGTCGCTCCAGCGCTGGAAGTCGCCGTGCACCTGGAGATACCCGGCGACGACAACGGCCGCTGCGACCAGAGCGACGACCGACCGCAGGACGATCCGCCTCACCGCCATCCCTCCACCTCTCCAAGGATCTTGGTGTCATGGCAGCGCTGCTGCCCGGGCCAGCCGTCGGGGTCGGCGAGATAGCTGTCCATCAGCTTGCGGGCGTCCTTGGAGAACTTGGTCCGCTCTGCCTCGCTGAGCGTGTACTCGCTGAGATCGGACGGCTCCGTGCGGACGGTGACACGGTGGTACGTGGTGCCCGCGGCGCACTCCGACCCTGCCCACAGGGCGAGTTCGCGCGGCTCCGATTGGGGGATGACCTTTGTCCGCGCCCCTTCTCGGAAGGCGAAGCTGTCACCGGTACGGTGGTACGCGCCGTTGGCGGACTCGCTGAGCGGCCCGGCCCAACTCGCCGCCGAGACATTGACGACCGCACCGTCGGGTGGAGTCGGATCAGTGTCCATCGGGTCCTCGCGGTCCAGGATGGTGGCTTCGCAGACGCTCAGCAGCCGTGAGTCCTGCAGATCGCCGCTGGCGGTCCACGTACCGGGGAAGCCCGCGCGCTTGCCGAGCTCACGGCACTTCTTCACGCCCAGGCCCGGCACGTCGATCCCTGTGACCCTCATGTTGCCCCCGTCCGCATCCTTGGTGACATGGGCCTCATACGTGTCGATGACCCTCGTAGGCATCTTCAGCGGGGAGCCACCGCATTTCTGGGCCGCGGCGATTCCGTTGGCGACCTGGACGGCGGTACGGAAGTCCGCGAGATACCCGGCCGGCTTCCCCTTGTCGGGAACGGGCAGATCGACAACGGCTGTGACATACATCCCGGACACCTCGCGGACCCGGCCCTCGAGCCCTCCGGGGCACTCGGCGACGACCCACGTCCGCCCGTCCTCGCCCACCCTGCCGGTGACTCCGGGCGCCTCGTATCCCTCGTCGTCACCGCCGGGCAGGATGTCCTCGGCCCGCACCGTCGACGGCAACCGGGAAATGAGCGCGACGGCCCGCACCCGCACCGACCCATGCCCCGGCCAGGTGAGGGAGCAGTTCACCAGGGAGCGGCTTTCCTGATCGGGCTGGAGCATGGTGCCGTACTGGCTCACCTCGCCCGCAACGTCGTCGGGCACGAGGCCCCGCAGCTCCTCGTACGGCAGGAGTCCGGCACAGGCACGCTTCAACTGCGCCCGGTTCGCCACCGAATGACCGCTGCTGTCCGAACGGTCGACGCCGAAGTAGAGCACCGCCCCGGTGACCAACAACACGAGCGGCAGCCCTATGAACAGCGGCTTGCGCAACCATGACGGCACCCAACCCACGGAGCCCCCCTCCCCAGCACTGCCGGCAGAATCAATTCATCACCGGCGGATCAAGGCCTGGAACCTATCAGAGCCGTACGGGCGGGCCTCCTGGCGCAGGCTGCACCGACCGCCATCCGGGCGAGCCGAACGATCGTTTCTGTGGTGATGTTCCACGCGGCGCCGGTGTGGCAGGTCTCGGGTGCCGATCCCCGCCCCGTACAACCACCGTCCTGATCAACCGCTTCGTGCGGCGCGGGGTACCCGCGCTCGCCCTCGTCCCGCTGCTCCTGGCCGGGCCCGCAGTCGTCCGACCCGACCACGCGGTGGCGGACTCCGCGCCACGCGCCCGCACCCCTGTCCAACTGCTGACGTGGGCGAGGACGTCGCGCTCGGCGTCGCACGGCAGTTGACACCGTCCTGCCCGACGCCGCCCTCCAGGCCGCCGCCCTGACCGCCGTCACCGACCTGTTCGGCATCGTGGTCCCTACCGCGGACGCCCTGCCAGCCTGCCCGAGCCGATGAGGCACGGAGGCACGGATCGCTGCGTGATCCGGTCGCCGTGCCCGGTCCCGGCCATACACGCGGGTGCGGTCCACCCGGGGCGTACCGACGAGGCCGGCGGCCCCACCCGCGAGACGGCGCGGGCAGCCTCGTGGGCCGGGGAGCCGCAAGTCAGGCGGCTACCGTGCTCTGCCGGGGCAGCCAGAAATCGAGAAGGGCGGAAACCGTTTCTGCGGGCATGTGCACATTGGGGGAATGTCCGCCGCCCTCGATCCTGACGAATCTGGCTCCCAGTTCACGGGCCATCCGTTCGACCCCGTCGGGCGCCCAGGTCTCATCGGGAGTCCCCGAGATCACGGACAGGGGAACTGACAGTCGTGCCAGTTCTGACGTCGTGTCCGTCTCCTCGAGCATGTGCTCAGCCACGGCCGCCAGTTGCGATGGACTGTTGCTCAGCCACCTGCGCTCCAGGAAGCTTTCGACGTCCTCGGGCACGAGGGCGTCGCCGCTCCGCACGAAGGGCCAGATGTCGGCAAGAGTCATCGAGTCGATGACGGAGAGCAGCAGATTCAGGCGCTCTTGCTGCCAGGAGGAAACCCCGGCGGGGCCGAAGTTCATCAATGTGAGCGACGCCCAGAGGGCGGGGTCCCCCTGGGTGGCGAGGACCGCTGCGCGGCTGACGAGCCCCCCGTACGAGTGACCCAGCAAATGAACAGGACCGGCGTCGACGCACCGGGCGACGGCCACCAGATCGCTCGCGAGGTCGGCACGAGAGAAAGAAGGGTCAGGCGACGCCTGACCGGTCTCGAACTGGCCTCGGCAGTCGACGGCCACTACGCGTACGCCCGCGTCGCTCAGCGCGGGCAGCATGGGGAGGAAGTCCTCCTTGCTGCCCATGAAACCAGGCACGAACAGGGCCGTCGCCCGGGAAAGAGCGTGCCCGGCGGGTTCGACATCCAGGGCGGCGAAGATGCCTCGCTCCGTACAGAGGCGCACCGAACGTGCGTGGTCCGGGGCCTCCAAACTCAACAACTGGCTCATGGAACAGCATGATAAGCACCCGGTCCGGGCGGATACGTGCCGTGAGTGAGCCGCAGACGCCACTCAGCCCCAATGGGGCGACGAGGAGTCCGACTGCCGGACTAATCTTCGGATTCCTCGCGTGGCGCGGGCATCCTCACCCGTGGATCGTCGTGGTGCCAGCCTCCGAAGCGCCCGATCGCCTTCCAGAGCTTCTTCTCTCCGTTCCGCTGGACCTGCCTTCCGGACTCCCAGGAGAGGACGTCCCGCCCGTATACGCTGCGGGCGAGATCGTTCACGTCGTTCTCGATGGCCCGTAGGTGCGTCCCAAGCCTCTGGATGCCGTCATTGCTGTCCCGCAGATACAGGTAAGCGATGAACAGCACGAGCCCCACCACGAGGATCCGCCAGAGCCCCAGGCCGCTACCGAGCGTCGCGGCGATGGCGGTCGCCGCGCCGGCATATCCAGCCAGTTGCTGTCGTGCCCCGATCCTCTGCACCACCTCGGACCGCAGGGAGTCGTACTCCTTCATCCGAAGTTCGATGACCTCAAGCGTCTTGTCGTGCTCACTCGTATTCCCGCTCACGGGCACCCCCTTGCGTGGATGATGCCCTGGGCGCGGGCAGGTCACTCCTGCGCGGAGCGGACCGACCACCATGTGCTCGCGTGGCAGCCGGAACCCTGACAACCGTGACGACAGGTCGGTCCGGGCGTGCCCCTGGCCAGAAAGCCACCGATGTCCCGGCGGTCGGCCAGGGTCCGCCCAGTAGTTCAGAGGCACGAGCCCGATGCTGCGTCCACGCCGGTCGAGGATGCGGCAGCGCGCCGAACACCTTGACGGGTTTCATCGTGCGCTTCCAGCACCCCTCGCAGAGCGCCTTGGCGTCGAGCGGGCGGATACTGGCTGCGGCTTCCGCAAGCAGGCCGTGCGGACCCCGCCCGGGCGGGGTTGCAGCCGACACCGAACCCTAAGCTGCCCCGAGATCCGGGCCATTCCCGGGCCAAGTCCCGACCACAGACCGTCTTTCGCTGGTCAACTCAGGTGCGGATCGTGTACCACCAGCACACGAAGAACCTGCCAGCCGCCTTCACACACCATGTGGCAGCTACGCGCGCTACTCATTTGGTGCGGCCGGACTTCCCCTCTACAGTCCCACCGAAGCAACTGACTAGCCGAGGAAGCTCAACCGCACCTGGCGGTCCGTATTGCTGATGTTCGTGTCGACCAGACACACCGACTGCCACGTCCCCAGTTCCAGCCGCCCCCCGATCACCGGCAGCGTTGCGTGCGGCGGGACGAAGGCGGGGAGCACGTGGTCGCGGCCGTGGCCGGGGCTGCCGTGGCGGTGTTGCCAGCGGTCGTCGGCGGGAAGCAGGGTGTGGAGGGTGGCCAGGAGGTCGTCGTCGCTGCCCGATCCGGTTTCGAGGATGGCGATGCCGGCGGTTGCGTGCGGCACGAAGATGTTGAGCAGGCCGTCCCTGGCCACTGCGGTCCGGGTGAGGAACTGTTCGCAGTCGTGCGTCAGGTCGGTGACAGTCTCCGTCGATCCGGTGGTGATGTGCAGGACGCTGGTGCTGAAGGCGTGGGGCATGCGTCCATCCTCTCGCCCATGCGGCGAGCTCACGCGTCCACGTGCCGAGACACCGGTGACCGTTTCAGCCATGGATCGCTACGTTCAGCGCCATGTTCCGTTCAGATCGTCTGCCGAGCGGTCGGTTCGCCCGAATTCCGGCGCCGACCGCCGAGGCCTCCTGCCCTCCGAGGAGGGTTCGGGTGGGAGGCGTGCTGGTGGTGAACGTGTTGACGTGGGTGATGCAGCGGCGGCTGGTGCCGGCCGACCGTGCCGAGCGGCTGCGCGGGGAACTTACCGAGCTCGACGCGGAGCTCGCGCGGCTGGAGGCCGCGGAAGTGGTGTTCGGGCAGTTCGCCGACGCCCAGCGGGCCGGTCAGGCAGACGACCCCGCCATGGCCGAGGAGTTGGAGCGGGTCACGACCACTCCCGGGGCGGGCGGGATGATGCTGGCCCCACACCGCGAGGAATCTTGATGGCCTATGGTGCGCTGGTCGCGGTGTTGGCTTGGCTTGTGGCACCGTCCGGTTCCGGCAACTTGACCAGCGGCCGGGGTGGAGGCTCGGCAGGGGCATACCTAGCCTGGCTGACCTTCGTACTACTGCCCTTCGTCGTGCTGGCTTGCGCCGGCGGACTCTTCGCGCGTGGTCATGCGCCAGTTGTCACCCAAAGCGCGGAAGGTCGGCAGGATGACATGGCCGGGTCCGAACGCCCAAAGCAGCCTCTAAAGCTCCCCGATGCGCTGGTCCTTACCGGAATGCTGGGGTGGGGCTTCGGCGCCATCCCCTTCATCCTCCTGGTTGTGGGCAGCCTCGTTGGGGTCGCCACAAGGTGATGAGGTTCGCCTCCCGGAGCGGTGTCCAGCCACCCCGTTCGGAGCGTAAGGGAACGGCTACCCGGTGTGTCGCCGGTTCCGGGAGCCCACGGGCGGCCTGGCGAACGATCACCTCGAACCGATCACGCCGCCGACCGGCCCGAGCACCCCACCCGCCGCTGACACCATGCCCGCGACCAGCGACTTCAGGTTGGAATTCGCCCATTCGGAGGTCGCCGACCGGGTCGAGGAGTACCACGCACTGGGTGTGGAGCACTTCGTGCTGTCCAGTTACCCGCATCTGGAGGAGGCGTACCGGTTCGGCGAGGGCGTGACGCCCTGCCGGCGGCGCGTGGTCTGCTGTCGACCGTACCGGCGTCGCCGTTGCTCGGTGTACCCGCGGCGAACGGCCGCCCGGCCTCCGCGCCGGGCGGGGCTCCGCTGCTGATCGCCGGTGGACGCCGAGCCGGGCGGTGCGGTGAGCCGGAAGGCCGGGCCGGTGAGCCGGTGTGTCGCCGTGCCGGTGCGTCGGCCGGTGTGAGGGAACCGCTGCAGATCGCGGGAAGATCCTCACCCCCGAAGAAGTTGGTGGAAGCGTGAACAACTTTGGGGTGGCCGCAACGCACACGGTCGATGTCGTCGTGGTGGGCGCCGGACAGGCAGGACTGTCCGGCGCCTACCATCTGCGACGCGCAGGAATGGAGCCCGACCGTGATTTTGTCGTGCTCGACCACTCCCCGCACCCCGGCGGCGCCTGGCAGTTCCGCTGGCCCTCGCTGACATACGGCAAGGTCCACGGCATGCACGCGCTGCCCGGCATGGAACTCACCGGAGCCGACGACAGCCGGCCCTCATCCGAAGTGATCGGTGAGTACTTCGACACCTACGAGCGCGCCTTCGACCTGCGGGTTCACCGGCCGGTCGAGGTGAGCGCCGTGCGCGAGGGCGACGGCGGGCGGCTGCTCGTCGAGACGTCCGAGGGTACGTACGCCACCCGCGCCCTGATCAACGCCACCGGCACCTGGGACCGGCCGTTCTGGCCGCGCTACCCGGGACAGGAGACCTTCCGGGGGCGGCAGCTGCACACCGTGAACTACCCGGGGCCCGCCGAGTTCGCCGGGCAGCGCGTGGTCGTGGTGGGCGGCGGCGCCTCCGGTACGCAGCATCTGATGGAGATCGCCGAGGTGGCGGCCGGGACGTACTGGGTGACGCGTCGGCCGCCGGTCTTCCGGGAGGGGCCGTTCGGTGCGGACCAGGGGCGGGCCGCCGTGGCGATGGTGGAGGAGCGGGTGCGGCGCGGGCTGCCGCCGCAGAGTGTGGTGAGCGTGACCGGGCTGCCGCTCACCGACGCGATCCGGCGCGCCCGCGAGGAGGGGGTGCTCGACCGGTTGCCGATGTTCGACCGGATCACGCCGACCGGGGTCGCGTGGGACGACGGCCGGACCGTCGAGGCCGATGTCATCCTTTGGGCGACCGGGTTCCGGGCCGCCATCGATCATCTCGCGCCGCTGAAACTGCGCGAGCCGGGCGGCGGCATCCAGGTCGAGGGCACACAGGCGGTACGGGATGAGCGCATCCATCTCGTCGGGTACGGCCCGTCCGCCAGCACGATCGGCGCCAACCGGGCGGGGCGGGCCGCGGTGCGTGCGATCGCACGACTGCTGGACAAGGCCGTGGCGGGGACCGAAGCGGAGACGGAAACAAGGACGGACGAGGAGCTCATGCCGGCCGTGGTGTGACGGCGCAGTTGCTCAGCCGCCGGACGCGCTGCGGCGGTTGCGGTTGAACTCCTCCACGTTTCTCTGTTGTTCCGCATAGCTGCCGGTGAAGCGGGTGTCCCCCGGCGCGACCGTGACGAAGTACAGCCACGGTCCGGGGGTGGGGGTGATCGCCGCCATCATCGCCTGCTCGCCCGGGTTGCCGATCGGTGTGGGCGGCAGTCCCTTGCGCTCATAGCTGTTGTACGGACTGTCGATCTTCGTGTCGCCGGTGGTGGTGTCCAGGGTGCTGCGGTTGAGCGCGTAATTGAGTGTGGAGTCCATCTGGAGCGGCATGCCCCGGTCGACCCTGTTGTAGATGACCCTGGCGACCTTGCCCATGTCGCCCTCGGTGTCCGCCTCGGCCTGCACGATGCTTGCGATCGTCACCGTCTGGTACACCGAGACACCGTTGCGCCGCGCGCCTGCGGTGATGTGGTCCGCGCCGAAGCGTTCGACCGCCGTGTCGACCATGTACCTGAGCAGGCTCTGCGGGGTGGAGTCGGAGGTGACGGGGTACGTCGCCGGGAAGAGGTAACCCTCGGGATTGCCCTTCGCCTCGGCCGGAAGCGGTAGATCTGCCGTACCGGCGGCCTTCTCGGTGGTGCCGGATGCCACGGCCAGGGTCTTGTCGACCGCGGCGTACACCTGGGACGCCCGCCATCCCTCGGGGATGACGAGCGGGCGAGCCCGCTCGACCTTCGGCCCCCGTGTCAGCAGTGGTACGAGGACAGCCGCTGCCACGACGAGGACAAGGAGGATGCCGATGAACAGCACCAGACGACCGCGCCGGGTCGGGCGGAGAGTGCGACGGGGCGGGGTGTCCGGGGACTCGTTCACCATGCGGGCACGCTATCCCGCCGTCCGGAACCCCCAACTGGACGACACGGGCCCACACTCCATGAACAGAACACACGAACAGGGGATCGGGTGTTCGCTGGAACGTGTGATCGTTTCACTGTTCGTTGCTCAACTCCCCTGCGACAGATGATGATTACAGGGCGCAAGCGACGGGCTGCAGACCGCGACTGCGCAGTCCCACATATGCACCATGTACAAGGAGAAAAACCGGATGAACCTCATCACCAACCTGCTCGCCGGCATCGTCCACTTCGTGGGTTGGCTCGTCTGACCATTGCTCCGCCCGGCGCCGTCACTCCCCGTCCCACGGGAGCGGCGGCGTCGCCGTGTGTACGCCCTCGGCGGGGCACGCCCGACCCCGCCGATCAGCTTGGCGCGGGGGCCAGTTCGGTGTCCCGCCGGACCAGGGCGGCGTAGCGGCCGCCCTGTTGGAGGAGTTCGTCATGGCTGCCGCGCTCGGCGGTTCGGCCGCCGTCCAGGACGACGATCTGGTCGGCGTCGCGGACGGTGGAGAGCCGGTGGGCGATGGTGATGGTGGTCCGTCCCGCGGAGAGTGCGTCGATCGCTTCCTGCACGGCGAATTCCGTACGGGTGTCGAGGGCGCTCGTCGCCTCGTCGAGCACCAGGACGGGCGGGTCGCGCAGGATCGTACGGGCGATGGCAAGGCGTTGTTTCTCGCCGCCCGAGAAACGGTAGCCGCGTTCACCGACCAGGGTGTCGTAGCCGTCGGGCAGTGAGGCGATGTGGTCGTGGATCTGCGCCGCACGGGCGGCTGCCTCGATTTCGGCGTCGGTCGCATCCGGCTTGGCGAAGCGCAGGTTGTCGGCGACCGAGGCATGGAAGAGATACGTCTCCTGAGAGACCACACCCACGGCCCGCGCCAGGGTGTCGAAGTCCAGATCGCGTACGTCGACGCCGTCGAGCGTGACCCGGCCGCCGGTGACGTCGTAGAGCCTGGGCACCAGATAGCTGAGCGTGGACTTGCCGGACCCGGTCGGTCCGACGACCGCCAGGCTGCCACCGGCCGGCACGGTCACATCGACGCCGCTGAGGGTCGGGCCGTTCTTCTCGTCGTAACTGAAGTCGACGTCCTCGAAGCGGATCTCGCCTCGGATCTTCTCCAGCCGGACAGGGTTCTCGGGCTCGGTGATGTCCACCTCGAGATCGAGGTACTCGAAGATCCGCTGGAAGAGCGCGAGGGACGTCTGCATCTGCACGCCGGTGGAGAGCAGACTCACGGCGGGCCGGAAGAGCCCCTGCTGAAGCGAGACGAAGGCGACGAGCGTGCCGATGGAGACGGCAGGGCCGCCGGACTGCAGGGCCATGCCCGCCGCCCAGTAGATGACGGCGGGCATGGCCGCCATGACGATGCCGATCGTCGACATCCGCCACCGCCCGGCCATGCTGGAGCGCACTTCGAGGTCGACCAGCTTCTCGGACTCCTCGGCGAAGCCCTTGGTGAGGGAGTCCGCCCGGCCCATCGTCCGGCCGAGCAGGATGCCGCTGACGGAGAGCGACTCGGTGACCGTGGCCGCCATGGCGGCCATCTGCTTCTGGCGCTGGGTGGTGATCTTCTTGCGCTCACGGCCGACCCTGCGGCTGATCCAGACGAAGACCGGAAGCAGGAGGAGCGAGACGAGGGTGAGCCGCCAGTCGAGCGCGAGCATGGCGACGACCGTGGCGACGACCGCGGTGAGATTGGAGACCAGTGACGTCGCGGTGGAGGTGACGGTCGCCTGCATGCCGCCAATGTCGTTGGCGATGCGGGACTGCACCTCGCCGGTGCGGGTCCTGGTGAAGAACGCGAGCGGCATCCGCTGCAGCTGCGCGTAGACCGCGGTGCGCAGGTCGTGCATGACACGCTGGCCGACCGTGGTGGAGATCAGGGTCTGCAGCACACCGAAGACGCTGTTCATCACGGCGGTGAGGACCATGCCGAGGGCGAGCAGCGACAGCAGTCCCGTACGCCCCTGCGGGATGGCGGTGTCCAGGATTTCGCGCAGCAGGAACGGCGAGGCGACCGACACCAGCGACGAGGCGCCGACGAGCAGCCCGACCAGGGCGAGCCGGCCTCGGTAGGGACGGAAGAGGCGCAGGATGCGGCGCAGCTCTGCGGGCGGGCGGCGGCTCCCGTCCCGGGGCGGGGGTGTCCAGGTGATTTCGTCGGGTTTCATGGGCTCCTTCGTCAGGCGCGCGACAGCGAGGGCTCGGGCTGGGGACTCCAGCCGAGAACTCGGGCTTTTGAGAGCATAGATCATTGTTACCTATGTTCACAATGCACAAGGTCCTGATATTGTTCCTCTCATGGACTCCTCCGACGCCGATGGCGTGCTCGCCGAGCAGTTGCTGCGGGTGACCCGCAGGCTCCAGCGGATTCAGAGCCGCCAGCTGGAGCCGATCGGCATAACTCCCGCACAGTTCCGGCTGCTCCGCATCGTCGCGCATTACGACGGGCCGCCCCGGATGGCGGACCTCGCGCAGCGCCTGGATGTCGTACCGCGTGCCGTGACCAGTCTGGTCGACGGCCTGGAGGCGAGCGGCCGGGTGCGTCGCGCCCCCGATCCGGACAGCCGCCGGGTGGTCCGGATCGAAATCACCGAGGAGGGCCTCGCCACCCTCCGGTCGCTGCGCGACGCGCGCCGGGCCGCCGCAGAGGAGATCCTGGCCCCGTTGACCGCCGATCAGCGCGAGGTGCTGGGCGGGCTGTTGTCCGCCCTGGTCAACGGAATGCCGGAGCGCCGCTGCTGAACCTGTCGGACACACGTACACCGGATGGGTGCAGCGTGTGAGCCAGTCGCCGTACCGAGTACCGAACCGAACCGCCGAGGAGTCTCGACATGCCACTGCTGGAGCCGAAGCCGGAAGCACTCCGCCCTGGTGCGGTGCGTGCACCGTCCCTGGACCGGGTCCCCGACCGGCAGGCTCCGGGCACACCCGAACCGCTGCGCGGCGAGCTGATCGGCCTGCTGGGGCCGGGGAAGGTGCTGTGGAAGGTCTCCGACCTGGTGAAGTACGCCTCCGATGCCAGTCCCTACCGGTTCGTCCCCCAGGTCGTCGTGGTCCCGGAGGACATCGACGACATCTCGGCGATCCTGTCGTACGCGCACGGAAAGGGCCGCGAGGTCGTCTTCCGGGCGGCCGGCACCAGTCTGAACGGCCAGGCCCAGGGTGAGGACATCCTTGTCGACGTGCGCCGGCACTGGGCGGGCATCGAGATCCTGGACGACGGCGCGCAGGCCCGAATCCGGCCGGGTACGACGGTCCTGCGGGCCAACGCCACCCTCGCCCGGCACGGCCGGCTGCTGGGGCCCGATCCGGCCAGCGCCATCGCCTGCACGATCGGCGGAGTCGTCGCCAACAACGCCTCCGGAATGACCGCGGGAACGACCCGCAATTCGTACCGCACCGTCTCCTCCCTCACCTTCGTACTGCCGAGCGGCACGGTCGTCGACACTGCGGATCCGGCAGCGGACGAGGACCTGGCCCATGCCGAGCCGCGGCTGTGCGAGGGGCTGCTGGCCCTCAAGGCGGAGATCGAGGCGGATGCCGAGCTCACCGCCCGGATCCGTGCCAAGTACGAGATCAAGAACACCAACGGCTACCGGCTCGACGCCTTCCTCGACGGCTCGACGCCCGTACAGATCCTGCGCGGTCTGATGGTCGGCTCCGAGGGCACCTTCGGCTTCATCTCCGAGGTCGTGTTCGACACACTGCCGCTGGACCGTCGCATCTCCACCGCCCTGCTGTTCTTCCCCTCCCTGACCGCGGCGGCGGCCGCCGTGCCCCGCTTCAACGAGGCGGGGGCGATCGCCGTCGAGTTGATGGACGGCAACACGCTGCGTGCGTCGGTGAGCGTCCAGGGCGTGCCCGCGGACTGGGCCGAGCTGCCCAAGGAGACCACGGCACTGCTGGTGGAGTTCCGGGCTCCGGACGAGGCGGGCCAGGAGGCGTACGAGCGGGCGGCGGCCACCGTCGTCGCGGGGCTCGGCCTCGTCGCCCCCGTTGCCTCGGTGACCAATGAGTTCACGCGCGAAGCCAAGGTCATCTCCGGCTACTGGAAGGCCCGCAAGGCGTTCGTCACCGCGGTCGGCGGCTCCCGGCCCTCGGGTACGACGCTGATCACGGAGGACTTCGCGGTGCCGCCCTCCCGGCTGGCCGATGCCTGTGAGGCCCTGCTCGGACTTCAGGCGGAGCACGGCTTCGACGCCGCCGTCGCCGGCCATGCGGCGCACGGCAATCTGCACTTCCTGCTCGCCTTCGACGCGGCGAAGCCGTCCGATGTCGACCGCTACGCCGCGTTCATGGACGACTTCTGCCGGCTGACGGTGGAGCGCTTCGACGGCTCCTTGAAGGCGGAGCACGCCACCGGCCGTAATATCGCCCCCTTCCTGGAGCTGGAGTGGGGCCCGAAGGCGACCGGGCTGATGTGGCGCACGAAGCAGATCATCGACCCCGACGGAGTGCTGGCGCCCCGGATCGTCCTCGACCGCGACCCGAAGGCCCATCTGCGCGGGCTGAAGACCATCCCCAGGGTCGAGCCGATCGCCGACCCGTGCATCGAGTGCGGCTTCTGCGAACCGACGTGTCCCAGCGAGGACTTGACCACCACCCCGCGCCAGCGGATCGTGCTGCGCCGGGAGATGATGCGGCAGCCGGACAGTTCACCGGTGGAGGCGCAGCTGCTCGACGCGTACGGCTATGACGCCGTCGACACCTGCGCGGGCGACTCGACCTGCAAGCTCGCCTGCCCGGTCGGCATCGACACCGGCGCCATGATGAAGGACTTCCGCCACCAGCGGCACTCGCCACGCGAGGAGCGGATCGCGGCGCTCACCGCGAAGAACTTCAAGGCGGTGGAGGTGGCGGCACGGCTCGCGGTCGCCGCGGCCGACCGGATCGGCGACCGGATCGGTGACGGGCCGCTGGAGACTCTCACCGGGCTCGCCCGCAAGGCCGTGCGCCCCGATCTGGTGCCCGAGTGGCTGCCCGAGATCCCCGGCGCCGCCGCCCGGAAGCTGCCCCGTACCTCCCGTGTCGGGGCGAGCGCCGTCTATTACCCGGCGTGTGTGAACCGTATCTTCGGCGGTCCCGAAGGCCATCGCGGCCCGTCGCTTCCGCAGGCCGTCGTCGCCGTCTCCGCCCGCGCCGGAAAGCCGGTGTGGATCCCGGACGATGTGGCGGGGACCTGCTGCGCGACGATCTGGCACTCCAAGGGGTACGACGCGGGCAATGCCGTGATGGCCAACCGCATTGTGGAAGCGGCCTGGGGCTGGACGGCAGGCGGAAAGCTGCCGCTGGTCGTCGACGCCTCGTCGTGCACGCTGGGCATCGCCCATGAGGTGGTGCCCTATCTCACCGACGACAACCGGGAGTTGCACCGGGAGCTGACCATTGTCGACTCCCTGGTCTGGGCGGCCGACGAACTGCTTCCTGAGCTGACGGTCCTCCGCAAAATCGACTCGGCGGTCCTCCATCCGACGTGTTCCATGCAGCATCTGGACGACGTGGAGCAGCTGCGCACGGTCGCGGAGGCCTGCGCGGAGGAGGTCGTGATCCCGGACGACGCCGGGTGCTGCGCCTTCGCGGGCGACCGCGGCATGCTGCACAAGGAGTTGACGGCCTCCGCGACGGCGAAGGAGGCCGCCGAGGTGAATGCGCGGGAGTACGACGCGTATCTCTCGGCCAACCGGATGTGCGAGATCGGTATGGACCGGGCCACGGGGCAGTCGTACTACTCGGTGCTGATGGAGCTGGAGCGGGCCACGCGGCCGGGCGCTGTGGTGCGGTGATCACCGGGCCCGTCCGGCGGCCGATTCGTCCTCGGCCGCCGGACGGGCCCGACGATGCCCTCTGACAGCCGGGCGGGCTCAGTCTCCGAGCCCGCCCGGCTTTTGCGTGGGCACAAAAGTCCATGGTTTCGAAGCAGGAGTCCAATCACTCCCCTTGCGCATCAGCAGTCCCAACTACCAGGGTCCTTACCTAGGTTCATTCACCAGCCGCGCACGTCAGACCCCCCTTCTGGAGGATCGATGAACGACGCAGCACAGCAGGACGACGGTACGCAGGACGGCGACGAAGGCTCGATGAGCCGTCGCTCGGTCCTGTGGACGACCGCCTCAGTGGCCGGTGCCGGGCTCGGACTCGGCGCTCTCAACAGCGGCACCGCGGCCGCTGCCACCCCCTCCCGGAGCCCGGAGGCCACTCCCACGGGACAGGCGGCCGCTCCGAAGCGCCAGGGGCGCACCATGGCAGGGGTGCCGTTCGACCGGCGCTCCACCGTCCGGGTCGGCATCGTCGGCCTCGGCAACCGCGGTGGCAGCATGATCGATCTCTTCCTCGCCGTCACCGGCGTACAGGTCGTCGCCGTGTGCGACCCGGTCAAGGCCAAGGCCGAACGGGCGGCGGCGAAGGTGACCGCCGCCGGTCAGCCGGCGCCCGCCGTCTACACCAACGGCGAGGACGACTACGAGAATCTCTGCAAGCGCGGGGACATCGACTTCGTCTATGTGGCGACGCCCTGGGACTTCCACTTCGAGATGGCGAAGACCGCCATGCTGAACGGCAAGCATGTCGGCGTGGAGTGTCCGATCGCTCTCCAGCTCGACCAGCTCTGGGAGTTGGTCGACCTCTCCGAGCGCACCAGACGCCACTGCATGCAGCTGGAGAACTGCTGTTACGGGCAGAACGAGATGCGGGTGCTGCGCATGGCGCATGCCGGTCTCTTCGGTGATCTGCTGCACGGCGCGGGCGCGTACAACCACGATCTGCGCGGCCTGATGTTCGACCCGGGGTACTACGAAGGTCCCTGGCGCAGGCTGTGGCACACCAGGTTGCGGGGCGATCTCTACCCCAACCACGGGTTCGGTCCGGTCGCCAACTACATGGACATCAACCGCGGCGACCGTGCGGTGAGCATCACCAGTGTCGGATCCCCGTCCCTGGGGCTCGCCGAGTACCGCGAGAAGAACATGCCGGCCGGTGATCCGAGCTGGAAGGAGACCTATATCGAGAGCGACCGGACGATCAGTCTCGTCCAGACCGCCAAGGGACGGGTCATCCGGCTGGAGCACGATGTGTCCACTCCGCATCCGTACTCGCGGATCAACAGTCTCGGCGGTACGAAGGGTGTCTTCGAGGACTACCCGGCCCGTATCTACATCGAGCCCGACCACACGGACGACAACTGGGGTGACTTCGCCAAGTACACCCAGTGGGACCACTGGCTGTGGAAGGAACACGCCAACCCGCCCGGCGGTCACGGCGGTATGGACTACATGCTGGTGTTCCGGCTGATGCAGTGCATGCGGCTCGGCCTCGTCCCCGACTTCGATGTGTACGACGCGGCGACCTGGACGTCACCCGTTCCGCTCAGCCATCTGTCCATCAAGGCGAAGGGCGCGCCGCAGCAGATTCCGGACTTCACCCGCGGCGAGTGGAAGAAGGCACGCTCCGGCATGGACTCGGAGAATCCGGAGAAGGCCTGACGGGCCGGTACGACGGGCTGCGGGGCCTGCTCCGGTCGAGCCGGCCCCGCGGCACCTCCCCCGCAGCACCTCCCCGGCCCGCATCGTGACCATGGCGCGATATGTGCCGTTCCTGGAGAAAACCAATTGCTCCGACGGACGTCCCGGGGCGAACCTTGCACGGTTTGAGTCATTCACCGAGCAAACCGACACACACCGAACCATGGGACGTCATGCAGATTCGCGATCTTCCGTACCCGGATCCAGGCGATCCCGATGTCCGGTCAGGCCCACGCTTCCTGTTCTGGCTCGGCCGCAATCAGCTGCGCGGCCAGCTCAAGTCCATGTCCTGGGGCCTTTTGCACCAGTGCTCCCTTGCCGGGCTGCCGCCTGCCGTCGGCTTCGCCGTGCAGGCGGTCGTCGACCGTTCCGGCAGCCGGCTCGCGTGGGCGGGCGGCCTGATCGCCGTCCTGGGTGTGCTGATCGCGCTGGGCGACACCATGCTCCACCGGACCGCCGTCACCAACTGGATCACTGCCGCCGCGCGCGTTCAGCAACTGCTGGCCCGTAAGACCGCGGAGCTCGGCGCGGCGCTGACCCGCCGGGTCGCCGCGGGCGAGGTCGTCGCGGTGTCCACCGGCGACGTCGAGAAGATCGGCTGGTTCGTCGAGGCGCTCTCCCGCTTCGCGGCGGCCGCCGCCGCCCTCGTACTGATCTGCGTGGGGCTCATCCTCTATCTGCCGTCGCTGGGCGTCCTGGTGGCACTCGCCCTGCCACTGCTGGCACTGGCTGTGCTGCCGCTGCTCCCCCGGGCCACCCGGCGCGCCGACCTCCAGCGCGAAAAGGCGGGCAAGGCCACCGAACTGGCCTCGGACACCGTTGCCGGGCTGCGGGTACTGCGCGGAATCGGCGGCGAGGAGCTGTTCCTGGGCCGCTACCGGCGCGCCTCGCAGGAGGTCCGCAAGGCCGCGGTGCGCAGCGCGCGGATGTGGTCGCTGATCTCGGCGATCCAGGTGCTGCTGCCGGGCGTGCTGCTCATCTCGCTGGTCGTGTACGGAGCGACGCTGGCCCGCGACGGCCGGATCGAGGTCGGTCAGCTGGTCACGGTGTACAGCGCGGCGTCACTGCTGCTGTTCCCACTGCGGCACTTCGAGGAGATCGCGATGGCGTACTCCTTCTCGCGGCCCTCCGCCCAGCGCGCGGTCCGGGTGCTGTCACTGCACCGCACGGACCGGCCGTCGACCGTCGACGCAGCACCGACCGGCGACCTGTACGACCCGGTCACCGGGCTGATGGCCCCGGCCGGCCTGTTCACCGCGGTGGTCTGCGGCGATCCGGACGAGGCGGGCCGGCTGGCCGAGCGTCTCGGCGGACACGCGCATGCGAACGCGGACTCGGACGAGGTCGGGAACGGGGCGGAGGATTCGACGGAGAACGGAACGCGCGGCTCCACGACCGGGCAGAAGACCCCGTCCGTCCTGCTCGGTGGCGTACCACTGGACGAACTCCCGCTGGACTCGGCGCGGACCGCCGTACTGGTCCAGGACAAGGACCCGGTACTGCTCTCCGGCACGCTGCGCGAGCTGCTCGACGTTCCGTCGTCCGGCCGGGTGAGCGCCGAGGACGCGCTGTCCGCCGCCCAGTGCGGCGATGTGCTGGACTCATTGGCGCAGGCGTCCGTCGACACGGACGGCGACCCGATGACGACACGCATCACCGAACGCGGCCGGTCGCTCTCGGGCGGCCAGCGCCAGCGGCTCGCTCTGGCCCGCTCGTTGGTGACCGACCCGGAGGCGCTGGTTCTCGACGAGCCGACCTCCGCCGTCGACTCGCACACGGAGGCACGGGTCGCCGCCGGAATCAAGGCACTGCGCCAGGGCCGCACGACCGTGGCGTTCGCCTCGTCACCGCTGCTGCTCGACCTCGCGGACCGGGTGGTGCTGGTGCACCGGGGCACGGTCGTCGCAGTCGGCGCACACCGTGAACTCCTGCACACGGACCCCCGCTACCGGGCAGTCGTGACGCGCGAGACGGACGACGAAATCGCGGTCCTGACCTCTCAGGACGCGACCAAGCGGAGCAGGACGATCGAGGAAGTCGAGGAACGGGCATGATCGGCGTCGCAGAACCGGCGTACGACCCGGCCGCACCGGAGTCGGTGACGACCCTGCCGGTCGGCACCCCCACCACCGTACGGAGCTATGTACGGGAGTTGCTGCGGCGCCACCGCAGGCCGTTCACCGTGCTCATCTCGTTCAACGCCATCGCGGTGATCGCCTCGATCGTCGGCCCCTATCTGCTGGGCGGGCTGGTCGAGGACCTCTCCGACGGCGTCACCGACCTGCATCTGGAGCGCACCGCCGGGGTGTTCGCGCTCGCGCTGATCGTGCAGACCGTGTTCACGCGGATGATGCGCCTGCGCAGCGCGATGCTCGGTGAGGAGATGCTGGCCGATCTGCGCGAGGACTTCCTCGTACGGTCGGTCGGGCTGCCGCCGGGCGTGCTGGAGCGGGCCGGGACCGGTGATCTGCTCTCCAGGATCACCACGGACATCGACCGGTTGGCCAATGCGATGCGCGAGGCCGTGCCGCAGCTGGCGATCGGTGTGGTGTGGGCGGGGCTGCTCCTGACCGCACTCGCCGTGACGGCTCCGCCGCTGGCGCTCTCGGTTCTGGTCGCCCTGCCCGTCCTGGTCCTCGGCTGCCGCTGGTACTTCAGGCGGGCGCCGTCCGCGTACCGTTCGGAGGCCGCCGGATATGCGGCGGTCGCGGCGATGCTCGCGGAGACCGTGGATGCCGGACGGACCGTGGAGGCCCACCGTCTGGGTGCGCGCCGGGTGGCGCTGTCGGACCGGCGGATCAAGGAGTGGACGGCTTGGGAGCGGTACACGCTCTTCCTGCGTTCCGTGCTCTTCCCTGTCATCAATGTCACCTACGTGACGATTCTCGGCGCGGTGCTGATGCTCGGCGGCTGGTTCGTCATCGAGGGCTGGCTGACCGTGGGGCAGCTGACGACGGGTGCGCTGCTGGCGCAGATGATGGTCGACCCGATCGGCCTGATCCTGCGCTGGTACGACGAGTTGCAGGTCGCGCAGGTGTCGCTGGCCCGGCTGGTCGGCGTACGGGACATCGAGCCGGACGCGGGCGATGCGGAGGTCGTCCCGGACGGCCGTGATGTCCGGGCGGACGAGGTGCACTTCGGCTACCGCGCCGGGCTCGACGTCCTGCACAAGGTGTCATTGGACGTCACACCGGGTACGCGCCTCGCGCTGGTCGGCCCGTCCGGTGCCGGCAAGTCCACGCTGGGCCGGCTGCTGGCCGGGATCTACGCCCCGCGTACGGGTGAAGTCACGCTCGGTGGCGCGGAGTTGTCACGGATGAAGGCGGAGCGCGTACGTACGCATGTGGCGCTGGTCAACCAGGAGCACCATGTGTTCGTCGGTTCGCTGCGCGACAACCTCCTGCTGGCCCGTACCGACGCCGGGGACACCGAGCTGTGGGCGTCGCTCGCGGCGGTCGACGCGGACGGCTGGGCGAGGTCCCTGGAGGAGGGGCTGGACTCCGAGGTCGGTTCCGGCGGCCTGGCGCTGACGCCGGCTCAGGCCCAGCAGATCGCACTGGCCCGGCTGGTCCTGGCCGATCCGCACACGCTGGTGCTGGACGAGGCGACGTCGTTGCTGGACCCGCGGGCCGCGCGGCACCTGGAGCGTTCACTGGCCCGGGTGCTGGACGGTCGCACGGTCGTGGCGATCGCCCACCGGCTGCACACCGCACACGACGCGGATGTGATCGCGGTGGTGGAAAGCGGCCGGATCAGTGAGCTGGGAAGCCATGACGAGCTGGTGGCGGCGGACGGCGCCTATGCGGCGCTGTGGCGGTCCTGGCACGGCTGAGAAAGCCTCCGTGACCGCCGACGGGCGCCGGGTGCTGGCCGGCGACTACAACGGAGGCGTACGCGTGTGGGCGGCGGACAGTGGCCGCTGCCTGCACGAGCTGACCCCCGACGGTGCCGATGTCGTCGCAACCGCCGTCGACGCCGAGGGCCTGACCGGCCTGGTGGTCCGCGGCCAGGCGCCGTTGGAGATGTGGGACCTCACCCGCGGCGAGCGGGTGCCGCTGCCGGACGGGGTCGAAGCCGCGTCCGTCACCGCTGTCGCGCTCAGCGGTGACGGTACGGTCGGCACCACCGGTCACGCTGACGGCACCTTGCAGTTCTGGAGCCTCCGCACCGGGGAGATCCTGCGGCGGGTGCGGGCCCATGGAGGGCCCGTGGACGCTCTGAGCCTGAGCGTCGACGGCTCCGTCGCACTGTCCGCCTCGTCCGACACGCCGCGAGATCAGACGGTCCGCGCCTGGGACGTCGCCACCGGACGGTGTCATGCGGTTCTGACCACGCCGTCGGACGAGCGGGGGCACGGGGCCTGGGGGGTGGTCCACTACGGCAGCGCGCTCCCGGCCGACGCGCGGCACGCGCTGCAGATCTGGGCCGAAGGACCGATGGTCCTGTGGGACTCCCGGACGAGCCGTGTCGTCGCCGAGGTACGGCACCGCCTCCGGCATGTGCACATCAGTGCGCTCGCCCCGAGCGGCTCCCTCGCGGTCGTGGGAATCAGCGGCGTGCCGGTCCGCGTGTGGGAACCGCTGACCGGCCGCTGCCTGCGCACGCTCGAATCCGAGGATCCGGACCGCGCGGACGACACGGCATTCGCCCGATCCGCCGCCCTCAGTGCCGACGGCCGCACCGCCGTTCTGGGTCTGCACGAGGCGATCCGCGTGCAGCCGATGCCGTCGGTCGGCTACCGGGCCCCCTGGGCGTATGCCCGCCCCAAGGCCGCAGGGGAACTGACCGACCACGGCGAGCGGTTCCGGGCCCGGATGGAACAGGCGCTCCGGCTCGCACGCCAGGGGCGGTTCGCGCAGACCGCGGACTGTCTGCGGGCCGCGGAGGCGGTTCCGGGCTTCGAGCGACACCCCGAACTGCGGGACGCGTGGAGACAGGTGGGCCGGCACGGGCGCCGGGTGGGGCTGCACGGCGCGTGGTCGGGTTTCGACCTCGACGGGGCCGGGCACTTCCCCGATCCGCTCACACTCGCGCGCTCAGCCGGAACGGCAACTACTTCGCCACCGTCCGGCTCGGGGGACCGATCGACGTCTGGAATGCGGCCGACGGCCGACGATTCGCCGAATTCACCTGGGACATGGGGACGGCGAGCACCCTCCTTCTGACCGGCAACGACCAGGCGGCCATCCTCCACGACAACTACCGCCGGAGCGTGTCCTTGCTCGATCTCGTCGGCGACTGCGCCTACCCCCTGTCGAGCACCGGCAAGGTCGAGGCGATGGCGATGACTCCGGCGGGGGACCGGGTGCTCACCGGCGAGAGCAGCGGCGAACTGCGCTGGTGCGATCTGGCGATCGACAGGGCGCAGCGCACGGTCAATGCGCATTGGGGCACCGTCACGTCCCATCGCCTTGCCGTGGCCGCGGTCGCCATCAGCGTCGACGGCCGGTTCGCGGCGTCGAGGGCCCATACCCGCGAGAATGTGTCCGAGACCTGGTACCGCCTTGAGGACGAGATCTGCCTGTGGGATCTGCGATCGGGCGAGCGGCTGCGGAATCGCACCGAGCGGCCTCCCGGACTCAGCCTGGGCTTCAGCCCTGATGGCCGAACGCTGCTGGACTACGGTGGCCACGGCCTGTGGGCCTTCGACACCCTGACGGGCCGACAGCTCTACTCGGTGGAGGGCACCAACAACGAACACATTCTGGCGACCAGCGCCGACGGCCGGCGGGGAGTGACCGCCGACTACTCGACGCTGACCGTGTTCGACCTCGCCACGGGTCACGTCCTGCGATCGCTCCCCGACGCGGGCGAGACCACGGCGCTCGCCCTCACCGGCGAGGGCCGGTTCGCCGTGACCGGTGTCCGCGGACGGCAGATCCGCGTCTGGGATCTGGACACCGGCCGCCTGCTGCGCGTTCTGGAGGGACATCGGAGCAAGGTGCACACCGTGGCCCTCAGTGAAGACGACCACCGGCTGGTGAGCGGCGACTACCACGGCACTGTCCGGGGGTGGGAGCTCAACTGGGACTTCGACTTCACGCCGCAGCCGTCACCCGGTGGGGAAGGCCGCGGACAGCGTGCCCCCCTCGGTGTCGTTGATCGTCCGCGCCGGTTCGTCCGCCGAGGTCCACACCTTCACCCGCCGCACTACCTGCCTGGTCGGGCGCGGCGAGGAATGCGGCATCCGGCTGACCCGGAGCGAGAAGAAGGTCTCCCGCCACCACTGCATGTTCGACGTCAATCCGCCGCACCTGCGGGTGAAGGATCTCGGCAGCCGCAACGGCACGTACGTCAACGGGAGGCCGCTGAAGGGGGGCCCGGCCGCCCGGGAGCTGACCGATGGAGACGAAATCCGCCTCGGAAACGCGCTCCTGCTGGTCACTGTCACCGACGCGAAGCCCGCGACCGCACCCGATGCCCGCCAGGACCCCGCCGACGCCCTGCACACGCTGCTGGCCGCCGCGGACGCCGGCGAAACCGACCTCACCGCGATCCGCGGCTACCAACTGCTCCAGGAGCTCGGCCGTGGCGGGCAGGGCGTCGTCCACCTCGCCCGCCGAGAGGAGACCGGTGAACTCCTCGCCTTGAAGACGCTGTTGGCCCATGGTTCCGTCAGCAGTACGGCCCGCGACGGGTTCCTGCGCGAGTTCGCCTGCACGCGGGCCCTACGGCACCGCAATGTGGTCGCCTTCCACGGTGGCGGCGTGCACGGCAGCACGTTCTACTTCACCTGCGAGTTCTGCCGTTGGGGCAGTGTCGCCGACTGGGTCGTCCGGGTCGGCGGCAGACTGAGCGTCGAACAGGCGCCGGCGATCACCCTGCAGACGCTGCGCGGCCTTGACTACGCGCACGCCGCGGAGGTACCCGTACGGCTCCCCGACGGGACCGTCACTGTGCGTCACGGGCTGGTGCATCGCGACATCAAACCGCAGAATCTGCTGCTCACCGGCGACCGGAAGCGGATGACACTCAAGATCGCGGACTTCGGCCTGGCCAAGGCTTTCGACAGCGCCGGACTGTCCGGGCACACCCTGACCGGCGCGATGGGCGGAAGCCTGGCCTTCATGCCGCGCGGCCAGGTGATCGACTTCAAGTACGCTCGTCCGGAGGCCGATCTGTGGGCCGTGATGGCCTGCCCGTACTGGATGCTCACCGGCTCGGCCCCACGTGACTTCCCGCCCGGCGCCGACCCGGTAGCCGTCGTCCTGCGCGAGCCGCCGGTGCCGGTACGTGACCGATTGCCCTCCCTCCCCCGGCGGCTCGCCGAGCTGATCGACGCCGGTCTCATCGACCGGCCCCGGATCACTCTGACCACCGCCTTTGACCTTCGGAGCGCGATCCGTCAGGCCATGTGAGGCGCACCCTCCACTGCAACGGAAGAGGTCTGAGGTCCAGGCCCCTGCGGGGGTATCTGCACATGCACACGGGCTGTCTCCGCGGGGATCGGATGGCGGCTCTTCAGCCGCGCTTCGAGGCCCGGACGATCCGGGCCACGATCTCATCGGCGGTGCGCCGGGGGTGGAGCCGGGCGAGGAACACTTCGCGGGCTACCGCAAGGCCCTGGAGGCGGCCGGGCTGCCGGTGCCCGGTGAGCTGGTCGCCTGGACCGGCTTCACCCGCGAGGGCGGGCGGGCCGGGGCCGCCACCGTGCTGAGCGCCGCGGAGCGGCCGGACGCCGTGGTGTGCGCCAACGACCTGATCGCGATCGGCGCGCTGGGCACGGCGCGGGCCGCCGGGCTGCGGGTGCCGCACGACGTGGCGATCACCGGGTACGACGACATCGAGGCGGCCTCACTGGTCTCCCCCCGCCCTCACCACGGTCCTCAACCCGGCCCGGGAGATCGGCCGTTCGGCCGCGCAACTGCTGGTCGACCGGCTCGACGGGGACGGTCCGGGAACGTCCAGGGAGATCGTCCTGGCCCACCGCCTGGTACCCCGCGAGTCGGCCTGAGCGCTCCGACGGCCTGAATCCGGGCGCCCGGAACCCGGCGCTCGGACCACAGCCGTCGGACCACGGCGGTCAGATGAAGTTCAGCGCGGCCGCCCCGCCCACTCCCCCGAGCACCATGAAGGCCGGCATCAGCACCTTCAGCTCCACCCAGCTGCCGGCCCGGAACCGCATGCCCTTCGGCGGCCCGATCGGGTACCAGCGCTTGCGGCCCAGCGGGATGGGCCACAGGATCGGGCAGCCGGAGACGGTCAGCGCGTCACCGATGTCATGGACCAGCGCGCCGAGCACGATCGGCAGCCCGAGCCACAGATACTCCTGGCCGGGGGCGCTGAACAGCCAGTCCGAGCCGTTCCCCGGCTTGTCCAGGACGCCGGCCAGTATCCAGGCACTGGTCGCACCGAGCAGCCACACCAGGACGTCGCTGGACATCCGGGCAGCCCGCCACAGCAGCCCTTCGACGGCGAGCACCAGGTGGACGAAGAGGATCGCCAGGACCGCCCACCGGCCGCCGGTGATCGCCGCGGCGGAGGCCCCGGCGCCGATCAGGACCGCCCACAGCCAGGTGTGCGTCAGGGTACGGTGGCCGCCGTTCCTGCGGGGGTCGCCGGAGCCCCGGGTCGCCTTGTAGACGGCGTGGGAGAGCTTGTCGACGATCTCGCAGAGTCCCCGGGAGACCGGCCCGAAGGCGCGCGAGATGGTCGCGGACTTGTGGTCGAGGTCCGGGGCGAGCGCGGCTCCGGCGGTGATCAGCGCACCGACGACGAGGACGGGCCACGGCATCGCGTGGCCGGCGGCGGCCGCCGCCGCGCCCACCCCCAGCCAGGCCGCCGCCCCTGACAGTGAGTGTGCCGGTCCCATCATTGTTCTTCCCGCCCCCAAAGTTGTCCTGCTGCCATTGCCGCCCGGGCACGGCCGAGTTGAGTGGGCAGCGTATCGTCCGTGATCTTCATACGGTCGTCCGGTTCCCTCATCCGGGCGGAAGGCAGGCAAGATGGGGGCGTGACCCTTATCGATCAGCTGCCCCCGACCGACGACCCCGACGCCCTCTTCGAGGCCTTCTCGTCATGGACCGAGACGCAGGGCATCACCCTCTATCCCGCTCAGGAGGAGGCGCTGATCGAGGTGGTCTCCGGCGCGAATGTGATCCTTTCCACCCCGACCGGCTCCGGAAAGAGCCTGGTCGCGGCTGCTGCGCACTTCACCGCCCTGGCCCAGGACAAGGTCACCTTCTACACCGCACCGATCAAGGCGCTGGTCTCGGAGAAGTTCTTCGACCTGTGCAAGCTGTTCGGTACGGAGAACGTCGGGATGCTCACCGGCGACGCCTCCGTCAACGCCGACGCCCCGGTGATCTGCTGCACGGCCGAGGTGCTGGCCTCCATCGCCCTGCGCGACGGGAAGTACGCCGACATCGGCCAGGTCGTGATGGACGAGTTCCACTTCTATGCGGAGCAGGACCGGGGCTGGGCCTGGCAGATCCCGCTCCTGGAGCTGCCGCAGGCCCAGTTCGTCCTGATGTCGGCCACGCTCGGTGACGTCAGGATGTTCGAGCAGGACCTGACCCGCCGCACCGGCCGCCCCACTTCCGTGGTGCGCTCCGCGACCCGGCCGGTGCCGCTCAGTTACGAGTACCGGCTGACCCCGATCACCGAGACCCTCACCGAACTCCTGGAGACCAGGCAGTCGCCGGTCTACATCGTGCACTTCACCCAGGCCGCGGCCGTCGAGCGGGCGCAGTCGCTGATGAGCATCAATATGTGCACCAAGGAGGAGAAGGAGAAGATCGCCGATCTCATCGGCAACTTCCGCTTCACCACCAAGTTCGGCCAGAACCTCTCCCGCTATGTGCGCCACGGCATCGGCGTGCACCACGCGGGCATGCTGCCGAAGTACCGGCGCCTGGTGGAGAAGCTCGCCCAGGCCGGTCTGCTGAAGGTGATCTGCGGTACCGACACCCTCGGCGTCGGCGTCAACGTACCCATTCGCACCGTGCTGTTCACGGCACTCACCAAGTACGACGGCACCCGCGTCCGTACGCTGCGCGCACGTGAGTTCCACCAGATCGCGGGCCGCGCGGGCCGGGCCGGATTCGATACTGCGGGGTTCGTCGTGGCGCAGGCGCCCGAGCACGTCATCGAGAACGAGAAGGCCGTCAAGAAGGCGGGCGACGACCCGAAGAAGAAGCGCAAGGTGGTCCGCAAGAAGGCCCCGGAGGGCTTTGTCGCCTGGTCGGAGACCACCTTCGACAAGCTGATCCAGTCCGATCCGGAGCCGCTGACCTCCCGCTTCCGGGTCACGCACACGATGCTCCTGTCCGTGATCGCGCGCCCCGGCAATGCCTTCGAGGCGATGCGGCATCTGCTGGAGGACAACCACGAGCCGCGCAGGGCGCAGCTGCGGCACATCCGCCGGGCCATCGCGATCTACCGCTCGCTGCTGGACGGCGGTGTCGTGGAGCAGCTCGACAAGCCGGACGCGGAGGGCCGGATCGTCCGGCTCACCGTCGATCTCCAGCAGGACTTCGCGCTCAACCAGCCACTGTCCACCTTCGCGTTGGCCGCGTTCGACCTGCTGGACCCCGACTCCCCCTCGTACGCGCTGGACATGGTCTCCGTCGTCGAGTCGACGCTCGACGACCCGCGGCAGATCCTCGCCGCCCAGCAGAACAAGGCGCGCGGCGAAGCGGTCGGGCAGATGAAGGCGGACGGAGTCGAGTACGAGGAGCGCATGGAGCTGCTCCAGGACGTCACGTACCCGAAGCCGCTGAGCGAGCTGCTGTGGCATGCCTACGACGTGTACCGCAGGAGCCACCCGTGGGTGGGAGACCACCCGGTGTCGCCGAAGTCCGTGATCCGTGACATGTACGAACGCGCCATGACGTTCACGGAGTTCACCTCCAACTACGAGCTGGCCCGCACCGAGGGCATCGTGCTGCGCTATCTCGCGAGCGCGTACAAGGCTCTTGAACACACCATCCCGGACGACATCAAGTCCGAGGACCTTCAGGACCTGATCGCCTGGCTCGGCGAGATGGTCCGTCAGGTGGACTCCAGCCTCCTCGACGAATGGGAGCAGCTCGCCAACCCGGAGGTGGAGACCGCCGAGGAGGCGCAGGAGCGGGCCGACGAGGTGAAGCCGGTCACGGCCAACGCCCGCGCCTTCCGGGTGCTGGTGCGCAACGCGATGTTCCGCCGGGTCGAACTGGCCGCGCTGGACAAGGTCGCCGCGCTCGGCGAGCTGGACGGCGACGCGGGCTGGGACGAGGACGCGTGGGGCGATGCGATGGACGCCTACTGGGACGAGTACGAGGATCTGGGCACCGGTCCGGACGCCCGCGGACCGAAGCTGCTGAAGATCGACGAGGACGCCGCGCACGGCCTGTGGCGGGTCCGGCAGACCTTCGCCGACCCGAAGGGCGACCACGACTGGGGCATCAGCGCCGAGATCGATCTGGCGGCCTCCGACGAAGAGGGCCGGGCGGTCGTCAGGGTCACCTCGGTCGGCCAGCTGTGACCGCGCCCGCCGTGCTTACGGCACTCCTGCGAGAGTGGAGACGAACCGCATGACGAACCCCGCCGAGCGCCTGGTCGACCTCCTCGACCTGGAGCGGATCGAGGTCAACATCTTCCGCGGGCGCAGCCCCGAGGAGTCCCTGCAGCGGGTCTTCGGCGGCCAGGTCGCCGGGCAGGCCCTCGTGGCGGCCGGTCGTACCACCGACGGGGACCGGCCGGTCCATTCCCTGCACGCCTACTTCCTGCGGCCGGGCCGGCCCGGCGTGCCGATCGTCTACGAGGTCGAGCGCATCCGGGACGGCCGGTCGTTCACCACCCGCCGGGTCACGGCCGTACAGCAGGGCCGGACGATCTTCAATCTGACGGCGTCCTTCCACCGGCCGGAGGAGGCGGGCTTCGAGCACCAGCTGCCGCCCGCCCGCGAGGTCCCGGATCCCGAGGAGCTGCCGACCGTCGCCGAGGAGGTGCGTGAGCACCTCGGGGCGCTTCCGGAGGCGCTGGAGCGCATGGCCCGCCGGCAGCCCTTCGACATCCGGTACGTCGACCGGCTGCGCTGGACGCAGGAGGAGACCAAGGGCGCGGACCCGCGCAGCGCGGTCTGGATGCGTGCGGTCGGCCCGCTGGGCGACGATCCGCTGGTGCACACCTGCGCGCTGACGTATGCCAGTGACATGACGCTGCTCGACGCGGTCCGTATCCCGGTGGAGCCGCTCTGGGGTCCGCGCGGTTTCGACATGGCGTCGCTGGACCACGCGATGTGGTTCCACCGCCCGTTCCGGGCCGACGAGTGGTTCCTCTACGACCAGGAGTCGCCGATCGCAACGGGCGGACGAGGGCTGGCGCGCGGCCGGATCTACGACCGCGGAGGCAATCTGCTCGTGTCCGTGGTGCAGGAGGGGCTGTTCCGCCGCCTGGGCGAGTAGCCGTGCCCGGGCTCAGATACCGGGGAGCGGGTCCTGCTCGACCTCGTGGCGGCGGCTGCGGATGTCCGGGGGCGCCGGGTGCAGTTTGGCGTCGCAGGCGGGGCCGAGGCCGGTGCGGCGTGACTCCATGCCGGTGAGCGGGCGCCCGCACATGCGGCAGCGCACCACCCGTCGGCGCGCGGTCCGGTCGGCCGGACCTTCGGGCAACGGCTCGACGCCGGATTCGGGAAAGGGTTCAGGGGACTCCACGAATCGATCTTCTCAAGACGCCCGTCTACTCTGCGACTTCCGAACGGCACACAACGGAGGAGTTCGCGGGTGAGCAGCGTGCTGACATTGGAGTCGGTCCCCCGGCCGAAGAAGGACAAGAAGGCGGAAGGGGACATCACCCCGGATGCGGTCGCGCCCATCGGCCATGTCGTCAAGTTCGCGGACGAGCCCGGCGGGGAGTCCCGGGTGGTCGCCCATGTGGAGCGCGAACTGCCGCAGGGCGGGATACCCGCGTACCTCGCGGCACGCAAGACGGGTGCGCGTTCCTTCGTCCTGTGGGCCGACCCCGATCGCCGGGCCCGGCTGGCGACCCTGGTCACCACGTCCGCGGCCGATGGCGTCGCCACGTACCGGGTGCTGGGCGCGCAGGGTGAGCCCATCGGCACACTCGTCCGCGAGAAGGCCCTCTCCGGGAAGGGGCTGCGGACCCGCTGGACGGTCGCGCAGACCGGTTGCCAGGAGGCGGTCGGCCTCAAGGGCCGGATCTTCTGGTGGTATGTGTGGTGGCTGTTGTTCCCCGTCCAGGTGGCCATCGGCGTGGGCAGCCTCCTGAGCGGCAGCGGCGATGTGGCGCGGGGGCCGCGGCGCATCATCTGGCGGGCCGGCCAGGATGTCCCGCTGGAGTTCCGGTCGGACGACGACGAGATCCATGTCCACGCACCGTGGGTCGACTGGCGGCTCACCGCCGCGCTGACGGCGCTGATCCGCACCTTCGACAGCTGGATGGGCACCCCCTGGGACGACAAGCGGCAGTGAGCCGCAGCGGCGCCGGCGGCCGGCCCGGACCCGTCAGGGGGCGAGGATTCTGGCCTTCTGAGCCGCGAACTCGCTGTCGCTCAGCACTCCTTGACTCTTGAGGTCACCGAGTTCCTTGAGCTGAGCGATCTTGTTGCTCATCTCGTCCTCCGGCGCGAGAGACGTGGGAGCGGGCGGCAAAGGCGCTGCGAGGGCGGGCTGGGCCTGTGCCTGCGAGGCGTCCTGCCGCGCCCAGCGGCCCGCCTGCCGCCGGGAGACCCGGTTGGAGACCGAGGTGGCGGTTCCGGCGATCACCGCTGTACGGGCGACGCCGCGAAGAATGCCTGGCATGGTGCATCTCCTTTGACTGACTCTGCGGGGACGGTTCCGCCCGACCGAGGGTCAGCGGGGACGGTCGGCCCGACGAGACCGTGAACGGCTCAGACCCTGGACTCGGCCGCGTCGAGCGAGGCCAGGACCTCCTGGATCGGGATACGCCCGTTGGCGACGAGCCGGCCTCCGGAGCGGCGCAGTGCGGCCGCGAGGGGTCCCGCCCACACGTTCTCGTAGATGAGGATTCCGGCAGCGCTGCCGGGTTCGAGGACCGTACTCGCCTCGTCGATGTCGTCCTGGCCGAGCAGGCCCGAGGACGCCCCTTCGAACACGGCAAGGTCATCGCTGCCGTCCCCGGTCACCTCGGAGAGTTCCACGCCCTCGACCGTTCCGTCCTGGTTCTTCCTGACGAAGATCAGATCCAGGATCCGGATGATGCCCCGGTCGACCAGGTCGACCAGCAGGGGCAGTCCTTCTCCCGTCATCCGGCTTCCCGCCGGGAACTCGATCACCAGGTAGTCGATCGGTCCCGTCTCGTCGCTCTCGCCACTCACGCCAGCTCCTCAGAATCTCGACTGCCCCGGTTCCGCCGGAGACCACGGCCTCGGCCATTGCAACAGCGGGTGGACCGCAGCGCATCTCGGCCATGGACGTGGGTGAGCCCGGGCCCCGTTGGGCCATTGGACGGACAGCGTCCCTCCAATGGCCGAGTGGTGCGAGCCGCACCCCTTGCGTCCCCTGCCGTCACGCGGATGGTTGTCGCGCGCGGACGGCCTGCGGGGCGGGCCCGGATTCCTGCGGGGAGGCACAGACGTGACGGCCGACCAAGTGCTGGTGGGCGTGGGACTCATCGTGGTGCTGGCGGTCGGCTCCCAACTGCTGGCGAGCCGGTTGCGTGTGCCCGCACTGCTGATCCTGCTGCCGGTCGGCTTCATCACCGGGGCACTGACGGACAACGTCAATCCCGAGAAACTGCTGGGCGTCGCCTTCTCTCCACTGGTCTCCCTGGCGGTGGCGGTGATCCTCTACGACGCCGGACTCGGCCTGGACATCAAGCGGCTCCAGGGCCATACGCGGCGCATCGTGGTCCGGCTGATCTGGCTCGGGGCGCTCCTCACCTGGGTGTCGGCCGCCCTGTTCGCCGTGCCGGTGCTGAACATGTCCAAAGGCGCGGCCGTGATGCTGGGCGCGATCCTCGTCGTGTCCGGGCCGACGGTCGTCGGGCCGCTGCTCAACTTCGTACGGCCGACCGAGCGACTGCAACGCATCCTCATCTGGGAGGGCTCCCTGATCGACCCGGTCGGCGGCATCCTGGCGGCGCTCGTCTTCCATGGCGTCGTCGCGGGTGAGCACCAGGGCATCGGAAGCCGGGTGGCAGAGTTCTCGGCCGGCACCGCGGTGGGTGCGGTGGGCGGCGTGGTCGGGGCGTGTGTGCTGTGGCTGCTGCTCCGTCATGTGCGGCTGAGCGAGGAACTGACCACCTCGGTGCAGCTCGCCGCCGTGATCGGCATCGCGGCTGCCTGTGACGCGCTCCGCGACGACACGGGACTCATCTCCGCGGTCGTCATGGGGATGGCCATGGCCAACCTGCCGGACCTGGACATTCCAGCGCGCCGGCCGTTCCTCGACACCCTGGTCTCGCTGATCATCGGTCTGCTGTTCATCTCCATCTCGGCCACGGTCACCCCGGCCTCCCTCCGACATGTGGTGCTGCCGGCACTCGCCCTGGTCGCCCTCCTGGTGTTGGTGATCAGACCGCTCGTGGCGCTCGTGGCGACCGCATGCACCGATGTCCGCGGCGGGGAACGGTGGTTCATCGGGTGGATGGCTCCGCGTGGCATCGTCGCCGCGGCGACCGCCTCCACGTTCTCGGCCGCTCTGGTGGCACAGGGCATCGACGGCGCCGAACGGATTCTGCCCGCCACTTTCCTGGTGATCGTCGCCACCGTCATGTTGTACGGCCTGACGGCGTTTCCCGTCGCCCGGCGGCTCGGGGTGCTGCGCCCCGCACGGTCCCGGCCGCTTCTGGTGGGCGGTGCCCCCTGGGCGGTCGACCTGGGGCGCGCGCTGAGTTCGGCGGGTCTGGACGTGCTGATGTGGGCGGGTGCCGGCCGCCAGCGGGCGCGGATCGAGGCGGCCGGGCTGCCCCTGGCACCGGGCGAGCTGCTGGCGGCGGCCACCGGTGCCGGGGCGGAGCTGGAGGGAATCACCGGCGTGCTGCTGCTCACCGAGGACGACGACTTCAACGCACTCGCCTCCATGACCCTGCGGGAGAGCGTCGAAGGTCCGGTCCACCGTCTCGGGCCGCCCGCCGACAGCCAGGGCGTGGTGGCGCCGTACACCGGGGGCGAGGCCCTCTTCGGTGCGGGGCTGACCGGTCCGGAGCTGGCCCGGCGGTACGAGGCCGGGGCCCGGGTGGTGGCCCACCGGGTCGACGGAGCCGTCCCGGCCGGGTACGACGTGCTGTTCGTCGTCCGCCCTGACGGGCGGCTCGCCCCGGTCACGAACACCCGCATCCCGGCTGCGCATCCGGGAGACATCGCCGTCCTGCTGAGTCCCCCGTCCAGGAAGCCGTCGGCCTGATGGCGGCCGTCTTCAGCCGGCCGGTCGAGCCGCAGCACAGCGGAGCGGAGGCTGACGGGTGTCGTCACCCGGGGATCCCGACCACGGGCCCCGCGAAGGCACCCCGGCGGGCGGCCGCTCACCCGCGACCGGCCGCCCGCCGTCGGCACCGAGGTCAGACGATGTCGAGCAGGTCCTCCAGCGGTGCGGGCACGCGGTCGGGCGGGAGCCCCTCGATCAGCACCCGGCCGTAGCGAATCTTGCGCCCCTTCTTGGTACCGAGAAACCGCCGCAACTGCTGCTGCGGGCTGCGTCCCCGCTGCGCGGGCTGGGACAAGAAGGTCTGCAGGGGACGCAGGTCGCCCTCCTGCCGGATGAGCTCCGTCACCCGTTCCACGCCCAGGGCGCGGATGAGTTCGTCCTCCAGGTCCGAATCGCACACGAAGAAGTCCGGCGGCAGCCCGGCCCGCGCCCAGCCGCGGGCGTAGTAGCCGCGTTCCCTCTCGTCGCACAGACCCGTCAGATACAGGTCCAGACCGTCCGGCCCGAGGCGGTCGATGAAGCGGGCCACGCTCATCGCGCCGCCCATCGCCAGGACGCAGACCCCCTCCGCCGCCAGGTCCCGGCCGTAGCCCGCCGCCAGCGCTTCGACCGCGGCGACGTCGCTCGGCCCTTCGAGCAGGACGGCCCCCCGGACGGGCAGCAGCGTGGCCAGCTCGTACGCCGGGTCACCGGAGCCACCCGCCGCCCACGCGATGACCGCGTCCCGGAAGGACCTCATGTCAGCCAAGGGACGCTTCCACCTGCGCGGGCAGTGACCGCCGGGTCGCTGCCGGGGACAACTGGGTGCCCGCCTCGCCGAAGGCTGCCAGGTCGGGGGCGTGACGTTCGACCAGCTCCGCCAGTCCGGCCACGGTGGCGCCCGCGAAGAACTCGGCCGCCGGCAGATCCACGTGCAGCACGGTCCGGATGCGGGCGAGGAGGTCCATGCCCAGCAGCGAGTTGCCGCCCATCTCGAAGAATTCGTCGTCAGTGCCGACCTCTTGGAGGGCGAGCGCGTCGGCCAGCAGGTCCGCCAGCAGTTCCTCGACGGGGGTGCGCGGGGCCACGTAGGGCGTATCCACGGTCCGCGGCAGGTGCGTGGGGGCCGGCAGGGCCCGCCGGTCCGTCTTGGAGCCCAGCGTCAGCGGGAACTCGTCCATGACGACGATGACGGACGGGTGCATGTACCGGGGCAGCTTGTGGTGCAGGGCCAGGCGCAGCCTGGGCACCAGCCCTTCGGCGGGGCCGTTCGGCACGACGTACGCCACCAGGACCTTCCGTCCGGGCATGACGTCGTCGCGGGCCAGCACGACGGCCTCCTTCAGATCCGGCAGGCCGGACAGGGCCGCCGCGACCTCACCGGGCTCGATCCGGTAGCCGTCGACCTTGACCTGGTCGTCGATCCGGCCGCGGAACTCCAGGGCGCCGTCGGCGTTGAGCCGGACCATGTCGCCGATGCTGTACATCCGCTCGCCGGGGGCGAACGGGTCGGGGACGAACCGCTCGGCGGTGAGCGCCGGGCGCCCCACGTAGCCGCGGGCCACACCACTGCCGCTGGTGTAAAGCAGACCCCACTCGCCCTCGGGGACGGGCTCCAGCTTCTCGTCCAGGACGTACAGGCGGGTGTCGGTGACCGCGCGTCCGATCGGGACGCTGTCGCCGATCAGATCGGTCAGCACGTGGCAGGAGGTGAAGCAGGTGTCCTCGGTGGGCCCGTAGCCGTTGACCACCAGCAGGTCCGGGTAGGCCCGGCGCAGCGCGTTCATGTGCAGGGGGGACAACGGCTCCCCGCCGCCGAGCATCTGGCGCAGCCCGGCCATGCTGTCGAGATGGTCGTCGACCAGGCGGTGGAACAGGCCGGTGGTCAGCCACAGCGTGGTGATCCGTTCCTTCTCCAGGAACGCGGCCAGTTCGTGCATCGCCACCGTGCCCGGCGGATAGACGACCAGCTTGGCCCCGTTGAGCAGCGATCCCCAGATCTCGAAGGCGGAGGGGTCGAAGCGCAGCGAGCAGAACTGCAGGAAGGTCTCGTCCGCGGTCAGCGAGGCGTAGTCGCCGTCCTGCACCAGGCGGACCACTCCGCGGTGCCGCACGCCGACGCCCTTGGGCATGCCGGTCGAGCCGGAGGTGTAGCAGATGTAGGCCAGGTTGTCGGGGCCGGTGCCGGGCTCGATCGGCCCCGCGACGGGGGCCGTCTCCCACTCGCGATCGAGGTTGACCACGGTGCCGTCGATCTCGGGCACCCGGTCGCTCAGCCGGTCGTGGGTCAGCAGGACTCGGGCCTGCGCCTGTTCCAGCATGTAACGGAACCGCTCGGGGGGTTCGTTCTGGTGCACGGGCAGGTAGACGCCGCCCGCCTTCAGGATGCCGACGAGCGCGATGATCATCTCGAACGAGCGCTCGGCGAACAGGCCGACCACGCTCTCCGTGCCGACCCCGAGCGCGCGCAGGTGCCGGGCCAGCAGATCGGCCCGCCGGTCGAGCTCCGCATAGCTCATGTCAACGCCGTCGAAGCGCAGGGCGGTCGCCTCGGGGCGAAGGCGCACCTGTTCGTCGAACAGATCGATGATGGTCGCGTTCCGCCAGTCGTCAATTGTCATGAGATGCCCGCCTTGTCGAACGCCGCTTCAAACTCCCGCTCCGGGGAGCCGGCGAGGTCGAAGACCTCGGTTTCCATCCTGCCCGCGCCAGTACGCCGCGCCGGAGTCATCGAACCCGCCAATTTCAGTACCGGACACAACCGGCTCGTGGTGGTCACGCGATCCCCTGCTTGCGCAGGCTGTCCAGAATCGTCGCGGCACGCAGCGACAGCAGGCTGAACGATCCCGCATCGCCGATGCCATGGCTCGACTCGCACAGCCCGTTGAGGAACAGCGGTGGCGTGCCGTCGGTGTGGGGCCGCAGCTGGTAGTCGGGTTCGACGACCAGATAGCCATCGTCATCGAACTGGAATCGGTCGATCACGCCGGCCAGCAGTGCCGGATACGCTTCCTGGTGGTGATTCGGTCCGAGGTCGCGGAATCCGGTCGCGAGAATCACCAGGTCCACGTGGTCCGTCGACACGTCCTTGGTGTGGACTTCCTCCACCTCCAGGCGCACGCCCGTGTCGTCCGGTTCCGCGGTCCGGACCTCGCTGTTGCCCCGGACGAATATCCGCTGATCGCCGTCCAGGCGCTGCTCGTACATCAGCGCGTACAGGTGGTGCAGGACGTCGGCGTCGGTCGACGAGTAATTGGTGGGGCGCATGTACGCGTCGAGTTCGTTCTTGCTCGCCCGATTCGCCCGGTAGTAGTAGTCCGTGAACGCGGGGAAGAAGCCCTCCTCGCTGAACGGACTGGTGTCCTTGAGCCGCAGCCCGAATTTCCGCACGTAATTGACGATTCTCGCCTGCGGAAAGCGGTGCGCGAGATCGAGGACGATCTCGACGGCGCTCTGGCTGCCGCCGATGACGGCGATCGAGCGCGGGGGCTTCTCGGTCAGCTCCCGCACGGTGTGCAGGTACCGGGTGAGGTGGCACACCCGGGGGGTGTCCAGCCCGGCGAACGGTCCGGGAACGAACGGCGTACGCCCGGTGCCCAGCACCAGCGAGCGGGCCCGGTGCTGCGAGCCGTCCGCGCAGGTCACCACATACTCCGGGGTGCCGTCGACCTCGGCCACGGCGATGTCCGTCGCCCGCGCCCCGAACGCGACCTGCGGCCGGAACTGCCGGGTGGCCCAGTCGATGTACTGCGCGTACTCCTTGCGCAGCGGGAATTCCAGGGGCAGGTTCAGGTGCTCGATGAGCCTGCCCTGTTCGAAGAGGTAGTTGAGGAAGCTGTAGCGGCTGCGCGGGTTGCGCAGGGTGACGAGGTCGCGGTTCGGGTGGTTCTGCATGTTGGAACCGTCCAGCAGCAGTCCCCCCTGCCACACCGGGTTGGATGCGGCCTCCAGGAAGAAGGCGCCTGCCTGCGGCAGGTCCTCCTGCAGTGCGATGGCGAGCGACAGGTTCGCGGGTCCGAACCCGACGCCGAACACATCGACGGGTTCGGAGGCCGGCGCAGTCGCCTGGGCGTTGGGTCGATCAGTCATGCAGCACCTCGGCATACGTCATCCCGCGTCAGCATTGTTCTCCCGTTCCGCGCGCCGGCCGGCGATCAGTGCCGGGTCCGCCCGCATCTCCTCGTACCAGTGCCGCCACTTCGCCACGTCGTCGGCAAGGCCCGCGGCGGCGATCGCCGCTTCCTCCCGCTCCCAGCAGACCTCGCCCCGGGGCTGGATCCCGCTGCTGCCCAGAACCTTGCGGTAGAACGGGTCGTCTCCCTTGCGGACGTCGCTCATCAGCTCACCCACCTCGGGCGAGACCAGTTGCAGGCCCGGACGAGGGGACCAGTTCTCCAGTCCCCCGACCGACGGCAGTCCGACCGCCGCCATCAGGGTGGCCGTGACACCGGCCGGATCGGCCCGCAGGTCGTCGGAGTCGACCAGCACGTACGGGATGTCCCGCGCCCGGCACAGCTCCACCTGCTCGCGCAGCGACTGCCAGCCGCTCTCGAAGGGGGGGAAGGTCTGCGCACCGTTGAGCTCCCGCACGATGCGCAGCCTGGAGGTGGTCGACAGCCGGGGGTCGCAGATCACGAAGATCGGCGGAGCCGTGGCGAGCCCGACGAGCTGCGCGAACTGGGCCTCGCTGAGCTGGAAGCTCATCTCCTTCATCAGCAGGCCGCTGCCCCGCGGCACGTCGGCCAGCGCGACCCGCTCGCCCGACGTGACCTCCATGGGGTTGAACAGAATGCTTTCGACCGATTCCGGGCCCTGATCACCCCAGTAGCAAGCCTCGAAAGGCTCGTGGCAGTGGTGCGTCAACGACGGGTGCTGCCACAACAATCGCGCCACGGCGGTCGACCCGGTACGTGGTGGTGATATCAGCGCCAACCGGGTTTTGTACACATGGGTCAACGCAGCTTCCAATTCCACTGTCTCCTCCTGCTGACTCAGCTCGGCAACGGCCGAAGCCATGGATTTCATCGGAGGTTTCACGGGATTCTCACCGCGCCTGCAGCGCCTGGTCGAGATCCTCGATGATGTCGGCCGGATGCTCGATTCCGATGCTCAGCCTGATCATGTCCGGCGGCACCGGGACCCGGGCGGGATCGGCGTCCGCGGCCTGCTTGTGCGTGGTGGCCCCGGGAATCGTCGCCGTGCTCTTGACCTGACCGAGGTTGTTCGCCCGCCAGATGAGCCTGAGGCGGTCCATCACCTCGTGCGCGGCCCGGACACCGCCCCTCGGGCGGAAGCAGACAAGGAAACCGAACCGGTTCTCCGCCTCGCCCCCGTCCAGCTCGCTGTCGACCAGCCACATGTCCCGCTCGGCGATTCGGTGAGACCGGTGGCTCTCCAGTCCCGGATAGAAGACCTCGACGACACCGGCGTGCTCCGCGAGGTACCGGGCCACCCCGTGCGCGGTGCGGGACATGGCGTCCACCCGGCCGCGCACTTCCCGGATGTCCGCAAGGATCGTCCACGCGTTGAACGGGCTGATGACCGCGCCCATGTCCCGCAGGGGACCACGGCGCAGATAGCCGGCGTAGTCGGCCGACAGCTGCGCAGGCTGCCCGCGCAACCCCAGGTCGTGTCGGGCGATCACCGCTCCGCCCATGCTCCGGCCGCTGGCGCCGGCCGCTTTGGTGAGCGAGTGCACCACCACGTCCGCGCCGAGGGCCAGCGGGCGCAGCAGCGCGGGCGTCGCGAGGGTCGCGTCGACGATGAGCGGGATCCGCGCCTGCCGGGCCAGCGCCGCCAGCGCCGGGATGTCCACGAGTTGCACCGTCGGGTTCGACGGGACCTCCGCGTAGAGGAACCGGGTCTCGCCGTCGATGAGGCGGGCCCAGTCCTCGACCGACAGCGGGTCACCGACCCAGCGCACGTCGACGTCCCGTTCCTCCCCGTACCGCTTGTTGAAGACCATCGTGGTGGACCCGTAACACTGCGGTGACGCCACGATGTTGGGCTTGGGCCCGGCAGCCGCGGACAGGAGCGGCATCGTGGCCAGGGTGATCGCGCCCATCCCGGTCGCGGTGAGGGTGGCGCTCACCTCGGCGTCGACCCGGTATCCCTCCAGCGCCGCCACGGTCTGCTCCAGGAGGCGGACCGTCGGGTTGCCCCGACGCGAGTACACCCAGCCGTCGCCGTCCTCCGCGGTGGCGGCGAGCATGGCGTCCATCGACGGGAAGCTCTGCGCGGTCGCCAGATGGGCGGGCTCGCTCAGTGAACCGAGGTGATGGGCCGACTCCGCATGGTCATAGGACCCGCTGATGGCCAGGGTCGTGAATCGGGCGTCCGTCACAGCAGCGACCTGCCTTCCGCCTCCGTCGGCCCGTTGCTCACGAGTGCTTCCTTTCTGTCCCGGTGATGCTGTGGACTGATGATCTGCGTGGCGGCGGACGGCGCAAGGGCGGGTTCTCCCTTCACCGTGGGCCGCTCCGTGCCGAGGTGTCTTCGGCCACGGCACAGGCCGCGCCTCCGGACCGGATGACTAGATCCGGGCCAGTTCGTCCTGGAGGTCGTCGAGACCGAGCGGGCCGAGCGACAATGCGGCTGTGTGCCAGGACTTCAGGTCCAGCCGCTCGCCGCGATCCGCGTGCGCCGCCCCGGCCGCGGCCCGGCCGTCCAGCCAGGCCCTCTCTCCCAACTTGTAGGAGATCGCCTGACCGGGCAGGCCGAGATAACGTCCTATCTCGCTGTCCACGAACTCGGCTGTCTGCCCGCTGTGGACGGCGAGGAACTCCTTCGCGAGCTCGGGAGTCCATGCCTGACCCGCGCCGACCGGGGCGTCTCGCGGGATGTCGAGGGCCAGGTGCACGCCGATGTCGATCAGGACCCGCACGGCGCGCAGCATCTGCCAGTCGAGGAAGCCGAGGCGATCGCCCGGGGTGCGCAGGTAGCCGAGCTCGTCCATCAGCCGCTCCGCGTACATCGCCCAGCCCTCGGTGCAGGCGTCGATGCCGCCGAGGCCGGCCTGGTACGTCGACAGCTGGTCGCTGAGGTGCCTCCACTGGGCGAGTTGCAGGTGGTGGCCCGGCACGCCCTCGTGGTACCAGACACTGCGCAGGCTCCACAGGGCGAACCGCGTGCGTCCCCGGGTCGGCAGCCACGTCCGGCCGGGGCGCGAGAAGTCCACGCTCGGCGGGGTGTAGTACGCCGCCGAGCCACTGCCCGCCGGCGCGATCGCGGATTCCACCACCCGCACCGGCGGTGCCAGCTCGAAGTACTTCCCGTCGAGCTCGTCGAGCGCTTCGTCCATCCAGCTCTGCAGCCGCAGCCGGACCTCTTCCACGCCGTCCACCGCCTCGCCGTGCCGGTCGAGGTGGTGCATCGCCTGGCGTGCCGTGGCTCCGGGCAGCACAGACTCCGCCTCGGCGCGCATCTCGGCCCGGATCCTGCGGTACTCCCCCCAGGCCCACGCGTAGGTCTCGTGCAGGTCGAGTCCGGCGCCCGTCCAGAACCGGGCCCAGGTGCGGTACCGGTCTGCGCCCACGCCGTCGGGCTGGGCCTCGGCCCTGGGGAGACAGTCGGCGCGCAACCAGTCCCGCAGCTCAGCCACCGCCGCGACGGCCAGGCCCGCCGACTTGTCCAGTTCGGACCGCAGCGGCGGCGGCACGTCGGCGTCCGCACAGAAGCCGGCGTACCAGCCCCGGCCGTCGCTGTCGCGGATCCACGCATCGAGCTGGTCGGCGACGACGCGGACCTGTCTCGGCGCCGCGACGAACTGGTCCTTCTCCAGCGCCCGGGTCAGGGATTCCCGGAAGCCGTCGAGCGTCCGCGAAACACGGCTCATCCGCCGCGCGGCCGCTGCCCAGTCGTCCGCGGTGCCCGTCGGCATCAACTGGAAGATGTCCTGGACGCGTTGCTGCAGGCCGTAGACGTTGACGACCTCACGCAGGTACTCGTCGTCGGTGCTGATGGCCAAGTCGGCCTGAAGACGCTCGCGCAGCAACCGCCCGCACCGTCGCTCCACGGCGGCCAGGGGGCCCACCGCGGCCTGCTCGGCCCTGTCCAGGTCGAGGAGGGTCGCGCGGGACAGGTCGTCCAGCCGGGCGCGGCCTTCCGGTGACAGGTCGGGCATCTCGTCCTGCCCCACCGGCACACCCAGGTAGGTAGCTATGCCCGGGTCCAGCCGGGCGAGCCCTGTGACGTAGGCATCAGCCACATCGCGCACCGCGCGGGAGTCGGCAGATATGTCGTCGCCCACCTGTCTCCACCTCCCCCTGTGTCAATCAGTCACTGGCTCTGTCCGGAGGCACGGCGTTACGCCATGGACCACGCAGCGGACTCTGGAACGCGGTGCACCGCACCGCCGAGGAACAGATCATGGCGCGACACGATTGACCGGTCAATCAAGGGCCGATTGAACGCCGACCTGGCAGAACGCAACGGTGCGGCCACCGGCCGGCCTCCCGGCTCCGGCGTATGCCGGCGCGCGGCCGAACTGGACAACTCGCCGCCGGCTTCGAGAGTTTGGCAACGCAGCGGCGGCGCCGGACGCCTTCGCGAACCGATGCGCGCGGACGGCAACCCGTGCGGGCGCCGTTCGAGGTGACGCTCCGTCATATGTGAGTTGTGGCGCCGGACGACGGCAGCCGAACCGCCAACCGCTGGTGCCGGCCCCGCGGCGGAACTCACGGCACGAACCGGTCGCCTTCCGCGCCCATGACCTTCTGTGTGGTCCCACGCTGGGGACCGCGGCCCCTGTGGCCGGCATGACCGGCCCCTGGCAGCGCCTCCCGCGGCCTGGACACCGGCACAGGCGTGATGCGTACTCACCGGGTGAGACAGCAGTGAGGCCGGGGGGTGAGCGCCCAGGGGCGCGACCGTTCGTGACCGGGTCGATACCGCTGGAGGCGGGCTCTGGAGGCGGCCTCGCCGCTCTCGCCGTACCCGACGGCAACCCGGGGCATCTCCCGGTGGAAACCCACGCTCACCCGCGCCCGGCCCGGGCCGGCGGCGACGCCCTGGACGCCGCCGTCGGCACCTCCGTCAGGCGCGCACCGCCGGCCCGCCGGCCGGTGTCACGGGGCCGGTCAGGCCGGCGGCACCTCGCAGGCACCGGCCGGCAATGGGAGGCGGAGCGGTCAGCGAGGCAGGAGCACGCCGGCGTCCTCGTCGCGGGCGATGGAGTGGACGCGGGTCGCGAGGGCCACGTCGTGGACGCCCATGCCGAACGGGTTGATCACCGTCCGGTCGGTGGGGGCGATCGGGCGCGAGTAGGCGCCGGACAGGAGCGTGGCAAGGTCCGCGTCCACCTGGCGGGCTCCCGGGGCCTCGGTGCCCGGGCCGGTGGCGCGGCCGGCCCGGGCCAGGCGGCCCAGGAGCCGGGTGTCGTCCTCGCTGACCAGATGCCAGTCGTCGACGAACAGGTGCTCGGCGCCCAGGAGCACGTCCTCGGCGGCGTCGTCCAGGGACACGTTGAGGAAGACGGAACCCTCCGGCAGCCAGGCCAGTGGTACGTAGGGGGTCGTGGTCGTCGTGGTGGCCAAAGTGACCGGGGCCGAGCGGACCGCTTCTTCGGGGTCGGCCGCGATCTCGACGTCGACCTCCGGCAGCGATTCGCGCAGGTCATCGGCGAAGGCCTCGCGCCGGGACGGCGACAGGTCGTAGGCGATCACCGACTTCACCGCGCCATGGGCCGCCAACAGATCCAGGTGCGTACGTGCCTGACGACCGCACCCCAGCAGGGCCACCCGGTCCACCGTGGGCAGAGGGCGGACCGCGCGCAGCGCCGCCACGGAGACCGCCGCGGTGCGCAGGGCGCTGATGTACGCGCCCTCCATGATGCAGACCGGTTCGGCTGTTTCCCTGTCGTACAACAGGATCAGACCGGCGGCACGGGGCAGGCCGCGATCCGGGTTGCCCAGGCTGGCGTTGATGATCTTGCATCCGTACGCGCCCTCGTGCCAGGCGGGCAGGACGAGGCTGCGGGCCGCAGCTCCGTCCGGGGCGGTCCAGCGCAACGCCGCCTCGGTCGCCACTCCGGACCGGTTCGCACGCACAGCGAGAAACGCCTCGGTGACCGCCTCGAGCGGATCGATCCGTGCACACAACGACGCGACGGTCACACCGTCGAGGTACTGCAGCGGCCTGGACAAGGCTTGCATTGCTACTTCCTTTCTCGTTACGGAACAAGACCGACCGGCACATGGGGGGGGTGGGAGAAGGGCAGCCCCCCATGTGCCGGTCGGTCCAAGGGAAACGCGACGACCTTGAAGTGCTCGGACGGCCTCCTCTACGGTCGCCCGCATGAATTCACCGCAGCCTCGTCCCAAGAAGCCGCCGCGCTGGCTCCTGCGCCGCCCGGCCCCCCACGCACCGGCCCGCATCTTCATGTTCCCCTATTCGGGTTGCGGCGCCTCGATGTACCAGGCGTGGCCGCACCGCATCGGTGCGATCGACGTCTGCCTGATCCAGCCGCCCGCCCGGCAGAACCGGATCGCCGAACCGCACTACGAGACCTACGACAACATGGCGCGGGATCTCGTCGAGTACCTGCGGCCGTACCTGGACAGGCCCTTCGCGTTCTTCGGGCACTGCGGTGGAGCACTCCCCGGCGTCGAGGTGACCCGGCAACTCGCCGCGGCCGGACTCCCGTTGCCCGAAAGAATCTTCGTCTCGGGGCAGGTGGCGCCGCACGACGGGCCGTACGGGCGGCTGCTCGAACTGGACCGGAACGGGCTGCGCACCGAACTCGGACACATCATCACCAGGCTCGGCGGCGAGCCGAGCGGACCTCTCATCGAGATGGGCCTTGAGGTCCTCGTCAACGACCTCGAGGCGAACAAGCGGTACTCCCCCGGCCGCATCACCATTCCCGCGGGCATCACCGCGATCGGCTGGTCCGAGGACGTCGAGATCCCCTCGAAGCTCATGGGCGGCTGGCAGGACACCTCGGCCGACTGCCGGTTCGTCGAGCTGAACGGCAACCACTTCGAGTTCCTCTCCGCGCCGGAGGCACTGCTCGATGAGATCCGCCGGGACTTCGGCGAAGCGGCCGAAGCCCCGGCGGAGCAGGAGCAAGCGGTCGGATGAGCCGGGCAGCTCGCTCGTCGCGCCGCTGTCATCCCCTTCACCACCGGGCACGTCAGCGGCCTGCCGGGGGGCTGAGCACGTGGCCGCAGCCGGCACGGCGTGCTCGTGGCCGCAGCGGGGACAGGCTCGCCCAGCGGGCATGACGGTCCGCGTAGTGCGGGCTCAGCGGGTGCCCGGACTGGCCCGCGGGCAGCTCGGCGGTGACGAGGTCGTCCACCGTGACCACGACCCGGCCGGCCGCGCCGAACCCCGGGACGGCGGTGCGGACGGTGTGCAGCATCCCGGCTTGCGGGCGTGGGCGGATGCCGAGCATGGCATCCGCCCACGGCGCGAGAGAGGCGAGCGGATGCTTGAGGCCGACCCTGTTCAGGCGGCCCCATTTCTGCGGGCGTTCGCGCAGTGCCGCCGTCACGCAGTCGGCGACGAAGCCGTCGACGTCGGTCGTCCCGGCGGGCAGCAGCGCGCAGTCGCGCGCGTTGAGGATCGCGAGCAGCGGTCGGTCGAAGTCCCGGAACGGGAAGCGGAACGCGGGTTCGTGCTCGCGGCAGACGGCGACATACGGTGCGAGGACGCGCCGGGCGAGGACGTCGCGCAGTCGCACGAGGACGCCGAAGGCGCGGGAGTCGGTCGCGGCGGTACCGTCCCACTCCTTGAGCAGGGACCGGGTGGGGTCGGTGGGCCGGAGCGCGGCGACCGCGAGGTCACGGTAGGGCAGGTACAGATCAGCGGCGATGTCGTGCTGCAGTGCGTGCATGCCGGCCGCATCGTGCCGTTCGGTCGCGCTGAGGACTTCGCGGATGCGGCGGGCTCGATGGCCGGGGTCCAGGTCGAGGCCGATCCGGAACTCGTCCTCGGGCAGGGCGGCGTCGTTGGCTGAGACAAGGATGCCGTCGGCGGGATCCACGACCCGCGGGCGTTCCGGTCCGGTGAGGTGGCCGTCGGCGGGTTCGGTGCGCGAGGTACCGGCCGGACGGCGGGGCAGCAGACCCGTCGCCAGGTGCGCCATCCGCTCCCGGTCGGTGACGAGGACGTTGAGGGCGACGCCGTGTGCGTCGTCGAGGACCGCGACGGCCTCGTCGACGTTGGTGGCGTGGGCGAGGCGGTGGAACCGCAGGTCGGCGGCGCGGGGGTCGTGCCCCGCCCAGCGGACGGCGATCTTCTCGCCGCACAGCGGGGTTTGCGAGACCGGCATCGTGCCGTCGGTGGAGATATCCACGGTGGCCGGTCGGCGGCCACGGATGCGGACGTGTTCCGTCCTGGTGTGCACGCCGTCCTGACCGGCGGGGACCAGGTCGAGCACGTCGGCGGTGAGGTTCGTGACGCCCCAGGCGATCCGCCCGTTGGTGCCGGTGAGCACGACCGGCAGGCCGGGGCTCGCGAGGCCGCGCAGCCGGGTGCCGGGCCAGGCGAGGTCGACCTCGTAGAGGACGTTGGGCAGGCCGAGCGCCAGGTGCAGGTCGCAGGCGAGCAGCGGCTCGTCTCCCGTGGCGACCCAGCAGTTGGAGCCGGCGACGGCGCTGTCGAGGGCGACGAGGTCAAAGGCTCCCACCTCGCCGCGATGGCGCGCCAGGCCGGCGGGCAGGGCCGGAGTTCCGCCGCCGGGCAGGAGGAAGTCGGCGATGGGTCCGGGCAGCGCGCGGCGCATGACCGCCTCCGCCCGCTTGGCCTCCTCGTTCCAGGACAACGAGTGCGACAGCACGAGCGCGGTGAGCACGCTGTCCTCCACTTGCCACGGCTGCGGCTGGTAGGACAGGAACCGGCACTCGAACGGGGTCTCGTGCGCGAAGGCGGCGTTGACCCCGTCGGCGAACGCGGTCAGCAGCTCTCGCTCCGGCTCGGCAAGCTTCTCGGTCGCGGCGTGGGCCGCGGCGGCGAGCCCGAGGTGGCGGTACACGGTGTCCAACGGCAGGGCGGTGCGGCCCCACACCTCCGCGAGCCGGCCGCTTCCGGTGCGGCGCACGAGGTCCAGCTGGAAGCCGCGGTCACGCGCCATCGTGTAGCCGAGCGCGCGGACCGCGTCGTGGTAGGTCTGCGCGGTGATCCGGGTGACGCCGTCGCCGCCGCACTCGGCCCGCACCGGTGCGGTCAGCGTGGGCACCTCGACGTCACCAGGACAGCGTGGCGCCGAGTCCTTGAGGGCGCGCAGCATCCGTCGCTCAACTGCGACCCGGCCACAGTTGCGGTGCACGTAGCCTGCGATACCGGCCGCGCCCGCGGCGAACACGGCCGCCGACATCCACGGCCACGCGAGCACAGCACCCGCGAGCAGCACGGTGGCCGCGCCCGCGGCGCCCACCACCCGGGCTGTTGGCAGCAGCAACAGGCGGCGCATGCGCGGACGGTGAGCCGGGCACGTTGTCACGAGGCCTCCAGAAGGGCTGTGGCGGTGGTCCGTACGGCGGTCGTGATCGCGGCGAGCAGCTCGGCGGCCAGCTCCTTCGACGTGGTCGCAGGCTTGTAGCGCAGCTCGAACAGCAGCTCACCGCCGACGGGCGCGATACCGAGGACGAAGTCGGACGCGGTGGCCACGACCCGGGCGCCGAGCACGTCGCGTTCGGACTGGTACGGCGCGAAGACGAGGCCTTCGTCGGGTGTGACGGTGGCGGTCTCCTCCTGCGCGACGAGCATCGCCTCGAACACGGGGCCCGCGTCCGGGTGCCGGTCGCGGATCTCGGCGAGCACGTCCTCGAACGGCAGCTCCTGGTTCTCGAACGCGGCGACGCAGACCTCGCGGGCCTGCCGGCTGACCGCGACCGGACCGGTGTCGCCCAGCCGCATGCGCAGCACGACCGTGTTGGCGACGAGCCCCACGACCTCGTCCAGCCCCGGCTCGACACGGTTGGCGAGCATGGTGGCGACCCGGATGTCGTCCTGGCCGCTCCACGCCCGCAGCGTCGCCGCGTACGCGCCGAGCACAAGCATGAAGTCGGTCATGCCGTGCTTGCGCGCCGCGGCTCGGACCGCGCGCATGTCGTCGGCCGCGAGCGTCGCCCTGGTCGACGCCGACCGCAGGCGCTGCACGAACGACGCCGTGCCCAGCTCGGCGAAGCGGCTGCCAGGGGTGTCGGCGAGCGCGGACCACGGTGGGGTGAGCCGGTCGAGCCAGTACTCCCGCTGCCGCGCCGCCTCGCCGGTGGTGAGCCATTCGGCCCGGTCCTCGGCGAGCCAGCCGCTGCCGCGTGGGACCGGCCGGGGCGCGGGTGCGCCGTCGGCGGCGATCTCGCGGTAGATCCGGGTGGCGTCGGACAGCAGCAGCGTGAGCGACCAGCCGTCGCACACGATGTGGTGGATGTTCAGGAAGATGACGTGCCGGTCGGCGGCGAGCCGGTACACGGCGACGCGCATGAGCGGCGCCTGGTCGAGCGGCAGCTCCTCCCGCGCGGCGGCGGCCATGAGCTTCTCGCAGTGACGGGCCGGGTGCTCATGGGCCGTCAGGTCCTCGACGTCGACGGCGATCGTGACGTGCGGTTCGACCACCTGGACGGGGCCGTCGCCGGTGGCCTCGATCCGGGTGCGCAGCGCCTCGTGCCGGGTCACCAGCTCGGCGAAGGTCCGTTCCAGAAGGGTGATGTCGAGCGGGCCGTCGGCGCGCAGCGCGCCCGCCATGCCGAACAGCCCGACGCCGGGCAGCTGGTCGGCGATCTCCCACATCTGGCGTTGTGCGTGGGAGAGCGGGTAGCGGGCCACCGTCTCGGACGCGGTCGGCATCACGGCCGGCGGCGCCGGCGCGGTGGCACCGGCGAGAGCGTCCGTCAGGCCCGCGATCGTGGGCGCCGACATGAAGGCGCGCATCGACAGGGTGCCGTGGCGGGCCCGGAGCCGGCTGACCACCTGCATGGCGGTGAGCGAGTCGCCGCCCGCGTCGAAGAACGGCGTCGCCGCGTCGAGGTCCGTGATGCCCAGGACCTCGGCCCAGACCTCGCGGATGCTCGCCTCCAGGGCCGCACCGGCCGGCCCAGGGGCCGGGGCCGGGGCCGCGCCCGCGGCGGCCGATCGCACAGGGGTCGCGGCGGCCGTCGCCGGGGCCGGGGCCGCGCCGACCGCGTCGGCGGACCGGTCGGACGCCAGGAGCCGGGCCAGGTCGGCGATGCCGGGCAGCGGGGTGTCACGGAAGGGCCGCTCGGCGTCCTCGACGATCGCGGCGAGCGCCCTGCGGTGCACGTCCGCCGCCAGCGCCATCGTGCTCTCCGGCAGCGCCGCCCCGTCGTACTCCATCAACAGCCGCAGCTCGTGGGTGCGGACGTCAACGGTGAAGGCCGAGCTGTAGGCGTAGTGCGTGGACTCCAGCTCCTGCGCGTCCAGCAGCTCCAGGCCGCCGGCACCCACCATCCGGCGGGTGTTGTGGTAGTCCGTGAAGTTGAAGCCGGAGTCGAACAGCGGCGCCGCACCGTACCCGGCCTGGATCGCCGCGTTCGGGTACCAGCGGTACCGCATCATCTCCTGTTCCTCCTCATGCACGCGCACCGCCAGTTCCGCCCACGACCGCGCACCCGGCGCGACCCTCAGAGGAAGCTGGTTGAGGAAGAGCCCGAGCACGCGGTCGGCGTCGGAGTCCTCGGGCCGGCACGCGAACACCATGCTGGTGGCCACGTCATCGGAGCCGGTCAGCCAGGACACGACCCGCAGGTGCGCGGCGCACAGCAGCGCCTTCACCGGCACGCCCAGCCGGGCGGCGACGGCCCGCAGGGCACCGAGCCGGCCCGTAAGGTCCACGTGGAACTGCCGCATCACGGGCGCGCCCGACCGCTCCGGCGCGATCAGCCGGGCCGGGCCGGCGGTGCGCTCGGTCCAGAACTTCCGCTGCTCCTCGTCGGCGAGCGCCGCCTGTTCCAGCGCCACGTAGTCCCCGAGGGTGGTGCGCGGGCGCGGCTGCGGCGCCGCCGTGCCCGTGTCGAGCAGCTCGCGGTACCGGGCGTGCAGGTCCTCGAAGAAGACGTTCACCGACCAGCCGTCGAGGATGGCGTGGTGGTGGGTGAAGATCAGCTGGTAGTCGGTCGCGGACGTGGTGAGCGCCACGAGCCGGAACGGGGCCGGCCGGGACAGCTCGAAGTCCTCGGCGATCTCCCCCGCCACGACCTGCCGGATCCGTTCCGCCTGGGCGTCGGCGTCGAGCCCGGTCAGATCCTCGAACGTGATCGGCACGGCGACCCCGGTGTGTACCCGCTGCACCGGGCCCAGCTCGTTGGCGAAGTCGAAGCTGGTGCGCAGCACCGGATGGGCGTCGGTGACGGCCTGCGCGGCCGCGCGGAATGCGGCCGGGTCCAGCACGCCGCGCACCCGGTAGCTCAGCATGATGTGGTAGACGCGGGCGTCGGGCGCCATCTCCTGGTGGTACATCATCCCGGACTGCAGGGCGGTCATCGGGTAGGCGTCGACGACGTCCGGCGGGAAGGCGACGCCGGCCGGCAGCCCCGCGAACGGCTCGCGGACGGCACGGTCGGCGCCGGCCTCGGTCGCCCGCGGCGCGAGAGCGGCGACCGTCGGCGCGGCGTACACGTCCCGCACGGTCAGGCCCAGGCCCCGGTCCTTGGCGAGACTCACCACGCGGATCGCACGCATGGAGTCCCCGCCGGCGTCGAAGAAGTCGGTGCCGGTGTCGGCGGCGGGGTCCGCGAGCACCTCGCGGAACACCTCCAGCAGCAGGGCCTCGCGCCCGCCGGACGGGACGGCGCCCCGCCCGGTCGGCGCCGGCTCCGATGTCGTGCCCCCGGCCGCGACGGCGACCACGGCCGCGCGGTCGAGCTTTCCGTTGTTGGTCAGAGGAAGGTCGTCGACCACCACGACGGTGCGCGGCACCATGTAGCGGGGCAGCGTCGAGCGCACCGCCGCCAGCAGCTCCGCCGGCTCGGGCGTGGCGCCGGCCTCGGGGACGACGGCGGCCACGAGGTGCGCGCCGCTGCTGTCCGTCGTGACGGCTGCGCCGGCCGCGGCGACCCCGGGCCGGGCGGAGAGCGCCCCCTCGATCTCGGCGAGCTCCACCCGGAAGCCGTTGACCTGCACCTGCTGGTCGCGGCGGCCGAGGTAGGCCAGGGTGGTGCCGTTGCGCCGGGCGAGGTCGCCGGAGCGGTACATGCGGGCGCCCGGCATCTCGCTGAAGGGGTCCGGCAGGAACCGCAGCGCGGTCTCGCGCGGCCGGCCGAGGTAGCCGTCGCTGACCTGCGGGCCACCGACGTAGATTTCGCCGACGCAACGGTCGGCGACCGGGGTGCCGTCGTCGCGCAGCACGTGCAACGCGGTACCGGGCAGCGGCGTGCCGATGTCGGACTCCGCGGTCCGGGTGTCCTCGGGCCGCAGCCGGCGCCACGACGCGTGCACCGTCGTCTCGGTGATCCCGTACATGTTGACGAGCTGGGTCCGGTGCCCGATCTCCTCGTACCAGCGCTCGACCAGCCGCCGGTCCAGGGCCTCGCCCGCGAACAGCACGTACCGGATGTGCTCGGTGGCGTCGGGCCGCGCGGCGAGTGCGGGCAGCATCACGGTCAGCGCGGACGGGGTCTGGCTGAGCACGGTCACCTGCTCGCGGGCGCACAGCTCGGCGAACTCCTCCGGCTCCCACGTGGTCAGCCGCGGCACCACGACGAGCCGCCCGCCGTGCACCAGACAGCCGAACATCTCGTACATCGACACGTCGAACGAGCAGGCGTGGAAGAGGGTCCACACGTCATCGGGGCCGAGGCCGTAGCCGTCTGCGGTCGCGTCGAGCAGGCTCAGCACGTTGTGGTGGGTGACCCGCACGCCCTTGGGCCGACCGGTGGAACCGGACGTGTAGATCACGTACGCGGCGGTGTGCGCGGGCACCTGGGCGAGCGGCGCCTTCACCGGGGCGCCCACGAGTTCGGCGAGGCCGGCCCGCTCCCTGGGCACCGTGTCGTCCTCGGTGATGGTGAGCCGGGCGCCCGAGTCGGTGAGGATGTCGCTCACGCGTGCCGTCGGCCAGGACTCGTGCAGCACCAGGCACGCCCCGCCCGAGGCCATCACCCCGATGATGGCGACGACGAGGTCCAACCCGCGCGGCAACGAGATGGCCACGACGTCCCCGGCCCCGACCCCGCGAGCGCGCAGGGCCCCCGCGGTCGCCTCGATCCGCGCCCACAGGTCCGCGTAGGACAGGACACCCTCGGGCGCGGTGACGGCGACCGCGTCCGGGCGCGTACGGGCCATCACCGCCAGGCGACCGGTCAGCGACTCGTCGGCACGCGGCATCCGACCGGGCGCGGCGACCGCGCCCGGGGCGGCCACCCCGAACGGTCCGACGGCGAGCGTCGTGACCGGGGCGGCCGGGTCGGCGCCGGCCGCCGTCAGCACATCGAGGACGGTGCCGGCGATGGCCTCGACGTCCGCGTCGGCCACGGCCCGGCGGTCCGCCTCGACGTACAGGGCAAGAGTGTCGCCCTCGTCGCGGACCAGGAAGTTCAGGCCGTACTTGGCGCCGACCTGCGCCACTTCGACATGCTCGATCGCCAGCCCGGGGAAGTCGGGCGCGGGCAGCGTGGCCCCGAGGTCGGTGACGATGACGTTGAACGCCGAGCGGGAGGCCGCGACGTCCTCGGGCACGGGCGCGTGGCGGACGGCGCCCAGGACCGCCGACCGGGTCCGGCGCACCAGCTCGGCAAAAAGGGCGGGGCCGGCGTCGAGCCGGACCGGCACCATGTCGAGCAGCAGGCCGACGACCCGTTCCAGGCCGGTGCGGTCGCGGCGGGAGACCGGCATGCCGACCACCAGGTCCTCGCGCCCGGTGTAGCGGGACAGCGCGACCGCGACCGCGGTGGAGACCACGGTGAAGACGCCGGCGCGAGCCTGCCCGGCGATCCGCCGCACGGCGGCGGTGGTGTCGGCGGGCACGACCACGCGGTGGGCGTGGCCACGCTCGCCGCCGGCGCCGTCGAGCGGCGGGGGCAGCGGGAGCGCGCCCAGCGACGCGTCGTCGAACTGCTCCCGCCAGTACCGGCGGGCCGCGGCGAGATCGGCGTGGGCGACCCGGTCGGCCTCCCAGCGGGCGAAGTCGACCACGGGGACGGCGTCGCCGAAGGGCGGCGGCTGCTGCCCCGCGGCCCGGCTGCCGTAGCAGCGCGCCAGGTCGTCCAGGAGCGGGCCGAACGACGCACCGTCGGCGATCACGTGGTGCAGCACGAAGAAGAAGACATGGTCCAGCGGCGCGAGCCGGAACAGGCGCATCAGCACCGGCGGGGCCGTGTCCAGGGCCAGCGGCAGGTCGGTGAGGCGCGCGCACTCGGCCAGGCACGCGTCCATGCCGGCCGCGTCGACCACCGTCAGCGGGGGTTCCACCGAGGGCAGGATCCGCTGCCGCGGCTCGCCGTCCGTCACCGGGAAGACGGTGCGCAGCGAGGGGTGCCGCTCGTGCAGGTCCCGCAGCGCCGTGACGAACGCGTCCCGGTCGAGCGGGCCGCGCAGGCGCAGCGCCCCGCACAGGTTGTAGGTGCCGTCCTCGGCGAAGTACGAGGTGGCCCACAGCGAGCGCTGAGCGGCAGTCAGCGGCCCGGTGTCCCCTCCGAGCGCCGGGGGCCATGTCAGCCTCTCGCGCCGGCCGATCAGGCCGACGAGGTCCTCACGGTGCCGCTTCATCTCCGCCAGCAGCTCGGACGGCAGTTCCTCGCCCCGGCCGCGGTAGCGGAGCCGTCCGTCGTCGAGGGTCAGGGCCACTCCGAGGTCGTCCAGGCGACGCAGCACCTCCCGCGCGCTCACAGCTCTCCCTCGAACACCGGCTCGGCGGCCGGGCGGTCGGCCCGCAAGCGGTCCAGCTCGGCGGCAACCTCCTCGACCGTGCCCAGCTCGAAGAAGTCCTCCAGCGCGAGCTCGACACCGGTCACCTCGGTGAGCCGGTAGAGCACCTGCACGGCCAGCATCGAGTGGCCGCCCAGCTCGAAGAAGTCCCGGTCGACGGCCACCGTGTCCAGCTCCAGCAGCTCACACCAGACCTCGGCGACCTGATCCTGTGTCGACACCTTCATCACCTTTCGCCGAAAGTCAGTACCGCGTCGGGGTCGGCCGCGCCGGCGCGCAGCACGTCGGCCAGCGCCTTTGCCCAGGTCGCGACGGTCGCGGTGTCGAGCGTCTCCGGCCAGAACAGGACCTCCAGCCGCAGCCGGTCGGTCTCGCCGGAGACGTCGATCATCAAGTCCAGGTCCATCACGGGGTCCGCCAGCTCCCGCGGCACGACACGAAGGTCCCCGAGCCGCATCCCGGTGCGCCACGCGCCCTGATGGGTGACCTTCACCTGGAACAGCGGGAACCGGCCCGCCTGGCGCGGCGGGTTCACCGCCGCGACCAGCTTGTGGAACGGGAGCCGGTCGTGTTCCTGCGCGCCGAGCACCTGCCGCCGGGCCAGGTCCAGCAGGTCACCGAAGGACGGGGCGGCGCCGGGCGCAAGCCGGACCGGCAGCTGGTTGACGAACGTGCCGATCAGCTCCTCGCTGCCGGGCCACGAGCGGTTCACCGAGTCGATGCCGAGCACCAGATCGGGGGTCGCGGTCGCGTCCCGCAGCACGACGTACGAGGCGGCGAGTACCGCCATGAACGGAGTCGCGCCGCGGGCCCGGGCGGTCTCGGCGAGGGCCTTGGTCTCCTCAGCCGTGAGGAGAGTGACCACGTGGTCGGTCACGAAGGCCGGCTTGGCCGGCCGAGGGCGGTCGAGCGGCAGGTCGATCGCCCCCGGCGTGCCGGCCAGTTGCCCGGTCCAGTACCGCGTGCACTCCTCGGCGTCCGGGCCCGCCAGCCACTCCCGTTCGGCGGCCACGTAGTGGGAGAACGAGGCGCGGGGCATCGTCACCTCGGTGTCGCCGGCCAGTGCCCGCTCGTAGTGCTCGGCGATGTCGCGTTTGAGCACCTCCAGGGACCAGCCGTCGGCGACCAGGTGGTGCAGGGCGATGGTGAGCACGTGGTGGTCGTCGGCGACCCGCTCCAAACGGACCTTGGTGAGCGGCGGTTCAAGGGTGCGGGCGGAGATCTCGAACTCGCCCGAGGTGCCCGTCTCCAGGGCGATCTCGGCCTTGGGCCATACGGCGGCCTTCGGGACGCCGCGCTCCTGGGTGAAGACGGTGCGCAGCGGCTCGTGCCGGGCGACGACCGCCGCCAGCGCGTGCCGCAACGCGTCCTCATCGAGCGGGCCGTACAGGTCGAGCGAGAGGATCAGCAGGTTGGGCGCCTTTCGGCGGTGCAGCTGCTCGAAGAACCACAGCCGCTCCTGCCCGGATGACAGGGCGCCCGTCGCGCGCGGTTCCCCGGCGGTGGCCACGGGTTCCGCGGCCTCGATCGCGGCGAGGAGACCCCGCGGAGTCGGCCGGGACAAGAACGCCCGCAGGGACGTGCCCTCCGCGCCGAACCGGGCGCGGGCGCCGGCGACCAGGGTCATCGCCAGCAGCGAGTCACCGCCTGCGGTGAAGAAGTCGTCGTCCGGGCCGATCACGGCCACGCCGAGGGCCTCGGCGACCAGGTCGCGCACCGCGTCCAGGTCGGCGGCCCGGGCGGTGGCCGGGGCGGGGTCCTCGGACGTGTCCTCGGCGCACAGGCCCTCCAGGGCCCTGTGGTCGGTCTTTCCGGAGGTGTTGACGGGCAGTCGGTCGAGCACGGTCACCTCGTGCGGGACGAGGTAGTGCGGGGCGCCGGCGCGCACGGCGGCGGCCACGTCGGTCGGCGCGTCGAGGGTCACGAACGCCCGCAGCCGGCCGCCGGTGAACACGCAGGCGGCCGAGCGTACCCCGGGCACCCGCAGCAGCTCGGCCTCCACGTCGCCCAACTCGACCCGGTGGCCGCGGATCTTGACCTGGCGGTCGCGGCGGCCGTGGAAGTCGATGGTGCCGTCGGCGGTGCGGCTCACCCGGTCGGCGGTGCGGTACAGCCGGGCGCCGGGCATGCCGGACAGGGCGTCCGGGACGAAGGTGAGCGCGGTGCGCACCGGGTCGCCGATATAGCCGCGGCCGACGCCGGCGCCGCCGACCAGCAGTTCGCCCTCGGTGCCGGCCGGCACCTCGCGGCCCTTCGCATCCACCACGTACAGGCGGGTGTTGAGTATCTCCCGGCCGATCGACGGCCATGGCCGGGCGGCGCTCTCGGCCGCGGTCACCACGTGGTGGGTGACGTCGTCGGAGCACTCGGTCGGGCCGTAGGCGTTGACGATCGGGACGTCCGGGCAGTGCTCGTACCAGCGCTGGGCGACCGCCCCGGGCAGCGCCTCCCCGGTGGCGACGAGGTACCGCAGCGACGACAGCCCGGCCCGCAGGTCGTCGTCGAGCTGCGCGGTGAGCACGGCGAGGAAGGACGGGACGATCTCCAGCACGGTCACCCCGTGCCGGCGGACCCACGCCACCAGTTCGGTGGGCTCGGCGATGTTGCGGGGCGAGGCCACCGCGGTCCGGGCGCCGATGGTGAGCGCGGTGAGGGTCTGCCACACCGAGATGTCGAAGGACAGCGGCGCGGTGAGGCCGATGACGTCGGCGGGTCCGAGCCCCAGGTCCGCGATCTTGGCCGCCATGTGGTTGTCCATGCCGCCGTCGGCGACCATCGCACCCTTGGGGGTGCCGGTGGACCCGGACGTGAAGATCACGTACGCGAGGCCGTCGCGCGGCCGGTCCGGTACCACGTCCGAGGCCGGCTGCGGCCCCGGCTCCCCGGGCTCCGGGGCGGCGACGAGCACGCTCGGCGCCGGGTCCAGCCCGGCCACGACCCGGGCGGCGAACTCCTCGTGCCCCGGCGCGACGAGCAGGGCCCGCACGTCGGCGTCGGCACACATCCGGCGGGCGCGCCGCACCGGCACGCTCGGCTCCACCGGGACGAAGGCCGCGCCGGTGAGCAGCACGCCGAGCACCATGGCGACGTAGCCGGGGCCGCGGTCGGCGACCAGCGCCACCACGGTCTCCCGGCCGGCGCCGGCCGCCCGCAGCGCCGCGGCGTGCCGGCGGGCCAGCGCGTCCAGTTCCGCGTACCCGTGGGTGACGCCGTCGGCGACCACGGCGGGCGCGTCGGGGTGCTCCCGCCGGCACGAGGAGAACCGTTCCAGCACGGGGCTCACGATCGGTTCGGGCATGATCAGGTCCTCTCCACCAGGTCACTCACGGGAACCAGCTCGGCCAGGGAGGCGGCGTCGGCACCGACCAGCGCACGCACCGTGGCGCGCATCCGGCGGGCCAGCTCCTCGATGCCCGCCGCGTCGAACCGGCCGGTCCGGTAGCGGTAGGTCACCCGGTAGCCGCCGTCCCGCTCCTCGATGTCGACCAGCAGCGGGTAGGGGGCGGCGGCAATGTCCAGGTCGGTCGTCTCCGCCTCCAGCCCGGTCAGTTCGATGGGCCGGGAGGGCGGCTGCATCACGAGCATCACGTCGAACGGCGACCCGTCCCCGCCGACGGCCGGGGTGAGCAGCGGCGCCAGCTCCTGGAAGGGCACGTTCGCGGACCGATAGGCCCGCAGGGCACCCGCACGGACGGCGGCCAGCGCCTCGGCCGGGGAGTCGGCCGGGGACAGGTCCACGGCCAGCACCGAGACGTTCAGGAGCGGGCCGACGACCCGCCGCCACTCGGGCCGGTCACGCTGGGCGATCAGCGTGCCGAGCATGATCTGCTCGCGCTCGGCCGCCCCGCTGTGGGTGAGCGCGGCCAGCGCGGTCGCGAACACCATGTAGGGGGTGGTGCCGGTGCGGCCGGCAAGGTCGCGCACCGCGGCGGCGAGACCGGCGTCGAACGCGTCGGTGTGCTTGGCCGACGCCTCCTCGCCCGGCGCGGCCGGCACGGCCCGGTCCGGCAGCGCCGACCGCCGGGCCGGGCGGCCCGCCACGTCCCGCCACAGGGCCGCGGTCTCGCTGCGGTCGCGCCGGTCCCACCAGGCCCGTTCGTCGTGGCAGTAGTCCGCGAACCCGTAGTCGGCCGCCGGGGGCGTCCGCCGGTTGTAGCGGTCGGCCAGCTCGCGCAGGAACACCGTGACGGACCAGCCGTCGCACACGATGTGGTCGATGGTGATGAACAGACCCCAGTCCCGTTCCCCGAGCCGCGCCAGCAGCGCGCGGAACGGCAGCTCCCGGCGCAGGTCGGTGACGACTGCGGCCTCGTCCTCGACCAGTCGGTCGAAGACCGCGTCGCCCAACTCGGCCACCGGGCCGCGCAGGTCCAGGCGGGCGAGGTCGAACTCCTCGGCCGGGCGGGCGGCCCAGGTGAGTTCGCCGCCGTCGGTGGCGAACCGGGCCAGCAGCACGGGGTGCGCGGCCAGGGTCTCGCGCAGCGCCGCCTCCAGTGCCTCCTCGTCCAGGTCGCCGCGCAGCCGCAGCACCCCGGGCATGTTGTACGTCGGGGAATCGGGGTCGATCTCGCGCAGGAACCAGAAGCGCTGCTGTGCGGCGCTGGCGGGGACCGGCCGGGCCGGGTCGGCGGGGGTCCGGTCCGGCACCCGGCCGGCGGTCGCGGGATCGGCCGCGCGCACGGCGCCGACGAAGTCACGCAGCCGGGGGTTGGCGAACACGACGTCGACCACCAGCCGCACGTCGAGCAGCGCGTTGACCCGGTCGATCATGGCAAGCGCGAGCAGGGAGTGGCCGCCGAGCTGGAAGAAGCTGTCGTCCCAGCCGATCGTGTCGAGCTCCAGCAGGTCCGCCCACAGGGTCCGGACGGTCGCGGCGAGCGGGTCGTCCAACTCGGCCGTGGCCTGGGTGGCCGCCGGCGTCGTGAAAGACAGCGACCGGTAGTCCACCTTCCCGTTCTTGGACCGGGGCAGCCGGCCGAGTTCGGCGATGATTGTCGGGATCATGTGCCGGGGCAGCAGGTCGGCGAGGACGGCGCGGAACCGCTCGTCCTCGCCGAGGTCGAGCACCGCCGCCGGGCCCTCCGGCCCACCGGGGCGGGACACGTACCCGACGAGCGAGGCACCCGCCGGCCCGTGGTGGACCTTCACCGCGGCCTCGAAGACGCCGGGGCACCGGCGCAGCGCGGCCTCGACCTCGCCGACCTCGATCCGCTGGCCGCGGATCTTGATCTGGGTGTCGGCGCGCCCCAGGAACTCCAGGTCGCCGTCGGCGTTGACGCGGCCGAGATCGCCGGTGCGGTAGAGCCGCCCACCGGGGGTGGCCGCGTACGGGTCCGGCACGAACATCTCGGCGGTCCGCCTCGGGTTGCCCCGGTAGCCGCGGCCGACCGCGCCGCCGCCGACGTGCAGCAGGCCGACCACACCGGGCGGCACCGGCCGCAGGTGCTCGTCGAGGACGTGCACGGTGGTGTTGGCGAGCGGCCGGCCGACCGCGGTGGTCATCGGCGCATCGGGTCCGGTTGCGCACAGCCCCGCGGTGACGTCGTCGGTGCACTCGGCCGGACCGTAGGCGTTGTGCACGGGGATGCCGGGCAGCTCCCGTACGCAGCGCCGCAGCACGTCGTGGGTGAGGGTCTCGCCCGTGGACAGCATCACCCGCAGCGCGCCCGGGGTCGCGGCGAAGCCGGCGTCGAGCAGCGCCACGATGTTGGACGGCACCAGTTCCAGCATGGTCACGCCGCCGTCGACGACGGCCTTCAGCAGACTCGCGGGCGACTGCGAGTCCGGCTCGGGCACGATCCGCACCCGGCCACCGGTCATCAGCGGGGTCAGCAGCTGCCACACGGAGATGTCGAAGGAGACCGGGGCGGTCTGGGCCACGCAGTCGTGCTCGGTGAGCCCGAAGTGCTCGGCCATCTGCCACATGTGGTTCGTGACGCCGTAGTTGGTGGAGACGGCGGCCTTGGGAACACCGGTGGAGCCGGAGGTGTGGATGATCGTCGAGGTGGCGTGGTCGTGGCAGAGCCGCGGCGGCCGGGCGTCGGTGGCACCCGAGACCAGCTCGGCGAGGTCGAACACCTCGCGGTCGCCGAACAGGTGGCGGCCCGAGGGGCCGGCGATGATCGCGGCCGGCCCGACCGCGTCGACCATCGCCTCGGCGCGCCGGGGCGCCTCGCGGGGGCTGATGGGCACGTAGGCGCCGTCGGCCTTGTGCAGGCCCACCAGCGCCACCAGGTAGTCGGCGGACCGGTCCGCGCTCATCACGACGGTGCGGTCCGTGGCCACGCCGGCGGCCCGCAGCCGCTCGGCCACGTGGTTGGCGCGGGCGTCCAGCTCCGCGTAGGTCAGCTGGACCCGGCCGTCGTCGACCGCGACGCTGTCGGGGGCGCGGTCGACCCAGCGTTCGAAGGAGTCGAGGTAGTTCTCCGGGCGCGGCACGTCGGGGCCGGTCCCCCGGGCGACCAGCGCGGCGGCTTCGTCCTCGGCCAGCAGCGGCAGTGGGCCGGTCGTCCCGGCGCCGATCCCGGCGAGCAGCACCGGCAGGGTGCGGGCCACCAGCTCGGCCCGGTCGCGGGAGACCGTGGCGGAGTCGTACTGGAGCTGGAAGTCCAGCACGTCGTCGCGGATCGCCACGTTCAGGCCGAGGTCGGACTGTGTGGTGTGGTCGGGGACCGAGTGACCGTGCAGGGTGACGGCGCCCGCCGGCAGCTCGGCGTGCTCGTCCCCGGTCACGATGCCGGCCGCGCCGGGCAGGGACGCCGTGTAGCAGGTGAACATGGCCTGGAAGATCGTGGCCGTCGCGGTGTCGCGGTCGGGGTTGACCAGCCGCACGATGTCGGACAACGGCGTGTCCGCGTGGTCCAGCACGTCGAGGACGTGGCGGTGGGTGGCAGCGGCGAACTCGGCGAACGGCACCTCGGGGCGGTAGGCGGAGCGCACCGGCACCACGTTGACGAGGTAGCCGACCCACTCGGCCAGGGACCGGTCGGTGCGGCCCGCGGTGGGCACGCCGACGATCAGATCGGACTGGCCCGACAGCCGGTGCAGCAGCACCTGGTAGGCGGCGAGCAGCAGGTTGTGCAGGGTCAGCCCGTGCTCGCGGGCGTACCCGGCCAGCGGGGCGCCAGGCACCTGGAAGGCCAGGGACTCGCGGGGCGCGCCGGCATCGGGCAGGCCGAGGTCGGGCAGGGTGAGGGTGGGCAGTTCGCCGTCGAGTTCGGCCTGCCAGAAGTCACCGTGGTCGCGGGGCGCGGCCGGGGCGGGCACCGGGCGGGGGGCCGCCTGCTCGCCACGCAGTTCGGCGGCCAGGTCGGCCACGACGATCGCGAAGGATGACACGTCGCACACGATGTGGTGCAGGGACAACGCGAACAGCCAGTCGGTCTCGCGACGCAGCAGTGCGGCCCGCAGCGGGGTACCGGAGCCGAGGTCGAACGGGCCGGTCGCGACGTCGCGGTACCAGGCGGCCACCCGCTCGGCGGGCCAGGCGCGTCCGTCGGTGACCTCGACGTCGGGGGCGGTCGTGTCGCGCACCTCGGCGTGCGGGGCGCCGTCGCGCGTGGTGATCGCCACGCGCAGGCTCGGGTGGCGGGCGGCCACGGCTTGAAGTGCGGCGTGGAAGGCGTCGGGGTCGACGGTCCCGGTGACACGGAACGCGCGCGTCACGTTGTAGTCGCCGCTGTCCGGCACGGCCCGGTGCAGGAACCACAGGGCGCGCTGGGCGGGGTTGAGCACGTAGCCGCCGGTCGGGGCGGCGACGGGAGCGGCCGGCGCGGTCGGGGCGGCCGTGGTCGCCGCGGCGGCGAGCTCGGCAATCGATTCTGCCCGCAGGGCCGCGGTGGGCGCCAGCTCGACCCCGAGTGCCTCCTCCAGGTTGTGGCGCAGCCGCACCGCGGTCAGCGAGTCGGCGCCGAGGTCGGCGAGGGAGGCGTCGGCCGACGGCGGCTCGGGCAGGCCGAGCAGGGCCTCGATGTGAAGGCGCAGCGCGTCCGTCAGGGAGTGGCCCGTCAGCAGGTCCGTGAGCGAGGAGGTGCGCCCGCTCAGCGTGTCGTCGAGGAGGACGGGCAGGTCGCCGTCGAGGTACCGGCGGCGGGCTGCGTAGCGCTGGACCTTGCCGCTGGAGGTCTTGGTGATGGTGCCGGGCGGCACGATCAGGACGGTGCGGGCAGTGACACCGTGGACGCGCGACAGCGTGGCCCGCACCCTCGCGGCGATCTCGGAGTACCGCTCGGGCGGGGTGTGTGCGCCCACCTCCTGGCACACCACGACCGCTTCGTCGTCGTCGTGCTCGATGCCGAAGACGGCGCACCGGCCGGGCCGGACCTCCGGGTGGCAGGTGCCGGCGTCGGCCTCCAGGTCCTCGGGATAGACGTTGCGGCCACGCTGGACGACAAGGTCCTTGGCACGGCCCACCACGAACAGCTCGTCGCCGTCGCGGAAGCCGAGGTCGCCGGTGCGCAGGAACGTCCCGAAGGTCTGCCCGCCCCAGTAGCCGGCGCCATTGCTGCCGCCCGCGACAGCGATCTCGCCGACCTGCCCGGTGTCGACTTCGGTGTCGCCGTCACGGTCGAGCACCCGCACGTCGGCGTGGTCGGGCAGCCGGTAGGCGGTCAGCTCCCGGCCGTCGTCGAAGGTCCGGGAGGCGGTGGGTGCGACGGTCGTGACGAGCAGGGTCGCCTCGGCGAGGCCGTAGCAGGGCAGATGCGCCTCGGGCCGGAAGCCGGTGTCGCGGAAGGTCTCGGTGAAGGCCCGCAGGGTGCGGGGGTAGACCTGAGCCGCGCCGTTGAACGCGACGCGCCAGCCGGACAGGTCGAGTCCCGCCTTCTCCTCCTCGGTCACCTTGCGCACGCACAGGTCGTAGGCGAAGTTGGGGCCGCCGCTGATGTCGGCGCCCTCCTCGCTGATGGTCTCCAGCCAGCTCGCCGGGCGCCGGATGAACGACAGCGGGTCGAGGATGACGCCCTTGGCACCGGTGTACAGGGGCTGCAGCATCGCGCCGATGAGGCCCATGTCGTGGTGGAGGGGCAGCCAGCTGACGATCGTGGAGTCCGCCGTGACGCCGAACGACCGCTGGATGGCAGCCTCGTTGTGCATCAGCGCACCGTGGGTCACGACGACGCCGCGGGGCGTGCTGGTGGAGCCGGAGGTGTACTGGAGAAAGGCGACGTCGTCGGCGGCCGCGAGCGGCAGGTCCGTGCCGTCGTCAGCGGTGAAGGGCTCGATCAGGTCGGCGAGCAGCCAGTCGTGGGCTGCGGCGAACGCGCGCAGCTCCGGGTCCTCGCCGGCGGCGGCCAGGTCCCGAACGAACGACAGGGACACGACGAGCGATACGTCGCAGTCCCGGGCCACGTTCAGCACCCGCCGCCGCGCGCTCTCGTCCATCGGCAGCGGCACGGGCACGGCGATCACGCCGGCCGCGAGGCAGCCGAGGAAGGCGGGGGCGAACTCCGGCGCGGTCGGGAACAGCAGCAGCACGCGCGCGCCGGGCCGCACCCGCTCGGTAAGGGCGCGGGCCACGGCCTGCGACCGGCCCCACAGCTGCCCGTAGGTCAGATCGGCTCGCGGGCCGCCGCCGACTGACGCGATCGACAGCGCCGGCTTCTCGGACGAGTCCTGCGCGTGTTCGGCGAGCCGTGCGATCAGCCCGCCCGGGACGAACCCGGTCATTGCTTTCCCTTCCATGTGAACCGGACGGTCGCCTCACTCGCGCCGAACATGAGCCGCGGGTCGAGCAGGCGGGTGCCGGCCGGGTCGATCGCGAAGTCCAGGGTGGAGTCGAGCAGTTCACGCAAGGCGATGCGGATCTCCAGGCGCGCCAGCGGAGCGCCCAGGCAGTAGTGGATGCCGTGGCCGAAGGCGATGTGTGGGTTGTGCGAGCGCTCGATGTCGAACACGTGCGGGTCGTCGAAGACCCGCGGGTCGCGATTGGCGGCTGCGATCCACACCGACACCGACTGCCCGGCGGGGATCTCGTGCCCACCGATCACGACATCCCGGATGGTCTTTCGTTCCACCCGGGTGGTCTCCGAGCGGTACCGCATGACCTCGTCGATGGCCGAGTCCAGGAGTTCGGGCCGGGCCCGCAGCTCGGCGACGGCCTCCGGGTGGCGACCAAGGACGATCATCGCGTTCACGAGGGTGATGGTCGCGGCCTGCCCGGTGGACATCAGCAGCGCGACCAGCCCGGCTGTCTCGTCGTCGCCGAGGCCCTCGCCGTCGATCTCGGCCGCAATGAGCTTGCTGGTCAGGTCGTCGGTGGGAGCGGCGCGCCGCTTGGCGATGAACCGGTGCAGGTACGCCTCGGCGACCTGGGTCAGGGTGAACACCTTCTGCAAGCCGTTGCCCTCGGCGCTCGGGTCGGCGAGCGCCAGGAGGCTCCTCGACCACTCCTGGAACAGCTGCTGCCCCTTGTCGGGAATGCCGAGCATCCGGGCGATGACCGTGGCCACGACCGGTGAGGCGAACTCCCGCACATAGTCCGCCTCGGCCCGGCCCCGCAGGCCGGCGAGGAAGGTCTCGACGGTCTCGCGGATCATCGGTTCGAGCCCGGCGACCCAGCGGGGGGTGAAGGCCTGGCTCACCAGGCCCCGCAGGTTCCGGTGCCGGGGCGGGTCCATCCAGGTGAGGTTGCCCGTGCGATACAGGCGCATCGGTGAGTCATCGGGCACCGGCCGCACCACGGCGTTGGAGAAGGCGCCGTGGTTGGCGAGCACCTCCTTGACCTCCGGGTAGCCGAAGACGTGCCAGCCTCCGGCACCCGGGGCCCGGGTGACCGGGTCGCGGGCGCGCAGCCAGTCGGTCAGCTCGGCCTCGTCGGCGGGCGGCGGCGTCCACACGCTCGTCGTCACGCTCATGCTCCCTCGGTTGCGACCGGTGTGAGGTGTTCGGCGACCCAGTCGTTCGCGTAGACCGTGTCGGCGTACGGTTCGCCGCTGTCGGCGCACAGGAACGCCACCACCGGCTCCGGGCCTGTGTGCCCGTCGAAGTGACGGGTGATCGCGGCGTAGACGCAGCCGGTGGAGCCGCCCGCGTAGATCCCGTGGTCACGCAGCAGGGACCGGCAGCCGGCCACCTCGTCCCGCTCGGACAGCACGACCACCTTTCTGATCCAGGCGTCGTCGATGAGCGGCGGACGGATGCTGGAGCCGATGCCCGGGATGCGCCGGCGGGCCGGCGGGGCGCCGAAGATCGCCGAGCCCTCGACATCGACGGCGACCACGGCGGCCTCCGGGTGTTCCTCGCCGAGCCGGCGCGAGAGCCCGTTGATCGTCGCGCCGGTGCCGACCCCCACGAAGAGGTAGTCGATCCGGCCGACGTCGTCGAGCAGTTCCCGCGCGGTCAGCTCGTAGTGGCCGCGCGCGCCGTCCGGATTGGAGTACTGGTTCGGCCAGTACACGTCCGACAGCTCCGTGCGCAGCTCGGCGACCCGCGCGAGCCGGCTCAGCAGGTAGCCGCCGGTGCCGTCCGTCTCGGTGACCTTCTCCACCCGCGCGCACAGCCGCCGCAGCGTCCGCTCGGTGGCCGCGTTCACGTTCGGGTCCAGCACCGGCACGAACGGCACGTCCAGCTCGTTCAGAAACGATGCGAGGGCGAGTGCGAAGTTTCCGGAGGACGACTCGACCACCGTGGTGGTCCGGGTGATCTCGCCGCGCCGCACCGCCTCACGGAGGATCCAGATCGCGGCTCGGTCCTTCGCACTCCCCGTCCGGTTCTCCGACTCCATCTTGGCGTAGAGCCGGATGCCCGGGTGAGGCAGCCGCACGACCCGGGTCCTGGGCAGGGCGCCCAGGAGCGCGTCCACCCGGTCGAGCAACTGCCTGTCTATCCGCCCTTGGTCAACGTGCGCAGACACGGAAGCCCATGTCGTAGCAGCTGTAGTCGGGCAGGTTGTAGATCCGCACCCACGCCAGGCAGCCACGGGGGTCGCAGTTGTTGTAGAACGAGCCGCCGCGAATCACGCCGAGCTCGATCGAGCCCGCCTTCGTCTTGATGACACGCCCCGGCTTGTTCTCGTCGAACGGGTAGTGGTGGAAGGCGCTGGCGGTGAGCTCCCACACGTTGCCGGCGAGGTCTACGACGCCGTACGGGCCGGCCGCCTTCGGGTAGGCGTCGACGGGGGTGGTGTCGGCGACGTTCATGGTGTGGTTGCAGTGCTCGGCGGTGGGCTCTTCGTTGCCCCACGGGTAGGCGCGGCCGTCGGTGCCGCGCGCGGCCTTCTCCCACTCGGCCTCGGTGGGCAGCCGGGTGCCGGACCACTCGCAGTAGGCGAGGCAGTCGTAGGAGCTGACGTGGGTGACCGGGTGGTCGTCCTTGCCCTCCACGGTGGAGTCCGCGCCGCGCGGGGTGCGCCAGGTCGCGCCGTCGATGTCCTTCCACAGGTAGTCCTGGTCGGGGACGACGACGGCGGGGTCACCGATCCACACCCAGCTCTTGCCCTTCTTCTCCGCGCTGGTCACGTGGCCGGTCGCCTCGACGAAGCGGCGGAAGTCCGCGACGGTGACCGGGTACTTGGCCATGCGGAACTCGGCCACGTCGACCTGGTGCTCGGGCGCGGCCGCCCGTGGCTTGCCGTCCTGCCGCAGCTCGTCGGAGCCCATGGTGAAGGGGCCGCCGGGGATGGTGGCCCAGTAGTCCGCGGGGAATGCTTCGGCGGGGATCACTTCGGCCGTCACCTCGGTCACGGATTCTCCTTACGTCGTTGTGGATGCGGTCGGAACGTGCCGGCCGTCGAGGTAGTAGCGCCATACGGTGGACAGCGGCGCGCTGCCACAGCGCAGCAGCCGGTCGTGGAAGGCCTTCAGGTCGGCGGCCGAGCCGCGTACACCGGCCAGCTCGCGCCACCGTCGGATGTGCAGTTTGCCGAGCGTGTACATGGCGCCGGCCGGGTTGGCGACCACGGCCAGCACCTCGCGGCCGGCGCGCTCGGGCGACCACGCGCACAGCGTGGCGGCCTCAGCAGCGGCAGCGCCGAACTTTCTCCGTCCCGAGTGGACGGAGAGGAACACCAGCAGGCGGGTGGCAGCCTCCAGCGCGTGGCGCAGGGCGGCGACCTCGACGAGCGGGCGGCCCTCGGCAAGGCCGCGCTCGATCGCCAGCTCTTCGGTGTAGTGGGCCCATCCTTCGGTGGTCCCGGGGAACCACGGCACGCACCTGCGGATCATGCCGGCGTGCTCGGGGGTGGCCTCATGGTGCAGGTAGTGGCCGGGGACGACCTCGTGCACGGCGATCATCTCGAGCATCGGCTCGTTGAGGTAGTCGCGGAGTACGGCGGGGTCGCGCGGCTCGGGGACGTGCAGCACGTGCGGCTGCGGCACCGTCTCGAGCGCTCCGGCGTTGTCGAAGACGACCGCCGCGGAGGTCGACGCGTCGCGGGCCGGCCGGATGTCGAGACCGTGCCGGCTGGTGAGGGTGACGACGTCCTGCTCGGCCCAGAACTCCCGCAGCCGCTCGATCATCCCCGACAGTGCGGTGACCACCGATCCGGCCGGGAGCTGTGCGCTCAGCAGTTCGTACGCCTCCTGCCGGCTGCGCACGCCCAGTTGCGCGGCAAGCGCGTCGAGGCGGGCGACCAGGTGCTGCACCTCGGCCTCGGCCTCGGCGAGCAGCTCGTCCACCGGCGTGTCGACCCCCTCGGCCGCCTCAAGGTAGGCGGCGAGCAGGTCGGGACCGAAGATCGCACGTGCCGGCTCGGTGGCCGCGACCGCGTCCGCAAAGCCTGCGAACGCGGCGCTTGCCGATTCGGCCAGCCCCATGAGAGAGCTGTCGGCCGCTTCCGGCCGCAGCGCGACGAGCTGGGCGACGACGTTCGGAACGGACACCGCGCGGGCCCTGGCGTTCTCGATGCCACTGATGCGCTCGCCCGCCGGCAGAGTGCTGCCGAATGTCTTCGCCGCGGCGGCGAGGAAGTCCGGCAGCTGCGCGAGATGACGTGACAACGCCGTGACGCGCTCGTCAAGTGGTGCGTACGCGCCGCGCAGGTAGATGTGCACGTCGGTCTCGGCAAGCCACAGGTCGGGCCCGCGGTGGGACCGGCCGAGCTCGGCGATGCGGAACCGCTCGTCGGTGAGTACCCGCATCGCCGTGCCGAGGTCCGCCCGCACCTCCGGGTCCGCGTCCTCGGGCAGGGCGTCGAGCTGCGCGCAGACCGCAGTCAGCAGACCGTCCACATCGGACGGAGCGTCGGGCGCGACGTCAGGCAGCCGGGCATCGAAGTCGTGACAGCCCGCCCGCCTGCCGGCCTGCGGATATCGCTCGAAAACGTAGTCGACCACAGCGGAAACGGGACTCAGGGCAGCAGACGTCATTTCACTTTTCTCAGAGAGCAGCGAGCCAACGGCGCGCGGGAATGAACGCGAAATACCCGTTCACGGAATGCGGGACGGATTCGTCCGGCTAGGCCGTTTCAGTACCCGGATTAGGCTCGATAACGTCGCCGTCCTCGCCGTAGATCACGTCGTCGTCAAGGCTGGCCAACATATTGCGAAGCTCCTCCGGGGACATGGCCTTCAGTTCGTCGGCGTCCACCAGCTGTGAAAGTACCATTCGACTTCCCTGTGAGATTAGAGATCCGGCATTGTCGAGGGCCTCGCGCACGCTCTTCGGGCGCATGTCGGTCCATACCCGTTCGATGTGGTCGAGGCATTCCTTGCGAGGGCGGGGGCCGCCCACCGCCGTCCAGCCGTCCGGCAGATCACGGACCGCCGGCCAAATCGAGTACTGTTCCTCGCCGTTTACCACCACTAGGTATTGGGCGTTCTCGTCGTCGAACATCAGATTAGAGGTCCCATACAGTCGTTCCCGATTGGAGAAAGGCGGGATGCACTATCGGCAAGAGTCACTGCTGGATCTTAAACTGCCGCCCATCCGGGCGGTCCGGAAATGCATTCTCCGCAGTTCGGCTGGATTCAAGCTAGGTCAGGCCGATTAAGAGTGTCAAGAAACCGCGACTGCCCACACACCCAATGAACAAGACAGCAACGGTCGTTGTCGGGGCGGGTGAGACGAGGTGGTCAACCGCAGGCCTCATGCAATCGCCCTTGACCATATGGCCGGACCTGGGAATCCTCGGACCCCTGCGGAAGCGCTCCGTAAGTCGAAGGAGCGGAAGGCTGGAGCGGTCACAGACGTTGAACTCGTTGCACCCCCACAATCCGGAAGATTACGAGCCGGGCGGAAACCATCCAAGCGGTGCCGCCCGAGCATGAGCTGTTCTCGGAGTGGTCACCGCACACCGTTCGACCGGCGCCGCGCTCCAGTTGGACAGCAGCCGACGCGGGCTCCGGCCAGACACCGTGCCCGACCGGAACCGGCCGGTCACGACCAGCGGTACACGCACAGGCGACCCCGGTGTCCTCTGCCCGCGTGCGCCCGGCGACGCGGAAGACGATAGGAGATGTCAGTGACGACGACGGCCCAACCGGTCCCTGTGGACGTGCGGACCGAGCTGAGCCCCGAGGAGTTCCGCGCCGATTACATGGGGCGCAGGCCGGTGGTGATGCGCGGCGCGGCCGCACACATGCCCGCGGTGTCCACCTGGTCGGCCGCCCATCTCGGCGCGGTGGCGCCCGACCAGCACGTACGCGTCAAGGTCGGCACCGTCTCCGCGGGGCGCACCGCCGTCGTCCGCCTCGCCGACTACGCCCGCGAACTCGCGGAGTGGGAGGCCGAGGTCGCCAGGGGAGACGACCCCGGCGATCCGCCCGGCTACCTGCACGATGTGCCGCTGCTGTCGATGATCCCGGCGCTGCGCCGCGACCTGGAGCCGTTCCCTGCCGACTACTTCCCGCCGTTCTTCCGCGATCAGTGGTGGAAGTTCACGCAGTTCTTCGTCGGGCCCGCGCGCGCGGTGACCCCGCTGCACTTCGACACACTGCTCACCCACAACCTGTTCTTCCAGATACAGGGGTCCAAGCGGTTCGTCATGGTGGCCGACGCCGAGCGCGACAAGTGCTACACCTACAACTGGCGGTGGGCTGCGGTCGACCCGGACGCGCCAGACCTCGACCGGTACCCGCTCTTCCGTGACGCGACGGTGCTGACGTGCGACGTCGAGGCGGGTGACGTCTTCTACATGCCACCCGGGACGCTGCACAAAGTCACCTCGCCCGGCGCGTCGATCTCGTTCAACATCGACTGGCACGACCGTGCCAGCGCACTGCGCGGCGTCTCTGCGGTGCGTGAAGGCATGCCGCTGAAGAACCTGCGATACAACCTGCTGTTCGCGCTCGGGGTCGTCGCCGGCCTGCCACGTGGCCTGCTGCTGCCGGGACTGCGCTCGTACTACTCCTACATCTCCTAGTGAAGGCCGGGCTACGGTCGCGCTACTCCTCTCATAGGGAAAGGGCTTCCATGAGCATCTTCGACCAGCACGAGTCGAACGTGCGGTCCTACAGCAGGCGCTGGCCGGTCGTCTTCTCCCGCGCCACCGGCAGCCACCTGCACACCGAGGAAGGCCGACGCTGGCTCGACTTCTTCGCCGGCGCCGGCTCGCTGAACTACGGGCACAACAATCCGGTGCTCAAGCGAGCGCTGCTGGACTACGTCAGCAACGACGGCGTCACCCACGCACTCGACATGTTCACCACCGCACGGCACGACCTGCTCAAGACACTCGTCGAGGTGGTGCTGCAGCCGCGGGGCATGGATCACAAGGTGATCTTTCCGGGCCCGGGCGGCGCCAACGCCGTCGAGGCGGCCCTGAAGCTGGCCCGCACGATCACCGGCCGCAGCGAGGTCGTGCACTTCAGCAACTCCTTCCACGGCGCAACGCTCGGCGCGCTCGCGGTCACCGGCAACCCCTTGCATCGCCGCTCCGCCGGCGTGCCACTCACCGGCGCGACCCCAGTGCCGTTCGACGGCCACGACGGGCACCCCCACCCGGAGCATCTGGCGCGGCTCCTGGACAACCCGGGCAGTGGGCTGGACCGGCCGGCCGCGGTGATCGTGGAGACCGTGCAGGCCGAGGGCGGGGTGAACGTGGCGAGCGCCGAGTGGCTCCGTGCGCTCGCGGATCTGTGCCGGCAGCACGAGATCCTGCTGATCGTCGACGACATCCAGGCGGGCTGCGGACGGACCGGCCCGTTCTTCAGCTTCGAGGACGCGGGCATCGTGCCGGACCTGATCTGCCTGTCGAAGTCGATCAGCGGATACGGGCTGCCACTCGCGCTCACCCTGGTCCGGCCGGAGCTGGACGTGTGGCAGCCGGGCGCCCACAGCGGCACGTTCCGCGGCGTGAACCCGGCGTTCGTCACCGCGACGGCGGCGCTGTCCGCCTACTGGCGGGACGACGCACTGGAGAAGTCGACGCGCGTCAGGGGCGAGTGGGTCAAGAACGCACTGCAGGACATCGTCAACGCCCACCCCGACGCGGGCCTGTCCACCCGCGGCCGCGGCCTCATCCACGGTCTGGTGGTCGGCGCGGGGCTGGCCGACACGGTGGCCGACGAGGCGTTCGCGCGGGGCCTGCTGGTGGAGACCGCCGGTCCGCGGGACGAGGTGGTCAAGCTGCTGCCGCCGCTGACGGCCTCCGACGCGGAACTGGCCGAGGGGCTCGAGATCCTCAATATGTCCGTGCGCGTGGTTCTCGAACGGGCCGGATGAGCGCGATCATGGCCGTACCGATATTCAGGCCGTTAGTGATCCGAGACAGGAATCTGCTTGTGACCTCGCAGCACATCAACCACGTTCGCGTCTTACCGCACGCCCCGACACGACGGGGAGCACGCTGATGGCGGAGGGGAAAGAGGGCGGTACGCGGCGCGCCCTGGCTGAAGCACTGGCGCCGCTCTCCATACGGGAGTTCCGCATCCTGTGGACCGGGCAGGCCGTGTCGGCCGCCGGAGGCGGGATGACCAAGGTGGCGCTGATCTTCGCCGTGCTGGCGGTGGACGGCTCGGTCACCGACATCGGGCTCGTAATGACCGCGCAGGTCGCGACGCAGGTCCTCTTCACGCTGGCCGGTGGGGTGTGGGCGGACCGGTTGCGCCGTCAGTTCCTGATGCTGGCATCCGACCTGATCCGCGCAGCCGCACAGCTGGTGCTGGCCGTGCTCATCCTGGGCGGCGACGCCCAGGTATGGCATCTGGCCGCCGGCGCCGCGGTCTTCGGCGCCGCCCAGGCGTTCTTCGGCCCGGCGTCCAGAGGCCTGATGGCGGAGATCATGCCGCCGGAACAACTCCAGCGCAGCAACGCGCTGATGTCCTTCAGCACCAGCGCCTCCACGGTACTGAGCCCGGCGCTGGCCGGCCTGGTGATCGCGTTGTGGGGGCCGGGGCTGGTGCTGGCCATGGACGCTGTCACGTTCATCGTGAGCGCTGCGTCGCTGGCGATGCTGCGGCTCCCCGCTCGCACCATCCCCGCGCCCGAGTCGTTCTGGCGCGACCTGGGCACCGGCTGGCGCGAGTTCGCCGTGCGACGGTGGCTGTGGCTCAACCTGATGGTGCACATGCTGCAGAACCTCGCGGTCGCGGCGTACTACGTGCTCGGCCCGGCGATCGCGGACAAGTCGCTCGGCGGGCCGTCCGCCTGGGGCGTCATCGTCGCGGGCTGGGCGGCCGGCGCCATCGCGGGCGGGTTCATCGCGCTGAAGCTGGAGCCGGGCAGGCCGTTGATCGTCGGTAATCTCGCGCTGGCCCTGACCGCGCTGCCGCTGCTGGCACTCGCGGTGCCGATGCCCCTGTGGGCCGTGGTGGGCTCGGCGTTCCTCAGCGGCGCGGCGACCCTGTTCCTCGACGCCCTGTGGCAGGCGTCGATGCAGCACCTGATCCCCGCAGAGGTGATGTCGCGGGTTGAATCCTACGACTGGCTGATCTCCACGATTGCCGCGCCGGTCGGCCTCGCCCTGGTGGGCCCGCTGGCCTCCCAGACCGGTCAGGCCCAGACCCTGCTGATCGCTGCCGCGATGATCGTCATCCCGTGCAGTCTCACCCCGCTGGTGCCCGGCATTCGCGCGGTCCGGCGTACTCCCGACGGCCGTATCACCGGCCCGGCCCCACAGCAGCCTGCCCACGTGTGAGACGACGAACGAGGAGCCATGACCAACGGACAGGATGACTGGATACGCCGTTACCGGGCGGCGCCCGAGGCGGCGGTGCAGTTGGTGTGCCTCCCGCACGCCGGTGGGTCCGCGAGCTACTTCCGGCCGATGGCGATGGCGCTGTTCCCCGCAGCCGAGGTGCTGGCGGTGCAGTATCCCGGCAGACAGGACCGCGTCAACGAACCGTGCATCGGCGACTTCGCGGAACTGACCGAGCGCACGCTCGCCGCGATACGTCCCGAACTGGGCAGGCCGGTAGCGCTGTTCGGGCACAGCATGGGCGCGCTGCTGGCGTTCGAGGTGGCCAAACGTCTGGAGGCCGACGGGATCGTGCCGCTGGCGCTGTTCGCATCGGGGACGCGGCCACCTTGCCGGCCGCTTCCCCGGCACGCGCACACGGCTACCGACGAGGAGCTGATCGCGGAGCTCGCCGCGCTGGACGGCACCGACGAGCGGTTGCTGGACAATGAGGACATGCGAGTGCTGGTGCTGTCCGCGCTGCGCGCGGACTACCGGATGCTGGAGTCCTACCGATGCGACAGCTCCACGGTGGCGTGCCCGGTCGTGTCCCTGACCGGCGACAACGACGCCGTTGTGTCGATCGATGACGCGGCCGCGTGGGCGAGCCATACCGCCGGCCGGTTCGACCTGCACGTCTTTCCCGGTGGGCACTTCTACCTCGACGACCACTGGGACGGTGTGGGCGAGGTGCTCACCAAACAGCTCGGGGCGCACGTGCCGACGCGGACGGGGTGACAACGCTCGCGGTCATGCCGGCCGTTGCCGGCTTCGTCTCCCGGTGTCGGCGAATACGCTGCGCCTGGCCCGGGACCCGACTTGGATCTCGATCGTGCGGTACCGGCGGGCGGTGCGGACGAACCTCTTGATGCTCCAGCCGGCAGTGTCCTCGATGGAGCGGCTGACTGTCAGGACATCGCCGCCGGCACCCCGGACGCTGTCCGGTTCAGCGACCGGTTCCGCTTGTGACAGGGATGGTCCGAGCGGGCGGTGGAGGTGGCCGCCGGGCACCGCGGCTGCCTGCCTGCCGCGGTGCCCGAGCCCGAATCGGCCACGCCGCCGTCGATCACTGCGGCTTCCTCCGACCGGGACACCACGCCCGCTCGCCGGCACGGCCGGCGGCTGTTCGAGGTGGTGCATGCGCTGACCGACACCGGGCGCTGCACGTGAGCCAAGTCAGGTCCGGGTTTCGGCGAACACGCCGGCCTGGCCCGGGACATGGAACCGTGGTGCCACGATGTGTGGCTCGTCGGGTGACGTGGGCGATTCCACGGGCTCGCGCGCCCGGGTGCCTGTCGTCGATGTATCGGCTGCCCGACCTCAGCGATCGACCTGCCACGCGGGCTTCGCGAGGATCTCCAGCACAGCGCAGCCGAAGGCGAACCCGGTGGAGTCACCTAGCATGACGACCCGGTCCCCAACCTCCGCGGCCCCCGTCTCCAGCAGGTGGGTGAGCCCGACGAACGAGTCGCCACCACTGATGAGATGGCCGACCGTGCGTCCCAGGCCCCACGTCGTGCGCTCGTCATCGATCTCGAACTCGGCGAAGAAGTCGCGGTCGACCAGGAACCGCCCGGTGTACGGCAGGAGCCAGTGCCTGATGTCGCCGGCCCCGACCCCGGCGTCGGCGAGCGCGGCCCGCACGCAGTCGTGTTTGGCTTCGGTCATCGTCCGCATCATCGACACGACCCGCTTGCGCTGCGCCCGGCGGTACTCCTGGCGGTCTTCGAACCGACTGGGGTCGAGTGCGCTCAGCCCGCTGAATCTGCCGTCACCGACGATCTCGGTGGCGAGGAGCCGCGCGACGCCGTCCCCACGGTCCAGCACCATGGCGGTCGCGCCGTCGGCGGGCACGCCGCCTTGGTCGTCGCGGTAGCGGTCGCCCTCGCGCGCGTACTTGTCCGCCGAGGTCAGCACGGCCGCACTGCCGGCGGACACGTACATCGCGCCGAGCTCCAGCGACGCGATCGCGCCGTTGCAGCCCTGCCGCAGCCCGAGAGCCCGGGCCCGGCCGTCGTGGGCCATGCCCTGGACGTAGGAGGCCGGCTCGGCGACACCCTCCGGGCCCTGTTCGTCCACGTAGGCGTGGACGAACACGCCGATGCCGGCCGGGTCGATGGCTGACCGGGCGATCGCGACTCGCGCGACGTCGACGGCCATGTCAGCGGCGCATCTGGAGCCCGCGACCGCGATCGACTCGTAGCCGTGCGCTTCGCGGATGGCCGGGTCGTACCGGCCGGCCGCCACCGCGGCCTCCACCAACTCCCTCTCCCCCAGGGCCACGGCACAGGACCTGACGTACACATCGCCCCACTGCACGAGGCAACCTCCCGGAGTAATAACGGTGCTGAGGGTGAACGAGTCCGACCGTAACGATGTCCACTCAGCTCCGGCAACGCTCATGCCCGGGGGCGGGCCGTGCGGCCGAAACCGGCCCGGCGCGTCTGGTCACAGCGCCACCGGTCGGCTTGTCGCCCTCGTCCTTCCGGTGTTCACGCTTCTCATGCGTACCTTCACTGAGCGGCGACGCTGTGGATACGATCCCGCGACGAAACCGGGCTGGACGGGACAGAAATCGATCACACTCTGTCCAGTGTGGTGTCCGAAGGACCTGGGCTGGAGAGGAGCACCACCGTGACAGCCGCCGCGCTGCCGAACGTAAATACCGTGGATGTCGCGGGGGTCGGGTTCGGGCCCGCCAACCTCGCCCTGGCGATCGCCCTCCAGGAGTCCGACGCACCGATGACCATGGCCTTCCACGAGCGGCAGGCGAGCTTCGGCTGGCACACCGGCATGCTGCTCGAGGGCGCCACCATGCAGGTCTCCTTCCTCAAAGACCTTGCGACGATGCGCAACCCCAGCAGCCGCTATACGTTCCTCGCCTACTTGCACGCCCACGGCAGGATGCCGGCGTTCATCAACAGCAAGATGCTGTACCCGTACCGGATCGAGTTCCACGACTACCTCGGCTGGTCCGCGGCGCAGTTCGGCACGCACGTCTCCTACGACTCGACGGTCGTGGGCATCCGCCCGGTCCAGGGCACGGACGGTCACGTCGGCCTCCTCGAGATCGCCACGCAGGGCGCGGACGGCAGCCGGCATGTCCAGCGGGCACGCAACGTCGTGCTCGGCACGGGGATGGCACCCAACCTGCCGCCGGATGTCACCCCTTCGGCGCGGATCCGGCACAGCTCGCAGCTGCTCACCGGCGACCTCGCCGCGCCGCGCCACGGGCGGTACCTGGTCGTGGGGGCCGGGCAGAGCGCCGCCGAGTGCGCCGACTATCTCCACCGCACCTACAGCGACGCGGCGGTGCACACCGTCTTCGCGCGCTACGGCTACAGCGTCTCCGACGACAGCCCCTTCGCCAACGGCATCTTCGACCCGGCTGCCGTCGACGACTTCTACCGCGCGCCGGAACAGACCAAGGAGTCGCTGCTCGCGTACCACGGCAACACCAACTACGCTGTGGTCGACCTGGACTTGAGCCAGGAGCTGTACCGGCGGGTCTACCTCGAGGAGGTGCAGGGCCGCCCACGGCTGCACGTCCACCGCGTCTCGCGGGTGCGTGCCTGCACGGAGACCGCCGACGGGGTCGAGGTGGAGGTGGAGTCGCTGGTCACCGGTGAGGTGACGCGGCTCGTGGTGGACGGCGTCATCTACGCCACCGGCTACCGGCCCGTCGATCCCCTGCCGCTGCTCGGCGACCTGGCCGACGAGTGCAAGAAGGACGAGAGCGGCGGCCTGTACGTGGACCGCGACTACCGGGTCCGCACCTCGGACGCGCTGCGCTGCGGCATCTATCTGCACGGCGCAGGTACCGAGGGCAGCCACGGCCTGAGCGCGGGGCTGTTGTCCAACACCGCCGTCCGCGCGGGCGAGATCGCGAAATCGATACTCCGTCAGACCTGATACGGAGAGACACAGTGTTCGTTCCACCGATCTACCGGGTCACGAACCCCGGCCGGCTTCACCACATCATCCGGCAACACCCGATGGCCATGCTGGTGAGCAACGGGCCCACCACGCCGTACACGACCCTCCTGCCGATCATCCACCTCCCGGGCGCCGAGGAGCCTGAGGCGTTCGCCGGTTTCTCGCTCCTCGGCCACCTCAACCGGGCCAACCCGCACTGGCGGGCGCTGGCCGGCGGCACCCCCGCGAGCCTCGTCTTCACAGGCCCGAGCAGCTATGTCACCCCGGCCCTGTACGACACTCCGGTGGCCGCGCCCACCTGGAACTTCGTCACTGCCGAGCTGACCGGTGACGTGGTGCCGCTGCCCGAGGGCGAGGAGACCCTGGAGGTCGTCCGGCGCACGGCCGAGCTGTTCGAGCAGCGGTTCGGCCAGGGCTGGGAGGCCGGTGGGTCGGTCGACTACTTCCGCACCATCGTGAGCGGGGTCGGAGCCTTCCGGTTCGACGTGACGTCCGGACAGGCGATGTTCAAGCTCAGCCAGGAGAAGAATCCCGCGATCCGCGACCGGGTCGCCAAGAGCATGCTCGACGACGGTGACGGAACCCGTCGCGCGCTGGGAGTCCACATGTGCCGAATGGGGCGGACGGAGACGACGCGGCGACCCACGCTGTGGGGTGGGTCCGCGGAGCCGGAGTGTCTGCTGGACGGGCTGGCCCGCACCGTGGCCGAGCGGCCCGACGAGCTCGCCCTGGTCGACGGGGCGACCCGGCTGACCTACGCGGAGCTGTGGGCCTGGGTCGCCGAACTCGCCGCGACCCTCACCCGCCACGGCATCGAACCCGGCAGCCGGGTCGCGGTGACCGGCGGACGCAGCGCGCGCACCGTCGCGGCCCTGCTCGCCACCATCGCGGTCGGCGCCACCTATGTGCCGCTGGACGCGTCGTATCCGGTGAACCGGCTCACGTTCATGCTGCACGACAGCGGCGCGAGCGTCCTGCTGCACGACGGCCCCCGGCCGACGATCGCCGATGAGGTTGTGACCCTCGCCATCGAGGACCCCTCCGGAGCCGAGGCCGACGGCTTCCGGCCGGTCGCCTGCCGGCCGGACCTGCCGGTGTACGTCATCTACACCTCCGGATCGACCGGCCTGCCCAAGGGTGTGACGATCCAGCACAGTTGCCTGGACAACATGGTGACCTGGCAGCGCACCGACTCCGTCCGGCCCGACCTGCGGACCGCGCAGTTCGCGCCCCTGAACTTCGACGTGTGCTTCCAGGAGATCCTGGGCACCCTGTGCGGCGGCGGCACCCTCGTCATCGTCCCCGAGACACTGCGGCGCGACCCGTTCACCTTCCTGACCTGGCTGGCCGACCACCGCATCGAGCGCCTGTTCCTGCCCTATGTCGCCCTCCACATGCTGGCGGTGGCGGCATCGGCGCAGGACGGCGACCTGGGCCTGTCCCTGCTCGAGGTGAACACGGCGGGCGAGCAGCTGCTGTGCACGCCGCCGATCCGGGCACTGTTCGAGGCCCTGCCCCAGGCCCGGCTCGGCAACCACTACGGACAGAGCGAGTCCGCGATGGTCAGCTCGTACGTACTGCCCGGCGACCCCGCCGCCTGGCCGTTGCTGCCGCCCATCGGCCGGCCGCTGCCGGGCTGTGAGCTGCTGGTGCACCCCACCGACCCGGAAGATCCGACCACCGGCGAACTGCTCGTCGCCGGCGCCCCGGTCTCCCTGGGCTATCTCGGCCGGCCGGAGCTGAACGCCGACCGCTTCGTCACCGTCGAACGAACCCCGCATGGACACACCAGGGCCTTCCGCACCGGCGACCTGGTGTGCGTCAAGGACGACCTCGTGTACTTCCTCAGTCGGCTGGACCACGACGTCAAGATCCGCGGCATCCGGGTCAACCTGCTGGAGATCGAGGCCTGCCTGATGCAGCAGCCCGGCGTCGCCACCGCGGTCTGCGTGGCCCTGGAGCCGGTCCCCGGCTCGCGTCAGCTCCGCGCCGCCGTCACCCTGCACCCGGACGTGACGGAGCCCGGCGACCTCCGCGCGGCGCTGGCCGAGCTGCTGCCCGAGGCGTCGGTGCCCGCGTCGGTGACCGTGCTGCCCGGGTTGCCACGGACCCCGAGCGGCAAGATCGACCGCGACTCGGTCGCCGAGTCCCTGGCGACCAAGGGTGACCGATGACGACCGAACCGGCCACGGGCGAGACCACGACCGGCGAGCCGACCACGGGCGAGGCCACCGGGCCGTACCGGCGGCGAATCGCCGAGATCTGGTCGGCCGCGCTCGGCACCCCGGTCACCACGGCCGACCACCACTTCTTCGCAGACGGCGGCGACTCCTTCCAGGCCGCGCTCGCGACCGCGACGGTGCGCCGCGAGTGGGGGCTGGAGGTCACCGTTCAACTCCTCATCGATCACCCGGTGTTGGGGGACTTCGCAGATCGGGTGGCACGGTTCGTGGACGAGCGATGACAGATCGCGTCGATCATGTCGTGGCCGCCTGGGCACGGCGCGCCCCCGACGCCCCGGCCGTGCCGTCTCGCTCGGTCCGGTGGGGTTGCGTACGGTGCGGGTCCGGCCGCCGCGGACCTCGCGGAGCTGGATGGTCGAGGCGTTCCCCGGCGCCGACGGCGACTGGGACCTCGTCACCACGTGGCGCGCGGACGTCCTGTCGCCCGCCGACGGACGGCGTCGGCCGACGAGGTGGCGGCAGCGGTGGCGGAATTGACCGGTGCGTGAGGGAGACACAGAACATGTTGATGATCTTGGACTACCCGGGGCGCCGGCCGGAGGCCCCGGTCACCGCGCTGGGGCTCGACGGCATGGTCACGCTGCTGACCGACCCGCTGCCGGTCGAGGGCACCGGCCCCGCGTACGCGGCCCGACTCGACGACGGTCCCGATCCGATCCTGGCGTACTGCGCCGCGTCGGCGATCGCGGTCCACCTCGCCCGCCGGTCCGGGCGCCCGCGCCCCCTGGTCCTCTTCGATCCGATGCCGACCACCGACGACGACGTCGCCCGCGCCTATGCCGGCGCGGTCGCCCAGGTGCCGGGGAGCGGCGAGCCGCCGGTACCGATCGAGGAGCTGCCCGCCGAACCGGAGCCGTTCCTGAAGGCCGTCCGCGAGGACCTGACGCAGCGCGCGGAGACGGCCCTGCGGGCGCAGGGGCTGGGCGACGGCGCGATCGCCGAACCGGTCGCGCACTTCGCCCGGCAGCACGTGTCCTATCTCGCCTACCTGCTGGCGGCGCGGGGCGCGTTGCCCAAGGAGCCCATCGGGCCGATGCTCCAGGTTCTCTCCCACGACCACCCCGACCACCGGGACTGGCTCCCCGAGGGGGAGCTGACCACCATACGCGTCGGCAGCGACCGGGCCGGGCTCACGGCCCACGAGTCGACCAGGACCGGCGTTGTGTCGTTCCTGTCCGCGACAACGAGGAGGCAACACGCATGACGGGCGAAGAACTGCGCGCCGCGGTTCGGACGATCTGGCGGGAGGTGCTCGGGGCCGACGTCGACGACGACACCGACTTCTTCGACGCGGGCGGTACCTCGTTCGCCGCGCTGCGCATCATCGCGATGCTCAACGACCGGCACGGGACCCGGACGCCGGTGAAGGTGCTGTTCGACAACCCCCGGTTCGCCGACTTCGTCGCGGTCCTGGACAAGGAGCCTGAGCTCAGCCCGCGGAGCTGACGAGGTCGGCCGCGCAGCCGCCGCACCGGTTCGTCCGGGTGCGGCGGCTCACCGGTGACCAGCCGCAGCGTGCGCCGCCTCGCGATCAACCATCCGGACAGCTCTCACATGGACGCGTCGGACGAGACGACGTCTTGTGCAGGATCACGTCGTCGGGGCCGAGCGGGTACGCGCGCCGGGAGCACGGCCGGGACTGCGACGATCAGTTCGGGAACGCGCTCGATGACGACGGCCACCCGGGCGGCCCCCATTACCTTCTTGGGGCCCCGCACCGGGGTTCCCGGCCTCCGGGCCCGGCATGACTGCTCCCCCTGTTGATCGCATGGCAATGCCGTTTCGTCGGCCCGGTTCACCGTCTGCTTCATTCTCGCCATGTGTCTCTTCCCGCACTACGTCGGGCCGACGGACAAGATCTCGTGCCAGAAATCGGACGTGTTCCCGCCGCAGGGCCTGAGTCACGCCGAACATGATTCTTGGCGTCGCATCGCCTGGTCAACATCCTGTCTGAGCTGGACAATCGGGGCGACGCCTGTTGCGATGAGGACTTCCAGGCCATCGAGAAACAGGGGGCGTCCTTGTCTGTGCCGTTGACGGTCGACTTGTTGCATTCGGCGCTGTACGCGGGCGGGAACCCGTACGAGGTGTGGCGGGCCATGCGGGAGGTCGGCCCCGTGCACCACCAGGTGGCGAAGACCGGCTCGGAGTTCTGGGCCGTGGTCGGGCACGAAGCCGGCAAACGGGTGCTGACCGACTGGAAGGTCTTCACCTCCACCCGCGGCACGACGCTGCGCGAGGACGACAACTCCGCTCCGTACCCCGGTGCCGGGAAGATGCCGGTCCTCACCGATCCGCCGCGACATACCGATCTGCGCAGGGCTGTCGCCCCGTTGTTCACGCCGCGGGCCGTGGAGAAGCTGGGCGCGCTGGCCGGTGAGGTGGCGGGTTCGCTCCTGGCGGATCTGCGTGAGCGGGGCGGCGGCGATTTCGTCACCGATGTGGCCGCGAAGTTCCCCCTCGCGGTCCAGGCCGAGATCCTGGGCATCCCCCCCGGGGACATCCCGCTGATCTTGGATGCCACGGGCCGCTCCGTGGACGAGGCGGAACACGGGTCCGCCGGCCACCACGACGTGATGACGTACTACCTGAACGCGCTCGGCACCCGGCGGGGAGACGCTGGCCGGGACCTGATCGGCATGCTGCTGGAGGCCCGCGCGGGCGGCCTGCCGTTGTCGGACGAGGAGATCGTCCTGACCTGTGACAACATCGTGGTGGCCGCGAGCCAGACGGCTCGGCACGCCGCGAGCGGCGGCCTGTTGGCGCTGCTGGAGCACCCGGCGGCGTGGGAGGCGCTGCGCGAGGGGCGGGTCGGTGTCGACTCCGCCATCGAGGAACTGCTGCGCTGGACCGCGCCGGCCACGCACGTGATGCGCACCGCGGTGTGCGACACCGAACTCGCGGGCACCACGATCCGGGCCGGTGACGCGCTGGCGGTGTGGATCGCCTCAGCCAACCGCGACGGCACCGTCTTCGCCGACCCGGAGGAGCTGGTCCTGGACCGCCGTCCCAACCCGCACCTGGCCCTCGGCGCCGGCATGCACTTCTGCCTCGGCGCCGCCCTGGTCCGCGTGCTGCTGCGGGCGCTGTTGGAGGACCTGATCAGGGCCGACACGTCTCTGGCGCTCGCGAACCCGCCCGACTGGCAGTCCAACTGGGTGGTCAACGGCCTGCGCTCCCTGCCGGTGACGGTCGTCCCCGCCTGATCGGCCCCGGCCCCCGCCGTCGCTCCGCGGCGCCAGGCGCACTCCGTCATGCTCAGCGGTATTCCACGCGTGCCGGGAAGAACCTTCGGCGGCAAACGGCCGTAACCCACCGCGGACTTGATCGGTCTGCCGTTCAAGGCTCGCAGTCAGTCGGCTCCCTGTGACGCTCGGGCCGACGCGGCTGCGCAGCGTACAGCCCCACCCGTTCCGCGAGCGCGATCCGACCACCACAGGGAAGGCACCGTGAACAGCGAACTCCTTGTCTCCGACGCGAGCCACTTCCGGGTCGACTACGAGATCAACCCCTACATGGACACCACGATCCAGCCTGACACCGAGGCGACGCTCGCCGAGCACCAGGCAATCGTGGCCGCGCACCTCGCAGCCGGCCGCAAAGTCGAGTACCTACCGTCCGCACCGCAGTGCCCGGACATGGTGTTCACCGCCAACGCCGCCGTGGTCCGCGGCGACCGAGCCGTCCTGGGCTGCCCGCCGCCCCAGCGGAAGGCCGAGATCCCCTACTTCCAGGAGTGGCTGGCCGACCGGGGGTTCGAGGTCATCGAGGCGCCCTACGCGTTCAGCGGCCAGGGCGACGCGCTGGCCTGCGGCGACCTGCTGCTGACGGGGTACGGCCAGCGCACCGACGAGCGGATGCTCGGGGTACTCGCCCGCGAGCTGAACTACGAGGTGGTGCCGCTGCGCACGGTGAGCCCCCGCTGGTACGACCTCGACCTGGCCGTCGGTGTCATCGCCCCGGACACGCTGGCGTACTGCCCGCAGGCCCTCGACACGCTCAGCCTGCGGACCCTGCGCGGGCTCGGCGTCGAGCTGATCGAGGTGTCCGCCGAGGAGGCGGCGCGGTTCGCGCTGAACCTCGTCAGCGACGGAACCACCGTGACCATGGCCCAGGGCGCGCCGCGCCTCGCCGCCACACTGCGCGACCGCGGTCTGAAGGTGGTCGAACTCCACACGACTCAACTGGCAAAGGGAGGCGGCGGTATCCGCTGCACCGCCCTGACGCTGGACAACCCGCCGACGAAGCAGCGGTCCGAAGACTGAGCCCAACCGTGCAGTCGCCAAGTGGCGTAGCGATGGGGAGCTCAGAACTCCGCAGGTCAGCGAAGCCGAAAGTCCGGCGTCTCGACAGTGCTGCCGCTCCCAAGGCTGTGAGCAGCACGGAGAGCGCCCCGCTGATGCCGGCGAGGGCGACCGCGCAGGCAACGGCCGACGCCCTCCGCGCCGGACCCCCACCCCACCCTCTGGCCGGGGACATGGGACAAGATCTCTCGCCGGCGGCGGTGGGCAGGTCGGTGAGCGAGTAGTCGGTGGTTTCTCGGCTGCTGGGGCCGCTCCACCAGAAGGGGCCACTTGGACCGACCGTACCGACAGCACGGCGAAGTGAGGTCACACGTCCTTCGCTGCTCTGGCGCCGGGCGATCAGGGAATGGTCTGCCCCTAGGCAGCACTGGCAATCACCACTGGGGACCTCCGGCCCCTGCGCGAGCGCAGGACCTGGCCGTTGAGGATCGCCTACCCGAACCGTGCCGTCGGCGCGTGAAGGCCCGTCACCGCAAGACCGCGAGCAGGCACGAGTTCAAGTGGGGCGCTCATCCGCGCACCGTCCGGACCTGCGCACTCGGCATCCTGATGATCAAAGATGGCTGTCTTGACCGGCCCGGGGCGGTGAGCAGCGCGGCGGGGCGATGGGAGCCGTCATCAGAAGTCCCAGCCCTCGTCGTCCTCCGCCGGCGCCTCGGCGGCCTGCTCGGCGAAGGCGTGGCCGGCCATCCCGGCTGTCAGCGTGGTGCCGTCGGCCGGGTCGATGAGCAGGAAGGAGCCGGTGCGGCGGGAGTCGGCGTAGCCGTCGATGGGCAGCGGCTCGGCGGTGCGGATCACCACCTGGCCGATGTCGTTGGCGGCGAGCGAGCCGGGCGCCGGATACTGGGACAGGTCGTCCAGCGTGAGCCGGGACGGGATGTCCTTGACGATCGCCCTGACCGTGCGGGTGGCGTGCTTGATCAGTACGCGGGCGCCCGGGGTGAGCGGCCGGTCCGCGACATGGCAGACGGTGGCCTCGATGTCCTGGGTGACGGCCGGCGCGGAGCCGGTCGGGGCGATCAGGTCGCCGCGGGAGATGTCCAGATGGTCGGCCAGGCGCAGCGTCACCGACTGCGGGGACCAGGCGACGTCGACGCTCTCGCCGAGCAGGTCGATGCCGGTGATGGTGGTCGTCCGGCCCGACGGCAGGATGGTGACCTCCTGGCCGACGCGGAAGGAGCCGGCGGCGATCTGGCCGGCGTAGCTGCGGTAGTCGGGGTGCTCGGGGGTCTGCAAGCGGATGATGTACTGCACCGGGAAACGTGCCGGGCAGCCGGTCAGCTCGTGGCTGACCGGGACGGTCTCCAGGTGCTCCAGCACGGTGGGGCCGCCGTACCAGTCCATGTGCGAGCTGGGCTCCACGACGTTGTCGCCCTTGAGCGCCGAGATCGGGATCGCGGTGACCTCGGGCACGCCCAGCTTCGTGGCGTAGGCGGTGAACTCGTCGGCGATGGCGGCGAAGGTCTCCTCCGCGTAGCCCACGAGGTCCATCTTGTTCACCGCCAGCACGACGAGCGGCACCCGCAGCAGCGCGGCGACCGCCGCGTGGCGGCGGGTCTGCTCGACGACGCCGTTGCGGGCGTCGACCAGGACGACGGTCAGCTCGGCAGTGGAGGCGCCGGTGACCATGTTGCGGGTGTACTGCACGTGCCCGGGGGTGTCCGCGAGGATGAAGCGGCGGCGGGCCGTGGCGAAGTAGCGGTAGGCGACGTCGATCGTGATGCCCTGCTCCCGCTCGGCCCGCAGCCCGTCGGTGAGCAGCGCCAGGTCAGGGGTGTCCTGGCCTCTGCTCCGGGACGCGTGCTCGACGGCCTCCAGTTGGTCGGCCAGCACCGACTTCGAGTCGTGCAGCAGCCGGCCCACCAGCGTCGACTTGCCGTCGTCGACGGAGCCCGCGGTGGCGAAGCGCAGCAGCGTGGTCGCCGCCGGCTGTTTCGTGGTGCTGGTCATCGTCAGAAGTACCCTTCGCGCTTGCGGTCTTCCATCGCGGCCTCGGACAGCTTGTCGTCGGCCCGCGTCGCACCCCGCTCGGTCAGCCGGGAGGCGGCGATCTCGGCGATCACAGCGTCGAGATCGGTGGCGTCGGAGTCCACCGCGCCGGTGCAGGACATGTCGCCCACGGTGCGGTAGCGCACCATGCGCTTCTGCACGGGCTCGTCGTCCTTCGGGCCGCCCCATTCGCCGGCGGTCAGCCACATACCACCCCGCAGGAACAGCTCGCGCTCGTGCGCGAAGTAGATCTCCGGCAGCTCGATGCCCTCGCGGGCGATGTACTGCCACACGTCCAGCTCGGTCCAGTTGGACAGCGGGAAGACCCGTACGTGCTCACCGGGGGCGTGCCGGCCGTTGTAGAGGTTCCACAGCTCGGGGCGCTGGCGGCGCGGGTTCCACTGCGAGAACTCATCCCGCAGGCTGAACACCCGCTCCTTGGCCCGGGCCTTCTCCTCGTCCCGCCGTCCGCCGCCGAACACGGCGTCGAACCGCCGCTCGCGGATGGTGTGGGTCAGCGGCACCGTCTGCAGCGGGTTGCGGGTGCCGTCGGGACGCTCGCGCAGCTCGCCACGGTCGATGTAGTCCTGGACGGACGCCACATGCAGGCGCAAGGAGCGCTCGGCCACCACCCGGTCGCGGTAGGCAAGCACCTCAGGGAAGTTATGCCCGGTGTCCACGTGCAGCAGCCCGAACGGCACCGGCGCCGGCGCGAACGCCTTCAGCGCCAGATGCAGCATCACGATCGAGTCCTTGCCGCCGGAGAAAAGGATCACCGGCCGCTCGAACTCACCCGCCACCTCACGGAAGATGTGCACCGCCTCGGACTCCAGGGCGTCGAGGTGGGTGAGCACGCACGGCCCGCCCACCTCCTCGGCCACTGCGGTCGATGACGTCATGCGATGCCCTTTCTCTTCAGCAGATCCAGCAGCGCCTGTGCCGACTCATCCACGCTCTGCTGGTGAGCCGCGATCCGCAGATCCGGATCGGTCGGCGGCTCGTACGGGTCGTCCACCCCGGTCAACCCGGACAGCTCACCAGCGGCCTGCTTGGCGTACAGGCCCTTCACATCGCGATCGGAGCACACTTCCACCGGCGTGGCCACGTGCACCTCCAGATACGGCGTGCCGGACGCCTCGTGGCGCCGGCGCACCGCCTCCCGGCCCTCCGCGTACGGTGCGATGACCGGAGCGAGGGCGAGCACGCCGTTGGAGGCCAGCAGTTCGGCGACGAAGCCGATGCGGGTCACGTTGGTGTGGCGGTCCGCACGGGAGAAGCCGAGCCCGGCGGAGAGGAACTCGCGAATCTCGTCCCCATCCAGCACCTCCACCCGGCATCCGGCCGCGCGCAGCCGCCCGGCGGCCGCGGTGGCGATGGTCGTCTTGCCCGCGCTCGGCAGGCCGGTCAGCCAGACGGTGGCACCGCACTCCCACGGCCCAGAGCGAACCATGATCGGGTCAACCTCTTTCCCACTCAGAGAGTTTGGTCGGCAAGGCGTAGGTGTGTTGTGTGGGGCGCGCCAGGCACACTGGACCATTCATTGTGTTGAAGGGCAGCGCCCCGGGTGCCACCACCAGCGACCACGGGAACCCGAATCCACGGCAGGGAGAAGACGTTCGACCGGGCCGCACTGATACACCTCGCCTGGGAATTTTCTGAAAATCTTACTCCGACCGCCTGGTTCACCCTGAATTGCCAGTAAATGTCAATCAGGTCGAACAGGTACGAGCCGGGCACAATTTCAAGATCTGCATCGGTCTCCTAGGCCTTCTCCGCGAACCGGCCCACCTTGTCGATGACGTCCTCGCCGTACAGGCGCAAGGCCTGCTGCAGCGCGAACTCGGCCATGTAGCGGCGGAATTCGTCCACCGGCTCCTCGGCCAGGTTCAGCATCCGCCGGTTGGGCACGACCGCCGGGCCGCGCAGCCGGTCGACGGCGCGGGCCACGGCCGCGTCGATCTCCTCCGGCTCCACCACCTCGTCGATCAGCAGCCGGGCGTCCGGCTCCGTGGCCCGGATCCGGCGACCCTGCAGAATGACCTGCCGGGCGATCCGGGGTCCGGTGTGCCGGCCGAGCCGGAAGTTGCCGGCCCCGGGCACGATGCCCTCTCGGGCGGCGGGCAGGCTGAGATAGACGTCCGACGCGGCCAGCACGTGGTCGAAGACGAGCAGCAGCTGCGTGCCGCCGCCGATGGCGAACGTCTCGACGGCCGCCACCCACGGCTTCTCGACCGTGCGGGCGTGCCAGGGTGCGTCCTCGGTCCGAATCCCCCGCACGAGCTTGTGGATGTAACCGAGCTCGCGCCGCAGCAGGAACCCGACCAGCGAAATGTCCCCGGCGTGCAGGCTCTTGAGGTTGATACCCGCGCTGAACACCCGCCGGCCCCGGTAGCGCGAGTGGGTCATCGTGCCGCCGCGCAACACGCCCACCTTCACCCCCGGGTCGAGGAGCGCCAGGTCGACGGCGGTCTCCATGTCCTCGACCTGCTGGTCGTCCTCGGCGTTCAGGCAGTCGTCCCGGCACATCGTGAGATACGCCGCGCCGTCCCGCCGCTCCACCCGGACCGACTCCGTCTCGAGGACGCCCGTGCGGGTGAACTCCGGCAGCAGCCGCAGCGCCCGGGGGGTGGGCCGGAGCATCGTGTCGAGCAGATGCGAACCGGCCTGGGGTGAACCCAGCACGGCCCGCAGGAAGATGCCCTGGTCGATCTCGTACCCCTCCTTGTCCGCCTGCCGCCGGCCGCGGTCGGCCGCGAGCTGCCCGGCCGTCGGCACCAGCGCGGGGAACTCGGCCGCGGCGGCCTCGACGAGCTCCGCGATCCGCAGCCCCTCAGTGCCACCGGCCGTGAGGCGGTCGTACACGGCGTCGGCATGCGTCTCCAGGAAGCGCATCCGCAGCGTCCGCGCGGCGTCCTTCGCCGCGGTGAGCTCCGCCTGTTTCTCGGGCAGCCGCGAGCCGGGCTCCGGCATCACGGACACCAGTTCTTCGACGCGGCCGGCCGCCTCCCGCAGGGCCGGCCAGACCGGAACGCTCACGACGCCACCGCCACGGGCTTCCGCAGCACCCGGTCGCACGCGGCCAGATGCGGGCCGAGGGCGTCCTCGAAGCTGGTCGTCGCGGCGTCGAAGAGCAGCTGCCGGCGGATCGCGATCTCCTTGCCGGCCAGCCCGCTGACCAGCCCGGCGGCAGCTGCGAGCGCACCCGCCGGGTCGTCGGCCAGCTCGTCGGCGAGGCCGAGCCGCAGCGCCTCGGGAGCCTCGATGGGCAGCCCGAACAGCAGCGCGCGGCGGACCCGTGCGGCCCCGGCCAGCTGAACGAGTCGGTATCCGGCCATCCCGGGCCAGGTCGCCGTGCCGTCGCCGGACACCAGCAGCCGGGCGCCGGGCGTGACCACCCGGATGTCGCAGGTGAGGAAGGCGTCCAGGGCCGCGCCGCCGCAGTCGCCCGCCGCCACCGCCACGGTGGCGCGCGGAAGTCGCTCCAGCCGGCGCAGCGCCCGCTCCCACTTGCTGACCTTCATCACGTCGAGGCCGCTGGTCCACCCTTCGGCCGGGGCACCGCTGACCCGCACGACGACGACACCGGAACCGGCCCGGTCCTCGGCCGCGTCACAGACCGTCTGCACGGCCTTCACCGTCGCCGCCGACGGCGGCTCGGTGCCGTCGATCACCAGGGTCAGCACTTCTTCCATGACTTCCTCCGCGTTCACCACTGAACCAGCGCCGTTTCGATCGTTGAGCCGGGCCCCATGGTCATCAGCACGCCGTACTCACCGGGCCGGGCGACTCCCTCGTCCAGGAGCCGTTCGTACGAGAAGAGGAACGAGCCGCTCGACACGTTGCCGTAGTCGCGCAGCACACCGACGGTGTGCCGGACGTCGTGCCGGGTCAGCCCGAGGTTGACCACGACGGCGTCGATGACCTTCTTGCCGCCGGAGTGCACCAGCCAGTGGGCGATGTCGCTGCGGCGCAGTCCGGTGTCCGCCAGCAGCCGGTCCACAACCAGCTCGGCGTGGGCGCCGACCACATAGGGGACCTGCGGGTCCAGGAAGAAACTGAAGCGGCCCTGCTCCCGGTCCCAGTCGTAGCGCATGGCGTCGACGGCGTCCGGGATGATGCAGCTGGCGAACTTCAGGATGTGCGGGCCCTCGGGAACGGCCGCCTCGTCCGGGGCGGGGCCCGAGCGGATCGCGATCGCGGCGGCACCGTCACCGAAGAGGCTGTTGACGACGGCGGTGCGCATCGTGGAGTCCATGGCGTAGGCGGCGGAGCAGGCCTCCGCACAGAGCACGACGGCGAGTTCGCCGGGGTGGGCGGCGGCCCAGCCGGAGACCACGCCCAGGGCGTTGAGGCCGGCGTTGCAGCCCATGCCCACGATGTCGGAGCGGCTGCAGTGCCGGTCGATGCCGAGTTCCTTGATGAGCAGGGCGCTCAGTCCCGGGGTGAGAAGTCCGGTGGATGTCACGCAGCACAGGTGGCGCAGATCGGAGAGTTCGGCCCCGGCGCGCTTGAGGCAGGCGCGCAGTGCCTCGGCGCCCATCTCGATGGCCTTGGCCTTGTGCTTGTCGAGGAGGTCGCCCTGTGGCTCGTAGACGCGGCCGCCCGCGCCGTCCGACGGCGGGAGCGTCAGATGGCGGCGCTCGATGGCACTGTTGAGGAAGACCGAACGGATCTTGGGGTCGGTGATCTCGAAGGCGTCGAGCACCTCCTGCTGGGTGTACGAGGTGGGCGTCACCGCCGTACCCACGCCCAGGGCGCGGGGCCGCAGCTCGGCTGCCAGGGTCATCGGAACGTCCACCCCCACATACGCGGCTTGCTCCGCGGTCGTCGATTCCGACTCGGTCCGGACACGTGCACGACCTCTCTCGCTGGGAATTGCGCTGTCTGCACTGCTGGTCAGAGCGCCGCGCTCTGCGCCTCGACAAAGCGCGCGAGCCTCGCGGTGCCCTCTTCGATCTCGGCAGGCGTCAGATAGCTGGTCGACAGCCGGATGCCGTGGTGGCCTCCGGTGCCGGGATAGAAGTGCGTCATCGGCGTCCAGATCACGCCGAAGTCCTCTGCGGACGTGGTCAGCTGGGCGTTGTCCACCCGGAACGGGACCCGCATGGTGAGGAAGAAGCCGCCGGTCGGCTCGTTCCAGCGCACGCCGAGGGCCTCGCGGCGGTCGGCGGGCAGCCGGGCGTCGAGCTGCCGCAGCATCTCCCGCATCGCGTCGCCGTAGTAGGCGGCTGCCTCGGCGTTCAGCTGCGACAGCCGGCCCTGGGCGCCGAGCAGCGCGCCGGCCACGGCCGCCTGACTCAGCGACGAGGTGTTGACCGTCACCATGCTCTTGATCTTGGCGAGTTCGTCGGCCAGCAGATGCTCGCCGCCCCCGGCGTTACGGACGCGCTGGTCGGCGACGACGAAGCCGACCCGGGCGCCGGGAAAGACCGTCTTGGAATACGAGCCCAGATGCACCACCCGGCGCGCCCGGTCCCGGGACTTCAGGGTCGGCAGCGGCGTGCCGGGGCTCACCAGCCGGTACGGGCTGTCCTCCAGCACCAGGAAGTCGTACCGCTCGGCGAGCTTCAGCAACTCCTCGCGGGCCTCGGTCCCTATGGTGTTGCCGGACGGGTTGGAGTGGTCGGGCACCACGTAGAACGCCCGGGGGCGGCGGCCGTTCGCCAGCTCCTCCAGCACCGCGGCCTCCAGATCGGCGGCACTGAACCCGTCCTCGCGCTCCTCCACCGGGCGTACGGCCACGTCGAGCAGCCGGGCGGCGCCGGTGATTCCGACATAGCAGGGGCTGGAAACCAGCAGCACGTCGTCGGGGCCGGCGATGAGCGCGCGCAGCACCAGCAGCATGGCCTCCTGGGCGCCGACGGTCACCACTATGGACTCGGCCGGCACGTCGGTGTCCTCGTCTGCCCGCAGCGAGTCGGCGATGATGCCGCGGATCAGCCCCGCGGTCGGCCCGTACTGGTACAGCGCGGTGCGGATGTCGTCCGTCGAGCTGCCCTGCTCCGCCAAGTGGTCAAGATAGCGGCGGATATGGGCGAAGACCTGCTCGGTGTCGAAGAATCCGTCGTACGGCCGCCCCGGTGCGAACGAAATCGCGTCCGGATAGCGATGGGTCACCTCGTTGAGGAAGTTCATGGTGTCCAGCACCGGCTCGGAAACACTGCCGTGCAGCTCTGCCATTTCCAGCCAATCCCGCGAACGGGTGTCGGTGGCAATGGTGATTCCTGGCATGAAATTCCCCTGGGCGCCAATGAATTGAGGCTGATTGAGGCCTCAGCATCACACGATCACTCGTGCTTCGCCAATGCCGTCCAAGTGCTTTGCCGACGCCGTCCCAGCTGTTTCGCCGGCGCCGTCCAACCGGCCGAACTGCGCGCTTGGGCCGCCTTGCCATGCGCTGTCTTCCCGGCACCGATTCAGCCGGTATGACGTCCCATCCGTCGGTGCGGGGCGAGGTGGTCAATGTCGCCCGGGCCCGCCGCGCTCTGCCGCGCCGGTGCCGCTGCGGTGGACAGCACGTCGAGGACGAGGACCGGGGCGGCACAGGCCGGGAGCGCCACGGTGCTGCGGGTGACGACCAGGATGAGCGAGATCCGGTCGGCAGGCAGCGTGGGATCCACTGGCAGATGGCAGGCACCGACCCTGAGGATCGCCAAGAAGGTGACGACGAGTGCAGCGGAGCGCGGCAGCACGGCCGCGACCGGGGTCTCGGGACCAGCCCCCCGGGCGATCAGCAGCCGAGCCAGTCGGTTGGCGCGCTCGTTGAGCTCCTGGTACGTGAGCTGGACGTCGTCCGCGACGACCGAGGGCTCGTCCGGGGTGCATGCGGCCTGGGCGGCGATCCGCTCGACGAGGTTCTGCCCGGGCAGGGCGACTGCCGGGCCGTTCCAGTCGGCCAACAGGGCAGTCAGCTCACCGGGGTGAGGGGACAGGGCGCGGAGACCCGCTGCCCGGGGTCGGCCACGACCGTCGTGAGCAGCGTGGCAAAGCGGTCACTGATCCGCTCGACCGTCGACGCATCGAACAGGGCGGTGTCGTACTCGATGTAGCCGGTGATGCCGACGGGGCGACGCTGGTCGTCGTACTGCTCGGTGATGCTGAAGAGCAGGTCGAATTTCGAGGTCGACGTGGCCTCCTCGACGACCGAGACGTCGAGGCCAGGCATCGCGAACTCGTAGCCGGTGACGTTCTGCAGGACGAGCATGACCTGGAAGAGCGGGTGCCGGGACAGCGAACGGGCCGGGTTGACGGCCCCCACGACCTGCTCGAAGGGCACGTCCTGGTGGGAATACGCGCCCAGGGCTGTCTCCCGCACCCGGGCGAGCAACTCGGTGAAGGAGGGGTCTCCTGACAGGTCGGTACGCAGGACGACAGTGTTGACGAAAAAGCCGACCAGGTCGTCGAGTGCCGCGTCGCCGCGCCCGGCCACCACGCTGCCCAGGGGGATGTCCACCCCGGCGCCGAGCTGGTGCAGCAGCATCGCAAGTCCGGCCTGCATCACCATAAATGGCGTAGCGTCATGCTTTCGCGCCAACTCAACGATGGAAGCGAGTAGTTCAGCATCAAGGCAGAGCGGGAGGGCCTCGCCCTGGTGAGTGCCGTCCGCGGGGCGCGGTCGGTCGAAGGGCAGGGCCAGCTCGTCCGGTGCACCGTCCAGGGCGTCCTTCCAGTACGCGAGCTGACGCCCGGCGAGGCTGTCGGGGGAGCCGGGGTCGCCGAGGAGCGTGTGTTGCCACAGCGTGTAGTCCGCGTACTGCACGGGAAGCTCGGACCACGCCGGGGCTTCGCCCGCGCGCCTGGCCGCGTAGGCGGTTGCCAGATCACGGCTGAGTGGCGCCTTGGACCATCCGTCCGAGGCGATGTGATGAAGTGTCAGCACAAGCACATGCTTGCGCTCGCCCAATACGAACAATTCGGCACGCAGGAGCAGGTCGGCCTTCAGGTCGAACGGCCGGCGGCCGGCCTCCCGTACTGCGGCGTCGAGCTCCGCCTCGTCGAGGTCCCTGACGGGCAGGACGAGGTGCAGGTCGGCCGGGTCGAGCACCACCTGGTACGGCTCGCCGCCCACCTCCCCCACGACGGTGCGCAGGCTCTCGTGCCGGACGATCACATCCCGGACCGCCTCCTGAAGCGCGTCCCGGTCCAGGTCACCGGTCAGCCGCAGGACAACGGGCAGGTTGTACAGAGGGGAAGGGCCGTCCCACTGTTCCAGGAACCACATCCGGTGCTGGGCGGCGGACAGCGGGACACGGGCGGGGCGCCCGTTCCGGGCAAGCACCGGGCGCCGGACCTTCGTGTCCTGCGCACGGAGCAGCGGAAGCAGTGTGGCAACCGTCGGGGCGCCGAAGAGCAGCCGGATGGACACGTCCGCATCGAAGGTGGTCCGGAGCTCGCCGATCAGCTGGGTGGCGAGGAGGGAGTGGCCGCCGAGGTCGAAGAAGTTGTCATCCATACCGACCCGCTCGATACCGAGGGCCTCCGCGAAGAGCGCGCAGAGTTTCTCCTCATCCGGGGTGCGCGGGGCGCGGTAGGCGGCGGTTGCGGTGAATTCCGGTGCGGGCAGGGCCCGGTAGTCGACCTTCCCGTTCGGGGTGAGGGGGAAGGCGTCCAGGGCGACGAAAGCGGCAGGGACCATGTACTCGGGCAGGGCAGCCGCAACGTGGTCGCGCAGCGCGCCGGCATCGATCGCCTTGTCGCCGACGACGTAGGCCACCAGCCGCTTGTCACCGTTGGCCTCCCGGGCCGTGACCACGACCTGGGTGAGCCCTGGGAACGTCGACAGGACGGTTTCGATCTCGCCCGGCTCGACGCGGAAGCCGCGGATCTTGACCTGCGCGTCGGCACGGCCGAGGAACTCGAGCATGCCGTCCGGGTTCCAGCACACGATGTCGCCGGTGCGGTACATGCGGCTGCCGACCGGCCCGTACGGGTCGGCGACAAAGCGTTCGGCGGTGAGACCGGGGCGGTGAAGGTAGCCGCGGGCCAGGCCGGCCCCGGCGATGTACAGCTCACCGGGGATGCCGACGGGGACCGGGGTCAGGTGCTCGTCCAGGACGTACGTGCGCATGTTGTCCAGCGGGCGGCCCATGGGGACCCGGTCGGCGACCTGGGCAGCGTCGGTGTAGGCGTGCTGGGTGGCGAACAGTGTGGTCTCGGTGGGGCCGTACGTGGCGCGCACCACAGTGCCGGGGCAGGCCTGAAGGATCCGCCGCACCGCGACCGGGGAGATGATGTCGCCACCCGTGGACACTTCGCGCAGCCCGTGGAAGGTCTCCGGGGCGGCCTCGGCGATGGTCCGCAGCAGGCCGGCGGTCATCTCGACACTGGTGATCTTCTCCGTTTCGAACAGCTCTCGCAGCCGGGGCGCGGACACATCATCAGCACCGGCGATGACCGAGGTGGTGCCGCGCAGCAGCGGCATCCACAGGCCGTGCAGTGAAGCGTCGAACGCATACGGGGCGATCATCAGGACCCGGTCGTGATGCCCGGTGTCGAACAGCGAGTCCTCCACCAGATCCGTCACATCACGGTGGGTGACGGCGACGCCCTTGGGCACCCCGGTGGAGCCGGAGGTGAACATCACATACGCCAGCTGGTCCGGCGCACACACCACCCTCACCGGCCGGAGCGCAGCCCTGGCGCGTACCGGCTCGTCCACCCGCACCACGGTGAAATCGCCCTCGGGAAGTCCCTGGGCGGCCATCACCGCATCGGTCAGCAGCACCCGTGCGCCCGTCTGACGGATGATCCATTCCATCCGCTCGGTCGGGAACCCGGTGTGCAAGGGCACGTAACAGCCGCCGGCCTTGAGAACACCCAGAAACGCCACCGGGACATCCACACTACGGTCGGTCAGCACCGCGACCGGTGCCTCCCGGCCCACCCCCAGGCCGATAAGGACATGCGCCAGCGCATCGGAGCGCCGATCCAACTCCCGATACGTCAGCTCACGCCCCGCGGAACGCACCGCCACCGCATCGGGAGTACGCCCAACTTGCTCATAAAACCGCCCGTGAAGGGAAAGCGAATCACGCATCTGGTTCGACTCCACATAATGCTCGAGACGGCGGTCTGCAAGCGTCAGAGAAGAGGGAAGTCCCAACTCCTGCTTCGGCGGGAAAAGAGCAAGTGTCGCAACGAATAACCAACCCTGAGGTGGAGCCGACTCTGTTCCATCGCCCAATTCGGAAAGGCTTTCAGCGGCACATGAATCACCGTCAACCGGAGATCTTGGTGACGTGCGCCACAAGACCATGAACGACTGGGAGTGTCAACGTAACCGGTCTGTACGGCACTTGCACAACGGCTGAGTAGATAGCCGCGCGGGATGCCGAATTGACCCCATTGGCACGTTCGTTGGAGTACTTATTCAACCGGCCGGGGCGCCCGACGAGACCGGCTTTGCCACCAAGCCGGAGCTGGCCATCGCCATGCTCGGGCACGCCCTCGCGGCCGACGCGCCGTTCTCCTGGTGCCGGCGGATGCCCGGCTACGGCCGCGACCCGCAGCTTCGGGCCTGGCGCCCCGACCATGCGGTGCCGTACGTGTTCGGCGTCCCGGTCGACCTCCCCCTCGACGGCCAACCGGGCAAGCCGCGCCAGCCGGTCGTCAAGCACGCCGACGACCTGCTGCGCTACGCGAAGACCTGCGACCAGTGGGAGCGCCGTTCTTTGGGCGACGGCGCCAAGGGCGGGCGCATCTACTCGAGTAACGCCCGGAGGCTGAGACCGTTCGCGCCCTGGCCCGAACCTCGGCTCGTCCGGTTACGCCTTGCCGACCAAACTCTCCGAGTGGGAAAGAGGTTGACCCGATAAGAGCCATCCTTCAACTTGCCTGCCAAAATGGATAGTTGCATATCGATCCCGCTGTTCAAGCGAATTCCGGAACCACTTGGACAGCAGGCGTGAGCGTTCTTTGGCCGGACTTGGACGCCGACGAGAACATCACCGGGACATGGGTGGCCGAGACGGGTCTTTCCCGGTCCGTCGCCGCACCCAGGGCGCGAGCGACAGTGCCCCGGCCATCTCCCGGACAGGCGCCGGCCGGCCTCCTCCCGTGCCCTGGGGCCACCGGCCCCAGGGCGCTGCACATCCAGCCCAGCTTTTCGGGGCGTCACTCGGTAGGAGAAGGGAGGAATCCCTGCTGTATGGCGAGCACCCCTGCCTGGAAACGGCTGCGCGCGCCCAGGTGGGTCATGAGGCTGGATGTAATGCGGCGGGCGGTACGTGGTGACACCGCGAGGCGCTTGGCGATGGCCTCGTCGGTGTGGCCGAGCGCCAGAAGTCTGAGCGCCTCGGCCTGCTGACAGGTCAGCTCTCCAGGGGCCGGGTGCACGGGTGCCTCAAGCTGCTCCGCAGACTGCCACATGCTCTCGAACAGACTGTGCAGCGCTGTGACCATCCCCGGTGAGCTCACTTGAACAGCTCCGGCGGCGGTATCGTCGGCGTTGGAGGCGATCATCGCGAGTTTACGGTCGTAGATGATCATCCGGTTCGGCAGCGACGGGACGGTGCGTACCTCGCATCCCTGTTCGGTCAGCCAGCGCGCGTGATCCATGGTGGGCCGGTCGTTCCGAATGCTGTTCAGGTAGACCGTGCGCATCTGTACGCCACGCCTGAGCAGTTGCTGGTTGAGCGGCCGGGACGCCTGCATGTTCTCCCGCTTCTGCGGGCCGCCGGGCGCGAATGTGAGGAGTTCTTCGGCTACTTGATCGTTGAGGACCGTCAGATGGTCACGGATGGCGTCCAGCCCTACGAGGTATTTGACCTCGGCCCCGTCGGCGCCGGGAGGCTGACGTCCGTCGTAGTCCAGGATGAACTTGGCTGCTGCGGCTTGCGCTGCTTCCAACCTCTCCTGGTGTTTGGCGAGTTCGGAGCGCTGTTGAGCGATCAGGATCTCCATGCCCACGTGCGGACTGACCGCGTACAGATGATGGGGGGATTCGACCGACGTGCGTACGAGGGCCAACTCGCTGAGGCGGTCGAGGGCGCCCCGGACGACGTGCTCCGGCAGGTCCAGTCGGCGGCAGATATCAGCTACGCCTTGCGTTCTGTCCAGCAGGGCGATGTAGACGGACTCGATGAGCGGCTCCAAACCGAGTGAGCCCAGGGAACCCGGATGTATTGCCTCTGTGTCAACCACGCCGCCCCCGCTTTGATGTATTCAAGACATTCCCGACGGGGGGTTGAGTTTATGAGATCAAGCTGCAACAAAGCAAGAAGCTGCCGGAGTTGAACGGAGTTGATTCATATGTACCCAGTTGGCCACCTGTGTACTCTCAGGGCACGCAGACCGCGGCCGGGATCAGCCCGGCGGCTGCGGAATAGCATCGTCCGGCACCAGGCATTCGGATGGCAAGGACATCTATGTTTCTCGTCCACGTATCTCTCCGGCCGCGTTGGCCCGATGCAGTAGTACCGTCCTCGGCTGCGAAGTCCATCGCCCGATCCTGTGCCGGCCGGGACGGATTCGAGCATGTGAGCGTGCACCCGGGTACGCTGCCCCACCCAATCGTCGGCTTCTACGTGCATGCCGACTCGCTGAAGGAGGCGGAGGCGGCGGCCCTTTCCCTGTGGTGCCATGCCAGCTCAGCCGTCGCGGAACTGCGGGCCTGGGAGCTGGTTCGTGCCGAGATCCCCTTGTTCAGGCCTGACATCGAGGCGGGCCCGGCCCGAGGGCAGGGGTGGACGGAGTAGGTCATGGCCGGTTTACCTCCCGCCTGCCTACTTTTCTTCTCCTTGCGCTGACGGCAATCTCTTGCGTGTCAGCGAGATCCAGTCAAGGAGAAGGGGTATCCGATGTCCCGCCTGATTCCGCGCAAAGTCTTTCGGAGCATGATTCTGACCGGTGTTCTTGCGATGGCGACCGGATTTGCCGTGCAGGTCGAGTACGCCGACTCCCGAGCGCTGGAAGGTCAGCCGACTGCCGGTTACTCGGAGACATCCTCGGCTGGTGAGAACGACCATGGATGGCAGTGAAGTCAACCACTTGTGAATCGGACTGGCTTCGTGCGATGGGAGTGGCTGTGGACCGAGCAGACTCAGATTATTTGATCAAGCTGCAGCAATCCATCCTCAAAGAACTGCCCGTTGAGCGAGTCCCGGTGGAACTTCTTCGGACTGGTTTCTCCCCGCGGGTACACGGTGAAGACGCCGACCACATCCGGATCCTCGCCGAGACCGCCGACGAGCTCCCGCCGATCCTCGTGCACCGCGCAAGCATGACCGTCATCGACGGCGCCCACCGGTTGCGCGTGGTCGAGCTCCTGGGGGAGGACCGCATCGCGGCGCGGTTCTTCGACGGTGATCAGGAGGACGCCCGGCTCCTTGCGGTGGCAGCCAACATCGCACACGGGCGCCCACTGTCCACGACCGACCGGACGGCTGCCGCGATGCGGATCTTCACCTCGCATCCGCAGTGGTCCGACCGGGCCGTCGCGGCGGTCGCCGGCCTCTCCCCGAAGAAGATCGCGCGGCTCCGCAAGGAGATGGCGCTGCCGCAGTCCGACAGCAGAGTCGGGCGGGACGGCCGGGTCCGGCCCATCGACTCCGCACGCAGACGGGAACGAGCCGGTGAGCTGATCCGGAACAATCCCAGCTTCTCCCTGCGGCAGATCGCGGCGGAGGTGGGTCTGGCCCCGGCGACCGTCGCGGACGTGCGCAACCGGATCCAGCGCGGCGAGAGCCCGGTACCGAGCGGCGTACGGGGTCGCGTGGCTCAGGCCGCGGAGGCCGGGAGACACACGCCGGCGGCGGAAGCGGTTCCGGTCCGGGCGCCCGCGACCGGGGCCACCATCACCCGGCTGCCGGCCACACGGCGGCGTGCTGTTGCCGATGAGAAGACGCTGGTCATGGCCCTGGAGGACGTCAGGAAGATCACCGGCATGCTGACCCGCGACCCTTCGCTGCGTCACAACGCCTCGGGGCGCTCCCTCCTGCGCCTGCTCGACGTCTGCACACTGATCACCCGGGACCGGCAGAAGATCGCCGAGACGGTGCCCGCGCACTGCAAGGAGTCTGTGGCGCGGCTGGCTCAGGGATACGCCGGGATGTGGCGGTGGCTTGCCGAAGATCTGGTGCAGCAGGTCGAGGAGATGCACGACCTGGGCGAAGATGACGGGTCGCTCAGCGCGTAAATTCCGCGCAGAGTTCTTCTCCCTTTCCGGGCGAGGTAGGTATTGAACCACCCCGTGTCGAACAGAGAATCGATGTCATGGAGGGGTCGGAGTCATGGCGCGACCTTCCTCCTATCCACTTGAGCTGCGGCGACGTGCGGTGCGCATGGTGCCGAGGTCCTGAAGGACTACCCGATCGAGTCCGGCGCGCTGAAGGCGGTCGCCGCGAAGCTCAACATCGGGTCGACCGAGACACTGCGCAACTGGGTGCGGCGCTGGACGTGTCGCCTACGGTGTTACTGGAAGGGGGGCCACCCGGCACATCCGGTCCGGGTCCGTCCGGCGGCACCGGGGCGGGATTCGTGGAGGTTCAGGATGGACATGATCCATGTCCGCGCGGTGAGCCCGCCGGACCTGACCGACCAGGTGGTGGTCCTGCTCGCCGATGATCCATGTGTGCTGAATCTGATCGTCCAGCCGGGTGCGGTACGCAAACCGGACGGCGACGGCATCGCCTGCGACGTGCTGACGGGCGCGGCCAACGAAATCCTGCGCAGCCTGCGCGCACTGCACCTGGACCACCGCGGCTCCATCGACATCGAACCGGTGGACATTGCCTTCTCCGGCCGGACCTCGGGCCACTGACCCGCGCACCGGTCTGGGAGCAGGTGGAGGCACGCATCCGCGCCGAGGGCACGTACGCGCCGAGCTTCTACCTCTACCTCGTCATCGCGGGGATCATCGGTTCGGTCGGGATCGTCACCAACTCCCAGATCCTGATCGTCGCGGCGATGGTCGTGGGCCCCGAGTACGGTGCCATCGTCAGCATCGCGCTGGGTATCGACCAGGGCGACCGGAGCAGGATCCGGCGGGGGCTCCTGGCGCTGTTCACAGGCTTTGCGCTGACAATCGTCGTCACCTTTCTCTTCAGTCTTCTGGTCCGCGGTTTCGGCCTGGAGTCGGCCGCGTTCGATGCGGGGCTGCGGCCCGTCTCCAACCTGATCAACACCCCCAACTTCTTCTCGGTCGCCGTGGCTGCGCTGGCAGGCATCGTCGGCATCGTGTCCCTCACCGAGGCCAGAACGAGCGCCCTGCTCGGTGTGTTCATCTCGGTCACGACCATCCCGGCCGCCGCGGACGTCAGCGTCTCCACCGCGTTCACGAGCTGGCCCGAGGCATGGGGCTCGCTCGTCCAGCTGCTGGTCAACATCGCGGTGCTGATCGTGGTGGGCACGGCCGCGCTCAGATGTCAGCGGGCGATCTGGCGGCGGGTCGGTCTCCGGCACGACCCGCCGACTCGGCGGTAGCGGACCGATTACGGAGTGTGATGCGCGAACCGTCCAGATGATGCCGGAACCGGCCCGACCCGCGATGATCGGACGGAGGACGCACGGTGCAGAGCAGCCAGGAGGGTCTCGGATGCCCCAGAACACCACCTCGAACCTCCGCACCGCACCGCACGCGACACCAGAACAGCGAGCTGCTCGCGGCAAGGCGGCCCGGCGCGACACGCCACGCTCCAGCCATGCACCAGGGACCCCGGGATCAGGGCCCAACTGTGCGGGGACGCCCACCTGCTGAACTTCCAGCTGCTGGCCTCGCCCGAGCGGAACCTGCTGTTCGTGTGACCGCATTGTGCTAACTCCTTGTGGACGCTTGCGGAACAGCATGTTCCAGATGGGTTCCGACGCTGAGGAGACAACGATCATGCCGGCCACCACCACGGCGCCACCGGACCCCTTCACACTGATCCGCACCCGCGCTTACGCCACGCTCCTCGTGGTGGCAGCGCTTCTCGGAATCCCGATCTCGGCGGTGGCGTTCGGGTTCCTCGCTCTCGTCGACAGACTCCAGTCGCTCACCTACGACGATCTGCCCAGGGCGCTGGGCTTCACCGGCACGCCCTCCTGGTGGCCGGTGCCGCTGCTCGCCGTGGCCGGCCTGCTGGTCGGGCTGACCGTCCGCCACCTCCCCGGGAAGGGCGGCCACCGACCCGCCGACGGTCTCATGAACACAGGGGCGCCCTCGGCGGTGGAGTTGCCCGGCATCGCATTCGCGGCGCTCGCCTCGCTGGGTGTCGGCGCCGTGCTCGGTCCCGAGGCGCCGCTCATCGCGCTCGGCGGCGGTCTGGCCGTGTACGCGGTGCGTCTGGTCAAGCCCGGCATCAGCCCCAAGGCGAGTGCCGTGGTGGGAGCCGCGGGGAGCTTCGCCGCCATCAGCGCACTGCTGGGGTCTCCGCTCCTGGGCGCCTTTCTCCTGATGGAGGCCTCGGGGCTGGCCGGGATGTTGCTCGGGATGGTCCTGGTGCCGGGACTGCTCGCCGCCGGCATCGGAGCGCTCATCTTCACCGGTCTCGGCTCATGGACCGGCCTGGGGACGTACTCCCTGGCTCTCCACCATGTGCCCCACGCCGAGGAGCCCGACATCGCGCAGTTCGGCTGGGCGGTCGTGCTGGGCCTCGCGGCAGCCATCACCGGCGTGGGCATTCAGCGGCTCGCCCTGTTCCTTCAGGCTCGGGTCGAGCGGCGGACGGTGGTGGCCACCATGGTCATGGGCCTGGTCGTCGGCCTGGTGGCGTTCGTGTACGCGCAGGGCACGGGAAGGGACGCATCCGGGGTGCTGTTCTCCGGGGAGAGCGCGCTCGGCCCGCTGCTCTCCCAGAGCGCGGGCTACTCGGTGGCCGCGCTCCTGGTGCTCGCCCTGTGCAAGGCGCTGGCGTACTGCGCGTCCTTGAGCAGCTTCCGGGGAGGCCCCGTCTTTCCGGCGATGTTCGTAGGGGCGGCGGGCGGGCTCGCGCTGTCCCATCTCCCCGGACTGAGTCTGGTGTCGGGCTTCGCGATGGGCATCGGTGCCATGTGCGTGGCGATGCTGAAGCTGCCGATGACCTCGGTGCTGCTGGCCACCTTGCTGCTGGGGTCCGAGGGCCTCACCGTCATGCCGCTGGTGATCGTCTCGGTCGTGGTCTCCTATGTCGTCACGCTCAGGCTCACTCCGTCATCGGCCGCCCTGCCCCCGGCACCCGACGCTCCGACGGGTGCCGGCTCCCGACCGGATCGAGGATGACGGGCAGGCCGCGCCTCAGGCCCTTTGCTCCTCCTGCGAACCCGCGCAGAGCGCCCAGAGGATGAAGACGTTGATGGCGACGAGCACGATGGCCCAGAACGGGTAGAAGGGCAGCCAAAGGAAGTTGGCGAGTGCACCCAGGCCTGCGAGCACGAGGCCCACGTCGCGTGCCCATGCGGCCCCGGTGAACAGCGCGCAGCCGGCGAGGACTATGAGGATGCCCAGAATGAGCTGGATCCAGCCCCAGCCGGTGAGGCTGAACTGGTACACATAGCTGCGTGTGGCGACGAAGACGTTGTCCTTGGCGAGCGCGGCGATCCCTTCAAAGATCGCCATCGCTCCGCCGAGGATCATCAGAACCGCCGCAAAGACGGTCCAGCCGTACCGGAAGGGATGATGCGAACTCGGGGTGGCGTCACGCGCCACACTCGGCCCGGTGCTGGCACTGGCCATATCGGCCTCCTCGGGTAGCAGAGCAACCCGGCAGACCCGAGTGGGCCCGCCGGGACCTCCCCGAACAAGCGTGACACGACAGCACCCGGTCAGCAGAACAACCACGTCCGGCCGTCACCCATGACACAGTCTTCTCCGATCAGGGATATTGTCTCTGCTGTGAGAGAATTCGAAGGGGCGGAGCCCGGCACCATCGACGCCCGGCTCGCCGTGCGGCTGGGCGAACTGCGTACCGAACGCGGCTGGTCGCTGGATGAGCTCTCCCGGCGCAGCGGGGTGAGCCGCTCCACGCTGTCCCGGCTGGAGCGCGGCGAGTTGAGCCCGGCCGCCTCCCTTCTCGGCAGGTTGTGCACGGTCTACGAGCGGACGATGTCCCGGCTGCTGATGGAGGTGGAGGCGGAACCACCGCAGCTGGTTCCCGCCGCGCGGCAACCGGTGTGGCGCGACGAGGCATCGGGCTTCGTACGCCGCTCGGTCTCGCCGCCGCACACCGGTCTGCGCGCGGAGGTCATCGAGGGCACTCTCGGCGCCGGGTCCGCCATCGCGTACGAGAACGCGCCCGTGCCGGGTGTGGAGCAGCATGTCTGGGTGCTGGAGGGGACGGTCGAGATCACCGTCGACGGCACCGTGCACACCCTGCACAGCGGCGACTGTCTGCGCTTCCGGCTGCGCGGCCCTTCGCGCTTCCAGTGCCCGGGGCCCGAGCAGGTCCGCTACGCCCTGATGATCGTCCTGCCGTGAATGCTGTGAAGCCGTGAAAGGACCCGTCTCATGACCGAGATCGTCCCGGTCTCCGGACCCGAACTGGTCACCTACGCCGATGAGTTGGCCGCCCTCCTGGTGGAGACCGTGAACGGCGGATCGTCGGTGGGATTTCTCGCACCGCTGGACCGTGACGTGGCCGCCGCCTGGTGGCGGGAGAGGGCCGGGGCCGTCGATGCCGGACACCTTCAGGTCTGGATCGCCCGGGATGCGGAACGGCTGGCCGGGACCATCGGCCTGGTCCGGCCTCCGCTGCCGAACGCCCGTCACCGTGCGGAGGTGGCCAAGCTGATGGTCCGTCCGTCGGCCCGCGGCCAGGGTCTCGGCAGGTCGCTGCTCGCCGCCGCCGAGCGGTCGGCCACCGACACGGGAGTCACACTGCTGATGCTGGACACCGAGAGCGGCAGTCCTGCCGAACGGCTCTACCGTTCGGCGGGCTGGGCGGAGTGCGGATCGATTCCGGACTACGCCAGTGACCCGGCTGGGGTCCTGAAGCCGACAACCCTCTACTACAAGGTGGTCGGCTTCGCGCAGGGAGCATCGGATCGGCCGACGAGCCCGTCCACGTTCTTGTAGGCAACACCCTCTCGGCTGAATCCGGGCGATCGGGATCGTGCCGATCAACTTGTGGGCGTGACAATGACGGTGGAAGTCACCCTCACAAGGAGAACCACATGGCGCTGTACGACATCCCGCTGCGCACGCTCACCGGCGAGCCCACCTCCCTGGACGACTACCGCGGCCGGGCGGTCCTGTTGGTGAACGTCGCGTCGAAGTGCGGACTCACCCCGCAGTACGCGGGCCTGGAACGACTCCAGAACGAGTACGCGGACCGCGGCTTCACCGTGCTCGGCGTGCCGTGCAACCAGTTCGCCGGCCAGGAGCCGGGGAACGCGGAGGAGATCCAGACCTTCTGCTCGACGACGTACGGTGTCAGCTTCCCGCTGCTGGAGAAGACCGACGTGAATGGAGAAGGGCGCCACCCGCTCTATGCCGAGCTGACCGGACTCGCGGACGAGGACGGCGAGGCCGGTGACGTCCAGTGGAACTTCGAGAAGTTCCTCATCTCGCCTGCGGGCGAGCCGGTCGCGCGCCTGCGCCCGCGCACGGAGCCGGAGGCCCCGGAGCTCATCGCAGCCATCGAGTCCCAGCTGCCCGCCTGACCGGTTCCCTCCTCAATACCGGACGGCCGCTTTGCGCTCGATCGCCGGACGGGCCGGAATTTCAGCCCGCCCGGCGATCGAGGACAGCCGGCGCCGGGGTGCGGGCCGCACGAGCGTGAACCGTGCACACCACCACCCCGCCCCGCACTAGCGGATCGGCATGCCCGAGAGGGTGCGGGCGATCACCAGGCGCTGGATCTCACTCGTGCCCTCGAAGATCGTGTAGATCGCCGCGTCCCGGTGCATCCGCTCCACCGGGTATTCACGGGTGAAACCGTTGCCGCCGAGGATCTGCACGGCCTGCGCGGTGACCTTCTTCGCCGTCTCGCTCGCGTACAGCTTGGACATGGAACCCTCGGCCGAGGTGAACGGCTTGCCGGTGGTCGCCATCCAGGAGGCGCGCCAGACCAGCAGCCGGGCCGCGTCGATCTGCGTACGCATGTCGGCGAGCTGGAAGGCGATGCCCTGGTTGTCGATGATCGGCCGGCCGAACTGGGTGCGGGTCTTCGCGTAGTCCAGCGCGACCTCGTACGCCGCACGGGCGGTGCCGACCGCCATGGCGCCGACCGCGGGGCGGGAGGCCTCGAAGGTTGCCATCGCCGCGTTCTTCACCCGCTCGCCACCGGACGCGGCGCGCTCGCGGGCCCGCGCCAGGCGCTGATCGAGCTTCTCCTTGCCGCCGAGCAGGCAGTGGCCGGGCACACGGACGTCCTCGAGGACGACCTCGGCGGTGTGCGAGGCACGGATGCCGTGCTTCTTGAACTTCTGGCCCTGGGAGAGGCCGGGGGTGTTCGGCGGCACGATGAACGAGGCGTGTCCCTTGGAGCCGAGCTCCGCGTCGACCACGGCGACGACGACATGGACGCCCGCGATGCCGCCGTTGGTCGCCCAGGTCTTGGTGCCGTTCAGCACCCACTCGTCCTTGGCCTGGTCGTACACCGCGCGGGTGCGCATCGAGGCGACGTCGGAACCCGCGTCCGGCTCGGAGGAGCAGAAGGCGGCGACCTTTACATCGTCGGCGTCGCCGTACATCTGCGGGATCCAGGTGCCGATCTGCTCCTCGGTGCCGTTGGCGAGGACGCCCACGGCCGCCAGGCCCGTACCGACGATCGACAGGGCGATGCCCGCGTCCCCCCAGAAGAGCTCCTCCATCGCCATCGGGATGCCGAGGCCCGTCGGGTCGAAGAACTGCTGGGCATAGAAGTCGAGGGAGTAGATGCCGACCTTGGCCGCCTCCTGGATGACGGGCCAGGGTGTTTCCTCACGCTCGTCCCACTCCGAAGCCGCCGGTCGGATCACATCCGCGGCGAAGCCGTGAAGCCAGTCACGGACCTGCTTCTGGTCATCGTTGAGTTCGAGCGTGAACTCGGCCATGTTCCCCTCCACGTACTGCCCTGAAAAACCACTCGTTACTTGCGGTAACCCCAGTCTGTTACCGACAAGTAGCCTGTGTCAACCACCCGGGTGCCGATCCGCACCCCGCAGGGCAGGGTGTTACGTTGCGCAGGCAGGACGCAATTGCATGGCCAGGGGTGGGGAGAGGCGACATGGAGACCACACGACAGGCCGAGCGCCAGCGGACAGCGACCGAGAGCCGCCGCCGCGAGCTGCTCGAGGCCGCCGACCGCGTGGTGCTCAGGGACGGCCCGGGGGCCTCGATGAACGCCATCGCGGCGGAGGCCGGAATCACCAAGCCCATCCTCTACCGGCACTTCGGCGACAAGGGCGGCCTCTACCGCGCCCTCGCCAAGCGCCACACCGATGCCCTGCTCATCGCTCTGCGGGCCGCGCTCGACGCACCCGCCGAGCGCCGCCGGCGCGTGGAGTCGACGCTCGACACCTATCTCGCGGCGATCGAGGCCCGGCCGCAGGTCTACCGCTTCCTGATGCACCCGTCCGACGACTCGGCACCCTCGACCGAACAGGGCTTCGACGTCGGAAGGCATTCCGCACCGCTGCTGCGCCGGCTCGGCGAGGAGCTCGCCCTCGTGATCGCCGAGCGGGTGGACCTGGGCCCGGACAGCGAGGCCATGGCCCGCATCTGGGGCCACGGCATCGTCGGCATGATGCACGCCGCGGGCGACTGGTGGCTGGGGGAACGCCCTTGCTCCCGCGAGCAGTTGGTGCGCAGCCTGGCAGATCTGCTGTGGGGCAGGCTGGCCGAAGCGGGCGACCGGCCCGGCGGCCCGGGATTCTGAGGGTCTGTGCGGTCAGCCGCCCGACGCCCAGTGCGCCCGGCGGGCCGCGCGCAGCGCTCTCGCCCGGCGCAGCCCGGTCAGCCGGTCCGTGTACACCGTGCCTTCGAGGTGGTCGCACTCGTGCTGCAGACAACGGGCGAAGAAGCCGGTGCCGGTGACCCGTACCGGCTCGCCCTCGACCGTCACGCCCTCGACGACGGCACGGTCGAAGCGCGGGGTGCCGGCCTCGATGCCGGGCAGCGAAAGACAGCCCTCCGGGCCGCGTACGGTGATGCCGTCCGCCTCGACCAGCTTCGGGTTGACGAGATGCCCGAGGTGACGGACGTCGTCGTCGTCCGGGCAGTCGTAGACGAACACCCGCAGCGGAACTCCGACCTGATTGGCCGCGAGCCCGACCCCCTGGGCCGCGTACATGGTGGCGTACATGTCCTCGACGAGGCGGGCGAGCGAGGGACCGAAGTCCGTGACGGGTTCGCAGGCACCGTGCAGCACCGGATCACCGAGCAGACTCATGGCACGAATCAGTCCGGAACTGCCGGGGATCGGGCGGTTTCGCATGGAGGCAATCGTACGTTCCACGTGACCTCCACCTCCCCGGCGGTGCCGCGGTGCGGTCGCCGCGCCGGACATCGATAGGCTGGGCGCGGACCGATGCAAGGAGGATCTAGGACGATGGCAGGCAACACGGAGCCGCTGTCGCCGCGGGCCAAGCTGGCCGTGACGGCGGGTAAGGCCGCGGCAGCGGTGTCGCGCGCTGCGGGGCGCGGCAGCGGATCGGTGATCGGCGGCCGGGTGGCACTCAAGCTCGACCCCGACCTGCTGGGGCGGCTGGCGCAGCACCTGGACGTGATCCTCGTGTCGGCGACGAACGGCAAGACGACGACGACCCGGCTCATCGCCGAGGCACTGCGGGCTGCGGGCCCGGTCGTGTCGAATGCGCTCGGGGCGAACATGCCGGCGGGCATCACCTCGGCGCTGGCAGGCGGCTCGGACGCGAAGTACGGCGTGATAGAGGTCGACGAGAAGTACCTCGCCGGGGTCGCTCGCGACACGACGCCCAAGGTGATCGCGCTGCTCAACCTCTCCCGCGACCAGCTGGACCGCGCCGCGGAGACCCGGATGCTCGCGGAGAAGTGGCGTGAGGGGCTGTCCGGCTCGAAGGCCGTGATCGTCGCCAACGCCGACGACCCGCTGATCGTCTGGGCGGCGTCCTCCTCCCCCAATGTGGTGTGGGTCGCGGCCGGCCAGGCGTGGAAGGACGACGCCTGGTCCTGCCCGTCCTGCGGCGGTGTGATGCAGCGTCCCGGCGACGACTGGTTCTGCGGCGAGTGCGGATTCCGCCGCCCCGCCCCCAGCTGGGTGCTGCACGGCGACTACGTCCTGGACCCGCACGGTTCGGCGTGGCCGATCCACCTCCAGCTGCCCGGCCGCGCCAACAAGGCCAACGCCACCAGCTCCGCCGCCGTGGCCGCCGTCTTCGGTGTGCCGCCGCAGGTCGCGCTGGAGCGCATGTACCAGGTGCAAGCCGTCGCGGGCCGCTACGACGTGGTCAGCTTCCTCGGCCGTGAGCTGCGGCTGCTGCTGGCGAAGAACCCGGCGGGCTGGCTCGAAACGTTTTCCCTGATCGACCCGCCGCCCACCCCCGTGATCCTCTCCGTCAACGCCCGTGGCGCGGACGGCACGGACACCTCCTGGCTGTGGGACGTGGACTACACCCAGCTCGCCGGTCACCCGATCTTCGTGCTCGGCGACCGCAAGCTGGACCTCGCGGTCCGCCTCGAGGTCGCCGGTCTCGGCTTCCGGGTCTGCGAGAACCTCGACGAGGCCGTGCAGCAGGCCCCGCCCGGCCGCATCGAGGTCATTGCCAACTACACCGCCTTCCAGGATCTGCGCCGTCGTGTCGGCAACTGACCCCGGCCCCGGCCACCTCCGGAGAGGACGAAGCATGAGCAACAACGGTCTGCGTCTGGTCTGGGTCTACCCCGACCTCCTCAGCACCTACGGCGACCAGGGCAATGCGCTCGTGGTGGAGCGCCGGGCCCGCCAGCGCGGTCTCGATGTGCAGCGCGTCGACGTCCGCAGCGACCAGCCGGTCCCGACGTCCGGCGACATCTATCTGATCGGCGGCGGTGAGGACCGGCCGCAGCGCCTCGCCGCGGAGCGGCTGCGCCGCGACGGCGGGCTCAGCCGGGCCGCGTCCAACGGCGCGATCATCTTCTCGGTCTGCGCCGGGTACCAGATCCTCGGCCATGAGTTCATCAACGACCTGGGTGAGCGCGAGCCCGGTCTCGGGCTGCTCGACGTGGTCTCCACCCGCGGTGAGGGGGCCCGGTGCGTCGGTGACGTACTGGCCGACATCGACCCGCGCCTCGGCCTGCCGCCGCTGACCGGTTTCGAGAACCACCAGGGCATCACCCATCTCGGCCCGACGGCACGGCCGTTCGCCCGGGTGCAGTTCGGCGGCGGCAACGGCACCGGCGACGGCACCGAGGGTGCGTACAACGACACCGTCTTCGGTACGTACATGCACGGGCCCGTGATGGCGCGCAACCCGCTGATCGCGGATCTGCTGCTGAAGCTCGCACTCGATGTCAACGCCCTGCCGCCGACGGACGACCGCTGGTACGAGGCGCTGCGCGCAGAGCGCATCGCCTCGGCGACCCAGCCCGCCTGATGAGGCACATTTCGCTCAGCTGAGCGGCGTCCAGCAGGCGGACGCCCGGTTCGGCCCCGCCACCCTGCGCCGGTAGGGTGGCGGGGATCCAACCGGACGACGTGGTCCGGTCGTCGGCCCACGTTGCAAAGGTTTCCCGGGCAATGCGAATTGGTGTGCTCACCTCCGGCGGCGACTGCCCCGGCCTCAACGCCGTCATCCGTTCCGTCGTGCATCGCGCGGTGGTCGACCACGGCGACGAGGTCATCGGCTTCCACGACGGGTGGAAGGGTCTCCTCGAGTGTGACTACCGCAAGCTCGACCTCGACGCGGTCGGCGGCATTCTCGCCCGCGGCGGTACGATCCTCGGCTCCTCCCGGGTCCAGCCCGCCCATCTGCGGGGTGGCGTCGAACAGGCCCGGGGCCATGTCGCCGACCTCGGTCTCGACGCGATCATCCCCATCGGCGGCGAGGGCACTCTCAAGGCGGCCAATCTGCTCTCCGAGGCGGGCCTGTCGATCGTCGGCGTACCGAAGACGATCGACAACGACATCGCCTCCACCGATGTGACCTTCGGCTTCGACACCGCCGTCGGTGTCGCCACCGAGGCCCTCGACCGGCTGAAGACCACCGCCGAATCTCACCAGCGGGTGCTGATCGTCGAGGTCATGGGCCGCCACACCGGCTGGATCGCCCTGCACTCGGGCATGGCGGCCGGTGCGCACGCCATCGTCGTGCCGGAGCGTCCCTTCGACATCGACGAGCTGACCGAGCTGGTCGGCAAGCGCTTCTCGGCCGGCAAGAAGTTCGCGATCGTCGTCGTCGCCGAGGGCGCCAAGCCGCGCCAGGGCGGCTCCATGGAATTCGAGCAGGGCACCAAGGACATCTACGGGCACGAGCGGTTCGCCGGCGTGGCCACGCAGCTCTCCGTCGAGCTGGAGCAGCGCCTGGGCAAGGAAGCCCGCCCGGTGATCCTCGGCCATGTGCAGCGCGGCGGCACCCCGACCGCGTACGACCGTGTTCTTGCCACCCGTTTCGGCTGGCACGCGGTGGAGGCCGCGCACCGCGGCGAATTCGGCATGATGACGGCGCTGCGCGGCACGGACATCGCGATGGTGCCGCTGAGTGAGGCCGTGGAGACCCTCAAGACGGTCCCGGCCGAGCGCTACGCCGAGGCGGAATGCGTGCTCTGAGCGACACCCCTGTCCGACGAACTGCCCCCGGCCGCAGCTGCGGCCGGGGGCAGTTCTACTCTGGTCGGGACAACCGGCACGAAACGGGGATGTCCCCAGCGGGAGTGAACAGATGGATCACAGCGGGCACGGCATGAACATGGATCTGCCGCCGTTCACGCTGGGACGTGGGCTCCAATTCTCCGCGGACCCGTTCTTTCTCATCGGCTGCGTGCTCGCCATCGGCCTGTACGGGTACGCCGTGCTGCGGCTGCGCAGACGCGGGGACAGCTGGCCGGCCGGCCGGATCGTCTTCTTCGTCGTCGGCGTGCTGTCCATCGCCCTGGTGATGTGCACCAAGCTGAACGACTACGGCATGGTCATGTTCAGCGTGCACATGGTGCAGCACATGGTGATCAGCATGCTGTCACCGATCCTGCTGCTGCTGGGCGCTCCGGTGACTCTGGCGCTGCGTGCGCTCCCGGTCGCGGGGCGTGACCGCACCGGCCCGCGCGAGCTGCTGCTCATGTTGCTGCACAGCCGGTACATGAAGATCATCACGCATCCGGTCTTCACGATTCCACTCTTCATCGCCAGCTTGTACGCGCTGTACTTCACCCCCCTCTTCGACTTCCTGATGGGTTCGAAGACCGGGCACATCGCGATGATGGTGCACTTCCTCGCGGTCGGTCTGGTGTTCTTCTGGCCGATCATGGGCGTCGACCCGGGGCCGCACCGGCCCGGCTATGTGATGCGGATGCTGGAGCTGTTCGCGGGGATGCCGTTCCACGCGTTCTTCGGTATCGCGCTGATGATGGCGACATCCCCGATGGTGGAGACGTACAAGAACCCGCCGGCCTCGCTCGGCATCGACGCTCTGAGCGATCAGAACTGGGCGGGCGGTATCGCCTGGGCATTCAGCGAGATCCCGTCGGTGCTGGTGCTGATCGCGCTGGTCTTCCAGTGGTACCGCTCCGAGCAGAGGACGGCGAAGCGCTCCGACCGGGCGGCCGAACGGGACGGGGACCAGGAGCTGCAGGCGTACAACGCCTATCTCGCCTCGTTGCAGGCGCGCGGGCAGTAGCGGTGGGCATGCCTCCGGGGTGACGATGGCATCCACGGCCGCGTGGCCGATGAGGAGGGTGCGGGCATGTCCGGATCCACGAAGACCATGGGAGTGATCACCGTGGCGGCCCTGGTGGCGGTCACCGGCTACACGGTGGCGCTGGGGAGCAGCGGCTGGCTCTGGTTCGGATGGGTGGTGCTCGGTCTGATCACCCTGGGGATGGCTGCGACGCGCGAGTCCTGAGCCGGGTGGGTCACCCGGATCGGGCCGGCCGGGTTCATTCAGAAGCGGAAGACCGGTCCGGTGACCGTGTCCATCACGCAGGCGTTGGGGAACGTCCGTTGCCAGCTGACGGGGCGCCCGTCCCAGTTGCCGGTGGCGGTGGCCGTCACCGGGTCGTACCCCTCGATGCACAGGCGCGGGCTGCCGGGCAGGGCGTCCAGATCACCTTCCGCCCGGTCGATCGCCGCGCAGGCGGCGGCCGCATGGGGGTGATGGGCGTCCGGAGCGGGCGGGCAGAACAGTGCGACGCCACGGATCCAGGTGTTCTCGCTGCCCGAGACGGTGAGGAGGAGCCCGCGGTCCGGAACCGGGTCATTGGACTCGGCGGCCGCGGCAGGCACCGCGACGGTGAGAGTGAGCAGGGCAGCGGCGGCGAGAGCGGCGCGCAGGCGCATCGGAGAACTCCTATGGCTCGGGGCGTCCCGGGGATGGACCGGGTACGTCTCGGTCGTCCTGGGCGGCCCGCATTCGGGAACCCGGCAAGATGATCTTTCAAGTTCGCACCGGGCAAGGAGCCGCGCCGCGGATCCCATCCTCCGGAGTCGGTCGGCGGGTCCGGCTGGAGTACCGTCCGGCGGGTGCTCTGCACCCGGACGGATTCGACCGGCGGGTCACCCAGAGCGCCTGCCCTCTCCCCCGTCGCGGGTCCCTTAGCGTTCGGGGTCACAGTGCCGCCGGAGCGACGGCACGGATCCGGGGAGCTCTTGTGATGGGGAACCATTGGAGGACAGCCTCTGCCGCGAGCGCGGTGGGACTGTTCGCCTCGGCCGTCTGCGGGTGTTCGAACAGCAGCGGTACGAAGTCGGCGGCGTCGAAATCCGCCGGTGCGAGCATCCCGACGGCATCGGAGAGCTCCTCCCCCTCGGCCTCCCCGTCGGAATCGGTCTCCGCGTCGGCGACCGTGGCCTCCGCGTCCAGCCCGCTCGGGACCATCCTGGTCGACGGGGAGGGCCGGACCCTCTACCTCTGGGAGGCCGACACCACGTCCCGGTCGACCTGCTCGGGCGAATGCGCCAAGGAGTGGCCACCCGTGATCGTCAGCGGCGAGCCGGTCGCCGGCGAGGGCGTGAAGGCCGGTCTGCTGGGTACGACGAAGCACAGCGACGGCAGCAGGGAGGTCACGTACAACGGGCACCCGCTTTACTACTTCGCGGATGACAAGAAAGTCGGTGGCATCAACGGCCAGAAGGTGAACGATTCCGGTGCCGAGTGGTACGTACTCGACACATCCGGCAACGAGGTCACGGACAGGGCGAAGTCCGGCACTCCGCAACCGAGCCCGGCTCAGCCGACCAGCGGTGGCGGTCACTGACATCATGCGCGCTCTGCTTCTGCCCGGCCGGGCAGGTATCACCGTGGCCGCCGCGATCGTCTGCACGACCGCTCTCGTCGGCTGTTCGAACAGTCGTGGCGGCAGCTCGTCGTCCTCCAGCGTCACACCACCCACTTCCTCCTCGCCCACCCCGCCCCCTTCGCCCTCCCCCGCCGGCAAGGCGCTGATCACGATCAAGGACTTCGCGTTCAAGCCGGCCCGTCTGACGGTCGCCCCGGGCACGCCGGTCACCGTCGTCAACGAGGACGCGGCACGCCACACCGTGACCGCGACCGGCAGCAAGGCGTTCGACACCGGCGATGTCGCGGCAGGGCAGACGGTCACCTTCACCGCACCGGCCAAGGCCGGCACGTACCCATACATCTGCACCATTCACCCTTACATGAAGGGTTCACTCACTGTCCGATGACGCGCACGGAATCCCGCGCGGGCACAACACACGGCTGCGGCCCCGGGCGCACCTCGTGTCACCAGCAGTTGTGTGCCGCGGGCCGAACGTTCGACAGGGCGTGACGTTAACGAATCCGTAAAGCAGTGGTGATTTGACTCTTGCCAGGTGCGCATCACCACGCCACCTTGGGAGCGCTCCCACAATCAAGACTTGCACACAAAGGCCGCCGTGGACGGCGTCGACCGACGACACCGCTGTGACCGCGTACGACGTGTACCGGGCGGGAGTTCAGGTGGGTTCCACCGCGTCGACCTCCTACGCGGACACGGGCCTGACGGCCTCGACCGCGTACAGCTACACGCTCAAGGCGCGGGACACTGCCGGCAATGTCTCGGCGGCTTCCGCGGCAGTCCCGGCCACGACCGACCAGGGCGGCGGCACCGGGAACGGCACCCTCAGGGTCCAGTACAAGAACACCGATTCCTCCGCCACCGACAACCAGATCCGGATGGGCCTGCAACTGGTCAACACCGGATCCACCACGGTGGATCCGTCCACGGTGAAGGTGCGGTACTGGTTCACGCCCGAGACCGGTGCGAGCACCTTCTCCACCGCGTACGACTACGCGGTCATCGGCTGCTCCCATGCGGCCGACGGGGCTGTGCACACCGCCGGCACGGAAGCGGTAGTAGTAGTGCCTGCCCGGCTGCAGCCCGGATACCTCGACGTCGACGGAATGGGCGAGTTCGGGCACTGCGCGGGCCCGTTCCCGGCGTACGACGGATCGGAAGCGTTCGTCGCGGGCGACCTCCCACTGGACGTCGACGGAGTACGGCGCCATGCCTCCGGCCCCGTCGGGGGCGAGGGGCTGGGGCACGAGGCGGGTCCACAGCACGCATCCGTCCGGCCATGGACTCCCAGGGCGAACGGGCTGTCGTGGAAGGGGGCGCCACCTCAGGCGTTGCCCGCCGACAGGCCGGCCGCGGCGAGGGCCATCCCGACCGTCCCGCCGAGCAACGCCCGTCTGCCGAACCCTCCGGTGCCGCCTGACCCACTGTTCATTTGCATGAATCTCGTCCCTTCGTCGGACGGGATCCCGTGCGGTACGAGGTGGGATCGGCGCGTAATTTCACGTCCACCCATGTGGTAATCACAGGCTGGATATCACAGGGGAATCACGCGCCACAAGACCGCGCTCCGGTGGTCGCAATACCGTTCACAGGCGGTTAGTTGGGGAGACATCGACCATTTCCCGAGGCGACTGAGGACGGGTCGGCAACACCCTTGACACCCCTCAGGGGGGCTCATAGTCTCCACGCCACAGAATTAACGTTAGATTTCACATCGGGAAAATCGGTGCGACGGAAGGACGTGCTCGTGTCCGGTCCCTCGGCAGCGGATGTGCCCGCCCACCGCCCCGCCGAAGGAACGGCGGCCGGACGTCCCGAAGACCGGACGCTGCGGCCGTACGGTCTGCGATGCGAGCACCGCACCACTCCGCTGGGGATCGATGAACCCGCGCCCCGGCTCTCCTGGCGGCTGGCGTCCGACCGCCGTGGCGACGATCCCGTGGCCTACCGGGTCCGTGTCGCCGAACGCCCCGAGGAGCTGGACGGGGGCGGTCAACTCCTGTGGGACACAGGCCGGGTGGCGGATCCCCATGCAGCTGCCGTGGAGTACGCCGGACCCGCTCTCCTGGGCCGTACCCGCTATCACTGGCGGGTCTCCGTATGGCCGGCCGGAACGGCGGTGCCCGCCGAGGCCACGTCCTGGTTCGAGACGGCCTTCACCGATGCCGGGGCGTGGCGGGCGTCGTGGATCACCCACGACCCGCATCCGGTCGACGTCATGGACGCACCCACCGAGGGCGAATTCGCCCTCGACGACCACGGGCTCGCCCCGTGCCCCGTCCTGCGCCGCACCTTTACCGGCTCGCCCGGCACGCACGCCCGGCTGCTTGTCAGCGCGCGCGGTCTGTACGAGGTCCGGCTCAACGGCGCACGGGTCGGCGACGCCGAACTCGCCCCCGGCTGGACCGATTACCACTGTCGCGTCCAGTACCAGACCTATGACGTGTCCGAGTTGCTGCGTGAGGGTGAGAACGTTCTTGCCGCGACCGTCGCCGACGGCTGGTGGAGCGGATTCGTCGGCTTCGAGCCGCGCAGGGCCGGAGCGCACTACGGTTCGTTCCCCCAGTTCCTGGCCGAACTTCACCTCACCGGTCCGGACGGCCGCAGTACTGCGATCGTCACCGACGAGACGTGGCGCACCAGCACGGGAGTCATCCGTCACGCGGATCTGCTGATGGGCGAGTGTCATGACCTGCGGCACGCGGCCGACGGCTGGGAACTGCCGGGCTTCGACGACACCGGCTGGTCCCCGGCCCTGATCGCGGGGGCGGACCACCATCTGCTCGTGGCGTCCGTCGACGAGCCCGTGCGGGCGATGGCCGAGCTGCGCCCGTGCTCGGTCAGGCGTATCTCCCCGGATATCCACATCGTCGACTTCGGCCAGAACCTCGCCGGGCGCGTACGGCTCCGGGTCGGTGAACTCGCCGCCGGGGCACGGGTGGTGATCCGCCATGCCGAGGTGCTGGACGAGCCGAACCAGTTGTACACGGCCAATCTGCGGACCGCCGCCGCGACCGATGTGCTCGTCGGGGACGGGCGCCAGGACATCGTGTTCGAGCCGCGTTTCACCTATCACGGGTTCCGATACGCCGAGATCAGTGGAGTCCCGGAGCTGACCGAGTCCGATGTCGTTGCTGTGGCGCTGCACAGCGACACCCCGTGGGCCGGGGAGTTCGACTGCTCGGACGCCGAGCTCCGTCGGCTCCACGAGTGTGTGGTGTGGGGGCAGCGCTCAAACTTCGTCAGTGTGCCCACGGACTGTCCGCAGCGTGACGAGCGGCTCGGCTGGCTGGCCGACGCGCAGGTCTTCCTGCCCACGGCCACGCTCAACGCGGACGTCGCCGCGTTCTTCACCAAGTGGCTGCGCGACATCGATGACGCCCGCACACCCGACGGCGGCTTCACCAATGTGGCCCCGCGCCTCGTGGGGGTCTGTGACCAAGGCGCGCCCGGCTGGGGCGACGCGGGTGTGATCATCCCGTGGCACCTCTACCGCGCCTACGACGACCCGCGGTTCCTCGCCCGGGCACTGGAGGGAATGCGCACCTGGGTGGATCTGATTCACCGTCATAACACGGATCTGGTCTGGCGCAGGCGGGTGGGTCCGCACTTCTCCGACTGGCTCGCCCCCGGCACCCCCACCCCGCGCGATGTCATCGCCACGGCCTGCTTCGCGCACAGTGCCCGCCTCACCGCGAAGGCTGCCGATGCCCTGGGTCAGAAGGACGTCGCGGATCACTACCACCGGCTGGCCGACGACATTCGTCGCACGTTCGCCGAGCACTTCGTCACCGTCGAGAATGCCGCTGCCGCACCTCCTGCCGCGCGTATCGCAGGGGACACCCAGACCGGCTATCTCGTCGCCCTCGCCTTCGAGTTGCTGCCCGCGGACCTCGTCGATTCCGCCGCACACCGCCTCGCCGAAATCGTCGAGTCGGCCGGACCCGCCCTCCTGACCGGATTCCTCGGGGTCGCGCTCGCCGCGCCCGTCCTCGACGCCCATGGGCGGGCCGACCTCGCCCATGCGCTCCTGAACCGTGACGAAGTGCCGTCGTGGCGGTTTCCGCTGCGGCACGGCGCCACCACGATCTGGGAGCGCTGGGACGGGTGGACCCCCGATACCGGGTTCCGCGCGCCCTCGATGAACTCCTTCAACCACTACGCGCTCGGCTCGATCGGCGAATGGCTCTACCGCGGTGTCGCCGGCCTCGATCAGGCGCCGGACTCCACCGGATACCGGCACCTGCGGATACGGCCCCGCCCCGGTGCCCTGCGCCACGCGAGCGCCCGCCACGAATCGGTCCGCGGCACCGTCGAGGTGACCTGGGAGAGGCACGGCGACCGGCTCGCCCTGCGCGTACTGGTACCGCCCGGCTCCACCGCCGATGTGTACGTGCCCACCACGGACCCCCGCTCGATCCGCGAATCGGGCGTGGCCCCGAGGGCCGACGACCGCCACATCACGCTGCTCGCGACCGCCTCCGACCACGTTCTCTACCGCGTGTCCTGCGGCACCTACCGCTTCACCGCGACTCATCCACCGGCAGACGGCCACGCCGGTACATCTGTGGCGGACCGGCCCGAGCCATCGCTCACCCCGAGCCGACGCACATCAGGACCGGCGGCGAAACCATCGCCCGCTCGTTCGCACGAGGAGGACACACCATGACGACGGGTTCTCACAGCCGGCCGGGCCGGAGCGCGGTCGGCCGCCGGGGATTTCTCCGTATCGGCGGTGGGGTCGCGGCGCTCGCCGCCCTTCCCCCCGCACTGACCGCCTGCTCCGATTCGAGCAGCGGCTCCGGCAAGCTGCGCATCGTCGGCGTCGCCGACCAGCAGAAGCCGATCGAGGAACTCGTCGCGCTGTACCGCAAGTCCCACCCCGACGACGAGTTCTCCACCTCCTTCGCGCCCACGGACCAGGTACAGACAGTGGTGCGCACCCAGCTCGCGGGTGGCAACGCCCCCGATGTGCATGTGCTCTATCCCGGCAGTGGCAGCGCCATGTCCATGGTCGAGCTGGCCAGGGCCGGGCTGCTCGCCGACCTCGGCGACCAGGCATGGTCCAAGGAAGTCCCGGCGAACTTCCACCCCGCGTACCGGTACAAGGGCAAGACGCATCTGTATTCGGCAGGAAGCAGCGCCATCGGCGCCATCTACAACAAGAAGGCCTTCGCCGAGGCCGGCGTCGAGCCCCCGAAGACGTGGAGTGAACTCCTCGACGTCTGCGCAAAGTTGAAGGCCAAGGGCGTGATACCGATCGCGCTCGGCGCGCAGACTCCCTGGGTGACCCAACTGATCACCTACGCGCTGGTCCCCAATGCCGTCTACGCGAAGAACCCCGGTTTCGACGCCGAGATGGCCGCCGGGCGGGCGCACTTCCGCGGCTCCGGGTGGGCCGACGCGATGGGCAAGTACCAGGAGTTGCAGCGCCGGGGGTTCTTCAACGAAAACCCCAACGGAACGACGTACGAGCAGCAGACATCCATGGTCGCAAGTGGCAAGGCGGCGATGGCTGTCCAGGTCTCCGCCGTGCTCGCCAACTTCCGTCAGGCCACCCGGGCACCCGACGACCTCGGCATGTTCCCGTTCCCCGGCGGTGACGACGCCTCGAACCTGTGGATCCCGGCAGGCATCGTCGTCGGCCTCGGCGTCTCCGCACGGTCCAAGAAGGCAGCAGGGGCGAAGGCGTTCATCGAGTTCCTCGGGAAGCAGGAGAACGTCGACCGCTGGGCGCAGTCCGTTGCCGCGATCCCGTTCAAGCGCGATGCGTCCACCAAGATCGACCCCGTCCTCAATGACTTCCTGCCCATCATCGACGACAACCGGGCCGTCCCCTTCATGGACCAGAGCTGGCCCAACGCCGAGGTGCAGCCCGCCCATTTCGCCGCCGTACAGAACCTGCTCGCAGGAAAGACGGACGTCGACGGCGCCCTGGGACAGATGGACGAGGCCTACGGGAAGAAATCGTGACGACCACGTCCGAGAAGGCCGCCACCGGCACGGTCGGCAAGGCCGGAGGCGGGCCGCGGACCGGCTCCGGCCGCCCGGTCCGGGCCCGCGATCACACGGTCCCACCGTGGATCTTCGTAATTCCGGCGCTCGTCGTCTACGGCGTCGTCGTCCTGTACCCGAGCCTCGCCGGGGTGATGTACGCCTTCACCGACTGGTCCGGCATCGGCGGCTTCTCCTTCACCGGCCTGAACAACTTCCGGACCCTGCTCGACGACAGCCGGGCACTGGGGTCCGTCAGCAACACACTGCTGCTCACCGTCGCCGTGGTCGTCGTCCAGAACGGCGTCGGCCTGCTGCTCGCGCTCGGCGTCCACGCCGAGATCAAGTCCCGTGCGCTGCTGCGGCTGATCTTCTTCGCGCCCGCCGTCGTCAGCCCCGTCATGGTCGCGATCCTGTGGAAGTACGTCTACAACCCCGAGAACGGCGCAGGCCTCAACGGTGTCCTCGGCGCGGTCGGACTCGGCGGTCTGCGTCAGGACTGGCTCGGCGATCCCTCGCTCGCCCTGTGGTCCGTCGCGGCGATGGTCGTATGGCAGTACGCCGGATACTCGATGGTCGTCTTCCTCGCCGGCCTGCAGGGCGTACCCGCCGAACTGCACGAGGCCGCGAGAATCGACGGCGCCGGCTCCTGGCAGCGCTTCCGCCATGTCACCTGGCCGCTGCTGGCCCCGGCTCTGACGATCAACCTGATGCTGTCGACCATCGGCGGTCTCAAGCTCTTCGACCAGGTCTACGCCGCCACCAACGGCGGCCCCGGCACCTCCAGCGAGACCCTGTCGACCGTGCTGTACAAGGAAGCGTTCGTCTACGGGAAGTTCGGCTACAGCACCGCCGTCGCCCTCGTCCTCGCGCTGTTCGTCGCCGCGGTCTCCCTGGTCCAGCTCCGCTGTCTGCGCGCGAGGGAGGTCACCGCGTGATCACCGAAACGTCCCGCGGACCCGCGAAAGGGAAATCCGAACACAGGGGCCGCAGGCCACGGTTCGGGCGGTACGCCCTCGAACTTGTCATGATCGCGGTCGCCGTCGTGTTCCTGTTCCCGGTGTACGCCCTGATCACCCTGGCGATGAAGGACCCCCAGCAGATCTCCGACTCGCCCCTCTCGCTGCCCTCCCCACCCACCTTCGCCAACTTCGGCAACGCCTGGTCCTCCGCGTCGCTGGGGCCCGCCCTGCTCAACAGCACGGTCATCACCGCTGTCAGTCTGCTGATCCTCGTCGTCCTGGGTTCCACGGGGGCCTACTACCTCGCGCGTCGCGCCCGCGGCATCGGCTACGGCCTGTACATCCTGTTCCTGCTGGGCATCGTGCTGCCCTTCCAGCTCGGCATGATCCCGCTCTACAGACTGGTCGACGATCTGGGCTGGCTCGGCACTTACCAGGGCATGGTGCTCTTCTACACGGGCATCCAACTGCCGTTCACCGTCTTCCTCTACACCGGATTCATCCGGGCCCTGCCGCAGGACTACGCACAGGCCGCGCTCATCGACGGCTGCAACCACCGGCAGGCGTTCACCCGGATCGTCTTCCCTCTGCTGCGCCCCATCACCGGCACCGTGATCATCCTGAACGCCGTGTTCATCTGGAACGACTTCTTCACCCCACTGCTGTACCTGGGCGGTTCCGACAAGGAGACCGTGCCCGTCGGTGTGTTCGCGTTCGTCGGCCAGTACGTCTCCGACTACGGACTCGTCTTCGCCGGACTGGTGCTGGCCGCCCTGCCGATCCTGGTGGTGTTCGTGGTCCTCCAGCGATATGTGATCAAGGGCTTCGCGGGCGGTCTCAAGGGCTGAGGGCATCTCATGACACACCCGGAGCACCCACCACTCCCCCCGAGCATCGCGGCGGTGCTCGCCCAGCCCCCGCGTGCCTTCTCTCCCACCGCCATCTGGTGGTGGAGCGGGGAACGGCTCGACCGTGCGCGGCTGCGGGCGCAGCTGGAACGGTTCGCGGAGGGCGGGGTGCACAACCTCGTGCTCCTCAACCTGGCGCCGTCGGGCCCTCTGTTCGGTTCCGACGCCGACGACCCGCCTTTCATGTCCGACGCGTGGTGGGCCCTGCTCGACGGCGTGTGCGACGACGCCCGCGAACTCGGCGTCAGCCTGTGGTTCTACGATCAGCTCGGTTTCTCCGGTGCCGACCTCCAGGCGCGCCTCGTCGACGAACAGCCCGCCCACGCGGGACGCCGGCTCGACCGTCTGCGTGCCGTCGTCGACTCCACAGCGATACGGACCGGAGAACTGCGGTGCCCCCCGGACGGCCGGCCGCTCGCGGGCCGCGCCGAACCGGTCGACGCCGACGGCCGGACAGTCGGCCCGGCAATCCCGGTCGCGGTGGCCGACGGAGTCGTACGGGCGCCGGGTCCCGGACGCTGGCGCCTGACGCTCCATCATCACAGGCCGCTCGGCTTCGACTACCTCGGTACTCGGGCGTGTGCAGCGCTGCTGGACCGGGTGCACGGGGAGTTCGAGCGCCGGCTCGGCGACCGGCTCGGGACCGTCGTCGTCGGCTCGTTCCAGGACGAGCTGCCTTCCCTGCCCACCTGGTCCACCGGTTTCGCCGACGCCTTCGTGCGCCTTCGCGGGTACGACATCACTGCACGGCTCGACGCCCTGTACGACGACAGCACGGATCCGGACGCCCACCGGGTCCGGCGCGACTTTCAGATGACCCGTGCCGAGCTGGCCGAGGAGGCGTTCTTCCGGCCGCTGGCCGCCTGGCACGACCGCCACGGCCTGCTCATCGGCTGCGACCAGCAGGACCCGGCCCGTGCCGGACACCCCGTCGCAGGCGTGGAGTTGTACGCCGACTACGCCCGCACCCACCGCTGGTTCTCGGCCCCCGGCTCCGACCACCACGGGGACGCCCGCATCCATTCCTCGCTCGCCCACCTCTACGGCCGCCCCCGCACCTGGATCGAGGCCTTCCACTCCACCGGCTGGGGCGGCACACCGGAGGAGACCCTCGACTGGCTGCTGCCGTGGCTCCGCGCAGGCGCGACCCTCTACAACCCGCATGCCGTCTACTACACGACCAAGGGCGGCTGGTGGGAGTGGGCGCCACCCGCAACCGACTGGCGTCAGCCGTACTGGCACCACCACCGCGTCTTCGCCGACGCCGTGACCCGGCTGTGCGCGATCCTGAGCCTCGGCCACCACCTGTGCGACATCGCGATCCTGCTTCCCACCACCACAGCCCAGGCCGGTACCGCTCTGGACGGGGTCACGGATGCTGCGGCGCGGGCCCAGTCGACGTATCTCCAACTCACCGGTGAAATGGCCTGGTTCCGTACCCGGCCGGGCATCATGGACCGTCTCGGTCTCGACGCCGACGTCATCGACGACGCGTCCCTGGCGCGCGCCCGGATCGCTCCGTCCGACGGCGGTGTACGGCTGAGGGTCGCGGACGAGGCGTACACCACGGTCGTGCTGCCCTCGTGCACCGTCCTGGAACGGGAAACAGCACGCCGACTCATCGAATTCGCCACCTCCGGTGGGACGTTGATCGCGGTCGGCACCCTTCCCGAACACGTCGTCGGCCCCGCATCGGCGACCGTGCTTGCCGAGCTGCGCGCGTGCTTCGCGGACGGCCGGGCCATTGCCGTCCCCATGACGGACGATCCGTCCGACTCGCTCGCCACGGCGCTCGCTGGGGCGCACCCGGTGGTCCGGGCCCCGGTCCCCGCACTCGCGCGCCGTGTGGGCGGCGCCACGGTGGTGTTCCTGACCGCCGCCGCCCCACGGGCAACCCGGGCGGCCGTCGCGGCCCCCGACGAGCGGGGCGCCGCACTGGGCTGGCTGGATGCCCGATACGACTTCGATCCGGACCGCTACGCGCGCGGCGCACGGGTGCGGGTGCGGGACGTGGTGGGCCCGGCGGTCCTGCTGGATCCGTTCGGCGGCGCTCCCCGGACGCTTTCGGTGCGGCCCGCCGATGACGACGTCCGGGCCGTGGAGGTCGATGTCCCCTTCGATACGGGCCCCGCAGCGGTGCTGGTCTTTCCGGCGGGGACCCGAGGGGCGGCCATGCCCATAGCGGCCGACGCACCCGGCACACCCGCACCGGACGTCACCACCATCGAGATCCCTCCGGACGCGGACTGGGACATGACGCTCGTGCCGACCCTCGACAACACCTGGGGCGACTTCGCCCGCCCCGCGACCGGCCCGCCCGCCGGCCCGGCCGTCACCGAATGCCGGACCTTCCGGCACCGCGTGGAAGAGGACGGGGAGGATGGCGTACGCGAGGGATGGGCCGTGCCGGACCGTGCCGATGAGCCGGTCGCGGCCACGGTCCACGCGACGTTCGGCCCACACGCGGTCCTGCTCGGCGACGGCCCCGGCCACGACGTCCCGTCGGCCCTCGAATGGTCCGACACCCTGGGCGTGTACAAGGACCCGATCCACCGCGCCGTTCTGGGGCCCAAGGGTCATGTGCCGGAGGAGTTCGTACACATCGGCCCCACCGCCGCCGAAGAGCTGGTACGGCTGCGCATGGAACTGCACCTCGACGAGGCCTTCGACGGACACCTCGCTATCGGGGCCGCGGCGGCGAAGCGGGCCCGGCTCGACGGGGCCCCCGTCGCCCTGGACGACGGGGGCCACCTTGCGATGGGCCCGGTAGGAGTGGCAGCGGGCCGCCGTCTGCTCGAACTGGAGCTGACACCTGATCAGGACTGTGATCTGCGCGCGCATGTGGCGCTCGTACGCGATCCGGAGCGCTACCGGCGTCCGGAATGGATTCATGCCTCCGGGACGATGGGCACGGCGCTGTATCTCTCGGCCCTCCCCGTCCGGGCCGTCGTCCAGGTGGCCGCGCGCGTGCCCTGCGTACTGCGCGTCAATGGACAAGTGGTGGGCAGGCAGGGCGGATTCGACCCGTACGCCGAACACGCGATCCCGCGCGTGCGGCGGCATGACGTGGCGGTGGCCCTGCGCATCGGTGACAACGACATCACGGTGGAGACGTCCGGGGGCGGCGACCGCGCGGTCCTGGTGGATGCGGTTTTCGACGACGGGAACGGCAACCGTGTCGCGACCCTGCACAGCGACGCCCGCTGGTGGGCCGAGAGCGCGGAGGGGCGTGTGCCGGTCGCGGTACGTCGCGAGCCGGTGGGTGACCCGGCCGCCCTGCATCTGCGCCGCCGCCCTCATCCGCTGCCGGGCGCCGCCTGGCTGGAGCCGACCGCGGACGACGGCACGGTGGTGCCGGTCCGGTTCGCGGTCCCGGGGCGCCGGGGCGCGGTGGAGTGGCTGTGGTGCGAACTGCCTCCGGGCGCCGCCCGGTTGACTGCGCTCGTGCGCGGCGAGACGACTGTCTTCGTGGACGGCTCCGAGTGCACCGGGTCCGTCACCACCGTCGACGCGCGGGACGTACTGACCGTGACCGTCGGCCTTTCGGCCGGTGACCCCTCCGGGCCCCGGACCGCGGCCCTGCGCGTGCGGACGCGCCCCGGGTACGAGGGTGGCGCCGCGCTGGCCGGTCCCGTGCGCTGTGAAGTGGGGCCCGGGCGGATTCGCGTCGGCGACTGGGAGACGCACGGCCTCGCCGAGTACAGCGGCGGTGTGCGGTACCGCCGGGTGGTGACCGTGCCCGCCGATGTCGGGCATGTGTCGCTCGACCTCGGACGGGTCCGCGGGACGGCGGAGGTGCGAGTCGGTGGCGTCGCCGCGGGGGTGCGCGTGTGCTCGCCGTACGTCTTCGATCTGACAGGTCTGGTCGGGCCCGGCGCCAATACCCTCGACATCACCGTGTTCGGAACGCTGGCACCGCACCTGGACGCGACGAGCCCGACCCACTTCGTCTTCCCGGGCCAGCGTGTCAGCGGTTTGCTGGGTCCCGTGCGGCTGCGGGTCGGTGGTTCCTACGGGGGTCAGGGGCAGCATTGACACCGTCCTGACCTCCCCGTGTCGACGTCGTCCCGACCACCCCGCTTTCGTCGCCCCGACCACCTCGTCAAGAACGCGTGAAGAGATCACCGTTTCGCGCCAAGAACGCGCCATCGGCTGCCGTCACCGGCCGGAAGCGGGAACACCCTGAGCGGACCCGATCAAAGGACCGCGAAGCACATGTCTCTTCTGACCTCAGACCCCTGTACGGCACCGAGTGCCGAGGAACCCCCCGATACCGGGGCCCGCCACAAGCTCACCACCCTCACCGGCCTCGCCGCGCTCTCTCTCGACGCAATGGCCTCGGTGGCGTACGGGCCCGAGGCGATCGTTCTGGTCCTGGCAGCGGCCGGCGGCCACGGGCTCGGCTTCACGCTCCCCGTCACGCTGGCGATCGCCGTCCTCCTGGCCGTCCTCGTGGCCTCGTACCGCCAGGTCATCGCGGCCTTCCCGGACGGTGGCGGAAGCTACGCGGTCGCCAGGGCCCACATCGGCCGCCGCACCAGCCTCGTCGCGGCCGCCTCGCTGGTCCTGGATTACGTCCTCAACGTCGCGGTCGCCGTCACCGCCGGAGTGGCCGCGCTGACTTCGGCCTTCCCCGGTCTGTACGACGAGCGGCTGTGGCTCTGTCTCGGCGTGCTGGTCCTGATCACCGCAGTGAATCTGCGCGGGATCGTCGATTCCGCGCGTGTGTTCGTCGTGCCGACCGCGGTGTTCATCGGGTCGATCCTGGCGTTGATCGCAGTAGGTCTCTTCCGGTCCGCGCCGGTGAGCACCGAGGCGGCCGCCGGCCATGCCTCCGTACTCGCCGGCAACGCCACCACGGTCGGTGCGCTGCTCCTGCTCAAGGCCTTCGCCTCGGGCTGTTCGGCGCTCACCGGTGTGGAGGCGATCGCCAACGCCGTTCCGTCCTTCCGTGCCCCGGCCGTCCGCCGCGCCCAGCGCGCGGAGGTCGCACTCGGTGCACTGCTGGGTGTGATGCTGATCGGTCTGTCCGTGCTGATCTCCCGGTTCGGGCTGCAGCCGGTCGAGGGCGTCACCGTGCTGGCTCAGCTCGCCGACGCGTCCTTCGGGCACCATCTCGCCTTCTATGTCGTCCAGTTCGCCACCATGGTGCTGCTGGCACTCTCCGCGAACACGTCGTTCGGCGGTCTGCCGGTGCTGCTCAAGCTGCTGGCCCGCGACAACTACCTGCCGCATGTCTTCGGGCTCAAGGCCGACCGGCAGGTCCACCGCCACGGAGTCCTCACGCTCGCGGCCGTATCCGCCGCGCTGCTGGTCTTCTCCGGGGGCGACACCAATACCCTCGTCCCGCTCTTCGCGATCGGCGTCTTCGTCGGCTTCACCATCGCCCAGACCGGGATGGTCATCCACTGGCGCGGTGTGCGCGGGCCCAAGTGGGCGGGCAAGGCGGCGCTCAACGGTCTGGGCGCGCTCCTGACCGCGGTCGGCGCGGTCGTGGTCACGGCCACCAAGTTCCACGACGGCGCCTGGCTGATCGTGGTCGCCCTGCCGTTGCTGGTCGCCGGCTTCGAGTGTGTCCACCGCGCGTACGCCAGGATCGGCGAGCGGCTGGGCGTCGGCCGCATCCCGGAGCCACCGCACCGCGACCGCTCGCTGGTCGTGGTACCGGTCTCCTCCCTCACCCGGCTCACCAGCGAGGCCCTCACCGCCGCCGTGTCCCTCGGCGACGAGGTCCGCGCGGTCACGGTCTGCCACCCCGATGCCGAGGACCGCGTCCAGACCGAAGCGCTGGAACGGGACTGGGCGCTGTGGAACCCGGGCGTCCCTCTGGTGCGTGTGACCTCGCAGCGCCGTTCGGTCGGCCGCCCGGTCGCCGCGTATGTACGCGAGGCGGCGGCCGCTGATCCGGGCGTACGGATCACCGTGCTCATCCCCGAGGCGGAACCGGCCCACATGTGGCAGCGGCTGCTGCAGAACCAGCGAGGCGCGGTCGTCGCGCACGCCGTTCGCCACGAGACGGACGCGGTGATCTGCCGACTGCGGTTCCGGCTGTTGGATCCGCCCCTGAAGGTGTGAGCGGCTGCACGACTGTGAAGGACGACGTGCCGCGGCGGTTGTCGCGGTCGCCCTTTCCGGAGAAAGGTCATTCGACTCCGCCCCGGCCGGTCTGCGTGAGGAAAGAACCACCACGCCCGGGGTCACACCGTGTAGTACATCAACTACGCGTCCGGTGCGCAGGAACTCACCGCCCGGCCGACTCGACGCAGTGTGTTTTCGCGACAGGGCCGGCCGAGACGGAAGGCCTCGACGCAGACAGTTTCGACTCCGTCCACCCGCAGTACTTCCGCCACGAGAACGGGGTCGAGCTGCGGGTCTTCGGTGAGGATGCGGCGTAGGTGGCGGTGGCGTCCCGGGACGGGACAGCAGCAGTTCACGCACCGGGGCGCCCGCCGAGCGGCGCCCCGTGCGCAGCGAACGGCGGCCGCCTGCCTCCTACTGCTCTCCTGTCAGCATCGGCAGCAGCAGCGCCGCGGACCAGCTGAAGTTGGGCGCGTTGAGCGGCGCCCCTGTGGTGGGGTCGTAGTTCTCCATGATCGGTCCGTTGCCCGCGAGGCCCGACGCGTGGTTGAGGAGCTGGTTCGTCAGGGCGTCCGCATCCTTGGCGTAGCCGTAGCGGCGCAGGCCGCCGAGGGCGAAGTATGCCTGGTCGAGCCAGACGGGGCCGCGCCAGTACGCGGTCGGCGAGAAGTAGGGGGAGCTCTTCGCCACGGTCGGGAACGGGACGGTGGTGGCGAACTCCCCCGGGTCCGTCAGCTTGTCGCGCACGGCACGGGCCTGCGCCTCGGACGCTGTGCCGGTCCACAGCGGGACGGCCCCCTCGATGCCGCGGCCGCGGGCCGTGAGCGGTGCGCCGGTGTCGAGCGCGGTGTCATGGAACCAGCCGTCCGCGGGGTCGTACATCGTCGCGCGGACGGCGGCGGTCGTGGCGGCGGACCGCTGCTTCCACCGTTTGGCGTCGGCGCCGCGGCCCAGCGTGCCCGCGATGCGCGCCAAGTAGCGCTGGTCGGCGGCGAGATAGGAGTTCAGGTCGACGGACTCCTGGTTGAGGGAGTAGCCGAGGAGTGTGCCGTCGGCCGCTCGGTTGGTGACGATGTCGGTGCCGAGGGCGGCGTCGAAGCGGGGCGCGTTGTCCATGCCGCTCTCCCAGGCCGCGGCGAGCCGCCGCTCTTCGGGCGAGTTGTTGGCGGGGTCGGCGGTGGCGCCGTACTCGGCGAGGCCGTCGTGGTCGTGGTCGCGGTTGCGGTACCACCAGGCCTGGTAGGCGGTGAGTTTCGGGTACATCTCGCGCAGGAAGGCCTTGTCCCCGGTCTTCGCGTACACCTCCCAGACTGCCCAGGCGGCCAGCGGGGGCTTGGAGTTGCGCTCGTTCCAGTTGCCGCCGCCGCGCGAGGGGTCGTTGTAGAAGATGACGTCGGGGATCATCCCGGCATCCTGCGGGCGGGTAGCGGAGTCGGGGCCTATCTGCCAGTCGAACATGGCGCGGATCTGCGACTCGGCCAGCTCGGGCGCGAAGCGTGCCGTGCCCACAGCCTGCTTCCAGGTGTCCCAGGCCCAGATGCCACCGGTGAACCACTTGTAGGAGATCGACGGAGTGATGCCGTCGTGTTTGATCTGCCCTGCCGCGCCTCGCCAGTTGGTGACGAGGGTCTCCAGCGACTTCACGGCCGTGCGCCGCCGATCCGCCGGCACGCCCTGGGTCACCCCGGCGACATAGCCCCGCCAGCGCGCGTCGGAGGCGGAGACGACGGCATCGGGGTGTGCGAGTACGTCACGGACCTTCGCCTTCTCCTTCGCGCGCTCGGCTGCGGTGAAGGTGTAGGACTCGGTCCAGTCGAAGCTGTGCGAGCGGCCCGGCGCGAGGGTCACTGGTTCCACGGCCTCGGTGCGGTACGTGTCGCCGTCCACCGTCGTGCGGACGGCGTCCTTGTGCGTGACGTCGAAGCGTTCCGTGCCGTCGGTCAGGTAGTCCCAGGTCTCCCGGACCTTCGCGAAGCCGACGCCGACTCCGGAGCCGGTGGCGGTCAGCGAGGGCGCGTCGCGCATCGGCCGGTCGGCGGGCCGCAACAGGCTGCCCGTCCAGTCGGCACCCAGCGTGCGGGGCGCCGGGCCGGTGTTGCGGACCTCGGCCCGCACCAGGGCGCTGCGGTCGGTGGCGAAGCGGAGTTCGAGGGTGAGGCGCAGGCCGCGGCCGAGGTCGTACGACTGTCGGAGCCGGCCTGGGAGAGAGGTGAAGCGTGGCACGCCTCCCCCGGCCAGGTCCAGGGTGCGGCCGTGTTCGGTGAGGCGGATGCGGCTGAAGGACTTGCTGAGCCACCAGGGGTATTCCTGTGCGATGTAGAGGGGCCCGGAGAAGCCGCCGTAGGCGTCCTTGTCGCCGGTCTTCGGCAGGGCGTAGGCGTGCCAGGCTCCCTGGTCGGCGAAGACGGTGACGGGGTTGTTGTCCTCGTCGTCGCCCGGCTGGGCGGCAGCGGGGGTGCCGTGCAGGTCGAGGACGTCGGCGTACGAGGAGGGTCGCTTCGGGTGCGGATGGGCGGAGGCCGTCTGCGGCACGGCGAGGGCGCTGCCGGCGAGGAGGAGTGCGGTCAGGGCGCACAGGGGCCGGTGTCTGGTCACTGGTCGGTCTCTCCAAGGGAGTCGGTGGCGATGCGCAGGACTGCGGCGCCGAGCGGGCCGAGGCTGATGTGGTCGCGGACGGCGGCTCCGGTGAGCAGGTCGGTGCCGCCGTCCGCGTAGGGGCCGGTCAGTTGCGTCCGCGTGTCGTGGTCGCTGTGATTGAGGACGAAGAGGTACGTGCCCTGCGTGCCGGAACGCACGGTCGCCTCGACTCCCTCGGGAACGTCGAGCACGGGGCGTACGCCCGCTGCCCGCAGCACGTCGTCGAGCACGGCTGCGATGCCGTCTCCGAGGTGGGCGCTCACGTACCAGGCGGTGCCGGCGCCGTGGGGGCGGCGGGTGACGGCGGGGCGGCCGCTGAGCTCTCCGGACGCGTACGAGTCGACGACCTCGGTGTCCGGGGCGTCGGGTTCGATCCACTCGCTCCACCGGGTGGCCTCGGCACCGGAGTCGAGACGCACCGCCTCCCCGTCGGGGATCGGCCAGAACTCGTCGACGGACACGCCGAGTACGTCGCGCAGCGGTCCCGGTGCGCCGCCGTCGTGGATGTGGTCGTGGCCGTCGACGACGCCGCTGAAGGGGCCGCACACGAGGTGGCCGCCGCCGTGTACGTAGGCGGCGATGCGTACGGCGTTCTCGGGCCGCAGAAGGTGGAGGTTGGGTGCGAGCACCGCCCGGTAGCCGTCGAGGTCCGCGTGCGGGGGCACGAAGTCGGCGGTGACGGCGCGGGTGTGGAGAGCCGCGTACCAGGGGCGCAGGAGGTCGGGCCAGCGCATGCGGGCGGAGGGGTGGTCGTCGGCCTCCAGGGCCCACCAGGAGTCCCAGTCCAGGACGATCGCCACGTCGGCCCGGGTGGTGGCGCCGGTGACTTCGCCGAGCCGGGCGAGTTCGGCACCGAAGCGCACGGTCTCGCGCCAGCCACGGGAGGCGGTGCCGCGGTGCGGGAGCAGCGCGCTGTGGTACTTCTCGGCGCCGGCGCGGGAGGCGCGCCACTGGAAGTACATGATGCCGTCGGCGCCGCGGGCCAGGGCCTGGAGGGACCAGAGCCGTTGCAGGCCGGGCTTCTTGGGGACGTTGACCGGCCGCCAGCTGACGGCGGACGGCGCCTGTTCGAGGAGCAGCCAGGGCCGGCCGCCCTTGAGGGAGCGCATCAGGTCGTAGTTGAGGGAGGCGTTGACGTGGGCGCGCGGGTCGGCGGGGTCGGGGTAGGCGTCGTCGGAGACGAGGTCCTCGTGCTCGGCCCACTTCCAGTAGTCGAGTGCCTTGAACATCGACATGAAGTTGGTGGTGGCCGGGATGTCCGGGCTGAGTTCCCTGAGTGCCTCGCGCTCGGCGCGGTGACATTCGAGGAGGGCGTCGGAGCAGAAGCGCCGCCAGTCCAGGAGCTGCGTCGGGTTGACGGGCCCCGGAGCGGTGCGCGGCGGTTCGATCTCGTCGTACGTGCCGTACCGCTGCGACCAGAAGGCCGTGCCCCAGGCGTGGTTGAGGCCGTCGATCGTGCCGTATCGGTCGGTGAGCCAGGCGCGGAAGTGGTCGGCGGAGCGCGCGCAGAAGCACTCGGTGACATGGTCGCCGTACTCGTTGTGGATGTGCCACAGAGCGAGGGCCGGATGGTGTGCGTAGCGTTCGGCGAGGGCTCGGGTGAGGCGGAGGGCGGCGGCGCGGTACACGGGCGAGGACGGACAGTAGTGCTGGCGCGAGCCGAATTCGAGGCGTACGCCATCGGCCGTGACCGGCAGGATCTCGGGGTGGGCGCGGACCAGCCACGCGGGCGGTGACGCGGTCGCGGTGGCCAGGTCGACGGCGATGCCATGGGCGTGCAGCAGGTCGAGGAGCCGGTCGAACCAGGCGAAGTCCCATGCTTCCGGACCGGGTTGGAGCCGTGCCCAGGAGAAGACACCGACGGTCACCATCGTGACGCCGGCCTCGCGCATCAGCTTGGCGTCCTCGGCCCAGACGTCCTCGGGCCACTGTTCGGGGTTGTAGTCACCGCCGTAAAGGATGCCCGGGACGCGGGTCAGGCGGCTCATCCCTTCACCGCCCCGCCGAGGAGTCCGGCCACGAACTGCCGCTGGAAGAGAAGGAAGAGGGCCATCAGGGGAAGGGTGGCGAGGAGCGAGCCGAGCATCAGTCCTGAGTAGTCGACATGGGAGAGCCCCGTGAGGGTGTTGAGAGCGACGGGCACGGTGTATTTGTCCTCGGAGTTGAGCATGAGCAGCGGCCAGATGAAACTGTTCCACTGCGCCATGAACGTGAAGATGACCAGGGCGCCGAGCTGTGGGCGCACGCACGGCAGCACGACTTGGTAGAAGGTGCGCAGCTCGCCGGAGCCGTCGATACGGGCCGATTCGAGGAGCTCGTCGGGGAAGTCGACGAAGCCCTGCCGCATCAGCAGGATTCCGAAGGAGTTCGCCAGGAACGGCAGGACGACCGCTTGGTAGGAGTCGATCCAGCCGACGCTCGCCATCATCTGGAACAGCGGCACGAGCAGCACCTGGAACGGGATCATCATCGTGGCGAGCACGGCGCCGAGCAGCAGACCCCGCCCACGGAAACGGTACTTGGCGAGACCGTAGCCGCACATGGCGGAGATCAGCGAGCTGAGCACGGTGTGCACGACGGCGATGCCGACGCTGTTGATGAGGACCCTCCCGAAGCCGATGGTGTCCTGGAGCCGCGCGAGGTTGTCGAGCAGAGCGCCGCCGGGCAGGAGCGGCGGCGGTGAGCGGAACAGGTCCGACGTGGAGTGCGTCGCGGCGATCGCCATCCAGAGGAACGGCACCAGGCTGACGACGGCGCCGGCCGCGAGGAACAGGCGTACGGCGTAGCGGCCGGCGCGCCGGGCCGGGTGGACACGTACGGGGGCCTGCTGGAGGGCGGTCACCGGCGGCGCTCCCTTCCGAAGGCGACGTACTGGAGGGCGGAGATCGCGGCGATGAGGGCCACGACGACCCAGGCGATGGCGGCGGCGTAGCCGAAGTCGAACTGCTGGAAGCCGACTTTGTAGAGGTAGACGACCGGGGTGAGGGTCGCGTCGTCGGGGCCGCCACGGGTGAGGACGTAGTTCTCGTCGAAGAGCTGGAGTGTCCCGATGGTGGAGGTGATCACGCAGAACAGGACGACCGGGCGCAGCTGCGGCAGGATCACTCGGGTGTACGTGGAGAGGGTGGTGGCGCCGTCGATGGAGGCGGCCTCGTACTGCTCCTTGCCGATGGACTGGAGTCCGGCGAGCAGGATGACGGCGTTGTAGCCGGTCCAGCGCCAGGTCAGGGATGCGATCAGCGAGACGCGGGCCCAGGTGGGGCTGTTGAGCCAGTCGGCCTGGCCGATGCCGACGGCGCCGAGTATCTGGTTGACGAGGCCGCCGTCGGTCTTGAGCAGGACCTGGAAGACGACGGCGTACGCGACGAGTGTGGTGACGGCGGGCAGGAAATAGACCGCTCGCCAGGTGCCGCGGAAGCGCAGCCAGGACTGGTTGAGCAGGACGGCGAGGACGAGTGCCAGGCCGATCATCACGGGGACCTGCACGACGAGGATGGTCCCGGTGTTGAACAGGGACTCCAGGAACGCGGGGTCGTGGATCATGCGCCGGTACTGGTCGAGTCCGACCCAGTGGGTGGCGCCGGCGTCCTCGGTGGTGAAGCTCTGCAGGAGGCTCGCGCCCAGCGGATAGGCGAAGAAGAGCGCGAAGAGGGCGGCTGCGGGTCCGGCGAAGATCCAGGCGGTGGGGCGTCGGCGCCTGCGGCGTGCCCCGGCCGGGGCCCGGACGGGGGCGACCGGCCGGTCGTAGGTGGTGTGGACGGCCATCGGGCTACTTCACCCTTTCGCGGCCGGTGGCCGTGGCGAGTTGCCGCGCGGCCGAGTTCAGGGCGGCGCGCGGGTCCTTGCCCCGGAGCATCACGCCGGTGACGGCGGAGATCATGATGTCGGAGGCCTTCGCGTCGTCCTTGTTGTTCTCGACCGGCGGGATGTTGTGGGCGAGCCGGGCGAACACGTCGAGGGCCGCCTGTCCGCCGAAGTACTCCTGCTTCGCGCTCAGATACGGGTCGTCGAGCGCGGGCAGATAGGCGGGGAACAGGCCCTCGTGCTTGAGCATGGAGACCTGGTTCGCCTTGACGGTGAGCAGGAACTGGATGAACGCCCAGGCCAGACGGGGGTTCTTGCTCTGCCCCGGGACGCAGAGCGTGGAGCCGCCGATGTTCGAGGTGCGGATGCCGTCGGCGGTGAATCCGGGCAGCGGCACCACCCCGAACCTTCCCTTCAGCTCGGGCATCTCGTCGCTGAGCGTGCCCGTCCACCAGGCGGCGGTGGGCGTGGTGGCGGCCTTGCCCTCCTTGGTGCCGGTGATGAGCCCGTCCCAGCCCTTCTCGTAGTCGACGAGACCCTTGTCGTGCAGGGTCTTCATCAGCGTCAGGGCCTTGACGGCCTCCGGGGTGTCGACCGCGACCCGGCCGCCCTTGAAGTAGGACTGGCCCTGCTGCTGGAGCAGCATCGGCAGGATCCCGGCGTCCGTGGAGTCCATGATGAGCAGCTTGCGGCCGGTGGCCTTCTTGATGCGGACGCCCGCCGCTATGTAGTCGTCCCAGGTCAGCAGCGACTTGGGGTCGACTCCGGCAGCGCGGAAGTGGTCCGCGCGGTAGTAGAGCGCGCAGGGGCCGATGTCCCAGGGCAGGGCGAAGACCGCGCTGTCCTTCCCGGTGACGGTGCGCCACGCGGCGCGGTCGAAGTCGCCTCCGTAGCGGCCGCCGAGGCTCGTCAGGTCGTAGAAGCCGCTCGGGAAGTTGCCGATGTAGCGCGGCATGTAGCTGCCCTCGATCGTGAGGACGTCGGCGAGGCCCGAGCCGCCGCGCAGGCCCACGGTGATCTTGTCGTAGGCGTTGTCGTAGCCGATGTCGACGATGTCGACGGTGGTGCCGGGGTGACGCTTCTCGAAGGTGCGGGCGAGTCGCTTCATGGCCTTGGCGGCCACGTCCCACGACCAGACGGTGATCTTTCCGCCGACCTTGCCCCCTTCGTCATCCCTACTGCCGCCGATGTCACGGGCGTCTCCGCCGCCCGCACCGCCCATGGCACATCCGCTGACCAGTGACGATGCCGCGGTCGCGAGACCTGTGGCCAGAACAACCCGCCGGGTGGGCCTTGTTGACACTCTTGCCTCCTGGAGCCTGAATGCCTAATGCTGTATTCAGAACACTGAATGACGGAGCCCGCCGTCAAGAGGTGTACACCCAAAGACTTTTGTTGCTGTGGTTCATGACTGACCTGACCGAGTCGGCTCACGCGAAAGGCGCGGCATGACGTCACCCCAGGAATCCGTCCCCCCCTACACCCACCCCTACATCCCGAACGCGGTCCCGGCCGTGCGGCAGGCGATGCTCGAGGAGATCGGCGCGGCGAGCGTCGAGGACTTCTACGCCGACATCCCGGACGGCATCCGGCTACACCGCCCCCTCGACCTGCCGGCCCCGCTGCGTTCGGAAGCCGAACTCACCCGCCACATGGAGGAGTTGCTCAGCCGCAACACCTCGACGCGCCAGGCGCTCAGCTTTCTCGGCTCCGGCTGTTACCAGCACCACGTACCGGCGGTCGTGGACGAGGTGGTCAACCGCAGCGAGTTCCTCACGGCGTACGCGGGCGAGCCCTACGAGGACCACGGCCGCTTCCAGGCACTGTGGGAGTACCAGTCGATGATGGCCGAGCTGCTCGACGTCGAGATCGTCAACGTCCCGGTGTACGACGGCTTCCAGGCCTCAGGAACCGCCCTGCGCATGGCCGGCCGGATCACGGGCCGCCGCCGCGTGCTCGTCGCCACCGCGATCGACGCCGACAAGCTCTCCCGCATATGTGACTACGTACGCCCCGACCACGACGTGACGGTGATCCCGGTCGACCCGGACACCGGCTGCGCCGACCTCGACGCGGTGCGTGAAGCGCTCGCCGCCGGCGACACGGCGGCGGTGTACGCGGACACGCCCTCCGCGCTCGGCATCGTCGACGAAGCGCTGCCCCGCCTCGCCGAACTGACCCACGAAGCAGGGGCGTTGTTCGTCGTGGGCTGCAATCCACTCACACTCGGCGTGCTCGCGCCGCCCTCCGCGCACGGCGCCGACATCGCGTGCGGCGACATCCAGCCGCTCGGCCTCCACCAGAGCTTCGGCGGCGGCAACGCGGGCTTCATCGCCACGCGCGACGAGGAGACGCTGGTCGCCGAGTACCCGTCGCGCCTGTTCGGCCTCGTGCCGACGACCGTCGAGGGCGAGTACGGCTTCGGCGACGTCGCCTACGAGCGGACCTCGTTCGCGTTGCGCGAGGAAGGCAAGGAGTGGGTCGGCACGGCCGCCGCGCTGCACGGCATCGGTGCCGGGGTCTATCTCGCGCTGATGGGACCGCAGGGCATGCGGGAGATCGGCGACACGATCCTCGCGCTCACCGCGTACGCCCGCAGGCGCCTCGCCGAGGTGCCCGGCATCGAGGTCCCGTACGGCGACGCCCTGCACTTCGCCGACTTCACCGTCCGCTACACGGGCGGCAAGACCGCCGCCGAGATCCGCACCGGCCTGAAGGAGCGGGGCATCTTCGGCGGCGTACCGACCGGCGGGCACGAGGCCACGTACTGCGTCACCGAAGTCCACACCAAGGCCGACATCGACCGGCTCGCCGCAACCCTGGAGGAGATCGTCAAGTGACCGCCCCGCACGCGCCCGTGTCCGTCTCCCCCGAGGAGGCGCGCATCGCCGACAAGCCGCGCCTCCGCCGTTTCCAGCAGGCATCCTGGGACGAGGAACTGATCTTCGAGCTCGGTTCGCCGGGCGAGCGAGGCGTCCTCGTACCGGTCCCGGACCCGTCCATCGGGAAGGCCGAGATACCCGCCGCCCTGCGCCGCGCCGAGCCGCCCGCACTGCCGGAGATGTCCCAACAACAGGTCCTGCGCCACTACTTGCGCCTGTCGCAGGAGAATCTGGGCGCCGATCTCAACATCGACGTCGGCCAGGGCACCTGCACCATGAAGTACAGCCCCAAGGTCAACGACCAGTTCGTCCGTGACCCGCGGATCTCGGCGCTGCACCCCCTCCAGGACGAGGACACGGTCCAGGGCGTCCTCGGGATCATCCACAGCCTGGAGCAGCTCCTGAAGGAGATCTCCGGCATGGACCGGGTCTCGCTCCAGCCGGGCGCCGGGTCCGCCGCGATCTACACGAACGTCGCCATGATCCGCGCCTACTTCGCCGCGCGCGGGGAGCTGGAGCAGCGCGACGAGGTCATCACGACGATCTTCTCCCACCCGTCGAACGCGGCTTGCGCGAAGACGGCGGGCTTCAAGGTCATCACGCTCCACCCGGACGCGGACGGCTACCCGGACATCGAGGCCCTCAAGGCGGCGGTCGGCCCGCGCACGGCGGCGCTCCTCATCACGAACCCCGAGGACACGGGCATCTACAACCCGCGCATCGAGGAGTTCGTACGGATCGTGCACGAGGCGGGCGGCCTGTGCTCGTACGACCAGGCCAACGCGAACGGCATCCTCGGCATCACGCGCGCCCGGGACGCGGGCTTCGACCTGTGCCACTTCAATCTGCACAAGACGTTCTCGACGCCGCACGCGTGCGGCGGACCGGCGGCGGGTGCGTGCGCGGTCTCCGAGGACCTCGCCCCGTATCTGCCGCGCCCCACCGTCGAGTTCGACGGTTCGGTGTACCGCCTGGACGACGACCGGCCCGAGTCGGTCGGCAAGATGCGGCCGTTCTACGGCGTCGTGCCGAACCTGGTCCGTGCCTACGCCTGGATCATGTCGCTCGGCGCACAGGGCCTGCGGGCCGCCGCGGAGACGGCCGTCCTCAACAACAACTACCTGCTCCACAAGGTCCGGCAGATCCCGGGCGTCTCCATCCCCTACGCGGCGGGGCGCCCGCGCGTCGAGCAGGTCCGCTACAGCTGGGAGAAGCTCCACGAGGACACCGGCCTGCACTCCGAGGACATCGGCCTGCGTGCCGCGGACTTCGGTACGCACTACTGGACCAGCCACCACCCGTACGTCGTGCCGGAACCCATGACGCTGGAACCGACCGAGTCCTACACGCGCGCCGACCTCGACGAGTACGCGGCGATCCTCGCGGAGATCGCCCGTGAGGCGTACGAGGACCCGGAGACCGTGCGAACGGCGCCGCACCGCTCGACCATCCACCGGGTCCGCCCGGAAGCCCTGGACTCCCCGGCGACCTGGGCGGTCTCCTGGCGCGCCTACCGCCGCAAGGTGCTCGGTGAGGCCGGCCGGTGACGAGGATCGGCCTGGTGGTCAACCCGGTCGCCGGCCTCGGCGGCCGGGTGGGCCTGGGCGGTACCGACGGCCCGGACCGGACCCGTGTGGCACTCTCGCTGGGCGCACGCCCCTTGGCGGGGGCGCGTGCCGCTGCGGCCTTGGGTGAACTTGCGGCGCGTTCGGGGAAGTTGGCAGGGGTCGGGCGTCCTGCGTGGGACGGGCGGGAGCGCACACCCCACCCCGTGCCCGGCCGCCGGGCCGACGCCACCGGGGATCCCGCGCCGGATGGGCTCAGCGACACGCAGGCCGGGGCGGCGGCCACCGCTCCGGTCGGTCCCCCGCCTGGCTCCGGACTCCTCGTCGTGACCGCGGCCGGTCCCCTGGGCGCTGACTCCGTCGCCGCCGCAGGGCTTGCGGGTCGGGTCGTGTACGCCGCCGGCGCCGGGCGGGACACCTCGGCCGCGGACACGGCCGCCGCGGTGCGGGCCGTCGTCGCCGAGGGCGTCGACCTCCTGCTCTTCGCCGGCGGCGACGGCACCGCGCGGGACGTGCTCGGCGCCCTCCCCGACGTGCCCTGCCCGGTCCTCGGCGTACCGACCGGCGTGAAGATGCACTCGGCCGTCTTCGCCATCAGCCCGCGCGCCGCGGGTGAGGTCGCGGCGGCGTGGCTCGCCCGCAGGAGCACCGTTCGACTGCGGGACGCCGAAGTGATGGACCGGGACGAGGACGCCCTGAGCAAGGGCCGCGTCGCCTCACAGCTCTTCGGGTGGCTGCGCGTTCCCGACGTACCGGCCCGCGTACAGCAGCGCAAGACCGGCAGCACCGCCACCGCGCCCGAGGCGGTCGGCGGCATCGCGACCGACGTCGCCGAGCGCGTCGGGGACGGGCTGCTCGTGCTCGGCCCCGGCAGCACCACCCGGGCGGTCGCGGCGACGCTCGGCGCGGACGTCTCCCTCACGGGGGTCGACGTGCTCCGCCTGCGGCCCGGCCACCGGCCGCGAATCGTGGCCCGCGACGCGGGCGAGGACATGCTCCTCTCCGTCGGCCCGGCCTGGATCGCCCTCTCCCCCATCGGCGGCCAGGGATTCCTCCTCGGCCGCGGCAACCAGCAGATCTCACCGCGCGTCCTGCGCGCGGCGGGCGGCCGCGAGCGCCTGCTCGTGCTGTGCACGGAACAGAAACTGGCCGCGCTCGGCGGCCGCCCTCTTCTCCTCGACACCGGCGACGACGCGCTCAACGCGGAGCTGTCCGGCCACCTGCCCGTCATCACCGGCAGGCGGCGCACATCGCTGTACCGCCTGGCCGGATGACCCGTCATGCCTCCCATCACCCCCAGAAGGAGCCCAAGATGATCTCTCTTGACGGCAAGCGTGCCATCGTGACCGGCGGCGGAGCCGGAATCGGCCGCGCCACCGCCCAGGTCCTCGCGGAGCTGGGCGCGCGCGTGGTGATCGCCGACATCGACACGGACGGCGGCGAACGCACCGCGAAGGACACCGGAGGGACCTTCGTACGCTGCGACGTGTCACGGCGCGAGGACTGCGAGGCCGTCGTGCACACGGCGCAGGAGCAGTTCGGCGGCGTGGACGTCCTCTTCAACAACGCCGGCATCATCCGCCGCTCCACGGTCTGCGAGATCACCGAGGACGACTGGGACCTGGTGATGGCCGTGAACATCCGCTCGGTGATGCTGATGAGCCGCCTCGTGATCCCGGGGATGGCGGCCCGGGGCGGCGGCTCCATCATCAACACCGGTTCCGGATGGGGCATCCGCGGTGGCGGCCGGGCCGTCTCGTACTGCGCGTCGAAGGGCGCCGTCGTCAACATGACCCGCGCCATGGCCATCGACCACGGCCCCGACAACATCCGCGTCAACTGTGTCTGCCCCGGTGACACGGCGACCGGGATGCTCGCCGAGGAGGCCCGCCAGCTCGGCGAGAGCTCCGACGCGTTCTACGCCGACGCCGCCGACCGGCCGCTCGGCCGGATCGGGCAGCCCCGCGACATCGCCCAGACCGTGGCGTTCCTCGCCTCCGACGCCTCGGCGTTCCTGAGCGGGGCGATCATCCCGGTCGACGGCGCCGGTACCGCGTGACCCGCCGGTAGCAGATAATCGACCGGACCGAAGGGGAGGGCAGCCTCACATGCCAATCGAAAATCGCCCGCTGCGCGAACAGGTCAAGGAGGAACTGATCAAGCGCCTCGGGCGCGGCACGATCGCGACGAGCGAGCCGATCAACGAGGGGCAGCTGGCCACCGAACTCGGCGTCAGCCGCACTCCGCTGCGCGAGGCACTGATCACGCTGGAGCGCGAGGGCGTCATCACCAGCGAGCGCGGCAAGGGCTTCCGCTTCACGCCGCTCAGCGCGCAGGAGTTCCGTGACCTGTCCGCGATCGTCGCGACGCTGGAGGCGCTCGCCCTGGAGTCCAGCGATCCCGAGCACCTGGCGGCGACGGCCCCCCGCCTCCTTGAGGAGGCGCGTGCGTTCTCGGCCCCGCAGGCGCCGCACGACGTCATAGAGCGTTACGACGACGCGTGGCACGACCTGCTCCTGTCCGGCTGCACGAACAACCGCCTGATGAAACTGATCACCTCTCTGAAGGTGACGATGCACCGCTACGAGCGGGTGGCCCTGGGCGACCAGGACATCCTGGAGCGTTCGGCGGTGGAGCACGAGCGGATCGCCGAGTGCCTGCAGCGCGGCGACCTCGACGCGGCCGTCGCGGCGCTCAAGGAGAACTGGAACAGCGGGATGCACCGGATCCTGGAGCATCTGAAGGACTGACCGCGGGCGGCGGGACCCTGACGGGGACAGCACAGACGCAGTGGTGCGGGTCGAGCCGCCAAGGCTTGACCCGCACGGCTCCTCCGGGGTCCCCTCACCGTGAAACGGAACCCATCCGTCGACCCGACGCGCGGCCCAGGGGCTGTGACCGCATGACTCTGCAGAGCAGCGCCACCAACCCACCCAACCGCGGCCCGGGAAGCCGTCTCGCCCGGTCTCTCCTGCCAACGCACCACGTTCGATGCGCGAGCGGAGAGACGCGCGCCGGCCGTCATGAGTCGGCTCGGCCTTCATGCCGGGTGTTGCTGACCTGCGCGAACAGCAGCACCCGGCGGAGCCCATACCGCGTCCAGCGCCTCACAGCGCAAGAAGAACCTTGGCGGCACGCAGCGGGCCCAGGAGTAGGGGGATCGCGTCAAGCCGTTGCTCGCTGCCGGCGCCTCCCGCCTTCTCCGCGTAGCGACCCAGAGACCATCCGTATCAGTTCCTTGGCCAGGTTCCGGTCGCTGTTCGGGTAGCAGCAGCCTCCGCGTTCCCCCGGACCACGACATCGACTTGATGTGGTCCAACCCCGCAACCCCTACCGGTCGATGCCACGGCCTCCACCCCCGCACCCCACCAACGCAGCCGTCAGATTGCCCTGGTGGGTGAAGGCGGCCCAGTGCTGGAGGTGGTGGAGGTCGGGGCGGGTGGCCTCCTGGCGGAGGGGGTCGTCGAGGGTGGCAGGCGGCACGCAGCGCGGCCGTCTCCGCCCCGGCCCACGGCAGGGTGAGTTCCGGGCCGGCGACGAGGACCTGCGGTCCGGCGGCAGGAGGCATCCGGCGCTCGGCGGTCGAGCCGCCGCCCGGGTCAGCATTGACCAGCCCAAAGACGGTTACGCGGAACGACAGCCGCACATAGGCTGTCCTCCCGTCAGATGTCCGCTGACCTGGCAGAATGCAGCCCTGGAGCCGATCCGGCAGAGCTAGGAGCCGCCCCGTGTTCTATTACGTGCTCAAATACGTCATCCTCGGGCCGCTTCTCCGGCTGTTCTTCCGCCCCAGGATCGAGGGCCTGGAACACATCCCGGAGGACGGCGCGGCCATCGTCGCCGGTAACCATCTGTCGTTCTCCGACCATTTCCTGATGCCCGTGATCCTCAAACGGCGCATCACGTTTCTCGCCAAGGCGGAGTACTTCACCGGACCGGGGGTGAAGGGGCGGCTGACCGCCGCCTTCTTCCACAGCATCGGGCAGATTCCGGTGGACCGGTCCGGCAAGGACGCGGGGCAGGCGGCGATCCGCGAAGGGCTCGGGGTGCTGAGCAGGGGTGAGCTGCTGGGGATCTACCCGGAGGGCACCCGTTCGCACGACGGCCGGCTGTACAAGGGCAAGGTCGGCGTGGCCGTGATGGCGATCACGGCGCAGGTGCCGGTGGTGCCGTGCGCGATGGTCGGTACGTTCGAGATCCAGCCGCCGGGACAGGTCGTCCCACGCATCAAACGGGTCACCATCCGCTTCGGTGAGCCGCTGGACTTCTCCCGCTACGCAGGTCTGGAGAACCAGAAGGCGGCGATCCGGGCGGTCACCGACGAGATCATGTACGCGATTCTCGGCCTCTCCGGACAGGAGTACGTCGACGAGTACGCGGCCAAGGTGAAGGCCGCGCAGGCCGAGCAGGCAGGGCAGTCGAAGAAGTTCCCGAAGCTGCGACGCTGACGGCGAATCCGCGCTGGGTGAACTCCACTGGTCCGGGCGACGACCTCGTCCTAGCGTGCCTCTCATGAGCAGGGGAAGCGCATGGGTTCTGGGAGCGACGGGACAGATCGGACGGGTGGCCGTGCAGGCCCTCGTCGAGGACGGCTGGGAGGTGACGGCCGCTTCACGCGGCGGCGGCCGGGACACGCGGTGGGACGGCGCGGTGCGCACGACGGCTCTCGACCGGGACGAGGACGGGGCGCTGGCGGCGGCGCTGGGTGACGGTTGTGACGTACTGGTCGACATGGTCGCGTACGGCGCGGATCACGCCCGGCAGCTGACCGGCCTCGCGGATCTGATCGGTTCGGCGGTGGTCATCTCCAGCGGTGCGGTGTACGAGGACGATCAGGGGCGCAGCTTCGACACACAGGGCGAGCCCGACGGAGCTCCGCGGTACCCCGTGCCGGTCCCGGAGACACAGCGCACCGTGCCGGCCGGCGATGCCACGTACGGGACGCGGAAGATACAGCTGGAGCAGGATCTGCTCGCGGCGGGGGACGCGCTGCCTGTGACGCTGTTGCGTGCGGGGGCGATTCACGGGGCGTACTGCCGCTCGCCCCGAGAGCTGTACTTCGTGAAGCGGCTCCTGGACGGCCGGGGACGGCGGGTCCTCTCGTACGGCGGGACGTCCCGTTTCCACCCGGTCCATGTATCCAACCTGGCCGAGCTGATCCGGCTCGCCGCCGGGCGGCCCGGTTCGCGGGTGCTCAATGCCGGGGATCCGCAGGCGCCGACGGTCGCGGAGATCGGCGAGGCCGTCGACGCGGTGCTCGGCCGGAGGACCGAGACCCTGTTGATGGCCGGCGCACCCGGGGACGACGGCGTCGGCTCGACGCCGTGGAGCGCCGCCCATCCCATCGTGTACGACATGACGGCCGCCGAGCGGGAACTCGGGTACCGGCCGGTGACGGGCTATGTGGAGTCGCTTCCGGAAACGGTCGAGTGGATCGGCGCGCAACTGGAGGGCAAGGACTGGACGGAGGCCTTTCCCGTCATGTTGCGGGCATACGGGAAGAAGCTCTTCGACTACGCGGCGGAGGACGCCTGGCTGGAGACGTACGACCGGAAGGCCTGAGGCGGAGCCCGTACGCGAGAACGGGCGGCCGGTGGTTCGAAGCCACCGGCCGCCCGTGCCCGTGAGGTGTGACCGTTACGGCTTGGGTGTGGCGTGCGGGGCGCACGTCACGTCGCTGCGGTCGGTCCTGCCGGTGAGCAGGTAGGTGTCCACCCGCTCGTTGATGCAGGGGTTGACCAGGCCGGTGACACCGTGCGAACCGGCGTCCCGCTCCGTGATGAGGCGCGAGCCCTTGAAGCGCTTGTGCAGTTCGACAGCGCCCTGGTACGGGGTGGCGGCGTCACGCGTGGACTGCACGATCAGCACCGGCGGCAGGCCCTTGCCGGTCTTCACGTTCAGCGGGGTCTGCTGCTTGGCCGACCAGGTCGCACAGGGCAGGTTCATCCAGGCGTTGGCCCAGGTCATGAACGGGTAGTCCTTGTGCAGCCGGGTGTTGTCGCGGTCCCACTTCTGCCAGCTGGTGGGCCACTTGGCGTCCGCGCACTCGACCGCCGTGTACACGGCGTTGCCGTTCTCCGAAGAGATGTTCCCCGCGATGTCCGACATGGTCGGTCCGGCGGCCTTGACCAGCGCCTGGGTGTCGCCGCCCAGGTAGTCGCTCCAGGTCCGGGCGACGCGCGCCCAGCTGGAGTCGTAGTAGGGCGCGCTCTGGAAGAAGCCGATGAGCTCGGCGGGGCCGACGACACCACCGATCGGGTTCTGCTTCGCGGCGGCGCGCAGCTTCAGCCACGCCTGCTCGACCTTCTCGGGGGTGTTGCCGATGTGGAAGACGGAGTCGTTCTCGGCGACCCATGCCTTCCAGTCGTCCCAGCGCCCCTGGAAGGCGATGTCCTGGTTGAGGTTGGCCTGGTACCAGATGTTGTCCTTCGCCGGGTCGACGACACTGTCGACGACCATGCGGCGGACATGGGTCGGGAAGAGCGTGCCGTAGACCGCGCCCAGATAGGTGCCGTAGGAGACACCCAGGAAGTTGAGCTGCTTCTCACCGAGGGCGGCGCGGATGACATCCAGGTCGCGTGCCGTGTTCGGCGTGGTCATGTGCGGCAGCATGTCGCCGCTGCGTTCGGCGCAGCCGTCCGCGTACTCGGCCGCGAGCTTGCGCTGGGCGCGCTTGTCGGCCTCGGAGTCGGGTACGGGGTCGGCCTTGGGGGCCTTGACGTACTCCTGGGGGTCGATGCAGGAGATCGGCGCGGAGTGGCCGACGCCCCGAGGGTCGAAGCCCACAAAGTCGTAGGCCTTCGCCGCGTTCGCCCAGATCGCGGTCTGATTGATGATGCGCTTCGGGAACGCCATGCCCGAACCGCCGGGGCCGCCCGGGTTGTAGAGCAGAGCGCCCTGTCGCTCGTCCTCCGTGCCGGTGCTGACGTGCCGGTCGACGGCGAGCTTGATCTGCTTGCCGTCGGGCCTGCCGTAGTCGAGCGGCACGGTCACCCAGCCGCACTTGATCGGCTTGGCCAGGGCCCAGTCAGCCGGACAGTCCTTCCAGTCGATGCCGGACCTGGCCGCCCGTGCCGCGGCGACCTGAACGCCACGCGCCTCGGAACCTTGGTGGTGACGACCTTCGGCAGTGGCCGCCGGTGCGGTCACCGCGCCCGCTATGAGCGTGCCCGCGATCAGAGCGCCGGCCGAGCCGAGCACTGCTGTGCGTCTCAAGTGGAACCTCCCCCATATCTGAAGCGCCGCCGGTGGCGGCGCAGTTCATTCGAGACCTCCTGCGGATCTTGTCGTCTGTGAGGTTCCTGAGAACAGGCCACACACTCACTTCTTTACCGAATCGATAACCGGACACCCGTGTCCCGCTGAGCGGTATTCACCCCGCCGGGGTGTCCAGTACGTCGCTCAGTGCGTCGCCCAGGACCCTGCGCAGCAGGCGTGCATCGGGGGCGACCGCTGTCACCAGCACAGCCGGACCGACGAGTGGTGTGAGGGCGGCGGTCGGCCCCAGCAGGCGCGCTTCGGGGCATTTTTCGTCGAACGACGGGTCCACGACGAGGAGTTGCCCGACGGCCCGGTGGCCGCCCAGGACTGCGGCGCCGTCCCAGCCGCCGGGTGCTCCCGGCCCGTACGCCACCTGCTGGTCGATCAGCGGACGGCCGGCGCGGTGCACGGTGAGGCGGCTGGTGAGGGTGCCGGTGCTCTCGCCGTGGCGTCCGAGAATCTGCTCCTCGCGCAGCACCAGCCGTGCGGTGGGGGCGAGTTCGACCCGTGTGGTCATGTGCAGGACGCTGCCGTGCGCCGAGACGAGTTGCTCCGGCAGCCAGCAGAGCGCGGCCCGCTCCCCCACGTTCAACCTGATGTCGTACGTGGCGGGTCCGGCAGCCGCTCCCGGTCCGGGCAGGGCGACGGTAGCCGCGGCCGAGTCGACGGTGAGCCGGGCGTCTTCCTCGACCTGTGTCTCGATGGCGAGCCGGTCGCCGCCGAGCGGCGCGCTCATGGCGCCGACGACGGTGACACGGGCGTTCGGGCCGTTCACGGCCCGGGTCCGGCGCAGGGCGAGCGGCCCGTCGCTCTCCAGCACGGGGAGCGAGGTGACGCCCCGGCTGTCGAGGACCGCGGTGATCCGGGCGGTGGCCTGGACGCTCATGCGATCCAGGCGGCGAGCTGCCCCCGCACCCAGTCCGCGACCGGCCCCACACCTTCCTCCGAGGTGAGTGAGGTGAAGGCCACGGGGAGCGGCCCGCGCTGCTGTGCGGCGTCCTGAGCCATCCGGTCGAGATCGGAGCCGACGTAGGGGGCGAGGTCGGTCTTGTTGATGACGAGCAGGTCGGAAGTGGTGACGCCGGGGCCGCCCTTGCGCGGGATGTCGTCGCCGCCCGCCACATCGATGACAAAGATCTGGGCGTCGACCAGGCCTTTGGAGAAGGTGGCGGTGAGGTTGTCGCCGCCGGATTCGACCAGGATCAGATCGAGTGGCCCGACGGTGTCCTCCAGGTCCTCGACGGCTTCGAGGTTGGCGGAGATGTCGTCCCGGATCGCGGTGTGCGGGCAGGCGCCGGTCTCCACGGCCTGGATGCGCTCGGGCGGCAGGACGGCATGGCGCAGCAGGAAGGCGGCGTCCTCGCGGGTGTAGATGTCGTTGGTGACCACAGCGATGGAGAGCTGGTCGCGCAGGACCCGGCAGAGGGCGGCGACGGTCGCGGTCTTGCCGGAGCCGACCGGTCCGCCGAGTCCGATGCGCAGAGCGCGGCGAGTGCCGTCGGGGCGGGCCGCATCGGCGCTCACGGCGGCGGGCCCGTGCTGGGCGTGATCGAGGTGCATGGTGTTCGGCTCCTGGTTCTTGCAGGTCTACGAGGCGAACAGGCGGACAGGCCATGCCGCGTGCGCCTCGGCGGTGATGTCGAGGAGAGGGGCGGAGGCGGCGGGCAGCGCATCGATGGTTCCGTGCGCCGCAGTGGCGGCCCGTTCGGCGATCCGGTCGAGTTCGGGTGCGAGGCGGGCGAGGACGGCGGTGGCCTCGAAGGGGTCGAGGGAGAGCAGCCGGACGACAGCGGTGGCCGGTCCGCTGACGGTCTCGTAGGCGACGCAGTGCGCAGCGTCCTCGGGCCCGAGTCCCGCCGCGCGTGCGGTGAGGCCGAGCACGACGGGCTGGTGGGCGCCGCGCGGCCGGGCCCGGGCGAGCGCGGCGAGTTCGGGGCTGGGCCAGGTGGCGCGGGCCGCCCGCATCAGCTGCCGGCCGAGCTTTCGCGCGACGGTCCGCAGCGCGGGTGACGGGGTGCGGGCATCGGCGGCCTCGTCGAGCGCGAGCGGGTCATGGCCGTGGGCGGCCGCCGCGGCGAGTGCGGCGGCCGTGAGTCCGGTGGTGTGGAGGCGGCCCCGGCAGAACTCGGCGAGGTCCACGGCGTTACGGATACGTCCTTCCTTCACGGCCGGCTCGGCACCGCCGGAGTGCGCGTGGCCACCGGCGGGGAACCGGCCGTCGGCGAGGACGAGCAGAGCTGCGCGACTCATCACATGGTCCGCATCAGAAGAGGAAGTAGCGCTGGGCCATGGGCAGTTCGGCGGCGGGTGCCGGTTCGACCGGTTCGCCGTCGATCGTCACGGCGAAGCTGTCGGGGTCGACGTGGACCTGCGGCAGTGCGCCGTTCTCCCGCATGTCGGCCTTGGTGACGCCGCGCGTGCTGGTGATCGGAACGAACCGCTTGCCGAGACCGAGGCGTTCGGGGAGCCCGTCCTCGATGGCCGCGTTCGCCACGAAGTTGAACGAGTTGGCGGCGGGCGCCCGGCCGAGTGCGCCGAACATCGGCCGCGGCATCACCGGCTGCGGGGTAGGGATGGACGCGTTGGCGTCGCCCATCTGCGCGTACGCGATCTGGCCGCCCTTGATGACGGTCTGCGGCTTGACGCCGAAGAACGCCGGGTCCCACAGCACCAGATCGGCGAGCTTGCCGGTCTCGACCGAACCGATCTCCCGGTCGAGGCCCTGGGCGACGGCAGGGTTGATGGTGTATTTGGCGACATAACGACGAACCCGGCGGTTGTCCGCCCGGTCGTCACCGGGAAGGAGGCCGCGGCGCTTCTTCATCACATGGGCGGTCTGCCAGGTGCGCAGGACGACCTCGCCGACGCGGCCCATCGCCTGGGCGTCGGAGGAGATGATCGAGATCGCCCCGAGGTCGTGGAGGATGTCCTCGGCCGCGATGGTGGAGGGACGGATCCGGGACTCGGCGAAGGCCAGGTCCTCCGGCACGGCGGGGTTGAGGTGGTGGCAGACCATCAGCATGTCGAGGTGCTCCTCGATGGTGTTGACGGTGTGCGGCCGGGTCGGATTGGTGGAACTGGGCAGGACGTACGGCTCCGAGACCACGGTGATGATGTCCGGGGCGTGCCCGCCGCCGGCGCCTTCGGTGTGGTACGCGTGGATGGAGCGTCCGGCGATGGCCGCGAGCGTATCGGCGACGAAGCCGGCCTCGTTGAGGGTGTCCGTGTGGATGGCGAGCTGCGCGCCGCTCTCCTCGCACACGTTCAGACAGGCGTCGATGACGGCGGGAGTGGCACCCCAGTCCTCGTGGATCTTGAATCCGAGGGCACCGCTGCGCAGTTGGGCGCGCATGGCGTCGCCCGACATCGTGTTGCCCTTGCCGAGCAGCCCGATGTTGACGGGGTAGGCCTCCAGAGCCTCGAACATCCGGGCGAGGTGCCAGGCGCCCGGAGTGACCGTGGTCGCCTTCGTGCCCTCGGCCGGTCCGGTGCCGCCTCCGACGAGCGTGGTGACACCGGCGGAGAGCGCCTGGTCGAGGATGGTCGGCGAGATGAAGTGGACATGGGCGTCGATGGCGCCCGCGGTGACGAACTTGCCGTTGCCCGCGACGATTTCGGTCTCGGGGCCGATGACCAGATCGGGGTGGACGCCATCCATGGTGTCCGGGTTGCCGGCTTTGCCGATCCCGGTGATCCGGCCGTCGCGGATGCCGATGTCCGCCTTGACGATGCCCCAGTGGTCGATGATCACGGCGCCGGTGATGACGGTGTCCGGGGCACCTTCGGCGCGGGTGGTGCGCGCCTGGCCCATCGACTCGCGGATCACCTTGCCACCGCCGAAAACTGCCTCGTCTCCCGCGAGTCCGGGACCGCCCGAGCGGTCCTCCTCGATCTCGACGAGCAGATCGGTGTCGGCGAGCCGGATGCGGTCGCCGGTCGTGGGGCCGAACAGGTCGGCGTAGACCGCGCGGTCGAGCTCAGCCATCGAGGGCACCTCCGGTTTCGCCCCGCAGGCCGGGGACGATGCGCCGTCCGGCGAGGGGGACGAGCTCGATGTCGACGGGCACGCCGGGTTCGAAGCGCACGGCGGTCCCGGCGGCGATGTTCAGCCTCAGTCCGCGGGCGGCCGAACGGTCGAAGTCCAGGCCCGGGTTGGCCTCGGCGAAGTGATAGTGCGAACCGACCTGGACGGGCCGGTCGGCGGCGTTGAGAACGGTGATGCGGGTGACGGACCGGCCCTCGTTGAACGGTACGGGCCCGTCTCCGTACAGGATCTCTCCGGGAATCATCGGTGGCACCTCCCGTCAGACGATCGGCTCGTGCACGGTCACGAGCTTGGTGCCGTCCGGGAAGGTGGCCTCGACCTGGACGTCATGGATCATCTCGGGCACCCCGTCCATGACGTCCTCGCGGGAGAGCACCTTGCGGCCCGATGCCATCAGTTCGGAGACCGTACGACCGTCGCGGGCACCCTCCAGCAGATGGGTGGTGATCAGCGCGACCGCCTCGGGGTGGTTGAGCCGCAGTCCGCGCGCCCGACGCTTCTGAGCCACGTCGGCAGCAACATGGATGAGCAGGCGTTCCTGCTCATGCGGGGTCAGTTGCACGCTTCCACCTCACAGTCCTGTGCCCAGTACCGGCCCTGGGCGCAGCGAGACACTAGCCGCTGTCAACAGACTGTTGAACATCTAACCGGTCTCTCGCGGCGAGGTATTGCACGTTAGAGCCGAAGTTTTTCCGGCGCGTTAACTGATCTTTTGCAGATCCATGGACATCAGGCCGCGCAGGCCGTTTTCCAGCACTTCGGGTTCGGCGTCACCGAACATCGCCAGCTGGGCGATGAATCCCTGGGCGGTGGCGATCAGCGTGCGGGCCACATGATCGGCGGACACATCGGAGCCGAGCAGGCCGATGTCGCGGTAGACGTCGACCAGCTCCGTCCACGCCGCCCGCAAACCCCCGAAGGCCTCGGCGAGCGTGGCAGCCAGCCGCTCACTGCGCAGAGTCTCGGACCACACCTGCACGATCAGCCCGGCATAGGCCTGTCGGCTCATGCCCCGCCCGGTACCTTCGAGCAGCGAGCGGGCAACACGGCCGATCAGCACATCGGGCGGAGGCGGCGGCGAAACACGGGCGGCCTCCTCGAACGCCCGCCTGACGCCGCCGACCGCCTCATCGGCGATGGCCGCGATCAGGTCTTCCTTCCCGCTGAAGTAGCGGTAGACCGCACCCGCCGAAAGGCCGACCTCCTGCAGCACCCCCTGCATCGACGTGCCGTGAAAGCCGTCGCGCGCGAAGCAGCGCGCCGCGCCGTCGATGATCTGCCGACGGCGGGCGTCGAGGTGTTCCTGAGATACACGGGCCATATCGCAAACCTAAAACGAACGTTCCTTCATGGTGCTGCTCGGAAACCCGTTCTCCGGCGTGACCAGCGCTCCCGAGCTGCTGCCCCGGCCGACCGGGACGATCGGACAGCTGATGCCGCCGGGTGCGGGCGGCTCACTGCTGCGGTCGGTCGCCTTCTTCGACGGCAGCGGTGCGGGCGGTGCGCTGCTCACGCTCACACTGTGGGCGGCGCTCGGGCTGACGGCGGTACTCATCGGAGGCCGACGCCGGGCCCAGCACCCGGCCACGCCGGCACCCGGCACCCCGGAGCCGGCCCTGGTGGGCTGACCCCGTTCGAGCATGCCGTGCACCCCCGCCGCAACGGGCGGGGCTGCACGGCATTTCCGCGTTACGGGACGTCAGTGGGACGCTCAGCTGCCCGGCTCGCGGTGCCCCCTGTGTTCCGCCGCGATGCCGAAGCGCCGCCGTTCGCCGGGAGCGGACACGGAGGAGCCGATCGAGGAGACCGAGCTGATCACCTGCTCCTCGGCAGCAGCCTCGTCGTTTTCGAGTCGCTCCAGGTCAGCAGCCGAAACGAGCGCCACGAGCGGCTTGCCGTGCCGCGTCACGACCACTCGCTCGCCGCCGTAGACAACGCGGTTGATCAGTTCGGCGAGCTCAGCTCGGGCTTGCGTCACCGGAATCTCGTAGGCCATGCTCCCCATCATAACCTTCTGTACGTCCTGTACATTTTCCACAGATGCTTGTGCAGATCCCCGTACAGACCCCGGAGGAAAGGCAACGCCATGCTGTTCCGCCCCACCGCCCGTTACGTGCTGCCCGAGTTCACCGAGCGCACGACCAACGGGACCCGCACCCTCGATCCGTACTCCAAGCTGCTCGCCGAACGGATCGTCTTCCTCGGTACGCCGGTCGACGACACCGCGGCCACCGACCTGATCGCCCAGTTCATGTATCTGGAACACGACGCCCCGGACCGGCCCATCTCGCTCTACATCAACTCCCCCGGCGGCTCGTTCGCAGCCATGTCCGCGATCTACGACACGATGCAGTACCTCACCTGCGAGGTGGAGACCTACTGCCTCGGCCAGGCCGGTTCCTGCGCGTCCGCGCTGCTCGCCGCGGGCGCTCCCGGCCGGCGGCACGCACTGCCCGGCGCCAGGGTCGTCGTGCAGCAGCCCGAGCTCACCGAGCCGGTTCAGGGCCAGCCGTCCGATCTGGAGATCGAGGCACAGGAATTGGAACGGGTCCGCAATATGATCACCACTCTGTTGGCCCGTCACACAGGCCGCAGCGCAGAGCAGATCGCCACCGACATCGAGCGTGACCTCATCCTCGACGCGGCAGGCGCCAAGGCGTACGGTCTGGTGGACCACATCATGGAGAACCGGAAATCGTCGCTCCCGCCGCGCAGCGCGAGGTGAACGCTCGATGCAGCCACCGGAGTTGCCGCCGCTCCCCGCACTGACGCGCGCCGAGGGGGAGTTCATCGACTGCTACCTCGAAGTCCTGGACCAACTGGGCCGGATCAACCCGGCCCGCGGCAGCGACACCTACGGCGCACTGCGCGCCGCGCAGGCACTGGCCTCACGGGCGGGCGCGCTGCGGGACGCCCTCGCATTGATGCATGAGCGCGGCGAGGCGCAGATCCACGCCGCCACCTTGGCGCGGGCGCTGCGCGTGCTGGACGGGGAACGGCGGGCCGGACGCGTCACCGTACCCCCCGCTCCTACGAGTTGATCCGCCCACTTCGTCTCCGGCCCCGGCCGGGTACGGCCAACTCCCCCTGCCTTCACCTCCGACGGGGTTCGCTCAACTCACTCCGACCCCGACTCCGACGGACTTCGCTCAACTCCCCTGCGCGACACGCCCGGCAGGCACATCGAAATTCGTAGCTCGTTCGGCGTAGGAGTTCCCCCGCGCGAGCTACATCTCAACTTGCTTTTTTCGCGAGGACAGTGATCGGAATCTTTCATTCCACCCCTGGTACGAGACCGGTCCGAGTGACGTGCACGGTCTTCGAAATCATCACCCCCACCCGAACGGGTCATTCGTGAGGAGACTCACACATCGTCGTTTCCCCTCGGAAATCCGGCAGTCGGTACGTCAAGATCCCTGGGACGACAAGCCCCCGCCACCGCGGCGGGGCGGTCCGGGCGGACGCCGAGTCCTGCCGCCGTCCGGATGCCTGGTCGACAGAAGTGGATCGGCAGGAGTGGAGGACCCGAGCACAACGGGTCGACCGGAACACCGGTCGACCCTCGGGGTGAAGCCGCCGAGCGCGGCCGGGCAACTTCGCCAGCCCGAACCCGACAGGTCATCCTTCACAGGCGGCTGACGAAGGGTTGCGCATGACTGCGCAGGTTCATGTCCCGTCTCTGCTCGCCCGGGCCGGCACGGCCTCGGTTCTGACACTGGCCGCCGTCGGCGGCACCATGCTTGCCCCGGGCGCCACGCCCCAAGCCCAGGCAGCGACCCTCTCGATGAAGGCACTCAACATCGCCGCCTCGAAGAAGGGATCGCCGTACGGGTGGGGGGCCACCGGCCCCAACCGCTTCGACTGCTCGGGTCTGACGGTCTATTCGTTCAAAAAGGCGGGCAAGAAGCTCCCGCGCACGGCCCAGCAGCAGTACAACAAGACCCGCCATATCTCGGCCTCGCACCGGCAACGCGGCGATCTGGTCTTCTTCCATTACGGCCGCAGCATCTACCACGTGGGGATCTACGCCGGTAAGGGCAGGATCTGGCACTCGCCGAGGACCGGCGCGGTGGTCCGGCTGGAGAAGATCTGGACGAAGAGCGTCTATTACGGGCGGGTCCGCTGATGCCTGTCCGGCGGACCGGGCCCGCGCCCCGGCCGTGATCCGAGGGACAGGCCCTGGTCTCCGCCGCTGACCCGCTCGTCACTCAGTGCAGCAGGGGGCCGGACACCAGCACCAGCCCCAGACCGGTGAGCGCCGCGCCGCTGCCGCCCTCGATGGCGCGGGCGGTACGCGGCCGGCGCAGCCACCGGCCCAGCCGGTCCACCATGAGGGCCACGGCGGGGAACCAGATCAGCGCAAGCAGCACCACGATCATTGCGAGCAGCAAGGTCCTCGGGAGCGGCGGCTGCCCGTCGGGAACGAACTGCGGCAGCAGACTCAGGAAGAGCACCGGCGCCTTGGGATTCAGGGCGTTCGTGAGGAAGCCCTGGCGCAGTGCGCGTACGGTTCCCTGCCCTGCTGGTCCACCCTCGGCGCCGCCCGCCCTGCCCGTGGGGCGACGCCGAGCCGCGTACAGGGCGCTGATGCCGAGGTAGAGGACGTAGGCCCCGCCGAGCAGCTGAACGGTGCGGAACAGTACGGGCAGCGTCACCAGCACAGCGGCAAGCCCGGCGACGGCCAGCGCGGTGTGCACGAGGAGTCCACCGGCAACACCCAGCGCGGTCGCCACCCCCGCTGACCGGGAGGCGAGCGCGTTGCGTACGACGACGGTGAAGTCCGCGCCCGGCAGCGCGATCATCCCAGCGGCGACCCCGACGAAGGCAAGCAATTGTGCGTCCATGGGTCCACCCTGGCCCGGCAGAGCCTTTAGCGTGTACTTGCAATCTTCAGGGTCTGCCAAAAGGAACGCTTAATGTATGACCCGACACGGCTCGCGGCGCTGGTGGCAGTCGCGGAGGCCGGATCGATCACCCGGGCCGCCGCCCGACTCGGCTACACCGCGCCCGCGCTCTCCCAGCAGATCGCCAAGCTGGAGCGGGAGGCGGGCGCCGCACTGCTGGTGCGCCACCACCGAGGGGCCCGCCTCACCGCCGCCGGCGAGTTGCTGGTCGGACGCGCACGACGGATCCTCGACGAGATGGACCTGGCCCGCCACGAACTGGCGCGTCTCTCCGGACTCTCCGGCGGACGCCTCCGGGTCGGCACGTTCACCACCGCGGGCATCCATCTGTTGCCGCCGGTGTTGAGCGCCTTCCGTCGCGCCCACCCGGATGTGGAACTGGCGGTCACCGAGTACGAGCCGCCGGACGGGGTGGCTGCGGTGGCCGCGGGCGAGGTCGATCTCGCGCTGACCCATGTGTACGAGCCGGCTGCCGCAGCGGCCTGGCCCTCCGGGGTATTCGCCGAACCACTGCTGGTCGAGGAACTGGTCCTGATCACGGCGGTCGGGCAGATGCTGTCCGAAGGCACCGGGAGACTGCCGGTGACGGAACTGGCGGGGCGCCCGCTGGTCAGCAGCGCGCCGACGCATCCACCGCGTCGTGGGGTGGAGCAGGCGTTGGCCGAAGCAGGGGCGACACCCGCCGTGGTCTGCGAGTCGCCCGGCTATGCGCTGGTGTGTGCGCTGGTCAGCGCGGGCATCGGAATGGCGGTCGTACCGGAGATGGTTGCCGCGATGTCGTCGACGCCATTGTCCGTGCGGCGGCTGGAACCCGCTTCGTTCCGGCGGACGATCTCGATGGTGCACCGCGGCGACCGGGCGAGCGCCGCGGCGGCAACACTCCAGGCGCTGTTGCGCAGTGGGTTCGGGCGGGCGGCCTCGGCGCAGCGCCCGGGCGGCGAGGGCGGGTGATCAGGCGATCGCGAGACGGGGAGGCGACGGATCGGACGGTCGGTCAGCTCTGCACGGGGATGCTCCACGGGAGCGCGATCCAGACCGTCTTGCCTCCGTCGGCAGTGGGGGTGACGGTGAGCCGGCCGCCGCACTCCTTGGCCAGACAGCGAATGATCACCATGCCGCGTCCGTTGTCCTGCTGAACGGCGGCGGGCAGCCGCCGGGGCCAGCGCGGGTGACTGTCCGTCACACCCAGATGCAGTTGTTCCTCCCGCTCCAGCCTCAGGTCCACGGTGAAAGTGGGCGACTGTCCGAAGGTGTGCTGGACGGCGTTGGTCGCGAGTTCCGAGACGATGAGCCGGATACTGTCGGCGAACTCCGTGTCGATGCCCAGACCCCATTCGGTCAGCACCCTTGCCACATATCTCCGGGCCGACGAGACCGAGACCGGATCGCTCGGCAGAGTGACGCTTGCTTCCTGATGGTCTGCCATGGCGAGCCGCCCCTTTCCCACGTGGACCGACCCGCGACCGGTCCCGGTTGTGCTTCGCGCCAGATTGCCACTGATGCTGCCCTCTGTGACGGCGATCCACCAAGATATGCATATATCTGTCGCTCAATGCGGTGAACCCTGCCACGCAAGACCGTATGCGGGCGTCACACTGTCCGCTCGGCAGAAGAGGGAGGGAGGCCGCAGATGCAGCACGGCCCTGCGGTGAGGCGCCGCAAGCTCGGGGAGGAGCTCCGGAGTCTGCGCCATGCGTCCGGACTGACGAGCCGGGACGCCGCGCGGATGCTCGGCTGGCACCAGTCGAAGGTGAGCCGGATCGAGACCGGTGTCAGTGGGGTGCGGCCGGCCGATGTGACCCGGCTGCTTGATGCCTACGGCGTGGACGACACGCAGCTGCGGACGCTCCTGGCGGCGCTGGCGGGTTCGGCGGGCGGTGGCGGCACCGGGTGGTGGCATGCCTATCGCGGTCTGATCCCGCCGCAGTACCGCGACTTCATCAGTCTGGAGTCCCAGGCCCGGACCGCGCGGACCCTGGAGACCTCGGTGGTGCCGGGGCTCCTGCAGACGGCCGACTACGCACGTGCGGTGACCCGGGCCTCGCTGGACGGGTTACCCGCCGGCCAGCTGGACTCGCTGGTGGAGGTGCGGCTCGCCCGGCAGGGGGTACTGCGGACCGATCCGCCGCTGCGACTGAGCGCGGTGCTCGACGAGGCGGTGCTCCGGCGCGAGGTCGGCGGCCGCCGGGTGATGAGAAACCAGCTGCGCCATCTGACTCGCGTGGCTCAACTGCCCCATGTTGAGCTTCAGTTGCTGCCGTTCTCGGTCGGCGGCTATGCCGGTCTCACCGGCCCTTTCGTTATCTTCTCATTTCCGAACACTTCTGATCTGGACGTGGTAGTTCTCGACCATTTGACGAGTAGCCTCTATCTGGAGCGGAAAGAAGACCTTGAGGCGTACAGCTCGGCCTTCCGCACGATGCAGGCGCACGCGCTGTCGCCGGAGCACTCGTTGGACCTCATCGCCGCGATCGACCGCGACGATCGGTGACACCGGACTGCCCGAGGGGGGCTCATGTCGGATTGCCTCGCACAGCACGAGTTACGGTGGCGGCGCAGCAGCCGCAGCACGGGTATGAACAACTGCGTGGAGGTTGCGCCGTTCGGAGACGGGTGGCTGGCCGTGCGGGACTCCAAGGATGTGTCCGGGCCACCGCTGCGGTTCTCGGCGGCGGCCTGGACATCTTTCGTCTCCGGCCTGCACCGGGGTTCGGTCAGCTGACGGGAGCGGTCCGCCGTACGATCGCCACGGCGGTGGCGATCTGCTCCTGGGTCAGATCGGCTCGCGCGGTCAGCCGCAGCCGGGAGACACCGTCCGGCACCGATGGCGGCCGGAAGCATCCCACCGCGATACCCGCGGCGCGGCAGTCGGCCGCCCAGCGCACCGCGGCGTCCGCCGAGGGTGCCCGCACCGAGACCACGGCCGCGTCGGGGCGAACGGCGGTCAGACCGGCCCCGGTCAGCCGCTCGTACAGGGCGGTGGCGACCGCACGGGCCCTGTCGGGGCGTTCCGGCTCGCGACGGATCAGCCGCAGGCTCCCGAGAGCGGCGCCCGCCGCGGCCGGTGCGAGGCCCGTGTCGAAGATGAACGTACGGGCCGTGTTGACCAGGTGTTCGATGACCCGGGCCGGACCGAGGACCGCCCCGCCCTGGCTGCCCAGGGACTTGGAGAGGGTGAGCGTGGTGACGATTCCCTCGCCGCCCGCGAGACCGGCGGCGGCGAGCGCACCCCGGCCGCCTTCGCCCAGCACTCCGAGGCCGTGCGCGTCGTCGACGAGCAGTGCGGCGCCCTCTGTCCGGCAGGCGTCGGCCAGTTCGGGCAGCGGCGCGGCGTCGCCGTCGACCGAGAAGACCGAGTCGGTGACCGCCAGCGCGCGTCGCCCGTGCGCGTGCAGGGCCTTGCGCACGGCATCGGGATCGGCATGCGGTACGACGGCGGTCTCGGCCCGGGAGAGCCGGCAACCGTCCACGATCGAGGCGTGGTTGCCCGCGTCGGAGACGATCAGCGAGCCGCGGCCGGTGAGCGCGGTGAGGGCGGCGAGATTGGCCGCGTAGCCCGATGACAGCACCAGGGCCGCCTCGAAACCGCAGAAATCGGCCAGCTCGCGTTCGAGTTCGGCGTGCAATGCGGTGGAGCCGGTGACGAGCCGCGACCCGGTCGCCCCCGCTCCCCACCTGCACGCGGCCTCGGCCGCGGCGGCGGTGACCTCGGGGTGCCGGGTCAGACCCAGATAGTCGTTGCTCGCGAGGTCCAGCAGTTCTGGTTCGGCGGGCCGGGGGCGGAGCGTGCGGACGAGTCCGGCGTCCGCGCGGCGGCGCGCCTCGTCGTCGATCCAGTCGAACGGGGCGAAGGGCATGAGCGGTCCCTTTTGTAGGCAGCTCACAGAGCCTAACCGGGCACGCAGCAGGTCATGGTGTGGCAATACACACACCCCAGACGGGCTCTGTTGTCCGGTTCCTCCTTGGCTGCGGGCGGTGCCGTAGGCCAGGATCAACGCCATGGACCTCCTGAACACGCTGGTGGACAAGGGACTGCGGCGCGAACTGCCGACCCGCGAAGAAGCACTCGCCGTACTGGCGACCTCGGACGACGATCTGCTCGAAGTGGTGGCCGCGGCCGGAAAGGTGCGCCGTCAGTGGTTCGGGCGGCGCGTGAAGCTGAATTATCTGGTCAATCTCAAGTCCGGGCTCTGCCCCGAGGACTGCTCGTACTGCTCGCAGCGGCTCGGCTCGAAGGCCGAGATCCTCAAGTACACCTGGCTGAAACCGGACGAGGCGTCGCAGGCCGCCGCCGCCGGGGTGGCGGGTGGCGCCAAGCGGGTGTGTCTGGTGGCCAGCGGTCGCGGTCCGACGGACCGGGATGTCGACCGGGTGTCGGAGACCATCGAGGCGATCAAGGAGCGGCACGAGGGCGTCGAGGTGTGCGCCTGCCTCGGTCTGCTGTCCGACGGACAGGCCGACCGGCTGCGGTCGGCGGGCGCCGACGCGTACAACCACAACCTCAACACGTCCGAGGGGACGTACGGGGACATCACCACCACCCACACCTATGCGGACCGGGTGGAGACCGTGCAGCAGGCGCAGGCCGCCGGGCTCTCGGCGTGCTCCGGGCTGATCGCCGGAATGGGTGAGAGCGACGCCGATCTGGTCGATGTCGTCTTCTCGCTGCGCGAGCTCGACCCGGACTCGGTGCCGGTGAACTTCCTGATCCCGTTCGAGGGCACCCCGCTGGCCAAGGAGTGGAACCTCACCCCACAACGGTGTCTGCGCATTCTGGCGATGATCCGGTTCGTCTGCCCGGACGTGGAGGTGCGGCTCGCGGGCGGGCGCGAGGTGCACCTGCGCTCGATGCAGCCGCTCGCGCTGCACCTGGTCAACTCGATCTTCCTGGGCGACTACCTCACCAGTGAGGGACAGGCGGGGCAGGCGGATCTGGACATGATCGCGGACGCCGGTTTCGAGGTGGAGGGAGCGGGGACGACGACGCTGCCTGCGCACCGTGCGCAGGCGGGTGGCGGCTGCGGTTCGCACGACGGCGGGTGTGCACCCTGCGGCGACGCGCCCGCAGATGCCGCTGCCGAGCCGAGCGGGATTCCGGCTGCACGCACGGATCTGGTGGCGGTCCGCCGTCGCGGCGCGGGTACGGATCTCGCCCCCAATGCCTGAGGCCCTCTCCCCGGCCGAACTGCGGTCCCTGGACCGGGACCACGTCTGGCATCCGTACGGCCCGATGCCGGGGCGTCAGGAGCCGCTGGTCGTGGAGTCCGCGTCCGGGGTACGGCTCCGGCTCGCCGAACCGGCCCACGGGCAGCACGAATTGGTCGACGGCATGTCGTCCTGGTGGTCGGCGGTGCACGGCTACAACCATCCGGTGCTCAATGGAGCGGCACGCGGTCAGCTGGACCGGATGAGTCATGTGATGTTCGGCGGGCTCACCCATGAACCCGCCGTGCGGCTGGCCACGCGACTGGTCGAGATCACCCCGGAGCCGCTGCAGCATGTCTTCCTCGCCGACTCCGGGTCGGTGTCGGTCGAGGTCGCGGTGAAGATGTGTCTGCAGTACTGGCGCTCGGTCGGGCGGCCGGCCAAGCAGCGGTTGCTGACCTGGCGCGGCGGCTATCACGGGGACACCTGGCAGCCGATGTCGGTGTGCGACCCCGAAGGTGGCATGCACGAGCTGTGGTCGGGCGTACTGCCCCGGCAGATCTTCGCGGACGAGCCGCCGGCCGGCTTCGACGCGGAGCCGGATGCCGCGTACGTACAACACCTGTGGGAACTGATCGCGGAGCACGCCGACCGGCTGGCCGCGGTGATCGTGGAGCCGGTGGTGCAAGGCGCGGGCGGGATGCGGTTTCACTCCCCCGCCTATCTGCGAGTGCTGCGCGAGGCCTGCGATGCGCATGACGTGCTGCTGGTGTTCGACGAGATCGCCACCGGTTTCGGCCGTACGGGGAAGCTGTTCGCCGCGGAGCATACGGGGATCTCGCCCGACGTCATGTGCGTGGGCAAAGCGCTGACCGGCGGCTATCTGACGATGGCGGCGACGCTGTGCACCTCGCGGGTGGCGGAGGGCATCTCGCGCGGCGATGTGCCGGTGCTGGCGCACGGGCCCACGTTCATGGGTAATCCGCTCGCCTCCGCGGTGGCGTGCGCCTCCATCAACCTGCTGCTCGGCCAGGACTGGGAGAAAGAGGTCGAGCGGATCGGCGGCGGGCTGCGGGACGGTCTCGCCCCGGCGGCGGAGCTGCCCGGGGTACGGGATGTGCGGGTGCTGGGCGCTATCGGCGTCGTACAGCTCGATCACGAGGTGGACATGGAGACCGCGACCCGGGCGGCGGTACGGGAGGGCGTGTGGCTGCGGCCGTTCCGCGATCTCGTCTACACGATGCCGCCGTATGTGACCGGTGACGAGGATGTGGCGCGGATCTGCCGCGCCGTGTGCGCGGCTGCGCGGGAGGGCTGAGATGACGGTTCTGGTGGTGACGGGTACGGGCACGGAGATCGGCAAGACGGTCGTGACCGCGGCCGTGGCGGCGGCGTGCCGGGATCGCAGTGTCGCGGTGCTCAAGCCCGCGCAGACGGGCCTGGCCCCCGGCGAGCCCGGGGATGCCGCAGAGGTGGCACGGCTGGCGGGCGGCCATGTGACCGCGGTCGAACTGGCCCGGTTCCCGGAGCCGTTGGCACCTGCCACGGCCGCCCGCAGGGCAGGTCTCCCGCCGGTACGGCCGTACGAGATCGCCGAGGCGGCCGAGAAGCTGGCGGCTGAACACGATCTGGTGCTGGTCGAGGGTGCGGGGGGACTGCTCGTACGGTTCGACGACGACGGCGCGACCCTGGCCGACGCGGCACGGCTGCTGGGCGCACCGGTCCTGGTCGTGGCGGCGGCCGGACTGGGCACGCTCAATACGACCGCGCTGACCTCGGAGGCCCTGCGGGCCCGGGGGCTGGAGTGCCTCGGTGTGGTGGTGGGCAGCATGCCCGCCGAGCCGGACCTCGCGGCGCGCTGCAATCTGGCGGACCTTCCGGTGGCTGCGGGCGCCCCGCTGCTGGGTGCCGTACCGGCCGGTGCGGGAGCGCTGGCGCCTGCCGACTTCCGTGTCCTGGCCGGGAGTTGGCTGGCGGCGGAACTGGGCGGCAATCGGCCGGCCGATTGAGCGGCTGAGCCGCGCGGGACGGGGGAGAATCGAAGTAGCCGTACCTTTCCGGTCGAGCACCGTGTCGAGGAGGTCCGTCATGCGTCTGCGCAGCACGAAAATCCCGGAGGACGCGGTGCACCACCCCGTCTTCGCCCGGATCTACGCCCGGATGAGCGTGGCCGCGGAGACCGGGGCGGGGCTGGGCGCGCTGCGCTCGGAGCTGCTGGCCGGTATGTCCGGCCGGGTCATCGAGATAGGTGCGGGCAACGGCCTGAACTTCGCGCACTACCCGCCCGCGGTGTCGGAGGTGGTGGCCATCGAACCCGAGCGCAGCCTGCGGCAGTTGGCGGTGCGGTCGGCGCTGCGTGCCGGAATTCCGGTGGATGTGGTGCCGGGCACGGCGGAGGCCCTGCCGGTGAAGAGCGAGGCGTTCGACGGGGCCGTCACATCGCTGGTGCTGTGCACCGTACGGAATGTCGAGCGTTCGCTCGCGGAGATCGTACGGGTGCTGCGGCCGGGCGGCGAGCTGCGCTTCTTCGAGCACGTGCGGGCCGATGACCGGGCCATGGCAGCGACCCAGCGGGCGCTGGACCGTACGGTCTGGCCGCTGGTGACGGGCGGGTGCCACACGGCGCGCGACACCCTGGCCGCCATCGAAAGGGCCGGGTTCACGGTGGAGACCTACCGCAGGGTCAGGATGCCCGACTGGGGAATCCGGCTGCCCACGTCCGCATGTGTGCTGGGCGTGGCGCGGCGGCCGGCCGCGGTCGGCTGACGCATCGGCCACCGCCGCGTACCGGCGGTGTCACAGACTCCACTGGCGCAGTTCGTCGGCGATGACCCGGACGTCCGCCTTGCCCTCCTTCACCAGTCGAGCCAGGTCGCGCACCTGCTCGGGCGAGGTGATGACCTTCAGCCCGGAGGCGACGAGATAGCCGTATGCGACGGCCGAGGAGAACATCGCGTTCGAGTGTTCGAGCGCTGGAACGTGGAGCAGCAACTGCAGAAGGGCAGCTGCCCTGGAGTGCGGGTCGCTGTAGACGGGGCTGCCGAAGATCTCGGCCTCATGACGGGCCACCGCAGCCACGAGCGCACCCCAGTCGACGACCTGCGGATCGCCGGGTGTCTTGTGCTCGGCCACCATGAGCAGCCAGGAAAGGTCGATCTGGAGGTTCAACGCGTGCCTTTGCGCTCCGGGCCGAACTCCTCGGCGAACACCGACTCGTACTGCTTCATGAAGTCGGCCGCGGCTTCGACAAAGGTGTGTCCGACCTCGCCCGCATCCTGTTTCACGAGCTCCTCTATGTAGCGGTTCACACTCATTCCCCTCTGCAACGCGCGCTGTCGCGCGGCCTCGGCGGTGGCCTCGTCCACTCTCACGTTCAGCTGAGTCTTGGGCACAGAAACACGCTAGCGCGGGTGCGCTAGCACCGGCAAGAGGAGCCCTCCGGTGCCCCATACACCGGTCGCCGGTGACCACATGGCGGAATTCGTCCTCCGCATTCTCCGTCGACTCTGCGAGGGCGCCGTCCAGGGCAAGGGGAACGGCACAGCCGGGATGCGGCGGCCCCTCGGAAGCGGATCGCGACGGCCGTGTGCTCCCGCCGGAAAGGCCCTCCCCGGCCTGTCTCGCCTCACGCGCCGTCGTCCTTGCGGTGTTAGAAAGGGCAATGTGGCCAGACGTTTCGGCCGATTCCGGAACGCACCGGTTCGGTCACTCACGGAGAAACACCCCTGGAGCCTCGCCGGGCAGGTCTTCGCCCTGCAGGTGGCTCTGGTGGTGTTCCTCGTGGCGGCCGCGGTGGTGGCACTCCTGCTGCAGTCCCGGCACGACACCAACGCGGAGGCGAGACAGCGTTCGATTGCCGTCGCAGAGACGTTCGCGCACTCACCGGGCATCCTGGCCGCGCTGAAGTCACCCGATCCCTCCAAAGTGCTCCAGCCGCTCACCGAGGCGGCTCGGAAAGCGGCCGGCGTCGACTTCATCGTGGTGATGGACACGAAGGGGATCCGTTACACGCATCCCCAGCCGAGCCGGATCGGGAAGAGGTTCGTCGGCACCATCGGGCCATCGCTGGCCGGCCATGTGTACACCGAGACCGTCAAGGGCCCGCTCGGCCACGAGGTGCAGGCGACCGTCCCCATCTACGGCCTCGGTCACAAGGTCGCGGGCCTGGTGTCGGCCGGCATGAAGGTCGAGAACGTGACCAGCGTGGTGTCCCGGCAGATTCCGATCATCCTCGGCACCGGAGCCGCCGCGCTGGCGGTGGCCACGGCCGGGACGGCGCTGGTGGCCAGACGGCTGCGGCGGCAGACCCACCGTCTGGGCCCCGCCGAGATGACTCGCATGTACGAGCATCACGACGCGGTGCTGCACGCCGTACGCGAAGGCGTGCTCATCGTCGGCAACGACGGTCGGCTGCTGCTGGCGAACGACGAGGCCAGACGGCTGCTGGATCTGCCGCACGACGCCGAGGGGCGGCACGTCTCGGACTTGCCCGGCCTTGATCCCGGCACGGTGGAGCTGCTGACCTCGGGCCGTGCGGCCACGGACGAAGTGCTCCTTGCGGGGGACCGCTTGCTGGTGGTCAACCAGCGGCCCACGGATCGTCACGGTGGCCCCGAGGGGACGGTCGCGACCTTGCGTGACTCCACAGAGCTGCGGACGCTGTCCGGAAGGGCGGAGATCGCCCGCCAGCGGCTGAGACTGCTGTACGACGCCGGGCTCGGCATCGGTACCACCCTCGACGTGGTGAGTACGGCCGAGGAACTGGCGAAGGTCGCGGTCCCCCGGCTGGCCGACTTCGTCACCGTCGATCTGGCCGACCCGGTCCTGCACGGGGACGAGCCGACCAGTACGGGCGCGGACATGCGCCGCACCGCCATCCAGGGCATCCGGGACGACCATCCCCTCTACGAACGCGGCCGCCTGATCGACTTCCTCCCCTCCACGCCGCAGGCACGGGCCCTCGGCAGTGGCCGGCCGGAGCTGGTGCCCGACCTGTCCGCCGCACCCGGCTGGCTCGCCCAGGATCCGGAGCGGACACGCAGGATCGTCGAGTACGGCATCCATTCGCTCATCACAGTGCCTCTCCAGGCGCGGGGCGTCATCATGGGCATGGCCAACTTCTGGCGCTCGGAGAAGCCCCAGCCGTTCGAGGAGGACGACCTGTCCCTGGCCGAAGAACTGGTCGCCCGGGCGGCGGTCAGCATCGACAACGCCCGTCGCTACACCCGCGAGCACGCCATGGCCGTGACTCTGCAGCGCAGCCTGCTCCCGCGGGCCCTGCCCGAGCAGAGCGCCCTCGATGTCGCCCATCGTTACCTGCCCGCGCTCTCCGGGGTGAGTGGCGACTGGTTCGATGTGATCCCGCTCCCGGGCAGTCGGGTGGCGCTGGTCGTCGGGGATGTCGTCGGCCACGGCCTCCACGCAGCCGCCACAATGGGGCGGCTGCGCACGGCCGTGCACAACTTCTCCACGCTCGACCTGCCGCCCAACGAGATCCTCAGCCACCTGGACGACCTGGTAGGGCGCATCGACCAGGAGGAGGTGGAGACGACCGCCGGTGCGGTGATCACAGGCGCCACCTGCCTGTACGCGATCTACGATCCCGTCTCCCGCCACTGCGCCATGGCGCGGGCCGGGCACCCCTTGCCCGCGCTGGTCCAGCCCGACGGCAGTGTGTCGTTCCCCGATCTGCCGGCCGGGCCGCCCCTGGGCCTGGGCGGCATGCCGTTCGAGACCGCGGAACTGGAGCTGGCGGAGGGCGCGCAGCTCGTCCTCTACACCGACGGGCTCATCGAGGACCGCACCCGGGACATCGACGTGGGGATGGAGCTGCTGCGCCAAGCGCTGGCGTCCCATCCCGACCGGCCGCCGGAGGAGAGCTGCCAGGCGGTGCTCGACGAGCTCCTGCCCAGCCGGCCGAAGGACGATGTGGCGCTGCTCATCGCTCGCACACGGGCGATCCCGCCCGACCACGTCGCCGACTGGGACGTGCCGTTCGATCCCGCCGCTGTGGCGGGGATGCGCGCCGCCGCGGCCGAGAAGCTCGACGAATGGGGTCTGTCCGAGCTCGTGTTCGCCATGGAGCTGGTGCTCAGTGAGCTGATCACCAACGCCATCCGCCACGGTTCCGCACCGGTCACGATACGGCTGCTGCGCGACCGCACCCTGACCTGTGAGGTGGCCGACAGCAGCAGTACCTCGCCCCATCTGCGGTATGCCGCGGCGCTGGATGAAGGAGGCCGCGGCCTGTTCCTCGTCGCGCAACTCTCCGAACGCTGGGGCACCCGCTACACCCCCCAGGGAAAGGTCATCTGGGCGGAGCTGGCGCTGCCCCGACCCGATGGGAGCATGGACGGCACGGTGTTCTTGAACATCCTTGACGCGGAACTCTGACGGCCGGATCTGGGCGCGGAAATCGTTCGCCGAGCAGGCCGGCCCTCTGCTTGGCTCGCCCCATGAGTGATCTCCACATCCGCTGCGCCGGCCTCACCGACACCGACCCCGTGTTGCGGTTCTGGCGCGAAGCCGCGGAAGGAACAAGCATCAGCGACGACCACGACGGGGTGGCGCGACTCATCTCAAGGGACCCCGGAGCCCTGCTTCTCGCAGAGCGCGACGGCCTTCTCGCGGGAACCGTCATAGCCGGTTTCGATGGTTGGCGATGCTCCGCCTACCGACTGGCCGTACACCCGGACTGCCGCCGGCAAGGCATCGCCACCGCCTTGATGGCAGCAGCGGAACAGCGGTTCATCTCTCTGGGCGGGCGACGGGTGGACGCCATGGTCCTGGAAGCCAACGAACGGGCGCACCACACGTGGGCTGCGGGTGGCTACCACCGCGAGGATGACTGGCGGCGCTGGGTGAAGCCCCTCACGGACTGACACGATCACCCGAAAGGGCGGACGACTTTGCTGATCCTTTACGATAGGTGGTCTCCTGACCGATTCTTCCGAAAGGTGTGAGCGTCCGCCCATGGGCGAGCCTCCCAGTAGTCGACATCGCCGACATCGAGCGATCCTCCTGCCCCTGCCCGATCATGGGACGGAGGTGAACCGATGACCGAAGTGCTTCTGCTGCTCGTGGCGGTACTGCTCTCGCTCGCCTGCGGCGCCTTCGTCGCTGCTGAGTTCTCTCTGACGACCGTCGAGCGCGGTCAGCTCGAACGGGCCGTGGAGCAGGGTGAGCGCGGCGCGGCGAGCGCCATGAAGGCCGTACGCAGCCTGACCTTCCAGCTCTCCGGCGCACAGCTCGGCATCACCGTCACCAACCTGGTGGTCGGCATGCTCTCCGAACCGTCGATCGCGAAGCTGATCCGCGGTCCGGTGGAGGCCGTGGGCCTGTCCCCCGGCGTGGCGTCCTCCCTGGCCCTCGTCCTGGGAACCGCGCTGTCCACCGTGTTCCTGATGGTCGTCGGCGAACTCGTCCCGAAGAACTGGGCGATCTCCTCCCCGCTCGCCGTGGCGAAGGCCGTGGCGACCCCGCAGCGGGCCTTCACCGCCGTCTTCCGGCCGTTCATCAGCCACCTCAACAACACCGCGAACCGGATCGTGCGCCGCATCGGCCTGGAACCGACCGAGGAACTGGCCTCCGCCCGCAGCCCGCAGGAACTGGTGGCGCTGGCCCGGCACTCGGCCAAGGCGGGCGCACTGGAGGCCGACACCGCGGAACTGTTCGTCCGCACCCTCAATCTGGCGGAGCTCACGGCGGAGAACGTCATGACCCCGCGGGTGCAGGTCACCGCACTCGAGGTGCAGGCGACCGCCGAGGACGTCGCGAACGCCACCCGTGCGACCGGGCTGTCCCGCTTCCCCGTCTACCGGGGCAACCTGGACACCGTCGTCGGCGTGGCACACATCAAGGACGTGCTGGCCATCCCGGCCGAGCAGCGGCCCCGTACACGCGTCGCGGACATGCTGCGCGAGCCCCTGCTCGTACCGGAGACCCTCACCGTGGACCGGCTCCTGGACCGGCTGTCCGGCAAGCTCGCCATGGCCGTGGTCATCGACGAGTACGGCGGGACAGCCGGCGTCGTGACTCTGGAGGACATCGTCGAGGAGGTGGTCGGCGAGGTGCGCGACGAACACGACCCGCACGAGACGCCGGACCTGGCACCGGCGGGTGAGGACGCCGACGGACGGACCCTGTGGTCGGCCGACGGCGCCGCCCGCCTCGATCAGCTGAAGAGAATCGGACTGCGGGTGCCGGACGGACCGTACGAGACGCTCGCCGGACTTGTCGCCACCGAGGTCGGCCGCATCCCTGCCGTCGGTGATTCGATCGAACTGGCCGGCTGGCGGGTCGATGTGGTGGACGCCTCCGGGCGCCGTGCCGCGCGAGCCCTGCTGCATGCGCCGCTGCCCGGCGACGACGAGCAGGCGGAGGAAGCACGATGACCGCCGTCCAGCTCTTCATCGGACTGATGACACTGGTCGTCAACGCCTTCTTCGTCGGTGCGGAGTTCGCGCTGATCTCCGTACGCCGCAGCCAGATAGAACCGGAGGCCGAGAACGGGAACCGGCGGGCGCGAAGCGTCATCTGGGGCCTCGAACACGTATCGGCGCTGCTCGCGGCGGCGCAGCTGGGCATCACGCTCTGCACGCTGGTCCTCGGCATCGTCGCCGAACCGGCCATCGCGCATCTGCTGGAACCCGTCTTCACCGCGGTGGGTGTGCCGCACGGACTGATCCATCCGATCTCGTTCGTGATCGCGCTGTCCGTGGCGACCTATCTGCACATGCTGCTCGGCGAGATGGTGCCGAAGAACATCGCTCTGGCTGAGCCCGTACGGACCGCACTGCTGCTCGGACCGCCGCTGGTGACCCTCGCCAGGGCGCTGCGCCCGGTGATCTTCGCCGTCAACGCCTTCGCCAACGCGCTGCTGAAGCTCCTGCGGGTCGAGGCGAAGGGCGAGGTGTCCGCCACGTTCTCCGACGACGAACTGGCCCGGCTGGTGAAGGACGCCGGGGACGCCGGGCTGGTCGACGACCGCGCGGCCGAGCGGCTGCACCACGCCCTTGAGCTGGGCCGTCGCCCGGTGCGGGATGTGGTGATGCCGGTGGAGCGGGTGGTGTACGCGAGGATCGGGACGACGCCGGAACAGTTGGAGCAGCTCTCGTACGAGACCGGTTTCTCACGTTTCCCGGTGATGGACAGCGAGGAGCGGATCCTGGGTTACCTCCATGTGAAGGACGCCCTGGACGCCGCACCGCGCGATGTGCCGTTCCCCGTGTCGGCAATGCGGCCGATCGCCCGGGTGCGGGCCGCCACACCGCTCGACGACGTGCTGACGGCGCTGCGGCGCAGCCGCACACATCTGGCGGCGGTTCTGGACGAGGACGATCGACTCGCCGGAATGGTCACGATGGAGGATGTGCTGCGCGAACTGGTGGGCCGACCGCAGGCGCGCTGACCGGTGGGCGGGGGCCGCTGGGGGCCGGGTGCGGGTTCCATCGCAGGCAGGCCGACCGGTGGCCGGCGGGGGCGCGGTGCGGGTTCGGCCGCGCCCTCTCGCAGAAGGGGTCGCCACCCGGTGCGGTCAAGCTGACATTCCATGGCAATCAGCACCGCACTATGGTCATTCGCCCTGGTCGTAGGGCTCCTCCCCCTCACTCCGGGCCTCGACGCGGCCCTCATCCTTCGCACCTCGGCGCTCGGTCGCCGCAAGCGTGCACTCGGTGTCGTCCTCGGCATCCAGAGCGGATCCCCGGTCCGGGGCAGGGCGCCCTGACCAATCTCGGTACCTGGCCGACGCCTTCTGGAAAGGGTCGGACCCCACCGCGATACGATCGCATCGCCATGGAAATGAATGCCTCCTACACCAGTCTCGTCACGGTCGGCGACTCGTTCACCGAGGGAATGTCGGACCTGCTGCCCGACGGCTCATACCGGGGCTGGGCAGACGTCCTCGCCGGACGGCTCGCGGTCCGCGCTCCGGGATTTCGGTACGCGAATCTCGCCGTACGGGGCAAGTTGATCGCCCAGATCGTCGACGAGCAGGTTGATGCGGCCGCCGCCATGCAGGCGGATGTCATCACGCTCGTCGGCGGTCTCAACGACACGCTGCGGCCCAAGTGCGACATGGGCGTGGTCCGCGGAAGGCTCGAAGAGGCCGTGGAGCGTCTCGCGCCCTCGTGCAGGAAGCTTGTACTCATGCGCAGCCCCGGTCGCAACGGCCCGGTGATGGAACGTTTCCGTCCTCGGATGGAGGAGTTGTTCTCCCTGGTCGACGAGTTGGCTGCCCGCCACGGAGCGTCGGTCGTCGATCTGTACGGAGCACCGGCCCTGGGCGATCCCCGTCTGTGGGACGTCGACCGGCTGCATCTGACGGCCGACGGCCACCGCCGGGTGGCGGAGGCGGTCTGGCAGACGCTGGGGATGCCACCGGAGAACGACTGGCGGACGCCGCTCCCTGCCGCCGTGCCCCCGAAATGGGCGATACGACGCGTCGACGACCTCCGCTTCGCCCGCCGGCACCTCATACCGTGGATCGGCCGCCGTCTGACCGGCCGTTCGTCCGGAGACGGGCGGACGGGCGCCCAGTACAGCGCCGAACTGGGGAGAGCGTTCTGGGTCACCCCCGTGGATGCCCGTGACCCCGGCCCGGTGGCGACGTGGCGCCAGGTGGATGTGACTCCGCTCTCGTAGCAACCCACAAGCCGGACCGCGGCGCCGGCCTGCACAAGCCGCTTCCGCACCCCGCTCCAGGGGCTTCACCTCCACCCCGCGCCCGCCTACTACGGGGCGGCTTCTTCCACAACAACATCTTCTGACCCGCCGACCACACCAAGCGGCCTGGGTGAGCTGCGAGCAGACGGACGCCGCCCGATGACCTTCGGCATCCCGGCGTGCGCGCCACACGGCGCCGAGCCGGCCACCGGCTCGGGCGGCCGCCACTCCCCTGGGAACGGACATGCCCTTCCTCACCGTCGGTGAAGAGAACGCGGCGCCGGTTCGGCGGGGGCGTCTGGGGCCGCCGTAGGCCGGGGCGGACGGGCCGCACTCCTGCGCACCGGTCGGGGCAGGTTCGGCGGCCTGACGCCACATCAACGAACTGGGCCGGTGTGACGGCCGCTTCTTTCCTCACGGCGCCCTGCGCTGTTCCGGTACTACACAGCACCGGACGCGCCCGTCCGCTCCCGCGATTTCTGCCTATTTTTCTGCCTGGAGACAGAAGCGGTCCGCTGCTTGGCTGTTCGGTGCGGGCGGGAACCCGGGCCTCGCCGAAGCGGTCCGGTTGCGCTCCAGCGAGGTCGCTGCCCGTACGACGAGCCGTCCGGCCCTGCCGGGCACCGGCTGCCGCCTTCCGGGGAGGTGCAGCCGTCCGTCCTGTTCCCGTCCATTGCAGCCCCGGAGCCACCTCCCCTGAGCGGAGAGCAACTTGAGCTTGGTGTTGACGACCGCCTCCGTGCCGGACCGGGACAAGGTCGCGTACTGGAACGATGCGGTGAGCAGGACGCTGGTGCCGATGACGGTCGCCCCGCGGGGCGACGGCCCGTTCGACGGCCGGATCGCCACCGCCCGCCTCGGATATCTCCAGGTCTCCACCATGGAGGCCGACGCGGAGCGGGTCAGCCGCACCCCGGCACTGATCGCCCGATCGTCCGAGGCACTGGTGGCGTTCGGTGTCCAGATATCTGGCACGGCCACCTTCATCCAGGACGGCCGGCGGGCCGAGGTGGGCAAGGGAGACCTGGTGGTGTACGACACGACCCGGCCGTACTCCTTCGACTATCCGCAGCGGTTCGCCACGCACGTCTTCCAACTGCCCCGCCGCACTCTGGGCGTGCCGGAGAGCGACATCCGGCAGGTCACAGGCAACGCCATCGGCACCGGGGACGGCTTCGGCGCGATGCTGCTCCCGTTCCTGGCCACCCTGGCCTCCTCGGCCGACGACTACCCGCCGGCCGTCGCGAACCGGCTGGCCGGCAATGTCGTCGACCTGTTCGCCACCCTGATCGCCGAGCGGGCCCACCCGGGCGGCACGGGCGCGGACACCGCCCGCAGCCACCTGCTGCTGCGCGTCCGCGACCACATCAACCGGAACCTGGGCGACCCGGACCTGTCGCCGGAGAGCATCGCCCGGACGCACCGGATCTCCGTCCGGTACCTGCACCGGCTGTTCGAAGGCGAGGGGACCACCGTCGGCCGACTCATCCAGCAACGGCGCCTGGAGGAGTGCGGCCGGGAACTGTCCTGCCGCGGCAGGACAGCCCCCACCGTGTCCGCCGTGGCCCAGCGGTGGGGCTTCGTCAACCCCGCCCACTTCAGCCGGACCTTCCGCGCCACCTACGGCGTCTCCCCCCGTGAATGGCGCAACTTGCGCACCGCCCAGGACGACGTCGGACAGTCTCCGGCGGGCACGCCGGCGCCGTGGTCCACGGTGGCCGATCGGCCGGGGACTGACCTCCCACATTCCAGGGGGTAGGGTGCCCGCTCGGAGCCGTGCGGCCGCCCTGGGCCAGTGCCCCGGCCCGGCAGCCGCAGCATCGCTTTCTGCCTCTCGACCAGGCACCCCATGCAGCGAACAACCCTTTCCCTTCAAGTTCCCTTGACCCTCGGCAGGAGACCGTGTGACCGACTTCGCCCCTTCGCCCCTTCGGCACCCGGTCCTGGACCACTCCACCCGGGCGTTCGTGGACAGGCACACCTGCCCACCGTGGGCGCGCGACCCGGACCTGGAACAGGTCCGGCTGGACCTGGCCCGTCTGCAGGGCGAGGACGACCTGCTCGACGCGGAGGCCACCTCCACCGAGTGGTTCGCACTGCCGGGCGGGCCGACCGGTCACGTACGGGTGAGAGTGGTCAGGCCCGCCGACAGCGTCGGCAAGATCCCCGTCGTGCTGTTCCTGCACGGGCTGGGCTGGGTCCTGGGTGATGCCGGCACCCATGAGCGCCTGGTGCGCGCGTTCGCCCTCGGTACGGACGCGGCCGTGGTCTTCGTCGAGTACGAGCGCGCCCCCGAGGCGCGGTATCCGGTCGCCATCGAGCAGTGTTACGCGGTCGCGAAGTGGATCTGCGAGCGAGGCGGCGAAATCGGTCTGGACGGGAGCCGGATGGCCGCCGTGGGCGACTCGGCCGGCGGCAACCTGGTGGCGGCGCTGACCCTGCTCGCAAAGGAGCGCGGCGGGGTGCGGTTGCTGCAGCAGGTGCTGCTCTGCCCGGTCACCGACGCCGACTTCGACACCCCCTCGTACCAGCAGTTCGCCCAGGGCTACTTCCTCGGCCGCGAGACGATGCGCTGGTTCTGGGACCAGTACCTGCCCGACGCACGGCAGCGCAGCGAGGTCACCGCATCACCGCTGCAGGCAACCCTGGAGCAGCTCACCGGACTCCCCCCGGCGCTGGTGGTCACCAGCGAGGCCGACGTGGTACGCGACGAGGGTGAGGCCTACGCGGCGAAGCTCCGGGCGGCCGGCGTTGCGGTGGTCTCCATGCGGTACCACGGGACGATCCACGGCTTCATGGTGCTCGATCCGCTGCGCGCCACGGACGCCGCCCGCGCAGCCCTCATCCAGGCCCTCGACACTGTGCATGTCGCCCTGCACCGGCACCGCGGCTGATTCCTTCCGCTCCGGGACAGGTAGACGGAGGTGCGCACAGAGCACATCCCCCGTGCGCGAGCAGGCAGGCGCCTGCGCCCGTACCGGGTCGGCTTGGGGTGCGGCTGCGGGACGGAGAACGGACCGGTACGAGCCGCAGCACACGCCCGAGAGCGAGGAAGACGACGGGGGAACCCTTCAGGACCGTGGTTGTTCATGCCGGGCCTCAGCCAGCCGTCGTCGACACGCCTGCCAGCGGACCGTCTCGCCGACGCGACCCGACGGTCGCTGGAGGACCGATCGCCCCGCCCCGTCGACGTCCAGGTCGTCGAGCTGCGCGAGCTGGCTGTCGACATCGTTCACAACCTGGTAACCGGATTTCCCTGCCCCGCGCTGCGCGCGGCGGTGGGGGCGGTGACCGGCGCGGACGGCGTCATCGCCGCGACGCCGATCTTCAGCGCCTCGTACAGCCTGCCGGCATCGGGGCACATCTGACCGCCCCGGCACCGCTTCAACGCTGCGGCCGGTCCGCTCTGCGCAGGAAAGCACCGCTTGCCGGACGGCCGCCCGCGTCGGCGGACGGTCGCGCAAGGCCGTGAGTGACACGAAGTCATGGACCAGGCCGGGAAACAGGCCGCGACGCAGCGCAGCTGATCGATACTGCTTCCCCTCGTCCCACGTCACGTCGGCCTCCGCCGTGATCACCAGGGCCGGCGGCAGCCCCGTGGGATGCCGAACCCAGGGCATGTCACGGCGGCGGGCGTTGCTCACTCGGCGGGGAGCGAGTCCAGGAGCTTCTGTGCGGTCTTCAGGTCTTTGCTGTCGGCCGCGTCGCCGAAAGCGAGGGCCTGACGGAGGCAGGAGCGGGCTTCCTCGGTTTCTCCCAGTTCGATCAGGGCCTCTCCCAGATGCAGTAGCGTGCTGCCCTCTATGTGGGGAATGCCGATGCGGTTGGACTGGACCACAGCATTGCGATAGTGGTCGGCGGCCTCGCGCCACCGCCGCAGGACGGCGTGGCCGCGACCAAGTGCGCGGGTCGTGTTGGCACGGTAGATATCGGCGAGGTGCCCGCTCACCGGACAGTCGGGCGCATCCAGGAAGGCGATGATGCGCTTGTGCTGGATCAGGGCTTCCTCGGCACGGCCGAGCAGGCGCAGGGAGGATCCGTGGGTGAACATGGCACCCAGCCAGCCCTCGCGGTCGTCGGCCTCTTCGTACAGGTCTATGGAGGCGAGCGACTTGTCGGCGGCCTCCTGGACCTCGCCGAGCTCCGCTTGGGCCCATGCTGCTTGCGCCAGTGCCGAGGCTTGCTGGGAAGCGTCCTGGGCGCGGCGGGCGCAGTCCAGCGCTTCACCGGCCCGTTCGATGGCCTCCCGGTACCGGGACTCGCAGGAGAGGGCCCAGGAGTACATGTTGAGGTGGAAGGCCTGCATGTACGGGTCGTCAAGTGCGGTAGCGGCCTCGCTGGCCAAGCGGAAGACTTCGGGCCAGTGTCCCCAGTGGACCCACAGGTCGCAGAACCATTCCATGGCATAGGCGGTCTCCACGACCCGGGTGTGCTCACCCCTGTGGGCGGCGCTGCGCAGCGCGGCGAGCCAGGCGGGGGCTTCGCTCTGGAGCCAGGCACGGGCCTGCTCGGCACTCTCCAGCGGGACCAGGCCCTGCCAGGAGGACGACGGCGCCCCGTACTTGGGCTTGTACCAGCGGCCAGCGATCACAGCCGTCTCCAGCAGCCAGGTGCGCAGCCGGTCGTCGGCCGCTTCCTGCTCGCCGGGTTCCGCCTCGCGGGACAGCCGGGCGCGAGCGAAGAGCCGCAGCAGGTCGTGCAGCTGGTAGCGGCCGGTGAAGGTGGCTTGGAGCAGCCCGGCCTCGACCAGCTCCTCCATCACATCCTCGGCCTCGAAGACGCCGGTCGAGGTCAAAGCGGCTCCGTAGGCGGCGGTCATGTCCGGCCCCGGAACCAGGCTCAGCAGCCGCAGCATGCGTCCGGCCTGGCCGGTCAGCTGCCGGTAGGACAGTTCGAATGCCGCCTCCACCCGCACATCGCCGGCAGCGAGCGCGCCCAGTCTGCGTTCTTCGTCGGCCAGGCGGCGGACCAGGTGGTCAACGCTCCATCCAGAACGGACCGTCAGCCAGTTTCCCGCCACCCGCAAGGCCAACGGCAGTCGCCCGCAAAGCTCCGCCACCTGCGCCACAGCCTCAGCTTCCGCGCCCGCCCGCTCCTCGCCCAGGATCCGGCGCAGCAGCTCGACCGCCTCGTCCTGTGCCATCTCCGACAGCGCCAGGCGGTCGACATCCTCCAGCCCGGTCAACGGCCGCCGGCTGGTGACCAGCACCAGACTCCGCCCGCCCGCGGGCAGCAGCGCACGGACCTGCCCCTCGTCGCGGGCGTTGTCCAACACCACCAGGCACCGGCGCTCACCCAACAGCGCCCTCAGCAGCCCCGCGCGGCCCTGCGGATCCTCCTGCGCCAGCCGCCGGTCCGACACCCCAAGGGCCTTCAGCAGCTTCAGCAGCGCCTCGCCCGGGTCCACGGGGCCTTCCACCCCGTGCAGGTCCACCACGAAGCACCCGTCAGGGAACTCCTCCGCCAGATCCGCTGCCGCCTTCAGCACCAGCGTCGTCTTCCCGCACCCCGGAGGACCCGAGACGACCGACACCGACACCCCCACGCCGGCGCAGGCCCGTTCCGCCGCCTCCCTCAGCCGGGCCAACTCCGGGCCGCGCCCCGTGAAGTCCCCCACCGATCGCGGCGGCACAGCCGTCCCCGTCACCGCACGCGTCGGACGCGCCGCCCGCGCCGCCCGCGCCGCAGCCAACAACGCCTCCCGCTCCGCATCCGCAAGCCCCAGCCCCTCCGCCAGCGCCACCACCGTACGCCGCTGCGGAACCCGACTGCGCCCCCGCTCCATATCGCCGATCGCCCGGACACTCACACCCGACGCCTCAGCCAACTCCTCCATCGTCAAACGGCACTGCTGCCGCAGACCACGCAGAGCAACCCCGAACGGCTTCTCCCCGGCCACAAAATCCTCCCTTTCCTCCCCCGGCGGAAGAATACGGCGTGCTTCTCCGGGCCCAGCCTCAGGGCGGCGGCAACAGCCGCCCCGCCTGTGGACGCCGCGATGTCGACCAGTGCCGCGCCGGCGGTCGACTTCAGCACGGTGCGCACGGAGTCCGGAAGGCAACGGTGCCGGGGAATCACCATCACAGCGCAGCTCCGCGGGCAGCGGGGCCGGCGGCCCGTCCGGGACGCTGACGTGCACTGTCGCCATGCACGTGACCGAGGAAAGAGGCTGGATCATTTCATTCCCCAACAATGACTGCAGAAGCGAATTTCCTGCGAACAGCCCTAAAACCCCACAGCGCGTACATGTTGTCGCGGAATGCATGGAATATGGCATGAGAAAGAACCGAGCACCGGCTTCAGGTATCGGTGATCCCCGTGGGGGGACGGGGTGTACGGTGTCACGCCTTGGGAGTCGCGCCATTTACGGGGGGACATCCCGTAGGCGGCCCGGAACACCCGGCTGAAATGGGTGGCACTGGTGAAACCCCATCGGTGCGCCACCGCGGCGATCGTGGAGCCGTTGGCGCGGCGCGCCAGATCGCGCCCGCACTCCTCCAGACGACGCCTTTGGATCCACCTGCCGACAGTGGCGTCTTCGCTCTCGAACAGCTTGTGCAGGTAGCGCAGGGATATGTGGTGGGCTTGGGCGACGGCCTGCGGGGTCAGATCGGGGTCCGAGAGGTGACGGTCGATGAACTCCTGAATTCGCAACAGCAGTGCCCGGTTCCCGCTGGGCGTGTCCATGGTCGTCCGGCCGAGCCGCTCGTCGGCCAGCACGCCGAGCAGGTCCACGACGTTACGGGCCATCAGCTCGCCGATGCGTGGCGGGTAGGTTCCCGCGCCGTCCACGAGCCCGGCCAGGAAGGGCGAGAGCAGACCGCCGAGGGGCGTGTCGGGGCCGAGCGGGGCTGCCGTGACGTGAGCCACATCGGACTCGCTCGGGCCCAGAACGTCTCTCGGCAGGACGAGGGACTTCGTCCGGAAGGGCTGGGGAAAGTTCAGCCGTAGGGGACGCGCCATGTCGTAGACGAAAATGTCCCCTGGCCCAATGAGCGCTTCACGGCCGTCCTGCTCGATTCGGGCGACTCCTCTGTCCAGCAGTGTGATCACAACGTACCCGTCTTCGTGGTCCTGCGCGACGAGTTGGCGAGTTCGCAGGGCGGACAGGCAGTCGCCGTCCACGGTGACTGCCTGGAGCCGGCCGAGCGGTGTCATACGGATCGTGCCGGAACACACCTCATCGGGAGCGGTCATGTCCACGGCGCCGAACGTCCGGGACAAGGCTTCGCGCCAGTACGCCCGTCTGCGGTGGACGGGCGGCGAGTCGATGGTGTGGAGGCTGCCGGGGATGCTCACGTCGTCTTGGACAAGTGCGGCAGGCGTCATCAGATCCGTCCCTCCTCTTTGAGGCAGGGCTTCACGCGAATACGTCCGTCTTTGGTGGGCTGGTGCCGAATCCGTGGTGTGGAGGTGCCCGAGAGCTGCCCGGGCTCCGGTCTCGATGAATCCCACGACATGATCTCCGCCCTTCAGCCGGTGTGCTTTCTGAAACACCGTGCCAGCGGGCCTGGGGCAGCACATCGCGTGAATCCGCTAGATCCGGGATGCAGGACTGAGACAAAGAGGTCTGTTCTCGCGGCCAGGGGCGATGTCCAGCTCAGTCCCTCGACGGTGGGTTCAACAGCTGAAACCTGCGATGACCGTCCGCAGGTCGACTACGGACCGGACGGAGACGGGACCGCCCCTCACTACTTGATGGCTCCGCTGCTGGCACAGGCGGCAACGTAGCGCTGAGCGACGACGAGTAGTGCGGCGGCGGGGATGGACGCCATGACTGCGGTGGCCATGATGGCGTTCCACTGGTTCGTGTGAGCACCGATGTATTGGTAGATGCCCAGGGTGATCGGCCGTACGGTCTCCGTGGTGGTCAGCGTGAGAGCGAAGAGGAAGTCGCTCCAGGTGAAGAGGAAGGCGAAGACGGCCGCAGTGATCAATGCGTTCCTGCTCACCGGGAGCACCACGGAGCGGAAGGTACGCAGCTTCCCGGCGCCGTCCACTCGCGCGGCATCGATGATCTCCCTGGGAATGCTCTGCATGAACGAACGCATGATGATGATCGCGAAGGGGACCCCGGCGGTGGAGTCGGCGAGGATCAGCCCGAGGTAGGAGTTCAGGAGTCCCAGGTCGTTGTAGGCGCTGTAGAGCGCGTTGGCCACGACGATGCTCGGCACCATCTGTGTGATCAGGATGCCGAAGAGCACGAGGTTGGTTCCTCGGATGGGGAAGCGGGCCAGCGCGTAGGCCGCTGGGGCGGCTAGCCCGAGGCTGAGGGCGACGCTGCCGAGGGCTACGACAAGGCTGGTGACGAGGTTGCGTCCCTGATCGCGCAGTGCGGTGGCGTAACCACTGAAATCCGGATGGAAGGGGAACCAGCCTCCCTGCAGTGTGTTGCCGGCCGGCTGGAGGGAGGCATTCACCATCCAGTAGCAGGGAAACAGCATCAGCGCGAGCAGGACGATCCCGACGATGGTGGCCGGCCAGCCACGGTTGGATGCGCGCTTCACGGGATCGCCTCTCAGACGTTCCGGGCGCGACGGTTGGCGCGCAGGTAGACGACGGCGAAGGCGAGCGAGATGACGATAAGTACGTTGCTCATTGCGGCACCGCGCCCGAACTCGAAATGCTGAAAGGACAGTTCGTAGGATTGGGTGGCGATGGTCTCTGTGGCGTTGGCCGGTCCTCCGCCCGTCACTACGAGGATGATGTCCAGCACCTTGACCGTGTAGACCACGCCAAGCACCAGCACGACGCTCACCACGGGCCGCAGCAGTGGCCAGGTGACATAGCGGAACGACGTCACTGGGCCGGCGCCGTCCAGCCTCGCCGACTCGTACAGGTGCGTCGGGATGTCCTGCAGGCCGCCGTACAGGATCGCGGTGTTGAAAGGGATTCCGACCCAGATGTTGATGAGGATCACCGACACGAGCGCCTGTGAGGTGCCGGTGAGCCAGGGGATCCCGGACGACGAGAGATGGAGGTGGCGCAATGCGTCGTTGACGACTCCCGTGTCGGGGGCGAGCATCCACCTCCACGTGGTTCCGGAGACGACCAGCGGCAACAGCCACGGCAGCAACAGGAGCGATCGCAGAACGCGGCCGAGCGGGAAGCGCCGCTGGAAGAACAGGGCGAAGGCCAGACCGAGCACGAACTGCCCCAGTATCGAACCAGCGGTGAACAGGGCCGTGTTCAACAGGGCCTTGGAAAACAGGTCCGACGACAGGATCTTTGCGTAGTTCTGCGGCCCCACGAACGGCGCGGCACCGGTGTAGAAAGTCGTGGTCGTGTACTGCTGAAAGCTCATCGCGATGTTCTTGACGATCGGGTAGCCGAAGAACAGCAGCAGGTATGCAGCGGCGGGCACGATGAACATCCACTGGGTCAGCGGCTCCCAGAAGCGTGCCCGGGCCACGGCCCGGTCCCTGCTGTGCGCGTCCTCGACCTCCTCCGCCGCACCGGTGGCGGGCGCCCCCGCGGCGACGGCGCCGTCGTCCTGCCAGGTACTCATCCGGAGGGTCGGGGACGCGTCAGTCAGCGGTCGCGATCTGCTGCGCATGCCTGAGGGCTTCCTCCGGTGTCTGCTCGCCCGTCAGCGCGGACTGGATCGCGGTGTATATCCCGGTCGCTGCCTTGGGCCACTTGACGCCGAGCTCGCTGGTACGGGCCCGGGCCGCTTCAACACTCTTGATGAAGGCAGCCATCGAAGGGACCTGCTCTGCATACTGGGCGGCCACCGCGGAGCGGGAGGGCACGGTGAAGTGCTGCTTGGCCAGGGCGAGCATGTTCGGGGAGTTGTTCAGGCAGGCGAGGACCTGGGCGGCCTTCTCCTGCCGGGCCTTGGAAGCGCTCTGCGGGACCGTCCACACCTCACCGCCGAGCGGTGTGACAGGGGTCTGCCCCGTCCGGGGGACGGGGACGGGGGCCACCCCCCAGTGCAGGTTCTTGTCCTTGTTCAGGGCAGGGATCCGCCAGGGGCCGTTGATCATCATGGCTGTCTTGCCGGCGACGAACTGATCGTGGACGTCGGCCTGTGTCCAGTTCAATACCGACTTCGACATGGATCCGTTCTTCACCAGGTCGACCCACAGCTGAAGTGCCTGCGCGGCCTGCGGGGTGTCCAACTGCTTCTCGTCCCCGCCGTTGGACCACAGAAAGGGCAGGAACTGCCAGCTGCCCTCAAAAGTGGCGTTTGCGTCGACCGCCATGCCGTAGCGCCCCGGGCGGGTCAGCTTGGCCGCCGCTGCCTTCAGCTCGTCCCAGGTCCTCGGCACGGAGACACCGGCCTTGGAGAGCATGTCCTTGTTGTAGAAGAGAGCGACCGTGCTGACGTCAGGCGCCAGTCCGTACACCTTTCCCTTGTAGGTGCCCGCCGACAGGATGCCCTTGGCGAAGCCGCTGGAGTCGATGCCGTACTGGTCCAGCGGGGTCAGCGCGCCGGTCTGTGCGATCTGCTGCATGTCGGGGTTGTCCAGCATCAACAGGTCGGGGAGGGTCCGCGACGAAGCCTGCTGCAGGACCTTGGGGATGAGTGACGCCCCCGGAACGCTTGTGTGCTCGACCCTTACGCCGGCGGTCTTGCCGCAGGCGGTGAGCACCTCGCCCCATTGGGTGTGTTCGGGTTCGTCGGTGTAATAGTCGAGTGCCGTGATGGAGACGACCTTGCCGGTGGCGGACCCACCACCGGTTCCGGCACCGCACCCGGTGGCAGCCAGTACCAGGACGAGGGTTGCGGTCAAGAGGGCGGCGATCCGCCGCGCCGGCGGTCTGGCCGGTGAGATCATGCTGGCGCCTTTACCGAGTGATGTCTGTGGCCGGGGCCGATGTCGGGAGGGTGAGCGGACTCCGGGGTGCCGTCAAGACGGCCCATACCGGCATCTTCCGTTCGAACGCATGTTATAGGGTCCTGGGCGGCCGACTGCGTGGAGCATTCGGAAGATCGGCTTCCCTAGGACGTGGCGGCGGCCCCGGGGACACGAAGACGTGTGATCACCTCTTTCACCTGCTCAGAAGGCTTGTCGCAGCCCGTCGCCGTGACCATTGCCCTGTTCGGCGGCTTCCCGGATCATCGCCACGACGGCGGCGGGCTGCGACAGCACAACGGCGTGCGAACCGTCCAGCACGTATTCGATGGCCGCCATGCGTTGTGCCATGAAGCGCTGAGCGGTGGGGTTGAGCATCCGGTCGGCGGTCGCGATGGCGTACCAGGACGGCGTGGAGGCCCATGCCGGCGGGCCCGATCTACTGGTCAGCGCGTTGCAGGCGATCGGGCGTTGCGCCACGGACAGCACATCGTTGACGCTGGGCGGCAGGTCGGCGGCGTACACCTGCGGGAACCGTTCCTTACGGATGTAGAGCTCGCTTTCCGGGCCGCAGGGAATCTGCGTGGGGAGGGCCGCGGTGAAGGTCGCGTCGGCCACCAGCACGGGGGCAAAGCGGTTCGTGATGTCCAGGACGCACTCGCCCGCGTCGAGGCCGAACGCCGCGACGTAGCATAAGGCCACGACGTTGTCGGCGTCGGTAGCGGCGTGTGTGATGACCGCGCCACCGTAGTCGTGGCCGACCAGCACGACGGGAACGTCGATGTCGCGCACCACACTCCTGATGTAGGCGGCGTCCTGCGCCAGGCCGCGCAGCGGGTTCGCCGGAGCGCGCACGGTGAATCCGGCGGCGTGAAGAAGGCTGATGACCCCCGCCCAGGACGAGGCATCGGTGAACGCCCCATGCACAAGCACGATGGTCGGCGGTACGGGGGTGCGTTTGTGCATGCCGGTGACCTCCGACTGAGTGTGGGGTGCCCCCAGCCAAGCGCATTCAGGTGTGGCAGGACATAGCGTGAACGTACCAACCGGTCCGCTCAGCTGTCGGGCAAGGCCATGACCAGGTTCGCAAGTTGAACCCGGGAGTTGACCGACAACTTGCGGAAGACAGAGGTCAGATGAGTGTTGACCGTGTGCGGGGAGACGACGAGCAGGTCGGCGGCCGACCGGTTGGTGTGGCCCTCGGCGACAAGGCGCGCGATCTTCTTCTCCGAGGCTGTGAGGGCCCCCCATCCCCGGACGGGGCGCTGCGTGGTTGCTGCCCTGCGGCTGCCGCCCCCTGCGCCATCAAGGTCGCGCTGTGCGCGTGCCGCTGCGGCGTGGGCGCCCGACTCGGCGAACATGCCACGGGCCTGAGTCAGCGCGGCCGCTGCCTGAGGTTTCCGGCCTGCTGCCAGGAGTGCTTGTCCGAGATCGGCGTAGGCGGCGGCCCGGACCAGCGGGCGAGGGCTTGCCTTGAGCAGTGCTACGGAGCGTTCCAGCAGGGCGAGATCGTATTTCACGAGCCCGAGGGCCTGCGCCGCGATGCCCGTGGCGGTGGGTACGGTTGGGTTGCGTTCGGCGTGGGCTTCGGCCTGTGCGGCCAGGTCCCCGGCGAGCTCGTGGTCCGCGCCTCGCAGGGCCATGCGTATCGCGGAATCGACCCAGTTGCGCAACAGCCGCCAGCGCATGAAGGAACCTTCCTGCTGTACTTGCCGAATCTTGTCGATGGCAAGGCCGATGTCCCCGTCGGCCTCGGCATGGACCGCTTCCAGGAAGCGCACCGCGGCCGTGTTGCCCGGGTTCGGTTTGACCGCCAGTCTTTCCTGCGCTGCGGCCAGGTGCCCCCGCGCCGCTTCCCGATCGCCGCGCAGAAGGGCGATCCGGGAGCGGATCACGCGAGCGTTCACCTGCTGGACGGATACCTGTACGTCGTCTTCCAGGCGCTCCATTGTCACGAATTCGGCGTCGGCGTCGTCGAGCCGTCCGAGCCCCAGATCGTGCTGTCCCTGCGCCCACAGCATCATCGCCTGACGCATCGACCCGGCATTGTCCGCTGCTTGCAAGAGCAGTCGTTCGCTGGACTCGAAGTCGTCCATGTGCAGGTGCGCGACGATCTCTTCGGGCAGAAAAGCAGAATCGACGGCGCTGAGCGCGGCGAAGCGCTCCAGCGCGACGGCGCTCTCACCCGCATTCTGCGCAATCTCGCCGAGCCCGGACAGGGCCAGGACGTGCGCCTCCCGGTCACCGATCGCGGTGGCGGCACGCAGCGCGGTCTCGCCGGCCTCACGCGCCGCGGCGAGATCATGGTCCCGGGACAAGGCCAGTGCGCGCAGGGAGGCCAGCCTCGCCCCGATCTCCGGGGCGGCGCCCTCCATGGCGAGGGCAGTTTCGGCCCGGCGGCGCAATTCGCCGGCGAGATCCATGTTCCACAGCGTCCCGCCGAGGGCAGCCTGCAGCCGACTGAACACCTCCAGCGGTGGTCGGCCTGCCAGTAGCCGGTCGCCGGCCGACAGCGCCTCTCGGTTCCTGCCGGCCCGTGTCAAGCACAGGATCGTCTGCTCACCCACTACGAACCTCAACGGCCGTGCTGATGGCACCAGTTCCAGGGCGCGCGTCATCAGGTCGGCCGCGAGGCCCGGCGTGACCGGCAGTACGTCGTCAGCGGCTCGCCGCAACAGCGCTACGGCTTCCTCGTCTCCGCGCAGGGCTCCCCTGAGGATGTGCGGCACCGCGTCGATCGGCTGGTGGCCCGCGGAGACAAGGCGGTGGGCAGCCTCTCGGTGCAGAGCCTTCCTGGCTGACGGCGGGATGTCGACGTAGACCGCCTGGCGCAGCAGATCATGCCGGAAGGCCAGATGATCACCGTCGTCGTCCAGGAGCCCGGCGCGTACGGCTTCCTCGAGCGCCGCGATCAACGTGGTGGTCGGTTGGCCACAGAGCGCGGCGGCGTCGTGGAAGACGAACCTGCGTCCCAGCACCGCTCCCATCTGAAGGAAGCGCAGTGTGCTGGGCTGCAGGGATCTGATTCTGCCGCGCACACCCACCACGAGCCCTGGGGGCACCAGTTCACCCGAGGCCTCGGCGGTCCGCAGTCCCGCGAGCATCTCGACCGCCAGAAACGGGTTCCCGCCAGCCCCGTCGAGCAAGTCCCGTACCTGCTCGTCAACCGCTGCGCCCAGTGCGTCGCCGGCCAGTTGGCCGATGGCCGCGCCGGACAGTGGCCCCAACGGCACCGTGACCACCGGGAGGTTGCCGGCCGCGGCTGCAACGACCTCATCCGCTGGGCCGGCGGGCTCCTGCCGCCCGGTCAGCATCCACAGAACCGGCGATGTCCGCAAGCGTGTCGGAAGCTGCTTGAGGGCAAACCGGCTCAGCGGATCGGCCCACTGCACATCGTCCAGGGCGATCAGCACCGGCTCGCTGCCGGCTCTGGCTTCGATCGCCTCCGCCAGGCGCTCCACCAGCCAGATCCGCTGATCGTGATTGCGCGCGAGATCGACAAAGGCATCGCCGGACAGCAGCGGCTGATCGCCGTGCAGGATGCAGGCCGCCAACGAGGAGAGCGGCACGATGTGATGCAGCTCATCGGCCCTGCCGAGGCCGGCCGAGAATCCCGCTGCCCTGGCCCTGGCGACGGCCTCGGCGAGCAGCGTGGATTTGCCGATGCCCGGTTCCCCCTGGATCAGCGCCAACCCGCCGCTTCCGGCGCGGGCCACCGAGGCGATCAGTGCCTGAAGCTCTTCGAGCTCGACCTCCCGGCCGCGTAGACCGCTACGGGACAGCGAACCGCCTGACCCCGCCACTTATGCCCCTTCCTGTCCGCACTCGCCTGCCGAAGCCGGGTTCGGCCCATGCCGACCGGTGACTCCGCCCTTCGGTGTCGCCTGCCGGTGCCGGAAGGTCTCATCGTCGGAAGGGTCGGCGAACACGTCGGGCAGCAGATCGATCACGGACTCAGGCTCTCTGCCGGCATGCAATCGCACGAGGGCGGGCGGGAGGTCCAGGAGGTCGCGGCTCTCCGTGGACACGCCATGCGTGGCTGCCTCGCCGCAGGTCAGGCCCACCGTCTTCGAGTGCTTCGTCATCGACGGGTCTCCAATCGCGCTTCTCGTGACCAGTCGTAGCATGACGGAAATCGGGAAACGTCCGTCCACCACAACTGAGGGTTCGGACGGCGCAGCGCCGCCCCGAGTGTCGCGCCAACGACTCGGAGACATGTCGTAGGCAGTGCGGAAGAGTCGGCTGAAGCAGGCCGGATTGGTGAAGCCCCAACGCCGGGCCACGCCGGAGACCATCCTCTCACCGCAGTCGCCCCGGGCGAGATCCCTGGCACACTCCTGCAGCCGACGGCGCTGGATCAGGCGGCTGACGGTGATTCCTTCCGCTTCGAAGAGGTTGTGGAGGGACCGGACGGACATGTTGTGAGCAGCAGTGATGATATCCCGGTCCGAGCTCCGGACCCCCGGGGTGCCGGTCCACGTAGGCGCAGACTTCCCAGGCCTGGGTGTATCGGGAACCGACCGTGTCCGCCACATCACCGGCGGCCCGCTCGGCGATGAGGGTGGCCACCAAGTCAGTGAAGTTGCAGACCGGTCGACTGGCAACATGCTCGGCGAACTCCGGCGGAGGGTGGTGCCCTTCTTCACGAAGCCGGTGCCATCGACGATCAACACACCGTCGGCTTCGCCGAGTTGTTCGGCTGCGTATGCCTGCAGGTCGTCGCGGGGGCCGTCGGCGTCCCAGCGGCTCTTGGACAACAGGTGCTGCAGCCCGTCGGGGGTGGCGTGGCCGGCGTACTCGGCGAGCCACCAGCTGTTCTTGCGGTCTACCGGGCCGAGCAGTCCGCGCACGTGGTCCCGCATCCGGCGCCGAGCCTCCACCCGGGCGAAGCGGGATCCGGTCCGCAGGAAGAGTTCTTCAAGCGCAAAGTCCCATGAATCCCTCGGAATGTCGCTGATCACGCCTACGGACTGCTCGGGACGCTGAACGGGACGAGGTGACCTGTCGGAACGAACGTCGCGTGCACCGACTGCCGCACCCACCGCGCACAGCCGGCGTGACTGCCGCGGGACACACTGCGGTTCGTGTGTGCCTGCGGCAGTCAGCGCATGTCATGCCTGTCGATCGGTAAGTTTCGAATCCGTCTGCGGTTGGCGTTCGAAGGCCCAGTAGGCAAGAGCGGCCAGTGGGAGTACGGCGCCCAAGCCGGTCAGGCCGGCCCAGCCGGCAGCGTGGTAGACGATCGCCCCGAGCTGGGAGCCGATCGCACCGCCGACGAAGAACATGGCGATGAAGGCGCTGTTGAGGCGGGCGCGGGCGGTCGGGTCGAGCTGGTAAACGGTGTGCTGCCCCAGGATGAGTGTCGTCTGCACAGCCATGTCGATCAGGATCGCAGCCAGGGCGATCAGGACGATACTGCGCCCGCCCAGACCCGCGACAGCAAAAGCCAGCGCGGTCACAAGGAACGCAGCCCCGGTCATGGGACGTACCAGCCCTCGGTCGGCCCAGTGCCCGGCGAACGGAGCGATGGCTGCCCCGGCCGCGCCCACGAGGGCGAAGACGCCGACTCCGACCGGTGAGTAGTGGAAGCGGGGACCGGTCAGAACAAACGAGACAGTGGTCCAGAATGCGCTGAACGCGCTGAACATCGCCGCCTGGTACAGCCCTCGACGCAGCAGCGCGGGATGCGTGCGCACCAGCTGGACGGTGGAGCGCAGCACGTGGTGGTACGGGATGGATGTGGTGGGTGCGTGCTGTGGCAGGGCCGCACGCAGGGCCACCGTGAGCACGGCCATCAGAGCGGCGGAGCCGAGAAAGACGACGCGCCAGCCTGCGATGTCGGAGACCAGGCTGCTCAGGGTTCGGGAGAGCAGAATGCCGGTGAGCAGACCGCTCATGACCCGGCCGACGATGCGGCCCCTGGCATGGTCCGGGGCCAGGTTCGCCGCGAAGGGCACCAGGATCTGAGCCACGACGGAGGTGGCACCGCTGATCAGCGACGCGATCAGCAGCATGGGGAAGCTCGTGGCGAGGCCGGCTGCCACGAGGGCGAGGGTCGTGATCATCAGGAGGACGGTGACCAGATTGCGCTTCTCCAGCCGGTCGCCGAGCGGAACCAGGAAGATCATCCCGAAGACGTAGCCGACCTGGGTGAGCGTGATCAGTGTCCCGGCCGTGGCCGTGCTGATGTGGAAGACACCGCTCAGCGAGGACAGCAGAGGCTGGGCGTAGTAGAGATTGGCGACCGTCATCCCGGACGCGACGGCCAGGAGCGCGACCAGCCAGCCTGGCACGCCTTGCGAGGCCCCCATGGACCGGGGCGAAGTGCGGAGGTTACGTCGTGTGGGCATGTGCACCTTCTTTCGTCACGCAGGCACAACCACGGGAACGCCGCCTCCCCTTCCCCACCAGGAGCGATGATCCGGGATATCAGTCATCTCGCGCAGAGATGACCAGCGGCGGCCCGGTACCTGTCGGGCATGCAAGGGCGGAAACGATCAACGTGACAGCACGGCTGCCAGCCATTGCCGGATCTCGGGGGTCACGGGGTCGGTGATGTCGTCGAACTCGTCATGCCGTTTGAGGAACTTCGCGACGTAGGGGCAGACGGGCACGATGCGCTGCCCCGAGGCGCGGACGTCGGTCAGTGCCTGCTGCACGAGCTGTGAGGCCAGGCCCAGCCCGGCGTAGGAGTCGTCGATTTCGGTGTGGTAAAAGACTCGCTGGTCGGCGCTGTCACGGTAGGCGGTGAAGCCGGCGACCTTGCCGTCCACCAGGATCTCGTAACGGTGCTTGTCGGCCACTCGCTGAACGATCAGAGCGTCGGCAGGTCGTGTCATTGTGTGCCTCTCAGGGGCGTATCGGGATTGTGCGACCATGGCCTTGATGCGCTCACGCCCGGTCGGCGTACGGCCCGTGGCCGGGTCAGGGGTGGCATCACCGATGGTGAAGATGCCGAACTGTGTGGAAGTCGTTTCGCGCTTCTGGGTCACTCGGAATTCCTCTCGGATGGATACGAGCCGAGTGGACGGCTGTAGCGCAGTGCCCGTGCCTGGGCGTCCGTCAGGGTGCGACCGGGGCGGTCCGTCAGCCTCTTCTGCCTGTGAGCTCGCTGATGGCGCGGTCGAGGTCCATGTGGAGGCTTTCCGCTCCTTCGGGCACCAGTGCGAAGGTCTGCCGAAGGAACGCAGTAGCCTCCGAAACCGCCATTTCGACCAATGCTGTGCCGGCGAGGTTCCTCAAGACGACACGTAGGGAGTGCGGATGGCAGCGGTGCCGGGGAATGACCAGCACGTCACCGGAGCCGGTCGGCCGGCGCAGCCCCTCAGTCAGCAGCTCGCGAGCGAATACCCAGTCGACGGGTCTCTTCATCGGCGCGCCGAGGGAAAGGCGGATGGCGTAGGGGTCCGCCATGTCGTAGTGCAGCTCCGCGGACAACGGAGCGGGCATGCTCTTCGGGACGCTGACGTGCGCCGTCACTGTGCACGTGACCGTGCTGAGACGCTGATCCATGGTTGCCCCAAAGAATGATTGCAGAAGCGATTTTCTACGCCCGACCCTAAATTCCGGTGACCAGCACAGTTGTCGAGGAACGCACGGAGCATTGCCCGTAAAAGCACTACGGTCCGGCTCACGTCCCCATGAATGTCGCCGCCCCGACGGCAGCCGTTTTGGCAACGACGCAGTGCGTTGCCGGTGGACATCGGGCCGGGCCTCGCCGCACAGGCCGCCCGCGGACCGGGTGAGCCGTTGACCGGCGTCGCACCAAGCCCGATTCAACCGGCGGTTGCCCGGCGCCCCTGTGCCCGGAGCCGAGCGCGGCCGTGGTGCACTGCCGGGCCCCGCACGGTGCACGGAGGGACAACTGGTCCGCTCGGCGCCTCATTACCCTGGCCACCGCCCCGTGAGCGACCATCCCAGGAGCACCCATGCCCAAGCAGACCGTTGCCGAGCAGTACGTCGACCTCCTGGCCCGCGCCGGAGTGAGCCGCATGTACGGGGTGGTGGGCGATAGCCTGAACCCTGTTGTCGACGCGGTCAGACGGCACGACGCCCTGGAGTGGGTCCAGGTCCGACACGAGGAGGTCGCGGCCTTCGCCGCCGGCGCCGAAGCACAGCTCACAGGCAGACTGGCTGCGTGCGCGGGCTCCTGTGGGCCCGGAAACCTGCACTTGATCAACGGCCTGTTCGATGCCCACCGGTCGATGGCTCCCGTCCTCGCGCTGGCTGCGCAGATCCCCAGCGGTGAGATCGGAACCGGGTACTTCCAGGAGACGCATCCTGACCGGCTGTTCGAGGAGTGCAGTCACTACTCGGAACTGATTTCCTCGCCCCGGCAGATGCCCCGGGTGGTGCAGACGGCGATTCAGCACGCGGTCGGCCGGCGTGGAGTGTCCGTCGTAGCGCTGCCCGGAGACATCGCCGCCGAGGACTCTCCGGTCGGCGGGGCCGAACTCGCGATACCGCTGGACCGGCCCGCGGTCCGTCCGGCCGATCAGGAACTGACCCGGCTGACGGAGCTGGTGGACGCCGCCGAGACGGTGACGGTGTTCTGCGGCCGGGGTGTCGCCGGCGCCCACGCCGAGGTGATGGCGTTCGCCGAGAAGATCAAGGCCCCGGTAGGCCATGCGCTCCGCGGCAAGGAACACATCCAGTACGACAACCCGTACGACGTCGGCATGTCCGGACTGCTGGGATACGGCGCCGCGTACGAGGCCATGCACGAATGCGACCTGCTGCTGCTCCTCGGCACCGACTTCCCGTACACGGACTTCCTGCCCCGCAACGTCAGAACGGTCCAGATCGATGTTCAGCCCGAACGTCTGGGCCGACGCACCCAGTTGGACTTCGCCGTCTGGGGAGACGTCCGCGAGACGCTGCGGTGCCTGATCCCGGCCGTGCAGGAGAAGCCGTCCCGCCGGTTCCTCGACCGGATGCTGAACCGGCACGTCCACACTTTGGAGGGTGCCGTCGGCGCCTACACCCGAGACGTCGACAAGCACACTCCAATCCACCCCGAGTACGTGGCGGCGGTGCTCGACGAGGAGGCTGCCGACGACGCGGTGTTCACCGTGGACACCGGGATGTGCTGCGTGTGGGCCGCCCGCTACCTGACGCCGAACGGCCGCCGCCGCATCCTGGGCTCCTTTGTGCACGGTTCGATGGCCAACGCCCTGCCGCAGGCCATCGGTGCGCAGTTCCTCGACCGGACGCGTCAGGTGGTGTCACTCTCGGGCGACGGCGGCTTCTCCATGCTCATGGGCGACTTCCTGACGCTGGTCCAGTACGGGCTGCCTGTGAAGGTGGTCGTCTTCAACAACTCCTCGCTGGGCATGGTCGACTTGGAGATGATGGTGGACGGGCTGCCGCCCTACGGCACCGGGTACCCGCACACAGACTTCGCGGCCATCGCCACGGCCGCCGGTGCGCGGGGTATCCGGGTCGAGAAGCCCACGGAGGTGCGTGACGCCCTGCGTGCGGCCTTCGCCCACGACGGGCCGGCGCTGGTCGACGTGGTGACCGATCCCAACGCACTCGCGATCCCGCCGAAGATCACCTCCGAGCAGCTCACCGGCTTCGCCCTGTCGGCGAGCCGCACCGTCCTCACCGGAGGCGTCGGGCGCATGATCCAGCTCGCCCGGGCAAACATCCGAAACGTTCCGCGTCCATAAACAAGGCTCTGAGAGCCCAGGGCACCATCGACCACGTCCCCGAGGCTGCTCTATCGCGTCAAGCCGCTTGAGGAGGATCGTCGAGGTTCGTTCCGCTGGTGCGGTCGGAGCGTTCGAGGATCTTGAAGAACTCTCTGCAGACGGCTGCTCGAGGCAGCGTTGTGCGTCGCGTCGACGGCCGAACCGTCTTCCCGGCTGCGCCGAGGGCGACCTCGAAGCGCCTTCCTGGAGCACCACCTCGCCGCGTTGCGGCCCACCGAGTGAGAGGCCGGGCCCCGCCCGGCATACCCATCCCCCGACCCGAGCGGACACTCATGGCAGACCTGACAGGCATGACACATCACACCGCCGTACTCAACGGGATCAAGCAGCACTGGGTGAGCGCGGGACAGGGACCGCCGGTGTACCTGCTGCACGGTTTCCCCGAGACCTGGTACGGCTGGCGTAAGCAAATACCCGTGCTGGCCGAGCGGTTCACCGTGATCGCGCCGGATCTTCGCGGCTACGGAGACACGGAAAAGCCCGCCTCCGGTTACGACAAGCGGACCATGGCCAACGATGTGATCGCGTTGATGGACCATCTCGGCCATGAGCGGATCGCCCTGATCGGCCACGACCGCGGGGCACGCGTCGGCACCCGGTTCGCCAAGGACCACCCGGAACGCATCGACCGTTTCGTGGCCATGGACAACATTCCCACCAGGGTCATAGCCGAGACCTACGACGTGAACCTGGCCCGGCAGGGCTACTGGTTCTTCACCTTCCTCGGCGTACCCGACCTTCCCGAGGCGCTGATCGCCGGCCGCGAGGAGATCTGGCTCACCCACTTCTACCGCAGCTGGTCGTACAACCCCGACATGCTCACTCCCGAGGAGATCGCCGTCTATGTACGCGCCTACCAACAGCCGGGTGCGGTGCGGGGATCCTGCATGGACTACCGTGCGGCGCCCCAGGACGTCGCCCAGGACCAGGAGGACGCCGACCAGCTCATCGACTGCCCGGTGCTGACCATATGGGGCGAGGACTTCAGCGCCGTCGGACAGGCATACGACGTCCTGGACGTATGGAAGGGCATCGCCCGCGAAGTCCGCGGCGTGCCCATCGCCCAGTGCGGACACCTCTGCCAGGAGGAACGCCCCGACGTCGTCAACCGGGAACTCCTCGACTTCCTCGCGGACTGGAACGGCTGACCGGGGCGCCGCATCCCGCACTCGGGGAACAGCGCAGCGGAAGTGGGCCGGGGGCGATTGCGGCCCCGGCCCACTTCCGTGCCAGGGCAACGCCGCCCAGCCGGTGCCCGCGCGACGACGTGGGCACGCACAGGCCACAGCCAGGTCGCGGACAGACAAACACGCCGCCCGGAAGTCCCTAGAGTTACTCACGTGTCGGCGATCTCCCGCTCGGCAAGACTCCCACGCGGAGTCCGACGGGAACCCTCCGGCAGAGCCCATGGCCGCCCGGTCAGTGCACACCGCACACCAACCGATCCCGAGGCCGGCCCGCGCCATCTCACGGCAAAGGGGCCACCACGGCAGCCGACCACCCCATTGATGAGGGAGTTTCCCCATGCCCAGTTCCGACAAGCCGACCGTCGTCCTCGTGCACGGCGCCTTCGCCGACGCCTCCAGCTACGCCCAGGTCATCCCCCGGCTGATCGCCCGCGGCCTGGAGGTGGTCGCCCCGGCCGTGCCCAACCGCAGCCTGATAGGGGACGCCGCCTACGTCGCCTCCATCGTCCGGCAGATACCCGGTCCGGTCGTCCTGGTGGGCCACTCCTACGGTGGCGCGGTCATCACGGTCGCCGGCACCGAGGACAACGTCAAGGCACTGGTCTACCTGGCAGGTTACGCCTTGGAGAAGGGCGAGAGCCTCGGCGAACTGCAGGGCCGCTTCCCGGACAGCGACCTCGCCGCCGCACTCGTCTACACCCCCTTCCCGATCGAGGGTTCGGCCACGCCCGGCACCGACGTGTCGGTCCGGACCGACAAGTTCCCGGCCATCTTCGCCGCCGACGTCGACCCGCGGCTCGCCGCCGTCCTCGCCGTATCCCAGCGCCCGCTGGCCGCGCAGGCCTTCGCCGACGCGGCCCCGGCCGCGGCCTGGAAGACCAAGCCGTCCTGGGGCCTGGTCGCCTCGTCCGACCACACCATCAACCCCGACGTGGAGCGCTACGGCTACCAGCGGGCCGGCATGACCACCGTCGAGGTCGACTCCTCCCACCTGGTGATGCTCGCCCACCCCGAGCGCGTCGTCGACCTGATCGAGGAAGCCGTACGGGCCACCTCCGACTGACCCCACACGCACCCGCTCGCGCCCGTCCGACCGACCGGCCGTCACACCACGGCCGCCTCCACCCCTTCGCAGAGAGCGAACGATGAACCCACCGATCTCACGCCGTACCGTGACCGTGTCCCTCCTGGCCGGCGCAGCCGCCCTGGGGACCGCCGGTGTCGCGCATGCCACGCAGCCGGCGACGGCCGACCGTCCGGCCGAACGGCACGGGCGCCCGGCCGCGCCCACCATCGTCCTGATCCACGGCGCGTTCGCCGACGCCTCCAGCTGGAGCGCGGTCGTCGAACGCCTGCAGCGGCAGGGCCACCGTGTACTGGCACCGGCCCTGCCACTGCGCGGACTGGCAAGCGACTCCGCCTACATTCGCAGCGTTCTGGACAGCGTCACCGGACCGATTGTGCTGGTGGGGCACTCCTACGGCGGAGCGGTCATCAGCCAGGCCGCGGCCGACGCCCCGCAGGTCAAGGCACTGGTCTACATAGCCGCCTTCGTTCCCGACATCGGGGAGAACGCGCTCCAGCTCACCGACAAGTTCCCCGGCAGCACCCTGGGACAGGCCACCGCCACCCAGTACTACCCGTTGCCCGACGGCAGTCAGGGGGAGGAACTGGTCATCAAGAAGGACCTGTTCCGCAAGCAGTTCGCGGCCGGTGTCCCCCGACCGACCGCCCAGGTCATGGCCGCGGGACAGCGTCCGATCACCCTGGCAGCTCTCCAGGAGCCGGCCACCGCGGCCGCGTGGAAGAGGATCCCCAGCTGGTACCTCGTGGCCACCGAGGACCGCAACATCCCGCCGGCCGCCGAGCGCTGGATGGCCGAGCGCGCCCGCTCCCGCACGGTCACTGTCCGCGCCCCGCACGCAGCCGCCGTGAGCGACCCCGGTCCCGTCACCGGCCTGATCCTGCGGGCGGTCCGTTCCGTCCGCTCCGGCCACTGACCGGACGCATTCCTCGCCCACGCCCGCGACATTCCGCAAGAGGACATGGGGCCGCGACCTTGGCCGTCCGGCCGCGGTCCCCCTCCTCGATTCCTCGTGGCCGGGCTCACCTCGCGAAGTGCCGCACGCGTTGCCGACCGAACACCTTGCAATGGAACGGAGAGCCGTATGGCACTGCTCGATCCGGAACCGGGAAAGCTGCGCCCGCGGCAGACCCAGGGCCCAGCTACCGACCGGGTGCCCGACGAGCGGGCGTCGGGTACTCCCGATGCCCTGCGGGAGGACCTGGTCCGCCTGCTGGGCTCCCGAAAAGTGCTGCACACCCTGTCGGACCTGGTGAAGTACGCCTCGGACGCCAGCCCCTACCGCTTCGTGCCCCAAGTGGTCGTGATCGCCGAGAACGTCGAGGACGTGGCCGCGGTGCTGCGGTACGCCCATGAGCACCGGCGCGAGATCGTCTTCCGGGCGGCCGGGACCTCGCTGAACGGTCAGGCCCAGGGCAAGGACATCCTGGTCGACGTGCGCCGCCACTGGACCGGCGTCGAGGTGCTCGACGCCGGGAACGAGGCGAGGATCAGGCCCGGTACGACCGTGGGGCGCGCCAACATCACACTGTCCCGGTACGGCCGGCTGATGGGCCCCGACCCGGCGAGTTCCAGCGCCTGCACCGTCGGAGGCGTGGTCGCCAACAACGCCTCGGGCATGACCGCCGGAGTCACCCGCAACTCCTACCGTCTGCTTTCCTCCCTCACCCTTGTCCTCCCGTCCGGCACGGTGGTCGACACCGCGGCCCCGGACGCCGACAAGATGCTCCGGACCACCGAGCCCGAGCTGCACGCAGGGCTGCTGGCGCTGAAGGCCGATATCGAGAGCGACAGTGACCTCGTCGCCCGGATCCGCGCGAAGTACGAGCTGAAGAACACCAACGGCTACCGTCTCGACGCCTTCCTGGACGGTTCCACCGCGGTGGAGATCCTGCGCGGACTGATGGTCGCTTCCCAGGGCACCCTGGGGTTCGTCGCCGAGACGGTGTTCAGGACGGTCTCCCTGGACCGTCTCACCCACACGGCGCTGCTGTTCTTCCCCGACCTCACCGCCGCCGCGGCAGCGGTACCGCTGTTCAACGGCGCCGGGGCCCGCGCGGTCGAGCTGATGGACGGGAACACCCTCCGCGCCTGCGCGAGCGTCGACAAAGTTCCCTCGGACTGGGCCGGCCTGCCCCAGGAGACCGCCGCTCTGCTGGTGGAGTTCCGCGCCCCGGACGAATCGGCGCACCAGGCCAACCAGCAGGCCGCCGCCGCTGTCCTGGCGAAACTGGCACTGGTGGCCCCGGTGGCGTCCGTCACCAACCGCTTCGTCGAGGACCCGGCCACGATCAGAACGTACTGGCATGCCCGTGAGGCCTTCATGACGGCAGTGGGCAAGGCGCGGCCGGCCGGATCGACGTTGATCACCGAGGACTTCGCGGTGCCGCCGTCGCGGCTGGCGGAAGCTTGCGAGGCCCTGTCCGAACTGCAGCGTCGGCATGGTTTCGACGCCGCGGTCGCGGGTCACGCGGCGCACGGCAACCTGCACTTCCTGCTCGCTTTCGACGCCGCCCGCCCTGAGGAGGTCCAGCGCTACGCGGCCTTCATGGACGACTTCTGCGCCATGGTGGTGCGCCGTTTCGACGGCTCGCTCAAGGCGGAGCACGCCACCGGCCGGAACATGACACCGTTTCTCGAAGCCGAATGGGGCGCCCGCGCGACCGAGCTGATGTGGCGGGTCAAGCAGACCCTCGACCCCGCGGGGGTACTCGCCCCCGGGGTGGTCCTCAACCGTGATCCCGAAGCCCATCTGCAGGGGCTCAAGACCATACCCACCATCGAGGCGGTCGCCGATCCCTGCATCGAGTGCGGTTTCTGTGAGCCCGTCTGTCCGAGCCGCGACCTCACCACCACACCTCGTCAGCGGATCGTGTTGCGGCGCGAGATGATGCGCCAGCCCGTCGGTTCGGCTGTCATGGACAGCCTGCTGGAGTCCTACGGCTACGACGCGGTCGACACCTGTGCCGGCGACTCCACCTGCAAAATAGCCTGCCCGGTCGGCATCGACACCGGAGCCATGATGAAGCGCTTCCGCCACCAGCGGCACACCGAACGGGAGGAGCGGAACGCGGCCCGGGTCGCGGAGCGGTTCTCCCTCGTGGAGTCGTCGGTCCGGACCGCCCTCGGCATCGCAGACCATGTCAGCGACCGGGTCCTGGGGAGCGTCACCTCGGCAGCGCGGAAGGCTGTCTCGCCGGACCTGGTACCCGAATGGCTTCCCGCCATACCGTCCTCCGCGAGTCCGCGGCTGCCCGGAACGGACCGGCAGACCGCCGTCGCCGTCTACTACGTGGCCTGCGTCAACCGGATCTTCGCGGGACCCGACGGCGTGGACGGGCCGTCCCTGCCCGAGGCGATCGTCGAGGTCTCCCACCGGGCCGGGCGGCCGGTATGGATACCGCCGGACCTGTCCGGTTCCTGCTGCGCGACCATCTGGCACTCCAAGGGGTACGACGACGGCAACACGGTCATGGCGAACCGCTTCGTCGAGCGGGCCTGGGAGTGGACCGACGGCGGACGTCTGCCGCTCGTCGTCGACGCGTCGTCCTGCACGCTCGGCATCGGGCATGAGATCGCGCCGTATCTGACGCCCGAGAACGAGCGGAAGCACCGGGCTCTCACCGTCGTCGACTCGATCGTCTGGGCCGCCACCGAGCTGCTGCCCCACCTGAAGGTGACCGACCGGATCGACAGCGCGGTGATACACCCCACGTGTTCGATGCGGCACCTGGGCGATGCCGAACAGCTGCGTGCCGTAGCGCAGTTCGTCGCGCAGGACGTCCGCCTGCCCGTCTACGCGGAGTGCTGCGGCTTCGCCGGCGACCGGGGCCTGTTGCACAAGGAGCTGACCGAGGCGGCGACGGCGCACGAGGCCGCCGAGGTCACGTCGGGCACATTCGACGCGTACCTGTCGGCCAACCGCACGTGCGAGATCGGCATGGAACATGTCACGGGCCGTCCGTACCAATCGGCGCTGCTCGCACTCGAACGTGCCACTCGACCCACCAGCTGAGCACTGGCGCGGCCCGCCCGCTTCGGAGCGGAACCGCCGCCCGCAACTCTGCCCTCCAGCCTCCAGGGAGCCCGCCTTGCGCATCGCCAATCTCGCCGGCCGACTGGTCGTGATCACCCACGGCCGGGCGGCCGACGTCCACACAGCCAGTGGCGCACTGTTCTCCTCCGACCCGCAGGCGGTCTACTCCCGCTGGGACGAGTTCCGCGCCTGGGCCGCCCGGGCCGACCTCGGCGGCGGGGTCCCCTTCGACCCGGCGGACCTCGGTGCGCCCGCACCGGCCCCCCGCCAACTCTTCGCCATCGGCCTCAACTACCGGGAGCACGTCGTCGAGGCCGGATTCACCACGCCCGAGGGCATGCCGCCGGTCTTCACCAAGTACGCAACCGCCCTCACCGGCCCGGTGACCGAGGTGACGCTGCCACGGGGCGGCCACACCGACTGGGAGGTGGAGCTGGTGGTGGTTGTCGGCAGGGAGGCGCACCGGGTGTCCGAAACCGATGCCTGGAGCCACGTCGCGGGCCTGACGGTCGGCCAGGACATCTCCGAGCGCGTCCTGCAGATGGACGGTCCGGCCCCCCAGTTCAGCCTCGGCAAGTCCTACCCGGGCTTCGCCCCGACGGGCCCCTGGCTGGTGACCCCGGACGAGTTCGAGGACCCTGACGACCTGGAGCTGACCTGCACCGTCAACGGTGAGGAGATGCAGCGTGGCCGCACCCGGCAGCTCATCTTCTCCGTGCCGGCCCTCGTCGCCAAGCTGTCCGGGGTGCTCCCGCTGCTGCCGGGAGACGTCATCTTCACCGGCACTCCAGCCGGTGTCGGCCTCGGCCGCACACCTCAGCGCTGGCTGGCCGCCGGCGACGAGCTCGTCAGCTCCGTCCAGGGCATCGGCGAACTGCGACAACGGTTCGTCGGCTGACCCTCTACGAGGTCCGCGACGGGCGGCAGCTGACGTCTCAAGCGCCCGGCGCACCGGCCGCCCCAGCAGCGAGGCCCCGCCGACCCCCCACCCCCCTGCAATTCAGAGAGAAAGAGAAGAGATCCCACATGCCCAGATTCCTGACAGGGACGCGCACCGGCCTCCTGGCCTCGGCCGTGGCGGCGGCCCTCGCCATGACCGCGGCCGGCCCGACGACCGTGGCCACCGCCGCCCCGAAGCCGGACGTGAGCTTCGTGGCACACCTGGACATGGCCGCCGGGCAGCGGCCGGAGAACATCACCCTGGAGCCCGGCGGCAGCGCCGTCGTCACCTTCGCCTTCAGCCGCCAGGTGGCCCGCATCCACCCCGACGGCCGGGTGCACGTCCTCGCCACCCTGCCCCAGCCTCCGGCCGGCGCCGACACCCCTGCCCTCTCCTCGCCCTTCCTCGGCGGAATCGTCCGTGCCCACGACGGGACCCTGTACTTCCTGTACGCCACCGGCAGCAGCGACCTGACCGGCCTGTGGCGCCTGCGCCCCGGCGGCGCCCCGCAACGCATCGCCGCGCTCCCGGCCGACGGCCTGCCCAACGGCCTGGCCCTCGACCGGCACGAAGGCCGGCTGTACGTGGCCGACTCGGTCCTCGGCACGGTCTGGCGGGTGCCCGTCACCGGGGGCACGCCCACCCCGTGGGCCACCGCCCCCGAACTGGCCGCCGCCGGATTCCTCGGAGCCAACGGCATCAAAATCCACAACGGGGCGGTCTGGGTGTCCAACCTGGACAAGGGCGCCGTGCTGCGCATCCCGGTCACCCGGTACGGCACCGCCGGCCCCGTCGAGACCCGGGCCACCGGCCTGATCAACATCGACGACTTCGCGTTCACGGGCCGCGGCGACACCCTCCTGGCCGCGATCAACGCGGACAACGAGGTGGCCCTGGTCAGGCCGGACGGCAACCACACCGTCGTGCTGACCGGCGCCGACGGGCTGGAGAACCCGACCTCGCTCGCCGTACGCGGCAACACGGCCTACATCGCCAACGGCGCCTACTTCACCAACAACGACCCCAACCTCCTGGCCGCCCGGATCAACCCCGCCCAATAAGACCGACCGGCAAATGGGGGGTGGGAGAAGGAGCGGGGCTGGGTGCGTGCAGCTGCAAGGCGGAGGATTGAGCCAACGCGATGGGGTCTCCCCTGCTCGAGCGAAGCCGAGAGCTTGGGGAAGTTGGTGATTGACGACAACGCCGGAGGGGGTCCCCCCTGGCCCTTAAGGCCTTGGGGGAGTGCGTGCCCAGCCCCGCGACGCCGCCCCCCATTTGCCGGTCGGTCCAAGCCGGCCGCGCGCCCGTGCCGCCGCACCTGCCCGGTGCGGCGGCACGGGACCCCTAGGCCATCGGATCCGCCGCACGACGAGCGGGCGGCGCGGCCGCCGCACGCGGTAGCCCCCAACACCGGACGAGAGGACAGAGTTGATGGACCAGCAGGACACGCAGCAGGCGGCAGCCGCCGCACCGCCCGCGTTCGACCCCGATGCATTCCTGGTCGTCCCGCCCAGAACCTTCGAGGACCTACGCATCGGCGAAGTCTTCCGAGCCCCCAGCCGCACCCTGACAGACGCCCACGCCGCGGCCTTCCAGACAGTCTCCGCGGACAACCACCCGGTGCACTACGACGCCGAATGGGCACGCAGGCACGGCCACTCGGCACCGGTGGTACACGGCCTGCAGGTGCTCGCCTTCACCGCGCCGGGCGCCACCCTGTTCCCCCACTTCATCGGAGAGGTGTTCATCAGCTTCCTCGAACTGTCCTGCACCTTCCTGGCCGAAGTGCACTCCGGAGACACCCTGTACCCGGCGCTCACCATCACCGGCCTGGAGCCGCAGGGCGACAACGGTGTCGTAGTCACCGCGGCCACCATCCACAACCAACGCGGCGTACTTGTGCTGTCCGGCCAGCACAAGTACCTCCTGCGGCGTCAGTGAATCCTGAGGAAGCAACGTGACGCACCGTAGAACCCTCCTTGTCGCGCTCGCCTGTTGTGCCGCGCTGACCGGGTGCACGAGCCACACACCGGACGGGGGCCCGCCTGCGGTTGGCTCCACGTCCCCGACGTCGTCCGTAACCGGCCCGGGGTCCGTCGACAGCGGCACCTCCCGTCCCTCCAGCGAGCCGACACCGACCGCGTCCGGCGGCACGCGGACGGCGGCGCCATCGCCGATCGTACCGACGGTGAGACGCTGCCATACCTCTGAAGTGAGGGCGTCCCTCGGCCCCAACCGTCCCGGCGCCGGGCAGTCAGGCTTCGCTATCGTTTTGACCAACGGATCCCGCCGCACCTGCACGCTGTACGGCTTCCCGGGTGTGGCGTTCGTCAACGGCGCCGGTGAGGCCGTCACCCCGGACCCCGAGCGAGCCACCGATCAGCAGGAACAGGCTGTGACGCTCAGCCCGGGAGAAAGCGCTTGGTCGACGCTGGCCTACACCAATCCGGCGATTACTGGCGCCACCACTGTCACACCGGCCGCCCTGCTCGTCACCCCTCCCGACGAGACTGCTCCGATCTCGGTCCGCTGGACCGGGGGCAAGGTCTCCAACACGGGGAAGGCGTCGGTGCCCTGGGTGAGCCCCCTCATGCCAGGCAATGGCACCTGACTCCGCCGAGCGCGGGAGCGGGATGCGGCCAGTTGCCGCTGGCTGCCAGGGTTGACACACATACTCCAGGCCCTGGTTGCCGCGCCGGAGACTTCCGGCTGAATCTCTGACACCCGAGAGGCGGGATCGGTGCGCAGACGCTGTAGCTGTACCGGATGGCGTCTGCGGCTTCGGTCATGCAGGGCCGCCGAGTAACTCGACGACCACGCCGGGGCTGACGCAGGTGAAAGCCGGCGATTCTCTGCTGCCCCGCCGAGCGGCCGGCCGCATGGTCCACCGCGGATGCGCAGGCCCTGCATCGACGACTACTTCTGGGGCCACCACCGCGCAGGCCACCGCTAATACCAACCAACGGCCCCGGTGACCGACATCCCAGGCGCCGGTACCCGCCCTCTCCACACCCCAACGGCGCTTCCCCGTCAAACGAGCGGCGCTGTCCCGTAATCGGTGGTGCCGAAGCGTGACCAGGGGCGTCCACGCGAGAAGTCAACTCCCTTGTGGAGACCGTGTTTTCGGGGTTGTCAGCACTGGCCGTCGAGGATGTGGCAGACGAGGGCGAAGCGATCCGCTTATCGGCGCGAACCCGGGAGGAGTCGGCGCCGTGCCCGATGTGCGGGATGCCGACCGCGAGAGTGCACGGCTTCCGCTCTTCGACAATGGCGACCATCTGCACCCGAACGACAAGCGCATGCAGGCGAAGGCCGACGCGGTCGACCTTATGAGCGTCGACTGCGCATCCGCGCCGAACTGAACTGCGGCACCGGCCGTGGTCCGGTCACCGGCCGTGGCTTGAGCACATGAAACGGTCCTGTCCCCGGCAGCGCGTCCGACGGGGACAGGACCGGGACTGCCGGTGCCGGCGGTCCATGCCCATGCGGTACTCCCGCCTTGATGTCACCGATCCCGCTCCGCCTCCGACGCCGCCGGTCCGGACGTTCCGACGGCGGCGGGGCGCGATGCCCTCGGCCACAACCACCGGCTCCGTCTACGTCCGGGCCACCGGCAGGCAGCGCACCTGGCCGTCGGAGACGGCGCACTCGACGCCGAGGAGACGGCCGTGGTACCGGCCCGGCAGGGGCACTCACACGCCGAGTCAGTCCGGCCGCGAAACGTGGCCGAGGGCATCGCGCAGTTGGACGCGGCCCGTGATGCCGAGCTTGGGGAAGATCTTGTGCAGGTGGAAGCCGATGGTGCGGGGAGACAGGTAGAGCCGGGCACCGATGTCCCGGTTGGTCAGGCCCTCTGCGGCGAGTTGGGCGATCTGCAGTTCTTGCGGCGTCAGGTCGGCCACGGCTTCGGGCGCTGCCGAAGGCGCCACGACCACACCCGCCGCGCGGAGTTCGGCAGCGGTGCGCTCGATCCAGGGGCGTGCGTCCAGCCGCTCGAAGATCTCAAGGGCGGTGCCGAGCAGAGGGCGGGCCTCGGCGCTTCGCCGGCGGCGCCGCAGCCACTCGCCGAAGTCCAGGTGCGCGAGGGCGTGCTCGAAAGGCCATCGAGCACCGGCCGGGTCGGTCGCCGTCCGGAAATGGGTCTCCGCGTCGTCAGGATCGCTCAGCAGGGCCGCGGCACGGTGCACGATCGCCTCCAGGCGAGCGGAGCGGGACTCGCCAAGGGTCCCCTCGACGGCGCGGAGCACGGTGCGCGCGTCATCCGCCCGTCCGGCTCGGACGGCGGCGGCGGCAAGATCGGCGAGGCAGTAGGGGGAGGCATGGTAGTGCACGGGTGCAGGGTGGAAGTCCCGGGTGAAGGCCTGGCGGAACTGCTCGTACGCCGTCTTGTGGTCGCCCTCGGCGAGGGCTGCCATGCCGAGCGCGTGACGGTGACGCACGTACAGGCTCCGGGTCTTGCGCAGGTCGCGTCCGCGGACGGCCTCGTCCGCCTGCGCCCGCGCTCCTGCGTGGTCCCCGCGGGCGGCGCGCAGCGTGGCCTGGAGGAGCGGTGATCCCACGGTGACATTGTCCGCGCCTGCCTCTGTCGCCATCCAGAAGGCGTCCTCGGCGGCGGACTGCGACGCGGTCCAGTCCCCGCTCTCGAACAGCGCGAGGGCGAGGACTTGCGCGACGGTGCAGTTGGTACCGGCCGTCGCAGTCCGTCGCAGCTGGTCCATGGCCTGGCCGAGCAGACGCACGGCCTCGTCGGTTTCGTCCAGTATCCAGGCCGAGGCGCCGAGCGAGACGAGGGCGGTCAGAGAGCCGTCCGGCATGGCGTCCACTGCCTGGGGCAGGTTCTTCAGAACCCGCTCGCGGTCCGTGAACGGGCGGCTGACCGCATGGGGCCACACGCGGTCGGTCTCGTCCGGCTGCGGCGCTATGAGCTCGCTGATTCGGTGGATTTCGTTCCGGTAGCGGGCGTCGCCGGAGTTGTATGCCGGGGTCGCTGCCGTTCCCAGAGCGCTCAGCCCAAGGGCGGGGGCCTGTGTGGCCATGGACTCGGCCACGGGCAGCAGGAAGGCCAGGGAGTCGTCGTGCCGCAGGGTGACGGCCAGTGACCACCCGGCGCGGAGAGACGCCTCGGCGAGGAGCTGCGGATCGTCCGTCAGGGCATCGACCTGGGCCGCGATCTCACCGACCCACTGCGGGTGCCCTGCGAACATGGCCGACTTGGCTGCGGCGAGCAGGCGGCAGGCCCGCAGTTCCGGCTCCGGGGTGAGTTCGGCGGCGCGTTCCAGTGCGGCAGCCGCTGCCGCGTGCCCGCCGCGGTGCCGGGAGCGTTCCGCGCTCTCCGCCAGAGCGCCGGCGACCTGTTCGTCCGGGCCGGGTGCGGCTGCGGCGAGATGCCAGGCGCGGCGATCGGGTTCATGCGCGAGGGCGGCGGCGAGCGCCAGATGGGCCTCGCGGCGTTCGGCGAAGGAGGCGGCCTGGTAGACGGCGGAGCGGACCAGCGGGTGGCGCAGACGGACTTGCCCGCCCTCGACGCGCACGAGCCCGGCCTGTTCAGCAGGACGCCAGATCTGGGGCCCGTCCATGTCCGGGGCGGCGCGGAGAACGTCCGAGAGTTGCGTGGTGCCGGCGGCCGCTGCCAGGAGCAGGACCCGTTGTGTCGCGTGCGGCAGGGTGGGCAGGTCGGCGGCGAAGATCTGCTCCAGCCGGGCAGTGAGGGGCAGCGAGCCGCTCGAGCCGGTGTCGCGGCTGCCTGGATCCTTGGCAAACGCTCGCGTGAGCTCGATGAGAGCCAGCGGGTTCCCAGCGGCCTGCTGGAGGATCTGGGACCGGACCCGGCCCCGTGGCGGATGCGGCTGTGCGTCCAGCAGGAGCCCGGCCGCGGCTCGGCTCAGGGGGCCGGCCGTCAGATGCGGGAAGTCGCGGTCGAAGCGCACCGGTACCGCTTCGTCACGTGCGGCAAGCAGCATGGCGGCGGGTTCGTCTTCGAGGCGCCGGGCGACGAACGCGAGCACGTCCAGCGAGCCGACGTCCAGCCACTGGGCGTCGTCGACGATGATCAGCAACGGTTGTTCCGTCGCCGTGTCCGAGAGCAGCGTCAACACGCCGAGCCTGATCAGCAGCGGGTCCGGCACCTGCGATCCGTCGGCCTGATCCATGCCGAATACGCAGCGCAAGGCATCGCGCTGCCGTGAGGGGAGCCGCTCGACACCCGCGAGTACCGGGCGCAGCAGCTGGTGCACTCCCGCGAAACCAAGGTCCTTCTCGCCTTCGCAGCCTCGTACCCGGAGCACGCGTCGACCGTGAGCCACGGCCTGCGAAGCAGCCCAGTCCACCAGGGTGCTCTTGCCTGCCCCCGGCTCGCCGGTCAGCACGAGCACCTTCGGGCCACTCCCGTCCGCGGCGTCGACCAGCTGACTGATCCGGGACTTTTCGTGATCCCTGCCCAGGATCTCCAGCTCGGGTGCCGGCTCGGTGCCGAAGTCCATGCTCTCCACTTTCCTCCAACCGTCCGCCTGGCGGAGCGGGCGCACAGGCGACGAACGTGCTCATCGCTCTGGCTGCATCCTGCCAGGCCCACCGCATGGACCGGCCAGGAGTTCGTTCCCTCGGCAGGCGCACGTAACTGGTCACATGACAGAAGCGCGCATTCCCGCATCCCTGACAGCATCCGAATCGGCATGCCGACAGCGATCTCGTCCGTGGTTTCGGCTGATCGGAATGCGGCGGGGGATTCGAGGTGAGGAGGCGCAGTGGCCGCCGATGAGGGAGACGGCCCCGACCGCTCAGGGCTGAGTGACACGCTGCCGATCGGCCGAGAGACGGAGGTCGACCGGATTCTGCGGTCCATCGACGAGCCCTGTGACCCGCCACACGCTCTGCTCATGTTGGGGGAGGCCGGCACCGGCAAGACCCAGTTGCTCCGGGTTGCCGAGGAGAAGGCCAGAGGACGCCGAACCCGGGTCTTGTCGGCGCAGGGCTGGAGATCGGAGGGACCGCTGCCGTTCGCCTCCCTGCACCAGCTCCTCCTCCCGGTGCTCGGCGAGCTCGATGCACTGCCGGAGCACCAGCGGCTGGCGCTTCGCACCACCTTTGGGCCGGCTCCGGACGCCCGGCCGCCGGAGGGAAAGGTGCTGCGCGCCGCGGTCCTGACACTGCTGAGTCACCTGGCGCGGGCAAGGCCGGTCCTGCTGACCGTGGACGACATCCAGGACTGCGACCGTGACTCCATGGAGGTCCTCTTCTTCGTGACGCGACGCTTGACCGACCGGGCTGTGACCGTGCTGTTCACCGCACGCGGAGAGGCTCCCCCGGCCGGGGCTCCTGCGGATCTCGCCGTCTTGTGTCTCGGGCCGCTGTCGCGGCGGGCGGCGGCCCGGCTTCTGGATGCGCAGCCCGGTGCACCCACCGGAAGGGCCAGGCTGGACCTCCTCCGGCAAGCGGAGGGCCATCCGCTGTCGGTCATCGAGCTCAGCCGGGCCGCGCGCGGCGGCACCGGGCCGTCACTGGCAGGTGGGGAACCGCAGCAGACCTCGCGCATCCAGCAGATGTTCGCTGCACGGCTGGGCGCGCTGCCGGAAGGCACACAGCGCGCACTGCTCTACGCGGCGGCGGCCTCGCACCATGAGGAACTCACGACTGTCATGGCCGCTTTGGGCACGCAGGACCTGAAGGTGTGGGTCCCGGCGGAGGAATCCGGCCTGGTCACGATCGCGGACGGCCGTCTCGCCTTCCGCGACCCCCTGATCCGCACAGCGGCCTTCCACCGTCAGTACGCGAAACAGCGTCAGCAGGCCCATCGCGATCTTGCCGCCGTGCGCGGGCAGAACCCGTCACACCGAGCCTGGCATCTGGCCGCAGCGGCCATCGGTCCCGACGAGTCCGTGGCCGCGGCACTGGAGGGCGTCGCCACCGCCGCTGAGCAGGAGGGAGAGTACTTCACTGCGGCAAAGGCACTGGAACAGGCCGCGCGCCTCAGTCCCCTCGACCACGACCGGGCCCGCCGTCTCGCCGGAGCTCTGACCGCCGCGAGCGATTTCGGAGACCCGGCATGGGTGCGCGACCTGTACGCGCTACTCACCCGCGTGACCCGTGACCCGGACCTGATGTACGGCGCAGCCTGCGCGCTGAGTGGAGCGCTGTCGCTGCTCTCGTTCCAGCGGGAGGCCTTCGACCTCCTGCTCAGCGCGTCACAGCACACACCCCCGGGCAGCAGCACAACTGCATTCGCCCTGGCGGCACTCGCCACGGGAATCGCCTGCCAGTCCGGACTCCCCGAGCATCGGCAGCAGTTGCCACGACTGCTCGACCAGGCGGTACGGGCCGCAGGAACCGAGAAGGACCGGTGCGGACAGGAGGACCGGTTCTTTCCCGAGCTCGCCGGGCCTGACGTCCTCGCGGCCCTGGAGGCACTCGTGTCGACCGGAATCGAGCCGGCAGCCCCCGCCGACAGCGCGTTGCGAAGGTTGACGATCCCGCGTCTCAGCGCCCCCGGCGGTCGGGGCCGGCTGATCCGGCTGATGGCGACCGCCTCGGTCGCCTACTACGCCGACGTGCCGGACGTGTGCGCGGAGCAGTTCCGGCAGGCAGACGGGCTGCTTCGCCGGCAAGAAGCCCTGGGCACGCGCGCGTGGACCCTCGCGGCCCAGGTGGACACACTCTTGAGCATCGGGCGCTGGGCGGAGGCCGGGACACTGATCGAGGAGGGCCTCACTCACGCCGTCGTCCACCGGTGGACTCGCGTCGGGATGGACCTCGAAGCGCTACGAGCGACCCTGCGCGCACTTCTCGGCGAGAGCGTATCGGGCGTGCAGTTCATCGGCTCGAACTGGCGCTCCGTCAGCCTGGACGAGAACCGGGCCACACATGCCCGGATGCTGCGGGCATGCGGTCTGACCGCGATGGCCCTCGGGGACGGGGACAGTGCCTTCCGGCACTTGCGGGCTCTCTTCCGGGACGACGGCTCGCCTCTTGATCCCTTTCTTTCCCCCCGCTGCATCAGCGAGCTGGCCGCCGCCGCCCAGCGGGTCGGTCGGCAGCAGGAGGCGGCGCGCATCCTCAGGGAAGTGCGAGAACGCCAGGGCCCCCGGCCGACGACACGGATGACACTGCTCATGCACCATGCGGCGGCCCTCGTCGATGACGATGCCGACCCCGAGCACCACTTCCGGCTGGCCCTGGTCAACCCGGAGGCGGACAAGTGGCCCCTGGAACGGGCCCAGGCTCGTTTGCACTGTGCGATCTGGCTGCGCAGGCGCAGAAGGCCCCTGGAAGCGCGCGCACAGCTGACCGCGGTTCTGGAAGTCGCTACCCGGCTGGGCGCCCGGCATCTTGCCGCCTCCGCTCGCAGCGAGCTGCGTGCGAGCGGGGTCGCCCCCGCTCCCGCGTCGGCGGACCGGTTGGCCGAGTTGACCGCTCAGCAACAGCAGATCGCGCGGCTGGCGGCGAACGGCCTGTCGAATCGGGAGATCGGCGAACGGCTGTTCCTCTCGCCGCGTACCGTGGGCTCGCACCTCTACAACGTCTATCCCAAGCTCGGCATCAGCAGCCGCCACCAGCTTCGCGACATTCTGCTGCACGACGGGTGACGTGCGCGAAGCAGCAGACGTGGCGTCAGGGGCCGACGGGCAGGTGTACCAGCGTTCATCCTCCTTTGGCTGCTGGGCGACGAACCGGAGCCCAGAGGGCCGAGCGAAAGGTGTACCGGATGGAGTGGGACTCCGGTGAGGACAGGGGCGGGGAGTGTCCGTCCTCCGTGGTTCTCGATCCGCTGGTGCAACGGCTCGTCGACGCGTCCTCGGCCCCGCCGCTTCTGCACGAGCTGGGTCCGGTCGACGGCCGGCAGGCGCTGAGGGAGTCCCAGGTCCACCGGGTCGAGGACTTCGAGGTGGACGCCACCTTCCATGTGGCGCCCGTGGGACCGTCCGGGCTGGTGGGCTTCTGGGTCTTCAGACCAGCCCGCGTAAGAGGACCGCTCCCCACCATGTTCTACGTCCACGGGGGCCGGTGGATGCTGGGAGACGCGCAGACCCACGCACGGCTCATCAGCGAGCTCGTGCTCAGCGCGGGCGTGGCCGCTGTCGTCCCCGAGTACAGCCGCACTCCCGAGGCCCGCTGTCCCGTGGCCATCGAGGAGTGCTACGCCCTGATGACCTGGGTGGTCCGGCAGGCCGGCGAACTCGGTCTCGACGCGGACCGATTGGTGGCCGCCGGGGACTGCGCCGGCGCCACCATGGCCACGGCGCTCACCATGATGGCGAAGTCGCGCGGCGGCCCGAGGATTCGTGCCCAGCTGCTGTACTACCCGATCACCGACGCACAGTGCGACAGCCCCTCCCAGCGGCGGTTCGCCACTGGGTACCTGCTCACCCGGCAGGCCCTGCGCCAGTACTGGCAGCAGTACACCGCTGATCCCCGGCAGCAGGCCGAACCGACCGCGTCTCCGTTGCGCGCGAGCCTCGCGGGGCTTGCGGGGCTGTCGCCGACGCTGGTGATCACGGCGGAGGCGGACGTGACGCGGGACGAGGGGGAACAGTACGCGGATCGGCTTCGTCGTGCCGGCGTGGAGGTGACCGCGGCCCGTTTCCTGGGCACGGTCCACGACTTCGTGTCCCTGACGGCATTGCGCGACAGCCTGCCGACGCGGGCGGCCGTACGGCAGGGCGCTGCTTTCCTGCGCAGGCTGCTGAACTGAGAGGCGGCCAGGCCCGCCGGGCAAAGAGCGCAGACCAGTCGGCCGACTGATGCGTCTACCCTTGCACAAAGTCACGCTTGCAGGCATGTCAGCAATCTTTGGTTCCTTCACGGAGAACGGCGGCCCCGGCCTCGACTCCACCGCGAGGCGGCGCGGTGAGATGCTGTCCACGAGTTCTGCGCCGATGTCACACGCGGCGCAAAGGACGGCGCCGCGAAGGCCCGCGCCCAGTGGGGAAACCGGCCGCCGGAGTTCCGGACCGCACGGGCATCGTCGAAAAGTGACCGGCACGGACGGTCTCGGCTCTCTGCGGACCTCCGTCCTGCGTTCCGACGAGGAACGCGCCCCCGTCCTGCCATGGCTGTCGGACGCCGGCGATGAGGAAGTCCTGTACGTCGCCCTGCATGTCCACGGTCCGGTCGCGGTCCCCCACGACGGAAGCGAGGTCTTCCTGGAACCGGGCGACATCGTCTTCTGCGATGCGGGTGTGCGTGACTCCCCGCGCTTCGGCGATCCGTTCCGGATGACGGTCTTCCGTGTGCCGCGACGCCGCCTGGAGGTCGCCGAGTCCGACCTGCGCCGGGTCATGGGGGTGCCCCTGCGCTGCGGAGAGGGTGTGGGGGCACTGGTGTCGAACTTCCTGTCCGCGCTCGCCTCCGAGACGGCGTTCCACCGGTCGCACACCGGCTACCGGCTCGCCCGCAACGCCGTGGATCTCCTCGCCGCACTCGTCACGGGGTTCGTCGAGGGGGAGCAGGCCGACGCCTCAGGCGTCGGTGCGCAGACGCTTTCACGCATCCGGACCTTCATCGAACTGCATCTGACCGATCCGGATCTGTCGCCGGAGTCGATCGCGCTCGCCCACCACATCTCCGTCCGCTATCTGCACAAGCTCTTCCAGAGCGAGGGCACGACAGTGAGTCAGTTGATACGACTGCGCCGGCTCGAGGCCTGCCGGTACGAACTCGGCCGGGCACCGGATCGCAGGCTCGCCGTGGCCGCCGTAGCGCACCGTTGGGGTTTCGCCAGCGCGTCACACTTCAGCCGGGTCTTCCGGGCCGCCTATGGCATGTCGCCCAGTGAGTGGCAGGCTTCGGCGTGGGCTGACTCGGACGTGCCCGTTCCTGGCCGTTCTCCCGGTGGGCGTCGACGCCCCGGGGTTGTCATCGCGTCGCCCGTCTCGGGCACCACGGGTCCCGCGGCGGCGTCGAAGGCATGGGTCACCTCCGGTGCGGTGCCCTCGACGAGCAGTCGGCGGGCCCTCTCCTCGTGACGGCGGTCGGTGGCCGTGAGCCGGCTGTGGTGCTGGGCGAGATGCTCCGACCAGGACGCGACCAGGTAGTTCTCGACGAACCGGCCCGGATCGCTGCCGTCCTGGTAGAGGCCCCAGGTGAGGGCTCCCGTGCGCCGGCGTGAACGGGCCACATGGTCCATGCACTCGATGAAGGCGGCCCTGTTCGCGGCCGCGATCCGGTACACGACGGAGACCAGCACGGGGCCGTCGGCCGGTCCGGGTTCGAACACCAGGGGCGGAACGGGCCAGTGGTCGGACGGGGACGGATCGATGCCGTCCGTGCCGTGCAGCGGCCAGCGGCGCACACTCACCGCGCCGAGCAGCAGCAGACCACTGCCTGCCAGAAGGGAGACGGTCAGCCCCGGCCCGTCGGCCAGCGCACCCCACAGGGGTGCCGTCAGCGCCTGCCCGCCCTGGAAGACCAGGAGATAGACGGCGAGTCCCCGGGCCCTGACCCAGCCGGGCAGCCGTGCCTGGACGGCCGCGTTGAGGGTGGACAGCACGCCGATCCAGGCCAGACCGGCGGGCAGCAGCACGACCGCCGCGAGCCATGGGACCCGGACCGTGGCCAGTACCGCCAGGACTCCGGCGAAGACGAGGGCCCCTGCGGCCAGAGTGCCGTTGACGCCCAGAGCGCGGCGGATCGCGGGCAGCGCGAAGGCCCCGCTCACAGCACCGGCTCCGACCGCACCGAGCAGCACCCCGTACCCGCCCGAGCCCAGGCCGAGGGAGCGGCTCGCGACCAGTGGAAGCAGCGACCACAGCGCGGCCCCGCCGGGGATGAACAGCACCGTGCGCAGCAGGACTCGGCGGACGCCGGGCGCGTTCCACACGTAACGGCGGCCGGCGTGCAGAGCCGTCAGGAGCTTCTCGCCCTGCGCAGTCGGCGGTTTTGCCCCGGGCCGTCTCCACAGTGCGAGAACGGCCGCGGTGCCGAGGTAGGAGGCGGCGTTGAAGGCGAAGACCCAGCCCGCGCCCGCTGCCGCGACCACCGCTCCCCCGAGTGCCGGGCCGAGGGCGCGAGCGAGGTTCATGTTCACGGCGCCGAGCGCGGCCGCCTGCCCCAACTGGCGGCGTTCCACGAGTTCCGGCTGGATGGCCTGCCAGGCCGGGCCCATCAGAGCGGTGCCGCATCCCAGCAGGAAGGTGAGACCGAGCAGCAAAGCCGGAGTGAGCGCGTCCGCGAACGCCAGCACCGACAGCGTGGTGGAGGCGGCAAGCATGGCGAACTGAGCGACCAGCAGCACCGTACGACGGTCGAAACGGTCGGCCAGCACGCCGGAAGGCAGAGCCAGCAGCACGACGGGGAGACTGGACGCGGTCTGGACGAGCGTCACCAGGGCGGCGTCGTGGCCGATCAGCAGCCACTGGGCGCCCACGGTCTGCATCCAACTGCCGATGTTGGAAACCAGTTGTGCGATCCACAGCGCCCGGAAGACACGGGCCGCGAGCGGGGCCCAGGCTGAATCGGACTCCGGGAAGTCTTTCGGTGACAGTGCGGTGTTCACGTCGGTCCCTACCGGTACGGGGCACGGACACCTTGCTTCCGGCGGTGTCCCGGGTGCCGTGCGGGCATGGCCGAGGGTGGCCGCGAGGACGGTCGCGGGTGCCCGTCGGCTGAGAGTGCAGCGTCTGTGGTCCCGCAGCTCACTGCCCGAGGGTGCCGGCCCCTCCCTGCGGGGCCGGCACCGAGTTCACGCCTGCGGCTTGACCCAGGGGGCGTCGGAGGCCGAGAGGCGGTGGGCAGCCGCGGACGTCACCACGAGCAGCACCAACGTCAGGACCAGGACCAGGACGAGTCCGGTGTGTTCCAGAAGCACGGCGCCGGCGAGGGCTCCGAGGAATATGGCCAGTACGGACAGGATCCGCCGGCCGGGCCGGGGTGCGGCCCCGCCCGCCGAGGTGGAGTCCGCAGCCAGTCCCGTCAGGGTCAGGGTCAGCACGGTCGTGGTCAGGTCCGGGACCCCGAGGCGTCTGGCGACCGCGTTCTGCAGCCCCATGGCGAGCCCGAGGAGCACGATCAGGGCGTAACGGACCTCGGTGGTCACGCTGCCGTGCGAGACCACGGCCGTGATGACCGCCCCGGCGACGAGCAACGCCTGAAGCGCCGTGGCAAAGGCCAGCAGCCGCCCGCGGTGCTCCGCGAACCGGGTGCCGAACCGGCCTCCCGCCAGCGCGCCGACGAGGAACGCGGCCATCGACACGACGGAGGCGAGCACGGACAGGCCGTCGGCACCTGCCAGGGCGAACCCGAGGAATACCACGTTGCCGGTCATGTTGGCGACGAAGACGTGCCCGAGCCCCAGATAGCTGACGGCGTCGACCAGGCCGGTCGCCACCGTCAGTATCAGCATGAGCGGCGGCAACGGGCCGTGCCTGTCCCCCTTGGGCGGAGCCAGCGTGCGGGCCGCGTCAGTCAGCAGCTTGCGCATACTGAGTTGTTCCTTCCTTGACTGAGGGACGATGCAGCAGCACACGGGTGAGCAGTCCGCTCACCGGGCCGACCACGATGGCCACGACCGAGACCCACAGGGGCCAGGGGGTCAGCCCGAGTGCGTGGTCGGCCGACCAGCGGCCGGGTCCGGTGAGGGCCAGGACCGCGGAGGCCACGACGAGGACCATGGGGTACTCGTAGCCGTCGTTCTGGACCCAGAGCCCGTTGTGCCATTTGACGGTGCCGGCCACCGTCATCACCCCCATGGCGGCCATCGCCGCCGCGGGAGTGAGCAGACCGGCCGCCAGGAACAGGCCGGCGCCGATCTGGCTGCCGCCCGCGGCAAGCGCGGTGAGCCTGCCGCCGCGGAAGCCGTCGTGACGGAACTCCTCGGTTCCGCCCGCCAAGCCGTTGCCGCCGAGGCGGAAACTGATTTTCTGCACCCCGTGCCCGGCGATGAGGAGCCCCGCCACCAGTCGGAGGACCAACAGTCCGGTGTCCATTCGTTCCTGCCTGTTCCTGACGTTCCGTCGATGCTCAGGTGAAGGGGTCAGCCGGCCGCGTGGGCGCCGATGACAGCCTGCGCGTAGACCAGGCCCAGGCCGTAGGCCCCGCCGTGCTCCTTCACCACCTCCGTGACGGGGACGTACGACTCCGTCCGCGCCCAGTCGCGCTGGAGCTCAAGGAGCACCTGCACCCAGGTCACCGGAATCGCGCCGCCCTGGACCATGCGCTGGACGGCGTGCTCGTGCGCCTGCGGGCTGACGCCGCCGGACGCGTCCGTGACGACGTAGACCTCGTAGCCCTGGGAGATGGCGGACAGGGTGGGCAGTACGACGCAGACCTCGGTCCACAGCCCGGCGATGACGAGCTTCTTGCGGCCCGTCGCCTTGACGGCTTCGACGAAGTTGATGTCCTCCCAGGCGTTCATCGTGGTGCGGTCGATGATCTTCTGGCCGGGGAAGACATCGGCCAGCTGCGGCATGATCGGACCCGAGAAGGACTCGGCGGCCACGGTGCTCAGGACCACCGGAACGTCGAACACCTTGGCCGCCTTGGCCAGGCCCACGGTCGAGTTGATGATGGCGGTGCGGTCGCCGCTGCCGGTGCCGAAGAACATCTGCGGCTGGTGGTCCACGAACAGCACGGCGCAGTTGTCGGGGGTCAGCAGGTCGGGACCGGGGGCGGCGGTGACTTCGGAGATGTTGACCACGAGAGGGCCTTTCCATGAGTGATGTGATCGCGGACGGGTGTCCGCTGCTGAGCGAAGCCGTCCGTTCGACGGCGAGAGGTGGGGGGTGGTGTCCCGGGAGGGGCGGTTCATGACCGGGCCTCTCCCGGAAGATCAGAGCGAGAAGCAGGGGTCGAAGACCGTGCTCTCGGTATCCGGGGCCAGACCTCGTCGGGCGCGCCACTGTCGGTGCTGCTGCGACTCCGCGACGGCCTGACCGAGCAACTCGGCCTGGCGGGCGCCCGACGACCCGGTACCGGGCGTGGACTGGTAGCCGCCGAAGTGCGCGACCGGGCTCCACCCGGGGCTGACCGGCGGCAGTTCCTCGTCGAGTCCCTCGTACTCGGCGGCGGCGTAGACGATCCGGCCGCCGACGACCGTCAGCAGGGACTCGATGTGCCCGATGTCCGGCTCGGGCACGGCGAAGTAGTCCTCGGACAGGACCGCGAGGTCGCCGAGGAAGCCCGGGCGCAGGACGCCCTTGGCGTCCTCCTCGCCGGTCAGCCGGGCCCCCGCTTCGGTGAACATCGACAGCGCCGTCTGCCGGTCGACGCGGTTGTGCGGTGGGCGCATGACCAGGTCGCCGACGGTGCGGCCGGTGATCAGCCAGTGCAGGGCGACCCACGGGTTGTAGGTCGAGACCCGGGTGGCATCGGTGCCGGCGCCGACGGTCAGACCGCGCTCCAGCATGGCCCGGATCGGAGGGGCGTCCGCTGCGGCGCCGGGGCCGTAGCGGCGTACGAACGCCTCGCCCTGGAAGGACAGGCGGTTCTGCACGGACATGGCGCCGCCGAGGGCGGCGATGCGGTCGAGGCTGTCCGCGGAGACGGTTTCCGCATGGTCGAACAGCCACCGGTTTCCGGCCGGGAAGAGTCCTTCCGCGGCCAGCTTTTCGAATACCGCGAGATCGCGTCGGATGGTGTCGTCGTAAGTGGCGTGCAGCCGGAATCCCCAGCCGTTCTCCATGAGCAGACGTACGGCCTTCTCGAATTCTGTCTCATAGCCGGGAGCGAGTTCCGGGCGCGGCTGGGCAAAGTTCTCGAAATCTGCTGCCGCCCAGGTGAGATTCTCTCCCGCACCGTTGAGGCGGAGCCATTCGTCCCCGTCCTCGGGGCGGGCCATTTCGATCCAGCGGGCAAGGTCGTCGATTTCCTGACCGGCGGTCTGCGGGAAAAGATGGTAGGCGATGCGCAGCGACAGTTGACCGGCCTCGGCCAGTTCGACGACCGTGCTGTAGTTGTCGGGGAAATTCTGGAATCCCCCCGCTGCGTCGATCGCCGACGTGAGCCCGAACCTGTTCAGTTCCCGCAGGAAGTGACGGGTGGAGGTCTTCTTGTCCTCACCCTCCAGCACCGGGGCTTTGGCCAGAGTCGAGTAGAGGATCAGAGCACTCGGGGCGGCCAGCAGCATGCCCGTGGGCTCACCGTCCCGGCCCCGTACGATCTGACCGCCCTTCGGATCGGGGGTGTCCCTGGTGTATCCGGCGGCCTTGAGCGCCGCCCGGTTGAGCACCGCCGACTGGTACAGGTGAAGAACGAACACCGGTGTGTCCGGCGCGGCGGCATTCAACTCGGCGACGGTCGGCAGCCGCCGTTCGGCGAACTGCTCGGCCGACCATCCCCCCACCACCCGGACCCACTGGCCCTTCGGCGTGCGGGCCGCCTGTTCACGCAGCATCGCCAGGCCCTGACGCAGCGTGCGTACGCCGTCCCAGCGCAGCTCCAGCACGTAGTTGAGCCCACCCCGGATGACGTGCAGGTGGGAGTCGTTGAGGCCGGGGATCATCCGGCGGCCGAGAGCGTCGACCACCTTCGTGGCCGAGCCGACATGGGGTGCCACGTCCTTGTCGTCGCCGACGACCGTGATGACGCCGTCCCGTATGGCGATCGCCTCGGCCTGCGGGCGACCCGGGTCTCCTGTGTGGATCTTCGCGTTGCGGACGATGAGGTCCGCGGGGTTGTCGGTGGCGCTGGGAACCAGCCCACCGACCGGCATCGTGGACACCTTTCGACAACCTCCTGCGGCATGAACAGCGTCGATTTCCATCTACATCGACTTCCAACTCCGGTGACAGCGGCGGGCAGAGAGAGTCGGGAGAACACGCAATCAATGCGCCTACGCTCAACCGAAATGAATTCCGGGTGGGCCTTCTGTGCGACGCACAGCCCCAACTCCGGCAGCCCGCAACTGCTTCGCCACCAGGCTATTTCGAGCCGAATCATCCATGTGTCCCGGCAGTGCACAGCATTCGTTCCGACAGTGCACTGCATCCCGTTTCCATGCGCTGTGGGGTCAACTCCGGTGCACTGACCGTCAACCTCCGCCGCCTTCAGGGTCCTAGCGTGGTGATCGACGGCCCCGCAGATCTCCATGTCTGGCCCGGAGTCGCCCCGCCGGAGGGACCGGCACATCACATGAAACTCAGGAGACTCACATGTCCGACGTTGTAGACCCGGTCCAGCCGGTGCTGGAGCCTGCGGCGGCCGCGTTCGCCGAAGCGACCGCCAATCCGCCCTATCTGTTCGACCTGCCGCCCGCCGAGGGCCGTAAGGCGGTCGACGAGGTGCAGTCCGGCGAGATCGACAAGCCGCAGATCGACGAGGAATGGATCACCGTCTCGGGCGGTCCGACGGGCAGTGTCCGCGCACGCATCGTGCGCCCCGCCGGCGTGGAAGGGACCCTGCCGGTGATCCTCTACATCCACGGCGCGGGCTGGGTGTTCGGCAACGCCCACACCCACGACCGCCTGGTACGCGAACTCGCCACCGGCGCGAACGCCGCCGTGGTCTTCCCCGAGTACGACCTCTCCCCCGAGGCCCGCTACCCGGTCGCCATCGAGCAGAACTACACGGTCGCGAAGTGGGTCGTCCAGCAGGGCGCGTCCAAGAACCTGGACGGCTCGCGGCTGGCCGTCGCCGGCGACTCCGTCGGCGGCAACATGACCGCCGCACTGACCCTGATGGCCAAGGAACGCGGCGACATCCCGCTCGTGCAGCAGGTGCTGTTCTACCCGGTCACCGACGCGAACTTCGACACCGGCTCCTACCGCCAGTTCGCGGAGGGCTACTTCCTGCGCCGCGACGGCATGCAGTGGTTCTGGGACCAGTACACGACCGACGAGGCCGACCGCGCCCAGATCACCGCCTCCCCGCTACGGGCCACCACCGACCAGCTCACCGGGCTGCCGCCGGCCCTGGTCATCACCGGCGAGGCCGACGTCCTGCGCGACGAAGGCGAGGCCTACGCCAACAAACTCCGCGCAGCCGGCGTCCCCGTCACCGCCGTCCGCTTCCAGGGCATCATCCACGACTTCGTCATGCTCAACGCACTCCGCGAAACCCACGCCGCCCAGGCCGCCATCACGCTGGCCGCCGACACCCTGCTCACCGCGCTCCACACCGGCTGACACCGCGCTCCACGCCGAACCCCGAAAGCCCCCGACAACAGGGAGAACAACCCGAACATGACCACGAACACCACCCCCACAGCTGTTCTCGTGCACGGAGCCTTCGCGGACGCCGCCAGTTGGACCGGGGTCATCGCGGAACTGCAGAACCACGACATCCCCGTGGTCGCGCCACCGAACCCGCTGCGCGGCCTGGCGTCCGACGCCGCATACATCGCGTCCGTGGCTGCTCAGATCGACGGTCCGGTGGTGCTCGTCGGCCACTCCTACGGCGGTGCGATCATCTCCGTGGCAGGCGCCGCGGAGAACGTCGTCGGGCTGGTCTACGTAGCGGCCTACGTCACCGAAGAGGGCGAGAGCCTGGGCGAGTTGCAGGGCCGCTTCCCCCTCTCGCCGCTCGTCAGCAACCTGAAGGAGGCGACGTACCCCGCGGAGGGATCGGAGCCTGCCGTCGAAGTCACCATCAAGGCCGAGGCATTCCCGGACATTTTCGCCGCCGACGTCCCGGCCGCCGCCACCAAGGTCCTTGCGGTGGCGCAACGTCCACTGGCCGCCTCGGCATTCACGGAGACGGCCTCGGCCGCCGCGTGGAAGACCAAGCCTTCCTGGGCGCTCGTGGCCGGCGCGGACCAGGCGATCAACCCAGAGGTCGAACGCTTCGGAGCCAAGCGGGCCGGGGCGACGATCGTCGAGATCGAGGGCGCCTCGCACGCCGTGGCCGTGTCCCGGCCCAAGGAGGTCGCCGAACTGATCCGCGACGCGGTACGCGCGACGAGCTGATGAGGCGACGGGCAGTAGGGCGGCCGCGCGGCGGCACTCACCACACGGTGGGTGCCGCCGCGCGGCCCTTCGGTCCCGGCACAGGGTGCGATCTCGCCGCAGGCTTCTTCACCGGCGCTCCACCGTGACCACCACGACCAGGGCCGCCAGCAGCGCACCGGCGGCGAGGGCAGGTGCCGGGAAGAAGGCGGCCAGCAGGACGCCGGCCGCGGCGACGGGATACGGAATCCACTCGGCCACGGTTCTTTGGTGGGGCCGGAGATGTACGGCCCAGACGGTGATCAGGAAGACGGCCGCGGGGACGGTGACCGCCGCGCCCGCGGCCAACGGCGAAGCGTCCGTGCGACGCGTGACGTGATCGGCGTACGCGGCCAGACCGGCTCCCTCGGCGGTCGCCGAAGCAAAGATCAGATAGTGGCCGTAGGCCCAGGTGAACCTCCTGTGGTGGGCCCGGTGCGTCGTGGCGAGCAGGGTGTGCGCGGATCTGGCGAAGTACAGCCACCACATGGCGTAGACCATGAACAGGCCGCCGGCAGCCACCGCGTACAGCGAGCCGATGCCGTGGTGCCGGTCGAAGGCGCCCCGGACGGCGACGGTGGCCGCCGCGACGGACTCTCCGAGGACGATGAGGGTGAAGAGTTCGTAGCGCTCGGCAATGTGGCGCGGATGCCATGGGGTCATCCCGGCGGACTGCGCCCACACCGGGACGGAGACCTCGGCGATGATCAGCACCACGATGCCCGGCAGCCGCGCCGATGCCGGGAGACCGAGCAGCCCGACCCACCCGACCTGGCACACCGTCACCCCAACGGCGAAGCGCAGGGTGGCCGGCCGCCGAGCGGGGTCGGACCATGCGGCACGCAGCCACAGGGCAGCCAGCGCCGTGCGCAGCACGACGTATCCGACGGTGATGACCCGCAGATCACCCTCCTCGAACGCGCGGGGAACGCCGGCTGCGAGCACGAGCGCCCCCGTGATCTGGACCAACACCGTCAGCCGGTACAGGACGTCGTCCGGGTCGTAGGCGGATGCGAACCAGGTGAAGTTCATCCACGCCCACCAGATGGTGAAGAAGACCAGCGCGAAGCGCAGGACACCGGTGGCGTACTCCCCGTCGGTCAGCGCCTCGTGCAGACTCCCGGACACCTGCGCCACCGCGATCACGAAACACAGGTCGAAGAGAAGCTCCAGCGAGGTGGCGGCCCTGTGCGGCTCGCCGGGGTCGCGGCCCAGCATGCTCCGCCATCGCCTGGGCGCCGGGGCCGCGTGGGCGATCGGGGGGCGGCTCAGCGGAGGGCTCCGAGCGCGGCCTCGACCGTCCGGTGGAAGGTGGGATACGTGTAGATCATGTGCTGGAGCCGGTCGACGGGTATTTCGGCGTGGACGGCCACGTTCAGCCCGTAGAGCACCTCGCCGCCCGCCGGCCCCGCCGACGTCGCGCCGACCAGTACGCCCCGGTCGGTGTCCTCGACGAGCTTGATGAACCCCTCATTGCCCGGCCCGTGAATCCACCCTCGTGTGGAGGAGGAAATGGGCAGCACGCTGGTACGCACCCGCAGTCCCTGCTCCCGCGCCTGACGCTCCGTCATCCCCACCGCACCGATCTCCGGATCGGTGAAGGTGACGCGGGGCAGCGCCCGGTAGTCCGCGTCGGGGCCAGGCTGTCCGAGTATGTCCCGAACGGCGATCTCCGCCTGGTACATCGAGACGTGGGTGAAGGCGCCCCGGCCGGTGATGTCGCCAATCGCCCACAGCCCGTCCCCTGCCCGCATCTGCCCATCCGTGCGTACGACTCCTGCTGCCGGATCGAGTCCCACCGAGTCGACCGCCAGTGGGGCCAGATCGGCGTGTCGCCCGGCGGCGACCAGTAGCCTCTCGGCGCGCAGCGGCTGCCCGCCCGCTTCCAACCGTACGGTGAACGCGGTGCCGTCATGGCCGATCTGCCGCGCCCGGGCACCCGTCAGTACGGTGACACCGTCCGCCCGCAGAGCCTCCGCCGCCAGCTCCCCCGCCTCCGGCTCCTCCTGTGACAGCAGCCGGTCCTGCCCCTCGATCACCGTGACCGCGCACTTGAAGCGGGCGAAGACCTGGGCGAGTTCGACACCGATGGCGCCCCCGCCGAGCACGACCATCGACTCCGGCAGCTCCTTGGCCGCCATGGCATCCCTGTTGGTCCAGTACGGCGTTCCCTCGAGGCCCGGCACCGGGGGGATCCGGGGCCGCGTGCCGGTGGCCAGCACTACACCGCGCCGGGCTTCGAAGGTGCGGTCGCCGACCACCACCCGGCGTGGCCCTGCGAGTCGGCCTGTCCCGCGGACGAGTCGGCCGCCCTTGGCCGCCAGCCGGTCGACGGCCACCCGGTCGTTCCAGTCGTCGGTCGCCTCGCCGCGAATGCGCCCGGCGACCCGGCCCCAGTCCGGAGTCACGACCGCCTCACCGGCGAGGGCGGGGATCCGGCCCGCCTCGGCAAGCAGATTCCCGGCCCGGATCATCATCTTGCTGGGCACGCACGCCCAGTACGGACACTCGCCTCCGACGAGTTCCGCCTCGACCCCCACCACGTCAAGTCCGGCCTCGGCCAGCGTGCCCGCGACGTACTCGCCGCCCGGCCCCAGCCCGAGGACCACCACATCCACCTGCTCGTTCGTACTCATGCCTCTCCTCGCTCCCCGGCTCGCCGGGCGTGGGTTGTCCCGCCGAGGCTAGAGCGGCAGGACCACCACCCATGCCTGCCAGCGCACGGGGGCTTGTCCGAGAGCGAACGCCTCGCACATGCAACGGGCACAGTGCGCCGACAGGCATCACCACATGCGCTGTCGGTCAATGCGCCCTGCGTCGGGGCACCTAGCGTCGCCCGGGCAAGCACAGCACGGCATCGCAGGAGGCGGTCCATGACCAGCAGTTCCAAGCCCTTGAGCAGCAGCCAGCCCTGGCTGCACCAGAAGGGCGGGGTGATCCAGGAATTCGGCACCGTCAAGCAGTTCCCGATCGGTCTGTCCTACGAGGCGCGGATGTACTCCTGCCAGCGCCTGAACAGGGTCCTGGCGGACACCCAGATCCTCTACGGCCTCTACAAGAAGCATCACTGGCTGATGCGCGGCGCGACCTTCTACCAACTGCACCTGGTCCTGGACAAGCACGCGGGAGAGCAGCTCGAACTCGTCGACACCATCGCCGAACGCGTCCAGTCCCTGGGCGGCGTCGCGGTAGGGGATCCTCGGCACGTCGCCGAGATCACCTCGATTCCGCGGCCTCCGGACGGGGTGGAGGAAGTGCCGGCGATGCTGTCACGACTGCTGGAGGCCCACGAGACAATCCTCGTCGAGGCCCACGACGCCGCCGCCCGGACCGCCGAGCTGGGGGACGACGGCACCAACGACCTGCTTGTCTCCCAGGTGATCAGGACCGGCGAACTGCAGGCGTGGTTCCTGGCCGAGCATCTGGTCGACACACCGCTGGTGCGTGCCTGACGGAGCCTCAGCCCGTGTCCTTCCGGACACGGGCCGACGCCCGTATGGCACCCCCGTCCACCTACGATGCAGTGAGGATCGAAGATCGCGGACTCTGCATCAGACGGAGCGCTGCTTGACCGGGAGCGGATGATGGATCTGCGTCAGATGGAGGTCGTCGTCTCTGTGGCGGAGACGGGCGGTTTCACGGCGGCGGCAAGACGCCTGCACGTGGTCCAGTCCGCGGTGTCCAGCACGGTGCGGGCCCTCGAACGCGAATTCGGCACCCCCCTGTTCGACCGCACCACGCACCGTGTTTCGCTGACCCCCGCAGGTGAAGCATTCCTCCCCGCCGCGCGTGCGACCCTCCGAGCCGCCGAACTGGCACGGGAGGCGGTCGATGCGGTGCAGGGGCAGCTGCGCGGACGCATCACCGTCGGGACGATGCAGGGGGTCTGGGCCGGGCTCCACCACGCCCTGGCCGCGCTGCGGGCGGAGCATCCAGGCGTAGTGGTCCAGCTGCGGCAGGCGGCGGTCGCCGACATCCGCCAGGCGCTGCGCGAGGGCACGGTGGACCTGGCCGTGGTCGCGTTCGACCGGCAGCAGCAGCGCGGGCTGACGACGCGGCTGCTGTCGCGCGAGGAGATGGTGCTGCTGGCGTCGTCCCGGCGGCTTCTCGGTACGACGCCGAACGGTGAAGTCGAACTCGCCGAGGCCGCCCGGTCGCCCCTGGTGGACTTCTCACCGGGCTGGGCCATCCGCTACGCGGTCGATCGGGCCTTCCGCGCCGCCGGCGTCGACCGCAGCACAACCTTCGAAGTGAACGACATCGTCGCGGCAGCCGAACTGGTCCGCAACGACCTGGGAGTCTGCATCATGCCCAAGTCGATCGCCGACCGCTTCCCCGATCTCCCCCAGTACCGGTTCCACCGGCACGCGCCGCACTGGAAGATCATGGTGGTACGCCCGCCCGGCGAGGCACCACCGGCAGTCGCCGCACTGCTGCGCCACATCACTTGACAGGACCGAGACACTCATCGTGGCCCCCCTGACACCACCACCGGTAGCGTGCAGGCCGTGTCAGATGCCGACGAGGTGCGTGAGCGGATCCGGGTGATGGCCCAGGGTGACCCCGAGTGCCGGAACTTCAGTGCGCGCAGGCACCGGTGGGTGCTGGCTCCACCGGTCCCGGAGGCCGCCGTGGCCCGCTTCGAGCGGCGGCACCGCTTCGTTTTCCCTGCTTCCTACCGCTCATTCATCACCACGGTGAGCAGGGAGCGTGCCGGGCAGCCCTACGGCCTCTACGAGTTCGGGTGCTGAGATGGCGAGCGAGGGCCCGCAGCTGCGCGGCGTGGTCGACGAGCGCCGCGGCCGGCGCGTACAGCTCGGCCGACGCCAGTGTCCGGGCGAACCCGAACAGTTCGACGTGGACACCCACGCGCCGGCGGGCGCACCAGTCGTACGGGTACTGCACCAGCTCCGCGAAGCGGAGCCGCTCGCCGCCGTGGGTCATGACGCCCTCGGCGCCGGCGTGGGCGAGGACGACCCGGCACTCGACCGGGTGCTCGGTGTGGCCGGTGCACCAAGCCGGGCAGGCGGGGTGACCGGGCCGTGGTCGAGGGACGGCACCATGACGGTGCGCGGCGCGCTCATCGGCCTGCCTGCCTCCTTCCCCGCAGCACCCCAGCGGCAGTACCCAAAGGAGGGGTGCTCGGCACGACGGGCCCGCAGGTAGTCCGCAGACCAACCAAAGTCGTCGCCCTGCTGGACCCCCTCCAGGGCGACCCGGGCATGCACGACGCGGTCGGGATGTGGACGAATGTCTTCTTGTGGCCGGCGCGGGCATGGCGAGTTCTTCGAGGACAGCCGCAAGGAGGCCGCCCAGCCCGGCGCTCAGGCTACGGTCTTGCATGGGTTCGGCTCCATTGATCAGAAGGGTTTCCTCTCAGGGCCCCGGCGGTACTGGAATCACCGGCCCGGGGCCGTTTCGTCTCACGCGTGTCTCACACGCTGCGTGTGAGACGGTGACCCAGGAGCCTCAGACCTGGACCTTATGGACTTTGTGGACACTCACGAACCACTGAGGACGACAGGTAAACTCTGGACACGTGACTGCTGTGTCTGCGAAGCCTCGCATCCCCAATGTCCTGGCCGGCCGCTACGCCTCCACGGAGCTGGCCGTCCTCTGGTCCCCCGAGCAGAAGGTGAAGCTGGAACGCCAGCTGTGGCTGGCGGTGCTGCGCGCTCAGAAGGACCTCGGGATCGAGGTGCCGGACGCCGCCCTCACCGATTACGAACGTGTCGTCGACCAGGTCGACCTGGCCTCGATCGCCGAGCGCGAGAAGGTCACCCGTCACGACGTCAAGGCCCGCATCGAGGAGTTCAACGCCCTCGCCGGCCATGAGCAGGTCCACAAGGGCATGACCTCCCGTGACCTCACCGAGAACGTCGAACAGCTTCAGATCCGGCTCTCCCTGGAGCTGATGCGCGACCGCACGGTGGCGGTCCTGGCCCGGCTCGGCAAGCTGGCGGGCGAGTACCGCGAGCTGGTCATGGCCGGCCGTTCGCACAATGTCGCCGCGCAGGCGACCACGCTCGGCAAGCGCTTCGCGACTGCGGCGGACGAGCTGCTGGTGGCCTACGGGCGGCTCGAGGACCTGCTGGGCCGCTACCCGCTGCGGGGCATCAAGGGCCCCGTGGGCACGGCCCAGGACATGCTCGACCTGCTGGGCGGCGACGCCGGAAAGCTCGCCGAGCTGGAGCAGCGCATCGCCGGGCACCTCGGTTTCGCTCAGGCCTTCACATCGGTCGGCCAGGTCTACCCGCGCTCGCTCGACTACGACGTGGTGACGGCACTGGTGCAGCTGGCTGCGGCGCCCTCGTCGGTCGCGAAGACGATCCGTCTGATGGCCGGGCACGAGCTGGTGACCGAGGGCTTCAAGCCGGGTCAGGTCGGCTCCTCCGCGATGCCGCACAAGATGAACACCCGCTCCTGCGAGCGCGTCAACGGCCTGATGGTCATCCTGCGCGGCTACGCGTCGATGACCGGCGAGCTGGCCGGCGACCAGTGGAACGAGGGCGATGTGTCCTGCTCCGTGGTCCGCCGCGTGGCGCTCCCCGACGCGTTCTTCGCATTCGACGGTCTCCTGGAGACCTTCCTGACGGTGCTCGACGAGTTCGGGGCGTTCCCGGCCGTCGTCGCCCGCGAGCTGGACCGCTACCTCCCGTTCCTCGCCACGACCAAGGTCCTGATGGGTGCGGTGCGTGCCGGTGTCGGCCGTGAGGTCGCCCACGAGGCGATCAAGGAGAACGCGGTCGCCTCGGCCCTGGCCATGCGTGAGCAGGGCGCCGAGCGCAACGAGCTGCTCGACAAGCTGGCCGCCGACGAGCGCATCCCGCTGGACCGCGCACAGCTGGACGCGCTGATGGCCGACAAGCTCTCCTTCACGGGAGCGGCGGGCGACCAGGTCACCGCGCTGATCTCGCGCATCGAGGAGATCAGCAAGCAGCACCCCGAGGCCGCCGCATACACGCCGGGCTCCATCCTCTGACGGCCGCCACCGCAGCCGGATGACACCCGAAGAGCTCCAGGCCGCCCGCGACAGCACCGTTCCCGATGTGGTCGCGGGCGGCCTGCGTGTGCTGTTCTGCGGGATCAACCCGAGCCTGATGACAGGGGCAACGGGCCACCACTTCGCCCACCCCGGCAACCGCTTCTGGCCGGTACTCCACCGGTCCGGCTTCACCCCCCGGCAGCTGAAGCCGGCAGAACAGACCCAACTGCTGCGATACGGCCTGGGCATCACCAATGTGGTCGCCCGGGCCACGGCACGGGCGGACGAGCTGTCCACCGAGGAGTTCCGCGAGGGCGGACAGATCCTGGCAGCCAAGGTCGAGCAGCTGCGACCGCGGTGGCTGGCAGTCGTGGGGGTCACTGCGTACCGCACCGCCTTCGGTAAACGAACCGCCCGGATCGGTCCGCAGGACCACACGATCGGCGGCGCCCGCGTCTGGGCCCTGCCCAACCCCAGCGGCCTCAACGCCCATTGGACCGCTCACACGATGGCGGAGGAGTACGGACGCCTCCGCACCTCTGTCGAATGTGACGGCATCAGCACCACCGAAGGAGCCTGACTCCCCGGCGCCTGTACGGCGGCTCGACGCCGATGGCCGTGTCGTGGTTGCGGTTGGCAGTTGTGTCCGTGGCAGGAGGCTGGTGGCCGGCCCATCACGGCGAGCGGTGGCGGGGCCGTCGCGGAGGGTCGCTGACAGGGCCCGTCCGCAGGAGGCGGGTACCCGGACCGGACACAGCGGACGGCTGTCGCGTTCCGTCTCAGCGGGCAGCAATCTGCTCACTCACGGCGGATCAATCTCCGTCACTACAACGCTCAGCTCGCAACCGGGGCCTTCCTCCTCCAGGTAGAGCCCCATGGCAACCCATCGGCCCTCGATCCGCCAGAGCTGGAGGTACTCGCAGCCCGCAACCGTCTCGGCCCACGCCTCCGGAATCTCCTCACCGGCCATCATCCGCTCCTGCGCACTCCACAGACTGATCATCTGCGGCTCGCCCCAGCGACCGGTGAACAGCGTCAGCAGCGCGTCATGCTCTGCGAGGCACTGGGCCCGGTGGTCCAGTCGCCCTGCCTCGTCGTCGTCCCAGTGATCGATGTCCGCGTGCAAGGACGCTGTGTGATAGCCGGGCCCGCTGACTCCCGAGCCTGACCGGATGCGCTCCGCGGGAAAATCCCGGGTGCGCATCCCGTCGATGAGGCGGAGATGATGTGCGGTGGTCATGCCGCTAGTAAACCGCCCAGCACTGACAAGCTGCTCCGCATCAGGGGCTTTGAGGGGCTTTCAGCCGTCTTGCTCCATCTTTGAGGACGTGGCAGCGGGCTATGCGTCCCATCGCCGGATCGCGTGAGGTCGCCGCGGCCGCGAATTCCATGGCGTCGGAGGTGAGGTCGAGGCAGGCCTGCTCCAACGTGGCCTGTTCATCGACGAGTTCAAGGACGGGAATGCCATCAGTGGCGGCCATCGCACCGATCTTCCCGGCCTTCGCGCCCTCGACGGTCCAACGACCGTCATCACCCTGCGCAGACTCATATCCCTTACGGATCAGGACATCACGCAGCCGAGTGGATTCGGTCGTGCGCACCCGCACCCGGGGCCGGCCGCGGGAGCCAAGGAAATTCTGCATCGCCAGGTCGGCGAGGAGCCGGCCCCTGCCGAGCACCACCAGGTGGTCGGCGAACGATGATGTCTCGTTTCATCAGATGGCTGGAGACCAGGACTGTGCAGCCCTCTCGGGCGAGCCGCTTGATGGCGAAGTCCCGGCACAAGAAGGCGGAGAACGTGCGGAAGTTCTTCCACCCCTCGGCGGAGGCGATCGCCGAGGTCACGAGTTTGCTCGCGCCGAGCGACAGCAGGCGTTGAGTTCGGCGGCGCCCGGCCTGTCGGCGCTGTCGCGAGGGCGAGCGGGGCACATCCCTCGGTGCGTGGGGTCGGCAGTGTGCTGGTGCCCCGCCAGGAGGCTGCCGACCGCTGGCTCACAGGCGGCGCGAACGCTCATCCCTGGCCGTGGCTCAGCCAATGGGCGATGTCGGCGATGACGGCGGGGTCGACATGCTGCGGGGTTCCGTATTCGGCGGGGGTGGATGGTCCTGCGCCGGGGAAGAACAGGTGGTTGTCGGCTTCGTAGACACGGATATCGGCTTCCGGGCGGCCGGCCAGGCCCGTCCGCCATCGCACGAGGTCGTTGGCGACGGTGACCTGGTAGTCGCGTCCTCCTTGGAGGATGAGCATCGGCTTGCCGAGTCCGGCCGCGATTGCGACCGGGTCGTAGTCACGCAGTTCGAGCCAGTACGGCGCGGACAGGCCGAACGGCAGATCCGCTGCGGGGGTCGAGGGCGTGAGCTCCGCACTGTCGACCAGGGCGGCCTGCCGCTGGAAGGTCTCTATGGCCGCGGGTGGGACCTGGTCGGGAAGCACGGCGGCGAGGTAGCTGACGACGCGGACAGCGGCGTGGTGCATCGGCTGCGTGTCACCGGCCATGATCACCAGACCCGCCACCGTGGGTGCGGCGGCGGCGACGGCAGGGGCGACCTTGCCGCCCATGCTGTGGCCGAGGACGAAGACCCGCTCGGGGGCCACAGATCGGTGGCGACGGAGCAGGCCGACCGCGTCGACGGCATGCGGCACGTATTCCTGCGTCATCGTCAGGTCCGATGCTGCGGCCACATCGCGGTGGGCGTAGGTCGCCTTGTCGAAGCGCAGCACTGTCGTCCCGCGGCTGGCGAGCCCCCAGGCCAGGTCCTTGAGCGGTTTGTTCGGCCCGCTGGTCTCGTCGCGGTCGAACGACCCACCACCGGCGAGCAGCACCACGCCGGGGCCGGGCGTTTGCCCCCGGGGGACGCTCACCGTGCCTGACACGGCGAGTGGGCCGGTGCCGACGGTGACCTCGTGCTCGCTGAAGCGGCCGGGCTCGGCATAGGGCGGTGGCATCCAAGCGAGTTCTGAGCCGGTCATGGACTCTGTCGCGGCGCCGTCAGGCATCCCATCACAACCTTTCTCGATGAATGCGAACGGTAGCATGGCGTGCGATCATTGCGGGATGGATGCTTTCGAACTCTTGGCCCACCCGGTGCGGTTGCGAGTGGTTCATGCGATGTGCGGCGGCAGGGAGCTGACCACCGCCGAGCTGTGCGACCGCATTCGGGACGTCTCGAAGGCCACGGTCTACCGGCACGTCGACCTGCTCGCAGCCGGCGGGGTCCTGGAAGTCGCCCTGGAGCGGCGCGTGCGCGGCGCGGTCGAGCGCCGCTACCGGCTGCGCCGCGACCGCGTGGGGATCGATACGGAGACGGTCAATTCACTCTCGCTCGAGGACCATCGCAGCGCATTCGCCACCGCTCTGGCGGTCCTGGCTGCCGAATTCACCGCGTATCTCGACCGCGACACGGCCGGCCCGGTAGCCGACCTTGTCGGCTACCGGCAGCATGCCGTCTGGCTCAGCCCTGGGGAACTGCATGGGATGATCGACGGGATGCGGGAGGCGATCGCCCCCCACCTGGCCAACGAGCCATCACCCGACCGCACGCAGTACCTGATCAGCCCGATCCTCTTCCCCGTCGAAGCACCGCCGACCGAGACCGGCACCGATAACACCGCCGCGGGCGGCCCGAGCCCGGGACCCGGCAGCTGAGCCAAGTCCACCACTGTCCCCGCGCCCGGTTTGCCCCGAGGCCCAAGCCGCACGACCAATTCCGCCACCGAGGATGCTGATGCACCTTCCTACGCATCATCAGTGGTCTCGGGGGCCCGCAGCGGGCGCAGGCCGCCAGGCAGGTCGGGCAGCTGGAACGAGTACCGGCCGAGCATGTTGACGTGGTGCCGTACGAACGGGGAGAGGCGGGCCACGTCCTCGTCGCGGACGTCGAACCCGTCCTCGCGCAGCTGAGTGACGGCGGCATCCATGTACCTCGTATTGAAGAGCACCAGGGCGTTGAGGACCAGCCCGAGGGCGCCGATCTGGCCCTCCATGCCGTCCTGGTAGCGCTGGTAGAGCTGTCCGGCCCGGCTGTGGGAGATCTTCCGGGCGAGCGCGTGGCGGCCTTCCTGGAGGTTGGCCTGAACGTCATGGAGTCCGCCAACGGCGCCAACCCCGTGATCGCCTACGGCAAGGGCGGCGAGATCGCCTCGAACCGGTGCGACGAGCAGGAGATGTTGCCCTGTGCCCGCGCCATCCCGAACGCGATCTCGGCGTACACCCTTTCCGGAAGGTGAGCAGGAGGAAGCCGAGGAGGAAGACAGCGCCGGGCTGGTAGCTGCGTACGCTTCCTGGCATGGGCGATCGACTTCGCCCGGGACCCCCAGGTCGCCGGCGACCACGCCGGGCAGGAGTACCACATTGGGCGTGTGCGCATCGCACACGATCCGTCCGCCCCACCGCTGGTGGTCGACTGGCGCGCGCCAGTAACGCGCGCCTTCTACCAGGCAAGCGCCCGCAACCCTCAAGGCGTCGCCGTCCGGCGCCGCTTCGGCTGGTCACCTGCCAGCCGCGGTGACTCGACCGACCTCACCGGCCTGGAGGACGAGCACCTCGGCGAGGGCGAGGCACGGGAAAGCAGCATCGTCGCCAGCGAGATCGAGCGCCCCCGTATCGGTCCCATGCGCGACATCGCCGCTACCATCCAGCCCGAGCAGCCTGAAGGCCGGCTTCGCCATGGGGGATGACGCGAAGCCGGAGATGGAGCAGACCAAGAAGCAGACCCAGGCGTAGATCTGGTTCACCAACCAGAGCAAGCGCACCTGCACCCTGTCCGGCTTCGCCGGTGTCGACATGATCGGCGCTCAGAAGACCGACGGCACCTGGTCGCTGGCGCGCTCCTCCGAGAAGCCCGAAAAGGTGATCCTGAAGCAGGGGGACACGGTGGACTTCAGCATCAACCTGCTCCCGGTGGCCAAGTCCATGCCGCAGAAGGAGAAGTTCGTTCCGGCGAAGTTCCTGGTCACCCCGCCGAACGAGACGGAGTACTTCACCCTGAAGTGGCCGTTTGGCGGCCAGATCCTCAAGCAGGACGGCGCCACCCGCCCGGCCACCTACCTCAACCCGATCGGGCTGTAACCAACTGCACAGCCTCTGAGCTTCCCTTCAGCGTCGCTGGTGGCCACCGCAGGACTCCCGGAACGAGTTGAAGCCTCCGGGTGGTGCGGTGGCCACGTCTGACACGCGGCACGCCCGGGCTGCTGGGCTTCGACCTGATGCCCAGGATCCGGAACTGGAAGGACCTGGCTTTCTACCGCCCGAGCAAGCAGACGGAGGAAACCGCCGGGCTCGTGCGGGCTGACACGATGGCAGCCTGTTCCGCCTTCTCCGCCCGCTCGCCGCACCTGTCACCTACACCCGGTGGCTGCATCTCCTCATCCCGGGTGCGGTCTACAGCGTGTGGCTGTACATCTCCCCGGACACTCCGTGGGTGCCCTTGGTCGTCGCTGTGCCCGTCCGGGTGCGGATCAGCGTCACGAACGGCCGGCTGAAGATGGAGATGACCATTCCGTTCACTGATTCGATGGGTACGCCGGGCGGTGCGAGCGGGCTGCGGGGCATCCGCGAGCGGGCCGCGCTACTCGGCGGAAAGGCCAAGACAGGTCTGTACGACGGCGAATGGAGGGTGCACGCAAGTCTTCCGTTGAACGGCCTAGGCTGACCTGATGCCGGTTACCGTTCTTCTGGTCGATGACGAACCCCTCGTCCGCGCGGGGCTGCGTGCGGTTCTTGAGGCTCAGCCCGATATCGAGGTGGTGGGCGAGGCGGGTGACGGCGCCGCAGTGATCCCGTTGCTGCATCAGCTGCGTCCCGATGTGGTGGCCATGGACGTCAGAATGCCGCTGATGGATGGCATCGAGGCGACGCGGGTGGTGCTGCGGACCGTGCCGGAACCACCGAAGATCCTGGTGGTCACCACATTCGAGAACGACGAGTACGTGTACGAGGCGCTGCGCGCCGGCGCGGACGGTTTTCTCCTCAAGCGTGCCCGGCCCGCCGAGATCGTGCATGCGGTGCGCCTGGTCGCAGAGGGCGAGTCGTTGCTGTTCCCGGCGGCGGTCCGGCAACTGGCCGCCGAATACGGCACGAGCGAGGCGCGGGCGGCCATGCACCGGGCATCGCTGACCGAGCGTGAGGCTGCGGTCCTCCGGCTGATGGCCCGTGGCCTGTCGAACGCGGAGATCGCCGCCAGGCTCGTGGTCGGTGCCGAGACGGTGAAGACCCATGTCAGCGCCGTACTGGCCAAGTTGGGTGCGAGGGACCGTACCCAAGCGGTGATCGCAGCGTACGAGTCCGGGTTCGTCGCTCCGAGCTGAGGGCCGCCGGCTCCGGATACCCGTTCCGGCCCGCAATCGCCCTGCACCCGGGCAGCGAGTACCATCCGCCTGACATGCCACGAGCTGGGAGGACACACCGTGGGCCGGCTGACCGGTGGGGATCCGTCACTGCTGCGACGGATCAATTCCGCGGTGGTGCTGCATGCCCTCCGGGGCGCCGGCTCCCCCACCCTCACGGACCTGACCCGGATCACAGGTCTGTCCCGGCCGACGGTCGAGGGCGTCATGGAGGGGCTCTTCGAGGCCGGACTGGTCGTGGAGTCGTTGCCCGACAGGGGTGAGGCCCGACGTCAGGGGCGGCCGGCCCGCCGGTTCCGGTTCCGCGCCGAGGCCGGGCATCTGCTCGGTATCGAGATCGGCCCGCATCGGATCTCCGCACTGTTGTCGGGGCTGGACGGCCGGATCATCGGGGCGGGCTCACGCGAGGTGTCGGAAACGGCCTGCGCCGACGACCGGCTCGACAAGGTCAGGGTCGTGGTCGCCGATGTCCTGCGGCGGACGGGCGTGGCCCGGAGCAGTCTGCGTGCGGTCGGGGTCGGCAGCCCGGGCATCGTTGAGGCCGACGGGACCGTACGGCTGGGCACCGCACTGCCGGACTGGACTGGTCTGGCGCTGGGTGAGCGGCTGAGGCGCTCCTTCCGCTGCCCCGTCCTCGTGGAGAACGATGCCAATGCCGCGGCGGTCGCGGAGCACTGGAAGGGTGCAGCCACCGAGTCCGACGACATCGTGTTCGTTCTGGCAGGGCTGAGTCCGGGCGCCGGTTCGCTGATCGGCGGGCGGCTGCACCGCGGTTTCGGCGGTGCGGCGGGTGAGATCGGCGCCCTGCATCTCCTCGGCCGCGAGGCGACGCCGGAGAAGCTTCTGTCGACGACGGACACGCCATTGGACCCGTTGGACGAGCCTGCGGTCGCCGCCGTGTTCGCAAAGGCACGGCATGGCGATGTCCGGGCGCAGGCGGCGGTCGAGCGGTTCATTCAGCGCCTGGTGCATGATGTCGCGGCGCTGGTGCTGGCGCTGGACCCTGAGCTTGTGGTGATCGGCGGCTGGGCCGCGGGGCTGGACGGTGTGCTGGATCCGCTCCGCCGTGAGCTGGCCCGCTACTGCCTTCGGCCGCCGCGGGTCACGCTGTCGCTGCTCGGCGAGGCGGCGGTGGCCACGGGCGCTCTGCGGTTGGCTCTCGACCATGTCGAGGAGCAGCTCTTCGCGGTGGAGGGAACGGTGACAGCCCGCCGCTGAGTGCGGCGGGCCGTACGCAGACATGGGAGACCGGCGGAGCCGGTCGTGCTCAGGAGGCCTGGCGCTCCTGGCCGTGATGGCTGATCTCCAGGTCGCCCGAGTCACCGAAGGTGAGCCGGCAGGTGTCGGCCCGGTAGGTGGCGACGGAAAGCGCCGCGATGCCGCCCGCCACGAGATAGCGGGTGGTGACGACGAGAACAGGGGCGCCGGGAAGCCGGTCGAGCTCCTTGGCGTCGTCCACGCGCGCCGAACCGAGCTCCACCGAACGGTCCTGGCCGTCGAGGCCGAGGCGGTGCAGTTCGCGCAGGACGCTGCGGGCCCGGGCGGGGCCGGAAGGGGCGTCGATCGCGGAGAGTTCGGGCACGGACGACGACGGGACGTACAGCAGTTCCGCCGCGACCGTCTGACCGTGGGTGACCCTGATCCGGCGCACGATGTGCACCGGCTCGTCGCCGTCCACGTCGAGCATGGCCACCACAGATGCCGGTGCGACCGCCGTCGTGCAGTCCACGGGCTGCCACGCCTCGCCGGCACCGCCGTCGGACCAGTCCCGCTGTGCCGTGGAGACGGCGACCCCGACGCGCGGCGGGGCGACGGTGGTTCCGACGCCACGGCGGCGCTGCAGCCTGCCTTCGAGTTCGAGCTGTTCCAGAGCCTGCCGGAGCGTGGCTCGGGCGACTCCGAACCGGGCGGCGAGCTCGCGCTCGTTGGGCAGGATCTCGCCCACCGCAAAGTCCGAGTCGAGTGCCTCACTGAGCACGGTCTTGAGGTGCCAGTACTTCGGCTCCTGCACCGTTTCCAGCTGCGTGGTCCCCACCCTGTCCTCCGCAATCGCCCAGCGGCTTTTCCGCGACGTTATTTATTAAAGGTTCCTGTCTTAACGTTGAGACCATAGGACGCGACACACCCTTGGTCAAGACCAATCCTCCTTCGGTCACGCAGCGAAACGGTCCTCTGCCGCAGAGCGTTCACAGGACGTTCGTGGTGCCGTGAGCCGCCCGCAGCACAAGGCCCCACGACCGGGCAGGCCGTGGGGCTTCGGACAAGGACGGCAGAGGGATACCTGGGCAAACCGGAGGAGCTCGTGACGGTTGGGAGCGCACCCGGCGGCGGGAGGTCCCGCTACTCTCCGGCCAGGCCGGACAGCTTGTCAGGATTGCGCACGATATATACGCACTGAATGAGCCCGTCCCTGACGTCCACCTGGAAGACGGAGTCGGGCTTTCCGCCCGAGAGCACCAGCAGGCCCGGCGCACCGTTGAGCTCCAGGAACCGCATGTCGAGATCCTGGGCCTGGTTGTGGGCCACGGCGATGAGGAAGCGGCCAACCTTGTCGGCGCTCTCGATGACCCGCAGCGGCGCCTTGGACTTTCCGCCGCTGTCGCCGACGAGGCGCACATCGGGCGCGAGCAGGGCCAGAAGCTCCTCGATGTCACCGCCCGCCGCCGCGGCGAGGAACCGTTCCGTGAGGTCACGGCGCTGGGCCGGGTCGACGTCGTAGCGTGGTTTGCGCTCCTCGACATGGTGCCGCGCACGTCCCGCGAGCTGCCGTACCGCGGCCTCGGTCCGGTCCAGCGTGGCGGCGATCTCGGCGTACGGGAAGCCGAACGCCTCGCGCAGGACGAAGACGGCCCGCTCCAGCGGCGACAGCGATTCGAGGACGACAAGCACGGCGACCGATACGGAGTCGGCGAGAACTGCCTGTTCCGCGGTATCGGGCACGGCCGGCCCGAAATCGGTGACGAGGGGCTCCGGCAGCCACGGTCCGACGTACGCCTCGTGCCGCGACTGCACCTGCCGCAGCCGGTCGATGGCGAGACGGGTAGTGATCCTTACGAGAAAGGCGCGCGGCTCCCGTACCTGCTCACGTGATGCGGACGACCAGCGCAGCCATGCCTCCTGCACCACATCCTCGGCGTCGGCGATCCTGCCCAGCATGCGGTAGGCAACCCCGGTGAGCACGGGGCGGTGGTCCTCGAAGACGTCGGTCGCGGTGTCGGCTTTCACCCCTCCATCCCAGCCGAGAGTCCGCAGAGTGTCCAGCACGAACCGCCCGGCCTCTTGAACTGCAAGCTACTGAGCGGTAATTGTTGTTGACGAGACGTCTAAGTCACCTTCAGGCATGGCCCGTTCATGCCGGAACACCTCGGGAGCACCAGCATGGCCACCACGGTCTCGTTCAACGTCGACTCACCTCAAGGGTCTCGGGCCGTGTCCGTGGCGTATGAACGGACCGGCTCCGGGGAGCCGTTGCTCCTGCTCCACGGCATCGGCCACCACCGTCAGGCCTGGGATCCGGTGCTGCCCGTCCTGGCCGTGGAACGGGATGTGATAGCCGTGGATCTTCCCGGTTTCGGTGCCTCCTCGGCGCTGCCCGACGGTGTTCCGTACGACCTGGCGAGCGTGGTCCCGGTGCTCGGTGCGTTCTGCGAGGAGCTCGGCCTGGACCGGCCGCATGTGGCAGGCAATTCGCTGGGCGGTCTGCTGGCGCTGGAGCTGGGTCGCGAGAAGCTCGTGCGGTCGGTGACGGCGCTGTCGCCCGCCGGTTTCTGGACGGAGAGCGAGCGGCGCTACGCCTTTGGGACGCTGCGGGCGATGCGTCGGGGCGCGCTGTCGATGCCCGTGCCGCTGATCGAACGGTTCTCGCGCAGCGCGGCCGGACGTGCGGCGCTGACCAGCACCATCTACGCCCGGCCCGGCCGCCGTTCACCCGGTGCCGTTGTCGCGGAGACCATCGCCCTGCGCGAGGCGACCGGTTTCCACCAGACGCTTGCCGTCGGGCGGAGTGTCACGTTCACCGACGACGTGCCGGGGCTGCCCGTGACCGTCGCCTGGGGCAGCCGCGACCGGCTGCTGCTGCGTCGCCAGGGAATCAGGGCCAAGCACACCATTCCCGGTGCCCGGCTGGTGCGGCTGCCCGGTTGCGGACATGTTCCGATGAACGATGATCCGGCGCTCGTGGCGCGCGTCATTCTCGACACCAGCCGCTGAGCCGGCGCCCCGCGCCACGCCACTCCGAGGCAGGGCGCCCGAGCCGGGCATCACGCCCAACCCGACCAGAAGGCTGCCGCCGGCCTGCGGGATCCCGTACGAACCGGTGCCGACGAGTGGTGCGGTGAGCGCGGCGGAGACCGGGATCAGGCCGGAGAAGAGTGTGGCGCGTCCGGCACCGATGCGCTGCATGCCCATGTACCAGGGGCCCTGCGGTCACTGGGCGACTTCGGCACCGCGCCCTCCACGGACCGAACGGTGAGCCTGGTTCTCGGCTACGCACATCTGGCTCCCCAGGACATCGCGCAGGGCGTGCGGTTGCTGGCAGCGGCTCAGCGGTACGAGAACGGACCGGACATCGGTGAGGGCCGGGGCCGGGTGTTCATCTGAGGTTGGTGTGCGCGCCGCCGACGGGCACAAGGGTGGGGTCGGTCGACCAGCCACCCGTTCGTCCGCTGTCCACTGCCCCGGAGGCGCCTCGATGTCGTACCGTCCGCGTATTCCGTCCCTCGACCGCCGCGGTGTGCTGCGCGGTTCGCTCGTCGCTTCGGCGGCGCTCGCGCTCCCCGTGGTGGGCGCCGCGGCCCCCGCCTTCGCTCTGTCCGGCAGGCCGCGCGCGGCATGGGGCGTACAGGTGGGCGATGTCACCGCGTCGTCCGCGCTGGTCTGGGTCCGGTCGGACCGTCCGGCCAGGATGGTCGTGGAGACATCGGCGACGGAGTCCTTCCGGCGGGCCCGCACATGGCACGGTCCGCTGGTCGGTTCCGACACGGACTTCACCGGGACGACACCGCTGTACGGGCTGCCACCGGGTGAGCAGGTGCACTACCGGGTGACGCTCTCCGACCCCGAAGACCCCCGCCGCACCGGCGAACCGGTGTACGGAACCTTCCGGACCGCGCCCGCCCGGCGCCGGGACGGGGTGCGCTTCCTGTGGTCCGGCGACATCGCGGGCCAGGGCTGGGGCATCAACCCGGACATCGGCGGCTACGTGGTGTACGACGAGATGCGCCGCCTCGACCCGGACTTCTTTCTCTGCAGCGGCGACAACATCTACGCGGACGGGGTGATCGAGCCGAGCGTGCCCCTGCCCGACGGGCGTGTCTGGCGCAATGTCACCACGGCGGAGAAGGGGAAGGTCGCCGAGACCCTTGCCGAGTACCGCGGAAACTTCCGCTACAACCTGCTCGATCGCAACCTCCGCGACTTCAACGCGCAGGTGCCTTCGATCGTTCAGTGGGACGACCACGAGGTACGCAACAACTGGTATCCCGGGCAGATCCTCGACGACTCCCGCTACACCGAGAAGAACGTCAATGTGCTGGCGGATCGCTCGATGCGGGCATTCCGCGAGTACTTCCCGGTGTCCACTCTGCATGCCTCGTCGGGCGAGGGCCGGATGCACCGCGTGGTGCGGCACGGTCCGCTGCTCGATGTGTTCGTCCTCGACATGCGGTCCTTCCGCAACGCCAACTCCCCCGGCCGGCAGCCCGACGACACCACCGGCATCCTCGGCGCCGAGCAGCTCAGCTGGCTCAAGCACGAGCTGTCGCGGTCCCGCGCGGTGTGGAAGGTGATTGCCGCGGACATGCCGCTGGGACTGGTGGTCACCGACGGTGCGACGGACTTCGAAGCGGTCGCACAGGGTGATCCCGGAGCCCCGCTCGGCCGTGAGCTCCAGATCGCGGAACTGCTCCGGTACATCAAGCACCGGCGGATCACCGGCACGGTCTGGCTGACGGCCGATGTGCACTACACGTCGGCGCAGCACTACGAGCCCGAGCGCGCAGCGTTCAAGGACTTCGCACCGTTCTGGGAGTTCGTGTCCGGACCGCTGGCGGCCGGTCAGTTCCCGGCCAATGCACTCGACGCAACGTTCGGTCCCGACCGGGTCTTCGTGCGGGCGCCCGACCGCGCGAACGTGTCGCCGATGGAGTCTCCGCAGTTCTTCGGCGAGGTCGACATCGACGGCGGCAGCGGCGAGTTGACCGTGCGGCTGCGGGCGCAGGGCGGTTCTGTGCTGTTCAGCAAGGTGTTGCAGCCGGGGCGCGTCGGGCAGTGAACCGGCACGCCGGCAGTCGGCCCCGGGAAGTGGTCAGGGGCCGACTGTCAGTGGTGGGTTCTACGGTTCTTGCATGACCCGATCCGTTCAGGCATTGGCCTACGCACGCCCGTCCGCTCTGGAGTCCTCGCAGGCCGGACAGCTCCTAGGCCTGGAGACCGCCGGTGGTCTCACGCCGCGGGGCGCCGAGCGCCACCCCCGGTTCTTCTCCGGGTTTCTCACATCGCCGAGGATCGCTGCCCGCGGCCTGCTGGCCGTGGCGGACGTGGCATCCGCGCGCTACTACCAGCGCACCCTGCCCTCGTCGCTCGACCCGGTGGTGACGGGCAACGGCGACCGGTTGCGCTTCGAGTCGTTCTCCGGCTGCTGCGGGGTGTATGCGCGCCTCGATGTACTGCGGGACGGTCTGGACGGTGCGCAGACGGGTCACGGTACGACGAATGTGGATGTGAACAATCCGCTGCGGGAGGCGCTTTCGCGGATAGCGGGGGACGATCCGCTGCACATGCGGGTGGGCCCGGACGAGTTGGCCGTCACCACCGTGGACGGTCCCGTCGTGGAGAAGAAGGTGCCCCTGCCCGACCGGTGGTTGCGCGGCTTCGCCGAGGCGCAGGTGGTGTCCGCCGGTTTCGATCTGCGGGCCGAGCTGTCGGCCGCGGAGGCTGTGCGGTTCCTGCGCTCGCTCCCTCGTTCATCGGGAAATGCCTCGCGGGGCGCGCAGTGGGTGGTTCCCGCCGGGAAGACGTTGCGGCCGACGACACGGCCGGTGGCGGGGGCGGTGTGCCTGCCGGGCCCCGAGCGGCTGGCCGCACTGCAGCGGGTGTTGCGTCATGCGACATCACTGCGAGTGTACGGGCCGGTGGCCGACGGGGCGGCGACCGCGAGCGCCTGGGAGGCGGTGCTGCCGGGCATGCGGCTCACCCTGACGCTGTCACCCGATGCCTCGCGCGGGTTCTCCGGCGAGGGCGGGGTGCTCGATGCGCTGGCCACCGACGGTGCCGCGGCCGACGCCGAGCTGGTCTCCGTGCTCCTGGCCTGGGAGCCGCGGATCGAACCCGCCGACCTCGCGGAGCAGTCGGGTCTGACGGTGGAGCGGGTACGGGCCGCGCTCACCCGGCTGGGGACAGCGGGCCGGGTCGGCTACGACCTCGCCGACGCGGCCTACTTCCACCGCGAGCTGCCGTACGACGCCGACCGGGCCGAGCGGCACAATCCGCGACTGGTGGCGGCCCGGCAGCTGGCCGGCTCGGGCGCGGTCGTGCTAGACGGGGACGTGGCGGCCGTGGCCTCGGGAGAGCGCCGCTACCAGGTGAGGGAGAAGGACGGGATGCTGAGCTGTACGTGCCAGTGGTGGGCGGACTACCGCGGGCGGCGGGGCCCGTGCAAGCACGCGCTGGCCGTCCGGATGGTCCGTCGCGGTGCACCGGTCGTCGGAGGCGTGCGATGAAGGAGCTGCTGACCGCGGTACGGGAAGGTCGCAAGCAAGACGTGCCGGCGCTGCTGGCCCGGCTGGACAAGGCCGAACGCCGTTCGGCGCTGGCGGAGTTGAAGGAGCTCCGCAAGGAGGCGCGGAGCTGGCAATGGCGCGAACAGGACAAGATCAGGAAGGCGCTGCTGGTGGCCGGGGCGGGCTGTCACACCGGCGCCGCGGGCTGCGCCACCTGGATCGGCGGCCGGGATCTGCTGGGCTGGACACGGTCCCCGTACCCGCTGGTTCTCGAAGTCCTGGCGGACCGTGACCCCGCCTGGCTCGGTGACGTCGCGCATCGGCTGGCGGGGCGGGCCGCGACGGCGGAGACCGCATACGAGCTCATCTCCGGGCTGGTGAAGATCGCTCAATGCCCGGTACCCACCACTGACGGCTTCGTGCAGGGCTGGGCCGAGACAGTGTCGGCCGCACCCTGGCGCCGAAAGAGGACGCAACCGCTGCGCGACATCCTCCGTACCGACCCGCATCTGACCGTTCTGGTGCCGCGGCTCTTCGAGGTGGCGGAACTGCCGCCACAGGTGACCTGGATCGACGAAACCGACAACCCGTGCCACTGGCCCGAGGCGCTGGCCGCCCTCGCGGACGAGGGCCTGTTGGAGCGGTCGGTGCTCATCAACAGTTGTGTGACCCGGCTGCTGCGCGGCGGAAAGCCCGGCGATCTCCGGTTCTCCCTGGCCGTGTTGCGCCGGCTCGCGCTGACCGAGCAGGAGGAGGCCGAGCGGGCCGCCGACTGGATGGGAATGTCCGCGGACGGAATCTCCACCGTGGCCGGCCATGCCCAGGAGGTGCTCGGCCGTCTGGACGAGCGCGGAGAACTGCCCGTGCGGGCACTGGCGGATGTGTCGGGTTCGATGCTGTTCCGCACCGAGAAGAAGCTGGTCCGGGCGCAGCTCACGCTGCTCGGCAAGACACTGCGCCGTGATCCGTCGACTGCGGACGAGCTGCTGCCCGCTGTCGCCGACGCCTTCGGGCACGAGGACATCGACATCCAGGAGCGGGCCCTCAAACTCGTGGCGCGGTACTTGCCCGCCGTCGGTGACCCGGTTCGGGAAGAACTTGCCCTGTCCGCCTCGCTGCTGGGACCGGCGCACCGCACGGCTGCGGCCGAGGTGTTCGGCGACCTGCTGGACGACCGGTCGGCGGCGGAGCCGTACGAGGAGTTGCTGCCACCCGATCCACCCCTGCAACGTCTCGAGCCAACACCGGCGACACTGCCCGAGCTCGTCGAGGAGGTGGTGGTCCTGGCGAGATCCGCAGCGCGGGATGTCACCGCCTTCGAGCGGACGCTGGACGGGCTGGTCCGCCATGCCCACACCGATCGGTCGGCGCTGGCCGACGCGCTGCGTGATGCGCTGGCGGGTCAGTGGTGGCTCGACGACGAACCGTTGCCGGAGGTCGAGCGGCGGCTTCGCTCGGAGGCGGGTATCGAGCTCGTCGTGGCCGTACTGCTCGGACGGGTGCCGGTGCAGGCCGTGCAGGACGGACGCGCCGCCTGGACCGGCACCGGGACCTGTGTCCATGCCGCGCTCAAGGGGGTGATGAAGGCCCGGCTGTGGGAGGCCGCCGACGCCGTGCTGAGCGGCAGCGCACCGTTCCTGCTGGCTTTTCCGACGTGGCACACCGGCTCGCTCGACCCTGCTGTGCTGGTCGAGCGGCTGCGTACGTATCAGCAGCTCGGGATCCGGCCCGGAGGCGCGGATTTCGCCCAGGCCCTGCTGCGCGTGCGGCGCAACGGCCAGCACGAGGCCGCGACGGCGGCCGCCCTGCTCGGCACCCCGGAGGGTGACCGGCTGGCCTCCTGGCTGCAGTCCGACGAGCCGCTCGCGCCCGTGTTCCGGTTCGATCTGGAGAAGGAGCAGTCCTTGGCCCATGGTTGGGAGATGCGGCAGCCGACCGATTGGACGCGGCGCGTCCTGATGGCCAGCCGGGAACGCCCGGTCATCCAGCGGGAGTTCCCTCGTTCCTTCCACTGGCTGGGCCATCCGCATGCCCCGCGTCATCGCATCTGCTACCACTGGGGCGACCACCCGGGGTCCTGGCTCGCCACACTGCCCGAGGACGGCGAGACACTGGCCGCATGGCTGCTGCCGAGCGTCGCAACTTGTGCGACCGATGAACTGAGGGGCGCGGCCCAGCCGCTCACCGCACTCGTCGAACTCGGCGGGCCGGCCGCCGAGGCCATCCATCTGACCGTGGCGTACGCGATGGGAGCCCGGCATCCGGAGGACCGGCTGTCGGCGGTGGACGCCCTGCTGATACTCGCGGCCCAGCAGCGGCTGGACGCGGAGTTGCTCGGCAAGGAGCTGGCGATCCTCCTCGACCACAGCCTGGTGAAGCCCAGTCGTCTCGCGGATTCCGCTCGCACCGCGGCCGCCACCGGGGCATACCGGACAGTGCTCTCCGTGCTGGCCGTCGTGCTGCCGGGGCTGCTGGCGCACAAGAAGGGACCTCGCGGGCTGAGCGACCTGCTCTCCGTGGCCGCCGAGTGCGTGGAGCACTGTGGTGCGACAGGTGCCGAGCCGATACCCGGGCTCGCCGAAACTGCCGCGCGCGGCGGATCCTCACAGCTGGTACGTCAAGCAGCGCGCCTGAAGGCGGCCTGGGAGCAAGGTTCGGTACTGACATGACCGCCCGGGACATCCTGCCGTAACCCGCGGCAATCTGTCCGGGCCGAATGGGTTCTGCCCGGGCCAGGCAGGTCCCGTCCGGCGGGCCCCTGTCCGGCCCCGGCGCTCGGGGATCCGGGCCCGGACGGGAGCTGCCGTGCCGCCGCCTCATGGCCCGGGCCCGGAGGAGGCTGCAGTACTACTGCGAACCACAATCGATCAAGACGTTAATCCGCCAAAACGGATGATAGGGGACTAGATCCACACTTAACCCATCAGTCACAGAGCGTTCGTGATCAGGCAACACCGCTCAGTCACAGTGAAGGCATGACTGACGTGACATCCGCCAAGACTGCCCGCCGCTCCCACCACTGGCGGCGGGACGTGACCGAACTGGCCGCACTGTTCACCGCGGTCGCGGTGGCCGACGCGATCGCCAACCTGATCGGACACCAGCCGGACGGTCCGTATCTCCTGATCGCCTCGGCCGTGGCCCTGGCCGTCACAGCCGCGTTCCACACCTGGTGGGCACGTCGCCACAGCCACGCCCCGCCACCGACCCGCAACGACATCATCTTTGACAGCGACAGCGTGTCGCACCGCACCGACGCCGCCGCGACCGCGCTCGTGACCACGCCCATCGCCGCCGGCCCGGCCCTGTCCCCCGAGGACACGGTGCTGTGGCGGATGCGTACCACCGTTCGGGACATCCCGGGCAGTCTGGCCGCGCTGTGCATCGCGCTCGCCCGGCACCAGGTCGACATCCTCACCCTGCAGACGCACCCGCTGGCAGAGGGCACGGTCGACGAGTTCCTGCTGCGCGCCCCCGCCCCGCTCCAGGCCCAGCAGCTGAGTCGGGCGATCTCCGCCGCGGGAGGCGGCTCCACCTGGATCGAGCGGGCGGACGCGCACGACCTGGTGGATGCCCCGACGCGCATCCTGGGCCTCGCCACACGCACAGCCCTGGACGCCGCCGAACTCCCCCTCGCCCTGCGTCAGCTGCTCGGCCGCTGCACCATCCACTCGCTGCCCGCCGTCTCGATCACCGGCCGCGCAACCGGTGAGGCCGCGCCCGTCGAGGGCGTACTGGCGGAGACGGTGATGCGGCTGCGCGACCCGTCCGGCGGTGCCCTCACCATCGAACGGCCCTACCTTCCGTTCACCCCGACCGAGTTCGCCAGGGCCCGCGCCCTGGTAGAGCTCGACGCCCGGCTCGGCCCCCGTATGCCGCGCAGCGAGCAGGTGCTCACTCTTCCCGAGGGCAACGAGATCACCGTGCGCCGCGCGGACCGCAGCGACATCGAAGCGGCCCGCTCCATGCACGACCGCTGTTCCGAGCACACGCTGCGGCTGCGGTACCACGGCCCGGTCCGTGACGCCGACCGCTACCTGGACCACCTGCTGAGCCCTCGCTTCGGCCGCACCCTGGCCGTGCAGACGGCCTCGGGCCGGCTGGTCGCCCTCGGCCACCTCCTCTGGGACGGCGACGAGACCGAGGTCGCCCTCCTGGTCGAGGACGAATGGCAGCGCCGCGGAATCGGCTCCGAGCTCCTCGGACGCCTGGTGACGCTCGCCATCGAGGCAGGCTGCGAGAGCGTCTACGCCGTCACCCAGGCGTCCAACACCGGGATGGTCGCGGCCATGCGTTCGCTGTCCCTGCCGCTCGACTACCAGATCGAGGAGGGCACGCTGGTCATCACCGCACGGCTGGACGCGACTCCGGTTCGCTCGCTGCCGCCGTACGAACAGGCCGGCCGGTGACACCCTGACGACCGGAGCCGTGAGGACCGATCTCCATACGGCCGCCCGCCTCCTGTGAGCTCAGCGCCTGGCACAGATCGGCCCACAGATCCTCGACATCCTCCAGACCCACCGACATCCGCAGCAGCCGGTCCCCGACGCCGGACGCGTGCCGGTCTCCCTCATCCACAATGCGGTGGCTGATGGAGGCCGGATGCTGGATCAGGGTGTCCACACTGCCGAGACTGACCGCGGGTGTGATGAGACGTACGGCCGAAATCACCCGGTGCGGATCCCCGTACACCTCGAACGAGACCATCGCCCCGCCAAGCTTCGGGTAGTGGACCCGGGCGATACGCGGATCGGCTGTCAGCCTGCGGGACAGTTCGGCGGCGCTCGCGGCAGCGGCCCGCACCCGGACCGGCAGCGTGGCGAGGCCGCGGAGCAGCAGATACCCGGCCATCGGGTGCAGCACCCCGCCGGTGGCGAAGCGCACCTGCCGCAGGCGGGCCGCGAACTCCTCGTCGCAGGCGACGACCCCGCCCATCACATCGCCGTGCCCACCGAGGTACTTGGTGGCGCTGTGCAGCACGATCCGTGCGCCGTGCTCGACGGGTCGCTGGAGTACGGGCGTGGCGAAGGTGTTGTCGACGAGCAGTGGCACAGAACCGCAGGAGTGCGCGATCGCGCGGATGTCGACCTCGGCTAGCGTCGGGTTGGCGGGCGTCTCCACCATCACCAGCCCGGTGTCCGCACGGATGGCCTCCGCAATGCCCGCAGGGTCGGTCCAGGTCACTTCGGTGCCCAGCAGACCGGCGCCGAGAAGGTGATCGCTGCAGCCGTAGAGCGGTCGGACGGCGACCACATGGCGCAGTCCCATGCTTGCCCGGACCAGCAGGACGGCGGTGAGCGCCGCCATTCCGCTGGCGAACGACACGGCACTCTCCGTTCCTTCGAGCCGGGCGAGGGCGGTCTCGAAGCGGCCCGTCGTCGGGTTGTCCAGCCGTGCGTAGACGGGCGGTCCTTCGAGCCTGGCTCCGGTGGCGGCGAAGGTGTCGATCCGCTCGGCCTCGCCCCTGGAGTCGTACGAGGGGTAGGTGGTGGACAGATCGATCGGCGGGGCATGCAGGCCCAGGGCCGCGAGATCGTCGCGGCCTGCGTGCACGGCTTCGGTGGCCAGCGCCCTGGAGCGGGTTGTCGTCGAGGGCGCCATCGAGGATTCGGTGTCCATGACATAACCCTGAACAAACACCGGGCCTTCATCCAAAGGCTCCGTGCTACGTTCGGCAGATGGCCGATTCAGTCGTTCTGGACCCGGTGGACCTGCACATTCTGCGACTGCTGCAGAACGATGCCCGGACCACCTACCGCGAGCTGGCCGCCGAGGTCGGGGTCGCACCGTCGACCTGCCTGGACCGGGTGACCAGGCTGCGCCGCTCCGGCGTCATTCTCGGCCATCAGCTGCGTCTGGACCCGGCGAAGCTGGGCCGCGGCCTGGAGGCGCTGCTCTCCGTACAGGTCCGTCCGCACCGCAGAGAGCTCATCGGCCCGTTCGTCGAACGCATCAGGACGCTGCCCGAGTCCCGCGCACTCTTCCATCTGACCGGGCCCGACGACTACCTGGTCCATGTCGCGGTCACCGACACCGCGGATCTGCAACGCCTCGTGCTGGACGAATTCACCTCACGCCGCGAAGTGGCCAGGGTCGAGACCCGGCTGATATTCCAGCAGTGGGAGTGCGGACCGCTGCTGCCACCGTCCTCAGGATCGGCCGGAACAGACCACTGAGGCCGAATGATGATGACGCGGAGGACCCCGCCGTACGAAGATGTCCGCATGTCAGTCATTCCCAGCAGCGCGCTGCCCCGTCAGGTCGCCGACGCCTACGTCGACGCATTCATCGAACTCGACCCGATCGCCGGCACCTATCTGGGTGTTGCGGAGAGTTCGCGCCGCCTTCCCGACTTCTCCCCCGCGGGGCAGGAAGCCCTTGCCGAGCTCGCCCGCACCACCCTGGCGAAGCTCGATGCCGCCGAACAGCTGCCCGGCGCGGACAGCGATGCCGAGCGCCGCTGCGGCCGCCTGCTGCGTGAGCGCCTCACAGCGGAACTCGCCGTCCATGAGGCCGATGAGGGGCTGCGCACGGTCTCCAACCTCGCCTCCCCGGCGCACAGCATCCGTGAGGTGTTCACGGTGACGCCGACCGAGACCGACGAGGACTGGGCGGCGGTCGTGGACAGGCTGCGTGCGGTTCCCGCCGCACTGGAGGGCTACCGCGAGTCGCTCGCGCTCGGCCTGGAGCGCAAGCTGTTCGGCGGCCCGCGCGCCACGGCCACCTTCATCGACCAGCTCGACGAGTGGTCCGGCAACGGCGGGACGGGATTCTTCCAGGAATTCGCTGCCGCCGGTCCGGCGTCTCTGCGTACCGATCTGGACGACGGCGCCCGCCGTGCCACTGAGTCGGTCGCGGCGCTGCGCGACTGGATGCGCGATGTGTACGCCCCCGCGGTCGAGGGTGCGCCGGACACGGTGGGCCGTGAGCGGTACGCGCGCTGGTCGCGCTACTTCAACGGCACCGACCTGGACCTCGACGAGGCGTACGCCTACGGCTGGTCCGAGTACCACCGGCTGCTCGCCGAGATGAGGACCGAGGCCGAGAAGGTCCTGCCCGGCGCGGGTCCCTGGGAGGCGCTCGCCCATCTCGATGTGCACGGCAAGCACATCGAAGGGGTCGATGAGGTCCAGGCCTGGCTGCAGAGTCTGATGGACGAGGCGATCGAGGCCCTCGACGGCACGCACTTCGAACTCGCCGAACGGGTACGGAAGGTGGAGTCCCGCATCGCGCCGCCCGGCGGCGCCGCGGCCCCGTATTACACGGGCCCGTCCGAGGACTTCTCGCGCCCCGGCCGCACCTGGCTGCCCACCATGGGCGAGACCCGCTTCCCGGTGTACGACCTGGTCTCCACCTGGTACCACGAGGGTGTGCCGGGCCACCACCTGCAGATCGCCCAGTGGACGCATGTCGCCGACAGCCTCTCCCGCTACCAGGCGTCGATCGGCGATGTCAGCGCCAATGCCGAGGGCTGGGCGCTGTACGCGGAGCGGCTCATGGACGAACTCGGCTTCCTGCCGGACGCCGAGCGCCGCCTCGGCTATCTGGACGCGCAGATGATGCGGGCCTGCCGGGTGATCGTGGACATCGGTATGCACGCGGAGATGGAGATCCCCGCGGACTCCCCGTTCCACCCCGGCGAGCGGTGGACCCCTGAGCTGGCCCAGGAGTTCTTCGGCAACCACAGCGGCCGTCCGGCCGACTTCGTGGAGAGCGAACTCACGCGCTATCTCTCGATGCCGGGGCAGGCCATCGGCTACAAGCTGGGCGAACGCGCCTGGCTGCTCGGCCGGGAGAACGCCCGCAAGGCACACGGTGATGCGTTCGACGCCAAGGCCTGGCACATGGCCGCCCTGTCGCAAGGGCCGCTCGGACTCGACGATCTCGTGGACGAGCTGTCCAAACTCTGACCCGCCTCTCGCCCCCTCCCCTCCTGATTTCGGCACTCCTGGTGGAACGTCCCGGCGGGAGCGGCCGGGAGGGGGCATTCGTCCGGCCCGACCGGTCAGCAGCCGCAGTCGTCGGAGTCGACCGGTGCGGTGAGCGGGTCGGCGTCGCGCCGCTCGCGTCACTGCCAGGTCTCGAACTCGAAACCCTCGCGCACCCAGTACTCGAAGCCGCCGAGCATCTCCTTGAGTGTTCTCGCCGCCCTGTCAGAGCAAGAACGCATCCGCCAGCCTATTGGCAATCCGACGAATTCCACGCGGGCCCGGCTGGAAGCATTCATCGAACGGCGTCGCGGAGAAGGGCGAGGCATGCCCGCCCGACCTGCGGACATCAACCTGCCCCCGACCACCGCACCGACAGCGACGGTGGGGTGAACCGCAAGCTCGTCGCCCAGCTCGCCCGGATCAGTTACGCCTCCGTGGACCGTCCAGAGAACGTCGAGCTTCTGCATCAGGCCGCCGCCGAGCTCGGTCTGGAGGAAGGCGGCATGGACACCGAGATCAGCATCGACGAGGAGACAGGCCGCCCCCGGCGGCCTCGGTTCCACTCGAAGTCCCTGCTGAACGAGGTCCGCACACTGCTGGCCGCCTGCTACGTGGTCACCGCCCACCTTTCCGGAATGCGCGCTTCCGAAGCTCAGTCCCTCAAGCCCGGCTGCCACTTCATCACGCCGTCCGCGGACGGCGTGATCGAGCGCCGCAAGGTTCGGGGCACAGTCTTCAAGGGCCGACAGCCCACAGGCGACGAGGACAGCTGGGTGGTCATCGAGCCGGTCGCCCAGGCCGTCACCGTGCTGGAGAACCTGACCGCCCCTGGCTCGCCGGTGAAGGTCTCACCCTGGGCGCTTGCACACAAGCCGACCTGGAACGCTGGATGACCGATCCCACCTTCGTCCGCTGGTCCGTACAGCATCGCCATGCCCACGGCCTCACCTGCGGCGCCGTCCGCTGGACCGGCCCACAGGGCGCCATCGACAGCGAGAAACGCTGGGCCGACGCACGCCGCCTCCTCAACGACGACACGCTGCCCACCGCGGACCGAGTCGCTGGACTGCTGCTGATCCTCTACGCGCAGAAGATCTCCGCCATCAGTCAACTCACCGTCGAGGACGTCGACATCACCGGCGAGACCGTCGCGATCACCTTCGGAACCTCGCCCGTCGTCCTTCCGATGCCACTTGGTGCCCTGGTCCGCGAGCTCGTCGCGACCCGACGCGGCAAGGCCGAGATCGGGACTCCGGACGACGACCCTTGACTCTTCCCCGGAGGACAACCAGGGCGTCCACTCAGCGACAGCCAGGTCGGCCTGCGGCTGCACAAGATCGGCAGCCGGCCCCAACAGGACCGCTCCACAGCCCTGTTCACCCTCGCCGCCGAACTGCCCGCCGCCATCCTCGCCCGGATGCTCGGCGTCCACATCCAAGTCGCCGTCCATTGGCAGAAGGCATCCGCTGGGGACTGGGCCGCCTACGCCGCCGATGTCAGCCGCCGCACTTCACCGCAACATCCGATCCACGAAGCAGGAGCGACGACATGAGATTCGACAACCACCGCGTGGTCATCACGGCCGCCGGCCGTGATTTCGGCCGCACCCTGGCCATCCGTCTCGCAGACCTCGGCGCCGAGGTCTTCCTCTCCGCCCGGAACCTCGCCGCCGCTGAGCGTGTCCGCGACGAGATTCGCGACCGAGGACAGCAACAAGTCCACGCATTCTCCTGCAACTTGACGGACCCCGCCTCGATCCGAGACTTCGCTGCCGACGTCGCCCGGCACACCGATCGCCTCGACGTGCTGATCAACAACGGTTCCCGCTACCTCGAAGGCCCGGACCTCCAATCCGCCTCAGATGCCGACGTCGTCGACACCATTGCTTCCGGCGCCACCGGAACCGTCTTGACCGTGAAGAACTTCCTCCCTCTCCTGCTCAACTCGGATAGGCCGGACGTGGTGACCATGGTTTCCGCTTGCGGCACAGCTGGTCATCACCGGTCGGACGCGCACGACGCCTTCTACGCAGCCAAATCCGCCCAGGCAGGGTTCGCCGAGATTCTCTCCAAACGCCTGCGCCCCCCGGGGGGTCCGCGTCATAACCCTCTACCCACCCGACTTCAATAACCCTGACCCGCTCTCCGAGGAGTGGGAGACCACGCCTCGCGAGGCAAAGGACGCCCTCACCGCGCAGTCGCTCGTGGACTGCATCCTCTTCGCCATCACGCAGCCCCGCGACTGCTTCATCAAGGCGTTCCACTTCGAACAGGTCTAACCAATTCCTGCCACATCCCGCACACCGCACCGCGAGTCCGGGGCAGTACTTGGGCCCCGGACGGCAGGCATTCGGGCAGTTCCAATACCCGACTCCACCATTAGGCAGCACGGTCTCCGGCTTCCGCAACCAGGTCGAAAGCGAACAGCAGCCGGCCCGACTGGAGCATTTCCTCGACCAGTACGAGGACTTCAAAGACGGAGTCCGGATGCCGCCCAGGCTGACCGCGGAGTTCACCCGCATTCGCGATGAGCTCGGCGACTTCCCCGGCCGCACCGTCGATGCCGCCCGACTACGGGCCATGCTCGCCAACCCGGCCCGCACCTACTACCCGGGCGTCCTCAACGACTGCTGCTTCGAGGCTTTCACGGCGCTCTGTCTCTCGCGTCGTCCGTCCGCCGAGCCGGAGGCGGCACCGGTGATGAATCACTGCCAGCCGGCGAAGTGCCCGAACTCATGCATGCTTCCCCGACATCGCCCGGCGATCGACAACGTCATCGGCGACGCCCGGCAGCTGCTGACCATCCGCCCCCTGACCAGCCTCCAGAAGACCGCGCTGCATCAAGCAGATCGAGCAGATGCGGCGTATGCGCGACCAGGCCGAGGAGCCCGCCCGATGGGCGTCACGCCCGCGGTTCACGCTGCCCTGATCGAGGCCATGGACCGCCTCTTGGCCGACGATCCGCAGCACAGCGACGGCAGCCTCACCGTCGCCGCCCTGCCCGAGAGGCGGGCATCTCGCGGGCGACCGCCTACCGGGCCAACGACGTCCTGGAACTCTTCCGGCAGCGCATTGACGAACGCTCCAGCGGCCCCGGCGTCCCGGCGACCCTGCGCGAGCACATCCAGGAACTCACGGGCCGGCTCCGCGAGGCACGTCGCGCCCGCCACGAGGAGATCACCGACCTTCGTCAGTCCGTCGACACACTCGCCCAACGCGTCCAGGCCCTCACCCTCGACAACGAGCGACTGCGGGCCGAGCCACGCGGCAGGGCGTCCTCTCCGTCCTGCCGCCAACCGGCTCCCCGCAATCGAGCTCGTGACCGAAGCCGCCTTGACAACCTGTTTCCGAACCCGGGCTTGGGGTGAGAGGCAAAAACAGAGCCTGAGGCGTTAACGATTCCACCAGCGTTCGGTTGATCTGGACGCTGCGAGGCGCGTCAATGCGTGCCGTAGCTTGGTCAGCCGCCGCCGACGCGAAGAACGACTGGGCGGTTCTGTGAACTCTGGAGGTGCGGCGACGACGAGGGTCTCGCCAGCGACGGTCAGCAGCATGCGATGCGGGGGCCGTTGGGGCTGGGATGCGAAGTGTCCTGGCATGGGTTCAGCGTTGTCGGGGCTCGTCGAAGGGTCCAACACCTGTCCGGTCGGCATCCAGGCAATTGTGTTGTGAATCCCGGCTGGTGGGTGAGAATGGTGTGTGCGTGACGACACGAATCCACGGTTGCTGCGGGCCTTCGTGGCTGTCGCGGAGGAACTTCATTTCACCCGCGCCGCTGCCCGTCTGTTCATCGCCCAGCAGGCACTCAGTCGTGACATCCGACGACTGGAGCGCGAGTGGGGCCGAACGTTGTTCCACCGGGATACAAGGCATGTCACCCTCACCACTGAGGGCCATCGACTGCTTCCGATCGTTCGCCGGGCACTGGCCGCCCATGCAGAGCTGAAGGAAGAGCTGAGCGACGCGCCGACTTCCGGAAGGGACAGGCCGCTGATAGTCGACGTTGCCGTCCACGCATCCACCGGCCCACGAGTACTGGAAGCGGCCCGGGGAATCGCGCCTGCCGTGGAATTTGTCGCCCGGTTCCACAGCGGACTCGTACGGGCGGCCACCGAGATCGCGGACGGTCGGATTGACGTCTCCTTCGGTCGCGTCGCTGGCCTGCCGCCCGCCGTCGAGGCCGGCCTCGACCACCAGCTGATCCGCTGCGACCAACTGGCCGTACTTCTGCCGCCCGAGCACCGGCTGGCCGCTCTGTCCGAGGTGCCCCTGGCTAGGCTCGCTGGTGAGACGATCTACGCCGCAGCGGGCAACGAGGACACCACCGAGTGGACGGACTACGCGCGCACACTTTTCGCTGAGTACGGGATCCAACTGGCCCCACCCTTCCCCAAGATTGAGGGCAAGAGGGAGTTCAGGCGGATCATTCACAAGCAGGGCTGGTCAGTGCTGGCCAATGTCGAGTTCTCGGACGTACCGGATATGGCCCTGCGCCCTTTGATTGATCCGGTGCCTCTTGCTCCGGTCTCAATGGTCTGGCGCCGAGGCCTGCGCCACCCCGGGCTGGGGGCTTTGATCAACGCGGCCCAGGAGCTGGGCGCCGCAGAGGGTTGGCTTGCTCGCCCGCAGAACTCCTGGATCCCCGGCCGCGATCTGCAAGTGATGGCCGGTCACCGCCGCGCGAGCGCTTCACCAGCGAGTAAGGACTGATCCCGCAGGTCAGGCGGCTCGTGTGGCTGGCGGCGTCAGGCTCTTCTTGCCCCGGGTGAGACGGCGGGTCATGAGCGTGATCGCAGCCCAAGCGATCAGGGTCTCCGAGTGCTGGACACCGCCGAGGCCGAGCAGGTCTTGCGCCGTTTCACCCGCGGCGGCCCCAAACACCCCACCTACCAGGCGATCGAGGAACTCGGGCGGGCCGTGCGGACGGCGTTCATCTGCGACCGGCCCATCGACTCCTCGACCCTCGAACCGGTGACCCTTGCCGGCTACCACTACGGGCAGCGGGTCAGCGGCGCCCAGTTCGTCACCGCTCTCACGATCCGGAACCGGGTCGCCCGGAGCCTGGCACGGTACTTCGACGCTCACGACATACTGCTCACCCCGACCTTGCCGGAGCTTCCCATGCCCCTGGGCACCTCTGCCGAGGGCGCAGAGGCGCTGGACGGCCTCGGCTGGATCGACCGCCTCAACGACCGCTCGCCGTTCACCATGCCGTTCAATGTGGCGGGCACGCCCGCCATGTCTGTGCCGGTGACGGCCGACGCCGAGACGGGGCTGCCGATCGGTATGCAGTTCGCTGCCGGATACGGCCTCGAAAGCCGCCTCTTCCGCCTCGCCGGCCAACTCGAACAGGCAAGCCCGTGGTCAGGCCGAACCCCCACGGTGTGGTCAGGGAACCACACGGGCCACTAAGGAGCGCTCCTGGAGAGCCGGGAGTCCACTGGCGAGGACCACGCACTGAGCGAGCGCGAGAATCACCTCGTGCTTGTCCTCCCGGCACTCCCGGCGTCCCCGGACCCCCGACAGCCACTTCGCGGCACTTCGCCCCGCATGCGCGAGTAGGAACGGAACAGAAAACCGGCGTAGCCGTCAAATCTTTTGACGGACCGCGAGGCGGGCTTCCGCTTCGCCTTTGAGGCCCTCGGCTCCGTGACTACGAGCGTCGTCTACTCCTCGCCGCTCCCCCGGCGCGCCATCAGCCGCTGACCTCGCCCGTGGTGCGGTGCCGTACCGCCGATCCGTGCCGCTCCTTCACCACTTCGAGCTGTGCGGGGATACGGCGGCGCAGATCGGCGACATGGCTGACGATGCCGACGCTGCGGTCCCGCTCGCGCAGCGAGTCCAGCACGTCGAGCACCTCGTCGAGGGTCTGGTCGTCGAGGCTGCCGAAGCCCTCGTCGATGAAGAGGGTGTCCAGCCGTACGCCGCCCGCCTCGTCGGTGACGACATCGGCGAGGCCGAGCGCGAGGGCCAGCGAGGCGAAGAACGTCTCGCCGCCCGAGAGCGTCGCCGTATCGCGCTCGCGGCCGGTCCACGCGTCGACGACATGCAGGCCGAGGCCCGACCTGCGGCCTCCGGTGCGGGCATCGGAGTGGACCAGCGTGTAGCGGCCGGACGACATGCGCTGCAGCCGTGCGGTGGCGGCTGCTGCGACCTGTTCGAGCCGGGCCGCGAGCACGTACGACTCCAGCCGCATCTTGCGTTCGTTGTCGGCGGAGGTACCAGCGGTGAGCCCGGCCAGCCGTGCCACCCGGTCGTACTCCTCGCGCAGCGGACCGAGCCTGCGCACCTCGTCCGCGGCGCTGCGCGACAGCCGGTCGAGCTCGGCACAGCGCTCGCGTGCGGCGGCCAGTGCCGCGGAGGCGTCCCGCAGCTGCCGCTCGGCCATGTCGTATGCGGTCCGCGCGACATCGACCTCGGCTCGCGGGCCGCCGGCTGCTGCTCGGGTCGCGGTCTCGGCGAGACGGTCGGCGACGGCGGCCGCCTCGGACTGCCAGGCGTCGATGAAACGCTGGAGTTCGCGCTGTCCGGCATCGGTGAGGAGGGTCGCGGCCGCGGCCTGCGGGGTGTCGAACCCGGCGCGGAACGCGGCGTCCGCGAGCCGGCCGTCGGCCTCCTTGCGGCGCTGTGCGGCCGTCTCCTCCTCCCGTACCGCCTCGGCGGCCGCGGCGAGCAGACCGACCCGGCGCTCCAGCAGCTCGGCGTGCTCGGCGACGCTGCCGGACTTTCCGCGAGCCGTCGCCAACTCGGCCTCCAGTGCGATCTGTTCACGGTCCAGACCTTCCCGCAGGGAAGTGCGGGCCGCGGCCCGGCGCTCGGCCAGCTGCCGGCTCTCAAGGCGCTCGGCCTGTTCCCGCTCGGCGGCTGCGAGGGCCTCGCGCGCCGCGTGCATACCGGCAGCGGACCGGTGCGCCTGTGCATGCGTGCGCGTCAACCGGTCGACGAGTGCGCCGAGTTCGGCGACGGTGGGGTCGGCGAGGGACTCGGTGGCGGCACCGGGAAGGGGTTGCTTGGAGTCGGCCACATCGGTGGCAACCACCTCAGCCCCTGCCACCGGCTGCCGCGCAGCCGACTCAGCGGGGACAAACCCCGCTGCCGTCCCGGGCGGAGCCGACCCGGCAGCAACAACCCCGGCCATCCGCCCGGACACAGCCGGCTCGGCGGCATCGGCGCCGTCCCTCGGCTGCGGCACGGCCGACCGTGCGGCAACCCGGGCCGCCATGTGCTTCTCGTGTACGACCCCGAGCTCCCGGTCCGCCTCCGTGCGCGCCTCCTCGGCCCGCCGGTACGCGTCGAGAGCCCTCTCCTCGGTGGCCCGGTCGACATGCCCGTCGGCCGCGCGGGCGGGCTTGGGGTGGTCGGCCGAGCCGCACACCTTGCACTCCTCGCCGTCCACCAGCTCCGCAGCCAGCTCCGCGGCGATGTCACGCAGTCTCCGTTCGCGAAGCTCCAGCCACGACTCGTGGGCGCCCGAGGCCTGCTCACGGGCCGCGGCCAGCCGCTCGGCGGCGGCCGACGCCCGGATGGCCAGCGCGTCGCGGCGGCGGGCCGCTTCCAGCCGTGCGCGGGCCGGCTCCAGCCGCCCGGCGAGCTGTTCGGCTCGGGTGGCGGCTTCCTGGGCCTCCTCGATGCGTGCCCGCAGGTCGTGGCGTGTCGGCTCCCAGCCGGCCAGCCAGCCTCTCGCCTCGTGGATCAGCTCGTCGTCGGCCCGGGCCTGGCGCTCCAGTCCGGCCCGCTCGGCGTCGATCTCCGCGCTGCGCCGCTCGGCGCGCTTCGCGGCGTCGAGCCCGCCGAGCTCCTGCCGCAGCCTTCGCTCCAGTTCCGCCAGTTGCTCGGCACCGGCGTCGGCCAGAGTGTCGGGCAGCAGTGCACGGGCGCGGTCACGGGCATCGCGGGCCGTGCGGTAAGCGCGTTCGGCATCGTCGCGCAGCTCCAGTGCGGGGGCGACGAGGTCCGCCTTGCGGGCCCGCGCCAGCCGTTCGTGGTGTCGGTCGTGGTCGGGGCGGCCGGCTTCGACTGCGGTGGCGCGTCGCTGCGTCTCCTCGTAACGCTGCTGGAGCCGGGCGAGTTCGCGCTCGCTGTCGAGGGCCAGGCGTGCGGCCGACTGCCGCCCTTCGGCCATGGCCAGTACGGACTCGGCGATGTCGAGCCGTTCCCGGGCGCTGCTGCGGGCCGTCGCGGCCCACTCCAGCACGCCGTCGGCGAGCCCCGGTTCGCCGGGCTGGATGTCGGGCAGCGGCGATTCGTGGGAGGCCGGTCCGGCGGCCTGGGCGATCCGCTGGGCAACCGCGAGGATACGTTCGTCCCCGGCCCTGACCTGTGCTTCGGCGGTACGGCGCAGTTCGGCCAGGCGCTCCTCGACCGCGGCGAACCGGCGGGTGTCGAAGAGTCTGCCGAGCAGTTTGCCGCGCGCCTCGGCATCGGCGCGCAGGAAGCGCGCGAAGTCGCCCTGCGGCAGGAGCACCACCTGGCAGAACTGGTCCCGGCTCATCCCGATGAGCTGGGTGATCTCCTCACCGATCTCCTGGTGCGAGCGGCTCAGCGGCTGCCAGCCGTCGTCGGGGCCGTACTCCCGCAGCCAGCCCTGGGCCTTCTCCGTCGTGAAGCCGTTGCCCTTCTTCTTGGGGCGCGGCTGTGCGGGGCGCCGGGTGACTTCGAGGTGCCGGCCGCCGACGGTCAGTTCCAGCTTGACCTCGGTGGGGAGGTCCGCCGGGGCGTGGTCGCTGCGCAGCGAGGTACCGGGGCTCTGGCGGGCGCCGGGCACCGCGCCGTACAGGCCGTAACAGACGGCGTCGAGGACCGAGGTCTTTCCGGCGCCGGTCGGCCCGTGCAGCAGAAAGAGCCCGGCCGAGGAGAGTGCGTCGAAGTCGATGTCCTGGGTGGCGCCGAACGGCCCGAAGGCGGTGAGGCTGAGCCTGTGGAGTCTCAACGGTTCACCTCGCGCACGCTGTCGTCCACCCGCACGTGGTCGAAGGCGCCGCGCAGCACCGTTCGCTCCCGCTCGTCCGCTGCGGACCCGCCCCGCACATGTGCCACGAAGTCCTCCGCGATCTGCTGGTCGTCGCGCCCCTTGAGGCGCTGTGCGTACGAGGCGAGCGGGTCGTCGGGGGCCCGGTCGGGTTCGAATACGAGACTGAGTGTGTGCGGGAACCGCTCGACGAGGCGGGCCATGGGCTCGACCGGGCGCACCGGGTCGGTGAGCGTGGCCTCCACCCAGGATTCCCGGTGCTGCTCCAGCGCGGGGTCGTCGATGAGGGTGTCGAGGCGGCCGCGGATTCTGGCGAGCGGACGGGGCACCGGGCAGTCGATGCGCTCGGCGCCGACCGTTCCCGTGGCGTCGAGGTCGATCAGCCACATCGTCTTGCGGTGGGCGACCTCGGAGAAGGAGTACGCGAGCGGCGAGCCCGAGTAACGGACCCGGTCGGTGACGGTCTGGCAGCCGTGCAGATGCCCGAGCGCCACGTAGTCGACTCCGTCGAAGACTCCGGCGGGTACGGCGGCCACCCCGCCGACGGTGATGTCGCGCTCGCTGTCGCTGGGCTCGCCGCCCGCGACGAAGGCGTGGGCAAGCACCACGGACCGGGTGGTGTCCGGGCGGCTCGCGAGGTCGGCGCGTACCCGGTCCATGGCTGCGGTCAGCACCGCCTCGTGCCCGGCTCGCTCCGCTTTGAAGACGTCCTTCACCAGGGCCGGTTCCAGGTAGGGCAGCCCGTAGAACGCCACGTCGCCGTGTGCGTCGGGCAGGACGACGGGGGTGGCGCAGTGGGCGGGCTCGGTACGCAGATGGATTCCGGCCCGCCCGATCAGGCCTGCGCCGACGCCCAGCCTGCGTGCGGAGTCATGGTTCCCGGAGATCATCACGGTGGGCACGCCGGCGGCGGCGAGCCGGTGCAGCGCATCGTCGAAGAGCTCGACCGCGGACAGCGGCGGGACGGCCCTGTCGTACACATCACCCGCGACGAGGACCGCGTCCACCTCGTGCTCGCGCACCGTCGCCACCAGGTGGTCCAGGTACGCGGCCTGGGCTTCGAGCAGGGAGACCCGATGGAACGACCGCCCCAGGTGCCAGTCCGATGTGTGCAGAATTCTCAAGAGCCGGCTCCGACCTGCATTGTTCTCTTCCTCCGCCCCCGGGGCCCGTGTCTGTCTCGCACCGTGACCACACCGGGCCGGCACGGGCCCTCGTCGTCCGCACCGACCACGTCGACACCGGTGAGCCGCTGTTTCCTCACCGACCACAGTCTCCCACCACCGCCGACTGCCGCCGGGGCCTTCAGCCGAGAAGATCGATCCGGGTTCCGACCAAGAGCCGTTCCGCCTGCCGGTACGCGTCCCAGGCGACGGCCAGGTCCTGCCAGGGGAGCCCGACGGGTGCGTAGACGGAGCGGGTCGTGCCGCAGGTGCGGCCGGGATGCGCGCCGCCGAGCAGTTCACCGAGGGTGGCGTCCGCAGCGGTGGCCGGCAGTCCCGCTGCGGCGAGGGCGCCCATCGCCGCAGCCTGCTCACGGTCGTCGACGACGAGGAGGGCAGCGGCGAGCAGGTCGGCGGCGAGTTCCTGCTTGCCGGGTTCATCGGTGCCGAGCGTGGTGAAGTGCTGTCCGGGGCGGCTGTCGGCAAGGCTCAGCACGGGTGTGCGCGACCAGGTGGAGAGCAGGACGACATCCGTGGCCGCAGCGATTTCGGTCGCGGAGCCGAGGACCCGGCCGTGGTGTCGGGCGGCGAATTCCGCTGCGCGTCCCGGATCGGTGTCGTACACCACAAGATCGCGGAAGCTCCGCAGGCTCCGCAGTCCGCGGACCATGATCTCGGCCTGTGCGCCCGCGCCGACGACGCCCAGCACCGCTTCGCCCGCAGGGTCGGGAGCGGCGATGACATGAGTGCCGAGGGCAGCGGCCAGTCCGGTCCGCCATGCCGTGACGGTGGCGGAGTCGAGAAGGGCGAGAAGTTCGCCGTCCCGGCCGCTGTGCAGACAGATCACACCACGCAGCGCCGGCCGGGCGCCCGGGAACTTGGCGTTGACCTTGACGGTGTACGCGTCAATGCCCGGCAGCAGCCCGGGTATCAGAACCGTCGCCGTGCCCGGGAAGGGAAGATCCGTGCGCACCCGCTGCCCTGTGACCGTCGAGGAATCGGCTTGGCGGAACCCCTCTCGCAGGGCCTTCAGTGAGGCTTCCGGATCGAGGACGGCCAAGAGATCACTGCTGGTCAGGAGTCGGGTCATGTGCCCATTGTCCCGCGGGGCGGATCAGGCCCCGGCAGCACCGGGGGTCCCGGGGACAGCTGTGGGGACGTGGAGACCCGGTCAGGCGTCCCCGTACGCCTCGCCGCCCAGTTCCAGCTCGGCCTCGCCCGCTGTCGCGTCCGCCAGCCAGCCGCGGAACCCCTCGACATCGGCGTCCGGCAGCCCGATCTCGATGACGACAGCCTCCGCGTAGCGGACCTCTCGGACACTCCGCCCGGTGGCTCGCAGGTCGTTCTCCAGCTTGCCCGCGCGCTCATGGCCGACGGTGATCGTGGCAAGGCGGAACCGCTGCCGGATGATGGTGCCGAGTTCGTCGAGGGCCTCCCCGACCACTCCCCCGTATGCCCGGATCAGTCCGCCCGCACCGAGCTTCACACCGCCGTAGTAGCGGGTGACGACAGCGACGACGTACCGCATCTCACGGCGTGTCAGCATCTGCAGCATGGGTACGCCCGCGGTGCCACCGGGTTCTCCGTCGTCGCTCGCCTTCTGTACGGAGGCGTCGGCGCCGATCACGTAGGCGAAGCAGTTGTGGGTGGCGGTCGGGTGTTCCCTGCGGATGCGTGCGACGAAGTCCTGCGCCTCCTGCTCGGTGGCGGCGGGGGCGAGCGCGCAGATGAAGCGCGACCTGTTGATCTCGGTCTCGTGCACGCCCGCTCGGGCGACTGTCCGGTACTGCTCCTGCATCCGGCCACCCTATGCCCCGGCCGGGAATGGTCCGGGGCCGCTGTCCGTTGTGCCGATCATGTACGCAGACGCAGAGACGATCCGCAGGATTCTCCGGGACACGGGCGAGACGTGGGCGGTGGTGGGCCTGTCCAACAACCGGTCGCGCGCGGCCTACGGCGTCGCCGAGGTGCTTCAGCGCTTCGGCAAGCGGGTGGTCCCGGTGCACCCGAAGGCGGAGCGGGTCCATGGCGAGGACGGCTACGCCTCGCTGGCCGACATACCGTTCCCGGTCGATGTGGTGGACGTCTTCGTCAACAGTGAACTTGCCGGCGGCGTGGCCGACGATGCGGTGACGGCGGGCGCGAAGGCGGTCTGGTTCCAGCTCGGCGTGGTCGACACCGAGGCGTACGACCGCACGCGGGCGGCCGGGCTCGACATGGTCATGGACCGCTGCCCGGCCATCGAGATTCCCGCGCTGAGCCGGTAGCCGCCACACCCCCGTGTCTCGTCCGAATGTGCGTGGTGTCACACTCGGCGCCCGGCTGGGAGAATGACCCGCTGTGAGTACTACGACTGCGCCGACCGTCCGCCACAGCCGAACCGCGCTGGCCCGGCAACTGTCCGAGCTCGGCGTGGAGCGGAACGGCGTCCTCCTGGTGCATGCGTCGATGCGTGCGGTGGGGTCGGTGAGCGGCGGGGTCCGGGCGGTGATCGCTGCGTTACGGGAAGCCCTCGGCGGGCACGGCACCCTCGTCGTCCCGGCCTTCACCCCGGAGAACTCCGACACCTCCCCGCACTACCTCGACCGGGTGCGCGGTCTCACCGACCGGGCCCGGGACGCCGTACGGGCGAGCATGCCGCCCTTCGACCCGGCGACGTCGGCCGCACCGTCGATGGGCCGCCTCGCGGAGGCCGTGCGGCTCACCGAGGGGGCGGCGCGCAGCGTCCACCCGCAGACATCCTTCGCCGCGCTCGGCCCCTCGGCCCGGAAACTGGTGGCGCACCACCGCCCCGACTGCCATCTCGGCGAGGACTCCCCGTTGGCCCGGCTCTACGACCTGCGGGCCCAAGTGCTCCTGCTGGGCACCGGGTTCGACACCTGCACCGCATTCCATCTCGGCGAGTACCGGATGCCCGCCCCGCCCCGCCGCACCTATCGTTGCGTGGTGACGTCCGGGGGCCGGCGCCAGTGGTGGGAGTACGAGGACATCGCGCTGGACGACAGCGACTTCGCGGCCCTGGGAGCGGACTTCGCCCGCTCGGACGACGGTGCGACTGTCCGCATCGGCCCGGTGGGGTCAACGACGAGTCGGCTCTTCCGCTTCACCGATGCCGTCGACTTCGCGTCGTGCTGGCTGCCGTCACATCGGGGCGGAGCGCCTGTTCAGGTCCTCTGCCGAGCGCACGGCCAGACCCTCAGACCCTGACGCCCAGACCCTCGACGACCACCGCGCCCGGCAGCGCCGCCAGCGCCTTGCCCGGGACGATCAGCTTGCCCCTCCGGCTGCCGCTGCCGATCAGCACCCATTCCTCGTCGACGACGGCGGGATCGATCAACAGTGGCCAAGCGGCCGGGAGTCCGATCGGTGTGATTCCGCCGTACTCCATGCCGGTCTCACCGACCGCCGTGTCCATCGGGGCGAAAGACGCCTTGCGTGCGCCCAGGTGCTTGCGGACCGCGCCGTTCACGTCGACACGCGAGTGGGAGAGGACGAGGCAGGCCGCCAGTGTCACTTCGCCGCCGCGCTTGCTCGCCACCACGACGCAGTTGGCCGACCGGTCGAGCAGTTCCGCGCCGTGGTGCTCGACGAAGACCGCCGTGTCGGCGATGGCCGGATCCGTGTCGACGTGGATGATCTGCGCGGCGGGGACACCGCTCCAGCCTTCGCTCACGGCTGCGGCGACGGGCTCGGTGAGCAGGTCGAGACGGTCGACCGCTGGGCAGGCATTCTCGAAGGATCCGATGGGTGCGCGCATGCACGCAACGCTAACAGCGTCTTGAAGGCGGCCGGTTGGCCGTCTCACCGTACGGGCGGGATGGAGACCGCCATGGTGACCTCGGTCGGCTCGGAACAGTCGTTGCGGTACGCGTGCGGGTGATGCGCCTCGAACGTGGCGGACCCACCGGCGGGTACGGAGTACGAGGTTCCGTCGACGACCAGGGTGAGCTCTCCCGCGGTGACGTGGAGCAGTTCGACCGTGCCCTCGGGGTGCGGGTCGGAGTCGCTGCTGTCGCCCGGCATCAGGCGCCACGACCAGAGTTCGAGCGGCCCTCTGGCCTCCGTGCCGACGAGCAGCGTGGTGGAACTGCCCGCGTCCGTGGACCACATGCGCACCGCCTGGCTCTCGGGCACCAGCCGGACCGGTGAGCCCTGCTCGTAGTCGAGCAGCGTGGTGATGCTGACCCCCAGCGCGTCGGCGAGCTTGACCGTGGTGCCGACGCTCGGGTTGGTGCGGGCCTGTTCGATCTGGATGATCATGCCGCGGCTGACCCCGGCACGGGCGGCGAGTGCGTCCAGAGTGAAGCCGCGTTCCCCCCGCCAGCGCTTGAGATTGCGCGCGAGCGACTGGGTGAGCTGATCGAGGTCAGACACATTCCGTCCAATATTTTGGATGACAGGGTCGAAAATACTGCACTACGGTGTGGTGTACCCAACCGTTCATCGCACTGTACTGCGAGGCATGCAATGACAGCACTGTTCGCCCTGGCCACCAGCCTGCTCTGGGGGCTGGCCGACTTCGGCGGCGGGCTGCTCACGCGACGTACGCCCGCACTCACCGTGGTCGTCGCCTCGCAGACCGCCGCGGCGGTGGTGCTCGGCGTCATCGTGATCGCGACCGGCGGCTGGAGCGAGGCGGGCCCGCAGCTCTGGTTCGCCGTCGCGGCGGGCGCCGTCGGGCCGGTTGCGATGCTGAGCTTCTACAAGGCCCTGGCGCTCGGCCCGATGGGTGTCATCTCCCCGCTCGGATCGCTGGGTGTCGCCGTGCCGGTCAGCGTCGGCCTCATCGTCGGGGAGCGGCCGGGGCTGCTCCAGTTCGCGGGGGTCGGCGTCGCCGTGGTGGGCGTCGTGCTGGCCGGTGGTCCGCAGTTGCGCGGGGCTCCGGTGCAGCGCCGGGCGGTGCTGCTGACCCTGGTGGCCGCGTTCGGCTTCGGGTCGGTGATGTCCCTGATCGCGGAGGCGTCCACGACGGTGACCGGGCTGTTCCTGGCGCTCTTCGTCCAGCGCCTCACCAATATCGCGGTGGGCGGCAGCGCCCTGTACGTATCGGTGCGCCGCGGGGCACGCGCGTTGCCGGAGGACGGCGGGGCCGCCGTGGTGCTGGCCGCACTGCCCGCCCTGGCATTCGTCGGGCTCGCGGATGTCGCGGCCAACGGCACGTACTCGATAGCCGCACAGCACGGCCCGGTCACCGTGGCCGCCGTACTCGCCTCGCTCTATCCGGTGGTCACGGCCCTGGCCGCGCGCGGAGTGCTGGGGGAACGGCTGCGCGGCGTGCAGGCGGCCGGGGCCGGTCTCGCCCTGGTGGGCACGGTGCTGCTGGCGACCGGCTGAGGATCCGGCACCCCACAGCCCCTCAGCCCCTCAGCCCCTCAGTCGCCGGACGGGCCCGATGTCTCGCCCGGTTCCGCCAGGGCCAGCAACTGCTCGGGCGTGACGCCCGAGGGGATCGGCACGGGAGCAGGGGTGCGCAGCGGCGGCTGCCAGCCCTTCTCCGGATCCCAACTGCGTACGACACGGGCGGGAGCACCGGCCACCACCGCATGGTCGGGCACCTCACCCCGCACCACCGCGCCCGCGGCGACCACCACGTTGCGCCCGAGCGTGGCCCCGGGCAGGATCACCGCTCCGGTGCCGATCCAGCAGCCCGGACCGATGGCGACCGGCTCCATTCGGGGCCACTGTCTGCCGACCGGCTCGTGCGGATCGTCGTAACTGTGGTTCGTGGACGTGATGTAGACATACGGCCCGCAGTACGTGTCTGAGCCGATGGTCACCGTGGTGTCGGCGACGACATGGCTGCCGCGGCCGAGCACCACTCCGTCCCCCAGGGTCAGGATCGGCTCGGATCCGAGGTCCAGGTCGGGCATGAGTCCGGCCGTCAGCGTGACCTGTTCACCGATCACACAGTGGGCACCGAGCTCAATCCATGGCTCCCCGAAGACCGTGCCCTGCGGGAAGGCCAGCCGGGTGCCTGCGCCGATCCGGCCGAACCGCAGCCGGCCGGGGTGTTCCGCGGTGACCGCGCCCGACTCCTGTACCCAGCGCCAGCCGCGGTGGACGGCCCGGGACAGGGCGCGCCTCCGCCAGGCGGCAAGGGAAGAGAACGTGTTCCTGTTCTTGGGCACTCGCACACGGTAGTCGGCGCCGCCCGGCGTGATCACCGCGGCGGCCTGTGATGTTCACCCCACTCGGCGGCGCTCCACCGCCCGTCGCATACCGTTCCTCTGGCGCGATCCAACAGCGGCGACCGAGCTGCTGCGATCGGACGACCGCGACCGCACGGCACTGGGGCACGGAGGAACGGGCGATGGCAGAGCAGGCGTTGATCACGGGAATGGGCGGCAAGGAGCCGGACATCGATGCGGAGGCCTTCACCGCGCCGACATCGGTCGTGATCGGTGAGATCACGATGGCCGCGGGTTCCAGCGTCTGGTACCACGCAGTACTGCGTGCCGACTGCGGTCCCATCGTCATCGGCGCCGACAGCAACATCCAGGACAACTGCAGCGTCCACGTCGACCCCGGGTTCCCCGTCACGGTCGGCGAGCGCGTCTCGGTCGGGCACAACGCCGTACTCCACGGCTGCACCATCGAGGACGACGTGCTGGTCGGCATGGGGTCCACCGTGCTCAACGGCGCCCGCATCGGCGCCGGTTCACTGATCGCGGCACAGGCGCTGGTCCCGCAGGGGATGCAGGTGCCGCCGGGGTCGCTCGTCGCGGGCGTCCCCGCCAAGGTCAAGCGGCAGCTGACCGAGGAGGAGCTCGAAGGCATCAAGTTCAACGCGGTGGGTTACGTGGAGCTGGCCAAGGCCCACCGACAGGTGCACGAAAACTGAACGGACCGGAGCCAAGGGGCTCGGTGGGCGGTTGACCGGGCCGGCACCGCCGCCCTGCCGGTCTGTCGCTGCCGGGTCAGTCCGCGGCCGGTACGGTCCCCGCTTCGGGCGCGGAGACGTCCGGCGTCCGCGCCGTCGCCTTCTTGGCCCGGTTCTTCAGCACCAGCATCGAGGTCACACCGATCAGCACCGCGACCACCAGGCCGAGGTAGGAGAACCGCTTGAGCCAGGCCTCGGCGACGACTCCCACCGAGTAGACGACGGCTGTGGTGCCACCGGCCCAGACGATGCCGCCGAGCAGATTGGCGATCAGGAACTTCCAGTACGGCATGTGCAGTACGCCGGCCAGCGGCCCCGCGAAGATCCGCAGCAGTGCGACGAAGCGGCCGAAGAACACCGTCCACATGCCCCACTTCTGGAACGACCGTTCCGCCATGCCGATCTGGCTCTCCCCGAAGTGTTTGGGGAACTTCCCGCCGAGCCGGGCGAGGAGCGGCCGTCCGCCCTTGCGGCCGATGGCGTATCCGGCCGAGTCACCTATGACCGCGCCGGCCGAGGCGCAGGCACCGAGGATCCAGGGGTTGATTCCGTCGTGCCCGGCGGCCAGCAGCGCCGCACTGACCAGGACAATCTCGCCAGGCAGTGGAATTCCGAGGCTCTCCAGCCCGATGACAACGCCCACCAGGACGTAAACGCTGACCGCGGGGACGGTCTCCAGCCATTCCTGGATGTGCAACGCCGGTTCCTCCCGTACTGATGTCCCGTTGCCCGCCGGCCAACTCCTCGGCGCACGGCGGGAATGCTACCTGCCCCGCCAACTGCCCGAACAGCACGAAAAGCCGCCACGCCCCCTCATGGGGTGCGCGGCGGCCCGTCGCGGAGCCGTCCCGGATCAGGCGTTCGGACGCAGCGTCCAGACGACCGTCATCTCACCGGTCACCGCACCGTCCGCGCGCTGGATCTCGATGACCACGGGGAACTCGGGCCGCTTGCCCTCGTCGAGTTCGGCGACGACATCGGCCACCGGGCGGCCGAGGGTCGCCGTCGCGGTGACGACACCCATGGCCAGCTTCTTGTAACCGATCTCCGCTTTCACCGCCAGCGGCACGGCACGCGACATCTGGTCGCCGAAGGCGGCGATGACGATCGCACCGCTCGCCGACTCCGCGAGCGTGAACATCGCACCGGCGTGGGGTCCGCCGATGTGGTTGTGGTAGTCGGCCTGGTCCGGCAGACGGACCACCGCACGCTCGGCGGTCGTCTCCAGGAACTCGAGATTGAGGGTCCGGGCCATCGGAACCGTCGCGGCGAGCATCTCGCCGACGGTCATCTGTTCAGCACTCATGACCAGATGTTACTCATGAGTAGATCTCTTTGGCCATCCCGGAGCACCCATGCCCCGTCCCCTGGTCGCATCCTTCACCGTCCGCTCACGGGGGCGGGCGTAGCAGACCGGCCACCGCCCCTCTATCGTTACTCGCCATGTGGCCAGGACAGCAGCCGCCCGGGGGCGAGCAAAACCCGCAGGACCAGAATCAGAACCCGTATCAGCAGCCGGGGTACCAGCAGCCGAATCCCTATCAGCAGCCGGGATATCAGCAGCAGGGACAGCCTGGGCAACAGCCGGGCCATCCGCAGCAGGGGCAGCAGCCCGGCTACCCGCAGCCGAACCCGTACCAACAGCCGACTGTGCCGCAGTACGCGGTCCCCGGTCCGCCTGGTGGTCCGCAGCCCGGCGACAACAACAAGAAGACCACCGCCATCGCGATCGTCGCGGCCACCGCTGTCGTCGTGGCTGCCGTGGTCACCGGCGTCGTCGTGATGAACAAGGACGAGAACAAGGGCAAGGACGTCGCCGACGACAAGAACTCGTCGGCGCCCGCCAAGCCGTCCGATTCCGCGTCCTCGCCCGAGGCGAACCCGCGCGGCACCGACGAGGACGCCAAGCCCCTGATCGCGGGCTGGAAGGTCGTCACCAACCCCAAGTGGGGGACGCAGTTCGACGTGCCCGGGGACTGGGAGGTCGGCTCTCCCGGCACGTTCTCGTTCTTCGAGGACGACAAGAAGGGTGACGGCTCGCCCCTCATCGGTTTCTCCGCGCCGTCGTACTACCAGAGCAAGTGGTGCGTGGACGATTCGGACAAGGACGGCACCAAGGAGGACATGAGCCTGGCCAGTGCCGGCACCAGGGGCGCCCAGGGCGCCACCGACGCCGCCAAGAACGCTCACAGCGAGGCAGGCACCTGGGCGTGGGCCGCGTACGCGCAGCACATGCCGGAGAGCACCATCAAGTTCACGCCGGCCAAGCAGTACACCACCAAGTCGGGTCTGACCGGCCAGGTTGTCACGGCCACCGCTCCCAATGTCACGAAGCGGAAGAAGTGTGACAGCGACGGCAAGACCATCGCCTTCACCTTCAAGAACAAGAAGGGCGAGTTCGCGTCGTGGGTCCTGTACGGAGCCGACAACGTCAAGGACGAGCTCCCGGACACTACGATCCAGCAGATCCTGAGCACCGTGCGGCTGGTGGACGTCGCCCCGTCACCCTGACCGTCTCCACCGCCTCCGGGAAAGCATTTGGCAGGGTGGGGTCGCAGCGGCGATAGTCCCTCGGTGACTGCCGCTACCGCCCCCGCCCCCCTCATGAGCCGCCCCGGCCGCAATTACCGTCTGCTGACCGCCGCCGCGATCATCACGGGCCTGGGTACCCATGGCGCGCTGATCGCGGCGGCGTTCGCGGTTCTGGAGTCGGGCGGTGACGGCGGCGACGTCGGTCTGGTGGCCGCCGCCAGGACCGCACCGCTGGTGCTGTTCCTGCTGATCGGCGGGGCGATCGCGGACCGGCTGCCGCGCCACCGGGTGATGGTCGCGGCGAACGCCCTCAACTGCGTCTCGCAGGCCGCCTTCGCCTGGCTGGTCCTGGCCGGCGATCCGAAGCTGTGGCAGATGATGCTGCTCACCGCGTTGTGCGGCACCGGGCAGGCGTTCTTCAACCCGGCGGCCGAGGGCATGCTGATGTCGAGCGTCAGCCGTGAGCAGGCGAGCCGCGCCTTCGCCCTCTTCCGGATGTCCATGCAGGGCGCGGCGATCGGCGGTGCGGCGCTCGGCGGCGCCATGATCGCGGCGATGGACCCGGGCTGGGTGCTGGCCATCGATGCCGCGTCCTTCGCGGTGGCGGGGGCGCTGCGCGCCTTCCTGGACGTCAGCCACATTCCGTCGCGCGCACCGGGCGGCGGCCTGCTCGCCGATCTGCGCGACGGCTGGCAGGAGTTCATCGGCCGCCCCTGGCTGTGGAGCATCGTGGCGCAGTTCTCGGTGGTGGTCGCCGCAGTGGGTGCCGCCGAGTCCGTGTACGGGCCGTTGGTCGCCCGGGACGAGCTCGGTGGCGCCCGCCCCTGGGGTTTCGCGCTCGCCGCGTTCGGGGTCGGCACGCTGGGCGGGGCGCTCTTGATGATGCGCTGGAAGCCCCGGCGGCTGCTGCTGGCCGGAACCCTCGGTGTCTTCCCGCTGGCCCTGCCGTCGGCGGGACTGGCGGTGCCGTTGCCGGTGGCCGGGCTCTGCATGGTGATGTTCGTCAGCGGAGTCGCCATAGAGGTGTTCGGGGTCTCGTGGATGACGGCCATGCATCAGGAGATCCCGGAGGAGAAGCTGTCACGTGTCTCGGCGTACGACTGGTTCGGCTCGGTGGCGATGATGCCGGTCGCCACCGCCCTCGCCGGTCCGGTGGAGGCCGTGGTCGGGCGCAGTGAGGCCCTGTGGGGTTGCGCGGGGCTGATCGTACTGGTCACCGGCGCCGTGCTGTTCGTACCCGAGGTACGCAATCTGACCCGCGCCGCCGTCACCACCGAGGTGGTGACGGCCAAGGCGCAAGGAACGGCCTCAGCCGATGCCGAAGGCTCCGTCGGGCGGCTCGGGTGAGGCGACCGCCTCGCCGTCCCTGACCGGCCGGGCGGCTTTGACGAGCCGGTCCAGCGAGGTCCCGTGCTCGACCCTGGCGGGGAAGGCGTCGGCGGCGCAGCTACGGGTCAGCGTCGCCGTGTCGATGGGGCTTCGGGACGCGACGAGGACGACGTTGCCGAAGCGCCGGCCGCGCAGCACCGCCGGTTCGGCGATCAGTGCGAGCTCCTCGAAGACGGCCGCGAAGGTGGCCAGTTGGGAGCGGAGGAAGCCGAAGGGTGCGCCGTCCGCGAGGTTGGCAGCGTAGATTCCGCCGTCGCGCAGCGCCCGGCGGGCAGCCTGTGCGTACTCGACGGTGGTGAGGTGGGCGGGCACTCGCGAGCCACCGAAGACATCCGCGATCAGAACATCGACCGAGCCGGGCGAAGTCTGTTCCAGCCTTCTGCGTGCGTCCGTGCCGTGCACGGTGATCCCGCTGCCGTCGGGGACCGGCAGATGCTCGGCGACCAGGGCGAGGAGCCCGAGGTCGGCCTCGGCGACGTCCTGGCGGGAGCCCGGCCTGGCCCCGGCGACATAGCGGGGCAGGGTGAGCGCACCACCGCCGAGATGAAGTACGTCCAGCGGTGCGCCCGGTGCCGCGGCGCAGTCCACGACATGGGCGAGCCGTTGCGCGTACTCGAATTCGAGGTGGTCCGGCGCGTCGAGATCGACGTACGACTGGGGTGCACCGTCGACGGTGAGCAGCCAGGCCCTGTCCCGGTCCACGTCGGGCAGGAGTCTGGCGGTGCCCTGGTCCACGTCCCGGATGACAGGTATTGACTCGTTCACTCCCCCATTGTGGGGTGCCCGATCAGTTGCTCACGACCGCGGCGACAGCTTCGGTGTGCGCCGCCGACTGGGCGAGCCCGGCACGGGCCGCCGCGGCCCGTCGGCTGGGGTCGAGGGAGTTGCGGCCGAATGCCTTCTTCGCCGCCGCGTCCGGGGTGATGACCTCCACACGGGCGCCCTTCGCGGCCAGCTCGGCCGCCTGCGAGCGCGGCGAGACGATGACCTTGTTGCCACTGGCTGTCGGAGCGATGACGACGACGCGCCCGTAACCTGCGGCGAGATGAGCGTTGGCCGGGGAGTGCACCCCGCCGTCGATCCAGGACCGTTCCCCGAAGGTGGCGACGGGCCATACGGCCGGGACGGCGGAGCTCGCGGTGACGGCGTCCACGAGGGGAACTCCGCTGTCCTTGTCGAACGTGTGGAGCTCACCGGTGGCCGCGTCGACCGCGGTGATGCGCAGGGGACGCCCGGGCCAGTCGGGTGACAGGAGACGGCCGGCGATCGCCGCACGCCGTTCCTCCGCCGTGATGCCGAGGTGGGCGTCCTTCGCGATCCGGGCCAGCTTCCGCCCGTACGCCTCGGGGGTACGGGCGGACAGCACGGCCCCCGCATAGCGCAGGAACGTCAGCGCGCCGAGCTTGCCGCCGGTCATGCCCTGCGGATCGGCGAGCTGGAGTTCGTACAGTTCCGGAAGGCCGAGCAGTCCGGAGGCCAGCTGCGCGCCGACCACCGCGCCCGCCGAACTGCCGATGATCAGATCGGCGGTGGACAGGTCAACGCCCGCCTTCGCGAGCCCGTACAGAATTCCGGTCTCCCAGGCGCCGCCCGTGACGCCGCCGGCACCGAGCACCAGTGCTGTGTCTGTCATACCGTCAGTCTTGCTTACGGCACCGGGCCCGCCTCCCATGGGGTACGGAAGGCGGGCCCCTGGTGCGACACGGCTCAGAGCAGTCCGGTGACGGTGCCCGCGCCGACGGTGCGGCCGCCCTCGCGGATCGCGAAGCCGAGTCCGGTCTCCAGCGGGACGTCGCGGCCCAGCTCGACGGTCAGGTCGACCGTGTCCCCGGGTCGCGCCACCGCCACCGCACCGAGGTCGACGTCGCCCACGACGTCCGCGGTGCGGATGTAGAACTGCGGCCGGTATCCGGTGGTCACCGGGGTGGTCCGGCCGCCCTCCCGCGCCGACAGGACATACACCTGCGCGGAGAAACGGCGGCTCGGCGTCACGCTGCCGGGCGCCGCGACCACATGGCCGCGACGCACCCGGTCGCGCTCCACCCCGCGCAGCAGCAGGGCCACGTTGTCTCCGGCCTCCGCGGACTCCATCGGCTTCCCGAAGGTCTCCAGACCGATGACGACCGTCTCGATGTCCGGGCCCAGCACCGACACCCGGTCACCGACCCGCACAGTGCCGCGCTCGACGGCTCCGGTGACGACGGTGCCCCGGCCGGTGATGGTCAGGACGTTCTCCACCGACAGCAGGAACGGCGCGTCGGTGTAGCGGACCGGCATCGGCACATACGTGTCGACGGCGTCCAGCAGCGCCTCGACGGCCGCGGTCCATCGCGGGTCGCCCTCCAGGGCCTTCAGGCCCGACACCCGTACGACGGGGACACCGTCGCCGCCGTAGCCGTGCGCGGAGAGCAGCTCGCGGACCTCCAGCTCGACCAGGTCGGTCAGCTCGGGGTCACCCGCGTCCGCCTTGTTCAGGGCGACCACGATGTGGTCGACACCCACCTGACGGGCCAGCAGGACATGCTCGGCGGTCTGCGGCATGATCCCGTCGAGCGCGGAGACGACGAGGATCGCCCCGTCGAGCTGGGCGGCGCCGGTGACCATGTTCTTGATGTAGTCGGCGTGCCCCGGCATGTCGACATGCGCGTAGTGACGGGTGTCGGTCTCGTACTCGACGTGCGCGATGTTGATGGTGATGCCGCGCCGGGTCTCCTCCGGCGCCCGGTCGATCCGGTCGAACGGGACGAACGTGCCGGTTCCGCGGTCGCTGAGGACCTTGGTGATGGCGGCGGTCAGGGTGGTCTTTCCGTGGTCGACGTGGCCCATGGTGCCGATGTTGAGGTGCGGCTTGGTGCGCACGTATGCCGTCTTGGGCATGACTCATTCCTTGGAATTCGAAGCTGAGAGAGAAGACCCCAGGGACTCGCCGACCCTCCCCTTACGGGGTCCGCCGGACTGTCGGGGGAGGGTCAGCTTCGTGCGCCGCCGATGGGCGCTGCGGCAGCGGAGAACGCTGCCGCTGCGACAAGTGCCGCTGCGGTGACGGGGTTCACGGCAGCCTTCGGCGCGTCCGCGACTGCGGACTGCGCTGCGAGGAAGGCGTACCGGAACATGGGTCCGATCATGGCCGACCGGCGCGGCCACGTCGAATGGTTTTCCGGCGGACACCGCAAGCCGGACATGGGAGTTCGGGTTCCGCCCCGCCGTCGCAGATGCCTGGTCCGCGGGACGTCGGCAGCGCGCGGGAGCGATATCGGCCGCCTGGCTCGCACCGTGCACATTGCGGCGATCACCCCCGGGCGTCGGTTAGTCTCCCCGCATGCTCGACCCCGTCCCCGCCGCCCGGCCCACAGGCGGCCTCGCCGTGCGCTGCACGAGGGCGCTGCTCTCGCCCTGGTCCCGGTTCTCGTTGCTCGTGGCGGTGCTGCTGGCCGCCGCGGCGACGATGCTGTTCCTCGAACCCCAACGGTTGCTCGCCACCGGCTGGCCTGCCCAGCTGAGCGGTGGCGCCGCCGCGGTCGTGCTGTTCGGTGTCGCGTACGGCGTGTGCACGGTGGCCTTCGTACCGCGGCCACTGCTCAATCTCGCCGCCGGTGCGCTGTTCGGTTCGCAGGCGGGGCTGGTCGCCGCGCTGGCGGGTACGGTGCTCGGCGCGGGCATCTCGTTCGGGCTGGGCAGGGTGCTCGGGCAGGACGCGCTCCGTACGCTGCTGCGCGGACGCTGGCTCAAGGCGGCGGACGGTCAGCTGAGCCGGCACGGCTTCCGCTCGATGCTGGCGCTGCGGCTGTTCCCCGGTGTGCCGTTCGCGGCGGCCAACTACTGCGCGGCCGTCTCGCGCATGGGGTATCCGCCGTTCCTGATGGCCACCGGGCTCGGCTCGGTCCCGAACACCGCCGCCTATGTCGTCGCGGGCAGCGAGGCCTCGTCACCGACGTCGCCCGCGTTCCTGGCCGCGATGGGCTTCATCGTGCTGACGGGGCTCGGCGCGGCCGTCGTCGCCTGGCGCAAGCGTCACCGCCTCGCCGCCGAGTGATCCGGTACCCGTGGGAGCAGAGACCGGGGCGGTGGTCGGGCGCGGGGGTACGCGTATCGCTGTTCATCTGAGGGCGATACCCTGCCCGCGACCGACCGACGATCTCCGGGCCCGGCACGGCCCTGCCCTCATTTGACCGCAATGCGCACGTTGCCGACGCCCCCTGTTGCCGTCGGCCGATGCACGATCACCTCCGGGATGGCCAAAGCCCCATGAGCTGGTTCGAATCGTTCGTCCTGGGCCTCGTTCAGGGACTGACCGAGTTCCTGCCGATCTCCTCCAGCGCACATCTGCGGCTCACCGCAGCGTTCGCCGGCTGGCACGACCCGGGTGCGGCGTTCACCGCCATCACCCAGATCGGCACGGAGGCAGCGGTCCTCATCTACTTCCGCAAGGACATCGTCCGGATCGTCTCGGCCTGGTTCCGCTCGCTGACCAACCGGTCGATGCGCAGCGACCACGACGCCCAGATGGGCTGGCTGGTCATCGTCGGCTCCATCCCCATCGGTGTGCTCGGCGTGACGTTCAAGGACCAGATCGAGGGGCCCTTCCGCGATCTGCGGCTGATCGCCACCACCCTGATCGTCATGGGCATCGTCCTCGGCATCGCCGACCGTCTCGCCGCCCGCGACGAGGCAGGCGGCAGGCACCGGGCCGCCAGGGAACGCAAGACGCTGAAGGAACTCGGCGTCAAGGACGGCCTGATCTTCGGCTTCTGCCAGGCGATGGCCCTGATCCCGGGTGTCTCCCGCTCCGGCGCCACCATCAGCGGCGGTCTGCTGATGGGGTACACCCGCGAGGCGGCGGCCCGCTACTCCTTCCTGCTCGCGATCCCGGCGGTGCTCGCCTCGGGTGTCTTCGAGCTCAAGGACGCGGGCGAGGGGCATGTGTCGTGGGGTCCGACGATCTTCGCGACGTTCATCGCATTCGGCGTGGGCTATGCCGTTATCGCCTGGTTCATGAAGTTCATCACGACCAAGAGCTTCATGCCGTTCGTCATCTACCGCGTGCTTCTCGGGCTGCTCCTGTTCGCGCTGGTGACGGCAGGTGTGCTGAGCCCGCACGCGGGCGAGTCGGCGGGATAGCGCTGCGTACGCGCGCCCGCACCCCGTCCGTCCGGCTCAGCGCTGGGCCCTGCGGCGGGCCAGCAGCGCACCTGTCACCAGTCCGACCAGCAGGGTCACGGTCAGTACCGCCCAGAGCGGCAGGGTGACGGTGGGTACCCACAGCCGGATGCCGACCGATTCGGTGTTCGCGGCGATGAACCAGATCGCAAGACCGATCAGTACCAAGATCCCGATGGTGCGTATCCGCACGTCCCGGCCCTTGACGGAGAGGGTCGGCGGGGTGTGCGGTCGAGACGTCTTCTGTGCCATGGTTCCAGTATCGAGCGATTCAGGTGATTAGTCCTGGCAGGTCTCATCCATCGTGCTCTGCGCCGGCCGCCGCCACACCACCTCTACGAAGTGGCGTGGCGGTGAGGGTCAGGGTATGTCGCCCTGCCAGTCCCACCGGTCGAAGTCGCCGTCCCTGGGTCCGTACTCTGCTCGGCCGCCCGGGCCGAACCGCCCGATCTCCGTGTTCAGCGCCGCCCCCTCGCGCAGTGCCGTCTCCGTCCAGCCGGTCACATCGAGGAGCAGCCCGTCGAGCGGGCCGCCCACCAACTCCCGGTAGGAGTGACCCGGCTGGGGCCCCGGGTCGGGATCGTCATGGTCGGCGCCGTACACGCGCCGCTGCCGCATCAGCTCGTCCATGGGTGCAGGATCGCATCCGGCACTGACAATCACGGTGGGCCGGAAGCCTCACGGCCCGCGGTCGGCCATGAATGCCTCGGTCCGGGCCGGTCCCGGAACGAGGTCCGCCGCGACCCGTGCACGTACCTCGTGCTCGGTGACCGCCCCGATGCTCCCCGCAACCCAGACGTCACCCCAGCCGCTGACGCAGGCAACCGGGGGGCGAGCCAAGAAGCGGGTGGCGCACCCCCATCGGTCAGTACGCGACGACCGCCCACACCAGCGCCCCGACGACGAGCGCCGCGCAGCACACCGCGGCAGCCCGTACGACGGAGCGGCGGGTTCACGCGCTCCGGGAAGTGCGGGCGAGGAGGCGGGCCGGCGCGGGAAGCACCAGGATCGCGTGGAGGCTCACGCCGTGCAGTGGCTTGAGCGATGCCGTGGAGCGGTAGCCGGTCAACTGGTGTCCGGTGCGGGTGAGATAACGCCGCGGGCGATCACGGCCACGCCCGACAGCAGCCCGACAAGAAGAATCGCCCAGCCCGACCGCAGAGCGAGAGCCATCCCGGCGGGCCCCTGTGGACGCCGGGTGCACGAGGCGACCGCGAAGGTGGCGAGAATGCCGACCATCAGTCCCCCGCCCGACAGCCAGTGACAGGGAGACCGCCGTGTCGAAAGGGGTCTCCATGTTGAAGTGGGACGGTACGCCGCGCCATACCTGAAGCGTGATCCCACCGGTCTCCAGTACGCAGTCGGCGGCGAACAGCCCGAGCAGCACGGCCCGGGTCCGGTCCCCGATCCGTACGTACGAGGTCACCCGGGTGACCGCGACGAGTGTCAGGCCGAAGGAGAGTCCGAAGGTGACCGGCTTGCGCCAGGACACCGGACCGTCCCAGGGACCGCCGCCTACTGCGAGGACAACAAGGTGAAGCAGCCCCGAGACGACAAGCGCCGCTCCTGTCGCGTAACAAAGCGCTTCGACCGGAGGCAGCTTCCGCCACCTCGTGACGAGGGGCAGCGGGCCGGCGCCCAGCGGCTCCGGCGCGGTCGTCGGAACTGCGGACCGGTTCTCCATGGCCCGAAGCATCCTCGGTGTGCGCCCGGCGGCTTCGTACCGGCGGAGGCGGTTGCCCTACGCCCCCCGGAGTACAGAATTCTTGCCCTCTCCCGTACGCCGCCGCCGACGGGGCCTCACACGTTCTCGCCGAGAAGTGACGCCTCGGTCTCTCACACTTCCTTCAGCAGCGTCGCCGTCGGGCCGTACGCGGTCAGCCGGCCGCCCTCCAGCAGGTGCACGGCCTCGGTGTAGGAGGCGATCAGGTGGAGTTCGTGGCTGACCACTGCGATGGCCATGTTGCGGGCGGTACGCAGGTGTTGCAGGAGCTCCATGATGCTGACGGCCGTCTCCGGGTCCAGGGCCGAGGTGATCTCGTCGCAGAGCAAGAAGTCGGGTTCGGTGGCCAACGCCCGGGCGATGGCGACACGCTGGCGCTGTCCGCCGGACAGTTCGGCGGGATAGCGGTCGGCGAAGTCGGCGGGAAGTCCGACCTGTGCCAGGAGGTCCGCCACCCAGGCCGGCACGTGGCCCTTGGCCACGGTGCGGTGGAGCCGTAGCGGGCGGGCGAGTGCGGCGCCCACGGTGCGTGAGGGGTTGAGTGTGCCCAGGGGGTTCTGAGGCACGAGCTGGATGCGCCGGTGGTGTTCGCGCCGGCGACTGCGAGCCGTGGCTCCGAGGGCTTGGCCGTGAAGGGCGAGGGCGCCGGCGTCGGGCCTGTGCAGGCCTGCCAGAACGCGCAGCAGGGTCGTCTTGCCGGACCCGGACGGCCCGACGATGCCGGTGGCGGACCCGGGCGGTGCGGTGAAGTCCACGTCCTCAAGCGCATGTTGGCTACTGCCCCGGTGGCGGAAGGCGACGCTGACACCTCGCGCGGTGATCCCTTCCCCGGCGGGGCCCAGGTCGGACCGGGCCGGCCGCGGCGCGGGGACGCGGGCCTTCGTAGGGGTTCGCCCAGGTGCGGCAAGGTGGACGACCTGGTCGGCGCAGGCTTCGACAAGTCCGGGATCGTGGCAGGCCATGACGACGGCCAGGTTGCGGCTGGTGGCGAGGGAGCGCAAGAGGGCGGCGATCTCGTCGCGCAGTGTCTTGTCGAGTCCGGCGGTGGGCTCGTCGAGAAGGAGGATCTCGGGGGCCCGGGCCAGCGCGCGGGCGAGGGCGACGCGGCGTTGCTGACCGCCCGAGATGTCGGTGGGTCGGCGGTCGGGCAGTCCGCCGTCGGTGGGCAGCCGGCATTCGCGCAGCAGGGCGAGGACGGCCTGCTCGCTGCTGTCGATGGCGGTCTCGGCAACGACGCGGCGGATCCTCATGCGGGGGTTGAGCGCGGATCCGGGATCCTGTCCCACGTAAGCGATCCGGGTGCGTCGCAGCTCGCGCAGGTCTGCTGCGGACAGGCCGGGGACGTGGTGGCCGAGGACGTTCAGGGTTCCGGCGGTGATGGCGGCACCGGCCGGAAGGTGGCCGAGGAGCGCACGTAGCAGCGTCGTCTTGCCCGACCCCGAGGCCCCTGTCAGGGCTGTGATCTGCCCGGCGCGGATGTTCAGGCTGGCGGGCCGGAGCAGGACGGGGCCGTCGGGGATGCGTATTTCGAGGTCGGTGACGCTCGCCAGGGGCACGTCGGCTCCGGGCTGCGTCCGCTTCGGCTGCCCACCCGGGGCGTCCCGGGGGGCGGCCGCGTGAGGGGCCTGGCTCATGGGCTGGTCACCGCCTTGGGTGCGGAGCGAGGGATGAGGGAAGCCGAGGCGAGGTTGGCGCTGATGGCGAGAGCGGCGATGGCCAGGCTCGGGGCGACCACCGCCCATGGATTCAGGAGGATGCCCGGTGCGTTCTCGCGGATCATCAGGGCCCAGTCAGCGGCCGGGGGCTGCGGACCGATCTGGAGGAAGCCGGCCATGGAGATGACGTAGACGGCTTCGACGAAGCGCAGGCCGAACAGGGCGAGGACGGTGGCTCGGAGGTTGGGCAGCAGCTCCCGTGCGGCGACGTACCAAAGCTTCTCTCCGCGGGCCGTTGCCGCTTCGACATACCCGGAGTCGGCGAGGGGTGCGGCAGCGCTGGCGACGATGCGCACGGCGTAGGGGGTGCCGAGGACGACGGCGGCGCTGATGACGGCCCATCGTCCGCCGCCGGGCCAGGCGAGGGCGATCAGCATGATGCCCAGCACGGGTGGGAGCAGGATGAATACGTCGGCCGTGCGCTCGACGGCGCGGCCCAGGGCGGGGCGAAGCGCGGCACAGCAGCCCAGCAGGGAGGCCAGCACGGTGACGACGACGGCGACCAGGAGGGCGCTGCCGATGAGGGCTGTACCGCCGTGGAGGAGACGGCTCAGGACATCACGTCCGAGTTGGTCCCCACCCAGGACCGCGTCGGCACCGGCTGGGGCGTAGGGGGCCGTTACGGGCTTGTCGATGGGGTGGGCGGCCAGGAAAGGTCCGGCCAGGGCCAGGATGACGAGCAGCAGGCCGGGTGCGACGCGTGGCAGGGCGCGTCGGCGTGCGCGGCCCGGACTTGAGGTCGCTGTGGTGACGTCGCTCATGGGCGTGCTCCGAGGATACGGGCGCGGATCAGGTCGGCGGCAAGCAGGACGACGGTGATGGCGGTACCGGCGCAGACCACGACGCCGGCGATGAGCGGGGTGTCGCGGGCGGCCACGGCGTTGGCCAGCACGGTGCCGATCCCCGGGTAGTTGAAGAGCGTTTCCACGACAACGGTGCCGCCCAGGAGCATGCCGGTGGAGGTGGCGATGCCCGTGGCAATGACCGGTATGGCGCCGGGCAGCGCGTGGCGCAGCACGACCTGGCGCATCGGAAGGCCGTCGAAGTGGGCGGCCTCGACGTGCGGGGTGGCTGCCTGGTCGGCGAGCGCACCGCGCACGATGCGGGTGTTCCAACCCGTCTGCGGGATGACGAGGGCCAGGACCGGCATGATCAGCATGGTCCAGGTGGCGGGGTCGCCATCGGCGCCGGTGAGCGTGACGGCGGGCAGCCAGCCCGTCCACAGGGACAGGACGAGCAGCAGGCCCACGGAGATGACGAACTCGGGCACCGCGAACGCGGAGGTGGCCGCGTGTCCGATGATCCGGTCGGCCGGGCGGCCCGGCCGGGCGGCCGCCCAGCAGCCCAGGGCGAGAGACGCCGCCACGGTGAGGACGAACGCGCTCGCCGCCAGCAGCAGGGTGTTGGGAAACGGGTCGGCGAGCAGGCTGGTGACCTTCTCGCCGCGGGCGGAGGTTCCCAGGTCCCCGGTCGGCAGTGCCGTCATCCAGTCCCAGAAGCGTTCCCACACCGGCCGGTCCAGGCCCAGCAGATGGCGCCGCGACTCGACGTCGGCTGCGCTGTCGCCGCGTTCGGAGGTCGCGGTGGCGGCGTCGCCGGGCAGCAGCTCCACGGCGGCGAACACCGCGGCGAGGAGCACGGCGAGCATGAGCATCCGCCGCCCCACGACCGCTGCGATGCGGCCGAGGATCAGGAGGGCGCGGCGTGGCGTGGTGGCCGGCCCCGTGCCGGGGGTGCCGGCCACCACGCCGTGTTCGGCCGTCCGGCTCAACTCAGCCACACGTTCTCGAGCTGGACGCGTCCGTAACCGGCGAGTTCGGGCAGGGACCGCACCTTGGCGGCGGCGAGGTCGATGCCGTCGGCCATGCCCCACAGCAGGTAGCCGGACCGGTCGAACTCGATCTGCTGCAGCTCGTGCAGAGCGGTTGCCCGCGCCTTCTCGTCCGCTGTGGCAATGACCTTGCGGTAGGAGGCGTCGAACTCCTTGTCGGCCCAGGCCGCTTCGTTCTGCCCGGCCTCGCTGACCAGGGTCTTGGAGGCGAAGAACACCACGGAGTCGTTGGTGCCCCAGTACGTGGTGTACAGGTCGCCCTTGAGCCAGGTCTTCTCGTAGAACGCTCCGGACTCCTGCTTGACGACCTTGATCTTGATGCCCGCCTCCCTGGCCTGGGAGGCGAACAGCGTCGCGGACTCGGCGAGGCCGGAGATGTCCTCGGTGGTCACCAGGTCGTACGTCTTCGAGAAGTCGAACTTCGCCTCGGTCAGCAGCTGCTTGGCCTTGGCCAGGTCCCGCTTGCGCTGCGGAATGTCCTTGGCGTAGTTCGGGTCGCCGGTACCCATGATGTCGTTGGCGACGGTGCCGTAACCGGAGAGGACCTGCTTGACCATGGCCTCGCGGTCGACGACCAGCCGCAGCGCTTCGCGGACGCGTACGTCGGAGAACGGCCCGCTCTTGGCACGCATCACGATGGGCATCGACATGTCGTCGGGGCGGCGAACGACTTGGATGTCCTTGCGGGACTCCGCGGTCCGGGCGGCGACGGCGCCGACGTTGGAGGCCACGTCGATCTGCCCGGCGAGTAGGGCGTTGGCCATCGCCTGCGGCGTCTCGAACATCGTGACCTCGATGGCGTCGAGGTACACCGTGCCGCCGTACCACTTTTCGTTGCGCACGAGACGCGCGTTGCCGCCGCGATACCAGTCGAGCTTGAACGGGCCGGTGCCCGGCGCCTTGTCCACCGCCTTGTCGGGAGTGTTCTTCTTCATGACGAATGTCGCAAGACGCGTCAGGAGCGGCAGTTCGGCGTTGGCGTAGTCGGAGACGAGTACGACGGTGTCGCTACCGTCGGCCGTGATGTTCTCCGCCTTGATGCCGGGCAGGCGAGCCGCACCGGACGGGGTGTTGCGCAGACGGCGCAGGGACCAGACGACGTCATCGGCGGTGACCGGGGTGCCGTCGTGGAACATGGCCCCCTCGGCCAGCTTGAAGCGCCAGGTCTTCAGGTCCTTCGACGGCTCCCACGAGGCGGCGAGCCGCGGCACGGTGTTGGTCCTGGCGCCCGGCATGGCGAGCGTGTCGTAGACCAGAGCGATGACCAGGTAGTCACTCTCGTTGCCCTGGGTGCCGTGAGGGTCGCGGGTGATCGCACCGGCCCGGCCGAGCGCGCCGATACGAAGTGTGCCGCCCTTCTTGGGCTTGCCTCCGGCTGCCGCCGGCTTGGACGAGGTGGAGTCGCCGCCCCCCGAACACGCGGCCAACAGTGCCGCCGTGCCTATCGCCCCGCCGGCCCAGAGCACTTGGCGCCTGTTGAAGTTCACGTACGTCCTCGATCCATGCGAAACAACGAAAGAGCGTCTTAGGGTTGCCTACCCTAATAGCATTCCTTTTCGCGCCACGACCACCCCCGCACAGGAGCACCGACCCGCATGACCGTGTCCGGCCGGGGTGCGGCTAGGGTCGCCCTCGTCGACGACGGAGGTACGCACCCGGCGGGCACATTCGACGTCGAGCCGACTCAAGCCCACGACCTCCGCTCCCCCGGAGCCGGGCGGGACCTCGACGAGACCTTCACCGAACTCCGCAGGAACCGATGACCTCCATGCCGACCACACTCCTCCGCGACAGCCGGGCCCTGGCCACCCTCGCCGTCCCGCTGATCCTCACTCAGCTCGCACAGGTCGCCCTGACCACCACCGACACGGTGATGATGGGCCTGCTCGGCACACGGGAACTGGCGGCCGGCGGTCTGGCCGTCGTCATCTTCAATCAACTGCGCACCATGGGCGTCGGCCTGGTCACCTCCGTCGGCAACCTGGTTGCCGCCGCTGCAGCCCGTACCGAGAAGGCCGCAGCTACCGCGGGCAATGACCGTGAAGTCGCGTCGCGGGAAGCTCGGGAGGAGGTCCGCGGAATCGTCCGCGCGAGCATGGCGGTGGCCACGCTCGCGGGCCTGGTCGGGGCCGTGCTGATGGTCCTCATCGGTCAGGCCCTGACCTGGCTCGGGCAGGACGCCGCGGTCGTCGACCGGGCCCGGACGATGTTGACGGCGCTCGCCCCCGGACTGCTGCCCTGCTTGTGGTTCCAGGCCATTCGGCAATTCACCGTCGGCATGCGGCGGCCGCAGGCGCTGCTGCGGATCACCGTCGCCTCCATCGCCGTCAACGCGGGCCTGAACTGGGGCCTGATCCACGGGAGCTTCGGGCTGCCCCGCCTCGGCCTGACCGGCATCGGCGTCGCCACCTCCAGCGTCTACTTCCTGTCCTTTCTCGCCCTGTACGCAGCGGCAAGGAGGGACAGCGAGCTGGGGTCACTGCTCACCCTGAACTTCACCAAGTCCGATCCTGCCACCGTCAAGCGGCTCATCGGGCTCGGGATTCCGATCGCGGCCACCTACGGCTCAGAAGCCGGTTTCTTCTCCATCACCGCGCTGATGGCCGGGTCGTTCGGACCTGCCGCGCTCGCCGCGCACACCGCGGTCAACCAGCTCGTCTACATCGTCTTCCAGGTCGCCGTCGGCCTCTCCCACGCAGCCTCGATCAACGTCAGCCGCGAACTCGCCCTGGGCCGCCACGAGGACGCCCGCCGCATCAAGAACACCGCGCTCTCGTGCGCCGCAGCCGTGATGTCCGTCGTCGGCGCCGTCTACCTCACTCTGCCGCAGCTGGTCCTGGAGCCGTTCCTGGACTCCGGCTCCGCCGACTCCGACCGGGCTCTCACCATCGCCACGCAGCTGCTCGTGGTCACTGCTTTCCTGCAGTTCTTCGACTGCGCCCAGAACATCGGCGTCGGACTCCTGCGGGGGCTCGACGACACCAGGAGCGGATTCCGCATCACGCTCATCGGCTACTGGGCCGTCGGCCTCCCCGCTTCCTGGCTCCTCGCCTACCCGCTCGGCCTCGACACCCCGGGAATCTGGCTCGGCCTGCTCACCGGTCTGGCGACCACAGCCGTACTTCTGCTCCGCCGCTACTCGGACTCCCTCTCCACCCACGCCAGGCATGGCCGGGCCGTGGCGGAGGCCTGAGTCCGTCCGGGCGGTCCGGGACCTCGGCCGCCGCCGGCCCGCTCACCGCGGTGCGAGCGATCGACGCCCGTGTCGAAGTGCGTCAGGGCGCGGCATGGTACGCGTGGTGGCATCTGCCCGGATCTTCCCGGGCAGATGAGGCCGAAAGGCCCTGCCAGAAGACGTGTGCGCGTACCAGCCTGGGACATGTACAGCCGGAACCCGGAGGGAAATCATGACCATCACCGAGCTTCCCGTGATCGCAGCCGTCGACGGCTCGTCGCACAGCCGTGAAGCACTCGACTGGGCCGCCCGCGAGGCCGTCCGCCGGGGGCTCCCGCTGGTGATCGTGCACGCCCGGACGCCGAACCGGCGCACCGGTCAGGAGACACAGCAGCGCGAGGCCGAGGAACTGCTCGCCCAGTCCGTACGAAGGGTGTCCGAGATCGTTCCGGACCTGCACCCGTCGACGCTCGCACCGCTGGACTTCCCCTCGGCGGCGCTCACCTCGCTGAGCCGTGATGCGTCGCTGGTGGTCGTCGGCTCGCGAGGTCTGGGCGGCTTCCGGTCCCTGATGCTCGGCTCCAACAGTCTGGCGACCGCCTCGATGGCCCAGTGCCCCGTCGTCGTCATCCACAGCGGACCGTCGGACGAGGACGAAGGGGAGGCGGCCGAAGCCTTTCCCGACATTGTGGCGGGCGTGGCCGCTGACGAGAGCAGTGAAGCGGTGCTGGAATTCGCCTTCGCGACGGCCGCTTCCCGGCCCGGTGCGCGACTGCGGATCGTGCACGGCTGGACGATGTTCTCCTCGATGCTGTCCGGCGGCCCCGTCTTCGACCGGGACGCGGCGGCAGGTGCGGCCGAGCGGACCCTCGCCGAACTCACCGCCGGCTGGCGGGAGAAGTACCCGCAGGTCGAGGCCGTCAGGGAACCGGTCGGCGGCTCCGCCGCACGCACCCTGGTCACGGCCTCGGCGACTGCGGCACTGACCGTGATCGGGCGGCGCAAGGGCGGTGAGTCCCTCGGGCTCGGACTCTCCCCCGTCGCACAGACCACGCTCACGCATGCCCTCGGCCCGGTGGCCGTGGTGCCCTGCTGACGGTTGTGCCGGCCCGTCGTGCGTGCATGCCTCTTGGCCTCGGACGCCGGCGGGCAGACACTGACCCGATGACGCAGCGCGTGGATCTCTCGACCGTGATGGACCAGCTTTCCATCGATGCAGTGATCACCGGCTATGCGATGGCGGTGGACGACGGCGAATGGGTGGACTACCGGGCCCTGTTCACCGCGGACGGCCGCGCCGACTACCGCAGCGCGGGCGGTATCGAAGGGCCTGCCGCCGAGGTCGCCCAGTGGCTCGCGGAGACCATGCGGCTCTTCCCCGTACGCCAGCATCTGATCGTCAACCGCCGGCTCGACATCCAGGACCTGGGCGGCTACCCGGGCGACCGGGCCGAAGTGCGGGCCGACTACCTCAACCCGATGCGGCTGGACAGCACGGCGGGCGGCGAAGGCGGCTCCGGGGCGGGGCCGACCGCGCCGAACTTCGTCTCCGGCGGGCGGTACGCCTTCACACTGTCGCGTACGGGGAACGGCTGGCGGATCCGGACCGTGACCGTGCACGAGAAGTGGCGCGGCACAGCCGACGCGCTCACCCCCTCCTGAACCCGCCCGCCCACCGGTGCTTCCGTCCTCCCGCGCCGGGAAAGAACTGCGGAACGGGTGACCAGGGGGGACACTGCTGATCAGCAGGACGAGGAGGCGCGGCATGCGGATTCCGGCCGGTCGGCGCGAGCAGTGGGAGCGGATGCTGCGGTCCGGCCGGTGGCGCGGCTGCCTCGCACTGCTCGCCGGCGCGCTGCCCGCGCTCGCGTTCCCGGCGCCTTCCCTGTGGTGGCTCGCCTATGTCGGTCTGGTGCCGTGGCTGCTGCTGATCCGGTCCGCCGGTACGGGGCGCCGGGCGGCGCTCGACGGCTGGCTCGGCGGGATCGGCTACCTGCTCGCCGTGCATCACTGGCTGATGCCGAGTCTCCACGTGTTCATCGTGGTCCTGGCGGCCCTGCTCGGTCTGCTGTGGGCGCCGTGGGGTCTGCTGGTCTTCCGGGTACTGCGCGCGCCGGTTTCCGTCGCAGCAGCCATGGCCGCGGTCGTCGTCGTGCCGTGCGGCTGGCTGATGATCGAGCTGGCGCGCTCCTGGGAGGGCCTCGGCGGTCCGTGGGGGCTGCTCGGCGCGAGCCAGTGGGAGGTGGCTCCGGCACTCCGCGTGGCGTCCGTCGGCGGGGTGTGGCTGGTGAGCCTTCTGGTGGTAGCGGTGAACACCGCCGTCGCCCTGCTGTTCGTGGCCGCCGCCGCCCGTACGGTCGCCGTCGTCGGCATCATGGTGTGCGCCCTGGCTGTGGGGGCGATGGCGCAGTGGGCACCGCAGCCCGAGCGGTCGGGCGTGGCCAGGATCGCCGTCGTGCAGCCGGGTGTGATCGCGGGTCCCCACAGCGTGGAGCGTCGGCTCGCCGCCAGCGAGCGGCTGACCGGCGAGCTGGCGGGACGCGATCTCGATCTGGTGGTGTGGGGCGAGAGCAGTGTCGGTGTGGATCTCTCCCGGCACCCGGAAGTCACCGCCCGGATCGCGGCCCTCTCGCGTCGGGTGGGCGCGGATGTGCTGGTCAACATGGACGCCCGGCAGACGGGTGGTCCGGGCCGGACGGGGATCTACAAGTCCGCCGTGCTGGTGGGTCCGGACGGACTGACCGGTGACCGGTACGACAAGATGCGTCTGGTGCCGTTCGGCGAGTACATTCCGGCGCGCTCGGTGCTCGGGTGGGCCACGTCCCTGGGCAAGGCGGCGGGCGAGGACCGGCTGCGGGGCACCCACCCGGTGACGATGTGGCTTCCCGGGGCCGCCGGAGGGAGGGGCCTGCGCATCGGGCCGCTGATCTGCTTCGAGTCCGCGTTCCCCGACATGAGCCGGCGGCTGACCCGGGACGGAGCGCAACTGCTGATCGACCAGTCGTCGACCGCGACGTTCCAGCACAGCTGGGCTCCCGAACAGCACGCCTCGCTCGGGGCGCTGCGGGCCGCGGAGAACGGCCGCCCGATGGTCCATGCGACGCTCACCGGCGTCAGTGCGGTGTACGGCCCGCAGGGCGAGCGGATCGGTGCCCCGCTCGGTACGGATACGAGCGGCGCGGCCGTGTTCGATGTACCGCTGGCGTCCGGTACGACGCTCTACGTACGGCTGGGCGACTGGCCGGCGCAGGGGGCGGCGGCTGTGCTGGCCGTGTTCTGCGTCTTCGAAGGAGTGCGGTGGTTCAGGAAGCGCGACCGGGTCGGGCCGGCCGGTGCGCGTGGTGCGGGGGCTTCGGTGGTTGCCGGACCCACCGAAGCCTCCGGCCGCTCCAGGCCATGAGCCCGGTGACCGGGCCGACTATCCGGGGCCGTTCACGGTGACGATGCGGCCCTGGGCGTCGACGGTGAGCGCGACCCGCTCAACCTTGCCGGTCACGGCCAGCACCAGCCACACGGCACCCCAGAGAAAGCAGGTGAACACCGTCAGAACAGCGTGCAGTACATGGTTCACCGGTCGGCCCCGGACCATGACGACCTGTGTCTCGGAGCGTGACTCCACGCGCCAGCCGCTCGCGATCCGCTGATTGACCGCCCAGTCGAGGATCAGCCCTCGCTGCATCGCGTCGGGCGGCTGCCCGTCGGCCGAGTAGTAGCCGGGCGGCGGCTGGAGTGCTCCCCAGCCCTTTGGCTCGTCATGGCGCCTCACGAAGTCACCTCCACGGGCCGACGGTCCATCGTCCCCAGCCTGCATCGGGGAACGGCCCGACGCATCCCGGGCCGAGGGCGCTGGGACGGACACGGCTCCACTTCAGTACACCTGGGGCTCTCCCGGAACGGGTGGGACTCGTGACCTGCCGCAACGGACACCGCTTGGTCGCCGGTTCGAGGCCGACGGTTCATGACTCGCACCACGGTCGGAAACTTCTGTTACCAATCCCGTCATCGTTAACTATAGTTGTCACATGTCCTCACCTGAGATCACACCCCAAGAACAGGCAGAACTCGACAAGGCGCTCTACGACGCCCTCAATCCACTCGCATCGGCCCTCCGCTCACGAGCATCCGGGCTTCCCGAGGACCGGATGTGGGACGCGGACCCGGTCGACGTGACACTGTCCGTACTTGCCGCCTGGAAGGTGGTGGACACAGAGGTCAAGCGGTTGACGGCGCTCGCAGCAGGAACCGCTGGGTCCTACGGCGCGAGCTACGAGCAGATGGGCGCTGCCTGGGGCATCACCCGGCAAGGCGCCCGCAAGAAATGGCCCGAGGCCGTCAGCCGCCCGGCAACCGCAGTAGCACAGACGAACACCGCTCTTGAACTGTGCGGTGGAACGGCCGAACTGACGCAAGAACCTTCCTCCGGCGGCTGGAGGTGGGCAGGCAAGGGCGCCGACGGTACACACGGCGCGGCCGACGGCGACATTCGGTATGCGACGAAGGAAGAGGCCGCAGCCCATGCGGGCGCCTTCCTGAAAGAGCATGCCGTCGACCGGTCTCAGGCCGGCGTCGAGCCCGGATGAGGATCGCGGCGAGGCGGAGTGCCGCCCGGTAGGCGACGGGCCTGTCGCATCGCATGGCCAGGCCGTGCCGCTGCTTCAGACGGCTGATGCAGCGGTACGGCCGTGCGCTGCTCGTACATCTCGGCATCGAAGCCCGGTGGGCGGCCACCGCGGCGGCCGCGTCATAGGCAGCGGCCGAGCCGGCCGGTCCTTCAATGAGACACGCTCTGGGCGCAGTCCAGGTCGCGCAGGATTCGCTCGCACAGCTCATGCGTCTGCAGGGCGTCGCCGGCGCTCAGCACCTTTCCGGCACGCACGGCGTCCAGGAAGGACAGCACGCTCTGCTCGATGCCGCGCTGGCGGGCCACCGGCACCCAGTCGCCGCGCCGACGTACGCTCGGCTGCCCCTTGTGATCGATCACCTCGGCGAGGTTGACGACCTCGCGCTTGGAGTCCTGGCCGGAGACCTCCAGCCGTTCCTCGTTCGAGCCGCTGAGCCGGTTCATCGCGCCGATGGCGGTGAATCCGTCACCGGCCAGTTGCAGCACCACATGGTGCATCAGACCGTCCCGGATCCTGGCCTGCACGACGGTGTGCTCGATCGGCCCCGGTGCCAGGAAGCGCAGTGTGTCGACGACATGGATGAAGTCGTCGAGCACCATGGTGCGTGGATCCTCGGGCAGGGCCACCCGGTTCTTCTGCATGAGGATCAGCTCGCGCGGGTGCTCGGCGCACTGCGCGTAGCCGGGCGCGACCCTGCGGTTGAAACCGACGGCGAGGCTCACCCCTCGCTCTTCGGCAAGGCGCACCAGCCTTTCGGAATCGGTGAGTTCATAGGCCAGTGGCTTGTCGACGTACGTGGCGACGCCCGCGTCCAGCAGCCGGCCCACGATCTCCGGGTGCACGGCCGTCGGGGCGTGGACGAACGCGGCGTCCAGGCCTTCGGCGAGCAGCGATTCGAGGTCGGTGTGGCGCTGCCCGGACGGGATCCGGTGGCTCTCGGCGACCGCGGCCAGGGTGGCGGGGGTACGGGTCTGCAGATGCATTTCGACCCCGGGCAGGGTCGTCAGAACCGGCAGATACGCCTTCTGCGCGATGTCGCCGAGCCCGATGCAGCCGACCTTCACAGGGGTCTCCCTCTCACTGTTCAGCGCCGACCGGCGCGGTGTTCACCGACCGGGGGAGCCCGGTCGGGCTCTTCGAGCCGATGTCTGCCGCGGTGACCTGTGCGCATCCTTCGTCGGGGCAGCATACGTGTGCTGCGGCGGCTGCCAGTCAGCGATGCCTCGAAGGTGCGCAGGACGAGCGTGGGCCCGAGCCTCGAGACGGTGGACATCAGGGCGTCGCGCAGCGCCACGGCCGGGGCACTGGTCAGGCACATCAGCCTGGAGGCGTGTACGGCCTTGCGGACGATGGCCGATGTGCGGGGCAGCCGGTCGGCGGTGTACGCCGCCAGACCCGCGCCGAGGTGCCTGCCCGGTGTCACATGGTGGGCGAGCACGATCGCGTCCTCGACGGCCTGGTTGCCGCCCTGGCCGAGGCTGGGTGCCACGGCGTGGGCAAAGTCGCCGACGAGGACGGTGCGGCCCCGGTGGAAGGACGGCAGGGGGTCGGTCAGCTGCGGGAGTTCTTCGACGCGACGGGCCGGCAGTTCCGCGAACCCCTGATGGCGCTGATGACGGCGGCCGGGTCGGCCGAGCCCGAGCGGCACACCCTGTCCCTGGTGGCCTGGTGCGAGGGGCTGATGTTCTCGTGCGCCGCGGGGTCGTACCACCGCTCCGTACCGACCGAGGAGGAGCTGCGTACCGGCTTCACCGAACTGCTGCGCGGGATGCTCGGATCGCAGGCGGCATTGCGCTGACCGGCGTCACTCGTGCGGGCCAATCACGGCTTCTGGGCTCACTCAAAACCGGGTTCGCACAGCAGAGTTGGTCAGGTGCAACGAACCCGAATCACCGTGAAGCTCCTGGTTGGCGTGGCGGTCACGACACTGTCCGGCTGTGTGTCCGTGGCGCCGCAGCCGGACGTTCCGTCCCGGCCCGGGACCAGCAGGCCCGCCCAGGACCTGGCGCCACAGATCGTGCGACCGCCGGTCCACGACAGCCTGGGAGCCGTACCGGCCCCCGAGCCGTCCGTCTCCGCATCCGCCCCGGCGCAGGGCGCACCGCCGGACACCCGCCGCGCCGCGCCCCGCGCACCACAGCAACGGAAGCACCCAGGGGCGGCACGGCCTCGGCCGCGTCAGGTCCCGCCCCCCGTGACCACGCCCGTCCCGGATCTGCCGGCCCCCGTCGCCGAAAAGGACATCTGCGCGCTGGGACGGGGATACGGGCACTGGCCCGCGGGCAGTACGCAATCCCGGATCTGCGAGAACACCTACGGTCGCTGAGCCCGGCAGGAGAGAGCCGAGCGGGTGGCCCGTCCGCCGCGGACGGGCCACCCCTCACAGCTCCCGCAGCCTCAGCTCCAGCCGCGCGATCGCTGCGCGGACCCCTCCCCCGTACCCGTCGTCCGCCCCGTCGTCCGCGAGCACACCGGACGCGGCACGCGCCCGGTCCAGATGGATCCGGGCCGCCTCGGGACGGTGGAGCTTCACATAGTCCGCCGCGAGATTGAGATGGAGCGAGGGATAGAACGCCCGCACCGCGAGCGCATCGGAGTGCTGTGCCGCGCGCTCGTCGGTCAGGCTGCCGGCCGCGGTCAAGGCCCTCAGGTCCCAGGCGAGCTCATCACCGGGGTCGTCCTGCGTGTCGGCCATGTAGTGGGCGAGGGTGCACCGGTGCAGGGCGTCCCCGTCCTCGCCGATCTCCGACCAGAGCTCACCGAAGCGATTGCGGGCCTCTTCCCGGTCGCCGCCGTGCAGCAGCATGATCGCCTGGCCGATCCTGGTCATGACGGCATCCTTCGACGCCTCCCGCTGCTCCGTCACTGCGACCTCCCTGTCCACGTCCCGTTTCCGTTCGACGCTAGCCGCAGCCGCGGTCAATCCCGCTCAGGCTCGGGCGGGCGTCCCGAACCTGTCCACCGGGCGCCCACCCCCGGCCCGGACCTGTCCACCGGGCGCCCGCCCGCGGCCCGGGCCGAAACCGCAGCGTCAGCCCAGGTCGGGAATGCGCCAGTCGATGGCCTCGTGTCCCTGCGCCGCCACCGCCTCGTTGATCTGCGTGAACGGACGGGAGCCGAAGAACTTCTTGGCGGACAGCGGTGACGGGTGCGCACCCTTCACCACCGCATGGCGCTCCTCGTCGATCAGCGGAAGCTTCTTCTGCGCGTAGTTGCCCCAGAGCACGAAGACCGCCGGATCGGGCCTTGAGGCGACCGCGCGGATCACCGCGTCGGTGAACTTCTCCCAGCCCTTGCCCTTGTGCGAGTTCGCCTCGCCCGCGCGCACCGTCAGCACGGCGTTGAGCAGGAGCACGCCCTGCTCGGCCCACGGCATCAGATACCCGTTGTCCGGGATCGGCAGGCCGAGCTCCTCCTTCATCTCCTTGTAGATGTTCCGCAGGGAGGGAGGCGTCTTCACGCCCGGCCGCACGGAGAAGCACAGCCCGTGTCCCTGCCCCTCCCCGTGATACGGGTCCTGACCGAGGACGAGGACCTTCACCTTGTCGTAGGGCGTGGCATCCAGGGCTGCGAACACCTGGTCGCGCGGCGGATAGACCGGCCCCTTGGCCCGCTCCTCCTCGACGAACTCGGTGAGCTCCTTGAAGTAGGGCTTCTGCAGCTCTTCGCCGAGGACGCCGCGCCAGGACTCGGGCAGCAGGTCGGTGTCGGTCACGTCAACAACCTCCGGTAAGTAATAAGTTCTTCAACCGAGAACCTACCGGGGGCCACTGACAACGGACCCTGCGAGCCCCGCCGGGGCCTACCAGCTGGCCTTGCGGTACAGCTCCCACATCTGCATGACCGTCTGCGGGTCCAGGGCACGCTCGCCGCCGCCGATGTCCTCGCCCGACGCGACGTACAGCTTGCCCTGCCACAGCGGCAGCATCCGTACGTCGCCGACCAGGATCTGCTGGGCCCGTTCGAACTGCTTGCTGACCGCGCCCCGGTCGCTCTCCTTGCGGGTCTGCGGCAGCAGCTGCTCAGTGATCTCGCTCTTCATGTACGGCGTCCCGGTGACGCTGTCCTCGCCCACGAAAGGGGCGATGAAGTTGTCCGGGTCCGGGAAGTCCGGGAACCAGCCGCGGCCGAAGACGGGGTACTTGCCCTTGGTGAAGCCTTCCTGGAACTCCTTCCAGGGCTTGCTCTTCAGCGTGATCCGGAACAGCCCGGAGGCCTCCAGCTGTCGCTTCAGCTCGTCGAACTCGGGGGCCGTGGACGAGCCGTACCGGTCGGTCGTGAACCAGAACGTCATCGAGACGGGCTTGGTGATGCCCGCCTTGACAAGGATCTGCTTCGCCTTGTCCTTGTCCGGGTCACCGTAGGCGTCGAAGAAGCTGGTGGTGTGTCCGGCGATGCCCTTGGGGACCATGGAGTACAGCGGCTCGGCCGTCCCCTGGTAGACCTTGGCCACCAGGGCGTCACGGTCGACGAGCTGGGCGATGGCCCGCCGTACGGCCGCATTCCCGGCGGCCGGATCCTCGGGGTTGAAGACCAGGAAGCGGATGTCCGCGCCGACCGTCTCGACAATCTGCAGATTGCTGTTCTTGTCCTTGTTGTCTTCCAGGCTGACAACCTCTTCGGCGGTGAGGCCGCGGTAGATCGCGTCGATCTCGTTCTTCCTCAGCGCCGCGACCACGGGGGCGGATTCCTTGAAGTACCGGATGGTCACAGCGTCGTTCTTACGGTTGGCGAAACCCTTGTAGTCCGGATTCTTCACCAGTTCGGCCCGGTTCCCCGGCTTGTACGAATCCAGGAGATAGGGGCCGGATCCGGTGACCTTTCCGTCGCTGCGGATCTTGTGCTTCGAATAGTCGCTGGGCGCCACCAGCGACATCGCGGGCGTGGCGAGGATGAACGGGAATGTGGCGTCCGGCTTGGTGAGATGGAAGACGACGATGTCGTCCCCCTTGGTCTCGACCCGGTCGAGCGAACCGAGCATGCCGACAGGGCCGCCCTTGACCTTGATGGCCGTGATCCGGTCCATGGAGTACTTCACGGCCTCGGCGTCGAGTTTGTCGCCATTGGAGAATTTCAGGCCCTTGCGGAGTTTGCACCGGTAGGACGTGCTGGTCGTGTCGGTGAACTTGCACCATTCCGCCGCATCGGGCTCGGGGCTGGTGCTGCCTGTGGGGAAGCTCACCAGGGTCTGGAAGACATTCCGCATCATTTCCCAGGAGTTGTCCCACGCCGCCGCCGGATCGAGGGTGGAGAGCTCGCTGGTCGTACCGACGACTATCTTCTGCTCCGCCTTCGAGCCGCTGTCGGAGAGAAGTCCGCAGCCTGCCAGCAGAGAGAGGGAAGCAAGGACTGCAGTGGCCTGCAGACTGGCCCGGTAGAACACGTGAACGCTCCTCGATCAGCCATGGGTCGGCAGACCATACCGCAGTGCCCCGTCGGGTCAATCCGCAGGCCCGACGGGGCACTTGAGTCAATCAGGGCCAAACCCGCTCAGGCCGCTCTCACCTCACGCCCGCATTCAGGAAGATCCCGCCGTCGACCACCAGGGTCTGTCCCGTGATCCAGTCGCTCTGGCTCGACGTGAGGAACGCGGCGGCGCCGCCGATGTCCTCGGGGACCCCCAGCCGGCCGAGCGGGTAGGCCGCGGCGGCCTCCGCCTCGCGGCCCTCGTACAGCGCCTGGGCGAACTTCGTCTTCACGACCGCGGGGGCGATCGCGTTGACCCGGACGGCCGGCGCGAACTCGTGCGCCAGCTGAAGGGTCAGGTTGACCATGGCGGCCTTGCTCATGCCGTACGCGCCGATGAAGGGCGAGGCGGAGATACCGGCGACCGAGGCGATGTTGACGATCGCCCCGCCGTTCTCCTTCTGCCAGGCCTTCCAGGTCTGCTGGGCGAAACCGAGCGCCGAGATCACATTCGTCTCGAAGACCTTGCGGGCGACATCGAGGTCGAGCTCCGCGATCGGACCGAAGACCGGATTCGTACCGGCGTTGTTGATCAGGAAGTCGACACGGCCGAACGCCTCCATCGTGCGCTCGACCGCCGCCGCCCGGTGCGCCTCGTCGTGCGCCTTGCCCGCCACGCCGATGACGCGGTCGGAGCCGAGCTGCTCGACGGCCTCCTTGAGAGCGTCCTCGCCGCGTCCGGTGATGCACACCCGGTCGCCGCGCGCCACGAGCGCCTCGGCGATGCCGTACCCGATGCCCCGGCTCGCGCCCGTGATGAGCGCGACCTTCCCGCTGTCCTGCACAGTCATGATGTCCGTAACCCTTCGGGTCAGTTGAGCGGTCCGCCGGCGACGTACATGACCTGACCGGAGACGAAGCCGGCCTCGTCGCCCGTGAAGAAGGCGATGGCGCCCGCGACGTCCTCGGGGCGGCCGACGCGCTGCACCGGGATCTGGGTGGCGGCAGCGGCCTGAAACTCCTCGAAGCCCATGCCGACCCGGGCCGCGGTCTGCGCGGTCATCTCGGTGACGATGAAGCCGGGTGCGACGGCGTTGGCGGTGATGCCGAACTTGCCGAGCTCCTTGGCGAGGGTCTTGGTGAAGCCCTGCAGACCAGCCTTGACGGCTGAGTAGTTGGCCTGGCCGCGGTTGCCGAGCGCCGAGGAGGAGGAGAGCGAGACGATACGGCCGAACTTGGCGTCCACCATGTGCTTCTGGACGGCCTTGGCCATCAGGAACGCGCCCTTGAGGTGCACGTTCATCACGGTGTCCCAGTCGGACTCGCTCATCTTGAAGAGCAGGTTGTCGCGGAGCACGCCCGCGTTGTTGACGAGGATCGTCGGGGCGCCGAGCTCGGCGGCGACCCGCGCAACCGCGGCTTCCACCTGAGCGCTGTCCGACACATCGCAGCCGACGGCGAGCGCGGTGCCCCCGGCGGCGTCGATCTTCTCGACGGTGTCCTTGCAGGCCGCCTCGTCGAGGTCGAGTACGGCGACGGCGCGGCCCTCGGCCGCCAGGCGTACCGCGGTGGCGGCGCCAATGCCCCGCGCCGCTCCGGTCACGATGGCGACGCGCTGCTCGGTGGTGGACATGCTTGGTTCTCCTCGCCCTTGGATCGCGGCTCAGCGGACGTCGGGGCACCCCCGGCACGGAACCTTCGCGTGCGCGGAGCCTTCCCGATAACTGAGCAACCGCTTAGTACCTTCAGCAGACGAGACGCTAGAAGCCCTGACACTCGGTGTCAACGGCCCACGGCCGCAGGGGCGCATGTCACACCCGGCGGCGCCGCTGCCGCAGTGGCTGCCGGCGGCGCCGCAGGGCGGCGGATCAGCGCACCAGCAGGTCGAGCAGCCGTTCGACCTCGGCCTCCGGGTCGGTTGTGAGACCGCTGTGCACGGGGCTCGGCTGGACAACAGTGGAACGCGGGGCGATCAGCCAGCGGAAGCGACGGCCTGCGTCGTCGCGGGCCGCCTGGCCCGCGTCCGTGCCGCCGCGGCACACGCCCTCGACGGCATGCAGGGCGGCCCGTACACCGACCACGTCCGCACTCGGGTCCAGGGCCTTCAGCTTGGTCTCGTCGAGATGGGTACGCGCGGCGACGAAACCCCGTGCGTGGCAGTAGACGACCACGCCCGCGTTGAAGAACTCGCCGCGCTGCACCCGCGGCACCACGCGCAGCAGCGCGTACTCGAAGACATCGCGCTTGGTCACTGCTGGCCGTCCTTGTCGTTCTTCTTCTTGGTGGGGTGCGGCCAGGGGGTGAGGTGCTCGGTGAGCCAGCCGGGCGCCTGTGACGGCTTGGGCTCGGTGGGGCCCTCCATCGTGATCCGCTCATGAATGGTGGCGGCGCGCGGCAGCAGCGCTTCCACATAGGCGCGGCGAAGCTCGTCGGTGGAGTCGAAGCCGGGCTCGTCCACCAGCCACTCGTCGGGGACATCGGCCGCGACCTCGGTGAGCAGTTCCTCGGTGACCAACGGGGCGAGCTCGGCGGCAGCCGCCGCGATATCGGGGGCGAACGGGGCCAGCGCATGGTCCGAGGCGTTGTACGGCTTGGCGGCGGATGCCTGGGCGCCGGGCCAGTTGTGGTGCCAGATCATGGTGGCGCCGTGGTCGATGAGCCACAGGTCGCCGTGCCAGACCAGCATGTTCGGGTTGCGCCAGGACCGGTCGACGTTGTTGATCAGCGCATCGAACCAGACGACACGTCCGGCTTCCCGGGAGTCCACCTGGTAGGCGAGCGAGTCGAAGCCGATCGAGCCGGGCAGGAAGTCCATCCCGAGATTGAGCCCGCCGCTGGCCTTCAGGAGTTCCTGCACCTCCTGGTCGGGCTCGGCGAGCCCGATGACCGGGTCGAGCTGGATCTGCACGAGGTCGGGGACGCGAAGGCCGAGCCTGCGGCCGAGCTGTCCGCAGATGACCTCCGCGACCAGTGTCTTGCGGCCCTGTCCGGCGCCGGTGAATTTCATGACGTAGGTGCCGAGGTCGTCGGCTTCGACGATTCCGGGCAGCGATCCGCCCTCCCGCAAGGGCGTGACGTAGCGGGTCGCGGTGACTTCGGTGAGCATTTTCCCAGGCTATCCGGCGCTCGGACCGCACGATCCGCGGTCGGGCCGAAGCCTCAGTCCTCCCGTGGGACCCGGCGGGGCGATGAGGGTGATCCCGCCCGCGAAGGCCGCCCACAGGGCCGGACCGGAGACGGCCGGCAGGCCGGCCGGAGCGCAGAACAGGTTGCCCACGACGATCACGGCGAAGGCCTGCCAGAGGCTGAGGCCCATGAGTATCAGTGCGCCGCCGACCACCAGGCTCAGGTAGTTGACGTTTGCTGCCGCCCAGACGGTGAACAGCTCCCGTGCACAGCCGTGCCGTTCACGCTCGGGAATGTGGTCGATGCCGTGGGCCTCGATGCGTCCGGCCTGATCGGAGACCGGCCCGACGCCGGACGCATCTGTGTGCGGGTCGGGAATCGTGGAAGCCATGGAGCACTCCGGGCGCTGGGCGTACCCACTTGCCTACTTATTGGTCGCACACTCAACAGTGTCGCCGGTATGTCGTCCAGCATCCAGCGGAAGCGGATGCGAAAGACACCATCGGACCGACGTGCGGAAATCGTCGACGCGGCTGCCGCCGTCGCCCTGACCGAGGGTCTGGAGTGCAGCACTCTGCGTCGGATCGGCGAGCAGTTCGATGTCCGCCCAGGTCTCATCGGCCACTACTTCCCCGCGGTGCAGGACCTCGCGGCCGAGGCGTTCGGCACTGCCGCCGGCGCCGAACTGGACACCCTGGTACCTACGGACAGGGCGGCGGGAACGCCCACGGAGCACCTCGCGCGCCACTTCGCACTCGGGACGGGTGCCGACCACCAGGAGGCCATGTGGCGCAGCCGCCTGGAGGGCCTCATCCGTGACGGCGTGGACCGAGGGGAGTTCCGCACCACTGACCCGTATGTGACGATCATTCAGATCCTGGTCGTCATCGACGGTCTCGGCGCGCACGCCAACACCGACACCGGAGACCGTCCCGAAGCCGTGACGCGGATGGCCGTCAGCACGGCCGAACGCGAACTCGGCCTGGAGAGCGGCACGCTCATGGACCACGCCGGTGCGCTCGGAGTCAGCCGGACCGTTGTACGTCGGGCGCCCGGGACCGACGACACCACCGCCGCCGGTCCCGGCGACTGAGCAGTCATCGGCCGCGCCCTGGGTCGGCCCGTGCACCGGACCGAGCGGTCCGACCTGTGCCGGACCGGCCAGGCCCTTTTTGCTGCCGTCAGCCCTGCCCAGGACGTCGACGCTCCGAACGGGCCGCCGAGGTCCGCGCCTTGATCGCCGAAGGCGCGGACATATCGGCCCGCGACGAGGACGGAGCCACCCCTCTTCACCGAGCGGTCACGACTCCGTGGGACAGCGAGGTTCCGCTGCCGTGCCCGGAGACCGCACGGGCGCTTCTGGAGCGCGGCGCGGACGTGCACGCCGTCGACAGTCGCGGCGAGACCCCGCTGGGGATCGCACTGCGTCTGCCGCAGTTCAGCCGGACACAACGGGCGACGCGAACGGAGATCGTGGCCATGCTGAAGGCGGCGGGCGCACCGGCCCATGGCGGTGATTCCGCAGTGGACGAGAGGCCGTTGCCCATCGACATGGCGGTTGCCCGCCGGATCGCCGAGGCAAAGCGGGTCACTGCGTCCGAAGCCTGCCGGGCCGCCGGGATTCCGGACGGGAGTGGCTGGCTGACGGAGTTCGTGCGGCCGGAGTTCGACAGCTACCAGGAATTCGTCGCCGAGCTGCGCAACGACGCCGATCCCGATCACGTGCGGCTGATGCCGGAGTTGTGCGCAGAGATTCTCGGCGACGACGCCTGTACGGACCGTACCTTGATCGGTGACCAGCGGACGGGCGTGCCGTTCTTCCACCACGGGGATCTCGTGGTGAAAGGGCATCCGGACGTGGTGTCCCCGTTCGTGGTCACCGGCTCGTTGAGCGTCGAAGGCTGTCTGGCCGACTGCAGCCCCGACTCCGTCGTCGCCGTCGGCGGTGATGTGACAGCCCGCGCGGTGCACACCGACGGCGAGATGTCCGTCGGCGGCGACATCGAGGCCGAGGTCGTCCACGGCTACTACAACGACCAGACTCTCCAGGCGGGCACCATCCGCGCCCGACTGGTCATCGAGGACGAGCACTGCACGATCGCCATGGTGGAGGCGGACACCCACTTCGATCCGGACGACTACCGGCAGGGGTTCGGCGACGGCGTACAGGAGCAGCTGCACCGGACCCTCCTCTTCGCCCGGTTGCGCGAGGGAGAACCGGTCTTCCGCGCGAACGACGCGACAGCTCGCTGACCCCGCATCGTGACCGCACGGGAATCTCAAAAGTCGCATCGCCTACGAACACAGCTCCGCCACGACTCGGCTGCGGAGAAGCTCATACTCCTCACGGAGCCGCACGATCTCCGCAGGCCGTTCAATCACCACTCCGCCGACGACTGTCTCGTCGGGGCCGAACTGCTCGCGGGTGAGATCGACTTCGATCCCCATGCCCAGGCGGTTCCACCAGTGGTAGTCCACTCGCGCGCCATTGACATGAACTTCACCGCGGATCAGCTCACCGCCCAACAGGTCGTGCACCACCAGGGCGGTGACACCGCACTGGTCGCGCGCCGGATTGTCCGGGGTCCAGTGCGGACGGTGATCCGGCGTCGTGGTGTCCGCGCCCCAACCGCCGCGAATGGCCCGCTCAAGGTCGTTGAAGTTCCTCAGTGTCATACCGCTCAGCCTCGCAGACGCCTCTGACAATCACGCGCGATGCGTGGCCCCTCCCCACAGCCCGGCCCGTTCCTGGGGAGGGGCCGGTCCGTCCGGATTCCGCCTGTCGTGGCGTCTCCGTTACTCCCCCGTCCGACTCCACGGCTGACGACGCGCTCGACACCCCCGGCGATTCCCCCTGCAGTTCACCCGCCCCCTCCGCTGCTCGCTCTGAGTCCCCAACAGTTCGCCGTCTCACCGGGCGGCGCCCGGGTGCTCCTCGTACCGACCAGGTCCGGTACGGCTCAGGTCAGCCCGCTCCGGCTGTACGAGGACGGTGACGTGAGCTGCGCAGCAGGCCGCATCTGCCGCCTTGGCACCGGCCGGGGGACGCCCCGCTGCCCGTGCTGCTCAACCCGCACGCGGGCCACTCCATGCAGGGACACGCTGCACGCGGCTGCCGCTCAGCATCCCGAGCTGGACCCGGCGCGGGTCGCCATGCACGGCCGGTCGTTCAGCGGGTATCTCGCGGCTGCCGCTGTGCTGCGTCACCCGGAGGTCCTCCACGCGGCGGTCGCCGGTGGTACGCGGACCGGCCGACGGCTCTGCGACACCCATTGGGAGGAACGGTTTCTCGGCCACTCGGATGTACTTCCGGTGAACCACGACCCCATTTCACTGCTCTCGAGGCGGCCGGGCTGACACGCCCGCTCATGCTGGTGCACGGACTTGCCGATGACAATGTGGCCGTCGCCCACATGCTGCGGTTCTCCGCCGCGCGGCCGACCGCGGGCCGGTCGCGCACGGTTCTGCCGTTGCCGGGCCGGCCATTCGGTCGCCCGGGAGGAGACGGTCAGCAAGCTGTTGCTGCTGGAGCGGGACTTCCCCAAGAAGTCCCTGGGGCGTTGAACGCGGGCGTTCCGCTGCGCGTACCCCTGGTCGGACACTGAAGTCGTGAACATCGCGGAAGGGAAAGCCAGCATGAGCGCATCGCAGGACCACGAGGTCCGTCCCGGGCGTCGGGCCGTTGTCGCAGCGGCCGGGGCCGTATCGGTGGCTGCCGTACTCACCGCTTGCAGCAGCAAGAAGGACTCGGGCGGTTCGGATGCGGTCGAGGCGGCTCATGCCTCACCGGACGGCGGCGGAGACGCTCTGGCGAAGACCGCCGACATTCCGGAGGGCGGCGGAATGATTTTCGCCGCCCGGGGCGTCGTGGTGACACAGCCCAAGGCCGGCGAATTCAAGGCGTTCTCGTCGAAGTGCACCCACCAGGGATGCGCGGTGTCGAGCGTGTCGGACGGCACCATCAACTGCCCCTGTCACGGCAGCAAGTTCGATGTGGCGACGGGCAGCGTGACGGCAGGCCCGGCCACCCAGCCGCTGCCCGCCCGGCCGATCACGGTCGAGGGCGACTCGATCACGCTCGTGTCCTAGCGCCGGTCCGGCCTGATCCGCCGGTCAGACCTTGGCCCGCCCTCGGCTCCGCCAGCAGCCGAGTACGTCATCGGTGGTCGTGATGGTGGCGACGAGGGCGAGTGTGTTGCGGATCATCGCGGGGGTGTAGTCGGCCGGCACCCCCGCGATGGCGTCGGACGGCACCACAGCCGTGTATCCGAGATTCACCGCGTCGAACACGGCATTGGGGATGGCGACATTGGCCGAAACCCCGGTGACGACGAGCGTCCGACAGCCGAGGTTGCGGAGCAGTGCGTCCACGTCCGTGCCGGCGATGGGCGAAAGGCCGTGCAGTCTGCGCACGACGAGGTCTTCGTCCGCCACCTCGATGGGCCCGGCGATCCGTACCGCCGTGGTGCCGGAGTGCTGTTGTACGGGCAACCGGCCGGCGGCCCGGAAGAGGCGGGCGTTGTTGTTGGCACCCCGCCCGTCGGGCCGCCGTTCGGCCACCGCGTGCAGTACCTGGACCCCGGCCTCGTGGGCGGCTGCGACCAGTCGGGCGACGCGGTGGAGGGCACCGGAGGACCTGACCTCCTCGGCCAGTTCGGGCAGCGCGCTCCCGGGGCCCACGACGCCCTGCTGGCATTCGACCGTCAGAAGCACGGCGGTGGCCGGATCGAGCTGCTCGGCGAGTTGTTCCTTCGACGGCACGGCTGCCCCTTTCGGTGGCGAATCGGGCGCGCGAGGTTAACCGCCATTGCGTGATGAGGGAAGAGGCCCCATGATTTCTGACACAAAGTCAGCTATCGGGAGGGGGCGCCCCATGGCCGCCATTCAGCGACGAGGCCGTCGGATCATGATGACGGACGCGGAACGCGACACCTATCTCGCCGAGCAGCGCACCTGCCGGGTCGCCACCGTGTCCGCGGACGGCCGCCCGCATGTCGGCGCCCTCTGGTTCGCCTGGGACGGCACCTCGATCTGGCTGTACTCGATCACCCGCAGCCTGCGCTGGTCCCAGCTGCGCAAGGACCCGAGGATCGCGGTGGTCGTGGACGACGGGGTGGAGTACGAGGATCTGCGCGGCATCGAACTCTCCGGCGCGGCCGTCCCTGTCGGCGAGGCGCCCCGCACCGGCGAGCCGCGCCCCGAACTCGAAGTCCCGGAACGGCTGTTCGCGGCGAAGTACTTCGGGATGGACGCCATGCCGCACGATGGCCGGCACGCCTGGCTACGGCTCACCCCTCAGTCCATCACCTCCTGGGACTTCCGGAAGCTCGCAGGACCGTCCGCGACCTGAGGACACCCTTTCCCGTCCTACGACGACGGCGCATCCAGCTCCCGACCGGCCATCCGCAGCGCCGCCACCGCCGCCCTGATCGACGGACGCCGGTCCGCGTCGGTACGCCACACGGCATGGACGTGCCGTCGCATCTTCTGCCGTACGGGCACGAGCCGCACCCCGTCGGGTACCGGCCCTCGGCCCAGCCGCGGCGCCACACAGACCCCCATCCCTGCGGCGATCAGGGCGAGTTGGGTGTGGTGCTCGCCCGCCAGATGCGCGATGCGCGGTTCGATGCCCTTCGAGCGCAGAGTGAACATCAGCCAGTCGTAGCAGAATTCGCCCTCCGGCCATGACACCCATTCGTCGTCGGCGAACTCCTCCAGGTCCACCTCCGCCCGGTCCGCGAGCCGATGACCGGCCGGCATCGCGATATCAGGTGCGTCGTCGAGGAGTTCGACCTTGGCCAGGCCACCGGGCACCGGCAGCCGCTTGTTGCTCCAGTCCAGCACCACCGCGAGGTCGACGTCACTCCTGATCACCGCACGGATTCCGTCCTCGGGCTCCAATTCGCGTGTGCGCACGCGCAGTTCGGGATGATCGGCGCGCAGCGCGAGGAGCGCCGCGGGGAAGAGTCCGCGCGCCGCGGTCGGAAATGCGGAGAGCCGGATCTCGCCCACCACCTCACCGCGCTGCGCCTCGATGTCGGACTGGGCCAGCGCGACCTGGGACAGGATCCGGGCCGCGTGCTCGGCGAGCAGCTGACCGGCGTCGGTGAGCCGGATCCCGCGGCCGTTCTTGGCGAGGAGCTGCTGTCCCACCTCCCGCTCCAGCTTCGACATCTGCTGGGAGACCGCCGATGTGGTGATGTGCAGCCCCTCGGCGGCACCGCTGACCGAACCGTGCCGGGCGAGGGCATCCAGGGTACGCAGGCGCTCCAGGTTCAACATGTAAGCAATGCTACGCGAATTCCCACACGAAATCTCACTTGTCCTACGCGATTGTTTTCGTCATGGTTGACCCCATGAGCGCCCCTGCCACGCCGAGAACCACTCCTCCCGCCAAGCCCTCCACCCCTGCCCTGCCGACCGGGACGACCACTCCGGCTCCGATCTCAGCGCCTGCCGCGCGCCGGGCCTTGGACTGGCGGATCCGGTTCGGGGCACTCTCGCTCATCTGGGGATTCAGCTTCCTTCTGATCAAGGTCGGCACCGAGGGGTATGCCCCGTTCCAGGTCACTCTCGGCCGCCTGCTGTCGGGCACGGCGGTGCTGGCCGTCGCAATGGCGGTACGGCGTGAGCGGCTCCCGCGCGGCGCCCGCACATGGGGGCACCTGGCCGTCGCCGCGTTCTTCCTGAACGCACTGCCGTTCTCGCTCTTCGCATATGCCGAGCTGAGCATCCCGTCGACGCTGGCCGGAATCTGCAATGCGACCTCGCCCCTGTGGGGCATGGCGCTTTCGCTCGTCGCGCTCTCCGAGGACCGGCCGACCCGTCGCCGCGTCGCCGGACTCGGGCTCGGATTCCTGGGTGTACTCACCGTGCTGGGCGCCTGGCAGGGGTTCTCCGGGCTGGACTTCAGCGGCACGGCCATGGCCCTGCTCGCTTCCCTCAGCTATCCGGTCGGCTGGATCTATGTCCGCAGGACGCTGGCGGGCAGCAGTTCCTCCACGCTCGCCCTGACCGGCAGCCAGCTCTTTCTCGGCACGGTGCAGATCGCCCTGGTGACCCCGCTGTTCACATCGGCTCCCGATGGATTCCCGCTACTCCCGACACTTGCCGTGGTCGCCCTGGGGGCGCTCGGCACGGGCCTCGCGGTGCTGATGCAGTACGGCCTGGTGGAGGAGGTCGGACCGACGACCGCGCAGATGGTCACCTACTTCATTCCGGTGATCGCCACTTCGGCCGGAGTCGTCGTGCTCGGCGAGCAGTTGAGCTGGAACACTCCGGTCGGCGCGCTCGTGGTCCTGGCAGGCGCCGCTCTCACCCAGAGCAGGGCGCGCAGCGGCAAGGCCAGGACCGAGGCTCAGCCGTAGTTCAGCGGTTTCGCCGGTCCCGCCGCTGCCGCCACCGCATCGGCCAGCGGCCCGATGTCGGCCCCGGTCAGCGGTGAGACGGTGAGCCGGATCCCCTGGGGCGCGGCCATCCGGAACCGCGCCCCGGGCGCCACCGCCCAGCCTGCGTGCAGCAGCCGCGCCACCGCACCGGTCTCGTCACTGACCGGTACCCACACGTTCATGCCACTGCGTCCGTGCGCCTCCACGCCCCGCTCCTCCAGCGCCTTCACGAGCGCGTCCCGCCGCTCTGCGTACGCCTCTGCCACCGCGTCCGAATCGACCGCGCCCGAGGACCACAGGTGCACCAAGGCCCGTTGCAGCAGCCTGCTGACCCAGCCGGGGCCCAGGCGCTGCCGGCCCGACACCCTGTCGACCGTGACCGGGTCGCCGGTCAGCACGGCGACCCGCAGATCCGGTCCGTACGCCTTGGCCACGGACCGCACGAATGCCCACCGGTCCGTGGCGCCCGCCAGCGGGTACAGCGGCAGATCGACGATGGCGTGCCCGTGGTCGTCCTCGATCAGGAGGACGCCGCGGTGTCCGGCAAGAACGCCCCGCAGCTCGAAGGCGCGCCCGGCGCTGATCGCGGCCCCGGTCGGATTCTGCGCGCGGTCGGTGACCACGAGGGCGCGGGCACCGGCGTTCAGCGCGTGCTCGACGGCATCGGGCAGCGGTCCCTCATCGTCGAGCGCGACGGGCACTGGGCGCAGCCCCAGCGCCGGTACGAGATCCAGCAAGCTGCCCCACCCCGGGTCCTCGATGGCCACCGCGTCACCGGGCTTGAGATGCGCGACCAGTACGCGCTCGATCGCATCCAGCGATCCGGAGGTCGCGACCACGGATCCGGCCGGCACTCCGTCGGCATCCAGCGCGGCGCGGGCGAGTGCGGCGAACTCCGGGTCCACCGGTGCCTGTCCGTACATCCCGGGCCGCCGCGCATACTCACCCGCGGCCGCCGCGAACGCCTCCCCCAGCGCGGGCAGCAGCGCCGGATCGGGGTTCCCCTCCCCCAGGTCCCGCCCCCCGGGCGGCGCCTCGACCCGGAGCGAACCGCGCGCCGTACTCGCGGGTCGCGGCCGCACCCTGCTGCCCCGGCGGCCGGCCGTCTCGATCACCCCACGCTCGCGGAGCGTGCGGTAGGCGGCCGCCACCGTATTGGGATTCACCCCCAACAGGTCCGCCAACTCCCGCATGGGCGGCAGCACTTGTCCGGGCGCGAGCTCCCCCGAACCGACCCCGCGCTCCACACTGGCGGCAATTTCCGCTGCACGCCGCCCGACGATCCGATACTCTCCTAGCACAAACAAGATTATGCACTAGTGCAATGGAGTACGCAATGCCGGACACCGCATCGCCGCAGACCACGGGCCCGGACGCCCCGGCCGGATACCAGCCGACCGAGCGCACCGTCCCGACCCGTTCCCGCGATCGCGCGGCGTACGACCGGGAACTGGTCCACTCGATACTCGACGAGGCGTACGTCTGCCATCTCGGCTTCGTCCGTGACGGCTCACCGGTCGTCCTGCCGACGCTCTTCGGCCGGGTCGGCGAGCGGCTCTACGTACACGGCTCGACGGGCTCCCGGCCGCTGCGGGAGGCCGGCCGGACCGACCCCGGCCTGCCCGTCTGCCTGACGGTGACGCATGTCGACGGGCTGGTACTCGCCCGTTCCGCCTTCCACCACTCGATCAACTACCGCTCCGTGGTGGTCCACGGCATCGCGCGCACGGTCACCGACCCGCAGGAGAGGCGGACCGCCCTCGACGCGATCGTCGACCACGTGGTGCCGGGCCGGTCCGCGGACTCGCGACCCGCCGACGAGAAGGAGCTGGCCGCGACAGCGGTCATCCGTCTGGACCTCCAGGAGGTCTCCGCCAAGATCCGCACCGGCGGCCCCAACGACGAACCCCGCGACCTCGAGCTGCCCCACTGGGCGGGCGTCGTCCCGCTCGCCCGCGGCTATGCGGCGCCGCTCCCCTCGAACGACCTCGATCCCGCCATCGGAGTGCCGGACTACATCGCCGCGCTCTGACCCCTCCCGGGGTGGCCGAGCCCGCCGCCGGGTACGGCCCGGCCACCCCGGCGGTCAGGCCGGTACGGCCGCGCGGCGGCGGGCGTACGCGGCGCTGCGCGCCTCGGCGAACGCCAGCCCCGCCACGGCCGCGAGGAGCAGCAGTGTCCCGACGACGGTGGCCGCGGTGAGCTGTTCGCGGAGCACCACCACGGCAATGACCGCCGCGCTGACCGGTTCGAGCAGCATGATCACGGACACAGTCGCGGCACGCACCGCCGCGGCGCCCGCGAAATAGAGCGCATAGGCGAGCGCGGTCGGAACCGCCGCCACGTACACCAGCAGCGTCACGACCTGCGCGGCCTGAGCGGTATGCGGTGCGAGCCCCTCGGCCGCAGCCATCGGCAGCAGCCCGACGGCTCCTATCCCGAATGCCCATGCACTGGTGGCGAGCGAGTCGGTGGCGCCGCCGTCGCGGCCGAGCCACCGGGTCAGCAGGGTGATCGTCGCGTAGCCGGCCGCGGAGAGCAGTGCCAGGGCGACTCCGGCGGGGCGCACGGTGGCCCCGTCGCCGCCGAGCACGAGTACGGCGAGCCCGGCCAGCGCACCCACCACCGCGGTGAGTCCGCCGCGTCCCAGCCGCTCCCCCATGGTCAGCCGTGCGCCGACCGCGATGAACACGGGGCCCGCCCCAAGGGTGATGACGGTCCCGACCGCGAGGCCGGTCGCCTCGACGGCTGCGAAGTACGCGCTCTGGAAGACGGTGAGACCGACGCCGGTTCCCAGAACGCGCAGCAGCCGGCGGCGGCGCGGTTCGGCGGGGACGGCCGCACGTCGGGGCCGTAGCGCCAGCGCGGCGAGCAACAGCACGAGGCCGCCCACACAGCGCCAGAACGACAGGGCGAGCGGGCCCAGATCGCTGACCTCGAAGATCAGCGAAGCGGCGGCCCCGGCAGTGCCCCAGGCAACTCCGGCGACGATCAGATAGAAGAGGCTCCGCCCGACGGGCAGGCCGGTAGCAGGGTTCGACACGTGACTTCTCCGGATGAAGACAGGACGGTGGTCGCTCGGCTCCGTACACGGGCAGCGACAAACCGCTCGGGACTGCCCGAGCCCGGTCTTCGTCAGGAGTGGCCGCCCGCGCTAGGCGGCAGGCGGCGGAAGTACGGTCGAATGCATGATCGGCACATTACGTCGCAGCACGACCCGAGGACAACTCCCCCTCGACAGCGGCACGGCCTCCGTCCGGTCCCGCAGTGCGCCCCTCACCCCGTCCGGACGCGACCGGGCCGGAGGGCGTCTTCGGTGTCCCCGACTGGGCGATGAAGGCACCGATCAGCACCATGGAACCGCCGATGAGCTGCGGCGCCGACAGGTGCTCGCCGAGCATCACCCAGGCGAGCACGGTGGCGATGACCGCCTCGAGACAGGCGACGACACCCGCCACCGCGGGTGAGAGCAGCCGCACCGAGATCACCCCGGTGACATAGGCGAACACCGTCGACATCAGCACGATCCAGACGAGCAGCAGCCAGGCGGGTACATCCGTGCCGTCCATGCCCGCGCTGCCGCCCAGAACCGACCAGTCCATGCCCCAGGGCCGTGCGACCACGGTGAGGACGACCGTGCCGACCAGCAGCCCGTACGCGATGACACCGACCGGATGCGGAGGTTCAACTCCTTCCGCGCCGCCCTGGTCCGACAGGACGAAGTAGCCGACCTGACAGCAGGCGGCGCCGAGCGCGAGCAGCAGCCCGAGCACGTCGAAGCTCAGCCCCGACCAGATCTCGACCACGCAGGTGAGTCCCCCGACGGCGAGCACCACACCGACCGCGGCACCCCGGCTGACCGGCCGGCGCTGGACGAAGCGGACCCAGCCGAGGACGAGCGCGGGCGCCAGATACTCGACGAGAAGAGCGACACCGACGGGGATACGGGAAATCGCAGCGAAGTAGAAGGCCTGCACACCGGCCACGGCGAGCAGCCCGAACCCCAGCAGCAGGATCGGCCGGCTACGCACGAGAAGCCGGTGACGCCAAGCGACGGGCAGCATGACAAGGGCGGCGCCCGCCACCCGTAGCCACACCACATGGAGCGGATCGAGTCCTGCCTCGATCAGCGGCTTGGCCGCCACCCCTGAACCACCGAATGCGAACGCCGAGGCCAGGGCAAGTCCCAGGCTGGCGCTTCTCCCCTGAGACGCGTGCATCGGCACATCATGACAGCTGTGGTCAGTAGCGTCACCCCTGTGACCCCTGACGCACGCTCTCCGTCAGACGCTCGGCTTCACCGCGGCTTTCGCCATCAGCTCGCCCAGCCCGGCGACAGCCAGTCCGTCCATGTAGTCACGGACTCGCGTGATCAGTCCGTCATGGACGCGGACGATCAGCACACCAGGCACGGTGAAGGTGCCGCTCCCGGTCGGCAGTGCGCCGACCACGACGTGCTCGCCAATGATCACTTCCGGATCGGCGGTCTCGTGGATCTCCATGTCCTCGATGGCCTCCACCCGGACGGGGCTCCCGCCCCAGGCCGCCCGGTAGCCGGCACGCACCTCCTCGCGCCCCTCATAGCGGGCGGGGAACCCGGGGGAGGAGAACGGGAACTCATGCACCGCGTCCGCGGCGTACAGGTCGGCGAGGTCATCCGCGGACTTGTCGAGCATGGCCTGGTGGTAGCGGCCCAGCACCTCGCGGGGCGTACAGGCCGAGGGTTTCTGCAGACCTGACACGGAACTCACTCCATCCACTGTCCACTCCATTCGCTCAACGAATGTTGACCCAATTAACGTACGAGTGCGTCAAGGCTTCGGTCAACGGCTGTAGAGTGAAATCGTGACCGTCCCTCACGTCTCCCGTGCCGACCGCCGCCGAGCCACCGAGGCACGCATCATCGACAGCGCCCGCGAGCTGTTCGCCGAGCGGGGTTTCGATCGCACCACCATCCGTGCCGTGGCAGCCGCGGCAGTCGTCGATCCGGCTCTGGTCATGCAGTACTTCGGGTCGAAACGCGAGTTGTTCACCCAGGCCGTGCAGGCGCCTCCCGCGCTGCCGGCCGACACCGACACCGACGGCGACTCGCTGGTGGATCAACTGATCGCCACGCTCGGCCTCAAGCTCGGTGGTCTTCCCGACGGCACGCTGGCGATGATGCGCTCCATGCTCACCGATCCGGCCGCGGCCGATCACGCCCGCGCGAGCCTCGACCGGCAGATCGGCAGCATCGGTGCGGCAATGCCGGAGGTCGAGGACCCCGAGCTGCGCGCCGCACTGGTCATCACCACCATGGTCGGTGTCACCATCGGCCACCAGCTACTCGGCCTCGACGCCCTTCGCAACGCTCCCGCCGACCGCATCGCCACCCTGCTCCGCCCGGCCTTCAAGGCACTGACCGAACCGCCACGGTGAATCGGCGCCCGCACGTCAGGCCGTCAGCCCCCGGCTCCCCGCCACCCCTGGCCGGACGCCTCCACGACCCGGGCCGCAAGCTGCTCCGCGTCGACGCCGGCCCGCTGCAGCACCTCGACGGCCCGGCACTCGTGGTCCGAGGCCAGCGCCACCAGCAGATCCAGCCCTCCGGCCCGCGCGTCGCCGCGCAGCTCCGCCCGCTCATGAGCTTCGGCCATCGCCGAAGCGGCCGAGGGCGACCAGCCCTCCACCCCCGTGTCCCGCACCGTGGAATCCGGGTCCTCGACGACCGGGACAGCACCGGAGTCCTCCACCGCACCCTGCCAGCGGAGCCCGTATCCGATACTGCGCTGGACGAGATATCCGAGCACCTTGGCCAGTTGGGGTCCGCCCTCGAAGGCCGCCCGCACCTCGGGGTCCGATTCGATGAGGGAATGCAGCAGATGCGCGGTGTCGATCTGCCGGTCGCCGTCGCGCAGTGCGCGCCTTCGGGCACCCGTCACCACGGCGGCCAGCTCCACAGTGAGTCTGGCGTCGAACTCAGCACGGTTCGGTGCGAGCTGCTGAGGGATCCGCGGCGTCCGGTTTTGCACACCTCTTACCCCATCAGTCCCACCGCGCCGAAGCATCGCCGGAGGGGCCCATTTTGGCATCCCACGCAAGTTGGGCACACCAGAGCAGTTCCTCCTCCTTACGGATGAGATCTCGCCATTCCCGGACCCGATCCGGGAAAACGGCGCGCGCCGCCTTGCACCGCACCCCGGCGCAACCCCGAGCCTCCCTCGTACGTCCCACAGGCCGCACCACCCATACGACAGCCGGAAGGGAGTCCGCGGACGTGTCCTGGCTGGTCGCCCTACCGGCGCTTGACGGACGGGAGTACGTATACCGGATCCACGCACCGGCGCACGCCCTGCGCGCCGACCTCTTCTGGGCCGCGTTCCACTGCCATGACGACGGCCCGCACCCGCGCGCCTCCGACCGATTCGATGCCGCACTGATCTGGCGGGCAGGAGGGGAGGGAACGGAGGGAACGGACCGCGCGGATCTGACAGTTCATCAGTATTGAATGTTCACGTCACTGCGACTACGTTCCGCGACACCGTAACCCGCCGAGAAGGGGTGGTCGCATGGCCGAAGTCAGTGCAGAAGCACGCATCGAAGCACCGGCCGAGAAGGTCTGGGCCCAGCTGACGGACTTCACCGCGTACGGCCAGTGGAACGCCACCCACACCAGTTTCCCCAAGGGCGGCCCGACAACGCTCGAACTCGCGGCCACCTACGAGGAGAACATGAAGCTCATGGGCTTCCCCGCCGAGGTGACCTGGACGGTGGCGGAGCTGGAGACCGCGCGCCTGCTGGCCACCAAGGGCAAGGGGCCAATGGGCGTCAACCTGGCCATGCGCTACTCACTGACCCCCGACGGGGACGCGACCACGGTACGCATCGACGGGGAGTTCACCGGCGCCGCAGTCTCCCTGATGGCCGGAAAGCTCAAGGACTCGGCAACCGCCGCGCTCGTCGAGTCGCTGCGCAAACTGGGAGGGCTCGTCGCCGCCTGACCGCCACCGGAGCGACGGGAAGGGCCTCGCGGCTCGACCGCGAGGCCCTCGGCGCCCTGCCCACAGACTCAGTGCTCGTCGGCGAGGATCAGATAGAGCTTCTTACGCGCGTCATTGATGACCGTGAGCGCCTTCTGACGCTGATCGGCCGAGCCGGTCTTCCAGACCTGACCGAACGCCTCCATCAGGCCGAAACCGGCCTGCCGGATCTCGTTGACGCTCTCCCAGTCGACACCGCGCCCGGCTTCCTCCCAGGGCGCGTCGGGACCCGACTCCGCCTCGGTGCGACCGGTGTCGGTGAGCGTGAACAGCTTCTTGCCGCCCTCGCTCGCGCTGACGATCAGGCCCTCGTCCTCCAGCAGTTGGAGGGTCGGATAGACCGAGCCCGGACTGGGCCGCCAGGCCCCGCCGCTGCGCTCACCGATCTCCTGGATCATCTCGTACCCGTGCATCGGCCGGTCCTTCAGCAGCGCCAGGATCGACGCACGTACGTCACCGCGGCGCGCCCTCCCCCGGCCACCACCTCGGCCGCGTCCGCCACCGAAGGGGCCACCCCCGAAGGGACCGCCACCGAACGGCGGACCGAACTGCCCGAAGGCCGCTCGTCGCCCCTCGAAGTCGCCCCGACCTTGATGACCGGGCCCGCAGTGCCCATGTCCGTGTCCGTGCTCATGCTCGTGTCCATGTGAACGCATCGCTACGCTCCTTCCATCGTTGATCTGTCGCGATGCGTCAACGATATATCGGAACCGGTCGCTTGACAAACACCTTGGTTGGCCTTTGGGTGAGAGGTTCCGGCCGCGAAGCCAGTTGATGTGCTCGGCGGAGTAGTACGCCTAATAAAAAGCGAAGGTTGACGGGAGGCCCTGGGCCTCGGACAGCACATGCAGCTTGCTGCCCTTCTTGCCCGATCGACGACGCGTCGCACCGTTCCTCACGCGACACCGTGACGGCCAGAAGGCGGCACCCCGGACGAACCGGTGGTGCCGCCTCTCATTCCGGCCGGACGGCTCGCGCCGCACGCACCGGATTGTTGCTGGGCTTCCCTTACGAGATGGCCGTTATCGGTTGCCATCCGCCCGTGCCGACGACCACCGGAGTGCCGACGAGCCCACTCTTGCGGCCTGGAACGAATTCCAGACCCGCCGTGGTGTTGGCGGTGGTGGTCCACAGGTCGGGGACGCCGTCGCTGTCGGAGTCACCGCTGGCAGTGATCAGGGGCCGGGCTGTGGTGGTCCAGCCGGTGGCGTACGAAGTCCGGTTGGCGCCTGCACCCAGCGAGGCCGGGTCGGTACCGCCGTCGGGAATGCCGTCGCCATCCGTGTCGCCGTTGCTCTTGCCGTGGTAGAGCCACACCGCGCCGTTGGTGGTGTCACGGGCGACGAGGTCGACGTGACCGTCACCGTCGACGTCACCCGGTGACGCCAACTGCATGCGGCCCCAGCCCGCAGAGCCGATCGGATATCCGGGCTGGATGGTTCCACCGGTGTATCCGGGCAAGAACCACAACTGGTCCCCGATGACCGCGACGAAGTCGGGGTTGGAGGACTCTTCGCCCGTGGACACGTCACCGAGGGACACGATCTGCGTGATGGTGCCGGGATCGAGGGCCAGGTCGGTCTCCGGGTCCGCGAAGAAGTAGATCTCCTGCCTGGTGTCGTCGGTGAACTCGCCCAGCCCGTTGTTGGGGTAGAGCCAGAGCTTGCCGTCGGACCTACGGGCGACCAGGTCCTCGTAGAAGTCCTCGGTCCAGTCGCCGCGGTGAGTCAGCAACGCACCGCCCCATCCAGTGGCCGACCCCTGCTCGATCATGGTCGCCACGACACCGTTGCCGGTGCCGCCATAGAGCCGCAGTCTGCTGTTCCCGTCAGCTGCGAACATGTCGGGCAGACCGTCGCCGTTCACGTCCCCGGGCTTGTCCACGACGCCCGGGCTCTTCGCGTAGAACTTGTACGGGTAGACCGGACCGGCGTTCTTGCCGGCGTCGAAGGCCTGGAGGTACAGAGTGTGCGGGCCGGGGGTGAGCGGGGTCAGCTTGGCCGACGCGTCACCACCCGCCACAGCCGGCTTGACGGAGTTGTTCGGAGGGGCGCTGTCCAGTCCCCACTTGTACTCGACGATGTCGTTCTCGCCGCCGGCTCCGAAGACGAACTCGCCTTCCGTACGCGCCAGCGCGCCCTCGGTTCCCTCCGGGAACACATCCCCGACGGACGTCACGGTCGGCATCACTGAAGGAGCCGTGGGGTCGAACCCGAAGCGGCAGCCGTTCGCGCCCTTCGTCGGCGTCCAGTCGGAGGCGAAGGCAGCGTCGCCCACGTCCTCGACCTGCGCCTTCCAGGAGAACTGGCCGTTGCTCGCGGTCTTGTACTGGTCCAGCAGAGCCTTGCTGACGGTGATCCTGGCCTGTACGCCCTTGGGGTCGCTCGCCAGCACCGTCTTGCGGACCTTCTTGTCGAGGATGATCCCGGGGTCCACGTCGTGCTTGCCGGTCGCCCACAGATGGAACTGGACGTTGACGTCACCACCGTCCGGATCCCAGACCTGCGCGGTCAGGGTGACATCGGTGTTGCCGACGGTCACGTAGGTGCTGCCGTTGCCGCACTCGTTCGTACCGACCTTGGTGCTCGGCGAGGTGTCCAGCGCCCATGGCGCCTTCGGCGGACGGTTGAACTCGACGATCAGCTTGGCGTCGGGCTTGAACTTCTTCCAGCTGTAGACGTCCTTGGCGTCCTCCGCACTCTGCGGGGCACGCAGGCCGAAGGTGATGTTGCTCCATTTGGCCGCTGCGGCCTTGACGGCCGCGTCCTTGGCGATGAAGTCGACGGGCTTGTCGGCACAGCCGACACTCTCGTTGCCGTGGGCGTAGTTGCGGATGTCCTGGCGAGTGGACTGGGCGGGCTGGTTGCTCCAGGTGGTCGCCGAGCTGATGCCGCCCGTCAGGTAGAGCTCAACGGGCTTGGGCGTGCAGGACCACGCGTGCGTCTCGGTGATCTGGAACTGCGCGTCCACGACCTTCACGCCGGCGAGGAACTTGGAGTCGACACGGAAGTACGAGCGGGCGGTGCCGTTGGTGGACGACTCGTAGCCGACCCGGGCCTCGCTGATGGTGCCCCCGTTCCAGCCGGTGCCGTTCCAGTAACTGTCGTTCGGATGCGGTTTGTACGCGATGGTCCATGCCTGACGAGTGCCGGTCACCCGAGGGTCGATGTAGACCGGGTACGTCGTCTCCGGTGAGCCGAGCAGCTCCTGGTCGGGCCTCAGGGTCAGCCGGCCCGGCGAGACCTCGACATCAACGGTGCTGCTGCGGGTGCCCGGCGTCAGGTCGGTCGGGGTCTCGGCGCGCGCGGGGGCCGCGGTGCGGCTCGCGGAGCCGGACACGGTGGGAGCGGCCTCGGCTTCGGCGCCGGAGGAGTCCCACATCCGGGCGGTGGAGGTCGAGAACACCGTCTGACCGGCCGGGTTCACGGCCGTGAGCGTGCCCGCGTCGGCGTCCTGCTTCAGGGTGAGGCCGTCGGCCTTCAGTCCGTAGTTGACCTCGGTGAGTTCGGGATTGCCCGCGGCCTCGGCAGTCTTGACGATCAGGGCCTGGCTGAAGCCGTCGACACCCGCGGCGACCGCCAGGTCGACACCCGGCATGACTTCCGGGTACGTGGCGGTGGAGCCCTCCAGCACAGGGGTGGGCAGGGGCTTCGGCCAGCTCATCGAGAGAGTGCGGCCCTGGTCGGAGATGGTGACCAGCGGGGCGCTGCCACCTGCGGAGAACGTCATGTTCCCGGCGGCCGCCTTGGGGGCGATACGTCCCACGACTTCGGCGAGTGTGGTGTCGATCGGGGTCCAGGACCCTTCGCGCCTGACCCGGACCGGGACGGTGTGCTGCGTACGGCGCAGGTTCCCGTTGGGCAGGGCGTGGGTCTCGCTGGTTTCCGAGCGTTCGGACAACAACTCGGTCGGCTCACCCGTGCGTTCGGCGGCTGCGAACGCCGCCTCCTCCGCACTGACGGACGTCTCGGCGGTCCGGCTTTCGTGCGCTGCGGCCTGGCCGACGGGGACGAGCCCCAGTGAACCGCCGACTATCGCGGCCGCGAGTGCCGTGCGCGTCAGCCTTCGCGCCGGTCTCCATCTCCATGTGGATATGTGTGGCATACGCAAAGCCCCCCAGGACCTGTCTGTTTGCGAGTGTTTTTGGCGAACAGTACACGTCTGAGGTGCGAGCTTTTTGCGTAACCTTGACCGCGCGATTGCCACTTAATGGTGGGACCTTGACTTGCCGTAGACTTTAGCACCCGCTTAATGTCACCCCGTTCATACGTTCGGTTGCGTAGGGTGGGGAATAAGATTGCGTCAACTACTGAGACATTTGCGCCACTTGGGACACTGGCACAGATCCGTGTCATTCGTTGTCTTCATGGCGCTGTTGATCACATTCGTGCCCGACGATCCGGCGGCGGCCGGCGTGGGCAAGGTACGGCTGGCCGACCTGGAGCGCGAGCGCTCGGTCGCCGGGCGTGACTTCAAGGCCAAGCGGCCGGCTGTCAAGAACGACGCCGCGAAGGACTGGGCGCCGTCCACGGGCAGGCTCCCTGCTGGTGACTTCACAGTCCAGGTGTCCGACAGCAGGAGCAGGAAACCGGCAGCTTCAGCTGGTACATCTCCTCACGGCACCCTCGGTTCGCAGGCTCCGGCCTTCGCCGACCTGCCGGTGAGGCTGCTGAAGGTCTCCGCCAAGAAGGCCAGGTCCGCCCGTACCACCGCCCCTGTCGCCGAGGATCCCGCGCCCTCGGGTGCGGCGGCCGAGGTCGCGGTCAAGAATCAGGCCACCGCCCGCGCGGCGGGTGTCGACGGCGTGCTGTTCACCGCCGCTTCGACGAAGACCGAAACCGCCCCGCCCGCGTCGGGAGCGGTCGAGGTCGAACTGGACTACTCAGCGTTCAAGGACACCTACGGCGGTGACTGGGGATCGCGCCTGCGGATGGTGCAGCTGCCCGCGTGCGCGCTGACCACTCCGAAGAAGGCCGAGTGCCGCACCCGGACAGAGCTGGGCGGCTCCAACGACGCGACCGGTCACACGGTCAGCGCGACCGTCGACCTCCAGCAGCCCGACCCGGCCGCGCACGGCGCGGCCGGAGCGCCGATGGTGCTGGCTGCCGTCGCTGCCGCGGCCGGCCCCGGCGGCAGTCACGAGGCGACCTCGCTGTCGCCCACCGGTTCGTGGATGGCCGGTAGTTCCTCCGGCGGTTTCGCCTGGTCCTACCCCGTGGAGTCACCGGAGGTTCCCGGCGGCCCGCAGCCCGAGATCGAGCTGTCGTACTCCTCGCAGAGTGTGGATGGCCGTACCGCCTCCACCAACAGCCAGTCCTCCTGGATCGCCGAAGGCTGGGATTACGAACCCGGGTTCATCGAGCGCCGCTTCAAGTCCTGCGCCGACGACAAGGGCAAGGTCAACGACAAGGCTCCCAACAACAGCGGCGAGAGTGCCGACCTATGCTGGGGCTCGGACCACGTGGTGATGTCGCTGGGAGGCAATTCCACGGAGCTGGTCAAGAAGGACGGCACCGACGAATGGCGTCCAGCCGACGACGACGGCAGCCGCCTGGAGCGCAGGACCGGCGCGGACAACGGTGCCCATGACGGTGAGTACTGGATCCTGACCGGCACCGACGGCGTGAAGTACCACTTCGGCCTGAACAAGCTGCCCGGTGCGACCACTCAGCGCACCAACTCCGCGCTCACGGTTCCGGTGTTCGGCAACCACCCTGACGATCCCTGCCATGCCGCCACCTTCGCGGCCTCCGACTGTGCGCAGGCTTATCGGTGGAATCTGGACTACGTCACGGACCCCGTCGGTGACGCGATGACGCTGTGGTGGAACAAGGAGACCAACTACTACGGCCAGCACATGAAGGCCGACCAGCAGATCGCGTACACCCGTGCCGCACATCTGTCGCGGATCGACTACGGTCAGCGCGCGAGTGCCCTTTTCTCTGGCCTGCCGGCCGGGCGGGTCGACTTCACCACCGCCGAGCGCTGCATACCCGACTCCACGTTCGACTGTGCCGAGTCCAAGCGGACGGCCGCCAACGCCAAGTACTGGCCCGACACCCCTCTGGACCAGGAGTGTGCGTCGGGAGCCAAGTGCACCGACAAGTACTCGCCGACGTTCTGGTCCACCAAGCGCCTCACCAGGATCGGCACACAGATCCTGGCCGGTTCCGCGCTGAGGAACGTCGACGCGTGGGCTCTGGAACAGAAGTACCCGCCCACCGGTGACGGCTCGTCGCCCGCGCTCTGGCTGGAGTCCATCACCCGCACCGGCTACGGCGCCGGCGGCAGCGCGTCCATGCCGAAGGTCTCCTTCGCGGGCACCCAGATGGACAACCGCGTCGACGGGATCGAGGGCCTGCCCCCGTACTCCAGGCTGCGTATCCACGCCATCGACACGGAGACCGGCGGACGCATCGGCGTCACCTACTCGCCGCGCGAGTGCCAGGCGCTGGAACCGCGCAGGATGCCGGCCTCGCCCGAGACCAACACAATGCGTTGCTACCCGCAGTACTGGACGCCCGTGGGTGCTCTCAAGCCCGTCCAGGACTGGTTCCACAAGTACGTCGCCACTCAGGTCCGCGAGGACGACCTGGTCACTGACGCACCCGACAAGATCACCTCGTACGAGTTCCTCGGCTCCCCCGCGTGGGCTTACGACGACGGGGAGTTCACCGAGAACAAGGAACGCACCTGGTCGCAGTACCGAGGGTATGAGCGAGTCCGCACGCGCATCGGCTCCGGTACGGACGTAAAGCAGCTGACCGAGGACCGCTACTTCCGCGGCATGCACGGCGACAGGCTGCCCACTGGGACCCGGACCGCTTCCGTGGTCGACTCCCAGGGCGGCAGTACCCCGGACCTGGGCCACTACCAGGGCCAGCAGCGTGAGCAGATCCTCTACGAATCCGACGGCGGCGCCGTCGATTCCTCGACCCTGACCACAGCCTGGGCGGTCAATACGGCGAGCCGTACCCGGCCGGGCACCACCCCGCTCGAAGCGTGGATGGCCCGCCCACAGACCGTCACGACCCGTGAACGGGTGAAGGGCGAGACCTGGCGCACGTCCACTGAGACGACCAAGTACGACACCTACGGCCTGCCGTACCAGGTGGACGAGACGACGCCCGGCGGCAAGCGGATGTGCTCGCAGATCTCCTACGCCCGCAACACGGCGTTGCACCTCCTGGAGTCGGAGTCCCGCGAGCTGACCACCCTGGGCGCCTGCGGCACCACCGGCGGCAAGGTCGTCGAGGACTCCCGCACGCTCTACGACGATCTCGCCTTCGGTGCCGCTCCTGTCAAGGGGCTGGCCACCGAGGTGCAGGAACTCAACGCCGAGGGTGACGGTTACCTGACGGTCGAGAAGACCGAGTACGACATCCACGGCCGCGAGACAGCCACATGGGACGGCGAGAACCGCAAGACGGCCGTCGTCAACACCCCACCCACCGGGGCGCGTCCGGTCAAGACGGTCACCACGGACCCGCTCGGCCACACCGAGACCACCGAGTTCGATGACGTGCGCGGCTTGCCGGTCACGGAGACCGACGCGAACGACAAGTCGGCCACCATGGAGTACGACCCACTGGGCCGGCTGCTGAAGGTCTGGGAGAGCGACCGCGATCCCGCCACCCAGACGCCCACCGCCACCTACGACTACAGCGTTACCCGTGACAAACCCACGGTCGTCACCAACCGGTCGCTGAAGGACAACGGCGAGTACGCCGTCTCCTACGAGATCATGGACGGGCTGCTGCGCGAGCGGCAGACGCAGGACGAGGCCGTGGCCGGGGCCGGCCGCATCGTCAACGACACCTTCTACGACTCGGCCGGCCGCGAGTGGAAGTCCAACGACGGCTACTACCACGAGGCCGAGCCCGAACCGAAGCTGTTGGAGGTCGGCGACAACGAGGTCCCCTCGCAGAACCGCACCACGTTCAACGGCATGGGCGAAACCATTGCGGAAATCGCCTACCACCGGGGTGTCGAGAAGTTCCGGACCACCACCGAGCGCGACGGTGACGTCTCCACCGCCGTCCCGCCCAAGGGCGACACCGTCACCGCCACCTTCAACGACGCCGAGGGCCGCACCGCGCGGGTCCGGGAATACACCAACGAGGCCCGCACCACGTGGCGGGACACCGTCTACGAGTACGACGACCTCGACAACGTCGTGAAGGTGACCGCGCCCGGCGGCGCGGTCACCACCTTCGAGTACGACGGACGCGGCCGGCAGACCGCGTCCACCGACCCGGACGGCGGTCGGACCGTCCTCACCTACGACAAGTCCGACACCGTCAGCTCGACCACCGACCCGCGCGGCAACACGCTGGTGACGACCCTCGACGCCGGAGGCCGTCCCACCGCACTGCGCGAGGACAGTTCCACCGGCCCCAAGCGGATCGAGTGGACCTACGACACCCTCGCCAAGGGTCTGCCGACGGCAGCGATCCGCTACGAGAACGGCCGCCAGTACCGCGAGGAGGTCACGGCCTACGACAACGCCTACCGGGTGAAATCCACCCGGACCATCATCCCAGCCGAGGAGAACGGCCTGGCAGGCACCTACGAATACAAGTACGGCTACACCCCCACCGGTAATCTCGCCACCGCCCAGGTGCCGGGCGTGGGCGGACTCGTCAACGAGACGTTGGTGTTCCGGTACAACTCGGACGACCTGCCGATCTCCATCGGCGGTGCGGCCCCGTACGTCAACGACGTCCAGTACTCGGCGTTCGGTGAGATCCTGCGCACCGATGCGGGCTCGGCGAGCAAGAAGGTCTACGGGACCTACCTGTACGACGAGTTCACCCGTCGCCTGAGCCAGTCGATCTTCGACCGGTCCCTGAGCCCGGGCCGGATCAGCGACACCACGTACTCGTACGACGCCGCCGGGAACGTCACCGGAATCAAGGACACTCCGGGCGAAGCCGCACCGGACAGCGGTAAGACCGACACGCAGTGCTTCGTCTACGACCAGCTCCGGCAGATGACGTCGGCGTGGACGGCGAAGGACACCTGTGAGGCCGCACCGTCCAAGGACACGGTCGGCGGACCGGACGCATACTGGCAGACCTACGCCTTCGACGCGGCCGGAAACCGCACCGAGCTCGTCGAGAAGGACCCCACCGGTGACTCCGCCAAGGACGTCACCCGGACCTACGCCTACGGCAAGGCCGGCATCGGTGGACCGAACGCCCTCGCCGAGGTCACGTCCACCGGCCCCGGAGGCGAGCAGCGGAACGCCTTCACCTACGACAAGGCAGGTAACACCACCACCCGGCAGCACGACGGCGCCACCCAGACGCTGGAGTGGGATGTCGAAAGCCAGCTGCGCTCGGTGTCGGAGCCGGTGCAGGGCGGCGGGACGAAGACCACGTCCTACCTTTATGGAGCCGACGGCTCCCGGCTGATCCGCACCGACTCCGACGGCAGTAGGACGCTGTACCTCGGAGAGGCTGAACTCAAGGTCAGCGCGGATAACACCACCAAGACGGCTGAGCGGTTCTACGCCCATCCCGACGGCTCCACCACCGTCCGTGCCACGGGCGGCGCGCGGCAGCTGATGCTGGCCGACCATCACGGTTCGTCGAACACCACCGTCGACCTGGTCGCCACCGGCATGAACGTCACCCGGCGCAAGCTCATGCCCTTCGGCGAAGCGCGCGGAACGCAGCCCACGACCTGGCCCGGATCCCGCGGCTTCGTCGGCGGCACCGTGGACGAGGACACCGGACTGACGCGGCTCGGTGTCCGCGACTACGACCCCGGCACCGGCCGGTTCCTCTCCATCGACCCCATGGTCGACTACAGCCAGCCCGCCACCATCAACCCGTACGCGTACAGCAACAACGCCCCGGCCACCTTCTCCGACCCGGGCGGGCTCTTCTGGCCCATCGTGATCATCATTGGTCTCCGTGCCGCCCAGATCGCGGCCCGCAAGGCCGCCATGCGCCGACTGGCGCAGGAAGCGCTCCGCAAGAAGCTGAGGGAGAAGGCCAAGCGCGAAGCGGCAGCTCTCAAGCGGCGCCAGGAGGCGGCCCGCAAGCGCGCCAAGGCCAAGGCCGAGCGCGAAGCGGCGAAGAAGCGCGCGGCTGCCAAGCGCGCCGCCGCAAAGCGCGCTGCGGCCAAGCGCGCCGCAGCGAAGAAGGCGGCTCAACGCCGGGCGGCTGCTCAGGCCCGGATCAGGTCAGAGCGTGCCGCGGCCAAGCGCGCCGCCGCAAAGCGCGCCGCGGCTCGCAAGGCGGCGGCACGCCCGAAGCCGAAGCCCAGGCCGAGGAGCCAGCCCAGGCCGAGGCCGAAGCCCTCCCAGGCGAAGCGGCCTGCGCAGAAGGCCGTGAAGAAGGCAGCCGAGGAGGCCAAGACAGAGGGCAAGGAACAGGCCCAGGAAGCCGTCCAGCAGCAGGCCTCCGAGTGGAGCGAAGGCCAGGAGGACCCGGCTTCAGCAGCCCGGTACGCGCGCGACCTCCAAGGCCAGGAGGATAAGGGAAAGCACTCCGCCTATACTGCTGGCTTCGATCCGGGCAACCCCGGTCGGGTGTTCGTCGGCTGTTCCTCCAACCCCGACGGATGCGCGGAACGCGACGTGGAGCGGCAAACGGGCAGAGGGCCCGCCGGTGTGGTCTTCACCAAGGCGTTCGGATGGCGCGCCAAGAAATGGGTGGAGATACCCATTTGCGTCAAGTGCCAGGCCCGGTACAAGCGGAGCCAATTCCCGCCGGACGCCACGTACGACCAGGGCGGAGCGTGGTCCAATTGATGCGCGAGAACAGGAAAGGTGTCCGGTGAGCAGACAGCTGGCCGAGGTGGAGATCGCCCGCACGCGATGGGAGGATTTCCGCACGCTCGGCAACCGGTCCAGCAGTGTGCCCGACGCACTGCGCCGCCTGCTCGCGGCCGTCGACGAGGACGAGGCCATGGCGGCCTACTGGGACCTCGAGAATGTCGTGGTGGTACAGGGGCAGTTGCACAGCGCTGCGCTGCCGACGGTCTCCGTCCTCCTGGCGGGCCTGCTCGACGAACTGTCGGCCGACGCCCGGGACCTGGCCCTGGAACTCCTTCAGCAGATCGTCATGGGCGAGTCCGACGAGGACGAGGTCGCCCTGGGGCATACCGACCTGGGTGACCGCTGCCGGGAAGCCGCACGCACCGGTCTGTGGCTCGTCTACCGCGAACTGGGTACCCGACGCCGAGAGACAGCGGAGGCCATCCTGGAGCGCATCGAGAACGAGAAGCCGAGACTCGCCGCCTATCTGGCCGGTGTCCGAGGCAAGTAGCGCGCGGATGGTCCTTCAGCCGACCGGTTGAAGCAGCAGGGCCCCTGGAGACCGGCTCGTTCCCGGGCTCCAGGGGCCCTTTCCGAACCCTCGATCGCACGACCCGGCGGACTACCGCCCCGGCAGGTAAAGGAGTGGTCATGTTCGGTTCCTTCGACCAGCTTTTCACACCCAGTAGGCGGCACACCGAGGAAGAACGCCGCCGACAGGAACTGGTCCTCGAGGAGGCCGGGGACGCCGATCCGGGCAGAGGCCCGATAGACCTCAGCAGCGGTGTGGTCCTGATTCGCCCGGCACGCCCCTCGGAACCGCAGGGCACCGAGGACGACTGACCTCCTACAAGACCGGGACGATGCGGTCTCAGCCCCTTGGGGCAATGGCTACCGCCCCGACGGCAGCCCGGCGCGTCACCACGTCTCCTCATCCTCGGGGGACTGCCAGAGGAAACGGCCCTCCAGGCCGTCCGGCGAGAGGAAGGCGTACCCCACCCCGCCGTCACCGAAGTTGACCCAGAAGGGCAGCCGGTCCACGGCGAGCTGCACGAGGAGGGACCAGTCCTCGTCAGGGTCTTCGTCCTCGTCCTGCAGCCAGCGCGGCGGGATGCCCGGACCACCGAAGAACTGCAGGCGAGCCTCGGCGTGCTCACGTCTCAGCGATGCCACCGCGTCCGCCGACGCGGTGACGTCCGGGATCCGGCCTTCCCCGGGCTCCCAGGCGGACACCACCCGCACGTTTCCCTCACCGTCCGGAACCCGCCCGACGAACATCGGCAGCGCGGCAGGCCCCTCCCGCAGCTCCACAGGCATCGCAGCCCCCGGCCAACCCGCGCCCGGCGGGTCCGGAACATGGTCCGGTCCCGCCGTCGGCCCCTGGGCCTGCCTGCGCACGGTCACGAAGTCGGGCACGCGCCCGCCGGGCTGGACCAGCAACGCGTTCTCCCCGGCGTCCGGCTCCCAGGTCCCGTCGACGAATCCCTCCTCGCTGTCCGCCATGAACAGGTAAGCCAGGCGGCCGCCGGAAAGTGCGAACTGCCCAAGAAACTGCATGGGCTCACCGCTCGACCGTGAAAGCGGCCAGGCCGGCTGCTCCAGCCAGACGGGCTGCCCACCGATCTTGGTCACGGCAGTGCCCACGCGGTGCCCAGCGGGAGTGAAGGCGAGGGGAACCGGCACGGGCATTGAGCCTCCATGGGGGCGGGCCGGGATACGAGCCGCGAGACGTGGCCTCAGCGGCAGGGCTGCCGGAGCGGGTGACATCTCGAACGCTAGCTCCCCCACCGACGCCACCGGCCCCCCGCCCCCTGGAACGGACGCGCACCGGCGATCCGGCGGCGGTGCTTCACCCACGGTCCGCCGCATCGAGCCCGGCGCTCACGGCCTGACGAACAGAACAGCACCCGGAATCGGTGGCAGACGATCGAAGTCCTTGTCGCCGTCCGGGCATTTCGGTCCAGCGACACGGAATTGGCCTTGGTCTGCGGCTTTCCGCCGCACGTACGGTCACGTCATGAGGATCCGAATCGTCGATACGTTCACCGACCGCCCCTTCACCGGCAACCCTGCGGGAGTCCTGCTGCTGGACTCCGACGCCTTTCCCGACGACGAACAGCTCCAGCGGATCGCCATGGAGCTGAACCTCTCCGAGACCGCCTTCGCCCACCCGCTGCCGCCGGGCGGCGAAGCGGACTGGGCACTGCGCTGGTTCACCCCGACCACCGAGGCCGACATGTGCGGGCATGCCACCCTCGCGACCGCGCACGTCCTGCACACCACCCGGGCGGCGAGCGGCACGGTGCGTTTCGCGGCGCGGTGCGGCATCCTCACCGCGACCGCCCACCCCGACGGCACGGTCACACTCGACTTCCCCACAGCCCCACTGACGCCGGAGACCGCCCCGGCCTGGCTGGCCGCCGCCCTGGGCGCGGAACCACTCTCCGTCCACGACACCGGCCCTCACATCGGCGACCTGGTCGTCGAACTGACCGACGAGGTGACCGTACGAGAACTGACCCCGGACCTCGCCGCACTGAACCGACTCTCCCGGCGGGGCATCATCGCCACAGCCGCCGCCGAGGACCCCGCCCGCGGCTACGACTTCGTCTCCCGCGGCTTCTTCCCACGCGTCGGGATCGACGAGGACCCGGTGACCGGCAGCGCCCACACCGCGCTGGCCCCCTTCTGGTCGGCCCGCTTCGGCCGTGACGAGCTGACCGGCCTACAGGCCTCCGCCCGTCCCGGTCTGGTCCGCACCTCACTGCGCGGCGACCGCACCCTGCTGACCGGCAACGCCGTGACGGTCATCGACGGCGAACTGCTCACGGCACCCTGAGCCTCCCAATGACAGCGCGGAGGGCGTACGGACCAGTCCCGTACGCCCTCCGCGCCGAACACCGCCCAAGGACCACTCCCGTTCGCCCCGTCGGTGAACACCACACAGCGACGCCCCACCCCGCTCACGGCGTGGGCAGCCACCCCACCTTCCCCGCCAGCAGGGCGTATCCGACAAAAGCCCCGATGTCGAGCAGCGCATGCGCCGCGACCAGCGGACCGACCCGACCCCAGCGCCGGTACAGCAGCACGAAGACAACACCCATCACCAAGTTGCCGATGAAGCCGCCGACACCCTGATACAGGTGGTACGAGCCACGCAGCAACGAGCTCGCCACCAGGGCCGCCATGGGCGTCCACCCCAACTGCCCGAGTCTGCGCAGCAGATACCCGACGACGATCACTTCCTCCACCACGGAGTTCTGGAGCGCGGAAAGGATCAGGACCGGGAATTTCCACCACACATCGGGCAGTGATTCCGGGACCACGGTCAGATTGAAGCCGGCTGCCCGCGCCACCAGATAGAAGGCGAGTCCGGCACTTCCGATACCCGCCGCGACCATCGCACCGCGCCCCAGATCCGGCCATGGCCTGGTCCGGTCGAAACCGATGGCTCGCAGGCCGGCCCCCTCTCTCATCAACAGATGCGCGACGAGGGCGACGGGCACCAGAGCCGTCGTGATTCCGAAGAGCTGCCAGGCGAGATCCAGCCATGGACGCCCTGGTGCGTACGAGCTGTTGAGCGTCGCGGCCTGTTCTTTCAAACCCCCTGGTTTCGTCAGTGATCCGACAAAACTGATCAGGGCAGACACCCCACTGGCCCCCAATGAGAGAGCCAGCACCAGCACCGTTTCGGACCGCAAGATCCGTCGCGAAACAGCCTCTCGGGGGAAAGATTCAGCCACGTGCCCCGCCTCCACCTGTACACCTGCCTTGAGTTGTGCATTCACGCCCCATCCCCCTTCCCGTCCCGCTAAGGTCTCGAATGCAGGTACGAAGATCATGCGCGACAGGCCGGGGGACAACCACCATTGGTGATGGTGTGGTCCCCCTTTTCCTTGTTCATCCTCAAGGAGGGGCACCACCGTCATGGGACGTCACAGCTTGCCCGACGACTACGCGACCGATGGAAGCGGGGACGGTCCGCCGCCGCCGCGCCGCCGGCGGACCGTAGCGATCGCGACCATGCTCGTCCTCGCGGTGGCGGCGGGTACGGCAGTCGCGGTGCAGGGAGGCCTGCTGTCGTTCTCGAAGTCCTGCGAGGACTCCGCCGTACGTCTTTCCATGGTGGCCTCACCGGACATCGCCCCCGCCGTACGTGCCGTCGCCGACAAGGCGCGCCAGGACGACCTGAGATCCGACGGCCGCTGTCTGTATGTGCGGGTGGTGGCCCGCGATTCCTATAAGGTCGCCGATGCTCTCTCCTCCGGCGCCCGTACCCCGGACTACCAGATCTGGCTGCCCGACTCCGACCTCTGGCTCGACCGGGCCAAGGGCTCCGGTGACGGCGTCCCGATCACCCCCGGCGATTCCGTCGCCTCCTCCCCCGTCACCCTGGCCACGGTGCCGTCGGCGGCCAAGAGCCTCGGCTGGCCGAAGAAGAAGTACTCCTGGGCCGAGTTGACGGCCGCGGCCACGGACTCGGACAAGGTGCGTCTCGGCGCGGCCGACCCGGCACGCAGTGCCACCGGTCTGCTCGCACTCTCCAGCATCGGCGCTTCCTCCGAGAAACAGGGCGGCGACAGCGACACCAGGGTCGCGGCGACCGCCAAGCTGCTGGCACAGCGCATGTCGGACGGTGACACCCAGGTACTCGAAACGCTGGCGCAGGACGATTCGGGCGCCGAGCAGGGCAATCCGGAGCGCAACCAGGCGGTGCTCCTCTCCGAGCAGGCCGCGTTCGCCCACAACGCGGAGTCGACCGACGGTGGAAGGCTCGATCTCTTCTACCCCAAGGACGGCACCCCACTGCTCGACTATCCGTACACGCTGGTGGACGAGACCAGGATGAGCACCTCCGAGGGCCGGGCGGCCCTGCGGTTCATGACACTGCTGAATGAGCCGGGCGCGCAAGCCATCCTGAAGGAACACGGCTTCAGAAACGTCGACGGGAAGGCCGGGGAGTCGGTGGTCGCATCGGCGGGCGGCAGGAAGCCCCAGCCGTACGCCGCCGCGGCCGCCGCAGCGCCGTCTGCCGTGGCGCTCCAGCAGACGCTCGGCATGTGGACGATCACGGTGCAGAGTGCCCGGCTGACGACGGTCGTCGATGCCTCGGGTTCAATGGCCACGATCGTGCCGGGGCGCAACCAGTCCCGGATGGACGTCACGAAGGCGTCCCTGATCCAGGCCCTCAACCAGTTCACCCCGAACGACGAGATCGGGCTCTGGGAGTTCGCCACCACGCTCGACGGCGACAAGGACTACCGCAGGCTGGTGCCGACGGGCCGACTCGGGGACCCTGCGAAGGGCGGCGGCACCCACCGCGAGAGGCTCGACGCGGCCTTCTCCGCGCTGCAGCCGGTGCCGGGCGGCGCGACCGGTCTGTACGACACCACTCTGGCCGCGTACAAAGATGCCCAGGCAACGTATGTGAAGGGCAAGTTCAATGCTGTGGTGATCCTCACCGACGGCTCGAACCAGGACAACCGCTCCATCTCCCGCAGTGCCCTGGTCGCGGAACTGAAGCGGATCGCCGACCCGGAACGCCCGGTGCCGCTCCTCGCCATCGCGGTCGGCCCCGAGGCCGACCGCGAAGAGGTGAACGAGATGGCGAAGGTCACCGGCGGCGGGGGCTACCAGGTCACCGACCCGGCCGAGATCCAGGCCGTGATTCTGCAGGCCGTCATGACGGCCGGGCAGAGCAACCACGCCGCCCAGGAGTAGCGCTCGGCGCGGTCGGGAACAGCAGCGGTCGGCGGCGCCCGCCATGACGAGTCACAGTGCGGGGACAGCCGTCGGCCAGCTGTGCACAGGTTCGCCGCTGTGCATCAGCTCGGCGTACCGGCGGGTGGTCGCGGCCAGTGCCGCATGCCGGTCGAGTCCGGCCTCCCGTGCCCGGTGGTACGTGTCCACCTGCCAGGACGCTCCATTCACCCGCCGCTTGCAGCGCTCCTCGATGACCCCGAGGTAGCGGTCGCGGTCCGCGGGCTCGATGTTCCAGGCATCGAGCCCCGCAGCGGCCAGCGGCAACAGTTCGTCCCGTACGAGCTTGACCGCCGGCACCCGGGTCAGCCCGCCCGAACGGCCGGGACGGGGCCAGATCAGCTCCGCGTCGATGCCGTGGCGGCAGGCGGTGTCGAAGTTCTCGGCCGCTGCTGCGAACGGGAGCCTGGTCCACACCGGACGGGGTTCCTCGGCCAGCGCCCGCACGAGCCCGTAGTAGAGGGCGGCGTTGGCGATCACATCAATGACCGTGGGGCCGGCGGGCAGGACCCGGTTCTCCACCCGCAGATGGGGTACGCCGTCGGCCAGCCCGTACACGGGCCGGTTCCAGCGGTAGACCGTGCCGTTGTGGAGCACGAGCTCCTGCAGCCGCGGCACCCCGCCCTCGTCGAGCAACCGCAGCGGGTCCTCCTTGTCACAGATCGGCAGCAGCGGGGGGAAGTAGCGCAGGTTCTCCCCGAAGAGCTCGTACGCCGAACCGACCCACCGCTCGCCGAACCAGGTTCTGGGCCGCACCCCCTGGTTCTGGAGTTCGGGCGGCCTGGTGTCCGTGGCCTGCTGGAAGAGCGGCGGCCGCGATTCCCGCCACAGTTCCCTGCCCAACAGGAAGGGCGAGTTGGCGCCGAGGGCGATCTGGACCCCGGCGACGGCCTGGGCCGCGTTCCATACGGCCGCGAAGCGCGCCGGTGTCACCTGCAGATGCAGCTGGACCGATGTGCAGGCGGCCTCGGGAGTGATCGAGGAGGAGGTAGCGACCAATCGTTCCACGCCTTGGATATCGAGGGAGAAATCCTCGCCCCGCGCAGCCACCATTTGATCATTCAGCAGTGCGTAGCGGTCCACGTCCGAGAGGTTCGCCGCAACGAGGTCCTGACGGCCCAGGGTGGGCAGAATTCCGATCATCATGATCCCGGCATCAACCTCGCCCGCCTTCCGATGGGCATATCCGAGGCCGGTCCTGAGCTCTTCCGCCAGCTGATCGAAAACGCGTCCGCCCAGGTGGTGCGGGACTATGTTCACCTCCAAATTGAACATCCCGAGTTCGGTCTGGAAATCACGGCTCGCGATGCGCGGGAGCACCTCCCCATTCATCATCTTCGGCATGCCGTCGGAACCTGCCAGATTCAGCTCGATCTCCATGCCCATGAGGTTGCGGGGGCGGTCGAACCTCCGCTCCGCCAGGAGCCTCTCCAGCCCCTCCAGGCACTGGTGGAGCTTCCTCCGGTACCTCTGCCGATCGGACAGATCAAAGGCGCCCGCCACGACCTTCTCCCCCATCGAAGCGTCCCTCCCTCGAGTGGGCGGCCCGCGGCCCAGGCCGCTCGCGTCACGATCGATAATGCCCAGGCCGGGTGATCCATAACGCCCCCACGAACACCGCGCACCCAGTAATCTGAGGGCGCCCGCCCGGGGCACATTCCCTCGGCATGGTGCAGTGCGCAGTTTCCGCGGCCGGGTGCGTGGTGAAAACGCCGACGCGTTTCGGCCGACCGCGTCCAGGGAAAAATCCCTGGCGGTGGCTGCGCCGCTGACGACGAATCAGCAGAATCTCCGCATAATAAAGTCCTGATACCGCCTTGTCGGCAATACCTGCGACGGCTAGTGGAATCACTGCGTGAACACGTGTCGTATAAACTTCGCGGACGAGGCAGAGAGTTGACGCACCGGCCCAGTCACCGGCCTCCTCTGGCCCCGCATGCCGACAGCGCCGTCTGCACCCGCCCACGCATCACCGTGTCTCCGAAGTGAGAGGCGACCCACTATGCCGCTGCATGTTCCCCCGGCTCCCGCGCCCGCTCTGCGCAGCGTTCTCGCGGCACTCGGTTCACCCACCGCAGTCCGCGAGGCCCGCACACCCGCCCTCCGCGCCGCCCAGGGACCACTGAGCCCCGAACTCCCGCTCCCCGTCCATGTACTGGACCGGATCGGCCCGAACGGGCTCGCACCCGCCACCCGGCTTGCCGCGTGGCGATTCCTGATCCGCAGCTCGGAGCAGGCCGTCGCCGCGGCAGACACCATGCTCACTCCGGACGGCTGGACCTTCTCGCACTTCTTCGAGGGCCCCTACATCGCCTCGACCGAACTCGCCGTGCGCCAGGCCGAGACGGTGACACCGCACTACCAGCCACGGCTGCTGTCCATCCCGGAGCTCTACATGCTGGCGCTGTGGCTGCACTCCGACACCGAGGCCGACGCCTCCGGCGGGGCACTCGCCCCCGCCGATCTCCTGGTGCCGCTGGCACCCGCACCGCCGGGTATCGCGGCGCATCGCCCGCACCGGGTCGCCGATCTGCTCCGCGTGATGACGCTGCGCATCACCCCGGGCACCGGCCCCCTGCTCGGATCACCGGCCTGAAGACGGCCGCATCCCACAACACCGCGCTGTGCCCCGCCACCGTCCCCTTGAGTTCTAGTAGTCGTTGCAACACCCCAGTTCAGGGAATGCAAGGGACTTCCAGATCCGCAAAGAACGCTTGAGGCAAGGGCCCAAGAAGCTGTACCGGGAACGGGAGGCATACTTCGCGCTCATGAAGCAGGGCGTGAGCAACACGGAAGCCTGCCGAATCGTCGGAATCAACCGGCGCACGGGCAAGCGATGGCGGCATGGCTACCAGATCGCCGGCAGGAAGTGGGTGCCCCCGACCAGGGTGGTTCCCACTTCCGGGCCGTCGCGCTACCTGCGAGAAGCAGACCGGATCCACATAGCCGACCGGCTGCGGGAGAAGGCATCGATACGGGTCATCGCGGCTGAACTAGGACGTAGTCCCTCGACCGTCAGCCGCAAGATCAGACGCAACCGGCATCCAGAGAGCGGCCAGTACCGCCCGTTCGCAGCTGCGGCCCGAGCCGAGGCCCGCAGGCCCCGGCCGAAGCTGGGGAAGATCGGTCAGAACCCGGAGCTGCGGGAGTACATCCAGGACCGCCTGGGCAGGCGCTGGAGCCCGGAGCAGATAGTCCAGCACCTGCAGCGCGACTTTCCCGACCGTCCGGAGATGCACGTGGTCCACGAGACCATCTACCAGGCCCTCTACGTCCAGGGACGCGGAGAACTCCGGCGGGAACTGACCAAGGCTCTGCGTACAGGACGCGCCCGTCGCAAGCCCCGCCGCCAAGCCCAGCAGCGTAATCCCCGCTACTCGGCCCCATGGTGATGATCAGCGAGCGCCCGGCCGAGGCCGCTGACCGGGCTGTCCCCGGCCACTGGGAGGGAGACTTGATCATCGGCAAGGACAGCGGGTCAGCCATTGGCACACTGGTGGAGCGGACCACCCGATACGTGATGCTCGTCCACCTACCCCACGGTCGTGGCACTGAACTCGTGCGCGATGCCCTCCTGGAGACCGTCCAGGTCCTGCCGACACATTTGAAACGGTCGCTGACCTGGGACCAAGGCAGTGAAATGGGCCGCCATCACGAGTTCGCAATCGCGGCCGGCATGCCTGTCTACTTCTGCGATCCGGCCAGCCCCTGGCAACGAGGCTCGAACGAGAACACGAACGGCCTGCTGCGGCAGTACTTCCCGACTTGTCCGGGCACACCCGGGAGCATCTGGACGGCGTGGCAACCGAGCTGAACAGCCGACCACGCAAGACGCTCGGCTGGGAAACCCCAGCCGAGCGCCTACATAGACTGCTCACGGCCTGATCACCCGACCGCGTGTTGCAACGACTCCTGGAATTCGCCCCCTGGTGGTGGGGCACAGCGCTGCGGGGTGCACGCCCTGCCCATCTGGACTAGCCCGGTCCGGCCACCCCGAACCACCCGAAGTGACAGTGCAGTTGCGGTGAACCGTCCGGCCGGGTGACACGTCCTTGGAGTAAGGAGAAGTGCTGCTGCGAAATCCCTGCGGATTGACGCCCGTGGGGCAACACTGGGACCGGACCGATCGATACGGGGGGGCGGCCATGAACACCTCATCAAGCCGCAGGACATTCACCACAACGCAGCGAAAGAACCCATCCATGTGCCAGCACCAGCCACCATGCCCGACCGCCGACTCAGCCGACCGGGAAGCCGCCCGCCTGACGGCACACCATCCGGAACAGGGCTGGAGCCTGCTGTGCAACGGCGTCCTGCTCTTCGAGGACACCGGTGAGCTGCTCCCGGACGGGCAGATCATCGCACCTCACCGGCCCCTTGAGACCGGCCGAGTGATGAAGGCCGCCTGACTGCGGCCGGTACGAACTGGGGCCGGCCCGGAGAACTCCGCACCGGCCCCGACGCATGTCCGCGTCACGCCCTACCGCTCATGCCTCAGTTGTCGTACTCGTCCAGCGGCGGGCAGGAGCAGACGAGATTGCGGTCACCGAAGGCACCGTCGATCCGGCGCACCGGCGGCCAGTACTTGTCGGCGGCCGAGACTCCGGCCGGGAAGACCGCCACCTCACGGCTGTAGCCGTGGTCCCACTCCCCGCCCAGCATCGCCGCGGTGTGCGGAGCGTTGCTCAGCGGGTTGTCGTCCGCGCTCCACTCGCCGGAGGCCACCTTCTCGACCTCGCCACGAATGGCGATCATCGTGTCGCAGAATCGGTCGAGCTCCGCGAGGTTCTCGCTCTCGGTCGGCTCGATCATCAGCGTCCCGGCGACCGGGAACGACATGGTCGGCGAGTGGAAGCCGTAGTCGATCAGGCGCTTGGCAATGTCGTCGACGCTGACGCCAGTGGCCTTGGAGATCGGCCGCAGGTCCACGATGCACTCGTGCGCGACGAGCCCGGCCGGGCCGTTGTAAAGAATCGGGTAGTGCGGTTCGAGACGCTTGGCGATGTAGTTGGCGGCGAGTACGGCGACCTGCGTCGCACGCTTCAGGCCCTCCCCGCCCATCAGGCGTACATACGCCCAGGAGATGGGGAGAATGCCGGCCGAGCCCCACGGAGCGGCCGAGATCGGTCCGACACCGGTCTCGGGGCCAGCCGCGGGCTGCAGCGGGTGGTTCGGCAGGTACGGCGCGAGGTGCGCGCGGACACCGACCGGGCCGACGCCGGGACCGCCGCCGCCGTGCGGGATGCAGAAGGTCTTGTGCAGGTTCAGGTGCGAGACGTCGCCGCCGAACCGTCCCGGCTTGGCGAGGCCGACCAGCGCGTTGAGGTTGGCACCGTCGACGTAGACCTGACCGCCGGCGTCGTGCACCTCGGCGCAGATGCCGGCGACGTGCTCCTCGAACACACCGTGCGTCGACGGGTACGTGATCATGAGCACGGCGAGCTCGTCGCGGTGCTTCTCGATCTTGGCGCGGAGGTCCTCGATGTCGACCTCGCCGTCGTCGGCGGTCTTCACCACGACGACCTTCATGCCGGCCATCACGGCGCTGGCGGCGTTGGTGCCGTGCGCGGAGGACGGGATGAGGCAGATGGTCCGCTGGTCGTCGCCGTTGGCCCGGTGGTACGCACGCACGGCCAGGAGGCCGGCGAACTCGCCCTGCGATCCGGCGTTCGGCTGGATCGAGACCGCGTCGTACCCGGTGACCTCGGCAAGGCGCTCTTCAAGCTCACGGATGAGGGTGAGGAAGCCCTGCGCCTGCTCGGCCGGCGCGAAGGGGTGCAGTGCGCCGAACTCGGGCCAGGTGATCGACTCCATCTCGGTGGTCGCGTTCAGCTTCATGGTGCAGGAGCCGAGCGGGATCATCCCGCGGTCCAGGGCGTAGTCCCGGTCGGCGAGCTTGCGCAGGTAGCGCAGCATCGCGGTCTCGGAACGGTGCTGGTGGAAGACCTGGTGGGTGAGGATCTCATCGGTCCGCAGCAGGCCCTCGGGCAGCGCGTCGGCAGCCGCTGCGTCCAGTGTCTCGATGTCCCCGTCGGCGCCGAAGGCGGCCCAGACGGCGGCGATCTGCGTGCGCGTGGTGGTCTCGTCGCAGGCGAGGGAGACCAGGTCTGCGTCGACGAGCCGCAGATTGACACCGCGCTCGCGGGCGTCGGCCACGACATCGGCGGCCTTCCCCGGGACACGCACGGTGAAGGTGTCGAAGTAGGCGCCGGTCACGACGTCGATGCCGGAGGCGCGCAGGCCCTCGGCCAGGATCGTCGCGTAGCGGTGGGTGCGCTGAGCGATCGTCCGCAGCCCGTCCGGGCCGTGGTAGACGGCGTACATCCCGGCCATGACGGCGAGCAGCACCTGCGCGGTACAGATGTTGCTGGTGGCCTTCTCGCGGCGGATGTGCTGCTCGCGGGTCTGCAGAGCCAGCCGGTATGCCTTGTTGCCGTCCGCGTCGACGGAAACGCCGACGAGGCGGCCCGGCAGGCTGCGGGCGAACTTCTCGCGTACGGCCATGAAGCCGGCGTGCGGTCCCCCGAAGCCCATCGGTACACCGAAGCGCTGCGTGGTGCCGACCGCGATGTCCGCGCCCAGGTCGCCTGGCGAGGTGAGCAGGGTCAGGGCCAGCAGATCGGCGGCGACCGTGACGATCGCACCGAGTTCGTGGGCCTGCTCGATGACGGGCTTGATGTTCCGTACCGCCCCGGAGGCGCCCGGGTACTGCACCAGGACACCGAAGACGCCGCGCTCGGCGATCTCCGCCGGGACGCCGTCGGAGAGGTCGGCGACGACGACCTCGACACCGGTCGGCTCGGCGCGGGTCTCGATGACGGCGATCGTCTGCGGCAGGGCGTCGGCATCGACCAGGAAGACACCGTTCTTGACCTTGCCGACGCGCCGCGAGAGCGCCATGGCCTCGGCGGCCGCGGTGCCCTCGTCGAGCAGGGAGGCGCCGGAGGTGGGCAGCCCGGTCAGCTCGGCGACCATCGTCTGGAAATTGAGGAGCGCCTCCAGGCGGCCCTGCGAGATCTCCGGCTGGTACGGCGTGTAGGCCGTGTACCAGGCAGGGTTCTCCATGACGTTGCGGAGGATCACCGGCGGGGTGAAGGTGCCGTAGTAGCCGAGCCCGATCATCGGGGCCAGCACCTGGTTGCGGTCGGCGAGGGAACGCAGTTCCGCCAGGACCTCGGCCTCGGTGCGGGCAGTCGGCAGCCGCAGCGCCTCCGCGCTCTTGATGACATCGGGCACCGCTGCCGCGGTCAGCTCGTCCAGCGAGCCGTAGCCGATCTGAGCGAGCATCTTCGACTGCGACTCCGCATCGGGACCGATGTGGCGCTGTTCGAACGGAATGCCCTGCTCCAGCTGGGAAAGCGGAGTGCGACGGGGGGTCATGGTGGAGGCCTCCTGGTCTGTCACGACCTGCGAGGGGCACCACGGCGCGGGTGCCCGAACGGCCTCCCCCTCTGTCATCTCAACCTGAGAGCTTCACCGGCGCGCCCTGCGGCGTACCGGCTTTCACCGTCGGTGAGGAAGGGAACCGTACCGGCACTCGGCCGCACGAAACCCGCCCTGCTTTCCAGAGTGACCTCGTCCGTGCGGTACGGGGGCCTGAGAGATTCCGGGGAGGATTTGCTCCTTCGGCGCCTTCGGATTCGCTCCGGAGGACTCTCCCGCACGGGGTCAGCAGCCATCACCAGCCTACCAGCGGGGTTCGCGGCGGAATTCTCGAGTGGCCAACCCCTCGGATCTGCACTTCTGTAGTGCTTGTGGAGTAGCCGCGACCAGTGGGAGGGACCGTGCAGACCGACATCGATCCGCGCAGCCTGATCGGCCGCAAAGCGTTCGACCGCAAGGGCACCAAGATCGGAACCGTGGACGAGGTGTACCTCGACGACGCCACCGGTGTGCCCGAGTGGGCGGCCGTACGTACCGGACTGTTCAGCCGGGACGCGTTCGTCCCGCTGGAACCCAGCGAATTCGTGGAGGATTCGCTCCGCGTCCCCTTCGACCGTGCACTGATCAAGGACGCACCGGACTTCGGCGTAGGCCGCCATCTCTCACCGGAACAGGAACTCCAGCTCTACCGGCACTACGGTCTGGACTCCCCGCCCGAGGAGACCGGCCCGGACAGGGAATTCGGCAGACTGGCCGGCCAGGACGAGTAGTCCACCGGGTTCCGCACCAGCGGCAGCGGATCGGCCGGCTGCAGTACCGGATCGTCGATGCGGAACGTACGCACCCGGCCGGGCGCCGATTCGGGTTCCTCGAACCGCACCGTCACCCGGCCGACACCGCTGCCCTGCACCCAGCCGTGGCCGTAGGTGTCATGACGTACGTCATGTCCGGCGGGCCAGCGCCGTGCGGCGAGCTGCTCGGCGGTCTCCTGGGTCTCCTCCCGCGTACCGTCCACCAGCTTGTCCCCGTCGCCCGCCGCCGCTGTCTCCTCCTCGGCCGCTTCCCCGGTTGCGGCCTGTTCACCGGCGGCCTGGGCGAAGAGGTCGTCCTGCGTGTAGTCGGCAAGCCCCGTGACGCCCACCCCCAGGAGCCGTACCCCTCCGGTGGTGTCCACGGCCTCCAGGAGCCGTGCGGCGGCCTCCCGGACCACTGCCGGGTCGTCCGTGGGCCCACGCAGCGTCTCGGACCTCGTGAGCGTGGAGAAGTCGTACCGCCGCACCTTGAGCACCACCGTCCGCCCGGACCGCCCCGCGCCCCGCAGTCGCTGGACGCATCGGTCGGCCAGCCGTTCCACCTCCGTCCTGACCCGCACCCGGTCGTGCAGATCCGCGTCGAAAGTGTCCTCGACCGACACCGACTTCGCGTCCCGCTCCGCGACCACGGGCCGGTCGTCGTACCCGAACGCCATGCGGTGCAGCGAGCCGCCGTGCGCCTTCCCCAGCAGGCGTACGAGCTCCGCCTCACCCGCCTCGACCAGGTCATTGACCGTCGTCATCCCGGCGCGGCGCAGATGGTCCGCCGTCGCGGGCCCGACGCCGGGGAGGATCCGTACCGACATGGGCGCGAGCAGCTCCCGCTCCGTTCCCGGCTCTATGAGCAGCAGCCCGTTCGGTTTCGCCTCCTCCGAAGCGATCTTGGCCAGCATCTTGGAACCGGCGAGCCCGACCGAACCGGTGAGCCCTGTGACCGCCTTGATGGCCGTACGCAGCTGCTCACCGATCTCCAGCGCGGAAGCGGTGTCATCGGCCGTGCCACCCGCTTCGAGGTCCACAAAGGCCTCGTCCAGGCTGAGTGGCTCCATCAGCGGGGAGAGCCGTCCCAGCAGCTCCATCACCTGGTCACTGACCGTCCGGTACAGCAGGAAGCGGGGCACCAGATAGGCCGCGTTGGGAGCCAGCCGCCGCGCCTGCGCCATGGGCATCGCCGAGTGCACCCCGAAGCGCCGTGCCTCGTACGACGCAGTGGCGACGACTCCGCGTGGTCCCAGCCCGCCCACCACGACCGGTTTGCCGCGCAGGCTGGGCTTCGCCGCCTGCTCGGCAGAGGCGTAGAAGGCATCCATGTCCAGATGCAGGATGGTGGGCGCGGCTCTCACATCAATCGATGCTGCCCTACGGCACTGACAATCGCCGCGCCCGATTCCCCGGCCGGGTCAGCCGGCGCGGTTGCGTCGACGCGCCAGCTCATCGGTGGGGTTGTTCCCGACCAGCGTCTCACCGGTGTCCACCCGCTCACCGTGCAGCTGTGACAAGGCGGCGTCGACGTCCTGCCACACCACACCCACGGCGATACCGAAGACACCCTGGCCGCCCTGGAGCAGATCGACGACCTCGTCGGGCGAGGAGCACTCGTAGACCGTCGCCCCGTCGCTCATCAGCGTCATCCGCTCAAGATCCTGGAAGCCGCGGGCCCGCAGATGCTGAACCGTGGTGCGGATGTTCTGCAGGGCGACGCCCGTGTCCAGGAAACGCTTCACGATCTTCAGCAGGACGACGTCCCGGAAGCTGTAGAGCCGCTGTGTACCCGAGCCGTATGCCGGACGCACGCTCGGCTCGACCAGCCCCGTGCGCGCCCAGTAGTCGAGCTGCCGATAGGTGATCCCCGCGGCCGCGCAAGCTGTCGGCCCGCGATAGCCGATGTCGTTGGCCGATGCCACGCCGCCCCCCGCCACCGCCGCCGGTTTAACCGGTTGCCTGATGGTGTGGCCGGCTGTACTCCCCTGCTGCGGATACGGCCCACCCGCTGCCGTACCGTCGCCGCTGCTTCTCACGCCGACCTCCGTCCTTGACCTGCCATCTCGAAGGTAGGCAGTCACTCGGGGTGCGTCAACGATCGCCACACTCGGCACGCCGAGTGATAATCACCCTGAGAGTGGTTTCCCGTGTCTCGCGAGCGGGAAAGGCTTGTCGGATGCGCTGACTGCGACCCCGTAGAACGGTTACTGACTGTTGGTACCGAAGTCCTCCGGTGAGATCTGGTCGAGGAACTCGCGGAACTTCTCCACCTCGTCCTCCTGCTCGTCCGGGATGGCGATGCCGGCATCGTCGAGCACCCCGTCGCTGCCGTAGATCGGCGTTCCGGTGCGCAGCGCGAGCGCTATGGCGTCGGACGGCCGCGCGCTCACCTCGACCCCGCTGGCGAAGACCAGCTCCGCGTAGAAGACCCCTTCCCGCAGGTCCGTGATACGGACCTCGGTGAGCTCCTGACCGACGGCCTCGAGCACATCCTTGAAGAGATCATGGGTCAGCGGCCTGGCCGGAGCCATGCCCTGCTGGGCGAAGGCGATCGCGGTCGCCTCACCAGGACCGATCCAAATGGGGAGGTACCGGTCGCCTCCCACTTCACGCAGGAGCACGATCGGTTGGTTGGAGGGCATTTCCACCCGGACACCCACAACGTCGAGCTCGTTCACACAGCAACCCTAGGACGTGCTCGGCAGGTTTGGGTAGTCGGGCACCGACGTGATCAGTGGAGCCGGACCCGCAGAGCGGTCTGCACAAGCGCCGAATGAAGCCGCACGGACAGCTCTGCGAGCTCCCTCGCGGTGGCCTCCGCATGTGCTCTGGTCTGCGGATTCCGGTGTCGGCGCAGGGGCGCGACCACCTGCTCGATGAGTCCCGCCTCACGGTCCGCGGCCGCCCGAATGGCACGCAGGTGACGTGGTTCCAGACCGAATCGACCCAGATCCGCCACAAGCTTGGCCACCGTGACCATCTCCGCGTCGTAACCGCCCTCGGCGGTCGGAGCGACCAGGCCGTACGACTCCCACTCATCCAGGTCACTCTCGGTGACCTCGGCGGCCGCCAGCAGCTCGGCACGGCCGATACGGGCCGCAGTCGCCCGCCCGGGGCCGCCGTCCCAGCCGCCCTCGGTCAGATCCCGCAGGTCGCCCCCGGACGGCAGGGTGGACTGTTCGCCACGGGCGAGGGCATCCAGATGCTCTCGGATGACCTTCAGCGGGAGGTAGTGGTCCCGCTGCATACGCAGCACCTGAGCCAGCCGCTCCACGTCGGCCCCACGGAACTTGCGATAGCCGGAGGGGGTCCGCTGCGGTTCGACGAGACCTTCGGCCTCCAGGAAGCGGATCTTGGAGATCGTGACTTCCGGAAACTCGTCCCGCAGTTGCAGGAGCACCGTGCCGATACTCATCGGGCGGTCGTCGGCGGTGGCGGTGCCGTGACCGGCACCGCCCGTCGGTGTTCTCAGCATGGACCTTCCCTGACGGGTCAGATGCCCCGCTGGCTCGCGTAGAAGACCAGCCGGTACTTGCCGATCTGCACTTCGTCACCGTTGGACAGGGCGACGGAGTCGATGCGCTCGCGATTGACGTAGGTGCCGTTCAGGCTGCCCACGTCCCCGACCGTGAAGCTGCCGTCGGGGTTCCTGCGGAACTCCACATGCCGCCGCGACACCGTCACGTCGTCGAGGAAGATGTCGCTCTGCGGATGGCGGCCGGCCGTGGTCAGCTCACCATCCAGCAGGAAGCGGCTGCCGGAGTTCGGACCACGTCGCACCACCAGGAGTGCCGAGCCGAGCGGAAGCGCATCGACTGCGGCCTGTGCCTCGGGCGAGAGGGACGGTACGGGCGTCTGCCCGGTGGCCTCCGCGTCGTACGCCTCAAGACCCGAGATGGAGATGGTCGAGGTCGTCTCCGAGGCACGCTCGGGGATTCCACCCCTCAGCGGCGCACCGCAGTTGGAGCAGAAGCGACTGGCCTCGGCGTTGCGATGCCCGCACCTCGTACAGACCGGCATGGACGAACCCTCCTGCCTCGGGGTGAACCCTCCACCCGTACTTGAGGTTGACGGTTCCGAGAAACCTATGCGGCCGGCACCGGCAGGGTCAACAGACGACGCGCCGGAAGCGCCCGAATTGTCGCTGCCCGAACCGGACACCTGATCGCGGAAGAGCGGGCGCTCCGAGCCCTGCTCCTCTGCCTGGCCATGGCGCGGTGCGCGATGGCGGGCAGCTTCATCGCGAGCGCTCTTGCCGAACAACTTCCCAAACAACTTCACGGGCGATTCCCCTTGACCGAAATAGACCCGCCCGTGGGGCAGGACGAACCCTGAACGAACACACCTGCCGACCCGGACATCTTCACAACGTCCGTATCCACTCGACAGTTTCCACCACGCACCACCATTACGATGCGGCGACCCCCCGCAACCTCCCGCCCGTGTCCTTCGACCCCTCCGTGGCGCGGCCTCACGAGGATGACGACCGAGCGTAGTCAGGCCGCTTCGCCGGTCGCAAGGCATCCACGACGATGTCGTCGGCCTGCTCCACGTGCACGGTGGCCTGCTCCTTCTCCAGTGTCTGCACCACACCGCCGGGGATGTTCAGCGCCGGCTCCAGATCCTGGGGCTTGCCGATCACCTTGAACACGTACGGCGCGGTGATCTTACGGCCGTCAACCTTGACGTTGCCGCCATCACCGGAGAAGAACGTATTGGCCACCACTCTCACTCCGTTGACCTCGATCGCCTCGGCACCCGCTGCACGCAACTCCTGCAGCGCGTCGAGCAGCATGTCCGCCTTGATCCCGTCTCCCGGGTCATTGACGGTGAGCGTGATCCCAGGCCCGTGTGCCGCCACGGTGCCCGCGAGAATACCGAGTTGCCGCTCCTTCTCCACCGTCTGCTTACGGGCCTCCTCAGCCTGGTCGGAGCTGTTCTCCAGCTCCGTACGCTGAGCGTCGAGGCGCTGCTTCTCGTCCTCCAGACGCTGTGTTCGGTCGTCCAGCTCATCGAGAATGCGAACCAGGTCCTCCTGGCGGGCACCCCTCAGCGCGCTGTTGTCACTGTTCGAGCGCACCTGAATGGCCAGCCCAAGGCCTAGGACGAACAGCAGCACCGCGACGATGAGTTGGGCTCGCGTCACGCGCGGCGGCCAGAGTCCGGCGATCAGCCGCTGACGTCCGGTGAGCTCCTTGGCGGCGGCGGCCGGCTGCTCGCCGATGCGCCCCTTGTCGCTGGGAAGTTCTTCGTTGCTCATCGGCGTCAGGCCCGGAAGACGTGCCGGCGGATGGCCGCGGCGTTGGAGAAGATCCGGATCCCGAGCACGACCACCACACCGGTGGAGAGTTGCGCTCCCACGCCCAGCTTGTCGCCCAGGAACACGATCAGTGCGGCCACCACGACGTTCGACAGGAACGACACGACGAACACCTTGTCGACGAAGATTCCGTCGAGCATGGCCCGCAGACCCCCGAAGACTGCGTCGAGGGCAGCCACGACGGCGATCGGAAGATAGGGCTCGACCACCGCCGGCACCTCGGGTCGGACCAACAGTCCGACCACGACTCCCACGACGAGGCCCAGTACGGCGATCACGATGTGCCCTTCCCTGTGTCTGCCGCACCACTGCCGGTGTCTGCGGCCTTATAAGGCTCTGCTGTTCGTACGATCAGGCTCGGCACAACCGGGAGGTTCACCTTCCCCTGGACGGACATGCTCGTCCGGATGTCGAAGGTGTCCTTGAGCGCCTGCAGATACTGGCCGTCAGCACTGTCCTGGAATGCGGTGCTGAGCTGCTTCCCATTCCCCACCGCCAGCACCGTGTACGGCGGCACGAGCGGTCTGTTGTCGACCAGTATGGCGTCGCCGGCCGCACGGATCGCCGACAGGGCTGTCAGACGCTGCCCGTTGATCGCGATCGCTTCCGCACCGGACTGCCAGAGTCCGTTGACGACCCGTTGGAGGTCCCGATCGCGGACCCGCCCGGTGTCGGCGAATCCGCTGGTCTCCCTCGGCCCGCCACCGCCCTGGTCGGTGTCCTTGGCGTCGTCGACGACGAGTTTCACGCCGGGCCCCTCCACCGCTGTCGCCCCGGCGAGCAGCGCCACCAGCTCCCCCTGGTCCCCGCCGTGCTTCTCCAACGCCTTGCGCTGGCGTCTACCCACGTCGTCCCGGAGCTTGTCGACCTGCGACTCAAGGGTGTCGGCCGCCGCCGTCTCCCCGTCGATACGATCGATCAACTCCTGGCGCTCCTTGGCGAGGACCGGCGCGGAGACATGTGCCTGCGCAGCCCCGAGCGTGACCACAAGTGCAGCAAGCACCAGGCATGCGGCGAGGCCGAGTCTCGACTTGAGCGTGCGGGGCATGCCCTCGCTCCCGTCGGCGTTCCGACGCGCCGATGCCTCGGCGTATCCGTCGTCCAGGCTGTGGTCCATCACATTGGTCAGCAGCGACATGGACGCGTCGGGACGCGCGGGAGGCGAGGCGGTACTCCGATCGGGGGGCTGCTGCGACATGCCGCACATCGTCGCACGTCGCCACTGCTACCGCCGAATGGCCCCACCGGTGTGCCCAAAGGCGTCGCTGGACGCCGCCGGGAACACCGGTGGAACCCTCAGTGACCTGCGCTCTCCACGACCGCCGCCCATTCGTCCAGCAGCGCCTGCGCGGAGGCGTCGTCCGGACCCTCAGCCCACAAATGGGTGACCGCTTCGGCCGGGTCCGGCAGCACCATCACCCATCGCCCGTCGGCCTCCACGACCCGTACACCGTCCGTCGTATCGACACTGCGGTCACCGGCGGCCTCCACGACCCGCCGCATGACCAAGCCCTTGACGGCCCAGGGTGTGGCCAGATCACGGCGCAGGACATGGGCCCGGGGAATACGGGCATCGATCTGGCTGAGAGTGAGCTGTGTCCTGGCGACGAGCCCGATGAGTCTCACGAAAGCAGCCGATCCGTCGAAGACGCTACTGAATTCGGGAACGATGAATCCACCGCGGCCGTCTCCACCGAAGATGGTGCCTTCCTCGCGTCCCACACGCGTCAAGTCGTCGGGCGATGTCGTCGTCCATTCGACCTGCGTGCCGTGGTACGCCGCGACCTGCTCGGCGACCCGCGTCGTGGTCACCGGCAGCGCCACCCGCCCGCTGCGCCGCTCGGCCGCCACGAGGTCGAGCATCACCAGGAGCGCCCGGTCGTCCTCCACGATCCTGCCCCGTTCGTCGACCAGGGAGAGCCGCTCGCCCACCGGGTCGAACCGCACGCCGAACGCGGCCCGTGCCGAGGAGACGATCTCGCCCAACCGCACCAGTCCTGAGCGCCGGGTCTCGGCGGATTCGGTGGGCCGTGATTCGTCGAGGCCGGGGTTGATGGTCAATGCGTCCACGCCGAGCCTGCCCAGCAGGCTCGGCAGGACAAGCCCGGCACTGCCGTTGGAGGCGTCGACGACAACCTTGAGGCCCGCGTCCGCAATCCCCACGGTGTCCACGTTCCGCAGCAACGATCCGGTGTACGAGTCGAAGACGCTGGACGGGAAGTGCAGGTCCCCGATCTCCCCCGGGAAGGCACGGCGGTATTCCTGACGTGCGTAGACTCGGTCCAGCTTCCGCTGCCGCGCCTGGGAGAGGTCCGCGCCCCGCTCGTCGAAGAACATGATGTCGACCGAGTCGGACACGCCGGGGGACGTACGGATCATGATCCCGCCGGCGCTGCCCCGCGCCGTCTGCTGGCGTGCGACGGGCAGCGGTACGTTCTCCAGGTCCCGGACATCGATGGCACTGGCCTGGAGCGCCGAGATCACCGCTCTCTTCAGCGCACGGGCGCCGCGGGAGTGGTCACGGGCGGTGGTGACCGTCGAACCCTTCTTGAGGGTCGTGGCATAGGCTCCGGCGAGCCGGACCGCCAGCTCCGGCGTGATCTCGACGTTCAGGATCCCGGACACACCGCGGGCCCCGAAGAGGTGGGCCTGTCCGCGAGATTCCCAGATCACCGACGTATTGACGAAGGCGCCGGCCTCGATGGTCTTGAACGGGTAGACGCGGACATTGCCCTGAATGATCGATTCTTCACCGATCAGGCACTCGTCTCCGATGACCGCGCCGTCCTCGATACGGGCGGCCCGCATGACGTCGGTGTTCTTACCGATCACGCATCCGCGCAGGTTGCTGTGCTGGCCGATGTAGACGTTGTCGTGAACCACTGCCCTGTGCAGGAAAGCTCCGCTTTTCACGACGACGTTCGACCCGATGACCGTGTGCTCGCGAATCTCTGCTCCGGCTTCGACCTTTGCGTAGTCCCCGATGTAGAGAGGTCCCCGCAGTACCGCGTCGGGATGTACTTCCGCGCCTTCCGCGACCCATACACCCGGCGAGATCTCGAATCCGTCGATCTCGACGTCGACCTTGCGCTCAAGAACGTCTGCCTGGGCCTTCACATAGCTCTCGTGGGTACCGACATCCTCCCAGTAGCCCTCGGCGACATAGCCGTAGATGGGCTTTCCTTCCTTCATGAGCTGCGGGAAGACATCACCGGACCAGTCCACGGAGACGTCGGCCTCGACATAATCGAACACCTCGGGTTCCATGACATAGATGCCCGTATTGACGGTGTCCGAGAAGACCTGGCCCCAGGTCGGTTTCTCCAGGAAACGCTCGACCTGACCCGCCTCGTCCACGATGGTGATGCCGAATTCCAGAGGATTCGGCACACGGGTCAGGCACACCGTCACCAGCCCGCCCTTTTCCTTGTGGAAGGCGATGAGGTCGGTGAGATCGAAGTCGGTGAGCGCGTCACCGGAAATAACGAGGAAAGTGTCGTCCCTCAGCGCTTCCTCGGCATTCTTCACGCTCCCCGCAGTGCCGAGCGGTTTCTCCTCATTGGCATAACTGAGCTCCATCCCGAGCTCTTCGCCGTCTCCGAAGTAGTTCTTGACCAGCGAGGCAAGAAACTGGACCGTTACGACGGTCTCGTTGAGCCCGTGCCGCTTGAGCAGCCGAAGCACATGCTCCATGATCGGCCGATTGGCGACGGGCAGAAGCGGCTTGGGCATGCTTGAGGTCATGGGGCGAAGACGAGTGCCTTCGCCGCCAGCCATCACGACGGCCTTCATGTCGGAAACGTCCTCCTTGCAGAGACGACGGTTTAGCCGACTTCGCCCGTCAGGGCACCACACGGGTCATCAGCGGCGGGCCGGCCACACTGCGCGGCACCCGCATCAACGAGCTCAATCGGCTGCTACATCCGCCTTGACGAGCCGGCGGACCTGAACCACGTAGAGGATCCCTGCCCACCAATAGAGCGTTGTACCCCAACCTGCGAACGCCCATCCGAAAATGGCGGCCAGCGATGCAAGCCAATCACTTCCGTCGCTGAGCAGCAACAAGGGGAACGCGTACATCAAGTTGAACGTGGCAGCCTTGCCCAGAAAGTTCACCTGGGGCGGCGGATAGCCGTGGCGGCGAAGGATTCCCACCATCACGAGGAGCATCAGCTCGCGGGCCAGAAGTGCCGCGGCGAGCCAGAGCGGCAGGATCTCCCGCCAGGTCAGGCCGACGAGGGTCGAAAGGATGTAGAGGCGGTCTGCAGCAGGGTCCAGGAGCCGACCGAGGCTGCTGATCTGGTTCCACCGGCGGGCGAGCTTACCGTCGAGGTAGTCGCTGATGCCACTGAACATCAGCACCAGCAAGGCCCAGCCATCGCTTTGGGGGCCGCCGAACACGGGGCGAAGAATCAGCCACAGGAAGAGCGGAACCCCGACAAGGCGAGCCATGCTGAGGATGTTGGGGATGGTGAGTACCCGGTCCGTCTGAACCCGAGTCTCCTGGACCTCCACCCGGGGGCCTCCTGTGTGAAGAACGTGCCAATGATGCCCCCTGACCTTACCCTCAGCCACCGCCGGCCGGTGCACAGGGGTATCACAAGACTTCGTGAACGCAGAAAAGCCCCGTGCCACAAGGGCACGGGGCTTTCCCGTAAAAGGAGTTCGGCGGCGTCCTACTCTCCCACAGGGTCCCCCCTGCAGTACCATCGGCGCTGAAAGGCTTAGCTTCCGGGTTCGGAATGTAACCGGGCGTTTCCCTAACGCAATGACCACCGAAACACTATGAAATTAACCAACACCGGAACACAACACGGCCGTTCGTTATTTCAGAACAAACACAGTGGACGCGAGCAACTGAGGACAAGCCCTCGGCCTATTAGTACCAGTCAGCTCCACCCGTTACCGGGCTTCCACATCTGGCCTATCAACCCAGTCGTCTACTGGGAGCCTTAACCAATCAAGTTGGTGGGAATACTCATCTCGAAGCAGGCTTCCCGCTTAGATGCTTTCAGCGGTTATCCTTTCCGAACGTAGCCAACCAGCCATGCCCTTGGCAGGACAACTGGCACACCAGAGGTTCGTCCGTCCCGGTCCTCTCGTACTAGGGACAGCCCTTCTCAATATTCCTACGCGCACAGCGGATAGGGACCGAACTGTCTCACGACGTTCTAAACCCAGCTCGCGTACCGCTTTAATGGGCGAACAGCCCAACCCTTGGGACCGACTCCAGCCCCAGGATGCGACGAGCCGACATCGAGGTGCCAAACCATCCCGTCGATATGGACTCTTGGGGAAGATCAGCCTGTTATCCCCGGGGTACCTTTTATCCGTTGAGCGACAGCGCTTCCACAAGCCACTGCCGGATCACTAGTCCCGACTTTCGTCCCTGCTCGACCCGTCGGTCTCACAGTCAAGCTCCCTTGTGCACTTACACTCAACACCTGATTGCCAACCAGGCTGAGGGAACCTTTGGGCGCCTCCGTTACTCTTTAGGAGGCAACCGCCCCAGTTAAACTACCCATCAGACACTGTCCCTGATCCGGATCACGGACCCAGGTTAGACATCCAGCACGACCAGAGTGGTATTTCAACGGCGACTCCACAACCACTGGCGTGGCTGCTTCAAAGTCTCCCACCTATCCTACACAAGCCGAACCGAACACCAATATCAAACTGTAGTAAAGGTCCCGGGGTCTTTCCGTCCTGCTGCGCGAAACGAGCATCTTTACTCGTAGTGCAATTTCACCGGGCCTATGGTTGAGACAGTCGAGAAGTCGTTACGCCATTCGTGCAGGTCGGAACTTACCCGACAAGGAATTTCGCTACCTTAGGATGGTTATAGTTACCACCGCCGTTTACTGGCGCTTAAGTTCTCAGCTTCGCCGACCCGAAAGTCAGCTAACCGGTCCCCTTAACGTTCCAGCACCGGGCAGGCGTCAGTCCGTATACATCGCCTTACGGCTTCGCACGGACCTGTGTTTTTAGTAAACAGTCGCTTCTCGCTGGTCTCTGCGGCCACCCCCAGCTCACCGAGCAAATCGGATCACCAGTGATGGCCCCCCTTCTCCCGAAGTTACGGGGGCATTTTGCCGAGTTCCTTAACCATAGTTCACCCGAACGCCTCGGTATTCTCTACCTGACCACCTGAGTCGGTTTAGGGTACGGGCCGCCATGAAACTCGCTAGAGGCTTTTCTCGACAGCATAGGATCATCCACTTCACCACAATCGGCTCGGCATCAGGTCTCAGCCTTAACGTGTGACGGATTTACCTACCACACGGCCTACACCCTTACCCCGGGACTACCACCGCCCGGGCTGGACTACCTTCCTGCGTCACCCCATCGCTTACCTAGTACAAGTCTGGTTCGTCGGCTCCACCACTACCCTCAACTCCGAAGAGATCGGGCCGGCTTCACGGACTTAGCATCGCCTGATTCAGTATTGGGCGTTTCAAAGCGGGTACCGGAATATCAACCGGTTGTCCATCGACTACGCCTGTCGGCCTCGCCTTAGGTCCCGACTTACCCTGGGCAGATCAGCTTGACCCAGGAACCCTTAGTCAATCGGCGCACACGTTTCTCACGTGTGTATCGCTACTCATGCCTGCATTCTCACTCGTGAACCGTCCACAACTCGCTTCCGCGGCTGCTTCACCCGGCACACGACGCTCCCCTACCCATCCGTACTCCCGTTGGGGATACATGTACGAATGACACGACTTCGGCGGTACGCTTGAGCCCCGCTACATTGTCGGCGCGGAATCACTTGACCAGTGAGCTATTACGCACTCTTTCAAGGGTGGCTGCTTCTAAGCCAACCTCCTGGTTGTCTCTGCGACTCCACATCCTTTCCCACTTAGCGTACGCTTAGGGGCCTTAGTCGATGCTCTGGGCTGTTTCCCTCTCGACCATGGAGCTTATCCCCCACAGTCTCACTGCCGCGCTCTCACTTACCGGCATTCGGAGTTTGGCTAAGGTCAGTAACCCGGTAGGGCCCATCGCCTATCCAGTGCTCTACCTCCGGCAAGAAACACACGACGCTGCACCTAAATGCATTTCGGGGAGAACCAGCTATCACGGAGTTTGATTGGCCTTTCACCCCTAACCACAGGTCATCCCCCAGGTTTTCAACCCTGGTGGGTTCGGTCCTCCACGAAGTCTTACCTCCGCTTCAACCTGCCCATGGCTAGATCACTCCGCTTCGGGTCTTGAGCGTGCTACTGAAACGCCCTATTCGGACTCGCTTTCGCTACGGCTTCCCCACACGGGTTAACCTCGCAACACACCGCAAACTCGCAGGCTCATTCTTCAAAAGGCACGCAGTCACGACTGCATGTGCAAGCACATACAGCGACGCTCCCACGGCTTGTAGGCACACGGTTTCAGGTACTATTTCACTCCGCTCCCGCGGTACTTTTCACCATTCCCTCACGGTACTATCCGCTATCGGTCACCAGGGAATATTTAGGCTTAGCGGGTGGTCCCGCCAGATTCACACGGGATTTCTCGGGCCCCGTGCTACTTGGGTGTCTCTTAAACGAGCCGTCAATGTTTCAGCTACGGGGGTCTTACCCTCTACGCCGGACCTTTCGCATGTCCTTCGCCTACATCAACGGTTTCTGACTCGTCTCACAGCCGGCAGACCGTGAAAAAGAGATCCCACAACCCCGCATGCGCAACCCCTGCCGGGTATCACACGCATACGGTTTGGCCTCATCCAGTTTCGCTCGCCACTACTCCCGGAATCACGGTTGTTTTCTCTTCCTGAGGGTACTGAGATGTTTCACTTCCCCTCGTTCCCTCCACACTGCCTATGTGTTCAGCAGCGGGTGACAGCCCATGACGACTGCCGGGTTTCCCCATTCGGACACCCCCGGATCAAAGCTCGGTTGACAGCTCCCCGGGGCCTATCGTGGCCTCCCACGTCCTTCATCGGTTCCTGGTGCCAAGGCATCCACCGTGCGCCCTTAAAAACTTGGCCACAG
>NZ_CP102361.1:7502500-8007500 GCF_047305335.1 Streptomyces sp. R-74717 | reverse complement strand
GACCACTGTGACGTCCCCTCTTGCCGGACATGCCATCGGGCTCGCTGCGGTACCGGACCCGGTCTTCTCCGGCGCGATGGTGGGTCCTGGAACCGCCATTGATCCCGTACGCGAGCCGTCCGAGGCCGTATCGCCGGTCGACGGCATCGTTGTCTCCCTGCACCCGCACGCGTTCGTCGTCGTGGACGAGCACGGGCGCGGTGTTCTCGTGCACCTCGGCATCGACACCGTTCAGCTCAATGGTGAGGGTTTCGAGCTGCTCGTGAACAAGGGGGACACGGTCACGCGCGGTCAGGGCATCGTGCGTTGGGATCCTGCGGGCGTCGAGGCGGCCGGCAAGTCCCCCGTGTGCCCGATCGTCGCGCTGGAGGCCACCGCTGATTCCCTCTCCGACGTCCGTGAGGACGGGGACGTGAAGATCGGCGACACGTTGTTCGGTTGGCAGTGACGGACTCGGTGCAGTGAAGGCCGACTGGATATCCACCGCGGAGGCACGGGCCGCCGCACAACCGGGGACGGGTGAAATGGAGACAACGCTGCGAGGCGTCGGTGTGAGCCACGGAGTGGCGATCGGCGAGGTGCGTCATATGGGCACGGCGGTACTCGAACCGCCAGCCAAGCAAATTCCGGCCGAGGAGGCGGAGCGCGAACAGGGGCGCGCTCGCCAGGCTGTGGAGGCTGTGGCGGCCGATCTGATTGCGCGCGGCAATCTGGCCGGTGGCGAGGCCCAGCATGTGCTCGAAGCCCAGGCCATGATGGCTCAGGACCCCGAGCTGATGGCTGATGTGGATCGGCGCATTGCCGTCGGCAGCACCGCCGAGCGCGCCGTCTACGACGCGTTCGCCGCCTACCGGGCTCTGCTCGCCAGCGCCGGGGAGTACCTTGCGGGTCGGGTTGCCGACCTGGACGACGTGCGCAACCGGATCGTGGCTCGCCTGCTCGGTGTGCCGATGCCAGGTGTGCCGGACAGCGACGAGCCCTACGTGCTGATCGCACGGGATCTCGCGCCCGCCGACACGGCGCTGCTCGACCCGGCCCTGGTGCTCGGCTTTGTGACCGAGGAGGGCGGGCCGACCAGTCACAGCGCGATTCTGGCGCGGGCGCTCGGTGTGCCTGCCGTGGTGGCGCTCCCCGGTGCCGGTGAACTGGCCGAGGGCACGGTCGTCGCGGTGGACGGCAGCACCGGTGAGATCTTCGTGCAGCCCAGCGCCGAGAAGCGTGCGGAGATGGAGAGCGCCGCTGCGGCGCGCAAGGCCGCACTGTCCGCTTCGACCGGTCCCGGCGCTACCTCCGACGGCCACAAGGTCCCGCTGCTCGCCAATGTCGGTGGGCCGGGCGATGTGCCGGCGGCGGTCGAGGCCGGTGCCGAAGGCGTGGGTCTGTTCCGTACCGAGTTCCTGTTCCTGGACGACAGCAAGCAGGCACCGTCCGAGGAGAAGCAGGTTGCGGCGTACCGGGCAGTGCTTGAGGCGTTCCCCGAGGGACGTGTCGTGGTGCGGGTGCTGGATGCCGGCGCCGACAAGCCGCTGGACTTCCTGACGCCGGCGGACGAGCCGAACCCGGCGCTGGGTGTGCGCGGGTTGCGGAGTCTGCTGGACCACCCCGAGGTACTGAGGACCCAGTTGACCGCGCTGGCGAAGGCGGCCGAGGGTCTGCCTGTCTACCTTGAGGTCATGGCTCCGATGGTGGCGGACCGCAAGGATGCGAAGGCCTTCGCAGATGCCTGCCGTGAGGCCGGGCTGCGGGCGAAATTCGGCGCGATGGTGGAGATTCCGTCTGCGGCGCTGCGGGCGCGCTCGATCCTGCAGGAGGTGGAGTTCCTCTCGCTGGGCACCAATGACCTCGCGCAGTACACCTTTGCCGCCGACCGTCAGGTGGGTGCGGTGTCCCGGCTGCAGGATCCGTGGCAGCCTGCGCTGCTCGACCTCGTGGCGCTTTCGGCGGAGGCGGCCAGGGCCGAGGGCAAGAGCTGTGGTGTCTGTGGTGAAGCCGCCTCCGATCCGCTGCTCGCCTGTGTCCTGACGGGGCTGGGTGTGACGTCGTTGTCGATGGGGGCCGCGTCCATTCCTTATGTCCGCGCCACGCTGGCGAAGTACACGTTTGCGCAGTGCGAGCGTGCCGCTTCCGCCGCGCGTGCGGCGGACTCCGCCGAAGAGGCACGGGTGGCGGCTCAGGCGGTGCTGTCGGGCGAGTAGCCCTGCGGCGTCTGTGGTTGAAGGGGCTCCCTGCCGATGGTGGCGGGGAGCCCCTTCGGATTGTCAGTGGTGTGATTCCGGTTCGTCCGCGCCCAGGTCGAAGCCCGCGCAGTACTCCACATGTGACTCCGGGGCGACCGGTTCGCCGGTGTCGGCGTCGGTGCAGTAGGCGCTGAAGACCTCACCGGCGGTGAGCGGGACCAGGCTGCCGCGGGCCAGCCGCCAGCCGTGGACCCGGTCCTGGGTGCCCCGGTTGCTCGTACGGAGTACGACTCCCCCGGGCTTTTCAAGGGCGATACCGACGGCGAGCACCGTGACGAACTCGGCTCCTTCCGCTGTTTCGAGGCGGGCCGGTCCCGTGGTGTCGCGCTCGGTGTGCAGGACGGCGAGCAGGTGCTCGTTCTCGGTGGGGGCGCTGCAGACGAGGTGGTGGGTGCCCGGGCCTGCCGTCTCCAGCAGGCGCAGCAGCAGGTGGGAGGCCCGGTCGAAGGCGGCGCGGCCGATGTCCTGGCCGCAGTCCGCGCAATCTCCGAGGCCTGCCAGGGTCATCGTGGCGTACTCCCAGGTGGCCTGGCGGACGGCTCGGCTGACCAGGAGCGGGATCAGGGTGTCGATGGGCTGCCCGGCGTATGCGACGGTGGCCCCGGCTGAGGCGATCTCGGCGGTGAAGCGGCTGCGGCTAGCGGGAGCGTCGGGAGCGATTCCCGACTCGGTGCAGAATTCCGCGTACTCCTCCGGGTCGAAGAGAGCGACCGTGGCGTGCATGCCCTGTGCGGCGAGGGCTTTGAGCAGGCCCTCGACCTGCTGCAGATAGACGGCGTGGTCGTCGAACGTGAAGGTGCGGTAGCGCTGCATCGCCGCGAAGTCCTGCTCGTCGGCCAGGAGGCCGATGGTGCTGGGTGCTTCGCGGCGCAGCGTACGTCGCATGGATGTGCCGGAGCGGCTGTACCCGGCGGCCGCGCTGTGCTTGGCGTGCTTGGTGTTCCTGGTGTGCGCCATTACTCCCCCAGTGCGCTGTCGATCATTGCTCACTCAGAGTAATCATGGGCACTGACAATGCAGACGGTCAGGCACGCTTGCGGGCGAGGTCCTCGTAGAAGCGGAGGAGTTCGAGGTTGTCGACCGAGCCGGGATTGACCGCCTTGGCCAGGGCCGTGCCTTGCAGAAGGCGTTTGACCGGAACCTCGATGCGCTTGCCGGTGAGGGTGTGCGGAATGCCTGGGACCTCGATGACCTCGTCCGGGACGTGGCGCGGGGACAGGTTCTCGCGGATGGTCTGCTTGATGCTGTTGCGCAGGTCGTCGTCGAGCGCCGCCCCGTCGGCGAGGTGGACGAAGAGCGGCATCCAGTACCCGCCGTCGGGCTCCTCGATGCCGATGACGAGGGATTCGCGGATCTCGGGGAGCCGCTCGACGGCTTCGTAGATGTCGGCGGAGCCCATGCGTACACCCTGGCGGTTGAGGGTGGAGTCGGAGCGGCCGTGAATGACGACCGAGCCGCGTTCGGTGATCGTGATCCAGTCGCCGTGGCGCCACACACCGGGGTACATGTCGAAGTAGCTGTCGTGATAGCGGCTGCCGTCGGGGTCGTTCCAGAAGCGGATCGGCATGGAGGGCAGGGGTGCGGTGACGACGAGTTCGCCGACTTCGCCGATGAGCGGCTTGCCTGCGGGGTCCCAGGACTGGAGGTCCGTGCCGAGGCACGGGGCCTGGAGTTCGCCGATGTGTACGGGGAGGGTGGGGACAGCGCCGGCGAAGCAGCTGCAGATGTCCGTGCCGCCGCTGACGGAGGCGATCCAGAGTTCGTCGGCGACTTCGTCGTGGAGCCAGCGGAAACCGTCGGGCGGGAGTGGGGAGCCGGTGGTGGCGACGCACTGGATGCGGGAGAGGTCGAAGTCGCGGCCCGGGTGGATGCCGGCCTTGCGGCAGGCCATGACATAGGCGGCGGAGGTACCGAAGAGGGTCGCTCCGGTCTGTTCGGCGACGCGCCACTGGGCGCTGACGTCCGGATAGCCCGGGCTTCCGTCGTACAGCACGAGTGTGGTCCCGGTGAGCAGGCCGGAGACGAGGAAGTTCCACATCATCCAGCCGGTGGAGGTGTACCAGAAGAACCGGTCGTCGGGGCCGAGGTCGCAGTGCAGGCCGATCTGCTTGAAGTGTTCCAGCAGGATGCCGCCCTGGGACTGGACGATCGCCTTGGGGAGTCCGGTCGTGCCGGAGGAGTAGAGCACCCACAGCGGATGGCCGAAGGGGACCTGTTCGAAGACGGGCTCGGTGTCCGCGGAAGTGAGGGCGGACCATTCGAGGGCGCCTTCCGGGGCCTCGGTGCCCAGCAGCGGGATGTGGACGACGGCGCGCAGAGTGGGGAGTTCGCGGCGAAGCTCCGCGACCGTGTCGGTGCGGTCGTGTTCCTTGCCGCCGTAGCGGTAGCCGTCGACGGCGAAGAGGACGACGGGTTCGACCTGCTGGAAGCGGTCGAGAACGCTGCGGGCGCCGAAGTCGGGGGCGCAGGAGGTCCAGACGCCGCCGACGGCCACGGTGGCGAGGAAGGCGACGACGGCCTGGGGGACGTTGGGAAGGTAGGCGCTGACACGGTCGCCCGGTTCGACGCCGAGGGCACGGAGCTCGGCGGCGAGCGATCCGACCCGGCGGCGGAGTTCGGACCACGAGATGGGGACCTGGGTGTGGGTCTCGTCGACGTGGAGCAGGGCGGGTGCGTCTGCGCGCAGGGGGTCCTCCGCGGTGCGCAGGGCGTGTTCGGCGTAGTTGAGAGTGGCACCGGGGAACCACTGGGCGGCGGGCATGGTGCGGTCGCCGATGACGGTCTCGTACGGGGTGGAGAACCGTACGTCGAACCAGTCGGCGACGGCCCGCCAGAAGGTGTCCAGCTCGTCGACGGACCAGCGGTGCAGCGCCGGATAGCCGCCATCGGCCGGTGCTCCGTACCGCTCGGCCGCCCAGCTCTGGAAGCGGGTGACCGCCGCGGCGGCGATGCGCTCGGCGTCGGGCTGCCAGAGGGGGGCTTCGTTCGCTGCTGAGGTCATGGGGCGGCTCCCTGGCTGTGCGGGTACGCGGGGTGGGCGTGGTTCGCGCGCACACGTGCTGGGGTGTGCGCGTGAGGCGGCTTTTACGGACGATGCCATGTGATCGTCTTTCGCACCAGGGTTCGCCGCCCATGGTCGTGTGTCCGGATATGTGGTCCGGCCACGGGTGAACGGAAGTTGAACGGAGCCCGCACCCGCCCTGTCGGGTGGCAGGGTGAACTGCATGAACGGTCGTGACCTGGTGCGCTCGGTGAAGATGGTCGGTTCGGTGCAGGGGCTGCGCGCGGTGCGCTCCTCCTTGCGGCGTCGCAATGCGGATGCGCGGGCGCTGCCGCGGCGCGGTGCGGAGCGGGCGAGAGTGCCGGGACTTGTGGTCGGGGCGGATCCGGGGCCGGGCGGGGGTGTGGTGCGGTTCGCGCGTTCGGAGTTGCGGGTCCGGGTGGCGGTGGGCGGTGCGGTGTTCTGGGGCTGGGACGGCGCGGAGCCGTTGCCGTCGTACGCACTGGCCGGTGCGGCGCCCGAGGCGGATCCGCGGGCCGAGCTGGAACCGGACAAGGACGGCGGCTGGCAGGTGGTCTCGGAGCGGCTGACCGTTGCGGTGTCGCGGCACGGGGCCGTGGAACTGCGTACTCCTGGCGGGGTGGTGCTCCGGCGCGAGTTGCCGCCGCGCTGGTGGGAGCCGGTGGCGGGTGGTGCCGCCCGGTGGGTGCAGCGATCCGAGGTGCCGGCGGACGCCCGGTTCTTCGGGCTCGGCGGACGGGCGTCGGGGCCGCGGCTGCGGGACGGTGTGTACGAGCTGTGGAACACCGATCCGGGTGGGCACTTCGGGCCGGATGACGATCCGCTGTATCTGACGATGCCGGTGCAGATGGTGGTCTCCGATGCGGGGACGCATCTGGTGTTCCACGACAACACCTGGTCGGGGCGGGTGACGTTGCGCGAGGGCGAGGAGGGTGCGGGATCCGGCCATGACCGTCCGGGGTTGTGTGAGGTGCGGATGGACGGGGGGCCGCTGCGCTGCTGGGTGATGGCCGGTACGCCGGCCCGGGTGCTGCAGGGCTGGACGACGCTCACGGGTGCGCCCGCGCTGCCGCCGTCCTGGGCGTTGGGTCCGCAGCATGCCCGTTGGGGTTTCGGGAGCGAGCGGGAGGTACGGCGGATCGTTGCCGGGTACCGGGAGCGGGGGCTGCCCTTGTCGGTACTGCATCTGGACATCGACCACTACGACGCGCATCGGGTGTTCACCGTCGACCGTGAGCATTTTCCCGATCTGCCGGGGCTGGCGAAGGAGTTGCGGGAGGACGGGGTGCGGCTGGTGTCGATCGTCGATCCCGCGGTGAAGGCGGAGCCGGGGGATGCGGTGTTCGACTCGGGTAGGGCGGTCGGGAGCGGCGGGGCGTTCGTCCGGGATGCGCGGGGGCGGGCGGTGCGCGGGGAGGTGTGGCCGGGTGAGTGCGTGTATCCGGACTTCACCGATCCGCAGGTGCGGAAGTGGTGGGGTGGTCTGTATGAGGAGCGGCTCGCGCAGGGGTTCTCCGGTGTGTGGCACGACATGAACGAGCCGGTTTCGTTCGCGGCGTTCGGAGATCCGACGCTGCCGCGGTCGGCGCGGCACTCTCTGGAGGGCCGCGGGGGTGATCACCGCGAGGCCCACAATGTGTACGGGCTCGCGATGGCGCGTGCCGGGTACGAAGGGCTTCGCCGGCTGCGGCCGGAGGTGCGTCCTTTTCTGTTCTCGCGTTCCGGTTGGGCGGGGATGCAGCGTTACGGGGGCACCTGGTCCGGTGATGTGGAGACCGGCTGGCCGGGACTGCGGGCCTCGCTGGCGCTGGTGCTGGGGCTGGGGCTGTGCGGGGTTCCGTATTCGGGGCCGGATGTGGGTGGGTTCGACGGCTCGCCGTCGCCGGAGTTGTATCTGCGGTGGTTCCAGCTGGGCGCGTATCTGCCGTTGTTCCGTACCCATGCGGCGATCGACGCGGGACGGCGGGAGCCGTGGGAGTTCGGACCGCAGGTGCTTGAACATGCGCGGGCCGCGCTGGTGGAGCGGGAGCGGCTTCACCCGTACTTCGTGACGCTGGCGGAGCTGGCCCGGCTGACCGGTGCGCCGTATGTGCGACCGCTCTGGTGGGGTGCGCCCGGGGAACGGGCATTGCGGGAGTGCGAGGACGCGTTCTTGCTGGGCGACGCCTTGCTGGTGGCGCCGGTGCTGGAGCGTGGTGCGGATCGCCGGGCCGTGCGTTTGCCACGGGGGCGTTGGTACGACACGGCGACGGGTGAGGTGTACGAGGGGCCGGGGCAGGTGTTGCTCGACGCACCGTTGGCGCGTGTGCCGGTGCTGGCGCGGGCGGGTTCGGTGCTGCCGGTGCGGGGTGCGGACGGGGGTGTGGAACTGGAGGTGTGGGCTCCGGCCGCGGGGCGAGGTGGGGGCGGTCTGGTGGTCCGGGATGCGGGTGACGGCTGGGAACGGGCGGAGGTCGAGCGGTATACGTCGCGGCTGGTGGACGGCGAGGTTCGGGTGGAGCGGGAGGGCCAGGAGGGGCCGGTGAACCACCCGGTGCGTGTGCGGGGGTTGTAGGCCGGGTCGCGGTGTGCGGAGGGGCCGTCGGGCCGGTCAGTGGTAGCCGCCTTCGAACCACGTGCGGGCGGCCCGGGTGTGCAGGGGGAAGGCCAGCTCGGTGGGTGTGCGGAGCAGCTGGAAGCCGGAGGTCTCGTCGGTCGGCCCGGAGGGCGGGAGGCCGGCCGCGGGGCGTTCCGGAAGCAGGCCGAAGAGGAGCAGATGGCCGTCCGGAGCGCTGAGGGCATCGGCGAGGCGGACGTCCTGTTCGTCGGCCTCGATGCCGGTTTCCTCGTGGAGTTCACGTACGACCGCGTGTTTCCAGTCCTCGTCGTGGTCGATGAAGCCGCCGGGAAGGGCGAGACCGCCGCGGTGGGGCGGGATGGTGCGGGTGATGACGACGAGTCCGGTGCCGTCCCGGTCGGTGACGGGGAGCAGGGCCACGGCGACCGGCAGCGGGTTGCGGTAGGCGGTGTCGCCGCAGACGGTGCAGGTGCGGGGCCAGGCGGTGGGAGGCACCGAGGCGGAGTACGGTGCTCCGCAGCTGCCGCAGTGGGAGTCCTTGACCGGCTTGTCGGGATTGCTCATGGGCGCAGGCACGCGCGGACTGTATCCGATCGCCTGCCAGGCCCCCGTTATCTTTTTCGCGGTCCTGCAATGGGGCCGTTGGCCTCCGGGCCCGGTATGACTGTGTCCCCTCTGTCGAAGCGATGACCTGGGGGGTGGTGTCGCCGGGTCCGTGGGGTGCCGTCGGAGACGCTGATGAGAGGTCCGGCCACCGCCTGGCCCGGTGCAATGCCGGGCAGCTCGCGGGCGGCAGGTCTGCATAACGTGGATGCGCGAGCACGGTGCCACCGCCGAGGCCGGCAAGGTCAACCACTTGGGAGGGGTGCGATGTTCGACACCGGCGATGTGGGCGTCTTCCTGGGCATGGACGTCGGCAAGAGTGCCCATCACGGCCACGGGCTGACCCCGGCCGGGAAGAAGGTCTTCGACAAGCCGATGCCCAACAGCGAACCGAAACTGAGGGCCGTCCTCGACAAGCTGACCGCGAAGTTCGGCACCGTGCTGGTGATCGTCGACCAGCCCGCATCGATCGGTGCTCTGCCCCTGACCGTCGCCCGGGACGCGGGCTGCCAGGTCGCCTACCTGCCCGGACTCGCGATGCGGCGGATCGCCGATCTGTATCCCGGCGAGGCGAAGACCGACGCGAAGGACGCGGCGGTGATCGCGGACGCCGCCCGGACGATGCCCCACACCCTGCGCTCGCTGGAGCTGACCGACGAGATCACCGCCGAGCTCACCGTCCTGACCGGCTTCGACCAGGACCTCGCCGCGGAAGCCACCCGCACCAGCAACCGGATACGCGGCCTGCTCACCCAGTTCCACCCCAGCCTCGAGCGCGTCCTGGGCCCACGACTGGACCACCGGGCCGTCACCTGGCTCCTCGAACGATACGGATCCCCGGCCGCCCTGAGGAAAGCCGGCCGCCGCAGACTCGTCGAACTCATCCGGCCCAAGGCCCCGCGGATGGCACAGAGGCTGATCGACGACATCTTCGACGCCCTCGACGAACAGACCGTCATCGTTCCCGGCACGGGCACCCTCGACATCGTGATCCCGTCCCTGGCCGCCTCGCTCGCAGCGGTCCACGACCAGCGCAGAGCGCTCGAAGCCCAGATCACCACCCTGTTGGAGGCCCACCCTCTTCACCCGGTCCTGACCTCGATGCCCGGAGTCGGAGTCAGGACCGCCGCCGTCCTGCTGGTCACGGTCGGCGACGGCACCGGGTTTCCCAGCGCAGCCCACCTCGCCTCCTACGCCGGCCTCGCCCCCACAACCAAGTCGTCCGGGACCTCGATCCACGGCGAACACGCACCACGAGGAGGAAACCGGCAGCTCAAACGCGCGATGTTCCTCTCCGCCTTCGCCTGCATGAACGCAGACCCCGCCTCCCGCACCTACTACGACCGCCAGCGCGCCCGCGGCAAGACCCACACCCAAGCACTCCTCCGCCTCGCCCGCCAACGCATCAGCGTCCTGTTCGCCATGCTCCGCGACGGCACCTTCTACGAGTCCAAAGCCCCCACCGCCATCCTGGCCGCATAACCACCCCAAAAACCCGCACACCCGGCACCACGTCCTTGACGAAGGACATAGAGGCACCCCCCCCGCACTACTGGATTATGTGCTCATGACAGGCATCGCTTCCGCTTTCCGTGTCCTGGCAGCCACTGCCGCCACCCTGCTCGCCGTCACCGCCGCCGCCCCCGCGGCGCAGGCGAAGCCCGAGCCGAAGGCCCCCGAGGAGTTCGTCGCGCTGCGTTCGGTGGATCCCACGATCATCCAGGAGATGCGCTACCCCACCGCACACAACTTCATGGGCGTGCCGGTGGACGGCTACCGCCAGTCGCTCTGCATCCTGACCCGGCCGGCGGCCCGGGCCCTGCACCGCGCGCAGACCCGGCTGTTGAAGCAGGGCTACTCGCTGAAGGTGTACGACTGCTACCGGCCGCAGCGGGCGGTCGACCACTTCGTGCGGTGGGCGAAGGATCTCGACGACGAGGCCATGAAGGGCGAGTTCTACCCCCGGGTCGACAAGACGCGACTGTTCGCCGACGGTTACATCGCGGAGAAGTCCGGGCACAGCCGCGGCAGCACGGTGGACCTGACGCTGGTGAAACTGCCCGCCGCGCCGACCGCGCCGTATCTGCCGGGTCGGAAGCAGGTGCCCTGTTACGCGCCCCGGGCCGACCGCTTCCCCGACAACTCCGTGGACATGGGCACCGGATTCGACTGCTTCGACACGCTCTCGCACACCGATGACCCGCGCATCCAGGGAACTCAGCGCGCCAATCGGCAGTTTCTGAAGAAGACACTCACCGACGCCGGCTTTGTGAATCTGGCCGAGGAATGGTGGCACTACACGTTCAAGCCCGAGCTGTTCCCCGACACCTACTTCGACTTCCCGGTGGCCGGGAGGTCCGTCGCGGGGCACTGACGCGAGCGCGGAGAAAGGGCGGCCGGGACCACCCCCGTGGGTTCCGGCCGCCCGTTCTTCTTCTCGGACGCGGATCGACCGTGTCCGGTTGCCGCTCAAGCCATTACGGTGCCCGTATGTCACAGCAGACGTTCGATTCGTACGAGGAGTTCTGGCCCTACTACGTCGCGATGCACTCCAGGGCCGCCACCCGCTGGGTCCATCTGACGGGCACCCTCACCGGCCTCGCGGTCACCGCGTACGGCCTGGCACGGGGGCGCAAGAGGTACGCGGTCGCACTTCCGCTGATCGGGTACGGGACCGCCTGGCCCGCCCATTTCCTGATCGAGAAGAACAATCCGGCCACGTTCGGGCACCCCGCCTGGTCACTGCGCGGCGACGTACAGATGATCCGGATGATGCTGGCGGGCCGCGACCGGGAGCTCGCAGAGACCGCCGCCAAGTGGCTCGCCGACAACCGCTGACCGTGACACACTTCTGACGTTCCGTCAGAACTTCTATCGGGGAGGGGTTTTGCCACAGATGCGCACACCAGTGGTGGCCGGATGGTTCACCGGGGACAGCACCGACGAGGACTTCCGACTGCTGGGCACCCGCTGTTCTGCCTGCTCGTCGGTCTTCTTCCCGCGTCAGGACGTCTTCTGCCGCAATCCGCAGTGCGCGGGCGGTGAGCTGGCCGAAGTGCCGCTCTCCCGGCGCGGCACGGTCTGGTCGTACACGGACGGCCGCTACCGGCCGCCCGCCCCCTACCTCTCCGACCCCGACGTGCCCTGGGAGCCGTACACGCTGGTGGCCGTCGAGCTGGCGGCCGAGCGCATGGTGGTCCTCGGACAGGCCGCGCCGGGGGTGGGCGTCGCGGATCTGGCGGTCGGAATGACCGTCGAGGTGGTGCCGGGTGTGCTGAGCGGGGGCGCCGCCGCCGGGACCGATCCGGCCCCGGTGTGGACGACCTGGCACTGGCGGCCGGTGCCGTCCGAGGGCACCGGCGGGGCCGAGGGCGGTGCGGCATGACCGGGGAGGTGGCCGTCCTCGGCGCCGGGATGCATCCGTGGGGCAAGTGGGGGCGCAGCTTCGTCGAATACGGCACGGCGGCGGCCCGGACGGCGCTCGGTGATGCGGGGATCGGCTGGCGGGACGTGCAGTCGGTGGTCGGCGCGGACACCGTGCGCGGCGGCTACCCGGGCTATGTGGCCGGTGCGACGTTCGCGCAGGCACTGGGCTGGCAGGGGGCGAGGGTCGCCAGCGTGTACGCGGCATGTGCGTCGGGTGCCCAGGCGATCAACACTGCCAGGGCACAGATCCTCGCCGGCCTGGCGGAGGTGGTACTCGTGGTGGGTGCGGACGCCGCACCCAAGGGGTTCTTCGCCCCGGCGGGCGGCGACCGGCCGGACGACCCCGACTGGCTGCGCTTCCGGGTGCTCGGCGCGACGAACCCCGCGTACTTCGCGCTGTACGCCCGTCGACGGATGGCCGTGCACGGAGACACCCCGGAAGACTTCGCGCTGGTCAAGGTGAAGAACGCGGCGGCCGGTGCGCTGAACCGTAACGCCCGCTACCGCGCGCCCGTGACCGCCGAGCAGGTCGCCGCCTCCGCCGTGGTCGCCGATCCGCTGCGGCTGCTGGACATCTGTGCAACGTCCGACGGCGCGGCGGCGCTCGTGCTGTCCAGCATGGAGTTCGCCCGGCGTCACGGGGCCACGGATCCGGTCCGTATCCGCGCCGTCTCCACCGTGACGCCGACCTACCCGAAGGCCGTACTCGACCTTCCGGACATCGCGACCGATTCGGCGGTCGCCGTGGAGCCGGCCGCGGAGAGTTTTCGCGCCTCGATCGCCCGGGCGGCGTACGAGGAGGCGGGCGTGGGGCCCGAGGATCTGTCCCTGGCCGAGGTGTACGACCTGTCGACCGCTCTTGAGCTGGAGTGGTACGAGGACATCGGGCTGTGCGGTGCGGGTGAGGGCGCCAAGCTCGTACGTGAGGGGGCGACGGCGCTCGGTGGCCGTATCCCGGTCAATCCGAGCGGCGGACTCGCCTCCTTCGGGGAGGCTGTGCCCGCGCAGGCCATCGCCCAGGTCTGCGAGCTGACCTGGCAGCTGCGCGGCGCTGCGGGCCGACGGCAGGTTCCGGGCGCGCGGGTCGGGATCACGGCGAATCAAGGGCTGTTCGGCCATGGATCCGCAGTCGTCGCGGTCCGCTGAGCGCCTTACCCGGCCGATCTGCCGTGCGCGACGGTCTGCACGGCACCTGTCGTGAACAGCGCTTGCTGTCAACAGCCTTGACGACCCATCACGCCAAGTGAAAAATCCATGCCCGGTCAGGCAACAACGCGCGGCCCGTACCCCGGTCGGCGGGGGTGCGGGCCGCGTTTCCGGCACTGTGCCGGCCGATGGGCCTACGTCGTTGCGGGCTCGCGGGGACGCTCCACCCGGGCCACTGCGTGCTCGACGACCGCCACCAGTACGTCCCGTGCGGAGGAGCGGTCGCGTGCGTCGCACATGAGCACCGGCACCTCCGGGTCGAGGTCCAGAGCCGCCTGCACCGTCTCGGTGGGGAACTTGTCGGCTCCCTCGAAGCAGTTGACGGCGACAGTGAACGGAATCGCACGGCGCTCGAAGTAGTCGACCGCCGCGAAGCAGTCCTCCAGCCGCCGGGTGTCCGCGAGCACGACCGCTCCCAGCGCGCCCTGGGCGAGTTCGTCCCACAGGAACCAGAAACGGTCCTGACCCGGGGTGCCGAAGAGGTACAGCACAAGGTCCTCGCGGAGTGTGATCCGGCCGAAGTCCATGGCTACGGTGGTAGTGGTCTTCGCCTCCACGCCCGCCAGGTCGTCCACCGGGCGGCCCGCCTCGCTGAGTCTCTCCTCCGTACGCAGCGGCCTGATCTCGCTGACCGCGCCGACCAGAGTCGTCTTGCCCACCCCGAAGCCGCCCGCAACCAGGATTTTCAGGGTAACGGGCTCAACGGGCCGTCTGTTGCGGCTAGAGCGCCCGAAGGCCATTGATCACCTCGCGAAGAATGTTCACGTCCGGCAGCTCGGCCGGCGGAACGGGACGGGTTACGTGCACCAGCTCGTCCTCGACGAGGTCACCGACCAGTACCCGGACCACCCCGACGGGGAGATCCAGGCCGGCCGCGAGTTCGGCGATCGACTGGGGCATGTCACTGCAGAGTTCGACGATCTCCACATGTTCCGGGGAGAGCGTCTGGTTCCGGCCGGGATCGTCGGCCGCGGGTTCCGGGACGACGATCGCGATCAGGTCGAGCCGATGACGGGAGGCGCTGCTGGTACGGCCCCGGGTCATCGCGTACGGACGGACCACAGGGCCCGCTTCGGCGTCGTACCAGCGCGATGCCTGCGGGTCCGTGGGCCTTGCCGGAGATCTGGAGGAATCAGCGCTCATGCCGTCCACTCACCCCCCGGCGGTCGGACCGGTCGTCCGGGGAGCGTTGGCCAGGTGGACGCCGACGCGCTTGACCATCAGCGTCATCTCGTAAGCCACTTGACCGACGTCGGAGTCGGCGTCGGCCAGCACGGCGAGACAACTGCCGTCACCGGCCGCCGTGACGAAGAGGAACGCCTCGTCGAGTTCGACGACGGTCTGGCGGACCCGGCCCGCGTCGAAATGGCGTCCCACGCCCTTGGCGAGGCTGTGGAATCCGGAAGCGACGGCCGCCAGATGTTCGCTGTCCTCGCGGGTCAGGTCCTTGGACGTGCCGGTGGCGAGGCCGTCGCTGGAGAGCACCAGCGCCTTGTGGATGCTGGCGACGCGGTCGACGAGTTCGTCGAGCAGCCAGTTGAGCTGGCCTGAGTCCTGGCGTGCGGCGTTGGGTGCTGCGGCGTTCGGTGCGGTCATCGGCCGTCCCCTCCCGGAGTGGATCCTTGTGCTGTTTCGCCGGGACCGGTCACGTCCTCGGCGTTCTGCCGACGGCCGCGCTGCCAGCCGCGTTGGAGCGAAGCCATGCGGCTGCGTACCTCGTCCGCATCCCGCTCGAAGTCCTGAGACGGTTCCGTTACGGCCGGCTCGGCATCGCGGCCGCCGGAGGCTTCGCGAAGCTGCGGGGCGAGGCTGGCCTGCCGGATGCGCCTGGGCAGACCACCCACGGTCTCCCGGGCCGCGCTCGGCGCTGTCGGAGGCACGGGCTCAGGAGGTGTGGCCGGCTCGGCGGGTTTCCGGAAGCCGGTGGGCCGCCGGGGTTCGGTGGGGTGCCGCGGCTCGGTGGGTCTGCCGGTGTCGACGACGGAGGGCCACGGGGCGGCGGCCGACGGTCTGATCCCGGCGCCGGTGGTGGGACTGCCGGTTTCGGCCGGTCCGGGTGAGGAGTCGTGCTCGGCGGTTGTGGGGTGGGCGCGGCCCGCCTCGTCGACCCGGCGTCCGTTGTCGGCGACCAGGGTCGGCGGTTTGCGGCGGGGCAGCGGCACCGGGCCGCCGGGGCGCATCGCCCGTACATCGGCCGCGGACTCCCCTGCCCGGTCGGACGCCTGCTGGTGCTGTTCGCGGTCACCGTCGCGCCGGGGGTCGCGGGCGCGGAAGATGCCGCCGCGTTCACTCTCGGTGTCGTGGATGTCGGAAGCACCGCCCAGCAGAGGGTCGATCAGCGGATCGAGTACGGGGTCGTTCTCGAAGCCCAGCGCTCCGACGGGTCCCTCCAGCTCGACGGGCCCGTCCAGGAGGGCCGGGTCCACGAGGCCGGTGGGGACGGGGGCGAGGCCGGAGGGCCTGCCGGTGGCGCGGCGGTCCGGCACGCCGTCCCTGCGGCCCTTGTCGCTGCCCGGTCCTTGGCCGGCTGCCCTCCCGCCGCTGCCGATCGCCTTCTCGGACCGGCGGTCGAGGCGGAAGCCGGTGCCGTGCGTCTCCGGGGCGTCGGTGAGCAGCGCCGCCGGGATGAAGACGACGGCGGTCGTGCCACCGTAGGGAGAGGTCTGCAGCGAGACACGGACGTTCTGCCGCTGGGCGAGGCGGCTGACCACGAAGAGACCGAGCCGGTCGGTGTCGGAAAGTTCGAACTCGGGGGTCTCGGCGAGTCTCAGGTTGGCGTCGAGGAGGACGTCGGGAGCCATGCCGAGACCGCGGTCGTGGATTTCGAGCGTGAAGCCGTTGGTGACGCGTTCACCGTGCACCTGGACCGCGGTGTGCGGCGGCGAGAACACGGTGGCGTTCTCCAGGAGTTCGGCGATCAGATGGGTGAGGTCGGCGACGGCGGGGCCGCCGAGACCGATGCGGGGCAGTCGGCGGACCTCGATCCGCTCGTAGTCCTCGACCTCGGCGACCGCTGCCCGTACCACGTCCATCAGCTGGATCGGCTTGCGCCACTGACGGGACGGTGCGGCACCGGAGAGGATCACCAGGCCCTCGGCATGGCGCCGCATGCGGGTGGTCAGGTGGTCGAGGCGGAAGAGGTCCGCGAGTTCATCGGTGTTCTCGGTGCGGCGCTCCATGGTGTCCAGGAGCGTCAACTGCCGGTGCAACAGGACCTGGTTGCGGCGGGCGAGATTGACGAAGACCTCGGAGACCCCGCGGCGCATGTCCGCCTGTTTGACCGCGGCTTCGACGGCGGCCCGTTGCAGGGTGTTGAGGGCCTGGCCGACCTGGCCGATCTCGTCCCGTTCGTACTGGAGGTGCGGTGCCTCGGTCTCGACATCGACCTGTTCACCTGCGGCGAGCCGGCGCATCACGCTCGGCAGCCGTACGCCGGAGACCTCATGGGCGTCCTTCCGGAGCCGGGAGAGGTCACGGATGAGCTCGCGGCCGATGCGTACGGAGACGAACACCGAGGCGAGCAGGGCGAGGAATCCGAGGACACCCGCGACCCCGGCCTTGATCAGGACGCTGTAGCCGGCGGGCTTGCCGCGGTCCTGGAAACGGTTGTTCATCTCGGTGGAGTCGTTGGCGAGCCGGTCCAGGACCGGCGGGGCCACTTCCTGCCACCGCTCGGCGTCGACCGCTCGCGGGTCCTGGGAGGGACCGCCGCTGATGAGCGTGTTCTCCGCGGCCCTCAGCGCTTCGCTGTCCGGGCTCGACCAGTACTGCGCCACGCGTTGGCGCTCCGACGAGGGAAGCATCTCGCCATTTATCTCGTAGAGCAGCTTGCGATTGGCGACGAGGTCGGAGATCTGGCGCAGTTCGGACGCGGTGAGCCGTCCGGCGATGAGTGACGAGGCAACCAGAGCGTCTTCGCGGGAGAGCATTTCGCGGGCGCGTGAGATGCCCACGAGCGCGCGGACCTGCTTGTCCATCGACACGTTCTCCATCGTGCGGAGGCCGGTCAAAAAGCGGTAGCAGGGGTCTATGAGACGGTCGTAGAACTCCATCGCCTTGAGGCGGTCGATGGTGCGTTTCTCGACCGAATCGCGGAGTGCGCCAAGGCCCTCGACCGTGCCGAGGACCGCGTTCAGCTGTGATTCGTCCTCGGGCCGCAGTGCATCGCGGATGTCCTTCTGCCTTGCGCTGTCCCTGACATCCGCCACGACACGGTCGGTGGCTGCTCGTTGGCGCTCCAGCAGGGGCAGAGCGTTGGAGGCCCTGGGGTCGGCAAGGAAGACAAGGGTCTGACGGCGCTCGTCCTGAATGGCACGGACTGCGCCCTCCAGAGGATGACCGACCTTCTCCACGATGGTGCTCGCGCTCAACAGGTGGCCGGCCTCGCGCCCTGTCAGGAAAGTGGCGAAACCCCAGAGTCCGGTGAGGGAGACGAGCGGCACCAGCAGCAACGCCACGATCTTCCTGCGGATGGACTTCCCGCGAAAGCGCATGGCCTCCTCCAGCCCGGCCCGACGGGGCGGTGGTCGTGTTCCGTCAACAAACGGCGCGAGCCTACTACCGACAGAGAGACAACTCGAAGGGATGTCCGGACGATTTTCAGCCGCACTCCCCGGTGTTGATCACGAGTTTTCCCGGTATTCCGGGCAATGAAATTCGCGAAAGCGGCAGAAGAGACCTGTCAGAGCATCACACTGTTCGGCAGGGCAGTTGGCTGGAATTCTTCGTTCGGTGACGGGTCGAGGGAATCTTCACAGCTGGTCACTCGTCTCTCTGTACGGGTCAGGGGGAACACGGGGAGCGCCCAGGGCAGGACGGCCCGGTCCGCCCGCGTAGAAACGGCGCATGCCGGGCAGCAACCCTGAAGTCGGACAGCGGTGGGGAGTTGAGAGTCCTTGGATACGGAAGAGCGTCGGAGTGCGGTGTCGTCGGCACCGGCTGCGACGGCGGTCTCGGCGGCGACAGGCGGGGCGAAGATCCCGTGCCAGCAGCACCGGCAGCTCTGGGTGGAAGAGCCTGCGATACGGCGGCGGATGCCGGACCCGGTCCGTAGGGCTGCCGTGCGTGCCGTGCTCATCATGTCGCTGACGGTCATCCAGGCCATGGTGGCGTTCCTGTGCACGCTGGCGGGGTCCTGGCTTGCCTTTCCGATGGTGCTGAGCAGTGTGGGCAGCACGGTGGTTACGACCTGGTCGGTGCTGGATGTCTGGGTCACCCGGCAGGTCTGGAATCAGCGCAACGGCGTGGTGTCCGTGCCGAGCAGTTCGGCGCGGCAGTTGCGCCGTGAGCGGCGCAGAGCCCGGCGGGCGGCGCGGACCGCGCAGCGGGACGATGCGCGGATACGCCGCCGGGGCGCGGGCAGCCTCTCGCGGGCCTGAGCGCTGCCTGCCCTGCCCCATGGATCGAGCAGGGCTCTCGCGGCTTGTGGCCGCGGTGTCTCCCTGCTCGCCGTTCCTGCTCGCCGTCCTTACTCGTCGGACGGGCCCTGAGCGGGAACCCGGGCGGTGTCGGGCGGTGTCGTGGCGCGCTTGAACATGCGGGTGGCGGTGATCTCGCCGTGCACGGTCTCGCCGTTCGGGTCCTGCTGAGGCAGCCCGGGGCGAAGGTGCTCCTCCACGCTGATGTACTTCAGCCCGGCCCGCAGGTCCGCGTCATTGCGCAACCGGATGACCAGCGGGAATTCGGCAAGCGCCGTGGTGTCGAAGAGTCCGGTCGTGTAGAGCAGTTGTACGCCGAGGGCGTCCGACACCGCTCGCTGGAGCTCCAGCAGATAGGTGGCGTTGGCCCGGCCGATGGGATTGTCCAGGAACAGCGTGCCCGCGTGCCGGTGCTGGTGCCGGTCGCGGCCCCGGTCGTTGCTGCGCAGTGCAGCCATCGTGCAGTACAGGGCGATGGCGGCGGTGAGCAGCTGACCGCCGGAGAAGACGTCGCCCATCTGCCCGACCGGGACGCGTTCGGCACGGAGCACCGCGTCCGGCTTGAGAATCTCCACGGCGATGCCCTTGGGCTCCAGCGCCGCCTGCACACCGCGCAGCAGGAGGGACATGCCGTCCCTGCGCAGATCGGAGTTCTTCTTCAGAGCGGCGCGGGTGGCCTCGTCGATGACCTCGCCGAGGCGCTCGGTGAGCGTCGCCTGATCGGGTTCCTCGAAACGGATCCGGAGGAACTCCTGGCCTGACCACTCCCCCAGTCCTTCGGGGAGCTGGGAGAGCCGCTGGGCGGAGCGGAGGGTGGTGAGCGCGGACTCCACGAGGCCGCGGAGCCGGTCGACGATGGAGTCGCGGTTGCGCTCCAACTGGGCCAGCTCGTCGGTGAGGACACGGAGCCGGGGTGCGAAGGCGGCGGCCCACTTCTCGGCGTGCTCGGGCAGCGCCGCGGCCGGCAGTTCGCGGATCTGCTGGCGGGCGGGGGTGCGGACCTGTTCGTAGCGGGTGGAGTTGGCGTGCCGTACGAGGACGTCGCTCGCTTCCCGTACGGCGCTCTCCGCTGCGGACAGGTCGGCGGCGCAGCCGCGCAGTGAGCGGCGGGCCTCTGCGGCGGACTGCCGGGCCTCGTCGAGGCTGCCCGGGTACGGCTCGGGGGCCTCCGTGTCGTCGTCCGCGCCGTGGTCCCTGAGGAGATCGCGCAGAAGTGCCGCGGTCTCGTCGAAGCCGCCTGCGGAGTCCTCGGCGGTGCGGTGTGCGCGCAGCAGCTCGGCGTGGGCGGCGCGGGCGGTGTCCAGGGTTGCGGTGGCGGAGGCCAGTTCGGCCGTGGCGGTACGCAGGAGGGCCTGGGCCTGCTCGGCGTCGGCGGGGACCAGCTCGTCGGGGAGTTCGGTGTGATGGGTCTCGCCGTCGACCGGGGCCAGGCGCTCGGCCTCTCCCCGCAGCCGGCCCAGCTGCTCGCTCGCGGTGGAAGCCCTGGTTTCCAGGAGCTGAACCAAGGATTCGGCGCGGGCGGCGGCCGCCTGCCTGGAGGGGCCGTCGGCGCCGTCGGTGCCTTCGAGGAGCTGGGCGGCCCGGGTGCGGACCTTGTTGGTGAGCCGGTCCAGCTCGGCGAGGGCGGCGCTCTCGTCGCTCTCCGCGCGGGCCTGTTCGGCGCGCAGGTCTGCGCCGACGCCCACCTTCTCGTACAGCTGGGATGCGGCTCGGTAGGCCTCCCGCAGCGCGGGAAGCGCGGGGCGTGGGGTGTCGCCCTCGGGCTCCGGGAGGTGCTCGGGGGCTCCTGCGATCTCGGCACGTTCGGCGCGCAGGGCGCGGGCGGTGCGGCGGGCGTCGTCGGCGGCGCGCTGAGCGGCCCTGCGGTCTTCGTCGGCGGCGCGAGCCCGCTCCAGGCAGACGGTGGCGCGGGCCTCGGACTCGGCTGCTTCGTCGATCAGTTCGCGCAATTTCGCCTGCCAGCCCGCGCGCTCGCGTAGCCGGTGGGCAAGGCCCGCGAGGGCGTCGGCGGCGCGGCGGGCGCGCTGGGCGGCCTCCTGGCGTTCATCGCGGACGCGGGCGGTATCCGCGGCGGCCTCGTCGGCCTCGGCGCGCACGGTACGGGCTTCGGCGAGTGCGGCCTCTGCCGCCTCGGCGGCCGAACGGGCGGTGCGGGCTGCTTCGGCGAGCTCGGCGAGCATGCCGGGCGGGCAGTCGGCGCGCCAGGAGCCGATGCGGGCAGCGAGGGAGCGGTCGGCGGTGAGGCGGGCCGCGAGGGTGCGGATGTCCTCGTCGCGGGCGGCGGCCCTGCTCCTGAGAGCATGCCGCTCCTCGTCGGCCGCGTGTTCGTCGTGCATCGCCGGGTTCGGCGGAACAAGGAACACCCCTTCCGTGCTCGCGGCCGAGCCCGTGCCGGCGGCCGGGACGGGGGCGAGCAGCGCGGCGGCGGTGCCTACAGCGACGGCGGAGCGCGGCAGAAGGGCGGCGCCGCTCAGGACGTCGCGGGCGCGGGCGTGCGAGTCGGGGTCGGTGATGACCACGCCGTCGACAAGTTCGGGACGGGCGGCGAGTACGGCCGCGTGGTCGGCGGGGTCGACGGCCTGGGCGAGGTATCGCCAGCCGGGAAGGGCGGGGATGCCGTGCTCGCCAAGGTATTCGACGGTGGCCAGGACATCTGGGCCGGGCGGCAGCAGTCCGCCGTCGCCGAGTGCGCCGAGGATGCGGGAGTCGTCGGCGGCCGCGGTGCGCAGTTCGAAGAGGCGGCGCTCGGCGGAGGCGATGCCCTGGTCGAGCAGCTCCCGCAGTTCGTCGGCGCTGCGGTCCAGCTCCTGGGCGGTGAGCGGCTGTTCGTGGGCGGCGGGCTGTTCGGCAGTGACGGTGTGCGTGGCGTGGGCGGCCCGGTCCGGCCGGCCGGTCTGGCCTTCCTGACCCGCCTGGCCCCGCCGGCCTGCCTGTTCCTGGTGGTCCGGACCGTGCGGGGCGTCCGGGTCCCTCTCCGCCCCGGCCGCTCCGCTGCGGGGCCGGGGTACGCCTGTGCCATGCGTGGCGGGCAGGCCAAGCAGGTCGGCCAGACGGTGGTCGGCGGCGATCGACTCGGCGGCCCTGAGCTCGGCCCCGTACGACTGATCCGCGGCCTGCGCGGCATCGGCGGCGCGCGCCGCGGCGAGTTCGGCGCGGCTCTCGGCGGCTGCGGCTTCCCTGGCCAGGTCGGCCGCCGAACGTGCGGCCTCCCTGGCGGTGTCCCATGCGGCGACGGCGGACTGCTCGGCGTCGCTCGCGGCGAGGGCGGCGCGCGCCGGGTCGGCGTCCGGCGCGGTGTTGTCGAGCCAGCCGGCCCGTACCGCTTCTGCTGTCTCCTGCTCGACCTCGGCAAGGCGCTGGCGCAGATGTCCGGCCTCGCTGCGGGCGCGCTGGGCCTCGGTGGCTGCGGTGGTGGCATCGCGGTGGGCGGTCTCGCCCGCCGTCTGGAGGGTGTCGGAGCGCTCCTCCTCCTCGTTGGCCAGGGTCTCGCCGGCCTCCGCCGCGGTGTGCAGGGCCCGTACGAGATCGGCGGCGGCCTTGGCACGGGCGGCGAGCGCAGGCGCGGCGTCGCGCTCCGCCTCGCGGATGGCCACGGCCACACGTGCGGAGCGGTCGGCGGCGGCGCGGTGTCGCAGTACGGCCTCGGCAGCCTGCCAGGCGGAGTGCAGGGTGCGGGCGTCGACCAGTTCGCGGCGCTGGGCGGCAGCGCCCTTCTCCGCCGCGGTCAGGGCCAGGGAGGCGTGCCGGTAGGCCAGTTCGGCCGCGATCAGGGCGCTGCGGCTGCGGGCCTCCTCTGCGGTGGTGACGGTGTGCGCGGCGCCCGTCACCTGTTGGGCGAGCTCGGCGGTCCGGCCGCGCTCCTGGCCGGCGCGGGCGGAGAGCCTGCGGGCGAGCGTACGGGTGCGGCGCTCGGCGCCCGCGTGGATGTCCCGGGTGCGGGACCGGGTACCGGCGGCCTCGACGATCCGGCCGAGCAGATCGACCGAGCCCGCGGTGAAGTCGCGCTCCGCGGTCAGCTCGGCTCGGCGGCCGAGCTTGTTGCCGAAGCCGCTCACCAGGTCGGCGAGCCCGTCCGTGTCACGGGTGTCCGTGACGGCGCGGAGGAGGAGGTCGGTGAAGTCGGAATCCTTCTTGACCGCGAAGAGGCCGGCCGCCTCACCCTCGTCGGCGTTCATCTCGCGCTGGTAGCGGAAGAGTTCGGGGTCGAGACCGAGGTCACCGAGGTGCTCGTTCCAGCGGTCGTGGATCTCTTCCCAGTGCACATCGAGGTGCTGGTAGAACTTGCCCGCCTCGGTCAGGGCGTCGCGGAAGCCCTTCATCGTGCGCCGACGGCCCTGCGCGCCGGAGACGCCTTCGACGGGGCGGTGGACGGAGGTGGCCTCGGCGACCGGCAGGGAGTCCAGGCTGAGGCCAGGCCCGGGGCGGAAGGAGTACCAGGCCTCGGCGAACTTGCGCGGGTCGTTGGAGACCTGCCGTCCACGCCACTCGCTGACCTTGCCGACGACGACGCACTCGCCGGTGAGGGTGTGCTGCCACTCCAGGGCGACATGCCCGCAGTCGTCGGCGAGCAGAAACTTGCGCAGTACGCCGGAGCTGGCGCCGCCGAGGGTGTTGCGGTGGCCGGGCAGCATCACCGAGAAGATCAGTTTCAGCAGCACCGACTTGCCGCCGCCGTTCTCCAGGAAGAGCACACCGGCAGGGGCGGGGCGGCGCGGCGGGCCGACCGGCTCCTCCTCGAAGAACTCCGCTTGTGCCGGGGCGGGGTTGGGCACGGGCTCGCCCACTCCACGCAGGTCAAGCACGGTGTCGGCATAGCGCGCACCGGCAGGCCCGATGGAGTAGAGGCGGACCCGGGACAGCTCGTACATGGCGGCGGACTCTCGTCGTTCAGACAGCGGGGGGAGACGGCGGTGGTGGGGCGGGCCGGTCAGGCGTGGAAGGGCAGACCGGCGTCGGCGACCAGCTCCAGGCCGTCGGGGTCGGGCGGCGGCAGCAGCGTCGCCGTTCCGTCGGTCACCGGTACGACTCCGAGTTCGAGCAGTTCGGCCATGGCGGCGTTGCCGGCCATGTCGCGGACCTGGAGCTGGTAGCGGGCGGTGGTACGGAAGGCGCCTCCGGCGTCGTCCCCGGTGCGCTGGAGGAAGCCGGAGTCGGTGAGGAAGGCGACGGCCTTGCCGACGATGCCGGTGGTGGAGCCGGCCAGCCTTCGGGCGTCCTTCGTGGCTCCGGTGGAGCTGCGCCGGGCGTAGATCCGCCAGGCCGCCTCCAGCCCGGGGGCGTCGGTGGCCGGGTCGGTGTTGTCGCCGTGCTCCTCGGCGCGCTCCTCCAGGCGGTGGCACGCCTGGCGTACGAACGAGTCGACGCCATTGACGGTGATCCGGCCGATGTACGCGTCGTCGGCGAGATCCTCGGGGCGGGGGAAGGCCATCGCGGCGACGGCGAGGTGCGCGAGCCCATGCAGGAAGCGGTCGGCGGAGTCGGACGAGGCGCGGCGGGCGTAGTCGCCCATGCGGACGGCGAAGACCGAGTCCTCACCGGCGGTCACGGCCATACCGGCGCGGGTGGACACTTCCAGGACGACCAGGCCGAGTCCGGTCGCCACCGCGTCGGCGAGCCGGGCGAAAGCGGGCTCCTCCCGGTAGCGGCGGAGCAGTTCGGCGTACTCGGCGTCGCGTGCGGGCAGCAGTTTGGGCTGCAGCCCGAAGGCGACGAGCCGGGCGGCGTCCGCTGCGTCGGCCGGGGTGACGGGTGCGGTGGCGACTGTGGGCCCTGCCGGGTCGGCGGGCGTCGGGCTCTCGGTCGGGTACGGGGCGGTCGGCTCGCTCCACGCGTCGGCGTGCTGTGCGCGGTGGTCGCTCACGACTGTCGCTCCTCAATGCGGAAATTCTTCGGTACGGGGTGGACGGCTCCGGTTCTCGCGGCATCCGTCCTGGGCGGCGCGGTCCTGCCCGCGCGCACCGCGTGGGCGCGGGCACGTCGGCGACGTCCATGGCCGACGTGCGCCGGCCGGGTCGGCGAGGCGTGTGCCTCACGGGGCGCGCCGCTCATGACGCCTCCGAGCGGTCCGCGGCCATTCCGGCCGCGTCCAGCAGGGCCGTACCCACTATCAGGTCCGCACCGCCGAACTCCGGGTCGTGGAGCTGTGTCCCGTCGTCGACGGAGAACAACAGGCGCTGCTCGCCCTGCCGGTAGGCGGTGCCGACCGGCGGACTCGCGGCGTGCACCGCAAGCAGAGCGACCAGGTAGGGCAGTTCGGGATCGCGGCGCCGGGCCTCCGCGAGGAGTCCGGAGAGCCGGCGCGGGGCGTCGTGCTCCAGATCGAGGAGTTCCATGGCGCTCGCGAGTTGCTCCTCGCTGAACCTGCTGTCGTCCGGAGTGGCGATCAGATCGGGTTCGGGCATTTCGGCGCCCAGGTGTTCCCGCTCCAGGGGCGGGGTCAGCAGCATGTCGACGAGATCGCCCACCCGCACCGAGGTGGGGGTGCGCAACCCGGTGCCTTGGGCGAAGAACGCGTCCGTGACGCGGATGGCCTGTTCGACGGGGAGCGGCAGCAGCGGGGCGACCAGCTGACCGTAGAGATCGAGGCCTGTGCGGGCCGTGGGGGTGGCGAAGGCCTGCCGGTCCTGTTCGGCGCGGAAGAGCGGTCCGGCTTCCAGCAGGCGGGACTGCAACTGGGTGTGGCGGCGGATGCAGTCCTTGACGATGTCGACGAGCTCGGCGGCGCGCCGCTTGTGCTCGGGCTCCTCGGCCTCGTCACGCGCCTTGCGGATGTTGGTGAGGATCGCGTTCTCGTGACGGTAGCGGTCGGCGACGTGATCGAGTGCTTCGGCGATCATGTCGGGTACCGCGTTGAGCCAGTCGACGGCCCGGACGTTGCGCCGGGTGGCCTCCAGCGTCTTGCGGAGGGTCTCCGCGTACTGCACGGTGCGGTAGCGGGCCTGCTCGGCGGCGAGCTGTGCGTCCGCCAGGCGGCCCCGGCTGATGAGGACCTCCAGCTTCACCTCGGCGGCGATCTGGGCGCTGGTGACGTCCGTGTCGAGGGCGCCGACCAGGACATTGACCGCCTCGTCGGTGGCCCGGAGATAGACGGTGCCGCCGTATCCCGGGACCTCTTCGATCAGCTTGAAGTCGTAATCGCGGCGAACATACACCCCATCAGGGCCGAAAGTACCGTACACCGCACGGAATCCGCGGTCGACGCTGCCGACATTGATCAGGTTCTCCAGCACCCAGCGGGCGACCCGCTCGTGCTCGGCGGCCGGGCGGCGCGGGGCCTGCGCGGCGACGCGGGGAAGCAGCCTGGTCACTATCTGGTCGTGATCGGCACCCGTGTCGAAGTCCATGTTGAGGGTGACGTGGTCGATCGCGGCGAGTGCGACCTCGGCCATCGTGTAGACGGTGTACTCGCCGGCCAGATTCGCCTTGCGCACATCGAGGTCGTGCAGTGGCGCCGTGCAGGCGAGCGCGCGCAGCCGCCGCGAGAGCCCCTCGTCGGCGGCCGGGCCCGGGGCAGGCCGCGGCCCCGCGCTGAGCTGGGGCGCAGCGTTGTCCGTGTAGGCAGGCGAAGTCACGCTGCACAGATTAGGTCCTCACACTGACAACGGTCGAAACGGCGCAGAAGCGACCCCTTGCCCGGAGCCGGCCGGCGCCGACTTCACAGCCGTTCCCCGGTGCGTTGCGGACGCTTGTCCCGGCCCGGCTCCGGGGTTCCGTAGCCCCCGCCGCCCGGTGTGCGGAGCACGAGTACGTCCCCCCGCTCCAGCTCGGCCGTGTCACAGCCGCGCAGTGGTGTGACCGTCCCGCCGTCGGAGCGCTCGATGTGCTGCTCACCCAGCGCGCCGGGTTCACCGCCCGCCATGCCGTACGGCCGGACCCGGCGGTGGCCGGAGAGCAGCGCCAGGGTCACGGGTTCGAGGAAGCGGATTCGCCGCTCCACACCGCAGCCGCCGTGCCAACGCCCCGTACCCCCGCTGCCGTCCCGTACCCGGAAACTCTCCAGCAGCACGGGGTAGCGCCATTCGAGGACTTCGGGGTCGGTGAGGCGGGAGTTGGTCATATGGGTCTGTACGGCGTCGGCGCCGTCGAAGCCGTCGCCCGCGCCCGATCCGCTCGCCACGGTCTCGTAGTACTGGACCCGTTCGTTGCCGAAGGTGAGGTTGTTCATGGTGCCCGAACCCTCGGCCTGGATGCCGAGCGCCGCGTACAGAGCACCGGTGACGGCCTGGGACGTCTCCACGTTTCCCGCGACGGTGGCCGCCGGATAAACGGGGGCCAGCATGGAGCCCTGCGGAATTCTGACCTCCAGGGGCTTGAGGCAGCCGCTGTTGAGCGGGATGTCGTCGGGGACCAGGGTCCGGAAGACGTACAGGACAGCCGCCATCACCACGGATTTCGGCGCGTTGAAGTTACCCGGCTGCTGCGGTGAGGTGCCGGTGAAGTCGACGACTGCGCTGCGGGTGGCCTTGTCCACGGTGAGGGCGACCTCGATGACCGCGCCGTTGTCGGTCTCGTAGCGGTAGGCACCGTCGTGCAGTTCGGCGATGATCCGGCGGACGGACTCCTCGGCGTTGTCCTGTACGTGCCCCATGTACGCGGCGACGGCCGCGGTCCCGAACTGTTCGGCCATGCGCCGGAGTTCGGCGATGCCCTTCTCATTGGCGGCGATCTGGGCGCGCAGATCGGCGAGGTTGGTGTCCGGGTCGCGGGAGGGGTACGCGGCGGTGGTGAGCAGTTCGCGCGTCTCGGCCTCGCGGAGTCTGCCGTCCCGTACCAGCAGCCAGTTGTCGAACAGCACTCCTTCCTCGTGGATGGTGCGGCTGAAGGCGGGCATGGAGCCGGGGGTGATGCCGCCGATCTCGGCGTGGTGTCCACGTGAGGCAACAAGGAAGCGCAGCTCCGGCTTCTCACCACCGGTCTCGTCGAACACGGGTGTCACCACGGTCACATCGGGCAGATGTGTGCCGCCGTGGTACGGGTCGTTGATGGCGTACACATCGCCTGGCCGCATCGCGCCACCGTTGCGCCGCAGCACCTCCTTGATGGACTCGCCCATCGAACCGAGGTGCACGGGAATGTGCGGGGCATTGGCGATCAGATTCCCGTCCGAGTCGAAGAGGGCGCAGGAGAAGTCGAGCCGCTCCTTGATGTTGACGGAGTGAGCCGTGTTCTCCAGGCGCACACCCATCTGTTCGGCGATCGACATGAAGAGGTTGTTGAAGACCTCCAGCATGACGGGGTCGACCCGGGTACCGACGGCCGTGCGGTCCGGGCGCGGGCGGACCCTGGTGAGCAGCAGATGGCCGGTGCCGGCGAGAGCGGCCTGCCAGCCCGGGTCGACGACAGTGGTGGCATCCGCCTCTGCGATCACGGCAGGGCCGGTCACGGTGTCGGCAGGGCGCAGTTCCTCGCGCCGGTGGAGCGGGGTGTCCTGCCATCGGCCGTCGGCGAACATCCTTACGGTGTCATGCGGTTGAGGTTCTGCGCTCTCGCGGGGTGCGCGGTCGGCCGGGCGCGGTTCGTGCTGTCCCGCCGTTCCGATCGCCTCGACCGACACCGCCTCGACGACCAGGGGTTTGTCCATGGTGAACGCGTAGCGTGCGCGGTGCTCCGCGGTGAACGCCTCGGCCATGGCGGGTGCGCTGTCCAGGCCGACGGGCAGGCTCGAGTCCGTACCGGCGTAGCGCAGGAACACGCGGGCGTGCGTGCTGATCGCGCTGTCGGGGATGGCGTCGGCGCGCAGTTCGGCGCGGGTGCGGGCGGCGAGTTCGTCGCAGAGTTCGCCCACCGCGGTACGGGTCGCCTCACTCAGTTCCGCCTCGACGGACTGTTCGCGCATCGCGGTGGCATCGGCGAGACCGATGCCGTACGCGGAGAGCACACCGGCCAGGGGCGGTACGAGGACCGTGTCGATGCCCAGGGCGTCGGCAACGGCGCAGACGTGCTGGCCTCCGGCACCGCCGAAGCCGGTCAGGGCGTAGCGGGTGATGTCGTGTCCGCGCTGCACGGAGATCTTCTTGACCGCGTTCGCCATGTTGAGCACGGCGATCTCCAGGAACCCGGCGGCGACCTCGGCCGCCGTACGCCGCGTTCCGGTGGCGCGCGCCACGTCCTCGGCGAGCGCGTCGAAGCGTTCGCGGACGAGGTCCGCGTCGAGTGGAAGGCTGCCGTCCGGTCCGAAGACGGCCGGGAAGTGCGCGGGCTGGACCCGGCCGAGCATCACATTGGCGTCGGTGACGGTCAGCGGCCCGCCGCGGCGGTAGCAGGCCGGGCCGGGGATCGCGCCCGCCGATTCGGGGCCGACGCGGTAGCGGTGGCCGTCGAAGTGCAGGACGGAGCCGCCGCCGGCGGCGACGGTGTGGATGTTCATCATGGGGGCGCGCATCCGCACACCGGCCACCTGAGTGCCCAGTTCGCGCTCGAACTCGCCCGCGTAGTGCGACACATCGGTCGAGGTGCCGCCCATGTCGAAGCCGATGACCCGGTCGAATCCTGCCTGTCCGGACGTACGGGCCATGCCGACCACACCACCGGCGGGGCCGGAGAGCACCGCGTCCTTGCCCCGGAAGTGGGAGGCTTCGCGCAGCCCGCCGTTGGACTGCATGAACATCAGCCGGATGCCGTCGAGTTCGCGGGCGACCTCGTCTACGTACCGGCGCAGGATCGGCGAGAGATAGGCGTCGACGACGGTGGTGTCGCCGCGTGGTACGAGCTTGATCAGCGGGCTCACCTCGTGCGAGCAGCTCACCTGGGTGAAGCCTGCCTCGCGGGCTGCGGCGGCCACGGCGCTCTCGTGTCCGGGGTGGCGGTAGCCGTGCATCAGGACGACCGCCGCGCTGCGCAGTCCGTCGGCCCGGGCCGCCTTCAGTCGCCCGGCCACCGCGTCCCGGTCGAGCGGTGTGACGACCCGGCCGTGGGCGTCGATCCGCTCGGGGACCTCGATCACCCGCTCGTACACGGCCTCGGGCAGCAGGATGCGGCGGTCGAAGAGTCTCGGCCGGTTCTGGTACGCGATGCGCAGCGCGTCGCGGAAGCCTTCCGTGATGACCAGGACGGTCGGCTCGCCGCGCCGCTCCAGCAGGGCGTTGGTGGCGACCGTCGTGCCGATCTTCACCGTGCCGACCCGGTCGGCGGGGACCGGGTCGGTGGGTCCGAGGCCCAGCAGCCCCCGGATTCCTGCCACGGCGGCGTCGCGGTAGCGGTCCGGGTCGTGGGAGAGCAGCTTGCGGGTGACCAGGTGCCCGTCGGGATCCCGGCCCACGACATCGGTGAACGTCCCGCCACGGTCGATCCAGAACTCCCAGCGTCCGGTCATCCCTCCATACTGACGCGCGGCACGGGCAACGGCCCTGACGGCACGGCCGGCTCCCCGGCAGCCGGCGCACCGATCGGTGCCACGGCGGCCAGCGCGCTCCGCAGCGCCGCCTCGGCCCGCCGGTCCAGCCGCCGGCCGGTGCCGCACACCCGGTGCCATGCCTCCGCTCCGGCCAGACACAGCAGCTGGGGCAGCAGATCGGTGCTTCTGCGCGCCAGCCATCCGGTGCCGGCGGTGGCCAGCCAGAGCCAGGTGTCGGCGAGGCCCGGGGGCGGCTGTTCGGATTCGAGCCCCGGCGGGGCTCCGAGGGCCAGGCCACGGGCGGCCAGCAGCTCGTGGAAGCCGGCCGCGACCGCCCGGTGACCGCGTTCGGCCGGGTGGAGCCGGTCGGCGCTCCACAGGGAGCGGTCGCGGACCCAGGCCCGGTCCGCCATGTGCAGATGAACGGCGTCGTAGCGTTCGGACAGTGCGTGCACGACGGCGTTCACCGCGGCCTGGCGCCGGGCGAGCGGCCTGCCCAGGGGCGCGGGGAGCCCGAGCACGGCGCCGGGGTCGGGCAGACAGGCGGTCAGGAGTACGGCTCCGCTCTCCGTCAGGAGCGCGCAGACCTCGTCGAGACGCCGCGCGAGGAGCCGGATATCGAACGTGCGGCGCAGGGTGTCGTTGACGCCGACGACGATGGACGCGAGGTGGGGCCGGAAGGCGGCCGCCGCCGCGGCCTGCCGGTCCAGGACGTCGCCGGACTGCGCACCGCTGACGGCGAAGTTTCGGAATTCCACGCCCCGCCGGCCGTCCGCGAGACCTTCGGCGAGCAGTGCGGCCCAGCCCCGCCGGCCACCGGGGACGGGGTCGCCGACGCCTTCGGTGAACGAGTCCCCGAGCGCGGCGAACCGTACCGGGGAGAAGCTCGACGCAGTGCAAGCGTGCGGTCCCGGGTCGCCTGACGGCACCGACGCCCCCTTCATGTCCGTACCCCCGGAATCCCGCCCCGGTCCGGCACGTCGTGCGCGGCCAGGAACGCGGCCACCGAGCGGTCCCAGCCGAAGAGCTCGGCCCGTTGCCTCGCCTCGGCGCGACGCCGCTCCTGCGGGCGCCCGAGCAGCTCCCGTACCGCGGCGGCGAACGCCTCACCCGTGTCCGCGGCAGCCACTCCGGCACCGCCGATCACCTCCGGCAGCGCGGAACTCGCGCTCGTCACCACAGGGGTACCGCAGGCCAGTGCTTCCAGGGCCGACAGGCCGAACGTCTCGGCGGGTCCGGGCGCCAGGCAGATGTCGGCCGCCGCCTGCAGATCCGCCAGAGTCTCCCGGTCCCGCACATGGCCCAGGAATTCGACCGGCAGCCGCTGCGCCCGAGCTCTGCTCTCCAGGCCCGCGCGCAGTGGCCCGTCGCCCGCGACGACCAGCGCCGCGCGCACCCCGCGACGCCGCAGCTCGGCAATCGTCTCCAGGGCCCGGCCGGGGCGTTTCTCGACCGAGAGCCGCGAGCACAGCAGAAGCAGCACGTCCCGGCCGTGCAGGTGCCGGTCGCGCAGCACCGTACTGCGCCGGTGGGGACGGCAGCGTCGCAGGTCCACGCCGAGCGGGGCGCGCACCACATTGCGGGCGCCGATGCGCAGGAACTCGCGCTCCGCCCATTGCGTGGTGCACACGATCCGGGTGTATGCGTGGGCGCTGCGCGCGTTGAGACGGTCGGCCGTCATCCCGGCCGCGCCGGCCGGGACGCCCCAGGTGCGCAGCACCCCCTCGGCCGTCTCATGGGAGACCATCACGGCGGGCACCCTGGCGCGGCGCGCCCACTCCCCCGTCCATCGCAGCGTGGTCCGGTCGGAGACCTCGAGACGGCCGGGCCGCAGCGTTTCCAGGAGGCGGCGGAGGCCGCGCCGGCCTGCCAGTACGCGGTAGCCTCCGCTGCCCGGCAGGACCGGCCCGGGGAGCGTGATCACCCTCCCCTGCTCCGTACGCTCGTCGCTCCGTGTGTCGCCGGGCACGATGAGCACCGGCTCGTGCCCGGCCGCGAGATAGCCGCGGCCGAGTTCGTCAAGGGCGGTGCGCAGTCCGCCCGATGACGGGGTGATGAAGTTCGCCAGCCGGACGATGACCGTCCGCCGTTCGCGGCCGGTCATGCCGCTCTACCTTCCTTCTGGGATCGCCCCAGCCATTCGTAGGGTTGTGGCACCCAGGGGAGCCGGGTGTGGCTTTCATGCCGCTGCCGTCCGTGGCTTTGGTGGCTTGGCCGCCCGGCTCCCCACGACGACTCGGCCGCCGATTGGGAAGTGCGAGAAAGTCGCTGTGTAGAGCAATGCCGGCGAGGTCGTCCGTGGTGCGAACTGCAAGAGCGAACGACTGGAGCACGATGAGCCGGATATGGGCGGGGATCGACTGCGGCAAGACGCACCACCACTGCGTGGTGGTGGATACGGAAGGCGACCGGCTGCTGTCGCGGCGCGTGGCCAACGACGAGATGGAGCTCCTCCAGCTCCTGGGCGATGTCCTCGCTCTCGCCGACGGAGAGCAGGCCACCTGGGCCGTGGACATGACCGGCGGTGAGCCCGGCCTGCTGATCGCGCTCCTGGTCAACCACAGCCAGGAACTTCTCTACATCCCCGGACGCGTCGTCAACCGGGCAACCGACGGCTACCGGGGCGAAGGCAAGACGGACGCCCGGGATGCCCGAGTGATCGCGGACCAGGCACGCATGCGCAGGGACCTGCAGCCTGTCCGCCCCGGCGACGAGGCAGTGATCGAACTGAAGCTGCTGACCAGCTACCGCAGCGACCTGGTCGCCGACCGCACCCGGACGGTCAACCGTCTCCGCTCCACGCTGACCAGCATGTTTCCCGCGCTCGAGCGCGCCCTGGACGTCACCAACGTCGGTCCGCTCGTGCTCCTGACGGGCTACCAGACTCCAGCCGCCCTCCGGCGCGTCGGTGCCAAGCGGCTGACGACCTGGCTGCACAACCGCAAGGTCCAGGGCGCCCAGAGGCTGGCCGAGGCAGCCGTGGAGGCTGCCGGGCGGCAGCACACCGCCGTCGTCGGCGAGAAGGCGATCGCCAAGATGGTCCACACCCTCGCGAAGGAGGTGATGGCCCTCAACGAGAAGGTCAGCGAAACCGACAGGCTCATCGAGGGCCGGTTTCGCGAACACGAACTCGCCGAAGTGATCGAAAGCGTGCCCGGCATCGGGACCGTGCTCGGCGCTGAGCTTCTCGTCGGCATCGGCGGCGATCTCGAAGGGTTCCCCACCGCGGAACGCCTGGCGGCCTTCGCCGGCCTCGCCCCCGCGCCCCGCGACTCCGGAAAGAGCAGCGGCAATCTGCACCGGCCGCAGCGATACCACCGACGACTTCAACGGGTCTTCTACACGTCCGCGCTCATCAGCATTCAGCGAGATCCCAACTCCCGCCGGTTCTACGACCGCAAGAGAGCCGAGGGGAAGCGACACACACAAGCAGTCCTCGCCCTCGCACGCCGCCGCGTCAACGTCATCTGGGCGCTCATCCGTGACCGACGGTGCTACCAGGTGGCACCACCAGTCACCCTTGCCGCTTGACATCAGCATTGGGAAGCCACCGCCGTCCGGTCGCGCAGCACCTCGTCGTAGTAATCCAGGAGTTGATCACCCACGGCCTGCCACGTCCGGCCCTCGACCGTGGCCCGGCCGGTGGCGCCGTAGGCCGCCGCGAGCGCGGGGTCCGCGGCGAGTGCGCCGACTGCCGCCGCCACGGCACCCGCGTCGAGCGGCGGGACCAGCAGCCCGGTCCGCCCGTGGTCGACGAGGTCGAGCGGTCCGCCCGCCGCCGGGGCGATCACGGGTACCCCGGAGGCCATGGCCTCCTGCACCGTCTGGCAGAACGTCTCGTACGGTCCTGTGTGCACGAACACGTCCAGCGAGGCGAAGAACCGGGCGAGGTCGTCCCCGGTTCTCCGGCCGAGGAAGACCGCGCCGGGCAGGGCGGTCCGCAGCGACGCAGCACTGGGTCCGTCCCCGACGACCACGACCCGGACCCCGGGTGTCGCACAGGCCCCGGCAAGGAGTTCGACGTGTTTCTCCGGGGCGAGCCGTCCGACGTACCCGACGATCCGCTCCCCGCCGGGGGCGAGACGGCGGCGCAGTGCCTCGTCCCGCAGTCCGGGCCGAAACCGTGCGGTGTCGACGCCACGTGGCCACAGCCGTACCCGGGGCACACCGTGTTCGGTGAGGTCGCGGACGGCGGCGGTGGACGGGGCGAGCGTGCGGTCGGCGGCGCTGTGCACGGCGCGCATCCGGCGCCAGGCGGTGTTCTCGCCGGTGCCGAGATACGTGCGTGCGTAGCCGGCCAGGTCGGTCTGGTAGACGGCCACGGTCGGCAGCCCGAGCCTGGTCGCGGCTGCCATGCCCCGTACGCCGAGCACGAACGGTCCGGCCAGATGGACGAGTTCGGCGCGGTGCGCGGTGAGGGCGGCCGTCAGCCGCCGACTCGGAAGTGCCACCCGGACCTGGGGATAGCCGGGCAGGGGAAGTGAGGGGACCCGCACCACGGGGCATGGTGCGTCGGCCTCGAAGGCGTCGGAGAGCTCCGAACGGGATGTGGTCGTCGCGCCGGCCGTGGCCGGGGCGACGACGAGCGGTTCGTGGCCGCGGCCGGCGAGATGCCGGGCCGTCTGCAGGGCGCAGTGGGCCACACCGTTGACATCGGGCGGGAAGGATTCGGTGACGATGACGACACGCATACCCGTGTTGTCGCCACGCCGGAGGTGTCCGGGCCGACTTGGATCTTTCCGCCCGGGGAACGTCCCATGAGCGTTTGAGCCGAGCACGCCCCCGACGCGCTGCTCGCTCGTTCGCGCCGCGCGCCCCCCCGACGCGCGCCGCTGTGCGTACTCCGGTCAGACCGCGGGGGTGTCGGGCCCGATCCTGCTGCGTACCGCTGTCTGCACCTCGGCCTCCTCGGCCGGGTCCGCGGCGAGTCGGCGCAGTCGCTCGGCGACCCTGATGTCGCCGGTCTCGGCGTGGAGTGCGGCAACCTCGCGGGTGGTCTCCTCGCAGTCCCACAGGCATTCGACGGCGAATCCGGTGGCGAAGGAGGGGTCGGTTGCGGCCAGTGCGCGGGCCGCTCGGCCGCGCAGGTGCGAGGAGGACGTCTCCCGGTAGACATGGCGCAGCACGGGGGCCGCACAGGCGATGCCCAGCCTGCCCGCGCCGTCGACGAGGGTCCACAGGCGTGGGGCGTCCGGGCCTTCGCCCCGCACGGCCTCCCGGAGTGCTCCGAGGACCAGCGAGGCGTCCTGGGCGCCGCCCCGGCAGGCGAGCACACCGGCCGCGGAGGCGCCGAGCGCGTCGGGCCGTCGGGCCCAGCGCCTGGCGCGCTCCACCGCCGCGTCGCCGCACATCCGCTCGAAGGCGGCGACGGCCGCGTCGGCGACGGTGCGCGAGACGCCGACCGCGGCGATCTCGATCAGGTCGAGCACGGCAGGATCCCTGGCCTCGGCCAGATAGTGCAGGGCGGCGCAGCGTGCGCCTTCCGGGCCGCTGCGGGCGGCCTCGATGATCGTGGACCGGTCCTCGGGTCCGGCGACGGCGGTGAGACAGCGGGCGGCCGGGACATGGAGGACGCTGCCGCGTTCGAGTCCCTGCTGGGCCCAGTCGAGGACTGCCTGGACGCTCCAGCCGGGGCGGGGGCCGCCGGGCCGCATCTGCCGCTGCCAGCGGTCGAAGGAGCCCTGTTCGGAGGCGGCCCTGACCCTGGCGCCGACCTCTTCGCGCGGGTCGTCCGCCCAGAGCCGCCAGGGGCGGGGTTCGAAGGCGTCCCGTACGGCGACGGCCAGCTCGGCTGCGCCCTCCTCGGTGGCCGGGAACCGGCCGAGCACGGGTACGGCGAGGGCGCGGAGCCCCGCGTCGTCGTCACGCAGGGCGAGCTCGTCGAGGGCCCAGGCCCAGTTGGCTCCGGTCGCGGCGTACCGCCGCAGCAGGGCCAGCGCGTCGTCCCGTCCGTACGAGGCGAGGTGGCCGAGCACGGCGAGGGCCAGCCCGGTGCGTGAGTCGTCGGTGTCGAGGTGGTCGTCGGGATCGCACAGATGGCGCTCGATCTCTTCGATACCGCCGTCGAGGTCGAGGTACAGGCGTGCGTAGTAGAGCGAGCGGTTCTCCACCTGCCAGTCGTGACGCGGATCGCTCAGGACGCAGTGGTTGAGAGCCGCCAGGGCCTCGGGGCGTGGTGCGGCGAGCGCGTGGAGCGTGCCGTCGCCACGGCCCCTCTGCAGCAGGCCGAGCAGGGTGCCGCTCGGCGCTATGAACGGATCAAACATGGAAAAAGCCTCACATCAAGCTGTCGACGCAACCGGGACTGTGCAGTTCCAAGTGCCGGGTGGGGCACTACGCCGCGCAGCAACATGATCGGCCGACCGCCGTCTTCTGCTTGGTGTAGACCATCTTCCTCTGCCTCTCGTCGGTGGCCCGAACCGGGCCCGCGACGTCATGATGACCCAGCCATTTCGCCACCGCGACCACATTTACGGCGTACCCGGTCAGCGGGAGCCGAAGAGTTCCAGCAGGTCGGCCTTGCCGAACATGCGTGCAGTGTCCAGTGCGGAGGGGGTTCCGGCCGACGGGTCGGCCCCTGCGGCGAGCAGCGCCTCGATCACCGCGCCCTCGCCCTTGAAGACGGCTCCGGCCAGCGGTGTCTGCCCGCGGTCGTTGGCCCGGTCCGGGTCTGCGCCACGGCCGACGAGGGCGGTGACCGCGGCGGCGTGCCCGTGATAGGCGGCGAGCATCAGCAGCGAATCACCCCGGTCGTTGGTGAGGTTCACAGGAACACCCGCGTCGACATAGGCGGCGAGCGCTTCGGTCTCACCGCGGCGGGCCAGGTCGAAGACCTTCGTCGCCAGCTCGACCACCTCGGGATCGGGGGTTTCGCTCATCGGACGGACCGCCTTCCATCAACCGGATTCACACTGTCGACCTGCTGGGGCGTACGGCGCCGGGGCCGTACGAGTGAATCGACAGGGTACTGCTCAACCGCGCACATGACCCGGCCCGCCCATGGCGAGAGATCACGTCCGGTGACGGCGGAACAGCGCGTGACATCGGCGCTTCCGTCCTGTCGGTACTCCCATGTGGGCCAATCAAGTGAAAATGCAGATTTTTCACCCGAATGCAGCTTTTATCGTATAGATACTTCCGGTGAACCTGGAAGGACTCATGGTGACTGTCCCCCTAACCAGGAGAACCTCTCATGATCCTGTCCATGTCAGGCGTAGTCATCCTCGGCATCATCGTCTTCCTGTTCTTCAGGAAGGACGGCCTCAAGGCATCGCACGCCGTCGTCACTGCCATGTTCGGCTTCTATCTGGCAGGCACCGCCATCGCACCGAGCATCACCGCGGGCGGCGCGAGTCTCGCCGGCCTCTTGGGCGGGATCAAATTCTGACCCTCCGCCACTACTCCCACCCCGTCAGGAGACCGACGTGGCCCGGCGACCACTCCCCCGCATTCTGAGCAGCGGCAGCGCCTCGATCACTCGCAGTCGCGAGTTCGCGCGCACGGCCGCCGACAACGCCACCGACGTCCTCCATCCGCTGATCATGATCACTCGTGGTCTGCGGCTGCTGGCCGGAGCCGGACGGCAGAAGTGGGCCGCGACGCCCAAGGACAAGCGTGGTCCGACGCTGTTCACCGTCGCGGCCTGCGTATTCGTGGTCGCGCTCATCCCGTACGGGTCCGTGCTCGCCCTGGTCACGGTGATGGGCGCAGCCGCATGGAAGGGCCGGGAGCGGACTCCCGCAAAGACCGGCCCCGACGAGACGGAGACCGGGCGGTTGCGGTCCCTGTACGAGGCGCTCGTGCCGTACTTCTCCGTGGCCGACGACCCCAGCCCGCTGTTCGCCCACGGCGGCGGCTGGGACAAGGTCTTCAGCGGTTACGAGTTCGACAGCAACGGGCGCCTGACACGTCTCCAGGTGACGTATCCCGCCTACTTCACCGACAGCGAAGCCGCCTCCCGTATCCGGATCGAGCAGCTGCTGCACGCAAAGTCGGGCCGTGGCCGCGAGTACCACTTCGCCTGGGACGAGGAGGGCAACCGGCTCGTCATGAGCGTGCTCGACGCCCTGCCCACCTCGATCGGGGCCCAGCGCTTCGTCACCGCCCCCGGCGAGACCGTGCTGGGTTTCACCGACGGCGACGCGGTGCAGCGCACCGTTCCGGTGAACGACGGCGACGAGACCCGCGACGCGCCTCCGGTCGTCTGGCGGACCGGCGCCCGCTCGACCGAGCCGCATCTGCTGGTCGTCGGACAGCCCGGCAGCGGCACCACCACGCTGATGCGCTCCATCGCCCTGCAGGCGCTCCAGCACGGTGACATCCTGATCATCGAAGGCAGCGGAACCGGCGAGTACGCCTGCCTGACCGGGCGCGACGGCGTACTGGCCGTGGAGTGCGGTCTGGCGGGCGCGCTGGCGACCCTGGAGTGGGCGGCCCACGAGACGGAGCGACGGCTGATCGCGGCGAACCGGGCCCGGCAGTCCGGCCACCCCGCCCCCGACGACATCAAGCGCCCGCTCTGGATCCTGCTGGACCGGCCCAGCGTCCTCGGCCACCTGGCGGCGGCCGACGGCAAGCCCGACCCCCAGGAGCTGCTCCAGGTGCCGCTGCGGCACGGCAGGGCGGCCAACGTCACCGTGGTCGTCACCGATCAGTTCGACAGCCTGGACACCCTCGGTGAGACCGTACGGACCCACACCAGAGCCCGGGCCGTGCTCGGCGACTGTTCCCGCGACCAGGTCGAGTCGGTGCTCGGCACGGAGCCGCACACGACGCCGACACCGGACGTCCCGCCCGGCCGGGGGTACGCGCGGCTCGGCACCGGTCCCGTACTGCGGCTCCAGGTCCCTGCCACACCCGATCCGTACGACGAGGCGACCAGCGAGACGCAGCGGCAGGCGGTCCTCGGTCTGCTCCCCGGGCTGCAGTCGCCGGCCGAGGAGACCGCACCCGTCGCGGCGAGCGTGCCGGACCCGGCGATGCCACGCACCGTGACCGCGGCCGTGGCCGTCGAGGGCATGGCGGTCGGCGACTGAACAGCCCTGCAGATCAGGCGACGAACGTCCGCGGTGCCTCCACTCCCGCGCCCGCCCCCGAACCCACCAGCTGCGCCGCCGCCGCGAGCCGTACCGCCGCCTCGTCCGCGACCGGCCCGGCGACCGTGAACGGCAGCCGTACGTACCCCTCGAAGGCGCCGTCGACACCGAACCGGGGGCCGGAGGGAACGCGTACGCCGACCCGCTCCCCCGCCACAGCGAGCCGGGAGCCGGAGAGGCCGCCGGTACGCACCCAGAGGGTCAGACCACCGCGCGGAACCGAGAACTCCCAGTCCGGCAGCTCCCGGCGAACCGCGGCGACGAGCGAGTCCCGGTTCTCCCGCGCCTGTTCTCGCCGGACCTGCACGGCCTGCTCCCAGCCGCCGGTACGCATCAGCCAGTTGACGGCGAGCTGCTCAAGGACGGGCGTCCCCATGTCGGCGTAGGCGCGGGCGGCCACCAGGCTGCGGATCACATCCGGGGCGGCGCGCACCCAGCCGATCCGCATGCCGGCCCAGAAGGCCTTGCTCGCCGATCCGACGGTGAGCACGGTGGAGCCCGCCGGATCGAAGGCGCAGACCCGGCGCGGCATCTGCACATCGGCGTCGAGATACAGCTCGTTCATGGTCTCGTCGACGACCAGGACCGTACCGGCGGAGCGGGCGGCTTCCACCAGGTCACGTCGCCGGTCCTCGTCGGCCAGCGCACCGGTGGGATTGTGGAAGTCGGCGACGACATAGGCGAGCCGCGGCGCCGCGTCCCGCAGCACCTGCCGCCACCGGTTCATGTCCCAGCCGCCGAGCCCCTCCTCCATCGCCACCGGCACCAGCCGGGCGCCCGCCTCCCGCATCAGCTGCAGGATGTTGGCGTAGCTCGGGGACTCCACCGCGATCCGTTCGCCGCGGCCCGCGAAGAGGTGGCAGATCGCGTCGATGGCACCCATCGCCCCGGTGGTCACCATGATCTGTTCGGGCATGGTCGGGATGCCGCGCTCGGTGTAGCGGTCCGCGATCATCTGCCGCAGTGCGGGCAGACCCGCCGGGTAGTCGCCGTGGGTGTGGGCGTAGGGTGCCAGCTCCTCCAGGGCGCCCTGGACCGCCCGGGTCAGCCACGGTTCGGGGGCGGGCAGCGAGGCGCAGCCCAGGTCGATCATCGAACCGAGCGACTCCGGGGGAAGCGGTTCCAGACCGCGTGCGGGCAGCGGATTGCCCGCAGGCACGGCGGTCCAGCTGCCGGCACCCCGGCGGGACTCCAGGAACCCCTCGGTCCGCAGAGCCTCGTACGCGGCGGCGACGGTGGTGCGGCTGACGGACAGGGCGAGCGCCAGTTCACGCTCGGCGGGGAGCCGGGCGGCCACCGGCACCCGGCCTTCGAGGACGAGCAGACGGACTCCGTCGGCCAGCGCGCGATAGGCGGGCGGCCTGCGGGCGCCCGGTCCGGCGGGCCGGGGCTGTTGGGCCCGGAGCTGCCGGGCGAGCTGTGCCGCACCGACTACCGAAGTCCACTGCGCCATGAAAATCAGTCCACCTTCCTCGGATTGGCCATAGTTGGCGGCCAATCCCCTGCCACAGAGTGACATGCGGCAGTCCACTACCACCACTCCAGGGGGCACTTCTTGTCCATCACTCCCGTCCCTCGCGGGGCGCACCTCACTCGAAGGCTGATTCAGCTGTACGTCGGCCTTGCGCTGTACGGAGCGAGCTCGGCGCTCCTGGTCCGCGCGGGTCTCGGCCTCGAACCCTGGGGAGTACTGCACCAGGGACTCGCCGAGCGCACCGGACTGTCCATCGGGGTCGTCTCGATCATCGTCGGCGCCGCCGTTCTGCTGCTGTGGATACCGATCAGGCAGCGTCCCGGCCTCGGCACCGTCTCCAATGTCTTCGCCATCGGCATCGCCATGGACGGCACGCTGGCCCTCGTACCCGATGTGCACGGCCTCGCCGCGCAGATCGCCGTGATGGTCGCCGGTGTCGTGGTCAACGGTGTCGCGACGGGGCTGTACATCGCGGCGCAGTTCGGCCCTGGACCGCGCGACGGGCTCATGACCGGTCTGTATCTGCGTACCGGCCGCTCCATCCGGCTCGTCCGCACACTGATCGAGGTGGCGGTCGTGGTGACCGGCTTCGTGCTCGGCGGCTCACTCGGCGCGGGCACGGTGCTCTACGCCCTGGCCATCGGCACGCTCGCCCAGTTCTTCCTGCGCTTCTTCGCCATCGGCGGGAAGCCGGCAGCAGCGGCCACCGCCGGGTCCGATGACGAGGCGGCCGCCGCACCCGAGCCGGACGGCGTCGACACCACCGTCACCGCCCGGACACCGGAGCAGGCCATACTGCCGCAGTGACCTCCGTACGCCACCCCTATCTGGACCATCCCGCGACCATCCCGTTCGCCCATCGAGGCGGAGCCGCGGACGGGATCGAGAACACCACGGCCGCGTTCCGCCGGGCCGCCGATGCCGGGTACCGCTACTTCGAGACCGATGTGCACACCACGGCGGACGGCCGTCTGGTGGCCTTCCACGACGCCACTCTGGACCGGGTGACGGACGCCCGGGGCCGGATAGCCGAGCTGCCGTGGAGCGAGGTGCGGCAAGCCAGAGTGGCGGGCCGGGAGCCGCTGCCGCTGTTCGAGGAGCTGCTGGAGACGTTCCCCGAAGCCCGCTGGAACGTCGACATCAAGGCCGAGTCCGCCCTGGTCCCGCTGGTCGATCTGATCCGCCGGGCGGATGCCTGGGACCGGGTGTGCATCGGCTCGTTCTCGGAGACCCGGGTCGCCAGGGCCCACCGTCTTGCCGGGCCCCGGCTCGCCACCTCCTACGGCGTCCTCGGCGTGCTGGGCCTGCGGCTGCGCTCGTACGGAATTCCGGCGGCGCTGCGGGCCGGCGCGGTGTGCGCACAGGTACCGGAGAGCCAGAACGGCGTCCGGGTGGTCGACCGGCGCTTCGTGCGCCAGGCACACGCACGCGGACTCCAGGTGCACGTCTGGACGGTGAACGAACCCGAGCGGATGGCAGCGCTCCTCGATCTCGGTGTGGATGGCATCATGACCGATCACATCGAGACGCTGCGTACGGTGCTGAGCGAGCGGGGGGCCTGGGCCTGACGCGCCGGTCGTGCGAGGTCTCCACGGGGAGAGACGAGGGGGTGCGGGTTGAGCGCCGAGACCGCGGACGCCGCTGAGCCGGCTGGACTCACGACAGGTTGTGCCGACGCCGCGAGCCGCAGACGTGAACAACGCGGCTGGTATTTCTACGACTTCGCCTGCTCCGTCTACTCGACGAGCGTCCTGACGGTATTCCTCGGCCCCTATCTGACGTCGGTCGCCAAGGCCGCCGCCGACGCCGACGGTTTCGTGCACCCGCTCGGCATACCGGTGCGCGCAGGATCGCTGTTCGCCTACGCGGTCTCCGTGTCCGTCGTGGTCGCGGTGATCGTCATGCCGGTCGTGGGCGCCGCCGCGGACCGTACGGGGCGGAAGAAGCCGCTGCTGGCGGCCGCCGCCTATGTGGGGGCCGCCGCGACCACCGGCATGTTCTTCCTGGACGGCCACCGCTATCTGCTGGGCGCGTTCCTGCTGATCGTGGCGAACGCCTCGATCTCGGTGTCGATGGTGCTCTACAACGCCTATCTGCCTCAGATCGCCGGACCGGACGAGCGGGACGCGGTCTCGTCGCGCGGCTGGGCGTTCGGATACACCTCGGGCGCGTTCGTTCTCATCCTGAATCTGGTCCTGTACACGGGCCACGACTCCTTCGGCCTCTCCGAGTCCGACGCGGTGCGGATCTGCCTCGCATCGGCCGGCGTCTGGTGGGGTGCCTTCACCGTCGTACCACTGCGACGGCTGCGCGACCGGCGGGTGACGCCGGGCGGCGCGGGGGCGGTCGGCTCGGGGTGGCGGCAGCTGATGGCCACCCTGCGCGACATGCGCCGCCATCCGCTGACACTCTCCTTCCTGCTGGCGTACCTCGTCTACAACGACGGCGTGCAGACGGTGATCTCCCAGGCCTCGGTGTACGGCTCCGAGGAGCTGGGACTCGACCAGACGACGCTGATCACGGCCGTGCTGCTGGTGCAGGTGCTCGCGGTGGCCGGAGCGCTGGGGATGGGCCGACTGGCGCGGGTGTACGGCGCGAAGCGCACGATCCTGGGCTCGCTCGTCGTCTGGACGCTGATTCTCGTCGCCGGCTATTTCCTGCCCGCCGACACGCCGGTCTTCTTCTATCTGCTGGCCTCGGCGATCGGTCTGGTGCTCGGCGGCAGCCAGGCGCTGTCGCGCTCGCTGTTCTCCCATCTGGTGCCGCACGGCAAGGAGGCCGAGTACTTCTCCGCGTACGAGATGAGCGACCGCGGACTGAGCTGGCTGGGGCCGCTGGTGTTCGGTCTCGCGTATCAGCTGACCGGGAGCTACCGGGATGCGATCATCTCGTTGGTGATCTTCTTCGTGGTCGGTTCCGTACTGCTCGCGAGGGTGCCGATCCGACAGGCCGTGACGGCTGCGGGGAATCCCGTTCCGGAACGGATTTAGACGTTGAAGTGAAAGGCCGGTAGTGTACGCCTTTGGCCTGCCCGGAGGACCGTTACTGCGAGTGGAAGAAGCCAAACCGTTGGGTGACAACTTCCGCCAGATGTGACAAACCGGGCATTGGCGGGTACCTGGACCCTGGGAAACCTGATAAAGCAGCGGCACGACGGGCGACGCATGACCGGCAACGGGAATCTTTACCGCCGACCGGACGTTGACCGGATGACGACGACAGCGACACCTGTCCTGTGGGCGACAAGCCCGGGAGGCACGATTCATGAGTGAGCGAGCTCTCCGCGGCACGCGACTCGTGGTTACCAGCTACGAGACGGACCGCGGCATCGATCTGGCCCCGCGCCAGGCGGTGGAGTACGCATGCCAGAACGGACATCGATTTGAGATGCCGTTCTCGGTAGAGGCGGAAATTCCGCCGGAGTGGGAGTGCAAGGCGTGCGGCGCCACGGCACTCCTGGTGGACGGGGATGGCCCCGAGGAGAAGAAGGGCAAGCCTGCGCGTACGCACTGGGACATGCTCATGGAGCGGCGCACACGCGAGGAGCTGGAGGAGGTGCTGGCCGAGAGGCTGGCGGTTCTGCGCTCCGGAGCCATGAACATCGCCGTGCATCCGCGGGACAGCAGGAAGTCTGCCTGACCGCATAACACCGCAATACGACAGAGCCGCGGGCTGTGGCACACCGAGCGTGTGTCACAGCCCGCGGCTCTGTCGCGTCACGGTCCGGTATCAGGGAGTCAGCGGCGGCCGGGGGCCCTCGTCGGGGCGGGAGCCCGGCTGTGTGCCGTCCTGGCTGATGACCTCACCCTGCACGATCTTTCCGTCCGGCCGGTGAATACGGGCCTGCTGGAAGGCGTCGGAGAGGCTGCCGGGGCTCGCGGCGCGCATGCGGCGCTCCAGCGACCGCTCCGCGTACCGGCCCACCATCGAACGGACCGGCGGCACGAGCAGCAGAAGCCCCGCCACGTCCGAGATGATCCCCGGGATCATCAGCAGCAGTCCGGCCAGCATCAGGAAGCCGTTGCCCTTGCTGCCCGAGGGTGCGGCCTGCGGAGCGGCGGTCCCGGGCTGCCCCGGCATCTGCTGGAGCGTCTCGGTGAGATTGCGGAAGGCCCGGCGGCCGGCCCGCTTCATCACCGCGGCCCCGAGCACGATCCCCGCCACCAGGAGCAGCAGCACGGTGAACCCGCCCGCCGTGTCGGCCACGACGGTGAGCAGCCAGATCTCCAGCACCGCCCAGGCGGCGACGGCGAGGGGGACGAAGGTACGGGCGCGTGAGCGCCTGGGGGCGGTCGGGGGCGGTGTGCCGGTCGTCATGGTCCCCAGTGTGCCTGTACGGGCGTCCGATCGACGTATGGGGGTGATCATGAGCGGCGGACCGGCGCCCGCCGCCTTCGGTGGCTCAGGTCGCCTTGCGGCCGAGGACCCGGTTCGTGCGGGAGGTGACACCCCAGGAGGTGACCCGCCAGAGCGCCTCGACCAGGATGTCGCGGCTCATCTTCGAGTCGCCGATCTCGCGGTCCACGAAGGTGATCGGGACCTCGACGACGTGATACCCGGCGTCGATGGCGCGACGGGCCAGGTCGACCTGGAAGCAGTAACCCTGCGAGGCGACCCGGTCGAGGCCGATGCCCTCCAGGGTCTCGGCGCGGAAGGCCCGGTAGCCGCCCGTGACGTCCCTGGTCCGCAGCCCGAGGAGGAGCCGGGAGTACGTACTGCCGCCGCGGGAGATCATTTCCCGGGACTTGGGCCAGTTGACCACCCGCCCGCCCGGCACCCAGCGGGAACCGAGCACCAGGTCGGCGCCCTTGAGCGCGGTGAGCAGACGAGGCAGTTCCTCGGGCTGGTGGGAGCCGTCGGCGTCCATCTCCACAAGCACGCCGTAGCCGTGCTCGATGCCCCAGCGGAAGCCCGCGAGGTAGGCCGCGCCCAGCCCTTCCTTGCCCTTGCGGTGCAGGACCTGGACCTGGTCATCGCCCGAGGCGAGCTCGTCGGCGATCTTGCCGGTGCCGTCGGGGCTGTTGTCGTCGGCGACAAGGATGTCGGCTTCCGGCACAGCGGCGCGCACCCGGCTCACGATCGGCTTGATGTTCTCGGCCTCGTTGTAGGTCGGAATGATCACCAAGGTTCTGCCGAGCGGGCCGTACCGCCTCTGACCGCCGTCGTTCACTTACTGCCCCTTAAGTCCGTACGCAGGTGCACACCATATCCAGCGGGCGGGGGCCCGATGCCGACGCGGTCGGGCGGGAGCGGACACCGCCACGGACAGAAGGAGGGAAGTACGGACAGACCCCCTGACGGGAAACCGACGGGAACTACGGATGGGGGCCCAGCGCCCTTCGGGCCGACCTGGGACCCGCTGGCTGCGGGTCGACCTAGAGCCGTTGTCTACTGAACGTCCGGGCCCCACCCGGGTCACACCTACCGTCCGGCTGAAACCTTCCCTCGCCCCCGAGGCGCGGGCGCTGAACCTGGCTGTCAGTGGTGGTGCGCCGGTGCGGCACACCACCCCATGACCCAGCGGCGTTCGACGACTGCGTGGAGGCTTAACCGGTCGGACGTCCTGTGGTGGACTCGGCCGAACCTACCGGCCGGTGGGCGCGTTCTGTCAATAGCCGCCTGACCTGCAATGTTTACGGAACTTGCCTGGTCAGTAGCGAAGATCCGCAGGTCGCGGCGGAGCGGGGACATCTTCGATCGGCGGTACGAAATGTCCGGACGTCACCCGTTCGGTCGTACGTAGACATTTTGTCCGAAGACCGCGGTGCTCAGGCAGACCGGGAGCTCGGCGCCCGGGGTGAGGTCCGGCAGGCCGGGCGTTCCCGACCTCGGGTCGGTCGACCAGCGGGCGACCCGGTCGTCCGGGGCCTGGACCACCAGGTCAGCGGTGCGCCAGATCGCGTAGTCGGCCGGGGCGCCGGGTACCAGGATCCCCGCGTCGTCGCGGCCGACGGCCCGCCAGCCGCCCCTGGTGTGGGCGGTGAAGCCGGCCCGCACGGAGATACGGTGCTCGGGCGTGCGATGGAATGCGGCGGCCCGTACGGTCCCCCACGGGTCCAGCGGGGTCACGGGGCTGTCCGAGCCGAAGGCCAGGGGCACACCGGCCCGCAGGAGCGCCGCGTACGGGTTGAGGGTCCTGGCCCGCTCGGCGCCGAGCCGCTGCGCGTACATGCCCTCCTCCCCGCCCCAGGCCGCGTCGAAGGCAGGCTGCACGGAAGCGGTCAGACCCAGCTCCGCGAAGGCGGCGACGGTCTCGGGGGTGAGCATCTCGGCATGCTCGATACGGTGCCGGGCGGCCCGGATCCGGGCCAGGCCGAGCGTCTCGGAGGCGGCCCGGACGCCCTCCACCACGGCGGAGACCGCCGCGTCGCCGATGGCGTGGAAGCCGGCCTGCAGCCCGGCCTCGGTGCAGGCGGTGACATGGGCGGCGATCCGCGCCGCGTCCAGGTGGGCGGTGCCCGTGTGTCCGGCCGGACCGTCGGCGTACGGCTCGTGCAGGCAGGCGGTGTGCGAGCCGAGCGAGCCGTCGACGAAGAGGTCCCCGGCGGCGCCGATCGCGCCGAGTTCCCGGATGCGGCGGGCGTCCTTCTCGTCGCCGACCTGCTGGGCCCAGTAGCCGAAGACCCGTGGTCCGCTCTCCGTCGCGGCGAGCTTGAGCAGCGCGACGAAGTCCTCCTCGTCGGAGATGTCCGGGCCGCCGCACTCGTGGACGGTGCCGATGCCGAGCGACGCGGCGTGGCGCAGAGCGGCGCGCTGGGCGTCGGCGCGCTGCAGCGGCGAGACGGCGCCGTGGGCCGCGGAGCGCACCGCGTGGTGGGCGGCGCCGGTCAGCTGGGCGTCGGGGTGGTACCCGGCCAGCTGGGTGACGCCCGGGACCAGATCGAGCAGGGCGGTGGTGACGACCGCGGAGTGCACATCGATACGGGGCAGGTACACCGGCCGTCCGCCGGCGGCCGCGTCGAGCTCACCGCGCGACGGCGGGCGCTGCTCCGGCCAGCGTGTGGCGTCCCAGCCGTGACCGAGGACGACCCGGTCCGCGGGGTGCGCCGCCACGTACGCGCGCAGGAGACCGAGCGCCTCGTCGAGGGTCCGGGCACCGGAGAGGTCGAGGCCGGTGAGAGCCAGGCCGGTCGATGTGGTGTGGACGTGGGCGTCGGTGAACGCCGGGGTGACCAGCGCACCTTCGAGGTCGATCACTTCGTCGACGCCGCTGGCGAAGGCGTCGGCGGCCCCTTCCGAGCCCACCCAGGCGACATGGCCGCGTTCGACCACCATGGCGGTGGCGAAGGGGTCGGCGGGGCTGTGGACTTCTCCACCGCGCAGCAGCACGGTGCGGTGTTCGCTCTGGGGGGCGGTGCTCTCGGTCATGGGACCAGTCTCGCGCCTGCCCGGACCCGCTCGTTCCGCGGCCCCCTCAGATCTGCGGGGGCCGGGCCTCGTACGGCGTGGAGAGTACGACGGTGGTCCGGGTGGAGACACCGGCCAGCGAGCGGATCCGGGTGAGCAGGTGTTCCAGCTCCAGCGGGGTCGCGACACGCACCTTGAGGATGTAGTTCTCGTCACCCGCGACGCTGTGACACGCCTCCAGCTCCGGGACGCCCGCGAGCCGCTCCGCGATGTCGTCCGGCGCGCTCGGGTCGAAGGGTTTCACCGAGATGAACGCAGTGAGCGGCAGACCGACGGCCTCGGGGTCGACGACCGCGGCATAGCCCCGGATCACCCCGCGCTGCTCCAGTCTGCGGACACGCTGATGAACCGCCGAGGTGGACAGGCCCGTGGCCTTGCCCAGGTCGGTGTAGCTCATCCGCCCGTCCTTGACGAGCAACTCCACGATCTGTCGGTCCAGCTCCTCCATACGGATCAACCTATTGCCCCAGGTCCCTCCAGGCACAGCGGTGAGGGCTCCGGAAGGGCACCTGCGGCAGTCATGTGACGAATGCCACAGGTTTACGGGTGGGTAGTCGACCCCCTCGCGGTTACGGCCGATGCGCGACGGGAAGTGCTTGCTGTGGTCGAGGCCGTGGCGCCTTGTCGGCCCACCCGAGGGGGGAATTTCCCATGCAGAGCCTGAAGCTCACCGGACGCACCGAACCGGAGCCCGTTGATCCGGTCGAGGACACCGCTCCCGACGCGTACGACATGTTCGAGATGTACCGGGTGATCTGCCCGGACTGCGCGCAGCCGATCGCGCTGCTGGCGGACGAGGACGTACTGCCGGAGCACGCGCTGTGCCCGACCCCGTGGAATCCGTTCGTTCTGACGGTCTGTGCCGGTACCGGCCGCGCGGCGTCCCAGGCGCGGCCCGCCGACGAGTCGCTCGACCTCCAGGAGCAGGAGACGGCCCTGCTGTTGACGCTCCCTCAGGGACTCGACTGGCGAATGCAGCCGTTCTCGCATGCCGGTGGTCCCGGCTCGCACCCGCTGCGGGTGCCGCAGATGCGGCGCGACGCCGCCTGAGGGCCCTCCCGCACCTGCGCGGGACCGCCCGGACGCATCCGGGCTCATCCGGCACTTCTGCGCTGCACCACGACGGCCCGGCCGGCGTGGTGCCCGCTGTCGATGAAACTCCGCCGCCCGGGGACCCGGCGAACGGGCTCTCGAATCGGCTGGGCAGTGACCCTGGCCCGCCCCGCACCGTTGGCCAGGCATAACCCCGCTGCACTCAACGGCCGGTCCCGGTCGCCGCCGTCTCATCGCTCCGACCGCCGAAGAATCGGTTCCGCAGCCCGGTTCACAGCCGGTGCCGCAGCCCGTGCCTCCCCGGTCCACGCCGCGGTCGGCGCCGCACTCCACCGATCCGCCCATCTACCGGTCCCTGCTGCGTCATTGGGAGGGCACGGGACGGACCCTGCCGGGCCGCCATGACCAGGAGTGGAACCGGATCATGACGACGCCCGTGTGGTCGGAGCGACCGCTGCGGGTCAGCGCGTCTCAGGACCCGCGAGGTGGCGCGCGATGACCATCCGCTGGATCTGATTGGTGCCCTCGACGATCTGCAGCACCTTGGCCTCGCGCATCAGCCGCTCGACGGGGAAGTCGAGGGTGTAGCCGTATCCGCCGAGCACCTGGACCGCGTCGATGGTCACCCGCATGGCCGCGTCCGTGCAGAACAGCTTGGCCATGGCCGCCTGGCGCGAGAAGGGCCTGCCCTCGTCGCGCAGCCGGGCCGCCTCCAGGTAGAGCGCCCGGCCCGCCTCGATCTGGGTGGCCATGTCGGCGAGCATGAAGCGCAGGCCCTGGAAGTCCGCGATGGGCCGGCCGAACTGCTGCCGCCCGGTGGCGTAGGCGACGGCCTCGCCGAGGGCGGCCTGGGCGACACCGATCGCACAGGCGGCGATGCCCAGGCGTCCGGAGTCGAGTGCGGACAGGGCGATCGCGAAGCCCTGGCCCTCCTCGCCGATCCGGCGGGCGTCGGTGACCCGTACGCCGTCGAAGTTCAGTTGGGCGGTGGGCGAGCCCTTCATGCCCATCTTCTTCTCGGGGGCGGCCGCATTCAGCCCCTCGGCGTCGCCGGGGACCAGGAAGGCCGTGATGCCGCGGGCGCCCTCGGCTCCGGTGCGGGCCAGGACCGTGTAGAAGTCGGCGATGCCGCCGTGCGTGATCCATGCCTTGGTGCCGGTGATGACCCAGTCGTCGCCGTCCCGTACGGCCTTCGTACGGAGCGAGGCCGCATCCGAGCCCGAGGCGGGCTCGGAGAGGCAGTAGGCGCCCAGCAGGCCACCTCCCAGCATCGCCGGAAGGTGTTCGGCCTGCTGCTCCTTGGTGCCGTATCCGGCGAGCGCGTGGCAGGCGAGGGAGTGGACGCTGACACCGAGACCGACGGTGAGCCGGGCGGCCGCGAGCTCTTCGAGGACCTGGAGGTAGACCTCGTAAGGCTGGTCACCACCGCCGTGGGCGGAATCGTAAGGCAGTCCGAGCAGTCCGGACTCGGAGAGCAGAGTGAAGACTTCGCGCGGGAACCGGCCGGCGTCCTCCTCCTCGGCCGCCCGCGGCGCGATCTCTCGCTGGGCAATGTCGCGGACGAGCGCGACGAGCTGCCTGGACTCCTCGGTGGGCAGACGGCGTTCCACCAATTGCGGGGCACGGTCGGTCATGACGGCGCTCTCCTCCCTGTCGGGCGTTGCGACGGTCGCGCGCGCGGGGTGTGGGCGGCGCCGCCGGGGGGGGCTTCCGGGCGCGGCCCGGAGAAGCACTGCTGCCCAGCCGATGCCGGCCTCCCGGATTTCGAGAGTCGCTGGCCAGCGGCTGTGGCGGCTTGAGTATGCCCGATCGGACGATATCCGTCACGGGGTGACCGAGCGACTCGGCGGCGAGCGGGCGGTCACCGGAATTGGTCCGAACCATTGACCCGACTGGTCTAGTCCATCTACGGTTCCATCGAACCGACTTTTCCGCGTTCATGCCAAGTCTACGCCGAAAGCCCCCCCACTACCGAGTTCCCTCCCCCACGAGGAGACAAGATGTTCGGACCGCACAATCCCCGCGCCCGCCTCCGGGCGCTCACCGCAGCCGCCTGTACCGTCGCCCTCGGCGCCGCCCTGCTGGGTGCCGCGGGCGCCGCATCGGCCGGCGTGGCCCCCACCGCCACGCAGGCCACGACCCCTGCAGCCGCCGACGCCACCCCCACAGCGGCCGACGGCAAGGTGGTCGGATACTTCACCAACTGGGGTGTCTACCAGCGCAATTACCACGTCAAGAACATCGAGACGTCGGGCTCGGCCGACAAACTCACGCACATCAACTACGCCTTCGGCAATGTGACCGGCGGCAAGTGCGCGATCGGCGACTCGTACGCCGACTACGACAAGGCGTACACGGCCGACCAGTCGGTCGACGGCGTGGCGGACACCTGGGACCAGGACCTGCGCGGCAACTTCAACCAGCTGCGCAAGCTGAAGAAGCTGCACCCGAACCTCAAGGTCATCTGGTCGTTCGGCGGCTGGACCTGGTCCGGCGGCTTCGGTGAGGCGGCGAAGAACCCGGCCGCGTTCGCCGAGTCCTGCTACAACCTGGTGGAGGACCCCCGCTGGGCCGATGTCTTCGACGGCATCGACATCGACTGGGAGTACCCCAACGCCTGCGGTCTGACCTGCGACACCAGCGGACGTGACGCCTACGGCAACCTGCTGGCCGCGCTGCGCTCCAAGTTCGGTGCGGACAGCCTGGTCACCTCGGCGATCTCCGCCGACGGCTCCGACGGCGGCAAGCTCGACGCCGTCGACTACGGCGGCGCGTCGAAGTACGTCGACTGGTACAACCCGATGACGTACGACTTCTTCGGCGCCTGGGACGCGAAGGGGCCGACCGCCCCGCACTCCCCGCTGACCTCCTACAGCGGCATCCCGAAGGAGGGCTTCAACAGCGAGGCCGCCATCAACAAGCTGAAGGCGCAAGGCGTCCCCGCGTCGAAGCTGTTGCTCGGCATCGGCTTCTACGGCCGCGGCTGGAGCGGCGTCACCCAGGACGCGCCCGGCGGCACCGCCACCGGAGCAGCCCGCGGTACGTACGAAGCGGGCATCGAGGACTACAAGGTCCTGAAGACGAGCTGCCCGGCCACCGGCACGATCGCCGGTACGGCGTACGCACACTGCGGCACCGACTGGTGGAGCTACGACACCCCGGCCACCATCGCCACGAAGATGGACTACAAGAACCAGCAGGGGCTGGGCGGCACCTTCTTCTGGGAGCTCAGCGGTGACACCACCAATGGCGAGCTGATCAAGGCGATCGACTAGTCACTGTGCAAGGCCCCATCAGGCGTCGAGCGCAGTTCGGCGACAGGACCCAGGAGCGGGGCGGCGGGCCGATCGGCCTTCCGCCCCGTTTCGTCCGTGCTGACACGATCCGCCAGGGGTCCAACAGGCCGTGGTTCACGCGGCGTTCCCGCTCCGGCCGAAGCCTGCGTGACTCACTCCGGCAGGATGGTGCCGCACCCGCTCCGACTATGTGTTCCCCGGACCGCGGTGTGGCCCCAAAAGGAGGATTCCGCTTGTCACGCCGGGTTCTGACGGTCTGTCCAAAGCGGCCCGACGGCTTTCGAACGATCGGGGGAAGGCGACCTGCCGCTCCTGACCCGCCGGGGCCGGCTTCTCACATGAAGCCGGCCTGGGTCACGAACATGGCGATCACCACGAACGGCCCCACGTGGTGAGGGCCTCGTCCACAGGCACTGTCACCCCTGCTCGATGTGCAGATGAATCGGACCCCGCAGGATCGGGCTGGGCCGGTACGGCGGCGGGTCGGTCACCAGCCTGGGCCGGTCGAGTCGGCGCACCAGTTCACTGAGTGCGATCTGGGCTTCCAGCCGGGCCAGCGGGCCGCCGAAACACAGGTGGATGCCGCTGCCGAACCCGAGGTGCTGGTTGTCCTGTCGATCGGGGTCGAAGCGGTCGGGATCGTCGAAGCGGTCCGGATCGCGACTGCCGGAGGCGAGCATGAGCATGATCTGGGAGCCCTTGGGGATGACGGTGTCAGCGATGGTGATGTCGCTGTACGCCGCCCGCCAGGGGACGATGTGGACGGGGGGCTCGTAGCGCAGCAGCTCCTCGACCAGTCGCACGATCAAGTCCGGTTCGTCGCGCAGCCGTTGGAGTACCTGCGGGTGGCGCAGAAGCGTCAGCATGCCGTTGGTGATGAGGTTGACGGTGGTCTCATGGCCGGCTATGAGCAGCAGGTGGGCGGTGCTGATGATTTCCTTGTCGGTCATCCGCCCATCGGGCCCGTCGTCGTTGGCCAGCCGTGACAGCAGGTCGTCGCCGGGCCGGCCGTGGCGTGGCTCCAGCAGCCCACCGAGATACTGGTGCAGGTCCTTGGTGGCCTGCACACCATGGTTCATTTTCTCCGGGGGGTCGGTCTCCGGGTTGTAGTCGAGCGAGTCGATGATGGCGTTGACCCACTGGTGGAACCGTGGTTCGTCCTCGCGTGGCACGCCGAGCAGGTGGCAGATCACGGTGACGGGGAACGGGTAGGCGAAGTCGTCGACGATGTCGACCAGCTGCGTGTTCGCGAAGTCGTCGATCAAGCTGCTGACGATCTCGGTCAGTTCGGGTTGCATGCCGGTCACCAGCCCCGGGGTGCACGGGGGGCCGAAGTGGCGCATCGCCAGGCGCCGCAGGCGGTCGTGCTCGGGCGGGTCGGTGGTGATGAACGAAGGCGTGTCGCGTCCTTCGGCTGCCGACGTCGGCCGCGACAGGTTGCGGACGTCTGAGCTCAGGTGCGGGTTGTGCAGTATGTCGGTGATCTCGCGGTAGGTGCTGATGACGTAGCTGCCGTCCTCCTGCAGGGCCACCGGGGTCTTGCGCAGCTCGGCGTACAGCGGGTACGGGTCGGCGCGGGCGGAGTAGTCGAGGATTCGGTGCAGGGTGCTGGTCTCGGTCATGTTGCTTGCCCTCCTACCGGTGGGTCCGCACTGCCGTGACGTGCCGCTCGCTCGGGTCATGGCCGGTGACCACTACCGTGGCGCCCTGACTGAGCAGGACGGGGCCGGGGAAGTCGACAGGCACCGGCTTCGCGTCAACAGGTTGGTCGGGTGTGGGGCAGGGGGGCGGGAAGGGCGCGGCCGTCTCGATCAGCTTTCGGTAGTGGTCCAGCCACTTCGCGTTGTTGAAGCTGACCGCCGCGGTGACGCGGCCCTGGTAACCGTATGCGGCGACGAAGCGGTGGTCGGGCACTGAGCCCTGGGTGACAACGACCTCGTCGGCGAAGGTCGGCACACCGACGGACTTGATGTTGACACCGAACTGGATGGACCAGAACGCCGGGATGGCCAGGTGCGGCCAGCGGTCCGCCTGAGCGTTGACCATGTTGTGTGCCGCGATGTCGGCCTGTTCCACGGCGTTGGCCCAGTGTTCCAGTGAGATGAAGCGGTACTCGTAGACCGGGTGCGGGCAGCGTGCCACGTCTCCGGCGACGAAGACGTCATCGGTGACCAGGCCGTTGAGGTCGAAGGCGCGACAGCCCGAGTCGCAGGCGATTCCCCATACGCCTGCCGCCAGTCCCGAGTCCTGCAGCCAATCGGTGTTGCGGATGCCGCCGAGCGCCACCACCGCCACGTCGGCGTCGACGGTGCTGCCGTCGGAGAAGTGAGCGCGGCACAACCGCCCCTGCGCGTCACCTTCCAGCTGGGTGACCTTGACACCGCAGCGCAGGTCGACGCCATGGGCACGCTGCATGTCAGCGGCAACGCCACCGATCATGGCGCCGAGTGCCCCGACCAGCGGGGCGGGTCCGAGCTCGGCGACGGTGACCGGAATATCACGCTCGCGGCAGATGGAGGCGATCTCGGAGCCCGTGAAGCCCGCGCCGATGATCAGTACGCGGGAGGGGCCGGCGGCGAGTGCTTGCTGCAGGCCATCGGCGTCCCCGCGCGTGCGGACGACGAAGACGCCGTTCAGGGAGGCTTCTGCCTCGACGGGCCAGGGCCGGGCGCGTACTCCTGTGGAGATCAGCACTCGGTCGAAGGCAACCTCGTTGCCGTCGGCGAGGTGCACATGATTGGTCGCCAGGTCAAGGCCGCTGGCGGGCACACCCAGAAGCCACTGCGCGTCGATGTCGCGACGCCGCGGCAACTTGGTGCCGTCGGTCGGCACCCACCCGGTCAGCACCTGCTTGGACAGAGGGGGCCTGTCATAGGGCTCTCCGAGCTCGTCGCCGATCATGGTCAACGACCCGGTGAATCCCTCACCGCGCAGAGCCTCCGCGGCCCGCAGTCCTGCCAGTGAGGCTCCGACGATCGCGATGCGGCCGTCGCGCTTGAACCCCTGAAGGGTGTGAGCGCTGCTCATGACGGCGACGCCTCCACTGGCGCGTCCCGCTCTTTCAACTGGTCGACGAGAATGGCCTGGAGCGGGCACGCTGCCGCAGCGCGTTCCACCTGTTCGCGCTGGGAGTCATCGGGGTTCGGGTGATACATCAACGCTTCCTCGCCGTGCATCCGGAACACTTCTGGGGCAAGGAACGCGCACTGCGCGTAACCCTGGCATCGGGAAAGATCTACGACAACCCTCATGCCGACCCTCCGTTTCAGGGGCTGCAGAGCTGCGGTCCCTGAGGTAGCGCCGCGTCGGCGCGCAAAACGCGAGGGTGGGTCTCCGAGAAAGAAAATCGGCTGTTGCCCGCCCCTTCGAATGCGAAGGTGCCAGCGGCGCTCATCAAAGGTCTCCGCAGGCAGAACTGGTCGTCTCGAACCTGGCGACCGGTTTCTGCGACACCGCCTGGAGAACCTGACTGTCGTCACCAGCGTATCCCTCGCGTATATCGCTCGCATGCCGGAAAAGGGGCGGGCATCAGGCGATGGCCGCATGGATGGCCATCGCCAGTGAGGGAGGAACGCCATGAGAGCCATCGTCGCGGGCCCTCATCCGCACGCTGCCTCTGATCCACGATGGTGGCGGGGTAACGTCCGGTTGCCCGGCGTCGGACATGGCTGAGCGGCCTTGACCGCGGGAACAGCCGGTAAGGACCGAAGCAGCCGCGGCCCGTAACCCGACCGTGTGACGTGCCCGCCTGAAACACGGCTGTATGGCGCGGCGATCCGACCGCCCACGGCACAGGGTGCTTTCGTCTGATGCGCAGGTCTGCGTCAGTTCCTGTGCGCCCGTCCTGGTGGGCAGGCCGAGGCCCCCTCCCTCATGTGCGTCGCCTGTTCCCGTAGGCGTTTATCGCGTGGGCGGGCGCACCCTTCGAAACCGCCTGAGGAGAGATCGTGGCAGGTAGCGCCGACGAAAACCGCGGGACCGTGTCCGCGCAACTCCTCAGGGGCCAGAAGGCGCTGGTGACCGGTGCCAACTCGGGTATCGGCCTGGCGACCGCCATCGCCCTGGGCCGGGCCGGAGCAGACGTTGTCGTGAACTACGTCGCCGGCGCGGACGAGGCGGAAAAGGTCGTGGCGCAGATCAAGGACTTCGGGGTCCGTGCCTACGCCCACGAGGCCGACGTGTCCGACGAGGCCCAGGTGGTCGCCATGGTCGCCCGGATGGTCGAGGCGTTCGGCACCATCGACATCATGGTGGCCAACGCGGGGCTCCAGCGGGACGCGGCCGCTACGGAGATGACGCTCGCCCAGTGGCAGAAGGTCATCGACGTCAACCTGACCGGTCAGTTCCTGTGCGCCCGGGAGGCCGCCAGGGAGTTCGTCCGGCGCGGCGTGGTGGAAGAGGTGTCCCGCGCAGCCGGGAAAATCATCTGCATGAGCTCGGTCCACCAGATCATCCCGTGGTCGGGACATGTGAACTACGCGTCTTCCAAAGGCGGTGTGGCCATGTTGATGCAAACCCTCGCCCAGGAGCTCGCCCCCCAGCGGATCAGAGTCAACGCGGTTGCACCCGGCGCGATCCGCACGCCGATCAACCGCGACGCCTGGTCGAGCCCCGAGGCCGAGGCCGATCTCCTGCGGCTGATCCCGTACCGCCGCGTGGGCGACCCGGACGACATCGCCAACGCCGTCGTCGCCCTCGCCTCCGACCTGCTCGACTACGTCGTCGGCACCACGCTCTACGTCGACGGGGGAATGACGCTCTTCCCCGGCTTCGCCACCGGCGGCTGACTGCCCATGCAAGACGATCTCACGGCCCGCCGGGTGGTGATCCTCGGCGAGAGCACCGGGCCGATCGCCGTCGCTCCCCGCAGCAGTCACCGGTCACGGTGACCCCGTTTCGCGTTCGCAGAGTTCGGCGGACGCGTCGACGCTCAGCCGCGGCATGCGGTCAGCGCCCCTGCTCATGGTCGAGCGCCTCATCGAGGGTGACGGCGGCCATGATCAGCGACAGGTGGGTGAACGCCTGTGGGAAGTTACCCAGTTGCTCCCCACTCGGACCGACTTCCTCGGAGAAGAGCCCGACGTGGTTGGCGTAGGTCTGCATCTTCTCGAAGGTGTAGCGGGCCTGGCGCAGCCGGCCCGCCCGGGCGAGCGCGTCCACGTAGAGGAAAGTGCACAAGCTAAAGGTGCCTTCCGAGCCGCGTAGCCCGTCCGGAGATGCCGCCGGGTCGTAGCGGTAGACAAGGCTGTCGGAAACAAGTCTGCGGTCCATCGCGTCGAGTGTGGACAGCCAGGAGGGGTCCCTGGGGGCGATGAACCCGACCCTCGGCATGAGCAGCAGCGAGGCGTCCAGAACATCGCCGTCGTAGTGCTGGATGAATGCGCGCTCCGTCTCGCTCCAGCCGCGTTGCATGACCTGCTCGAAGACGGCGTCTCTCGCCCTGCGCCATCCCTCCAGATCAGCGGGCCTGCGGAAGGACTCGGCCAGGCGAAGCCCGTGGTCGAAGGCGACCCAGGACATCACCCGGCTGTAGGTGAAGTCCTTTCGGCCGCCGCGGGTCTCCCAGATGCCCTCGTCCGGTCTGTTCCAGTTCTCGGCGAACCAGTCCAATGTTCCGGCCAGTGCCCGCCACCCCTGGTAGGTGGACTGCTGCGCGATCTCGCCCCCTTGCGCCAGCGCGTACACCGCCTCGCCGTAGATGTCGAGTTGAAGCTGGTCGGCAGCGCCGTTTCCGATGCGGACGGGGAAGGAACCGCGGTAGCCCTCGAAATGATCGAGGGTCTCTTCCGGCAGTTCGGGGTTGCCGTCGATCCGGTACATGGTCTGCAACGGTTCTCCGTCCCCGCCCTCGCGTTCGCGCAACCTGTCCACCAGCCAGTGCACGAAGGCTGTGGCTTCCTCGACGAAGCCGAGGTCCAGCATGGCCCGCACGGACAGCGCGCCGTCGCGCACCCAGGTGAACCGGTAGTCCCAATTGCGCTCTCCGCCGACCTGCTCGGGCAGGCCCGTCGTGGCCGCCGCGATCAGGGCGCCGGTGGGGGCGTAGGTAAGGAGCTTGAGGGTGATGACCGAGCGGTGCACAAGCTCGGGCCAACGGCCCCGGTAGCGGGACTGGCACAGCCACTGCTGCCAGAAGCGGACGACCTCCTGGAGCTGTTCTGTCAGCCCGTCGACGGTGGGGGAGGCAGGCGCCTCGGCGCCGGACGCGCAGACGGTGAAGACCGCGCCGTGGGACTCACCGGCCCTCAGCGTCACCTTGCCGCGCACGTCCTGGCCGTCCCGCTCCAGCGGGAAGGTGGTCCGCAGGTGCCCATCGATCCCCGGAGCCCGGAACAGGGCGCCTTGGCCGTCGAGTTCGAGCTGATGCTCGGCCCGGCCGTAGTCGAAGCGCGGCCGGCATTCGAGCGTGAAATCGACGGTGCCCCGCACGGCGCGTACACCGCGGATCAGGGTGTGGCGGTCCGTGGCGGTGCGGGTCCGGTCCGGAGGCATGAAGTCGACCACTTCGCCCACGCCGTCCGGCGACAGGAACCGCGTCACCAGGACGGCCGTGTCGGGGTAGTAGAGCTGTTTGCAGGCAGCGTCGGTTCCCTCGGGCGCCAGACGAAAGTACCCGCCGCGGTCGTGGTCGAGCAGGGCGGCGAAGATGCTGGGAGAGTCGAACCTTGGAGCGGCGAACCAGTCGACGACGCCCTGCGACGAGACGAGCGCTGCGGTCTGCAGGTCACCCACCAGACCGTGCTCGGCGATGGGGGGATAGCGGTCCATGGCTGCTCCGGAGTCTCGGAAAACACCCCACCACCCACCATCCCCCACCCCAGTCGTCCGCACCAAATGCAGTCTCACGCCATCACCGGTGTCATGTGACGTTCGAGGGAGTCCCGGGTCCCCAGCGGGCACTGAACTGGACACCGGTCCACAGGTGGTCCGTGGCTGCGGGCGACCCGGCGGCGGAATGCGCTGCTTCGGCCTCGGCCCGGTCGGCGACGGTGTGTGTCTGGAACGTCACGTCGTGCAGGCCGGTCCGTCAAGCGTCCGACGGAGCCGGTCGGCTGCAAGCCGGGGGTTCGGACAGTCGGGTACGACCAGCAGTTTCGATCTTCATGGCTCGAGCGCTGTGTATGTCGGGGCTCCGGGCAGCTCAGGTGCAGCAGTCGCATCCGGGGCGGCAGCCGCAAGGGCGGATTCCGCGATGGCAGTGGGCGTCGCGGGGGATGTGGTGGGCGCACGGCAGCCCTCGCTCTGCCAGGCGTCGCGTCCGTTCAACACCCCGATGGTCGGCACGTCGACACCGAGGACGAGCCCCTCGAGGAGCCGCACCCCGTCGGAATAGTGCTCGTACAGGACATCGCTCGGCCACTGCGACACCGGGTCCGCGAACGACTTGGGATCGATCCCTGCGATCCACCGTCGGCCGGTCCCCGCAATGATGAGGACCTCGTTGTCCGGGTCGGCACCGGCCTCCGCGAGTACTCGCCCCCAGGCGTTGAGCAGCGCGCGGGAGAAGACCGCCGGTCCACCGCCGGTGTGCATCCAGATCTCCGTGACTCCCGCATCCCTGCGAATGTTCGCTCGGCACAGGGTGTACAGCACTGCACCGCTGGTAGCTATGCCGGTGCGACGTCCGACCACTGTGCGGTCGTGAGTGTTCCGGGGGGGGTGGAACCGCCCGGAACACTCACGACGCCAGAGCGGCGCGGGCCTACCTGGCGAGTTCGGCCAGTTCGTCGAGCCGCGTCAGCTTCCGCGGGTTTCGCACCACGTAGATCCGGGTGACCCGCCCGTTCTCCACCACGAGGCTCACCGCAGCCGGCTCGCCGTCGAACTCGATCCGGCCCGCAGGCGCGCCGTTGAGCCATACGGTCGTCGTCTCGAGCGCGGCCACCACCTGGTTCGCGCGCGCGAGCAACGGCGCCACCAGTTCGACCCCGTGGATCGGAGCCAGAGCGGCGGCCACTACCCCGCCACCGTCGGCGATCATGACCACGTCCGGCGCCATGACGTCCAGCAGTTCCTGCAACTGCCCGGTACGCAACGCGAACAGGAACCTCTCGACCACGGCCTGCTGCTCCGACCGGCTCACCGGCACCCGTGGCCGCCGTGCCGCCACGTGCTCGCGTGACCGCCGCGCGATCTGCCGCACCGCGGCCGCGGACTTCCCGACGGCCTCGGCGATCTCGCCGTACGGCATCTCGAAGACCTCGCGGAGCACGAACACCGCCCGCTCGGTGGGCCCGAGCGTTTCGAGGACGGTCAGCATCGCGATCGAGACGCTCTCCGCGAGTTCGATGTCCTCGGCGACATCAGGACTGGTCAGCAGCGGCTCCGGCAGCCACTCGCCAACGTATTCCTCGCGGCTGCGCGAGAGCGTTCGCAGGCGGTTGAGCGCCTGCCGCGTGACGATTCGAACGAGGTAGGCCCGCGGGTCACGCACCTGCGAGTGGTCGACGTCGGCCCACCGCAGCCACGACTCCTGCAGCACGTCCTCCGCGTCGGCCGCCGACCCGAGCATCTCGTAGGCGACCGTGAACAGCAGGCTCCGATGGGCGACGAACGGGTCCTCGGTCATGCCGTCGACGCCACGCCGGACTTCGCGGGACGCGTGGCCAGCGGAATCTCGCAGGCATCGGAGAAGCCCTGCGACGTGACCCCGTTCGCGATGTTGTTCCTGGTCGCCATGTTGACGAAGGCGATGTACGCGGTGAGCTCGACCATCGCCGCCGGGCCGAGCCGGTCGAGCAGGCTCGCGTACAGCTCGTCGGTGACGGTCGGCGGTGTGTTCGTCATGGCCTCGGCGTACTCGAGGACGTCCCGCTCCAGCGGGGTGAACACCTCCGACTCCCGCCAGCGGGGCACCTGGCTCGCCTTGGCCAGGTCCAGGTCCTGGTTCTGCGCCTGGAAGTAGCCGACGTCGAGGCACCAGCTGCAACCGACCTGTGCCGCGACGGCCATGTGCGCGAACGACTTGAGGCCCGCGTCGGCCGCATCCCACTCGCTCAGCTTGGCCGAGAACTCCAAGTTGGACGTGGCGACCTCGGGGTTGTGCCACACCACCTCGACGGGCTCGGCCACGGCACCGAGCTGCTTGATCATGTTTTCGCTGAGCTCGGTGGGGAGCTCGGCCTTCGGGACGCGTAGCGCCATGGTGTTCTCCTTGTACGTGTGCCTGTTTGGCCGTTCGACATGAAGACACCGCCGGACCCGCGCATGTGACAACCACCGCCACCGCGCATGGATCGTCAGCGCAGGGGCCGCCGGCAGCTCCTTGGCCGCGAACGACTGCTCACGCCGGGCCGTGCTGCGGCCCTCACCGGTGCATCGGAGTCGGGGGCCGTACTCTTCGCCGCACTCGCCTGCGCTGGATTCATCTGCTCCGGTATGGGCAGCCACCTCGCACCGCCGGCTGCCCGGCTTGCGGGCAGCGGCGAGCGTGCGGGCATGGTGAGCCTCGGCATCAGCGCGAGCGGCCTGCTTCTGTTCGACGCCACCGCAGCGTCCACGGGACCACCGTGACCTTGACGAGCAACGTGTCCATCCACGAAGTGTCTCGCCGGCTCGGGCATCGCTCGATCAGGGTCACGGTGGACAAGCAGGGCCACCTCACCCAGGACGGCCAGGAACGCTGCCGTCAGGTGGTCGAGGCGGCCGTGGCTGCGCACATGCTCACAACAGGCCCAGTGACTTCAGAACCCGGCGCTGACTCGGTGCCGGGTGAGCGGGCCAGTAGATGTAGCAGACACCGCCCGTACCGCTTCTGACCTTGCCGTTCGCGTCGTAGCGCTTGGTGCGGAGCCAGATCGTCTCCCACTCCTGGCGCTTGTAGACCCGCCGCACGGCCTCGTTGCTCGGCGAGGCCGGGTCGTTCGCGATCACGTCGCCGTCCGCGGTGAACCCGATCACGGTCATCAGGTGGCCGGAGGTCCCGTACCCGGCGCCGGTCAGCTCCCCCTTGAGGAAGGACTGCGACGTTATGACCGGGATTCCCGCCCGGATCAGCTTCTCCAGGTCCGTCAGCGAGCCGAGCCGGGTCACTGCCGCGCTCATGTCGTCGTACGTCGCGGCGTACGCGGCGTTGAACGGCCAGTTGCCGCAGCCCTCGTACTGGTAGTCGTACGTGAACCGGGCGGCATGGCAGACCTGCGGGTCGGCCAGACCGGGCTTGACCCAGGCAAGCTCCTCGGCGGTGGGCCTGCGCCCCCAGTACTCGATGATCATCTGCGAGGAGGTGGGGCTGCACCAGGCCTCGCCGCCGTTGTCGTACTCCGGGTACTGGCCCGCGTGCACATTCTGCGAGTAGCGCGGCACCGGCAGCTCCCGGGCGAGGCCGGGGGCGCTGGCGGGCACGGTGAAGCGGTCCGGGACGTCGGAAGCCATCGCGCCGAGCCGCCGGACAGTGGGCGTGAGGCGGCTGCCCGGGGGGCGGTGAAGCGTGAGCCGCAGCCGGTAGGAGACCAGCCGCAGCCCGCTCGCCGCGTCATCCACCGAGAAGGTGTCCGTCCAGATGGAGCTCTTGCCGTCGGTCTGGTCGTCGACGGACGTCCTGCGGATGTCGGCGTCGCCCGCGGCCCAGCGGCCCATCACGTACCAGGGTGTCGAGGTGGCATCCGAGTAGCGGCCCTGCAGCTCGATCTGGATCCAGGTGCCCGCCGGGGTGTCGGCGTTCCACGAGGCGATCACCTCGGTCGCAGGGACGGCGGACCGGTGGACCGGCGAGGTCCAGGTCGCGTACTCCCAGTCGGCGGTCCGACCGGTGTGCGGATCGGTGTAGTCGGTGACCCCCACGGCGTGGCCGATCACCAGACCGGGCCGACGCCCCGCGACGGCGCGTGTCCCGGCGCCGCAACCGCTGCGCCAGTCGGTGTACGTGTGCCAGGAGTGGTTGTCCACGAGAGAAGCGGCCGGCGAGGGGGCGGGGAGCGGGGCGGGGAGCGGGGCGGGGAGCGGGGCGGCGGGCACGGCGGCGGTTGCGGAGCCGGCGGACGACACCGTGCCGGCGGCCGCTGCCGCGAGCGCGGCAGTCAGCATGGTTCTGCGCGAGGTCGGTCTGTTCATGGGCGAGACCCCCGGTCGTAAGCGGAATGGGGCTGCAAGTGCACGACAGTGGGCCAACTATTGCGGGTAGTGGCCGGATTCGGCCAGCGATTCGGCGTGCGCCAATAAACCAATATTGGTCTGGTCCACTGGCGTGACCTGCGATTGCTTCGGATCGGCTCGTAGGCTTGGGCGCATGAACGACCTCTCGCTCCTCGCCGCGCGGCTGCGCACCCTGGCGCCGTCCTGCGGACCGGTGCGGCTGATCGCCGTCGACGGCCATGCGGGATCGGGGAAGAGCACCTTCGCATCCCGCCTCGCGGCCCTGCTCGACGACGCCCCCGTACTGCATCTGGACGACCTGGCCACCCATGAGTCCTTCTTCTCCTGGGCGGACCGGCTGCGGGAGCAGGTGATCGGGCCTCTGTCGCGCGGTGAGTGCGCGCGCTATGCGCCGTACGACTGGACCGCGCGGACGCTCGCGGCGCCGCGCAGCCTGGAGCCCGCACCGGTCGTCCTGATCGAGGGGGTCGGGGCGGGCCGCCGGGCGCTGCGGCCCCATCTGGCGCGGCTGTTGTGGATGGATCTCGCTGCCACGGAGTCCTGGGAGCGGGGCCGCCGTCGGGACGGACCGGCTCTTTCGGCCTTCTGGGACGGGTGGACGGCGGCCGAGGCGGAACATTTCTCGGCCGATCCCTCGCGCTCCCACGCCGATGCTCTGGTACGGCAGTTGCCCATGGGGTACGAGTGGCTGGAGGGGCCTGACGCAGCAGCAGGAGTGAACCATTCCGTCACAGAACGTGATCAGATTGCGTCGCCGTACTGAGTGGTGAGAAATCGGCCTGGAAGTACCTCAACTCTGCTTGACCCGAGGGCGGTACAGGTCTTACGTTCTCAATGTGCGGCTTTTCGGAGCCCTCACAGACACGAAGCCCCCGGTTGTTCCCCCGTGATCGGGGGCTTCGTTCTGTGCTCGCACCCTCTTTCCCACGCCGGTTCGGCGGATTCCGCTCACCCTCGGTCACGGTCTCCCTTCCGCCTGCGGCGCTCTTAGTCGCACACTCCCTGCGCAGGTACGATGCCTCTCGGTGCGGTCAATTCCCGTCCCTGGCACAGTGATTCAGCGCGCCTCGGCGGGCAGGTCGTGCGGCGGGACATCCTGGGAGCACGGTTTGTGGGGGACCAGATGGACATCGGCACGCAGGGCGCACAGGCCCCGGCCGACCTCGCCTGGCTGCGCGGCGTGGACGCCTACACCATGGGCGCCTACCCGCAGGCCGAAGAGGAGTTCAGGGCTGCGGTACGGATCGATCCCGGTATGGCGGACGGCTGGCTCGGCCTCCATGCGCTGCGGGCCGACACCACGACGGCGCTGCTGCGCATGTACCGCCATCGCGAACGCTTCGGCGAACAGCGCACCCGCCATCGGCGCACGCTCAACTCCTGGTACTGGCTGGGCTGGTGGGTTCAACCGGTGCTGGAGAGTCCGCGCGATCTGCTCCTCGCGCACGCCTCGCACTGGCTGGACGGGCGCCATGTTCCCGAGCTGGACCGTGCGCTGGCCGGCCTGCCGCCGGTGGACGCGGACCCGCAGGTGCGCTTCCTGCACGCCTGCCGCTCCTATCTGGTCAAGGACTGGGAGCAGCTCGTACGCAACACCGAGCAGCTGGTCGACGATCCGATGCTCGGTATCGAGGCGGGGCTGTTCGGCGGGATGGCGCGAGTGCGGCTGGAAATGTACGGGCAGGCCGAGCCGCTGCTCTCCGCCGCGCTGATGCGCTGCCGCAGCGAACAGCCGCAGCGCAAGGAACTGCGCTACTGGCTGGCCCGCGCACACGAGGGCACCGGCCGCAGCGCGGCCGCCCTGCCGCTGTACCGGGCGGTGCACCGGATCGACCCGGCGTTCATGGACACCTCGGCGCGGCTCGCCGCGATTGCGGACTACGACGGCCTCGAAGGCACCGACGAGGCCGCCGGTCTCACCGCCGTGTCGCTGGCCGGGTTCGGCACGGACGCCGTGGCGGAGGCGCAGCCGGACGGGGATTCGCTGCTCGGCACCGATCTGGTGGACGGCCGGGAGCTGCGGCCGGGCGGCGAGACCCCGGGGATCGTGGGCATCGGGGTGCCGCCGCCCGACGGGGCACGGCGGAAGACCGCGGTGCCCGGCCAGCCGACAGCCGCCTTCCCGGCCGGGCCCAGCGATCCGGTGCTGCTTGCCGAGGCGCTGGCGGAGCTGGAGCGGATGGTCGGCCTGGAGCCCGTCAAACGCCAGGTCAAGGCGTTGTCCGCACAGCTGAACATGGCCCGGCTGCGGGCCGGCCAGGGGCTTCCCGTGCAGCCGCCGAAACGCCATTTCGTCTTCTCGGGCCCCTCCGGCACCGGCAAGACCACGGTGGCCCGCATCCTCGGCCGGGTCTTCTACGCCCTCGGTCTGCTCGGCGGTGACCATCTCGTCGAGGCCCAGCGGGCGGATCTGGTGGGCGAGTTCCTCGGCCAGACCGCCGTCAAGGCCAATGAGCTGATCGACTCGGCACTCGGCGGGGTGCTCTTCGTCGACGAGGCGTACAGCCTCTCCAACACCGGCTACAGCAAGGGTGACGCGTACGGCGACGAGGCCCTCCAGGTCCTCCTCAAGCGCGCGGAGGACAACCGGGACCATCTCGTCGTCATCCTCGCGGGCTATCCGGAAGGCATGGACCGGCTGCTGGCCACCAATCCGGGACTCTCCTCACGCTTCACCACCCGGGTGGACTTCCCGAGCTACCGACCACTGGAGCTCACCTCCATCGGTGAGGTGCTGGCCGCGGAGAACGGTGATGCGTGGGACGAGGAGTCCCTGGAGGAGCTGCGCTCCATCAGCGGTCATGTCGTCGACCAGGGCTGGATCGACGAGCTGGGCAACGGGCGGTTCCTGCGCACCCTGTACGAGAAGAGCTGCGCCTACCGCGATCTGCGGCTCTCCGGCTACGCGGCCGTGCCGAGCCGGGACGATCTGGCCACGCTGCGGCTGCCGGATCTGATGCAGGCGTACGGCGAGGTGCTGTCCGGCCGGGGGCCGGTGGGCCGGGGGCCGCAGGAGCCGCCGCCGTTGTGAGGGCGGGCTGCCGCAGTCGCCCGGTCGGTGACCGTTGTCCTCGGTGGCCGGACGGGCCGGAGATCAGCCCGTCCGGCGGTCTCGACCCTAATGGACCGACGCGGTGAGTTCGCCGGTGCCGGCGGCCGTCGTGTCCGTCATCCGGCGCGGCACCGCGACCCGGTGGGCCGGGTCGCGTACCTCACCGACCAGCATCTCCAGGACGTCCTCCATGGCGACCAGGCCGAGGACCCGGCCCGATGCGTCGGCGACCTGCGCCAGATGCGTCGCCGCGCGGCGCATCACGGTCAGAGCGTCGTCCAGGGGCAGCTCGGCCCTCACGGTCGCCATCGGGCGCCACACGTGCTGCGGGACGGCCCGCTCGCCGTCCTCCAGGTCCAGGACGTCCTTGACGTGCAGATAGCCCATGAACGGGCCGCCGCCCTCCGCGCACACGGGAAAGCGCGAGTAGCCGGTCCGTACGGTCAGCTCCTCGATCCGGTGCGGGGTGACGGAGGGGTCCACCGTCACCAGGGAGGCCCTGCTGAGCAGCACATCGGTGACGGGCCTGCTGCCCAGCTCCAGTGCGTCCTCCAGCCGCTCCTGCGCCTCCGGCTCCAGCAGTCCGGCCTGGCCGGAGTCCTCGACGAGCCGGTTGAGCTGCTCGCTGGTGAAGACGGCCTCCACCTCGTCCTTCGGTTCGACGCCGAAGAGCCGCAGCACCAGCCGGGCGCAGGCGCCCAGCGCGGAGGTGACCGGACGGCAGACGCGGGCGAAGCCGACGAGGCCGGGGCTGAGCCAGAGCGCGGTCTTCTCCGGCGCCGCCATCGCGAGGTTCTTCGGGACCATTTCGCCGATGACGAGATGGAGGAAGACCACGAAGACGAGCGCCAGCACATAGCCGAGCGGATGGATCAGGCCCTCGGGCAGGTGGACCGCCTGGAAGACCGGCTCCAGCAGATGGGCGACGGTCGGTTCGGCGACGGCGCCGAGGGTCAGCGAGCAGACGGTGATGCCGAACTGGGCGGCAGCCATCATCTGGGGCAGGTTCTCCAGGCCGTACAGCACTTGGCGGGCCCGGCCCGACCCTGCTGCCGCGAGGGGTTCGACCTGGCTGCGCCGTACGGAGACGAGGGCGAACTCGGCCCCGACGAAGAAGCCGTTCGCCAGCACGAGGAGCGTGGCGAACAGCAGCTGGACGAGGCTCATCGCACGGCCTCCAGGACGCCGTGGGCCACCGGTGCCTCGGTGACGGGGTCGGTCACCTCGGCCGTGCGTACGAAGCGGACCTTCTCGGCGCGGTAGTGGCCGACCTGGCGGACGGAGATCCGCCAGCCGGGCAGTTCGGCCCGGTCGCCGGGGGCAGGGATGCGGCCCAGCAGATCGGCGACGAGTCCGGCCACGGTCTCGTACGGTCCGTCGGGTACGTCGAGCCCTATCCGGCGCAGGGTCAGGACCCGGCAGCTGCCTTCGGCGTCCCAGGCCGGGCGGCCGTCCTCGGGAGCGGCAGGGGCCAGTTCGGGCCGGTCGGCGCCTTCGGCGTCGTGCTCGTCCCGGACCTCGCCGACGAGTTCCTCGATGATGTCCTCAAGGGTGACGACCCCGGCGGTGCCGCCGTACTCGTCGACGACCACGGCGATCGGCTGCTCGTTGCGCAGCCGCTGGAGCAGCTGTTCGACGGGCAGTGTCTCCGGCACCAGCAGCGGCGGTACGGCGATCCGGCCCGCCGGCGTGCGCAGCCGGTCCTGGGCGGGCACGGCGAGCGCGTCCTTGAGGTGGATCATGCCGACGACCTCGTCGATGCGCTCCCGGTAGACGGGGAAGCGGGAGAGGCCGGTGGCGCGGGTGAGGTTGAGGACGTCCTGCGCGGTCGCCGAGGACTGCAGGGCGCTGACCTTCACCCGTGGGGTCATGACGTGCTGTGCGGTGAGTCCTGCGAGCGACAGGGTCCGCACGAAGAGATCCGCGGTGTCCTGTTCGAGGGTGCCGGCCTCGGCCGAGTGCCGGGCCAGGGAGACCAGTTCCCCGGGTGTTCGGGCGGAGGCCAGCTCATCGGTGGGTTCGACACCCAGCAGTCGTACCAGCCGGTTGGCGACGGTGTTCAGCAGGCTGATCACGGGCCGGAACGCGGCGGAGAAACGGTGCTGGGGGCCGGCGACGAACCGGGCGACCTGGAGCGGCCGGGAGACCGCCCAGTTCTTGGGCACGAGTTCGCCGATCACCATCTGGACGGCGGAGGCCACCATCATCCCGATCACCACGCTGATGCCGGGTACGGCGCCGTCGGGCAGACCGGTCGCGGTGAGGGGGCCGTCCAGCAGCTGGGCGAGAGCCGGTTCGGCGAGCATGCCGACGACCAGCGAGGTGATGGTGATGCCGAGCTGGGTGCCGGAGAGCTGGAAGGAGAGTTCACGCAGGGCTTCGACGACGGTGCGGGCCCGCCGGTCGCCCTCGGCGGCGGCGCGCTCGGCGTCCGGCCGCTCCACCGTGACCAGGCCGAACTCGGCTGCCACGAAGAATCCGTTGGCGAGGATGAGAAGGAATGCCGCGCTCAGAAGCAGCAGGGGGGTGGTCATGCCGCCGCCTCCTGGGAAGGGGCGGCGCAGGTACTACCGGACGATCCGTCCATTGCTGGAAGGAGTCACTCCTTGGGTCGCAGGAAAGCCCCGCAGGCCTCATGGACCCTCTGGTGCGGGGCGGGGCGCACGGGGCGCCGCCGTCCTCCAGAGTAATCAAGAAGAGGCCGTACGGGGCAGGGGGCTCAGCCGTTGTCCGTGCCGGTGCCGTGGTTCTCGGCGAGGGCGCGGAGCGCACGGGCGTCGCGGATGGCCTGCTGCTTGGCGATTCCCGGCTGGATGCCGAGGGCCGGCATGCTCGTCCCGTCGCTCAGGTCGAGAAAGACCCAGGGGTCGCCGACGCGCAGGTTGACACGGAGAATCTCCGCCCAGGACAGTCGGCGCGTCCGGGTGAGATTGACCACCGTCACCCCGTCCTCGTTCGCGACGATCTTCGGGCGGCTGAGCAGCGCGAGCACGCCGAAGAACAGCAGCGCGGTGAAGATGAAGCTGGATCGCTCCCCCGCGCTCAGCTGCTCCAGGGTCAGGGCGATGACGGTGATGACGACGAACATCCCCGCCCCCACGGTCAGCAGGACCACCCGGGTTCGGGTCGGCCGGAACGTGACCGGGAGCGTGGGGAGTTCGGACCGGGGCGCGGGGGCGGACATGGTGTTCTTCTGTCTTCCGGGTGGTCGCCCGGCCGTCAGAGGCGGCAGGCGTGGATGGCGGTGGTGAGGATGGCGCGGGCGCCGAGGTCGTACAGATCGTCCATGATCCGCTGAGCCTCCCGGGCGGCGACCATGGAACGGACGGCGACCCAGCCCTCGTGGTGCAGCGGGGAGATGGTCGGCGACTCCAGGCCCGGGGTGAGGGCGACCGCGCGCTCCAGGTGCTCGACGCGGCAGTCGTAGTCCATCATCACGTAGCTGCGGGCGACCAGGACACCCTGGAGGCGGCGGAGGAACTGCTGCACCTTGGGGTCGTCGTCCGGTGCGCCGGTGCGGCGGATGACGACGGCCTCCGACTTCATGATCGGCTCGCCGATGACTTCGAGTCCGGCGTTGCGCAGGCTGGTGCCGGTCTCCACGACATCGGCGATGACCTGGGCGACACCGAGTTCGATGGCGGTCTCGACCGCGCCGTCGAGGTGGACGACGGAGGCGTTGACGCCGACATCGGCGAGGTGCTTGGCGACGATGCCCTCGTAGGAGGTGGCGATCGTCTTGCCGTCGAAGTCCTGCGGGCCCTGGGCCGTGCCCGGCTTGGTGGCGTAGCGGAAGGTGGAGCGGGCGAAGCCGAGCTGGAGGATCTCCTCGGAGTCGGCGCCGGAGTCCAGCAGCAGGTCGCGGCCGGTGATGCCGATGTCGAGGCGGCCGGAGCTGACGTAGATCGCGATGTCGCGCGGCCGCAGGTAGAAGAACTCGACCTCGTTCTCGGGGTCGACGAGGACGAGCTCCTTGGACTCCTTGCGCTGCTGGTAGCCGGCCTCATGGAGCATCGCCATCGCAGGCCCGGAGAGTGAACCCTTGTTGGGGACGGCGATGCGCAGCATGAGGCCAGGTTTCCTTTGCGAGGAGGGAGTCTTGTACGGATGTGTGGATGTACGGAGTGCTACGTGGTGCTCAGCTCGTGCTCAGAGGTGAGCGTAGACGTCGTCGAGGGAGATCCCGCGGGCGACCATCATCACCTGGACGTGGTACAGCAGCTGGGAGATCTCCTCGGCGGCGGCGTCCTTGCTCTCGTGCTCGGCGGCCATCCAGACTTCGGCGGCCTCCTCGACGACCTTCTTGCCGATGGCATGGACACCCTTGTCCACCAGCTCGGCGGTACGGGAGGTGGAGGGGTCGCCGTTGGCGGCCTTGAGCTGCAGCTCGGCGAAGAGCTCTTCGAAGGTTTTGTTCGCCATGATGGTCCTTAGAGTACGGGGTCCACACCCCCCACTCAGCGCCAGGGCTCGCTGACCGTGCGCAGCGTGGCGGCGGTGGCGACGGCCGCGGTGACCGCTTCGTGCCCCTTGTCCTCGTCGGAGCCTTCCAGTCCGGCCCGGTCGAGCGCCTGCTCCTCGGTGTCGCAGGTGAGTACGCCGAAGCCGACCGGGACTCCGGTGTCGACGGCGACCTGGGTCAGGCCGTTGGTGACGCCGTGGGACACGTACTCGAAGTGCGGCGTGCCGCCGCGGATGATCACGCCGAGGGCGACGATCGCGTCGTAACCGCGACCGGCGAGGACCTTGGCGACCACCGGGAGCTCGAAGCTGCCGGGCACCCGGAGCAGGGTCGGCTCGTCGATGCCCAGCTCGTGCAGGGCGCGCAGCGCGCCGTCGACGAGTCCGTCCATGACCTTCTCGTGCCACTGGGCGGCGACGACCGCCACACGCAGGTCACCGCAGTTGCGTACGGACAGTTCGGGTGCACCCTTGCCGCTCATGTCTCTCCTACCGCTCGTTTCCGTGATCGATCGTCACTGGTTGCCGCAGGTCGACGCCGTGGTGGCGTCGAGCCAGGGCAGGTCATGCCCCATGCGGTCGCGCTTGGTGCGCAGGTAGCGCAGATTGTGTTCGCCGGCCTGGACGGGCATCGGCTCGCGGCCGGTGACGGCCAGACCGTGCCGCAGGACCGCGGCCGTCTTGTCGGGGTTGTTGGTCATCAGCCTGAGGCTGTGGACGCCGAGGTCCTTGAGGATCTGGGCGCCCGCCGCGTAGTCCCGGGCGTCGGCGGGCAGGCCGAGCTCGAGGTTGGCGTCGAGGGTGTCGATGCCGCGCTCCTGGAGTTCGTAGGCGCGCAGCTTGGACAGCAGGCCGATGCCCCGGCCCTCGTGGCCGCGCAGATAGATGACGACGCCGCGGCCCTCCTCGGTGATCCGGCGCATGGAGGCATGCAGCTGGGGCCCGCAGTCGCAGCGCTGCGACTGGAAGATGTCGCCGGTCAGGCATTCGGAGTGGATCCGCGCCAGGACGTCGTCGCCGTCCCCGATGTCGCCGTGGACGAGCGCGACGTGCTCGACACCGTCGGTCGTGGAGCGGTAGCCGTACGCGGTGAACGCGCCGAAGCTCGTCGGCAGCCGTACCTCGGCCTCGCGGCGGACGGTCGGCTCCGAGGTGCGGCGGTAGGCGATCAGGTCCTCGATGGAGATGATCGTGAGGCCGTGCTTGCGGGCGAACGGGACCAGCTGGGGCAGCCGCAGCATCACGCCGTCCTCACCGGCGATCTCGACGATCGCTCCGGCGGGCCGCAGCCCGGCGAGCCGGGCGAGGTCGACAGCGGCCTCGGTGTGGCCGTTGCGGACCAGCACCCCGCCGGAGCGGGCGCGGAGCGGGAAGATGTGGCCGGGCCGTACGAAGTCGCCAGGGCCTGCCTCGCCGCCCGCCAGCATCCGGAGCGTGGTGGCCCGGTCCGCGGCACAGATGCCGGTGGTCACGCCGTGCGCCGCTGACGCGTCGACGGAGACGGTGAAGGCCGTGCGCATCGACTCGGTGTTGTGGTCGACCATCTGCGGCAGTTCGAGCCGTTCCAGCTCGTCGTTCTCCATGGGCGCGCAGATGAGACCGCGGCATTCACTCATCATGAACGCGACGATCTCGGGGGTGGCCATCTCGGCCGCGATGACGAGGTCGCCCTCGTTCTCCCGGTCCTCGTCGTCGACGACCACGACGGGCCGTCCGGCGGCGATGTCGCGGATCGCCTGCTCGACGGGGTCGAGGCTCAGGTCCTCGACGGCGCTTTCGTGTTCCCGGTGCAACCAGGTGGGCTGGGCAGTCATGCCGTGGCTCCTTCCAGAGCGGGTGTACGCGAACGCAGCCACCAGTCGCGCATGCCCCACAGCACGAGGGCGCCGTACACGACATAGATGAGACCGGAGAAGGCGAGACCGCTGTGGAAGTTCAGCGGTACCCCGACCAGGTCGACGAGGAGCCAGGCGAACCAGAACTCGACCATGCCGCGGGCCTGGGCGAGCATCGCGACGAGCGTGCCGGCGAATATGTACGCGTCCGCCCACGGGCTCCAGGAGAGCGAGGGAAACGCGGTGAACAGGCCGCCGACCGCGAGGGTGCCGAGTGCGGCGCCGCCCAGCAGGTAGCCGCGCTCGCGCCAGGTGGCGAACCGTACGGCGAGGGAGCCGTCCTGGGCCTGCCGCTTGCCCCGGGTCCACTGCTGCCAGCCCCAGACGGCCACGGCGATGACCACGAGCTGCTTGCCGACGCTGCCCGCCTGGTGCACGGAGACATTGGCGGCGACCAGGACGACTCCGGACAGGAGCTGGGCGGGCCAGGTCCAGATCGAGCGGAGCCAGCCCAGGGTCAGCGCGATCAGACCGACCGTGTTGCCGATCATGTCGGACCAGATGATGTGCTGTCCGAAGGCGGTGAACGCCTCCGAGTTCAGCCAGTTCAGCGCGGTCACTTCGCCGGCTCCTCGGGTTCCTGCGCGGTGTTGCCGAGCAGCCGCTCGACGTACTTCGCGATGACGTCCACCTCGAGGTTGACCGGGTCGCCGGGCTCCTTGATGCCGAGCGTGGTCAGGGCGAGGGTGGTGGGGATGAGGCTGATGGTGAAGTAGTCGGGTCCGGCGTCGACGACGGTCAGGCTCACGCCGTCGACGGTGATCGACCCCTTCTCCACCACGTACCGGGTCAGCTCCGCCGGGAGGGAGATCTTCACGATCTCCCAGTTCTCGGAGATCTTGCGCTCGACGATGCGGCCGGTGCCGTCGACATGGCCCTGGACGATGTGGCCGCCGAGCCTGCCGCCGACCGCCATGGGGCGCTCCAGGTTGACCCGGGAGCCGACCTCCAGGGCGCCGAGGCTGGACCGGTTCAGGGTCTCGGCCATCACATCGGCGGTGAACTCGTGCTCGCCGAAGTCGACGACGGTGAGGCAGACGCCGTTGACGGCGATGGAGTCGCCGTGCTTGGCGCCTTCGGTGACGACGGGACCCCGCAGGCGGAAGCGGGAGGCGTCGCCGAGCTTCTCGACAGCAGTGACTTCACCCAGTTCTTCGACAATTCCGGTGAACACTCAGTTTCCCTTCCGGGCAGGTCCGGGGACGGCGGTGATGCGCAGATCGGGGCCGATACGGACGGTCTCGGTCACATCGAGGCGCAACGCATCGGCGATGGTGGAGATTCCGGCGTCGGCGAGGGCCGCGGGGCCGGCGCCGAGGAGCACGGGGGCGAGATAGCCGACGACCTTGTCGACCGTTCCCGCCGCGACGAAGGCCCCGGCCAAGGTCGGGCCGCCTTCGAGGAGTACGGAGCGGATGCCCCGCCCGTACAGGGCTGCGAGCAGGGCGGGGACGTCCAGGCCGGGGCCGGTGGCGGCGCGCGGCAGCCGCAGGACGTTCTCTTCGGGGAGATGGCGGGTGTCGGCGTTGTCGGCGACGGCGATCAGGGTGGGCGCGGTGTCGTCGAGGACGCGGGCGCCGGGGCGCACGGCGGTGGCACCGGTGTCGACCACCACCCTCAAGGGCTGCACGGCGCCTTCGATGCCCCGTACACCGAGCTGCGGGTCGTCGGCACGGGCGGTGCCGGAGCCGACCACGACGGCGTCGGCCTCGGCACGCAGCCGGTGGACGTCGGCGCGGGACTCGGGAGAGGTGATCCAGCGGCTGGTGGCGTCGGCGGCCGCAATCCGGCCGTCGAGGGACGCCGCGTACTTCCACAGGATGTACGGGCGGCCCAGGCGCACCGAGGTCAGCCAGGCGGCGTTGCCCGCCTCGGCCTCGTCCGCGAGGAGCCCCTGCTCGGCCTTGACCCCGGCCGCGCGCAGGGTGTCCGCACCGCCGGTGGCCTGCGGGTTCGGGTCGCCGACGGCGTAGACGACGCGGGCGACACCGGCCTCGATGAGCGCCTGGGCGCAGGGGCCGGTGCGGCCGGTGTGGTTACAGGGTTCGAGAGTGACGTAGGCGGTGCCGCCCCGGGCCCTGTCGCCTGCGGCGCGCAGGGCGTGGATCTCGGCGTGCGGCCCACCGGCACGCTGGTGGAATCCTTCACCGGCCTGCCGGCCTGCGGCGTCGAGGATGACGCAGCCGACGACCGGGTTGGGGCTGGTGGAGCCGAGACCGCGCGCTGCGAGCGTGATCGCTCGGCGCATGGCGGTGATGTCGGCTGCGGTGTCCACCGGGTCCTCCTGCCTCTTCGGGCACGGACTCCGGGGCCTGTCGACAACGACAGATGAAGCGGGAACGCGACAAGGGGACGCCGAATGCCGAATACACGGATGGATCGGTTGCCCGAAGACCATCCGCCGACGGCGGCGTACCCGTGAAACGGCCCGCCGCGCACTGCCTCCCATCCGGACTTTAACCGTCGGTCCAGGAATCTCACCTGGTCAACCGGCCGCTGGATGCGGACGGGTCGCGGACTATAACCGCCGGTTCGGAATTGCACCGACCCCGGAGTGCGCTGCTGCTGGTACACGATCAGTGTGCCACGCCTGCTCATGGGCCATACGGGTGAGTACCTGTGGAGTGGCTCACAAAGCCCCCCGAAAAGACCCCCGAACGGGGTCCGCAACGGGACAGTCGAGCCTTGAAGGTCCAGACCTATTGACGCGATGATCTAGTCCTCTTCAATCTCTGCGTCACCTCCGAGGAGCGATCCCGCGGTGTGCGATTACGCGTTCGCCCACGTCGACGGCAACAACAAGATCTCCGTGGGCGCCGACGGCCCGGACAACGCCTCGACCGGCATGACCTGGCCGGGTGTCGCGGGCGCGGAGATGGACCCGGACCTCCCCTACAAGGGCCATTTCAACCTGCTCAACAAGTTCAAGAAGAAGTACCCGAACGTGAAGACCATGGTGTCGGTGGGCGGCTGGGCCGAGACCGGCGGCTGCTTCGACGACAGCGGCGAGCGGGTGGACTCCGGCGGCTTCTGCTCGATGGCGTCCAACGCCGACGGTTCGGTCAACCAGGCCGGCATCGACACCTTCGCCGACTCGACCCGTCGCCTTCATCCGGCTGTGCAACGCGGACAAGAAGGTCTTCCTCTCCACCGAGGACGAGCAGTCGGTGGCCGCGAAGGCGGACTACGTGGTCGACAAGGGCATCGGCGGCACGATGATCTGGGAGCTCGCGGGCGACTACGGCTGGAACGCCGCCAAGGGACAGTACGAGCCGGGCTCCACGCTCGGAGTCGGGGACCGGCTGGACGATCCTGCGGTCCACCCAGTTCCACGATCTGGTCCTGCATGTCCTGGCCGGAACGGCCCGGCTGCCGGTGATGCCGCTGCCGGCCGGTGTACGGATGCAGCCGGTCGATTCCGGTGAAGTCGCGGACCGGCTGGCCGAATTGGCCGCCTCCGGACCGGCGGGCCGGGTGCCCGACATGGGCGGACCCGAGATCAGGCCACTCACCGAGCTGGCCCATGCCTATCTCCGGGCGACCGGACGGAAGCGGCCCCTCCTGCCCGTACGGCCGGTGGGCAGGGCGTACGCCGGATACCGGCGCGGAGACCATCTGAGCGCCGAACGGGCCGTGGGGAAGGCGACGTTCGAGGAATTTCTCGCCGAGCGGTTCAGCCGGCCGGAGTGAACAGCTCGTCCTGAGCCGCCTCCCGGGCGGCGAGCAGCGCGCCGCGGAGCACCGCGGCGCCGCCGAGCCGGCCCTGACCTCGGTGCGAAGCGGGGACATCATGGCCAGCCGCTCCTCGACCCGTGCCGCGAGCGCGTCACCGCCCGCATGACCGACCTCGCCCGCGAGCAGCACACAGCCCGGGTCGAGGACGGAGGCGATGGCGGCGGCGCCGAGCGCGAGACGTTCGGCGAGGGTGCCCAGGAAAGCCTCGCTCTCCCCCTCCCCCGCAAGCGCGGCCCGTACGGCGGATGCGGCGCCCGGCTCCTTGTCCCCTTCGGCCGCGCCCGGGGGCACGTATATGCCGTGGGCGGCGGCCAGTTCGCAGACCGGGGCGGAGCCCACCAGCGAGTGGAACCCGCCGTCGCAGTTGACGGCCGACGGGGTGCCGATCGTCCCGGGCACCGGCAGGAAGCCGATCTCGCCCGCGCCTCCCGAGGCGCCGCGGCGGAGCTTCCCGTCCAGCATGACGGCGGCGCCGACGCCGTGGCCGAGCCAGAAGAGTACGAAGGTGTCACGGTCGCGGGCCGCGCCGATGCGCTGCTCGGCGACGGCGGCGAGATTGGTCTCGTTCTCGACCAGCACGGTGGCGGGCAGCCGCTGCTGCAGCACCCGCACCAGTCGTCGGTGCCAGGCGGGCAGCCCGGTGGTGTCGCGCAGTTCGCCGGTGACCGGGTCGATCAGACCGGGCGCACCGACGCCGACGCTGTGCAGCGGGGCGGCGCCCGCCTCCCTCGCGGTGCGTTCCAGCAGCGCGGCAGCCTGTTCGGCGGCGGCCTCGGTGTCGGTGTCGCTGCCGATGGGCAGGGTCGCCTCGGCGAGCGTGGCGCCGAGGAGATCGGCGACGACCACGGCGACGCTGCCGGTGCGTACGTCGAGCGCGGCGAGGTGGGCGCGGTCGGCGGCGATCCCGTACAGCCGGGCGTTGGGGCCGCGGCGCTCGGAGCCGGCCTCACCGACCACCCGGATCAGACCGGCCCCCTGCAGCCGTTCGACGAGGTCGGCGACGGTGGGGCGGGAGAGACCGGTCAGAGTCTTCAACTGCGTGGCCGTCAGCGGGCCGTCCTGCTGAAGCAGTCGCAGGGCGAGCCGGTCGTTGATGGCCCGGGCGGTGCTCGGTGATGCGGGCATGCCGGGATCCTTCCAGATCACTGCCGCACGGGATGAAAGAATGGACTATTTATCAGGCAGGGTTCCTGATAGTTTACGGCCCGCACCGTGGAGACGGGCGCCGGGGGCGCCGGTGACAGAGGATTCCCAGGGGAGGGCACGGCGTTATGACAACGGATTCCACAGAGGGGATCTTCGGCATGGAGCAGGTGAGGCGGGCCAGGTTCGCCGTCGCCGCGGTCTTCACCGTGCACGGCGCGGTGACCGGCAGCTTCGCCACCCGGGTGCCCTGGATCCAGGACCACACGGGGGTCAGCGCCGGACAGCTCGGCCTCGCCCTGGCCTTCCCGGCGATCGGCGCCTCCCTCGCCATGCCGCTGGCCGGTGCGATCAGTCATCGCTTCGGCGCCAGGACCGCACTGCGCGGACTGCTCGCCCTGTGGACGCTGGCGCTGATCCTGCCCGCGCTGGCACCCAACCTGCTGACGCTGTGCGCCGCGCTCTTCGTGTACGGGGCATCGGCCGGCATGTCGGATGTGGCGATGAACGCCCTCGGTGTCGAGGTGGAGAACCGCCTCGACAAGTCGATCATGTCCGGGCTGCATGGAATGTGGAGCGTGGGCGCCCTGGCCGGTTCGGCGGCGGGCACGGTGGCCGCGCATCTGGGCTCCGACGCCCGGCTGCACCACACGATCGCCGCTCTGGTACTCACGGCACTCGGGCTGATCGCCTGTCAGGGCGTACTGGATCTGCGCAGCGAGCCGGACGAGGAGCCGCCGCCGCGCTTCACGCTGCCGCCGAAGTCGGCGCTGATCATCGGTGCGGTGGGCTTCTGCGCGGTGTTCGCGGAGGGCGCCAGTCTGGACTGGTCGGCGGTCTACCTCCGGGACATCATGGACACCTCCGCCGGGCTCGCCGCGGCGTCCACGACGGCGTTCGCGCTGACGATGGCGGTCGCCCGGATCGTCGGTGACAAGGTCGTCGACCGCTTCGGGGCGGTCCGGACCGTACGGGTCGGCGGCGTCCTCGCGACGGTCGGCGGACTGCTCGTGGTCGCGTCACCGAACGCGGTACTGGCGATGTGCGGTTTCGGTCTCCTCGGCCTCGGTGTCGCCGTGGTCGTCCCGCTCGCCTTCGCGGCGGCCGGACGCAGTGGCCCGAACCCGAGTCAGGCCATCGCGGGCGTCGCCACCATCACGTACACCTCCGGGCTCATCGCCCCGTCCGCGATCGGCTCGCTGGCCGAGGCGACCTCGCTGGTCGTGTCGTTCGGCCTGGTGACGGTGCTGGCGTTCGGCCTGGTGCTGGGCGCCGGGGTGCTGCGGGCGGGCGACCGCAGGGCCGTGTCGTCCTCGGACTCCGCCGCTCCGAGCGCGGCGGCGGCCGAGCCGCGCCCCTAGCCGGCGGCTGTTGCGGGGCGCGGCGGACGGTTCAGCCGGCGATCGAGTCGAGCCGTTCCGCGGCGGGCCGCAGTGCCCGCAGGTCACCGCCGGGCGGAGTCTCCAATTACCCGACGGCTGCCTCGGCCTTCGCGTCAGCGGAGTCGGCGGCCGCGTGCACGATGTCACTGGCCGCGTACCGGTAGAACTCCAACTCCGGGTGGGGCCAGGGGGCGGCGCCGGTCGCGGCGGGCAGCAGATGGTCGACCGCCTTGAACAGGCTCTGCCCCTGCGGCCCTTCGTACACCCAGAGGTCCACGCCGACCTGCCTGCCGATGGCGGCGAGGAGGGCGCCCAGACGCCGATGTGGTCTTCCACTCATCGAACAACACTCCCACCAGTCATGTACGTGAACCATGTTCATGACCAAGACCGTGCGAGCGTAGGGTCGCCTGTTCGGAGTGACAATGCTTCGCGCACGATTCATGCATGGGATCCGTGGTGGAGTGCTTGCGCCCACAGCCCGGCCGCGAGCACCGCGCGATCCGGCATTACCATGGCGCTGATCATTTCTGCGGTTTGCGCCATGCCGGGCGAGGCACTGGACTCCGCACCTACACACAGGGAGCGACCATGGGCCTCGGCGTGCGCTGGACCTTGCACGGCGACGGGAAGACCCCCGCACCGGGGGCCGTGGTCCGGCCGGACGAACGGCTCTCCTGGCCCCGTACGTTCGGACTCGGCGCCCAGCACGTGGTCGCGATGTTCGGTGCGTCGTTCGTCGCCCCGGTACTCATGGGCCTGGACCCGAACCTGGCGATCATGATGTCGGGTGTCGCGACGGCCATCTTCCTGCTGGCCACGCGCGGCCAGGTGCCCAGCTACCTCGGCTGTTCGCTCTCCTTCGTCGGGGTCGCCGCGACGATCCGGGCGAGCGGCGGCAGCAGCGCGGTGGTCACCGGTGCGGTCTTCGTCGTCGGTGTGGTGCTCTTCCTCGCCGGCCTCGCGGTGCAGCGGTTCGGCGCGCGGATCATCCATGCGGCGATGCCGCCGGTGGTCACCGGCGCCGTCGTCATGCTGATCGGCTTCAACCTGGCTCCGGTGACCGCGTCGACGTACTGGCCGCAGGACCAGTGGACGGCACTGCTGGTGATGCTGTTCACCGGATTGGCCGTAGTGTGCCTGCGCGGATTCTTCTCGCGTATCGCGATCTTCCTGGGCCTGGTCTTCGGATACGCGCTGTCCTGGGTCCTCGACCGGATCTTCGGCAAGATCCACTCCCCGGCGGGCGGCGCCGAGGCCGTCGACCACTGGCGGCTCGATCTGTCGGGTGTCTCCAAGGCCGACTGGATCGGTCTCCCGTCCTTCCACGCGCCGAGCTTCGAGTGGTCGGCGATCCTGGTCGCCCTGCCGGTGGTCATCGCGCTGATCGCCGAGAACGCCGGCCATGTGAAGGCCGTCGGCGAGATGACCGGCGCCTCGCTGGACGACAAGCTGGGCACCGCGATCGCCGCCGACGGCGCCGCGTCGATGCTGTCGACCGCGGTGGGCGGCCCGCCGAACACCACGTACTCGGAGAACATCGGCGTCATGGCCGCGACCCGCGTCTACTCCACCGCCGCGTACTGGGCAGCCGCCTGCTTCGCTCTGCTCTTCGGCCTCTGCCCCAAGTTCGGTGCGGTCGTCGCCGCCATCCCCGGCGGTGTGCTCGGCGGCATCACCGTCATCCTGTACGGCATGATCGGCCTCCTCGGTGCCCAGATCTGGCTGCACGGCAAGGTCGATCTGCGCAATCCGCTGAACCTGGTCCCGGCCGCCGCGGGCATCATCATCGGCGTCGGCGGGGTCAGTCTGAAGATCACCGACAACTTCGAGCTGAGCGGCATCGCCCTGGGCACGATCGTGGTGATCACCGGCTACCACGTACTCCGTGCCTTCGCCCCGGCGCACCTCAAGACCCAGGAGCCCCTGCTGGACTCCGGGACGTCGGCGTACGACGAACCGGCACCGACGGACAAGGCGTAGTACCGAAGCGGGGGTTTCCGGCTGCCACGGCGGGGCACCGGACGCCCGACTGCTGGCGTCCGCTGTTCCAGTACCGGCGCCATCCCGGCGTACAACCGCTGCAGTTCGCCCTGGCCGGCATCAAGGCGCACATCGGCCACGATCTGCCGCTCGCCGTCGTGGACACCTGCCACACGCTCGGCTGCGCCCCGCCCGGCCTCGAAGAGGATTTCGACCGTGTGGGCGACCTCCTCGTGACGCTGGAGGAACGGATCCGCGAGGATCTGATGCCCGGCCCCGATCTGCTGGAACTCGCGGACCCGCTCACCCATCTGCTCGGCTCGTGGAATCTGGAACGGGCCCGTGAGGCGGCCTGGTCCGCGGCCCTGGTGCTGTGGCGATTGCGTGATGTCCCGCTGCTCGCCGAGGAGTTCAGAAAGCGGATGGATGCGGAGGCGGGGCTGGTGGGGCGCTGTCTGCTCACTCCCTGTCACTGACCGCGCCCGGCCTCGTACAGGCAGGTGCCGTACCGGTCAGAAGCAGTCGCCGTACCAGTGGACCGCGCCGGGCGCCGTGACCGTGGCCCGGACCGAGTCGGCGGTGGCGTGCAGCGGGCGCGCCATGCCCACGTGTTCGGCCACCGGCCGGGGGTCCGCCAGCAGGGCCGGCAGTGCCGCCCGGACCCCGGGGCCTTCGGGAATCCGGACCCGGGCCCGGCTCAGCCCCGCGGCCCGGCCACGTTCACCGACGGCGGCGAACAGCTCGCCCAGGCACTCGGGTGCGCCCGCGAACTCGCGTACCTCCACGCACTCCCCCTCGTGCTGGGCCACCATCCAGCCGACGAGCGCCCCCGACCCGGGATCCTGAGCCACGAGCGACCGGTCGGCAGGGCCGTACCAGGCGGGCACGCGCACCGCCCAGTCCTCCGGAGCCCGCAACGAGCTGAGCGGCCTGTTCGCGTTGTACGCATGGTGCAGGGCGGCCACCTCCACGGCGTCCTCCGCAGTGGCCTCGCGGACCCGGAACGTCCCGGGGGCAGCCGGGGGCGCGAGCGTCCCCTCGGTGTACGCACTGCCGAATTCCTGCCATCCCGAGCCCCGGTAGACCCCGGGCGTCCCGGTGAACAGCAGTGACCAGGCTCAGTGTTCGGCCATCATGGTGCGCTCCGCCTCCACCAGCAGCCGCCGTACCAGCCCCTGGCCCCGGGCCTCGGGACGGGTGGCGACGCCGCCGATGCCGCCGACCCGCTGCGGGGTGCCGTGCGCGTCGCGGATCAGCCTGGGTACGTAGACGACGACCGCGTCGATCCCGCCCCCCGGACCGTTCTGCGCGACGAACGTATGGCGGTGGCGGTCCGGGTCGAGGGCATGGAGGGCGGCGATCTGCGGGGCCTCGAAGCACCGCTGCCACAGAGCGGCCAGGGCCGGGCCGTCGGCCGCCGTCGCGGTCCTGATGACGGCGGTCACAGCGTCAGGTTCCCGTCCGTGCGCGCCGAGTCGCTGTTCACGGGCATCGCGCTGCGCTTCGTACCGTCCTCCACGCACGCGGTGTGCAGGGCCGAATCGAGTGCGTGCGGGGCGAGGTGGAGCCTGCCGCCGGTGAAGCGGCTGCCGGTCGCCGCGTAGTGGTTCGTGCCGTCGGCGATGCGCACATGGGCGGTGTCCGGTCCCGAGGCGGCGCTGCTGAGCGCGTTGATGTCCCATGTCACCTTCCCGGGGCCGGCTGCGCGGCCGAGAAGCACCCTGGCCCTGTTGCTGCCGGTGAGGCGGGTGCCGCCGGTGACGGTGATCCGCTGGTCGCGGACGGCGCTGAGTTCGATGCCGGTGTTGTCGTAACTACCGCCGTCGATCCGCAGATCCGCCGATCCGACCGAGAGCGGGGCCGCGTTCTCGGCGCCGGTGACGGTGCAGTCGGTGAAGTGGACGGGCCCCGCACCGCGCAGGATCGCGCCGTCGACGCCCCTGAAGGTGCAGCGTACGAAGTGGACGGGAGCGGTGACCGGATTCTGGACGAGGACGGCTCCCGCGGGCGGCTCGAAGGAGCAGTCGCTGATGGTGGTCGGCCGGGTGGAGCGGGCGGAGCGCTGGGCGACGGCGAAGGTCTTGGCGCTGCAGCCGCGCACCTGGGCTCCGTCGGCGTTGACGGTGAGGGTGCCGGCCTGGTCGAAGGTGGGGCGCGCGATCACCGTGATGTCCTCGAGGGTCAGATCGGTGATCTTGGTGTTGGCGGTGAACCAGGAGCAGACATGTCTGCGTACGGTGATCCGCTTCGCGGAAATCCCCCACTGTGCACCGGAGTTGGCTATGTCCATCAGTCCGGAATTGCCGTCGAAGAGGAGATCGTGCTCGTACTGCCCGTGTGTCGTGAAGGGGTTGCCGCCCGCGTCGTCGCCACGGTCGCGGTGAAGATCGCCCCGTTCGACCGGTACCGCACCGCCGATGTCGTACGGGCGGTGGCCGCCGCGGACCGCGCCGACGAGGTGGCGCTGTACACGGGCAACGACGACGACATCATCGGTGATCTGCTCACCCCGTACGAGACGGCGGGCGGCACACCGCGCTGGTTCGCGGGCGGCCTCCTCGGCCAGTGGGCCGTGTGGACGAGCTCCGCAGTGACGCTCCTCGACGACGTCCGCAAGGCGCGCGGCGGGGACCACGAGGCGATGGTGCGCTGTCTGGCGCGTCGCTCCGAGCTGACCGATGCCAACAGCGCGGTCTTCGATGTGCGCGGCGCGTTCCGCGGCTGCATCGCCGGGGTGCACGAAGTGCTCCACCGCCAGGGCCTGTTGGCGAACATCAGGTGTCTGGACCCGGCCGAGACGCTCTCCCCCGGGCAGGCGAAGGAGATCAGCCGGGTGGCCGCGGCCTACCCTTGGCTGACCGATGACGCCTTCGTTGCGGAGCACCTCGATGCCTGGCTCTCCTGATCCTGCCGACCGCCCCCGGGTGGTCGTCGCCGTACCGCCGGGCCTGCGGGCCCAGTTCTTCACCACCGAGGTGTGGCGGGAGCTGGAGCGCGCGGCGGAGCTGACGGTCCTGGACGACCACTCCGACCGGGCGGCGGTGGCCGCGGCGCTGCCCGGCGCCCGCGCGCTGATCACCTCGTGGCGGGCGCCCAAGGTGGACGCCGAACTCCTCGCATCGGCCGACCGGTTGGAACTGGTGGCGCACACGGGTTCGGCGGTCGCGCCCTATGTCACCGAGGAGGTGTTCCGGCGGGGCATCCTGGTCACCCAGGCGGGTGACGAGATGGCCCGCCCGGTCGCCGAGGTGGCTCTCGCGTTCACACTCTCGCTGCTCCACCGCATCCAGCGCTTCGACCACGCGCTGCGCGGCGGGCTGGAGTGGGCGGCGGCGAGCGAGGCCCCGCCCCGCCACGAGATCCATGGCAGCGACATCGGCGTGATCGGCGCCTCCCGCACCGGACGTGCCTACATCGCCCTGCTGCGGGCGATGGGGGCGCGGGTCAGCGTCGCCGACCCGTACCTCTCCGATGCGGACGCCGAGGCGCTCGGCGTGAAGTCCGTACCGCTTCGGACTCTGCTGTCGCGCAGCAGGATCGTGGCCGTGCACGCGCCGGTCACCGAGGAGACCCGCAGGATGATCGGCGCCGAACAGCTGGCGCTGATGCCGGACGGGGCGGGCCTGGTGAACACCGCCAGGTCGTGGCTGGTCGACGAGGACGCGCTCATCGCCGAGCTGGCATCGGGCCGGCTGGATGCGGCGATCGATGTCTTCGACGCCGAGCCGCTGCCCGCAGGCCACCCCTTCCGCTCCCTGCCGAATGTGCTGCTCACTCCGCACCAGGCAGCGGGCAGCGTCGAGTGCCGGCAGCGGCTCGGAATGAGCGCCGTCAACGAGGTGCTGCGGCTGCTCGCCGGACGCCCCCCGGTCCACGCGGTCACCGTCGACGCCCTCATCCGTCTGCGCTAGCGCTGTGCGGTGGATCAGGGACAAACGGCCCTACCCCTCCCCAACCCTCATACCTCTCAGGAGAGTTCACCGTCATGCGACTGATGCGCATCGGCGAGCCGGGCCATGAGCGCCCCGTTGCCGTCTGCCCCGAGGGCCGTCACCACGACCTGTCCGGCATCACCCACGACATCGACGGCGCGTTCCTCGCCGCGCTCGCCGACAATCCGCACCTGGCCCCCGCCGAGCCGGCGCTCCCGGAGATCGACATCACCGGTCAGCGGATCGGAGCCCCGGTGGCCCGTCCCTCCGCACTGCTCTGCATCGGCCAGAACTACGCGGCACACGCGGCGGAGTCGGGTCACGAGCCGCCCGCGCAGCCGATCCTCTTCTACAAGTCGCCGAACACCGTCGTCGGCCCGTACGACGACGTGCTGATCCCGCGCGGCTCGAAGAAGACCGACTGGGAGGTGGAGCTGGCCGTCGTCATCGGCCGCCGCGCCTCCTACCTGGACTCTCCCGCCGACGCCGCCGCACACATCGCGGGCTACGCCGTCAGCAACGACGTCTCCGAGCGCGCCTTCCAGCTGGAGCAGTCGGGCGGCCAGTGGTCCAAGGGCAAGAGCTGCGCCACGTTCAACCCGCTGGGGCCGGTGCTGGTGACGGCCGACGAGGTCGGTGACCCGCAGCAACTGCGGCTGCGCAGCTATGTGAACGGGGAGCCGCGGCAGGACTCCAGCACCGCGGACATGATCTTCAGCGTGGCGCATCTGGTGCACCATCTGTCGCAGTATCTGGTGCTGGAGCCCGGCGACATCATCAACACCGGTACCCCGCAGGGCGTGGCGCTGTCCGGCCGCTTCCCCTACCTGGGTCCGGACGATGTGATGGAGGTCGAGATCTCGGGCCTGGGCCGGCAGCGCAGCGTCTGCCGGCCCGCCTAGCTCCGACCGTTCTCAGTCCTCCGGAAGTTCGACCGGGGCGATGTCGTCGAAGACGTCGCCGGGGCCGGGGTTCGTCGCATCGGTCGCGCCGCCGAACTGGGTCATCACACCCCACACGGCGTTGAGCGCGGTCTGTACGGCGCCCTCGGCCCATCCGGCCGTCCAGGAGATGTCGTCGCCCGCGAGGAACAGGCCCCGCCGGTCGGCGGGCAGCCGGTCCTGCATGAAGTGGGTGAACAGCCGCCGCTGGTAGCGGTAGTGGCCCGGCAGATTGGCCTTGAACGCCCCCATGAACCACGGCTCGTTCTCCCAGGAGACGGTCACCGGGTTGCCGATGATGTGCTTCCTGATGTCGACGTCCGGATAGATCTCGCCGAGCGACTTGAGCATGACGTCCATACGCTCGTTCGGGGAGAGCGGCAGCCACTTCAGGCTGTCGTCGCACCAGGTGTACGAGAGACAGATGACGGCGGGCCGGTCGGGGCCGTCATCCAGCAGGTACGTCCCCCGGGTCATCCGGTCGGTGAGCGTCATCGACATGGTGTCCCGCCCGGTCGGCACCCCCCTGCCGTCGACGGCCTCGTCCAGCCAGAACGGCCGGTCGACGGGGACGAACAGCTTGGACGACTCCATGTAGTGGGTGCGCTCCATCGCCGTCCAGTGGTCGATCGGGAAGAGCGCGTCGTCGCAGTCGATCTTCGAGAGCAGCAGCCAGGACTGCCCGGTGAAGATCGCGGCGGGGTAGGTGCGTATGTCACCGGTGGCGTCGGTGACGGTGATCCGGTTTCCGGCGGTACGGTTCAGCCGGGTCACGGCGGGGCGCGGCTCGCCCTTGTGCAGCGAGGACAGTGACGTGCCGAGCGGCCAGTGGACGATCTTCTGCGGTTCGCGGTCCCAGAGCCGCAGCGGGAGCTGCTGGCTGCCGCCGACGATGCCCCGGTGGTGGTCGTCCGCCTCGGTGTAGACGACGCGCAGGATCTCCAGGATGGAGTTGGGGAAGTCGGTGTCCCAGCCGCCGGTTCCGAAGCCGACCTGGCCGAAGATCTCACGGTGCCGGAACGACTTGAAGGCGTCGGAGTCGCAGAGGAATCCGTAGAAGGTCTGGTTGTCGAGCTTCTGGACGAGCTTCGCCCAGATCTCCCGGATGCGGGGCACATCGCGTTCGCGCATCGCGCGGTTCATGTCGGAGAAGTCCGCGCCCTCGTCCAGACACCGGTTCCAGGCGTCCATCACATCGCGGTAGACCTGCGGCAGATCGGCGATGGTCCGCGCGTAGTGCGACTCGCCCTTGAGGTCGACGACGGTCGACGGGGTGGCCGGGGAGAGCGGGTTGGGGAACGGCTTCGTCTCCAGGCCGACCAGATCGATGTAGTGCTGGAGAGCGGTGGAGGACGGCGGGAAGCGCATCGCGCCCATCTCCGCGGTGAGCTCCGGATCGCAGCCGTCGAATCCGACAGTGCGCAGCCGGCCGCCGATCTCGTCCGCTTCGTAGACGACGGGCTTGAGCCCCATCTTCATCAGCTCGTACGCGGCGACGATGCCGGAGAGCCCGCCACCGATGACGGCGACCTCGCTGCCGTGCTCGGTCGCCGGTATCTGCCCGATCCCCGCGGGGTGCGCCAGGAAGTCGTCGTACGCATAGGGGAAGTCCGGCCCGAACATGGTGATCGGCGGCTGCGCGTCGGTGTGCTGGACGGCGTTGGGCACCGTGGACGTCATGGGGTACGGACTCCTTGCACGAAAAAGGTGGAACGAGGGGTGGCGGGCTCAGACGAGGGAGCCGTACAGACCGGGGCGGCGGTCGTTCAGATACGGGTTGGCGGCGCGCGACGCGCTCAGGAACTCGGGGTCGACCTCGCCGATGACCAGTTCCTCGCCGCGTCCGGCGCGGGTGCGGACGGTGCCGTCCGGACCGGCCAGGCAGCTCAGCCCGACGAACTCGAACTCGCCTTCCGGGCCGGTCCTGTTGACGTACGCCACGTACATCTGGCTCTCGAATGCGCGCACTGGTACGACGGACTCGGCGACGAACTGGAAGGGGTGCATCTGCGCGGTGGGCACCAGCAGCAGATCGGTGCCGGCGAGGGCGTGCGAGCGGACGTTCTCCGGGAACTCGACGTCGTAGCAGATCATGATCCCGATGCGTACGCCGTCCAGCTCGGCCTGGACGACAGGCTGCTCGCCCGGGGTGAACCACTCCTGCTCGAAGCAGCCGAACAGATGGGTCTTGCGGTAGTTCGCGAGCGCCGACCCGTCCGGCCCGATGAGCTGCGCAGCGTTGAAGATCTGCTCGCCCGCGCGTTCCGGGTAGCCGTAGAGGACCGCGAGCCCGTGCCGTGCGGCGATCTCGGCGACGGCCCGGGCACAAGGCCCGTCCGCCGGCTCGGCCAGCCGGGGCACGTCGGCCCCGATCGCGTACCCGGTCAGGAACAGCTCGGGACAGACGAGCAGCCGGACCCCGGCGTCCGCCGCCCGCCGTGCGGCTCCGTCGAGCACCTTGATGTTCTCGTCCACATGCCCGGGTCGTCCGGAGCTCTGGAGCAGGGCGGTACGCAACGGCGGCATGGCTGACCTCGGGCGGTGCGGGCGGGGCGGGGACGTATTGACGGTACGGTCCGCCACTCGAACCGGACAAGGCGCGACCGTTGCGCGTACACCGTCGATCCATTGCGCACCGACGGCCTGTGGCGGCGATTCATTGCGCCCGACGTCTTTGCAGGTCAAGCAGGTGACACAGGTCTCAGCCCGACGCCTCGTCGAAGACCCGCAGCCCGGGCATCACCAGCCCGCCCGGTAACTCTCCGGCCCGTCCGGCGATTGAGGACGGGGCGGCCGCCGGGCGCAGCCCGGCGCCCTACTCCGGCGACCCCGACGAGTACCGCCGCAGCAACGGCGACAGCACGAGCACGGACTTCGTCCGCTCCACATACGGCTCGCCCGCAATCCGCTCGAGCACCTGCTCGAAGTGGCGCATGTCCGCGGCGAAGACCTGCACGATCGCGTCGGCCTCCCCCGTCACCGTGGAGGCCGACGCGATCTCCGGGTACCGCGCAAGCCCCTGCTTGATCGCCTCCGGCGACGTATTGCGGCTGCAGTAGATCTCGATGAACCCCTCGGTCTCCCACCCCAGCGCCGCCGGGTCCACCCGCACCGTGAAGCCGGTGATCGCACCCTCGGCGCGCAGCCGGTCCACGCGGCGTTTCACGGCGGGCGCGGACAGGCCGATGAGCGCGCCGATGTCCGCGTAGGAGCGCCGGGCGTCTTCGGCGAGGGCGTGGACGATGCGTTCGTCGAGGTCGTTCAGGCGCACTTCGGGCGGTTCACTTCTCTGCGATGGCCGGCGTCGGGGGCGGCAGGTGCCGCCCCCGAAGTAGACCATGGCCCGCCCCGCCGGGCGCGCTCACCGCATCGGGTGACCGGTCAGAACGGGAACTGCGAACGGCCGTGCTGCACCGAGATCCACTTCTGGGTGGTGAAGGCCTCGACCATCGACTCGCCGTTCAGCCGGCCGAGGCCGGAGCTCTTCTCACCGCCGAACGGGACGATGGGCTCGTCGTGGACCGTGCCGTCGTTGATGTGGATCATGCCGGTGTGGATGCGCTGCCCGATCCGTACGCCGCGCTCGATGTTGCCGGTGTGCACAGCGCCGCTCAGACCGTACGGGGTGTCGTTGGCGATCCGTACCGCCTCGTCCTCACCGTCGAACGGTACGAGGAGCGCGACCGGCCCGAAGATCTCCTGGGACAGGACGGGGGAATCGGCGGCCAGACCGGTCAGCACGGACGGGCTCACCAGATTGCCCTCGGCGCTGCCGTGCAGCAGGGCCGTCGCGCCGGCCTCGACGGTCTGGTCGACGAGCGAGGAAATGGCCTCGGCCTGCGAGGAGTTGATCAGCGGGCCGATCTGGGTCTCCGGGTCGGCCGGGTCCCCCACCCGCAGCGAAGCGACCTTGGCGACGAACTTCTCGGTGAATACCTTCTCCACCGAGCGGTCGACCAGGATCCGGTTCGCGGCCATGCAGACCTGGCCCTGGTGCACGTACCGGCTGAAGACGGCCGCGTCCACGGCGTAGTCCAGATCGGCGTCGTCGAGGACGATGAGCGCACTGTTGCCGCCGAGTTCGAGCACGGCGCGCTTGAGGTTCGCCGCGCAGACCGTGGCGACGTGCCGTCCCACCTTGTCCGAACCGGTGAAGGAGATGACCTGCGGAATGGAGTGCTCCAGCAGTGCGTCACCGATCTCCGCGATGTCGGTGACCACGACGTTCAGGAGCCCGGCCGGCAGCCCCGCCTCCTCGAACACCTTCGCCACCAGCGTGCCGCCGCAGACCGGGGTGTTCTGGTGCGGCTTGAGCACCACGGCGTTGCCGAGCGCCAGGGCGGGGGCGACCGACTTCAGCGACAGCAGGAACGGGAAGTTGAAGGGGCTGATGACACCCACGACACCGACGGGCACCCGGTAGACGCGGTTCTCCTTGCCCTCGGTCGGCGAGGGCAGTATCTGCCCGGAGGGCCGCAGCGCGAGCTGGATCGACTCCCGCAGGAACTCCTTGGCGAGATGCAGCTCGAAGGCCGCCTTCAGCCGGGTGCCGCCCAGTTCCGCGACGATCGCGTCGCTGATCTCGGGCTCGCGCTCCTCGACGACGTGCAGCGCCCGCTCCAGCACCAGCCGGCGGGCGTACGGATTGGTGTCGCCCCACGCCCGCTGGGCGGCCTCGGCGGACCGGTACGCCTGGTCCACCTCGTCCGCCGTGGCGACCGTGATCGAGGCGAGCTTCTCCCCGTTGTACGGATTGAAGTCGATGATGTCCCAGGACCCCTTGCCCGCCCTCCACTCTCCGTCGATGTACTGATGGGCCAGGTCGGTGAAGAAGGACATGAGATCCCTTACCGCAGAAAGGCAAGCAGCTGATTGTGCTTCATATTACTTACATTTCAATGGGGTTGGCGCGGATCGCCATCGTATCCGAGGGCCGGAATCGGACATCCCTGACGCCATGTGAGGACACCCGAAAACACCGTTGCCCCTCACGGCACGAACGGTCGTGAGGGGCAACGGTGTTGCGGGACTCCGGAATCAACTCCAGCTGGCGTGCAGCGGCTTGCCCTCGGCGTAACCGGCGGCGCTCTGCACCCCGACGACCGCCTTCTCGGCGAACTCCTCCAGGGAGGCCGCGCCGGCGTAGGTGCAGGCGGAGCGGACGCCCGCGATGATCGAGTCGATCAGGTCCTCGACGCCGGGCCGGGCCGGGTCGAGGAACATCCGCGAGGTGGAGATGCCCTCCTCGAAGAGCGCCTTGCGGGCCCGGTCGTACGCCGACTCGTCCGACGTACGGTTCTTCACGGCGCGCGCGGACGCCATGCCGAAGGACTCCTTGTAGAAGCGGCCGTCGGCGGACTGCTGGAGGTCACCCGGCGACTCGTACGTACCGGCGAACCAGGAGCCGATCATCACGTTGGACGCGCCCGCGGCGAGCGCCATGGCCACATCGCGCGGGTGACGGACGCCGCCGTCCGCCCAGACGTGCTTGCCGTACTTCTTCGCCTCGGCGGCACACTCCAGGACGGCGGAGAACTGCGGCCGGCCCACACCGGTCATCATCCGGGTGGTGCACATGGCGCCGGGGCCGACACCGACCTTGATGATGTCCGCGCCGGCCTCGATGAGGTCGCGCACACCCTCGGCGGCGACGATGTTGCCGGCGACGATCGGCACCTGCGGGTCGAGCGCCCGGACGGCCCTGACCGCGCTGATCATGGACTCCTGGTGGCCGTGGGCGGTGTCCACGACGAGCGTGTCGACGCCCGCGTCGAGGAGCTGCTTGGCCTTGCCGGCCACATCGCCGTTGATCCCGACGGCGGCGGCGATCCGCAGCTTGCCGGCCGCGTCGGTGGCGGGGGTGTACAGAGTGGCGCGCAGTGCGGCCTTACGGGTGAGGATGCCGACGAGCCGTCCGTCCGCGTCGACGGCGGGGGCGAGCTTGCGGTGGGCGCCGTCGAGCTTGTTGAACGCGTCGCGCGGGTCGATGTCCGCGTCGAGCAGTACCAGATCCCTGGACATGACCTCGGAGAGCTGGGTGAAGCGGTCGACACCGGTCAGGTCGTGGTCGGTGACGACACCGAGGGGCCGCTGCTCCTCGTCGACGACGACGCCCGCGCCGTGCGCGCGTTTCGGCAGCAGGGACAGGGCGTCGGCGACCGTCTGGCCCGGGGCCAGCACGATCGGCGTGTCGAGCACGAGGTGGCGCGTTTTCACCCAGGAGACGACATCGGTGATGACATCGATCGGGATGTCCTGAGGGATGACGACGAGCCCGCCGCGGCGGGCGATCGTTTCGGCCATCCGGCGGCCCGCGATGGCCGTCATGTTCGCGACGACGAGCGGGATGGTGGTGCCGCTGCCGTCCGGCGAGGAGAGGTCGACACCCTGGCGGGATCCGACCGCCGAACGGCCCGGAACCATGAAGACGTCGTCGTACGTGAGGTCGTACGGGACCGAGGGGGAGTCTGTGTAGCGACCAGTGCCGGGCTCAAGAAAACGCATAACGCTCATTTTTTCATACGAAACGGAGCAGGTCGCTTCCAGGAAGACACAGCAAACAACCCCCGCGTTCGTACGTTCCTCCAAAGGAACGGAGCGGGAGTCCCGGGCAAGTGGAACCTGCCTTGCCCACGGACCCTACCCGTGCGGCATCCGAATCATTCGCGATCATCTTCCCTGGACCTGATGACAAGGGGTCAGGTAGCTTCAAACCCGCAGGTCCGTGGGTCACGACTACGCCCCGGAGGAACAGGCGGACGGTCACAACTTCCGTCACACGTACGACCGGAGAGGATCACGACCCACCCGTGGAGAGCGAACTGCCGGACATCTACTGCCCGTTCCCCCAGCGGACGAATCCGCACGTCGGGCACGCCCGGGTCCACCTCGACAGCTGGATCCGCAACACCGGTCTGGTACACCGTGATTCAGCCAGGGAGCGCTTCGAGCAAGCGGACTTCGGAGCGTTCGTCGGCATGGTGTATCCGACCGCCGACAGCAAGAATCTCGACCTCGTGGCCGACTGGTTCGTATGGCTGTTTCTCGTCGACGACCAGCTCGACGACGGTCATCTGGGCCGCAGCCCGGAGCGGGTGCGGGACGTGGTCGCGGTGATGCGGTCCGTGATCGAGGGCACCGGTACCGGCACCCTGCCGGCCGAGGACCTTCCCGCCGCCGTGGTCGCCCTGGTCGATCTGTGGGAACGGACGACGCCGACCGTGGCCGCGCACTGGCGCACCCGGTTCGGCTGGCACCTCACCACGTATCTCACGACGGCCACCACCTGGGAGGCCGGGAACCGGGCCGCAGGGGTGGTGCCGTCCGAGGAGACGTACATCGCCAAGCGTCGCCACACCGGCGCGATACATGTCTGCATGGACCTGATAGAGATCGTGGCCGGGATCGAGGCTCCCGAGTCGATCCACAACGATTCCCGGTTCATCGCCGCGCTGGAAGCGTCGTGCAATGTCGTGTGCTGGGCCAACGACGTGTACTCGTACGAGAAGGAGCAGGTGCTCGGCGAGATCCACAATCTCGTCCATCTGGTCCGGCACCACCGCGGTTACGGCAAGCAGCAGGCGCTCGAACACGTCTGCACGGAGATCGCCACGGAGACGGAGCGGTTCCTCACCGCCGAGGCCGAGCTGCTGGCCGCGTACCCGCAGCTGTCCTGGATGCTCGCACCGTACCTGGACGGGATGCGCAGCTGGATGCGCGGCAACCTGGACTGGTCACGGCAGACCCCCCGCTACAACCCGGCCGATGTGAGCCAGTACGAGGAGCCGGAAGAGTACCTGGAGGCAACGGTCCTGGGCATGGCCCAGGACTGAACCCACCGGACTCGTCGGTCGAGGCCCACTCAATCGCCGGGCGGCACAATCAGGCCCGCCCTGCGGCTGAGGACGCAGCGGCCACCGGGCGGCCCCGGCGGCGGTCGCCGCGACCACCGCCGCCCGCCCCGGCACCCGCTCAGGCCCCGTCCGGATCCGCCCGCTCCAGCGCCGGCCGCCGCGGCGCCGCCGACTCGGTCAGCAGATAGTCGGCCGCCGCCGTGTCCGTCACCAGGCTGGTGACGAGCCCGGACCGCAGCACCGCCCCGATCGCCGCGGCCTTCCGCTGGCCGCCCGCGATCGCCACCACCTCGGGGATCCGGCGCAGCCGGTCGGCCTCGACCGTGATGCATCGCTCGCCCAGGTCCCGGCCGACCCGCCGCCCCTCCGTGTCGAAGAGGTGCGCGGACATCTCGGCTGCGACGCCGAGCGACGCGTAGTGCGCCCGTTCCTCGTCCGTGAGCATGTCGTGGACGGTGGAGATGCCCGGCTCCCAGGAGCCGATGGACACCGCGGCGACCGTCACCTTGTCGAAGTACTCGAAGGCGCGCGCGATACCGGTCTGATGGCGCAGCGCGGCGGCCGTGGCCGGGTCGGGCAGCAGCATCGGCGCGTAGATCGGGTGGGCCTCACCACCGGCCACCTGGGCGGCCCGCCGGACCGCCTCGACCGAGCCGCGCTCGGCCGTCCCCGCGTCGTACACCCCGGTGAGCTGCACGACCGTGCACGGCGGCAGCCGGTCGAGCGCCGCCGCCATGTGGATGGTGGACCGGCCCCAGGCGAGGCCGAGCACATCGCCCTCGTTCACCAGTTCTCCGAGGAGATCCGCCGCGACCTCACCCAGGTTCTCCGGGTCCGGTGCGTCGTCCTGCTCCTCCGCGGGAGATTCGACGACGACCGCGTGACGCAGCCCGTAGCGGGCCCTGAGCGCGTCGGAGCGCTCGGCGTCCAGTTCGGCGGGGACGCGGATCTCGATCCGTACGAGGTCGCGCTCAAGAGCCGTCTCCAGGACCCGGGCCACCTTGAAGCGGCTGACGCCGAACTCCTCGGCGATCTGGATCTTCGACTTTCCTTCGAGGTAGAAGCGGCGGGCCATGGCCGCCGCCTGCACCAGCTCCGCGGGCCCCATCCGCAGGGCGGACCGTCCCGCCGACATTGCAGACACCGCGATCTCCTCACTGCTGTTCACACTCTCGATACGCCGTTCATCCTGTCAGATCCGGCGATCCTTGATCGGTCCCGTCGGACCGCGTTCATCTGCCCTTGGCCGGGCCGACCTGCAATCGGGGGCCGGAGCGGGTTCCGGCGCCGGTTCCGGCCTCAGTGGCGGCACGCCCAGGCCGCCGAGGCGGTGGCCGCTTCCGCCTTGGCGCGCAGGGCGCGCACCGCTTCGGCCGGGTCCTCGGCCCCGTACACCGCCGAACCCGCGACGAAAACATCCGCACCGGCCTCGGCACAGCGCTCGATGGTGGACTCGGAGACGCCGCCGTCGATCTGGAGCCACAGTTCGAGGCCGTGCTTGGAGATCAGCTCACGGGTGCGGCGGATCTTGGGCAGCATGATGTCCAGGAAAGCCTGGCCGCCGAAGCCCGGCTCCACCGTCATGATCAGCAGCATGTCGAGTTCGGGGAGCAGGTCCTCGTACGGCTCGATGGGCGTCGCGGGCTTGAGCGCCATGGAGGCGCGGGCGCCCTTGGCCCGGATCTCCCGCGCCAGCCGTACGGGGGCTGCCGCGGCCTCCACGTGGAAGGTGACGGAACCTGCGCCCGCCTCGACGTACTGCGGCGCCCAGCGGTCCGGGTCCTCGATCATCAGATGGCAGTCCAGCGGAGTGTCCGTGGCCCGGCCGAGCGATTCCACGATCGGCACGCCGAGGGTCAGATTGGGCACAAAGTGGTTGTCCATCACATCGACGTGGAGCCAGTCGGCACCTTCGACTGCCTTCGCCTCCTCGGCGAGACGGGCGAAGTCGGCGGACAGGATGCTGGGGTTGATCTGGGCCATGTGCCAAGCCTGCCATGTTCCGCGCCACTTCCCCGCCCTGGTGCGGGCCAAAGCCTCACGGGATCATTACAGTTCGCGGAATCCAGGCCTCCCGGCCGTGCGATACGGGCGTTTCAGCCCGCGTCGGGCCCTTCGGGGGCGGTACGGGGCCCGGAGGCGGTGAGCCTGCTTCCGGCATACGGCGGAGGGCGTCCCGCCGACGGGCCGGACACCGAATCCGGCGGGCGGCCGGTCCCGGCGGCGGCCAGTACCCGTGCCCGGTCGCACATGCCGTCGGACCCTGACCGCCTGCCGGCCTCGCGCGGCCCCCGGCCTGCCTCAGGCGGTCCGGCGCAGCAGTGCCAGATACATCGCGTCGGTGCCGTGCAGATGCGGCCACAGCTGGACGTCGGGACCGTCACCCAGCGCGGGCACTCCCGGCATCAGCGGGCGGGCATCGACCCACTCCGCATCGACCGGCGGGCCGCCACGCCCCTTGAGCACGTCCTCGACGACGACCCGGGTCTCCGCGAGATGCGGTGAGCAGGTCGCGTAACCGACGATGCCGCCGACCCGCACCGCCTTCAACGCCTCACGCAGCAGACCGCGTTGCAGCGGGGCGAAGCTCTCCAGGTCCTCCGGGCGGCGCCGCCAGCGCGCCTCCGGGCGGCGGCGCAGCGCGCCGAGGCCCGAACACGGGACGTCCATCAGGATCCGGTCGAAGGTGCCGGGCTGCCACGGCGGGCGGGTTCCGTCAGCGGTGATCACCTGGTACGGGCCGGGGTTGCCGGCCAGCGCGCGCGCTACGAGGCGGGCCCGGTGCGGCTGCTTCTCGGCGGCGAGCAGGGCGGCACCTCGTCCGGCGGCGAGTGCGCCGAGCAGGGCGGCCTTGCCGCCGGGCCCCGCACAGCCGTCGAGCCACCGGGTGTCACTGCCCTCCAGCGGTGCGTTGGCGAGGGCGGCGGCCACCAGTTGGCTGCCCTCGTCCTGGACCCCGGCCCGACCCTCCTGCACGGCGGTCAGCGCGCCTGGCTCGCCGCCCTCCGCCATCCGTACGGCATAGGGCGACCAGCGGCCGGGCAGGCCGTTCTCGTCACCGAGGGCGGTGAGCAGTTCGTCGGTGGTGGAGCGGCCGGGGCGGGCGACCAGGGTGACCTCGGGCCGTTCGTTGTCCGCTTCGAGGAGGTCCTCGATCCCGGCACGGCCGCCGCCCAGTGCGTCCCAGAGCGCGGACACGACCCAACGCGGATGCGAGTGCACGACCGCGAGGTGGTCCTCGGCGTCCTCGTCGTACGACGGGGCGACACGCGCCACCCAGCCGTCGAGGTCGTCCGCGGAGACCTTCCGGAGCACGGCGTTGACGAACTTGGCCCGCCCTTCGCCGAGCACCACACGGGCCAGCTCCACGCTGGCGGAGACCGCCGCGTGGGTGGGGATACGGGTACCGAGCAGCTGGTGCACGCCCATGTTGAGCACATCGAGGACCGGCGGGTCGACCTCGCGCAGCGGCCGGTCGATGCAGGCCGCGACGATCGCGTCGTACGTCCCCTGGCGACGCAGCGTCCCGTAGACCAGTTCGGTCGCCAGCGCCGCGTCCCTGTTGTCGAAGTCTCCCTTGGCACGGGCCTTCTTCAGCAGCGGAGGAAGGACGAGGTTGGCATACGCATCGCGTTCGTCGACGGCCCTGAGCGCTTCGAAGGCGAGGAACCGGACGGGGTCCTTCTTGGGGCGGCGATGCGGCTTGGCGGGACGGCGACGCTGCTGGTCGTTCACGTGAAAGGTGCTCCGCTGATGGTGAGAGGACGAACCCTCCCAGCGTACGTCGCCGCCCGGCCCGGGATTCCGCTAGATCCCCAGCAGCTCGCCGTGGACGATCCGCACCCCGCGGGCCCAGTCCGCGGCCCGCATCGGCTTCTTGCCCTGCGGCTGGACCCAGAGCAGCTCGACGGCGTGCGATCCGGTGCCCACGTACACATTGTTCTTGGCCGCCGACAGCTCGCCGGGCGCCAGATCGGCACGGTCCAGCACGGGCACCGCCTGGATCACCTTCAGCCGCTCCCCGCGGAACAGCGTCCACGCCCCGGGAGCGGGAGTGCAGCCGCGCACCACCCGGTCGACCCGCAGGGCAGGGGCGGACCACTGCACCTGGGCGTCCTCGACGGTGATCTTCGGTGCGAGGGTGACGCCCTCGGCGGGCTGCGATACGGCGTGCAGCGTGCCGTCCTCGATGCCGTCCATGGTCGCGACGAGCAGCCCCGCACCCGCGAACGCCAGCCGGGTGAGCAGGTCACCGCTGGTGTCGGTAGGCCGTACCTCTTCGGTGAGGACGCCGTACACCGGGCCGGAGTCGAGCCCCTCCTCGATCAGGAAGGTCGATGCACCGGTCACCTCGTCCCCGGCCATGATCGCGTGCTGTACGGGGGCCGCGCCGCGCCAGGCGGGCAGCAGCGAGAAGTGGAGGTTGACCCAGCCGCGGGCGGGCACGTCGAGCGTGGTCTTGGGCAGCAGCGCTCCGTAGGCGACGACCGGACAGCAATCAGGGCCGATCTCCCGCAGCCGCGCCAGGAAGTCCTCGTCACGCGGCCGGGCGGGCTTGAGCACCTCGATCCCGGCCTCCTCGGCGCGCTCGGCGACGGGGCTGGCGACCAGGCGGCGGCCTCGCCCGGCGGGGGCGTCGGGCCGGGTGACGACGGCGGCCACCTCGTGCCGGCCGGAGGAGATCAGGGCGTCCAGGGCGGGTACGGCTACCTCGGGGGTGCCTGCGAAGACGAGCTTCATGGGTGGCTGACTGCCTCTCGGGCCGAAACGTACGGTGACGAGCAACGCACAAGTCTATGGGCCGGGCGACCAGGGGGCGTACGCAGGACTGCGCGCCCCTTGGATATGCACACGCGCCCCTGCACCGTGACCAGATCCCCGGCTGACGCGTTGGTCAAGAGAGATTGACCGAAGCGAGCCGCCACGGTGCGGCCCGATCCCTTTCAATGCCGGTTCGAGAGGCTTCTTCATGGCCGACCACGCAACCCACGACGCCCAAGCGCGGGCCAGCCTGCATCTGTTGGTGCGGGACATCGAGCGGGTCCGGCGGCAGGTGGACGCGCTGCGCACGCTCACCGCCCAACTGGGCAACGTCTACCGTCCGCGCCGCTCCGGCCCGTCCACGGGCTTCGTCGTCTACGGCAGGGCCCCGGCCCCCACCGTCAGGCTGGCCCAGGAGCTGCGGGACAGTGTCGAGACCCTGGTCACCGCGGCAGTGGACTTCGACCGCTCGCTGGGCTTCTCCTGGGACGCGGTGGGCTCCGCGCTCGGGGTAACCAAGCAGGCGGTGCACCGCCGCTACGGCGCCCGCCGCAACGCCCAGCAGCCGGGAACGGCCGAGGCCACCGCGGAGACCGCGGTGCCGCGCCCCCTGCCCATCGCGCCCGGCTCCGCCGATGCGCCCGCGGTGCCCGCCGCACGCTCCATGCCCCCGCAGCCGTCGGTGGCCCGCCCGTCCCTGCGTGAGGACGTGCGCCCGGGCATCTTCCCCGGCCCACGCAACGGCTGACACCATCCCACCCCTGCCCCGCCGCGCCCGATGCACGGCGGGGCAGCCGCATCTCCTCGTCCGGCCTCACCCACCGAGCCGTCACCCGATGTCCGGCGGATCCACCCTGATCCGGACCTGCGCCCCGCCTCCCCGGGACATCCGCGCCGCCTGCGCCGCCTTCAGCGCGGCCGCGAGCGCCGCCCCGCTCCCCGGCGGCACCCTGAGCAGCGCCCGCTCCCAGGACTCCCCCGGCGGCGCGTCCCAGGGCCTGCGGGGCCTGCCCGGTTCGGCGCCCGGCACCGGGACCGGGCCGAGCACCTCGGCCTCCGGCGGCAGTTCGGCGGCCGCGAGAAACGAGGCGAGCGCCTCCGGCGAGCCTGTCACCGAGGCCATCCGGGACACCGGGGGGAAGCCGAGCTCGGCCCGTTCCGCCAGCTCACGGCGGGCGTGTCCGACCGGGTCCCAGCGCACCAGGGCCTGCACGGGCCGCAGCGTCGGCTCGGCGACGATCACCACCGTGCCGCCCTCCGGCTGCCCCCTCACCAGCGAGGCCGCGGCCGTCCAGCGGCGCAGCGCCTCCTCGCCGGCCCGCAGGTCGGGGCGCCCGACCATCGCCCAGCCGTCCAGCAGCAGCGCCGCCGCGTAGCCGCCCTCGGCGACGGGTTCGGCGCCGGGGGTGCTGACGACCAGTGCCGGCGCGTCCGGCACCGAGTCCAGGATGTGGTCGCGGCCCGACGTCCGTACCGGTACCGCGGGAAACGCCCGGCCGAGCTCCTCGGCGGTGCGGCGGGCGCCGACGATCTGGGCCCGCAGCCGGTTGGAGCCGCAGGCGACGCAGTGCCAGGAGGTCTCGGCCCGCCCGCACCAGGCGCAGTCGAGATCCCGCTGGTCCGGTGCCTGAAGCGGTCCGGCACAGTGCCGGCACCGGGCGGGTTCACGGCAGCGCTCGCAAGCCAGCCGCGGTGCGTATCCGCGGCGCGGCACCTGGACCAGGACGGGACCGCTGCGCAGCCCGTCCCGTACTGTCTGCCAGGCCAGGCTGGGCAGGCGGGCCGCCCTCGCGGCCCCGTCCCGCGCCAGCTCCCCGTCGCCGACCGTACGCACCAGGGGCGCCGCGATGCGCAGCTGCTCCCGGTCCGCGCGCAGCGGCAGCGCCCAGCCGCTCTCCACCAGCTGGGCGGCCTCCACGGTGCAGTTCGTACCACCGAGCAGGAATGCGCACCGGCCGTGCGCGGCCCGCAGTTCGAGCACCTCGCGGACGTGCGGGAAGGGGGCATTGTCGTCGCTGTGGCTGGAGTCCCCGTCGTCCCAGACGGCGACCAGGCCCAGATCGGCGACGGGTGCGAACATCGCGGCCCTCGTCCCGACGACCGCCCGCACCGAGCCGCGCCGAACGGCGAGCCACTCCCGGTACCGCTTCTCCGGTCCGGAGTCGGCGGTCAGCAGCGCATGGCGGCCCTCGCCGAGCAACTCGGTGAGCGCGGCGTCCACCCGCCCCGCGGTCCGGCCGTCCGGCACGACGACCAGCGCGCCGCGCCCGGAGGCGAGCGTCGCGGCCATGGCCCTGGCGATCTCCTGGGGCCAGTGCGGTCCGGGCAGCGCGGTCCATACGGCCCGGGGCGCGCCGCCCTCGGCCAGCGCCCGCAGGAACGCGGGCCCCTGGGCGTACCGCTCCCAGCTCCCCGCCGACGGCGCGGGCGGCGGTGGCAGGGGCTCGGGCGAGGGCTTGGACTCGGCCCGTCCGTTCCTGGGCGGCACGGCGAGCTGCAGCACATCGGCGAGGCTGCCCGCGTAACGGTCGGCGACAGCCCGCGAGAGGGCCAGCAGCTCCGGTCCCAGCACCGGTTCGGGCGATACGACATAGGCGAGCGCGGCCAGGGCTCCTGCGTAGTCCGATTCGGCGAGCCGCTCGACGAGGAACCCGTCGATCAGGCCGCCCCCTTCGCGCCGCCCGCCGCGGACATTGCGCCCCCCGGCCCCGAATCGCACCCGCACCCGCACTCCGGGCTGTGCGTCGGCGTCGAGCTCCTCGGGCACGGCGTAGTCGAAGTACTGGTCGAGATGGAGCACGCCCTTGTTGACCAGCACCCGGGCGACGGGCAGCTCCTTGGCGAGCGCGGCGCCGCGCCAGGTCCGCGGCTTGGCCCGCGGCACGTTGGCCTTCCGTACCGACTCCCGAATGAGCGCAAGCTGCTCCGGGGCCCCGCCCGCGGGGTCCTCGGATCGCTCGTTGTCGCTGCTCACAGCCAAATTCCTACCAGACACCACTGACACCGGCCCCGGCGAGAGCAAACGGGTGGCCGCACGCACCGGGGCCCGGACACCGCGTGCGGCGTCCGGGCCCCGGCGTACAGACTGCGGGCGGCAGGCTTACAGCCCGGCCGCCGTGCGCAGCGCGTCCACGCGGTCCGTGCGCTCCCAGGTGAAGTCGGGAAGCTCACGGCCGAAGTGGCCGTACGCCGCGGTCTGGGCGTAGATCGGACGGAGCAGGTCGAGGTCGCGGATGATCGCGGCCGGGCGGAGGTCGAAGACCTCGCCGATGGCGTGCTCGATCTTCTCGGTCTCGACCGCGGCGGTGCCGAACGTCTCGACGAACAGACCGACGGGCTCGGCCTTGCCGATCGCGTATGCGACCTGCACCTCGCAACGGGCGGCAAGGCCCGCGGCGACGACGTTCTTGGCGACCCAGCGCATGGCGTACGCGGCCGAGCGGTCGACCTTCGACGGGTCCTTGCCCGAGAAGGCGCCACCGCCGTGACGGGCCATGCCGCCGTACGTGTCGATGATGATCTTGCGACCGGTCAGGCCGGCGTCGCCCATCGGGCCGCCGATCTCGAAGCGCCCGGTCGGGTTGACCAGCAGCCGGTAGCCGTCGGTGTCCAGCTTGATGCCGTCCTCGATCAGCTGCGCGAGCACGTGCTCGACGACGAACTCGCGGATGTCGGGCGCGAGCAGCGAGTCGAGGTCGATGTCGCTGGCGTGCTGCGAGGAGACGACGACCGTGTCGAGACGGACGGCCTTGTCGCCGTCGTACTCGATGGTGACCTGGGTCTTGCCGTCCGGGCGCAGGTACGGGATGGTCCCGTTCTTGCGGACCTCGGAGAGCCGGCGCGAGAGCCGGTGCGCGAGGTAGATCGGGAGCGGCATGAGTTCGGGCGTCTCGTCGCAGGCGTACCCGAACATCAGGCCCTGGTCGCCGGCACCCTGCTTGTCGAGGTCGTCCCCTTCTTCACCTGCGGCGGAACCCTCGACCCGCTTCTCGTACGCGGTGTCGACGCCCTGCGCGATGTCGGGCGACTGCGCGCCGATGGACACCGAGACGCCGCAGGAGGCGCCGTCGAAGCCCTTCTTCGAGGAGTCGTAGCCGATCTCGAGAATCTTGTTGCGCACGAGCGTCGGAATGTCGGCGTAGGCCTTGGTCGTGACCTCACCCGCGACATGCACCAGACCGGTGGTGATCAAGGTCTCGACGGCGACACGGGACCGGGGGTCCTCACGGAGCAGGGCGTCGAGAATGGTGTCGCTGATCTGGTCAGCGATCTTGTCGGGGTGACCCTCGGTGACAGACTCCGAGGTGAAGAGACGGCGGGACACATCGCTCCCTGGGGTTGCAGCGGCTGCTGGCTGATCATTTGGCGGACGGCCGGGAGCTGCGCCCGGCACGGTCCTGGGTCAGTTTATCGGTCGCTGTCGCTCAGCGGACAACGTGTCTCGCCCTTTGGGAGTTCTGTGACCTGCGGCACGGCCCGTCACTGTACGAAAATCGCCTCCCGTAAAAGTCATTTGCGCCCATATTCCAGGGGTTTTGGCTTGCACGATGGCGTGAAACGAGAATTTCACCCGAGCCGCGACGACACGAGATCCCAGACCGTGTCGGCGAGTGCCTCCTTGGGACCGAACGGCACCGGGGTCTCGCCGCCGTCGGCTGCGAGGATCACCGCTTCGTTCTCCTCGGAGCCGAATGTCCTGCGCTCCCCCACCTCATTGACGACGAGGAGATCGCAGCCCTTGCGGCGGAGCTTCTCGCGGCCGTTGGCGAGGACATCGTCGGTCTCGGCGGCGAAACCGACGACGATCTGGTCCGGCCGGGCGCGTTCACCGGCGACCTCGGCGAGGATGTCGGGATTGCGGACGAGCTTGATGGGCGCGGGCTCCTGACCGTCCTTCTTCTTGATCTTCCCCGTCGCGTAGTCGGCGGGGCGGAAGTCGGCGACCGCCGCCGCCATCACGACCACATCGGCGTCCGCGGCGGCCTTCAGCACGGCCTCGCGCAGCTGTATGGCGGTACCTGCGTGCAGGACGTCGGCGCCGGCCGGGTCCGGCAGACCCGTGTTGGCCTCGATGAGCGTGACCCGGGCGCCGCGGGCGACCGCGGTGCGGGCCAGCGCGAAACCCTGCTTGCCGGAGGAACGGTTGCCGAGATAGCGCACCGGGTCGAGCGGCTCTCGCGTACCGCCTGCGCTGATCACGACGTGGCGGCCGGCCAGGTCGGCTTCGACGGGTCCGCGGGCCAGCACCCGGCGGCAGACCTCGAAGATCTCCCCGGGGTCGGGCAGTCGGCCCTTGCCGGTGTCGACGCCGGTGAGCCGGCCGACGGCGGGCTCGATGACGACGGCGCCGCGGCGGCGCAGCGTCGCGACGTTCTCCTGGGTGGCGGGGTGCTCCCACATCTCGGTGTGCATGGCGGGCGCGAAGACGACGGGACAGCGGGCGGTCAGGAGCGTGTTGGTGAGCAGGTCGTCGGCGAGACCGTGGGCGGCCTTGGCGAGCATGTCGGCGGTGGCCGGGGCGACGACGACCAGGTCGGCGCCCTGCCCGATCCTGACGTGCGGCACCTCGTGGACGTCGTTCCAGACCTCCGTCGACACCGGGTGGCCCGAGAGCGCCGACCAGGTGGCCGCCCCCACGAAGTGCAGCGCCGACTCGGTCGGGACGACCCTCACGTCATGACCGGATTCGGTCAACCGGCGCAGCAGCTCGCACGCCTTGTACGCGGCGATGCCTCCGCTGACCCCAAGAACGACCTTCGGCTTGTCCACTGTGTCTCCCCGCACTCGGATACGAACACCCCCATGCTGCCTCACCGCACCCGGTCCGACGCTGTCGCCCCGGACACACCACAGGCCCGGCAGCCGTGGCTGCCGGGCCTGTGATGAAGGTGCAATTCCTGCTTACTGCGCGGGGCCCTCGATGGCCTCGGAGGTGAGCAGGCCCGCGTTGATCTCGCGGAGCGCGATCGAGAGCGGCTTCTCGTGCACGTGGGTGTCGACGAGCGGACCGACGTACTCCAGGAGACCCTCGCCGAGCTGCGAGTAGTACGCGTTGATCTGGCGCGCGCGCTTGGCGGCGTAGATCACAAGGCTGTACTTCGAGTCGGTGGCCTCAAGGAGCTCATCAATCGGCGGGTTGATGATGCCCTCGGGCGTGGTGATGGAAGAGGACACTCTCTGCCTTCCGAAGGGGGTAAAGATCAAAGAAATCTTTGACAGTGCGGAGTTCCGTACTGCCGCGCGTGTCGGCTGCGTCAGTCGCTGTCGGCACGGTGGCCGGAAGCCTCCAGCATCAAGGCTAGCAGCTCACGTGCCACGTCCTCGACGGAGGTGTTGACCAGCGTCGTATCGAACTCGGACTCGGCAGCCAGTTCGATCCTGGCGGCGGCGAGCCGACGCTCGATCACCTCGGCGGATTCGGTCCCACGGCCGGTGAGCCGGCGTACCAGCTCCTCCCAGCTCGGCGGGGCCAGGAAGACTAGCTGGGCGTCCGGCATCGACTGCCGGACCAGCCGGGCGCCCTGGAGATCGATCTCCAGCAGCACCGGCTCGCCCGCCTCCAGGCGGTCGAGCACGGCACGGCGCGGCGTGCCGTACCGGTTGCCGGCGAACTCGGCCCACTCCAGCAGCTCGCCATTGGCGATCAGCTTGTCGAACTCGTCGTTGTCCACGAAAAAGTAGTGGACACCGTTGCGCTCGCCGGGGCGCGGCTTGCGGGTCGTCGCCGACACCGAGAGCCATACCTCGGGGTGGGCCTTGCGCATATGGGCGACGACCGTGCTCTTGCCGACCCCCGAGGGGCCGGAGAGCACGGTCAGCCGCGGACGTACGTCCGGGGGTACGGGGGACGTCCCCCGGGATGTTGCAGCCATGAAGCGATTATCCAGGTTCTCAGGGGTGCCTGAGAACGTCAGGCGGCGCTGCCGCCGAACTCGCGCTCCAGGGATGCGATCTGGTTGGAACCGAGACCCCGGACCCGGCGGCTCTCGGAGATGCCGAGCCGCTCCATGATCTGCTTGGCGCGGACCTTGCCCACGCCCGGCAGGGACTCCAGGAGGGCAGAGACCTTCATCTTGCCGATGACGTCGTTCTCCTGGCCCTGCTTGATGACCTCGTGGAGGGAGGCGCCGGAGTGCTTGAGTCGATTCTTGACCTCGGCCCGCTCCCGGCGAGCCGCGGCGGCCTTTTCGAGCGCGGCTGCGCGCTGTTCAGGGGTAAGGGGCGGAAGAGCCACGCCTACGTCACCTCGGATGTCGATCTGTCGGATACGGACCGGTGAGGAAGCTGGACGCTCCACACCAGGTGAGCGACGGACAACTTGTGTACGTCGGCTCTCGACGGAGACTAGCGGCCAAGACCGCTCGAGTCAGCGAGAACCAACGAAAAGTCCTGGTCAGCCTCAGCCGACCAGGACATTTCAGGCATAACAACCGAGTTTTTTGGTCAGGATTCAGTCAACACGCTGTTACGTGGCATGTTCACCTACCTGCGACGGCCGCCCGGACCTCGTCCGTGAGCCGTTCGGCGGCTGCGCGCAGCCCCGCCACGTCCGGTCCCTGACTCAGTACGCCGCGGCTCACACTGGGCACCACATTGCCCACCGCGTCGCCGAAGACACCGGGCAGATCCGCGGGCGTCGCACCCTGGGCGCCGATCCCGGGTGCGAGCAGGGGGCCGTTGATGGCGAGATTCACTCCCACGTCCCCGAGCGTGGCACCGACCACCGCGCCGACGGAGCCGAGCGGGGTGGCCCCCTCGTTCTCGGCGGCCATGTGGTCGAGCATCAGCTGGGCCAGCGAACGGCCGTCGGTGGCGGTGGCGCGCTGAACCTCCGCTCCCTCCGGGTTGGAGGTGAGGGCGAGCACGAAGACGCCCGCGCCGGAGAGGACAGCCGCGTCGAGCGCCGGGCGCAGCGAACCGAAGCCGAGGTACGGCGAGACGGTGACCGCGTCCGAGAACAGCGGCGAGTCCTTGTCCAGGTAGGTCGCCGCGTAGGCGCCCATGGTGGAGCCGATGTCGCCGCGCTTGGCGTCCATCAGGACGAGTGCACCGGCCGCCCGCGCCTCCTCGACGGCCTTCTCCAGGACCGCGATGCCGCGCGAGCCGAAGCGCTCGAAGAACGCGGACTGCGGCTTGAGAACGGCGACCCGGTCCGCCAGTGCCTCGACGACCGTACGCGTGAAGTGCTCCAGACCTGCGACGTCGTCGTTCAGGCCCCAGGCGGTGAGGAGCGAGGCGTGCGGGTCGATGCCGACGCAGAGCGGCCCGCGGGTGTCCATGGCGTGGCGCAGGCGTGTGCCGAACGGTTCCGGGATCATGCGGTGGCCTTCCTGGTTTCTGCGCCGACGGCTTCGGCGAGGGTGGCGTACGGGGAGGCGGCCAGGCGCGCGGCCAGGCCCTTGTGGATCGCCCGGGCGTAGAACGGGCCCTCGTAGATGAAGGCGCTGTAGCCCTGGACGAGCGTGGCGCCGGCGAGAATGCGCTGCCAGGCGTCCTCGGCGTCCTCGATGCCCCCGACACCGACCAGGGTGATCCGGTCGCCCACCCGCGCGTACAGGCGGCTCAGGACCTCCAGGGAGCGTGCCTTGAGAGGCGCACCGGACAGCCCGCCGGTCTCCTTGACCAGGGACGGCGAGGACTTCAGGCCGAGGCCGTCCCGGGCGATGGTGGTGTTGGTGGCGATGATGCCGTCCAGACCCAGCTCGACCGCGAGATCGGCGACCGCGTCGACGTCCTCGTCCGCGAGATCGGGGGCGATCTTTACGAGCAGGGGGACCCGCCGGTCGGTGACGGTCCGGTCGGCCGCCTCGCGCACGGCGCTGAGCAGGGGCCGGAGCGCCTCGGTGGCCTGGAGGTTGCGCAGGCCGGGGGTATTGGGCGAGGAGACGTTCACGACGAGGTAGTCGGCGTGGCGGGCGAGCCGCTCGGTCGACTTCACGTAGTCGCCGACCGCTTCGGCCTCCGGCACGACCTTGGTCTTGCCGATGTTGACGCCGACCGTGGTCCGGAAGACCGGGTTGCGGGTGGCCAGGCGCTCGGCCACGGCCGCGGAGCCCTCGTTGTTGAAGCCCATGCGGTTGATCAGCGCGCGGTCCGCCACGAGGCGGAAGAGCCGCTTCTTGGGGTTGCCGGGCTGCGGCTCGCCGGTGACCGTACCGATCTCGATGTGGTCGAAGCCGAGCATCGACATGCCGTCGATCGCGACGGCGTTCTTGTCGAAGCCGGCGGCGAGGCCGAAGGGGCCGTGCATCCGCAGGCCCAGGGCCTCGGTGCGCAGTTCCTTGTAACGGGGGGCGAGCGCGGCGGCGACGAAGGTGCGCAGCACGGGGATGCGGGCGGCGAGGCGGATCCACCGGAAGGCCAGGTGGTGCGCCTGCTCCGGGTCCATCCGCTTGAAGACCAGCTGGAAGAAGAATTTGTACATCGGGGTGTCCTCGGTGTCCTCACAGAGAGGGGGACACCGTTTCCGGTGTCCCCCTGCTGGGCCTGCTAGTCGCGCGCCGCGGTCAGATGTTCCGCGTGTTCCTGGAGGGAACGTACGCCGACGTCTCCGTGGTTGAGTGCGTCGATGCCCTGGACGGCGGCGGCAAGTGCCTGGACCGTCGTGAGGCACGGCACGGACCGGGCGACGGCCGCAGTACGGATCTCGTAGCCGTCGAGGCGGCCGCCCGTTCCGTACGGCGTGTTGACGATCAGGTCGACCTCGCCGTCGTGGATGAGCTGGACGATGGTCTTCTCGCCCTGCGGGCCGACGCCCTCGGACTGCTTGCGCACGATCGTGGCATGGATGCCGTTGCGCTTGAGCACCTCGGCGGTGCCGGAGGTGGCCAGCAGCTCGAAGCCGTGGGCGACCAGCTCGCGCGCCGGGAAGATCATCGAGCGCTTGTCGCGGTTGGCGACGGAGATGAACGCGCGGCCCTTGGTGGGCAGCGGGCCGTACGCGCCGGCCTGCGACTTGGCGTACGCCGTGCCGAATACCGAGTCGATGCCCATGACCTCGCCGGTGGAGCGCATCTCCGGGCCGAGGACGGTGTCGACGCCGCGGCCGTGGATGTCGCGGAACCGCGACCACGGCATGACGGCCTCCTTGACGGAGATCGGCGCGTCGAGCGGCAGGGTGCCGCCGTCGCCGTTCTTCGGCAGCAGACCCTCCTCGCGCAGCTCGGCGATGGTCGCGCCCAGCGAGATGCGGGCGGCGGCCTTGGCGAGCGGTACCGCGGTCGCCTTCGAGGTGAAGGGGACGGTGCGCGAGGCGCGCGGGTTGGCCTCCAGGACGTAGAGGATGTCGCCGGAGAGCGCGAACTGGATGTTGATCAGTCCGCGTACGCCGACGCCCTTGGCGATGCCCTCGGTGGAGGTGCGCAGCCGCTTGATGTCGTAGCCGCCGAGCGTGATCGGGGGCAGCGCGCAGGCGGAGTCACCGGAGTGGATGCCGGCCTCCTCGATGTGCTCCATGACGCCGCCGAGGTAGAGCTCGGTGCCGTCGTAGAGCGCGTCGACGTCGATCTCGATCGCGTCGTCGAGGAAGCGGTCGACCAGGACCGGCCGGGTGGGGCTGATCTCGGTGGACTCGGCGATGTACGAGGAGAGCCGCGTCTCGTCGTACACGATCTCCATGCCCCGGCCGCCGAGCACGTAACTGGGGCGTACGAGGACGGGGTAGCCGATCTCGTCGGCGATGGCCTTGGCCTCGTCGAACGTGGTGGCGGTGCCGTGCTTCGGGGCCGGGAGTCCGGCCTCGGCCAGGACGCGGCCGAAGGCGCCGCGGTCCTCGGCGGCGTGGATGGCCTCCGGGGACGTTCCGACGACCGGTACGCCGTTGTCCTTGAGTGCCTGCGACAGACCCAGCGGGGTCTGGCCGCCGAGCTGGACGATGACGCCGGCGACCGGGCCCGCGAGGGACTCGGCGTGCACGATCTCCAGCACGTCCTCGAGCGTCAGGGGCTCGAAGTACAGGCGGTCGGAGGTGTCGTAGTCGGTGGAGACGGTCTCCGGGTTGCAGTTGACCATCACGGTCTCGTAGCCCGCGTCGCTCAGGGCGAAGGAGGCGTGGACGCAGGAGTAGTCGAACTCGATGCCCTGGCCGATGCGGTTGGGGCCGGAGCCGAGGATGATCACCGCGGGCTTGGTGCGGGAAGCGACCTCGTTCTCCTCGTCGTAGGAGGAGTAGAAGTACGGCGTCTTCGCGGCGAACTCGGCGGCGCAGGTGTCGACCGTCTTGTAGACCGGGCGGATGCCCAGCGCGTGCCGCACCTCGCGCACGACGTCCTCGCGCAGGCAGCGGATGTCGGCGATCTGGGCATCGGAGAAGCCGTGACGCTTGGCCTCTGCCAGCAGCTCGGGGCCGAGTTCGTCCGCGGCGGCCAGCTCGTCGGCGATCTCCTTGATCAGGAAGAGCTGGTCGACGAACCAGGGGTCGATCTTCGTGGCGTCGAAAACCTCTTCCTGGGTGGCGCCGGCCCGGATCGCCTGCATGACGGTGTTGATCCGGCCGTCGGTCGGGCGGACCGCCTCGGCCAGCAGCTCGGCCTTGTCGCCGGTCTCGCCGGTGAAGGAGAACTGCGAGCCCTTCTTCTCCAGCGAGCGCAGTGCCTTCTGGAGCGCCTCGGTGAAGTTCCGGCCGATCGCCATGGCCTCGCCCACCGACTTCATGGTGGTGGTGAGGGTGGAGTCGGCGGAGGGGAACTTCTCGAAGGCGAACCGCGGGGCCTTGACCACGACGTAGTCGAGGGTCGGCTCGAAGGAGGCCGGGGTCTTCTCGGTGATGTCGTTGGGGATCTCGTCGAGCGTGTAGCCGACGGCCAGCTTGGCGGCGATCTTGGCGATCGGGAAGCCGGTGGCCTTGGAGGCGAGCGCCGAGGAGCGGGAGACGCGCGGGTTCATCTCGATCACGATGACGCGGCCGTCGGTCGGGTCGATGGCGAACTGGATGTTGCAGCCGCCGGTGTCGACGCCGACCTCGCGGATGATCGCGATGCCGATGTCGCGCAGCCGCTGGTACTCGCGGTCGGTGAGCGTCATCGCCGGGGCGACGGTGATCGAGTCACCCGTGTGGACGCCCATCGGGTCGAAGTTCTCGATGGAGCAGACGACCACGACGTTGTCGTGCTTGTCGCGCATCAGCTCCAGCTCGTACTCCTTCCAGCCGAGGATGGACTCCTCCAGGAGCACCTCGGTGGTCGGGGAGAGCGTGAGGCCCTGACCGGCGATCCGGCGCAGCTCCTCCTCGTCGTGGGCGAAGCCGGAGCCGGCGCCGCCCATCGTGAAGGAGGGGCGGACGACGACGGGGTAGCCTCCGAGCGTGTCGACACCCTGGATCACGTCGTCCATCGTGTGGCAGATGACCGAGCGGGCCGACTCGCCGTGGCCGATCTTTGCGTTGACCGCCTCGACGACGCCCTTGAAGAGATCGCGGTCCTCGCCCTTGTTGATGGCCTCGACGTTGGCGCCGATGAGCTCGACGCCGTACTTCTCCAGGACACCGTTCTCGTGCATGGAGATCGCGGTGTTGAGCGCGGTCTGTCCGCCCAGCGTCGGGAGCAGCGCGTCGGGGCGCTCCTTGGCGATGATCTTCTCGACGAACTCGGGGGTGATCGGCTCGACGTACGTGGCGTCGGCGATCTCCGGGTCGGTCATGATCGTCGCCGGGTTGGAGTTCACCAGGATGACGCGCAGGCCCTCGGCCTTGAGGACGCGGCAGGCCTGGGTGCCGGAGTAGTCGAACTCGGCGGCCTGACCGATGACGATCGGGCCGGAGCCGATGACCAGGACGGACTGGATATCGGAGCGCTTAGGCACGCTGGCCCTCCATCAGGGATACGAAGCGGTCGAAGAGGTACGCGGCGTCGTGCGGGCCCGCGGCTGCTTCGGGGTGGTACTGGACGCTGAAGGCCGGCTGGTCGAGGAGCTGCAGCCCCTCGACGACCTGGTCGTTCAGGCAGACGTGGGAGACCTCGGCGCGGCCGAACTTCGTGTCGGACACCTTGTCCAGCGGGGCGTCGACGGCGAAGCCGTGGTTGTGCGCGGTGACCTCGACCTTGCCGGTCGTGCGGTCCTGCACCGGCTGGTTGATGCCGCGGTGGCCGTACTTCAGCTTGTAGGTGCCGAAGCCGAGGGCGCGGCCCAGGATCTGGTTGCCGAAGCAGATACCGAAGAGCGGCGTCTTCCGCTCCAGGACGCCCTGCATGACGGAGACCGGGTGGTCGGCGGTGGCCGGGTCGCCGGGGCCGTTGGAGAAGAAGACTCCGTCGGGCTCGACCGCGTACACCTCGTCGAGGGTGGCGGTGGCGGGCAGGACGTGCACCTCGATGCCGCGCTCGGCCATCCGGTGCGGGGTCATGCCCTTGATGCCGAGGTCGATCGCGGCGACGGTGAACTTCTTGGTGCCGATGGCCGGGACGACGTACGTCTCCTTGGTCGCGACCTCGGTGGAGAGGTCGGCGCCCACCATCTCGGGGGCTTCCTTGACGCGGGCCAGCAGCGTGGCCTCGTCGGCGATGGCGTCACCGGAGAAGATGCCGACGCGCATGGCGCCGCGCTCGCGCAGGTGGCGGGTGAGGGCGCGGGTGTCGATGCCGCTGATGCCGACGACGCCCTGGTGCTCCAGCTCCTCGTCGAGCGAGCGCTGCGAGCGCCAGTTGGAGGGAACCCGGGCGGGGTCGCGGACGACGTATCCGGCGACCCAGATCCGCTTCGACTCGGGGTCCTCGTCGTTCACACCGGTGTTGCCGACGTGCGGGGCGGTCATCACGACGACCTGACGGTGGTACGAGGGGTCGGTCAGCGTCTCCTGGTAGCCGGTCATGCCGGTGGAGAACACCGCCTCGCCGAAGGTCTCCCCCACGGCCCCGTAGGCACGGCCGCGGAAGGCGCGGCCGTCCTCCAGGACGAGTACGGCGGGAGCTTTGGCGGCTCCCCGGGTGGAGATCGTCATCGTGCGGTGCCTTCCGTAGTGCTGGTGAGTTGTTCGATGGCCTCGACCCAGGCCGGGTGCTCGGCCGAGTGGTCGGAGCGGAAACCGGAGTCGATCAGCTTGTCGCCGTGCGCCCAGGTGATGATCAGCAGGCCGCCCTCGGGGAGGACCTTGCCCGCGATGCCCTTGTCGAGCCGGGCCTCACGCAGTGCGGCGGCCGGGACGAAGAAGTCGGCTGCTCCGGGTCGTACGACGTCGAGGCCCTGGTCGGTCAGGGTGAGCTCGACGCGGCTGCGGGTACCGAGGCCGTGGGCGACGATCCGGTCGAGCCACTGCCCGGCGGTCGTCGAGGCGTGGTACCTGCCGGTCAGCGTCAGCAGCTTCTCGCCGTCCGCGAACCCCTCCGGGGTGGAGCTGAGTTCCGGCAGATCGGACTGGAGACTCCCCCGCCACTTCCATCCCTGGCGCATCAGCCAGTAGACGAAGGCGATGAGGACGATCAGTCCGATGACCCAGCTGATGCGAGCGGACCAGTCGGTCACTTCGGCCGACTTCTGCTCGGCGGCGAGCTGGAGGTACAGGGGGGTGAGTGATGTCACGCGAGCTTCCCGTCGACGACCGTGGCACGGCCCCGCAGGAAGGTGTGGGTGACTCGGCCCGGCAGCTCGCGACCCTCGTAGGGAGTGTTGCGGCTGCGGGAGGCGAAGCCCGCGGGGTCCACCACACCACGGTATGCCGGATCGACCAGCGTGAGGTTGGCAGGCTCACCGGCCGAGACGGGCCGGCCGTGTCCGTCGAGACGGCCGATGGCGGCCGGACGGAACGACATCCGGTCGGCGACGCCCGCCCAGTCGATGAGGCCGGTGTCGACCATCGTCTGCTGGACGACGGAGAGCGCGGTCTCCAGGCCCACCATGCCCATGGCGGCGGCGGCCCACTCGCAGTCCTTGTCCTCGTGCGGGTGCGGGGCGTGGTCGGTGGCGACGCAGTCGATGGTGCCGTCGGCGAGCGCCTCGCGCAGGGCCATGACGTCGGCCTCGGTGCGCAACGGCGGGTTCACCTTGTAGACCGGGTTGTAGGACCGTACGAGCTCGTCGGTGAGGAGCAGGTGGTGCGGGGTGACCTCGGCGGTGACGTTCCAGCCCTTGGACTTGGCCCAGCGGACGATCTCGACGGAGCCGGCGGTCGACAGGTGGCAGATGTGCACCCGGGAGCCGACGTGGGCGGCGAGCAGTACGTCGCGAGCGATGATCGACTCCTCGGCGACGGCGGGCCAGCCGCCGAGACCGAGTTCCGCGGAGACGATGCCCTCGTTCATCTGGGCGCCCTCGGTGAGGCGGGGCTCCTGGGCGTGCTGGGCGACGACACCGTCGAAGGCCTTCACGTACTCCAGCGCACGGCGCATGATCACCGCGTCGTCGACGCACTTGCCGTCGTCGGAGAAGACTTTCACTCCGGCGGCCGAATCGTGCATGGCGCCGAGCTCGGCGAGCTTCTTGCCCTCCAGGCCGACAGTGACGGCGCCGATCGGCTGCACGTCGCAGTAGCCGGACTCCTTGCCGAGCCGCCAGACCTGCTCGACGACACCGGCGGTGTCGGCGACCGGGAAGGTGTTGGCCATGGCATGCACGGCGGTGAAGCCACCGACGGCCGCCGCCTTCGTCCCGGTGAGGACGGTCTCGGAGTCCTCGCGGCCGGGCTCGCGCAGATGGGTGTGGAGGTCGACCAGGCCGGGCAGCAGGATCTGGCCCTCGGCCTCGACGACGGTCGCGTCACCGGCCTCGATGCCGGTGCCGACCGCGGCGATGGTCTCGCCGTCGATCAGGACGTCCTGGGATTCGCCGCCGAGGACCTTCGCGCCGCGGATAAGGATCTTGCTCATGGTTACTTGTTCTCCTCGGTACGGGCGGGGGTGGCGGTCGACGGGTGAGCCGGGGCGGCCGGCTCGGAACCGCCCAGCAGCAGGTACAGGACGGCCATGCGGATCGAGACGCCGTTGGCGACCTGCTCGACGACCGTGCACCGGTCGGAGTCGGCGACCTCGGCGGTGATCTCCATGCCGCGGACCATCGGACCGGGGTGCATGACGATGGCGTCCTCGGGCATCTTCGCCATGCGGTCGCCGTCCAGGCCGTAGCGGCGGGAGTACTCGCGCTCGGTCGGGAAGTACGCGGCGTTCATCCGTTCGCGCTGCACACGCAACATCATCACCGCGTCGGACTTCGGCAGCACCTCGTCGAGGCTGTAGCTGACATCGCACGGCCACTGCTCGACGCCGACCGGGACGAGAGTCGGCGGGGCGACCAGCGTGACGTGCGCGCCGAGCGTGGTCAGCAGGTGGACGTTGGAGCGGGCCACCCGGCTGTGCAGGATGTCGCCGACGATGGTGACCCGGCGGCCTTCGAGGTCCCGGCCGATACCGGCGTCGGCCCCGACAAGGCGGCGGCGCAGGGTAAAGGCGTCCAGGAGGGCCTGGGTGGGGTGCTCGTGGGTGCCGTCACCGGCGTTGACGACGGCGCCGTCGATCCAGCCGGAGGTGGCGAGGCGGTACGGGGCACCGGAGGCACCGTGCCGGATGACGACGGCGTCGGCGCCCATCGCCTCCAGGGTCAGCGCGGTGTCCTTGAGCGACTCGCCCTTGGAGACGGACGAGCCCTTCGCGGAGAAGTTGATGACATCGGCGGAGAGGCGCTTGGCGGCGGCCTCGAAGGAGATGCGGGTACGCGTCGAGTCCTCGAAGAAGAGGTTGACGACGGTACGGCCGCGCAGGGTGGGGAGCTTCTTGATCGGCCGGTCCGCGACCCGTGCCATTTCCTCGGCGGTGTCGAGGATCAGGACGGCGTCGTCGCGGGTGAGGTCGGCGGCCGAGATGAGGTGACGCTTCATCTGGGTGTCTCCGGGTGGCTGGAGGTTTCAGGCATGCGGGCGTGCGGAAACTGCCGTACGGGTTCGAGGTACTCCGTACGGGTGAAGTGCAGCTACTGCTCGCCCGCCGGGGCGGTCTGCTGGACACCGAGCAGCACGGCGTCGCGGCCGTCCTCCTCGGCGAGCTGGACCTTGACCGTCTCCCGCAGCGACGTGGGGAGGTTCTTGCCGACGTAGTCGGCACGGATCGGGAGTTCGCGGTGACCGCGGTCGACGAGGACCGCGAGCTGCACCGCGCGGGGCCGGCCGATATCGCCCAGCGCGTCGAGCGCTGCGCGGATCGTGCGGCCCGAGAAGAGGACATCGTCGACGAGGACGACCAGGCGGCCCTCGATACCCTCGCCGGGGATCTCGGTGCGGGCCAGGGCGCGCGCAGGGCGCAGCCGCAGGTCGTCTCGGTACATCGTGATGTCGAGTGACCCGACCGGCATCTTCCGGCCGGTGATCTCTTGGAGTTTTTCGGCGAGCCGACCGGCGAGGAAGACGCCCCGCGTCGGGATACCGAGGAGCACCACGTCGTCGGCGCCCTTGGCGCGTTCGACGATCTCGTGGGCGATTCGGGTCAGTACTCGGGCGATGTCGGGAGCCTCGAGAACGGGGCGTGCCGCATTGCCGGTGGCTTCGTGCTGTGCGTCCATAAGAAACGGACCTCCTTCTCCGCCTCACTGGACGGACCTTAAAGGACGTCGAAATTGCGTCATCAACGTTACCAGTGCTTGCACAGCGCCCTGGTCACGCCCCCGGAAGGTGCCGGTCCGGACCATTCGGCTTGACGCATCCAAGTAACGCTGCGTAACCTCACAGTGAGTTACCAGCCACGCGGCGCAGCCGCAAAAATGTTCCAGCGTCCGGGGAGCCTTATGTCCAGCGAATACGCAAAACAGCTCGGGGCCAAACTCCGTGCCATCCGCACTCAGCAGGGCCTCTCCCTCCATGGCGTGGAGGAGAAGTCCCAGGGCCGCTGGAAGGCCGTCGTGGTCGGTTCGTACGAGCGCGGCGACCGTGCCGTGACCGTCCAGCGCCTTGCCGAACTCGCTGATTTCTACGGAGTCCCGGTGCAGGAGCTCCTGCCCGGCACGACGCCCGGCGGAGCCGCCGAGCCGCCGCCGAAGCTCGTTCTGGACCTGGAGCGCCTCGCCCACGTCCCGCCGGAGAAGGCCGGGCCGCTGCAGCGCTACGCGGCGACGATCCAGAGCCAGCGCGGCGACTACAACGGCAAGGTGCTCTCGATCCGCCAGGACGACCTGCGCACGCTGGCCGTGATCTACGACCAGTCGCCGTCCGTGCTCACGGAACAGCTGATCAGCTGGGGCGTGCTGGACGCGGACGCGCGTCGCGCCGTCGCCCACGAAGAGGGCTGACACCTCTCGCAGAAACGTACCGCCGTGTCGGCACGGATTCACCCTTTCGGGTGCCCGCGCCGACACGGCTTTTTGTTGCCGAAAACCGGCCTCCCACGCGCCGAAGGGCCCACGGTCAAAAGACCGCGGGCCCTTCGTTGGCTGAACGCCGCCGGAGGCTACTGCTCCCGGCGGAGGTTCGGCTTGAGGTCCTTGAACCGGGCCAGCAGCCCGTTCACGAAGGACGGGGAGTCATCGGTGGAGAACTCCTTGGCGAGCTGGACCGCCTCGTCGATCACCACTGCGTCCGGGGTCCCGTCCACCCAGATCAGCTCGTACGCACCGAGGCGCAGGATGTTCCGGTCGACGACCGGCATGCGGTCGATCTCCCAGTCCACGGCGTAGGTCACGATGAGGTCGTCGATCCGGTCCGCGTACTGCGCGTACCCCTCGACGAGCTCCATCGTGTACTCGGTGACCGGCGGCTGACGGTTGTCGGCCCGCGAGTGCCGCACCCAGTCCGCGAGGACCGTCTGCACGGACTCACCGCGCTGGTCGGCCTCGAAGAGGATCTGGAAGGCGCGCTTGCGGGCCTTGTTCCGGGCAGCCACGGTTAGCTGTTCACCCGGCCGAGGTAGTCGCCCGTGCGGGTGTCGACCTTGATCTTCTCACCCGTGGTGATGAAGAGCGGGACGCCGATCTCGTAGTCGGTCTCCAGCGTGGCGGGCTTGGTGCCACCGGTGGAGCGGTCGCCCTGGACGCCCGGGTCGGTGTGCTTGACGGTCAGCTCGACGGCGGCGGGCAGCTCGACGTAGAGCACCTCGCCCTCGTGCTGGGCGACGGAGGCGGTGAAGCCCTCGATCAGGAAGTTGGCAGCGTTGCCGACGGCCTTGCGGTCGACCATGAGCTGGTCATACGTGTCCATGTCCATGAAGACGAAGTACTCGCCGTCCATGTACGAGAACTGCATGTCGCGACGGTCGATGGTGGCCGTCTCGACCTTCACGCCGGCGTTGAACGTCTTGTCGACGACCTTGCCGGAGAGCACGTTCTTGAGCTTGGTGCGCACGAAGGCCGGGCCCTTGCCGGGCTTGACGTGCTGGAACTCGACGACGGACCAGAGCTGGCCTCCGTCGAGCTTGAGCACCAGGCCGTTCTTGAGGTCGTTCGTGGAAGCCACGGTTGCGGAATCTCCTGGACTGAAGCTGGTGGAACGACCGAGGATGCGCGCTAGAGCGCGAGCAGCTCCTTGGTCGTAATGGTGAGTAGCTCGGGTCCGCCGTCCGCCTCGGGGCGCACGACGAGCGTGTCATCGATCCGGACCCCGCCCCGGCCCGGGAGGTGGACCCCCGGTTCGACGGTGACCGGCACACAAGCGTCCAGTTTACCCATGGCTGCAGGTGCCAGCTGCGGGTCCTCGTCGATTTCGAGCCCCACCCCGTGCCCGGTCCATGGTGCGAGGCCCCCGCCGTGGCCCGCGGAGTCCAGGAGATAACGGGCCGCACGGTCCACATCGCGGTAGGCGGCCCCCGGCACGAGAGCCTCGCGCCCGGCCCGCTGAGCGGCGAAAACCAGGTCGTAGAGCTCGATCTGCCAGTCGGCGGGCGCGGTCCCGATGACGAACGTACGGCCGATCTCGCAACGGTAGCCGCGATAGTTCGCGCCCAGGCAGACGGAGAGGAAATCCCCCTCCTCCACCCGCCGGTCCGAGGGGCGGTGGCGGCCCTGGCCGGAGTTCGGCCCGGTGGCCACGGAAGTGGCGAAAGCGGGGCCGTCGGCGCCGTGGTCCACCAGGCGGCGCTCCAGCTCCAGGGCGAGATGCCGTTCTGTGCGGCCCACCAGGATGGATTCGAGGAGTTCGCCCAGGGCCTGGTCGGTGATCTCGGCGGCGATCCGCAGACAGGCGATCTCCTCCTCGTCCTTGACGACCCGCAGCTGCTCGACGGTGGCACCGAGATCGGCGAGCCGCAGTCGCGGGGCGACCGAGCTCATGGCCCGGTGGCGGGAGACCGTCAGATGGTGTTCCTCGACGGCCAGGGACTCCGCACCGAAGGAGGTGGCCAGACCGGCGGCCGCGACCACCGGATCGCCGTCGGTGGTCGGCATCAGTGACACCCGCAGCTGATCGTCGGTGCGCCCGTCGGCGGGATCGCCGGTCGGGGCGTGGGGGCAGAGCAGGACGTCCTCACCGGGGCCGAGCAGCAGCACGGCGCCCGGGGGCGCTCCGCCCGCGAGATAGCGGACGTTGGCGGGGCGGGAGACCAGAGCGGCCGCGGATCCGACGGCGGCGCACCGGTCGCGGAGCAGCTCGCGGCGGACGGCGTACACGTCTGACATGTCACGAGCCTACGAGCGGTGGCGCAGGCCTGCTCGGTCAGCGCATCCGACCGGGGGCCGCGGCCGGGCCCGTCCCCGGACCGGGAACACCGCCCGAGGGCGGTTCACCAGGCCGGGGGGCTGGTTATGGAGCGGGCGAGTATGTCGTCCAGGACACGGGCGGTGGTCTCCACGTCGTACGTCGAGTTGTCGATGATCGGTAGTCCGGAGCCGTACCACCCGGCCATCCGGCCGTGGATGCGGGCGACCTCCTCGTCCGAGAGGCGGCGGTTCCCGCTGCGGGCGGCGTTGCGCTCCAGCACGATCTCCAGGCCGGGCAGCAGAACGACGGGCAGCAGTCCGGGGCCGACATGGCGTTTCCAGCCGCCGAGGCCGACGACCGGCCGGTCCGGGAAGACGGCGTCGTCCAGGATGCAGGAGATCCCGTTGGCGAGGAAGTTGCGGGCGGCGAAGCCGCAGGTGCGACGGGCGAGACGGTACTGGGCCTCGGAGTGGTCGTTCCACCCGGCCTGGGGGTCGGCGAAGCCGGAGCAGACCCATTCGCGGACGTCGTCGAGGCTGACGTGCGCCGTGGGAACCCGGCGGCGGCCGGCCCAGAGCTTGGCCACGGTGGTCTTGCCTGCGCCCGCGGGGCCGATCAGGAGAACGGCGAGGGTCGCGTTGCCGGTGCCGGGCTCGGCGGGCGGCGCGGGCAGCGGGACGGGCCCGCCGGGCGGCAACTGGATGTGCCCGGTGGTCTCCCTGGAGGGAGGCGCGGGGGCGTGCTGCGGGGCGGGTCCGCTCCAGCCCTGGGGCGTGGGAGGGGTGGTGGGTGGCGGCCCCGGCGGTCCGGGGTGCTGGGCCTGGTGCGTCCAGCCGACAGGTCCGCTTCCGGGGCCTTGGGGCGGCGGCAGCGGGGCCCCCACTGCGTGCTGCATCCGGTGCCACTCCGTCTCGTACAGGCAACTGGCGCTGGTGGAACGGCAACCGTACCGTCCCCGGCCGCCACTGAGGGAACGGTCGGGGACGGTCCACAGTGCCCGGTCGGCCGGTCGGCCGTCCGGTGCACCGGTCCGTCAGTCGGTCGACTCGTCCGCGAGGGCGCGCAGAGCGAGGCGGTAGGAGCCGATGCCGAATCCGGCCACGGTCCCCGTGGCGACCGGCGCGACCACGGAATGGTGGCGGAATTCCTCCCGTGTGTACGGGTTCGAGATGTGCACCTCGATCAGCGGGGCGGTGCGCTGGGCCGCCGCATCCCGCATTCCGTACGAATAGTGGGTGAAGGCCCCCGGGTTGAGAACGACCGGAATTGAACCGTCCGCGGCCTCGTGGAGCCAGCGGATCAGCTCGCCCTCGTCGTTGGTCTCCCGGACGTCGACGTCGAAGCCGAGCTCCTTGCCGAGGGCCTGACAGGTCTCGACGAGTCCGGCGTACGACGTGGCGCCGTACACATCGGGCTCGCGGGAGCCGAGGCGCCCGAGGTTCGGCCCGTTGAGGACGAGGACCCGGCGCATCACGCCGACACCTCCCCGTAGGCGGCGAGCAGCACTGCCGGGTCGGGGCCCTCCAGCACGGTGGGTTTGCCGAGACCGTCGAGGACGATGAAGCGCAGCAGGTCGCCGCGGGACTTCTTGTCGACCTTCATGTTCTCCAGCAGCTTGGGCCACTGGTCGCCGCGGTAGGTGAGCGGCAGTCCGACGGACTCCAGGACGGCGCGGTGCCGGTCGGCGGTGGCGTCGTCGAGGCGTCCGGCCAGCCGGCCCAGCTCGGCGGCGAAGACCATGCCGACCGAGACGGCCGCGCCGTGCCGCCACTTGTAGCGCTCGTTCTTCTCGATGGCGTGGGCCAGGGTGTGACCGTAGTTGAGGATCTCGCGCAGTCCGGACTCCTTGAGGTCGCTGGAGACGACCTCGGCCTTGACCCGGATGGCGCGTTCGATCAGCTCCGCGGTGTGCGCTCCGGTGGGCGTACGGGCGCCTTCCGGGTCCGCCTCGATGAGGTCGAGGATCGCCGGGTCGGCGATGAAGCCGGCCTTGATGATCTCGGCCATGCCGCTGACGTAGTCGTGAACGGGCAGCGAGTCCAGGGAGGCAAGGTCGCAGAGGACCCCGGCGGGCGGGTGGAAGGCGCCGACAAGGTTCTTGCCCTCGGCGGTGTTGATGCCCGTCTTGCCGCCGACGGCCGCGTCGACCATACCGAGCACGGTCGTGGGTACGGCGATCCAGCGCACCCCGCGCAGCCAGCTCGCCGCGACGAACCCGGCCACATCGGTGGTGGCTCCGCCGCCGACGCCGACGATGACATCGGTGCGGGTGAAGCCGGTCTGCCCGAGCGCCTTCCAGCAGTACGCCGCGACCTCGACGGTCTTGGCCTCCTCGGCGTTCGGCAGCTGGATCGCGATGGCCTCGTAGCCCTGCTCGGCCAGGTCCTGACGGACCGCCTCACCGGTCTCGGCGAGCGCCTCGGGGTGCAGTACGGCAACCCGCTTGGCACGGTCGCCGATGAGCGTGGGCAGCTCGCCGAGGAGCTGCCGGCCGACCAGCACCTCGTACGGGTCGGTGCCCGCACTGCCGGCGATCTGGATGCGCGTGGGTCCCTGGTCCGTCATGTGTGTGTTCTCCCGGCCGGGCGCCGCGGGGTCGCCCGCGCGCTCCGGCAGTTCCAGTGCGTCGAGGACCGCCTGGGCGACCTCTTCGGGGGTGCGCCCGTCGGTGGCGACACTCGCCCGGGCCACCTCGGTGTACAGATGGCGGCGGGCGCCCATCAGCTCGCGCCACTGCCGGCGCGGGTTGACGGCGAGCAACGGGCGGGCGGTGTTCAGGCCGACCCGCTTGACGGCCTCCTCCACGTCCATCGAGAGATAGACGACGGGGTGGTCGGCGAGCAGCGCGCGGGTCGTCTCGTCGAGCACGGCGCCGCCGCCGAGGGAGAGGACACCCCTGTGCTCGGCGACGGCGGTGTGCACCGCCTGTCGCTCCAGCTCGCGGAAGTGTTCCTCGCCCTCGTCGAAGAAGATCTCCGAGATCGGCTTGCCGGCCGTGGCGACGACGTCCGCGTCGGTGTCCCGGTAGGTGGTGCCGAGCCGGTCGGCGAGCAGTTCACCGACCGTGGACTTGCCGACACCCATCGGGCCGACGAGGACGATCAGCGGGCCGCTCATCGGATCTGGAGGTGGTCGAGGTACGACTGAACGTTGCGGTGGGTCTCGGGGACGCTGTCGCCGCCGAACTTCTCGGCGACGGCGTCGGCGAGGACCAGGGCGACCATCGCCTCGGCGACGATGCCCGCGGCCGGCACGGCACAGACATCGGAGCGCTGGTGGTGGGCCTTGGCGGGTTCGCCGGTGACGACGTCGACGGTGGCGAGCGCGCGCGGCACCGTCGCGATGGGCTTCATCGCGGCGCGGACCCGCAGCAGCTCGCCGGTGGTCAGACCGCCCTCGGTACCGCCGGAGCGGCCGGAGGCGCGCTTGATGCCGTCCTCGGTGACCAGGATCTCGTCGTGCGCCTTGGAGCCGGGGACCCGGGCCAGGTCGAAGCCGTCGCCGACCTCGACCCCCTTGATGGCCTGAATGCCCATCAGGGCCGCGGCGAGCCGGGCGTCGAGACGGCGGTCCCAGTGCACGTGCGAGCCGAGGCCGACGGGCACGCCGTACGCCAGCACCTCGACCACACCGCCGAGGGTGTCGCCGTCCTTGTGGGCCTGGTCGATCTCGGCGACCATTTCCTTGCTCGCGTCGGCGTCCAGGCAGCGCACCGGGTCGGCGTCGAGCCTCTCGACGTCCGCGGGTGTGGGGTAGACGCCGTAGGGCGCCTTGGCTGCGGCCAGCTCGACGACGTGGCTGACGATCTCGATGCCCGCGGTCTCCTTGAGGTACGACCGCGCGACGGCACCGAGCGCGACGCGGGCCGCGGTCTCCCGGGCGCTGGCGCGCTCCAGGATCGGCCGTGCCTCGTCGAAGCCGTACTTCTGCATGCCGGCGAGGTCGGCGTGTCCGGGGCGGGGGCGGGTCAGCGGTGCGTTACGGGCCAGCGCGGCCAGTTCGTCGGGGTCGACCGGGTCGGCCGACATGACCTGCTCCCACTTGGGCCATTCGGTGTTGCCCACCATGACGGCGACCGGGGAGCCCATGGTCAGCCCGTGGCGCACCCCGCCGAGGAAGGTGACCTCGTCCTTCTCGAACTTCATGCGAGCGCCGCGGCCATAGCCGAGCCGCCGCCGGGCCAGTGCGTCCGCCACCATCTCCGTGGTGATCGGGACACCGGCGGGAAGACCCTCCAGCGTCGCCACCAGTGCGGGGCCGTGCGACTCCCCTGCGGTCAGCCAGCGCAACCTGCTCAACGGTGCTCCTCATGCTCGCGCCTGAAACTGCAACGGCGCGACCGGGTGCGCGGCCCTGGCCCGCCGCCTTCGATCCTCCCACGCCCGGGCACCCGAACCGGCCGCCGGTCCAGCAGACGGACGGATCGGGGCCCGTAAATGCGCGTGGTCAGCGTGCGGCCAGTGCCTCTTCGCCGGCCTGCCGCATCGCCGCGAGCGGGGCGGGCGAGTGGCCCGTCATCTGCTCGACCTGGAGGACGGCCTGGTGCACCAGAAGGTCGAGACCTCCGACGACTGCGCCGTCACGGGCCGCCCAGGCGGCGGCGAGTCCGGTCGGCCACGGCTCGTACAGCACGTCGAAGAGCGTGCCGGGCCGATCCGGTACGGCATCGGTCAGCGCATCCGTGGCACCTGCCGGAGTGGTGGCGACGACCAGCGGGGCGTGCAGCGCCTGCTCGGCCTCCGCCCAGTCGGAGATCCGGACGTCGACGCCGAGGCGTTCGCCCCAGCCGCGCATCTCCTCGCCCCGTTCCCGGCTACGGACGTATGCGGTGACCGGTCCCGTACAGATCTCGGACAGCGCGGCGAGCGCCGAGGAAGCGGTCGCTCCGGCGCCGAGTACGGCGGCGGAGTCGGTCTTCTCCACACCGCGTTCGCGCAGCGCGGCGATCATGCCGGGGATATCTGTGTTGTCGCCGGCCCTTCGGCCGTCATCCGTGAAGACGACCGTGTTGACCGCCTCCACCGAGGACGCGGTCTCGCTGATGGAGTCCAGCAGCGGGATGATCGCGCGCTTGAGCGGCATGGTCAGCGACAGGCCGGCCCACGAGGCGTCGAGCCCCTCGATGAAGCCGGGCAGCCCCGCCTCGTCCACTTCGAAACGGTCGTACGACCAGTGGGAGAGGCCGAGCTCCGCGTACGCGGCCCGGTGCAGCACCGGGGAGAGCGAGTGGGCGATGGGCGAGCCGAGGACGGCTGCCCGGCGGCGCCCGTCAGTCGAGGCCATGCTGTTTCCTGAACTTCTTGTTGAGCTTCTCGTGGTCGGCGGCCGTCTTGGTGAACTCGGTCTTCTTGCCGTCGAGCGAGATGAAGAACATCCACCCGTCATCAGTGGGATTGAGTGTTGCTCGCAGGGCTTCGTCACCCGGATTGCTGATCGGACCCGGCGGAAGACCCTCGTGGTAATAGGTGTTGTAAGGGTCCGGATTGCTCAGGATCTCACTCGACCCGATCTTGATCTTGCTCTGGTTCTTGAGGTAATTGAATGAGGAGTCGAATTGAAGCTTACGGTTCGTGACCGTGTTGTTCGGCTTCAAGCGGTTGTACGCGACTTCAGCCATCTTGCGGAAGTCGTCGTGCGTGAGGCCCTCCGCCTGGACCAGACTGGCGACAGTGAGAACCTGCCATGGGCCGTCCAGCTTGTACTTCTTGGCCGTTCCCTCGAGGTCGAGCTTGTCGTACTCCTCGTTGGCACGGGAGACCATCTTCTTCAGGATCGCCTCCGGCTTGGTTTCCTTGGTGACCGGATAGGCGGCCGGGTAAAGGAATCCTTCCAGCGGGTCCTTTATATCCTTGTTGCTGCTCGCCCAGTCGGGCAAACCGAGGTCGGACGCCTTGGACGTGGCAATCCCCTTGGTCGTTCCCTTTTTGAGGCCCAGTTTCTTGTCGACCATCCCGTAGATAGTGACATTGCGGTAACCCTCGGGAATCACCAAAAGATTCTGGCTCTTCGGGTCGATCATCATCTTCAGGGCCTCGGCCGCGGACATCTTCTCGTGGAGGAGATAGACGCCTGCCTGGATCGACTTGCCCTTGGGGTTCTCGTTCTGCGCGGCGACGAACGCGTCGACGCTCTTGATGACACCCTTCTGCTTCAGGATGTTGCCGATGTCGGAGCCGAAGGCGCCCTTTTCGATCTCGACCTCGACCTCGCCGGTGCCCGTTCCGGTGTAGTCGGGCGCCGCGCCGAACTTGTCCTGCCAGTACGAGTAACCGACGTAGGCCACTGTGCCGAGGCCGCCGACCAGGACCACCGCGACGACCAGACAGGCGACGCCGCTGCGGTTCTTCTTCTTGCCCTTGCCCCGGCGCTCGTTGCCACCGCGACCGCCGCGGCGTGACTCGCGCGGGTCGTCGTCGTGCTCGCCGTCGTTGTCGTCGCCCTCGTCGGCGCCCGTGAAGAAGGGGTGGGTCTCCTCCGGCTGGACCTCCGGGACCCAGTCGGGACTCTGCGTGGGGGCCTGCTCGGCAACGGCCTCGCGGCGGCCCGGGGGCTGCGGCGGCGGGTAGGCCTCCGGCGTGCTGTAGTAGTCAGGCGCCTCGCCGTAGCCGGCCTGCCGGCCGCCGTACGGGTCGGCCTGCTGGGCGTCGTAGGGCGCCGCGGCGGGCTGCTGCCCGGTGTCCCAACCACCGTTGTCGTACTGGGGCTGCTGGGGCTGAGGTTGCTGCTGCTGCGCATACGGGTCCTGCGGGGCTCCGTACGCGGGCTGCTGCTGGTAGTGCTGCTGCGCGTACGAGTCCTGCGGCTGCTGCTGCTGCTGCTGCGCGTACGGGTCCTGCGGCTGCTGCTGCGCGTACGGATCCTGGGGATAGGGCTGCTGCTGGCCGCCGTACTGGTTCTGGCCGTGGGCGGACTGCTGTCCTCCCCATCCTTGGTCCCCGTACAAGGGGTCCTCGGGATGCCACGGTTCGGAGCCGGGGCCCCGGCCATACTCAGTCATCGATCCCCTAGAGCCGCGAGACGACATTCCGTCTCTTTGCTGTGCGGTGTTTGTTCGAACACCGCCGCATCGCGCGGAACGTTACCGTATCGCGATCAGACAACCACTTCGACGCCTTCGCCGGGAGCTTTACCCGACGCCCGTTCGGACTCCAGAGCGTTCTGAAGGATCACCACAGCGGCAGCCTGATCGATGACGGAACGGCCTTTTTTGGACTTCACGCCCGAGGCGCGCAGTCCTTGACTGGCCGTCACTGTGGTCATCCTCTCGTCCACCAGTCGCACCGGAATGGGCGCGACCGAGCGGGCGACCTCTTGGGCGAAGACCCGGATCTTGGCGGCGGCGGGGCCTTCACCGCCGCCGAGGGACCGCGGCAGGCCGATGATGATCTCGATCGGCTCGTACTCCTCGACGATCTGCCCGAGCCGCCGGTGGGCCGCCGGGACATCGCGTCCCGGAACGGTCTCCACCGGCGTGGCGAGGATCCCGTCGGGGTCGCACGAGGCGACCCCGATCCGGGCGTCCCCGACGTCGATCGCGAGACGACGACCGCGGCGCATCTGCGTCATCCCCGCCGTCACGCCGTCTCGGTGACGAGGCGTTCGACGGCGGCCACGGCGGCGCCGATGGCCTCGGGGTTCTGGCCACCGCCCTGGGCGACGTCCGGCTTGCCGCCGCCACCGCCGCCGAGGGTCTTGGCGGCCGTACGGACCAGGTCACCGGCCTTGAGTCCGCGCTCACGAGCGGCCTCGTTGGTGGCGATCACGGTCAGCGGGCGACCGCCCGCCGTGGTGAACAGGGCCACGACAGCCGGGCGGCCGCCCTGGATACGTCCACGGACGTCGAGGACGAGCTTGCGCAGATCGTCGGCCGAGGTGCCGTCCGGTACCTGACCGGTGACCAGGGCGACGCCCCGTACGTCCTTGGCGGAATCGGCCAGTCCGGCGGCGGCCTGGAGGACCTTCTCCGCGCGGAACTTCTCGATCTCCTTCTCGGCGTCCTTCAGCTTGCCGAGCATTCCCGCAATCTTCTCCGGGAGCTCCTCGGGACGGCCCTTGACCAGCTCCTGGAGCTGGGCGACGACCGTGTGCTCCCTGGCGAGGAAGTTGTACGCGTCGACACCGACGAGGGCCTCGATACGGCGCACACCGGAACCGATGGACGATTCGCCGAGCAGCTTCACCAGACCCAGCTGGGCGGTGTTGTGGACGTGCGTACCGCCGCAGAGCTCCTTGGAGAAGTCGCCGATGGTGACGACCCGGACCCGCTCGCCGTACTTCTCGCCGAACTCGGCGATGGCGCCCTGCTTCTTGGCCTCGTCGATCGACATGACCTCGGCCTGGACGTCGAGTTCGCGGGAAAGGACCTCGTTGATCTTCTGCTCGACGTCGGTGAGCACCGTGCCGGGTACGGCGGCGGGCGAGCCGAAGTCGAAGCGGAAGCGGCCCGGCGAGTTCTCCGAACCGGCCTGGGCGGCCGTCGGGCCCAGTGCGTCGCGCAGCGCCTGGTGCGTGAGGTGCGTGGCGCTGTGGGCACGGGCGATGGCGCGGCGGCGGGTGTTGTCGATGGCGGCGTAGGCACAGGCGCCGACGGTCACCTCGCCGACCTGTACCGAGCCCTTGTGGACGGAGACGCCGGGGACGGGCTGCTGCACGTCGCGCACCTGGATGACGGCGCCGCTGTCGAGCCGGATCCGGCCCTGGTCGGCGAGCTGGCCGCCACCCTCGGCGTAGAACGGGGTGCGGTCCAGGACGACTTCGACCTCGTCGCCCTCGGTGGCGGCGGGCGAGGGCACACCGTCGACGAGCAGGCCGACGATGGTCGACTCGCCCTCGGTGGCGGTGTAGCCGGTGAACTCGGTGATGCCGGAGTTGTCGGCGACCGCACGGTAGGCGGACAGGTCGGCGTGGCCGGTCTTCTTGGCCTTGGCGTCGGCCTTGGCGCGCTCCCGCTGCTCCCTCATCAGGCGGCGGAAGCCGTCCTCGTCCACCGAGAGGCCCTGTTCGGCGGCCATCTCCAGGGTGAGGTCGATCGGGAAGCCCCAGGTGTCGTGGAGCAGGAACGCCTTGTCGCCGGCGAGGACCTTGCCGCCGGCGGCCTTGGTCTCGGTGACGGCGGTGTCGAGGATGTTGGTGCCGCCCTTGAGGGCCTTGAGGAAGGCGGCTTCCTCGGCGAGGGCGACGGTCTCGATGCGCTTGCGGTCGGTGATCAGCTCCGGGTACTGCTGCCCCATCGTGTTGATCACGACGTCGACCAGGTCCTTGACGACAGGGCCCGTGGCACCGAGCAGTCGCATGTTGCGGATGGCACGGCGCATGATGCGGCGCAGCACGTAGCCGCGGCCCTCGTTGCCGGGGGTGACGCCGTCACCGATCAGCATCATGGAGGTACGGATGTGGTCGGCGACCACGCGGAGCGAGACGTCCGAACCGTGGTCGGCGCCGTACCGGACGCCGGTCAGCTCGGTGGCCTTGTCCATGACGACGCGCAGGGTGTCGGTCTCGTACATGTTCTGTACGCCCTGCAGGATCATGGCGAGGCGTTCCAGGCCCAGACCCGTGTCGATGTTCTTCGACGGCAGGTCACCGAGGATCGGGAAGTCCTCCTTGCCGTCACCGGCGCCCCGCTCGTACTGCATGAAGACCAGGTTCCAGATCTCCACGTAGCGCTCGTCGTTGACGGCCGGGCCGCCCTCGACGCCGAACTCGGGGCCGCGGTCGTAATTGATCTCCGAGCAGGGGCCGCAGGGACCGGGGACGCCCATGGACCAGAAGTTGTCCTTCTTGCCCAGGCGCTGGATACGCTCGGCCGGTACGCCGATCTTGTCGCGCCAGATGGCCTCGGCCTCGTCATCGTCCAGATAGACCGTGATCCACAGCCGCTCGGGGTCGAGCCCGAAGCCGCCCTCCGCCACGGAGCTCGTCAGAGCCTCCCAGGCGTAGCTGATGGCGCCTTCCTTGAAGTAGTCACCGAAGGAGAAGTTGCCGCACATCTGGAAGAACGTGCCGTGCCGAGTGGTCTTGCCGACCTCTTCGATGTCCGGCGTACGGACGCACTTCTGCACGCTGGTGACGCGCGGGGCGGGCGGCTTGACCTCGCCGAGGAAGTACGGCTTGAAGGGGACCATGCCCGCGGGGACCAGGAGCAGAGTCGGGTCGTCCGCGATGAGCGACGCCGAAGGGACGACGGTGTGACCGCGCTCCTCGAAGAAGCTCAGCCAGCGGCGACGAATTTCAGCCGACTCCATCAGTGGTCCTCATTCCGGTTGTACGAGTTGTAGGGGAGCTTGCGGTAGTTGGTGGCTTCGAGGGACCTGTCCGGTCCGACGGGCTCGGCCGCCTCGACGGCGAAATGACGCCGTACGGGGAGGTCGGGGTCGACCGGTGCCTCCAGGCCCAGCGCCTCGCCCAGTTCGGCCTCGCGCCGAGCCATGGACTCACGGACGTCCAGAGCGAAGTCCTTGAGTTTGTGGCCCGTCTCGATCGCCTTGTCCGCGGCCTGCGCCGCAAGACTCTCGGGAGTCAGCTGCTTGAGCTTCCGGTTGACCTTGGCGGTGGCCCAGACACCGGCGGCGGCGCCGGCGGTGAACCAGAACGTACGGCGGAACATCGCTGCGTCAGTCCTTCGATCCGCGGGAGTTTCTGCCGCTGCGCTTCCTGCCGCGCGCGGCAGGCACGGTGCGGCCGACGATCACCGTACGACGAGCCGGCCGACGGGCAGGTTCCGGTTCGGGATCGGTCTTGCGGCCGATGGCCTGCCGTACCCCGTAACCGAACGCGGCGACCTTGACGAGCGGGCCACCGAAGGCCGAGGCGACAGTGGTGGAGAGCGCCGAGGCGTTCGAGGTGACTTCCTGTACGTCCGTGGCGATCGCGTCGACCTTGTCGAGCTGGGTCTGCGCGGAGCGCACGGTGGCGGAGGCGTCGGCAAGCAGTGGGACCGCCTGCTCGGTCACGTCCGCCACGAGCTTGGTGGTCGCTCTGAGCGTCTGGGCCAGCCTCACCAGTACGACGGCGAGGAACGAAACCAGGATCGCCCAGAAGACGGCCACCAGGATCCCGGCCACCTCTCCACCGGACACAGTGCACCGCTCTCTAGCTTGTCGCTGTCTCTGTACTGTCTCTGCCAGGTCCGGCGACCGCTGTCGCAACAGCCGATCGTCGTCTCCCGAGCCTATCGCGCCGGTGGTCGCGCCCTGTACCGCATTACCGGCGGCAAGGACCGCAGTTGCCATGAGGAGATTTTACGGAGAGATTCCGTACCAGTACTCTGCGTGTTTCATGCGACGCCCCCAGCGCCCCTTTCCGTCCCCCCGCGATCCCACTGTCCCCGCAACCGCCCTCGGCAGTCTCCCGGCGGAACTGAACAGATTCGTGGGGCGGGAGGATGAACTGGCCGATCTCGGTCAGTTGCTGGACGAGTCGAGGCTCGTCACCGTGGTCGGAGTGGGTGGGGTGGGCAAGACCCGTTGTGCCACCAAGATCGCGACGCTCATGGAGAAACGGTACTGCGACGGGGTCTGGTTGGTGGAGCTGTCCGCCATCCACGATCCCGGGCTGCTGGAACATGCGCTGGTCGATGCCCTGGGACTCACCGATCACACCAGCAGACCGCCCCGCACGACACTCCTCGAACATCTTGCCGGGCGCCAACTCCTCCTGGTGATCGACGGCTTCGAGCATCTCGTGGACGCCTGCGCGGAGCTGGTACGGGAACTGCTGCGTCGGTCCCCGCTCCTGCGGGTACTGGCCGCCGGGCGGCTGCCCCTGGAGCTGGACGGCGAGCTCACGTTCCCGCTCGCACCGATGACGGACGAGGACGCGATGCTGCTCTTCGCGGAGCGGGCCGCCGCGGTGCGGCCGGAGTTCCGGCTGACCGACCACAATCGCGCCACCGCGCGGGAGCTGTGCCGTCGGCTGGACGGGATCCCGCTCGCGCTGGAACTGGCTGCCGGACGACTGCGCGCCCTGTCCACCGAGCAGGTGCTGCAGCGCCTGGACGACCGCTTCCGGCTGCTGACCGGCGCCGGCCGGAGCGCGCCGGCGCGCCACCAGACGCTCCGTACGGCCATCGGCTGGAGTCATGAACTCTGCGTTCCGGAGCAGCGGCTGCTGTGGGCGCGGCTCTCGGTGTTCGCCGGGCAGTTCGATCTGGAGGCCGTCGAATACATCTGCAGCGGCGTCGATCTGCCGGCCGAGTCGGTGCTCGATGTGCTCTCCGGGCTGCTGACGCAGTCCGTCGTCGTGCGCGAGGACTCGGCGGCAGGCACCCGCTACCGGATGCTGGACACGGTCCGGGAGTACGGGGCCGAGTGGCTGGCGGCCACCGGTGACACGGACCGGTTGCGACGCCGCCACCGGGACTGGTTCCTGGGTCTTGCCACCTGGTGCGAGCTCGACTGGTTCAGCCCGCGTCAGGGTGAGGTGGCCGCCCGGGTCGAGAGCGAGCTGCCGAATCTGCGGCGGGCGATGGAGTGTTCGCTGGAGAGCCCGGGCGAGGCCCACCTCGCGCAGTATCTGGCGGGCACCCTCTGGTTCCTCTGGGTGGGCTGCGGACGTCTCTCGGAGGGCCGGCACTGGCTGGACCATGTGCTGGAGGAGGAGACACCGTACGACTCCTCGCGACTGAAGGCGCTGTGGGTGCTCGGACATGTGGCCGTGCTGCAGGGCGACCCGGTCGGTGCGGTCTGTGCGCTGCAGGAGTGCCGGGACGAGGCCGACCGTACCGACGACTCCACGGCGCTCGCCTACGCGGTGCACCGGATGGGGTGTCTGGCGCTCGTCACGGACGACATGGTCAGGGCGCAGGAACTGCTGGACGACGCGCTCGGCCGCTACCGGGAGCTCGGCGAGCTGAACAGCAATGTGCTGATGGCCCGGATCGAGCTGGCGATGGCGGTCGGATTCCGCGGGGATCTGGACGGCGCGGCCGCGATCTGCGAAGAGGTCAGGGAGATCTGCGAGGACCACGGGGAGCGGTGGGCCCTCTCGTACGCGCTCTACGTACTGGCCTTCGCGGCGCTGCAACGGGGCCGGCCGGGCCGGGCCCGGGAGCTGCTCGGGGAGTCCCTGACGATCGGCCATGCCTTCCACGACCTGCTCGGCTCGGTGCTCGCCCTGGAGCTGCTGGCACTGGTCACGGCGGTCGAGGGGGATGCGGCGGAGGCGGCGGTGCTGCAGGGGGCGGCCGACCGGATCTGGCCGTCGGTGGGGCTGCCGCTGTTCGGTTCGGCGTACTACGGGCAGCCGCGCGCCCGGTGCGAGGAGCTGGCCCGCCGGAAGCTGGGCGACGGCCCCTATGAATCGGGCCTGCGTGCGGGTGGCCTACTGGATCTGGACGCGGCGGTGGCCAGGGCGCTGGCGAACGGGCCTGCGGACCGGCCGGGGACGCCGGGGCGGCTGTCCGGGCCCCTGCCGGGCCCCGGGAAAATGCGGAGGCCCGCCGCCTCCCGTACATCGGGAAGGGGCGGGCCTGAGCGCTGGTGAGAGCGGCTACGCCTGGATCAGCGGGCGTAGTACTCGACGACGAGCTGCTCGTCGCAGATCACGGGGATTTCCTTGCGGTTCGGGTCCCGGTCAAGGCGGAAGGCCAGGGCCTTCAGGTTCACCTGCAGGTAGCGCGGGGTCTCGCCGTCGGGGGCGTAACCACCCTCGCGGGCAACCTGGAAGGGGTGCTTGTCGCGGCTGCGCTCACGGACCATCACGATGTTGTCGGGACGGACACGGAAGGACGGCTTGTCGACCTTGCGGCCGTCGACCTCGATGTGACCGTGCACGACCATCTGGCGGGCCTGGTAGATGGTCTTGGCGATGCCCGAACGCAGGACCAGGGCGTCGAGGCGACGCTCGAGCTCGACGACGAGCGCCTCGCCCGTCTTGCCCTCGGCCTTCTTGGCGCGGTCGTAGGCACGCGCCATCTGGCGCTCGCTGATGTCGTACTGGGCGCGCAGACGCTGCTTCTCCAGCAGACGGACCTTGTAGTCCGAGTTCTGCTTGCGGCCACGGCCGTGCTCGCCCGGCGGGTAGGGGCGGGCCTCGAAGTACTTGACAGCCTTCGGCGTCAGCGCAATGCCGAGCGCGCGGCTCTTCTTGACCTTGGGACGCGACTGGTTAGGCACGTTCTCCAGACCTCCGTTGTAGGTTAGGTTAGGCTCACCTTACTTGAGGAGATCGCATGTCTCGCCCGGGGAACACCACACACGTCACGGACAGCACTGACAGCGTCGACACCCCTCAGGGTGCCGATACGACGGAGGACCGATCAGATCGTGGTCAGCCGCGTCCCGGCGGGCTTGAAAACACTCGGATGCCGTCAGCAGCCGAGCGCACACGAACTCTCGTACAGAGTACCTGTTCGGCAGTACTGCTCGTTCCCGGGCTGAACGCACCCGGCTCCGATCAGCTGATGCCACTGACCAGGAACGTGGGCCCCGACGGGGATCTGTTCCTCGAACTCCCCGCTGATTCCCCGGCCGTGCGGGCCGCGACGCACGCCGAGGACGACGAGCTGACCGCTGTGCTGGAGATCACGGACGTCGCCCCGGTCTCCGTACCGCACCGCATCCGCGGCCGCGCCCGGGTCTCGGGTCGGCTCACCACCGTACCGGGCATGTCGGGGCCCGGCCGGATGACGCTCCGGCTGGAGACGGGCGAGGCGTACGTCGACGATCTGTGGGGCGCCGAGGAGGTCGAACCCGACGAATTCCGCGACGCGGCCCCCGATCCGCTCGTCGCACACGAGGTGGAGCTGCTGCAACACCTGCACGCGGCGCACGGCGAACAACTGGACACACTGTGCGGGCTGCTCGGCGAGCGTGCGGCCCGTCGCTGCGCGGCCCACCAACCCTCCGTCGTACCGCTCGCGCTGGACCGGTACGGGCTGCGTGTGCGCTTCTGCGAGGACGGGGGGTGCTTCGACGCACGCTTCGAATTCCCCGAGCCGGTGCGGGACATCGGCGAGCTGCGCCACGCCATGCGCACGCTCTTCGAGGCGGCGGCGCACTGAACGGGGCAACGGCCCCTGCGCGTCCTCCTCAGTCGGCGGACGGGCCGCAGAGCCGCTCGCGGACCCGCTCCACCACATCCGCGTAGCGCGCTTCCGCGCCGTAGCGCGTGGGCTGGTAGTAGTGCTTGTCGCGTACGGCGTCCGGGGCGTACTGCTGAGCGGCGATACCGCCGGGGACATCGTGCGGATACACATAGCCCTGGGCGTGGCCCAGCTTGGCGGCGCCCTTGTAGTGGCCGTCACGCAGATGGGCCGGGACCGGGCCCGCGAGCCCCTTCCGTACGTCCTCCTGGGCGGCGAAGATCGCCAGTGTCGCCGCATTGGACTTGGGGGCAAGGGCCAGGGCGATCGTGGCATGGCTCAGGGTGAGCGCCGCCTCGGGGAAACCGATCATGGCGACCGCCTGGGCGGCCGCGACAGCGGTGGGCAGTGCCGTGGGGTCGGCCAGACCGATGTCCTCGCTGGCCGAGATCATCAGCCGCCGGGCGATGAACCGCGGGTCCTCCCCCGCCTCGATCATCCGGGCCAGATAGTGCAGCGCGGCATCCACATCGGAGCCGCGGATCGACTTGATGAGCGCACTCGCCACGTCGTAGTGCTGGTCGCCGTCCCGGTCGTACTTGACGGCGGCACGGTCGACGGTCTCCTCCAGGGTCAGGAGGGTGATCTCCTTCTCCTGTTTGGCCAGCGCCGCACCGGCCGCGGCCTCCAGTGCCGTGAGCGCCCGGCGGGCGTCACCACCCGCGATACGCAGCAGATGCGCCTCGGCGTCCTCCGGCAGCGCCACCGCGCCGCCGAGTCCGCGCTCGTCGGTCAGGGCACGCTGCAGCAGGCCGCGCAGATCGTCGTCGGTGAGCGATTCCAGGGTGAGCAGCAGCGAGCGCGACAGCAGCGGCGAGATGATCGAGAAGTACGGATTCTCGGTGGTCGCGGCGATAAGCGTCACCCAGCGGTTCTCCACGGCCGGAAGCAGTGAGTCCTGCTGCGCCTTGGAGAAGCGGTGGATCTCGTCGAGGAAGAGGACGGTCTCCTTGCCGTATCCGCCGGTGGCGCGGCGGGCGCCCTCGATGACGGCCCGCACTTCCTTGACGCCCGCGGTGATCGCTGAGAGCTCGACGAAGCGCTTGTTGGTGGCCTTGCTGACCACGTACGCCAGAGTCGTCTTCCCGATGCCGGGCGGGCCCCAGAGGATCACCGACGACGGGCCTGCCGGCCCGCCGTTCCCCTCGCCGACGAGGCGGCGCAGCGGCGAGCCCGGCTTGAGCAGATGCTGCTGGCCGACGACCTCGTCGAGGGTGCGGGGACGCATCCGGACAGCCAGTGGGCTGCTGGACGGGTCCTTCTCCTGGCGGTCTTCGGCGGCTGCGGTAAAGAGGTCGGGCTCCACGTTTTGAAGCCTATGTCACGGCACCGACATCCCTGCCGGGCCGGTCGCCCGGCAGGAGCGACGGGCCGGTCAGCTGGTCCAGAAGTCCCACCAGCGGGTCAGGACCAGCATGCCGATGATGCCGATCCACAGGACCGGCGGCACCCAGTGGAACTCCGTCAGCCCGTTGCGCAGCCAGTTCGGCGCGGGCAGGATCCGGTGCTTGATGTTGTGCGTGGTGACGTAGCAGAACATGAAGATCGTGGCGACCCAGGCCAGGACACACCACAGGCAGAGCGAGTTGATGTTGTAGAGCGACTGGTACTGGAGCCAGGTGCAGAAACCGACGCCGAACAGCGTGCCGGCATTCATCCCGAGCCAGTACCAGCTGCGGAAGCGGGCGCCCGCGAGGAGCGCCAGGCCGATGCCGATGATCACGGAGTAGGTGGCCAGACCGAGCATCGGGTTCGGGAAGCCGAAGGCGGCCGCCTGCTCGCTCTTCATGATGTTGCTGCATGCGACGACCGGGTTGAGGCTGCAGCCCGGTGTGAAGTTGGGGTCCTCCAGCAACTTGAACTTGTCGATGGTGATGGCCCAGGCGGCAAGGAGTCCGGCGGCGCCCGTGATCACCAGCAGCAGTGCGAACGCGCGACTGCCGCCGATGATCCTCTTCCCGCCGTCCTCGTCCTGGTCGGAGGAGGGATGGTCAACCGCTGCAGTCGTCATATCGCCGTTCCATCAGTGAGTGGCCTGCTGGGCACGGTCATTGTGCCGCACGACACCGCTGGCCTGCTGTTAGATGGACATAAAGGTGTGCGCGAGGCTCCGCGCACGGCCGGTATGGAACGCGCGGGTCCGCGAGACGCTCCGGCCCATGACTGAACTTGTGGTGGAGGGGCGCGGCCTGCGCAAGCACTACGGCGAAGCGACCGCGGTCGACGGCCGGGACCTGGGCATCCGGCAGTACGGGGGTGTTCTCGATCCTCGGACCGAACGGGGCCGGGAAGAGCACAGCCGTCGAAATCCTGCAGGGCCATCGCAGCCGCGGCGGAGGGACCGTGTCGGTTCTCGGCGTGGACCCGGCTTCCGCCGACCGCCGTTGGCGTTCCCGGGTCGTCGTCCGACAGGATGAATCCACCCCCGCCGAGTTGACGGTTCGCGAGACGGTGACGCACTTCGGCTGACCGGGGTGGGCCGGTGAGCCCTGCGCTCCCGGTCGCCGGACGGGCCGGTGTTCCAGTCCGTCCGGCGACCGGGAGACTCTAGGCCAGGCGCCCGCGGATCGCCTCGGCCACGTCCGGCAGGGGTACCGCCGTCTGCTCGCCGGACTCCATGTCCTTGAGCTGGACGACGCCCTCGGCCAGGTCCCGCTCACCCGCGACGATCGTGAACCGCGCCCCGGACCGGTTCGCGCTCTTCATCGCACCCTTGAGGCCGCGGTTTCCGTACGCGAAGTCCGTCGCCACACCCTCGCGGCGCAGCTGCGTGACGATCCCGAAGAGCACCCGCCGGGCCTCTTCGCCGAGCGGTACCGCGAAGACGCTGGTGGCCGCGGGCAGTTCGAGCTCGATGCCCTCCGCCTCCAGCGCAAGCACCGTACGGTCCACGCCGAGTGCCCAGCCGACCGACGGGAGCGCAGGGCCGCCGATCATCTCGGAGAGGCCGTCGTAGCGGCCGCCGCCGCCCACCGCGGACTGCGAGCCGAGTCCGTCGTGGACGAACTCGAAGGTGGTGCGGGTGTAGTAGTCGAGACCGCGGACGAGTTTCTCGTCGTCCTCGTACACGACGCCGGCGGCGGTCAGCAGTTCGCGGACCTCCTCGTGGTACGCCTTGCACGCGTCGCACAGGTAGTCGCGCAGCACCGGAGCGCCGACCAGCTGCTTCTGCACCTCGGGGCGCTTGTCGTCGAGGACCCGCAGCGGGTTGAGCTCGATGCGGCGGCGGGTGTCGTCGTCGAGGTCGAGGTCGCGCAGGAACTCCTGGAGCGCGTCCCGGTAGACGGGGCGGCACTCCTTGTCGCCCAGCGAGTTCAGCAGGATGCGGAAGTTCTGCAGACCCAGCGTGCGGTACGCCTGGTCGGCCAGGATGATCAGCTCGGCGTCCAGCGCCGGGTCCTCGGCGCCGATCGCCTCGGCACCGACCTGCGAGAAGTGCCGGTAGCGGCCCTTCTGCGGGCGCTCGTAGCGGTAGTACGAGCCGGAGTACCAGAGCTTCACGGGCAGGTTGCCGAGCTTGTGGAGGTTGGCCTCCAGCGCGGCGCGCAGCACGGACGCGGTGCCCTCGGGGCGCAGCGCCAGCTGGGAGCCGCCCTTGGTGGTGAGGGTGTACATCTCCTTGGTCACGATGTCGGTGGACTCACCGACACCGCGCGAGAAGAGGGCGACGTCCTCGAAGCCGGGCGTCTCGATGTAGCCGTAGCCGGAGTTCTTCAGGGGTGCGGCGATCGCCTCGCGCACCGCGAGGTACTTCGCGGAGTCGGGCGGGGTCAGGTCGTACGTGCCCTTGGGGGCCTTGAAGGTACTCACGGAATTTCTCTCGTCACATTCCTCGTCGGGGCGCGTCCATACCGTGCAGATACGGATTCGAGGCGCGCTCGCGGCCGATGGTCGTCTGGGGGCCGTGGCCGGACAGCACCACGGTCGAGTCGTCGAGCGGCAGGCACACACGGGCCAGCGACTCGAGCAGCTCGGCGTGGTCGCCGCCGGGCAGGTCGGTGCGTCCGACGGAGCCGGCGAAGAGCAGGTCGCCCGAGAAGAGGATCTGCGGAACATCCGCGGCCTCGGGCAACCTGAACGTCACCGACCCCTTGGTATGGCCGGGCGCATGCGCGACACCGAACTCCAGACCGGCCAGCTTCAGCTGGGCGCCGTCACTCAGTTCCTTGACGTCGTCCGGCTCCCCCACCGTCAGCTCGCCCATGAGCGGCATCCCGATGGAGCGGCCGAGGGCCTTCTCCGGGTCGCTCATCATGTACCGGTCCTCCGGGTGGATCCAGGCAGGGACGTCGTGCGCGCCGCACACCGGGACGACCGAGGCGACATGGTCGATGTGGCCGTGGGTCAGCACGACGGCGACGGGCTTCAGCCGATGCTTCTTCAGCGTTTCCTCGACTCCGGATGCGGCCTGATGGCCCGGGTCGATGATCACGCACTCCTCGCCTGCGGCCGGGGCGACCAGGTAACAGTTGGTCCCCCAGGCCCCGGCGGGGAACCCGGCAATGAGCACGATCGTCCTTAATGGTCGTCCGACGGTGGACTGCGACTGAGAAGGTCGCGGCAGTTCAGAGCCTACCGGCGCTCCTCATTCCACAGCTAACCCATATACGGTACGGGGCAGCCCAGGCCTCATCACACGACCTACAAGGAGATCACCCGGTGGTCAGCAGCGATCAGCGGCGGCGGCAGCTCGCCAGGGAGAAGTTCGAGCGGCAGCAGCAGCGCCGGGAGGAGGCCCGCCGCAGGACGAGGCGTCTGACGGTTGTCATCGCGTCCGTGGTGGCCGTGGCCGCGATCGTCGGGGTGGGCTCGTATCTCGCCCTCGACGGCGACGGCAAGAAGGACAAGAGCGACGCGGCCGCGAGCGCGAGCCCGTCGGCCTCGCCGTCGGCGAGCGAGAGCAGCGTGCCCGAGCCCGCGCTGAAGATCGACAAAAAGGCGAAGTACACGATGTCGCTCAAGACGAGCCAGGGCGACATCGCGTTCACGATGGACGCGGCGAAGACGCCGCACACCACGAACTCCTTCAAGTCGCTGGCCGACAAGGACTTCTTCGACGGTACGAAGTGTCACCGGCTGACCACGCAGGGCATTTTCGTCCTGCAGTGCGGTGACCCCAAGGGCGACGGCACGGGCGGCCCCGGCTACACGATCCCGGACGAGAACCTGACCGCGCTGGGCAAGGCGGGCAAGGACGGCACGGTGACCTATCCGGCGGGCACGGTGGCGATGGCGAACACCGGCCAGGCGCACACCGGTGGCAGCCAGTTCTTCCTCGTGTACAAGGACAGCAAACTGCCGCCCAGCTACACCCCGTTCGGCACGATGGACGATGCCTCGCTGAAGACGGTCAAGGACATCGGTGCGGCGGGTGTGGCCGGCGGTGCGGCCGACGGTGCGCCGAAGAAGGCCGTGAACATCTCGAAGGCCGCTGTCGACAAGTCGTGACGCGGCCGGACCGGGCCGGCCGGTGGTGACGACGAAGGGCGGGCCGGATTATTTTCGGCCGCGCTGAGTGCGGACAGCCGGGCGGCCGGTCGCCTAGATTGGCGTTGTGCAGGGCGGGCGCTGCCCGCCCCAGGAAACTGTGGACGATGCCAGGGGGGCGAACCCTCTCGCAGGCATCAGGTGGAGGAGGCGCTGTGAGCAGCGACCCGTGGGGCCGCGTCGATGAGACGGGCACCGTGTACGTGCGTACAGCCGATGGCGAACAGGTCGTCGGATCGTGGCAGGCGGGTTCCCCCGAGGAGGCACTGGCCTACTTCGAGCGCAAGTACGAGGGCATTGTGGTCGAGATCGGCCTCCTCGAACGGCGGGTGAAGACCACGGACCTGTCGGCCAAGGACGCCACGACCGCCATCGAGCATCTGCGTCTGCAGGTGGACGAGCATCACGCCGTCGGTGACCTCGACGCGCTGCGCAAGCGACTCGACGCGCTGGTTGCGACGGTCGACTCGCGGCGCGAGGAGCGCAAGGCCCAGAAGGCGAAGCAGACCGACGAGGCGAAGCACGCCAAGGAGGCGCTGGTCGCCGAGGCCGAGGAGCTGGCGCAGAGCGAGCAGTGGCGCTCCGCGGGCGAGCGCCTCCGTGCGCTCGTCGACACGTGGAAGGGCCTGCCGCGGCTCGACCGCAAGTCCGACGACGAGCTGTGGCACCGCTTCTCGCACGCCCGCTCGGCGTTCTCCAAGCGCCGCAAGGCCCACTTCGCCTCGCTGGACGCCCAGCGCGAGGAGGCCCGCAAGGCCAAGGAGAAGCTGGTCGTGGAGGCCGAGTCGCTCTCCGGCTCCGCGGACTGGGGAGCGACGGCCGCCCGTTATCGCGACCTGATGACGGAGTGGAAGGCTGCGGGCCGCGCCCAGCGCGAGGCCGAGGACGATCTGTGGAACCGCTTCCGCGGTGCTCAGGACGTCTTCTTCGCCGCCCGCAGCGAGATCTTCGCCGAGCGGGACGCGGAGCAGGGCGAGAACCTCAAGCTCAAGGAGGATCTCGCAGTCGAGGCCGAGAAGCTGGTGCCGGTGCAGGACCTGAAGGCGGCCAGGGCCGCGTTCCGGGCCATCAACGAGCGCTGGGAGGCCATCGGCCATGTGCCGCGTGACGCCCGCCCGAAGGTCGAGGGGCGGATGCACGCGGTGGAACGGGCGCTCCAGGAGGCGGAGGAGTCGGAGTGGCGCCGGACGAACCCGGAGGCGCGTGCGCGCGCCGCAGGTCTGACCGGTCAGCTGCAGGCGGCCGTGGACAAGCTGCGTACGCAGATCGACACGGCCCGCGCCTCGGGCAACAACGCCCGGGCCGACAAGCTGGCCAAGGAGCTCGAAGGCCGGCAGGCGCTGCTGGACCAGGCGCTGAAGGGCCTGGAGGAGTTCGGCGGGTGAAACACAGCACCTGCTGCTGACCGGCTTGTGACAAGGCCCCCTGTGCACGTCCCTCGGGACGGGCGCAGGGGGCCTCTCGTATGCGCGGGGTCCGTCGGTCAGGGCCTGCGGGCCGAAGTGACGCGGTAGACGTCGTAGACGCCCTCCACGCCCCGTACCGCCTTCAGCACGTGTCCGAGGTGCTTCGGGTCGCCCATCTCGAAGGTGAAGCGCGAGGTGGCCACCCGGTCCCGGGAGGTCTGGACGGCCGCCGACAGGATGTTGACGTGCTGATCGGACAGGACGCGGGTGACGTCCGAGAGCAGCCGCGACCGGTCCAGGGCCTCGACCTGGATGGCGACCAGGAAGACCGAGGACTGGGTGGGCGCCCACTCGACGTCCAGGATCCGCTCCGGCTGCTGCGACAACGAGTCGACGTTGACGCAGTCGGCGCGGTGCACAGAGACGCCGCTGCCGCGGGTGACGAACCCGATGATCGGGTCGCCGGGGACCGGCGTACAACAGCGGGCCAGTTTGACCCAGACGTCCTCGACGCCCTTGACGACCACACCCGGATCGGCGTTGGAGCGGCGCTTGTGGCGGCTGCGCGAGGGCGGCGCGCTCTCCGCGAGGTCCTCGTTGGCGGCGTCCTCGCCGCCGAGCGCCTGCACCAGCTTCTGCACGACGCCCGCGGCCGCGACATGGCCCTCGCCGATCGCCGCATACAGCGACGAGATGTCGGGGTAGCGCATCTCATGGGCGAGCGTGACCAGCGAGTCGCCGGTCAGAATCCGCTGGATCGGCAGATTCTGCTTGCGCATGGCGCGCGCGATGGCGTCCTTGCCCTGCTCGATCGCCTCGTCGCGGCGCTCCTTGGAGAACCAGGCGCGGATCTTGTTGCGGGCACGGGGCGACTTGACGAAGCCCAGCCAGTCCCGGGAGGGTCCGGCGCCGGCCGCCTTGGAGGTGAAGACCTCCACCAGATCGCCGTTGTCGAGGGTCGATTCGAGCGGTACGAGCCGCCCGTTGACCCGTGCTCCTATGGTCCGGTGGCCGACCTCCGTGTGCACGGCGTACGCGAAGTCCACCGGCGTCGCACCCGCCGGGAGCGCTATGACGTCGCCCTTGGGCGTGAAGACGAAGACCTCGTTGCGGGAGAGGTCGAAGCGCAGCGACTCCAGGAATTCGCTGGGGTCCTCAGTCTCCTTCTGCCAGTCCAGGAGCTGGCGCAGCCACGCCATGTCGTTGACGGTGTCCTGGCCGCGGCCGGTGTTCTTGGGCACGTCGGTACGCACCTTGGAGGCGCCCGCGACGGCCTCCTGCTTGTACTTCCAGTGCGCGGCGATGCCGTACTCGGCGCGGCGGTGCATGTCGAAGGTGCGGATCTGCAGCTCGACGGGCTTGCCGCTGGGACCGATCACCGTGGTGTGCAGCGACTGGTACATGTTGAACTTGGGCATCGCGATGTAGTCCTTGAACCGGCCGGGAACCGGATTCCATCGCGCGTGGACGGTGCCGAGCGCCGCGTAACAGTCGCGGACGGTGTCGACGAGGACCCGAATGCCCACCAGGTCGTAGATCTCGGCGAAGTCCCGGCCCCGCACGATCATCTTCTGGTAGACGCTGTAGTAGTGCTTCGGCCGGCCGGTGACAGTGGCCTTGATCCGGGCGGCGCGCAGGTCGGCCTGGACCTCGTCGGTCACTATGGCGAGGTATTCGTCGCGCTTGGGGGCCCGCTCGGCGACGAGGCGGACGATCTCGTCGTACATCTTGGGGTAGAGAATCGCGAAGGCGAGGTCCTCCAGCTCCCACTTGATGGTGTTCATGCCCAGGCGGTGTGCCAGTGGGGCATAGATCTCAAGCGTCTCGCGGGCCTTCTTCTCCTGCTTCTCCCGCTTGAGGTAGCGCATGGTGCGCATGTTGTGCAGCCGGTCGGCGAGCTTGATGACGAGGACCCTGGGGTCCTTGGCCATGGCGACGACCATCTTGCGTACGGTCTCGGCCTGTGCGGCCTCGCCGAACTTGACCTTGTCCAGCTTGGTGACACCGTCGACGAGCAGGGCGACCTGGTCGCCGAAGTCGCGGCGCAGCGTGTCGAGGCCGTACTCGGTGTCCTCGACCGTGTCGTGCAGCAGTCCGGCCATCAGCGTCGCCGGGTCCATGCCCAGCTCGGCGAGGATCGTCGTGACGGCGAGCGGGTGCGTGATGTACGGGTCGCCGCTCTTGCGCTTCTGGCCGCGGTGCCAGCGCTCGGCGACCTGGTAGGCGCGCTCGATCTGACGCAGCGTGGACGTCTCGATCTTGGGGTCGTTGCTGCGGACGGCGCGCAGCAGCGGTTCGAGGACCGGGTTGTACGGGCTGGAGCGCTGTACACCGAGGCGGGCGAGCCTGGCCCGTACCCGGTTGGAGGAGCCGCCGGAGCGGGTCGTGGGAGCGGGCGGGGTGACCGGCTTCGCAGCGGGCTTCGCCGGGGGCTTGGGCGCGGACGCGGCCGAGGAGTCGGGGGCGGCCGGCTGAGCGGGCGAGGCGGGCACGGGCCGCAGCGCCGGGGCACTGGCCCGCTCCGGGCCCGTGCCGGGCTCGGGGGCCGGGGGCTTCGGCTTCTCCGCGGCCTGATTCTTCCCGGGCGCGACTGGGGCCGCCACCGGCTTGTCGGGCTGCGGGGCGGCGACTGGCTGGGCCTCGTCTGGCAAGAGCGCTCCTCATGCGGATCCGGATACCCCGGAAAGGCCATCGTATCGACCCTGTGGCCGGTCCTCCCCCGGGGACCGTGAGACCCCTCACAACGCGGAACGGGCACCCGGTTGTTCCCGGATGCCCGTCCCGCGCCTGCGGGTGTGACAATGGCCCTCGTGTGCCGTTGGGCCGGAGGTCGGCCCGCCCCAACCATGCAGTGCCGAGCCAGTGCTCGCATCAGGGCGTGGTTCAGATGGTGAGGGCGGAGAGGCCCCGCCCCCTCCCACCGTGCCCTGTCAGTACCACGGGTCGCCGCACGCGGGCCCGACCGGAGTCGGGCGATGCCTCAGCTCCACCGCAAGAGGGCTGCCCCCTTGACCTTCATCTCCTTGTTCGCGGCAACGTTGCCCCACGGCACCGTGATCTTGCCGGTCTTCCCGCAGCCGGCCTTGTACCAGGTCTTCTTCCCCTTGGCATTGAAGCCCTTGGCCTGCACACAGATGCTGCTGCCCTTGAAGACCTTCCAGGCGTAGACCATCTTCATGCCCTTGAAACCGAAGTGGGCACAGCCATCGTTGAGCGTGCTCCACTTCCCCGGGATTGACCCTGCGTTCTTCCAACCCATGCAGACGCCCTTCGCGTCCACGGTGGTCGGCGCGGGCGCAACTGTCTGGCTCGCACTCGCAGGAGCGGCGCCCGCAGCGATTGCTGCAAATGAAAGAAGGGAAACCGCCCCCGTGGCGATCCTGCACGAAATCCTCATGTGGTTCCTCCCGTTGAGATGCCGATCAGCGGCATCAGGAAGATCCAATCAGATAGCCACATAACCCGGCATCGATTTTTGAGCCATTCATGAGCTCAATGGTGATGCCGGTGCGCAAACGCAAATCGGGTGCCCAGAAGAATCCTGGACACCCGATTCGTGCATGCGGTACTCACACGTGGATGAGTGCCTCCAGCGGAGCACCCGCCAGAACCTGTTCCAGCCGGGCACGTCCGTCCAGGAAGCCGAGCTCCATGAGAACCGCGACGCCCGCGATCTCGGCACCGGCCCGCCGGATCAGCTCCAGCGAGGCCTCGGCGGTGCCACCGGTCGCGAGGATGTCGTCGATGACCATGATCCGGTCGCCGGCGGACAGGTCCTCCGCGTGGATCTCGATCTCGGCGGTGCCGTACTCCAGCTCGTACGCCTGGCTGAGGGTGGCTCCGGGCAGCTTCCCCACCTTGCGGACGGGTACGAAGCCGAGCCCGGCCCGGACCGCGACCGGGGCGGCCAGGATGAAGCCGCGCGCCTCAAGGCCGACGATTTTCGTGGCGCCGTGCCGTACGCACAGTTCCGCGAGGGTTTCGGTGAGGGCCGCGAACGCGAGCGGGTCCGCGAGCAGCGGGGTAATGTCCTTGAACATCACGCCCGGCTTCGGATAGTCCGGCACGTCGCGGATCCGGCTGAGCAGGAGCTCACGGGTGCTCTCGGTGGTGCTGCTGGTCATCGGCGTTTCCCCGGGGTCCGGCCGTGGCCCCTGTGGGGCTGCTGACGCTGGCCGACGACCGCGGCGGCGCGTGCGACGTCCTCCGGGAAATCATCGTCGTCCTGCTCGTCCTCGGCGGACTCGCCCTTGGCGGCGGCTGCCGCGCGCTTGGCGAGGACCCGCTTCTTCAGGGCCTTCATCTGCGGGTCGCGTTCCTTGAGGTCGGCGACGAGCGGGGTGGCAATGAAGATCGAGGAGTACGCACCGGCCGCGAGGCCGACGAACAGCGACAGGGAGATGTCGTTCAGCATGCCGGCGCCGAGGACGCCACCGCCGATGAAGAGCAGACCGGCGACGGGGAGCAGGGCCACGACGGTGGTGTTGATGGAACGGACCAGCGTGCCGTTGATCGAGCGGTTGGCGATCTCGCTGTACGTCCAGCGGGTCTGCTTGGTGATGTCCTTCGTGCTCTCCCTGAGGCTGTCGAAGACGACGACCGTGTCGTAGAGGGAGTAGCCGAGGATGGTCAGCAGACCGATCACGGTGCCCGGGGTGACTTCGAAGCCGACCAGGGCGTAGATGCCGACCGTGATGGTGATGTCGTGGATCAGCGCGACCAGGGCCGCAATGGCCATGCGCCACTCGAAGGCGATGGCCAGGTAGATCACCACGAGGACCATGAAGATGCCGAGGCCCGTCCAGGCCTTGTTGGCGATCTGCTCACCCCAGCTGGGGCCGACCAGGTCGGCGGCGATCTTCTCCGTCGGGACGTTGAGGTCCTTGGAGAGCTGGTCCTTGATCTGGTCGGACTTCGCGGTGTCGACCTCGCTGATCTGAATACGCAGACCACCGCTGCCGAGCTTCTGGACGATCGCCTGGTGACCGGATGCCTCCGTCGCCAAGTCCTCCGCCTGGGAGACGCTGACGCTTGTCTTCGGGGTGGTGAAGACCGCGCCGCCCTTGAACTCGATGCCCATGTTCAGGCCACTGACCGCCAGGCCGACGATGGCCGTGATGGTGATCAGGATCGAGATCCCGTACCAGATCTTGCGCTTGCCGATGAAGTCGTAGCCGACCTCGCCGCGGTAGAGACGGGCGCCGAGACTGCCGAGTCGCGACATCTCACGCCTCCTTCGGGTGGTCGGTGGGGGCGTTGACACGGCGCGAGCGGCGCAACGGCGGCTTGGCGCCGAGCCGCTTCGGGTCCAGACCGGACCACGGGTGACCGCTGGAGAAGAACTTCGTACGGGCCATCAGCGTCATGACGGGCTTGGTGAAGAGGAACACCACGACCACGTCGAGCAGCGTGGTGAGACCCAGCGTGAAGGCGAAGCCCTGGACCTTGCCGACGGTGACCACGAAGAGCACCGCCGCGGCGAGGAACGACACGAAGTCGGAGACCAGGATGGTGCGCCGGGCGCGCGGCCAGGCGCGCTCGACGGCCGGGCGGAGCGTACGGCCCTCGCGGATCTCGTCGCGGATTCTTTCGAAGTACACGATGAAGGAGTCGGCGGTGATACCGATGGCGACGATGGCTCCGCAGACCGCTGGGAGGTTCAGCGCGAAGCCGATGGCCGGGCCGAGCAGCGACATGATCGTGTAGGTCAGGATGCCGGAGGCCATGAGGCTCAGGAGCGCGATGAGCGCCAGTCCGCGGTAGTAGGCCACCAGGTAGATGACCACCAGGGCCAGACCGATGGCGCCGGCGATCAGACCCGCCTGGAGCTGCTCGCCACCGAGCGCGGCAGTGACGGTGGTGACGCTCTGCTCCTTGAACGAGAGCGGGAGCGCACCGTAGGAGAGCACGTTGGCCAGGTCATCGGCGGACTTCTGGTCGAAGCTGCCGGAGATCTCGGCGTTCGCGCTCAGTGCCGTGCGTACGAAGGGCGCCGACACGACTTCGCCGTCGAGCGCGATGGCGAACTGGTTCTGCGGCGACTGCTGCTGCGAGAGCCGGCTCGTGATCTTCTGGAACTTCTTGGCGCCGTCCTTGGTGAATTCCATCTGAACGATCCACTGACCGTTCTGATCGATCGCTCCCTTGGCGTTGTCGACCTCGGTGCCGGACACCTCGGCCGGACCGAGGACGTACTTGGCGTCGCCCTCGGAGCTGCACGCGACGACCGTGTCGGTGGGCTTGGCGCCCTGTGCGGCCTTGGCGCGGGAAGCCTTGCTGGAGCAGTCGAGCTCCGCGAACTGCTTCTGCAACTTGGCGGCGGCCGCCTTGTCCGCGGCGGATGCCGACGGGGTGGCGTCGGCCTTCGGCGTGGTGCTCGCCTTGGGGGTGGGCGAGGAATCGGCCTTGAGGCCGTCGGTGACCGCGCGGCCCTGCGTGGAGGCGCTGGCGCTCGGCGTCGCCGACGCCTTCCCCTTGTCCGACGTCGAGGCGCTCGGGCTGGGCTTGCCGGACGACGAGGCGCTGGGCATCGGGGTGGGCGTGCCCTGGGCGACGGTCAGCACCGGCCGGAAGTAGAGCTTGGCGGTGGTGCCGACCTGCTCGCGGGCCTGGGCGGAGTTCGTGCCCTTGGGGATGTTGACGATGATGTTGTGATCGCCCTGTGTCTGGACCTCGGCCTCGGAGACGCCCAGACCATTGACACGGCGTTCCATGATCTGGACCGCGGTGTCCATGTTGGTCTTGTTGATCGCCGATTCCTGGCCCGGCTCGCTCTTCGCCTCAAGCGTGATGGACGTGCCGCCCGCCAGGTCGATGCCCAGTCGTGGGGTCGGCTGATCGGCCAGGAACATCCCGCCGGTGAGCGCGACCATGGCGATCAGGATCAGAGCCAGGGCACGCCCCGGCCTGCCCTGACCGCCGGCCGGCCCTCGGCTCTTCTTCGGTGCTGCCACCTTCTCGTTTCTCCCTGTCCAACCGCCCCGCGCCGGGTACGCGCCCGAGCGGCCACGAAGTGTAGTGGGGACCCGCCCCCGCAGAAGATCGCACGGTCCGGGGAGTGCCGGATACCGGTGGGCTCACGGCATCCCCGGGTCGTGGGTTACTTCGCGTCGGCCTCGCCGTCGGTCTTGCCCTCGGACTTCTTGTCGGACTCGGCGTCCTTCGGCTCGGCGTCGTCGGCCTCGGCCTTCTTGCCCAGGTCGATCTTGGCGTCGTCCGAGGTGTCCTCGTCGGCGTCGGCCTCGGTCAGCGAGGAGGCGTCGTCCGGCACGACCGCGCCGTCGATGTCGAGGGCGTCATCGTCGTCGCCGTGGACGATGCGGTTGTACTCCGCGTCGTCCAGGACGGCACCGATGGCGTTCTTGGCGTAGATGGCGTGGACGCCGGGCGCGACCTCAAGGAGAACGGTGTCGTCGTGAAGCTCCTTGACGGTGGCGTACATGCCCCCGATCGTGCGGATGCCGGTGCCGGGCTGCATCTCATTGCGCATCTGGGCAGCGGCCGCCTGCTTCTTCTTGGCGGACCGCGTCATCAGGAACATGGCCCCGATGAGCACGATGAAGGGGAGGAGAGTCACGGGATTCACGGGACGAGTTTCCTTCGCACGACCGCGCTGGAAGGCGGCCTGATCTACGGGGGTGGGTACACCGACCTGTACGGGCGGCATCGGCGGAGTCTAAGCGAGTCCGCATCGATGGAACAACGCCCGGCGCCGCTCGGTGGTTCCTGTCCGGGTGAACCTGTGATGCATCACGCCCCGAACAGGCCCTGTTGTCCCTTTCCGCCGTGCTGGGGAGGTACGAGGCCGAGGTGGGCCCAGGCCGCGGGTGTCGCGACACGCCCCCTCGGCGTCCTGGCCAGCAGTCCTTCCCGTACCAGGAAGGGCTCCGCGACCTCCTCGACCGTCTCGCGCTCCTCGCCCACGGCCACCGCGAGGGTGGACAGTCCGACGGGGCCGCCGCCGAAGAGCTTCAGCAGAGCGCCGAGCACCGCCCGGTCCAGCCTGTCGAGGCCGCGCGCGTCGACCTCGTACACCCCGAGGGCGACGGAGGCGACGGTGCGATCGATCCGTCCGTCGGCCTTGACCTGGGCGTAGTCCCGGACACGGCGCAACAGCCGGTTGGCGATACGGGGGGTGCCGCGGGAACGTCCGGCGATCTCGGAGGCGCCCTCCGCGTCTATCTCCACGTCGAGGAGGCGGGCGGAGCGGTGGATGACGCGTTCCAGCTCGGTGGGGGCGTAGAACTCCATATGGCCGGTGAAGCCGAAACGGTCGCGCAGCGGGGGCGGCAGCAGTCCGGCCCTGGTGGTGGCGCCGACCAGGGTGAAGGGCGGCAGTTCCAGCGGGATGGCGGTGGCTCCGGGGCCCTTGCCGACGATGACATCGACGCGGAAGTCCTCCATCGCCATGTAGAGCATCTCCTCGGCGGGCCGCGACATGCGGTGGATCTCGTCCAGGAAGAGAACTTCGCCCTCCTGGAGTGAGGAGAGAATCGCGGCGAGATCACCCGCATGCTGGATGGCGGGGCCCGAGGTGATCCGGATCGGGGCGCCCATCTCGGCCGCGATGATCATGGAGAGGGTGGTCTTGCCGAGACCGGGGGCGCCGGAGAGCAGGACATGGTCGGCGGTGGCGCCGCGGGCCCTGGCCGCCTTGAGGACCAGGTCGAGCTGTTCGCGCACCTTTTCCTGGCCGACGAATTCGTCGAGGTCCTTCGGCCGCAGCGCCGCTTCGACCGCGGTGTCCTCGCCGTCCGCGTCGGCGTCGACGAGCCGCTCGTCGGTATCGGGTCCGGTCTCGTCCCAGTTCATTCAGTCTGTCCCGCCTCGGGTGTTTCGGTGCCGTGCGGTGCCCGGCCCGGTCGGGGTCTCCCCCCGGGGTGACGCGCTCCGGTCAGCGCGCGCGGTTGAGGGTCTGCAGCGCGGCGCGCAGCAGCTGCGGCACGGGGGCCTGTCCGCCCTCGGCCAGAGCCGCCTCGGCCTGCGGGGCGACAGCGGTGACCGCTTCGTCGGCCTCGCGGGTGGCGTAGCCGAGACCGATCAGGGCGGCCTGCAGCTGATCGCGCCAGGAAGAGGTGACGGCGGTGCCGATGCCCTGTCGGCCGATGTGGGCGCCCACGGGCTCGCCGAGTCTGTCCTTCAGTTCGAGGAGGAGTTTCTGCGCGCCCTTCTTGCCGATGCCGGAGACGGCGGTGAGCGCCTTCTCGTCGCCGCTGGCGACCGCGATCCGCAGGGCGTCCGGACTGTGCGTGGCGAGCATGGCCTGGGCGAGCCGTGGTCCGACTCCGCTCGCGGTCTGGAGCAGCTCGAAGACCTGCCGCTCGTCGTCGTCGGCAAAGCCGTAGAGGGTGAGCGAGTCCTCCCGTACGACGAGGGAGGTGGCCAGCCTGGCCTCCCTGCCGATCCGGAGGCCGGCGAGGGTGTTCGGCGTGCACTGGACGGCCATGCCGATGCCGCCGACCTCGATCACGGCCGTGGTCGGGGCGAGCGCGGCCACGGGGCCGCTGACGAAGGCGATCATCGGGGGACCTTCCGGACGGGAACTGTAGGTGTACGGGGAACGCGCGCGGTACGGGCTGCGGCGGCGGCAGCCGCGCGTGCCTGCTGGAGGCGGTTGACGGCGGGGGCGCGCCAGATGTGGCAGATGGCGAGCGCGAGGGCGTCGGCCGCATCGGCGGGTTTCGGCGGGGCATCGAGCCGCAGCAGCCGGGTGACCATGGCTCCGACCTGCGCCTTGTCGGCACGGCCGCTGCCGGTGACGGCCGCCTTGACCTCGCTGGGGGTGTGCAGGGCGACCGGTATGCCGCGCCGGGATGCGCAGAGCATGGCGACCGCACTGGCCTGGGCGGTGCCCATCACCGTACGGACGTTGTGCTGGCTGAACACCCGCTCCACGGCAACGAATTCGGGCCGGTGCTCGTCGAGCCATTCCTCGATGCCGCGCTCGATGGCCACCAGCCGGTGGCCGAGCTCCGCATCGGCCGCGGTGCGGACGACTCCGACGCCGAGCATCGTGAGGGGCCGGCGACGCCTTCGACGACGCCGACACCGCACCGGGTCAGCCCCGGGTCGACGCCGAGTACCCGCATGGGAGGCCCCTCCGTACCGATCGGTCAACTGTTCCCGCAGGCTATCGGCTCGCACTGACAATGCGACGGGCCGACGGGGTGTGTCCCCGTCGGCCCGTCCGTGAAGGCTGCGCTGAGCGTGGCTCAGGCGTCGACCTTCTCCATGACCTCGTCCGAGACATCGAAGTTGGCGAAGACGTTCTGCACGTCGTCGCTGTCCTCCAGCGCGTCGATCAGCTTGAAGATCTTGCGCGCGCCCTCCTCGTCCAGCTCGACCTGCATGGTGGGCAGGAAGTTCGCCTCGGCGGAGTCGTAGTCGATGCCGGCCTGCTGGAGCGCGGTACGGACCGCGACCATGTCGGTGGCCTCGCTGACGACCTCGTAGGTGTCACCGAGGTCGTTGACCTCCTCGGCGCCCGCGTCGAGCACGGCACCCAGGACGTCGTCCTCGGTCAGCCCGCCCTTGGGGACGATGACGACACCCTTGCGGTTGAAGAGGTACGAGACCGAACCGGGGTCGGCCATCGAACCACCGTTGCGGGTCATCGCGACACGCACGTCGGATGCGGCACGGTTGCGGTTGTCGGTGAGGCACTCGATGAGCACCGCGACACCGTTCGGGCCGTAACCCTCGTACATGATCGTCTGATAGTCGACGCCGCCCGCTTCGAGACCGCCACCGCGCTTGACCGCGGAGTCGATGTTCTTGTTCGGTACGGAGCTCTTCTTCGCCTTCTGGATCGCGTCCACGAGGGTCGGGTTTCCCTCGGGGTCCACACCGCCGGTGCGGGCCGCGACCTCGATGTTCTTGATCAGCTTCGCGAAGAGCTTGCCGCGCTTGGCATCAATCACGGCCTTCTTGTGCTTCGTCGTAGCCCATTTAGAGTGGCCGGACATCTGCCTTCTCCTTCGCGTCACCAAATTCGATCCGAACCCGAGAGATCCTACCGGGATCGAGTCAGCCGACTGCGCGCACCATGTCCACGAACAACGCATGAACCCTGTGGTCCCCGGTCAGTTCCGGGTGGAATGACGTCGCCAGGGCGTTTCCCTGACGTACGGCGACGATGTGACCACCGTGCTCCGCCACCACCTTGGCCTGCGCGCCGACCGACTCCACCCACGGGGCGCGGATGAACACGCCCTCGACGGGGCCGCCCTCGATACCGGCGACCTCGACGGCCGCCTCGAAGGACTCGTTCTGCCGCCCGAAGGCGTTACGGCGCACGATCATGTCGATCCCGCCGACCGTCTCCTGGCCCGAGCGCGGGTCGAGGATCTTGTCGGCGAGCAGGATCATTCCGGCGCAGGTGCCGTAGACCGGCATCCCGTCCCGTACCCGCTCGCGCAGCGGTTCCAGCATGCCGAACAGGGAAGCCAGCTTGGACATCGTGGTGGACTCGCCACCGGGAATGACCAGGCCGTCGACCTCGGCGAGTTCCTCGGGACGCCGGACCGGCCTGGCCAGGGCATCCGCCGAGGCCAGGGCGATCAGGTGTTCCCGTACGTCTCCCTGGAGAGCCAGGACTCCGATCACAGGGGTGTCGCTCATCAGTGACTACCAGCCACGGTTGGCGTAGCGCTCGGCCTCGGGCAGGGTGTCGCAGTTGATGCCGACCATGGCCTCGCCCAGGTTCCGGGAGGCGTCCGCGATGATCTTCGGGTCGTCGTAGAAGGTGGTGGCCTTCACGATGGCGGCGGCGCGCTTGGCCGGGTCGCCGGACTTGAAGATACCGGAGCCCACGAAGACACCCTCGGCGCCGAGCTGGCGCATCAGCGCGGCGTCGGCGGGGGTGGCGACGCCGCCCGCGGAGAACAGCACGACGGGCAGCTTGCCGAGTTCGGCGACCTCCTTGACCAGCTCGTACGGGGCGCGGAGCTCCTTCGCGGCGGCGTACAGCTCGTTGTTGTCGTAGCCGCGCAGCCGGGCGATCTCGTTCTTGATCTGGCGCAGGTGACGGACCGCCTCGACGACGTTGCCGGTGCCGGCCTCGCCCTTCGAACGGATCATGGCCGCGCCCTCGGCGATGCGCCGCAGGGCCTCACCGAGGTTGGTGGCGCCACAGACGAACGGGGTGGTGAAGGCGAACTTGTCGCTGTGGTTGACCTCGTCGGCCGGGGTGAGGACCTCGGACTCGTCGATGTAGTCGACCCCGAGGGACTGCAGGACCTGGGCCTCGACGAAGTGTCCGATGCGGGACTTCGCCATCACCGGGATGGAGACGGCCTCGATGATCTCCTCGATCATGTTCGGGTCCGACATCCGGGCCACGCCGCCGTCCTTGCGGATGTCGGCCGGCACCCGCTCCAGGGCCATGACGGCCACTGCGCCCGCATCCTCGGCGATCTTCGCCTGCTCGGCATTGACGACGTCCATGATCACGCCGCCCTTGAGCTGCTCGGCCATGCCGCGCTTGACGCGAGCGGTGCCGGTGGCCGGGGAGTCGGCGGACTGCGGGGTGGTGGGAAGCGTGGACACGGATCGACCTCACTCGGAGAAAAAGTTACTGAAAGCGCTGATTGGTGCAGTGCTGAGCAAACTCTCCGGGACCAGTCCACAGCAAGGGCCAATGGAAGGCCGGTGGATCGTTTTGCACACGTACGAGACTGGTTGTGATCCCGGTCACGTACGGGCGTGGCCGCCGGGTCAGCTGACGGGGCGGTCCGCCAGGGCGACAGGCGGTTCGTCGTCCATCTCGAAGGCGAGCGGGAACGGGGCGTGCCCGGCCAGCCGGAACCACCGCACCGTACGGTGCCTGCGCAGCGCACGCGCCGCGCGCACCGCGTCGTTGTGGAACCGCCGGGCCATCGGGACACGGCGCACGGCCGCGGCGAGTTCGAACGCCGCCTCCTCGCCGCCGGGGATCTCCTTCACGGACTCCACCTGCGCCGTTTCACCGAACACCGCCCGCAGCGCGGTGCTCAGTTCGCTCTCCGCGACCTCGCGGTTCTCCTCCTCCGCCTGGCGGGCGGCGTGCGCGGCCTCGTACAGCACGATGGACGCGGCCGGGTCGAGGACACCCGATGTCGCCAGTTCCTGGGTGACCGAGGCGCGGCGCAGGAGCTGCGCGTCGAGGGCGGCGCGGGCGGCGTCGATGCGCGTGTGCAGCCGGTCCAGCCGCCCGGCGGTCCAGCTGAGGTACATACCGATCGCGACGATCGCGACGGCGATCCAGATGAGGGTTTCGATCACGGGCGGCAAGGCTACCGTCGGGGCGCAGGCAGTGTGGCCGTCCGGTCCTGGACGCGGAAGCGGGTGCAGGGCGGGCTCGGTCGCCGCCGGGGCGCTGCCCCGGACCCCGGACCTGGGCCGCCGGACGGCCTTGGACCAAGGGCCCTAGTCCCGTGCCAGCCCCAGACGTGCGCGCAGGCCCGTGCGTTCGTCGGCCGCCACCGACGCCGCGCCGTCCGTCACCGTCTCGTACACCGCGAGGATGTCCGCCCCGACCGTCGACCAGTCGAAGCGCCGCACGTGCGCGGTTCCCCGTTCGCGCAGCTCCGTACGCCGCCCCGGGTCGCCGAGCAGCCGGATCGCCGCCGACGCCAGCGCGTCCGCGTCCTCGTTGGCGAAGAGTTCGCCCGCCGCGCCCAGGTCCAGGACCTGCGCGAACGCGTCCAGATCGCTGGCCAGGACCGGCGCACCGGCCGACATTGCCTCGACCAGGATGATCCCGAAGCTCTCGCCGCCCGTATTCGGCGCGACGTACACATCGACGCTGCGCAGCAGCCGTGCCTTGTCCTCGTCGCTCACCATGCCGAGGAATTCGACGCGCTCGCGCATCTTCTCGGGCAGCGAGGCGACGGCCTCCTCCTCGTCGCCGCGGCCCGCCACCAGCAGCCTGGTGTCCGGGCGCGCGGCAAGGATCGCGGGCAGCGCCCTCATCAGGACGGGCAGGCCCTTGCGCGGCTCGTCGATACGCCCGATGAAGCCGATCGTGCCGCCCTCCTGTCTCCCACCACCGCCCTCAACCGAGCTTCGCGCCCCCTCCGATTGCCACTCGGCCTTGGGCTCGGCCGCGGCGAAGAAGCCGACATCGACCCCGTTCGGGATGACGACCGCGTCGCCGCCCAGATGCTCGACCAGGGTCCGGCGTGCGTACTCGCTCACCGCGATGCGCGCGCTGATCTTCTCCAGCGCGGGCTGCAGGATCGGGTACGCGGCGATCATGGCCCGGGAGCGCGGGTTGGAGGTGTGGAACGTGGCGACGATCGGCCCCTGCGCCGCCCAGCAGGCGAGCAGCCCCAGCGACGGCGAGGTCGGCTCATGGATGTGGATCACGTCGAAGGTGCCGTCGTGCAGCCAGCGGCGCACCCGGGCGGCAGAGAGGAAGCCGAAGTTCAGCCGGGCCACGGAGCCGTTGTACGGGACGGGCACGGCACGGCCCGCCGAGACCACGTACGGCGGCAGCGGTGTCTCGTCGTCGGCGGGTGCCAGCACCGACACCTGATGTCCCAGACGGATCAGGTGTTCGGCCAGGTCCCGGATGTGGAACTGCACACCGCCCGGTACGTCCCAGGAGTACGGGCATACGATGCCGATCTTCACGGCCGGTCCTCCCGGTTCTCCAGGTCGGCCAGCCAGAGCCGTTGCAGCATGTGCCAGTCCTCCGGATGCTCGGCGATTCCGACGGCGAAGGCATCGGCCAGCGCCTGTGTCATCGAGGACGTCTTCTCCGTACGGCTGCCTGACTCGGGCACCTCGACCGGCGGATGGATACGCGCCTTCATCACGGGCGTGTCGTCGTACGAGAGCGTCACCGGCAGCAGCAGCGCCCCGGTCTGCTGGGCCAGCAGCGCCGGTCCAGCGGGCATGCGTGCGGTGTCGCCGAAGAATTTCACCTCGACGCCGGACGCCGACAGATCACGGTCGGCGACCAGACAGACCAGGCCGCCCGCGCGCAGCCGCCGCGCCAGGGTGCCGAAGGCGGCGCCGCCGCTGTGCGGCAGGACCTCCATGCCGAGCCCCTCGCGGTAGGCCACGAACCGGTCGTACAGCGTCTCGGGCTTGAGCCGCTCGGCGACCGTGGTGAAGGGCACCTCGAGATCGGTGGTGACCCAGGCTCCGGCCAGGTCCCAGTTCCCCAGGTGCGGCAGGGCGAGGATGACGCCGCGGCCGGTGTCCAGCCCGTCGGTCAGCCGGTGCGCGTCCGTCACGTCTATGGACGCCTTGATCCGCGCCGGACTCCAGGTGGGCAGCCGGAACGACTCCATCCAGTAGCGCATGTACGAGCGCATCCCGGCCTTGGAGAGCGCGGCGAGCCGGGCCGGGGAAGCCCCGGGCACGACCCGTGCCAGATTCGACTCCAGCCGCAGCACGCTCTTGCCCCGCCGCTTCCACACCTGGTCGGCGATGGTGCGGAAGAGGGCCCGGGCGACCGGCTCGGGGAGCTTCTTGACGGCGGTCCAGCCGAGCCCGTACAGCCCGTCGGTCAGCCGGTCCCGCAGACCGGACTGCGTGTCACCCGGTGCGCCGCTCACTGCGCGGCCCCGCTCCCCCGGTCCGCAGCAGCGGCCTCGGCCGCGTCGGCCTCCGCGGACTCGCGGCGCACCGTCACGACCCGCTGCACGAGAGTCACCAGGCTGCCCACGGCGACGATCCACAGTGCGATCGGCAGCAGGATCTGGATCCCCGGAACACCGAACGTGTGGAGACCGGACAATCCCGCCGCGACCAGCGAGATGACCAGCCGCTCGGCGCGCTCCACGAGACCGTTGACCGCGACCGGCAGCCCGATCGACTCACCGCGCGCCTTCGTGTACGAGACCACCTGGCCGCTCGCCAGGCAGAAGATCGCGACCGCGCACATCACGTTGTCGTCGCCGTTGCCCGCGTACCAGAGCGCGAACCCTCCGAAGATCGCCCCGTCGGCGACCCGGTCCAGGGTCGAGTCCAGGAACGCGCCCCAGCGGCTGGAGATACCGGCCTGCCGGGCCATATTGCCGTCGACGAGGTCGGAGAAGACGAAGATCGTGATGACGATCGTGCCCCAGAAGAACTCCCCCATCGGGAAGAAGACCAGCGCACCTGTCATCACCCCGGCCGTACCGATCAGAGTGACCGCGTCAGGGCTCACGCCGAGACGGAGCAACAGTGCGGCGAACGGTGTGAGGACACGCGTAAAAAATGCACGCGCGTACTTGTTCAGCATGGCCTTCCCGAGGGTCGGTGGGCCGAGCGGCCCCTACGGCCACCGGCTGGCCCATCGTAGTCACGCCCGCCGGACTCCACCGTCCGGGCACCCGGCATCGCGCCGCGGTGCACGACGTATGGACGCAACCTGAGCTGAGTGGAAAGCTCGAATTACCGCGGGCGTCGCCGTAGCCGCCGCGGCGGCTCCCCGTGCCCGTGCACCCTTCTCCCCACACCGCGCCGGCTTTTCTTCCCGCTCCGCGCCACTATCTGGGAGGCACGCATCATGGGCGACAAGGCACACGCACACACCGGGGCCGCCGGCAGGGCAGCGACGGCCGACCAGCCCTCATCCGTACGGAATGTGGTGCTGGTCGGCCACAGCGGCTCCGGCAAGACCACCCTCGTCGAGGCTCTCGCACTGACCGCGGGCGCGGTCAACCGGGCCGGGCGGGTCGAGGACGGCGCCACGGTCTCCGACTACGACGAGATCGAACACCGCCAGCAACGCTCCGTACAGCTCTCGCTCGTCCCCGTCGAATGGGGCGGGTACAAGATCAATCTGCTGGACACTCCCGGATACGCCGATTTCGTCGGGGAACTCAGGGCCGGTCTGCGGGCAGCGGACGCGGCCCTGTTCGTCGTGTCCGCGGCCCAGGAGGCCGACGCCGTGGCGGGCGCCACCCGCGCCGTGTGGGAGGAGTGTGCCGCCGTCGGCATGCCGCGCGCCATCGTCGTCACGCACCTCGACACGGCGCGCACCTCGTTCGACGAGATGACCCGGATCTGCGGCGAGATCTTCGGCGGCGACGACCCCGACGCCGTACTCCCGCTCTATCTGCCGGTGCACGGACCCGAGGGCCCGGACGGGCACGCTCCGCTCACCGGGCTCACCGGACTCCTCACCCAGCGGATCTTCGACTACTCCTCGGGCGACCGGCAGGAGAAGCCGCCCGCCGACGCCCAGCAGACCACGCTCCAGGAGGCCCGGAACCGGCTCATCGAGGGGATCATCGCCGAGAGCGAGGACGAGACCCTGATGGACCGCTACCTCGGCGGCGGCGAGATCGACATCAAGACACTCATCGACGACTTGGAGCGCGCTGTGGCCCGAGGCGCCTTCCACCCCGTCCTCAGTGCGGCCCCCGCCGCCGAAGGCGCCCGCCAGGGCATCGGCACCGTCGAGCTCCTGGACCTGATCACCGGCGGCTTCCCCACGCCGCTGGAGCGCCCGCTCCCCGAGGTCACCCCCCTTCACGGGGCCCCGCGCCCGGTCCTGACCTGCGACCCGCACGGCCCACTCGTCGCCGAGGTCGTCAAGACGGCCTCCGACCCGTACGTCGGCCGGGTCTCGCTCGTACGCGTCTTCTCCGGCACCCTTCGCCCCGACGAAACCGTCCACGTCTTCGGCCACGGCCTCAACGACCCCTGCCACGAGACACGCCCCTTCCACGAGGCGGACGTACGCGTCGGCGCACTCTCCTCCCTCTTCGGCAAACAACAGCGCCCCCTCACCGCCTGCATCGCCGGAGATCTGGCCTGCGTCGCCAAACTGGGCAGCGCCGAGACCGGGGACACCCTCTCCCCCGAGGACCAGCCGCTGCTGATGGACCCCTGGACCACACCGGACCCACTGCTGCCGCTCGCCATCGAGGCACACAGCAAGGCGGACGAGGACAAGCTCTCCCAGGGGCTCTCCCGGCTGGTGGCCGAGGACCCGACCATGCGCCTCGAACAGAACCAGGACACCCACCAGGTGGTCCTGTGGTGCCTCGGCGAGGCCCATCAGGATGTGGCTCTGGACCGCCTGCGCGGCCGCTACGGCGTCCAGGTGGACGCCGTACCCCACAAGGTGTCGCTGCGCGAGACCTTCGCCGGCCCGTCGACCGGGCGCGGCAGGCATGTGAAACAGTCCGGCGGCCACGGCCAGTACGCCATCTGTGAGATCGACGTGGAGCCGCTGCCACCGGGTTCGGGCATCGAATTCGTCGTCAAGGTGGTCGGCGGAGCGGTACCGCGCCAGTTCATCCCGTCCGTCGAGAAGGGCGTGCGCGCCCAGGCCGCCCGAGGAGTCGCCGCCGGACATCCGCTCGTCGACGTACGCATCACCCTGCGGGACGGGAAGTCCCACTCGGTGGACTCCTCCGACGCCGCGTTCCAGACCGCGGGCGCACTGGCCCTGCGCGAAGCCGCCGCGGACACCCGTATCCAGCTCCTCGAACCCGTCGCCGAGATCCAGGTCCTGGTCCCCGACGACTACGTCGGCCCGGTGATGAGCGATCTGTCCGGGCGGCGCGGCAGGGTGATCGGTACCGAGCAGTCCGGCCCCGGACGCACCCTCGTACGGGCCGAGGTCCCGGAGCTGGAGATCGGCCGGTACGCGATCGACCTGCGCTCCCTGTCCCATGGCGCCGGTCGCTTCGACCGGGCGTACGCCCGGCACGAAGCCATGCCCCCACAGCTCGCGGAACGCATCCGCGAGCAGCAGGAGAACAACCCGAATGACGCGTAATCGACTGTGCCGCCCGCCCTTGTCCACAGAGGCGGGCGGCGTATTGATCCGGACGATACGCTGTGGTCCCAGCTCAGAAGGTGTGCCGGGCACGGCAGTTGGGAAACAGCCGCAGGAGCGGTTCCTTGGCGGCGAGTGGGGGCGACAGTGGCCAACGACGGATTCGATTTCTCACCTGGAGCGCAGATCCCGCTCCAGGGCGCGGGCTCACAGGCGGTGGCGACGAACGCCCTCGCCTCCGCCGCGTACCGCGACAGCCCGGTGGAGAAGATCCTTGAAGCCAACAGCGAGTGGCACAAGTCCGAAGTGAAGGCGGGCCGTTCCAAGCTCTTCAAGTCCGACTACTTCAAGCCCAACCTCGGCGAGGCATTCTCCCGCGCCGTCCAGGAACGCATGCTGGGCGGCGCCCGGAAGGCCCTCATCCAGTCCTTCGGAACCGACCCGCAGACCGTCGTCGAGCACTGCCTGTCCGCGACCCGCCTGCGCCGGGCACGCGACACCAAACTGACCGCCGTCACCGCCCTGTTCGGCTTTCTCTTCCTGCCCGGAATGCTCCTGTGGGTCATCGCCTTCCGACTGCGCGACTCGCTCGGCAACACCAAGGACAAGGCCCTCGCCGCCCTGGGCAACGCCCTGCTCCCGGTCATCGGCATCGTGGCCCTGTTCTTCCTGATCAAGCTGCCGCTCACCGGATTCCCCGCACTCTACGTACGGGCGATGATCGTCGCTCCCGTCATCGGCTGGCTCATCGCCAAACGGATCGCCGAGTCCTCCGCCAAGGACATGCGCGCCCGCTGGGAGGGACTGCTCTCCGGCGGCGGCGTCATCGCCAAGATCCCCGAGGCCGTACCCAAGAACCCGAACGAGACCTCCCGCGAGGCACTCCGCCAGGGCCTGGAGAAACTCTCCGCCGAGCAGCAGTCCAACTCGGTCTTCTACGCGGGCCCCAAGGGAATCCTCGGCATGGGAACCCGCTGGGGCAGCTGGCAGCTCGCCGAACAGCTCGTCGCCAAGGAACCCGGCAAGGAATTCCACCAGTTCCGCAGTTGGGACCTGATACGGGTCATCCACGACCAGCTCAAGGTGCTGGAGCGCGGCCCGCTGAACACCGGAGGATTCCCCACCCCGTCGGTCACCCACTGGATCGTGTCGCCCGTCGGCGAGAACGCCGACGCGGTCTCCAGGCCCGACGGCGAGGACGTCGCCACCTTCCAGGTCAAGCCGCACGAAATACAGCGCATCTGCAACCACCAGCAGTTCGGCGGCGGCGACCGGCACTACCTGGGCGTCCAGTTCACCCTCTGGGACGGCCAGTTGGTCATCACGATGATGATCACGGTCACGGTGCTCTACGAAACCCTGCGCATCGAAGTCACCGGACACGCACTCGGCCCGGTCCACTCGCTCTTCACCAGCAAGCCGGCGGCCAAGACCAAGACAGTCAACAAGACCGTCCGCTTCTGGGAGACCCGCGACATCACCCTCGCACTGGTCGAACCCCGCGAAGTCGTCCGCCTCGCCCTGCGCGCCCCCTTCACCTGGTACCCGCCGCTCCTCGACTACCTGGGCGGCAAGATCGCCCTGCCCGAGCCGTTCGGCCTGCGCCACGCCTGGGCCGAGAAGCCATGGCGCCACCGCTTCATGGCCGACGACGCGATGCGCGCCGCCACCCCCGTTCTGCGCGCCGTGCACAGCGCCGCCCTACGCGTCCTGGAGGAGAACGGCGTCGACACCGAACGCTTCGACAACCGCTCGATGATACTGAGCGGACTGGTGCAGGACCCGGCCCCGCGCAAGGCCGACCTGTACGACGCATAGACATGCGAAGGGCGCCCCGGCAAAAAGCAGAAACCGGGGCGCCCGCGCAGAGGCAGCAGCTCGGATCAGGCCGCCGACCAGGCGTCGGCAAGCATCTTGCGCGTATCAGCGAGCAACTGCGGCAGTACCTTCGTGTGCCCGACCACCGGCATGAAGTTGGTGTCACCACCCCAGCGCGGCACCAGATGCTGATGCAGATGGGCCGCGATACCGGCCCCCGCCACCGAGCCCTGGTTCATTCCGATATTGAACCCGTGGGCCCCCGACGCCGCCCGCAGAGCCACCATCGCCCGCTTGGTGAAATCGGCCAGCTCCATGGTCTCCGGACCGTCCAGCTCCGTGTAGTCGGCGACATGCCGGTACGGCACCACCATCAGATGCCCGCCGTTGTACGGATACAGATTCAGCACGGCATACACCTTCTCGCCGCGCGCGACGACGAGTCCGTCCTCGTCCGATTTCGCCGGGATCGCACAGAACGGACAGCCGTCGCCGGCCTCCGGACCGGTCGGCTTGTTCTCGCCCTGGATATACGCCATCCGGTGGGGCGTCCACAGGCGCTGGAACGCGTCGGGCGTTCCCACTCCGATCTGCTGCTCCGGCTCGCTCGTCATGCCGATCAGCATATTGCTTCGCTCCCGGGCAGCGTGTCGCCGGGGCCGCACCCGTCGGCGCACGGCGATGCTGAGGCGATGAGCGACCAGCCCGCGGACTCCACCCCTCTTCGTTTCAGGCGCTGGGAGCAGCGCACAGAAGTGCCGCTCTTCGGCGCCTCGCTGCTCTTCCTGCTCGGTTACGCGGTCCGCGTCCTCGCCCCCCACGCCGCCCAGCCCTGGCACGGCCTCGCCCTCGCCCTGGTCGGCACCACCTGGCTGGCCTTCGCCGCGGACTACGTCGTACGGCTCCGTCTCAGCGGCCTCGGCCACCGCTTCATCCGTGTGCACTGGCTGGACACGGTCGTCCTGTTGCTTCCCCTGCTGCGGCCGCTGCGCCTGATCCGGGTCTACAGCGCGGTCCAGCAGCGCAGGGAGCGGCCACGGCTGAGCCTGCACGCCCGCGTGATCACGTATGCCGGTGCGACCGCCCTGCTGCTCGGCTTCTCCGCCGCGCTCGCCGTCTACCACCAGGAGCACACGGCGAAGGGGGCTTCGATCCGTACCTTCGGCGACGCGGTGTGGTGGGCGTGCGAGACGCTCACCACGGTGGGGTACGGGGATGCGGTGCCGGTCACAGCAGGTGGCCGAGTCGTGGCGTCGGGCCTGATGGCCTGCGGGCTGGCGCTGCTGGGGGCGGTGACGGGTTCATTCTCGTCGTGGCTGTTGCAGGTGTTCACACGGGAGGACGAGAAGAGGCCCCCGGAGGGCGGGTAGCTCTCCGGGGGCCTCTGACTCCGTACCTGTCAGACCTGGACGCGGTCCTCGACGGCCTTCTGGATCTTGGCGATGGCGTCCTCGACGGGGATGCCGTTCTCCTGCGATCCGTCGCGGTAGCGGAAGGAGACGGCGCCGTTGGCCATGTCCTCATCGCCCGCGATGATCATGAAGGGCACCTTGGCCTTCTGCTGGTTCCGGATCTTCTTCTGCATCCGGTCGGACGAGGCGTCCACCTCGACCCGCAGGCCCTTCTTCCGGGCCTTGGCCGCGAACTCCTGGAGGTACGGGATGTGCGCGTCGCCGATCGGGATGCCGACTGCCTGGACCGGGGCCAGCCACACCGGGAACGCACCCGCGTAGTGCTCGAGGAGCACAGCGAAGAAGCGCTCGATGGAACCGAACAGGGCACGGTGGATCATGACCGGGCGCTGCTTGGTGCCGTCGGGACCGGTGTACTCCAGGTCGAAGCGCTCCGGCAGGTTGAAGTCGAGCTGCACGGTCGACATCTGCCAGGTGCGGCCGATGGCGTCCTTGCACTGCACCGAGATCTTCGGGCCGTAGAACGCGGCGCCGCCCGGGTCCGGGACCAGGGGCAGCCCCTGCTTCTCGGCAACCTGGCGCAGCGTCTCGGTGGCCTCTTCCCAGACCTCGTCCGAGCCGACGAACTTCTCCGGATCCTTGGTGGAGAGCTCCAGATAGAAGTCGGTCAGACCGTAGTCGCGCAGCAGGTTCAGGACGAAGGTGAGCGTCCGGTCGAGCTCCTCCGCCATCTGCTCCTTGGTGCAGTAGATGTGCGCGTCGTCCTGCGTGAAGCCACGCGAGCGGGTCAGGCCGTGTACCACACCCGACTTCTCGTAGCGGTACACCGTGCCGAACTCGAAGAGACGCAGCGGCAGTTCACGATAGGAACGCCCGCGCGCATCAAAAATCAGGTTGTGCATCGGGCAGTTCATCGGCTTGAGGTAGTAGTCCACCCCGTCGTCGAGCTGCATGGGCGGGTACATGCCTTCGGCGTACCAGTCCAGGTGGCCGGACTTCTCGAAGAGCTTGCCCTTGGTGGCGTGCGGCGAGTAGACGAACTCGTAGCCCTCCTCCTCGTGACGCCGGCGCGAGTAGTCCTCCATGGCGCGGCGGATGATGCCGCCCTTGGGGTGGAAGACCGCGAGACCGGGGCCGATCTCGTCCGGGAAGGAGAAGAGGTCCAGCTCGTTGCCGAGCTTGCGGTGGTCGCGCTTGGCGGCCTCCTCCAGGAACTCCAGGTGCGCCTTGAGCTCGTCCTTGGTGGGCCACGCCGTGCCGTAGATGCGCTGCAGCATGGGGTTCTTCTCGCTGCCCCGCCAGTACGCCGCGGCGTTCCGCATCAGCTTGAACGCCGGGATGTTCCGGGTGGTGGGCAGGTGCGGACCACGGCAGAGGTCCTTCCAGCACAGATCGCCGGTCTTCGGGTCGAGGTTGTCGTAGATGGTCAGCTCGCCGCCGCCCACCTCGACATCCGCGCCGTCACCGGCGTTCTCGACGGAGTCGGAGCCCTTGATGCCGATGAGCTCCAGCTTGTACGGCTCGCCGGCCAGCTCCTCGCGGGCCGCCTCGTCCGTCACGACACGGCGGGAGAACTTCTGCCCCCGCTTCTGGATCTCCTGCATCTTCTTCTCGACGGCCTTGAGGTCCTCGGGAGTGAACGGCTTCTCGACGTCGAAGTCGTAGTAGAAACCGTCCTTGACCGGCGGACCGATGCCCAGTTTGGCCTCGGGGAAGAGCTCCTGCACGGCCTGCGCCATGACGTGCGCGGTGGAGTGCCGGAGGATGTTGAGGCCGTCCTCGGAGGAGATCTCGACGGGCTCGACGACCTCGCCGTCGGCGACGACGTACGCGAGGTCCTTCAGCTCACCGGCGACCCGGGCGGCGACAACAGTGCGCTCGCCGGGGAAGAGCTCGGCTGCCGTAGTGCCCGTCGTCACCACGCGCTCTTCCCGCTCGGAATCGCGTTGGATGATCACACGGACGTCTGACACCGGTCTCTCCTGACTCAGGGGGTACGCACGCATTCGTGGTGCACGTGCGATACGAATCGTACCGAGCCGTGGGCCCCCTCTGCGAAACGGTTGAGCGCGAAGGGCCGCCTCTTGCCCGCGGCCCGCCCCCTGCACCCCTTATCCGCCTTATTCGCCGGTGCACGCCTCCTCGAAATAGTCGACGTTCTCCTGGAGCGACTTCATCAGCCGGTCCCGTTCCGCCTCGTCCACCTGCACGGGCACGACCTGTGAGGTCCGGGTCAGCCGGCGGAAGCCGCCGCGGCTCTCCAGCCTGCCCTCCACCCGGATCGGCAGCCCCACCAGGTGGGCGTGGCCGGCGATCCGGTACGCCTCCTCGTCCAGTTCCAGCCGTACGTGCGGCACCTCTGCGCCGGCCAGCACCCGCAGCCGTACGATCCCGGCGCCACGCGGTCCCGAGCGGCGCAGCCGGACGACGGCGCCGGTGATCCGTACCGCCGCGGCGGGTTCGTCCTGGAGGTAGCGGGCGCCCGCCCGGCGCAGGGCGGGCAGGTCGCCCGGGGAGAATTCCACCGGCTCGGGGCGTGCCGGGCAGCCCTCGGGGATCCCGGCGGCGGGTGCCCATTCCAGGGCGATCCCGGCCCCTTCCGAGCCCCGGACCAGTGCGATGACGGCCTCGGTGAGTTCCCGGCTGACACCTGCCTCGACAGCGGTGTCGAAGGCTTCGAAGCCACCGGTGGCCCGCTGGTAGTCCACTGCCTCGCGGGTGGCGTGCAGGGCGTGGTAGAGCCGTACGGCGACGGCACGGCCCGGTTCGACGGGGACGAAGGCGGTGAGATCGCGGCCTCCGGGCGCAGGCCCGACGAGGATGCCTTCGAGGGCTGCCAGGGCCCTGCGGCGGTGACGTGCGCCGTGGTAGCCGGTGCGCCCCCGTACGGCGAGCGCCCCGGCGAGCAGGATCTGCCGGGCGGCGGTGTGCAGCTGCTCCGCCCCCGTCCAGCTGGCGGCCCCGGCCGCTCCCGCGACCGGTTCGGGGACCTCGCGCCACCAGCGGATCTCGTCGCTGGGTACGGCGAGGGAGACCAGGACTTCACGGGCGGAGGGAGCGGCGCTGCGGGCGAGCGCGGTCAGCGCCTCGCCGAGGAGGTCCTCGCTGTCGGGGAAGGCGGTGGTGTCGGGGACGAGGAGGCTCGTACCGCCGCCGGGCGGGGCCGGTGGTCCCGGCGGGGTCCAGCGGCTGTAGCGTCCCGCCGCCCCGCCGCGGCGGTGCCAGCCGTGCCGGTCGAGCAGGGCGCCGAGGACCGCGGGGTCGATACGGGCGGGGTCGGGAATGTTTCCGGGCGGCTCGGGAGCGATGGGCCTGGGTCCCGCGGATTCACTGGGGTGCGGGCGTGTCGCTGACGGGATCGCTTCGTTGACGGACTCGTCCATCGGCCGGTGCATCAGAGTCTCCCTCCCGCCCCTACGCGGGTCATGATCTCGCAGAGCGCCCGGTCGTCGAATATGCGCGAGGTCGGGATCCGCACAGTGGTCCTGTGCCGGCCTGTCACCGCGTGGCCGGCCAGGTTGGTCCAGTAGCAGCAGTGCCGCAGGTCGAGCCGGTCGTGTCCGGCGCGCAGCCAGTCGTCCTGGCTGCGCGGCACGATCATCACGACCAGGATCTTGTGCACCGACACGGGGGTCCGGGCGAGCTTCACGAGATGTGCGTTGTCGAGCGTGAAGGGGAACGTCGGTCCGGCCGGGTGCGGCGGGATCTGGTAAGTGCATTTGAGCTGCACCTTTATGGTCACTTCGTCGTCCACGGTGTGACCGGGGGCGCCGTGGCTGACGTGCCAGTCGATGCCGTTGTCGGGGAAGGGCTGTGACAGGGAGCACCCCGCCGCAGCCGCGACGGCGTGCAAGTAGCCCACCTGGAGGGTCTCCATGCAGGCGGTGGTGGCGAGTGTGCCGCGCAGCGGTGCGATCCGCTGGGGCAGCAGCCCGCTCGGTTCGGGCTGCGCGAGCGCCATGGCTGCGTGTGCCTTCCGGGCTGTGCCGATCGGTTCTTCGTTGCAGGGGTGACGGACAACTTCCGTTCCCTTCACCTGTGTTGTCACCGCACAGGGCGGCCCGCAAACGGCGTATCAGGCAAAGGGCGCGGGTATCACCGAACCGGGCAGGGGAATCACGCCATCTGCCGTTCGCGCACGAGGAGTTCGGGGATGACTCACTGGTACGAGGGGCCGCTGGCCGCTTTTGACACCGAGACAACGGGAGTGGACGTCGAGGGGGACCGGATCGTTTCGGCCGCCCTGGTCGTCCAGGACACGACAGGCGGGCGGGTGCGTGTCACTCGCTGGCTGGTGAATCCAGGGGTGCCGGTGCCCGCCGGGGCGACCGAGATCCATGGTCTGACCGACGATCATCTTCAGCGCAACGGCCGCTGGCCGGCGCCTGTGATGGAGGAGATAGCCCGGGCGCTGGCCGAGCAGTGTGCGGCCGGCCGTCCGCTCGTCGTGATGAACGCGCCGTTCGATCTGACGCTGCTGGACCGGGAGCTGAAGCGTCATCGCGCGTCGTCGCTCGCCGGTTATCTGCAGAACGCACCGCTGTGCGTGCTGGATCCGCGCGTACTCGACAAGCATCTGGACCGATACCGCAAGGGCCGGCGGACCCTCACCGATCTCTGCGAGCTGTACGGGGTGGTGCTGGACGGTGCACATGACGCGGCGGCCGATGCGACGGCCTCGCTGGAGCTGGTACGGGCGGTGGGGCGACGGTTCTCGTCCCGTCTGGAGCGGCTGACGCCGGCGGAGCTGCACACCTTGCAAGCCGTGTGGCATGCGGCACAAGCGCGCGGCCTGCAGGCATGGTTCGCGAAGAACGGCACGGCGGAGGCGGTGGATCCTGCGTGGCCGCTGCGCCCGGACCTTCCTGCTGCGGCGTGATCGGTCACGATCCGGAGCCTCTTCCCGGACATGCAGAGGCCGGTCCGTCGATTCTGCTGACGGACCGGCCTCTTCCGGGTGGGCGATACTGGGTTCGAACCAGTGACCCCTTCGGTGTGAACGAAGTGCTCTCCCACTGAGCTAATCGCCCGGGAACGGGTTGAACCATACAGGGCTCGGAGGGTCTGGTTCAAACTCCTTCCAGCCGGGCCGTGAGGCCCCGCCGTCCGGCTCGCATCATCAGGGCGTGGTTGGCCCGGAACACGGCGCGTCCGGGCACCGCGAGGATCCGCATCAGCCGTCTGTGCACCTCGACCTCCTGCTCATAGGTGGCACGGCTCCCGGTGCCGTGTGCGGTGACCGTCCACCGGGCCCAGCCGTCGAGGTCGCCGCTGAGGGTCGCTTCGAGGACCCTGGCCCGGGGGTCGCGGCGGCGTTCGCGGACGGTCATGACGAGGTCGTACGGGAGGAAGGAGCGGATGCGGGTGGTTCCGGTGGCGCCGTCGACCGAGGTGACCTCGCGGATCTGCGGCCACCATCGCGGGTAGTCATCCGCGCGTCCGAGGATCTCGTACACGGCATCGGGTTTGCCCGGAAGGTCCCAGATACTCACAAATCGGTAGTGACTCCAGTCCATGCTCCCAGTCTGCGCGTACTCAGCCGGAGACCTGAGTACCCGAGCGCATGTCCGAGCCTGTGGCTCGCGCCACACTCCCGTTCATGGAACATGTGCCGCCGCCCGCCGAGGAATTGGCGCTCCTCGATCGCGAGCTGGCCCGGCTGGATGCCCGCCGGTCCCAGTTGCTGGTTCGTCGTGCCTGGCTGCTGAGTGTGCTGACGCCGCCCGTCGCGCGCCCTGCCGACCCGCCCGCACCGCCGTTCACCGCTCCGTTCGGGCCGCCGTCGCCGGTCCGGCCATCGGCGCCGTTCGCCGCTCCGTTCGGGCCTCCTGCCGCGCCTGTCGGGCCGCGCGGTGCGCAGAATGTGCTGCTCACCCTGGGCGGTCTGCTGCTGACGATCGCGGCGATCGCGTTCACTCTGGTCAGCTGGGGGCACATGGGCATCGGTGGCCGCTCGGCCGTGCTCGGGGTGGTGACGGTCGCGGCGCTTTCCGCTCCCGCCGTACTGCTGCGTCGCGGGCTGCCCGCGACAGCCGAGTCCCTCGCCGCGCTGGCTTCGGTGCTGATGGTGCTGGACGCGTATGCGCTGCACCGGGTGGTGGTGCCGGAGGCCGACGGACGAGGTTTCGCAGCGGTCGCCGCGGCGGTGCTGGCCGTGCTCTGGGGCGCGTACGGGCTGCTGCTCGACCGGCTGCGGCTGCCGCTGCCCCTGGCGGTGGTGAGTGCGCAGCTGCCGCTGCTGCTCTGGGCGTGGGCGGCGGGTGCGGGAGCCACGGTGTTCGGTTGGGCGTTGCTCGTGACGGCGGCGTTGGACTGCGCGATCGCGGTGTGGGGCAAGGGTGTTGCCGTACGGGTGACGGCCTGCGTCTGCTGCTGGGCGACGGGTCTGCTGGGGCTGCTGGTGGCCCTGGCGCAGTCGGTGTCCGCCGATGCGGCGCCGGCCGCCCTGGCACCGGGCGCGCTGTTGCTCGTGGGTGCGCTGATCGCGGTGTCCGGCGCGTGGCGTGCACCGACGGGGCTTGCGGTGGCCGGTGGTCTGGTGGCCGGGTTGTGCGGGGTGGCCGCCGTGGGTGGTGTGCTGCGTGCCGGGGTGGCCTGGGGCTGGTCGGTGCCGGTGTATCTGCTGTGCGGTGTGGTGCTCTTGATGGCGGTGCGCGCTCCGCTGCCGCGTCCGGTCGGACAGGGGCTGGTGTGGGCTTCGTCGACGGTGACCGTCGGAGCGGTGCTGGCCGCGGCGCCGCCGGTCGGCCTGTCGCTGATGGGTGCGGTGTCGCAGCTGGCGCGGGTGTGGTCGGGGACGCCGGACGGTGGCGTCCGGGGCGCGCTGGGCGTGGAGAGTCCGGCGTGGTCCCAGATGGCCGCGGCGCCGGTGGTGCTGCTGGTGGTGGCCGGTCTGCTGGGGGCGGTGTACCGGTCGTGGGCGTGGCTGGTGCGGGTGGCCGGGCCGGTGCTGTCGCCGGGTGCAACGTGGCGGGGTGCGGCGGGGGCGGGGGCGGTGGCGCTCGGGTGGGCGGGGCTCACCGTGCTGCCCGCGATCCTGGGGATGCCCTACGCGGCCGCCGTGTCGGTGCAATTGGCCTTGGTCGCCGGGGCGTTCGCAGTGGCGGTACGAGGTCTGCGCCGCGGGATGGATGGTGTGGGACTGACTGCGCTGGTGTGCGGTCTGATCGGCGCGGTGAGTGCGGGGATGCTGTCGCTCGCGGCGGAGGCTGCCACGTACGCGGTGTTCGCGGTGCTGCTGGTGGTGTTCGGCGGGGCCGCGGTGAGGCTCGGCGGCGCTGCGGTGTCGGCGGCGCGGACATTGCCGCCGCTGCCGTCCGGTCAAGCGGCGCAGTCCGTGAGGACGTTGCAGATCGTCCAGGCGGTACCGGCGTGCGGTGCGGTGGTGTGCGGGATGGTGCTCGCCCGTGCGGTCGGGGCGTCGCTGGGGCTTGCCGCGCATCAGGCGGCGCCGGTCATGCTGGTCGTCCCTGCGGTGACGGTGTTGCTCGGAGCTCGGCTGCGGGGTCTCCCGTCTGCTCTGCCCGTCGAGCTGATGGGGGCCGTGGCGGGCGTGGTGGCGGTGGGCATGGCAGTGACGGACCGGCCGTTCCTGGCGTTGGTGCTGGCGCTGTGCGGGGTACTGGCGGCGGGTACGGCCGTCCGGGCCGAACGGCGGCCGGTGGCCGGGTATCTGGCGATGACGCTGTTCGTCCTGGCGGCCTGGCTGCGGCTGTCGGCTTCGGGGGTGTCGGCCCCGGAGGCGTACACCCTGCCGGTGACGGTGCCCGCTCTGGCAGTCGGTGTGCTGCGCCGGCGCCGTGATCCGGAGGCGTCGTCGTGGACGGCGTACGGTGCGGGCCTCGCGGCGACGCTGGTGCCGAGCCTCTTCACGGCTTGGGCCGATCCGCACTGGGTGCGGCCGCTGCTGCTCGGTGTGGCGGCACTGGTGATCACCCTGTCGGGCGCGCGGCTGCGGCTGCAGGCACTGCTGCTGCTCGGTGGCGCGGTGCTGGCGCTGGACGCCCTGCACGAACTCGCGCCTTACGTGGTCCAGGTCGTCGGCGCCCTGCCGCGCTGGCTGCCGCCCGCGCTGGCCGGGGTGCTGCTGCTGGTGGTCGGGGCGACGTACGAGCAGCGGCTGCGCGACGCCCGGCGACTGAAGGACGCTCTGGGCCGGATGCGTTGACGGTGTGGCCACATGGCCGGCCCGGGTCTCCCGCATGGGCCTCGGGCCGGCCTGTGGCCATCAGGTCGTCGTCGGAGGCGTACCGGACGAGGAAGTTGTCGCAGCCGAACTGCCCCTCCGAGTCGCGCAGTACGCGTTTCCCACCGCACTTGCACAGAAATACGAGGGAGTTCCGGAAGGCATCGGGAGATGCATTTGCCCACGGAGGCTCGGGTGTTGAACTCTTTCCAGAAATTCTCGTAGTCCTTGAAGGCGCCCCGGCAGCCCGTCCCGACCCTGTTATCCGGATGCTTCTTCCCGAGAGAACGATTCCCGGCGTCACCCGCTGCCACGATCGATTGAATCGTTCACGGAGACGTCGCAACGAGTGGACACGGAAATGCAGAGGGCCCGCGAGACTCTTTGGTCTCACGGGCCCTCTGTCCGGGGTGGGCGATACTGGGTTCGAACCAGTGACCCCTTCGGTGTGAACGAAGTGCTCTCCCACTGAGCTAATCGCCCGGGCGCAGATCGAACATTACCCCATGTCAGCGGCGCCCCATGACCACGCCCGGGTCACTCGTGGATCTTCCACGGCATGGTGACGCCGAACTTCCAGACGTAGATCCCCACCAGCACCGCGATGATCACCAGACCGATCACGGTGAGAATGATGTTGCGACGCCGGACCTTGGGGTCGAGCGCCCGCTGAGCGGCCTCGGTGACCTTCCGCCGAGTCCAGCGCAGCACCAGCTGCGCCCAGACGAACTCGGTCGCCCAGATCGCCATACCGCCGAAGATCACCAGCCAGCCGGGGCCGGGCAGCGGCAGCATGATGACGCCCGCCACGACCACCGCGAAGCCGACCACGAAGACGCCGACCTGCCAGCTCAGATGCAGCGTCCTGGACGCCTTGATGAACCCGGGCGCCCTGGAGCCGAGTTCCCGGTCCTCCTTCGTCACACCCTCCGTGACATTCCCTGTCACGCTTTCCGTCACATCCCCCGTGGCGGACACCGGTTTCGCCGACACGGCGCCCCCGTCCCGCTCGTCACTCTCCGCATTCATGGTAGCCAATCTACCGGAACAGCCTTCGTCACCGGAATGGCCGTATAACCCAAAGTTACACACCGCCGTACGAGCTACCGGAAGGAACACAAAAAGGTCAGAGGGGTTTACAACGCCACCGTAGGTGGCATGTCGATTTCGCCGACGTGCGAATCCCCGAGCGCACACTGAGCGAAAGGCCCTGGCGCTTATGAACACCACGGTCAGCTGCGAGCTGCACCTGCGCCTCGTTGTGTCGAGCGAGTCCTCACTGCCTGTACCTGCGGGCCTGCGGTATGACACGGCCGATCCTTATGCCGTGCACGCCACCTTCCACACCGGAGCGGAGGAAACGGTCGAGTGGGTTTTCGCCCGCGACCTCCTTGCCGAGGGGCTTCATCGGCCCACCGGCACCGGAGACGTCCGCGTCTGGCCATCCCGTAGTCACGGCCAGGGCGTCGTCTGCATCGCGCTGAGCTCCCCAGAGGGCGAAGCCCTGCTCGAGGCCCCGGCGAGGGCCCTGGAGTCGTTCCTGAAAAGGACCGACGCCGCGGTTCCGCCAGGCACCGAGCATCGTCACTTCGACCTCGATACGGAGCTCTCACACATCCTGGCCGAGAGCTGAGCCAGGCCGAGAGCTGCACGGCGCCGTCCGACTCGGGGAGGCGGCGCCGCGCGGAAAACCTCATAGGGCTGACACCGACGCCGTCATCACGGAATCCACCGTGGCGACGGCGTCGGCGCGTTCCCCCTCGGCCGTACTCGCACACCCCACGCACCGGCACGCGCCCGGGGCCCCGGGCGCATGCTCACGGCCCGGACAGGCGGTCTCCGGCCACGGATGCCCACAGGTGGCCGGTAAGCGCTCCCCGCGCCCCTCATGGGCCCTCTCGGGCCTCCGCGTGCCGACGCCGAGCCAGTAGAGTCAGCCGGCATCGGCGGGCACCCGCCCGCCGGAGGCCAGGGAGCGAAAGCGTGCTGATCCCCCACGACACCCGGATCGCCCTCGACACGGTGGTCGATCTGCTGAACACCGCACCGGAGAGCGAGCCCCCGGGAAGCGGACAGCCGGAAGGCGAGCCGATCGACGGTCTCGCGGACATCGCAGCGCTGTACGAATTCGCGCAGCGCCATCGCATCAGCGGCGTGGGCGAGCTCCACGAGAAGGACCTGCGCGCCGTACAGGACGTACGGACGCGCTTCGCCGCGATCTTCGCGATGGACGACGCGCAGATCGCCGCCCCGCTGGTCAACGCCCTCATCGCCGCCGCCGGCACCACACCGCAGCTCAGCAATCACGACGGCTACGACTGGCATGTCCACTACTTCGCACCGGACGCCTCGATCGCCGACCACCTCGCGGCCGACTGCGGCATGGCGCTGGCCTTCATCGTGGTGGCGGGAGAGCAGGAGCGGCTGCGGCGCTGTGAGGCGCCGGACTGCCGGCACGCCTTCGTCGATCTCTCCCGCAACCGCTCCCGCCGCTACTGTTCCAGCCGGACCTGCGGTAACCGTCTGCATGTGGCCGCGTACCGGGCACGCCGCAAGGAAGCGGCCGGCTGACCGCTCACAGCATGAAGAGATCATGCACCGCGGCCATCAGCAGCAGGCTGCCGATCACCGCGAGGAAGATCATCAAAGGGGGCTGGGAAAGCGCGAAGAGGCAGCCACGCGGCTCTTCGGCAGGGCTTGCGGGGGCATCGCCCCGGGAAGTGTCCACCATCTCGGGACGATCATGACTCAGCCCGGGCCCCTTTGGCGATCAACACGCCTTCTCATACGGGGAGTTCACCCACCCCGGAGCCGGGCACGATTCGCTCCGGCGTCCGATCGGCCGTCACGTATTCGGTACGACGGCCGACCCGCTCCTCCATCGCACGCAGCACATCGTGGACGTCGACGCTGCTCAACACCGCGTTGCATACGCTGAACTCGATGCCCGGCGGGCAAGCGGCCGGACGGTCGCGGACGTGCCGTCAGAAGACGTCGAAGTCCTCCGGTTCACCGGACTGCGGTCGCCAGTCGCCGAGTTGGGCCAGGAACGGCGCGAAAGGGGCCGGGCGGGCGGGACCGCGGCCTCAGCGCGGTGTCGCGCTGGAGGCGCGCACCACGAGTTCCGGCTGGAGCACCACGCTGCGGTGCTCGTGCGTGCCGCCCTCGTCGTCCGCCTCCTCCAGCAGGAGCTCGGCGGCCATCCTGCCCATGACGACCGCGGGTTGGCGGACCGAGGTGAGCGGGACGGCAGCGGCGGCGGCGAATTCGATGTCGTCGTAGCCGACGATGGCGATGTCGTGCGGCACCCGCACGCCCGCCGCGTACAGCGCCTGAAGTACACCGAGGGCAAGCAGGTCGTTGGCGCAGAACACCGCGGTCGGCCGCGGCACAAGACCGAGCAGCCGGGCCCCGGCATCGCGGCCCGCCGCCACGTCCAGGCGGTCGGAGGGGATCTCGACGAGCACCTCGGGCGGCAGTCCGGCGTCGGCGAGGGCCGACAGGGCGCCTTCGCGCCTGTCCCTGATCTGATGCAGGTCGCCGGGGCCACTGACGTACGCCACCGAGCGATGCCCGGCCGAGACCAGATGACCGACGGCGAGAGCGCCGCCGCGGACGTCGTCGACGGAGACCGCGCAGGTCCCCGTGCCGGACGCCACCCGGTCCACCAGCACGAAGGGAATCCGGTGACGGCTGAACGCCTCCAGGTTGCGGCCGGTCGCGTCGGCCGGGGTGACCAGGACGCCGCACACCCGCTGCTCGGCGAAGAGCCCGAGGTACTCGGCCTCCTCCGTCGGGCTCTGGCCACTGTTGCAGACCATGACACCGAGGCCGGCCGCACGGGCGGCGCGCTCGGCGCCACGGGCCACGTCGACGAAGAACGGGTTGCCCATGTCGAGGACGAGCAGTGCCATGATCCGGCTGCGGCCCGCCCTGAGCTGGCGGGCCGATTCGCTGCGCACGTACCCGAGCTCCTCGATGGCGGCCAGCACCCTGGCACGGGTCTCCGGCAGCACCGCCTCGGGCCGGTTGATCACATTGGACACGGTGCCCACGGAGACTCCCGCCTGCCGGGCCACATCCTTGATCCCTGCCACACGCGCCACTTGCCCTGCCCCACTGATGCCCTCGGCCGCACCGGTCCGCGGCGTCACCCCATCGTACGGACGCCGTTACGAGGCGCTCCGTCACCCCGGGCCGGTTTCCCGGGGATCACCCGCAGCGGTATGAATTGTTTCAATCCGATCGGGACGCCAGCTCCACCCCTCTACACCGCCAAGGCCTTCAAGGTGCGTCATGAATCGATTCATTCAGGAGTACACGCCCCCACCGGAAGAGGGCGGGGTGCGGGTCAGATTCCGTGCTTCTTCAGGATGGCCTCGATGTCGCTGAAGTCCTCGCCCGACGAGGCGGACTGCTGCGGCTTCGCCTTCGGACGCGCCTGCGTCTGCGTCGCCGGGAGCCCGGACGCCAGGGAGGGCGCCGAAGCCGCAGGAGCGATGGCATCGCTCTGCGCCGCCCGGGCGGCGGCCTTGCGTTCCTTACGGGTACCGACGCCGCGGCGCTCGATCGCGCGAGTGGTCATGAACAGCAGCCAGGCCACGGCGAGCAGCCCGAAGCCGATCCAGACGCTCGGCTTGAAGGCGATTCCGGCGACCCAGTCCACGACTCCGGTCAGCACCAGGCCGATCGGCACCAGGGAGTAGGCGGCGATCCGGGCCGCGGCGAGGAAGCGCTTCCGGTACGCGGTGACGGCGGCGATGCCCAGGCCCGCCGCGGACGCCGCGGAACAGATGGTCTCGGCAAGCATCGGGGCCTCCAGGCGCAAGGGGAAACGTCCCTTCCATCCTGCACCGGTCATCGCCCGGCGGCCACGATCCGGGACCACATCAGGGACATTTCAGGGCCGGGGTCCTCCCCAGGTGCCGATCGGAAGCGATCCGGCGGTACGGAGCCGGAGCGGATCGGCTGCCGATTGGGACGCTCGCGCGGGCCCTGGGAGACTGGCCGCATGAGCGATTCCACCCCCGCAGCGCCCGTCGTCCTCGACGTCTGGTGCGAGCTCCAGTGCCCCGACTGTCACCAGGCCCTCACCGATGTCCACGCCCTGCGGGCCAAGTACGGCGACCGCCTCGAGGTGCGGCTGCGGCACTTCCCGCTGGAGAAGCACAAGCACGCCTACGCCGCCGCGCAGGCCGCCGAGGAGGCGGCGGCCCAGGGCAGGGACTGGCCGTACGTCGAGGCGGTTCTCGCCCGTACCGACGACCTCGGCCGCATCGGCGAGCCGCTGCTGGTCGAGGTGGCGCGGGAACTCGGCCTGGACGCCGAGGAGATGGACACCGCCCTGATCGACGGACGCCACATGCTGATCGTCGACGCCGACCAGGCCGAGGGCAAGGCGATCGGGATCACCGGCACGCCGACGTATGTGATCGGCGACGAGCGGCTGGACGGCGGCAAGAGCCAGGACGGGCTGCGCGAACGGATCGAGGAGATCGCCGACCGGCTGCTCTCCGAGCAGGGCTGAGCCGACGCGGCCCCTAGAGCGTCTTGGCCAGGTTGTACTGAGTCGTTCGGTAGCCGAGCGACTCGTACAGCCGCAGGGCCGGCGTGTTGGAGGCGAGGACATGCAGTCCGATCCGGTCGTCGCCCGCCCCGAGCGCGACGCGTTCGGCCTGGAGCATCAGCGCCCGGCCGTACCCCCGCCCCCGGAACTCCTCACGCACCTCGACGTCGAACACGTATCCCACCAGCATCCCCGGGTGCATTTCGTGCCGCGCCACCCAGACATGTCCCACGACCTCGCCCTCGTGGACGAGGTCGTGCAGATGCGCTCCCTCGGTGGCGAGGCCGTGCGGCAGGTTCTGGCCGTGGCTGGTCTCGGCCTTCCTCATGGCCTGTTCCACAGGGACGCCACGGTCGATCCAGGTCTGCGCGTAGCCGGTGATCGCGTCGCGCTCCCATTGCGCGAATTCGTCGTCCGTCATCGGTCGGGCAGCGACACCGTCGGGCAGCGCGGGTGGGGTCTGCGGCAGTGTCTTGACCATGTTCCTGCTGCGCTCGGCGTAGCCCAGCGCTGTGGCCAGTCCTTGCCCTGCGGTGTCCTCCGCCGGGACCGCCACCGTCATCTGGGTGCAGCCCCAGCCGCGCAGCACCTCTTCGGCGGCCAGCGCCGCGATGGTGCCGCGGCCGCGCCTGCGGCGGGATTCGTCGATGTGCAGGGAGCGGAGCACGCCCGCCCTCTCGCCGAACCCCGGATCCGTGCCGATCTCGACGGCGCCGACGGGCCGCCCGTTGTCGCACACGTCGTACATACGGCTCTTCGCGCCGTCGGCGCCTTGCTGGATCGGCCCGGTCGGCCGGAGGGTCGTGGTCATCGCAGACGTTCTATCCGCTGAGCCCCGGCCCGTCACCCTGTTTTACGGGTTCGAGGCACGCGTTGTTTTACGGGTTCGAGGCACGCGTTCTACGGGTCGAGGTCGTTGCCGGCCCGCTCGTCGAAGATCCGCATGGCCTTGGCGGTCACCGGTCCGGGCCCGCCGGGCAGCTCCCGGCCGTCCACCCGGTGGACAGCCTGCACATCACGCAGCGTGGAGGTCAGGAAGATCTCCTCGGCCCGTTCCAGGGCATCGAACGGCAGGTCGGTCTCCACGGCCCCCGTCCACTCCACGGCCAGTGCACGGGTGATCCCGGCTAGGCAGCCGGAGGCGACCGGCGGGGTGTACGCCTGCCCGTCGAGGACGACGAAGACATTGGACCCGGTGCCTTCGCAGAGCTGTCCGACCGTGTTGGCGAAGAGCGCCTCCGACGCGCCGTGCTCATGGGCGCGGGCGAGGGCGACGACGTTCTCGGCGTACGAGATGGTCTTGAGCCCGGCGAGCGCACTGCGTTCGTTGCGCGTCCAGGGGACGGTGATCACGGCGGTGGTGTCGGGGCGGCGGCCCGCCTCCCCCAGGGCGACGACGAGGCCGGGGCCGGCGTTGCCGCGGTCGGAGCCGAGCGGGGAGAGTCCTGCGGTGTAGGTGATGCGCAGTCGGCCGAGCGCCATCGGGTTGGCGTCGATGACGGCGGTGCAGGCGCGGCTCACCTCGTCGAGGTCGGGGTCGGGGAGGCCGAGGCCGCGGGCGGAGCGAGTCAGCCGGTCGAGGTGACGGGTGAGGGCGAAGGGCCTGCCGTCGACGGTCTTGACCGTCTCGAAGATGCCGTCCCCCACGGTGAGTCCGTGGTCGAGCACGGACACCCGGGCGTCGTCGGCGTCCCGCAGTTCGCCGTTGACCCAAATCCTCATTACGCGGTCCTTCCAGTCGCTTCGTAAACGCCCGACGCTACAGCGAGCAGCCGGGAGGCCTTGAGTTCGGTCTCGTCCCATTCGCGCTCCGGGTCGGAACCCCAGGTGATACCGGCCCCGGTACCGAAGCGGAGTACCGGTGCGGTCCGGGTCCGGTCGATCCAGAAGGTCCGTATGCCGACAGCCAGGGAGGCGGTACGGCGGTCGGCGTCGACCCAGCCGATGCCGCCGCAGTAGGGCCCGCGCGGTGCGGTCTCCAGTTCCTCGATGATCCTGAGGGCGCTGGACTTGGGTGCCCCGGTGACGGATCCGGGCGGAAACGCCGCGTCGAGGAGTTCGGGCCAGCCGGCTCCCTCGGCGAGCTCTCCGCGCACGGTGGAGACGAGGTGGACAAGGCCCGGGTGCTTCTCCACCACGCAGAGGTCGGGGACCGTGACCGATCCCGTGGCGCAGACCCGGCCGAGGTCATTGCGGACCAGGTCGACGATCATCACGTTCTCGGCGTGGTCCTTCTCCAGCAGATCGTCCTCGGTCCGTCCGGTGCCCTTGATCGGTCCCGACTCGACGATCCGGCCGTCACGCCTCAGGAAGAGTTCGGGGGAGGCTGTGGCGATCTCCACGCCGTGCGCGGGCAGCCGAATCGTTCCTGCGTACGGGGCGGGGTTGCCGCGCGCCAGCAGCGCAGTCAGCGCATCCATGTCCGCGGCGGCCAAGTCGGGCAGTGCCGCGGTCATCACCCGGCAGAGGTTGGCCTGGTAGACCTCGCCCGCCGCGATGTACTCGCGGATCCGCCGTACGCCCGCGGTGTACGCGGCACGGTCCAGGGACGAGATCCAGTCGCCGGGCGCGGGGCCACACCAGGCGCCGCGTACCGGGGCGGGCACCGCCTCGGTACGTACGGCGGCGAAGCGCGCGCAGACGAGGCGGCCCTCGAAATCGGCGGATACGGCCCAGAAGCCGGACGAGTCGAGGGCTGCGGGATCACTGGTCACGTCCTGCAGATCGGACGCGACGAGGCCGCCGAAGCGGGCCATTGGAGCGAGGTCGTGCACGCCGTTGAGTCTAGGACGGCACGCGATGACCTGCGCCGGGGCGAACGCACCTCAGCACGCTGCACAAACGCGTTTTTGTACTGGCCCGGGAATCCGCTAGAGTTCAACACGTCGCCGGGACGCGCAAGCGGACCGGGAGAGACAAGCGGACGTAGCTCAGTTGGTAGAGCGCAACCTTGCCAAGGTTGAGGTCGCCAGTTCGAACCTGGTCGTCCGCTCGCAGAAAGTGAGGGATCTTCCCGAACCCTCACCTCTGGTGGAGTGGCCGAGAGGCGAGGCAACGGCCTGCAAAGCCGTCTACACGGGTTCAAATCCCGTCTCCACCTCCAAGGACGATTAGCTCAGCGGGAGAGCACTTCCCTGACACGGAAGGGGTCACTGGTTCAATCCCAGTATCGTCCACTGATCCGTAAGGATCCCCGCGCGATTAGCTCAGCGGGAGAGCACTTCCCTGACACGGAAGGGGTCACTGGTTCAATCCCAGTATCGCGCACGCAGTACACGCAGGTTCACCCTGCGCGATTAGCTCAGCGGGAGAGCACTTCCCTGACACGGAAGGGGTCACTGGTTCAATCCCAGTATCGCGCACGCAGTAAAAGCCCCGGTCGCCTCGGCGACCGGGGCTTTGTCGTTTCCTCGATCAGCCGCGGTGCGTATCGGTGAGAGGCCGGACGGCGGAACGCACCGCGGGCCCGGACGGAAGACGTCCGGGCCCGCGGTCAGGCGCTCACCGGTGTCGGCCCGCTCAGGACGAGAAGAGCATGTGGCCGAAGCTCTTGTGCCGGTAGTGACCGCCGTGGTGGCCACCGTGGTGCTGCGGGGCACCCCAGGCGGGCGCAGGGGCGGCCGGGTAGGCCTGCGGGGCGGGCGGCGCGGGCGGGGCCTGCTGCGTCCACTGCGCCTCGATGCGGGTCAGGGACTCCAGCTCGCCGTAGTCGAGGAAGATCCCCCGGCAGCCGCTGCACTGTTCGATCTGTATGCCATTGCGGTTGTACGTCTGCATCTGTGCGTGGCACTTGGGACACTGCATGGTTCGGCTCACTCCTCGCCGTCGGGTCGCCGTCGCCGGAATACATGCCCGTCGACGGTCGGTTCAGCCTACGACGAGGGCTCGGCGGCCAACTCGGGCGGGAGGGAGGCAATTCGGGCACAGGCGTCGATCATCGTCTGCTCCACCTCATCCGGAGTGCGGCCCTCCGCCGCAGACTTGGCGAATGCCAGCGCCGCGGTCTGAACGGTCAGGGCCCGGGCCGGGACGTCCAGTTCGGGCCAGGGGTCGCCCGCGGCGGGTACGGCAGGTCCGCCGGCTGCCCGGTAGGCGTCCAGGAAACGGAGCCAGACCTCGGGCGGCAGCAGCCCGGCCGCGTACCAGGCGGCGGGGCGGGCGAGGTCCCATGCGGGGTCGCCGAGGCCGGCGTCGTCGACATCGATGAGGAGCCAGGGGCCGTGCGGGGCGGGGTGGCGGACGAGCTGTCCGAGGTGCAGATCGCCGTGGCACAGGAAGCGGGAGCGGTGCGCAGGCGCGGCGGCTTCGCCGCGGGCCCAGGCGGGCAGGCGGTGCCACGCTTCGCGTACGGGGGCGGTGGCCGGGTCGCCGGGCCGGGCGGCGCGCATCCGGGCAACGGCGAGCGAGGCCTTGGCGGGGCCCCGCATGGGCGGGAGGGCGAGGAAGGGCGGGGTCGGGGTCAGGTGCAGCCCGGCCAGCAGGACGGCGGCCTCTTCCCAGGGGGCGGCGTCGGGGTCGCCGGGGTCGACGGGCTCGCCGTGGGGCCACAGGGTGACCGGGCGGCCCTGGATGGTGGTGGAGGGTACGGGGGGCCGGGGCTGCAGGGGGGCGAGGAGGATGCCGGCCAGGCGGGGGTCGTTCGCAAGGCTCAGCCGGGTCAGCAGGTCGGGGGTGTGCGTGCCGGCGGCGTGTGCCTTGGCGACGACGGGCCCGCTACGGACCACCGTGCCGTCCGCACGGTCGGCGAGCACTGCTGGTGGCGGGCAGGCACAGACGTCCTCGGGCTGGGCGTGGGCGGCCCGGTGGGCGAGGGCGCCCAGCGCGCGTACGACTGCGGTGGTCACGGTCTCCCCCGGTGGCGGACAGGTGCGGCGGGCGGCCCGATACGCGCCGGGCCCGCCGATGAGCGTACGCGCGTCGCGAAAGGACGCCGGACAGCGCGATGTCCGGTCAGCTCCCCAGCTGACCGGACAAACGCTGCCGTCCGCCGCACCCCCGTCCCCACGGGGTTGTTGGCCGGATGTCCCGGTCCGGACCGCTCTTCCGGACCCCGGGCGCCGCTCAGCGCCCCAGCATCACGGCCACGGACGACGCCTGTGTGACCACTGCGTCCCAGCCGCCGAAGACGACTACGAGCAGGGCCGCCAGAGGAAGAACCATCGCCGTCGCCACCAGCGGGTGGCGCGTACCGGACGACGGGCGGCTGCCGAACGAGGCATGGACCCTGCGTCCCCGCGTGCGGATCGTGGTCCGCGCTGCCGTGTCCGCCATGGTTCCTCTCCTGACTGGATGTGGGGCGGCGGGCGTGTGACCTCGGGGGACGAGTGCTGCGCCCGCCGCTTGACTTCAACATTAGGGACGCGGAAGGCGTACGACGTCATGCCCGCGTACCGAATTCCGGGCCTCCCGGAGGATGAGCCCCGGGTAGTCGATGTACTCCCCTGGGTGGAGATCGGGTGCCTGGTCCCGGGGTCATCCCGGAGGGGTGCCCGGAATGTTGTGGATCAGGTGGGGGACGGATGCGGCGGCAGGCGGGACGGCGACCGTGACTTCACTCACTCGCTCGCGCTGCGGCTCCCGGCCGTGGGCCGTGGGTACGTCGCCCCAGTCGCCGCGGTCCCCTCCCCGCGGGGTCCGTGTCGCGCCCCCCACTCGTCGGGGCCGCAGCCTTCACGGCTCCAACCCCTCGTCGGCGCAACCGCTTTGATGACCCGGCACCGTTCGGTGCGGGACCGGCTGCGCCCCCCACTCCCCGTCATGGACCCTGCCGCGCACTGACAATCGATCGGCGGGCGAGGGCGCGGCCTCTGAGCGCCCCGGGCGCCGGGTACGTAAGCTGTGCCTCGTCAGGCGTACCAGGCAGCGGGGATGGGCAGACATGGCGATGATGCGGCTCCGGCGCGAGGACCCGCGTGTCGTCGGCTCGTTCAGGCTGCACCGGCGGCTCGGAGCGGGCGGCATGGGTGTCGTCTATCTCGGTTCGGACCGGCGGGGCCAGCGGGTGGCGTTGAAGGTGATCCGTCCGGATCTGGCGGAGGACCAGGAGTTCCGCTCGCGCTTCGCGCGCGAGGTGTCCGCCGCGCGGCGGATCCGCGGTGGCTGTACGGCGCGTCTGGTGGCCGCCGATCTGGAGGCGGACCGCCCGTGGTTCGCCACGCAGTACGTCCCGGGGCCCTCGCTGCACGACAAGGTGGCCGAGGAGGGTCCGCTGTCGGCGGCCGAGGTGGCCTCGATCGGGGCGGCGCTCTCCGAGGGCCTGGTGGCGGTGCACGAGGCCGGTGTCGTCCACCGTGACCTGAAGCCGTCGAACATCCTTCTCTCCCCCAAGGGCCCCCGGATCATCGACTTCGGGATCGCCTGGGCGACCGGAGCGAGCACGCTCACCCATGTCGGTACGGCGGTGGGCTCGCCGGGATTCCTGGCGCCCGAGCAGGTGCGCGGCGCGACCGTGACGCCCGCGACGGACGTGTTCTCGCTCGGTGCCACGCTGGCGTATGCGGCGACGGCCGACTCACCTTTCGGGCACGGCAGTTCCGAGGTGATGCTGTACCGCGTGGTGCACGAGGAACCGCAGTTGTACGACGTACACGATGCGCTCGCGCCGTTGGTGAGCGCCTGCCTGGCGAAAGACCCCGAGGAGCGGCCGAGCACGCTCCAACTCTCCATGCGGCTCAAGGAGATCGCGGCGCGGGAGGCGCAGGGTCTGCACGAGAGCCGTCCGCCCATTCAGCGTTCGGCCCAGGAGCTGGACCGGCCGACCGGACGTCTCGACGGCCCGTACACCGAGCAGCAGACCCGGCGTACGGCTCCTCCGGCACCCCGTCAGCAGAAGCAGAAGCAACCTCGGAGCAGCCGGCAGGCCACGTCGTCGCGGGCCGGGTCGCCCCGCACCGGTGGTTCGCGACCTCAGCAGCATCAGTCACCGCGCAACACAACGCGGTCCGGCAGGCGTCCGCAGGGCACGAACGGGACGAACGGCCGGCCGGGAACGCGGCCCGGGGCCCGTAGGACTTCGACGGGGCGGCGTCCCGCCAACCCGCGGCTGCTGCGGCAGCGGCTCGTCGTCTTCGTCGTGGTCACGCTGCTGGTCGCGCTGGGCATCGCGGCGGCACAGGGCTGCCAGGGTCCGGCTCGCGGGCTGGGCACGAGCGAGAGCCGGACGCAGCCTCAGGACCAGGGCCAGGGCCGGGGTCAGGGCCGGGGTCTGCAGCCTCAGTAGGCGGTCAGTTCTGCGGGCGGCCTGATGCCACCGCGTAGAACGCGACCGCGGCGGCCGCTCCCACGTTCAGCGAGTCGACGCCGTGCGCCATCGGGATGCGCACCCATTCGTCGGCGGCGACCAGGGCCTGGGTGGACAGTCCGTCCCCCTCGGCGCCGAGCATCAGCGCCACCTTGTCCATCCGGTGCGGTGCCGCCTCGTCGATGCTGCTGGCCTTTTCGTCCGGGGTCAGCGCGAGAAGTCTGAAGCCGGCTTCCCGTACGGTCTCCAGCGCCTTGGGCCAGGTGTCGAGACGGGCGTAGGGGACGGAGAAGACCGCGCCCATCGAGACCTTGACGGAGCGCCGGTAGAGCGGGTCGGCGCAGTCCGGGGAGAGCAGTACGGCGTCCATGCCGAGGGCGGCGGCGCTGCGGAAGATCGCCCCGATGTTGGTGTGGTCGTTGACGGCCTCCATGACGACCACCCGGCGGGTCGTCGCCAGCAGTTCGTCGGCCGTCGGCAGCGGTTTGCGCTGCATCGAGGCGAGGGCGCCGCGGTGGACGTGGTATCCGGTGACGCGCTCGGCGAGCTCGGGAGTGACCGCGTACACCGGGGCCGGGACCTCGTCGATGACGTCGCGCATCAGATCGATCCACTTCGCCGAGAGCAGCATCGACCGCATCTCGTACCCGGCGTGCCTGGCGCGTCTGATCACCTTCTCGCCCTCGGCGATGAAGAGGCCCTCGGCGGGCTCTCGCCTGCGCCGGAGTTCGACATCGGTCAGTCCGGTGTAGTCGCGCAGGCGGGGGTCGTCGGGGTCGTCGACGGTGATGAGATCAGCCACGGGTTTGATACTGCCTTGTCCGGTGTGTGGTGCCAACGGCTTGGGAGAAGATCCGTTACCGATGGTTACTCGGCGGGGTGCGGGGGCGGCTCCCCGCCGGCTATCCGGCGGGGAGCGATACGGAGCTCGCGCCGACCGCGACGACGTCGCCGATGACGATGACGGCCGGGGGACGTACGTCTTCGGCAACGGCCCGTTCGGCGACGGTCGCGAGCGTTGCGTCGACCCGGCGCTGGGCTGCCATGGTGCCCTCCTGGACCAGGGCGACCGGGGTCTCGGGGGCCTTGCCGTGGGCGATGAGGGTACGGGCGATCGCGCCGATCTTGTCGACGGCCATCAGGAGGACGAGCGTGCCGCGCAGCCGGGCGAGGGCCGGCCAGTCGACCAGCGAGCGCTCGTCGTCCGGGGCGACATGGCCGCTCACGACGGTGAACTCGTGGGCCACACCGCGATGGGTGACGGGGATTCCGGCCGCGCCGGGCACGGAGATCGAGCTGGAGATGCCGGGGACGACGGTGCAGGCGATGCCTTCGGCGGCGAGCGCCTGGGCCTCCTCCATGCCGCGGCCGAAGACGAACGGGTCGCCGCCCTTGAGCCGCACGACGGCCTTGCCCGCCTTGGCGTGCTCGATGAGCGCCTGGTTGATCGCCTCCTGGGCCATGTAGCGGCCGTACGGGATCTTCGCGGCGTCGATCACCTCGACATGCGGCGGGAGTTCGTCGAGCAGGTCGCGCGGGCCGAGGCGGTCCGCGATGACGACGTCGGCCTCGGCGAGGAGGCGGCGGCCGCGGACCGTGATCAGGTCCGGGTCGCCGGGGCCGCCGCCGACCAGGGCGACGCCGGGGGTCCGGGTGCGGTGGTGGGGTGCGGCGAGGGTGCCGTCGCGCAAGCCCTCGACGATGGCATCGCGGACGGCAGCGGAGTGGCGTGGGTCGCGGCCGTGGGTGTCGGTGGTGAGGACGGCGACGGTCACGCCCTCGCTGCGGCCGGTGGCTGGGGTCCAGGCGGTGGCGGCGTCGGCGTTGTCGCTGCGGACGCACCAGGTGCGGGTGCGCTCGGCCTCGGCGGAGGCGGCGTCGTTCGCCGCGGTGTCGTCGGACGCGATGAGTGCGTACCAGGTGTCTGCCAGGTCCCCGTCGGCGTACGGGCGGCGCTCCCAGCGGATCTCGCCGGCATCGGCCATCGCCTCGACGGACGGGGTCACGGCCGGCGATACGAGGACGATGTCGGCGCCTGCCGCGATGAGCGCGGGGAGGCGACGCTGGACGACCTGGCCGCCGCCGACCACGACGACTCGGCGGCCGCTGAGACGCAGTCCGACGGGGTACGCAGGGTGATCGGCGTGATCTGCGTGCTCGGCCATGGCGGTGCGGCTCCTCGTAAGGTGCGGGGTGCGGGCCGCTGCGGCGGTGGAGCGGCTGTGACGTGCGGGTTTGTGGGGCTGGGTCCACGATACGGGGTGGGGTGCGGGGACGCGGGGGCGCTCGCAGCGGGCTTGTTCCCCTGCCCTCCCTTTCCCGTGACCGGGGCTGCGCCCCGGACCCCGCGCCTCAAACGCCGGCAAGGCTGGAAACAAGCCCTTCGGTGATTGAGGAGCGGGGGTCCGGCGGAAGGGCTACTTCTCCGTGACGCCCGCCGCGTCGAACGTCGCCACCTCATGCATCGCCCGCGCCGCACTCTGCACGATCGGCAGTGCCAGTAGCGCGCCCGTGCCTTCGCCGAGGCGGAGGTCGAGGTCGACCAGCGGACGCAGGCCCAGCTTGTTGAGCGCGGCGACATGGCCGGGCTCGGCGCTGCGGTGGCCGGCGATGCAGGCGGCGAGGGCCTCGGGGGCGATCGCCCGGGCGACCAGGGCCGCTGCGCCCGCGCTGACGCCGTCGAGGATGACGGGCGTACGGAGCGAGGCACCGCCCAGCAGGAAGCCGGCCATCGCCGCGTGTTCGAGCCCGCCGACCGATGCCAGGACACCGATCGGGTCTGCCGGGTCGGGCTGGTGGAGTTCGAGGGCCCGGCGGACCACGTCGACCTTGCGCGCGTGCATCTCGTCGTTGATGCCGGTACCGCGACCGGTCACCTCGGCCGGGTCCATGCCCGTGTACACACAGATCAGTGCGGCCGACGCGGTGGTGTTGGCGATGCCCATCTCACCGGTGAGCAGGCCCTTGTTGCCTGCCGCGACCAGATCACGGGCGGTCTCGATGCCCACCTCGATGGCCGCGAGGACCTCTTCCCGGGTGAGGGCCGGGCCGGTCGTGAAGTCGGCCGTTCCGGCGCGCACCTTGCGGGGAAGGAGGCCGGGCGTCGCGGGCAGCTCCATGGCCACACCGACGTCGACCACGCACACCTCGGCGCCGACCTGGGCCGCGAACGCGTTGCAGACCGCGCCGCCGCCGAGGAAGTTGGCGACCATCTGGCCGGTGACCTCCTGCGGCCAGGCCGTGACGCCCTGGGCGTGCACCCCGTGGTCGCCCGCGAAGATCGCGACGGCCGCGGGCTCAGGGATCGGTGGCGGGCACATCCGGGAGAGTCCCGACAACTGCGCGGAGATGATCTCCAGCATGCCGAGCGCACCAGCGGGCTTGGTCATCCGCTTCTGGCGTTCCCAGGCCTCGCCGAGCGCCTTGGCGTCCAGCGGACGGATACTGGAGATGGTCTCCTGCAGCAGGTCGTGCGGCTCCTCGCCGGGCAGTGCGCGGCGGCCGTACGTCTCCTCATGGACGACCCAGGACAGCGGGCGGCGCTTGGACCAGCCCGCCTGCATCAGCTCGGGCTCCTCGGGGAACTCGTCGACGTAACCGACACAGAGGTACGCGACGACTTCGAGGTGCTCGGGCAGGCCCAGGGCGCGGACCATCTCGCGCTCGTCGAAGAAGCTGACCCAGCCGACGCCGAGGCCTTCGGCGCGGGCGGCGAGCCACAGGTTCTCGACGGCGAGCGCCGAGGAGTACGGGGCCATCTGCGGCTGGGTGTGCCGACCGAGGGTGTGGCGGCCGCCGCGGGTGGGGTCGGCGGTGACGACGATGTTGACCGGGGTGTCGAGGATGGCCTCGATCTTCAGTTCCTTGAACTGCTTGGCCCGGCCCTTGGGAAGCGACTTGGCGTAGGCGTCGCGTTGACGCTGTGCCAGTTCGTGCATGGAACGACGGGTCTCCGCCGAGCGGATGACGACGAAGTCCCAGGGCTGCGAGTGACCGACGCTGGGCGCCGTGTGCGCGGCTTCGAGGACGCGCAGCAGAACCTCGTGCGGAATCGGGTCGCTGCGGAAGCCGTTGCGGATGTCGCGGCGCTCGCGCATGACCCGCAGGACGGCCTCGCGCTCGGCGTCGTCGTAGCCGGGGGCGGGCGCGGAGGCGGGAGCCCCGGTTTCGTCGGACTCGGACGCCTCGGGAACTTCTGCTTCCTCGGCCTGGAGCCGGGGCTCGGGCCGGGCCTCGGGCTGTACGGACTCCACGGGCGCGGTCTCCGTGGCCTCTGCACTGTCCGCGGGGGCCGTGATGTCCGGGGTCTCGATGACCTCCGGGCCCGGCTCGGGCTCCGGTTCGGACTCCGGCTCGGCCACCGTCGGAGCCTCGGCCTCGGGGGCGGGGATCGGCTCAGGAGCTTCGGCGGGCGCGACGTTCTCGACAGTCTCGACCACTTCTGCGGCCTCGGGCTGAGCGGGCTGGACCGGCTCCATCGCGAACACCACGCGCTCGGGCTCGGGCTCGGTTTCCACGGCCTGCTCCACCACGGGGGTCGGGGCCAGGTGCGGGGTCGTCGGCACCGAACCCTCCACGGGCACGAACTGGCCCATGGGAGCGGCTTCCGCGACATCCTCCGATGCGACGACAGCGACTTCGGCAGGCGCCTCGGACACGGCCTCTGCCTGTGCCCCGGCAGAAACCTCCGCCGGAACCTCGACGGGAGTCCCGACAGTGGTCGGTACCGCATCGGCCTCGGGAGCGCTCACGGCCTCGGGCACCACTACCGGAGCGACCTGCACCGGCTGTGCCTGCTGTGCCGCCGGTACCGGCTCGGCGACCGGCTCCGGCACGACCGTTTCTGCTGCCACCGGGGGAACGACCGGCTGCGGCGCCTCGGCCGACCAAGGGCTTGCGCCCTGCGGCAGAATCTCACCGAGCTGCGGGCCCGGCAGCGCGGCCGGCTCGTCAACCGGCATCTCGAAGTACTCGGGCCCGGTGGTCGGCGGTCCGGCGTGCCGTGCGGGAGCCTGGGTCTGGGTCTGGGTCTGGGTCTGGGCCTGCGCCTGGGGCGCGCCCGCCGGTCCGCGGTCGGCGAGCGAGCGGACCACACCGCCGCTCGGCGTTCCGCCGTAGGACGGCCCGCCGTCTGCCGCGACCGGGCCGCGATGAAGCGGCCGGCGCATCGGGCCCTGGGTCTGCGCTGCCGTGGCCGGAGCGGGAGCCGGGGTGGGCGACGGGATGCGTACGCCCCTCAGGTCGACCGAACCGGAGTCGCGGCCACCGGTCTCGTGCGTCCCCTGGCCGGTCTCGGGCAGGGGCTCGGCCACCGGCTGCTGTGCGGCGTACGCGTCCGCGACCTGCGTCTGGACGGGTTCCTGCACCTGCACCTGCACGGGCCCCTGGGACTGCGCGGGAGCCTCGCCGACCGGCTGGGAGTGGACCGCGTGTGCCGAGGGCTGGGCCTGGTGGGCGCCCTGTTCGGTCAGCAGCGCCTGCGCGGCGGCGCCCTCGGGGTACTGGCCGGGGGCCGGTACCGTCTGCGGGTCGCCCCAGGCGCCCTGGGGGCTCGGCATCAGCAGGAGATCGTCGTCCTCGGACACACGCTCGGAGGGAGCGAGGTAGGTGTAGGCATCCGGGGCGGCGATGCCCGGCTGCTCCACCATGCCTGCGTTCTCCGGCAGTCCCTCACCCGGGATCTGGCCGGTGTCACTCATGCGTACCCCTCGCCCATCGTCAGTGCTCCTTCGGCCCATCGCCCGGGACGCCCGACCACGGCACGCCGGCGCTCGTCACCAAGAACGAGCGGGCGCGCCGCGCGGCACGAAACGGTCGCGGACATACTGCATTCTCGCGGCCGTTCGCCGCCGCGGCAGCTCATTTCGCCACGGCCCGCTGTGGACTGCGCCACGTCGCGCATCCCCCGGTTCTGCCGTACCACAAGGGGGGCCAAAACGGTCCCCTTTTCCGAACATTGACGAACGAAGCGACGAACGTCCAGCCGCGGTGCAACGATCGGCCAGCCTACCTCGCGCTGTACGCCGACCGGGTCACGGGGCGAGGTCCGAACGCAGCGCCGAGAGCAGGAACACGACCGAGCGTTCGCGCTCCGACCATGCGGCCGTGTCGAGTTCGACGGACTGGAGGAGCGAACACCGGACGGTGTACCCGTTCCCGGTGAGTGCCGCGCCGAGTGCCTCGGCCTCGTCCCGCGTCGACGCATGGGTCACGATGCGCTCGGGCCGGCGCTCGGTGACGGCGGTGACGACGGGGACTCCCCCGCCCCCGATCCGTACGACATCGGGCTCCGGCAGCCGTTCCAGCACATGGGGCGCCCGGCCCTCGACGACCTGGAGCTGGACTCCGAAGGACCGGGCCGACGCCGCGGTGCGGGCGCAGGCCGCCGGGTCGCTGTCGACCGCCAGGACCGCCGCCCCGAAACGGGCGGCCTCCACCGCCAGGGCCCCGCTGCCGGAGCCGATGTCCCACAGGAGGTCTCCGGTGCGGGGGCCCAGGCGGGCCAGTTGGGCGGCGCGCAGCCCCGGGGACTCGCCCTCGCCGCTCTCGTCCCCGGCGTCCGTGGCGCCGCCCGGGTAGGCATGGGAGGGAAGTGCCCAGCCGCGTACGCCACGGGGGTAGGCGGGGTGACGGCCGGCGATCCAGGCGCCGGTGGCCTGCGGTTCGGGGCCGCCGCCGATGACGATCACCACGTTGGGGTCGCGCCAGACGTGGTCGGCGGCCTTTTCGGATGTGACGACGCTGACCTGTTCGCGTGCGGTACCGAGTTCCTCGCAGATGACGAAGGTGCGGTGGACGCCTTCGAGGAGCAGGGCGAGTTCGGCGGGGCCGGCGCCGGGCGAGGTGAGGACGGCGACCTTGTGGTGGGCGCGGCACACGTTGACGGCGCGCCGCAGGGTGCGGGGGTGGGCGACGACGATCTGGGCGTCCTCCCACGGCATCCCGGCGCGGGCGAACGCGGTGGCGACGGAGGACACGGCGGGCACCACTTCGACTTCGAGGCCGTGCTCGGGTGCGCGGAGATTGCGTACGACCCCGAAGAAGCCGGGGTCTCCGTCGGCGAGGACCACGGCGCTGCCGCGGTGTCCGGCGATCCGGCGGGCGGCCAGGTCGATGGAGCCCAGGCGGATCCGTTCGGCGTTCGCCGGGACTTCGGGGAGTGCGAGGTGGTGGGCGGCTCCGGCGACGAGCGTGGCGGCCGAGAGGGCGGCCGTGGCCGCTCCGGTCAGTGGCGAGCCGTCCCAGCCGATCACCGTGACCCGATCGGCCATCTGTCGTCAGTCTCCTGGAGTTGTCGCAGGTGGGGATGTTCGTTGAGGGGCGGGCACCGTGAGAGTACCCGGTCCGCGCCAGTACGGTGCCAGGACCCCTTGGAGGCGTCAGTTCCAGTCGTTGTAGGCGCCGTAGCCACCCGCGTCGGCGAGCTGTTCGGCGACCCCTTCGAGGTCCTCGGGAAGCAGGCCCCAGACGATCAGGTCGGTCCTGATGTCGGTCCAGCCTCCGTCTGTGCCGTTCTCGGTCCGGGTGCGCGCTATGCGGGCGTTGCGCAGCACTCCCTCGCTGATGCAGCCGAGCTTCTGGGCGACCTGCTGGGAGGCGGTGTTGTCGGCGGCGGTGCGCAGTTCGATGCGCTCGAAGCCCTGATCACGGAAGAGCCACTGGGCCAGCGCCAGCACGGATTCGGTGGCGTATCCCTCGCCGCGTGCCCAGGGTGCGGTGATGTACGCGGCCTCGGTGGCGAGGGTGCGCCAGTCGGTGTTGCGCAGGCGGACCGAGCCGACGAGTCGCTGGGTGAGGAATTCGGTGACGGCGAAGACGATGCCGTCGCCCGTGGTGCGCTGTGCGGGTGCGATCCTGCGGACCCAGCGTTCGGCGTCGACCTGGGTGTAGGGGTGAGGGGCATCGGTCCAGGCGGTCACGAGTTCGTCGTTCATCATCTCGATGTACGCGGGGATGTCCGCCATGTCGAAGGGGCGCAGCACCAACCGATCCGTGCTGATGGAGATGTCCGGAAAGGTGGAAGTCATGCGCAGCTCCATGCCGAAGACCGTGTAAAGGCACAGCATGCAGCATCGGGTCGGCGTTGTGCATGGGCGGGTCCGTACGACGGAGCCCCGCGCCCCCTTGGTGGGGTTGCGCGGGGCTCGTCGGACAAATTCCGTGCGGGTGTCAGGACTTGGCGGCGGTGCCGAAGGCCGGGATGACCGAGCCCTGGTAGGTGTCCTCGATGAACTTCTTGACCTCGTCGGAGTGGAGGAGCTTCACGAGCTTCTGGACGCGGGCGTCCTTCTCGTTGCCCTTCTTCACGGCGATGATGTTGGCGTACGGGTTGCCGTCGGCCTTCTCCAGCGCAAGGGCGTCCTTGGCGGGCTTGAGCTTGGCCTCGATGGCGTAGTTGCCGTTGATGACGGCGGCGTCCACATCGTTCAGGGCGCGGGGCACGGTTGCGGCCTCCAGCTCCTTGAACTCCAGGCCCTTCTTGTCGGTGATGTCGCTCAGCTTGGCGTCGGTGCCGACACCGGACTTGAGGGTGATCAGACCGTTCTGGGCGAGCAGCTGGAGGGCGCGGCCCTCGTTCGTGGTGTCGTTCGGCACCGCGATGGTCTGGCCGGACTTGATGTCACCGATGGCCTTGACCTTCTTGGAGTAGAGGCCGAGGGGTTCCAGGTGGACGGTGCCGACGGAGACGAGGTGGGTGTTGTTCTTCTTGTTGAAGTCGTCGAGGTACGGGGCGTGCTGGAAGAAGTTGGCGTCGACCTGGCCGGTCTCGGTGGCGGTGTTCGGCAGGACGTAGTCCGTGAACTCCTTGACCTCCAGCTTGAGGCCCGCCTTGGCCGCCAGGTTCTTCTTGACGAAGTTCAGGATGTCGGCGTGCGGCGTCGGGGACGCTGCGACGACGAGCGCCTTGGAGGTGTCGGCCTTGGCGCCGGTCTCGCTCTTGGAGGCCGGGTCGGACGACGTGCCGCAGGCGGTGAGGCCGAAGGCCAGGGCGGCGGTGGCGGCGGCAGCTGCGGTGATCTTGATGTTCTTACGCACGAAAAGTGCCTCTTTCTGGTGGTGGTGCGCCCGGACAAGGAGTTCGGGCTTGAGCGGAGAGGAAGTCTCAGGTGGTGGTGCGGCCCCGGCGGGCCAGCAGGCGTACGGCTCCGTCGCCGATCAGCTGGATCACGGTCACGATGACGATCAGCAGCGCAACGGTGATGAGCATGAACTGGTTGTCGAAGCGCTGGAATCCGTAGGTCACGGCCTTGGAGCCGAGCCCCTCGCCGCCGACCGCACCGGCCATCGCGGAGTAGCCGATCAGCACGATGACGGTGGTGGTGACGCCGGAGATGAGCGAGGGCAGCGCCTGCGGCAGCAGTACCTTGCGCACGATCGTCGGGATGGATCCGCCCATCGACTGGACGGCCTCGACGAGCCCGTGGTCGACCTCGCGGACGGCCGTCTCGACGAGCCGTGCGAAGAACGGGATGGCGCCGACGGCGAGCGGCACGATCATCGCGGTCGGGCCGATGAAGGTGCCGACGACCCAGGTGGTGAAGGGGATCAGGGCGATCAGCAGGATGATGAACGGCAGCGAGCGGCCGATGTTCACGATCACGCCGATGACCTTGTTCACCGGGGTGTTCTGGAGCAGTCCGCCCTTGTCGGTGAGGACCAGCAGGACGCCGAGCGGCAGTCCCACGAGAACGGTGACGACCGCGGACCAGAGCACCATGTAAAGGGTGTCGATGGTTCCCTGGGTGAGCAGCGGCTGCATTTCGGACCAGGTCACTTCGCCACCTCCTTGGTGAGCGTGGCGGGGGTCTGTACGGGGATGGAGGCGGCGTCGTGCTCCACGACCTCGGCCTGCAGGCCCTGCTCCCGCAGGAAGCCGATCGGGACGACGTTCTCCTCGAAGCGGCCGGGCAGCTCGATGCGCATCCGGCCGATCTGGTTGCCGCCGACGGTGTCCATCGCGGCGCCCAGGATCGAGATGTCGATGTTGTATGTACGGGAGAGCTGCGAGATCACCGGCTGGGTGGCGGCCTCCCCGTGGAAGGTGACGTCGACGACCGTGCGGTCGGGGCCGGAGGCCGTACCGCCGACGGGGAACAGCTCGTGGGCCAGTTCGGAGCCGGGGGTGGCGAGCAGTTCACCGACGGTGCCCGACTCGACGATGCGCCCCTTCTGCATCAGCGCAGCCGAGTCGCAGATCGTCTTGACGACGTCCATCTCGTGCGTGATGAGCAGAACGGTCAGGCCGAGCTGCTGGTTGAGGTCGCGCAGCAGCTGGAGGATGGAACGCGTGGTCTCGGGGTCGAGGGCGGAGGTCGCCTCGTCGGAGAGCAGCACCTTGGGATCTCCGGCGAGTGCGCGGGCGATGCCGACGCGCTGCTTCTGCCCGCCGGAAAGCTGGCCGGGGTAGGCCTTGGCCTTGTCGGCGAGGCCGACCAGGCCGAGGAGTTCGAGGGCCTTGCGGGAGCGGTCCTTGCCGGAGACCCCGAGGATCTCCAGCGGGAGTTCGATGTTGTCCTGGACGTTGCGCGAGGCCAGCAGGTTGAAGTGCTGGAAGACCATGCCGATGCGGCTGCGTGCCTCGCGCAGCTCCTTGCCGGCCCGCCGGCCCCGGCCCGCGAGGGCGGTGAGGTCCTGGCCGGCCACGGTCACGGTGCCGGAGGTGGGGCGTTCCAGGAGGTTGATACAGCGGATGAGGGAGGATTTTCCGGCGCCGCTCTGTCCGATGACGCCGTACACCTCGCCCTCGCGGACGTGCAGGTCGACGCCGTCCAGGGCGGTGACCTCGCGGCCGCGCGACTGGTAGACCTTCGTGAGGCCCGAAGTGGTGATCACAGGGGTTTCCGTCACTGTCGAGTGCGCGGCGCGGTGTCCGCCGGGCACGGGGCATTCGTCTGATGAGACTCTTCGGACGTTTCGATCGGACGTTCCAAGCAGGGGTCTCGGCACGGCTGGGTGCGGCGGGTGGCCGGGACAGCGGTGCTCGGGCAGGCTCGTTCCGCCGGGTGCGGACGGCTCGGGCTCGGTCTCGCTTCGGGGCGCGAGGCTCAGGCGGGGGCCCTCAGAAGGCGCGCATTCGACACATACAACGAGCACCGGGCGTCGTGATCGCCTCGGTCGCAAGGATGCGGTTGCTCGTCGTGGTCATGGCCCAAGTAAAACAGACGTGACTTTCCGTCCGGTCCGCCTGTCCGAATAGCGGACAGCCGTGGATGGCGGTGCGAGCCGGTTCAGCCGACCGCCGTGATTTCCACGCCCTGGGCTGTGACCTGCACCGATACCGCGGAGAGGTCATCGATGACGACATCCGCGTCCAGCTCGGAACGGTCGTGCGTTGTGGCCAAGGCCACGGTCTTCATGCCTGCCGCCCGTCCGGCCCGGAGTCCGGCGGGGGTATCCTCGAAGACCACACAGCGCGCCGGGTCGACGCCGAGGCGCGAGGCCGCCAGGAGGTAGGGCTCCGGGTCGGGCTTGCCCCGGCTGACGTCCTCGGCGGCGATCATCACGGGGAAGTCGATCCCCACCTCGCGCAGCCGGGCCTCGCCGAGCGGCCGGGTGGCGGAGGTGACGACGGCCCAGCGGTGCGCGGGCAGCGCACCGAGCAGCTCCTTGGTGCCGGGCAGGATCACGACTCCGCCGGAGGCGTCCTCGACCTCCAGCTGTTCTATACGGGCCAGGGCCCTGTCGACCCGGTCCGCGGGAAGCAGCTCGGCGATGATCTCGCCTGCCGTCCGGCCGTGCAGCTCGACGCCCTGGAAGTCCTCCGCCGTGATCCCGTACTCCTGGGCCCACCGGGTCCAGCAGCGGTACACCGACTCGATCGAGGACAGCAGTGTTCCGTCGTTGTCGAACAGCAGGGCCTGGGCATGAATCTTCATGTGCATCGACACTAGGGCCTTGCCCTCGGGCCATGCCCTCCGGGTACGGGGGCGCACGCAGGGGGCCTTTTGGTCCGTAATACCCTCACCTCATGCTTGACGCCCTGACGGTCGCGGTCGCCGTGACCGCGCTCGCCCTCGCCGCCTGGTGCGGATTCGCCGCATACCGGGATCAGCCGACCAAGGACTGGCACTTCATCGGGATGGCAGTGGTCTCCCTGCTGGCGCTGGCCCAGCTGGTGGTGGGCATCGTGCAGTTGTCCCGGGGCGAACGGCCCGAGCAGGGCATGACGATCTTCATCGCGTATCTGATCGGGGCCTTCCTCGCCGTGCCCGCGGCCGGTTTCCTGTCGCTCACCGAGCGGACCCGATGGGGTTCGGTGACGGTGGCGGCCGGCGCGGTCGTGCTGGCCGTCCTCGAAGTGCGGCTCTACGACATCTGGGGAAACTGACCGTGACCGACACCGATCGCACCCCCGCAGCGGCCACCGGCGAGAGGCAGCCCTTCGACCTCGGCACCGGTCCCGGCCGGGTGCTGGTCTGGTTCTACGGGGTGTTCACCGTCGCGGCGGCCTCCCGCTCGATCGTCCAGATGATCCTGGACTTCGACAAGGCGCCGCTCGCCTATGCGCTGTCGGCCGTCGCCGCCCTCGTGTACGGATTCATCACGTACTCGCTGGTGCGCGGCGGCGAGAAGGCGCGCAGGTCGGCGCTGGTGTGCTGCGCCGCCGAGCTCCTGGGTGTGCTGGTCGTGGGGACCTGGACGATGGTGGAGCCCTCGGCGTTCGCGGACGCCACCGTCTGGTCCGACTTCGGTATGGGCTATCTGTTCATCCCGGTGATCCTGCCGATCACCGGGATGATGTGGCTGCGCCGGGCGAAAAACGCGTAGGCGGGGCGAGAACGCGTAACCGGCCCTACGCGCTGGCCACATAAGCGGGGGCGGTCGCGTCCTTCTCCAGCAGGATCATCCGGACGCCGTCCTGACCGGTCTCGTTGCCCACGGGGGCGTAACCCGCCCGCTGGTAGAGCCGCAGATTGCCCTCGCTGCGATGGCCGGTGTGCAGCCGGAAGCGAGTGGCCGACCGCTCGTCGACGAGTCCCGACTCCGCGGCCCGCAGCAGCCGGGCGCCGAGCCCGTGCCCCTGGAGCCGCGGGTGGACGCAGAGCCTCGCGATCTGCCCGGTACCGTCCTGATCGGTGGATCCGCGGACCGAGCCGACGACCTCGTCCCCCAGCCGCGCCACGAACACCAGATTCGTGGCAATCTCCGCGCGCACCGAATCGAGGGTCTGGACGAGCGGGTCGATCCGGTAGTTCCCGTACAGCTCCGCCTCGCTCTGGAAGCTGAGGTACTGAAGTTTCAAGATCTGTTCGGCGTCCTGCGCCGTCGCCGCCGAGATGATCACGCTCATGCCCATGTGCGCATGCCTCCGCCCACCTGATCCACCGGTTGTCTAACGCTCCTTTCCCCGCGGTTCAGGAGCTACAACCTCCGCCGCGAGCATTCTGCGCAGACATCCAAGGCATCGGGAACGGATCGGACCCAAACTCCCCTGTGACATACCCAACTTCCCTGCGATTTCCCGGTAGGTGGGATCACCGGGCGCGAGCATCGCCGCCAGCAGCCGGGCGCACCGGCCGGGCAGCCGGTCCACCGCGGCGCGCAGCACCCGGCGTTCATCGGCACCGACGGCGATCCGCTCCGGGCAGCCGGCCGGATCTGCGGAGGCCTCGTCACGGTAGGGGCGTTCGCGCCGGGCGGTACGGCGGGCCCTGCGGGCCTCCGCCCGTACGGCGTCCCGCACCCAGCGCGCCGCGTCCACCGGCGGCCCGTCCTGCGCGAGCCGCTCCAGCAGCCTTAGCCAGACGGCCTGTTCGAGATCGGCGGGTTCGATCGCCGCGCCCGTCGCCGAGGCTGCCGCCTCGGCCGCGGCCTCGGCACTCACCAGTGGATACAGGGAATGGACGACCGCCGCAGGGCCGACCGCGGTCCCCGCAGGGGCAAGATCGATAAGCGTCATGCCCCGGCCGACGCACCTGTACCGACGGCCGGTTGCCGTAGCCGGCGAGCACCACCCGACCGGGGCACGCCCCGGCCGGGTGCTGACGCAGGTGTCACTTCGCGGCGAAGTCCGCCGCCGCGAGAAGAGCGGTATCCGGATTATCGGAGAAGATCCCGTCGATGCCCGTCGCGAAGTACGCCTGGAACGCGCCGAATACGTCACCGTACGCGTTGGGGTCCGTGCCGCGTCGGAAGTCGGCAGGCAGGAAGGAGTTCTCGTTGCGCATGGTGTACGGGTGGAGGACCAGGCCCTGGGCGTGCGCATCCTTCACCAGCGTGGTCGGTGCGGTGAGCCGGCCCGAGGTGTCCTTGGGAATGATCAGGTCCAGGGTGGGTCCGATGCCCTGCGCGAAGGACGCCATCCACTTCAGGCCCTCGGGCTTCACCAGGTCGGCGACGGTGCGCGGATCTCCGGACGTCACGAAGTCCCAGGGCCGCACGCCCGCGCCGGAGAGCAGCACGACGCGCGGGGTGGCGACGAGTCCGGCCAGCCGCTGGATGCTGCCGGGCTCGAAGGACTGGAGGATGAGCGGCGACTGCTTGCGGTGGCGGTTGTAGCGGCGCAGCAGCTTGGCGAGGGGCTCCTCGAGCCCGAGGCCGAGGCCGCGGAAGTACGTGGGGTGCTTGGTCTCGACGTACAGCCAGACCGGCTTGCCGCGCTTGCGGCCCTCGCGGTCGGCCCACTGGAGCACCTCTTCGAACGTGGGGACCTCCCAGCGGCCGTCGTAGAGCGTGTTCTTCTGACGGGTGCCGGGGATGCGCTCCTTGGCGCGGAGCGTCTTCAGCTCGGCGAGGGTGAAGTCCTCGGTGAACCAGCCGGTGAGGGAGACCCCGTCGACCTTCTTCGTGGTCTTGCGGCTCGCGAACTCGGGGTGGGCGGAGACGTCGGTGGTGGCGGTGATGTCGTTCTCGTGACGGCAGACGAGATGGCCGTCCTTGGTCGGCACCAGGTCCTGCTCGATGATGTGCGCGCCCATGTCGAGGGCCAGCTGGTAGGAGCCGAGAGTGTGCTCGGGCCGGTAGCCGCTGGTACCGCGGTGTCCTATGACGGTGGGCACCGGCAGGTCGAGGCGGAAGCCGTGGCCCCCGCCGTGGCCGCCGGACCGCTCGGAGGCCTTCCCGGCGGCGTCGGCCGGTCCGCCTGCCAGTCCGAGGGCGGCCGTGCCCAGTACGGCGGCCCCCGCTCCCAGCAGGGTTCTGCGGCCGGGACCTGCCTGCGCGCGCTCTGTCATGAATGCTCCTCGCGTGTGATGTCTCGCACCTGTCGGGCGAGGCTTGAGCGTAGGGAGTCGTACCGTCGTAGGAGCAGCTCCTGGACGAACTTGGCGGAAACACACGTCAACACTGCGTATCCACTCGATGAACCCGATGTGCGATGGGCGAGAACCCGCGAGTATCGTCCTCACCTGCATGGACCGTCACGATCCCGCGCCCCGGCCGGCCCGGCCACTACACCGGAGGAACCGTTGTCCCGACACGCACTCATCAAGGCAGTGCTCGGACCGATCTTGCGTCTGATGTTCCGCCCCCAGGTGGAGGGTGTGGAGAACATTCCCGGGGACGGTCCGGTGATCCTCGCGGGCAATCATCTGACGTTCATCGACTCGATGATCATGCCGATCTGCTGCGACCGGCAGGTTTCCTACATCGGCAAGGACGAGTACGTGACGGGCAAGGGGCTCAAGGGCCGGGCGATGGCCTGGTTCTTCACGGGCTGCGGCATGATCCCGGTGGACCGGGACGGCGGCCGCGGCGGTGTCGCGGCGCTGATGACGGGCCGTCGGGTGCTGGAGGAGGGCAAGGCGTTCGCCATCTACCCGGAGGGCACCCGCTCCCCCGACGGCCGCCTCTACCGGGGCCGTACGGGCATCGCCCGGCTGACACTGATGACGGGTGCACCGGTGGTGCCGTTCGCGATGATCGGTACGGACAAGCTGCAGCCCGGTGGTGCCGGTCTGCCCCGTCCCGGCAAGGTGACGGTCCGTTTCGGTGCTCCGATGGAGTTCTCCCGCTACGAGGGCATGGACCGCGACCGCTATGTGCTGCGGGCGGTGACCGACTCCGTGATGGCCGAGGTGATGCGGCTGTCGGGTCAGGAGTACGTCGACATGTATGCGACGAAGGCCAAGGCCGCGTGAGCTGACGCGCAGGACATACGGAAGGGCCCGTACCCCGGTCGGTGGTACGGGCTCTTCCGTATGTCGTCGCAACTCGTACGGCCCAAGGCGCGGGCAGCTACTGGTGGACGATACCGTCCTCCAGCTTCTGACCGCGCAACAGGAACCAGGCGGCGACGGCCGTCGCCAGCAGGACCGCCGCGCCGACACCCGCCGCGAGCCGCAGTCCGTCGACGAACGACTCCTGTGCCGCGGAGACCAGCGCGCTCGCCTGCGGCGCCGGAAGGCCGTGGGTCGCTTCGACGGCACCGCCCAGCGACTCATGGGCCGCTGCGGCGTTGGCGGACGGGACGCCCCTCGGGGTGGCGAAGTCCTGGTAGACGCCGGTGACGATGGAGCCGAGCAGGGCGATGCCGAGGGCCGCGCCGAGTTCGTACGCCGTCTCCGAGACCGCGCCCGCGGAGCCTGCCTGCTCCTTCGGGACGCTGGAGAGGATCACATCGGAGGTGACGGTGAACGCAAAGCCCGCACCGACGCCGACGACCAGCAGCACCGCACCGATCAGCGGATAGGCGGTCTCCTTGTGGATCAGGGTGACCGCGGCGAGCGCCAGGCCGATCGCCCCGAGACCACCGGACACCACCGACCGCACCGAGTAGCGCCGGGCTGCCAGGCCGGCGATGAGACCCGCAGTGACCGCACCCACGGCTGCGGGCAGTTCGGCGAGCCCGGCCTCCAGCGGCCCGCGTCCCTGTACCAGTTGCAGGAACTGGGAGAGGAAGAAGACGAGCCCGGACAGCCCGAGGATGGTCAGCAGATCGGCGAGGACCGCACCCGAGAAGCCCCGGTGGTGGAAGAGCCGCATGTCCAGCAGGGGTGCGGGGAGCGTGAGTTGTCTGCGTACGAACCAGCAGAGCGCGGCCAGACCGCCGATGCCCGTGACGGCGACCTCCCAGCTCGCGCCGTGCGCGGCCAGTTCCTTGACGGCGTATACGACTCCGATCATGCCGATGAAGGAGAGCGCCACGCTGACCAGGTCCCACGGGCCCGGTGCCGGATTCTTCGACTCGGGGATCATTTTGATGCCGACGGCCACGAGGACGGCCATGACCGGCAGGTTGATCAGGAAGACCGAGCCCCACCAGAAGTGCTCCAGGAGGAAGCCTCCGACGACAGGGCCGACGGCCGCACCCGCGGAGGCCATGGCTCCCCAGATACCGATGGCGAGGCTGCGCTCGCGCGGATCGTGGAAGAGGTTGCGGATCAGGGCGAGTGTGGACGGCATCAGGGTGGCACCGGCGACACCGAGCAGCGCCCGCGCCAGGATCATCATCTCGGGCGTGCTCGCGTACGCGTTGAGCACGGACACCGCACCGAAGGCGACGGCACCGGTCAGCAGCAGCTTCTTGCGGCCGATGCGGTCACCGAGGCTGCCCATGGAGACGAGGAGCCCGGCGATGACGAAGGAGTAGACGTCGCCGATCCAGAGCAGCTGGGTGCCGGACGGCTTGAGGTCCTCGGTGAGGAAGGGGGTGGCGAGGCCGAGAACTGTGGCGTCCACGGCCACGAGCAGCACAGCGAGGACGAGGACGGCCAGGGCGATCCACCGCCCCGGACGGCGCAGTTCCTGGGAGGTTTCCGCATGCTGTTCGAGACTGCTCATCGCTCCACGCTCCGGCGTGCACCGCCGAGCAGCAACTCGACGATCATGTATTGGAAGTCCTGGCTTGCGACCCGGCCGTCCTGGACGGCCCAGGCGCCGGAGGAGATGAGCCCGTAGAGGGCCTCGGTCAGCCAGGCGGGGGTGAGGTCGATCCGGAATTCACCGCGCTCCTGGCCTCGTCTGAAGAAGGCGGAGACCCGGGCGTCGAGGCGGTTCCAGCCCTCGTTCACCTCTTCGCCTTCGAAGAGCTGGTTCTCGGTGACGAGGAAGGAGAGCAGTCCGGCGCTCGGCTCGACGGCCGCGACGAGTCGGCGCAGCGCCTCCTCGCAGCTCCCCTCGTCGAGCGCGGCGGCGTCCAGGGCCGCTTCGAACTCCTGGATTCCCAGGCTCTCCAACGCTTTGACCAGGGCGTCCCGTCCGGCGAAGTGCCGGTGCAGGGTGGCGCGTCCGATGCCCGCGGCTCTGGCGACCTCGTCCATGGTGGCGGTCGATTTACGGGTCAGCAGGGCGGCGGCGCTGCGCAGCACCTGCTCACGGTCGAGAGTCATGAGACAACGATAAACCATATGAGACAAGAATGTCTCACCGGAGGTGTCTGCCTCCGTGGAAGGGAGGGAGGACGATGTCCGCATGAAGCCGCTGCTGCTGATCGACATCGACGGTCCGCTCAATCCGTACGCGGCTCTGATGCGCCGGCGGATCCCGGACGGCTATGCGCTGTATCTGATGCGGCCGACGGGGTGGGACTACGGGACGCCGCTGCCCGTCCTGCTCAACCCGGAACACGGCCGGGCGCTGCTGGCCCTCGCCGGCCGTTACGAACTGGTCTGGGCGACGACCTGGAAGGACGAGGCCAACGTGTGGATCGGGCCGCGGCTCGGGCTGCCCCCGCTGCCGTACGTCGACTGGCCGTCGATGCATGGCGGCGCACCGGACGGTACGTACTGGAAGACGCAGTACATCGTGGAGTACGCGGCCGGCCGTTCGCCTGGGTCGACGACGAGATCGCCGAGCAGGACCGGGAGTGGATCTCGGGGCAGGGGGCGGCCGAGACGCTGCTGATGTGGATCGACCCGCGGATCGGACTGCTGCCGGCCGATTTCGAGCAGCTGGCCGAGTGGGCGGACGGCCGCCGGGGCGGCGGACACTGAGCCCGCGGTACGGCCGCCCGCCCGGGGTCAGTCGTTGAGGACGGTCAGATCCAGGTCGGGGAGGCGGGCCGGGTCGTTGATCACGGACATCTCGACGACCTTCCCCCGCGCGACCGTGAAGATCATGACCGAGAACCGACGGCCCTCGCGCGTGGAGATGACGGCCAGGTTCCCGTCGACCAGTGCCCGCTGCGACGACCGGGCGAACGGCGCGAACATCATCGCCTGACGGGCCACGACCGCGGCGCCCCGCACCAGGGACGGCGCACCGACACCACCGGCGCCGAAGTCGGAGCGCACCACCACGTCCGGGTCGAGCACGGCGACGAGTGCCTCGAAGTCACCGTCGCGGGCGGCGGCCAGGAAGGCATCGACCACCTCGCGCTTGCGGGTGAGATCGGGGTCCGGATCCGGGTCCACCCCCTGAACCCGGCGACGGGCCCGACTGGCGAGCTGCCGGGCCGCGGCCGGGGTGCGGTCCACGATGCGGGCGATCTCGTCGAAGGGCACGGCGAACATGTCGTGCAGTACGAAGGCGAGCCGCTCGGCGGGGTCGAGCGTTTCGAGGACGACCAGCATCGCGAGACCGACCGAGTCGGCCATCAGGGCCTGCTGCTCGGGATCGGCATCCGGCTGTGTGCCGAGCACCGGTTCGGGGGCGTGTGCCTCGGGTGCCTGTGTGTCGAGGGGCGCCTCGCGGCGGGAGCGGCGTGAGCGGAGCATGTCCAGACACACCCGCCCGACGACCGTCGTCAGCCAGCCGCCGAGGTTCTCGATCGCCCGGCTGTCGGAGCGGCTGAGCCGTATCCAGGCTTCCTGGACGGCGTCCTCCGCCTCGCTCGCCGAGCCGAGCATCCGGTAGGCCACGGCCTTCAGCTGAGTCCGGTTCTCCTCGAAGCGCTCTGCCAGGAACTCGATTCCGTCCACAGTCACATTCCTCCGTAGTGTTCCGTCAATGTGATGACGAACCGGATCTCGTGGATGTGACAGGTGGATCAGCGCCGCTTCACCGGCGCCGGGCACGCCCGCTCAGCTCCACGGCAGCCCGGCACGATGACGCCAGTACGCCTCCGGCTCCTCCACGAGCGCATCGAGCCGGGCGCGCCGCTCCTCGTCGAGGTCGACGACGGCCGCGTGCAGGTTTCCGGCGAGCTGGTTGACGGTCGCCGCACCGGAGAGCACCACACCGGCCCACGGCTGGTGCAGTACGAGCGCCAGAGCGATCGTGTCACTGCCCAGGCCGGCCTCGGCGGCCATCTCCTGGACAACGGCGGGGGCTTCCGTTCCGGCGAGCCGGCCGTTGGCCATGGCTTCCTTGACGATCACGGTGAGCCCGGCGTCATGGGCCTCGGCGAGCGCCGTTCCGGCCGAGGTCTCCAGGGCGTTGTAGGTGGCCTGGACCGTACGGAAGAGCGGCTCGCCGTCGACCGTGACGGCAAGAGCGGCCCGGATGGCGTCGGCCTGGGCGGGCCCGCTGGTGGACAGGCCGACGCCGACCCCCTCCGCGGCGAGTGCGGCGAGCCGTGCGTGCAGATCCTTGTCGGTGAGGGCCGGGCTGTCGGCGGTCACCGAGTGGATCTGGTAGAGGTCGAGGCGGTCACCGAGCAGGGCGTCGGTCTCTGCGCGCTGGCGTTCGAACATGGCGAGGCTGTGGTCCTTGACCTCGTGCACCTCGGCTTCGACGCCCCAGTCGGCGGTGTAGGTGTAGCCCCACTTGCTGCCGATGACGACATCGCGCACTTCCGGGTGCACCGTCAGCCACTCGGCGAGGAACTCCTCCGAACGGCCGTAGGAGCGGGCCACGTCGAAGTAGCGGACGCCCTGGGCATAGGCGGCATCCAGCAGCTCGTGGGTGCGCTCGCACAGCGCCTCGACACTGCGGTCACCGGGCAGATCGCGGTCGCGGTGGAGGTTGATGTAGCCGGGCCTGCCGACCGCTGCCAGGCCGAGCCCGATGTGGGCGGTCGGAGTAGTCGCTGTGGCCGATGGGGCCTCCCCTGGTCGAGCGAAGCCGAGAGCTTGGGGAAGGGCGAAAGGCATCGTGGGCTCCTCGTCGATCGGGTGCGCTCCCCGTCAACGTAACCCAGCTCGGGAAAACCTGAAGGCGGGGAGCGTACGGCCGCTCCCCGCCTCGATTCGCCTTCGGCGCTGCTGGTTCTGTGCCGTCAGTTCTTCGCGGTGGCCCACGCCTGCTGGACGGCGAGGTCGGTCTTGACCTCGGTGAGCTGTACGGCCACGGCCGACGGGGCCGTACCGCCGCGGCCGCTGCGGGACGCGAGCGCACCGGCCACATTGAGGACCGTGCGGACCTCGGGGGTGAGGTGCTCGGAGATCTTCGCGAACTGCTCGTCGGTCAGCTCGTCGAGCTCGATGCCCTGCTGCTCGCACTCCTTGACGCACTCGCCCGCGACCTCGTGCGCGACGCGGAACGGCACGCCCTGCTTGACCAGCCACTCGGCGATGTCGGTGGCGAGCGAGAAGCCGGCCGGGGCCAGCTCCTCCATGCGCTCGCGGTTGACGGTGAGCGTGGCCATCATTCCGGTGAAGGCGGGCAGCAGGACTTCGAGCTGGTCGCAGGAGTCGAAGACCGGCTCCTTGTCCTCCTGGAGGTCGCGGTTGTACGCGAGCGGGAGCGCCTTCAGCGTGGCCATCAGGCCCGTCAGATTACCGATCAGCCGGCCGGACTTGCCGCGGGCCAGCTCGGCGATGTCCGGGTTCTTCTTCTGCGGCATGATCGAGGAGCCGGTGGAGAAGGCGTCGTGCAGGGTGACGAAGGAGAACTCCTTCGTGTTCCAGATGATGACCTCCTCCGCGATCCGGGAGAGGTTGACGCCGATCATCGCGGTGATGAACGCGAACTCGGCGGCGAAGTCGCGGGAGGCCGTGCCGTCGATGGAGTTGGCGACGGAGCCGTGCTCGAAGCCGAGGTCGGCGGCGACCGCCTCCGGGTCGAGCCCGAGGGACGACCCGGCCAGCGCGCCGGAGCCGTACGGGGAGACGGCGGTCCGCTCGTCCCACTGGCGCAGCCGCTCGGCGTCCCGGGAGAGGGACTGCACATGGGCGAGGACGTGATGGGCGAAGAGCACCGGCTGGGCGTGCTGCAGATGCGTACGCCCGGGCATCGCGACGTCCGGGTGCGCCTCGGCGAGGCCGACCAGGGCGCCCTGCAGCTCGGCGATCAGACCGCCGATGATCCGGGCGTGGTCGCGCAGGTACATCCGGAAGAGGGTGGCGATCTGGTCGTTGCGGGACCGGCCGGCCCGCAGCTTGCCGCCGAGGTCCGGGCCGAGGCGTTCCAGCAGGCCGCGCTCCAGCGCGGTGTGGACGTCCTCGTCGGCGACGGTGCCGGTGAACGAGCCGTCGGCGACATCGGCTCCGAGCTGGTCGAGACCGGCGATCATGCGGTTCAGCTCGTCCTCGGTGAGCAGGCCCGCCTTGTTCAGCACTCGCGCGTGGGCGCGGGAGCCGGCGATGTCGTACGGCGCGAGCCGCCAGTCGAAGTGGACGGAGGCGGACAGCTTGGCCAGCGCCTCGGCCGGACCGTCGGCGAAGCGGGCGCCCCAGAGGCGTACGTCGCTGTTGCCGTTGCCGTTGCTCACTGCGTGCTCCTCGGAAGAACAAGGGGGTGGATGTGCAGCCGCCTCCCCGCACGGAGGGTCGGGGAGGCGGTGACGTAACTACTGGGGGTCAGGCGAGGTCACGCTTCGCGGCGATCTTCGACGAGAGGCCGAAGATCTCGATGAAGCCCTGCGCCTTGGACTGGTCGAACGTGTCGCCCGAGTCGTAGGTGGCGAGGTTGAAATCGTAGAGCGACTGCTCGGACTTCCGGCCGGTGACGACGGCGCGGCCCGCGTGCATGGTCATCCGGATGTCACCGGTGACGTGCTGGTTGGCCTCGTTGATGAAGCCGTCCAGGGCGCGCTTGAGCGGCGAGAACCACAGGCCGTCGTAGACCAGCTCGCCCCAGCGCTGCTCGACCTGCCGCTTGTAGCGGGCCAGCTCGCGCTCGACGGTGACGTTCTCCAGCTCCTGGTGGGCGGTGATCAGTGCGATCGCGCCCGGGGCCTCGTACACCTCGCGGGACTTGATGCCCACGAGACGGTCCTCGACCATGTCGATCCGGCCGATGCCCTGGGCGCCGGCCCGCTGGTTGAGCTGCTGGATCGCCTGCAGGACGGTGACGGGCCTGCCGTCGATGGCCACGGGCACGCCCTCCTTGAAGGAGATGACGACCTCGTCGGCCTCCCGCGGGGTGGCGGGGTTCTCGGTGTACTCGTAGATGTCCTCGATCGGCGCGTTCCAGATGTCCTCCAGGAAGCCCGTCTCGACGGCACGCCCGAAGACGTTCTGGTCGATGGAGTACGGGGACTTCTTGGTGGTCGCGATCGGGAGGTTCTTCTCCTCACAGAAGGCGATCGCCTTGTCCCGGGTCATCGCGTAGTCACGGACCGGGGCGATGCACTTCAGGTCGGGGCCGAGCGCGGAGATACCGGCCTCGAAGCGGACCTGGTCGTTGCCCTTGCCGGTGCAGCCGTGGGCGACGATGCCGGCGTTGTGCTTGTTGGCGGCGGCGACGAGGTGCTTGACGATGGTCGGCCGGGACAGGGCCGAGACGAGCGGGTAGCGGTCCATGTAGAGGGCATTGGCCTTGATCGCCGGGAGGCAGTACTCCTCGGCGAACTCGTCCTTGGCGTCCGCGACCTCGGCCTCGACGGCACCGCAGGCGAGCGCGCGCTTACGGATGACTTCCAGGTCCTCGCCGCCCTGACCGACATCCACCGCAACGGCGATGACCTCAGCGCCCGTCTCCTCGGCGATCCAGCCGATGGCGACGGAGGTGTCCAGACCGCCCGAGTAGGCGAGTACGACGCGCTCGGTCACGGGTTTCTCCTTACGGTGCAATCACTGATGGGTATAACTATGCAGTCCTCCGTATGGTTTGTCAAAGGTGCAGGTGGGCGGCGCATCTCAGGGACCGTGCGCGGGAGGAAAATGCCGGACTCGAACGGTCCGGGGCCGTCCGGGCCCGGCCTCCGAGGAGTGGCTGCGCATCCGCACGGCGCAGGACCGGCCACGCGCGGCGCGTGCGGCGGCTCGGCGACTGCTGTGCGCGGCAGGCCTGCACCGGCACCCCACCAGCTGACATGGCCCCGCCTTCATCGGAGTTGGCGACGACAATGGCCACCATGGGTAAAACGTACGAGCGTATCGACGGACGGATCAGGACCTTCATCGAAGAGCAGCACATCTTCTTCACGGCGACCGCGCCGCTGGACGCAGAGGGCACGGTCAACCTCTCCCCCAAGGGGGTCAGCGGCTCCTTCGCCGTCATCGACGAACTGACCGTGGCCTATCTGGACTTCGCGGGCAGCAATGCGGAGACCGTCGCCCACCTCCGCGAGAACGGCCGCATCACGCTGATGTGGTGCGCCTTCCAGGGGCCGCCGAACATCGTGCGGGTGCACGGTCGCGGTGAGCCGGTCTTCCGCGGCGACCCGCGGTTCGGCCCATTGCTCGCCCGTTTCCCCGCTGTGGACCCCGGCCCGCACGGGCTGCGCGCCATCATCGTGGTGAAGGCCGAGCTGATCCGGGACACCTGTGGATTTGCCGTGCCCTTCATGTCGTACGACGAGGACCGGCCACTGCACGCCCAGCGCTTCGCCCGCGAGGACGACGCGTCGCTCAGTGTCTACTTCGAGAAGAAGGAGCACGTCGCGACGAGTATCGACGGGCTGCCGGGGCTGCCGCTCCCGCTGCCGGCCATGCCGCGCGCGGAATGAGATTGAGCCGTACGGAGCAGGTCCGGGGGTGACACGCCGCCGGACGGTCTAGCGTCCGGGACATGCGCAGATCTCTGGTGATCGGTTCGGTTCTGCTCGCGCTGGCGGGCTCGGTCGCGGCCCGGCCCGCCGGGGCGCCGGCTCTCCCGGGGCGGATGGCCGACACCGGCGGTGGTACCCAGTTGATCACGGCCGAGGCCCCGGCCACGGATTCCACCGCGGGCACCGTCACCTGGTGGAATCTGCGCCGGGGCATCTGGGTGAAGGGCGGGTCCGCACCGGCCCGGTTCGGCGCGAAGGGCCTGGCCGAGGGGACGTCGCGCAAGCAGGGCACCGACACCACACCCACCGGCCTGTACGACCTGCCGTACGCCTTCGGAATCAAGGCGGCACCGGCCGGCACCGTATACCCGTACCGCCGGGTCAACAGCCGGTCGTGGTGGTGCGAGGACACCGAGGCGCTGGCCTACAACCGCTGGGTGGAACCGCGGCCCGCGGACTGCCGGGCCGGTGAGTCGGAGCACCTGGCCGCGTATCCGACGCAGTACGCCCGCGCGCTCGTCATCGGCTTCAACTACGAGCGGCCGGTACGGGGACGTGGCGCCGGCATCTTCCTCCACGTCAACGGGCGTGGTGCGACCGCCGGTTGTGTCTCCGTACCTGCGGCCGCGATGGACCGGATCCTCGACTGGGTGGACCCGGCCCGCGGTCCGCACATCGCGATCGGGACCCGTTCGGGCCCGACCGCGATCACGCGCTACTGACGGACGCGGGGTACCCCGGCCGTTCAGCGCTCGTTCTGGGCCAGTCGCAGCAGGTGCTCGGCGAGCGCCTGACCGCCCGCCGGGTCACGGCTGATCAGCATCAGTGTGTCGTCACCCGCGATGGTGCCCAGGATGTCGTGCAGTTCGGCCTGGTCGATGGCCGAGGCGAGGAACTGGGCCGCGCCCGGAGGTGTACGCAGCACCACGAGGTTGGCCGAGGCCTCCGCCGAGATGAGCAGTTCGGCGGAGAGGCGCCGCATCCGCTCCTCCTTCGCGGACTCGCCCAGCGGTGCCTGCGGGGTACGGAAACCGCCCTCGCTCGGCACCGCGTAGATCAGCTCGCCGCCGGTGTTGCGGATCTTCACCGCGCCCAGCTCGTCCAGGTCGCGGGAGAGCGTCGCCTGGGTGACGCTCAGCCCGTCGTCGGCGAGGAGCTTGGCCAGCTGACTCTGCGAACGCACCGGCTGCCGGTTCAGGATGTCCACGATCCGGCGGTGGCGTGCGGTGCGGGTCTGCGGCACGGACGGCCCGCCGTGCTCGGTTTCCTGCGCCTCGGTCATCGTCGTCGCCTCATTCTCCGGATCGTCCGTCCCCTTTTGCCGCGTCGAGAGCGCCGGGCAGCGCCTGGAGGAACGCGTCCACCTCCGTGTCACCGATGATCAGCGGCGGCATGAGCCGCAGGACATCGGGGGCGGGTGCGTTCACCAGGACTCCGGCTCCCTGAGCCGCCTGTTGCACCTGAGGTGCGAGGGGCTCGGTGAGCACGATACCCAGCAGCAGCCCGGAGCCGCGGACATGGGAGACCAGCGGGTGCCCGAGACCCTCCACGCCGTCCCGGATCTTCTCGCCGAGCCGCTTCACATGGTCCAGGGCACCATCGGCCGCCAGGGTGTCCAGGACGGCGAGACCTGCGGCGCAGGCGATCGGGTTGCCGCCGAACGTCGTGCCGTGCTGGCCCGGCTCCAGCAGATCGGCCGCCGGACCGAACGCGACGGTCGCGCCGATCGGCAGTCCACCGCCGAGGCCCTTGGCGAGGGTGACGATGTCCGGCTCGACACCCTGGTGGGCCTGGTGCTCGAACCAGTGGCCGCAGCGGCCGATACCGGTCTGCACCTCGTCGAGGACGAGCAGGGTGCCGGTCGCCCGGGTGATCTCCCGGGCTGCCTCCAAGTAGCCCTTGGGCGGCACGACCACACCGTTCTCACCCTGGATGGGCTCGATGATCACCAGCGCGGTGTCGGTGGTCACGGCGGCCCGCAGCGCCTCGGCATCCCCGTACGGGACATGTGTGACATCGCCGGGCAACGGCTCGAAGGGCTCGCGCTTCTTGGGCTGACCGGTCAGCGCGAGTGCGCCCATGGTCCGGCCGTGGAAGCCGCCGTCGGTGGCGACCATGTGGGTCCGCCCGGTCAGCCGGCCGATCTTGAAGGCGGCCTCGTTGGCCTCGGCACCCGAGTTGGCGAAGTAGACCCTGCCGCCCTGGCCGAAGAGCTGCAGCAGCCGTTCGGCCAGGGCGACGGGCGGCGGTGCGATGAAGAGGTTGGAGACATGGCCGAGGGAGGCGATCTGGGTGGAGACGGCCTCGACGACGGCGGGGTGGGCGTGTCCGAGGGCGTTCACGGCGATACCGCCGACGAAGTCGAGGTACTCGGTGCCGTCGGCGTCCCACACATGGGCGCCTTCGCCTCGGACGAGGGACAGCTGGGGGGTGCCGTAGTTGTCCATCAGCGCGTGCTGCCAGCGCTGCGAGAGCTCCTGGTTGCTCATGACTCCCCCTGTGCGTCGGGCTGTGCGTCGGGCACGACCATCGTGCCGATTCCTTCGTCGGTGAAGATCTCCAGCAGGATCGAGTGCTGGACCCGGCCGTCGATGACACGGGCGGTCTCGACGCCGTTGCGTACGGCGTGCAGGCAGCCCTGCATCTTCGGGACCATGCCGCTGGACAGCTCGGGAAGCAGCTTCTCCAGCTCGGTGGCGGTGAGGCGGCTGATCACGTCGTCGCTGCCCGGCCAGTCCTCGTAGAGCCCCTCGACGTCGGTGAGGACCATCAGCGTCTCGGCGTTCAGGGCGGCGGCGAGTGCGGCGGCCGCGGTGTCGGCGTTGACGTTGTAGACGTGGTTGTCGTCGGCGGAGCGTGCGATGGAGGAGACGACGGGGATCCGGCCGTCGTCCAGCAGCGCCTGGATCGCCCCGGTGTCTATGGCGGTGATCTCGCCGACCCGGCCGATGTCGACGAGTTCGCCGTCGATGGTCGGCCTGTGCTGGGTGGCGGTGATGGTGTGGGCGTCCTCGCCGGTCATGCCGACGGCGAGCGGGCCGTGCTGGTTGAGCAGGCCGACGAGCTCGCGCTGGACCTGTCCGGCCAGCACCATCCGTACGACGTCCATCGCCTCGGGCGTAGTGACGCGCAGACCGGCCTTGAACTCGCTGACCAGGCCCTGCTTGTCGAGCTGGGCGCTGATCTGCGGGCCGCCGCCGTGCACGACGACGGGCTTGAGGCCGGCCTGGCGCAGGAAGACGACGTCCTGGGCGAAGGCCGCCTTCAGCTCCTCGTCGATCATGGCGTTGCCGCCGAACTTGATGACGACGGTCTTGCCGTTGTGCCGGGTCAGCCAGGGCAGCGCCTCGATGAGAATCTGTGCCTTCGGAAGTGCGGTGTGCTTCCGCGCCGTGGTCATGAGCTGTACGCGCTGTTCTCGTGGACGTAGTCGGCAGTGAGGTCGTTGGCCCAGATGACGGCCGACTCGGTCCCGGTGGCCAGGTCGGCGGTGATCTTCACTTCCCGGTAGCGCATGTCGACCAGGTCGCGGTCCTCGCCGACGCCGCCGTTCTTGCAGACCCATACGCCGTTGATGGCGACATTCAGCTGGTCCGGTTCGAAGGCGGCCTTCGTCGTGCCGATCGCGGAGAGGACCCGGCCCCAGTTGGGGTCCTCGCCGTGGATGGCGCACTTGAGGAGGTTGTTACGGGCGATGGACCGGCCCACCTCGACGGCGTCGTCCTCGGTCGCGGCGTTGATGACCTCGATCCGGATGTCCTTGGAGGCGCCCTCGGCGTCACCGATGAGCTGTCGGGCGAGGTCGGCGCAGACGGTCCGTACGGCCTCGGTGAACTCGTCCTGCTCCGGGGTGATCCCACTCGCGCCGGAGGCCAGCAGCAGCACGGTGTCGTTGGTCGACATGCAGCCGTCCGAGTCGACCCGGTCGAAGGTGGTGCGGGTGGCGGCGCGCAGCGCGGTGTCCAGCGCCGGCGCTTCCACGTCGGCGTCGGTGGTGAGGACGACCAGCATGGTGGCGAGACCCGGGGCGAGCATGCCGGCGCCCTTGGCCATACCGCCGACGGTCCACCCCTCGCCGCCCGCTACGGCGGTCTTGTGGACGGTGTCGGTGGTCTTGATCGCGATGGCGGCCTTCTCGCCACCGTGCTCACTGAGGGCGGCGACTGCCTTCTCGATGCCGGGCAGCAGCTTGTCCATCGGAAGCAGCGTGCCGATCAGCCCGGTCGATGCGACCGCGATCTCGCCCGCGCTGTGACCGGTGAGGACCTCGGCGGCCTTCTCTGCGGTGGCGTGGGTGTCCTGGAAGCCCTGCGGGCCCGTACAGGCGTTGGCACCACCGGAGTTGAGAACGACGGCACTGACCTCGCCGCCCTTGAGTACCTGCTCCGACCAGAGGACGGGGGCGGCCTTGACGCGGTTGGAGGTGAAGACGCCCGCGGCGGATCGACGCGGACCGTGGTTGACCACGAGGGCCAGGTCCGGGTTACCGCTCTCCTTGATTCCCGCGGCGATGCCCGCCGCCGAGAAACCCTGTGCTGCCGTGACACTCACGGTGCGACTCCGATCGTGGAAAGACCTGTGTCCTCGGGAAGTCCGAGGGCGATGTTCATGCTCTGCAGGGCGCCGCCGGCGGTGCCCTTGGCGAGGTTGTCGATGGCGCTGATGGCGATGATCCGGCCTGCCGCCTCGTCGTGAGCGACCTGGATCTGTACGGCGTTGGAACCGTGGACGGACGCTGTGGCGGGCCACTGTCCCTCGGGGAGCAGGTCGACGAACGGCTCCTCGGCGAACGCCTTCTCGTACACGTCACGGACGGTCTGGGCGCTCACGCCCGGCTTCGCCTTCGCGCTGCACGTCGCGAGGATGCCGCGGGGCATCGGCGCCAGGGTCGGCGTGAAGGAGACCGTGACCGGTTCACCGGCCGCGGCGCTGAGGTTCTGGATCATCTCGGGGGTGTGCCGGTGGACCCCGCCGACGCCGTACGGGGACATGTTGCCCATCACTTCGGAACCGAGCAGATGCGGCTTGGCCGCCTTGCCCGCCCCGGAGGTACCGGACGCGGCGACGATCACGGCCTCGGGCTCGGCCAGCTGGGCGGCGTACGCCGGGAAGAGCGCGAGGGAGACGGCAGTCGGGTAGCAGCCGGGCACAGCGATGCGCTTGGATCCCGCCAACGCCGGGCGCCCGCCCGGCAGTTCGGGCAGACCGTAGGGCCAGGTCCCGGCGTGCGGCGAGCCGTAGAACTTCTCCCAGTCCGCTGCGTTGCCGAGCCGGAAGTCGGCGCCCATGTCCACCACCAGCACCTCGTCACCGAGCTGCTCGGCGACGGCGGCGGACTGCCCGTGCGGAAGGGCGAGGAAGACGACATCGTGCCCGGCGAGGACCTCCGGCGTGGTCGGCTGAAGCACACGGCCGGCAAGCGGCCGCAGATGCGGTTGCAGCGCACCGAGCTTCTGACCCGCGTTGGAGTTGGCGGTGAGGGTCCCGATCTCGACCTCCGGGTGGACCAGCAGGAGACGGAGCAGCTCCCCACCGGCGTATCCGCTCGCCCCTGCCACTGCTGCACGTACCACCATCGAAATCCTCCTCGTCGATGGCATGACTATACGCAGCTATGCACTTTTATGCAAAGGTAGCCACCACAGCGGGGTCCGAACTCACGCACTAGCCGAGCGCGCGGTCGAGACCGAAGGCCGCGCTGATCAGCGCCAGGTGGGTGAAGGCCTGAGGGAAGTTCCCGGTCTGCTCCCCGGTATGGCCGATCTCCTCCGCATACAGGCCGAGGTGGTTGGCGTACGTGAGCATCTTCTCGAACGCGAGTCGGGCCTCGTCCAGGCGGCCGGCGCGGGCCAGCGCCTCGACGTACCAGAACGAGCAGATCGAGAACGTGCCCTCATCGCCCCGCAGTCCGTCCGGGCTGGCCTGCGGGTCGTAGCGGTAGACCAGCGAGTCGGACACCAGGTCCTCGCCCAGCGCGTCCAGCGTGGCAAGCCACTTCGGGTCGGTCGGGGAGACGAACTTCGCCAGCGGCATCATCAGCAGGGACGCATCGAGGACGTGGCCGTCCTCGTACTGGACGAAGGCATGCCGCTCGTCGGACCAGCCATGGCGCATGATCCGGCGATAGATCGCATCCCGGGCCCGCCCCCACCGCACGATGTCGACGGGCAGGCCGCGATGCTGGGCCAGCCGCATGGCGCGCTCGATGGCCACCCAGCACATCAATCGCGAGTAGAGGAAGTTCTTGCGCCCGCTTCGCGTCTCCCAGATCCCCTCGTCGGGCTGGTCCCAGTGGTCGCACAGCCAGTCGACCACCTCACTGATGCTGTCCCAGTGCGCACTGGAGATGGGCTGCCCCCACTTGTTGTAGAGGTAGAGGGCGTCGGTGAGCGCCCCGTAGATGTCCAGCTGCAACTGGCCGACGGCATCATTGCCGACGCGTACGGGGGCCGAGCCCCGGTACCCCTCGAGATGGGTCAGCTCGCGCTCGGGCAGCTCACGACGCCCGTCGATGCCGTACATGATCTGCAGCGGGCCGGTCGTCTCGGTCACTTCGAGTGGGACATGCTCGGAAAGGAAACCCATGAAGGCCTCGGCCTCCTCGGTGAAGCCGAGCCTGAGCAGCGCATACACACAGAACGCTGCGTCACGGATCCATACGTAGCGGTAGTCCCAGTTGCGCTCGCCCCCGATGCGTTCGGGCAGACTGGTGGTCGGCGCGGCGATGATGGCGCCGGTCGGGGCGTAGGTGAGCAGCTTCAGAGTGAGGGCGGAGCGGTGCACCATCTCCCGCCAGCGACCGCGGTACCGCGACCGGGACAGCCACCGCCGCCAGTACCCGACGGTGGCGTTGAACTGCTGCTCCGCCTCGGACAGCGGGCAGAAGCGGGGCGCCACGTCACCGCCGACCCGGTCGAGGGCGAAGACCGCGGACTCGCCCTCATGCAGCTTGAACAGCGACCATACGTCCTGGCCGGCGACCTCGAGCGGCACACTCGACGTCAGCGCGAGAGTGAGTGAGGGCGATTCGAAGACCGCCTGGCCATGCTGTGCGTGCACGGTGTGCGACTGCGCCCCGTACTCGAAACGGGGGGCCACACGGGCGCGGAACGGCAGCGATCCGCGGACGCACACCACGCGGCGGATCAGACGGTGCCGGTCGGCCTCGCGCGAATCGTCGAGTACCGGCATGAAGTCCTGGACCTCGCCGACGCCGTCCTCCGCGAAGAAGCGGGTGATCAGCACATTGGTGTCGGGGAAGTAGAACTGCTTGGTACGCGTCGGGGCATCCGCCGCGAGCTCGAAGTACCCGCCACGGTCGGCGTCGAGGATCGAGGCGAAGACACTGGGTGCGTCGAAGCGCGGGCAGCAGTACCAGTCGATGGTGCCGTTGGTGCCCACCAGCGCCGCGCTGCGCAGATCGCCGATCAGGCCGTGCTCGGCAACCGGCAGATAGCGGGGCGCGCCGACACCCGGGGATGCGCCGAAAGTACTGAACGTCCCGGTGCTCGCGTTGGCCTCCACAGTCACAACGGACCTCCCTGAGCCTGCGCACCCCTTCTTCAGGCTAACCAGTCGTCGGCGTGCGGGACAGCGGGCGCGAAGGCCGCTGTGTCCATTACCGCCGCCACGTCGACGGGCCCGGCACCGTGCCCGCCCGTCGGCGCCGAGCGCATCGATGTCAGGATGGTTCCATGACGAGCAAGGTTTACTTCGACATCACCATCAATGACGAGCCCGCTGGGCGGATCACGTTCAATCTGTTCGACGACGTCGTTCCCAAGACCGCGGAGAACTTCCGCGCGCTGGCGACCGGCGAGAAGGGCTTCGGCTACAAGGGATCGTCCTTCCACCGGATCATCCCCGACTTCATGCTGCAGGGCGGCGACTTCACCCAGGGCAACGGCACGGGTGGCAAGAGCATCTACGGGGCGAAGTTCCCGGACGAGAACTTCAAGCTCGCGCACACCAAGCCGGGCCTGCTCTCCATGGCCAACAGCGGCCCCGACTCCAACGGCTCCCAGTTCTTCATCACGACTATCGTGACGTCGTGGCTGGACGGCAAGCACGTGGTGTTCGGTGAGGTCGACAACCAGGAGAGCATGGACCTGGTCAAGAAGATCGAGGCCCTCGGTTCGCAGAGCGGCCGGCCCCAGGCGAAGATCACCATCGCGGACAGCGGCGTCCTCTGACCCGCATACGGAACCGCTGAACGAGCGCGCCGTCCGACGGACTCCGTCGGACGGCGCGCTCCGTCGTATCCGGCCGGAGAGGGACAGCCACGGCCGACCGGCCGGCCGTGCGATTCCGCTCGCTACGATGTCCGGATGGGGAACGTCTTTCACGGCGGGGGCCGCAGCCTGTCCATGTCCAACGGGGGCACGGACGTCTTCGTCGATGTGCTCATGCTGGCCGTGTCCGACCTCGCCGACAGCACCTGGGAGCACCGCTTCGCCACTCTGCTGACCTTGCAGGACCAGAGCGTCATCGGGCGCGGGGCGGTCGGGTTCGATCTGGAGGACGTCGACTGGGGCCGCTCCCCGCACGAGCAGGCCGCGGCGAAGGACTTCGTCCTGCGGGTGCTCGATCTCGCGCTGCGCAGGCACCGGTGGGACGAACTCGACTACGAGCCACCCTTCGCCGAGGGCTGTCTGCGGCAGTACCGGGAGATGGTCGAGGCATTCGATCCGGCCGACGTGGAGCGGCCGAGCGGCGGCTTCCCCTTTCCCGGCCCGGAGGAAGCCGCCATGGCCTCGTGCGTACGGCACCGCGTCCTGTGCGCGCCGGCCCATTGGGAGGCGTGCGTCTTCTGTACGGCGCTCTGGTGATCCCGCACCGGTAACACGGCTTCCGCAGCCTTCACTGTCAACTGACGGTTGACAGTGAAGCTGACGTTCCAGGAGGCCCTGCGGATGGGCCACAACTACGTCGGCACGGAACACATCCTGCTCGCCCTGCTGGAGGAACTCACCCGGCAGCAGACCGGTGATCCGCCGGACCACCTCGCCGACCAGGAAGCCGTACGTGAGGGCGTGGCAGCCGGACCGTGTGCCGGGCTCCCACCAGGGCTCGGTCGCCGCAAGCCGGGCGGTGGTCAGATCCCGGTCGTAGAGCTCGGCCAGGGTGTGCGGCTCGCGCAGCCCGGCCAGCCCCGCGCGGTGCGAGAGCAGATGGCGTACGAGCACGGCCTCCTTGCCCGCCGCGGCGAATTCCGGCCAGTACGCGGCGACCGGGGCGTCGAGGTCGAGCAGGCCCCGGTCGGCGAGGCCGTGGGCGCAGAGGGCGGTCGGGCCCTTGGCCGTGGACCGGACGTTGACCAGGGTGTCCCGCTCCCAGGGGCGGTTGCGGGCGGCGTCGGCCCAGCCGCCCCAGAGGTCGACCACCGGCTCTCCGCCGATCAGTACGGTCACGGCCGCGCCCAGTTCGTCGCGCTCCCGGAAGTTCGCTTCGAACGCGGTGCGCACCGCGGAGAATCGGTCGTCGCAGTGGCCGTAAATCCGCGGCACGGTGGCCTCCCTCGCCTGGGACATGCCTGTGGGACTCGGCGGGTACGCAACGTACCGACCGGTCGGACCGGCGGGAAGACGTGACGCACCCACGAGCGGCGGGCGTTCAGCGGGCTCCCGCTTCGAGCCTGAGGCTCCAGCGGCCCGGCATACCGGTGAGCGTGACCGTGGACAGCGGTCGGACGTCGACGTTCCAGTACGTCGACGGCGGGGCCTTGAGCGCATAGACGAGGGCGGCCCGGACGACTGCCGGTTCGGCGACGGCGACGATGGCGCCGTCGCATGCGGGGCGGGTCTCCAGCCAGCCCCCTATCCGCGAGATGAAGGCGAGCAGCGGTTCACCACCGTGCGGGGCGGAGCGCGGGTCCGCGAGCCAGGCGTCGACGGCCGCAGGTTCGCATGCCGTGACATCGGCGAGGGTGCAGCCGCGCCAGCGGCCCATGTCGCAGTCGCGCAGGGCGGGCTGGACGAGCGGGGCGTAACCGAGCGCCTCGCCGGTGGCGCGGCTGCGTGGGGTCGGTGAGCAGTAGCGCAGTTCGGCGGCGCCCAGGAGGGGTACCAGGGCGTGGGCGGCGAGCTGCACCTCGTGCCGGCCGGCGTGGTCGAGCGGCCGGTCGTCGTCGAAGCGCTCGGCGAGCAGGGCGGAGCTGCGCGCCGCGGCGACGAGCGAGACTCGAACAGTCATGGCGGTGATCGTGGATCCCAACGCCACGCGGGTCAAGGGCCTTCGCAAGCACTTCCGGCTCGGCCGAGCCGGATGTACATCCACGTGTGCGGGTCCTTCAGTGGCTTGAAGCCGACCTTCTCGTAGACCCCGTGGGCGTCCTCGGTGGCGAGCGTGAACCTGCCGTGGTGGATACGGGCCGCGTCCGGGCGGGACGGGTCGGACGAGATCTCGTGACGCTGCCGGGGCGTGTCGTCGTTCACGGCCGGAGGTCATCCCCCCAAGCCGGTCAGGACTTCGCCGCAGGCGGTGCGCAGGCGTCGGACCCCCTCGGCGATCTCGACCGCCCCGGCGACCGCGGCGAAGCTCAACCGGATCTGCGGGAAAGGGGGTTCGGCGCAGAAGTACGGGCGGCCGGGTGCGATGGCCACGCCCGCGCGCAGGGCCGCCGACACCACTGCGGACTCGTCCGTACCGGCTTCCGTGTCGGGCAGGCGCAGCCACAGGCTGCCGCCGCCCGCGGGGATGTGCGGGAGCGCGAGGGCGGGCAGCTCCTGCCGCAGGGCCGTCGTCATGGCGGTGCGCCGCTTTCTCAGCTCGGTCGATACCGAACGCAGATGGTGACCCCATGCCGGGGAGCCGACCAGTTCGAGCGCGGCCTCCTGGAGCGGTCGGGGTACGAAGAAGCTGTCGACGATCTGGATGGCGCGCAGCCGTCCCAGCACCGGACCGCGGGCGGCGAGCGCGCCCACCCGCAGGCTGGGCGAGGTGACCTTGGTCAGGGAGCAGACGTGGACGACCACACCGTCGGGGTCGTCGGCGGCCAGGGGTGCGGGCAGTGGCCCGGCGTCGTCGTGGACCAGTCCGCGGGCGAAGTCGTCCTCGATGACGAAGGCTCCCGCCGCACGGGCGATCCGCACGACCTCGCCGCGCCGCTCGGGGGCGAGGACCGCGCCGGTCGGGTTCTGGAAGAGCGGCTGGCAGACGAAGACGCGGGCGCCGGTGGCCCGGAAGGCGGCGGCGAGCAGTTCCGGCCGCACGCCGTCGGCGTCGACGGGTACCGGTACGGGCCGCAGTCCGGTGGCGCGGGCGGCGGCCAGCATTCCCGGGTAGGTGGGCGATTCGACCAGGACCGGGGCGCCGGGCGGGGCGAGGGCGCGCAGCGCGGTGGCCAGGGCGCTCTGGCCACCCGCGGTGATCAGTACGTCGGCGGCGGTGAGCGCGGGCCCGATCTCCCGGGCGAACCAGGCACGCAGTTCGGTCAGACCGTCGGTGGGCGGGCGGTCCCAGGCGCCGGGGCGGCGGCCGGCCCTGGCGAGAGCGGCGGCAAGCGCCCGCTCCGGCTGGAGCGAGGAGTGGAGGTAGCCGCCGTTGAGCTCGATGACGCCGGGCGGCGGTGCGGTGAGCGTGACCAGGACACCGGAGGCGTCGACGGTACGCGGCACCGCTTCGGGGCCGCCGTCGCCGCTGAGGGAGACCTCCTGCCAGGAGGTGTCGCCCGGCGGGGGCACATCGGTACGGGGCTGCGCCCGGAAGGCGCCGGAGCCGGGGCGGGTGACGACGAGCCCCTCGGCGGCGAGCTGGGCAATGGCCCGGGAGACGGTGACGGGGCTGACCCGGAAGCGCTCCACGAGGGCCCGGCTCGATGGCAGCTTTCCACCTGGTGAGTAGCGATTCAGTTCACTGCGGAGAGAATCAACGAGTTCAGCGACACTGCTACGCTCTTGCATGAAAGTTAAGGATAGCGCTACTACACAAAGCGCGATAGCGGTTGGCTCATCGACGGCCGGCACGGCGAACCGCGGCGGCATGGTTCTCGCCGGGCTCGGTGTCGTCGCCTTCTCGTTGACCTTCCCGTCCACGGCCTGGGGCCTGGAGAGCTTCGGCCCCTGGTCGCTGGTGGCGCTGCGCACCCTGCTCGCCGCCGCGATCGCGGGTGGTGTGCTGCTGGCAGGCCGTGTCCCGGTGCCGGACCGCCGGCACCGGGCCGGGCTCGTCGTCGTCGCCGCCGGTGTGGTGGTCGGCTTCCCGCTGCTGACGACGCTGGCGCTGCAGACGTCGACGACCTCGCACGCAGCCGTTGTGGTGGGGCTGCTGCCGCTGACCACCGCGGTGTTCTCCTCGCTGCGGACCGGGGCGCGGCCGCCACGTGCCTTCTGGATCGCGGCGCTCGCCGGGGCGGCCGTGGTGATCGCGTTCACCGTGCAGGAGAGCGGTGGTGCGCTGTCCGGCGGTGATCTGTATCTGTTCGGTGCACTGCTGGTGTGCGCGGCGGGATACACCGAGGGCGGCAGGCTGGCCGGGATCATGCCGGGCTGGCAGGTGGTCGGCTGGGCCCTGATTCTCTCCCTGCCGCTCGCAGTGGCGGGGGCGGCCATCGCGTTGCCGCTGGAGCCGGTGCGGCTGACCACGCACGGAGTGATCGGACTGGTCTGGGTGGCGGCCGGGTCCACCTTCTTCGGCCTGTACGTCTGGTACCGCGGGATGGCGGAGATCGGGGTTCCGCAGGCCAGCCAGCTTCAGCTCGCACAGCCGTTGCTGACGCTGGTGTGGTCGTTCTTCCTGCTCGGCGAGGAGGTCTCGGCGACGGCGCCGGTGGCGGCAATCGCGGTGCTCGTCTGCATCGCGGCCACCCAGCGGACGGGGCGCGCCCGGCGTCGTGGGTGAGAACCACGCACCTCCCACCGGGCGAAGTCGCTTTTCGGTCATAGACTTGTCGACAAGGACCGCACCCGTGAGGAGGTCACTCCCGATGGAGGCACACGCGGGCGACCGGCTGCTGACGCACGGCAGGACCGTGGGACAGCACGACCGGGTCGCAGAGATCGTCGAAGTGCTCGGGGCCGGGGGCACTCCCCCGTACCGCGTCCGCTTCGAGGACGGACACGAACACCTGATTTCGCCCGGTCCCGACAGCGTCGTACAGCACACCGTCGTCCGGAAGCAGGCACCGGAGACCCCGTAGCGGCCTCCGGCGGACGGCACTGCTCTTCGCCCCCCGGGCCCTGGGCGGGCCGATCAGTTTCCGGCAGCCCGCCCACACACCCGGTGCGTCCACTCCGCTTCTTCTGTCAGCGGGGTGGACGCACCCTGTTGCGATAGTGGTCGGCCACCACCCGGTCCATGGTTCCGATCCGGTCCGTGACCACGTTCTTTCCGGAGAAGTAGACATGGCCGCGCACCTGGTCGTAGGCGGCGGCGAAGTCGAGGTGGCGGGAGAGTTCGGCCGGGTCCTGCCAGGCTGCGGGCTGGGCCGGGTCACCGGCCTTGTAGAGCGCCTCGCCCACGAACAGATCGACGCCCGTGCCCCGTACGACCGCGTCCCACCAGGGCAGCAGCTTGGCGTAGTCGGCGGCGGCGAAGCCGATGTTCCAGTAGATCTGCGGGCAGATGTAGTCGATCCAGCCCTTCTGGACCCAGCCGCGGGTGTCGGCGTGCAGATCGTCGTAGGTCTGCACACCCGCCTTCGTGTCGGAGCCGAGCGGGTCGGTCGCGGCGTTGCGCCACACACCGAACGGGCTGATCCCGAACTGGACGTTCTTCTTGATCTTCTTGATCCGCTCGGCCGTCTCGCGCACCAGCTTGTCGGTGTTGTCGCGCCGCCAGGCGGCCTTGTCCGGGAAGCCCGCACCGTATTTCGCGTACGTGGCGTCGTCGTCGAAGACCTGCCCGGCCACCGGGTACGGGTAGAAGTAGTCGTCCCAGTGCACGGCATCGATGTCGTAGCGGCGGACCGCGTCGAGCATCGCGTCCTGGACGAAGCGGCGGACCTCGGGGATTCCGGGGTTGTAGTAGAGCTTCCCGCCGTACGGCAGGACCCAGTCGGGGTGCAGCCTGGCGGGATGGGTGGCGACCAGGCGGGACGGATCGGTGTGGTTGGCGACCCGGTACGGGTTGAACCAGGCATGCAGTTCGAGCCCGCGGCGGTGCGCCTCGCGGACAGCCGTGCCCAGCGGATCCCAGCCGGGGTCCTTGCCCTGCACCCCGGTGAGGTACTGGGCCCACGGTTCGTAGGGCGAGGGCCACAGCGCGTCGGCCGTCGGCCGGACCTGGAGGATCACTGCGTTCAGCCGCCGGTCGACGGCCTCGTCGAGGTACGCGATCAGCTCGGCCTCCTGCGCGGCCGCTGTCAGACCGGGCGCGGAGGGCCAGTCGATGTTGGCGACGGTGGCCACCCACATACCGCGCAGCTCGCGCCGCGCCACATGGTGACCACGCCTGCGCGGCGCTGGGTGCGCCGGCCCGGTGCCGGTCTGCCGGGACGGGGCCGCGACGGCATCACCGGCCGTGGTGATTGTGCTCACCACCGCTGCGACCACCCCGGCCGCACCCGCCACAAAACCTCTTCTGGCCATTTGCCGCATTTCGTTGCACCTGCCGTCTCTCTGTCCTCGTCCGTCGCCCCGGTATCCGGGCGTAACGCAGAGCATGCCCGCCCCGGCCCGCAATGACCCGTAGGTCGCGGAGTAACGTCGGGGGGTCGGGGCGGGCACCGGAATCAGACGGGAACCTGCGACACGCAGAACAGCGAAAGGCACGAGGTGACGGACTCTATGGCCGACATTGCACGCGTCGGAGTGGTGGGCTGTGGCCAGATGGGCGCGGGTATCGCGGAGGTGTGCGCCCGCAGCGGTCTTGAGGTCATGGTGGCCGAGACCACCGGCGAGGCGCTGGAGATCGGCCGCACCCGGCTGCACAACTCCCTCTCGAAGGCCGCCGAACGCGGCAAGATCACTCCGGAGGAGCGCGACGAGACACTGGCTCGTCTGAGCTTCACCACCGACCTCGGAGAGTTCGCCGACCGCGATCTCGTCATCGAGGCCGTCGTGGAGAACGAGCAGGTCAAGACCGAGATCTTCCAGGTGCTCGACCAGGTGGTGACCCGGCAGGACGCGATCCTCGCCTCGAACACCTCCTCCATTCCGCTGGTGAAGCTGGCCGTGGCGACCTCTCGCCCGGACCAGGTCATCGGTATCCACTTCTTCAACCCGGCCCCGGTGCAGAAGCTCGTCGAGCTGATTCCCGCGCTGACGACGTCCGACGAGACGGTGAAGCGCGCCGAGGCCCTGGTGCAGGACGTGCTCGGCAAGCACCCGATCCGCGCCCAGGACCGCTCCGGCTTCGTCGTCAACGCGCTGCTGATTCCGTATCTCCTCTCCGCGATCCGGATGTTCGAGTCGGGGATCGCCAGCCGTGAGGACATCGACAACGGCATGGAGCTCGGCTGCGCCCACCCGATGGGCCCGCTCAAGCTCTCCGACCTGATCGGTCTGGACACCGTGGCCTCGGTCGCCGACTCGATGTACGCGGAGTTCAAGGAGCCGCTGTACGCCGCTCCCCCACTGCTCCAGCGGATGGTGGACGCGGGCCGGCTCGGCCGCAAGACGGGCTCGGGCTTCTACCCGTACTCCTGATCCGTCTCTCGTGCCCGCACGGGGCCGGCCGGGAAACCCCCGGCCGGCCCCTTTCGCGGTTCCGGGGTTTTCATCCCGGCCTCGGTTCCGGGGTTTTCATCCCAGCCGTAAGTGATGGAGCATCATCAGCCCGGCCACCATGCCCGCGGCCGGGACCTCGCCGCGGGCGATCATGTCGGGCACCAGCTTGAGCGGTATCCACTCGCGTCGCGAGGATTCGAAGTCGTCGCTGGGGTGGCCGGTCCATGTCGCCTCCTCGGACCAGTAGAGGTGGTGCAGGGCGTCGGTGAGGCCGTTCGACGGCTCCACGGTCAGCAGCGGACGCAGCGGTCCGGGGCGCCAGCCGGTCTCCTCCTCCATCTCCCGGGCGGCGGCCGCTGCGATGTCCTCGCCGTCCTCGACGACGCCCGCGGCAAGTTCCCAGCCCCAGCTGTCGGTGATGAACCGGTGCCGCCAGAGCAGCAGTACCTCGTTGGCCTCGTTGACGACGGTGGCCGCCGCGACGGGGCGGAGCCGGATGAGGTAGTGGTCGAGATGGCGGCCGTCGGGGATGAGCACATCCGCCAGATTGACCTGAAACCAGTGGTTCTCATACACGGTTTGCTCGTTCAGATTCGTCCACTGCACAGTTTTGCCACCTTCCGACAAGTAGGTGACAACATCGCAGCAGGAGCGGGACCGGAGGGGAACGTACCGGAACCCGCGGGTACGAACTCACAGCGGTACGCGCAACGACCCGTCGATCAGTTCGGCGGCCCGCCCCGCGTCGGCGCAGCCGCTCGCGATCAGATCCTCGCGCACCGCACGCAGCCGGTCGCGCAGCCGTTGCGACTCCATGCCCCTGGCCCGCTCCGCCATCTCCACGGCCGTGGCCGCCGCCCGGTCCGCCTCGCCCTGACGCAGCTCGATATGGGTCAGCATGGCCAGCCGGTGGACCCGGCCCCGGTCGTGCGCCGGGGTCCGCACGGCCGTCACCGCGTGTTCCCTGGCCCCGGGCAGATCGCCGAGGCTGAGCAGGGCCTCGGCCACCTGCACATCGACCAGGCCCGGCTGGACGTACCCCGTCTCGTCCGGTTCATGGCCCGGCCGGATGCGTCCGGCCTCCGACTCGGCGCGCCGGATGCACTCCAGGGCGCTTGTGGCGTCGCCGATGTGGGCGTACGCCTTGGCCTGCATCGCGTACAGATCGGCGGCCAGCGCGGGAGTGATGTGCCGGCCGGCGGCCCGTAGCGCCGCCTGCGCGAAGGCCACCGACTGCCGGTAGTCGGCGAGGAACAGCGACTGGTTGACCAGCAGGGCGATCACATAACCGCCGAGCCCCCGGTCCCCGCTCGCCTTGGCCAGCCGCAGTGCCTGGTGGAAGTAGCGCTGGGCGAGCCCGTGCGCGTCGGAGTCGTAGGCACAGATGCCCGCGACCGCCACCAGCCCGCCCGTCGCCCGGTGCAGTTGGCGCCCCATCGCGTCGCTGTAGGCGCCGCGCAGCAGCGGGGCGGTCTCGGTGTTGAGGAAGCCGACGATGCGGGAACGGGTCGCGATTCCGCCTGCCCTGCGGTACATCAGTTCGTAGTGGGCACGGGCCGCGCGCAGGGTCATTATGTCGGCCGTGCAGACCTGGGTCGTACCGCTGCGGGAGACGTCGACGTCCTCCGGCGGGTTCTCCCACTCCCAGACGGGCATCACCGCAGTGGTGCCCGTGACGGCGGCCGAGGCGAGTAGGTGCGGGCGCTGCTGGTCGTCGGAACGCCACAGTGCGGTGGCCCGCTCGACGAATCCGGTGAGTGTGGATCCGGGCAGGGCCGCGCCGGCGCCCGGGGTCGCCATGCCGATGTCGTCCAGCGAAAGAGGCCTGTTCAGCCGGTTCCCCAGCACTTCACAGATCAGGTCCGGCACCTGGCCGCGCGGGCGCTGCCCCTTCAACCAGCGTGCCACCGCGGTGTGTTCGTACCGCAGGCACAGTCCGCGGGAACGGCCGGCCCGGTTGATGTGCGCGGCGAGGCCCGCCCGGGAGACACCCGCCTCCTCGATCAGGGCCTCCAGCAGAATGTTGGGCTCCGTTGCCCCCATTTGCCCCTCCGGTGGTTCGGCACGCCGAGGCGTGCCGAACCAGTGGAGCACGATTCACACGGGGTGTGAACGCAATGCCCGAACCGTCCCACTGCGCACTCTGTTGCGCCGGTCCGCGGATCGGTTGAATCAGTCGTCTCGCAAGAGGCGGCCGGGTCGTCTGCTCCCCCTCGTACAGTCGACGACCCGCACCCGCGCCGTCCGTTTCCGCCGACCTGCCCGACACTCCGTGGCGGCGCGGACAGTGCGGGCAACGCCCGCGGGCGGTTCTGTGCCGCTCGGCGAGCACAGGAGGGGCGTATCCGGTCACCGGATACGCCCCTCTTTCATGATGTGTGCCGCATGAGGCGTTACGCGCCCCGCAGCACCGCGCCCGTCCGCTCGGCGGCCAGGGCCACCGCCGCGTCGCGGGCGGCCGTGGCCTCGTCCACGGTCAGCGTGCGGTCCGCCGCGCGGAAGCGCAGCGCGTACGCCAGGGACTTGCGGCCCGCACCGATCTGGTCGCCGGTGAAGACGTCGAACAGCCGCAGCGATTCGAGGAGTTCACCCGCGCCCGCACGCAGCGCCTGCTCCACCTCGGCGGCGGCGACGCTCTCGGCGACGATCAGCGCGACGTCCTGGGTCGCCACCGGGAAGGTGGAGATCCGCGGCGCTTGGATGGCGCCCTGAGACGCCTGCTCCAGCAGGTCCAGGTTCAGCTCCATCGCGCAGCTGCGCGCGGGCAGGTGCAGCGCCTTGACCACGCGCGGGTGCAGCTCACCGGCGTATCCGACGGTGTGCTCCGCTCCGTCGATCACCACGGCGAGCTCGGCGCAGCGGCCAGGGTGCCACGGACCGTACTGGCCCTGTCGGACGATCAGTTCGGCCCTCGCCTCACGGGCGACCGTGCGGGCGGACTCGATCGCGTCCGCCCAGTCGGCCGGGCGGCCCTTGCCCCACCAGCCGGCCTGCTCATGCGCACCGGCGAGCACGACGGCGACATGGCGCGGCTGTACCGGCAGCACCCCGCTCAGACCGGCGATCTCCTCGTCGGTCGGACGGCGGTGGACCGGCAGCCGTACCGCGATGCCCTCCTGCTCGGGAGCCCGGAAGACCAGGCCCGCCTCGAAGAGCGCCAGGTCGTGGCTGCCGCGGCCGTCGTTGCGGCGCAGCGCACCGAGCAGCCCGGGCAGCAGCGTCGTGCGCAGCGCGGGCTCCTCGTCGGAGAGCGGGTTGACCAGCTTGACCAGGCGACGGCTCTCGTCGTCCGCCGGGATGTCGAGCTGGTCGAGTACCTGCTCGCCGATGAACGGGTAATTCAGCGCCTCGACATAGCCGGCGCCGGCCAGCGCGCGGCCGACGCGGCGGTACAGCCGCTGCCGCTCGGTGAGCCCGCGGCCCGAGGGCGGCTTGGGCAGCGTCGAGGGGAGGTTCTCGTACCCCTCGAGCCGGATGACCTCTTCGGCCAGATCGTTCGGCTCACCCAGGTCGGGACGCCAGGACGGGGCGGTGACGACCAGCTCGTCCTGCCCGTAGACGTCGCAGCCGACCTCCTGGAGGCGGCGTACGACGGTCTCGCGGCCGTAGTCGACGCCCGCGACACGGTCCGGGTGGTTCGCCGGCATGGTGATCGTCCGGGGCGCGGACGGCGCGATGATCTCCGTGACACCGGCCTCGGCGGTGCCGCCCGCGAGCAGCACCAGCAGGTCGACGGTCCGCTGCGCGGCAGCTGCCGCGGCCTGCGGGTCGGCGCCGCGCTCGAAGCGCTTGGACGCCTCGGAGGCCAGCTTGTGGCGGCGCGCGGTACGGGCGATGGAGATTGCGTCGAAGTGCGCTGCCTCGATGACGACCTCGGTGGTGGCACCGGCCTGGTCGTCGTGGTCGGCGACCTCGGTGTTGGCGCCGCCCATGACACCCGCGAGACCGATCGGCCCGCGGTTGTCGGTGATCACCAGGTCTGCGGGGTCCAGCACCCGCTGGACGCCGTCGAGGGTGGTGAGCTTCTCGCCGGGCTCGGCGCGGCGCACCCCGATCGGCCCGTCGAGACGGGAGCGGTCGTAGGCGTGCAGCGGCTGGCCCAGCTCGAGCATCACGTAATTGGTGACATCGACGGCGAGCGAGATCGGGCGCATCCCGGCCTTCTGCAGCCTGCGCTGCAGCCAGATCGGGGAACGGGCCTCGGGCTCCAGTCCGACGACCGTACGCGCGGTGAAGCGGTCGCAGCCGATCGGGTCGGCCACCTTCACCACGTAGCCGTACGAGTTCGGGGCGGGGACGTCGAGAAGCGCCGGGTCGCGCAGCGGCAGACCGTACGCGATGGCGGTCTCGCGGGCGACACCGCGCATCGACAGGCAGTAGCCGCGGTCGGGCGTGACCGCGATGTCGAGGACCTCGTCGACGAGTTCGAGCAGCTCGATCGCGTCGGTGCCGACCTCGTGCTCGGGCGGCAGCACGATGATGCCGCCGCTGCCGTCGTCGCCCATGCCGAGCTCGTCGCCCGAGCAGATCATGCCGTGCGAGGTCTTGCCGTACGTCTTGCGCGCGGCGATCGCGAAGTCGCCGGGCAGCACGGCGCCCGGCAGGACCACGACGACCTTGTCGCCGACGGAGAAGTTGCGCGCGCCGCAGACGATCTCCTGCGGCTCGCCGGTGCCGTTGGCCTGGCCGACGTCGACGGTGCAGAAGCGGATGGGCTTCTTGAACTCCGTCAGCTCCTCGATGGTGAGGACCTTGCCGACGACGAGGGGGCCCTTGAGCCCGGCGCCGAGCTGCTCGACGGTCTCGACCTCGAGGCCGGCGGAAACAAGTTTGGCCTGGACGTCACGGCCGGTCTCCGTCGCCGGCAGGTCGACGTACTCCCGCAGCCAAGAAAGCGGGACCCGCATCAGATCTCCATCCCGAACGGCCGGGTGAACCGGACGTCACCCTCGACCATGTCTCGCATGTCTTCGACGTTGTGGCGGAACATCAGCATCCGCTCGATGCCGAACCCGAAGGCGAATCCGCTGTACTTCTGGGGGTCGACGCCGGTGGCGATGAGCACCTTCGGGTTGACCATGCCGCAGCCCCCGAGCTCGATCCAGCCCTCGCTGCCGCAGGTGCGGCAGGGCCGGTCCGGGTTGCCGACGGACTCGCCGCGGCACACGTAACAGACCATGTCCATCTCGGCGGACGGTTCGGTGAACGGGAAGAAGTTCGGGCGCAGCCGCGTCTTCATGTCCCGGCCGAAGAGCGCCTGGACCATGTGGTCCAGGGTGCCCTTGAGGTCGGCCATGGTCAGGCCCTCGTCGACGGCGAGCAGCTCGATCTGATGGAAGACCGGGGTGTGCGTCGCGTCCAGCTCGTCGGTGCGGTAGACGCGACCCGGTACGACGACGTAGACCGGCGGCTCGCGGTCGAGCAGCGTGCGGGCCTGCACCGGGGAGGTGTGCGTGCGCAGCACGATGCCGGACTCGTCGTCCGTGGTGCCCTCAGGGCCCTGGACGAAGAAGGTGTCCTGCGTCTGCCGGGCCGGGTGGTCGGGCAGGAAGTTCAGGGCGTCGAAGTTGAACCACTCCGCCTCGACCTCGGGGCCCTCGGCGACCTCGTACCCCATGGACACGAAGATGTCCTCGAGGCGCTCCATGAGCGTGGTCAGCGGGTGGCGGGCGCCGGCCGGAGTGCGGTCGTGGGGCAGTGTGACGTCCACCGCCTCCTCGACCAGCACGCGGGCGTCCCGCTCGGCCTCCAGCTCCGCCTGACGTGCGGCGAGGGCCTTGCTCACAGCGCCGCGGGCCTGGCCCACGCGCTTGCCCGCCTCTGCCTTGGCCTGCGGCGGCAGGGCGCCGATCTCCCGGTTGGCGAGCGACAGGGGCGAGGTACCACCGGTGTGCGCGGTCTTCGCCTGGGCGAGCGCGTCGAGGTCACCGGCGGCGGCGAAGGCGGCGAACGCCTCGTCCCGCATGCGCTCGATCTCTTCCGGTTTCAGTGCCTCGACCTCGACTGGGTCGTACGACTTGTTCGGTGCCGACATCTCTTCCCGTGCTTCCGATTGGCTGGTACTGCGCTTACCGGGGGACAGCCCCGGACCCCCATGGCCCCGCTCGACGACTGGAGGACGCAAAGGTGCCAAAGGTCGAGTCTAAGGGTCACAGGATGTGTGGGAGGCCCGTGGGCTGCTCAGACCAGGTAGGCCGGCGTGCTCACGGGCAGAATAAATCGGAATTCCGCGCCGCCGCCGGGGCCGCGGCCGACCGTGATCGTGCCGCCGTGCGCCTCGACGATGCCCTTGACGATGTACAGGCCCAGGCCCGTACCGCCGCGCTTGCTCCCCCGCCAGAAGCGGGTGAAGACACGGCCCATCGACTCCTCGGGGATGCCGGGGCCTTCGTCGCTCACGGTGACGGCCGTTCCCTTCTCGTCGCTCTTCGCGGGTGCGGGTGCGACTTCAATGGTGACGGTTCCCTCGCCGTGGCGCACCGCGTTTTCCAACAGGTTGCCGAGCACCTGGTCGACCTTGTCCGGGTCGGCCCAGACCGCGGGCAGCGGCTGGCAGGTACGGACGAGGAAGCGGTCGGGTGTCTGGCCGTTCGCGGTGAGGGCCTGGATGTGGCGTTCGACGGCGGCGGAGAGGTCCACGGGCTGCCGTCGCAGCTCCAGTCGGCCGGAGTCGATCCGGGAGATGTCGAGCAGTTCGGCGATGAGCCGGGTGACGCGGCCCGCGTCGGCGTCGACGGTCTCCAGCATCAGGCGCTTCTGGTCGTCGGTGAACCGTTCCCATTTGGCGAGGAGGGTCGCGGTGAAGCCCTTGACGGAGGTCAGCGGGGAGCGCAGCTCGTGGGCGACGATCGCGATCAGTTCGGCGTGGCTGCGTTCGGTGCGGCGGCGGGCCTCGGTGCCGCGCAGCGAGATCACCAGACGGCGTACGGGACCGGTCGGGTGCTCTCGTACGTACCGTGCGGAGACCAGGACCTCGCGGCCGCCGGGCAGCAGCAGATTGCGCTCGGGCTGACCGACCCGGGTGGCGAGGCCGCCGTACGGATCGGTCAGCGCCCACCAGCGGCGGCCCTTGAGGTCCTCCAGCGGCAGCGCGTGCTCCAAGGGGCGGCCGAGAGCGGCGGCCCGGGGCACGGCGGTGATCCGGGCGGCCGCGGAGTTGAAGCAGATGACCCGGCCGGTCTCGTCGGCGATGACCAGACCGTCGGGGAGGTCGTCGGGATCGACGGTCGCATCGACGGGTCCGAGGGCCGGTCCTTGGGCCGGTTCGCCCGCCGTGCCGGGGCTTTCACCGGCGCGCACGACGGCCGCGTGTGTCTCGCGCGGCCTGCTCATGCCGACAGCCATATCCCGTACCCCACCTCTCGAACCGGTGCAGTGGGCCCCCGAGTTCGTCACCCTACTAGTCGTCGGTGACGGAGCGACACCCTGCGGGGGCGCACTGCTGCGGTCCGCCGTTCGGCGGGGTACGGGGCGTGGCGTCGGTCAGACGGCGACCTCGACGCGGTCCCCGGCCGGCCGGGCTGCCCGTTCACGCCTCATGAGCGATCCGGAGGCGAACGATCCGGCGGCCGTGCAGGCTGCGATCACCATCAGGAGCAGGGCCGCACCCCACGAGGCACCGTTCGCCGCGCCGGTCAGCGAGGTGGCGAGCAGCGGTACGAATCCGGCCACGACGCCCGCGAGGTTGTAGGACATCGCGACGGCGCTGTAGCGGAACGCCTCGGGGAACATCCCGGAGACCACGGCGCCGATGGGGGCGTACGGAATGGAGAGTGCGCCGATCCCGAGCCCCACCCCGAGGTAGACCAGTGCGGGCTTGCCGGTGTCGACGAGCCAGAAGGCCGGGAAGGCGACGGCCATCGTGACGAGGCCGCCGATGGCACAGACCGTCCAGGCGCCGATCCGGTCGGCGATCCGCCCCGCCACGACGAGCACGACGATCTCGACGACCGAGCCGATGACGGTGGCGTTCAGCATCACGGACTTGTCGATGCCCAGCTCGTCGGTGCCGTACGAAATGATGAACGTGGTCATCAGGAAGAAGCCGCCGACGCCGAGCAGGGCCGCGCCGATGCCGATGATCATGCGGCCCCAGGTGCGGCGGAACGCCTCGATGAGTGGTGCGGGCTTCGGGCCGTTCTTCTCGGCGTCGGCGAGCATCGCGTGGAAGACCGGCGACTCCTCGATCCGCAGCCGCATGTAGAGCGCGAAGCCGAGCAGCGGGAACGCCGCGAGGAACGGCAGACGCCAGCCCCAGGAGTAGAAGGAGTCGTCGGGCAGCATCCCGACGAGGGCGAACGCGCCGGACGAGATCAGCGTGCCGACGGGCGAGCCGAGCTGCGGGATCGAGGAATAGCTGCCGTGCTTCTCCTTGGGCGTGTGCTCCAGCGTGAGCAGCATGGCGCCGCTCCACTCACCGCCGACCGAGATCCCCTGCAGGAAGCGGAGGAGTGCGAGGAGGACGGGGGCCCAGATGCCGATGGTGGCGTAGCTGGGCAGCAGGCCGATACAGCCGGTGGTGACGCCCATCATCACGACGGTGATGATCAGGGCGACCTTGCGGCCGTAGCGGTCGCCGATGTGGCCGAAAACGGCCGCACCGATGGGGCGGGCGACAAAGCCCACGGCGAAGGTGACGAAGGACGCGATGGTGCCCACGGCCGGGTCCAGCTCGGGGAAGAAGAGCCGGTTGAAGACCAGAGCGGCGGCGGTGCCGTAGAGGAAGTAGTCGTACCACTCCAGGGCGGTACCGGTGAAGGCGGCGATCAGCAGTCGCCGGATGTCCTTGATGTCGGGCGAGCTCACACGTTCTCCTGGGGACGGAGGGCCTGGTGGCCTTGAGGGGACGGGGGAACGGGCTGTACGGGTGTGGGGGTGGCGGCCTGGGCCGCGAGGCCGTGCGGGTCGTGGACGGGATCGCCGTCGACGACGGTCGCGAGGACCTGGAGCGAGCCGATCCGGTCCGGATCGGTGCGGAGCGGGTCGGCGTCGAGGATCGTGAGGTCGGCGAGCTGCCCGGGGACGAGGCGCCCCTTGCGGCCGCCGAAGCCGGTGGCGCGGGCGGAGCCCTCGGTCCAGGCGCGCAGGGCATCGAGGACCGGGACGCGCTCGTCGGGCCCGTACACGGCGCCCGAGCCGGTGCGCCGCTGGACCATGGCCTGGATGGCGGGCAGTGGGGCGCCGGGCGCGACGGGCCGGTCGGAGCTGCCGGGTACGGGCAGGCCGAGGTCGAGCAGCGAGCGCAGCCGGTAGGACCAGGCGGTGCGCTGCGCGCCGAGCGACTCGGCCATGGCGTCGCCGAACGGCTGCAGGAAGTTGTGCTGCGGTACGGGGATCACGCCGAGTTCGGCGAACCGGCCGAGCTGGTCGGGGCGGACCACTCCGGCATGCTCGATGCGGTGGTGCACGCCGGGGCGCGGGAGCTCTCGCTGAGCGCGGGCGAATGCGTCGAGCGCGAGGTCGACGGCCCGGTCGCCGATGGCATGGGCGGCGACGGTCCAGCCGGAGCGGTGGGCGGCGAGGACCGTTTCGGTCATGGCGTCGGCGTCGTTCTGGAGGTATCCGGTGGGGTTGGCCGCCTCTGCCTCGTTGTGCGGGCAGCCGCAGAAGGGTTCGGTGACGGCGGCGGTCCGGCCGAGCAGGGAGCCGTCCAGGAAGATCTTGACGGGTCCGAGGGAGAGCCGGTCGTCACCGAAGCCGGTGCGCATCCCGAGGTCGAGCCCGAGGCCGATGCCGTCGTCGGCGTGCGAGACCAGCGGGTGCAGAACGTCGGAGGCGGCCATCAGCTGGGCGCGGGTGTGGAGCCTTCCGGTGTCGCGGGCGAGCTGGTAGGCGGCGAGTTCGACCGGGGTGTGGCCGATCCAGCCGCCGCCGATACCGGCCTCCGTGAAGCTGGTGATGCCTTCGGTGAGGTAGTGCCGGGTGGCGGCGTCGACGGCGTCGGCGACGGTCTCCACGGGATACGGGAGTACGTGCCGCTGCACGAGGCGCTGGGCGGTCTCCTCCAGGAGTCCGTCGGGCCGGCCGTCCTCGTCGCGGGAGACGACCCCGCCGTCCGGGTCGGTGAAGTTGTCGGCCAGGATGCCCGCGAGGCCCAGCACCGGGGTGTTGACGACGCAGGCGTGCCCGGAGGTGTGCTTCAGCCACACCCGCCGGCCGCCCGCGGCCCGGTCGAGGGCGTCGCGGTGCGGGTAGCGCCCGCCGGTCCGGTTGTGGTCGAGTCCGGCGCCGATCACCCAGGCGTCCTCGGGCAGCGTGGCGGCGTACGCGGCCACGGCGTCGTACACCTCGTCGACGGTCCGCGCGCCGGAGACGTCGAGCTGGGTGAGGGTGAGGCCGAACCACGCGGTGTGGCAGTGGGCGTCGTTGAAGCCGGGCACGACCGTGGCGCCGCCCGCGTCCATGACCCGTGCGGCGGGGAGGTGCTCGACCTCCTCGTCGAGCCCGACGATGCGGCCGTGCAGGGCGCCGAGGGTGCGGGCGGTGGGCCTGGTGTCGTCGAGAGTCAGGATGTTCGCGTTGCGGACCAGCAGATCGAGGTTCACGGGCTCAGGTCTTTCGGGGTCAGGTCTTTCGGGGTCACGCGAGGTGGTGCAGCTGGGCGAGCGGCACGGCGTCGGCGGCGGGGGTGCCGGTGGGGACACCGTCGACCAGGACGGGGGCCGGTTCGCGGGGCACCACGACGCGCGGGGTCGCGGTGTTGTGGAGCATGTCGGCGCGGGTGAGGCCGCGGGAGCCGCGGATCGGCGCGTAGGTGAGTCCCTTGGGCAGCGCCGCTCGGGCGGCCCGGTCCGCCAGCGCGGCCTCGGCGACGAAGATCCGGGAGAGCCGCGCGGGCGCCTGGCCGAGGGCGCCGAAGTAGGGCTTGTACGTACGGGGCTGGGTCAGCCGGGTCGATCCCGAACCGGACCCCGTGTTGCCCCACGCCACGAACCCGGCCTTGATGACCAGTTCGGGCTTCGAGCCGAAGTAGGCGGGGTGCCAGAGCACCAGGTCGGCGAGGCGCCCCACCTGGGCGGTACCGACCTCGTGCGCGAGGCCGTGGGCGATCGCCGGGTTGAGGGTGATCTTGGCGAGGTAACGCAGGGCCCGCTGGTTGGCGCGGTGCTCGACGCCGCCCTCCCCGGCCGCCAGTGCCTGGAGGTGGGCGAGCTGCCAGGTGCGTCGGACGGTCTCGGCGATGCGGCCCATGCCCATGGAGTCGGAGTTGACGATGGAGATCGCGCCGAGGTCGTGCAGGGCGTTCTCGGCGGCGATGGCATGGGCGCGGATGCGGCCCCTGGAGATCTCGACATCACTGGCGGAGTGGTGGTTCTGCCGGTGCACGGTCATCGTCATCGGGAAGAGTTCCCCGACGGTGTTCGGGGTGTACGGGATGGTCGGCGTGGTCGACGACGGCAGGATGTTCGGCTCGGAGAGGATCTCCAGCAGATCGGGGTGACCTCCCCCGCCCTCCACGTGGTACGCGTGCACGGTCCGGCCCCGGGTGGAGCCGATGGTGTCGCGCAGATAGCCGGACTCGTTCATGGAGTCGGTGTGCAGGGCGACCGGCAGATCGGCGGCCTCGGCGGTGTCGAGGCAGTTGTCGATGATGCGCGGGGTGGCCCCGAAGTCCTCATGGATCTTGAAGCCGCCGGCCCCGGCGAGCACGGACTCGTCGAGCAGGGTGCGGGAGCTGGACGAACCGCGGGCCAGGAACGCGATGTTGAGCGGGGTGCCCTGCCAGGAGCTCATCAGGGTGTGCAGACTGTGGGCCGGATTGCAGCCGATCTCCCAGACCCCGCCGAGCCCCATGCCGACGAGCGTGGTGACTCCGGCCGCGAGCGCTGCGGGCGCCACCTCGGGCGAGGAGAGATGGACGTGGCTGTCCACGATGCCGGGGGTGGCGATCAGCCCTTCGCCGGGGACGACGGAGGTGTGCGAGTCGATGGCGTACTCGACCGGCATCACGTCCGGGTTGCCGACGCCGCCGACGGAGACGATCCGGCCGTCCTTGATGCCGATGTCGGTCTTGCGGACGCCGAGAACCGGGTCCATGAGGACGACTCCGGCGACCACCATGTCCAGGGCGGAGTCCCGGTCGGAGCGGGGCGAGGCCAGCAGCCCGTCGCGTACGGTCTTGCCGCAGCCGCCGAGCAGTTCGTCGCCGGGGGTGCCGTCGTCGGCCTCCACCTCGACCCAGAGGGAGGTGTCGCCGAGCCGGATGCGGTCACCGGTGGTGGGACCGTACAGAGCGTTGTATGTACGGCGGTCGATGCTGGTCATGCGCGCTGCTCCTCGGACTGGGCGTGCTGCGGGTGACGGGAGAGAGGGATCAGCGAGACCTCCCGGGACTCCCCCGGTTCGAAGGCCAGCGCGGTGCCGGCCGCGATGTCCAGCCGCAGCCCCCGCGCCGCTTCCCGGTCCAGCTCCAGGGCCGCGTTCACCTCGTGCAGCGGATAGTGCGAGGAGACGAACACCGTACGGTCACCGGTGTTGCGGAGGGTGAGGGTGGTGCGCGGACGCCCCTCGTTGATCCGTATCGGATCGGGGGCGGTCCGTACGGCACCGGGTGCGGTGTCGGGTGTCCCCGGGCCGATCGGCCGGTCGACGGCGACAAGGGCGGTGCCGCTCGGGAAGAGCGCCTCGACCTGCACGGTGGTGACGATGTCGGCCACGCCGTCCATCACGTCGGCCTCGGTGAGCACGGAGCGGCCCACCTCGATCACTTCGTCCAGACCGAGCCCGTCCCAGGCGGCTTCCAGCACCTCGTCGCAGATCAGCGCGATGGCCTCCGGCGTGTTCAGCCGCCGGCCACGCGCCCTGCGGCGGCGGGCCAGTTCGGCGACGGTGAACAGCTGGAGACGCTCCTGCTCGCGAGGCGTCAGATGCACTGCCAGGACCTCCCTGAATGCGGTGGGCCCGGGGGATTCCGGATTGCCTCAGCTTCAAGGGCAACGAGCACAGATCCAACGTCGAAACATCACCCGTACAGCCCCTTACATTGGTCATATGCACACCCCGGTTTCCGATTTCCCTCCCCCGTCCCGTCGGATCGCCGAGCTCGCGGGCCAGTGCCTGGACAACATCGACGGTCTGATCGGCCAGTGGATGGAGATGATCAATCCGGTCCGGAGTGCCTATGCGGACCGGGTACCGGACGCCGATTTCCGCAGCTCCGCCTGGCAGGCGTTCGAGCTGCTGCTGCGTACGGTGGCGCAGCTTCCGGTGCCCGTGCACATCGCCGGGGTGTCGCAGCGAGTGGGTGAGCAGCGGGCCCGCCAGGGCGTGCCGCTGGACTCGCTGCTGGAAGCGGCCCGACTGGACTTCCGGGTGGTGTGGGCGGCGCTGGTCCAGCGGGCCGACGAGGAGGACATGGCGGAGCTGGTGACGTCCGCGTACCACGTGTGGGAGGCCGTCGAGTCCCATGTCACGGGCATCATGACGGCGTATCAGCGCACGGTTCTGGAGATGGGCCGGCGCCAGGAGGACGAGCGGCGGATGTGGTTCTCCCGGCTACTGGAGAGCGAGGGCCACAACCCGACGGTGGTACGGAACGCGGCACTGGCCCTGGGCTTCGACGGCGCGGGTACGTTTCTGTGCGCGGCGGCCCCGGCGGCGGAGGGTTCGGGGCTGCACCGGGCGGCGACGGCGCTGCGCGCGGCGGGTGCTCCGGTGCAGTACCAGGCGGTCGGCGGGGACGCGGTGCTGGTGGTGGAGCTGGGCCGGCGCACCACGTGGCAGTCGGTGCTGGTCCGGCTCGCGTCCACCCCGTGTGGTGTCTCGCCGCAGGCGAACGGGCTCGCAGCGGTGCCCAGGGCGGCTGTGCTGGCCATCGCGACGGCGCAGATGCTGCCGCCGGACGCCCGTTCACCGAGGCTGCTGGAGGACAGTTGGCTGGATGTGCTGGTGCGGCGGGCCGGGGACTTCGGCACGGATCTGGCCGCCGATGTGCTGGGTGGTCTCGACGGCCCCGGAGTGTCGGCGACGGAGGCGGCACGTCTGCTGGAGACCGTCACCGAGCATCTGCGCGGCAGCGGCTCCATCGCGGACACAGCGGCCGCGCTGTACTGCCACCGCAACACGGTCCAGCACCGCTTCGCCCGCTTCCACGAGCTGACCGGCCGCGACGTCCGGCGCCCCGACGACGCGGCACTGGTCGCGGTGGCTCTGCGGGCCAGGACCTCGGCAGCGGATTAGCGGCGCGGGCGCTGGGCCCGTGCGGAGGCGTACAGGCAGACGGCTGCCGCCGTCGCCAGATTGAGGCTCTCCGCCTTGCCGTGGATCGGCACCCTCACAACGGCGTCGGCCAGCGCCCTGGTCTCCTCCGGCAGGCCCCAGGCCTCGTTGCCGAAGACCCAGGCGGTCGGCCCGCCCATGGTCCCCGCGTCGAGCTCGTCGTCGAGGTCGTCGTCGCCCGCTCCGTCGGCGGCAAGAATCCTTACGCCCGCGTCCCTCAGCCCCTGCACGGCCTGCTCCACCGGAACACCGACGGCGACCGGCAGATGGAAGAGAGAGCCGACCGAGGCCCTGACGGACTTGGGGTTGTAGAGGTCCACCGAGGCATCGGTGAGCACGACGGCATCGGCACCCGCGGCGTCGGCGCAGCGCAGCACCGTACCGGCGTTCCCCGGGTCGCGTACGTGGGCGAGGACGGCGACCAGCTTCGGCTTCGCGGCGAGGATCGCGTCGAACGGCGAGTCGAGGAAGCGGCAGACACCGATGATGCCCTGCGGGGTGACGGTCTGCGACACGTCGGCGAGCACATCGCCGTCCGCGAGGTGCACCCGGGCACCGGCGGCGTGGGCGGCGTCGACGATGTCGGCGTACCGCTCGGCCGCCTCGACGGTGGCGAACAGCTCGATCAGCGTCGCCTCGCCGTCGCTGCCGCGGTGCCCGGCGGCCTCGCGCACGGCCTGCGGCCCCTCGGCGATGAACCTGCGCTCCTTGCCGCGGAAGTTGCGCTTGGCCAGCCGCCGGGCGGCTGTGACGCGCGGCGATCGCGGGGAGATCAGTTCGGGGGTGCCCATGGTCGGCGGCGAGCCTCTCTGCGTACGGAGGTGACGGACGTACGGAACATGTCGTGCAACGCACCGGACCCGCAGACGACGAGCGCCTGCGGGTCCGGCTCAGAAGCCAAGAAGTGCGACCTGGATCAGGCGGCCTTCGGGGCGTTGACGTCGCTCGGGAGGGCCTTCTGGGCAACCTCGACGAGGGCGGCGAACGCGTTGGCGTCGTTGACCGCGAGCTCGGCCAGGATCTTGCGGTCCACCTCGATGTTGGCGGCCTTCAGACCCTGGATGAGGCGGTTGTACGTCATGCCGTTCTGGCGGGCAGCGGCGTTGATGCGCTGGATCCACAGCTGACGGAAGTCGCCCTTGCGCTTCTTGCGGTCGTTGTAGTTGTAGACGAGGGAGTGGGTGACCTGCTCCTTCGCCTTGCGGTACAGGCGGGAGCGCTGGCCGCGGTAACCGCTGGCCTGCTCGAGGATTGCCCGGCGCTTCTTGTGAGCGTTTACTGCCCGCTTGACGCGTGCCACTTTTTAACTCCTTGTAGCGGGGCCGTGGTTGGACTCACACGGCCCGGAAACGAATTGGTCCCGGTCTGAGTCGAGGTCGCCGCCCACGGATTCACCGAGGGCTGCGGACTCACTTGCCGAGAAGCTTCTTGACCTTCTTGGCGTCGGCCGGGGCCAGCTCGACCGTGCCGGTCAGCGAGCGGGTCTTCTTGGACGACTTGTGCTCAAGAAGGTGGCGCTTGCCGGCGCGCTCACGGAGCACCTTGCCGGAGCCGGTGATCTTGAAGCGCTTGCTGGCACCGCTGTGCGTCTTGTTCTTCGGCATCGCGCCGTTCTCTCCTCGTCAGTGGCGCCCCTCGCGGTGCGGGCACCGGACAACAGGGGCGTCAGATCTTGGTGGGAATTCCGGGGAGACCCGGGGCCGCCTGGATGGCGGCCCCCTGAGGTCACGCCTCGGAAGGTGTCTCGGCCGGAGCCTCGGACTGCGCTTCGGCAGCCTCGTCCGCAGCTTCGGCGTCGGGGGTCGAACCCTGACGCCCCGCCTTGCGGGCGGCCTGGGCCTCGCGGGCCTCGGCCATGGCTTCGGTCTTCTTCTTGTGCGGGCCCAGAACCATGATCATGTTCCGGCCGTCCTGCTTCGGGTTGGACTCGATGAAGCCGAGTTCCTCCACGTCCGAAGCGAGACGCTGGAGCAGTCGGAAGCCCAGCTCAGGACGGGACTGCTCACGACCACGGAACATGATCGTGATCTTGACCTTGTCGCCCTGCTTGAGGAACCGGACGACATGACCCTTCTTGGTGTCATAGTCGTGCGGGTCGATCTTCGGCCGGAGCTTCATCTCCTTGATGACCGTGTGCGCCTGGTTCTTGCGCGCCTCACGGGCCTTCATGGCCGACTCGTACTTGAACTTCCCGTAGTCCATGAGCTTGCACACGGGCGGACGGGCGGTCGCCGCCACCTCGACCAGGTCGAGGTCGTACTCCTGTGCGAGTTCCAGGGCCTTGGCAAGCGGAACAATCCCGACCTGCTCGCCGCTGGGACCGACAAGTCGCACCTCGGGAACGCGAATCCGGTCGTTGATGCGGGGCTCGGCGCTGATGGATCCTCCTCGGTAGCACCACGCGGCCGCCTGGCGGACAGCCACGTAACGTCTGTTTCGTGAGACCAACCGCACCAGCGCATCAAAAATGCCCCGGACGGGACACAGGCGGGGCTCCTGGAAAACCGGAACACCGCCGCGGTCAACCGCGGGGCGCATCGGGCGGCTCCATCGTCCGTACGGAACGATGGGCGCCACCTGACCGGTGACCTGCCGTCCCGGAGGATGGTCAGGTGGGAGATCGGAGCCTCCACTTGTGGGCCGAGCACATAGATGCCCAGCCGGTCTTTACACAAGGTTAGCAGCTCCCCCGGGCGTGCGCGAACCAGCTCTCGCCCACCACTCCCGCAGACAGGGCGGCACCGGAGTGGGCCTATCGTATGGCGCATGAGCGACGCGACCCCCACCACCGATTCCCCCGGCTTCGACGACATGGCCCGCGACATCGCGGAGGTGCCCGCGGTCGAGGTGATCGTGACGGTCGCGGTCAATCTGATGAGCGCCGCCGCCGTGAAGCTCGGGCTGACCGAGGACGGCGACGAGCACAAGGACCTCGACGAGGCCCGCAAGCTGGTGCATGCGCTGGCCGGCCTGCTGGACGCCAGCACCACCGAGATCAGCTCCTTCCACGCGGCTCCGCTGCGTGATGGCCTGAAGTCCCTGCAGTTGGCGTTCCGCGAGGCATCGCTCGTACCGGACGAGCCCGGCCAGGGCCCTGGTGAGAAGTACACAGGCCCCGTCTTCGGCTGAGCCCGGCCGCCTTCCCGTTCTTACGACTTACGACTTCTGACGACGTGAGCCCCCTGCCCGGGCCGGGCAGGGGGCTCACGTCGTCGAAGCCGAAGTCGGGAGAGCCGGCGGCCGGCTCGGGGGTCAGCGCGTGAACAGGGCCTCACCGGGCGTGGTCGCATCGGCCGGGAGCAGCGCCAGGTCCAGGCCGCGCACCAGGCGGGCGCGCAGGACGTCGTCGGCCGCCAGCAGTTCCGCAACCCGGCGGGCCGCGTCGGCGGGGTCCGCATCGGGTGCGAGGACGAGCGCCAGGGTGCCGTCGGCCCGGCCGGGGCCGAGGTGGGCGCGGAGCACCGCGGGCTCGGCGGCGACCGCGTTCCGTACCGCCGAGGTGACCGCGGGGTCGTCCAGCGGATCGGCGCTGGTGCGGCCCTCGGCGAGGGCGAGCAGTGCGGAGCCGGTCAGCTCGAACGCGACCGGGCCGGCGAGATCGAGAACGACCGTGTCCGCCTTCTCGTGCGCGGCGGCCTGCAGCGCCTGGTGCAGGGGTACGGCGACGGGGCGGGCCTGCGGGTCCCAGCGGGCCAGCGAGGCGGTCGAGGTGAAGGCGGGCAGGGCACGACGGTCCCCCGCCTGAAGGGTGGGGACGGCCATGTCACTGGTCTTCTCGCGACGCAGTCCCTTCTCGTCCTCCTCCACCTCCCCCAGGACGGCGACGACAGGGACCAGGAGCCGGGCGCCCTTGAGGGCTTCGAGTACCGGGCCGATGGCCTTCCGGTCCTCGGCCCAGGCGGCGAGTGCCGCGGTCAGGGCCGGGGCGGCCGTGCCGTCGTCGTCGGAGTAACCGGGGTCCGGAATGTTCTTCAGCGCCACAGGGCGAGCGTAGTGCCTGGGGTTTCTCACCCCGGCAACTGGGGGTTTCTTACCCCGGCAACCGGGGGTTTCTTACCTTCGCAACAGGTCGGACCCAGCCTGTTCCCAGGTGCCGTTCCTAACGTCCGGGGCATGTCCCGAAACAGATTCCGCGGCTCCGCCCTGTCCGCATCCGTGACGGCCGTGCTTCTGCTGGCGGGTTCGACCGCGGGTGGCATCTGTCTGGCCGGCCGGTTGTCGGATCACGCTCCCCGCGCCTCGGCGTCCGTATCGTCCGTACCGGCCGCCGGGAGCACCCCGGTCCCGGCAACGACGAGTGAGGAGCCGACGGTGGATCTCGACGCGGCGCTGGCCGCGGCGGTGGAGCCGCTGCTGACCGACGTGGGTGACGCGGAGGTGTCCGTCGCGGTGCTGGACACCGGGAGCGGGGCGCGGGCCGTCTACGGGGACGGGGCGTACGACACCGCCAGCATCGTCAAGGTCGACATACTCGCGGCGCTGCTGCTCAGAACCCAGGACGAGAAGCGCGCGCTCACCGCCGGCGAGCGCGGCTGGGCGACCGCCATGATCGAGTGGAGCGACAATGCCTCCGCCACCGCGCTGCTGCGGGCGATCGGCGGGGCGGAAGCACTCGACGCGGCCAATGAACGCCTGGGCCTGACCGGGACGACGGCGGCGCACGCATGGGGGCTGACCCAGACCACGGCAGCGGATCAACTGACTTTGCTGAAAGCGGTGTTCGGTACGGAGTCGGAGCTGAGCGAGGGTTCCCGTACCTATCTGCAGGGGCTGATGGGGCAGGTCGCAGCCGACCAGCAGTGGGGGGTGTCGGCGGCGGGCAGCAGGTGGGCCCTGAAGAACGGCTGGATGCCCCGGACGACGACCGGCCTGTGGGACATCAACAGCATCGGTCGGGTGAGTGCGGACGGCCGCACCTATCTGGTGGCGGTGCTCTCGGGCGGGCAGCGGACGAAGGAGACGGGGATCGCGCTCGTGGAGTCGGTGGCGAAGGCGGCGGTGGGCGTGCTCGACGCCGCCCGGTGAGCGCGGCCTGAGCGTTGCTGGAGCCGCGTTCAGCGCCGTACGGTGGCCGGCCTGTTGCCCCTGCCGCGCCACAGCACCACGGCCAGAGCCAGCAGGACCGCTCCGAGGCCGCCCGCGGCGGGGGCGAGCCAGCCTGCGGGGCTGCTGTCATGGTGCTCGGGGGTGGGGCCGGGGCCGAAGTACCGCTTTCGGTATCCGGCCTCGGCGGACTCGGCACGCAGGCCGGCGGGACGGAGCTCGGCTCCGGCCTTGATCGCCGCGGCGGGGTCGACGATGCCGTACCCGCGGGCGTCGTCACGGCCGGACGCCGGGGCGCTGCGAGCCGTCTCCGCGAGCAGTTGCTTGATCTGGGCGGGCGTCAGTCCCGGATGTGCGGCACGGACCAGCGCGACCGCGCCCGAGACGAACGCGGAGGCGGCGGAGGTGCCCCACTCCACGTAGTACTGATGGTCTGGGGCGGCGACGACTATGTCGACTCCAGGGGCGCTGACGGTGGCGTACCAGCGGCGGGTGGAGAACGCGGCATGTGTGCCGTACCGGTCGACGGCGGCGACCGCGATCACGCCGGGGTACGCGGCGGGGTACGAGATGTGGTCGCCCTTCTCGCCGCCGTTGCCCGACGAGGCGACGACGACGGCCCCCTTCTTCAGCGCGTACTGGATGGCGGCGTCCTCGCCCGATTCGGGGTGCGCCGACTCGCTGTCGTCGCCGAGCGAGAGGTTGATGACGTCGGCGCCGTGGTCGGCGGCCCAGCGGATACCGTCGGCGAGGGCCGTGCCGCGGGACTCCCGGGCCTTGGCACGGGCCGGGTCGGAGGCTTCGAGGATCACCCGGACCGGGAGGATCTTCGCCTCGGGCGCGATGCCCAGCACTCCGTCGCCGCGTCCTGCACCATGGCCGTGACCTGCGATGATCCCAGCCATCGCGGTGCCGTGGCGGGCCCAGGACCGATCGCCGCGGCCGGCACCGAAGCCGATCATGTCCTTGCCGGGCAGCACCTGGCCCGCCAGGTCGGGGAGGCTGCCGTCGACCCCGGTGTCGACGACGGCGACGGTGATCCCCCTGCCCTTGGTGGTCCGCCATGCCTGATCGGTGTGGAGCGCCTGAAGGCCCCACTGCTGGTCCCGGATGGCATCGGCCCTGGCCGGCACCGCGGGCAGGAGCGCGAACGCGGTGGCGGCGCAGACCGCACCCAGGGCGCGGCGGTGGCGTCGGGCGCGGCGGCTCATTCCGGCTTCTCCGTGAGGTCGGTGACGGTCCGGCGCAGGCCGCGCTCGATCCGGTCGGCGATTCCCTTGGCCTCGTGGCCGAGCCCGGCCTGGGCGGCGGCCGTGGTGGCGTTCGCGGCCATCGCCTTGGCGACGGGTTGCGGATCGGTGACCGTACGCCCGTCGGCGAACCCGGAGACGGCGAACACGACGACGGGGACCTCGGTCAGTACATGGACGGTCCAGCTGGCGCGCTGCCGGTCGCCGAACCCGGCGGCGACCGTGCCCTTGACGGGGTACGTGCGGGGCAACAGGTCGGTGCGCCGGTCGAGGTGCTGGTCGGTGAAGCGGGTGCTCAGCGCTCTCATGGCCTCGGTGTCGCCCTCGGTGAAGATCACCCCGACCGTGGTGACACTGCTGCTGGTGGCGTCGGTGTAGGTGGCGCGGAGCATGCGCTCGCATCCGACCGGGCCGAGTGTCCTGGCCAGCAGCGGGTCGAGGGCCGACGTACAGCCGCTGTCCGGGGCGACGCCGACCCGGGTCCAGACCCGGTCGGCACCGCCGGGCCCGGCTCCGTCGCCATTGAGCGTGCGCGGGAAGAGAGTGTCCACGGGGACGCTGTGCCAGGCCGAGCGGCCCACGGTGTAGGCGCTGTGGGCGGCGGGGTCGGCCGAGGAGTCGCTGGTGAGCCAGGCGCCGGTGGCCGCGCCGCCGATCAGTCCGAGCCCCAGGACGACGCAGGCGGCGGCGGTCGCGGTCCTGACGGGGTGGCGGGTACGGATGGGGCGCAGCCGGGTGGTGGTCTCCACGGGTGTCTCGGGGAACGCATGGCGGTACGGGTGCGGCTGCGGGTACGCGTGCGGGACGTGCGCCTGCCCGGGCGGTGGCGGGGTCGCCCCTGGACGCGGGGTGAGGTCCACGGCGCCGACGGGCCGCCGGCGGGTCGCGGCGGGCGGCTGCTCGGGGCGGGGCGGGGTGGTGGCGGGCGCGGCGGGCACGGGAGCCGAGGGCACAGGCCGGAGCCGCACCGTGGTCTCCACGGGCGGGACTGCTGAGGCGTGCGTCGGTTGAGGGGGCGCGACCGGCTTCGGGTCCGGCTCCTGCCGCTGAGGTGCGGGCATCGACACCGGGGCGGCCGGTCCCACCGGCGCCGCTGGGCCGGGCATCGGCGCCGGCACTGCGGGCGGTGGTGTCTTCGGGCACGGCGGAACGGGCACGCTCGCGGAGGTCGCGGAAGGGGCCTCGGCGGGATGCGTGGGCGCCGGTGGTGGGGTCGTGGGGCGGGGCGGGACAGGAGCGCGCTGCGCCTCGGTACTCATCCGCCCCCCTGGTCCTTTTCCGTACCGCGCGCGGATCGACGTCACAGGCAGGCCCGTTGGTTGCCGCGTGCCCGTCACTCTACGGGGTGGAACGGCCCCGGTGGGAGCGGGACGGCCTGCCTCTGGACGATCTGCGCAGATCATCCCCCTACCCAGCGGTACGGCCGTCTGGCAAGCTGCGGCCATGACCTCCCGCGCTGCTGACCGGACCCGTTACGACCGGGCCACCGCTCATCTGGACGCCCCGATCGCCGTCGTCGATCTCGATGCGTTCGATGCCAATGCCGACGACCTCGTCCGCCGGGCCGCAGGGAAGCCGATCCGGGTGGCGAGCAAGTCTGTGCGCTGCCGGGCCCTGCTGGAACGGGTGCTGGCGCGGCCCGGGTTCGCCGGGATCATGTCGTTCACACTGGCCGAGTCGCTGTGGCTGGCGCGGGCCGGTTTCGACGACGTACTGCTGGCCTATCCGTCTGCCGACCGGTCCGCCTTCGCGGAGCTGGCCGCCGATCCGAAGCTGGCCGCCGCCGTGACGGTGATGGTGGACGATCACGCACAGCTGGAGCTGATCGACGCGGCACGGGCCGGTGGCCGCGAGGAGATCCGGGTCTGTCTGGAGCTGGACACCTCACTGCAGCTGCTCGGCGGACGGGTCAGGATCGGTGCCCTGCGTTCACCGCTGCGCTCCCCCGCCCAACTGGCCGAACTGGCGCGCTCGGTGACGCGCAGGCCCGGCTTCCGGCTGGTGGGTCTGATGGCGTACGAGGGTCATATCGCCGGGGTCGGGGATTCGGTCGCGGGACGGCCGCTGCGCTCCAGGGCGATCCGTCTTATGCAGGCAGCGGGCCGCAAGGAGCTGGCCGCCCGGCGGGCCGAGGTCGTGCGGGCGGTACGGGCGGTGGCGCCGGACCTGGAGTTCGTGAACGGTGGCGGCACCGGCAGTGTGCAGCACACCGCGGCGGAGCGCGCGGTGACCGAGATCGCGGCCGGATCGGGGCTCTACGTACCGCGGCTGTTCGACAACTACACGTCGTTCACGGCGCGTCCGGCGGCACTGTTCGCCCAGCCGGTGGTGCGCCGGCCGGGTGTGGGTGTGGTGACGGTCCTCGGTGGCGGCTATCCGGCGTCCGGGCCCGCGGGTGCGGACCGGCTGCCCGTCCCGTATCTGCCGGAGGGACTGCGCTACGACCCGCAGGAGGGGCCGGGCGAGGTGCAGACCCCGTTGCTCGGCGCCCCGGCCGACGATCTGCTGATCGGCGACAAGGTGTGGTTCCGGCACGCGAAGGCCGGTGAAATGTGCGAACGCTTCGACGAGTTGCAGCTGATCGAGGGTGACCGGGTGACGGCGACCGCACCGACGTACCGCGGCGAGGGCCGTACGTTCCTGTGAGCTCAGGGAGCCACGGAGCTGCCCACGCCGCCGCTCGTCCCGCTGTCGTCGATCGGCCGGATCTCCTCGGTGATGGTGTCCATGAGGGAGAGCGGCGGGCCGTCGGGCCCCGCGTCGAAGGCGTAGCGCACGACGATCAGTGATTCGCTGCCGACCGTCGACGGAAGGACGAGCGACTTCCACGGCGAGCGCGACGACCCGGGCGCCACCACCGGTCGCCGCACTGCCGCTGCCGCTGCCGTTCCCGTACGCGTTCGCGACCGGCTCGGGCGGCCCGGACTGCTGGGGTACGGAGGCGATCGGGCGGGTATGCGCGGTCCATGCCGTACCGTCCCACCACCGCTCGGTACCCGGTGACGCGGCGTCCGGATGCCAGCCGGGCGGTGTCGCGGTGCTCATCCCACCACTCCAGGGTTCCGCCGCCGACGGGATCCCGACGAGCTCCTGTTGGCGGTGAACTCTAGAGCGGTGTGACGTACGCCCCGGAGATACCGCCGTCGACGAGGAAGTCGGTGGCGTTGACGAACGAGGAGTCGTCGCTCGCGAGGAAGGCGACGGCTGCCGCGATCTCCGTGGCTTCGGCGAACCGCCCGACCGGGATGTGCACGAGCCTGCGGGCCGCGCGTTCCGGGTCCTTGGCGAACAGCTCCTGGAGCAGCGGGGTGTTGACCGGTCCCGGGCACAGCGCGTTGACCCGGATGCCTTCGCGGGCGAACTGCACACCGAGTTCGCGGGACATGGCGAGGACGCCGCCCTTGGACGCGGTGTAGGAGATCTGGCTGGTGGCCGCTCCCAGGATCGCGACGAAGGACGCGGTGTTGATGATCGAGCCGCGGCGCTGGCGGCGCATGTAGGGCAGGGCGGCCTTGCAGCAGAGGTAGACGGAGGTGAGGTTGACGTCCTGGACGCGCTTCCATGCCTCCAGTCCCGTGGTGAGGATGGAGTCGTCGTCGGGCGGGGAGATGCCCGCGTTGTTGAAGGCGATGTCGACGGAGCCGTAGGTGTCGAACGCGGTCTTGAAGAGCGCCTCGACCTGTTCGGGGTCGGTGACGTCGACGCGCACGAACGTGCCGCCGACCTCCTCGGCCGCGGCCTTGCCCGCGTTCTCGTCGATGTCGCCGCAGACGACATGGGCGCCCTCCGACGCCAGCCGGCGTGCGGTGGCCAGGCCGATGCCGCTGGCGGCTCCGGTGATGACGGCGGTGCGGCCGACCAGGCGGCGGCAGATGTTCTCGCTGTCGGTGGTGGTCATACTGGCTCAGGCCTCCGTGCTGATGAAGACGTTCTTGGTTTCGGTGAATGCGGCAAGCGCGTCGGGGCCGAGTTCGCGGCCGAGTCCGGACTGTTTGTAGCCGCCGAACGGGGTCCAGTAGCGGACGCTGGAGTGGGAGTTGACGGAGAGGTTCCCGGCCCGGACCGACTGGGAGACGCGCAGTGCGCGGCCCACGTCGCGGGTCCAGATCGACCCGGCGAGGCCGTACTCCGTCGCGTTGGCGAGCTGGACGGCATCGGCCTCGTCCTCGAAGGGAAGAACGACGGCGACCGGCCCGAATACCTCTTCGGTCGCGACGGGTGAGTCCGGGCGGGCGTCGGTGAGGACGGTCGGCGGGAACCAGAAGCCGGGCCCTTCGGGTGCTTTGCCGCTGAGGGCGGTCGCGTCCTCGGGCACGTAACTCCGCACCCGTTCCAGTTGCGCCCGGGAGATCAGCGGGCCCATCCGGGTGTTCTCGTCGGACGGGTCTCCCACCACGACCGATTCGATTGCGGGGGCGAGCAGTTCCAGGAAGCGGTCGTACGCGGATCGCTGGACCAGGATGCGGGTGCGGGCGCAGCAGTCCTGGCCGGCGTTGTCCAGGAACGCCATGGGTGCGGCGGCTGCGGCGGCCTCGATGTCGGCGTCGGCGAAGACGATGTTGGGGCTCTTGCCGCCGAGTTCGAGGGTGAGCCGCTTCACGCGGTCGGCGCACTTGGCCATGATCTGCTTGCCGACCCGGGTGGAGCCGGTGAAGACGATCTTGGCGACGCCGGGGTGCTCGACCAGGGCGTTGCCGGTCACATCGCCCGCGCCCGGCAGCACCTGCAGGAGGTGGTCGGGAAGCCCTGCGTCCAGGGCGAGCCGGGCCAGCCGCAGGGCGGTGAGCGGGGTCGTCTCGGCGGGCTTGAGGAGTACGGCGTTGCCGGCGGCGAGGGCGGGGGCGAGGCCCCATGCGGCGATCGGCATGGGGAAGTTCCACGGCGCGATCACGCCGATGACGCCGAGGGGTTCGAGGAGGGTGATGTCGAGTCCGCCGGGGACCGGGATCTGCCGGCCGGCGAGTCGTTCCACTCCCCCGGCGGCGTAGTCGAGCAGATCGCGGACGTTGGCCGCTTCCCAGCGGGCGTTGCCGAGGGTGTGGCCGGCCTCCTGGACCTCCAGGCGGGCCAGTTGTTCGGCTTCGCCGTCGACGGCGGTGGCGAAGCGGCGCAGCAGCCTGGCGCGGTCGGCGGGGGCGAGGGCGGCCCAGGTTCGCTGGGCGGCTGCGGCCCGGACGACTGCCGCGTCGACCTCGGCGGTGGTGGTGGACGGGACGGTGGCGAGGAGTTCTTCGGTCGCCGGGTTGAGTACGTGGTGTTCCACCGGGTGGGCGGGCGTGGTCACGGGGTGCCTCACAGGCGTTCGAAGGAGCGGCGGAGCTCCCAGTCGGTCACTGCGGCGTCGAAGGCCTCGAGTTCGACGCGGGCCATGTTGCGGTAGTGCGCGACGACGTCGTCACCGAAGGCCGCCCTGGCGATCTCGCTCCTCTCCCAGAGTTCGGCGGCTTCGCGCAGTGTGGTGGGGACGTGGTCGTAGTCGGCGGCATAGGCGTTGTTTCCGCAGGGCTCGGGGAGTTCTAGACCCTTCTCGATGCCGTGGATGCCCGCCGCGACCAGTCCGGCGACGGCGAGGTACGGGTTGACGTCACCGCCGGGCAGCCGGTTCTCGAAGCGCATCGAGCGGCCGTGGCCGACGACGCGGAGCGCGCAGGTGCGGTTGTCGTGGCCCCAGGCGACGGCGGTCGGGGCGAAGGAGCCCGGCTGGAAGCGTTTGTAGGAGTTGATGTTCGGCGCGTAGAGGAGGGAGAAGTCGCGCAGGGCGGCCAGCTGTCCGGCGAGGAAGTGCCGCATCACCGGGGACATGCCGCCGTCCTCGCCCGCCATGACGCTGCGCCCGGCCTCGTCGGCGGACCGCAGCGAGAGATGGATGTGGCAGGAATTGCCCTCGCGCTCGTTGAACTTGGCCATGAAGGTGAGCGCGACACCCTCCTGGGCGGCGATCTCCTTGGCGCCGGTCTTGTAGACGGCGTGCTGGTCGCAGGTGACCAGGGCCTCGTCGTAACGGAACACGATCTCGTGCTGGCCCGGGTTGCACTCGCCCTTCGCGGACTCGACGGTGAGACCCGCGGCGGCCATTTCGTTGCGGATACGGCGCAGCAGCGGCTCGACGCGACCGGTGCCGAGTACGGAGTAGTCGACGTTGTACTGGTTGGCCGGGGTCAGATCGCGGTAGTTGCGGTCCCAGGCCTGCTCGTAGGTGTCCTTGAAGACGATGAATTCGAGCTCGGTGCCGACATGGGCCGTGTAGCCGTGCTCGGCCAGCCTCTCCAGCTGGCGGCTCAGGATCCGGCGGGGTGCGGCGGCGACGGGCGAGCCGTCCTCCTGGGTGAGGTCGGCCATGACCATGGCCGTGCCCTCGTTCCAGGGCACCGGGCGCAGGGTGGAGAGGTCGGCGTGCATGGCGAAGTCGCCGTAGCCGCGGTCCCAGGAGGACATCTCGAATCCGTCGACGGTGTTCATGTCGGTGTCGACGGCGAGCAGGTAGTTGCATCCCTCGGTGCCGTGCTCCACGACCTCGTCGAGGAAGAAGCGGGCGGCGAACCGTTTGCCCTGCAGCCGTCCCTGCATGTCGGGGAAGGCGAGCACGACGGTGTCGATCTCACCGCTTCTGACGAGGACGCGCAGTTCCTCGATCCCCAGCGGTGGTGTTCGGTCTGCCACGGGATATTCCTCCTTCGGTCAGCCGGAAGACTTAAGGTATGCGAGAGAACCATTAATTGTGAAGGGAAGACGGGACGTGGCCGAGGAAAGCGAGTTCACCGACCGCGTGATGCCCGTACTGCGGCCCGTCCGGGCGGGGAACGGCTTCGAGGAGGCACTGGAGCAGATCCTCCAGGTGGTCAGGCTCGGGCTGGTGCCCGGCGGCGGGCGGCTGCCGGCCGAGCGCGAGCTGGCCGAGCTGCTGGGGATCAGCCGGGTCACGCTGCGCGAGGTACTGAAGGTGCTGCAGGACCAGGGCCTGGTGGAGAGCAGGCGCGGGCGGTACGGCGGCACGTTCGTGCTGCCCCGAACGGGCAGTCCCGGCGAGGACGAGCTGCGCCGGAAGGTGGAGTCGGTCGACATCGAGGACGTGCTGCGCTTCCGCGAGGTGCTGGAGGCCGGGGCGGCCGGACTGTGCGCCGCGCAGGGGCTGACGGACGAGGGTGCGGACCGGCTGCGTGCGGCTCTGGCGGCGACTCACGAAGCACCTCTGCCCGACTACCGCAGGCGCGACACCCTGTTCCATCTGACCCTGGCCGAACTCTCCGGCTCCGCATCCCTGACCGCGCAGTACGCGGCCGTCCGGGCCACCGTGAACGATCTGCTGGACTGCATACCGCTGCTCGTGCGGAACCTGGAGCATTCGCAGCATCAGCACACGAGCCTCACCGAGGCTGTTCTCGACGGGGACGCGGAGGCTGCGCGTGCGGTGATGCGCGAGCACTGTGCGGGTACGGCCGCGCTGTTGCGCGGATTCCTGGCCTGAGCGAGGTGCCACCGGTTCCGCTTCGGTGACAGCCTCCGGAAACGTAAAGGTATTCTCTGCCACCATTGAAACCATGGAACCGAGCCCGCCCGCACAGGCGGCCGACCGGAGGGACCGCCCCGTGTCCGAACCTCTCATCGGCGTCTCCACCTATCTGGAGCCCGTGGCCCGCTGGGGTGTCTGGGAGCTGCCCGCCGCCCTCCTCCCGGCCGCCTACCCGCGGATGGTCCAGCAGTCCGGCGGCCTGGCCGCCCTGCTCCCGCCGGACGCCCCCGCCCGGGCCGGGGCCGCGGTGGCCCGGCTGGACGGCCTCGTCGTCGCGGGCGGCGCCGATGTGGAACCCGGGCTGTACGGCGCGGAGCGCGACTTCAGGACCGGTCCCCCCGCACAGGAGCGCGACGCCTGGGAGCTGGCCCTGATCAGGGCCGCGCTGGACTCCGGTACGCCGCTCCTCGGCATCTGCCGCGGTATGCAACTGCTCAATGTGGCGCTCGGCGGCACCCTGACCCAGCACCTCGACGGGCACACCGGCCCGCTGGGCGCGACGGGAATCCTCGGCGCACACCCGGTGAAGACCGTACCGGGAACGCTCTGCGCATCGATCGTGCCCGGGGAGTCAGCCGTCCCCACCTACCACCACCAGTGCGTGCAAACGCTCGCACCGGGACTCGTGGCTTCGGCGCACGCGGCGGACGGCACGGTCGAGGCGATCGAACTGCCCAGGCCGCAGTGGGTGCTCGGCGTGCAGTGGCATCCGGAGATGGGCGACGACTCACGGCTGATGCAGGCACTGGTGGCGGCATCGACGGCCCGGCTGATCCCGGCCCGTACGCCGTCCGAGGACCTCGCACCGCCGAGGACCACGGGGGCCCGCGAGCACGTGCGGCCTCGGGAGCCACGGTCTTGAAAGAGGCGTCAGCAGGACGAACCGGCGCGCGGGCGTACACGGGATTCCCCGCTACGTGTCCCGCCCCGTCAGCGACAGCAGATCGCGCGCCGGACCCGTCGGACGGTGGCCCGAGGGCCATACCGCGCGCAGCTGGCGCCTCAGCCGCACCCCGGCGATCGGAATCTTGACCAGGCGCCTGGAGGACAGCTCCTCGCCCAGCGCCAGTTCGCTCAGCACGCACGGTCCCGCCCCGCTCTCCGCCGCCCCCTTCACCGCGGTCGTCGAGGAGAGTTCGAGCAGTGGCTGGGCGAGGCCGCCGTGCACGGCGAGGGCCGCGTCCAGTACCTGGCGGGTGCCGGAGCCGTGCTCGCGCAGGATCAGCGGGGTCGCGGCCAGTTCCTGCGGGGTCAGGGGCGTACGGCGGCGGGCCCACGCATGGGACGGGGCGACCACGACAACCAGACGGTCATGGGCGATGACCGTGCCGTCGAGCCCCTCCGGCACGGACAGGCCCTCCACGAATCCGAGGTCGGCCTCGCCGACGAGCAGCCGCCCCGCGACCGCCGCCGAGTTTCCGGCGAGCAGCGAGACCGCGGTGTCCGGCCGTTCGGCACGCAGCGCTATCAGCCAGCCCGGCAGCAGGTATTCGGCGATGGTCATGGAAGCGGCCACCCGCAGGCGGGAGTCCCGCCGGTCGCGCAGCGCCTGCGCGCCCACGTCGAATGTCTCGGCCGCCTCGACGATCCTGCGCGCCCAGTCGGTGACCAGCGCGCCCGCGTCGGTGAGCCGGGAGCCGCGCGGCGAGCGGTCCAGCAGGGCCAGGCCGAGCTGCCGTTCCATCGACCGGATGCGGCTGCTTGCCGCGGGCTGGCTGACGCCGACGTCCTGTGCCGCGCGCCCCAGACTGCCGTGCCGGGCGACGGCGAGCAGCAGCTCCAGCGCACCGAGGTCGGGCACCCGGTGGGAGAGGGGAATATGTTCTTCACCGGTCATAAAGCCACCTTATGACCTCATAGACATGGAGTCCCTGGTGGGGCCCGGCCCGCGCCACGAAAATCGTGGCATGTCCATCTTTCCGCAGACGCAGCAGTCCCCAGCCCCGTATTCGGCCGCCCTTCGGCTGCCCCATCTGCGGCACATCGGCCCCAACTGGTACGCGAGCGTCATGGGCACCGCGATCGTCGCGAGCGCGGGTGTCGCGCTGCCCGTGCACGTCCCTGGACTGCGAGGTGCCTGCACGGTGGTGTGGGCGCTCGCGACGGTCATGCTCGCCGCGGTTCTCACGGCCCGTACCGGGCACTGGATCGCCCATCGCGACCAGGCCCGCACCCATCTGCTCGACCCCGCCGTCGCCCCGTTCTACGGCTGTCTCTCGATGGCGCTGCTGGCGGTCGGCGGCTCGTCGATGGTGGTCGGCCGGGACGTCATCGGACACCAGGCGGCCCTGGCCCTGGACGTGGTGCTGTACACGGCGGGCACGCTGATCGGGCTGGCCGCCGCGGTCGCGATTCCGTATCTGATGGTCGTGCGTCACCGGGTGGAGCCCGGCACCGCGTCGCCGGTGTGGCTGTTGCCGGTGGTGGCCCCGATGGTCTCCGCGGCGCTCGGTCCGCTGCTGGTGCCGGAGCTGCCCGCCGGTCAGTGGCAGGAGGCGATGCTGCTGGCCTGCTACGCGATGTTCGGTCTGAGTCTGCTGGCCACGCTGGTGATGCTGCCGCTGATCTTCGCCCGGCTCGTCCACCGGGGCCCGCTGCCGCTCGCGCTGACGCCCACGCTGTTCCTGGTCCTCGGCCCGCTGGGCCAGTCGACGACCGCGGTCAATCAGCTCGCCGATGTGGCGCCGGGCGCGATCGGGGAGCCGTACGCCTCGGGGTTCGGGGCGTTCGCCGTGCTGTACGGGGTGCCGGTGATGGGCTTCGCGCTGATGTGGCTGGCGCTGGCCCTCGCGCTGGTGGTGCGCGCCGTACGGAACGGAATGACCTTCAGCATGACGTGGTGGGGCTTCACCTTCCCGGTCGGTACGTGTGTCACGGGCGCCGCGGGTCTGGCCCGGCACACCGGTCTCACGGCGTACACCTGGCTGGCCGTCGCGCTGTACGTACTGCTGGTGACGGCATGGGCGGTGGCCGGGGTGCGGACGCTGCGCGGGCTGCTCAGCGGAGCGCTGCTCGCAGCGCCGCAGGCGCCTGCGCCAGTGACGGCCCGTACCACGTGAGGAATCGCCCGTCGACGAGTGCGGCGGGCAGTGCGGGGAATGCTTCGGGCCCGTCGTCCGCGGTGAAGCGGTACGGCTCGTCGGGCAGGACGACCAGGTCGGCGCCTGCCGTGTTGAGTGCGTCGAGCGGGATGCGCGGATAGCGCTCGGCGTGGTCCGCGTAGACGTTCTCGACGCCCAGCCTGGCCAGCAGATCTCCGGCGAAGGTGTCGCGGCCCAGCACCATCCAGGGCCTGCGCCAGACGGGCACGACCGCACGGCGCGGGGCGCGCGGTGGCGGGAGCGCGGCCCAGGCGGCCTCGGCCTCGTCCAGCCAGCGCGGCCTGGTCTGTCCGCAGGCGGTGACCAGGACCCGTTCCAGTTCCTCGAAGGCCTGGTCGAGGGTCCGGACATCGGTGACGAGCACCTCGATCCCGGCGGCCCTGAGGGCCGCGAGGTCGGGTTCGCGGTTCTCCTCCTGGTTGGCGACGACGAGATCGGGCCGGAGCGCGACGATCGCGGCCACGTCGGGATTCTTGGTTCCGCCGATACGGGCGGCGGTCAGACCGGCCGGGTGGGTGCACCAGTCGGTGACGCCGACCAGCAGGCCGGGGGCGGTGACGGCGACGGCCTCGGTGAGCGAGGGGACCAGGGAGACGACTCGCACGGTGGGAAACCCCTCTCAGCGACGCGGGTCGAAGGTTGCGTCGATGTGCTCGGCGACCGCGACGACCAGCAGCCGCGTACCGGGCACCGTGGCCCGCCAGCGATGCCGCACTCCGCCGGACAGAAAAAGTGTGTCGCCCTGCTCCAGCCGGTGTGCCTGCCCCTCGGCCTCCACCTCCGCGGCGCCCCGCACCACGTACATCACTTCGTCGTTGCGGTGCTGGAACTCGCGCCCGAGGTCGAGTTCACCGGTGAACTCCAGGGCGCTGAGCTGATGGCGTCCGCGCACCACCCTGCGTACCCCTTCGCCCTCGCCCGCCCGTACGACATCGACGGCGCGTGCCGAGTCCGCGGCGGCGCGCAGCCGCGCCGTGGTGGTCTCCAGGGCTTCGGCGACCCGGTCCAGGGACCGGGCGCTGGGCCGGGCCCGCTCGTTCTCGATCTGGCTGAGGAACGGCACGGACAGACCACTGCGGGTCGCGACCGCGGCCAGTGTGAGCCCCAGGGATCTGCGCCGTCGGCGGACCGCGGCGCCCACGCGGAGTGCTTCCTTGTCGTCCATGTCCGGCTCCCTCCCGACTCGTCATCCTTCCGGCTGCCAGCACATTACGCATACGGTTGCGCAAGGTCGGCCGGTTGATGAACGTATTCCGGACAGCCGGAAGGGGCGGGCCCGCCGCCGGCGGCACCCACCCCTTCCCCCGCACAGGCCCTGCAAAGAGCCCTACTGCGGAGCCATCTTGTCCGCGATGCCCGGGTTCTTCTCCATCCAGGCCTTCACGGCCTCTTCCTCATGGCCGGTACCGTGCTTCTGAATCTGGTTCTCCAGGCCGGCGAGCTGGTCCTCGCTCAGCTTGAAGTTCTTGAACCACTTCGTCAGCTGCGGGTACTGCTTCGGAAAGTCCTTGCTGGCGATGGTGTGCAGCCGGTCGCCGTTGCCGAATGCCTTCTCGGGGTCCTTCAGCTTGGTCATGCCGAACTCGTTGTACGCCCAGTGCGGCGTCCAGAGCAGCACCGCGATGGGTTCCTTCTTGGCGTACGCGCGCTTCAGCTCGGCGAGCATGCCGGGCGTCGAGGAGTCGACGACCTCGTACTCCTTGTCCAGACCGTATGCCGGCAGCACGTTCTTCTTGAGGTTCTCCATCGTGGCGGTGCCCGGCTCGATGCCGACGATCCGGCCCTTGAACTGCGAGGACTTGCCCTTGAGGTCGGCGAGGGACTTGACGTCCTTCACGTACGAGGGCACCGCGACCTCGATCGATGTCGGGCCGTACCACGAACCCATGTCGGTCAGCCGGGAGCCGTACTTGTTCCAGTAGTTCTTCTGGGTGTACGGCAGCCAGCCGTCGAACTGCACATCGATCTGGCCGCGGGACATCGCGGTGTACATCGGACCGACCTCGAACTGCTTGAGGTTGATCTTGTAGCCGCGCTCCTCCAGGACCGCCTTCCACAGGTACGTGGCGGCGATGTCCTCCTCCCAGGGGAACCAGGCCATCTCGACGGCGCGGTCGCGCTCGTCCTTGCCGCCCGTGTCCTTGGACGTGTTGGCCCCGGCGACGGGGGTCCACTTGTCGGCGACGCCCGGGTTGGCCTTCAGCCAGGTACGGACGGCCTCCTGCTCGTTGCCGGAGCCGGCCTTCTGGATCTCTGCCTCGAGGCCGGTGAGCTGGTCCTCGCTCATCTTGAAGTTCTTGAGCCAGGTGCCGACCTCGGGGTTGTCGGCGGAGAAGCCCTTGCGGGCCAGGGTATGAATGCCGTCGCCCTTGCCCCAGAGGTTCTTGGGGTCCTTGAGCTTGGTCAGTTCGAACTGGTTGTACGCCCAGTGCGGCGACCAGAGCGGGACGACGATCGGTTCCTTCTTGGCGTACGCGCGCTTCAGCTCGGCCAGCATCGACGGCGTGGAGCCGTCGACGACCTTGTACTCCTTGTCCAGGCCGTAGCCCGGCAGGATCTTGTCCTTGAGCAGGCCCATCTCACCGGCGCTCGGCTCGATGCCGACGATCCGGCCCTTGAACTGCGAGGACTTGCCCTTGAGGTCGTCCAGCGACTGGACGTCCTTCATGTACGAGGGGACGGCCAGCTCCAGCGAGGTGGGGCCGAACCAGGAGCCCATGTCCTCCAGGCGGTCCTGGTACTTCTTCCAGTAGCTGGCGTGGGTGACCGGAAGCCAGGAGTCGGTCTCGAAGTCGATCTGGCCGTTGGCCATACCGGTGTAGAGCGCACCGGCCTCGTACTGCTTGGCGTCGACCTGGAAGCCCTGCCGCTCCAGCAGCTCCTTCCACAGGAAGGTGGAGGCGATGCCCTCGTCCCACGGGATGTAGCCCATGCTGATCTTCTTGCCCGCACCGATTTTCGAGCCGCCTGCGGCGGTGGCCTTGTCCGAGCCGGACGAGCCGAAGAGGCCCATGCCGCCCGCGACGAGTGCGAGGACGACGATGCCGACGACCGCGACGACGGGCTGCGGGCGGTGGTTCCAGACCTTCAGTCCGCCGGCCATCGACTGCGCCCTGGCGAGGGCGCGGCGGGCGAGCGGGGAGACCTCGCGGCCGAGCGCGCTGGTCATCCGGTCCAGGTACATCGCCACGATGACGATGGAGATACCGGCCTCGAAGCCGAGGCCCACGTCCACGTTGCCGATGGCGCGGTAGACGGCGCCGCCGAGGCCGCCGCCGCCGACCATGCCGGCGATGACCACCATGGACAGGCCCAGCATGATGACCTGGTTGATGCCCGCCATGATCGTGGGCAGGGCGAGCGGCAGCTGCACCCGCAGCAGGGTGTTGCGCCGGGTGGTGCCGAATGCTTCGGCCGCCTCGACGAGTTCGCCGTCGACCTGGCGGATGCCGAGCTCGGTCATCCGGACGCCCGGGGGCAGCGAGAAGATGATGGTGGCGATGATGCCGGGGACCACGCCGACGCCGAAGAAGATGACGCCGGGGATCAGATAGACCATGGCGGGCATGGTCTGCATGAAGTCCAGGACGGGCCGGGTCACTGCGCTGACGGTCTTGGAGCGGGATGCCCAGATGCCCAGCGGTACGGCCAGCACCAGCGCGATGATGGTGGCGACGAGCACCAGGGTGAGGGTGTCCATCGCCTCGTCCCACAGCTCGACGGAGTCGATGACGGCGAAGCCGACGAAGGCAAGCACACCCGCGAGCAGACCGCGCAGCCACCAGGCGACGACGGCGACGATGCCCGCGAAGAGCAGCGGTGCGGGGGCGGAGAGCACGGCGGCTATGCCGTCGAACATGCCGCTGACGATCGAGCTGATCGCGTCGAACAGCCAGGACAGGTGGGTCTGCAGCCAGTCGACCGCGGAGTCGACCCAGTCACCGAGAGGAAGCCTAAACATTGGCCACCTTCTTCGCGGTGGTCGTGACGTCCTGCGGGGCCTCGGCGGGGCTCATCGGCTCGCCGAGGACGGCGAGCAGCCGGGCGCGCGGTACGACACCGACGAGCTTGCCCTCGGCGTCGGTCACGGCGACCGCGACTCCGCTCTGCGAGCAGGGCGTGAAGAGCTCGATGATCGGCGTGGACTCGGTGACGGTTGCCGGGGCGGCCTTGAGGACGTCGGCGGCGGTACGCAGTTCCTCGCCGTCGTCCGTGCTGGTGCCCATGACGGTGTGCGGTTCGGCCATGATGGCGCCCGCGGTCAGCACCCGGGTGCGGTCGACGTCCTGGGTGAAGGAGGCGACGTAGTCGTTGGCCGGGGTGACGAGGATGTCCTCGGCGGTGCCGAGCTGGACGATCTTCCCGTCGCGCATCACGGCGATACGGTCGCCGAGGCGCATGGCCTCGTTGAGGTCGTGGGTGATGAAGACGATGGTCTTCTTCAGGCGCTTCTGCAGTTCGAGCAGCTGGTCCTGCATGTCGCGGCGGATCAGCGGGTCGAGCGCGCTGAAGGACTCGTCCATCAGCAGCAGGTCGGCGTCGGTGGCCAGGGCGCGGGCCAGGCCGACACGCTGCTGCATACCGCCGGACAGCTCGTCGGGCCAGGACTTCTCCCAGCCGGCGAGGCCGGTCAGCTCCAGCGCCTCGGTGGCGCGCTTCTCGCGCTCGGCGCGCGGCACACCCTGCACTTCGAGGCCGTACGCGGCGTTCTCCAGCACGCTCCGGTGAGGGAAGAGTGCGAAGTGCTGGAACACCATGCTGATCTTGGAGGACCGGACATGGCGCAGTTCTGCGGGGCTCAGGGCGGTCAGATCCTGGCCGTCGAACAGCACGCGTCCGGCTGTGGGCTCCAGAAGTCCGTTGAGCATGCGCAGCAACGTGGACTTTCCGGACCCGGACAGACCCATCACGACGAAGATCTGTCCCGGTTCGACGGTGAACGAGGCGTCGATCACCGCTGCGGTCGTTCCGTCGGCGCGCAGCTCGTCGCGGTCGGCGCCGCTTTCGAGCTTCTGCACGGCTTGATCGGGTCGTCTGCCGAACACTTTGTACAAGTGCTCAGCTTGCAGCCTTGACACATACACCTCGCGGGTCGAACCGAAAAACGGTCTGCCACCCCCTCCGGCAGACCGTGGAGCAGCGCGGATTCGGTCCGCATGGCACGTGCACTGGTTGAAACTGCTACGTGATCCGCTCCGGCTGCGCGCCTGCCCTCACTTACACGAGCCAAACACAAGAGTGACTCAGGTCACCGATGAGCGGCCGCCGCCGGGGGCTAGCCCCCTCGCCCCGGTGTCCGCGACGGCCGGTGTCAGTGGGGTGCGGCATCATCGGGGTGTGACGCGACGCCTGATGCTCCTCGACACCGCTTCCCTCTACTACCGCGCCTACTTCGGGGTTCCCGATTCGGTGCGCGCCCCGGACGGGACCCCGGTCAACGCCGTGCGCGGGCTGCTCGACTTCATCGGGCGCCTGGTGCAGGACCACCGGCCGGACGACCTGGTCGCCTGCATGGACGCGGACTGGCGGCCGCACTGGCGGGTGGAGCTGATCCCCACGTACAAGGCGCACCGCGTCGCGGTGGAGACCGCCGAGGGGATGCCCGACGAGGAGGAGACCCCCGACACACTGGCCCCGCAGGTGCCGGTCATCGAGGACGTCCTGGATGCGCTCGGCATCGCCCGGGTCGGCGTCGCGGACTACGAGGCGGACGATGTGATCGGCACGCTCACCGGCCTGGCCACCGGCCCCGTGGACATCGTCACCGGCGACCGGGATCTCTATCAGCTGGTCGACGACGCCCGCGGGGTGCGGGTGCTCTATCCCCTGAAGGGGGTCGGCTCGCTCCAGCTGACGGACGAGGCGTGGCTGCGGGAGAAGTACGGGGTGGACGGCTCCGGCTATGTCGATCTGGCCCTGCTGCGCGGCGACCCGAGCGACGGACTGCCGGGCGTTCCCGGCATCGGCGAGAAGACGGCGGCGAGACTGCTGGACGCCTTCGGCGATCTGGCCGGAATCATGGCCGCGGTGGACGATCCGGCCGCCAAGCTGACGCCCTCGCAGCGCAAGCGCCTCGACGAGGCCCGGGACTATGTGGCCGTCGCACCGAAGGTGGTCCGCGTCGCCCGTGACGTACCCCTTCCCGAGTTCGACCCCGCGCTCCCCATCGAGCCACGCGATCCCGTCGCCCTCGAAGCCCTCGCGAAGCAGTGGGGGCTGGGCGGTGCCCTGCAACGCCTGCTCTCCACACTGCGCAACTGAAGTGCTAGCTTAGGTAAGCCTAAGCAATCGGAGCAGGGAGAACCTCGTGGCAGAACGACCGGCACGGCAGGCACCCAAGGCGCAGGGGGCCCACGTTCTGCGCACCGAGCAGATCACCCCTCACATGGTGCGCGTGGTGCTCGGCGGTGACGGCCTCGCCGGCTTCGGACTCTCCGGGTTCACCGACCACTACGTCAAGCTCTGCTTCGCCCCCGAGGGTGCGGACTACGCGCACCCGTTCGACATGGCCCGCATCCGTGAGGAGCAGCCGCGGGAGCTGTGGCCCACCACCCGCACCTACACGGTGCGCTCCTGGGATCCGGTCACCCGGGAGCTGGCCATCGACTTCGTGGTCCACGGCGACGAGGGCCTCGCCGGACCCTGGGCGATGCGGGCGGTCGCGGGTGACCAGGTGACCTTCCTCGGCCCCGGTGGGGGCTACGGCCCGGACGCCTCGGCGGACTGGCACCTCCTGGCCGGCGACGAGAGCGCTCTGCCGGCGATCGCCGCCGCCCTGGAGCAGATGTCGGCGGGTGCGGTCGTGCACGCGTTCGTCGAGGTGTCGGACGCCTCGGAGGAGCAGAAGATCGTGACGCCCGACGGGGTCGAGGTGACCTGGCTGCACCGCGGTGAGCGCCCGGTCGGCGAGGCGCTGACAGCCGCGGTCAAGGAGCTGGAGTTCCCGGCGGGCGAGGTCCAGGCATTCATCCACGGCGAGGCGGGCTTCGTGAAGGAGATCCGCCGCCATCTGCGCCTGGACCGCAAGATCCCGCTTCCTCAGCTGTCCATCTCCGGCTACTGGCGGCTCGGCCAGAACGACGACGCCTGGCGCTCGGTCAAGCGCGAGTGGAACGCACAGGTGGAGCGCGAGCAGGAGAGCGCGGCGTAACACCGGCTCACTCGTGTACGCCCCGGTCCCCGACCGGGGCGTACGTGTTCCCGGGGCGCCGGTTCATCCACCGGCGGCATGCACCGCCGCCCCGTCGCCGCCCGGATCCCCCTCGCCGTCGTACGCGCGCGAGGACGCGTCCACATGCGCGAGCCGTCGCAGTGCGCTGAACATCGCCTCCCCCAGCACCGTGCCGACGACCACGCTCTCCACCAGGTCCTCGCGCGCCACCCGCCGCCCCACATAGTCGAGGTCGGCCCGCGCGACCGGTTCGGCGGCGGCCGCGTAGTCGTCGAGCAGCTCGACGAACCCGCCGTGCCCGGCCCGCCGCAGCGCGACGATCACCCCAGCCAGGCACTCGCCGGCCGGACCGTGCGCCTCGGCCCGCCAGCCGCGTCGCTCCACCAGCTCCGCCACCTCTTCGCGGGCGTCGTCCAGCTCGGGCCCCGGCTCGTCCCCCTGCAGCGGGGTGAGTCGCTTCGCCGCGACACCCAGCACCTTGTGCACCGGCTGCTCCGGGTCCTCGACCACCCGGAGCACATCGCCGATGGCCGCGAGCGAGAGCCCGCCGACATCCAGCAGGGCACGGATCAGCCGCAGCCTGCGCTCATGGCCGGAGTCGTAACTCGCCTGGTTCGGGCTGGTCAACTGCCCGGCGGGCAACAGCCCTTCCCGTACATAGAACTTGATCGTCGGTACCGGAACCCCGGACCTGCGACTCAACTCGCCGATGCGCACCGCGTGTTCTTCCTTCCGCGCTTGCCAACCCCCAGACCCATCATAGATAGTTCCACTATCGGATAGCGGGAAGTGCCACTATCCATAATTGCAGAGGGGGTCCTCATGCCTTCATGGCGTTCATGGCACCGGCCGTTAGTCCTCTTCGCGGCCGCGATGGCCGTCATGGCGGTCGTCTCGGCCGTGGGACTGCTGGTCGACGACCGGGTCCTGGCGGGCTCGGCGATATGGTTCAAGCCGTTCAAGTTCGCGGTCTCGTTCGTCGTCTACGCACTCGCACTGGCCTGGATGCTGACGCTGGTCACCCGCGGCCGGCGCGTCGGCTGGTGGGCCGGAACCGTGGTCGCCCTGTCCAGCCTGGGCGAGATGGCGATCATCACCGGCCAGGTGATCCGCGGGAAGCGCAGCCACTTCAACCACGCCACCCCGTTCGACGAGACGCTGTTCAACACGATGGCCGTCACCGTCGTCGTGCTCTGGACCGGCACACTGGCCATAGCCGTCCTGCTGCTGCGCGCCCGTATGGCCGACCGCGCCGCCGCCTGGGCGATCCGCTCGGGCGTGCTGCTCGCCCTGGTGGGTGCCGGATTCGGCTTCCTGATGACGCAGCCCACGCCCGAGCAGCGGGCGGCCGGGAATCTCGACACCGCCGATGTGATCGGCGCGCATTCCGTCGGCGTACCGGACGGCGGCCCGTCGATGCCCCTCACCGGCTGGTCGGCAACCGGCGGGGATCTGCGCATACCGCACTTCGTCGGCATGCACGCGCTCCAACTGCTGCCGCTCTTCCTGCTCGCGCTGGTCGCCCTGGCCCCGCGCTTCCCCCGGCTGAGCGAACCGCGGGTCCGGCTGCGGTTGGTGCTGGTCGCCTCCGGTACGTACGCGGCAGTCGTCGCGCTGGTCACCTGGCAGGCGCTGCGCGGTCAGCCGCTGATCCATCCGGACGGCGCGACGCTCGTCGCCGCGGCCCTGATCGTGGCGGCGACTGCTGTCTGCGGCTATGGGGCGCTGAGGTCAACTCCCGTACCACAGAAGGCCGATTCAGATTCCTTCTCCGATTCCACCGACAAGGAGCTCGTGGCATGACCGGTGCGCTCTTCGAGATCTCGTTCTTCCTGGCAGCCCCGTTCTGGCTGCTCATGATCCTCGCGCCGAACTGGCGTCCCACGGCGCGTGTCGCCGCATCACCGCTCACCGTCCTGCCGGTGCTTGCGCTCTATCTGGTCATGGCCGTACCGGTCTTCCCTGAGCTCTGGGACGCGGTGCGCAGCCCCGACATCGACACCTTCCGCGACCTGACGGCCCTGGCGAACGGGGCAGGGGCGGTCTGGGCGCAGGTCATCGCCTGGGATCTGCTGCTGGGCCAGTGGATGTTCCTGGAAGGACGCCGGCTGGGGGTCTCTCCGCTGGTGATGGGGCCACTGCTGGTGCTGACGATCCTGCTGTCGCCCTTCGGGCTGCTGGTCTTTCTCGCGCTACGGGCCTTCCTGCGGCCGAAGACCCGGCCCGGGAACGGAATCCCGGACCGGGCCGGTCACGCGTCGCTGGGGTGAGGGCGCCCGTCAGACGGACTTCTGGTACGAGCGGAACGTACGGGTCGACAGCCAGACCGCCGCCACCGCAAGGACCAGCAATGCTCCCTCGCGGCTGAGCACCAGACTCCGGTCGGGGTCGGCGGTCAGCGCCGAACGGCCTGCCACCATCGCCCAGTCGACCGGGTTGAAGTCCGCGATGTGCCGCATCCAGGGCGGCATCTGGCTCGGGGCCATGAAGGAGGAGGAGAGGAAGGTCAGCGGCAGCAGCAGAAAGGTGTTGATGCCGATGATCGACTCGCGCTGACGGACCAGCATGCCGAGCGCGTTGGAGAGCGCACCGAAGACCGTGCCGAGCAGGATCGAGGCGACGACCAGGATCAGCAGCCCGCCCGCACCGCCGGGGTAGGTGGCGCCGGCGGCCCAGCCGAGCAGCACGATGATGACGGACTGCACGGCGATGCTGATGCCGTTCTGTACGACATTGGCGTTCATCAGCGCGTTGCGGCTGACCGGCGTCGTCAGGAAGCGGTTGAGCGTGCCGCGTTCGATCTCCTCCAGGGTGCCCATACCGGCCCACATGCTCGATCCGAGGGCGCTCATCACCACGATGCCCGGGATCAGGTAGTCCAGGTAGGACGTGGTGCCGAAGCCGCCCAGCTCGACGACCTTCTTGAAGAGGTTGCCGAACAGGAACAGCCAGATCACCGGCTGGATCAAGGAGATCGCCAGGAAGACCGGCTGCCGGATGATCGCCATGAGCTGACGCTGAGTCATGTACCAGGTCTGGGCGAGAACTTGGCTGTTCATCGGGTGCCTCCTGCGGGGGTGAGGGCAGGGACCTGCCGGGCGTCCGCCGCTTCGGCCTCGGAGAAACGACGTCCGGCATGGCGCAGATAGACGTCATCGAGGGAGGGGCGGGCCACGGTGGCGGCGGCGACCGCCTCACCGGCCCGCTCCAGGGCGGCGAGCAGCACGGGGACGGCCGCGGCGCCGTCCTCCGCGCGGACGCTCACCCGGCGGCCGTCGACCAGCACCTCGTACACCCCGGGCAGTCCGGTCAGCGCGTCGTCGATCGCCCTTGCATCGCCCTCGGCGCGCAACTCCATGTGGACGGCATCGCCCCGTAGTTCGCCCTTGAGTTCGTCGGGGCTGCCCTCGACGACGACCCGGCCGCGGTCGACGATCGCGATGCGCTCGGCGAGCCGGTCGGCCTCCTCCAGATAGTGCGTCGTGAGGACGATGGTCAGTCCCTCGTCGCCGGCCAGCCGGGAGATCTCTTCCCACATGACCGTGCGGGCCTCGGGGTCGAGTCCGGTGGTGGGTTCGTCGAGGAAGAGAACCTCGGGGCGGTGGACCAGGCCGAGCGCCACGTCGAGGCGTCGCTGCATACCGCCGGAGTATCCCTTGACCTGGCGCTTCGCGGCGTCGGCGAGATCGAAGCGGTCCAGCAGTTCATCGGCGCGGCGTTGGACGGCGGCGCCCCGCATCCCGTACAGCCTGCCCTGGAGCAGGAGGTTCTCACGGCCGGTGGCGACCGGGTCGGCGCCGGACTTCTGGGCGACGACGCCGATCGCGCGGCGGACCCGGTCGGGGTGGCGCAGGACGTCGTGTCCGGCGACGGTCGCGGTGCCGGAATCGGGGCGGGCCAGGGTGGTGAGGATCTTGACGGTGGTGGACTTTCCGGCGCCGTTGGGGCCGAGGAGTCCGAAGACCGTGCCGGCATCGACGTCGAGGTCCATGCCGCCCAGCGCGGTGACATCGCCGGGATAGGTCTTGATCAGATTTCGCGCCGCTACTGCGGGCGCACGGGTGCTCATGACAGAGCTCTCCTGTGGTCAGCGGGGTACTCGGGTCCACCGAGCACTCGGGTATGCCGAGCCGATCCGCGTGAAGAGCGCCGGGCTATCCTGGGTGTGCCGCACCTCGATCGCCTGGCTCGCCTTCACGGCATGGCCGGTCCGGGGTTCGAGACCCCGGCGGTTGCTGCTCCAACAGCTCCCGCCGGGGTCTTTTTCTGTGGTGTCGCTTCTGCTACGCCTTCCGCTCAGGGTCGAGAACGATCTCCTGTTGGCCCAAGTCCTTCCAGTCCTGCGGGACTTCACCGGTTTCATGGAAGGACTTCCACTCCTCGATGCCGCTGATCGAGGCGTCGGTGAGTTCCTTGTGGAAGTTCTTGATCCACTCCAACTGTGCGTCGATCATGTGGAGCTGATACTCGGTCTCGACGACGAAGACGCGGGGCAGCTTCTCCCCCAGCTGACCGAGGACCCCCCGGAGAGCCGCGGCCTGGACCGCCAGCGCCGCCTCCCGGGTCTCCATCAGCTCAGCCACATCCTCCGGCGGCAGCACCGGCAGAAGCGAGAGCGCCGTCTCGAAGACCGGGTACTCGACGGCCGGAACGGCGAGCAGATCGGAGAGCCAGTCGAGCATTTCCGCACGCCCGGCCTCGGTGATGCCGTAGAGCGTGCGCTCAGGGCGGTTGCCCTGCCGCTGGACGCCCGCGACCTCGACGTAACCGTGCTTCTCCAGGTTCTGGACGACGGTGTACAGCGAGCCGAAATTGATCTTGACGCTGTGTTCCTTGCCGCGCCGGCGAAGCGTCTGGGCAATCTCGTACGGATGCATGGAACGCTCGGCGAGCAGCACCATGACCGTCAGCGCCAGTGGATTGCCGAGCTTGCGCCGCTTGGCCACCCGCCCCCACCACCCCTCACTCCGCCTTCGAATACTCGTGCGCGAACATATCGCGTTCACCCGGACGCGTCAACCGCGATGTATCGCGAATTTCGGGATGTGTGGAAGGATCTCGCGCACTGACCGATCCGTGCTGCCGTCGGCTCCGGACCACTCGGAGAACCGATGTGCGATCAGGGAGGAAGCCCGCGTGAAAGAAGCCGTGTACATCAGCGGAGCGCCCTCGGCGGGGCCCGATCTCCAGGAGCTGCTGGGGCTGGTCGCCCGGGGATGTCTCTCGGCTGTGATTCGTCATAGGTGCCGTCCCGGATCGGCCGGAAGAACTCGCACCCGATCGAGTGACGGACCAATCCGTCCGGCGCTGGGCGACGAATCCCGGTGGTGAGTGAAGACCGAGATGATTCGCAGCGAACCGGGGCCGCTCGGTCCCGGCGACGGGGCTGGGCGCGCGCCGCCCTCGCCGCGCTCAGCGGTCTGATCGCCGGGTTCTGCGCCCTGGCGGTCGCCGAGCTGGTCGCGGCTGTCCTTCGTCCCGAGGCAGGCCCGGTCACGGCTGTGGGCAGTGCGGTGATCGACCGCACTCCCCCGGCCGTGAGGGACTTCGCCGTACGGAACTTCGGCACCGCCGACAAGCTGGTGCTCCAGCTCGGGATCCTGATCCTTCTGGCGCTCTTCGCCATGGCGGTCGGAGTGCTGGCGCTGCGGCACCGGCGGCTCGGCTCAGCTGCCGTCCTGGTCTTCGGCCTGGTCGGGGCAGTGGCGGCGGCAGGGCGTCCGGAGGGCGCGCCTGCCGACGCGCTGCCTTCGGTGGCGGGTGCCGTGGTGGCCGTAGGAGTGCTGTATCTCCTGGTCGGACGGCTCACACCGGCTCTTCGTCCCTCCCCCGGGGCCGGGGAGAGGGACGAAGAGGCGAACGGCATCTTCGACCGCCGTGGCTTCGTGGTCGCGGCGACCGCCGCGGCGGTGGCCTCCGCCTGCGCGGGACTCCTGGGGCGGCGGCTCACGTCCTCCGTCCAGGCCGGAGCCTCCGCTTCACGTCATGACCTGGTCCTCCCGGTACCCCGTTCCGCCGCACCGGCGGTCCCGGCGGGCGCCGATCTGAGGATCCGGGGACTGAGCTCGTTCATCACCCCGAACAAGGACTTCTACCGGGTGGATACGGCTCTGGTCGTGCCACGCGTCGATGCCGGCACATGGCAGCTGAAGATCCATGGCAGGGGTGTGGAGCGGCCCGTCACTGTCGGCTTCCACGACCTGCTGCGAAGGGAGGTCATCGAGCGCGACATCACGTTGACCTGCGTGTCCAACGAGGTCGGCGGCCCTTACGTCGGCAACACCAGGTGGCTCGGCGTACGACTGGCCGATCTGTTGCGCGATGCGGGGGTGCGCCCCCCGTCGAAGGGCGGGCCCGCCGACCAGATCGTGGCGCGTTCCGTCGACGGCATGACGATCGGCACACCGGTCGAGACGGTCATGGACGGGCGCGACGCGATGCTCGCTTTCGGCATGAACGGCGAGCCACTGCCCTTCGAGCACGGCTTCCCGGTCCGGATGGTCGTTCCCGGCCTGTACGGATACGTGTCGGCCTGCAAGTGGATCAAGGACATCGAACTCACCACGTTCGATGCCTACGACGCCTACTGGGTCAAACGGAGCTGGTCCCAGGAGGCACCGGTCAAGACCGAGTCGCGGATCGACACCCCCCGTCCGTTCGCCTCCCCGAAGGCCGGCATCGTGCCGGTGGCCGGGGTGGCCTGGGCCCAGCACCGCGGTATCTCCAGGGTTGAGGTCCGGGTGGACGGCGGGGAGTGGCACACGGCCCGGCTGGCTGCCGCGGACACCCAGGACACCTGGCGCCAGTGGGTGTGGGAGTGGCCCGCCGCATCCGGCCATCACACCCTTGAGGTTCGCGCCACCGACGGAACCGGCGCCACTCAGACCGGCGATCGCGTAGGCACCGTGCCCAACGGTGCGACCGGCTGGCACTCGGTGGTGGTCGACGTGCCCTGAGCCGGGGCACACCGAGCCGGGGCACACCCCGACCGCACCACCCTCTCCACGGAGCACGGCTCACCATTTCCTCCGTGCCGAAGAACGGCGCGGGCTCCTTCGCCACGCTGAAGAGGAGCGAACCGACCAGGTCCGGTTCGGGGATGACGTACACCGTGAACGGCTCGTCGAAGGTCGTCTGCGGCAATGTCCCGACCGCCGACGCGACGGTCCACATCGTCGGAAGTCCGAGCGCCGCTGCCGCTGCCGCCGCGCATGCTGCGCGGCATCCCGCTCGCCCCGGACACCGACGGCACGACCCTCGACGAGACGGGCAGGCTGCTGTTCTCGCTGGGGCGGCCGGGACTTCCGGCCTACGCCCTCCGTACGCTGACCGGATGAACCGTCTGAGCGTCGTGGATCGGCAGGACCGGGTGGCGGGTGCCGTCGTCGGATCGGCGGTCGGTGACGCGCTGGGGGCACCGTTCGAGTTCGGTCCCGCCGGTGTGTACGCGGCCCGCTTCCCGGACAGTGTCGGCACGATGTGCGGGGGTGGCGGCTGGGATCCGGGTGAGGCCACGGATGACACCCAGATGGCCGTTCTGGTCGCGGAGTCCCTGCTGGAACGAGACGGCCTCGACCTCCCCGACATGTTCGGCCGGTTTCGCCGATGGGCGCAGGGTGGGCCGAAGGACATCGGCCTGCAGACCGAGGACGTCCTGACGAGCGGTGACCCCTGGGACCTCGCGGCAGCGCTGCACTTCCAGGTCAACGGCCGCGCGGCGGGCAACGGTTCGCTGATGCGGGCCGCCGCACCGGCGGTGTATTTCGCGCGGGCGGGGCGGGTGGCGACGATGGATGCCGGCCGCCGGATCGCCTGGGAGGGCACCGCCGTGTTCCATGAGCTGATCCGGGTGGCACTGGACGGCGGCGATCCGCTCGCCGCGGTCCCGGGCGCCCTGAACCGGGTGCACGAGGATCACCGCGAGCGCTGGGCCACCGTCCTCGCGCCCGGCTGGCATCCGGACGCGGCAACGGAGTTCAACGGCGCGGTGTGGCCGTGTCTGGGCACGGCGCTCTGGGCGCTGCGCACGACACGTACGTACGAGAACGCCCTGGCCGCAGCGGTCGACGTGGGTGGGGACACGGACACGGTCGCCGCGGTGACCGGTGGTCTGGCGGGGGCGGTGTACGGCTTCGAAGCGATTCCGTCGCGCTGGACGGAGCCCCTGCACGTGCCGCTGCCGGGGTACGGGGACCGTGTGCTGCGGACGCCCGATCTGCTGGCCCTGGCCCGGCGGCTGGACAGTGCCCCACCCGGTGCGATTCCCACGGATATTCGCAAGTCTTGAATCTACACATAAGGGCTGGATAAGCGCAGAATGACATAGCAGGCCGCTTATCACATAAAAGCGGTGTTCGGGTCTGCAGAAGCGAAGGAGACGAACCCATGTCAAACCTCTCGCACACCGGCCGTGACATCGCCAGTCACCCCGATGTCTCTGAAATGCGCGATCGCTATGCCCGAATGCTCGGCGGCCGCGATGTGGCTCTCGTGGACGCACCGGTGTTCCTCATCGGTCTCTACTGCGCCATCTCGCCCTGGGTGCTCAGCTTCACGGCAAGTCAGCCCGCACTCGTGACGCACAACCTGATCATGGGTATCGCGATCGCCGCGCTCGGTCTCGGGTTCACCGTCATGCCGGAGCGGATGTACGGCCTGAGCTGGGCCATCTGCGCCATAGGTGCTTGGTTGATCATCTCGACGTGGGTCGTCGGCAGCAGCCCGGACCTCGGCGTCGTCCTCAACAACGTCATCATCGGCGGACTGACCGTGCTGCTGGGATTGGTCTGCGTAGGGGTGTCGATGAAGAGCGGCAAGCCCTCGGCCTGAGACAAGGACGCTCGGCCGGTCCGCGTGACGCGGACCGGCCGACGGCGGACGGGGCCCGGTGCCGTGGATCAGACCTGTCGGAACGGCAGATGGTCCACGTCGCAACCGAAGTACCGCGGCCCGGCGAGGGCCAGGCCGCCAGGAGTGGTCCAACGCGGGCCGCAAGGGGCCGCGAGGACGCTGACGCGCAGGCCGTAGCGCAGGCTCTCCGTCGTCACCGGGTCACCGGTGTCGGTGTCCAGCACGCAGATGAGGTCGGGCGTGGGCGGCCCGCCCCGGTCACGCGGGGTCGGCGGTGCGCTCCGTCCTCGCGCCGGCGGCGCGCGGCGGACACGGCGACGTCCCCGTGCGGTCCCGCGGCAGGCTGCTCGCCGAGCCGCTCGTGCCCCGCAGGACCAGCCCGCCCGACGGGCGGCCCGCGGCCGGGCGCTCGCGCTGCCCATCGACGGCTGGCACATCGCGCTGTGGGTGGACGTCGGCGGCCTCGACGCCACGAACCGGCCGAAGGCACTGGACGCGGTGATGTCCCAGGCGCTGACCCTGCTGCGGACCTGGGACGGACCTGCGGCGCACCCCACCGCACCCGCGTCACCGCCCACCGACACCGTCCAGTGGAACGCGGCCCTGGTCGACGACCCCCTCGTGCTGCCCAGCACCTGGCCCGCCGACCCGGGGGCGGACGGGCGGCGCGCCCCCCTGGCCCGTGCCCGGCGTGCAGTGGACCGGCTGGCCGGACTGCGCCCGGAGGGCCGGTTGAGATGCGGCGTGGGCTCACCGCACCGTGGCCCGCTGGGCATCCGCACCTCCGCCCGTGAGGCCCGGGCCACCGTGCCGCGCGGTGCGGGGCCGACGGTGGCCGCGCATGACGCGGTGGGCCTCGACCGGATGCTGCTGGAGTGGTACGCCTCCGACACGGCGCGCGAAGCGGTCGCGGAACTCCTGGCCCCCCGTACTGGCGTTGGGTCCGGAACGCGCCGAGCCGCTGCTGCGCACGCTCCAGGGGTACCTCGACCACAACAACTCGCCCGCCCGTGCGGCGGAGGCCCTGCATCTGCACCGGAACACGGTGGGCGCCCGCATTCGCAAGATCGTCCAGCTGACGGGCGCCGATCTGAACGAGCCGGATGTGTGCCTCGCACTCCAACTGGCTTGCCGCGCGGGCCTGTCCACGCCCCCGGGCGAGCCGTCCGCACCGCCGGACCTCAGGCCCTGAATCCCACCGTCCCCGGACCTCAGACCCTCACGCCCCCACGCCCCCACGATCCCCGCGCCCGCATCCGCCGTGGCCGCCGCGAACGCGCCGACCGCACGCCCCGGATCGGACCGGTGGACCAGGATCACGCCCTCGATCAGCCCGACCACCAGGTCCGTACGGAGGTCCGCCTCACCCTTGCCGAGGGCCGCACCCGCCTCCGTAGCCACCAGCAACTGTCCGTAGGCCTGCTTCAGTTCAGCCCGGAAATGGTGGAAGTCCGCGAACCGCTCTGCCCGCACCCCGGGCAGCACGTACAGCGCCCCGAGGTTGCAGGGACCGCCGCACAGCAGCGCCACATCGGAGCGGCACAGCTCCCACAGCCGGTCCTCCGCGGCCGTATCGCCGTCCGCGGAGGAGCCGCCTCGCCAGTGCCGGCGGCGGGGTGACTGTGGACTTCAGGAGCTCGGCCGCCGTACGCGCTGGAGGGCGCCGCGGACATCACATCGCACGGCAGTTGGCGCGCATACCTCGGTCGTTGATCCCAGAAACAGTTGACTCGGCACCAACACGCCTGTTCCACTGGGCAGATGCGCCCTCAGCTGCGGCTGGTCACCCGCGACCACATCGACTTCGGTCGAGTGTGGTCCGCCTCGTGTTGTTCCTGACTGCTCCGACGTCAGCGCTTCACACGACCGGTTCCCCCCGCAGCACGAGATGAGGCTTTGCCATGCCCGTCGAGTTTCTCGGCATCGCAGCAACCAATGAAGGCTCCGAAGTGACACCCCGCTCCGGGGCGTCCTTCGACAAGGCGTACACGCTCAAACTGGCCCGCGCACACGAGGACCACGGCTGGGACCGAGTGCTGTTCGCCTACGGCTCCGGCTCCCCCGATCCGTCCCCCGCCGCCGCCTACATCGCGGCCCGTACCGAAACGCTCCAGATCCTGGTCGCGCACCGCCCCAACGTCTCGTACCCGACGTTCGCGGCCAAGACCTTCGCAACCCTGGACCGGATCAGCGACGGCCGTCTCGCCGTGCACTTCATCACCGGCGGCAACGACCACGAGCAGCAGCGCGAGGGCGACTTCCTCACCAAGGACGAGCGGTACGCTCGCACCCGTGAGGCCATCCAGATCATCAAGAAGGCGTGGACTTCGCACGATCCCTTCGACCACGAGGGCACGCACTACCGTTTCAACGACTTCGTGAGCGTCACCTTCCCCGTGCAGCAGCCGCATCCGCGGGTCTCGTTCGGGGGTTCCTCACCGGCGGCGTACGCGGCCGGGGGCGCCGAAGCCGACATCTACTGCCTGTGGGGCGAACCGCTGGCACAGACCGCGGAACAGATCGCATCGGTGAAGGCAGCGGCGAAGGCAGCCGGCCGTAAGGACGTCCCCAGGATCCAGGTCGCCTTCCGGCCGATCATCGCACCGACCGAGGAACTGGCCTGGGAAAAGGCTCACCGGACGCTGGCGCGCATCAAGGCCCGCAAGGCCGGCGCACCGCTGAGCCGCCGTCACCCGCTGAACAGCCCGGAGAACGCCGGCTCCCAACGACTCCTCGCAGTGGCCGCCGAGAGCGAGCGCCACGACCGGGCACTGTGGACACCGACCGCGGCGGAGACGGGCGGCGCCGGCAATTCGACGGCCTTGGTAGGAACACCGGAGACGGTGGCGCAGGCGCTGCTGGACTACTACGACCTGGGTGTGGAAATCCTGTCCGCCCGCGGCTACGACCTGCTGGACGACGCGATCGACTTCGGAAGGCACGTCATCCCGATAGTCCGCGAGGAAGTGGCCAAGCGGGACGCGGCCCGCACAACCCCGTAACACCAAGAGGTGCCGGGCGGGCCGACAAATCCGGCCTGCCCGGCACCCTTCCAGCCCGCCCAGGCCCCATTCCTGCCGGCCCGGCACTTCTCCACCCCATCCGGCACCCTTCCAGTCCGTCCGGCGTTTGAGGACCGGGGTCCGGGGCAGAGCCCCGTTCCGGGAAGGGGCGGGTAGGGGACATGCCCGCCGCAGGCGCACCACTCCGCACCCCCGCACCCCCGCACCCCCGCAAACCTCACCCCACAGAGCTGTAAGCCACAACCCCCCGCAACACCGCCTCCACCGCCTTACGCGCACTCCGCGCCACAGAGCTGCCGTCCCGCGGAGCCGCAGCCGCAATCTGCCCCAGCACATCGATCACCTGCTTGCACCACCGCACGAAGTCCCCCGCCGGCATCTCCGCCTCGCGCAGCACCTCGTCCAGCGTCCGCCCCGACGCCCACATGTAGACCGCCCAGGCAAACCCCAGGTCGGGTTCACGCTGCCCGACCCCCTCCGCCTGGTTGATCTTGAATTCCTCCTCCAGGGCGTCGAGCCGACCCCAGATCCGGACCATCTCGCCCATCGCGGTCTTCGCGGGCCCCGACGGCAGTTTCGGCGCCACCGCGTCATCGGCCTGCCGCGCCTCGTACACCAACGCCGAGACGCACGCCGCAAGTTCGGCAGGGTTCAGGCCCTCCCACACCCCGGCCCGCAGGCATTCGCTCGCCAGCAGATCCAGCTCGCCGTAGAGCCGCGCAAGCCGCCGCCCGTGTTCGGTGACCTCATTGCCCCGCAGATAGTCGAGCTCGGTGAGCAGTGCGACGATCCGGTCGAAGGTGCGGGCGATCGTGTTCGTCCGCCCCTCGATGCGCCGCTCCAGCTGCCTGGTGTCGCGCTGCAGGCGGTGATACCGCTCGGCCCATCGCGCATGGTCCTCACGCTCGTCGCACCCGTGACAGGGGTGCGCGCGCAACTCCGCCCGGTAGCGGGCGATCTCCCGGTCGTCGACCGCGGCGGACCGCCCCTTGCGGTGCCGCTCCGGCACTATGTGCCCGGCCTTGGTCCGCAGCGCGGAGGCCAGATCGCGGCGCGACTGCGGCGAGCGCGGGTTGAACGACTTCGGCACCCGCATCCGCTCCACGGCCTCCACTGGCACGGGGAAGTCGATCGCGGCGAGCCTCTTCACCTGCCGCTCGGCGGTCAGCACCAACGGCCGTGGCCCGTCGTGGTATTCGAGCCCGCGGTGCCCGTGCCCATTGGTCCGTCCGGCGGGCAGCCCCGGGTCGAGGACCAGTGCAAGTCCGGCGAACTTGCCGGTGGGGACATGGATGACATCGCCGGGCTTGAGCTTCTCCAGGGACGCCGCAGCCGCGGCCCGCCGCTGCGACGCGCCCTGCTTGGCGAGCTCCGTCTCCCGGTCCTTGAGTTCGCGGCGCAGTCGCGCGTACTCCTCGAAGTCACCGAGGTGGCAGGTCATGCCCTCCCGGTAGCCCTCCAGTCCCTCTTCGTTCCGCTGGACCTGCCGGGAGATCCCGACCACCGACCGGTCTGCCTGGAACTGCGCGAAGGAGGTCTCCAGCAGCTCGCGCGAGCGGTGCCGCCCGAACTGCTGCACCAGGTTCACGGCCATGTTGTACGAGGGCCTGAAGCTGGACCGCAGCGGATACGTACGCGTACCCGCGAGTCCGGCCAGCGCGCCCGGGTCCATGCCGCGCTGCCACAGCACCACCGCATGGCCTTCGACGTCGATCCCACGCCGTCCGGCCCGCCCGGTCAGCTGGGTGTACTCGCCCGGTGTGATGTCGGCGTGCTGTTCGCCGTTCCACTTGACGAGCTTCTCCAGCACGACCGAGCGTGCGGGCATGTTGATGCCGAGGGCGAGGGTCTCCGTCGCGAAGACGGCCTTGACGAGCCCTCGGACGAACAGCTCCTCGACAACTTCCTTGAACGTGGGCAGCATGCCGGCGTGGTGCGCGGCGATGCCTCGCTCCAGCCCTTCGAGCCACTCGTAGTAGCCCAGGACATGGAGGTCCTCGCCGGGAATGGATGAGGTCCGCTCCTCGACGATCTCGCGGACCAGGCGGCGCTTGCCCTCGTCGTTGAGCCGCAGTCCGGCGTGCAGACACTGCTGTACGGCGGCCTCGCAGCCTGCCCGGCTGAAGATGAACGTGATGGCAGGGAGCAGCCCTTCAGCGTCCAGCCGGTCGATGACCTCGGGCCTGGCCGGGGTCCAGATCCGGCTGCGCTGACGCCGCTCGCGCTCACGGTCCGCCTCGCGGATCATCTTGCCGCGGCGGCGTTCACGCGGGTTGTACGCCCGCTGGTTCTCCATCCGGACGAGCCGGACCAGATCGGGGTTGACCTCGCGGCGTCCGGCGCCGCGGCCGCCGTGATCGGTCTCCTCCTCGAAGAGGTCGTACATCCGGCGGCCTGCCAGCACGTGCTGCCAGAGCGGCACGGGGCGGTGCTCGGAGACGATGACCTGGGTGTCGCCGCGGACGGTGTCCAGCCAGTCACCGAACTCCTCGGCATTGGACACGGTCGCCGACAGCGACACCAGGGTCACGGAGTCCGGGAGGTGAATGATCACTTCTTCCCAGACGGCGCCCCGGAAGCGGTCGGAGAGGTAATGCACCTCGTCCATCACCACATAGCCGAGGCCGCGCAGCGCCTGCGAGCCCGCGTACAGCATGTTCCGCAGCACTTCGGTGGTCATGACGACCACCGGGGCATCGCCGTTGACGCTGTTGTCACCGGTCAGCAGGCCGACCTTGTCCGGTCCATAACGCTTGACCAGATCGGTGAACTTCTGGTTGGACAGAGCCTTGATCGGGGTGGTGTAGAAGCACTTGCGGCCCTGTTCGAGGGCGAGGTGAACGGCGAACTCGCCGACGATGGTCTTGCCCGAGCCGGTCGGGGCTGCGACGAGCACTCCCTTGCCGGCCTCCAGTGCCTTGCAGGCCTCGATCTGGTAGGGGTCCAGATCGAACTCGTACATCTCGCGGAAGGGCGCGAGTGCGGTGGCCAGCTCGGCGGCACGGATCCGAGAAGCCTGGTATCGCTCAGCTGGTGAGAGGTCCTCTGTCATCTTGCTTACGAGCCTACCCGCCACCTCTGACAGTGACGCGATCTTTAAATCCCCGTGGGAGAACCGGGCGCGAGCACTCTCACCGCACCCGGTACACAGGTCGCGGTGAGCGGCAGCGCTCCGAGCTGTTCCCCGTCCGCGTACGCGGTGACACCGGCTGCGGCCAGCTCGATCGAGGAAACCCTGTGCACGGTGACCTTGGGGTGGCTGAGGTGCGTTCCCTTGTAGACGCGGGGGAAGACCTTCAGCAGGGTGGTGCGGCTGCAGTCCCCGACGACGGTCACGTCGAAGAGCCCGTCGTCCATGACGGCGTCCGCGCAGATCCGCATGCCTCCGCCGTACGTCGATCCGTTGCCGACGGCGATGAGCGTCGCCTCGATCTCCCGGACCGGTCCGCCGTCCAGCCTGATGCGGTACGGGATGGGCTTGAACGCGGCGAGTTCGGCGAGGATCGCGAGGTCGTACTTGAACCGTCCACCGACCCAGCGCATCCGGTTGCCGCGGTCGTTGACCCGGGAGTCGAAGCCGGAGGCGAGCACGGACCCGAACCACCGCTCACCGACCCGTCCGAGGTCGATCTCGCGGACGGTACCGCCCTTGAGCGCCTCGGCGGCCAGCCGTCCGGCGACGGCCGGATCCCGTATCGGCATCCCGAGCGCGCGGGCGAAGTCGTTCCCGGTGCCGACCGCGACGACCCCGAGCGGGGTCATCGTTCCCGCGACGGCCTGCAGGGCGAGGGACATCATGCCGTCCCCGCCCACCGCTATCAGCGCACCGGTCCCGCCCGCGACGGCCTCACGGGCCCGCCGCAAAGCGTCGTCGGCGTCCACGCCGAGAACCGTGCGTACGGAGAATCCGGCGTCCCGCAACGCGGAAGCGGCCGGCTGCGCGGCATGCGCGCCCCGGCCGCGTCCTGCGGTGGGATTGACGAAAAGAGTGATCTCGCTGGTCACCCGGGGGACCTTACAAGGTCAGGTGATGTCGTCGTAACCATTGCCCCGGTCACGGTCCGAGCTCGCCTGGGTGGGCAGCGAGCGGCTGGACGAGACCGGTTCGATCTCACCGATGCCCTCGGGGGTGAGGTCCAGCTCCGACGCCTCGTCGTCGTCAAGGCCGGCATCGGGATTGGAACGCTTCCTGCGCTTGTCGTTGAGGAGGGAGAAACCGACCGCGATGAAGTACAGCACCGCGAGCGGGCCCGCGAGCAGAAGCATCGAGATGGGATCGCCGCCGGGTGTCGCGATGGCCGCGAACGCAGTGAGCCCGACGATCATCCCGCGCCACCAGCGCAGCATGCGGACGCCGGACAGGACCCCGGTCATATTGAGCAGGACCAGCAGCAGCGGCAGCTCGAAGGCCAGCCCGAAGACGATCACCATGCGGGTAATCAAGTCGAGAAAGTCGTCAAGGGGCAGCAGGTTCTTCACGTTGTCGGGCGTGAAGCCGAGCATGATCTGGGCAGTCTGCGGCAGGATCTCGTACGCCAGGTAGGCGCCGGCCAGGAAGAGCGGCACCCCGGCCGCGACAAAGGCCACCGCGTAGCGCTTCTCCTGCTTGTGCAGGCCCGGGGCCACAAATGCCCACAGCTGGTAGAGCCAGACGGGAGTGGCCACCAACACACCCGTCATCAGGGACACCTTCAACGCGATGGTAAAGGGTGAGAGCAAACCGTTGGTGGTCATCTCCGCGCACGGACGACCATTGATCATGGTCACGGTGCCGTTCTTGCAGCCGACCGAATCCAGGATCGGCTTCATCAGGAACTCGAAGATTTCCTTCTGGAAGAACGCTGCCGCGATCACGGTGATCACGATGGCCAGGACCGACTTCAGCAGTCGATCACGCAGCTCACGCAGGTGATCGAGGAGAGGCATCCGCCCCTCGTCGTCCTTCTCCTGCTTGCGGGCAGACTTGAGCAACCCACTTCCCTCGTCTCGTGCGGCAGCTGTCGGTGGAGCGGATCAGCTGTCAGCTCTGGGTGGTGGGCTTGGCCTCGCTGACCGGACGGGCACTGCTGACGTCTCCCGGAGCGGCCTGAATGGTACGAGCGGGCGCTGCCTGCGGTGCGGTGTCCGCGGCCGTCTCCGTGGTCGGCGCCGCAGGCTCCGCGTCGTCCTTCTTCATGGCCTTGGCCTCGCTCTTGAGGATGCGGGCCGACTTGCCGAGTGAACGCGCCATGTCGGGAAGCTTCTTGGCACCGAAGAGCAGCAGGATGACAGCGATGATCAGAACGATCTCGAGGGGCTTCAGATTGCCGATCATGTGCGACTTCCTTCTCACTGAGGCGACTGGAGGGCGGGCTCGCTACCCATTCGGCCGGACACACGTCCGACCTGTGCGCTGGCAGCGATCGTAACCCGTAGGGGTAAACGCAAGGCAATGCCCGTGCATACTCCCGCTTGCGGCCCGCACCTCCCCGCCTGGGCCGACGTCAGCAGCGTACCCCCCCGAACCCGAGAAACTGGAGGCCGCGCCCTCCCCGATCCATCGCCCCTGCTCACGGGCTCACACGATCGTGGAGCGGTACATCTAGCGCAACGCTTCACCCGTGGCAGCAAGATCCGTCGCGGCCCGCTCCAGGTCCTCCGCCGCCCGGTTGATGCGCTGGGTCGTTCGGGTCACCTGACGCCCCAGACGCTGGGCCTCGATGAAGACCTTGACGGCCAGCACGCCGAGAACGGCGATCCCGAGAAACCCCAGGGCGATGGCGAGCATGGGCCAGAACATGCGCAGAGCCTCAATGTGTCTAGGTGTCCGAAGTTCTAAAGGCTGGTGTGGAGGCGCAGCGTCCGCACCCCGCCGCCGGTGAGGAGCTCAACTATCCGTTCCCCGGCGGGTTTACGGACGGCCGCGCCGCACTCCGGGCAGGTGAAGGAGTAGAACGTCGTCCGGCGGCTGGCACCCACGGCGAGGCGGATGGCGCCCGCCGCCAGCTCGAACCGCTCGCGGCAGTCCGGGCAGGCGGCCTTGAACCGTACGGATTCGGGCACCACCACGGTCGGAACACCTGACACCACAGACATATTGCGCATATCTCCCTCAGGTATCCGCTCAGGCCGGTCCGTCATAGGCAGCGAGCGCCGCACGGGCCGCCTGTTGTGCGCTCTGCGCGAGCTCCGGCGGGGAGACGATGCGGCCTTCCCGGCCCAGTCGCAGCGCGAGCCTGCGCAGCGAGGCCGGATCGGGGGTGCGCAGGGTGATCCGCAGCCCGCCGTCCGGCAGCTCCTGTGCGCAGTCGTGCGGGTAGTACTCGGCGACCCACCGGCCGCCGGGGCCCACCTCGACCACGACCTCCGGGTCCTCGGCCGCCGGCTGGACGAGCCCTTCGGACAGATCCCGCAGTTCGAGCTCGGGCGGCGCGGCCGGCTCGTCGAGCAGCCGGATCTCGGCGACCCGGTCGAGCCGGAACGTCCGCCGGTCCTCGGAGGACCTGCACCAGGCCTCCATGTACGTATGCCCCACGGCGAACAGCCGGATCGGGTCCACCTCGCGTTCGGTGAGCTCATCGCGCGCGGGCGAGTAGTAGCGCAGCCAGAGCCGGCGCCGCTCGGAGATCGCCCGGTCGACATCGGCGAAGACACCGCCCTCGGACTCGAAGGTGACCGAAAGCCGCGAGCTCGCCGCCCCCACCTCACCGGCCGCGGTCTCCAGCTTCGCGGTGGCCCGCAGCAGCGCCTGCCGGTCACTCTCGCGCAGCCCCGGCAGCGTGGCCACGGCGCGGGCGGCTACCAGGAGCGCCGTCGCCTCGTCGGCCGCGAGCCGCAGCGGTTCCGCGACATCGTCGGGGTTGTGCCACCAGATCCGGTCGCCGTCGGTGTCGATGTCCAGGAGATCCCCGCCGCGGAAGCTCGTACCGCACATGGGCAGCACGTCGAGGTCGGAGATCAGCTCGTCCTCGGTGATCCCGAAGGCGCGGGCGACGTCCTGGACGTGGGCGCCGGGGCGCTCACGCAGATACGTCACCAGGGAGAGCATCCGGCGGGTCTGGTCGATCGCGTTCGTGGCCATGTATCGGTCCCCCTCAGTCCTTGGCCACGGCGCGCAGCCGGTCCACCACATCGGCCCGCAGGTCGGCGGGTTCCTTTACGACGACGTCCGGACCGAACTCGACGAGCCAGGCGTCCAGGCCGTGTCCGTACGGAATCTCCAACTCGTCCCACCCGTCGCCGAGTTCCCGGACCGATATGGCGCGCGAGCGCAGCGGGTATCCGGCACCGGCCCGCAGCCTGATCCGCGCGGTCCGGGTCGCCGTCTCCCCCGCCCAGCTCTCGACGGTCTCGCGGACGGTCACGACGTCGGGCACCTCGACGGTGAAGGCCCCGGCCCGGGAGCGGACCCGGCCGGTGATCCGGGAGAGCCGGAACACCCGCTCGGCGCCGCGGTCCCGGTCCCAGCCGGCCAGATACCAGTGGCCGCGCCAGCACTCCAGCGTCCACGGCTCGACCTGGCGCTGCTCGGGCCGGGCGGCGTTGGCCTTGCGGTAGTCGAAGGTCACCGGGCGGCGGTCCCGGCAGGCCAGCATCAACGGCTCGAACGCGGCCTCATGAACGGGGATACGGGGTTCGAGGGCGCTGTGCACCTCGTACGCGTCCTCGGCCTCCGGCATGCCCGCGGCCCGCAGCTTCTGCAGCGCTCCGCTGGCGGCGCCGGCCAGCCGCGCCTGCTGCCAGACCTTGGCGGCCAGTCCGAGTGCGGCGGCCTCCTCGGCGTCCAGCGTGATCGGGGGCAGCCGGTTGCTGTCGCGGCGGGCGAGATATCCCGTGTCGCCGTCCAGGTTCTCCACGGTCTCGATGATCAGACCGAGCTCGCGCAGATCGTCCTTGTCACGCTCGAACATCCGGTTGAAGGCGTCGTCGGAACCCGCTTCCAGGTAGGCCTCGATGGAGCTGCGCAGTTCGCGCTTGCTCAGCGGGCGCCGGGTCCCCAGCAGACACAGGGCCAGGTTCATCAGCCGCTCGGCCTTGGCAATCGCCATCGACGCCCTTTCTGTTTTGCTCTACGACCGTCGACCGTACCGCTACGCGCGGTCCGGACAAAAGCGAGGGCCCGTGCCCCCAGGCACGGGCCCTCGTATCGCACGGATGCGGATCAGACGGCGACCAGGTCGCAGACGAAGATCAGCGTCTCGCCGGGGGCGATACGGCCGCCACCGGCGCCGCGGTCGCCGTACGCGAGGTGCGCGGGGATGGTCAGCTGACGACGGCCGCCGACCTTCATGCCCTGCACGCCCTTGTCCCAGCCGGAGATGACCTGGCCGGCACCGAGCTGGAACTGCAGCGGAGTGCCGCGGTTCCAGGAGGCGTCGAACTCCTCGCCGGTGGAGAAGGCCACGCCCACGTAGTGGACGGAGACGGTGGCGCCCGCCTCGGCCACCGCGCCGTCGCCTTCCCAGATGTCCTTGATTTCCAGGTCGGCCGGCGGCTCGCCACCCGGGAAGTCGATCTCGGGCTTCTCGATGCTCACTGACTTGCTCCTCTTAATGATGAACTGGGCAACCGGGACAGTCTTACATCTTTGCCAGGATGTCCACGGCGAACACCAGCGTGGACTTCGCGGGGATGGTCTGCTGCGCCTTGTCACCGAACCCCTGGTCCGGCGGGATGACAAGGAGCACACGGCTGCCGATCTTCTTGCCGACCAGACCGTTCTTGAGCCCCTTCAGGGTGACCTGGGCCAGTGGGAAGGTCTGCGTCTTGCCCGCCGTGTAGGTGCTGTCGAACGTCTTGCCGTCCTTCCACAGCAGACCGACGTAGTTCACGATGACGCTGTCGGTGTCCTTCACGACGTCGCCCTTGGACTCCAGGATGTAATTGGAGACGAGCTTCTTCGGCGGGTCGGTCTTGGTGGGGATGGTGACCTTGGGGGCCTTGCCGTCGGTGTTGGTGCCGACCTTGGGCAGGTCGATATTGTCCTGGGCGACCGCGGTGCCCTTGGCTGACGTCGGGATCTGCGTCGACTTCAGAATGTCGACGACGAAGACGAGCGTGGCGTTCGGCTTGATGTCGCCCTGGCCCTGCGCTCCGTAACCGAGATCCGGCGGAATGACCAGCTCGACCCGGCTGCCGACCTTCTGGCCGACGAGGCCCTTGTCCCAGCCCTGGATGACCATGCCGGCGCCGAGGGTCAGATCGAGCGGCTGCTTGCGGTCGAAGCTGTTGTCGAACGGCTTGTCGGAGTCCCAGGGCTGCCCGAGGTAGTTGACCTGGATCGCATCGCCGTTCTTGAGCGTGGCGCCGTCACCCTGGCTGACGACCCTGGTCTTCAGCTCCTTGGGCGGTTTCCCCGTGCCCTTGGACAGGGTGGGCTTCTCGCCGAATTTCGCTCCCGCGGTGATCGCGGGGAACCCGTCCTCGGACACGGCGGAAGCGGAAGCGGAAGCGGAGCCCTTTTCGTCACCGCAGGCCGCTGTCAGCAGCAACAGGGGGACGACGAGAAGGCCGGCAAGTCGGCGCACTTGTTCCTCAGATCTCAGACGGCACAGTTGGTTTGGTCCTCGACACTCTAGGGCGTACGCAGGGCCCCGTACGAGGAACGTACGGGGCCCGCGTCGCGTCGGGAGCCGAAGTTGTCCTGTTGCCGGCTCACATACCCGCGATCAGCTTCTCCACTCGGTCGTCCACCGAACGGAACGGGTCCTTGCACAACACCGTGCGCTGCGCCTGGTCGTTGAGCTTGAGATGGACCCAGTCGACGGTGAAGTCCCGCCGCTGCTCCTGGGCCCTGCGGATGAAGTCACCTCGCAGCCGCGCCCTGGTCGTCTGCGGGGGCACGGACTTGCCCTCGAAGATCTTCAGGTCGTTGCAGACACGGGCGGCCTGTCCCTTGCGCTCCAGCAGGTAGTACAGGCCGCGGCGGCGGTGGATGTCGTGGTACGCGAGGTCTATCTGGGCGACCCGCGGATGCGACATGGTCATGTTGTGCTTGGCCCGGTACCGCTCGATGAGCTTGTACTTCATCACCCAGTCGATCTCGGTCTCGATCCGGTCGAGGTCCTCGGCCTCGACCGCGTCGAGGGTACGGCCCCACAGCTCCAGGACCTGAGCGACGGTTCCGGTGCGGATGCCACGGCGGTCGACAAAGTCGACGGCCTTCTCGTAGTACTCGCGCTGCACCTCGATGGCGGACGCCTCGCGGCCACTGGCCAGGCGCACCTTGCGCTGCCCCGTGGTGTCGTGACTGACCTCGCGGATCGCCCGGATCGGGTTCTCCAGCGTCAGATCCCGCATCACGGTGCCCGCCTCGATCATGCGGAGCACCAGATCGGTCGCGCCCACCTTGAGCAGCATGGTCGTCTCGGACATGTTGGAGTCACCGACGATGACGTGGAGGCGGCGGTACCGCTCCGCGTCCGCATGCGGCTCGTCACGCGTGTTGATGATCGGGCGGGAGCGCGTCGTGGCGGAGCTGACGCCCTCCCAGATGTGCTCGGCACGCTGGCTGACGCAGTAGACGGCACCTCGCGGTGTCTGCAGCACCTTGCCCGCGCCGCAGATCAGTTGCCTCGTGACGAGGAAGGGAATGAGGATGTCCGCGAGCCGGGAGAATTCTCCGTGCCGCGCCACGAGATAGTTCTCATGACACCCGTAGGAGTTTCCCGCCGAGTCGGTGTTGTTCTTGAAGAGATAGACGTCGCCCGCGATTCCCTCCTCGTGCAGGCGGCGTTCGGCGTCGACGAGCAGGCCTTCGAGAATGCGCTCACCGGCCTTGTCGTGGGTGACCAGCTCGGTCAGGTTGTCGCATTCGGGGGTTGCATATTCCGGATGCGATCCCACGTCGAGGTAGAGGCGGGCGCCGTTCCGCAGAAAGACATTGCTGCTGCGGCCCCATGACACAACACGGCGGAAGAGGTAGCGCGCCACTTCATCAGGAGACAGTCGGCGCTGTCCCCTGAACGTGCACGTGACGCCGTACTCGTTCTCCAGCCCGAAAATGCGGCGGTCCATGACTGAACATTACGCCTGATGGCCTGAGCTGAAACCGGGTTCGACAGCACCGTTTCGATCATTTTCCGATCCTTGTACAGCAACGGCCGTACGCCCGGGAACTGCGAGGACCCCTCCCGTGGCAAGCAGGACCAGCAGCGCCGCCACCCCGCCGGCCCCCGCGACGGCGAAGCTCCACGTCGTGCCGCCCAGTTCGACGGCCGGACCTGCCACGGCCGTTCCCGCCGCCGCGCCCACTCCGAACGTCGTCACCAGCCAGGAGAACGCCTCGGTCACCGTGCCCTGCGGAGCATGCCGGTCGACGACGATGAACGAGCACGCGATCGCGGGCGCCAGAAAGACTCCGGCCACTGCTGCCAGAGCGGTCATGGCGACCACCCCCGGGGTCAGCATCAGCGGCAGATAGCCCAGCGCCAGCAGCGCGACGATGACGCGCAGCCGGCGCTCCGGAGCCCCGGCCCACTGCCGTGCCCCGTACACCGCGCCACCGACCAGCGCACCCAGCCCGAGCGCGGCCATCAGCCAGCCGTACACCGACTCCCGGCCGTGGTCGTCGGCGTACGCCACCCCGGCCACTGTGATCGAACCGAGCGCGAGCCCCACGAAGAAGAACGAGCCGAGCAGCGCCAGCAGTCCCGGCGAGCGCAGCGCGCCCAGCCAGTGCGCCTCGCGGGGCGCGGAACGCCAGGCTCGGGAGGGCTCGGAGAGGACGACGGAGAGCGCCCCCAGGACACCTATCGCGTTGATGACGAGCAGGGCGGCGGCGGGCGACCAGAGGGAGACGAGCAGCGTCACCAGCAGCGGGCCCACGGTGAACATGACCTCCTGGGCGACGGCGTCCATCGCGTACGCCCGGTGCACCCGGTCCTCGCCGCCCAGGACGCTCGGCCACAGGGCCCGCAGACCGCCCTCCAGCGGCGGGGTGAACACGCCGGCCACCATCACCGCTCCGTAGGCCAGCGGCAGTGACCCCAGGCCCACCAGTGCCAGCAGGGCCATGCCCAGCGCCGACACCACGGAGGCCGGGAGCTGGACCCGCGGCTGGCCGTACAGGTCCACGGCGCGGCCCAGCAGCGGCTGTCCGACCGCGGTGGACAGCCCGTACACGGCCGCGAGCGCGCCGGCGAGGGTGTAGCTGCCGCCCTCGGCCCGGGTGAACAGCACGATCGCGATATGGGCGGTACCGCTCGGGAGCCGCCCCACCAGGGTCCCTGCCAGCAGCCGGGCGGCGTGCCGCGCCCGGAGGATGTCCAGAAATCCCGCGGCCATGTCCCGCCCCTCTCCCTCGGGCACTCTCCGCACCCTGAGGTTTTACGTATAACGTCGAGGTTCATACGTACCATGTGCCCAGTCCGCAGGTCCACCTCACGGCGCCTGCCCCCGACCGGCCCGGAGGCCCCAGTGACCAGCGCACCACAGTCACAGCCGGCCCCGGCCCGGCCCACCAGCCGCGATGTCGCGCGGGCCGCGGGCGTCTCGCAGGCCACCGTCTCCCTCGTGCTCGGCGACAAATGGCGAGGCAGGGTCTCCGAGGCCACCGCCGAGCGTGTACGGCACGCCGCGCACGAACTCGGCTACCAGCCCAATCTCGCCGCCCGCAGCCTCCGTCTCGGCCGCACCAGGACCGCACTGCTGGTCGTCCCCGCGCTCACCAACGAATTCTTCGCACGCGTCTACACCGGCGCCGCCGCGGTCGCCGCCGAACACGGCTTCGGGGTCGTCCTCTACCCGTCCCCCGAAGGCACGGGGCCGGCCAGGGATCCCTTCGCCTCGGCGCGCGCCTCCCTCGACGGGGTGATCGCCTCCTCCATGGCCGCCGGCGCACTGGACGTGCTGCGTGGCGCCGGCCTGCCGCTGGTCATGCTCGACAGCGACCCGGCGGACACCGGCGTCGCGGCACGGGTCAACCTCGACATCGCCGACGGCATGCGGCAGGTCGCGGAGCATCTGCTCGCGCTGGGCCACCGCCGCTTCGTCCACCTTGCGTCGGCGGTCGACACCTGGACCTTCGCGGTCCGTGCCCGGGCGCTCCACGACGCCCTGGGGGCGGTGCCCGGCACCTCCGTACGGACCGTCACGGCGCCGCTCGACGTACAGGCAGGCCGCGAAGAAGCGGAGCACGCACTCGGCGCCTCCGGCCCCCGGCCCACCGCCATCGTCTGCGACGACGACATCCTCGCCGCGGGCGCCTGCAAGGCTGCCCGCAGGCTGGGGCTCCGTGTCCCCGACGACCTCTCCGTCACCGGTTTCGACGATCTGGCCCTGGCCACAGCCGTCGAACCGGAGCTCACCACCGTGCAGCTGCCCGCCGAGCAGGTCGGTGAACGCGGCATGGCCGCCCTGCTGGCGGTCCTGGACGGCCGCCCGGCCGAGCCCGGCAGCCTGCCCGTGCACCTGGTCGCACGAGGCTCCTCGGCGCCCCCGTCCGCGGACGGTCAGCGCTCATGACGGTGCCCCGGCCCGCCGGGAAGGGCGGACCGGGGCACCGGCACAGCGTGGACTACTCCTCGGAGGACTCCACGTCCCCACCGGAATCGGTGGACTTGGTGACATCCGTCGTGCTCGCAGGGGACTCCGTCCCGGAGGACTCAGCCCCCTCGCCGTCCTCGATGTCGGAGGGGGCATCCGTCGGTGCGGAGCCGCCGTCCGCCTCCAGCAACCGCGCCAGCTGCCGGCCGACGATCCGCTTGAACTTCCGCTGCTGCGGCCTCGTACGGTCCAGGACCGCGACTTCCAGCCGCTCCGCGGGGATCTCCCGCTCGCTGCCGTTGGGATCGCGGGACAGCGCCTGCACCGCCAGCTTGAGCGCCTCGGCGAGCGTCATGCCGTCGCGGTGCCGCTGGTCCAGGAAGGTGCTGATCTGCTCGGCATTCCCGCCGACCGCGACCGATCCGTGCTCGTCGACGATCGAGCCGTCGTGCGGCAGCCGGTAGATCTGGTCGCCCTCCGGCTCGGCGCCGACCTCGGCGACCACCAGCTCCACCTCGTACGGCTTCTCGGCCGCACTGGAGAAGATGGTGCCCAGCGTCTGCGCATAGACATTGGCCAGCCCACGGGCTGTCACATCGTCACGGTCATAGGTGTATCCACGCAGATCCGCGTAGCGCACACCGCCGATGCGGAGATTCTCGTACTCGTTGTACTTGCCGGCGGCGGCGAAACCGATCCGGTCATAGATCTCGCTGAACTTGTGCAGCGCACGGGACGGGTTCTCGCCGACGAACACAATGCCGTCGGCGTACTGCAGCACAACAAGGCTGCGACCACGGGCGATGCCCTTCCGGGCGTATTCCGCCCGGTCGGCCATGGCCTGCTGAGGTGAGACATAGAACGGCGTCGACACCGGTTATCCGTCCCTTTCTGTCAGTGACAAGAGCATCGAAGAAGCAGCGGAACGGGGATCAGAGCAGCGCGGCGCGCGGGCCGTCGGGCTGTTCCAACCGGCGTTCCAGAATCGAGCGGGCGATCTCGGAGGATTCCGCCTCGACCAGCTTCCGGAAGCCTTCGTCGGTGATGACGGTGACGATCGGGTAGATCCGCCGGGCCACATCGGGACCGCCGGTCGCCGAGTCGTCGTCCGCGGCGTCGTACAGCGCCTGCACGACCAGGGTGAGGGCCTGCTGCTCCGTCAGATCCTCGCGGTAGAGCTTCTTCATCGAGCCACGGGCGAAGATCGACCCGGAGCCGGTGGCAGCGTATCCGTGCTCCTCGGAGCGGCCGCCGGTGACGTCGTACGAGAAGATCCGGCCCTTTCCGCGGTCGACGTCGAAGCCGGCGAAGAGCGGCACGACGGCGAGGCCCTGCATGGCCATCGCCAGATTGCTGCGGATCATCGTGGAGAGCCGGTTCGCCTTGCCCTCCAGGGAGAGCTGGGCGCCCTCGACCTTCTCGAAGTGCTCCAGCTCCAACTGGAAGAGCTTGACCATCTCCACGGCCAGTCCGGCCGTGCCGGCGATGCCCACCGCCGAATACTCGTCGGCCGGGAAGACCTTCTCGATGTCGCGCTGCGCGATCATGTTCCCCATGGTCGCCCGCCGGTCGCCGGCCAGGACCACACCGCCGGGGAACGTCGCCGCGACGATGGTCGTCCCGTGCGGCGCCTCGATGGCCCCCTGCAGAGGCGGCAGGTTCCGGTTGCCCGGGAGCATGTCGGGAGAATGGTCGGACAGGAAATCCATGAACGAAGAGGATCCCGGCGTCAGGAAGGCAGCTGGTAGACGCCCGGTGCTACGAGTGTTGGCTTCCACGCGTTTCCCTCCAGGTATGCGACGGCCCTGCGCAAGGTGTCAGGATCGTCTCCCAACGTGCCGATGGCCGAATTGCAGTTGATGCGTTTACGCCACGGACCCTACCCGTCCCGCGGCAGTGGTCCACATGGACTGCGGGGCAGCTGCACGGCCTGCGGTGCCGCTTGTGGCCGCGCGGTACGGGCCGACCCGGCCCGTACCGCGCGTACCTCTCCACTCCCCCGCGTTCACATGTGTGAACTACTGTCCACCCTTTTGAACGAAGGAACGCACGAAGTCCTCTGCGTTCTCCTCGAGTACGTCATCGATCTCGTCCAGAACCGAGTCGACATCGTCGCTCAGCTTCTCCTGGCGCTCCTTGAGGTCCTCGGACGCCTGCGCGTCCTGCGCCTGCTCCTCGACCTCCTCGGTGGAGCGCGTCGCCTTCTGCTGTCCGCCGCCGGTGTCCTTGGTCGCCATTTAGCTCACCCCGCTCGGTTCGAAGCACTTGATCAGACCCTACCTACGGGGTCCGACATTGGCCCGGTAGTTGTCTCAACGTCCGGGGGTCATCCCGATGTTTCCCCGATCGCGGCCCTTTCAGCCGCCCGACAGCACCTGGACCAGCTCTTCCGCCGTGCGACAGCGGTCCAGGAGCTCCTTGACGTGATTACGGGTGCCGCGGAGCGGTTCCAGGGTGGGTACGCGTTGCAGTGAGTCATGGCCCGGCAGGTCGAAGATGACCGAGTCCCAGGAGGCCGCGGCCACGTCGTCCGCGTACTGTTCCAGGCAGCGGCCGCGGAAATAGGCCCTGGTGTCCTCCGGAGGCTTCGTACGGGCCTTCTCGACCGCGTCCTCGTCCAGCAGGCGCTTCACCTTCCCGCGGGCCACCAGACGGTTGTAGAGGCCCTTGTCGGCCCTCACATCGGCGTACTGGAGATCCACCAGGTGCAGGCGCGCCGCGTCCCAGTCCAGGCTGTCCCGGCGGCGGTAGCCCTCCATGAGCTCCCGCTTGGCGATCCAGTCGAGCTCGCCGGACAGGCTCATCGGATCGTTCTCCAGCCGGTTGAGGGTGTCCTCCCAGCGGATCAGGACGTCCTTGGTCTGCTCGTCGGCGTCCACCCCGTACCGCTCCTCTACGTACTTGCGGCCCAGCTCGAAGTACTCCATCTGGAGCTGCACCGCGGTGAGCGTACGCCCACTACGCAGCGTGATCAGATGCTTCAGCGTCGGGTCGTGGGAGACATGGTGCAGGGTACGCACCGGCTGGTCGACCGCGAGATCGACGTTGATGAAGCCGTCCTCGATCATGGAGAGGACCAGGGCGGTGGTGCCGAGCTTGAGATAGGTGGAAATCTCCGAGAGGTTCGCATCGCCGATGATCACATGGAGCCGGCGGTACTTCTCGGCATCGGAATGGGGTTCGTCGCGGGTGTTGATGATGGGGCGCTTGAGGGTGGTCTCCAGCCCGACCTCGACCTCGAAGTAGTCGGCGCGCTGACTGATCTGGAAGCCGTGCTCGTGCCCGTCCTGGCCGATTCCCACGCGTCCCGCTCCGGTGACCACCTGGCGGGAGACGAAGAACGGGGTCAGATGGCGCACGATGTCGGAGAACGGGGTCTCCCGCTTCATCAGGTAGTTCTCGTGCGTGCCGTACGAGGCGCCCTTGTTGTCGGTGTTGTTCTTGTAGAGGTGGATCGGCTGCGCGCCGGGAAGCTGGGCCGCGCGTTCGGCCGCTTCGGCCATGATGCGTTCGCCGGCCTTGTCCCAGAGGACCGCGTCCCGCGGATTGGTGACTTCCGGGGAGCTGTATTCGGGGTGCGCATGGTCGACGTAGAGGCGGGCCCCGTTGGTGAGGATGACATTGGCCAGGCCGATGTCCTCGTCGGTGAGCTGGCTGGAGTCCGCGGTCTCGCGGGCGAGGTCGAAGCCTCGCGCGTCCCGCAGCGGGTTCTCCTCCTCGAAGTCCCAGCGGGCGCGGCGCGCCCGGTGCATCGCCGCTGCGTAGGCGTTGACGATCTGGGATGAGGTGAGCATGGCATTGGCGTTGGGGTGGCCGGGGACGGAGATCCCGTACTCCGTCTCGATGCCCATTACTCGCCGTACGGTCATGCGGCCCTCCTTGCCCGGCGGCGCTCCCTTGAGGGGGCGGCGCTCAAGTACCGCTGCTTGTCCGGTGCGTGTGCGGTGCCCGTCCCCGCACTGCGCGACCGGGCGGTACGCAAGAGCCTAGAGCGACTCTGTGCTGGTGGGGAGATCAATTACGTCATTGCTGCGGTGTCGCGTGAGCTGTCCGGAAAGCAACCGGCTGCGGATGCCCGGCCGGGCATCCGCAGCCGGTCTGCGTTCTACAGGTACTGCCCAGTATTCGCCACCGTGTCGATGGACCGACCGGTGTCTGCGCCCTGCTTTCCGGTGACCAGCGTACGGATGAAGACGATCCGCTCGCCCTTCTTGCCGGAGATCCTGGCCCAGTCGTCCGGGTTCGTGGTGTTCGGCAGGTCCTCGTTCTCCTTGAACTCGTCCACACACGCCTGGAGGAGATGGGAGACCCGAAGGCCCTTCTGGCCCTGGTCGAGGAAGGCCTTGATGGCCATCTTCTTGGCCCGGTCGACGATGTTCTGGATCATCGCGCCGGAATTGAAGTCCTTGAAGTAGAGGACTTCCTTGTCGCCGTTGGCGTACGTGACCTCGAGGAAGCGGTTCTCCTCGGACTCGGTGTACATCCGCTCGACGACCGACTGGATCATGGCGTGCGCAGCGGATTCCTTGGATCCGGTGTGCTCCGCGAGGTCGTCCGCGTGCAGGGGCAGCGAAGGCGTGAGGTACTTCGCGAAGATGTCCTTCGCGGCCTCTGCGTCGGGGCGCTCGATCTTGATCTTCACATCGAGGCGGCCGGGTCGCAGGATCGCGGGGTCGATCATGTCCTCGCGGTTGGAGGCGCCGATGACGATGACGTTCTCCAGGCCCTCGACGCCGTCGATCTCGGCGAGCAGCTGGGGGACGATGGTGTTCTCCACGTCCGAGCTGACGCCGGATCCCCGGGTGCGGAAGAGGGACTCCATCTCGTCGAAGAAGACGATGACGGGGGTGCCCTCGCTCGCCTTCTCACGGGCACGCTGGAAGACCAGGCGGATGTGCCGCTCGGTCTCGCCGACGTACTTGTTGAGGAGTTCCGGGCCCTTGATGTTGAGGAAGTAGCTCTTGCCCGCGGGCTGGCCGGTGACTTCGGCGACCTTCTTGGCAAGGGAGTTGGCCACTGCCTTGGCAATGAGTGTCTTGCCGCAGCCGGGCGGGCCGTAGAGCAGGATGCCCTTCGGTGGCCGCAGTTCGTGTTCCTTGAAGAGGTCGGGGTGGAGGTAGGGGAGCTCGACCGCGTCCCGGATCAGCTCGATCTGGTCGCCCAGGCCGCCGATCTTGTCGTAGTCGATGTCCGGTACTTCTTCGAGAACGAGCTCTTCGACCTCGCTCTTGGGCACCACTTCGTAGACGTAGCCGGACCTGGGCTCGAGCAGCAGTGCGTCGCCGGGGCGGATGGTGATGTCCAGCAGCGGCTCGGCGAGCCGTACCACCCGTTCCTCGTCGGTGTGCCCGATGACCAGGGCCCGTTCGCCGTCCTCGAGGATTTCCTTGAGTGTGACGATGTCCCCGGCCCGCTCGAATTCCATGGCGTCGACCACGTTGAGCGCTTCGTTGAGCATGACTTCCTGACCGCGCCGGAGGTCGTCGAGCTCAACGCTGGGGCTGACATTCACCCGGAGCTTTCGGCCCCCGGTGAAGATGTCGCAGGTGCCGTCCTCATTGCCCTGCAAGAACACACCGAAACCGGCCGGCGGCTGTGCGAGCCGGTCGACTTCTTCCTTGAGGGCCACGATCTGGTCGCGGGCCTCGCGGAGTGTGTTGGCGAGCCGCTCATTCTGCGCGGACACGCCTGCCAGGTTGGTCTGCAACTCGACGATCCGCTCTTCGAGAATCCTCGTATGGCGCGGAGAGTCGGCGAGCTTACGTCGCAGGACGGCGATTTCCTGCTCGAGATAGGCGACCTGGCCGGCTGGGTCTTCGGACCCCCGCCCGGGCCGGATGCCGCGGTTGATGTCGTCGTCGTGGGCTGCCACGGTCCTCACCTCCTCCAAGGGGAGCTGGACGCTTCCTGACCCTACCTGGGTGGGTGATGATTGAAACCCCTAGATCACAAAGACTGCGAGGCGTGTCCGATCTTCACCCTTGCGTTCCCCCTCGTGTCAGGGGAATACCCACCCTTCAACATCGGAAAGCGGCCGGTTGTATCGTCGAACCGTTCAACACCCGTCAGGGCTGGCTACTTTTGGTTCGGATACGCAGGAAACGGCAGGAGAAATGACCGTGCAGCAGGACGCTCCCACCGGCAGCGACACGCAGGACCTGGAGGTCTGGATCGACCAGGACCTCTGCACGGGAGACGGCATCTGCGTGCAGTACGCACCCGAGGTGTTCGAGCTGGACATCGACGGTCTGGCGTATGTGAAGAGCGGCGACGACGAGCTGCTGCAGGACAAGGGCGCGACGACGCCCGTACCGCTGCCGCTTCTTCAGGATGTGGTCGATTCGGCCAAGGAGTGCCCGGGCGACTGCATCCATGTACGTCGCGTTTCGGACAGGGTAGAGGTGTACGGTCCCGAGGCCGCCTGATCCGGCGGTTCCGGGCGAGCGATCACGCGCAGTGACCGATCAGGCGCTGCTCGGGGCGGCCTGGGCGGCACGGACGAATGCGCCGCCCTGCCACTGCCAGGTGACCTCTTCCTGCTGGTCGGGACAGCAGCGCGGCACTGCCGCCGAGGAGTAGCCGAGCAGGGTGGCGGAGATGATGCCGTCACGCACCGCGAAATCACCGACGCTCATCTTCTGGGCGGGGTCCACCAGGGTCGCCACGACCCGGGGTGTGGCCCCGCTTCCTTGTGTGAGGACGTAGACGCCGCTGGGCGGGGTGCCGGAACCGGCCGCGCAGTGGACCACGGCGACGGTCTCGGGGCGGCCGTCGCCGTCGAGGTCGCCGGGTGCCTGTTTGGCCACGGTGTTCTCCAGCCCGCCGCATTCCGTCGGGAAGGTCGCCCGCTCCGGGTCGGGTGCGGTGACGGATGTGGTGCCGTGCTGCGCGGTGGTGCGGTGGGGGGTCGAGGCGGAGGCCGTGGGGTCCGGCTGGAGCATGCCTGCGGTTGCGACGACAGCAGCCATGGCTGTCGCGGTGGCCAGCCAGTGCAGCGGCCTGGTGTCGGTGTGCGCGAGGTCCGGGAGCTCGGAGGGCTGCACGCGGGATGTCTCCTGTGGTTCCTGTGGTTCGAGGATGCCTGGGTGGGTGGTGCCGCCGGTGGGACGTCCGCGGTGGCGTGGGGGTGGCCAGCATCGTGCCACACCTCACAGAGCAGCGGAACGGTGGGGTCGGCACGGACGAGCTTCCGTTACGGCAACGAAAGGGCGCCGCCGCCGAGTTCCCGGGTCGGTCCGGGAACTCGGCGGCGGCGCCGGTACGTTGTGCGGCTCAGCCGCGGGAGGAGCCGCTCTGGCTGCCGGGACCGTCGTAGTCCTCGCCGTAGGCGCCCTTGGCGGGGCGGCGGCGGCGCAGCGGGGCCTCCACGCCGTCGGCCAGACGGCGGGCGGTGACGAGGAAGCCGGTGTGGCCGATCATGCGGTGGTCCGGGCGGACGGCCAGGCCCTCGACGTGCCAGTTGCGGATCATCGATTCCCAGGGCTGCGGTTCGGCGAAGCAGCCGATCTCTCGGATGGACTCGACGGTCCGCGCGAGCTGGGTGGTGGTCGCGACGTACGCGCAGAGGATGCCACCGGGCACGAGCGCCTTGGAGACGGCCTCCAGGCACTCCCAGGGGGCGAGCATGTCGAGGATGACACGGTCGACGTCGGTGTCCGAGAGGTTGTCCTGGAGATCGCCGACGGTGAGCTGCCAGGCGGGGTGCGGTTCGCCGAAGTAGCGTTCCACGTTCTGCCGGGCGATCTCGGCGAAGTCCTCGCGGCGCTCGTAGGAGTGCAGCATGCCCTGGTCGCCGATGGCGCGCAGCAGGAAGGTGGAGAGCGAGCCGGAACCGACGCCGGCTTCCACGACGCGGGCGCCGGGGAAGATGTCGGCGAAGGCCAGGATCTGCCCCGCGTCCTTGGGGTAGACCACGGCTGCGCCGCGGGGCATGGACAGGACGTAGTCGGGGAGCAGGGGGCGCAGCGCGAGGTAGGCGACGTTTCCCGTGGTTCGGACAACACTGCCCTCGGGGGCACCGATCAGCTCGTCGTGCGGGAAAGAACCCTTGTGGGTGTGGAAGTTCTTTCCGGCTTCGAGCGTGAAGGTGTAGTGGCGTCCCTTGGGATCGGTGAGCTGGACCTGGTCCCCGACCTTGAAGGGCCCGCGTCGGCGGGCGGCACCGGTCGGTTCAGACATGTGACCAGCGTACCGGTGATTCCCGGCGCGCCGACCGCGAGCCCGGGCGGTCAGGCGGCGGGCCTGGCCAGGGCGGCGACAAATGCCCGTTCGACGTCGGCGGTGGACAGCACGCCGTAGATCTCGCCGGTCTCCTCGAGGACGAGGTATTCGGTGGCGGGGTTGGCCTTGAGCCTGTCCAGGAGTGCTTCGCCGGCCAGCTCGGCGGAGATCTTCATGCCCTCGGTGAGGTCCTGGGCGAGGCTGCTGACGGCGACCCAGGGGCGGCGGTGTTCGGGGACGGAGACGATGGCCGTCTCTCGGACGACGCCCTGGGGTTCGCCGTGTCCGTCGACGACGACGAGGGCGCGGGCGCCCGCCTCGTTGGCGCGGCGCAGGGCCTCGGAGAGCGGGGTGGCGGCCTCCACCGGAACGGCGCGCCGGGTGAGGGTGCGGGCGCGCAGTTCGGGGAGGTGTTCGCGCAGGCGGGCCATGCGCAGGCTGTTGCCCGCACCGGTCCAGATGATGGCGGCGAGGATGGCGGCGAGCAGCGCGTCGGTGACGGTGTCCAGGCCGCTGAGGTCTCGGGGGTTGTTCCCGAAGGAGCCGGTGTGGGTGAGCAGCGGGAGGCCGATGAGGGTGACGACGGCGAGCGCGCGGCCGACCCAGGCGGCGGCGACGGTGCCGCTCATCGGCCGCCCTGTGATCTTCCAGACGACGGCGCGGAGCATGCGCCCGCCGTCGAGCGGAAGACCGGGGAGGAGGTTGAAGGCGGCCACCAGGAGGTTGGAGATCATCAGTCCGGCGAGGAGGACACCGGGCACGGTACCGGGCGCGACGAACGTCATCCCTACGTAGAAGAGCCCGGCGAGCACCAGGGAGAGCAGCGGGCCGACGAAGGCGAGAACGAATTCGCGGCCGGGGGTCTCGGACTCCTTCTCGATCTCGGAGACGCCGCCGAAGAACTGGAGCTGGATGCGGCGCACCGGCAGCTTGTAGCGCAGCGCGACGACCGTGTGGGCGAGCTCGTGGACGAGTACGGACGCATAGAAGGCGATCGCGAAGAAGAGGGAGACCAGATAGCGGGCCGCGCCGAGTTCGGGCAGCACCCGTTCGAGCTGACCTCCGAAGACCCAGGTGATCAGTGCGGCCACGATGAACCAGCTGGGCGCGACGTACACGGGCACGCCGAAGGGTCGGCCCATGAGCAGGCCGCCGCCGGGCTCTTCGGGGCGCCGCGGTTCGCCCTTCTCGGGGCCGGCGCCGGGGTCCGTTCCCCCTGCACCGGGCTGCGGCCGCCCGCTGTCGCCGCTCTCGTCCACGAGGTCCCTTCGGTCGGTGCTGTACGGCACGATCATGCAGTGTTCGAGGGTGTGTGGTCGATGGTATGCCGCCGGCTGTCAGTGGCGGGCCGTAGGGTCTTCGACATGACCTCCCTGCCGCGGCCGCCTCAGCCGCCTTCGTCCCTGTCGCCGTCGCGGGCGAGCGATTTCATGCAGTGTCCTCTGCTGTACCGCTTCCGGGTCATCGACAAACTGCCGGAGAAGCCCAGCGAAGCGGCGACCCGGGGGACGCTGGTGCATGCGGTGCTCGAGCGGCTCTTCGACAACCCGGCGGTGGAGCGCACGGCCGGCCGGGCCACGGCGCTGATCCCCGGCCAGTGGGACCGGCTGCTCGAGTCGAAGCCGGAGCTGTCGGAGCTGTTCGCGGAGGATGCCGGGGGCGAGCGGCTGGCGCGTTGGCTCTCGGAGGCGGAGAGCCTGGTGGAGCGGTGGTTCTCACTGGAGGATCCGACACGCCTGGAGCCCGCCGAGCGGGAGCTGTTCGTCGAGACGGAGCTGGAGTCGGGACTGCATCTGCGCGGGGTGATCGACCGTATCGATGTGGCGCCGACGGGCGAGGTCCGGATCGTCGACTACAAGACGGGGAAGGCACCGCGCCCGGAGTACGCGGAAGGCGCGCTCTTCCAGATGAAGTTCTACGCTCTGGTGATCTGGCGGCTGAAGGGTGTGGTGCCCCGTCGGCTCCAGCTCGTCTATCTCGGCAGCGGCGACATCATGACGTACGACCCGGTGGTGGCGGATCTGGAGCGCGTCGAGCGGAAGCTGCTGGCGCTCTGGGACGCGATCCGGCGGGCGACGGAGACGGGCGAGTGGCGGCCCCGGCCGACGAAGCTCTGCGGCTGGTGCGACCACCAGTCGGTCTGCCCCGAATTCGGTGGCACTCCCCCGGTTTATCCGTTGTCAGTACGCCCGGCGGAGTCGGAGCAGGATGTGCAGGGCAGAATGGATCCGGTCCGTGCTGAGGCCGGCCGGCCTGTGGCCCTCGAAGGACCTTAAGGAGACCCTGTGGCTATCCGCGTCCTACTGGTCGATGACCAACCGCTGCTGCGCACCGGCTTCCGAATGATTCTGGAGGCGGAGGGGGATCTCGCGGTGGTGGGCGAGGCCGGTGACGGCCTCCAGGCTCTCGACCAGGTGCGGGCGCTGCAGCCCGATGTGGTGCTGATGGACATCCGTATGCCGCGGATGGACGGCGTCGAGGCGACGCGTCAGATCACCGGTCCCGGCCGTGACGGTCCGGCGAAGGTGCTGGTGCTGACCACGTTCGATCTCGACGAATATGTGGTGGAGGCGCTACGCGCCGGTGCCAGCGGCTTCCTGTTGAAGGACGCTCCGGCCAATGAGCTGGTGCAGGCCATCCGCGTGGTCGCCGCAGGCGAGGCGATGCTCGCTCCGAGCATCACCCGCAGGCTGCTCGACAAGTATGCGGACCATTTGCCGTCCGGCGAGGAGCCGGTGCCCGACACCCTGCACACGCTGACGGACCGTGAGGTCGAGGTGCTGAAGCTGGTGGCGCGCGGTCTGTCGAATGCGGAGATCGCCGCGGATCTGTTCGTCAGTGAGACCACGGTCAAGACGCACGTCGGGCATGTGCTGACCAAGCTCGGCCTGCGCGACCGGGTGCAGGCAGCCGTATACGCGTACGAGAGCGGCCTGGTGCGCCCCGGCGCCCAGTGAGCGGACCAGCGCGCGGACCGGGAAACGGCCCTGCGCGCGACGGCGCCCCGGCCGGGCCCGGCCGGGGCGCCGTCCGTGCTCAGACGGTGCCCTTCCCCAGCTCCCAGAGCTGGAGGTCGGCGGAGGAGTTGACCGCCCACTCGACGCCGGTGAGGTCTTCGCGGGAGGCGGCGTACTGCTTGCCCTGCCAGATCGGCAGTACGGGGACGTCGTTGGCGACGGTGTCCTGGAGCTGCTGGAAGGTCTTGGCCGAGGCGCTGCGGTCGGTCTCGCGGCGGGACTGCGGAATGAGCGTCTTCTGGGCCAGGGTCGACTTGTAGGGCGAGTTGAGGAAGTTGTTCTTGTCGAGGAACGGCGCCATGAAGTTGTCGGGGTCCGGGAAGTCGGGGAACCAGCCCATGCCGTAGACGGCGTAGTCGCCGCGCAGCTGTGCCGGGCGGTACTTCGCCCAGGGGGTTCCCTGGACGGTGACGTCGAACAGTCCGGTGTCGTTGAGCTGCTTCTTCAGGGTTCCGAACTCGGCGGCGGTGCCGGCGCCGACACGGTCGGTCGGGTAGTGGAGCGTGAGCTTCACCGGGGTGTCGACGCCTGCGGCGTTCAGGATCGCCGCAGCCTTCGTGGGGCTCGGTTCGCTGTACTTGTTGTAGAACGAGTTGGCGTGCGCGGTGATGCCGGACGGGATCAGCGAGTACAGCGGCTCGGCCGTGGTGCCGTACACCTTGCTCGCGATTTCACCGCGGTCGATGATCTGGGCCATGGCCTGGCGGACGGCCTTGTTCTTCACAGCCGGGTCGTTGGTGTTGAAGCCCAGGAAATGGATGGCGAGGCCGGGCATCTCGGTGAGCTTGATGCCGTCCCTGGGCTTTTCGAGCATCTGCTGGGACTGCTCGGGCGACATGGTGCGGGTCATCATGTCGATCTTCTCGTTGTCGAGGGCCTTGCCCATGGCCGTCGGGTCAGGGAAGACGTCGAGCTCGACCTTCTCGTTCCGTACCTTCAGATCCCCCTTGTAGTGGGGGTTCCTGGTGAAGAGCACCTTGACGACCTGGTTGTGCTCGACTTCCGGCTTCATGATGTACGGGCCGGAGCCGTCCACCTGGAATCCGGTACGCGCGGTCTTCGCCGCGTACTTGCTCTGCGGCACGATCCCGGCGACCGGGGTGGCGAGCTTGTACGGGAACGTGGCGTCCGGCGCGCGCAGATGGAAGATGACCTCCCGATCGCCCTGGGTCTCGACCGTGTCGATGTTGTCGAGCAGGGCGGCGGGCCCGTTCGCGGCGTCGATGCGGATGACGCGGTCGATGGAGTACTTCACATCATCGGCGGTTATGGCCTTGCCACTGGAGAACTTCAGACCACTGCGCAGCTTGCAGCGGTAGCTCTCGTTCTGCGTGTCCGTGAAGGTGCAGCTCTCCGCGGCTTCGGGCACCGGCTCGCCCCCGCCGCGCGGCACGTGCACCAGGGTCTGCACGGTCTGCCGGAGCACGTTCCATACGCCGGCTTCGTAGCCGATGGCGGGGTCGAGCGGCGCGGGGTTGGCCTTGGAGGCGACGAACTGGTCCGTGGTGCCGACAACGATGGCGGCCTTGCCATCGCCCCCGTCGCCCGACGCGCCGCAGGCGGCGAGTGCGGGTGCGAGCAGGCCGACGACGGCCGGCAGCACCAGAGTCTTGCGGTTCATCTTGGACGCTCTCCCTCATCCGTGCATTGAGAAAGCGACATTAGTAGGCGCCGTCGGCAATGCCGGACCGGAGATGTCCCGATGCGTAATCAGACGGTGATGGGAATTAGCGGCGAGCCGTTTCCTCGTCCAGGAAGGTTTCGTACAGGGCCTCACTAATTTGGACATTTCAACACACCAAAACGGACATCTCGGTGGATCTCGAAAAGCCTTCAAAGGTCATTCAGGTGATAAAGCTCACGCCCGGGGCTCTTTCCTCCCTTTGCCGTACGCCCGGCTTGCACACACTTACGTACGACAGAAAATGCACCATCCGACGCCGAGAGTTTTTCGATTTATTCACAGAAACACTCTCGGTGTGCGGATCACTGCAATCCCGTGATCAGGCCCCGGAGAAATGCGAGATCGACTTCTTCGAGCGAACGTACGACCACTCGGCCGGAGGCAGGGGCGATCGGCGCGACGGACGGTACGGCGACCACCCGGCAGCCCGCGGCCTCCGCCGCCGCGACGCCGGTCGCGGTGTCCTCGATGACCGCGCAGAGCTCGGGGACCGCCCCGAAGCCGGACGCGGCGGTGAGATAGGGCTCCGGGTGCGGTTTGGTACGGGAGACCTCGTCGCCCGCGACGGTGAGGGCGAAGTGGTGGGCGCCCACCGAGTCCAGCACCCGGTCGATGATCCGCCGGTGCGAGGCGGAAACCAGGGCGGTGGGAATCTCGTGCCTGGCCAGCTCGGCCAGCAGCCGTGCCGCGCCCGGCATCAGCGGCACCCCGCGGCCGATGCGCCTCTCGAAGCGGTCGTTGAGCAGCACGGTGAGTTCGGCGAGGGTGATGTCCGCGCCGGTGACATCCATGAGGTAGCCGGCGCTGCGGGTCATCGGCCCGCCGACCACCACGTCCCGCCAGGCCTCGTCGAGCTGATGTCCGAGCTCGGCGAAGACCTCCACCTCGGCGTCCCACCAGAAGCCCTCGGTGTCGACGAGCGTGCCGTCCATGTCGAGCAGGACGGCCTGCAGAGCGGCGCCTTCGGCCGTGCGGGTCATGGACGCGGGAACCGTGCTGGTCATCCGGCACACCTTCCGTAAGGGACGAGAAGGCCGGCCGCCATTTCCCGTGGGAAGGGCGACCGGCCTGCACTGGACCGACCAGTGTACGACTTGTCCGGCTACCGCGCGCTGAACGGCGTCTTACCGCGCGTTGAAGTACTTCGCCTCCGGGTGGTGGATGATGATCGCGTCGGTGGACTGCTCCGGGTGCAGCTGGAACTCCTCCGAGAGATGCACACCGATCCGCTCGGGCTGGAGCAGCTCGGCGATCTTCGCCCGGTCCTCCAGGTCGGGGCAGGCGCCGTAGCCGAGCGAGAAGCGCGCACCGCGGTACTTCAGCGCGAACATGTCCTCGACATCGGCGGGGTCCTCGCCGCCGAAGCCGAGCTCGGAGCGGACCCGGGCGTGCCAGTACTCGGCGAGGGCCTCGGCCAGCTGTACGGACAGGCCGTGCAGCTCCAGGTAGTCGCGGTAGGAGTTGGCCTCGAAGAGCTTCGCGGTCTCGCCGCCGATCTTCGAGCCGACGGTGACGACCTGGAGGCCGATCACATCCGTCTCGCCGGACTCCTCGGGGCGGAAGAAGTCCGCGAGGCAGAGGCGGCGGCCGCGGCGCTGGCGCGGGAAGGTGAAGCGGGTGCGCTCGGAGCCGTCCTCGTGGAGCAGGATCAGGTCGTCGCCCTTGGAGACGCAGGGGAAGTAGCCGTAGACGACGGCGGCTTCCAGCAGGTTCTCCGTGTGCAGCTTGTCGAGCCAGCCGCGCAGGTGCGGGCGGCCCTCGGTCTCGACCAGATCCTCGTACGTCGGTCCGTCACCGGCGCGGGCCTGCTTGAGACCCCACTGGCCCTTGAAGAGCGCGCCCTCGTCCAGCCAGGACGCGTACTCCTTGAGCTGGATGCCCTTGACGACCCGGGTGCCCCAGAACGGCGGTGCGGGGACCGGGTTGTCGACGGCGACGTCGGAGCGGACGCCCTCCTCGGGCTCGTCGACCTCCAGGACCGCCGTGTCTCGCTTGGGGACGCGGCGCTGCTTGAGTTCGGGGAGGGTGGCGCCGGGGACGCCGCGCTTGACCGCGATGAGGGCGTCCATCAGGCGCAGCCCCTCGAACGCGTCGCGGGCGTAGCGGACCTCGCCCTCGTAGATCTCGTGGAGGTCCTGCTCGACATAGGCCCGGGTGAGGGCCGCGCCGCCGAGGATCACCGGGAAGTCGGCGGCCAGCTTGCGCTGGTTCAGCTCCTCCAGGTTCTCCTTCATGATCACGGTGGACTTCACCAGGAGGCCGGACATGCCGATGACGTCGGCGCGGTGCTCCTCGGCGGCCTCCAGGATCGCGGAGACGGGCTGCTTGATGCCGAGGTTCACGACGTTGTAGCCGTTGTTGGACAGGATGATGTCGACGAGGTTCTTGCCGATGTCATGGACGTCGCCGCGGACCGTGGCCAGGACGATGGTCCCCTTGCCCTCGGCGTCGGACTTCTCCATGTGCGGTTCCAGATAGGCGACCGCGGTCTTCATGACCTCGGCGGACTGGAGCACGAACGGCAGCTGCATCTGGCCGGAGCCGAAGAGCTCACCGACGACCTTCATGCCTTCGAGCAGCGTGTCGTTGACGACGTCGAGGGCCGGGCGGGTCTGCAGGGCCTCGTCGAGGTCGGTCTCCAGGCCGTTCTTCTCACCGTCGATGATGCGGCGCTGGAGGCGCTCGTCGAGCGGCAGGGCGAGGAGTTCCTCGGCCTTGCCCGCCTTCATGGACTTCATGTTGACGCCCTCGAAGAGCTCCATGAGCTTCTGGAGGGGGTCGTAGCCCTCTGCGCGGCGGTCGTAGATGAGGTCGAGCGCGACCTTGACCTGCTCCTCCTCGAGGCGTGCGATCGGCAGGATCTTGGAGGCGTGCACGATCGCCGAGTCGAGTCCGGCCTTGACGCACTCGTCGAGGAAGACGGAGTTCAGCACGACGCGGGCGGCCGGGTTGAGGCCGAAGGAGATGTTGGACAGGCCCAGCGTGGTCTGGACGTCGGGGTGGCGCTTCTTCAGTTCGCGGATGGCCCCGATGGTGGCGATGCCGTCGCCCCGGGACTCCTCCTGACCGGTGCAGATGGTGAAGGTCAGGGTGTCGACGAGGATGTCCGACTCCTTGATGCCCCAGTTGCCCGTCAGGTCCTCGATGAGCCGCTCGGCGACGGCGACCTTGTGCTCGACGGTACGGGCCTGGCCCTCCTCGTCGATGGTCAGGGCGATCAGCGCGGCGCCGTGCTCGCCTGCCAGCGCGGTGACCTTGGCGAAGCGGGACTCGGGTCCGTCGCCGTCCTCGTAGTTGACGGAGTTGAGGACGGCACGGCCGCCGAGCTTCTCCAGACCGGCCCGCAGGACGGGCAGTTCGGTGGAGTCGAGCACGATCGGGAGGGTGGAGGCGGTGGCGAAGCGGCCGGCCAGCTCCTCCATGTCCGCCACACCGTCGCGGCCCACGTAGTCGACGCAGAGGTCGAGCATGTGGGCGCCCTCGCGGATCTGCTCGCGGGCCATCTCCACACAGTCGTCCCAGCGGGCCTCCAGCATGGCCTCGCGGAACTTCTTCGACCCGTTGGCGTTCGTACGCTCCCCGATCGCGAGGTACGAGGTGTCCTGGCGGAACGGGACGGTCTGGTACAGGGACGCGGCGCCCGGCTCGGGGTGCGGGGTGCGGGGAGTGACGGCGACGCCGCGGACCCGCTCGACGACCTGGCGCAGGTGCTCCGGGGTCGTACCGCAGCAGCCGCCGACCAGCGAGAGGCCGTACTCGCGTACGAAGGTCTCCTGGGCGTCGGCCAGCTCGGCCGGGGACAGCGGGTAGTGCGCGCCGTCCCTGCCGAGCACGGGGAGGCCGGCGTTGGGCATGCAGGAGAGAGGAATGCCCGAGTGGCGGGCGAGGTAGCGCAGGTGCTCGCTCATCTCGGCGGGGCCGGTGGCACAGTTCAGGCCGATGAGGTCGATGCCGAGCGGTTCCAGAGCGGTGAGCGCCGCGCCGATCTCGGAGCCGAGCAGCATCGTGCCGGTCGTCTCCACGGTGACGGAACAGATCACCGGAAGACTGGCACCGGTGGCCTCCAGGGCGCGGCGGGCGCCGATGACGGAGGCCTTGGTCTGCAGGAGATCCTGGGTGGTCTCGACCAGGAGGGCGTCGGCCCCGCCGGCGATCATGCCCTCGGCGTTCTGCTGGTAGGCGTCGCGGAGTTTGGTGTACGGGGCGTGACCCAGCGTCGGAAGCTTCGTGCCCGGGCCCATGGAGCCGAGCACCCAGCGCTGTTGTCCGGTGGAGGCGGTGAACTCGTCGGCGACCTCGCGGGCGATGCGCGCGCCTGACTCGGAGAGCTCGAAGACCCGCTCGGCGATGTCGTACTCGCCCAGGGCCGCCAGGTTGGCGCCGAAGGTGTTCGTCTCGACGCAGTCCACGCCGACGGCGAAGTACTCCTGGTGCACGGAGCGCACGATGTCGGGGCGCGTGACGTTCAGGATCTCGTTGCAGCCTTCGAGGTTCTGGAAGTCCTCGAGGGTGGGGTCCTGCGCCTGGAGCATGGTGCCCATGGCACCGTCGGCCACCACCACCCGGGTGGCAAGTGCCTCGCGGAGGGCTTCGGCTCGGTTCCGGCTGTCGGCGGAAGGGGTCGGCGACGAGGCCATGGATGTACTCCCTGGGATGCGACGGCTGTCGGCTTTGCGTCTTCGGCGGAAGGCGCACCAGGCCAGCGTAGCCGGGCAGCGCCCGGGGCCGTCACTCCGTCCCACGGAACGGACGGCATGCTGTGCGGGGAGATGTCCGAATCACAGTGGTGCCGCAGTTTTCCTGTGGGATCGAGCACAGGTCGACATCGACCGATAGTGTTCAGCATTGTCGAACCAAGGTGGAGGAGTACGGCGCGATGGCCAAGAACATCCAGTCGCTGGAGCGGGCGGCGGCGATGCTGCGCCTGCTGGCAGGCGGCGAGCGTCGGCTGGGGCTGTCCGACATCGCCTCTTCACTGGGCCTGGCCAAGGGCACCGCGCACGGCATCCTGCGCACACTCCAGCACGAGGGCTTCGTCGAGCAGGACGCGGTGTCCGGCCGCTATCAGCTGGGCGCCGAGCTGCTGCGTCTGGGCAACAGCTACCTGGACGTCCACGAGCTGCGGGCCCGCGCGCTCGTCTGGACGGACGACCTGGCCCGCTCCAGCGGCGAGAGCGCCCATCTGGGGGTCCTGCACCAGCAGGGCGTCCTCATCGTCCACCACGTCTTCCGGCCCGACGACAGCCGGCAGGTCCTGGAGGTGGGGGCCATGCAGCCACTGCACTCCACGGCTCTGGGCAAGGTGCTCTCGGCGTACGACCCGGTGGCGCACACCGAGGCCCTGGAGGCCGAGCGGAGGTCTTTCACCCCGCGAACCGTCACCGATCCGGAGGAGTTCGAGACGATGCTCGACCTGATCCGGGCCCGCGGCTGGGCAGCCGATGTGGAGGAGACCTGGGAGGGCGTCGCCGCGGTGGCCGCCCCGATCCACGACCGGCGGCGGATGCCGGTCGGCGCGGTGGCCGTGACCGGCGCGGTGGAGCGGGTCTGCGCGGACGGGGAGCTGCGCCCCGAGCTGATCGCCGCAGTGCGGGACTGTGCCCGCGCGGTCTCCAGGGATCTGGGCGCCCGGCCCTTCTGACCACCGTGGCCGCTGATCGTTACCGACGGCTCGTCGGTAACGATCGAGTTATAGGCCACACAACCCTTGACGCCTGATTCACCTGGGGGAAGCATTGCCGTTCACCGGTCGGCATTGTCGAACAGCTAACGGAATTTCGCGTTAAGGTGTGACAGCGCCAAGGGCCGGAAAACGCCCTCACGTGAGGGCGCGGACCACCGGAGGGACCCGGGGTTCGGCTTCCCTGGACGAAGGACAAAGGAGTCGCGGGTGTCCAGCTCCGACATCTTCATCGGCGAGACCATAGGTACCGCCGTACTCATCCTGCTCGGCGGCGGTGTCTGTGCCGCCGTCACTCTCAAGCGCTCCAAGGCGCAGAACGCCGGCTGGCTCGCCATCACCTTCGGGTGGGGTTTCGCCGTGCTGACCGGCGCATATCTGGCCGGTGGCGTTTCCGGCGCGCATCTCAATCCGGCGGTCACGATCGGTCTCGCGATCGAGGGCGGCACCAAGTGGAGCGACGTACCGCTGTACCTCGGCTCCCAACTGCTCGGCGCGATGATCGGCGCGGTGCTGGTCTGGCTGACGTACTACGGGCAGTTCCGGGCGCATCTCACCGATCCGGAGATCCTGGGAGCCCAGTCGGGTGAAGAGGGCATGGTCGACAAGGCCGCCGCCCCGAAGGCGGGCCCCGTGCTGGGCATCTTCTCCACCGGCCCCGAGATCCGGCACGCGGTGCAGAACCTCGTCACCGAAATCATCGCCACCGTCGTGCTCGTGCTCGCGATCCTCACCCAGGGCCTCAACAACGAGGGCAACGGCCTGGGCACGCTCGGCGCACTGGTCACCGCTCTGGTCGTCGTCGGTATCGGTCTCTCCCTCGGCGGGCCGACGGGTTACGCAATCAACCCGGTTCGCGACCTCGGTCCGCGTATCGTGCACGCGCTGCTGCCGCTGCCGAACAAGGGCGGCTCCGACTGGGGCTACGCATGGATCCCGGTCGTCGGACCGCTCATCGGCGGCGCGATCGCGGGCGGGCTCTACAACGTCGCCTTCGCCTGAGCCGTGGCGCACAGAGCCGTAACCCTCAAGACCACACAGACTTCCGGGAGCACACCGTGACCGACGCACACACCACCGGCCCGTTCATCGCGGCCATCGACCAGGGCACCACCTCCAGCCGCTGCATCGTCTTCGACAAGGACGGCCGGATCGTCTCCGTCGACCAGAAGGAGCACGAACAGATCTTCCCGAAGCCGGGCTGGGTCGAGCACAACGCGACCGAGATCTGGGAGAACGTCCAGGAGGTCGTCGCCGGCGCCATCGTCAAGGCGGGCATCACCGCCGCCGATGTGAAGGCGATCGGCATCACCAACCAGCGCGAGACCACACTGCTCTGGGACAAGAACACCGGTGAGCCCGTCCACAACGCCCTGGTCTGGCAGGACACCCGCACCGACGCGCTCTGCAAGGAGCTCGGCCGGAACGTGGGCCAGGACCGCTTCCGCCGCGAGACCGGTCTGCCGCTCGCCTCGTACTTCGCGGGCCCCAAGGTCCGCTGGCTGCTCGACAACGTCGAGGGGCTGCGCGAGCGCGCCGAGCGCGGCGACATCCTCTTCGGCACCATGGACTCCTGGGTCATCTGGAACCTGACCGGCGGCACGGACGGCGGCGTCCATGTCACCGACGTCACCAACGCCTCGCGCACCCTCCTGATGAACCTGCACACCCTGGCGTGGGACGACAAGATCCTCGCGTCCATGGAGATCCCGGCGGCCGTGCTGCCCGAGATCCGCTCCTCCGCCGAGGTGTACGGCACCGCCAAGGGCGGCGTCCTGGACGGTGTCCCGGTCGCCTCCGCGCTCGGCGACCAGCAGGCGGCCCTCTTCGGCCAGACCTGCTTCTCCAAGGGCGAGGCCAAGTCCACGTACGGCACCGGCACCTTCATGCTGATGAACACCGGTGAGACGCCCGTCAACTCGTACAACGGGTTGCTGACGACGGTCGGTTACCGGATCGGCGACCAGAAGCCGGTGTACGCCCTGGAGGGATCCATCGCCGTCACGGGCTCGCTGGTGCAGTGGATGCGTGACCAGATGGGCCTGATCAAGTCCGCGGCCGAGATCGAGACCCTGGCCTCCTCGGTCGAGGACAACGGCGGTGCGTACTTCGTGCCCGCCTTCTCGGGTCTCTTCGCCCCGTACTGGCGCTCCGACGCCCGCGGCGTCATCGCCGGTCTGACCAGGTACGTCACCAAGGCGCACATCGCCCGTGCCGTCCTGGAGGCCACTGCCTGGCAGACACGCGAGATCACCGACGCCATGACGAAGGACTCCGGTGTCGAGCTCTCCGCCCTGAAGGTCGACGGCGGTATGACCTCCAACAACTTGCTGATGCAGACACTCGCCGACTTCCTGGACGCACCCGTGGTGCGGCCCATGGTCGCCGAGACCACCTGCCTCGGCGCCGCCTACGCCGCCGGTCTCGCCGTCGGCTTCTGGCCGGACACCGACGCGCTGCGCGCCAACTGGCGCCGGGCCGCCGAGTGGACACCCCGCATGGCCGCGGACACCCGCGACCGCGAGTACAAGAGCTGGCTCAAGGCCGTGGAACGGACCATGGGCTGGCTCGAAGACAGCACAGTCGAGGAGTAATCACAATGACCACCCAGCAGAGCGTCCCGTCACTCGGGACGCACCCGGCCTCCGGCTCCCTTCCGAGCCGCGCCGAGACTCGGGAGCAGCTCTCCAAGGCGACGTACGACCTCCTGGTGATCGGTGGCGGCATCCTGGGCATCTCCACCGCCTGGCACGCCGCGCAGTCCGGGCTGCGGGTGGCCCTGGTGGACGCCGGCGACTTCGCCGGCGCCACCTCCTCCGCCTCTTCCAAGCTGCTCCACGGCGGTCTGCGCTACCTGCAGACCGGCGCGGTGAAGCTGGTCGCGGAGAACCATTTCGAGCGGCGCGCTGTGTCCCGTCAGGTCGCCCCGCACCTGGCGAATCCGCTCACCTTCTACCTGCCGGTCTACAAGGGCGGCCCGCACGGCGCGGCCAAGCTCGGTGCGGGTGTGTTCGCGTACTCGGCGCTCTCCGCGTTCGGTGACGGGGTCGGGCATGTGATCAGCCCGGCGAAGGCGCAGCGCGATGTGCCGGAGCTGCGTACGGACAATCTGAAGGCCGTCGCGGTCTACGGCGACGACCAGATGAACGATGCCCGGATGGCACTGATGACGGTCCGCGCGGCCGTCGACGCGGGTGCGGTCGTCCTGAACCACGCGGCGGTGACCGGGCTGCGGTTCACCAAGGGCCGGGTGACGGGCGCCGACCTGGAGGACCGTACGGACGGCACGGAGTTCGGCGTCGATGCCCGCCTCGTGCTGAACGCCACCGGCCCGTGGGTCGATCACCTGCGCAAGATGGAGGACCCGAACGCGGCGCCTTCGATACGTCTGTCCAAGGGCGCGCACCTGGTGCTCAAGCGCACGCGTCCCTGGAAGGCCGCGCTGGCCACCCCGATCGACAAGTACCGCATCACGTTCGCCCTGCCGTGGGAGGACATGCTGCTGCTCGGTACGACGGACGAGGAGTACGAGGGCGATCCGGCGGACGTCGCGGTCAACGAGAAGGACACCGCGCAGATCCTCGACGAGGCGGCGTTCTCCATCAAGGACCAGCAGCTGTCGCGCGATCTGATCACCTACTCCTTCGCGGGCCTGCGAGTGCTGCCGGGCGGCCCGGGCGACACGTCCAAGGCCAAGCGCGAGACGGTCGTGACGGAGGGCCGCGGCGGGATGCTGTCGGTCGCGGGCGGCAAGTGGACGACGTTCCGCCACATCGGCCGGACGGTGATGAACAAGCTGGCCGCGCTCCCCGGGCACCCTCTCGCGGAGGACATGGAGCCGATCTCGCACCTGCCGAAGAAGCTCCCGCTGCCCGGCATCGCCAACCCGAACGCGGTGGCGCACCGGCTGCTGGTCGACGGCGGTACGCCCGGTCCGCGCATGGCGGCCGACACGGCCCGCCACCTCGCCACGCACTACGGCTCGCTCTCCTTCGACATCGCACGGCTGGCGAACGAGAACCCGGCGCTGGCCGAGCGCATCCACCCGGACGCGCCGGAGATCTGGGCTCAGGTCGCCTACGCACGTGATCACGAGTGGGCCGAGACGGCGGACGATGTGCTGCGCCGCCGCACGACGCTGACGATCCGGGGTCTGGCGACGAACGAGATCCGGGCCGGCGTCGAGTCCATGCTCGGCGACCGGAGCTGACGGGCTCGAACGCGTAGGTCGGGGCGGCTCCCAGGTGGGGGGCCGCCCCGACCGTATGTCCGGGAGCCCTCAGCCCGGTGAACGCGCCACACGGTTGCCATACAGGTGCAATATGACGCAGGGACAGTTGAACCATGAAGCTCTCCGTACTGTCCCTCATCGGCCACGCCCCGCACCCGCTGAACGGTCAACGCCCCTCCCCCGCCGAGCGGTTCGAGGAGGTGATCGAGACCGGAGTCGTCGCGGAGCGGCTCGGCTTCGACGCGTACTCGATCGGCGAGCGGCATGCCGGGCCGTTCCTCTCGTCGAGCCCGAGTGTGGTGCTCGGCGCACTGGCGGCCCGTACCTCCACCATCCGGCTCCTGACCGGTGTCACGGTCGTCGCGATCCTCGATCCGGTGCGGGTGGCCGAGGACTTCGCGACGCTCGACCAGATGTCCAGGGGCCGGATCGAGCTGGTCGTCGGGAAGGGCGCGGAGGCCGGCCACTTCGACCTCTTCGGGCTCGACGAGGAACGGCAGTGGGACCTCCAGAAGGAGAAGTACGAGCTGCTGCGGCGGCTGTGGACCGAGGAGGGCGTCGACTGGGAGGGCGAGTTCCGTCCCGCGCTGAAGAACACGACGACCCTGCCGCGCCCGTATGCCGGAGCGCCGCGCATCTGGCACGGCTCGGCGACCAGCCTCAACTCCCCCGAACTGGCGGCGCTCCACGGCGATCCGCTGTTCACCGCCAATGCCATCCAGCCCCGTGCGGCGTACGCCCGGCTGATCGATCACTACCGGGAGCGCTTCGAGGCGTACGGACACGATCCGGCCCGCGCGCATGTGGCGGCGGGGTCGGGCGGGCTGCTGATCGCCGACAGTTCGCAGCAGGCGGTGGAGCGCTACAAGGAGCTGTACGAGGCGAAGGTGAAGCAGTCTTCCCGGCCGCATCTGGAGGGCCGGGCCGGCTACAACACGCCGTTCCGGACGATCGAGGAGGCCATCGCGGACGGGCCCCAGCTGATCGGCAGCCCGCAGCAGATCATCGACAAGATCCTCGGCTGGCACGAGGTGTACGGACACGATCTGCAATCGATCACCGTGGACGGCTTCGGGCTCAGCCACCCCGAGCAGATCGAGACGCTGCGGCGGTTCGCCGAGGACATCGCTCCGGTGGTACGGCGTGAGGCACCGTCCGCGCTCTGGGACTGACCCCGCCCGGCCCCGACGACCGTGCGGCAGCCGCGCACCTGGGACGACCTGCAGCAGACCTGGTTCATCCGCCTCTTCCGACCCGCATAATGAAGAGAGACATCGGATGTCTGATTCCAGTCCGGATCCAGGAGGACCGTCATGGCTGTCACCGACGAGGCGATCGAGAAGATCAAGGGAATGATCGTCTCGGGTGCGCTAAGGCCCGGCGACCGGCTCCCCAAGGAGAGCGAACTCGCGGCGGAGCTGGGGCTCTCCCGCAACTCTCTGAGGGAGGCGGTGCGCGCCCTGTCGCTGATCCGCATTCTCGATGTGCGGCAGGGTGACGGCACGTACGTGACCAGCCTCGATCCGCAGTTGCTGCTGGAGGCGCTGAGCTTCGTGGTGGACTTCCACCGCGACGACACGGTGCTCGAATTCCTCGCGGTCCGCCGCATTCTGGAACCGGCCGCGACGGCGATGGCCGCGACCCGGATCAGCGAGGCCCAACTGGACGTACTGAGCTCACAGTTGGATGCCCTGGGTGCGCAGCCCTCGGTGGAGGAGCTGGTCGCCTGCGATCTGGAGTTCCACCGCGGCATCGTGCAGTCGTCCGGGAACTCGGTGCTCTGCTCGCTGCTCGACGGGCTGTCGGGGCCGACGACCCGGGCGCGGGTCTGGCGCGGTCTGACGCAGGAGGACGCGGTCAGCCGCACGCTCCATGAGCACCGGGCGATCGTGTCGGCGCTGCGGGACCGGGATGCGGAGGCTGCGCGGGCCTGGGCGACGGTGCACGTGGCGAGCGTCGAGCAGTGGCTGCGGTCGACGCTGTAGCGCGCGGCGGGTGGGTGACCGGTGCTCCGCACCGGGCCCCGCACCTCGAACGCCGGCGGGGCTGAGGAATCAGCCCCGCCGGCGTCTGCGAGAACGGGTTCAGTCCTGCTTCTCACCGCTCGCGAAGCGGGAGATGACCAGGGCGACGATGATGATGGCGCCGTTGAGGAACTGGTTCCAGAGCGCCGGGACACCGCCGAGGGTCATCACATTGACCACCAGCTGGAGCGTCAGTACGCCGGTCAGCGCGCCGAACAGGGTGCCCCGGCCGCCCTTGAGGCTGATGCCGCCGATGACCGCGGCGGCGAACACCTGGAAGATCCAGCCGTTGCCCTGGGTCGCCGCGACCGATCCGTAGTGGCCGGTGTAGAGAATGCCCGCGAAGGCCGCCAGCAGACCGCCGATGGCGAGCACGATCCAGGTGACCCGGTCCACCCGGATGCCCGCGGCTCGCGCCGCTTCCGGGTTGCCGCCGATGGCGTACAGCGAGCGTCCATGGCGCAGCCAGGCCAGTGCGGCGCCACCGACGGCGAACAGCGCCAGGCAGATCCAGACGGCGGCCGGTGCGCCGAGCCATTCGCTCTTGCCGAGGTAGCGGAAGGACTCCGGGACGTCGGTGATGGACTTGCCCTCGGTGATGCCGATGTGCAGGCCGCGCAGCATGGTGAGCATGCCGAGCGTGGCGATGAAGCCGTTGACCCTCAGCTTCAGCATCAGGAAGCCGTTGATCGCACCGATGGCAAGGCCCACCAGCAGACAGAGCGGGATCGCCGACCAGGTGGGCAGCAGGCCGAGGCCCGCGAAGCGGCCTCCCTCCGCGGGCAGGACCAGCCACATCGCGACGACCGGCGCGATGCCGATCGTCGACTCCAGTGACAGGTCCATCCGTCCGCAGATCAGGATCAGTGCCTGGCCCAGGACCAGCAGGCTCAGCTCGGAGGACTGCTGGACGACGCTGATCAGGTTCTCGGAGGTCAGGAACACCGGCGAGACGATGAACCCGATCACCATCAGCACCAGAATCACCGGTACCAGGGAGAAGTCGCTCCACCGGATCAGCTTCAGCCGGTCCAGCGGGCTCTCGCCCGTCAGGGAGCCCTTCAGCCCGCTGTCGATGCCGTCGGCCGCCTCAGGCCGTACCGTTCCGGTCATTCCCTTTCCCCCACACCTTCCATGGCGGCGACGAGTTCCCCGTCGGTCCACCCGCTTGCGAATGTTGCGACCACACGCCCGTGGAACAGGGCGAGCACTCGGTCGCAGACCCGCAGATCGTCCAGCTCGTCCGAGATGATCACTGCGGCGTTTCCCTCGTCGGCGACCCGCCGCACGACTCCGAGCAGCGAGTCCTTGGACTTGATGTCCACACCCGCGGTGGGCCGCACGGCCACCAGCACGCTCGGCCTGCGGGCCAGCGCACGGGCGACGACCACCTTCTGCTGGTTGCCGCCGGAGAGCCCGGAGACGGGCTGCTCGGGCCCCTGTGTCTTGATGTCCAGCGAGGCGATCATCGACCGTGCGAACTCCCTGGTGCGGGAGGGCAGTACGGTCCCCCACGGGCCGAGCTGGTCGGTGACCGTGAGGGTGGCGTTCTCCGCGACGCTGCGTTCCAGGACGAGGCCCTGGTCGTGCCGGTCCTCGGGGATGTAGCCGATCCCGGCGTCCAGCGCGTGCGGCACACTGCCGGTGCGCACGGTCCTTCCGTGTACGGAGACCGTGCCGCCGCCCGCCTTTCGCATACCGGCCAGGGCCTCGCCCAGGGCCGTGTTGCCGCTGGCCGCGGAGCCGGCGAGGCCGACCACCTCGCCGGGGCGGACCTCCAGGTCCAGCGGTTCGAACTGGCCCTCCAGAGTGAGCCCTTCGGTGCGCAGGACGGGGGCAGCCGACTGATCCCGTACCGCCGCACGGTCACCGCCCGCGTGCCAGGCGGTGGCGCCGGCGGACTGCTCTCCGGTCATCGCCGCCACCAGTTCCGCCTTGGCGATGTCGGCGACCGGGGCGCTCAGCACATGGCGGGCGTCGCGGTAGACGGTGACCGCCGTGCACAGTTCGTACACCTCCTGCAGATGGTGGGAGATGAAGAGGAACGCCACTCCCTGGCTCTGCAGTTCCCTGAGCTTGTCGAAGAGCCGCCCGATGCCGCGGGCATCGAGCTGGGCGGTCGGCTCGTCCAGGATGATCAGCCGGGCACCGAAGGACAGCGCCCGGGCTATCTCGACGAACTGCCGCTGCTCGACGGCGAGATCGCGCGCCCGGGTGCTGGGGTCGACCTGGACCCCGTAGTCGGCGAGGAGCCGCTCGGCACGCCTGCGGAGCTTCCCCCAGCTGATCCAGCGGGAGTTGTCGTCGAAACGGTTGAGGAAGAGGTTCTCGGCGACGGTCAGGTCGGGGACGACCATGGACTTCTGGTAGACGCAGGCGACCTTCGACTGCCAGGCCGCGGTGTCCCCGAAGGCGGGCGCGGGCTCCCCGCCGAACGTGACCGTTCCCGCGTCCGCCTTGTGGAGTCCGGTCAGGACGCTGACCAGCGTCGACTTGCCCGCACCGTTGCGACCGACGAGGGCATGGGACTCACCGGGCTGCACGGTGAGCCGGACCCCGTCGAGCGCCACGGTGGGCCCGAAGCGTTTGACAACGCCTTCCGCCTGTACGGCGGGTGGTGCCTTTTCCATCAGACCCCTTCTCAGCGAAGCGCTGTAGTGATGTTGGCGGCCTGCCCCCGGGCAGCAGTCAGGGCTCGGCCGCGTCTCGGTTCCTCGGAGCCGAGAGGGAAGACCTCTCGGCAACGAGAGGGAGGAGCCACGGCTAGCTCTTCTTCTCCAGCTGATTGGCCCACAGCTTCGGGTCGTCCACATTGTCCTTGGTCACCAGGGGCGCGGGAAGTTGGTCCTCGAAGCCGTTCGGGATCTTGATGATGTTCGAGTCGTGGTCGGTGGGGCCTTCCTTGAAGGTCTTACCGTCCAGGGCCGCCTTCGCGTAGTACAGCGCGTACTTCGCGTACAGGTCGGCGGGCTGGGAGATCGTCGCATCGATCTTCCCGGCCTTGATGGCGTCGAACTCCTCCGGGATGCCGTCGTTGGAGATGATCGTGATGTGGCCCGGCGTGCCGGCCGGCTTCAGCAGCTTCTTCTGCTCCAGGAGCGCGAGGGTGGGCTGCAGGAAGACACCGCCGGCCTGCATGTAGATGCCGTTGATGTCGGGGTTGGCGGCCAGGGTGGCCTGGAGCTTGGCGGAGGCGACATCGCCCTTCCAGTCGGTGGCCAGCTCGAAGACCTTGATGCCGGGGAATTCCTTGTCCATGCAGGACTTGAACGCCTCGGACCGGTCGCGGCCGTTGATCGAGGCGAGGTCGCCCTGGAACTCGACGACCTTGCCCTTGCCCTTCAGCTGCTCGCCGAGGTACTTGCAGGCATTGGTCCCGTACGCCTTGTTGTCGGCCCGCACCACCATGTAGATGTTGCCCTTGTCGGGGCGGGTGTCGACACTGATGACCGGGATCTTCTTCTCGTTCAGCGTGTTGAGCGACTCGGCTATCGCACCGGTGTCCTGGGGTGCCATCACGACGGCCTTGGCGCCCTGGTCCGTGAAGGTCTGGACGTTGGCGACCAGCTTGCCGATGTCGTTCTGCGAGTTCGTCAGCGGCAGCGCCTTGACCTCGCCCGCCTTGACCCCCTTCTCCACATAGTTCTGGTACGAATTCCAGAAGTCGCTGTCGCTGCGCGGCAGGTCGATGCCGACCTTCCCGCTGCCCGCACCGTCAGCGGTGGACTCGCGGTTGCAGCCCGCGAGGGCAGTGACTGCCAGCAGTACGGCGCAGGCTGCCGCACTCGTCGTACGCACTCTCATTGGTGTCCCGTCCTTTGTGGAGTACCGGCTCGGAGCTCTGTTGGCAAAGCGGCGGTGCATGGTGCACAGGGGGGCGGCCCATTTGTGCGGCTCGGGCCTGTCCGGCCCTGGTCCGCCGGACAGGCCCGAGGGTCGCGCACCCTTAATCAGTTCTCGGCGGGGCGCAGGCGCAGGCCCTGCATTCCACCGTCGACGGCCAGTGCCGTGCCGGTGACCGAGGCGGCGGCGGGGCTGGCCAGGTAGACGATCGCGGCGGCCACCTCGTCGGCCGAGACCAGCCGTCCCAGCGGCTGGCGAGCGTTCAGCGCGTCTCGCTCAGCGGCCGGGTCGTCGGCCTGGCCCAGCAGCCGCCCGATCCACGGGGTGTCCGCGGTGCCCGGATTGACGCAGTTGACCCGGATGCCCTCACGGACATGGTCGGCGGCCATCGCAAGGGTCAGCGAGAGGACCGCGCCCTTGCTCGCGCTGTACAGGGCGCGCTGCGGCAGTCCGGCGGTCGCGGCGATCGAGCAGGTCTGGGTGATCGAGACGGCACCGGGGCGGTCGGCCGCCGCGAGCCGCAGATGGGGCAGGGCGTGCCGGGCGGTGCGGACCATGCCGAGGACGTTGATGTCCAGGACCCGGGTCCACTCGTCGTCGGTGTTGTCCTCGACCGTGCCGATGGAACCGATGCCCGCGTTGGACACGACGGAGTGAAGACCGCCCAGTTCACCGGCGGCCAGGTCGACCGCCTCGCGCACGGCCGCGTCGTCGGTGACGTCCGCCTTGAGGGCGAGCGTGCCGTCGGGGGCGCCTGCGGTCTCACGGTCGAGTACGGCCACACGCGCACCGCGCGCCAGCAGCATCGTCGCCACGGCGGCCCCGATGCCGGAGGCGCCTCCCGTCACCAGGGCGTTCATGCCCTCGAAGTCGCTTGTGCCGGTCATCGGTCATCCTCCTCGGTGGTGCGGCGGGCCTGCCATACCGGGCCCTCCGGATAGCGGTGTGCGGCGATCGATCCGGGGAGCATCCGGGCGGAGAAGCCCGGGGAACTCGGGGCGGCGTATCGGCCGGATTCGATCACGGTGGGGTCGGCGAAGTGTTCGTGGAGATGGTCGACGTACTCGATCACACGGTTCTCCCAACTGCCGGAGACCGCCACATAGTCGAACATCGAGAGGTGCTGCACCAGCTCGCACAGTCCGACACCGCCCGCGTGCGGGCAGACCGGTACGCCGTACTTGGCGGCGAGCAGCAGGATCGCCAGGTTCTCGTTGACTCCCGCGACCCGGGCCGCGTCGATCTGGACGAAGTCGACGGCTCCGGCCTGCAGCAGCTGTTTGAACACGACCCGGTTGGCGACATGTTCGCCGGTGGCGACCTTGACCGGCTGCCCGGCGCGGACTGCGGCATGGCCCAGGATGTCGTCGGGGCTGGTCGGCTCCTCGATCCAGTGCGGGTCGTACGGCGCGAGCGCGGTCATCCACTTCACCGCGTCGGCGACGTCCCAGCGCTGGTTGGCGTCGACGGCGATCCGGACGTCCGGCCCGACAGCCTCGCGGGCCAGGGCGAGTCTGCGGACATCGTCGCCGAGATTGCCGCCGACCTTCAGCTTGATCTGGGTGAAGCCGTCGGCGACGGCCTCCTTCGCCAGCCTGACGAGCTTGTCGTCGGTGTATCCCAGCCAGCCGGGCGAGGTGGTGTATGCCGGGTAGCCCTCGGCACGCAGTCGCTCGGCGCGCTCGGCCCGGCCCGGTTCGGCGGCCCGCAGGATCGCGAGGGCCTCGTCGGGGGTGAGGGCATCGGTGAGATAGCGGAAGTCGACGAGGGAGACGAGCTCCTCGGGCGTCATCTCGGCGAGGAACTGCCAGACGGGCCTGCCGGCCTGCTTCGCCGCGAGGTCCCAGGCGGCGTTGACGACCGCGCCGGCCGCCATGTGCATCACACCCTTTTCGGGGCCGAGCCAGCGCAGTTGGGAGTCATGGGTGAGTTCACGGTGCAGCGCGGCGAGGTCGGCCGCGGTGCGGGGCACCGGGCGCCCCACCACGTACGGGCGCAACGCTTCGATGGCGGCGGCCATCACCTCGTTGCCGCGCCCGATGGTGAAGCAGAAGCCATGCCCCTCGATGTCAGTGCCGTCAGCGCCGCCAACGGGAACAGCGCTCAGTACGACATAGGCGGCCGAGTAGTCGGGGTCGGGGTTCATCGCGTCCGAGCCGTCCAGTTGTTCCGAGGTCGGAAAACGGATGTCGTGGACCTCGAAATCCGTGACGGTCTGACTCATGTGCGCCCCCAGGGGAATAACATCGGACCTCTGCTCTGGTCATCCGATGTATAGCGTCACGAAGGCCCCAACGTCCAGAGTTGGAACGAAATTGACTGGACACAGCTCGGATGTATCCAGAGACTGATGCCCTGATTCGACCGGCGATGCACCTTCGCGGGTCAGGTTCACCCGGCTGTGCACAGGGGCTGCGGCGAGAGTGGCCGGAAGCCGTAAGGTTGGTGGGTACGCAAGGGAACTTCGGAAGGAGGCCTGGGTGATCGAGCTCGAGGGGGTTCCCGAGCTGATCGACCCGGTCATGGTGGCCGCGTTCGAGGGATGGAACGACGCGGGTGACGCCGCGTCCACGGCGGTCGCTCACCTGGACCGGGAGTGGAAGGGCGAGGTGTTCGCGGCGCTGGACGCCGAGGACTACTACGACTTCCAGGTCAACCGGCCGACGGTCTGGCTGGACGGCGGGGTGCGCAGGATCACCTGGCCGACCACCCGGCTCTCCGTGGTCCGCATCGGCGGGGACAAGCCCCGCGATCTCGTCCTGGTCCGGGGTATCGAGCCGTCCATGCGCTGGCGCTCGTTCTGCAACGAGATCCTGGCCTTCGCCCATGAGCTGGGCGTGGAGATGGTGGTGGTCCTGGGCGCACTGCTCGGCGACACCCCGCACACCCGCCCGGTACCGGTCAGCGGAGTCACCTCCGACCCGGATCTGGCGCGGACCATGGACCTGGAGGAGACCAGGTACGAGGGTCCGACGGGCATCGTCGGCATCCTCCAGGAGGCCTGTACGCACGCGGGCGTGCCCGCGGTGAGCCTGTGGGCGGCGGTGCCGCACTACGTGTCTCAGCCGCCCAACCCGAAGGCCACCCTCGCGCTGCTGAACCGCCTGGAGGATCTCCTCGGTCTGCGTATCCCGCTGGGCGAGCTGCCCGAGGACGCGCGTGCCTGGCAGCTCGGAGTCGACCAACTGGCCGCCGAGGACAGCGAAGTGGCGGAGTACGTGCAGACGCTGGAGGAGGCCCGGGACACCGCGGAGCTTCCCGAGGCGAGCGGCGAGGCCATCGCCCGGGAGTTCGAGCGCTATCTGCGTCGCCGGGACGTCGGTCCGGGCCAGGCGCCCGGCGGGCATGCGACGGAGAGCAGCGACGCCTCGTATCTGCGCGACACCTCCAGCGGCCGCACCCGCCCGCCGAAGCCGGTCCGGCCGGACACCGGGGGCGAGACGGGACCCGGCTCACCGCCCGCGAGCGGGCCCGGTCGGCAGCCATCGGCCGACCAGGAGAACGAGGACAGCGACGGCGACGACGGCCCGCAGGATTCGTCGGAGGAATCCTCGGAGGACTGATGAGACCGGCGGAGCGCCGGGCGTCGGGTACATCCCCGCCCGGCGCTCCTTCACTGTCCGGGTCATTCAGGAACAGGTGAACCGCGCCGCGGCCCAGTCCCCGTGGTCACCGGTCTTGGATCCATTGGTGTCCGTGACCTTCAGGTGCACATGGCGCGCACCGTCGAGCTTCACATCGACCGGTACCGTCGCCGACGCCCCCGTCACCTTCGGCGAGGTCCACAGCACCTTGCCGTCCGCCTCGACGGAGAACGCCACTTCGCCGTAGCCGTTGATCTCGTCGTCGATCCCCACGTCCGCAGTGAAGGCGGTGCAGCGCCCGCCGAGATAGACCTCGATGTCGGAGTCGGCATGGGTGCCGATCCCCTTGTCGTACGTCTTCCCCGCGAGAGTCAGCCGGTGTCCGTCGGCCGCGCCCGACTCGCCGTTGCTGCGGTCTCGTTCGGCTGGCCCGTATCCATTGACCGACTTCAGCCACACCAGATCGCTCGCCCATGCCTCACCGGCGGGCGGCGGCGGCATCACACCGGCAGCGAACCGCTGGACGGAGGTCCGGGCTTCGCCGGCTGCCCGGTAGCGGGCGAGTGCGGTGATCCTCGCCTCCCCAGCCATGGCGTCCTTGGCCGGGGTGACCGACACCTCGACCCGCCGGGTGGTGCCCGCCGGAATCCGGTCCACGGCCTGGTCCTGGGTGACCTGCCAGCCCTCGGGAACGTCGAGGGTGACCGCGGCGTCCGTCACGTCGGCGTCGCCCGCGGTGACATCGACGGCGACGGCGCCTTCGACCCCGGCGCCGATCTCCTGCCCGGCCGGCGCGGAGACGACGGCCGTCGCGGCCGCGTTCCTCCCGCCGACCGCGCTTGTGTTCTCCAGCTTCACGGAGAACTTCTTGCCGGTGGAGAGCGACGCAGTCTTGATCTTCACGACACCGCCGCGGTCGTCCTGGTCGTACCACCAGCCCTGCTTCGCCGCCTTGTACGCGGCCGCGGAACCCAGCCGGGGCAGCTTGCCGTTGAGCTTGACCGCGCTCGGCGCGGAGCCGGTGTGCACGCTGAACTCGTACGGGCGGGTGCTCTGCTTGCCGGTGAACTCCCCCTTGCTCTCACCGATCCGCACGGTGACGTCGCCCGCGCCCCGTACCGGTGCGTCGACGTCGGCGGTCTGTGTGGCGTACTTGCCGTCGCGGTGCTGCCGGGTGACGCCGTCGTCCTCGTAGAGCGTGAAGGACGACGTGCCCTGCGGGTAGATGTCCCAGGCGAGCGGGGAGTCGGCGGTGCGGTCCTTGTACGAGCGGATGCCCGGCCACATCGGCACACTGGCACCGCCCTTGACGAACAGCGGCAGCGTGTCGAGCGGGGCGCTGTAGTGGTCGACGGTGGTCGGCCCCTCGTACGTGCGGCCGCTCCAGTAGTCGGTCCAGGTGCCCTTCGGCAGATAGATCCCGTTGCGCTCGGTGCTGTCCTGGTAGACGGGCGCGACGAGGAAGTCCTCTCCCGACATGAATTCGTACTTCGCCGCGTCCGTCGCCGCTTTCGGGTCGTCCGGGTATTCGAGGACCAGCGGGCGGACCATGCCGACGCCCGTCTTCGTCGCCTCGTGCGCGTAGGAGTACTGGTAGGGCAGCAGCGACTCCTTGAGCTTGAGGTAGTCGCGGTTGATGGAGGTGTACGGCTCCCCGTACCGGTAGGGCTGTTTGTCGCTGGCCGCCCAGCCGTCCATGGTCATCGTGGTGCCCAGGAACATCTTCCACTGGAGATCACGGGTGTACGTCTTGGCGCTGCCTCCGAAGATGCCGTCGACATCGCCGGTGGTGTAGGCGAGACCGGACATCGTGGCGCCGGCGTAGGTCGGGATCTGCCAGCGGATGTAGTCCCAGGTGCCGTACTGGTCGCCGGACCACTGGACGCCGCAGCGCTGCGCACCCGACCAGCTCTCGGGGGCGTAGGTGAAGCCGCGGGCGTCACTGTTGTCCTCGATGCCCTTGTACGCGTCCTTGCAGCCGTCAAGCGCGAACTTGTACCCGGAGCCGATCCAGGCGACATCGAGCTTGGCGACCCGCTGACCCGCCTTGACCTGTTCGGCGATCTTGTCGATGCCGTCCTGGGTCCACAGGCCGAGCTGCATGTCGCGGTCCTGGAGGCCCTTGGCGGTCTCGGCGAGGTCCTCGTATCCGCAGCCGTATCCGTCGTTGACGAGCATCCAGCCGTTGGGCATGTCGTGCTCGACGTAGCCGTCGGCGATCTTCAGGGAGTCCAGGGTGCGGCGCTCGCCGCGGTTGGCGTTGTGGAGGTAGCAGTCGGCGTCGCCGATCTCCATTCCGTACACGGGTGGCAGGAAGGGCTTGCCGGTGAGCTTCGTGTACTGCCCGATGACGCCCTTGGCGCTGTCGCCCGCGAAATAGTAGGCGTCGAAGCGCTTTTCCTTCGCACTGGTGGTCACCGGGTCGGTGAAGGCATAGGTGTTCGGCGCATAGGTGTTGCGGAAGACGCCGTACCCCGCCGAGGAGAGGTAGAACGGCACCGAGTTGGGGTGGCCGCCGTCGTCCCAGTTGTAGTCGACGCCGACCTCGACGGTCCGGTCGCGGTGCGAGGTGTTGCCGCGGCCGTTCTGCATTCCGGCGCCGTAGAACTGCTCGTCCGCGCCGCGGGCCAGGGTCTGGGTGGTCTGCTTCCCGTCCCAGCTCAGCCCCTTGGCCTCGGACCAGACCTGGGTGCCGTCCGCCCGGTACAGCGCGAAGCGCAGGGGCGCCTTGTAGGCGCGCAGGGTGACGCTGCCGGTGGAGAGTTCGTAGCGGTCGCTCCGCTCCTTCCACCGGGTGTGCGGCGGGGCGCCCTGCGGCATGACTATGTCGTCGCCGGTCGGGTCGGAGAACGTACCGTCCGGGGCGAGTTCGATACGGAAGGTCTCGTCGGAGACGAAGCTGACACGGGCCTCGGCGGCGCCGGCCCTCAAGTGGTAGACGGATCCGTCGGCGGAGAATCCGGTGAGGTCGCCGACCGTGGTGGTGTCCGGTTCGGCGGCGCCGGCCTGGGCTGCGCCGGGCCCCGCGAAGACGGCCATCAGCCCCAGCAAGGCTGCAAGTGCCGCCGTTCTGATGCGCGTTGATGATTGCATAGAGCGCTTTTAGCGCAGTATCGAGCACTTGACCATGGACAAAACGGAACCGGCCCTGAACTTCGTCGAGAAGTCCAAGGCCGGCTCATCGGATGGCGATCAGCGGGTTGTCACCGTGCGCGGCACTACAGTGCGACACCCAGCAGCGCGTCGACGGTGCGCGAGACAAGGCCCGGTGCGCCCTCGTCCGTACCGCCCTCGGCGTTCTGGCGCTCGGCCCAGCGGTCCACGGCCGCCAGGGCGGCCGGTGCGTCCAGGTCGTCGGCGAGGGCCTCGCGGACCTCCTCGACCAGGGCCTCGGCGGGCAGTCCGTCGGGCCGGGAGACGGCGGCACGCCACCGTCCGAGCCGCTCGACGGCATCGGCGAGCACCTGGTCGGTCCACTCCCAGTCGGACCGGTAGTGGTGCGACAGCAGGGCGAGCCGGATCGCCGCCGGGTCCACGCCGTCATGACGAAGCTTCGAGACGAAGACCAGGTTGCCCTTGGACTTGGACATCTTCTCGCCGTCCAGGGCGACCATTCCGGCGTGCACATACGCCTGGGCGAACGGGTACTCGCCGGTCAGCACCTGGGCGTGCGAGGCACCCATCTCGTGGTGCGGGAAGGCGAGGTCGGACCCGCCGCCCTGGACGTCGAAGCCCATGCCGAGGTGGTCCAGGGCGATGGCGACGCACTCGATGTGCCAGCCGGGCCGGCCGGGGCCGAGCGAGGCGCCGTCCCAGCTCGGCTCGCCCTCACGGGCGGCCATCCAGAGCATCGGGTCGAGCGGGTTCTTCTTGCCGGGGCGCTCCGGGTCGCCGCCGCGCTCGGCGCAGAGCAGCCGCATCGCCTCGGTGTCGAGGTTCGAGACCCCGCCGAAGTGCGGGTCGGTCTCGACGGAGAAGTACACATCCCCGTCGAGTTCGTAGGCGGCGCCGGCGTCCCGGAGCCGCTCGACGAGCGGGACGATGCCCGGTATCGCCTCCACGGCGCCGATGTAGTGCTTCGGCGGGAGCATGCGCAGGGCAGTCATGTCCTCGCGGAACAGGGCCGTCTCGCGCTCGGCGAGCTCGGTCCAGTCCTGACCGTCGCGCACGGCCCGCTCCAGCAGCGGGTCGTCCACGTCGGTCACGTTCTGGACATAGTGAACCTGCCGCTTGGTGTCGAGCCACACGCGCTGAACGAGGTCGAACGCGTTGTAGGTCGCCGCATGACCCATGTGGGTCGCGTCGTACGGCGTGATGCCGCAGACGTAGATACGGGCGACGGGACCGGGGTCAAGAGTGATCCGTCCGCCGGTCGCGGTGTCGTGGATCCGAAGGTCGCGGCCCTTGCCAGGCAGGGCGGGGACCTCAGAAGCGGGCCAGGCATGCATGCCACGAGCGTAACCGGATGCATGTTCCGGATACGAACCGGATGCCGGTTCTTGACCGAAGAGGCGGTCTTGCGCGGCGTGGGTTCATCTGCTCCGGTGGGGACCCCGCCCGACTGCCCCTGCTCCCGCACCGCCGGTGTGGCTTGATCTCGTCACACCGGCGGCCAGGGGATCGACGGCCACTCACCGCTCGGCTCCGGGTGCTTCCCCGACGCCCTCAGCCCCTCCACGCGTCCCCGCAAGGCCTCGATCTCGACCTCGGTGATCAGCTCGGCCAGCCGGGTGACGAGCGGGCTCCCGGGCGCCAGCTCCGCACCGAGCCGGTCCACGACCTCGACGGCCTCGGCCGTCAACGGCTCGCCCGCCCACCCCCAGAGCAGGGTGCGCAGCTTGTCGTCGGTGTTGAAGGTCACTCCGTGGTCGATGCCGTAGAGCCGGCCGTCGGGTGCGGGCAGCAGATGGCCGCCCTTGCGGTCACCGTTGTTGATCACGGCATCGAGGATCGCCAGCCGCCGCAGCCGCGGATCGTCCGCGTGGACCAGCAGGGCCGTCTTCCCCTCCCCGACCTCGGCGAGGGCGACGGCCTTCCAGCCCTCCCCCGGCTCCTCGTCCTCGACGAGCGCCAGAAGCGGGGGCGGACCGTCCGCGGAGGACTCGTCGCCGTCCGGCTCCGCTTCGATCCAGAGCTGGCACATGCCCTCGCCGTACGGCCCGTCCCGCAGCACGGTGGGCGGTATGAGCCCCCATCCGGTCGCCTCGGAGATCTCGTACGCGGCCACCTCACGCTGGGCGAGCGTGCCGTCCGGGAAGTCCCACAGGGGCTGTTCCCCGGCCACTGGCTTGTAGACGCACGTCACCTCGTCGCCCTCGTGGGCGACCGTGCAGTAGAGCACCGCGTTGGACGCCCCACGGATCTGGCCGCGGACGGTGAGCCGGCCCTCGGTGAGGAGGGTGGCCAGCTCGGTGTCGGTCAGGCTCCGCGACGGTACCCGTTCTGGCGCGGGCATACGTGTCCTTCCGGGTCGAGCGGCAGGCTGCACAGCGGGCACGGCGGGCGCCCGGCGTTCACGACATCCAGGGCGCGCTTGGCGAAGGCGCGGGCCTGTGCGCCGCTGAGGCGGACCCGGAGCATCGGCGGACCGTTCTCCTCGTCCTGGAGCAACCGCTCCTCGGCCTCCGCGAGATCCTCGTCGGAGTCCACGTCGAGCTCGACCAGCGCCTGCGCCTCGACGATCATGCGCTGCTCCTCGCCGTCCCAGGCGAGCGCCATCGTGCCGACCCGGAACTCCTCCTCGACGGGCACGTCGAGCGGCGCTGTGTCGGTGACATCCATCGGAGCCACGGCGGGCACCGGAGAATTCCCGCCGGTCCGCCGCACCACTTCGTCGAGCAGTTCGTCGATGCGCTCGGCGAGCGCGGCGACCTGAGTCTTCTCCAGGGCCACGCTGGTGACGCGTCCGCCTGAGGATGCCTGCAGGAAGAACGTACGACGTCCAGGCAACCCGACCGTACCGGCCACGAAGCGGTCCGGGGGGTCGTAGAGGAACACCTGACGGGACACGTCCTGTCTCCCTTGAAAATTGACGGCAGATGAGGGGCGGCCGGGGTCCGGGGGTTTCCCCGGAAAGGGCGCCTACGGCGCGTCCACCCTACTGCGCAAAGCGATCACGGCGCCCCAGCGCCGCCCCCGACCGCCGCGTCCGCATCGGCGTCCGCCGCCGGGCGCCGGCCCTGGTCCGTTGCGGCTGTGTGCTCACGGGGCGCCAGCGGGGCGAGGTCCCCCGTGTCGCCGAGCCGCAGCAGGAAGGGCCGCAGCCTGGTGTAGCGGATCGCGGTGACCGAGCAGGGGTCGGCGTGGATCCGCTGGAAGAGGTCGAGATGCATGCCGAGCGCGTCGGCGACGAGGGCCTTGATGATGTCGCCGTGCGAGCACATCACATAGGCGGCGTCGTCACCGTGCTCGGCCTCGATCCGCGCGTTCCAGTCCCGTACTGCGTCGACGGCACGTGCCTGCATGGCGCGCATGGACTCGCCGCCGGGGAACGCCGCGGCCGACGGATGCTGCTGCACGACTCTCATCAGCGGTTCGTCGGTGAGTTCCGCCAGTTTGCGCCCCGACCAGTCGCCGTAGTCGCACTCGCTGATCCGCTCCTCGGTGTGCAGCACCAGTCCCGGCCGGGCTTCCAGCAGCGGCTGCAGGGTCTCCCGGCAGCGCTGCAGGGGGCTGCTGACGGCGGCGACGAGGGGCAGTGCGGCCAGCCGTCCGGGCAGCGCCGCGGCCTGGGCGGCACCGCGCTCGTCGAGCGCGACACCCGGGGTGCGGCCCGCGAGCACCCCGGCCGTGTTTGCGGTGGAGCGTCCATGGCGTACGAGGATCAGGGTGGGCATACGGGCCAGCGTAGGCCGCTGCCGCCGGTGAGGTGCGCCGGGGACCGGAGCAGGGAAGAATGCGCGCCGTGATTGTGGACAGTGCGATCTACCGGGGCGGGCGTCGTACCGAAGGCCCTGCCGATCTCTCGGATGCCCTCGCGGAGGCACGGGCCACCGGGGACGCGTTCCTCTGGATCGGTCTGCACGAGCCGACGGAGAAGGAATTCGAGCTCGTCAGCGGCGAGTTCGGACTCCATCCGCTGGCCGTGGAGGACGCCCTGAGTGCGCACCAACGGCCCAAGCTGGAGGTGTACGACGACTCGCTCTTCGCGGTCATCAAGCCGGTGGTCTACGAGCACCTGAGCGACACGGTCACCACCGACGAGCTGATGGCCTTCATCGGCGATTCGTTCGTCGTGACGGTCCGGCACGGGGAGGGCGCCCCGCTCGCCGCGGTACGCCGCCGTCTGGAGTCCGAGCCGGACGTTCTCAAGCACGGGCCGACCGCGGTGCTGTACGCGATCAGCGACGCCGTCGTCGACCACTACATCGAGGTGGCGGGCGAGCTCCAGGTCGACCTGGAGGAGCTGGAGACCGAGGTGTTCGCGCCGACCGGCGCCGTGGACACCAAGAACACGGCATCCCGCATCTACACCTTCAAGCGGCAGATCATGGAGTTCCGCCGTGCCACAGGTCCGCTGAGCGCCCCCATGGCCCGGCTGGCGAGTGCGGAGGTGCCGTTCGTCCACGAACACTCGCAGCCGTTCTTCCGCGACGTGAGCGACCATCTGACGCGCGCCAACGAGTACGTGGAGGGGCTGGACCGGCTGCTCTCCGACATCCTCTCGGCGCAGCTGGCCCAGGTAGGCGTGCGGCAGAACGACGACATGCGCAAGATCTCGGCCTGGGCGGCGATGGCCGCCGTACCGACCATGGTGGCGGGGATCTACGGCATGAACTTCGAGCACATGCCGGAACTCCGCTGGGTGTGGGCCTATCCGGCGGTGATCGTGCTGATGGGCTCCGTGGTCTTCGGCCTGTACCGGCAGTTCAAGCGCCGCGGCTGGCTCTGACGGGCGGCCGCGCGCGGCGCCCGGATCAGGCGAACTCGGGCGCCTGTGTCGCGGGACCGCCCAGTGCGTCGCGCCGCTCGGGCGGCGCCAGGCTCACCATGCGCCGCCACCCCACGAGCCTCTCGTACGCGTAGACCCCGTGGATTCCCGCGGCCAGCACCGCCACCTTGGCCCGGGGCCAGTGCAGGATGCGGCCCATGTGATCCATCACGGCGAGGCTGACATCGCGGTACACCCGGATCTCGGTGAGCGCGCACTCGCGCAGAATGCGCTGGATCGTGCGGCCGTGTCCGAAGCGGGCGAAGCGGAGCAATTCCTCATGGCAGTAAGCCAGGTGGTTGTCCTCGTCGTTCGAGATCATCTTCACGGCGCGGGCGAGGTCGGGGTGGTCGGCGAAGTACTTGCGCAGCAGCGTCATCTGCTCGGAGGCGCGCTGTTCGGTGACCCGGCTGTGGGCGAGATAGGTGATGATGTCCCGCTCGGAGAGCGGCTCCTGGCGCCCCAGCTGCTCATGGGCGAGGCCGATGCCTTGCTTCTCCAGCAGCATCGTGTAGTCGGTCTCGTGCGGAACCTCGACCGGCTGCAGCCCACGCTTGTTCAGCAGCGCGTTGAAGATGCGGCCGTGCTTGTCCTCGTCGGCGCCGTGCCGCGCGATCTTGGGCGCCAGGGCCCGCTGGCTCTCGGGCACGAGGGCCGCGATACGCCCGTTCTCCCAGCCACCCTGGGACTCCCCGCTGGCCGCGATGGAACAGAACAGCCGGAACGACTCGTCTTCGTCGACAATCTCCTGGAACAGGTTCCTTGCCGAGAGCATCACTGCCACCTCCGTACCGGCATCCGCCCATCGACAGTCAAATGTGACACGCCCACCCGGGCAACAGGAACGCCCCACGGCTACGCCGGACGGGCTGCAACGCTCCGGCCCGTCCGGCGCTCGAGGACGCAACCGTCAGCCCTGTGACCCCGCACCGAACCGCACGCCGTTCGGCGTAACCACATGCCCCCGAACGCGTTGTTCCGCGTAACGGCCGTGGCGGGGAGGACCCCCGAGCCCCCACCACGGCCGTAGCGCTGTCCCGGAGCCCCGGGAGCCTCCGGAAGTCCGGAGCCCGCGCTACGCGAGCCCGGACCGCTCCAGCGCATCCGTACCGGCCCGCAGAGCCGTGATCCGCTCATCGAGCGTGAACCCGGCCGGAGCCAGAGTCAGCGTCGTGACACCTGCCGCGGCATACGCCTGCATCCGCTCGGCGATCCGCTCGACCGAACCGAGCAGCGTGGTCTGGTCGATCAGCTGGTGCGGCACAGCGGCAGCGGCGCCGTTCTTGTCGCCGGACAGGTACTTGTCCTGAATCTCGGCGGCTTCCTTCTCGTACCCCATGCGCTGCGCGAGCTGGTTGTAGAAGTTCTGCTTGCGGCTGCCCATACCGCCCACGTACAGCGCGGTGTACGGACGGAACATGTCCGCGAGGCCATTGATGTCGTCACCGACGGCCAGCGGCAGCGTCGGGCAGACGTCGAAGCCCTCCATGGTCTCGCCGGCCTTCTCGCGGCCCGCCCGCAGGTACTTCACCGCGGTGTCCTCGAGGTGCTCCGCGGACGGGAAGATCAGCAGCGCACCGTCGGCGATCTCGCCGGTCTGCTCCAGGTTCTTCGGGCCGATCGCGGCGATGTAGAGCGGGATGTGCTCGCGCTGTGGGTGGACGGTGAGCTTGATCGGCTTCCCCGGACCGTCCGGCAGCGGGAGTGTCCAGTGCTGCCCCTCGTACGACAGCCGCTCACGGGACATCGCCCTGCGGACGATCTCGACGTACTCCCTGGTGCGGGCCAGCGGCTTGTCGAACTTGACGCCGTACCAGCCCTCGGAGACCTGCGGTCCCGACACGCCGAGGCCGAGGCGGAACCTGCCGCCGGAGAGCGAGTCGAGGGTGGCGGCGGTCATCGCCGTCATGGCCGGCTGGCGGGCCGGGATCTGCATGATCGCGGAGCCGACGTCGATGGACTCGGTCTGGGCGGCGACCCAGGTCAGCACGGTCGGCGCGTCGGAGCCGTACGCCTCGGCCGCCCAGCAGACGTCGTAACCGAGCCGGTCGGCCTCCTGGGCGACGGCGAGGTTGTCGCCGTCCATTCCCGCGCCCCAGTAACCGAGATTGATGCCGAGCCGCATAGCCGCTCCCCTTACCGATCAGTAACGTCCCTGAGCTTCGGACTCTAGCGCGCGGCAACGGGTTCCGGCAGGGGCGACTTGATGCCGGGTTGTCCACAGGCTTCCGCCGGGTGGGGCTCTGGCCAGTAATCTCAGCGCACATGGAGCAGAGGCATCTCGGCCTAACCGGCCTTCGAGTGTCCCGGATCGGGCTCGGCACCCTGACCTGGGGCCGGGACACCGACGAGCACGACGCTGCCGAACAGCTGAAAGCCTTCTGGGAAGCGGGCGGCACGCTGGTCGACACGGCCGATGTGTACGGCGGTGGGGAGGCCGAATATCTGCTCGGGCGACTCACCGAGGGCCTGGTGCCACGGCGCGATCTGGTCATCGCGACGAAGGCGGGCAGCGTGGCCGACCCGTACCGCCGGTTCAACGGATCCCGCGGCCATCTGCTGGCCGCGCTGGACGCCTCCTTGGAACGGCTCGGTACGGATTACGTGGATCTGTGGCAGATCCACGCCTTCGACCCGGTGACTCCGCTGGAGGAGACCCTTCAGGCGGTGGACCTGGCCGTGTCCACCGGCCGCGCCCGGTACGCGGGGGTGTCGAATTTCTGCGGCTGGCAGCTGGCCAAGGCGGCGACCTGGCAGCTCGCATCGCCCGGGGTGCGCACCCGGCTGGCGAGCACCCAGATGGAGTACTCCCTGTTGCAGCGGGGTGTGGAACGCGAGGTGCTGCCGGCCGCGCTCGATCTGGGCGTGGGGCTGCTGCCTTCCTCCCCGCTGGGCCGGGGTGTCCTGACCGGCAAGTACCGGACGGGCACCCCGGCGGACTCACGCGGCGCCTCGGAGCTGCTGGCCCCGTTCGTCGAGCCGTATCTCGACGACCCGGCGAGCCGCATCGTGGACGCGGTGGCGACGGCGGCCGACGGCCTGGCCACGACGGCGCTCCAGGTTGCTCTCGCCTGGGTGCGGGACCGGCCGGGAGTGGTGGCCCCGATCGTCGGTGCACGCAACGCGCAGCAGCTCACGGAGGCATTGTCAGTGGAGGCGCTTAGTCTTCCTGACGAGATCTGCCAGGCGCTCGACGATGTGTCGGCGCCCGTGCACCGCTATCCCGACCAGGACTGGAGCACGCTGTGACTGCGCTTCCCCGGGGGGAAACCCCCGGCTCCCCGGCCGCCGACGACGACAGCGTTGTCGCGGACCCCTCCGCCGCCGTGCCCGCTCCGTCCTCGCAGGACGAGGGTCACGACGGGGGCGAGGGATCGACGACGGCCGATGACGCCGCCGACGCCGCGGAGACGGACGGCGACGACTCCGGGACCGACGAGGCAGCCGAAGCCGGGGCCGACGGCATGACGTACACCGATGAAACGGCCGACGGGACCGATGGCACGGCCGACACCGACGGGACAGCCGCGGACGACGGCGCCGTGGACGGTTCGGCTGCCGCCCCCGCACCGCTCTCCGAGGCCGAGGCCGAGCTCGCCGCCCAGCGTGAGCTGAGGGAACGGATCGAGAAGCGCAAGGCCGAGAAGGAAGGCCCCATCGCCGCCGGTGCGAAGCTGAGCGGCCAGGCGGCCGATCTGCTGGCGGCCGTGCGTGCCGTGGAGAGCGGTGAGAAGCCCGCCGCCGCGTTCTTCGACTCGCCCGCACCCGCCACCCCTCGCCGGGCCGCTCCCACGCCCGCTCCGGTACGCCCCCGCGCGCCGGAGCAGGCCCCGGCTCCGCAGGGCGCCTCGCCGGAGGCCATCGCCGCGGTGGCCGCCGTACTGGCCGAGGGCGGGGCACCCGGAGCGCTGGCGCGCCCGGCTGCCGAGGCCCTCGGTGCGCAGGCCGCCGATGCCCTGCGCGAGGACCCGTGGCAGTTGCTGGCCGTGCCGGGAGTCAGGCCCGAGCAGGCCGACGGTTTCGCACGGGCCGTGCTGGGCACCGAATGCGGTCCGGACGACGAGCGGCGCACCGCGGCCCTGGTCGGCTGGCTGCTGGAGCGGGCCGCGCTCCAGGGCCATACGGCACTGGACGCGACGGCGGTACGTGCCGCGCTCACCGAGCGCTCGGTGACCGACCCCGACTCAGCCGTACAGCATGCCGTTGCCGCGGGCGTCGTCCTGGTCTTCCAGGACGGGCAGGACGACCAGGAGTCCGACGCACCCGCGGAACCCGGCGAGGACGCCGAAGTGGGCGCAGAGGACCGGGCCGGGCAGGAACCGGTGCAGGTGCTGCTTGGTCTCGACCGGTACGCACTCGCCGAGGAGAGCCTCGCCGACGGTCTGGCCCGCCTGATCAACACCTGTGAGAAGGACGCCGACTGGACGGAGCCGGCCTCGGCCGCGGGCTCCCCGTCGGCGGCCGAGCTGATCCGTGCGGTCGCGGCCCATGGCCTCGTGGCGCACACCGGCGGCGAGGCGGCCAGGGCCGAACCCGCCGCGCTGATCACCGCGGCCCGCGGCCTCGGACTGCGCGCCCTGGGTGCCGTGCACAGCGTCGACGGCAGGCGTCGGCTGTCCGAGGCGACCGGCGATCCGTCGGCGGCCGTCACACTCGCCGGGCTGCTCTCCGGCGCGGAGGGCCCGGGACGGGACGAGGAGGGGGCGATCGCCGTCGACCTGCTCGTCGTGCTGGACGCCCCGCAGCTGGACGTCGAGACCGCCGCGATCCTCGTGGAGTCGCTGGCCGACGGCACCCGGCTGGTGCTCAGCGGCGACCCGGGCGTACTGGGCTCGGCCGGTGCGGGGCGGGTGTTCGCCGATGTGCTGGCGGCCCGTGCCTGCCCGCAGATCGTGTCCCGTACGCCGGATCCGGGACCGATCGGCGAACTGGTCTCCGGCATCGGAATCGGCGAGCTGAACCAGGTCGCGGCGCCCGGCAGGGAGGTGGTGATCGTCCCCGTGCGCGATGCGGGCGAGGCGGTGCACCGCACGGTGCAACTGGTCGCCGACTCGGTGCCGCGCGCCATCGGCGTACCGTCGGCCGACACCCAGGTGATCACCGTCGGCCACGGCGGCTCGGCGGGCACCCGGGCGTTGAACGCGGCACTGAAGCAGCGGCTCAACCCCGGTCCGGGGCGGTTCGGCGGCTTCGACCCGGGCGACCGTGTCGTCCATGTCCCGACGCCCGGCAGGACCGTGCCCGGGGTGGTCGTCTCGGCCGACGCCGAGGGCCTGCACCTGGACTGCGCGGGAACGAAGGTCGTCGTACCGCAGGAGCGGGTGGAGTCGTCCGTTCGCCACGGGTGGGCCCTCAGCGCCCACCAGGCGGCCGGGATGCGGTGGCCCGCAGTGGTCGTCGTGCTCCCGGGTGACGCCGCCCAGGGGCTGAGTCGCCCCTGGGTGTACACCGCCTTCAGCCGCGGCCAGCGGCATCTGTCCGTCGTGCACGGGGTGGATCAGGCGCTCCAGCGCGCGGTCGCGCAGTCCCCGGCCCAGGACCGCACGACGCGACTGCGCACCCTGCTGGAGGCTCCGGCCGGATGACCGGCCCGCACCCTGTCCCCCACCGCCGGACGGGCTCGGTTCCGAGCCCGTCCGGCGGACGGATCAGGAGCTGTCCACCACCAGGCCGACCGGCTCCTCGTCCGATTCGTCCTCGTCGAAGACGGCGCTGACGTCGAAGCGGCAGACCACCAGCTGCGGGTCCGCTTCGTCGAACGGTGCGCCGAGCCACTCCCCCGCCTCGGGCAACTCCTCCGCAGCCGTGACCCAGAGCGTGGAGTCGCCCTCCTCCAGACCGAACTCCGTATGCCGGGAAGCGATCTCGTCCGGTTCGTACTCGCCGAAGAGCACTCCGAGCGCGGCATGGACGCTGGAGCCCACCACCGCGGCGCTCCCGCCGGCGCGGTCGTCCGGATCGAGGTCGGCGATGCGCTGGGCCTGTGCGAGCAGCCGCGGCGGATCCACCACCGCGTAGTCGCGCCGGATCAGCACACTCAGCGCGTTCGGCTCCTCGGGGCCGGCGTACGGCGGCAGGGAGTCCTCCGCACCCGGGATCTCGAAGGGAGTGACCTCGTCGTAGCGGTCGTAGAGCAGTTCGTCGTAGAACTCGGCGGCAGCGGCCAGTGCATTGAACGCGTCATAGACAGCGGGATCATCGTCCCCTGTCCGGCGTTCGACCGCCTCGAGGTGATGGTCGAGCGCGGCTTTGATCGCTTCGGCGGCGGCGCGTACCTCGGCAGCGGTGGGCTGCGCAGCATCAGACATAGTGCAGACGCTATCCGTACACGGGCTCTGCCCGCACAATAGATGCGATGCCGGAATACGAATTTGTCGATGTGTACGTACCGCGCGGGGTGTCCCGGAAGGAGACGGCCCGCCTGCTGACCGACCATGCCGAGTACGGGCACTGGGAGTTGGACCGGCTGACGCTGCGCCGTGACGGCAGCCGCAGGGTGCGGCTGCGCCGACGGATCATCCGCCAGCTCCGGGCCACCTGGTGAGACGGAGCGGGCCCCGCAATCGCGGGGCCCGCTCCCTTCACTGTGCTTGCGTCGCCGCTCAGGACCGCTAGGCGGACATCCGGGCGCGGCGGTACAGCACTGTGCCCGCACCCGCCAGCAGCAGGCCCACGCTCGCCGGGACCAGCAGGTCGAGCCCGCCCGCTCCGGTGTGTGCGAGCTGCGCGACGTTCTGTGTCCCGTGCGCGTTCGACACGTTTCGCGGTCCGGGTGCCGGGGGCTGGTTCTCAGTGACCGGAGTGACCGGAGTGACCGGAGTGCCGACCGGCGGCGTGACGACGTCCGGAACATTTCCGCAGTCGTTGCCGGAGGCGGGATTGAGCAGTCCGCCGATGGTGACACTGTTCCCGCAGGCGTTCACGGGGATGTCGATGGGCACCGCGATGTTGTTGCCCGAAAGGACACCGGGCGAGCCGCTCGTAACCCCCTCGGCCGTTGCCCCGCTGCCGGTGCCGCTCGTGACGGCCCGGTGCCTGCCGGTCCCCGCCCGGTGCGCCTGGGTCCGGTCGTCGGACTCCTGACTGCCCGAGGCAGCGCTCTGCGAACCGTTTCCGCAGGTGTTTCCTGCGGCCGGGTTGAGCAGTCCCACGACGCTCACGGAGTTGCCGCATACGTTGACCGGTACGTCGACCGGGATCTGGACCGAATTCCCTGAAAGCACCCCCGGGGAATTCGATGCGCCGCCGGCCGCTCCCGCGTCGGCGTGCGCATAACCGCCACTCAGCGCGAGCACGCCGCCCGCAGCCGCCATGGTGATCAGGCCTTTACGCGTGACCTGTCGCATAGATTGTTTCCCGCCTTCTACCTTCCGGAATACCCCCGGACTTGACCGTGCGGGGGCCGATTACCCAGCGGCCCCGGAGTGCATGGCGTGCACTCCGGGGCCGACCGGATTCAAACCCTTACGGGTTGACGCACAACGTCAGGCATTGGCACAGGTGTTGCCGAAAGTGGGGTTCAGCAGCCCGACCACGGAGATCGTGTTGCCACACACGTTCACCGGCACGTGCACGGGCGCCTGGATGACGTTGCCCGAGAGCACACCGGGGCTGCCGACAGTGGCGCCCTGGGCACCGGAGTCCGCGACGGCCATGCCCGCACCCGCGAGCACCAGACCACCGGTGACAGCCGCAGCAGCGACGACCTTCTTGATCATTATTCCTCCTAGTTGGCAATGCGGTCCCAGCCGCGGACCGCATCACTTGTAACGAGGAAGAGGTAATTGGGCTACGAGCGTATGGTTCCTTTCACTCGTTCCGGTCAAATACGCACACGCTGGCGATTGTTGACGCCGAGAATCAGCGGAAAAGCGGCAGAGACTCAGCAGTTGTCGATGAAACGGTCGAGCACCCGCACACCGAACTGCAGACCGTCCACGGGTACACGCTCGTCCACGCCGTGGAACATGCCTGCGAAGTCCAGCTCCGGCGGCAGCTTCAGCGGTGCGAACCCGAAGCAGCGGATACCGAGGTCGTCGAAGGACTTGGCGTCGGTACCGCCGGAAAGCATGTAAGGGACGGCACGCGCGATCGGGTCCTCCGCCTTCAGGGCGATCTGCATCGCGTCCACGAGCGAACCGTCGAAACTGGTCTCCAGCGCCTTGTCGCCGTGCACGTCCTCGCGCTTCACCCGCGGGCCGAGGATCCGGTCCAGGTCGGCCAGGAACTCGTCCTCGAAACCGGGCAGGAACCGGCCGTCGACATGGGCGGTGGCCTGGCCGGGAATCACGTTCACCTTGTAGCCGGCGCCGAGCATGGTGGGAGCGGCGGAGTTACGGAGCGTGGCGCCGATCATCTTGGCGATGCCGCCCAGCTTGGCCAGCGTGGCCTCCATGTCCTCCGGGTCGAGCGGCGTGCCGAGCGCATCGGACAGTTCGTCGAGGAAGGACCGTACGGTCTTGGTCACCCGGACCGGCCACTTGTGCCGCCCCAGCCGTCCGACCGCCTCGCAGAGCTCGGTGATCGCGTTGTCGTTGTTGGTCATCGAGCCGTGACCGGCGGTGCCGTCCACGGTGAGCCGCATCCAGTGCATGCCCTTCTCGGCCGTCTCGACGAGGTAGAGCCGCAGCTTCTCGTTCACCGTGAACGAGAAGCCGCCGACCTCGCCGATCGCCTCGGTGACACCCTCGAAGAGGCCGGGGTGCTTGTCCACGAGATACCGCGCGCCGTACGTACCGCCCGCCTCCTCGTCCGCGAGGAAGGCCAGCACGATGTCGCGCGGGGGCTTGCGGCCGCTGCGCATCCGGTCGCGGACGACCGCGAGGGTCATCGCGTCCATGTCCTTCATGTCGACCGCGCCGCGGCCCCACACGCAGCCGTCCGCGACCTCGCCCGAGAACGGGTGGTGCGTCCAGTCGTGAGCATTGGCCGGAACCACATCGGTGTGCCCGTGGATCAGCAGCGCGGGCTTGGACGGGTCCTCGCCCTCGATCCGCGCCACGGTCGAGGCCCGGCCCTTGTGGGACTCGAAGATCTGCGGCTCCAGCCCGACCTCGGCGAGCTTCTCCGCGACGTACTCGGCGGCGACCCGCTCCCCCGGACCCGAGTGGTCCCCGTAGTTACTGGTGTCGATCCGGATCAGCTCACGACAGAGGTCCACGACCTCGTCCTCGCCCGAGACGGTCCGGGCCGTGTTGGTCTCGCTCACACTGCTTCCTTCCACTGTCGCCGTGGTGCTCCCCCTCATCCTCCCGCGCACGGCCCGCACACCCAAGGCCCCCCACCCCCCGTCATGCGCCCTTCACACTCCCCCTGGCGTGATCGAGCACCCCCGAATGTTTGCTATTGTTTTCCACGTCGGAACGGGCCGGGCCCGCGAGACAGACACCTTGTCCGGGTGGCGGAATGGCAGACGCGCTAGCTTGAGGTGCTAGTGCCCTTTATCGGGCGTGGGGGTTCAAGTCCCCCCTCGGACACAGAGAGAATGCCGATCAGGAGCGATCCTGGTCGGCATTCTGCGTTGCGCCCGCACGGTCACATAGGGGCCGGAGAAGGATACAACCCTTGTTGAAACGGTTCATTCCTCGCTAACGTCCAGCAGCACGGAGGCCATCGCAGAGCGAGGAGTCCCATGAACCGCACGCACACGCCCGCCCTGCCCTGGTACGAGGACATGGGTCCCGGATCGGGCGGGCTGGAGCCGCGAGCCTGGTACGCGGGGTCGGATTCCGGGCGGATGTCGCTGAACGGGGAGTGGCGCTTCCGGCTCTCGCCGGGCGCCGCCGCGCATGACGAGTCGTTCGTGCGGCCCGGTTTCGATGCTTCGGGGTGGAAAAAGCTCGCGGTTCCCGGGCATTGGGTGCTGCAAGGGGCCGGTGGGGCTCCTGCGTATACGAATGTGGTGTACCCCTTCCCTGTCGATCCGCCGCGGGTGCCTGCCGAGAATCCCACTGGGGATCATGTGCGGACCTTCGATCTGCCCGGCAGGTGGCCCGGGGACGGCGAGGTGGTGCTCCGTTTCGACGGGGTGGAGTCCTGCGCCCGGGTCTGGCTCAACGGACAGGAGCTCGGACACTTCAAGGGGTCGCGGCTGCCGCACGAGTTCGCGGTCGGCGGGCTGTTGCGGGCCGAGGGCAATGTGCTGGCCGTACGGGTGCACCAGTGGTCGTCGGGGAGTTATCTGGAGGACCAGGACCAGTGGTGGCTGCCCGGGATCTTCCGGGACGTGACGCTGCTGGAGCGGCCGCAGGGTGCGCCCCGGGACTTCTTCGTGCATGCCGGGTACGACCATCGCGACGGGTCCGGGACCTTGCGGGTGGAGTGCGACGGGGCCGAGGGGCGGATCGTCCTGCCCGAGCTGGGCGTCGATGTCGCAACGGGCGAGGCGGTCACCGTGGCGGTCGAGCCGTGGACGGCCGAGACACCCCGGCTGTACGACGGGGAGCTGGTGACGGCCGGCGAACGGATTCCGCTGCGGGTGGGGTTCCGTACCGTCGTCGTGAAGGACGGTGTCATCAGGGTCAACGGGCGGCGGGTGCTCTTCCGCGGTGTGAACCGGCACGAGTTCCATCCGGAGACCGGGCGGACCGTGGACGCGGCGACCATGCGGCGCGATCTGGCGCTGATGAAACAGCACAACATCAACGCCGTGCGGACCAGCCACTATCCGCCGCATCCCGCCTTTCTCGATCTCTGCGACGAGCTGGGACTCTGGGTGATCGACGAGTGCGATCTGGAGACTCATGGCTTTGCCGGCCTGGAGTGGCGCAACAACCCGGTGGACGACGAGCGTTGGACGCCGGCACTGCTCGACCGGGCCGCACGGATGGTGGAGCGCGACAAGAACCATGCGTCGGTGATCATCTGGTCGCTCGGCAACGAGTGCGGATCGGGGCGCGGGCTGACCGCGATGGCGAAGTGGATCCGGGGACGGGATCCGGAGCGGCTGGTGCACTACGAGGGCGATCTGTCCTGCCGGGACGTCGACCTGTACTCGCGGATGTACCCGGCCCACGCCGAGGTCGAGTTGATCGGCAAGCGGGCGGAGGAGCCCTGGGGCGACGAGGAGTTGGACGCGCGGCGGCGGGCGATGCCGTTCATCATGTGCGAGTACGGGCACGCGATGGGGAACGGTCCAGGCGGACTCGGTGAGTACCAGCGGCTGTTCGAACGGTACGAGCGCTGTCAGGGCGGCTTCGTCTGGGAGTGGATCGATCACGGCATCGCCCACCCCGGGCACGGCTTCGCCTACGGCGGGGACTTCGGCGAGGAGCTGCACGACTCCAACTTCGTCTGCGACGGACTGCTCTTCCCCGACCGCACCCCCTCCCCCGGACTGATCGAGTACAAGAAGGTCGTCGAACCCGTACGGATCGAGCCCGTGGCCGGGGCGGGTGCGTGCGCGGTCAGAATCTCCAACGGGTACGACTTCGCGGGGCTGGAGCACCTGGACTTCGTGTGGTCGTACGAGGTGGACGGCGCACTCGTCGAGTCGGGCGCGCTCGATGTGCCGGACCTGGCGCCCGGCGCATCGGCCGAGGTGGGGCTGCCGATGGAGGGTGACGGGGTATGGACCGTACGGGCGGTGCTTGCCCGGGACACCGCCTGGGGTGAGCGCGGACATGTGGTGGCGTGGGGACAGGTGGAGGCCGGGGCGGCCGGGGCGGCCGGCGCTCCCGCAGCTGCGGTGGGTGAGCGGCCGGAGCGCAGTGAGGGGGTGATCACCCTCGGGGCCGGGGTCTTCGACGCGGCGACCGGGGCGCTGGTACGGCTGGGAGCGGTACCGGTGGAGGGGCTGCGGCTGGATGTGTGGCGGGCGCCCACCGACAACGACAACGGCGCGGCGTGGCAGCCCGACGAGCGATACGGGCTGCGCTGGCGGGAGTTGGGGCTGCACCGGATGCGGCACCGGACCGATGCGGTCGAGGTCGGCGAGGACGCGTTGGTCGTACGGACCCGGGTGGCGCCGGCGGGGGTCGGCCAGGGCCTGCGTACCGCGTACCGGTGGACGGCCGACGGGGAGCGGCTGGGGCTGACCGTGTCCGTGGTGCCGGAGGGCGAGTGGCGGGTGCCGCTGCCCCGGCTGGGGATCCGGTTCGGGCTGCCTGCCGCGTACGGTGGGGCGCGTTGGTTCGGCGGCGGGCCCGGTGAGGCGTACCCGGACACTCGGTCCGCCTCGGTGCTCGGGCGGTGGCAGATGTCCGTGGATGCGATGCAGACCCCGTACGTCCGGCCCCAGGAGAACGGCGCACGGGCCGATGTCCGGTGGGCGGAGCTGACGGACGGCAGCGGGGCGGGGGTACGGGCCGAGGGCGGTGCACCGTTCTGGTTCACCGCGCGGCGGTGGACGAGCGAGCAGCTGGATGCGGCGGAACACGTGACGGAGTTGCGGGCCGGCGAGACCGTCTGGGTCAATCTGGACCATGCGGTGCAGGGGATCGGTTCGCAGTCGTGCGGGCCGGGGGTGCTGCCGGAGTACCGGCTCGATGCGGAGGCTGCGGAGTTCTCGTTCGTGTTCTCGGCGACCGGCTGATCTGCGGCGACAGGCGGGGAGGGGCTTCCTCAGGGTGTGGTGCGGTACGGCGCGTCGCACGCCTGCCCCGGGCGACGACGTAGCATCGAGGCTTTGCGCGATCTTCGTACTTCGCAGGGGGAATGTGATGGACAGCAGACGCAGGCGACGGGGCGCACTCCTCGCCGGAACGGTCGCCGGGGCCGTGCTCGTCTCCGCCATCGGGCTGTGGGCGACGGACAGTTGGCCGTTCCGGGACAGCTACTGCTGGGGGGCGTGGGAGCAGAACAGCGGTGCGGCCTTCCTCGGTGACGACGGGCTCGACAAGTCCGGCTCCGAACGGCGCGCCACCGAGTCCGCGCCGCCCTCGTCCGTCCGTCACCACGCCAGTTGCACGGTCGCGGTGACCTCGACGGTTCCGGACGAAGACTCGGACGAGCCGCTCACGTTCAAGGAGCAGGTCACCGTCGAGTACGGTCCGGTTCCCACCGGGGTCGAGGAACACCGTGCCTGGATAGCCCGGTACTTCGACGGGTCGGCCTCCCAACTGCCCGACGGGCTCGACGGGCTGGTCGCCGGTGACCGGGCGATGCTGGTCCTGCCCGACACCTGTGATGTGGACGGCAGGCCGTCCGCGGTGACGATCCGGAGCGAGAGCACCGGCGACGGACATCTGGGCAAGGTGGCCATGCCGTTCACGATCGGCAGCCGGTCCGACGTCACCCGGCTGCTGCTGGATGCCGCCAACACCGGTATGCGGAAGGCCGGCTGCGCACCGGACGAGCCCCTGCGCATGACGTCGCCCATCGTGACGATCGCCGAGGACGACGAGACCGCCCGGAGCCCGCTGTGCCGGATACCCGGTGTGACGCTCGAACTCGGCCGGAGCTCCCAGTACCAGGAACAGGTGGGGGTGGTAGGCGAGCGGCTCCAGACCTGTTCGGTGGTGTGGCGCGCACCGCGGATGCCCGACGAGCCGGCGGCGCAGTACGTGATGGCGGGTGAGCCACGCCTGGTCGCGCTGTTCAAGGGGCTTCCCGAGGGTGTCGGCAACGGGCTCGTGCGCACCGAGTGCGACGGGCGGCAGACGGTGTTCTACGGAAACGTCCAGTCCGGTCTGGAGGGTGCGGGCCGGCCGGACGACCGGCAGGTGTTCACGAACTTCACCAAGTCCGTGAGCAAGCGCATCGGGTGCGGGGCCGGTGGGGTCGCGTGAACGGCGAGGAGACCGAGGAGAGCAGGGCAGCGGCAGTGGACGGCGAGAAGACCACAGTTCCTCAGGAGCAGGAGCAGGAGCAGGAACGGGAACAGGAGCAGGAGCAGGAGCACGAGCCACAGCCGGGCCCGTCCCCGGACCAGGAGCCCGCCCCCGCGCACACCCCCGTTCTGCGCCGCCTGTTCCGCAGCCGTACCGCTCGCGCCGTCACTGCCGCCGGGCTGGTCGGTGCTCTCCTCGGCGCCGGTGCGGTGGCCTGGCGGACGGACACGCTTGCGCTGCTCGGTCCCGCCCCTTGCTGGGACTCTCTCGGCGACTCGACCGTGTCGGACCTCTTCGGTGACCGCAGGACCGAGGTCGAGGAGCAGTCCCTGCAGGCCAATCCGCGCGATCGTGAACCGTCGTACGGACAGTGCCGCATCACCAGCTACAAGGACGAAAATGCCCGCCGCCAAGTGACCCTGCGGGTGCACCAGCTGGACGGTCTCCGGGGCACCGACGCGCACGAGTGGCCGCAGGAGTTCCTCGCGGCCGGCATGGTGTCGCTCGGCGACGGGCTGCCCGGGATGACCTCGTCGTCGCGCGCCTGGCTGGCGCTGCCGCAGAGCTGCACGGGTCGGGACGAGTTCACCGGTCCCACCGTGGTGGACATCGGCATGGGACAGGCCGGACTCGACACCGGGTCGGAGTACGACCGGGAGGACCGTGCCGCCCTGACCCGCGCGGTGGTGGAGGCGACCAATGGGGTCATCCGCGAATTCGGCTGCTCCGGCACCTACCGGATTCCTCGCACCCTGCCCGCCCTCGTGGACCGGCAGGACACGAAAACCAATGCCTTCTGCGGCGTCAAGGGCCTCACCGTCCCTGCGGCGTACCGCAAGGCTCTGAAGCAGACTCGCGTCGGCGACGACGGCGGGCCGGCCCGGGTCTGCGAGTCCGGTGACAGCTACTCCCCCGTCGTGCGGATGACCACGGTGACGGACCCGGCGCTGACCGAGATCTTCTCCAGGGACACGCACAAGGCCGGTCTGCCTCTCAAGGGCTCCAAGGGGTTCGGTCGGCTCGACGGATCGCGGGGCGTCTACCGGGCGAGCTGTCAGACCGGGCCCGTCATCTTCATGGTGGAGCAGTTGGATCAGCCGACGGACGAGGGCGTCGACCTCACGCGTGAGCTGCTGCCCGGCTATGTCGCCGCCGAGGCCGAGCGCATCGGGTGCGGCCCGGAGAGGGTGACGCTGCCGAACGCCTGAGTGCGGGGGGGGTGCAGGGCCCCGGTGGGCGGGCGGAACGGGCGATACTGTTCGGACACCCCAGCAGGAGATACGAGGAGCCCGCACCATGCTCACCGCTGTACCGGTCGGCGCACCCCGATGAGGGGGCGTGCGAAGCCCCCGTCGGCGCCGTTGCCGCAGCGGGACGGGATCGATCCGGTCCGGCTGCGGCTCCCCGAGGATCCGGACGGCCGGTGGGCGACGGTACGCGATCATCTGCTGGCGCGGTTCGCGGGTGCGATCGGGGAGGCGCGGGTGGACGCCATGCTCACCGAGGGCCGGTTCGTCTCCGTACAGGGCCCGGTGTCCGCCGACGAGCCGTACACCGCCGGCCGGTACATCTGGTTCCACCGGGATTTCGCGCCGGAGGAGCCGGTGCCGTTCCCTGTCGGTGTCGTCCACCGCGACGAGCACATCGTGATCGCCGACAAGCCGCACTTCCTGGCGACGACACCGCGCGGCCGGCACATCACCGAGACCGCGGTGGCCCGGCTGCGCCGCGAGCTGGACCTGCCCGAGCTGCAGCCCGCGCACCGGCTGGACCGGCTGACCGCGGGCCTCGTCCTCTTCGTCGTGCGGCCCGAGGAGCGGGGCGCGTACCAGACGATGTTCCGGGACCGCTCGGTGTTCAAGGAGTACGAGGCGGTGGCACCGTACGACCCCGAACTGGCCTTCCCACGGACCGTACGCAGCCGCATCGTCAAGGAGCGCGGGGTCATCGCCGCCCGCGAGGAGCCGGGCGAGCCGAACAGCGAGAGCCGGATCGAGTTGCTGGAACACCGGGAGGGTCTCGGCCGGTACCGGCTGCTGCCCGCGACCGGACGCACCCATCAGCTGCGAGTCCATATGAACAGCCTGGGGCTGCCGCTCGTCCATGACCCGGTCTACCCGGTGGTCCGGCCGGAGGGTGCGACCGACGACTGGTCGCACCCGCTCCAACTCCTGGCCCGGGTGCTGGAGTTCACCGATCCGGTCACGGGCGGGCCGCGCCGCTTCGAGAGCGGGCTGCGGCTCTGCGCATGGCCCGGACCGGTGAGCCGCGGTTCTCAGTGACCGCGGGCGATCCACTCGTCCAGATGCGGGGCCTCCGCGCCGATGGTCGTGGAATCGCCGTGTCCGGTGCGGACGGTGGTCTCCGGCGGCAGGACGAGCAGCCGGTCCCTGATCGACGCGACGATCGTCGGGAAGTGGGAGAAGGACCGCCCGGTGGCGCCGGGGCCGCCCTGGAAGAGCGTGTCACCCGTGAAGACGGTGGAAAGCTCGGGGGCGTACAGACAGACGGCGCCCGGGGCATGACCGGGGGTGTGCAGAACCTGGAGCGTCGTTCCGGCGATCTCCAGCTCCTGGCCGTCGGCCAGTTCGCCGTCCGGGGCGCGGTCCGGGTGGGTCTGCCTCCACAGCGGCAGGTCCTCGGGGTGCAGCAGTACCGGTGCACCGGTGGCGTCGGCGAGGGCCGGGGCCGCGTCGATGTGGTCGTTGTGCGCGTGCGTGCAGACGATGGCGCGCAGCGTACGGCCGTTCAGCGCGGCCTCGATGGCGGCGGCGTCATGGGCGGCATCGATGACGATCGCCTCGGTGTCGTCGCCGACGATCCAGACGTTGTTGTCGACGTCCCACTCCCCGCCGTCGAGGGCGAAGGTGCCGGAGGTGACGAGGTGGTCGATGCGGGCGGTCATCAGAAGACCACCACCGAGCGCAGCACGTCGCCTTCGTGCATCCGGGTGAAGGCCTGCTCGATGTCGCCGAGTCCGATGGTCTCGGTGACGAACGCGCCGAGGTCGATCCGGCCCTGCTGGTGCAGGTCGATGAGCATCGGGAAGTCGCGCGAGGGCAGGCAGTCGCCGTACCAGGAGGACTTGAGCGAGCCGCCGCGGCCGAAGACGTCGATGAGCGGCAGTTCCAGCTGCATCTGTGGGGTCGGGACGCCGACCAGGACGACGGTGCCTGCGAGGTCGCGGGCGTAGAAGGCCTGCTTGTACGTCTCCGGGCGGCCCACCGCCTCGATGACGACGTCCGCGCCGTTGCCGTCGGTCAGGGAGCGGATCGCCTCGACCGGGTCGGTGGAGCGGGAGTTGACGGTGTGCGTGGCGCCCATCGTCTTCGCCGTCTCCAGCTTGCGGTCGTCGATGTCCACGGCGATGATCTTCGCCGCGCCGGCCAGCCGCGCGCCCGCGATCGCCGCGTCGCCGACACCGCCGCAGCCGATCACGGCGACCGAGTCGCCGCGGCCGACCTGCCCGGTGTTGATGGCGGCGCCGATGCCCGCCATCACGCCACAGCCGAGCAGTCCGGCGACGGCCGGGGAGGCCTCCGGGTCGACCTTGGTGCACTGACCGGCGGCGACCAGGGTCTTCTCGGCGAACGCGCCGATACCGAGCGCCGGCGACAGCTCCGTGCCGTCGAGCAGCGTCATCTTCTGCTTGGCGTTGTGGGTGTTGAAGCAGTACCAGGGGCGGCCGCGCAGGCACGCACGACACTGCCCGCACACGGCACGCCAGTTGAGGATGACGAAGTCGCCGGGCTCGACGTCCGTGACCCCCTCGCCGACGGACTCCACCACGCCCGAGGCCTCGTGGCCGAGCAGGAAGGGGAAGTCGTCGTTGATGCCGCCCTGCTTGTAGTGGAGATCGGTGTGGCAGACGCCGCACGCCTGGATCTTCACCACGGCCTCGCCGGGGCCCGGGTCCGGGATCACGATCGTCTCGACCCGTACCGGCTCGTTCTTCCCCGGTGCGATGACTCCTTGCACCTGCTGCGACATACCGTGGTCTCCCTGTTTCCGTCATTTCGTGAAGATCGAACACGAACAACCGTACGCCCCGTGAGGGTGTCACGACGGCGCGCCGCGTTGGCGGGAAACGACTGCCGTCCACCCGGTGGGATGTACCGGTTACGACGCCGGGCACGGTGGCCACCACGGGCACACGGATTCGAGCTGCTCCCTGGCGGGGGCGCCGCCTTCGAAGGCGTCCATGGACCAGCCGCCGCCGGTGATCCACTCCTGGCCGGAGTGGCTGTCGGCGTACGCGCGCACGGCGGCGAGCGTGTCCGTCGCCGTACGGACACCCGTCAGGTTGCACCGGGCGAGTTCGAGACCGGCTGCGACGGGGTGGATGTGCGCGTCCTGGAAGCCGGGGACGAGCAACCGGCCGGCGAGGTCGACGACTTCGGTTCCGGGGCCGGTCAGTTCGCGCACCTCGTCGTGGCCGACGGCGGTGATGCGGTCGCCGGTGACGGCGACAGTGGTGGCGCGGCTGCGTGCGGCGTCCATGCTGAGGGCCGGGCCGCCGGTGAGGACGAGATCGGCGGGGGCGTGGTGCATGGGGCTGTTCCGTTTTCGTGAGGGCCGTGCTCGGCGGGAGGTCGGCAGGGGCACGGGGGGTTCAGGCTGTTTCGACGACCATGGGCTCGGCGGCGACGGAGCGGCCGGTGGTGAAGTACGGCGACTTCCTGACCCACTTGGCCCAGGCTGCCGCACCGACTCCGGACAGCAGCATGACGGCCGGGCAGAAGAGCATGAACCAGCCGTTGTCCGGGCTGATCTCGAAGTGGTCGGCGGAGGTGTAGAAGGACCAGCAGAGATAGCCGCCGAGGCCGAGCAGCACGGCGGCGCTGAGCACCGGGAGGACCACGGCCCGCAGGGCCTCGGACCGGCTCTCGCGCAGCGCCCCGCGGAAGCGCGCGGCGGCGGCCAGTGCGGTGAGCGCGTAGTACAGCGAGACGACGACACCGATCGCATTGACGGAGGCCAGGATGAGGTCGCCGACCTTCGGGATGACGAGTGAGGCGACGGCGATGGCTGCGGCGACACAGCCGACCGCGATGGTTCCGGCCGCCGGCGTCCCGTAGCGCGGGCTGACCCTGGTCCAGAACGCGCCGAGCGTACGGTCGCGGCCCATCGCGAACATGCCGCGCACGGTGGGGATCACACCGGACTGGAGGGAAGCGATGGCGGAGAAGGTGAGGGCGATCAGCGGGAGTGCGGCGAGCGGCTGTTGGGCGAGCCGGTCACCGAAGTAGGTGAGTCCCTGGGCGCCGTGACCGGTCAGCTCGTCCAGCGAGAGGACGCGTTGGAAGGCGAAGGAGCCGAGCAGGAAGAGACCGAGCATGGTGAAGAGGGTGATGAGTCCGGCCCGGGAGGCGTCCTGCGGGTCGCGGATCTCCTCCGTGACGCTGAACGACGATTCGAAGCCCCAGTAGCAGAAGACCGAGAGCAGAAGACCCTCGGCGAGTTGCTGTCCGGAGGGAATGGTGAACGGGTTGATCCAGTCGAGGCTGAACGGGTGCGGGCCGACGACCAGTCCGTATCCGCAGAAGCCGAGCAGGACGACGTATTCGAAGACGAGAAGGTATTTCTGCAGGTTGGCGGCGGACCGGATGCCGGTGATCGCGGTGAAGGTGACGGCGATCAGAACAACGATGCCCAGCGCGGTCGACTGGGCGGTGGAGTCCGGGTCGAGGTGGAGCCCGGCGAGGGTGTGCAGTCCTCCCACGTCGGCGAGTTGGAGCAGGGCGGAGCCCGTGACGGTCGTGGTGTAGGACAGGAAGACGATCGTGGAGACGATGCCGATCCAGCCGACGAGGAAGCCGAGCCAGGGGCTGAGGGAACGGCCGACCCAGACATAGCCGCTGCCCATGTTCGGCTCGACCTTGTTGAGCCGGGAGTACGCGCCGGCGATACCCAGGATGGGCAGGAACGCGAGCAGCATGATGATCGGCAGATGCAGGCCGACGGCGCCCGCGGTCACGCCCAGCCCGATACCGATGCTGGAGGTGGCGGCGGTGGAGGAGGCGGCGATGACGACGCCGTCCACGACACCGAGGCTCCTCTTCAGTGCCGCGGGTGCCGGTGGGTCACTGCCGTAGGGGGTGGGTGAGTCCGTCACGGTGGCTCCTTCGCCGAGGGGCGCTCTTCGGCCCCGATGGCGGCACATCGAACTCTCCGACGGGTTCACACGTCAACGCTGTTGTCATAAGGTGCCGCCATGAGCGCGAGCGAGCGGGTGGTACCGGAGGGGGCGCGGCGCCGCAGGCGCCCCACCAAACAGGGCACGGTGCTGTCCGAGCAGCTGATCGTGGAGACGGCGTTGCGGCTGATCGGGGAGCACGGGGCGGCGGCACTCACCGTACGCCGGCTCGGTGCGGCTCTCGGCTGCGATCCCAGTGCGCTCTACCGGTACTTCCGGGACACGGACGAACTACTGCTCGCGGTGGCCGACGAGTTGATCGGCCGTACGTTGCGCACCTGGCGGCCGACGGGTGACTGGCGGGCCGATCTGCGCACCCTCGGCCTGCGGATGCACGCGGACTATCTGGCGCACCCTCAGGCGGCGGCACTGACCTGTGCCCGGGTGACCGGCCGGGCACATGAGATCCGGTCGGTGGAGGTGATTCTCGGGGTGTTGCGCGGTGCGGGATTCCCGGATGCCGAGGCGGTGCGGATCTACCACGTCTTCGTGGACCAGACGCTGTCGTTCGCGGCGCTGGACGCGTCCACGCTGGTGCTGTCGGAGCAGGCCCGCGCGCAGGAGGTGCGGACCTGGCCGGAGACGTACGCCCGGCTTCCGGCCGATACCCATCCGAACATCGCGGCGACCGCGGGAGTGCTGGTCGCGGAGATGGACCGCAGCGGCTATCCCGCGGCGCTGGAGATGGTGCTGGCCGCGGCCGCGGCCCGGCTGCAGCACGTACATACGTCGGCACCGTAGGGACGGACCCCGGGGAGCGAGCACGTACGCGCGACGGCGCCGCGGTACGGGCCTCAGGGTGCGAGCACGTCCAGCTCGTGCAGAGCACCCACCGCGATCTCCTTCGTCAGCCGCTCCGCCGCCACCGTGTCGCCCTCGCGCACCGCTTCGGCGAGCCGGACGTGGAGGGTGACCGCGGCCGGGTCGGGGTCCTCGAACATCACCTGGTGGTGGGTGCGGCCCGCCAGGACCTCGGCGACGACATCGCCGAGCCGCGCGAACATCTCGTTGCCGGAGGCGTTGAGCACGATCCGGTGGAACGCGATGTCGTGTTCCAGATAGCCCTCCAACTGCTGGCCACGCGAGGTGGCGACCATGCCGAGCGCGCACTCGGTGAGGGCTGCGCACTGCTCCGGGGTGGCGTTACGGGCGGCGAGGCCTGCCGCGACCGGTTCGATCGCCGAGCGGAGCACGGTCAGGGAGCGCAGCTGGCGCGGGCGGTCGGCGCCGGCCAGGCGCCACCGGATGACCTGCGGATCGTAGACATTCCACGCCTCGGTCGGTTGCACGGTCACGCCGACCCGGCGCCGGGACTCGACCAGGTGCATGGATTCGAGGACGCGGACCACTTCGCGTACGACCGTGCGCGAGACGTCGAAGCGCCGGGCCAGCTCGTCGGTACGCAGTACCTGCCCCGGCCGGTGCTCCCCCGCGGCGATCTCCAGACCCAGGGTGTCCAGCACATGTGTATGCAGCCCAGGGCCCTGTGTGGTCATGAGCACAGCCTACGGGGCACCCTCCAGGAACAAAAAGTACGACGTTTACGTCACAGCATCTTGAATAAGTCGTACGTATGGGTTTCAGTAGCGCGACGGACCGATGTCGAGGAAGACGTCGAAGAAGACAGCGAGGCACCACCAATGAGCACCCCCCACGTCGTCGTGGTGATGGGCGTTGCAGGGACCGGCAAGACCACGATCGGCCCCCTGCTCGCCGCCGAACTCGGCGTTCCGTACGCCGAGGGCGATGACTTCCATCCCGCGGCGAACATCGCCAAGATGTCGGCCGGTACCCCACTGGACGACTCCGACCGGTGGCCCTGGCTCGATGCGATCGGTCAGTGGGCGCACGGCCGGGCGGGGCTCGGCGGAGTGGTGAGCAGCTCGGCACTCAAGCGGGTCTACCGGGACCGGCTGCGCGCCGAGGCCCCCGGTGCCGTCTTCCTCCATCTGACCGGCGACCGGGCTCTGATCGAGGAGCGCATGGCGGAGCGCAAGGGCCACTTCATGCCCACCGCACTGCTCGACTCGCAGTTCGCGACCCTGCAGCCGCTGCAGGAGGACGAGGCCGGAGTCCCGGTCGATGTGTCCGGCACCCCCGAAGAAATCACCCAGCGAGCCGTCGCCGCGTTGCGCCGGCTCGAAAGCTAAGGATCACCACCGTGACCAGTCTCAGCGTCGAGATGCTGGCAGCGGATGCCGTCGAACCGATCACTTCGGCAGGCAACGCGCAGTTGGGCATCGCAGTTCTGGCGGGCATCGCCGTCATCGTTCTGCTCATCACCAAGTTCAAGATGCACGCGTTTCTCGCGCTGACCATCGGCTCGCTGGCGCTCGGCTCGTTCGCCGGCGCCGCACCGGCCAAGACGATCACCAGCTTCACCGCCGGCCTCGGCTCGACCGTCGCGGGTGTCGGTGTCCTCATCGCGCTCGGCGCCATTCTGGGCAAGCTGCTCGCCGACTCCGGCGGCGCGGACCAGATCGTCGACACGATCCTCGCGAAGACGAGCGGGCGGGCCATGCCGTGGGCGATGGTCCTGATCGCCTCGATCATCGGTCTGCCGCTGTTCTTCGAGGTCGGGATCGTGCTGATGATCCCGGTGGTGCTGCTCGTCGCCAAGCGCGGCAACTACTCCCTGATGCGGATCGGTATCCCGGCGCTGGCCGGACTCTCCGTGATGCACGGGCTGATTCCGCCGCACCCCGGCCCGCTGGTGGCGATCGACGCCCTCGGCGCCAACCTCGGTGTCACGCTCGCGCTGGGTGTGCTGGTCGCCATCCCGACCGTGATCATCGCGGGGCCGGTCTTCTCCCGTTACGCCGCGCGCTGGGTGGACATCAAGGCTCCGGAGAAGATGATTCCGCAGCGTCCTTCGGAGGAGCTGGACCGTCGGCCCAGCTTCGGCGCCACCCTGGCGACGATTCTGCTGCCCGTCGTGCTGATGCTGGTCAAGGCCCTGGTCGACATCGTCGTGGACGACCCGGAGCAGGGTGTCCAGCGGGTCACCGATGTGATCGGCTCGCCGCTGATCGCGCTGCTCGCGGCCGTCATAGTCGGCATGTTCACGCTGGGCCGGGCGGCCGGTTTCACCAAGGGCCGGCTCTCCACCACCGTCGAGAAGTCCCTCGCCCCGATCGCGGGTGTGCTGCTGATCGTGGGTGCGGGCGGCGGTTTCAAGCAGACCCTCATCGACGCCGGTGTGGGCCAGATGATCCTGGACTTCTCCAAGGACTGGTCGATCCCGGCACTGCTGCTGGGCTGGCTGATCGCCGTCGCGATCCGGCTCGCGACCGGTTCGGCGACCGTGGCCACCATCTCGGCGGCCGGCCTGGTCGCCCCGCTGGCCGCCGACATGTCGACGTCCCACGCCGCTCTGCTGGTCCTCGCCGTCGGCGCGGGCTCGCTCTTCTTCAGCCATGTCAATGACGCCGGGTTCTGGCTGGTGAAGGAGTACTTCGGCATGGACGTCGGCCAGACGGTGAAGACCTGGTCGGTGATGGAGACCATCATCTCCGTGGTCTCGCTGGCCTTCATCCTGCTGCTGTCGCTGGTCCTTTAGGGCCTGTCCGCACGGTCCTCCCCCCACAGCGCATGCTGTGACCGTGCCCAATGGCGCTCGACCGACCCGGTGCGCATGCCACGGCGTGCCTCCGGGTCGGCGAGCGCCATTGCCATGTGCCCGGCCAGCACGATCCCGATCGCGAGTGCCAGCCAGTCGTGGACGAAGGTCGCGCTCGTGCGCCACATCAGCGGTGCGAGGCCGGTGAACCACATCAGCGCGCCGGTGCCGGTCATCACCAGCACCGCGCCCGCGATCCAGGCCGCGTACAGCTTCTGCCCGGCGTTGAACTTTCCGGCCGGACGCGCCTCGGGCCGGTGGTCGCGGCGCCATACGGCCCGCAGCCACTGACGGTCGTGCGGCCCGAAGCGGTTGAGCCGGGACAGGTCGGCCCGCAACGCCCGTGACAGCAGACCGGCCAGGAACGGTACGGGGGTCAGCGCCCCGGACCACTCGTGCACGGTGACCACCAGATGGCGACGGCCGACGAGCTCGGCGAGCTGGGGTACGTACAGACACGCCGCGCTCGCCACGCACAGCAGCATCAGCGTGGCCGTGGTGCGGTGCACCCAGCGCTCCGCGCCGCTGAAGCGCCGCACACGCTCCGCGGGGTCAGCTGGTGGGGGCGTCGTCGCGGCCGTTGGACCGGCCGACCCATGCGTCGACGTCATAGCCGAGCTCCTCCCAGTAGCCGGGCCGTACGGAGTCGGTGACGGTGATCCCGGAGAGCCATTTCGCCGACTTGTAGAAGTACATCGGGGCCACATAGAGCCGGACCGGACCCCCGTGGGAGTGGGCCAGCGGCCGGTCCTGCATGCGCAGCGCGACCAGCACATCGGCGCGGCGGGCCTGCGCGAGGGTGAGGCTCTCGCTGTAGGTGCCGTCGAAGCAGGTGAAGCGGACGGCCTTCGCCCCGGGCCGTACGCCCGCCGCGTCCAGCAGCGACGAGAGGCCTACCCCCTCGAAGGGAGTCTCGGGCACCCGCCAGCCGGTGACGCACTGGACATCGCGGACCATGCGGGTCTGCGGCAGCGCCTTCAGGGCGTCCAGCGTGTATGCGGCCGGGCGGTCGACCAGCCCGTCGACGGTCAGCCGGTAGTCGTCCGCGTCTTTCTCCGGTACGGACGAGGCGACGGAGTAGTAGCGGAAGCCGCCGCCGTTGGGGAGCAGGCTGGTCAGGCCGGTGGGGTCCTTGTCGGCGACGGCGCCGAGCCCGGATTCCAGCGTGCGTTGCAGCACGGGCGCGGCGACGACTCCGGCGGCGCCGAGACCGAGCATGGCCAGGACGACCCGGCGGCCCAGGGGTGTGCCTTCGGCATCGGGAGGGCGACTGTTCACCCGACCATTCGAGCATCTGCGGCCGCAGGTCACCAGGGGTCGCGGGCACCTGCCCGCACCCGAGGTCAACTCTGCTCATTCCCGGCGCAGTTGACGACCCCCGATCGGGTGCGGGTTCCGGCGCCGCGCCAGGCCGAACATGTCAGACTTGGCGCCATGTCGAACCGTGAACCTCTCAAGCCCTTTCTGCTCACCTTCCCCGGGCCGCTGCGCGACAGGCTGGTGGGGGCGGTGCTCGCCGGTGACAAGGTGTCGACGACCGGGCTGCTCGCGGAGTACGAGGCGGAGAAGGAGGAACTGCCTCCGGTGGGTGAGCGGTCTGCGCTGATCGACTCGGACGGCCGGGAGGTCGCGGTGCTGGAGGTGACGGAGGTGCGGGTGCTGCGCCTCGGCGACGTCGATCTTCAGCATGCGATCGACGAGGGCGAGGGCGACACCTCGGTGGCCGAGTGGCGCGCGGGTCACGAGAAGTTCTGGCACAGCCAGGAGATGCGGGAGGCGCTCGGCGACCCGGAGTTCACGGTCGACGACGACACCATGGTCGTCGCCGAACGGTTCCGGGTCGTCGAGCTGCTGGATCCCGTCGTGGGCGCGGCGGAACGGTAGGCGGGGCCCGCCGGTTTCCTGCGCCGGCGGGGCGGGGATCTCGCGGCAGAATGTCCATGCCGTGCGCATGTGCGCCGAAGGAGACACCGCCCGTCCCGACGGGGCCGAACAGTGGTTCCAGGGTCGAGGTTCAGGCAGTCCTCGCCCTGCGGGCGCCGGTCGAGCGGCGGTCCCGTCACCGCGTCGAGCCCGGACGGCAGTTGCGGACGGATCTCGCCGCTCGACAAGCGGGCGTGTCGGACGCCGCGGGCCGGGCGGGACTTCGCGGGCATCCCCTAGGACGTGGCCTGCGCCGCCGCCCTCCCCGCCACCCGGCCGGAGAAGATGCAGCCGCCGAGGAAGGTCCCTTCGAGGGAGCGGTATCCGTGCACGCCACCGCCGCCGAAGCCTGCCGCCTCCCCCGCCGCGTACACACCGGGCAGGGGCGTGCCGTCCTCGGTCAGCACCCGGGAGGACAGGTCCGTCTCCAGTCCCCCGAGCGACTTGCGGGTCAGGATGTTGAGCCGTACCGCGATCAGCGGGCCGGCCTTGGGGTCGAGGATGCGGTGCGGCGGAGCCGTACGGATCAGCTTGTCGCCGAGATAGGTGCGGGCCCCGCGGATCGCGGTGATCTGGAGGTCCTTGGTGAAGGGGTTGGCGATCTCGCGGTCGCGTGCGGTGATCTCGCGGCGCAGTCCGGCCTCGTCGATCAGCGGCTCGTCGGTGAGCGCGTTCATCCCGCGGACCAGTGCGCCGAGGTCCTTCTCGACCACGAAGTCCACCCCGTGGTCCATGAAAGCCTTCACCGGGGCCGGTACGTCCGCGCGGGCCCGGCCGATCACGTCACGGATCGACTTTCCGGTCAGGTCGGGGTTCTGCTCGGAGCCGGAGAGCGCGAACTCCTTGCCGATGATCTTCTGGTCGAGGACGAACCAGGTGTAGTCGTGGCCGGACTTCATGATGTGTTCGAGGGTGCCGAGGGTGTCGAAGCCCGGGAAGAGTGGGACCGGCAGCCGCTTGCCGCGGGCGTCCAGCCAGAGGGAGGACGGTCCCGGCAGGATCCGGATGCCGTGCTTGGCCCAGATCGGGTTCCAGTTCTCGATGCCCTCGGTGTAGTGCCACATCCGGTCGCGGTTGATGTGGTGGGCGCCCGCCTCCTCGGTGATGCCGAGCATGAGTCCGTCGACATGGGCGGGGACGCCGGAGAGCATCTTCGCGGGCGGGGTGCCGAGCCGCGGGGGCCACTGCTTGCGCACGAGGTCGTGATTGCCGCCGATGCCGCCGGAGGTGACGATCACCGCCTGGGCCTTCAGCTCGAACGTGCCGGCCGTCACCCGGCTGCTCGCGGTGCCCCGGGCGGCAGCGCTCGGCTCCAGGATCTCGCCGCTCACCGTGTCGACGGCGCCCGCGGTGCGGCCGAGACCGGTGACCCGGTGGCGGAACCCGAACTGTACGAGGCCCTTGGCGACGCCCGCGCGGACCCGGCGCTCGAAGGGGGCGACGACGCCGGGGCCGGTGCCCCAGGTGATGTGGAATCGGGGTACGGAGTTGCCGTGGCCGGTCGCGTCGTAGCCGCCGCGCTCCGCCCAGCCGACGACGGGGAAGAGCCGCAACCCCTGGGCGTGCAGCCAGGAGCGCTTCTCACCGGCCGCGAAGTCGACGTACGCCTCGGCCCACTTCCGTGGCCAGTGGTCCTCCTTGCGGTCGAAGCCCGCCGTGCCGAGCCAGTCCTGGAGGGCCAGCTCATGGCTGTCCTTGATCCGCATCCGGCGCTGCTCGGGCGAGTCGACCAGGAAGAGACCGCCGAAGGACCAGTGCGCCTGGCCGCCGATCGACTGTTCGGGCTCCTGGTCGAGCAGGATCACCGAGCGGCCCGCGTCGACCAGCTCGGCGGTGGCCACCAGACCCGCGAGCCCCGCCCCGATAACGATCACATCAGCGTCGTACGCCATGGGTTCCATCCTTGTCGGGGCGATCCGGTCACGGCCACGGTGACGGTCCGGCTCGGACGCCGGAAGTTACTCGTGCGTCAGATCCTCTGCATCGGCCGCCGCGGCGTCAACCGCCCGGTCGGCGGCACTCCGGCCGCACCCGCAGGGCGCAGGCGCTATCGTCGAAACAAATCACCCACTTCTGGCCTGACTTGAGGTAGAAGCGTGTCGGTGCTGGTCCTCGTGCTCGCCGTGAGTGCCGCCTGCTGTCTGGGATTCGGTTTCGTCCTGCAGCAGGCCGCCGCTTCGCACGCCCCGAGGAGCGACTATCTCTCCTTCCGGCTGCTGCTGGACCTGATGCGGGTGCCGAGCTGGCTGGCCGGGATCGGGCTGATGGTCTGCGGCATGGCGCTGGGCGCCCTGGCCCTGGGCAAGGGCGAGGTGTCCGTCGTCGAACCCCTCCTGGCGACCAATCTGCTCTTCGCGATGACCCTGTCGCGCCATCGCACGGGGCAGCGGCTCGGCGGGCAGGGCTGGGCCGGGCTCTGGCTGCTGGCGGGCGGAGTCGCCGCCTTTCTGCTGGCGGGCCGGCCGCAGGGCGGCGAGGCGGTGACCAGTCCGCTGCGGCACTGGCTGGTCATCGGCGTAGTCGTGGGAATCGCCCTGCTGCTCACCACCTTCGCCAAACGCTCGGAGTCCGCAGTCGCCCCGGCGCTGCTCGCGGTGGCGGCGGGGCTGCTTTACGGACTCCAGGACGCCCTCACCCGGGTCACCGGCGAGCGGCTGTCCGACGAGGGCTGGTCGGCGCTGGTGACGGCGTGGCAGCCGTACGCGGTGGTGGCGCTGGGGGTGACGGGCCTGCTCCTGGTGCAGAGCGCGTTCGAGACGGGCCCTCTGCGGGTCTCACTGCCGCCGCTGACCGCATCCCAGCCGCTGGCCGGGATCGCCTGCGGGGTCGGCTTCCTCGGCGACCAGTTGCGTACCGACACCGGCGCACTGGCCTGGCAGGCGGTGGGCCTCGTGGCGATCGTCGTCGGGATCGTGCTGCTGGGACTGCATCCGGCGATGCCGGAGGGGCCCGTGAGCGGGCGCCGGGAAAAGAGCCTCCAGCCGAACTGACCGGCGTCTGTCCGGTCACAGGGGGCCGTCCGGCCTGGCTATTAATAATGGCCAGCATTAGAGTGATCTCATGGCGAGAACGTCAGGGCAAGAGACCAGGGACAAGCTGATCCGCGCGGCCGAGGAGATCTTCGCCGCGCAGGGCACGGACGGCGCCCAGCTGCGGGACATCGTCCGGCTGGCCGGGCAGAGCAACCCCTCCGCGGTCCAATACCACTTCGGCTCCCGGGCCGGGCTGCTCGACGCGGTGATGGCAGGCCGCCAGACCCGTACCGAACAGGTGATCGCGCCGCTGCTCGACGAGCTGGCCGGGGACTGTGGCGTACGGGAACTGCTCACCGCACTGGTGACGGCCGAGGCGAGCCTGCTCGTCGACGACCGGGGCCGCCGCTGTCTGCGGATCTCGGCCCAGCTCAGCCATGAGACCGGGTTGCGGACCGGCCGGTTGCACCCCGCTCTGGACGGCACCGCCTACGGGCGGCTGATCGGCCGCATCGGGGACTGCCTGGGCGCACTGCCCGGGCCCGTGCGCCTGGAGCGCCTGGACCTGGCGCTCACCCTGATCGGCGCGGCGCTGGCCGACCGCGCCCGCCAGGGTCTCGACGGCACCCGGCCGCTGACCGGCGAGGAGTTCTTCCTCGCCGATCTCGTCGAGACCACCACCGCGTTCCTGCACGCGCCCGTGCCGGGCGGCGCGTGAACCACCCGCACCACATGAAGGACAGTGTCATGACCGACAAGAACAAGCTCAGCGACAAGACCGTCATCATCACCGGCGGCGCCCGGGGCCTGGGCGCCGAGGCCGCCCGCCTCGCCGTTGCGGGCGGCGCCCATGTGGTGATCACCGATGTGCTCGACGACGAGGGCGCCGCCACCGCCGCCGCCCTCGGGGCGCAGGCCCGCTTCATGCACCACGACGTGACCTCCGAGAAGGACTGGCAGCGCGTCGCCGAATTCGCCGTCGCCGAGTTCGGGCGGATCGACGGCCTGGTCAACAACGCCGGCGTATCGACCGGTCAGCCGCTGGAGACCGAGACGGTCGAGCACTTCCGCAAGGTCATCGACATCAACCTGACGGCCGTCTTCATCGGCATGAAGACGGTGATCCCGGTGATGAAGGAGAACGGCGGCGGTTCCATCGTCAACATCTCCTCGGCCGCCGGTCTGATGGGCCTCGCCCTGACCTCCAGCTACGGCGCCTCCAAGTGGGGTGTCCGCGGTCTGACGAAGGTCGGCGCGGTGGAGCTCGGCACGGCGAAGATCCGGGTGAACTCCGTGCACCCGGGCATGGTCTACACGCCGATGACCGCGTCCGTCGGCATTCAGCAGGGCGACGGCAACTTCCCGAACACCCCGATGGGCCGGGTCGGCGAGGCCCCGGAGATCGCGGAGGCAATCACCTTCCTGCTCTCGGACGCCGCCTCGTACATCACCGGCGCCGAACTGGCCGTGGACGGCGGCTGGACCACGGGCCCGACCGTCAAGTACGTCATGGGCCAGTGATCACTGTCAGTGGCCTGATGTTGGATGAGGGGCATGACTCCTTCTGACGAGATCCTGGACATCGTCGACGAGAACGACGTGGTCGTGGGGCAGGCCCCGCGCGGTGAGGCGACCGCGCGGGGCCTGCGCCATCGCTGCGTCTTCATCGAGGCCAGGGATGCCGGGGGCCGGCTCTTCGTGCACCGCAGGACCCCGACCAAACTGGTCTTCCCCTCCCACTACGACATGTTCGTCGGCGGGGTGGTCGGGGCGGGCGAGTCGTACGACGAGGCGGCGCTGCGGGAGGCCGAGGAGGAGCTGGGGGTCTTTGGGCTCCCCCGCCCCGAGCCGCTGTTCAAGTTCCTCTACGAGAGCGCGGAGCACTCCTGGTGGAGCCACGTCTACCAGGTCCGTGTCGAGCTGCCAGTGAATCCGCAGGTGGAGGAGGTCGCCTGGCACACCTTCCTCACCGATGCGGAGCTGGAGCAGCGGCTCGACGACTGGGAGTGGGTACCGGACGGTCTGGAGACGTACCACCGGCTGCGCGCCTTCCGGGCGGGCGGGGCAGCCTCCTGAGCCGGGGCTCGACCACCGGTCGACGCCGCCCCCCATTTGCCGGTCGGTCTAAGGTTCACGCGTGATCGAATTCGTACAGAGCCTGCGGCTGTGGTTCGCGCCGCAGCGAATCCGCGAAGAGGGCGACACCCCCGACTACCGGTTCTCGCTCGCCAACGAGCGCACGTTCCTCGCCTGGATCCGGACGGCTCTCGCGCTGATCGGCGGTGGTTTCGCGGTCGACCAGTTCCTCCCTGAACTGGTGTGGGGCATGCGCGCGGGACTGGCGCTCGCGCTGCTCGCGGCCGGTGTGCTGTGTGCGCTTCGGGCGATCAATCACTGGGTGCGGTGCGAGCGGGCGATGCGGCGCGGCGAGGACCTGCCGGTCTCCCGGTTCCCGACGCTGCTCGGTCTCGCGGTCGCCGTCGTCGCCGTGGCGATGGTGGTGGTGGTCCTCTTCGGCTGGGAGGGCCGGTGACGGCCGACGGGCGCGACCCCGGACTTCAGCCCGAGCGGACCAGGCTGGCGTGGCGGCGCACGACCCTGTCCTGCACGGTGGTGGCGCTGCTGGCGGTCAAGCAGGCGCTGCACAGCGGGGCGAGCCCGGCCGGGATCGTCGCCGTGGCGCTGAGCGCGCTGGCCTGGCTGGGCTTCCTGCTCGTGGCGCACCGGCGGGTGCTCGGGATGGGGACCGCGCGGCCGCAGCCGCTCTCGGCGCGCGGTGCGCTGACCGCGGGGGCGTGCACGGTCGCGCTCGCGGTGTTCGCCGCGGCCATGCTGTTCTGAGGCCCGGCACCGGGCGCGTCAGACGTCCGGGGTGTCCCAGGGGACGGTGACGACGATCTTTCCGCGGGTGCGCCCCTGCTCGTTCAGCCGGTAGGCGTCCGCCGCCCGTTCCAGCGGGAAGACCCGGTCCACATGGACCGTGACGATGCCCTGCTCGGCCAGTTCTGCCAGGTGGGCGAGGTCCTTGGCGTCCGGGCGTACGAAGGCGTAGCGGCCGCCGTACGAGAAGACCTCGCCGTCCGCGATGGAGGCCAGCCGGCCCTCGGGCTTCAGCACTTCGGCGGAGGCCCGGAGCGCCTCATCTCCGACGGTGTCGAACGCGGCGTCGACCCCGTCCGGGGCCAGCGCCCGCAGCCGGTCGACGAGGCCTCCCCGTCGGGGATCAGGGGGGCACGGCCACCAGACCTGGGGCGAGACGCCGCTCCTGGGCCTTCCGGTCAACCGGGTTGATCGCCGCAGCCCGCACCTTCACCAGGACGGTGTCGGGGCCGACCTTGGGGTCGGGCTATTCGCCGGACCCCAGGACGTCGACCCCACCATGCCTGCTGTTGCTGATCGCCTTCATATGCCGACCGTTCCTGGGCGGTGAGCAGACGCGGGTCCTGTCTCACCGGCACGCCCCGAACGGTGTTGGGCGCACTGGCCCTCCGCTTTCACGTCCTGGGCGGCGACGCATATCCCGTATGCGGTCCGTCCCGGGCGGGCGGAATCCCTACGACCTGGCCATGTGGGTGTGGCCAGAGGCGACGGGGAGGCCCCGAACCATCACTCCGGTGATACGGGGGCCCCGACTGCTGACACCACATCCGGCGTCCCAGATCGCAGAAGGCACTTTACGCACGCCCCGCCGGGCACATCCACGGATCGTCGCACCGTTCACTCAATCGTGCCCATGTGTGCCAAAACAAGGCAATCGCCCAGCAGTTGTGAACCCTCGACTCAGGCCGTGGCCGCTGCGGGGAACGTTCCGTCACCAGCGCGGGATCGAGGGGGTCTGCCATCCGGGCTCGGCCTTGCGCATCGCCGCCGCATCGTCGCGCTCGCGCATCGTGCCGTCGTCGTCGAGCCAGCGCCGGTGCAGCACGGCCAGGCGTTCACGGTCGAGTTCGACGCCCAGCCCGGGCGCGTCGGACACGGTGAGCCGGCCGCCTCGGAAGACATGGCGGGTGGTGATGACGTCCTCGGTCTGCCAGGGGTAGTGGCTGTCACAGGCGTAGTCGAGGTTGGGGACGGTGGCCGCGACGTGGGTCATCGCGGCGAGGCTGATGCCGAGGTGGGTGTTGGAGTGCATGGAGAGTCCGACGCCGAAGGTACGGCAGATCCCGGCCAGCTCACGGGTGCGGTGCAGGCCGCCCCAGTAGTGGTGGTCGGAGAGCACGACCTGGACGGCACCGCGGGCGAAGGCCTCCGGGACCTCGGCGAGGGTCGTGACGCACATGTTGGTGGCGAGCGGTACGTCGGTGCCCGCGGCGACGGCGGCCATCAGGTCCGTGCCGCTCGCCGGGTCCTCCAGATATTCGAGTACGTCCTTCAGTTGCTCGGCGACGTACAGCGAGGTCCCGACGGACCAGGCGCCGTTGGGGTCGAGGCGCAGCGGCTGCCCGGGGAACTCCTCGGCCAGGGCGCGGATCGCGGCGATCTCCTGGTCGGGTGCGAAGACGCCGCCCTTGAGCTTGAAGGAGGAGAAGCCGTGCTCGCGGGCGAAGCGCCGGGCCTGGGCGACGACTCCGGCCGGGTCGACGGCGGCGCCCCAGTCGTCCTGTTCGCCGCCCTCGGGGTGGGCGGCCCAGCGGTAGAAGAGGTACGCGCTGTACTCGACGCTGTCGCGGACCCTGCCGCCGAGCAGAGCGTGCACGGGGAGGCCGAGGGACTTGCCGAGCGCGTCCAGGCAGGCGACCTCGAAGCCGGAGACGACGGAGAGCCGGAGCTTGTCGGCGGTCTGGACGCCGCGCAGTCCGCCGGCGTCGACACGCTCGTCGGCCGCGCGTGAATCACCGCACACCTCGTCGGCCAGTGCGAACAGGCCGTTCAGATCGCTGACCGGGCGTCCGACGAGGGCGGTGGCGAGCGGCTGGGCGAGTTCGAGGTACTTGCCGTCCCCGTACGTCTCCCCGATACCGGTCACACCGCCGCGTGTGACGACTTCCACGATGAGCCGCGGGGTGTACGGCTGGTGGACGCCCTGGGTGTTGAGCAGGGGCGGGTCCGCTATCAGGATCGGGGTCAGCCGGACTTCGTCGATCAGCAGCTCTGTATTCATACGTGAACCATATTCAGGGATACGGCCAAGCGCCAGACTCCGACCCGAGTCGGAGCGGAGTCCACACGACGGATCCCGGGAGTTCACTGGACGGCATACCGACTGGTCGGCATCATGAACACCGACCGTCTTTCACCCCGGAGGTGCGCACGATGAGCCCAGTCCATCCGCCAGGTCTCGACCTCGACCGGCTGCGCGGACGTCTCGACCGCGAGCGGCCGGGTCTGGTGAACGGACCGCTCGAAGCCCGGCTCATCGAGGGCGGCCGCTCCAATCTGACGTACCTCGTCACGGACGGCACCGGCCGCTGGGTCGTGCGCAGGCCCCCGCTGGGTCATGTGCTCGCCACCGCACACGACATGAAGCGCGAGCACCGGGTGATCAGTGCCCTGCACCCCACGGCCGTTCCGGTGCCCGAGCCGGTGCTGCTCTGCGAGGACGACTCGGTGATCGGGTCGCCCTTCTACGTCATGGAGTACGTCGAGGGCACCCCGTACCGCACGGCCGAACAGCTCGCACCACTGGGCGCCGAGCGCACCCGGGAGGCCGTCCTCGGCCTCGTCGACACCCTCGTCGAACTGCACGCCGTGGAACCCGAGTCCGTCGGGCTCGGCGACTTCGGGCGCCCCGAGGGCTTCCTCGACCGGCAGCTGCGCCGCTGGGGCAAGCAGCTGGACGCCTCCCGCAACCGCGAACTGCCCGGCATCGACGAACTGCACGCCGCTCTCGGCCGGGAGCTGCCCGTTTCCCCCGCGCCCACCGTCGTGCACGGCGACTACCGGCTGGACAACGTCCTGATCGGCTCCGACGACCGGATCAAGGCCGTTCTCGACTGGGAGATGTCGACGCTCGGCGACCCGCTGACCGACCTCGGCCTGCTGGTGATGTACAGCTCCGACCTCGGTCTGCCGAAGTCCCCGGTCTCCACCACCAGCGGCGCGGCCGGCCATCCCACCCCCGCCGAGCTGATCGAGCGCTACGCCGCACGCTCCGGCCGGGACACCTCCGCCATCTCCTGGTACACGGCGTTCGCCTGGTTCAAGCTCGCCGTGATCCTGGAGGGCATCCACTACCGCTACACCCTGGGCCAGACCGTCGGCGCCGGCTTCGACCGCATCGGCGATCTCGTCCCCGTCTTCATCGAGCACGGCCTCACCACCCTCCAGGAAGGCTGATCACCCCCATGGACTTCGCATTCGACGCCCGTACCGAAGAGCTGCGCGCCAAGCTGCTCACCTTCATGGACGAGCATGTCTACCCGGCCGAGAAGACCGCGGACGAACAGCGCGCGCTCCTGGCCTCGCCGTGGGACACCCCGCAGATCGTCGAGGACCTGAAGGCCGAGGCGCGGCGGCAGGGGCTGTGGAACCTCTTCCTTCCCGATGCCGAGTACGGCGCCGGGCTGACCAACCTCCAGTACGCACCGCTCGCCGAAATCACGGGCCGTTCACCGCAGTTGGCACCGACCGCACTCAACTGCGCGGCCCCGGACACCGGGAACATGGAGGTGCTCTTCCAGTTCGCCACGGACGAGCAGAAGAAGCAGTGGCTGGAGCCGCTGCTCGCCGGGGAGATCCGCTCGGCGTTCGCGATGACGGAGCCCGAGGTGGCCTCGTCGGACGCGACCAACATCGAGACGCGCATCACGCGGGACGGTGACAACTACGTCATCAACGGCCGCAAGTGGTACATCTCCGGGGCGATGAACCCGGACTGCCAGATCTTCATCGTGATGGGCAAGACAGCGACTGCCGATGGCCCTGACGGCGCCGACATCCGCCGTCAGCAGTCGATGATCCTCGTCCCGCGCGACACCCCCGGTCTCGAAGTGCGGCGCGCCATGCAGGTGTACGGCTACGAGGACCACTATCACGGCGGTCACGCCGAGGTCGTCTTCACGGACGTGCGGGTGCCCGTCGCGAACCTGATCGGCGAGGAGGGCGGCGGCTTCGCCATCGCCCAGGCGCGTCTGGGACCGGGTCGCATCCACCACTGCATGCGGCTGATCGGGATGGCCGAGCGGGCGATCGAGCTGATGTGCAAGCGGGCGGTGTCCCGTACTGCCTTCGGCAAGCCGCTCGCCCAGCAGGGCGTCGTACAGAACTGGATCGCCGACGCGCGGGTCACGGTGGAGCAGCTGCGGCTGCTGGTACTGAAGACGGCTTGGCTGATGGACACGGTCGGCAACCGGGGGGCGCACACGGAGATCCAGGCCATCAAGATCGCCACCCCGCGTGCGGTGGTCGACATCCTCGACCAGGCAGTACAACTGCACGGCGCGGGCGGCGTCAGCCAGGACTTCCCGCTGGCGGAACTGTGGGCGGCGGCGCGGACGCTGCGGCTGGCGGACGGGCCGGACGAGGTGCATCAGCGGTCGTTGGCCCGGCGGGAGATCAAGCGGTACGTGTAGGCGGTGACCCGGGCGGGGCCGGTGGGTGCGAGGGCCCGTCCGGTTGCCGTTTCGTCCTCAATCGCCGGACGGGCTCGGAATGTTGCCGGACGGGCTTGAATTTCTGAGCCGGTCGAGGACGTCCGTGTAGAGGGAGCGTTTGTCGGGGCGGGCGTGGGCGGCCGCTTGGCTCAGGGCGGGGATCGCCGCCTCGCCCATCCCGATGAGCCCCTCGGCCGCCGCCCTGCGCACGCCGGGATGCGGGTGTGCGAGCAGTCCGGTCACGGCGGGGATCGCGGGCCCCCAGCCGGCGTGGCAGAGCGTGCGGATCGCCGTACGCGTCAGTTCCGGCCGGGGGTCGTCCAGCAGGAGCATGGTGTGGCCCAGATAGGTGCCCCTGTCCAGCATCGTCCGTGAGGTCCGGTGGGCGCGCAGGCGTACCTTGACCCGGGGATGGTTCAGCAACTCACCGATCAGGTCGCGCAGTCCGGGGTCCCGGTCCGGGTCCGGGCCCGAGTGGGCCTCGGCCAGTTCTGTGAGTGCCCCGCATCTCTGATCCGGGGTGCCGGTTCGGGCCAGGTCCAGCAGTTCCTGCCTGGACGGGCGGTGCGAAGCTCCGCCGGGTGCGGCCGGGGGGCGGTCACGGAGCGCTGCCAGCGCTGCCGCGTCCTGCTGCGCGGCGTCCGGGCCGCGCAGCGGACCCTCGACGAGAAGAAGCCGGTCCGCCATGTCGTCGCGCCCTTCGGCGCGCAGCCGCCGACACGTACGCGTCAGCGCGGGGGTACGCAGGAGCCGGCGGTCGAGGAGCAGGTCGAGGAAGCCCCAGGCCCCGGCGTCGAGACGGTCGCCGAGGGCCCTGGCGAGCGCGTCGGCGGGGTAGTTGCGCAGTGCGTCGCCGACTGCTGGTCCGGCGGCGGGCGGGGCATGCTCCCACCACTCCAGCAACAGCGGCACCAGCGGTTCCAGTGTCCACGGGGAGAGCTTCGAGGCCGCGAGAGCCACCCTGTCGTGCAGGACCTCCTCGCCCCGGAGCTCCGTCTCGTCGAGGGTGCGCAGTGCACGGGCCAGGTCCACGCCGATGGGTATGTCGATGTGCCCGCGGAGGTACGCGCGAAGAACCGGCAGCCGGGCCTCGGGCTCGGGCCACTTCGCCAGCGCCAGGGCGGCGGTCTCTCTGCGGCCTGCATGAGTTGACCCCAGCATGTCGAGCAGGCGCTCCCTCAGGGCCGCCGAACGGGGCTGGTCGAGGTCGTCGATGTGTACGTGCCGGGGCAGCGGCGTCGGGGTCCGGGCGGTCTCGCTGATGGTCCAGGGCGGTGCGTCGAGGGGCTGAAGAAGCGTCATCCAGTCGAGCAGGGCGGCCCGGACTTCGGGGTCCGCGCCGTGGTGTACCTCGATCAGTGCGGTCAGCCGGTCCCGCGAGCCGACCCTGCCGTCGTCCTGTCGGCGGAACTCCTCCAGAGTGTCGGGGGCGCGCACCGCGTCGCCCAGCGCCGCCCGCCATGCCCGGGTCTGGGCGGGCACGGGTGCCGCGGTGGTCTCCGGGACTGCGAACGCCTCCCTCAGCACGGCCGCCCGGGCCTGCCAGGGGTCGGGGCCCAGCCGGGCCGACTCAAGTGCCTGATCGAGGTCGGCGCGGACCAGCACCGCGCCGAGGCGGCGCAGCAGCGTCAGCGTGGACCGGCTCGGCGTCGTGGGTGCGGGACGCAGTGCCCGTACCGCCGCGGCGACGGCCGGCCTTCCGACCCCCGTCAGCATCGGCGCGACCTCTTCGAGTACCGCGATCAGGTCGTGCCGGTCCTCGTCCCGGGCGTCGACGAGCGCGTCGAGCAGGACCCGTGCGGACCGGGCGAATGCCGTCAGCTCCCCGGCCGCCCGGGGTGCGGGGCAGATGCGCAGCGCGAACCGCACCAGCCTGTCCCGGGCCGCGGGCCGGGAGCCGGCCAGCCGGAGCCAGTCCGTGAGCATCGGCCGCAGCTCGTTCAGCCGGTCGGGGTGGGGCGGCGCGTCCCTCTCGGCGACGCGCAGCGCGACCGAGGGATTCCAGCCCCCGGCCACCAGCGACCCGATGTCACGGTCCGCCGTACTGTCCACCGATGACCGCTGTGCGACGGCCGATGCGGTGATGCCATGCCTGGCCAGCGGTATCGCCAGATCCTTCACGTCCCCGGAGGCAAGACCGACCCGGCCGTCCGCCACCAGACAGAGCAGGGTGGCCGCCACAGGTGACGCCTGGTCGTCCAGCGCGAGGACCGAGCGGGCACCGAGGACGCCGTCGAGGCCCGCCAGCAGCAGTTCGCGGGTACGGCCGTCCCGGCTGTGCTCGGCGGCGGCGAGAAGTGTCGCCGCGTAGACGTCGCCGAGGACGGCGCGCAGGGCCGCGACGAGCGTGCCGCGCAGCCCGGGGTTGTCGTGGTGCCCGAGCCAGAAGAGCAGCTTGGGCAGCGCCGCCGGTGTGCCCGCGCGGACCAGCACCTCGGCGGCGGTCTTCTTGATGTTCATGTTCGGATGGTCGAGGCATGCGGCGATCGCGGTGCACGCCCAGTGGGCCTGTGCGTGACCCAGTGCGAGCAGGGCCTGCCGGACGGTCTGGATGTCCTGGGCGGTGGTCAGCGCGATCAGGGTCGCCGACAGCGCCTGTGCGTCCTCGCCCGTGGCGTCGCGGGCGAGCAGGGCGATGACGTGTTTGCGTACGTGCCGGTCGCGGTGGCGCAGCAGCCGGTGCACCCGGGCGCGGGTGCCTGCCCACGGTGCCCTGCGCAGCAGTTCGAGCAGGATCGCCCGCTCACGGTCGGACAGTCCGGGCCGGTCCAGCAGATCCAGTGCCATGGTCGCGACGAGTGCGTGGCCGGCCTCTTGCGCATCTGCCGTGCCGAGCAGGCAGACCGGCCGGATCGCGCCCCGCTCGTGGAGACGGCGGCCCAGGGCGTGCACGGCGTCCAGGACCTCTTGGGGCACCACGGGCTCACCGCCGGGCTGTCCGTGTTCCCACTCCCGCAACGCCGCCTGTTCGGCCACGATGCGCAGCAGCAGGTCCGCGATGGCCGGCAGTGTGCCGGCGTTGCCGTGGTCCGCGAGACGGCACAGCGCCGCCATCGGCTCGTCCGGGTTCGGATGGGAACGCAGCAGGGCCAGTTCCCGCTCGTCCGGGCCGCCCAGGTCCGCCGCGATGCGCGTCGGCAGGCCGACGGGATCCAGCCGCACGAGGAGGGCGCGGCGGTGTGCCGGATCGCGGGTCAGCTGCCACAGCAGTTCGAGGGCGCGGTCCCGTACGGCGTACAGGTGAGGCGCGATCGTGTCGCCGTCCAGGCCCAGCCCTTCTCGCAGGGCCAGTACCGTCCGTTGCCCGCCGATGGCCTCCAGAGCGTCCAGGGCCGCGGCGGGCGCCGAGGGCAGCAGAGCGATCACGGCGTCTTCGGCATCCGCATGGCGCAGCTCACGGATGGCGTCGAGGAACGGACCGGGGGCGGAGGCCGAAGGAAGTACGCGTGCGATCGCGTCCCCGATCGGAAGCTCGCCCGTTCCCTGCCCGGCCAGGGCCACCAGCAGGGCGAGCCGTCGCGGCCTGCTCGGATCATCGGCGGCCGCCTCCGTCAGTACCCGGAATGCCTCCTTCCGGCAGGTGAACAGGATCGTCGCGATCTCACGGGGCGGAATCGAGTGATCGGCCAGGGCCAGGCCGATCACGGCCGGAACTTCCGGACCGTCCACGAAGTGCCCGCGCCGGTGGAGACCGCGCAGACACGTCACCGCCGGCCCGCCGAACAGCAGCGGATCGCGTGCGGCGACGGCCATGAGTTCACCGATGTCGCCACGGTCCGCCAGACCGCCGAGCAGTTCCACTCCCTGTCGGCGAAGGCCCGGCGGAAGATCCGGATCGTCGATGATCTGCCGCAGCAGGTCCTTGTGGCCGTGGCGGGCGGCGGCCGCGAGGGCGGCATCGGCCACCGCGGGCCTGCCCCCCGCCGAACCGGCGACGAGAAACGGAGAGATGCGTCCCCGCGGCAGCGGCTCCATCGCCGCCCACGGCTCGGCGAGTTCGCCCAGCGCGCCCGCGACGACCCGGTCGCTGTCGGCGCCGAGCAGGCCGATCAGGTCTTCGCGGACCAGCGCGGGAGCCAGCAGCCCGGCGTGCAGCCCCTGCCGCGCGAGCCGCAGCGCCTCGGCCTGCAGCACGGGGTCACCGCTGTCCGCCAGCTCGTCCACGAGTCGATCCGGACGGTGCGCCGCCGTGATGTCCGTCTCCCGTACGGCCTGGTAGAGGATTTCACCCGGGGCTTCGTCACGGATCACCGCCGGCTCGTCGAGGAGTTCGGAGCGCAGCCACGCGATCCTCACCCGTACCGGCAGCCCGGCCGTGCGCCATGACGGGCGGGGGCGGCCCCGGAGACAGTGGCCGAGTCGCTCGTACAGCCCCGCCAGGAGGAGATCCGCCTCCGGCGGCCCCATCAGCGACACGGGCAGCAGCCCGGCGAGTTCGGCCGTCTCCGCGTCGTCGGAGGGGCGGCCCGCTGTCACTCGCTCGGTGAGCAGGACCAGCCCCAGATGACGCAGGGCGGCGTCCTCGTGCCGGATCAGACGTCCGAGGACTGCCGGTGGGCAGTCCTGCGCGTCCAGGAGCCTCGACAGCCGCCCGGTGTCGGCCCGGCGTACCGCATCGTGGAACTGTTCGTCGGCGGGCGTCTTCACCGTCGGATGCTAACCGGGGCGCTCCCGGCTCCACCAACGGGATTCGACCCCGTCAATAGCCGCCGAACGGCACATGATCGGCCAGCGCCAGGTCGCGGGCGAAGGCCCTCACACGCAACAGGCACCGGGCGACGAGACGGACGGCCGGTGTGTGGCCCGGGCCGTATGCCGCGGCCCAGAGTGCGGGGACGTGTACGGATGGCTGGATATGAGTCATACCTCCAGCTTCGACCCGTACCGGCGGTCGGTCCAACAGATGGTTCAGCCGGCTGCGATCGATAGCGTGGATGGATGGAGATACGCCAACTCCGCCACTTCATGGCGGTGGCCACGCACGGCAGTTCCACCGCCGCCGCCCGTGCCGAGCTGATCGTGCAGTCCGCGCTGAGCACCTCCGTGCGCAACCTCGAACGGGAGCTGGGGGCCGAGCTGTTCGACCGGACCGGCCGGCACGTGACCCTCACAGAGGCGGGCCGGGCGCTGCTGCCGTCGGCCCGGTCGGTGCTCGCCGGGACACAGGCCGCGCGGGACTCGGTGCCGCCGTGTCGGGGTTGGTGACCGGCCGGGTCCGTATCGGCACCATCCAGACGCTGACCTGCGTGGATCTGGCGGCCGAGCCGGCCTCGTACCACCGGCTCCGGCCGGGGGTGCAGATCTCGCTCCGCGAGGCGACGACTCCGGAACTGATCGCGGGGGTACGGGCCGGTGAGCTGGATCTCGCCTTTCTCGCGCCGGACGCGGCCGAACTCCCCGACGGCATGGCCGGGTTCGCGACCTGGCACGAGGACCTGGTGCTGATCACCGCGGCGGGCCATCGGCCGGCGACGGCCGGGCGCACCCTGATCAAGGATCTCGCCGACGAACCGTTCGTGGACTTCCGCGCGGGCACCGGTCTGGAGACCGCGGTGCGGAGGCCGGCCGCGCACTGCGGTCCGGAACGCCGGATCACCTGTGACGTCACTCAGATCCGGCTGCTCGTCGATCTCGTGCGGGCGGGATCGGCGTGGCGATCGTGCCGCGGCGGATCGGTGAGGAGGCGGGGCTGCCGTGTGTGAGCATCCGCCAGCCGGAGCCCGGCCGGACGGTGGCCCTTGCGGGGCGGGCGCCCCGCCCCGCAACCCGGCGGCAAAGGCGCTCCTCGACCGGCTGACCGGCGATGCTCCCCGGGTGGCTAGGGACGCAGGGCGCGCAGCAGCAGGTCGGCCAGGTGGTCGGCGACCTCCTGCTGGCTGAGCGGGCCGTCGGGCCGGTACCAGGTGGACAGATGGTGGACCGAGCCGAAGTGGTAGTCGACGATCAGGTCCGCCGGGGTGGCCGTGGAGAACACTCCGCTCCGCTGGCCCTCTTCCACCAGGGCCCGGAAGCGCTCGTGGTAGCGGCGCCGCTCCACCCGTACCTGCTTGTTCTTCTCCGGGCTGAGGTGGTGCATGGACCGGAAGAAGATCGAGGCGTCGTCGAGGTTCTCGATGGTCGTGACGACCACATCCGCGGCGGCGTCGCGCAGCCGCTGTTCGACCGGGGCGTCGGCGTCGGCGAAGGCGTCGAGGCGCTCCTGCTGAAGCCGGAGCACCCGGGCGTAGACCTCCTGGAGGAGGTCCTCCTTGGAGCCGAAGTAGTGGTAGAGCGCACCCTTGGTGACGCCTGCCGCCTCGACGATCTCCTGGACCGAGGTGCGGTCGTACCCCTGCTCGGCGAAGAGCCGGGTGGCGGCGGCCAGCAGCCGCTGAGGGACGGGGGCCGTGTCCTCGTCCGTCGCCTTGGCCATTGCCGCCACCTTCCTTCCGTACCGTGCGTGAATCCGTGCTGTGCGTGAAACGGTCTACTGAGGGGAACGCAGTTCCCGCCTGAGGATCTTCCCACTCGCCGTCTTCGGGAGTTCGGCCAGGATCTCGACCTCGCACGGGTACTTGTACGCGGCCAGCCGTTCCTTGCAGTACGCACCCACGGCGACGGAGGAACGGAAGGCGTGGACCAGGGTCTCGGCCGGGCCGACGGGGGCCCGCTGGGCCTCGCTGAGCAGGGAGATCCAGGGCTTTGCCGCGTAGATGGAGTCGGTCATGCGCCGGTCTCCTCCCACTTCTGCTGGAGGTGGTTCATATTGCCGAGCCAGTGGTCGGTGTCCTTGGTGCGGGCCCGGTAGAAACCGGCGACCTCGGGGTGCGGCAGGACGAGGAAGCGGTCCTCGGCCATGGCGTCGAAGAGCGCGTCGGCGACCGCCTCGGGCTCGATGGCGCTGGGGGCGAGGACGAGCTCGCCGGCCGATCCGGCGGCGGTGAGCATGTCCGTACGCACGCCCTGCGGGCAGATCGCGTGGACCTTGATGCCGCGGTGGCGGTAGGTCAGCGAGAGCCATTCGGCGAAGGCGACGGCGCCGTGCTTGCTGACGCTGTACGGTGCGGCACCGATCATCGTCAGCAGTCCGGCGGCGGAGGCGGTCGATACGAAGCGGCCGCTGCCGCGCTCCAGCCAGTCCGGCAGCAGCGCCCTCGCCGCGCGGACATGGGCCATCACATTGACGTCCCAGGCGGCGGCCCAGACCTCCTCGTCGGCGAAGACGTCACCGGGCGAGGCGAGGCCCGCGTTGGCGCAGTAGATGTCGACGGTGCCGTCCAGCGCGTCGCGGGCGGCGTCCACGATCTGCGAGGCGTCACCGGTCACGGCGGTGCCGCCGATCTCCTCGGCCAGTGGCTTGATCCGGGCTTCGTCGAGGTCGTTGACCACGACCAGCGCGCCTTCCGCGGCGAATCGGCGGGCCAGAGCGGCTCCGATGCCGCCTCCGGCCCCTGTGACCACTACGCCCGCGCCCTGCACCGTACTCATCGGGTCCCGCCTCTCTCAGCCGACTATCCCGCAGACTAACCAGTCGGTATGTCGTAGTGGAAGGGCTTGACACCGCTCGGGCGGCACTCCTGTCACAACCGACTCGTCCGGCTCATTCCGTATGCGCGCTAGCGTGCGTGGCCATGACAGACGTCGCGATCATGGAGGTAGCTGAATGAGCCTGTCCAGACGTGGTTTGCTGGCCGCCGGCGGTGCGGTGGGAGCCCTCGCGGCGACGGCCGCCGGCACCGGGGTCGCGACCGCCGCCCCCACCCCCGGCAAGGGGCACGGCCGGGTCCGCACCGGCTTCGACCGGCTGGCCGCGGACGGCTACGCGCTGTTGAAGGGGCAGAAGGTCGGGGTCGTCACCAACCCGACCGGGATCACCTCCGAGGTACGCCACATCGTCGATGTGATGCACCCGGACGAGCGGGTGAACCTGGTCGCGGTCTTCGGACCCGAGCACGGCTTCCGCGGCACCGCGCAGGCGGGCGGCTCCGAGGGGCGGTACGACGACCCGGCGACCGGACTCCCCGTCTACGACACGTACTTGAAGAGCGGGCAGCCGCTCGCCGATGTCTTCACCGCGTCCGGCGTGGACACGATCGTCTTCGACATCCAGGACGCGGGCGCCCGCTTCTACACGTACATCTGGACGCTGTACGACTGCATGGAGGCGGCGGCTCTCGCGGGCAAGCGGTTCGTCGTCCTGGACCGGCCGAACCCGGTGACCGGGCGGGCGGCACTCGGACCGGTGCTCGACCCGGCGTTCTCCACGTTCGTGGGCCGCCGGGAGATCTCGCAGGCGCACGGCATGACGGTCACCGAGCTGGCGCTGCTCTTCAACGCGGAGTTCCTGGCCCGGCGGCCGGTGGACCTGCGCATCGTGAAGATGTCGGGGTGGAAGCGCTCGGACTTCTTCGACACGACCGGGCTGCCCTGGGTGCCGCCGAGCCCCAATATGCCGACGCCGGACACGGCGCTGGTCTACTCGGGGACCTGCCTGTTCGAAGGCACGAACCTCTCCGAGGGACGCGGCACCACCCGGCCGTTCGAACTGCTCGGCGCGGAGGGCATCGACCACCGCTGGGCGGCGGCCGCGAACGCGCTCGACCTGCCCGGAGTCGCGTTCCGCGAGGCGTACTTCGCACCGACGTTCTCCAAGTTCCAGGGCAAGACGGTCGGCGGGGTGCAGCTGCACGTCCAGGACCGCGAGGTCTTCGATCCGGTACGCACGGGGATCGCGCTGCTGGTGACGGCGAAGCGGACGTGGAGCGGGTTCGCGTGGCGCTCCGACAACTGGATCGACAAGCTCACCGGCAACACGCGGGTCCGCACGATGATCGACGCGGGGGCGGACACCGATGAGGTGGTGGGGGCGTGGGCGGCGGATCTCGCCGCGTTCCGGGCCGTGCGGAAGAGGTATCTCCAGTACCGGTGAGACGGGCCGGGCGGGCCCGAGGGGTCGGGCCCGCCCGGCACACCGGCTCCGTCCTCGGACGCCGGACGGGCCGGAAATGCCCTACCGGCGGGCGGGGAACTCCACCACCTGCTGGTACGTCGGGCGGTTCTGCCAGTGGATGGACTTCTGGGCGATCCCGCCGAGCGGCCGGTGGACGATCGAGTCCGTGCACCACTGCTCGCCGGCCTTGCAGCTGTCGTCACCCGGGTAGACCTCCGCGGCCGGCTCCGCCGCAGCCGCCTTCAGGGACGCCAGCAGCGCGTCACGGCAACTGGCCAGATCGCCGTTCCCGCAGTACGCCTTGGCCAGCGGACCCTTGACCGGCTGCCCCAGAACCCGGCGCAGGTCCTTGTCCACGAAGCCCCACCAGCCGTACTGGAACGCCGAACCACTGTGCGCCCCGCTCGGCCCGTGGCTGGCCGCCGGGGACTCGTCGGTGGCGAGGTTCGCGGTCAGCGCCCCGTACAGGCCGTCGCCGAGCCCCGGCTTGAACTCGGCCTCGACCAGCTTCGGCCACCATGCGTCCATGATCCGTACCGCGTCGGCGTAGGTGTACGCATGCGATCCGGGGCTGCTTCGCCGCGGGCACCCTCGTGGGTCCTGATGTACTCGACCTGCGCTTCGAGATCGGCCTCGGTGTACGGGGCCTGCGGCCAGAACTGCTGCTCCAGGCCCTGGTTGGCCAGCGCGCCACCGGCGAACGAGGTCAGTTCGCCGCGCCCGATGTGCCGGAAGAGGTCCATCAGCCAGAGCCGGTCCTGCCCGGCTGCGAATCCGGCGCCGAACTCGGTGCCGTAGCGGGTGGTGCCCTTGATGTGCGGGACACCGGACGTCTTGTCACGGGTGATCGTGACATCGTCGCGCGGCGAGGTGACGGACTCGACCTGGTCCTCGGGGACGCCGAACGAGGCGCCGTTGAAGAAGTCGGTCAGCTTCTGGTCGGTGAGACCGGTGTGCCCGGCCACCAGGCCGTTGTAGCGGTCGAGTTGGTCGTCGCTGTGGGCAGGGTGCGTACCGAACGCCTTGTTGCCGAGGATGTCGACGAGTGTGGCGTTGCCGTTCTCGCCGGGCGGCAGGATGTCGTCGCACTGCCCCTGGCAGTAGTCGGTGACGGGTGCGGGTTCCGCTGCCGCGGCGCCGGACTGCGGCGAGGCCGCCAGCAGGGTGGTACCGAGTGCGAGAACCGCCGCGACGGTGGCGGCTCTGAACTTGACGGTGCATGGGGGCATGCGTGCTCCTCCGAGAGACCGATGCGCCGGAGGTTACTGGCGGTATGACCCGTCGGTAAGGTGAACAACAGTCACCTTTTCCGAATCATCACGTGCCGCCGCATGTGGCCCCCATGACGATGAGTCATCTCACATGGTGGACGTCACCCTATGTCGATGGATCCGAATCGGGCAGCCGTACGTCCATTCCTTGACGCCGAAGTACGAGCGACGGAGGTGGCAGTGCAGTGGCCGGATTCCGGAGTCTTGCGAGACAGGTCCGCGATCCGCGGGGCGACCTGGCGCTGCGGCGGTATTCGCTGCGCAAGTGCCTGGAGAGGTTCGCCCCTTACGGGCATCGGGCGACCTGGGATCATCTGTGCGCCCGGCACGGGATCGAGCCCGAGGACCGGTCCCCCGATCCGGTGCGGCTGATGCGCGCACTGGACGAACTGGAGGCGGCGAGGGCCGTCTGGCTCGGATACGAGGCAGGGTTCGCCGAGCGCCGCAGGCGGGAGAAGCACGACGGGCGGCGCAGGCCCGGCGCGTTCGACGACTGGCACCGGCGCACCTGGGGCGGCCACGGCGTCGCCCGCTGCGAGGACCCGACGGTTCACCCCTCGGCGCCGCTCGCCGAGGTTCTCGGCCGGCTGATCGCCGCGCTGGAGTCGGAACCGGGCGTGTCCTGCCCGGTGTGCGCGGGCGCCGAGATCGTCTGGCGGCCGGATCTGGAGTGCGAGCCGTGGTCGGGGCCGGTCTGCACGGGGTGCGGGATCGTGGTGCCGCAGCCGGTGCTCACACCGAGCGCGCTGGCGAAGGCCCGGAGCGCACGGCGCCGGGATCTGGCGTCGGCGGCGTGACGGACAGCGGGAGCGCCCGGCGCGCCCGCCAGGCGTCCGAGCAGCCGGGCCCTCGCCTCTACGGACAGTCGGCCGAGCGGCGCTCCGGCATCAGGCGCGAGCCACTGATCCGCTGACCGGAGATGTCGTCCGGATTGGAGAGCACACAGTTCTCCAGCGACAGACAGCCGCAGCCGATGCAGTCGGTGAGATGGTCCCGCAGCCGGCCCAACTGCTCGATGCGCTCGTCCAGTTCGAAGCGCCATGCGGCGGAGAGCCGCGCCCAGTCGTCACGGTTCGGGGTGCGCTCCTCCGGGAGTTCGGCCAGAGCGTCCCGGATGGTGGCAAGCGGGATTCCGACCCGCTGCGCCGCACGGACGAACGCGACCCTGCGCAGCGCGTCCCTGGTGTAGCGACGCTGGTTGCCACTGGTACGGCGACTGCTGATCAGGCCCTTGGCCTCGTAGAAGTGCAGGGCCGAAACAGCGGCGCCGCTGCGCGCGGAGAGCTGGCCGACCGTGAGTTCATGGAGTGTCTGTGGGATCTGGGGCACCCCTCCAACCCTACTTGTCCACCCTCGGCCGGTCCGTCGTTGACAGGAACGCACCCGCCAACCATGCTGAGCAAGCGCTTAGGCAGGAGCGCGACGCCGGATGGCCGAGAGCTGGAAGGGCAGGGACCAGGGACATGGCAGAGCCGAGGATCTTCACGTCCGCGCAGGAGCTGCGCGACGGGGTGGGCGAGCAGCTGGGCCACAGCGAGTGGCTGGAGATCGAGCAGAAGAGGATCGACCTCTTCGCCGAGGCCACCGGTGACCACCAGTGGATCCATGTGGACCCGGAGCGGGCCGCGGCCGGGCCGTTCGGCACGACGATCGCGCACGGTTACCTCACGCTCTCGCTGCTGCCGGCCCTCGTACCCCAGATCATGCGGGTCGAAGGCATGAAGATGGGCATCAACTACGGGACGAACAAGGTCCGTTTCCCGTCCATCGTGCCCGTGGGCTCACGGCTGCGCGCCACCGGCGTCCTGAAGAGCGTCGAGGAGGCCGGGGGCGGCGTGCAGGTCACCGCCCTCGTCACGGTCGAGCGCGAGGGCGGCGACAAGCCTGTGTGCGTGGCCGAGTCGGTGTCGCGCTACTACTTCTGACGGCGCGGCCCACCGCCGCTACCGCTTGGCAGCGACCATGCGCAGCACGAGGTCGGCGTACAGCTCGCCGACCTCGTCCGGTGTCCGGCTGCCCTGCGCGTTGAACCAGCGCGCCACATCGATGCAGAGCGAGAGCACCGCGAGCGTGGTGCCCGGGATGTCGGGGACGTCGAATTCCCCGGCCTGCACGCCGTCGCTGATGATCCGGCGCACCACCGCGTCGCTCTTGCGGCGCAGCTCGACGATCTCGGTGCGGTGCTCCTCACCGAGGGCGTCCAGTTCGTACTGGACGACGCGGGCCGTGGTGTGCCGTTCGGCGTGCCAGCGGACGAAGGACCGTACAGCCTCGGCCAGCCGCTCGGCGGCCGTGCCCCCGCCGTCGGCGGCTGCCTCCAGGACGAACAGGGCGCGGTCGTGACCGATCCTGCTGATCCGGTGGAGCAGCTCTTCCTTCGTCTTGTAGTGGATGTAGAGCGCGGCGGGGCTCATCCCCGCCCGGCCGGCGATGTCGCGGGTGGTGGTGGCGTGGTACCCGCGCTCGGCGAAGGCTTCGACGGCGGCGACGAGGAGCCTCCTGGCCGCCTCGGGCGTCACCTCGGCCCACGGCGCACTGTCGCCGTCGGTCTCCTCCGCCGTGCTCATCGTCACTCGCCCCTCTCGTCAGCAGGACGAACACCATACCCCGAACCTGAGCAAGCGCTTAGGGTCCGTCCGGGCGGGATCGTCAGGGCTTCTGGAAGGGGTCGTGCTCCGCGAGGATCTTCTCCAGCCGGGCCTGGTCGACCCGGCTGACGATCTGCCCCGCTTCCTGACGGTCACGGATGACCTTGGCCAGGGTGAAGCAGGAGGTGACGAGGTAGAGGACGCCGATCGCGAGGAATCCACGGACCCAGGCGTCGGCGTCCAGGAAGTAGATACCGAGGGTCATCGCGGCCATCGCCACCCCGAAGGACGCGACGGCCTGGCCGTAGAAGGCCGCGGTGCTCTGCTGCTTGACCGATGTTGTGTCACTCATGCCGCCCAGCATCGGCCGACGTGGTGTGCGCCGCATCCGCCCACGTACTCAGCCGGTACTCAGACTCCCGTTCGAGCGGCGACGAAACGGTCAGAAGGCGGAGACCCCCGTCAGCGCGCGGCCGATGATGAGTTTCTGGATCTGACTGGTGCCCTCGTACAGCGTCATCACACGGGCGTCGCGCAGCAGCTTGCCGACCGGGTACTCGTCGATGTAGCCGTAGCCGCCGAAGACCTGGAGGGCGTTGTTGGCGGCGCGGACGGCGGCCTCGGAGGCGAAGAGCTTCGCCTTGGAGGCGGCGGTGGCGAAGTCCTCGCCGCGGTCGATGAGGTCGGCCACCCGCCAGGTCAGCAGCCGGGCGGCGTCGACGTCGACGGAGATGTCGCTGATGAGTTCCTGGACGAGCTGATAGCTCGCGATGGACTTGCCGAACTGCTCGCGCTCGCCCGCGTAACCCACGGCGGCGTCGAGGGCGGCCTGCGCGATACCGACACAGCCGGCCGCGACCGACATCCGCCCCTTGGCCAGGGCGGACATCGCGATGGAGAAGCCCTTGCCCTCCGGACCCATGAGCGCCGAGACGGGCACACGGACGTCCTCCAGGACCACCTCGGCGGTGGCCTGGCCGCGCAGGCCGAGCTTGCCGTGGATGGTGCGGCGACTGAGGCCGGGGGTGTCGGTGGGGACCAGGAAGGCGGATATGCCCTTGTGACCCGGGGTGTCGTCGGTGCGGGCGAAGAGCAGCACCACATCGGCCCAGGTTCCGTTGGTGATGAACATCTTGGTGCCGTTGATGACAAACGAGTCGCCGTCCCGGACGGCCTTCGTCGTCAGGTTTCCGGCATCCGAGCCGGTGCCGGGCTCGGTGAGGCCGAAGCAGCCGATCGCCTCGCCCGCGGTGAGCTTCGGCAGCCAGTGCCGCTTCTGCGCCTCGTCACCCCAGGCCGCGATCGTCTTGGCGACCAGGCCGAGGGATACGGAGACGATGCCGCGGACCGAGGAGTCGCCGCGGCCGAGTTCCTCGGTGACCAGGCAGTACGCGAGGTGGTCGCCGCCCGAGCCGCCGTACTCCTCGGGGACGGTGAGGCCGAGGAAGCCGACGGAGCCCAGCTTCTTCACAATCGACTTGTCGACGTTCTCGGCCCGGTCCCACTCCACGACATGGGGTGCGATCTCACGGGCGACGAAGTCCTTGGCGAGCTGCCGGACGGCTTCCTGCTCCTCGCTGAGCTCCAGGTTCATCCTTCGACTCCCCACCTTTAATTAGCACTGCTAGTTTTTTGCTTGCAGGCCCTACTATGTGCCGCATGGCCCGACCGCGCAAGCCCCTCCTCAGCAGAGACCGCATCGTCGAGGCGGCGAGCGCACTCGTGGACTCCGAGGGGCTCGACGCCGTCTCCACCCGTCGGCTCGCCGCCGAACTCGGGGTCAGCGGACCCTCGCTCTACAACCACTTCCGCAACAAGGACGAGATCCTGGACGCCGTCGCGGACGCCGTGTCCGCCCAGGTCGATCTGTCGATGTTCGACGAGTCGGACACCCGCGACTGGCGCGCCGCCCTGCACGACTGGGCCGTCTCCTATCGTGCGGCGCTCACCGAGCACCCGCACATCGTCCCGGTACTCGCCCAGGGCCCGGGACGCCGCCCCGCCGGCCTGCGGGTGGCCGACGCGGTCTTCGGTGCGATGGTCAGGGCCGGCTGGCCGCCTGCCCAGGCGACGTACATCGGGGCCCTGATGCGCTACTTCATCACCGGCTCGGCCCTCGGTTCGTTCGCCCGCGGCTTCGTCGACGACGAGACGGCGTACGACCCCGCGGACTATCCGCACCTCGGCCAGGCCCATCTGCTGGCCGACCGCCGCCAGAAGGTCGACGAGGGCGCGTTCGAGACCGGGCTGCGAGCGCTGATCGACGGCCTCTCCCTCCAGTACGGGCAGTTGGCATCCGCCGGGACTGTTCGGCCGGCACCGAAGCGTTCCTGACGCATCCTGGAACACATGGCACGCATGGCACACCCCGACCCGGCCGCACCCCGCCTCGCCGCCCTGGCCACGCTCCTCGCCGACGAGACCCGCGCGGCCTTCTGCCTGGCCCTGCTCGACGGCCGCGCCTGGACCGCGGGCGAACTGGCCAGATACGCCTCGGTGGCACCGTCCACCGCCAGCGAACACCTCGGCAAGCTCGTCGCGGGCGGGCTGCTGGCCGAGGAGCGGCAGGGCCGCCACCGCTATCTGCGGCTCGCCGACGAACGGACCGCGCACCTCGTGGAGGACCTGGCGGCCCAGGTCGTCCCCCACACCGCGCCCGAGATGCCGCGCACCCTGAGCGCGGCGAGCGCCGGCAGCGCACTCGCTCGCGGCCGCACCTGTTACGACCATCTCGCGGGCCGGATCGGCATCGAGATCGCCGATGCCATGACCGTACGGGGACTGCTGAAGCAGGACACCGGCTTCGCGCTCACCGACGACGGGCTCGGCTGGTTCGGCGGACTGGGTATCGGTCTGGAGTCGAGGTCGCGGCGTCCGCTCGTACGGAGCTGTCTGGACTGGACGGAGCGCAGGCCGCATCTGGCAGGGGTCGCGGGAGCAGCGCTGTGCCGCCATGTGCTGGATGCCGGGTGGTGCGTACGGATCGGGTCCGGGCGTGCGGTGAGAGCGACCCCGGACGGGGAACGGGCGCTGTACGAGCATCTGGGCATCGAGCCGTCCACCATTCGGTAGGTGCCGAACGGTCGCGGCCCTACGGTCGGTCCATGACGACGACACCCGCCCCGGCGGCGACACCCGCGGCACATCGTGACTGGCGGGCCCCTGCCGCGGCCTGCACCACTGTGCTGCTGTGGGCCTCCGCCTTTGTCTCCATCCGCAGCGCCGGGGATGCCTACTCGCCCGGTGCGCTCGCTCTCGGCCGGCTGCTCGCGGGCTCCCTGGCGCTGGGCACGTTGCTGCTGCTGCGGCGCGAGGGGCTGCCGCCGCGGGCCGCCTGGCCGGGGATCATATGGTCGGGCCTGCTCTGGTTCGGCCTCTACATGGTGGTGCTCAACTGGGGTGAGCAGCAGGTCGACGCGGGCACGGCCGCGATGGTGGTGAACATCGGTCCCCTCCTGATCGCGCTGCTCGGTGCCCGGATGCTCGGCGAGGGGCTGCCCGGCAGGCTGATCGCGGGCATGGCCGTGTCGTTCGCGGGCGCCGCCGTGGTCGGACTCTCGATGTCGGGGCACGGGGACGCGTCGGTGCTCGGCGTGGCGCTCTGTCTGCTGGCCGCGGTGGCGTACGCGGCAGGGGTGGTCAGCCAGAAGCCGGCGCTGCAGCACGGCTCCGCACTGCAGATCACCACGTTCGGCTGCCTGGTCGGCACCCTCGCCTGTCTGCCGTTCTCCGGTGCGCTGATCTCCGACGCCGCCGACGCGCCCCTGTCCGCCACCCTGAACGTGGTCTACCTCGGCCTCTTTCCTACCGCGTTGGCCTTCACCACCTGGGCCTACGCACTCGCCAGGACCACCGCGGGGCGGATGGGAGCAACCACCTATGCGGTGCCCGCGCTGGTGGTACTGATGTCCTGGCTGCTGCTGGACGAGGTGCCCGCGCTGCTCACCGTCGGCGGGGGTCTGCTCTGTCTGGCCGGGGTGGCGGTCTCCCGGATGCGTCCGCAGACTGGCCTGACGCGGAAGAACCCGGCACAGCCGGTGGAGGGACGCCGACATGACACGGAGCGCCAAGCAACCGAGCGGCCGTAAGAATGAAGACGGAGAAGAAGTCGGCCGGGGCCCGGGAAGCCATGCTGGACGCCCTCACCGAGGCGGCCCGTTACGGCGGCTCCGGGCTCGACGGCGACCCCGGCCGCCGTCGAGGGCGGCCGGGGTCCCTTCCGGGCAACGGTCAGAAGACCACCAGGGCCCGCCCGCCCTTGCCCGCGATCATGTTGTCGAAGGCCGCCGGGATGCCGTCCAGCGCGATCCGTTCGGTCACCATCATGGAGAGGTCGAACCTGCCCGCCAGGATGTGCTCGGCGAGGACCGGCAGGTCGCGGGCCGGGTCGCTGTTCCCGTACACACAGCCCATCAGAGAGCGGCCCCAGTGGAAGATCTCCAGGGCGTTGAAGGACACCAGCTGGTCCTTGCCACCGATGCCGACGACCGTGGTGCGGCCGCCGCGGCGGGTGGAGTCCCAGGCGCCCCGGATGGTGGCGGGCCGTCCGACGCACTCGATCGCGACGTCGGCGCCCTGGCCGCCCGTGAGTCCCCGGATCGCGCGCGGGGTGGTGTCGGAGGCGATCACGTAGTCGGTGGCGCCCGCCTGCCGGGCCAGTTCCTCCTTCTCGGGGGACACATCGACGGCGATGATTTTCGAGGCGCCCGCGATCCGGGCGGACTGGAGCACGGCGAGGCCGACACCGCCGATACCGAACACCACGACGGACTCGCCGGGGCGCACCCGGGCGCTGTGGCGGACCGCGCCGTATCCGGTGAGGACCGCGCAGCCGAGCAGGGCGGCGTCGGTGAGCGGGATGCCGTCGGGGGCGGGCAGGGCGCAGTTCGCGGCGACGACGGTCTCCTGCGCGAACGCCGCCACATTCAGGCCGGGGTGGAGTTCGGTGCCGTCGGCGGTACGGGCATGGATGCCGGCCGCACCGGACAGCGCATTGGCGCAGAGCCAGACCTCACCGATCCCGCAATGGTGACAACTTCCGCAGGACGGGGCCCAGTTGAGCACGACGCCGTCGCCGGGCGCGACATGGGTGACGCCCTCACCGACCGCGACGACGGTGCCCGCACCCTCATGACCGAGGACGGCGGGGACGGGCACCCGCACGGTGCCGTTGGACAGGGAGAGGTCGGAGTGGCAGACGCCGGCGGCGGCGAGACGGACTCGCACCCGGCCGGGTCCGGGCTCCGGGAGTTCGATGTCGGTGATCTCCAGGGGAGCTCCGACGGCGGGCAGTACGGCGGCGCGGACCACGAACAGGCTCCTTGACGGTCGGCAGCGGGGATCGGGGCAGGGGAGGAAAGGTCAGAACTGCAGCGACTTCGTCTGGAGGTACTCGGCGAGTCCGTGCGAACCGAGCTCGCGGCCGACGCCGGACTGCTTGTAACCGCCGAACGGGGCAAGCGGGTTGAACCGGCCCCCGTTGATGTCGACCTGCCCGGTGTCCATCCGGCGGGCGAAGGCCACCGCCTCGGCGTCGTCGCCCGCCCAGACCGCTCCCGCGAGCCCGTACACGGTGCCGTTGGCGATGCGCAGGGCGTCGTCCTCGTCCTCGTAACGGATGATCGAGACGACCGGGCCGAAGATCTCCTCCTGGGCGATGGTCATCTCCGGGGTGACGTCGGCGAACACGGTGGGGCTGACGAAGTACCCCTGCTCGCGCGGGGCTTCGGGGCCGCCCGCGACGAGGCGCGCACCCTCCGCCACGCCCTTCTCGATGTAGCCGCGCACCCGTGCGTGCTGCTTGGCGTTGACGAGGGGCCCGATGCGGTCGCCGTACTTGGCGGCGGCCTCCGCGGCGAGCGCGACCGCCTCGTCGTACTGGGAGGTGTGCACGAGCATGCGGGTCCAGGCGCTGCACGTCTGGCCGGAGTTGCCCATGACGTTCGCGATGCCGACGCCGACGGCCTTGGCGAGGTCCGCGCTCGGCAGGATGACATTGGCGGACTTGCCGCCCAGTTCGAGGGCGACGCGCTTGACGGCTGCGCCGGCCGTGGCACCGATCTGCTTGCCGACGGCGGTGGAGCCGGTGAAGGAGACCAGGTCGACGCCCCCGTGCTCGGCCAGCGCCTGTCCCGCGACCGGGCCGAGGCCGGTGACCAGGTTGAACACGCCCGCGGGGATTCCCGCTTCATGGGCGGCCTCCGCGAAGAGCTGGGCAGTCAGCGGGGTGTCCTCGGCGGGCTTGAGGACGACTGTGCAGCCCGCCGCGAGCGCGGGGGCGACCTTGGCGACGATCTGGTGCAGCGGGTAGTTCCATGGCGTGATCGCGCCGACGACGCCGACCGGTTCGGCGTAGACGGTGGAGTTGCCGACCTTCTCCTCGAAGGCGTACGAGGCGGCGAGTTCGGCGTACGAGCCGGCCACCAGGATCGGTACGCCCGCGTGCACCGCCTGCGAGAACGGCAGCGGTGCGCCGAGTTCGGCGGTGACCGTCTCCGCGATCTCGTCCTTGCGGGCGACGAGGGCGTCGCGCAGGGCGGCGATCTTCGCGGCGCGCTCGGCGGGCGGGGTCGCGGCCCACGCGGGCAAGGCCTCACGCGCGGCGGACACGGCGGCATCGACGTCCTCGGCGGTGCCTGCCGGGACATGGGCGATGACCTGCTCGTCCGCCGGATCGACCACCGCGATCAGGTCCGTGCCTGCGGCGGCCCGCCACTCGCCGCCGATGTACATCCCGTCGTGGGCCTTCATCGCATTCCTCCCGGGGTGCCGTGGTTACGGCGTAGTCGTCCGCGTCCCAAACTAGCGCTGTTAGTTTTTGGGCGCCAGGGGCCATTCCCATGGCTCCCGTCACGGTGTCACGCCATGCGCCGAAAGTCCGCCCGCCCTGGCCAGTAATACGCCAGTAACGGCCTCCTCCTGGCGTCCGGCACCAGCCCGCCCCACCCCGTGCTTCCCCTCGTAGGCCCGGGTACGGGGCCGGCTCCCTCGTACCGGCCCAGGAGGAGCACTCCATGCACCTGCCCCGGGGATCAGGAACTGCTGGTCACCATCCTCTCCGTGCTGCGGGAGCATGCGCGCCGGTCCGGCCTGCCCGGCGAAGCGGTATCCGTCGGCCGGCAGGCACTGAACCTGGCCGAGCACACGGGCGATCCGACGGCGGTCGCCTTCGAGCGCGCCAATCTGGCCGAACTGCATCTGATGCTGCGCGAGTTCGCCGAGGCACGGGCACTCGCCGAGGCGGCCGTCCGGGATGGGGAACCGAGCCCCGCCCGGTCCACCCCGTACGCCCTGGCCGCTCTGGCCCGGGTCCGGACCAGAACGTTGTCAGCCGAGCTCCGCGGCCTGCGTACCGGGGCTCTCGAACTGGGTGCGGTACAGCTCCTCGTACCGGCCGCCGGCCGCGAGGAGTTCTTCGTGGGTGCCCCGCTCCACGATCTGCCCGTCCTCCACGACAAGGATGAGGTCGGCCGCCCGTACGGTGGACAGCCGGTGGGCGATCACGACTGCCGTGCGTCCGGCGAGCGCTTCGGTGAGCGCCTCCTGGACGGCCGCCTCGGAAGTGTTGTCCAGGTGGGCGGTGGCCTCGTCGAGAATGACGACGCGCTGGCGGGCCAGGAGCAGCCGGGCGATGGTCAGCCGCTGGCGTTCGCCGCCGGAGAGGCGGTAGCCACGTTCGCCGACGACCGTGTCGAGCCCGTCGGGCAGCGAGGCGACCAGACCGTCCAGGCGTGAGCGGCGCAGCGCGTCCCAGAGGTCCTCCTCGGTGGATTCCGGCCGGGCGAGCAGGAGGTTGGCGCGGACCGACTCGTGGAAGAGGTGGCCGTCCTGGGTGACCATGCCGAGGGTGTCACGCAGGGTGTCGGCGGAAAGGTCGCGTACGTCGATGCCGCCGATGCGTACCGAACCCTCGTCCGTGTCGTACAGGCGCGGCAGCAGTTGCGCGATGGTCGACTTGCCCGCGCCGGACGAGCCGACGAGTGCCACGGTCCGGCCGGGTTCGGCGCGGAAGGAGACCCCGCGCAGCACTTCGCTGCCGCCGCGGGTGTCGAGGGCCGCGACGTCCTCGAGCGAGGCGAGGGAGACCTTGTCGGCGGACGGGTAGCCGAAGCGTACGTCGTCGAACTCCACGGACACCGGCCCTTCCGGGACCGTCCGTGCGTCCGGCTTCTCCTCGATGAGCGGCTTGAGGTCGAGGACCTCGAAGACCCGCTCGAAGCTGACGAGGGCGCTCATCACCTCGACGCGCGCCCCGGCAAGGGCGGTGAGCGGCGCGTACAGCCGGGTCAGCAGCAGGGCCAGGGAGACGACCGCGCCCGCGTCCAGTTGCCCGCGCAGGGCGTAGAACCCGCCCAGCCCGTAGACCAGGGCGAGCGCCAGCGCGGACACGAGGGTCAGGGCGGTGATGAACGCGGACTGTGCCATGGCCGTGCGCACCCCGATGTCACGCACCCTGCCCGCTCTGGCGGCGAATTCGGCGGACTCGTCGGCAGGCCGGCCGAAGAGCTTGATCAGTGTGGCGCCGGGTGCGGAGAAGCGCTCGGTCATCCGGGTCCCCATCGCGGCGTTGTGGGCCGCGGCTTCCCGCTGGAGCCTCGCCATCCGCGTACCCATGCGGCGCGCGGGCAGCACGAACACCGGCAGCAGCACCAGTGCGAGCGCGGTGATCTGCCAGGAGATGGAGAGCATGACGCCAAGGGTGAGGAGCAGCGTCACGACATTGCTGACGACGCCGGAGAGTGTGTTGCTGAAGGCGCGCTGGGCGCCGATGACGTCGTTGTTGAGGCGGCTGACGAGCGCGCCGGTGCGGGTGCGGGTGAAGAACGCGATCGGCATGCGCTGCACATGGTCGAAGACGGCGGTACGCAGATCGAGGATCAGCCCTTCACCGAGGTTCGCCGAGAGCCAGCGGCTGACCAGGCCGAGTGCCGCCTCCGCGACGGCGATCACGGCGATGAGCAGGGACAGCCGAGTGACGGTGCCCCCGTCCTCGCCGGTCACGATCGCGTTCACGACGCGGCCTGCGAGGACGGGGGTGGCGACGGCGAGCAGCGCCGTCGCCACGCTCAGTACCAGGAACAGCGCGACCCGGCGCCGGTGCGGGCGGGCGAACGCGGCGATGCGCCGCAGGGTGTTCCGGTCGAAGGGGCGTCGGTCCTGCTGCGCGTTCATGACGTTGTGGAGCTGCGTCCACGCGGTGGCTTCCATGCTCATGGAAGGAACGTACGACCTCCAGTGGACTTGAGGTCAACCGCCCGGAGCCGTCCGGTGCTCCTGGGGTCTCTGGGACCCTGATCCGCCGGACAGGCCCCTGGACGTCGAGACCCGGGATGTCCTTGGGCAGTGGGCAGATCCGGCGGCCGTGGTGGTCGAAGACGTACAGGTGCGCGAGATCGACCAGGAGCGGGACCTGTCCGCCGGTGCGAGGTGCGGTTGCGGTCCACGGGGCGCTGTCGGGGCCGGGGCGCCGGCACGGCCGCGGTCGCTTCGGCGTTTCTGGCGCGCCCGCCGCGTACCCCCGGCCCCGCCGCCGCGAGCAGGAGCGCGCCGAGCGTGACGAACGGTGCCGCGGCGCCCGCCACTCCGGCGATGAACCCGCCCTGCCGCTGAGGGCGCAGCCGCCTGCGATCAGGACGACGCCGATCGGCAGCAGGGGCGCGCACCGGCCGTGGTCGGTCCTGCGCCCGAGCGGGACGGCGGCGAAGAGCGGCAGGAGCGCGTACACCGCCGTGATCACACCGATGGCACGCTCTTCCCCAAGCTCTCAACTGCGTTCGAGCAGGGGAGACCCCGTTCGCCCAGCGAGAGAGCCCGGTAGGAGACGGCGGGCCGCGCCATCGACACCGCTCCCTGCACGGAGGCGAAGGCGATGACGAGGCGCAGCAGCCGGCTCCTGCCGGGCTCTTGTGTACGCGGCACGGTCAGATGATTCCGAAGAGGAGTCCGGCGCAGAGCACCACGAGTGAGGTGAGCGCGGCCCACTTGACGGTGAACCTGGTGTGGTCGCCGAACTCGACCTTCGCCATGCCGACGAGGACGTAGACGGCCGGGACCAGCGGGGAGGACATGTGCAGGGGCTGTCCGACCAGGGAGGCGCGGGCGATCTCCAGCGGGGAGACACCGTGGGCGGCACCGGCCTCGGCGAGCACGGGGACGACGCCGAAGTAGAAGCCGTCGTTGGACATGAAGTATGTCAGCGGGATGCTCAGGATGCCGGTGACGATCGCCATGTGCGGGCCCATGCCGTCGGGGATCGCGCCGACGAGCCAGTCGGCCATGTGGTCGACCATGCCGGTGCCGGAGAGGACGCCGGTGAAGACGGCAGCCGCGAAGACCATGCCGGAGACGTTGAGGACGTTGTCGGCGTGGGCGGCGATACGAGCCCGCTGGTCGGGCATGTGGGGGAAGTTGACGGTGAGGGCGAGGGCCGCGCCGAGCAGGAAGAGCACCGGGATCGGCATCAGTTCCATGATCATCGCGGTGAGCAGCGCGACGGTGAGGCCCGCGTTGAACCAGTAGAGCTTGGGGCGCAGGGTGGCCCGGCCCGGGTCCAGACCCTTGAAGCCCTCGTCCGCATTCGCTTCGGCGTCTTCGGCCTCGTCGCCGTCCGCGCCCGTGCCCGCACCGCTTCCGCTTCCGCCGGAGCTCTTGCGGGTACGGTCGCTGCCGCCGCCCGTCCCGACGAGAACCGTCTCCGACTCCGTGACCGTCTCGGTGGCCAGCACCTCGTCGAGGGTGAGCGTGCCGAGCCGCTTGCGCTCGCGCCGGCCCAGAACGACGGCCAGGAGCAGGACGGCGAGCAGTCCGACGCCGAGCGCGGGAATCATCGGGACGAAGATGTCGCCCGCGTCCAGCTTGAGCGCGGTGGCGGCGCGGGCGGTGGGGCCGCCCCAGGGAAGGGTGTTCATGACGCCGTTCGCCGTGGCGGCGACACCGGTCATCACGACCAGGCTCATCTTGAGGCGCTTGTAGAGCGGGTACATCGCCGAGACGGTGATCATGAAGGTGGTGGAGCCGTCACCGTCGAGCGAGACGATCGCCGCGAGCACCGCCGTACCGACCACGATCCGCATCGGGTCGGCCTTGCAGAAGCGCAGGATGCCCCGCACGATCGGGTCGAAGAGGCCGACGTCGATCATCACACCGAAGTAGACGATGGCGAACATCAGCATCGCGGCGGTCGGGGCCAGATTGCCGACGCCCTCGATGACGTAGTCGCCGAGCTTCGCGCCCTTCCCGACGGCGACGCAGAACAGTGCGGGAATCAGGACCAGCGCCGCGATCGGCGACATCTTCTTCATCATGATCAGGACCAGGAAGGTCGCAATCATGGCAAAGCCGAGGATTGTCAGCATATGGGATACCTATCGTTCACCCTTGAACTCCCACCGGAGTCGGCGGTGCGGATGACGTTAGGGCGCGCCTCACAGCGTTAACAAGATGTTGACATGCGAGCAATACGAGCAAAACCCCAGGTCAATGCGGGGATCACGTGAGGGGCAGAACCGGCGGAACCCCCTGGGTCACGGCGTCGGGTGTCGCGGCGGGCGTCACCGACACCGGGATGCCGTTGAGCACGGCGGTGCCGGAGAGCGGGTCGAGCCGGCTGCCGTCGAGAAGCTGGTTGACGTTGACGCCGGGGTGGGCTGCGGCAATGGACAGCCGCGTTCCGGGGCGGTTGTGCCCCCACCCGTGCGGGAGGCTCACCACTCCGGTGCGTACGCCTTCCGTGAGCTCGACCGGGGCGGTCACGGAGCCGCCGTCCGATGTGACCGTGGCCGGGCCGCCGTCCGTCAGTCCGAGCCGGGCCGCGTCGGCGGGGTGGATCTGCAGGGTGCAGACGTTCGAGCCGCCGTTCAGCTCGGCGATGTTGTGCATCCAGCTGTTGTTGGAACGCAGATGGCGGCGGCCGACGAGAAGGAGCGCGTCCGGTCCGCGCCGGACGGCCAGGGCGCGGCGGAGCCTCGGCAGATCGGCGGCGATCGGCGCGGGGAGGAGTTCGATGCGTCCGCTGCGGGTGGTGAGGATCTCCGGGATCCGGGGCCGGAGCGGGCCGAGATCGATGCCGTGCGGGTGGGCGAGCAGCCGTTGCAGGGTGAGGCCGTCGGGGGCGGCGCCGAAGCCTTCGCCGTACGGGCCGAGGCGGAGCATCAGGTCGAGGCGGCGTTCGGGTCCGGTGCGGCCGGTGAGGGAGGCGGCGAGTTCGGCGGGGGTGCGGCCGTGCACGGGCGAGTGCGGGTCGGCGACGGCCCTGGTCAGCATCCGGTCGATGACCACGGCATCGACGGCGGACGGGTCGGTGCCGTGCATCCCGGAGACGGCGAGGACGAGCCGGGCGAGGATCTCGCTCTCGTCGAGCAGACCGTCGTCGAGGGGGACGGCGGGGCGGGTGTAACGGACCTGGTTGCGCACGGCGAAGGCGTTGAACGCGAAGTCGAAGTGGGCGCTCTGCGAGGGCGGCGGCGGGGGGAGCACCACGTGTGCGTGGCGTGAGGTCTCGTTGAGGTACGGGTCGACGCTGACCATGAAGTCGAGTCCGTCGAGAGCCCGGTCGAGACGGTCGCCGTCGGGTGCGGAGAGTACGGGGTTGGCGGCGAGGACGATCAGGGCGCGGATCCGGCCCTCCCCCGGCGTCTCGATCTCCTCGGCGAGCGCGGAGACGGGCAGTTCACCCTTGGCCTCGGGGTGTCCGGAGACCCGGCTCGACCAGCGCCCGAGGGCAAAGCCCTTGCCGGGGGTGGCGGGACGGGGAGCGCGGGCGGTGGCGGAGAGCGGGAAGAGCGCGCCGCCGGGGCGGTCGAGGTTGCCGGTGAGGATGTTGAGGACGTCGACGAGCCAGCTGGCGAGGGTGCCGTGTTCGACGGTGCAGCTGCCGATGCGTCCGTAGACGGCGGCGGTGGGGGCGGCGACGAGTTCCCGGGCGATCGTACGGATGGTCGCAGCGTCCACGTCGCACGCTCCGGCAACCGCCTCGGGCGTGAACTTCCGTACCGCTTCGGCTACTTCGCCGAGTCCTTCGACATGCTCGGCGAGTTCACCGGGGTCGGCGAGCTTCTCCTCGAAGAGTACGTGGGTGAGTGCGGCAAGGAGCAGGGCGTCGGTGCCGGGGCGGATGGCGACGTGCCGGTCGGCGAGGCGGGCGGTTCGGGTGCGGCGCGGGTCGACGACGGTGAGGGTGCCACCGCGGCGGCGCAGCGCCTTGAGTTTGCCGGGGAAGTCGGGGGCGGTGCAGAGGCTGCCGTTGGATTCGAGGGGGTTGGCGCCGAGGAGCAGCAGATGGCCGGTGCGGTCGAGGTCGGGCACCGGGATGGCGTTCGGGTCGCCGAAGAGCAGTCCGCTGGAGACGTGCTTGGGCATCTGGTCGAGGGTGCTCGCGGTGAACAGGGCGCGGGTGCGGAGGGCGGAGAGCAGCGCGGACGGGTAGAGCGCGCCGGCCATGGTGTGCACGTTCGGGTTGCCGAGGACGACGCCGACGGCCTGTTGCCCGTGCTCCTCGGTCAGTGCGGGCAGGGTGCGGGCGATCGCGTCGAACGCCTCGCTCCAGCTCACCTCCGTCAGGACGCCGTCCTTTCGGACGAGCGGGGTGCGCAGCCGGTCGGGGTCGGAGTCGAGCCCGCCGATGGACGCGCCCTTGGGGCAGATGAAGCCGCGGCTGAAGACATCGTCCCGGTCGCCCCGGGCGCCGGTGATCCTGGTCCCCTCGATGGTGAGGGTGAGTCCGCAGGTGGCCTCACAGAGGGGGCAGATGCGCAGGGCGGTGCGGGAGCTGCTGGGGTCGTGCGGCATGGGCCCTCCCCGGGGCGGCGACAGCGGTGGCGCGCGTACGTGGGCAAGCACGGCTGAGCATACCGACCGGTACGCATGGTGGGGAGGTGTTGCCGCGACGATATTGCCGGGCCTTGAGACGGGCGTGGGGCGGGTCGGGGGGCGGGTCGGGGGACGGGTCGGGGGGAGGGGTCCTGGGACGAGGCCCTCGCGGTCAGTCCAGGACTTGTGCGAGGTAGGCCCGGAGCAGGAGGCGGGTCTCGCCGACGATGGCCCGGTCGCCCGACGGGTCGGTGCGGAAGGCGAGTTGGAGGAGGGCGTCGGCGGCCTCGACACAGACCAGGACGGTCCGGCGCAGCTCCTCGTCGGGGGCGCGGCCGAGGTGCCCGGAGAGCAGCTCGGTGAGCCGGCCGGCGACCCGGTGGTTGGCGTCACCGGCCGGGTCGTCGTCGGGGGCCGGAGCGCCGAAGTCGACGAGTGCGAAGCCGGCCATGGAGCGCTTCATGGCCAGGTATTCGTCCAGGACGGCATCGATGGCGCTGCGCCAGTCGGCGGCCGGGATGGCGGCGAGGCGGGCGGTGATGCGTTCGGCGTAGCTGTCCAGGTTGCGCCGGGCGAGCGCATCGGTCAGCGCGCGCTTGTTGGAGAAGAACCGGTAGACGGAGCCGATGGGGACCTCGGCACGGACGGCGACGGCACGGGTGGACAGCTGCTCGTATCCGGTCTCGTCGAGGAGTTCGGCACAGGCGTCGAGTATCCGGGCGAGGCGTTCGGCGCTGCGCTGCTGCACGGGGGCGCGGCGGAGGTTCGTGTTCGCATGGGGCACGGGATCCATGATGCCGTGGGTCTCCTCTGCGGGTGGCAGGTCGGTGCCGGTGCGGCCGTCATGCGATGAGCAGGGACAGCCCACCGATGGTGTACGTGATCATCAGGACCAGCAGCGGGAGTTGCCCCGCCACGGCGCGGCCGGGCGGGAAGAGGCGCACGGACCTGTCGTGGGCTGCGATGACGCCGAGTACGTGGCCGAGGACGATCGCGGCGACCTGGAGCGTGGCGACGCCGCCCGGGCCGAGGGGCGGCTCGGGCGGGACGGGATTGTCAGTGCCGGATGCCACCATGACTGTGCGTGGTCCTTCGGTGACGAAGAGCGTGAAGTAGTGGGCGATGAGATAGCCGAGGGCGATCGGGACGAGTGAGTGCGCGAAGACGGTGAGGGGGCGGCGGAGTTGACCGGAGATCAGCCGGGTGGCGCCGGCGCAGAGGGCATAGAGGGTGGCGACGAGGGCGACGGCGCCCAGGAGCCCGAGCGTGGCCGCGGCGGTGCGGCCCAGGGGTGAGGTCTGGACGGTGACGATCCAGGAGGGGGCGTCGGAGAAGCCGTCGTAGGCGGTGGAGCCGAGCATGACGCAGACGGTGGCGACGAGTCCGGGGGTCTGCGGGGTGGCGTCGAGGCCGTTGAAAGGGGAGCGGAGTACGAGGCGGCGGTCGGCGGGTCGACGGCCGAGCGGGGAGAGCCGGGCGAGCAGCCCCGAGTAGACCTCGAAGGCGTCCGCGTGGTCGAACCATCCGGCGCCGTGGCGGGCGGCGCCTGCGAGGTGGACGGCGGCGTAGAGGGAGAGGAAGAGGAGGAGGGCGGTGGTCGATGCGGGGTCGGGGGCGACGAGTTCGAGCCAGGTGAAGGCCAGGAGCCCGACCGCGGCGGGCCGGAGACCGAGGCGTACGGGAAGGGGGCGGCCTGCGGCGGGATCACGGCCGAGCACGCGGCAGCCGAGGAGGTGGACGGTACGGAGTGGGTTGAGCAGTCGCCAGACGGGGCCGAGGAGGAGTGAGGCGGGGACGAGCCCGACCCAGAGGAGTACATAGACGGCGCCGGGGGCCGGGTTGCGGTCCGGGTCGTCCGGACCGAGGAGGAGGTGGAGCGTGACGAACAGGGCGGCGGCCAGCCCGAGTACGCGCACGGCGATACGGGTGGGGCGTGCGTCGGCGAGGCGCTGGACGGCGGCCGGGAGCGGGCGGCCCGCCCGGTCGCCGCGGAATCGGGAGGAGGACCAGAGCAGGCCGAGCGCGAGAAAGGAGACGAAGAGCGCGGCGAAGGCCCCGGCGAAGGCGTAGAAGGGGGACAGCGGAAGGTCGTGCTGGGCGCCGATGCCATGGGCGAGGACGCTCACCGTACGACGAGCTGGGTCAGGAGCAGGTCGGACTCATGTGTCTCGACTTCGAAGAGCCCGGTGCGGTCGGCGGTGAACGTGAGGGTGACGGTCTTTCCTGCGGGCAGCCGGGCCTCCTTGTCGTAGCCGTGGACGTGGAGGGTGTCGGCTTGGTCGCTGCGGACCCGGAGTTCGATGATCCGGCCCTTCTTGATCTCGGTGCGGCCGGGGGCGGGGCTGACCTTGCCGTGGGAGACGACGATCTCGAGTGCCGTGTCGGGCCGGGGCGTTTCCGGTTGGTGCGGCGCGGGGGCGGTGGGCTGTGCGGAGGCAGTGGTGAGGGAGGTGGTGGCCTGGATCGGGGTGGAGTTCACGGCCCAGGCGGTGTGGTCGTCGGCGTAGAGGCGGGCGGTGAGGCCGGTGCCGCCGCCGGAGCTGCGGACGAGGGAGTCGGGGAGGTGGTACCAGGAGCCGTAGACCCGGGCGAGGGGGTGGCCGTCGAGGAAGAGGCGGGCGTGGCCGCGCCCGAGGAGAGCGGCACCGCCCACGCTGTCCGGGGTGAACCGGAAGTTCCGCACGGAGAGACGGACGTTCCAGCCGTCCTCGGAGTCCCGCCGGACGGCGACCGTCACCTGAGGAGCGCCCTTGGCGTCGACCTGGCGCAGCCGGTGGCCGGAGCCGTCGTCGGCGGCGAGGAGCCGGCCGACGCTGCCCCCGGCCTGCTCATGGCTGGTGCCGGGTTTGTGGTGGGTGGTGGCCCGCCCCCCACAGGCGCTCGCACCGAACACGAGGGCGCCTGCGGTGAGCACGGTGACGGCTGCGACGCCCGGCCGGGCGGACCACCGTCGCCTGCGGAAATTCTTCACGATGCGTCTCCTTCCGGGGCGGGGGCCGGGGCGGCAGCTTCTGGGGCGGGGGCCGGGGCGGCAGGCGCGTGCACGCCCGCGTCCGGAGCAGGGCCCTCCCCCGACGTTCCCTGCTCGCCCGGAACTCCCCGTTCGCCGTGTCGGGCGGCGGCCACGACGGCCCACACCACCCAGATCACCCCGAGCAGTCCACGGACCCAGGCCGGGCTGAGCGGAATCCACGGGATCATGAACACGGCCTTGTCGACGGCGTCGAGCAGGGTGAGCGCACCCAGGACCACCGTGGTCCAGCCCAGCCAGGGCCGTTCGCCCCGCAGCACCAGCCCGATCCCGGTCCACCACACCCCGGTCAGCAACAGTGCCAGCGCGGGCACATGGGTGGAGGCCAACCCCGTCGTCGATCCGGCCACATCCAGCCCGAGGCCTATCGCGCCGAGCACCGTGACCGCGGTGGCGAGCCCGCTGCCGCGCAGTCTGCGCCACCACAGCACCCCGCCGACCAGCGCGAGCACCACCGCGATCGCCAGCGTCACCTGTACCTCGATGCGCTCGATGCCACGTGCTCCGTACCAGTCGCAGCCGGCCGGCAGCCGTCGTGCCTGCACGTTGTAGTCGGAGCAGACCAGCAGTTGGGCAAGTTTGACCGGTTCGCCGACGAGCCGGTCGGTGCGTCCCGACACGGCGCCGCGCTCCGAGCCGCAGGTGGGCAGGGTGCGCGGGGAGGACGGCCCGGTGTCCGACTGCCAGCAGTTGCCGTCGCCCTGGCCGTCCCAGAACACGTCGGTGCGGTTGGGCCGGGAGTTGCCCGCCTTGTCCGTGCCGAGGTGGTTGCCCGCGTACCGGTTGTGGTGGGAGGTGTCGGTCTGCTTGGACAGCGCGCTCTCACCACGGATGAAGGCGGGGACCGCGGTCAGGAAGAAGGCGGCGCGCTGGTGCCCGTAGATCCAGTTGTTCTCGTACAGGTTCCAGTTGCCGCCGGCGGTGATGATGCCGGAGCCCGGCGGCATGGAGATCTGCGGGCAGACGACCCCGTCCTCGTAGCCGCGGTCCACGGGCGGCTTGGCGCAGGTCCCGTCGGCGACATACGGGTAGTAGTCGGCGTTGTTGTCGTGGATCAGATTACGTTCGAAGCGGGCGTGGTTCTGCGGCAGTCCTGGGTGACCGGGGAAGGCGCTGTCCATCGAGGCGCCGCCCATGTTGTGGTCGAACTCGTTGTCGTGGACGTAGACGGAGTCGCCCGCGGTGCCGGAGTAGCCGACCATGTTGTGGTGGCTGCGGCAGCCGGTGATCTCGATCGAGTAACGCGGGACCTTGTAGCCGTACCCGTCGTTGATGTCGGACGCGCTGCCGGGGTAGATGCCGGAGTCGCCGTTTCCGTACGACTCGCAGTTCTTGTACAGCCCGTGGTCGCTCGCGAAGGTCAGAAAGCCGTACTCGTCGTTCCACCGGGTGAGGACGGAGTCGATGACGAATCCGTCCTGCGCGAGGACGTACAGGGAGTTGAACGTGGTGCGCTGGGCGGTGAAGTTCTTGAAGTAGATGCCGTCGGAGCCGTCCGCGCGGATCGCGTTGAGCTTCTGGTACTTGGCGTCGATGACGACGTCCGCGCGTTCGGCGCCCGTCCCCTCGATCTGGAGGTTCTTCTTGCCGAGGATCGCCACCAGGTTCTGGTTGTGCGGGCACTGCGTCTGCTGCGCGTAGGACAGGATCTGGTAGCCGAGCTTGGAGTTGGGCGCCTTCAGGCGAGTGCACTCCCCCACCGGTTTGGGCAGTGAGGGCTCCTCCTCGTACAGGCCGGGCAGGATCGCGATGTTCATGCCGGGCCTGCCGACCGCGTCGACGGCCTGCTGCAGATGGCGGTAGCCGGACTTCAGGCACCGGTCGAACAGCCGCAGGTTCCGGGCCCGCAGCCCGTCGGGGAAGCCGGATATGCGGCGCTCGAAGTCCGCCCGGTCGCTCTTGCAGACCAGCAGATCCGGTTCGCCTGTGCGGTACACGGGGACGCTGCCGGTTCCGTCGGGCAGGGTGACCGGACGTTCCTCGTGCGCCTGGGCGGCCGGAGCCGCGAGGAGGGCGGCGGCGAGCGCCGCCAGGACCACCAGAAGTCTTCGTGTCCACGACATGTGCGGGAGAGTAGAGCATTGTTCAACTTTTGGAACCCCCTGCGCACCACGAATGCCGTTGACTCGCCCCGATCCGATTCCTACGGTTGTCCATAGGATTCCTTCGGCACCGGGAGCGCACATGAGCGGCATCGAGCAGGCGAGGAAGACCGCGGAAGGGCTTGAGCATTCCGCCGGTTTCGGCAATCAACACAGCTCGGAGGCAGTGCCGGGAGCGCTGCCGCACGGCCGCAACTCGCCTCAGCGCGCGCCCCTCGGGCTCTACGCGGAGCAACTGAGCGGCTCGGCCTTCACCGAACCGCGGGTGCACAACCGCCGTTCCTGGCTCTACCGGATCCGCCCGTCGGCCGCTCATCCCCCGTTCGTCCGTATCGGCAACGGCACAGTGCACACGGCCCCGTTCACCGAATCCGTGCCCGACCCCAACCGGCTGCGCTGGGATCCACTCCCCGAGCCCGCGGCCGGGACGGACTTCCTGGCCGGTCTGTGGACCCTCGGCGGCAACGGCGACGCGACGCAGCGCACCGGCATGGCCGTGCACCTCTACCACGCCGACTCGTCCATGACCGACCGGGTGTTCAGCGACTCGGACGGCGAACTGCTGATCGTCCCGGAGCGGGGCGGCCTGCTGCTCCGTACCGAACTGGGCCTGCTGCGCGCCGAACCGGGGCACATCGCACTGATCCCGCGCGGTATCCGTTTTCGCGTGGAGCTGCTGGATGCCACCGCCCGCGGCTATGTCTGCGAGAACTACGGTCAGCCGTTCGCCCTTCCCGACCTCGGCCCGATCGGCGCCAACGGCCTGGCGAACGCCCGGGACTTCCTCGCCCCCGTCGCCGCGTACGAGGACGACGACCGCCCGGTGGAGGTGGTCAACAAGTTCTGCGGGAACCTCTGGTCCGCGACCTATGACCACTCGCCGCTCGATGCGGTCGCCTGGCACGGCAACCACACTCCGTACGTCTACGACCTGCACCGTTTCAATGTCATCGGCTCGATCAGCTACGACCACCCCGACCCGTCGATCTTCACGGTGCTGACCTCTGCGTCCGACACGCCCGGTCTGGCCGGCGTCGACTTCGTCGTCTTCGCGCCGCGCTGGCTGGTCGGCGAGGACACCTTCCGGCCGCCGTACTTCCACCGCAATGTGATGAGCGAGTACATGGGCCTGATCGAGGGCGCGTACGACGCGAAGACGGCCGGCAAGGGCGGCTTCGTCCCGGGCGGCGGCTCGCTGCACAACATGATGTCGGCGCACGGCCCGGACCGGGAGACCTTCGACCGGGCGAGCGAGGCGGAGCTGAAGCCGCAGAAGATCGACGACGGTCTCGCCTTCATGTTCGAGACCCGCTGGCCGGTGACGGCGACCGGGCAGGCGGCGACCGCCGACCATCTTCAGCGTGGCTACGACGACGTGTGGCAGGGTCTGAGCCGCAACTTCAGGCCGTAGGCAACGACGCCGCTTCTCGGCCCCCGCGTCGTCGCGTCCGCTGTGTCGCAGTACGGAGAGACCAGGTGACCCAGGTGCCTCAGATGCCCAAGATGCCCCAGGGGCATGCATTCGCCCCCGATTCGCTGGTCCTGAACCGCAAACTGCCGCTGTGGTACCAGGTCTCGCAGTCGTTGCGCGCCTCGATACTGGGCCGCACCAAGGACGCATCGGCGCGGCTGCCGACCGAGGAACAGCTCGCCGCGCACTACGGCGTCAGCGTCCTGACGATGCGCCAGGCACTCAAGGAACTGGAGACGGAAGGGCTGATCAGCAGGCACCGGCGGCGCGGCACGTTCATCGAGCCGCGCGCCCGCCGGGTGTCACCGGTCCGGCTGCTGGGCTCGATCGATGCGATCGTGGCCCAGCAGTCGGGCGAGCGGACCGTGGTCCTCGGCCATGGTCCGGTCGCCGTGCCGGGAGACCTCACCGAGTACTTCTGCGACTGTGCGGAGGTCGTCAGCTACCGCCGGCTGCGCCGCGACGGGGAGAGCGACGAGCCCACCAACTGGGCGGAGAACGCGGTGCATCCCGAGGTCGCGGCCCGGCTCGATGTGGCCGATCTCGAACGCTGGCCGATGACCAAGGTGCTGCGCGACCGGGTCGGTGTCCGGATCGCACGCATCACCGACACGGTCGAGGCGCGCCTCGCCGACCCGGCCACCGCCGGACTCCTCCAAGTGCCGCTGCTGAGCCCGATCCTGTTCTACACGGGCGTGACGTACGACGAGAGCGGCCGGGTGGTGGATGTGGCGCAGATCCGCTACCGGGGCGACCGGTTCTCCTTCTCGGTGACGGTGGAGGCGCACTGACGGCCCGCCCTCCGACGCCGTTACGATGCCGGAGGCGGCGTGGCGACGGGGAGGACGACACGGTGGCAGCACGGGCGGCGGCCGGAGCCGGCGGGGACGACGACATCCCGCTGCTCGACGACCTCATGCCATGGTCCGTACGGCCCCTGCGGACCGGGCGCCCCTGGGTGACCGCCCCGGATGCCGGTTCGCTCAAGGCCCGTTGGGAGCGGCTGGTCCGGGCGGAAGGCGCCGAACGCGAACGGCTGTTCCGGCCCACCCGTTCCCGTACCCCGCAGACCCCGGTGGCGGCACTTCCCGGACAGGCCACCTCCACCGGCCGGTTCGCCCGCGAGACCGGACCGTGCCCCGAGCCGGTACGGATCCTGCACGGCCCGTTCGACGAACAGTGGCTGCTCCCGGATCACCGGCTGATCGATGCCGCCCGCCCCGAGCTGTGGCGGGTCGCCGACGGGCACCAGCTCTTCGTCGTCGAGCACGGTTGCGTACCGCAGGACACCGGTGCCGCCCTCTCCGTGACGGCGCTGTTGCCGGACGGTCACTCCCCGGCCGGCCGGCCGGGCCGCATCCGGCCGCTGTACCGGCGCCCCGGCGGTCTCGAACCCAATCTGGCCCCCGGACTGCTCGCGCTGCTGCGGGCCCGCCACGGGGATGCGGTCACCGATCGGTCCGTGCTGGCGTGGACACTCGCGGCGGCCCGCCCTTCCCCGGCCGGGTGCGTGGTGCCGCTGCCCGCCGACACGGAGCGCTGGTCGGCGGGGGTGTCACTGGGGCAGGAGTTGCTGCGGTTGCAGCTGCGCGGCGCCCGGGGTGGGGAGCGCCCGCGGCTGCCCGGTGGGCGGCGCCCGTATGTGCGGGCCGCGGTTCCGCCCGTACCGACCGCCTTGGAGTACGACCCCGACGACGAGACGCTGACGCTGGACACGGGCCGTATCTCGCCCGTGCCGGCCGGGGCGTGGGAGTTCCGGGTGGGCGGGGTCCGGATGCTGGAGCTGTGGTTCGAGCGCCGTACGGCGGCGGCCGGAGCGCAGGACATGGACGGCCTGGAAGCGGTCAGGCCACGGGCCTGGCCCCAGGAGTGGACCTCGGAGTTGCTGGAACTGATCACCGTGCTCGCCCTGCTCGACGGACTCCGGCCACGGCAGGCGGGCCTGGCCGGCGGCCCACAGATCAGGGGCGACGACCTCCGCGCGGCGGGCGTCCTGCCGGTCCCGGCCACGGCCCGGCGGCCCGCATCGGTGCTCGACCATCAGGAGGAGGGCCCGGACGGGCAGTTCGCGCTGCTGTGACCGGGCGCCGTGGGCCCATTCGCTACCGGTCGAAGGAGTCCAGCACCCGGCGCAGCGCCCGGTCGAAGACCCCGTCCAGATCGATCGGCCCGGGGTCCTCGGCGAATCCCGCAGCCATCCGCGGATACTTCCCGGTCGCGATCCGGCTGATCAGATAGTCGGTGCGCGCGGCGTGCTCCTGCTCCTCGGACCAGGGCAGCGACCGGCTGCGCTCCGCCGTGGCGATCTCGTTGGCCACATAGGTGGTGACCACACCGTTGACCATGGCGATGAGTTCCATCTTCTCGCCGAACCGCGCGTCCACGCCGTCCAGGCAGCTGAGCGAGTACTCCAGATACCGCAGGGAGTTCGGGCTGAAGCCGTACACGGGTGACATGAGCCGGGGCATCCAGGTGTGGCGGTGCATCATCTCGCGGGCCTGATGGGCCAGTGCGATGAGATCGGCGCGCCAGTCGCCGGACGGTTCCGGGTACTCGTAATCGGCGCTGACCGCGTCGAGCATCAGCTCGTACAGGTCCTCCTTGCGCGGCACGTAGTTGTAGAGCGACATCGTGCCGCAGCCGAGCTCCGCCGCGACCTTCCGCATGGACACCGCGTCGAAACCCTCCGCATCGGCGATACGGACGGCGGCTGCCGCGATGTCGGCGCGGCTGAAAGCGGGCCTGGGGCCGCGGCCCGCACGCTCGGGGCGCGCCCAGATCACTTCGGGTACAGCGGGTCGCCCCACCATTGATCATCACCTCTCCCACCATCGTAGTTACGTACACCGTACGTAGTGCGGTACGGTAGGCCGCATGACAACTACGTACACTGTACTTAGTGAAGGTCTGGAGAAGCACTACGGCGACGTCCATGCGCTGCGGGGACTCGATCTCGCGGTCGCCGAAGGCACCGTCTGCGGAGTACTGGGGCCGAACGGCGCGGGCAAGACCACCGCCGTCCGGGTCCTCACCACGTTGACGGCCCCGGACGGCGGAAGCGCCCGGGTGGCGGGCCACGATGTGGTGCGCGAGGCGGGCGCGGTGCGCGCGGCGATCGGCGTCACCGGGCAGAACGCCTCGGTCGACGGCGAGCTGTCCGGCCGGCAGAATCTGCGGCTCTTCGCCAAGCTGCTCCGGTTCCGCGGCGAGGCCGCGCGCGCCCGCGCCGACGAACTCCTGGAACGCTTCGAGCTGATGGAGGCCGCCGACCGCCCGGCCCGCACCTACTCGGGCGGCATGCGCCGCCGCCTCGACCTCGCCGCCAGTCTGCTGACCCGCCCGCGGGTGCTCTTCCTCGACGAGCCGACCACCGGACTCGACCCGCACAGCCGCAACCAGATCTGGGCGGCGGTACGGGAACTGGCCGGCCGGGGCACGACCGTCCTGCTCACCACGCAGTATCTGGAGGAGGCCGATCAGCTGGCCGACGACATCGTGCTGATCGACCATGGCCGAGCCGCCCATCGCGGCACTCCCACCGAGCTGAAGGCCCGCATCGGCAGCTACGCCGAAGTGGTCGTCTCCCATGAATCGGCGCTGGTCCCGGCGGCAGGCGTCCTCGATCAGCTCACCGGCACCGAACCGGTACTCGACCACGAGCGCCGCACCGTGGGCGCCGTCGCGACCGACACCACGCTCACCCTCCCCCGCATCGTCCGCGAACTCGACACAGCGGGAGTACCGGTGATCGACGCGAGCCTGCGCCCGCCGACGCTCGACGAGGTCTTCCTCCGCCTGACCGACCGCGGCGACGGCCGCACCTCCCCGCCCCTGAAGGAGACGGCAGCATGAGCAGCACCGCACTGGCCCACGAGCAGACCGTCACGCCCGCCACAAGCGCCCCGATCGCCGATGCCCTGGCCATGCTGGGCCGCCATCTGCAGCGGATCAAAGCCGCGCCGGGCGTAATGATCCTGACCCAGACCATGCCGATCACGATGCTGCTGTTCTTCGGGTACGTGTTCGGCAGCGCCCTGGCCATGCCCGGCCAGGAGTACCGCGCGTTCCTGGTGCCGGGCCTGCTGGCGGCGACGGCGGCCAACGGCATCATGATCGGGATGTTCCATGCCTCGCAGGACTGCCACCGCGGGGTGATGGACCGGCTCCGTACGCTGCCGATGAGCCGGGCCGCCGTACCGTTCGGCCAGACCGCCGCCGATCTGCTGACCACGGTAATCGGCATGATTCCGCTGATCCTGGTCGGACTCGCGGTCGGCTGGCGGATCGAGGGCGGTCCGCTCGCCGCCCTGGGCGCCTTCGGACTGCTGCTGCTCCTCCGGTTCGCCACGTCCTGGCTGGGCTGCTGGCTGGGCCTGCTGATCCGCAACGAGGAGATCGCCGGTCAGCTGGGCAGCGCCACCTTCATCCTGCCGCTGTTGTCGAGTGCGTACATCCCGACCGACAATCTGCCGCACTGGCTGCGGACGATCGCGGAGTGGAACCCGATCAGCGCCATGGCCTCGGCCACCCGCGAACTGTTCGGCAACGCGTCCCCGGCCGCCGACGCGGCCTGGCCGGTCGCCCACCCGGTGGCCGGAACGCTCGCCTGGTCGGTGGTGCTCCTCGCGGTGTTCGTGCCACTGTCCGTACGGCGTTACGCGCGCGGCGGCGAGTGACCGCCACCGCGCGCCGCGCTCACCCGGGTAGCGTGGCGGGCCGGTCCAGGGTGCCGAGCAGGCTGATGAAGCTGGATTCCAGGAACGCGCGGAGCTCCGTCAGCGCGTCCGGATCGTCCAGCGGCCAGTTGGTCACGGCCTCCTCGGCGAACGCCATCCACGCCCGCGTGGCGATGGAGAGCCTGGGCGAGTCGGGCATCCCGAGCCGCCGCTGCCCCTCCTCCACCCGCCGGGCGAGGGTGCCCCTGGTCCCCTCCACAATGTCCTCCACCGCCGGGTGACTGCCGGCGGCACCGCGGACCAGGGCGAGATAGACCTTGCGGTGCTCCAGTACATACGTCACGAAACCGGTGATGAACGACCGCAGCCAGGGGACGGGCTCCAGCGAAGAGTCCGGCTCCGTGGCTGCGGCGAAGTTGTCGCACTCCTGCCGCACCACGACGCGGTAGAAGTCGCGCTTGGAGTCGAAGTAGTGGAACAGCAGCCCCCGCGAGATCCCGGCCCGGCGCGCCACCTCGTCGGTGGAGAGCTCGTCCAGTGACCGGTCGGCGAGCATGTCCAGCCCGATGGCAACCAGCTGGGCCCTTCGTTCGTCGGGACTGAGGCGCGCGGCTCGCTTTTCGGGCATGCGGACAGTCTAGAAGTACTTCGGAGCCGAATTATTTCGGCACCCGTTCCGCATCCCCGTTCCGGTCCGCGTACTGGGCCAGATGGTCCAGCATCGGCGGAATCACCGCGTCGGGCCCCTCGTCCGGCAGCCAGTGACCGGCCCCCTCGATCACCTCGAAGCGGTACGGTCCGTCCACCCGCTCCCCGGCCGACTCGGCCGCTTCGCGCCCGCGCTCATGCCGGTCGCGCAGGTCACACATGCACGCCGCCGGGGCCGATGGCCGTCGCGCCGACGCCCGGCGAACACACCGAAGCGCTGCTGCGAGCCCTGGGGATGGCGGGTGAGCAGACAGCAGCGCAGCGCCGGGACGGTGTGATCGCCTGCGCGGCCCCGAGCGGGGGGCCTGGGCGATGGACCCTGGCCGGGGAGCCCGGGCGGTGGACCGAAGCGCGGTCGCGACGGGCCGTCGAGTCAGTGGCGGCTGCCGAAGAGCGAGCGCCGCAGTCGCCGCAGCGGCGCGAAGAGCGAGACCCGCGCACTCTTGCTCCGGTGACTGTGGGCGGCATCGCGCGAGGTGAGCTCACGCATCAGCAGCGTCGCCTCCGCGGCCTCCCGCTGCGGGACGGCAGGGCCGCCGAGCACCGCGAGATGGCGGTCGAGGCGCGAACTCGTCGCACTGCTCCCGCATGTGATGGCAGGCACACGCGGCCTGCTGCGCACCGTTATCTGTTCCATGTCACTCCCCACCCGTACGAGGGCACCCGGCCCGGGCAGGTTAACCCTATCCCCCCGCGACGACACCCGTGTATCCCGGTCACAGGATTGAGCACACACATACGGAGGCTGACGACCAACCTCTGAATACGCCCGATTCCAGGGCGAGTTGGACAGAACGGAAGCGGTTCGGCCGCGATGAATCGACGGGGTGCCGGACGGAGACCCCCGCGGACGGGGTCTCCTACCCGTCAGACGGCTGAACGGGCCCGGCACATGTACTGGGTGGGGAGTCAGGCGGCCGAGTTGAGGCCGGGCAGGTAGCCGCCCGACTGTCCGGCTGCGGTGGGGTGGTACGACTCACCGATGTTGAGCCAGTTGAGGCTGTGCAGCCAGGCGCTTGCGGAGCAGATCTCGTGGCCGGTGAAGTTCCCCGTGACATCGGCGAAGGTGAAGCCGTGGTCGGCGGCGCGCTTGGCGGTCGCCGCGTTGAGGTAGTCGGCGGCACCGTTGATCGCGGTGCGCACCTTGTCGCTCAGGCCGACGACACAGCTGCCACCGATCTTGTAGAAGCGCGGGTAGCCGAGGACGACGACATGAGCGGACGGCGCCTTGGTCCGGATCGCCGAGTACACCGAGTCGAGATTGCCGGGCAGGGTGGTGTCGACATAGCTGCGGGCCGTGGCGATCCGGCTGAGACAGGTGGCCTCCGACTGGAGGACACAGGTGGTCATGACGTCGGAGAAACCCGCGTCATTGCCGCCGATGGAGATCGAGACGAGGTCGGTCGAGGCGCCGAGGGGGCCGAGCTGGTTGGCCTTGACATCACCCGTACGGGCGCCGGAGCAGGCGGTGAAGCCGAAGGACGAGGGCGAGTTGGCGGCGGCCCAGAGTGCGGGGTAGGCCTTGGTGCTGCGCTTGCAGTCACCGCTGGCACTGTCGTAACTGCCGGAACCGACACCCGAGGAGTACGAGTCGCCGAGGGCGACGTAGTCGACGGCCTGAACAGACTGTGCGGCGTTGGCGGTGGCCGCTCCGGTCAGAGCGAGTACGGCACCGAGCAGGAGCGAGGCCGAGAACGCCACGAGTCTGGACATCTTCATGGAACCTCCCTTGGACCGACCGGCAGGATCTCCGCCTGGTCTGCCGTGTCCGTGGTAGCAGTACCCACACCCCCACCGGAAGTGTCCATGCCAAGTTGGCCCGATGAGTTCTCCTGCGCGCCCCCCTGAGGTTGCGTCATGTCCGCGGTCCGCCCGCCGGAAGCGGGGAGGAAGGTGGCGAAACCTGGGTGCGCCGGGTGCCCCCTTGCCGGATCATGGGCGCCATGTCTGCCAACCCTGAGTCCGCTCTGCCGATCCGGCTCACCGTCGACGACAGCGATTCCCCGTCCGACGTCGTCGACGCGCTGTTTCTCGGCCGCTTCGCGACGGGCGAGCAGCCGTACTCGCACAGCTCCTCCCTCGACCGCGTCAAGGCCGGGGCCACCTTGCTGCCCCCGGCCGCCAAGGTGCTGCGCGCCGCCCGCGACGACGACCGCAGCGCCACGCTCGCCGAGGGCGACGGCTGGACGCTGCTCATCTCGCGCTGGAACCGCGGCGCCGATGTCACGGTCACCGCGACCAGCCCGGAGCTGGCGCAGAGAATCCTCGGCCAGGCGACGGACGGCGCCCAGGACGAACCGGAACCGCAGCCCGAGAATGTGACGATGGGCTTCTGGTACGTGTCCCCGCGCCGCGGCCCGTACCGCACCACCCGGCAGATCGCCGCCGGTACGTGGGACGAGGTCCGCAACAACTACACGGCACCGGTGGCCGATGCCATGGACCGGCTGATGAAGGTCACGCCCGACGACATCGCCGGCCGGCTGCTCCTGCTGCACGGCCCGCCCGGCACCGGCAAGACGTCCGCACTGCGCACGCTCGCGCGCTCGTGGCGGGACTGGTGCCAGGTCGACTGCGTGCTCGATCCGGAGCGGCTCTTCAACGATGTCGGCTATCTGATGGACATCGCGATCGGTGAGGACGACGGCACGGCGAAGGGCCGCTGGCGGCTGCTGCTCCTGGAGGACTGCGACGAGTTGATCCGCGGCGAGGCGAAGCACACGGCGGGCCAGGCACTGTCCCGGCTGCTGAACCTCACCGACGGGCTGCTGGGCCAGGGCCGCAATGTGCTGGTGGGCGTCACCACCAACGAGGACCTGGAGCGGCTCCACCCGGCCGTGGTCAGGCCCGGCCGCTGCCTCGCCAGGATCGAAGTGGGCTCACTGACCCGCAAGGAGGCGGCGGCCTGGCTGGGTACGGAGGAAGGGCTGGGCCGCGAGGGCGCCACGCTCGCCGAGCTGTACGCGCTGCGGCGCGGCAGCGGTCCCGCGTCGGTGCCGAAACAGGATTCCGGTGCGGACGCGGGCCTGTACCTATGAGCCCGGCAGGACCAAGCCTGTCCGGCGCTCGAGAACGCCCTTCGAGCCTGTCCGGCGCTTGAAGGGCAGGGTCCGGCGGCCCGGACGGCGCCGGACCCTGCCCCGCCCCGGCTCCCGACTCATCGCGCCGCGTACGCCGCCCGTACCGCGTCCTCGGCCAGGGACAGCGCCTCGGCCCGGGACAGGCCCAGTCGCCGGGCCTGCTCCGCGTATTCCTGCGCCGCAGCCGCCGCATGCCGGTCCGCCGCATCACCGGCAGCGGCGATGAACGTGCCATTGCGGCCGCGGGTCTCGATCACCCCGTCGGCCTCCAGCGCCCGGTACGCCTTGGCGACGGTGTTCGCGGCGAGGCCGAGCTCCTCGGCGAAGCCGCGTACGGTCGGAAGTCTGAAACCGACGGGCAGCGCGCCGGAGCGGGCCAGTTCGGAGATCTGTGTGCGCAGTTGCTCGTACGGGGCGGTACCGGAATCCGGATCAAGGGCGATCTTCAGGGTCACGCGCTGATTGTCCCCCACCGCCGGAAAATCAGCGGCGCCCGTGCGGGAGCACGCGTAGCGTCCGGCCCATGACTGTCCTCGTTCGCGACTTCCTGCCCGCCGACGCAGAGGCCTGGGTGCAGGTCCGGCGCGCCGCACTGCCCTACATGGTGACGACTCCCGAGCAGGTCGCCTTCGATCTGGCCTCCGCCCATCCCGACAAGCACTACCGGCTGCTGGTCGCCGAGGAGGACGGTGAGCTCATCGGGACCGCACAGGTCGGTCTCGTCCACGACAGCCCCGAACCCGGCCAGGCGTTCTGTAATCCGTACACACATCCGGACCGCACCGGGCACGGGGCAGGTGGGTTGCTGCTGAGCACGGCCGAGGAGTACCTCGCCCGGGAGGGCGCGCTCGCGCTCTACACCTGGGTGCTCGACACCCCGTCGAACCGCGCGTTCGCCGAGAAGCGCGGCTATGCGCCGAGCCGCTCGGCTCATTTCCTCCACCTCGATCTGGCGGGCGGCTCGCTGCCGCCCCGTCAGAAGCTTCCGGCGGACGTCGAGCTGCGTACCGCCGCGGACTTCGCGGACGATCCGCGCCCGCTCTTCGAGGCGGACGCCGAGACCACGGCCGACGAGCCGAGCGACACCCCGGCCGAACTGTCCGACTACGAGGACTGGCTGAATCGGACCTGGCGCCACCCCGGGCTCGACCACGAGTTGACTTCGGTCGTGGTGGTCGACGGGAAGGTGGTGGCGTTCAGCGCGGCGCAGACCGACGGCCTGACCCGCTACATGTCGGGAATGACCGGCACCCGCCGGGCGTACCGCAACCGGGGCCTGGCCAGGCTCGCGAAGAACGACTCGCTGCACCGGGCGCGCGCCGCCGGTTACACCGACGCGTACACCGGCAATGACGCGGACAACGGTCCGATGCTGGCGGTCAATCGATGGTTCGGCTACGAGATCTGTGCCACGGAGGTGCGGTATGTCCGCAAGCTCGGCTGAGACCGCGCTGGTCGTCGCCCTGGTGAAGGCCGGGCGGACCAAGATCCGCTACCCGGCGGATGTGATCCGCGACGACGGCACCCGGGTGACGGTGCGTGCGCCCTGGGCGGCGCCGGGGGTCCGTGACTTCGGCTTCGTACGGTTCGAGCCGGGCGATGTGTTCACCGAGCACTACTGGCGCGACCGCTGGTTCGCCGTGAAGGAGGTCCGTACCGGCGCGGGCGAACTCAAGGGCTGGTACTGCGACATCACCCGTCCCGCCGCGCTGCGGGACACGGAGCTTCTGGTCGAGGACCTGGATCTCGATCTGTGGGTGTCGGCGGACGGCTCGTCCGTACTCCGGCTGGACGAGGACGAGTTCGAGGAGAGCGGTCTCGCCGAACGCGATCCGGCGGCGGCCGATGCGGCCCGCCGGGCGCTGGACGAGCTGGAACACCTGGCCCGCGCGGAGGGCCTCGCGAAGCTGCTGGCCTGACCGGCGGAGGTACTCGTTCCGGGCTCCGGGCGGACCGCCGTACGGTCCACCCGGAGCCCCGTCCAGCGCGTCCGTCAGCCGTCGGCGCGATGGCCGCAGCGAATCAGGGGGTTCGGCATGCTGAACGGGACGTCCCCGAAGGAGGCCTCGACCTCCTTCATCGAGGAGGGCAGGTCGAAGGGCAGCACCCCCTCCGCCTCGGAGCGCCCGAACACGACGTCCAGCACCAGATCGTCGTACGCCCCGAAGCTGCCGGTCAGCAGGGCGGCGCCGGCCGAGAGTCCGGTGAGGACGGCGGGGCGGTCGAGGAAGACGTCGACGGCGGTGGGAACCGCCGCGCACAGCATCTCCAGCCGCTGGAGTTCCTCCGGCGGGAACTCCAGCGAGCCGGAGTGGAAGTGCCGCTCCAGCGGTGACTCCCGCTGCTCAAAGGGGGCCTGGAGCCGTACGACGGCGAGATCGGCCTCTTCCGGGCGGTCGACGACCCTGCCGTAACGGGCCGCCACGGCCGGGTCCACGTTCTCCACGTACACGGCGGGCGACGCCGGAATCCGGTTCAGCGTGTCCCGGCGGGGGGTGAGCCGGACCAGCGAGCGGCGCTGCACCCGCCGGCCCAGCTCGCGTGTCGCGGGGCTTCCGACGAGCGCCTCGGCGGCCTCGGGGTCCACATAGGGGTCCTCGAAGAGACCGAGACGGAACTTGTCCCGCAGGACGCGGCGGGCGGAGGCGTCGATACGGTCCTCGGTCACCGATCCGCCCAGGACCGCCTCGACCAGCAGGCCGGGCCGGGTCTCGCCGCCGAGCTGGTCGACTCCGGCGTCCAGCAGTGTCAGCAGCTGTTCGGTCAGGGAGAGGTGCTCCACTCCCCAGTTGCGCGGGGGCAGTTCCCCCAGCCCCGGGAGCTCCATGCCGGTGAGGACATTGAAGTCGCTGCACACGACACCGTCGAAGCCGAGGCGTTCGCGCAGCAGCCCGGTGATCGCCTCCCGGCTGAAGCTCGCGCCGACCTCCGGCAGTCCGCTGCCACTGGGTATCGAGTAGCAGGTCATCATCTGTGCGGTGCCGGCGTCGAGGGCCGCCTCGAAGGGCCGCAGGTGGTAGTCGAGGTTGCCGCCCGGGAACGCCTGCCACTTGCCGTGGGCGAAGTGCGAGTCCTCCCCGCCCGCCTGCGGGCCGTGCCCGGGGAAGTGTTTGGTCATGCAGGCGACCCCGGAGTCGAGTGAGTCGCCCTGCATACCGCGGACATAGGCGGTCAGCATCCGTCCGGCGCGGGCCGCGTCCTCGCCGAAGGTGCCGCTGATCCGGGCCCAGCGCGGTTCCGTGGCCAGATCGGCCATCGGGTGCAGGGCCAGCCGGATCCCGACGGCCCGCAGTTCACGGGCGACGGCTCGGGCGAACTCCTCGACCAGGGCGGGGTCGTCCGTCGCGGCGAGCCCGATCGGCTCGGGGCCCGGACTGAACCCGCCGCCGGTGTGGGCGGTGGCCGGGTTGGACACTACGCCGTGCCGGGGGTCGGAGGAGAGGGTGACGGGTATCCCGAGCCGGGTGGCCGCGGCGAGGTCCTGGACGTGGTTGTTCCAGCGGGCCATCTCCCCCGGTGAAGGCACCTGCATCATCGCGAAGTGGTTGATGTGGCGTTCGCCGATCAGCTCCGCACCGGAGCGGTACGGTCCGTGGTCGCCGGCGAGCATGCGCCCGTGGCACAGGAGACCGGCCTTCTCCTCCAGGGTCATCCGGGCCAGCAGATCGCCGACCCGTTCCTCCACCGGCAGCCTCGGGTCCTCGTACGGTTCCATGGTGCCGTTGTGGTTGAGGTCGCGGAACAGCGTTCCGTCGTGGTGGCGCGCGAGTCCGGGCATGAAGGGGTCTCCTGTCGGGCAGGGGCGGTCAGTCACGGACGAGCCTCGGGTGCCGGATCAGCGGGGTCAGTGCGGTGGCGAGCAGTGCGGCGACGGCACCACCGAGGAAGAGCGCGAAGTAGTTCTTGTCCGACGAGCCGCCGACCGGGTCGCTGCCCAGGGCGAGGAGCACGGGGGCGAGCACCGGGGCCAGGACCTGGGGCATCGCCTTGGCGATGTTGAACACCCCGAGGTAGCGGGCTGAGTCGCCGCCGTCCGGCATCACCCGTAGGACCAGGGCGAGGTCGACGGCGTAGAAGGCGCCCAGTCCGACCGCGGCCACGGCGGTGGCGAGATAGACGGGCCACACGGACGCGGAGAACATCTTGATCAACATGGCCGCGGTCATCAGCGTCCCGGAGGCGACGACCAGCACCCGATAGGCGCCCGTACGCGAGGCGACCTTGCCGAAGAAGGTGGCGGCGAGCACGTTTCCGGCCAGCGAGACCAGTCCGGTGGCCGACACCAGGGCGGCGGCCTGAGAGACGGACATGTCCAGCCGGGCCATCAGGAAGTACAGCCCGTAGGCGCCGATCAGCGCGTTGGCGAACTGGAGGAGGAAGCGCTGGCACCACACCACGGTGAAGGCGGGAGAGGTACGCGGGTCGAACAGCAGGCTGCCGAGAACGCTGCGCAGGTTCACCGCCTTCACGCCGCGGCCCGCGCCGCCGGGGATCGCGGGCTCGCGCAGCAGGTACCAGGCGAGTACGGCACCGAGGGCGCCGACCGTCGACGGGATCACGAACAGGGCGGTGGTGCTGCCGGGAATCAGTCCGACGAGGACGAGTCCGGGCACGACCCCGGCGAATCCTGCGGCGCCGAAGAGACCGGACATGGTGGCCTGTTGCCGGGGCGGCACCCGGTCCGCGATCACGGCGGACAGCGCGGCGAGCGCGGCGTTGTAGGCGGCCTGGGCGAGGAGCCAGCCGAGGACGAGCTGGGTGGTCGAGTGGGCGGTGGCCATCACGGCGGCGGCGGGCAGTCCCACCACGAGACCTCCGGCGATCCAGGGCCTGCGTCGGCCGAAGCGGCCCGTAGTGCGGTCCGAGAGGTGCCCGAAGACCGGGTTGAGCAGCAGGGCGGCGACGGAGCCCACCGCCATGACGGTGGCGAGTACCTGTTCCTTGCGGTCGGGAGCGATCTCCTGGACCTTGAGGCTGAGTGTGGCCACGAGGGGCGTCGCGAGCGCGAAGGTGATCAGCAGTTCGGTGGTGACCAGAGCGACGAGAAGACGACGGGGCGCGGTGGGCCGGATGTCCGCCGCGGGCGTACCCGTCGCGGGAGCCTTGGGCAGGGTTTCGGTCATGGTGTGTGTCCCTGGGGGCTGTTGCTCGATGGCGGGGCGTCAGAGCCCGGAAGGGGCGGCGGGGACGGGGGCGGGCACGGACTCCCGGGCGGGGGCGGCCTTGGCCCGGAACGAGGCGATCACCGCGGCGTCGACACCGCAGCCGTGCAGGAACTGTTCGGTGCCGCCGTGGCGGGTGCGGATGCCGTCCATGAAGGCGCGGATCGCCTCGGCGGGCGCCTCCAGCAGAGCGGGCGGGATCTGCCGGTCGCCGTGGGCCGTGTTGAGCGCGCCCAGGCCCGCGCTGGTGGCCAGGGCGGCGAAGACCCGGGGCAGGGCGTCGGCCGTACGCGCATAGTCGTCGGCGATCTCGTCCGCCGGGACGCCGGCCAGATCGAGCAGCAGGGCAATCAGCAGGCCGGTGCGGTCCTTGCCCGCTGAGCAGTGCACCAGGGTCGCGCCGGGGGCCGCGGCTGCCGTGACCGCGTCCGCGATCGCCCGGGGCGTGTCCTCGGCCAGGGTGAGGTAGAAGCGGCCGAGGTCGTCGGCGGTCCGCAGCGAGCGGGGATCGACCGCCGCCACTTCGGCGGTGGCGTCCAGCGGAGCCCACAGGACCCGGATGCCCGCCTCCTCGGCCGCGGCCCAGTCCGCGTCCGACCGCTCGGATTCGCCGCGCAGGTCCACGATCGTGCGGATGTCCCGTGCGCGCAGTTCCCGGACGGTGTCCTGATCTGCGGCGGGGAACGGCCGGGCGGAGCGGAAGAGGGCCCCGGGACATATCCGGTTACGGTGGGAATCGGCCGTCAGGGCGGGGTCGCGGAAGTTCAGCAGGGGCACGGGGACCTCACGGGTGATGCGGGGGTGGGTGGTGGTCTGGCGCGTCTCCGCCGTCGCCCGCGGGGGACGGCGGGAGGAGACATCTAGATGTGTAGATGTCTCAGGTGTGGCTGCCCGGCCCTGCGAGTGACCGGCACATGAACATCGATGAAATGACCGTGGCGCGACGGTCGGTGGGGACCGATCCCCGTCCCGGACGGCTCGCGGAGGTTCGTACTATCCAGGGGTGTCGAACCACCGAAGGACAAGTCCGCGCTACCTGCAGTTGGCCCGCCTCATCCAGGAACGCATTGACGCCGGAGAGTTTCCGGCCGGCTCCCGGCTGCCGAGCGAGCCCGAGATGTGTGCCGAGTTCGGCGTCAACCGCCTGACCGTCCGCGAGGCCGTCGCCGAGCTGGAGCGGGCCGCCGCCATCGAGATCCGCCGGGGCATCGGAACTTTCGTGCGCCCGCCCGTCGCCCGGGTGTCGATCGCGGTCGACCCCCGCAGCCAGCGCTTCGACATGGGCAGCACACACGCCTCACTGCCCGAGTCCACCGCCGGACAGGGCATGGACGTCCAGGAGACGATCACCGACGCCCTGCCCGCGGGTACCGCCACTGCCGACGAGGAGGCGGCCCGCCATCTGGGCCGGCCCACCGGCGTCCTCTCAAGGGTGCAGACCGTGTTCTCGATCGGCTCCGAGACCTGGGGCATCAGCAGCTACTGGATGCCCACCGCCCTGCTGCCCCGGGAACTCGCGGCTCCCGGACCGGTGGAGAACCTGGTCCGCGCCCTGGCCGACAGCGCCGGCATCACCCTGGAGTACGACTGGCGCGCCTTCAGCGCCGTCGGGGCCGACATCGGCGACGCCGACATCCTGGGCGTACCGGCCGGGAGCGCCCTGCTCGTCCGCGAAGGCGTCAGCTGCACCCCCGACGGCGAACCGGTGCTCTATGTCCGCCGGCGCATCCAGGGGGAGCGCGCCCGCTTTGTGCTGAATTTCCGTGAGTCCGGTCCGGCCCTACCGCCGAAACCGCACGACGGACACCCCTGAACATCGGAACGCAGTTCCCGTGATGACCAGTTGATCTACAGTGCTCAGGTCAGTTCCGCACCCGGTGACCTGAGAAGGAATCACGGATTATGCCCACTGAGACGTTCGAGTTTCAGGTGGAAGCGCGCCAGCTTCTGCAGATGATGATCCACTCGATCTACTCGAACAAGGACGTGTTCCTGCGCGAACTCGTCTCCAACGCCTCCGACGCGCTCGACAAGTTGCGGCTCGAAGCGCTCCGCGACGATTCGCTCGGCGCGGACGTGTCCGACCTCCACATCGACATCGAGACCGACAAGCAGGCCCGTACGCTGACCGTGCGGGACAACGGCATCGGGATGTCGCACGACGAAGTGGTCCAGCTCATCGGGACCATCGCGAACTCGGGCACAGCGAAGTTCCTGCGGGAGCTCAAGGAGGCCGAGGACAGCGCCGCGGCCGAAGGGCTGATCGGCCAGTTCGGTGTCGGGTTCTACGCCAGCTTCATGGTGGCCGACGAGGTCACGCTGCTCACCCGGCGCGCGGGCGAGAGCCAGGGCACCCGCTGGACGTCGACCGGCGAGGGCACGTACACGATCGAGACCGTCGACAGCGCCCCCCAGGGCACCTCGGTCACACTCCGGCTCAAGCCGGAGGACGCCGATGACCGGCTCTACGACTACACCTCTCCCTGGAAGATCAGGGAGATCGTCAAGCGGTATTCGGACTTCATCACCTGGCCCGTCAGGATGGCCCCGGAGTCCGCTGCCGACGATGCCGCGGACTCCGGGGCAGCGGCCGACGACGCCCCGCGCGAACCCGAGACCCTCAACTCGATGAAGGCCCTCTGGGCGCGCTCGCGCGAGGAGGTCACGGACGACGAGTACCACGAGCTGTACAAGCACATCAGCCACGACTGGATCGCCCCGCTCGAAACCATCCGGCTGCAGGCGGAGGGCACCTTCGAGTACCAGGCACTGCTCTTCATCCCGTCGCACGCGCCCCAGGACCTGTTCATGCAGGGGTACAAGCGCGGTATCCAGCTCTATGTGAAGCGCGTCTTCATCATGGACGACTGCGAAGCGCTGATGCCGCCGTACCTGCGCTTCGTCAAGGGCGTCGTCGACGCTTCTGACCTGTCGCTCAACGTGTCGCGCGAGATCCTCCAGCAGGACCGCCAGATCCAGTTGATGCACCGGCGCCTGGCGAAGAAGGTGCTGTCGACGGTCAAGGACATGATGTCCGCCGACCCGGAGCGCTACGCCACGTTCTGGCGGGAGTTCGGCCGTGTCCTGAAGGAGGGGCTGCTGAGCGACTTCGAGAACCGCGACGCCATCCTCGGTGTCGCCTCCTTCGCCACGACTCACGACAAGGACGAGCCGACCACTCTGCGGCAGTACGTGGAGCGGATGAAGGACGGTCAGGAGCACATCTACTACCTCACGGGCGAGTCCCGGCAGGCCATCGAGAACTCCCCGCACATGGAGGCGTTCCGGGCCAAGGGCGTCGAGGTGCTGCTGCTGACCGATCCCGTCGACGAGGTGTGGGTCGAGGCCGAGCCCGAGTTCGACGGCAAGAAGCTGCGGTCCGTCGCCAAGGGCGAGGTCGACCTCGGCACCGAGGCGGAGAAGAAGGAGGCCGCGACCGAGCGCGAGAACCGTCAGCAGGAGTACGCGGATCTGCTCGCCTGGATGACGGACCGGCTGAGCGAGACCGTCAAGGAGGTACGGCTCTCCTCGCGCCTCACCGTCTCGCCCGCCTGCATCGTCTCGGACACGCACGATGTGACGCCGGCCCTGGAGAACATGTACCGCGCCATGGGCCAGCCCGTCCCCCATGTGAAGCGCATCCTCGAACTCAACCCGGAGCACCCGCTGGTCAGCGGTCTCAACCGGGCACACGCCGAACGCGGCGAGGATGCCGGCACCGGCCTGGAGGAGACGGCCGAACTCCTCCACGACCTGGCGCTGCTGGCCGAGGGCGGCGAACTGGGCGACCCGTCGCGCTTCGTCAGACTGATGGCCGACCGCCTTGAGCGCACCCTGTGAGTGAAAGACGCAGGCCCTAGTCCCGGCGCCGCGCCCATACATCGGTGTGCGGCGCCGGGTCCTCCGGCGCCGGGTGGCCTTGCTGGATTCCGGCGACCAGCTCCACCTCGTACCCCGCCGCGTCCTCCAGATAGGCGGCGATGTGCCCGTCCCCGCCCGCGTGCGGGTACCGGTCCGGGAAGAGCGGCTGCCAGCCGTGCTCCGGGGCCCCGGCCACCAGTGCGTCGAGGGTGGCCCGGTCCCGGACGTGGAACGCCAGGTGGTTGAGCCCGGGGCGGCGGCGGTCGTGCGTCCCCCCGGTCAGGTCGGGTGACTGCTCGACGACCACATAGCTGTCGCCGCGCCGCCAGCTCCGCCCGTGTTCCCAGCGCTGGTACGGGACATGGCCCAGCTCGCCGAGCAGCCAGCCCCACCCCTGCTCGGCCGTCGGCAGATCGGGCACCCACAGTTCGATGTGGTGCACCCCGCCGGTGCGGGCCCCGCCCGCCGGCAGTGGGACGGCGCGGCGGATCGCGTGCGGCTGGTACGCCACGGTGTCGCCGTCCTCGTGCCAGTGGATCAGGAAGTGCTCCCCCGCGCGGTAGCCGTCGAGTCCCGCGCGGCAGTAGGCGACGATGTCGTCCGGCAGGGCGTCCAGCGGGAACCACGCCAGCTCGGAGCACTTGTCCGGTTCGCGGTTGTACGGCGGGCGGCCGGGGTCGTACTCCGCCTCGAAGAACCAGCCGGTCCTGGGACTGCCGCCGGGGCCCCGGTGCTGCATGACCAGGGCGACCCGCAGCTCGTCCGGGCCGAGTTCGACACCGATCTCCTCGGCGGCCTCGCGGATCATCGCCTCGCGGACGTCCTCACCGTCCTCGACATGTCCGGACGGGCCGTTGAACAGCCCGTCCGCGTAACCGGTATTGGCCCGGCGGGCGAGCAGGACGTCCGGGCCGCGGCGGAGGATCAGATGCACATCGACGACCTCGGTGTGCCGGTGCGGCGGTTCGGCGCGGGCCACCAGGGCGTAGCGTTCGTCGTCGACCTGCTTGCCCCACAGGGTCGGATCGTCGGAGAGCCGCTCGTGGTGGATGCGTTCGGTGAGCTCGCAGAGAAGTCCGGTCAGCCGCTCGGCGGAGAGGCCGACGCCACCCCAGACGCCTTCGATCAGGATCAGCCGGCCGCCGGGCCGCAGCAGGGTGAACCAGTGGCGCAGGGCTGCCACCGGATCGGGCAGCAGCCACACCACATGCCGGACCATGATCACATCGAACTGCTGCTTGCCGACCGGTGGTTGGGCCGCGTCTCCGAGAAACACCCCGGCACCCGTCCCGGCGAGCTTGGCCCGTGCCTGCTCCACCATGCGCGGCGACCGGTCGACGGCGGTGACCCGGTGCCCCTGCCCGGCGACGAGCAGCGCAAGGCTTCCGGTGCCGCATCCCAGGTCGAGCACCTCGGAGCGCTCACCGGGCAGCCAGCTCTCCAGCCGCTGCGCCCAGGCGTGCCGGACCGCCGGGTCGAGCAGCCCGTGGTCGGGCTCCTCGTCGAAGGAGTCGGCTGCGGAATCCCAGTCGATCGTCGTCATGGGCCGATCGTGCCATCCCGCACTGACGGAGTCGATCAGCCGGCCAGCCGCTTGCGGTAGTGGAAGCGGTCGTACGCGCCGTCCACACGGCGCTCCACCAGCTCGTACCCGTAGCGCGGGTAGAGCTTCCGGTTCTCCCACATCAGGGCGTTGGTGTAGAGCCGGATCTCAGGGAGGCCGAGGCTGCGGGCGTGCGCGTCCACGTGGGCGAGCAGCCGCCGGCCGACTCCCCGGCCGGCCACGTCCGGGTGGACGGCGACGGACTCCAGGAAGAGGTGGTCGTCGTGCGGTACGAGGACCAGGACGCCGACGACGTCCAAGGCCCCCGTAACGTGCACCCGGCCCGCGGCGACATCCGCCGCGTGGTCCGCCTCCATCGGTGCGGGTACGAGACCGATGCGTTCGATGTAGTGACGGTAGGCGGCGTCGGTGACGGCCCGCACGGCGGGGACGTCGGCCGGGGTGGCGAGGCGGATCTTCTCGGAAGCTTCGGCGGTCATGTACGCACCGTACGGCCGGCTGTTCCTAATCGCTGCTGAGCGGGTCCTCAAGGCGGTCATAACGATCGCCGTCACCGCGCTCAGTAAATCAGGTCGCGAGTCGCCCCGGCACCACGGCCTGCGGCCCGAACCTGGCCCGCAGCCGGTCCGCCACCGCCTCGATCCGGCGCGCCCGTTCGTCCACCGGGTCGAACGACAGCTGGTGCGCGGCCCGTTCGGCGTCCGTCAGCCCCTCCGCGCGCAGCGCGATCCCCCGCACCCGGGCCCGCTGCAGAGCGAACGAGTCATGGATCCGGTACGCGAGTTCGGTGAGCGCCGCGGAGTGGGCGGTGGGCTCCCGGAGCGTACGACTGCGGGTCAGCGTCGAGTATCCGGTCCGGTCGGCATAGCGCACGGAGACCGAGAGCCCCCGGCACACCTGCCCGTCCCCGCGCATCCTGGCCCCCAGCTCCTCGGTGAGCGACATGAGCGCGCGGCGCTGGCGTTCCCGGTCCAGCTCGTCGCGCGGGAAGGACCGTTCGGCGGCGATCGACCGGGCGGCGGCGCCCGGCACGACCGCCGTACGGTCGATGCCGCGCGCCCGCTCCCACAGTTCACGTCCGGTCCGTACGCCGGTGATCCGTTGCAGGGTGCCGAGCGGGGCAGCCGCGATCCGGCCGACGGAGTCGAGCCCGTACCCGCACAGGGTGCGGGCCGTCGCCGCCCCGACGCCGTCCAGCGCCGTGGCCGGCTTGGCCGCGAGGAACTCCGCTCCCCCGCCCCCGGGCACCACGAAGGTCATTCCGGGCGCGGCCTGCCGTGCCGCCATCCGGGCCAGCATCGGGTTCTCCGCGGCTCCGATCGCGCAGTCCACGCCGTGCAGGGCGAGCGCGCGGATCCGGATCACCGAGGCCAGCCCCTTCACATCCCGTCCGAAGTAGCGCAGCGCGCCGCGCACATCGGCGAGCGCCCCGTCGGGCGGGACCGCCTCGACCACCGGGGTGAACGCACCGAGAAGGGCGAGCAGTCCCTCGTAACCGGCGCTGTCCGGGGGGCCGCCGCCGACCTTGCGGAACCGCAGATACAGGATTCCCGGCGCATCGTGTGCAGTGCTCATCCCGCACTCCCCGGGCTCTGGTGCCACAACTTCCTTCCGGTGGCGACTCCTTCACCGGGCGGCTGGAGGTCGGACCAGGGGTTCATCTCGTACCCGGTGGCCATCTGGATGCGGCGGCCTTTGTCGGCGGGAGCGGGCTCGGGAGCCTCGGGGGCGCCCTCCTCGGACGAGGGTTCCTCCGCCAGCCGGGCCGCGACCGCGTCGAGTCCGCCGGTACGCCGCAGCTCGGCCAGTTCCGCCAGGTTCCAGGCGGCCGCGCCGACCACGCTCAGGCTCTGCGGTCCGCGCCGCTGCACCACTCCGCGTACCAGCAGCAGCCAGGAGTGGAAGACGGTGTGCGCGCATGCGGCATGGCTGTCGTCGAAGAAGGCCAGATCGACCAGGCCCGTACCGTCGTCCAGGGTGGTGAAGACGACCCGGCGGCCGGAGCGGACCGGCGGGGTCTGGGTGGCCGCCTTGGCGCCCGCGACCAGCACGGTCTGCCCGTGCCGCGCCTCGCGCAGCCGCTTGGCGGAGACCGCGCCGAGCTCCTTCAGGAACGCATGGTGATCACTCATCAGATGGCGGGAGACATCCATGCTCAGGACGCCGAGCTCGGCGCTGAGGCGTTCGGCCTCGTTGAGGTCGGGCAGCCCGATGGAGCCGGTCCGGTGCCCGCCGCCGAGCGGGAGCTGCGCACCGGCGCCGCCGGAACCCGCGCCCCGCTGGGCACGGTGCAGTTCGGACAGATGCAGCAGCAGATCACGCCGGTTGGCACCGAACGCGTCCAACGCGCCGACCTGGGCCAGCCGTTCAGCGGTCGGCTTTCCCGGCCTGGCCCGCTGCCAGAAGTCCAGCAGCGAGGCGTAGGGCTGCCCGGCCTCGATCCGGGCGACCTCGGCCTCACTGATGCCATGGACGTCCGAGAGCGCGAGCCGCACCCCCCAGACCGCCCTCCCCTTCTCACCACCAGACACCAGTTCGATTTGATGGGTGGCCGCCGACCGGTTCACATCCAGCCCCAGCACCGGCACCCCGCGCCGTCGCGCGTCCGCGAGCAGCAGCCGCTTCGGGTACATCCCCGGGTCATGGGTGAGCAGCCCGGCATAGAAGGCCGCCGGATGATGCGCCTTGAGCCACGCCGACTGGTACGTCGGTACGGCGAAGGCGACCGCGTGCGCCTTGCAGAAGCCGTAACTGCCGAACGCCTCGATGATCCCCCAGGCGCGGGCGATCACTTCGGCGCTGTACTTCTTCGCCGCCGCCTGCTGCGCGAACCACACCTTGATCCGGTCCTGCACCCCGGGGTCGGAGAGCCCGCGCCGCACCCGGTCGGCCTCGTCCCGGCCGCAGCCGGTCATGATGTCGACCATCTCGATGATCTGCTCATGGAAGACGACCACCCCGTACGTCTCGCGCAGCGGCCCCTCCAGGTCGGGGTGGGGGTAGCGGACGGGCGTCCGGCCGTGCCGGGCCTCGATGAACGGCCGCACCATGTCGGCGGCGACCGGCCCCGGCCTGAACAGCGAGATGTCGACCACCAGATCGTGGAAGGTGGCAGGCTGGAGCCTGCCGACCAGGTCGCGCTGGCCCGGCGACTCGATCTGGAAGCAGCCCAGCGTCTCGGCACTCCTGATCAGCCGGTACGTCTCCGGGTCGCCCTGCGGTACGGCGTCCAGGTCCACGTCCTGGCCCGAGGCCCTCTTGACCTCCGTGACCGCGTGCGCCATCGCCGACTGCATCCGTACGCCCAGCACATCGAGTTTGAGCAGCCCGAGATCCTCCACGTCCTCCTTGTCGAACTGCGCCATCGGGAAACCCTCCCCGCTGGTCGGCATGACAGGCACCCGGCGCAGCAGGGAGGCGTCCGAGAGGAGCACCCCGCACGGGTGCATGGCGATGCCGCGCGGCAGGGCGTCCAGCGCCTCCACCAGCTCCCAGAGCCGCCCGTACCGGTCCTTCTCCCGCGCCACTTCACGCAGTTCGGGCAGTTCCTCCATGGCCGCACGGGCGTCGCGGGCCCGGATGTGCGGGAAGGCCTTGGCGAGCCGGTCGGTCTCGGCCGGGTTCATGGAGAGCGCCGCGCCAACGTCCCGGATGGCGTGGCGCACCCGGTAGGTCTCGGGCATGGCGACGGTCGCGACCCGCTCGGTGCCGAAGCGGCCGATGATCGCGCGGTAGACGTCGAGCCGGCGGGCCGATTCGACGTCGATGTCGATGTCGGGCAGCACGAAGCGGCGCTTGGAGAGGAAGCGTTCCATCAGCAGCCCGTGTTCGACCGGGTCGGCGTGCGCGATCCCGAGGAGATGGTTGACCAGGGAGCCCGCGCCGGAGCCCCGGGCGGCAACCCGTACCTTCATCGCCCTTACATCATCAACGACTTGAGCGACCGTCAGGAAATAGGAGGCGAAACCGTGGTAGGCGATGATGTCCAGCTCCTGGTGCATCCGCTCCCAGTAGTCGCGCCTGCGGCCGTAGCCGCGCAGCACCATTCCGGCGGCGGCGCGGGAGGCCAGTACCCGCTGGGCGGTGCGCCGCCCCGCACCGACGAGATGCGGTTCGGGGAAGTGGACGGCGCCGAGGCCGAGGTCGCCCTCGGGGTCGACGACGCAGGCGTCGGCGGTGCGCCGGGTCTCTGCGAGCAGCCGCGCTCCGCCGTCCCGGCCGAGGCCGGCCGAGGAGGCGATCCGCTCGGCGGTCTCCGCCATCGCGCGGGCATCCTTCAGCCAGCGCTCATCGCTGTCGAGCGGGGCGCGGCGGGGGTCGACGGGGACCAGCCTGCGGGCCGCGTCGAGCACATCGGCGACCGGGCCCTGCCCGGGGTCGGCGTACCGGACGGCATTGGTCAGCACGGCCCGCACCCCCTGCTCGGCGGCGAAGCCGACGGTACGGGCGGCGAGCCGCAGCGATCCGGGTCCGGTGCCTTCGCGTCCGTGGTGGACGGCTTCGAGGCGCAGGTCGTCGCCGTAGATCTCCCGCCAGGGGGCGAGCAGTGCGGCGGCCCGGTCCGGGCGGCCGGCGGCCAGCGCCCTGCCGACGTCGGAGGCGGGGCCGAGCAGCACGGTGAGCCCTTCGGCAGGCAGCTCGGACCGGCCGACCAGAGGCTGTCCGGCACCGGCGGGCGCGGGGGCGTGGGCGGCGGTGACGAGACGGCACAACTCCGCCCAGCCCTGCGCACCGTCCCGGGCGAGGAAGGTGACCCGGGGTGCGGATTCATCGACAAAGGCACCGCCACGGACCGGGGTCCGCAGCCGATGCGTACGTCCGCCTTCCCTCGTATGCTCCGCCGCCGCAGGGTCCACCGCGAGCTCCACCCCGAAGAGCGGCCGCACCCCGGCCCTCTCGCAGGCCTTGGCGAAGCGGACCGTACCCGCGAGCGTGTCGCGATCGGTCAGCGCGAGAGCGTCCATCCCCCGCTCCGCGGCGCGCTCCGCCAGCCGCTCCGGGTGCGAGGCCCCGTACCGCAGGGAGAACCCGGAAACGGTATGCAGATGCGTGAACCCTGGCATCTGCACCTCCTGGACCGATCCGCACTCACCACCCCTCGCTCTCCACCATAGACCAAGTTTCGAACATTCGTACGATACCCGGGGTGCGGGACATGCACCCGGCCCCGGACCGGCGCTCCGGTCAGCCATTCGGCCCAGTCCCACCTGCACGAACGGCCGACGCCCCGGACCGTGGGGGCATGACTTTCGCTGACGAGGTGAAGAACGCCGTCACTCCACGGGCCGCGCTGCTTGTCATCGGTGTGCTCGGACTGCAGCTGCTGTTCATCGCGTCCTACGTCGGAGCGCTGCACAAGCCGAAACCGACGGACGTACCCTTCGGGGTCGTCGCGCCCCAGCAGATGTCCGCACAGCTGATCACCGAGCTGAAGAATCTCCCGGGCGGCCCGCTGGACCCCCGTGCGGTCGCCGACGCGGCCACGGCCCGCGAGCAGATCCTGAACCGCGAGATCGACGGCGCCCTGATCGTCAATCCCAGGAGCACGACCGACACCGTGCTGGTCGCCTCCGGCGGGGGTGCCGCGCTGGCCGACACCCTGACGAAGATCATCACGAAGGTCGATCTGACCCAGCAGCGCACGGTCCGGTCCGTGGACGTGGCCCCGGCCTCCGACCAGGACTTCGACGGGCTCTCATCCTTCTACCTGGTCGTGGGCTGGTGTGTGGGCGGCTACCTCTGCGCCTCGATCCTGGCGATCAGCGCCGGCTCCAAGCCCGCCAACCGACAGCGCGCGGTGATCCGGACCGGCGTCATGGCGCTGTACTCCATCGTGGGCGGGATCGGCGGCGCGATCATCATCGGCCCGATCCTCGGCGCCCTGCCCGGAAGCTTCTGGGGCCTGTCGGGGCTGGGGGCGCTGACCGTCTTCGCGGTCGGCATGCTCACCCTCGCCCTGCAGGCCCTCACCGGCATCGTCGGCATCGGCCTGGCCGTCCTGATCGTGGTGATCGCGGGCAACCCGAGCGCCGGCGGCGCCTTCCCACTGCCGATGCTCCCGGACTTCTGGCGAACGATCGGCCCCGCGCTGCCGCCCGGGGCGGGCACCTGGGTGGCACGCTCGATCGCGTACTTCAAGGGCAACGCGGTCACCGGACCACTGCTGGTGCTGTCCGCGTGGGCGGCGGCGGGCACACTCGTCACACTCCTGATGGCCATGCGCCGCACACCGGATGACGCCGCCGATGACACGGCGCCCGTGGGCTCTACGGCCGCCTGACCCAGCGGCGCGCCGGACGACAACTCGTCCGGATATCACCTGCACCACCACCGCCGGTGCACCAAAGCGCCTGCGCACAGCACTGTCACTGACATGCCATACGATGCGCACATCTGTTCACAACCCTTCCGTTTGAGGATGCCTACGTCATGTCTTTCGGTGCCACGTCCCGTTCCCTGCGCGGTATATCCGCCGTCGTAGCCCTGATCTCGGTCGGAGCGGTGGGATGCTCCGAAGCCCTCGACGATGCAAAGGCCGGTGCCAAGAAAGTGGTTCGCCAGCGATCGGTCTTCTCGCTCGCGACCGGCGACTGCTACAACCCGAACAACGAGGCGCCGAAGAGCGAGGAGCTCAGCGTCGAGGTCGTGCCGTGCAAGGAACCGCACAAGGGCCAGGTCGTCGGTGACTTCAAGATCGACGGGCAGTCGGCGTACCCCGGTGAGGACAAAACCGCACAGATCGCCGACAAACGATGCCCGGTCGAGGCGCAGAAGTTCACCCCCGACGCCTGGGCCCTGCCCAAGGGCGTCGACGTCTACTACTACTCCCCCACCAAGGAGAGCTGGGCGACGGGCGATCGGGCCGTGAGCTGCACGTACACCAAGGAAGCGGGCACGTTCTCCGGTTCGTTGAAGAGCAAGCCCCTGAACGCCGACCAGCTCGCGTACCTGAAGGGTTCGAACGCCGTCTACGAGGCCCTGTGGACGAACCAGCCCGAAGCAGAGCATGTCGAGGACGACTTCGCCGGTTACAAAAAGCAGGCCAAAGCCGTTGCCGCCGCGCTCGGCTCCCACCTCACGGCCCTGAAGAGCATTCAGCAGCCGGAGACCGTCAAGCTCCGTGCACGACTGGAGGAGACCGCCGGTGCGTGGGAAAAGGCCGCTTCGGCCGGTGACACCGACGCCTTCTACCTTGCCTACGACCGGGCTTTCTCCGGTATCAACCCAGGCAAGACGGTCGCCGCGCGCAAGGAGCTGAAGCTCGCCACCACCGTCCCGGCCGACGAAGCCGAGGTCTGGGCCGGCTGACCCGGTCGGATCATGTCGACCGGCCGGGCCCCTGCCGGACGGCGGGGACACCGCCGGATCCGGCACGTCGGCCTGCGTAGGGCCTTCGGTCCCGGCATCCTGGCTTCGGCCATGTGCCGGGACCGAAGAACAGCCCCGGAGTCTGAGTAGAGACCGCCTGGGTCCAGCTGTCCTCCGCGCCGCGCTCAGGAGGAGCAAGCCACCTGCGCCCAGACCGTTTTGGTGTACGCGTCGCGGACGGTGCAGCCCCAACGGTCCGCGTACGCCTCGACGAGCAGCAGACCACGGCCCGATGCCGCGTCGGCGGACGCGGGTACCGCTGCCGGGATGGGCGGCAGGCGCTCCGGGCGGGTGTCGGTCACCTCGATACGAACGGCGTGGGGCAGAAGGAGGAGCGTCAGCCGGAAGTCGCGCCCGGGGAGGCGCCCGTGGGTAATGGCGTTGGCGGCCAGCTCGGCGGTGACGAGGGCGACGGCCTGAGCAGTCTCGGAGTCGTACGGACTGCCGCACCACTCGGTGAGCTGCTGCACGGCGAGGGTACGCGCCAGCCTGGCGCCACGTGGGGTGCTGCTGAGGCGAAGGCTGAACTCGGGTGGTGGGCCGAGTGGTTCATGGGTGCTTTCCTGTTGCTTCACGACACCATCGTGGAACTCGGCAGAAGTCGCTGACCAGGTGCGATGACCGTACGGGGTATCGGTGGTACGGGCCGGGCGGAGTTGCGCCGTCCTGAGTTGTACGGGTCTTGTACGGGTGCCGTACGGGGCAGGGACCGTGTCCCTGGAAACGTCGATTGCGTTGAACCTTGCCCAGTCGTAGTGAAGTTGAGGAGCACTACGGGTGGCTGCGGGCGGGGCGTGAACGGTGGCGGAAAGGGCGTGAGGGCAATGCGGAATACACGGAACGGCCGCGCGACGAAGACGAAGGAAGACAGCGAGCTTCCGGGGGTATGGGTGGCCTACGGCAAGCTTCTCCAGCACCTGCGTAAGAGGGCCGAGTTGAACCAGCAGGCGCTCGGAGAAGCCATCGGCTACTCCCTGGAACAGGTCGCCTCGGTCGAGCAGGGGCGACGGCCCGCGAAGGAGGCGTTCACCGTCGCGGCAGACAGGGTGCTGGCTGCGGGCGGGTTGCTGGAAGTGCTACAGGCCGATGTGGACCGGGCGAAGCTCCCGCAGTTCTTCCGCAACTTCGCCCTCATCGAGGCGGAGGTGCTGAGCCGCTTCTCGTACGACCCGCTGCTGGTGCCGGGCCTTCTGCAGACGGAGGCGTACGCACGGGCCGTGTTCGGCGGCCACTGCCCGCCGTTCAGCGAGGAGATCATCGACCAGCACACGGAAGCGCGCCTGAGCAGGCAGAAACTTCTGACGCGGGATCCGCTGGCGGAGCTGTCGTTCATCATCGGGGAGGAGGCGTTGCGTAACCCGGTGGGCGGCGCCGAGGTCATGCGGGGACAGTGGCAACGCCTGCTGGAGGTGGGCTCGTTGCGGTCGGTGGAGGTTCAGGTGATGCCGGCTGGGCTGGGATTCCACCCGGGTCTGGACGGGCCGTTCGTCCTGGTGGAGACGAAGGAGCTACGCCGCCTCGGGTACATCGAGTCCCAGGAGGTCGGGTGCGTCGTCAGTGATCCGGCTGAGGTCAGCGCCTTCGGGTTGCGATATGGCAAGCTGCGATCGCAGGCCCTGAACGTCGAGGCGTCTGCGCGGCTCATCGAACAGCTGGTGGGAGAGACATGAGCGTGGAGCAGGTAACCGGGAACGTTAGCGAGCTGCGCTGGTTCAAGAGCAGCTACAGCGGATCGGGCGGCGGCGACTGCGTGGAAGTGGCCGCCGGCCCCGGTGCGGTGTATGTACGGGACTCGAAGGTCGCGGGCGACGGACCGGTGCTGCGGGTAGGCCGGAGCGAGTGGGCGGCGTTCGTGACGCTCGCGCGGGGGTAGCGCCGACGAGGCTTCCTGATCAGAAACGACGGGCCGGCCCGCATCACGTGAGGTGATGCGGACGAGCCCCTTTGTCATGCTCCGGGCGCTTCGCCGCCACCGTACGAGATCGCGCCCCCTGAACGCCCCCACGGTTTCCCAACACACCGTGCCGGTAAGTGCTCTGATGGTCCATCATCGAATCGGGCGGGAAAAGTCGGGCACGCGGTGCCCGCACCATACGGAGGAGGCGCGGAGTGCGTAATCGGGTGCGCGCAACGGACGGGCGGCATCTGGTGGTGGAGCGTCTGGGCGATCCCCGCGGCAGACCTGTCTTCCTGCTGCACGGAATGCCCGGCAGCAGGCTCGGTCCGGCTCCGCGCGGCATGGTGCTGTACCAGCGCAAGACACAGCTGATCGCCTATGACCGGCCGGGCTACGGCGACTCCGACCGGCTGCCGGGACGCTGTGTCGCCGATGTCGTTCAGGATGTACGGGCCATCGCGGACCACCTTGAGCTGGAGCGGTTCGCCGTGGTGGGCCGATCCGGTGGCGCCCCGCACGCCCTGGCCTGCGCCGCGCTGATGCCCGAGCGGGTCACCCGTACCGCCGCACTGGTCGGGCTGGCCCCCTGGGGCGCCGACGGCCTGGACTGGTTCGACGGGATGGCCGCCTCCAATGTGCTGGCGTACTCCACCGCGGCGGCCGATCCGGACGGGCTCGCGGAATCGTTCATCTCCCGGTCCGCGGTGATCAGGAAGAACCCGGTCAGGCTCATCGACGATCTGCGCCGGGAGCTGACCGACTCCGACCGGATGGTGGTCAACGACGCCGGGGTCCGCACCATGCTGCTGCGCAACTACCGTGAGGGGCTGCGCACTTCGGCATGGGGCTGGATCGACGACGCGATCGCGTTCAGCCGCCCGTGGGGGTTCGACCCCGCGGACATCCCGGGTCCGGTGATGCTGTGGCACGGCGAGAAGGACGTGTTCTCGCCGGTGGGCCACTCCCGCTGGCTGGCCGAGCGCATCCCGAACTCCACCGTCGTGGTGGAACCGGCGGCCGCGCACTTCGACGCGCTGCACGTCCTGCCCACGATCCTCAACTGGCTGCTGGAGCCGGCCGTCTGCTGAGGAACAGACCCGGGAGGGACAGGAAGAAGCAGGGGAGACAGGGAGCGTCCGGTGGCGGCCGGACGCTCCCCTGGCTCATACCGCCGTCGGTTCCAGTTCGCGCTCGAACCGGCGCTCGTCCCGGGCGATCCGGGTCATCGGGTGGTCGTCGCCGAGCTGCCGCGCCAGCTCGTCGACCGTCTCCGCCCTCAGCCGCAGCGCCTCGTCCTTGCGCCCCATCGCATCGAGCGTGACCGCCATGTTCGACATCATGGCCAGGGTCTCCGGGTGGTGCGCCCCGAGGACGTGCCTGAGCTGTCCTGCCACCTTCCGTTCGGTCTCCAGCACGATCTCGAGATCGCCCCGTTCGGCCGTCGCATTGGCCAGATTCATCACACAGAACAGGGTGTTGGGGTGCTCGTGCCCGTACACCTCCCGCATCGACGCGACCACCCGGGTCAGCACCTGCTCCGACTCCTCCACCGCGCCGGCCCCCAGCAGGTAGACGCCGAGGTTGTTCAGGGCGGCCAGGGTGTACGGGTGCTTCTCCCCCGGCACCTTCATGTACTGGTCGACGACCTCCTGCGCGGTGTCCCTGGCCTCGGACGCCTCGCCCGCCGCGAACAGGTCGGCCGCCAGATTGAGGTCACAGGCCAGCCACTCCGGGTTGGCGGAGGTGTACTTGGCCCGGTACCGGGCACGGGTGGCCACCGTGAGCCTGCGGGCGTCCTCCAGTCTGCCCGCCCGGCGCAGCGACACCGCCAGGCTCTTCGCCGCGCTCAGCGTGCCGGGGAAGGACCGGCCGAGTGTGGCCTTGTAGCTGTCGTACGTGCGGCTGAGGATGCCGACCGCGTCCTCGTACCGCCCGACGTCACGCAGGTCGCGGGCCAGGTTCATGGCCGAGGAGAGGCTGTACGGGTGTTCCGCGCCGAGCACCTCGACCCGCCGGTCGAAGACGTCCTGGTCGATCTCCCTGGCCTTGGCGTACTGCCCGATGGACCGCAGGGTGAACGCCAGGTTGTTGGCCGCTGCCAGGGTCCTCGGATGCGAGTCGTGGAAGATCTGGTTGAACCCGTCGGTGGCCTCGGTCGCCAGCTCGATCGCCATGGTGTACTCGCCGAGCGTGCCGAGGTCCGTCGCCAGACTGCTGGTGCTCATGTACGTGTGCGGATGCTCCGGCCCCAGGACCTCCCGCTGCGTCGCCAGGGTGATCTCGTCGAGCTCCCTCGCCTCCACGTAACGGCCGCGGGAGCGGTAGATGTTGGCGAGGTGGAAGCAGAGGTAGAGGTACTGGATGTCCCGCTCCCCCAGCGTCTCCTTCCAGATCGCGCGCAACTCCTCGCCGAGCGCGCCCGCGGTCCTGAAGTCACCTCGCTTCCAGAGATAGCGGACCCGGTCGATCAACAGCCTGCGGGCCTCGGGCTCCTTGCAGTTGCGGGCGTCGGAGGGGACGAGGTGCGGCCAGAGGGTGGCGAACTGCGGCCAGGTCGAGGGGTTGTCGATCGGCTCGTCCTCATCGGGCCGGGCACCCGCCAGAATGCGGTGGACGGCATGCCGGGCGTCGCGCTGCTCCTCCTCGCTGAGCTGTGCCCGGATGACGGCCTGGACGAGACGGTGCACCTGGATGGAGTTGGAGACCTGGTCGACCTTGGCGAGGGCGAACCGGCCGATCTCCCGGATGACCCGGCCCAGCACGAGCTTCTCCTGGAGCGAGGCGTCGTACGGCTTCAGTGCCTCGATCATCTCCTTGCTGTACAGGAGGTTCCCCGAGATCGGCTCGGGGGCGAAGAAGGCGCAGAGCTGGAGCAGCCGCACCGCGGCGGGCGAGCGCTCCTTGAGCCGTTCGATGGAGATGTTCCAGGTCGCTGCGACCGGCTGCGGGTAGCCGGCCGGCTGGTTGAGCGCCAGGACCTCGGGGGCCTGCTGCGCCAGCTGTTCCAGATAGGTGTCGATCGGGGTGGCGGTCTCCGCGATCCAGGCCGCCGCCTGTTCGACGGCGAGCGGCAGGTCACCGACTGCGGTGGCCACCTGGGCGGCGTCCTCGTCGCTCAGCCCCGGGGCTCGGCGCTGGAGGTGTTCGATGGACTCCTCGCGCAGGAAGACGTCGACGGGCAGTGCGTCGCCGTGCTGGGACCAGGCCTGGTTCCGGGAGGTGACCAGGATGTGTCCGGAACCGCCCTGCGGGAAGTAGCGCCTGAGCCGTTCGGGGTCGTCGGCGTTGTCGAAGACCAGCAGCCAGCGGTCCGAGGGCACGCCTCGCCGCAGCAGGTCCACGGCTTCCTGGGAGGCGGCCGCCATGTCGTCGCCGCCCTGGGCACCGAGCCGGACGGCGAGCTCGGCGAGCCCGGCCACCACGTCGTCGGTCTGCTCGGACGATATCCACCACACCAGGTCGTAGTCGGCCATGAAGCGGTGCACGTACTCCAGGGCGACCTGGGTCTTGCCGACGCCGCCGAGTCCGTACAGGGTCTGCGGCTGCGGCAGCACGACGGCCATGCCGCCGCCGAGCTGGTCGCGCATCCGCTCCAGGACCAGGGAGCGGCCGGTGAAGCCGGGGTTGCGCGGCGGCGCGTTCCAGATCCTGGGGACGGTACCGGGGAAGCGGGGCCCGGGCGACACACCGTCGGTGAGTTGTACGGGCCGGTCCAGGGCGCGCAACAGGGCGGCGGTGGCATGCACCTCGTCGAGCCGGAAGAGATCGACGGGGTTGCGGTCGATGTAGGGCGCGGACAGCCGTACGTCACCGACCCTGAGCGGCAGCAGATGGCGCCGGCCACCGCCGGGGTCCTCCGCCACGGCACGATCCCAGAGGTTCACCGCACGCTGCGACTTGAGGTAGGCGCTGGAGAGCAGCACCACGGTACGGGCCGCGTTCTCCGCGGCGGCGGCCGCCGGTTCCGGGGTCTCCCGCTCGGCGGACACATCGCGCGGTACGACGCGGAACCCGGCCCGGGTGAGCACGGATTCGATCCAGTCGGCCCACATCCGGTTCTCCGCCACATAGCTGAGGAAGAGATCGGCGGGCAGCGCGGGCCTGCGCCGGGTGAACGCGTCACGGATGCGCAGCCGTACCTCTTCGCCGACCGGCGGCATCGAGGTGATCTGCTGGTCGGTGATGACGGAGGTGAGCCGTTCGAAGGCGGAGAGGAGCGAGTTGGTGAGACCGGCCTCGTCGCCGAAGGTCGCGAGGGTCTCCTCGTAGGCGTAGTAGGGGCGGTACGGAATCTCCACCGCGCCCCAGTAGGCGGTGAGTTCGTCTCCGGACAGATCGCGCGGCAGCCGGTCGAACTTCAGCCGGGCCAGCGCCCGTCCGGCATCGGCCTTCTCCTTCTCGCCCTCGTCGATGCGCATCGGGACGGGGAAGATGGAGATGGGGCGGCCGGTGTAGCGCTCGGAGATCTGCCGGGCGACGGAGGCGGCGCCGTCTATGGACTGGTCGCTGAGGGTGAAGCAGTCGACGAGGACGTCGGGCAGGTGGACGGTGCAGATGTCGGCGATGTCGCTGAGGCCGGTCCGGCTGTCGATGAGGACGTAGTCGTAGTTGGCCTTCATGTCGTCGCGCAGGGCGTCGAAGAAGTGGCCGCCGCCGAGCCGGTCGTAGAAGTTGTCCCAGTCGAAGGTGGAGACGGTCGCGGAGTATTCGCGGTTCTGCCGCCCGGCGGAGACGAAGTCGAGGGTGCCGCCGTGCGGGAACTCCCAGCCGAGCGCCTCGGGTGTGAGGGATACGGCGTGCGGCTGGATACGGGCGTAGTCGCGGTGCCAGTCGTCGGCGCGCTGGACGGGGCTGGTCGCGGCCCACGCGTACTCGGTGATCAGATCGATGACGCCGGTGGTGGCACCGAGTGTCGACGGGTCGAGGAACGGGTGGAAGAACCGGTGGAGCCCCGGTGCCTCCAGGTCCCAGTCGACAGCCAGTACCCGTTTTCCGTTGGCGGCGAGTATCCAGGCGGTGTTGGCCAGAGCCATGGTGCGCCCGGTGCCGCCCTTGTACGAGTAGAAAGTGACGATGCGCCCGTCACGACTGGCCGTCATCCGTGTCCTCCGCATCCGTCGCAGGGTCGTGTGAATCGGGGGTGTAGTACGTCTGCGCCATCGGCCCCATCAACCGTGTCCGTTCGGTGTGCCCGCCGCCGGTGGCGGGTGGGTAGACCGCCGCATGTCTCAGGTACTGCTGGGCCGCCACCTCGACCACCTGCGGCAGGATCTGCCCGAAGGCCTCCATGCTGGGTACGCCCTTGGCGGCGGCGCGGCAGTAGGCCCGCCCCTGGCGCATCTTGGTCGGCATGGTCTGTTCGAGCTTCTCGGTCAGTTCGGCCTCGGCCGCCCTGCTCTCGTGGTCCTCGCGGTTCCACGGCACGACCATCGTCACCCAGGGGCGGTTCTCGGCGTCGAAGGCGGCGAGCCGTCGGCGCCGGTCCTCGTCCTGCAGGGCCCACCGGTCGACGAGCAGGATCTCCGGTCTGCTGGGCGGCTGTTTGCCCTCCGGGTGCCCGGACTCCTCGTCGAAGGAGGAGATGGTGGCCTGGTAGTTGAGGGAGCGCACCAGGTCCTCGGCGACATAGGCCAGGGGACGGGCGGCGGCCGGGTGGTAGGGGTTCCAGTCCTGCGGGTTGTCGCCGTAGTAGTCGGCGTTGCGTCCCTCGGGCAGGTCGTGCCGGGTGGGAGCGGCGATGGTCACCTGCATGGGGCGGGGACCGCCGACTCCGCTGTTCGGCGGGCCGAAGGCGCTGGGGGCCAGCCGGTAGTCGACGGGGCGGCCGGTGCCGATCCGTATGGTGTCCGCGACGTTGACGATGCGCTTGGCGAGTTCGTACACCGCGCGCTCGTACTCCTCGGTGAAGAGCTTGAGTTTGATCAGTCCGTAGAGTCCGTCGCTGACGTAACGGTCCCCGAAGTCGCGGTGGTTGAACTGTAATCTCTCGGCGGGCCCCGGGAGTTGGCTCGGCGGTACCGGCACCCAGAGCGCCGGGACGATCGCCTCGGCCGGCTGGTTGGAGCGGGCCCGGTAGTGAATGGCGCGCTGGGCGAAGGCGTACCACTCCTTGCCGCACATCTCACTGGCGAAGTAGCGCGGCGAGAACAGCGGAACGAACACCCGGCAGGTGGCGAGCACCTCGCCGAGCCGCTCCGACCAGCCCTCGCCGGAGCGTATCTCGCGGTCGATGAACCCGGCGGGCGCGCCCGCGGGCAGATCGGTCATGGCCATCACATGGCCGCAGAGATCCTGGAAGAGCCGCTCGACCCACATGTCGGGGTCCGTTCCACCGCCGTACCCCGGTGTATGTGCATAACTCAAGAAGAAGTACGGCCGATGGTCCGCCGCTCGCTGCTGCGTTGTTGCGTGCACACGACCCCCGTCCTGTGTGAGCACCCGCACCCGAGGATTGAAGTGAATGCGAGCGAATTCATCATTCCGGAGCGGACGTTGCTCCACCCCCATGGCGTTCGGTCATTCAACGCCAGTTTTCAGTCATACGTTCCCAGGTTGAGTCGATCATTCCTTGATCGAATTCGGTCTGCGTCTGTTCCTCCCAGTTGTCCTGTGCGTACCGACGACCCCGGCTAAACCGGAATGCGAGCCTCAGATCTCTTTTCGCATCTGATCAAGCAGCCGTTTTCCACTGATGGTCAGCTCGGCGGCACCCTCCAGCGTATCGAGGGCCTGCGGTACACCCTCCAGATAGCTCGGCTCGAAAGCCCCCAACGCCATCCGCTCATAGGTGTCGGCCAGCAGCCGGGAAAACGGAACTGGTTCTTCCTGCCAGGGCATCCGATGTTCCCAGGAGCCGTCCGCCGCGTAAAGATCCGTGACATCGCAAAGCGCCCGCAATTCGGCCCGCCGGAAGCCCCGCAGCAGCGCGAACGCCAACTCCTCCGCGCTGCCGTCCGGGGAGATCCCCAGAGCCCCGTATCCGTGCCGCCCGACGGCGGGCTCCGCCGGGGCCAGACGGGTCAGCGGTGTGAGGGTGGTGAGACGGCCCGCCATCTCCCCGGTACGACCGGGCGCCTTCGCCTCGATCAGCGTCCACGCCTCGCCGGTCCTGGCCTCCAGGTCGGCGGCGGCCCGGTCGTCGAGGGCGTCCGCGGCGGGCACGGAGAAGCATGTGCGGTACGGGTCGAGGTCGTCGAGCACGAGGCCGGGCGTCGAACCGGGCGTCGCGAGCCGGCGCAGCGGCCGCCAGCCGGGACCGGCCGCCTCCGGCCGTACGACCCGCAGTTCGGCCGCGTCACTCCCTTCCTGCCGGACCAGGAAGCCGTCCTCGGTTGCCCGCACCAGCGCCGTGCCGTGCTCCCCCGCATCCGCGATCCGCAACTCGCCGAGACCGGGCAGGAAGATCCTGCCGCCCGAGAAGGTCACCCGTACGGGCAGGTCGAGGCCGCCCCGTACGGCGGCGGCCGCGAGATACACCGGCATCCGACGCGCCACCTGCATGGCCCCCGGCCGCTCCTGGGCCAGCTCCATCGCGTACAGCAGCCAGCTGCGGGTGTAGGGGTGGGCCAGCACCTCGTCCAGACCGCGGGCCCCTTCCTCGGACGCGTCGATGGTGGCGGCCAGTTCCCAGACGGCCGCCCACCGCTCGCCGCCGCGCCGTCCGATGTCGGCGTTCAGCCGGGCGAGCAGGGTGCGGGTGAGGTCCTGCTGGGCGGCGAGCAGCTCGACGGGCTCGACCACCGCGGGTGCGACAAGGGCCGCTGCGCTGCGTGCCTCGATGCCACGCACCAGGGCCTCCAGATCGGCGCAGTACACGGACGGGTTGTCGAATGCGCCGGACGGCCCCGTGGAGCGGTACCGGTGGGTGTAGAGGCCGCCTCCGCACGAACGTACGACCGGGCATCGCCGGCAGGTCTCGCTGACGCCGGCCAGTCCGAGCTGGCGGGCCCGCACCCCGGGATGGGCCGCGACCTCGTCGAAGGTGTGGGTGAAGACATCGAATCCGGTGGCCGCCGCGCCCTCGTAGGCGCTCTTGAGCGAGTCGACCTGCTCCAGCTGGCCGTCGGTCTCGACGACGACGAGGTCGGTGGGGGCGAGCCCCAGGGACTCGGTGAGGCTGGGGCCGCCGCTCAGCGTGGACAGCACCGAGGAGAAGAGCCGTACCGGAACCGGGCGCCCCTGCTCCTGCCAGCGGTCGAAGACCGCGAGGAGCCAGTCGGCGTAGGCGGTGGGTGAGCCGTCCGGGCGGGGCGGCGGCTCGTCCCAGGTGGCGTGCGGAAGCAGGAAGTCGATGAGCGGCGGGTCGAGCTCGGTGAGAGCGTCGAGGACCGCGCGTGGGTCGTTCTCGATGTCGACGGTGCACAGGAGCCCGAGGTTGAGATGGCGGTAGCGCTCCTGCTGGAGCAGCTCGACGGCCTTGAGGACCAGGGGGTGGCTGCTGCGTCCGTCGGCGTAGCGGCGGTGCCGGTCATTGGCGGCCCGGTCGCCGTCCAGGGAGATGCCGACCTTGACGTCGAACTCGTCGAAGAGGTCGAGATAGCGCGGGCTGAGCTGGAGTCCGTTGGTATGGATACGGAGGTCGAGCTCCGCGATGCCTTCGAAGGCGGAGGTGAGCTCTTCGCAGACGCGCCGCAATCGGGCGGGGCCCGCCAGTAGAGGCTCCCCTCCGTGCAGGATCACTGACACGGAGGGCAGTGCATGTGTCTTGGCATGCTCGGCCAAGCGTTGAGCAGTCCGGAAGATGGCATCATCAGAGATTGTTTTCGGCCGGGTTCGCCAGCTCTGATCTGCATGTTCATAGACATAGCAATGGTCACAGGCAAGATCGCACCTGCTGTGAACCTTGAGAACGACTTCGCGGAAAGGGACCAGGGGTCCTGTCATTCCACCAGTCTAGCCAGCCCGAAGGGGTGCTCGGGGCATTGGTTCGGAGTGCCGAGGCGTCGGTTCAGAGTGCCGAGGCGTCGGTTTCAGAGTGCCGAGTTGAAGGTCGATGCCTGGGTGGGGCGACCGGCTGACGCGGCATGCACACGACCGAGCTTCCGGGCCGCAGCAGTGCCGCGGACATCGATCTCGGCGAGCGGCACACGGTTCCTCTTCGCAACAGCGAAGGAGAGGGAGGATTCAGAGGTCTTCACGGCCGTCCTTGAGGGGGTTTGTTCCGATGGAATGGTTCCAGACAGGAATGCAGCAACGGTATCTGCACCATTGCAGTGTCTGGCGGCACGACTTTACTCTCATGACCTCCGTTGGCAACCGAGGGCGCCCACTTGGAACAAAAGCGTCATGTGGGACCGTCCCGGATCGAACGGAACCACCGATTCCACCATTGAGGTGACGACATAACCGCAGACGGGAGTGAACATGACGGCGATTCCCGGACCGCTGCAGAGCATGGTGTTCAGGAACGCCGACCTGCCGGCGCTGTTCCATCACACGGACGCGATCGCCATCGCAAGCCAGCGGGAGGCCGTGAACACCACCCGCGTCCAACTGATTCTACTGGTCATCGGCGCGATGCCGGCCGCGGTGCCCTGGCACCTGGAGATAGCTGACACGTTTCAACTCGCCGATGCCGTCGGCGCGTTGGCCTATGCGGGTGTCCTGATCACGATGTACCTCACCGCCCAGCGCAAAGCAAAGTCGCAATGGCAACTCAACCGCTCGGCAGCAGAGTTCATCAAGTCGATGTGCTGGCGTTACTCGGTGCACGGCTCGCCTTTCGACACCACCACCCAGCACCCCGAGGCGGTGTTCGCGAATCGTCTCGAAGAAGGCCTTCAGGAGCTCCGGAAGGTGGGGTGGACCGACCCTCGCGACCTGACGGCGGATTCGGGCGGGCTGATAACGGACTCCATGCGCGAGTTGCGGAACAAGGCATTCACCGTGCGCAAGGAGACGTATGTACGGGACCGGCTGATCGAGCAGCGCAGTTGGTACCGCAGACGTCAGGAGGTGTCCCGACGGGGCACGCTCGTCTGGTCGACCACCATTGCCGTACTGGCGGGTCTCGCCCTGGTGTTCGCGCTGCTGCGGACGTTCTCCGTCACCCAGTCGTTCGCCCTGACGGGGGTGCTGTCGGCTGCCGCGGCAGCCTGTCTGGCGTGGAGCGAGATGCGCCGCCACCACCCGCTGATCTCGGCCCACTCACTGGTGGAGCAGGATCTGGAGGCGATGCAGGTGGCGATGGAGACCACACTGACCGAGCGTCAGTGGCCGCGGGCGGTTTTCGAGACCGAGCGCATCGTCTCCCCGCAGCACACCGACTGGCTTGCCAGGCATCAGATGTGATGGATATTCAGTCCCGGCGGACGCGCGGTCGTATACGAGGACGGCGGCGGGAAACGGTCAGGTGCGCTCCACGCCCTCGCGCCAGATCACGGTGACCGGGCGGCCCAGGCTGCGGGCGTACGTCACGATGTCGCCCGTGCCGCCGAAGCCCCGGGCCGGCCTTCCGTCCCACACGGCGAGCAGCCGGTCGCAGTGGTCGGCGATGTACGCGCCAGCCGCGTAGTACGCCTCGTCGGTGGAGTGCGGGTAGTCCAGCCGGACTTCCCGGACCGCCCGGTCCTTGAGGGCCCGGTAGCGGGCGAGTTCGGCTGCGTCGGCGAAGCAGGATTCGTAGTCGCCGCTGGGGATGACCACGGTCAGATCCGCACCGCGGGCCAGGGCGAGGTCTGCGAAGAGCTGATCCGCCCCCACGGCCAGGCTGGAGAGGGCCTCCAAGGAGCCCTCGAAGCCGCAGAGCGCCGCCTGTAACCCGGCCAGCACATGGGCATGGGCCTCCCGCGGAATGCTGCGATGGCCGGTCACTCCGATGCGTTTCACGGACCTGGAACCCCCTGAGGTGTCTGCCGGGGGTTCCCGGAGGGCATCCCTCCGGAAGGCACAGCATCCGCCCCCGTTTGCTCCTGCATGACCGACCTGCCCCACATCCTCTCAAAAGCCGCGGGGTGAACGGGAGCCCCCGCCCAGGATTCGGGCGAGGGCTCCGTCTCGGCCGACCGCCTGTTCGAAGGCCGGACCGGGGTGCCTGGCGTCAGTAGACGCTGACCCCGTACGCGCTGAGCGCCTCGGTGACCGGCTGGAAGAACGTCGTACCGCCAAAGGAGCAGTTGCCGCTGCCGCCCGAGGTGAGACCGATCGCCTTGGAGCCGGAGTAGAGCGGACCGCCTGAGTCGCCGGGCTCCGCACAGACGTTGGTCTGGATCATGCCGTAGACGATGTCTCCACCGCCGTAGTTGACCGTGGCGTTGAGGCCTGTGACGGTGCCGCTGTGGATGCCGGTGGTGGAGCCCCGGCGGGTGACCGACATGCCGACCGTGGCGTTGGCCGCACTGGTGATGTCGACGCTGCCGACGGTGCCCGGGTGGGCGAGCGAGGTGTTGTCGTAGCGCACCAGGCCGTAGTCGTTGGTCGGGAAGCTGGATCCGACCGTCGGGCCGATGCTGGTCGAGTTGGAGGAGCTGGTGTACCAGGGCGGGTTGCCGTCGGTGCAGTGACCGGCGGTCAGGAAGTAGTAGGTGCTGCCGCTGCGGACGTTGAAGCCGAGGGAGCAGCGCCAGCCGGGGGCGTAGATCGCGTCGCCGCCGGAGAGCAGCTTGCTGAGCTTTCCGGGGGTGCGCTCGATCCGCAGGGCGCCGGCGTTGGCTCCGGCGGACTGCTTGATCTGCTTGATCTCGGCCTGCGAGACCGTGCTGTCCGCGGTGACCACAAGGGTGTTGGTCGCCGGGTCGATGCTCCAGGCGGTCCCCGCCACATCGACGCCGAGCACCGCGTCGCTCGCGGCGGAGAGCTGCTTGGCGCTGAACGTTGTGGTGGTGTCGGCCTGGGCGGAGGGGACGGCGAGTGCGGCGACGGCGACAAGGCCTGCGGCGATGGCGACAGCCCTGCTGCGTCTCGCGGTACCGCTGAGGGGGGTGGTGCGCTTGATCCTCACTTTTCATTCCTCCCGAGGGGAAGTCGGGGGTCCGCCTGTGGGGTGGCCGGACCCGTGAGGCGCAGTCGTTCGCACGGCATGCCCATAGCGCGGAATGCCGTGTTCCTGACAAGCGCTGTCCGGGAGTATTCAAGGCGTCAACTTCTGGCGCAAGAGGGCCTTCTGGCCTGAACTTGGCGGGCCGCACAGGCGTCCCCGGCAGCACATGGGCTGCCGGGGACGTCGTCCCGAGGGGATATGGCGGTGCGTCAGCCGTCGACGCGGTTCCGCTCCCCCGCCTCGACGGCGATGGGAAGGGTGTTGCCGGGCGGCGGGAAGGGACAGATGAAGTGGTCCGCGAAGGCGCAGGGCGGCAGCAGCGCACGGTTGAGGTCGACCGTCACGCTGCCGTCCTCGGACGGGGCCGCGGGCCGCAGGAACCGGAAGCGATAGCTGCTGTTTCCGCTGGTGGCATCTGCGAAGACCGCCCAGAGCGAGCCATCGGGCTCGACCGCGACCTGCAGGGTGTGCTCCGTGCCGTCGGCCTCGAAGGCGATCTCGCCGGCGAGTCCGAGGCCGCGCTCGACTCCGTCGGCGTTCTCGACCCGGACCGTACGGGCGCTCTCGTACGGGCGGAAGGTGCCCGGCAGCGCCCAACGGGCGTCGTACGAGGTGGCCTCGATGCCCCCGAAGGCGCGCCGCGCCACGGAGTCCGGGTCGAAGTCCCGCACCGCCCAGAGCCCTTCGCGGCTCAGCACGACGAGCCGCCGCTCGCCGTGTGCGACGCGGGACTCGCCGATCGGGCCGCGGTCGGCGGTGAGGCGGACCCGGCCGGTGAAGGGCTTGCCGTCGACGGTCAGACCGTCAGCGGCGGCGGCGCTGAGCACCAGCTCCTCGCCGTCCTCCCGCCACTGTCCGGGCACCCCTGGAATGTGACCCTCCGGGTAATCGGAGAGCCAGTGGGTGCCGGTGAGGGAGAGCGGTCCGTACGGTGCGGCAACCGTGGCGGTGCGCTCCTCGTGCCAGTGCTTCCAGTCCTGTGCCGCCTGCCCGGAATCGTGCGGCTGCTGTGCGTCCGTGCTCATGCGATCAACCCTTCCATACCGGCTCGGAGAGCCCGAGATGCGACCGCAGTGTGGGACCCGTGTACTCGGAGCGGAATGCACCGCGCTCCTGGAGGAGCGGGACGACCCGGTCGACGAAGTCGTCCAGGCCGCCCGGGGTGAGATGCGGTACGAGAATGAATCCGTCGGCGGCATCGGCGTCGACGAACTCCGTCAGCTGCGCCGCGACCGTCTGCGGGCTGCCGATGAAGGACTGCCGGCCGGTCGTCTCGATGACGGTCTGCCGGATGGACAGCCCCTTCTCCTTCGACAGCGCACGCCGGCGCGCCGCGACGGCGAGGGGGTCGCCGTGCTTGACCCGGCCCTGGACCAGCGAGGACTCGGGGTCCGGGTCGATCTCGGGAAGCGGTCCGTCGGGGTCGTACGAGGAGAGGTCACGGCCCCAGATCTGTTCCAGGGCCAGGAGCGCGTTCTGCGGGGAGAATTGCTGGAGGCGGATCTCGGCCGCCCTCTCCTGGGCCTCGGCATCGCTGTCGCCGAGTACGAAGGTGACCCCGGGCATGATCTTCAGCTCGTCGGCTTCCCGGCCGTACTTGGCCAGCCGCGCCTTGACGTCGGCGTAGAAGGTACGGCCGGCCTCCAGGGTGCCGTGCCGGGTGAAGATGACATCGGCGGCGGACGCGGCGAACTCGCGGCCCTCCGGGGAGTCCCCGGCCTGGATGACGATCGGATGGCCCTGCGGGGAGCGCGGGACGGTGAATTCGCCCTCGATGCCGAAGTGCTGCCCCTGGTGCGTGAAGGGGCGCGGGGTGCCGTCGGGTGTCCAGGTGTCCCACAGTTCGCGGGCGGTGGCGACGAACTCGGCGGCCCGGGCGTACCGATCGGCCCGGTCGAGATAGCCGCCGCGCCGGAAGTTCTCTCCGGTGAAGGCGTCCGAGGAGGTGACGACGTTCCAGGCGGCCCGGCCGTCGCTGAGGTGGTCGAGAGTGGCGAGGCGGCGGGCCAGTTCGTACGGCTCGTTGAAGGTGGTGTTGACGGTGGCGGCGAGGCCCAGCCGGTCCGTGACGGACGCCAGCGCGGCCAGCACAGTGAGGGATTCGGGGCGGCCGACCACGTCCAGGTCGTGGATCCGCCCGTTGTGCTCGCGCAGCCGCAGCCCTTCGGCGAGGAAGAAGAAGTCGAACTTGCCGCGTTCCGCCGTGCGGGCGAGGTGTTCGAAGGAGGAGAAGTCGATCTGGCTCCTGGAACGGGGGTCCGCCCAGACGGTCGTGTTGTTCACACCCGGAAAGTGGGCGGCGAGATGCATCTGCCTCGATGCGGTGCTCATGCTCGTCCCCCTTCGAGGGCGTACCGGTTGGCGGGGCGGGCCAGCCCCAGGTGCTCGCGCAGGGTGCCGCCGGGGTGGAAGGTGCGGAATTGGCTGCGGTGCTGGAGCAGGGCCACGGTGCCGTTGACGATCCGTTCGAGGTCACGCCCGGGGGTGATGGGCGTGAGGTGGAAGCCGTCCGCCGCTCCCCCGCGGTGCCACTGGTTGATCAGTTCGGCGAGGTCGACGGGTCCGCCCCGGTAGTAGGAGCCACCGGCGGCGAGCGGGGGCCCGCTCTCCAGTCCCGGTTCCGGGGCGGTTTCGGCGTCGCCGAGGTCGACGGTGAACGCGACCAGGACCCGGAGGGTGTCGGGGTCGCGTCCGTACGCCGCGGCGCGCCGGCGCAGATCGGTGCGGATCGCGGCGGCCTGTTCGGGGGCGATGGCACGGACGAGGACGACATCGGCGTGGCGGGCCGCGGTCTCGCGGGCCGGGCCGCCCGCTGCGTCGACGACGGTGACCGGGTGTCCCTGCGGGGGCCGGGGCACGATGGCCGGGCCGCGGACCGTGAAGGAGGCGCCCTCGAAGTCGACGTGGTGCAGCTTGTCGCGGTCGATGAAGCGTCCCGTGGCGACGTCCCGGATCTCGGCGTCGTCCTCCCAGCTGTCCCAGAGCCGGGCGCTCACGTCGGCGGCTTCACCGGCCTCGCGCCACAGATCGTCGGCGGGCGCAGCCGGACGCCGGCCGAACAGCCTGGCCTCGGCCTCGGTCGTCGACACATCGATATTCCAGCCCGCCCGGCCGCGGCTCACCCAGTCCAGGGTGGCCACGGCGGACGACACATGGAACGGCTCCGTGTGGGTGGTGGTGACGGTCGGCACCAGACCGATCCGGTCGGTGGCGGGCGCGACCCGGGAGAGCACGGCGAGTGCGTCGAGGCCGGGCCTGGCGAACGAGTCGCCGAGGGTGACGAAGTCCAGGGCGCCGCGCTCGGCGAGCCGGGCGAGGCCGATGTAGTGCTCGGGGGCGTAGTGGGGCGGACCACCGATCTCGGCGGCCAGGTGAAGAGGTGCGGTCGAAGGCATGGGTGTTACCTCTCGGGGCTCAGTTCTTGGGCTTGGGCAGGCCGGGCGGGTTGATCTCGGACTTCGCGACAGCCTCGTCAAAGAGCCCCCAGCGCTTCAGCACCTTGGCGTACGAACCGTCCTGCACGACGTGGTCGATGGCGGCCGCATACGCCTCGACCAGACCGCTGCCCTTCTTCGTGGTGGCGGCGATCTTGCCCTGGAGCCCGTCGCCCGCACCCGACAGCGTGCCGACGATCTCGGACTGGCCGGCCGATGCGACGTGGTAGTTGGCGGACGGGCTGGGGCCGAGGTAGGCGTCGATACGGCCGGACTGGAGGGCCAGGTAGTAGTCGGTGTCCTTCTGGAAGTACTTGATGTCCACCGGCTTGCGCCCGGCCTTGACGTTCTGCTCGCTCCAGTCGACGAGGATCTTCTCCTGGTTGGTCCCGGACGAGACGGCGATCGTCCTCCCCGCCACGTCCTTCGGCTCCTTCACCTTCCAGCCGGAGCCCTTCCTGGCCTCGAAGGCGATGTTGTCGAGCCGGTAGGTCGCGAAGTCGTACTTCTCCTTGCGCTCCTCGGTGACGGTGACGTTCGAAAGCACTCCGTCGAACTTGGAACTGTCGAGACCGATGAAGAGGTTCTCCCAGGAGACCTGCTCGAACTGCGGCTTCAGACCGAGCGTGTCGGCGATCAGGGTCGCCATGTCGGTCTCCGAGCCGATCCGGGTCTTGTCGTCGGTCGCGTAGAAGCCCAGCGGTGGCGAGGCATCGGCGCTCGCGCCCAGCCGCAGCGTGCCCCGCTTGCGGACGGCCTCGGGCACCTTCGCCGCGATGGCATCGACCTTCGTGCCTCTGATCCGGTGCTGGTCGGGACCGATATTGATACCGGTGCCCTGCTGCCCCTTCGGCTTCACCTCACTGGTGGCGGCGTCACCGGCACCGCAGGCCGTGAGCAGTCCTGCGGCGGTGAGGGTGGCGAGTGCGGCGGAAAGGGTGCGGCGGACGGACACGTGCGTACTCCTTGAAAAGAACACTGGAGGGAACATGGGTGGGGTCACAGAACCTTGGAGAGGAAGGCGCGGGTGCGCTCGTGCTCCGGACGGTCGAGTACGTCGCCGGGGGCGCCCTGCTCGACGATCCGTCCCTCGTCCATGAAGACGACGGTGTCGGCGACCTCGCGGGCGAAACCGATCTCGTGCGTGACGACGATCATCGTGGTGCCCTGGAGCGCCAAGTCCTTGATGACGTCGAGGACTTCGCCGACCAGCTCGGGGTCGAGCGCCGAGGTCGGCTCGTCGAAGAGCAGCAGCTTCGGTTCGAGGGCCAGCGCGCGGGCGATGGCGACCCGCTGCTGCTGCCCGCCGGAGAGCTGCTTGGGGTACGCCCTCGCCTTGTCGGCGAGCCCGACCCGGGCGAGGAGCTTCTCCGCTGCGGCGACGGCGTCCTTCTTCGGGCGGCCGAGGGCGGCGACCGGGGCCTCGATGATGTTCTCCAGCACGGTGAGGTGCGGGAAGAGATTGAAGTTCTGGAAGACGAAGCCGATCCGGGTGCGCTGTCGCAGGACCTCGCGCTCACGGAGCTCGTACAGCTTGTTTCCGTCCCTGCGGTAGCCGACGAGGGTGCCGTCGACGCTGATCCAGCCGTTGTCGACCTTCTCCAGGTGGTTGATGGTGCGCAGGAGTGTGGACTTGCCGGAGCCGGAAGGGCCGAGGACGACGGCCACCTCTCCGGTACGCACGGACAGGTCGATGCCGCGCAGCACTTCGAGGCTGCCGAAGCGCTTGTGGACGGAGCGGATCTCGACCATGGCGTCCGTGGATCCGGTGGTGTCGGTGGTGGTGCTGCTCATCGCGCGGCCCCCTTGGCGTAGTGACGTTCGACGTAGTGCTGGAGGACGGAGAGCACGGTGGTCAGGAGGATGTACCAGACCGTCGCGACCATCAGCAGGGGCACGACCCTGCCGTTGCGTCCGTAGACGACCTGGACCTGGTAGAAGAGTTCGCCGATCGCCATCACGGAGACGATCGAGGTGCCCTTGAAGAGCGAGATGATCTCGTTGGCGGCGGTCGGCAGGATGGAGCGCATCGCCTGCGGGAGCACGATCCGCCGCAGCTGCCGGTGCCGGGGAATCCCGAGCGCGGCGGCGGCCTCCAACTGGCCGCCGTCCACCGCCAGTACACCGCCGCGGACGATCTCCGCCGCATAGGCGGCCTGGTGCAGCGCCAGTCCTAGGACGGCCGCGCTCATCGCGCCGACCAGGTGCATCGTGTCGAAGGAGAAGAAGCCGGGCCCGAACGGGATGCCGAACTGCAACTCCTTGTAGAGATAGGCGAGGTTGAACCAGAAGAGCAGCTGGACGATGAGCGGGATGGAGCGGAACGCCCAGATGTACGCGTAGGCGACCGCGCTGAGGAACGGGCTGGCCGACAGCCGCATGAAGGCGAGGACGATGCCCAGCGCGAAACCGAGGACCGTGCCGTAGAAGGTCAGCTGGAGGGTGACCCAGACGGCCTTGAGGACGGTCTCGGCGGTGAAGAACTGGACGAAGACGTCCCACTCCCAGCCGGGATTGGTGAGCAGGCCGTGCAGGAACTGGGCGAGTACGACGGTGGTCGCGGCGACGGCGACCCAGCGCCAGGGGTGGCGTACGGGGACGACGGTGAGCGCGTCGTGGTCGGCGGCGGTGGACGCGACGACATGTGGTCCTGTCGCCTTGCCGATGGGTGGATCGCTGATGAGCGACATGAGGGGTCCTCGAACTGCAGGTGTACGGGGGTGGGGTGGGGCTTTGCGCGGAGCCGGGGTCAGGCGCCGAGGGGGCCGTCGCTACAGGCGAGGTCCCGGAGGAAGGTGAGCGCCGTGCGCGCGGTGGCGTCGTTCTGCCGGAAGGCCGGGCCGCCGGTGCGCGGCCGGGTGAACGCTCCGCCGGCGCGCGCGGTGGTGAACGGGCCGAGCGCGAAGCGGCGCGGGTGCGGACGGCCGTCGCGGCCCAGGATCCGGCCGTTGTCGGGGTCGACCGAAAGCAGTCCGGTGTCGGTGGCGGCGGCCCCGTCCTCGTACAGCTCCTGGAGCAGTGGGCTGCGGGTGCGTTCCAGCGAGGGGTCCGGCAGCCGGGCCTCGACCAGGGCGCGGGCCTCGATCCGCTGCCCGGGCACGGTGGCGCTGCCGGCCCGGAAGACGCCATGGTGTTCATCGGCCTCGACGGTCATTCCGGCGCCGAGGAAGCGGACGACACCGGCCCGGGAGAGCGCGAGGAGCTGGTGCAGCCGGGGGCCCGGCGGGCCGGAGGCGAGATAGCTGAAGAAGCCGTGCCACCAGCCGCCGATGTCACCGAGCCGGATCAACTGCCCGTAGGCGGACAGCAGTCCGAGGAAGACGGCGAGGTCCGGGCTGTGGGCGGGGTCGTGGCGGCGTTCCAGGTCGGCGGCGATGTAGCCCCGCAGCCCCTCCTGCAGTGCGTCGTACGAGGGGTAGCGCACCCCGTCCAGGGGGTGGTCGAGCGCTTCCAGGTCGAGCCGGTCGGCGGGGTCGGGGACGGCGGCCGATACGAGGGCGTGCAGCTCGGGGCCGGCCGGGTCCGCGGCGGCGTACTTCGCCTCGAAATCGGGCCAGTCGCCCGTCGTGCGCTCGGGGTGGGCGGTGAAGAGCCGGTGGTAGTGGGCGTAGCCGAGCTCCTTGTCGACATGTGGCCACACATCGCGCCGGAAGTCGACCGGCTCGTCCGTCTTCAGCAGCGCCTCGGTCCGGTCGGGGCCGAGGAAGCACGGCAGCGGCGGCCGTTCGCCCTGCCAGGCGTAGCCGATCTTGGAGTGGTACGGGACACCCCGGCGCGATCCGATGTGGAGCACGGGTTCCCTGCCGGACGGCACGTACTCACCGTTCTCGTACCGTCCGCCGCGGCCCTCGGTGAGCAGCACCATCAGATCGACGAAGGCGAGTCCGAAGCCCCGGACTATGACCGGTTCGCCCGCGGGCAGGCCGGTCAGATCGGTGTCCGCGGTGAAGTCGGGCGGCAGGTGGACGAGTCCGTGCCGGTCCGCGAAGTCCGCCAACTCGACTTGCTCCGGCTCCGGTTCGGCGTCGAGGTGGCCGATGGTGACGGCGACGAGATCGGCGGGGATCGGCTTGTCGCGCCCCTCCAGCCAGACGCGCTGACGGCCTTCGCGCGGCCCGGTGACGCGCACGGCCCTGCCGCTGTGCCAGTGGACCGTGATGCCCTTCGGGAGTGCGGCCACCGCCTGCTCGTACACCCAGCGCAGATAGACGCTCTGCAGTCGTCTGCTCGGGAAGTCGCTTCCCTCCAACGCCTTTATCTCGGCGAGGAGTTCGGGCTCGATTCCGGCCTCGTCCGGGAGCGCGAGACGTCCGTCCCGGATGTCCGCCGCCCAGGTATGGAGCGCGGGCCCCGGGCGTATCGGCCCTTCCTGCTGGACCGTTTCGTCGGTGAACATCGTGACGTCCTCGGCCATGGAGTTCATCCAGAGCAGCGGCGACTGGTCGCGCCGCCAGATCCGTCCGCCGCCCGGCGGGTACGGGTCGACGAGATGGATGTCCAGCGGGCGGCCCTCGTACAAGCCGGGGGCGTTGGCGGTGATGCGCTCGATGAGGCCGGTGCCGCGTGGCCCGGCGCCGATGACGACGAGCGTCGGTGACCGGCTCATCGGGCACCTGCCGTGCCGCGCGCGTAGTGCCGCTCGATGTAGTGCTGGCCGATGCCGAGCAGCGAGGTGACGACGGCGTACCAGATGGTGGCGACCAGCAGCAGCGGGATGACCTGGTAGGTGCGGTGGTACACGAGCTGCACCGAGTACAGCAGGTCCTGCACGGCGATGATGCTGACGATGGAGGTGCCCTTGAGGGTGCCGATCAGCATGTTCCCGGCGGGCGGGACGATGGAGCGCATCGCCTGCGGCAGCACGATCCGGCGGAGCCGGCGCCAGGGTCCGAGGCCGAGCGACTGGGCGGCCTCGATCTGTCCGCGTTCGACGGAGAGGATGCCGCCGCGGACGACTTCGGCGGCGTACGCGGCCTCGTGCAGGGTGAGCCCGATGACGGCGACCGTGACGGGGCCGAGAAGGTTCACTGTACGGACGCCGAGGATCTCCGGGTAGAGCGCGCCGATGTTGAACCAGAACAGCAGCTGGACCAGGATCGGGGTGGATCTGAAGAGCCAGACATATCCCCAACTGACCGCTTGCAGAACGCGGTTGCCGGAGAGTCTGAGGACGGCGAGCAGCGTGCCGAGGGCGAAGCCGAGCACCATGACCAGTGCCGTGAGCCAGAGGGTGAGGCCGAGGCCGCGCAGGACTGCGGTGGTGGTGAAGTAGTCGGCGACGACATCCCATTGGAAGGCTTCGTTGCGGATGACGGAGTTCAGCGCCAGGGCGAGGAGCGCCAGGGCGGCAACGGCCGCCGCCCACTGCCCTGTCCGGCGTACCGGGACGATCCGGAGCCGGTCGGCATCATTGCTCTTCGTGAGCGGGGCGGGGGGAGGCGGAGGGCGGGTATCTGTCTGCGCGGACATGCGAAGGCTCCGTGGATGCAGAGATCGAACACGGGGCGTGCCTTCAGCAGAAACACAACGTGGACCGGGCCCCTCAGCACCGATCCGCTTCCGAGGTAAGCGCTGTTCACTGCGTGCTGTCAAGCTTGTCCACACTGTGAGTCGTACGTCTCAGTTCAGTTGACGGACCACTGGATGCCTGTTCCACTTGGGCCATGCATTCGCAGCAGTGGCTGGTCAAGCGCTCCCACATCGACTTCGGTCGCGTGTGGTCCTCCTCCTGTTGAGCTGACCCCCTGCGTCTCCTCGCGTCTTTGCCTCGCGCCGTGTGCGGCGCCTGAGCACTGTTCCCTGCGTGCCTTCACGTACACAACACCGCTCCGCCCTCCCCTCGCTCCGCCGTTTCCCGCTCCGCCGATTTCCTTCGCCACGACCGTGGTGTCGCTGCGCGCTGCCATGCTGCCGCGCTTTCGCGGCTGTTCACGGCCGACGAACCAGGAGAACCACACCTCATGCCCCGAACCCGGCACTCCGCTGCCTTCGCGCTGATCACCGTCGCCGCTCTCGCCCTCACCGCGTGCGGGTCCGGCGATCCGGCGGCCGCACCGGCCGGCGCCGCCGGGACCGCGGCCGCCAAGGGAAGGATCCCGACGACGGATGTCGTGTCGTCGGTGCACAAGGACGAGGCCGCGGCGAAGCTGCTGCCCGCCGGTGTCCGTGCCTCCGGCACCTTCACCATCGCCTCCAGCATCGGCAATCCGCCCGGCGCCACCTACCTCGAGGACGGCAGGACGGTGGCCGGTACGGACATCGACATCGCGGACGCGGTGGCCAGGAAGCTCGGGCTGAAGCCGAAGCGCGAGGTGGCCTCCTTCGAGGCGATCCTGCCGGCGCTGGGCAGCGGGAAGTACGACGTGGGTACCGGGAACTTCGGGGTGACCGAGGAGCGCCGCAGGACGATCGACTTCGTCACGTACATCAATGACGGCCAGGGCTTCGCGGTCCGCGACGACAGCAAGCTGAAGAGGGTCACCGATCTCACCCAGCTCTGCGGCCTGACCGTGGGCACCGGCGCGGGTACCACCTTCGAGGTGACGCTGGAGGAGAACAGGCACCTGTGCTCCGACACGGGCAAGAAGCCGTACGAGGTGAAGACCTACAGCGACCAGGGCGCGATCTGGGGCTCGCTCCAGCAGGGCCGCAGCGATGTAGTGATGTCGACCATCAACGGGCTGCGTTACGCGGTGGAGCAGCAGGAGGGGGTGCGCTTCCTCAATGAGTTCAAGCGCCTCGACGTCGGCTTCGCCTTCAAGAAGGGCACCCCGCTGGCGCCCGCCTTCCGGGCCGCGGTGAACGGCCTCAAGGCGGACGGCACCTACGACAAGATCCTGAAGAAGTGGGGCATCAGCGCGTCGGCGATCAAGACCTCGCAGATCTCACCGCCCGAGATCAAGTGATCCGGTCCGCGCCGGGCGGTGTCCGCGCGGTCCCGGTCCCGCCCGGCCCGCGCCGGGCTCCCCGCCTCAGCAGCTGCAGTCGCACCCGCAGTCGCAGCAGTCGCAGGATTCGCAGCAGTCCCCGCAGTTGCTGCAGCAGTCACAGGCATCGCAGCAGTCGCACTGATTGCACAGTCCCTCGCGGCGCTGATGGCTCCACGGGTCGTTGAAGGTGCCGCAGCACATCTGGCAGGTGCAGGCCAACCCCGCCCACACCAGGCAGCCCGCGATCAGACCACGCCGGTCGCGCGGGGGCTCGGGCGGGGGCTGCGGCGGGCCGACGGGGCTGCCGGGGCTCGGCGCGTACGGATTGCCGGGCGACGGCCCGAAGGACCCGGTCTGCCGCACACCTGACGGAGGGACAGCTCCGTCCGGGGCCGGGCCGCCTGCCCGGTGCGAACATGCCGTGGTGCCGAACGCCCGGTCCACCGACTGCCGCAGTTCGTGCACCAGCAGCACATGGGCCAGCTTGTCGTCGGTGAACTCCGCGTCGCGCAGCGCCAGCCGCACACCGCGCAGCGCGTCGTCGCAGAGCCGCCGGGCCTCGGTCCGCGTGGTGCCGGTCGCGGCGAGCGGGTTCCAGGCACCCGACGCAGCGTCGGCTTCCTGGTCCTCCACGGCATCCAGCAGATGCGCCAGGCGTCCGAAGAGGCGGCCCGCCTCTGCCAGCGGCTCCGCGTTCTGCGGCTTGCCCGCGAGTATCGCGGTGTGGGCGAAAGCCGCTGCGGTGGCGGTCTCGGTGGGCTCGGTGACCAGGAGCAGCGGGGTACCGGGCCCGGCGAGCAGTTCGATGCCGGTCTGCCGGTCGACGGCATCGACGAGCAGCGCCGTGTCGAAGCCGAGCTGTGCGCCGGTGCGCGCGCCGGCCCGGTCCCAGCCCGCGGCGACCCGGCGCGCTGCGGCGGCGACCGGGCGGCGCTTCAACAGGCCGTCCCCGTCGGCGACGTGGTCCCGCACCTTGGCCGATGCCAGCACCAGGGAGACGGCGGCGGCCAGCCTGGCTCCCTCACCGCGGGCGACCGGAGCGGTCCGCATGGCGCGCAGCGGGCAGGGTCCCGCGGTGCGTCGCCATCCGGTGGTGCGCTCGGCCTGAGCCTCCGTCAGAACCGAGACGATCAGGCCGTCATAGTTCGTGACGATCCGGGCGAATTGCCCGTGGTCGGAACGGAGTGCCAGACAGAGCCCGCAGAGATGGGCCATCCACTCGGTCCTGAGCCCCTCGGACAAGCGGTGGGCACAGGGCCTGACGATTCCGAACACGACGATCCCCCGAGAGTCGTTCATCTGTGCGCCGCGCTCGTGCGCAAGCGCGACGTGCATCGTATCGAGGGCCCCGTTCACCCGTACGTCCCCCATGTCACCCGTACGGCCCGGCACATCGTATTTTCTTTCTTTCAGGCCCCTGATGCAGGAGGAACCTTGACGAATCGCCACATCTTCTGCACCAGTACCGTCACGAATCCCCTGCGCGCCGACTATCCACTTGGCGCACGATCCGCATCATGGACGACCATAGGGATACGAAAGAGATGCGGAACACCACGGAACCGCGGTGAGAGGAGGCGTCCATGGGATCGGTGCGCAAGGCGAGTGCCTGGCTGGGCCTCGTAGAGGACAACGACGAGCGGTACTACGACGACGAGTATGCCGAGGGTGCACAGACCGGGACCGGTCAGGCCTGGGTGACCGACCCCCGGGTGCAGGTGGCCTCCGAGGCGGCCGAGGAGACGGGCCGCCGGATCGCCACCGTCACCCCGGACAGCTTCCGGGACGCGCGAGCGATCGGAGAGCTCTTCCGGGACGGCGTCCCGGTGATCGTCAACCTCACGACCATGGACCCCACCGACGCCAAGCGCGTCGTGGACTTCGCGGCGGGGCTGACCTTCGGACTGCGCGGCTCGATCGAGCGCGTGGCCACCCGGGTCTTCCTGCTGACCCCGGCCGACACTCAGGTGGTCAACGGCGAAGCCGTCGGCCGGCCGGCCGACGGCTTCTTCAACCAGAGCTGAGCAGGGCGCTCGCCGGACCGGTCTACCGGAACGCGTCGAGGCCGGTGAGCGCCTTGCCCAGCACCAGCTGGTGCATCTCCACGGTTCCTTCGTAGGTGAGCACCGACTCCAGGTTCGTCGCATGGCGCATCACGGGGTACTCCAGAGAGATCCCGTTGGCGCCGAGGATCGTGCGCGAGGTACGGCAGATCTCGATCGCCTCCCGCACATTGTTGAGCTTTCCGAAACTGACCTGTTCCGGACGGAGCCTGCCCGCGTCCATCCGCCCGCCCAGATGGTGGGCGAGCAGGATGCCCTTGTGCAGTTCCACGGCCATGTCCGCGAGCTTGGCCTGGGTGAGCTGGAAGCCACCGATCGGCCGGCCGAACTGCTCCCGGGTCCTCGCATAGTCGAGGGCCGACTCGAAACTGGCACGCGCCGCACCCATGGCTCCCCAGACGATGCCGTAGCGGGCATGGCTGAGGCAGCTGAGCGGGCCGCGGAGACCGGTGGCCCCGGGGAGTACGGCATCGGCCGGCAGCCGTACCTCGTCGAGGACCAGCTCACTGGTGACCGAGGCGCGCAGGGACCACTTGTGCCTGATCTCGGGCGCCGAGAAGCCCGGGGTGTCGGTCGGCACGACGAATCCGCGGATTCCGCCGGCCGCGCCACCCTGGTCGGTCTGCGCCCAGACGACGGCGACCCCGGCGACCGAGCCGTTGGTGATCCACATCTTGCGGCCGGTGAGCACCCAGTCCTCGCCGTCGCGCTTGGCGTACGTCCGCATCCCGGCCGGGTCGGAGCCGTGGTCCGGCTCGGTGAGGCCGAAGCAGCCGATGATCTCGCCGGCCGCCATGCCCGGCAGCCACTGCTGCCGCTGCTCCTCGGAGCCGAAGCGGTGGATGGCGTACATGGCGAGCGACCCCTGTACGGAGACCAGGGAGCGGATTCCCGAGTCAGCCGCTTCGAGTTCCAGGCAGGCCAGTCCGTACTGGACGGCGGTGGCGCCCGCGCAGCCGTACCCCTGCAGGGACATGCCGAGGGCACCGAGCGAACCGAGCTCGCGGGCCAGCTCACGGATGCCGGGCAGCTCGCCGTTCTCGTACCACTCGGCGATGTGCGGCAGGACACGGTCGGTGGCCCAGTCGCGGACCGTGTCGCGGATGGCGAGGTCCTCGGCACTGAGCAGATCGTCGATGCCGATCGGGTCGGCGGGGTCGAAGGGCGGGAGCTTCGAGGACTCAGAGGTGGACATGAGGGTGCCTCCGGCGGCTCGCACGATACTAAAAAACTAGCAGTGTTAGTTAGGGTGTCGCACCGACGTTACGGCTCAGTGTCCCGCCCGTCCAGAGCCGGTCGCCTCGGCGGGTCGGCGCCGGGTGGCCGGCGGGCGCGGCCGCTGCGTACGGCCCGCGGCGGGCGCCTCGTGCGGACCGTGGGATCCCGGTGCCTCGCTCTGCCCCGGGGACTCATGGGCATCCTCGGCCTCGTGGGGTTCACGGACACCCGGTGACGGGCACTCCATCACCCGCGGCAGCCGCAGCGCGGCGAGCGCTCCGACCAGCAGCAGGGCCGCGCTGACCAGCAGCGTGACATGCAGTCCGGTGATGAAGGCGTGGCGGGCCGTGGAGCGCAGCACCTCGCCCAGCGGACCGCCCAGCCGGTCCGCCACCTGGTATGCCTCGCCCAGCGAGTGGGAGGCGGCCGCACTGTCCCCGGCGGGGACGCCCTCTTCGGGAAGCTTCGCGAGTCCGGGGGCATAGGCGGCGTTCATGACGCTGCCGAGCAGGGCGATCCCCATGCCCGCGCCCAGTTGGTAGGAGGTCTCGCCGATCGCCGCCGCGCCGCCCGCCCGGTCGGCGGGGGCCTCGCTGAGCATGGATTCGTACGCCCCGAAGAGCGTGGACTGAAGCCCGAAGCCCAGTGCGACGAAGGCCGCGGTCAGCAGGCCGGGCCGGTCGTGCTGCCCCATCGCGGTCAGGACCAGTACCGAGGCTGCCGTGAGCACGAAGCCCCAGCCGACCATCCGGCGCGGCCCGATGCGGCGCAGAGTGTACGAGCCGGTGGCGCCCGCGGCCATGGCCGCGAAGGTGAGCGGCAGCAGCCGCAGACCGGTCTGAAGCGGGCTCAGACCCAGGACGAGCTGGAGGTACTGCACGGCTATCAGTTCCAGCCCGACCAGAGCCAGCATGGCGAGGATGATGCAGCCCACCGCGGTCGAGAAGGCGGGCCTGGCGAACATCCCGATGTCGATCAGCGGATGCGTACGGCGCTTCTGACGGCGCACGAAGACTATGACCAGTACGGCCCCGATCAGCAGCGGGGCCAGTGTGGCCAGGCTCAGCAGCCCCTCACCGGTGCCCGCCCGCTTCACCCCCAGGACCACGCCGAGCACTCCGGCCGCGGCCATCAGCGCGCCCAGCACATCCCACGGGCCGTCATTGCTGCCGCGCGATTCGGGGAGCAGCAGGCGGCCGACCGGCAGGATCAGCGCCATCAGCGGGATGTTGATCAGAAAGACCGAGCCCCACCAGAAGTGCTCGACGAGGAAGCCGCCTATGACGGGTCCGGTGGCGGCGCCGACGGCGGCGACCGCGGTCCAGACGCCGATTGCCACGGCCCGTTCGCGCCGGTCGGGGAAGACCTGCCGGAGGATCGACAGCGTCGCCGGCATGATCATCGCGCCGCCGACGCCGAGCAGGGCACGCGCCAGTATCAGTACGCCGGGGCTGTCGGCCATCGCGGCGATCGCGGAGGCGACGCCGAAGAGGGCATAGCCGAGCAGCAGAATGCGGCGCCTGCCGACGCGGTCGCCGAGGGTGCCGAAGAGGATCAGCAACGAGGCGCAGACCAGTGGATAGGCGTCCACGATCCAGAGCAGACCGACTGCACTGGGCCGCAGGTCCTCGGTGACGGCGGGGACGGCGACATGGAGCACGGTCGAATCGAGCGCGACGAGCAGCAGACTGAGGCAGAGGACGACGAGGACGACCCATCGATTGGCACCGTCGGCGGCTGAGCGCAGCCGGATTCGGGCTGTGGTCGTCCCGGACATGCATGTACCTCCCAAAAGGTCCCTCGCGCTCGGCAGGCCAGCCGGGGATGCAGCGGTTCGCTGTCCCTCGGGGCCCGGCATCGATGGGCGAGTGATCCGTCAGCGTACGCGAGTTCGGAGCACTCACACGTGGTCCACCTCATACCTCGATGGGCCGCGGAGTGTGGCGTACGCCACGCCGAGCCGCCGCCCGGGACCCGCTCGGACCTGCACGAACCCGCGCGGACGGCTTTCGCGCCCGGCACAGAAGGTACTCGGCATGACTCCCGGGGCACATGCCGGGCCCGCGCCGAACGCGTTCGGTAACCGGACGGACACCGCCCGTTTCACCCCACCAAGAGGCCGGAGAAATTCATACCGGCACCCTTGCGCTTTTCTGTCCGCACCCAAACACCCTTCCGAAATGAGTGCGAAATCAATAATGCAGAGACCCGTCGATATGCTTCTTCGGGTCAGGAATTAAGGCCCGGCTGAGACATAGTCCACATCACATCGTCATCACAAAGAGACCGGATCGACCTGTTCGCGCGCTAACTCGCTGTAACGTCGATTGGGTGCGTACCGACATCTTTGCCCGCCTGGACCGGGAGCCGGAGCCGCCGAAGATAGAGCCACCGCGGATGAGCCGTCACCGCATCGCTCTCTTCTGCGGGACGTTGGCGTTCTATCTCGCCATCGTCGTTGCCGTGCTGGTCTCTTCCTGGCTGGTGACTCTGGACTGGAAGGTCATGCTCTTCCGGCCGTATCAACAGTGGCCGGAAATCCATGCCTTCCTCGACTACTACATCGTGCTCGGCCAGCGCGGCCCCACCGCCACCATGGTCGCCTGCTGGCTCGGCTGGCGCTCCTGGCGGCAGCACACGCTGCGGCCCCTGCTGACGCTCGCCGCCGCACTGCTGCTGCTCAATATGACGGTCGGCGCGGTCAAGATCGGCCTGGGGCGGCTCGGTCCGCACTACGCGACCCAGATCGGCTCCGCGGAGCTCTTCGCCGGCGGCGATATATTTCCGTCGGGCCACACCGCCAACGCGGTCGTCACCTGGGGCATCCTCGCCTATCTGGCGACCACCCCGCGGGCCAGGCGCTACCTGTCGGCCACATCGGCGATCGTCTCGCTCGGCGTCGGACTCACCACCGTCTACCTCGGCACGCACTGGCTCAGCGATGTACTGCTGGGCTGGGCCGCGGGGCTGCTGATCCTGCTGGGCCTGCCCTGGGTCGAGCCGCTGATCACCCGGGCCGAGGCCTGGATCTTCGCCCAGCGCGAGACCCTGCGGGGACGCGGCCGTCCCGTTCCTTCCGTGCCCGTCGCGGCCGGAGGACCCCGGACCGTACCGCTCCCGCAACCGGACGGTGGCGACGCCGTGACGGAGAGCCCGGTGCTGGAGCCGGTCGCCGCGGGAGGACACACGGCGACCGCAACGGGCACGGTCACGGGCGCCCGCTCGCGTGCTCACCCGGCGCCCCCGTCGCATCTGGTGCGCTCGGAGCGGACTCCGGTCACCCCGGCCGGCAGCCGCCGCCCGCCGCACGGGGACCGTACGCCGCGCGGCGGCACCACCCCCGCCCGCCCGATGCCCGGCGGCTGAACACCCCAGGAGCAGCGGGGCCGGTACGCACAGCCGCTCCCCCGCACGGTGAAGGCCCCGACTTCGGTCGGGGCCTTCACTCATGTCCGGGCCCGGAGCCCGGGACGCAGGGAGCCTCAGCCCACCCAGCAGCGGGTGACGACGGCATCGGCGACCTCGAAGTTGATCCGTCCGCTCCGGAACTCCATGGTGATGATCGCGCCCGGCGGCAGGGATCTGACGGTGCTCCAGCCATGCCTGCGGGCCCGCTGCTCGGCCGCGTCGACGAGGAGGCCGACGTACGCACCGGGTGTGTCGTCCGGCTGGGCGGAAGGGGTCGGTATGGGTGCCATACCTCTCACCGTAGGCGGCCGCGGACCACGACGGAAGCCGGGGCGCCGACCACCGCACGGCATCCTCGCGTCCCTCGGCGGTCACGCTTGTGTCACAGGATCACGACACGCGTGCCGCTCGAATCACGCCACCCGAGCACGCGGCCCGCGACCGGACACACAGTAATCACACAGGCCGGGAAACGATCACACGAAAGGCCCGAAAACAAAGCAGAATATTCCGTATCGAACAGCCGGAATTCCCGGGTTGAATAGCCTGCGTAAATGAGCATGCCACCGGGAATTCACGCTTCCTTATGGCAGCCTTATCTTTTGGTCACAAAATCCGTACCACGGGCCTGGGCAGCCGCCCGCTGCCGCCCGTATAGCGGACAACCCGAACCGTCCTTGTATGGGCGCGCCGGTGGAAGCGCTCAGTCCAGGGCCCGGGACAGCCGGTCCCTGGCCGCCCTGATCGCGTCATTGAGCTCCGGCGGTTCGACGACCTCGAAGTCGATCCCCAGCAGCATGACGTGGATGACCAGCACATCGAGACTCGCCGCCCCGGCGCGCAGCAGGCAGCTGTCGGCTCCTTCCGCCTCCAGCACCCCTGAGGACGGCGAGATCCGTTCGGCCGCGCGCTCGATCCCCACCTTCAGCCGGATCACCGCGTGCGTCGCGTACACGGTGGTCGAGATTCCCTTTGCGACATAGGCGGCCAGATCCTCGGCCGGTGCGTCGCGGGGGACGAATCTCGGGCCGTGCGGCGGCGTGGGCGTGATCCGGTCCGCGCGGAACGTGCGCCAGTCCGCGCGGTCCAGGTCCCAGGCGACGAGATACCAGCGGCGCTCGGTGCACACCAGCCGGTGCGGTTCGACGGTCCGGCGCGATACGGAGCCGGAGTGGTCCCGGTACTCGAAGCACAGCCGCTCGCTGTCCCGGCAGGCTCCGGCCAGTTCGGTGAGGACACCCGGATCGGCGGTGGACGCGCCGGGTCCACGGAGCAGCGGCACGGTGAAGGTGTTCAGCGCGTTCACCCGGCGCCGGAGCCGGTTCGGCAGCACTTGTTCGAGCTTGGCCAGGGCGCGTACAGAGGTCTCGCCGATGCCCTCGACGCCATTGCCCGCCGCAGTGCGCAGCCCGACGGCGACGGCGACGGCCTCCTCGTCGTCGAGGAGCAGCGGCGGCAGCTGGGCACCGGCGCCGAGCTGGTATCCGCCGCCGGTACCGGGGCTGGCATTGACCGGGTAGCCCAGTTCGCGCAGCTTGTCGACGTCACGGCGGACGGTCCGCGGGGTGACCCCGAGCCGTTCGGCGAGATCGGCGCCCGACCAGTCCCGGTGCGCCTGGAGCAGAGAGAGCAGGCGCAGCAGTCGTGCCGAGGTCTCCAACATGGGGCGAGTCTGCCAGGGGTTGCGGACAGCCTGCGTCCGCAACCGGCTGCCGACGGTCTACCGGGCCTGCGCCGGATCCGGTACGAGCCGTACGCAGAGATCGTTGTCGGCCGAGTAGCAGGGGATGGCGCGGACGCCCTCCCCTGCGCTGCGGCCCGGGTAGACGAAGCTGTTCTTGCGGTCCCAGACGTCATCGAGGATGCGGGAGATCCGTACGCCGTCGGCCGGCTCCCCGGCGCCCGTCCCGGGGAGCAGCCAGAGCGTCCACAGCTGCTGCTCGGTGACCGGCCCGGTGCCCAGCCGGTCGAGCGGAAGCGTGAAGGAGAACGTGCCTTCCTTCCCGGCCACCGGCACCCGGCAGACCCGGTCGGGGGCGCCGGCCAGTCGCGCCTCGACGCGGGCGCCGTCGCCGAGGCGGGTCCCGTACAGCGTGCCCTCGACGGTCATCCCGCCCCCGTCGAAGGTGACCGGCCCGGCCTCGGCGTGCGGCGAGCGGACCCAGCAGCGCACGGCGAGCCGGCCGTCGACGGTCGGGTACGGGATACGTACCGCGATCCGCCCGGTCTCCGGTGTGCGGTCCATGAGGAGCCGCACATCCCTGATTCCGGGCTCGACGGCCTCCGCTCCGTCGTCGTCCGCGCCCGGCTCACGCACATAGACGTCCCAGCGGCCTTCGGCAGGCGCCACGGTGCCCGGCAGCACCGCTCGCAGCCGTCCCCCACCGAGCGGGCTCAGGGGCAGCCGTACGGTGTCGCCGTCGCCACCCGCGCCTTTGGCCCCGCGCAGCCGCAGAATCAGTTCGGGCGTCTCCCCGGCCTCGCGGCGACGGAGGTCGAGCTCGAAGGTGATCCCGCCGTCGGGGCCTGCGGTGCAGTCGGCTCGTGGCGTCTGTCGCTCTGCGGAGACGGTCATGCGGGCTTCCCCTTGCGGATGACATCGGCGGCCTTGTAGCGCAGGGCGTACGCCCCGTCCAGCACGGTGCCGCGGGCTCGGTGCAGTGTGGTGCGCAGAGCGCCGTGCGAACGGTCGCGCGGGGCTCGGGAGGCGAGTTCGGTGAAGAGCCGCTCATGACGTTCGGCGATCCGTGACGGGTCGAAGCGCTGCGACGCGGCCAGCGCGGCGCGACCCGAACGGTGCCGCGCTTCGTCGTCGCCGATCAGACCGAGCAGGGCGTCCGCCACCGCCGCCGTGTCACCGACCGGCACCAGCCGTCCGTCGGTGCCGTCCTCGATGATCTCGCGGGGGCCGTGCGGGCAGTCGGTGGCCACGACCGGCAGGCCGCAGCGCATCGCCTCGACGATGGTCATGCCGAAGGACTCGCGGTCCGAAGTGACTGCGGCGATCGCCCCCTTGGGCCACTCGGCCTCCAGCGGGTTGACCGGCCCCATCAGGAACACATGGTTGTGCAGGCCGAGTTCACCGATGAGTGCGAGCAGCGTCTGGCGCTCGTTCCCGGTCGCGTCGCCGCCGCCGTAGATGCGCAGCCGCCAGTCCGGACGGACGGCGACCACGTCGGCGAACGCCCTGACGAGCAGGTCGTACCGCTTGATCTTGTGCAGCCGGCCTGCGGCGATCACCCACTTGCTGTCGCCGTCGGCGGGCGCGATCCCCGGCTCGGGCACGCTGTTGGGAATGGCCTCGATCCGTACGCCGGGCAGCTTGAGCCCGGTCCGGTAGGCGCGGGCGTCGGCCTCGGTGACGGTGGTGACCGCGTCGAGCAGGGCGTAGCGATGCCCGATCTCGCGGCGCAGCCGGTAGCTGTGGCTGTCGAGGGTGAGGTGCTCCTGCCCGATCCGGACCGGACCGCGCCGGGCCTGCCTGCTGATCTGCACATTGAGCCCCGGCCGGGTTCCGACCACGACATCCGCGTCCAGGGAACGCAGATGGTCCGCCACCCGCGCGTCGGTCAGCCTGCTGTACTGGCGGTACCTGCTGTCACCGCGCGGGAACACGGTTGCCGGACGGGCGTGTTCGGCCGCGTCGCCGTCGTAGGAGGGGCTCTTCTTCCGCAGGTCGACGAGATGGCTCATGCGCACGCCTTCGGGGGCGTCCAGCGCGGGGACGTCGCGGTGCCGGAAGACCGACACGATCTCGATGTCGTGGTGCCCGGCCAGCGCCCCGGCGAGATTGAACGTCGTACGGATCGTGCCCCCGACCCCGTAGGCGTTGTGGAGCAGGAAAGAAATGTGCATGAAACGCCATATCTCCTGGTTCGGCTGATCGGTGGGGGACAGCACTTGCCATGACGGCGCAGAGGGGCCGGTGGTTCACTCCGGGCATCGACCAGTTTCAGCCACTCTCATGCTCACCCGTTTTCCTGATTTGTCGATGTATCGGTGAACCGGTCCATGGCCGAGTCGACCACATCGCCGTATGACCGATCAGGAGAAACAGGTCGCAACCGGCCTCTCGAATCCTGAGATTCACCCTCTGCGCCGGATGGTTCGATTACGTTCCCTTTCTCGCGTGACCCCGGCCGCAGATCGCCCGTTGTCTTCTGCATGAGCCGGGAACCGCCCGGCGCACGCACCGAGTTCGAGGAGCCACCCGTGCCGCGCATGCTCGACGTCAGCGAGGACGTACGCGCCGAGATCGGCGACGCCGAAGCCGACCGGCTGCTCGTCGGCGACAACACCCCAGGCAGTTACGACTGCACCTCCTGCCGCACCCCCGGCGACTCCGAACAGGAACGCACCAGCACGGTGCTCTTCGTCGGTGACGAAACCGCTGTCCTCGCCTTCGCCCACGCGACGTGCATCCCCTCGCAGGTCGTCCAGGTCGCCGAGGAGCAACTGCAGGGCGCCGTACGCAGCATCACCGGCAACGAAGCGGAGCACCCTGAATACCCGGAGGGCCTCAGCCCCGAGTCCCCGGAGGGGCTCAGCCCCGAACAGGCCGTCCTCGGGATCACCAGCGGCCTCGTCCTGATCGACGACGAGCTCCACCCGGCCCTCGTCGTCGAGCCGACCGGCGCGATCGCCCGCCCGGGCACGGACGGCAGCCGGGGCGACGAATTCCTCCAGCTGCTGCTGGAGCAGGGCTTCCACCCGGTCCACCGGATGGACCAGATGCCCGCGGTGCTGCACGGCTGGTCGATCCTGCTCGCCATGGGCCAGCTGCACGCCGTGCTCCAGCCCGGCACCGGCGGCGGCGCCCCGGTCGCCTGGTGGCAGGCGCATGCGCCGCTCCAGGTCACCGAGGGCTGGCGGACCGCGGCCAACAAGTCGCAGACCGTGCTCGTCTTCGCCGCCCCGGCGGGGGCGATCGGCCAGCAGCCCCGCGAGGACCTGCTGCGCGACGCTCTGGACAGGGCCGCCGCCGGCGGGCTCCTGGTCGCCGCGGCAATGCCGCTGGCCGGAACCTGATCATGGCCGTCGGCTCCTCGCACCTGCGGCGAACAGCTATTTCTCCGCCGGGCCCGCATCCGACGGACAGCGGGGTCGTTGGCACATACGTGCACCCATACGACTCCTCCCACCAGCGCCCGAGCCCGATCCCTGCCATGCGCCCCTCGCAGGAGCCATCGGGCGGTCAGTCCCACACACCGATCTACGACGCGCTGTACTCCGAGTACCGCCGGTCGTTCCGGGCGCTGCCGGGTGATCGTAGTGGCGAGGAGCATCTCGGCTTCATGGCCTTCGGCACCGGGCCCTTCGGCAGCCGCATCCCGCTCAGCAGCCACTCCGGTCTCTCCACGGGGCTCTCCAGCGGTCTCTCCGTACCCAGCGGGGCCACCGGACACGGCAGCGGCCCGAGCACGCACACCGGCGGCCTCGGTTCCTGGCAGCGGGTGGGCCGGCACTCCGGGCGGGCCCAGCCTGCGGCGCTGCCCCCGGGATCGGGATCGCGAGGGGCCTGACCGTACGACGGAGCCCCGGACCCATTCGTATGCGAAAGGGTCCGGGGCTTCGCCATGGGGTCTTGCGTACTACTTGTTGCGGCCGCGCTTCTCGCGGACCCGCACCGAGATGTGGATCGGGGTGCCTTCGAAGCCGAACTCCTCACGCAGCCGGCGCTCGACGAAGCGCCGGTAGCCGTGCTCCAGGAAGCCCGAGGAGAACAGCACGAAGCGCGGCGGCTTGGTGCCCGCCTGGGTGCCGAAGAGGATGCGGGGCTGCTTGCCGCCGCGGACGGGGTGCGGGTGGGAGGCGACGATCTCACCGAGGAAGGCGTTCAGCCGGCCGGTGGGGACGCGGGTCTCCCAGCCGGCGAGGGCGGTCTCGATCGCCGGAACCAGCTTCTCCATGTGCCTGCCGGTGACGGCGGAGACGTTGACCCGCGGGGCCCACGCGATCTGCGCGAGCTCCGTCTCGATCTCGCGCTCCAGGTAGTAGCGCCGCTCCTCGTCGAGGGTGTCCCACTTGTTGTACGCGATCACCAGGGCGCGCCCGGCCTCCACGGCCATGGTGATGATGCGCTGGTCCTGGACGCTGACGGACTCGCTGGCGTCGATCAGGACGACGGCGACCTCGGCCTTCTCCACGGCGGCGGCGGTGCGCAGCGAGGCGTAGTAGTCCGCGCCCTCCTGGAGGTGGACGCGGCGGCGGATACCGGCCGTGTCGATGAACTTCCACGTGATGCCGCCGAGCTCGATCAGCTCGTCGACCGGGTCACGGGTGGTGCCCGCCAGCTCGTTGACGACGACGCGGTCCTCCTTCGCCACCTTGTTCAGGAGCGAGGACTTGCCGACGTTGGGGCGGCCGATGAGGGCGATCCGGCGCGGTCCGCCGATCGCGGTGCCGAAGCGCTGCGCGGGGGCCTCGGGAAGTGCTTCGAGTACGGCGTCGAGCAGGTCGCCGGTGCCGCGGCCGTGCAGCGAGGAGACCGGGTGCGGCTCGCCGAGGCCCAGCGACCAGAGCGCGGTGGCGTCCGCCTCGCCGCTCTGTCCGTCGACCTTGTTGGCGCACAGCACGACGGGCTTGCCGGCCCGGCGCAGCAGCTTGACGACGGCTTCGTCGGTGTCGGTCGCGCCGACGGTCGAGTCGACCACGAAGACGACCGCGTCGGCGGCCTCGATCGCGTACTCGGCCTGGGCGGCGACGGAGGCGTCGATGCCCAGCACGTCCTGCTCCCAGCCGCCGGTGTCGACGACCTTGAAACGGCGGCCCGCCCACTCGGCCTCGTAGGTGACACGGTCACGGGTGACGCCGGGCTTGTCCTCGACGACCGCTTCACGGCGGCCGATGATCCGGTTCACCAGTGTCGACTTGCCGACATTGGGGCGGCCGACGACGGCCAGCACGGGAAGCGGTCCGTGACCGGCCTCGCCGATCGCGCCCTCGACCTCTTCGGCGTCGAAGCCCTCCTCCGCTGCGAGCTCCATGAACTCCGCGTACTCGGCGTCGCCAAGCGCTCCGTGCTCGTGGTCCGAGCCGTCGGAGTGAATCTGGTCGTTCATGAAGTCCGTTCCTCTTTGCATCATCATCGATGGGCCACGACCATGCGGCCCACTACTCAAGTCTTACCTAGCGCCCGGTGAAACGCCCGGCCTCGTCCAGGTGGGCGGTCAGCCGCCCCTGGATCCGTACCGTCGCCTCGTCCAGCGCCTTACGCGTCCGCCGCCCGCTCCCGTCACCCGCGTCAAAAGCGTCACCGAAGACGACGTCGACCCGGCTGCGCAACGGCGGCAGTGCCGATATCAACCGTCCGCTGCGCTCGGTGCTTCCCAGTACGGCCACGGGCACGATCGGCGCCCCGCTGCGTACCGCGAAGTATGCGAGCCCGGCACGCAGGGAGGCGAAGTCGCCCTCGCCCCTGGTGCCCTCTGGGAAGATCCCGAGCACCCCGCCGTTCTCCAGCACGCCGAGGGCGTGGGTGATGGCGGTGCGGTCGGCGGTCGTGCGGTCCACCTTCAGCTGACCGATTCCGCGCAGGAACGGGTCGAGGGGGCCGACGAACGCCTCTTTCTTGATCAGGAAGTGGACGGGCCGGGGCGCGGTGCCCATCAGCATCGGACCGTCGATGTTGTGTGAGTGGTTCACCGCGAGTATGACGGGTCCGGAGGCGGGAACCCGCCACGCACCGAGGACGCGGGGCTTCCACAGCCCGTACATCAGCCCGATGCCGATCCCGCGCCCGACCGCTGCGCCGCGCAGCGTGGGCGAGCCCGTGGCTTGGGTCACTTCGCGGCCCGCTTCTCCTCGACGAGGGTGACGACGCACTCGATGACCTGCGGGAGGGTCAGCTCGGTGGTGTCCACCTCGACGGCGTCGTCCGCCTTGGCCAGCGGGGAGGTCTTGCGGCCGGAGTCGGCCGCGTCCCGCTTGATCAGCGCCTCCTTGGTGGCGACGAGATCGGAGCCCTTGACCTCTCCGCTGCGGCGGGCGGCGCGCGCCTCCGGCGATGCGGTGAGGAAGATCTTCAGGTCGGCGTCGGGCAGCACCGTGGTGCCGATGTCGCGGCCCTCGACCACTATGCCGCCTTCGGCGGCGGCGGCGATGGAACGCTGCAGCTCGGTGATCCGCGCACGCACCTCGGGGACCGCGCTGACCGCGCTGACCCGGGAGGTGACCTCCTGCGTGCGGATCGGCCCCGAGGCGTCCTCGCCGTCGACGGTGATCGTCGGGGCGGCCGGGTCCGTGCCGGAGACGATGACCGGCTTGGCAGCGGCGGTCGCCACCTCCATCGCGTCCTGCACGTCGATGCCGTTGTTCAGCATCCACCAGGTGATCGCCCGGTACTGGGCGCCGGTGTCCAGGTAGCTCAGGCCGAGCTGGGCGGCGACGGCCTTGGACGTGCTCGACTTGCCGGTGCCGGAGGGCCCGTCGATGGCGACGATCACTGCGGCCGGGGCCTGCCGGGCGGCGGCGCTTGCGGTTTCCACGGTGGTGGACACCTTCCTGGTACACGGGGTGGGCGGGACGGGGGCGCGCGAACCCGCCCCGCACAAGGTTACCGAGTGTCGGAGCGGTCCTCTCCACCCCTGTGGACAACCGCCTCCCGGGCCCGCCGCCCCGGGCCTACTGGCGCAGCGACCAGCCCCGGTCGCGCAGTGCCGCGCTCAGTTCGGGGGCCGCGCTCGGCTCGACCATCAGCTGGACCAGGCCCGCCTGCTGCCCGGTGGCGTGCTCGATGCGGACATCCTCGACGTTGACCCCGGCCCGGCCGGCATCGGCGAAGATCCCGGCCAGTTCGCCCGGCCGGTCGCTGATGAGCACGGACACGATCTCGTAGGAGGCGGGGGCCGTCCCGTGCTTGCCGGGCACCCGGACCCGGCCCGCGTTGCCGCGGCGCAGTACGTCCTCGATGCCTTCGGTGCCTTCGCGGCGCTTGTCGTCGTCACCGGACTGCAGACCGCGCAGCGCCCGTACCGTCTCGTCAAGGTCGGCGGCGACCCCGGCCAGCACGTCGGCGACCGGGCCGGGGTTGGCGGAGAGGATCTCCACCCACATCCGGGGGTCGGAGGCGGCGATCCGGGTGACGTCCCTGATGCCCTGACCGCAGAGGCGTACGGCGGTCTCGTCGGCCTCCTCCAGGCGGGCGGCGACCATGGACGAGATCAGCTGCGGGGTGTGGGAGACCAGGGCGACGGCCCGGTCGTGCGCGTCGGCGTCCATGACGACCGGTACGGCGCGGCAGAGCGCGACCAGTTCCAGGGCGAGGTTGAGGACCTCGGTGTCGGTGTCACGGGTCGGGGTGAGTACCCAGGGGCGGCCCTCGAAGAGGTCCGCGGTGGCGGCGAGGGGGCCCGATCGCTCCTTGCCCGCCATGGGGTGTGTACCGATGTACGGCGTGAGGTCGACGCCGCGGGCCTCCAGCTCGCGGCGCGGGCCGCCCTTGACACTGGCGACGTCGAGGTAGCCGCGTGCCACGCCGTCCCGCATGGCGGTGGCCAGCACCGAGGCCACGTGGGCGGGCGGCACGGCGATGATCGCCAGGTCGACGCGGCCCTCGGGCGCCTCGTCCGTACCGGCGCCGAGCGCGGCCGCGGTGCGGGCCGATTCGGGGTCGTGGTCGACGAGGTGTACATGGATGCCGCGCCCGGCCAGGGCGAGGGCTGCGGAAGTGCCGACGAGGCCCGTTCCGATGACGAGGGCGGTTCTCACTGGGCGATGTCCTTGCGGAGGGCGGCGGTGGCACCGAGGTACACGTGCGCGATCTCGGACTTGGGAAGGTACGTCTCGACGTGCGCGAGGATGCGCACCACGCGGGGCATGGCCCCCACGATGTCCAGTTCCTGGGCGCAGATCAGCGGTACGTCGACGATACCGATCCCACGTGCCGCGGCGGCCGGGAAGTCGCTGTGCAGATCGGGGGTGGCCGTGAACCAGATGCTGATCAGGTCGTCCGCGACGAGGTTGTTGCGCTCCAGGACGGCGGTGAGCAGGGCGCTGACCCGCTCGTCCATGTGTCCGGCCTCGTCCTGATCCAGCTGGACGGCTCCACGGACCGCTCGTACCGCCACGTCGTGCTCCTCGCTCTTTCGTACGTGTCGCGCCTGCTGTCCGCCTGCGTGATCTTTCTGCACGATCAGCCTAGAGGGGCGGCGCGGCGGGCGGCCGGGGTGCTCTCCCAGTGAGACGGGGCGGTGGCACGCACCTGGCAGAGCGCGTCGGCCGGAGGGCTCCGCCCGGTGGCGAAGGCCTCCGGCCGCGCGGGGTGTTCCGGAGGAACACTTCTTCCTGCACGGTGAACGGCCCTTGCGGCCGCCCCGGTCTCAGAGCTGCTGTTCCCGGACCAGGTCCTCGATCGAGCGGCCCTCCGGGACCTCTCCCGACGGGGTCAGTCTGTCGACCGCCGTCGGCAGCGAGCGGGCGATCTCGTCGGCCGCCTGTTGCGTGGAGACCCCGGTCTCCTGGGCGACCTTCTGCAGGGTCTCGTCCGGCAGCGCCTCGGCGATCTGGGCGCCGCTGACCGCCTGGTTCTCACCGGTGCCGACCCAGGACTGCGCCTGGTCGACGAGGCCGGACCTGGTGAGCATTCCGATCAGACCTTCAAGCCCGTTGCCACCACCGCCCGTACCGCTTTGACCGTTACCCAGTGCGCCCAGCAGCGCGCCGAGGATGTTCCCGGCGCCGCCGGGAGCGCCGCCCTGGCCGCCACCGCCCAGCAGACTGCCCAGCAGGCTGCCGAGGTCGTTTCCCGCCATGGTTCTGCCTTTCTGGAGGGGATGATTTATCGACAATGTCGATCAGAACCCGGGCTTCTGCCACTTGAGCGGGGCGGTTCCGCCGTCACACAGCGGTCGCCGGACCGGCCCGGCGAACATCGGCCAGAAGCGCTGCCTCCGCGACATCCGGATGCTCGCTGTCCCGCAGCGCTGCCAGCCGGTCCGGCCAGGGATCCGCCCACCGGGTGTTGTCGCCCGCCCGGACCACCAGCTCCACCGCGGCCAGCCCCGCAACGGCCGACCCCCGCGCCCGCAGTGCGGCCACCACCGTGCCGATCGCCGCGATCGGCAGCACCGGCCGCGGCCCCCGCCACTCGTACCGGATGGCGTCGAGCGGGCCCGGCCGCTCCCCCGCGAGGGCCAGCCACCGGTCCCACCGCTCGACCATCCACTCGTCCGGATCCGTCAGTGACGACAGGGCCGCCGACAGCGCCACCCCGGACGCCGCATGGACAAGCCCCGCCGCCCGGAGAGCCTCGGTAACGGCGTCCAGGGCGGCGACCGGGCGCGACCCGTACCCCCGCTTCAGCGAGTCGAGGACCAGCAGCGCATCCCGCCGCTCCCCCTCGTCCACGGAACGGACCTGGCTCACCACCGCATCGAGCGCGCCCTTCAGCCCCGACCGCCCCTCCTCGGTGGTCGCCCACTGGCACAGCAGGCGCGCCGCCTCGTCGCGGACCCCGCGCGGACGGCCGCTGTCGGTCACGGTGGCGGCGACGACTTCTCCGACAGGGGCGGTGGCCTCCGTGCCGAGGAGCGCGTGGGCGGCGGCCGTCGCGGACGCCTTCTCCCCCGTCGCCACCGTGTACGCGAGGAACCGGCGAAGGGCGTCGGCGGCCGACGGCCGGTCGGGCCGCGCCGCCATCACCCGTTCACGTACCGCCGCATGGTGCAGTTGCGCCGTGAACCGCTCCGCGACAGCGGCGACGTCCATGCGGGTCGCGAGCACCCCGACCATCGTGGCGTGGACGTCACGATGCTGACCGGGTGCGTCCCATCCGGCCAGCACGGCCGCGAAGGCCGTCGGCGAGGACAGCGCGGACAGCCCGCGCACGGCCGCCTTCCGGCTGCCGACGGCCCCGGTGACATCCATGACGACCCGGCTGAACCGCGCAATGGCCTCGTCGTCCGGCACCGTGTCGAGCATGGCCCGCACACCGGTCATCGCGGCCCGCCCCCGTACCCCGCCGGTCCCGGCGTGTCCGAGCAGGAAGTCCAGGGTCTCGGGATGGGCCGGCACTCCGCCGCTGTCGGCGGCGCGCTCACCCAGCGCGGTGAGGGCAGCCGCGGCAACGGGCTGCGGTGCCGTCCCGGCCAGCAGGCGCAGGCTGCCCGTCTCCCCCAGCAGGGCAGTGGCGTCGGTCCGTTCCAGCAGCGGCACCTCTTCGTCGGCGGCGATACGCGACAGCTGCGCGTCGAGTGCGGCACGCTGACGCGGCAACCAGCGCCCGAGGACGCTCCGCCGCATCCGCGGTGCCCAGTGCGGCGGCAGTCCGGAACCCAGGACCGTGTCGAGCAGATCGGTACGGCGGCGGGCGATCGTGCGCCAGACGACCGGCACGACGACCGACAGGGGGTTGGCGGCCAGGAGTTCGGCGCAGCGTTGTTCCCGGGTGACCGGATCGGCCAGCCACAGTTCGGCCGCCCGCCGGGCCTGTCCTCCACCCGACAGGCCCAGTGCTGCCGCCCGGCCGATCGCCGCGTCCAGGGCGGGAATGTGCGGGAGATGACGTACGAACAGGGCGCCGAACGGCACGAGCCGTCCCGCGGACCACGGGCTGCCGAGCTCCCACACTCCGACGGCCGCTTCCCTGCCGAGCGGCAACGGCCGGACGCTTCCGGAGCCGCGCGGGTCGGCAAGGACCTGGATCAACAGCCCGACGACCGAGGCGGCTCGGTCCAGGTCACCGTGGCGGGCTGCGCTCACCGCCGTGCGCCGCAGCCAGTACTCGGCGGCCACGAGCGAGGCCCGGGTCGAGTCGCGGGACTGCACCGTGGTCATCGCGGCGTCCCGCAGAGCCGCGTACGGTGCCGCGTCCAGCAAGGAATCCGGGACGGTGCCGGCCGCGGCCAGGGTCGCGCGGCGCACCTCCTCCTGGTCGTGCCAGGCCCGTTGGCAGGACGTGAGGACGCGTGCGTACTCCTTTGGATCGCCGTGCCGTGCGGCGCATTCCAGCAATGCGGGCCAGGCGGCAGCCCGTTCGAACGGGCGGTGCGCACAGGCGAGTTCCCGCAGGCGCGGCTCGCCCTCGGGCAGCGGGAGCAGTGCCGCGATGAAGCTGCGGGGGTACGTCCGGCGCCCGGCCCGTCCGTTCAGCCAGCGTGTGGCGATCTCTGCCCGGTCGGCAGGGGCGAGGGAGGCGACGCCGCCGAGTTCGCCCCGCCAGTCGGTGAGGCCGTCGGCCGACCGCGATTCGACCACTCGCCGCCGCCGGGCCGGTGGCAACAGGGCGAGCAGCGGCTCCGGCGCCACGTGCGTCCTCAAGGGCCTCAGTTCCCTTGGGGATTCGACGCGCAGGACACTCGTGAGCAGGGCGATGTCCTCCTGCCTGCAGGCCGCGAGGGCGCTCAGCACCCGCCGCGGCAAGGGTTCCGGAGCCAGGGGCAGGCGTTCGGTGCCGGTACGCCGCAGCGAGGCCAGTACGGCGGCGGGGTCGCGCAGCAGTGTGGCCGTCGCTGTGCCGGTTACCAGATGCGGGGCCCGGTCGAGCAGCAGCATCCCGGCTGCCGGATCGCGGGCGCTGAGGCGGGTCACGAGGTACCGGCTGCGTCCGCGCAGGCCCCTGGGTTCGGACCGGTCGGCGCTCCCCGCGGGCAACCGGTCGGCGAGATGGGTGGCGAGTGCGGCCGGTGCGGTACGGGCGAGGGCGTGCAGAACCCCGAGCGGCACCTGGACCAGCCTCGGCAGCCACTGCTCGGCCGCCTCGGGCGTACAGGCGGGGAGCAGCCGGGCCGTGTCCTCGTCGCCGTGTCGTTCGTGGACCTGTGGGAGCAGTCGGTCGGCAAGCACGGTCCGGCGGGACAGGCGGAGGATCCGGTACGTGTGATGGCGTACGCACCTCAGATCACCCGACGCCAGTTCTTCCAGGGTCTTTTCGTCGACCGGAAGCCTGATCGCGGCGGCCAGGGCGCGCGGTCTGAGCAGCGGATCGTCGAGCGCCCGGGAGACGGCGTCGAGGTCGCGGCGGACGACGGCCAGGAACAGCGCCAGCCGGCGTTCATCGGGGTTCCCGGCGTCCAGGGCCGTGTGCGCGGCGCGGTAGGTGGTGTCGTCCAGGGAGCGGGTGTGTTCGGCGATGGCCCGCATACGGGCCGGGTACGGCAGGCGTTCGAACCTGGTGTACAGGGCGGTTGCTTCTTCTCTGGGGTACGGAGGTGTCGTCATCGCGCTCACCGGAGGGCGGCGCGGCGAGCCTTTCCGATCATCGTCATGGTGGTGATCGTGACACCGGGGATCTTCCGGCGCAACACGTTTTCACCCACGTACGCTCGCCGGCATGATCACCCCTGACCCCGAGGCTCTCGTACGCGACCACACGGTCTACTCCTGTGTGATGGGCTCACGCGCCTTCGGGCTCGCCACGGACGGCAGCGACACCGACCGGCGCGGCGTCTTCCTCGCGCCGACCCCGCTGTTCTGGCGGTTCGACAAGCCACCGACGCATGTCGAGGGCCCGGCACAGGAGCAGTTCTCCTGGGAGCTGGAACGCTTCTGCGAGCTGGCCCTGCGCGCCAACCCCAATGTGCTGGAGTGCCTGCACTCGCCGCTGGTGGAAAACGTCGACGCCGTGGGCCGTGAACTCCTTTCCCTGCGTGGGGCGTTCCTGTCCCGAATGGTCCATCAGACCTTCGTCCGTTACGCGTTGGGCCAGCACAGGAAGCTGGAGGCGGACGTACGGCAGTACGGGGCGCCGCGCTGGAAGCACGCCATGCATCTGCTGCGGCTGCTGACCAGCGGCCGGGATCTGCTGCGCACGGGCGAGCTCGTGATCGAGGTGGGGCCGGCCAGGGAGGAGCTGCTGGCGGTGAAGCGCGGCGAGGTGTCATGGCCGGAGGTCGTACGCCGCATGACCCGCCTGGCCGAGGAGAACGACGAGGCGGCCGAGTGCTCCCCGCTCCCCCCACAGCCGGACCGGGCTCGCGTGGAGGACTTCCTGATCCGCACCCGCCGGTCGTCCGCGCTGCGGCCCGACCAGGGGTGAACGGCCCCGCCCCCGCCGGTGGGCACACCCCGCGGACGAGCGGACATTCAAGCCCGTCCGGCGATTGAGGGCGACGACGCCCACCCCGTCAACCGCGCACGCACCACGAGATCGTGCAGCCCGTCGAACCCGCCGGCCACCTCGGGAAGCCTGGATTCCGCCTGCGCCTCGTCAAGCACCCCGTGCAGCATCCCGACGTCCCGGCACACCGCCGCGCCGTCCGCATCCTCTGCTCCTCTGTGCTCGGCCTCGGCCTTCGCTGCGATCAGCTCGGGCAGGTACGCCGGAGCGGCCACCTCCCCGAGGAGCGTCGGCAGATGCGCCCGCACCTCACCGCTGCGCATCAGATGGATGCCGGTGAGCAGCGCCCGGAACGTGTACAGCAGCGGCTTCAGTTCACCCGTCTTCTCGAAGAGCCGCCACTGGGTGTTGGCGAACCCACGGTAGTGGTGCGCGTGATTGCGGGTCAGCACATCGGGCGCCAGATCCACCAGTTCCGCGTGCAACTCACTCGTGTGCACAACGAGCGGAGAGAGCAGCTGCTCCAGCACATAGCCGTTCGGCTTCAGCATCAGCCGGACGAACTTCCGCAGATCATGGGTGACCAGGTCCATCTCGACTCCGCCCCTGTCCCACATCCGCGAGCGGGTCTCCTCGGGCTTGCGCAGCCCGAGGAGTTCGTCCGTGGGCAGGAGATGGACCCCCCGAAGGTCCACATCCGAGTCCCTGGACGGGAACCCGTACAGATGCGCTCCGGAGACCGTGGCGAACATCAGCGGGTCGCGCTCTTCGGCGAGCACCGGGCCGAAGTCGGTGACCGGCAGCCCGGCCTCCCTCAGGTGCGTCGTTTTCGTACTCATGGATCAAGCGTCCCAGAGAGCCCCCAGCGACAGCAGATCGCTCCGGTACTCGATCCGTTCCGACCACTCCTTGGGCCAGGCCGCCGCCCCCAGATGCGCCCCGGCGAGCGCGCCGGTCAGGCAGCCGAGGGAGTCCGAGTCGCCCCGGGTGCAGGCGGCCCGACGCAGCGCGGTGACGGGTTCTTCGGGGAAGAGCAGGAAGCAGTGCAGGGCCGTGGCGAGGGCCTCCTCGGCGATCCAGCCGTCGCCGGTGGTCTCGCAGGGATCGGTCTCCGGGGACGGGTCGCGCAGGGCGTCCTGGACGCGGGCCAGGGCGGTGAGGCACTCGTCCCAGCCGCGCTGGATGTACAGCTCCGGCGAGGAGTCGCCCGCGTACCGCCAGAGGTCGCCGAGCCAGCGCGTGAGGTAGCGGCTGCTGTTCTCGTACGCGTAACTGCGCAGCTGCCCGATCAGGCCCATCGGCTCCGCACCCTGCGCCAGCAGGTACACCGCGCGGGCCATCAGGTCGGACGCGGCGAGGGCGGTCGGGTGGCCGTGGGTGAGGGCAGCCTGCAACTGGGCGGCGCCGGAACGCTGTTCTTCGCTCAGCCCCGGCACGAGCCCGACCGGCGCGACCCGCATATTGGCGCCGCAGCCCTTGGAACCGGTCTGGCTGGCCTCCTGCCAGAGCCGGTCGCTGTCGAGCAGGCGGCAGGCGGTCATGCAGGTGCGGCCGGGGGCGCGGTTGTTGTCGGGCGAGTGGTACCAGTCGACGAACTCCTCGCGCACCGGGCGGACCAGCCGCAGCGGGGTGAGCAGCCCGCGGTCCATGGCAGTACGGATACCCCGCCCCAGGGCCAGCGTCATCTGGGTGTCGTCGGTGACGATCGCCGGCTTCGGCAGTCGCATCTGACGCCACGGCCCGCACTTGGCGAGGATCGACGGCACGTTGTTGAACTCGGTCGGGAAGCCCAGTGCATCGCCGAGCGCGAGCCCGGTCAGTGCGCCGGTGGCGGCCTGTTTGGTGATGGTCCTGGTCACGATCACGTGGTTCTTCCTTCCGGTCTCAGGAGTGGAGGGTGCAGGGCGGTAGCGGCACCCGCCCGGTAGAGCGCGGCCGGTTTCCCCCGTCCGCCGGTGCGGCGCGGCGATCCCTCCACGGCCTGGACGAAGCCGGGCGTGGTGAGGACCTTGCGCCGGAAGTTGGGCCGGTCCAGCTCGACGCCCCAGACCGTCTCGTACACCTGCTGGAGTTCCCCCAGGGTGAATTCGGGCGGGCAGAAGGCGGTGGCCAGACAGCTGTATTCGAGTTTGGCGCCGATCCGGTCGTGTGCATCGGCGAGGATGCGGTCGTGGTCGAAGGCGAGGGACCCGGGGGCTCCGGCGTCCCACCACCGGGCACTGGCCGCGTCGCCGCCGCCGTGCGGTTCGGGCAGGTCGGGTACGAGTGCGGTGTAGGCGACGGAGACGACCCGCATCCTCGGGTCGCGGTCCGGATCGCTGTAGGTGCGCAGCTGTTCCAGGTGGAGGGCCGAGACGGTGCCCTCGGTCAGCCCGGTCTCCTCGGCGAGCTCCCGGCGGGCGGCGTCCTCGGCGGACTCGCGAGGCAGGACGAAGCCGCCGGGCAGCGCCCAGTGGCCCTTGTACGGGTCCTCGCCCCTTTCGACGAGCAGGACATGCAGCCGGGTGCCACGGACCGTGAACACGGCGAGGTCGACCGTGACCGCGAAGGGTTCGAAGGCGTACGGGTCGTAGCCTGCGGGGACACCGGCGCTCATCGGTGCTCCGGGAGGGGTGCGGCGAAGTTCCAGCCGGCGGCGAGCAGGGTGTCGACGGCGGCGACCGCGGTGGCCAGGCGTTCCTGGTGGGTTCCGGCGAGCTCGATGAACTCCCTTCCGGTGCGGGTCAGTTCGGCCCGGAAGCGGTCGGTCATCCAGGGCCGCAGCTCCTCGCCGTCGCGCAGCCCGTCGTCCTCGAAGGCGACGCCCTCATGGTCGGTGAGCAGCCACAGATGGCGGGCGACCCGGTCGGCGGTCTCCTCGACGAGCGGGTTGCGCCCGCCGATGTACCGCTCGTGCCAGACGGTGGTCGCGAAGGAGTCGGTGTCGCAGAAGAGCACCGGCGACCCGGTGCGCGCGGCCGCCTCCTCCTTGGCGTTCTGCACCTGGGCGATCCGCGGGAAGTCGTCGGTGGTGAAGGCGACGTCCTCCCACTGGGCCCCGGGCCACCGGGTGCGCAGCGCGGCCAGCTTCTGTTCGCTGAACTCCCGCCCGTACTCGGCGACGTAACGGGTCTGCGCCCAGACGCCGCCGCGCCGCCGGTAGTGGTCGGCAAGGGCGCGAGCCATGGTGGTGGTGCCGGTGGACTCGGCGCCGAGGACGACGATCCGGCGGGTGAGCGCGGCCCGTACGGGCGGTTCGAGGAAGTCCCAGCAGCCGACCGGGTCCTTGCGGACGGCGGTGCCGGAGACCGGGAAGACCGTGCGGTCGGGGTCGACGCAGACGGACTCGGCACCGAACCGGCGGGCCAGTTCGTCCCCGTACGACTCCGAGGTGAAGACGGCGTCCACCGGCTCGGGCACGGCCCCGGTGAAGACGGCCATGTGTGCGTCCCAGATCACCGGGTCGTGGAGATCCATGCGGATGTCGTCGACGGCGCCCACGACCCGTACGTCCGGGTGCACCTCCCGCATCCAGGCCACCCGGTCGGCGAGCGGTACGGACTCGACGGAAGCGGCGCAGACCAGGACGGTCAGCCGCTCGCAGCGGTCCTGCGCGGTGCGGACGAGGTGGTGGTGGCCGGCGTGCGGCGGGTAGAACTTGCCGAGGACGAGCCCGTGCGCGAAGCGCTTCACGCCGCTGCCCCGTGGAAACCGACCACTCACAGCGACCCCCCACGCCCCCGGCCCACGCCGACCTCGTACCCGGGTGCCGCCGCCACCTCCACGGGCTGCCGTTGCTGCACGGCGAGATCGCGCTGCCAGTTGCGCAGGCCGATCAGGCACAGCGTCAGGAAGCCGACGTACAGCAGGGAGGTCAGATAGAGCTCCTTGTACGCGTACAGCGGGATGTACACCACATCGGCGGCGATCCAGAGCCACCACGACTCGACGAGCTTCCTGCACTGCCCGTACGTCGCCGTCAGGGACAGCGCGGTCGTCAGGGCGTCCCAGAAGGGCACGGTCGAGTCGGTGGCGTGGGCGAGCAGGACGGTGAGGGCGAAGGCCCCCACCACCCCTGCCGCGAGCAGCCAGACCCATTCGGTGCGCGTGGTGCGCCGCACCGGCAGGTCCGGTGTCCCCGGTCCACCCCCGTGGGTCCAGGTCCACCAGCCGTACGCGGCAAGGGCGATGAAGACGATCTGGAGGCCGGCGTCGGCGTACAGACCGGACTGGGCGAACAGCAGGATGAAGAAGATGTTGTTGGCGATGCCGATCGGCCAGTTGGCGAGGTGCTGGCGGGCCACGAGCCAGACGCACAGCGCTCCGCTGCCGAAGCCGAGCACCTCGGTCCAGCTGACCGGGGTGTCAAGGACCGTCACCAGAGGTTGCTGCAGGGGATCGAGGAAATCCGCGAGACTCACTCCCGCCTCCTTAATAGTCACTCTGACTATAAAGGCGGAACGGTCGCAGCAAAAGACCCGCGGCCGATTCCTGTTCGAAAATCGAAAGCAGGAACCGGCCGCGGGTCTTTGAGCGGACGGAGCCGGGTTACAGACCGACCTCGCGCATCAGCATGCCCACCTCGGTGTTGGTGAGGCGGCGCAGCCAGCCGGACTTCTGGTCGCCCAGCGGGATCGGCCCGAAGGACGTCCGTACGAGCCGCTCGACCGGGAAGCCGGCCTCGGCCAGCATCCGGCGGACGATGTGCTTGCGGCCCTCGTGGAGGGTCACCTCGACCAGGTAGTTCTTGCCGGTGTTCTCGACGACCCGGAAGTGGTCGGCGCGGGCGTACCCGTCCTCCAGCTGGATGCCGTCCTTGAGCCGCTTGCCCAGGTCGCGCGGGAGCGGTCCCTGGATGGCGGCCAGGTAGGTCTTCTTCACCCCGTACTTGGGGTGGGTCAGCCGGTGGGCCAGCTCGCCGTGGTTGGTGAGCATGATGATGCCCTCGGTCTCGGTGTCCAGCCGGCCGACGTGGAAGAGCCGCGTCTCACGGTTGGTGACGTAGTCGCCGAGGCACTGGCGGCCGTCCGGGTCCTCCATGGAGGAGACGACACCGGCGGGCTTGTTCAGCGCGAAGAAGAGGTACGACTGGGCGGCGACGGTCAGACCGTCGACCTTGATCTCGTCCTTGTGCACATCGACGCGCATGCCCTGCTCGACGACGATCTCGCCGTTGACCTCGACACGCGACTGCTCGATCAGCTCCTCGCACGCACGGCGCGAGCCCATGCCTGCCCGGGCGAGGACCTTCTGCAGCCGCTCGCCCTCCTGCTCGGCGCCCGGGTGGGTCTTGGGCGTCTTGATATCGGGCTTGCCCGCGTACCTGTCCCGGTTGCGCTGCTCGATCTTGGCGTCGAGCTCACGCGGACGGGACGGGGCGCCCTGGCGACGCGGGCCGCCGCTCCTGCCGCCGCCGGCCTGCGCGGGCTTCGGGCCGCCCTTGGCGCCGCCGCGGGCCGCCGCGCCGCGGCCCTTGCGGGGTCCTTCGCCGCTCTTCTCCCCGGTGGAGCCCACGTCGTAGCGACGCTCCTCGGGCCGGGGCCGGCGGGGACGCTGCTCCTGCTTGCCGTCGCGCCCGGCGCCGGCACCCCGGGGATTCCGGTTGCCGCCGCTCTTGCCGCTGCCGCTTCCGCTGTTCCTGCCACTGCTTCGCATCAAAATTCCGTCTTGTCGTCTGCGTGAGTATCCGGGGTGTCCGGTGCGTCCGGATCGAACGACGGCACACCCTCTAGCGTCTCAGCCTCGATCGCGTCCGCCTCGGGAAGGAAGGGCGCGAGCTCCGGGAGCTCATCCAGGCCACGCAGGCCCATCCGCTCCAGAAAGTAGTTCGTCGTCCTGTACAGGATCGCACCTGTTTCGGGTTCCGCGCCCGCTTCCTCGACGAGACCCCTCTGCAGCAGGGTCCGCATGACCCCGTCACAGTTCACACCGCGGACCGCGGAGACCCTCGACCGGCTGACCGGCTGGCGGTACGCGACCACCGCGAGGGTCTCCAGGGCCGCCTGCGTGAGACGGGCCTGCTGGCCGTCCAGGACGAAGCCCTCGACGGCCGCCGCGTACTCCGGGCGGGTATAGAAGCGCCAGCCGCCCGCGACCAGCCTCAGATCGAAACCGCGACGCTGCACGGTGTACTCGTCGGCCAGCTCCCGCAGCGCGTCGGCGACGGCTCTGCGGGGCCGCTCCAGCACCTTGGCGAGGTGCTCCTCGGTGGCGGGCTCGTCGACGACCATGAGGACGGCCTCCAGGGCGGGCTTGAGATCAAGATCCGCGACGGTGGAGCCGGTGGTGTCCTGCTGACTCATGCCTTCACATCCTCACAGACGTCCTGCAGCTCGGTGTCGAACTCGTCCGTCACGACGGGCTCGGCCCCCTCTCCCCCGGCCCAGCGCACCAGGAGCTCTCCCAGCGCCTCGTCCTGGTCGAGCGCGACGGCCTTCTCCCGGTACAGCTCCAGCAGCGCGAGGAACCTTGCGACGACGGTGAGGGTGTCCTGGGCGTCCTCGGTGAGCACGCGGAAACTGATCTCCCCCGCCTCCCGCAGCCGCGCCACCACGATCTCGGCCTGTTCCCGCACGCTGACCAGCGGTGCGTGGATGTGGTCGACGTACACCTGCGGCTTGGGCTTCGGCTGCATCGCCTTCACGGCCAGCTTGGCGAACCCCTCGGCCCCGATGCTGATGACGACCTCGGGCAGCAGCTCGGCATGGTGCGGCTCCAGCCCCACGGTCCGCGGAAAGCGCCGCCCCTCCGACTCCAGCCGGTCGCTGAAGATCTCCGCGATGCGTTTGTACGCGCGGTACTGGAGCAGCCGGGCAAAGAGCAGGTCCCGCGCTTCGAGCAGCGCCAGATCCGCCTCGTCCTCGACCTCGGCGGCGGGCAGCAGCCGGGCGGCCTTCAGATCGAGCAGGGTCGCGGCGACGACGAGGAACTCGGTGGTCTGGTCCAGATCCCAGTCCGGCCCCATGGCGCGGATGTGCGCCATGAACTCGTCGGTGACCTTGGACAGTGCGACTTCGGTCACATCCAGCTTGTGCTTGGAGATGAGCTGCAGAAGCAGATCGAACGGCCCCTCGAAGTTCGCCAGCCGAACAGTGAACCGCCCGTCGTCGGCGGGCTCGGGAGGCGAGCCGGCGGTTGCTGCCGGTACGACGGGCTCGGGGGATGAGCCGGGTGTTGTCGGTACGGCGGGCTCGGGGGGCGTTACGGGAACCTCGGGGGCGGCTGTCCCGGCGGACGCTGTCGCATCGGCCACCGATGGTTCCGGGGACGCTTCCGCGGCCTCGGGAAGAGGCGGGGTGGCGGATTCACCGCCGATGCCCCCGTCCGCCGCCGGCCCCGGCGCAGGCCGACCGCCCGGGCCGCGGCCCAGGGGGCGGCGAGGGGTACGGGCGGGCTCGTCGGTCGTCGGCATGAAGGTCCAGGGGCAGCGGGACACGGGCGGCGGGCAGTGGCCCGTACGGGGCAGGCCGGAGACCCGGCCGGCGGCGGCACTCCGGGCAGGTTACCGGCGCCCCGCCGGTCAGCGGCCGCGCAACCGCCGTACGAGGATGCTCGCGTCGCCCCGCGACTCCAGGTCCGCGAGAACCACCGCGACCGCCTCGCGGACGATCCGCCCTCGGTCGACCGCGAGCCCGTGCTCCCCGCGGAGCACGAGACGGGCGTGTTCGAGGTCCATCAGTTCCTCGGCCGAGACATAGACGGTGATCTTCTCGTCGTGACGCTCCCGGCCGCTGGGCCGCCGGTTCGCCCCGCGCCCGCCTCCGCGCTTGCGCTGCTGCTGAACGGCAGGGGCGGGAACCGCCTCCTGCGCGGACGACTGCGTGGACGGCGCGGACTGCTGAGGCCTGCGCCCCGACTGCCCTGCCACCGCACCTCGGTCACCGTCTCCGCCGCGGCTGCGCGATCCCCCCGCGTCGGCGTCGGCCGCGGAGTGCTCCTCCCGCGAAGGGGCCGCGGTGCCGGCTGCGGCCTCCACCGCGCCCGCCCCGGATCCGTCGGCCGCGGGATCGCTCTCCCCGGCCGGACCGGGCACCCGGGCCTCGCCGTTCGCCTTGCGCCGCCGCTCCGCGGGGGACGTGGCCTGCAGCCCCATCCCCCCGGTGGTACGGAACAGTTCGTCGGCCCCGGGCAGACTCACTCGGCGTGACACCGGGCGAGCACCTCCCTGGCGAGCTGGCGATAGGCGGCGGCACCGACCGAGTTGGAGGCGTACGTGGTGATGGGCTCACCGGCGACCGTGGTCTCCGGGAAACGGACCGTGCGCCCGATGACCGTGTGGTAGACGTGATCGTCGAAGGCCTCGACGACGCGCGCGAGGACCTCGCGGCTGTGCACCGTACGGGAGTCGTACATGGTGGCGAGGATGCCGTCGAGCTCCAGATCCGGGTTGAGCCGCTCCTGGACCTTCTCGATGGTCTCGGTGAGCAGTGCCACACCTCGCAGCGCGAAGAATTCGCACTCGAGCGGCACTATCACCTTGTGGGCTGCCGTCAGGGCGTTCACGGTGAGCAGCCCCAGCGAGGGCTGACAGTCGATCACGATGTAGTCGTAGTCCGCCATCAGCGGCTTCAGGGCGCGCTGCAGCGTGGACTCCCGGGCCACCTCGCTCACCAGCTGCACCTCGGCAGCCGACAGGTCGATGTTGCTGGGCAGCAGGTCCATGTTCGGGACCGCGGTCTTCAGCAGGACCTCGTCGGCCGACATGCCCCGCTCCATGAGCAGGTTGTAGACCGTGAGGTCGAGCTCCATCGGGTTGACGCCGAGCCCGACCGACAGGGCTCCCTGCGGGTCGAAGTCGACGAGCAGGACGCGGCGCCCGTACTCCGCGAGTGCGGCACCCAGGTTGATGGTCGACGTGGTCTTGCCGACGCCGCCCTTCTGGTTGCACATCGCGATGATCTTCGCGGGACCGTGATCGGTCAGCGGGCCCGGGATCGGGAAGTAGGGCAGGGGCCGACCGGTCGGGCCGATCCGCTCGCGGCGCTGGCGGGCAGCGTCGGGCGCGAGGGTGGCCGCGTACTCCGGATCGGGCTCGTACTCGGCGTCGGGGTCGTAGAAGTGCCCCTGGGGCACCTCGTCGAAGTCGGCGAAGTGGGCGGTCTCTCGGCCACTCTCGTTGCCGGCCATGGCGTTCACGTTTAGGCCGTCCATCATCTGGGGGGCTGTCGTCATGTGCTGGTGGGTGGCGAAGGTGCGGACAGCGACGGAGCCGACAGCCTCCAGCCCGTTCGGGCTCTGGCCCCGTGCAGGCATCCCTGGTTGAACACCCCCGGGAGTAATTGTCGACTCATTCACAAGTCGTCTTACCTCCTTGGACGTGACCAGGAAACTTATCGATAGGTCAGCGTGGCACCATGCCGACGATTGGCGACTCTATGGCGTGTCACCGCTCCGCAGCAACACAATCCGCCGGACCCGGCCCGATGTGTCGGCAATCGAACACCTCCCTGTCAAGGGCACAGAGCCACCGGGGCGCACTTGTAGCGGGTGCACGAATCGGTTGAAGGGTTACGTTCGAGACGAGTTGAACGAGGGCCTCGCAGGGGCCCGGCATGCGTCCGGCCGGACCTTGCTCAGCAAGGTCCGGCCGGACGCATGAGGTTGACGGGAGATGTTGACTCGTCAGCCGAGAAGCGAGCTCAGCTCGACGTGCTCCAGGCCGTGGGCCTCGGCCACCTCGCGGTAAACGACCTGCCCGTCATGGGTGTTGAGGCCCTTGGCGAGCGCGGCATCGCGGCGCAGCGCCTCGACCCAGCCACGGTTGGCGAGCTCCAGGATGTACGGCAGCGTGGCGTTGGTGAGCGCGTACGTGGAGGTGTTGGGCACGGCGCCCGGCATGTTGGCGACGCAGTAGAAGACCGAGTTGTGGACCGTGAAGGTCGGCTCGGCGTGCGTCGTCGGGTGCGAGTCCTCGAAGCAGCCACCCTGGTCGATCGCAATGTCGACAAGTACACTTCCGGGCTTCATCTTGGCGACGAGCTCGTTGGTGACCAGCTTCGGGGCCTTCGCGCCGGGGATCAGCACGGCGCCCACGACGAGGTCGGCCTCGATGACGGCCTTCTCCAGCTCGAAGGCGTTGGAGACGACGGTCTTCACCTTGGTCCCGAAGACCTTGTCGGCCTCGCGCAGCTTGTTGATGTCCCGGTCGAGCAGCGTGACGTGGAAGCCGAGACCGACCGCGATCTGCGTGGCGTTCCAGCCGGAGACACCGCCGCCGATGACGACGGCCTCAGCGGGCGCCGTGCCCGGGACGCCGCCCGGCAGCACGCCGCGGCCGCCGACCGAGCGCATCAGGTGGTAGGCGCCGACCTGCGGGGCCAGCCGGCCCGCGACCTCGGACATCGGGGCGAGCAGCGGCAGCGCGCGGCTCGCGGTCTCCACGGTCTCGTACGCGATCGCGGTGGTGCCGGACTCCAGCAGCGCGTCCGTGCACTCGCGGGAGGCGGCGAGGTGCAGGTAGGTGAAGAGCGTCTGGTCCTTGCGGAGGCGGTGGTACTCCTCGGCGACCGGCTCCTTGACCTTGAGCAGCAGGTCGGCGGCGGCCCAGACCTCGTCGGCGGTGGGGAGGATCTGCGCCCCGGCGGCGACGTACTCCTCATCCGTGATGGAGGAGCCGGCCCCGGCGTTCTCCTCGACGACGACCTGGTGGCCGTGGCGTACGAGCTCGTTCACACCGGCGGGCGTGATCGCCACGCGGAACTCGTTGTTCTTGACTTCGCGGGGGATGCCGACCTTCACGTCGATCACGGTCCTTGGCTCAGAGGGTTACCCGGACATAGCTACACATACCCGGATATACACAGCGTAAATGGAGACACCGCGAACGCACGCGGCAAAGCCATTCTAATGAAGGGCTTCGCGCTGTCTAGCCTTACAAAGCATTAATTTTCACTCACCGCACTACGGATTTCGTAGGCTGCACCCTCCTCACCCAGCAATCTGTCGGCCAGGCCCCGGTGCAACCGGGCCGCAGCCGAGTCGCCCAGCCGGTCGAGCGTGTCGGCCAGCCGCAGCTCCAGCGCCGCCTGCAGCCGTACGTCCCCGGCCCGCCTGGCCCACTCGACGGCCTCCTGACAGGTGTGCAGCGACTCCTGCGGCCGGCCCGCGTACTCCTGTACCCGGGCCGCCTCGCTCAGCGCCCGCGCCTGGGCCGGCACATCGCCGAGCCTGCGGTACCCGGCCGCGGCGGCCCGCCAGTTCCGCAGTGCCTCGCCGTACCGGCCGGCATAGGTGTGGACGGCGCCGAGCCGCCCGTACAGCCGCGCCTCGTCGGCCCGCTCGCCCTGGGTGAGCCGCTGCGCCAACGCCCGGCCGTACCAGTCGGAGGCCCGCTGGAAGTCCCCCAGCTCGGCGTAGGCACCGCCTACGGATTCCATCGCACGGCCGGTGGCATACGGATCCTTCGCTGCCCGTCCGGCGTCCAGCGCGGCCCGGTAGCGGGTCAGCGCCTCCTGCGTACGGCCGGTCCTGGCATCGAGGTCGGCAAGGTTGAGCAGTGCGGCGGCCCGTTCACGCGGCAGGTCGCGCCGCTCGGCGACCGCCAGAACCAGACCGTGCAGTCCGTACAGCTCGGGCGCGGCCGCCTCGGTGCCCTGGTGCACGGCCAGCGCCCGCACCAGTGCGGCCACCAACCTCCTTGCCAGAGTGTCGAGTTCACCGTCCTCGACGGCGAGCCCGGCCGAGGCCAGCAGGGCGGGACGGCGGATCCGCAGCCATTCGGCGGCCGCATCGGGGCTGGCGAAACGCAGCGAGCGCGGCAGCCCGGCGAGCTTGCGGCGGGCCGGGGAACCCTCGGGGTCGGTGACCGCACGGCAGGATTGCAGCAGCCGCACGGTCCGCTCCAGCATCCGGGCCCTGGCGAGCTGGATCTCCATCGGCCGGTCCCTGTCCTCCAGCAGCGCCCGCAGCAGCGGAGCGAGGCAGCCGGGCACCTCGTACTGCGGTTGGTCCGCCCCATTGGTGCGCAGCAGCCCCAGGGCCACGAAGTCGTCGAGGGTCGTCTGGGCTGCGGAGACGGAGCAGCCGGCCAGGGCGGAGGCCGTGTGCGCGTCGGCGAGTCCGGCGGGGGCAAGCGCGAGCAGTCGCAGTATCCGGGCGGCGGTCGGCGGCAGGGAGTCATGGACCAGCCGGAAGGCGCGCGCCAGCGGGCGGGCGCCGGTGGACTGCTCCGTGTCGTCCGGCAGCTCGCGCAGCTGTTTGGTGACATCGGCGACCGACGCCATGGGGCGGGCGGCGAGCCAGCCGCCGACCATGACCAGGGCGGCCGGCAGGCCGGCGCACTCCTCGGCGAGGGTCTCGGCGGTCCGCGGGTCGACGGTGATTCTGACCTGGCCGATGATGCGGGCGAGCAGCCGGACGGCGGAGCCCGCGTCCAGGCCGCCGATGGTGCAGGGGCGGACGCCGGGGATACCGGTCAGCGGTCCCTCGGAGGTGGCGACGACCAGGCAGTCGGGGTTGTCCGGCAGCAGCGGGTCGACCTGTTCCGCATCCACGGCGTCGTCGAGGAGCAGCAGGGCGCGGCGCCCGGCGAGCGCCTCGCGGACCATTTCGGAGAGCTCGTCACCGTCCGCGCCGGGCGGCCCCGTCACACCCAGCTGGTCGAGCAGCCTGCGGGCGGTGCGCTCGGTGGGGACGGGTGCCCCGCCGGGGTCGGCGAGCCGGGCCCGGAGCAGGCCGTCGGGGTGGTCGCCGGTGGAGAGCAGCAGGCGGGTGAGCTCGCCGGCGAGTGCGGTGCGTCCGGAGCCGGGGCGTCCGGCGATCAGCAGGACCCTGGCGCGGGCGGCCTTGCGGCCGGCCAGGGTGTCCAGTCCGGCCCGCTCGATGTCGGCTCGCAGCGCCTTCAACTCGCGGTCACGGCCGAAGAATTGGGGTGGGACGGTGCCGGGCGGCTCCTCGGTTCCCGCTGCCTTGGCCGGGCCGCTGGTGTCCACCGCCTGATCCGTCACGGGCCACGCTCCACTTCGCTGCACGCGTTGCCCACCGGGACTCCGGTCAGGGCATTCCGAGCGTAGTTCAGGCGTGTGGACGAATTCCGTGGAGCATGACGCAGAGGTCCCCCGATCGGATCAGCATCTTTTCCGATCGGAGGACGTCGGTGAACCGTTCAGCGGCCCCTACGGGCTGTTGGACCTCGAACGATCCCTGCGAACGCGAGACCTCGAAAGATCCTTACGAACCGTCAGGCCGCTGACCGTCAGGCCTCGAACGGGCGGGCCGGCCACGGCGCCTCGGCCGGACGCAGCGACTCGATCCCGTCACCGGCGAGCACCGTCGCGAGCGAAAGGACGCCCACCACGAGGCAGTTGTTGTGCAGATCCCCGGCGAGCACCCCCCGCACCAGCTCCTGGAGCGGCACCCGGGCCAGCTCCATGTCGGCCTCCTCCTCGGAGACCGCGTAGCGCTCCCCGTCGGCCTCGGAGAGGTTCCGGGCCAGGAAGATCCGTACGGCTTCGTCGCACCCGCCCGGCGTGGTGTAGACGTCGGTCAGCACCCGCCAGTCCTCGGCCTTGACGTACGCCTCCTCGTAGAGCTCTCGCTGGGCAGCGCGCAGCGGGTTCTCACCGGGGATGTCGAGCAGTCCCGCCGGGATCTCCCAGAGCTTGTGGCGCACCGGGTGGCGGTACTGCCGCAGCACGACGACCCGGCCCTCCTCGTCGAGCGCGAGCACGGCGACCGAGCCCGGGTGGACCTGGTAGTCGCGGCGTACGGCCGTGCCGTCGGGCATCACCACTTCATCGGTGCGGACGCTGGTCTTGTTGCCGGTGAAGGGCGTCTCGGTCGCGGTGACCTGCCACTCCTCGGGCGTGTCCTGGAAACCCATCTACGTCCTCCCACGAAAGCAGAAACCGGGGCACGCATCCTCAGTGGATCCGTACCCCGGTCAACGTTAATGCCTGCGTACCGCCGGACTACTTGCCCGACGTGGTGCCCTGCTTGCCACCGGCCCCGGCACCCGTCTTGCGCTCGACGGCCGCCTTCACCAGGCCCGCGAAGAGCGGGTGCGGGCGGGTCGGGCGGGAGCGGAGCTCCGGGTGCGCCTGGGTGGCGACCAGGTAGGGGTGGATCTCGCGCGGGTACTCGACGTATTCGACGAGCTTGTTGTCCGGGGAGGTACCGGAGAAGACCAGACCGGCCTTCTTCTCCAGCTCGGCACGGTAGGCGTTGTTGACCTCGTAGCGGTGGCGATGGCGCTCCTCCACGTACGGCTGGTCGTCGTACGCCTCACGGACCAACGAGCCCTCGGCGAGCTTCGCCGGGTACAGGCCGAGCCGCATGGTGCCGCCCAGGTCGCCCGCGCCCTCGACGTACGCCAGCTGCTCCTCCATCGTCGAAATGACGGGGTGCGAGGTGGCGGCGTCGAACTCGGTGGAGTTGGCGTCGGGGATCTCGGCGAGGTTGCGCGCCGCCTCGATCACGATGCACTGCAGGCCGAGGCAGAGGCCGAGCAGCGGCACCTTGTTCTCACGGGCGTACTGAATGGCACCGATCTTGCCGTTGACACCGCGGTCGCCGAACCCGCCGGGCACGCAGATCGCGTCGACGTCGGAGAGCTGCCTGGCGGCGCCGGCCGGGGTCTTGCAGTCGTCGGAGGCGACCCACTTGACCTTGACCCGGGCCTTGTTCGCGAAGCCGCCGGCCCGGATGGCCTCGGTGACCGAGAGGTAGGCGTCGGGCAGGTCGATGTACTTGCCGACGAGCGCGACGGCGACCTCGTGGTCGGGATTGTGGACGCGGTCCAGCAGATCGTCCCACGTGGTCCAGTCGACGTCGCGGAACGGCAGGTCGAGCTTGCGCACGACATAGGCGTCCAGGCCCTCGGTGTGCAGCACCTTCGGGATGTCGTAGATCGACTTGGCGTCCACGCAGGCCACCACGGCGGCCTCGTCGACGTCGCACATCAGCGAGATCTTGCGCTTGATGGCGGTCGGTACGTCACGGTCGGCGCGCAGCACGATGGCGTCGGGCTGGATGCCGATGTTGCGCAGCGCGGCGACGGAGTGCTGGGTCGGCTTGGTCTTGAGTTCGCCGGACGGGCCGATGTAGGGCAGCAGCGAGATGTGCACGACGAAGACGTTGTCCCGGCCGACCTCGTGGCGGACCTGGCGGACGGTCTCCAGGAACGGCAGCGACTCGATGTCACCGACCGTGCCGCCGACCTCGGTGATGACGACGTCGACGTCGTCGGTGGCCATGCGGCGGATGCGGTGCTTGATCTCGTTGGTGATGTGCGGGATGACCTGCACGGTGTCACCGAGGTACTCGCCACGCCGCTCCTTGGCGATCACCTGCGAGTAGACCTGGCCGGTGGTGACGTTGGCGGACCCGTCGAGGTCGACGTCGAGGAAGCGCTCGTAGTGGCCGATGTCCAGGTCGGTCTCGGCGCCGTCGTTGGTGACGAACACCTCACCGTGCTGGAAGGGGTTCATCGTGCCCGGGTCGACGTTCAGATACGGGTCGAGCTTCTGCATGGTGACCCGAAGGCCGCGCGCCTTGAGCAGGGCGCCGAGGCTGGAGGCAGTCAGACCCTTGCCGAGGGAAGAGGCGACACCCCCGGTGACGAAGATGTGCTTGGTCGTCGTGGATGTGGGCTGCATAGCCAAAGGGGGCTCCCGTGGTCGCGATCGTGAGGTGCGTACCGGCGTTGCCGTCCGGAGATTCCGGAGGTGCCGTCGCTGCGGTTCGGGGGCCTCGTCTGCTGTTGCGGACGACCACCGGTCCACGGGCTACCAGGGTATCAGCGACAAAGGGAGCCTGCTTCCGGCCACTCCCCGCGCGCTGACCGCACAAGATCAACGTCGGCCCCTCCCGCCCCACCCGTTCGGCTCAGACGCTTTGCTGAGACCGTCGCGCAGATCATCCGGGTGCGTCGTATCCTGCTCGGACACTCGCTCCGGGCGAGGTACCGAGCTCGCAGGTTCCCCCACAACGACCCCTTGCGACAACCTCATTACCCGCAGTAATGCCCCACGGGGCGACATGGCCGTTCGACTGGAGATGCACGTGGCCGGGCGCATCGAGGATTACGCACTCATCGGAGACATGCAGACCGCCGCCCTGGTCTGCCGGGACGGCACAGTGGACTGGCTGTGCCTTCCCCGCTTCGATTCACACGCTATTTTCGCGGGACTGCTGGGTACCGAGGAGCACGGCTTCTGGCGCCTGGGACCGGCACGGGAGGACGGGGCGCAGCCGCCGTCCGCGGACCGCCGCCGCTACCGCGGGGACTCCCTCATCCTGGAATCGGAATGGGACACACCGTGCGGAACGGTCAGAGTGACCGATTTCATGCCGCCTCGTGACGGTGCACCGCAGGTGATCCGGATCGTGGAGGGGATCAGCGGCCGGGTGGACATGCGCTCCGAGCTGCGGATGCGGTTCAGCTACGGGCGGGTCACACCGTGGGTGCACAAGGTCGACGGCCGTACGGTCGCCGTCGCCGGCCCGGACTCCGTCTGGCTGGACACCCCCGCCGACACCTTCGGCGAGAACCTGACGACGTACTCCGATTTCACGGTCGCGCCCGGGGACCGGATCGCGTTCACGATCAGCTGGCAGCCTTCGCACCACGAGCCGCCCGGTCTTCCGGACCCGGAGAGTTCGCTGGACGCGACCGCGGACTTCTGGCGTGAATGGGTCGAGCAGTGCACGTACCACGGGCCCTACCGCGAGGCCGTGGTCCGCTCCCTGATCACCCTCAAGGCCCTGACGTACGCGCCGACCGGCGGCATCGTCGCCGCGCCGACCACCTCCCTGCCGGAGGACATCGGCGGCTCCCGGAACTGGGACTATCGCTACACCTGGCTGCGTGACGCCGCGATCACTCTCTCCTCCCTGCTGCGCACCGGCTACCGCGAGGAGGCCCGTGCCTGGCGCGAGTGGCTGCTGCGGGCGGTCGCCGGCGACCCGGAAAACCTGCAGATCATGTACGGCATCGCGGGCGAGCGCGAGCTGGGCGAGGCCGAGCTGGACTGGCTGCCCGGTTACGAGAACTCCGGCCCGGTCCGGGTCGGCAACGGCGCGGCGGGCCAGCTCCAGCTGGACGTGTACGGCGAGGTCATCGAGGCACTGCACCTCGCCCATATGACGGGCCTGACCCGCAACGACTACGCGATGGGCCTCCAGCTCAAGCTGATCGAGTACCTGGAGAAGCACTGGGGCGAGCCGGACGAGGGCATCTGGGAGGTGCGCGGCCCGCGCCGCCACTTCGTCCACTCGAAGGTGATGGCCTGGGTCGCCGTCGACCGCACCATCAAGCTGATCGAGTCCGGGGACGCGGAAGGGCCGCTGGAGCGGCTGCGGGAACTGCGCGACGACATCCACCGCGATGTCTGCGACCGGGGCTACGACAAGGAGCGCAACACCTTCACCCAGTCCTACGGGTCGCAGGAGCTGGACGCCTCCCTCCTTCTGATCCCCCAGATGGGCTTCCTGCCGCCGGACGACAAGCGCGTGATCGGCACGATCGAGGCGATCCAGCGCGAGCTGTCCACGGAGGACGGCTTCGTGCTGCGCTACCCCACCAAGGGCGAGGACGCGGGCGTCGACGGACTCGAGGGCGACGAGGGCGCGTTCCTGGCCTGCTCGTTCTGGCTGGCGGACGACCTGGCGATGATCGGCCGGGTCGACGAGGCACGCCAGCTCTTCGAGCGGCTGCTGTCCCTGCGCAACGATCTGGGCCTGCTGGCGGAGGAGTGGGACCCCCGGCTGCAGCGCCAGGTGGGGAACTTCCCCCAGGCGTTCAGCCATGTGCCGCTGATCGACACGGCACTGCGCCTGACGGCGAGCGGGGCGTACGTCGGCTGACCTCGGAGAGGGGGCGGGCGGCGTGTGCCGGGCCCGCCCCCTGCGCCGAGCGGCATCACCGCAGCGGCCCCCCGCTCTCCGCTCCGCTCACGACGGGCAGCCCCGAAGGCAGCCCCCACTCGCTCCACGACCCGTCGTACACGGCCAGCTCCCGGTACCCCGCCAGCTCGGCCCCCAGCGTCAGCACGCAGGCGGTGACGCCCGATCCGCAGCTGAAGAACAGCCGCTCCCGCTCCCCGGCGAGGGCGGCGAACGCGGCGCGCAGCTCCTCCACCGGGCGCATCCGGCCGTCGCGCTGGATCTCACCGAAGGGCAGATTGACCGCCCCCGGCATATGGCCGGCGCGCAGCCCCGGTCGTGGCTCGGCGACCGCGCCGGAGAACCGCTCCCTGGAACGGGCGTCGAAGACGGCCGCGGCGGGGTCGGCCAGGGCCGCCACCACCTCGTCGCTGCCGACGACCAGCCCCGCGCGCGGCCGAGCTGTGAAGTCGCCGCGCGCCACGGCAGGCGCGGGCCCGGCGTCCTCCAGCGGCAGTCCGGCGTCGGTCCAGGCGGGCAGGCCACCGTCGAGCACCGCGGCCCGGTCGAAGCCCATCGCTCGCAGCATCCACCAGGCACGCGCGCTGGAGTAGATGCCCGCAGCGTCGTAGACGACGACGGTGTCGGTGTCGTCGACGCCGAGGGAGCGCAGCTCCTCGGTGAACCGGTCGGCGTCGGGCAGCATGTGGGGCAGTGGTCCGGAGTGGTCGGACAGTGCCCCGTCGATGTCGAAGGGCCGCGCTCCCGGAATCCGCTGCTCGAAGCCCCGGTGCGCGCCCACCGAGGCATCGAGGACCACCGGCCCGCGCTCGCCCAGCCGCGCCGCGAGCCAGCCGGCCCCGACCAACGGGCCGGGAAGGGGGCCCGCAAGGCCTTCCCGGCCTGAGTACGCCGATATGTCGTCGCCCACGTCTGCTCCAGGTCCAGGTCCGGGTATGAGGGGCCACTCGGCCCGAACCGCGCGGCGGTCACAAGATCGCAGCGGCCCTCGACCCCTGTCAACAGCGGTTCCATGCCCCCGGGCATGCCGAAAGCGGCTGATCGATGCCGCTGCCCCCGGTCGGCGGACTCCCCCGACGGCTCCCCGACGACGCCTCCGGCGCCCGGGGCCGGTACCTTCCTGAATCAGGGCGACTGTCCGCCCGACCCGAGTGGAAACGCGAGGCCAGAGCCAGTGGAGACCCAAGGCGGAATCACCGTGCAGCGAGCCCTTGAGCTGCCGGGGCTGCGCAGCGGGCTTCCGGAGGTGGTGGCCGGCGCGGACCGGCTGAACCGTACGGTGCGCTGGGTGCACGCGGGCGAGGTCCCGAACATCGCTTCTCTGCTCAAGGGCGGTGAGCTGCTGCTCACCACCGGTCTGGGGCTCGGCACCCGCCCCGCCGAGCAGCGAGCCTTCGTCCGAAGGCTCGCCGACCGCCAGATCGCCGCCCTGGTGGTGGAGCTCGGACCGCGCTTCAGCAGGCTGCCCGCATCGATCGTGGACGCCGCCCGCGCGGCCGGTCTGCCGCTGGTGCAGCTGCACCGCGAGGTGCCGTTCGTGACGGTGACCGAGGAGGTCCACACCGAGATCGTCAACGGTCACTACGCGCTGCTGCGGCAGGCCGAGGACGTGCACCGGCGGTGCACGGAGGCGCTGCTCGGCGGCGGCGGGGTGCCCCAGGTGCTGGGCATCCTGGCGGACTTCACGGCCAACCCGGTCTTCCTGGAGACGGCGGACGGCCAGCTGCTGTACGCGGCGGGCCCCGGATCCGGCCCGGTGTCCGCCGATCCGCTCCAGGTGTGGGACGGGATGCGCGGCGACCGGGCGGCCCGTGAGACGCCGCCCACCGGTTCGGTGCTGGTGGATGTGCCGGGCGGCGGCCCTGGAACCGGTTCGGTACGGGCCAGGCTGGTGCTGCTGGCCGTGGCCGGCCCGCTGGTGACGGTGCACCGGATGGCGGCGGAGCGGGCGGCCGGCATCCTCGCCGTCGTGCTGATGCAGGCCCGCCAGGAGGAGGAGCTCGCCGCGCGCGGCCGGGGCGACTTCCTGACAGATCTCGCCGAGGGCCGGATCACTCCGGAGGACGCGCCGGCGCAAGCCCGCGTACTGGGCTTCAAACCGGGTGAGATGCCGCTGCTGCCGGTGGTCATGCGGCTGGCCCCCGAGCTGTCCGTGTCGGGGAACTGGGCACTGCTGGCACGGGCGGTGCTGGAGGAGCTCTCGTCGGTGGGTGTGCCGGTGCTGCTCGGTGTGCGGCCCGTGGAGGGCCGGGTTCCGGTGCTGCTGGGGCTGCGGTCCGAGACGGAGCGCACGGCTGTCGCGGACCGGGTCGCGGCGGCGCTGCGGGCGGGTGTGGAGCGGGCCGGTCTGGAGCGTGCAGGATCATATCCGCCGGTCGTGGTGGTGGGGGTGGCGGGCGGCTGGGCGACGGCCGGCGCGGGGCTGCGGCACGCCGCGGAGACGGCGACGGCCGCGCACGGTCTCAGCGACCGGCCCTGGTACGACGCCCGGCGTCTGGACATCGATCTGCTGCTGTGGCGGCTGCGGGACCATCCGGATCTGGCGGCGTTCGTGGACCGGGCGATCGGTCCACTGCGCGATCACGACCGCACCTCTCGCCCTCCGCTGCTGCCGACACTGGAGACGTATCTGGCCCACGCGGGCCGCAAGGCGGAGACGGCGCGCGAACTGCATCTGAACCGTCAGACGCTGTACAACCGGCTGGCCCGCATCGGTGAGCTGCTCGGCACCGACCTGGACGACCCCCAGGCGGTCCTGGCGCTGAGCCTGGCCCTCCGGGCCCGCCGCCACACTTCGTAGCTCCGGACCCGTCCGACGAGCAGCCTCTCACCGCGTCCGCGCCACCGCCAAAGGCTTCGTCAACTCGTCGTAGATGCTGAGAACTTGAGCGATCGTGTCGTCCTCCGTCGGCCAACTCGCGGCCTGCGCACGCCCCGCGGCCACCAGCTCCGCGCGCCGCTCCGGATCGCCGAGCAGCCTGACCACCGCCCGCGCGAGCGCCTCCGCGTTCCCGTACGGCACGAGCTCCGCCCCGTCCCCCACGAGTTCCGGCACCCCTCCGACCGCGGTGGCGACCAGCGGAACGCCGAGCCGCAGCGCCTCCTGGGCCAGCACCGAGCGCGCCTCCCACCGACTGGACAGCACGGCCAGATCGGCGGCGGCGAGAAGTTCCGCGATGCCGTCGCGGCTGCCGATGAGCCGGACGGGCAGCTCCTCGTTCATGATCCGGCGCTGCAGAGCGGCCCGCTCCCGCCCCTCCCCCACGATGATCAGCAGCGGTACGGGGTCGAGTTCGCGCCATACCCGTGCGGCATCGAGCAGCATGTCGTACCCGTGATGCGGTACGAGACTCCCGTACGACATGACCAACGGCCGTTCCACCGCACCGAGTTCGGCCCGTGCCTTTCCTTCGTGGACACCGGTGGGCACGCGCGGTACGGGGGCGGAGACCGGCGAGAGCCGGGCATCGCGCGCTCCTCGGTGCCGCGCCCGGTCGACCAGGTCCGATGTCGTACCGAGCACAACTGCCGCCGCACGGGCGGCTCTTCGCTCCATCAGATGAAGCAGCCGGCTGCGGGCGCCCTCGGCGTGGGCGCGAGCGTGCCAGGTGACGACCAGCGGGATACGGCGGCCGCCGAGCGCAAGAGCGGCGCGCACGGCAGCGTGCAGACCGTGCGCGTGGACCACGTCCGCCGTCAGGCAGGCGGTACGCAGCGCGGCGACGGCGGCGGGATCACTGCGTCGCGGTACGGGGGCGAACCGGGCACCCGTACCGGAGAAGTCATAGGCGTGGTCCAGTTCGGCCGGGGCACAGACGGTGACGTGCACACCTCTCGCCACCAGCCCCGCGGCCAGCGAGCTGACGTGGGCGCTGCTGCCCGCGCTGCCGCCGCCCAGGACTTGGACCGTACGCAGCTGTGACACGTTGAATGGCTCCCGGGGCTCCCGAGTGGGCGGTGATGGCACCGCCAAGGATGCCAGTCCGTACGCACGTTCCGGCACAGTCGAGCCGCTGTCCCGCTGCATACAACAGCAACCGGCCGTGACGCATCACTCGCACGGGTGAGGAGGCGGCGCGATATTGCCGCGTCCGTGGACCCTGTCAGCGGTCCGACAGCATCTGGGCGAGTCGGCTGATCCGGTCCCCGTACACCGTCGCCGCGACAAGCCCCGCCGCATGGGCGACGAGCCCGGCCCGGCCGCGGCCCGCGACGATGGCGACACCGAGTGCGGCGCCCAGGGCGTGGGCCCCGGTGTCCCCGATCATGGTGCGCTCACCCAGGTCGTCGGCGACGAGGGCTGCCGCGGCCCCCATGGGAGCGGCGGCGAGTGCGCCCGGCAGGCCCGGGGCCCCGAGGGCGAGCACGGTGGCGGCGGCCACGGCGGGCCGTACATCCGCCAGATTGACGAGGTGCGCACCTCCGGCGATCACGACGCCGGCGAGGACCCGGTCGACGGGCCGCTCCTTGAGCAGCGCACCGGCCGCGAGCCCGGCGGCCCCGATCCCGAAGAACTTCACCGCGCCACTGGTCACCTCACCGTCCCGCAGCGCACCCAGGTGGGCACGGAACCCGCGGCGCGGATCGTCCGCACCGACGAGGTCGTCGTAGGCACCGCAGCCGCCGGCCGCGAGAACGGCGAGCACAGCGGCGTACCGGGTACGCGCAGGCAGTGGGAGAACGGCGGTTCCGGCTGCGGCGCCGAGGGCGACGGCGGGTCCCGCGTACAGATCGACGGTACGGCCCGCGTAGTTGGTTCGCTGCCAGCGCCTGCGCGGCCGGGCCCGCAGCGCCCGGTACGCACCCCCCGCGACGGCGGCTGCGACGGCACCGGACACTGCGGCTTTGCTGAACGTTGCTCCCATGCGGGCCAGGCTACGCAGCGGCCCGCCGGGTCCGCAGATCGCCGGGCGGACTCGGATGACAAGCCCGCCCGGCGACTGAGCGCGAACACGCGCCCGACGGCCGCGAAGCCCCGCTACCCGTCCGCCCTCGCCGCGGCAAGCAGCTCCTCCGCATGGGCCCGGGCCGTCTGCGAGTCCTCCTGTCCCGCGAGCATCCGGGACAGCTCCCGCACCCGGTCCTCGCCCTCCAGGACCGTGACCCCGCTGCTGGTCACGGCCCCGTCGACCGTCTTCTCGACCAGCAACTGCCGGTCCGCGAAGGCCGCCACCTGCGGCAGGTGCGTGACGACGACCACCTGCGCGGACCTGGCGAGCTTCGCCAGCCGCCGCCCGACCTCGACGGCCGCCTTGCCGCCGACGCCCGCGTCGACCTCGTCGAAGAGGTACGTGGGTACGGGATCGGAGCCGGCGAACACCACCTCGACGGCAAGCATCACCCGGGACAGCTCACCGCCCGACGCGCCCTTGGCGATCGGCCGCGGCTGGGCGCCTGGGTGCGGGGCCAGAAGAAGCTCGACCTCGTCGGCGCCGGACGGCCCGTAGACCACGCTCCGCCCGCCGATCTCGATGCCGGATGCCTCGTCCGCCGCCTCGGTCTGCCGGATGTCGAAGGAGACCCGGGCGTGCGGCATGGCAAGGGATGCCAGCTCCGCGGTCACCGCCTCGGCGAAGCGCTCCGCCGCCCCCGCACGCGCATCGGTCAACGCCTGCCCGAGGCCCGAGAGTTCGGCGCGCAGCCCATCGCGCTCCGCCGTCAGCTCGCCGATGCGGTCGTCGTCGCCCTCCAGCTCGGTGAGCCGGGCGGCCCCTTCCTCGGCCCAGGCGAGTACGGCGGTGATGTCCTCGCCGTACTTACGGGTGAGTCCGGTGAGCGCGGCTCGCCGCTCCTCCACCGCGGCGAGCCGCAGCGGATCGGCGTCCAGCTGGTCGGCGTACCCGGCCAGTTCCCCCGCCACATCGGCGAGCAGGATCGAGATCTCGCCGATCCGGTCGGCGAGCGCGGCCAGCGCCGGATCGTGGGCCCGTACGGCGTCCAGGGACCGTCCGGCGGCCGCGACCACGGTCGTCGCGTCGACGCCCTCCGGATCCTCCGGGTTGCCCGCGAGCGCGCTGTGTGCGAGGGCCGCCGCGGAAGCGAGCGCCTCGGCATGGCCGAGCCGCTCGGCCTCGGCGGCCAGGTCGCCGTCCTCACCCGCGAGTGGTTCGACCGCAGCGATCTCGCTCAGCCCGAAGCGCAGCAGATCCGCTTCCTGGGCGCGTTCGCGGGCGCGCGTCGTCAGCTCGTCGAGCTCTGTGACGACGGCCCGCAGCCGCCGGTAGGACGCCGCGTACTTGGCGTGCGGCACGGCGACACCGTCGCCCGCGTACCGGTCGAGGGCCTGCCGCTGCCGCGCGGGCTTGAGCAGCCCCTGCTGGTCGGTCTGGCCGTGCACGGCGACGAGTTCGTCGGCGAGTTCGGCGAGCACCCCCACCGGCACGGACCTGCCGCCGAGATGTGCCCGGGAGCGCCCCTCCGCGGAGACGGTACGGCTGATCAACAGCGCGCCGTCGTCGAATTCGGCCCCGGCCTCCTCGGCCCGCAGGGCCACGGCGTCGCCGTCGGACACCGTGATCCGCCCCTCGACGACCGCGGCCTTGGCCCCGATCCGTACCAGGGCAGGGTCGGCACGCCCACCGAGCAACAGCCCCAGGCTGGTGACGACCATGGTCTTGCCCGCGCCGGTCTCACCCGTCACCGCGGTGAAACCGGGTGACAGCTCGACCACCGCGTCGTCGATGACTCCGAGCGACCGTATCCGCATCTCCTCCAACACGGACATGACCTTACGAGGTCCGGGCCCCGATGTGCGACGGGCCCCGCCTCCCGGGGTTCACTCTCCCGTGTGCTCCTGAAGCATTCGCACCGCCTCCGGGGGAATGTCCGCCGGTCAGTGCGGCGCGCCCCGCCACCCCGAGACGGGCAGTGCGAACTTCGCCACCAGCCGGTCCGTGAACGAGGCGTGGTGCAGCCGGGCGAGCCGTACGGGCACCGCACCGCGCCGCACCTCGACCCGCGCCCCCGCGGGCAGCTCCACGGTCCTGCGCCCGTCGCACCACAGCACTCCGTGCGGGGTGTGCTGCTGGACCTCGACGGCGAGCACCGAGGTCGGCGAGGTCACCAGCGGCTTGGCGAACAGTGCATGGGCGCTGATCGGCACCATCAGCAGCGCCTCGACCTCGGGCCAGACGACGGGTCCGCCCGCCGAGAAGGCGTACGCGGTCGATCCGGTCGGGGTCGCGCAGACGATCCCGTCGCAGCCGAACCCGGTCACCGGCCGGCCGTCGATCTCCAGGACCACCTCCAGCATCCGCTCGGGCGACACCTTCTGCACGGCCGCTTCGTTGAGCGCCCAGTCGGTGTGGACGATGTCGCCGTTGCTGTGCACGACGACGTCGAGCGTCATCCGTTCCTCGACCTGGTACGCCCGGGTGACGACCCGGTCGACGACCTTGTCCAGGTCGTCCCGCTCGGCCTCGGCGAGGAAGCCGACCCGGCCGAGGTTGACGCCGAGCATCGGCACCCCGGAGGCGCGGGAGAGTTCGGCGCCGCGCAGCAGCGTCCCGTCCCCGCCGAGCACGATCAGCAGCTCACAGCCGTCCACGGCCTTGGGCGTGGTATCCGTGACCGTCTCGACGGACGACGGCAGGGGGATATCGGCCGCCTCGGTGGCCAGCACCCGTACACCGAGGCCGCTGCGCAGCAGTCCCTGTACGACCAGCTCGGCGCTGCGGATCGCGGCCGGGCGGCCGGTGTGTGCCAAAAGAAAGACAGTTCGTGCCGAATTCGTCGTCAACGAGGCCCCTCCGCCACTGCACGGTCGACATCTGCGGGATCCAGCTCAGGTGCTCCGGCCCGCAGCCACAGAAAGTACTCGACATTTCCCGAGGGCCCCGGCAGTGGACTCGCCGTCACCCCCTGCACTCCGAGACCCAGCGCCCAGGCCCGGCGCGCCACCTCCCGTACCGCTTCGGCCCGCAGCTCGGGGCTGCGCACCACGCCACCGCTGCCGAGCCGCTCCTTGCCGACCTCGAACTGCGGCTTGACCATGAGGACCAGGTCCGCGTCCGGGGCGGCGCACCGCGCCAGAGCGGGCAGGACCAGCCCCAGTGGGATGAACGACAGATCCCCGACGACCAGGTCCACCTGTTTCCCATCGATGGCCTCCAGCGTCAACTCCCGTACGTTGGTACGGTCCTTGACGGTGACGCGCTCATCGGACTGGAGCGACCAGGCGAGCTGCCCGTAGCCGACGTCGACGGCGACGACATGACCGGCGCCGGCCCGCAGCAGTACGTCGGTGAAGCCACCGGTCGACGCCCCGGCGTCCAGCGCCCGCCGCCCCTCGACCTTCAGCCCGAGGGGTACGAAGGCGGCGAGGGCGCCGGCGAGCTTGTGCCCGCCGCGCGAGACGTACTCGGGGTCGCTGTCGTCCTTGATCACGACGACAGCGGCGCTGGTCTCGACCTGGGTGGCGGGTTTGGTCGCGGTGTTTCCGCCGACGGTCACCCGCCCTGCGGCGATCAGCTGGCTCGCATGCTCACGCGAGCGGGCGAGCTTACGGCGTACCAGCTCGGCGTCGAGGCGGCGACGTGCCACTCCTGCCACGTTCGGTTCAGCTCCTGTTGTCGTACGAGGGCATCGGTGCGGGTACCGGTGCGGGTGCGGGCCTGGCGTCCAGCGCGGTCAGCGCTTCGCGCAGCCCACGGTGTACATCCTCGTACACCTCGATGTGTCCGTCCGCCGGGAGGTGGTCCGCATCGGCGAGACGCTCCAGCCGTGCGTCGACCTCGGCGTTGCCGGTGGGGGTGCGTACGACACCGAGGGGCGCAGGTGCGGCGGGGTCGACAGGGGTGGCGGCGGCCGGGGCCGCGCCCTCGTCGGACGGGTCTTCCGCCACGGCCACAGGTGTCGCTCCGGGCGCTGTTCCGGCTGCCGTCCCGAACCCCGGCATCGAGTCGCTCATGCGGGAAACGCTACCGCGAAGGGCTGCGGTACCGTCGGTCACGATGGCGACCATGGCGGAGTGCCGCAGCGCACTCGAGAAACTTTCCGACAACCTCGCGAGGGCCGACGGCGACGTGCGCAGCGCGGCTGCCCTCGACCGCTCGCTGAGCTGTCACATCAAGGATCTGGACGTCACCTTCACCGGTCGGCTGGCCAACGGCCGGATCCAGGTCCTGGACACGGTCGACGGCCCTCCCGGGGAGAAGGCCGAGATCCGGCTCGCGATGACCGGCGACGACCTGGTGTCCATGGTGAACGGCGAAATGAACTTCGCCAGGGCATGGGGCGCGGGCCGGGTCCGCCTGGAGGCCGGCTTCCGCGACCTGCTGAGACTCAGGTCGCTGCTGTAGCCGCGGGGCAGGCCCGCTTCCCGGCCGGTCCCGCCACTGAGGGCGGGCCCCCGTTCGGTCAGCCCCCTGCCGACACCCCGGCAGCCGACTTGCCCGGCACGCCCACCGCGCCGCTCCGCGGCTTGCGCGCGGCCGGCACCACCAACGGCGTCCCGGTCTCCGGGTCGTCGATGACCTGGCAGCGCAGCCCGAAGACCCGCTCCACCAACTCCGCGGTGACGACCTCGCCGGGTGCCCCCTCGGCGATCACCTCGCCTTCCCGCATCGCGATGAGGTGCGTGGCGTACCGCGCGGCGTGATTCAGATCGTGCAGGACGGCCACCAGGGTGCGCCCCTGCGTCTCGTGCAGCTCCGCACAGAGGTCGAGGACATCGATCTGGTGCTGGATGTCGAGGTACGTCGTCGGCTCGTCGAGCAGCAGCAGCGGTGTCTGCTGGGCGAGCGCCATGGCGATCCAGACACGCTGCCGCTGCCCGCCGGACAATTCATCGACATAGCGATCGGCAAGCGCATCGACTCCGGTGGCCGCCATCGACTCCTCGACAATGCGTTCGTCGTCCGGCGACCACTGGCGCAACAGCCCCTGGTGCGGATACCGGCCGCGCCCGACGAGGTCGGCGACGGTGATGCCGTCCGGCGCGATGGAGGACTGCGGCAGCAGTCCAAGCGTCCTGGCCACCTTCTTGGCCGGCATTCCGTGGATCGTCTGCCCGTCCAGGAGTACCCGCCCGCTGTTCGGCTTCAGCATCCGCGAGAGCGCGCGCAACAGGGTCGACTTCCCACAGGCGTTGGGGCCGACGATCACCGTGAACGAGTTGTCGGGAATCTCGACCGAGAGATTCTCCGCGATGACCCGCTGGTCGTAGCCGAGGGTCACCGAGTCCGCGGTGAGGCGCTGCATGGTCGTACTCCCGGGGTCGGAGGTGATCGGGTGCGCGGAGCCGCCCCTCGCCACGAGCAGAGGCCGCGGCCGAGGCCCGGTCGCCCGGCGGGTCGGCCATCCGGACGGCCACACACCGAGCAGAACAAAGTTAGGTTAGCCTACCCTCCTTTTGGCTCGAATCACCGGGAGTCGCCCTTCACAGCCCCAGCCTGGCGACGGCCTTCCCCGCGTCCAGCCCGCACGAGCCGTCTCCGGCGTACGACCACGCCGCCCCGCAGAGCGCCCGCAGCCCGTCGAGCACCTCCCCGTCCCCTTCGAGCACCAGGTCGCCACCGCGCACCGACGCCGTCCAGCCACCGCAGCCGAACCCGTCGCCCGCCCGCACCACCTCGGGCTGCCCGGTCAGCAGTCCCCGCAGATCAGCGTCCACGTACGTCGGCCGGTGCTTCGGCTCGGCGGCCACCAACTGCGCCGCGTCCGTCACCCCGGTGAGCACCAGCAGCGAGTCCACACCGCCGTTGAACGCGCCCTCGATGTCCGTGTCCAGCCGGTCCCCGACCACCAGCGGGCGCTCGGCCCCGGTCCGCAGCACCGTCTCCCGGTGCATCGGAGGCAACGGCTTCCCGGCAACCTGCGGCTCGGCCCCGGTCGCGATCCTTACGACCTCCACCGCCGCACCGTTCCCGGGCGCGATCCCCCGGGCACTGGGAATCGTCAGATCCGTGTTGGACGCGAACCACGGCACCCCCCGCGCAATCGCGTACGCGGCCTCGGCGAACCGGCCCCACGTCATGTCGGGCCCGCCGTACCCCTGCGCCACCGCGACCGGCTCGTCGTCAGCCGATTCCACCGGCACCAGACCGCGCTCCCGCAGCGCGACGCACAGCCCCTCGCCACCCACCACCAGCACCCGCGCCCCGGCCGGCAGCTGATCGGCCATCAGCCTGGCCACCGCCTGCGCCGAGGTGATCACATCGGCGGGCTCGGCGGGGACCCCGAGATCGGTCAGATGCTCGGCCACCGCGGCCGGGGTCCGCAGGGCATTGTTCGTCACATACGCCAGGTGCATCCCGCCATCCCGCGCCGCTCCCAGCGACTCGACGGCGTGGACGATCGCATGACCGCCCGCGTACACCACCCCGTCGAGATCGAGCAGCGCCGTGTCGTACGCCTCGTTCAGCGCGGTGCTGCTGCCGCTCGGCCTGGTCCTGCTCGCCTGACTCATTCTTTGCGCTCCTCATTCCATGCTTCTGTCCAGATCATCGCGCATCCCGGCCGCGCACATACCATGCAGAAATGAACACATCAGGTCCGGCCGGGCAGGGACTGCGTCTGCTTCCGTTCCGTGGACTGCGATACGTCCCCGAGCGGGTCGGCAGCCTTGCCGCGGTGACCTCACCGCCGTACGACGTCGTCGTGCGCCCCGACGGGCTGCACCACCTGGAGTCGGCGGATCCGCACAACATCGTCCGGCTGATCCTGCCGCAGGCCGACACGGCCGCTGCCCGCCACACGCAGGCCGCCGAGACCCTGAACCGCTGGCTGGCCGAGGGCATACTCGCTCCCGATCCCGAGCCCGCGCTGTACGTCTACGAGCAGAGCAACGCCGAGATCCTGCAGCGCGGCATCGTCGGCGCGCTGGCGCTCTCCTCCCCCGCGGACGGCATCGTGCTGCCGCACGAGGACGTGATGGCCCATGTCGTCGAGGACCGGGCCAACCTGATGCGCACCACCGCGGCCCATCTCGAACCGCTGCTGCTCACCTACCGCAGCGAAGGCCACCCGACCGGCGCGACCGCCGTCATCGAACGGACCATCCACCGGTCGCCGCTCCTCTCCACCACCACCGAGGACGGCTACAGCCACCGGCTCTGGGCAGTCACCCACCCGGCCGACCGGGCCGAGATCGAAGCCGATCTCGCCCACCACCAGGCCCTGATCGCCGACGGCCACCACCGCTGGGCCACCTACCTCCGCCTCCAGCAGGAGCACACAGCTCCCGGCCCCTGGGACTTCGGCCTGGTCCTCCTCGTCGACACGGCCCGCTACCCGCTCCGGGTCCGCGCCATCCACCGGCTGCTGCACCGCTTCCCGGTCGCCGACGCACTAGCCGCGCTCAACGGCCTCTTCCGCATCCGCGACGTAGAGGGCCCGCTCCCCCGGGCCTTGGACGCACTCGCCGAGGCGGCCGCCGAAGGCAACGCATTCCTGCTCGCGGGCGACGGCGGCTTCCATCTCATCGACCGTCCCGACGCCGGCCTGCTGTCCCGTACGATTCCGGCCGACCGTCCAACCGCCTGGCAGTCCCTCGACGCGACGGTCCTGCACGCGACTCTGCTCGACCACGTCTGGGAGATCCCCGACACCCCGGAGCACATCGCGTACATACACGACACCGCGGCCGTCGTCGAACAGGCCGAACGTCACAATGCCACGGCGGTCCTGATGCATCCGGTACGTGAGGAAGTCGTCCGGGATCTCGCCCGACAGGGCGTCACCATGCCCCGCAAGTCGACTTCCTTCGGCCCCAAGCCGGCCACCGGCCTGGTCCTGCGAAGCCTCACGCTCGACTGACCCCTACAGCAACAAAAAAGGGCGGCACCCCTTCCGGAGTGCCGCCCTTACTCATGCCTTACGACTCGGACGTACCGTCCTCGTCCTTGCCGTCGCTCTTGTCGTCATCCGCAGCGTCGGCCGGCGACTGAGCGGCGTCGTCCTCGTCCTCATCGAGAGCATCGACGAACTCGACACCGTCCAGCTCGGCAAGCCGGTCCGAGGCATCGGTGGCACCGTCCTTGTCGGCCTCCAGCGCCTTCCCGAACCACTCACGCGCCTCGTCCTCGCGCCCCGCCGCCAGCAGCGCGTCCGCGTACGCATAGCGCAGCCGCGGAGTCCACGGGTGCACGGCGTTCGAGGCGAGCTCGGGGCTCTGCAGCGTGACGATGGCGGCATCGATCTGCCCCATGTCCCTACGGGCCCCGGCAGCCACCAGACGCATCTCGACCTGACCGGCCCTGTCCAGCTTCTGCACCTCGGGCTCGCCGGCCATGGCCATCGCCCGCTCGGGCCGCCCGAGTCCACGCTCGCAGTCGGCCATGACGGGCCACAGCTCCACGGAACCGGTCATCCGCTTGGCCGCCCGGAACTCCGCCAGCGCCTCCGAGTACTTCTGCGTCGCGTACGCGGCAAACCCGGCCGCCTCACGCACGGCAGCAACCCGCGAGGCCAGCCGCAACGCGATCCGCGAGTACGCGTACGCCTGCTCAGGGTCCTCGTCGATCAGCCGGGCCACCATCACAAGGTTCCTGGCCACATCCTCGGCCAGGGTCTTCGGCAGGCTCATCAGCTCCTGCCGCACGTCCTTGTCGATCTCGTCGCCGGTGACGTCGTCAGGAATCGGAAGCCGCTTGATGGGCTCACGGTCCCGGTCATCACGCCGCTCATACCCACCACGGTCGTCACGCCCGCGGTAACCACCCCGGCCACCGCGGTCGTCCCGCTGCCCGCGGTAACCCCCGCCTCGGCTGTCGTCCCGGCGGAAACCGCCGCCGGAGCCACCACCGCGGCTGTCATCGCGCCGGTAGCCGCCACCACGGCTGTCGTCATCACGGCGGGGGCCACGCGGCCGGTCATCACGCCGCTCGAACCCACCCGCAGGACGCCCACCACGATCGTCATCACGCCGCGGACCACGGTAGCCACCACGGTCATCGTCCCGACGCGGACCACGGTCACGATCCCGGTCACGGTCGTCGCGCCGGAAACCACCACCGGCACCACCCCGGCTGTCATCCCGACGGAACCCACCCGGACGGTCATCCCGCCGGTCGTCCCGGCGGAAACCGCCGCCGGAGCCACCACCGCGGCTGTCATCGCGCCGGTAGCCGCCACCACGGCTGTCGTCATCACGGCGGGGGCCACGCGGCCGGTCATCACGCCGCTCGAACCCACCCGCAGGACGCCCACCACGGTCATCGTCCCGACGCGGACCACGGTCACGATCCCGGTCATCGTCCCGACGCGGACCACGGTCACGATCCCGGTCACGGTCGTCGCGCCGGAAACCACCACCGGCACCACCCCGGCTGTCATCACGACGGAACCCACCCGGACGGTCATCCCGCCGGTCGTCCCGGCGGAAACCGCCGCCGGAGCCACCACCGCGGCTGTCATCGCGCCGGTAGCCGCCACCACGGCTGTCGTCATCACGGCGGGGGCCACGCGGCCGGTCATCACGCCGCTCGAACCCACCCGCAGGACGCCCACCACGGTCATCGTCCCGACGCGGACCACGGTCACGATCCCGGTCACGGTCGTCGCGCCGGAAACCACCACCGGCACCACCCCGGCTGTCATCCCGACGGAACCCACCCGGACGGTCATCCCGCCGGTCGTCCCGGCGGAAACCGCCGCCGGAGCCACCACCGCGATTGTCATCGCGACGCGGCGCACGATCCCGGTCACGGTCGTCGCGGCGGAAACCGCCGCCGCCGCTTCCACCAGTGGGCCGGCTGTCATCACGCCGGTAACCACCACGGTCGTTGTCCCGGCGCGGTCCGCCGGAGCGGTCGTCACGACGGCCGCTGAAGCCGCCTCGGTCACCACCGTCCCGGCGACGCGGCTCGCGCTCCGAACGATCGTCGGGAGAGTTGGTGGACATCGGTGTGACTCCTGTCATCAGGTACTACAAGACATTCTCGCGCAGTCGGACACCCGACGCGCTTCGACAAAACAAAAGGACCCTTGGTCCCAGCGTGAACGCTGGGACCAAGGGTCCTTGAAAGATTGTTCGGCGGCGTCCTACTCTCCCACAGGGTCCCCCCTGCAGTACCATCGGCGCTGAAAGGCTTAGCTTCCGGGTTCGGAATGTAACCGGGCGTTTCCCTAACGCAATGACCACCGAAACCCTATCGGGTTCTAGCGAACAAGCACACTTTTCAATTAAGTAGTGAAGCTGTTCAACCGGTGCGACTGTTCGCAACCCGGGAACAACACAGTGGACGCGAGCAACTGAGGACAAGCCCTCGGCCTATTAGTACCAGTCAGCTCCACCCGTTACCGGGCTTCCACATCTGGCCTATCAACCCAGTCGTCTACTGGGAGCCTTAACCAATCAAGTTGGTGGGAATACTCATCTCGAAGCAGGCTTCCCGCTTAGATGCTTTCAGCGGTTATCCTTTCCGAACGTAGCCAACCAGCCATGCCCTTGGCAGGACAACTGGCACACCAGAGGTTCGTCCGTCCCGGTCCTCTCGTACTAGGGACAGCCCTTCTCAATATTCCTACGCGCACAGCGGATAGGGACCGAACTGTCTCACGACGTTCTAAACCCAGCTCGCGTACCGCTTTAATGGGCGAACAGCCCAACCCTTGGGACCGACTCCAGCCCCAGGATGCGACGAGCCGACATCGAGGTGCCAAACCATCCCGTCGATATGGACTCTTGGGGAAGATCAGCCTGTTATCCCCGGGGTACCTTTTATCCGTTGAGCGACAGCGCTTCCACAAGCCACTGCCGGATCACTAGTCCCGACTTTCGTCCCTGCTCGACCCGTCGGTCTCACAGTCAAGCTCCCTTGTGCACTTACACTCAACACCTGATTGCCAACCAGGCTGAGGGAACCTTTGGGCGCCTCCGTTACTCTTTAGGAGGCAACCGCCCCAGTTAAACTACCCATCAGACACTGTCCCTGATCCGGATCACGGACCCAGGTTAGACATCCAGCACGACCAGAGTGGTATTTCAACGGCGACTCCACAACCACTGGCGTGGCTGCTTCAATGTCTCCCACCTATCCTACACAAGCCGAACCGAACACCAATATCAAACTGTAGTAAAGGTCCCGGGGTCTTTCCGTCCTGCTGCGCGAAACGAGCATCTTTACTCGTAGTGCAATTTCACCGGGCCTATGGTTGAGACAGTCGAGAAGTCGTTACGCCATTCGTGCAGGTCGGAACTTACCCGACAAGGAATTTCGCTACCTTAGGATGGTTATAGTTACCACCGCCGTTTACTGGCGCTTAAGTTCTCAGCTTCGCCGACCCGAAAGTCAGCTAACCGGTCCCCTTAACGTTCCAGCACCGGGCAGGCGTCAGTCCGTATACATCGCCTTACGGCTTCGCACGGACCTGTGTTTTTAGTAAACAGTCGCTTCTCGCTGGTCTCTGCGGCCACCCCCAGCTCACCGAGCAGATCGGATCACCAGTGATGGCCCCCCTTCTCCCGAAGTTACGGGGGCATTTTGCCGAGTTCCTTAACCATAGTTCACCCGAACGCCTCGGTATTCTCTACCTGACCACCTGAGTCGGTTTAGGGTACGGGCCGCCATGAAACTCGCTAGAGGCTTTTCTCGACAGCATAGGATCATCCACTTCACCACAATCGGCTCGGCATCAGGTCTCAGGCTCATGTGTGACGGATTTGCCTACCACACGCCCTACACCCTTACCCCGGGACTACCACCGCCCGGGCTGGACTACCTTCCTGCGTCACCCCATCGCTTACCTAGTACAAGTCTGGTTCGTCGGCTCCACCACTACCCTCAACTCCGAAGAGATCGGGCCGGCTTCACGGACTTAGCATCGCCTGATTCAGTATTGGGCGTTTCAAAGCGGGTACCGGAATATCAACCGGTTGTCCATCGACTACGCCTGTCGGCCTCGCCTTAGGTCCCGACTTACCCTGGGCAGATCAGCTTGACCCAGGAACCCTTAGTCAATCGGCGCACACGTTTCTCACGTGTGTATCGCTACTCATGCCTGCATTCTCACTCGTGAACCGTCCACAACTCGCTTCCGCGGCTGCTTCACCCGGCACACGACGCTCCCCTACCCATCCGTACTCCCGTTGGGGATACATGTACGAATGACACGACTTCGGCGGTACGCTTGAGCCCCGCTACATTGTCGGCGCGGAATCACTTGACCAGTGAGCTATTACGCACTCTTTCAAGGGTGGCTGCTTCTAAGCCAACCTCCTGGTTGTCTCTGCGACTCCACATCCTTTCCCACTTAGCGTACGCTTAGGGGCCTTAGTCGATGCTCTGGGCTGTTTCCCTCTCGACCATGGAGCTTATCCCCCACAGTCTCACTGCCGCGCTCTCACTTACCGGCATTCGGAGTTTGGCTAAGGTCAGTAACCCGGTAGGGCCCATCGCCTATCCAGTGCTCTACCTCCGGCAAGAAACACACGACGCTGCACCTAAATGCATTTCGGGGAGAACCAGCTATCACGGAGTTTGATTGGCCTTTCACCCCTAACCACAGGTCATCCCCCAGGTTTTCAACCCTGGTGGGTTCGGTCCTCCACGAAGTCTTACCTCCGCTTCAACCTGCCCATGGCTAGATCACTCCGCTTCGGGTCTTGAGCGTGCTACTGAAACGCCCTATTCGGACTCGCTTTCGCTACGGCTTCCCCACACGGGTTAACCTCGCAACACACCGCAAACTCGCAGGCTCATTCTTCAAAAGGCACGCAGTCACGACTGCATGTGCAAGCACATACAGCGAC
>NZ_CP102361.1:4735000-7500000 GCF_047305335.1 Streptomyces sp. R-74717 | reverse complement strand
CGATCAGCCGGAATAAGACCGATCGTTCACAGCGTCCTCGCTGTATAAATTGCCCACCGGAACCGTGAGGCCCGGCAGGACTTTCAAAGGAACCACCAACCTGCCGAAGCAGGCCGGGGTATCAACATATCTGGCGTTGACTTTTGGCACGCTGTTGAGTTCTCAAGGAACGGACGCTTCCTTTGTACTCACCCTCACGGGCTTTCCTCCGGGCTTTTCCCTTCGATCTTGCGTTTCCGACTCTATCAGACTCTTTCGTGTCCGATTCCCGGTCGAAGCGGGGCCGCTTTCCAGTTCTTCGCTTTCGCGTTTCCCTTTCCGGCGTTTCCAACGTTACCAGATTCTTTTTCGTTCCGCTCCCGGTCCGAATTTGAATTCCGGCGGCCTTTGGAGTGACCTTTGCCTTTCGGCATGTCCACTACGTTAACCGATTTCCTTGGCGACTCATAATCGAGTCGATGAGGACGAATTACGGCATGCCGAATTCGCACCCGCCAGGGTGAGTCGTAGGTAGTGGTTGGCCGCTTCCGGATGCTCGGGGTGGTCCGATGGACCATACCGATAGGACTACCCGTTTCAAGCGGCTCGGGCTACATTAGGCGGCTCCCAGGGGCGAGTCAAGTTGCGCGGCGGCGTGGCACATGGGCTCTGTAGGGGCTCACCGTGGGGTCTCCGTCGATCCAGAAGCGCCACGGGTGTGGGGCTCCGTCGCCGCCCACTCCGGTGCGCGGACCGTTGCGTACCTGGTCGCGGGGTGGTGGGGTGCCGTGCAGTACGAACAGCGGGGCGCCGGGGTGGGCGATGGCGTCGGTGCCGTTCAGTGCGCGGTCGACATCGAGAGCGGTGGCCAGTCGGGCCGGGCCTTTGGCCAGTTCCTTGTCATTACGGGCCGAGATTCGACGTTTGCGGGTGAGGTCGGCGCCGACCTGGATATCACCGGCGCGGAGCAGGACACCGCCGGCCTTGCCCTCCGGACCGCACACCAGGTTGAGGCAGTGCCACATGCCGTACGTGAAGTAGACGTACGCGTGGCCGGGTGGTCCGTACATGACGCTGTTGCGCGGGGTGCGACCTCTGAACGCATGCGATCCGGGGTCGATCTCGCCGGCGTAGGCCTCCACCTCGGTGAGGCGGAGCTCGATGGGGCCGTCGGGGGTGGTGCGCACCAGAGTCCGGCCCAGGAGATCGGGTGCCACGTCCAGTACGGGGCGGTCGAAGAAGTCGCGTGTCAGTGGCGTACGGTCCAAGCCCTCGATCATGGCGTTCGAGGTTACCGGGAACCGACTACGGTCGTGGCGCGTATGTAGGGGTCAGGACCAAGGAGGAGTAAACATGGGCTTCAAGCGGCTGCTCGCGAGCATGGGTGCCGGTGGTGCTTCGGTGGAAACCGAGCTGACCGAACTCAATGTCGTACCCGGTGGGGTCGTCCAGGGCGAGGTACGGATCCAGGGCGGATCCGTGGATCAGCAGATCGAGGGGCTCTCCGTCGGTCTGCAGGCCCGGGTCGAGGTCGAGGGTCAGGACGCGGAGACGAAGCAGGACATCGAGTTCACCAAGCTTCGGCTCGGTGGCGCGTTCGAGGTGCGGGCCGGTGCCGTGCACGTCGTACCGTTCGGGCTCGAAATTCCGTGGGAGACGCCGATCACGATGTTCGCCGGTCAGCATCTGCACGGCATGAACATCGGCGTGACCACGGAGCTGGAGATCGCACGGGCGCTGGACTCGGGCGACCTGGACCCGATCAATGTGCACCCGCTCCCGGCCCAGCAGGCCATTCTCGACGCCTTCGGGCAGCTCGGCTTCGGCTTCCGCAGTGCGGACATGGAGCGCGGCCACATTCGCGGTACGCGCCAGCGGCTGCCGTTCTACCAGGAGATCGAGTTCTTCCCGCCGCAGCAGTACCGCGGGCTGAACCAGGTGGAGCTGACGTTCGTCGCGGACGACCGCGAGATGGACGTCGTCCTGGAGATGGACAAGAAGCCGGGGCTCTTCAGCGAGGGCAGTGACTCGTACCGCGCGTTCAAGGTCGGGCTGAACGACTTCCAGGGGACCGACTGGGCCGCGTACCTCAATCAGTGGCTCGCCCAGGTCGGCGGTCAGCGCAACTGGCTCTAGGGTCGGTGGGAGACCTGCTGACAGCAGGAGAGCGATCAGGAGAGGTGCTGACGTGACCGAACCGAAGAGGGCGCCGCTGCCGCACGACTTCCATCCCGAGGTGCCGTCGTTCAGAGTGGTGAGCGAGGATCTCGCACCCGGAGCTGTGCTGGCGGATGCCCAGGTGTTCGCGGCCGGGAACACTTCGCCGCAGCTGCGGTGGGAGGGATTCCCGGATGGGACCAAGAGTTTCGCCGTGACCTGCTTCGATCCCGATGCTCCTACGGGCAGCGGATTCTGGCACTGGGTGCTCTTCGACATCCCGGCGTCGGTCACGGAGCTGCCGGCCGGTGCGGGCAGCGGGAAGTTCGAGGGCCTGCCGGCCGGTGCCGTACAGGTCCGTAACGACTACGGGTCGAAGGACTTCGGCGGTGCCGCGCCGCCGGCCGGTGAGAACCACCGCTATGTCTTCACCGTGTACGCGGTGGACAGCGAGAAGCTGGGTGTCGACAGCGATGTGTCGCCCGCGGTCGTCGGATTCAATCTGCGGTTCCACACGCTGGGCCGTGCTCAGCTGATCGGTGAGTACACGGGTCCCGCCTAGTACCCGGTGATCCGAGAGTTCCCCTGCTGTTTGCCCTGCCCTGGTCCTGGAGAGATCAGGGCAGGGCATTTTTATTGCGTTGTCCATCACGGCCTGCCCAGCCAGAGTTGATCCGGGCCTGCCAGGGGGCGGGCGGCACACGGGAGGTGGGCGAGATGCGGGACACGCTGGTACTGAACGCGAGCTTCGAGCCGCTGTCGACGGTGACGCTGAACCGTGCGGTGGTGCTGATTCTGCAGGACAAGGCTGTCGTCGAGCAGTCGCACCCCGATCTCCGTATGCGTGGCGCCGCTGTGGACATTCCGGTGCCCCGGGTGATCAGGCTCTGCCGGTACGTACGGGTGCCGTTCCGAAGACAGGCTCCGTGGTCCAGAAGGGGCGTGCTGATACGGGACCAGCACCGGTGCGCGTACTGCGGGCGGCGGGCGAGCACCGTCGACCATGTGGTGCCGCGTGCCCAGGGCGGTCAGGACACCTGGCTGAACACGGTGGCGTCCTGCGCCGAGGACAATCACCGCAAGGCGGCCCGGACGCCGGAGCAGGCGGGGATGCCGCTGCTGCGGCAGCCGTTCGTACCGTCTCCGGCGGAGGCGATGCTGCTGGCTCTGGGGAAAGGTGAGCGGTCGGCGCTGCCGGAGTGGCTGGACCGCACCGCGGCGTAGCCCGGCGTACGCATGTTGTCGTATTGGATGCCCGTCTCCTTGCGGAGGTGGGCATCCGTGTGTCATCGGAGCATCAGCTGGACGATGGCGACCGTGCCGACCGCGACGATGAGTATGCGCAGGACGGTGGGGCTGAGGCGGCGGCCGATCTTGGCGCCGATCTGGCCGCCGAGTGCGGAGCCGACCGCGATCAGTGCGACAGCCGTCCAGTCGAAGTCCGCGACGAAGAGGAAGAAGAGCGCGGCAATGCTGTTGACGACGGCGGCCAGGACGTTCTTGACGGCGTTGAGGCGTTGCATCGTGTCGTCGAGCAGCATGCCCATCAGGGAGAGGTAGATGATCCCCTGGGCGGCGGTGAAGTAGCCGCCGTAGATGCTGGCGAGCATCAGTCCGACGAAGAGGAGCGGGCCGCCGTCGGGGCGGGCGGGGGTGCCGGTGTGTTCGCGGCGGCGCTGGACCGCTTTGCTGATGCGTGGTTGCAGGATGACCAGGACGAGGGCCAGGGCAACCAGGATCGGCACGATCGTCTCGAAGGCCGTGGAGGGCAGGGCCAGCAGGAGGGTGGCCCCGGTGAGGCCGCCGATCAGGGCGCCGATGGCGAGCTTGAGGACGCGGCGGCCCTGTCCTGCGAGTTCCACGCGGTAGCCGATGGCCCCGCTGACAGAACCGGGGATCAGACCGAGGGCGTTGGAGACGGTGGCCGTGACCGGGGGCAGGCCGGTGGCGAGCAGCACCGGGAAGGTGATCAGCGTTCCCGATCCGACGATCGTGTTGATCGTGCCGGCGCTGATGCCCGCGACGAAGACGGCAAGTATCTCCCAGGTGGTCATGGTGAATCCCCCGTGCGTGATCGGTGCTTGGTGCACTGATCATGCACGAGGGCGTGTACGCGTCAGTCGACCGGGGGCTGCTCTCGGCGTTCCTTGCCGGTGTCGAATCCGGGGGCGCCGTTGCCGAGGTTGCCGAAGGCCCCGCTGAGGCCCTTGAGGGCGTCGCCGATCTCGCTGGGCACGATCCAGAGCTTGTTGGCGTCGCCCTCGGCGATCTTCGGGAGCATCTGGAGGTACTGGTACGAGAGGAGCTTCTGGTCCGGGTCGCCGGCGTGGATGGACTCGAAGACCGTACGGATGGCCTGGGCCTCGCCCTCGGCGCGCAGGGCCGAGGCCTTGGCCTCACCTTCGGCGCGCAGGATCGCGGACTGCTTCTCGCCCTCGGCGGTGAGGATCGCGGACTGCCGGGTTCCTTCGGCCTGGAGGATCGCGGCGCGCTTGTCGCGGTCGGCGCGCATCTGCTTCTCCATCGAGTCCTGGATGGAGGTGGGCGGTTCGATCGCCTTGAGCTCGACGCGGTTGACGCGGATGCCCCACTTGCCGGTCGCCTCGTCGAGGACTCCGCGGAGGGCGGCGTTGATCTCCTCGCGGGAGGTCAGGGTCCGCTCCAGGTCCATGCCACCGATGATGTTGCGAAGGGTGGTGACGGTGAGCTGCTCGATCGCCTGGATGTAGCTGGCGACTTCGTAGGTCGCGGCCCTTGCGTCGGTCACCTGGTAGTAGATGACGGTGTCGATGTTGACGACCAGGTTGTCCTGGGTGATCACCGGCTGGGGCGGGAACGGCACGACCTGTTCACGGAGGTCGATGCGGTTCCTGATGGAGTCGATGAATGGAACGACGATGTTCAGGCCTGCGTTGAGCGTGCGGGTGTAGCGGCCGAAGCGCTCCACGATGGCGGCGCTGGCCTGCGGGATGACCTGGATCGTCTTGATCAGGGCGATGAAGACGAGCACCACCAGAATGATCAGGACGATGATGATCGGTTGCATCGTGTTCCTCGTTGCCCTTCGGTTGCCGACGGATCGCGCTGATCGAGGTCGAGATCGCGGGAGGGGCCGTATGCCTCGACGGCCCCGATCTCATGATGATCGACTTCGAGTCTGACAGAACGCGCTCTGTTGTGTGGGTGGTTCGGTCACATGACGACTGCCGTAGCTCCGTCGATGTCGACGACATCGACCTGTTGGCCCGGATCGAAGATCTGGCCCTCGTCGAGTGCGCGGGCGGACCAGATCTCTCCGGCCAGCTTGATCCGGCCGCCGCTGCCGTCGACCCGTTCCAGGACGAGGGCCTGACGGCCTTTCAGCGCATCGATGCCGGTGGCGAGTTGGGGCCGGTCGGCACGGTGTCTGGCGGCGATCGGGCGGACCACGGCGATGAGGGCCACGGAGACCGCGACGAATACCAGCACTTGGGCCACGATGCCGCCGCCGAGTGCCGCGACGACTGCCGCGGCGACCGCTCCGACGGCGAACATGCCGAACTCGGGCATCGCGGTCAGGACGAGCGGGATGCCCAGTCCCACCGCGCCGATCAGCCACCACACCCACGCGTCGATGTCCACGTGGTCATGGTAGGACTGCGGGTGCCCTCACGGACAGGGCGCGGGCGGGCGGCTGCGGCGGTTGTGTCCGGAGAGCGTCGTCCGGCTGCGGCTACGAGAGCGGCAGTCCGTGGGCCGTGTAGCGGTCGCCGGTGTGCTCGACGACGAGCGGCAGGCCGAAGCAGAGGGAGAGGTTGCGGGAGCTGAGCTCGGTCTCCATGGGGCCCGCGGCGAGCACCTTGCCCTGGCGGATCATCAGGACGTGGGTGAAGCCGGGGGCGATCTCCTCGACATGGTGGGTGACCATGATCATGGAGGGGGCGTACGGGTCGCGGGCCAGTCGGCCGAGGCGGCGGACCAGGTCCTCGCGGCCCCCGAGGTCGAGACCCGCGGCGGGCTCGTCGAGGAGCAGCAGCTCGGGGTCGGTCATCATGGCGCGGGCGATCAGGGTGCGCTTGCGCTCGCCCTCGGACAGGGTGCCGAACTTGCGGTCGAGGTAATCGGTCATGCCGAGCCGGTCGAGGAAGGCGCGGGCGCGCTCCTCGTCGACGGCCTCGTAGTTCTCGTGCCAGGTGGCGGTCATGCCGTAGGCGGCGGTGAGCACCGTCTGCAGAACGGTCTGACGCCTGGGCAGCTTCTCGGCCATGGCGATGCCCGCGATACCGATGCGGGGGCGGAGTTCGAAGACATCGGTGCCGACGCCGCCGAGCTGCTCACCGAGGATCTTGGCGGTGCCGGTGCTCGGGAAGAGGTAGCTGGACGCGATGTTGAGGAGCGTGGTCTTGCCGGCGCCGTTCGGGCCGAGGATGACCCAGCGCTCCCCCTCCTTGACCTGCCAGGAGACGTCGTCCACCAGAGCGCGTCCGTCGCGGACCACGGATACGTCCACCAGCTCCAGTACATCGCTCATGGCGCGTTGTCTCCCCATGCAGTGTCGAGATCGTCGCGTGCCTGTGGGCACAGCTCCCAGGGAAATCTACGCCACCACGGGAGAGCTCCCGGCGCTGGGCCCGTGTGAGGACAGGCCCCGGGTCCGTTCCCTAGGCTGTTCCCATGCTTTCGGAACCACGCTCAGGGCTGCTGGCCGCTTGGGGAAACGCACTGCTGGCCGGACTTGTGTCGCCGGACGACGCGGCGCTCGCCATTGTCGGGGAGGACGCGGTGCACCGCGTCGAGGGACTGCCGGGTGAGACGGGGCCTGTCGGGCTCACGCTGGCGTTCGGACGGTTGCGGAGTCTGGGGGTGACCGGATTCCGCGTCGCGCTGCCGGCGCCCGGGCATCCACTGGGGTTGAGCGGGCCGCCGGACTTCAATGCGCGGGCGTTGGATGCAGAGGAGGCGGTGGTCGCGTTCGGTGCGCCGTACGGGCTGGTTCCCGAGGTGCGTGAGGTGGGGCCGGACGGGGATCTGCACGTCGAGGTGGTGTGGCGTTGTCTGCCGGTACGGGAGGCGCCGCCGGCCGATGTGCCGTCGCTGGGCGAGGCGGAGCGGGAGCTCGCCGAGGCGTTGCGGGATGCGACAGCGGTGCTGTCGCGGTTGGATGTGGCCGGTTCCGGGCCGGTGGCGGAGGCGGCGGTGGATGCGTACCGGGCGCGGACGGAGCGGGGGCGCGAGGTGCTGGCTCCGGGGTATCCGCCGCGGGCGGTACGGGTGCTGGAGCTGGCGCAGCGGGTCGGGCTGTTGATCTCGGTGGCGTACGAGAACGGGCACGGCGGGGCGGTGAGCGCGTCGGAGATCGCGGCTCGGCAGGAGACGCTGAGACCGGTGGAGCGGGTGGCCCGGCGGGCGCAGGTTGCCGCGTACAACGCGTATGTGGAGGAGCGGGAGCGGGAACGATAGGCCCGGGCGAGGTGCCTTGTCGCCCGGAGTCGTCCGGGAGCCGTTTCGTCTTCGATCGCCGGACGGGCTCGAGTGTGCCGGACCTTTGGATGTCGCCGGGCGGGCTCGACGCACCCGGCCGGCGACACAGGACCGTGAGGTCGGTCAGCCGTTCAGGCCGAAGTTGCCGAAGGCCGGGTTGAGCAGGCCGATCACGTTGACGGTGTTGCCGACCACGTTCACCGGAATGTGCACCGGGACCTGGACGACGTTGCCGCTGACCACGCCCGGGGAGTGGGTCGCGGCGCCGTGGGCGCCGGCGCCGTGGCCGGTGGCGGAGGCCGCACCGGCACCGGCGGCGATGATTCCACCGGCGATCATGGTGACGGCTGCGGCCTTCTTCAGGTTCTTCACTTCAGGATCCTCCTAGCGTGGCTGCGGCCAGCCGCCGCAGCACCCTGGAGAACGCCTCGGGGTCGCACAGGTTGCGCCGTCCGGGTGACATACACCCGACAGTATGAATCTCGGCCTGGAGGGGGACATTCCGCTTCGGTGCCGGTCAGCCCGCGGCCCCGTGCCGGACGGCCCAGAGGGCCGCCTGGGTCCGGTCCGAGAGATCGAGCTTCATCAGAATGTTCGAGACGTGTGTCTTGACGGTCTTCTCGGAGAGGACCAGTGCCCGCGCGATCTCGCGGTTGGACCGGCCGTCGGCGATCAGGCCCAGTACCTCCCGCTCCCGTTCGGTGAGGGTGCTGCCCCGCCCCGTACCGCCGCCCGCGTCGTCCTGGGCGAGCAGGGCTCCGGCGACCTCCGGCTGGAGCAGGACGTGGCCCGCGTTCACCGAGCGGATGGCACCGGCCAGGGCGTCCGGGTCGACGTCCTTGTATACGTAACCGGAAGCTCCGGCTCGCAGGGCGGGGACCACGGTGCGCTGCTCGGTGAAGCTGGTGACGATGAGGACCTTGGCCGGGTTCTCCAGCTCGCGGAGCTTGCGCAGGGCCTCGATCCCGTCGGTGCCGGGCATCTTGATGTCCATCAGGACGACGTCGGGGCGGAGCTCCTCGGTCCTGGCCACCCCCTCGGCGCCGTCGGACGCCTCGCCGACCACTTCTATGTCGTCCTGGATCTCCAGGAATGTACGCAGACCGCGGCGGACCACCTGGTGGTCGTCGACCAGCAGCACCCTGATGATCTTGTCAGCCACCGGGTACCTCCATCTCGATCATGGTGCCCTTGCCGGGCGCCGATTCAACGGTGAGCCTTCCGCCGACACCGCTTGCGCGGTCCCGCATCGACACCAGGCCCAGGTGGCGGCCTGCCTGCCGGGTCGCCGTGGGTTCGAAGCCGCTGCCGTCGTCGGTGATCCGCAGCAGCGCGCCGTTGCCGTGCCGGTCCAGGGTGACGTCGACGTGCTCGGCGCCCGAGTGGCGCAGTGCGTTGTGCAGGGCCTCCTGGGAGACCCGGAGCAGCGCTTCTTCCTGGGCGGCGGGCAGGGCCCGTACGCCCAGGCTCTCGAAGGTGACCCTGGCCGCGTGGGCACGGTCCAGGACCTGGATCTGGGTACGGAGTGTGGCGATGAGGCCGTCCTCGTCGAGCGCGGCCGGGCGCAGTTCGACGACGGCGGCACGCAGCTCGTCCACGGCTTCCGCGGCGAGCGCGGCGACCTGGTGGAGCTCGCCCTTGGCGCGGGCCGGGTCGCGGTCCACCAGGGCGGTGGCGGCCTGGGCCGTCAGCCGCAGCGAGAACAGCTTCTGGCTGACCGCGTCGTGCAGCTCATGGGCGAGCCGGGAGCGCTCCTCGGCGATGGTGAGCTCGCGACTGCGTTCGTACAGCCGGGCGTTGGTGAGGGCGATCGCCGCGTGCTGCGCAAGGATCGACAGCAGTTCCTCGTCCTCGGCGGTGAAGCCGCAGCTGCCCTCGGGTTTGGGGCAGCGCTTGTTGGCGAGGAAGAGCGCGCCGATTGTCTCGTCGCCGTCCCTGATGGGCAGGCCGAGGAAGTCGGACATGTCGGGGTGGGCGGCGGGCCAGCCCTCGAAGCGGGGATCCTTGCGGACGTCGGCAAGTCGCTCGGGCTTCGCCTCGTGGAGCATCGCGGCGAGGATGCCGTGCTGCCGGGGCAGGGGACCGATGGCCTTCCACTGCTCGTCGCTGACGCCGTCGACGACGAACTGGGCGAAGCCGCCGTGGTCGTCGGGGACGCCCAGGGCGGCGTACTCGGCGTCCAGCAGCCGGCGGGCCGAGGCGACGATCGTCTTCAGGACATCACGCACTTCGAGATGCCGGCTCATGGCGAGCAGCGCGGCGCTCACCGCTGCGAGACCCGACTGTGGGCGATGACTCATGGCCTCACCGTACCGGCGGGGCGGGGGCGCCGTATCGGCCTGTGGACGGTGCCGATCAGGACGCAGGGACTAGGACCGACCGGCAATGGGGGGGGTGGGAGAAGGAGCGGGGCTGGGTGCGTGCAGCTGCAAGGCGGAGGATTGAGACAGTTGGGGTCTCCCCTGCTCGAGCGCAGCCGAGAGCTTGGGGAAGGAGCCATGGTGATTGACGACAACGCGGCAGATGCGCGTGCCCAGCCCCACGACGCCGCCCCCCATTTGCCGGTCGGCCTAGGTCCGGTCCAGGTCCTGTCGGTCCAGACCGAAGTGCCTTGTGGTGAAGCGGCTCTTGGACGAGGCGCGGTGTGGAGCGGCGTTTCTGCGTTGGGATTGCCGAGGTTCATCGGCGCTTGCCCACGTAACCACGGGACGGTTGTCATGCCTGTCGCAATGATTACGGATGCTTCCAAGGGGCTGGGTGGACGGCTCTGGTGGTGGCGCCGCGGCTGGGCGTGCGGGCGGTGGGCGGCCTGCTGACCGGGCCGCACGAGCCCGAGGCCTCGCATCTGCTGATGCTGGAGGCGGTCGCGGGGCGGGATGCCCTGGCGTACAGATATGCCCAGGCGCTGCGCCATCGGTACCTCCGGCATGAGTCCGGGGACATCCATCCACTGCCTCCAGAGCCGGAACCTCACACTCCGAATTGCTGAAGCAACGGTTGGTGAGTTTGTTACACGGTCGGTGTGAGGCCGGGCATAGGACCCACGTCACTTACGAAGCCGGCTAGTGGGTACATAAGCACCACATCAGTGGGCATGAGCGCGGGCCGTCACGTTCGAGCGCGGCCGTGATCCACTATCCGGGGTCGTACGTCACACCTTTGCCACGGGATTTTGCTGGCGCTAAGAATTGCACTCGTCCCCGACGGAGATGCGAAAACACCGCTTCCCGTCTTCGTCCTCCGTGAGGACTCCCGCGATTCGTTAGAGGTCCTGTATGTCCGTGTCCAGCATCCCCGGCCGCCGTCGTCGCCTGAACAAGACCCAGAAGCTCTCCGTCGCGGGTATCTCCGCCATCGCTGTCGCATCGCTCTCGTTCTCGCTCGTCCCCGCCAATGCCGAAGGCAAGCCCGAGGCGCAGACTCCCGTGTCCGCCGCCCCCGTGGTCCTGGCATCGGTCGCCGGTACTCCGCAGGTCAAGGCCGTGCAGGCCAGCATCATCGAGCAGCACTCCACCGCCGAGCAGCTGGTGAAGGCCGCCGACCTCGCCAGGGCCAAGAAGGCCGCCGCCGTCAAGGCGAAGGCCCAGGCCGCCGCGAAGGCCAAGGCTGCCGCCGCTGCCGAGGCCAAGGCCGCCGCCCAGGTGAAGGCCAAGGCCGTCGCCGAGCGCACCGAGGCGCAGGCCGCCAGCCGCTCCGAGGCCCGTATCCCGGTCTACGCCAACAACCTGGACGGCTGGATCAGCCAGGCCCTGGCCATCATGAAGGCCCACGGCATCCCCGGCTCGTACGACGGTCTGCACCGCAACATCATGCGGGAGTCCACCGGCAACCCGAACGCGGTCAACGGCTGGGACATCAACGCCCAGAACGGCACCCCGTCCTGCGGCCTGCTGCAGGTCATCCAGCCGACGTTCAACGCGTACCACGTTCCCGGCACCTCGACGAACATCTACGACCCGGTCGCCAACATCACCGCCGCGGCCAACTACGCCGCCGACCGTTACGGCTCGATCGACAACGTCAACAGCGCATACTGATCGACTCCGGACGTCCTCGGACGACATGCGCAACGCCGAAGGGCGGCACCCCGCGCGGGGTGCCGCCCTTCGGCGTTGCGTGCCGGCGCCCGCGCCTACTTGCGCATGACCTCCGGCTCGTGGCGGCGCAGCAGTCGCGCGACCACGATGCCGCAGATGATGCCGAGGAACAGCAGTACCGAGATGTTCATCCCCCACTGACCGGCAGAGTGCTCCCACAGCGGGTCCAGGTCGGTCGGGTTCTTCGGATCCCACGGCGCCATGAGGTGCGAGAGGTCGAGCGTCGTGCCCGCGCCGGCGATGGCCCAGCGGGACGGCATCAGCCAGGCGAACTGCTCCAGGCCGGGCGATCCGTACACCTGGAAGAGGATGCCGGTGAAGACGACCTGGACGATGGCGAACATGACCAGCAGCGGCATGGTCTTCTCGGCAGTCTTCACCAGTGAGGAGATCACCAGGCCGAACATCATCGAGGTGAAGCCGAGCGCGATGATCGTCAGGCAGATCTCGACGGCCGGCGGCATGATCAGGCCCTCTGCGGGCAACTCGCGAGTGGCGAAGCCGATGCCGCAGATGATGACGCCCTGGATGGCCGTGATCACGCCGAGGACGATCACCTTGGACATCAGATAGGCGGAGCGGGACAGACCGGTGGCTCGTTCCCGTTCGTAGATGACACGTTCCTTGATCAGTTCTCGTACGGAGTTGGCCGCGCCGGAGAAGCACATGCCGACCGCGAGAATCAGCATGATCGTTCCAGCAGCGCTGTTGAACCGGGACGGCGGGTCCGGCGGGGCCAGGCCGAACTTGGCCGGGATGACCACGCTGACGATGCCGAGCACGGCGGGCAGGATCACCATCAGGCCCATGAAGCCCTTGTCGGACGCGATCACCGAGACGTAGCGGCGCATCAGCGTCCACAGCTGGGCCGACCAGCTCTGCGGCTTCGGCGGGCGCATCTGCTGCGGGGGCGGCATGTGTACGGACTGCGCGGCAACGGCGTCGATGTCCGCGGCGTACATCTGGTAGTGCTGCGAACCGCGCCAGCGGCCCGCCCAGTCGTAGTCGCGGTAGTTCTCGAACGCGGAGAAGACGTCGGCCCAGGTGGTGTAGCCGAAGAAGTTGAGCGCTTCCTCCGGCGGACCGAAGTAGGCGACGGAACCGCCCGGCGCCATGACGAGCAGCTTGTCGCAGATCGCCAGCTCGGCGACGGAGTGCGTGACGACGAGGACCGTACGGCCGTCGTCGGCCAGGCCGCGCAGCAGCTGCATGACATCGCGGTCCATGCCCGGGTCGAGGCCGGAGGTCGGCTCGTCCAGGAAGATCAGCGACGGCTTGGTGAGCAGCTCCAGGGCCACGGAGACACGCTTGCGCTGGCCACCGGAGAGCGAGGTGACCTTCTTGTCCTTGTGGATGTCGAGTTTGAGCTCGGCAAGGACTTCGAGGATCCGGGCCTGGCGCTCGGCCTCGGTGGTGTCCGCGGGGAAGCGGAGCTTGGCCGCGTACTTGAGGGCCTTGGTGACCGTGAGTTCCTTGTGCAGGATGTCGTCCTGCGGAACCAGACCGATGCGCTGGCGCAGCTCGGCGAACTGCTTGTACAGGTTCCGGTTGTCGTAGAGGACATCGCCCTGGTTGGCGGGCCGGTAGCCGGTGAGCGCCTTGAGCAGGGTGGACTTGCCGGATCCTGACGGACCGATGACCGCGACGAGCGACTTCTCCGGGACGCCGAAGGAGACGTCCTTGAGGATCTGCTTCCCGCCGTCGACCGTCACCGTGAGGTGGCGGGCGGAGAAGGAGACCTCACCGGTGTCGACGAACTCCTCGAGCCGGTCGCCGACCAGGCGGAAGGTCGAGTGACCGACGCCGACGATGTCGTTCGGTCCGATGAGCGCGGAGCCGGACTTGGAGAGCGGCTGGCCGTTGACGTAGGTGCCGTTGTGGGATCCGAGGTCACGGATCTCGAAGCGGCCGTCGGGCGTCGCGTGGAACTCGGCATGGTGGCGCGAGACCTGGAGGTCGGAGACGACCAGTTCGTTCTCGAGCGCACGACCGATGCGCATGACGCGGCCGAGGGCCAGCTGGTGGAACGTGGTCGGGCTGCGGTCGCCGTACACCGGCGGCGCCCCCGCGACACCGCCGGGCCCGCCCGCGCCGGGCGTCTTCGCCATGCCCTGCTGATGCGGGACCTGGGGCTGTTGGGGCTGCGCGGGCTGATGTTGCGGCTGGACCTGAGGGGCCTGCTGCCAACCCTGTTGCGGCTGTTGCTGCTGCGGCGGAACGGGGGCCTGCTGGCCGGGCCAGCCGGCGCCACCCTGCTGGGGCTGCTGGACGGGGGCCTGCTGCGCGCCCGCGCCCTGCCCGCTGTACACATCGGCGCCCGCTGCGGCGCCGATGCTCAGCCGCGGTCCGTCAGTGGCATTGCCCAGGTGCACGGCGGAGCCGGGCCCGATTTCCAGTTGATGGATCCGCCGGCCCTGCACATAGGTGCCGTTGGTGCTGCCGTGGTCCTCGATGAACCAACTGTGGCCCCCCCAGCTGATCGTGGCATGCCGCCACGACACCCTGGCGTCGTCGATCGTCAGGTCGCCCTGCGGATCGCGCCCAAGGGTGTACGACCTGGACGGATCGAGCGTCCAGGTCCTGCCATTCAATTCCAGTACGAGTTCCGGCACTCCGCGCCCCACTAGTTGTCCCCCGAGTTACCCCCGTCACAGGGAGTCTAGGGATGCTGAACATCGTGGGGAACTATTCCAGGAGCAGTCCCCGATACGAAAGTCGGGCAGGGTGAAGACCCTGCCGAGACCTGCGTCGTTGTGCCGTCGAATCAGGAGGGACGAGCTCGGAGAGCGGCAAGTCCCATGAGTGCGTATGAGTGCGTGCGGACCGTGAGCGAACAGGCCGGTCCGAGGCACCCCGGTCCGCTCGGATCCGCCCCCGGTCGCCGGGCGTGCCCGAGCGCGTGCCGTCCGTCGCCGCGCCTGTGCTCCTCCGGGCGGGGGTACGGGGACGACGCGCTGTCCGGTCCTCGGGACGGGCCTCCGGTGCGATGAGGCGGACCGATACGGTGGGAGCACCATGAGCGCATCTCAGCCACCTCAGTCCTCCCCGTCTCCTGAGCCCCCTGAGTCCCGTCAGGGCACGGACACACCCACCCTTCTCGTGAAGATCTTCGGGAAGGACCGCCCCGGAATCACTGCCGGGCTCTTCGACACCCTCGCCGCCTACTCGGTCGATGTCGTCGACATCGAGCAGGTCGTCACCCGTGGCCGCATCGTCCTGTGCGCGCTGGTCACCGCCCCGACCGCGGGCGGCACCACCGAGGGCGACCTGCGGGCGACCGTGCACAGCTGGGCCGATTCGCTGAAGCTGCAGGCCGAGATCATCTCCGGTACGGGTGACAACCGGCCGCGTGGCTACGGGCGTTCCCATGTGACGGTGCTCGGGCACCCGTTGACCGCGGAGTCGACCGCCGCCATAGCGGCCACGATCACCTCGACCGGCGGGAACATCGACCGGATCTTCCGGCTCGCGAAGTACCCGGTCACGGCAGTCGAGTTCGCGGTATCCGGCACCGGGACCGAGGAGCTGCGGACGGCACTGGCGACGGAGTCTGCCGGGATCGGTGTCGATGTGGCGGTGGTGTCGGCCGGGCTGAGCCGCCGGGCACAGCGGCTGGTCGTCATGGACGTCGACTCGACGCTCATCCAGGACGAGGTCATCGAGCTCTTCGCCGCCCATGCCGGCTGCGAGGACAAGGTCGCCGAGGTCACCGAGCAGGCGATGCGCGGCGAGCTCGATTTCGAGCAGTCGCTGCACGCACGGGTGGCGCTGCTGGCCGGGCTCGATGTGTCGGTGGTGGACAAGGTGCGCGCCGAGGTGCGGCTGACACCGGGCGCCCGCACATTGATCCGTACGCTGAAGCGGCTCGGTTACCAAGTGGGCGTGGTTTCGGGCGGGTTCACCCAGGTGACCGACGATCTGAAGGAACGGCTCGGGCTCGACTTCGCCTCTGCCAACACCTTGGAAGTGGTCGATGGAAAGCTCACCGGACGGGTCGTCGGCGACATCGTCGACCGGGCCGGCAAGGCCCGGCTGCTGCGTAGTTTCGCCGCGCAGGCCGGGGTGCCGCTGGCACAGACCGTGGCGATCGGTGACGGTGCGAACGACCTCGACATGCTGAACACCGCCGGGCTCGGGGTGGCCTTCAACGCCAAGCCGGTGGTCCGCGAGGCCGCGCACACCGCGGTGAACGTACCGTTCCTGGACACGGTGCTGTACCTGCTCGGCATCACCCGCGAGGAGGTCGAGGCCGCCGACGGTCTCGTCGACTGACGCGTACCCGCCTACGAGCAGGGCCCCGGTCGTTTCCGGATGCTGTTGGTTAACGGATTAACCAACAGCATCGTTTCCGTACCGGGGCCCTGCTCGTACGACAGCGGGAGCCGTACGGCAGCGGGATCAGTCGTTGGGCGTCCAGTACTCGACCAGCTTGCCCACTCCGTGCTCCACACCCTTCCAGGAGCCGGAGAACTCGACGACGGCGAAGGCGGCGGTCGGGAAGCCGCCGCGATTCATCCGGGCCAGGGCGTCGCCCTCCCCCGATTCCGAGAGGGCGTCGGCGACGGCGTGCATACCGGGGTTGTGGCCGATCACCAGAAGGTCGTGCACATCGTCGGGGGTCTCGTTGATCAGGGCGATCAGTTCGCCGGGAGACGCCTCGTACAGTCGCTCCTCGTACACGGTCCTGGGACGGTGCGGCATCTCGTGCACCGCCAGCTTCCACGTCTCGCGCGTCCTGACAGCGGTCGAGCAGAGGGCCAGATCGAGGACGATCCCGGAGTCGACGAGTTTGCGGCCTGCGACGGGGGCATCCTTGCGGCCCCGCTCCGCGAGCGGCCGCTCATGGTCGGAATCCTGCGACCATTCCGCCTTTGCATGCCTGAGAAAGACGATCCTGCGAGGTGTATCGACGCTCATACACCTCAGCTTCGCACGAAATGTGCCGCCCGGCGCAGGGTGTTGAAGGGCTCCTGCGGTGGGCGCGGAAGCCCTCAGCGGGTCATCAGGGTCATGATTCGCTCAAGCAACCGGCCGACCGCGGGGTCGGTCGTCGCCGCGTGTGACTCGCCGGATCCCACGATCAACAGCAGGAGCGCGGCGAACCCGATCGCGGGCAGCGCGACGGCCCACCACGGCAGCCGGACCTCGACGCTGCCCGTGGCCGGGTGGGTGGACCGGGTGTGCGTACGGGCCGACATGTCCGCCTCCGTGGGTCATCGGTTCTGATACCCAGAATCTACGGATGCGGGGGTGCCGGTCCCATCCGGTGACCCACCCACTTGACCCTGACCCTGGCCCCCTAGGGGATGGTGGTGCCAGCCCCACCATCGGCCGCCGGGGGCCGCGCGGCTCAGGGGGATGCGACCGAGGCGATCACCGCGATGATCACGGTGACCAGCAGCATCGCCCCGAGCACGAGGAGGAGCTTCTTCTGACCGTTCTGGGGATTCGGGTCGAGCACAGGAGACATGTGCTCAGTCTCGCATCTCAGCATTCGTCCTCGATCGTCCGGTCCCGCCCGGCCAGGATTCCGGCCACCATCTGCGGCACCATGAGGCCCGCCATCAGTGCGATCGGCAGCCCCCAGCCACCGCTGTGCTGGTGGAGCACGCCGACGAGCAGCGGGCCGGGGATCGAGATCAGATAGCCGGTGGACTGTGCGAACGCGGACAGCCGGACCACTCCGGCGCCGCTGCGGGACCGCATGCCGATCATGGTCAGGGCGAGCGGGAAGGCGCAGTTCGAGATGCCGAGGAGCAGCGCCCAGGCCCAGGCCCCGCCCGCCGGTGCGAGGTAGAGGCCCGCGTATCCGATGAGCCCGCAGCTGCCGAGGAGGACGACTATCGGGCCCTGGGTCTTCATCCGGGTGGCGACTCGAGGGATGACGAAGGCGAGCGGCACGCCCATCGCCATGGTCACGGCGAGCAGAACGCCTGCCGTACCGGCCGAGACCCCCGCGTCGCGGAAGATCTGAGGCATCCATCCCATGGTGATGTACGCGGCGGTGGCCTGCAGGCCGAAGAAGCAGGCGAGGCCCCACGCGGTACGGCTGCGGGTGATCCTGAGCGCCGGGACGTCCTGGTGGTGGGCGGCGGGCTGCCCGGGGGCGCCGCGCCGGTCCCGTACCAGCGGGATCCAGGGCAGGATCGCGGCGGCGGCGAGCACGGCCCAGATGCCGAGGCCCGCCTTCCAGCTGCCGCCCAGCGCATTGGTCATGGGCACGGTCACTGCGGCGGCGAGCGAGGTACCGAGGGCCAGGGCCATCGAGTAGAGCCCGGTCATGGAGCCGACGCGGTCCGGGAACCAGCGCTTGACGATCACCGGCATCAGGACGTTGCTGACGGCGATGCCCATGAGGGCGAGGGCGCTCGCGGCGAGGAAGCCGGCCGCGCCGCCGACGAGGGGCCGGATCACCAGACCGGCCGTGATGGCGATCATGCCGGCGCAGACGACCGCGCCCGGGCCGAAGCGGCGGGCGAGGCGGGGCGCCATGATGCCGAAGATCGCGAAGCAGAGCGGCGGTACTGAGGTGAGGACACCGGCGACGCCGGCGCTCATGTGCAGCCCGTCCTGCACCTCTTCGAGGAGGGCGCCGAGGCTGGTGATGGCGGGGCGGAGGTTGAGCGCGGTGAGGACGAGTCCGATGGTGACCAGCCGGAGCAGCCATGGGGAAGGCCCGGCGGCGGCCTGCGCCGTCTGCGGGGCTTGCGGGGCCGGGGTTTTCGTGGGGGCGTCCGCCGTGATGGCGGGACTCAGGGTCCGGGTCCGGTACTGGCTCTCGTCGTCGGGCATGAGGCCCATCATAGAATCATGGGATGATTGATTGTCCAATCCTCCGAGAGCTCCTCTGAGACCATTCGCTGCAAGCAGAGCAACCCCATCACCCCTCATCACCCCAGCAACCCGAGCAAGGAGCACCATGGCGCTGACGTCTCCGCGGCGTTCGGCACTCGCCGACCAGGTGATTGCCCAGCTGAGGAATCAGATCACCTCGGGCGAGTGGCCCGTGGGTTCACGGATTCCCACCGAGCCCGAGCTGGTGGAGCAGTTGGGGGTGGCCCGTAACACCGTCCGCGAGGCCGTGCGCGCGCTCGCACACAACGGCCTGCTCGACATCCGGCAGGGCTCGGGCACCTATGTCGTCGCCATCAGCGAACTGGCCGGGGTGATGCACCGCCGTTTCGCCTCCGCCGATCCGCGCCATGTCGCCGAGCTGCGCTCCACCCTGGAGTCGTCGGCGGCACGGCTGGCCGCTGCCCGGCGCACCGAGCGGGATCTGAAGCAGCTGGACGCGCTCATGGCGCGCCGGGAGGAGACCTGGGCCGCGGGCGACGCCGAGGCGTTCGTCGCGGCGGACGCGACGCTGCATCTGGCCGTGGTCGCGGCCTCGCACAACGACGTGCTGACCGGCCTCTACGCCGACCTGGGCGATCTGCTGCGCGACTATCTCAGGGTCGATATCGGTCATGAGCTGCGGCCGGAGAATCATATGGACCACGGCCGGCTGGTCGAGGCGATCCGGGCCGGGGACGCGGAGACGGCGGCGGCCGAGGCCGCGAGTCATGCGCTGAGTTGTCTCGTGGACCGGGTCTAGGCCGGACGGCGCTGGAGCGTGTTCTGCACCCGGTGTGTGATCCAGACGGAGCCGACTTCCTTCCAGCAGCGGTCGTCGAGCCGCACGGTCTGTCCCGGTCCCACGTCGACCGGGGTGGCGTCCGCGTCTATGTCCCACCAGCGGCGGCATTCTGTGTGCAGTTGCACGCGGTCGGTGGAGGGGTACGGGTTGTGGCAGTAGGCGACGACCCGGGAGCCCCGGACCGACGTACGGCATTCGGATCCGGCGGGGTCAGGGGTCGGAGCGACGGGCGCGGACGCCCCGGCTCCTGCCCGCCCCGCCATGGATATGCATACAGGGGCGAGAAGTGCGGCGACGGCTATGGAGGCCGCCGGCAGTGCCCAGGTTCGGCGACGTGTGGAGCGCACAGCGACCTCCTCCCCGCAGCCTGACCAAAAGTCCGGTTCCACCACATTCTGCGGTGGATCGACCATCTTTTCGACTTGAGCGGGTCGGGGCCGGGCGCGGACGCACGACGGCCGCGTACCGCCTGATCGGAGGCGGTACGCGGCCGTGTCACAGCCTGTTGTGCGGGATCAGGCGCCCATCATGTGCACGCCACCGTCGACGTGGATGATCTCGCCCGTGGTCTTCGGGAAGAAGTCCGAGAGCAGGGCGACGACACCGCGGCCGGCCGGCTCCGGGTCCGACATGTTCCAGGCCAGCGGGGAGCGGGTGTTCCACACGTCCGCGAGCTCGGAGAAGCCCGGGATGGACTTCGCGGCCATGGAGCCGATCGGTCCGGCCGAGATCAGGTTGCAGCGGATGTCGTCCTTGCCCAGGTCACGCGCGAGGTAGCGGGAGGTGGCCTCCAGCGCGGCCTTGGCCGGGCCCATCCAGTCGTACTGCGGCCAGGCGTACTGCGCGTCGAAGGTGAGACCGACGATCGAGCCGCCCTCGCTCATCAGCGGCTTGCAGGCCATGGCGAGCGACTTCAGCGAGAACGCCGAGACGTGCATCGCGGTGGAGACGGACTCGAACGGGGTGTTCAGGAAGTTGCCGCCGAGCGCGTCCTGCGGCGCGAAGCCGATGGAGTGCACGACGCCGTCGAGAGAACCGAGCTCGTCACGGACCAGACCGGCGAGACGGTCCAGGTGCTCGGCGTTGGTCACATCCAGCTCGATGACCTTGGCCGGCTTCGGCAGCTTCTTGGCGATGCGCTCCGTCAGCGTGGGCCGGGGGAAGGCGGTCAGAATGACTTCGGCACCCTGCTCCTGGGCCACCTTGGCGGTGTGGAAGGCGATGGACGACTCCATCAGCACACCGGTGATGAGGATGCGCTTGCCGTCGAGGATTCCACTCATGGTGATCAGTGACCCATGCCCAATCCGCCGTCAACGGGAATGACGGCTCCAGTGATGTACGACGCGTCGTCGGAGGCGAGGAAGCGCACTGCGGCGGCGATCTCCTCGGGCTGCGCGTAGCGGCCGAGCGGCACCTGGGACACGATGCCCTTGCGCTGCTCCTCGGTGAGCACCTGGGTCATGTCGGTGTCGACGAAGCCGGGTGCGACGACGTTGAAGGTGATGTTCCGCGAGCCGAGTTCACGGGCCAGCGACCGGGCGAAGCCGACCAGACCTGCCTTGGAGGCGGCGTAGTTCGCCTGGCCGGCCGAGCCGAGGAGCCCGACGACGGAGGAGATGAGGACGACGCGCCCCTTCTTGGCGCGCAGCATGCCGCGGTTGGCACGCTTGACGACCCGGAAGGTGCCGGTGAGGTTGGTGTCGAGTACGGACGTGAAGTCGTCCTCGGACATCCGCATCAGCAACTGGTCCTTGGTGATACCGGCGTTGGCGACCAGTACCTCGACGGGACCGTGCTTTTCCTCGATCTCCTTGTAGGCCTGCTCCACCTGTTCGGCGTCCGTGATGTCGCAGCGGACCGCGAGGCAGCCCGCCTCGGTGAGTACCTGGGGCGGCTCGCCGGAGCGGTAGGTGATCGCGACCTTGTCGCCATTTTCGGCGAAAGCGCGGGCGATGGCGAGGCCGATGCCCCGGTTTCCTCCGGTGACGAGAACCGAGCGGCTCAACGGATCACCCTTTCGATAGCGGTCTGGTACCTCGAAAACCTATCGGTACCACCCGCTCCGCAAGCAATCGGCCCCTGACAGCGCCTTCCGCCGGGCACTGTGGGGTTCCTACAGTGCCCGCTCTGAACGAACCCTCCTGTACCAGCGAGTGCGTCAGCGAAAGCCCGGCGCCTCGACAGGAAGGCCGACACTCTCGGCGACTTCCAGCATCCGTTTGTCGTAACTGATGAGCACGTCGAGCGACGCTCCCAGCACCTGCGCGCTGGCCACGTGAATCGCGTCGAGAGTCCGCACCCTGCCAGACAGGGCAGCAGCCGCGTCCCGCACCTCGTCGGTCAGGAGGATCTCAGTGAAGTCCCGAGTCAGATCCCCCATGAGATGAGGGAAGCTACCGACTTGGTCCAGGGTCCGAACCGTCTCAACGAAGCCAAGGCTGCTGGTTGCCAGGGGTGCCACCGGTCGCCCCGCCAGATGAGCTCGCAGCTCGCGAGCGTGCTCGCGCCCACTCAGCAGGGTGACGATCGCCGAGCTGTCCATGTAGATCAACGCGGATCGTCCTCACGGTCGGCGAGCAAAACATCCAGGGGGGAGACGCCTTCCGGCGGCTCGCAGACCGGCAAACGGTCGAGATCGGCCGTCGTGGCTGGCTTCAGCCTGATCTGTCCCTGCGCGACGAGCGGGGCATAGCGCTCCGAGGCCCCGGTACCCGGAAGCAGTATGGCGATGACGTTGCCGTGTCTCGTCACCTGAATCGCCTCCCCCTTTTCCACGCGGGCGAAGACGGCACTCGGGTTGTACGAGAACTCGCGGACGGAGATGGTGCTCATCAGGGCTCCCTTCGGCGGCCATAGCGGAAAGTACCTACATTCTTGAATCGTACCTACAGCGAGGGAACATCGGCACAGACCTGGGCACCCTGCGAGGCAATGCCCCTTTGGGCTCAGCCCCCATCACCCCGCACCGCGAGGCTCACCCGGCCGGGCAGGGGACCCGACACCGGATCTGCTTGCCGATCGACGACCGGACCACATGCCAGCCCGGAGCGAGCAGATCCAGCAGCGCGAGGCCGCGGCCGACCTCGGCCTCCGCGTCGTCCAGCGCGATACCGCGCCGGCGCGGAACGGTGCGGGGGTCGGGGTCATGGACATTGACCGCGACTCCGAAGGCCGCCGCGTACACCTCCACCACAACGGGCACGTGATCCCCGCAGGCCCGGACGGCGTTCCCGACGAGCTCCGAAACGACGAGCTGCGCGGTGTCGGCCACGTCGCCCTGCACGCCGAGCTCGGCGAGGGCCTTGGCGGTGAGCTCACGTACGGAGCGGAGGTTCGGGCCGGAGGCGTTGATGTGTGCCGCGAAACCGCGGCTCCGGTAGCGCACGTAGCGCCCGACGGCGGGTGGCGGGGACTGCGGGTCCTGGTCTTCCTCGTCGGCCATGCCGAACAGCCGTCCGTCCCGCCACCATGCGCGAGCAGTTGCAACGCCTGCTCGATTCGGCGGAGATGCCCAACGTGACCATCCAACTGATGCCGTTGGACTCAACCGCGCACCCTGGAGTCGTAGGCGGCTTCAGTATGGTCGGTTTCCCCGGCCCCGCGCCGGACGTGGTTCTGCTGGAAAACCTCAGCGGAGAGACTTACCTTGAGGGCGAAGGAGCGTCGCCCTTCGCGAAGGCGTTCGAGCGGATTCGCGCCACGGCGCTGTCCGCGGAGGATTCGGCCGCACGCATAGCTGAGATGGAAGAAGGCCACAGAAGGTGAACGCGCCCGAGGCGGAGCTGTTCGGACACGACCTTTCGATCGTGTTCTGGCGCAGGTCCTCCGCCAGTGGAGCCGAGAACAACTGCGTAGAGGTCGCCAACCTCCCCGGAGGAGCAACGGCGGTACGCGACTCGAAAGACTCTGCACGCACCCCCCTGCGGTTCACGGCCTCGGGGTGGGCCGCGTTCAGGGCGGGCGTGATCGACGGCGACCTGTGATCGGTTGGAGCACGCGAACGGTCCCCCGCCCGAGGATGCCGTCGGGGCGGGCGGCCTGCTGTGCGCAGGTACGTGTCTCCTCCTCGCCCCCGAGGAAGTCGAGCTGTACGTAGGCCGAGGCGGCTTGCCCGAGGGACCATCCCGTAGGAGATAAAACTCTGTCCGAGGGACCGTGATCGGATCCAGGACTCGGGTGGCCCACGCCGAACCGGTTGACGAGCCCGGCGTGCTCGTCCGGGAAACCTATGGCCGGTCGCCCTCGACTCACGGCATGGTTCACTGCGGACACATGCCGAAAAGACGGAGTACTACATGCCTCATGAGGTAGATCAGTCATTCCTGGCCCTGCCCCTGCGCGCCCTCGCCGACGCGGCGCTGGCCCGTGCCCGCGCGCTGGGGGCCGTACATGCCGACTTCCGTTTCGAGCGGGTGCGCAGCGCGTCCTGGCGGCTGCGGGACGCCCGGCCCGCCGGGACCTCGGACACCACCGATCTCGGGTACGCGGTGCGCGTCGTGCACGGTGGGGCGTGGGGGTTCGCGGCAGGCGTGGATCTGACGATGGACGCCGCGGCAAAGGTGGCCTCGCAGGCCGTCGCCATGGCGAAGCTGTCGGCGAAGGTGATCGCGGCGGCCGGCTCCGACGAGCAGGTCGAGCTGGCGGACGAGCCGGTGCACGGTGAGCGGACCTGGGTCTCGGCGTACGACATCGACCCCTTCGACGTACCGGACGAGGAGAAGGCGGGGCTGCTCGCCGAGTGGAGCAGCCGGCTCCTGGGCGCCGAGGGCGTCGCGCATGTGGACGCCTCGCTGATGACCGTCCACGAGAACAAGTTCTACGCCGACACGGCGGGCACCGTCACCACCCAGCAGCGGGTGCGGCTGCATCCGCAGTTCACCGCGGTCGCCGTGGACGGGACCACCGGTGAGTTCGACTCGATGCGGACGATCGCCCCGCCGGTGGGCCGCGGCTGGGAGTACCTCACGGGCACCGGCTGGGACTGGGACTCCGAGCTGGAGCAGATCCCGGGGCTGCTCGCCGAGAAGATGCGCGCGCCGAGCGTCGAGGCGGGGACGTACGACCTGGTCGTCGACCCGTCCAATCTCTGGCTGACCATCCATGAGTCGATCGGCCACGCCACCGAGCTGGACCGGGCGCTGGGGTACGAGGCGGCGTACGCCGGGACCTCGTTCGCCACCTTCGATCAGCTGGGGAAGCTGACGTACGGCTCCCCCGTGATGAATGTGACGGGCGACCGCACCGCCGAGCACGGGCTCGCGACCATCGGGTACGACGACGAGGGTGTCGAGGCACAGTCCTGGGACCTGATCAAGGACGGGACACTGGTCGGGTACCAGCTGGACCGGCGGATCGCGAAGCTGACGGGTCTGGGCCGTTCCAACGGCTGCGCGTACGCGGACTCGCCGGGCCATGTCCCCGTGCAGCGGATGGCGAACGTGTCGCTGCGGCCGGATCCGGGCGGGCTGTCCACGGAGGATCTGATCGGCGGGGTGGAGCGCGGGATCTATGTGGTCGGCGACCGGTCCTGGTCGATCGACATGCAGAGGTACAACTTCCAGTTCACCGGGCAGCGGTTCTTCCGCATCGAGAACGGCAGGCTGGCCGGGCAGCTGCGCGATGTCGCGTATCAGGCCACGACGACGGACTTCTGGGGCTCGATGGAGAAGGTCGGCGGCCCGCAGACGTATGTCCTGGGCGGCGCCTTCAACTGCGGCAAGGCCCAGCCCGGCCAGGTCGCGGCCGTCTCGCACGGCTGCCCCTCCGCCCTCTTCCGGGGCGTGAACATCCTCAATACGACGCAGGAGGCCGGACGATGAGCGGTCACCACGGAACCGGCTGGGGGTCCGGGGGTCGTCCCCCGGGACAGCACAGTCTCAATACGACGCAGGAGGCCGGACGATGAGCCGCGTCAGCAAGCCGCACGAGATCGTCGAGCGGGCGCTCGAACTGTCCACCGCCGACGGCTGTGTCGTCATCGCCGACGAGGAGTCGTCCGCGAATCTGCGCTGGGCCGGCAACGCGCTCACCACGAACGGGGTGACGCGGGGGCGGACCCTGACCGTGATCGCGACCGTCGATGGTGCGCAGGGCACCGCGTCCGGGGTGGTGTCGCGGTCCGCCGTCACCGCCGACGACCTGGAACCGCTGGTGCGGGCCGCCGAGGCCGCCGCGCGCGGGGCCGGTCCGGCGGAGGATGCGCAGCCGCTGGTCGGCGGGGTGCCCTCGTCGCCCGATTTCACGGACGCGCCGGCCGAGACGGGATCGGACGTCTTCGCGGAGTTCGCCCCGGCGCTCGGCGACGCCTTCGCCCGTGCCCGCTCCGGTGGCCGTGAGCTGTACGGCTTCGCCCACCACCAGCTGACCTCGACGTACCTCGGTACGTCTACGGGGCTGCGGCTGCGCCACGACCAGCCCAACGGGACGCTGGAGCTCAACGCCAAGTCCCCCGACCGGACCCGTTCGACCTGGGCGGGCCGCTCCACGCGCGACTTCAAGGATGTCGATCCGGCCGAGCTCGACGCGGAGCTGGCGCAGCGGCTGCGCTGGGCGGAGCGCCGTATCGAGCTGCCCGCCGGGCGGTACGAGACGCTGCTGCCGCCGACCGCCGTGGCCGATCTGCTGATCTACCAGCTGTGGTCGTCGACGGCACGGGACGCCGCGGAGGGCCGGACGGTGTTCTCCAAGCCGGGCGGCGGGACGAGGATCGGTGAGACCCTGTCCGAGCTGCCGCTGTCGCTGCGCAGCGACCCGCACGCACCGGGCCTGGAGTCGGCGCCGTTCGTGATCGCCCATGCCTCGGGGGACGGCGCTTCCGTCTTCGACAATGGTCTGCCGCTGACGTCGACCGACTGGATCCGGGAGGGCAGGCTGGAGCATCTGACGACCACCCGGCACACGGCCGGGCTGACCGGGCTGCCGGTCGCGCCGGCGATCGACAACCTGGTACTGGAGGGCGGCGGTGAGCAGTCCCTGGAGGAGATGGTGGCCGCGACGACCGGCCGCGGGCTGCTGCTGACCTGCATGTGGTACATCCGGGAGGTCGATCCGGCGACACTCCTGCTGACCGGGCTGACCCGCGACGGGGTGTATCTCGTCGAGGGCGGCGAGGTCGTCGGCGAGGTGAACAACTTCCGGTTCAACGAGTCGCCGGTGGATCTGCTGTCGCGGGCCACGGAAGCGGGCCGTACGGAGAAGACGCTGCCGCGCGAGTGGGGCGACTGGTTCACCCGGGCCGCCATGCCCGCGCTGCGGATCCCGGACTTCAACATGAGCTCGGTGAGCCTGGGCGTGTGACCCGCCTAGACTGACTGTTGCCTTTCGATACACGTAGCTGAGGAGACACGGAACCGTGACGGACATCGTCGACGAGCTGAAGTGGCGTGGGCTGTTCGCCCAGTCCACTGATGAGGACGCACTGCGCAAGGCTCTCGCGGACGGTCCCGTCACGTTCTATTGCGGCTACGACCCCACCGCGGCGAGTCTGCACGTCGGCCATCTGGTGCAGGTGCTCACCATGCGCCGGCTCCAGCAGGCCGGTCTGCGGCCGCTCGCCCTGGTGGGCGGGGCCACCGGTCAGATCGGTGACCCGAGGCCGACCGCCGAGCGCACGCTGAACGACCCGGAGACGGTCGCCGACTGGGTGTCGCGGCTGCGGTCCCAGATCGAGCCGTTCCTGTCCTTCGAGGGCGAGAACGCGGCGGTCATGGTCAACAACCTGGACTGGACCGCGGGCATGTCCGCGATCGAGTTCCTCCGGGACATCGGCAAGCACTTCCGCGTCAACAAGATGCTGACCAAGGACTCCATCGCCCGGCGGCTGGAGTCCGACGAGGGCATCAGCTACACCGAGTTCAGCTACCAGCTGCTCCAGAGCATGGACTACCTGGAGCTGTACCGGCGCTACGGCTGCACCCTCCAGCAGGGCGGCAGCGACCAGTGGGGCAACCTCACCGCGGGTCTCGACCTGATCCACCGCCTGGAGCCGGGCGCCGAGGTGCACGCGCTGGCGACGCCGCTGATGACGAAGGCGGACGGGACCAAGTTCGGCAAGTCCGAGAGCGGGGCCGTCTGGCTGGACCCGGCGATGACGACGCCGTACGCGTTCTACCAGTTCTGGCTGAACGTGGACGACCGGGACATCTCCCGGTACATGCGCATCCTCAGCTTCCTCAGCCCCGCGGAGCTGGAGGAGCTGGAGAAGGTCACCGAGGAGCGTCCGCAGGCCCGGACGGCGCAGCGCGCGCTGGCCGAGGAGCTGACGACGTTGGTGCACGGCGCCGACCAGTGCGCTGCGGTCATCGCGGCGTCGAAGGCGCTCTTCGGCCAGGGTGAGCTCGGCGAGCTGGACGAGGCGACGCTGAGCGCCGCGCTGTCCGAGGTGCCGCACGCGCAGGTCACCGAGCTCGGCCCGCTGGTGGACCTCCTGGTGGAGGTCGGCCTGGCGCCGAGCAAGTCGGGCGCCCGCCGCACGGTGAAGGAGGGCGGTGCGTACGTGAACAACGTCAAGGTCACGGACGGCGAGAGCGCACCGGCCCGCGAGGAGCTGCTGCACGGGCGCTGGCTGGTGCTGCGCCGGGGCAAGAAGAACCTCGCCGCCGTCGAGGTCACCGGCTGATCCCTGAACGCACGCACTGCGGCCGGGCACGCGTGACGCGTGCCCGGCCGCAGTGCGTGTGGCCCGGTGGACCAGGCTGTCTGTTGGCTCAGGACTTGTGTTGGCTGAGGACGTCTGTTGGCTCAGGCCTTCTGTCTGGTGCCGCGGAACGAGGCCCACAGCATGTCGCCGACACCTACGATGACCACGGCACCGATCAGCTGGAAAAGATGGCGCGTCCAGTCGATGCCCTTGGTGTCGTTGACACCGATCCAGGTGGCGACGGCATTGCCGAGGACGCTGCCGATGATGCCGAAGATCGTCGTCAGCCAGAGTGGGATGTTCTGTTTGCCGGGCAGGATCGCCTTCGCGATCAGACCGAGCACCAGACCCACGATGATTGCCCACAACCAGCCCATGTCGCCTCCTCGTGCGACGCGATGTCGCGCATGTGCGCCCAGTCTCGGCCCGTGGGCCGTACGCCGCATGTCGGACGCGTCCGTATGTGCGGCACGGCTGCCGATAGGCACGACTGCGGCGCGCCCCGGTCTCGAAGTCGTCACACACCGGGCGTACGGTGGATGCGGTCCGGTCCGGGGAGCGTCCGGCGCGGGAATGAGGTCTCCCCCGGCCCGCGAGGTGCTGGGGGAAGGGTGGTGGAGACGTGATGCGGAAGCAGAGCGGTGTCGAGGTCTTCCGGATCACGGGAGCCCGGCAGGGGCTCGCGGACGATGTGCGCGGCAGGCAGCGGCGCTATGTGATCTCGATGTCCGTGCGAACGGTTTCGGTGATCCTGGCCGCCGTGCTGTGGAACGTCGAGCGGTACGTCGCGATCGTGGCGCTGGCACTCGGTGTTCTGCTCCCGTACGTGGCGGTGGTCATCGCCAACGCGGGCCGGGAGAACACCCCTTCGCTTCCTTCGACCTTCGTCCCGGCGCCGATGCGTCCGGCGCTCGACGCGGCTCCCGAGGCCGGATCCGAGCAGTCCGGTCCGGAGACCGACGGGGCCCGGCGCGGCGGGGAATCGGCATGATCGAATCGGCATAAGCACAGTTGGGGCCGGACCGCACCCAAGGCTCAAGAAAACCTCAGATCAATCATGAAGTTACGGTGCACCGCACCCCGGTCTGCGTGACATACTTCGTAGGCGCTCCGCATCCCCCGTCGGAGCGACAGACCGACGCCGGGCAGCTCCCCCCGTGGCTGCTCGGCGTCGCTTTTTTGCCGGTTTTCTCCGGCAGGGGATCCGTCGGGCGGTCGGACCGTGGGGCCAGCACAGGCGCTGACCTAGGGTTGAGTCCGTGAACTCCCCTGAATCCGCGGCCGAGAGCGCTGTCGCCGCACCCATCTGTTCCGCCAAGGGCTGCCGGGCCGACGCCGTATGGGTGCTCGCCTGGAACAACCCGAAACTGCACACCCCGGAGCGCCGTAAGACCTGGCTGGCCTGCGAGGAACACCGGGAACACCTCTCCTCGTTCCTGGGCGTCCGGGGCTTCCTCAAGGATGTCGTGACGCTGGCGGAGTGGGAGTCCGGCCGATCGGGGACGGACGGTCGCTAGGGCCCAGGGCCGGGCAGGCCCCCTGGGGCCGGGCAGACCCTAGCCGCCGATCGCCGACATCGGCCGCTCGGGCTGGAGGAAGGACGGGTCGTCCAGACCGGATCCGGCTTTCTTTCCCCACATCGCGAGCGTCCAGATCCTGGCGACCTCCTCGTCCGGCGCGTCCGAGCGCAGGGCGCCGCGCAGATCGGTCTCCTCGCGGGCGAACAGGCAGGTGCGCACCTGGCCGTCGGCGGTGAGCCTGGTCCGGTCGCAGGCCCGGCAGAAGGGGCGGGTGACCGAGGCGATGACACCGACACGGTGGGGTCCGCCGTCGACGAGCCAGCGCTCGGCGGGGGCGGAACCGCGCTCGCCGTCGCCCTCCTCGGTGAGGGTGAAGCGGGTGCGCAGCGACTGGAGTATGTCGCCTGCCGTGATCATGCCGTCGCGCTTCCAGCCATGCTGCGCGTCGAGCGGCATCTGCTCGATGAAGCGGAGCTCATAGTCGTGCTCGACGGCCCAGGCGAGCAGGTCGGGGGCCTCGTCGTCGTTGAGTCCCGGCATCAGGACGCTGTTGACCTTGACCGGGGTGAGACCGGCGTCGCGGGCGGCTTCCAGGCCGGCCAGCACGTCGTGATGGCGGTCACGGCGGGTGAGAGTCTTGAAGACGTCGGGGCGCAGGGTGTCCAGCGAGACATTGACCCGGTCCAGACCGGCGGCCTTGAGCGGGGCCGCTGTGCGCTTCAGCCCGATGCCGTTGGTGGTGATCGACATCTTGGGGCGCGGGCTCAGGGCCGCGCACCGCTCGACGATGGAGACGAGCCCGGGGCGCAGCAGCGGCTCACCGCCGGTGAAGCGGACCTCGGTGATACCGAGCCGGGTGACGGCGATGCGGACCAGCCGGACGATCTCGTCGTCACTGAGCAGGTCGGGCTTGGCCAGCCATTGCAGGCCCTCTTCCGGCATGCAGTACGTGCACCGCAGATTGCACCGGTCGGTCAGCGAGACACGCAGGTCGGTGGCGACCCGATCGTAGGTGTCGATGAGCATGTGGGCCCCTCCCCCAGTGACTTCCCGGCTGCGGATCCGGCTCTTCCGGCTGACTCCTTTGAGACTACGCGAGACCTGTGACATCGGAGGGGGCCCGTTTGCCACGAGGAGCGGCGTGGCCGCGTCGTAGGACTCTACGACGCGGCCACGGAACCGGGGTGACGCGTGCAGCGGACTCCTCGGAAAGCCCTTCTTTTCTCAGTGCGCCCCGACGCCCGTGAGGGACTTGACCTCCAGCTCGGCGTACTTGCCCTTGTCCGGCTCCTCCTTCGAGAGGAGGGAGCCGATCCAGCCGAGCAGGAAGCCCAGCGGGATGGAGATCAGGCCCGGGTTCTCCAGCGGGAACCAGGCGAAGTCGACGCCCTTGAACATCGACGTCTTCGGGTTGCCCGAGACGACCGGCGAGAACAGCACCAGGAACACCGAGCTCGCCAGACCTCCGTAGATCGACCACAGCGCGCCCTGGGTGGTGAACCGCTTCCAGAAGAGGCTGTAGAGGATCGTCGGCAGATTGGCGGAGGCGGCGACGGCGAAGGCGAGCGCCACCAGCCCGGCGACGTTCATGTCGCGGGCGAAGGCGCCCAGGGCGATCGCGACCGCACCGATGAGGACGGTGGCCCAGCGGGCGGCCCGCATCTCCTCCTTCTCGGTGGCCTTCCCCTTGCGGATGACGTTGGCGTAGATGTCGTGCGCGAAGGAGGACGAGGAGGCGAGGGTGAGCCCCGCGACGACGGCGAGGATGGTGGCGAAGGCGACGGCCGAGATCACGGCGAGCAGCACGGCGCCACCGGTGGAGCCGACCCCGCCGAGGTACTCGGCGAGCTGCGGGGCGGCAGCGTTGCCGGCCGGGTTCTTCGCCTTGATCTCGTCCGGGCCGATCAGGGCCGCGGCGCCGAAGCCGAGCGCGATCGTCATCAGGTAGAAGGCGCCGATGATGCCGATGGCCCAGTTGACCGACTTACGGGCGGCCTTGGCAGTCGGCACCGTGTAGAAGCGGATCAGGATGTGCGGCAGGCCGGCGGTGCCGAGGACCAGGGCGATGCCCAGGGAGAGGAAGTCCAGCTTCGAGGTGCCGGTGGCGCCGTACTTGAGGCCGGGCTCCAGGAACGCCGCTCCGTGGCCGCTCTTCGAGGCGGCCGTGCCCAGCAGGTCGGAGATGTTGAAGTTGAACTTCAGCAGCACCAGGAAGGTCATCAGGAGGGCACCGGCGATCAGCAGTACGGCCTTGACCATCTGAACCCAGGTGGTGCCCTTCATGCCGCCGATGGTGACGTACACGATCATCAGTACGCCGACCAGCGCGACGATGAGGATCTTGCCCGCGTCGCTGGTGATGCCGAGGAGCAGGGAGACCAGGACGCCCGCACCCGCCATCTGTGCCAGCAGGTAGAAGATCGAGACGATGATGGTGGAAACGCCGGAGGCGGTACGGACCGGGCGCTGCCGCATCCGGTAGGCGAGGACGTCGCCCATCGTGTAGCGGCCCGAGTTGCGCAGCGGTTCGGCGACCAGCAGCAGGGCCACCAGCCAGGCGACGAGGAAGCCGATGGAGTACAGGAAGCCGTCGTAGCCGAAGAGGGCGATGGCCCCGGCGATCCCGAGGAACGAGGCCGCCGACATGTAGTCGCCGGAGACGGCGAGTCCGTTCTGGAAGGCGGTGAACTGGCGGCCGCCGGCGTAGAAGTCGGAGGCGCTCTTGGTCTGCCGTCCGGCCCAGACGGTGATGCCCAGGGTCGCGGCGACGAACACGGCGAAGAGCGTGATGATCAGCGGCCGGTGCTCGGTGGTCGAGGAGGCGGCCAGCTGGAGGGCGGGGTGCGAGTGGTGCGCGGCGCTCATGCGTCGGCCTCCATACGGGACTTGATGGCCTCGGCCTTCGGGTCGAGCTTCGCGGCTGCGTGGCGCGAGTAGAGCCAGGCGATGAGGAATGTGGTGACGAACTGGGCGAGGCCGAACACGAAGGCCACGTTGATGTTGCTGTACACCTTGGCGCCCATGAAGCCGCCCGCGTAGTTGGACAGCAGCACGTACAGCAGGTACCAGAGGACGAAGGCGATGGTCAGCGGGAAGGCGAACGAGCGGTACGCGTGGCGCAGTTCGCCGAACTCCGCGCTCTCCTGCGTCGCGATGAACGCCTCGGTCGTGGGCTCGGCAGGGCGGGTTTCCGTAATGCCCTCGGGCGGCGGTGCATCGGTAGCCACGGAATCTCCTCGCGACGCGGGTGCGGTGGTGGTGGGGACGGTGGATTTCACTGGGGAACCTCGATGTCGGGGATGGTGGTGCGTCTCCCCTGACAACGGCACGGAGAGCGCGGCGAAGCGGTTCACCGCGAGTTCGCACTTCTCGGACTCGCCTCTCCGTCGCGGCTCCGTCGCGGCTTCGTCGCCTCTTCGCGCCCATCCGGTCGAAACGAGTGCCCCCAACTCATTGAATAGTGGGGCTGATCAGCGATAACTTCACTCGTCATGTACGCGACTGGGCACATCCTGTGTCCGGTCGACAGGCACGGATGATGTGGAGACCCCATGGCTCATCTGGGATCCAGACGGACGCGCGCACTGACGCTGCCCGTCGGACTGGCACTCACGGCCTCGCTCGGCTTCCTGCCGACGGGTGCCGCTTCTGCCGCACCGGTGGACGCGCAGCCCACGGCGGCGGTGTCGACGGACGGCCCGAAGCTCTCGTACGTCGTCAACACGCGGAGCAATCACGGCACCGTCAAGCAGGTGAAGAAGGCGATAGCCGAGGCCGGCGGCACGGTGGTGATCGCCTATGAGCAGATCGGCGTCATCGTCGTCGAGTCGCAGAACCCGGACTTCGCGCAGTCGATCCGCCGGGTCAAGGGTGTCGATTCGGCGGGGGCCACCCGCACCAGCCCCATCGTTCCGCAGGCCACCACGGACATCGGGGTCGAGCAGCCGCTCACCGCCGAGCAGGCCCGGAGCGCGGCGGCGGAGGCGACGGCGGACCAGGATCCGATGGAGCCCCTGCAGTGGGATCTGCCCGCCATCAAGGCGGACCAGGCGCACCGGGAGACGCTGGGCAGCAGCAAGGTCACCGTCGCGGTCATCGACACGGGTGTCGACGACACCCACCCGGACCTGGCGCCGAACTTCAGCCGCGGGGCCTCCGCGAGCTGCGTGTCCGGGGCGCCGGACACGACGGACGGCGCCTGGCGTCCCAAGGCCGGTGAGAGCGACCACGGCACGCATGTCGCGGGCACCATCGCCGCCGCAAAGAACGGCATCGGGGTGACGGGTGTCGCGCCGGGCGTGAAGGTCGCCGGCATCAAGGTCGCGAACCCGGACGGCTTCTTCTACACCGAGTCGATCGTCTGCGGCTTCGTCTGGGCCGCCGAGCACGGCGTCGATGTCACCAACAACAGCTATTACACCGACCCGTGGATGTTCAACTGCAAGAACGACCTGGACCAGGGCGCCCTGGTCGAGGCCGTCGCCCGCGCCACGCGGTACGCGGAGCACAAGGGCACGGTGAACGTCGCCTCAGCCGGCAACAGCAAGTTCGACCTGGCCTCCGGCGCGATCGACGACACGACCAGCCCGAACGACACCACGGCGGCCACCCGGACCATCGACCCGCGCGAGTGCCTCGACATCCCGGCGATGCTGCCGGGCGTCGTGACCGTCTCCGCGACCGGTGCCAAGGGTCTGAAGTCCTCGTACTCGAACTACGGGAACGGTGTCATCGACGTCGCAGCTCCCGGCGGCGACTCGACGGTCTACCAGACGCCGGCACCGCCCGCCACGAGCGGTCTGATCCTGTCCACGCTGCCGGGCGGCAAGTACGGCTACAAGGCCGGTACATCGATGGCCTCCCCGCACGTCGCGGGCGTCGCGGCCCTGATCAAGTCGACGCACCCGCACGCCTCGGCGGCTGCCGTGAAGGCTCTCCTGACGGCCGAGGCCGACGCCACCGCGTGCGGCGCACCGTACGACTTCAACGGTGACGGCAAGATCGACGCCGTCTGCGAGGGCGGCAAGAACCGCAACGGCTTCTACGGCGCCGGTGTGGTGAACGCGCTGAACGCGGTCCGCTGGTAGGGAATGTGACGCAGTCGGGAGGGGCGGCCGAAGGCTCCGGCCCCTCCCACTGGCCTCCCCAGGTCTCTTCCGGGGTCCCCTCCTGGTTCTCTTCCGGGTGAGTGACACTCAGTGCCATAGTGCGGGGATGAGCAACGCACGTATGTCCGGTACGGAGCAGGCCTGGGCGGCACTGGGCGGGGATCTGGCGCTTCTCGCGCACATCGGGACGAGCGGTCCCGACGGGCTGCTGCCCGCCCGGCTGCCCGCCATGGAACTGGCCCGTTCCGCCGTCGCGGTCTGCTCACTGGCCGCCGCCGAACTGGCCGCCCGCCGCACCGCGCGCCCCGTGCCGCAGGTCCTAATCGACGCCGGTGCGGTGGCCACGGCGTTCACGAGCGAGCGCCATCTGCGGATCGACGGGCGCGCACCGGCCAACTTCGCCCCGCTGTCCCAGTTCTGGCGCACGGTGGACGGCTGGGTCCGTACGCATGCCAACTACCCGCACCACCGGGCCCGGTTGCTCGCCACGCTGGGGCTGCCCGCGGACACCTCGGACGACATCGCCGTGGACGCCGTCGCCGCCTCGTTCGCCGGGCGCCGGGGACCGGAGATCGAGCAGACGGTGTACGCCGCGGGCGGCCTGGCCGTGGTCGCCCGTACGCCCGCGGAGTGGGCGGCCGACCCTCGGGGTGCCGCGGTCGCGGGCACGCCGCTGGTGGCCAGGGACCGTATCGACAGCGCGCCGGTCCGCCGGACGGCGGCGCTCGCCGGTGAACCGCTGCTGCCCGCGGCCGGGTTGCGTGTGCTGGACCTCACCCGGGTCATCGCGGGGCCCGTCGCCACCCGTACGCTCGCGCTGCTCGGCGCGGACGTCCTGCGGGTCGACGCCCCGCAGCTCCCGGAGAGCCAGGACGCGCACAGCGACACCGGTTTCGGGAAGCGGTCTGTCAGCCTGGATCTCGGCAGCCGCTCCGGTACGGCCGCGTTCGACGAGCTGCTGGCCGGCGCGGATGTGGTCGCCATCGGCTACCGGCCCGGTGCGGTCGAGCGGCTCGGCCTGACGCCGGAGTCCCTGGCCGCGCGCAGGCCCGGGCTGGTGATCGGGCGCCTGTCCGCCTGGGGGCACGGTCCATGGGCGCAGCGGCGCGGCTTCGACAGCCTGGTGCAGGTGGCCACCGGCATCGCCTCGGTCGAGGCCTCGGCAGGGCCCGAGAACCCGCCCGGTGCGCTGCCCGCCCAGGCCCTCGACCACGGCACGGGCTATCTGCTGGCCGCCGCCGTGCTGCGCGCACTGACCGAGCAGCACGACGACGGCGGCTCCCGGCTGGTCACGCTCTCGCTCGCCCGTACCGCCGCCTGGCTGCTCGATGAGCTGCCCGCCCGGCAGGAGCCCGAGACCGGGGCCGGGGTTTCGTACGACCCGGAGAAGTGGCTCACGGAGACGGACAGCCCGCTGGGCCGGCTGCGTCACGCCCTGCCGCCGGTCGCCTTCGACGGTTCCCCCGCCGACTGGTCGCGCCCGCCCGGCCTGCTGGGGGCGGACGCGACCGCCTGGCTCACGGCTTGATGAGCACCTTCAGCGCCGTCCGGTTGTCCATCGCCTTGTAACCGACGGGGACGCCGTCGAGGCCGACGGTCAGGTCGAAGACGGGCGACGGGTCGATGGTGCCGGACAGCACGTCGGGCAGCAGCTCCGGAATGTATGTGCGCACGGGCGCGACGCCGCCGCGCAGCGCGATGTTCCGGTCGAACATGACGCCGAGGTCCAGGCCGGTGCCGCTGCCGTGCGGCACGCCGACGTAGCCGATGGAGCCGCCGTCGCGGGTGATCCCGACGGCGGTGCGCATCGACTGCTCGGTGCCGACGGCCTCGATCACGGCGTGCGCGCCCTCGCCACCGAGCAGTTCCCGTACGGCTTCGACGGCCGCTTCGCCGCGCTCGGCGACGACGTCCGTGGCGCCGAAGGTGCGGGCGATGTCCGTACGCACCTGGTGGCGGCCGAGCGCGATGATCCGCTCGGCACCGAGCCGCTTGGCGGCCATGACGCCGCACAGTCCGACCGCTCCGTCACCGACGACCGCAACCGTGGTGCCGGGCCTCACGCCCGCGCCGACGGCGGCGTGGTGTCCGGTGCCGAGCACATCGGACAGGGCCAGCAGCGCGGTGAGCAGGTGGTCGTCGGAGGCCGCGGCGGCGGGGAGCTTGATCAGCGTGCCGTCGGCGTACGGGACGCGGACGGCCTCGCCCTGCCCGCCGTCGGAGCCGACCGATCCCCAGAAGCCGCCCTGCGGGCAGGAGGTGGTCAGGCCCTCCGCGCAGTACGCGCAGGTGCCGTCGGACCAGACGAAGGGCGCGACGACGAGGTCACCGACGGCGAAGCCGGCCACCTCGGAGCCCGCCTCCTCGACGATCCCGAGGAACTCGTGCCCGATGCGCTGGCCCGGCTGCCGGGCCGACTCGCCCCGGTACGCCCACAGGTCGCTGCCGCAGATGCAGGCCCGCAGAACCCGCAGCACCACATCGGTGGGCTGCTGGACCGTGGGGTCGGGCACCTCCTGCACGCGTATGTCGTGGGGGGCGTGGATGACGGTGGCGCGCATGCGTGGGGGTCCTTGCCGTTCTCAGCTGCTGATACTCCGTTCACGGTACGCCCCGGGAGTGACACCGCCCCGTTTCGGCCCCGGTGCGAGCACTCCGGCGGTCAGCAGGAACTGCGCAGCGATGTAGGTGAGCATGATCCAGAAGTCGGGGGCGGGCAGCTGCGGCCAGTCCGCGATGCCGGTGGCGATCAGCGCGTCGGAGAGCAGGAAGAGCGCCCCGCCGGTGGCCGCGTACCGGCCGAGGGTGCCGGCCCGGAACGCCATCGCCGTGAGCAGCAGGCTGTAGCCGGTCACCGGGATCCGCAGATCCGCGGGCAGCCCGTCCCAGAGCAGCGCGACGAAGACGGTCAGGACGACGGCGTACGCGATCCCGGCGGGCAGCGAACCGCGCGCCCGTCCGAAGAGCCACAGGTAGCAGACGTGACCCGCGGCGAAGGAGCCCATCCCGATGAGGAAGGCGGCATCGGCGTCGAGCAGCAGGAACGTGTCGCCGCCCCAGCCGAACAGCAGCGCCGCGACGAGCAGCCGGGGCCCGCGCCGGGCGGCGGCGTACCCCGCCAGCAGCGGCATCAGCAGCGGCTTGGCGACGACGTGGGCGGCCGGGACGTCGGCGAGCAGGCCGACGAGGTCGACGGCCGAGGCCACGAGGAAGGCGATGAACAGCGGGCGCACGAGGCGCTCCCGCCGGTCCGGTACGGCGTCCGCGCTCATCCGGCGCTCTCCTGGGCGGGGGCGGCCTTACGGGCTGCCGTTCCGGCCGGCTGCCAACCGGGCCCGCGGAAGATCCGCCCGGCCCGCTCGCTCCAGCCGCCCGCCGACCGCACGTCACGGGCGATGGCGGCGTACTCGTGGGTGGCGACGCGGAGCGGATTGAAGGTGTCGATGTTCTTGGTGAGCCCGAACACGGGCCGCTCGGTCTCGGCGGTGAAGGACCCGAAGAACCGGTCCCACAGGATCAGGATGCCGCCGAAGTTCCGGTCCAGGTAGCCGCCCTGCGAGGCGTGGTGCACCCGGTGGTGGGAGGGCGTGTTCAGTACGTACTCGAAGGGCCTGGGGAGCTTGTCGATGCGCTCCGTGTGCACCCAGAACTGGTAGACGAGGTTCGCCGACGAGCAGAAGGCGAGCGCCGCCGGATGGACTCCGCACGCGATCATCGGCAGGTAGAACGGCCAGACGGTCAGTGAGGTCCAGGGCTGGCGCAGCGCGGTGGAGAGGTTGAACTTCCGGCTGGAGTGGTGGACCACGTGGCAGGCCCAGAGGATCCGGATGACGTGGTGGCCGCGGTGCGACCAGTAGTAGAAGAAGTCCTGCGCGAGCAGCATCAGCGGGACGGTCCACCAGAGCACGGGGACGCGGAGCGGGGTCAGCTCGTAGACCGCGGTGTAGATCGCGACGATGGGCACCTTCCACAGCAGGTCGAAGACCAGGCTGCCGAGCCCCATGGTGATGCTGGTGACGGCGTCCTTCGCCTCGTACCCGGCGGCTTCGTCATCGGGATGGAAGTGGTGGAGGGCCATTTCGAGGACAGTGAGCAGGACGAAGGCTGGTATGGACCAGAGCACGACATCGGGCAGGTTCGGCGGCATACGAGCACCGTAGAACCGCAGGTCGGCCGGGGACTAGACGTTGTTACCAACAAGTATGCGAGACGCGGTGTCAGCAGTCTTTGGTGACTTCTGCCAATGCGGGCGTCGTACGATCCCTGTACTGGAGCTTCCATCGCATTCCCGCCCGGCCTGAAGGCCGGGATTCCCACGACGCGGCGAGGGCGGAGCGCCTGTCCGACGACGATCGGGCGCAGCTCGACACGTACGAGGGCGCGCTGCGGCGGGCGGTCGGAATGCGCCGGGATCTGGGCCGGCCGGCGACCAACCCGAGCGCATCGTCCGCCGCCCCTAAACCCCCACCGCCCCCAACAACTCCCCCGCCGCATAAGTAACCGCCATCGCCACCACTCCCCCGCCCATGTTCCGCAGCACCGCGGGCCCCGCCGCCGCGTCGCCCAGGCGGGCGCTCCACCAGCCCGTCAGCGCCAGCGCCGCCAGTACCGACAGCACGGTCACAAGGAGCCTCAGCGACGACGGCGGCAGCACGATCGCCAGCAGGGGCAGCAGCGCGCCCGCCGTGAACGCCAGGAAGCTCGCGCCCGCCGCATGCCACGGGTCCGTCAGCTCGTCCGGGTCGATGCCCAGCTCGACCTCCGCGTGGGCGCGCAGCGCATCGCGTTCGGTGAGCTGGAGGGCGGCCTCTCGGGCGACTTCCCGGCTCAGGCCCTTGCCCTCCAACAGACCGGTGAGTTCCACGAGTTCGGCCTCCGGGGTCTCCGCCAGCTCGCGTTTCTCCGTCGCCAGCGCGGCCCGCTCCGAATCGCGCTGGGTGGAGACCGATACGTACTCGCCCGCCGCCATCGACATGGACCCGGCCAGCAGTCCGGCCAGGCCTGCCGTGAGCAGAGTGCCGCGGTCACCGGTGGCGCCGGCCACGCCGACGACCAGGCCCGCGGTGGAGACCACACCGTCGTTGGCACCGAGGACCGCGGCACGCAGCCAGTTCAGCCGCGTGCCGAGCCCGTTGCCGTGCGCTTCGTCATGCGCCTGGGTATCCGTCACCCGGGGATGGTCTCACCTCGTCCGGTCACCAGACGCGTACCGACCCGCCCGGCGCGAAGGCGGGGCTGGTCGCGTCCGGCGGAACCTCCTTCAGCGGCTCGGCGATCTCCTCGACCGTCGGGCCGACCTTGGCCGCGATGCGGTCGAGCGCCGCCAGGTCGAACCCGTAGACGCGCGCGGCGTTGCCGCCGGTCATTGCCGCGATCTCCTCGGGCGGCAGTCCCGCGTACGCGATCCGCAGGCCCTCCCGTGAGTACGGGGCAGTGCCCTCGTCGTGCGGGTAGTCGCTGCCCCACATGATCTTGTCGAGGCCGATCCGGTCGCGCAGCGGCACCTCGTGGGGCCGCATGAAGCTGGCGCCCACGTAGCAGTTGTCGCGCCAGACCTCACTGGGGCTGTTCCCCATCGAAGCAGCCAGTCCCGCACCGAACTTGGACTCGGCGGTGGATGCCCTGGTCGCCGCCGCGACCAGCCGTCCGTGGTAGTAGTCCAGCATCTCCACGACACCCGGGATCCAGCCGGAGCCCTGTTCGGTGAGGACCAGTTTCAGCCCGGGGTGGCGGCGGAACGCCCCGCCGAAGACCAGGTGCCACAGCGCCCGGTGCGAGAACCAGGTCGTCTCCACCATGAAGACGGCGCGGGCGGCCGGTTCGTCGCCGAGCGGCGGGGATGCCGAGCCACCGTGGTGGTTCACCGGTACGTCCAGCTCCTCGCAGACCGCCCACAGCGGGTCGTACACCTGGGAGTACAGCTCCGGGACGCCGGAGCCGGGCGGGGCGCCGGGCAGCAGGATGCCGCCGGTGAGGCCCGCGTCCTTGGTGCGTCGGACCTCGCGGACGGCCTCCTCGGGGTCGTTGAGGAGGATCTGCGCGACGCCCGCGCGCCGGCCCGGTACCTGCGCGCAGAAGTCAGCGAGCCAGCGGTTGTGGGCGCGCAGGCCGGCCCAGCGCTGTTCGTACTCCGCCCGGGACGGCGCGGGCGCCATCAGGGAGGCGGAGGGGAAGAACGGCGGGATGGTGTTGGGGAAGACGACCTCCGCGACGATGCCGTCCGCCTCCAGCTCCGCGACGCGGCGTGCGGAGTTCCAGTTGCGGTCGGCGGTGTCGGCGAGGAGGTCCTCGTACGGATTGACATAGCCGGCCGCCCAGGCGTCGAAGTCGTCGTGGTACTTCTTCTCCAGGTACGGCTTGTAGTCGAGGAGGTCGGCGCCCGCGTGGCAGTCGGCGGAGATGACCGTGTAGCGGTCCATGTGCCGGTCCATCACTGAACCCCCAGGACCGGGAAGTCGTGGTCGGTCAGCCAGTGCCGGCCCACTTCGCGCGACCTGGCCCAGGACGCTTCGACCGCTGTCTGGTCGGCGCTCTGGCCCAGATCCTCGGGTGTGGGGCCGATGCGCTCGGCGATCGGGGCGAGTTTCGCCGTGTCGAAGCCGAAGACCTCGGCCGCGGCGAGACCCAGCATGCGGCGGGTCTCGGCCACCGGGATGTCGTGGAAGGTGTTGCGCAGCCAGTTCGCGGTGTTCGGCCAGGTGCCTTCAGGGTGCGGGAAGTCGCTGCCCCACAGGATGTTGTCGACGCCGATCTCGTACCGCTGGGCGAGTTCGCGGCGTTTGGTGTTGGTGGCGCAGATGAAGACCTGGCGGTCGAGGTACTCGTGCGGGGGCCGCTTCAGTTCGGCGAACGGGGAGAGCTTCTTTCCGCCGTGGGCGCCGAGGTAGAGCCGGTCCATGAACCAGAGGAGGTTCGGCAGCCACCAGCACCCGGACTCGGCGACGCCGAACCTCAGCCCGGGATGGCGTTCGAAGGCGCCCGACCAGAGCAGGAACCAGAGCGGGCGGGAAGGCCACCAGGTGACCTCGGAGACGTAGATCCCGAGGTGGTCGCCGTACTCGTGGCGCGGGGCCGCCCCGGAGTGTGTGACCACCGGCATGGCCGTCTCGGCGGCGGCCGCCCACACGGGGTCGTAACGGCGGTCGTGGTACGGGGCCTTGTCCACCCACATGGAGGGGATCATGAGCGCGCCGAGTCCGGACTCCTTGGCCCGGTGGATCTCCGCGACGACCCGGTCGACCTCGCCGGTGACGGGCAACAGGGCGACCCCGCAGTGGCGTTCGGGGTTCTGCGAGACGAATTCGGCGAGCCAGCGGTTGTGGGCCTGCGCGCCCGCCATACCCAGTTCCGGATCCTGGTCGCCGGAGAGCCCGAGGCCCACGCCGAACGGGGCGGCGGTCCGGCTGTCGACGGCGTCCGCGTCGGGGAAGACGACCTCGGCCGCCACCCCGTCGCCGTCCAGTTCCTTCAGGCGCCGGGCGGCGTCCCAGCCACCTTTCAGGCCTTCCTCGTTGTCGTGGAACCACTTGTCGGCGAAGGCCTCGTTGCGTACACCGAGGCGGGTCATCTCCTCCCGGCGGCGGTCGCGCCCGGCGAGGAAGTCGTCGAAGTCCCGGTGGAAGCGGGGGTCGAGATAGGGCCGGTACTCCTCGGTGGGCAGCCCGGCGTGGCAGTCGGAGGAGATGATCAGGTACGGGTCGTCGGTCATCGCTCGCTCCTCAGTCGAGTACGAAGCTCTCCAGGTACGACGGGTTGGTCCGGTCGAGCATCGACTGCGACCTGGCGCGGATCTGCCGGTCGCTGTGCTCGCTGTCCGGCAGCATCCAGAAGCGGTCGGCGCGTATCCCGTCCACGACGGTCCCCGCGACGTCCTCCACCGGGGTGAACTCCACCTCCTGGCCCGCCGCCCGCATGGCGGACTCCCACTGGTCGAGGCTGCGGTACGGGGTCCGGCGCGGGCGCGTCTTGGCGTACCGCTCCGGCCGGTTGCGGTGCGACTCCCACAGCCCGGTACGGAGCATGTGGGGGCCGGGGAAGAGCACCGAGGCGCCGACCGGCGCGCCCTCCGCCTTCAGATGTGCGTACAGCGACTCGGTCATCGTGACGACGGCGGACTTGGTGACCGCGTAGACGGAGGCGGTGGGCAGCGGGGCGATGCCGCCGTCGCCGGACGAGGTGTTGACGACATGGCCGGGGCCGCCGCCCGCGATCATGCGCGGCACGAACGCCTGGATGCCGTGGAAGACACCCCACACATTGACCGCGAACGCCCACTTCCAGTCGTTCGGCTCGTGCTCCCACATCCGGCCCTCGGCCCCGGAGCCGACACCGGCGTTGTTGCACAGCACATGGACGGCGCCGAAGGTGTCGTACGCGGCGTCGGCGAGAGCCTGCACGGAGTCCCGCTCGCTGACGTCGACCACCCGCGCCAGCACCTGCGCACCGTCCTCGCGCAGCTCCCCCGCCGCCTTGTCGAGCGCACCTTCCTCCACATCGGCGAGGACGACCTTCAGTCCCTCGGCGGCGAACCTGCGTGCCATCGCCAGGCCGATGCCGCTCGCGGCGCCGGTGACGACGGCGACCTGGCCCTCCTCCAGTCTCATCGGACGCTCCCTTCCGGCGGGCCGTCGTGGATCTGCTGCGGGTCGTCGTAACGCTGGTGGATGTACGGCAGCAGGGCCTGGGCGCTCACCCTCTCCACGGCCCTGCCCTGCTGGTCGCTGGTCTTCTCGCCGATGGTGAGGTCGACCAGCCGTCGTACGGGGAGGTCGGCGACCGGGTCGTACATCGACTCGCGCAGCACCACATCGCCCGAGATGCGTTCCAGCCTGCGGACCTTCTCGTGACGGGTGCAGTGGATCAGGACGGGGTCGGAGTCGAAGCCCTCGCCGTCCACCGCGGGCAGGAATTTGAAGTAGAAGTCGAGCTTGGCCGTCGGCCGGGGCAGCGGGAGCGGCCCGCTGACCGCGCCGCGCACCTCGACGAACGCGATGCCGTGCCGGGCGAGCGCGGCACGGACGACGGGGCCGTCGCGTTCGACGGTCACCTCGCCGAGCTTCTTCGGTTCGCCGAACACCTCACGGCCGCCGATCAGAGCCCGTTCATGGGTCATCGGCATGACGAGCGGGTACCAGCCCTCGTGGCCGTCGTGGACGGCGGCGACGGCGACGGAGCCCGCACCGAGTGGGTAACCGGGGAGTTCGACCGTACTGATGTTGGCCCGGACGAGCGGGCGCTCGGCGGGTTTGAGGGGCGGCGGGAGGACGGCCGCCACCGCGTCGGGATCGCTCTCCCAGAGGGCCACCACACCGGTGGACCAGATGTCGGGGAGTGTGGAGCGGGCCGCGCGGGCCGCCGCGATCTCGGCCTCGGTGCGCGCGCCGTACCGTACACGTGCCATGCCGTACCACCCTTCTCGGTCGTCCGTGAATCGGTTCTCCGTGTCTCGGTGTCCCGGTTCTCCGTACGGTTCTGTAACACAGTTACACCGACGCCGATGAAGGGTAAATAGGCATGCACGTAATGGAGTTCGAGAATCAAGGAGCGCTGTGGCGCGATCGTCACTGACCCGCGAACAGGTCCTGGACACGGCCGGCGCCCTGGTGAAGCGGCACGGCCCGCAGGCCCTCACCATGCGCGCTCTCGCCGCGGAACTGGGCACCGCGGTCACGTCGATCTACTGGCACGTCGGCAATCGTGAATCGCTGCTGGACGCCCTCGTCGAGCGCACCGTGCAGGAGATGGGCACCCTCCGCCCGGCCGGCCGGACCCCGGCGGCCCGTATCGTCTCCGTCGCCCGCGGCCTGCGCCGCGAACTGCGGGCCAGGCCGCATCTGATCGCGATGGTCCACGAACGAGGGCTCACCGAGCGGATGTTCCTCCCCGCGCAACAGGCCCTCGTCCACGAGGTGCACGCCGCGGGGCTGCGCGGGGCGCGGGCGGCGGCAGCGGTGCGGGCGGTGCAGTTCCAGACCGTCGGCTTCCTGCTCGTCGAACGCAACCGGGAGCGGTCCCCCGTCCAGTCACCCGGCGAGGGAGATCTGTGGACCGCGTCCACCGCGGACGACGACCCCGCACTGGCCCGCGCACTGGCCCGGCCCGCCGACCCGGACCGGCTGTTCGCGGATTCCGTACGGGCCCTGGTGGAGGGGCTGCTGGCCGGGTCCGTACACCGGGGGCCGCGCCGCGGAACCGGCATGCGGGGGCGGGAGACCGCCGAATAGGAGACTGTCAGTCGCGGCCCGTATTCTCTGTGACCATGCTCGACGACCGCCAGACCGCAGCACCGTGGCCGACCGCCTACCCGCAGGGGTACGCGGTCGTCGACGTGGAGACCACCGGACTCGCACGGGACGACCGGATAGTGTCCGCCGCCGTCTACCGCCTGGACGCGCAGGGCAATGTCGAGGACCACTGGTACACCCTCGTCAACCCTCAGCGTGATCCCGGTCCTGTCTGGATCCACGGGCTGACCAGTGATGTCCTCGAAGGCGCTCCGCTCTTCCCGGAGGTCGCCGCCGAGCTCTCCGAGCGGCTCGCGAACCGCGTGCTCGTCGCGCACAACGCTGCTTTCGACTGGTCGATGCTGGCCCGGGAGTACGCACGGGCCTCGGTCACCGCCCCCGTCGAGCAGCGGCTGTGCACCATCGCGCTCTCCAAGGAGCTGCGGCTGCCGCTGCCCAACCACAAGCTGGAGTCGCTGGCCGCGCACTTCGGAGTCGTGCAGCAGCGCGCCCACCACGCCCTGGACGACGCCCGGGTGCTGGCCGAGGCGTTCCGGCCGAGTCTGCATGCGGCGGCGCGGGGCGGGGTGCGGCTGCCGTTGCTGGAGTGCCGGCCGCTGACCGAGTGGTCGGACTCCCCGGTCACACCGCGGGTCGGCCACCAGCCTTCGTACGGTCAGAACAGCTGGCGTCCCTCGCGCAAGCGTCCGGCGTGCCCGTATCCGAACCCCGGACGGTACGAGAAGGACAAGCCCCTCATGCAGGGCATGCGGGTGGCGTTCTCGGGGGACACCTCCGTCGACCGCGAGCTGCTGGAGGACCGGGCCGTGGAGGCCGGGCTGCATGTGGCGACCGGTGTGTCCCGGCTGACCAGCCTGCTCGTCACCAATGACCCGGACTCGGCGACGTCGAAGACGGTGAAGGCGAAGTCGTTCGGCACACCGGTTCTGGACGAGAGCGCGTTCACCCATCTGTTGCGCGATGTGGCGCCGGCGTCGACGCGGGCGGCCGCGCCGTCATCGGAGTGAACCGGGGACGACTCGCCCGCCCGCCGCTCGCCCGCCGCCGCCCTTGCATCCCACCCTGTGGCGCATGGCACGTTGCGAGGTTTGCGGAAATGACTACGGCATGTCCTTCGAGGTGCACGCGCAGGGCGCGGTGCACGTCTTCGACTGTTTCTCCTGCGCCATTCACCGCATGGCGCCCATCTGTGAACACTGCAGGGTCCAGATCATCGGTCAGGGGGTCGAGGTCGACGGGCACTGGTTCTGCGGCGGTCACTGCGCCCGCGCCGAGGGGAAGGTGGGCATCATCGACAAAGTCTGATCACCGGCCGCCGCGCCCCCTTCCCCCACCCCTCCGCGATGCACCCCATGACGCAGTTGTACCGTCATGGGGTGTACCGCTTCCTGTTGACCCGGCAGTGGCTGATCCTCGCCCTCCTCTCCCTCGTCCTGATTCCCACGATGGTCGAGCTGGGCTTCTGGCAGTTGCACCGGCATGAGCACAAGGTCGCGCAGAACTCTCTGATCTCCCACAACCTCAAGGCGAAACCGGTTCCGGTCGCCTCGCTCACCTCTCCGGGTCACACGGTCCCGCGCTCCGACTACTGGCGAGCGGTGACGGCCACGGGTACGTACGACACCGCGCACGAGGTGGTCGTACGCCGCAGGACCTCCACCGACGGCCGGATCGGCGTCCATGTACTGATCCCGCTCGACCTCAAGGGCGGCGGTACGGTCCTGGTCAACCGCGGCTGGGTGCCCTCCGCCGAAAGCCAGCGCGCCTTCCCCGACGTACCCGCCGTTCCCAAGGGTGAAGTGACCGTCACCGGGCGGCTCAAGGCCGACGAGACGACGAGCGCCAGCGGCATCAAGGACATCTCGGACCTGCCGGACCGCCAGGTGATGCTGATCAACAGCGCCCAGGAGGCCAAGAGGCTCTCCCGGCCCGTGCTCGGCGGCTACATCGAGCAGACCGGACCCGAGTCCTCCGGCGACTCCCCGGAACTGATCGCGGCTCCCGACGACAGCTCGATCGGCCCGCACATGGCGTACGCCGTGCAGTGGTGGCTGTTCGCCGCCGGTGTCCCGGTCGGCTTCGTGGTCCTCGCCCGCAGGGAGAAGCGCGACCGGATGGAGGCCGCGGCCAAGGCCGCCGCCGGGGAGCAGGATGCCTCTGAGCCGAAGGAGCCGGAGCAGCCGGAACCCGCGACGGCCTGACACCGGCTCCGCCCGGGTGTCGGCAAGCTGTCAGTGGGCCGGCATCGGCTGTCCGTCGGAGTGACCCCCCATCTCTCCTGGAACTGCTTAGCGAGGCCCAGGTTCGGGAACACGCCAGAACGTGACCCCATGCATCGAGGACTATGCCCTCATCGGCGATCTGCAGACGGCCGCCCTGGTCGGCAGGAACGGTTCTGTCGACTGGCTCTGCCTGCCCCGCTTCGATTCGGGCGCCTGCTTCGCGGCCCTGCTCGGCGACGAGGACAACGGCCACTGGCGGATTGCTCCGAAGGGCGCCGACACCTGCACCCGGCGCGGCTATGCGGGTGACTCCCTCGTCCTGGAGACGTTCTGGGAGACCCGTACCGGCACGGTCAAGGTCATCGACTTCATGCCGCAGCGCGACCAGGAACCCGATCTCATGCGGATCATCGAGGGCATCAGCGGCACCGTCGAGATGAGCTCCGTGATCCGGCTGCGCTTCGACTTCGGCTCGGTCGTGCCGTGGGTGCGCCGCTCGCAGGGGCACCGGGTGGCGGTCGCGGGGCCGGACTCGGCCTGGCTGCGCAGCGAGCCGCCGGTCAGAACGTGGGGCCAGCAGTTCTCCACCTGTTCGTCGTTCACCGTCTCCGAGGGCGAACAGGTGGCGTTCGTCCTGACCTGGCACCCCTCGCACTCGCCCCGCCCCGATCTCGTCGAGCCCTTCGAGGCGCTGAAAAGCACCCTGTCCGACTGGGCGGAGTGGTCCGCGCGGTGCAAGTACCGGGGCCCGTACCGGGAGGCGGTGATCCGCTCGCTGATCACGTTGAAGGCACTCACCTTCGGCCCGACCGGCGGCATCGTGGCGGCTCCCACCACCTCGCTGCCCGAGGAGATCGGCGGCGTACGGAACTGGGACTACCGCTTCTGTTGGCTGCGGGACTCCACCCTCACCCTCGGCGCCCTCATCTCGGCCGGTTATCTGGAGGAGGCCGCCGCCTGGCGGGACTGGCTGCTGCGGGCCGTCGCCGGGGACCCGGCCGACCTGCAGATCATGTACGGCCTGGCGGGCGAGCGCAGGCTGCCCGAGGCGGAGCTGCCGTGGCTGAGCGGATACGAGAACTCCAGCCCGGTCCGGATCGGTAACGCCGCGGTCCGCCAGCGTCAGCTCGATGTGTACGGAGAGGTCATCGACTCGTTGCGGCTCGCGCGCGAGGCGGGCCTGGACGACAAGCCGCACGCCTGGAGTCTTCAGCTCAGCCTGCTCGGCTTCCTGGAGTCCACCTGGCGCGAGCCGGACGAGGGTCTGTGGGAGATCCGAGGCCAGCGCCGCCACTTCGTGCACTCCAAGGTGATGGCCTGGGTCGCCGCCGACCGTGCCGTACGCACCCTGGAGAAGAACCCCTCGCTGGCCGGCGACGCCGAGCGGTGGCGGGTGATGCGGGACGCCGTGCACCGGGAGGTGTGCGAGAAGGGGTTCGACCCGGTACGGAACACCTTCACGCAGTCCTACGGCTCCCGGAATCTGGACGCCGCGACGCTGCTGATCGCCCGGAGCGGGTTCCTGCCGCCGGACGATCCCCGGATGATCGGGACGGTCGACGCGGTCCGGGACGAGCTGGGCAGCGGCTGCCTGGTCCGCCGCTACAGCACGGACGGCAGCTCGATCGACGGACTGCCCGGCAGCGAAGGGGCCTTTCTGGCGTGCTCGTTCTGGCTGGCCGACGCCCTGCTCCTGACCGGGCGCGCCGAGGAGGCCAGAGAACTCTTCGAACAGCTCCTGGCGCTCCGCAACGATGTGGGGCTGCTCGCCGAGGAGTACGACATCGTCGGGCACCGGCAGCTCGGCAATTTCCCGCAGGCGTTCAGCCACATCGGGCTGGTGGGCACCGCCATGGCGCTGACCGGGGAGGACGCGCTGGAGGGCGACGCGGCAGGATAGGGCCCATGGATCTTGGACTGAAGGACCGTGTGTACATCGTGACCGGAGCGAGCCGGGGGCTGGGCAACGCCACGGCGCGGGCGCTGGCCGACGACGGCGCGAGGGTGATCATCACCGGCCGGGACGAGAAGCGCGTCGAGGCGGCCGCCGCCGAACTGGGGCCGGACGCCGTCGGCCTCGCCGCGGACAACGCCGACCCCGCCTCCGCACAGCGCCTTGTGGACAGCGCACACGAGCGTTTCGGCCGGCTCGACGGCATTCTCATCAGCGTCGGCGGACCGGCGCCCGGCTTCGTCGCCGACAACACCGACGAGCAGTGGCAGTCGGCCTTCGAGTCGGTTTTCCTGGGCGCGGTACGCCTTGCCAGGGCCGCGGCGGCCACGCTCGGCGAGGGCGGTGTCATCGGTTTCGTGCTCTCCGGCTCCGTGTACGAGCCGATCGCCGGGCTGACGATCTCCAACGGTCTGCGCCCCGGCCTGGCCGGTTTCGCCAAGTCCCTGGCCGATGAGCTCGGTCCCCGGGGCATCCGTGTCGTGGGCGTGCTGCCGGCCCGGATCGACACGGACCGGGTGCGTGAGCTGGATGCGCTCTCGGGCGATGCGGAAGCCTCTCGCGCGGCCAATGAGGCACGTATTCCGCTGCGGCGCTACGGCACGCCGGAGGAGTTCGGCCGGACCGCGGCGTTCCTGCTCTCTCCCGCGGCGTCGTACCTGACGGGCATCATGCTGCCGGTCGACGGCGGCTCCCGGCACGGCTTCTGAACCGGCCCGCTCTGCCCTGGAGCGCCGGACGGGTTCGATTCCTCAAGCCCGTCCGGCGATCGGGGGCACCACGGCAACGGCCGTCAACTCACCCTTTCCGCACGGTGCTTGACCGCCCTCAACCGCACCTCGGCCGGGAGCTCCGCCAGCCCGGCCGAATCCCGCGCATGGGCCAGTGCCTCGTCGGTGAGGCGGCCGAGCGCCTCGTCCGGCGCCGCGTGCGGCTCCATCAGCAGGCGGATCCTGGCGCGCGGCGAACTGCGCCGGCCGGTCAGCACGACCTGGGCGCGGGCCACCCCGTCCAAGGTCCCCGCCTCATCGGCGAGCACCCCCTCCAGGGCCCGGCCCCGCAGGAGCGCACCCTCGCCGTCGCCGCTGTCCACCAGCACCTCGGCGAGACGGGCGCGGCGCAGCTGGGCCAGCAGCCACCACAGGGCGAGGACGACCACGACGGCCAGGACCGCGATCACCGTCGGCCACCACCAGCTCTCGCCGCGCCAGCGGTTCCGGTCGGCCTGGCTGAGGAGCACATCGCCCTTGCCGTACCAGGGCCACCAGGACGGTACGGAGAGGCCTAGCCCGGCTGCGAGCACCGCACCGCCGCCGCAGATCAGCACCAGCCCGGCCAGGCCGAGCAGTGCCCGGTTGACGGTCCTGAGCAACGGGCTCACCCCTTCTTCGCGGGACGGCGGACTTGTACGGACAGGCTCGGCGGCCTGGCCAGGCCCAGATCCTTGATGCCGGTCCCGAGCACGGTGTCCAGATCGGCCCGTACGTCGTCGAGTTCACGGAAGTGCGACACCGCACGCACCCCGACCTTGCCCCGGCCCATCCGGACCCGTACCGACTGCACACCCGACACCTCGATGGCCCGGTCCCGCAGGACCAGTGCGGCCGCGGCCCGGTCGAGGCCCGCCCGTACACCGGGGCGGTCGCGGCGCATCGGCAGCAGGTCGCGGAGTCCGGGGGTGACGGCGAGCACGAGCAGCCACAGGCCGATCGCCACGGCGGCCGCCGCGCCGGCCAGCACCCAGACGTTGTCCAGCGGCCGCCCGGCGAGCTCGTCGGCCAGCGTGCGGCGCCACTGCATCGCCGGGTGGCCGGCCCGTACCGCCGCCACGTCGTAGAGCAGCAGACCGGTGCCGCCGAGGATCACCAGGGCGAGGATCGCCGCGGGGACGCGGCGCGCGGACCAGAAACGGCCCGCCCTGCCGCCGCTCTCCTGCTGCGCGGGCGCCGGGTCGTAGGCGGCGGACGAGGCGGACTGGTCGAGTTCGAGCACGGTCCCCTGTTCGACGGGCCGGGTGGTGGGCAGCCGTTGCGTACGGTGTTCCGGTTCGTGGGGCTCGGTCATCGGATCCTCCCCTGTGCCGCGATGCTCGCTCCGGTCGGATGCAGGCGCTCGACCTGTACGGCAACCTCGGGCACTTCCATCCCCGCCAACGCCTTTACCCGTTCGACGACATGCCGACGCACGCCGCCGCACTGGCGCCCGATGTCGGAGGGATATCCGAGCTCCAGGCTCACCCGGACCCGGGCGGTGTCGCGGTGCACCGTGACCGTGGCGCGCGGCGAGGCGCCTTCCTCCGGCGGCTCGTCGATCGCCTCCTTCGCCGCCTGCGCGGCGATCTTCGCGACCACCCGGTCGGCGATCCGGGTCTCCCCGCGCTCACCGGCGGCGACCCGGCCGCTCGCCCCCGACAACGCCGTCACCGCCGTCGGTCGCCGCGCTCGCGACTCCGGAAGAAGTCGCCGGGCTCCAGGTCACCCTCCAGGAAGCGACCGGCGATGAAGCCGATCGCCCCCAACGCGGCCACCAGCACAAAGGCTCCGAATCCGCCGAAGTACCCGGCGAATCCGAGCGCCATGCCGGCCACCATGCCGACCACAGCCATGTTCATCCTGTGCTCCTCAACTGCCTCGCGTCAGAGGCCCTAGTGGAGACGTGGCTCGGACTCTTCGTCCTCTTCGTCGGGCAGCTTCACATCGCTGACCGCGATATTGACCTCGACGACTTCGAGGCCCGTCATCCTCTCGACCGCCGCGACCACGTTCTCCCGTACGTCCCGGGCGACATCGGCGATCGACACGCCGTAGTCGACGACGATCTCCAGATCGAGGGCGGTCTGTGATTCGCCGACCTCCGCCTTGACCCCTCGGGTGACGGACTTCCCACCTCCGGGTACCCGTTCGCGCACTGCTCCGAACGTACGCGCGAAGCCACTGCCCATCGCATGGACACCGACCACGTCACGTGCCGCCATTCCCGCGATCTTCTCGACCACGCCGTCGGCGATGGTCGTACGGCCACGGGTGGCGGGGTCTCCCCCGCCACGCTTGATGAGCGGGGTCGATTCCTTGTCGGGGCTCTCGGGACGGTTCCGCTGTGGGGTGTCGGTCATCGCCACTCTTCCCTTCGGGGCAGGTTGGACCTCGTTGCCCACATTAAGTGCGCTTGCCCCGTCTCGCGCCGTGGATGCGGCAGGCTGGGGAAATGACGACGGCTGACAGCCCACACAGGGCCGACGGATGGACAGCAGCGGTTCGGCAGCGGCTCGGCCTGGGCCGGCTGCTTCCGCTGGGCGGTCCGGCGGACGGGGCCTGGATCTCGGAGCGGGCCGCGGCCTGGGTGCTGCGTGACGCGGTGGGCGGGCCGGGACCTGGACCGGTGCTCGGGGAGCTCAGGATCTCCGTGGCTGATCCCGACCGGGCCCCGGACGCGGAGGTGGAACCGCCGCCGAGTGCGCTGCCGCCGGGGCCGCTGCGGATCGAGGCGACCATGTCGGCGATGTCCGGCCGGCCGCTGCCCGCCGCGGCCGCGGCGCTGCGCTCGGCGCTGCTGACGGCGGCCGGGCACCGGCTGGGCCTGGTGGTCGCCGAGGTGGATCTCCGGGTGACGGAGCTGCTGGACGCACCACCCGAACGGCGGGCGCCCGCACCGGCCGAAGTGCGCTCGGCGAGGCCGGAGGGGGCGGCGGGGCTCGCTGCCGCGGGTGTTCCGGGTGTCGTGACGCTGACCCGGGTGCTGGGCGACGCGGTGCACGCGGGCCCGGGCCGGGTACGGGTCGAACTGGCGACGGACTCCGGCCACCGGGCGCTCGATGTGGCACGTGCGGTACGGGGCGCGGTGGCGGATGCGGTGGAGGGGCGTCCCTCGGTCGCGGTGCTGGTCACGGCGGTGGTGGAGCGGGACTGACCACCGGACGGCCCTGAGGAGCGAGCCCGCCCGGCGATCGAGGGCACAGCCCTCTCAGTCGGTGATGCCCGCCAGGTCGCGCAGACGGCGGCCCTGAGCGGCGCGTTCGGCGACGCGCTGCTCCTCGTAACCACGGGAGACGGCACCGCTCAGCAGCGCCTTGGTCTCCACGACCGCGTCGCGCGGGGCGGCCAGCAGTGCGCCGGCCAGATCGCGGGCGGCGGCGTCCAGCTCGTCGGCGGGGACGACGAGGTTGGCCAGGCCGGTGCGCTCGGCCTCCGCGGCGTGCACGAAGCGGCCCGTGGCGCAGATTTCGAGCGCGCGGGCGTACCCGACCAGGTTGACCAGGGGGTGCGTGCCGGTGAGGTCGGGGACCAGACCGAGGCTGGTCTCGCGCATGGCGAACTGCACGTCCTCGGCGACGATCCGCAGATCGCAGGCGAGGGCGAGCTGGAAGCCGGCACCGATCGCATGCCCCTGGACGGCCGCGACCGACACGATGTCGTTGCGGCGCCACCAGGTGAACGCCTCCTGGTACTCGGCGATGGTCGCGTCGAGCTCGGTCTCCGGGCCGCGCGCCATGTCGAGGAAGGACGGCTCACCGTCGAACCCCTCGGGGGTGAACGCCTGCCGGTCGAGGCCCGCGGAGAAGGACTTGCCCTCGCCGCGGAGCACAACGACCCGCACATTGCCGGGCAGTGCCCGTCCGGCCTCTGTCAACGCCCGCCACAGAGCGGGGGACTGAGCGTTGCGCTTGGCCGGATTGGTGAGGGTCACCGTGGCAACCGCGTCATCGACGGTGAGTCGTACGCCGTCCTTGTCGAGCACAGAGTCGAGCGAGGTCATGGGGCGCCTCCGGATCGGGTCAGTCAGCACTTCGAGCTAAGTGACTGAACAGTAACCACCCGGCCGACATCACGATCGACCGGGTGGCCACCGCCGAAACCGGTGAGCCCCGGGGCGAGCCTTACGACCTGCCCCGATCCGCCGAAGCCGTCAGGCCGTGGCGGCCTTCTTGCCTCGTGTCGCTCCGCCGCGTCCACGCAGCGCGACTCCGGACTCACTGAGCATCCGGTGGACGAATCCGTAGGAGCGGCCGGTCTCTTCGGCCAACGCCCGGATGCTCGCACCGGAGTCGTACTTCTTCTTCAGGTCTGCCGCGAGCTTGTCGCGCGCGGCGCCGGTAACCCGGCTGCCCTTCTTCAGAGTCTCGGCCACCCGTGCCTCCTCATGGGAAGTGCGCTCTGGACTCTCATGATCACCCCTCGGAGGCTTCCTGGCCACCCATTCGGCAAGGTCCGTGCAACCGGATTCCCGCCCGGGGAACGGGCCCACACGACCGGAATCCCGCATTCCGTGGGGCTGTGGGGCTGAGTGAGGACAGGCCCGGGATGAACCGCCAGGTCAGGGCCACACGGGGATTGCTGCCCCAAATGGGTGCGCCCGGCAGGTATCTGCCGGGCGCCGCGCCGAGGTACGAGACGTACTCACGCAGATGATGGATCACACATAGGCCGAATGATCCAGACGAAGTGGATCAGACGGTGACGGGGCCGGGATCAGGCGAGCGCGACGAGGTCCCGGTAGTCCGCGCCCCACAGGTCCTCGACACCGTCCGGCAGCAGGATGATGCGCTCCGGCTGAAGCGCCTCGACCGCTCCCTCGTCGTGCGTGACGAGGACGACCGCGCCCTTGTACGTACGCAGTGCGCCGAGGATCTCCTCGCGGCTGGCCGGGTCGAGGTTGTTCGTCGGCTCGTCCAGGAGCAGCACATTGGCGGAGGAGACCACCAGGGTCGCCAGCGCGAGACGGGTCTTCTCGCCGCCGGAGAGGACGCCGGCGGGCTTGTCGACGTCGTCGCCGGAGAAGAGGAACGAGCCCAGCGTCTTGCGGACCTCGACGAGATCGAGGTCCGGCGCCGCGGAGCGCATGTTCTCCAGGACCGTGCGCTCCGGGTCGAGGGTCTCGTGCTCCTGGGCGTAGTAGCCGAGCTTGAGCCCGTGACCCTCGATGACCTCGCCGGTGTCGGGCCTCTCGGCACCGCCGAGGAGCCGCAGCAGCGTGGTCTTGCCCGCACCGTTGAGGCCGAGGATGACGACCCGGGAGCCCTTGTCGATGGCGAGATCCACATCGGCGAAGATTTCGAGAGAGCCGTACGACTTGGAGAGGCCCTCCGCCATCAGGGGGGTCCTGCCGCACGGCGCGGGCTCGGGGAAGCGCAGCTTGGCGACCTTGTCGGAGACCCGGACGGCCTCCAGACCGGAGAGCAGCCGCTCGGCGCGCTTGGCCATGTTCTGCGCGGCGACGGTCTTGGTTGCCTTGGCGCGCATCTTGTCGGCCTGCGAGTTGAGGGCCGCGGCCTTCTTCTCGGCGTTCTGCCGCTCGCGCTTGCGGCGCTTCTCGTCGGACTCGCGCTGCTGCTGGTAGAGCTTCCAGCCCATGTTGTAGATGTCGATCTGCGAGCGGTTGGCGTCGAGGTAGAAGACCTTGTTGACGACCGTCTCGACGAGCTCGGTATCGTGGGAGATCACGATGAAGCCGCCGCGGTAGGTCTTGAGGTAGTCGCGCAGCCAGACGATCGAGTCGGCGTCGAGGTGGTTCGTCGGCTCGTCGAGCAGCAGGATGTCGGCGTCCGAGAACAGGATGCGGGCCAGCTCGACGCGGCGGCGCTGACCGCCGGAGAGTGTGTGGAGCGGCTGTCCGAGCACCCGGTCGGGCAGGCTGAGCGCGGCGGCGATGGTGGCGGCCTCGGCCTCGGCGGCATATCCGCCCTTGGTGAGGAACTCCGTCTCCAGGCGCTCGTACTTCTTCATCGCCTTCTCACGGGTGGCGCCCTTGCCGTTCGCCATCCGCTCCTCGTTCTCGCGCATCTTGCGCAGGATCTCGTCGAGACCGCGGGCGGAGAGGATGCGGTCGCGGGCGAGTACGTCGAGGTCGCCGGTGCGCGGGTCCTGTGGGAGGTAGCCCACCTCGCCGGATCGGGCGATGGTGCCGCCGGCGGGGTTGCCCTCGCCTGCGAGGCACTTGGTGAGGGTGGTCTTGCCCGCTCCGTTGCGGCCGACGAGACCGATGCGGTCACCCTTGGCGATACGGAAGGAGGCGGACTCGATGAGGATGCGGGCGCCGGCGCGCAGCTCGATGCCGGAAGCGGTGATCACGGTAAAACTCCAGGGCGTATGGACGGCGGACGGGGCGAGGGCGGAGGTGTCTCGACGCCGCCTAATGCACAGGGAGAATTGCCATACGGGTCATTCTACTGGCGGTGTGCAACTGCTTTTCCGCATGCGCTCACGGCACTTGCCGAAAACTCGCTCAGCGCTGCCGCTCCACTCCACCGTGCGACCAAAAAGGCGCATCACGGTGTGAACTACCCAATACTCGGCGGAGGTGGTGAGACCACCACGGCCGGAGCAGAGGGTGGTGCCCATGCAGTTCGACGACGACGCCGATCTGGACACGTCCGAGGTCCAGGATGTGCGTGGCAGCCGCATCCCCGGCGGCAAGGCCACCGTGGGCGGTGGCATCGCCGGTCTCCTCGCACTGATCCTGGGACTGCTCTTCGGCCTCGGCCCCGATCAGCTCGGCCTGTCGTCCGGCGGCTCGGGCACGACGGCGACCGCGTCCTCGGCGGCGCAGGTGCAGCAGTCCTGCCGGACCGGACAGGACGCGAACACCAGGGAGGACTGCCGGATCGTCGCGGTGGTCAACAGCGTGCAGGACTACTGGGGGCAGGAGTTCCGGCGGCGCGGCGGGACGTACACGGATGCCCGGACGGTCCTGTTCACCGACCGGGTCGGCACCCCGTGCGGCTCCGCGACCTCGGCGGTCGGGCCGTTCTACTGCCCGGGTGACCGGCAGGTCTATCTGGACCTGGGTTTCTTCGACGAGCTGCGGACGAAGTTCGGCTCCAGCGGCGGCCCGTTCGCCCAGGCGTACGTCGTCGCCCATGAGTACGGGCACCATGTGCAGGACCTCATGGAAACGCTGAGCCGCTCGCAGGACGGGCAGACCGGTGCGAACAGCAACGCGGTCAAGGTGGAGCTGCAGGCGGACTGTTACGCCGGGGTCTGGGCGCATCACGCGACGACCACGCCCGACGAATCGACCGGGCGGCCGCTGATCACCTCGTTGACACAGGCGGACATCCGGGACGGACTCGACGCGGCGGCCGCTGTCGGCGACGACCGGATCCAGGAGAGGTTCCAGGGCCGGGTCACACCTGAGTCCTGGACGCACGGCTCGGCCGCGCAGCGGCAGCAGTGGTTCACCACCGGCTTCCGCAGCGGAGACATGGCCGATTGCAACACCTTCCGCTGAGCCGGGCCGTTGGCAGCCGGGCCGTCCGAGCCGGGCCTCCCGAGCCGAGTCGAGCCGTTGTCAGCGGCCGGTGGAAGACTGAGATGCAGATCACAGAAGCAGGTCACGGGAGTACGAGAAGGGGTGAGCGCGATGGCAGGCGCACCGGCCGGCGTTCCGACGATCTATCCGACGATTCTGTACGACGACGCGAAGGCCGCGATCAGAACGCTGACGGAGGGCCTCGGCTTCACCGAGGAAGCGGTGTACGAGGGCGAGAACGGCGCGGTGCTGCATGCGGAGCTGTCCTGCGGCAACGGCAGGGTGATGCTGGGCTCCAAGGGCCGCGAGGGTGTCTTCGCCAAGGCGATGCAGGGCGCGGGCCCGGCCGGTGTCTACGTCGTGGTGGACGAGGTCGATGAGCACCACGCCCGGGCCGTGGAGTACGGGGTGGAGATCCTGATGCCGCCCACGGACCAGGACTACGGCTCCCGCGACTTCATTGCGCGGGATGCGGAGGGCAATGTATGGAGCTTCGGGACGTACGCGCCGGGGTCGGCGGACTGACGGGCGATCGGCCGGACGGGCTTGGGGCCAAGCCCGTCCGACGCGGACTCACGCGGGCTACGCACCGCCCGTGTGCACCTGGAACGCGGCCCGGCGCACCGCTTTGGCCAGCGCGGGGTCCGGGTGCGCGGCGGCCAGGGCCACCAGGACCTGCACGGTGCGCGGGTGGCCGACTGCCCGTACCTCGTCCAGCAGCGCCGGCACCGTGCCCTGGACGGCCGAGTCGAGATGGCGGACCAGCAGTCCGGTCTCGCCGTGGTCCGCGACGGCCGCCGCGGTGTCGACCCAGAGCCAGGTGGCTTCCTCGCGGCTGAGGACGTCCTGGGCGTCCTCGGGGTCCGTTCCGCCGTACTCGGCCAGCCACAGCAGCGCGTAGGGGCGCAGCGAGGGGTCGTCCACGACGGAGCGCACCTCGGGCTCGGCGGGTGCGCCGACGACCCGGAGCGCCTCGAAGGCGAGTCCGCGCAGCAGTGCGTCCTCCCCGCGGGCGACGCCGAGGAGTTCGGCAACGGCGCTGCCGACGGGGCGGGCGGCGAGCCAGGCTCGGTATTCGGCGCGGGCCGGGCCGGGGGTGAGCCGGGCGCAGCCGAGCAGCATGTCTGCGGCGGACTGCTCGATGTTCCCGGCCGGACTCTGGGCCGCGACGCAGATCTGTTCCAGCTTGACCCAGACCGCCCAGTTGCCGAGCGGGGTGAGGGTGGCCTGTCCGGCGCCGAGGGTGAGCGCGCCTACGGCGGCCAGTCCCTCGAGGGCCCAGTCGAGAAGGAGGGCGACCAGGGCTGCGGGGTGTGCCGCGGGGGCGGATTCGGCCGGTGCGGGCGGCGCCTGCGGCCCGTACGGCACCTCGCAGCGCTCCTCGTGGAGTTCCGCGACACGCTGACCGAGAAGGTCCAGGAGGGCGGGCACGGTGACCGGGCCCGCCGAGAGCTGGAGGAGGGAGAGCACCTGCGGCACGGCCTCGACGGCCTCCGCGACCGCGGTGGACTCGATGCCCTCGGGCGCGGGGTGGACGAGCGACCAGGCGTCGAAGAGCGCCACCCAGCCGCGGAGCACGGCGGAGTCGTCGCGGTCCCAGGCGCGCAGCCGCCAGCCGGGGCGTGCGGTGTCGCCGTGCAGTTCGACCAGACCGGCGAGCCGGGCCCGGTCCCAGCCGGAGCGCACCTGGGCCGGGGACAACTCCAGGGCTGTCGCGGCCCGTTCGAGGGCCTGGGCGGCCAGGGGCGGCGCGCCGGGGATCGCGCCGTCGGCTGCCCAGCGGGCGATCCGTACGGCGTCGGCGAGGGCCGTCCTGGCCTGGCGGGCCAGTTCCGCCCTGGGTGGGGTGCCCTCCGGGGGGCGGGGAGCCGGCCTGGTGCGCCGGGTGGTCACGGCCTTGCGAGCGGTGGCAAGGGGTCGCGGGCGGACAAGTCGCAGCCTGGAGTCGCGCGGGGTACGGGACGTCACGGGGAGCAGTCTTGCCCCTGACGGGCCGAAAGCCCAAACGGAACCCGAATTCGCGGTGGAAGGGGGTGGCGGGCGGGGTCCGGCACCAATCGGCCGATCCCTCGCATCAGGTCACATCAGGGGGGTGAGGAAGCGGCGCAGGGCCTCTTCGTAGTGGACCGGGTCGGCATTCCACATCGCCGCATGCGGAGCCTGCGGTACGGCGCGCAGGGCGATCAGGTCCGGGCGGCGGGCGGCGAGATCGCGGGACGGCTGCCAGGGGGCCAGGGTGTCGTCCGGGCCGTGGAAGATCAGGGTCGGGACATGCAGCGCCGTGGCGAGGGAGCCGTCCAGGAGCCGGGCGCCGCGCAGCCCGGTCTGCCCCTGGGCTGCGCGGACGGCGAGCGGCAGCAGTGCGGTCGGGACACCGCGGGCGACGGCCAGTGCGCGCAGTGTGGTGACCCAGTCCAGGACCGGGGAGTCGAGGACGAGACCGCAGATCCGGTTGCGGAGCGCGGAGTTGACGGCCGCGTGCAGCGCCATCGAGGCGCCGGTGGACCAGCCGTGCACGACGACCTTCTCGGCTCCGTACCGCACGGCGAAGCGGACCGCGGCGTCCAGGTCGCGCCATTCGGACTCGCCGAGGTGGGCGAGGCCGTCCGGGGAACGCGGGGCTCCGGCGTCGCCGCGGTAGGCCAGGTCGAGCACGGGAAGGCGCAGATCGTGCAGGAACTCCATGACGTTCATGGGGTGTTCCCTGGTGGTGCCGAGGCCGTGCACGGTGATGACCCAGGTGTCGCGGGGGCCGGGCAGGAACCAGGCGGGCAGGGGGCCGAGTTCGCCGGGGATCTCGACTTCCATGTGATCGAGTCCGAGGGCCGACGAGGGGTCGCCGCTGTGCAGCTGCGGGGTGATGCGGACCTCGGCGCCGGTTTCCAGGCTGCCGCGGTTGACTCGTTGCAGTCTGCGGACGACGGTGTCGGGGGCGTGGCGGGCGTGTTCGATCACCGGGCCGACGACGGCGTGGACGTCGTCGCCCTCCAGTCCGTACGTACCGGGCCGCAGGGCGGCGAAGGAGCGCGTCAGGGTGACCTGCCCGGCCGCTGTGGCGTGCACGGTGAGTCTGCGGTCGGCGGGGAGCGGTCGCCCGGACGGCACCCTGAGGGCGGCGTCGCTGGCGTACCGGCCGGCCGCGACCGTTGCCGCACCGACGCCGAGAATCGTGGTGACGGCTGCTGCCGTGACTGTTGCCGGGCGCACCGCTTCAGTGTCGTGGGGTGCGCCGCACCCTGCCAGTGGACGGCGGCCGTCCGGTGCCCCGCCGGGGGCCGGACGGACGGATGGGACGGGACAGCCGGAACAGCGGGGGCAGGCAGGGGTCGGGTCAGCCCGGTTGTCCGTATCCCTTCAGTGCCTCCTGTACGTCGCGCAGCTGGGCCGGGGAGAGCAGGGTCGGGGCGTGTCCGGGGACGGAGCTTGCGGTGAGCCAGAGCCGGCAGAGCCATTCCAGCTGGGCGGTCCTGTCGTACGCCTCGTCCAGGGTCGCTCCGTAGGTCACGGTTCCGTGGTTCTGGAGCAGGCAGCCCGTACGGCCCTGCAGAGCGGCGAGCATGTTCTGCGCCAGCTCCTCGGTCCCGTAGCGCGCATAGGCCGCGACCCGGACGGGGCCCCCGAGCATGGCGGCGGCGTAGTGGACCGAAGGGACCTCGGGAACCAGGGTGGAGACGGCCGTGGCGTGCACCGCGTGGGTGTGCACGACGGCTGCCGCGTCGCTGTTCCGGTAGACCGCGAGATGGAGCGGGAGTTCGCTGGTCGGGGCCAGTTCGCCGAGGATGCGGTTGCCTTCCAGATCGACGCCGACGGCGTCCTCGGGGCGAAGCCGGTCGTACGGCACTGCGCTCGGGGTGACCAAGACCGTACCGCCGACCCGTGCGGACACATTTCCCGAGGTCCCGACGACGAGGCCGTCCGCCGCCGTCCTGCGGGCGGTGGCGACGACACCGTCCCAGGCACGTTCGATCGCGTCCCGTTGCTGATCGCTCATGCGGAGATCCTGTCAGCCCTGGAGGTGAACGGGCATGCGATCGGCGGGACAAGTCACAATCCGGAGAAGTTCACAAAGGGGATGGCGGGGGGCGAACCGGGCCCGAATCGACCCTGCGCCCGGCCCACACCACCCTGCGAGGGACAAACTGAACGCACCGACTCCAGTTGGAGTCACCGTAGCGCCCTGCCCAGTTCACCTTCCGTTCATCCAGGTTGCCTACGGTCCACGTGCCAATGACGTCGAGCGATTGCCTGGGTAAATGGAACACATCACGCTGCTGCTCGCGATTGTGATCGTGACAGCTCTAGTGTTCGATTTCACGAACGGTTTCCATGACACCGCCAACGCGATGGCGACCACCATCTCGACCGGTGCACTCAGACCGAAGACAGCGGTGGCCATGTCCGCCGTTCTCAACCTCGTCGGCGCGTTCCTGTCGGTCGAGGTCGCCAAGACGATCTCCGGCGGGATCATCAACGAGGACGGGCTGCGGACAGAAGTCATCTTCGCGGCACTCGTCGGCGCCATCCTGTGGAATCTGCTGACCTGGCTGGTCGGACTGCCGTCCAGTTCCTCGCACGCCCTGTTCGGCGGTCTGATCGGCGCGGCCGTGATGTCGGCGGGCTGGTCGTCGGTCAACGGCGGCACCGTCGTCACCAAGGTGCTGCTCCCCGCGGTCGCCGCCCCGATCGTCGCCGGTCTGGCCGCGCTGCTGGCCACCAGGCTGACGTACCGGATCGGCGGGAAGATCCGCAACGACGCCCAGGAGAAGGCCACTGCCAAGGGCTACCGCGCCGGCCAGATCGCCTCGGCCGGACTGGTCTCCCTCGCCCACGGCACCAACGACGCGCAGAAGACCATGGGCATCATCACCCTGGCCCTGGTCACCGGTGGCGTCCTGCACCCCGGCTCCAACCCGCCGGTCTGGGTCATCGTCTGTGCCGGTACGGCCATCGCACTCGGCACCTACCTGGGCGGCTGGCGCATCATCCGCACCATGGGCAGCGGCCTCACCGACCTCAAGCCGCCGCAGGGCTTCGCCGCCCAGACCAGTGCGGCCACGGTCATCCTGGCCTCCTCGCACCTCGGCTTCTCCCTCTCCACCACCCAGTCCTGCTCCGGCGCCGTGATGGGCGCGGGCCTCGGCCGCCGGGGCGGCGTGGTCCGCTGGTCCACCGCCACCCGGATGTTCGTCGCCTGGGGTCTGACACTGCCGGCCGCGGGCCTGGTCGGCGCGGGCGCGGAGCTCCTCACCAAGCAGGGCACCTGGGGTGTCGTCGTCGTCGCGGCGCTGCTGGTCGTCGGCTCCGGGGCGATCTGGCTGGTGTCGCGCCGCAAGCCGGTCGGCCACGGCGATGTCGCCCCGACGGGCGGCGAAGCCGAGCCCGCGGGCATCGTCACCACGGCCATCGCCGCCGTCAGCCCGCCGCTCACCGTGGCCCAGGCAGCGGCCCAGGACCTCAAGACCACCATTCCGGCTCCGGCCGGAACCGCCCAGGACCCGGCGCGACCCGCCACCGTCTAGGCCAGCCGCCTAGGCAGGCCGTCTAAGGATTCAGCATGAACATCGACTGGGCAGCCCTCGGCTCCGTCTTCGGCGTCTCCCTCGTCGTCACCGTCGCGCTGGTGGGTTTCTTCACCCTGGGCATCGTCGGTCTCTCCAAGCAGCCCGAACCGGCGGCGCAGGGCGGCTCCGGCGGCTCACTGCTGCTGGCCCGCGCCGGCGCCTACGTCTGCTTCGCGCTGTGCGCTGCGGCGGTCGCGTACGGGATCTATCTGATCGTCGCCTGAGCCCTCCTCCGCGCACTCCCCTCGTCGGGCCGGACACACCTCGTGTGTCCGGCCCGTCGTGGTGTGCCCGGCCCGATGTGGGGCTCAGCACACTGCACCGTCGCAGGTCAACGGCAAGTTGACGGGCGTTCGCGGAGCGTGGTGGACTGCCGGAGCCAATTACGGCGACAGCAGAGGAAGCCGGTGCGAATCCGGCGCGGTCCCGCCACTGTCACCGGGGAGCAGTCCCCCACACCGGAAGTCACGGCACGCGCGAGCGGGTTGGAAGGCCGGGGGAACTGCGGATCCGGGAGCCAGGAGACTCTCGTCGCCGGTCACGTCGAACCAGGGCGCGGACCCTGAGTGAGGACATATCGCCATGCCTGGCTGCCGTGCGTCCGTTGCTGTGGCGCTCTCGACGAGAGCCGCCTGTACGAAGGTCCTTCGAGGCGTAACGGCCGGTTGAGCCGTGCGTGCCGACCGCGTCTTCGCGTACGGCGCCACGGCCGGTCTGATCGGCGATCTGCTGCTCGGTGACCCCCGCAGGGGACATCCGGTCGCCGCCTTCGGGCGGGCCGCGGCGGGCGTCGAACGGCGTCTGTGGCGCGACCACCGCGGGTGGGGCGCCCTGCACACCCTGGTCTGCGCCGGAGGCGCTGCGGGTGGTGCCGCGCTGATCACCCGTGCCGTACGCCGTCATCCCGCCGCCTCCGTCGCACTGACCGCGGCCGCCACCTGGTCCGTCGTCGGCGGTACGTCCCTGGGGCGTGAGGCCCGGGCGATCGGCGGCGCCCTGGCCGCCGGTGACATCGAGTCGGCCCGCGAGCGGCTGCCGCATCTGTGCGGGCGCGACCCGTACTCCCTCGACGGACCGCAGATCGCCCGCGCCGTGGTGGAGTCCGTGGCCGAGAACACCTCGGACGCCGTGGTCGGCGCCCTGGTGTGGGGTGCCCTGGCCGGTGTGCCCGGGCTCGTCGGCTTCCGGGCCGCCAACACCCTCGACGCCATGGTCGGCCACAAGTCTCCCCGCCACCGGCGCTACGGCTGGGCCTCGGCCCGCCTCGACGACCTCGCGGGCTGGCCCGGCGCCCGGCTCACAGCCCTGCTCGCCGTGGCCGCCGGGGGGCGGCCACGTGGAGCGGTACGGGCGTGGCGGGCCGACGCGGCGAAGCACCCGAGCCCCAACGCGGGCCCGGTGGAGGCCTCGTTCGCGGGTGCGCTCGGCGTACGGCTCGGCGGGACCCTCGCGTACGGCGGCCGGATCGAACACCGCCCCGTCCTCAACGGGGAGACGGGCCGGGCGGTGGAGACCGAGGACATCGAACGCGCGGTACGGCTGTCGCGCCGAGTGAGTGCGCTGGCCCTCGGCGTGTGTGTGGCGGGACGACTGGGTGCGGGCCTCGCCGCACGACGGATCGCAGGACTTCGGTCCGAAGGACTTCAGGTCACAGGACGTCGGATCGCAGGACGGAGACGGACATGAGCGGCGGGCTGCTGGTCGCCGGAACCACCTCGGACGCGGGCAAGAGCGTCGTCACGGCGGGCATCTGCCGCTGGCTCGTGCGCCAGGGCGTGAAGGTGGCGCCCTTCAAGGCGCAGAACATGTCGCTGAACTCGTTCGTCACCCGCGAGGGTGCCGAGATCGGGCGCGCCCAGGCCATGCAGGCCCAGGCCGCCCGGGTGGAGCCCACCGCGCTGATGAACCCGGTCCTGCTCAAACCCGGTAGCGACCGCTCCAGCCAGGTCGTCCTGATGGGCAGACCGGTGGGCGAGATGAGTGCACGCGGCTACCACGGTGGCAGGCAGGAAGCGCTTCTCGGCACGGTCGTGGACTGTCTGGAGCAGCTTCGGGGCACGTATGACGCAGTGATCTGCGAGGGGGCGGGCAGTCCGGCCGAGATCAATCTGCGGCGCACGGACATTGTGAACATGGGCATCGCACGGGCGGCACGCTTCCCGGTGGTGGTCGTCGGCGACATCGACCGCGGTGGCGTCTTCGCCTCGTTCTTCGGTACGACGGCGCTGCTGGACGCCGAGGACCAGTCGCTGATCGCCGGCTACCTCGTCAACAAGTTCCGCGGCGACGTGTCGCTGCTGGAGCCCGGCCTGGAGATGCTGCGCGGGATCACCGGGCGGCAGACCTACGGGGTGCTGCCCTTCGCCCACGGCCTCGGCATCGACGAGGAGGACGGTCTGAGGCCCGCTTTCAAGAACAGCACAGCGCTGCGCGGAGCCGTACGCGAATCGGTCGTCGCGCCGCCGCACGGCGACGACGTGCTGCGCGTCGCGGTGTGCGCCGTACCCCTGATGTCGAACTTCACCGATGTGGACGCACTGGCCGCCGAACCGGGCGTCGTCGTCCGGTTCGTGGACCGCGCCGAGGAGCTGGCCGACGCCGACCTCGTCATCGTGCCGGGCACCCGCGGCACCGTGAACGCGCTGGCCTGGCTGCGCGAGCGCGGCCTCGCCGACGCCCTGGTGCGGCGTGCCGCCGAGGGCCGGCCGGTCCTCGGCATCTGCGGCGGCTTCCAGATCCTCGGTGAACACATCGAGGACGACGTCGAGTCGAGGGCCGGGCACATCGACGGCCTCGGCCTGCTGCCCGTTCACATCCGCTTCGACCGCGAGAAGACCCTCGCCCGCCCCGTCGGCGAGGCGCTCGGCGCCCCCGTCGAGGGGTACGAGATCCACCACGGCGTCGCCGATGTACGCGGCGGCGAACCGTTCCTGGACGGCTGCCGGGTCGGCGCCGTGTGGGGCACCCACTGGCACGGCTCGCTGGAGAGCGACGAATTCCGCCGCCGCTTCCTGACCGAGGCCGCGCGGGCCGCCGGCCGGCGCTTCGTCCCCGCCCCCGACACCGGCTTCGCCGCGCTGCGCGAGGAACAGCTCGACCGCCTCGGCGACCTCATCGAAGAACACGCGGACACCGACGCGCTGCTGCGGCTCATCGAGTCGGGCGCACCGTCAGGACTTCCCTTCATCGCCCCCGGAGCACCTGGAGCACGCGCATGAACGCCCCTATGAGCACTGTGCTGTTGCTGTCGACCGCCGACACGGACCTCCTCGCCGCCCGCGCCTGTGGCGCGCCGTACCGGATCGGCAACCCCACCCGCATCGACGCCCACGAGGAACTCCCCGCCCTGATCGAGGGTTCCTCCGTCGCCGTCGTCCGCCTCCTCGGCGGCAAGCGCGCCTGGGAGGACGGGCTGGCCGTCCTCAAGGCATCGGGCATCCCCACCGTGCTGCTGGGCGGCGAGGCCGTGCCGGACGCGGAGCTGATGGCCGAGTCGTCCGTACCCGCCGGTGTCGTCGCCGAGGCGCTGCGCTACCTCGTGGAGGGCGGCCCCGGAAACCTCGTAGAACTGGCCCGCTTCCTCTCCGACACCGTCCTGCTGACCGGCCACGGCTTCGCCGAGCCGCAGAAGATGCCCGAGTGGGGTCTGCGCGGCAGCCGCGAGTTCACCGAGGGCCGCCCGACCGTCGGCGTGCTCTTCTACCGGGCGCACCAGCTGTCCGGGAACACCTCGTTCGTGGACGTCCTCTGCGACGCGATCGAGGCCCGTGGCGCCAACGCCCTGCCCGTGTACTGCGGTTCGCTGCGCGGCGCGGACGCCGGTCTCTACGAACTGCTCGGCAGGGCCGACGCCCTGGTCGCCACGGTGCTCGCGGCAGGCGGCACCCGTGCGTCGGACGCCTCCGCCGGGGGCGACGACGAGGCCTGGGACATCGGCGCGCTCGCCGATCTGAACGTCCCTGTGCTGCAGGGGCTGTGCCTGACCTCCGCGCGCGCCGCGTGGGACGCCTCCGACGCCGCGCTCTCCCCCATGGACGCCGCGATGCAGGTCGCGATCCCCGAGTTCGACGGCCGTCTGATCACCGTCCCGTTCTCCTTCAAGGAGCAGGGCCCCGACGACGTACCGGTGTACCGCGCCGACCCCGAACGGGCCGCGCGCGTCGCCGGAATCGCGGTGCGCCACGCGGTCCTGAAGCACAAGCCGAACGCCGAGAAGAAGCTCGCCCTCGTCTTCACCGCCTACCCCACCAAGCACTCGCGCGTCGGCAACGCCGTCGGTCTGGACACGCCCGCATCGGCGGTGCGGGTCCTCGACGCCCTGCGCGACGCCGGTTACGGAGTCGACGGGCACCCCGACAACGGCGACGAGCTCATCCACCGTCTCATCAACGCCGGTGGCCACGACGTGGAGTGGCTGACCGAGGAGCAGCTCGCGGCAGCCCCCGCGCGTGTGCCGCTCGCCGACTACCGGGCCTGGTTCGACAAGCTGGAACCGGAGCTGCGCGACTCGATGCTGGAGCACTGGGGCGAGCCGCCGGGTTCGCTGTACGTGGACGGGGACGACATCGTCCTCGCCTCGCTCCGGTTCGGGAATGTGGTGGTGCTGATCCAGCCGCCGCGCGGCTTCGGCGAGAACCCGATCGCGATCTACCACGACCCGGACATGCCGCCGTCCCACCACTACATGGCGACGTACCGCTGGCTGGAGAACTCCTTCGGCGCGGATGCCGTCGTCCACATGGGCAAGCACGGCACGATGGAGTGGCTTCCGGGCAAGGGCCTCGGCCTGTCGGCCGGTTGCGGCCCCGACGCCGTGCTCGGCGAACTGCCGCTGATCTACCCGTTCATCGTCAACGACCCGGGCGAGGGCACCCAGGCCAAGCGCCGTGGGCACGCCACGGTGGTGGACCATCTGGTGCCACCGATGGCGCGCGCCGACACCTATGGCGACCTGGCCAAGCTGGAGCAGCTGCTCGACGAGTACGCGCTGGTCAGCGATCTCGACCCGGCGAAGGCCCCGTCGGTGCGGGCGCAGATCTGGACGCTGGTGAAGGCCGCCGAGCTGCACCACGACCTCCATGTCGACGAACAGCCCGGCGACGACGACTTCGACTCGTTCGTCATGCACATCGACGGCTACCTCTGCGAGATCAAGGACGTTCAGATCCGGGACGGCCTGCACATCCTGGGCGGCGGTCCCGTCGACGAGGCGCGGGTCAACCTGGTGCTGGCCGTGCTGCGCGCCTCCCAGGTATGGGGCGGAACGGCGAACGCGCTCCCGGGGCTGCGGGCGTCGATCGCCGAGCACTTCGGGCTCAGCGAGAAGGAGTTGCTGGCCGAGCCCGGCGCTGCGGTGAAGGTGCCGGTCGAGCTGACCGAACTGGTCGACGGCCCGGCGCGCACCGGTGCGGATGCGATCGACCTGCTGGAGCAGCTGTGCCGCCGGCTCGCTGAGGGCATGGAGGAGCGCGGCTGGGACATCACGGCTGCGACTGGGCTGGTCCAGGACGTACTGCGCGTCGAACTCCCGGATGCGGTGGCCGTGCTGGGCTTCGCGTGCGAGGAGGTCGTACCGCGTCTGGCCCGGACGACGGACGAGATCGACCACATTCTGCGGGCACTGGACGGCGGCTTCGTACCGGCCGGCCCGTCCGGATCGCCCACGCGCGGGCTCGTCAATGTGCTGCCGACGGGCCGCAACTTCTACTCCGTGGACCCGAAGGCGATTCCGTCCCGGCTGTCGTGGGAGGTCGGGCAGTCGCTCGCCGACTCCCTGATCGCCCGGTATCTCGCCGACACGGGCGACTACCCGAAGTCGGTCGGCCTGACCGTGTGGGGCACCTCCGCCATGCGTACCCAGGGCGACGACATCGCGGAGATCCTCGCGCTGCTCGGCTGCCGGCCGGTGTGGGACGACGCGTCGCGGCGGGTGACCGGGTTCGAGGTCGTGCCCGTGAGCGAGCTGGGGCGCCCGCGCATCGATGTGACCGTGCGGATCTCCGGGTTCTTCCGCGATGCGTTCCCGCATGTGGTGGGGCTGATCGACGATGCGGTACGGACGGTTGCGGAGCTGGACGAGCCCGCGGACGCCAACTACGTACGGGCGCACGCCGACGAGGACACGGCGGAGCACGGCGACCGGCGTCGGGCGACGGCACGCGTCTTCGGGTCGAAGCCGGGGGCGTACGGGGCGGGGCTGCTGCCGCTGATCGACGCGCGGAACTGGCGCAGCGACGCGGATCTGGCCGAGGTGTACGCGGTGTGGGGCGGTTACGCGTACGGGCGCGGGCTCGACGGGCGGGCGGCGCGCGGGGACATGGAGACGGCGTTCCGGCGGATCGCGGTGGCGGCGAAGAACGTCGACACGCGTGAGCACGACCTGGTCGACGCGGACGACTACTTCCAGTACCACGGCGGCATGGTCGCCATGGTGCGGCATCTGACCGGCGAGTCGCCCGAGGCGTACGTCGGTGACAGCGCCACGCCGGACCAGGTGAAGACGCGGACACTGGGCGAGGAGACCCACCGGGTGTTCCGGGCGCGGGTGGTGAACCCTCGGTGGATGGCGGCCATGCGGCGGCACGGGTACAAGGGTGCCTTCGAGATGGCCGCGACCGTGGACTACCTCTTCGGCTACGACGCCACGGCGGGGGTCGTCGACGACTGGATGTACGAGAAGTTGTCGGCGGAGTACGTCTTCGACGAGACCAACCGGGACTTCATGAAGACGTCCAACCCCTGGGCGCTGCGCGGTATTTCGGAACGGCTCCTGGAGGCGGCCGAGCGGGGGCTGTGGGCGGAGCCGGACGCTCAGACGCTGGAGCGGCTGCGGGCCACGTACCTGGAGCTCGAGGGCGACCTGGAGGGAGACGAGTGAGCGGCGTGCGCACGCCTGCTGTCCGGGGGCTCCGTCCCCGGACCCCCGCTCCTCGAACGCCGGAGGGGCTGACATCACGCCGTTCACCCAAGGAGGCATCGTGAGTACGCCGTACCCCTTCACCGCCATTGTCGGGCAGGACGATCTCCGGCTCGGGCTGCTGCTGAACGCCGTCTCGCCCGCCGTCGGCGGCGTGCTGGTGCGCGGCGAGAAGGGCACCGCCAAGTCCACCGCCGTGCGTGCGCTCGCCGCGCTCATGCCGGAGGTTCCCGTGGTCTCCGGGTGCCGGTTCTCGTGCGACCCGGCGTTGCCCGATCCGGCGTGTCCCGATGGCCCGCATGAGGCCGGGACCGGCGTGTCGCGGGATGCGCGAACGGTCGAGCTTCCCGTCGGCGCGTCCGAGGACCGGCTCGTCGGGGCGCTCGACATCGAGCGGGCGCTCGCCGAGGGCGTGAAGGCGTTCGAGCCGGGGCTGCTCGCCGATGCGCATCGCGGGATTCTGTACGTCGACGAGGTCAACCTGCTCCACGACCACCTCGTGGACCTGCTGCTGGACGCGGCCGCCATGGGCGCTTCGTACGTGGAGCGCGAAGGCGTCTCCGTACGGCATGCCGCGCGCTTCCTGCTCGTGGGGACGATGAACCCCGAAGAGGGAGAACTGCGGCCGCAGTTGCTCGACCGGTTCGGGCTGACCGTCGAGGTCGCCGCGTCCCGCGAGACCGATCAGCGGGTCGAGGTCGTGCGGCGGCGTCTCGCGTACGACGACGATCCTGCGGGCTTCGCCGCCGAGTGGGCCGCCGAGGAAGGCGCGTTGCGGGCCCGGATCGTTGCCGCGCGTGCGCTGCTTCCCGGAGTGCGGCTCGGGGACGGGGCGTTGCGGCAGATCGCGGCCACCTGCGCGGCCTTCGAGGTCGACGGGATGCGCGCGGACATCGTGATGGCACGGACGGCCACCGCCCTGGCGGCGTGGGCGGGACGTACGGATGTGCTCGCCGAGGATGTGCGGCAGGCCGCTCTGCTCGCACTCCCCCACCGGCGTCGGCGCAATCCCTTCGACGCGCCGGGCCTGGACGAGGACAAACTCGACGACACGCTGGAGCAGAACAGCGGCGAGGACGACGATCCGGACCCGGACGGCCCCGGAGGCGGCGGCCGGCCCCCGCAGGGCGACGGCCCCGACACGCCGCCGCAGCCCGAGAGCGAGGCGGGCGACACGCCCGCGCAGTCCGTTCCCGAGCAGGGGCAGGGACAGCAGTCTTCCGGGAGCGGCGAGCAGCAGCCCGTACGCGCCGGTGAGCCGTTCCGTACGAAGATGCTGAGCGTGCCGGGTCTGGGCGAGGGCGCGGCGGGGCGGCGGTCCCGGGCGCGTACCGAGCACGGGCGTACGACCGGTGCGCGGCGCCCGCAGGGCGCCCTGACCAAACTGCATCTGGCCGCGACCGTGCAGGCCGCTGCCCCGCATCAGCGGACGCGGGGGCGGACGGGGCGGGGACTGGTGGTCCGGCGGGACGATCTGCGGCAGGCGACCCGGGAGGGACGCGAGGGAAACCTCGTTCTCTTCGTGGTGGACGCGTCCGGATCGATGGCTGCCCGGCAGCGTATGAGTGCCGTGAAGGGTGCGGTCCTTTCGCTGCTGCTGGACGCGTATCAGCGGCGGGACAAGGTCGGGCTGATCACCTTCCGGGGCAAGGATGCCGAGGTGGTGCTGCCGCCGACGTCGTCGGTGGACGCTGCGGCGGCACGGCTGGAGATGCTGCCGACAGGTGGGCGTACCCCCGTGGCGGCCGGGCTGTTGAAGGCCCATGACGTGCTGCGGGTGGAGCGGCTGCGTGATCCGTCGCGGCGGCCGTTGCTGGTCGTGGTGACCGACGGGCGGGCGACCGGCGGGCCCGAGCCGGTGGCGCTGGCGTCGCGGGCGGCGCGGTTGCACGAGGTCGAGGGCACCGCGTCCGTCGTCGTGGACTGCGAGTCGGGGCCCGTACGGCTCGGTCTCGCGGGAAGCCTCGCGCGCGATCTGGGGGGCACCGCCGTCACGCTCGACGAACTGCGGGCCGACTCGATCGCCGGGCTCGTCAAGAACGTTCAGGGAACCAGCAGGAGGGCCGCGTAATGCCGCAGGGACAGCCGACCACCGTGCCGGACGACGGGCTCACGACCCGTCAGCGCCGCAACCGCCCGCTGCTGGTGGTGCACACCGGCATCGGGAAGGGAAAGTCGACGGCGGCCTTCGGGCTCGCGCTGCGCGCCTGGAATCAGGGGTGGCCCATCGGGGTCTTCCAGTTCGTCAAGTCGGCGAAGTGGAAGGTCGGCGAGGAGAACGCGCTGAAGGTCCTCGGGGCCAGTGGCGAGGGCGGCTGCGTCGCCTGGCACAAGATGGGCGAGGGCTGGTCGTGGGTGCAGCGCGACAAGCAGCTGAACAACGAGGAGGCGGCGCGCGAGGGCTGGGAGCAGGTCAAGCGCGACCTGGCCGCCGAGACGTACCGGCTGTACGTCCTCGACGAGTTCGCGTACCCGATGCACTGGGGCTGGGTCGACACCGATGAGGTGATCGAGGTGCTGCGGAGCCGTCCCGGTACGCAGCATGTGGTCATCACCGGGCGCAACGCGCCCCAGAAGCTGGTGGAGGCCGCCGACCTGGTGACCGACATGTCGAAGGTCAAGCACCCGATGGATGCCGGTCAGAAGGGTCAGCGGGGCATCGAATGGTGAGGGGCCCGCGGTGAACGTTCCGCGTCTGGTGATTGCCGCTCCCTCGTCGGGGAGCGGCAAGACGACCGTGGCCACGGGGCTGATGGCGGCCTTCGCGGGGCGGGGACTTGCCGTGTCCGCGCACAAGGTCGGCCCCGACTACATCGATCCCGGCTATCACACGCTGGCCACGGGGCGGCAGGGGCGCAATCTCGACGCGTACATGTGCGGTCCTGAACTGGTCGCTCCACTGTTCGCGCATGGGGCGCGCGGCTGCGATCTGGCGGTCGTCGAGGGCGTGATGGGGCTGTACGACGGGGCGTCGGGGCAGGGCGAGCTGGCGTCGACCGCTCAGGTCGCGAAGCTGCTGCGGGCGCCTGTGGTGCTGGTGGTCGACGCGTCGTCGCAGTCGCGGTCCGTGGCCGCGCTGGTGCACGGCTTCGCCTCATGGGATCCGCAGGTGCGGATCGGCGGCGTGATTCTGAACAAGGTCGGCTCCCAGCGGCACGAGGTGCTGTTGCGGGAGGCGTTGGACGAGTCGGGGGTTCCGGTGCTGGGGGTGTTGCGGCGGGCCGAGCAGGTGGCTGTGCCGTCGCGGCATCTGGGGTTGGTGCCGGTGGCCGAGCGGCGGGGCGACGCGGTGGGCGCTGTCGCGGCGATGCGGGGGCAGGTGGTGGCGGGGTGCGATCTGGAGGCGCTGATGGCGTTGGCACGGTCTGCACCTGCGGTGCCGGGTGAGGTGTGGGATGCGGTGGGCGCCTGCGGCGGGGCTGTTCCCCTGCCCGTGGGTGCGCCGAAGGGGCCGAATGTGGTCGCTGTCGCTGCCGGGGCGGCGTTCACCTTTTCCTACGCCGAGCACACCGAGCTGCTTGCCGCCGCCGGGGCCGAAGTCGTGCCGTTCGACCCGTTGCGGGACGAGGCGTTGCCCGAGGGCACTCGGGGGCTGGTCATCGGTGGCGGATTTCCGGAGGTGTACGCGTCGGAGCTGTCCGCCAACGAGGCACTGCGCAGGGCCGTTGTCGAGCTGGTGGAATCCGGGGCTCCGGTGGCTGCCGAGTGTGCGGGGCTGCTCTATCTGGCGCGTTCGCTCGACGGGCTGCCGATGTGCGGAGTCCTCGATGCCGAGGGGCGGATGTCCGAGCGGCTGACGCTCGGTTACCGGGAGGCCGTGGCGGTCTCCGACAGTGTGCTGGCGGCGCCCGGGACGCGGGTGCGCGGGCACGAGTTCCACCGGACCGTGCTGGAACCGGGCGCCGGGGCCGAACCGGCGTGGGGTCTGCATCAGCCGGAGCGCCGTGTGGAGGGGTTCGTACAACAGGGCGTGCACGCGAGTTATCTGCATACACATTGGGCTTCTGCGCCCGGTATGGCCCGCCGATTCGTTGAGAGGTGCAAGGGATGAACCACGGTCACGGTACGAGCAGGCTGGTCGGCGTCGGTGTCGGGCCCGGTGACCCGGAGCTGGTGACCGTCAAGGGTGTGAACGCGCTGCGTGGTGCCGCGGTCGTCGTCGTACCGGTGATGGACACCGGTGAGCGGGGGCGGGCCGAGGCGACCGTCCTGCATTACGTGGCGGCCGACAAGGTCGTACGTGTGGTGTTCGCGCTGAATGAGCGGACGGACCGGGCTCGCCGGGAGGCGGCGTGGGACGCGGCGGGTGAGCGGGTCGCGGAGCTGCTGCGTACGCATGGTTCGGTGGCGTTCGCGACGATCGGCGACCCCAATGTGTACTCGACGTTCACATATCTCGCGCACACGATGGGTGAGCTGCTGCCGGGTACGGCCGTGGAGACCGTTCCGGGGATCACGGCCATGCAGGATCTGGCCGCCCGCAGCGGTGCGGTGCTGACGGAGGGCACGGAGCCGTTGACGCTGGTACCGGTGACCGCCGGGGCCGCGGTGCTCAAGGAGGCTCTGAAAGGTCCCGGGACGGTCGTCGCGTACAAGTTCGGGCGGCTGGCCGCGGAGGTGGCCACGGCACTGCGTGAGACGGGGCGTATCGAGGACGCGGTGTGGGGTTCGGCGCTCGGGCTGCCCGAGGAGTCGATCCGGCCGGCGGCGGAGCTGGCCGAGGGCCCGTTGCCGTATCTGTCGACGCTGATCGCGCCCGCGCCGCGCGACGGCGGGCGGGGCGGGAAATTGTGAGGCGCCCGGGTGCGGCGCGGTGGTCAGTCCGCGATGCCCACCACGAGCCAGATGAGGCCCACCCCGGCCACCGTGCACAGCAGCGTGGAGCGGGCCGGGTGTTCGTGGTGTGCCTCGGGGAGGATCTCGGCGGCGGCCAGGTAGAGCAGTGCGCCGCCGAAGAAGCCGAGATAGCAGCCGAGCGGTTCCTCCGGAAGGGTGAACAGCAGCGTCGTCGCCGCACCCACGAGCGGGGCCACGGCGTCCGCGAACAGCATGAGCACGGCCCTGCGGCGGGCGTTCCCGTACAGGCTGGTGATCGTGTAGGTGTTGAAGCCGTCGGCGAAGTCGTGCGTGATGACGGCGAGGGCGACGGCGGTTCCCATGCCGGCGCCCACCTGGAAGGCCGCGCCGAGCGCGACACCGTCCATCAGGCTGTGGCCGACCATCGCCGCCGCTGCTGTGAGTCCGACCTGCGGCACCCTCTCCTCGCCCGCGCCGTGTGCCGCCTGGCGTACGGCGAGCAGACGCTCCACCAGGTGGGCGACGAGGAAGCCACCGACGAACAGCAGCAGGGCCGCCGGGACGCCGAAGACCGGATTGCCCGCGGCGTCGATCGCTTCCGGCAGCAGGTCCAGGCCGACCACGCCGAGCATCAGTCCGCCGGCGAAGCCGAGCACCAGGTGGCGGCGGTCGGTGACGCGTTGGGCGACCCAGCCGCCGGCCAGGGTCATCAGGAACGCGCCGAGCGCCACGAACACCGCCATGCGCTCTTGCTAGCCGATTGACCCCGGTGCGCGCATCTCACCGCGCCCTGCCGTCCACCCCACCTTTCTGTCCCGTTTTCCCGTTTTTCCCCGTTTCCCGAAAGGACCCCGTCCCATGTCCGAAGCAGTCGACGCAGCCGGCACGGTCGCCGCGCCCACCCACGGCAAAGTGACGTTCGTCGGTGCCGGCCCCGGCGCCGCCGATCTGCTGACCTTCCGGGCGGCGCGGGCCATCGCGGATGCCGACATCGTCATCTGGGCGGCCAGCCTGGTGCAGGCGGAAGTTCTGGAGCATGCGCGGGAGGGCGCGGAGATCCTCGATTCGGCGCAGATGTCACTGGAGCAGGTCGTCGCCGTGTACGGACGCGCGGCCGCAGAGGGGCTGAAGGTGGCCCGTATCCACTCCGGCGACCCGGCGCTGTGGGGCGGCACGCAGGAGCAGGTCGACCGGTGTGCCGGGCTGGGGGTCGCGGTCGAGATCGTGCCGGGGGTGTCGTCGTTCTCGGCCGTCGCGGCGATCGCGCAGCGGGAGCTGACGATTCCGGAGGTCGCGCAGTCCGTGATCCTGACCCGTCTCGGTGGCGGCAAGACGCCGATGCCGCCGGGCGAGGAAGTACGGGAATTCGCGCGCCACGGCACGACGATGGCGCTGTTCCTGTCGGCCGCCCGGACCGGGCAGCTCACCCAGGAGTTGCTGGAGGGCGGCTATCCGACATCGACGCCGGTCGTGATCGCGTACCAGGCGACCTGGCCTCAGGAGCTGATCCTGCACTGCACGATCGAGACCCTGGAGGAGACGGTCAAGGAGCACAAGCTCTGGAAGCACACCCTCTTCCTGGTCGGCCCGGCGCTTTCGGCTTCGGGGACACGCTCGCACCTCTACCACCCAGGGCACTTCCACGGTTTCCGCAAGGCCGACAAGGCGGCGCGGGCCGAACTGCGCGCCCAGCGGTCCGGCTCATGATCCGAGTCTTCGGTACGGGGACGGGCGAGCCGCTCGGTCCCGAGGCCCAGGACGCGCTGGCCGTGGCCACGTTGGTGGTCGGCGCCCGGCGCCATCTGGAGGCCGCGCGGCCGGCGGAGCAGGTCGAGCGCATCGTGCTCGGTCCGCTGGCGCCGGCGCTCGACCGGATCGCGGAGCATGCGCACGGGGGCGGGGCGCGGGTGGTCGTGCTGGCCTCCGGTGACCCCGGATTCTTCGGGATCGTACGGGCGCTGGCCGATCGTTTCGGGGCGAGCGCGCTCGATGTGCGGCCGGGTTCGCCTTCCGTCGCGGTCGCGTTCGCCCGGCTCGGGCTGGCTTGGGACGACTCGGTCGTGGTCAGTGCGCACGGCCGCGACCCGCGTACCGCGGTGAACGCATGTCTGGCGCACCCGAAGGTGGCCGTCCTGACCGGGCCCGGCGCCGGGCCCGCGGAGCTGGCGGCCGGGCTGGTGCACGGAGCCGAGGGGCGCACCCTGGTCGTGGCGACGGCGCTCGGCGATCCGGAGCGGGAGCGCATCGAGCGGCTGACCCCTGCCGAGGCGGTGGCCCGCGACTGGCCGGATCCGGTGAGTGTGGTGCTGTGTCTGGACGAGTCCCGGGTGCTCTCCCCGGTACGGACCGTCGCTGGGCCGCCCGCGGGGCCCGGCCGGTGGGCGCTGGACGAGACGGAGTTCGAGCACCGCGACTCGATGATCACCAAGTTCGAGGTGCGCGCGCTGGCGCTGGCCCGGCTGGGACCGCGCACCGGTGACCTGGTGTGGGACATCGGTGCGGGTTCGGGTTCGGTTGCGGTGGAGTGCGCGCGGCTCGGCGCGGCCGCCGTCGCCGTGGAGAAGACCTCGGACGGGGTCGAGCGGATCAGGGCGAACGCGGCCGCGCACGCGGTGTATGTGCGTGCGGTGCACGGCTCCGCGCCCGCCGTGCTCGACGGTCTGGACGACCCGGACGCGGTGTTCATCGGGGGCGGCGGGCGTGAACTGCCCGCCATCGTGACGGCGTGCGCCCGGCGGGTGCGGCGCTCGGTGGTGGTGGCGCTGGCGGCGCTGGACCGGGTGCCTCAGGTGCGTGCGGCGCTGGCCGGTGCCGGGCTCGTGCCCGAGGGAGTGCTGCTGCAGTCCTCCCGGCTGGCGCCGCTGCCCGGTGAGGTGACGCGGCTCGCCGCGACCAACCCGGTCTTTCTGCTGTGGGGCACCCGCCCCGCGGTCCGTAGTGAAGGAGCAACCCATTGACATCCTCCCCTCCCTAAAAGGAGGGGATTCCTGGCTCACGTTGGCTGCGGACCGGCGGTCCGTCAGCTCTTACACGATCAGCACCAGCCGGGTTGAGACCAGCCCGGACGAGCATCACGCGTGCGGAGTTCTTGTCCCTGGGGGATACGGCTCCGCACGCGGTGCACGAGTAGGTTCGTTCTGAGAGAGGTAGTGCGTGCTTGGTTCTCGCTCCGCACTGCGCGCAGTCCATGGTGGTGTGCGCGGGGTGGACAAGGTGCACGGGCCGACCGTGCTTGCGGCCCATTTCGATCAGGGCCGTCTTGGTCGCGCCGATCGCGGCGTCGGCGGCCTTTCGGGCCATGGTGGACTTGGCGAGGAACTTCGGCTTGAAGTCCTCGACCGCCAGCGCGTCGTGGTCGCGGACCACGGCCTTGGCCCACTTGCGGGCAGTGTCCTGCCGCTGCCGGGCCACCTTCTTGTGCAGCTTGGCGGCCTGCCGCTGCGCCTTGCGGTAGCCCTTCGACTGGGCCTTGCCCCGGGGCGCGCGGCGTCGGGCCATCATCCGCTGGTAGCGCGCGAGGCCGCCGGCGGCTTTCTTGCCGTACTCGGCGTGGGGCAGGTCATGGTCATCGGACGTGGTGGTGGCCGTCTCCTTCACGCCCCAGTCGATCCCGATCACCGCACCTGTGGAGGGCAGCACCTCGGTGGCGGTGGGGACGACGAAACTGGCGTACCAATGCCCGAGGCGGTCCCGGTACACGCGCACCGACGACGGCGGCTCGGGCAGATCGCGCGACCACACCACGGTCAAGCTGATACCCCCGGCCAGGTGCAGGCGACCGTCCTTCAACCGGAAGCCGCGCTGCGTGTAGTTGAGCGTGGGGTCCGTCTCGTGCTTCTTCTTGTACTTCGGCATCCCGGCACGCTGTCGCATCGGCAACCGGGCCTTGATGTCCTTGAGCGCCTTGGCCCGGGACTTGCCGAAGTCGCGGATCAACTGCTGCTGCGGAACGCTGCTGCCCTCACGCAGCCAGGACATCGCGGTCCGGGCCTCGGTCAGCATCTTGTCCAGCCTGGCCGGGCCGCACTTCTCATCCTCGGCATGGGCCTTCTTCGACCGGGCGCAGCTCTCGTTCCAGATCCACCGGCACCGCGCCCACTCCGCTTCCAGCGCGGCGCCTGCGGTGGACGACACACGAAGCCGGTAGGTGTACCGGGCATGCCCGGCATTCTCCCCGCTCCGCGCTCCCGTCGTCATGACCCCCAACCTAGCCGCCCCCACTGACAACGAAAGAAAGCACAGGTCAGAGCAGATGTGCAACGAACTCCGCCGCTACGCGGCTCCGCCCCAAGGACCCATTCCTCCCCGGGCTGAAGCCCGGGGCATTTTGGGAGAAATCCTGTGATCGGCCTGATCTCCGCCACGTCGGCGGGCACCGTCGCCCGCGACCGGCTGGCCGCGGCCTGGCCCGGCCGCACCGTGGTCTACGAGGGACCGGTGCGCGAGGCCGTGCAGCGGGCGTTCGCCGAGTGCGAGCAGCTGGTGTGTTTCCTGGCGACGGGCGCCGTCGTGCGGCTGCTCGCGCCGCTGCTGTCGGACAAGGCCTCGGACCCGGGTGTCGTCTGTGTCGACGAGGCGGGTCGCCATGCGGTGGCGCTCCTCGGCGGGCACGCCGGCGGGGCGAACGCGCTGGCCGGTGCGGTCGGTGAGGTGCTGGGCGCGGCGCCGGTCGTGACCACGGCGACGGACGCGGCGGGGGTGCCGGGGCTGGACATGCTGGGCCTCCCCGTGGAGGGCGATGTGGCGGGGGTGTCGCGCGCGATGCTCGACGGGGCGGGGGTGGAGCTGCGGGCTGATGCGGTGTGGCCGTTGCCACCGTTGCCGTCGAATGTTTCCCCCGGCGCCGGGGGTGGTGCGGTGCTGCATGTCACCGACCGGATCGTGGAACTCGGGCCACAGACCGCCGTGTTGCGGCCCGCGTCACTCGCTGTCGGGGTCGGCGCGTCCAAGGGCGCGCCGCCCGAGGAGGTCGTCGGGCTGCTCGTGGACGCCCTGCGCGAGGCCGGGCTGTCGCCGCTGAGCATCGCGGAGTTGGTGACGGTCGACGCGAAGGCGGACGAGCCGGGCATCGTCGCCGCGGCCTCGCAGCTCGGCGTCCCGCTGCGGACGTACGCCGCCGACGAGTTGGCCCGTATCGAGGTGCCCAATCCGTCCGGCGCGCCGCTCGCCGCCGTAGGAACCCCCTCCGTCGCGGAGGCCGCCGCACTCGCCGCGGGGGGCGAACTGCTCGTACCGAAGCGGAAGTCGAACCCTGTGGGGCGGGCCGCGATGGCCACGTGTGCGGTGGTGCGCCGCAGCCCGCGCGGGCGCCTGGCCGTCGTCGGTCTCGGCCCGGGTGCGCGCGATCTGCTGACCCCCCGGGCCCGCGAGGAGCTGCGGCGGGCCTCGGTGCTGGTCGGGCTCGATCAGTACGTCGACCAGATCAGGGACCTGCTGCGGCCCGGCACCACCATTCTGGAGTCGGGGCTCGGCGCCGAGGAGGAGCGGGCCCGTACGGCGGTCGCCGAGGCGCGCAAGGGGCATGCGGTGGCGCTGATCGGCAGCGGTGACGCGGGCGTGTACGCGATGGCGTCGCCCGCGCTCGCCGAGGCCGGCGCCGATATCGATGTGGTGGGTGTGCCGGGTGTGACGGCCGCGCTGGCGGCTGCCGCGATCCTGGGCGCCCCGCTGGGCCACGACCATGTGTCGATCAGCCTCTCCGATCTGCACACTCCGTGGGAGGTCATCGAACGCCGGGTACGGGCCGCGGCCGAGGCCGACATCATCGTGACGTTCTACAACCCGCGCAGCCGTGGCCGCGACTGGCAGCTCCCGAAGGCCCTGTCGATCCTGTCCGAGCACCGGGAACCGGCGACACCGGTCGGTGTCGTACGCAATGCCTCGCGCCCTGACGAGAGCAGCCGGGTGACCTCGCTCGCCGGTCTGGACCCGGCGACGGTGGACATGATGACGGTCGTGACGGTCGGCAACACGGCCACCCGGGAGATCGCGGGCCGCATGGTGACACCGCGCGGCTACCGCTGGCAGTCGGCCACCATGGCCCCCGCACAGGAGGGAGCAGAGTGAACCGGCCCTGGGAGAGAACCGTTCACCCCATCGAGCAGGAGTCTTACCGGCGACTGCGCGCCCGCCTGGACACCTCGCACTTCGCACCGCTGACCCGGGCCGTCGTGGAGCGGGTCATCCACTCCGCGGCGGATCTGGAGTACGCGACGGACCTGGTCTGCGACGAGGCGTCGCTCGTCGTCGCCCATGCGGCGCTGCACGCCGGTGCGCCGGTCGTCACCGATGTGGAGATGGTCGCGGCGGGCATCACCCGCCGCGAGACCGTGTGCCGTCTCAGGGAGGCCAGGTCCGGCCTGGGGCTGACCCGTTCGGCACATGCGATCCGGCTCGCCTACGAGCAGGTCGGACCCGGCGCGATCTGGGTGATCGGCAATGCGCCGACCGCGCTGGAGGAGCTGCTCCTCCTCGATGCCGCGCCCGCGCTCGTCATCGGGCTGCCGGTCGGTTTCGTCGGCGCGACCGAGTCGAAGGCGGCGCTGCGCGAGAGCGGTCTGCCCGCAGTGAGCAATGTGTCGGAGAAGGGCGGCTCGGCCGTCGCCGCCGCCGCCCTCAATGCCCTGCTGTACCACCCCGTACCTCCCACGAACACCGAGGAGAACCTGTGACCACCCCGTCCACCCAGCCCGCACTGCTCGTCGCCGGCCACGGCACCCGGGACGAGGGCGGGGCCGCGGCGTTCCGTGACTTCGTGACCGAGCTGGGCAAGCGCCACCCCGGACTGCCGGTCGCGGGCGGCTTCATCGAGCTGTCCCCGCCGCCGCTCGGCGACGCCGTGACCGAGCTGGTCGAGCGCGGTGTGAAGCGCTTCGCCGCCGTGCCGCTGATGCTGGTGTCGGCCGGGCACGCCAAGGGGGACATTCCGGCGGCGCTGGCCCGTGAGAAGGAGCGCCACCCCGGCATCTCCTACACCTACGGCCGTCCGCTCGGCCCGCACCCGGCGCTGCTGAAGGTGCTGGAGCGCCGGGTCGACGCGGTACTGGGCAACACCGACCGGTCCGAGGTGACAGTGCTGCTGGTCGGGCGCGGTTCGACCGACCCGGACGCCAACGCCGAGGTGTACAAGGCGGCGCGGCTGTTCTGGGAGGGCCGTGGTTACGCGGGGGTGGAGACGGCGTTCGTCTCGCTCGCGGCGCCGGACGTACCGTCCGGTCTCGACCGTTGCGTGAAGCTGGGTGCCGGGCGCATAGTCGTTCTGCCGTACTTCCTCTTCACCGGCATCCTGCCGGACCGGGTGCGTCATCAGACCGAGGAGTGGGCCGCCGCCCACCCGGAGTTCGATGTCCGCTCGGCCGAAGTCATCGGTGCGGCCGAGGAATTGTACGACCTGGTCATGGAGCGCTACCGGGAGGCCGTCAAGGGCGATCTGCGGATGAACTGCGACTCATGCGTGTACCGGATCTCGCTGCCGGGCTTCGAGGACAAGGTGGGGCTGCCGCAGCAGCCGCACTTCCACCCCGACGACGACGGCCATCACCACCACCCCCACGGCGGTCATGCACACTCCCACTGAAAGACCCGACGCGACAGGCGCGGGCACGCACGATCTGCGGCACCACGGTGACGCGGAAGTACGGGGCCGGGATCTGACCGATCTCGCCGTCAACGTACGGGCCGATACGCCTCCGGCCTGGCTGAAGGCGCGGATTGCCGCGTCGCTGGGCACGCTTGCCGCGTATCCGGACGGCCGTCCGGCGCGGGCGGCGGTCGCGGCCCGGCACGGGCTGCCGGTGGAGCGCGTGCTGCTGACGGCGGGTGCGGCGGAGGCGTTCGTGCTGATCGCACGGGCGCTGCCGGCCTGCCGTCCGGTCGTGATCCATCCGCAGTTCACCGAGCCCGAGTCGGCGCTGCGTGCGGCCGGGCACGAGGTGCGGCGGGTGCTGCTGTCGGCCGGGGACGGTTTCCGGCTGGACCCGGCGGCGGTGCCCGAGGACGCGGACCTGGTGGTGGTCGGCAATCCGACGAACCCCACGTCGGTCCTGCATCCGGCAGCCGTGCTGGAGAAACTGGCGCGCCCCGGGAGGACGTTGGTGGTCGACGAGGCATTCATGGACGCGGTGCCGGGCGAGCGCGAGGCGCTGTGCGGGCGTACGGACATCCCGGGGCTCGTGGTGCTGCGCAGCCTCACCAAGACCTGGGGGCTCGCGGGGCTGCGGATCGGTTACGTACTGGCCGCCCCGGAGACGATCCGCGCGCTGGAGGAGGCGCAGCCGCTGTGGCCGGTGTCGTCCCCGGCGCTGGCGGCGGCCGAGGCGTGCATGGAGCCGCGGGCCCTGGCCGAGGCGGCTGCCGCTGCGGTGCGGATCGCGGTGGACCGGGCCCATCTGGTCGCGGGCCTCAGGGAGTTCACCGAGGTGCGGGTGGTGGAACCGGCCGAGGGATCGTTCGTCCTGGTGCGACTGGAGGGGGCCACCGAGGCACGGGAGCGGTTGCGGGCCCTGGGGTTCGCGGCGCGGCGTGGAGATACGTTTCCGGGGCTCGGTCCGCAGTGGCTGCGGCTGGCGGTACGCGACCGTGCGACGACCAACCGCTTCCTGCAGGCACTCGACCAGGCACTGCAGACGCTGACCGCGGTCACACGCTGACGGGACGGCCGCGCTCCGTCTCACGCCGCCGGGGAGCGGCATTCCTCACGCTCACGGGGAGCGGCGTTCCGTCACGCGAACGCCGCTCCCCGCTCCCCTCCTGACCTACGACTGCCCCCCTCGGGCCTCGGGTTGAGAGGTCAGTCCTGGGCGCGGCGCCTGGCCACGACCATCGCCCCGGCGCCCACCGCCAGCAGCACGGCCGCGCCGCCCGCGATGTACGGGGTCGTGGAGCTGCCGCCCGTCTCCGCGAGGTTGGAGTCGCCGGCCGGGGCGTGGCCGGTGCCGGTCTGGGGCTTCACCTCACCGCCGTCACCACCCGTGCCCCCGGACGTGCTGCCACCGCTGCCGGAGGTGCCTCCGCCACTCGTCCCGCCGTTGCCGGAACCGCCGTTGCTGGAACCGCCGCCGCTGGAGCCGCCGTTGCCGGAACCGCCGTTGTCGCCGCCTCCGGTCGACTTCGGCGTCTCGCAGGTCGCCTCGGCGAGCGTGACCTCACCCTGTACATCGGCGACATTCAGCTTGAGCGGGTTGACCGAGACCTTCAGCTGAAGCGCGACCGCCGCTGCGGTGCGCGAGGTGGTGTGCGTCTTCGACAGGTCGAGGGTCACCTCGCCGACGCCCGGCACCTTCACCTGTGTGGTACCGCCCGCGGTGAGGGTGATCCGCTTGCCGAGGACCGACACATGCCCCAGCACGTTCGACTCGGCGACCGGCTTCCTGCCCACCTCGCAGACCGCCTTGGAGGTGACCTTCTCGACCTCGATCAGCGAGAGCAGCGGCAGTCCGGGCACATGGACCCTGGCCTTCGCGAGATTGCTGTAGCCCTCGGCCCTGTGCTTGCCGACGGTCGCCCTGGCGGTGGCCACATCGGCGCTCAGCACGCTGAACGGCTGTCCGTGGTCCACCCCGTCGAGCCGCACGCTCAGCGCGGTCTTGTCGGCACTGGCGGGTGCCTGCACTTCATTGAGCGTGGCCTTGAGCGGCACATCGATCGTCTTGTTCAGGAGCGAGACGTCGAGTGCGGTACGGAGCACGACCGCGCTCGCCTTCCCGTCGCCGGTGGTCGTGGTGGTCGCGGTCGCGGCCTGCGCCGGGACGGCGACCAGCAGGGCGACGGGAGCGGCGGCGACCGCCAGGGCGGCCAGGCGGAAGGTATTGCTGTTCAAGATGGTGGAACCCCCACAAGAGACATGGAGCCACCGGCGCCGTCCAATGGGGGACATCGCGGGCACCGGTGACCTCGACCCCGAAAGCTTTACGCACGGAGGGTGAACTGGCAGACACCTGACGTGAGTTCACTCCAAAGGGGGGTTTCCGCGTCTGTATTCGATTATCTCGGTACGTTCGTTCCTCGGAGTCACCCGATCCACTGAGCGCGGACGGCGCGGAGACCGACTGCGCCGGGGTGCGCGCAAAGGTGCTTCAACGACACGGCAGGGGTTCGGTAACTGCCTGTCAACATGGCACACCCCGGTCGGGAGGCGGCTCCGTGAGCCGTCACTCAGCCGATCACCCGCCCGTTCAGCACGACGCGTCGCGGCGCCGCCAGCACCCGTACGTCCGCCCGCGGGTCCTCGTCGTACACCACCAGGTCCGCCGGTGCGCCCTCCTCCAGCACCGGCCGCCCGAGCCACTGACGCGCACCCCAGGTCGTCGCGGACAGCGCGTCCAGGGCCGGGATGCCCGCCTTCACCAGCTCGGCGACCTCGTCCGCCACCAGCCCGTGGGCGAGCACCCCGCCCGCGTCGGTGCCGACGAAGACCGGGATCCCGGCGTCGTACGCGGCGCGCACGGTGTCGTAACGCCGCTCGTGCAGCCGCCGCATATGGGCCGACCAGCGGGGGAATTTGGCATCGCCGCCCGCCGCGAGCGAGGGGAACGTGGCGATGTTGACCAGCGTGGGGACGATCGCGACACCGCGCTCGGCAAAGAGCGGAATGGTGTCCTCGGTCAGCCCGGTGGCGTGCTCGATGCAGTCGATGCCGGCCTCTACGAGATCGCGCAGCGAGTCCTCGGCGAAGCAGTGCGCGGTGACCCGGGCGCCGAGCCGGTGCGCCTCGGCGATGGCCGCCTCGGCCGCCTCGCGCGGCCAGCAGGCAGTCAGGTCACCCGCTTCCCGGTCGATCCAGTCGCCGACCAGCTTCACCCAGCCGTCGCCGCGGCGCGCCTCCTGTGCGACGTACGCGACCAGATCGTCCGGCTCGATCTCGTAGGCGTAGTTCCGGGTGTATCTGCGGGGCCTGGCGATATGCCGGCCCTGATGATCTTCGGCAGGTCCTCACGGTCGTCGATCCACCGGGTGTCGGACGGCGAACCCGCGTCCCGCAGCAGCAGCGCGCCCGCCTCCCGGTCGGCGATGGCCTGCTTCTCGCTGGTCGCCGCGTCGACGGCGCCGTGATGGTCGAGCCCGACGTGACAGTGGGCGTCGACCAGCCCCGGCAGCGCCCAGCCGGTGACGGTCACCGCCTCGTCCGCGCCGGCCGGCCTCCCGTACGAGATCCGTCCGTCGACGACCCAGAGCTCGTCGCGGACGTCCTCCGGTCCGACGAGCACCCGCCCCTTCACGTGCAGCACCTGCGGTGCCCTGTGATCACTCATGAGCAGCACTGTACGAGGCACCGCTCACCGCCCTGGGTACGCTTCGACGGAAGCACTGTCCGTACGCAGCACCGCGGCGCACCGACCCGATCCGAAGAGAGCACCACCGTGACGCACCCCTTCCTCGACCTCGCCCCGCTCACCGCCGCGCATTTCGCGGCCATCGAGAAGCGGGTGGCCGGCCTCCTCGCCACCGAGCAGGACGTCGTCATCATGCAGGGCGAGGCACTGCTCCCCCTCGAAGGCTGCATCCGGGGCGGCGCCCGGCCCGGCTCGACCGCGCTGAACGTCGTCACGGGGCCGTACGGACAGACCTTCGGGAACTGGCTGCGCGACTGCGGTGCCAATGTCGTCGATCTGGCGGTTCCGTTCCACACGGCGGTCACCGCCGATCAGGTCGCACGGGCGCTGACCGAGCACCCGGAGATCGACTTCGTCTCCCTGGTCCACGCCGAGGCGGCGACCGGCAACACCAATCCGGTCGCCGAGATCGGTGAGGTGGTCCGTTCGCACGGGGCGCTGTTCATGCTGGACGCCGTCGCCTCGGTGGGCGCCGAGCCGCTGCTGCCCGACGTGTGGGGCGTCGATCTCTGTGTGATCGGCGCGCAGAAGGCGATGGGCGGCCCGGCCGGGGTGTCGGCGGTGTCGGTGAGCGAGCGGGCCTGGGAGCGGATCGCCGCCAACCCCCAGGCCCCGCGCCGCTCGTACCTCTCCCTCCTGGACTGGAAGGAGCGCTGGATCGACGGCGGTCGCAGGGCGCTGCTGCACGCTCCCGCCCAGCTGGAGATGCTGGCTCTGGAGGCCTGCGTGGAGCGGATCGAGGCCGAGGGCCTGGATGCACTGATGGCCCGGCATGCCTCGGCTGCCGCGGCGACGCGTGCGGGTGCGGTGACGCTCGGCGGCGGCCTGTCGCCGTATGTGCACGAGGCAAAGGACGCGGCGCCGGTCGCCACGACGCTGCGCGCCCCGGCGGGCGTCGACGCCTCCGGGCTGGTCGCGCGGGCACTCGCGGCCGACCCGTCGCTGCCGCTGATCGCGGGCGGCGGTGCACTGTCCAAGGAGATGATCCGGGTCAATCACTACGGTGTGGATGCGACGCGGGGCGCGGTGCAGTCCTCGCTCGCGGCTCTGGGGGCGGCGCTGGCCGATGCGGGCCGGCAGGTCGACTTCGAAACTGCCCGCAAAGCCGTTTCGGAAACCTGGCCGAGCCAGTAAATCCGCACCGGAACATCAATATTCCATAAATGCGGGGAGCTGTTCTATTCAGAGCAGCTCCCCGCATTCTTCTGCCCGCTTTCCCGGACCCTAAACACCTAAGTTTCCAGAAGCCCGATCCACGCAATTCCGTTGCATCACTCGAGAGTTACGACCTTGTGACCGACTCCACATCGCGGCCGTTATGCCGGATAAATAGCACCCAAAGCGGAAGAAAACGAGGCCGGATCGCGCCGGTGCGCGCGCCCGCGTGATAACAGAAAGGATCACTCCACCCAACCCCTTGCGTCGATGCAATTTCAGAATTTGCTGGGTAAATTCAATTCACATGACCGCCGCACCAGCAGATTTTGCAAGTGCCCGAAGTGAATTCCTCACCATCGACACCCCACGAGTGGAGGACGGAGCCGCGATCTGGCGCATCGCCCGCGACTCCGAGGTCCTGGACCTCAACTCCTCGTACAGCTACCTGCTGTGGTGCCGTGACTTCGCGGCCACCTCCGTGGTCGCCCGCGACGAGACCGGCGGGCCCGTCGCCTTCGTGACGGGATTCCTCCGGCCGGACCGCCCCGAGACACTCGTCGTCTGGCAGGTGGCCGTCGACCACGGCCACCGCGGGACCGGACTGGCGGGAAAACTGCTGGACGCGCTGACCTCGCGGGTCGCAGCCTCGCAGGGCCTGGCCTCGGTCGAGACGACCGTCACCCCGGACAACACCGCGTCGGACCGGCTGTTCACCTCCTACGCGCTGCGCCACGACGTGGGCCTGGAACGTGAAGTGCTCTTCGACGGCGAGCTGTTCCCCGAGGGAACGCATCTGCCGGAAGTGCTGTACCGCATCGGCCCGTTCCACGCCTGAACACCCTCGGCCCGTTCCACGTCCGAGCGCCTCGGCCCGTTCCGCACCTGAGCACCGCCGCCCGTCACACCCCCCTCAAGCAGGAGATCCCCTGTGACCATCACCCCGCCCGCGCTGAGCGTCTTCGAGACCCTGGAGTCGGAGGTACGAAGCTACTGCCGCAGTTGGCCCGCAGTGTTCGACCATGCGCAGGGCGCCCGTCTGACCGACGAGGACGGCCACACCTACCTCGACTTCTTCGCCGGCGCCGGATCTCTCAACTACGGCCACAACAACCCGGTACTGAAACGCGCACTGATCGACTACATCGAGCGCGACGGCATCACCCACGGCCTCGACATGGCCACCACCGCGAAACGCGCCTTCCTGGAGTCCTTCCGGAACAACGTGCTGCGCCCGCGTGATCTACCGTACAAGGTGATGTTCCCCGGCCCTACCGGCACCAACGCGGTCGAGGCGGCGCTGAAGCTGGCCCGCAAGGTGAAGGGGCGCGAGTCGATCGTCTCGTTCACCAACGCCTTCCACGGCATGTCGCTGGGCTCGCTCGCCGTCACCGGCAACGCCTTCAAGCGGGCCGGGGCCGGTATCCCGCTGGTGCACGGCACCCCGATGCCGTTCGACAACTACCTCGACGGCCGGGTACCGGACTTCCTCTGGTTCGAGCGGCTCCTGGAGGACCAGGGCTCCGGCCTCAACCAGCCCGCCGCCGTGATCGTCGAGACGGTGCAGGGCGAGGGCGGCATCAATGTGGCGCGTCCCGAGTGGCTGCGGGCACTCTCCGACCTGTGCCACCGCCGCGACATGCTCCTGATCGTCGACGACATCCAGATGGGCTGCGGACGCACGGGGGCGTTCTTCTCGTTCGAGGAGGCCGGCATCACCCCCGACATCGTCACCCTGTCCAAGTCCATCAGCGGCTACGGACTGCCCATGTCGCTCTGCCTGTTCAAACCGGAGCTGGACGTCTGGGGGCCGGGCGAGCACAACGGCACCTTCCGCGGCAACAACCCGGCGTTCGTCACGGCCGCCGCCGCGCTCGACGCCTACTGGGCGGACGGACAGATGGAGAAGCAGACCCTGGCCCGGGGCGAGCAGATCGAGCAGGCACTTCTTGCGATCTGTGATGAACACGCCCGGCTCGGTGCACAGTTCCGGGGCCGCGGCCTGGTCTGGGGCATGGAGTTCACCGACAAGTCGCGCGCCGTCGCGGTCTGCGCCCGCGCCTTCGAGCTGGGCCTCCTTGTCGAGACCTCCGGTCCGCAGAGCGAGGTCGTGAAACTGCTGCCGCCGCTGACCGTCACCCCCGAGGAGTTGGACGAGGGCCTGCGGACACTGGCCCGCGCAGTCCGCGAGACCGCCTGATCCCGGGCCCGCCCCCGACGCGGGTCCGACGAGGAACACCGCCGCAGAGAGAAAGGCACCGACCCACCGTGATCGTCCGATCGTTCAGTGACATCGAGAACACCGACAGGCATGTGAAGGCCGCTTCCGGAACCTGGGAGAGCAAGCGCATCGTGCTCGCGCAGGAGAAGGTGGGCTTCTCGCTCCACGAGACCACGATGTACGCGGGTACCGAGACATCGATGTGGTACGCGAACCACATCGAGGCCGTCCTGTGCGTCGAGGGCGAGGCCGAGCTCACCAATGACGAGACCGGCGAGAAGCACTGGATCACGCCCGGCACGATGTACCTGCTGGACGGCCATGAGCACCACACCATGCGGCCGAAGACCGACTTCCGCTGTGTCTGCGTCTTCAACCCACCGGTCACCGGACGGGAGGAGCACGACCAGAACGGTGTCTACCCACTGCTGACCGAGGAGGGCTGAACCATGACCACCGATGTACGTGCCGATCTGTACCCCACACGCTGCGCAGCCGAGATGATCACGCCCCGTCAGGACCCGGTCATCTGGTCCCCGCCCGGAGCCCCGGGGCCGGTCGCCGTGAAGGATCTGCAGGGCTTCGAGCGCGACGGCTTCCTCACCGTGGACCAGCTGATCACACCGGACGAGGTCGCCGTCCACCACGCCGAACTGGACCGGCTGATCACCGATCCGGCGGTGCGGGCCGACGAGCGCTCGATCATAGAGCCGAAGTCGCAGAAGGTACGGTCGGTCTTCGAGGTCCACCGGATCAGCGAGGTCTTCGCCCGGCTGGTCGGCGACGAGCGCGTGGTGGGCCGGGCCCGTCAGATCCTCGGTTCGGACGTGTACGTCCACCAGTCCCGGATCAACGTCAAGCCGGGCTTCGGCGCTTCGGGGTTCTACTGGCACTCGGACTTCGAGACCTGGCACGCCGAGGACGGTCTGCCGAACATGCGGGCGGTGTCCGTGTCGATCGCGCTGACCGAGAACCACGACACCAACGGCGGGCTGATGATCATGCCCGGTTCGCACAAGTCGTTCCTCGGCTGTGCGGGCGAGACGCCGAAGGACAACTACAAGAAGTCCCTGAAGATGCAGGACGCCGGTACCCCGTCCGACGAGGCGCTGACGAAGCTGGCCGACCGGCACGGAATCAAGCTCTTCACGGGCAAGGCGGGTTCGGCGACCTGGTTCGACTGCAACTGCATGCACGGCTCGGGGGACAACATCACCCCGTACCCGCGCAGCAATGTCTTCATCGTCTTCAACAGCGTGGAGAACGCCGCCGAGGAGCCGTTCGCGGCGCCGGCGCGGCGTCCGGAGTTCATCGGGGCGCGGGACTTCACACCGGTGAAGTGACGGGCCGGCGAGCTGAACCGGACGGGGGTGGGGCGACGTTCGTCGCACCACCCCCCTCTCCAAAGTTGGTGGACCGCGACGGCCACGAGCGGCGACAGTGGGGCCCATGACTTCACTCGTACGTCACATCACGATCGACTGCGCCGACGCCTACAAGCTCGCCGGTTTCTGGTCCGGGGTGCTCGGCGCCCCGCTCTGCGACGAGGACGCCCCCGGCGATCCCGAGGCGCTCGTCGAGGCCCCCGGTGCCGCGCTGCTCTTCATCTCGGTGCCCGAGCCGAAGAGCACCAAGAACCGTCTGCACCTGGACATTCAGCCGCAGGACCGCACCCGCGACGAGGAGGTGGAGCGGCTGCTCGGCCTGGGTGCCACCCTCGTGGCCGACCACCGCAGGCCGAACGGGCGGGGCTGGGCGACGCTCGCCGATCCGGAGGGCAATGAGTTCTGTGTCGAGTGCAGTGCGGCGGAACGGGCCGCGCTGACCGGGACCCGGCTGCCGGTCACGGCGGACGATGTGACCACCGCGGTCCGTCTCGCGGTCGCCGCGCTCCGGGAGTCCCGGGCGGACAACTGGCTGGTCCCGGCCGGGTCGTTGGAGTGGGACTGTTGGGAGACCACGGAGCATCTGAGCGACGATCTCTTCTCCTACGCGGCCCAACTGGGCCCGCAGCAGCCGCCGCTGGACACGTACGTCCCCTACCGCTGGAGCGCCGATCACAAGGGCGGTCCGGCGAACGCGGTCTTCGCGGACCGGTCGGCCGGGCCCGCCGGGCTGCTCCAGACGCTGGAGGCGAGCGGCGCGCTGCTCGCAGCGATGGTACGGACGGCCTCGCCCGAGGTCCGCTCGTACCACTCCTACGGGGTGTCGGACCCGGAGGGCTTCGCCGCCATGGGCATCGTGGAGACCCTGGTGCACGTACATGACCTCGCCGCGAGCCTGGACGTCCCCTGGACCCCGCCGGCCGGCCTCTGCGACCGGGTGCTGGCCCGGCTGTTTCCGGACGCCCCGAAGGACACCGACCGATGGGCGGTCCTGCTCTGGGCCACCGGCCGCGGCGAACTGCCCGGTCATCCCCGGGTCACCTCGTGGAAGTGGCACAGTGCGCCGCTGGAGGAGTCGGGCCGGGATTGACCTCCGAGCCTGCAGGAGGATGTGCTGAACCTCTTCGGGGACGCCAGGCCCTAGCCGCAGCCCGGCGACCCGCACGGCCTCAGGACCGAACGGCGTCCAGCGCCGGGTAGTCGACGTACCCCTTCGCGTCCCCGCCGAAGAAGGTCGACGGGTCCGGGGTGTTGAAGGGGCCGCCGGCCTTCAGCCTGGCGGGCAGGTCCGGGTTGGCGATGAACAGGGCACCGTACGAGATGATGTCGGCGATCCCGTCGTCGATCAGCGAGTGGTCGTCCGGTCCTGTCGGCCCGTCCGTCAGCGCGTTGAGGATGAAGGTGCCGGAGAACTGCTTGCGCAGCGCGAGGGTCAGCTCGCGGATCTCCGCCGCTTCCAGGACGTGCAGATAGGCGAGGCCGAGCGGCTCGATCTCCTGTACCAGCGCGGTGTAGACGGCGTCCGGCGCGGGCTCGTCGATGTCGTTGTACGGGTTTCCGGGCGAGATGCGCAGCCCGGTCCGCTCCGCGCCGATCTCGGCGGCGACGGCCTTGACCACCTCGACGGCGAACCGGATACGGGCCTCCTCGGAGCCGCCCCACTCGTCGTTGCGCAGGTTGGTGTTGGGCGCGAGGAACTGGTGGATGAGGTAGCCGTTGGCGCCGTGCAGCTCGACCCCGTCGAAGCCGGCGTCGACCGCGTTACGTGCGGCTGCCGCGAAGTCGGCTATGGTCTGCCGGACTTCGTCGCCGGTCAGTTCGCGCGGTGCGGTGAAGTCCTCCAGCCCCGTGCCGGTGTAGAGCTGACCGGCGGGCTTGAGCGGGGAGGCGCTGACCGGGGTGAGCCCGTCCGGCAGCAGGTCCGGGTGGCCGATCCGGCCGGCGTGCATGAGCTGGGCGAAGATCCGGCCGCCCGCCGCGTGCACCGCATCGGTGACCTTGCGCCAGGACGCGACCTGCTCCGCGCTGTGCAGCCCAGGAGTGGAGGGGTAGCCCTGGCCCACCACCGACGGCTGGATGCCCTCCGTGATGATGAGGCCCGCCGACGCGCGCTGGACGTAGTACTCGGCGACGAGATCCGTGGCAATGCCGCCCTCACCGGCCCGGCTGCGGGTCATCGGGGCCATCGCGATGCGGTTGGCGAGCTGGGTACCGGACAGGTCGATCGGGTCGAATGCGGTGGTCATGGAAGCTCCCAGGAAAATTATATGGTCGGCCAACTATCTGCGCCGTGCGCCACTGTAACCCATTAATTGGCCGACCAAGGTAAAGTTCGCAGAAAGCGACCGGCTCCGCGCTCCCGACCCACCGGGAGCACCGCCCGGCACCACCTCGAGGAGTCCCGATGAAGGCCGACCCCGCCTGTACCGACCTGCCGAGCGCCGCCCTCGGCGGCCCCGTCAGCCATGCCGTCTCGCGGGTCGCCCGGCTGCACCGGATCGCCGCGGGCAAGCTGCTCAAGGGGCTCGGGCTCTACCCCGGCCAGGAGTTCCTGATGATGTATCTGTGGGACGCGGGTGCGGTGCGCCAGTCCGAGCTGATCAAGGCCGTCGACCTCGACCCCTCCACCGTCACCAAGATGCTCCAGCGCCTCGAACAGACCGGGCATGTCCGTCGCTGCCCCGACCCGGACGACCGCAGGGCCGTCCTGGTCGAGGCCACCGACGACAGCTGCGCACTGCACGCCGACGTCGGGCGGGCCTGGACCGATCTGGAGGAGCACACCCTCGCCGGGCTGGACCCGGCCGAACGCAAGGAGCTGGCCCGGCTGCTCGCCAAGGTCGAGGAGAACCTCTGCCACGAGACCGAGGACTGCCCCGAGCGCCGCTGATCCCCCGGCGTCCGGACGGGTCCAGCCGGCATCCGGGCGGGTTCAGCCGGAGAGCACGTCCAGGGCACGGTCCACATCGGCCTCCGTGTTGTACAGGTGGAAGGTCGCGCGCAGACTTCCCGCCCGGTTCGAGACCATCACCCCGGCCCGCACCAACTCCGGCTCCCGCCCGCCGAGTCCGGGCACGGCCACGATCGCCGACTCCCCCGCCACCACCTCGTGCCCCAGCCCGGCCAGCCCGGCCCGCATGCGGGCGGCGAGCCCGGTGGCGTGGGCGTGGACGGCGTCGATGCCGACCTCGCCCAGCAGCGCGAGGGAGTGCTCGGCGCCGTGGTACGAGAGGAAGGCCGGCGGTTCGTCGTAGCGCCGGGCGGTCGAGGAGAGCCGCCCGACCGGGCCGTACGTACTGTTCCCGGGGTCGTCGGAGGCGACCCACGCGGCGAAGACGGTCGGCAGGGTGCGCTGCGCCTCCTCGGTGACGGTGAGGAACGACGCTCCCCGCGGGCAGAGCAGGAATTTGAAGCCGCCGGTGACGGTGTAGTCGTACGCCCCGGCGTCCAGCGGCAGCCAGCCGGCCGACTGGCTGGCGTCGAGCAGCGTCCGGGCGCCGTGGGCGGCGGCCGCCGCACGTACCGCGTCCAGATCGGCGATCCGGCCGTCGGCGGACTGCACGGAGGAGAAGGCGACGAGATCGGTGCCGGGCCGTACCGCGTCGGCCAGCCCGTCCAGCGGGACGTAGCGCATCTTGAGATCGCCACGGACCGCGAACGGGCTGACGACGGAGCTGAACTCCCCTTCGGGCGCCAGGACTTCGGCCCCCGGCGGCAGCGAGGCCGCGATCAGCCCGACGTGCACGGAGACCGAGCTGCCGGTGGCGACCCGGTCGGCGTCGACACCGGCGAGGCGGGCGAAGCCGGCCCGGGCCGCGTCCACCGCCTCGAAGTCGCCGGAGCCGGCCCTGCGGCCCGTGGCGATCGCCTCGGCGAGCGCCCTCACCGCGTCCACCGTGCGCCGGGGCAGCAGCCCACAGGTGGAGGTGTTGAGGTAGGTCGTCTCCGGCGCGAACTCGTCGTCCACCGCACGGCTGAGCGAAGTAGTCTCCATGAGCCCAGCCTGAAGCCCCCTTGACTCATCGTCAATTACAAAGAGTTAAGGGGCACACCCAAGCAGTGCTTACGCATGCAGCTGACAACGTGTCGGTCGACGGCGTCGGACTGCGGGCTCAGGCGTTGCTGCCGGTCTGCGGGACCTCGCAGGCACCGTCGGCGTCGCACGCCGCGGCGTCCCCGCCGATCGCGGTCAGCGGCCGGTCCTTCCACGCCTGTTCGAGCGCCTGGGCGAAGACCTCGGCGGGCTGGCCGCCGGAGATCCCGTACCGACGGTCGAGCACGAAGAACGGCACCGCGTTGGCCCCGAGCTCGGACGCCTCGCGCTCATCGGCCCGCACCTCGGCGGCGTACGCCTCCGGGTCGGCGAGAACGGCACGCGCCTCGTCGGCGTCGAGCCCGGCCTCGACGGCCAGCTCGACCAGCACGTCACCGTCGAAGACGGAACGCTCCTCGGCGAAGTTCGCCCGGTAGGCGAGGCCCAGCAGCTCGTCCTGGCGTCCGCGGGCCTTGGCCAGGTGGAGCAGCCGGTGGATGTCGAAGGTGTTGCCGTGGTCGCGGCCCTCGGTGAGGTAGCCGAGCCCCTCGGCCTGCGCGTTGGCCGCGACGTTCGCCTCCATGGCCTTCGCCTCTTCGCGGGTGCGCCCGTACTTCTGCGCCAGCATGTCGATCACCTGCACGGTGTCGCCCTTGGCATGCGTGGGGTCGAGCTCGAAGGACCGGTGCACGACCTCGACCTCGTCGCGGTGGACGAACCCCGCCAGGCCCTTCTCGAAGCGGGCCTTTCCTATGTAGCACCAGGGGCAGGCGATGTCGCTCCAGATCTCGACGCGCATGTCTCTTCTTCTCTCCGTGTTCTCGTCCGTACAGCTCAGGCGGCGCGGAGCCACCCTCCGCTCCCGTGGACAACGTGCGAGCGGACTCCCTCATTCCCCGGCCCGCCCCGTACGTCTCCCCGGTCCGGACGGTCACAGCACGGCCCGGTCCATCGGGCACGGCAGCGGCTGCAGCGCACCGGCGTCGCGCAGCCGCAGATGGGCCCGCAGTACGTCCTGCACGTTGCCTCGCGGAGCGATGTCGAGGAGAACGCCTCCGACACGGAGCTCCTTGTGCCCCGCCGTCATGCCCTCCGGCAGCAGGGCCGCGCGTGCCGGGGAGAGATAGCCGATCCAGCCGACGCTGGGCTCACCGACAACGAAACCCGCATCGTCCTCCAAGGCGTCGAGCACGTCGTCGTCGGTGACATCGCCGAAGTCGGGCTCCCACGCCTCGGCGAGAACAGCAAGGAGATTCCCGTCGGGGATCTCGGCATTGTCCGGCGATCCGATACCGATCACCATCGACTGGAGGAGGAACTCCGAGGTACCACCCCCGTTCCCGCTGACCTCGATCTTCCAGTCCGGCTCGCCCGCGAGGACGAGTCGCAGCCCGAACCCGACACGGTCCGACCAGCCGTCGGCTTCCCGGGCCGCGCGCAGAGCGGCGAGGAGGGAGTCCTCGTCCGGCAGGAGATCAGTGGCGGGCCCGGACGAATGGATCTGCCGCCACGTCCACACGGCTCCCGAGCCACCCGCCGGAAGGATCTCGGCAAGCTGGTCCAGGGTGAACTTCCATCGCCGGGTCAGCGCCTCGGCCGACTCTTCCCGGGGCCCCCAGAAGCCCCGCACCACACGTCGCATGTCCTGCCTCCCCCGCCCGAAGCCCGAACCCGCCCCGGGCCGGATCAGACCGTGGCCGCCGCGACCGGCGCCGCGGTCAGCCTGCTGAAAGAGGCACGGTACGCGCTCGGGGTGAGGCCGAGGCGACGCTGGATGTGCCGGCCGCCTCGTCGAGGGACAGCAACTGAGCTGCCGGGAGCGGCGAGAACAGCCCGACGAGCGCACGCCGCAGAACACGGCCTCGGCTAATACGCAGTGGTGAGTTCCCAGAACCGGAAGACAGTCGATGTGTCCAGGCAATTCTGAAGGCCCCGGACGTTCTCGTGGGCGACTGCGTACTGCTTGCCCTGCCAGAGCGGCAGGAGCGGCAGCTCGCGCGCCACGATGTCCTGCAGCTCGATGAATTTCTGCCGGGTGCTCGCGCGGTCGGTCATGGACGAGGTCTGCGGGATGATCCGGTCGGTTATCTCGCTGTTCTTGTAATTGTTCGACAGGACGTTGCCCTTGCCGAAGAACGGCTGGGTGAAGTTGTCGGGGTCGGGATAGTCCGGCACCCAGCCCTTGACGTAGACGCCGTACACGCCGTCGGCGATGTCCTTCTCGTACTGGTCGAACGGGACGGTTTCCATCCTGGCGTCGAAGAGTCCGCTCTTGTTCAGCTGATCCGCGATGGTCTGCAGTTCGTCGTCGGTAGCGGGTCCGTAACGGCTCGGGGTGGACCAGAGGGTGAGTTTCACCTTGTCGGTGATACCGGAGTCCCTCAGGGCATCCTTCGCCTTCTGCGGCTGCGGGCCGTCGCCGTACGTGTCGAAGAAGGAGGTGCCGTGGCCGGTGATGCCGACCGGGACGATCGAGTAGAGCGGCGTCGCCGTGGACTGGTAGACCTCGCTCAACAGGGAGTTGCGGTCGAGGAGATAGGCGATGGCCTTGCGCACGCCGATCTTGCCGACCACGGGGTCGGCCATGTTGAAGACCATGTGCTGGACCTCGGCGCTGCTGCCCTGGACTACGTCGATGCCGTCCTTCCCCGCGGTGGGCGAGGTATCCAGGGCGGCTATCGCCTTGGCGGTGAGGCCACGGTACGCGATGTCGACCTCGCCCTTCTCCAGGGAGGATTGGAGGGCCTGCTGGTCGCCCTGGAAGAGTCTCAGCGTCACGCCGGAGTTCTTCACCTCGGCGGTTCCGTGGTAGCCGGAGTAGACCGAGAAGACGGCCTTCGACTTGCTGATGGAGTCCAGCATGTAGGGACCGGAGCCAACCGTTTTGCTGCCCTTGAGCAGCCTGTCCTTGGGATAGACGTGACGGTCCACGATGGATCCGGCACCCGATGCGATCTTGCTGGGAAATATCGCATCGGGCACCTTGAGGTGGAAGACGACGGTCTTCTCGCTCGGGGTGCTGATCGACGAGATGGTGGAGAGCAGCGGCGCCGGGCCCGCCGGGTCGTTGATCCCGATCGCCCGGTCGAAGGAGTATTTGACGTCCGCCGATGTGAGGCTGTTGCCGTTGCTGAACTTCAGCCCGCCGCGCAGGGTGCAGGTGTAGGTCTTGCTGCCGTCCGAGAAATGACACTCCTCGGCGGCCTCCGGCACAGGGGTGGAACTCCCGGGCGGGAAGCTCAGCAAGGACTGGAAGACGTTGTTGAACAGCAGCCAGGACCCCGGGTCGTACCCCGCGGCCGGATCCGTCGCAAGGATGCCGTCGGACATTCCGACGACCATTCTCCCCTTGTCCTCGTCGAAGGGCCAGATCTCACCCTGGGAGCCGCAACCCGTCAGCAGCACCCCTGCCAATCCCCCGGCGATGAGAGCGCTCGACCACCTCGTACGAACCTTCACAGAACGTGCCTCATACTCTCGGCCGGCTCCATGGGGGTGTCCCCGGACAACCGGATCGGGTCAGGAAGTACTGCGAACGCCGCGACCGTCCAGCACTGTCAGCCCGGCCGGGCGCGGTGGTGCGGACCGACAGTCTGCCTGGACTCGGCTTTCACCGGGAATTCCACGCATGGTGACTGACTGTCAGAACATCAGCAGGTGAACGACAGGGGCATGTCATAGTCGGCCACGTGGTGCCGTTGGGCAATCTAGTAGTACACCGCACTGCGCGGTGGCACATCGTGCGCCAAAAATCGCCCCCGGAGAGCCGGTGCTGTTGGCCCGGTATGCCTGGTATCAGATCATGGTGTTCGAGCCGGCCGACGCGGTCCTGACCCCCGCCCGGCCGACCGGCGAACAGGCCCCGGAGGGGGCAGGACACGGGCCGCATGGCGCCACCGTGGGCCGCCCTCCTGAAAGCCGTGGCCACCCAAAGGCTCCAGACCGCCATCACGTCCATCACTGCACCATCGAGGCCGAAAATCGTCGGATCAACCACGGAACACGCAAGCTCCTGACGTCCATCGGCAGGAGGCCGTGGGCACCTTTCCCGGTAGGCCGAGGTGCGGGTGCACTCACTCGCTGCCCGGGGCCCGTTGGTTGTCGGGGCGGGGTGCGCAATCACTGGCAGGTGTCGCCCGATGCCCGACGCCCGTTCGCGTCGCGGAGACCTCTGCCCATACCGTCTTGCCGGACGGCGGGTACGGATGTACGCCCCAGTCCGCCGCAAGGGCATCGACGATGATCAGCCCCCGGCCTCCTTCAACGGCTTCCCGGGACGCGGCGGGGAGGCGTTCGCCGCACGGGTCCGTGACCTCGATCCTCAGCCGTCCGCTCGGGAGGGGAGCAAGACCGAGACGGAACCCCCGCCCGTCCAGCCGCCCGTGCATGACCGCGTTCGCCGCCAGTTCGGCGACGACCAGCGCGGCCGCGTCGATGCGCTCGCCGTCACGCGGCCATCCCCATGCCACCAGTTGCTCCACGGCGAGCAGGCGAGCCAGGCGGGCACCTCGGCGGGTGGCACTGAACAGCTGCGTGAACTGCGCTGCGGAATTTGCCGGTTGCGGGATTTCTGTCTCTACGGATTCGCTCGTCACACCACTCAGCGTGGCCAAGTGACCGTACGCTGACCAGCAACGACAGCGGTACGTAGCGTGCGCGTACCGGTACGTACGGCGACCGGTACCGGTTGTCCGCCGTGTCGTGACGGCGCACGCGGTCGGCCCATGGAACGAAAGCGGGCAGCAATGGAGCTGGACGGTGCGATCGGTGGCGACGACGACTCGGAGGAGGCCGCGGACCTGTTCCGGGTGATCGGCCGCCAGGTCCGGCTGCTGCGTGAGCGGGCCGGCCTCACCCAGCGGGAGTTGGGCGACCGGCTCGGGTACAGCGAGGACCTGATCCGGTCGCTGGAGCGGGGGCGCAGGACACCGCAGCCGGACTTCCTGGACGCGGCGGACGACCTGTTGGGGGCGGGCGGGCTGCTGCGGGCGGCGAAGGAGGACCTGGCGCGGGCGAAGGCGCGGGCCCGGGTGAGGCATCCGGCGTGGTTCCGGAACTATGCAAAGTTGGAGGCGGATGCCGTCGAGCTCTCCTACTACAGCAACCACACGGTACCCGGCCTGTTCCAGACCGAGGCTCATGCTCGCGCCCTGTATGCCATGCGCAAACCGCTGCTGGACGACGAGTTGATCGAGCAACGTGTGGCGGCACGCCTGGCACGACAGGCTGTGTTGACGAACCGACCGACTCCGATGGTGAACTGCGTGATCGAGGAGGCCGTCCTGCGACGCCCGATCGGTGAATGGGACGTTCACAAGGAACAGCTCGGCGAGCTGATCAGGCTCGGCAAACTGCGCAACGTCGAGCTCCAGGTCATGCCGTTGGACCACCCTGAACACGCTGGCCTGGGAGGCCCGTTCATCCTCCTCACTCCGACGCGCAAGCCCCAGGTCGGCTACCTTGAGGTGCAGAACATCAGCCGGTTGATCACCGACCCGGAAGAGGTCCGTATCCTGGCTTCGCGGTATGGATGCATCCGGTCTCAGGCACTCACACCACGCAAGTCCTCGGCTCTGATCGAAAGGTTGCTGAAAGACCAATGAAGCCCGACGTCCGCGTTCAGAGCCCGGCAGACAACTCGTGGTTCAAGAGCAGCTACAGCTCCAACGAGGGCGGCGAGTGCGTTGAGGTGTCCATCACCGAACAGGCGATCCTCGTCCGCGACTCCAAGGACACCGCCCTCCCCCACCTCACTCTCGGCCGCACCGGCTGGACGCACTTCGTGCGGTACGCGGGCGGGGCCTGAGCCGACGCAACGCGGGCCCGAAGACGAACATCCTCGCCCTCCGGGCCGGAGGGCGAGGATGTAGGTGACGGCGAAGGCGTCCGAGCGCTCAGCTGCCGTCGCGCAGGTCGTCCAACCCCGTCGCACGGAACGCGATCCGGTCGAACGTCGCCTCGCAGCCCTCGCCCGTCGGGGACTGGACGAGGAAGCCGACCGATGCCTCGGCCGCCTGCTCGGGCTCGCCGAGGGCGAAGACGCGGACGAAGGTCCACTTCTCGCCGTCGGGCGAGGCGTGGAAGGCGAACGCGTTGCCCGTGCGGCTGAGGCGGAGCCAGCAGCTGTCACCGTCCACGACGAAGGAGTTGACGTCGTCGGAGTGGCCGCGGGTGACGACCGTGCAGACGGTGGGGTGGTCCGGGGAGAGCTCCAGGCAGATCTTGGCCCACTCCCGTTCCCCGACGTGGAGGTAGAGCACTCCGGCATCGAAGGCCGCGGCGAAGCCGACCTTCACCCGGGCGAGCAGCTGGAAGTCGCCCCGGGGTGCGGGGCCGAGGAGGCGGGGTGCGTCGCTCACGGAGTCGAGGGCTTCGCCGCCCGGCGGCACGAAGCGGTCCTGGCGGGCACCCGCCCGGCCGGTCAGTACGCCGTTCTCGTACGTCCAGTCGGCCTCGGGGCCGAACGGGTGTAGTTCAAAGGGGAGTTCGGGAAGGTGCGGGGTCATGCGCGGCGGCCGTTCACTCGGCGGGGCAGGCTCAGGGGGTTGTCGTCGCGGAGCTCCGGCGGGAGCAGGGCCTCGGGGGTCGTCTGGTAGGTGATGGGGCGCAGCCAGCGTTCGATCGCGGTGGCGCCGACCGAGGTGGAGGTGGAGGTGGTGGCCGGGTAGGGGCCGCCGTGGTGCTGGGCGGGGGCGACGGCTACGCCGGTCGGCCAGCCGTTGACGAGGACCCGGCCGGCCAGCGGGGTGAGAGCCGCGAGGAGTCCGGGGGCGTCGGCGTCGGCGCCGTCCGTGGCCGTCTGGAGGGTGGCGGTGAGGTTGCCGGGGAGCCGGGAGAGGACGGCGGTGATCTCGTCCTCGGAGGCGTACCGGGCGACGACGGTGACGGGGCCGAAGCACTCCTCCAGGAGCGCGTCGTGCGGGCCCTCGGCGGTGAGGAGGTGCGCCGGTACGGTCAGGAAGCCGGCCGCGACGGTGTGGTCGCCGCCCGCGCCGGGGGTGACCGGGGCCTCCACGTCGGGGAGTTCGGCCCGCTCGCGTACGCCTGCGAGGAAGGCGTCGCGCATCCGGTGGTCGAGCAGGACCCCGGCCTCGGTGTCACTGACCGTCTCGGTCAGGGACTTCAGCAGCCGGTCGCCGGTCTCGCCGGCCGGGGCCAGGACGAAACCGGGCTTGGTGCAGAACTGGCCCGCGCCCATGGTCATCGAGCCCCCGAGCCCGGCGCCGATCTGCTCGCCGCGCTCGGCGGCGGCCGCCTCGGTGACGACGACGGGGTTGAGGGAGCCCAGCTCGCCGTGGAAGGGGATGGGGGCGGGGCGGGCCGCCGCCGCGTCGAACAGGGCGCGGCCGCCGCGTACCGAGCCGGTGAAGCCGGCGGCGGCGACGAGCGGGTGCTTGATCAGCTCGATGCCCGCCTCGAAGCCGTGGACCAGGATCAGTACGTCCTCGGGCAGTCCGACCTGCGCCGCGGCCCGGCGCAGTACGGAGGCGCACAGCTCGGAGGTGGCGGGGTGGTCGGGGTGGGCCTTGACGACGACCGGGCAGCCGGCCGCCAGTGCGCTCGCGGTGTCGCCGCCGGGGACGGAGAAGGCGAGCGGGAAGTTGCTGGCCGCGTACACGGCGACGACCCCGAGCGGGATCTTGTAGCGGCGCAGGTCGGGCCAGGGCGGGGTCCTGGTGGCGTCCTCGTGGTCGATGTGGATGTCGAGGAAGGCGCCCTCGTCGACGACCTCCGCGAAGGCCCGCAACTGGGCCGCGGTGCGGGCGAGTTCGCCGGTGAGCCGGGCCGGGCCGAGTGCGGTCTCGGCGTCGGCGGCCTCGATGACGTGCTCCCCGGCCTCGGTGAGCAGATCGGCCGCGGTACGCAGGAACGCGGCGCGGACCGTGCGGTCGGCGAGCGAGTCGCGTACCGCATGGGCGGCCCGGACCGCGCGGTCGACCTCCTCCGCTGTAGCCTCCACCGCAACCTGCTCACGCGGGTTCCCGGTGCGGGGGTCGACGCTCCAGACTGGTGCTGCTGCCACCGTGATTCCTTCCGCTCCACTGCTACACATCAGAAGTTGTTCGGTATTCTGAACAGAGTTCCCGATCGTGAATATGAAGCGACTCTATTTCCGGGGCGTTCAGTGTGGCAAGGAGTCGCAGGGTTTCGTAAGTGGGCTGGAAGGGGCGTAGGGCGATGTCGGTTGCCGAGTCTGGTGGGGCACAGGTCAAGTCCGCGGTGCGGACCGTGGAACTCCTCGAGTACTTCGCCGGGCGGCCCGGCATGCACTCGCTCGCCGCGGTGCAGGAGGCCGTCGGCTATCCCAAGTCCAGCCTCTACATGCTGCTGCGCACCCTGGTGGAGCTGGGCTGGGTGGAGACCGACGCGACGGGCACACGGTACGGGATCGGCGTACGGGCCCTGCTGGTCGGCACCTCGTACATCGACGGTGACGAGGTCGTCGCGGCCGCCCGCCCGACCCTGGACCGGCTCTCCGACGACACGACGGAGACCATCCACCTGGCCCGCCTCGACGGGACGAACGTGGTGTACCTCGCCACCCGGCAGTCCCAGCACTATCTGCGCCCCTTCACCCGAGTCGGCCGCCGCCTGCCCGCCCACTCCACCTCGCTCGGCAAGGCGCTGCTCGCCACCCACAGCGACGAGCAGGTCCGCAAGATGCTCCCCGAGACGCTGCCCGCGCTGACCGAGCACACCATCACCGACCGCGAGAAGCTCATCGAGGAGCTGCACCTCATCCGCGAGCAGGGGTACGCGGTGGACCGCGAGGAGAACACCCTCGGGCTGCGCTGCTTCGGCGTCGCCATCCCGTACCGCACCCCCGCGCGCGACGCCATCAGCTGCTCGGTGCCGGTCGCCCGGCTCACGCCCGCGCACGAGCAGATGGTGAAGGACGCACTGTTCGACGCGCGGGACCGGCTGACGCTGGCCACCCGGAGGCTCTGATCATGCGGGTTGCCCTGCGCAAGGTGCGCAACAGCGATCTGTCGTTGTTCTTCGCGTTCATGTCCGACCCGGAATCGGTCAGGACGGCCGCCTTCACCAGCGAGGATCCCACCGACCGGCATGCGTTCGACGCCCACTGGCGACGGATCCTGGCCGACGGCTCCGTCGTGATGCGGACGGTGGTCGTGGACGGCGTGGTGGTCGGCAACGCCGGGGCGTACGGGCCGCCGGACGACCGTCAGGTCACCTACTGGATCGACAGGGCGCACTGGGGCCGCGGGCTCGCGACGGCCGCGCTGCGCGCGCTGCTAGACGTCGTACCGGAGCGCCCGCTGCGCGCACGGGCCGCGGCCGGCAACACCGGTTCGCGCCGGGTGCTGGAGAAGTGCGGGTTCGCCGTCACCGGCAAGGACCACGGGTTCTCGCACGCCCTCGGCGAGGACACCGACGAGCTGCTCTTCACCCTGCCGGGATGACCGGACGGTGATCCGTCTCCGCCGTGCGGCGGAGACGGATCGTCGCGGGGCAGGACGTGCCGACGCGGGCCGCACGGAAGCGTGGGGGTCATGACACAGGCACCGCTCGCTCCGTCCGCCGCCACACGGCGGCCGGGCACCCGCATCGCGCTCCGTGCCCTCGCGATCGCCTCCACCCTGCCGTACATCGCGCTCAAGGCCGCCTGGATCTTCGGCAGTCGCATCGGCATCCCGGACGGCAGCCCGCTGCTCGACCACCGCACCACGATGATCGTCGCCAACGGCATCACGGTCCTTATGGACAGCGCCGTCGTGGTCATCGCCCTGCTGCTCACCCAGGCATGGGGACGGCGGGTGCCCACCTGGCTGCTCGTCCTGCCCATGTGGGTGGCGTCCGGGCTGCTGCTGCCGATCATGACCGGGTACCCGTTACAGCTGGTGGTCGGCCTGGTCGGCGGCGATGTCCACGGCTCCGGGGGCAGCGAGCGCCCCTTCCTCGACGAGTGGGTCTTCGGCGTCGTCTACACCGGCTTCATCGTCCAGGGCCTCACACTCGGCACCCTCTTCGCGCTGTACGCCGGGGACCGCTGGGGCCATCTCTGGCAGGGCACGCTGAGGGATCTGCCGGAGAGCCCCACCGGGCCCGCCCTGCGGATCGCCGCGACCGCCGCCTCGCTGCTCGCACTCGTACCTGGCACCCTGCATCTGCTCTGGGCCACCGGCTCGACCGCGGGGCTCAACAAGAGCCGGATCGCGGAACGGAACGACGGCTTCTACGTCCTGGAAGCGGTCGACGTCCTCTTCGCCGCCGCCGCCGTCGCCGGAGTGCTGCTGCTCGCCTTCCGGCGGCGCTCCGCGCTCCCCCTCACCGTGCCGCTCGCCCTGGCCTGGGGCGGCTCCGGGGCCATGGCCTGTTGGGGCGGCTGGCTGAGCATCGCCTCACTGACCGAGGCCCGGACCATCGCCGAACAGCCCACCGCCGCGATGATGCTGATCTACGCTGTGAAGATGCTGGTCGGAACGCTGGTGGTCACCCTCGGCACGTACTTCTTCGCGGAACGCGCGGCGGCCCCGGCCGCCCGCCCGGCCGGCTCCCCCACGTGACGCTGCTGTTCGGGCGGCGTGCCCGGCTGCGCTGGCTGCATCTGATCATCGGTGGCGCGCTGCTGATGCCGTACTTCCTGGTCGGGCTGGTGGTCGTCGGCTCCTACCGTCCCGGCGTGAACCTCTTCTCCGCCCCCTCCAACCAGTTGACCGCGTTCGCGTACGCCCTGCCCCTGGTCGCGATCACCGCACTCTTCGCGCCGGCCCGGCCGCTCTCGGTGGCCACGGCCCGTGCGCTGTGCGGCATCCCCCGCGACCGGCCGCTCGCCGACGGGCCCGCAAGGACATGGCAGGCCCGCGTCCGCACCGCGGGCTGGTACACCCTGCATCTGGCACTCGGCGGCGTCATCAGCGGCATGACGCTGGCGCTGACACCGTTCGCGGTGGGTGTGACGGTGCTGCCGTTCTTCGAGACCGTACGGGACTCCCGGGCGCTCGACCTGCCCCAGGCGCTGGACCGGCCGTGGATCCTGGCCCTGGCACCGTTCGCCGGGCTCGCGATGCTGGTCGCTCTGGCCGGCTGTGCGGCGGCGGCCGGGGCGCTGCTGGCCCACCGGGCGCCGGTGCTGCTCGGCCCGACCCCCGACGACCGGCTGGCCGCCGCCGAACGCCGGGCAGCCGATCTGGCGGTGCGCAACCGGCTCGCCCGGGAGCTGCACGACTCGGTCGGCCATGCACTGAGCGCGGTGACGCTGCAGGCCGGTGCAGCCCGCCGAGTCCTGGACAGCGACCCGGAGTTCGTCCGCGAGGCGCTGGTCGCCATCGAGGAGACGACGCGGCGCACGGTCGGTGAACTCGACTCCGTGCTCGGCCTGTTGCGGCAGAGTGACGACGGGAAGAGCGGTCCGCCCGGACCGGCACTCGACGCCCTGGACGGGCTGCTGGCGCGCTGCGGGGTCCTCGTGTCGTATGTCACCGAGGGCGATCCGCGTACGGTTCCTCCCGCGGTGTCGCGGGAGGCGTACCGGATCGTGCAGGAGGGGCTGAGCAATGTGCTGCGGCACGGCGGGCACGGTGCGCAGGTGAAGCTGCGGATCGCGGTGCACGGGGAGGAGCTGGAGATCGCCATGGACAATCCGCTGCCCGAGCGACCGCCGGTGGTACGGCCCGGCGGCGGCCGCGGGCTGCGCGGCATCGCCGAACGGGCCGTACTGCTGGGCGGCCGCACGGAGGCCGGACCGCACGACGAGGACGGCGTGTGGCGGCTGTCCGCCCTGCTCCCCCTGCGTACCCCCGGGCAGGAGAACCGATGAGCGCGACGGTCCGGGTGGTCCTCGCCGACGACGAGCGCATGGTGCGTACGGCGCTGCGCGTCATCCTGGACGCCGAACCCGATCTGGAGGTCGTCGGCGAAGCGGCGACCGGCGCCGAGGCCGTCTCCGTGGTGCGCGAGCTACGGCCCGATGTGGTGCTGATGGACGTACGGATGCCGGAGATCGACGGCATCCGCGCCACCGAGCGGATCCTCGGCACCCTCGACGATCCGCCGCGGATCGTCGTCGTCACCACCTTCGAGAACGACTCCTATGTGTACGACGCGCTCGTCGCCGGAGCGGCGGGCTTTCTGCTGAAGCGCGCGGCGGCCGAGGACCTCGTACAGGCGGTGCGGCTGGTCGCGCGCAGCGACTCGCTGCTGTTCCCGTCGGCGATACGGACACTCGCCGCCGAGTACGCGAGCCGGCAGGCGTCCTTCCCGCCGCCGTGGGTGGCCCGGCTCACCGACCGGGAGGCGGAGGTACTGCGGCTGATGGCGGCGGGGCTGACCAATGCGGAGATCGCCGGGCGGTTGCGGGTGGGGGCGTCGACGGTGAAGACGCACGTGGCGGCGGTGCTCGCGAAGACCGGCGTGCGGGACCGCACCCAGGCGGTGATCGCAGCGTACGAGTCGGGGTTCATCGCCCCCGGCCGATCATGAGGAATCGGTGAGAAGCGGCACAATCGGGAACGCCGCGCGGCGCCCCGCTCGTCCCTCCCGTGGGATGAACAAAACGATCAGGCACACCTCGGTCTTCTGCCTGCTACTGGTCCTCGCCCTGCTGGTGCGGGCGACCTGGGTGCAGGCGTACCAGGCACAGGCGCTCGCAGACAACGAACACAACCGGCGGAACACCATCGCGCAGTACGCGCAGCCGCTCGGCGACATCATCGTGGCCGGGAACCCGGTCACCGGATCGAAGAGGACGGTGGGCAGCGACCTCGCGTACAAGCGCACCTATACGCAGGGCGAGCTCTACTCGGCCGTCACCGGCTACAGCTCGCAGGCGTACGGCGCCACGCAACTCGAAGGGATCTACAGCCATGTGCTGGACGGCACCGACGACCGGCTGAAGAGCCCGATGGACGTGGTGACGGGCAAGCAGGCGGCCCCCGGCAACGTCCTGACGACGATCGACCCGGACGTGCAGAAGGCGGCGTACGAGGCGCTCGGCGACGACAAGGGCGCCGCGGTCGCGATCGACCCGAAGACCGGGCGGATCCTGGGCGTGGTCTCCACCCCTTCGTACGACCCGTCGAAGATCAGCGGGACGGCGGACGGCGATGCCTGGAAGAAGCTGCTCGACGACAAGGACAAGCCGATGGTCAACCGTGCGCTGCGGCAGCCGCTGGCACCCGGCTCGACGTTCAAGCTGGTGGTGGCGGCTGCGGCGCTGGAGAACGGACTGTACGGCTCCGTCGACGAGCCCACGAACAGCCCCAATCCGTACACCCTGCCCGACACCAGCACCGTCCTGAAGAACGAGAACGCCTCGGCCCCCTGCGAGAACGCCACGCTGCGCACCGCGCTCCAGTACTCCTGCAACAACGTCTTCGCGAAGGTCGCCGCCGATCTCGGCCAGGACAAGGTCAGGGCGATGGCGGAGAAGTTCGGCTTCAACAGCGAGAAGCTCGACGTGCCGGTACGGGCCTCCGAGAGCGTCTACCCCTCCGGCATGGACAAGCCGCAGACGGCGCTCACGGGCATCGGCCAGTTCGAGGTCACCGCGACACCGCTCCAGATCGCCATGGTCTCGGCCGCCCTCGCCAACGGCGGCGAACTGGCCGCGCCGCACATGGTGTCCGAGGTGACGGACTCCAAGGGCAACACGCTGCAGGACTTCTCGGACGGGGACACCAAGCGGGTCGTATCGCAGTCCACCGCCGAGCAGCTGCGCAGCGCGATGGTGACCGTCGTCGAAGAGGGCACTGGCACCAACGCCCGGATCGCCGGAGCCGAAGTGGGCGGCAAGACGGGTACCGCGCAGAACGGCGTGGGCAACAGCAACACCCCGTACGCCTGGTTCACCTCGTACGCGAAGGACAACTCCAGCGGCAAGGAGGTCGCGGTGGCAGTGGTCGTCGAGGACTCGGGCGCGGCCCGCGCGGAGGTCGGCGGCAACAGTCTGGCGGCGCCGATCGCCCAGAAGATGATGAAGGCAGCGCTCAAGGGGTGAGAGGGGCAGGCGCGGAGGCCGGGCTCCGGCTGTCGGAATCCGGCCGATGACCTCCGCCGCCCGGCCCCTGCGCGCCCGACGGATTCGCCGAGATCGGCCCGCCGCGCAGCTGCTTCACGCCGAGCAGCTGCGCGGTGACGATCGCGTGCTTGATCGCCTCCAGCACGTACTGTCCAACGCTTCTGACAGAAGAACTTCACGGACATCCGGCATGCGCCGTACACCCGGTGCAGTGGCAACGGGTGCGGCCGAGCAGGAGTAGGGCATCCGCCCGATGCCGTCGGACGTCCTTACTCACCAGCCTGACCACGTGACGAGCGTGCGGATCAGGAGGGCTGCGGTGGGTGCGATGGCAAGGTCGGCAACGGTACGGGTGCTGCGGGACCGTACGGCGGGGCTGTTTCTTACGGCGGTCGTCGTCTCGGGCTTCGGGACGTCCGCGATGTGGCTCGCGGCCGGGGTCTGGGTCAAGTCGCTCACCGGGTCGGACAGTCTGGCGGCGCTCGCCGTGTTCGCCATGTGGCTGCCGGTGCTGGTCGGGCCCGCGCTCGGGGTGATCGCCGACCGGCTCCCCAGAAAGCCGCTCCTCGTCTGGTCGAATCTCGTCATGGCGGGGCTGCTGGCCTCGCTGCTCGTGGTCGATTCGGCGGGGCGGATCTGGATCCTCTTCACCGTGCTCGTCCTGTACGGAACGAGTTTCGTACTGATGGACGCGGCTGAGTCGGCGCTGGTCGCCGCGGCCGTCGACGCCCGGTTGCTGGGTGACTTCAACGGGCTGCGGACGATGGCGGGCGAGGGGATGAAGCTGCTGGCGCCGCTGACCGGCGCCGGGCTGTACGCCCGGTACGGGGGCGGTGCGGTGGCATTGTTGGACGCGGTGTCGTTCGCGCTGGCGGCCGGGGTCTACGCGCTGCTGCCGGTACGGGAGCCGGCCACGGCCCCTCCGTCCGGCCGGAGGGGCGAATTCGCCGCGGGCATGCGACAGGTGTGGGGGTCACCGGTGCTGCGGCCGCTCGTGCTGGCGGGCTCGGTGGCGATGCTGTGCGCGGGGCTCAACGGGGCCGCGATCTATGCCGTCGTCGATGACGGTCTCGGGCACTCCCCCGCGTACGCGGGTGTGCTGTACGCGGTGCAGGGCGCCGGGTCCGTCACTGCCGGGCTGCTGGCCGGGCCGTTGCTGCGGCGGCTGCCGGAGCGGGTGTTCACGGCGGCCGGGATCGCGCTGTTCGCGGTGGCGGTGGGGGTACGGGCACTGCCGTACGACGCGGTGGCGCTGGTGGCGAGCGCGGCCATCGGGGTCGGGCTGCCGTGTGTACTGATCGCCGCGATGACGGCGGTGCAGCGGGAGACTCCGGACGCCGTGCTGGGCCGTACCGCCGCGACCGCCAACACGCTGATGATGGTGCCGAACGCGGTGGCGCTGGCGCTCGGTGCGGGACTGGTCGCGCTGGTGGACATCCGGGTGCTGCTGCCGGTGGTCGCTGCCGCGGCGCTGCTGACGGCGGCCCTGCTGGTCACGGGCCGGCGGATGGGGTCTCCCCTGCTCGAACGGAGTTGAGAGCTTGGGGACCCCCACCGGCCCGCTTCCTTCATCGACCGAGGCGTGACAGTGCTCGGGCGACGGTCCTGAGGTCCGGGTCGGAGGCCAACCCGGCGTGGTACAGGCGCAGTTGGTTCGCGCCGCGCGATGCCGCATGCGCGGCGTCGCGCTCCAGCGTGGTGGGGCTGCCGCCCATCCCCGTGACCACGGTGAAGTTGGCCGCGAGCACGCCCTCGCGCCCGGCGAACGGGCCGAGTACGGCCTCGCGCGCCGCGTCGCCGCCGGTGCAGGGCAGCACCACACCGTCCGCCACGGACAGGATGTGCTCCGGGTCGACACCGACGTTGGCACCACAGCGGTACGGCGCGGGGTCGGCGTGCAGCAGCACCTGGAAGCCCGGCTCCGCCGCCGCCCGTACGGCGGCGACCGCGGACTCCTGGAGCGTACGGGCGACCCGGACGCGCCACTGGAGGGTGGCGGCGGCGAGGTCGGCGCCGAGGAGCTTCTCGATGCCCGCCCACCCGGCCTCCGGGGAGCCGGAACCGGACCAGGCCGGTTTCAGCGCCCGGCGTACGGTCGCGGCCAACTCATCGGCGTCCAGGCCGTGTTCCGCGTATCCGGTCCGGCAGTCGGGGCAGAAGCAGAGCGACATCAGATACTGCGCCGCGTCCCCGAGGCCGACGCCCGCGATCTTGTCGTGGGCGTGCAGATGCGCGAAGCCGTACCAGCCGCAGGACTCCAGCTCGGTGCCGCGCGCACCGCCTCGTACCGCCGCCTCCGCCGCCAGAGCGACCAGATACTCGCCCACCGCGGGCCGTGCGATGCACGGCGCCCAGGGGTAGCGGTCGCCGTACGCGTTGACCACGGAGGTGTCCGGGTGCTCGGCGCCCAGCCGGGAGTTGTGCGCGAGGACCACCCAGGTGTGCACCTCAAGACCGGCGTCGGTGAGGGCCTGTGCGGCCTCGGCGTACGGATCGTCCGAGGCCACCCAGGACTGCTCGTACGGACGCAGCTCACGCCCCGCCCACCGGGCGGCTTCCGGCGGGTAGAGCACCGCGGCATGCTCGGCCGTGACGATGCGGCGGCCGGGGTGGCGCGGGGTCAGCGCCCGGGTGGAGTGATAGGCGGCGGCGAGCGTCACCTGCTGGACTCCCAGGTCGGCGACGCGGGCGGCCGCGTCCGGGTCGCCGACGACATCCCACGGGTAGAGGAAGGCGGAGGTCTTCACCCGCGCTGCTCCTGCCCGTACTTCTCCAGCAGGGCTCGGCCGCGCGCGATGATCTCGGTGAGCTCCTCGATGTGGGCGGCGGGCGGCTCGGTGAGCGGGGTGCGGACCTCGCCCACGTCCAGGCCGCCCAGCCGGACGGCTGCCTTGACGAGCGAGACCGCGTAGCCGCGGCCCTTGGCACGCAATTCGACGAGCGGCCGGTAGAAATGGTCGAGGAGCGCGCCCGCGAGATCGTCGTCGCCGGAGTCCAGCGCCCGGTAGAAGGCGAGCGCGATGTCGGGTGCGAAGGCGAAGACGGCGGAGGAATAGAGGGTGACACCGATGCCCCGGTAGGCGAGGCCGGTGAGTTCGGCGGTGGGCAGCCCGTTGAAGTAGAGGAAGTCCTGGCCGGGCAGTTCGGTGCGGACGGCGCTGACGATGCGCTGCATCAGGTCGAGGTCGCCGTAGCCGTCCTTGAGGCCGATGATGCCGGGCGCCTGGGCCAGTGCGACGACGGTCTCCGGGGTGAAGACGGCATTGTCGCGCTGGTAGACGATCGTCTCCAGACCGGTGGCCGCGGCGAGCGCCGTGTAGTGGCTCAACAGCCCTGCCTGGTCGGCGAAGACGAGATACGGAGGCATGGCAAGGAGTCCGTCCGCGCCCGCGTCCTCGGCGAGCTGCGCGTACTGGATCGCGAGCGCCGTGCCGTATCCGGCCCCCGCGACGACGGGCACCTCTCCGGCGGTCTCCTCGACGGCCGCGGCGACGACGAGGCGGAACTCCTCCGGCGTCAGGGCATGGAACTCGCCGGTGCCGCAGCAGGCGAAGACGGCCGCCGCACCGGCGTCGATGCCGGTCCGTACATGTGCGCGGAAGGCGTCGATGTCGATCGCGCCGTCCGGTCCGTACGCGGTGACGGGGAAGAAGAGCGGCCCGGCGACACGGGTGAGTCGGGCGGCAAGAGGGGCTGAGGTCACGGGCGCTCCCTGAGCAGGTTCAGGCGTGCACAATTCTGATCGGTGTCCATATTCATGAACGCCCTCACGCTAAGGCAGCGGCCCGGCACAGGTCAAGGCGGGAACGCGCAGCCCGCCCGACAACCAAGACGGAGATACCGACTCCGCGGGAGACTCCGTGGGAGAGGTGTCCGACACTTGACGCAGTGCGTCATGACTTCTTAGCTTGTCCATGCATATGAATTCTGTCCATGGATTTGACGTCCCACGGGTACATGTCGCAGGTGCCGCAGGGGCCGTGCATGCACGCGCGCGTGCACCTATGTACCGAGGAGATCCGCGTATGCCCGCTCCCCGCACCGTCCTGCTCACCGGCGCCGCCGGCGGCCTCGGCACCCTCATGCGCGGACTTCTGCCCGCGTACGGCTACGAACTCCGCCTCTTCGACGTCGCCCCGGTCGAGGGCGAGCCGGACGCGATCACGGCCGACCTCGGTGACAAGGAGGCGCTGCGCGAGGCCGTACGGGGTGTCGACGCGATCATCCACCTCGCGGGCATCTCCCTGGAAGCCTCGTTCGACAAGATCCTGAAGGCGAACATCGAGGGGACGTACAACCTCTACGAGGCCGCGCGCGAAGAGGGCGTCGGGCGCATCGTGTTCGCCTCCTCCAACCATGTCGTCGGCTACACCCCCCGCCCGCTCCCCGGCGACCCGCCGATCCCCATCGACGCCCCGCGCCGCCCCGACACCTTCTACGGCCTGTCCAAGTCCTTCGGCGAGGACCTCGCCCAGCTGTACTGGGACCGGCACGGCATGGAGACCGTCTCCGTACGCATCGGCTCCTGCTTCCCGGAACCGACATCCGTACGGATGCTCTCGGTCTGGATGAGCCCCGACGACGGCGCCCGGCTCTTCCACGCCGCACTCACCGCCGAGGACGTGCGGCACACCGTCGTCCACGGCTCGTCCGACAACACCCGGCTGTGGTGGGACCTGACGACGGCCCGCTCGCTCGGATACGAGCCGAGGGACGACTCGGAGCCGTACGCGGCCGAGCTCATCGCCGAACAGGGTGAGCTGGACCCGGACAATCCCGACCACGCCCACCTCGGCGGCCACTTCTGCACCAACCCGCCGATCTGGCCGCACTAGCCGGTCCGGCCGCGCCAGGAGTGCGCCAAGGCTGGTGAAGGTAAGGGAACGGCAAAGCGCGGTCGTTCGTTACCCCGTGCATGACCGCTATGACCCCCGGCTCGAACATCCCTCTCTCCGCCGCCCGCGTGGCAGTGGACGTCTCCGCACCGGTGCGGCTCGACGTTTCGGGCCTGCTGCTCACCGCCGACGGCAAGGTGCGCTCCGACGACGACTTCATCTTCTACAACCAGCCCGCCGGCCCCGGCGTAACCTACCGCTCCGGCGGCGGCACCGCACCGGACGCGATCGTGGTGGACACCACCGCGGTCCCGTCCGGCATCGAGAAGATCGTCGTCACGGCGAGCCCGGATGCGGCGGGCCAGACCTTCCAGGGCATCGAGCCCACCGCGACCGTGCGCAACGCCGACGACGGCAGTGTGCTCGCCACCTTCACCCCGCCCCGGCTGGGCACCGAGACGGCGCTCGTGGTCATCGAGGTCTATCTCCGCAACGGCGCCTGGAAGGCCCGCGCGGTCGGCCAGGGCTATGCGAACGGACTGGCCGGTATCGCCACCGACTTCGGCGTCTCGGTCGAAGAGGAGCCCGCCGCCGCGCCCGCACCCGCACCCGTGGCACCCCCGATGCCCGCCGCCGCCCCGGTGGACCCGCGGATCGCCGCGCCTGCGCCCCCCGCAGCGCCGCCGGCCCCGCCCGCGCCCGCCGCCTCCGGCAAGATCAACCTCGACAAGGGCCGGGTCAGCCTCCAGAAGAACCAGACGGTCTCCCTGGTCAAGGGCGGCCGCCCGCTGCTCTCCCAGGTCAAGATGGGCCTCGGCTGGGAGCCCGCGTTCCGCGGCAAGGACATCGACCTCGACGCGTCGGTGATCGCCTACGGCCCCAACCGGAACCACCTGGACAGCTGCTACTTCGGCAAGCTCTCCATCCTGAACGGCGCGATCAAGCACTCCGGCGACAACCTCACGGGCGAGGGCGCGGGTGACGACGAGGTGATCGTCGTCGACCTGGGCCGGATCCCGGCGGAGGCGACCGGTCTGGTCTTCACGGTCAACTCGTTCACCGGCCAGAAGTTCACCGACGTCGCCAAGGCCTACTGCCGGCTGATCGACGCCACCACCGGCGAGGAACTGGTCCGCTTCGACCTGACCGGCGCCGAGCCGCAGACCGGCGTGATGATGGCCAAGCTGATCAAGCAGTTCTCCGGTGAGTGGGAGATGACGGCCATGGGCGACTTCGTGAAGTCCCGCACCGTCCGAGGCATGGTGAAACCCGCCGCCCAGGCGCTGTAACCCCGCAAAGGCTTCCGACACGCCTTCAGGGGCACCTGCGAATGCCAGGTGCCCCTGAAGCCGGAGAGCGTGACGGGGACGCGGACGCTGTGCGTGCTCGCCGCCTCTCTCAGAGCTTGGTCAGCTTGGAGTACGGGCTCAGGATCCTCCCCTGTCGCCCTGAGAAGTCGATGAGCACTGCGTCGTTGTCGCCCTCGACAGCAAGGACGCGACCGAGTCCGAACTGGTCGTGCGACACCCTGTCGCCCACATCGAACAATTCGACCGGTGGGGCCGCCTGGGCCGGGCGGTTGAAGGGACTGGAAGGCAGGTGGCGCCGGGATCCGGCTGACTGTTTCATTACCTTGAGTATGCGCCCTGGGAACGCCCGACGCCATGCCCGTCCACTCCTGGGGGCGCACTGATGCCGGATTCGTAATCAGCGATTCCAGGGCCAGTCCGCGTCCCGGCCCGCTTCCAGCAGCGGCACCATGCGGAACGCCGCGTCCGAAAGACCCCCGAAGGTGTGGCGGTTCCCGCCTCCCGACGGGGCGTGCCCGACCCGGTATCCGGCCAGGTTCCAGGTGTAGACGGGCACGCCGGACGGCACGGCCGCGGTGGCATCCGCGGCGTACGAGAACGACGCCTGCTCGTCGGTGACGATCAGTACCCGGTCATGGGCCCGGTAGCGCCGGCGCACCGCCTCCGCGGTGTTGGTGCCGCCGAGGTCACCGAAGCGCTCCAGGACCTTCAGCACGGACTCGCCCCGGCGATACGTCACCGGTGCGCTTTTCGTGCCGAACTGCACCAGATCGGCATCGGCTGCCCGCAGCGCCAGCGCCGTACCGAAGATCGCGGCGGCGTCGGCCCGGTTGAGCTGCGAGCGGTCCGAGAGCGGCGACCACATCGAGCCCGAGCGGTCGACCAGGATCAGCGTCCGCCCCGGCAGCGCGGGCACATTGCCCAGGGAGTGGCCGAGCGCCTTCTCCAGCGGGTGTGCCCAGCGCAGCGAGGGCGCGTGCTGATAGGCGGCGAGGTAGCGGAACGGGAACTGCCGCGACGCGGCGACCACTGCCGGGTCGCAGATCTTCGCAGCCACCTGCGCGGCGACCTCGTCCGAGACGCCCGCCTCGTCGAAGTTGCGCAGATTGCGGACGAGCGCCATCGCGCCCATCGACGGAATCACCGCTTCCCAGGCCTTGGCGTCCATCGGCCCCTGCAGCCAGCCCGCCAGCGCCTCCCAGGTCATGCCCGCCGCAGCCAGCCGGTCCGCACCGTCCGCACCGTCGACCACTGCCCGCCGTTCCTCGACCGGCAGCTCCATCAGCGCACGGTGCGCGGTGAGGGTGCGGTCGGAGGCCGGCACCACGGCCGCCTCCGGGTGGTGGCGGCGGTCGAGTGCGTACCGGAACAGCTCGCCCTGCCACGGCTTCTCCGGATCCGGCGAGGCGTGCACCAGGTTCAGGATGTCGCCGAAGCGGTAGCCCTTGGACGCGGTGTCGTACTTCAGCAGCGACTTGCCGTTGTAGAGGCGGCGCACGGCATCGGCGATGCCGCGCTTGACGGGCTTGGGCACGGCACGGCCGTAGCGCGAGGTCCAGTACCCGAGGAGTTCACCGGGCTCGTCGGCGCGCAGCAGGACGGAGTCGACGACCTGCCGGTTGGACGGTCCGTCCTCGGCACCCGCGTCGAGCCGTGCCTTCACGTACTCGGCGGCGCCGACGATCGAAGCGGTACGCATCTGGCCCTCGCGGCGCAGCCAGTGGAGCAGACCGGCGGTCCACTCGGGGTCGCCGACGGCGAGCACCCGCACCAGTTCGGCGAATCGGTTGTCGCGCTGCTCGCCGTCCTCGTAAAAGGTCTGCTGCGCAACGAAATTGGCGACGGCGAGCAGAAAGAGCTCGGAGCGATTGTCGCGGAGATATCCACGGCCGCCCTGGTGGGTCGGCGCGGTGCGCCCGGTCGACTTCACGGGCGAGGTGGCACGGGGCTTGGTGATGCGGATGTTGAAGCGTGCCATGTGAATTCCCCCGAATTCATTGGGAGAAGGCACAGCGGGAAAAGGGTGCCCGAGATCAGGAGTCGGCGACGGGCTTGCCTGATGCTCTACCGCTTTGAGCTACCGGCCGTGGCCGGGCGGGACTTGAACCCGCAACCGTCAGATCCGAGAAGTATCCGTCACCTGCGCACCGGGCACCCCCCGATGTCTGTGCCTCCCGAGATCAGAGTCGGCGGCGGCAGTTTCATGGCAAGAAGTAGCCGCAGCCTGCGCACCGGGAGGTGCATGCAGTCATTGCTGATGAAGTTGTGGTGTCCAGAGATCAGGGTCGGCGGAACCGACGAAGGTGCTCTGCCAACTGAGCTACACCGGAACAAAATCCGGTGGCGGGACTCGAACCCGCGACATCCCCATTATCAGTGGAAGTAGGTCCTGCCTGCGCACCTGGACACAGACAGGACTCTAGAGGGGGAACTCCACCGAGCGCGAGGGAATTACACGCGAGGGAATTGCGCTCGCGCGAATCCGGTGCGGGTGACCTCTGGCGGTACCGGCCGTCAGTGGCGGTTCGGCTGGCGCTTCCACGGACCGGTGATGGCCAGCATGATGCCCGGCGTCTGGATGTTGGCGTACAGCGTCCTGCCGTCGGGCGAGAACGTGACACCGGTGAACTCGCTGTACTCCGGCTCCTGTTCGCTGCCGATGTTCAGCTCGTTGCGGGCGATCGGGTACGTGCGGCCGCTGTCGGTCGCCCCGAACAGGTGCTGGATGCCGTTGCCGTCCTCGGAGATGACCAGACCGCCGTACGGCGAGACGGTGATGTTGTCCGGGCCGTCGAAGGCGCCGTCCTTCGACGGGTCGGCGTTCACACCGAGGAGCACCTTCAGCGTCAGCGTGCGGCGCTTCGGGTCGTAGAACCAGACCTGGCCGTCGTGCTGGACCGGGCTCTCCGCGCGGGCGAACGAGGAGACGATGTACGCGCCGCCGTCGCCCCACCACATGCCTTCGAGCTTGCGCGCGCGGGTGACCTCGCTGTCAGCGAACTGCTTGCGCACCGAGACGGTCTTCGCGTCACGGTCGGGTACGTCGACCCAGTCCACGCCGTACACCGTGCCGATCTTGGTGGCGCGGGACAGGTCGTCGACGAACTTGCCGCTGCTGTCGAAGCACTTGGTGGCCTGGAGGACACCGGCGTCGTCGGCGAGCGTGCGCAGCTGGCCGCGGCCGTGCCGGAAGCCGTGCGGCGGAACCCAGCGGTAGAGCAGTCCGTTGGGGCCCGCGGCGTCCTCGGTCAGGTAGGCGTGGCCGCGCTTGGGGTCGATGACGACGGCCTCGTGGGCGTACCGGCCGAGCGCCTTGATCGGGCGCGGGTCACGGTTGGCGCGCTTGTCGTACGGGTCGACCTCGAAGACGTAGCCGTGGTCCTTGAGCAGGCCGTTCTTGCCGGCCTTGTCCTCGGTCTCCTCGCAGGTGAGCCAAGTGCCCCACGGGGAGGCACCACCCGCACAGTTGGTGGACGTACCGGCGATGCCGACCCACTCGGCGGTACGGCCGTCGCGGCGGGTCTCCACGACAGTGCAGCCGCCGGCCGCGACCGGGTCGTAGACGAGGCCCTCGGCCAGCGGCACCGGGTGCTCCCAGCCGGCGCGGGTGCCGCTCAGCTCGTGGTTGTTGACGAGCAGGGTGACGCCGCGCGGGCCCTCGAAGGTGGCCGTGCCGTCGTGGTTGGAGGGGGTGTACTCGCCGGACTCCAGCTTGGTGACACCGCTGTGGGTGATGACCTTGTAGGAGAAGCCGGCGGGCAGCGCGAGGAGTCCCTCGGGGTCGGCGATCAGCGGGCCGTAGCCGGGCTCGTGGCTGTGACCGTGGTCGTGGCCGTGGCCGTCGTGGCCGTGCTTCGAGTCCTCTGCGGCCAGGGCACCGGGCGCGGTGGCCAGCGCGGCGACCGTACCGGTCAGGGCGATGCCGGCACCGGTGAGGGCGGACGTTCTGGTGAATTCCCTGCGCGTGAAGGGCATCACGTACTCCTGGAGCAACTGGGCGAGTTGTTGGCGCGCCCACAGTCGCGCCCCTGCACCAACACCAGTTGAACTACGGACGACGTCGAGGGGCATCCTTCCTGTGCAGTTGGCCGGATGCGGTCGGCCGGAGTGGATGACGCGCCCGGTCCGTGCCGTCCGCCGCGAACCGCCACGCTCACGCCTCCCGCGTGAGCGGACGGCGCAACCGCCTGGGTCTCAGGCCCCTGTCCGCGACCGCGCCTTGAACGCCGACTTGCGGGCCTCCTTGGCCTTCTTCTTGTCGCTGTGCAGCCGCCCCATCGCTTCGAGGACGTCCGCCGTCGCCGGGTGCTCCACGCGCCACGCCTCGTCGAAGAAGCCGCTGTGCTGGCCGGCCAGGCCCTCGACCAGGCCCTGGAGCTCTTCCAGATCGCCCTCGGACTCCAGCTGGGCCGCGATCGTGTCGATGGCGAGCCAGAAGATCATCGACTCCGGCGGTGCGGGTACGTCCGCCGCGCCCAGCTCCGCGAGCCAGACCCGTGCGAGGCCGCCCAGCTCGGGGTCGTCCAATACCGCGCGCACCGCGGGCTCCGCCTCCGCGCCGACCAGGGCGAGCGCCTGCTGGCAGTGGAGGCGGCGCAGCGGTGCCTGCCGGTCCGCGCCGCGTGCCGCCGCGAGAAGTTCGGCCGCGGCGCCGTCCGCGCCGCGCCGGGTGAGCCACAGCTCCACCTCGCTGCGCGCCGCCGTCTCGGGGTAGTACGCGATGCCGCCGAGGAGTGCGTCGGCGTCCTTGTCCGCGAGGTCGCCGATCGCCGGGGCGTCCACTCCCGCCTCCAGCATCCGGGCCCGGATGCCGTACAGGCCGAGCGGGGTCAGCTTCACCATTCCGTACCGGGTGATGTCCTCGTCGTCGGCGGGCGGGGTGGCGTCCTCGCCCTCCTCGGCCAGCAACGCCTCGTCCAGCGGGCGGTATTCGACGATCCCGATGGGTTCGAGGACCCGGAACTGGTCGTCGAGGCGCATCATCGCCTCGGACACCTGCTCAAGGACGTCGTCGGTGGGCTCGCCCATGTCGTCGGGCACGATCATCGACGCGGCGAGCGCGGGCAGTGGTACGGGCGCCACGTCCGCTCCGCCGTCGCCGACGGTGAGCAGATACAGATTGCCGAGGACCCCGTCGAGGAATTCCGCCTCGACCTCCGGGTCCCAGTCCAGAGATTCGAAGTCGATCGAGCCGTCCTCGCCGACGAGATCGGCGAAATCCTCGAAGACGGGCGCGGTGGCGTCGGCGTGGACGGCCTCCAGACCGTCGAGCCAGATCGAGAGAACGTCCTGCGGTGAACCGCCGGTGATCAGCGCCAGGTTCTCACCGGCGGCGGCGGTCCCCTCCGCGTCCTCTCCCGCGGCCTCCTCCGGGTCCTCGACGTCGACGAGCCCCGTGTCGACCGCGAGCCGCCACGCCTCGCTCGCCTCCGCGGCACCGTCCTCGTCCGCCGTGAGGCCGAGGTGCTCGGCCGCCGCGGGCAGCTGTTCCTCGACGAGCTCGCCTCCGGCGCCGACCCGGGTCTCCGGGCCCGCCCAGCGGGCGAGCCGGACAGCGCGGGCGAGCAGCGGCGCGGCGAGCGCGTCCCGTGCCAGCTCGGCCTCGGTGTGCAGCCGTACGGGCGGCAGGGTGGGGCGCTCTGCGGACATCAGGTGGTTCTCCTCGGGACGTACGGGGCGTACGGGTTCAGGCGGCCCAAGCGTAGACGCATTTCGCCCCATGCCACCCGGTTCCTGCGACGGACAGCGGCCGTCCACCCGGGGGACCTTGACAACTGCCTTGCCCACACAAGAGATTGACGCGCGTAGACCTCCACTCCTGACCCTCGATACCCCCGGAGCCCGTGATGCCCGCCGCATCGTCCAGAACGACCGCTGTCTCCGCCGTGATCACCGCTGCGCTCGCCGCGGGCCTGCTCACCGGCGCAGCCACCACGTCCGCGTCCGCCTCCCCGTCCGCCGACGGCCAGGTCCGGATCCACGACATCCAGGGCACCACCCGGATATCCCCGCTCACCGGCCGGCAGGTCAGCGGTGTCGCGGGCATCGTCACGGGTGTGCGGACGTACGGCTCGAAGGGCTTCTGGTTCCAGGACCCCGAGCCCGACGCCGACCCCGCCACCAGCGAGGGCGTCTTCGTCTACACCGGCTCCGCGCCGACCGTCGCGGTCGGTGACGCGGTCACGGTCTCCGGCACGGTCACCGAGTACGTCCCGGGCGGCCTCTCCTCCGGCAATCAGTCGCTCACCCAGATCAGCAAGCCCACCGTGGCGGTGGTGTCCTCCGGCAACGCGCTGCCCGCGCCGGTGACGGTCTCGGAACGCTCGGTCCCCTCGCGGTACGCCCCGGAGGGTGACCCCGCGGCGGGCGGCTCCATCGACGCGCTCCCCCTCTCCCCGTCCCGCCACGCCCTGGACTACTACGAGTCCCTGGAGGGCATGAACATCCGCATCGGCGCCTCGCGGGTGGTCGGCGCCACCGACCCGCACGCCGAGCTGTGGGTGACGGTGAAGCCGCACGAGAACGCGAGCCGCCGCGGCGGGACGGTCTACGGCTCGTACACCGCGCAGAACACCGGCCGGCTCCAGATCCAGTCGCTGGTGCCGCTCGCCGAGCAGCCCTTCCCCACCGCCGATGTCGGTGATGTGCTGTCCGGTACGACCGAGGGGCCGCTCGACTTCAACCAATACGGCGGCTACACGCTGACCGCCCGCACCCTGGGCACGGTCACCGGCAAGGGCCTGCGCCGGGAGACGACCCGCAAGCAGCGCGGCGGCGAGCTGGCGGTGGCGACGTACAACGTCGAGAACCTCGACCCGAGCGACCCGCAGGAGAAGTTCGACGCGCTCGCCGCCGCCGTGGTCGACAACCTCGCCTCGCCCGACATCGTGGCGCTGGAGGAGATCCAGGACAACAACGGCGCGAAGAACGACGGTACGGTCGCCGCCGACCGAACGGTCAAGAAGTTCACCGACGCGATCGTGGCGGCGGGCGGCCCGGCGTACGAGTGGCGTTCCATAGACCCGGAGGACAAGAAGGACGGCGGCGAGCCCGGCGGCAACATCCGCCAGGTGTTCCTCTTCAACCCGGAGCGGGTGTCGTTCACCGACCGCGCGGGCGGCGACGCGACGACGGCGACCGATGTCGTACGGGAGCGGGGCCGGGCGGCCCTGACCCTCTCCCCCGGCCGGATCGACCCGGCGAACGCGGCGTGGCAGAACAGCCGCAAGCCGCTCGCCGGAGAGTTCAGCTTCCGCGGCCGTACGGTCTTCGTCGTCGCCAACCACTTCGCCTCCAAGGGCGGCGACGAGTCGATCGTCTCGCAGCACCAGCCGCCGATCCGCTCGTCGGAGGTCCAGCGGCACGCGCAGGCCGAGGCGGTCAACACCTTCGTCGAGAAGCTGCTGAGCGTCCAGAAGAACGCGGACGTCCTGGTCGTCGGCGACATCAACGACTTCGAGTTCTCCGGCACGACAAAGGCGCTGACGGCCGGTGGCGTGCTGTACCCGGCGGTGAAGTCCCTGCCGCGCCCGGAGCGTTACTCGTACGTCTACCAGGGCAACACCCAGGTCCTCGACCAGATCCTGACCAGCCCGTCGATCGACGACTTCCACTACGACAGCGTGCACATCAACGCCGAGTTCGCCGACCAGAACAGCGACCACGACCCGCAGGTGCTCCGCTTCCGCCCGTAGCCCCCGCTCGACGTCACGCGCCCGCCCTCGGCCTCATGCTGAGCGCGGGCGTGTACCGGTGCACTCCTGAGCCGATGACCCCCGGGTACGACTGCACCCGCCCCCACTGCGGCGTCCTCGACCCGATCCCGTCACCGGGCCCGGCCACCGCGTCGGCATGGGCCTGCGCGCTCTGCCATTCGGCGTAATTGAGTACGCGCGTTCCGTCGGTGCTCACATGGAAGTGTCCGGAGATGCCGCCGGGGGCGGGCGCGGGATCGGTCCCCAACGCCTCGAACACGGTGTCCACCCAGTCCCGCTGCCGCGCCTTGTCCGCCCCCTCGAACTCGACGTCGACGATCACGACGCACCCCGGCTCCCGCCCGTCCCCCTCCCGCGGCAGGGCGGAGCGGTACAGCTCAAGGGTGTGCAGCCCGAGCCGCCGGATGCCCGGCACGGCGGCGTCGATGTCCGCGTTGCGCTCGTCCCGGCCGTGCCGGAAGAAGTCCTGATACGCCTGCCCCTCACTCCACTGGGTGTAGTGGAACAGCGTCTTCCCGTCCTCACCGACATGGACGGTGTAGGAGAGCAGCCCCGGATGCGGCCACTCACGGCTGTCCCACGCCTTGCGAATGGCCTCGACCGTCTGCCGCTGCCGCTCGGGGGTGCCGACATCCCAGGTGCTCGCCTTGACCAGTCCGACGTCATTACGGGCAAGATCGGGACGGGATTCGAATTGCACACTCATGGCGGGTCCTCCTGAATGGTGCACCCATGCGGTGCGCCGCTGCCGACCACCCTGATACGTCAAGTGCGCTTGAGGTCAACAACACTCCCCGTTGACACCGTCAGGCCACCGACAGGACAACGAACGGAGTACCGCATGAAGCTGCGCCTCAAGACGATCACCCGGGAGGAACATCTGGCGTTCGTCGCGAGCCGGCCCGCCGTGAGCCATATGCAGGTTCCGTCGTGGGGCGATGTGAAGCCCGACTGGCGCGCGGGGAGCATCGGCTGGTTCGACCGGGACGGCACCGGCCCGGAACGGATCGTCGGAGCCGGGCTCGTCCTCTACCGGCCGATCCCCCGGGTGCGGCGCTATCTGGCCTATCTGCCGGAGGGCCCCGTCATCGACTGGCACGACGCCGGTCTGAGCCGGTGGCTGGATCCGATGCTGGCGCACCTGAAGGCACAGCGTGCGTTCTCGGTGCGCATGGGCCCACCGGTGGTCGCCCGGCGCTGGGACGCCGGGACCGTCAAGGACGCCATCGCCGACCCGGCCACCGGACGGCTGCGCGATGTGGAGGCGGATGTGAACGAGCCGCAGGCCGCCCAGGTCGTGGAGCAGCTGCGCCGACTGGGCTGGCAGCAGGGCGAGGAGGGCGGCGAGGACGGTTTCAGTGCCGGACAGCCCCGGTACGTCTTCCAGGTGCCGTTCGCCGGGCAGTCGCTGGAGGAGATCCGGAGCAATCTGAACCAGCAGTGGCGGCGCAACATCAAGAAGGCGGAGAAGGCCGGGGTCAAGGTCGTCGAGGGCGGCTACGAGGACCTTCCGGCCTTCTACGAGCTGTACCGCGAGACGGCCGAGCGCGACCGCTTCATCCCCCGCCCGCTCGTCTACTTCCAGCGCATGTGGACCGCGCTGCGGACCGAGGACCCCGACCGGATGCGGCTCTATCTCGCCCATCACGACGGCGAAACGCTCGCCGCGGCGACGATGCTGACCGTCGGGAACCACGTCTGGTACTCCTACGGCGCCTCGACCGGCCGCAAGCGCGAGGTCCAGCCGAACAACGCCATCCAGTGGCGCATGATGAGCGACGCGCACGAGAGGGGCGCGGCCGTCTACGACCTGCGCGGCATCACCGACACCCTGGACGAGAGCAACCATCTCCTGGGCCTGCTGCGCTTCAAGGTCGGCACCGGCGGCCGGGCAGCCGAGTACATCGGCGAGTGGGACTACCCGATCAACAAGGTGCTCCACAAAGCCTTCGCCCTCTACATGGCACGCCGCTGACCCGGCCGGCCCCAAGGAGCGTCGACGGCATCCCGTTCCCGGACGGGATGGGGCCGGCGGCGCGGGCCCCTGGGTCACGCGCACCGTGCCGGTCGGCCACGCGGCCGCACCGCTGTCCGGGTACTGAGTACTCCGGGTTACTGAGCGCTCCGGCGCCCGTGCCAGACTCCGGGGCGTGATCCTTCGTACTGCCACCCGCACCGACCTGCCCGCCGTGCTCGCCCTCCTCGAAGACGAGGAGCGGGTCGTCGACCCTGCCTCGGTCGTGGTCGGCGACACGTACGAGAAGGCCTTCGCCGCCATCGAGAGCGACCCGCGCAACGAGATGCTCGTACTGGTCGACGGCGACACCGTCCTGGGCTGTCTGCAGGCGACCTACATACCGGGGCTCGGCAAGCACGGAGAGGAGCGGGCGCTGATCGAGGCGGTACGGATCAGGGCCGACCGGCGGGGCGGCGGACTGGGCCGGGAGCTGATGAAGCAGGCCGTCGACCGGGCCCGGCTGCGCGGGTGCGGGCTGATGCAGCTGACCAGCAACAAGCGGCGTACGGACGCGCACCGGTTCTACGAGTCACTGGGCTTCGCCCGCAGCCACGAAGGGTTCAAGCTCGCTCTCTGATTTCCTTTTCGATTCCCTTTTTGCCGGGCTACCGGGGCGGTTCGGTTCGCCAGGCGGTCATGTTCAGCTCGTCGAGCAGTCGTACGTCGCTGCCCTCCAGCGGGAAGGTGCGCGATTCCAGGCCGGGGGCCGGTGCGATCTCCAGCGCGTCGCCCTCGATGAGGTCGCCGCCGGTCGGGGTGGAGACCCAGGCGAGGAGCGACCGCATCGTCTCTCCCGGCTTCAGCATGACCTCCTTCGGGCCCGGGTCTCTCCCCATGTACGAGGAGCCCGGATTCACCGGGACCGGCAGCGGGTCACCGGCCTCGTCCAGGGCCCGGACGGACGGATACCCGTCGACGCGGTACGGCTTGCTGCCGCAGTTCGTGAGGGTGAGGCCGACGGCCCGGTGGCCCAGCGCGGCCTCGACCTCGCCCATGTCGACGACGACTCCGGAGGACGGGCAGCCGGCGCCCGCGGTGGGTGTGGGGGCGGGTCCCTGCGCCGCCGGAGGCGGTGGCCGGTCGGGGAGCGTGGCGGAGATGCTGGGAAACGGTGACGGCAGCTTGTCGGCGTGCACCCCGTACGAGGCGCTCGGGGTGGGCTCCGGCTCGCCCTCGCCCGCCGGCACGAGAAACCCGGCGCATCCCGAGAGCGACAGGCCCAGCGCCCCGGCCATGAGCACGGCCGCCGTCGGCCTCCGTCTCCCGGCCCTCGCCCGCTTCAGTGCCCGCATGCTCATGACCCCGCCCCCGTGTCGGCCTGCCGCAGAGGCGTTCGATCATGCCAGAGCGCGGAACCTCCTCCCACAATTGTTGAGCATTTCTTCCTCTTCACCCCAAGAAGAACTAAGTGGACCTTCACGGTTCGACCGACCGACACTTCAGGGATGACAGCACCTGTAGCCCCCTTCGGCCGTGCGCTCTGTGCGATGATCACGCCGTTCACCGCTTCCGGCGCGTTGGACCAGGACGCCGCCCGGAAGCATGCCGCCTCGCTGGTCGCCGACGGCTGCGACGGTCTGGTGCTCAGCGGCACCACCGGCGAGTCCCCGACCACCACCGACGCCGAGAAGACCGCACTGCTGCGGGCGGTCAGGGCGGCGGTCGGCGACGGCGTGCCGATCGTCGCCGGGGTCGGCAGCTCGGACACCCGGCACACCGTGACCCTCGCCCAGCAGGCCGAACAGGCGGGCGCGGACGGCCTGTTGGTGGTGACGCCGTACTACAGCCGACCGCCGCAGGCCGCCGTCGAAGCGCACTTCTGCCGCGTCGCCGACGCGACCGGCCTTCCGCTGATGCTGTACGACATCCCCGGCCGCACCGGCACGCGCATCGAGCCGGAGACCCTGATGAGGCTCGCGGAGCACCCGCGCATCGTGGCCGTGAAGGACTGCGCGTACGACCTGCTCGGCTCCACGAAGGTGATCGGCGCGACCTCGCTGGCGTACTACTCGGGCTGCGAGGAGCTGAATCTGCCGTTGTACGCGGTGGGCGCGGCGGGCTATGTCAGCACGGTCGCCAATGTCGCGCCCCGGCAGCTGAGGGCGGTCCTGGACGCCTTCGACGCCGGGGACACCGCGGGGGCCGCCCGGCTCAACCGGCTGACCGTCCCGCTCGCCGAGCTGATGATGGCGTCCGGACTGCCCGGCACGGTCACGGCGAAGGCTCTGCTCGACGCCGGACCGGTCCGGGAACCGCTGCAGCCCGCCGGGCGCGAGGCGACCGACGGGCTGCGGAGGGTGTACGAGGAACTCCTCGCCGCCACGAGCTAGTTGTGACTGTGCAGGACGTCGTTGAGGCCGTCCCAGACCGCGTTGTTCGGGCGGGCCTCGACGGCGCCGGTGACCGAGTTGCGGCGGAAGAGGATGTTCGAGGCGCCGGAGAGCTCACGGGCCTTGACGATCTGGCCGTCCGGCAGCGTGATGCGGCTGCCGGCCGTGATGTAGAGCCCGGCCTCGACGACGCACTCGTCGCCGAGCGCGATCCCCACACCGGCCTCGGCGCCGATCAGGCAGCGCTCGCCGATGACGATGCGCTCCTTGCCGCCGCCGGAGAGGGTGCCCATGGTGGAGGCGCCGCCGCCGATGTCGGAGCCGTCGCCGACGACGACACCGGCGGAGATCCGGCCCTCGACCATCGACGTACCGAGGGTGCCCGCGTTGAAGTTGACGAAGCCCTCGTGCATGACGGTGGTACCGGAGGCGAGGTGCGCGCCGAGCCTGACCCGGTCGGCGTCGGCGATCCGGACGCCCTTCGGCGCGACGTAGTCCGTCATCCGGGGGAACTTGTCGACCGAGGTGACCTGGAGGTGCAGGCCCTCGGCGCGGGCGTTCAGCCGCACCTTCTCCACGTCGTCGACGGCGACCGGGCCGAGCGAGGTCCAGGCGACGTTGGTGAGGAGGCCGAAGAGGCCGTCCAGGTTCTGACCGTGCGGCTGGACGAGGCGGTGCGAGAGAAGGTGCAGGCGCAGGTACGCGTCGTGCGCGTCGAGCGGCTTGTCGTCGAGCGAGGCGATGACCGTACGTACGGCGACGATCTCGACACCGCGGCGGGCGTCCACGCCGATGGCCTTGGCGGCGCCCTCGCCGAGGAGGTTGACGGCCTGGTCGGGGGTGAGCCGTTCGGTTCCGGCCGGGCCGGGCCCGGCGGTGAGCTCGGGGACGGGGAACCAGGTGTCGAGAACGGAACCGTCGCCGGCGATGGTGGCGAGGCCGGCGGCGACGGCGCCGGTGGTGCGAGCAGGAGTCGTGTCGGTCATGACACGAACCTAACCGGCGAGGCACCGCCGGAGCCAACCGGTCTCGCCGGATGGTCGCGCGCGGTCCCCGGGAGCCCACGACCACCCGGTCAGCCGGGCTGCGCCTGCCGTTCGGGTGCCGGTCCGGGAGCTTCCTCGCGCACCGGCCCGCGCGGCCGCCGCACCGCCAGCACCGCCACCCCCGCACCACCCGCCAGTACCGCGCAGGCCGGCCAGAGCAGTCCCGGCGCGGCGGCGTAGAGGGCCCCGCCGAGCGGCGGCGCCAGCACCTGGCCGCTGATGGAGGCGCCCGCGTACAGGCTCTGGAAGCGGCCCTGCGCATGGGCGGGAGCCTGGTCGGCGACGTACGCCGTCGCGGTGGTCTTGTAGAGGATCTCACCCGCGGTCAGCGAAGCCATCATGGTGACGGCGAACAGCGCCCCGGCCCCCGGGATCAGCACCGCGTATCCCAGCCCCACGAGCAGCAGCCCGGTGCCCACGATGCCCAGCGGAGCGCGTCGGCGCAGCGCGTGCGCCGCGGGGAGTTCCAGCAGCAGGATGAGACCGCCGTTGATGGAGAGCAGCCAGCCGTAGAACTGGGCGCTGTGACCGTGGTCGGACAGGAAGACGGGCAGCGTCGAGTACTGCTGCCGGTAGACGAGGTCGACGCAGAGGATCGCGGCGAGCAGGACCAGCACCGCCGGCCTGGCCCGCAGCTCCCGCCGGAGTCCGGGTGCACCGGGCTCGCGCACCGGCCGGTTGTGCGCGGTGCCGTGCGCCGGAAGCACCGTCGACGCGTATCCGGCGAAGAGCAGTGTCCCGAGGCCGTCGGCGACGAACAGCCAGTCGTACGAGAAGTGGGCGGCGATCAGCGCGCCGAGCGGCGGGCCGACGGCGAACGCCGCGTTGCTCCCGGCCCGCACGAGGGCGAAGCTCTGACGCCGGCTGCCCTCGGGGACGGAGACGGCGACGAGTGCGGCGTTGGCTGCGCGTACGACACCTGCCGCGTACTGCGCGAGCGGCAGCACGCCGTACATCACCGCGACCGGCAGGACCGGCAGGGTGGCGAGCGCCGTCCCGCTCACCAGCGAACCGGTCAGGAGCATCCGGCGGTGGCCGCAGTGGTCGCCGAACCAGCCGCCGGTGAAGTTCCCCGCGACCAGGCCGATGCCGCCGACACCCGCGATCACTCCGGCCTGCGGGACGGTCAGTCCGCGCGGGCCGGTCAGATAGATGAAGAGATAGACGAAGGTGAAGCTGACGACTCCGTTGAGAAAGGAACCGAAGGCCAGCAGCCGTACCGTGCGCGGCACGTCCCGCACGATCCCGAAGAACCTCATCCGCAACACCCTCCCAAGCGAGTCTCTTTTGGGAACGGACTATGGCATCATGCTTTCCTACAGGTCAATCAGGCAAGAGAGGCCGCAGGAGACCGGCGGAGGAGGAGCCCATGCCCCAGCGCACCAGCCTGGCCGACGCCGACTGCGCGATCGCCCAGGCGCTCGATGTCGTCGGCGACTGGTGGACCCTGCTGATCGTGCGGGACACGGCGCGCGGGGTGCACCGTTTCGACGCCCTCCAGGAGGAGCTGGGCGTGTCCCGCAAGGTGCTGACCGAGCGGCTGCGACTGCTGGTCGACGCGGGAGTGCTGTCCCGGGAGCCGTACCAGGACCGGCCACCCCGGTACGAGTACCGGCTCACCCGGCGTGGACGCGCACTGCTGCCCGTACTGATCGCGCTCCAGGACTGGGGCGACACCTGGGTGATGGGAGACGGGGAGATGATGGCAACGGCCACGGAGGCGTCGAAGGAGGCGGCCCGAGTGCACGCCCTGGTGGGCACGCGTCTGCCCGAGCTGCGACTGCTGGACTACGACGGCGTGTTGCGCGACCCGGTCGCCGACACCCCGTACACCGTCCTGTACTGCTTCCCCAGCGCCCACGCCCGCCGGGACGCCTATCCGCCGGGCTGGTCCGAGATCCCGGGGGCGAGCGGCTGCACCCTCGAATCCTGCACGTATCGCGACCAGTTGGCCGAGTTCACGGCTGCGGGCGCGACCGTGCACGGAGTGTCCACCCAACGTCCGGACGAGCAGCGGGCGTTCGCGGACGCGGAGCGGCTGCGTTTCCCGCTGCTGTCCGACGCGGAGCTGGAGCTGACGGCGGCGCTGCGGCTGCCGACGTTCCGTGCGGCGGGGACCAGCCGACTGAAGCGGCTGACGCTGGTGGTGGACGGGGACCGGACGATCCGCGAGGCGTTGTACCCGATCACGGACATCGAGGCGAGCGTGCAGGCGGCGCTGACGGCGATCCGAAGGGCAGGCCCGGCCGGCGAGTGAGGGGCACTTGAGGGCGGGGCCATCAGCCGGCGACGCGCCCCAGCATCTCCCGCGCATACGCCTCGTCGTACTCCCCGCCGGTGAGCAGCACCTGCAGACAGATCCCGTCCATGAGCGCGATCAGCGCCCTCGCCGTGGCCGGATCGGTCCGCCGGGACAGCAACTCGGCCGTGCCGTCGGTCCATTCGGCGGCGACGGGCCGCAACGCGGGTCTGCGGAGCGCGGCGAGGTACAGCTCGTACTCCAGCTCGGCCCGCCCGCGCCCACCGGAGAAGTAATCCCCCAGCAGCCCGGCCAGTTCCCCGGCGAGGTCGGAGGCCGGGTCGGCCAGGGCCCCGCACTCCCGCATGACCTCGGCGAAGTTCTCGTTCGACCGGCGCAGGGCCGCGATCAACAGCTCGTCCAGCGAGGCGAAGTGATACGTCGTCGAACCGAGCGGCACATCGGCCTCGGCCGCGACGGAGCGGTGACTGAGCCCCGCGATGCCCTTGGCGCCGACCACCCGGATCGCGGCATCGATGATGCGGCCGCGCCGCTCGGGGTCGTAACGGCGTGTCATCAGTGGGCCCCTCCCAGATTCAGCACCACCACTCCGGCGATGACCAGCGCTATGCCCGCCAGCTTGACCGGATTGCCGGACTCCCCCATGAAGAGGATGCCGATGGCGGCGACCGCAGCGGTCCCGATCCCGGCCCAGATGGCATAGGCGGTGCCCATCGACAGCGTCTTCAACGTCTGGGCGAGCAGCGTGAAGGCTATGAGATAGCCCGCGACGGTGATGAGCGAGGGCCAGAGCCGGGTGAAGCCCTCGCTGTATTTCATGGCCGTCGTGCCGGCCACTTCCGCCGCGATCGCCGCGGCGAGCAGTCCATATCCCATGTGTACGAGTGTACGCATCGCTGTTCGCACCACAGTACGGCAGCTTTGCGCCATCCGGGACGCTACGGTGTCCCGACCAGCACACAGGACGACAACACAACGGAGCAGCAGTGGCGCAGGACGCAGGGTGGGGCGGCGGTCCGCCGTACGGCGGAGCACCGTACGGAGGGCCACCGGGGTGGGGCGGCTGGATGCCGCCGCCGAAGCCCGGAGTGATACCGCTGGCACCCCTGAAGCTCGGGGACATACTCGGCGGCGCCTTCAGCGCGATGGGGCGCTACTGGAAGCAGCTGTTCGGCATCGGTGTGGCCGTGTACGGCGGGGCGCTGATCGTCGCGGGGGCGGCGGCCCTGATCGCGTACTCCGCGGTCAGTGACCATCTGCGCCGGCTCATCTCGCTCAGCGCCGAGGAGGACCCGTCGTCGACGGACCTCACACCGGTACTGATCGCCCTCGGCGCCGTCTGGCTGGTCGCCATGGCGGCACTCATGATCAGCACAGCCATGATGTACGCGGCCGTTCCCGCGGTCCTGCAGGAGGCAGTACTGGGCAGGCCGACCACCTTCTCCGTCATCTGGCGCCGGGCCTGGGCCCGCGTGCCGGCGTTGATCGGAACGGTGATCCTGACGGCCCTGATCGCGATGATCCCGGTGGTGCTGGCGTTGATCGGCTTCCTCGCCCTCATGATCGGCGCGATCACACTGGCGGACGGGGCCGGCGCCGTGGTGTGGACCTCGCTCGGTTTCCTGGGCGCCCTGGCCACCGCGCCCGTGGCGGCCTGGCTCTGGGTTAAATTCAGCCTGGCCCCCTCGGCCGTGGTCTTCGAGGGGCAGCGCCCTGTGGCGGCACTGCGCCGCTCGTCGCAGCTGGTGCGCGGCGACTGGTGGCGGATCTTCGGGATCAGCCTGCTGGCCTTCGCCATGGCGGCGGTGGCGAACTACGTCATCCAGATCCCGTTCTCGTTCCTCGGCATGTTCTCCGGGATCATCGGGGGCTCGACCCTGGACGACGACCCGAACCCCGCGTCGATCGTCTTCGCGATGAGCGGCTATGTGGTGATCCTCCTGCTGGGACAGCTGATCGGTCAGCTCGTCTCGGCAACGTTCCCGCAGCTGGTGACCGGACTCCTCTACGTCGACCGGCGCATGCGTACGGAGAACCTGGGCCCGGTCCTCGCCGAGGCGGCAGCCGTACCGCCGCAGTACGGCCCCTAGGGCCCCCAGGGGCCTCAGTCGATGAGCGAGTTCTTCGGGCTCAGCACACAGAACTCGTTCCCCTCCGGGTCCGCCAGCACCACCCAGCTCACATCCGCGCCCTGCCCGATCTCCACCCGCCGTGCCCCGAGCCCGATGACGCGCTCGACCTCGACGGCCTGGTCGTCCGGGGCGAGGTCGATGTGCAGCCGGTTCTTGACTGTCTTCTTCTCCGGCACGGGGACGAAGGTGATACCGGGAACCGCGGACTTGTCGGCGCCGATGACGATTTCGTCGTCGGCCTCGAAGAGCACCTTCCAGTCGAGCACTTGACACCAGAAGCGGGCGAGCGACGGAAGATCGTGGGTGTCGACGACGATGCTGTAAAAGGAAACGGCCATGCCCGCCAGTCTGCCTGGCGGGCATGGCCGTTCACCACATCGAATCGCGAAGCCGCCCGTTGCGTCAGCCGCCGACGGTGAACCAGACGGCCCGGGACTTCTTCCACTCGGCGTGGTCGAGGTCCTTCGCCTCCGTGCCGTCCCCGTAGAGATCGGCCGATCCCGCGTCCGTGATCAGCTGCGCCCGGGCGCCCGGAACCGTCAGGTCCGGAACGTCGACGACGGCCTCCCAGCCGCCCGGGTCGGCGGTCGGCAGATCGGCCCGCTTGACCGGCGCGTGTGCGGCGACGCCGTCCCATGTGTAGAGGGCGTACGGGTCGGAGTTGTCGTCGGCCGCCCAGGAGCCGGCCACGATCAGATACTGATCGGCGGCGTTCTTGCGGATGTCCCGGATGCTGAGCCCGCCGAGGTCCAGCTCGATCGGCGTACCGATGACCGCCTTCGCCCCGCTGCCGGCCACCTTGTCGAAGTTGGTGACAGGCACGATCAGGGCCTTGCCCCCTTCCTTCGGCGGCACGAGGGGCGCCCGGAAGCCGAGGTACGCGGTGGTCGTCGAGCCGGGCGCGAACTCCAGGCCCTCGATGTTGAACCCGTCGATCTGCTTGGGTGCTTCACCGTCCGCCGTCCCCGCGGCGAAACCGTACCGGTTGCCGTTCGCCTTGTCCCAGGCGACGAGGTCGTCACGGAGCTTCTTGTACGAGCCGCCGACCGTCAGCTGGGTGGCGGCGCCCGACCCGGTCACCGTCGTGGTGAAGACGGTGTTGCGGTCGGACTTGTACTCGCCGTCCTTGTTGTTGCCGAGCGAACCGGTCCAGTAGATGGTGTTCCCGACCCGGGCCGCGCCCTCGATGTCGATCTCCTTGTCCGCTCCGAGCGCCGAGCCGACGTCCCAGCTCCTCACGGGCGCACCGGATGCCGAACGGCTGTACAGCCGCAGCGCGTTGGACTCGTCGTCGGCCACGACCGCGTACCCGCCGCCGACATCGACGGCGGCCGAGGCGTCCGAGGACCCGGTGAGGTAGCGCGTGTCTGCGGAGTTCCGCACGGCGGCGGACGCTGCGTAGTGCAGCGTCCTGGTGGCGGTCTTGCCGCCGAGCCCGGTGACCTTGATCGTGAGGTCCGTGTAGCCGCGCGCGTGCGCGGCGACCGTGAGCTGCCGGGTGGCACCGGTCCCCGTCACGGTCACATCACCGGTTGTGGCGACGGACGGCTTGGAGCTGGCGGACGCCGCCACACCGAGCGCGGTGACATCGGCGCCGCTCTGCGCGACGGTGACGGTGACCACGGGGTCACCGGTCGCACCGACGGCTCCGGAGAGATAGGAGACCGAGAGCCCGATCGTCGGCGTTCCGTAACTCGCAGCGTGTGCGGGGGGGGTGACCCCCAGAGCGGCAAGCACGAGAACACCGCCCGCGGCGGCGGCCGCCCGGCGGTTCTGGAGCGAAAGCTGATGCAACACAGCGTGCCTCTCGTCGGCGTGATGTCGAGGAGTAGGTTGCGGTTCCCGCACCAACAGCAAAGACACATCATGCGTACAGCAGACGAACAACGCCGAACGGCCCCCGGAAGAAGCCGGGGGCCGTTCGGTGGTGCGGATGGCTCAGACGTTGAAGCCGAGCGCGCGCAGCTGCTCGCGCCCGTCGTCCGTGATCTTGTCCGGGCCCCACGGCGGCATCCAGACCCAGTTGATCCGCAGCTCGCTGACGATGCCGTCGGTCGCGGACTTCGCCTGGTCCTCGATGACATCGGTCAGCGGGCAGGCCGCGGACGTCAGGGTCATGTCGAGGGTGGCGATGTTGGCGTCATCGATGTGGATGCCGTAGATCAGGCCCAGGTTGACGACGTCGATGCCCAGCTCGGGGTCGACGACGTCGTACAGGGCCTCGCGGACCTCCTCCTCGGAGGCCGGCTTGGCCGTCAGGCCCTCGTTGGATGTCACCGTGTTCTCGCTCATGCCGTCTTCCCTTCGGACAGCGCTTTCGCCGTCGCGTCCTTCCACGCCATCCAGCTCAGTAGCGCGCACTTGACCCGGGCCGGGTACTTCGAGACACCGGCGAACGCGACCGCGTCCTCCAGTACCTCCTCCATCGCGTCGTCCGGCTCCAGCTGGCCCTTCGACTGCATCAGTTCCAGGAAGGCCTCCTGGATCTTCTGCGCCTCGCCCAGCTCCTTGCCGACCAACAGGTCGTTCAGCACGGATGCGCTGGCCTGGCTGATGGAACAGCCCTGACCCTCGTACGACACATCGGCGATGGTCTCGCCGTCGTACTTCACCCGGAGAGTGATCTCGTCGCCGCACGTCGGGTTGACGTGGTGCACCTCGGCGTCGCCGTCCCGCAGGCCGCGCCCGTGGGGGTGCTTGTAGTGGTCCAGGATCACTTCCTGGTACATGGAATCAAGCTTCACCAGTCAACCCTCAGCCGCTGTGCCTATTAACCGAAAAAGTTCCGTACGTGTTCCAGACCGTCCACCAGGGCGTCGACCTCGGCGGGCGTGGAGTACAGATAGAACGACGCTCGCGTCGTCGCAGGAATTCCGAACCGCAGGCAGACCGGCCGTGCGCAGTGGTGTCCGACCCGGACCGCGATGCCCTGCTCGTCGAGTACCTGGCCCACGTCGTGGGGGTGGATGTCACCGAGCGTGAAGGAGATCGTGGCGCCGCGATCCTCGGCCGTCGCAGGACCGATGATCCTGAGGTCCGGGACCTCCAGGAGCCGCTTCACCGCGTACTCGGTGATCGCGTGCTCGTGCTGGTAGATCTTCTCCATGCCGATCGCCGAGAGGTAGTCCACGGCCGCGCCGAGGCCGACGGCCTGGGCGATCGGAGGCGTACCGGCCTCGAACTTGTGCGGCGCGGGAGCGTACGTCGACGAGTGCATCGACACGGTCTCGATCATCTCGCCGCCACCGAGGAACGGCGGCAGGTCCTCCAGGAGCTCCTGCCGTCCCCAGAGCACGCCGATGCCGGTCGGGCCGACCATCTTGTGACCGGTGAAGGCCACGAAGTCCGCCTGCAGCGCCTGCACGTCGAGCACCATGTGCGGGGCGGCCTGCGAGGCATCGATGCAGACCAGCGCGCCGACCTGCTGGGCACGGCGGATGATCTTCTCGACCGGGTTGATCGTGCCCATGATGTTCGAGACCAGGGTGAAGGAGACGATCTTCGTCTTCTCCGTGATGATCTCGTCGATGTTGGACAGGTCGAGGCGGCCGTCGTCGGTGATGCCGAACCACTTCAGCTTCGCGCCGGTGCGCTGCGAGAGCAGCTGCCACGGCACGATGTTGGAGTGGTGCTCCATCTCCGTGGTGACGATCTCGGTGTCGTGGTCCACCCGGTAGGGCTCATCGGCCCAGCCGAGCATGTTGGCCACGAGGTTGAGCGACTCGGAGGCGTTCTTGGTGAAGATCACCTCGTTGCGGCTGGGCGCGTTGATGAACGCGGCGATCTTGTCACGGGCGCCCTCGTACAGCGCCGTGGCCTCCTCCGCGACCGTGTACACACCGCGGTGCACATTGGCGTTGTGCCGCTCGTAGTACTCGTTGAGAGCGTCGAGCACCTGGCGCGGCTTCTGCGAGGTCGCCGCACTGTCCAGGTAAACAATCTTCTTCCCGTCGTGGACCGTACGATCCAGCAGGGGGAAGTCCTTGCGGATCGCCTCGGTGTCGAGGAGGCCCGGCAGCTGTGTCACGCGGAAGCGCCACCCTTCACATATGCCTCGTAGCCCTCGTTCTCCAGCTTGTCGGCGAGCTCGGCGCCGCCGGACTCGGCAATGCGGCCGTTGGCGAAGACGTGCACGAAGTCGGGCTTGATGTAGCGGAGGATCCGCGTGTAGTGCGTGATCAGCAGGGTGCCGACCTCGCCGGTCTCGCGGACCCGGTTGACGCCCTCGGAGACGATGCGCAGGGCGTCGACGTCCAGACCGGAGTCGGTCTCGTCGAGGATCGCGACCTTCGGCTTGAGGAGCTCCAGCTGAAGGATCTCGTGGCGCTTCTTCTCACCGCCGGAGAAGCCCTCGTTGACGTTGCGCTCGGCGAACGCCGGGTCCATCTGGAGCTGGGACATCGTCTCCTTGACCTCCTTCACCCAGGTACGCAGCTTGGGCGCCTCGCCGCGGACGGCGGTGGCGGAGGTACGCAGGAAGTTGGAGACCGAGACACCGGGGATCTCGACCGGGTACTGCATCGCGAGGAACAGACCGGCGCGGGCGCGCTCGTCGACGGTCATCTCCAGGACGTCCTCACCGTCCAGGGTCACCGAACCACGGGTGATCGTGTACTTGGGGTGACCTGCGAGGGAGTACGCAAGGGTGGACTTGCCGGACCCGTTGGGGCCCATGATGGCGTGGGTCTCGCCCTGCTTCACGATCAGGTCGACGCCCTTGAGGATCTCCTTCGTGGCGTGGTCGGCCTCGACGGAGACGTGCAGGTCGCGGATTTCAAGCGTTGCCATGGGTGACTCAGGACTCCTGGGTGACGGAGACGAGCACATCGTCCCCTTCGATCTTGACGGGGTATACGGGGACGGGGCGCGTCGCGGGAAGGCCGGACGGCTTGCCGGTGCGGAGGTCGAAGCTGGAGCCGTGCAGCCAGCACTCGATCATGCAGTCCTCGACCTCACCCTCGGACAGTGAGACGTTCGCGTGCGAGCAGATGTCGTTGATCGCGAACACCTCGCCCTCGGTACGGACGACGGACACCGGGATGCCGTCGAGCTCCACCCGCTTCGGGGTGTCGTCCTCCAGCTCACTCAGCGCACAGGCTTTGACGAAGGCCATCAGACGGAAGCCTTCAGCTCGGTCTCGATCTTGTCGAGCAGCCGCGCCTCGACGTCCGGCAGACCGATCTGCTGGACGAGCTCGGCGAAGAAGCCGCGCACGACGAGCCGACGGGCCTCCTCGGCCGGGATGCCGCGGGACATCAGGTAGAAGAGCTGCTCGTCGTCGAAGCGGCCGGTCGCGGAGGCGTGACCGGCGCCGACGATCTCGCCGGTCTCGATCTCCAGGTTCGGCACCGAGTCGACCCGCGCGCCGTCCGTGAGGACGAGGTTGCGGTTCATCTCGTAGGTGTCGGTGCCCTCGGCCCTGGCCTGGATGAGTACGTCACCGATCCACACCGCGTGTGCGCCGTCGCCCTGGAGCGCGCCCTTGTAGGCGGCGTTGGACTTGCAGTGCGGGGTGTTGTGGTCGACCAGGAGGCGGTGCTCCTGGTGCTGGCCCTTGTCGGTGAAGTACAGGCCGAAGAGCTCGGCCTCGCCGCCGGTGCCCGCGTAGCTGACGCGCGGGTGGAGACGGACGAGGTCACCGCCGAAGGTGACGACGATCGACTTGAACGAGGCGTCCCGGCCGACCAGCGCATTGTGCTGGCCGACGTGGACGGCGGTCTCGTCCCAGTCCTGCACGGAGACGACGGTGAGCTTCGCGCCGTCACCGAGGACGTAGTCCACGTTGGCGGCGAGCACCGCGTCACCGGTGTGGTCGATGACGACGACGGCCTCGGCGAAGGCACCCAGCTCGACGACCTGGTGGCCGTAGGCCACGCCGCCCTCGCCGTGCACCGCGATGCGGATCGGCTCGGTGAGCACGGCCTCCTTGGCGACCGTGACGACGGAAGCCTGCTCGAAGGACGTGTACGCCTGGGCGGCGACGCGGTCCACCGGGGTGCCGGCCTTCCCGAGCCGGGCGTCGTCGCGGCCGACGGTCTCGACCGTGACGCCCTCGGGGGCCTCCACGGCGACCTTGACGGCGCCACCGGTGGCAACGGCCGTGCCGTCGTGCAGCCCGCGCAGCCGCTCCAGCGGCGTGAACCGCCACTCCTCCTCACGGCCGTGCGGGACCGGGAAGTCCGCGACGTCGAAGGACGGGGGCGCGCTCATGCGCGTGGCGACGGTCGACTCGGCGGCCACCGCGATGGACCCGGTGGTGGTGGACCCCGCCGGAATGTTCTGAGCCTCAGCCATGGCTGTCGTAGTGCTCGCTTTCTCTGTCAAAAGTCGGGGGATTCGGTCGTCAGGCTGTGCTAGGCCCTGTTAGCCGACCGAGCCCTCCATCTGCAGCTCGATCAACCGGTTGAGCTCGAGGGCGTACTCCATCGGCAGCTCCTTCGCGATCGGCTCGACGAAGCCGCGCACGATCATCGCCATCGCCTCGAACTCCGTCAGACCGCGGCTCATCAGGTAGAAGAGCTGGTCCTCGGAGACCTTGGAGACGGTCGCCTCGTGCCCCATCGACACGTCGTCCTCGCGGACGTCGACGTACGGGTAGGTGTCGGAGCGCGAGATCGTGTCGACCAGCAGTGCGTCACAGAGGACGTTGGACTTCGCACCCGGCGCGCCCTCACCGATCTCGATCAGGCCGCGGTAGGAGGTACGGCCGCCGCCTCGCGCCACCGACTTGGAGACGATGTTGGAGGAGGTGTTCGGCGCCATGTGGACCATCTTGGCGCCGGCGTCCTGGTGCTGGCCCTCGCCCGCGAAGGCGATGGACAGGGTCTCGCCCTTGGCGTGCTCGCCCATCAGGTAGACGGCCGGGTACTTCATGGTGACCTTGGAGCCGATGTTGCCGTCGACCCACTCCATGGTCGCGCCCTCGTAGGCCACAGCGCGCTTGGTGACCAGGTTGTAGACGTTGTTCGACCAGTTCTGGATCGTCGTGTAGCGGCAGCGGCCGCCCTTCTTCACGATGATCTCGACGACCGCGGAGTGCAGCGAGTCGGAGGAGTAGATCGGCGCGGTGCAGCCCTCGACGTAGTGGACGTAGGCGTCCTCGTCGACGATGATCAGCGTCCGCTCGAACTGGCCCATGTTCTCCGTGTTGATACGGAAGTAGGCCTGCAGCGGGATGTCGACGCGGACGCCCTTGGGCACGTAGATGAACGAGCCACCGGACCACACGGCCGAGTTCAGCGAGGCGAACTTGTTGTCGCCGACCGGGATGACGGTGCCGAAGTACTCCTTGAAGAGCTCCGGGTGCTCCTTCAGCGCGGTGTCGGTGTCGAGGAAGATGACGCCCTGCTCCTCCAGGTCCTCACGGATCTGGTGGTAGACGACCTCGGACTCGTACTGCGCGGCGACACCGGCGACCAGGCGCTGCTTCTCCGCCTCCGGGATGCCGAGCTTGTCGTAGGTGTTCTTGATGTCCTCGGGCAGGTCCTCCCAGGACTCCGCCTGCTTCTCCGTGGACCGCACGAAGTACTTGATGTTGTCGAAGTCGATGCCCGACAGGTCGGAGCCCCAGTTCGGCATGGGCTTCTTGTCGAACAGCCTGAGGCCCTTGAGGCGCAGCTTCAGCATCCACTCGGGCTCGTTCTTCTTCGCCGAGATGTCGCGGACGACATCCTCGGAGAGCCCGCGCTTGGCTGCGGCGCCTGCCGCGTCGGAGTCGGCCCAGCCGAATTCGTACGTACCCAGACCCTCGAGCTCAGGGTGGGCAGTCTCCGTAGGGAGCGTCATGCGGGGTTCCTCCCGGCCGTGCTTGCAGATGCTGAATTGGTGGTCTGTGGTGCTGAGTGGCCGCTGCGCGGAATGTACGTCGTACACACACCGTCGCCGTGGGCGATGGTGGCCAGACGCTGCACATGCGTCCCGAGGAGGCTGGAGAAGAACTCCGTCTCCGCCTCGCACAGCTGCGGATACTGCTCGGCGACATGAGCGACCGGGCAGTGGTGCTGGCACAGCTGCTCGCCCCGCTGCGGGCCGGGCGCGCTTCGCGCCGTAGCAGCGTACCCGTCGGCCGACAAGGCCTTGGCCAGCGCCTCGGTGCGCGCCGCGGGATCCGCGGCCTCGATCGCCGTGCGGTACGCCTCGGACTGGGCCGCGATCCTGGCCCGGGCGAAAGCGACGACCGCTTCGTCGCCCGAGGTCTCGGCGATCCAGCGCAGCGCGTCCGCGGCGAGCTTGTCGTAGGACTGGTCGAAGGCGTCCCGTCCGCAGTCGGTGAGGGCGAACGCCTTGGCCGGGCGGCCACGGGTCCGCGCCCCGTACACCCGCTGTTCGCGGGCTTCGACGACGCCGTCGGAGACGAGGGCGTCGAGATGGCGGCGGACCGCGGCCTGGGTGAGGCCCAAGCGCTTCGCGAGCTCGGCAACGGTGGACGGGCCGTGGTCCAGGATGGAGCGCGCGACCCGGTTGCGCGTCGAGCGCTCGCCGGTCGCGAGTTCCTCCTGCGGTGACTCCCGCTTGGCCTCGCCGTATTTCACAACGCCATTGTTGCGTAATTCATCGGGCCCTGACAACCGCGGTCCGAAACGATCTACGGTGCCGTCCATCACTTAGGGTTACCTAATTCGGCCCCGGGAGACGGGCCCTTCCCGCCCCTGCCTAGACTTACCGGCCATGAAGAGCGAGCCCGTCGTACAGGTCAGGAACCTGGTGAAGCGGTACGGCCCCAAGACCGCTGTGGACGGCCTCGACCTGTGTGTACGCACCGGTGCGGTCACCGCCGTCCTCGGCCCCAACGGCGCCGGCAAGACCACCACCATAGAAACCTGCGAGGGCTACCGCCGCCCGGATGACGGGACGGTACGGGTCCTCGGCCTCGACCCGGTCGCCGACGCCGCGAAGCTCCGCCCCCGGATCGGCGTGATGCTCCAGTCGGGCGGCGTCTACTCCGGTGCACGCGCCGACGAGATGCTCCGCCACATGGCGAAACTCCACGCCGATCCGCTGAATGTCGACGCCCTGATCGAACGCCTCGGCCTCGGCAGCTGCGGCCGTACTACCTACCGCCGGCTCTCCGGCGGCCAGCAGCAGCGGCTCGCCCTGGCGATGGCCGTCGTCGGCCGCCCCGAACTGGTCTTCCTGGACGAGCCGACCGCCGGCCTGGACCCACAGGCCCGCCGCTCCACCTGGGATCTCGTACGGGAGCTGCGGGCCGACGGCGTGTCGGTCATCCTCACCACGCACTTCATGGACGAGGCCGAAGAGCTCGCCGACGACGTCGCCGTCATCGACGCGGGCAAGGTCATCGCCCAGGGCAGCCCCGAGACGCTCTGCCGCGGCGGCGCCGAGAACACCCTGCGCTTCACCGGCCGCCCCGGTCTCGACCTCGGCTCCCTCCTGAAGGCACTGCCCGACGGCACGGAAGCGGCCGAGCTCACTTCCGGCACGTACCGCATCACCGGCGACGTCGGCCCGCAGCTGCTGGCCACCGTCACCTCCTGGTGCGCGCAGCACGGAGTGATGCCGTCCGGCATCTCCGTGGAGCGTCGCACCCTGGAGGACGTCTTCCTGGAACTGACCGGCAAGGAGCTGCGCGCATGAGCGCCGGTACGTACATCCCGCAGGCGGGCGCCGCTCCGCTGTCCCGCATGATCACCGCGCAGACCGCGCTGGAGACACGGATGCTGCTGCGCAACGGCGAGCAGCTGCTGCTGACCGTGATCATCCCGACGCTGCTGCTGGTGCTGTTCAGTGCGGTCGACATCGTGGACACGGGGGCGGGCAGGTCCGTCGATTTCCTGACGCCTGGCATTCTCGCGCTCGCCGTGATGTCCACGGCCTTCACGGGCCAGGCCATCGCCACCGGTTTCGAGCGGCGGTACGGGGTGCTCAAGCGGCTCGGTGCCTCGCCGCTGCCCCGCTGGGCGCTGATGACCGCCAAGACGCTTGCGGTACTGGTCACCGAGGTGCTGCAGGTGGTCCTGCTCACGGTGATCGCGTTCGCGCTCGGCTGGTCGCCGCACGGCAACCCCTTCGCCGTCCTGATGCTGCTCGTGCTCGGCACCGCGGCCTTCTCCGGGCTCGGGCTGCTGATGGCCGGGACGCTGAAGGCGGAGGCGACGCTCGCCGCGGCCAATCTGGTCTTTCTGCTGCTGCTGGTCGGCGGCGGGGTGATCGTGCCGCTGGACAAGTTCCCGGACGCGGTGCAGTCGGTGCTGGGGCTGCTGCCGATCGCGGCGCTGTCGGACGGACTGCGGGATGTGCTCCAGCACGGCGCGTCGATGCCGTGGAGCGACCTCGGCGTCCTCGTGGTGTGGGCGGTGCTCGGGCTGGGCGCGGCGGCGAAGTTCTTCCGCTGGGAGTGAGCCGTCGGACGCGCTCCGTCGACGATTCGAGGTAACTCGTCCCCCTCGTGAAAGCTTGCACAAGCCGCCGCCTACGATGGTGCGCGTGCCCAAGCTGACCCGAGCCGAAGTCGCTCAAGCCGCGCGGAACCCGCTCCTCTACATCGCCGAGCGATGGACTCCGTCCCCCCGCACGGTGCGCCGTGCCGCCATGTCGGCCGTCGTGATGGCCGTGGTGATCGTCATGACCGGCGGCGCGGTACGCCTGACCGGTTCCGGCCTCGGCTGCCCGACCTGGCCCAAATGCACCGACGAGAGCCTGACGGCGACGAGCGAGATGGGCTTGCACGGCGCCATCGAGTTCGGCAACCGGATGCTGACGTACGTCCTGTGCGCGGCGGTCGGGTGGGCGATCATCGCCGCCCGGTCCGCGAAACCCTGGCGGCACAGCCTCACCCGGCTCGGCTGGGTGCAGTTCTGGGTCGTTATGGGCAACGCGGTGCTCGGCGGCATCGTGGTGCTGGTCGGCCTCAACCCGTACACCGTCGCGGCGCACTTCCTGCTCACCACGGCGCTGCTCACCGTCGCGCTGGTGACCTGGCAGCGGGTCCGTGAGGGCGACGCGGCGCCCCGTCCGCTGGTGGGCAAGGCGGTGTCCCAGCTGACCTGGCTGCTCGTGGTCGTGGCGGGGCTACTGATCGCGGTCGGCACGGTCGTCACGGGCGCCGGACGGCACGCGGGTGACTCCAGCGACGTCCACCGCATTCCGATCGACTGGAAGATGATCACGCAGCTGCACGCCGATCTGGCCTGGGCCGTGGTGGCGCTGACCGTCGCTCTCTGGTTCGTGCTGAAGGCCGTGGACGCGCCGGTCGGTCCGCTCCACCGCGCCCGTGATCTCTTCCTGGTGCTGCTGGGGCAGGGCGTGATCGGTTACGTCCAGTACTTCACGGACACCCCGGAGATCCTCGTCGGCCTGCACATGTTCGGCTCGTGCCTGGTGTGGATCGCGGTCGTGCGGGTGCTGCTGTCGCTGCGTGAGCGCCCGATGGCCGGCGCCGCGGTGCCCGGTCCTGCTGCCGAGCAGCCGGAGCCCGCCGCGGCTCGCTGAGCGCGGGAGAGCCCCGGGCGCCCGATGGCCGCCCTCATACGTCGATCGCCGGACGGGCCTGAATTCCCAGGCCCGTCCGGCGATCGACGTATGAGGGTCCGTTCGGTCAGGCCTTGTTGGAGGGGCCGCCCAGCTGAATGCCGGCCATCCGCGTCCACTCGTACGGGCCGGTGTGGACCTTCGCGGCGAACTCCCCGTCGAAGGACTCGTGCATCGTGATGCCGGCCTTCTGAGTGGCGCTCTCGGCGATCGCGTACGACGGGGCGACCAGATCGCCCCAGCCGCCGTCCTCGCCCACGAGAACGATGCGAGTGCCCATCTGCCCGATGTAGGCGAGCTGTCCCTCCGCACCGCCGTGTGCCTTGGAGAAGGCGCCGATCTGCTTGGCGAGCTTCGCCGCCCTGCGCTCCGCGCGGGCCGCCTGCTTGCCGCTCTCAACCTGGGTCTCTGCCATGCTCAGGATGCTACCGATGGGTAGATCGACTGGCGACGGGCGGGGCACGTGGCATGGACCACGTACCCCGCCCGTCGGCAGGAATCGATGAAGCGGGACTACCTCAGAAAGGGGTCGACCGCCACGGCGACGAAGAGCAGCGAGACATAGGTGATCGACCAGTGGAACAGCCGCATCTCCTTGAGCTTCCCGCCGGTCACCCCGGCCTTGGCCCGGTTGAGCAGACCGTGCGCCTCCCAGAGCCAGAATCCGCCGGTCAGCAGCGCCACCGCCGTGTAGAACCAGCCGGTGTAGCCGAGCGGGGTCAGCAGCAGTGAGACGGCGACCATCACCCAGCTGTAGATGACGATCTGGCGGGCCACCACCCGGTTGGAGGCGATGACCGGGAGCATCGGGACGCCCACCCGGGCGTAGTCGTCCTTCACCTTCATGGACAGCGGCCAGTAGTGCGGCGGCGTCCAGAAGAACATCACGGCAAAGAGGATGACCGCTGCCCAGGACATCGAGTTGGTCACGGCGGACCAGCCGATGAGGACCGGCATGCAGCCCGCGATGCCACCCCAGACGATGTTCTGCGAGGTGCGGCGCTTCAGCAGCAGCGTGTATCCGACGACGTAGAACAGCAGCGCACCGAGTGCGAGCGCGGCCGACAGCCAGTTGACGAGCAGTCCGAACCAGAGCGTGGAGATCACCGCGAGGGCGAACCCGAAGGCCAGGCACTCACGCGGGCTCACCATGCCGGTGACCAGCGGACGCTGCGACGTACGGTCCATCAACGCGTCGATGTCGCGGTCGATGTACATGTTCAGTGCATTGGCACCGCCCGCGGAGAGATATCCCCCGATGGTGGTGGTGAGAACGAGCCACAGATCGGGTACACCCTGAGCGGCCAGGAACATCACCGGAACAGTGGTGATCAGCAACAGCTCGATGATCCGAGGCTTGGTCAACGCCACGAATGCCTTGACACGGGCCCCGAACGGGCGATGGCCCCCTGGGCTGGGAGTCAAGGCGACCCCTGCGGGTCGGGACTCGACGGCCGTCACGCACACCCCTGACAGAGAAATCCCAGCAAGCTCCGGGCGTGAAGGCCCGGTAAAGACTTGCGCGAACCAGACCACTGTAGACGTTGGGGACAGGCCGCCCTTCGCGGGGGTGGGTCGTGTTGAAGCGGCGCAGAAGTAAGGGGACACGCTCATTGGAGTGGCGTATGAGGGGCCTCGCTCACCGGGGTGGCACAGAGGTGGGGGGATGCGCTCGCCGGAGGGCCCGGGCGCAGCCGGAAGCGCTCATCGAAGGGCCCATAGGTGGGGGCACGCGCTCATCGGAGTAGCGCATAAGTGAGCCGTTGCGCTCATACGGGAGGCGAACTCCGCGGGCCGCCTGCACCCTGGAAAGCAGCCGGAAAATGCTCGTTCCGACGGGGGTAGGCTCGACAACGCCCGGTGCGGTCACAGTCACCGGTTTACAACAGTGGAGAGGAGCCCTGACTCAGGGTGAGCACCAAGCCGACCACCACAGACCTCCAGTGGACCGAATTGGACCAGCGGGCCGTGGACACTGTCCGCGTCCTTGCCGCCGACGCCGTACAGAAGGTCGGAAACGGCCACCCGGGCACGGCGATGAGCCTGGCTCCCGCCGCGTACACCCTCTTCCAGAAGGTGATGCGGCACGACCCCGCCGACGCGGAGTGGACCGGTCGCGACCGGTTCGTGCTCTCTGCGGGTCACAGCAGCCTGACCCTCTACATCCAGCTCTACCTGGCCGGCTACGGCCTGGAGCTCGATGACCTCAAGGCTTTCCGCACCTGGGGCTCGAAGACCCCCGGTCACCCGGAGTACGGCCACACCACCGGCGTCGAGACGACCACGGGGCCGCTGGGCCAGGGCGTCGCCAACGCGGTGGGCATGGCAATGGCCGCCCGCTACGAGCGTGGCCTGTTCGACCCGGAGGCGGCCCCCGGCACCTCCCCGTTCGACCACATGGTCTGGGTCATCGCCGGCGACGGCTGCCTCCAGGAGGGCATCTCCGCGGAGGCGTCCTCGCTGGCCGGGCACCAGAAGCTCGGCAACCTGGTCCTGCTGTGGGACGACAACCACATCTCCATCGAGGGCGACACGGAGACCGCGGTCTCCGAGGACACCCTGAAGCGGTACGAGGCGTACGGCTGGCACGTCCAGCGCGTCGACCAGCTGCCCAGCGGCGACCTGGACCCGGCGGGTCTGTACAAGGCGCTGCAGGCCGCCAAGGCCGAGACCGAGCGCCCGTCGTTCATCGCGGCCCGCTCGATCATCGCCTGGCCCGCCCCGAACGCCCAGAACACCGAGGCCTCGCACGGATCTGCGCTCGGTGACGAAGAGGTCGCCGCGACGAAGAAGGTCCTCGGCTTCGACCCGGAGAAGTCCTTCGAGGTTTCCGACGAGGTCATCTCCCACACCCGTGAGGCGCTGGACCGCGGCCGCGAGGCCAAGGCCGAATGGGAGAAGGCGTTCGCCGCCTGGCGCACCGCCAACCCTGAGCGCGCCGCCGAGTTCGACCGGATCTCCGCGGGCGAGCTGCCCACGGGCTGGGAGGACAAGCTTCCGGTCTTCGAGCCGGGCAAGAGCGTCGCCACCCGCGCCGCCTCCGGCAAGGTGCTCCAGCAGCTCGGCGAGGTCATCCCCGAGCTCTGGGGCGGCTCCGCCGACCTCGCGGGCTCGAACAACACCACGATCGACAAGACGTCGTCGTTCCTCCCGACGGGCAACCCGCTGCCCGGCGCGGACCCGTACGGCCGCACGATCCACTTCGGTATCCGCGAGCACGCCATGGCCGCGGCCATGAACGGCATCGCGCTGCACGGCAACACGCGCATCTACGGCGGCACTTTCCTGGTCTTCTCCGACTACATGCGCAACGCCGTGCGCCTGTCCGCGCTGATGCACCTGCCGGTGACCCACGTGTGGACGCACGACTCGATCGGTCTCGGCGAGGACGGCCCGACCCACCAGCCGGTGGAGCACCTGGCCTCGCTGCGCGCCATCCCGGGTCTGAACATCGTCCGCCCGGCCGACGCCAACGAGACCTCTATCGCCTGGCGCGAGATCCTGCGCCGCCACACCAAGGTGTTCGGCAAGGGAGCCCCGCACGGTCTGGCGCTGACCCGCCAGGGCGTGCCGACCTACGAGGCGAACGAGGACGCGGCCAAGGGCGGCTACGTGCTCTTCGAGGCCGAAGGGCCCGAAGGGCAGAACACGCCGCCCCAGGTCCTCCTGATCGGTACGGGCTCCGAGGTGCACCTCGCCGTCGAGGCGCGCGAGGAGCTGCAGGCCGCCGGTATCCCGACCCGTGTGGTCTCGATGCCGTCGGTCGAGTGGTTCGAGGAGCAGGACCAGGCTTACAAGGACAGTGTTCTGCCGCCGTCCGTGAAGGCCCGGGTCGCGGTCGAGGCCGGTATCGGTCTGACCTGGCACCGGTACGTCGGAGACGCCGGCCGGATCGTCTCGCTGGAGCACTTCGGTGCTTCCGCCGACGCCAAGGTCCTCTTCCGCGAGTTCGGCTTCACGGGCGAGCGCGTCGCCGCCGCCGCGCGGGAATCTCTCGCCGCCGCCACACGCTGACGCCGTTATACGACTAGTAGGAGATGCAATTCTCATGACAGACGCACTCAAGCGCCTCTCCGACGAGGGCGTGGCGATCTGGCTCGATGACCTGTCGCGCAAGCGGATCACCTCGGGCAACCTTGCCGAGCTGATCGACGAGCAGCACATCGTGGGCGTCACCACCAACCCGTCGATCTTCCAGAAGGCGATCTCGCACGGCGACGGTTACGAGCAGCAGCTCACCGACCTCGCCACCCGCAAGGTCACCGTCGACGAGGCCATCCGCATGATCACGACGGCCGATGTACGGGACGCCGCGGACATCCTGCGTCCTGTCTTCGACGCCACGGACGGCCAGGACGGCCGGGTCTCCATCGAGGTCGACCCGCGCCTGGCCCACCACACCGATGCCACGGTCGCCGAGGCCAAGCAGCTGGCCTGGCTGGTGGACCGGCCCAACACGCTCATCAAGATCCCGGCGACGAAGGCCGGTCTCCCGGCGATCACCGAGGTCATCGGCAAGGGCATCAGCGTCAATGTCACGCTGATCTTCTCGCTGGAGCGCTACCGCGAGGTCATGGACGCCTACCTGGCGGGCCTGGAGAAGGCGAAGGCCGCGGGCCTGGACCTCTCCAAGATCCACTCGGTGGCTTCGTTCTTCGTGTCCCGCGTGGACTCCGAGATCGACAAGCGGCTCGACGCGGTCGGCACCCCGGAGGCCAAGGCGCTCAAGGGCAAGGCAGCTCTCGCCAACGCCCGGCTCGCCTACCAGGCTTTCGAGGAGGTCTTCTCGTCGGACCGCTGGGCCGCCCTGGACAAGGCGCACGCCAACAAGCAGCGTCCGCTGTGGGCCTCGACCGGTGTCAAGGACCCCGCGTACAAGGACACCCTGTACGTCGACGACCTGGTCGCCCCCGGCACGGTGAACACCATGCCCGAGGCCACCCTGGACGCCACGGCGGACCACGGGCAGATCACGGGCAACACCATCGCCGGCACCTACGAGCAGGCACGTGCCGAGCTCGACGCCGTCGCGAAGCTCGGGATCTCCTACGACGATGTCGTCCAGCTTCTCGAGGACGAGGGCGTCGAGAAGTTCGAGGCGTCCTGGATCGACCTGCTCAACTCGACCGAGGCGGAGCTCAAGCGCCTCGCCCCTTCGGAGGGCTGACCACCTTGTCTGGTGTTCCCGGAGCCAACCCGCTTCGTGACCCCCAGGACCGACGGCTCCCGCGCATCGCGGGACCGTCGGGCCTGGTGATCTTTGGCGTCACGGGCGATTTGTCCCGTAAAAAGCTGATGCCCGCCGTCTACGACCTGGCCAATCGCGGCCTGCTGCCGCCGGGCTTCTCCCTCATCGGTTTCGCGCGCCGCGAGTGGCACGACGAGGACTTCGCACAGGAGGTCCACGACGCCGTCAAGCAGCACGCCCGTACGCCGTTCCGCGAAGAGGTCTGGCAGCAGCTCATCCAGGGGATGCGCTTCGTCCAGGGCAACTTCGACGACGACGAGGCCTTCGAGACACTGAAGGCCACGATCCAGGAACTCGACAAGGAACAGGGCACGGGAGGCAACTTCGCCTTCTACCTGTCCGTGCCGCCGAAGTTCTTCCCCAAGGTCGTCCAGCAGCTCAAGAAGCACGGGCTCGCCGACCAGAAGGAGGGCTCCTGGCGGCGTGCCGTCATCGAGAAGCCCTTCGGCCACGACCTGAAGAGCGCGCAGGAGCTCAACCAGATCGTGCACGACGTCTTCCCGCCCAACGAGGTCTTCCGGATCGACCACTACCTGGGCAAGGAGACGGTCCAGAACATCCTGGCGCTGCGGTTCGCCAACACGATGTTCGAACCGATCTGGAACCGGAGTTACGTCGACCACGTCCAGATCACGATGGCCGAGGACATCGGCATCGGCGGCCGGGCCGGCTACTACGACGGCATCGGCGCCGCTCGTGACGTCATCCAGAACCACCTGCTCCAGCTGCTGGCGCTGACCGCGATGGAGGAGCCCGGCTCCTTCCACCCGAAGGCCCTGGTCGCCGAGAAGCTCAAGGTGCTCACGGCGGTGGAGCTGCCGGAGGACCTCGGCAAGCACACCGTGCGCGGTCAGTACGCGCACGCCTGGCAGGGCGGCGAGGAAGTCCCCGGCTACCTCGAAGAGGACGGCATCGACCCCAAGTCGAAGACCGACACCTACGCCGCGATCAAGCTGACGATCAACAACCGCCGCTGGGCGGGCGTACCGTTCTACCTCCGTACCGGCAAGCGGCTCGGCCGCCGGGTCACGGAGATCGCGGTCGTGTTCAAGCGCGCCCCGTATCTCCCCTTCGAATCCGGCGCCACCAAGGAGCTGGGCGGCAACGCCCTGGTCATCCGGGTCCAGCCGGACGAGGGAGTGACCGTGCGGTTCGGCTCCAAGGTGCCGGGCACCTCGATGGAGGTCCGGGACGTCACGATGGACTTCGCGTACGGCGAGTCCTTCACGGAGTCCAGCCCGGAGGCGTACGAGCGGCTCATCCTCGATGTGCTGCTCGGTGACGCCAACCTCTTCCCGCGGCACCAGGAGGTCGAACTCTCCTGGAACATCCTCGACCCGATCGAGGAGTACTGGGACAAGCACGGCAAGCCCGCGCAGTACCAGGCGGGCACCTGGGGCCCGGCCGAGGCGGACGAGATGCTTGCACGAGACGGACGGAGCTGGCGCCGGCCATGAAGATCGATCTCACGGAAACCACTTCCAGCAAGATCAACCAGGCGCTGGTGTCGGCCCGCCGTGCCCTCGGCACCCCGGCCATCGGCATGGTGCTGACCCTGGTCATCGTCACCGACGAGGAGAACGCGTACGACGCCCTCAAGTCGGCCGGCGACGCCTCGCGCGAACACCCCTCTCGGATCATCGCGGTGATCAAGCGGGTCAGCCGCTCGCCGCGCAGCCGCCGGGACGCCCGGCTCGACGCCGAGGTGCGGGTCGGCTCCGACGCGGGCACCGGCGAGACCGTCGTCCTGCGTCTCCACGGCGAGCTGGCCAACCACGCCCAGTCGGTGGTCCTGCCGCTGCTGCTGCCGGACGCCCCGGTCGTGGTCTGGTGGCCCGAGGGCGCCCCCGACGATCCGGCGAAGGACCCGCTGGGCGCGCTCGCCCAGCGCCGGATCACGGATGCGTACTCGGCGGAGAACCCGGGTGACGAACTCGCGGTGCGCGCCCGGTCGTACTCCCCGGGCGACACCGATCTGTCCTGGACCCGCATCACGCCGTGGCGCTCGATGCTGGCGGCCGCGCTCGACCAGCAGCAGGTCGAGGTCGTCTCGGCGACGGTCGAGGGCGAGTCGGAGAACCCGAGCTGCGAGCTGCTCGCCATGTGGCTCGCTGACCGGCTCAAGGTTCCGGTGGAGCGCACCCAGTCCGCCGGCCCCGGTCTGACGGCCGTGCGGATGCAGACCAAGAACGGCGTCATCGTCCTGGACCGGCCGGACGGTTCGCTGGCCACGCTCTCGATGCAGGGCCAGCCGGACCGTGCGGTGGCGCTCAAGCGGCGGGACACCGCCGAGCTCCTCGCCGAGGAGCTGCGGCGCCTGGACCCGGACAACACCTACGAGGCGACGGTGAAGTTCGGCGTGGAGAAGCTCGGCGGACCGGCGGAGCCGAAGCCGGCCGCGCCCGCCCCCGCTGCCGCCCCTGCCACCGCGAAGAAGACCGCGGCCAGGAAGGCGGCGACGAAGTGAGTGCTCCTCAGCTTGTCGTGCACCGCGACAAGGAGCTGATGGCGCAGGCCGCCGCGGCCCGGCTGATCACGAAGATCGTGGACGCCCAGGCCGCGCGCGGTCACGCCTCGGTGGTGCTCACCGGCGGGCGCAACGGCAACGGCCTGCTGGCCGCACTCGCCGACGCGCCCGCCAGGGACGCGATCGACTGGTCGCGGCTCGACCTGTGGTGGGGCGACGAGCGGTTCCTGCCGGAGGGTGATCCGGAGCGCAATGTCACGCAGGCCCGCGAGGCCCTGCTGGCCTCGGTGCCGCTGACCCCGTCCCGGGTGCACGCGATGCCCGCTTCGGACGGCCCCTGCGGCAACGACGCCGACGCGGCAGCGGCCGCGTACGCCGGTGAACTGGCCGCGGCGGCCGGTCCGGAGGACCACGGTCCGGTGCCGACGTTCGATGTGCTGATGCTGGGCGTCGGCCCGGACACGCATGTCGCGTCGCTCTTCCCGGAGCTGCCCGCGGTACGGGAGACCGAGCGCACCGTCGTCGGCGTGCACGGCGCTCCCAAGCCGCCGCCCACCCGCATCTCGCTCACGCTGCCCGCGATCCGGGCGGCGCGCGAGGTGTGGCTGCTCGCCGCGGGCGAGGACAAGGCGGAGGCCGCGGAGATCGCGCTCTCGGGCGCCGGGGAGATCCAGGCCCCGGCAGCCGGTGCGTACGGACGCAGCCGCACCCTGTGGCTGCTGGACGCGGCGGCGGCCTCGCGGCTGCCGCGCACGCTGTATCCGCCGGCCTCTCCCTGAGTGGTCGTCAGTACCGTTGCACGCAGGCCCGGTTCGCTCCTCGGAGCGGCCGGGCCTGCGGTGTGAAAGGCTCGGCCCATGGTGCGTATCGGAACCGTGGTGATGGGTGCGTCGGACGTACGGCGCGCGGCGGCCTTCTGGAAGGCGGCGCTCGGCCATGTGGAGCGCGAGCCCTTGCAGGACGACTGGGTGGTGCTGGTCCCGGCCGATGGACACGGCGTCGGGCTGTCCCTGGGGCGGAGCGATACGCCGGTGCAGGAGATCCCCCGGGTCCATCTCGACCTGTACACCGAGGAGCAGGACGCCGAGGTGGACCGGCTGGTCGCACTCGGCGCGGCGCGGGTCGACCGGGAACTGTACCCGGACGACCCGGATTTCGTGGTGCTCGCCGGCACCGAGGGCAACAGGTTCTGCGTCATCGACACCACACACGGCTGACCGTCGCGGTCACCGGGCCGGCTGGGTGCGCTCCAGGAAGGGCTCCAGCAGGCCGGGGACGGCCTCGGACGCGAAGTCGAGGCCCTCGCTCGCATCCACGTCGTACGCCGTGTACGCGCCCGCTCCGGCGGCCGTCGTCGCGGTCAGGCTCAGCACCCCGGACCGCCGCTGGAAGTACGTCTGCCTGACCGTCCAGCCGATGACACCGGCCCGTTCCAGCGCGGCGGTCGAGCGCCGGACCGTGCCGGACCGGACCACCAGGTAGTCGCCGCTGATGGCGTGTCCCAGGCCGCGGTACGCGTCCCGGGCGAGGAACACCCCGACGGGCAGCCCCACGACGGCACAGGCGAACGCGATCCGGAGCAGGACGGGTGTCAGCAGCACACCCAGGAGGGCCAGGACGAGTACGGGCGCGGCGGTGGCCCAGAACGCCCGGCGCAGCCGGCGGCCGCGGGCCGCGAGGGGGTGCCCGGTCAGCGGGGCGCCGGTCGGGGACGTGGTCTCGCGCAGGACGTCGGCGGCGACCGTGTCGGCGACGGGCCGGGGCGCGGCGGGCAGCAGGGTGTTGTGGTCGCCGTGCTGCTCCTCGTCGTCCTTGGCCAGTCCGGTGGTGATCGCGTCGACCCGGGCTGCGCCGAACAGCCGGATGCCGAGCGGTTCGACGAGGTCGACGCCGCGCAGCCGCCGCTCCTCGATGGAGACGGACCGGGAGGTCAGCAGGCCGCGCCGGATGCGCAGCGTGCCGCCGGGTTCGCGCTCCAGCCGGTAGCTCCACCACATCTCGACCCACAGGCCGAGCGCGCCGACGACACCGGCGGCCACCGCGGCGACGGCGAGGATCACGATCATGGCGAGCAGTGAGGTGTCCCGGAACCGGTCGCCGATCCAGTCGATCACCTGTCCCTGGGCCCCGAACCAGTCGCTGACCTGCATCACCGCACCGGCCGCCGCACCGCCGAGCGCGGGGGCGACGAAGGAGACCGGTGCGTAGCGGATCCAGCGCGGGTCGAGGGCGGCGAGCTCGCCCTCGCGGTGAGTGCCCGGGGTGCCGGTGGCTGCACGTTCCAACAGCTCGAGGCGGAGCCGTTCGCCCTCGGACCTGGGGACCGGGTCGAGCTCCAGGGTGGATTCGTTGCCGGCGTGCTCGCCGGTTCCGATGCGGACGGTGACCAGGCCGAGGACCCGTTGCAGCAGATGGGCGGTGAGGTCGACGCTGCGGATGCGTGTCCGGGCCAGTGAGCGCTTCTTGACCAGCAGCAGTCCGGTGTGGAGCTCGACCCGTTCGGCGCCGATGCGGTAGCGGGTGCGGCGCCACCGTACGTAGTCGCCGGCCGCGGCACAGCCGATCAGCACGATCGCACCGGCCAGCACCCAGGCGACCGCGTGCCCGAACCCGAACCGTCCCGAGAGGCCGAGCGTGGTGGGCACGGCCGCACCGGCCGCCACCCCGGCCGTGACGAGTGCGCTGACGAGGACCGTACGCCGGTCCAGCCGCCGCCAGTCGGCAGCGTTGGCCGCCTCGGGACCGGTGACGCCGCCCTCGCCCTCGGCGCCCGGGGCAACGGCCGCCTCGGAGCTCATGTGGCGTCCCCGGGGGTTTCCTGGGTGATCCGAGTCAGCCGCTCGGCCAGCTCGGCCGCCAGTTCGTGGCCCAGTCCCTCGATCCGCACCGCGCCCTTGGACGATGCCGTGGTCACGGTGACCGTGGCGAGCCGGTAGAGCTGTTCGAGCGGGCCGCGCACGGTGTCCACGGTCTGGATCCGGGACATCGGGGCGATCCGCCACTCCTGCCTCAGGACGCCGGTTCTGACGTACACCGCTTCGTCGGTGACCTCCCAGCGATGGGTACGGAACCACCAGAGGGGGAAGAGGACGGCGCAGCCGATGCCGAGGACCGCGAGGATCGCGGCGGGCAGCAGCAGCCAGAACCGGGCGGGCTCGATGAACGCGCCCAGCACGGCCAGCACGACCACCGGCACCGCGGTCAGCAGCAGCCACTGGGCCCGCCACCAGCCGACGGCCCTCGGGTCCAGTGTGTTGTTCGGCGGCCTCAGCCGCACCGTCCGCTCCCCCGTGGTCATCGGCTCAGCGCCCCCTGCGGGCACGGTACGCCTGGACGAGCGCGGCGGTCGAGCTGTCCAGTTGCTCGCCCCCCTTCGCCGCGGCAGCGGCCGATGCCGACGTCTCGGTCAGCACCGGCTCGATCTTCTTGGCGAGGACCTTGCCGAGTTCGACGCCCCACTGGTCGAAGGAGTCGATGTTCCAGATGGCTCCCTGGACGAAGACCTTGTGCTCGTACAGCGCGATCAGCTGGCCGAGGACGGACGGCGTCAGCCTGTCGGCCAGGATCGTCGTCGTGGGGTGGTTGCCCCGGAAGGTCTTGTGCGGCACCAGCTCCTCCGCGACGCCCTCGGCGCGGACCTCGTCCGGCGTCTTGCCGAAGGCCAGCGCCTGGGTCTGGGCGAAGAAGTTGGCCATCAGCAGATCGTGCTGGGCGACCAGACCGGGCAGCAGGTCGGCAACCGGCTCGGCGAAGCCGATGAAGTCGGCCGGGATGACCTTGGTGCCCTGGTGGATCAGCTGGTAATAGGCGTGCTGCCCATTGGTGCCGGGGGTGCCCCAGACGACCGGTCCGGTCTGCCAGTCGACTGGATTGCCGTCTCGGTCCACGGACTTGCCGTTGGACTCCATGTCCAGCTGCTGCAAGTACGCGGTGAACTTGGACAGATAGTGGCTGTAGGGCAGTACGGCATGCGACTGCGCGTCGAAGAAAGCGCCGTACCAGACGCCCAACAGGCCCAGCAGCAGCGGGGCGTTGTCCTCGGCGGGGGCGGTGCGGAAGTGCTCGTCGACGAGGTGGAAGCCGTCGAGCATCTCGCGGAACCGGTCCGGGCCGATGGCGATCATCAGCGAGAGTCCGATGGCGGAGTCGTACGAGTATCGGCCGCCGACCCAGTCCCAGAACTCGAACATGTTGGTGGTGTCGATGCCGAAGTCCGCGACCTTCTCGGCGTTCGTGGACAGCGCCACGAAGTGCTTGGCGACGGCGTCCTGATCGGCCTTCAGACCGGTCAGCAGCCAGTTGCGGGCCGAGGTGGCGTTGGTGATGGTCTCGATCGTGGTGAAGGTCTTCGACGCGATGATGAAGAGCGTCTCGGCCGGGTCGAGATCGCGCACGGCCTCGTGGAGGTCGGCGCCGTCGACGTTCGACACGAAGCGGACGGTGATCGAGCGGTCCGTGAAGGAGCGCAGCACCTCGTACGCCATGGCGGGGCCGAGGTCGGAGCCGCCGATGCCGATGTTGACGATGTTCTTGATGCGCTTGCCGGTGTGACCGGTCCACTCCCCCGACCTGATGCGGTCGGAGAAGGCCGCCATCTTGTCGAGTACGGCGTGCACGGCGGGCACCACGTTCTCGCCGTCGACCTCGATGACCGCATCGCGCGGGGCACGCAGCGCAGTGTGCAGGACGGCGCGGTCCTCGGTGGTGTTGATCTTCTCGCCGCGGAACATCGCGTCCCGCAGCTCAGCCACGCCGGTGGCCGCGGCGAGCTCGCGCAGCAGCCGGAGCGTCTCGTCGGTGACCAGGTGCTTGGAGTAGTCGACATACAGATCGCCGACCCGGAGGGTGTATCCGGTGCCGCGCTCCGGGTCGGCAGCGAAGAGCTGCCGCAGATGTGTCGCCCCGAGCTGCTCGCGGTGCTTGCCCAGAGCCGTCCACTCGGGCGTCTGGTTGAGCCTGGTTCGGCTTGGTGTATTCATCCCGGATATCAGCCCACTTCTTCTCGTGCCTGCAGATGCCCCGCTGCCCTTCCAACTTAATTGATCAGAGGGGTTGACGAGGCAATGGCGAGCTGCGGCACGGCAAAAGCAGTCCGGCCGGACACCCCGTGAGGTGTCCGGCCGGTGAACAACAACTAGATCTCACCCCGGAGTTTTGCCAGGGCCTCGGCGAGGATGGCCTCGCCGTCCGCATCGCTGCGCCGCTCACGTACGTACGCGAGGTGCGTCTTGTACGGCTCGGTGCGCGGCGGGTCCGGCGGGCTGTCCCGGTCCTGGCCGGCCGGGAAACCACAGCGCGGGCAGTCCCAAGTCTCCGGTACCTGCGCGTCACTGGCGAAGCTCGGCTGCGTCTCGTGCCCGTTCGAGCACCAGAAGGAGATGCGGAGGCGCGGCGCGGACTCGCCCCGCTCGGCCTCCCCCATCGGCCCCGCTCCGACCCGGCTTCCCCGGATCGCGTTGCCACTTGCCACGGTCGTAACTCCCTGCGTGATGGTGCTCGAAGATGCCCCAGTCTACGTAAGGCCCAACGCGCGTCCAGTGAAAGGAGTTACACCCTCACCGGGAATCGCGTACGACGGGTCAGTTGTCCAGCTTGATCAGCAGACCAAGCACAACAATGCACGCGAACCAGGCCAGGCCGATGAAGACGGTGATCCGGTCGAGGTTCCGCTCGGCGACCGAGGAGCCGCCCACGGACGACTGCATACCGCCACCGAACATGTCGGAGAGGCCGCCGCCCTTGCCCTTGTGCATCAGCACCAGCAGCATCAGCAGCAGGCTGAAGACGATCAGGGCGATCTCGAACGCCAAAATCACGGCTGGTCCCTACTTTCCGGAATTCTCTGGACTGCATGTGCGAACAGCGGGGGCCGGGAGGCTACACCCTCCTCGGCCCCCGCAAGGGTACGACGGATCCGCGCTACCGCATACTCACTGGTCGCGGAAGCGGACGATCTTGACGAACTCGTCGGCGTCCAGTGCGGCCCCGCCGATCAGCGCGCCGTCCACATCGGGCTTCGACATGATCTCGGCGACGTTCCCGGACTTCACCGAGCCGCCGTACTGGATACGGACCGTGTCGGCCAGTTCCTGCGAGTACAGCTCGGCGAGGCGGCTGCGGATCGCCCCGCAGACCTCCTGGGCGTCGTCGGCGCCGCAGACCTTGCCGGTCCCGATGGCCCAGACCGGCTCGTACGCGATCACGATCGACTCGGCCTGCTCGGCGGGGATGTCCTTGAGACCACCGTCGACCTGCGCGAGCGTGTGCGCGACGTGGTTGCCCGCCTCACGGACCTCCAGTTCCTCGCCGACGCAGAGGATCGGGGTCAGGCCGTGCTTGAAAGCGGCCTTCACCTTGGTGTTGCAGATCTCGTCGGTCTCGCCGTGGTACTGGCGGCGCTCGCTGTGGCCGACGGCGACATAGGTGCACTTCAGCTTGGCGAGCATCGGGCCGGAGATCTCACCGGTGTATGCGCCGGAGTCGTGCGCCGAGATGTCCTGCGCGCCGTACTTGATCTTCAGCTTGTCGCCGTCCACCAGGGTCTGCACGGAGCGCAGGTCGGTGAAGGGCGGCAGGACGGCGACCTCGACGGCGTCGTAGTCCTTGTTGGCCAGGGCGAAGGCGAGCTTCTGGACGTGTGCGATGGCCTCGAGGTGGTTGAGGTTCATCTTCCAGTTGCCCGCCATCAGCGGGGTACGGGTGGTCATGAAAGGTCAGTCCTCCAGTGCGGCGAGGCCGGGAAGCGTCTTGCCCTCGAGGTATTCGAGGCTGGCACCGCCACCGGTCGAGATGTGTCCGAATGCGTTCTCGTCGAAGCCCAGGATGCGGACGGCCGCGGCGGAGTCGCCACCGCCGACGACACTGAAGCCCTCGGAGTCGACGAGGGCCTGGGCGACGGCCCGGGTGCCCTCGGCGTAATCAGGGTGCTCGAAGACGCCCATCGGGCCGTTCCAGAAGACGGTGACGGCGTCGGCGAGCTTCGAGGCGTACAGCTTGTTGGTCTCGGGGCCGTTGTCCAGGCCCATGAATCCGGCCGGGATGGCGTCCGCGGGCACGGTGCGGTGCTCGGTCGGAGCCTTGGCCTTGAGGTCCGGGAACTGCTCGGAGACCACGACGTCGACGGGAAGCACGAACTCCACGCCCTTGTCCTCGGCGCGCTTGAGATACTCCAGCACCGCCGGGATCTGGTCCTCCTGGAGGAGGGAGCTGCCGACCTCGTGGCCCTGGGCCTTGAGGAAGGTGTACGCCATGCCGCCGCCGATGAGGATGCGGTCGGCGCGCTCCAGCAGGTGGTCGATGACGCCGAGCTTGTCGGAGACCTTGGAGCCGCCGAGCACGACGGCGTACGGGCGCTCGACGTTCTCGGTGAGCTTCTTCAGGACGCCGACCTCGGTGGCGATCAGGTCGCCGGCGGCGTGCGGCAGCCGGGCCGGGAGGTCGAAGACCGAGGCGTGCTTGCGGTGGACGGCGCCGAAGCCGTCGCCCACGTACACATCGGCGAGCTCGGCGAGCTGGTCGGCGAACGCGCCGCGCTCGGCGTCGTCCTTCGACGTCTCACCGGGGTTGAAGCGGAGGTTCTCGATGACGGCGACCCGGCCGTCGGTGAGCGCGGCGACCATGGCGCGGGCGGACTCGCCGACCGTGTCGGTCGCGAAGGCCACGTCGGCGCCGATCAGCTCACCGAGACGGGCCGCGGCGGGCGCCAGGGAGAAGGCGGGGTCCGGGGCGCCCTTGGGGCGGCCCAGGTGCGAGGCGACGATGACCCGCGCTCCGGCCGCGGCGAGCTTCTCCACGGTCGGCTGGACGGCTCGGATGCGGCCGTCGTCGGTGATGGTGGTACCGCTCAGCGGCACGTTGAGGTCGGCGCGGACGAATACGCGCTTGCCGGTGACCCCTTCGGCGAGAAGTTCGTCGATGGTCTTCATCTTGCTGGACTCCTTGGAGGACGAGGAAGCATGCAACGGGGCTCGAACGGCGCTGCGTTGCGCTGTTCGAGCCCCGTGCTCACATCGAGGTGCCTGCCGATTCGACGGTCAGAGCTGGCTGCCGACGAACACGGTCAGGTCGACGAGACGGTTGGAGTAGCCCCACTCGTTGTCGTACCAGCCGATGACCTTGACCTGCGAGCCCTCTGCCATGGTCAGCAGGGAGTCGAAGGTGCAGGAGGCCGGGTCCGAGACGATGTCCGAGGACACGATCGGGTCCTCGGTGTAGAACAGCTTGCCCTTGAGCGGGCCTTCCTCGGCGGCCTTCTGGAAGGCGGCGTTGACCTCGTCGCGGGTGACCTCGCGCTCCAGCGTGATGACCAGGTCGGTGACCGAACCGGTCGGGACCGGAACGCGCATGGCCATGCCGTCGAGCTTGCCCTTGAGCTGCGGGAGCACCAGAGCAGTGGCCTTGGCGGCACCGGTCGTGGTCGGGATGATGTTCTCCGCGGCGGCGCGGGCGCGACGCAGGTCGGAGTGCGGGAAGTCCAGGATGCGCTGGTCGTTCGTGTACGCGTGGACCGTCGTCATGAGGCCCTTGACGATGCCGAAGTTCTCGTCCAGCACCTTGGCCATCGGCGCGACACAGTTGGTGGTGCAGGAGGCGTTGGAGATGACGTGGTGGTTGGCCGCGTCGTACTTCTCCTCGTTGACACCCATCACGATGGTGATGTCCTCGTTCTTGGCCGGGGCCGAGATGAGGACCTTCTTGGCGCCACCCGCGATGTGCTTCTCGGCGTCGGCCTTCTTGGTGAAGATGCCGGTCGACTCGATGACGATGTCGACGCCCAGCTCACCCCAGGGGATGTCGGCCGGGTTGCGCTCGGAGAGCACCTTGATGGTGTGGCCATCGACGGTGATGCTGTCGGCGGTGTGGCTGACCTCGGCCTTGAGACGGCCCAGGATCGTGTCGTACTTCAGCAGGTGCGCCGTGGTTGCGGTGTCACCCAGGTCGTTGACAGCCACGATCTCGATGTCCGCACCCTGCTCCAGCAGCGCGCGGAAGTAGTTACGACCGATGCGGCCAAAGCCGTTGATGCCTACGCGGATCGTCACGAACCGATCTCCTCGTTAGGTACGCGGGGTTTCCACCCCGGCGAGTTGTATGAGATGTCCCCGACCGCCTCCGACCCTACCTCTCCGACAGCCCCGGGGTGACATCGAGCGGGGCCGCAAGAACCGCCGAAGCCCGTACTCCACGGTTGGAGTACGGGCCTCCGGACACTCGGCCGTACTTGCAGCGATGGTTACGGAGTGTCAACTCCTGGGAATGCCGCGCGTTCTGTTTTCGGCCGACTTCATGGCCGTCGCGGGTCAGCCCACCAGGCCGTCGGCGAGCTCCTCGCTGAGGGTGGATTCCGTGCCCGGGATCCCCAGATCCTGGGCCCGCTTGTCGGCCATCGCCAGCAACCGGCGGATCCGTCCGGCGACCGCGTCCTTGGTCAGCGGCGGGTCGGCGAGCGCACCCAGCTCCTCCAGGGATGCCTGCTTGTGCTCCATGCGCAGCCGTCCGGCCGCCGCGAGGTGCTCGGGCACCTCCTCGCCCAGAATCTCCAGCGCGCGCCCCACCCGGGCCCCCGCGGCGACCGCGGCCCGCGCGGAACGGCGCAGGTTGGCATCGTCGAAGTTGGCGAGCCGGTTGGCGGTGGCGCGAACCTCGCGGCGCATCCGCCGCTCCTCCCAGGCCAGCACCGCCTCATGGGCGCCGAGCCGGGTGAGCAGGGCGCCGATCGCGTCGCCGTCACGGACGACGACCCGGTCCACCCCGCGCACCTCACGGGCCTTCGCCGCGATGGAGAGCCTGCGGGCCGCGCCGACCAGAGCGAGCGCCGCCTCCGGGCCCGGGCAGGTCACCTCCAGCGAGGAGGAGCGGCCCGGCTCGGTGAGCGAGCCATGTGCCAGGAAGGCCCCGCGCCAGGCGGCCTCGGCATCGCAGGTGGCCCCCGAGACCACCTGCGGGGGCAGGCCGCGGATGGGACGGCCGCGGCCGTCCACCAGGCCGGTCTGGCGGGCCAGCTGGTCGCCGCCCGCCACCACCCGTACGACAAAGCGGGAGCCGCGCCGCAGCCCGCCGGGGGCCATCACGATCAGCTCCGAGCTGTGCCCGAAGATTTCGAGAATGTCCCGCTTCAGCCGGCGCGCCGCCATTGCGGTGTCCAGCTCCGCCTCGATCACAATCCGACCGCTCACCAGGTGCAGCCCACCCGCGAACCGAAGAATCGCCGAGACTTCTGCCTTCCTGCAGCAGGTCCGGGTCACGGGAAGCCGAGAGATTTCGTCCTTCACCGCCGGCGTCATCGCCATGGGCCGATCCTTCCATGCATCCGAAAAATACGGTCGTACGCGGCGGCCAACAGCTCCGGATCATGGATCGGAACGCCGTCGGGTGAGGCCACCGGCGCCAGCTCGACCGCGGCGCCGAGCCGCTTGGCGGCGTCGGCGAGGGACTCGCGATCGGGCACGGCGGCTTCGTCGGCCAGCACCACGTCCATGGCGAGTTTAGGGGCGTGTCGTCCCAAAACCTCCAAATGACGCTGCGGAGAGAAGCCATCAGTTTCGCCGGGTTGCGGTGCGAGGTTGAGCGAGAGGACCTTGCGGGCCTTGGTCTCGATGAGCGCGTCGAGCAGTTCCGGCACGAGCAGATGCGGGATCACGGAGGAGAACCAGGACCCCGGGCCGAGCACCACCCAGTCCGCGTCGAGAACCGCCGCGACGGCCTCGGGAACGGCCGGCGGGTCGTTCGGGACGAGGTGGACGGACTGCACCTCGCCCGGGGTGAGCGCCACGGTGGCCTGGCCGCGCACCGTGTCCACGTCGTCCGGGCGGGCCGGGTCGTGTCCCCGTACGAGCGCCTGGAGCTCCAGTGGCACGGCGGACATGGGCAGCACCCGGCCGTGCGCCCCGAGGAGCTTGCCGACCAGGTCCAGGGCCTGGACATGGTCGCCGAGCTGCTCCCACAGGGCGACGATCAGCAGATTGCCGACCGCGTGCTCGTGCAGATCGCCCTTGGACTGGAAGCGGTGCTGGATGACCTGGGCCCAGGTCTGGCCCCAGTCGTCGTCACCGCACAGGGCGGCAAGCGCCTTGCGCAGGTCGCCGGGCGGCAGGACGCCGAGCTCCTCGCGGAGCCGGCCGCTGGAGCCGCCGTCGTCAGCGACGGTGACCACGGCCGTGAGATCGCCGGTGATCCGGCGGAGCGCCGCGAGCGACGCGGACAGGCCCATGCCGCCGCCGAGGGCGACGACCTTGGGCTGCGCGCCGCGCTTGCGGCCGGAGATCGCAGAGGTGGCTCTGCGCAGCCGCCGCAGGCGCAGATTACGGCTGGTCACTCGCGCCCCATGTCCCGGTGGACGAGCACGGTCTCGATGCCTTCGGTCGCGAGCCTGGCCGCGAGCTTCTCTGACATGGCGACCGAGCGGTGCTTGCCGCCCGTGCAGCCGACGGCGATCGTCACATAGCGCTTGCCCTCGCGGCGGTACCCGGCGGCGATGAGCTGGAGCAGCTCCGTGTACTGGTTGAGGAATTCCTTGGCGCCTGGTTGGTCGAAGACGTAGGCGGAGACCTCTTCGTTGAGCCCGGTGAACGGGCGCAGCTCGGGGACCCAGTGCGGGTTGGGCAGGAAGCGGCAGTCGACCACCAGGTCGGCGTCGACCGGCAGGCCGTACTTGAAGCCGAACGACATCACCGTGGCGCGCAGCTCCGGCTCCTCGTCGCCGGCGAACTGGGCATCCATCTTGGCGCGCAGTTCGTGCACATTGAGGCTGGACGTGTCGATCACCAGGTCGGCGTCGCCGCGCAGCTCACGCAGCAGGTCGCGCTCGGCGGCGATGCCGTCGACGATCCGGCCGTCGCCCTGGAGGGGGTGCGGGCGGCGGACCGACTCGAAGCGCCGGACCAGTGCGTCGTCGGAGGACTCCAGGAAGACGATGCGCCGGGTGACGTGCTTTGCCTCGAGGTCCGCGAGGGACTCGCGGAGGTTGTCGAAGAAGCGGCGGCCCCGCACGTCGACGACGACGGCGATCCGGGCCACGTTGCCCTGCGAGCGGGCGCCGAGCTCGACCATGGTGGGGATCAGTGCGGGCGGCAGGTTGTCGACGACGAACCAGCCGAGGTCCTCCAGGCACTTGGCCGCGGTGCTGCGCCCGGCGCCCGACATCCCCGAGATGATCACCAGCTCGGGGATGGCCGCATTCCCGTCACCCGTCTCGATCGTGGTGCCCGTACTCACGTGTCCTGCTCCGTCTGCTCGGTCGGTGCTGTTGTGCTCGACTTCGTGTTCGTGCTCAGTCATGTCGTGCTGCCCCCGTCGTCATCTTCAATGATCTCTCCTGTCGCCGTGTTCACGGCGGGCGTGGCCGGGGCAGCCGAGGCCAGGGCGACAGCCACCGATTCCGCAGTCCTGCGGCCTATCCCCGGAACCTCGCAGATCTCGTCGATTGTCGCCTGCTTCAGCTTCTTCACGGAGCCGAAATGCTTGATCAACGCCTGTTTCCGGGTCTCGCCGAGGCCGGCGACGGCATCCAGGGGGCTGGAACGGATGCGCTTGGCCCGCTTGGCGCGCTGATAGGTGATCGCGAAGCGGTGGGCCTCGTCACGGACACGCTGGAGGAGATAGAGGCCCTCGCTGGAGCGGGGCAGGACGACGGGGTCGTCGTCCTCGGGCAGCCAGACCTCTTCGAGGCGCTTGGCGAGGCCGCAGACAGCGATGTCGTCGATCCCGAGCTCGTCGAGGGCCCGCTTGGCGGCGGCGACCTGCGGCTGGCCGCCGTCGACCACGACGAGTTGCGGCGGATAGGCGAACCGCTTGGGACGGCCGTCGTCCTCGCGGGGCTCGGCGTCCGGATCGGGGGTGGTGTCGGGGTCGGGGGTGGTGCCTGCGCCGGGGATGGTGTCCATGCCGACGACCGGGGCGGCCGGGCCGGTCAGGGCTGCCGGGGCGGTTTCCGGGGCCGGGACGGGGCCGGTCGGCGCGGGGGTCTCCTCCCACTCCCCCGTCCGCTCCTTCTCCTGGAGATACCGCTTGAAGCGACGGCCGATCACCTCGTGCATCGAACGGACGTCGTCCTGGCCCTCGAAGCCCTTGATCTGGAAGCGGCGGTACTCGCTCTTGCGGGCGAGACCGTCCTCGAAGACGACCATGGAGGCGACCACGTCGTCGCCCTGGAGATGCGAGATGTCGAAGCACTCGATGCGCAGCGGAGCCGTGTCGAGGCCGAGCGCCCCGGCGATCTCCTCCAGGGCGCGGGAGCGGGTCGTCAGGTCGGAGGCGCGCTTGGTCTTGTGCAGCCCCAGGGCCTGCTGGGCGTTGCGCTGAACCGTCGCCATCAGGTCCTTCTTGTCGCCGCGCTGCGGGATACGCAGGCTGACGTGGGAGCCCCTGCGGTCGGCGAGCCACTGGGAGACCGCGTCGGGGTCCTCGGGGAGGGCCGGGACGAGGACCTCCTTGGGGACGGAGTCGCCCGTCTCCTCGCCGTACAGCTGCTGCAGGGCGTGCTCGACCAGGCCCGAGGTGTCGACGTTCTCGACCTTGTCGGTGACCCAGCCGCGCTGGCCGCGCACCCGGCCGCCGCGCACATGGAAGATCTGGACGGCGGCTTCGAGCTCGTCCTCGGCGACCGCGATCAGGTCGGCGTCGGTGGCGTCGGCAAGGACGACGGCGCTCTTCTCCATGGCCCGCTTGAGGGCCTCCACATCGTCGCGGAGCCGGGCCGCCCGCTCGTACTCCATCTCTTCGGCCGCCGCCATCATGTCCTTCTCCAGGCGGCGGATGTACGTGCCGGTGCGGCCGGCCATGAAGTCGCAGAAGTCGCCCGCCAGTTCGCGGTGTTCCTCGGGGGTGACCCGGCCGACGCAGGGGGCCGAGCACTTGCCGATGTACCCGAGGAGGCACGGGCGGCCGGTCCTGGCGGCGTTCTTGAAGACTCCGGCGGAGCACGTACGCACCGGAAAGACCCGGAGCATCAGGTCGACCGTCTCGCGGATCGCCCAGGCGTGCCCGTACGGACCGAAGTAGCGCACGCCCTTCTTCTTGGCTCCGCGCATGACCTGGACGCGCGGGAATTCCTCGTTGAGCGTGACCGCGAGATACGGATAGCTCTTGTCGTCGCGGTACTTGACGTTGAACCGGGGGTCGAACTCCTTGATCCAGGAGTACTCCAGCTGGAGCGCCTCGACCTCCGTGGAGACGACGGTCCACTCCACCGAGGCGGCCGTGGTGACCATCGTGCGCGTACGCGGGTGGAGCGCGGCCAGGTCCTGGAAGTAATTGGCCAGGCGCTGGCGCAGGTTCTTGGCCTTTCCGACGTAGATCACCCGGCGGTGTTCGTCGCGGAATTTGTAGACCCCCGGGGAGTCGGGGATCTGTCCCGGCTTGGGGCGGTAGCTGGAGGGGTCTGCCATGCGTCCCACCCTACTTGCGGGCAGTGACAGTGCGGTCTGCTCGGCAGTGGTGCCGTGCTCCGGGGCGCGGGTTGAGGGAGCGCGCCCCGGAGCACGGGGTCAGCGGCTGCCGTTGCCGGTCACGGGGTTTCCCGGTGGCGGCGGCGGTTGCGCAGTGCCGTGATGCCACCGAGGGCGAGCACGGCGAGGGCACCCGCTCCGGCGGCGGCCGACGTGGCGGTCGGGGCCGGGTCGGAAGCCGTGCTCGCGGCAGCCGCCCGGTGGGTTGCGCCGGCGCCTTCCCTGGGGCCGGAAGCGGTGGCGGACGGTGCGTAGCCCCCCGCCTTGCCGGAGCGGTCGTAACCGGAGCCGGGGAGCTTGTTGCCGTAGGCCTCCCGTACCCGGGCGCGGTAGGCGGCGAGTGTGGTTCCGCGGGCGCCGACCGCGCGGACCGCGTCCTGGTCCAGCGGGAGCACCTCGGCCCCCCTCCGGACGTACCAGGCGTCGATCTGCGGCTCGCGGAAGACCGTCCCGCCGGGGAGCTTGTGCGCGCCCGCGGCGGCGTACCGCGTCTCGTCGTCGCCGGTGGCGATGTTCACCACCTGCCAGCCGCCGTCCTTCCCTTCCTTCGGAAGGGTCCACAGGGACGCCTTCTGGCCGTCCGAGGAGACGGCCGTGGTGGCGAGGTAGTCCAGTCTGGCGACGGGCGCCCCCGGTTTCCCGGCGACGAAGTCCGGATCGAGGGTGCGTACGGGGACGGCGGCACCCTCGATCCGCGGCGCGGCCGCCGACCTTGTGATCTTGCCTTCGCGGGCGAAGAACCTGGACAGGGTGTCCAGGGTCGCGGGGTCGGTGGCCGCTCGACGGGCGGCGGTCAGGGCGGCCGGATCGGCTGCGGGGCCGGTGGCGGCGGCCGCCTGCGGGGCCGTGACGGTGAGCAGGGCGGCGCCTGCAAGAACGCCCGTGGCGGCCAGGGCGGCAGCTGCGGACTGTGCGGTGCGTGCGGTCCTGGAGATCATCCCGTCACGCTCCGATCCGGTACAGCGAGTGGGTCCAGGAGAACTCGTTGTTGCTCACGTACCAGGCGTGCGAGGCCCAGTTGTAACGGTTGCTGGAGGGCCATGGATCGCCCCAGTAGACCCAGCTGTTCGCGTCGTCGTACCCGTACAGGACATGCATGTGGCCACCGCCGGCCGACCACTGGATGCGGGTCTCGACGGGGCGTCCTGTGGCGATCTCGGCCTGGACCGTGGCGTAGCGCAGCCAGCCGGTGACGTACGAACCGGGGTTGATGCCGGCCCAGTCGAGACCGTCCTGGACATTGCCGAGCGAGGCCTGCGAGTTGGGGCACTCGTAGCCCTGGGAGCGGCCGAAAGCGGCGTTGCAGAACTGGTTCTGCGAGTAGTTGCGGCCGAACCAGGTGGCGATGGTGTTGCCGGCTGCCGCCCAGCACCAGTTGGTCTTCTGCTGGGCCTGCATGGTGATGTCCAGGCGCTGGGTGGCGGCGATGCCGCCGTCGGCGGCAGCGGTGCCTTGTACTGCCGTGGCAGTCGTGGTGGGGGTCTGCGCTGCTGAGGCGGTCGCCGTCGGTACGGCGAGCAGGACGGCGGCGAGGACGGCCGTGATCGGGAGTCGTCCCGGTCGGATACTTCGGTTGCGCATCGCGTTCCTCCCAATGCAGGGGGTGTGGTGTGTGATCGGAGGAGCGCGTCCGGACGCTGTCCGAGGAGCATCAACCGTTGTCGGGGACGGGTCAACACGCTTCAATGCGGGGGAACATCGCGGTGTGAACGACGTGGCGGATACGTGAACGGACCTCCCCCGGCCACCTGCGGCACCGCCCCCGCAGATGCGGTCTCCCCGCCCCGCGTCGTGAACGTTCACCTGGAGGACCTCATGCAGCACACCGAGGCCGAGCTGGCGCAGGTGCTGCACACCGGCCCGTTCCATCTGGCGTTGCGCACCGCACTCTCGGTGCGCGGGCTGCCGCTCCAGCGGGTGCAGCACCATCTCGCACACCGCGGGGTCAAGGTCGGTGTGACCAGCCTGAGTTACTGGCAGCAGGGGGCCAGGCGCCCGCAGCGCACCGAGTCCCTGCGGGCCGTGAAGGCTCTGGAGGAGGTCCTGGAGCTGCCGGGGAACTCGCTGCTCCGCCTGCTGGAGACCAGGAACGGCCGTGTGGACGCCGACCGTCCGGCCGCGCGCTCGTACCGTTCCCTGATGGAGGCGTCCGGCGCGGTGGAGCGGTTGCTCGCCACGATGGGGTCACCGATGGACGGTGGGCTGCACACCGTGGGGCATCACGAGCGGATACGGATCGGGCCCGGCCGGGAACTGCGGCAACGGGAGTCGCAGCATGTGGTGCGCGCGCACCAGGACGACGTCGACCGCTATCTCGCCGTCTACCGGGGCGATCCGGGTTGCGATCCGGCGCGGGTGGAGGTGGCGGCCCGGGAGCACTGCCGGACGGGGCGGGTCCGCTGGGACCGGGAGACGGGAGTGCTCGTCGCGGAGCTGCTCTTCGACACCCGGCTGAGGGCGGGTGACACGTACCTCTTCGGCTACGGCTTCGACGACGCCACGGGAGGGCCGTGCGGCGAGTACGTGCGCGGATTCAGCTTCGGCGGCGGACAGTACGTGCTGCAGGTGGGCTTCGACGAGGCCGCGCTGCCGGTACGGTGCCGGAGCTTCGCCCAGGTCTCGGCGGAGGCGCCGCGCGGCGCCCGTGCCGACCTCACACTCACCGGCCGGCACCGGACCGTTCACCTGGTGGAGCAGGGGGTACGGCCCGGCCTGGTCGGCATCGACTGGGACTGGGAGTGAGTCCGTCCCCGGCAGCGCGTCAGGCGTCGGGGCCCGCGACGAGCTTTCCGCCCTCGATCCGGACCGGGACCGAGGGCAGCGGCGCGGTCGCCGGGCCGCGCATCGCCTTACCGGTCGTCGTATCGAAGCGGCTGCCGTGGCAGGGGCAGTTCCCCACGTTGTCCTCGACCTTGTCCAGCAGGCAGCCCGCGTGGGTGCACTGGGCGCTGAACGCCTTGTACTGGCCCTTGGCCGGGCACGTGACGATGACCCGCTGGTCGCGGTAGAGCTTGGATCCGCCGACCGGAACCTCTTCCGCCGCGCCGAGCTGAACGGGGGCGGTCGGCGTCGGCGTCTCGGCATGACCGAGCTTCGATTCGGTCGAGCAGGCGGCCACTCCCAGCCCGGCAGCGCCGGCGAGAGCGGCACCCTTCAGCACGGTACGGCGGGCGGCGGGCTGGCCGGGCATGCGGACTCCACTGGTCAGGGGGGCAGGGTGCAGAGGGGTTACCAGGGGCAGCTGAGCACAAGGAGCACCAGGGGTACCCGCGGGCATCAGTGCCGTCGGTGACAGAACCGACGATACCGGCGGAGATCGGGGGGTCGATGGCCGGGCCACCCAATTCCGGTTGTCCCTGGTCAGAGGGCCAGGGGCGGTGGGACAGGAGGCACGGGGGCCTGCGGCGAGGGGCGCGCGGGCGGACCGGGGGACCTGGGGACGTGCGGGTGCGGGGTGGGGCGGCGCAGACCTCACCGAGCCCCGGTGGGCGCGCAGCCGTACCGGGGCCTGCGGCGAGGGGCGCGCCGTACCGACAGAAGCGGCGGCCTTCGATTTCCGGGGGCCGCCGCTTCGTCGCGGTGCCGTCAGACCTTGCGCGCGCGGGTCGTCTTCTTCGCCGCGGGCTTCTTCGCCTCAGCCGCCTTGGCGGTCTTGGCCGTAGCGGACTTGGCGGCCTGGCCCGCGCTCGTCCTGGCCGTGGCCGTCTTCCTGACCGGGGCCGACTTCGCAGCGACCGCCTTCTTCGTGGTCACCTTCCGCACGGGCTTACGTGCCGCGGGCACCGAGGCTTCACTCACCCGGTCCGGGTCCAGAATGCCCTGGAGGAACTTGCCGGTGTGGCTGGCCGGAACCCCGGCGACCTGCTCCGGGGTTCCCTCGGCGACGACCAGACCGCCCCCGTTGCCCCCTTCGGGGCCCATGTCGATGACCCAGTCCGCGGTCTTGACCACATCGAGGTTGTGCTCGATGACGATCACCGAGTTGCCCTTGTCGACCAGCCCGGAGAGCACCTTGATGAGTTTGCTGATGTCCTCGAAGTGCAGACCCGTGGTCGGCTCGTCCAGGACGTAGACCGTGCGGCCGGTGGAGCGCTTCTGCAGCTCGCTCGCGAGCTTCACACGCTGTGCCTCGCCGCCGGAGAGCGTCGGCGCGGACTGGCCGAGCCTGACGTATCCGAGACCGACCTCGTGGAGCGTGCGGAGGTGACGGGCGATCGTCGGGACGGCCTCGAAGAACTCCAGGCCCTCCTCGATCGGCATGTCCAGCACCTCGGCGATGGACTTGCCCTTGTAGTGGACCTCCAGGGTCTCCCGGTTGTAGCGCGCTCCGTGGCAGACCTCGCACGGGACGTACACATCCGGCAGGAAGTTCATCTCGATCTTGATGGTGCCGTCGCCGGAGCAGTTCTCGCAGCGGCCGCCCTTGACGTTGAAGGAGAAGCGGCCCGGCAGATAGCCGCGCACCTTCGCCTCCATCGTCTCCGCGAACAGCTTGCGGACATGGTCGAAGACGCCGGTGTACGTGGCCGGGTTGGACCGGGGCGTACGGCCGATGGGCGACTGGTCGACGTGCACCACCTTGTCGACCTGGTCGTCCCCGTCGACCCGGGTGTGGCGGCCGGGCACCGACTTGGCGCCGTTCAGCTCGCGTGCCAGGTGGGTGTAGAGGATGTCGTTGACCAGCGTCGACTTTCCGGAGCCCGAGACACCCGTGACGGCCGTGAGCACGCCGAGCGGGAAGGAGACGTCGATGTCCTGGAGGTTGTTCTCCCGGGCACCGTGCACCGTGAGCCTGCGTGACGGGTCGACGGGGCGCCGGATGTCGGGCATCGCGATCGACTTCCTGCCGGTCAGATACTGACCGGTGATCGACTCACCGTTGCCCAGCAGTTCCTTGAGCGATCCGGAGTGGACCACCTTGCCGCCGTGCTCACCGGCGCCGGGGCCGATGTCGACGACCCAGTCGGCGACCTTGATGGTGTCCTCGTCGTGCTCGACGACGATGAGCGTGTTGCCCATGTCGCGGAGCCGGACCAGGGTCTCGATCAGCCGGTGGTTGTCCCGCTGGTGCAGACCGATGGACGGCTCGTCCAGCACGTACAGCACGCCGACCAGACCGGAGCCGATCTGTGTGGCCAGCCGGATGCGCTGGGCCTCGCCGCCGGACAGAGTGCCTGCCGCGCGGTTCAGCGAGAGGTAGTCGAGGCCGACGTCGACCAGGAACCTCAGCCGCTCGTTGACCTCCTTCAGCACCCGTTCGGCGATCTTCTTGTCGCGGGCGTTCAGCTTCATCCGGCCGAGGAATTCGGCGCACTCGCTGATCGACATCGCGGAGACCTCGGCAATGGACTTCTCCATCACCGTGACCGCGAGGACGATCGGCTTGAGCCTGGTGCCCTCACAGGTCGGGCAGGGCACCTCTCGCATATAGCCCTCGAAACGCTCCCGGCTGGAGTCGCTCTCGGCCTCGGAGTGCCGCCGCTTGACGAACTGCACCGCGCCCTCGAAGGCGGGGGTGGTGTAGGCGCGCTCGCGGCCGTAGCGGTTGCGGTAGCGGACCTCGGTCTGGATCTTGTGGCCGTGGAGCAGGGCCTTCTTGGCGCGCTGCGGCAGCCCGGCCCACGGGATGTCCGTACGGAATCCGAGGGCTGTGGCGAGCGCGCCGATCAGCCGCCCGAAGTACTCCTTGGTGTGGCCGTGCGACCAGGGGTGGATCGCGCCCTCGTCGAGCGACTTCTCCTCGTCGGGGACGATCAGCTCGGGGTCGACCTCCATCCGCGTACCGATACCCGTGCAGTCGGGGCAGGCGCCGAAGGGCGAGTTGAAGGAGAAGGAGCGCGGCTCCAGCTCCTCGAAAGAGAGGTCGTCGTACGGACAGTAGAGGTGCTCGGAGTACATACGCTCACGCTCGGGGTCGTCCTCGGGGAGGTCGACGAAGTCGAGCACGACCATGCCGCCGGAGAGCCCGAGCGCGGTCTCGACCGAGTCGGTCAGCCGGCGCTTGGCGCTGTCCTTCACCGTGAGGCGGTCGATGACCACCTCGATGGTGTGCTTCTCCTGCTTCTTCAGCTTGGGCGGCTCGGAGAGCTGGATGGTCTCGCCGTCGACCCGGGCCCTGCTGTAGCCCTTGGTCTGCAGATCGGCGAAGAGGTCGACGAACTCGCCCTTGCGCTCACGCACCAGCGGCGAAAGCACCTGGAAACGGCTGCCCTCGGGAAGACCGAGCACCTTGTCGACGATGGCCTGCGGCGACTGGCGCGAGATGGGGCGGCCGCACTCGGGGCAGTGCGGCTTGCCGATCCGGGCGAAGAGCAGCCGGAGGTAGTCGTAGACCTCCGTGATGGTGCCGACCGTCGAGCGCGGATTGCGCGAGGTCGACTTCTGGTCGATGGAGACGGCGGGCGAGAGGCCCTCGATGAAGTCGACGTCCGGCTTGTCCATCTGGCCGAGGAACTGGCGGGCGTACGAAGAGAGCGACTCCACGTAGCGCCGCTGCCCCTCGGCGAAAATCGTGTCGAACGCGAGAGACGACTTGCCCGACCCGGAAAGCCCGGTGAAGACGATGAGGGAGTCGCGGGGGAGGTCGAGCGAGACGTTCTTGAGGTTGTGCTCGCGAGCGCCACGGACGATGAGACGGTCGGCCACGCCGGTCCGCACCTTTCTAGAGAGAAGTGGGGGAACTGAGCCCCTGTCCCAGGGTATGGGGGGCGCCACAGCGATGTACGAAGCTTTCGACTCCGAGCGTATAGCACGCGCATTCGATTTACGGACGGCCATAGACTCCTTCACCCGAATGAGTGGCGAGGCTAGGCTCAGCCTCATGATTGATCATGCGCACGACCTGGACGCCGTACGTGAAGCGACCGATCGGTTGCTCAGCGCCACCGGGAAATTGGACGACGCTGCACTTGCCGAGCCGTCGCGATTGCCGGACTGGAGCCGCGGCCATGTCGTTGCGCACCTCTCTCGTAACGCCGACGCGCTCGTAAACGTTCTCCAGGGCCGGCCGATGTACGCAGACAGCGAAACCCGCGACCGCGACATCGAGCGCGACGCACCCCGGCCGAAGGCCGAGCAGCTGGCCGACCTGGCCGAGAGCGCGGCCCGCTTCGTGGACGCCGCCTCGGCCCCGGCCGACTGGTCCCGCACGGTCACGATGCGCAACGGCGTGACCGACTCGGCCTCCCGGATCCCCTTCCGCCGCCGCATCGAGGTCGAGCTGCACCATGTCGACCTGGGCATCGGCTACGAGCTGGAGGATCTCCCGGACGAGTTCGTCACCCGGGAGATCGACTTCCTCGCCGAGCGGTTCGGCGGGCACCCCGATGTCGTGTCCACGGGTGTGGCCGACGACAAGGGCCGGACCTGGACGACGGGCGGCGGCGCGGAAGGCGGTCCTGTCACGGTCCGCGGTACGGCCCCCGAGCTGCTCGGCTGGCTCTGTGGACGCCGTGACGGCTCGGCACTGACCGTCGAAGGCGGCCCCCTCCCCGCGCTGCCCCCGCTATAGGCTGAGACGTATGACGTACAGCGGAACGGTCAAGGTCGGCGGGCGTGCGGATGTACACGAGTTGACGGATCTGATGATCTCCAAGGTCGCCGTCGGCCCGATGAACAACAACGCCTATCTGCTGCGCTGCCGGGCCACCGGCGAGCAGCTCCTGATCGACGCGGCCAACGAGGCCGGGACCCTGCTGCGGCTGATCGGTGACGACGGCATCGCCTCCGTCGTCACCACCCATCGGCACGGCGACCACTGGCAGGCGCTCGGCGAGGTGGTGGCGGCCACCAGCGCGCGTACGTATGCCGGGCGGTACGACGCCGAGGGCATCCCGGTCCCGACCGATGTCCTGGTCGACGACAACGGCACGATCCGGGTGGGCCGGGTCCCCCTGACCGCCCGTCACCTTGTCGGTCACACCCCGGGCTCCATCGCGCTGATCTACGACGACCCGCACGGCGCCCCGCATCTGTTCACGGGGGACTGCCTCTTCCCGGGCGGGGTCGGCAATACGCACAAGGATCCCGAGGCCTTCGCGAGCCTGCTCCACGACGTGGAGACCAAGCTCTTCGACCAGTTGCCCGACGAGACCTGGGTCTATCCGGGCCACGGTCACGACACCACGCTCGGCGACGAGCGTCCGCAGCTGCCGCAGTGGCGCGCCCGCGGCTGGTGACGGCAGCCACAGGGGCGCTCTCCACCCGCACAGACACCGGCCGGGGCGGGCAACGGACAGTTGCTCGCCCCGGCCGGTGCCGGTTCCTGCCCGCCGGGCCGTCCGCCGCGGTCAGGCGTCGATGCTGGAACCCTTTTCCGCGGCCCTGCCCTCTTCCGCAGCCGTCTCCGCGGCCGTCTCGGCCTGCTCCTGCTTCTTGTTGGCGATGAGACTGGTGATCGTGGTGATCACCAGCACGCCGCAGATGACGCCGAGCGAGACCGGGATGGAGATCTCGGGGACGTGCACTCCGGACTCGTGCAGTGCGTGCAGCACCAGCTTCACGCCGATGAAGCCGAGGATGACCGAGAGGCCGTAGCTGAGGTGGACCAGCTTCTTCAGCAGCCCGCCGATCAGGAAGTACAGCTGCCGCAGCCCCATCAGGGCGAAGGCGTTGGCGGTGAAGACGATGTACGGGTCCTGGGTCAGGCCGAAGATCGCGGGGATGGAGTCCAGGGCGAACAGCACATCGGTGGTGCCGATGGCGAGCATGACGACCATCAGCGGCGTCAGGACGCGCTTGCCGTTGTTACGGATGAAGAGCTTGGTGCCGTGGTACCGGTCGGCGACCCCGAAGCGGCGCTCGATCGTCTTGAGGAATCGGTTCTCCTCGAACTCCTCCTCTTCCTCGTCGGCCCGCGCCTCCTGGATGAGCTTCCAGGCGGTGTAGATCAGGAACGCGCCGAAGATGTAGAAGACCCACGAGAAGTTGGCGATGACGGCGGCACCGGCAGCGATGAAGATCGCTCGCAGCACCAGCGCGATCAGCACACCGACGAGCAGCACCCGTTGCTGGAGGTGGGAGGGGACCGAGAACTTCGCCATGATCAGGACGAAGACGAAGAGGTTGTCGACGCTGAGCGACTTCTCGGTGATGAAGCCGGCGAAGAACTCGCCCGACGCCTGGCTCTCGCCGAAGACCAGCAGGCCGAGTCCGAAGAGTGCGGCCAGCGCGATCCAGATGATCGTCCAGATTCCGGCTTCCTTGGTCGTCACATCATGGGGTTTGCGCCCGATGAAGAAGTCGACGGCAATAAGGGCTGACAGACCAAGAATGGTCAGCACCCAGAGGGTCCATGAAACGTCCACTGCGCCTCCGGCAGTTCGCTACGGCTACTGATCAGCGTCGTCGCTGCCGGAGGTCTCTTCCACCCGGGCGCACGGGCTGCGCACCACGGGCCGGCGCCCCGGGACCGGTCACAGTCCGTACTGACGGGCACGCCGCGTATGGGAGTACTCCCCTCCGCCCAAAGAACAGTACAGGGAACACCAAGGAAAGGTAAAGGGGAGGGTAAAGATCTTTCAAAAGATCAGGTCAGGAGTGCTGATACGTACTCGCTTCCGCTCCAGGGCTCAGGGGCGCCGGGGGCGGCGGGCCGCGGCCACCCTGGCGAGCACCTGCTCAAGGACCCGGCTGCCGGGCGGCATTCTCAACGGCTCGTACGTCCAGGCGTGGCCCACCCAGGGATCGGCCAGGTGGTCGTCGGCGACCGGCGTGATCCGGAGCAGCGAGCGCCACAACGGGTCGAGCACCGGCCCGTACGCGCCGGCGTCCTCGCGGTCCGCGACCATCAGCAGATGGACGCCGACCGAGGGCCCCTCGTCTGCGAGGTAGCGCAGCTGGGTGACCGCCCGATCGTCGAAGCCGTGCGGGAAGTCGTTGACGATCAGCAGCTGTTCACCCGTGTCGAGGTCCGGCGGAAGCGAATCGGCGGCGCCGGCCTTGATCGCCATCTGCACCAGGTCGACGCGCCGGGTGAGGTGCGCGAGGACCGAGGCCACTCCCCCGGCTCCGGCGGCGGGCGGCCCGGCGAGGGCCCCGGATTCGACCAGAGGGGCGAGCGTTCCGGCCGCCGAGCCCGCGGGGTCGATGACATGGACGGAGAACTCGTCGGCCGGGTAGACGGCCAGCAGCCGGGCCGCGTGCGCGACCGCGTTCTCCATGGCCAGGCGGCGCAGTTGGGCGGTGTCCATCAGGGCTGCGGCCTCGGAGGCCGTACGTCCGCTGTCGACCCAGATTCCTCGCTCCAGAGGGAGCCGGACCAGTAGCGGGATTCGCAGGTCGGGACCCTCGGGCAGATGGAGGTCGCCGATGCGCAGCGCCATGGGGATCTCCATCGGGACGCGGTAGGCGTGCCAGACGGGGTTGTCCCATCCCGCGTACGCGGCGGGGAGTGCGGGTTCCACGACGGCGGACTCGGCAGCGAGCTGGGCGAGGTCGCGATCGAGGACCTCGCGGGCCCGGGCGGTCAGCTCGTCGCGCTTGGCACGGGCCTGTTCGCGAGCCCGGTCGCCGGCGCCGCCGATCCGGTTGCGCGGGTCGGAGAGGGTCCGGTCGAGCTCCTGGTCCATGCGGGACTCTGCGAAGTCGACGGCGCTGCGGTATGCGGCGGTGGTGCGGGCCAGGTCCTCGAACATGCCCCATATCTGGTTGTAGAGGCGCTCCTCCATGGACCAGCCGGTCGCGTCCCCGGCGACGGGCCGGGCGGCGTGGCCCGGCCCGGCGGGCGGGGCGGCGGGAGGGGGCGGCGGGGGTGCGGATGCCTGGCGGCGCGGGTGCGCGTAGCTGATGGGGCCGCCCGTCGTGACCGCGGACGGCGGGGTAGTGGGCTCGGCGAGCGGCTCGGGGGGCTGGGTGGCCGTCGGCGGTGCGACGGGAGGCCGGCGGCCGTCCGAGGGCAGTACGGGGCCCGTGCCGTGACCGACCCGGTCACCGTCCGGGGTGCGCGGCGGGGGCGGTGCGACCGAGCGGGCCATCGCGCGGGCGACGGCGTCCTGGATCGCGTGGGCCAGCTCGGCCGCCTGCGTCAGACCCTGGTCGGCGAGCATGGCGGCGAGGCCGCCCGCGTAGCCCTGACCGACGGCACGGACCTTCCAGGCGCCCTGACGGCGGTAGAGCTCCAGGGCGGTGACGGCGGACTCGATGTCCAGGCCGGTGAGGGTGAAGGTGGCGATCTCGCTGCCTTCGAGCCCGGTGACGGCGACGAACGGTGAGGCGACCGCGCCGAACCGGACCGGTCCGCCGACGCCCGTGGGCAGGGCCAGCAGCACGGTGACCCGGTGCACCGAAGCCGGCAGGGCATCGAGGTCCACGGCGAGCCGGTGTTCGGCGGCGGCCTGTCCGGACACCTCGAGCCCGGGCAGCTGTGGCGACCCCGGGTGGGCGACCCACTCGGTGCCGTGCACGGTGCCGTCCTCGTCGCCGAGCGTGGCACCGGCCACGACGGGCGTGCCGGCCGATACCCGGATCTCCAGACGGGTCTGGGGCAAAGTGTGGTTCTGCCCCCGGACCAGCTCGGCCGTCATTGCCCTGTCCCCTCGATGAGTTGCTGCTGCGTGGTGCGGTGTCGTGCGGTGCGATGTGGCGCAGCTCCCGGCGGCCGATGCCTCCGGGAGCTGCGCGTACCGATGTCGACCGACCGGTCCGGCCGTGCCTACAGGTGCGGCAGGATCGCCGGCATCAGGTCCTGGAAGGTGCGGCCGTTGGCCGGGTTGCCGAGGGCGGTCATCTGCCACCCGTTCCCCGAACGGTGCACCTTCGCCATGATCTGGGCCGTGTACTGCCCGCCGCCGTCCAGCGTGTAGCGGGCGAGCTCCTGGCCGTTGGTCTCGTCGACGATGCGACAGAAGGCGTTCTGCACCTCCTGGAACGTCTGGCCGGTGAAGGAGTTCACCGTGAAGACGATCTGGTCGATGTGGACCGGCACCCGCTGCAGATCGACAAGGATCGCCTCGTCGTCGCCGCCCGAGCCGGCGCCGCCGACCAGGTTGTCCCCGGTGTGCCTGACCGAGCCGTCGTCACTGACGAGGTGACGGAAGAAGACCACGTCGACCGGCTGCTTGTCGGCGAACAGCACCGCCGAAGCGTCGAGGTCGATCTCCCTCGTACGTGAACCGAACAGACCGCGGCGCGGCGCCGCCTGCCAGCCGAGCCCCATCCGTACCGCGGTCAGGGTCCCCCCGTCGCTCTTCTGCAGGCTGATGGCCTGACCCTTGGTCATATTGACCGTCACGCGCTGTCCCCTCTCCGCTTGCCCCGCAACCGTCCGTGCGCGGTTTTCCAGCACCCTACGCAGTCACACCGCACGCGTGGCCGCTTGGGGCGTTTTTGTGTCGGTCCTGCAACACACCAGGCGTGACGGGGTCAGGCGAGGCCCGCCTCCCGCATCTGACGCAACTCCTTCTTCAACTCACCGACCTCGTCACGCAGTCGGGCCGCCACTTCGAACTGCAGGTCAGCGGCGGCTGCCCGCATCCGGTCGGTCATCTCCTCGATGATTCCCGCGAGTTCGGTGGCGGGCCGGTCGGTGACCACCGCGCCGTTGCCCCCGGCCTTCTTGGAGCCTGCCGCCTTGACGCCCAGCGTGGGAACGGGAGCCTTGGCACCCTTCGTCTGGCGGTAGCCGGTGCCCAGCAGCTGCTCGGTGTCGACCTCCTCGCGGGCGATCGTCGCAACGATGTCGTTGATCTTCTTGCGCAGCGGCTGCGGGTCGAGGCCGCGCTCGGTGTTGTAGGCGATCTGCTTCTCACGACGGCGATTGGTCTCGTCGATGGCCTGCGCCATCGCCGGAGTGATCTTGTCCGCGTACATATGGACCTGCCCCGACACGTTACGGGCGGCGCGCCCGATGGTCTGGATCAGGGACGTCCCGGAGCGCAGGAAGCCCTGCTTGTCCGCGTCGAGGATGGCGACCAGCGACACCTCGGGCAGGTCGAGGCCCTCGCGCAGAAGGTTGATGCCGACCAATACGTCGTATTCACCGGAGCGCAGCTCGCGCAGCAGCTCGATGCGGCGCAGGGTGTCGACGTCGCTGTGCAGATAGCGCACCTGGATGCCGAGCTCCAGGAAGTAGTCGGTGAGGTCCTCGGCCATCTTCTTGGTGAGGGTGGTGACCAGGACGCGCTCGTCCTTCTCGGCGCGCGTGCGGATCTCGTGCACCAGGTCGTCGATCTGGCCCTCGGTGGGCTTGACGACGACCTCCGGGTCGACGAGGCCGGTGGGGCGGATGATCTGCTCCACGAAGCCGTCGCCCCTGGAGAGCTCGTACTTCCCGGGTGTGGCGGAGAGATAGACGGTCTGGTTGATCCGGCTCAGGAACTCCTCCCACTTCAGCGGGCGGTTGTCGAGCGCGGAGGGGAGCCGGAATCCGTGGTCGACGAGGGTCCGCTTGCGGGAGGCGTCACCCTCGTACATGGCGCCGATCTGCGGCACGGTGACATGCGACTCGTCGAGGACGAGGAGGAAGTCCTCGGGGAAGTAGTCGAGGAGGGTGTTGGGGGCGGTGCCGGGTGAGCGGCCGTCGAAGTGCATCGAGTAGTTCTCGACGCCGGAGCAGGTGCCGATCTGCCGGAGCATCTCGATGTCGTACGTGGTGCGCATCCGCAGCCGCTGGGCCTCCAGCATCTTGCCCTGCTTCTCCAGCTCGGCGAGGCGCTGTTCCAGCTCCTGCTCGATGCCGTTGACCGCCTTCTCCATGCGCTCGGGGCCTGCGACGTAGTGGCTGGCCGGGAAGACGTGGAGGGAGTGGTCCTCGCTGATGACCTCGCCGGTGAGCGGGTGGAGGGTGGAGAGCGCCTCGATCTCGTCGCCGAACATCTCGATCCGGACAGCGAGCTCCTCGTAGACCGGGAAGATCTCGATGGTGTCGCCGCGGACGCGGAAGGTGCCGCGGGTGAACGCCAGGTCGTTGCGGCTGTACTGGATCTCGACGAAGCGGCGCAGCAGCTGGTCCCGGTCGACCTCGTCGCCGACCTTGAGCTGGACCATCCGGTCCACGTACTCCTGGGGCGTACCGAGGCCGTAGATGCAGGAGACGGAGGCGACCACGACGACATCGCGCCGGGTGAGCAGCGAATTCGTCGCGGAGTGGCGCAGCCGCTCGACCTCCTCGTTGATCGAGGAGTCCTTCTCGATGTAGGTGTCCGACTGCGGGACGTACGCCTCGGGCTGGTAGTAGTCGTAGTACGAGACGAAGTACTCGACGGCGTTGTTGGGCAGCAGCTCGCGGAACTCGTTCGCCAGCTGGGCCGCGAGCGTTTTGTTCGGCGCCATCACGAGGGTGGGGCGCTGCAGTTTCTCGATCATCCAGGCGGTGGTCGCCGACTTGCCGGTGCCGGTCGCGCCGAGCAGGACGACATCCTTCTCATTCGCACGGATGCGCCGCTCCAGCTCGGCGATGGCCGCGGGCTGGTCGCCGCTGGGCTGGTAGGGACTGACGACCTCGAAAGGCGCCACCGAACGTTCGATCTTCGAAACGGGCCGCATGGAACCACCGTACGACCCACCACTGACAACCGGGCCGGGTCAGCCGCGGTGCCGGGCCGGGGTCACCATTCTTCCGGCGGCGCGGGATCGCGCGGCCGGGAGTGGAACGACGCCGGGTCGGCATGTGTCCCGAACCGCGGGACCTGCCGCTGGGCCGGGATTCCGGGGGGCCGTCCGGCCCCGTTCGTGGCCCTGGGGTCGTCCCAGTCCGGGGTGCCCATCACCATCAGGGGGTCGAACATCACGACCACCGCGGCAAGGAGCAGGAAGCAGCCGGGGCCGATCATCAGTGGCAGGAGGAGGGCGGCCCGCCCGTCGGCCGAAGCCGGGCCGGCGAGGGCGCCGGGGTGCAGATGGACGCTCAGCGCGGCCATGCCCGTGTAGTGCATGCCGCTCACCGCGACGCCCATCACGACGCTGGCGCCGAGACTCGGCAGGAAGCCGTGGATGGAGACGGCCGCCCAGAGTGCGGTCGTGGCGGCCACCACGGCTATGACGACAGAGAGGGCCACGGTGAACGTTTCGTACTCGAACTGTCCCTCAAGACGCATTCCGGCCATGCCCAGGTAGTGCATGGTGGCCACGCCCAGCCCGGTGATGGTGCCGCCCGTCACCATTGCCATACGCGTGGCGCCCCGGTACCCGACGATGAAGATGCCGATGGCGACCATGCCGATCGCGACGGCGAGGCTGGCGAAGGTGATCGGCTTGTCGTAGCTGATGGTCACCCCTTCGACGGAGAAGCCGATCATCGCGATGAAGTGCATCGTCCAGATGCCGGAGCCAATGGACGTCGCGCCGAGGGCCAGCCAGCCGGCCTTGAAGGAACGCTCGGTGCGCAGCGAACGGGTCGTACATCGCAGCCCGAGGGCCGCACCGAGGCAGGCCATGAGGAAGGCCGCGACGGGCGTCACCGCTCCGTAGCTGAAACCATCGATCGTGCCCTGCATGCTCGTACGCCCTTCGCGGAAGCCCGGGTTCGGGGGTGACCCCAAGACGCGAGGCCCGGCAGACAAACAGAAGAGCTGCATTTTATCGACGTGGAAATCGGCCCGTGACCCGGTCTCAAGAGCGGCGTTCACGTTGTGGCCATCCTTCGCCTGTCCCTCGTTGGGGGGCGGCTGTCACTCTCGGCCCGTCCGTAACTCTGATGCAAGGAGTACACGTGTACGCACGCACCGCAACCGCTGCCGTCGCTGCCGCCGCCCTCGTGGGTGCTGGCGCGTTGCTGATGTCGACCGCCGATACGCAGACCACGGGCAGGGGCACAGCCACGGCCGGGCACACGAGCACGGGCACGGGCATCCGGACCATGAGCGCCCGGACCGCTGACGCGAAGCCGGTCGCCCCGGTCGTCTTCGCTCACCGGGGCGCTTCGGCCTATGCGCCGGAGAACACCCTGGCCGCCGTCGACAAGGCCGACGCCCTCGGCTTCGACTGGGTGGAGAACGATGTCCAGTTCACCAAGGACGGTGTGCTGGTGGTCGTGCACGACACCGATCTGAAGCGGACCACCGACGTCGAGGAGGTCTTCCCGGACCGGGCCCCGTGGGCGGTCAAGGACTTCACTGCCGCCGAGATCGCCCGGCTGGACGCGGGCGGCTGGTTCGGTCCGCAGTTCGCCGGAACCCGGGTGCCCACCCTCAAGCAGTATCTGGACCGGATCGAGCGAAACCGCCAGAAGCTGCTGCTGGAGATCAAGAGCCCGGAGATCTACCCGGGGATCGAGAAGGAGACCCTGCGGGTGCTGAGCCAGAAGGGGTGGCTCGACCGCGACCACGTCAAGAACAGGCTCGTCATCCAGAGCTTCGGCGCGGACAGCGTGAAGAAGGTGCACCAGCAGCGTCCGGACGTCACGACCGGCTTCCTCGGCACCCCCGCAGTGGCCGATCTGCCCTCGTACGCAGCGTTCACCGACCAGATCAACCCCTCGTACACGTCGATCTCCGCCGACTACGTGAAGGCGGTGCATGAGCTGAAGGGCGCACACGGCAAGAAGCTCCGGGTCAACACCTGGACGGTCAACGACGCGGCGACCGCGGCGAAGGTGGCGGGCTTCGGCGTCGACGGGATCATCACCAACACCCCCGATGTGGTGCGCGAGGCCACGGGCTGACAGCTCGGGCGCCCCGTCGCCGCGGCCCGTTGTCAGTGGCCGGTCGTACGGTGGTTCCCATGAACAGCAACGGAGTTGTCGAGTGGGCCGTCGTCGAGAGCGACATCGGCCCGCTGCTGCTCGCCGCGACCGACGCGGGACTGGTGAGCGTGATCTTCCACGCCCGTCCCGAAGTGCGGGAGAAGGCGGTCGGGCAGTTGCGGTCGCGACTCGGTGCGGAGCCGGTGGAGAGCCCCGGCTCCGCACGGCTCGCCGAGCCGATACGCCAGATCGCGGCGTATTTCGCGGGCTCGTTGCGGGAGTTCTCGCTCGACCTGGACTGGTCGCTGACCTCCGGCTTCAATCGCCAGGTGCTCCGCGAGCTGGCGGCCGGGGTGCCGTACGGGGCGGTCGTCGGATACGGGGACCTCGCCGAGCGCGCGGGGCAGCCGGGGGCGGCTCAGGCGGTCGGCGCTGCCATGGGGTCCAATCCGCTGCCGGTGGTGGTGCCGTGCCATCGGGTGGTGGAGAGCGACGGCGGACTCGGCGGGTTCGGCGGTGGCCTCGAAACCAAGCGGAAGCTGCTGGCTCTGGAGGGCGTGCTGCCCCAGCCGCTGTTCTGAGTCCGTCGTGGAGACCCGACTCCCCGCACCGGGGCACCGGGTCCGCGCGCAGTCCGTACCCTGACGGAACCCGGTTTCGTACCTTGTGTACGGGCTGGCACACTGCGCCAGTGACCAACACCCTTGATGCACCTGACACCCCCACCGGGCCCGGCCACCCCGCAGGCCGGGTGACTGCGGCCGAGCTGCCCGGATTGCGGCGCAGAACGTCCGCAGTGCTCATAGCCAGCCAGATACTCGGCGGCCTCGGCGTGCCCATCGGTATCGCCCTGGCCCCAGTCCTGGCCACGGAGGTGAGCGGCTCCGAGGCGCTGTCCGGTCTGGCCCCGACCGCGTCGGTGACGGGTACCGCGCTGCTCTCGCTGCCGCTGGCCGCGCTGATGACCTCGCGCGGCCGACGCCCCGGTCTCGTCCTGGCGTATCTGATCGGTGCACTCGGCGCGGGGCTCGTGGTGCTGGCCACCGTCGTGGAGAGCTTCCCGCTGCTGCTGCTCGGCATGGCCGGGTTCGGTGCCGGTTCCTCGGCCAATCTGCAGGCCCGGTTCGCCGCCGCGGATCTGGTCGAGCCCGACCGGCGCGGCCGTGCGATCTCCACTGTCATCTGGGCCACGACGATCGGTTCGGTTCTGGGGCCGAACATCGCGGCCCCGGTGGGGCAGGTCTTCCGCGGCACCGCGATATCGGAGAAGGCGGGCCCGTTCCTCTTCGCGGCCGGGATCTTCCTGCTGGCCGCCGTGGTGGTCGGGGTGCTGTTGCGGCCGGACCCGCTGCTCACCGCGCGGGCGCTGGCGCCGCAGGACAACGAGTCCCCCGCAGGCCGTTCACTGCGTGCCGGTGTCGCAGCGGTCCGGGCGTCCCCGATGGCACGGCTGGCACTGGTGACGGTGGCCGTCTCGCACACCGCGATGGTCTCGATCATGGTGATGACCCCGGTCGATCTGGGTCATCACGGCGCCGGACTCCAGCTGATCGGCCTGGTCATCAGCGGCCACATCGCGGGTATGTACGCGTTCTCCCCGGTGATGGGCTGGCTGTCGGACCGGTTCGGCCGGCTCGCCGTGATCGGTCTGGCGGTCGGGCTGCTCTCCTGCGCCGCACTGCTGGCCGGCACCGCGGGCCCCAGCCACGGTCAGACGGCGGCAGGCCTGTTCCTGCTCGGGCTCGGCTGGTCGGCCGGGCTGGTCGCCGGTTCGGCACTGCTCACCGACTCCGTACCGCAGCCCACCCGCGCCGCCGTGCAAGGTCTGTCGGACCTGACCATGAACACGGCGGCGGGCATCGGCGGCGCGATCGCCGGAGTGATCGTCGCCCGGGCGAGCTACGGCTGGCTGAACGCGGTCGGAGCATGTCTGCTGCTGCCGATGGCGGCGCTGGCACTGCGCCGGGCGCTCGTCCGGCCGGCCGCTCCCGTTGCGCCCGCCTCACCCGACGCAGCCGGCACACCTGCACCCACGGCACCCGCCTCCGACCTCTGAGGTTTCAGAGGCTGATGTGGTACGCCTTGCGCAGCGTCTCGTGCACGGTCCACGTCGTTCGGTCGCCCTCGCGCAGCACGCAGGCGTCACCCGGCCCGACCTCCAGCGTCGCCCCGCCCTCGACCGCCACGGTCGCGCGCCCGCTGACGACCACGAACAGCTCGTTGGCCTCCGTGTCGGTGACCACGCCCGGCGTGATCTGCCAGATCCCGCGCAGCTGCTTGCCGTCGGGCGATTCCCAGAGCACCTTGCCGGTCACCGCGGGCTCGCCCGAGACGATCTGTGCGGGGGCGAGCGGTTCCGGTTCGAGCTCGGCGTCCGGAATGTGTACGGCGAACGAGGCGGGAGTTTGATCAAGTGTGGTCATGGCCGGTCACCCTAGCGACCGCTTCGGGGCGACTCGACACCAGGACCGGGAGAACATGCGGAGGGGACGGGTGATTCGGCCGGTGTCCCGGCCGCACGTTTGAGGTCGATGCGCCCGCGACAGGGATGTGCACATGTCACTGAATGCGTCGCACAGCGCACACTTTTACACCCCCGCCTTCTCCACCGAGGTACAGGCGGCCCTCGCCACGCACCACCCCGTCGTGGCTCTGGAGTCGACGATCATCGCCCACGGTCTGCCACGCCCCCGCAATCTGCAGGTCGCCGAGGAACTCGAAGGGCTCGTACGTTCCGCGGGTGCCGTGCCCGCCACGATCGCCGTGCTGGACGGACGGGCCCACATCGGTCTGGACAAGGCCCAGTTGGAGCGGGTCGCTGCGGACCCGGCGATGCGGAAGCTGGGAAACCGGGACCTCGCACCGGCCCTGGCGACGGGCGCGAGCGGGGCGACGACCGTGTCCGCTACGGCGTTCCTGGCCGCACGCGCGGGCCTGCGCGTCTTCGCGACCGGCGGCCTCGGCGGCGTACACCGGGAGTGGACCCGGACCCAGGACGAGTCCGCGGACCTCCGGCTCCTCGCGCGGACCGGTATCACCGTGGTGTGCGCGGGGGTGAAGTCGATCCTGGACGTCCCCGCCACGCTGCAGCGCCTGGAGACGCTCGGCGTCGGAGTGCTCGGCTACGGCACCGACCGCTTCCCCGGCTTCTACCTGAACAGCTCGGGCGAACCGGTCCACTGGACGGTGCGGACGCCCGAGGAGGTCGCGGAGGTGATGCGGGCCCAGGACGCGCTCGGCGGTCCCGGTGCCGCGCTGATCGTCGCCAACCCCGTGTCCGTGGAGGACCAGTTGGATCCCGCACTCCACGACCGTGTGCTGGCCGAGGCCCTTGCCGCATGCCAGGAGCGCGGCATCGTGGGCCAGGCCGTCACACCGTTCCTGCTGGACCGGCTGATGCGGGGAACCGGGGGCGCTTCACTGGAGGCCAATCTGGCGGCCGTACGCGGAAACGTATCGCTTGCCGCGCGGATCTCCGGCGCATGGGCCGCCGCCGCACAGGACACAGCAGCGCACCCGAACGCGCAGGACACGACATCGCACCGGAACCCGGCGGTCGGCCGATGACCGACGGCGGCCTTCTCGTCGTCGGTGACGTGGTCACGGATGTCGTGGCCCGGCACGGAACGGCGCTGATCCACGGCACGGACACCTCGGCCCGGATCCGCACCGTCCCCGGCGGAGCGGGCGCCAACGTCGCCTGCTGGGCGGCGCGTTCGGGCTGTCGCGGCGTACGGCTGCTGGCCCGGGTCGGCGCCGACAGCGCGGCCTGGCACCGGGACGCGCTGCAGCGGGCAGGGGTACATTGCCTGCTGGCCGTGGACGACGACGTACCGACCGCCACCGTCGTCGCCCTCGTCGATTCCGCCGCCGAGCGCACCTTCCTCACCGACAGCGGTGCCGTGCTCCGCCTCTCCCCCGACGACTGGTCACCGTCCATGCTCGACGGGATCGCCCATCTCCATCTCTCCGGGTACCTTCTCTTCGCCGCGACGAGCCGGGCGACGGCCCTGCTCGCTCTGCAGGAGGCCCGGCGACGGCAGATCCCGGTGAGCGTCGACCCGGCTTCGGCCGGCTTTCTCGCCGAGCTGGGCGTCGACCGGTTCCTGGCAGCCGTGGAGGGCACGGATCTGCTGCTGCCCAATGCGGACGAAGCCCGGCTGCTGGCCGGACTCCCCGAACCGGCGGACGCTGCAGCCAAGTTGAGCCTTCAGGTACCCCGGGTGGTCGTCACGCTCGGCGAGGGCGGAGCTCTGCTGGCCGTCGCGGGCGCGGTGACCCGGCACATCCCGGCCGTCCAGGTACGGGGTGCCGTGGACTCGACGGGCGCAGGCGATGCGTTCACCGGCGGCTTTCTCGCGGCGCACCTGTCGGGGGCGAACGACGCCTCGGCCGTGGAAGCAGGCTGCCGGTCGGCGGCGGAAGCGGTCACCACCGTGGGGGGCCGCCCCGGTCCATGACACACCCGGCGCCCCAGATCGCGTCACGCACATTGTGCACACCCCGTCGGGCACACCTACAGACCGGAGCACCGTTCACTCAATAGTGCCCATGTTAGCCAAAACGAGGTACTGGACCAGTAGTTGCGAACCCCTCGGTGGACACCACCAGCACCGCACGCCCCCGGACCCGCAGCGCCTGTGCGACCAGCCCGTCGAGGGGACGGACCGCAATCAGATCGGCGGCCGCGTGAACGAGGTGCTGATCTTCCGCGACGGCCGGTGCCGACGGCGGACGAGACGCTCGCCGGCCGACGGCCGGTCCCGGCGGTCGGCGAGTCGTTCGCTACTTCTTCGCGTCGCAGTCCACCGCGTCGGCGTCGTCGGAGAGCGCACTGCCCTCCGGCAGCAGATAGGTCACCCAGAGCACCACGGGTTCGGTCCCCAGGTTGCGTCCGATGTGGCGGTGAGCGGATCCGGACGGCTCGATGAAGGACGAGCCCGCGGGCGTCACCTCGACCGAGCAGTCGTCCAGAGTGCGCGTCAGCGTCCCGGACTTGACGACGGCGATCAACTGACCGCTATGCGTGTGCCAGCCGGTGGAGCCGCCCGGCTCGACGGTGATGGTCCGGAAGGTCACGTCGGTGCGGCCGTTCGGGGTCTTCACCTTCAGCTTTCCCACCGATGTGCCCTTCGCGACCACCGTGCCGCTCACACCGCTGCCGGGTGTGGCGACGGCCGCCGACGGTACGAAGCCGAGCGCGGCCACGCAGCCGCCCACGACCAGGGCCTTGGCGAGTCGCCCCTGCCGCACCCACCGCCCCCGGCTCCCCTGCTGTCTGCCGACCTTCACGTACGACTCCTCTGCCTCGGCGTCCCGGAAGCGTCCTGGACATCCCGAACCGGACATCCCGAACGCCCCCACGCTACCCGTGACTTGAGCCGTGGAACCCTCCCGGACCGGCGGTCACTCGCCGCGAAGTTCGGCGGCGAGCGGCCCGTCGCCCGATACCTCGATACGTCCGTCCTTGACGGCCTCGGCGAACGTCAGCTCACCCCGCCCGAGCGCCAGGCAGACCTCGACGTCGAGCGCGATGCGGGCGTCGGCCCGGGCCGCAGGACCATCCCCGTACACCGCCGCACCGGCCGTCGCACCACCGGCGCACACATGGAACTCACCCTCGTCCAGATGGACTTCGACGACTCCCGCATGTGACAGCCCGTCCAGCGAGCGCAGCAGCGGAAGTGCGAACCAGTGTGCCCGTACCGCATCGGTGGGCCGCCGCTCGGTGAGCGCGGGCGCACCCCACTCGGCGAGCGCGGCAAGTACGGGCAGCAGCCCGTGGCCGCGCTCCGTCAGTTCGTACACCGAGGCCGCGGCGGGCGGCGGAAGCCGACGGCGGGTGACCAGGCCGCTCTGTTCCATGTCCTTGAGCCGGGAGGCGAGGACGTCCGTACTGACGCCCGGCAGGTCGGCGTGGAGGTCGGTGTAGCGGCGGGGGCCCGCCAGCAGTTCACGGACGATCAGCAGGGTCCACCGGTCGCCCACGGAATCGAGGGAGCGCGCGGTGGCACAGAACTGGTCGTAACTCCGGCGGCGAGCCGAGCGTGTTGCGGACTGTTGCTGACGTGGCATGCGACGCAGTCTAGACATGTTGTTGGACTTTCCAAGCCCGAGCTTGGTAAAACCAAGTATCGCAATCAGGTCGGGGAGGCCACCGCATGGAATTCCGGCAGTCCAGCAAGCTCGACGAGGTCTGTTACGAGATCCGGGGCCCGGTCATCGAGCACGCCAACGCCTTGGAAGAGGCGGGTCACAGCGTGCTCCGCCTCAACACGGGCAATCCCGCGCTCTTCGGTTTCGAGGCGCCGGAGGAGATCGTCCAGGACATGATCCGGATGCTTCCGCAGGCCCACGGCTACAGCGATTCGCGCGGCATCCTGTCCGCCCGCCGGGCGGTGGCGCAGCGCTACCAGGCCATGGGTCTGACGGATGTCGGGGTGGACGACATCTTCCTCGGCAACGGCGTCTCCGAGCTGATCTCCATGGCCGTCCAGGCATTGCTGGAGGACGGCGACGAGGTGCTGATCCCGTCCCCCGACTATCCGCTGTGGACCGCGGTGGTGACGCTCGCGGGCGGCAAGGCCGTGCACTACACCTGCGACGAGGCCTCGGACTGGAACCCGGACCTCGCGGACATGGCATCGAAGATCACCGACCGGACCAAGGCCGTCGTGATCATCAACCCGAACAACCCGACCGGCGCCGTCTATCCGCGCGAGGTCCTCGAAGGCATCCTCGATCTGGCGCGCAGGCACGGGCTGATGGTCCTCGCCGACGAGATCTACGACCAGATCCTCTACGACGGAGCCGAGCACCACAGCGTGGCGGTCCTCGCCCCCGACCTGGTCTGCCTCACCTTCAGCGGTCTGTCGAAGACGTACCGGGTGGCGGGGTTCCGCTCCGGCTGGATGGTGGTCTCCGGCCCGCAGCAGCACGCCCGCAACTATCTGGAGGGGCTGACCACTCTCGCCTCGATGCGCCTGTGCCCCAACGCGCCCGCGCAGTACGCCATTCAGGCGGCGCTCGGCGGCCGGCAGTCCATCCGGGAACTGGTCGCGCCCGGCGGCAGGCTGTACGAGCAGCGCAACCGGGCCTGGGAGAAGCTGAACGAGATTCCCGGCGTGTCGTGCGTGAAGCCGAAGGGCGCTCTGTACGCGTTCCCGCGCATCGACCCGAAGGTGCATCGAATCGTCGACGACGAGAAGTTCGTCCTGGATCTGCTGCTGCGGGAGAAGATCCAGGTTGTGCAGGGCACCGGCTTCAACTGGCCGCGGCCCGACCACTTCCGGATCCTGACACTCCCGTACGCTGACGATCTCGACGCGGCAATCAGCCGCATCGGCCGCTTTCTGACCGGATACCGCCAGTGATCGGATGCCCCTGGTGACCTGCCCCGCCTGCCGCGTTCCCGTCCTCACCCAGTTCGCCTCGTCCGAGCTTGTCGGCCCGATCGTGGAGGGCGGACTCGATCCGGCCACCGACCCTGCCTGGGCGGAGTCGGGCGCGGCGTCACCGGCCGAGTATGCGCGCTGGGCAGGCCATCTGTGCGGTATGACCTGCCTGCGCATGGCGCTCGGCGCCGGGGCCCCGTCCCTGTTCGCGCTGCGCGACGGTGCACTCAAGTACGGCGCGTACACGGAGGATGCGGAGGGGGTGATCCGGGGCCTGATCTACGCCCCCTTCGCAGAGTACGTACAGCAGGCGCACGGCCTCGACGCCACGGTCCACCGCCATCTCTCGTCGCAGGAGATCCTCGGCCTGCTCGACGGCGGCCGGACGGTCATGGCCTCGGTGCACTACGGCATCCGCCATCCGCAGCGGCCCGCTCCGGGGCGGGGCGGGCATCTGGTGCTGCTGACGTCCCGTACGGCCGACGGCACCGGCGTCCACTTCCACAACCCGTCCGGCACGACGGCCACAACGCGTGCCGCGGAGCTTCCGCTGCCCGACTTCGAGCGCTTCTTCGCGGGGCGCGGGGTGTCACTGCCCGCGGGCGTGTGACGGGACGTCCCGGGAAACGGGAGCGGGCCCGGGGGCGTAGCCGGCCCCCGAGCCCTGAAGATGCCACCCATTCGGCACGCCGACACTTTTAAGGACCCGTGTCAGGTTTATGTCGCCGCGTCCTGCCTTTAGACGACCGCAGATCGAAGCTCTGCGGGCCGGAGTCGAACCGGCATCTCGACGCCCATGGGCACGGGCCCGTTTGATTCGGCGATCGGTGGCGAATGCTGAGTCTGGAGCAAGAGTCTGAGATTGATCGCGGTCTGCCTCTGCCATTTGGGCTACCCCGGCCCGTTCATGTGCGGGAACGCACAGAATGCCGGGGGGAGGACTCGAACCTCCACTGGAACCGCGTCGTCACGACAAGCTTCAGTTTCAGCTTGCGCTCCTCGCGCACCCCGGCCGAAATGAGTCGGCCGGGGAATCAATGGTCGGTCACCCGAAGAGGTAACCGAATACCGCATCACCTACCCGCTGGTCGGTGACGTCCACGCCGTTGGCTTCCTCGCGGGCGTACTTCACGGCCTGCTGGAGCTTCTCCACCCGGTCCAGCAGTTCGTTGACCCGTCGCGCGGGCAGGGCTCCGGAGAACTTCACGGTCGTCCAGTACCCGATCGGTATGTCCTCGTAATACACCTCGACCTGCGCCGGGTGCTTCTCGGTGGCCTCCGCCTTCACATGGTTGCGGGGCACCTTCTTCGTACGAAGAGTCCTCACCGGCTCGGTCTTCCAGGAATCCGTCGACGGGTCCTGTGTCCAGGCCTCGGAGGCGTCGAGCACCGGAAGCTTGCGAACAAAGGTGTTGATGTCCGTCAACTGCTTCTCCAGGAAGAGCAGATACGACACCGGCACCTCGCTCACGAGCACCCGTCCGTCGACCTTCACATCCGCGCGGGCCGAACAGTTCGCCCAGTCCTTCGTGGCGGTCACATCGAAGAGCCGGGTCAGGGTCGTCGCGGTCTCCCGCAGCACGTCCTCGGCCTTGATCTGCACCAGGGTCGACTCGGGCGGCAGCTGCTCGCCCTCCTCGTCCTTCGGCTGATACGTCCGGGAGATCCCGGCCAGCAGACCGGTCTTCTGAAGGCCGTGATGTGCCGCCGTCAGGTCCTGGTGAGCCTTGGACTTGACGCCCTTCTCCACTGCGATGATCTGATTGAGTTTCGCCACATCGAGGAAGCTAGCAGCGCCGAGCCGCACGGAACCAGAGGTTTTCGCTGTGCCGGCCGTTTCAACCGGCCACCGGGGGTCCGGGCGCGCGGGGTGCGCGTTCAGCCGGGCAGTGCCGCGGTGAGGTCGACCTCGATCAGCTGCCCGGGGAAGCCGAGCCGCACGACGCCGAGCAGCGTGCTCGCGGTGGTGAACGCGGGCCCGATGACCGAGGCGGTGAGCCGGCGCCAGGCGGCTCCCAGGTCCGTGCCGTCGTCGCTGACCACGTAGATGACCGACCGGACGACCCGGGAGGGCTCGGCGCCCACGGCCGCCAGGGCAAGGAGGGCATTGGCCGCCACCTGATCGATCTGGGCATCGAGGTCGCCCGGACCCACCAGCGCGCCGCAGCGATCGAGCGGACACTGCCCGGCCAGGAACGCGGTCCGGCCCGCCTCCACCACAGTGATGTGGTGATAGCCGGGGGTGGGGTGCAGCTGGTCCGGATTGATCCGGCTGATCTCCGCAGTCATGCGGATGAGTCTGACGGCCCGAGCCACGGGGCGCAGCGGGGTTTCGGCGGGCCCACGTGCCGCCCCGTACGGGTGGTTTCCGGCGGATGCCCATGTCCTGCCGCCGTCCGGCGGGGGCCGCTTGCCACAGTGAGCCGCGCGCACCCGCGCCGCAGGCCCACGCAGACTCCGCCCTCGCAGGCTCCGAACGAAGGTCCCCGCCGTGCCTCGCTTCCCTCATCTCGCCAGCGCGAAGGGTCTCACCGGCCCGAAGCAGCACACCGCACTCACCGCGGCCGCCGCCGCCCTGGCCGTACTGGCCGTGGGCACACCCGTCGCGTACGCCACACTCGGCGACGATGCCCCCTCCGCCTCGCAGTCGGCGACCTCGGCCGGCGCCGCGCGCGGAAAGGCCTACATCGAGACCCGGTTGCTCTTCGGCACCGAACGTCCCGACGGCGGACCGGATGTGACCGACCGCCAGTTCCTGGCGTTCATCGACGAGGAGGTCACGCCCCGCTTCCCGAACGGGCTGACCATCCAGGACGGCCGGGGGCAGTGGCGGGATTCCCACGGGGTGATCGAACGGGAGCGCAGTTACGAACTGACCCTGCTCTACCCGGCGTCCGAGGCACGCGTACGCGACGTCCAGATCGAGCGGATCCGGAACGCCTACGAGAAGGCGTACGCCCAGGACTCGGTGGCCCGGATCGAGGAGCACACGACCGCCGACTTCTGACACCGCCCGCCGCCTGGCGCGCCGCTCCCCGATCACGTTGCCGCACGGGCCCCGCGCCCGTGCGGCCGATTGAGCCGGCGCGCCAGCCCGTGCACTCCCGTGACCGCCACCGGGAGGAGCGCCAGCGCCGCTGCCGCTGTGCCGACGCCGCCGCTCTCGATACCGGCCGCCTTCAGCCGCCGCACAGCCCAGAGCGAGTACGGGATGACAACGGCCGGCGCCGTGGCGACACCGGGTGTGTAGCCGCGGTACGCCAGCGACTGCACCATGTGGACGGCGCCGTGCAGCCCGAATCCGACCAGTACGGTCCGGAAGAACGGGCTGCGGCCACCCGTGCGCGCCCCGTCCGCCGACGCTGCCGCCACGACCCCGCCCATGAGGCCGATGGCGACATTGACATCCCGCTGCGAGAGTTCCATCCGCGCCCATACCCGCTCGGGCACTTTCGGGAATCGCTCCTGGAGCCGCGGTCGGGCGGACCGCGCCCAGCCGGCCATGGTGGCCAGCTCCTCCAGATCGTTGGCCGCCCAGGCGGCGAGCAGCCCCCAGGTCACCGCCTTGGAAACCGTTGTCTCCGCCATGCCTGGCCCCCATACGTCGCAGTACGATGACCGCACCATACAGTGCAACGCAACGTTGCGTTGCTTTTCTCTGGAGTGCTCATGCCCGATCCGACCGTGAGCCGCCGCCCGGGCAAGGGCCCTCGTGCCGCCGAAGCAATCTTCGACACCACGCTGCGCCATCTCGCGGAACGCGGCTACACCCGTCTCACCATCGAGGCCGTCGCCCAGGACTCCGGGGTCAACAAGACGACGATCTACCGCTGGTGGCCCTCGAAACCGGCGCTGTTGCGGGCGGCCATGCTCCATGCCCGGGTCCTCGACATCGACATCCCCGATACGGGCAGCCTCCGCGGTGACCTGATCGCCCTCACCGAACAGATCACCGGCCTGCTCACCGACGGGCGTACGGAACCGGTCGCCCGCGCCATGACCTCGGGTACCGGCCTGCCGGACGACGAACTCGCCGCCCTCACCCGCGACTTCTTCGCCGATCGGTTCGCCCGCGAGCAGCCGGTCTTCGCCCGCGCCACCGCCCGTGGTGAACTTCCCGAGAACGCCGACCCGATGCTGCTGCTGGACCTGATCGCGGGAGCGGTCTGGGTGCGGGTGCTGCTCCGCCGCGAACCGGTACCGCCGGACTTCGCCCGCGATGTCGTCGATGCCGTGTTGCCTCGCTGAGGGCGGCCCCGGGACGGTCGGGTACTGTGCCGCGGCCGGGTACCGAGACCAATCACATGCGCGGAACAGGGAGCGCGGCTGATCGTGCTGCCGATCGTCCTCGTGCTGCTGATCGGGCTCTTCGTCTATCTACAGAGTTGAGAGGCTGAGGGTCGGTCCGGGGTCGGCCGGGAGTCAGCCTCCGCTGAGTTCCATGAGCGCGCCCACCGGGTCGGAGTCCGGGGTGGCGCGGGGCCACCAGTCGTCCTCGCCCGGCTCGGATTCGTAGCCGTACCAACGGCCGTCGTGGCCGAAGCGGAGCTGGAGTGTCCCGCTGGGGTGCGTGAGGTGGTTGCGCCAGGGGTGGAAGCGGGGGAAGTCGGCGGCTGCGAGCGCGGGGCGGGCGCGGTCGAAGGGGCCGGCCGGAGGATCCCAGGGCGTTTCGAGGACGGCCAGTCCTTCGGCGCCGCCCTGGCGCCAGGCCGCGACGGCCCGGGCCAGGTCGGTGGGGGTGCGGCCGGTGGCGTACGCCAGTTCGCGGTAGAGGGCGCGGGTGGTTGCGGTGAGTCCGGCGGTGGGGCGGGACGCGGCCAGCCGTACCGCGTCCTGCCAGGAGGTGAGGCCGGCGAGCGGGTCGAGGCCGGTGGTGAGGAGCGTGTGCGCACGGGCCGCCGCATCCGTGGCGAGGTGGTCGAGTGCGAGCGGGTCGCGGGCGCCGGGCAGGCTCGGGTAAGAGGGTGGCTGCCCGGGATGCGGCAGGACCGGGAGCGGGGCAGGGAGCGGCGGGAGGTAGCGGTCGGCGAGGGCTTCTCGGGCCGGTACGGACGGGGTGGCAGGGGCCGTGGGGCGTTCCCGGGCGGAGTGTGCGGCGTTGCGACGGCCCAGCTCTTCGAGGAGTTCGCGCTCACCTCGGCCGCGCAGCAGCAGAAGGACGAACGGGTCGGCGTCCAGGAGACGGGCCATCTGGTAGCAGAGGGCGGCCACATGTTTGCAGGGCCAGCCGTGGTCGGGACAGGAACAGCCGGGGTCGAGATCGCCCGCGGCGGGCAGCAGTCCGACACCGGCCTCGGTCGCCGTGTCGACCAGCGAGTGCGGCATCTCCTTGGTGAGCAGCGCGGCAAGGTGACCGGGGCGGGCGGCGACCGCGTCCAGGAACATGTCCCAGTCGGCGTCGGTGAGCGACCGCAGACGCAGCTCGGCTCGGTAGGGGCGGGGGCGGCTGCCGTGAACGTAGGCGACGACCCGTCCGGGGGTGATGGTGATCGCTGCGACCTTGCCGCTGTCGGCGTACGTGCGGCCGCGGGAGAGCCGTCCCTCGTCCATCGACAGGGACTCCAGGGCGGCCACCCAGGCGCGGCCCCACCAGCTGTCCGCGAAGGGTTCGTCGCCGTCGGACGGGCGGGGCGGCACGGCCTCGAAGGTGCGCCGCAGATCGTCGGGGCCGGGGCGCGAGCGTGCGACAGGACGGGGCTCGGGGCGAGCGTACGCATGGGGCTGGGGACGGGGGCTCATGACGGCCTCCGGAGCGAGACGAGATCGGCCAGGTCACGATCGCTGAGCTCGGTCAGCGCGGTCTCACCGGCACCGAGGACCGCGTCGGCCAGGACCCGCTTGGCCCGCAGCAGCTCGGCGATCCGGTCCTCGACCGTGCCTTCCGCGATCAGCCGGTGGACCTGCACGGGTTGCGTCTGGCCGATGCGGTACGCCCGGTCCGTGGCCTGTTCCTCGACGGCCGGGTTCCACCAGCGGTCGTAGTGGATGACGTGGGCGGCCCTGGTGAGATTCAGTCCGGTGCCCGCCGCCTTGAGGGAGAGCAGGAAGACCGGGACCTCGCCGGACTGGAAGCGGTCCACCATCCGTTCCCGCTCGGCCACCGGCGTACCGCCGTGCAGGAGTTGGGAGGGGACGGCGCGCGAGGCGAGGTGGGCGCAGAGGAGCCGGGCCATCGTCACGTACTGGGTGAAGATGAGGACGGAGCCGTCCTCGGCGAGGATCGTGTCGAGGAGCTCGTCGAGCAGGGCGAGCTTTCCCGAACGGCCGACGAGGCGGGTCGGTTCTTCCTTCAGATACTGCGCGGGGTGGTTGCAGATCTGCTTGAGCGAGGCCAGCAGCTTCATGATCAGACCGCGGCGGGCGATGCCTTCCGAGGCTTCGATGAACGCCATCGTCTCGCGGACCGCCGCCTCGTAGAGCGTGGCCTGCTCACGGGTGAGGAAGACGGGGTGGTCGGTCTCCGTCTTGGGCGGCAGCTCGGGGGCGATGCCCGGGTCCGACTTCTTCCGGCGCAGGAGAAAGGGCCGGACCAGCCGGGAAAGCCGCTCGACCGCTTCGTCGTTGGCGAGCCCGGCAGCCGTCCCGGTGTTCTCGACGATACGGGCGTGCCGGGCCCGGAACGCCTTGAGGGGGCCCAGCAGTCCGGGGGTGGTCCAGTCGAGCAGGGCCCACAGCTCGGAGAGGTTGTTCTCCACGGGGGTGCCGGTGAGGGCGACTCTGGCCGGGGCCGGGATGGTGCGCAGCGCCTTCGCAGTGGAGGAGTACGGGTTCTTCACGTGCTGGGCCTCGTCGGCGACGATCAGTCCCCAGCTGTGGCCGGCGAGTTGCGCCGCGCTCGAACGCATCGTGCCGTATGTGGTCAGGACGAAGCCGCCGTCGGGTTCGGCGAGTGTGCGGTCGGTGCCGTGGAAGCGGCGCACGGGGACGCCGGGGGCGAAGCGGTTGATCTCCCGGTGCCAGTTGCCCAGGAGGGAGGCGGGGCAGATCACCAGGGTGGGTGCGGGGTGGGCACGGTGCAGATGGAGGGCGATGAGGGTGATCGTCTTGCCCAGGCCCATGTCGTCGGCGAGGCAGCCGCCGAGGCCGAGTGAGGTCATCCGGTCCAGCCAGGCGAGGCCGCGCAGTTGGTAGTCGCGGAGCGTGGCGTCCAGGCCGGGCGGCGGGGCGATGGTGGTGTCGTCGGCGGTGATGCGGGTACGGAGTGCGGCCAGCGCTCCGACGGGCACCGCTTCGACCTGTTCGCCGTCGACCTCGGCGCTGCCGGTCAGGGCGACGGCAAGGGCGTCGACCGGATCGAGCAGGCCGAGCTCCCGCTTGCGCGCCTTGCGTACGAGCGCCGGGTCGACGACGACCCACTGGTCCCGCAGGCGCACCACCGGCCGGTGAGCTTCCGCGAGAACGTCCATCTCCGCCTCGGTGAGCTGCTCGTCGCCGAGCGACAACTGCCAGTTGAAGGCGAAGAGCTGTTCGGCGTCGAAGAACGAGGTGCCGTCGGTGGCCGAGCCGGGGGCGGGTCGTACCACGGCGGCGGCCGTGAGGGAACGGACGAGCTCCCTGGGCCAGTGGACGCTCACCCCGGCCGCCGCCAGCCGGGCTCCGGCGTCGCTCAGCAGCTCGTACAGCTCGTCCTCTTCGAGTGCGAGCACATCGGGCACGGGCTGGTCCAGCAACCGCTCCAGCGGTGCCCAGACGCGGGCGGCGCGGCGCAGTGCGAGCACGGCGTCGATCCTGGCCCGCGGGCCGAACGGCTCCCCCACCCCGCCGTGCCACAGTGCGGCGGCGTCGACCACATAGGTCGGGTCGGCCAGGCTGTGCACCTGGGTGATGGCCGCGGCGGCGTGCCGCGCGGCGCCGGGACGGGCATCCGCGGCCGTACCGGAGGCCCCGTTGCAGTCGGGGGCGTCGCTGTCGTCGGGGCTGTCGTACGTATCGGCCGTGTCGAAGAGTTCGTACGCCGACAGGTCGAGACGCAGCGACACCCGTACACCCGCATCGAGACCGGCCGCGACCTCGACGGCCCAGTCACGGGCTCCTGGCAGATGCTGGGCCTCACGGGCTGCAAAGGCCGCACCCATCGCGTACGCCGCGGCGGGTGTACGGGGCAGGGCATCGGCAACCGCATCGAGGAACGCCCCGAGCAGCCACTCCGGGTCGGGGACTTGAAGCGGTGTGCGGTCCGCGAGCGGCACCGCGTGCCCCTCGACCGGCATGGCGGCTGCGATCGCCCGGAGATGGGCGATGTCCTCGGCGTCGCGCGGTCCGGCCCGCCAGGCGTCGTGGTCGTCGCCCGTCAGGCCGGGGAGCAGCCTGCCGCGCGCCACCAGGTTGAGCGCCTGGAGTGCGGCGGCACCCCAGCAGCGGGTGGCGGGGTGGGCGGACTGCTGGTGACGGGCGCGGGCCAGCAGCGGCAGGGCATCGGTCAGGGGCAGCAGGACGGCGGGCACCGTACGCCGACGGACGCCGTCCTGTTGTCCATGCCGACGGACGACGGTGATCTCAGCGGCGGTCGGACCGGGTGTCCGATCTTCAAAGTCCGCGGAGTCAACCGGCTCCGGGAGGGGGCCGCCGTCGGGATCCCAGAAGGCGACGCGCCCGTCCCTCGGCAGCGATGCGGGCAGGAAGACAGCGGCACAGCTCAGGAGGCGGGCCGCGGACGCGTCCAGCTGATGTTGTGCCGTGGTCATCGGTCCCCTCCCGTCCCGCCCTGATCCTCTTGATCGTCTTGATCCTTATGACTCCTGCGAGTCTAGGCGGGGGGTCTGACAACCGGTCGCGCACCTGCATTCCAGCAGGTCAGATGCAATACAGGCCTTGATACGGCCTTGCCGGCAGGCCGACCTGACCGGCCCAGGGCAGGGAACGGCGCGGTTCGGCTCAGTGCCTGGCGAACGGCTTCGGACGAGGGGGCCGCGCGGGCGCCGTGGCCGCAGAAACAGCGGGCGCGGAAGCGGGAGGGGGCGCGGGCGCCACGGACGGCTGCGGCTGTGCCTGTGCAGGGCGCTGTGTCTGTGCAGGGCTCTGTGCCTGTGCAGGGCTCTGTGCCTGTGCAGGGCGCTGTGCCTGTGCGGGCTGCTGCGGCGGCCGCACGGCCTGCTGCGACTGCATCACCTGCTGCTGCGCGGGCTGCTGCGCCCGCTCCAGGAAGCGGAGCAGCTCCACCGGGAACGGGAGCACCAGCGTGGAGTTCTTCTCGGCCGCGACCGCAACCACCGTCTGCAGCAGGCGCAGCTGGAGCGCGGCCGGCTGGGAGGACATCTCCTTCGCCGCCTCGGCGAGTTTCTTCGAGGCCTGAAGCTCGGCGTCCGCGTTGATGACGCGGGCTCGCCGCTCACGGTCGGCCTCGGCCTGACGGGCCATGGAGCGTTTCATCGTCTCCGGCAGCGAAACGTCCTTGATCTCCACCCGGTCGATCTGCACACCCCACCCGACCGCTGGGCTGTCGATCATCAGCTCAAGGCCCTGATTCAGCTTCTCGCGGTTGGACAGCAGATCGTCCAGATCGCTCTTGCCGATGATCGACCGCAGTGAGGTCTGTGCCATCTGCGACACCGCGAACCGGTAGTCCTCCACCTGGATCACGGCACTCGCCGCATCGACCACCTTGAAGTAGATGACCGCGTCCACCCGCACCGTCACGTTGTCCCGGGTGATTCCGTCCTGCGCGGGGACCGGCATCGTCACGATCTGCATATTGACCTTGCGCAGCCGCTCGACGCCGGGGATCACCATGGTGAATCCGGGCCCTCGCACATCGTTACGGAGCCTGCCGAGCCTCAGTACGACGCCCCGCTCGTACTGCTTGACGACCTTGGCCGCCGCCGCCAAGTACAGCGCACCCGCCGAGGCCGCCCCCACTATTGCGATTACGAGCTCCTGGACCATGACGGCCCCCTGAACGCCGGAAACAACTGAAACACGGAAATCAATCGCTGTTACCACGGTATGCCCAATATCAACCGATATGAACATTGGTCGAGGCTCGCCCGGTACGGCTGTCGCCCGGCCGGCCGCGCACCGGATGCCGGGCCACCGGGGAGCAGGCAAGGTGACCAGCGTCAGCACGTTCTCCGTGGCGCATGCGGTGCTGTGGCGTACGCCGTGCTGACGGATGAGCCGGACGAGACAGACGAGGACCCACCCATGCCCGTGATCGATCACCGGCGCCGCCGTCTCGGCATCGCAGCCGGCACCGCGCTCCTGACCCTCACCGTCGCAGGCTGTTCCGGCCTCGGCCGGACAGCGGTCGGGCCGATCATCTACACGACCGAGCGGGACGCCGTGATCATGGTGAACAGCCCTTCGGTGAAAGGCTGCCACCCGCTCGCTCCCGCTGGGGCCAAGGAAGTGAGCAATGGCACCCTGATCGACATCATTCTGTACCGCACACCCAACTGCACCGGTCCGGGTACGACGTACCTCGCGACCACGGTCAGCGACGTCAACGGGGCCGGCGCCCTGCCGTGGCGCAGTTTCAGCACGGTCCACTGACCGGTCACACGCAGAGCGGAAGGCCGCTGAAGGGTGCCCGCCGGCGCTCGCTGCCGAAGTTGATGGAGCCGATCTCGGCGGCCTGGATCACCGGGCCGCCGATGCTGGGCGTCCCGCTGATCGTGCTGTGCACCTCGCCCGCGCGCCCACCATCGCCCGCGGATGCCGCTCGGTGCCGGGCCGCCGACGTGGACGAGAGCCCGCTCCGTGGCCGCTATGCACGCCTGCGGACGAGCGCGACCAGATCCGCCGTACGACCCCGCCGCTCCCGGGCGATCAGGACGAGCAGCACGATGAGCAGCGCCGGCATGATCGCGTTCATCCGGTCGAGCAGCGTCAGTTGGACGATGGAGGCACCGGCCATCAGTCCGCAGAAGGCCATGGCCGCCACTCCTGCCAGGACCGGGATCAACAGGGCAATGGCCCCCGCCATCTCCAGCCCTCCGATGGTGTACATCGCGGCCTGGTTCCAGCCCATCCGGTCGAAGGACTCGATCGCCGTCTCATGGGCGATCAGCTTGGCGAACGCGCTGAACCCGAAGAACAGGGCAAGAACGACGCGTGCGGCGGTCAGTGCGACGGCCCCGCGGCTGCGACCCCCGGCTCGGGTCTCGGAAGAGGTGGCAAGGGCGGCAGTGGGGGTGCTCCGGACCGGTGTGCACTCGGACATCTGGGTCTCCTCGGGAAAACTTCGCGCGGTGTTGCCTACGAAGAGGTAGACCGGTCCGCGGTCCGGAACTCATCGCTTCCCGGACCGCGGATCCCCTTCGCTCCGAGGAGCTACTTCGGCAGGGCCCGCACCCAGATCCCGTCATCCGTGAGATACCGGTCGACGGTCAGACCCGCCGCCTCCAGGTATCCCTCGAACTGCTCCTTCGACAGCTCCCGCGACAGGAATGTCTGGGTCCACCGCGCATCGTCGAAAAGGTACTCGGCATGCACCGAGTCCACCCCGTCCCCCACGGGCTCGGCCGAGACGATCCGTACGGTGTAGCCGCCCGGATCGACCCGTTCCCGCGGCAGGTTGGTGTGGTAGTCGGCGCCCTCGCGCTGGATGAGTACGGCCCCGCCGTCCTTGACGTGGTTCCGGCAGACACGCAGCATCCCGTCACGCACCCGGTGCTCGCTCGTGTGCACCAGGAACGACGCCAGCATCACCACGTCGAACGTCTCGTCACCGAGGTCCAACGACTCGATGGGGCTCTGTACGGTGCGGGCGCCGCGGATGTGCTCCAGCATCTGTGCCGACTCGTCCACGGCGGTGACGTCGAAGCCTCGCTCGATCAGCGGATGGGTCACCCGGCCCGCCCCGCAGCCCAGTTCCAGAATGCTTGCCCCGGCGGGTACGGCCGCCGCGATCACCTCCGGTTCGTCGCCGACGGACAGCCGTCTGTACAGTTCGACCGCACAGCCGTCCGGCGTGATCGCGCCGGGGCCCGTCCCTGAATATCCCTCACGCACCAGTCGTCCGCTCATGTACAGCCGAACGAACGGCCGTTGATGGTCGTTCCTGCCACGCGGTCTTCCCGTCACACCGAGCGACAGGCGACCAGGGAGGCGGTGACGCACCGACAGGTCGTCGGCGCGCAAGGTACGGGTCGACCGTCAGTACACCGGGTAGCGGTCGGCCGGCCACACGACCGCGTGCTCGAACTCCACGCACAGATCGTCGGCCACCTCGGTGATCAGCGCTCGCCCTTCGGTCGCCACCAGCCAGGACGGCGGAAGGTGTACGTCTCCGTGGCGCGTGCCGAGCAGATTGCCGCAGATCGCACCGGTGGAGTCGCTGTCGCCCGAGTGGTTGACCGAGAGCAGCAGCGACTGGGCCACCTGATCGGCGCCCGGCAGCACGAGGGCGCAGTACACGGCGATGGCAAGGGCCTCCTCGGCGACCCAGCCCGCGCCGAGCTTCTCCACCTTCTCGGCGGTCGGCTCGCCCTCGGCGGCCAGGTCGACGGCCGCCCGCAGCGCCGCCGTCGTCTCCTCGTGCCCCGGGTGGCGGCCAAGCAGCTCCATGGCCCGCAGCACCGCACCCGCCATCGAGTCGCCCTCCAGAAGATGGGCGACGATCGCGGCGAACGCCCCGGCCGCGTACGCACCGGTCGGGTGGCCATGGGTGATCTGCGCGCACCAGTAGGCGAGCCGGAAGCCCACCTGGGCGTCCTCCCCCACCAGCCCGAAGGGGGCGGACCGCATCACCGTGCCGCACCCCTTGGACCCGGTGTTGACGGGACCGGGCTCACCGAGCCGCCCCGTCGGTTCGGGGACATGGCCGGTCGCGAGCCCCGTCAGACAGGCGTTGCCGGGGGCCCGGCGCGCGTACAGCCAGGGCTGCTGCCTGAGCCGGCCGGTCCGTACCGGATTGTCGGCTCCACCGGCCGGCGGAGTGGGGTGGTTCTGGGTGTCCAGCCAGCGCAGATAGGCGTTCCGCACGATCCCGACCTCGGCGCCGCCGATACCCTTCGACATCGCCCGGGAATGGGCCCTGATCAGTCCTTCGGCCGTGAACAGGGTCATCTGCGTATCGTCCGTGACACGTCCGACGACCCCCTCCTCGTCCGGGAGAAGGCCTTGCACACCGTGTTCACCGTGCGCGCGGCGGATACCGGCGAGCGAAAGGAACTCCACCGGGTTCCCCAGGGCGTCCCCGATCGCCCCGCCCAGCAGACAGCCCCGGACCCTCGCCCTGCGGCCGGTACGGTCCCCCCACGATGTGCCGTTCACGCACGATCCCCTCAATCCGATCCGACGTCGACATGTCCCAAAACACCGTCGCGGGTCCATCCTGGTAGGAGAGGCGATCGCCATGCGTACCGGTAATGAACCGACGACTGCACGCAGTCCTCTGCGGCTGCGGCTCTGCTTGAGTCTATGGGGGCTGGCCTGGGCCGTCTTCGGCCTGGCTGCGTTCACACTGACAGACCGCCCGGGCTGGGCCGCGGCCTGCGGTCTGCTGCTCCTGCTGGTCCTCGTGGACATCGCGGTGATCGTCCACCACATCCGCCAGGGCCCGCACTACCAGCCGGGCCGCAACATCCCGCCGTACGAACCCGACCACGGCGGACGCGGCAGGTACGGGCACTGACGCGGACACGCCGGGGCCGGGACGAGCAGCCGTGCACGGCGGGGCCCGGCACTGGGCGTCAGCCCTCCGTACGGAGCGGTCAACTCTCCGTACGGAAGCGGGCCGCCTTCAGATACTCCGGGTTCGGGTCGAGTGCGGCGGCCAGCCGGAAGTGGCGGGCGGCCCGGTCGGAGCGGCCGGAGCGCTCGAAGGTGCGGGCGAGCGCGAAGTGCGCGAAGGCGTTGTCCGGTTCGCGCTCCAGGACGAGTTCGAATTCGAGCTCGGCAGGGCGCAGTTGGGCGGCGGCGAAGAAGGCGCGGGCCCGCAGCAGCCGGGCGGCGGTGCTCTCCGGATGGGACGCGATCACCGAGTCCAGGAGCTTGACCGCGCCCCGGGGGTCGTGCGCCGCCAACAGGTGTTCGGCCGCGCGGAAGTCGATGACGTTGGTTTCCGGAGTCCTCTCGGGCACGATCGCATCCTTCCCTTCGCTACCGGGTTCTCAACGTCCGGCCGCTGTCCGGTATTCCGATACGGAAATCAGCCGGCCACGGCCCGCTGGGTCAGCTTCGACCAGACCTTGCGGACCTGCGGCTCCAGTTCCTCCATCGGTCCGTCGTTGTCCACGATCAGATCGGCCACGGCACGCCGCTGCTCCCGGGTCGCCTGCGCGGCCATGCGGGCGCGGGCCTCGGACTCGGTCATGCCGCGCAGCCGTACGAGCCGGTCGAGCTGGGTCTCGGGACTGGCGTCCACGACGACGACCAGGTCGTAGAGCGGGGCGAGGCCGTTCTCCGTGAGGAGGGGGACGTCATGGACGACGACCGAGTCGGGGCCCGCGGCCCGCTCCAGCTCGGCGGAGCGGGCGCCTACCAGCGGGTGGACGATCGCGTTGAGAGTGGCGAGCCGGTCGGCGTCGGAGAAGACGATCGAGCCGAGCTTCGGCCGGTCCAGGGCGCCTTCGGCGGTGAGGATGCCGGCACCGAACGCGTCGACGACGGCCGTGAGACCGGGGGTCCCCGGCTCGACGACCTCCCGGGCGATCCGGTCCGCGTCGATCAGCACCGCTCCGTATCCGACGAGCAGCCGTGACACTTCACTCTTGCCGGCGCCGATCCCACCGGTCAGGCCCACTTTCAGCATGCCGGGCAGCCTAGTACGAGGGGTGACGGGCGCGGCCGGTCAGGCGTCCCCCTCGCGCTCCGCGAGGAATCGCTCGAATTCGAGACCGATCTCGTCGGCGGACGGCAGGTCGACCGGCTCGGCGACCAGGTTGCCCCGGGTCTCGGAGCCCGCGACCGCGTCGTACTGGTGCTCAAGGCCCTCCACGAGCGAGACGAGCTCCTCGTCGCCCTGGCCGATCTGCCGGTCGATCTCCGTCTGGGTGCGGTGGGCCTCCGTGCGCAGCGCATGGGCGACGGTCGGCAGGACCAGGCCGGTCGCGGCCGTGATCGACTCCAGGGCGGTGAGCGCCGCGTCCGGGTAGGCGGAACGGGCGACGTAGTGCGGCACATGGGCGGCGACACCGAGGACGTCGTGTCCGGCCTCCATCAGCCGGTACTCCACCAGCGCCTCGGCGGAGCCGGGCACCTGCGCCTCGTCGAACGGATTGCGATGGCCGGGCATGAGGTCCGTGCGGTTGCCGTGCGCGGTGAGGCCGACGGGACGGGTGTGCGGGACGCCCATCGGGATGCCGTGGAAGTTCACCGCGAGGCGGACACCGAGGCGTTCGACGATCTGCTCGACAGCGGCGGCGAAGCGCTCCCACTCCACGTCCGGCTCGGGCCCGGAAAGCAGCAGGAAGGGTGCTCCGGTGGCGTCCTGGACGACCCGTACGTCAAGCGTCGGGGTCTCGTAGGCCGCCCAGCGGTCGCGCCGGAAGGTCAGCAGCGGGCGCCGTGCGCGGTAGTCGACGAGCCGGTCGTGGTCGAAGCTGGCAACGACCTGGTGCGGCAGCGTTTCGAGCAGGCCGTCGACGATCTGCTCACCGGTCTCACCCGCGTCGATGTATCCGTCGAAGTGATAGAGCATGACCAGGCCGGCCGACTCCTGGGCGAGCGCCATGTCGACGACGGCCAGTCCCTTCGGCTCCCATTCGTACAAACTCTGCGGATCAGGCACGATTACCGCTCCTCCTCGTGTTCCTGGAGAAGAACGCCCGGCGGGGCACGGGCATTCCCGGACCGTGCCCCTTCAGCCGGCGTTTCATGCCAGAACCTATGCGAGAACGTGGGTGTGCAGCGCCGTCACCGCCTTCCGCGCGGACGTGAACGCGCCGTGCTGCCCGGCGTCCGCGTAGCTCAGGTAGTCACCGGCGAAGTAGACGCATCCGGCGGCCCGGTTGAGCGGTGCGAAGGCCGGTGCGTCGGGGCCTCCCGACAGGGAGTGCCAGGAGGCCTCCGGATACGGGGTCTGCCGCCAGTGGTGGGAGAACGACGTGGCGAGCTCCGTCCGGTACTTGTCACCGTGGATCTTCATGCCTTGGGCGATGGCCCGTGCCTCCCTGTCGCGCGGGGTGAGAGCAGCGTGCGCGTCGGCGTTGGAGCCGGTGTTGTAGTGCCCGATGATGGTGCCGCGCTTGCCTTGGTGGCCGTAGGACGGGTACCAGATGTGGGACAGGTCCATGTCCGTCTCCGTGATGCCGCCATAGATCCGGTGGTCGCTCTCCCACCAACGGCTCTTGTACTCCAGCCCGATCTTGCCGGCCGAGGACGGCTTGCATGCCTCCAGGGCGCTCTGGACGGCCGGGCCGAGGTTGTGGGCGGTCTTGGCCAGAATGTTGGGCGGCAGTGCGGCGATGCAGTAGTCCGCTTCGATGCTGCGGGTGCGGCCCGACTGGGTGTAGGTGACGGTGACGCCGTGGGCCGAGTCGGTGATCTCGGTGACGGCCGCGCCGGTGCGGATCCTGCGCTCGCCTATCGCCCGGGTGAGCGCGGCGGGTATCCGGTCCATGCCGCCGACCGGCTGGAACATCAGCATCGCCTGGTCGTACTCGAACTCGAAGGCGAAGTACCGGCCGACGCCGCTCGCGAACACCTCGGAAGCGGAGGGCACGGAGCCGAGCTCCTCACCGGGGTGCCGGCGGCCGCTGGGTCGATGCGGTAGCCGCGCCGGGGACTGCCCGTGTAAGCGAGGGAGTCACCGATGTCACCGAAGTCCTTGAGGAACTCCAGGAGTCACTCCTGGTCCTCCGCGGTGATCTGACGGTCGAGCGCCCCCATGTCATTGGCCTTGGAGAGGAGTTCGGCAACATAGCCGTACACGCCGGCCTTGGCGGTGCGGTAGCGCACCGGGGCCTCCATGCCGACCTTCTCGTTGAAGATATAGGCATGGGCGTTCACGTTGGTGAACGCCTCGATGGGGACGTCGAGTTCGCGACAGTAGTCGAGGGTGACCATCCATTGCGGGATCCGCGCGGGTCCCGCGTTCATGTACCGCCCGTCGCTGAAGTGCGCGGCCTGCTGGTTGCCGTAGGTGTCGATGGCGGAATCGCCGCCGCGCACGGTGAAGTTGCGGCCACCCGTACGACTCCGGGCCTCCAGGATCGTACAGTCGTAGCCCGCCTTGCCCAGTTCGTACGCGGTGGTGGGTCCGGCGATTCCGCCGCCGACGATCACGACCTTGGCCGCAGCCTTCCCCTTCAGCGCGAAGTCACCTTTGCTGGGTGCGTGAAAGGCGGGTTCGCGGCTTGCCGCCTGGACCGTGGGGGCGAGGCCGAGGGCCCCCGTGGTCGCGAACATCGCGCCCGCGCCACCCGTGATCCCTACCTTGCGCAGAAACGTGCGGCGGCTCGTGCCCGGCACCACAGGCGAGTTGTGCGAAGTGTGCGTCATGTCCCGGCTCCCCTTCGGATCTCGAGGTTGCCGGGATCCCGGCAAGGGCGTGTTACAGGCCGTCAGTTACTCGTGTTCCCGCACGCTTCTCTCCGCTCACCCCGCTCGACGCCGCCACGAACAATGGTCCAGACCTTGACATGACCACGCCTCACCCCTACCGTCACTGGGCAGCATGTTCAGAGACTCGCCCCACGTTCATGTACGAGAACTCTCGAACTCCTTCGACGGGAAGACACCCCCATGCGTACCCGCACGCTGCTCCCCGCCCTGCTGGCCACCACGCTCGCCACCGGCGGCCTCGCCCTCACCTCCGCCACCACCGCGGATGCGGCGACGGTCATCGATGTGAGCACCACCGCCCAGCTCAAGTCCGCCCTCACCGCCGCGGCCCCCGGCGACACGATCCACCTGGCCGACGGCACCTACACCGGCAACTTCAAGGCGACCGCCCCCGGCACCGCCTCCGCCCGGATCACCCTCACCGGCTCCGCCAAGGCAGTCCTCACGGCCGGCGGCGGCTACGGACTCCACCTCGACGGCGCCTCCTACTGGACCGTCCAGGGCATCACCGTCACCGGCGGCCAGAAGGGCATCATGGCCGACACCGCCACCGGGGTCGTGATCGATTCGGTGACCGTGCACGATCTGGACATGGAGGGCGTCCACTTCCGCAAGTCCAGCAAGAACGGCGTCATCAAGAACTCGCGGATCTACGACACCGGGCACGACGGCCGCGGCATGGGCGAGGGCGTCTACGTCGGCACGGCGGGCGATCTCTCCGACAGGAGCGACCAGGTCCAGATCCTGAACAACACGATCGGACCGGGGGTCGGCGGCGAGAACGTCGACGTCAAGGAGGGCACCACCGGGGCGCAGATCATCGGCAACACCTTCGACGGCAGCGGGCTGACCGGCGCCAACTACGACGACTCCTGGGTCGATGTGAAGGGCAACGACGTCCTGGTCGAGGGCAACAAGGGCTCCCGCACGACCAACAGCGGCTACGAGACCCACACCCAGCAGAGCGGCTGGGGCTGCGGCACCGTCTTCCGCAACAACGCCTCGGACCTGACCGGCTCCACGGGCGACAGGCAGATCGCGTTCAACGTGACCAACTACAGCGCGAGCTGTCCGACCACCGTCTACAGCAGCAACACGGTGACCGGCGGCAAGGGCCTGACCAACATCACCGTCACTCCGTAACCGCGCCGCGGATACGAGTGAGGCCCGCTCCCCGAAGGGAGCGGGCCTCACTTTCAGCTACTGCAGCCGATCACCGGCCGGAGGGGCAGAGCGTCAGCTCTGGCCGCCCGCCAGCTTCTCGCGCAGGGCAGCCAGGGCCTCGTCCGACGCCAGGGCGCCGGAGTTGTCCGCGGACTCCGAGGAGTACGAGCCGCCACCGCTGCCGCCGGAGGCAGCCGGGGCGCCACCGGCCGGGGCAGCAGCGCCCTCGGCAGCAGCGGCCTCGTCGGCCTCGCGGGACTTGATGACCTGGGCCTGGTGCTGCTCGAAGCGCTGCTGCGCCTCGGCGTACTGCGTCTCCCACGCCTCGCGCTGGGTCTCGTAGCCCTCGAGCCAGTCGTTGGTCTCGGGGTCGAAGCCCTCGGGGTAGATGTAGTTGCCCTGGTCGTCGTAGGACGCGGCCATGCCGTACAGGGTCGGGTCGAACTCGACCGAGGCCGGGTCGGCACCGAAGGACTCGTTGGCCTGCTTCAGCGAGAGGCTGATGCGGCGACGCTCGAGGTCGATGTCGATGACCTTGACGAAGATCTCGTCGTTGACCTGGACGACCTGCTCCGGGATCTCCACGTGGCGCTCGGCCAGCTCGGAGATGTGGACCAGACCCTCGATGCCCTCGTCGACGCGCACGAACGCACCGAACGGAACGAGCTTGGTGACCTTACCGGGAACGACCTGCCCGATCTGGTGCGTACGGGCGAACTGCTGCCACGGGTCTTCCTGCGTCGCCTTGAGCGACAGCGAGACGCGCTCGCGGTCCATGTCGACGTCGAGGACCTCGACGGTGACTTCCTGACCGACCTCGACGACCTCGGAGGGGTGGTCGATGTGCTTCCAGGAGAGCTCGGAGACGTGCACGAGACCATCGACGCCACCGAGGTCCACGAACGCACCGAAGTTGACGATCGAGGAGACGACGCCGGAGCGGACCTGGCCCTTCTGCAGGGTCGTGAGGAAGGTCTGACGGACCTCGCTCTGGGTCTGCTCCAGCCAGGCACGGCGGGACAGGACCACGTTGTTGCGGTTCTTGTCCAGCTCGATGATCTTCGCCTCGAGCTCCTTGCCCACGTAGGGCTGGAGGTCGCGGACACGACGCATCTCGACGAGCGAAGCCGGCAGGAAGCCGCGGAGGCCGATGTCGAGGATGAGACCACCCTTGACGACCTCGATGACGGTACCGGTGACGATGCCGTCTTCTTCCTTGATCTTCTCGATGGTGCCCCAGGCACGCTCGTACTGAGCGCGCTTCTTCGAGAGGATCAGGCGGCCTTCCTTGTCCTCCTTCTGGAGAACCAGGGCCTCGATCTCGTCACCGACCTTGACGACCTCGTTCGGGTCGACGTCGTGCTTGATCGAGAGCTCGCGGCTCGGGATGACACCTTCGGTCTTGTAACCGATGTCGAGGAGAACCTCGTCCCGGTCAACCTTGACGATGACACCGTCAACGATGTCGCCGTCGTTGAAGTACTTGATCGTCTCGTCGATCGCCGCGAGGAACGCGTCCGCGTCGCCGATGTCGTTGACCGCAACCTGCGGGGTGGTGGCGGTGGTCTCGGTGCTGCTCGTCATGTGGGAAAGGGCTCCGGTACGGACAGTGAGTCGTAGGTACTGCTACGCCGGGAGCCCGTATCGCCTCTGCAGAAGCCGGACAGCCCGGGAAGCACCGAACCCGCTGGGCGGGAGGCGCCTCGTGAACCGAGGGGACATACGACAGACGCGAGCGCGGCCTGCTAGGTCTGAGGCGCGCAGGCTCGCAGCGCAACTTGTAGCATACGGGGGCAGCCGGGCACGGTCAATGCGCGAAGGCGCACACCGGGGGCACAGCGACCCATATCCGGCACAATTCGTGTTCCCCGAGGCCACATCGGCCCCGGGAGACAATCCGTGAGTGCGGAGCCGTACTCACGGGTACCCCTGGGTACGTACCGCGTGCGGCGGGGTGAAGGCAAACTACAACGACGGACACGATGAGCCAAGAGATCTACGCGGCCGAACCCGAAGCGACTCGCCGCAGCGCGTCGGAGACCGAGAGCAGCCGGGCAAGTCGCGGCTGGTGGGACCGGAACGCCGACGAGTACCAGAGCGACCACGGCGCCTTCCTCGGCGACGACCGTTTCGTCTGGGGTCCGGAGGGGCTCGACGAGGCCGAGGCCGGTCTGCTCGGCCCCGCCGAGTCGCTGAAGGGCCTCGACATCCTGGAGATCGGTGCGGGCGCGGCGCAGTGCTCGCGCTGGCTGGCCTCCAAGGGCGCCCGCCCGGTGGCCCTGGACCTCTCGCACCGGCAGCTGCAGCACGCGCTGCGGATCGGCGACGGGATCCCCCTGGTGGAGGCGGACGCCGGGGTGCTGCCGTTCCGGGACGGCTCCTTCGACCTGGCGTGCTCCGCCTACGGCGCGGTGCCGTTCGTCGCCGATCCCGTGCAGGTGTTCCGCGAGGTGCACCGGGTGCTGCGCCCCGGGGGCCGCTGGGTCTTCTCGGTGACGCATCCGGTCCGCTGGGCGTTCCCGGACGAGCCGGGTCCCGAGGGGCTCTCCGTCGCGGCCTCGTACTTCGACCGCACCCCCTATGTCGAGCAGGACGAGCAGGGCAATGCCGTGTACGTCGAGCACCACCGGACGCTGGGCGACCGGGTGCGGGACGTGGTGGCCGGCGGATTCCGGCTGGTCGATCTCGTCGAACCGGAGTGGCCCGCCTGGAACAACCAGGAGTGGGGCGGCTGGTCCCCGCTGCGCGGCAGCCTGATCCCAGGAACGGCGATCTTCGTCTGCGTGCGGGACTGATACGGGGGCCCTGGGACCGGTCTCGGGGTACGGGAGCCCCGGTGCCTCGTACGAGACTGGGAGCGTGATCCATACCGACGCCCTGGACCAGTTGCCCGTACGCACCGCTGTGCCCGCCCTGGAGCGGGCCCTCGACGACCGCGGCGTCGCGGTGCTGTGCGCGCCGCCCGGCACCGGCAAGACGACCCTCGTACCGCTGGTCCTGGCCGGTCTGACCGGGGGTGGCCCGGTGCGCAGGGTGGTGGTCGCCGAGCCGCGGCGCATCGCGGCTCGGGCGGCGGCGCGCCGGATGGCGTGGCTCATCGGTGAGCAGGCCGGCGGGCGGGTGGGCTTCACGGTCCGCGGGGAGCGGGTGGTGGGGCCCCACACCGTGGTGGAGGTGGTGACCACCGGGGTGCTGCTCCAGCGGCTGCAGCGCGACCAGGAGCTGGCCGGGGTCGATGCGGTGATCATCGACGAGTGCCATGAGCGGCATCTGGACGCGGACACGGTCGCCGCGTTCCTTCTCGATGTGCGGGAGGCGATCCGGCCCGATCTGCGGCTGGTCGCCGCGTCCGCGACGACGGACGCGGCGGGCTGGGCACGGCTGCTGGGGGACGCTCCGGTGGTGGAGGCGCAGGGTGTTTCGCATCCGGTGGAGGTGGTCTGGGCCCCGCCCGCCGGGCCGGTGCGGCCGCCGCACGGGATGCGGGTCGATCCGGCGCTGCTGACGCATGTCGCCTCGACGGTGCGCCGGGCGCTCGCCGAACGGGAGGGCGATGTGCTTTGTTTCCTGCCCGGTGTCGGCGAGATCGGACGGGTCGCGGCGCAGCTGGCGGGGGTGGCCGCCGAGGTGCTCCAGGTACACGGGCGGGCTCCGGCGGCGGTGCAGGACGCTGTGCTGGCCGGGTCGTCCGACAGTCGGCGGGTGGTGCTGGCGACCTCGGTGGCGGAGTCGTCTCTGACGGTGCCCGGGGTGCGGGTCGTGGTCGACTCGGGTCTGGCCAGGGAGCCGCGTACCGATCACGCGCGGGGGCTGAGCGCGCTGACGACGGTACGGGCGTCGCAGGCGGCGGGGAGGCAGCGGGCGGGCCGGGCCGGGCGTGAGGCGCCGGGGGCGGTGTACCGGTGCTGGGAGCAGGCCGGGGACGGGCGGCTGGCGCGGTTCCCGTCCCCGGAGATCAAGGTCGCGGATCTGGCGGCGTTCGCGTTGCAGGCAGCGTGCTGGGGCGATCCGGACGCGTCGGGGCTGGCGCTGCTCGATCCGCCGCCCGCGGGTGCGATGGGCGCGGCACGCGAGGTGCTGACGGCAGTCGGCGCGGTGGACGCTGACGGGCGGGTGACCGACCGGGGCGTACGGATGGCCCGGCTCGGCCTGCATCCGCGGCTGGCGCGGGCCCTGCTGGACGGCGCTGCCGAAGTGGGCGGCCGCCGGGCGGCCGAGGTGGTGGCGCTGCTGAGCGAGGAGCCGCCGCGAGAATACGGGGATGATCTGGCGGCGGCGCTGCGTAACGCCCGGCGGGGCGGGGACGGCTATGCGGCGCGCTGGCGGCAGGAGGTCCGACGGCTGTCCTTGTCGGTCAAGGACGTGGGTGGGGGTTCCGGTCCGGACGATGGAGCCGTCGGTCTGGTGGCCGCGCTGGCGTTCCCGGAGCGGGTGGCGCGGGCCCGGGGTGAGGGGGCGTTCCTGATGGTGTCGGGCACGGGTGCGGAGCTGCGGGACGGGTCGGGGCTGCGCAGCGCGCCGTGGCTGGCGGTCGCGGTCGCCGACCGGCCCGCGCACGCGGCGTCCGCGCGGGTGCGGCTCGCCGCCGTCATCGACGAGGACACGGCGCGGACGGCCGCCGGGCATCTGCGGTTCTCGGGCGAGGAGGTCCGCTGGTCCGGCGGCGATGTGGTGGCCCGCAGGGTGGAGCGGCTGGGTGCCGTCGAGCTGTCGGTGCGCCCGCTGAAAGATCCGGCGCCCGGGCTGGTGCGCGAGGCGCTGGTCGAGGGTCTGCGGCGCGAAGGCTTCGGGCTGCTGCGCCGGACGCGTGAGACCGAGCAACTGCGGGAGCGGCTCGCCTTTCTGCACCGGACGTTGGGTGCGCCCTGGCCGGACGTGTCGGACGGTGCGCTGCTGGACCGTACCGAGGAGTGGCTGGAGCCCGAGTTGTCACGGGCGCGGCGGCGCTCCGATCTCGCGCGGATCGACGCGGGGCAGGCGTTGCGGCGGCTGCTGCCGTGGGCGACCGGTGAGGCGGCCCGGCTGGACGAGCTGGCGCCGGAGCGGATCGAGGTGCCGAGCGGCTCCCGTATCAGGGTGGAATACGGCGGGGCGCAGCCCGTACTCGCGGTGAAGCTCCAGGAGCTGTTCGGCCTGCAGGAGACCCCGAGGGTGGCCGGGGTGCCGGTGCTGGTCCACCTCCTCTCCCCCGCCGGGCGTCCCGCGGCCGTCACCGCGGATCTGGCGTCGTTCTGGCGGGACGGCTACCGGGCCGTGCGGGCGGAGCTGCGCGGCCGGTATCCGAAGCATCCGTGGCCACAGGACCCCACGACGGTGGAGGCGACCCGGTTCACGAAGAGGGCCCGGCGGTAGGCAGCGCGGGTGAAGGAGCGGGGCTGGGGTGCGTGCATCGCAAGGCGGAGGATTGAATCAGATGGGGTCTCCCCTGCTCGAGCGCAGCCGAGAGCTTGGGGAAGGAGCGTTGGTGATTGACGACAACGCCGCGAGGTGCGTGCCCCAGCCCCGCGACGCCGCGAAGCCTACTGCCGGGCCCTCTGGGGCGCGGCTCAGGCGGGAGTAGGTTCCGGGTCCGGGGCGGGTGCCGGTGCCCCGTCGGGCAGTTCGCCGTCCGGGCGCCGGGAGCGCGCCTCCAGCCACAGGGCGAGCGCGAGCAGGACCGCGCCGAGGGCGAGGGAGCCCCAGGGCAGGTACGAGGTGAGCAGCAGGACCAGCAGGCGCTGGGACTTGACCAGGGCGACGATCGAATCGACGTAGTCCGCGCGCATCTTCACGTGCCCGGCGAACACGGTGAGGGTGTCCTGGGGAAGGCCCATCGCCTTGGCGTTGCGCAGCTCCTCCTTGTGGATCTCCTCGCCGTTGACGGGCGCTCCGGTGACCGGGTCCACCCAGAACATCCGCTTGGTGGTGTACCAGCGGGTCATGCCCGTCTTGGCGATCTGTTCCGGGGTGACGCCCTTGATGGGCATCTTCTTCGGCATCGGGACCTTGGTCCACGGGATGGTCTGCTCGAAGTAGTAGACGTCCATGCCGTGGAAGGTGCGGGTGCCCTTGTAGTGGATGGGCGAGCTGGTGCGGGCCTGCGCGTCGAAGTACTCGTAGTCGCGCTTCTCGGTGAGGAAGGGCCACTTGAACTCGATGCCCTCGCGCCTGACCGGATCGCCGTCGACCGATTCCCCTGTGGCGTGGACGGGGGCCTGGCTGTGGGCGTCGAAGATGTAGCGCTCGGGGATCTCGGAGACCATCTTGCCGTCCGGGCCGGCCACGTAGCTGAGGGCGTCCCAGACGACGACGTCGCGGCCGGCGCTGCGCTCGATCTTCTCGGACTCCTCCACGTTGCCTTTGAGGGTCTGCACGATGGTGACCTTGGGGACCCGCTTGACCTTCATGTTGTCGTTGTAGTCGAGGAGGGTGGCGGGCTTCGCCTCCAGCACCGTCTCCTGGTACTGACTGGGTGGGATCTTCGCGAGCCTGGGGAAGGCGTACCAGCGCAGCAGGGGCGACATGGCGGCGAAGAAGACGGCGAAGGCCAGGAGTACGAGGCTGGCTCGGCGGCGCATGGTGGTGGTGCCCTCCCTCAGCTTCTGTTGCTTCTTCCGGTGGCTAGTTCTTGGGGCCCGGGACGGTGGTCAGCAGGGGTTTGGGCGAGGTCTCTCCGGGCGGGGCGCCGATCGTGGTGATGGTGAAGACGAGCGCGAGGGCTGCGGCCAGCCCGATGGCGGCGGCGACGAGGGCACGCATGCCGGTCCTCCCGGAGAGCACGGATCTGATGGGTCGTCAGGGTTGGGGCACCGTAGCAACGCGGGCGCGAGATGAGAACACGTAGAACAGCCCCTCTGCCGGGTGGTGGCAAAGGGGCTGTCGTGAGTGACGTGCGGCCGGGCGGGTCAGGCTGCGGGGGTCTGCGGGGCCTCGACCTTGAGCTCGATGACGACCGTGGCGCCGCCCTCGGTGGTGAGGCGCAGCTTGTACGTGCCGGCGGTCTCGTCGGCGTAGATCTTCGGGAGCCTCAGGATGCCGTCGGTGTCGGTCCTGAGGTCCGTGAGGGTACGGACCGTCTTGCCGTCCGCGTCCTTGAAGTACGGGCCCTTGTCGTTCTCCACCGGCTCCGCGGCGTCGGTGATCATGGTTGCGGTGACGGCGACACCGGCGACGACCGCGCCCTTGTAGGTGGCCTTGACCTCGACGGTGTCGGCGAACTCGGCGCCGGGCGCGGCGGTCAGTGCCGTGCCGTCGGTCCTGGCGATCGCGTCGGCCCGTCGGGCGGTGACGGTCGCGGTGTAGGTGACGGCGGGCAGCGAGCGGCCGGTGGCGACGGCCCGCACCGTGAACTGCCCCGTCTTCTCGCCCGCCTGCAGCACCGGGGCGGTGACCGTGCCGTCGGCTCCGGTGAGAAGGGTGACCGCGTTCTTCCCGCCGGCGAAGGTGGCGTCCGTGTCACCGGCGATGGTGAAGGTCACGGACGCCTTGGCGAGCGAACTGCCGAGCTTGTTCGTGGCCCGCACCTTGATCCGCTCGGTGAACGCGTCGCCCGCAGTCGCGGTGAGCGTGCCGGTGCCGGCGTTCTCCACACGTGCGACGGTCTGGGACGGCGGGGGCGTGGGTGGGGTGGGCTTCGGACTGGTCGGAGTGGAGCCGCCCGGCTTCGGCGGCTTCGGCTTCGAGCTCGGAGGCGGGGTCGGGGACGGCGAGGCGCCAGGGGTGCCGGGGTGCGGGCTCGGGTCCGTACCGCCGCCGAGGCCGGGCGGGACCGCGCCGGCGCCGTCGGGGATCTCGTGGGTGCCGCGCTTGTAGTAGTCGAACCAGGAGCGGACCGTACGGAGGTAGGCGTCCGAGTGGTTGTAGCTCAGGACCGCCCGGTCGAGATCCGTGGCCATGGACAGATCGCGGGAGCCTGCGCAGAGATAGCGTCCGGCGGCGAGCGCCGCGTCGTAGATGTTGTTGGGGTCCTTGCGGCCGTCTCCGTTGCCGTCCTGGCCCCAGGTCGCCCAGGTGGACGGGATGAACTGCATCGGGCCGACGGCACGGTCGTGCGTCGCGTCCCCGTCGTACGCCCCGTTGTCGGTGTCCTTGATCATGGCGAAGCCCCGGCCGTCGAGGACCGGGCCGAGGATCGGGGAGAACGTGGTGCCGTTCGCGTCGACCCTGCCGCCGCGGGCCTGGCCGGACTCGACCTTGCCGATCGCGGCGAGCAGTTGCCACGGCAGCCGACAGGCGGCGTCGCTGTCGGCGACGGTTTGTTCGGCCTTCTTGTACGCGGCCAGGATCGAAGCCGGTATGCCGGATTCCGCACTGCCGGTGATGGGCAGATCGGTGGCGGTTCCCGGCTTGTTGGGCGTGTTCAGCGGCGGCAGGTCCGTGTAGTACGGCGAGTTGCCGGTGGCCGCGGTGTCGTCGGGCGAAGGTGTCGTTCCGGCGGACTGCTGATCGCCACTCCCGGTGGCCAGTGTTGCGCCAGGGGCTCCTGAGGCGGAGAGCGCCGCCACGGCGACTGCGGCCACAGCGGTCGTGGTCGCCCCCTTGCGAAGTCGGCGACCGAATTGCGCTGCCATACCTCTGGCCCCTCCCCTTCGACGGCTGTCCGCGCTCCCCAGCGCCAGGACTCAGGCGACCCTACGGCAACTTGTGCCGCCGGAACACCGTGCACTGACTGGTTCTTACCTGTTTTTCACGTTCCGGACAGCAAGATGTACGGCGGTCGTCGGGCAGGCGACGGCGGCTCACGCATACTTGCCGCCATGCCGTTCACACTCAGTCATGCCGCGGCAGTGCTGCCGGGGATGCGGCGGGACGGAACGGCGCGCGGGCCGCTCCTCGCCTCTGCCCTCGTCGCGGGTTCGTTCGCCCCCGACATGACGTACTACGCGGACACCGCGATCCCGGGCGCCATGGAATTCGGGCGGGTCACCCACTCGGTGTGGGGCGTGTTGACGGTCGATGTGCTGATCACCGCGGCCGTGGTGGCGCTGTGGCTGCTGCTGCGCGAACCGTCGGTGGCGCTGCTGCCGAGGGCCTGGCAGGGACGGGTGCATACGTTCGTGCGAGGGCAGCGGTGCGGATCCGACCGAGGGGCGTGGGATGTCCGGGACGGTGGGTGGTTCGTACTGTCGGCGGTCATCGGGTCCGCCACTCATGTCGTCTGGGACGCCTTCACCCATCACGACCGGTGGGGTGTGCGGTTGGTGCCGGTGCTCGACCAGAGCATCGGCGGGTTTCCCGTGTTCCAGCTTGTGCAGTACGGCAGTTCGGCGGTGGCACTGACCGTGCTCGCCTGGTTCACGGCTTCGGGGCTGCGGCGGACCGGGGTGCGCCCGGTCCCGCCGTCCGTGCCGGTGCTGGGCCGTCGGGGGCGGTGGTCGGCGGTGGCACTGCTGAGCGTCTGCGTCCTGCTCGGCGTCGTGCACCGGTGCGCGCGCTGGTATGCGTACTTCGGGCACATCGACACCCCGCTGGACATCATCCCGACCGCCTGCTTCGGTGCCGGGGCGGGACTGGCGGTGGGCCTGGTGCTGTACGGGGTGTGGATGCGGCTGCGGCGGTCGCGCGCTTCCGTACCCTCGGCCGCCGGACGGGCCTGACTCCTCCGGGGGGTGTCCGAACAAACCCCGGGGCCCGTCCGGCGCCGCCGCGTCAGTGCGCTGCGGACTCCCAGTCCGTACCGACACCCACCGATACATCCAGCGGGGCGCGCAACTGCACGGCCGTGGACATCTCGTGGCGGAGGATCTCCTCCACCTGTGCCCGCTCGCCCTCAGCGATCTCCAGGACGATTTCGTCGTGGACCTGGAGCAGCATCCGCGACTTCAGCTTCGCCTCGGTCAGCGCCCGGTCGACCTGGAGCATGGCGACCTTGACGATGTCCGCGGCCGTGCCCTGAATCGGTGCGTTGAGCGCCATGCGCTCGGCCATCTCGCGGCGCTGACGGTTGTCGCTGTTGAGGTCGGGGAGGTAGCGGCGACGGCCGAAGACCGTCTCCGTGTAGCCGGTGGCCCTGGCCTCCTCCACCACACGGTGCAGATAGTCACGCACTCCGCCGAACCGCTCGAAGTAGGTGTCCATCAGACCGCGCGCCTCACCCGCCTCGATGTTCAGCTGCTGGGAGAGGCCGAACGCGGAGAGCCCGTACGCGAGTCCGTAACTCATGGCCTTGATCTTGCGGCGCATCTCGGGGTCGACGGCCGACTTGTCGACGCCGAAGACCTGCGAGGCGACCGTCGTGTGCAGGTCCTCGCCGGAGGTGAACGCCTCGATCAGGCCCGCGTCCTCGGAGAGGTGGGCCATCACGCGCAGTTCGATCTGGCTGTAGTCGGCCGTCATCAGCGTTTCGAAGCCCTCGCCGACGACGAAGCCCCGGCGGATGGCCCGGCCCTCGTCCGTACGGACCGGGATGTTCTGCAGGTTGGGGTCGGTGGAGGAGAGCCGGCCGGTCGCCGCCACCGTCTGGTTGAACGTGGTGTGGATACGGCCGTCCGCCGCGATCGTCTTGATCAGGCCCTCGACGGTGACCCGCAGCTTCGCCTGCTCGCGGTGGCGCAGCATGATGACCGGCAGCTCGTGCTCGGTCTGTGCGGCGAGCCAGGCCAGGGCGTCGGCGTCCGTCGTGTACCCGGTCTTCGTCTTCTTCGTCTTCGGCAGGCCCAGCTCGCCGAAGAGGACTTCCTGGAGCTGCTTGGGCGAACCGAGGTTGAACTCGCGGCCGACCGCGGCGTGCGCCTCCTTCACCGCCTGCTGCACCGCACCGGCGAACTGCTGCTCCATGCCTTCCAGATGGGCCCGGTCGGCGGCGATGCCGTGCCGCTCCAGGCGGGCCAGCAGAGCGGACGTCGGCAGCTCCATGCCGTGCAGCAAATCGGTCGCGCCGACCTCTGCCAGCCGGGCGGTGAACGCATCGCCCAGATCCAGGACCGCGCGGGCCTGCGTCATCAGGGCGTCGGCCTCGGCCCGGTCGTCCGCGCCGAAGGCCAGCTGGCCGTCGGACGCCGCCGCGGGGGCCAGCTCCCGGCCCAGATACTCCACCGCCAGCGCGTCCAGCGCGAAGGAGCGGCGACCGGGCTTGACCAGATAGGCGGCCAGCGCGGTGTCCATCGTGACGCCGTCGACCTGCCAGCCGTGCTCGGGGAAGACCCGCATGGCGCTCTTCGCGTTGTGCATGACCTTCGGCCGCCGCGCGTCGGCGATCCACGCGGCGAACGCCTGCTCGTCGCCCTCGTCGAGCTCTGCGGGGTCGAACCAGGCCGCCGCCCCGTCGGCCGCGGCGAGCGCGATCTCGGTGACCGTGCCACTGCCCACCGCCCAGGTGTCGACGGTGGCGACGCCGAGCGGCTGTCCGCCGTGCTCGGCGAGCCAGGGCGCCAGCTCGCCCGCGCCCAGCACCGCGCCGTCCAGTTCAATGCCCGCGGCGGGCGCCGAAGTCTCGTCCTCGGCCGCGCCCGGGTCGACGGCCAGCAGCCGCTCGCGCAGGCTCGGGTTACGGATCTCCAGGACGTCCAGCACGCCCGTCACCGCGGTGCGGTCGTACGGTGCGCGCTCCAGGTCCTGCGGGGTCTTCGGCAGCTCCACGTCGCGGACCATCTCGGTCAGCCTGCGGTTGAGCCGCACCGCGTCCAGGTGGTCCCGGAAATTCTGCCCGGCCTTGCCCTTGACCTCCTCGGCGCGCGCCACCAGCTCATCGAACGAACCGAACTGGTTGATCCACTTCGCGGCGGTCTTCTCACCCACCCCGGGGATGCCCGGAAGGTTGTCCGACGGGTCACCGCGCAGCGCCGCGAAGTCCGGGTACTGCTGCGGCGTGAGCCCGTACTTCTCCTCGACCTTGGCCGGGGTGAAGCGCGTCAGCTCCGAGACGCCCTTCGTCGGGTACAGCACGGTGACGTTGTCCGTGATCAGCTGGAACGAATCCCGGTCACCGGTGACGATCAGCACCTCGAAGCCGGCCGCCTCGGCCTGCGTGGCCAGCGTGGCGATGACGTCGTCCGCCTCGAAGCCGTCGACCGCGAAACGGTCGGCGTGCATCGCGTCGAGCAGCTCGCCGATCAGCTCGACCTGGCCCCTGAACTCGTCCGGGGTCTTCGAGCGGTTCGCCTTGTACTCGGGGAACTCCTCCGAGCGCCACGTCTTGCGGGAGACGTCGAACGCCACCGCGAAATGCGTAGGCGCCTCGTCACGCAGCGTGTTCGCCAGCATCGACGCGAAGCCGTACACCGCGTTCGTCGGCTGCCCCGACCCTGTCGTGAAATTCTCCGCAGGCAGCGCAAAGAACGCCCGGTACGCCAGGGAGTGCCCGTCCATCAGGAGCAGGCGCGGTCGGTTGTCTGCCGTCTTCTTCGATGCCGTCTCAGCCACGCCCCCGATCCTGCCACGGACCACTGACAATCCCGACCGCACATGACTCGCCGGACGCTCTGTCGGTGCCCCGTGACAGGATCGCGGCAGGAACACGTACCGCATCACTGCGTACAGCGCACCGCGCAGGTTCGCAGTTGCTCAAAGGGGAGCACGAAATGGCCACGAAGCCGCCCACAGGTGACCCGGTCCAGGATGCGCCGCGGGTAGAGCCGGCGCAGCACGCCGCCGCCGGACTGCCGGCCGTCGCGCACAGCCTGCTCATCGCCCAGCAGCAGATGGGCGTGCGGCGCACCGCGCAGACCCTCCTCAAGGTCAACCAGAAGAACGGCTTCGACTGCCCCGGCTGCGCCTGGCCCGAGGGCGACAGGCGGCACACGGCGGAGTTCTGCGAGAACGGCGCCAAGGCCGTCGCCGAGGAGGCGACGCTGCGCCGTGTCACCCCCGACTTCTTCGCCGCGCACCCGGTCGCCGATCTCGCCTCGCGCAGCGGGTACTGGCTGGGCCAGCAGGGGCGGATCACCCAGCCGATGTACCTCCCCGAGGGCGCCGAGCGGTACGAGGCGGTGACCTGGGAGCGGGCCTTCGGCATCATCGCCGAGGAACTGGGCGCGCTCGCCTCGCCCGACGAGGCCCTCTTCTACACCTCGGGGCGCACCAGCAACGAGGCGGCGTTCCTGCTCCAGCTGTTCGCCCGCGAGTTCGGCACGAACAACCTCCCCGACTGCTCCAACATGTGCCACGAGTCCTCCGGCTCGGCGCTGACGGAGACCATCGGCATCGGCAAGGGCAGCGTCTCGCTGGAGGACCTCCACCAGGCGGACCTGATCATCGTCGCCGGGCAGAATCCCGGCACGAACCATCCCCGGATGCTCTCCGCCCTGGAGAAGGCCAAGTCCGCGGGCGCGAAGATCATTTCGGTGAATCCGCTGCCCGAGGCCGGACTGAAGCGGTTCAAGAACCCGCAGACCCCGCTCGGCATGATCAAGGGCGCCGCGCTCAACGAGCTCTTCCTGCAGATCCGTATCGGCGGCGACCAGGCCCTCTTCCGGCTCCTCAACAAGATGATCCTGGAGACCGAGGGCGCCGTCGACGAAGCCTTCGTACGGGACCACACCCATGGTTACGAGGAGTTCGTGGCCGCGGCCCGCGAAGCCGACTGGGAACAGACCCTCGTCGCCACCGGCCTCGACCGCAGCGACATCGAAGAGGCCCTCGCGATGGCCCTCGCCTCGAAGCGCACCATCGTGTGCTGGGCCATGGGCCTCACCCAGCACAAGCACTCCGTGCCGACCATCCGCGAAGTCGTCAACTTCCTTCTGCTGCGCGGCAACATCGGCCGCCCGGGCGCCGGAGTCTGTCCCGTCCGCGGCCACTCCAACGTCCAGGGCGACCGCACCATGGGCATCTTCGAACGGCCCGCACCCGAATTCCTCGACGCGCTCGACAAGGAATTCTCGATCACCTCACCGCGCCACCACGGCTACGACGTCGTCCGCTCCATCCAGGCCCTGCGCGACGGCGATGCCAAGGTCTTCTTCGCCATGGGCGGCAACTTCGTCGCGGCCACCCCCGACACGGAGGTCACCGAGGCCGCGATGCGCCGCGCCCGCCTCACCGTCCATGTCTCCACCAAGCTCAACCGCTCGCACGCCGTGACCGGCACCCACGCACTGATCCTGCCGACGCTGGGCCGTACCGACAAGGACGTCCAGGCGAGCGGCAAGCAGTTCGTCACGGTCGAGGACTCCATGAGCATGGTCCACGCCTCGCGCGGCAACCTCACCCCGGCGAGCCCGCATCTGCTGTCCGAGCCCGCCATCGTCGCCCGCCTCGCCCGCGCCGTCCTCGGCCCCGGATCAGCCACCCCCTGGGAGGAGTTCGAGAAGGACTACGCGACGATCCGCGACCGCATCTCCCGCGTCGTCCCCGGCTTCGAGAACTTCAACGCCCGCATCGCACACCCCGGCGGTTTCACCCTCCCGCACGCCCCGCGCGACGAGCGCCGCTTCCCCACCGCGACCGGCAGGGCCAACTTCACCGCCGCACCCGTCGAGTACCCCGAACTCCCCGAAGGCAGGCTGCTGCTGCAGACCCTGCGCTCGCACGACCAGTACAACACCACGATCTACGGCCTCGACGACCGCTACCGCGGCATCAAGGGCGGCCGCCGCATCGTCCTGGTCAACCCCGACGACGCCCGCACCCTCGGCCTGGCCGACGGCGCGTACACCGACCTCGTCAGCGAATGGAAGGACGGCGTGGAGCGCCGCGCCCCCGGCTTCCGCATCGTGCACTACCCGACCGCCCGGGGCTGCGCCGCCGCCTACTACCCGGAGACCAATGTGCTGGTCCCCCTCGGCTCCACCGCCGACACCAGCAACACCCCCGCCAGCAAGTCCGTCGTCGTGCGCTTCGAGAACGTCCAGGGGCGGACCGCCCAGAGGTAATCCGTACCACAACCCACTAAGCGTTCGCTCAGTCGTCTGATAAGAACGATGCACACAGCAATAAAGCTATGAACCACGCAGACGATCGGAGCCGGACCCCATGGGCGAGCACACCGCACCCAAGTTCCCCCAGGAGATCATCGACGAGTACGCCGCACTCGGCGTCGATCTGCCCGCACTCTTCTCCGCCGGCCACCTCGGCGAGCGGATGGGCGTCACCATCGTCGAAGCCTCCGCGGACCGCGTCGTCGGCACCATGCCCGTCGAGGGCAACACCCAGCCGTACGGACTGCTCCACGGCGGCGCCTCCGCCGTCCTCGCCGAGACCCTCGGCTCGGTCGGCTCCATGCTCCACGGCGGCACCACCAAGCTCGCCGTCGGTGTCGACCTGAACTGCACCCATCACCGAGGGGTACGGAGCGGACTCGTCACCGGCGTCGCCACCCCCGTACACCGCGGCCGCTCCACCGCCACGTACGAGATCGTCATCACCGACGAGCACGACAAGCGGGTCTGCACCGCCCGCCTCACCTGCATGCTCCGCGACGCACCGCAGGCCAGCGCCGCCTGACCGACCGAAACACACCGCGCGACACCCCCGACACCACTGCCCGGCCGGACCGCATTCCGGCCGGGCAGTGCCATTCCTGCCCACAACCACCCATGCACAAGGCGTTGTTGAGCAACCGATTCGGCCAACACCCTTGACCGTACGACTGGTTGCATGGCCAACTCAGCACCCCGGCCACACCCGACACACACCCCACGCACACAACACCGCGTCGACCACATCGACCCAGATGTAACACTGCGTAACAAGTGCGCAATGCGCAACGTCTCCGCGCAGCACTCCGAACCCGGCCCCACGGACGCCGGGCGGCTCACCGTGCCCTCATGACGCCCTCTTCGCCCCTCGACACGCGACAGCAGCAAGATCGCTCAAGCCCCTTAGCAGAGCTGCACGTTCTCACGATGCGGTCATTTCACCGACCGGTAAAAAGCCGTACATGTCCGCACAGCCACCTCAAGCCTTGCTCAAGGGCATAACAAGACAGTCACATCCTGCGGCGGACCCATCCCGGACCCCCACACCTGCGCCTAGAGTCACCGCCAGTCACCGCGCCGCCGGGCGCGTCTGCAGCACGGCCCTGTACCAACCAGTACGGCCCGGCGAACGACACGGCACCTCAAGCAGAGGAGGCCGCGCCAGGGAAAGGACCTATCGTGCGACACCGTTCTTTGCTCATCCTCACCACAGTGCTCACCACAGGAGCACTGACACTCACCGCCTGCGGGTCGCGCGACGACAGCAAGAAGAGCAGCAGCGGCGACACCCAGACCGTCGTCATCGGCGTCGACGCGCCCATCACCGGCGACCTGTCCGCCCTCGGCCTCGGCATCAAGAACTCCGCGGACCTCGCCGTCAAGACGGCGAACAAGGACAAGACCGTCCCTGGCATCAAGTTCGAGGTCAAGCCGCTCGACGACCAGGCACAGCCCTCCGTCGGCCAGCAGAACGCCCAGAAGTTCATCGACGACGAAACCGTCGTCGGCGTCGTCGGCCCGCTGAACTCCGGCGTCTCCCAGTCGATGCAGAAGCCGCTCAACGACGCCAGCCTCACCCAGGTCTCCCCCGCCAACACGGGCACCGAACTCACCCAGGGCGAGAACTGGAAGACCGGCGACAAGAAGCGCCCCTACAAGACCTACTTCCGCACCGCCACCACGGACCAGATCCAGGGCGCCTTCGCGGCGAAGTACCTCTTCAACGACGCGAAGATCAAGCAGGTCTACCTCATCGACGACCAGAAGCCGTACGGCGCCGGTCTCGCCGCCTCCTTCAAGGCGACCTTCACCACCCTCGGCGGCAAGATCGTCGGCTCCGACCACGTCAACCCTGACGACCGCGACTTCAACGCCGTCGTCACCAAGGTCAAGAAGTCCGGCGCCAAGGCCGTCTACTACGGCGGCGAGTACCCCGCCGGCGCACCCCTGAGCCAGCAGCTCAAGGACAGCGTCCAGATCCCCCTCATGGGCGGCGACGGCATGTACAGCGCCGACTTCATCAAGCTCAACAAGAAGGCCCAGGGCGACATCGCCACCTCCGTCGGCAAGCCCGTCGAGGAACTCGACTCCGCCAAGAAGTTCATCGCGGACTACAAGACGGCCGGATACAAGGACGCCTACGAGGCATACGGCGGCGGCACCTACGACGCCACCTGGGCAATCATCGAGGCCGTCAAGCTCGCCGTCGCCGAGAACAACGGCAAGCTCCCCGACGACGCCCGCGTCAAGGTCCTCGACGCCATGAGCAAGGTCAAGTTCGACGGCGTCACCGGCCCCGTCTCCTTCGACGAATACGGCGACACCACCAACACCATGATGACCGCCTACCAGGTCGACGGCGGCAAGTGGACCTCCAAGCTCAGCGAGGTCTACAAGCCCTGACCCGTGCCCTCCCGGACACGCACTGACTGACACCAGACCGCGCGGGAGCGCTACCAGCGCCCCCGCGCGGTGCCATATCCGAACCACTCCACGGAGGCCCTGCGGTGAACGAACTGCCGCAACAGCTGGCCAATGGACTCATCCTCGGCGCGATGTACGGTCTCATCGCGATCGGCTACACGATGGTCTACGGAATCATCCAGCTCATCAACTTCGCCCACGGCGAGATCTTCATGATCGGAGGCTTCGGAGCTCTCACCGTGTACCTCTGGATGCCGGCCGGCGTCTCCCTCCTCGCAATCATCCCACTCATGATCATCGGCGGCGTCATATGCTCCGTCGCCGTCAGCACAGCCGCCGAACGCTTCGCCTACCGGCCCCTGCGCAACGCCCCCCGACTGGCCCCGCTGATCACCGCGATCGGACTCTCCCTCGCACTCCAGCAGGCCATCTGGAAGTGGTACCCCGACGCCAAGAAGGACCGCTCCTTCCCCCAGTTCAAGGGCGAAGCGATCGACATCTTCGGCGCCCACATCCAGCGCGGTGACCTCTTCGTCCTCATCACGGCACCCATCTGCATGCTCGCCCTCGGGCTCTTCGTCTCCAAGACCCGCTCCGGCCGCGGCATGCAGGCCACCAGCCAGGACCCCGACACCGCAAAACTCATGGGCATCAACACCGACCGCATCATCGTCATGGCCTTCGCCATCGGTGCCGCGTTCGCCGCCGTCGCCGCCGTCGCCTACGGGCTCAAAAACGGCCAGATCGGCTTCAAAATGGGCTTCATCATGGGCCTCAAGGCCTTCACCGCAGCCGTACTCGGCGGCATCGGCAACATCTACGGCGCCATGCTCGGCGGCGTCGTACTCGGCATCGCCGAATCCCTCGCCACCGGCTACATGAGCAACGTCCCCGGCATGGAACTCTTCGGCGGCGGCGCCTGGAAGGACGTATGGGCCTTCGTCCTCCTCATCATCGTCCTGCTGCTCCGCCCCCAGGGCCTGCTCGGCGAACGCGTCGCGGATCGGGCGTGATACGGATGACCACCAACCACACCACCGCACCCGGGGCCGCCCCCTTCCTCGCAATCCCCACAGCCGCGGCCCGCATCGGCACCCTCACAGGCGCCGCCGTCGCACTCGCCGGCACCTTCCTCGCCTGGACCTGGACCAGCGAATTCCCCGGCGACCTCACCGTCACCGGCTACCCCGGCGGCCTCCAGGTCCTCACCCTCATCAGCGCCGCACTCACCCTGCTCTTCGCGCTGTCCGGATACGGCATCCGAGGCCTCGGCTGGCTCACCCCCGGCGGCACCAACAGCCCCGTCCGCCTCCTGGCGCTCGGCACCTTCGGCACCACCGGCTACACCATCGGCGCCATCGCGTACGACCTCGGCGGCGTCGTCAACCTGGAACCCGGCGCCTGGGTCAGCGGCATCGGCGCACTCATCGCCGCCGTCGCCGCACTCGGACTCCCCGGCGACCAGCCACACCCCAGCACCACAGCGGCCGGCGCCTGGCAGCGCTTCCGCAACAGCCTCGGCGCCCCGTCGGCCCGCCGCGCCAAAGCGCTCCCCGACTGGGCCGAGATCCTCATCATCGTCGTGTCGTTCGGCATCGGCCTCCAGGTCTTCGCCTACGGCATCGACACCGACTACACCGAACTCTTCATCGGCTTCCTCATCACCGTCGGCTTCGCCTTCACCGCACTCCACCGGGCCGGACTCGTCTCCCGCCTCACCGCGCTGACCACGAAGCACCGCAACATCACCCTCGCCGCCGCCCTCGTCGCAGCCGTCTGCTTCCCGTTCACACAGCAGAAAGAGGAATACGCGCTCATCGGCGCCAACATCCTCATCTTCGGCACCGTGGCACTCGGCCTCAACGTCGTCGTCGGCCTCGCCGGCCTCCTCGACCTCGGATACGTCGCCTTCCTCGGCGTCGGCGCCTACGCCGCAGCCCTGGTCTCCGGCTCCACCATGTCGGCCATCGGCGTCGAATTCCCCTTCTGGGCCGCCGTCCTCACCGGCGCCGGCGCCTCGCTCGTCTTCGGCGTCCTCATCGGCGCCCCGACCCTGCGACTACGCGGCGACTACCTGGCCATCGTCACCCTCGGCTTCGGTGAAATCTTCCGCCTCACCGTGAACAACCTCAACGGCAACAGCGGACCCGACCTCACCAACGGCTCCCAGGGCATCCCCAGCATCCCCGACCTCAACTTCTTCGGATTCGACTTCGGACTCAAGCACGACATCCTCGGCTTCACCCTCGGCAGGTCCGCCAACTACTACCTGCTGATGCTCGTCTTCACCGCCGTAGTCGTCCTCGTCTTCCGCCGCTCCGGAGAATCCCGCATCGGCCGCGCCTGGGTCGCCATCCGCGAGGACGAGACCGCAGCCACCGCCATGGGCATCAACGCCTTCCGCCTCAAGCTGCTGGCCTTCGCCCTCGGCGCCACCCTCGCCGGCCTCGCCGGAACCGTCCAGGCACACGTCAACTACACCGTGACACCCGAGCAATACCAGTTCGCCGGCTCCGTACCACCCAACTCCGCATTCCTCCTCGCCGCCGTCATCCTCGGCGGCATGGGAACCCTCAGCGGACCCCTCGTCGGCGCCGCACTGCTCTACCTCATCCCGGCCAAGCTCCAGTTCATGCAGGACTACCAGCTCTTCCTCTTCGGCGTCGCACTCATCCTCCTGATGCGCCTGCGCCCCGAAGGCCTGGTCGCCGACCGCAGGAAGCAGCTCGAATTCCACGAGAGCGACCAGCTCGACGTACCGGAGCCACGGCAGTCCGCAGAGACCGACGCCGGCATCGCCAAGGCGGGGGCGTGACCACCATGACCACCACCACGAAGACCGCCACCACCGTCCTCGACGCGAGCGGCGTCACCATGCGCTTCGGCGGCCTCACCGCCGTACGCAACGTCGACCTCACCGTCAACGCGGGCGAGATCGTCGGCCTCATCGGCCCCAACGGCGCCGGCAAGACCACCTTCTTCAACTGCCTCACCGGCCTCTACGTCCCCACCGAGGGCAAGGTCAGCTACAAAGGCACCGTCCTGCCGCCCAAGCCCCACCTCGTCACCCAGGCAGGCATCGCCCGCACCTTCCAGAACATCCGGCTCTTCGCCAACATGACCGTCCTGGAGAACGTCCTCGTCGGACGCCACACCAGGACCAAGGAAGGCCTCTGGTCCGCCCTCCTGCGGCTCCCCGGCTTCACCAAGGCCGAACACGCCAGCCGCGAACGAGCCATGGAACTCCTGGAGTTCATCGGCCTCCAGGACAAGGCCGACCACCTCGCGCGCAACCTCCCCTACGGAGACCAGCGCAAGCTGGAAATCGCCCGCGCACTGGCCAGCGACCCCGGACTCCTGCTCCTCGACGAGCCCACCGCCGGCATGAACCCGCAGGAAACCCGCGTCACCGAAGAACTCATCTTCGCCATCCGCGACCAGGGCATCGCCGTCCTCGTCATCGAGCACGACATGCGGTTCATCTTCAACCTCTGCGACCGCGTCGCCGTCCTCGTCCAGGGCGAGAAACTCGTCGAAGGCACCTCCGACGTCGTCCAGAGCGACGAACGCGTCGTCGCCGCCTACCTCGGCACCCCCTTCGAAGGCGCCCCCGGCGCCGAAGAAGTCGCCGAGGTCGAAGCCGCCGAAGCAGGCACCACCAAGACAGCCGACAGCACCGGCACCGGCACCGCCGACGCCACCGACACCACCAGCACCGAGGAGGAGGACACCCGATGACCGCACTGCTAGAGGTCGAGGACCTCCGCGTCGCCTACGGCAAGATCGAAGCCGTCAAGGGCATCTCCTTCACCGTCGAAGCCGGCCAGGTCGTCACCCTCATCGGCACCAACGGTGCGGGCAAGACCACCACCCTGCGCACCCTCTCCGGGCTCCTCAAGCCCGTCGGCGGCAACATCCTCTTCGACGGCAAACCGCTCAACGACATCCCGGCCCACAAGATCGTCTCCCTCGGCCTCGCCCACTCCCCCGAGGGACGCCACATCTTCCCCCGGCTGACAATCACCGAGAACCTCCAACTCGGCGCCTACCTCCGCAACGACAAGGCAGGCATCGAAAAGGACATCCAGCGCGCCTACGACCTCTTCCCCATCCTCGGGGAACGCCGCAAACAGGCCGCCGGAACCCTCTCGGGCGGCGAACAGCAGATGCTCGCCATGGGCCGCGCCCTGATGTGCCAGCCCAAGCTCCTGATGCTCGACGAACCCTCCATGGGCCTCTCCCCGATCATGATGCAGAAGATCATGGAGACCATCGTCGAACTCAAGGCACAGGGCACCACCATCCTGCTCGTCGAGCAGAACGCCCAGGCCGCACTCTCCCTCGCCGACCACGGCCACGTCATGGAGGTCGGCAAGATCGTCCTCTCCGGCACCGGCGCGGACCTCCTCCACGACGAGTCCGTCCGCAAGGCCTACCTCGGCGAGGACTGAACCCCGCCCGACCGTACGAGTAAGGCCCGCACCCCGATCGATCCGGGGTGCGGGCCTCTCTCACGTACGCGCGCCTACTGGTCCCCGTCCTTCGCCGCCCTCTTCTTCTCCTCGGCATCCTCGATCAACGCCTCGGCAAGCTGCTGCATCGACAGCCGACGGTCCATCGACGTCTTCTGGATCCAGCGGAACGCGGCAGGCTCCGACAGCCCGTAATCCGTCTGCAGAATGCTCTTCGCCCGATCCACCAGCTTCCGCGTCTCCAGCCGCTGCGCGAGATCGGCGACCTCGCCCTCCAGCGCCTTCAGCTCCGCGAACCGCGACACCGCCATCTCGATGGCCGGCACCACGTCGCTCTTGCTGAACGGCTTCACCAGATACGCCATCGCCCCGGCGTCCCGCGCCCGCTCGACGAGATCGCGCTGCGAGAACGCGGTGAGCATCAGGACCGGCGCGATGGACTCCTCGGCGATCTTCTCCGCGGCGGAGATCCCGTCGAGAATCGGCATCTTCACATCGAGGATGACCAGGTCCGGCCGGTGCTCCCGGGCGAGCTCGACAGCCTTCTGACCGTCCCCTGCCTCACCGACGACCGCGTAGCCCTCTTCCTCCAGCATCTCTTTGAGGTCGAGACGGATGAGCGCCTCGTCCTCGGCGATGACGACGCGGGTCGTCAGCGGCGGAACGTGCGACTTGTCGTCGTCGGCTGCGGGCTGGGGCGACTCGGGGGCGGTCACTGGGGGCTCCTTGTTCAAGACAGGGGTACTGCTGCCAAGAGCCTACCTAGCTGCGGTAAGGTGGACGCTCAGCGGGTCGAGAGAAACCTTCGATTCAGCGAGCCCCGGTAGTCCAATTGGTTAGAGACAATGGATTCAAAACCCATCCAGTGTCGGTTCGAGTCCGACTCGGGGCACTTTTCCTTCGATTCCAAGGCCGCCAAGGAATTGTAGAACTTCACATGAACGTGTGAATGCTGGCCTATTCCACCTGTGGGTCGTCGAGACCAGGACAGGCTCAGCCGTGTGTATGACCTTGATACGCGGAAGCGCGCTCTGGCACTCATCGCCCAAGGCTTCAGCCAGAACTCCGTAAGCAAGCAGACTGGCATTTCACGCGCCGCCATCCGTTCGTGGCAGACACGAATAGAACCCCTCGGCTGGAACGGTGCTGCGGACTGCCCGAGGTGCGGCGACATGCCGAGCGATCCTGAAGACCCCGCTGCTTACGCCTACTTACTGGGCCTCTATCTCGGCGACGGCTGCATCAGCTCCGGCAGAAGGGGAGTGTACTTCCTCCGTATCGCCTGCGCCGATGCCTGGCCCGGCCTCATCGACGCCTGCGCCGAAGCCATGCAGATCGTGCGTCCCGGAAACAAGGTGTCGCGGGTTCAGCGTCAGGGCTGCCAGAACGTGACGTGCCACAGCAAGCACTGGCCCTGCCTCTTCCCCCAGCACGGTCCCGGCAAGAAACACGACCGCCAGATCGCTCTCGAACCCTGGCAGCAGAGGATCGTGGATGCCCACCCATGGGAGTTCATCCGCGGCCTCATCCACTCCGACGGGTGCCGCATCATCAACTGGACCACGAAGCTCATCGGTGGCGAACGGAAGCGCTACGAGTACCCCCGGTACTTCTTCACCAACAAGTCGGACGACATCCGCAAGCTGTTCAGCGACACGCTCACCGTTGTCGGAGTCGAGTGGGCCCACTGCACCCGTGCAGGCACGGGGTACAACATCTCCGTCGCCCGACGGGCGTCCGTCGCGCTCATGGACGCCCACGTCGGGCCGAAGTACTGACGACCGGCCTACTTGGGGCTGTCGTCCTCGCCGATGTGGTGCACCCGGACCAGGTTCGTCGAGCCCGGGACTCCCGGCGGGGAGCCGGCCGTGATGACCACGATGTCGCCCTTCTCGCAGCGGCCGATCTTCAGCAGTTCCTCGTCGACCTGAGCCACCATCGCGTCCGTCGATTCCACGTGCGGGCCGAGGAAGGTCTCGACGCCCCAGGTCAGGTTCAGCTGGGAGCGGGTGGCCGGGTCCGGGGTGAAGGCCAGGAGCGGGATGGGTGAGCGGTAGCGGGAGAGGCGCCTGACCGTGTCGCCGCTCTGGGTGAAGGCGACCAGGAACTTGGCGCCCAGAAAGTCGCCCATCTCGGCCGCCGCGCGGGCCACCGCGCCGCCCTGGGTGCGGGGCTTGTTGCGGTCGGTCAGGGGCGAGAGGCCCTTGGCGAGGATGTCCTCCTCGGCGGCTTCGACGATGCGGGACATCGTGCGGACCGTCTCGATGGGGTACTTGCCCACGCTGGTCTCGCCGGAGAGCATCACCGCGTCCGTGCCGTCGATGACCGCGTTGGCGACGTCGGAGGCTTCGGCGCGGGTGGGGCGGGAGTTGTCGATCATCGAGTCGAGCATCTGGGTGGCGACGATGACCGGCTTGGCGTTGCGCTTGGCGAGTTTGATCGCGCGCTTCTGGACGATCGGCACCTGTTCCAGGGGCATTTCGACACCGAGGTCGCCGCGGGCGACCATGATGCCGTCGAAGGCGGCGACGATGCCGTCGATGTTCTCGACGGCCTGGGGCTTCTCCACCTTGGCGATGACGGGGAGGCGGCGGCCCTCCTCGTCCATGATGCGGTGGACTTCCTCGATGTCGCGTCCGCTGCGTACGAAGGAGAGGGCGATGATGTCGGCGCCGGTGCGCAGGGCCCAGCGGAGGTCTTCGATGTCCTTCTCGGAGAGTGCGGGGACGGAGACGGCGACGCCGGGGAGGTTGAGGCCCTTGTGGTCGGAGACCATGCCGCCCTCGATGACGGTGGTGTGGACGCGGGGGCCGTCGACCTCGGTGACTTCGAGGGTGACGCGGCCGTCGTCGACGAGGATGCGTTCGCCGGTGGTGACGTCGGTGGCGAGGCCGTCGTAGGTGGTGCCGCAGGTGTGGCGGTCGCCTTCCATGGGTTCGACGGTGATGGTGAAGCTGTCGCCGCGTTCGAGGAGTACGGGGCCTTCGCGGAAGCGTCCGAGGCGGATCTTCGGGCCTTGAAGGTCGGCGAGGATCCCGACGCTGTGTCCGCTCTCGTCGGAGGCCTTGCGTACGTGGTGGTATCGCTCTTCGTGTTCGGCGTAGGTGCCGTGGCTGAGGTTGAGGCGGGCGATGTCCATTCCCGCTTCGACCAATGCCTTGATCTGGTCATATGTGTCGGTGGCGGGGCCCAGGGTACAGACGATTTTTGCTCGGCGCATGGTTTGAGCCTAGACCTTACCTACGGGTAGATATTTGGCCCTGCATGACGACCCAACAACCTTTGGGTGAAGGGTTGTTGACAAGTGTTGAATTGTGCGGCGGGGTGCTCGGATGAGCATTCTCTTTACAGTTTTGGCGGTGACATGGTGAAGCGGGCGTTCACCTGGGCGTAGACCGTCTGGCGTTGCGGTTCGAGGTCGAGGGCCGGGGCGGGTTCGGCGGCTGCCCCGCCGTATGCCGCGCGGCTCCGGATGCCGCCGGGTGCGGCGGGCATGGCTATGGCCGGGGCGGCGTTCTCCGCGCCGAGGTCGGCGAGTTCGACCAGGGCGGTGAGGTGGGCGCCGAGGGCGTCGGCGTATTCGCGGGCGCGTTGGACGGCTTCGCGTACGGCTTGGCGGCGGGCGTTCGCGTGGGCGGGTGAGTCGGGGCGCAGGGCCCACCAGGGGCCGTTGACGCGGGTCATGTCGAGGTCGGCGACGCGGGTGGTGAATTCACCCAGTGCGGTGAAGTCGTTGAGGACGGCGGTGACATGGACGCGGCCGTGGTAGGCGCGGATTTTTTCGTCGCGGCCGCGTTGGGTGAGTTCGGGAGTGATGGAGAATGCGCCGGTTTCGAGTTTTTCGACCGCTTGTCCGTAGGACCGTGCGAGTTCGAGGACGTGGTTGTTGCGTCGGGTGAGGTCTTCGAGGGCGGCCCGGCGGTCTTTTCCGCGGGCGCTGACGGTGATGCCGATGTGGGCGGTCTCGGGGTCGACTTCGAGGCGGGCTTCGCCTCGGACGGCGACGCGGGGGTGGTCGGGGGTGCCGTAGGGCGGTGGGGTTTCGGTCATGGGTCCACTCTCGCATCCGGGTACGACAGCGGGTGGTCATCAGATCGAAACCCGCCAGGGGTGTTGCCGGGTGTGGCTCCTGGGTCATTATCTACGCGCGTTGTGCACTGCGAGAACTGAGCTGTACGAGTACTGAGCTGTACGAGAACTGAGATGTGGGAGACGAAATGCCGTTGAACCGTAGGACGTTCCTGGGCACATCGGCGGCCGCCGGTGCCGGTGTGGCGATCGTGGGTGGTTCCGCCGTTCCCGCCGCGGCCCACGGTCATGGCCATGGGCACGGCCACGGGCGTCCGCCGAAGCGGTACTCGTTCACCGTGATGGGCACCACCGATCTGCACGGGAACGTCTTCAACTGGGACTACTTCACCGACAAGGAGTTCGACGACAAGGCCCACAACGATGTCGGTCTGGCGAAGATCTCCACGCTGGTGGACCAGGTGCGCCGGGAGAAGGGCCGTCACAACACCCTGATGATCGATGCGGGTGACACGATCCAGGGCACCCAGTTGTCGTACTACTACGCCAAGGTCGATCCGATCACTGCGAAGCGCGGTCCGGTGCACCCGATGGCGCAGGCGATGAATGCGATCGGCTATGACGCTGCGGCGCTCGGCAATCACGAGTTCAACTACGGTATCCCGGTGCTGCGGAAGTTCGAGGAGCAGTGCGACTTCCCGCTGCTGGGTGCGAACGCGCTGGATGCGAAGACGTTGCGGCCGGCGTTCGCCCCGTACGTGATCAAGAGGATGCGTACTCCGCACGGTCCGGATGTGAAGGTCGCGATCCTGGGTCTGACCAACCCGGGTATCGCCATCTGGGACAAGGCGAATGTCAGCGGGAAGATGGTGTTTCCCGGTCTGGAGGAGCAGGCGGCGAAGTTCGTGCCGCGGCTGCGTTCCATGGGTGCGGATGTCGTGATCGTCTCGGCGCACTCGGGCCACAGTGGTACGTCGTCGTGGGGTGATCAGGTCCCGTATGTCGAGAACGCGGCGGGTCTGGTGGCTGAGCAGGTTCCGGGTATCGACGCGATCCTGGTCGGGCATGCGCATCTGGAGATCCCCGAGTATTTCGTGGAGAACAAGCAGACCGGCAAGAAGGTGGTGCTGTCCGAGCCATTGAAGTGGGGTCAGCGGTTGACGCTGTTCGACTTCGATCTGGTGTGGGAGAAGGGCCGCTGGGTGGTGGAGAGGGCGGGTTCGCGGGTGTTGAACTCCAACACCGTGGCCGAGGACCCGGAGATCACGAAGCTGCTCATGGACGAGCACGAGAAGGTCGTGGCGTACGTCAATCAGGTCATCGGTACGTCCACGGCGGCGATGACGACGGCGGAGGCGGCCTGGAAGGACGAGCCGATCATCGATCTGATCAATGTTGTCCAGGCGGAGACGGTGAAGGCGGCGCTGGCGGGTGGTGAGTACGCGGCGCTTCCCGTTCTCTCTCAGGCGTCCTGTTTCTCGCGTACGGCGCAGATCCCGGCGGGGAATGTGACGATCAAGGATGCGGCGGGTCTGTACCCGTTCGAGAACACCCTTGAGGCGCGGCTGCTGACCGGTGCGCAGATCAGGGATTATCTGGAGTTCTCTGCCCGGTACTACGTGCAGACGGCGGCCGGCGCTCCGGTGGACACGGCGAAGCTGACGAATGCGGACAATACTCCGGACTACAACTATGACTCGGTGTCGGGTCTGACGTATGAGATCGACATTGCGAAGCCGAGTGGTTCGCGGATCGTGAATCTGTCGTTCGAGGGCAAGCCGATCGATCCGGCGGCGCGGTTCGTGCTGGCGGTGAACAACTACCGGGCGAGCGGTGGCGGCAATTTCCCGCATGTGCCGGGTGCCAAGCAGTTGTGGGCGAACTCGGAGGAGATCCGTAACACGATCATTGCCTGGGTGCAGGCGAAGGGTTCGGTGGACGGTGCGCAGTTCGCTTCGGTGGACTGGCGTCTGACGCGGGACGGTACGCCGGTGTTCTAGGCGGTCGCCCCTGGGGGTGTACTGGTGTGGGTCGGCGGCCGTCTTCTCTTTCCGGAGTGGGCGGCCGCCTGCTGTCTGTGTGTGGGGGCGGGTTTCAGTTGCTTTGAGCGAGGGGGATGCGGTCGGGGTTCTGGGTGGGGATGGTTGGGGTGTGGGGGGTGAGGCCGAAGGTGGTGAAGGCGGTGCGTTCCGGGAGGGGGTAGGCGTTGGTGCCGGTGAGGTTGTTGAGGATGGTGGCGCTGCGCCAGGCGGCGAGTCCGAGGTCGGGGGCGCCGACGCCGTGGGTGTGGCGTTCGGCGTTCTGTACGTAGACGTTGCCGGTGACGGTGGGGTCGAGGACGAGGCGGAACCGGTCGTCGATGCGGGGGCGTGCGGAGGTGTCGCGGCGCATGTAGGGGTCGAGGCCGGTGAGGATGCGGTCGAGGGGGCGTTCGCGGTAGCCGGTGGCGAGGACGACGGCGTCGGTGGTGAGGCGGGAGCGGGTGTTCTGTTGGGTGTGTTCGAGGTGGAGTTCGATGCGGGTGTTGGCGACGCGTCCTGCGGTGCGTACGGAGACTCCGGGGGTGAGGGTGGCGTCGGGCCAGCCGCCGTGGAGGGTGCGGCGGTAGAGCTCGTCGTGGATGGCGGCGATGGTGTCGGTGTCGATGCCTTTGTGGAGTTGCCATTGGTGGGGGACGAGTTCGTCGCGTACGGATTCGGGCAGGGCGTGGAAGTAGCGGCTGTAGTCGGGGGTGAAGTGTTCCAGGCCGAGTTTGGAGTACTCCATGGGTGCGAAGGCCTGGGTGCGGGCGAGCCAGTGGAGCTTTTCTCGGCCTGCGGGGCGGGCGCGCAGGAGGTCGAGGAAGATTTCGGCGCCGGACTGTCCTGATCCGATGACGGTGATGTGTTCGGCGTCGAGGAGTGTTTTTCGGTGGTGGAGGTAGTCGGCGGAGTGGATGACGGGGAGTGATTCGGCTTCGGTGAGGGGTTTGAGTGGGTCGGGGATGTGGGGCTCGGTGCCGATTCCGAGGGCGATGTGGCGGGTGTGTGCGCGGCCGAGTGCTTCGGCTTCGCCGTCGGTGTCGAGTTGGGTGAAGTCGACTTCGAAGAGGCTTCGTTCGTTGTTCCAGCGGATGGCGTCGACCTGGTGGCTGAAGTGGAGGCCGGGGAGTTGGTCGGTGACCCAGCGGCAGTAGGCGTCGTATTCGGCGCGCTGGATGTGGAAGCGCTCGGCGAAGTAGAAGGGGAAGAGCCGGTCGCGGCTGCGCAGGTAGTTGAGGAAGGTCCAGGGGCTTGCGGGGTCGGCGAGGGTGACGAGGTCGGCGAGGAAGGGGACTTGGAGGCTGGCTCCGTCGATGAGGAGGCCGGGGTGCCAGTGGAAGGCGGGGCGCTGTTCGTAGAAGGCGGCGGCGAGGGGGTGGGGGTTGCCGGGGATGCCGTGGGCGAGGGCGGCGAGGGAGAGGTTGAAGGGGCCGATGCCGATGCCGACGAGGTCGTGTGGCTGGTCGGTCTCGGGGGTGGGCAGGTCGGTCATCGGGGGGTGCTGCCTTCTGTGAGGTCGTGGGCGAGGTGGTTGACGAGGTCGAGGAGTGTGTGGAGGTCGTCGGGGGTGGTGTGGGGGTTGAGGAGGGTGGCTTTGAGCCAGAGGCGGTTGTCTGTGTGGGCGCGGCCGAGTACGGCGTGGCCTCGGGTGAGGAGGGTGCGGCGGATGGTGGCGACGGTGTTGTCGTCGGCGTCGGTGGGGCGGAAGAGGACGGTGCTGATGGTGGGGCGGTCGTAGAGGTCGAGGGTGGGGGTTTTGGCGATGAGGTCGGCGAGGTGGTGGGCGGCGGCGATGGTGTGGTCGATGAGGTCGGCGAGTCCGGTGCGGCCGAGGGCCTTGAGGGTGACGGCGATCTTGAGGGCGTCGGGGCGGCGGGTGGTGCGCAGGGAGCGGCCGAGGAGGTCGGGGAGGCCGGCTTCGGTGTCGTCGTCGGCGCTGAGGTAGGGGGCGCGGTGGTGGAGTGCGTCGAGGTGGGTGCGGTCGGGGGTGGCGAGGATGCCTGCGGGTGCGGGTTGCCAGCCGAGTTTGTGCAGGTCGAGGGTGACGCTGTGGGCGCGGTCGAGGCCGTGGACCTTGCCTCGGTGGGTGGGGCTGAAGAGGAGGGGTCCGCCGTAGGCGGCGTCGATGTGGAGTTCGGCGCCGTGGGTGGTGCAGAGGTCGGCGATGTCGGCGAGCGGGTCGATCTGGCCGGTGTCGGTGGTGCCTGCGGTGGCGGTGACGAGCAGGGGGCGGTGGAGTTCGGTGAGGGCTTCGTCGAGTGCGGCGAGGTCTATGACGCCTGTGGGGGCGGGGATGACGACGGGTGCGGGGAGGCCGAGGAGCCAGGCGGCGCGGGTGATGCTGTGGTGGGCGTTTGTGGCGCAGATGGTCTGTACGGGGCCGTTGCGTTCGCGGGCGAGGAGCAGGGCGAGTTGGTTGGCTTCGGTGCCGCCGGTGGTGATGAGTGCGTCGGGTGAGGGCTGGTGGGGGTAGATCTCGGTGGCGAGTGCGGCGGTGATGTCGGCTTCGAGGGCGGAGGCTGCGGGGGCCTGGTCCCAGGAGTCCATGGAGGGGTTGAGGGCGCTGGCGGCGAGGTCTGCGGCGGCGGCGAGGGCGAGGGGCGGGGTGTGGAGGTGGGCTGCGCAGAGTGGGTCGGCGGGGTCTGCGGCGCCTTCGGCGAGGGCGCTGACGAGGGTGCGCAGTGCGTCGTGGGGGCCGGTGCCGTGGTCGGGGATGACGGGGTGGGTGGCGGTGCGCATCCGGGGGGTGACGGCGTCGGGTCCGCCTGCGGGGAGGGGGCCGTCGCGGCGGTGGGCGCCGTCGTGCAGTGCGGTGAGGACGGTGTCGATGAGGGGGCGAAGGTCGGTGGGGCCGGTGGTCGAGCCGGCGAGGGGCGGGGTGGGCATGGTGGCGGGGCCCTTCGGGTGCGCATGGGTGGACATGCCAGCTTGTCCGGGTTTTCGGGGGCGCCGCCGCAGAGCTTGGTGATCTGAACTCGAAAGGGGGATGTGGGAGGGGCGGGGGGGCCGTTGTAGGGGGTTCCGGTGGTATGGGTGTGGCGCCGGATATGGGTGTGCCCGGCGCTTCCCTGTGTGGTGGGAGAGTGGCGCCGGGCACGCGGGTGGTGCCGACCCTGAGGGTTGTGAGCTGCTGTCGGTTTACTGAGCCGAAGTGACTGGTGGCGTGTGGGAGTGAGTCCTGGTGGTGGGATGTGGGGTGGGCACGGGGGTTCTGGTGTCGAATGGGTGACCTTGGTGACTGTTGCTCGTTGGGCTGGGTGGCGGGTGTCCGGCATGGGGGCGGGGGTGTTGTGGTGGGTGGTTTGCGGGAGTTGGCGGCGCCGTTTGTGGTGCCCGGGCCTTGCGGGGTGGCGGTCAGGGACCGTCTCAAGCGCCTCACCCCCGAGGACGAGAGGGTGCTGCGTGCGGTCGGGGAGCGTCAGGGTGCGCTGGCTTCCCGTGATCTCAAGGTCCGTTGTGCGGAGGGTCTGGAAGCACGGCGCGGACACCTGGGCGTCGCGCAAGCGGGACCTGACGCCGCTGTCGTCGTCGCGGATCGCGGGGGCAATCACGAAGGCCACGCACGATCAGTGGGCGCTCGCGCGCCGTTGCCAGGCGGCGCATATCCGGAAGCTGGAAGCCGGGATCAGGACGTTGCGGCACCGCCTGTCCCTTCCGCTCGGGTCGAAGGGCACCAAGCGCGCGGCGGGTGGCTACCGCTCCAAGGGCGAGTGGTTCCGTAAGTCCCGCCGTCTCGCGGCGCTGGAAGACCGGCACACTGCTGCTGTCGCCGAGTGGCAGGCCGGACGGGTGCGGGTGGTCCGGGGCGGCAGACGTCTCCTGAACACCCGCCACCACCTCCCCCAGGCCCGGCTCACCGAGGAACAGTGGCGGGAACGGTGGGAGGCGGAACGCTGGTTCATCGCCGCGGACGGCGAGTCGGGGAAGCGGTTCGGGAACGAGACGATCCGCGTCACCCCGGACGGCGAAGTGAGCATCGGGCTGCCTGCCCCGCTCGCGCACCTGGCGAACACCCGGCACGGCCGGTACACCCTCACCTCGACCGTGGCGTTCGCGCACCGGGGTGCGGAGTGGGCCGACCGCATCACCGCGAACCGGGCCGTCGCCTACCGCATCCACCTCGACACATACCGCGGACGCTGGTACCTCACCGCGTCCTGGCAACGCCCCGTCGTGCAGACCATCCCGCTGGAGACCGCCCGCACCCGGGGCATGATCGGGGTCGACACCAACGCCGACCACTTCGCCGCCTACCACCTCGACCGGCACGGCAACCCCATCGGCGGGCCCCGGCGGTTCTTCTACAACCTGTCCGGGTCGGCCGGCCACCGAGACGCCCAGATCCGCCACGCCCTGACCCACCTCATCAACTGGGCCAAGCACGTCGGGGTCGCCGCGATCGGCATCGAGGACCTCGACTTCACCGCAGAGAAGACCCGCGAGAAGCACGGCCGCAAGAAGAGGTTCCGGCAGCTCATCTCCGGTATGCCGACCGGGAAGCTCAAGGCCCGGCTGGTGTCGATGGCAGCCGAACAGGGCCTGAGCATTGTCGCGGTCGACCCCGCCTACACCTCCCTCTGGGGTGCCCAGCACTGGCAGAAACCGCTGGCCACCCCGCACCGCAGAATGTCCCGTCATGATGCCGCCGGCATCGCGATCGGACGACGCACCCTCGGACACCCGATCCGGCGTCGGACGGCACCGCCCCCACACGACCGGAGAGATCGTGCGGGGCATCGGACCGCCCAGGCCGGACCAGGCACCCGAGGACGTGAGGGAACCCGCCCGCCCACAACGGACCGGCTCCCCGGAGGGCCGTCACCGAGCGGGAAGCGAACGCGGCAACCCAGTGCATCCAAAACCGTTCGGGATGCGCCCAGCACGCAACAGTGGGTCCAGGACTCACTTACGCACACTGGTTAGGAACGGTCAGTGGGTGTCGCGTACGGCGAGGGCGCGGCGCAGGTCGTCGATCTGGTCGATGAGCTTGCGGCGCAGGGCCGGGATGAGGTCTGTGTCGTTCAGGGCCTGTTCGCCGAGGTGGAGGCTGTCGGTGTCGACGGCGTACGCAGGGAAGGCGTAGCGGCCGGCGGCTTCGGCGATGGCGGGGCCGCGGCGGGCGGCGAGCCGGGTCGCCTCGGGGTAGTAGCGGGGCACGTAGTCCTGTACGAGGCCGGTCTGTTCGGGCTGCCAGAAGCCCTGGGCGGTGGCGGTGAAGAGGTAGTTGGAGAGGCTGTCGTCGTTGAACAGGGCGTGCCAGGCGGTGGCTTTGGCCTCGGGGGTGGGGAGGGCGGCCCGGCAGCGGGCGGCGCCTTCCTGGCCGGTGGCGCTGGGGTCCTGTTCGAGTTCGGCGGCGATGGCGGTTTCGTCGGTGGCGCCGAGGACGGCGAGGCGGGTGAGGATGCGCCAGCGCAGCTCGGGGTCGAGTTCGGGTCCGCCGGGGACGGTGCCGTTGGTGAGCCAGTCCTGGATGGTGTCGGGCTGGGTGGCGGCGTTGATGAGGTGGCGTACGGCGACGAGGCGCAGGCCTGGGTTGTGGCCGTCCTCGGTGCGGCGGATGAGGTCGCGGCACAGGGCGGTGAGGGTGGCGAGGGCGGCGGGGCGGTCGTCGGGGGCGAGGTAGCGGCCGGCGATCTGGGTGTCGGCGAAGGCGAGTACGCCTTGGGCGAGGGCGAGGTCGGTCTCGTGCGGGAGGTGTGCGCGGGCCGCTTCGAGGTAGGTGGTGGGGGCGAGTTCGCCGTCGCGGACCATGTCGCGGGCGGTGTTCCAGACGACGGCGCGGGTCAGCGGGTCGGGGATGCCGGACAGGTCGCGTACGACGGTGTCCCAGGACTTGGTGTCGAGGCGGATCTTGGCGTAGCTGAGGTCGCCGTCGTTGAGGACGACGAGGGCGGGGCGTCGGCCGGACAGCGCCTTGACGGTGTCGTTCTGGGGGACGTCGATCTCGAACCGGTCGCGCAGGACGAGGCGGTCGGGGCCGGGGTGGGCGTCCGGGGCGTGGTCGTATGCGCCGACGGCGATGCGGTGGGGGCGGGTGCCGTCGTGGTCGACGGTGAGGGACCACGTGCCGTCGGACTCCTCGACCCGGGGGGTGAGGGTGTCGACTCCGGTGGTGCGCAGCCAGGCGTCGGCCCAGGCGTGGACGTCGCGGTCGGTGGCCGATGCGAGGTTGTCGATGAAGTCGGCGAGGGTGGCGTTGGCGAACTTGTGGCGGGCGAAGTGGGTGTTGATGCCGGCCAGGAAGTCCTTTTCGCCGAGCCAGGCGACGAGTTGGCGCAGGGCGGATGCGCCCTTGGCGTAGGAGATGCCGTCGAAGTTGAGCATCGCGGACGCGGTGTCGGGGACGGCTGCCGGGTCGGGGGCGACGGGGTGGGTGGAGGGGCGCTGGTCGGCGTCGTATCCCCAGCCCTTGCGGGCGACGCCGAAGTCGACCCAGGTGTCCGTGAATCGGGTGGCCTCGGCGAGGGTCTGGTAGCCCATGTACTCGGCGAAGGACTCGTTGAGCCAGATGTCGTCCCACCAGGCGAGGGTGACGAGGTCGCCGAACCACATGTGGGCCATCTCGTGGGCGATGACCATGCCGCGGGTCTGGCGCTCGGTGTCGGTGACGGCGGAGCGGTAGATGAACTCGTCGCGGAAGGTGACGAGTCCGGGGTTCTCCATGGCGCCCGCGTTGAACTCGGGGACGAATGCCTGGTCGTAGGAGTCGAAGGGGTAGGGCTCGTCGAACTTCTCGTGGAAGCGGTCGAAGCAGGCGCGGGTGATGTCGAGGATCTCGTCGGCGTCCGAGTCGAGGTACGGGGCCAGCGAGCGGCGGCAGTGGATGCCGAAGGGCAGTCCGGCGTGTTCGGTGGTCACGGAGTGCCAGGGGCCTGCGGCGACGGCGACGAGGTAGGTGGAGATCAGCGGGGTGGCCGCCAGGGTCCACCGGCCGTCGCCGCGGTGCTCGGCGATGCCGTTGCCGAGGACGGTCCAGCCTTCGGGGGCGGTGACGGTGAGCTCGAAGACGGATTTGAGGTCGGGCTGGTCGAACGCGGCGAAGACGCGCTGGACGTCCTCCATGAACAGCTGGGTGTAGACGTATGTTTCGCCGTCGGTCGGGTCGGTGAAGCGGTGCATGCCTTCGCCGGTGCGGGAGTAGCGCATGGCGGCGTCGATGCGGAGTTCGTGTGTGCCGGCGGTGAGTGCGGTGAGCGGGAAGCGGTTCTCGGTGAGGTCGGCGGGGTCGAGGGGCTGTCCGTCGAGGCTGATCGAGCGCAGGGTGGCCGGCTTGAGCTCGACGAACGTGTCTCCGGCCGCGGCTGCGGTGAACTGGATGACGGTGCGGGAGTCGAAGGTCTCCTCCCCTCCGGTCAGATCGAGGTCGATCGTGTACCGGTGTACGTCGAGGAACTGGGCTCGGGTCTGCGCTTCGTCGCGCGTCAGTACGGACATGCACCCATGCTGCCGTACGGCCCGGGCGGGGCGCAGGCGGGTTCTCCCAGGGCTGATCGAAGGCTGGGTGGGAGGGCTGGGCGGGAGGGATCGGTGGGCCTTTCAGGGCTAAGATTCTTACCCATTGTGTTCCTGTACCAAGGAGTGCCCGGAATGGCGAAGAACGCGGCTTCCGCTTCCGCGACGCGGCAGGGCGCGGTGGCGTCGATCGTCGAGGACTGGCGGCGGGAGCGGCCGGATCTGGATACGGCTCCGCTGGAGGTTTTCGGCCGCCTGCACCGGGCTTTCCTGCGGTACAGCGCGGCGATCTCCCGGCCGGTGGAGCGCAAGGGCCTGTCGATGGCCGGGTTCGATGTGCTGACGGCGCTGCGCAGGGCGGGGGCGCCGTTCCGTCGTACGGCGGGTGAGCTGGCCGATTCCGGTTTGATCAGTTCGGCGGGGGTCACGCTGCGGATCGACCGTCTGGAGAAGGACGGGCTGATCCTGCGGGAGCGTGATCCTCAGGACCGTCGGGTGGTGCACTCACGGCTCACGGACGAGGGTCTGTCGACGATCGACGAGTTGTTCGCGGAACACTTGGACAACGAGCGGCGGATGCTGGCGGGGCTGACTCCCGCGGAGTGCCGGCAGTTGGCCCGGCTGCTGGAGAAGCTGGAGCGGTCGGTGCTGGCGGCGGAGGAGGACGCGTAGTCGTCCCTGATCGCCGGACGGGCGGGAAATCGAGCCCGTCCGGCGATGGAGGACATCTGTGCTGCCCGTCCGGCGGTCGAGGACGTCCCGGGTTCAGCCCGTCGCGCCGGCCTGCGCTTCCGCCTCCGTGCGGTACATGCGGCGTACGCGGACCACACCCAGATCGTGCTGGTACAGATTCTCCGCCTGGTCGGCATCGGTACGGAGCTCCTCCAGCATGACGCGGTCCTGTTCGAGAACCTCCCAGTGCCGGTCCTCCAGCACGGTCTTGTACAGGAACCGCCAGGTGTCGCGCTGCCAGTCGGTCACCCGTCGGTAGCGCCAGAAGAAGACGGCGCAGCGCTCCTCGTCGATGGGGGTGGCCATGCCCACGATGCCGAACGGGCCTCCTGGGCCCGCGGTGGGCGGGTACGGGATGGTGAGGTCGACCCAGTCGACGCCGGTGCGGCAGAGCTCGACCCAGTCGAAGTTGACGCCGCTCTGGTCGGTCTTCTCGAAGAAGAAGCCGCGTTCGGTCTCCCGGATGCGGAAGCGGGCGGTGGTCTGCCCCTCGGACATGCTGTGCGAGTCGCGGTGCAGGAACGACCCGTGCATCGGGTCGAGCAGGTTCTCCACGGCGTAGCGCCAGTTGACGTTCCACTCTGCGTAGCAGAGGAACGCCGTGGTGCCGGGGTCGGTGAGCTGCTCGGGCAGTTCGAGCGGCGCCGGTTCGGGGTGCCGGCCGTCGCCGAAGTAGGCGAGGACCGCGCCGCCGGTCTCGATGACGTGGGGTGCGGCGACGAGCTGTTTGCCTTCGAGGTTGCAGCCGGGCAGCCCGGGGACGGCGGTGACGGTGCCGGTGCCGTCGACCTGGACGCCGTGGTACCAGCAGGCGATGCGGTCGCCGAGGTGTTTGCCCAGGGAGAGGCGGGCGCCGCGGTGGGGGCAGCGGTCCTCCAGCATGTGCAGGGTGCCGTCGGCGCGGCGGAAGAGCAGCCATTGTTCGCCGAGGAGGGTGAGCCGCTTCATGCCGCCGGCGGGGACGAAGTCGGAGGGGCAGACGGCGTACCACTGGTTGCGGATGCCGGTGGCGAAGAGCCGGTCGGCGGTGCGGTTGCCGGGGCGGGCGACTTCGGAGGGCCGGGTGGCCTCGTCGGTGAGCGTCACGGTGGTGGTGTCGGTGGTCATGGTTGTCTCACGCTCCCAGTCGTCGCATCTCGCTGCGGAAGGTGTCCTCGGTCCACGGGCTGCCGTCGGGGGCGGGCAGGTCTCGGGCGTTGAGTCCGGCGACGAGGCCGGGCAGGTCGTGGGTGCCGGTGCCGAAGACCTCCTCGATCACTGCGGCGAGCTTCTTCTCGTACGGGGTCGGCTCGGCGCTGCGTGCCTGGTGGGGGTTGAGGTACTGCGGGGTTGTCATGTCGGCTCCCTTCGGGGGTGGTTCACAGATCGAGGACGAGACGCGGGGTGCGGGAGCGGGAGACGCAGAGCATCATCGAGGTGCCCGCCGCCTTCTCGCCCTCGGAGAGCAGGAAGTCCCGGTGGTCGGGGGTGCCTTCGAGGACCTTGGTCTCGCAGGTGCCGCAGATCCCGTCGCGGCAGGAGGACGGCACGGTGATCCCGGCGCCCTCCAGTGCGTCGAGTACGGAGCTGTCGGGGCCGACCTCGACGGTGCGCCCGGTGCGGGAGCAGATGACGTCGAAGCCGGTGTCCTCGCCGTCGCGCGGTGGTGCCGCGGGGGCGGCGAAGCGTTCCGTACGGGCGGCGGGGCAGCGTTCCTCGACGGCGGCGAGCAGGGGTTCGGGTCCGCAGCAGTAGACCTGGGTGCCTGCGGGGACGTCCCCGAGAAGGATGTCGAGGTCGATGTGTCCGTGCTCGTCCTGGGGTACGAACTCGACTGATCCGCCCGGGAGTTCGGCCAGCGCGGCGAGTTCCGCACCGAAGGCCATCGAGGTGCGGCTGCGGCCTCCGTGGACGAGCCGCCAGGGGGTCCGGGTGCGGGTCGCCTCGCGGACCATGGCGAGGATCGGGGTGATGCCGATGCCTCCCGCGATGAAGAGGTACGCCTCGGCGTCGTGGTCGGCGTCCAGCTCGAAGTGGTTGCGGGGGCCCTGGACCTGGAGGATCTGGCCGGGCCGCAGCTGGGTGTGGATGTGGGCGGAGCCGCCGCGGGATGCGGGTTCCCTGAGGATGCCGATGCGCCAGCGGGTGGTGTCGGCCGGGTCGGAGCACAGGGAGTACTGCCTGATGTGCCCGCCGACGTGTACGTCGATGTGGGCGCCGGGCTGCCAGGCAGGCAGCGGGCTGCCGTCCGGGTGGGTGAGTTCGACGCCGAGGACGCCGTCGGCCTCCCATGTCATCCGGTGGACGAGCAGGTCGAGGCGGGTTTCCTGGGTGCTGGTCATTGCGGGGTGCCTCCCTGTCCGGTGGCGGTCGGGGTCGCGGTGGCGGTCGCGGGGAGCTTGACGGGCGGGGTGAACGGGGTGTTCATCGGGCCGAGTGCGGCGAGGTCGATCTCGACGAGGACCGGCCCCTCGGAGGCGGTGGCTCCCTTGATGACGGGGCCCGCGTCGGCTTCGGAGGCGATCCGGGCGTACGGGAGACCGACGGCGGCGGCGAGCTGCTCGAAGTCGGGGGTGGTGAGGTCGACGCCGGAGCGGCGCGGGAAGTGGTTGTCCTGCATGTTGCGCAGGACGCCGTAGCCTCCGTCGTTGAAGACGAGGAGGGTGAGGTCGGGCTTCTCCTGGGCGAGGGTGAGGAGTTCGCCGAGGTGGACGGCGAGGCCGCCGTCGCCCGCGATGACGACGGTGGGAACGTCCGGTCGGCCGAGTGCGGCACCGATGCCCATGGCGAGGCCCTGTCCGATGCCGCCGCCGCGCGGGAAGACGTTGGTGGCCGGGTCGTTGATCTCCAGAAGCCGGTTTCCCCAGGTGGAGGAGGGGATGGTGACGTCGCGGGCGATCACGGACGTTGGCGGGCAGGCGTCGCGGATGGCGTCATTGATGGCGGCCTGCGGTCCGATGGCGTGGCGCTGTGCGCTGCGGGCGTCATTGCGGGCCTTGCGTACGCGGGCCGGCCAGCTCGTCTCCGTGCCACCGCTCGTCACGCGTCCCAGGAGTGCGGCGAGGACGGCCGCCGCGTCGCCGTGCAGGGCGCGGGTGGCCGGGTAGACGCGGCCCGGTGCGGCTGGGTCCAGGTCCAACTGGATGTGAACCGGGGGGAGTTCGAGGGTGTAGTCGGCGGTCTCGTTGGAGCGGAAGTGGGTGCCGATGGAGAGCAGCACGTCGGCTTCGGCGAGCAGCGCGCGGCCCGCGGGGGCGGTGGCGTAGTTGCCGAGGACCCGCTCGTCGGACTCGGGGACCGAGCCGCGGCCGGAGTTGGAGGTGACCAGTCCGGCGTTCAGCGCGTCGAGCAGTGCGGCGAGTTCGGGGCGGGCGCTGTTGGCTCCGCCGCCCGCCCAGACGAGGGGGCGGCGCGCGGCGGACAGCAGCGCGGCGGCCTCGTCGAGGAGTTCCGGGTCGGGCAGGGCGGGCGCAGGTGCGGTCCGCACGGGGGTGCCGGTGAGCTGCTGGGGGGCGAACTGCAGGTCGATGGGCCATTCGACGCTGACCGGGCCGTGCGGGGCGGTCAGCGCGCGGGCGGCCGCGTCGCGCAGGATGTCGCCCGCGCTCGCGGCGTCGGTGACGGTGACCGCATGGGTGGAGACCGCGCGGAGCATGCCGAGCTGGTCCTTGGTCTCGTGGATGAAGCCGCGGCCGGAGCCGAGGTACTCGCTGTCGATCTGTCCGGTGATGTGGAGGACGGGGGTGCCGGAGCTGAGGGATTCGATGAGGGAGCCTGCCGCGTTGCCCGCTCCCGTACCGGTGCTGGTCAGGGCGCAGCCGAGGCCGCCGGTGGCGCGGGCGTAGCCGTCGGCCGCGTTGACGGCGGCGGCTTCGTGGCGGACGGGGACGAAGCGCAGATCGCGGTCGACGGCTTCGACGAGCGGCAGGTTGTGCACGCTGACGATGCCGAACACCGTGTCGACGCCGAGTCCGCGCAGCGTCTCGACGAGCAGGTCGCCGCCGTTGGGTTGGGTCATGTCGTTGCGCTCCTGAGGGGGGTTCGGTGGGTTGGGGTCTGTCCGGCGGATCGAGGTCGGACAGGTCCTAGGCGACGGCCCGGTTGACGCCGCCGCAGACGTCGACGGTGGTGCCGGTGATGTACGAGGCCTTTGGCGAGAGCAACGCCGTTACGGCGTAGGCGACTTCGTCGGCGTTGCCGAGGCGGCCGAGTGCGATGCCTCGGTCGGCGGCGAGTTCGGCCTGCCAGGCGGCGTAGTCGAGGGGGCTGCCGGAGGCCGCGTGCCGGCGTTCCCACTGTCCGGTGTCGACGAGGCCGAGGCAGACGGAGTTGACGCGGATGCCGTCGGGGGCGAGTTCCTTCGACAGGGACGTGGAGAGGTTGAGGATGCCGGCGCGGGCCGCGCTGGTCGTCATCAGCCGGGTCTCGGGCTGCTTGGCGAGGACCGCGTTGATGTTGACGACGGAGGCGCTGCCGGATTTCCGCAGGTGGGGCAGGGCGGCATGGAGGGGGTTGAGGACGCCGAAGAACTTGAGTTCCAGTTCGTCGCGCCAGTCGTCGGCGGTGGTCTCGGCGAAGGGTTTCATCCGGGAGGCACCGGCGTTGTTGACGAGTCCGTCGAGGCCGCCGAATCGTTCGGCTGCGGCTTCGGTGAACGCCCGTACGGCGGCTTCGTCGCGTACGTCGCAGGGTGCGTGGTACAGCCTGTCCGGTCCGGCGAGACCGTCGAGGGCTGCGGTGAGGGCGTCGGCGCGGCGGCCGCAGGTGGCGACGCGGGCGCCTTCGGCGAGCAGCATCCGGACCGTGGCGAGGCCGACGCCGGAGCTGCCACCGGTGACGAGGATGCTGCGACCGGCGAGGCCGAGGTCCATGTCGTACTCCTTGGTTCGAAGAGAGTGTCCCCCGGGCGGGGGCCGCACCGGGGTCGGTCGAGGGGTGTCCGGTGCGGCGTGTCCGTCCGTGCGTGGAGGCTTCAGTGCATCGTGAAGCCGCCGTTGACGGCGAAGGTCTGGCCGGTGATGTAGCCGGACTCGTCGCCGACGAGGAAGGCGATCAGGCCGACCAGGTCCGCCGGCTGCTGCGGCCTGGAGATCGCCCGGCCCAGCCGGTACAGCTCGTGCCGTTCGGCGGGGATGTCCACGGAGGACTCCCCCTCGGTCAGCCCGGGGGCGACCGCGTTGACGGTGATGCCGAGGTCGCCGGTCTCGCGTGCCATGGCCCGGGTCAGGGAGATCACGGCGCCCTTGGAGGCGATGTAGTGGGCGAGTCGGGGCGATCCGTACAGGGCCGCGTCCGAGGCGAGGTTGACGATCCGGCCGCTGCCGCCTGCCACCATGAGCGGCAGGAGGGCTCGGGCGACGAGCCATGGACCACGGGCGTTGACCGTCATGATGCGGTCCCATGCCTCGATGTCGATCTCGTGGAACGGTTTGCCGCCGACCGCGTTGGCCAGACCGGCGTTGTTGACCAGTCCGTACAGCCGGGTGGAGTCGCCCGCGAGGGTCGCGGCGAGGGCGTCGACGGAGTCAGGGTCGGCGACGTCGAGCGGATGGAAGTCCGCGGTGATGCCTTCGGCGCGGAGCTCGTCGGCGGCCTGCCTGCCGGTGGCCTCGTCGAGTTCGGCGATGACGACGCGGTGGCCGTCGCGGCCGATCCGGCGGGCCGCGGCCAGTCCCAGGCCGCGGCCGGCGCCGGTGACGACGACCGTGCGAGAGGCGTCCGCCGTACGGGAGGTGCCCGGCGTACGGGAGGTGTCGTCGGTGGCCATCAGTCGCGGGTGATGCCGTGCATCGGGGAGTGCTCGGGGTAGGTCGGGACCTGCGGCTTCTGCGTACCGATGATCACGCAGAACAGGGCGTCGGTGTCGCCCTCGTTCTTCAGCGAGCGGGCCACTCCGGCGGGCACGACGATCATGTCGCGGTAGCCGAGGGTGCGGTACTCGACCTCGTCCGCGCCGCGGTGGATGCCGACCCTGACCCGGCCCTCCAGGACGAAGAAGGCTTCCTCCACGTCGTGGTGGGTGTGCTCGGGGCCCTCGGCGCCCGGCGGCAGCAGCATGTTGGAGAAGGTGAAGCCGCCGGACGGGAGGATCCGGTTGTCGTTCTCGTGGTTGCCGGTGGCGCCGGAGCCGACGTAGCGGATCTGTGCGCGCTTGTACTGGTCGCCCGCCTTCGCCTGGAAGGAGAGGGTGTTCCAGTCGGGCTCGCGGGAGTCCTTCGTGGCGATCAGCGAGTCGGTGTACTTCGCGAGGTCGCCGTCGGTCTCGTAGGGGGTGTTGTCGATGGGCACGGGATGCTCCTCGGATCGTTGCTGCGGGTGGGGGCGGGCCGTCGTCACGCGGGGATGCGGGCGACGACGTGGAGGTGGGCGCGGACCCAGGCGTTGAATGCCTCGGGCCGTTCCTGGTTGGAGAGGTGACCGGCGCCGGAGAGGGTCACGTAGACGGACCTGGTGAGGGCGCCGGCGATGGCCTGCGACTCCTCGGTTCCGGTGACGGTGTCCTCCTCGCCGCACAGGACGAGGGCCGGTGCGGTGATCGTCGGCAGGTCGTCGGTGAGGTCGGCCTCGGCCATCGCCTCGGCCGCGTACCCGTATCCGGGCGTACGGACGGAGGCGGCCATGGTCGCCACGATTTGTTCGACGAGTGCGGCGGGCGCGTCGCCGGAGACCAGGCGCGGGCCGCGGGCGGCGGCGAAGGCGTCCGGCCCCTCGGCGGCGAGCTGGGCCGAACGGCCGCGCATGGCCTCGGCCTTGTCGGGGTGGGTGCCCGAGCCGCGGCTGGAGTCGGCGATGATCAGCGAGTCGACGAGGCCCGGGTGGCGGGCGGCGAGGCGGAGTGCGATGACGCCGCCCCAGGAGACGCCCAGGACATGGGCTCGGCCGCCGCGTTCGCGGATGAGTGCGGCGGCGGTGTCGGCGTAGCCGTCGAGGCCGGGGGCGCGGTCGGGGTCGGCGGAGGCCGCGTAGCCGGGGGCGTCCCAGGCCACGACCCGTACCCGGTCGGAGAGTGCGGCGAGCTGCGGGGCGAAGGCGGCGGACGAGGAGCCGATGCCGTGCAGGCACAGGAGCAGCGGTGCGTCCGGGTCTCCGGCCTCCACGGTGTGGACGGTCCCGTCGGCCGGGGCGGCGGTCACAGGATCTGTCCCGCCCGGCCGACGACGGCGCCGAGGCTGCGGAGCACGGCGTGCGGCACGACCTGGCTGGTGGCGGGGTTGGCCGCGTCGGGCCGGTGGGCGACCTCGAAGCGGTATGTGCCGTGCGGCCCCGCGGCCTCGATGACATGCCGGGTGAGGGTGGCGGCGGGGTCGGCCACGACGACGACCTGGACGAGATCCGGGTCGCCGGTGGCGAGGGCGACGGACGCGGCGACATTGGTCGACTTGGGGAACTTCACCGGGACGTCGCGGGCCGTGCCGCGCATCACCTCGACCGGCTCGGTGGTGGTCCGCAGCCGCTCGGTCAACTCGTCGTCCATCCACGGCTGGTGGAGAGTGGCGGGCAGCTTGGTGGTGGTCAGGGTGACGGAGGTGAGGGCGCCCAGGCCCCGTACGGCCTGAAGGAGGTCGAGTCCGCCGACGGCGCCGCCGGTGAAGTAGACCCGGCCGGGTCCGGCCGTCCGCAGCCGCTCGACGAGTTCGGCGTCGACGAGCGCGCCGGTGGAGGCGATCAGCAGGTCGGCGCCGCTGTCGAGGACCCGCTCGGCCCACTCGCGCACCACTGCCTGGCCTGCGGCTTCGACGATCAGATCGCAGACGGCGAGGGCGTCCTCGAACGACAGTTGGGGTGCGGGGGCGTCGACGAGGGGCCGGTTGTCGACGATGCAGGCCAACTCGGCGCCGGGGACGCGCCCTTCGGCGAGTGCGGTGCCGACGACCCGGCCGATGGCGCCCCAGCCGACGAGGCCGATGCGGCGTACGGGGCGGGGCGAGAGGGTGGATGTGGCGGTGGTCATGAGGTCACCTGTTCGGGGGTGTCGGTGCGGGACAGCGGCCCGGGGTCGGGTTCGCCGGCCATGTGGCAGCGGATCTGTGACGACGGCGGTCCCGCGGTCCCCCACAGGTCGGAGAGTTCGGGGACCCGCCGCCAGACCTTGGCGATCCAGGCGTCCTCGACGATCTGGGCGACCTCGGAGGTGTATTCGCAGACGAGTCCGGCGGGGTCGGTGAAGTACGAGAAGGTGTTGTTGCCGGGACCGTGCCGGCCGGGCCCCCACTGGGGGTTGATGCCGTGGTGCCGGAGCCGTCCCAGGCCGCGCATGAAGTGGTCGACGGACGTCATCTCGTACGCGACATGGTTGAGGGAGGCCCACTCGGCCTGGTTGAACGCGATGCAGTGGTGGTCGGCGTTGCAGCGCAGGAAGGCCATCTGGTGCTCGGACCAGTCGGAGACCCGCAGCCCGAGGACCGCGGTGTAGAAGGCCACGGCGGCGTCGATGTCGGTGGTGTTGAGGACGGTGTGGGTGACACCGACGGGTACGGCGCTGTCGCGGCCGCGCGGGGCGACGGCGTGGGTCTGGGCGCTGAGCTCGATGAGCCGGCCTTCGGGGTCGGTGAAGCGGAGCCCGTAGCCGCCGCCGACCTGGTCGAGGGGGCCGGGGCCGGCGACGGGGACGATGCCGCGGGCGAGGAGCCGGTGGGCGGCCTCGTCGATCTCGGCAGGGGTGGCGACGGCGAAGGTGATGCGGCCGAGGCCGTTGCGTTCACCGCGGGTGAGGGCGAGGACGTGGTGTTCCTCGCCGGTGCCACGCAGCCAGGTGGCGTCGGTCTCCCGTTCGACGGGTTCCAGTCCCCAGACCTCGCTGTAGAAGTCGGCCGACTCGGTGAAGGCGGGGGTGTGCAGCTCGACGGAGCGCAGGGCGCGCAGCCGGGCGATCGGTCGGTGCTGTACGGCAATCGGTTCACGCTGCCCGGTGGGGCGGGCGCGGAGGTTCTCGTAAGCCATGACGTTTCCCAACTCCTCTCTCTGCGAAATCAGTTGAAGGCCCAGGGCAGCGGTGTGGTGTCGGTGCCCCAGTAGAGGGACTTCTGCCGCTGGTAGCCGCGGATCAGATCGCGGCCCTTCTCGGTGCCGATGCCGCTGTCCTTCAGCCCGCCGAACGGGGTGGAGATGCTGAACTGCTTGTACGTGTTGATCCAGACGGTTCCCGCGTCGATCCGGCGGGCCAGCCGCCAGGCCCTGGCGTGGTCCCGGGTCCAGATGCCGCAGGCGAGTCCGTAGACGCTGTCGTTGGCCTGGGCGACGAGGTCGTCCTCGTCGTCGAAGGGCAGGGCGACGACGACCGGGCCGAAGATCTCCTCCTGGCAGACGCGGGCGGTGTTGGGCAGGCCGTCCAGGACGGTGGGGAGGTAGTAGGCGCCGTCGCGGTAGAGGTCGCCGTCGGGTACCGCTCCCCCGCATCGCACGGTGCCGCCCTCCTCGCGGGCCAGGTCCACGTACGCGGCGACGCTGTCGCGGTGCTTGTGGTGGACGAGCGGGGCGACCTGGGTGTCCGGGTCGGCGCCGGGTCCTATGCGCAACTTCTGGGTACGGGCGACGAGTTCGCCGACGAACTCCTCGTAGCGTGCACGGGCGACGAAGAGCCGTGAACCTGCGATGCAGCTCTGCCCGCTGGACGAGAAGACGCCGTACATGACACCCGCCAGGGCCTGCTCCAGGTCGGCGTCCTCCAGGACGATCGTCGGGGACTTTCCGCCGAGTTCCAGCGACACGGGGATCAGCTTGTCGGCGGCGACGTGCGCGAGGGTTCGCCCGGTGTTCGTACCCCCGGTGAAGGTGATCTTCCCGACGGCCGGGTGGCGGACGATCGCGTCGCCGATGACGCTGCCACGGCCCGGCAGCACGGAGAGCAGCGCGGCCGGCAGACCTGCTTCGGTCAGGGCCCGGTGGACGAGACGGCCCAGGGCGAGGGCTACGAGCGGGGTCCATTCGGCGGGCTTGAGGAGCACTGCGTTGCCCGCGGCGAGTGCGGGGGCGAGCTTCTGGGCGTCGCTGGCGATGGGCGAGTTCCAGGGGGTGATCGCGCCGACGACGCCGATCGGCTCATGGACGCTCATCGTGACGTACGGGCCGCGGGACGGGGTGATCGCGTCCTCGGCGGTCTCCAGCGCGGCGGCGGTGTAGCGGAAGGTGCCGGCCGCGCTGAGCACGAGGGCGCGGGTCTCGGTGCGGCACTTGCCGGTGTCGGCGGTCTGGAGTGCGCAGAGCCGGTCGGCGTCCTGTTCGACGAGGTCGGCGATGCGGTGGAGCAGCCTGGCTCGGAGGTGGGCGGGCAGCTCGCGCCAGGCGGGGTCCTGGGCGGCGTGCGCGGCGGCGGTGGCGGCCTCCTCGACATCGGCGAGGGATGCGGCGTGCACGGTGGCGATGACCTGGCCTGTGGCCGGGTCGACGGTCTCGATGAGGGCACCGCGGCCCTGTCGCCACTGTCCCGCGACCAACGCCTCGTCCAACACCTCGTCGGCAAGCATCAGTTGGCCTCCTGCTGTCGAATCGGTTACCTCAGAGCTAAAAATCTAAGCGCTTAAGTAATCGACCGCAAGACCCCCAGGCAAAATCTCCTTTGCCCTGGAGGTCTTGACGGCGACCACCGGCGAGCCGGTAAAACTTAAGCACTAAGAAACTAGGCACTTACAGAGAACAGTGGCCGGAGAACGGCGACGGAGAACAGTGGGCGAGTTCACAAGCTCACGAGCCCCGCACGGGCGCCCACACCCGTACGCTCGGCTCACCCTCGTACCCCACTGAACTCTTCTACGCCTGGCTCCCCAACGGCTCCGCCCCCACACGGAGCAGGAGGAACCCCGGATGAGCACCGACATCTCGCAGGACGCCTCGCCCGAAGCCGCACGGGCCCGGGCCACCCGCGCGTCCATCGCCGCCCGCTTCGAACGGCTGCCGCTCTCCCGCTGGCATGTCACCGTCCGGCTCATCGTCGGCGTGGTCACCTTCTTCGAGGCCTTCGACCAGCTGCTGATCGCGTACGCCCTGCCGGAGCTCCGCCGGGAGTGGCACCTGACCACCGGTGACGCGACGGCGGTGCTCACGGTCGGCTCGGTCGGCATGCTCATCGGCGCCCTGCTGTCGGGCCGTCTGGCCGACCGGTTCGGCCGGGTCAGGGTGATCACGTACTGCGTGGCCGCCTCGGGCGCGGTCAGCCTGGCCCTCACCGCGTGCACCTCACCGACCCCGTTCCTGGCACTGCGCTTCGTGCAGGGTCTGGCGATCGGCGGCGAGGTGCCGGTGGCGGCGGCATTCATCAGTGAGATCACCCGGAGCTTCAAGCGTGGCCGCTTCGTCCTGCTGTACGAACTGGTCTTCCCGGCCGGTCTGACGATCGGCGCCCTGGCCGCGGCCTGGGTGGTTCCGGCGGCCGGCTGGCGCGCGATGTTCGCGATCGCCGCCGTGCCCGGGCTGCTCGCCTTCCTCGTCCAGCGCAAGGTCCCCGAGTCACCGCGCTGGCTGGCGGACCGGGGCCGGTTGACGGAGGCCGAGACGGTGATGGCCGGAATCGAGGCGAAGGTATCGGCGGCGACGGGCGAACCGTTGCCGCCCCTGGGCACCCCCGAGACCGTTCCGGCCCCCTCGATGTCGACGAATCCCGTCCCTTCAGGCATGCGCGGCCTGTTCACCGGCCGCTACCGCCGCCGCACAATCGTCGTCGGCGCGATCTGGTTCACCGGTTACTTCGTGAATTACGGCATCACGTCGTGGCTGCCCAGCATCTACGAGGACGAGTACGGCCTCACCCTCTCCGACGCCCTGCTGTACTCCACCGTCACCTCGGTCGCGGGCCTGCTCGGCTGCCTCGTGGTTGCCCTCACTGTGGACGTCCTGGGCCGCCGCAAGATCATCGCGATCTTCCTGGGCGGCGCGGCGGCACTCCTGCTCACCCTCGCCGCGCTGGGAGCCCACACGCCCGCCCAGGTCCTGATCTGGACCTCCCTGTCGGCGGTCGGCTTCTTCGGCGCCAACATCTGCCTGTACCTGTACACACCGGAGCTGTACCCGACGAGGATGCGCGCCCTGGGCTGCAGCGTGGGCGGCGCGGTCAACCGCCTGGGCGTGATCCTGGGCCCGATCCTTGTCGGCACGGTGTACGCGGCCGGGGACGGCGTCGCGCCGGTGTTCGTGATGCTGGGGGCGGTGGCACTGGTGGGCGCGGTGGTGGCGGGCGCGTTCGCGGAGGAGACGGCGAACCGCCCGCTGGAGGAGATCTCGCCGTGAGGGACGCTCCCCCCGTCACTCCCGGTCGCCGCGGAGCATCCGGTACTCGCCGTCGGGCGTGACGACATGCGGGTCGAGCTGGATGCAATGGATGACGTGAGTGGCGTTTCCCGTAGTCCCCTTGACAGTTCTGGCAGGATGCACGGCTGATGAGTGAGATTGCGGGCTGTGTCCTGTGCGGCGGAACGGTCGCTCCCGATGGGTACTGCTGGGACTGCGGTGCGGCCCAGCCGTCGTTTCGCTCGCGCGTGGAGATCACGGCCGACGGCGGTGCTGCGGGGATCAGCGACCGCGGCCGGCACCGCGGCATCAATGCGGACGCGATGGCACTGTCCACGGTCGGCAGTTGGACGGTCGGGGTCGTCTGCGACGGCGTGTCCATGTCGCCACGGTCGGAGCGAGCGGCCCAGGTCGCGGCCGAGGTCGGCGTGACGGTTCTGGCGGCGCGGCTGCGGGAAGGTGTTCTGCCGGAGATCGCGCTCGGTGACTCCGCCAGGCGCGCGGCGCGCGCTGTTGCCGGCCTGGCGGCGTCGGTGCATGCCGCACCCGCCTGCACGTATGTCGCCGGTATCGCGGGCCCGGAAGGCATCTGGAGTGCCTGGATCGGCGACAGCCGTGCCTACTGGCTGCCGGACGAAGGGCCAGGGATGGCGCTGACCGAGGACGACACGGGCCGGCACGAGGCACTCTCCGCGTGGCTGGGAGCCGACGCCGGCGAACCAGCACCGCACATCCGGAGCTACCGGCCCTCGGTGCCCGGTCGGCTGTTGCTGTGCACCGATGGGCTGTGGCGTTATCTGCCCGATGTCGCCGCACTGCGGGGCGTGCTCCCTCGTCGCCCGATCGCGCCGTCGGCCGGCAGCGACCTTCTGGAGGACACCCGGTCGCTGGTCCGGTACGCCCTTGACGCAGGCGGGCACGACAACATCACCGCGCTCCTCATCCCGGTCGCACCGGCCGCGCCCACTGCGACCGTGACCGGCCACCAGCGGCAGTCAGCGGCGGTGCTCCCGCCCAGAGGTCCGGTTCCGCTCCCTCGGGACAAGGGTTGACGCCTGCGGCTAATCACATTAGCTTTATGGCTATATTCATTAGCCTCGGAGGGTGGACATGCCCGAGTTCTTGACGATTGGCAGCGGACAGCTCGCGTACGAAGTGACCGGCGAGGGCCCGCTGATCGTGCTGGCCCACGGCATGGGCGACAACAGGGCGGCCTACCGAGATGTGGCTTCCCGGCTGGCGGCGGCCGGATTGCGGGTTGCCGTCATGGACCAGCGCGGCCACGGTGAGTCCAGTACCGACTGGGCGTCCTACACCCGCACCGACGCGGCGGCCGACGTCCTCGCCCTGATCAGGCGCCTGGGCGGCCCCGCCGTCGTCGTGGGCCACTCCTTCGCCGGCGGCGCCGCCACCATCGCCGCGGCCCGGGAGCCCGAACTGGTCAGCGCCATCGTCGAAATCAGCCCGTTCACCCGCGCACAGAAGATCAGCCCGAGTGCTCTGATGTCCCACGCCCGCTACCGCAAGGGCATGAGCCTGCTCATGGGCGCCGGCCTGCTGCGCAGCGTCGGGCTGTGGAAGCGCTACCTCGACCATGCCTACCCGGGAGTCAAGCCCGCCGGTCATGCCGGCCATGTCGCCGCCCTCGACGCCGACCTGCGCAGGCCCGGCCGGATGGCCGTCGTCAGCAAGATGGGCATGTCCGCGCCCACGGACGCCGGTGCCTGTCTCGACGCCATCCAGTGCCCCGCCCTGGTCATCGAGGGCACGCTCGACCCCGACTGGGCCGACCCCAGGGCCGAGGGAGAGGGCATCGTGGCCGACATGCCCGCAGGGCTCGGCCGGCTCGAGATGATCGAGGGAGCCGGTCACTACGCGCACGTCCAGTTCCCGGACGAAGTCGCCACTGCCATCCTGGCCTTCCTCAAGGTCGGCGCGCGTGGCTAGGGCAGCGCTCACCACGGATGCCGTCGTCGATTTCGCTCTGCTGATCATCGACGAGAGCGGCCCCGCCGCCCTGACCTTGTCGGCGGTGGCCGGCCGGGCAGGCGTCGCCACCCCGTCCCTCTACAAGCACGTGCGCAATCTGGCCGAGTTGCGCGACCTCATGTCGGCGCGGATCATGAACGAGATCGCGGACCAGGTCGGCGAGGCCGTGCTGGGCCGCTCCGCCGACGAGGCGATCCGCGCGCTCATGATGGCCTGGCGGCACTACGCACTGCGGCACCCGCACCGCTACTCGGCACTGATCCAGACGCCCGAGCCGCGCACGGTAGAGGCCGGGACGCGACTGATCAACATCATGCTCGCCACTTTCCGCGCGTACGGAATGGCAGACTCCGCAGCGATCCACGCAGCCCGCTGCCTGCGCGCGGCCGTCCACGGCTTCGCGGTCCTGGAGGCCGAGGGCGCGTTCGGGCTCCCGGAGAAGCTGGACGAGAGCTACGACCTGCTGATCCACATGATGATCACAGGCCTGCACGCACCTCGCTGATCAGGCCATGATGAGAGACCTCTGACCAAACGCATGACAGAGCCGCATCATCAACGACAGCCGAGCTCGGCGGGAGTATCGGGGCAGATGGACCATATGGGGCAGGCAGTGGCCGAAGTGGTGCGTGGGGCTACGGGGGCGGACGCGGACGTCGCACGGCGGCGGGCCGTGGGGGTCGTGCCATGGGGAGTGGCGGCGGGTGCGGCTGCCTGGTGTCTCGCGGGGAGCCGGCGCGCCGCGCACATGGAGAACTACGCCTGGAACGTCTGGACTCCGATCGGTTACGGCGCGGTCAAGGGTGTGTTCCTGGGGCTGCTGGCCGGCTGGTGCGCCGTGCTGAGCCTCCGGGCCGGCCGGGCGGCCTGCCGGAGGGAGGACAGCGGGGCAGCGCGTTTCGCGGGGCTGGTCTTCGGCGGCGGGCTGCTGGGCGGGCTGGTGCCCGGGTCGGTCCGGGACTTCATGGGTACGCCACAGCCGCGGACCCTGTACTACTTCGATGGACCGAGGCCCGAATCGGAGTGGTACTGGCGGCCGTTGCTGTCCGAATGGCTGACCTACACGGTGCTGCCGGCACTGGGCTGCGCGGTGCTTCTGACGGTGGGTGCTCTGGTGTCCGCCCGGTCCTCGCGCCGCGAAAGCGCCGGCTGGGCGGTGCCCGCCCTGGTGGGAGCGGGACTGCTGTTCCTCCCCCACTACGCGGCCGCCGGGCTGCCCACGCCACAGGGCAACGGCGACCATGTCAACGAGTCGGCCTCGGCCGGGCTCGTCGTCGTGGCCACGGGACTCGGTCTGCTGGTGAGTGCCTGGGTGGCGTGGTCGAGGCGCAAGCGGTCGGCCGCCCGGTCCGGCCCGTATCCGTCGCACCGGGCGGGCGAACCGCCCTCAGCTCAATGAGAAGAAGTGGAGAGCGATTACCGCCAGTCCCCGACTCCCCCGACCACCGGGAGCGCCCCCGGTGGTCACAGCCTCGGCTGTCGGCCCGCAGGGATCACCCCCCGGCCCCGTTCACGACCCGGCGCCGGTCTCCCCGTTCGTCGCCGACTCCTCCGCGATCCGTTCATGGTGGCGGATGACCTCCGCCACGATGAAGTTCAGCAGCTTCTCCGCGAAGGCCGGATCCAGATGCGCGCTCTCCGCCAGCTGCCTCAGCCGGGCGATCTGCCGGCTCTCGCGGGCCGGGTCGGCCGGGGGGAGCTGATGGGCGGCCTTGAGGTGGCCGACCTGCTGGGTGCACTTGAAGCGCTCGGCGAGCATATGGACAACAGCGGCGTCAATGTTGTCGATGCTCTCGCGCAGCCGGTTCAGTTCCGCGCTCACGGACTCGTCGATGTCCCTCGTGGTCATGGTCAGCGAGCTTAGACGGCCGGGCCCAGGGGGGTGATCCTCGGTGGGTGTTCCGGGTCCGGGACCTGGTCGCTCCAGCCGCCCGGGACGCTGCGACCCTGCTGATCACGGAACCGGACCGGGGCGGTGCCGACCCGGCGGGCGAAGAGGCGGGAGAAGTAGGCCGGGTCGTCGTAGCCGACGCGTCGGGCGACCGCGGCGACCGGCAGGTCGGTGGCGGCGAGGAGTTCCTTGGCGCGGCCGAGCCGGATGCCGAGGAGGTAGTCCTTCGGGCTGCAGCCCGCGCCCCGCCGTACCGCCGTACGCAGTTCGGCGGGTGTCATTCCGTGCCGGGCCGCATGCTCGGCGACGGAGAGCGGCTGGAAGGCGTCACGGGCGAGGGCCTGCAGGACCGGGTCGCCGTCGGGGCTGACATCGGCGCGGGCCCGGCGCAGGGCGACGAGGAGTTCATGCACGGCGGCGCCGGTCTCGACCTCCAGCAACGGGTTGCCGCGCCGTGCCGCGCGCACCATCCGCCCCACCGCGGCGCGGGGGCCCGCCGTGTCGGCGAGCGGGACGAGCGGGCGGTCCGGCTCGATGTAGCCGAGCTCGGTGTACGTGGCGGTGGCGGGGCCGGTGAAGTCGACGAAGCTCTCGTCCCAGCCGGTGCCGGGATCGGCGCCGTAGTGGTGCGGGGTGCCGGGGGTCAGCCAGATCAGGCTGGGTGCGATGACGGGCACCCGGCGGCCGTCGGCTCCGATGAACCAGCCACTGCCGGAGTTGATGACGACGGCCACATGGTGGTCCAGGGTGCGCGGGCCGACCGTCGGCAGGGCGCCGTGCTGCAGCCCCACGCCCAGACAGACGAGGCCCAGCCGGTGGTGGAGCGGGCTGGGAGTGAAGAAGCGCATCCAGGTGTGGTACATCGGCCTTCCTTCCTCCCCCTTCTTCTTTGGCGTGGGTCCGACAGTTTCTTTGGCGTTGGTCCCAACAGTTCACGTCCGAACAATTGTGTCCAAACAGCAGTGATCTTTGTCCATGGACCGGCCGCACGCCAGGGGGCAAAGGTTGGTTGCAACATTCCTCCCGGGTTCGCCCGCTCCGTGGTGCGTGCCGTCGTGCGATCCCTGGGCGGCGCGGCCCCGGGGGACCGCACGCACAGGAGAGTATGAGCACGATGGCTGACTTCACCGTGGGGGACGACCACTTCCGGCTCGACGGGAAGCCCGTACGGCTGCTGTCGGGGGCCCTGCACTATTTCCGGGTCCACGAGGCGCAGTGGGATCACCGGCTGTCGATGCTGCGCGCCATGGGTCTCAACTGTGTCGAGACATATGTGCCGTGGAATCTCCATGAGCCGGAGCCCGGCCGCTTCCGGGACGTGGAGTCGCTGGGCCGGTTCCTGGACGCGGCGCAGCGTGCCGGGCTGTGGGCGATCGTCCGCCCGGGACCGTACATCTGTGCCGAGTGGGAGAACGGTGGTCTGCCGGCCTGGGTGACAGGGCGGTTCGGGCGACGGGTGCGGACCCGTGACGAGGAGTACCTGGGTGCCGTGGAGCGGTGGTTCACGGCGCTGCTGCCGCAGGTGGTGCAGCGGCAGATCGGACGCGGCGGCCCGGTGATCATGGTTCAGGCGGAGAACGAGTACGGGAGCTACGGCACCGATCGGGTCTATCTGCAGCGGGTGGCCGGGATGCTGCGGGAGCGCGGGGTGACCGTGCCGCTGTTCACCTCCGACGGGCCGGAGGACCACATGCTCACCGGCGGCTCCGTGCCGGGGCTGCTCGCCACGGTGAACTTCGGGTCGGGTGCGCGGGAGGCGTTCGAGGTGCTGCGCCGCCATCAGCCGAAGGGGCCGCTGATGTGCATGGAGTTCTGGTGCGGGTGGTTCGAGCACTGGGGTGCTGCGCCGGCGGTACGGGATCCGGCGGAGGCCGCGGAGGCCCTGCGGGAGATTCTGGAGTGCGGGGCGTCGGTGAATGTCTACATGGCGCACGGGGGGACGAATTTTGCGGGCTGGGCGGGGGCGAACCGCTCGGGTCCGGTGCAGGACCAGGATCTTCAGCCGACGGTGACGTCGTACGACTACGATGCGCCGATCGACGAGTACGGGCGGCCGACGGAGAAGTTCTGGCTGTTCCGGAAGGTCCTGGCGGAGTTTGCGGACGGTCCGCTTCCGGAGCTGCCGCCGGAGCCGGTCGGGCCCCCGGCGCCGGTGCGGGCAGAGCTGACCGAGTGGGCGCCCCTGTCGGTGGCCCTGGAGGTTCTGGGCGACCCGGAACAGGCGGAATCCGGTGTTCCGCCGACGTTCGAGGAGCTGGGCGTGGACCGGGGCCTGGTGCGGTACGAGGTCACCGTTCCGGGTTTGCGACGCCCGTACGCGCTGGGTGTGTCCGGGCTCCGGGACCGTGCGGTGGTGTATGTGAACGGCGTCCGGCAAGGTGTGCTGAGCGGCGAGAGCGCCACCCTCGACGAGCCGGTGGCCGGGCCCGCGGAGGTCGAGCTGTGGGTGGAGTCGCTGGGCCGGGTCAATTACGGGCCGCGGCTGGGTGAGCCGAAGGGCATCACGGGCGGCGTCCGGCACGAGCGGCAGTATCTGCACGGGGTACGGGCGCGGGGGCTGCGACTGGCCGCCTTCGAGGAGCCGGGCGCGGTGGACGCGGTGCCTTTCGGAGGAGTCGCCGAGCGGGGCCGTGCCGGGCTGTACCGGGGTTCGTTCGAGTCGGCGGAGTCGGGACTCGCGGGTCTTCCGGATCACGCGGGGCTCGAACTGCCGGGCTGGACACGCGGGTTCGTGTGGGTGAACGGTTTCTGTCTGGGCCGGTACTGGTCGGCGGGTCCGCAGCGGACGCTGTATGTGCCGGGTCCGGTGCTGCGGGAGGGCGTCAACGAGGTGTGGGTTCTGGAGGTGGAGGGCGCCGGGGATCCGTGGGTGGAGCTGGGTCCGGGTGTGCCCGTCCGGACGGGCACACCCGGGGGTGCTCAAAGCTGATGCGGTGGGGCCGGCCGAGGCGTCAGAGTGCGGCCGCCGCGGAGGCGATGTTGGCGGCGAAAGTCGAGACCTCGCTGTACACACCCGGGTAGCCGGGCTCGGCGCAGCCCTGGCCCCAGCTGACGATGCCCACCTGGATCCAGGCTCCGGCGTTGTCCTTGCGGAACATGGGGCCGCCGGAGTCGCCCTGGCAGGTGTCCACGCCGCCCGTGTCGATCAGGCCGGCACAGATCTCGTCGCCGGGGACGAGGTCGCTGCCGTATGCGCCCTGGCAGTCGGCGTCGGAGACGAACGGCACGGTGGCCTTCAGCAGATACCGCTGCTGGCTTCCGCCCTCGGTGGCGGCGCCCCAGCCTGCGATGGTGAAGGTGCCGTTGTTGTACGTGGTGTTGGTGGCGATCTTCAGGGTGGGCAGGTCGATGGGCTTGGCGAGCTTGATCAGCGCCCAGTCCTTGCCCTGGCCGTTGTAGCCGGGGGCCTGGAGGACCTTGGTGGACTTGACCTTGATCGCGCTGGACGACTGGAGGTCGACGACGCCCGCGGTGGCGGTGATGGAGGTGTTGTTGCCCGAACCGTCCACACAGTGCGCGGCGGTGAGGACGATGTCCTTGGCGTAGAGAGCGCCGCCACAGCCCATCGACAGCCGGACCATGAACGGGAATTCACCCTGGGCGGCGCGGGTTCCGCCGACGACCGGGGTGGGGGCCGCGGACGCGCCGGCGGGCTGGAGGCTGACGGCCGCGAGGACCACCGCGGCTATGACGGAGCATCTCTTCACGGCACGCAGAAGCTGCTTCAACGGATTGCCTTCTCTCGTGGGGGGTTGCACATGGGGGTGCGTGCCCTCGCCCGGGGTCCTGGCCACGGGCAGCACAGCCCCGTTGGTCATGCCCCCGACAAAGACATGATTCGGATTATCGGGAAGTGATCACGGCCCCCACAAGGTTTACTTTTCGGCCAAGATCACTCACATCGCTGCGGCTACAGTGGAGGCCGGTCGATCGTCGCGGATGGGGGCGGGGACGTGGCGGACAGCAGCCGGGACAACAGCCAGGACCACGGCCGGGGCGGCAAAAGTCCGGTCGTCCGCGGCTTCCCTCATCTCGACACCGTCCGGTCCGCGATCACGGCGCTGTACCGGAGGCTGTCGTACGACGGTGTCCGCGGCTACGCCACGAGCCTCGCCCCCGCCGACGCCGCCTTCTCCGACCAGGACGATCTGTACCTCGGCGCCCAGCGGGTGGCGCGGGCCATGGTCCAGCATCTGCACCTGCCGGACGCCCGCATGATCGTCGGCTTCCGGGCGATGGAACACGCCGCCGGTGTCGAACTCGCCGCGGGGCCCGAGTACTTCATCGAACTCAACGACCGCTTCCGCACCCATCGCAGGGACATCGGCGCCGCGCTCTCGCACGAGGTCATGCATGTGCTGCTGCACCGCCTCGACCTGGAGTTCCCCGGTACGCGCGACAACGAGATCCTCACCGACACCGCGACGACGTATCTGGGCGCGGGCTGGCTGCTGCTGGACGCCTTCCGTGAGGACGCCGTCTCCAGCCAGAAGCTCGGCTATCTCACCCCGGAGGAGTTCGGATACGTCCTCGCCAAGCGGGCGTTCGCCTTCGATGAGGATCCCTCCCCGTGGTTCACGAGTCCGCAGGCGTACACGGCGTACACGAAGGGGCACGCCCAGGCCCTCCGCGACACCCGGCAGCCACCCCTCGCGGCGGCCGGCTGGGCGGGCCGGCACCGCTACGCCAAGGACCGGCGGTACGCCCAGGACCATCCGGGTGCGGGAGCGGCCCCGGGCCCCGACGCCCCATACACCTTCGAGAACGGCCCGCAAGGACTCCGGGTCTCCTTCGCCTGCCCCACCTGCCACCAGCGCATCCGCGTTCCGGTACGCGGCCGGGTACGGGCCCGGTGCGGGTTGTGCCGGACGGTCCTGGACTGCAGCACCTGAAGCAACCGGGGCTGCGGGAAGGGGCGGGCGGGAGAAAGCCCGCCGCAGGCGCCCGCCCCCGAACCCCCGCGCCTCGAACGCCGGAGAGAATGAAACGCCGGAGAGAATGAACAGTCAGCCTCACCGGCGGCTGGATTTCGCCCCGTACACCGGCTGCGCCGGCTCCGCCTCCGACAGCAGCTTCCGTGCCGCTTCCCCCGCCTCCGCCGGCACCCACCGCGCCCCCCGGTCCGCGGTGGGACCGGGGCGCCAGCCCTCCATGACCGTGATCCGGCCGGCCTCCGCCTCGAAGACCCGCCCGGTGACCCCGTCGCTCGCGGCCGAGCCGAGCCACACCACCAGCGGGGACACATTCTCGGGGGCCATCGCGTCGAACTCCCCCTCCCCCGGCGCCGCCATCGTCTCCGCGAACGTCTGCTCGGTCATCCGGGTCCGTGCCGCCGGGGCAATCGCGTTGACCTGGACCCCGTACCGTCCCATCTCCGCGGCCGCGACGAGCGTCAGGCCCACGATGCCTGCCTTCGCAGCGGAGTAATTGCCCTGTCCGACGCTCCCGAGCAGCCCCGCACCGGAGCTTGTATTGACCACCCGGGCCACCGGCGCGCGGCCCGCCTTCGCCTCGGCCCGCCAGTGCGCGGCGGCATGCTTCAGTGGCAGGAAATGGCCCCTCAGATGGACCCGCATCACCGCGTCCCAGTCGTCCTCGTCCAGATTCACCAGCATCCGGTCGCGCAGGAATCCGGCGTTGTTGACCAGCGTGTCCAGCCGCCCGAAAGTCTCCAGCGCGGCAGTGACCAGCGACGCCGCCCCCTCCGTCGTGGCGATGTCGCCCCCGTGGGCGACCGCTTCGCCGCCCGCCGCCACGATCTCGTCGACCACCTGCCGGGCCGGACCGGCCGAGCCCCCGTCGCCGTCCGGGCCGACACCGAGATCGTTGACCACGACCTTTGCCCCCTCGGCGGCGAAGGCGAGCGCGTGGGCGCGGCCGAGCCCGCGCCCGGCACCCGTCACGATGACGACGCGCCCGTCGCACAGCCCACCGACGCCTCCTCCGTCGTTTCCCCCGACGCCTCCCTCTTCGCTTCCCCTTTCACTTCCCCTGTCCCGTCCGTCGCTGCTTGCGGTCATCACACATCTCCTTGTTGGCGATGCGGGGGCAGGCTGCTACCTTCCACACCTAACAAATGTTTGGTGGAAAGGTAGCTGATTCGCCCATGGGTGTCTCCACCGCAAGTCCCGGCAAGGGCATCTGCCTCGTCACCGTCGACTACCCGCCCGTCAACGCGCTGCCCGTACAGGGCTGGTACGACCTCGCCGACGCCCTCCGTGCCGCGGGCCGCGATCCCGAGGTCCGCTGTGTCGTGCTGGCCGCCGCCGGGCGTGGATTCAACGCGGGCGTCGACATCAAGGAGATGCAGCGCGACACCGGTCACGCCGCCCTGATCGGCGCCAACCGCGGCTGCTACGAGGCGTTTTCGGCCGTGTACGAGTGCGAGGTCCCGGTCGTCGCCGCGGTGAACGGCTTCTGCCTCGGCGGCGGCATCGGCCTCATCGGCAACGCGGACGTGATCGTGGCGAGCGACGATGCGGCATTCGGCCTGCCCGAGCTGGACCGGGGCGCGCTCGGCGCCGCCACCCATCTCGCCCGGCTCGTGCCGCAGCACCTGATGCGCGCGCTGTACTACACCTCACGCACCGCCACCGCCGCAGAACTGCACGCCCACGGCTCGGTCTGGAAAGTCGTACCGCGCGATGAACTCCTGGATACAGCATTGGAGTTGGCGGGCGAGATCGCCCGTAAGGACGGATATCTGATCCGGCTGGCCAAGGCCGCCATCAACGGCATCGACCCGGTGGACGTACGCCGCAGCTACCGCTTCGAGCAGGGCTTCACCTTCGAGGCCAATCTCAGCGGTGTCGCCGACCGTGTCCGCGACACCTTCGGCAAGGAGGCATGACCGTGAGCGGAATCGGTACCGACATGAGGACCGACAAGACCATGACAGCGCAGGACGTCGTCTCCCGGCTCAGCAGCGGGATGACGATCGGCATCGGCGGCTGGGGCTCCCGCCGAAAGCCGATGGCACTGGTCCGGGCGCTGCTCCGCTCCGGGATCACCGATCTGACCGTGGTCTCGTACGGCGGCCCCGACGTCGGCCTGCTCGCCGCGGCCGGCAAGATCCGCAAACTGGTCGCGGCCTTCGCCACACTCGACTCGATCCCGCTCGAACCCCACTTCAGGGCGGCCCGCCAGCGCGGCGCGTTCGAGCTGATGGAGGTCGACGAGGCCATGTTCATGTGGGGGCTGCACGCCGCCGCGAACCGGCTGCCGTTCCTCCCCGTCCGCGCCGGTATCGGTTCGGACGTGATGCGGGTCAACCCGGGCCTGCGTACGGTCACTTCGCCGTACGCGGACGGCGAGGAGTTCGTCGCGATGCCCGCCCTGCGGATGGACGCGGCGCTGGTCCACATGAACCGCGCCGACCGGTTCGGCAACGGTCAGTACCTCGGTCCCGACCCGTACTTCGACGACCTGTTCTGCGAGGCCGCCGACAACGCGTACGTCTCCTGCGAACGCCTGGTGGAAACTGCCGAGTTGACCGAGAAGGCGGCCCCGCAGACCCTTCTCGTCAAGCGGCACTCCGTCACCGGCGTCGTCGAGACCCCGAACGGCGCGCACTTCACCTCCTGCGTCCCCGACCACCCGCGCGACGAGGCGTTCCAGAAGGCGTACGCGACCGCGGCCGCCGACCCCGACGCCTGGGCGGCCTTCAGCGACCGCTTCCTGCCCGCACAGGGCGACGAGAAGAGCTATCAGTCGGCCGTCCAGACCTGGCACGAGGAGCAGAAGTGAGCAACCGGAGCGTGACCCGGGCCGAGTACTGCGTGATCGCCTGCGCCGATGCCTGGCGCGACAACGGGGAGGTGCTCGCCAGCCCGATGGGACTCGTCCCGTCCGTCGGCGCCCGGCTCGCCAAGCGCACCTTCTCGCCCGATCTGCTGCTCACCGACGGCGAGGCGCTGATCGTCGGCCCGGACGGCACGACGGAGGGCTGGCTGCCGTACCGCCAACACCTCACCATGGTCACGGGCGGCAGGCGTCACGTGATGATGGGGGCGAGCCAGATCGACCGGTTCGGCAACCAGAACATCTCCTGCATCGGCGACTGGGAACAGCCCACCCGCCAACTCCTCGGCGTACGCGGCGCCCCGGTCAACACCCTGAACAACCCGGTCAGTTACTGGGTTCCCAAGCACTCCACCCGGGTCTTCGTCGAGCGCGTCGACATGATCTGCGGGGTCGGTCACGACAGTGCCGCGGCGGCCGGTCCGTCGGCGACCCGCTATCACCGCATCCCGCGCGTCGTCACCGATCTCGGCGTCCTCGACTTCGCGACCCCGGACCGTTCGATGCGCCTCGCCTCGCTGCACCCCGGCGTCACCGTCGGCGAGGTCCGCGAGGCCACCGGCTTCGTGCTCACGATCCCGGACGACGTCCCGTACACCCGGGAGCCGACCGCCGAGGAGCTGGGCCTGATCCGCGAGGTCATCGACCCGAAGGGCACCCGGAACCGCGAGGTCGGGGTCTGATGCGGACCGCGCTCACGGATCTCGTCGGCGTCCGCCACCCCGTGGTCCAGACCGGCATGGGCTGGGTCGCGGGCCCCCGCCTGGTCTCCGCCACGGCCCGCGCGGGCGCGCTCGGCATCCTGGCCTCCGCGACGATGACCGTGGAGCAGCTGCGGGCAGCGGTACGGGAGGTCAAGTCCCGTACGGACGAGCCGTTCGGCGTCAATCTGCGCGCCGACGCCGGTGATGCGCGCGAGCGGGTACGGATCATCGTCGACGAGGGCGTGAAGGTGGCGTCCTTCGCGCTGGCCCCTTCGAAGGAGCTCATCGCCGAGCTGAAGGACGCAGGTGTGGTCGTGATCCCGTCGATCGGTGCCCGGCGCCATGCCGAGAAGGTCGCGGCGTGGGGCGCGGACGCGGTGATCGTGCAGGGCGGCGAGGGCGGCGGCCACACCGGTGATGTGGCAACCACCGTGCTGCTGCCCCAGGTCGTCGACGCGGTGGACATCCCGGTGATCGCGGCGGGCGGCTTCCACGACGGCCGGGGCCTGGTCGCTGCGCTGGCGTACGGGGCGGCAGGCATCGCGATGGGTACGCGGTTCCTGCTGACATCGGACTCGACCGTGCCGGACGCGGTGAAGGCCCGCTATTTGACGGCGGGCGTCAAGGACGTAACGGTCACCACGGCGGTGGACGGGCTCCCGCACCGGATGCTGCGTACGGAGATGGTCGCCGCGCTGGAGAACGCGGGCCGGATCCGGGCGTTGGCCCAGGCGGTGCGCCGGGCGGCGGGATTCAAGCGGATCTCCGGAATCGGCTGGTCCCGGATGGTACGAGACGGTCTCGCGATGAAGCACGGCAAGGACCTGTCCTGGAGCCAGGTCCTGCTGGCCGCCAACACCCCGATGCTCCTGAAGGCGTCCATGGTCGACGGCCGCACGGATCTGGGCGTGATGGCATCGGGCCAGGTGGCGGGCCTGATCGAGGATCTGCCCAGCTGTGCGGAGCTGGTGGAGCGGGTGATGGAGGAGGCCTGCGCGGCGCTGGGAGCGGTGTCGGGTGCCATGAGCCCGTCCGGCGATTGAGGAGCCGGGTGCGGCGCAATTCAAGCCCGGGTCCGTCCGATTGCCGTCGTGTCCGCCATCTCACCCATAGCCCGAAGGGCATGGGAGGGACCCGCTCGACGGGCTTGAAAACGCCGGCGATCGAGGACGGGGCGGTGACCGGACGAATCCGGTCACCGCATGTCATCCGTACCGCTACGCGACCCTGCGGCCACGCCCCGCCGCCGCACCACCACGTCCGGCCCCGGACCCGGAACGCCCGGCCCCGGCTCCGCGTGCCTCGCCACGGCCACCAGCGGCACCGGAACCAGCGCCACGAGCCGAGCCGCCCGCACCGCCGCCACGGGCGGAGGACCCCCCCGTACCCCGGCCTTCACCGGCGCCGCCCTGCCCGGCACCACCGCGCCGGCCCCGGCCGCGGCTGCCCGAGCGGAAGCCCGTGCCACCGGCCGCGGCCCCGCCCGACCGCGTGCGCGGCTTCGGCGGGGTCGGCTGGGGGACCTCGATGACGATCGCGATGCCGGACGGCTCACGGGCCCCGGTGATCCGGGTGAGTTCCTCGTCGCTGGACTTGATCCGGGTGGTCCGCGGAGCGATGCCCGCATCGGCCATCAGCCGGGTCATCTCCCGCTTCTCCTCGGGCAGCACCAGGGTGACGACGCTGCCGGACTCCCCGGCACGCGCCGTGCGCCCGCCGCGGTGGAGGTAGTCCTTGTGGTCGGTCGGCGGGTCCACGTTCACGACCAGGTCGAGGTCGTCGACATGGATGCCGCGCGCCGCCACATTCGTCGCGACGAGCGCCGTGACCTGGCCGTTCTTGAACTGGTCCAGCGTCCGGTTGCGCTGCGGCTGTGAACGCCCGCCGTGCAGGGCGGCAGCCCGTACACCGCTGGCGAGCAGCCGCTTGGCGAAGCGGTCGGCGGCGCGCTTGGTGTCCACGAACATGATCACCCGGCCGTCGCGGGCGGCGATCCTGGTGGCGACGGCCTTCTTGTCGGTCTCGTCGGCCACGTGCAGCACGTGGTGCTCCATGGTGGTGACCGCGCCCGCGGACGGGTCGACCGAGTGCACGACCGGGTCGGTCAGGAACATCTTGACCAGCCGGTCGATGTTCTTGTCCAGGGTCGCGGAGAAGAGCATCCGCTGACCGTCCGGCTCGACCTGCTTGAGCAGCGCGACGACCTGCGGCATGAAGCCCATGTCCGCCATCTGGTCGGCCTCGTCGAGGACGGTGATGGCGACCTGGTCGAGGCGGCAGTCGCCGCGCTCGATGAGGTCCTTCAGCCGTCCGGGCGTGGCGACGAGCACCTCGGCGCCGCGGCGCAGCGTGCCGGACTGCTTGCTGATCGACATGCCGCCGACGACGGTGGCCAGGCGCAGGTTCACTGACGTCGCGTACGGCGTCAGCGCGTCGGTGACCTGCTGGGCGAGCTCACGGGTCGGGACGAGGACCAGTGCGAGCGGGGCGCGCGGCTCCGCGCGCCGTCCGCCGGTGCGGGCCAGCAGCGCGAGGCCGAAGGCGAGGGTCTTGCCGGACCCGGTGCGGCCGCGGCCGAGGATGTCCCGGCCGGCGAGCGAGTTCGGCAGGGTGGCGCCCTGGATCGGGAACGGATCGGTGACGCCCTGCGCGGCAAGGGTTTTCAGCAGGGCTGCGGGCATGTCCAGCTCGGCGAACGCCTCGACGGCGGGCAGTGCGGGGGTCATGGTTTCGGGCAGGGCGAATTCGCCCTGCGGCGGCGTGGCCCTGCGACGGGGCGACGCCTTGCCGGATCCCTTGCCGGAACCCTTAGCGGTTGCCTTTGCCGGGGCCGTGCCGCGCCCCCTCGACGGGCGGTTGCGGGCGGGTCGGTCCTGGCGTTCGGAGCGGGTCATACGGAATTGCCCTCCTGGGGGATTCCTGAGGATTCCTAGGGATTCCTGGGAACTGCGTGGGACTGCTGGGGAGCGCTGCGGGACGGCGCGCTTCTTCGCCATGTCCCGGGGACAGCACAAGCCGGGACCCGCACCTTCACGGTGCGGGCCCCGGCTGCGAGGTACGCGTCCGGCAATTAGGCCGGGACGATGTTCTCCGCCTGCGGGCCCTTCTGGCCCTGCGTGACGTCGAAGGAGACCTTCTGGCCCTCCTGGAGCTCACGGAAGCCCGAGGTGGCGATGTTGGAGTAGTGGGCGAAGACGTCGGCGCCGCCGCCGTCCTGCTCGATGAAGCCGAAGCCCTTTTCCGAGTTGAACCACTTCACGGTTCCAGTAGCCATGTCATTCTCCTAAAAGAGGTGCAGTGCCGGAAATCCGCACTTTACGAATTCCAAGTCGCCGCATTGAGCCCCATCCGGAGAAAGCCGGAAAACAATAATGCGCCTGAGGAAGCATTCCCGTCAGGCGCACATAAAGTTCATGGGTACCAAAACTGCAACTCGCCAACCGTAGCACGTTCTGCCGACCGGCGGTGGAACACGCCGCGCCGCCGGCCGGCGGATTTTTTGCCCGGGCCCTTGGGGTAACTGGCCCGGAGCGAGCTCGGCACTCTGCCGAAACTCGTTACCGGAGCCCTGTCGGAACGGTTCGGTGACCTGGTCAGTGGCCGGTCAGGGGCCGGGGCGGGGGTCAGAGCCGCTCGATGATCGTCACGTTCGCCTGGCCGCCGCCCTCGCACATGGTCTGCAGCCCGTAGCGGCCGCCGGTGCGCTCCAGCTCGTGCAGCAGCGTCGTCATCAATTTTGTACCGGTTGCGCCGAGCGGGTGACCCAGGGCGATCGCGCCGCCGTTGACGTTGACCTTGTCCGGGTCGGCTCCGGTTTCTTTCAGCCAGGCCAGGACGACCGGGGCGAAAGCCTCGTTGATCTCGACCAGGTCGATGTCGTCGATGGTCATTCCGGCCTTTTTGAGCGCGTGCGCGGTGGCCGGGATCGGCGCCGAAAGCATGCGGATCGGGTCCTCGCCGCGCACCGACAGGTGGTGGATGCGGGCGCGCGGGGTGAGGCCGTGCTCGGCCACGGCGCGCTCGGAGGCGATGAGCATGGCGGCGGCCCCGTCGGAGACCTGCGAGGAGCAGGCGGCGGTGATCGTGCCGCCCTCCAGGACCGGCTTGAGGCCCGCCATCTTCTCCAGGGTGGTGTCGCGGCGCGGCCCCTCGTCGGTGGTGACGTCGCCGTAGGCGACGGTCTCGCGCGCGAAGCGGCCCTCGTCGATGGCGCGGATCGCACGCCGGTGGGAGCGGAGGGCGAACTCCTCCATGTCCTGGCGGCTGATGCCCCACTTCTCGGCGATCAGCTGGGCGCCGTGGAACTGGTTGACCGGCGCGTCACCGTACCGGGCGCGCCAGCCCTCGCTGCCCGCGTACGGGCCGTCCGCCAGGCCGAGCGGTTCGGCGGCCTGACGGGAGGCGAAGGCGATCGGGATCTGCGTCATGTTCTGGGTGCCGCCCGCGACGACGAGGTCCTGGGTGCCGGAGAGGACACCCTGGGCGGCGAAGTGCACGGCCTGCTGGGAGGAGCCGCACTGGCGGTCGACGGTGACGCCGGGGACCTCCTCGGGCAGTCCGGCCGCCAGCCAGCAGGTGCGGGCGATGTCACCGGCCTGCGGTCCGACGGTGTCGAGGCAGCCGAAGACCACGTCCTCGACGGCCGCCGGGTCGATTCCGGTCCGCTCGACGAGGGCCTTGATGACATGGGCGCCGAGGTCGGCGGGGTGGACCGAGCCGAGTCCTCCCTTGCGCCGGCCGACCGGCGTGCGTACCGCTTCGACGATGTATGCCTCGGCCATGACTTCTGCTCCTCGGTGAGCTCGGGTGGGGTCAGGTGTCGAGGGCGATGCCGTCCAGAACCATCGAGAGGTACTGGCGGGCGATCTCCTCGGGGCTGTGCTGTCCGCCCGGCCGGTACCAGGACGCCGCGACCCAGACGGTGTCGCGGACGAAGCGGTAGGTGAGGCGGATGTCGAGGTCGGCGCGGAAGGTCTTGTCGGCGACGCCGCGTTCCAGCGTGCCGAGCCAGGCCTTCTCGAACTTCTGCTGGGAGTCGACGAGGTACTGGAAGCGCGGCTGGGTGGCCAGGTGCTTGGACTCCTTCTGGTAGATGGCGACGGCGGCGCGGTGCCGGTCGATCTCCCGGAAGGACTCGGTGACGAGTGCCTCGATGGTCTCCCGGGGGCCGAGTCCGGCGGCCAGCACCGCGTCGTACCCGTCCCAGAGTTCGGTGAGGAAGGTCGAGAGGATCTCGTCGATCATCGATTCCTTGGAATCGAAGTGGTAGTAGAGGCTGCCCGCGAGCATCCCGGCCGCGTCCGCGATCTTGCGGACGGTGGTGGCGTTGTATCCCTGCGAGGCGAACACCTCGGCGGCGGTGGCGAGCAGTTCGCGGCGACGCTCGGGCGAGGGGGTCACCTGGGGCTTCTTCTTGGTAGGCACCCGCCCATTCTCCGCCCGGCCGTCGTCCCGTCAGGCATGCCGGTTGCTGACGGAGACGACTTCGCCCGTCATGTATGAGGAGTAGCCGCTGGCGAGGAAGACGATGACGTTGGCGATCTCCCACGGCTCGGCATAGCGGCCGAACGCCTCCTTCTCGGTCAGTTCGTCGAGGAGTTCGGCGGAGGTGACCTTCACCAGGTGCGGGTGCATGGCGAGGCTGGGTGCGACGGCGTTGACGCGTACGCCGTACTCGGCGGCCTCGATCGCGGCGCACCTGGTGAGCGCCATGACGCCCGCCTTGGCGGCGGCGTAGTGGGCCTGGCCGCTCTGGGCGCGCCAGCCGATGACAGAGGCGTTGTTGACGACGATGCCGCCGCGGCCCGCCGCCTTGAGCGAGCGCAGGGCGGCCCGGGTACAGCGGAAGGTGCCGTTCAGGGTGACGTCGAGGACCTTGGTCCACTGTTCGTCGGTCATCTCGGTGAGTGCGGCGGTGCCGCCGAGGCCTGCGTTGTTGACGACGATGTCGAGGCCGCCGTGGGTCTGTTCGGCGAGCGCGAAGAGTGCCTGGACCTGGGTCTCGTCGGTGACGTCGCAGGGCAGTGACGCGACATGGTCCGCGCCGAACTCCTCGGCGAGCGCCTGCTCGGTCTCCTTCAGCCGGCGGGCGTGCGCGTCGCCGATGACGATGCGGGCGCCCTCCTCAAGGAATTTGCGGGCGGTGGCGCCGCCGATTCCGGCGCCCGCGGCTGCGGTGACGACGGCACTGCGGCCGGCCAGCAGGCCGTGTCCGGGTACGTACTGCGGTGCGCTCACGCCCGCGCCTCCTCGGTCTCGGCCCGCGGATCCTCGACGGTCCTCCTGCTCGTACGTTAACCTACCAAACACTTGTTAGGGAAGGATGAGCCGATGCTCGATGCCCACGACACTGCCGGTGACGCCGGTGACCTCCCGTCCGGTCCCGTGCTGTACGAGCGCCGGGGCCCGGTCGCGTACGTGACGCTGAACCGCCCGCGCTACCGCAACGCCCAGAACTCGGCGATGACCTACGCCCTGGACGCCGCGTTCTACCGGGCCGCCGAGGACTCCGGGGTCAAGGTGGTCGTGCTGGCGGGCGCCGGGGAGCACTTCTCGGCGGGCCATGACATCGGCACGCCCGGGCGCGATGCGCATCTGCCCTTCGAGCGCAGGGCCGGCCTGTGGTGGGACCACTCCGACAAGACCGGTGCGGAGAGCCGCTTCGCCCGTGAGTCGGAGGTCTATCTCGGCATGTGCAGGCGCTGGCGCGAGCTGCCGAAGCCGGTCGTCGCCTCCGTCCAGGGCGCGTGTGTGGCCGGCGGGCTGATGCTCGCCTGGATCTGCGATCTGATCGTGGCGAGCGAGGACGCCTTCTTCGCCGATCCGGTGGTGCGGATGGGCATCCCCGGCGTCGAGTACTTCGCACACCCCTGGGTGATGCCGCCCCGGATCGCGAAGGAGTTCCTGTTCACCGGCGACCGGATGAGCGCCCGCCGGGCGTACGAGGTCGGCATGGTGAACAAGGTGGTGGAGCGCGACGAACTCGCCGGACACACCCACGAATTGGCATTGCGGATCGCCAAGATGCCGCGTCTGGGGCTGGCCCTCACCAAGCGTGCGGTCAACCAGGCCGAGGACCTTCAGGGGCTGCACACCGGCATGGACTCGGTCTTCGGGCTGCACCATCTCGCCCATGCGCACAACGCGGAGACGGCGGCGGACCCGCTCGGCGGCATGGACATCGCCTCGATGAAGAAGGCGGGTGTGTGATGGATCTGTCGTACACGGCCGAGGAGGAGGCGTTCCGGGCCGAGGCGCGACAGTGGCTGCGGGCCAACGTACCCGCCGAGCCGCTGCCGTCCCTGGAGACCGCCGAGGGCTTCGCCGCGCACCGGGAGTGGGAGGCGCGGCTGTACGCGGACCACTGGTCGGTCGTCTCCTGGCCGGCCGAGTACGGCGGCCGGGGCGTCGACATCTTCCGGTGGCTGGCATTCGAGGAGGAGTACTACGCGGCGGGCGGCCCCGGCCGGGTCTCGCAGAACGGCATCAGCCTGCTCGCCCCGACGCTCTTCGACCACGCCACGGACGAGCAGCGGGCCCGGGTCCTGCCGTCGATGGCGAGCGGAGAGGTGATCTGGGCGCAGGCCTGGTCCGAGCCGGAGTCGGGCTCGGACCTGGCGTCACTGCGTTCGCGGGCGGTGCGCGCGGACGGCGGCTGGCTGCTCTCGGGGCAGAAGACCTGGTCCTCGCGGGCCGCGTTCGCGGACCGGGCGTTCGGCATCTTCCGCACGGATCCCGAGGCCGCGAAGCCGCACCACGGGCTGACGTATCTGATGTTCGACCTGTCGGCGCCCGGGGTTTCGGTCCGGCCGATCGGGCGGCTCGACGGCAAGCCCGCCTTCGCCGAGCTGTTCCTGGACGAGGTGTTCGTACCGGACGAGGACATCATCGGGGAGCCCGGACAGGGCTGGCGTATCGCCATGTCGACAACGGGCAACGAGCGCGGACTGACGCTCCGCTCCCCCGGCCGCTTCCTGGCCGCCGCGGACCGGCTGGCCGGGCTGTGGCGCACTCACGGCGACCCGTCCGACACGGCGCTGCGGGACCGGGTGGCGGACGCGGTGATCGGGGCGCGCGCGTACCGGCTCTTCACCTGCACCAACGCCTCACGCTTCGCGGCGGGGGCGGACATCGGCGCGGAGTCCAGCCTGAACAAGGTGTTCTGGTCCGAGTACGACATCGCTCTGCACGAGACGGCGCTCGATCTGCTGGGCCCGGACGCGGAGCTGGCGGAGTCCGAGTGGGCCGAGGGGTACGTCTTCTCCCTCGCGGGCCCCATCTACGCCGGTACGAACGAGATCCAGCGCGACATCATCGCCGAGCGGCTGCTCGGCCTGCCGAAGGGACGGCGCTGATGCGTTTCCTCCTCGACGACGAGCAGCGGGAGTTCGCCCGCTCGCTGGACGCGATGCTGACCGCCTCGGACACCCCTGCGGTGGTACGCGCCTGGGCTGCCGGGAACCACGGACCGGGCAGGGACCTGTGGGCACGGCTGGCACAGGCGGGGGTGTTCGCCCTGGCGATATCGGAGGCGTACGAGGGCGTCGGACCACTGCCGGTCGAACTCGCGGTCGCCTTCACCGAGTTGGGGCGGCACGCGGTGCCGGGGCCGGTTGTGGAGACGGTTGCGGCCGGGGTGCTGCTGGGGGGTTTGGGCGGCGCGGCGGCCAAGGAGTGGCTGCCGCGGCTGGCGTCCGGTGCGGCATCGGCGACGCTCCGGATGGACGGGTACGGGCCGTATGCGCTGGACGCGGATGCCGTGGACGCCGTGTTCACTGTGACCGGCGACGAGCTTCGGCTCGCACCCGGGCCCGGCACTCTCAGCGTGTCGTCCGACCCGGCCCGGCGGCTGTGGCGCCCCGGGCCGGGCGGGGAGCTGCTCGCATCCGGGCCCCGGGTGGCGCGGGCCGCGGGGCGGGCCGCTCGGTGGGCGGCGTTCGCCACGGCCGCGCAGTCGCTCGGCACGGGCGAGGCGCTGCTGCGGGCCACGGTCACGTATGTGAAGCAGCGCACCCAGTTCGGTACGGCGATCGGCTCCTTCCAGGCGGTCAAGCACCGGCTCGCGGACACGTTGATCGGGCTGGAGTTCGCCCGCCCGCTGCTGTACGGGGCGGCGCTCGCGCTCGCCGGGGAGACGCCGGACGCCGGTGCGGAGGTGGCGGCGGCCAAGGTGACGGCGGGCGAGGCGGGGTACGCGTCGGCGCGGGCGGCACTGCAGTTGCACGGTGCGGTGGGGTACACGCAGGAGCTGGATCTGTCGCTGTGGCTGCGGAAGGCGCGACCGCTGCGGGACGCGTGGGGGACGCCGGGGGCTTGCCGGGCGCGGGTGCTGGCCGACGGGCCGGCCGCGTCCGCCGCCCGGCCCCCTGTGTCAGGAGATCTCGCTCAGTGAGCCGTCGTCGTTGCCCCTTCGGAAGGTGCGCAGCGGGTGACCGGGGCGCCATACCTGGATGACCAGGGTGTCGCCGCCTTCGAGACCGGTGCGTACCACCTCGGTCAGCTCCACCCGGAAGAGGTGGAAGGGTTCCGGCGGCTTCACCTCCTCGATGAAGCGGGCCAGCACGGCGGGGTCGGTCACCTCCACCGCGCGGCCGGAGAGCCGGACGTCCCCGTCGGCCATCTCGGCGTCCGGTCCGGGGTTGGCCTGCACCGCGAACCGCGGATCGCGCAGCAGGTCCAGCGCCTTGCGTGAGTTCGGCATCATGCCGAGGAACGGCTCACCCAGCCGGAAATCCACTTCGAGGCCGGTCACGCGCGGCGATCCGTCCTTGCGCAGGGTCGCCAGGACGTGGTGCTTGTACTGCTGGAAGCGGGTCCGGACGGTGTCGGCGAAGGCCGGCTCCGCCGACTGGAACTCTTCCCAGGAACTCGATGTCATGCGTCCATGGAACCCTGGAATCCCGACATCTCCTGTCTGCTTTTCCCGGCCGCACCCGATCAGTCGCACAACGTCCGGGCTCCCTCCATCCGCCGGGTGCCCGTCATCCGTCCGACAGGGTGACCACCAGCGCCCACCCCTGCGTACGCAGCACCCCCGGTGATTCGCCCTGCGCCAACAACGCGTCGTAGCGGTCGAGTTCGATGTCCTGGCCGTCGACCACCGCACCGTCCTCCAGCGCGACGGCCAGAACCGTCCCGCCCTGAGGCACCGAAAGCCGGACGGTGCCGCGTACCACCGCGACCTCCGCGCTCGTACGCTCCCTGCGGTACATCACATTGAAGTTCACGACCGGGCCACCGAGCAGCCGGCCCTCCGTCTCCAGGTCACCGGGGAAGTCGTGCGGCCAGTACTGCTCGTCGACGATGTGGTGCTCGCCGCCCACCATGAGGTCCATCCCGGCGCCCTCGACCACGGTCAGTGTGCGGTCGACCCCGGGGAACGAGGAGAACGGCCCGTCCCGGGACACATCGGCGAGGCTGACCCGCCAGTCGAAGGCGTCCAGCGGCGCGCCCACGGGGGACGCCGCGATCTCGCGGGTGACTCCCCCGCCGTTCTTCCAGGGCGTGGCCGTGCGGTCGGCCGCCCGCAGCACCCGGGCCGTCACTTGACGATCCCCTGTGCCCGGGCCGCGGCCAGCCACCGCGGGAATTCGGCGACCAGCCGGTCGTACAGTTCGGCGTCCGGGACCTTGCGCGGGTCCAGTCCGGCGTGGAAGAAGCCGGCGTTGTCTATGGGGCGCTTGGCGGGTACGGCCAGTTCGTCGAGCTTGTGCAGGAAGTCGAACTGCGTACTGCGTTTGTTGCCGAAGCCGATGAACTGCCAGAACAGCGGCAGTTTCGCCGCCTTGCACAGATAGCGTTCCGCCGCGTGCTTGCTGATCGGGCCGCCGTCCGTCTGGAAGACGACGAGCGCGGGGGAGGTGGAGCCGCTGTCGATGTAGTGGTCGATGACGGCGTCCATGGCCAGGTGGTAGCTGGTCTTCCCCATGTGCCCCAGGCCCGCCACGATCGCGTCGACCCGGCCCTGGTGGGTGTCCAGGGTCATGTCGGTGACGGCGTCGACATCGGTGGAGAAGAAGACGACCGGTACGCGGCCGTCGTCGTCCAGATGTGCGGAAAGACCCAGCACCCGGTCCGCCAGGGCCTGGACGCTGCCGTCCTTGTAGTACTCCTTCATGGAGCCGGAGTAGTCGAGCACCAGATATACCGCTGCGCGCTCCCCGCCCAAGCCGTGCTTCGTCAGCGGGACGGAAGCACTCTTGTAGAGGCTGACCAGCGCGGGTGCGGTCTCCTCGATCTTGCGGAGGCTGATGGCCGGACCTGTTGCGGTGGACGAGCCGACCATGCGGATTCTCCGATCCTCGACGTGTCAGAGCCCTGAGCGTAAGGCACCCGGATATGCCCGGGGCGGCGGTGTTCGCTATCTTGATCGCCGCCGTCCCCACCGGCCGCTCGTGTCCGCCCACCCGTGAAGGAGCCTGCCGTGGAGGCCGCGGTCACCACTTGTTATCGCCATCCGTCGTACGAGACGTATGTGAGCTGCACCCGCTGTGAACGGTTCATCTGCCCCGACTGCATGCGTGAGGCCGCTGTCGGTCACCACTGCGTGGAGTGCGTGAAGGAGGGACAGCGTTCGGTCCGGCAGGCGCGCACGGTGTTCGGCGGTGCCGTGTCGAGGACCGCGGTGCCGCTCGTCACATACGTGCTGATGGGCCTGAACATCCTGGCGTATCTGGGCGAGCTGGTCCGTCCGGGGATCGTCGACCGGTTCGCGATGCTCGGTGCGGGGCTGAACGGCCCGGACGGAGGCCGGTACGTCTACGAGGCCGGGGGCTTCCCCGGCTTCGATGTGATCGGTGTGGTGGACGGCGAGTGGTACCGGCTGCTGACCGGGGCCTTCCTGCATCTCCCGCCGGACGGGTCGTCCTTCGGCTCGCTGCCGTTCGGGGTGCTGCACATCCTCTTCAACATGTACGCGCTGTGGAATCTGGGCCGGGTCGTCGAGGAGCAGCTGGGCCGGGCCCGCTACCTCGCGCTGTATCTGCTGTCCGCGCTGGGCAGTTCGGTCCTGGTGTATCTGATCGCGCCGTTCGACGACACGGTGGGTGCCTCGGGTGCGATCTTCGGTCTCGGCGCGGCGTTCTACGTCATCAACCGGCGCCTCGGACGCGACATGCAGGCGGTGAACCGGTTCATGGCCGGGTTCCTGCTCTGGATGCTGATCTCGGCCGGATTCACCTCGTGGCAGGGCCACTTGGGCGGGCTGCTGACGGGTGGCATCGTCACGGTCGCGTACGCGTACGCCCCGGCGAAGCGGCGTACGACGATCCAGGCCGCCGCGTGTGTGGTACTGCTCGCCGTGCTGGTGCTGCTGGTGGTGCTCAAGACGTCCGCGCTGACGGGCTGAGAGCCCGTCCCCGGAACGCGCCACGGCGCCTGCCGAGATCGTCCGGTCGGGGACGGGCAGGCGCCGCGTTCAGTTCCGTACGCCTTTGTACGGGACGTCTTTGTGTGCCGTGATCAGACCATCAGGGAACGGTCCGTCGGACGGATCGGGGCCGGCAGTGCGCTGGCTCCGGTCAGGAAGCGGTCCACACCGCGTGCCGCGGAGCGGCCCTCGGCGATGGCCCACACGATGAGGGACTGGCCGCGGCCGGCGTCACCGGCGACGAAGACTCCGTCGACGTTGGTGGCGAAGTCCGCGTCGCGCGCGACATTGCCGCGCTCGTCGAGCTCCAGGCCGAACTGCTGGACCAGACCGTTGGCCTGGTCGGTGCCGGTGAAGCCCATGGCGAGGGTGACCAGCTGCGCGGGGATCCGCCGCTCGGTGCCGGGCTTCTGCGCCGGCTTGCCGTCCTTGAACTCCACCTCGACGAGGTGCAGCGCCTGGACGTTGCCGTCCTCGTCGCCCTCGAAATGGGTGGTGGAGACGGAGTAGACCCGCTCGCCGCCCTCCTCGTGCGCGGAGGTGACCTTGTAGAGCATCGGGAAGGTCGGCCAGGGCTGGTTGGCGTTCCGGTCCTCGCCCGGCCGGGGCATGATCTCCAGCTGGGTGACGGAGAGCGCGCCCTGGCGGTGGGCGGTGCCGACGCAGTCGGCGCCGGTGTCGCCGCCGCCGATCACGACGACGTGCTTGCCCTCGGCGGTGATCGGGGAGACCGTCAGGTCGCCCTCCTGCACCTTGTTGGCCAGCGGCAGGTACTCCATGGCGAAGTGCACGCCGTTCAGCTCACGGCCCGGGACGGGCAGGTCGCGCGAGACGGTGGCACCGGCGGCGATGACGACCGCGTCGTACCGGCGGCGGAGCTTGGCGGCGTCGATGTCCCGGCCGACCTCCGTCTCGGTGCGGAACTTGGTGCCTTCCGCGCGCATCTGCTCGATACGGCGGTTGATGTGCGACTTCTCCATCTTGAACTCGGGGATGCCGTAACGGAGAAGTCCTCCGATGCGGTCCGCGCGCTCGTAGACGGCGACGGTGTGGCCGGCCCGGGTCAGCTGCTGGGCTGCGGCGAGTCCCGCCGGGCCCGAGCCGATGACCGCGACGGTCTTGCCCGAGAGCCGCTCGGGCGGCTGCGGGGTGACGTCGCCGCTGTCCCACGCCTTGTCGATGATGGAGACCTCGACGTTCTTGATGGTGACGGCCGGCTGGTTGATGCCGAGCACACACGCCGACTCGCACGGGGCCGGGCAGAGCCGCCCGGTGAACTCCGGGAAGTTGTTCGTGGCGTGCAGGCGCTCGGAGGCCGCAGTCCAGTCCTCGCGGTAGGCGTAGTCGTTCCACTCGGGGATGAGGTTTCCGAGCGGGCAGCCGTTGTGGCAGAACGGGATGCCGCAGTCCATGCAGCGGCCGGCCTGCTTGCTGATGATCGGGAGCAGCGAGCCCGGAACGTAGACCTCGTTCCAGTCCTTGACGCGCTCGCCCACGGGGCGGGTCTCGGCGACCTCGCGCCCGGTGGTCAGGAAGCCCTTGGGGTCAGCCATTGGTCGCCGCCTCCATCATCTTCTCGGTGGTCTCCTGTTCGGAGAGACCGGCGAGCTCAGCGGCGTCCTTGGCGGCGAGCACTGCCTTGTAGGTGGACGGGATGATCTTGCTGAAGCGGGTCACCGCGGTGTCCCACTCGGCAAGCAGCTTCTCGGCGACCGTGGATCCGGTCTCCTCCTGGTGGCGGCGCACCACGTCGTGCAGCCACTGCTTGTCGGTTTCGGAGGGGACCTCGATGGCCCCGAGGTTGCCGACGTTGACGTTGTCGCGGTTCAGGTCGATGACGTAGGCGACACCGCCCGACATGCCCGCGGCGAAGTTGCGTCCGGTCTCGCCGAGGACGACGGCGTGGCCGCCGGTCATGTACTCGCAGCCGTGGTCGCCCACGCCCTCCGAGACGACGGTGGCGCCGGAGTTGCGGACGCAGAACCGCTCGCCGGTGCGGCCTCGCAGGAACAGTTCGCCGCCGGTGGCGCCGTAGGCGATGGTGTTGCCCGCGATGGTGGAGTACTCGGCGAGGTGGTCGGCGCCGCGGTCGGGGCGGACGACGATCCGGCCGCCGGAGAGGCCCTTGCCGACGTAGTCGTTGGCGTCGCCCTCCAGGCGCAGCGTGACCCCGCTCGGTACGAACGCGCCGAAGGACTGGCCCGCGGAGCCGGTGAAGGTGATGTCGATGGTGTCCTGCGGCAGACCGGCGCCGCCGAACTTCTTCGTCACCTCGTGGCCGAGCATGGTGCCGACGGTCCGGTTGATGTTGCGGATCGCGATCTGGGCCCGGACCGGCTGGGCGGTCTCGGCGCTGTCCGCGTTCAGGGCGTCGGCGGCGAGCCTGATCAGCTCGTTGTCGAGCGCCTTGGCGAGGCCGTGGTCCTGCTCGATCCGCGCGTGGCGGACCGCGCCCTCGGGCAGCTCGGGGACGTGGAACAGCGGCTTCAGGTCGAGGCCCTGCGCCTTCCAGTGCGTGATCGCACGGTCGGTGTCGAGCAGCTCGGCGTGGCCGACGGCCTCCTCGATCGTACGGAAGCCGAGCTCGGCGAGGATCTCGCGGACTTCCTGGGCGATGAACTCGAAGAAGTTGACGACGTACTCGGCCTTGCCGGAGAACCGCTCGCGCAGGACGGGGTTCTGGGTGGCAATGCCGACCGGGCAGGTGTCCAGGTGGCAGACGCGCATCATGACGCAGCCGGAGACGACGAGCGGCGCGGTCGCGAAACCGAACTCCTCGGCGCCGAGCAGTGCGGCGATGACGACGTCGCGGCCGGTCTTCAGCTGACCGTCGGTCTGCACGACGATGCGGTCGCGCAGGCCGTTGAGCAGCAGGGTCTGCTGGGTCTCGGCGAGGCCGAGCTCCCAGGGGCCGCCCGCGTGCTTCAGGGAGGTGAGCGGGGAGGCGCCCGTTCCGCCGTCGTGGCCGGAGATCAGGACGACGTCCGCGTGCGCCTTGGAGACACCGGCGGCGACCGTGCCGACGCCGACCTCGGAGACCAGCTTCACGTGGATGCGGGCAGCCGGGTTGGCGTTCTTCAGGTCGTGGATCAGCTGGGCCAGGTCCTCGATGGAGTAGATGTCGTGGTGCGGCGGCGGGGAGATCAGACCGACACCCGGGGTGGAGTGCCGGGTCTTGGCGACCCACGGGTAGACCTTGTGGCCGGGCAGCTGGCCGCCCTCGCCGGGCTTGGCACCCTGCGCCATCTTGATCTGGATGTCGTCCGCGTTGACCAGGTACTCGCTGGTCACACCGAAGCGGCCGGAGGCGACCTGCTTGATCGACGAGCGGCGCGCCGGGTCGTACAGCCGGTCGGCGTCCTCGCCGCCCTCACCGGTGTTGGACTTGCCGCCCAGCTGGTTCATGGCGATGGCGAGGGTCTCGTGCGCCTCGCGGGAGATCGAGCCGTACGACATGGCGCCGGTGGAGAAGCGCTTGACGATGTCGGAGACGGACTCGACCTCGTCGACGGAGATCGCCTCGCGGTCCGACTTGAAGCCGAACAGACCACGCAGCGTCATCAGGCGCTCGGACTGCTCGTTCACCCGGTCCGTGTACTTCTTGAAGATGTCGTACCGCTTGTTGCGGGTGGCGTGCTGGAGGCGGAAGACCGTCTCCGGGTCGAACAGGTGCGGCTCGCCCTCGCGGCGCCACTGGTACTCGCCGCCGATCTCCAGCGCGCGGTGCGAGGCGGAGATGCCGGAGGCGGGGTAGCCCTTGGCGTGCCGGGCGGCGACCTCCTTGGCGACGACGTCGAGTCCGGCGCCGCCGATCTTGGTCGCGGTGCCGTTGAAGTACTTCGCGACGAAGTCCTCGTCCAGGCCGACGGCCTCGAAGACCTGGGCACCGCGGTAGGAGGCGACGGTCGAGATGCCCATCTTGGACATGACCTTCAGGACGCCCTTGCCGAGCGCGTAGATCAGGTTCCGGATGGCCTTCTCGGGCTCGATGCCCTCGATGAACGTGCCGGCGCGGACCAGGTCCTCGACGGACTCCATCGCCAGGTACGGGTTGACCGCGGCGGCGCCGTAGCCGATCAGCAGCGCGACGTGGTGGACCTCGCGGACGTCTCCGGCCTCGACCAGCAGACCCACCTGGGTGCGCTGCTTGGTGCGGATGAGGTGGTGGTGGACGGCCGAGGTGAGCAGCAGCGACGGGATCGGCGCGTGCTCGGCGTCGGAGTGCCGGTCGGACAGGACGACCAGACGGGCGCCGTCCTCTATGGCGGCGTCGACCTCGGTACAGATCTGCTCGATCCGCGCCGCGAGGGCATCGCCGCCACCGCCGACCCGGTAGAGACCGGAGAGCGTGGCGGCCTTCATGCCCGGCATGTCGCCGTCGGCATTGATGTGTATCAGCTTGGCCAGCTCGTCGTTGTCGATCACCGGGAACGGCAGCGTGACGCTGCGGCACGACGCGGCAGTCGGCTCCAGCAGGTTGCCCTGCGGGCCGAGCGAGGAGCGCAGCGAGGTGACGAGCTCCTCACGGATGGCGTCCAGCGGCGGGTTGGTGACCTGCGCGAACAGCTGGGTGAAGTAGTCGAAGAGCAGCCGCGGACGCTCGGAGAGGGCGGCGATCGGCGAGTCCGTACCCATGGAGCCGAGCGGCTCGCCGGCGGTGCGGGCCATCGGCGCGAGAATGACGCGGAGCTCTTCCTCGGTGTAGCCGAAGGTCTGCTGGCGGCGGGTGACGGAGGCGTGCGTGTGCACGATGTGCTCCCGCTCGGGAAGGTCCTCCAGCTCGATCTCGCCGGCCTCCAGCCACTCCTGGTACGGCTGCTCGGCGGCGAGGCCCGCCTTGATCTCGTCGTCCTCGATGATGCGGCCCTCGGCCGTGTCGACGAGGAACATCCTGCCGGGCTGGAGGCGGCCCTTGCGGACGACCTTCGCGGGGGCGATGTCCAGGACACCGACCTCGGAGGAGAGCACGACGAGGCCGTCGTCGGTGACCCAGTAGCGGCCGGGGCGCAGACCGTTTCGGTCGAGGACCGCGCCGACCTGGGTGCCGTCGGTGAAGGTGACGCAGGCCGGGCCGTCCCAGGGCTCCATCATCGTGGAGTGGTACTGGTAGAAGGCGCGCCGGGCTGTGTCCATCGCGTTCATCGATTCGGGGCTCTCCCACGCCTCGGGGACCATCATCAGCACCGAGTGCGGCAGCGAACGGCCGCCGAGGTGGAGCAGCTCCAGGACCTCGTCGAAGGAGGCGGAGTCGGAGGCGTCCGGGGTGCAGACGGGGAAGATCCGGTCCAGCTGCTCCGTACCGCCGTGTGCATTGTCGGCGGAGCCGAACGCGCTCGACGCGAGCTGGGACTCGCGGGCCTTCATCCAGTTGCGGTTGCCCTTGACCGTGTTGATCTCGCCGTTGTGCGCGACGAAGCGGTACGGGTGGGCGAGCGGCCAGCTCGGGAAGGTGTTCGTGGAGAAGCGCGAGTGAACCAGTGCGACGGCGGTGGCGAAGCGGCGGTCGGAGAGGTCCGGGAAGAACGGCTCCAGCTGCCCCGTGGTGAGCATGCCCTTGTAGACGATCGTGCGGGCGGACAGCGAGGGGAAGTACACCCCGGCCTCCCGCTCGGCGCGCTTGCGCAGTACGAAGGCCTTGCGGTCGAGCGCGATGCCGGTGCTCTCGCCGTCCGCGACGAAGAGCTGGCGGAACTCGGGCATGGTGGCGCGGGCGCCGTTGCCGAGAATGTCCGGGGTGACCGGGACCTCGCGCCAGCCGAGGACCTTGAGGCCCTCCTCGGCGGAGATCTTCTCCAGCTTCCGCACGGCCTCGGTGGAGTCGTCCGCGGGCAGGAAGGCGATTCCGACGGCGTAGGCACCGGCCTCGGGGAGGTCGAAGGCGACCTCGTCGCGGAGGAAGGCGTCCGGGACCTGGAGGAGGATTCCGGCGCCGTCGCCGGAGTCGGGCTCGGATCCGGTGGCACCGCGGTGTTCGAGGTTGCGCAGTACGGTCAGCGCCTGCTCGACCAGCTCATGGCTGGCCACACCGGTCAGAGTGGCCACGAACCCGACGCCACAGGCGTCGTGCTCGTTACGGGGGTCGTACATCCCCTGCTGGGCGGGGCGACCGTCCATGGGCGACCAGGCGTCGGTACGCATCGGCTCTCCCGTCGTCGTCGTGGCATATGCAGTGCCGAGGGACGACGTTGGCCCTCTGCGAAATTTCGTGCAGGTTACATGATGGGGCGCTTCTCAAGAAGCGGATAGTCCGTTCCAACATGCGGACACCGCGTGAGGCGGTGAGGGTGGGTCGCAGTCGGAGGATCGGCGCCCTGGGGGGACCGCAGAGAGCAGGCGTCGTTGCCTGCGGTGTCTACGGCTCATGCCCAGCGGCAAAGGAAACGAAACCGCCAGGTAACGGCTAATTATGCGCAGCCTTGTATAGAGACTCATTTTACGCCGGGTGAAGCCGTCCGCCCAGGGGCGGACGCCAAGACGTACGTCACACGGATGGCGGACGCGTTACGGAAATAGGACCGACCGGCACCTGGAGGACAAAGCCTTCAGCCGGACGGGCCCGATGTCACGCTCTTGCCGAGGAGCCCTAGCTTCCGACGGCCACACCGAACAGCGTGCCCAGACCGTAGGTGATCGCCGCCGCGGCCCCGCCCAGCACCAGCTGACGCAGCCCGCTGTACAGCCAGCTGCGCGCCGTCACCCTGGCCACCACCGCACCGCAGGCGAACAGCCCGATCAGCGCGAGCAGCACGGCCGGCCACAGCGCACTCGCACCGAGCAGATACGGCAGCACGGGCAGCAGGGCCCCCAGCGCGAACGCGCCGAACGACGACACGGCGGCGACGAGTGGCGAGGGCAGATCGCCCGGGTCGATGCCGAGCTCCTCCCGGGCGTGGATCTCCAGGGCCTGCTCCGGGTCGCGCGACAGCTGCCGTGCGACCTCGCGGGCAAGCCCGGGCTCGACGCCACGGGACTCGTAGAGCTCGGCGAGCTCCCGCTCCTCGTCCTTGGGATGCTTGCGCAACTCGCGTCGCTCGACTTCGAGTTCGGCCTCGACGAGCTCGCGCTGCGAGGCGACGGAGGTGTATTCGCCGGCCGCCATGGAGAACGCACCGGCGGCCAGGCCCGCCAGACCGGTGATCACAATCGTCTGCTGAGAGACGGCACCGCCCGCGACGCCGGTCATCAGCGCGAGGTTGGAGACCAGCCCGTCCATGGCACCGAACACCGCCGGGCGCAGCCAGCCGCCGTTCACATCGCGGTGGCTGTGGTTGTCGCGGTGCGCCTCGTGCAGTACGGCGTCGGTCTCGATGATGGACACAGCTCTCCCCTTCTCCGGCAGCGGGTTTCACGCGCTCCGCCCCCGCTCAACACCATCGAAAGTACGCACGAAAAAGGCCCCCCGCCAGCAAGGCAGGCCGTACTTACCTGCCCCTGTGACGAGGTAAGTACGGCCTGACTTACCGCCTCCGAGCTGTCATCCGACTGGCCCTTTTGTTGCGATTGTCGGCCTCTGTCGGGGCTCCGCGTGGCACAGATCGAGCAGGTACGAGAACTGGCTCGGTGTGAGCGAAGGGTCGACGCGATGGAGTTGATTGCAGGAAATCCGGCAGAGCCGCGGACGGGCGGTACGGAGGCGGCGGGACGGGGCGGCACGGACCGGGGCGAGGTGTCGCGGGGAGACCTGGGCGACCGGGCCCGGGGCTCCCTGCTCGGTCTCGCGGTCGGTGACGCGCTGGGCGCACCGGCGGAGAATCTGCGGCCGTCCGAGATCCGTCGCCGCTGGGGCCGGATCGAGGGCTTCGTGAGCGACGACCCCGCGGGTACGGACGACACGGAGTACGCGATCTTCTCCGGGCTGCTGCTCGCCCGGCACGGTTCGGCGCTGACCGTCACCCATGTGGAACGGGCCTGGCATCTGTGGATCGCCGACCTGGACGAGGGGCCGTTCCGCGGCGCCGGGTTCAGTGAGCGGGGCACGCTGGAGAATCTGCGCCGGGGCCTCGCCGCCCCGATCTCCGCCCAGCACCGGCACGCCTGGAGCGACGGCCTGGCGATGCGGGCGGCGCCGTTCGGCGTCTTCGCTGCGGGCCGGCCGGACGAAGCGGCGCGGCTGGTCGCGGTGGACGGGCGGGTCAGTCATGACGGGGAGGGCATCTACGGCGGCCAGGCGGTGGCGGCCGGGGTGGCCGCTGCGATGGGGGGTGCCGGGGTCGCGTCGGTGATCGCCGCCGCGCTGTCCGTCGTTCCCATGGACTCCTGGACAGCGCGCTCGCTGCGGCGCGCGGTGGCGGCCGCACAGCGCACGTACCCCGACCGGCTCACTGGGGAACGCGCGGTGCGCTCCGCGGTCGTCGTCGGCGGCTATCCGTGGACGGACCTGGCGCCCGAGGCGGTCGGTCTGGCCTTCGGCGCGTTCGCGGCGGCGCGCGGCGACTTCCGTACGGCGGTGCTGACCGCGGTCAACATGGGCCGCGACGCGGACACGACGGCCGCGGTGGCGGGGGCCCTGGCCGGCGCCCTGCACGGGGCGTCCGCGATTCCGCGGCACTGGGGGGAGGCGATCGGCCCGGTCCGGGGCAGCTGCCTGCCGTCGATGCGGGGCTACCACGTCCTGGACATCGCGGAGTTGCTCACCCCGGACGACGCGGACGAGGTGTACAGGGGCGCGCGGGACGACGCCGGTACGCCGGACTGCGACCCGGCACGGGACACCGGCACCGAGTACGCGCCGCCCGGCACCCCGTCCGCCGCCTCCCCCACCACGGGCGCAACGGTGGTGGAGTGATGACCACCGCGCGCGGCACTCAGGAGGACCCCCACCGGGACGCCCCGCACGACGCCTCCCGCATCCGTACCCGTCCCGCCCCCGGGCACAGGGCCCGGATCGAGGGGCTGTTGCTCGGGCTCGCCTCCGGGGACGCCGCCGGGTGGCCGGCCGCGCGGCACCGGGCGGCCCGGATGCCCGAGTGGACCCGGCGCCTCACCCGGGAGCTCGACACCTTCGCCGAGCAGAACGCCACGACCACGCTGCCCGTACCCATCGCGCTCAACCAGCCGCCCGAACCCCTGCGCCTCGGACCCTCCGACGACGCCGAATGGGCGGCGTTCGCCGCCGGGACCGTGCTCACCTCGGCGGCCGGTCCGCTGCACGGGCTGTCCCCCGAACGCCGGATGCGGGCCGCCGTCGACGTCGCCTGGAACGCTCTGGCGGCCGAGGTCGCCGCGGCTGCCGCCCGTGCCCCCGAGGTCGAGTCCGCGGTGCTCCCCCTGCGCGCCCGGATCTCGGTGCGGGCCGGGCTCGGCAATCTCGCCGCCGGGTTGCGCCCGCCCGCCACCGGGCACGACAATCCGCACTACTTCGACGACGCGGCCTGCGTACGGGCCGCCGTGCTCGCCGTCGTCCACCCCGCGGACCCCGCCGCAGCCGCCGACCTCGCCGAGTTCGACGCCCGCTACACCCAGGACGGCGACGGTGTGCACGGTGCCCGCGCGATGGCGGCCGCGATCGCCGAGGCCCTGGGTGGTGCGGATGTGGACACCGCGGTGAACGCCGCGCTCGCCCAGCTCCCCGACGGCACGGAGATCGCCCGCAACGCCGCCCACGCCGTACGGATCGCCCGCGACTTCGTCGGCGAGGCGGCCGGCGCGTTCGCCCTCGTACCGGTGCTGGAGCATCAGATCGTGGACCACGTCTACAGCTACGGGATCGCCGCCGCAGAGACCGTCCCGGTCGCCCTCGCCCTGGCCACCGCGGCCCGCGGCCAGATCGCCCAGGCCATTCCCGCGGCGGCGTGCCTGTCGCGTGTGGCCGACTCGGCGCCCGCGCTGGCCGGCGCTCTGACCGGCGCGCTCGGCGGCATCGGCGCCCTCCCGGACGGCTGGCGCGAGGCCTGCCGCACCCTGGCGGGGTGCGCGCTGCCCCGACTCGCGGGGACCGATCTCGTCGAACTCGCCGGGCTGCTGGCAGACACGGAACCGAAGCCCACGGGTGGACAATTCGGACATGACATCCACGACGCCCATGCGGTCCGAGGCGAAGACCACGGCACTCACACTTGATGAACGGATCACGGGAGCGCTCGTCGGCGCCGCGGTCGGCGACGCGCTCGGCGGTCCGGTCGAGGGCCGGCCCCCCGAGCAGATCGTGGCACGCCACGGCGGGCGGATCAGCGGCATCGTCGGCCCGTGGGACGGCGACGACTGGCGTACCGCCCGCCCCATCGCTCCGTACCACAAGGGCGACGGACACGTCACCGACGACACCTTGATGACCCATGCGCTGGTACGGGTGTACGGCGCCGTGCGCGACCATCTCGACGCGTACGCGGTCGCCGACCATCTCGTGCCGGAGCTGATCTCCACCCCCCGCTGGATCCCGGAGCTGGAGGCCGACGCGCTGCCGCTCCAGCGGATCTTCCTCGCCGAGAAGTGGATCGTCGCGCGGCTGCACTACGGGCATGTCGATCCGCGCGAGGCGGGCTCCGGAAACATCGTCAACTGCGGTGCGGCGATGTACATGGCACCGGTCGGGCTGGTCAACGCCGCCCACCCGCAGGCCGCGTACGCCGAGGCGCTGGATGTCGCCGGTGCCCATCAGTCCTCGTACGGCAGGGAGGCGGCCGGAGTCTTCGCGGCGGCCGTCGCCGCTGCCTGCGCCCCGGACGCGACGCCCGCCACCGTCGTCGACACCTGTCTGTCGCTCGCCAAGGACGGGACGCGTGCCGCCATCGAGGCGGTGTGCGAAGTGGCCGTACGGCACCGCGACTTCGAGTCGGCGCTGACCCCGCTGCGTACCGCCGTCGCACCCTTCGACACCGTCGGCCCCGACTACCGCACCCCGTCCCTCGGCGCCCGCCGGCCGTCCCGGCTGCACTCCATCGAGGAGCTCCCGATCGCGCTCGGGATGCTGCTGGTCGCCGACGGCGACTACCGGCACGCCGTCCTCGGCTCGGTCAACTACGGCCGGGACTGCGACTCGATCGCCACGATGAGCGGTGCGATCGCGGGCGCGCTCCACGGGGAGCGGGCGATCCCCGCCACCTGGGTGACAACGGTCGCCGAGGCCAGCCGACTCGATCTGCACGCCCCCGCGCGGACCCTGGCCGACGTCTCCCGCGACGTGTTCGTACGGGACACGGCCCGGCGCCGCGCGCACGAGTCGGCGTTCGCCGTGCTGGTGGGTACGCCATGAAGGTACGGGTGACGTGGGTGCAGCCCGAGGACCTGGTCGGGCACGAGCTGCGCCAGGCGGCCGAGGACGGACGGGACGCGAGGGCCATCGCGCGCCGGTGGTACGAGGCGGGCGGCGCCCCCGCCCCGGAGCGCGCGGGCGCCTCGACCCCTGCGGCACCCGAGCTGCGCGCGCTCGCCGAACGGCTGCTCGACGAATTGGCCCTGCTGGAATCACCGTTGGAGGCCGAAGAGCCGACGGAGCTGACCGCGATCCGAGCCGCCTGCCCGGACTGGCCGGTCCCCCGCACGGACCCGCCGCCGGTGAGCCAGGACCGCCTGCACGCCGCCTGGCTGGGCCGGGCCGCCGGCTGTCTGCTCGGCAAACCCGTCGAGAAACTGCCACTCGCCGGCATCCGCGCACTGGCGCGCGCCACCGGCAACTGGCCCCTGGCCACCTGGTTCACCGCCAAGGGACTGCCCGCCGAACTGGCCGCCACCTACCCCTGGAACCGACGCTCCGCACACACCTCCCTGGCCGAGAACATCGACGGCATGCCGGAGGATGACGACCTCAACCACCCTCTCCTCACTGTCCTGTTGCTCCAGCGGTACGGCCCGACCTTCACCACCTGCGATCTCGCCCGGCTCTGGCTCGACGAACTCCCGGCCGGCCGGACATTCACCGCCGAGCGGGTCGCGTACCGCAACCTGCTCGACGGGATCGAGCCCCCGCACACCGCCAGGTACCACAACCCGTTCCGGGAGTGGATCGGTGCCCAGATCCGGGCCGATGTGCACGGCTGGACGCATCCGGGCGACCCGTCGGCCGCGGCGGAGCAGGCACACCGGGATGCCGTCCTCACCCACACCGCCAACGGGGTGTACGGGGCGATGTTCACCGCCGCGGCGCTCGCCGAGGCGGCCGGCGGTGAGAGTGATGTGCACGGCGCTCTGGCCGCCGGGCTGCGTGTGGTCCCGCCGCGTTCACGGTTCGCGCACGCGGTGCGCTTCGGCGTCGGGGCGGCCCGTGGCGAGAGCGGCTTCGACGCGGTGGCCGACCGGCTGCACGCCGAGTACGGCGGCTACCACTGGGTCCATGTGCTGCCCAACGCCGCACTGCTCGCCGCCGCCCTCACGCACGCCGACGGCGACTTCTCCGACTCCATCTGCCGTGCCGTGTCGGGTGGTTGGGATACCGACTCGAACGGCGCGACTGCCGGTTCGCTCGCCGGTCTGCTGGCCGGGAGCCCCGACGCGCTGCCAGACCGCTGGACCACCCCGCTGAAGAACCGCCTCGCCACATCCGTCCCGGGTTTCGACGCCATCGGCTTCGACACCCTCGCCGATCTGACCTACCAGGAGGTACTGCGCCCATGACCGGCATCGCGGTGCTGCTCGGCAGCACCAATGTGACTCCTCCCCTCCCCAGAGGAAGCGGCTTCTCACTTGCGTCCGAAGACCCTCATGACGGCCAAGCCCTGACCGCTGCCGAAGCGGGTGCGCGGCGTACTACGCCGCTTCGCGGCTCCACAACCGGCGGTGCGGTGGGCGCCGACGAGCATTGCGCCCTGCTCGGGGCGAATCTGGAGAGCGCGGGCGTCGACACCGATCTGCTGCACATCGCGAAAGGCCCCAGCGGCACCGCGCACATCGTCGTCGACGACATGGGCTCCAACTCCATCGTGGTGATCCCCGGCGCCGACGGCACCGTCACCGCTCTCGGCCCCGGTGAATCGGCCGCCGTCGCCGGAGCCGATCTGCTGCTCCTCCAGTGGGAACTGCTGCTGCCCGCCGTGATGGAGGGCGCGCGGGTGGCCCACGCCCAGGGCGTACGGACCATCCTCACCCCGACCCCCGTACAGCCCCCGCCTTCCGAACTCCTCGACTGCATCGATCTGCTGATCCCCAACGAGCACGAGGCGGCCGAGCTCACCGGCTCCGCGGACCCCCGTGCGGCAGCACAGATCCTGCTCAGCCAGGTCCCGGCGGTCGTCGTCACACTCGGCTCGAAGGGCTGCCTCTACGCGGCCCGGGGCAGCGAACCCGTCCTCTTCCCCGCCCCCGAGGTCACCGCCGTCGACACCACCGGGGCCGGGGACACCTTCGTCGGCACGCTCGGCGTGGCGCTCGGCGAGCGACGGCCAGTACCGGAGTCCGTGGCCTGGGCGTCGTCCGCCGCCGCGCTCTGCGTACAGAGGCCGGGCGCCTCGACCTCCATGCCGTACCGCAGCGAGATCGACGCCGCATGAACGCGACTGCGCAGGCACCTCTGACCGGACTGCGGGTCATCGACCTCGCCACGCTCTTCGCAGGCCCCCTCTCCGCCACCATGCTCGGCGACTTCGGCGCCGAGGTGATCAAGGTCGAGCATCCGCGCAAGCCCGATCCGTCGCGCGGGCACGGCCCCACGAAGGACGGCGTCGGCCTGTGGTGGAAGCTGCTCGGCCGCAACAAGCGCAATCTGACACTTGATCTGTCCAGGCCCGGGGGGCGCGACATCCTGCTCCGGCTGGCCGCCGGGACCGATGTGATCATCGAGAACTTCCGGCCCGGGACGCTGGAGCGCTGGGGCCTCGGCTGGGCGGAGCTGCACGCCGTCAACCCGCGGCTGGTGCTGGCCAGGGTCACCGGCTTCGGCCAGTTCGGCCCGTACGCGCACCGCCCCGGTTTCGGCACACTGGCCGAGGCGATGAGCGGATTCGCCGCGATCACCGGGGAACCGGACGGGCCGCCCACGCTGCCGCCGTTCGGGCTCGCCGACTCGATCGCGGCGCTGGCCACCGCATACGCCGTGATGGCCGCACTCGCCGGACGCGACAGGAGCGGGGAGGGGCAGATCGTCGACATGGCGATCATCGAGCCGATCCTGACGGTGCTCGGCCCGCAGCCGGTCTGGTACGACCAGCTCGGCTACGTACAACCGCGCACCGGCAACCGCTCCCGGAACAACGCCCCGCGCAATACGTACCGCACATCGGACGGCCACTGGGTGGCCGTCTCCACCTCCGCGCAGTCGATCGCCGAACGCGTCATGCATCTGGTCGGCCGGGCCGAGCTGATCGACGAACCCTGGTTCGGCTCCGGCACCACCCGCGCCGAGCACTCCGACGAGCTCGACGAGGCGGTCGGCAACTGGATCGCCCGGCACACCCGTGATGACGCGGTCTCCGCGTTCGAGAAGGCGGAGGCGGCGATCGCGCCCATCCACGACATCCGGGACGTGATGGAGGACCCGCAGTACCGGGCCCTGGACTCCATCACCGAGGTCGACGACCCGGAGCTGGGGCCGCTGCGGATGCAGAACGTCCTGTTCCGTCTCTCGGGGACACCGGGCGCGATCCGCTGGGCGGGCCGGCCGCACGGTGCGGACACCGACGAGATTCTCACCGGGCTGGGTCTGTCGGGCCCGGAGATCGCCGCGCTGCGGGCGGAGCACGTCCTGTGACGGCGACGGTCCCCCTCACTTTGCTGTACGTCCCCGGGGACCGGCCCGAGGTGGTGCGCAAAGCGCGCGACTCGGGAGCGGACGCGGTGATCGTCGATCTGGAGGACGCGGTCGCGCCGGACCGCAAGGGGTACGCACGGTCCGCCACCGCCGAGCTCCTGTCCGAGGCGGTCGAGGAGACGGCAGTGCCGATCCATGTCCGGGTCCACACCGAAGCGGACGTCCTCGCCCTGGCCGGGCTGCCGGGCCTCGCCGAACTCCGGCTGCCGAAGATCACGCATGCGGCGTCCGTCCATCACATCGCGGCTGTGGCACCGGGGGTCGCGCTCTGTCCGCTGCTGGAATCGGCGCTCGGCATCGAGCACGCGTACACGGTCGCCGCCTCCCATCCCCAGGTCCGCTCCATCGCCCTGGGCGAGGCGGACCTCCGGGCCGATCTGGGGCTACCGGAGGACGCCGGGCTCGACTGGTCGCGCAGCCGGGTCGTGGTCGCCGCCCGGGCGGCCGGGCTCGCGCCGCCCACCCAGTCGGTGTTCCCGGACGTTCGGGACCTGGACGGCCTCCGGGCGTCCTGCGCGCATGGCCGGGCGCTGGGTTTCCTGGGCCGGGCGGCGATCCATCCCCGCCAGCTCCCGGTCATCGAGCGGGCGTTCCGCCCGACGGCGCAGGAGGTCGAGGCGGCAAAGGAGATCGTGGCGGCGGCCGTGACGGACGAGGGCGCGCTGGCTCTCCCCGACGGCCGGTTCGTCGACGCGGCGGTGGTGGCATCGGCCCGCCGCACGCTGGCGCTGGCACGGAGGCGGGGTAACAGGTGAGGTGCTGGACGGGTTCCGGCGCGGGCCCACCCGCCTGACAAGTCCGTCCTCGATCGCTGGACGGGCTCGATTTTGCCCACCTCGCGTTCGAGTACGGGCGCGGGTCTGATCCATCCGCCCTGCGACCGCGAACACCGACGGCGCCAGGCCGAAATCAAGCCCGTCGGGGCCCCGCCCATGCCCTTGAGGCCATGGGGAGATCGAGGACGCGCTCTCGGCCGCAGGCCGACGTAAAGCATGGGGCCCCGAACCAGACGGTTCAGGGCCCCACCTGCAAGCGCACACGGCTCAGCCGTTCTTCGCCGCCTCTGCGGTGCCGTTCTTCGCCGGCGCCTCCGCGGCACTGTCCTCGGCGTGCCCGGCGTCACCGTCAGCATCCGCGTCCGCGTCCGCGTCCGGGGCAGCGTTGGACACGGCGTCGCGGTCCGCGTCCGCGTCACCCGCGACGTCACCGCCCTCCGCGCCCTCGGCGTCCACCGCGTTCGGTTCCACGATCTCCTCGCGCCCCGGCCGTACCTTCGCCGAGATCACGATGTACGCCACCGCCAGCACGAACACGATTCCCGCGGTCCACACATTGAGCCGTACGCCCAGGATGTGGTGGGCCTCGTCGACCCGCATGTACTCGATCCAGCTCCGCCCCGCGCAGTACGCGGCGACGTACAGCGCGAACGCCCGGCCGTGTCCGAGCCTGAAGCGCCGGTCCGCCCAGATCACCAGCAGGGCGACGCCGATGCACCACAGCGACTCGTACAGGAACGTCGGGTGGTACGTACCGGCGACCCGGTTGGGGCCCTCGCTGATCTTCAGCGCCCACGGCACATCGGTCGGCTTGCCGTAGAGCTCCTGGTTGAACCAGTTGCCCCAGCGGCCGCATGCCTGGGCCAGGGCGATACCGGGGGCGAGCGCGTCGGCATAGGCCGGCAGCGGAATCCCGCGGCGGCGGCAGCCGATCCAGGCGCCGACGGCGCCGAGCGCGATCGCACCCCAGATGCCGAGGCCGCCCTGCCAGATCTTGAAGGCGTCGACCCAGTTCTCACCCTCGCCGAAGTACAGCTGGTAGTCGGTGATGACGTGGTAGAGCCGGCCGCCGACAAGGCCGAAGGGCACGGCCCAGACGGCGATGTCGGCAACGGTGCCGGCTCTGCCGCCCCGGGCGATCCAGCGCTTGTTGCTGAACCAGACGGCGACGAAGACACCGATGATGATGCAGAACGCGTAGCCGCGGAGCGGGATCGGGCCGAGCTCGATCACGCCGGTCGACGGGCTGGGAATGTAGGCAAGGTCCATGGCAGGGTCGACGCTACCTTGCCGGGTGGGGCGTACGGCAACCCACCCGACAACTTCTGGGTAACGGGCAGGTCATCTGTTCCCCCTGTCGGACACCGCTCAGGATCCCGACGGTGCCGGGGTGACCGTGCCCGGCTTCTTGCCCTTGTTGACCTTGTTGGCCTCGGCGACCCACTTCTTCAGGTTGGCCGCGGTGATCGGTTCGTTCCCCTTCTTCGGGAAGATCGACTCGCCGTTGAGCAGCGCGGTCGGCGTGCCCTCGAATCCGGCCTTCAGGAACGTCGTGTTGGACTTCTGGACCCAGCTGTCGTGCTTGCCGTCCTCCACACAGCTGCGGAAGGCGGCGGTGTCGAGTCCTGGGACCTTCCCGGAGAGCTTGATCAGCTCGGCGTTGTCGGCGAAGGCGTCGACGGACTCCTGCGGCTGGTTGCGGTAGAGGACGTCGTGGTACGCGGAGAACTTGCCGACGTCCTGTGCGCAGGCCGCGGCGTTGGCCGCCCGCAGCGAGCCGCTGCCGCCGAGATTGCCGTCGATGATCGTGGCGAGGCGGTACTCGACCTTGATCTGCCCGGCGCTCTCCAACTGGTGGATGGTGTCCCGGAACGCGTTCTCGAACTGGGCGCAGACCGGGCAGCGGAAGTCTTCCCAGATGGTGAGTGCGGACGGGGCGTCGTCCGCGCCGACCTGGATGACCAGGCTGTCCTTGCCGGTCGCATCGGACGGCGCGACGGCGGGGCCCGCCGTCTTGCTCTTGCTGCTGTTGTCGCCCGTGTTCGCGGCGATCACGCCGACGACGGCGGCCAGCGCCAGCACACCCACCAGGCCGGCGCCGACGATCAGCATGCGCCTGCGGCGCTCGCGCGCCTTCTGGCGCTCCCGCTGCTGGACGAGCCGGTCTCGCGCGGCCCTTTTTCCCTGTTCGTTCTTCTCGCTCACACCCGCGCAACGACCCGGGGAGGCACGTGCGTGCCTCCCCGGGTCCAGGTCCACCCATTTGGATTACACCTGTTTCAGCGCTTTCGAACGCCTTCGGCGAGTTCGCCCGCCAGGGAGCGGACCGCGGCCAGGCCCGCCTCCTCGTCGGGGGCGTCGAGCATGCCCTTGACGAAGGCCGAGCCGACGATCACCCCGTCGGCGAAGCCCGCGACCTCGGCGGCCTGTCGGGCGTTGGAGACGCCGAGTCCGACGCAGACCGGGAGGGACGTGGTGGCGCGGGTGCGCGCGACCAGGTCCTGGGCCTGCTCGCCGACGGACTCGCGGGTGCCCGTGACACCCATCAGCGAGGCCGCGTACACGAAGCCGGAGCCGACCGCGGTGATGGTGGCGAGGCGCTCGTCCTTGCTGCTCGGCGCGACGACGAAGACGGTCGCCAGACCGTGCTTGTCAGCGTGTTCGCGCCACAGTTCGGACTCCTGGACCGGCAGGTCGGGCAGGATGCACCCGGCGCCGCCCGCCTCGGCGAGCTCGGCCGTGAAGCGCTCGACGCCGTACCGGTCGATCGGATTCCAGTACGTCATGACGAGGATCGGGACACCGGTCGCCTCGTACGCCTCGCGGACCGTGCGCATCACGTCGGCGATCTTCACACCGCCGCGCAGGGCGATGTCGTCGGCGGTCTGGATGACCGGGCCGTCGAGCACCGGGTCGCTGTGCGGCAGCCCCACCTCGACAATGTCCGCCCCGCCCGCCACGACCGCCTTCACGGCGGCGATCGCACCGTCGACGGTCGGGAAGCCGGCCGGGAGGTACGCGATGAGTGCGGCCCTGCTCTCCGCCTTCGCCTGTGCGAGGGACGAACTCAGCAACTCCACATTGCCGCTCACTTGGTGACCTCCTCTTCCCCGTCGGCCACGTCGGCCTCGACGACCCCGTCGGTCGCGTTGTACAGCCCGAAGTAGCGGGCTGCCGTGTCCATGTCCTTGTCGCCGCGGCCGGACAGATTGACCACGAGAAGTCCGTCCTTGCCGAGCTCCTTCCCGACCTCCAGGGCTCCGGCCAGCGCGTGGGCGCTCTCGATGGCCGGAATGATCCCTTCGGTACGGGAGAGGAGGCGCAGCGACTGCATGGCGGCGTCGTCGGTGACCGCGCGGTACTCGCCGCGGCCGATGTCCTTGAGGTACGCGTGCTCCGGGCCGATGCCCGGGTAGTCGAGGCCGGCCGAGATGGAGTACGGCTCGGTGATCTGGCCCTCGTCGTCCTGGAGGACGTAACTGCGCGAGCCGTGCAGGATGCCGGGCTCGCCCGCGGTCAGGGTCGCCGCGTGCTCGCCGGTCTCCACACCGTGTCCGGCGGGCTCGCAGCCGATCAGCCGGACGTGCGCGTCCGGGATGAAGGCATGGAAGAGCCCGATGGCGTTGGAGCCGCCGCCGACACAGGCGATGGCGGCGTCCGGCAGCCGGCCGGTCCGCTCCAGGATCTGGCGGCGGGCCTCGACGCCGATGACGCGGTGGAAGTCGCGGACCATGACGGGGAAGGGGTGCGGTCCGGCGACGGTGCCGAAGAGGTAATGCGTGTGGTCCACATTGGCGACCCAGTCGCGGAACGCCTCGTTGATGGCGTCCTTCAGGGTTCTGGAGCCGGACCTCACGGCGATGACCTCGGCGCCGAGCATCCGCATCCGCGCCACGTTCAGCGCCTGCCGCTCGGTGTCGATCTCACCCATGTAGATGGTGCAGTCGAGGCCGAAGAGCGCGCAGGCGGTCGCGGTGGCGACGCCGTGCTGGCCGGCGCCGGTCTCGGCGATGACGCGGGTCTTGCCCATGCGCTTGGTGAGCAGCGCCTGACCCAGCACGTTGTTGATCTTGTGCGAGCCGGTGTGGTTCAGGTCCTCGCGTTTGAGGAAGATCCGGGCGCCGCCCGCGTGCTCGGCGAAGCGCGGGACCTCGGTCAGCGCGCTGGGGCGGCCGGTGTAGTTGACCATGAGCTCGTTGAGCTCGGCGGCGAAGGCCGGGTCGGCCTTCGCCTTGTCGTACTCGACGGCGACCTCGTCCACGGCGGCGACGAGCGCCTCCGGGATGAACTTGCCGCCGAACGCACCGAAGTACCCCTCGGCGCTGGGGACCAGACCCTCCGGGTCCGGAATGAAGAAGTCAGATGACATCCGACGTGCTCCTCGACATTGCAATGGGTGGGTTCACCGTATGCGCCGTGAGCGGAGCGCCGCCGCGACCGGGAGCGGTCGGGCGTGCGGTCGTACGTACGACAGGAGTGGTGCGGGTACGTCGGCCGGGGCTCGCTACAGCGCGGACCCCGTGCGCCATCGCATGCCGTTGACCTGGCCGGGCTCGTCGCCGATCACGTACCGCACGCGCCTGCCGTGCACGCGCCGGGCGGGGGCGCGGCAGCCGCGGGGGCGGCAGCCGCGCGCCAGCGGCGCGTGCGGTACCCGGGCCGTCATTCCGGCGGGGCGCACGCCCGGCCGGATACGGGGCCCGGGACGGTCGGCGGACATGGTTGCGGTCAGCTCCGTCCGTGCCGGAGCGCCGGGTGGGCGCCGGCGGCGACCAGGTCGGCGACGGCGGCCCGCGGGTCGCGGCCGGTGACCAGGGATTCGCCCACGAGCACCGCGTCGGCGCCCGCGTTGGCGTACGCGATCAGGTCGTGCGGGCCGCGGACGCCGGACTCGGCGACCTTGACGATGTGGTTCGGGATCTCGGGGGCGACGCGCTCGAAGGTGGAGCGGTCGACCTTGAGGTCCTTCAGGTTGCGCGCGTTGACACCGATGATCTTCGCTCCGGCGTCCACGGCTCGTTCCGCCTCCTCCTCGTCGTGCGCCTCGACCAGCGGCGTCAGGCCGATGGACTCGGCGCGCTCGATCAGGGAGACGAGGGCCTCCTGGTCGAGGGCGGCGACGATCAGCAGGGCGAGGTCGGCGCCGTAGGCGCGGGCCTCCCAGAGCTGGTACGAGGTGACGATGAAGTCCTTGCGCAGGATCGGGATGTCGACCTTGGCGCGAACGGCCTCCAGGTCGGCGAGCGAACCGCCGAAGCGGCGCTCCTCGGTGAGGACCGAGATGACGGACGCGCCGCCCGCCTCGTAGTCCGCGGCGAGCGCGGCCGGGTCGGCGATCGCGGCAAGTGCCCCCTTGGAGGGGCTTGAGCGCTTGACCTCGCAGATGACGGTGACGCCCTCGCCGCGCAGGGCGGCGATTCCGTCCTTGGCCGCAGGAGCGCGCGCCGCACGTTCCTTCAGCTCGTCGAGGCTGACACGCGCCTGCCGCTCTGCGAGGTCGGCGCGTACGCCATCGATGATCTCGTCGAGCACACTCACGCGAGCGGCCCCCTTCCGGGACGGTGATGAGGGAACAGGATCAGCCATGTCAATGCTATCCGCAGGAGGCCGAAGGGCCCGAATCCAGTCGCCGAATGTCCCACTACCTGGGCATTCAGGGCGCCAGCGCCGATCCGAACGGCAGATTCCGGACGATCGAGAAGATCAGCAGCACGGCCCCGGTCCCCCACCAGACGACGGGCTTCACGGCGACGCTCATGGGCCTGCCCCGCCAGGCGCGGGCCATCCAGACCACCCAGAGGACGGCGAAGATCCCGTAGCCGACGACGGCGAGCGCATTGGAGCCGAGGGCAGCGGCGATGTCGCCGTGCGCGACGGCGTGGGCACTGCGCAGCCCGCCGCAGCCCGGGCAGTACAGGCCGGTGAACCGCAGCAGTGGACAGACCGGGTAGTGGCCCGGCTGGTTGGGGTCGACGGCACCGACGTAGCCGAACGCCCCGATGACGGCGGCCATGACTCCCACCGGGGTGGCGAGCCGCCAAAAACGCGAGACGGGGACGGGGGCCGGAGGGAAGACCTGCGGGGACGGCTGCGGGTCGGACATCAGCGGATGTCCGGACATCGGCGGGTGGCAGGGGGCGGGCCGGGAGCCCGGCGACGACGGTGCGGCGGCTGGAGTAGGCGATGCGTCCACTCGGTGATTGTCCCCGCTGATGCGGAAAGGCGCAGCCCGGGCCGGGCTGCGCCTCGCATTCGTACGGGTGGTGCGTGCGTCAGGAGATCTGAGCCTGTCCGGCCCGCGCCCTGGCCGCGGCCATCTCGGCGGACTCCTTCGGCATGCCGAGGCCGGCGGCCTTCATCGCGAGGCCGACGATCCCGCCGAGGAAGATGACGGCGATACTGGCCCAGAAGCCGATCGGGTTGGCCGCGACCATGAAGACACCTCCGGCGCAGAAGCCGAAGAAGGAGATGATGACACCGGTCCAGGCGGCCGGGGTGTGTCCGTGGCTGCTGCCCGCCATGAGTTGCTCCTTGTTGGTGATGCGCTGTTGGTATCGCTGTACGCAAAGTTGGTGCCGCTGTTGGTGCCGCTGTGCAGAAAGCTCGACCTCATTGTCCCGTACGTGCGGGTAGGACGTGAGGTGGGGGGGTCATGCCTCGCGCGTCGGGTCCTCGCCGCGGTCCAGGGCCTTCCACAGGTCCTCGGGCCGGTCCGGGTCCGGGACGGTGCGGGCGGCTTTGCGGGGGCGGGGGGTGCCGTCCCGTTCGTACCGTCCCGACATGGTGGGCCAGAGCTTCCCGTACCGCAGGGCGAGCAGCCCGGCGAGCAGGATCAGCAGGCCGCCGGCTGCGGTGACGTAGGGCCACGCGGTGTGGCTGAGCGCCTCGATGGTCGCCGAGGCGTCGCCGGTGGTCTGCGCGGCCTTCTCGTCGAGCGCCGAGCTGTCAAAGGCGCCCAGGTAGGCGCTCAGTCCGGCACCGAGGCCGCTGAGGGCGAGGAGCCCGGCGACGATCAGCCGTGCGCCGCTGCGGACGGCGAAGACGGCGACGAGGGCGGCCAGGCCGACTACGGCGAGGGCCGCCGGGAGACCGGTGACGTCCTGGCCGTCGGCGGTCAGTGGCAGGGTGCCGCCACCGACGGCCGCCCGGCCCTCGGCCCACGTCTGGCCGGAGGCGAGCAGGACGACGGTGGCGCCGGCCGCCCCGAGGAGCAGACCGACGGCCAGGCTGCGGCGGCTTCCCGCGGCGTCGGACGCGGTGGCGGCTCGGGCACGGGGCTGGGGTACGGGGACAGCACTCACGTCCTCCACTATCCCTTACCGCCTCATGCTCCGTGGAGCCGGTTGGCCGTATGCACCGCGCGGAGCACCGCGGCGGCCTTGTTGCGGCACTCGGTGTCCTCGGCGACCGGGTCGGAGTCGGCGACGACACCTGCTCCGGCCTGGACATACGCCGTGCCGTCGCGGAGCAGGGCGGTCCGGATCGCGATGGCGGTGTCGGAGTCCCCGGCGAAGTCGAGGTAGCCGACGCAGCCTCCGTACAGTCCGCGGCGGGTCGGTTCGAGCTCCTCGATGATCTGCATCGCGCGGGGCTTGGGAGCGCCGGAGAGGGTGCCCGCGGGGAAGCACGCGGTGAGGACGTCGAAGGCGGTGCGGCCCTCGGCGACGCGGCCGGTGACGGTGGAGACGATGTGCATCACGTGCGAGTACCGCTCGATCGACATGAAGTCGACGACCTCGACGCTGCCGGGTTCGCAGACCCGCCCCAGGTCGTTGCGGCCGAGGTCGACGAGCATCAGATGCTCGGCGCGTTCCTTCGGGTCGGCGAGGAGTTCGTCGGCGAGCGCCTGGTCCTCCTGCGGGGTGGCGCCGCGGTGCCTGGTGCCGGCGATCGGGTGGACCATGGCGCGTCCGTCCTCGACCTTGACGAGGGCTTCCGGGCTGGAGCCCGCGACGTCGAAGCCGTCGAAGCGGAAGAGGTACATGTACGGCGACGGGTTGGTGGCGCGCAGCACCCGGTAGACGTCCAACGCGCTTGCCGTGCACGGGGTTTCGAAGCGCTGGGAGGGGACGACCTGGAAGGCCTCGCCGGCCCTGATGCGTTCCTTCACGTCCTCGACGGCGTCCTGGTACGCCTTGCCGCCCCACAGAGCGGTGTACGGGGGGAGCTCGGACGGCGGGAGAGCCGCGGGGGCGTTCTCGACGGGGCGCGAGAGGTCCCGCTCCATGGCGTCGAGACGGGCGACGGCGTCCGCGTACGCCTCGTCGACGCCGGTCGCGAGGTCGTTGTGGTTGATCGCGTTGGCGATCAGCAGGACGCTGCCGTCCCAGTGGTCGAGTACGGCCAGGTCCGAGGTGAGCAGCATGGTCAGCTCGGGAACGTGGAGGTCGTCCTCGACGCTGTCGCCGATCTTCTCCAGGCGGCGCACGATGTCGTAACCCAGGTAGCCGACCATGCCGCCGGTGAACGGGGGCAGCCCGTCGTCGACGACCAGGTCATGGGGGGTGTGCAGGGTCTCGATGGTGGCGCGCAGGGCCAGCAGCGGGTCCCCGTCGACGGGGACGCCGACGGGCGGGGTGCCCAGCCAGAGGGCCTGTCCGTCGCGTGCGGTGAGGGTGGCGGCGCTGCGTACCCCGATGAAGGAGTAGCGCGACCAGGTGCGGCCGTTCTCCGCGGATTCGAGGAGGAAGGTGCCGGTGCGCTCGCCCGCGAGTTTGCGGTAGAGCCCGACCGGGGTGTCGCCGTCTGCGAGGAGCCGGCGGCTGACGGGGATGACGCGCCGGTCGACGGCCAGCTTGCGGAAGGTATCGAGATCCATGACGGCTGACCCTACTGAGCGAGCGGGAGGACGTCTGCGTCGAAGCAGGTGCGGTCGCCGGTGTGGCAGGCGGCACCCGTCTGGTCGACCTTGACCAGGACGGTGTCGGCGTCGCAGTCGAGGGCGACGGACTTGACCTGCTGGATGTGGCCCGAGGTGTCGCCCTTGACCCAGTACTCCTGACGGCTGCGGGACCAGTAGGTGCAGCGGCCGGTGGTGAGGGTGCGGTGCAGGGCCTCGTCGTCCATCCAGCCGAGCATCAGCACCTCACCGGTGTCGTACTGCTGGGCGATCGCCGGGACGAGGCCGTCGGCACCGCGCTTGAGGCGGGCGGCGATGGCCGGGTCGAGGTTGCCGGACGGCGGCGGAGTGCTGGGCGTGGTCGCGCTGGTCATGCGCCCATTGTGCCGTGGCCGCGGGAGCGGCTCTGTGCAGCGTCCACTGGGCGGACCGCGTGCGGCGGTCGTACGCTGGCGAGCATGTCGACCCATGCGAAGCGTGAACGACTTCTGCTCGCCGACCTGTTGGAGGCGGCGGGACCGGAAGCCCCGACCCTGTGCCACGGCTGGACGGCCCGGGACCTGGCCGCCCATGTGGTGGTCCGCGAGCGCCGGCCGGACGCGGCGGGCGGGATTCTGCTGGGCGCGCTCAAGAACCGCCTTGAGCGGGTGCAGGCCGAATTCGCCTCGAAGCCGTACGAGGAGCTGATCCAGCTGATCCGTACGGGACCGCCGAGGTTCTCCCCGTACGCCGTGAAGCAGGTCGACGAGGCCGCCAACACCATCGAGTTCTACATCCACGCGGAGGATGTGCGCCGGGCCCAGCCGGACTGGTCGCGGCGCGAGCTGGACCCGGTCTTCGCCGATGTGCTCTGGTCGCGCGCCGAGAAGACGGCCCGGCTGCTGGGCCGCAAATCCCCGGTGGGACTGGTGCTGCGACGCCCGGACGGCCAGACGGCGGTGGCGCACAAGGGCACCCCGGTGGTGACGGTCACCGGCGAGCCGGGCGAGCTGCTGCTCTTCGCGTTCGGCCGGCAGGACGCGGCGACGGTGGACCTCGTGGGCGACAAGGAGGCGGTGGCCCGGCTGCACACGGCGGAGCTGGGGATGTAGGACCGACCGGTGGATGGGGGGCGGGCCAGCTGTCCGGCGGCGGTGATCCGGGGCGCTTTTGGGTGGGGTGTTGCCGCGACCGGAGATGCGACGCGACTGCCCTCGGAACGCCGATCGCCGGACGGAGCCGAAAAATCGGCTCCGTCCGGCGATCGATGAGTGCTGCGGTCAGCGGACCGGGTGTCCGGCCTCCCTGAGCGCGCCCTTGACCTCGGAGATCCGCAGATCACCGAAGTGGAAGACGGACGCGGCGAGCACCGCGTCGGCGCCCGCCGCGATGGCGGGTGCGAAGTCTGCGAGCCGGCCCGCGCCGCCGGAGGCGATGACGGGGACGGTCACGTGCTCCCGTACCGCCGCGATCATCTCGGTGTCGTAGCCGTCCTTGGTGCCGTCCGCGTCCATCGAGTTGAGCAGGATCTCGCCCGCGCCCAGCTCGGCGGCCCGGTGCGCCCATTCGACGGCGTCCATGCCGGTGCCCCTGCGGCCGCCGTGCGTGGTGACCTCGAAGTTGCCCGCGGGTGTGCGCCGGGCGTCCACGGAGAGCACCAGGACCTGGCGGCCGAAGCGCTCGGCGATCTCCCGGATGAGGTCCGGGCGGGCGATGGCCGCGGTGTTGACGCCGACCTTGTCCGCACCGGCCCGCAGCAGCTTGTCGACATCGTCGGCGGTACGGACGCCGCCGCCGACCGTGAGCGGGATGAAGACCTGCTCGGCGGTGCGGCGCACCACGTCGTAGGTGGTCTCCCGGTCGCCGCTGGACGCGGTGATGTCCAGGAAGGTCAGCTCGTCGGCGCCCTCGGCGTCGTACAGCTTCGCCATCTCGACGGGGTCGCCCGCATCGCGCAGGTTCTGGAAGTTGACGCCCTTGACGACCCGGCCGTTGTCGACGTCCAGGCACGGAATGACGCGTACCGCGAGGGTCATCGCGCACCTGCCCGGTATGCCTCGACCTCGACCTCGACGACCAGGCTCGGGTCCACGAACCCGGACACGATGATCATCGACGCGGCGGGGCGGACGTCGTCGAAGAGCTCCTTGTGGGCGCGGCCGACCTCGTCCACGTCCCGGGCGTGCGTGATGTACATCCGGGTGCGGACGACGTCCTCGCGGCCCAGACCGAGCTGCTTCAGGGCGTCGAAGGCGACCTTGAAGGAGGTGACGGTCTGCTCGTACGGGCCGCCCGCGGAGATCTGCCCGTTCTCCACCGACGTGCAGCCGGCGACCAGGACGAGGCCGTTCGGCAGCTCGACCGCGCGGGAGTAGCCGAACTTGTCCTCCCAGGGGGCGCCGGAGGAGATGCGGTTGACGGAGTCGGTCATCCGGAGACCACCTGCAGTGCTTCTTCGAGGGTGAACGCCTTCGCGTACAGCGCCTTGCCGACGATCGCGCCCTCGACGCCGTTGGGGACGAGCGAGGAGATGGCCCGCAGGTCGTCCAGCGAGGAGACACCGCCGGAGGCGACGACGGGCTTGTCCGTGGCGGCGCAGACGTTCTTCAGGAGCTCCAGGTTGGGGCCCTGGAGCGTACCGTCCTTGGCGATGTCGGTGACGACGTAGCGGGCGCAGCCCTCGGAGTCGAGACGGGCGAGCGTCTCGTAGAGGTCACCGCCGTCGCGGGTCCAGCCGCGGCCGCGCAGTGTCGTGCCGCGGACGTCGAGGCCGACGGCGATCTTGTCACCGTGTTCGGCGATGACCTTGGCCACCCACTGAGGGGTCTCCAGGGCGGCGGTGCCGAGGTTGACCCGGGTGCAGCCGGTGGCGAGGGCCGCGGCGAGCGAGGCGTCGTCGCGGATGCCGCCGGAGAGCTCGACCTTGATGTCCATGGAGCGGGCGACCTCGGCGATCTGCGCCCGGTTGTCGCCGGTGCCGAACGCGGCGTCCAGGTCGACCAGATGCAGCCATTCGGCGCCCGCCTGCTGCCAGGCGAGGGCGGCCTGCAGGGGGTCACCGTAGGAGGTCTCGGAGCCGGACTCGCCGTGGACGAGGCGGACGGCCTGGCCGTCGCGGACGTCGACGGCGGGGAGGAGTTCAAGCTTCGGCATTACAGCGTCTCGATCCAGTTGGTCAGCAGCTGGGCGCCGGCATCGCCGGACTTCTCGGGGTGGAACTGGGTGGCCCACAGGGCGCCGTTCTCCACGGCCGCGACGAACGGCTCGCCGTGGGTGGCCCAGGTGACCCGGGGCGCGCGGATCTTGGCGTTGGTGACCTCCAGGCTCCAGTCGTGCACGGCGTAGGAGTGCACGAAGTAGAACCGGGCCTCGGGGTCGAGACCTGCGAAGAGCTGGGAGTCCTCGGGGGACCGCACGGTGTTCCAGCCCATGTGCGGGACGATCGGGGCCTTCAGCGGGGCGACGGTGCCGGGCCATTCGTCCAGCCCCTGCGTCTCCACACCGTGCTCGATGCCGCGCTCGAAGAGGATCTGCATACCGACGCAGATGCCCATGACGGGGCGGCCGCCGGAGAGCCTGCGGCCGATGATCCATTCCCCGCGGGCCTTCTTCAGCCCCTCCATGCAGGCGGAGAACGCACCGACGCCGGGCACCAGCAGCCCGTCGGCGTTCATCGCCTTCTCGTAGTCGCGGGTGATCTCGACATCCGCGCCGACGTGGGCGAGGGCCCGCTCGGCGGACCGGACATTGCCGAAGCCGTAGTCGAAGACGACGACCTTCTTCTTGTCGCTCTTCTTCTTGTCGCTCACAAGTCGTACCTCAGTCCCAGAGTCCCTGGATCCGCATGACGCCTGCCACCAGGCACATCACGGACGCGAGCCCGAGCAGGACGATGACGCCCTTGGGCATCTTCTGCTTCGAGAAGGAGTAGACCCCGCCGGCCAGGAACAGGCCGACCAGGATCAGGATGGTGTTGAGGCCGGTCACAGCGCGCCCTTCGTGGAGGGAAGAATTCCGGCAGCACGCGGATCGTGCTCACTGGCGTACCGCAGGGCGCGGGCGAGCGCCTTGAACTGGCACTCCACGATGTGGTGGGCATTGCGCCCGTACGGCACGTGGACGTGCAGGGCGATCTGCGCCTGGGCGACGAAGGACTCCAGTATGTGCCGGGTCATCGTCGTGTCGTACTCGCCGATCATGGGCGCCATGTTCTCGGGCTCGGTGTGCACGAGGTACGGGCGGCCGGACAGGTCGACGGTGACCTGGGCGAGCGACTCGTCCAGCGGGACGGTGCAGTTGCCGAATCGGTAGATGCCGACCTTGTCGCCGAGGGCCTGCTTGAACGCGGCACCCAGGGCGAGGGCGGTGTCCTCGATGGTGTGATGCGAGTCGATGTGCAGGTCGCCGTCGGTCTTGACGGTGAGGTCGAAGAGTCCGTGCCGGCCGAGCTGGTCGAGCATGTGGTCGTAGAAACCGACCCCGGTCGACACCTCGACCTTGCCGGTGCCGTCGAGGTTGATCTCGACGAGTACCGAGGTTTCCTTGGTGGTGCGTTCGACTCTTCCTACACGGGCCGCGCGAGTCATGCGTCGTGCTCCTTCTTGGCGATCTCATTTACAAGCGTGCGTACCGCATCGAGGAACGCGTCATTCTCTGCCGGGGTGCCCGCGGAGACCCGCAGCCATCCAGGTACGCCGTTGTCCCGGACCAGGACGCCCCGGTCGAGAATCTGCTGCCAGGCGGTGTGGCTGTCGGCGAAGCGGCCGAACTGGACGAAGTTGGCGTCCGAGTCGGTGACGTCGTAGCCGAGAGCGCGCAGCCGGGTGACGATCCGGTCGCGCTCGCTCTTGAGCTGCGCGACGTATCCGAGCAGCGTATCCGTGTGCTCCAGGGCGGCGAGCGCGGTGGCCTGGGTGATGGAGGACAGGTGGTACGGCAGTCGCACCAGCTGGACCGCGTCGACGACGGCCGGGTCGGCGGCGAGGTAGCCGAGGCGCAGTCCGGCGGCGCCGAACGCCTTCGACATGGTGCGCGAGAGCACCATGTTCGGCCGGCCCTCGATCAGCGGGAGCAGCGAGGCGTGGTGGCTGAACTCGCCGTACGCCTCGTCGACGACGGCCATCGACGGCTTGGCCGCCTGGGCGGCCTCGTACAGCGCGAGTACGGTCTCGGCGTCGACGGCGGTGCCGGTGGGGTTGTTGGGCGAGGTGATGAAGACGACGTCGGGCCGGTGCTCGGCGATGGTCTTCCGGGCGGCCTCGACGTCGATGGTGAAGTCCTCGTTGCGCGGTCCGGAGATCCAGCCGGTGCCGGTGCCGCGGGCGATGAGGGCGTGCATGGAGTACGAGGGCTCGAAGCCGATCGCGGTGCGCCCCGGGCCGCCGAAGGTCTGCAGCAACTGCTGAAGCACCTCGTTGGAACCGTTGGCCGCCCAGACGTTGGCGAGGCCGACCTCGTGCCCGGCGGTGCGGCTCAGGTAGCGGGCCAGCTCCGTACGGAGCTCGACGGCGTCCCGGTCGGGGTAGCGGTTGAGGTCGCGGGCGGCCTCGCGGACGCGCTCGGCGATCCGGTCGACGAGCGCCTCGGGCAGCGGGTACGGGTTCTCGTTGGTGTTCAGCCGCACGGGTACGTCGAGCTGCGGCGCGCCGTACGGGGACTTGCCGCGCAGTTCGTCGCGGATCGGGAGATCGTCCATGCGGGTGGTGTTGCTGTGCGTCACTGTTGCGGAACCTCTCCGCCGAACCTGGCCTTGAGCGCGGCGCCGTGGGCGGGGAGGTCCTCCGCCTCGGCGAGGGTCACGACATGGTGGGTGACCTCGGCGAGCGCATCGCGCGTGTAGTCGACGATGTGGATGCCGCGCAGGAAGGACTGCACGGACAGGCCCGAGGAGTGGCAGGCGCAGCCGCCGGTCGGCAGGACGTGGTTGGAGCCGGCGCAGTAGTCGCCGAGCGAGACCGGGGCCCACGGGCCGACGAAGACCGCCCCGGCGTTGCGGACCCGGTCGGCGAGCGCGGCGGCGTCGGCGGTCTGGATCTCCAGGTGCTCGGCGGCGTACGCGTCGACGACCTTGAGGCCGTCCTCCAGGTCGTTGACCAGGACGATCGCGGACTGGCGGCCGGCCAGTGCGGGCTCGATCCGGTCGGTGACGTGCTTCGTCGCGGCGACCTGCGGCTTCAGCTCGGCCTCGGTGGCTGCGGCCAGTTCCTCGGAGTCGGTGACGAGGACGGCGGCGGCCATCGGGTCGTGTTCGGCCTGGCTGATCAGGTCGGCGGCGACGTGCACCGGGTCGGCGGTGGAGTCGGCGAGGATCGCGATCTCGGTGGGGCCCGCCTCGGCGTCGATGCCGATCCGGCCCTTGAGGAGGCGCTTGGCGGCGGCGACATAGATGTTGCCGGGGCCGGTGACGAGGTTCACCGGAAGACATTCGGCCGTTCCGTACGCGAACATCGCGACGGCCTGGGCGCCGCCGGCCGCGTACACCTCGTCGACGCCGAGCAGGGCGCAGGCGGCGAGGATCGTCGGGTGCGGCAGACCGTCGAAGTCCTTCTGCGGCGGGGATGCGACGGCGATGCCCTCGACGCCCGCCTCCTGGGCCGGTACGACGTTCATGACGACGGAGGACGGGTAGACGGAGCGCCCGCCCGGTACGTACAGCCCGACGCGCTCGACCGGCACCCACTTCTCGGTGACGGTGCCGCCGGGGACGACCTGGGTGGTGTGCGTGGTGCGGCGCTGCTCGCGGTGGACGAGGCGGGCGCGGCGGATCGACTCCTCCAGGGCGGCCCGTACGGCACGGTCGAGCCGCTCCAGCGCCTCGGCGATCGCCGAGGCCGGGACGCGGATCGAGTCGATCCGTACGCCGTCGAATTTCTCCCCCCACTCGATCACTGCCGCCGAGCCACGATGGCGTACGTCCTCGCAGATGGGCCGCACCGTCTCCAGGGCGGCTTCCACGTCGAACTCGGCACGGGGCAGCAGGTCGCGCAGGGCTCCACCCTCGGGGAGGGCGTTGCCGCGCAGATCGATTCGAGAGATCACACCGCAATTCTCGCAGACCGCCTCCGGCGTCCGGTCGCCCGTATCACTGGCTGATACATGTCCCGGACGTCACTGCTGACCAATAGCGTTCACTTCGTCACACAGAGGGAAGAACAGCTCCGAGCGGAAGGGGCACCCGTGACCGAACCGCACGACGGCGATTTTCCGGACGGTCTCAGCGCGGCCGAACTGGGCATGTGGCAGGCGTTCCGGAACGGCAGCACCTACGATCTGCGCGCCCGCGACCCGGCGCGGGACGATCCGTTCGCGCCGCGCACCTGGGGACCGGAGCGCAGTGTGGACGGGCGCGTCGTCGCCCGGCTGCTGCTGTCCGGGCCACCGCCGCGGCCCGGCCGGGTCGCGGCGCTGAAGCTCCGGGGCGTACGGATCACCGGGACGCTGGATCTCGCGGGCGGGCGCGTCGCGCCGTACGTCGAGCTGACCGGCTGCCGCTTCGAGAGCGAGGTGGCGCTGCCGGAATGCCATTTCACGACGTTGCGGATGGTCGGCTGCGCGATGCCGCGGCTGGAGGCGGCCCGGCTGCGCACCGAGGGCGATCTGCATCTGCCGCGCTGCCGCATCAAGCGCGGGATCCGGCTCACCGACGCACAGATCGGCACCGATCTGCTGATCAACCAGATCGAGATCGGCCCCGACCGCAACGGGCGGGCCCTGGCCGGTGACGGGCTGGCGGTCGCCCAGGACCTGCAGGCGGAGATGGTCGAGGCGCGCGGCGAGCTGAGCCTGCGCGGGGCGAAGGTCGGCGGCTCGCTGAGTCTGCGCGGCAGCCGACTGCGGGGCAGGGAGGGACGGCGCGCACTGAACGCCCCTCAGCTGACCGTGGAGCGGACGCTGTACATGAGCGAGGCGTGGGTGAGCATCGACACCGGGAACCAGGGCACCACTCCCCCGTACGGCATCGTCATGGCGCCGACCCCGGCGCGCGGTACGCGTTCGCAGATCTTCGAGTGCCGCGGCGGGGTGCGCCTGGACGACGGACGGTTCGGCGACGCGGTCGATCTGCACAAGGCGCGGTTCGTACTGGCCAGGCACGAGGAGCTGTCGCTGCGCCGGATCGTCACCCCGGAGCTGCGGTTCAACGCGGAACAGCCGGAGGAGGGCCGGGTCGTGCTGAACGGCGCGAAGGTCGTCACGCTGATCGATGTGTCGACCAGCTGGCCGGGGCCCGGCGGTCTGGCGATGGGCGGTTTCGTGTACGAGAACCTCGTCCCGTACGGGCACTTCCCGCTCTCCCGGCGCCTGGAGTGGGTGGCGGCGGCGACCCCGGAGTACGTACCGGAGCCGTACGAACGCCTCGCCACGGTGCTGCGCAACTGCGGGGAGGACGCGGACGCCCGCGAGGTGCTGCTGGCCAAGCAGCGGCGGCGCCGCGAGACGCTGCCGCCCGCCGCAAAGCTCTGGGGCTTCCTCCAGGACTGGACGGTGGCGTACGGCTACCGGCCGGGGCGGGCCGCGGTGTGGATGGCGGTGCTGTGGGCGGCGGGTGCGGTGGCCTTCTCCCAGCACGTCCCGGCGGCGATCAAACAGGATGAGCATCCGCAGTGGAATCCGGCGCTCTATGCACTCGATCTGCTGGTGCCGGTCATCAACCTCGGCCAGGACGGTTACTGGCGTATGGAGGGCGGCTGGCAGTGGGCGGCGGCCGTGCTCGTCCTGCTGGGTTGGATACTGGCCACGACGGTCGCGGCAGGCGCCTCACGGCTGCTGCGCCGGGGCTGACCGGAATCCGGCTTCGGCCGGCCGGACGACCGACCGTCCGACCGGCCGAAGCCCTTCTGCGCAGTGGCCGTCGCAGGCCGGAGGCCGTGGTCGAACGATCTACCGAGCCACGGCCGAAGTGTCGGAGACCGATGGCCGGATCAGTGAAAACAAGCCAGATCCCCCGCTTTCCTTTACTTTTTATTGACCCAGCCCGATACAACCCATGCAGTCGGCACCAAAGCTTCACAGCGCCCCCCTGGCGCCGTCCCGACCAGCGCTTTTCAATGGCCTGCACCATGTCATTCCTTCGCGCTCTGCTCCGTACCGCGCGCATGATCCGGCACTCCCCCCAGGGGTCCGCCGGACTGCCCGCGGACGACGCGGTGCTGCTCGACGCCCCCGACGAACGGCTCTCCCCGGCGCTTGTCGCCGCCGCCCTCGGGGAGTACGAACCGGCCGCGAAACTCCTCGCCACCACCCGGGACGGCGCCGAGTGGGAGGACCGGGACCGCTACCTCAGCCGGCTCGCCACGTTCGCCCGCAACCGCGACAGATGGCTGACCGACTGGCTCGCCGCCGCACCGCACGACCCGGACGCGCTGCTCGTCAAGGCCGAGCTGGCGGTCCGCCGGGCCTGGGAGTCGCCCGTCCGGGCAGAGCAGCTGCGCGAGGTGGGACCGCTGATCACCGCGGCGGCCGAGAGCGACCCCCGCGACCCGGTGCCGTGGCGGCTCGCGCTCGACCATGCGCGCGGCACCCATGCCACGCACACCATGTTCGAGGCGCTGTGGGAGCAGGCGATCCAGCGCTCCTCGCACCACTACGGCTGCCATGTCGCGGCGCTGCGGTATCTCTCCGCCGCCTGGTACGGCTCGCACCGCGAGTGCTTCGACTTCGCCGAGCGGGCCGCCGAGGACTCGCTGCCCAGCTCACTGGTGCAGGCGCTGCCGCTGCGGGCCGCCTTCGCCCTGCTGATCGAGGGGCCGGACGTACGGACCACCTCGGTGCAGGAGGAACGGATCGACGCGGCAGTGGATCTGACGATCACGCTGTCCGCCTCGTTCGCGCCCGGCGATCCCTGGCCCGCCGAGGTCCGCAACCTGCTGGCGTACGTGCTGGTCGCGCGGGGCCGCTGGGGCGAGGCGCTGGAACAGTTCCGGCAGATCGGACTCCATGCTGCGTCGTTCCCGTGGTCGTCGGTCTCCGACGATCCGCTGGGCCGGTTCCTCGACGCGAGGGACGAGGCGCGGCTCCGGGTGGCCTGTGCGACGCCCTTGTCGGGCCGGGCCGACCGAGGTCGGCCCCGCGGCCATTACGCTTGACCGTTGTGACCACCGCTCGCCTGCCTCTGTTCCCGCTGAACGCGGTGCTGTTCCCCGGCCTCGTGCTGCCGCTGAACGTCTTCGAAGAGCGTTATCGCGCCATGATGCGCGAGCTGCTGAAGACCGACGACGACGAACCCCGCCGCTTCGCCGTGGTCGCGATCCGCGACGGCCGCGAGGTCGCCCCGACGGCCGCCGGAATGCCCAAGGCGGTGAGCACCCCCGCCGAGCGCGGTCCCGCGGACGGCTTCGGCCCCGACCCGATCCAGACCTTCCACCGGGTCGGCTGCATCGCCGACGCGGCGAAGATCCGGGAACGGCCGGACGGCAGCTTCGAGGTCCTCGCGACCGGCACCACCCGGGTCAAGCTGCTCTCCGTCGACGCGAGCGGCCCCTATCTGACGGCCGAACTCGAAGAACTGGACGAGAAACCCGGCGAGGAGGCCGGCGCACTCGCCGAGGGTGTCCTGCGGGCCTTCCGCAGCTACCAGAAGCGACTGGCCGGGGCGAGCGAACGCTCCCTGACGACGGGGGCGGACCTGCCCGACGACCCCTCCGTCGTCTCCTACCTGGTCGCGGCGGCGGCCGTATTCGACATCCCGTGCAAGCAGCGGCTGCTCCAGGCACCCGACACCGCGACCCGGCTGCGCGAGGAACTGACGCTGCTGCGCTCCGAGACCGCCGTCATCCGGCATCTGCCGTCCCTGCCCGCGGTGGACCTGACGCGTGCGCCGACCCACCCCAACTGACTGACGACCGACCGACCCGAGGACCCTCCCCCGTGGCGAAGAAGCCGAAGAAGCAGCAGCAGTCCGGCGGCACCCCGGCAACGGTCGCACTGACCGCGGCCGGCACGGCGTTCACCGTCCACTCCTACGACCACGACCCGGCGTCGGCCTCCTACGGCGAGGAGGCGGCCGAGGCACTGGGCGTCTCCCCCGACCGGGTCTTCAAGACCCTGGTCGCGGACGTCGACGGCACACTCACCGTGGCGGTCGTCCCGGTGGCCGGCTCCCTGGATCTCAAGGCCCTGGCCTCCGCGGTGGGCGGCAAACGAGCCGCGATGGCCGACCCGACAGCCGCAGAACGCACCACCGGCTACGTACGGGGCGGCATCTCCCCCCTGGGCCAGCGGAAGCGGCTGCCTACGGTGCTGGACGCGTCGGCACAGTCCCACGAAACAATCTGCGTCTCGGCGGGCCGCCGCGGCCTGGAGGTCGAACTCGCCCCCACGGATCTGGCGTCCCTGACGGGGGCGGTGTTCGCGGAGATCGGCCGGGAGTAGCCGCCCTGGGCACTTCTCGGCCCGGCGCTTGCGGGTGCCGTTCAGCCTGCCCGGCGCTGGAGGACGCTTTCAGCCCGTCCGGCGTTTGAGGACCGGCGTCCGGGGCGGAGCCCCGGTCCGGAAAGGGGCGGGCAGGGGACAAGCCCCGCGCAGCGGCCCACCCCTCACCGGCACCCCGCGCTCCGCACCCTGTCTAAGACCGACCGGCACATGGGGGTGGGAGAAGGAGCGGGGCTGGGTGCGTGCAGCTGCAAGGCGGCGGAGGGAGGCAACGCGAAGGGGGCCCCATGCCTTCAGGGCTATGGGGGGGGGGTTGTCGACTGACGACAACGCCGGAGGGGGTCCCCCCTGGCCCTTAATGCCTTGGGGGAGTGCGTGCCCAGCCCCGCGACGCCGCCCCCCATGTGCCGGTCGGTCTAAGACTCAGTCGGCGGCACAGGCGGCACACCCCCACCCGCGGGCGACGGCCCCGCCCCCGGTACAGGCCCACCCGCGGCCCACCCCGGAAACACACCCCACTCCGGCTCCGGATCCCGCGGCCCGAACCACGCCGTCAACCCGAGATGAACCGCCATCGCCCCCAGCGGCCACGCCAGCAACGCCGCCTTCGCCCGCAGCTGAAGCGGCGCATCGAAGACCACACCCTTGCCGACCGCTCGCGCGTGCGCGACCACGTCCTGGTCCGGCCCGAGCCACACCCCCAGCCGCCAGGCCAGCAGCGAACCGAGCAGCCCGCCCAGCGCGAGCCCCACCACCAGGGCGATTCCGCCACGCCGCTGGAACAAGAAGACCAGCGCCGCGGAGAGCGCACCGAAGGCCAGCGCCAGCAGCACGAACGTACCGTCGGCGCCGATCGCCTCCTCGCCCTCACTGTCACTGAGGAAGACGGCCGTGCTGTCGGAGATCAGCGGAACCCGCGGCGCCAGCCACAGCCAGAGGAGTCCGAGCCCGATGCCGAGGACGGTCACGAGAACGGTGACAACAGCGGCACGCAGCAGATCCGACCGGAGATTCCGCTCCTCCTGCGACTCCAGCAGGGCGCCGGAGTGGGCGGCACCCGGGCCGCCGGGACGACCGGGCCCACCCTGACCACCCCATTTCGGCGGGGTCTGCCAGGGGTCGTTGGACGAGGGCTGGTGAGGCGGCGTCAGAGGTGCGGTCACCTTGCCATCGTGCCAGGCGTCCCTGTGCCGCGCCTCACCGGACCGCTGCCCTGCGGTACGCCCAGGTGGCCGCAGCCAGCGAGAGGACGCCGACGACGGCGCAGACCGCGAGATCCAGGGCGACGACCGCCCAGTCGGGGTGGGTGTCGAAGGACCGGGAAAGCGCCTCTACACCGTACGTGGAGGGCAGCAGATCGCGGGCCCAGCCGATCGGCCCGGGCAGCCGGTCGGCCGGAAGGACGCCGAGCAGCAGCGCCGCCGACATGCCCAGCTGCCCGAGCAGCGTGGCCAGCTCCTGCCGGGGCGCGAGCAGCCCCATCGCGGCACCGAGCCCGGAGAGCGCCGCCCCGGAGAGCGGGATGACGGCGACGAGCACCCACAGATGCGTCAGCGGCAGTCCGAACAGCACGCTCCCCGCCACGGCCGTGACGATCGTGCCGGGCACGGTGAAGGAGGCGTATGCCCCGGCCGCACCGAGCACCACCGCGGCGGGCGGCACCGGCAGGGTGGCGTAGTGGTCGAGTCCGCCGCCGGCCCGCAGCTGCCCGAAGTACTGGGCGAGCAGGTTGAGCGCGACGAAGGCCACCACGAGGACGCTGGATCCGGCGACGACGGCGCGCGCCTCGGAGCCGCCGTCGACGACCCCGCGCATCAGCACCATGATCCCGACGGACTGGAAGGTCGCGACGAAGAGCAGCGGGATACGGGCGACCCTGGCCCTGGACAGCTGGGCACGGTAGACGGCCGCGAGCGAGGGGAACAGCCGGGCCCCTGGCGCGAGCGGCGCGGGAGCTGCCTCTTCCTGGCCGGCACGGCCGTCATCGGCGGTCCGGACGGGTCCGGTCACCGCCTGCGCGGGAACGATGCTCGTCACCTGGCGCTGCTCCTGTTCGCTACCTGCCCGGCCACGCATGCGCATCCGGTCGCCCCGCCCGCGCCGGTCATGACTTCACCAGCCCCTTGGTCGCGTCTCCGCCGAGCGCGAGATAGACGTCCTCCAGGCTGGGCGTCGCCAGCGTGAAGTCGTCGAGTGCGGCAAAGGCCGCGCCACCGGTCACGGTGGCGACCGCCGCCCGCGCCTCGTCGGGACCGAGCCTCAGCACCCAGCGCCGCCCGGACTCCTGGGCCGAGCCGCGCAGCGCGGCCACTTCGGGCACGTCCAGGGGCGCCTGTTCGCGCCACACCAGCTCGACCCGGACCTCGCCGGCGACACGTTCCTTGAGCCCGGTCGGCGTGTCGCAGGCGATGACCTGGCCGCGTTCGATCACGGCGACCCGGTCGAGAACCGTCTCGGCCTCGATGACGTTGTGGGTGACGAGCAGCACCGTCGTGCCGCGTTCGGCCCGGCGCCGGTCGACGGCGGCCCAGACGGCGCGCCTCGCGACGGGGTCCATGCCGGTCGTCGGCTCGTCCAGCACCAGCACCGGCCGCTCGCCGACCAGCGCGGCCGCGAAGCAGGCGAGCCGCCGCTGTCCGCCGGAGAGCTTCTTCAGGGGGCGTCCCGCGATCTCGGTGAGGCCGAGTTCGTCGAGCACGTCGTCGCGCTCGGAGCGGGCGTCCCGCACCGCGAGGCCGCGCAGCCGTCCGGTGGTCTCGGCGGCGAGCGACACGGTCAGCTCGTCGAGGGCGGTGGACTCCTGCCCGAGGTATCCGATCAGCCGGGAGGCCCGCTCGGGATGGCGTACGAGGTCGTGGCCCAGCATGGTGACACTGCCGGAGTCGGGCCTCATCAGCCCGGTGAGCTGCCGCACCAGGGTGGACTTTCCGGCGCCGTTGGGGCCGAGGAGGCCGAAGATCTCGCCGCGCCGCACATCCAGGCTGATCCCGTCGGTGGCGCGCACCTCAGGTGTGGCGGGTGCACCGCGGCGGCCGCGGGCGGCGGGATAGGTCTTGACCAGATCACGCACCGCGCACACGGTCCCGGTCGCCGTCTGCGCCTGTGCTGTGCCCGTACTCACGAGGTACGAGAGTACGGGGTCGGATGCCCCGTATTGCGCCCGGGGCCATGCCGGTCGGACGCCGACGCCGCAATCGCAGGCGGGGTTGCCCGCCCGCACGGCCGTTGTGCCGTCAGTCGCCGGACGGGCTCGTCCGCTCCACCGCCGGGGCGTGTTCCGCAGCGGCCCGTACATCGATCTCCCGCCAGAATCCGGCCCGGATCGCGTAGCGGTCGTGCTCGTCGATCTGGTCGTCCTTGTGGGCGAGCAGGCCGAACCGTGCCGCGTACCGCAGCAGTTCGCCGTCGATGCGGTGCGGGATGCGCGGATACATGGTCGACAGCTTCTGCAGATGGACGGTCTCCGGCAGCCGCTCCATCCAGCGCCGGGCGAAGACCTGGCCCACCTCGAAGGGGTCGCCGCCCACGGTGGTGATGTCCTCCTCCCGGTCCGCCCAGCGCTGCTCGGCACTGGTGAGCTGGGCCAGCGTCGGGAGGGACGCGGTTTCGGCGGGCTCGCCCAGCGGTCCGCCGCGTTCCATCCAGCCCTTGTCGGAGGACCAGCGCAGTGTGGCGTTGGCGGGCGACGGCTGGGTGGGCTGGGCGCCGGGGCCGCGGAGGCTGCCCGCCAGGTCCTTGGGTGTGGGGACGCCCCTTCCGCCGTGGCCGGGCCGGTCGGCGGTGGAACTCTCCTCGGGCGGCGGCACCGCACCATTGCCGGCGGCCGCGGCCTGGGCCTCCGATGCCCGCTCGGCGGAGGCAGCGAGGGCCGCCTCGGGCAGCGGTGCGGAGAGGATCGCAGCGATCTCCGGTCGGGGGGCGGGCGGCGGGGCGCAGACACCGCCGGTCTCCTTGGCCCGTACGGCCTGGGTGATCCAGGCCCGGTCGAGCACCCTTCGTTCGTCGGCCTCGGCGACCAGGTCCTCGGACTGGTTGTAGTCGCCGTCGGCGGCCTGGACGGCCCACAGATGGACGGCGACGCCGTGTTCCTTGGCGGACATCAGGCCGGGCAGCAGATCTCCGTCACCGGTCACCAGCACCACGTCGGAGCAGGCCCGGTTCCTGGCCAGTTCGGTGAGCTCGGCGTGCATCGCGGCGTCGACGCCCTTCTGCGCCCAGCGCCCGTCGCTGCGGGTGAGAGCACCGAGCCGGACGGTCACCCGGGGCATCACACGAAGTCTGCGGTGCTCGGGCTGCGGTACGCGGTCGGGGGCGCCGTCGAACCAGTAGATCCGAAGCAGCGGCTGCCGCGTATCGGCCTCTGCCAGCTCGCGCAGGCCCCGGATGAGGGCCGCGTGGTCGACGGTGATGCGGGAACGGGCGGGCTCCCCGGCCAGCAGACTCGCGGCTGCGCCCAGCAGGTAGCCGGCGTCCACCAGGACGACGCAACGGTCCACGCGTTCCACCCTCTTCCAGAAGTTCGGGTGTGGTCTTTGCCAAGGGTTTCCTTCGAGTCTGCCCGACCGCGCAGGGGTTGACGGCCGGAACTCGATCATCGGCGTGGCGGATCCGGAAAACGGCGCATGATACCCCCTCACTACGCACGGTAATGATCCAACATGCACGCTTTACCCCGCTATGTGAATCTGAACGCGGTCCTGGCCCCGAGAGTCCCCGTAGGAGGAACACCATGGCCAAGAACAAGAACCGCAAGCAGAGCAGCCGGCAGAACCGCGCGTCGGATCCGGAGCGCGGTGCGGAAGAGGCCAAGTCGACGGGTTACGACTCGCAGATACAGCCTCAGTCGCAAGCCCAGGGCAGCCCTGCTGATGTTGCCCGTAAGCACCAGCGGCGCTTCGGCCACAACTGACCGGACGGGTCCCCGGTCACGGCCGCCGGCCGGGTGGCCGAGAGGGGCGCTCCCGCTTTCGCGGGGCGCCCCTCTCGTATCGTCGGCCGTGAACCGGCTCAGCCGGCCAGGCAGGACGGCCCGAGCAGCACCTTCAGATCGCCGAAGAGCGCCGGGTCGGGCTTCACCCGGTGCCGGTCGAGCCGGAGCACCGTGGTCTTGCGGGGGCCCTGGAGCCTGATCCGCACCTCGGTGTCGCCCCGGTGGTTGCTGAGGACCTCGCCGAGGCGGCTGACCATCGGCGGGGTGATCTTGACCGTGGGGATGGTCAGGACCACGGGGGCGTTGGTGCCGGCCGACGAGATGTCGGGGACCTGCATCTCCATGGCGACGAGCCGGGGCACGTCCTCCCGCTTGTCGAGACGTCCCTTGACGAAGACGACGGTGTCCTCGACGAGCTGGGTGGAGACCAGCTGGTAGGTGGCGGGGAAGAACATGCACTCGATGGATCCGGCCAGGTCCTCGACGGTGGCGATGGCCCAGGCGTTGCCCTGCTTGGTCATCTTGCGCTGCAGGCCGGAGATGATGCCTCCGACGGTGACGATGGCACCGTCGGAGTGCTCCCCGCCGGTCAGCTGGGAGATCGAGGAGTCGGCCTTGTCGGACAGCACGTGTTCCAGACCGAAGAGCGGGTGGTCGGAGACGTACAGGCCGAGCATCTCGCGCTCCTGGGCCAGCAGGTACGACTTCTCCCACTCGATGTCGGAGAACTCCACATCGAGCCCGAAGCCCGGCTCGTCGCTCTCCTCCTCGCCCATGCCGCCGAAGAGGTCGAACTGGCCCTCGGCCTCCTTGCGCTTGACCTGCACCACGTTGTCGATCATCGGCTCGTGGTGGGCGACCAGACCCTTGCGGGTGTGCCCCATCTCGTCGAAGGCGCCGGCCTTGATCAGCGATTCGACGGTGCGCTTGTTGCAGACGACTGCCTCGACCTTGTCCAGGAAGTCGGGGAAGCTGCTGTACTTCCCCTTCGCCTTGCGGCACCGGATGATCGAGTCGACGACGTTCTGACCCACGTTCCGCACGGCCGTGAGGCCGAAGAGGATCACGTCGTCGCCCTGCGCGGCGAAGTTCGACAGCGACTCGTTCACATTGGGCGGCAGCACCTTGATGCCCATGCGACGGCACTCGTTGAGATAGACCGCCGACTTGTCCTTGTCGTCCTTGACCGAAGTCAGCAGCGCCGCCATGTACTCGGCGGGGTAGTTCGCCTTGAGGTACGCGGTCCAGTAGGTGACCAGGCCGTACGCGGAGGAGTGCGCCTTGTTGAAGGCGTAGCCGGCGAACGGGACCAGCACGTCCCACAGCGCCTTGATCGCGGCGTCGGAGAAGCCCTTCTCCTTGGCGCCCGCCTCGAAGAGGACGAAGTTCTTCGCCAGTTCCTCGGGCTTCTTCTTGCCCATCACGCGGCGCAGGATGTCGGCCTCGCCGAGCGAGTAGCCGGCGACGATCTGGGCGGCCTTCTGCACCTGCTCCTGGTACACGATCAGGCCGTAGGTGAGGCCGAGGACCTCCTTGAGCGGTTCCTCCAGCTCCGGGTGGATCGGGGTGATCTCCTGGCGGCCGTTCTTGCGCTCGGCGTAGTTCGTGTGCGAGTTCATGCCCATCGGGCCCGGCCGGTACAGGGCCGAGACGGCGGAAATGTCCTCGAAGTTGTCGGGCTGCATCTGGCGCAGCAGGGAGCGCATCGGACCGCCGTCGAACTGGAACACGCCGAGCGTGTCACCGCGGCAGAGCATTTCGTACGTCTTCGGGTCGTCCAGCGGGAGGCCGAGCAGGTCCAGCTTGACGCCCTTGTTGCTCTCCACCATCTTGACGGCGTCGTCCATGATGGTCAGGTTCCTGAGGCCCAGGAAGTCCATCTTCAGCAGGCCGAGCGACTCGCACTGCGGGTAGTCCCACTGCGTGATGGTGACGCCGTCGGTGTGCCGCACCCAGATCGGGGCGTGGTCGACGATGGGCTCGCTGGACATGATGACGCCTGCGGCGTGCACGCCCATCTGCCGGACCAGGCCCTCGACGCCCTTCGCGGTGTCGATGACCTTCTTCACGTCCGGCTCGTTCTCGTACATCCCCCGGATCTCGCCCGCCTCGCTGTAGCGCGGGTGCTTGGGGTCGGTGATGCCGTTGAGGTCGATGCCCTTGCCGAGGACGTCTGCGGGCATGGCCTTGGTGAGCCGGTCGCCCATCGCGTACGGGTAGCCGAGGACACGGGCGGAGTCCTTGATGGCGTTCTTCGCCTTGATCTTGCCGTACGTGCCGATCATGGCGACCTTGTCGGCGCCGTACTTCTCCGTCACGTACCTGATCACTTCGACGCGCCGACGCTCGTCGAAGTCGATGTCGACGTCGGGCATGGAGACGCGCTCGGGGTTGAGGAACCGCTCGAAGATCAGTCCGTGCTCGATCGGGTCGAGGTCGGTGATGCCCATCGCGTACGCCACGATCGAACCGGCGGCGGAGCCCCGGCCGGGGCCGACCGCGATGCCGTTGTTCTTCGCCCACATGATGAAGTCGGCGACGACCAGGAAGTATCCCGGGAACCCCATCTGGATGATGATGTCCATCTCGTACTCGACCTGCTTCTGCCGGTCCTCGGGGACACCTCCCGGGAAGCGCCGGTTCATGCCGACGCGGACCTCTTCCTGGAACCAGGTGATCTCCGTGAAACCGTCCGGGATGTCGAACTTCGGCATCAGGTCGCGCTTCTCGAACATGCCGGTGGTGTCGATCTGCTGCGCGACCAGCAGGGTGTTGGCGCAGCCCTCCTGCCAGGCGTCGGAGGAGTCGACGGCGTACATCTCGTCGGTCGTCTTGAGGTAGTAGCCGGTGCCGTCGAAGCGGAAGCGGTCCGGGTCGGAGAGGTTCTTGCCGGTCTGGATGCAGAGCAGGGCGTCGTGCGCGGTGGCCTCGTGCGCGTAGGTGTAGTGCGAGTCGTTGGTCACCAGCGGCGGGATGTTCAGCTTCTTGCCGATTTCGAGTAGCCCGTCACGGACCCGGCGCTCGATCTCGATGCCGTGGTCCATCAGCTCCAGGAAGTACTTGTCCTCGCCGAAGATGTCCTTGTAGTCGGAGGCGGCCTGGACCGCCTCGTCGAACTGGCCGAGCCGCAGCCGGGTCTGCACCTCGCCCGAGGGGCAGCCGGTGGACGCGATCAGGCCCTCGGACCACTGGGCGATGGTCTCCTTGTCCATGCGCGGCCACTTCTGCAGCCAGCCCTCGGCGTACGCGTCCGAGGACAGCTTGAAGAGGTTGTGCAGGCCCTTCGCGTTGGACGCCCAGATCGTCTTGTGGGTGTAACCACCCGAACCCGAGACGTCGTCGCGCTTCTGGTGCGGCTGGCCCCACTGGATCTTCCGCTTGTGCTTGCGCGACTCGGGGGCGACGTAGGCCTCGATGCCGATGATCGGCGTGACGCCCGCCTTCTGCGCCGAGTGGAAGAAGTCGTAGGCACCGTGCAGGTTGCCGTGGTCCGTCATCGCGATGTGCGACATGCCCATTTCGTTACAGGCAGCGAACATGTCCTTGAGCCGCGCGGCACCGTCCAGCAGCGAGTACTGGGTGTGTACGTGAAGGTGCGTAAAGGGCGGCTTGGTCACGGCGTCGGGCCTCCGGGGAAACAGGCAATGACTGACTGGGGGGACAGCGTGGAAGTCTACGTCTCCGAGGTGACAACCGAGGGGCACTCCCGGGTACGGTCGCGCGTTGAAGGGGCTGAGAAGCCCATCCCGTTTGTCATGCACGTCAGGTACCAGGAGGCACCCAGAGATGTCGGAAGCGCAGACCGGCGCAGCGCAGCGCGGGGAGCAGATTCTTGAGGTCTTCGACACCGCGTTCGGGGAGCTGCTGGCCGCCGATCCGGCAGCCTTCCGGGTGAAGTTCCGCAAGATGGCGGGCTCGGCGTTCGCCTTCTACCGGGGCACGGCATGCCTGTTCTACAACGACCTGGAGCGGGAGCGGCACGGCGGCCCGTACCTGGACGAGCGGACCGGCCGGGTGTGGATCCACGGCGATCTGCACGCGGAGAACTTCGGCACGTACATGGACGCCAACGGCCGGCTGATCTTCAATGTGAACGACTTCGACGAGGCGTACGTCGGCCCGTTCACCTGGGACCTCAAGCGGTTCGCCGCCTCCGTCGCGCTGATCGGGTACGCGAAGGCACTGGGTGACGACCAGATCACCGAGCTGGTCCGGGTCTACGCGGCGGCCTACCGTGAGCGGATCCACGCACTGGCGACGGGCGCGAAGAACGACGAGGTACCGCCCTTCACGCTGGACACGGCGCAGGGCCCGCTGCTGGACGCGCTGCGCGACGCCCGGTCGCTGACCCGGTTCTCGCTGCTGGACTCGATGACGGAGATCCGGGACTTCGAGCGCCGGTTCGCGGCGGGCGGCGGCTCGATCGACCTGGACGCGGCGACGCGCTACAAGGTGCTGTCCGCCTTCGACGGCTATCTGGAGACGCTGCCGGAGTCCAGCCTGACCCGCCCCGACTCCTACCGGGTGAAGGATGTCGTCGGCCGTCGTGGCATCGGTATCGGTTCGGCCGGGCTGCCCTCGTACAACATCCTTCTGGAGGGCAACAGCGACGCCCTGGAGAACGATGTGGTGATCTACCTCAAGCAGGCGCAGACCCCCGCGGTCTCCCGGCACATCACCGACGCGGCCGTGCGCGAGTACTTCCAGCACGAGGGCCACCGCACGGTCATCTCGCAGCGCGCCCTGCAGGCGCACGCCGACCCGTGGCTCGGCTGGACCGAGCTGGACGGGGCCGGGCAGCTGGTCGCCGAGGTGTCTCCGTACGCGGTCGATCTGGACTGGTCCGACATCGACGAGCCGGAGGAGATCGCCGCGGTCGTCGCCGACCTCGGCCGGGCGACGGCGACGATGCACTCCGCGGCGGACGACGAGAGCGGCCACTCGCTGGTGCCGTTCTCCACCGAGCGGGCGATCGACGCGGCGATCGCGGCGGACGAGGAGGGCTTCGCCGGCCTGCTGGTGGACTTCGCGCACAGCTATGGTGCCCGGGCCCGCGCCGACCACCAGATCTTTGTGGATCTCTTCCGCAACGGCCGCATTCCTGGGCTGTAGGGCTCCGCACCCGACCGGGCCCCTTTAGGAGTCGCTTACAGGTTCGCATGCGACACTCCTCGACGATGGACATATCCGGGACGCAGCTCAGAGTCGTTCGCGCGGCGCTTTTCACAGCGCTCGTCGTGACGCTCTCCGCTGCGTCCCATGTGCTGCTCTCCCAGGTCTCGCTGCCACTGACCGTCGTCGCCCTGCTGGCCGGCGTGGTCTTCGCCGTGGCGTACGCGCTGGCCGGCCGGGAGCGCGGCTTCGGGGCGATCGCCGGACTGCTGGTCCCGCTGGAACTGGCCGCCGACACCGTGTTCACCACCGGCCAGCACCTCTGTTACGGCGCGGCAGGCGGCCCGATCGCGGGGCCGCTGCGCTCGGTCGGCGTCGATGTGCTGTGCGGCGGCGGTGACATCGGTGCCGGTGCGCCCGAGGTCGGTGACATCGGCACCCCACTCACCTCGGTGACCGGTGGCGGACACACGGCGGTCGCGCTGCTGGCCTCCCCGGGCCCGGCGGTGCCATGGCTGCTGCTCGCCGCCCATGTGACGGTCGGTCTGCTCGCCGCGGCCTGGCTGCGGCGAGGCGAGTCCGCGCTCGTCGCCCTGCTGGGCGCGGTCGCCGTCCTGGCGTTCCGGCCGCTGCTGATCGCGGTCGCCGTGGTGGGTACGGTTTGCCGCTCTGTACGTCGCAGGGTGCGCCCCGCCGGACGCGGCCCGCACCTGCTCGTACACGCCCGTCTGCTCGTGCACTCCGTGGGACGGAGGGGACCGCCGCGCTCGGCCTGCGCCATCGCCTGAGCACGCACATCCCTGACGACGTATCACCCCCACCATGGAGAGACGAACATGAGCAAGCGCAACAGCCAGGCCAACAAGTCGGCGGCCCGCGAGCGTCTGCGCGCCGAGCGCGAGCGCCAGGCCAAGAAGGACAAGACCCGCAGGCAGATCATCGTCGGCGTCTCGGTCGTCGGCGTCCTGGCGGTCGTGGGCCTCGGCACCTGGGGCTTCATGCAGCTGAACAAGCCCTCCCAGTGGGAGGCTGCCAAGGACGCGAAGAACGTGACCGCGCCCAAGAACACCTCGGGCGAAGACGGCACCACGGTCGTCATCGGCAAGTCGAGCGCCAAGAAGACCCTGGAGCTGTACGAGGACCCGCGCTGTCCGATCTGCGCCACGCTCGAACAGGGCGTCGGCGAGCAGGTGCACAAGGATGTCGACGCCGGGAAGTACAAGATCAAGTACATCGGTGCCACGTTCCTCGACGGTGAAAACTCCATCAACGGCGTGGGCTCCAAGAACGCACTGAGCGCGTTCGGCGCCGCACTCAACGTCAGCCCGCAGGCGTTCCTCGACTACAAGGCCGCGCTCTACTCCGCGAAGTACCACCCGGAGGAGACCGACGACAAGTTCAAGGACGACGCGTACCTGATCAAGATCGCCGACACGGTCGACGCCCTGAAGGGCAACAAGGCGTTCCAGAAGGACGTCGAGGACGGTACGTACGACAACTGGGCGATGAAGATGTCCGCGACGTTCGAGAAGAGCGGCGTGAGGGGCACCCCGACACTGAAGATGGACGGCAAGACGCTCACCGGCAAGGACGGTCAGAACGCGCCGATGACGGTGGACGAGTTCACCACCGCGATCGACAAGGCGCTGAAGGGCTGAAGCAGGCCGTTCGGGCAGCTCCGGCCTGCCAGCGGCGCACCGATCCGAGCGGCGGCGGAATCCACGGATTCCGCCGCCGCTCGCTTGCCCCCGCACAAGGTCGGCACCCGATAAAACTGCGTTGACGTGCACCGGACCACCTGAAAAGATCTCCGCCTGTTGGCAAGTGATGGATCTTTCGGGAGGGGTTCCTTTCATGAGCATTTCAGGAACGAAGACACGCCGCATAGCAGTCGTCGCATCCTTCGCGGCGGCCACCATGGCCCTGTCCACCAGCACGGCCATGGCCGGGACCGACGCGATTGCCTACACGAACGACGCCGGGTGGGGAGGCTGGGCCAAGTTCGTTTCCAATGGCGACAGACTGGACGTCTGCGACACCAGGGCGGACGGCAAGCGGGTGCACGGCGAACTGCTCTACACGACCTCGACAGGCAGCTACCGGCGGGTCGCCGAGGACACCGACGGCGCCAACAACGCCTGCGCCAGCAAGAGCGGCGACATCCCTGAGGGAACCTCGGTGACTGTGCGCGTATGCCTCAAGGACGGCGCCAACGGTGCCGAGGAGTACTGCGCCACCAAGCGCGGGACCGCCTGACCCAGCCATAAGGTCCGGTCACCGGCGGCACCCAGGATGGGCATGTAGTGACGGGCAGGCGAACTTCCTTCGTTCGCCTGCCCGTTCGCTATACCGGTCAGTAGGGTTCTCCTCCGTGACCAGTCGACACCTCTCTTCGCCGATATCCGCCCCCAGCCGCCGCACGGTCGTCAAGGCCGCTGCCGTCACCGCCGTCGCCGCGCCCGTGCTCGGCACCGCCACCACCGCGCGTGCCGCGGACGGGCCCGCGTTCCTGCACGGCGTCGCCTCCGGCGACCCCCTCCCCGACGGCATACTCCTGTGGACCCGCGTCACCCCGTCCCCCGACGCCGTGCCCGGCTCAGGCCGTGGCGCCGATACGGCGGTGCGCTGGGAGGTCGCCGGGGACAAGGAGTTCGCCCGGGTCGTCGCCCGGGGCACGACCGTCGCGAAAGCCGCTTCCGACCACACCGTCAAGGCCGATGTGCGGGGTCTGAGCCCGGCCACCACCTACTGGTTCCGCTTCTCGGCGGGCGACGGTACGGGAACCTTCTCGCCGGCGGGCCGCACCCGTACCGCGCCGGCGGCCGGAGCTGCCACGCCCGGTGTGCGCTTCGGGGTGGTGTCGTGCGCCAACTGGGAGTCCGGATTCTTCTCCCCGTACCGGCATCTCGCCGCCCGCGCCGATCTCGACGCGGTGCTGCATCTCGGCGACTACATCTACGAGTACGCGTCCGGCAGTTACCCGGACGCCAAGTACGTCGTACGGCCGCACGAGCCGAAGCACGAGATCCTGACCCTCGCCGACTACCGCACCCGGCACGGCAACTACAAGGCGGACACCGACCTCCAGACCCTGCACGCCACCCACCCGATGATCGCGATCTGGGACGACCACGAGTTCGCCAACGACGCCTGGTCGGGCGGGGCCGAGAACCACACGCCGGGCACGGAGGGCTCCTGGGCCGACCGGGCCGCGGGCGCCAAGCAGGCGTACTTCGAGTGGATGCCGGTCCGCGCCTCCACCGAGGGCACCGTCTACCGGCGGCTGCGCTTCGGCAACCTGGCCGATCTGCACCTCCTCGATCTGCGCACCTTCCGCTCCCAGCAGTCGACGATCGGCAACGGCTCGGTCGACGACCCGGACCGCACGATCACCGGCCGGGCGCAGCTGGACTGGCTGAAGTCGGGTCTGGCCGGCTCGGACGCCACCTGGAAGCTGGTCGGTACGTCGGTGATGATCTCGCCGGTCGCGTTCGGTTCCGTACCCGCGCATCTGCTGGAGCCGCTGGCCGAGTTGCTGGGGCTGCCCGCGGAGGGTCTTGCCGTCAATGTCGACCAGTGGGACGGCTACACGGACGACCGCAAGGAGCTGATCGCGCATCTGCGGGACCGGTCGATCACCAACACGGTCTTCCTGACCGGCGACATCCACATGGCGTGGGCCAATGACGTACCGGTGAAGGCGGCGACGTATCCGCTCTCGGCGTCGGCCGCCACCGAGTTCGTGGTGACGTCGGTGACGTCGGACAATCTCGACGACATCCTGCACGTCGCACCGCAGACCGTCTCGGTGGTGGCTGCCGCAGCGGTCAAGGCCGCCAACCGCCACGTGAAGTGGGTGGACATGGACTCGCACGGCTACGGCGTCCTCGATGTGACCGCCGAGCGCTCGCAGATGGACTACTACGTGGTCTCCGACAAGACGGAGCGGGACGCGACCTCCGCCTGGACGCGTTCGTACCGGACACTCAGCGGGACGCAGAAGGTCGAGCGGGTGGACCGCCCGGTGCGCTGAGGGTCTGTTTTCAGCCACTCAGCTCCATGTTGACGGCGCATTACATCACTACGGCGGGTGGTGTGACCCCGGGCTCCAATGGGGACAGACCGCCCGCCGGGGTAACGCGGGACGTTACGTCCGCGTCTCAAACCCTGGAACACACAGAATTATTTCTTCCTGTTTCCCCGGTTTGCCCCACGATTGATTGGGCTTGATCGATTCTCCTCAAGATCTGACATGCGCACGTAACCTCCCGGCGGCGGGTGAGGAAATTCCTCCCCCACACATCCGCGAGGAGTCCCTGTGCGCGTTCTTGCCCGTATATCGCCGCGTATACGTAACCGTGCGATCGGCACCGCCGTCCTGGCCGGAACCCTGGCCCTGGCACCGCTCTCCGCCTCCACCGGCTCCGCCGCCGCAAAGGCATCCGCCTCCTCCGCCTCCTCCGCGTCCGCCGCATCCGCCGAGAAGTGCGCGAGCGAGGCGAGCACCGGCGCCACCGCGCGCGAGGCGCGCCCCTCGGGCACCAACCACGCCGCTGACCCCAATGAACTCACCACGTCCCAGGCCAAGGCCATGGACACGCAGCTCAAGGAGAGACTCGCGGACCGCCGGGTCAGCGGCTCCACGCTCGCTGCCGGAGCGACCATCCCTGTCTACTTCCACGTCATCCACTCCGGCACCACCGGCAAGCTCACCGCGGGCGACATCAGCAGCCAGATGAACGTGCTGAACGCGGCCTACAGCGGCCAGGGCACCGGAAACACCGACTCCGGCTTCCAGTTCTCGCTGGCCGGCACCGACTACACGGACAACGCCTCCTGGTACAACCTCTCGTCGGGCTCCGCCGCCGAGAAGTCGATGAAGTCGACCCTGCGCAAGGGCGGCAAGAACGCGCTCAACGTCTACACCGCCAACCTCGGCGGCGGCCTGCTCGGCTGGGCCACCTTCCCCAGCTCGTACGCCTCCAGCCCGAGCATGGACGGCGTCGTCATCCTCGACGCCTCACTGCCCGGCGGCTCCGCCACCAACTACGACGAGGGCGACACCGCCACCCACGAGGTCGGCCACTGGATGGGGCTCTACCACACCTTCCAGGGCGGCTGTAGCGGCAACGGCGACTACGTCTCCGACACGCCCGCCGAGAAGAGCGCCGCGTTCGAGTGCCCGACCGGGCGCGACACCTGCACCAACAAGACAGGGGTCGACCCGATCCACAACTTCATGGACTACACGTACGACTCCTGCATGACCCAGTTCACCTCGGGCCAGGTGCAGCGGATGAGCGACAGCTGGATCGCCTACCGGGGCTGATCCTCCCGCCCGCGCGAAGGGCCCCGCGACGCACGGGGCCCTTCGCGCGGTCACAGCGTGGCGAGGAAGCCGAGTGCGACCTTCCAGGCCAGCTCGGCCGAGGCCGCGTCGTGGTCCGGCAGTTCGGGGTCCGTGAAGAGATGACCCGCACCCGGATAGCGGTAGACCTCGACATCGGCACCGGTCCGCTGCATCTGCAGATACCAGGAGTTCAGCCAGTCGTGCGTCTCGAACGGGTCCGGGTCCGCGACATGCAGTTGTACGGGCAGCTCGTCCACCGAGGCGTTCTCGGCGATGTCCGAGGTGCCGTGGAACAGCAGCAGACCGCGCGCCTTCTCATCACCGAGCGCCAGGGTCTGCGCGGTGGACGCCCCGAAGGAGAATCCCGCGTACACCAAGCCCCGGTCGGAGTAGGGCGCGGCGGCCAGTACTGCCCTCCTGAGCAACTCGTCCTTGCCCACCTCTTCCCTGAAGGCCATGCCTTCCTCGACGGTTTCGAAGGTGTGCCCCTCGAAGAGATCGGGCACCTGCACCTCGTGCCCGGCGGCACGCAGCCGGGCGGCGGCCGCGTGCACCGCGGGGCGCAGACCGTACGTCGAGTGGAAAAGCATGATGTTCATGAGGCCAATGGTGCCAGCTACGGTCGGGAGCATGGAGAACGACAGGATGGAGATCGTGCTGCGACCGCTGATCGTCGTCGGCGGCTCGCTCGTGATCACGCTGCTGGTCGGCTGGCTGGTCGATCTGCTGCTCAGACGGGCCGACCGCCGGCACCACGAGACACCGCTGTGGGGTCTGCTGCGGCGCTGCCGGATCCCGCTGCAGCTGACCCTGTGCGCGGCGCTGCTGCGGGGCACGTACACCCACACCCGGCTCGAACTCGTCAAGGACCACGGGGCCGGGATCGGCCAGGTCCTGACTCTGGTGCTGATCGGGACGTCGGCCTGGCTGGTGGTGCGGATCGCGGCGGCCGTCGTCGACTCCGTCTACGCCCGGTACGCGGCAAGCACCCGCGATCCGGCACGGGTGCGGCGGGTCCGTACGCAGGTGACGCTGATCCAGCGGGTGGTCACCGCGATCGTGGCGACCGTCGCCGTCGGCGCGATGCTGCTGACGTTCCCGGCGATGCGGACGTTCGGCACCTCGATGCTGGCCTCGGCCGGTGTGCTCGGCATCGTCGCGGGCATCGCGGCCCAGTCGACGCTCGGCAATCTCTTCGCGGGGCTGCAGATCGCCTTCGGCGACATGGTGCGGATCGGCGACACGGTGGTGGTGGACGGCGAGTGGGGCACGATCGAGGAGATCACGCTGACCTTCCTCGCGGTACGGACCTGGGACGAGCGGCGGATCACGATGCCGGTCTCGTACTTCACCAGCAAGCCGTTCGAGAACTGGTCGCGCGGCGGCGCCCAGATGACCGGCTCGGTCTTCTTCCATCTCGACCACTCGGCCCCGGTCGCGGCGATGCGTGACCGGCTGCGGGACATCCTGGGCGAGTGCGCCGCCTGGGACGGCCGCAACTGGTCCCTGGCGGTCACGGACACCACACCTTCGACGATCCAGGTCCGCGCGGTCGTCACGGCGAAGGACGCGGACGACATCTGGACGGTTCGCTGTGCCGTGCGGGAGCAGCTCATCGGCTGGCTGCGCGACCACCATCCGTACGCACTGCCGAGGATCGCGACGGCGCCCGCGACGCTTCCGCCGGGCGACGAGTGGCCCGACTCGCCCCACCCCACGGACGAGAAGCCGACGGGCTGGGACAAGTCCCCCCGCACGGGACGCGGCTGACCGGGCGCGGGCGCCACGTCACCGCAGGCTGCGTACGTCCAGCTGCCGCAGCACCCGGTCGACGACCTCCGGGTCCGTGCCCGCCTCGTTGCGGGCCGAGAGCACCGCGTGGCGGGCGGCCGACATCATCTCGCGCTGGACGCGGTTGATCGCCTTGAAGCGTTCGGCGCGCTTCGCGTACGCCTCTCGGCGCTCGTCGTCGACCATGTCGGGGCTGATCCGCGCCCCTACGTCGTACGCCAGCCGCTGCAGCCGCTCCGCGACCTCGTCCGGGAACTCCTCGACCTCCCGGATCTCCTTGAGCCGCTGCTTCGCGGCCTTCGCGGCGCGGATCGCGAGGTCCTTCTCCAGCGCCTCCTCGGCGTCCGTGTCCGCCCGGACCCGTAGCTTGCGGACCAGCCACGGCAGGGTGAGTCCCTGGACGACAAGCGTGGCCATGATCACGGCGAAGGCGATGAAGACGATCTCGTCACGGCCCGGGAACGGCTTCCCGTCGTCCGTCTTCAGCGGAATCGCGAGCGCCAGCGCGACCGAGGCCACTCCCCGCATCCCGGACCACCACATGACGACGGTCTCCCGCCAGCTGGTGGGGATCTCCTCGCTGACGTCGCGCCGGGTGTGCAGCCGCTTGGCGAGCCAGGTCGCGGGCAGCAGGTACAGCAGCCGTACGCCGACGACGACCGCGACGACGACCAGGCCCCAGCCGAGCATCTGGAGCTCGCGCCCGCCGGCCGTCCCGAAGACGTTGTGCAGTTCGAGGCCGATCAGCCCGAAGGCGACCCCGGTGACGAGGGTGTCGACGATCTCCCAGAAGGTACGGCCGGTGAGCCGCCCGAGGACGTCGTCGGCATCGGCGGTGTGCTCGGCGAGGAAGAGCGCGGTGGTGAGGACGGCGAGGACGCCCGACCCCATCAGCTCCTCCGCGAGGACATAGCTGACGAACGGCACCAGCAGAGTGAGGCCGACCTGGAGCGTGGCATCGCCGAGCAGGCCCATGAGTTTGATGGTGATCCAGCCGAGCGCGACACCCACCGCCACGGCGACGACCGCGGAGAGGATCAGCAGCCCGAACGCCTCCGGCAGCGAGAACGTGCCGCTCACCGCGGCGGCGATCGCCACGTGGTACAGCACGATCGCGGTCACATCGTTGAACAGCCCCTCGCCCTCCAGGATGGAGACGAGTCTGCGTGGCAGCCCGACCGAGCCCGCGACGGCCGTCGCCGCGATCGGGTCGGGCGGGGCGACGAGCGCGCCGAGCGCCACGGCGGCGGCGATGGGCAGTCCGGGGACAATCGCGTTGGCGACCGCGGCGACGGCGGCTGTCGTAATGAAGACCAGCGCCACGGCCAGCAGAAAGATCGGTCGTTTATTGGCGGCGAACTGCCGCCAGGAGGTGCGCTGCACGGAGGCGTAGAGCAGCGGCGGCAGCAGCGCGGGAAGAATGATCTCGGGCGGGATGTCGACATTCGGCACGAAGCTGAGGAACGCCATGCCGACTCCGGCGAGCGTCATCAGCACCGGCGCGGGCAGTCCGAGACGCTCCCCGAGTGGCACCGTGACCACAGCTCCGAGCAACAGCAGGAGGAGCAGTGCCATTTGGTCCACGAGGTGCCTTCCGGAACGCGGCGAGCCGACCTCTTTGGTCGGTCGATCTGGACTTCAAGCCTGCCACGCAAGGCCCGCAATCCAGACAACACCCCCTCGATGACGCCTCTCTGACCGACCATTCCTCCGATGTTTATGCTGTCAGCCCTCTTCCGCCACCTCCCCGGGGCGGGCAGTATGCGGCATGCGTCATTCAGGGACAGGAACCCTCACCACATACATGACTGGCAGGAGAAACCACGTGACCGCGTTCTCCCGAAGGCATTTCGTCGGCGCCGCCGCTGCCGGAACATCCGCGCTCTGGCTCGCCGGCTCCCGTACCGCATGGGCCGCGGCCGCCCCCGCACCGACGGGCCACCCGGACGCCGACATGTACGAGAAGACCGTCCGCGAAGCCGCCATGACCTGGCGCACGCTCCCCACCGGCTGGCAGCAGGCCCCCTTCCTCGCCAACGGCTACCTCGGCGCCCAGCTGTACGCGGGAAAGACCGCCAACACCCTGAAGCTGATGCTCAGTCACAGCCAGGTGCAGGACCAGCGCGGCCAGTGGCGCGGCGGCATCGGCTTCTCCCGCCTTCCCATCGGGTACTTCACCCTGACCCTCGCCGGTGAGATCACCGCCGTCGACTGGACCCTGGATCTGTACGACGCCGAGCTGCGCGGCACCATCACCACCACGCGCGGCTCCCTGGCGTTCTCCGCCCTCGTACAGAACGACACCAGCGCCCTGCTGATCTCCACCCGGCCCACCCCCGGCGAGGAGTCCGCCGCCTGGTCCTTCCAGTGGCTGCCCGCCGCCACCACCCGCAGCAGCGGAAAGCCCGAGGACTACACGGCCAACCCGGACCCACGGGTCGGCGACGGCTTCGTCGAGCAGCCACTGCTCGCGGGCGGGGGCTGGACCACCGCCTGGCGCGAGCAGCGCGAGGGCACCGGCCGGCTGCTCGCCGCGCACCTCGTCTACCGCTTCCCCGGCCAGGTGTCGCAGGCCACGACCGCCGCGCTGAGGGCCGTGGACCGCACCCTCGCCGCCGGCCCGGACCGGTTGGTGGACCGTCACCGCACCTGGTGGCACGCGTACTACCGGCGCAGCTTCCTCTCCGTACCGGACAAGCGGCTGCAGAGCTTCTATCTCACCCAGCTCTACAAGCTCGCCGCCTCGACCAGGGCCGAGGGTCCGACGATCTCCGAATGGGGCCCGTGGTTCCCCGAGGTCGGCAACAACTGGACCGCGGTCTGGTGGAACCTCAACGTCCAGATCGGCATGGCACCCATCCACGGCTCCAACCACCCCGAACTCGACTCGGTCACGGGCGCCTTCCGCCGCTTCGAGCACAACCTCCCGGCCTCCGTCCCCGTCGACTACCGCGACGGCGAGAGCTACGCGCTGGGCCACCCCTCCGACTGGCAGCTGCGCGCAGGCGATACGTACGACGTCGGCGCCCCGGGCTCGGACCACGTCTCCGACAACTTCGGCAATCTCACCTGGGCCCTGCACAACGTCTGGCAGTCCTACCGGCACTCGATGGACCTGTCCGTCCTGCGCGACGTGGTGTATCCGATCCTCGCGAAGGCCATCAACTTCTACGCGCACTTCCTGCACGAGGGCCCGGACGGCAGGCTGCATCTGCTGGAGACCCGCTCCCCCGAGTACGCCAACGCCGAGGACTGCACCTACGACCTCTCGCTCGTCCGCTGGGGTGTGCGCACCCTGATCGCGTCGGCGAAGCTGCTGCGCAACAACGATCCGCGGCTGAAGCGCTGGCAGGACATCGACCGAAGGCTCACCCCGTACGCCGAGGACCCGGCGGCCGGCGTCATGATCGGCAAGGACGTCCCGCTCGCCGACTCGCACCGGCACCACTCGCATCTGCTCTGGCTCTACCCGCTGCGCGAACGGAACTGGGACCGGGCCGGGGACCGTGATGTGATGCGGCGCTCCATGGACCACTGGGTCTCCATGCAGCAGCTGTGGCACGGCTACAGCTACGCCACCGCCTCGTCCATGTACTCGGTGATGGACGAGCCGGAGAAGGCCCTCGACCTCCTGACCTTCTTCACCGATCTGAAGGTGGTCGCGGACTGCGGGATGACCGTCAACACGATGTACCGGGAGGGCAAGAACCTCGCCCTGGAGAGCCCGCTGTCCGCCGCCCAGTCGATGCTCGACATGGTGGTGCAGGGCCACGAGGGAGTGGTGAAGGTCTTCCCGTCCGTCTCGGACCGCTGGGCGGACGCGTCGATCGCGTCACTGCGCACCCAGGGCGCCTTCCTCGTGGACGCGGACCGCTCCGGCGGCACCACGCGCTGGGTACGGGTGCACAGCGAGGCGGGCTCCCCGCTGACGCTGGACCACTCCATCGCGGGCCGCATCGACGTACGGGACGCGCACGGGCGCCCGCTGCGCTGGCGGGAGGTCGGAGCGGGCCGGATCACGGTCGCCCTGCCGCGCGGTGGCACGGCGGTGGTCACTGCGCACGGCGCGCGCCGCCCCGGGACGGGACCGCGCGATGTGCCGTCGAACGGGACGTGGACGCGCTGGGGCCTGCCGGACTGACCCGGACGTATGCGGGGGTGCCGCTCGCTCCGTACGGCGGGGGGCGGCACCCGGCACTCGTTCGCTTGCTACAGAGCGCGGCGCATCGCCCGGTGGGCGATCCCGGCGTCCGGGAATTCGGGGCCGTACGCCACATACCCGAGCCGCTCGTAGAAGCCGAGCGCATGGGTCTGGGCGTGCAGATCGACGGCGGCCAGACCGAGCTCACGGGCCGCGTCCTCAATGGCCCGGACCAGCGCCCCGCCGACGCCGAGACCGCGCGCCTGCTTGGTCACCGCCAGCCTGCCGAGCGAGCCCACGGTGAGGTCGCCGCCGGTCTTGGCGACGGCGGCCGAACCGTGCAGCAGCCGCCCGGTACCGAGCGCGGAGCCGTCCGCCGCGACGGCGATCACATGCACCGCGTCAGCGTCGTAGGCGTCGTACTCGATCTCTTCGGGCACGTTCTGCTCGCCGACGAAGACGTCCCTGCGGACCTGGAAACAGGCGACGCGGTCCTGCTCGTCGACGACGGTACGGGTGGTGTACGGGGCGGACGTGCCGGTCATTGACTCTCCGCCGCGATCTTGTCCAGGGCCTGCTGGAGGTCGTCCGGGTAGTTGCTGGAGAACTCCACCCAGCTGCCGTCGGACGGGTGCTCGAAGCCGAGCCGGACGGCATGCAGCCACTGCCTCGTCAGGCCGAGGCGCTTGGCCATCGTCGGGTCGGCGCCGTAGGTCAGGTCGCCGACGCAGGGGTGGCGGTGGGCGGACATGTGCACCCGGATCTGGTGGGTGCGGCCCGTCTCCAGCTTGATGTCCAGGAGGCTGGCGGCCCGGTAGGCCTCGATGAGGTCGTAGTGCGTCACGGAGGGCTTGCCCTCGGCCGTGACGGCCCACTTGTAGTCGAGGTTGGGGTGGCGCCCGATGGGGGCGTCGATGGTGCCGCTCATCGGGTCCGGGTGGCCCTGCACCAGCGCGTGGTACTTCTTCTCGACGACCCGGTCGCGGAACTGGGCCTTCAGCAGGGTGTAGGCCCGCTCGGACTTGGCGACGACCATCAGGCCGGAGGTGCCGACGTCGAGGCGGTGGACGATGCCCTGGCGTTCGGCGGCGCCGGACGTCGAGATCCGGTACCCGGCCGCGGCGAGACCGCCGATGACGGTCGTACCGGTCCAGCCGGGGCTCGGGTGGGCAGCGACCCCGACCGGCTTCACGATCACGACGATGTCGTCGTCGTCGTGCACGATCTCCATGCCCTCGACGGGCTCGGCGACGATCTGCACCGGAGCGGGTGCCTGCGGCATCTCCACTTCCAGCCAGGCACCGCCCCGTACCCGCTCGGACTTCCCGACCACCGCGCCGTCCACCTGCACCTTCCCGGCAGCGGCCAGGTCGGCGGCCCGGGTGCGGGAGAAACCGAACATCCGGGAAATGGCGGCGTCGACACGCTCGCCCTCCAGGCCGTCGGGTACGGGCAGGGTGCGGACCTCGGGATACGTACTCACCTGTCGAGTATGCCTTGCGCCCGCTAGTCCTTGTGCACGGTCCCGTCGGGGTCCAGGCCCTTGAAGGAAAGGATCACGATCAGGATGCCGCCGCAGACGATCGCGGAGTCGGCGAGGTTGAAGACGGCGAAGTGCGCGGGGGCGATGAAGTCCACCACCGCGCCCTGGAAGATGCCGGGAGCGCGGAAGATGCGGTCGGTGAGGTTGCCGAGCGCACCGCCGAGCAGCAGGCCGAGCGCGATGGCCCACGGCAGGCTGTAGAGCTTGCGGGCGAGGCGGGCGATCACGACGATGACGGTCGCCGCGATGAAGGTGAAGATGATCGTGTAGGCCTCACCGAAGCCGAACGCGGCGCCCGCGTTGCGGATCGCGTCGAGCTTCAGCCAGTCGCCGAGGATCTCGACCGGCGGGTGGTGTTCCAGCTTCGCGACCACGATCATCTTGCTGATCAGGTCGAGCAGATAGGCAAAGACGGCCACGGCGAAGAGCACCATGATCATCCGCTTGCCCCTGCTCGGGACCGTCTCCTCGACCCGGCTCTCGGCCTCGTCCCCTTCGGTCCCCTCAGCATCGGGGATGTCCGGCGTACCGATGATGCGCTCCGCCTCTGCCACGTGAGTCCCTCAACCTAGGTTCCTGACTAGAGGACGAGGGTACGACACACAGCCACGGATCAGCCGCGGCGCTCCTGCTTCTGTTTGTCCTCGACGCAGAGCGTGGCGCGGGGGAACGCCTGCATCCGCGCCTTGCCGATCGGATTGCCGCAGACCTCGCACAGTCCGTACGTCCCGGCGTCGAGCCGGGCCAGGGCCCGCTCGGTCTGGTCCAGCATCTCCTGGGCGTTGGCGGCGAGCGACATCTCGTGCTCGCGGGTGATGTTCTTGGTGCCGGTGTCCGCCTCGTCGTCACCCGCCCCGTCACCGGAGTCGCGCATCAGCCCGGCGAGTGCGGCACTCGCGGCCTCCAGCTCACTGCGCAGCCGCATGATCTCGCTGCTCAGCACGGCCCGTGCCTCTTCGACCTCTTCCGGCGTCCAGGGGTCCTCACCCGGCCGGACCGCCAGTTCGCCGGGGGCTGTCGTGGCGACTCCACGGGCCGGGGGCACGGGCGCCGCGCCCTTGCCGGTCGTGCGGGTCCGGGCCGCGCTCTTCTTGGCTACCACCGTGTGGGCTCCCGTCTGCTCGGCGGACTCGGCCGCCACCGTGGCCGCCGCAGCGGCCTTCTTCGAAGCCTTCTTGGCCGCGCTCTTCTTCGCAGGTGCCTTCGTGGCCTGCGCCGCGTGCTCGGCGGGCGCCGCCCGCTTCCGGGCGGCGGTCTTCTTCGCAGCCGCCTTCTTCTTCACGGCTGCTGCCCTCGGGCCGGCCTCGGGAACGGTCTCCGCATCCGCCGTCTCCACACCCGCCTGCGAACCGCCCTCCGCACCCGCCTCTCCGCTCGTCCTCCCGGCCGCCGCACCCGTGGATCTCGCTGACGCCGACTTCTTTGCGGCGGTCTTCTTCGCCACCATGGCCGCGGCCCCTTCACATATTGTGATCTTGCACGCGAATCGTGCTGGGACGATAAATCGACCCCAGCCCCGCGGCAACGGGGCACGCCGCCGAATCGCCCCTCCCCGTGTCCGGATACCGACGCGCCTGAATCCGTTGTGCCCAGCTCCCCGCCGGGTAATCCGCCTCCCGGCCCCCCGCCCGGACTCCGTACGTCCGCGTCTGCCCATTCGGGTCACGCCCCGCCCCACGGGTTAAACCGGTCGGCCGTCGCCCGTACGGGCCCGTACACTGGCCTCAGCGAGAGGCGTGGATGGGACGAGTAGCGTCGTACGCAGCCAGGAGCGACCCGGGGACGGTGTGAGCCCGGGGGCGAGCGCGTCGTGAAGATCACCCGGAGCCGTCGGAAGAAAGCCGCAAGGCGAGTAGAACCGGCATCGCGACCCCAATGAGGGGGCCACGGGTGCACACCCGGGGCCAAGGAGGGTGGTACCGCGGGAGTCGATGAGGCTCTCGTCCCTCCGACGGAAGTGGAAAACGTCCGCCGGAGGAAGTCCGCCCATGACATCGCCGCAGTACCGCCAGGTACCCGCCCAGGTCGACCTGCCCGCGCTGGAGCACGCCGTGCTCGATTTCTGGCGCGAGAGCAAGGTCTTCGCCAAGAGCCTCGAACAGTCCGAGGGCCGCCCCGAGTGGGTCTTCTACGAGGGCCCGCCCACCGCCAACGGTATGCCCGGTGCCCACCACATCGAGGCCCGCGTCTTCAAGGACGTCTTCCCCCGCTTCCGCACCATGCAGGGCTACCACGTCGGCCGGAAGGCCGGCTGGGACTGCCACGGACTGCCGGTCGAGCTCGCGGTCGAGAAGGAGCTGGGCTTCAACGGCAAGAAGGACATCGAGGCGTACGGCATCGCCGAGTTCAACGCCAAGTGCCGCGAGTCCGTGACCCGCCACACCGACGCGTTCACCGAGCTCACGACCCGGATGGGCTACTGGGTCGACCTCGACGACGCCTACCGCACGATGGACCCCGAGTACGTCGAGTCGGTGTGGTGGTCCCTGAAGGAGATCTTCAACAAGGGCCTGCTGGTCCAGGACCACCGCGTCGCCCCCTGGTGCCCCCGCTGTGGCACCGGCCTCTCGGACCACGAGCTGGCGCAGGGTTACGAGACCGTGGTCGACCCGTCGGTCTTCGTACGCTTCCCCCTCACCTCCGGCCCGCTGGCCGGCGATGCCTCGCTCCTCGTCTGGACGACCACCCCCTGGACCCTGGTCTCCAACACCGCCGTCGCCGCGCACCCCGATGTCACCTACGTCGTCGCGACCAATGGCGAGGAGAAGCTCGTCGTCGCGCAGCCGCTCGTCGAGAAGGCGCTGGGCGAGGGCTGGGAGACCACCGGCCAGACCTTCACCGGCCGCGAGATGGAGCGCTGGACGTACGAGCGACCGTTCGCCCTCGTCGACTTCCCGGCGGAGGCCCATTACGTGGTCAACGCCGAGTACGTGACGACCGAGGACGGTACGGGTCTGGTCCACCAGTCCCCGGCCTTCGGCGCCGACGACCTCGTCGTCTGCCGCGCCTACGGCCTCCCGGTCGTGAACCCGGTCCGCCCCGACGGCACCTTCGAGGAGAACCTGCCGCTGGTCGGTGGCGTCTTCTTCAAGAAGGCCGACGAGGCGCTCACCGAGGACCTGGCCGCCCGCGGCAAGCTCTTCCGGCACGTCCCTTACGAGCACAGCTACCCGCACTGCTGGCGCTGCCACACCGCGCTGCTCTACTACGCGCAGCCGTCCTGGTACATCCGTACGACCGCCATCAAGGACCGGCTGCTCGAGGAGAACGAGAAGACCAACTGGTTCCCCGACTCGGTCAAGAACGGCCGCTTCGGTGACTGGCTGAACAACAACGTCGACTGGGCGCTGTCCCGTAACCGCTACTGGGGCACCCCGCTGCCGATCTGGCGCTGCGAGGACAGCCACCTCACCTGCGTCGGCTCGCGCGCCGAGCTCAGCGAGCTCACCGGCACCGACCTCTCCGGTCTCGACCCGCACCGCCCGTTCATCGACGAGATCACGTTCACCTGCTCGCACGAGAACTGCCAGCTGGAGGCGTACCGCGTCCCGGAGGTCATCGACGCCTGGTACGACTCGGGCTCGATGCCGTTCGCGCAGTGGGGCTACCCGTACAAGAACAAGGAGATCTTCGAGAGCCGCTACCCGGCGCAGTTCATCTCGGAGGCCATCGACCAGACCCGCGGCTGGTTCTACACGCTGATGGCGGTCGGCACCCTGGTCTTCGACAAGTCCTCCTACGAGAACGTGGTCTGCCTGGGCCACATCCTCGCCGAGGACGGGCGCAAGATGTCCAAGCACCTCGGGAACATCCTTCAGCCGATCCCCCTCATGGATCAGCACGGCGCCGACGCGGTGCGCTGGTTCATGGCGGCGGGCGGCTCCCCGTGGGCGGCGCGGCGCGTCGGCCACAACACGATCCAGGAGGTCGTCCGCAAGACCCTCCTGACGTACTGGAACACGGTCGCCTTCCAGGCCCTGTACGCCCGTACGTCGGACTGGGCGCCGTCCGCGGCCGACCCGGCCCCTGCGGACCGCACGGTCCTGGACCGCTGGCTGCTGAGCGAACTGAACGCACTGGTGGACCAGGTCACGCAGGCTCTGGAGGGTTACGACACCCAGCGCGCCGGCAAGCTCCTGTCCGCGTTCGTCGACGATCTGTCCAACTGGTACGTACGCCGCTCGCGCCGCCGCTTCTGGCAGGGCGACAAGGCGGCCCTGCGCACCCTGCACGAGGTCATCGAGACGGTGACCCGGCTGATGGCCCCGCTCACCCCGTTCATCACCGAGCGGGTCTGGCAGGACCTGGTGGCTCCGGTCACCCCGGACGCCCCCGAGTCGGTCCACCTGTCCGCCTGGCCGAAGGCGGACCTCGCGGTCATCGACCCGACGCTCTCCACTCAGATGGCGCTGGTTCGCCGCCTGGTCGAGCTGGGCCGGGCCACCCGCGCCGAGTCGGGCGTCAAGACCCGTCAGCCGCTGTCCAGGGCCCTGGTCGCGGCGGCGGGCTTCGAGTCCCTCTCCCCCGAACTGCACGCCCAGATCACGGAGGAACTGAACGTCTCCTCGCTGGCCTCCCTCTCCGAAGTCGGTGGTTCACTGGTCGACACCACCGCGAAGGCGAACTTCCGTGCGCTCGGCAAGCGGTTCGGCAAGGGCGTCCAGGCGGTCGCGAAGGCCGTCGCGAACGCCGACGCGGCAGCGCTCTCGCTGGCCCTGCGCGAGGGCACCGCGTCGGTCGAGGTGGACGGCGAGACGGTCACCCTCTCCCCCGACGAGGTGATCATCACCGAGACGCCTCGCGAGGGCTGGTCGGTGGCCTCCGATTCGGGTGCGACGGTCGCCCTGGATCTGGAGATCACCCCGGAACTGCGGCGCGCGGGCCTCGCCCGTGACGCGATCCGCCTCATCCAGGAGGCCCGCAAGAACAGCGGCCTGGACGTCGCGGACCGCATCGCCGTCCGCTGGACGTCCACCTCCCCCGCCACGGCGGAAGCCCTGACCGAGCACGCGGCCCTGATCGCGGACGAGGTCCTGGCCCTGGACTACGCCCAGGGCGAGGCGGATACGGCATACGGCACCCCGTTCGAGGACGAGGGCCTGTCCCTGACGTTCCGCCTCCGCAAGACGGAGCAGTAGCCCAAGTACGCCGGAGGCCCGCCCGGAACAAGTGTTCCGGGCGGGCCTGGGGCGTTCTCCCCTACCGCCCCTTCCCGTAACCAGGGGCTTGGCCCCGAACCCCCGCTCCTCAATCGCCGGAGGGGCTTGATTGTGCCGGGTGCGGCGTGAGATTCGGCCTCGCCGGCGTTTGAGGCGCGGAGGCTGGGGTGGCCCAGTTCAGGAAGGGGCGGATCGGGAACAGACCCGCCCCAGGCCCCCCGCCCACAGCAAAAGGGCCGGGCCCCGGGGAAAACCCCGGGGCCCGGCCCTCAGCCTGCCGACGGCTACGCGCTCACCGCGCGCACCCGGCTCAGTTGTCGTCCTCGTCGATCAGGAACCCGCGCATCGGCGAAGGAGCCTGCTGCATCGGCTGCGGCGCCTGCGGGCGCACCGGCGCCATCGGCTGGGTCATCGCCGGCGACATCTGCTGCTGGCCACCGTACGAGGGCCCACCGCTCATGGACGGGTTGCCGCCCATCTGCTGGTTGCCGTGACCGCCGTGGTTGCCGCCCATGGTGTGACCCATGGCACCCGCACCGGCCGGAGCCAGCGAGGGCGACGGCGGCAGCGAAGCAGTCGCCGGGGTCCGCGGCGGGGCCAGCGAGTCGTCGGCCTGGGTCTCCAGCTGACGCAGCTGGCTCTCCAGATAGGACTTCAGCCGGGTCCGGTACTCGCGCTCGAAGCCACGCAGGTCCTCGACCTTGCGCTCCAGCGTCGCGCGGGCCGACTCCAGCGAGCCCATCGCCACGCGGTGCTTCTCCTGCGCGTCCCGCTCCAGCGCGTCCGCCTTGGCACGCGCGTCCCGCTCCAGGCCCTCGGCACGGCTGCGCGCCTCGCCGACGATCTTGTTGGCCTCGGAACGGGCCTCCGCGATCGCCTGGTCGGCGGTCTGCTGTGCGAGCGAGAGGACACGGGCGGCGCTGTCGCCACCGGGGCCCTGACCGGGCTGCTGCATCTGCGGCGGCTGCTGCATCTGCTGCATCTGCTGCTGCGGGGCGTGACCGCCCATGGGGCCACCCATCGGGCCACCCATGGGACCGCCCTGCATCGGACCGGGGCCGTGCGGGCCCTGCGGGCCGGGGCCGTGCTGGCCCTGGGGACCAGGACCGTGACCGCTGGGACCGGCGGGCAGCTGCGGAGCACCACCGGGCAGCTGGGGCGGACCCATCTGCGGGGGCTGCTGCTGGACCGGCGGGCCCGATATGGCGGCGGGCACAGGTGCCCCGGGCCGGTCCTGCGGCTCCGGCTTGCGCATCCCCTGCTGCTGGTTCTGCGCGGCGGCACGCGTGGCGGCGGCCAGCTTGGCGCGCAGGTCCTCGTTCTCACGGAGCAGGCGGGTCAGCTCGGACTCGACCTCGTCGAGGAAGGCATCGACCTCGTCCTCGTCATAGCCTTCTCGGAGACGGACGGTCGTGAACTGCTTGTTCCGCACGTCCTCGGGGGTCAGCGGCATCTCTTCTTCACCTCTACGTAGTCGTCGGCAGTCGGCAAGACCGTATCGCTCACAGCCTGATCACAATGCTGATCAGGATGTAGACGATGATCATCAGAACGAAGAAGGACAGGTCGAGTGCCACGCCCCCGAGACGCAGCGGCGGGATGAACCGCCGCAGAAGCTTGAGCGGTGGATCCGTGACAGTGTAGGTGGCCTCAAGTATGACCACCATCGGCTTGCCGGGCTGCCATGAACGTGCGAACTGGAAGACGTAGTCCATGACCAGCCGGAAGATCAGCACGATGAGGAAACACATCAACGCGATATAGACAACCTGCAGTGCGACGCCCATTTCGCGCTTCCCTCTCCCCTGACTCTCGTAGCTCCGGCCTTACGGCCGGGTCGTTCCCGGTGTCGTGTTCTCAGCTCTGGTTGAAGAATCCGCCCTCAGCAATGCGGGCCTTGTCCTCCGCCGTGACATCGACGTTAGCAGGCGACAACAGGAACACCTTCTGCGTCACGCGCTCAATGCTGCCATGGAGACCGAAGACGAGTCCTGCGGCAAAGTCGACAAGTCGCTTTGCGTCCGTATCGTCCATCTCCGTGAGATTCATGATCACCGGAGTGCCCTCACGGAAGTGTTCCCCGATGGTACGGGCCTCGTTGTAGGTCCTGGGGTGCAGCGTGGTGATGCGGTAGGGCTCCCGCTCGGACACGACCTTGGGCATGATCACCGGTGCGTTCTTCTCCATGTTCGGGCGTTCAGGTGTGATGGATGCCACGGGGGCGATCCGGGCGGGTCGCTCCCTCTCCGCCGGGATCTGAACCGGCTCCCGCTGCGCGGGAGGCTGCACCACTCGTACCGGTTCGCCCCTTTCCCGGTCCCGCTCCACCTGATGCGCGGGCTGATGCCGCCGCCGGTCGCGCTCGGGCTCCGGCTCGGGTTCGAATTCGTCGTCGGGGTCGAACCCCGGACCGTCGTACCCATCGTCCTCCACGAGGCCGAGGTAGACCGCCATCTTGCGCATCGCGCCGGCCATGCTCTGAGTCCTCCGCTCTGTGGTGGATCGGCATCTGTCACCAAGTGCCCCGCGATCCACTGAGGCCTGCCCGCCAAAGGCGGGAATGACCATATTTTCTGCTGTGGTCCGACTTGCTTGGCGACGTTACCCGAGCCTCGGTCGGACTCCGAGTACCGCCGTACCGACGCGCACATGTGTCGCTCCGGCCGCAACCGCTTCCTCGAGGTCCGCGCTCATCCCTGCGGAGACCATGTTCGCAGCCGGATGGTTCCCGCGCAGGCGGGATGAGAATTCCATCAGCCGGTCGAAGGCGGCGCGTTGCCGTCCCGCGTACGGTCCGGCGAGCGGTGCGACAGTCATCAGACCGCCGAGCCGCAGCCCGGGCGCGGATTCGACCGCGGCGGCCAACTCCTCGATCCCGTCCGGCGCGACGCCGCCCCGGTCACCCCGCTCGCCGCGCTCCGCGTCGAGTGCGACCTGGATGAGGCAGCCGAGTTCGCGCCCCTCACGCACGGCCGCCACCGAGAGAGCCGTGACCAGCTTGGCCCGATCCACCGACTGCACGACATCGGCATAACTAGCCACAGAACGAACCTTGTTCGTCTGCAATTGACCGACAAAGTGCCACGTGAGCGACAGATCCGAACATTGCGCTGCCTTGGGTGCCGCGTCCTGGTCACGATTCTCTGCGACATGACGCACACCGAGTTCATGCAGAATCCGCACATCGCTCGCGGGGTAGGTCTTGGTGACCACGATGAGGGTCACTTCTTCCCGTTTGCGACCGGCGGCGATACAGGCGGAAGCAATGCGTTCCTCCACCCGTGCCAGATTTTCGGCGAGTTGAGTCTTACGGTCCGTCATGCCCTATCAGTCCAACCAGACATATCCGGCGAGCCGCCCGGTGGTGCGGTCGCGGCGGTACGAGAAGTGGTCGCCCGATTCGAGGGTGCAGACCGCAGATGCGCGCCGGTCCTGGACCCCGAGGGCTTCGAGCTGGGCGTGGACCCCGGCGGTGACATCCACGGCCGGGGTGCCCCAGCTGGTCTCGGACCATGAGGCCGGGACGCTCTCGGCGACCTCGGCGCGCATCCGGGACGGGACTTCATAGCACCGTCCGCAGACCGCCGGTCCGGTGCGGGCGATGATCCGGGAGGGCTCGGCGCCGAGCCCGATCATGGCCTCGACCACGGCGGGGACGACTCCGGCGACCAGACCGGGACGGCCCGCGTGCGCTGCCGCCGCGATCCCGGCGACCGGGTCGGCGAGCAGTACGGGGGTGCAGTCGGCGGTGAGCACGGCGAGCGGGAGTCCGCGCCGTGCGGTCACCACCGCGTCCACCGCGGGGATCTCCGAAGCGTCTCCCCACGGGCCGTCGACGACCGCGACGTCCCGCCCGTGCACCTGGTTCATCCAGACGACCTGCGCCGGGTCCAGACCGAGGGCCCGCGCGGCGCGCTCCCGATTGGCCAGAACGGCGGCGGGGTCGTCTCCGACCGCGCCGCCGAGGTTGAGCTCCTCGTACGGAGCGGCGCTCACCCCGCCCCACCTGTCGGTGAAGGCGAAGTGTGCGCGACCCCCCGAGGGTACTGAAGACAATGCGTGGTGCGGACCTATCACTTCAAGAAGTCCGGAACATCCAGCTCTTCGGCCTGGGAGTCCTGGTAGGGACGGGCCGGCGGAATGTGCGGCGGAGCGACCGGCGGCAGATGACTCTCGCCGGCCGCCGGAACGGGCTCGGCCTGGACCGGGGTCTCCTCGCGCGGGGGCACGGAGCCCAGTCCGCCGGTCTGGCGCACGGGCTCGGCGCTGCGGACCGGAGGGGCCGGCTCCTCACGCTTGGTGGCGTTCGCGCCCAGGACGTTCTCGCGACGGGCCGGCGGCTGTCCGCCGTCGAAGCCCGCTGCGATCACGGTGACGCGTACTTCGTCGCCCAGTGCGTCGTCGATGACCGCACCGAAGATGATGTTCGCCTCGGGGTGCGCCGCCTCGCTCACCAGCTGGGCCGCCTCGTTGATCTCGAAGAGACCGAGGTCGCTGCCGCCGGAGATGGAGAGCAGGACACCGCGGGCGCCGTCGATGGACGCCTCCAGGAGCGGCGAGGAGATCGCCATCTCCGCGGCCGCCACCGCGCGGTCGTCGCCGCGGGCGGAACCGATGCCCATGAGTGCCGATCCGGCCTCGGACATGACCGACTTGACGTCGGCGAAGTCGAGGTTGATCAGACCCGGGGTCGTGATGAGGTCGGTGATGCCCTGGACACCCGAGAGCAGCACCTGGTCGGCCGACTTGAACGCGTCGAGCACGCTGACCTGGCGGTCCGAGATGGACAGCAGTCGGTCGTTGGGAATGACGATGAGGGTGTCGACCTCCTCGCGGAGCTCGGCGATGCCGTCCTCCGCCTGGTTCGCGCGTCGACGGCCCTCGAAGGTGAACGGGCGGGTGACCACGCCGATCGTCAGGGCGCCGAGCGAGCGCGCGATGTTGGCCACGACGGGTGCGCCGCCGGTGCCGGTGCCGCCACCCTCTCCGGCGGTGACGAAGACCATGTCGGCCCCCTTGAGGACCTCCTCGATCTCCTCACGGTGGTCCTCTGCCGCCTTGCGACCGACGGCCGGGTTGGCCCCGGCGCCGAGGCCGCGGGTGAGTTCGCGGCCGACGTCGAGCTTGACGTCGGCATCGCTCATCAACAGGGCTTGCGCATCAGTGTTGATCGCGATGAACTCGACGCCCTTGAGACCGACCTCGATCATTCGGTTGATGGCATTGACACCACCGCCGCCGACACCGATGACCTTGATGACTGCGAGGTAGTTCTGCGGTGCTGCCACGTCGAAGGCCTCTCGCCTCGAGTTACGTGTCGTCGCTTCGCGGTAGTACCGCGGCGACGACGGATGCCGATTGGGACGGTCCGAAACGCCGACCCAAACCCTAACGTTGAAGTTTAGGGTTACCAGTGTGTCTGCTTCATGGACTCTTCCGAACAGGACACTAAGTCGACAAGTGGCGCACGTTCAACGAACACGCCGAACCTCCCGTTTTTCTTTTCACCCTATGTGATCACCCGTAGCGCTGACCAACCAGGGTGCTGGCCAGGCCAAATGCGCGTCAACTGCCCGACACCGCAGGGGCGGTGGGTGCACTCACGTCGAAGTGTCCCGCTTTGGGAGCGGCTTTCATGAGAGCGGCGAGGACTCTTGCCTTCGCCGGACCTTCTTCACCGCTGCCCCAGACCACCGTGCGCCCCCGGGTGAGTTCCAGGGAGATCGAGTCGTACGAGGTGACCCGTACGGCCTTGGTGTCCTTCGCGACGCCGGCCGGTAGTTCGCCTGCGACCCGGACCGCTTCCTGCACCAGCCGGGCACTGCCGAAGCGGCGCAGACTCGCGGACTGACCGGGCGTCAATTCCAGCAGCGGTACATGCCCGGGCGATTTGTCCACCGTTGCGAAGCGCACGCCTTTCGCGTCCACTTCAATGAACTTTGCGCCCTTTTTCACCAACAGGACCGGCTGTCGTTCGGTTACCTTAAGTCCGATTCCGTGCGGCCATGACCGTACGACATCCACCGAGTCGATACGAGGCAACTTCTGGCGCAACCGGTCGGCGATGGCGTCGGTGTCCACGGAGATCAGCGGGGCGCCGATCGGTACCGCCGCGGCGGCTTCCACCTCGGCCGGTGTCAGTACGTCGACACCGGTGATCCTGACCTGTTCGGCCCGGAGCCAGGAGGAGCCGTAGAGCGCCCAGACGGCCCCGGAGGCGAGCAGCAGCACGAGCACACCGATCACGATCAGCTGTCTGCGGCTGGGCAATCTGCGCCCTTCGGGGCGCGGACGCGGCGGGCGGGCCGGGGAGTCCTCCCGCTGCGCTGCACCGCGCTGGGCGGTCGTCGGTCCGGCCACGCTCGCTCCTTATGCCGGGTCCGGGGGCCACCGCTCCCGGACCCGTCCGCCTCACGCGTTGCGGCGTGCGGCAATCGCCTCGTACACCATGCCGACGAGCAGGTCGTCGGCGTCCCGGCGGCCGAACTCGGCGGCGGCACGGGACATCTCGTACAGCCGGTGCGGATCCGCAAGCACCGGCAGGACGTTGCCCTGCACCCACTCGGGGGTGAGCGCCGCATCGTCCACCAGCAGACCGCCGCCGGCGTTGACCACCGGCTGGGCGTTGAGCCGCTGTTCACCGTTGCCGATGGGCAGCGGTACGTAGGCGGCGGGGAGCCCGACGGCGGAGAGTTCGGCGACGGTCATCGCACCCGCGCGGCAGAGCATCATGTCAGCCGCCGCGTACGCGAGATCCATCCGGTCCACGTACGGTACCGGGATGTAGGGCGGCATCCCGGGCATGTTGTCGACGCGCGGCAATTCGTTCTTCGGGCCGACCACGTGCAGGATCTGGATCCCGGAGCGCTGCAGCAGCGGGGCGACCCGCTGGACCACTTCGTTGAGGTGGCGGGCGCCCTGCGAGCCGCCGGAGACCAGCAGCGTCGGCAGGTTCGGGTCGAGGCCGAAGGCGGCACGCGCCTCGGGGCGGACCCGGGCCCGGTCCAGGGTGGCGATGGTCCGGCGGAGCGGGATGCCGATGTAGCGGGCACCACGCAGCTTGCTGTCGGGGGTGGAGACGGCGACCCCGTGGGCGTACCGCGAGCCGATCTTGTTGGCCAGGCCCGGCCGGGCGTTGGCCTCGTGGACGACGATCGGCACACCGGCCCGTTTGGCGGCGAGATAGCCGGGCAGGGCGACGTAGCCGCCGAAGCCGACCACGCAGTCCGCGTTGGTGCGTTCCAGGACCTGCTCGGCGGCCTTGATGGTGCCGCGCAGCCGTCCCGGGACGGTGATCAGTTCCGGGGTGGGCTTGCGCGGCAGCGGCACGGCCGGGATCAGGGCGAGTTCGTACCCCCGCTCGGGTACGAGCCTGGTCTCGAGTCCGCGCTCCGTGCCGAGGGCAGTGATTCCCACGGTCGGGTCCTGCCTGCGCAGGGCGTCCGCGAGGGCAAGCGCGGGCTCGATGTGGCCGGCGGTCCCCCCACCGGCGAGTACGACATGCACCGAAATTCACCGCTCTCCGGACGGACGCTTCTTGACGCGCCGTCTCATCGTCTTCCATCTCACCCCGGGCCTCCGCATGGCCAGGGCCGCCTTCGCTGCGGGATCCTCTCGCGCGAACGCGATCAGCAGCCCGACGGCGAACATGGTCGGCAGCAGGGCCGATCCTCCGTAGGAGAACAGCGGGAGCGGGACACCGGCGATCGGCAGCAGGCCGAGCACCGCACCAATGTTGATCACGGCCTGCACCGTGATCCAGGTGGTCACACCTCCCGCGGCATACCTCACGAAGGGGTCCTCCGTGCGTCCGGCCACGCGGATACCCGCATAGCCTAGAGCCGCGAAGAGGGCGAGTACCGACAGCGTCCCCGCCAACCCCAGTTCCTCCCCGGTGATGGCGAAGATGAAGTCGGTGTGCGGTTCGGGCAGTTGGCCCCATTTTTCCACACTTGCACCGAGCCCGGAACCGAACCATCCACCGGACGCCAGAGCATAGATGCCGTGCACGGCCTGCCAGCAGGAGTCCCCCGGGCCGGGTTCGCTGGCGCCGATGCAGGCGAGCCTGGACATCCGGTTCGGGCTGGTCTTGATCAGCACGAAGGCGATCACTCCGGCGAAGGCGAGCACCCCGGCGAAGAGCCGGGTGGGGGCCCCGGCCAGCCAGAGCAGTCCGAACAGGATCGCCGTGAGAATGATCGCAGTGCCCATGTCGCCACCGAGCATGATCAGCCCGAGGAGCATGAAGGCGACCGGGACGAGCGGTACGAGCATGTGCTTCCACTGCGTGAGCAGCCGTCTGTCCTGTTTACGGGCGAGCAGGTCCGCGCCCCACAGGACCAGGGCGAGCTTCCCGAACTCGCTGGGCTGGAGCTGGAAGGGGCCGCCCAGATAGAGCCAGTTCTGGTTGCCGTTGACCGACATCCCTATCCCCGGCACCTGGACCAGCACCATCAGGAAGACGGTTCCCATGAGCAGCGGATAGGCGAACGCCCGGTGCAGTTTGGCGGGCATCCGGGCAGCGAGCGCCATCAGTCCGGCGCCGATGACGGCGGCGAGGAACTGTTTGCGGAAGAAGTAGGTGCCGGGTTTGTCCAGCTCCAGGGCCTTGATCATCGAGGCGGAGTAGACCATCACCAGGCCCAGCACGGTGATCAGCAGGCCGGCGCCCAGGATCAGGTAGTACGCGGTCAGAGGGCGGTCCCAGGCCCGGCGTGCCTGCTCGTACATCCGCCGCACACCGCCGCCGCGGGGGGACCGGGGGCCGCCGGAACGCCCCTTGGATCGTGGCGCCGAGGGGCGCCGGGAGCCGGTGACCGACCGGACCCGCAGAGCGGGGCCGAGGGGCACCGGGGAGCCCGCACCCGCGAGCAGGGGCGGGGTGAGCGCCCGGCTGATCGCCGCGGTGGCCCGTGAGCGGTCCCCACGGAGCGCGGCGGAGCTCTCTTCGGCCGGCATTGTCGCTGTCCCCTCCACTGCTCGTGCCCGGGGCTGCTGCCGAGGGCCGGGGCCCGTGGCGCGGCCGCCCGCACCCGGTCGTCCGGGACAGTACGGCGCGGGGGCCGGGCCCGTCAGTCGCTCTCGGCGGCGAGTGCGCGGACCGCGTCCGCGAACGCCTCGCCCCGCTTGTTGTAATTGACGAACATATCCATCGAGGCGCAGGCCGGGGCCATCAGTACGGTGTCCCCCGGACGGGCGAGCCGTGCCGCCTCGCGGACCGCCTCGGACATCGCCCCAGTGTCGGTCCGGTCGAGGTCGACCACCGGGACCTCGGGGGCGTGTCGCGCGAGGGCTTCGCGGATCAAAGCCCGGTCGCGGCCGATCAGTACGACGCCCCGCAGCCGCCCGGCTGCCCCGGTCACCAGCTCGTCGAAGGTGGCTCCCTTGGCGAGGCCGCCGGCGATCCAGACGATCGGGTCGTAGGCCGCGAGGGAGGCCTCGGCGGCATGGGTGTTGGTGGCCTTGGAGTCGTCGATGTACGCGACCCCGGCGACGTCCGCGACATGCTCGATGCGGTGCGGGTCGGGGCAGAAGGCCCGCAGTCCGTCCCGTACGGCCGCGGGCTCGACACCGAAGGCACGGGCCAGGGCCGCGGCCGCCAGGGCGTTGGCGATGTTGTGCGGGGCCGGCGGGTTGACGTCGGTGACCTCGGCGAGCTCCTGGGCCTGCTTCTGCCGGTTGGCCACGAAGGCGCGGTCGACGAGGATGCCGTCGACGACGCCCAGTTGGGACGGGGCCGGTGCGGCCAGCGTGAAGCCGATGGCGCGGCAGCCCTCCTCGACGTCGGCCTCGCGGACCAGGTCCTCGGTCGCCTTCTCCGCCGCGTTGTAGACGCAGGCGACGCGGTTGCCCTCGTAGATCCGGCCCTTGTCCGCGACGTACGCCTCCATGGAGCCGTGCCAGTCGAGATGGTCCGGGGCCAGGTTGAGGACGGCTGCGGAGTGGGCGCGCAGCGAGGGCGCCCAGTGCAGCTGGTAGCTGGACAGCTCGACAGCGAGTACGTCGTACTTCTCGTCGCCGAGGACGGCGTCGAGGAGGGAGACGCCGATGTTGCCGACAGCGGCGGTGCGCAGCCCGGCCGCCTCCAGGATCGAGGCGAGCATCCGGACGGTCGTGGTCTTGCCGTTGGTGCCGGTGACCGCGAGCCAGGGTGCTGGTTCTCTGCCGTCCTGACCGCGCAGCCGCCAAGCGAGTTCGACGTCGCCCCAGACCGGGACGCCCGCCTCGGCGGCTGCGGTGAAGAGCGGCTTGTCGGGCTTCCAGCCGGGGGTGGTGACGATGAGCTCGGTGGACTCGGGCAGGGTCGCCCCGTCGCCGAGGCGCACGGTGATGCCCTGCGCCTCCAGCTCCGCGGCCTGCGCACGGGAACGCTCGTCGTCCCCGTCGTTGACCACCGTGACGACGGCCCCGAGGCCGTGCAGCACCTTGGCCGCCGGGATTCCGGAGACCCCGAGTCCCGCGACGGTGACGCGCTTGCCCTGCCAGTCCTGGTTGCTCACTTCTCGGCTGCCCATCCTGCGTAGAAGAGACCGAGTCCGACGATCACGCACATGCCCTGGATGATCCAGAAGCGGACCACGACAAGGACTTCGGACCACCCCTTGAGTTCGAAGTGATGCTGGAGCGGCGCCATCCGGAAGACCCGCTTACCGGTCATCTTGAAGGAGCCGACCTGGATGACCACGGACATGGTGATCATCACGAAGAGGCCGCCGAGGATGGCCATCAGGAACTCCGTGCGGGAGCAGATCGCCAGGCCGGCGAGCGCGCCGCCGAGGGCGAGCGAGCCGGTGTCACCCATGAAGATCTTGGCGGGCGAGGTGTTCCACCACAGGAAGCCGAAGCAGGCACCCATCAACGCGGAGGCGACGACCGCCAGGTCGAGTGGATCGCGGACCTGGAAACAGGCGTTGGGGTTGGTCAGGGTGTCCGCGTTGACGCAGGACTCCTGGAACTGCCACAGCCCGATGAAGGTGTACGCGCCGAAGACCATCACCGACGCACCGGTGGCCAGACCGTCCAGACCGTCCGTCAGATTCACGCCGTTGGACATGGCGAGGATCATGAACAGCGCCCAGACGACGAACAGCACCGGGCCGATCGACCAGCCGAAGTCCGCGACGAACGACAGCTTGGTGGAGGCCGGGGTGTTGCCCTGCTTGTCCGCGAACTGGAGCGAGAGGACGGCGAAGGCGATGCCGACGATCAGCTGGCCGGCCATCTTCGCCTTGGCCCGCAGGCCGAGCGAGCGCTGCTTGACGATCTTGATGTAGTCGTCGAGGAAGCCGACGAGACCCATGCCGGTCATCAGGAAGAGCACCAGCACACCGGAGAAGCGCATCTCGTCGCCGGTGATCAGCTTCGCCGCAAGGTACGCGATGATCGTCGCCAGGATGAAGGCAATACCGCCCATGGTGGGCGTGCCCTTCTTGGACCCGTGGGTGCGCGGGCCGTCGTCCCGGATGAACTGCCCGTATCCCTTGCGGGCCAGCAGCTTGATCAGCAGCGGAGTTCCGACCAGGGTCAGGAAGAGCCCGATGGCCCCCGCGAAGAGGATCTGCCTCATCGGCCGGCGACCTCGCCCTCGGACGCGTTCTCCAGCAGTGCCATGGCGACCTGCTCCAGGCCGACCGACCGGGACGCCTTCACCAGCACGACGTCTCCCGGGCGCAGTTCACTGCGCAACAGGTCGACGGCAGCCTGTGCGTCGGACACGTGCACCGACTCCTCACCCCACGAACCCTCGTTGTATGCGCCCAGTTGCAGCCAGGAGGCTTCTCTGCCCCCGACTGCGACGAGCTTGCTGACGTTGAGCCGGACGGCAAGCCGCCCGACCGCGTCGTGCTCGGCGAGCGAGGCGTCGCCGAGCTCGGCCATGGGGCCGAGCACCGCCCACGTACGCCGGCCCTTCCCCATGGCGGCCAGCGCGCGCAGCGCTGCTCTCATGGATTCGGGGTTCGCGTTGTAGGCGTCATTGACGAACGTCACGCCGTCCGGACGCTCGGTGACCTCCATGCGCCAGCGGGAGAGGGTGCCCGCCTCGGAGAGCCCTTCGGCGATCTCGTCTGCGGACAGGCCCAACTCATGGGCGACGGCGGCCGCGGCGAGCGCGTTCGACACGTGGTGCTCACCGTACAGGCGCATGGTCACGTCGCTGCACCCGGTGGGTGTGTGGAGCTTGAAAGTGGGGCGCCCGTCGTCGGTGAGACGGACATTCTCTCCCCGTACGTCCGCATCCGCGGCTTCACCGAAGAGCAGCACACGGGCTTTCGTACGGGAGGACATGGCGCGCACGAGCGGGTCGTCGGCGTTGAGTACGGCGAGGCCGTCCTCGGGCAGGGCCTCGACCATCTCGCCCTTCGCCTTGGCGATCTGCTCGCGGCCGCCGAACTCTCCGATGTGGGCGGTGCCGACGTTGAGGACGAGGCCGATCCGGGGCGGGACGAGGCCGGTGAGGTAACAGATGTCGCCGATGTAGCGTGCACCCATTTCGAGGACGAGGTGCTGGGTGTCCTCCGTGGCACGCAGTGCCGTGAGCGGCAGGCCGATCTCGTTGTTGAGGTTGCCCTCCGGGTAGACGGTGGGCCCCTTGCGTTCGAGGAGCTGGGCGATGAGGTCCTTGGTGGAGGTCTTGCCCGCGGAGCCGGTGAGGGCGACGACGGTGGTACCGAGGCGGCCGACGACGGCGCGGGCGAGCGCGCCGAGCGCGGCCACGACGTCGTCGACGACGATCGCCGGAACGCCGACGGGGCGGGCGGCCAGCACGGCTGCCGCGCCCGCCTCGACGGCGCCCTGCGCGAAGTCGTGGCCGTCGGCCCGCTCGCCGGTGAAGGCGACGAACAGGCTGCCTTGCTTCACCTCTCGGGAGTCCATGACGACAGGCCCGCTGACGGTCGCTGCCGGATCCGGTATGTCGTACGACTGCCCGCCGACGATTTCGGCGATCTCGGCGAGGGAAAGGGCGATCACTTGGTCATCCCTGACTGTTGTTCTCGTGGGTGTGGGCGCGGTGGGCGGCGCTCTCGGTGCTCTGTCCCAGGGACCGCTCGATGGCCGCGCGCAGAACCACGCGGTCGTCGAAGGGGCGTACCACGCCATGGATGTCCTGGCCCTGCTCGTGGCCCTTGCCGGCGATCAGCACCGTGTCACCGGGCTCGGCGCGGGCGACCACGGCTGCGATGGCGGCGGCCCGGTCGGCGTCGACCAGGACGTCGCCCCGCTCGTGGACGGGCACCTCGGCGGCGCCCGCGAGCATTGCGGCGAGGATTCCGAGGGGGTCCTCGGAACGGGGGTTGTCGGAGGTCAGTACTGCGGTGTCGGCAAGGCGGGCCGCGGCGGCGCCCATCGGCCCGCGCTTGGTGGTGTCGCGGTCGCCGCCGCAGCCGAGGACGATGTGCAGCCTGCCCTCGGTGACCTTCCGCAGGGAGCGCAGCACGGATTCGACGGCGTCGGTCTTGTGTGCGTAGTCGACGACCGCGAGGTACGGCTGTCCGGCGTCGACGCGTTCCAGGCGGCCGGGGACGCCCGGAACGGCGGCGACACCGTCGGCTGCGGTCTGCGGGTCGAGGCCCGCTACGGCGAGCGTGACGACCGCGGCGAGGGTGTTGGCGACGTTGAACGGGCCGGGCAGCGGGGCCCTGGCGGCGATCCGCTCGCCCTTGGGGCCGACGACGGTGAAGGTGGAACCCCGCGGCCCGACTTCGACGTCCTCGGCGCGCCAGTCGGCGTCCGGGTGGCCCTCGGCGGAGAAGGTCACGACCGGGACGGATGCCTCCGTGACCAGCCTGCGGCCGTACTCGTCGTCGAAGTTGACGACGCCCTGCTGGCTGCGCAGCGGGGTGAAGAGCTGCGCCTTGGCCTGGAAGTAGTCCTCCATTCCGGAGTGGAACTCCATGTGCTCCGGGCTGAGGTTGTTGAAGACCGCGACGTCGAAGACACAGCCGTCGACCCGGCCGAGCACCAGGGCGTGGCTGGAAACCTCCATGGTCACCGAGTCGACGCCGCGTTCGCGCATGACGGCGAACAGCGCTTGCAGGTCGGTGGCTTCGGGGGTGGTGCGCTCGGACTTGATGCGCTCGTCGCCGATCCGTGTCTCCACGGTGCCGATCAGCCCGGTGGCACGCCCGGCGCCCCGGAAGCCGCCCTCGATGAGGTAAGCGGTGGTGGTCTTGCCGGAGGTTCCGGTGATGCCGATCTGGAGGAGGTCGGCGCCGGGCCGTCCGTAGATCTCGGCAGCGAGTTCGCCCATCCGGCCGCGCGGGTCCTCGGTGACCAGCACCGGCAGTCCGGTGGTGGCGGCGCGCTCGGCGCCGGCCGGGTCGGTGAGGATCGCCGTCGCGCCGAGGCCGGCAGCCTGGGCCGCGAAGTCGGCGCCGTGGAAGCGGGCGCCCGGCAGGGCCGCGTACACATCGCCGGGGCGGACCGCCCGCGAGTCGTGGGTGATGCCGGTGACCTCGCCGGTTCCCGGCGGTTCGACTCCCAGCCGGGCTGCCAGCTCGCCGAGGGGCGTCGGCCTGAGCCGATCCGGGCGGGGCGCTCCCGGGTAGTTCACAGGGGCGTCCTTCTGGGTGGTTTGGAACTGATCAGCGTGGGGCACGGCGGTGAGCGTACCGGGCCCACCCGGCCTCTCGCGAAGTGAGGGGGCGGGGGTCTGGTGGTTCCCGTTCCGGTTCCCGGGATCGGGGGTGATGGTTGTCACTGGCTGGTTTCCCCGTGTTCACTCGCCGGGTTTGAAGGACACCGGCAGCCGGGCTGGCTTGCTGCCGGACGGTGGGGTCTGGAGGGTCTTGAGTGCGAACTCCATGACCTGCTTGTAGATCGGTCCGCAGATCTGGCCGCCGAAGTAGCTGCCCTTGGTCGGGTTCTGGATCGCGCAGTAGACGGTGATCTGCGGGTTGTCGGCGGGTGCGAAGCCCGCGAAGGACGCGGTGTAGCCGTGGTAGCCGCCGCGTACCGGATCGACTCGGTTGGCCGTACCGGTCTTGCCCGCCACCCGGTAGCCCGGGATCTTCGCCTTCGTCCCGGTGCCTTCCTCGTCACCGACCACCGACTCCAGCATGGCGGCGAGCGACTTGGCGGTCTTCTCGCTGACCACCCGGGTCCGTTCGGGGGCTGCGGCGGCCTTGAAGCGGCCGTCGGGGCCCTTGGTGCCACGTACCAGCGTGGGCGCGACGCGCACCCCGCCGTTGGCGATCGTCGAGTAGATGGAGGCGGCCTGCATGGCGTTGAGCGAGAGGCCCTGGCCGAACGGGATCGTGTACTGCTGCGAGGTCGACCAGTCCTCGGGCTTGGCGAGGATGCCGGGGGTCTCGCCCGGGTAGTCGAGACCGGTCGGCGAGCCGATCCCGAATTTGCGCAGGTAGGAGTAGAGGACCTTGTTGGCCTCGGCCTGGGTCTTGCCGAGCTCTCCGGTGGCCAGGATCGTGCCGATGTTGCTCGACTTGGCGAGTACACCGTTGAGCGTCAGGTACCAGGTGGGGTGGTCGATGTCGTCCTTGAAGAGCCGGTCGCCGCGGTGCAGCCGGTTGGGGACGGTGACATGGGTTCCGGGGGTGGCGGCCCCCTCCTCCAGCACGGCTGCCATGGACATGACCTTGCTGGTGGAGCCGGGTTCGTACACGTCCTGGAGCGCCGCGTTTCCCAGCGACGCCGCATCGGCCCGCGAGAGGTCGTTGGGGTCGAAGCCGGGCGCGTTGGCCATGGCGAGGACCTCGCCGGTCCTGGTGTTCTGCACGATCACATAGCCGCGGTCCGCCTTGGACTTCTTCACCTGGTCGGTGATGGCCTGCTGGGCGGCCCACTGGATGTCGCGGTCGATGGTCAGCTCGACGTCGGACCCGGCGACGGCCGGGACCTCCTTGGTACCCGCGGTGGGTACCCGCCGGCCGCCGGACTGGGCATACTTGATCTTGCCGTCCTCGCCCGCGAGCTCGTTGTCCAGCTGCGATTCGAGGCCGCCTGCGCCCTTGCCGTCGGTGTTGACATAGCCCAGTATCCCGGCGGCGAGCTCTCCGTTCGGGTAGACCCGCTTGGTCGTCGACTCCTGGAAGACCCCGGCCAGCACATTGGCTCCGGCGCCGCCGGCCGCCTTGTCCTTCGCGGCCTTCTCGGCGAAGACGGACTTGAGGTCCTTGATCTGATTCCAGACCTGCGGGGTCTGGCGGCGGGCCAGGACGGTGTAGCGGCCCTTCTTGGACAGCTTCTCGGTAAGTTCGGAGGCGTCGGCACCGAGGATCGGGGCGAGGAGCGCCGCCGCCTGCTGGGGCGCGTCGGGGGCCTTGCTGATTTCCGGCGTGAACATCGACGGGTCGGCGGTGATGTCGTACGCGTCGACGCTGGTGGCCAGCGCGATACCGCTGCGGTCGGTGATCTCGCCGCGCTCGGCGGAGATCGTGTAGCTGAGGTAGCGGTTCTCCTTGGCCTTGGCCGCGTACGCGTTGGCGTCGACGGCCTGGACCTGGAGGAGTCGGACGACGAACGTCAGCATGACGAGCGTCAGGGCGAGACTGACCAGGCGTAGCCGGGGACGCGGGCTGCCGAGGCGGAGGGGGCGCGCGGGCCGGCTGCGGGGCGTGCGGGCGCGCGGTGCCGGGGACGACGGGCGGCGGGCGGCGGGCCGGGGGCGTCCCTGGCCGCCTGCGGAGCTGCGGGGGCGCGCGGGGCCGGGGACCCGGCGGCGCGGTGGTTCCTTGGAAGGCACTGCGTCACCTGCTGGGGCTCGTCGAGGGCTGGTTGGCCGGGGCACGCGGCGCGGCGGGCGGGGCCGCGGAGGTGCTGGGCTTCACGGCGGCGCCCGAAGGGGTGGCCGACATCGAGGGAGAGGGCGAGCCGGCGGCCGGCGCCGAGGCGGCGGACGGTGCGGTCGCGGGGGGCGCCTGGGAGGTTCTGGGCTTCTGCGGCGGCGTTGCGGGGGTCGGCTCGGCGCTGGCCTCGGCGGCTACGCCGCGGACCTTACCGTCCGGATCGAGAAAGGCGGGGCTGCCGCCGGGCACCATGCCCAGCTTGCGGGCGCGCCGCTCCAGGGCGTCCGGCTCGGAGTAGCTGTCGACGTCGCGCTGGAGGGCCTGCTGCTCGTCCGTGAGCTCCGTGGTCCGCTTCTTCAGCTCGCTCAGCCTGAACGATCCTTCGTTGAGGGCCGAGTTGAGGACCAGAAGCGTGATGAGCCCGCCGCCGAGGAGCAGCACGACCAGCAGGACGAAGGGCGTCCGGGCCGCGTTGCTCGGCCCGGACGGCATCAGCCGGGCGAGCCGCGCCGCCCGCCCTTTCAACTGCCCGGCCGGTTTGCTCACCACGCCGCCCCGGGTGTCGCCGGTGTCCGGGTTCCCGGACGCCGGACACTCATCGTTCCTCCTCGCGGATCCGCTGGGCGCCGCGCAGCCTGGCGGGGGCGGCACGCCGGTTCTCGGCGATCTCCTCCTCCGTGGGCAGCTCCGCGCCGCGGGTCAGCAGCTTCAGCCGGGGCTGATAGCGCTCGGGCACGACCGGCAGTCCGGGCGGCGCCGTGGTGGCGGCGCCCGCCGCGAAGACCTGCTTGACCAGCCGGTCCTCCAGCGAGTGGTACGAGAGGACGGCGATACGGCCGCCGACCGCGAGGCTCTGCACGGCGGCCGGAATGGCCCGCTCCAGGACGGTCAGCTCGCCGTTGACCTCGATGCGCAGCGCCTGGAAGGTGCGCTTGGCAGGGTTGCCGCCGGTGCGCTTGGCGGCCTGCGGCAGCGCGTCACGAATCAGCTCGACGAGCCGGGCGCTGTTGCTGAACGGCTCCTTCTCGCGCTCGCGCACGATCGCGGAGACGATTCGCTTGGCCTGCTTCTCCTCGCCGTACGCCCGCAGGATCCGTACCAGTTCGCCCGGCGGATACGTGTTGAGCACCTCGGCCGCACCGATGCCGGTCGTCTGGTCCATGCGCATGTCGAGCGGGGCGTCCTGGGCGTACGCGAATCCGCGGTCGGCCTCGTCCAGCTGCATGGAGGAGACACCGAGGTCGAACAGGACACCCTGGACCTTGGGGATGCCGAGTCTGGCGAGTACCTCGGGCAGTTCGTCGTAGACCGCGTGCACCAGGGTGGCCCGGTCTCCGTACGGGGCGAGCCGCTCGCCGGAGAGCCGCAGTGCCTCCTTGTCACGGTCCAGCGCGATCAGCCGCGCGGAGGGGAAGGCGGAGAGCAGCGCCTCGCTGTGTCCGCCGAGGCCGAGGGTGCAGTCGACCACCACGGGCTGCGGCGGGCCGGGCGCCTCCAGAGCCGGTGCCAACAGGTCCAGGCACCGCTGGAGCATCACCGGGACGTGTCGGGTCTGGCTCATGCGCCCTCTCAGGCTCAGGTCCCGCGTGGCTGCACGTACGGCCTGGTCCCCGCCCGCTCAGAAGGGGAGGTCGGCCGGCGCCGGGGAAGGGGCGTCGGTCGACCGGCGAGCGGGAGAGGGCCGGACCGTACGCACGCCGCACACACGGGGGAAATCTACGGAATGTGCAGGGTGTCGGTAACTTCCCGTCACTTTAGTCCACCCTGCCATTCGATCGATTCCCGATCAATCAGCCGGGCAGCGCGTCGCCCTGCCCGCCGTTCACCCGGTCGAATGGACAGCTGTGAGGCTTGTGGGTTACCTCACAACAAGTCTCGTTGACGTTCTTTGTCCCTTCTCACAGCACGACGGGGCCAGAGGTGAGAGCTAACGTCATATCCATGTCGACTTCCGCGCACTCTCCCGTCGAGCTTTCCGTGCCCGCTGCCGACCCGGCCCGCACCGGGGGCACCGTCACCGACCGCCTCGTCGAGGCGAACGTCCGGTACGCCGCCGAATTCGACGACCCGGGCATGGACGCCAAGCCGGTGCTGCGCGTCGCCGTGGTCGCCTGCATGGACGCGAGGCTCGACCTGCACGACGCACTCGGTCTGTCGCTCGGCGACTGCCACACCATCCGCAACGCGGGCGGCGTGGTCACCGATGACGTGATCCGTTCGCTGACCATCAGCCAGCGGGCTCTCGGCACCCGCAGCGTCATACTCATTCATCACACGAACTGCGGCCTGGAATCGATCACCGAGGAATTCCGCCAAGAGCTGGAGGTGGAGGTCGGTCAGCGTCCGGTCTGGGCGGTCGAGGCATACAAGGACGCCGACCAGGACGTACGGCAGTCGATGCAACGCGTGCGCACCTCGCCGTTCCTGCTGCACACCGACGACGTCCGCGGCTTCGTCTTCGATGTGACCAGCGGCTTGCTGCGCGAGATCCTTCCCGTCTCCTGACCACCCGGACGGGTGTTCGTCGGGAACCGATAACCCCACCGACCCCGACATATCGCCCCCACTTGTCCACAGGCGAGTGACACGAAGCGGTAACGGCAACAAGAATGCGCATGTGGCATCCCGCCGGACGTTTCCGGAGGGGTGTCCGTGTTTCGGGGTGGGCCGGCCGCTGCATGCGCGTCGGCCCGTGGATGGGGTATCCCCTGCTCCTGGTGAGCGTGGGGCAGGGCCGAGGAGGGCCGGGTGACGACCTATGACGATCGAGCGAGCCTCACAGATCTGACCACGACTGCGGAGCGGGTGCGCAGGTCGGTGGAGAGCGTGATCGAAGGCAAGCCTGAGGTCGTACGGCTTTCGCTGACCGTGCTGCTGGCGGAGGGGCATCTCCTCATCGAGGATGTCCCCGGGGTCGGGAAGACAATGCTGGCCAAGGCGCTGGCGCGGTCCATCGACTGCTCGGTGCGGCGCATTCAGTTCACACCGGACCTGCTGCCTTCGGACATCACCGGTGTGTCCATCTTCGACCAGCAGCGGCGCGACTTCGAGTTCAAACCGGGCGCGATCTTCGCCCAGATCGTGATCGGCGACGAGATCAACCGGGCCTCGCCGAAGACCCAGTCGGCACTGCTGGAGTCGATGGAGGAGCGCCAGGTCACCATCGACGGGCACACGTACGAGCTGCCCGACCCGTTCATGGTGGTGGCCACCCAGAACCCGGTGGAGATGGAGGGCACCTATCCGCTGCCCGAAGCCCAGCGCGACCGGTTCATGGCCCGGGTGTCGATCGGCTATCCGAGTGCGGACGCCGAGCTGCAGATGCTCGATGTGCACGGCGGGACCTCGCCGCTCGACGATCTGCAGCCGGTGGCGCACGCTCACGACATCGTGAAACTGATCGACGCCGTACGAACGGTCCATGTGGCCGACGCCGTGCGGCGGTACGCGGTGGAGCTCGTCGGGGCCACCCGCAGCCATCCCGATCTCCGGCTCGGCGCCTCGCCGCGAGCCACCCTGCATCTGCTGCGCGCGGCGAAGGCCTCCGCGGCGCTGAGTGGCCGGGACTACTGCCTGCCGGACGATGTGCAGGCGCTGGCGGTCGCGGTGCTCTCGCACCGGCTGCTGCCGACGGCACAGGCCCAGCTGAACCGTCGTACCGCCGAGCAGGTCGTGCTGGAGATCCTGCAGCAGACTCCGGTACCCACCGCCGGCGGCGGTGCCGCCCAGGTGCAGCCCCAGCACCAGCCGGGCCGTCCGGTGTACAGCCGGCAGCAGCCCGGCGTACGGCGGGTGTGATGACCTCCGGGGGGCCGGCCGCGATGGACGACGGCGACGACAAGGGCGGTCTGCGGGCCGCTCTGAGCGGGCTGACCACGCGCGGGCGGTCCTTCCTCGCGGCCGGTATCGCCGCGGCGATCTGCGCGTATGTGCTGGGACAGGCGGATCTGCTGCGGGTCGGGCTGCTGCTCGCCGCGCTGCCACTTGTCTGTGTCGTGGTGCTCGTCCGCACCCGTTACCGGGTCGCGGGCACTCGGCGGCTCTCGCCGTCCCGGGTGCCCGCGGGCACGGAGGCGCGGGTCCATCTGCGCATGGAGAACGTGTCGCGGCTGCCGAGCGGGCTGCTGATGCTGCAGGACCGGGTGCCCTATGTGCTCGGGCCGCGGCCCCGGTTCGTGCTGGACCGGGTGGAGGCGGGCGGCCGTCGCGAGGTCTCCTACCGGGTGCGGTCGGATCTGCGCGGGCGCTATCCGCTGGGGCCGCTGCAGCTGCGGTTGAGCGATCCGTTCGGGATGTGCGAGCTGACTCGTTCGTTCAGCGCGTACGACACCCTCGTCGTCATTCCGCGGACCGAGCCGCTGCCGCCGGTACGGCTGGCGGGCGAGGCCTCCGGGTACGGCGAGGGACGGCAGCGTTCGCTGGCGCTGGCCGGTGACGACGACGTGATTCCGCGCGGCTACCGGCACGGCGACGATCTGCGCCGGGTCCACTGGCGCTCCACTGCGCGCTACGGCGAGCTGATGGTGCGCCGCGAGGAGCAGCCGCAGCGGGCCAGGTGCACGGTGCTGCTGGACACCCGACGGATCGCCTATCAGGGGACGGGGCCCGACTCCGCCTTCGAGTGGGCGGTGTCCGGTGCGGCATCCACGCTGGTGCACATGCTGGAGCGGGGCTTCGCGGTCCGGCTGCTGACCGACGACGGGAACGCGGTTCCGGGCGAGGGCGAAGGAGGCTTCGCCGGATCGACGCAGGAGTCCGCCGACTCCGCGGGGCTGATGATGGACACCCTGGCGGTGGTCGATCACTCCGACGGGGGCGGTCTGTCACGTGCGTACGACGTGCTGCGCGGCGGCAACGAAGGGCTGCTGATCGCGTTCTTCGGTGATCTGGACGAGGAGCAGGCGGCGGTGGCGGCCCGGATGCGGCAGCGCAGTGGCGGCGCCGTCGCGTTCGTACTGGACAACACGGCCTGGGCGCAGGGCGCCGTCGCGCCCGCGGGGGCGGACACGGCGTTCGAACGGCGGCTGCGGCTGCTGCGCGAATCGGGCTGGACGGCGGTGGCGGTGGCGCCGGGGACCGGTCTCGCCCGGTATTGGCAGCAGGCGGGACACCAGGGCCTGGCGACGCAGTCCGCTGCCGTCGGCGGCACCACAGGTGGCACGACAGGTTTCTCCGGGGGATGGTCATGAGCGGTCGTGGTCGGCTGACGCTGTGCGCTTTCGCGGCGACGCTGATGGCGGCGGGCTCGATGCTGCCGCTGGTCGAGCCCGCCGGGTGGATCCTGCAGGCCGCGTTTCTGCTGGCGGTCCAGAGCGGGATGGGCGCGCTCGCCCGCCGGGTGCCCATGCCCCGGATGCTGATCGTCGCGGCGCAGACACTGGTCACGCTTGTTCTGCTGACGATGGTGTTCGCCAGGACTCAGGCGTTGGCCGGTGTCCTGCCGGGTCCGGAGGCCGTCCAGCGGCTCGCGGCTCTGCTGACGTCGGGCGCCGAGGATGTCGGGAGGTACGCCGCTCCGGCGCCCGTGACGGACGGCATCCGGCTGATGCTGATCGGCGGTGTGCTGCTGGTCGGCCTGGCCGTGGACGCCCTCGCTGTGACGTTCCGCAGCGCGGCCCCGGCCGGTCTGCCGCTCCTCGCGCTGTACTCGGTGGCCGCGGGACTTTCCGAGGGCGGAGCGGACTGGCTCTGGTTCCTGCTCGCGGCCGGTGGCTATCTGCTGCTTCTGCTGGCCGAGGGCCGGGACCGGCTCTCCCAGTGGGGGCGGGTCTTCAGCGGCGCGGCCGGCCCCGCCGGCGGACCGGCGGTCGGTGCGGCGTTCTCCGGCAGCCGCCCGACGGCCCCGGTCCGCACCGGACGCCGCATCGGCGCGCTTGCGCTGGGGATCTCACTGGTCGTACCGGCGGCGCTGCCCGCGCTCGACAGCGGTCTGCTGGCCGGTACGGGCGACACGAACGGCAAGGGGAGCGGCGGAGGCACCATCTCCGCGGTCAACCCCCTGGTCTCGCTGCAGAACAATCTGAACCAGCCGGAGAACCGCGAGGTGATGTCCTACCGCACCGATTCCGGTGACCCGCAGGGCTTCTATCTGCGGATCCTGGCCCTGGATCAGTTCAACGGAAGCGAGTGGCGGCCCTCCACGCGCAGTCTGAAGGATGTACCGAAGCGGCTCCCGACCCCGGACGGCCTCGGCCCGGACGTCCTGGCCACGGAGATCAGGTCGAACATCTCCGCTTCCCGTTCCTACCAGCAGACCTATCTGCCGCTCCCCTACCCCGCCACCGAGGTCAGGATCGGCGGGCGCTGGCGGTACGAGCCGATGGGGCGGACGCTCGTCGGTGACCGCGGGGAGACGACCCGCGGTGCGCAGTACCAGGTCTCCAGTCTGATGGTCCAGCCGACCGCCGACCAGCTCGCCGCGGCAGGCACCGCGCCGGCCGCTCTGCAGCGCGAGTACACCAGTGTCCCCGACTCCCTGCCGAAGGTGGTCAGGCAGACCGCGGACAGGGTGACGAAGGGCGCCGCCAACAACTACGAGCGGGCGGTGAAGCTGCAGAACTTCTTCGCCTCGGAAGGCGGCTTCACCTACGACACCTCGGTGAACTCGGGCACCGGGAGCGCGGCGATCGGCCGGTTCCTGAAGGACAAGCGGGGCTTCTGCGTCCACTTCTCGTTCACCATGGCCGCGATGGCGCGGACGCTGGGCATTCCGGCCCGGGTCGCGGTGGGCTTCACTCCCGGCACTGCGCAGCCGAACGGTTCGGTGTCGGTGGGGCTGCGCGATGCTCATGCCTGGCCCGAGCTGTATTTCGAGGGCATCGGGTGGACCCGTTTCGAACCGACCCCGACGCGGGGCACCGCCCCGTCCTACACCCAGTCGGACGCCCCCGCCGGCGGCACGTTCGACCCGGCCCAGCCGGAGAAGGGCGCCTCGGCCGCTCCGACGGTCGCGCCGTCCGTCGCGGACAGCTGCCCGGCCCAGATGCGCAAGCAGGGCGAGTGCGGCAGCTCGGCGGTGCCGGGGGTAGCGGCTCCGACGGATTCCGGGACGCCGACAGGCACCGTCCTCGGGCTGGTCCTGGCCGCCCTGGTGATCCTGGCACTGCCATTGCTGCCAATGCTCTGGCGGGTTCGGGCGCGCAGGCGCCGGCTGAGTTTCTCCACCGGGCGTACGCCGGCTGATGCTACGGCCAGAACACTGGCGGCCTGGCAGGAGATCATCGACACGGCGTGGGACCACGGCATCGAGCCGGATGACTCCCGGACCCCGCGCAAGGCGGCGGCCCGGGTGGTGCGGCTGGGGCAGCTCGGCCCCGACGAGGCCGCCGCGGTACACCGCGTGGCGGGGGCGGTGGAGCAGGTGCTCTACGCGCCGGAGCCCCGGTCGGGTACCGGGCTCGCCGAGGACGTGGAGACGGTGCGCGCCGGACTGCGGGCGTCGGCCGGGCGGTTCGCCCGGATCCGCGCAGTCGCGGCACCACGCTCGGCCGTTCGGGTGATCTGGGCGGCCTCGGACCGCTGGGCGGCGTTCACCGGCAGGTGGGCGGCGCGGTGGGGCCGGGACCGGTGGACCGGTTGGCTGCGACGGCCTTCCCGCCAGCAGGGGTGACGGGGCCGGCCTGCGACCCGGCTCCGTCACGCCGGCAGGGGTGACGGTGGCCCTGGCCTGCGGCCCTGCCTCTGTCCTCAGTCGCCGGACGGGCCGGTAGGCGCCCCGGGCCCGCCCGGCAGCCTTTCGCCCCCGGCAGCGGACAGGCTTGAAGCTTCCTGGGACCCGCTCCTGACAGTCCCTTGCCCTGAATGGCCGGACAGGTTTGGAGCTTCCTCGCGCTGCCCCGGCTGGAGGTGCGTCCTCAAGCGCCGGGCAGGCTCGATTTTCGGGCCTGCCCGGCATTTGAGGGCAGCGGCGGGCCGAAGGCCGACCCCGGGCACACATGAGGGGCGGCCGCAGAAATTGCAGCCGCCCCTCACCCAAGACTGTCCGAGGCCCTATTGGCCCTGCTCGTCACGGCGGCGCTGCCACCGCTCCTCGATCCGATTCATCACGGTCCGGCGTTGCCTGGGCTGACGGCCCTCGCCGCCGCCTCCGGCTGCCTGTCGCTCGCCCGGCTTGGGCGCCTTGCGCCAACCTGTGACCGCAAGGACCGCGCAGCCGAGCATGACGAGGAACCCCACCACGCTGATCCAGATCTGCTGGGCGACCATTCCGGCCATGAGGAGCGCGATACCCACCAGGAAGCCTGCGACCGCCTGGTAGACCCGTCGCCGGGTGTACGTACGCAGCCCGCTTCCCTCGAGCGCTGTCGCGAACTTGGGATCTTCGGCGTACAGCGCTCGCTCCATTTGCTCGAGCATTCGCTGCTCGTGCTCCGAGAGCGGCACGGAGTCCTCCTCGTCGTCGGCCGCGGGGGGCGGCCGGTATGCGGCCCTTCCAGGATAGGCAGGGAATCGCCCCCGTGAAACCCGCCCTCTTTGCCAATCAGCCCGTCCGGGCCGCCATGACGGCCCAGCTGCTGAGGCGTTGATTCCCCAACCTCCGATCCGTCATGCCGGATGGTGTCCCCCGATCATACGTGGCGAAGCCCCCGATCGGGCGTCCTGGGACGTACTCCATCTGCGGCTGCGTCCCTGATCAGCCGCGCTACAGCTGAGCTACCACCCGTCGGCGGCCGCGCACTCAGGCGCGCTTCGTGCCCAGAACGTGCAGCTGCGTCGCGACCGAGTGGAAGGCGGGCAGTTCGGCCGCGGCCGCCTCCAGCTTGAGCAGGGCCTCCATGGCACCGGGCTCGGTGTCCACCAGGACGCCCGGTACGAGGTCGGCGAAGACCCGTACGCCGTGGACCGCGCCGACCTCGACGTCCGCCGCGGAGACCAGCTCGGTGAGCTGCTCCGCGGTGTAGCGCCGGGGCATCGGGTCCCCGTCTCCCCAGCGGCCCGCCGGGTCGCTGAGCGCCTTCCGGGCCTCGGTGAAGTGACCGGCGAGCGCCCGGGCCAGGACCGCGCCACCGAGCCCGGCGGCGAGCAGGCTGAGCGCACCGGACGGACGGAGCGCCTCGACCGCGTTGCGCACACCCTCGGCGGGGTCGTCCACGTACTCCAGGACTCCGTGGCACAGCACCGCGTCGTAACCACCGGGCTCCACCACCTCGAACAGGCCGTGGATGTCGCCCTGGACCCCGCGGACCCGGTCGGCGACCCCGGCCTCGGCGGCTCGGCGCTCCAGGGCGAAGAGCGCGTTGGGGCTGGGGTCGACGACGGTGACCCGGTGGCCGAGACGGGCGACCGGCACCGCGAAGTTGCCGGTGCCGCCGCCGGTGTCCAGGACGTCCAGGGCGTCCCTGCCGGTCGCCTTGACCTGGCGGTCGAGGGCGTCCTTCAGGACCTCCCAGACCACAGCGGTACGGAGGGATGCGCGGGGGCGCAGCTGGTCCGACACGGCAGATGACTCCTCGGCACGGTGCCGCCACTGACGGCGGAGCGTGAACAGTGCAGGTGGTACAAGTGCTGTCCACCCTATTGCCTCGCGCCCCCGTCGCCGTCATCCTGCGTCGGGCCGCTCCCTCCGGGCCTGCGGGAGCACCGGCTGAAGCGCCAGCAGCCGCTCGACCAGGCGCAGGAACATCGCCGCGTCACGCAGCAGATCGTCGGCGTCCCGCCGGCTGGCAGCGCCCGGTATACCGGCTTCCGCGCGGGCCCTGCGACGGGCGCCGGAGGCGAACAGCGCGCTCCATTCGGTCAGCTCGGGGGCTATTTCCGGGAGAACCTCCCAGGCGCTGCGGATCCGCTCCCGGCGCCTCCGGGAGGTCTCGGGGCGGCCCCGCACGGCGAGCACGGCGGCAGCGGTGCGCAGCGCGGCAAGGTGGGCGGTGGCATACCGCTCGTTCGGCACATCGAGAACGGCGGCCTCGTCGAGGCCGGTGCGGGCCTGGGCGAGCAGATCGAGGGCGGCGGGCGGCGCCGCGGTACGGCGCATAACGGGATGGACATCGCTTGCCGGACCGGTCAGTGAGGGGGCAGGGCCGTCTGCGCGGCGCCGGGGTGCGGCTGCTGCGGACGAGTGGGCCATGACGAAACCTCCTGTCTCGTGCAACGGCTCCGTGGCCGTATGTATCCATCGTGAGGGGCACCACTGACAATCGGGCCCGCCCACCCCCTGACCTGCCGTTTTGCTTCGATCGCGAGTTCGGGATACTTTTTAGACTGACCAGTCAGTCTAAAAAGTAGGGGAGGGTCTGTGGACAGCCCGCACGGTGCAGCTGTCACCGCCGAGGATTTGGGGCTCGAGGGACCACGCGGCTGGGCCTTCCGGGGCGTGGGCATCAAGGCCGGGCCCGGCTCACTCGTGGCGATCGAGGGCCCGTCCGGCTCCGGCCGCACCTGCCTGCTGCTCGCCCTCGCCGGCCGGATGCGCCCCACCGAGGGCCAGGCGGAGATCGACGGACTGCGTCTGCCGCGCCAGATGGCCGCCGTACGCCGCATCAGCGCACTGGGCCCGGTGCCCGGGGTCAACGAGCTCGACCCGGCCTTCACCGTCGCCGAGCACCTGCGGGAGCGGGCCCTGCTGCAGCGCCGCTTCGACGGTTCGCTGCGCGCTCTGCTGCGTCCGCGCGCCGAGCGCATCGCCACCGCGCAGGAACGGATCGACGCGGCGCTGGACGCCGCCGGACTAGACCCCGCCGCCATGCCCAAGGCCGAGCGGACCTCCGTCCGGGATCTGGAACGGCTGGAGGCGCTGCGGCTGTCCATCGCCCTCGCGCTGATCGGCCGGCCCCGGCTGCTCGCGGTGGACGACACCGATCTCAAGCTCTCCGACGCCGAACGGGCCCAGGCCTGGGAGCTGTTGCGGTCCATCGCCGACAGCGGGACGACCGTGCTCGCCGTGTGCAGCCAGGCGCCCGAGGGCGCCGTCACCGTACGTACCGACACCACGGCCGCACCGGCGGACGCGCAGGACACCTCAGCCGAGGAAACCACGACCGAGGAGGGACCGGCCGATGCGTTCGCCGAGACTGGCCGCGCTTGAGCTGAAGCGTTTCGGCAGGGGAAAGCTGCCGGTCGCCGCACTGATCGCGCTCCTGCTTCTGCCGCTGCTCTACGGCGCCCTGTACCTGTGCTCCTTCTGGGACCCGTACAGCCGCCTCGACAAGATCCCGGTCGCGCTGGTCAACGACGACAAGGGCACCACCGCCGCCGGAAAGCACATCGCGGTCGGCGACGAGATCACCGGCGAGCTCCTCGACTCCAAGACCTTCGAGTGGCACGAGGTGAGTTCCGCCGAGGCGCACAAGGGCGTCGAGGACGGTACGTACTACCTCTCGCTCACCATGCCGTCGGACTTCAGCAAGCGGATCGCGTCCAGTTCGGGTGACTCCCCCGAGACCGGTGCCCTCCAGGTGCGGACCAACGACGCCAACAACTACATCGTCGGGCAGATCTCCCGGACGGTGTTCTCCGAGGTGCGCACCGCCGCGTCGACCACCACCTCACGCGGCTTCCTCGACCAGATCTTCATCAGCTTCTCCGACCTCCACGATGCGACGGCGGAGGCCGCCAAGGGCGCCGACGACCTCAAGGGCGGCATCGGCAAGGCGAAGAAGGGATCGCAGGATCTCGCGGACGGACTGAAGGACGCCAAGGCCGGCAGCAGCAGTCTGGCCGGTGGGATCGTCAAGCTGAACAAGGGCGCGGGCGACCTCGAAACCGGCTCCCGGCAGGTCGCCGACGGCACCCAGCTGCTCGCCGACAAGGTCAACGGGGTGGCGGCCGACGTCCGCCCGTTCCTGAAGGACAACGGCAAGTCCATCGGCGACACCGCCCGGCTGGTCGCCGACACCTCGCAGACCGTACGGGACAACCTCGACCTGATGGTGAAGGCGGCGCCCACCGCGGCCACCGCGGCCCACACGGCCTCCGACGAACTGGCCGAGGTCTACCGCACCACGTGCACGGAGCAGCCACTCGCCGACCCCACCGCCTGCCCGCCGCTGAAGCGCGCGAAGACCGCGGCGGCCGATGTCGCGAAGGTCGCCGACGATGTGAATGTGCTGGTCACGAACCAGAACGGCGATCTGAAGAAGCTGCGCACCCAGCTGACCACGCTGCAACAGCAGGCCAACGACCTCGCCGAGAGCGCGCCGCACCTGGACGAGGACCTCAAGTCCGCCGTGAAGAAGGTCAACACGCTCAACACCGGCGCCCACAAGGTCGCCAAGGGAGCGGACGAACTGCACACCGGCCTGGCCACGGCCAAGACCGGCTCCGCCGACCTGGACACCGGGGTGAGCAATCTCAAGAAGGGCGCGAACGACCTGGACGGCGGGCTGATCCGGCTCAGCGACGGTTCGGCCACCCTCGCCCAGGGACTCAACGACGGCGTCGGCGAGATCCCCGACTACGGCAAGAAGGACCGCGACGCGCGTACGGAAGTCATGGCCGACCCGGTACAGCTCGCCTCCAAGTCGCTGCACGCGGCCCCCAACTACGGGACCGGCTTCGCCCCTTACTTCATCCCGCTCTCCCTCTGGGTCGGTGCGATGGTGGCGTACATGCTGATCCAGCCGCTCAATCGGCGCGCACTCGCCGCCGGGGCCTCCGCGTGGCGGATCGCCTTCGCGGGCTGGCTGCCGGTGGCCGCCATCGGTGTGCTGCAGGTGGCCGCCCTGATGTCCGTACTGCACTGGGGGCTCGGTCTGCAGATGACCCGTGCCGCCGGAACGATCGGCTTCCTGGCGCTGGTCACCTGCTGCTTCGCAGCGATCGTGCAGTGGCTCAACGCCCGGTTCGGGGCTGCGGGACGGATTCTTGTGCTGGCGGTGCTGATGCTCCAGCTGACCTCGGCCGGGGGCACCTATCCCGTCGAGACCAGCCCCGGATTCTTCAACGCGATCCACCCCTACCTGCCGATGAGCTACGTCGTCGAGGGGCTGCGCCGGCTGATCACGGGCGGCGGGCTCGGTCCGGTCTGGCAGGGCTGCGCGGTGCTGCTGGCCTTCACGGTGGGGGCGCTCGCCCTGACCGCGGTCGCCGCACGCCGCAAGCAGGTATGGACCCTGGACCGGCTTCACCCGGAGCTGAGCCTGTGAGCACACCCGGACCTGTGAGAATCAGGGGCATGGAAAGCAGTAGCACCACGCGCCGCCAGGCCACCCGGCAGAAGCTCTACGAGGCGGCCGTGACTCTCATCGCAGAGAAGGGCTTCTCGGCGACCACGGTGGACGAGATCGCCGAGCGCGCCGGGGTCGCCAAGGGCACGGTCTACTACAACTTCAAGAGCAAGACCGAGCTCTTCGAGGAGCTGCTGCGCCACGGCGTCGGGCTGCTCACGGCATCGCTGAGCTCGGCGGCGGAGGAGACCGAGGGGAGCGGCGGCACCCGGGTCCAGGCCCTGGACGCGATGATCAGGGCCGGCCTGGTCTTCATCGACCGCTATCCGGCCTTCACCCAGCTGTACGTCGCAGAGCTGTGGCGCACCAACCGGGCCTGGCAGTCGACCCTCCTGGTGGTGCGTCAGGAGGCCGTCGCCGTGGTCGAGAAGGTGCTGCGCGAGGGCGTGAAGAACGGTGAGCTCAGCGAGGAGATCGACATCCAGCTGACGGCTGCCGCCCTGGTCGGCATGGTGCTGGTGGCGGCCCTGGACTGGCAGGCGTTCCAGCCGGAGCGGTCGATCGACGATGTGCACTCGGCGCTGTCGCTGCTGCTGCACGGGCGCGTCAGCGGGCGCTGATCCCCGAGGGGGCCGGCCCCCGCTGCCGGGACACCCCCGCCGCGGCCGCCCGCACCGAGGCACAAAGACGCCGGTCCGGCGAGGCTCGATCCCCCCGAGCCTGCGCCGGACCGGCGTCTGCTGTGCAGCCGGAGAACCTTCCCCCGTGACCCCCGTTTTCCCCCGTGGTCCCCGGGCTCTCCGTCGTGCCCCCGCTCCGGAAGGAGTGCCGCGCCCGTTCCGCCGCCCCGTGTCGGCGGTGCCGGTGCCGCGCCCCTCTCCGTGGGCTCAAGTCTCCCGTCCGCGCAGGTGGGAGCCCATCCGCGCACCTACTCATCTCGTTGCCTAGGTACGGATACTCAGGGCTGCGCACCGAACCCCACTCCGGGCCGATCGCCGTCTGGTTACGATCGCGTCCGTGTCCGTACTCCCTCTGGTGTTCACAAGCGGCTGGGCGAGCGGGATCAACGCCTATGCGGTGGTCCTGCTGCTCGGTGTCTTCGGCGCGACCGGGATCACCGACGAGGTGCCCGCATCGCTGCAGCGCACCGATGTCCTCGTCGTGGCCGGTGTGCTCTTCCTGTGCGAGGTGGTGGCGGACAAGGTCCCGTACGTGGACTCGGTCTGGGACTCGGCGCACACCGTCATCAGGCCGGTCGCCGGTGCCGTCGTGGCGGCGCTGCTGGCCGGCGAGAGCGGTTCGCTGCCGGAGCTCGCGGCCGGGGCCGTGGGCGGTTCCACCGCGCTGATGAGCCATCTGGTGAAAGCCGGCACCAGGATGGCGGTCAACACCTCCCCCGAGCCGTTCAGCAATATCGCGGTGAGCACGGCCGAGGACCTGGGCGTCGCAGGAATCGTCACGTTCGCGATATTCCATCCGCTGGCAGCTGCGGGCATCGCCGCGGCACTGCTGCTGCTCGGCATGGTGATACTGGTCTTCCTGGCCTCCCGGATCCGCCGGTTCCTGCGCCGCAGGGCCCAGCGCCGCGAGGAGAAACGCCTGGCCGGGACCGGTGCGCACTGGCCACTGGACTGAGTGTCGGAGGCGGCCGCTAAGGTCACTGACATGGCACGAATTGCGGTGATCGGCGCCGGGATGGGCGCGATGGCGGCGGCCGCCCGGCTCGCCGTGGCAGGCCACCGGGTGACGGTGTACGAGCGGTCGGAGACCTTCGGCGGCTCGGTCGGCCGGTATGTCCATGAGGGCTTCGCCTTCGACACCGGTCCCACACTGCTGCATCTGCCCGCGGTCTACCGCGACCTGTTCGTGAAGACGGGCAAGGAGCCGCTGGAGCGGTGCGTCACGATGACCCAGGTCGATCCGGCGAGCCGCCACATCTTCGCGGACGGCACGGCGGTTTCGCTGCCGAATGCCTCACGGGCCGGGGTGGTCGCCGCCCTGGACACCGCGCTCGGGGGCGGCGCGGGCGTGACCTGGGGCGAGTTCCTCGACCGGGCGCGCGATGCCTGGGACCGGTCCCGGCGTCCGCTGCTGGAGGAGCCGTTGCGCTCGGACTGGCAGGTGCTCGGCCGTGATCCGTATCCCGCGCTCCGGCAGCGCCGGCTGCTGCGCTCGGCCCGTCAGGCGGGCACGGTGACGGAGGTCGGCGCGTGGGAGCTCTCGGACCCCCGGCTGGCCGCCCTGTTCGACGGGTACGCCCTGTCGTACGGGCTCGACCCCCTGCGCGCCCCGGCGGCGGCCGCCCTGCTGCCGTACATGGAGGAGACCTTCGGCAGTTGGTATGTCTCCGGCGGGATCCGGGCCCTGGCGCAGGCGGTGTACGAGCGGTGTCTGGCCCGGAAGGTGGAGTTCGTCTTCGGCGGCGAGGTGGCCCGGGTCGTCGAGAAGGACGGCCGGGCGGCGGGCGTCGAGCTCCTGGACGGGACGGTTGCCGAGGCCGGCCATGTGGTGCTGGGGGCGCGTCCGAATCCGGACCTGGTGCCCGGTCAGGAGCTGTGGCGGGACGGCGATGTCGCGGTGCAGCCGGGGCAGGGAGTGGTGCCGGGCCGCTTCCTGGTCCTGCTGTCGCTGCGCGGCCCCCGGCCCGCGGATGCCGTGCACCGGACCCTGGTGCACCCGGCGGTCGGCGGGGCGGAGCGCGAGGCGGTGTTCGGCGGAAGGCTCGCCGACCGCCCGACGGTGACGGTGCTGCGCCCGGACGACCCGTCGACCCGCCCCGACGACGCGCACGAGGCGGTGACGCTGATGGCGACGGTCGCCCCGCACGGCGCGGTGGACTGGACGGACGCGGCGCTGCGCGAGCGGTGCGCCGAAGCATTGATCGAAGCGGCCGACGCAGCCGTGCCCGGCATACGGGAGCGGCTGCTCCACGCCGAGGTGCGGACCCCGGCCGAGACGGCGGCCGACACCGGCGCCGAGGGCGGCTCGGTGCCCGCGCCCGCGCTGGCCGGGGCGGGGGGCGCGTATCTGCATCCCGGCAATCGCACCCGGCTGCCGGGGCTCTACGCCGCGGGCGGCTGGTCTCATCCGGGTGGCGGGCTCGCCCACGCGGGGATGTCGGGGGCGCTGGTCGCCGGGCTGATCGTGGAGGGGGACGGGTTCCGGGGCTCCCAATGAGGGAGAGGCCGCCGGTCGGCGGTGCCACCGGGGTGCCGGGCACGTCCGATCTCGGTCACTCCCGCGGCACCCTGCTCCTGCCGGTCCGAGGTCAGTAGCGGTACTGCTGCTCGTTGTAGCCGGTGTCGTAGCCGTTCGGGTACGGGGCAGGCTGTGCGGGCTCCTCCGGAGGTGCGGGCGGGTACTGCTCGCCCTCGCGCTGCTGTGGCACCCAGACGCCGCCGGGCGGGGTGTCGGAGGCGTACTGCTGCTGGCCGCCGTGGCTGTCGTAGCCGTTGCCGTAGCTGTCGTACGCGGCGTGCTGCGTGGAGCCGCCGGTGGTGCCGGTCCCGATGTAAGGGTCGGAGTACGCGGCGTACTGCTGCTGGCCCGTGCCGTAGTCGTACTGCCCGGCGAACGAGTCCTGACCGGCGAACGAGTCCTGGCCGGGCGCCGCGTACGTGGAGTGGTCGGCGTAGGGGTCGTACGCCGCGTACTGGGGCTGCTGCTCGGGCTGCCGGCCCCGGTTCTGTCCCTGCTGCGACTGCGGGTGAACGCTGTAGACGCCGTACTGCCCGGTGTCGTCCGGCATCGGCTCCGGCTCGTAGACCGCGGCCCCCGGTGCCGTGGCATCCGCCCGCTGCGGGACCTGCTCGTCGTACTCCATCTCCAGGTCCGACACCTCGAGCGTGGGCCCGCGGCTGCCCCGGTCGCCCCCGCCCCGGCGGCGACGGCTCTCGCCGGGGCTGCCCCCTATCGCCCAGCCGGTCGAGAAGCCGCGCCTGAAGGACAGCGTGACGTACGTCTGACCGGTTGCGAACGCGATCGCGCCGACGGCGATGACGAACACGGACGGCATCAGTACGCCGACGACCACACAGCCGAAGCCCGCGAAGGCGAGCAGACGCCAGCGAAGGCGCGCCTTGTACTGCAGGAGCACCTCGCCGAGCAGCCACAGCGCGACGATTCCGAACGCGATATAGAGGACTGTCCAGCCCATGCCCGCCCCCTCCTACGGCCACCGCCCCGTGTCGTGGCGGGTACGGCCGGTCACGACTGCTTGTGCAGTCCGAGATTTTCGTAGATTTCGAGCGTCGCCGTCGAGTTGTTGAGCGTAATGAAGTGCAGTCCGGGCACACCCTCGGATCGCAGCCTCGCGCAGAACTGCGTTGCGAAGTCGATGCCAATGGAGCGTACAGCGGCGGGATCGTCCTTGGCGGCGAGGATGCGTTCTTTCAGCGCGGAAGGGAAAGACGCGTTGCTGAGCTGCGCAAACCGGTCCAACTGCTTGACGCTGGTCAGCGGCATGACCTCGGGGATGATCGGCGTTTCGCAACCCGCAGCGACCACGCGGTCACGCATCCGCAAATAGTCCTCCGGATTGAAGAACATCTGGGTGATCGCATAGTCGGCGCCGGCGCGGCACTTGTCCACGAAATGCAGGGTGTCGGTGTCCCAGTCGGCCGAGCGCGGGTGCATCTCGGGAAATGCCGCGACGCCGACGCAGAAATCGCCGGATTCCTTGATGAGCCGGACGAGATCGGCCGCGTACCGCACCCCCTGCGGGTGCTCGACCCACTCGCCCATCGGGTCGCCGGGCGGGTCTCCGCGCACGGCGAGGATGTTCCGGATTCCGGCGTCGGCGTACTGCCCGATCATGTTGCGCAGCTCGGCGACGGAGTGGTTCACCGCCGTGAGGTGCGCGACCGGGGTGAGGGTGGAATCGGCGGCGATCTGCTGGGTGGCCTTGACCGTCCCGGCCCGGGTGGAGCCACCGGCCCCGTAGGTCACGGAGACGAAGCTCGGCCCCACCGCCTCGACACGGCGCAGCGCATTCCAGAGGTTCCGCTCGCCCTTCTCGGTCTTGGGCGCCCAGAACTCGAACGAATACGAAGTCTTGCCGGTCGCAAGGAGCTCACGCACCGTGCGCGCGTGATCTGTCCTGGTAGAAGGTGTGCCAAGGGCCATACGGGCAGGTTAACCAGAGCGCGACGACCACAGGACCAGACCAGCGGTAATTGCCCGAATTGACTGGTTGTTTGTCCACCCTTCGGACATCTGGCCGGATCACGCTCCGGTGCGCGCCCGGACTCGCTTGGCCAGCTCGGCGGTGGCGGCGGCCGGGTCGGTGGCCTCGGTGATCGCCCGTACGACGACCACCCGGCGCGCTCCGGCGTCCAGCACCTCGTCGAGATTGCCCGCGTCGATCCCGCCGATGGCGAACCACGGACGCCGCTGGTCGAGCGAGGCGGCGTACCGCACGAGGTCCAGGCCCGGGGCGTGGCGGCCGGGCTTGGTCGGGGTGGGCCAGCAGGGGCCGGTGCAGAAGTAGTCCACCCCGGGCTCGGCGACGGCCGCGTCGACCTCGGACTCGGCGTGGGTGGAGCGGCCGATCACCACGTCCTCGCCGATGATGGCGCGGGCGGCGGGGACCGGCAGGTCGCCCTGGCCGAGGTGCAGCACATCGGAGCCGATGGCGTGGGCGACATCGGCCCGGTCGTTCACCGCGAGGAGGCTGCCGTGGCGCCTGCAGGCTTCGGCGAAGACCGTCAGGTGTTCGAGCTCCTCGGCCGCTTCCATGCCCTTGTCGCGCAGCTGGACGATGTCCACCCCATTGGAGAGGACGGCGTCGAGGAACGCGGAGAGGTCACCTTGGCGCCTGCGGGCGTCCGTGCACAGATAGAGCCGGGCATCGGACAGCAGCACGCGAGGCGTGGACATGATGCGGTTCCCCCTGGAGAGCGTTGCGGAGCGGCTGTCGGTACGGAGCGGGGGTACGGGCCGCGCACTGCTGCGCGGCCCGCCCCTCACATACGGCCTGCGGTCAGACGGCGAGCGCCTGGGCGCGGCGCTTCACCTCCGTGCCGCGATTCTCGCTCAGTGCCTGGGCAGGGGTGCCCGGCAGGGTCGGGTCGGGAGTGAAGAGCCATTCCAGCATCTCTTCGTCGGTGTAGCCGTCGTCCCTCAGGAGCGTCAGGGTTCCGGAGAGCCCCTTGACCACCTTGTTGCCGTCGATGAAGGCGGCAGGCACCTGGAGCGCCCGGTTCTCACCACGTCGTACGGCGATGAGCTGGCCCTCCTTGACCAGCTGCCGCACGCGCGTCACCTCGACATCGAGCATTTCGGCGATGTCGGGAAGGTGGAGCCAGGCGGGGACGAGAGCATCGATCTTTGCGTCAATCTCGGTCACAGGGACAAGCGTGCCATCCCGGACCGACAGCCGGTAGCCGGACTCAGCCCTTCAGGGCGTCGCGGACCACGTCCGCGACGCGGCAGTGGCTCTGCCGGTCGCGGGTGACCCAGCCGTGCGCGGTCGTCAGGGAGCGCGAGTAGCAGGCTCCGGTGTCCGTGGTGCCCCGATACTTCTCGGTCGAGGCTCCGTCGGCGGACTGGACCACACCACCCGTGCGGACGAGGTTGCCGGTCGAGTCCACGGTGTCGTCCGTGACCGCGTCCGTGTGCCACGCGTGTGCGGAGCCCTTACGGGACGTGTCGACGAGCACACGGCGCTGGGTGACATCGGCCCTTATGTCGTAGTTGTTGTAATCGCCGTACACCGGGATGTCCATGTCCACATCGATGGGGTAGGACCAGATGTGCCGCTGCGCGTCCGTGCGCCCGCGGGTCTTGGTCGTCACCGTGGTGGAACCGTGGTCACGCTGATGCATCACCTGATGGCTGCCCGTGCGGGAGACGTTGTCCGTGTTGGTGTAAGCGAACTTCTGCTCGACGGTGGTGGTGACCCGGCCCTTCGAGGTCTCGACGTAGCCCGAGATCTTCCAGGAGCGGCCGGTCGACACGGAGACGTCGGTGGAGCCGTCCTTGCCCGGGGTCTGGACGGTCTTCACGACCGGGGTGTGACTGAGCGTGTTGGTGGTCACCTTGCCGCTCGTGCGGGACGCGTGCGCGTCCGTGTCGAGGAAGAGCGAACCATCGACGGTCCAGCCGTCGGCCGCACCGTACGGGGTGATGCTGATGGCGTGCGGCTTGCCGTCGGCCAGCAGACCCGCGAAGGGGGTGAGGTCGATGTCGTACGCCTCGGTCTTGAACTGGTCGATGGCCGGGATCGGGCGCCACAGGGTCGGCACGATGCCGCCGGAGTACACCACGGGGTACGGCTGGGCGAGACCGGCAGGCTGTCCGTCCACCGCGACCTGCACCTCACGGTAGGGGCCGCCGCCGCAGAGATAGTCCGGAGCGGTTTCCGCCAGGTCGCTGGGGACCGCGTCGAACCACTGCTCGTCACAGCCGCCCCCGCGTGCGTAGACCTCCAGGCGCGCGTTGGTCAGATTGCGCGGGAAGGTGACCTCGGTGCGGGTGGAGCCGCCCTTGCCGACGTTCATCCAGGGGGCGCCGCCGGAGCCGGTGTCACCGAGTGGGACAATGCTGTCAGCCGTGGTGGCGGCCGGGTGGCGCTTGTCGGCCTGATAGTACGTGACCGTCAACTTGATCTTGTACACGCCGGTGTACGTCTCGTTGACGACATTGCCCAGTTCGAGCTGGAGCTTCTGCGGGTCCTTGAGGAGCGGCGCGAAGTCGGTGATGTCCTTGGCGACGTGCCAGCTGATGCCGTCGTCGTCGGGCTCGGCGGTGCTGGTGCGGAAGACCTCCGCGCCACCGATGAAAACCGCGGCGAGGCGGTCGTACTGACGCCCCTTCACGCTGCCCGACCAGTCGAGGACGACCTTGTTCCACGGCCCCTTGCACTTCTCGGGCGGGGTGAGCTTGGTGGTGTACGGCGGTCCGCCGAGGGTGTAGCCGAAGTCGTGGTCGACGGCCGTCACCGAGCAGTGCTTGGTGTCCGGGCGGGAAACCGGCGGCAGCGCGTCGATCGGGTCCTGGTAGTCGACAGCCGGGTTGGAACCGGGCTGGGGAGCGGTGCCCGCGTACGCCGGGGCGGCGAGTGCGCCTCCGACGAGGGCGATCGACGCCGAGGCCATGGAGATTCCGCGCAGCGCGCGGGCCCATCTGTGTCGAAACATGCGCATCCTTCGAAGAGACATGAAATGAGCACCCTAAAAGATGCACAGTGCACTAACTTTCGCCTCTCCCCAAGGGGTCGTCCACATGGCGGACGTCAACGTCCGTTACCCGTAGGCCTACTGACGAGTCGCCGACTTCAGCGGTACGGACGGGTCACCGGCCCGCTCCGGATCGAGCCGTGCCCCCGCCTCGATGAGCTTGCGCCCCTGCGCCAGATCGCGTGGCCGGCCGACGGCGAGGACCGCGACCAGGACGCCGCCCCGCAGCCAGCACACCGACCAGGAGGGACCGGCCGGATCGCCGCGCCACAGCAGGGTGTCGGCGCTCCCGTGGTGGCCCGCGTACTGCACGAACCGGTCGAACTGCTCGGACCAGAAGTACGGCACGGGGTCGTACGTCTGCGGCGCCGGGCCGTCCTCGGCCACCGCCCCGATGATGTTGGCGGCGGCGGTCCGAGGGCCCTGGAGGGCATTGTCCCAGTGGTGGATGAGAAGGCGTTCGCCGTACCGCAAGGAGGGGAACGAGGCGCAGTCACCGACCGCGTACACATCGGGGAGCGAGGTGCGCAGCGCCCCGTCGGCGGTCACCGATCCGTCGGGGCCGAGCGCGATGCCGGAGCCGGCCAGCCAGCCCGTGGCGGGCCGTGCGCCGATTCCGACGACGACCGCCCCGGCCGGGATCGTGCGGCCGTCCGCGAGGATCACCCGGCCGGGTTCGATGCGGGCGACCCGGGCTCCGGTGAGGAGTCCGGCGCCGCTCTCGGCGTACCAGGCGGCCATCGGGGTGGCGACCTCGGCGGGCATGACGCCCGCGAGGGGCCGGTCGGCGGCCTCGACGACGGTGACCTCGCAGCCCGCGGCGCGGGCCGCGGTGGCGAACTCGGCGCCGATCCAGCCCGCGCCGACGACCACGACGCTGTGCTGCCCGTCGAGTACGGGCCGCAGCCGTGCCGCGTCGTCGAGGGTGCGCAGCAGATGGACGCCGGGAACGCCCTCGGCGCCGGGCAGGACGACCGGTTCGGCGCCGGTCGCGATCACCAGGACGTCGTATGCAACGGGTCCTGACGGGGTGTCCAGCTCATGCGCGTCCGGCCGCACACCGGTGACTTCGCGGCCCAGCTGCAGATCGATGTCCAGCGCCTCGAAGTCGACGTCGAAGGCGGAGTCCTCGGCCTTGCCGAGCAGTACCGCCTTGGACAGCGGGGGCCGGTCGTAGGGCTGGTGCGGTTCGGCGCCGATCAGGGCGACGGAGCCGGTGAAGCCCTGTTCCCGCAGGGCCACCGCCGTCTGCACACCGGCCATGCCCGCGCCGACGATGACGACGCGGCGCCCTGCCTGCCGGTCCGGCTGCTCTGACTGCTGCTGCTCGCTCACCCGTACACCTTAAGCACCTGACGGATCGTCAGGAAAGGGGGGAGCTCTTCGACCGTGCTCGTCCCGCTGCCCTGCAACTCGGTGCACAACTGCTCGACCAGCGCCCGGTTTTGGTGAACATGGGCACGATCGAGTGAACGGCGTGACGATCTGTGGGTATGCCCGGCTGGGTGTGCGTAACGTGTGTGGCGCGATCTGGGACGCCGGGTGTGGCGTCGTCAGCAGTCGGGGCCCGTATCACCGGAGTGATGGTTCGGGGCCTCCTCGTCGCCTCTGGCCACACCCACCCAGGTCGTGGGGATTCCGCCCACCTGGGACGGACCGCATACGGGATATGCGTCGCCGCCCAGGACGCGAAAGCGGAGGACCAGCGCACCCAAGACCGTTCGGGGCGTGCCGGTGGGACAGGACCCGTTCCTGCTCACTGCCCAGGAACGGTTTAGGGTGGCCAACGTAAAACACTCGCGGGAGCCCGGACGCACCGGGCTGAGAGGGAGGCTGGGCGGCCTCCGACCGTACGAACCTGATCCGGGTCATGCCGGCGAAGGGAGGGGTTGGGCACCCATGCGTTCTTCTCGGAACGGAAACGGATCCGACGTCCTTGTCATCGGGGGCGGGATCATCGGTCTGGTGACCGCCTGGCGGGCCGCGCAACGCGGACTGCGCACCGCGGTCGCCGATCCTGAACCGGGTGGCGGAGCCGCCCGGGTGGCGGCCGGCATGCTGGCCGCCGTCACCGAACTCCACTACGGCGAACAGATGCTGCTCGGCCTCAATGTCGCCTCGGCCGCCCGCTATCCGGCCTTCGCGGCCGAGCTGGAGGCGGCGAGCGGACAGGAGACCGGCTTCCGCACCTGCGGCACCCTGGCCGTCGCGCTGGACTCCGACGACCGTGCCCATCTGCGGGAACTGCACGTCCTGCAACAGCGTTCGGGCCTGGAGTCGGAGTGGCTCACCGGCCGCGAATGCCGCCGCCTGGAGCCGATGCTCGCGCCGGGCGTCCGCGGCGGTCTGCGGGTCGACGGCGACCACCAGATCGATCCCCGCCGGCTGGCCGCCGCACTGCTGACCGCCTGCGAGCGGGCCGGGGTGGTCTTCCACCGCGGCTGGGTGGAGCGCCTGACGGTGATACGCGACCGGGCCGCCGGAGCCGTGCTCGCCGGGGGTACGGAGCTCGCCGCCGACCAGGTCGTGCTCGCCGCGGGCAGCCTCAGCGGCCGGCTCCCGGGGCTGCCGGACGAGATCGTGCCGCAGGTCCGGCCGGTGAAGGGGCAGGTGCTGCGGCTGACCGTGCCCGCCGCGTACGCACCGTTCCTCACCCGGACGGTCCGGGCCGTGGTCCGGGGCAGCCACGTCTATCTCGTACCGCGCGAGAACGGCGAACTGGTCGTCGGCGCCACCAGCGAGGAGATGGGCTGGGACACCACCGTCACCGCGGGCGGCGTCTACGAGCTGCTGCGGGACGCCCACGAGCTGGTGCCCGGCATCACCGAGCTGCCGCTCACCGAGACCCGGGCCGGCCTGCGCCCCGCCTCCCCCGACAACTCCCCGCTGCTCGGCCCCACCGCCCTGCCCAGCCTCCACCTCGCCACCGGCCACCACCGCAACGGGGTGCTGCTGACCCCCGTCACCGGTGACGTCATGGCAGAGCTCCTCACCACAGGCGAGGTGCCCGAGGTGGCCCGCCCCTTCACCCCGCACCGTTTCTCGTCCGCCGCCGTCCGGGTACGTCAGGAGCAGCCCGCATGACCGATCCAGCGCCCCTCTCCGGGCCCGCGCCCCTCTCCGTGTCCGTGAACGGCGAGGTCCGCCTCCTCGCCGCGGGCACCACCCTGGACACCCTTGTCGCCACCCTGACCGCCACGCACTCCGGCGTCGCGGCCGCCGTCAACGAGACCGTCGTCCCACGCAGCCGGTGGTCCACCGCGACGCTCGCCGACGGCGACCGGATCGAAGTTCTCACCGCGGTCCAGGGAGGCTGACCATGTCCGACGATCTCTTCACCCTCGGCGACACCGTCTTCGGCTCCCGGCTGATCATGGGAACCGGCGGGGCGCCCAGCCTCGACGTGCTGGAACGCTCCCTGACCGCCTCCGGCACCGAGCTCACCACCGTCGCGATGCGCCGCCTCGATCCGACCGTGCAGGGCTCGGTGCTCTCCGTGCTCCAGAGGCTCTCCATCCGCGTGCTGCCGAACACAGCGGGCTGCTTCACCGCGGGCGAGGCCGTGCTGACCGCCCGGCTGGCCCGCGAGGCGCTCGGCACCACCTGGATCAAGCTGGAGGTGGTGGCCGACGAGCGGACCCTGTTGCCCGACCCGATCGAGCTGCTGGACGCCGCGGAGACTCTGGTGGACGACGGCTTCACCGTGCTGCCGTACACCAATGACGACCCGGTACTGGCCCGCAGGCTCCAGGACGTGGGGTGCGCGGCGATCATGCCGCTCGGCTCCCCCATCGGCTCCGGCCTCGGCATCCGCAATCCGCACAACTTCCAGCTGATCGTCGAGCAGGCCCGAGTACCGGTGATTCTCGACGCGGGCGCCGGGACGGCCTCGGACGCGGCGCTCGCGATGGAGCTGGGGTGCGCGGCGGTGATGCTGGCGTCCGCGGTGACCCGGGCCCAGGAGCCCGAGCTGATGGCTGCGGCGATGCGGCATGCGGTGGAGGGCGGGCGGCTGGCGTACCGCGCCGGCCGGATCCCGCGCCGCCATTTCGCCGAGGCCTCGTCGCCGGTGGAGGGGCGCGCGGTGCTGGACCCGGAGCGCCCGGCGTTCTGACCCACCGGACCGCCGCCGGCGGCTGCGGCGCGCATGTCCCTGTCACGGCTCGGCTGCAGTACGGCCCCGGGTCTGCCCCGGCCCGTGAGCCGTGTCCGTGGCGGCTCGTAGACTCGCATGCGTGGATACGACCCTCCAGGACCCTCTCGTCGGGCAGCTGCTCGACGGCCGCTACCGTGTCGATGCCCGCATCGCCGTGGGCGGCATGGCCACGGTCTACCGGGCCGTGGACACCCGGCTGGACCGGGTGCTCGCCCTCAAGGTGATGCACCCGGCGCTCGCCACGGACGCCTCGTTCGTCGAACGCTTCATCCGCGAGGCCAAGTCCGTGGCCCGGCTCGCGCACCCCAATGTCGTCGCGGTCTTCGACCAGGGCGCCCAGGGGCAGTACGTCTACCTCGCCATGGAGTACGTCGCGGGCTGCACCCTGCGCGACGTGCTGCGCAAGCGCGGCGCCCTGCAGCCGAGGGCCGCACTGGACATCCTGGAGCCGGTCCTCGCCGCCCTCGGCGCCGCGCACCGCGCGGGCTTCGTGCACCGCGACATGAAGCCTGAGAACGTCCTGATAGGGGACGACGGCCGGGTCAAGGTCGCCGACTTCGGTCTCGTACGGGCCGTGGGCGCCGTCACCAACACCACCGGGTCCGTCCTGGGCACCGTCTCCTATCTCGCCCCCGAGCAGATAGAGCACGGCACGGCGGACACCCGCACCGATGTGTACGCCTGCGGTGTCGTCCTGTACGAGATGCTGACCGGCTCCAAGCCGCACGCCGGCGACACCCCCGCCCAGGTCATCTACCAGCACCTCAACGAGGACGTCCCGGCCCCGTCGGCCGCCGTCCCGGGGCTCCCGGTCGAGCTCGACGACCTGGTGGCCGTCGCCACCGCCCGTAACCCCGAGGTCCGCCCGTTCGACGCGGTGGCGCTGCTCGCCGAGACCCGCGAGGCCCGCTCCGGCCTCACCGACGCCCAGCTGGACGCCGTGCCTCCGCAGGCTCTCGCCGAGGTGCACGACGCCGCCGAGGACCGCACGAGCGTGATCCCGCGGCTGCTCCCGGCCGACCAGGGCGTCGCGCACCACACCAGCCGACTGGAGATGCCCCCGCCGACACAGCCCGCGCCGCACGGCCTGCGCCGCCGCGGACCGCGGCGCTCCGTCATCACCGTGGTCGTCGCGGTGCTGCTGGCGCTGGGGATCGGCACCGGTGTCTGGTACATCAACTCCGGGCAGTTCGCCCGGGTCCCCTCGGTGCTCGGCCAGACCGAGAAGACCGCCCAGGCACGGCTCTCGGACGCCGGCCTGGAACTCAAGAGCGTCGAACGGGCCTACAGCGACACCGTCGAGCGCGGCAAGGTCATCAGCAGCGACCCCGAGTCCGGCGCCCGCATCCGGGGGAACGACGCGGTGACGCTCATCGTCTCGCGCGGCCCGGAGATCGTGAAGGTGCCCGATGTGCAGGACCTCTCACTCGGGGATGCCAGGCGTGCGCTGAAGGAGGCGGGTCTGGTGCCCGGCATGGTCACCAAGGAGTTCAGCCAGGAGACGGGACGGGGCGAAGTGATCCGCACGGATCCGGCGGCGGGCACCGAGCGCCACCCGGACTCCGCGGTCGCCCTCGTCGTCAGCAAGGGCGCTCCGGTCGACGTCCCGGATGTCACCGGCCTGTCCATCGAGGACGCCACCGCCGCGCTGGACGAGAAGGGGCTGAAGGCAAAGGTGCTGCCCGACCGGGTCAGCTCCCCCGAGGACGCGGGCGACATCGCCCGTCAGTCGCCGGGCGAGGGCACCGAGGCCGCCGAGGGCGACACCATCACGCTCACGGTCTCCAAGGGGCCGCGGATGATCGACGTGCCGGACGTCATCGGGAAGGACGTCGACGACGCCACGAGCAGGCTTGAGGACGCGGGCTTCGAGGTCAAGGTCGACCGCCCGTTCCTCTCCTTCGGCGACACCATCGACAGCCAGTCCGTCGACGGCGGCAAGCAGGCCCCCGAGGGCAGCACCATCACCATCAGGACCAAGGGACTCTAGATCCATATGCGCAATCCAGTCGGCGGCCATGTTCCCGTGGCCGGCGGCCTCGCCAAGGTCGGCCTCCCCTACGCCCGCGAGATGGGGGCGGAGGCCGTCCAGGTCTTCGTCGCCAACCCGCGCGGCTGGGCGACGCCCGCCGGCAACCCGGCCCAGGACGAGCAGTTCCGCGCCGAGTGCGCCGCCGATTCCATACCGGCGTACGTCCACGCCCCGTACCTGATCAACTTCGGTTCGCACACCGTGGCCACCGTCGAGAAGTCCGTGGACTCGCTGCGCCACTCACTGCGCCGGGCCCGCGAGATCGGCGCCCTGGGCGTCGTGGTGCACACCGGATCGGCAACGGGCGGCCGGCCGCGCGAGCAGGCCCTTGCACAGGTACGCACGCACATGCGGCCGCTGCTGGACGAGCTGACGCACGACGACGATCCGTATCTGCTGCTGGAGTCGACCGCCGGGCAGGGGTTCTCGCTCTGCTCGCGGACCTGGGACTTCGGCCCGTACTTCGACGCACTCGACGCCCATCCCAAGCTCGGCATCTGCCTCGACACCTGCCACATCTACGCGGCGGGCCACGATCTGACGGGCCCGACGGGCATGCGGCAGACACTGGACCTGCTGGTGGACACGGTCGGCGAGGGCCGGCTGAAACTGATCCACGCCAATGACTCCAAGGATGTGGTGGGAGCGCACAAGGACCGGCACGAGAACATCGGCGCCGGGCACATCGGCGAGGAGCCGTTCCGGGAGCTTTTCACTCATCCGGCGACCGCCGGTGTACCGCTGATCATCGAGACGCCGGGCGGGAAGGAGGGGCATGCGGCGGATGTGGCGCGACTGAAGCGGCTGGGCGACCGGGGCTGAGCGCCTCGCCCACGCAGCGATTCCCCCGGTTGAGGAATACCCCATGGGGGTATACGGTTCTTGCTGTCGGCAGGAACCGCTACTCGGCATTGGGGGATCGCCATGAAGCGCGACACGCAGCACGAACAGCACAGCCACCATGAGCGGGGCGAGCAGCACGGGCAGCACACAGATCACAGCCAGCACATAGACCACGGTGAGCACGCAGCCCACTCAGGTCACACCGACCACACCGGCCGCCACCCCGGCAAGGCCGGCTGGGCCATGGCCGCACAGGCCACCCTGCACTGCCTCACCGGATGCGCCATCGGCGAGATCCTCGGCATGGCGATCGGCACGGCGCTCGACTGGGGCAACATGGAGACGATGGCGCTCGCGATCGTCCTGGCCTTCTTCTTCGGCTACACGCTGACGCTGCGCTCCATCCGGAAGGCGGGCGTCGACTTCCGTACGGCCCTGCGGGTCGCCCTCGCCGCCGACACACTCTCCATCGCGGTGATGGAGCTGATCGACAACGGCGTGATCGCACTGTGGCCGGGCGCCATGGACGCCACTCTCTCCGACACGCTGTTCTGGGGAGCGCTCGCACTCTCGCTCGCCGTCGCCTTCGTCGTCACCACACCGGTCAACAAGTGGATGATCGGCCGCGGCAAGGGCCACGCGGTGGTGCACCAGTACCACCACTGAGGGCGGACCGGGCCGGCCCGGGAGCCGTCAGGTCAGAGCTCGGGACCTTCCCCGGACTCTTCCTGGTAGGAGTATCGCTGCTCGCGCCACGGGTCGCCGATGTTGTGATAGCCGCGCTCCTCCCAGAAGCCGCGGCGGTCGGCCGTCATGTACTCGACACCCCGGACCCACTTGGGCCCCTTCCAGGCATAGAGGTGCGGCACGACGAGCCGGAGCGGGAAGCCGTGCTCGGCGGTGAGCAGCTCACCGCCCTTGTGGGTGGCGAAAAGCGTTCGGTCCGAGGCGAAGTCGGAGAGCCGAAGGTTCGAGCTGAAGCCGTACTCGGCCCAGACCATCACATGGGTGACGTTCGGCGCGGGTGGCGCGAGTTCCAGGACCGTGCGGGCGAGCACCCCGCCCCATTCGGCGCCGAGCATGCTGAATTTGGTGACGCAGTGCAGGTCGGCGACGACCGAGGTGAACGGCAGTACCGAGAACTCCTGGTGGTTCCAGCAGTGCTTCTCGCCGTCCGCCGTGGCGCCGAAGACCCGGAACTCCCAGCGGTCGGGCTTGAACTTGGGGACGGGCCCGTAGTGGGTAACCGGCCAACCGCGCTGGAGTCGCTGTCCCGGCGGAAGCTCGGACTGCTCCGACGCGCTGATTTCCCGGCTTTCCGGCTGACCCATGACTCCATGGTGACAGACAGGCAGGGGTGGTCCCGACCAGGGCAAGTTCAATTCGGGCAACTCGTACTAAGCATGTACTTACTGGACGATCACCGGGTGCGGTGCGAGGATGCGGCCAACTTGCCCCGTTCACCGGTTGGAAGGAGCCTCTGCGATGCAGGGCGACCCCGAGGTCCTTGAGTTCCTGAACGAGCAGCTGACCGCCGAGTTGACCGCCATCAATCAGTACTTCCTGCATGCAAAGATGCAGGACAACTTCGGCTGGACGAAGCTCGCGAAGTACACCCGCTCCGAGTCGTTCGACGAGATGAAGCACGCCGAGATCCTCACGGACCGCATCCTCTTCCTCGATGGGCTGCCCAACTACCAGCGGCTGTTCCACGTGCGGGTGGGTCAGACCGTCACCGAGATGTTCCAGGCCGACCGCCAGGTCGAGGTGGAGGCGATCGACCGCCTCAAGCGCGGGATCGAGCTGATGCGCGGCAAGGGCGACATCACGTCCGCAAACATCTTTGAGTCGATCCTGGAGGACGAGGAGCACCACATCGACTACCTCGACACCCAGCTGGAACTGGTCGAGAAGCTCGGCGAGCCGCTCTACATCGCCCAGCAGATCGAGCAGCCCGACAGCTAGGGCCTGTCCGGCGGATCAGGCCGCTTCGGGGAGCCGGATGCCCGGGGCCATGCCGGGAGCGATACCCGGATCGACCTCGGGGACGGTGTCCGTGGCGGCGTCGGCGGCAGTGTCCGGCGTCCGCTTCCGGTCGATCAGCTCGCGGCGCGGGCAGGCACCGCGGCCGAGCACGGCCTGGATCGCGCGGACGCAGCCGCCACAGTCCGTGCCCGCCTTGCAGGCGGAGGCTATCTGCCGGGGCGTGCATGCCCCTGCTTCCGCATGTTCCTTGACCTGCTTCTCCGTAATGCCGAAGCACGAGCAGACGTACATGCGGTTCACCTCCCGGCGGGATCGGTCGTCGGCGCCACCCCGTTAATCGGTGAGGCCAACCTAACCTTACCTGCCGCCCCAAGCCCTTGAAAGCCTCCGAACGCCCTGTGGGGCACGGATCACATCGATCCGTGCCCCACAGTCGTACGCGCGCTGCCTGCGGTGATGCCTACTGGTCCCGGTACATCTCGGCGACCAGGAACGCCAGGTCGAGGGACTGGCTGCGGTTGAGCCGCGGGTCGCATGCCGTCTCGTAGCGCTGGTGCAGATCGTCCACGAAGATCTCGTGTCCGCCACCGACGCACTCGGTGACATCGTCACCGGTGAGCTCGACGTGGATGCCGCCCGGGTGCGTGCCGAGACCCTTGTGCACCTCGAAGAAGCCCTTGACCTCGTCAAGGACGTCGTCGAAGCGACGGGTCTTGTGGCCGGAGGCGGCCTCGAAGGTGTTGCCGTGCATCGGGTCGGTCACCCACGCCACGGTGGCACCGGAGGCGGTGACCTTCTCGACCAGGTCGGGGAGCTTGTCGCGGACCTTGTCGGCGCCCATGCGGACGATGAAGGTCAGCCGGCCGGGCTCGCGCTCGGGGTCGAGGCGTTCGATGTAGCCGAGCGCCTCGTCGACGGTGGTCGTCGGGCCGAGCTTGATGCCGATGGGGTTACGGATCTTCGAGGCGAACTCGATGTGCGCGCCGTCCATCTGGCGGGTGCGCTCACCGATCCAGACCATGTGGCCGGAGGTGTCGTACAGCCGGCCGGTGCGCGAGTCGGTGCGGGTCAGCGCCGACTCGTAGTCCAGCAGCAGACCCTCGTGCGAGGAGTAGAACTCGACCGCCTTGAACTCGGCCGGGTCCGTACCGCACGCCTTCATGAAGTTCAGCGCGTTGTCGATCTCGCGGGCGAGCGCCTCGTAGCGCTGGCCGGACGGCGACGACTTCACGAAGTCCTGGTTCCAGGCGTGCACCTGGCGCAGGTCGGCGTAACCGCCGGTGGTGAAGGCGCGGACCAGGTTCAGCGTGGAAGCGGATGCGTGGTACATCTGCTTCAGCCGCTCGGGGTCCGGGACGCGGGCCTTCTCGGTGAAGGCGAAGCCGTTGACGGAGTCGCCGCGGTAGGTCGGCAGGGTGACGCCGTCGCGGGTCTCGGTCGACTTGGAGCGCGGCTTGGAGTACTGCCCGGCGATCCGGCCCACCTTGACGACGGGCACGGAGGCCGCGTAGGTCAGGACGGCACTCATCTGGAGCAGCGTCTTCAGCTTGGCCCGGATGTGGTCGGCCGACACGCCGTCGAAGGCCTCGGCGCAGTCACCGCCCTGCAGCAGGAACGCCTCGCCCTTGGCGACGGCTCCCATGCGGGCACGCAGCTGGTCGCACTCGCCCGCGAAGACGAGGGGGGGATACGACGCGAGGTCCGCGAGTACATCGCGCAGAGCCTCGGCATCGGGGTACTCGGGCTGCTGCGCCGCGGGAAGGTCTCGCCAGGTGTTGCCACCGGCGACGGAGGTATTGGCGTTCACGGTCACACCGACAACATTACGGGGTTCGGCGGTGCGTCCATCCGTAGGCTCAATAGTTGAGACGCGCGCTCGGATGACGTGGTCATCCGTTAGGGTTCGGAACATGTTCGCGCAGACAAACCAGAACTGGTGGTGGACCGCTCATCCGGCGGCCCACTGATCGATCGCGCGCAACAGACCACGCGAAGGCCGCCCGAGGGGCGGCCTTCTCTGCGTTTCGGGAGCCGTTCCTCCATCCGGAAGGAACACCCCAATGTCTCAGCCTCACCGCACCGACCTCGTCATCGAGAGGCTCCTCCGCGACGACTGCCCGCCGTTCGCGCTGCTGCGCCGGCGCACCCCCGGCCGCGACCAGGACACCGTCGAGGTGCTGATCGGCCGGGTGCGGGAAGCGGACCGGCTCGCCGATCTCCCGGTCGGTGCGCTGCCCTCGCTCGCCCTGGTGCCGTTCCGGCAGATCGCCGAGCGCGGTTTCGATGTGCGCGACGACGGGACGCCGCTGTCCGTGCTGGCCGCGGAGGAGACGTACGAGCTGCCGCTGTCCGAGGTGCTGGACCACCTGCCGGTCCATGACGTGCGGGTCGAGGGCGGCGCCTTCGACGTCCCCGACGAGGAGTACGCCGGGATCGTCCGGCGGGTCATCGAGGACGAGATCGGGCAGGGAGAGGGAGCGAACTTCGTCATCCGGCGGACCTTCCGGGGCGAGATCCCCGGCTTCGGCCGGGCCGACGCACTGGCCCTCTTCCGGCGGCTGCTGGCCGGTGAGCGAGGCGCGTACTGGACGTTCGTCGTGCACACAGGTGACAGCGGGCCCGGAGGGCCCTCGTCATCGGGGCGGCGGGCGACGGGTGGGCGGACGCTCGTCGGTGCCAGCCCCGAGGTGCATGTGCGGATGTCCGGCGGGACGGTCGTGATGAACCCGATCAGCGGGACGTACCGCTACCCCGCCGAGGGCCCGACCGCCGAGAATCTGCTGACCTTCCTCTCCGACCGCAAGGAGAGGGACGAGCTCTCCATGGTGGTCGACGAGGAACTCAAGATGATGTGCACCGTCGGCGACATGGGCGGGGTGGTGGTCGGGCCGCGGCTCAAGGAGATGGCCCATCTCGCACACACGGAGTACGAGCTGCGCGGGCGTTCCTCGCTCGATGTGCGGGAGGTGCTGAAGGAGACCATGTTCGCGGCGACGGTCACCGGCTCCCCCGTGCAGAACGCCTGCCGGGTCATCGAGCGGTACGAGCCCGGCGGCCGCGGCTACTACGCGGGCGCGCTGGCGCTGCTGCGGCAGGAGCCGGGCGGGGCGCAGACCCTTGACTCACCGATCCTGATCCGTACCGCCGACATCTCGGCCGACGGGCAATTGCAGGTACCGGTCGGGGCGACGCTCGTACGCCACTCCGATCCGGACAGCGAGGTCGCCGAGACCCATGCGAAGGCGGCCGGCGTGCTGGCCGCGCTGGGGGTGCGGCCGGGCCGGCCCGGGCCGAGGCGGCACCTCCGCAGCTGGCGGCCGACCCGCGGGTGCAGGCGGCACTGGACGCCCGGCGCGACGGTCTCGCACCGTTCTGGCTGCGGATGCAGGAGCGTACGCACGAGCTGTCCGGCCATGCGCTGGTGATCGACGGTGAGGACACCTTCACCGCGATGCTGGCGCATCTGCTGCGCTCCTCGGGTCTGGAGGTGTCGGTGCACCGCTACGACGAGCCGGGGCTGCGCGAGCGCGTGCGGGCGCACGAGGGCCCGGTCGTGCTGGGCCCGGGGCCCGGAGATCCGGGTGACACCACCGACCCGAAGATGCGGCTGCTGCGCGAGTTCGCCGCGGAGCTGGTCCGTGATCACCGGCACGGGCTGTTGGGGGTCTGCCTCGGCCATGAGCTGATCGCGGCGGAGCTGGGGCTGGAGATCGTCCGCAAGACCGTGCCGTACCAGGGCACGCAGACCCGGATCGATCTGTTCGGGCGGCCGGAGACGGTCGGCTTCTACAACAGCTTCACCGCGCGCTGCGACGACGGCGCGGTCACCGAGCTGGCGGCGCACGGTGTCGAGGCGAGCCTGGACGAGGCGACCGGGGAGCTTCACGCACTGCGCGGTCCGGGCTTCGCCTCGGTGCAGTTCCACCCGGAGTCGGTGCTGACACTGCGCGGCGCGACAATCGTGGCCGGGCTGCTGGCGGGGCTGCCGGTGGCCGGCTGAAGGAGCTCGGGAACCCCGGAGAGGCTCCGGGGTTCCCGGCTCACCGGGAAAGCACCGGGACGAGGACGTTGTCGCTGGGGCGGTCGGCCAGATAGTCGGCGACGTTCTGGACGGTGGCGTCGATGATCTGGGCCACGGCGTCCTGCGTGTAGTACGCCTGGTGCGAGGTAACGACGACGTTCGGGAAGGTGACGAGCCGGGCGAGCGTGTCGTCGTCGATGCCCTCCAGGGACTTGTCGAAGAAGAAGAGCCCGGCCTCCGCCTCGTACACATCGAGCCCGACCCCCAGGAGACGGCCCGCGCGCAACTCGGCGACCAGCGCCGTGGTGTCGATGAGTCCACCGCGGCTGGAGTTGATCAGGATCGCGTCGTCCTTCATGTGTGCGAGGGCGTGCTTGCCGATGATGTGGTGGGTCGAAGGCAGCAGCGGGACGTGCAGGCTGATCAGGTCGGAATCGGTGAGGAGCTGTTCCTTCTCCACGTATTCCATGCCGAGCGCGACACAGGCGGGGTTCTCAGCGATGTCCCAGCCGAGCAGCTTCATGCCGAAGCCGTGGGCGATCCGGGTGAAGGCCTCGCCGATCTTGCCCGTACCGATCACACCGGCCGTGCGGCCGTGCATGTCCCGGCCGAGGAGCCCGTCGAGCCGGAAATCGAAGTCGCGGGTGCGGCTCGCGGCCCGGATGATGCGGCGGTTGACCGCCATCGCGAGCGTCCAGGCGAATTCCGCGACCGCGTAAGGCGAGTAGGAGGAGACCCGGGCGACCCGCAGGGCGAGCCGCTCGGCGACATCGAGATCGATGTTGTTGAAGCCGGTGGAGCGCTGGGCGATCATCTGCGTGCCACCCGCTGCAAGGGTCTGCAGGACGCTGCTGCCCAGGTCGGCGTTGACGCTGGTGGAGATGATCTCGTGGCCCGCCGCGATGGGGGCGGTGTCCTGGGTGAGGAAGACGTCCAGGCAACGGACCTCGTGCTGTCCGGCGAAGGCCTTCTCGAGCAGCGGCTTCTCGTCGGACTGCACACCGAATGCCAGGATTTCCATGACTTCTCCCGTTCATTGCGCAGATCAGGGGACATGGGCCGGTCATCGCGAATATACGACCCATGCCCCCGGTGCGCCGCTCAGCCGAAGAAGACACCTGCCTCCGCGTAGAGGGCCGGGTCGACGGTCTTGAGCCGGGCAGTCGCCTCCGCGATCGGCACCCGGACGATGCCGGTGCCCTTCAGGGCGACCATCGTGCCGAAGTCACCGTCCCGCACGGCATCGATCGCGTGCAGGCCGAAGCGGGTGGCCAGCCAGCGGTCGAAGGCGCTGGGGGTGCCGCCGCGCTGAACATGGCCGAGGACGGTCGTTCTGGCCTCCTTGCCGGTACGGCTCTCGATCTCCTTGGCCAGCCATTCGCCGACACCGGAGAGCCGGACATGACCGAAGGAGTCGTGCGATCCGTCCTTGAGAATCATCTCGCCCTGCGCGGGCATGGCTCCTTCGGCGACCACCACGATCGGTGCGTAGCTCGCCCTGAAACGGGAGGCCACCCAGGCGCACACCTGATCGATGTCGAAGCGCTGTTCCGGGATGAGGATGACATTCGCACCGCCGGCCAGTCCCGAGTGGAGCGCGATCCAGCCCGCATGACGGCCCATCACCTCGACGACGAGAACCCGCATATGGGATTCGGCGGTGGTGTGCAGCCGGTCGATGGCCTCGGTCGCGATGCCGACAGCCGTGTCGAATCCGAAGGTGTAGTCGGTTGCGGAGAGGTCGTTGTCGATGGTCTTGGGAACGCCGACGCACTTGATGCCATGTTCGCCGGACAGGGTCGCCGCCACGCCCAGGGTGTCCTCGCCGCCGATCGTGATGAGCGAATCGACCTCGCACTTGGCGAGATTGTCCCTGATCCGGCGGACGCCGTGCTCCGCGCCGAGCGGATTGGTGCGCGAGGAACCGAGGATGGTGCCGCCGCGCGGCAGGATGCCGCGCACCGCCGGAATGGAGAGCGGCACCGTCTCGCCCTCCAGCGGGCCGCGCCAGCCGTCCCGGAATCCGATGAAGTCGTAGCCGTATTCCTGCACGCCCTTGCGGACGATGGCGCGGATGACCGCATTGAGCCCGGGGCAGTCGCCGCCCCCGGTCAGCACTCCGACCCGCATGGAAGCATCCCTTCGCCGAGTGAGCTCGCTGATGACCACGCTAATGGTGATCCAGGTCACTCAGGAATGGGTCGGAAGGTCAAATTCCGTGCAATCCGGGCAGGTTGGGTCAGGCGTCGTCGAGGCCGCGCTCGATCGCGTACCGCACGAGCTCCACCCGGTTGTGCAACTGGAGCTTGCCCAGGGTGTTCTGCACGTGGTTCTGGACGGTGCGGTGCGAGATGACCAGACGCTCGGCGATCTGCTTGTACGAGAGCCCCTTGGCGACCAGCCGCAGCACCTCGGTCTCGCGCTCGGTGAGCTGCGGGGCCTTGGGTTCGTCGGAGGCGACGGACGTGGGGTCGGACGCGAGCCTTCGGTACTCGCCGAGGACCAGTCCGGCAAGGCCCGGGGTGAAGACGGGGTCGCCGACGGCGGTGGAGCGCACGGCCTCGGTCAGCTCCTGCGTACTGGCCGACTTGAGCAGATAGCCGGTGGCGCCGGACTTGACCGCCTCCAGCACGTCGGCGTGCTCGCCGCTCGCGGAGAGCACCAGGACGCGCAGTCCGGGGTGGGAGCCGACGAGTTCCTTGCAGACCTGTACGCCGGGCATGCCGGGCAGGTTGAGGTCGAGTACGAGGACGTCGGGGGTGGCGGCCTTCGCCCTGCGGACGGCCTGTGGCCCGTCACCGGCGGTCGCCACCACTTCGAAACCGGACTCGGAAAGATCGCGGGCGACGGCATCGCGCCACATCGGGTGGTCGTCGACGACCATCACCCTGATGGTCCGCTCCTCGGCACCCTGGATGTTCTCCGTGCTCATCTTGCTGATCCCGCCTTCCCCCGTGAAACCTTCGGAACCTTCAACTCGACCTCGGTGCCCTGGCCGGGCACCGAAATCAACTCTGCCGTGCCGCCCAGGTCACGCAGCCTTCCCCGGATCGACAGGGCGACCCCCATCCGCCCCTCGCCCTCGGCCTGGGCGAGCCGCCCGTCCGGGATGCCGGGGCCGTCGTCCCGGACCGTCACGATCACCTCGTCCGGCCAGTCCTCGACGAGGATCCAGGCCTGGGCATTCTCCCCCGCGTGGACCCTGACATTGTCCAGGGCGGCACTGACAGCGGCCGCCAGTTCCTTCGCCGCCCCGGGAGCGAGCAGCACCGGTGCGCCGGGCTCCGCGAAACTGATCCGGGAGCCGGCGTGCGGGGCGAGCAGGGAGCGCAGATCGCAGTCGGCCTGCCCGGACGGTTCGTCGTCGACCTCGACGCTGCGGACCACGGCGCCCTCGGCGGCGTCCTCGGAGACCCGGGTGGTGGGCACCAGACCGCTGGAGACCAGGGTGCGCAGGGCGACTTCCTGCTCCCCGGCCATCCGGCCCAGTTCGGCGGCCTCGCCGCCCAGCGCCGTGCCGCGGCGCTGCACCATCGCGAGGACCTGGAGCACGCTGTCGTGGATGTCGCGGGCCAGCCGTTCCCGCTCGCGGGTGGCGGCCTCGATCTCCAGGGCGCGGGCGAGGGTGCGCTCACTGGCCCTGGCCACCTCGACGACGTAACCGATGGCGATGGAGGCGACCCAGACCAGCAGGACGTTGTGGAAGGTGTCCCGGCTGGGGTCGCCGCGCTCGATGATGTTGGCGACTGCGACGAAGGTGGAGGCGAAGGCCGCCCAGCGCCAGCCGCCCTTGATCGCGAAGGCCAGCACGGAACCGGCGGTCCAGATGGACGACAGCGTCGGACCGTCGATGTGCTGGGCGTCGAAGTCGGCGAGCGGGGTGAGCAGGATGCCGAAGAGGGCGAGAGCCAGGTCGGCGCCGAGGAAACGCTTCGTGCAGGCGGCGGCGCCCGCGACCTTCGGGAGGGTGCCGAGCGTCCAGGCCGCCATCACCACCAGGAAGGCGACGGCCACCCAGGGCCGCTCGTACCTGTCCCGGCCGAAGACGGCGAGCAGGACCGCGTAGACCATCGTCAGAATGCGGTACGCCGTCAGCGCACGCCACAGCGGCTGCTCGACCGACATGCGTACGACCCGCTCGCGCCTGGCCACTTCCCCACCCCCCGGAAACGACGCGGTTACGCGCCGGACCGTTCCGTCACCCTTGCGTTCCGGACTCTCTGGCCGCGTGCTTCTGCTCCTCGGCGCGGCGCTTCGCCTCGTCGGCGATCTGCCGCTTTGCGGCGGTCGCGTAGATGTCGACGTACTCCTGGCCGGAGAGCTTCATGATCTCGTACATCACCTCGTCGGTGACCGAGCGCAGGATGAAGCGGTCCCCCTCCATGCCGTGGTAGCGGCTGAAGTCGAGCGGCTTGCCGATCCTGATCCCCGGGCGCATCAGCTTGGGGATCACCTGGCCCGGCGGCTGGATCTTCTCCGTGTCGATCATCGCGACGGGGATGACGGGCGCTCCGGTGGCCAGCGCCACCCGGGCGAGCCCGCCGGGCTTGCCGCGGTAGAGACGGCCGTCGGGCGAGCGGGTGCCCTCCGGATAGATACCGAAGAGCCCGCCGCTCTCGATGACCTCGATGCCCGCTTTGATGGCCGCCTCGCCGGCGCCGCGGGCACCCGAGCGGTCCACCGGGAGCTGGCCGACGCCCTTGAAGAAGGCGGCGGTCAGCTTGCCCTTCACGCCGGGCGCGGTGAAGTACTCGGACTTGGCGATGAAGGTGACCTTGCGGTCCAGGACGGCCGGCAGGAAGAAGGAGTCGGAGAACGACAGGTGGTTGCTCGCGAGGATCGCCGGTCCCTGCGCGGGGATGTTCTCCAGGCCCTCCACCCATGGCCTGAAGGCGAGCTTCAACGACCCGCCGATGGAGAACTTCATTGCGCCGTAGATCAACTCGGGTGCCTCCTGTGTGCTGTCCGACAGACCATAACCCGTGGTGCCGTCCGCGCTCCCGCCCGGCACGGAGCCGAGGCGGCGGCCGGGGCCGTGACGGCCCTGGTCGGTGTCGGTCCGGTCGCGTACGGTGAAGTAATCCTTCTGCACTCCCCCTTTCGCTCCCCTTCGAGCCTCACGAACAGGAGACCCCGGTGCCGGTCCTGCCTGGAGCCGAGCCGTTCCGCCACGAGGGCGGAGAGGTCGGCGTCCTTCTCTGTCACGGATTTACCGGTTCCCCGCAGTCGCTGCGCCCCTGGGCCGACTATCTGGCGGAGCGCGGGCTCACCGTCTCGCTGCCGCTGCTGCCCGGGCACGGCACCCGATGGGAGGACATGCAGCTCACGGGCTGGCAGGACTGGTACGCGGAGGTGGACCGGGAGCTGCGTGCCCTCATGGAGCAGTGCAGCCAGGTCTTCGTCTTCGGGCTTTCCATGGGCGGAGCGCTCACGCTGCGGCTGGCGGCGAAGCACGGGGACACGATCAGCGGTCTGGTGCTCGTCAATCCGGCGAACAAGGTGCACGGCCTGTCGGCGTACGCGCTGCCGGTCGCCCGCCATCTGGTGCGGACGACGAAGGGGCTGGCGAGCGATATCGCCCTGGAGGGCTCCGCCGAGGTGGGGTACGACCGGGTGCCGTTGCACGCGGCGCATTCGCTGCGGAATTTCTTCCGACTGGTCGACGCCGAGCTGCCCCAGGTCACCCAGCCGATCGTCCTGCTGCACAGCCCGCAGGACCATGTGGTGCCGCCCGCCGACTCGGCCCGGATCCTCAGCCGGGTGTCGTCGACGGATGTCGAGGAGATCCTGCTGGAACAGAGCTACCACGTGGCGACGTTGGACCACGATGCGGAGCGGATCTTCGACGAGAGCTACCGGTTCATCGGCCGCCTCGCTCCGAGCGCAGGAAAGAAGGGGAGCACGTCAGGTGGCTGAGCACGACGCGGAGCGCGCGGGCAGCGAGGAGGGACGCGAGCCCCTGCCCGCGGAAGGAGCTGCTCTTCCCGCGGAGGGGGCGGCTCTTCCCGCGGAAGGAGCTGCTCTTCCCGCGGAGGGAACGTCCGTCCCCGACGACGGTACGGGTCCGCAGGATGCCGCTGCCCAGAAAGTGCCGCCGGGCGCCGACGGCGAGCGGTCCGACCGGTCGATCGACGAGGACGCCGTGTGGCAGGCGATCGTGGCGGGGTACGGCGAGGAGCCGCCGGACCCGCCGGGCGCCAAGCCGTTCAGGTCGATCGAGGATCTCGCACTGCCGGAGGACGATCAGTCGGGGGTCCTGGATCCGGACAAGGGGGTCGGGAAGAAGACCCCGAAGCCGCCGGAGAAGCCGCTCGGCAGCTCGATCGTGTTCGCCCCCGGCGTCGCCGGTCCGCGCGACTACGAGCTCGAGGAGCCGAAGGACGGCGACATCGACGACAGCGACGAGGGGCATTTCGTCCCTCCGGAGCCGCCGCCGCTGCCGGAGGCCGATGTCACGGCGAAGTTCGCCTGGCTCGCGGTCGTCGGCGGTCCGGTGCTGATGCTGGTCGCGGTGCTGCTGCGGTGGGACATGACCTGGTGGCTCACGACGGTCTGCATCGGCGGATTCCTGGGCGGTTTCGTCACGCTGGTGGCGCGGATGGAGGACGACGACGAGGACGGCGACGACCCGGGGCGCGGAGCGGTGGTCTGAGACCGGGCCGGTCGAGGTGGCCTTGAGCTGCTGCCGTGCAGCTCAGGGCCTGGTCGCGGGCACCCGTAGTGCCGCCAGTACCGGCAGGTGGTCCGTGGCCGCCCGCAGGTCCGCGTCGGTGACACCGGGCAGCCCTGCGGGGACACCGCAGCCGAGCACCTCGATCCCGTGCGTCGCGAACACGGCGTCGATGCGCCGCCGCGGATGGTCCGGCGAGAAGGTGTTCTCGTCACCCCACGGCCTCACGGCCCAGCAGTCCTGGAGCCGCCCGGCCAGCCGCCGGAACGCCGTCCCGGTCGGCACGTCATTGAGGTCGCCGGCCGCGATGGCGTGCTCGACGCCCATCGCGTCCAGCCGTTCCAGCAGCATCTGCGCCTGGGCCAGGCGTTCGTCGCGCTGCAGGCTCAGATGGAAGCTCAGCAGACCGATCCGGGTGCCCGCGATCCGTACCACCGACGTGGCGAAGCCCCTGCGGTGCAGTCCGGGGGTGAGTGGCAGCAGCACGTCTTCCGTCCGCTCCACGGCGGCCCGCAGCGAGCAGAGCAGCAGCGGCCCGGCCGCCGTGGCGCCGCCGCTCAGGACGACCAGGTCGGTGCGGGCCGCGAGCCAGGCGGCGCGCTTGCGCCAGCGGAAGAAGCGCGGGGCTTCCTGGACGAGGACGAGGTCGGGGGCGCAGGCGCTGATGACGCGGGCCAGTGCCTCGCGGTCGTCGCGCATCGACCGGACGTTGTAGCTGAGCACTCTGATGACGGCCGAACCGTCCGGCTCGGTACGGGAGTCGGGCAGCGGCGTCAGGACCATGCGCCTCACGATACGACGGACGCCCGCCGCTCCCCAGGGGGCACGACGGGCGTCCGGCTCTGTCCGGTTCCGGGTGGTTCAGCCCTGGCGGGCCAGGTCGGCCGCGCCCACCAGGCCTGCCTTGCCGCCCAGTTGGGCCGCGAGCACCTGGGCGTGCGGACGCCATTCGCCGCCGATCAGCCAGCGCCGGAACGACTTGCGGATCGGGTCGAGGACGAGCTCGCCCTCGTCCGACACGCCGCCGCCGACGATGAACGCGGACGGGTCGAAGAGCGAGGCGAGGTCGGCGAGTCCGGCGCCGGCCCAGCGGGCCAGCTCGCGGAACGAATCGATCGCCACCGCGTCGCCCTGCCGGGCGGCCGCGCTGATGTGCTTGCCCTCGATGCCGTCCACCGTGCCGTCGCCGAGCGACAGCAGGATCGTGGCGTTCTCGGGGGTGGCGTTGGCGCGCTGCTTCGCGTACCGGACGAGTGCGCGCCCGGATGCGTACTGCTCCCAGCAGCCCTGGCTGCCGCAGCCGCAGAGCAGGCCGTCCGGGACGACCCGGATGTGGCCGAACTCGGCGGCCACACCGAAGCGTCCGCGGCGCAGCTTGTTGCCGATGATGATGCCGCCGCCGAGACCGGTGCCGAGCGTGATGCAGATGACGTCGTCGTGGCCCTGTCCGGCGCCGAAGCGGTATTCGCCCCAGGCGGCGGCGTTGGCGTCGTTCTCGACGACGACCGGAAGGCCGACGCGCTGTTCGACCTTGTCCTTCAGCGGCTCGTGCCGCCAGTTGATGTTCGGCGCGAACAGCACGGTGGCGCGCTTGTCGTCGACATATCCGGCGGCGCCGATGCCGACGGCGTCGATCTGGTGGCCCTCGCTCGCACCGGACACGGCCGTCGCGATCGCGTCGACAATGCCGTCAGCCGTCGGCGGGGTCGGCACCTTGAACATCGAGAGGATCTGTCCCTCTTCGTCGACCACTCCAGCTGCGATCTTCGTGCCGCCGATATCGACGCCGATGGTGAGTCCCATGAATCCCTCAGTTTCGGTCGAGCCCCGCTGTGGCCAACGGTACCCGAGCCGGGGACCCGACCCATCGGTGCCGCTCAGTCCAGGTCGATGTGTTCGCCCGCGGCGGGGCCCTCGTCGCGCGGGTCGGTGGGGTCGCCGGCCTTCTTTTCGGTGCCTGCGGGGGCCCCGGCGCCCTGGGTCCAGCGGCGTTCCTGGCCTTCCACGGCGGAGCGGTAGGCGGCGAGGAGTTCGTTGCCGGCCGCGGCGATGTGGTCGAAGACGTCCGGGTTGCGTTCGATGACGGGCTCGACGGCGGACTTGGCCTGCTTGATGATCTGCTGCACGGTGCCCTGGGCCGCCGCGCCGAACAGCGGCGACCGGAGGGACGAGACCTTGTCGGCCACGGCGTCGACCAGCTTGCGCAGCTCCTCGGCTGCGGAGCCGGGCGGCGGGCCCTGCTGGGCGCGGCGGCGGGCCTTCTCCGCTTCGAGGTCCTCGGCGCAGGCCTTCGCCCACGCGTCGTCGTCGACGGGACGATCGGTGGCTTCGCTCATGGCGGACTCCTGCGACGTGGTTTGCCGGCGGCCCGGCATACGGGGCACGTACTACCGACGTTACCCGAACCGTGATGCGCCGTTCAGCTCGTCCGGGGCCACAGACCGGGGTCCGGCGTGAACCGGACCCGGAGCACCCCGTCGGTGAGGGCGGCGCCGGAGACGGTGCAACGGCGCAGCCCGGACTCCAGGGGGACGATCCGGTGGAACGGGCCCACGGTGAGGAGCAGTTCGTCGCCGCGGCGCACCAGCTGGAGGTCCGACTTGTCGGCGCCGGGCAGGGGCAGGCACCAGACCAGAACGGAGTCGCCCTCGCCGGGCGGCGGGGCGGCCACGATCCGGCTGCCGGGCAGCAGCGGCCGCAGCTCGTCGAGGCCGTCCGGGGCGTTCGGGTCCTCGATCCACCAGGGGTCGTCGGCCCGGCCGGGGCTCCGGTCGTCCAGTTCCGCGGCGAGTCCGTCGCCCTCGAAGAGGCCGCCGCCGGTGCCCGCCTCCTCGAAGACGGTGCAGCCGGCTCCGGTGTCGAGGAGGGTGAGGTCGTCCAGGCCCCGGGGATCGCGGCCGAGGTGGGGAACTTCGCACAGGGCTGCCGCGGGCACCCATTCCTCGTACCAGTGGTCGATGGTCTTCTCCTGCTGCGCGGCGAGGGCTGCGAACCAGGGGTCGCCGGAGTGCCTGGGCAGTGCCCGGTTCACCGCGAGGGTGTCGACGCGCAGTCCGTGCAGGGCGAGTCCGGTGCGGGCGGTGCGCAGGGCGTCCTCGGCGGCGGGGCCGGGTTCGGCGACCATCCGCAGCGTGGTGTTGCGGTCCTCGATCAGTGCCTGGACGGCGGCCAGCTCGGCGTCCCTGCGGGCGGCGGCCTCGTACAGCCACTGGGCGGGCATGGGTACGCCGGCGAGCTGGGCGAGCATCGGGCGCAGGGCGCGTGCGGCCTGGCGTTCCTGGGGCAGCAGCCGGCGCAGATAGCGGCGCAGCTGTTCGGGCAGGGCGAGTACGGCGAGCGCTTCGCGCAGCGGCGGCAGGTCGACGACGAGGAGTTCGTAGCCGCCCGGCGACCAGTCGCCCTGGGCGGCGCGGCGCAGGGCGTGCAGGAGGGCGAGCTGGGCGCTGCCGGGGAGTTCGGTGAGTTCCTCGCCGTCCAGCCGGTTCCCGCCGAGCAGGTCGAGCACGCCGGACGCCTGGTTCTGGAGGGTGAGCAGTTCGCTGCGGAAGTGTTCGCCGGAGTCGATGCGGGCGGACCACAGGCCGTCCGTGACCTCGGTGGGTTCTGTGCCTTCGGGGAAGCCGGGTATGGCGTCCGCGGAGAGCAGCAGGGTGCGGCGTCCGCGACGGGCCGCGGCCAGCGCGGTCGCCGCCGCGACGGTGGTACGGCCGGCGCCGCCGGGGCCGGTGACGAGGACCGTACGCACCGGGTCAGGCCTTCGGAACGGACTCGACGCGCTTCTTCAGGCCGGCCAGGGCGCGGTCGATGATGACCTTCTCGGCCTTGCGCTTGATCATGCCGAGCATCGGGATCTTGACGTCGACGGTCAGCCGGTAGGTGACCTCGGTGCGGTCGCCGTCGCCGAGCGGGGCCAGCGCGTAGGAGCCGTCGATGGCGCGCAGCATCTGGGACTTGACGAGGGTCCAGCTGACCTCGTAGTCGCCGATCCAGGTGTACGCGAGGGTGTGGTCGTCCTTGATCGCTCCGGCGTCGAGGACAAGACGGACCTTCTCGGCGCGGCCCTGGTCGTCGGTGGAGAGGACCTCGGCCTCCTTGACCTCGCCGGTCCACTCCGGATAGCGGGCGAAGTCGGCGATCACTCCCATGACGTCGGCCGGCGCCGCCTCGATCGTGATGCTCGAGCTGGTGTGTTCAGCCATCGCCGTGGCTCCTCCAGTGCGGTGTACCGGTGCGTCGGCAGAGGCCTGCCGTCAGAAGGCTATCGCGTGTGCGCGGCGCCTCGTTCCAGGGTCCGGCGCCGGTGCGGTCACCATTCCAGGGCCCAGGGCCTGCCGGTGGACGCGAAGTGGCCGACGTTCACGCATTCGGTGGTGCCGATCCGCATCCGGCGGACCAGCGGCTGGTGGACATGGCCGAACAGTGCGTACCGGGGGCGGGTCCTGCGGATGGCGTCGAGCAGGGCCCGGCTGCCGCGTTCGAAGCGGCGCGCCACCGTGTCGTACGTCAGCTCCGGCACATCGGGGGGAATGTGGGTGCAGAGCACGTCCACCGGGCCGACGGCCTCGATCTTGGCCGCGTACTCCTCGTCGCTGATCTCGTACGGGGTGTTCATCGGGGTCTTCAGGCCGCCGCCGACGAAGCCGAATACGCGGCCGCCGATCTCGACGCGGTCGCCGTCGAGGACGGTGGTGCCCGGGCGTGCGTACTCGGGCCACAGGTCGGGAATGTCGACGTTGCCGTAGGTGGCGTACGTCGGAGTGGGGAAGGCGGCGAAGAGTTCGGCGTACTGCTTGCGCACCGCCGAGACGATCGCGGCGTTGCGGTCCATGCCCGCCCACAGGCCGCGGCCGAACTCGCGCGCCTCCTCGTAGCGGCGAGCGGTGCGCAGTTCGACGATCCGGTCGGCGTTCTCCACGCCGAACAGATCGGGGAAGATGCCGCGCGAGTGGTCGGCGTAGTCGAGGAAGAGGACCAGGTCACCGAGGCAGATCAGCGCGTCGGCGCCGTCCCCGGCGCGGGCCAGGGCCTCGGTGCTGCCGTGCACGTCACTGACCACATGAACGCGCGTGCGCCGTGCGGTCGAGATTTCTCGGCTGTTCGGTCCGGCTGGCATGACGATCACCCTAGAACTCTGCTGTCCACCTGGGTAGAGGCCGCCGGACCTGCGACGACCTCCGGGTGGTAACCGCAGTGGACTACTGTGCGCGCAAGGATCACCGTTGTGTGTGACGCATAAGACATCTAGCCGGAACCCTCTATCGGGAACCGAGTACCGGTGGGTAACGTCCGGGCAGTCCAGTCGTGCTCACCTCACTGAGCACCCGCCATTCTTGGACCGCAGCCGGTGCGTCACACAGAGCCGTGGCACCGGAGCCCGATGAGGAGCAGCAGTCTTGCGCGAGTTCAGCCTTCCGGCCCTGTACGAGGTCCCCTCGGACGGCAACCTGACGGATCTCATCCGCCGCAATGCCGCTCAGCATCCCGATGTTGCGGTGATGAGCCGCAAAGTGGCGGGAGTGTGGACCGATGTCGACGCCACACAGTTCCTGGCCGAGGTCAGAGCCGTCGCCAAGGGCCTGATCGCCGCGGGCATCGAAGCGGGCGACCGGGTGGCCCTGCTCTCCCGCACCCGCTACGAGTGGGTACTGCTCGACTTCGCAATCTGGAGCGCGGGCGCGGTCACCGTCCCGGTGTACGAGACCAGCTCGCCCGAGCAGATCCAGTGGATCCTCGGTGACTCCGGTGCCGCCTTGTGCATCGTGGAGTCGGAGGCGCACCAGGCCTCCGTGGTCTCGGTCCAGGCGGACCTGCCTGCCCTGAAGGGCATCTGGCAGTTCGAGGACGACGCGGTCCGCCAACTGTCGGCGACCGGCGAGGACGTCTCGGACGAGACCCTGGACCTGCGGATGGCGAGCGCCAAGGCGGACGACCCGGCCACCATCGTCTACACCTCGGGCACCACCGGCCGTCCCAAGGGCTGTGTGCTCACGCACCGCAGCTTCTTCGCGGAGTGCGGCAATGTGGTGGAGCGGCTGAAGCCCCTCTTCCGTACCGGCGAGTGTTCGGTGCTGCTCTTCCTGCCCGCCGCGCATGTCTTCGGACGGCTGGTCGAGGTGGCCTCGGTGATGGCCCCGATCAAGCTCGGCTGCGTACCGGACATCAAGAATCTCACCGATGAACTGGCCTCCTTCCGGCCGACGTTGATCCTCGGTGTGCCGCGGGTCTTCGAGAAGGTCTACAACTCGGCGCGCGCCAAGGCGCAGGCCGACGGCAAGGGCAAGATCTTCGACAAGGCCGCGAACACGGCGATCGCGTACAGCCGCGCGCTGGGCACCCCTCAGGGCCCGTCCATGGGCCTGAAGTTCAAGCACAAGGTCTTCGACCGGCTGGTCTACAGCAAGCTGCGGGCCGTCCTCGGCGGACGCGGCGAGTACGCGATCTCCGGCGGCGCACCGCTGGGCGAGCGGCTCGGCCACTTCTACCGCGGTATCGGCTTCACGGTGCTTGAGGGCTATGGCCTCACCGAGACGTGCGCGGCCACCGCGTTCAATCCGTGGGACCGGCAGAAGATCGGTACGGTCGGCCAGCCGCTGCCCGGCTCGGTCGTCCGGATCGCCGACGACGGCGAGGTGCTGCTGCACGGCGAGCACCTGTTCACCGGCTACTGGAACAACGAGGTGGCGTCGGCCGAGGCGCTGGCCGACGGCTGGTTCCACACGGGCGACATCGGCACGCTCGACGAGGACGGTTATCTCGCGATCACCGGACGCAAGAAGGAGATCATCGTCACGGCGGGCGGCAAGAACGTCGCTCCCGCGGTGATCGAGGACCGCATCCGCGGGCACGCCCTGGTCGCCGAGTGCATGGTGGTCGGCGACGGACGGCCGTTCGTGGGCGCGCTGATCACCCTGGACGAGGAGTTCCTGGGCCGCTGGGCCGAGGAGCACGGCAAGCCGGCCGGCTCGACGGCCGTGTCGCTGCGTGAGGACCCGGAGCTGCTGGCCGAGGTGCAGCGGGCGGTGGACGACGGGAACGCCGCAGTGTCCAAGGCGGAGTCGGTACGCAAGTTCCGCATCCTGGCATCCCAGTTCACCGAGGAGGCGGGTCACATCACACCGTCGCTGAAGCTGAAGCGGAATGTGGTGGCGAAGGACTTCGCGGACGAGGTCGAGTCGATCTACCGGGGCTGACCCCGAAGTACGCGTGAGGGGGCCCGCACGGCGTGTGCGGGCCCCCTCTCATGTGGCGCGGGCCTCCTCGGCGTACCGCGTCACATGGGGTCAGAGCAGCGCACGAAGCCTGTCGGCCTGCAGGTCCCAGCGCCACTTCTCCTCGACCCAGGCCCGCCCCCGCTCCCCCATCCGCTGCCGCAGCTCCGGGTCACGGAGCAGGGTGACGATCCGGTCGGCCGACTCCTCCACGGAGCCGCCGCGCACCACCCACCCGGTCTCGCCGTCGAGCACGGCGTCCGGCGCGCCGCCCGAGTCGCCCGCCACCACCGGCAGTCCGGTCGCGGACGCCTCCAGGAAGACGATGCCGAGGCCTTCCACGTCGAGGCCGCCGCGACGGGTCCGGCACGGCATGGCGAAGACGTCGCCCGCGCCGCAGTGGGCAGGCAGTTCGTCCCACGGCACCGGCCCGGTGAAGCGCACCGAGTCGCCGACCCCCGTCTCCTCGGCCAGCCGCTTCAGCTCCTCGGCGTACGGTCCGCCACCGACGATCAACAGGACCGTGTCCGGCACCTGCGCCAGGATCGCGGGCATCGCGAGGATCAACGTGTCCTGGCCCTTGCGCGGCACGAGCCGTGACACACAGACGACGACGGGCCGGTCCGAGAGCCCGAGCCGGGCCCTGATCAGGTCCCCGCCGGAGTCCGGGTGGAAGGTCTTCTCGTCGACGCCGGGCGGCAGTTGGACCATGCGGTCCGCCGCCTCGGGGCTGAGTGCGGTGGCGATCCGGGAGCGGGTGTACTCCCCCAGGTAGGTGATCGCGTCCGTGCTTTCCCCGATCCTTCCCAGCAGTTGCCGGGCCGCGGGCAGCTGGGCCCAGCCCGCCTCGTGCCCGTGCGTGGTGGCGACCAGACGGCGGGCACCTGCCCTGCGCAGCGCCGGAGCCATCAGCCCGAGCGGGGCCGCGGCGCCGAACCAGACGGATGTGCAGCCGTGTACGCGCAGCAGCTGCACCGCGCGCCGGGTGACCCGCGGGGTCGGCAGCAGCATCGTCGTACGGTCCCGGACGACGGTGAACGGCTGCTCGGCGTCGAAGGCGGCGGTGGCCGCGATACCTTCGGGGCTGCGCTTCCAGGTGGAGGCGTATACGACGATCTGTCCGGGGTCCAGGCGCAGTGCCATGTTGTGCAGGAATGCCTGGATGCCGCCGGGGCGGGGCGGGAAGTCGTTGGTCACGATCAGGGTCTTGTCCATCCCGGCCGACAGTACCGGGCGGCCGGGCCGATGGCTCGCACAGGCCGGGCGGGCATCATGGCTCGTCCTACTCGCCGAGCACCCACTGACGAAACGGATGAGGAGTCCATGACGGGATCGACCGGCGCGCGGCTCGCTGTAGCGGTGTGGGCCCTCACCAGGGTCGCGCTGCTGCTCTGCGTCACGAAGGTGATCACACTGCCCGGACCGGACGTGACCAGTGATGTCTCGGTGATCTACCACGGCTGGTCCGAGGTCCTGAAGAGCGGTACGTACCCGCGGTCCGACGTCACCTGGCAGTACCCGCCCCTCGCCGCGCTCGCCATCCTCTCCCCCGCCCTGCTGCCGTTCCTGGACTACGCCTCGGCCTTCTTCGTCCTCGCGTTCCTGTGCGACGGACTGGTGCTGGGGCTGCTGCTGTACGCGGGCCGCCGGACCGGCCGGTGGACGGCGGGCGCCTGGGTGTGGGTGGCGGGGGTGCCGCTGCTCGGTACGACCGCGTACGCCCGCTACGACGTGATGGTGGCGGCGGTGGCGGTGGCGGCGCTGCTTGCGGGGATGCGGCATCCGCGGATGCTGGGGGTACTGGCCGCCGTGGGTGCGCTGCTGAAGGTGTGGCCGGTGCTGATCCTGGTCGGTACGGCGCGTGGGCCGCAGACGCGCCGGGCGTGGTCGGCCGCGGCGGTGGCGGCGGCCGGGCTGCTGGTGGTCTGCACCCTGGCGATGCCCGGTGCGCTGGCCTTTCTCGGCTTCCAGCGCGACCGGGGCACCGAGGTCGAGTCGTTGGGGGCGCTGGTCTTCCATGTGTGGCGGCAGTTCGGCTGGCAGGGCCGGGTGGAGCTGCACTACGGCTCGCTGGAGTTCCTGGGTCCGCATGTGCCGCTGGTGAGCACGCTCGCTCTCGGCCTGTCCGTCGTGGCCTTCGGCTGGCTGCTGGTGTGGCGGCTGCGGGCCTGTGACTTCCGGGTGAACACCCCGGCCGACGCGGCGTTCACGGCGGTGCTGCTGTTCACGACGACGAGCCGGGTGATCAGCCCCCAGTACATGCTGTGGCTGGTCGGCCTGGCGGCGGTCTGCCTGGTCTTCCGCGACAGCCGGATGGGGCTGCCGGCCGTTCTGGTGCTGCTCGCCACGGGCGTCACTCAGCTGGAGTTCCCGCTCGGGTTCGTCCATGTGGTGACCAGCGACGCGACGGGCGTGACGCTGATGTTCCTGCGCAACGGCCTGCTGGTCGCGGCGACGCTGATCGCCTGCCGGCAGCTGTGGCGACAGACGGTGTCCGGGGGCCGCGAGGGCGGGCGGCCGCCGGCCGCCCGGTCCGGCGTCGGCCTGGAGGCTGAGCCGGTCGGCTCCTGAGTGCGTCCCGCTCAGCCGAGCCGGGAGCGCAGATACTCCCGCCAGCGGGTTGTGAAGTCCTGCGGGGTCGTGGAGAGCACCTCCTGCATGGCCTGCTCCACCGCCCCGTCCCGCCCTGAGTGCCCTCCGACGGCCCGGTAGAAGGCGAACAGCTTCTCCTCGCCCCAGTGGTCGGCGATCAGCTCGCAGGCCAGCCAGGCGCCCTCGTACGCCCTCGCCAGGCGCGCGGCGTCTCCCGCGAAGCCGAAGTCCTCGTCCGCGGGGAGCTCGGCGGGCAGATCGCCGCGCAGGACGGCGCCGGCCAGTTCGGGCGCGGCCTGTGCGGCGGTACGGTCCTCGGCGCGGTAGGCCACCCAGTCCGCGAAGCCCTCGGAGAGCCAGGTCGGGGTGGCGGCGGAGGTGCGGGTGCGGGTGGCGACATGGGTGATCTCGTGGGTGAGGACGATCCGCTGCCCGAAGGTGCCGAGCATGCCGTACGCCTGAGGGTTGACGATCACCCGGTCCGCGGGCCCCCGGCCCGGACCGCCGGTCTGCGCGGTGGTGACGGCCGCGATGCCCCGGTAGTTCGCCGCCGGTGACCCCAGCAGATCCGCCATGTCCTGGACGGTGTGCGGTACGAGCACCACTACGCGGCCTGCCCAGCGTTCCGGCCAGGCGTCCGAGACGGCGGGCACCGCGCGGTCCGCCGCCCGGGCGATCCGGTGCAGCTCCTGCTCGGTGCGGCCGACCCCGAGGACGAGGCTGTGCTTTCCACCCACCACCTGGACATCGCCCTGCTGCCAGAGCTGCCGGCCGCCGTCCTTGCCCGCCCGGTCGCCGACGATGTACCAGCGGCCGTCCGCGCTGTCCCGTCTCAGATCGAGCACCCGGTCCGCGGCGACCGGGGCGGCGTCGTAGCCCTTGATCCGGTAGCGCAGCTGTACGTCCGCGGTCGCCCGGTCGGTGCCCTGTCCGGTCACGTCCGTCAGCCGGTACGTCCATGAGCTCAGCGGTATGTCCGCGAGGTTGTCCAGCTCCCTGCGCTGGGCCGTGCGCAACCCGGTGGCCCGCGGGTCTATGGCGGCCAGATAGGCGTCCGTGTCGTGTTCCAGCACGGCGGCTGCGCGGCGGTCCAGGGTGGCGCGGATGCCGCGGGCGGTGGAGTCCGGGGCTGCACCGTCGCCGGGGGCCGCGCAGGCGGAGGCGAACAGCAGCCCGGCGAGCAGCACTCCCGCCGTGCGCCGTCCTCCGTTACGTCCCCGCCGTGCGGTACGCCGCCTGTCAGCCACCCGGTCGAGGGTACGGGTCAGATGCGGGTGACCGAGGAGACGGGCATCATGCCGACGGGGTCGTAGCGCACCGGGGCGCCCGGGTACGGGGCGTGGATCACCTGGCCGTTGCCGACGTACATGCCGATGTGGCCGGCGTCCGCGCGGTAGGCGACCAGGTCGCCGGGGCGGGCCTCGGAGAGCGGCACCATGCGTCCCGCGTACCGCTGGGCCTGCGAGGTGCGCGGCAGGCTGACCCCGGCCTGGGCGTACGCCCACTGCATCAGCCCGGAACAGTCGAATCCGGCGGGTCCGTTGGCCCCCCAGACGTACGGGCGGCCCAGCGCCTCCCGGACCGCCATGACGGCTGCGGCGGCCCGTGCGGAGCCGGCCGGCAGAACGGCCATGGCCGGGAACGCGTCGTCACGGCCGGAGCGCGAGGACCGCTCGAAGTCCGCCCGGTCGGCGCTGGGCAGCGCGTCCAACAGCTGCTTGGCCCGGGCGAGCTTGCGCTCGACGGTCCGTTTGTGGCGGGTGGCGGCCGCCCTGTTGCGCTCCAGATCGGCCAGCGCCCGGGCGGCCTCCGCGCGAGTCTGTGCGAGAGAGCGCTGAGCCCGCTGGAGCTGCCGCAGCTCGGTGGCCTGATGCTCGGTCAGACGGTCCAGGGTGGCCGCCCGGTCGAGGTAGGTGTCCGGATCGGAGGAGAGCAGCAGAGCGAGCGAGGGATCGAGGCCGCCCGAGCGGTACTGCGCGCTCGCCACCGAACCGAGCGCCGTACGCATCCGGTTGAGGCGTTCCTGGTCGCGGGCCGCCCGGTCCTGGGTCCGCTTCAGCTCGCCGCGCAGCTGTTCGGCTTTCTCACCGGCCTTGTTGTACTGCTCGGTGGCCCGCTCCGCCTCGCTGTACAGCCGGTCGACCCGGGCCTTGGCGGTCCGGGGCGTGTCCTGCGGGCCGGCGTTCGCGGTGGCCGCCCCGAGTGTGGCGGCCGCGGTCGCCGCGGCGGCCGACAGAACAGTGACCCGGGCGCCCCGGTTGAGGCCGGGCTGTGTGGAACGGCGATGGGACACCACAGGACGCCGCACTCCCTTCCGCTGTACGCAGATGTGCGCAGCCCCTGCCACCCGGGGCGGGCGGACCGACGACCGGGAGCTGCACGGCAGGCAGACAGTAGTCGGACGATTACGGAGCGACCAAAGGCCGCGTCGGGCGGCAGGGCGGCAGAAACGGCGACGCCCCGCCGGTGACCTGTGGTCTCCGGCGGGGCGGGCTGTCTGCGCGGGCGCGGGAATTCGCCCGTTCGGGCGTCGTCAGCCGACGCGCACGCCGAACTGGAAGCTGCCGATGGTGTCCATCGACTCGAAGCGGACGAACGTGCCCGGGTACGGGGCGTGCAGGAGGGTGTTGTTGCCCGCATAGAGCCCCACGTGCGAGGTGTTGTTGAAGAAGACCAGGTCGCCCGGCTTCAGCGCGCTGCGCCCGATGTGGACACCGTCGTTGACCTGGGTGTACGTGACCCGGGAGATCTGGACGTTGGCCTGGGCGTAGGCCCACTGGGTCAGCCCGGAGCAGTCGAAGGATCCGGGGCCGGTGCCGCCGCGGCCGTACGGCTTGCCCACCTGGGTCTTGGCGGCGTTGAGGGCGGCGGCACCCCAGGCGGAGGCGGGGAGCTCGTTGCCCAGGTCGACCCGGTCGCCCGCGGAGCGGCTGGCGCGCTGCTGGTCCTCGCGCATCTTCGCGCGCTCGGCTTCGGTCATCGAGTTGAGCAGGCGCTGCGCCTTGTCCAGCTTGGTCTGGAGATCCTTCTTCTTCTCGCCGAGCGTCTTGCGTACGTCCGCGAGGTCACCGAGCTTGTCCTGGGCCTCCTTGCGCTGCTGCGCGAGGACCCGCTGCTTCTCCTGGATCTTCCCCAGGGTCTCGGTCTGCTTGGCCGTCAACTGGTCAAGGGCCGAGGCCTCGTCGAGGAAGGTGTCCGGGTTGGACGAGAGGAAGAGCTGCACCGACGGGTCGATGCCACCGGAGCGGTACTGAGCGGCGGCGAGCGAACCGAGGCCGTTGCGCAGGTTGTTGATCTCCTGCTGGCCGCGGGCCACCTTGTCCTGCAGCGCGCCGACTTCCTTCTCCAGCTTCTGCTGCTTCTCCTTGGCACCGTAGTACTTCTCGTTGGCCTCGCCGGCCTCGTGACTGAGCTTCTCGACCTCGGACTTGACTTCGCCCTTGGAGGGCTTCGGGTCGGCGTGGGCCGCCTGGGAGGTCAGGGCCACGGCCGCGGCGGCGGTCGCGGTGAGCACGGTCACACGGGCGCGGCTCGGCTGCTTGGGACGACGGTGGGACGCCACGGAGGCGAGCTCCTTCTTCCTCGAGCCGCCTACCGGGCTGTGGGGGACTTGAATCCCCGGCTCCGTGCACGTCACGGACTCGGCGGTGCCTTCGCTGTCACCCCGGATGGGTGATCAACCGTGCGAAGGTTCGAGGCCCGACCCTAGTGACCAACTTGTGATCAGTTCAAATCCTCACAAGAAAAATCTCGTCACGGGCTGCACTTCTTTACCCACGACACACGGGGTGTAGCGGCGACTTGACGGTCCGTTCCCTGATTTCCGCCGAGACCCGGCAAGTGCCACTAGACGCGCGAAAGGCGCTTCAGGAGCAAGACGGACGCAACGGGCCTGGCGCCCGACTTCGCCACACCGTCGGCGACTTCACGGTCGGTGGAGACCACCACGACCGGCCGGCCCGGCGGTTCGGCGCGCGCCAGTTGACGGATGAGTTCATCAGCGGTCACACCGGGCTTGCTGAACAGCACCCGGACCCCGCGCGGCGGTGCGAGCAGCACCGGGGCGGCCAGCTCGGCCCCGTCGAAGACACAGGTCATCTCGGCGCCGGTCTGCGCCGCGAGGACCGCGAGACCGCCCAGCAGCCTCAGCCGCTGCTTCTCCAGCGGGAGCTGCGGATAGCCGGTCTTGGTGACGTTGTAGCCGTCCACGATCAGATGCGCCTGCGGCAGCGCGAGCAGCTGGTCGAGCAGAGCCGGGTCGGTCTCCGAAAGGGCCCTTGCGGCAATGTCCTTGGGCGACATCCTGCCGGGCTCCACCGCGTCGGCACTGTCCGCGGGGCGGATCGAGGAAGGCGGCAGGGCCAGTTCGCGGCGGAGCCCGCTCGCCGCGTCGAGCACCGTGTCCAGCAGCAGCCGCAACCGCATGTCCTCGACCGAGCGGCCCTCCCTGGCGGCTCTGCGGCCCGCCTCGACGGACGCCTCGGCCTCACCGAGCCGTGCCTTGAGCCGACGGGACTCGCTCTCGGCCGCGGAGACCTGGGCGGCCGCCTCGGACCGTACGGCGTCGGTCTCGGCCCGGCTGCGGCGCAGCGCGGCCTCGCCGCGCTTGACCTCGTTGGCGACACTGCGCAGTTTGCGCTGAAGGGATTCGGCCTCCTTGCGGGCCGTGTCCAGCTCGCCGCGGAGCCGTTCGGTCTCGCTCTTCGTCTGGGAGCGGGCCTGGGCGAGTTCCTCGCGCAGCCGCTCCAGCTCGCGGCGGCTCTCCTCGTCGGCGCGCTCGGCATCGGCCCGCTGAGCCTCCTCGCCGGCGGAGGTGACCAGCTTTACCCAGCCGGCCGGGCGCAGCACGTAAGCCGCGGCGGCCACATCGACGGGGTCGGCTGCGGCGGGCGGCGAACCGGCCTCCAGCGCGGCCGTCAGCTCCGGCTGCTCCTCCTTGAGCCGCTCGCCGATGCGCTGCCGGAACAGTGCGTCGCCCTCCAGCGCGGCCGCCATCGCGTTCCCGGCGAACTTGGCGCGCCGGGTCGGCGTGAAGCGGGCGTACTGTCTCAGCTGGGCTGGCAGTTCGGTGACCGTCAGGCCGCCGAACGCGTCCGAGACCAGCGCGACGACCCGCCGTCGTACGCCCTCGGGCAGCGGGCGGTCGAGCGCCTCGACGGCGTCGTCGGCCGCCTCGGCCGACTCGGCGCCGCTAGCGGGCTGCTCCACCATCCGTCACCCCAAATTGTCTGTCCGCACGGCCCCGTCAGGAGTCGGCACCCGGCCTGTCCACCAGTTCGATCTGATCCACCGCGTTGCACCACCGGCAGCGCACCGACTCGATGGTCTCACTGACCACCTCGCGTTCCTCGACGGTGGACTCCCCGGCCAGGTCGAGATGGACGTATTCGATGACCTTGGAGGAACGCGTCACATCGAACCGTGTGAGATTTCCGCAGAGCGTGCAGCGCCAGCGGGTCCCGTCGGTCGGCTGGGGAACCGTCGTCATCGTGCGTCCTCTTTCGTCGAGCCTCGTGCCGCCTGCTTCAAGGATCTCGCGGTGCGCCGTCGAACTGCGGATGTCCTGCCGTAACCCTACGGCCTGGCCACGTCCCCCCGACACGGCGAGGCGGTCTGTCCCGTTCCCTCCGCTTGCGTCATGCTCTGTTCATGATCGATCGGCGGGCTGCGGCCGCCAGATTCACCAGTGGACTCCTACGGACGGTCACCTCGGGCGGACCGCCGGTGACCTACGCCCTGATCGCCCTGTGCTGTCTGGTCTTCCTGATCAGTCCGCTCTCCGGCTTCAACCCGTCCTACGGCACCGCCGACGCCCTGCTCGCCGCCCAGGCCGGGTATTTCGAACGCTGGGGCGTGATCCCGAGCGAGCTGTGGGACGGCTCCGCACGCGCCCTGCTCACCCCGCTCACCGCCCTCTTCGTGCACGGCAGCTGGCTGCATCTGCTCGGCAACATGCTCTTCCTGTACGTGTTCGGGGCGATGACCGAGGAGCGCATGGGCCATGCCGAGTTCACCTTCTTCTATCTCGGCTGCGGCTATCTCGCCCTGGCCGGCTATGCGGCCGCGCACGCCTCGTCCGACGAGACGCTCGTCGGTGCGTCGGGGGCGATCTCGGCGGTGCTGGGGGCGTTCCTCTACCTGTTCCCCAGGGCCCGGGTCACCAGCCTGTTCCCGTTCCTCTTCTTCCTGCCGCTGCGCTTCCCCGCCTGGATCGTGCTGATCTTCTGGTTCGTTCTGCAGTGGCTGGCGGTCCAGGGCGCGGACAGCGGGGGCCCCGGCGTGGCCTATCTGGCCCATGTGGTCGGCTTCGCCCTCGGCTTCCTCTACGCCTGGGGGCGTTACCGGGGTACGGATAGAGTGAGGACTCCAGCCACGGCCACCGAGGGAGAAAGCCAGCCGTGATCACCGCGATCGTGCTCATCAAAACCAGCGTGGACCGGATTCCCGAGATCGCCGAGGCCATCGCAGCGCTGGACAGCGTCAGCGAGGTCTTCTCGGTCACCGGTACGTACGACCTGATCGCCATGGTCCGGGTGGCCAAGCACGACGATCTGGCGGACGTCATCCCCGGCCGGATCAGCAAGATCCCCGGCGTCGAGGCCACCGACACGCATGTGGCCTTCCGTACGTACTCGCAGCACGACCTTGAGGCCGCCTTCGCCATCGGCCTCGACGCGTAGGTACGCCCCCCTATTACGGCGTAGCACTGCGGCGGGGGACGGGCACAGCCGAGCCCGTCCCCCGCCGCAGTGCTGCGCGCCCGTCAGAGCTGCGCTGCGCCCCGGTCCGGGACGCAGCGGCCGTCCTCGGTGCGGTACTTCCACCGGGCGCCCTTGCTCACCAGTTCCTTGACCGCGCGCACGAATCGCTCGATGTGCTCGTCCGGCGTACCGGCGCCGAAACTCACCCGGATCGCGTTGAGCGAGCCCTCGCCCGGCTCGGCCTCGGGCGCGCCGCACTCGCCGACTTCCTGCGGGTCGCTGCCCAGCAGGGTACGGACCAGCGGGTGGGCGCAGAACAGTCCGTCGCGGACCCCGATGCCGTACTCGGCGGAGAGCGCGGCCGCGAAGTGCGAGCTGTTCCAGCCCTCCACCACGAAGGAGATGACGCCGACCCGCGGGGCGTCGTCGCCGAACAGCGAGAGCACCTTGACCTCGGGGACCCCGGCGAGTCCGGCCCGGACCGCGGTGACGAGCTGCTGCTCCCGGGCGACCAGGTTGTCGAAGCCCGCCTCGGTCAGCGCCCTGCAGGCGGAGGCGATGGAGTACACGCCGATGACGTTGGGGGAACCGGCCTCGTGGCGGGCGGCGGTGGAGTGCCACTCGACGTCCACACCGCCGTCCGTGCGGCGGGCGACCTTGCGCGAGGCTCCGCCGCCGGCCAGGTAAGGCTCGGCGCCCTGCAGCCAGTCGGCCCGGCCCGCGAGCACACCCGAGCCGAACGGCGCGTACAGCTTGTGTCCGGAGAAGGCGACCCAGTCGACGTCCAGCTCTGCGATGTCGATGGGGTGGTGCGGGGCGAGCTGCGCGGCGTCCAGCACGATCCGGGCACCGTGCGCGTGCGCGGCGGCCGCCAGTTCCTTGACCGGCCACAGTTCGCCGGTGACGTTGGAGGCGCCGGTGACGCAGACCAGCGCAGGGCCGTAGGGGTCACGGTCGGCGAGTGCCCGCTCCAGCGTCTCGACGGCCTGGGCCGGGGTGCGCGGGGCGTTGAGGTAGGTCACCCGGGCGTCGCGCCACGGCAGCAGCGAGGCGTGGTGCTCGGTCTCGTACACGAAGACCTGACAGTCGGCGGGGACGACGGCGGCCAGCAGGTTGAGGGAGTCGGTGGTCGAGCGGGTGAAGATCACCTGGTCGCCCTCCCGCCGCCCACCACCGCCCTTGCCCGACCGGGCTTCGTCCGGACCCCCTTCAAGGCGGCAGCCGAGGAACTCCGCGACGGTCGCGCGGCTGTTCTCGAAGAGGTCCGTGGAGAGCTGCGAGAGGTACCCGGCGCCGCGGTGGACGCTGCCGTAGTACGGGGCGTACGCGGCGACGTCGTCCCAGACGCGCTGCAGGGCCGGGGCGCTGGCGGCGTAGTCGAGAGCGGCGTACGTGACTTCACCACCCGTGACCAACGGAACCGTTACATCCTTACCCAGAACCGGCAGAGGGGCACAAAGCGACTGATCGACGGCAGCGGTGAAGACAGACATGGCGAACTCCCTTAACAGGCAGGCGAATTGCATGCGCCGGCGGATACGCGGCAGCGCAGCAGGAAGTGAAAATGGGGGTGCGGAGGAGGGCCGGTAAGCCCTATCGCATTCGCTTGCTCACAAGAGACTCCCTAGGGACCAGGACCCCGGGGGCTGGCATTCACAGATGCCGAGGGGCCCGCGCTTGCCGCAGACCTCGCTGCCTACGGCCTGGTCTTCACCCGGGGCACCCCGCCACGGACGGAGGGTTGCCGGACAGCGGGCCGGGGCCGTAGTCGCTGTCACTCATGACCTGCCCAGCATCTTGCCATACGGGCGTCAACGCGCAAGGCGCAGTCCAAGATCTGGACCGCGCCCCGCGTCACATTCCGTCGGGTCAGGCGTTGCTGACCGCCACCCAGCGTTCCAGCGCCTGCCGGGCCGCCCCCGAGTCGATGGACTCGGCGGCCTTCGCGATCCCTGCGGCGAGCTGCTCGTTCAGCATGCCGTCCGTCGGGTCCAACGCGACCAGTGCCGCTGCCGAGTTGAGCAGCACGGCCTCCCGTACGGGGCCTTGCTCGCCGGCCAGCACCCGGCGGGCCACATCCGCGTTGTACGAGGCGTCGGCGCCGCGCAGCGCCTGTGCCGGCACCAGCTCCAGACCGACGTCGCGCGGGTCGAACGCCTCCTCGCGCACCGATCCGTCCCGGACCACCCAGACGCGCGAGGTCGCGGTGGTCGCCAGCTCGTCCAGGCCGTCGTCGCCGCGGAAGACCAGCGCCGAATTTCCGCGTTCGGCAAGGACACCGGCGACGATGGGCGCCATCCGCAGGTCGGCGACGCCGATGGCCTGGGAGCGGACGTTGGCCGGGTTGGTGAGCGGCCCGAGGATGTTGAACGTCGTCGGGGTGCCGAGCTCCTTGCGGGCCCTGGCGGCATAGCGCAGGGCAGGGTGGAACTTCACCGCGAAGCAGAAGGTGATGCCCGCCTCCTCGGCGACCTCGACGACCCGCTGCGCGCTGAGCTCCAGATTGACGCCGAGCTTCTCCAGCACATCGGAGGAACCGCTCGCCGACGAGGAGGCGCGGTTGCCGTGCTTGACGACCTTGGCGCCGGTACCCGCGATGACGATCGCCGACATCGTGGAAATGTTGACCGTCTTGGCGAGGTCGCCGCCGGTGCCGACGATGTCGACCGTGCGACCGGGTACGTGGATCGTGTTTGCGTGCTTGTACATCGCGCTCACCAGGCCGGACACCTCGTCGACCGTCTCGCCCTTGGCGCGCAGGGCCACCGCGAAACCGGCGATCTGCACATCGGTCGCCTCACCGCTCATGATGCGGTCCATCGCCCATGCGGTGTCGTCCGCGGTCAGGTTCTCGCCGCGCAGCAGCGGGTTCAGCACGCCGGGCCAGGAACGGTCCGCCACGCTGTCGCCGCCGACCGGGGTCACAACGTTCATGGTCCGCTCCTGGGGGTCCATAGCCGATAAAAGGGGTCGCCCCCCACCCTATCGAGCGCCAGGGACAGCGAAGAGCCCCGTCCATCGGATGGACGGGGCTCCTGCTGTGGCGATCAGTTCAGGCGATCAGTGGTGACCGTGGCCGCTGGTGATCTCCTTGTACTCCTCGACAGTGGGCTTGGCGATCTGGTTGTTCTCGCCGTAGTAGCCCTTGCTGAGCCTGGCCCGCAGCTTCTGCAGTGCGGGCACCTTGCGCTCGACACCGTTCTCGTCGACCGTCGGGCCGATCTCGACCGGCTCGTACTGCTCGTGCGCGGTGAGCGTGTGCAGCTGCTCGGGGCCGAGCGGCTCGTGGATCTCGACGAACTCACCGTGCGGCAGGCGCTTGATGATGCCGGACTCGCGCCCGTGCAGCACCTTCTCCTTGTCGCGGCGCTGGAGGCCGAGGCAGATCCGCCTGGTGACGACGAACGCGATGACCGGGCCTACGAAGATGAAGATCCGGACGAACCAGGAGATGGCGTTCAGCGACAGGTGGAAGTGCGTGGCCCACAGGTCGTTGGCACCACCGATGAAGACGACGACGTACTCGGTGATCCAGGCGACGCCGAAGGCCGTCCGGGTCGGGGCGTTGCGCGGGCGGTCCAGGATGTGGTGCTCGCGCTTGTCCCCGGTGATCCAGGACTCGACGAACGGGTAGACGGCGATGATCCCGAGCACCAGTCCGAAGGCCATCAGTGGGATGAACACACCAAGGACCAGCGTGTGGCCCCAGAGGTTGATCTCCCAGCCGGGCATCACTCGGATCAGACCCTCGGCGAAGCCCATGTACCAGTCGGGCTGGGCGCCGGTGGACACCTGGTCCGGACGGTACGGACCGATGTTCCAGATCGGGTTGATCGAGGCGATGGCCGCGATGACGGCGATGATGCCGAAGACCAGGAAGAAGAAGCCACCGGCCTTCGCCATGTACACCGGCAGCAGCGGCATGCCGACGACGTTCTTGTTGGTGCGGCCGGGACCCGCGAACTGCGTGTGCTTGTGGTAGAAGACCAGGATCAGGTGCGCCACCAGCAGACCGAGCATGATGCCCGGCAGCAGCAGGATGTGGATCGAGTAGAACCGGCCGATGAAGTCGTGACCGGGGAACTCTCCGCCGAACAGGAACATCGAGATGTACGTGCCGACGATCGGCATCGACAGGATCGCGCCCTGGGTGAAGCGGACACCCGTACCGGACAGCAGGTCGTCCGGGAGCGAGTAGCCGGTGAAGCCGGTGAACATACCCAGCACGAACAGCAGGAAGCCGAACAGCCAGTTGATCTCACGCGGCTTGCGGAACGCACCCGTGAAGAAGACGCGCATCATGTGCACGAACATGCCGGCCAGGAAGATCAGCGCGGCCCAGTGGTGGATCTGACGAACCAGCAGACCACCGCGGACGTCGAAGCTGATGTCCAGCGTCGAGGCATAGGCCGCGGACATCCGGATGCCCTGCATCGGCTCGTACGAGCCGTGGTACACGACCTCGCTCATGCTCGGGTCGAAGAACAGCGTCAGATACACACCCGTGAGGATGATGATGATGAAGCTGTAGAGGGCGATCTCACCGAGCATGAAGGACCAGTGGTCCGGGAAGATCTTGCGCATGTTGGCCTTGGCCAGGGAGTAGATCCCCAGGCGTCCGTCCGCCCAGTCGGCCACCCGCTCACCGGCGGGCGCCTTGCGCTGTGTGTCGGTCGCAGTACTCATCCGCGCTCCCAGAATGCAGGACCGACGGGCTCTTCGAAGTCACCGAGCGCCTCGAGGTTGCCCTCGCTGTTCACACCGATCCGCAGCTGCGGAAGGGCGTGACCGGCCGGACCGAAGATGACGCGGGCGCCGTCGGAGAGGTCGAAGGTGGACTGGTGGCACGGGCAGAGCACGTGGTGCGTCTGCTGCTCGTACAGGCTGATCGGGCAGCCGACGTGCGTGCAGATCTTGGAGAAGGCCACGATTCCCTCGTGGGCCCACTCACGCTCGCGCTTGTCCTTGATGTTGTCCGGCTCGATGCGGATGATCATCAGCGCGGCCTTGGCGATCTGGTTCTGGAAGTCGTGCGCGTCCTCCTCCAGGCCCTCGGGCATGGCGAAGGTAAGCGAACCGACGGCGACGTCCTCGGGACGCAGCGGCTCCATCGTGTTCATGTTGATGAGCTGCTTGCCCTTGGCCCACAGGGTGTTGCGGAGCTTCTTCTCCGGCAGCGGACCGAGGTCGCGCAGCAGCACCACACCGGAGAGCGGCACCAGGGCCAGCGCGCCGAACATGGTGTTGCGGATCAGCTTGCGCCGGCCGAACGCGGACTCCTCGGCGCCTGCCGCGAAGTCGGCGAGGACCTTCGCCTTGACCTCGGGCTCGGCCTCGATGGCGTGCCGGTCGTCGGCGACCTCCACGTCGGACATCAGGGTGCGCGCCCAGTGGACGGCCCCGGCTCCGATCGCGAAGAGGGCCACGCCCAGGGTCAGACCCAGGGAGAAGTTGAGCGCGCTCACATGGCCGAAGGGCCAGATGTACACGATCTTGTCGACCGGGAAGATGACGTACGAGGCGATGAAGCCGACCGTCGCCAGCATGGACAGCGTGAACATGAACGCCACGGCGCGCTCGGAGCGCTTCGCGGCCCGTTCGTCGATGTCCTGGATGCGCGGCTTGTGGGCCGGCAGCCCCGGGTCGGCGAACGGGTCGTCCGCGACCACTACCGCGCCGTGCGCGGGGCCCTGCTCAGCGGGCAGGTTCTCGTCTGGAATCTCTTGGCTACTCATGACTTCTTGGCCTTAGCGGTGTGGGCCGCGACCCAAATGGCAACTGCGATCAGTGCGCCGAGCCCGAAGATCCAGGCGAACAAGCCCTCGCTGACCGGCCCCAGGCCGCCCAGCTTGAGACCACCCGGGTTCTCCGACTGGCCGCTGTTCACGGTCTGGACGTACGCGATGATGTCCCGCTTCTGCTGCTCGGGCATCGTCGTGTCCGGGAAGGACGGCATGCTCTGCGGGCCGGTCTGCATGGCCTCGTAGATGTGCTTCGGGTCCACGCCTTCGAGGCTGGGCGCGTACTTGCCGTTCGACAGCGCACCACCCTCACCGGTGAAGTTGTGGCACTGCGCGCAGTTGGTACGGAACAGGTCGCCACCCTTGGCGATGTCCGCACCGTCAGGGCTGACCTGGTTCTTGGTCGGAACGATCGGACCGGCGCCGAGCGACGCGACGTACGCCGCGAGCTGGTCGATCTCGGCCTGGCTGTAGATGACCTTCTTCTTCGGTACCTGGGCACCCGGCTGCTGCGCCGGCATACGGCCCGTACCGACCTGGAAGTCCACGGCGGCGGAGCCCACGCCGACCAGGCTCGGCCCGTCGGTGGTGCCCTGACCGCCGGTTCCGTGGCAGCTGGCGCAACCGACGGAGTACAGCTTCTTGCCCTCATCGATGGCGAGGGACTGGGCGGTGTCGTCGGCCTGCGCCTTACTCGCGGGCGCAAACGCGGCGTACAGCCCCCCAGTGGCCGCCAGCGCGAGGAGTAGTACGACGACCGCCGCCAACGGATGGCGTCGTCGTGCGGAGAGCTTTTTCACGGATTACCCCGGTGTCAGGATCTTCTGCGTCGATGCTGGATGTGGTTCGGGTTCGAGCCCGGTTACTTGATCATGTAGATCGTGGCGAAGAGGCCGATCCACACGACATCGACGAAGTGCCAGTAATAGGACACGACGATGGCTGCGGTCGCCTGTTCGTGGGTGAACCTCTTGGCTGCGTATGTCCTGCCCAGAACGAGCAGGAAGGCGATGAGACCGCCTGTCACGTGCAGCCCGTGGAAGCCGGTCGTCAGGTAGAACACCGAGCCGTACGGGTCGGAGGACAGCGAGAGGCCGTCCTTCTTCACCAGCTCGGTGTACTCGAAGACCTGGCCTCCGATGAAGATCGCACCCATCACGAAAGTGATCACGAACCAGGTACGGAGCTTCTTCACGTCGCCCCGCTCCGCGGCGAAGACGCCGAGCTGGCAGGTGAGTGAGGAGAGCACCAGGATCGTGGTGTTCGTCGCCGAGAACGGGAAGTTCAGGGCCGAAGCCATTTCCTTCCAGTGGTCCGGTCCCGTCACCGATCGCAGGGTGAAGTACATCGCGAAGAGGGCCGCGAAGAACATCAGCTCGGAACTCAACCAGATGATGGTTCCGACGCTGGTGAGGTTCGGTCGATTGACCGACGGGTGCGCGTGCCCGGTTTCTACTGTCGTTGCTGTCGCCACGACCGACATTATGTCGGTCCCTTATCCCGCCCTCACTCCGGGGGGTGCCGTTCGGTGTGTCAACAGGGTGTGCCTTCCCCGAACAGCCCATGAATCCGCTGTCCCGGGCGGTGCTGACAGCCCATCGGGCGGAGTACGATCCGCGCATCGGTTCATGCCCGGAAAGCCCCGAAGACACAGATGTCACGGAGGAACAATGCAGCCGACCGCCACGGTCCTGGTCTACAGCGACGACGCCAACACCCGTGAGCAGGTGAGGCTGGCAGCCGGGCGCAGGCCCGCGGCCGATGTGCCACCGGTGGAATTCCTCGAGTGCGCCACCCTGCCCGCCGTCCTGGACGCACTGGACAACGGCGGCATCGACGTCTGTGTGCTGGACGGCGAGACGGCACCCGCGGGCGGCATGGGCGTCTGCCGGCAGATCAAGGACGAGATCTTCCACTGCCCGCCCGTACTGCTGCTGATCGGACGCCCGCAGGACGCCTGGCTGGCCACCTGGAGCCGTGCGGACGCCGCGGTGACCCTGCCGGTCGAACCGGTCGAGTTCGCGGACGCCCTGGCCGCTCTGCTGCGCAGCAGGGACTGCGTGGACGCCTGAGCCCTGCCGGGGTTCTGTCCGCAGTCCCGCTGAGGGGCGGCGCACTCCCCGGGCCGGTCAGACCTCGGGGCGCAGTCGCGCCGCCTGGAACGTGTCTGTGCGGTCCGGGGTGTCGTTCTTCCGCAGAGCGCTGCCCTCCTGCCATTTGGCCCAGGAAAGGTTCCAGTCGCCGTAGCCGTTGTCGAACGGCGTCATCATCTCGCCCTGACTGCCGACGACCTGGACGATGTCACCCGTGCGCACGGTGTTGAAGAACCACTCGGCCAGGCTGGTACTCATGCCCGTACAGCCGTGGCTGACGTTCGCGTACCCCTGCGAACCGGTGGACCAGGGGGCCGCGTGCACGTACTCGCCGCTCCAGGTGACACGGGTCGCGTAGTGGACCAGCAGGTCGTACCCGTCGCTGGAATCCTCCGAGATGCCGATGGTCTCCCCGCGCATGCGTACGGAGTACTCCTTGCTCAGCACGACCTTGACTCCGTTTCGGGTGGAGAAGCCGGGCTTGCCGGTGGTCACCGGAATGGTGTTGATCACTTTCCCGTTGCGCTTGACGGTCATCGTGTGCGCTGCGGCGTCGGTGACGGCCTCGACACGGTCGCCCGTGGTGAGCTTCAGCGCCTTCGTGGGGGCTCCGTACAGCGTGTCGGTGACCTTGATGCCCGTCAGGCCGCTGGTGACCTCGATGGTGGCCTTGGCGGGCCAGTAGTCCTTGGGGCGGTAGTGCAGGATCTTGTCGTCGACCCAGTACCAGGAGCCGGTCACGGCGGGCGTGGAGCGGACCCGCAGGGCACGCTCCACGATGACCCTGGACGCCTTGTCCTTGACCGGAGCGCTGAGTTCCGCCGTAATGGGCTGTCCGACGCCGTAGGTGCCCGCCTGAGGGCCGAAGGTGACCTTCAGGAGCTTCTTGGCCTTGGCGGAGGCGGTCTCGAAGGAGAGCGTGCGGCTTCCCGGGTCGCCGTCGCCGTCCTCCATGCTGACCCGGACCGTGTAGCGGGCGCCGGCGGCGAGCGGGGAGGTGGAGTGCCAGCGCTGCCCGTCGGCGTCGAGCTCGCCGGCCACATGGCGTCCGATCGCGTCCACGGCCGACACGTCCGTGATCCGGCCGTCGTCGTCGTTGACGGATACTTCGAGCGGCTTGTCGGAGTCGGCCTTCTCGTCGCCCTCGGGGACATTGGAGGAGATCTCGTCCGCCGCGTCGTACGGTTTCGCCGCGAGCGGGTGGCCGTTGGACCCACCGCAGGCGGTCACACCTGCGACCAGGGTCACGACCAGCAGAGTGCAGCTCACTACGGGGCGGAGGCGCGGCGCGTGGTTCATGAACACACGCTATGAAGATTCATCCCTATAAGCGCGCAATGTGACTGCAAACGGGGGATTTGTACTTCTTTTGGCGGATAAGTACACGCCAAACAGGGGGCCTGTACTTCCCTTGGTGGAGAAGTACAGGCCCCCCGTCAGGTGGAGCGGTGACTCACTGTCACTGGGTGCGGTTCTCACCGCGGTAGTACTCGAAGACCCAGCCGAACAGGCCGATCAGGATCACCGGGAGTGAGAAGTAGAGCAGCCACCAGCCGAAGACGATGCCCATGAAGGCGAGGGCACCACCGACGGCCAGCGAGAGCGGCTGCCAGCTGTGCGGGGAGAAGAACCCCACCTCGCCGGCCTCGTCCGCGACATCGGCCTCCTTGTTGTCCTGAGCCATGGCGTCGACCCGCTGCGCCGTGAAGGCCAGGTAGAAGCCGATCATGACGCTCAGGCCGAAGCCCAGGAAGAGCGCGGTGGTACCGGCCGGCTCCTTCGACCACACGCCGTACGTGACGGCCATGGCGAGGATGAAGACGCTCAGCCAGAGGAACATCTTGCCCTGGATCTTCACTTACCGGCCTCCTTGCCACCAGCGAGGGCCTTGTCATCCGCGGAGTGGTGCTCCAACTGCTCGAGCGCCGCGATCTCCGGGTGATGCAGGTCGAACGCCGGGGATTCGGAACGGATCCGCGGCAGCGTGAGGAAGTTGTGCCGCGGCGGCGGGCAGGAGGTCGCCCACTCCAGCGAACGGCCGTAGCCCCACGGGTCGTCGACCTCGATCTTCTTGCCGTACTTCGCGGTCTTCCACACGTTGTAGAAGAACGGCAGCATCGACAGGCCGAGCAGGAACGAGGAGATCGTCGAGATCGTGTTCAGTGCGGTGAAGCCGTCTGCGGCGAGGTAGTCCGCGTAACGACGCGGCATGCCCTCGGCACCCAGCCAGTGCTGCACCAGGAACGTGCCGTGGAAGCCCACGAACAGCGTCCAGAACGTGATCTTGCCGAGCCGCTCGTCCAGCATCTTGCCGGTGAACTTCGGCCACCAGAAGTGGAATCCGGAGAACATCGCGAAGACCACGGTGCCGAAGATGACGTAGTGGAAGTGCGCGACGACGAAGTACGAGTCCGAGACGTGGAAGTCCAGCGGGGGCGACGCGAGAATCACACCGGTCAGACCACCGAAGGTGAAGGTGATCAGGAAGCCGACGGCCCAGAGCATCGGTGTCTCGAAGGACAACGACCCCTTCCACATCGTGCCGATCCAGTTGAAGAACTTCACACCGGTCGGTACCGCGATGAGGAAGGTCATGAACGAGAAGAACGGCAACAGCACACCGCCGGTGACGTACATGTGGTGCGCCCACACGGTCACGGAAAGGCCTGCGATGGCAATCGTCGCGCTGATCAGGCCGATGTAGCCGAACATCGGCTTGCGGCTGAACACCGGGATCACTTCGGAAATGATTCCGAAGAACGGCAAGGCGATGATGTACACCTCTGGATGGCCGAAGAACCAGAAGAGGTGCTGCCAGAGCAATGCGCCGCCATTGGCCGCGTCGAATACATGCGCACCGAACTTGCGGTCCGCCTCCAGCGCGAAGAGCGCGGCGGCGAGGACCGGGAAGGCCAGCAGGACCAGCACACCGGTCAGCAGGACGTTCCAGACGAAGATCGGCATGCGGAACATCGTCATGCCGGGGGCACGCATGCAGATGATCGTGGTGATGAAGTTGACCGAACCGAGGATCGTGCCGAAGCCGGAGAAGGCCAGACCCATGATCCACATGTCGGCGCCGATGCCCGGCGAACGGACGGCGTCCGAGAGCGGGGAGTAGGCGAACCAGCCGAAGTCGGCCGCACCCTGCGGGGTGAGGAAGCCGGCCACCGCGATGAGCGAGCCGAAGAGGTACAGCCAGTACGCGAACATGTTCAGCCGCGGGAACGCCACATCGGGCGCGCCGATCTGCAACGGCATGATCCAGTTCGCGAATCCGGCGAACAGCGGCGTCGCGAACATCAGCAGCATGATCGTGCCGTGCATCGTGAACGCCTGGTTGAACTGCTCGTTCGACATGATCTGCGTGCCGGGACGGGCCAGTTCGGCGCGCATGAAGAGCGCCATCAGACCGCCGATGCAGAAGAACGCGAACGATGTGACCAGGTACATCGTGCCGATCGTCTTGTGGTCAGTGGTGGTCAACCACTTGATGACGACGTTTCCCGGCTGCTTCCGCCGGACCGGCAGCTCGTCCTCGTACGAGTCGTCTGCTGCCGCGGCACCCTGAGGTTCGTTGAGGATGCTCACAGTTTGTTCGTCTCCGCATTCCTGGCCGGGTCAGTCTGCTCGATGCCGGCCGGCACGTAGCCCGTCTGGCCCTTCTTCGCCAGCTCCTTGAGGTGCGCCTGGTAGCGCTCCGGGGAGACGATCTTGACGTTGAAAAGCATCCGGGAGTGGTCGGCGCCGCAGAGCTCGGCGCACTTGCCCATGTAGGTGCCCTCCTCCTTGGGAGTCACCTCGAAGGCGTTGGTGTGGCCCGGAAAGACGTCCTGCTTCATGAGGAACGGCACCACCCAGAAGGAGTGGATGACGTCACGGGAAGTCAGAACGAAACGGACCTTCTCGCCCTTCGGCAGCCACAGGGTCGGACCCGGGTTGCCGTTCTGCGGGTTCCGGGTTCCCGGGACGCCGAAGTCGTAGACGCCCTCCGCCCCCTTGGGGAAGTCCTTCCGGAACTTGTCCGGGATGGCGTCGAGCTCCTTGGGGATCTCGTTGCCCGTGGCGAGCGAGCCGTCCACGTTCTCGATGTAGTTGAAGGCCCAGCTCCACTGGTAGCCGACCACGTTGATCGTGTGGGCAGGCTTCGGGGAGAGCGAGAGGAGCTTCGATTCATCGCGCGCGGTGAAGTAGAAAAACACCGAGACGATGATCAGAGGGACCACGGTGTACAGCGCCTCGATGGGCATGTTGTACCTGGTCTGCGGAGGAACCTCGACCTTGGTGCGGCTGCGCCGGTGGAAGATGACGCTCCACAGGATCAGGCCCCAGACCAGCACGCCCGTGGCGAGCGCTGCCGCCCACGAGCCCTGCCAGAGGGAAAGAATCCGTGGTGCCTCTTCTGTTACCGGCGTGGGCATACCAAGGCGGGGGAAGTCCTTGTATGTGCAACCGGTGGCGGTCGCCAGGATCAGGCCCGCAGTCAGCACCTGCGGCAGCTTCCGCCGCATCGGGCGCCGCGACGAGCGGTCGGAGCCGTTGGGACTCACGTAGCGCCTTCCCGAGAGTCTCGCCCGCGCGGTCGGCGCGGCCGTCTGTCTGGTCGGTCGCCGCCCTGACGCGGGCAGGGGTTTGGATGTTTATGCGGACCAAACCCTACTGGACGCTATTTGGGGTCGCGCGGGGAGGGTGCCCAACGCGCCGCCCGACACCCCGAAGGGGTGGAATACGGGCCTCCGGCCGCCATCTGACGCCCCCTCTCCTGGCTGGGCGGGCGGCCCGTCCCCGGGTTCGGTCCCGGCGCGGGCTAGCGTGGCCGCGTGCCCTACTTCGACGCCGCATCCTCCGCCCCCCTGCACCCCGTCGCCCGCCAGGCGCTGCTTGCCGCGCTGGACGAGGGGTGGGCCGACCCGGCCAGGCTCTACCGCGAGGGGCGGCGGGCCCGGCTGTTGCTGGACGCGGCCCGGGAGGCCGCCGCGGAGGCCGTCGGGTGCCGTCCGGACGAGCTCACATTCACTCCTTCGGGTACGCGGGCGGTGCACTCCGGAATTTCCGGGGCTCTCGCGGGGCGTCGGCGTGTCGGCCGCCATCTGGTCTTCTCCGCGGTGGAGCACTCGTCGGTGCTCCATTCGGCCGCCGCCCATGAGGCGCAAGGCGGATCGGTCTCCGAGGTCGCGGTGGACCGGTCGGGGGCGGTGAGTGCAGAGGCCTACGCGGAGGTGCTGCGCGAGGACACCGCGCTGGCCTGTCTGCAGTCCGCCAATCACGAGGTCGGCACCGAACAGCCGGTGGCCGAGGTCGCGGAGGTCTGCCGGGCGGCGGGGGTGCCGCTGCTGGTGGATGCCGCGCAGTCGCTGGGCTGGGGGCCGGTTCCGGACGGCTGGTCGCTGCTGGCGGCCAGCGCGCACAAGTGGGGCGGGCCCTCGGGTGTCGGGCTGCTGGCGGTACGCAAGGGGGTGCGGTTCGCGGTTCAAGGACCGGCCGACGAGCGGGAGTCCGGGCGGGCCGCGGGGTTCGAGAATCTTCCCGCGATCGTGGCCGCCGCGGCATCGCTGCGGGCGGTGCGGGCGGAGGCGGCGGCGGAGTCCGTGCGGCTGCGGGCCCTGGTGGACCGCATCAGGGCCCGAGTGCCGCAGCTGGTGCCCGATGTGGAGGTGGTCGGCGATCCGGTGCGGCGGCTGCCGCATCTGGTGACCTTCTCCTGTCTCTATGTCGATGGAGAGACACTGCTCCACGAACTGGACCGGGCCGAATTCTCCGTATCATCCGGTTCGTCCTGCACCAGCAGCACGCTGATGCCGAGCCATGTGCTCAGGGCGATGGGGGTGCTGTCGGAGGGGAACGTACGGGTGTCGCTGCCGGCCGGCACCGCGGACGAGGAGGTCGAGCGCTTCCTGGACGTGCTGCCGCGGGTGGTGGCAGAGGTACGGGAGAGGCTGGGGGCTCCCGTTTCCGCGCCCCCCTCCCCTGCCGTGACCGCCTCCCTGGTGGTCGACGCCCTCGGGAAGCGCTGCCCGATCCCTGTGATCGAGCTGGCAAAGGTGATCGGGGAGGTACCGCTGGGCGGGACGGTGACCGTGCTCTGTGACGACGAGGCGGCGCGCCTGGACATCCCGGCCTGGTGTGCGATGCGCGAGCAGGAGTACGTGGGCGAGGAGCCGGCGGACCGTGGCTCGGCCTATGTGGTCCGCCGGCTGACCTGAGGTTCTTCCTCGGCTCAGCCCAGGTGCGCGCGGACCTCGGCGGCGGCGTCGTGGCCGTACGCCTTGGTGAAGCGGTCCATGAAGTGGGCGCGGCGCAGGGTGTACTCCTGGGTGCCGACCGTCTCGATCACCAGGGTGGCGAGCATGCAGCCGACCTGGGCGGCGCGCTCCAGGCCGACGCCCCAGGCGAGGCCGGAGAGGAAACCGGCCCGGAAGGCGTCGCCGACGCCGGTCGGGTCGGCCTTGATCTCCTCCTCCGGGCAGCCGACCTCGATCGTCTCCTGGCCGGCCCGCTCGATCCGGACACCGCGGGCGCCCAGCGTGGTGACCCGGTGGCCGACCTTGGCCAGGATCTCCTCGTCGCTCCAGCCGGTCTTGGACTCGATGAGCCCCTTCTCGTACTCGTTGGAGAAGAGGTACGTGGCGCCGTCGAGGAGGATCCGGATCTCGTCGCCGTCCATCCGGGCGATCTGCTGCGAGAAGTCCGCGGCGAACGGGATTCCGCGCGAGCGGCACTCCTCGGTGTGGCGGAGCATCCCCTCGGGGTCGTCGGCGCCGATCGAGACGAGGTCGAGGCCGCCGACACGGTCGGCGACGGCCTTCAGCTCGATGAGCCGGGCCTCGCTCATCGCGCCCGTGTAGAAGGAGCCGATCTGGTTGTGGTCGGCGTCCGTCGTGCAGACGAACCGGGCGGTGTGCAGGACCTCGGAGATCCGGACCGAACCGGTGTCGACGCCGTGGCGGTCGAGCCAGGCACGGTACTCGTCGAAGTCGGAGCCCGCGGCACCGACCAGGATCGGGTTCGTGCCCAGCAGACCCATGCCGAAGCAGATATTGGCGGCGACACCGCCCCGGCGCACGTCGAGGTTGTCGACCAGGAAGGAGAGCGAGACCGTGTGCAGCTGATCCGCGACCAGCTGGTCGGCAAAACGGCCGGGGAAGGTCATGAGGTGATCGGTGGCGATGGAGCCGGTGACTGCGATTCGCACGGGGAGACTGCTCCTGCGGAGATCGGGGGGAACGGGTGACTGCGTTCCCGGGGCGGCGTGACAGTTCACGCTACCCGTTCCCCGCACTCGCCCTGAAGGGGGGAAAACTACCCGATAGTAGGTCTTTCTTCCCGAGGCGTGCGATGTCTACGGTGCGGTTATGTCGAACCACAGCGCCACACGCGAGTCCGAGATCAGCCTGGCCGAGTTGCGCGGCGACTGCGCGCGGATGGCTCCGCACTGGGCGGTCCCCGCGAAGTCTGCCCCCGTTCGGGTGGCGCCGTCCCTGATTCACGGGGTCACCGTGCCCGCCGCCTCCGCCCGGCTGATCGACGCCATGTCCGAATACGGCGACTGAGACCGGCACCGATCGCGTCCGCCCCCCGAGGGAACCGTGCGCTCCTGTGCCCCGTCCCACCGTCGTCCCCACCCGCGGGACGGACGGCAGGCCGGGTGACGGCCTGTGACGGCGATGCAGGCGAAGGAGCGATCCGGTGAGCACCGAGCGACCCGACAACGATGCGACCGGCCCCCGGCGGCGTTCACCGCTCGCCGTGGCCTCGGTGGCGGCGGCCGTACTGCTGGCCGGGGGCGGCGGCGCGTACTGGGCCGCGACCGCCGCGGACGGGGAGGGCGGGAGCAGCGGCAGCGCGGCGGGCAGCGGGGAGCACACCCCTCCCCTGCTTGCCCTGGACGAACGCGCGGGCGACCCGACGGCGCCCGACGGGTCCTCGCCCGGCATCGCACCCGGCGAGCCCGATCCGCACGGCGGTCAGGTGGTCTACCGCGCGTCCGGCAAGCTGCCCGAGGGGCCGCGCACGGCCGCGGTGCAGCGCGCGGAGGGGACCGTCTCCGCGGCGGAGGTGGCCCGGCTGGCGAAGGCGCTGGGGGTACAGGGCACGCCGCAGGCGGAGGGCACGTCCTGGAAGGTGGGGTCCGACGGGGACGGCTCGGGCCCGGTCCTCCGGGTGGACAAGCAGGCTCCGGGCACCTGGAGCTTCGCCCGGTACGGCTCCGGCGGTACGGACAACTGCCGGAGCACCACGGTCTGTTCGAGCGAGAAGCAGGCCCCGGGCGGCAGCGGCTCCCCGGTGAGCGAGAGTGCCGCCAGGGCTGCCGCGGCACCGGTCCTGAAGGCGGTGGGACAGGACGACGCCGCCCTCGACGCCCGCCAACTCATGGGTTCGGTAAGGGTGGTGAACGCCGACCCGGTGGTGGACGGACTCCCCACCTACGGCTGGTCGACCGGGATCCAGGTGGGTTCGGGCGGCGAAGTGGTCGGCGGCAGTGGGCAGTTGAAGGGCCTGGAGAAGGGCGACAGCTATCCGGTGATCAGTGCGGGCGAGGCGCTGAAGCAGCTGAACGGGGCGGCCTCCCGGACGGACGGGCGCGCGGACGTCGGCGGGTGTGCCACTCCCGTACCGCTGGAGAATGGCCTGAAGTCGCCGAAGGTCCACTGCGGGACGCGGGCCGGGGCGGAGCGGCCGACGACGACCGTGACGGTCGACAAGGCGGTGTTCGGACTGACCAAGCAGTACGTGGCGGGCAGGCAGACGCTCGTACCGTCCTGGCTCTTCTCGGTGCGGCCGGCCGCGGGTGGCACGGGTGACACCGTGTCGCAGATCGCCGTGGACCCCGCGTATCTGACGAAGGACGCACCGCCGGCGACGACCCCGCCCCCGGGGGACACGGAGAAGTCCCGGCGGCAGATCCTGTCGTACAGCGCCGACGGGCGGACCCTGTCGGTGACGTTCTGGGGCGGGGTGTGCAGTAAGTACGCGGCGAGCGCGACCGAGGACGGGAAGACGGTGCGGGTGACGGTGACGGAGTCGCAGCCGGCCGAGAAGAAGGTCTGCATCATGATCGCCAAGGAGCTGACCCGGACGGTGACGCTGGACGCCCCGCTCGGTGACCGGACAGTGGTCGACGCGGCGTCGGGCGACGGTGTGCCCCGCGCCTGACGCCCGAGCCCCCGCGTACGACAACGGCGGCGGCCCCGGAATCCGGGGCCGCCGCCGTTCTGCCGCTGCCTTCAGGGCCTAGCTGAAGGAGTCGCCACAGGCGCAGGAGCCCGTGGCGTTCGGGTTGTCGATCGTGAAGCCCTGCTTCTCGATGGTGTCGACGAAGTCGATGGAGGCGCCACCCAGGTACGGAGCGCTCATCCGGTCGGTGACGACCTTGACGCCGTCGAAGTCCTTCACGACGTCGCCGTCGAGGGAACGCTCGTCGAAGAAGAGCTGGTAGCGCAGGCCCGAGCAGCCGCCGGGCTGGACGGCGACGCGCAGCGCCAGGTCATCACGGCCTTCCTGCCCCAGCAGGCCCTTGACCTTGGCTGCGGCGGCGTCGGACAGGAGGATGCCGTCGCTCACGGTGGTGGTCTCGTCCGATACGGACATCTGCTTCTCTCCCGGGTTGTACGGAGACTGCTTGCCGACGTTGCAACCGTCGGGACCGCGGATTCATTCCGGGCCGAGCGCTTGCCTGTTCCATTCATGCTCGCACACAGGCCACTCGGCGGTATGCGTCACATAGACACTATGGCCGTCGTCAAAGTGACGTGAACCGGATATGATAGATAACGTCAATTCGACGAAAAGGCTTTCCGCAGAAAAGAAAGGGTGCGTGACGTGACCACGGCCCACCCCGTCCAGGATCTCGACGTCCAGCCGACGCCCCTCGCCCTGCTCCTGCTCGGCCGCGAGGCCGACCCGAAGAGCGAGCGCGGCGTCGAGTGTCCCGGCGACCTGCCCTCCCCGTCCGACCCGGACCTGGTGGAGCGTGCCCGCGCGGCCAAGGAGAAGCTCGGGGACAAGGTCTTCGTTCTCGGCCACCACTACCAGCGCGACGAGGTCATCCAATTCGCGGACGTCACCGGCGACTCGTTCAAGCTCGCCCGGGACGCGGCCGCCCGGCCGGAGGCCGAGTACATCGTCTTCTGCGGCGTGCACTTCATGGCGGAGTCCGCGGACATCCTGACCACCGACGACCAGAAGGTCGTGCTGCCGGACCTGGCCGCAGGCTGCTCGATGGCCGACATGGCCACCGCCGAGCAGGTCGCCGAGTGCTGGGACGTACTGACCGAGGCCGGGGTCGCGGAGCAGGTCGTACCCGTCTCGTACATGAACTCCTCCGCCGACATCAAGGCCTTCACCGGGCGGCACGGCGGCACGATCTGCACCTCGTCCAATGCGAAGCGGGCGCTGGAGTGGGCCTTCGAGCAGGGCGAGAAGATCCTCTTCCTCCCCGACCAGCACCTGGGCCGGAACACCGCGGTCCGGGACATGGGGATGTCGCTGGAGGACTGCGTCCTCTACAACCCGCACAAGCCGAACGGCGGCCTGACCGCCGAGGAGCTGCGCAACGCCAGGATGATCCTGTGGCGCGGGCACTGCTCGGTGCACGGGCGCTTCTCCGTCGAGTCCGTCAACGATGTGCGCGAGCGGATTCCGGGCGTCAATGTGCTGGTGCACCCGGAGTGCAAGCACGAGGTCGTGGCGGCGGCGGACTACGTCGGCTCGACGGAGTACATCATCAAGGCCCTGGAGGCGGCGCCGGCCGGCTCGAAGTGGGCGATCGGCACCGAGCTGAACCTGGTGCGGCGCCTGGCGAACCGGTTCGCGGCCGAGGACAAGGAGATCGTCTTCCTCGACAAGACGGTGTGCTTCTGCTCGACGATGAACCGGATCGACCTGCCGCACCTGGTGTGGGCGCTGGAGTCGCTGGCCGAGGGGAACCCGGTCAACCGGATCGAGGTCGACCCGGAGACGGAGAAGTACGCGAAGCTGGCGCTTGAGCGGATGCTGGCGCTGCCGTAGGGGGGTGCTGCTTGCGGCATGGCTGTGAGGCCCGGTCCACCATTGGACGGTCGGTGGACCGGGCCTTCCGCTCGCGTACGGGTACGGAACGTCCCGAGCCGCCTGGATTCCTCCATATGGCACTCGAACAGCCCTCTCCGTAATTACGCTGCTTCATCCACGGCAGCAGCGCACATTCACGGGGGTACGGCGCCACATGACGTCTCGCAGCCGGGTCGACGACATGGTGGTCGTCGTCCCGGGCATTCTCGGCAGTCGGCTGGCAGGCGCGGACGGGCACGAGGTCTGGGGCCTCTCGGGCCCGGCCCTCCTCCGCGGGATCCGTACGTTCGGCCGGTCCGTCAAGGACCTGGCGCTGCCCCCGGACCTGGGCGACGAGCACCCGGGCGACGGTGTGCGCCCGCCCGGTCCGATGCGCGACCTGCACGGACTGCTGGGTATCGGGACGCTCGTGGACGGCTACGACGGCTTCCTGGAGTGGCTGGAGAACAACTTCACGCTCCGGCGCCGGGGCGTGAAGGACGAAGCGGACGCCCCCGCCAACCTGATCGACTTCGCCTACGACTGGCGGCTGTCCTGCCGCTACAACGCGGACCGGCTGGCCGAGCGGGTGGACGAGGAGCTCGGCCGCTGGCGAGCCTCGGCGCCGGAGCGGGCGGAGGCCCGGGTCGTCTTCGTCTGCCACTCGATGGGTGGCCTGGTCACCCGCCAGTACGTGGAGCGGTGCGGCGGCGTGGAGGTGACGCGCCGCGTGATCACGCTCGGAACCCCGTACCGGGGCTCCCTGGACGCCCTGCTCTCTTTGGTCAACGGGGTGGGCCCGGCCGGTATCGGCCTCACCGCGTTCGCCCGCAGCCTTCCGTCCCTCCACCAGCTCGTCCCCGACTACGCCGCGCTGATCACCGCGCCGGGCGAGCCGCTGCGATACGCCCGTGAGGTGACCGGCCTGCCCGGGACCGACGCGGCACTGCTCAAGGACGCCGCCCGCTTCCACGAGGCGCTGCGGGAGTCCGGGGCGGGGGCGGCGTACGGAGTGGAGTACGTACCGATCAGCGGGGTGCTCCAGCCGACCCCGACCACCGCCGAGGTCCAGGGCGAGAAGCTGACCGGACTGCTCACGATCGACGGGACCGACGAGGGCGGCGACGGCCGCGTGCCCAGGCTCTCCAGCGCCCACGTGGGGGCGGCGGGGCGGCCCGCGTACACGCCCTGGGAGAAGCACGGCTCGCTCCAGAACAACACGGCGCTGCGCCAGGCCCTCTACAACTGGCTCACCCCGGACCCGCCGGTCCACCGGGGCCCGGAGGTCGCGGACATCCCGCTGGTGGTGGACGCCCCGGACGCGATCATCGAGGGCGAGGTGTACGAGCTGCGGGCCACGGTCCCGCCGGACATACGGGGCCACGACCGGGTGGCCGTATTCGCGGCGGCCGGGGGCGGACCGGTGCGGACGCTGAACAACCTGGGCGGTGGCCGTTACGTGGCACGCCTGGCCGGGCTGCCGGCGGGGCCGCACCGGGTGCGGGTGAGTACGGGGAACGCGGGCCATGTCGTGATGACCGCGCTGGTGCTGGTACTGGAGGGCGGGGCGGGCGATGGTGCGTGAGACGGGCGTGGCGGGCGACGACGGACGCGAGCCAGTGGGGACGGCGCTGTGCGTGGTGTGCGAGGAGTACGCCGACAAGCGGAGCTTTCCCCGGCTGACCGGGGCGGTCGCCCAGATGGAGGGGATCGCCGGACTGCTGGAGGGTCTGGGGATCGCGGCGCATGTGGTGGGCGGCGGGAACCCGTCCTGGGCGGCCTTCGACGAGGCCCTCACCGCCTGGAGCGAGAACTGGCGGGAGACGGGGGCGGCGAAGCCCGCGATCATCATCTGGTCGGGACACGGGGTGCTGATCGACGACGAACTGCGCCTCGCGCTCTGCGACCTGGATCTCGACGTCGAGCAGGTGATTCGTGACGCACGCGCCCTCAAGCGGGGCGTCTCGGCCGAGACGCTGGTCAATGACGCGGTGGCGTCGGGCGCGGACCAGATCCTGGTGATCATCGACACCTGCTACGCGGGGGACGCGGTGGGCCGGGGCGTGGAGAAGGCTCTGCGGCGCTGGGAGGCCATGTCCACGCCGCCCGGCCAGGCCAAGTGGTTCGGGATCATGGCGAGCTGTCGGCGCAACGAGACGTCGGACGGCAGCGGCCCTCTGCTCACCGCGTTGGCGCAGGTGCTGAAGGCCGGCCCTGCCACCACCGAGTACCGCTCGGCATGGAGCGCCCACAACGAGTTGGTCAGCGGCCCGGACCTGCTGGCCGCGCTGGACGAGCGATGGCGCGGCGAGGGGCAGACACCGGTGCCCGCCACCCTCGGCACCGGGCGGCCGGTCTTCCCGAACCCGCGCCATGTGCCCGGGGCCCCCGCCCGGCTGGTGGAGCACCTGGTGCTCGCGGCGCGCGGCGTCGGGTACCGCGAGGAGGGCTGGTTCTTCACGGGCCGGAAGGAGGTGCTGGGCCGGATCGCCGCATGGCTGGAGGCGGACGAGGCCGGGCTCTTCCTGGTGACCGGCCCGGCGGGCTGCGGCAAGTCGGCCGTGCTGGGCCGGATCGCGACGCTCACCGATCCCGGGCAGCGGAAGGAGACCGAAGCGCACGGGGGCCTGCGCGAGGACGACCCGGACCCGGGCCTGCGCCCCGACCGCTCCCTCGCCTCCGTGCATCTTCGAGGCCTGAGCCCTCTCCAGGCGGCCTCGGAGCTGGCCCGGCAACTCGGACTGCCGGAACCCCGCAACGCGGACGACTTCCGGGGCGAGCTCCGTGAGCTGTCCCCGCAGCCGGTGCTGATTCTCGACGGCCTGGACGAAGTACCCGCCGAGCACCTCCGCGCCGTGATCGAGGAGCTGGTCTTTCCGCTCAGCCGGACGGTCCCGGTCCTGCTCGGCTCCCGCGACCGGGCGTTCCGCAGCCGCCTGGCGGAGGAAGGGCGCGGGGACGAGACACTGCCGGACGCCCTGGCCCGGCTGATCGGCGCGGGTGTCACCAGTGCGGACCTGGAGCGGGAGCCGCACACGCAGGAGGACATCGGTGAGTACGTGTTCCGCCGGTGCGCGGCGGCCGGTGTCCCGGAGGACCGGGCGCGGGAGGCGGGCGATGCGGTCGCCGCGCGTGCTACGGCGGTGGGCGGCGGGTTCCTCTTCGCGCGGCTGGTGACGGGCTCGCTGCTGGCGGGGGGTCGTGTCGCCGAGGAGGGCCGGTGGCCGGCCGGTCTGCCGGGCTCCATCGAGGCCGCGTTCGAGGAGGACCTGCGGGCGGGGCCGGTACGGGTCCTGGCGGACGGCACCGAACTGCCGTCCGCCGCGCGGGATCTGCTGACCGCGCTGGCGTGGACGGTCGGGCGCGGCATGCCCGCCGGGGGCGTGTGGGAGGAGGTCGCCGGAGCGCTGGGCGGCGGTGACATGTCGTACGACGACAGCGACGTGGACTGGGTGCTGTCCGCCTACGGCCGCTACATCGTCGAGGACTCCGAGGACGGACAGGCGGTGTACCGCCTGTACCACCGCGAGTTCGTGTCACATCTCGCGGACCGGGAAGGGCCGGGGCACGCCGAGGCCGGAGAGGTGGCGTTGGCCGCGCTCATCGCGCACGTCGAGCGGCGAGCGGTGGGCGGCGACTGGGGCGCGGTCGATCCGTACGTGGTGCGCGGGCTGGCGCGGCACGCGGCGCGGGCGGGTGCGCCGGGGATCAAAATGGTGCGAAGGCTGGTCGAGAGGGGTGGACCGGGCGCAGTACCGTATCTGGCCGAAACGCTCCACATCCTCTCCGAGCTGCTGGATGCGGCGGGAGAACTGGAGGGTGCTCTGTCCGCCGCGCGGGAGGCGCTGTCCCTGCGGGAGGAACTGGAACGAGAGTCTCCGGGAAGCCAACGGGCCGCGGTGGCCCGTGCTCTGATCAACGTCGCCAGCCGTTGCGCCGCCACCGGCGACCGAGCGGGGGCTCTGGTGCCCGCACGGAAGGCGGTCCTCATCCAGCGGGCACTGACCGATTCCGGGGCGGACGGCATGCTCTCGGCTCTGGCGGCTTCACTCAACACTCTCGGCAACCGCCTCGCAGGCGTCGGCGACCACGAGGGCGCCCTCGATCCGGCGCGGGAAGCCGTACGCATCTACCGCGAACTCACCAAGCGGAGCCCAGCGGCTTTCCTTCCAGGTCTCGCCGCTACGCTCGCCAACCTTGCGGCGCACCTGGGGGCCGGCGGACACCACCGGGCGGCGCTCCCGCACGCGGAGGAAGCGGTCGACATCTACCGCGAACTCACCACGCTTCACCCTGACGCGTTTCTGGGCGACCTGGCCTCCACCCTCGGCAATCTGGCAGGCCACCTCAGCGAAACCGGCGCCCACGCGGATGCGCTGTCGCACTCGGAGGAGGCGGTCCGCATCCGGCGGGCCGTGGCCAAACGCCACTCCGCTGCTCTGCCTCTGTTGGCCGGTTCCCTGAGCAACTTGTCCAAGCACCGCGCCAATGTCGGGGACCGTGAGGGGGCCCTCGCGCTCGCGCAGGAGGCGGTGCGCATCTACCGAGACCTTGGTTCACGCCATCCGGCCGCTTACCTGCCGGGCCTGGCCAACGCCCTCACCATTCTGTCGCACCGCATCTCCGCCACCGGAGACGGCAAGGCGGCACGTGCCCCGGCGCGGGAGGCAGCACGTCTGTACGCCAGGCTCGCTGCTGAGCACCCTGGTGCGTTCCGCGCGGGGCTCGCTCTGTCCCTGAACACTCTGGCCGGAACGTCACCCGTTGAAGACTGGGAGTCCGCCGTGGCGTTGGTGCGAGAGGCCGTGCGGATCCAGCGCGAACTGGTCGCAGAACATCCGGCCGCACACCTTCCGGTGCTTGCCGACTTCCTCCACAACCTTGCCAGGGCGCTCGTCTTCGCCGGGGAGTACGCAGCGGCCCTGGCCCACATCGAGGAAGCGGTCGGCGTCTATCGACAACTCGTCTCTCAGGATCCGAGCCCGTTTCGCTCCCAGTTCGCTACCACACTCAACACCCTCGGCACTCGTCGCGCGTACGTCGGCAACGTCTCAGGGGCGCTCGATGCGGCGCAGGAGGCCCTTGTCATCCATCGCGATCTCGCCGCACAACAGCCGGGTGCCTTTCGCCCTGACCTGGCCACCACCCTGAACAACCTTGCCAACCACTTCAACAGCATCGGAGACCCTGCAGCGGGGGTACGGGCGGCGGAGGAGGCTGTCGCCATCTATCGCGAACTGGTGGCGCAGCACCCCACCGTGTTCCGCCCCGCCCTCGCCACAGCTCTCAGCTCACTCGCGCAGAATCTCGCCGACGTCGGCAGCCCGGAAAGGGCACTGTCACCAGCGCAGGAGGCCATCCGCCACCTGCGTGAACTCGTCGTCAAACAGGCCAAGACCTTCCTTCCACCCTTGGCCCGGTCCCTCCACAGCCTCAGCATGTACATGAGGCTGAACCAGGACGCCGAAGGGGCCGTGAGCGCGGCAGCGGAAGCGGTCGCCGCCTACCGGACTCTGGCGCTGGAGAAACCCGGTGTCTTCGAAAACGCCCTGGTCTCCGCTCTCGCCGACCTGGCCCGGGCACTCGTCCGCATGGACGACCGCGCGTCGGCGATCCGGGAATTCGACGAGGTCGTGGAGGAGTTCGCCGCCGCCCACCCCGCGACCGCCCGGCGTGTCCGTGTCGAGCGGAGTGTCTTCCTGCTGAACTGTCCTGATCCCCAGGCCTCGGTCGGCGTACGCGGGCTCGTGTCCTTCCTCGCCGATGACTCCGCGCCGGACGGCGGCGGCGCGGACCCCGTGACCGTACGGGCCCGGCGGGCTCTTCGCGCCCACAGCGACGCCGAGGCCGTACGCACCGCGTGGGAGGAAGGGACCTTCGCCCCCGCACCGCCCTGGGTCGCCCTGTCTCCGGAGACCCTGGACCTCGTCGCTTCCTGGATGTTCGCGCCCAACTGGCCCCAGTCACGCGATGTCTGGTCCCGGAACGCGGAAGTGCTCAGCAGCGAGGAGACTGCGACAGCCCTCGACGAACTGGCACTCCTGGACCCCCGCACCGCACAACAGCACGCCGCGCTCCGCGAGGCCGTCCTCGCCCACGGCGTGACCGCCGCCTACGATCCGCTGATCCTCGCGGAGCAGGTGGCGGAGTGGGTGGACTGCGCCACCTGGGCGGAGTCACGGGTCTTCCTCGAGGACCATCCCCGCATCCTCCGGGCCCAGCCGTCCGAGGCCACCCCGCTCGCGCACGTCGCCATCCTCGATGTCGCCGGCGCCGAAGGACTGGACGCCGCGTACCGCCTCGTCGAGGACCACGACGCCCTCCAGGCGTACGTGGAAAGGGCGTTGGCGGCCGGGGACGGCAACGCGCTGCTGCACGCAGCAGCCATCGAGGGGCAGGTCTTCGACGACAGGCTGTCCTCCCTCACCCACGCCCAGGCGGGCATGGTGCTCTCCGGGGCTGTCGAGGGCGTCGAACCGGACGAGCTGGCCACGCTCCTCCCCCGCGCACCCGAGGCGACCCGTGCCCGGCTGCTGAGGGAGATCCTCGCCCTCAGCGTCCGGCACGCCCACCCGCACGGCGAGACGTGGCTCCAGATCGTCCAGGCTCTCAGCGGGGCCGCCTGACGCTCACCGCCCCGCCGTCAGCCGGCGTTCCCGCCGCTCTCCAGCCGCCCGCCCCGGCTCTCCGCGATCCGCAGGGTGTCCCCCAGCGACTCGGCGAGCCGGGTGCCCGCGAACCGTAGCTCCTGCTCCCCCACCACGGTCTCCGCCAACAGCTCCCGGGCCTGCTCCAGTACGTACTCGGCCGAGGCGATCATGTCGGCCTCCAGTTCGTCGGCCATCCGGGAGAGGCGGCTGTCCGGGTTCGCTGTGCTCAGCCAGCACGGGCCGCCGCGCTCGTTGGTCCACGGGAGCAGTCGCAGGGCCCGGCCCTGTCCGTCGAACATCATGTCGGTCGCTACCTCCGGTGCAGGCCCTCTGGTGCGCCGCACGAGAGGATGGTTACGGTGTGTGCCGCAATCGTCGCCGTGGGGGACCTCGCCCCAACAGAGCGCCACTGTCCCGGCCTTGGGAACGGGACACACGAAAGGCACGCACCGTGACGTTCAAGCCCCAGCCGCTCACCCCTTATCTGTCCGCCCGCCACTACTTCGGTTCCGAGCAGCGCCGCCACCGCGAGCGGGCGGGCCTGTCGCTCGTGCAGCTCGCGGGCATCGTGAACTCCAGCAAGAGCACGCTGGCCCGGATCGAGACGGCCGACCTGATGCCGCCGCCGGACATTCCCAGCCGGCTGGACATGGCCTTCGGGGCGGATGACCACTTCCACGGGCTTTACGAGCTCGCTCGGCGCGAGATCCACCCCGACCAGTACCAGCGGTACATGGACTTCGAGTTCCGGTCCGAGGTGATAGAGCAGTACGGCGCGCAGGCACTGCCGGGGCTGTTACAGACCGAGGAGTACGCGCGCACGTTTCTCCGTTGCCAGGAGGACCTGAGCGCCGAACAGGTCGAGGAACGCGTCACCGCGCGCATGTCGCGGCAGGAGCGGCAGCGTTCGGCGAATCCGCCGTTCCGGTGGGCGATCATCGACGAGGCCGTGCTGCGACGGCAGATGGGCAGTCCGGCCTGCATGCGCGAGCAGCTGGCTTCGCTGCTAGAGCAGGTGGATACTCCGAACAGTAAAGTTCAGGTGATGCCGTTCAGTGCGGGACTCCACTCGCTCCTGGGTGGCGCGCTGACTCTGCTGACCCTGCCCGACGGCGCTTCGGTGGCGTACGAGGAGGGCATTCAGGCCGGTCATCTCTACGAGGATCCGGCTGCGGTGAAGAAGTGGCGGCGGCAGTACGAGGTACTGCGCGCCAACTCCCTCCCCTTGGCCGAGTCGGCAGAACTGATCCGGACCGCGATGGAGGGCTACCGACCATGACCCACTCCCCCGAGCTGAGCACCGCCCACTGGCGTCGCAGCAGCTACAGCAATTCCAATGGGGGCGAATGCGTCGAGATCAGCGACGACTTCCCCGGCGTCGTCCCCGTACGCGACAGCAAGAACCCTGCCGGCCCCGCACTCGTCGTCCAGGCCGCGGCCTGGGGCGCGTTCGTCTCCTCGCTCAAGTAGCAGCAGCGCTCAAGCAGCAAGCGGAGAGCCCTGGAGGAATGGAGAGGGCCCTGTCCCACGCAGGCGCGTGGGACAGGGCCCTCTCGTCGTACCAGGCGGGTCAGGCCTGCGCGGGCTCGGCCTCCCGGGCCTCGTCGGGCTCGAAGCCAGACGGGTCCGACACGCCGGCCTTCTTGGCGCGCTTGATCGCCTTCTTCTTCGCCCGGCGCTCCTTGCGGAGCTCCACCATCGCGTAGAGCGTCGGCACCAGGAGCAGCGTCAGCAGCGTCGAGGTGACCAGGCCGCCGATCACCACGACGGCGAGCGGCTGCGAGATGAAGCCGCCCTCGCCGGTGACGCCGAGCGCCATCGGGAGCAGGGCGAAGATCGTCGCCAGGGCGGTCATCAGGATCGGGCGGAGCCGGTGGCGGCCGCCCTCGATGACTGCTTCGACGACGCCCATGCCCTGCGTCCGGTACTGGTTGATCAGGTCGATCAGCACGATCGCGTTGGTGACCACGATGCCGATCAGCATCAGCATGCCGATCATCGCCGGTACGCCCATCGGGGTGCCGGTGACCACGAGCAGGCCGATCGCGCCGGTTGCCGCGAACGGGATGGAGACCAGCAGGATCAGCGGCTGGACCAGGGACCGGAAGGTCGCCACCAGCAGCATGAAGACGATCGCGATCGCGGCCAGCATGGCCAGGCCGAGATTCATGAACGCGTCGTTCTGGTCCTCGGAGACACCGCCGATGGTGGCGGTGGCGCCGTCCGGGAGCTTCAGCGCGTTGATCTTCGTCTGGAGCGAGGCGCTGACCGCGCCGGTGTTGTCACCCGTGGGCTTGGCGGTGATGGTCGCGGCGCGCTGGCCGTCGATCCTCGTCATCGAGACCGGTCCGGGGACCAGCTCGACGTCGGCGATCCGGCCGAGCTTGACCGGGCCGAGGGAGAGGTTCTTCAGCTCGGCCATCGTGGTGGCCGGGTGGGCGGACTTGATGACGACATCACGCTCGGTGTCGTCCATGATCGCCTTGCCGGACGGGGTGCCGCGCACCGCTCCGGCGACGGCCGCGCCGAGCGTGGTCTGGTTGAAACCGGCGTCGGCGGCCTTGGCGTTGGCCTTGACCGAGATCCGCGGGACGCTCTGCGCCAGGTCGCTCTGGACGTCGGTGACGTCCTTCAGCTTGGCCACCTCGGCCCGTACCTCTTCGGATGCCTTCTTCAGGACGTCCGCGTCGGCGGCCTTGACCACGACGCTGAGGTCCTGGCTGCCGAAGCCGTCGCCCGCGGCGATGGTGGTGTCGCCGATGCCGTCGAGCTTGCCGAGGCCCTCGTCGATGCGCTTCTGGGTGGCGTCGAAGTCGGCCGAGTCCTTCAGGGTGACCTGGTAGGAGGCCTGGTTGGATCCCGTACCGCCGCCGAAGGCCGCCATGAAGCCGGAGGAGCCGACGGTGACCTGGTAGTCCTTGACGCCCTTGTCGCCGGCGAGGAGCTTCTCGACCTTCTTGGCCGCCTCGTCGGCGGCCGCCAGGCTGGTGCCGGGGGTCAGCTCCTGCTTGATGGAGAGGACTTCCTGCTCTCCCTGGTCGAAGAAGTTGGTCTTCAGCAGCGGGGCCATGCCGAAGGTGCCGAGCAGCACCACGATGGCGATGACGATGCTGGTGACACGGCGCCGGGTCGCGAAGCGCAGCACCGGGATGTACAGCCGCTGGAGCCGGCTGCGGGCCTCCTTCTCCTCGGCCTTGCGACGGGCCTCGTCCGGGTTCTCCGTGGCGCCCTTCGGGGCGCGCAGGAACCAGTAGGACAGGACGGGGACGACGGTCAGCGAGACCAGCAGGGAGGCCAGCAGGGCCGCGGTGACGGTCAGCGAGAAGGAGCCGAAGAGCTCGCCGACCATGCCGCCGACGAGACCGATCGGCAGGAAGACGGCGACCGTGGTGAGGGTCGAGGAGGTGACCGCGCCGGCCACTTCCTTGACCGCGGTGATGATCGCGGACTGGCGCTCCTCGCCGTAGCCGAGGTGACGCTTGATGTTCTCCAGGACCACGATCGAGTCGTCGACGACGCGGCCGATCGCGATGGTCAGCGCGCCGAGCGTGAGCATGTTGAGCGACAGGTCGCGGGTCCAGAGCACGATCAGTGCGAGAACCACGGAGAGCGGGATGGAGACCGCGGTGACCAGCGTCGAGCGGAGCGACGCGAGGAAGACCAGGATCACGATGACCGCGAAGAGCAGACCGAGCGCGCCCTCGGTGGTCAGACCGGAGATCGCCTTGGAGACGGCGGGGCCCTGGTCGGAGACGACGGTCAGTTCGGCGCCGGCTCCGAGGTCCTTGCGGAGGTCGGGGAGCTTGTCCTTGACCGCGTCCGAGATGGCGACGGCGCTGCCGTCCTTGTCCATGGTGGCCATCACGGCGAGGCTCGGCTTGCCGTTGGTACGGGTGATGGAGACCGCGGTGGACGGCTCCTGCTTCACCGTGGCGACGTCACCGACCCGGACCGGCTCGCCGGGCTTGCCCGTCGTCGGGTCCTGGCCGGTGACGCGCAGGTCCTCGATCTGCTTCAGGGAGGTGAAGGCGCCGCCGACCTGGACGGTGCGGCTCTTGCCCGACTCGGAGAAGGAACCGGCGGGGACGGTCGCGCCGCCCGCCTGGAGCGCCTGGGAGAGCGTCGCGGCGTTCAGACCGGCGGAGCTGAGCTTCTTGTCGTCGGGGGTGATGGAGACCTGGAGGTCCCGCACACCGTCGACGGAGACCTGGCCGACGCCCTCGATGTCCTCCAGCGCGGGAACGACGGTGCGGTCCAGCTGGTCGGCGAGCGCCTGCTGGTCCTTGTCGGAGGTGACGGCGAGGACGACGGTCGGGATGTCATCCGTCGAGCCGGCGACGACCTGCGGGTCCACGTCGTCGGGAAGCTGGGCGCGGGCGCGGTTCACCGCCTGCTGGATGTCGGCGACGAGCTGCTTGGTGCCCTCGCTGCCGAAGTCGAAGGTCGCCATGATGACGGCGTTGCCCTCGCTGGCGGTCGAGGTGGTGCCGGTGACGCCGTCGACGGCCTTGATGGAATTCTCGAGGGGTTCGACGACCTGCTTCTCGACCACATCGGGGGACGCACCCTGATAGGGGGCGAGCACCGACACCATCGGGAGTTCGATGGTGGGCAGCAGCTGCTGCTTGAGCTGCGGGATCGCGATCGCTCCGAATACGAGGGCGACAATCGAGATCAGCCCGATCAGGGCCCGTTGCGCGAGGCTGAATCTGGACAGCCAGGACATGGGTTGGGTCTCTCTTCTGTGGCTTACGCGGCAGATGGGCGGGTGGCTGGGGGACATACCCGGCCCAGCTATACGATCGCCCATCCGCAAGACCGAAAGCGTCGACCCCAGGTCGCTTTCTTATGTCGCGCATACCGCAGGTGGAGTACGCCGTATCTCCACCCGTCACTCCGCCCTGGGGCGCACCAGGCCCGATTCATACGCAGTTACCACCAATTGGGCCCGGTCCCGGGCGCCCAGCTTCGCCATCGCCCTGTTCACATGGGTCTTGACGGTGAGCGGGCTGACGACGAGCCGCTCGGCGATCTCGTCGTTGGAGTGCCCGCCCGCGACCAGGACCAGTACCTCGCGTTCGCGGCCGGTGAGCGCGGCGAGCCGCTCGGAGTACTCCGCGGCGCTCGGCCCGTCACCGCCCGAACTGCCGCCCTGCGCAAGGAAGGTGGCGATCAGGCCCTTGGTCGCGGCCGGCGAGAGCAGCGCCTCACCGCCCGCGGCGATACGGATGGCATTGAGCAGTTCCTCCGGTTCCGCCCCTTTGCCGAGGAAACCGGACGCCCCGGCCCGCAGCGACTGCACCACGTACTCGTCCACCTCGAAGGTGGTGAGCATGACGACCCGTACGTCCGCCAGTTCCGGATCGGCGCTGATCATCCGGGTCGCGGCGAGTCCGTCCGTACCGGGCATCCGGATGTCCATCAGCACCACGTCGGCACGCGTCGAGCGGGCCAGTTCCACGGCCTGTGCGCCGTCCGCCGCCTCGCCGACCACCTCCATGTCGGCCTCCGAGTCCACCAGCACCCGGAACGCGCTGCGCAGCAGCGCCTGGTCGTCGACGAGCAGCACCTTGATGGGCGGTGTCATGTGTTTTCCCCCGTCCGGCCCGCCGCGCCCGGCTCCTTGGGCTCTGCCGTGCGGGCCTTGACGGGCAGGATCGCATGAACCCGGAATCCGCCGCCGTAGCGGGGCCCCGCGGTGAGGGAGCCGCCGAGTGCGGTGACGCGTTCGCGCATGCCGAGGAGGCCGTGACCGCCGCCGTCCCCGTTGCGGACGCCTCCGCCCGAGCCGTTGTCGATCACGGTGACCTCGGCCGTGGCGCCGACCCGTACGACGCTCACCTCGGCCTTCGCCCCGGGGCCCGCGTGTTTGCGCACATTGGTCAGCGCCTCCTGAATCACCCGGTACGCGGCCAGGTCGACGGCCGCGGGCAGCGGGGGCCGCCGGTCGGTACAGGCCACCTCGACCGGGAGCCCGGCCCGCCGGACGGTGTCCACCAACTCGTCCAGGACCGCGAGCCCCGGGGCCGGTTCGGTCGGCGCCTCCGGGTCGCCGGACTGGCGCAGCAGCCCGACGGTGGCCCGCAGTTCGTTGAGCGCGGAGCGGCTGGCCTCCCGGACGTGGGCCAGCGCCTCCTTGGCCTGATCGGGGCGTTTGTCCATGACGTGGGCGGCCACCCCGGCCTGGACATTGACCAGGGCGATGTGGTGGGCGACGACGTCGTGCAGATCGCGGGCGATCCGCAGCCGCTCCTCGGCGACCCGGCGCCGGGCCTCCTCGTCACGGGTGCGCTCGGCCCGTTCGGCGCGCTCCCTGATCGCGTCGACGAAGGCGCGCCTGGAGCGTACGGCGTCCCCCACGGCGCCGGCCATGCCGGTCCAGGCGAAGACGCCGAAGTTCTGCTGGCTGTACCAGGGCGCCGCACCGAAGAACATCGCGGCGGCCGTCAGCGCGGCCATGGTCAGCAGACCGACCCGCCAGGTGGTGGGCCGGTCGGTGCGGGCGGCGACGGTGTACAGCGCTATGACGGTACTCATCACCACGGGCGCGGGCGGGTCGGACCTCACCAGCTCGACGACCGTCAGCCCGGCGGTGGCCGCGAGCACCGCCATGGGATTGCGCCGCCGCCAGATGAGTGCCATGGCACCGAGCACCATCAGGACCACACCGCTCGCCTCGGGCCTGCGAATGTCGAAGGTGGGACCGTTCGGTGCGCCCGGGTGGACGAACGACCCGATGATCATGGCCACCAGTACGGCCAGGGCGAGCGCGGTGTCCAGCGCGAGGGGATGGTCGCGCAGCCAGTGCCGGATGCGCAGAACCCCGGTTCCGAGGGTGGTCACGTCAAGCTACGTTACGGCGTGTCGCGCGCGAATCGGTCCGGGGCGTACGGAGAAACCGGCACGGAGCGCGCCGAACCGCCACGGCGCCGGTCCACCGGACACAGCCGTGCCCCGTGTCCGGTGGACCGGACACGGGGCACGGACTTGTGCGGGTGCTGGAGTGCGCCCGGCGTCAGCCGGGGATCAGACCGTCGTCCCGGAGCATGGCGCGCACCTCTTCAAGGGTCGCGTCGGACGACGGCAGGATCAGCTCGGACGGCTCCAGGGAGTCGTCCGGCAAGGGTGTGCCGAACTCGCGCACCCTTGCGAGGAGTGCGTGGAGAGTGGAGCGGAAGCCGGGGCCGTCGCCGCTCTCCATCTCGGCGAGCAGTTCATCGTCGAGCTTGTCGAGCTCGGCGAGATGACTGTCGGCCAGTGCGACCTGGCCCTCCCCCATGATCCGTACGATCATGACGCTGCCTTAACTCTTGTCGAACCTGTGCGGGGACTGCGACGACTGCTGCTGCGCCGCATCCTGCGGGCCGCCCTCGATCGCCTGCTGCTGGGTGGAGCCGCCGGCCAGCTCGGCCTTCATGCGCTGCAGCTCCAGCTCCACATCCGTACCACCGGAGATCCGGTCCAGCTCGGCGGCGATGTCGTCCTTCGCCGTCCCGGTCGGGTCGTCCAGGGCGCCGGAGGCGAGCAGCTCGTCGATCGCACCGGCCCGGGCCTGCAGTTGCTGGGTCTTGTCCTCGGCACGCTGGATCGCCAGGCCGACATCGCCCATCTCCTCGGAGATCCCGGAGAAGGCCTCGCCGATCCGGGTCTGCGCCTGGGCTGCGGTGTAGGTGGCCTTGATGGTCTCCTTCTTGGTACGGAAGGCATCGACCTTGGCCTGCAGCCGCTGGGCCGCGAGAGTGAGCTTCTCCTCCTCGCCCTGCAGCGTGGTGTGCTGCGTCTCCAGGTCGGTGACCTGCTGCTGGAGTGCGGCGCGCCGGGACAGCGCCTCGCGGGCCAGGTCCTCGCGGCCGAGCGCGAGCGCCTTGCGGCCCTGGTCCTCCAGCTTGGACGACTGGCCCTGCAGCTGATTCAGCTGCAGCTCCAGCCGCTTGCGCGAGGTCGCCACATCGGCGACGCCGCGGCGCACCTTCTGAAGCAGCTCCAGCTGCTTCTGGTACGAGTAATCGAGGGTCTCGCGCGGATCCTCGGCCCGGTCAAGGGCCTTGTTTGCCTTCGCGCGGAAGATCATCCCCATACGCTTCATGACACCGCTCATGGGCTTCGCGCGCCCCCTTCTGACGGACTGAGCTCCAGCACTCCAACAGAACCCACAGTACGGGCCCTGCCTCTATTACCGCACTGTTCGAGCACAGATGTGCTCCTCCCCAAGGACGACTGCACCCGGTCACCGCTCCGGCCCAGGGAGTAGGTGGTGGTCAGGGAAACCGGTCCGGACGTCCGCGGCAGACCCATGGGAACACCTGCGAGGACGCAGGCCGTTGCCGGATCGTTCCCGACCGGCCTGGGGCAGCGGCGATCGAACCCGTACCCTTGGGCCTTGTGTTCCGTAGCCGTTCGAAGGAAGAGAAGGCGCCCACCGGCAAGGTGACGGCGGACCTCTCCAAGCAGCCCCGCGACCCGCAGGCCCCCAAAGGTCGCCCCACCCCCAAGCGCAGCGATGCCCAGTCGCAGCGCCGTCGTGCCTCCAGTGGCGCGCCGCTCGACCGCAAGGAGGCCATGAAGCGGCAGCGCGAAGCGCGCCGTGTGGACATGGCCAAGCAGCGTGAGGCGCTCGCCAGTGGCGACGAGCGCTATCTGCCGGCTCGCGACAAGGGCCCGGTGCGGCGCTTCGTCCGCGATTACGTGGACTCGCGTTTCTGCATCGCGGAGTTCTTCCTGCCGCTCGCCGTGATCATTCTGATCCTCAGCGTGATCCAGGTGCAGAACATCCAGACCATCTCGCTGCTGCTCTGGCTCATCGTGATCGTGCTGATCGTCCTCGACTCGATCGGGCTCGCGTTCCGCCTGAAGAAGCAGCTGAACGAGCGCTTCCCCGATACGCCGAAGCGTGGCGCGGTCGCCTACGGTCTGATGCGTACGCTTCAGATGCGTCGGCTCCGGCTACCGAAGCCGCAGGTCAAGCGTGGAGAGCGGCCCTGAGTACGGATATCTCCGGCTCGGCCGGCGGTCCGTCCGCCGGCGCCGCCCCCGCCACCGTCAACGGATTCTCGGGAGCCTCCTCGGTGTGGCTGAAAGGGCTCGGCGGGCTGCGCAACACCGTCCGCCAGGAGCTCGTCGCCCGGCAGATCGACGAGCAGATCGCGGCCCGCTTCCCGGTCGGGCAGCGGCTGCGCGTCCTCGACGTCGGCATGGGCCAGGGCACCCAGGCGCTGCGCCTGGCCAGGGCCGGTCACAGCGTGACGGGCCTGGAGTCCGACGCCGAGATGCTGCGGGTGGCCCGTGAGGCGCTCGGCAACGAGCCCGCGGGCATCCGTGAACGGGTCCGGCTCATCGAGGGCAACGGCCTGGACACCGGGGTGCACTTCCTGCCCGGCAGCTTCGACGTGGTGCTCTGCCACGGCGTGCTGATGTATGTCCGGGAGCCGGACGCGATGCTGGCCGGACTTGCCCGGATGCTGGCCCCGGGCGGACTGCTCTCGCTGCTCGTACGGAACGCCGACGCGCTGGCGATGCGGCCCGGAGCCGCCGGGGACTGGGACGCGGCGCTGGCCGCCTTCGACACGGATGCGTACACCAATCGGCTGGGGCTCGCGGTGAGGGCCGACCGGCTGGACGCGCTGACGGCCACGCTCGCCGGTATCGCGGCACCCCTGCACGCCTGGTACGGGGTGCGCGTCTTCACGGACAACGTGAGCAACGACGTGGAACTGCCGGCCGCCGACGAACTGGAGCGGGTACTGGCCGCGGAGGACCGCGCCGGACGGACCGATCCGTACCGCCGGGTGGCCGCGCTGCTTCATCTGTGCGGAGTGCGGGGCTAGAACCTTCGGGTGCGCCGCCGGAGTTGTCCGGCGGCGCACCCGGTCGGCCGAACCCAACAGGCCCCCAATAGGGTCAAAAGTAATAATTCGGACATGGATGCATCCCACTCCCGCAGCCGTGTACGCCGTCTGCTGCTGCCTCTGACCGCAGGTGTCTGCGCAGCCGCCCTGGTGAGCGGCTGCTCGGACGCGAACTCCGATTCTCCGACGGCCCGACCCACCACGTCGGCCTCCGCTTCCCGGGCCGTCGCCGATCTGCAGAACGAATACCAGGACGTGATCAAGAACGTCCTGCCGTCGGTCGTGCAGATCGAAGCCTCCAACAGCCTGGGCTCGGGCGTCATCTACGACACCGAGGGCCATATCGTCACCAACGCCCATGTGGTCGGCAACGAGAAGACGTTCAAGGTCACCGTCGCCACCGGCGAGAAGGTGGTGCGGGCCTCGCTGGTCGCCGCCTATCCGGAACAGGATCTGGCCGTCATCAAGCTCGCCGGCGTCCCGGAAGGGCTGAAGCCCGCGAAGTTCGGGGACTCGGAGAAGGTCGAGGTGGGACAGATCGTGCTGGCGATGGGCTCGCCGCTCGGGCTGTCCTCCAGCGTCACCCAGGGCATCGTCTCGGCGCTCGGCCGGACCGTCAGCGAAGGCCGCGCGGGCGGTGGCACGGGCGCGACGATCGCGAACATGGTGCAGACCTCGGCGGCGATCAACCCGGGCAACAGCGGCGGTGCGCTGGTCAATCTGAACAGCGAGGTGATCGGCATCCCGACGCTGGGGGCGATCGACCCGCAGATGGGTGACAGTGCGGCACCGGGGATCGGGTTCGCGATCCCCGTGTCGATGGTGAAGACGATCGCCGATCAGATCATCAAGAGCGGCAAGGTCACCGACTCGGGCCGGGCGGCGCTGAACATCACCGGACGCACGGTCGTCGACGACACCTACCGTCCGGTCGGGGTGGCGCTGGTCGGCGTGACGAAGGGCGGCGCCGCGGACAAGGCGGGGCTGCGGGTCGGCGATGTCATCACCAAGGTCGCAGATGTGCGGGTCCCGACGATCACGTCCCTGTCGGAGGCACTGGCCTCGGACAAGCCGGGCGAGAAGGTCACGGTGACGTATCTGCGCGACGGGGCGGAGAAGACGGCGCAGGTCACTCTGGGCGAGATCTAGCTGTATTGCCCTGGGCGTCGCCGTACAGGCCCGAGCGTCGCCGTACAGGCCCGATCGGGGTCGTGCGGGCCTGATGGCCGCCGTACGACCCCGATCGTCAGCCGTACGGGTTTGGAGACAGGTCCAGGCCCGTACGGCTGCTCACGCACCGGGGCGGATCAGCCCTGGTCGGCCTGGAGGCTCATGGGGCCGTAGATCTTTGTCGTGTCGTCGAAGAGCGTCACCTGGTCCGCCCCGCCGTCGAGGAGTTCCTTCCAGTACTCACCGATCCAGGACTCCGCATCACCCTGCGTAGTGAATTCCTCCGGCTGCAGGGCCGGCTCCGTCTCCGTACCGTCGGACTTCTCGAACCGCCACGTCCACGCCATGTCCGCCTCCTGGGTCACTTTGCTGTCCGCAGCCTAGTGCCTCCAACCAGTGCGGGAACGGGTTCTGCGCCCGCGCGGACACCCCCCAAGTCGCGCACCCGCTGCGCGGACGCGGGAGGATCGGAGGCGTGGAACTGACTCTGCTGGGCACCGGAGCCCCCGACGGGCTGCCGCGGCCCGAATGTCCCTGTGCCGCCTGCGCCACCGCCCGCGGTATGCGCTCGCGGGCCGCGACCGCGCTGCTCGTCGACGACGCGCTGCTGCTCGATCTCACCCCGGGGGCCGTGTTCGCCGCAGCCCGTGCGGGGCATTCGCTCACCGGAGTACGGCAGGTGCTGCTCACCCACCCGCACGACGGGCCCGCCGTGGAGCTGCCCGCCGGACTGCCTCCGGCGGGACGGGTGCCGGACGGGCGGGAGCTGACGCTGATCAGCGGTCACCGGGTGAGGGCGGTGCCGATGGACGCGCCGGGGACGGGTTACGAGGTGACGGCTCCGGAGGGCGCACGGCTGCTCTACCTGCCGCCGGGCGCCGCGCCCTCCGGTCTCGCGGACCGGGTGGCAAAGCCCTACGACATGGTGGTCGGCGATGTGGTCGGGCGGCCGGACGCGGTGGCGCGGCTGCGGGCCGTCGAGGCGATCGCGCCGACCACCGAGATCATCGCCGTCCATCTGGACCATGACGCACCGCCCGGCGCCGAGCTGGACCGGCGGCTCGCGGCGGCCGGCGCGCGGGCCGTGCCCGACGGGACGACGCTGGTGGTGGGCGAGTACCACTCGGCGCCGGACGTGCCGCGGCGCACGTTGGTGACGGGCGGTGCCAGGTCGGGGAAGTCGGTGGAGGCCGAGCGGCGTCTGGAGACGTTCCCCGAGGTGGTGTACGTGGCGACCGGTGGAGGCAGGGAAGGGGACGCGGAGTGGGCGGCCCGGATCGGGCTGCACCGGGACCGCAGGCCGGCCGCCTGGCGCACCGAGGAGACGTGCGAGCTGGTGGAGCTGCTGGAGTCGGACGGGCCGCCGCTGCTGATCGACTGTCTGTCGCTGTGGCTGACGGATGCGATGGACCGGGTGGATGCCTGGGACGACGCGGCGTGGGCGAACGGCGGCGAGAGCGCGTTGCGGGAGCGGACCGCCGAGCTGGTCGCCGCGGTGCGCGGAACGCGGCGCACGGTCGTCGCCGTGACCAATGAGACCGGCTCGGGCGTGGTGCCCGCGACGGCTGCCGGGCGGCGGTTCCGGGACGAGCTGGGCCGCTTGAACGCCGCGTTCGCCGACGAGTGCGAACAGGTGCTGCTGGTGGTGTCCGGACAGGTGCTGACGCTGCGCGGCTGACCGGGACTCGGGAACGCGGAACGCAGGAACACGACGCAGGAACGGAACGCGAGAACAGGAGGAGCGGACATGGCACGTGTGCGACCGATACTGAACGGGGTTCCGGAGACCTTGTTGTGGACGCTCTACAACCGGGCGTACGAGGCGGGGCAGCCCTATCCCGTGCTGGATGATCCGATGGCGCTCCGGTTGCTGAAGGATCTGGACTACCCCTTCGAGGAACGGTTCGGGCGGCCGAACGCGTTCCACTCACAGGCCCAGGGGCTGCGCTCGCGCTGCTTCGACCTGGCCGTGCAGGGGTATCTCGCCGACCGTCCGCAGGCCACTGTGGTAGCCCTCGGCGACGGTCTGGAGACCGGCTTCTGGAGGATCGACGACGGCCGGCTGAACTGGCTGAGTGTGGAACTGCCCGAGGTCGCCGAACTGCGCCGGGCGCTGCTGCCCGCCTCGGACCGGCTGCGCACCCTGTCCCGTTCGGCGACCGATCTGTCCTGGCTGGACGAGATCGAGGACCCGGAGGGCCGCGGTGTTGTCGTCACGACACAGGGTCTGCTGATGTATCTGCCCCCCAAGGAGGTACGGAGGATCCTGGCGGCCTGTGCCGAACGGCTGCCCGGCGGCATCCTGGTACTGGACACGATGGCGCGCTGGCTGGCCAGGGGCGCGGTGGCCGGCACGTCGAAGGTCGGCGGGATGACCATTCCGCCGATGCGCTGGGCGATGAACCCCGGCGAGCGGCACAAGCTGCGCAGTGCGCACCCGGGGATCACCGAGGTGCGGGCGCTGCGGCTGCCGCGGGGGCGGGGCGCGATGGGCGAGCTGATCCGGGTCCAGTCGCTGCTTCCGGGGCTGCGGACCCTGACGCCCGCAATGACGCAGCTGCGGTTCGGGGGCAGAACCTCGCACTGACCCGGTGTCAGAAATGTGGCGGGTACTGTTCCGCAGTGAGCCCGCCGCCGGGCTCACCGGCCCACTCCACGTATCGACCCGCAAGGCAGACCCCCGTGAATCTGGACGACTTCTCCGACCTGATCGAACGCCCCGACGGCGGCGTACGGCGCGACGCCGAGGAACGGCGGGAGCGCCTGGTCGTTCCCCCCGGCGCCCTCGGCCGCCTGGACGAGCTGGGCGCATGGCTCTCGGCCGCCCAGCAGTCCGTACCGGTCAAGGCGATCGAGCAGCCGCGCGTGGTGCTCTTCGCCGGTGACCACGGGGTTGCCGAACTGGGCGTCTCCGGGCGCGCGGCCGGTAGTGCGTACGAGCTGGTTCGGGCCACGCTGGAGGGTGCGACTCCGCTCGCCGTGCTGGCGCGCCAGTTCTCGGTACCGGTACGGATCGTCGACGCCGCTCTGGACTGCGACCCCGAGCTGCTTCCCGAGTCGGTGGTACGTCACCGGGTGCGGCGTGGCAGCGGCCGGATCGACATCGAGGACGCGCTGACGGCCGAGGAGGCCGAGCAGGCGGTACGTCTCGGCATCGCGATCGCCGATGAGGAGGCCGACTCGGGCACCGATCTGGTGGTGCTCGGCGATCTGAGCGTCGGCGGTACGACGGCCGCGGCCACGCTGATCGCGGCGCTGTGCGGTACGGACGCCTCGGTGGTCACCGGGCGCGGCGGTGCGGGGATCGACGATCTGGCGTGGATGCGCAAGTGTGCGGCGATCCGGGACGCGCTGCGGCGGGCCAGGCCGGTCCTCGGTGATCAGCTGGAGCTGCTGGCCACGGTGGGCGGAGCGGACCTCGCGGCGATGACCGGGTTCCTGCTGCAGTGCGCGGTGCGCAGGCTGCCGGTCATTCTGGACGGTGTGGTCTCGTCGGCCTGTGCGCTGGTGGGTCAGCGGGCGGCCTTCCGGGCGCCGGACTGGTGGCTGGCGGGTCAGGCGAGCGGCGAGCCGGCGCAGACCAAGGCGCTGGACCGGATGGCACTCAACCCGTTGCTGGACCACGGCGTCATCGTGGGCGAAGGAAGTGGGGCATTGCTCGCACTTCCGCTTGTTCGGGCCGCGGCCGCGCTGGCGGCGGAGCTGCCCGAGCGTGCATCCGACGCCGACGAGAAGGACGGTGCCGACGAAGAGGCCGACGGAAGCGACGCGGGCGGCGACGCGACCGACGGCTGACGGACCCGGCAGAGCTGCGGCCGCCGAGCACCGGCCGCAGCACAGTCCCCTCATGCAGCGCGATGCACCATATGATCGCTTTTCATGGGAGAGGTCCGATTGGCCACCGAGGAATCCGGGCGGGGCAGTACCCGGCCACCGAGCACCGTCCGGTCACGCCGCAGCGCCGCGTTCGCCATCTGGTACCTGCGCGTCGTGTCGTTCATCAATTTCCTGAGCGCCGTCTGGGTCACTCTCGGCAACGATCTGCGCCGTCACAACACCGCGAACTACTTCACCCCGTACCTGCTCACCGCCGGCTTCTCCTCCGGGGTGGTCGCGCTCTTCCTCGCGGTCACCATGCGCCGCCGCAAACGGGCCGCGTGGATCGTGAACATGGTGGTGAGCAGTCTTCTGCTGCTGCTCTTCGCCCTGGTGATTCCGTTCCCGGAGGTCCGGCAGTACCCGCAGAACTGGATCTCGCTGGCGCTGACGGCCGTTTTCGTCCTCGCGCTCGTCCTCGGCCGGCGCGAGTTCTACGCGAAGGGCGACCGGTCCAATCCGAAGCTGGCCGCCGTCGTCGCGGTCGGTGGGCTGCTGGTCACCTCGCTGATCGCCGCGGGCCTGGTCACCCTCACCAACACCGCGCGCGACGACTACCTCTCGTCCTTCCTGGACCGCTGGCGCTACGGCGCCCTGCGGCTCGTCTCGGTCGCCGCCAACGATGTCGATTTCCCCGGAATCACCACGCCCGGCTGGGTCAATGTCACCATCAACATCCTCTCCACGCTGCTGCTGATCGCCGTCGTGTACGCGGCGTTCCGGGCCCGCCGGGCCGTCGACCCGATCACCCCGCAGGACGAGGCCCGGCTGCGAGCGCTGCTCGACAAGCACGGCGACCGCGACTCGCTCGGCTACTTCGCGCTGCGCCGGGAGAAGAGCGTCATCTGGTCACCGACCGGGAAGGCCGCCGTCGCCTACCGGGTGGTCGGCGGGGTCTCGCTCGCCTCCGGTGATCCCATCGGCGACCCGGAGGCCTGGCCCGGAGCGATCGAGCCATGGCTGGCCGAGGCCCGCGAGCACGGCTGGATCCCGGCGGTGATGGGCGTGAGCGAGGAGGGCGGCACCATCTACGCGCGGCACGGCCTCGACGCCCTGGAGCTGGGCGACGAGGCGATCGTGGAGACCGCCGAGTTCACCCTCGAAGGACGCGCGATGCGGACCGTCCGCCAGGCGTACAACCGGGTCAGGCGTGCCGGGTACGAAGTGACCGTGCGCCGGCACGCCGACATCCCCGACGACGAGATGGCCGAACTGGTGCGGCGCGCCGACGACTGGCGCGACGGGGCGACCGAACGCGGTTTCTCGATGGCGCTGGGCCGGCTCGGCGATTCGGCAGACGGACAGTGCGTGATGCTCGAATGTCGTAACTCGCCCACCGAAGAGGGCGGCGGGCCCGGCGAGTTGCGCGCCCTACTGAGCTTTGTGCCATGGGGACCGAACGGCCTCTCGCTGGACCTGATGCGCCGTGACCGGGACGCCGAGAACGGCCTGATGGAGTTCATGGTCATCGAACTCCTGCAGCGTGCCGATGAGATCGGGATCACCCAGGTCTCACTGAACTTCGCGATGTTCCGGTCCGTCTTCGAGCGGGGTTCACGGCTCGGCGCCGGACCGGTGCTGAGGCTGTGGCGCTCCATGCTCAGCTTCTTCTCGCGCTGGTGGCAGATCGAGTCGCTCTACCGCGCCAACGCCAAGTACCGACCGATCTGGGAGCCGCGCTTCATGCTCTTCGAGAAGAGCTCCGACCTCCTGCGCATCGGCCTCGCCGCGGGCCGCGCCGAAGGGTTCCTGGAGGCACCCGGTCTGCCCAAGTGGATGCACCGCTCGCAGCTCGGGGCCGGTGGATGAGACCCGTACGCGCGCTGGGCCGGGCGGCTCGCCGCGAGTGGGGTCCGCTCGCGGGGACCGTACGCGCGGGGCTCGCCGCCTCCCGGCTGCGGGCTGTCCCGATGACGCTGGCTTCGGTCTGTCTGACGGCGCTGCTCCATGCGGTGCAGAACCAGTCGTGGGGCTTCGGGGCGGTACACGAGTTCGGGGCGGTGCGGGCCGAGGATCCGTTGTGGGAGGCCCTGCTGCGCACCCCGTTGTCGCTGTTCGTCCCGGCGCTGGATCTGCCGGTGTGGGGGGCGCTGGTGCAGATCCTGGTGGTGTTCGGGAGCGCCGAGATCTGTCTGGGCCGGTGGCGCACACTGCTGATCGCGTACGTCGCGACGCTGGCCGGGACGCTGTACGCGCGGATCGGTGTCGCGCTCGGTCCTGACGGGCTGTTCGGACTGCCCGCCTCCGACGCCCGGGTCGTCGACACCGGTCCGTCGGCGGCGGTGGTCGCTCTCGCCGTCTATGTGTGCTGCGCCTACCGGGCCTGGTTCACCGGGGCGCTGGTGGTCGTGGCGATGGCCGTCGAGGTGATCTTCAAGAACAATCTGGCAGGCAAGGAGCATCTGGCGGCGATCGCCGCGGTGCTCGTGCTGTGCGCCGTCATGGTTGCCCGGCACCGGCACCGGCATCCGCGCCGCCATGATCAGGGCTTGCGTACGGGGGCCGGAGCCCGGTCCGGTGCGCCGCCGATCAGGTCCTGAAATCTGCGGCGCGGGCCCGCCCAGCGCACATCGTGGTGGTAGGCGCGCAGCACCGCCCGGGCGCGGGCGCGGTGACGGTTGCGGTAGAAGCGCTTCGCCCACATCGAGGTCGGCCGGGCCAGCCGGATCGCCCCGATCAGCGCGACGAACGGGACGAGGGTGCCGACGACCGCGAGCCGCGCCTTGCCCTTGAACAGGGCGATCAGCACGAAGCAGAAGTTGACGACCAGGGTCAGGATGACTCCGAGCCTGTCCTGCTGCTGGTCACTGCTCAGCTCGTTCACGCCGAGCGGTGAGAAACCGGCCAGGACCAGCAGCACCAGCGCCGCGGTGAGGACCACGACCTCCACGCTCTGGCGGCCCTCCTCGGTCCAGTACACATCGTCGAGGTGGAGGATCAGGGCGAACTCGTCCAGCACCAGACCCGCACCCATGCCGAAGATCACCGCACAGACCCCCGCGGTGACGCCCTGGCGGCCACTGGCGACCGCCCCGAAGCCACCGATGACGCTCAGCACCACACCGGGCACCACATGGTGGACATGCACTCCGCCGGGCGTGATGTTGCGGAACGGGCCCTTCCCGGCCCGGATCATCCGCGTGATGACCCGGGTGATGGCGAAGGTGAGCACGAAGGCGGCCAGGGCGAGGAGCAGCGGCAGCTTTCCCGGCTCGACGATGTTCTGTTCGAACCAGTGACCCATGCCACCCACTCCCGATAAGTTGCTTTTGCCACGATCTGCCGTGTTCTGCACAATCTATCGGCCCGCCACACCGATTAGCCTGCGCGCCGTGACCTCCCTGAACAGCCATGGCCTGCGCTTCGCCTTCGGCACCCTGACCGTGCTCCCCGTCCGCGTCACCCGCTGGGACCGCCGGGCCGCCCGCGCCGGGATGCTGTGCGCGCCGGCGGCCGGTCTCGTCGTGGGGCTGCTCGCGGCTGTGCCCGGCTGTCTGTTGCTGCTGCTCGGCTCCGGCCCGCTGCTGGCCGCGGTCGCCTCCGCCGCCGTGCCGGCGGTGCTGACCCGGGGTCTGCATCTGGACGGTCTCGCGGACACCGCCGACGGCCTGGGCAGTGGCAAGCCCGCCGACGACGCCCTGCGGATCATGAAGCAGTCGGACATCGGGCCATTCGGCGTGATCACCCTGCTGTTCGTGCTGCTGACCCAGGTCGCGGTTCTCCACCAGCTCTATGGGCAGAGCTGGGCGCACGGCGCGGTGGCGGCGGCCGTCGCCGCGGTCACCGCCCGGCTGGCGCTCACCCTGGCTTCCCGTGAGGGCGTACCGGCGGCCCGTCCGGAAGGGCTGGGTGCGGCGGTGGCGGGAACGGTCACGGTCCGGGCCGCGGTGGCGGTCGGGGCCGTCACGGTCGCGGCCTGTGCTGGTGCCGGCGCGCTCCTCGGCGGGTACGGGGCGCTGCACCATGCCCTCGCCGCGGCGGCCGCCCTCGGCGTCGCCCAACTCCTGCTGCGGCACTGTGTACGACGCTTCGGCGGCGTGACCGGCGATGTATTCGGCGCACTGGCCGAGACGGCGGCGACGGCGGCCCTGGTGGCCCTGGCACTCGGTTAGGAGCGGCCCTTCGGGCACTCCTGGCGCCACACGCCCAGTTCGTACCTCTTGCGCAGCGAACTGAGCCCGAGCCGCTTCGACCCGGCGCAGAACCGGGCGACCGGCAGCTCGTACTCCACATGGAAGACGGCCTTGCCCGCCTTCACGAACGGTGTGAGGGCATCGCACTCCCCGTACTGCGCGCACTGCTCATTGACCGCGAAGTCGAAGTCCGGCTCCAGCTCCGGGATCTGGCCGAGGTCGTTCTTCAGACCGACGGCCAGTCCATGGCGGTGGGCGATACGGGCGATGAGCCGGTTGTAGCGCAACTGGTCGGCGGCGGTCAGCGGGAAGCCCGTGCGGTTTCGGTAGCCGTCCATGTTGTCGGGCTCCACCGCGTCGAAACCCTTCTTCGCGCACATCGCGATCCGCGCCTCCATCAGCGGCTCCAGGACGTCCGTGCGGCGGATGTCGAGCCACCGCTCCCCCGCCCAGCCGTTGCTCTTTCCCCGTACCGAGGCGGGGAACTTCCCGGCGTCCGGGCGGAACTCCTCCCAGGCACCGGTGGAGAGGTAGCAGATCACCTTGCGGCCCCGGCGGTGCAGGTCGGCGACGGCCGAAGCCTTGTGCTCGAAGCCGTCGATGTCGTACACCGGGACGTCCACCGTGGGGTCCAGCCGGCCGGAGAGCTGCCACTGCCAGCCGATGCCCGGCTCCGGCCGCCAACGGCCCGTGCCGGCGGGTTCCGGTGCCGAGGTGCAGCCGGCCAGCAGAGCCAGCAGAATCAGTACGGCGACCGGCAGCGCCGGTCCCGGCCAGGTCACGCGTGCGGACCCACAGGCGCGCATGGCTCTCCCCCCGTCGGTCCGGCACCACCAACGACCCTACTTCCACGGCCCGTTCCAACCGCACGGCCCCGACCCGGCCGCCCGGAAGCGAGGCATCGACGCCACAACGGGCCGCCGACGTGATCCCGCAGCAAAGGCGCGCGTAGGCTCATTCCCGGCGCATTGCGGCGGCGTCTACGATGCGCCGGGCACGGTCGGCCCACCCCTCGACCGACAACGAACTCAACGGAAGCGAGATTTCACCACCGTGACTGCTCTCACTCTCAGCACTGCCGGTGCGGCGACGCTGCGCGCCGACGCACTCGTCGTCGGCGTCGCCAAAGGCGCTGGATCCAAGTCTGGGGACCTGGTCCTCGCACCGGGCGCCGAGGCCGTGGACAAGGCGTTCGACGGAAAGCTCGCCTCCGTCCTGAAGGCCCTGGGCGCCGCAGGTGCCGAGGGCGAGGTGACCAAGCTCCCCGCGCCCGCCGGCCTCAAGGTCCCGGTCGTCATCGCGGCCGGACTCGGCTCCGTCCCGGAGAAGGACGCGGCGTACGACACCGAGGCGCTGCGCCGGGCCGCGGGCTCGGCCGCCCGTGCCCTGAACGGTTCGAAGAAGGCCGGCTTCGCGCTGCCCATCGAGTCCGCCGAGGACGCCGAGGCGATCGCCGAGGGCGCGCTCCTCGGTGCGTACGCCTTCACCGCGTACCAGGGCGGCGAGAACAAGCTGGCGCCCAAGAACAAGAAGAACGGCAACGGCGCGAAGCTGCCGCTCGGCGAGGTCGCCCTGCTCGGCACCAAGCCGCGCGACAAGGCGTTCAAGGCGGCCGCCGAGCGTGCCGTCGCGGTCGTCGAGGAGATCAACCGCGCCCGCGACCTGATCAACACCCCGCCGAACGACCTGTACCCCGAGTCCTTCGCCGCCGTGGCCACCGCCGCCGGCAAGGAGCACGGCATCAAGGTCCAGGTCCTCGACGAGAAGGCGCTCGTCAAGGGCGGCTTCGGCGGTCTGCTGGGCGTCGGCCAGGGCTCGGCCCACGGCCCGCGTCTGGTGAAGCTCGCCTACACGCACCCGAAGGCGGAGAAGACCCTGGCCCTGGTCGGCAAGGGCATCACCTACGACTCGGGCGGCATCTCGCTGAAGCCGGCCGGCCACAACGAGACGATGAAGTGCGACATGAGCGGCGCCGCCGCCGTGTTCGCAGCCGTCGTCGCGGTCGCCCGTCTCGGCCTCCAGGTCAATGTCACCGGCTGGCTGGCGCTCGCAGAGAACATGCCGTCCGGCAACGCCACCCGCCCCGGTGACGTGCTGCACATGTACAGCGGCAAGACCGTCGAGGTCCTCAACACGGACGCCGAGGGCCGGCTCGTCCTCGCCGACGCGCTGACCCGCGCCTGTGAGGAAAACCCGGACGCGATCGTCGACGTGGCGACCCTGACCGGTGCGATGGTGCTGGCGCTGGGCAACCGCACCTTCGGCATCATGGCGAACGACGACGCCTTCCGTACCTCCATCCACGAGATCGCCGAGGAGGTCGGCGAGGCCTCCTGGCCGATGCCGCTCCCCGCCGACCTGCGCAAGGGCATGGACTCCCCGACCGCCGACATCGCCAACATGGGCGAGCGGATGGGCGGCGGCCTGGTGGCCGGTCTGTTCCTGCAGGAGTTCGTGGGCGAGGACATCGCCTGGGCGCACCTGGACATCGCGGGCCCGGCCTTCCACGAGGGCGCGCCGTACGGCTACACGCCGAAGGGCGGCACCGGTTCCGCGATCCGCACGCTGGTGAAGCTGGCGGAGCGCACCGCTGCCGGAGACCTCGGCTGAGGTCGCAGCCGACGTACGGCCCCGGGCATACGTCCGGGGCCGTAGGTGTTCCCCCGGTGGCATCGCGGCACGGATCCGACAGGTTTCGCTCTCAACGAAATCAGTAGGCCCTCCCGTCTCCCACCACCACCCTTCCAAGGCCGCGCTGCGCACCTATTCTTTTTATTTCTACGCAGCGGTAACCACCCGAGACGAATGATCGTCCGTCTCGGACCCGGGCCCCGCGTCCCGCCCACCGTCAACAAGTGCGAAGATGGGTTCTCGGCAGGACAGGGCCCCCACCACAGGGCCGAATAACAAAAGCGGCCGAACACCAGCCGACCGGCCGGTCATCCCCCAGCGACGGGGCCCGGCGTACGGCGCACATGCATGGAGGACGTGACGTGGCGAACGACGCCAGCACCGTTTTCGACCTAGTGATCCTCGGCGGTGGTAGCGGCGGTTACGCCGCGGCCCTGCGCGGAGCGCAGCTGGGCCTGGACGTCGCTCTGATCGAGAAGGGCAAGGTCGGCGGTACCTGCCTGCACAACGGCTGCATCCCCACGAAGGCCCTGCTGCACGCCGGCGAGATCGCCGACCAGGCGCGCGAGGCCGACCAGTTCGGTGTCAAGGCCACCTTCGAGGGCATCGACATCAAGGCCGTCCACAAGTACAAGGACGACGTGATCTCGGGCCTGTACAAGGGTCTGCAGGGTCTCATCGCCTCGCGCAAGGTCACCTACATCGAGGGTGAGGGGCGGCTCTCCTCCCCCACCTCGGTGGATGTGAACGGCCAGCGCGTCCAGGGCCGCCACGTGCTGCTCGCGACCGGCTCCGTGCCGAAGTCGCTGCCGGGCCTGGAGATCGACGGCAACCGCATCATCTCCTCGGACCACGCGCTGAAGCTGGACCGTGTCCCGAAGTCCGCGATCGTGCTCGGCGGCGGCGTCATCGGCGTCGAGTTCGCCTCGGCGTGGACGTCCTTCGGCACCGACGTCACGATCATCGAGGGCCTGAAGCACCTCGTCCCGGTCGAGGACGAGAACAGCTCGAAGCTTCTTGAGCGCGCCTTCCGCAAGCGCGGCATCAAGTTCAACCTCGGTACGTTCTTCCAGAGCGCCGAGTACACGCAGGACGGCGTCCGTGTGACCCTCGCCGACGGCAAGACCTTCGAGGCCGAGGTGCTGCTGGTCGCCATCGGCCGCGGCCCGGTCTCGCAGGGTCTGGGCTACGAGGAGGCCGGCGTCGCGATGGAGCGCGGCTATGTCCTCGTCGACGAGTACATGCAGACCAACGTGCCCACCATCTCGGCCGTGGGTGACCTGGCCCCGACGCTCCAGCTCGCGCACGTCGGCTTCGCCGAGGGCATCCTGGTGGCGGAGCGGCTGGCCGGTCTGAAGACCGTTCCGATCGACTACGACGGTGTCCCGCGGGTGACGTACTGCCACCCCGAGGTCGCCTCCGTGGGCATCACCGAGGCCAAGGCCAAGGAGCTCTACGGCGCGGACAAGGTCGTCGCTCTGAAGTACAACCTCGCGGGCAACGGCAAGAGCAAGATCCTCAAGACCGCGGGCGAGATCAAGCTCGTCCAGGTCAAGGACGGTGCCGTGGTCGGCGTCCACATGGTCGGTGACCGTATGGGCGAGCAGGTCGGCGAGGCCCAGCTGATCTACAACTGGGAGGCGCTGCCCGCCGAGGTCGCGCAGCTCATCCACGCCCACCCGACCCAGAGCGAGGCGCTCGGCGAGGCCCACCTGGCCCTGGCCGGCAAGCCCCTGCACTCCCACGACTGATCAGTCGACCGGGCGCGACGACCGACCCACTTCCGCACTTTCGTAAGGAGCAACTGAAACCATGTCGGTTTCCGTAACCCTTCCGGCGCTCGGCGAGAGCGTCACCGAGGGCACTGTCACCCGCTGGCTGAAGGCCGAGGGCGAGCGCGTCGAGGCCGACGAGCCGTTGCTCGAGGTTTCGACCGACAAGGTCGACACCGAGATCCCGGCCCCCGCTGCCGGCATCCTCGCCGCCATCAAGGTCGCCGAGGACGAGACCGTCGAGGTCGGCGCCGAGCTGGCCGTCATCGACGACGGCACGGGTGCGCCCGCTGCCGCCGCGGCCCCGGCCGCCGAGCCCGCGGCCGTCCCGGCCCCGGCGCCGGTCGCCGAGGCCCCCGCTGCCGCTGCTCCGGCCCCCGTGGCCGAGGCTCCGGCCGCCGCCGCACCGGCCGGTGGCGCCGCCGGTACCGACGTCACCCTCCCGGCGCTCGGCGAGAGCGTCACCGAGGGCACCGTCACCCGCTGGCTGAAGGAGGTCGGCGAGGAGGTCACGGAGGACGAGCCCCTCCTGGAGGTCTCCACGGACAAGGTCGACACCGAGATCCCGGCCCCGGTTTCCGGTGTGCTGCTGGAGATCGTCGTCGCCGAGGACGAGACCGCCGAGGTCGGCGCCAAGCTCGCCGTCATCGGTGCCGCCGGTGCCGCTCCGGCGGCTGCCCCGGCTCCGGCCGCCCCGGCACCCGTCGCCGCCCCGGCCCCGGCTCCGGCCGCCGCTGCCCCCGCACCGGCACCGGTCGCTCCGGCCGCCCCCGCGCCGGCTCCGGCACCGGTGGCGCCCGCCGCCCCGGTCGCCGCTCCGGCACCGGTGGCCCCGGCCGCTCCGGCGCCCGTGGCCGCTCCGGCTCCGGTCGCCCCGACGGCCCCCGTCGACGAGGGCGCGTACGTCACGCCGCTGGTCCGCAAGCTCGCCGCCGAGAACGGCGTCGACCTGAGCGCCGTCAAGGGCACCGGCGTCGGTGGCCGTATCCGCAAGCAGGACGTCGTCGCCGCCGCGGAGGCCGCCAGGGCCGCCGCTGCCGCCCCGGCTCCGGCCGCCGCTGTGACTGCCGGAGGCCATGCCGCCTCGAAGGCGCCGAAGCTGGAGGCCTCCCCGCTGCGCGGTCAGACGGTCAAGATGACCCGCATGCGCAAGGTCATCGGCGACAACATGATGAAGGCACTGCACTCGCAGGCCCAGCTGACCTCGGTCGTCGAGGTCGACATCACGAAGCTGATGAAGCTGCGCAACCAGGCGAAGGCCGCGTTCGCCGCCCGTGAGGGCGTCAAGCTGTCCCCGATGCCGTTCTTCGTGAAGGCGGCGGCCCAGGCGCTGAAGGCCCACCCGGTCATCAACGCCCGGATCAACGAGGACGAGGGCACCATCACGTACTTCGACTCGGAGAACATCGGCATCGCCGTGGACGCCGAGAAGGGTCTGATGACCCCGGTCATCAAGGGCGCGGGCGACCTGAACATCGCGGGCATCTCGAAGAAGACCGCCGAGCTGGCCGGGAAGGCCCGCGGTGGCGGCCTGACGCCGGACGACATGTCCGGCGCCACCTTCACCATCAGCAACACCGGCTCGCGCGGTGCGCTGTTCGACACCGTCATCGTGCCCCCGAACCAGGCAGCCATCCTGGGCATCGGTGCCACGGTCCGCCGCCCGGTGGTCATCGACCACCCGGACCTCGGCGAGACGATCGCGGTGCGGGACATGACGTACCTCTCGCTCTCCTACGACCACCGTCTGGTGGACGGCGCGGACGCCGCCCGTTACCTGACCGCGGTCAAGGCGATCCTGGAGGCCGGTGAGTTCGAGGTCGAGCTCGGCCTCTGAGCACCACGGTTGTAACCAGCCTCACCAGCGGCGCCCCCGTCCGGATCACTTCCGGGCGGGGGCGCCGCCGTATTGTCTAGACACCACCGGTCGCCCCGGCAGCCGACAGCACCGGTTCGCCCCGAAGGAGCCCCTCATGACCCCGCCCGTCGTCCACTCGCTGCGCGAACAGATCCGCGAGCACATCGTGGACGGGATCGTCAGCGGGCGATGGAAGCCGGGCGAGCGGATCGTGGAGCGCCGGATCGCCACCGAGCTGGAGGTCAGCCAGACGCCCGTGCGCGAGGCGCTGCGGGAGCTGGAGACGCTCCGGCTGATCGAGTCGGCCCCCAACAAGGGCGTACGGGTCCGCAATCTCACCGCGGCCGATCTGGAGGAGAGCTATCCGGTGCGGGCCGGCCTGGAGCAGATCGCGGCCGAGCTGGCGGCTCCGGCCCTCGGCGAGGACTGCTCGCGCCTCGCGCCGCATGTGACGGCGCTCTACGAGGCGGACCGACTGGCCGACGGTGAGGCGCAGGTGCGGCACACCGTGGGGTTCCACCGCGAGATGGTGCGGGCCGCCGGGAACGCCGTGCTGCTGCACACCTGGGAGGGGCTGGGCATCGAGGTGTTCACCGCCCTGTCGATCCGGTGGCTGGGCACGGTCCAGAAGTCGTACGCGGAGGAGCACGAGGCGCTCATCGAGGCGTTCCTGCGGCAGGACCCGGACATCGGCGTGCTGGTCAAGGCGCATGTGCTCGGCTGCGCACCGCGCGCCTGAGGGGCATACACATCTGTCGTGAAGGGCGCTCACCTGTGCAGGCGAGCGCCCCTTTTATGTAATAAATCCCGTCACTCCGTGCCCTGTTTCGCGACACCGAATGCCACTTTCTTCATATCGAGAAGTTTTGCCCTTCATCCTTTGATCGATCATCGATCGGCGACTTACAGTTCACTCCGCGGGCCCACCGGCCCCATCGCCCTGTCCTGCCAGCCAGGGCCTTTCTCCACCCCCCTCCACTCCGGAAGGCGGCGATCATGACCGACCCCGTAGGAAAGCTTCCGAGCGAGCTCGACCAGCTCCCGGACCGTGACCCCGAGGAGACCGCCGAATGGGCGGCCTCCCTGGACGCCGTCACCAGGGCCGCGGGCCCGCACCGCGCCGCGTACCTGATGCGCCGCTCGCTCCAGCACGCCGAGGGCGCCGGTCTCGCGCTGCCCAAGCTGCTGGAGACCGATTACGTCAACTCCATCCCGACCGCCGCCGAGCCCGCGTTCGACGGCGACCTGGAGATGGAGTCCAAGATCACCGCCTGGAACCGCTGGAACGCGGCCGCGATGGTCACCCGCGGCGCCCGGTACGGCGTCGGCGGCCACATCGCCACCTTCGCCTCGGCCGCCTGGCTGTACGAGACCGGCTTCAACCACTTCTTCCGCGGCAAGGAGGGGGACGGCTCCGGCGACCAGCTCTACATACAGGGCCACGCCTCCCCCGGCATCTACGCCCGCGCCTTCCTCGACGGCCGGCTCAGCGAGCAGCAGCTCGACAACTTCCGCCAGGAGGCAGGCGGCGACGGTCTGCCGTCCTACCCGCACCCGCGGCGGCTGCCCTGGCTGTGGGAGTTCCCCACCGTGTCGATGGGCCTCGGCCCGCTCTCGGCGATCTACCAGGCGCGCTTCAACCGCTACCTGGCCAACCGCAACATCAAGGACACGTCGAACTCGCACGTCTGGGCCTTCCTCGGCGACGGCGAGATGGACGAGCCCGAGTCGACCGCCGCCCTCGCCCTCGCGGCCCGTGAGCGGCTCGACAACCTGACCTTCGTCATCAACTGCAACCTGCAGCGCCTCGACGGCCCGGTCCGCGCCAACTTCCGCGTGGTCCAGGAGCTGGAGGGCGCGTTCCGCGGCGCCGGCTGGAACGTCATCAAGACGCTCTGGGGCAACGCCTGGGACGAGCTGTTCCAGCTGGACACCACCGGTGCGCTGGTCCGCCGGCTCCGGGAGGTCCCGGACGCGCAGTTCCAGACGTACGCCACCCGCGACGTCGCGTACATCCGTGAGCACTTCTTCGGCGCCGAGCCGGCGCTCGCCGAGCTGGCGAAGCTGCTCACCGACGCGAAGATCGCCGAGTGCTTCTACACCTCGCGCGGCGGCCACGAGGCCCGCAAGGTGTACGCGGCGTACAAGGCGGCCGTCGAGCACAAGGGCGCGCCGACCGTGATCCTCGCGCAGACGGTGAAGGGCTACACGCTCGGCAAGGGCTTCGAGTCCAAGAACGCCAATCACCAGATGAAGAAGCTGACGATCGACGAGTTCAAGGGCATGCGCGAGCTGCTCGGACTCCCGATCCCGGACAGCGCCTTCGCCGACGGTGTGGTGCCTTACGGTCACCCGGGCACCGACTCCCCCGAGGTCCGCTACCTCCAGGAACGCCGTGCGGCACTGGGCGGTCCCGCGCCGGCCCGCCGGGTGCACGCGGTGGCGCTTCCCGAGCCCGAGGAGCGGGCGTTCGCCGCACTCAAGAAGGGGTCCGGCAAGCAGGAGATGGCCACCACCATGGCCTTCGTGCGCCTGGTCAAGGACCTGATGCGGGACAAGGAGACCGGTAGGCGCTGGGTGCCGATCGTCCCGGACGAGGCGCGTACCTTCGGTATGGAGTCGCTGTTCCCGTCGGCCGGCATCTACTCGCCGCTGGGCCAGACGTACGAGCCGGTCGACCGCGACCAGCTGATGTACTACAAGGAGGCCAAGGACGGCCAGATCCTCAACGAGGGGATCACCGAGGCCGGGGCCATGGCCGACTTCATCGCCGCGTCGACGTCGTACGCGACGCACGGCGAGACGATGATTCCTTTCTACATCTTCTACTCGATGTTCGGCTGGCAGCGGACCGGCGACCAGATGTGGCAGCTCGCCGACCAGCTCGGCAAGGGCTTCATCGTCGGCGCCACGGCCGGCCGGACGACGCTGACCGGCGAGGGCCTCCAGCACGCGGACGGCCATTCGCACCTGATCGCGTCCACGAACCCCGCGTCGCTCAACTACGACCCGGCGTTCGCGTACGAGATCGCGGTGATCGTCAAGGACGGTCTGCGCCGGATGTACGGCCCCGAGGCCGAGAACGTCTTCTACTACCTGACGGTCTACAACGAGCCGAAGCCGCAGCCCGCGATGCCGGAGGGCGTCGAGGAGGGCATCGTCAAGGGCCTGTACCGCTTCAAGGAGGGCATGCCCGCGACGGCGGACGCGCCGCGCGTCCAGCTGCTGGCCTCCGGTACGGCGATCCACTGGGCCCTGAAGGCCCAGGAGCTGCTGTCCGCCGACTGGGGTGTGACGGCCGACGTCTGGTCCGCCACCTCGTGGGGCGAGCTGCGCCGTGAGGCGCTGGAGTGCGACGAGGCGCTGCTCCACGGTGAGCAGCGGGTGCCGTACGTGACCCAGGCGCTGGAGGGCGCACCGGGTCCGGTCCTCGCGGTCAGCGACTGGATGCGGCAGGTCCCGGACCAGATCAGCCAGTGGGTGGAGCAGGACTGGTCCTCCCTCGGCACGGACGGCTTCGGGCTCTCCGACACCCGTGATGCGGCCCGCCGCCACTTCGGTGTCGACGCCCAGTCGATCACGGTCGCGGCCCTGGCCCAGCTGGCCCGCCGCGGCGAGGTGACCGCGTCCGCGGTCAAGGAGGCCCGGGAGCGGTACGGGCTCTGACGCGTGAAGGCGGCCGGGTACGCCCGGCTGCCGCCTCGCCCCCGGTCGGGCGGAGGCTCTGTCCTCGATCGCCGGGCGGGCTCGGAAATCAAGCCCGCCCGGCGATCGAGGACATCTTTTGAGCCCGGCCGGCGATCGAGGCCACCCCCGGGCCTGCGGGCCGGGGCCCGCACACCGCGGCCACAATGGCCGCATGCGTGCTGCCCGTCTCATCAAAATGGTGCTGCTTTTGCAGTCCCGCCCCGCCATGACCGCCGCCGAGCTCGCCCAGGAGCTGGAGGTGTCCGAACGGACCGTCACCCGGGACGCGCAGGCACTCTCCGAAGCGGGCGTCCCGGTGTACGCGGACCGGGGCCGGGCCGGGGGCTACCGGCTGGTCGGCGGGTACCGCACGCGCCTCACCGGACTCGCCCGTAACGAGGCCGAGGCACTCTTCCTCTCCGGGCTGCCGTCCGCCCTGCGCGAGATGGGCCTGGAGGACGCCGCGTCCGCCGCCAGGCTCAAGGTGTCGGCGGCCCTGCTGCCGTCCCTGCAGGGCGCCTCGGACAGCGCCGCCCAGCGCTTCCACCTGGACGCTCCCGGCTGGTACCAGGAGCCGGTCACCCCCGAACTGCTGCCCGCCGTCGCGGAGGCGGTCTGGGACGACCGGATCGTCCACGCCCGCTACCGCCGCAGCGGCCGGGACGACGAGGTGGAGCGGGAGCTGGCCCCGTACGGACTCGTCCTGAAGGCCGGGGTCTGGTATCTCTGCGCCCGCGTGGCGGACGACTTCCGGGTGTACCGGATCGACCGGTTCTCGGCCGTCGCGGTGTCGGACGAACGGTTCGAACGCGACGAGCAATTCGATCTTCCGGGCTTCTGGGACGAGCGGGCCGCCCAGTTCGCCCGCTCGCTCCTGCGTACCGAGGTGACGGTACGGGTGACGGAGGAGGGTGTACGCCGACTGCCGTACGCCATGGACCGTTCGGCGGTCCACGACGCGCTGGACGCGGCCGGCCCGCCCGACGCACAGGGACAGCTCACCGTCACCCTGCCGGTCGAGTCCCTCGATGTCGCGTACAGCCAACTGATGGCCCTGGGGCCGGAGTTGGAGGTCCTCGAACCGGCCGCTCTGCGGGCGCGTTTCACCGCTGCCGCCGAACGCCTGCGCGACCTCTATCGCTGAAGGCTTCTTTTCGCCGCGTCCGCGTGCGTCGCCCGCCGTCAAGGCCGATGCTTGTCCCGTGATGGACGAGACGGAGTTCTGGGAGATCATCGACAGCACTCGCGAGGCCGCCGAGGGCGACCCCGAGGACCAGGCCGATCTGCTCGTCGAACGGCTGGTGCGGCTCGATCCCGAAGCCGTGCTGGATTTCGCCAGGCACTTCGAGGCCCGTTACAACCGCGCCTACCGCTGGGAGCTGTGGGGTGCCGCCGCCGTACTGCTCGGCGGCGCGAGCGACGACGCCTTCGACTTCTTCCGCTGCTGGCTGATCGGGCAGGGCCGGGAGATCTTCGAGGGCGCTCTGCACGATCCGGACAGCCTCGCCGATCTCCTCGACGACTTCGACGAGGAGATCGACGGGGACGCCGAGGATCTCGGCTATGCCGCCGACGAGGCGTACGAGCAGCTCACCGGCGTGGTCACCCCGGACCTCGGGCTGCCGCCCCAGGCCTCCGAGCCGGAGGGCACCCCCGTCAGTTTCGAGGACGACGCGGCGCTGGCGGAACGCTTCCCCGCGCTCTGGGAGCGGTTCGGAGCCGGCTGAACGCGCCCGGGGCCCTGCCGGCCCCGTCAGAAGTGGGTTCCGCCGTCGATCCGGATCTCCGTACCCGTGATGAACGCCCCGTCCTGCGATCCGAGCATCGCGACGACGCCCGCGACGGTGTCCGGGCTGGCGAAGCCCTCCCCGAGCGCCGGAGACAGCTTCATGAAGAGCGACATGTCGGCATCGGCGGGCAGCCCCGGGCCGTTGCCGCTGGTCATGTCGGAGGAGATCGAGCCGGGCGCGACGGCGACGACCCGCAGCCCCTGCTTGCTGTACTCGCTCGCCAGCGCGTGCGTCATCGACTGGACGCCGCCCTTGCTCGCCGCGTACGCCGACATGTAGGGGTGCGCGAAGCTCGCCGAGGTGGAGGAGAAGTTCACGACGACCGGCCTGTCGCCCGCCAGCAGGGCCGGTATCGCCTCACGGATCATCAGGAACGTCCCCGTGAGGTTGACCGCGAGGATCTTGTTGAAGAATTCCAGCGACGTCTTGTGGGTGTGCTCGGAGCGCAGAATGCCGGCCGCGTTGACCAGTACGTCGAGGCCCCCGAGGGTGGCCACGGCGGAGGCGACGCCCGCCTGGACGGCCGCCTCGTCCGAGATGTCGAGGACGAGGGTGGTGAGGCGGTCGGCGGCGCCGTTCGCCACGGCTGTCGCGTACGTGGCCTTCAGCCCGGTCTCGTTGACATCGGCCGCGACGACGCGGCCGCCCTCGGCGAGGACACGGTGGACGGTGGCCTGGCCGATGCCGGAGCCGCCACCGGTGATGAGTGCGCGGCGGCCTTCGTAGCGGTTCATGTCTGTTCTCTCCCGATCCCGGTGACTGCTGTCCCGAGGCTGTCTCGATACTTCACCGATCGATGTCCACCGTACGCCCAAGTGGCACGTTTTGCCACAACGTCATTTCATGCACGCCTCTCCCCTGTCGGGGTAATCTCCTGGGAATGAGCACCGAGCCGAGTCAGCCGTCCCTCACCGAACGCCGTAAGGCCGCAACCCAGCTGGACATCGCGCGCGCCGCCGCCGCGCTCTTCGCCGAGCGCGGGCCCGAAGGCACCACGGCGGAGGACATCGCCCATCGGGCGGGCGTCGCGCTGCGTACCTTCTACCGGTACTTCCGCTCCAAGCAGGACGCGGTGGGCCCACTGCTCTCCGGCGGCGCCGAGCGCTGGCGGGCGCTGCTGGAGGCGGCCGAGCCGGGGGATGCGCTCGCCGGGGTGCTGGAGCAGGCGGTCACCGAGGCGCTCCGGGTGCCGGGCGCGGACGCCGCCGACCAGCTCGGCTGGACGCGCGGGCTGCTGCGGGCAGCGGTGGAGGACCCGGCGTTGCGTGCCGTCTGGTACCGGGTCAATCAGGATTCGGAGGAACGGCTGTTGCCGGTGCTGACCCGGCTGGCGGGCGACGGGGCGGACCCGCTGGAGGTCCGGCTCGCCGCAGCGGCCGCCACGGACGCGGTACGCGTCGCGCTGGAAGCCTGGGCGGAGACGGACGCGCCGACGAGCGGGCCCGGCTCACCTTCCGATCTGGCGGTCCGCTGCCTTCATGAACTCATGGGTGGCATGCGGCTTTTCAAGGGCTGAGCGGGAAACAAGGAGTCACGGCGCCAGCGAGCGGCCCATCATCACGTCGTCGACGTAACGCCCGCCCAGGAAGAACTCGCCGGGCAGCACACCCTCGACGACGAACCCCTCCGACTCGTACAGCGCCCGCGCGGGTGCGTTGTGCCCGAGCACCCGCAGCGTCATCCGGTTCGCCCCGTCACTCCGCGCCGCTGCGAACGCCGCCCGCAGCAGGGCCCTGGCGACACCGCCGCCGCGCGCCCAGTCGGCCACGGCGAGGCCCTGTATCTGGCGCACATGCGTGTTGCAGGCGAGCGGGGTCGGCACGTCGACCCGGATGTAGCCGGCGATGCGCATCTCACCCGCCGGGTCCTCCGCCTCGGCCACGAGCAGGTGCTCGGGCCGGTTGCGGTCGTCGAAGAACGGTTCGTACGGCGGGTGCGGCCGCGGCGTTACGGCGTGGAGGGTCGACCACGTGGCCCGGTCGAGTTCCCCGAGAGCGGTGTCGTCGGAGAGCACGGCGGGGCGGACGGGGCGGATGTGGATCTTGGGCATGGGCGCCACTGTGCCACGACCCGCCCGGTCGCGTCAGCGCATATCTGCCGGGCGCTCGGCGGAGCCGAACGGGTCGAGCTCACGGCGGACAGCGAGGCGGCGGCGGTCGGCGCCCTGGAGCATGTACGCCACTACCGGGATGTCGCCCTGCAACTGCTGTTCGAGTGATTCGGGCGTGACGAGTGATACGGGCGAGGCGCCCCCTGTGCCGCTGCGGCAGGATGGGGCCATGGTGTACTCCCGTATCGCTGTCACCGGATCCACCGGACTCATCGGAGCCGCGCTGGTGCGCTCGCTGCGGGCCGACGGGCACGAGGTCGTGCGCCTGGTCCGGCACCCGGCGCGCGCCGGGGACGAGGTCGAGTGGGACCCGAAGAGGGGTTACGTCGACGGAGCGGGCCTGGTCGGCTGCGACGCCGTCGTCCATCTCGCCGGCGCCGGGGTCGGCGACCACCGCTGGACGGAGGAGTACAAGCGGGAGATCCGGGACAGCCGGGTGCTGGGCACAGCGGCGATCGCCGAGGCGGTGGCCTCTCTCGGTGTACGGCCGAAGGTGCTGCTGTGCGGGTCGGCCATCGGCTACTACGGCGACACCGGGGACCGCGCGGTCGACGAGAGCGCGCCGCACGGCACGGGCTTCCTGCCGTCCGTCTGCGTGGACTGGGAGGCTGCCGCGGCCCCGGCGGAAGCGGCAGGCATCCGGACGGTGTACGCGCGCACGGGTCTGGTCGTCGCCCGGGAGGGCGGGGCCTGGGGGCGGCTGTTCCCACTGTTCCGGGCGGGGCTCGGCGGACGGCTCGGCAACGGGCGCCAGTACTGGAGCTTCATCGCACTGCACGACCACATCGCGGCCCTGCGACACCTCCTCGACACGCAGTCGCTGTCCGGACCGGTGAACCTGACCGGCCCCGGCCCCGTGACCAACGGCGAGGTGACAGCCGCAATGGGGCGCGTGCTGCGCCGTCCGACACTGTTCACCGTCCCGGCACCCGCGCTCCGGATCGCCCTCGGGGACTTCGCGAAGGACGTGCTGGGCAGCCAACGGGTGCTGCCCGCACGGCTGCTGGACTCGGGGTTCACCTTCGCCTTCCCCGGTATCGACGGCGCCATTCGCGCGGCGCTGCGCTGACCACGAACGGTCGAATCACACGGATGTGCGACCCCGTGCAACGGTGCCCCGGGCCGCGCGCGACTGTGCCCGAACCGGCCCCCTCCTAGCCTCGTGGCGAACTCGGGCATTCCGGGGGCCTGTTGGGGGCAAGAGCCTCCCAGCAGTTGCGCCGACTCGGGGAGGGGCACGTGCTCAGCACGGCACACCACGCGGACGTCGTCATCATCGGTGCCGGGATCGCCGGCCTGTCAGCCGCCCATCAATTGACCAGTGCAGGGGTCAGCGTCAGCGTTCTGGAGGCCGGCCCACGCGTCGGCGGCCGGATGACCACCGAGGAGGTGGACGGGTTCCGGCTCGACCACATCGGCCCGCTCCTCAGCACCTCGTATCCGGAACTGCGCACCGCGCCCGGTCTCGAAGGGCTCCTGCTGAGGAACTTCGCACCGGGGGTCCTCGTCCACAGCGAGGGGCACCGGCACCGGACCGGCGACGTACGGCACACACGGAGCGCACGGGGCGCACTCAAGGCGGCACGCGCCCTGGCGAGCGCCCCCCGCCCGCCGATGGGCGGGCCGATCGACCAGGCCCGGCTCGGCGCCGCCCTGGCCCGGCTCGCCACCACCCCGGCGTCCCGCATCCTGGCCCGGCCGGAACAGACCGCGCTCGCCGCCCTGTCCAGCCGCGGCCTGCCGTCCCGTACGGTCAACGGCTTTCTGCGCCCGCTGCTCACGGCGCTGCTCAGCGACCCCGGGCTCACCACATCGAGCCGCTGCGCCGATCTCGCCCTGCGCGGCTACGCACGCGGCCGACTGTGCGTACCGTCCGGCGGCTCGGCCGCGCTGCCCGAGATGCTGGCGGCGGCCCTGCCGCCCGGCACCGTGCGGACCGGGGTCCATGTCACCGCCGCCGGCATCACCTCCGTACGCACCAAGGAACACGGTGAACTGGGCTGCCGTTCCCTGCTGCTGGCCACCGGCGCGAGCGCCGCGGCCGAGCTGCTCCCCGGTCTGCGGGTGCCGCCCTTCCACCCGGTGACGGTCCTGCACCACACGGCTCCCGTTCCCCCGCCGACCGGCGCCGCGCTGCTGCTGGACGCCGACCGCTCGGGCCCGGTCGCCCACACCTGCGTGATGAGCGAGGTCGACCCGTCGCGCGCCCCGAACGGCCGGACCCTGATCACGTCGACGGTGCTCGGCACCCCGCCGCCCGACCTCGACCGGTCGGTCCGCGCCCATCTCGCCGCGCTGTACGGCACCCCCACGGACGACTGGGAACTGCTGACCGCCCACCACGACCCGGAGGCGATCCCGGCGATGCCACCCCCGCACGATCTGCACCGCCCGGTCCGGCTGCTCGCCGGGCTGTACGTGTGCGGCGACCACCGGGACACGAGCACGGTGCAGGGCGCCCTGTTCTCGGGCCGCCGCGCGGCGCACGCCATCCTCGGCGATCTGGGCATCCGGCCCGGCCACCTGGAGGCGGAGCTGCGCGAAGCGGCCTGAGTCCGCCCGCGCGCATCCTGCCCCGGTCAGGCCGATCCCAACCCCCAACTCTCCTCACAGATCGGATCTATCGCCCCACCTCCCGTTTTCGGGAGTGGTCCACACCACTCCCGCAAACACCCTTGTCGTGCACTGCATCTACCGCTACGGTCCTGGCGAAACCGGACTTCAGGAGACCGTAGTGCGCCGAATCATGCCCGTTCTGCCGCTCCTCACAGCTCTAGTCATCGGATCTGTCTCTCCCGTCGCGGTGGCAAACGAGCCTCCGAACGAACCCGCGTCGAGCACAAGCGTCGCAACGGCCGCCCCAGGGCCTCCCGTTGTTCCCAGACCGATCCAGTGGACCGACCTCGGCGGCCACACAGAGCTGTCGGCGAGGACCCGCATCCTGGTGGACCCCCGGTCCCGGTCCACGACCGCGCTCCCCGCCGGACGGGTCGAACTCCCGGGCCCTGCACGGCAGTCCGTGCAGGACCTGGCCAAGCAGCTGCGTACGGAGGTGGCCCAGCTCAGCGGGGTCACTCCGGCCGTCAGCAGCGACATCCGGCACGCACGGGCCGGCGACATCGTGCTGACGCTCACCGAGCACGGGGCACTGGGCGCGGAGGGCTACCGGTTCGAGAGCACGGACGCCGTCCGCATCGAAGCCGCCTCCACCCACGGCCTGTTCTACGGGACGCGCACGCTCCTGCAACTGCTGCGCACCGCCCCCGGTCACCTGACCGTGCCGAAGGCCCGCTCCACCGACCGTCCCGCCCAGCCGGTCCGGATGACCATGCTCGACGCGGGCCGCAAGTACTGGCAGCCGGAGTACCTGGAGAAACTGGTCCGCCGGATGGCCGACCAGAAGCTCAACACCCTGTTCCTGCAGTTCTCCGACTCCGAGGGTTTCCGTCTCTTCAGCCCGGAGTTCCCCGGACTCGCGGACCCCGCACACAGCTACGACCGCGCCGACATCGAGCGGCTGAAGCGTGTCGCCGCCCGGTATCACGTGCAGGTGATGCCCGGTATCGACGTGCCCGGACACGCGACCGTGATCACCGACGCCTTCGGAATCGGCTTCGGTGACGGCCCCGAACCGTGCACCCAGGCACACACCCACTCGCACCTCACGCCGAACTGGATGGTCGACCTCACCAGCGAGAAGGCGGTCGCGACGACCCGCCGGATCGTCGACGAGTTCGCCGGCTGGTTCGACGCCCCGCTGTTCAGCATCGGCGCCGACGAGTTGCCCGGCCAGCTCGCCAACTGCCCCCGTGTCAAGAACCATCTCGCCGCCGATCCGGACACCAGCACCCTCGGTGACCTGCTGAACGGCTACATCAACACCCTCGACGACGTCGTCGCCGGGCACGGCAAGCGCACCGCGATCTACAACGGCTCCGAGCACCTCGCCGCACCCCAGCAGCAGGTCCACGCGCCCGTGGTGTTCCTGACCTGGGAGGGGACCGGCACCGAGCCCGTCATCCCCGGCCACGACGAGATCGCCATCGGCCCGTTCTACGACACGCCGAACAACTATCACCACTTGTACCCGGACGAGGCGTGGATGTACGACTCCTGGGTGCCCAGCACCGCACCGGATCTCCTCGGGTCCGGTCTGATGAACTGGGCCGACTACAACTTCTGGGCCGACGACGGCTACTTCGAGCAGCAGATGGCCACGGGCCGCGCGATCATGGCGGACCGCTCCTGGAACGCCTCCGCCACCCCGGACACCGCGCAGGACTTCCGGACACTGGTCGCCCGGCTCGGCGACCCGCCCGGCCTGCGGCCCGACCCGGTGACACCCCGGGTCGACGACGGCAGGCCGAGCCACCACTGGACCTTCGACCAGGCCTCGTACCCGAGCGGCTGGACGTGGGCCGGCAGCCCCGGCAACACGATCTTCGCCGAGGACACCGCGGGGAACCTGCCCGGCACCTCGTACATCATCAACAACCCCACTCCCATCCCGGACGGGGTGCGCGGCCAGGCCTGGCGCTTCGACAGCGACCGCGAGGGGGTGGGCTTCGGCGGCCTCGACCTGGCCGAACCATGGACCGTCTCCGGCTGGGTCAGGACGACCGGCAGGACCAGTGACCAAGTGCTGCTCAGTTCGAAGGCCGGCGCGCTCAAACTCCAGCAGTGGGGCACCGGCAAGGTCGGCTTCACCCACTACGGCGTAGCCGACCACAGCTTCGACTACACCTTGCCGCTGAACCAGTGGGTGCAGCTGACCTGGGTCGCCGAGCCGGGCCGCACCACCCTGTATGCGAACGGCGAGCGCGTCGGCACGGTCGACGCGTCCATTCCGCTCCCGCTGCGCTCGATCGGCACCGAGAAGGCCGGGCTGCGCGGAGATCTCGACGAAGTCACCACCTGGGACGAGGCGTTGAGCCCCGAACAGGTCCGGGCCGACTACGCGCACGACAACCGCTGACCCGAAGGGAACCCGCAGTGACCCCCACCCGCACCCATGCCCGTACCCGTACCAGGCTCGTCGGAGCGACGGCTCTGGCGGCCCTCGCCGGCTTCCTGACCACCCCGGCCTCCGCCGCGCCCGAACCCCCGTCGAAGGACTACGAGCCGACGGTGGAGTCCCTCAACAGCCACCCCACGCCGACGTGGTTCAACGACGACAAGTTCGGCATCTTCATCCACTGGGGCGCCTATTCGGTGCCCGCCTGGGGCCCGCGCGGCAGCTACGCCGAGTGGTACTGGAACTACATGAACAGCAAGGGCAGCGCCACCAACACCCACCAGAAGGACACCTACGGCACGGCCGCGAACTACGACGACTTCATCGGTCAGTGGAAGGCCGAGAAGTACGACCCGGACGCCTGGGTGAAGCTGTTCAAGGACGCCGGTGCCAAATACTTCGTGCTGACCTCCAAGCACCATGAAGGCGTCGCCCTGTTCGACAGCAAGGTCAGCGGCCGCGACACCGTGGACCTCGGTCCGAAGCGCGACCTGGCGGGCGACCTGTTCAAGGCGGCGCGCAAGGACACCGAGGGCGGCCGGCTGAAGGCAGGCTTCTACTACTCGTTGTACGAGTGGTACAACCCGTCGTACACCGGCAGCCCGGTCCGCAACCCGTACACCGGCGCCGAAGTCCCGTACACCGGCGCCCCGTCGGTCAAGGACTACGTCGGCGACTACATGGTGCCGCAACTGAACGAGCTGGTCGATCAGTACGATCCCGACATCATCTGGTGCGACGGGCAGTGGGACAAACCCGCCTCGTACTGGAAGACCGCGCCCGTCATCGCCGACTACTACAACCGCGCGAAGAACCGGGCGCACCCGAAGGAAGTCGCGGTCGCCAACCGCTGCAAGATCGAGACCGGTGCGCTGGACAGCAAGGAACTCGACTTCCAGACACCCGAGTACACGGTCAAGCCGGACATCGACCCGAACAAGTGGGAGGCGAGCCGGGGCATCGCGCACTCCTACGGCTACAACCAGAACGAGCCCGAGGAGGACCACCTCACCTCCGACCAGCTGATCGACTCGCTCACCGACATCGTCAGCAAGAACGGCAATCTGCTGCTCGACATCGGCCCGCGCGCCGACGGCACCATCCCCGAGATCCAGCAGCAGCGACTGCTCGACATCGGAGCCTGGCTGAAGATCAACGGCGAGGCGATCTACGGAACGACCTACTGGCACCACGCCGAGGAGCCGGCCGGAGACGACAAGATCCGCTACACGGTGAAGGACGGCACGCTGTACGCGACCGCGCTGGAGTGGCCCGGCGCCGAACTCACCCTCGGCGCCGACACACCCGTCGCCGCCGACTCCCGTATCACTCTGCTCGGTTCGGACGGCAGCGCACTGCCCTGGCACAAGGACTCCGCAGGCCGCGTGATCGTCGAGACGCCGAAGGACGGGGCGTCGGCCACCAGGAGCACGAGCGCGTACGTCTTCAAGGTCACCACCCCGGGCGTGAACACCCTCGTCCGCACGAGGACCGAACTGCCGAAGGAACTCAACCCCAAACGCGCCGCCGACGGCACCCTGACCCTCACCAACACCGCCCGCACGCGCGCGTCCGGAACCAGGGTCGGGCTCACCGGACCCGAGGGCTGGACCGTCACCCCGGCGGCCACCCGCGTGAGCCCGCTGGCGCCGGGCGCGGACGCGAAGGTCCCGTTCACCGTGACGCCGCCCGCTTCCGCGGCCCCCGGTACGTACACACTGGACATCACCCTGCGCCACGGCCGTCTCACGACCACCACGGCGGTCAAGGTCACGGTGGCCATGGAGAACCTCGCCCGGAACAAGCCGGCCACCCAGAAGAGCACCGCGTGGGACGCCCCTGCCTCCCGCGCCGTCGACGGGAACACCGACGGCTCCTTCGAGTCGGGCTCGGTGACCCACACCGCGGAGCCCTCGTCGCAGGCATGGTGGCAGGTCGATCTGGGCGCGTCGAAGTCACTGTCCGCAGTCGACATCTGGAACCGCACCGACTGCTGCTCCGACCGACTGAAGGACTTCTGGGTCCTGACCTCGGACACTCCGATCACGGCCGACGGACTCGACGACGCACGGACCGCCCCCGGTGTGACGGCGGTGCATGTCACCGGCCAGGCCGGACGGCCGTCCACCGTGCAGCTCCCGGCGGGCACCTCCGGCAGGTACGTCCGCGTGCAGCTGGCCTCCGGCACCAACCCGCTGTCGTTGGCGGAGGTCGAGGTGCGCGGGCACTGAGCGAGCCCTGCCGAACGGGTGGTGGCCCGGACCGATCGCTTCCGGTCCGGGCCACCACCCGTTCTGTCGCGCACAGGAGTCACGCGGAGGAGTCATCCGTGGTCACGCGGGAGGGATCACCCGAGGGCCGCGACCCGGTCCCGGTATCCGCGTACCGCAGCCGCGTCCCCGTACGGCTCAAGGCGGCGCTCGAAGTCCCGTACGTACTCCGTCGCCCGTACCGACCGCATCTCCGCCGCCTGCTGGGCGGCCTCGGCGCCGAGCACGCACGCCTGGTCGAGCTCACCGAGCCCGAGCCGCGCCGAGGCCAGCACCACCCGGCAGAACAGCCTGCTGCGGGCGTACGCCGGGGCGCGCAGCTGGAGGGAGCGCTCGGCGTGCTGCGCCGCGGCCCGGTACTGCTGCAGATCCCGGTGGCAGTGGCCGAACTCGTCGGCGAGCTGGGCCTCGTCGAAGTACCGCGCCCAGTGCGGCACCTCGTCCCCGGAGCGGGCGGTCTCCAGCGCGCGTTCCGCCCGCGCCAGCGAGGCGGTGCAGAGCCTCGCCTCGCCGAGCACCCCGTGACCGCGTGCCTCCACGGCGTGCAGCAGGGCCTGGACGACGGGCGGCGCCGACGAACCGATGCCCTGCTGGGCGACGCGGGCCAGCTGTACGGCTTCCCTGCCGTGCCCGAGGTAGACCGCCTGCCGGCTCATGGTGATCAGGACGTAAGCGCCGTACGCACGGTCCCCCGCGGCCTGGGCGAGCCGCAGCGCCTGGACGAAGTACCGCTGGGCCAGGCCGTGGGCCGCGATGTCGTACGAGGTCCAGCCCGCCAGCCGGGTCAGATCGGCGGCGGCGGAGAAGAGCCGGCGCCCGATGGCCTCCCCGTAGGTCCCGCGAAGCATCGGCTCCGTCTCGTGCTCCAGATACCGGACGAGGGCCTGCCGGGCGTGGCCGCCGCCGTAGGCGTTGTCGAGGGCACGGAAGAGTTCGCCGACCGACCGCAGGGCGGCGACATCACCGCTGCTGACCCGTTGGCCGGGGCCGCGGCCGCTCTGCCGTTGCCGGGGGACACCGGGGGCGCCCGGCAGCCCTGTTCCCAGGGAGGCGGGAGCGGTCGAGGGTGCGGGGGACCCGGGTGGCGCGGATGCCCCGGAAGGCCGGGACGGTACGGGCCCACGGGCCCCGCCGCGGCCACTGACGCCGGACGCCCCCGTCACACCGTGCCCACTGCCGCCGGGCCAGTGCGCCCCGTGCAACCCTTGTGCCCCGATCCCGCGAGCCCCGCCGGGACCACCGGGCCGCGCCGAACCACCAGCCTCAGTGGCCCCTGCAGCCCCCGCAGCCCCAGAGGCCCCGACGGACCTGCCCAGCGCACCAGCCGCACGGGCACCACCGGCGCCGCCCGGCACCGGGGGCGAAGACTCGCTCCCCCGTCCCACCCACTCATCGGCCCGGCCGATCAGCCAGTCCCTGCTGGGGACGACGAGCCCGGCCGGGGTGAAGGCGATCTTGCGCAGCTCCGCTTGGCTGCCCGAGTCCTTCCGCCACAGTCCGCTGACGATGTCGACCGCCTCGGCGGGCGTGGCCGCGAACTCCAGGCCCGCGTAGACAGGGGCACATGAGTCGAGGCCCAGGTCCTGCGCGGAGAGGCGGCGCCCGAGCCGCCGGGTGAAGACCTCGGCGATCAGCGCGGGGGTGGTTCCGCGCGGCTGCTGGCCGCGCAGCCAGCGGGTCACGGAGGTCTTGTCGTACCGCAGGTCGAGGCCGTGTTCCAGCCCGAGTTGGTCCACCCTGCGGGCGAGGCCGGCGTTGGAGAAGCCGGCCTCGGTGATGAGCGAGGCGAGTCGGCGGTTGGGGGTGCGCTGCGGAGGTCGTTCCGACATCAGCTGTACGGTCTCCTGCCTTCGGGGCCGGGCGGGCAGCCCTAATGGAACGGCGTGAATTTAGCGGCCTCTGCGGCGGTCGCAGCCACCTTCGCTTCACTTTCATCCGATCGTGTGAGGATTGGGGGTGGCGCTGACGGGAACGACCTGCTGGGCCACCGCCCGGAGTCCGGTCGTACAGTGGCTCGGGGCTGATTCAGTGCATGGTGGCGTGACTCCGGGCACCCCCGGCTCCCGGCACCGCGAGTAGGGAGGCATCTGTCGTGACTGAGCTTCGGTTCGTCCGGCTGGGATTCGGCGAGGAAGCCGTCGACTACCAGGAGGCCTGGCAGAAGCAGCGCGAGGTGCACGCGGCCAGATTCGAGGACACCGTCCCGGACACCTGTCTGCTGCTGGAACACCCGCCCGTCTACACGGCGGGGCGGCGCACGACCGACAGTGAGCGCCCGCTGGACGGCACCCCGGTCATCGATGTGGACCGCGGCGGGAAGATCACCTGGCACGGTCCCGGGCAGCTGGTCGGCTACCCGATCCAGAAGCTGCCCCGCCCGGTGGATGTCGTCGCGCATGTCCGCCGGCTGGAGGACGCGCTGATCCGTACCGCCGCCGAATTCGGGCTGGAGACCTCCCGGGTCGAGGGCCGCAGCGGGGTCTGGGTCCTCGGCGACCCGGTCGAGGACCGTCCGTCGATCGGCGGCCTCTCCCTCGACTTCGACCCGCGGCTGCAGGACGAGGAATTCGACCCGCGGCTGAACGGCCCCGAGTACGCCCCGTCCAACGCCGGGCAGCGCCGCGAGGACCGCAAGCTGGCCGCGATCGGCATCCGGGTGGCCAAGGGCGTGACCATGCACGGTTTCTCGCTCAATGTGAACCCGGACAACACCTGGTTCGACCGCATCGTGCCGTGCGGCATCCGGGACGCGGGCGTCACGTCACTCGCGTACGAACTGGGTCGCGACATCGCAATCGCGGAGGTGCTCCCGGTCGTCGAGAAGCACCTCAAGGACGTCCTGGAGAACGCGCAGCTCGCCCCGCGCACCATCGAGCGCCCGTCGGGTGCCGTGGCCACGGCATGACAGCCTGGACACCCGGCAGGGAATAGGCCCTGCCGGCCACAGGTTGGCCAGACGTAAAGCCGTTTGAACCACGGGCGTACCCTGGTGTTCGCCGAAGAATCCAATGCAGTGAAAGCAAAGGGGAGTGCCGGAGTGTCCGCTGTCGCACCCGACGGGCGCAAGATGCTGCGCCTTGAGGTCCGGAACAGCCAGACCCCCATCGAGCGCAAGCCCGAGTGGATCAAAACCCGGGCGAAGATGGGCCCCGAGTACAACCAGTTGCAGAAGCTCGTGAAGAGCGAGGGCCTGCACACGGTGTGCCAGGAGGCCGGCTGCCCCAACATCTTCGAGTGCTGGGAGGACCGTGAGGCCACGTTCCTCATCGGCGGCGACCAGTGCACCCGGCGCTGTGACTTCTGCCAGATCGACACGGGCAAGCCGCAGGCGCTGGACCGGGACGAGCCCCGCAGGGTCGGCGAGTCCGTCGTCACGATGGACCTGAATTACGCCACCATCACCGGCGTCGCACGCGACGACCTGGAGGACGGCGGTGCCTGGCTGTACGCGGAGACCGTGCGCCAGATCCACGCGCTGACCGCGGACCGGGAGGCCGGCCGCACCAAGGTCGAGCTGCTGATCCCCGACTTCAACGCGGTGCCCGAGCAGCTCGCCGAGGTCTTCTCCTCGCGCCCCGAGGTGCTCGCGCACAACGTCGAGACGGTGCCGCGGATCTTCAAGCGGATCCGCCCCGGTTTCCGTTACGAGCGCTCCCTGGAGGTCATCACGCGGGCCCGCGAGGCCGGCCTGGTGACCAAGTCCAACCTGATCCTCGGCATGGGCGAGACCCGCGAGGAAGTCAGCGAGGCGCTCCAGGATCTGTACGACGCGGGTTGCGAGCTCATCACGATCACGCAGTACCTGCGGCCCTCCGTGCGCCACCACCCGGTCGAGCGCTGGGTGAAGCCGCACGAGTTCGTGGAGCTGAAGGAGGAGGCCGACGAGATCGGCTACTCCGGCGTGATGTCCGGGCCGCTGGTCCGTTCCTCGTACCGCGCGGGCCGTCTTTTCCAGCAGGCGATCGAGCGGCGCGGCGTCGTTGCGGCGGCGCCCACTGTGTGAATCCGGGCACAAGAAGCTACCGGGCGGTAATAGCTGATTCGACGCGGCTCATACGCTCCCCGCAGGTCGGGGGCGCGTATGGGCCGCGTCGGCGTGCGCTGCGCTCATATCAAGGTTTCATTGGTGTTTGACCGACCGGTCATGCGCTGGTAACACCGAGCAATGACGCTGGGTGCAACGGCGCAGCGACTCTGCGGGCCGCTGCCACCCCTGCTTCCCGCACCCAGCGCACGCCACCCACTTCGCGCAACGCAGTCCCGGGCAGATCGGCCCGGGCAGCTGAGTCCACGCAACTCAGTCCGCACATCCGCTCCGAGGAGATTTCCACGATGCAGGCCGTGCCGGTACGCGCCACCGCCATCCCTTCCGTCACCGATGCTCTCCGTGCCGTCGAGTCGCTGCTGCTGAGCAGCGGCCAGCGCACCGCCCGCCGCAACGCCTGGACAGCCGTCCTGGAGGACCGGCGCCGGGCCAAGGACCGGGTCGAGACCGAGTACGTACTGGAGGCCGCGGCCGATCACCGTTCCTGAGCCACGTAAACTTCCGTACATGGCGAGGAAGGCAAACACTGAAGGCGCGGACAGCGCCGAGAACGCGGGGCGGCTCAAGCAGATCGCCCTGACCTACAAGATGACCCGGCGGACCGACTCCAAGATCGGTCTTGTCGTCGCGGGTGTGGGAATCGTCACCTTCGGTGTCCTCCTCGCGGTCGGTTTTCTGATCGACCACCCGATCTACCTGGGCATCCTGGGCTTCGTGCTGGCCCTCCTCGCGATGGCGATCGTCTTCGGACGGCGTGCCGAGCGCGCCGCCTTCGGGCAGATGGAGGGACAGCCGGGCGCTGCGGCGGCAGTGCTGGACCGGGTGGGCCGTGGCTGGACCACGACCCCTGCGGTCGCGATGAACCGCAGCCAGGACGTCGTCCACCGCGCCGTGGGCAAGGCGGGCATCGTCCTGGTCGGCGAGGGCAACCCGAACCGGGTGAAGCTGTTGCTCGCGGCCGAGAAGAAGAAGATGGCGCGCATCCTGGTCGACGTGCCGGTGCACGACATCGTCGTCGGCAACGACGAGGGCCAGGTGCCGCTCAAGAAGGTGCGCACCAAGATGCTGAAGCTGCCGCGCGTCCTGACCGGCCCGCAGGTGACGGCCGCCAATGACCGGCTGCGCGCGATGGGCGACCTGATGAGCAACATGCCGCTGCCCAAGGGCCCGATGCCGAAGGGCATGCGGATGCCGCGCGGCGGAAAGATGCGCTGACGCTTCCGTCGTACATATCCGCTGTACGCACGAAGAGGGCGGGTTGCGAACCGGTTCGGTTCGCAACCCGCCCTCTTCTCATGCCGTCTGCGGTATCCGTCCTCGGCTCAGATGCGCACCTGAACAGCGCGGGCCAGCCGGTCGTGCAGGCCGCGGCCGTCGCGGTCCCAGACCAGCGCCGGAATCGCCACGCACAGCAGCACACTCCGGACGATCGCCCGCCCGAAAGTGAGCCGGCCGCCGTTCTCGGCGACGACCCTGATGCCCAGGAGTCGCTTGCCGGGCGTGCAGCCGATGGTCCCGACGGTGAGCACACTCAGCACGAGAAAGACGCCCAGCGCCCAGTTCCCGGCCGCCTGCTGGTCACCGCGAGCGAACAGCCCGTATGCGATCACCATGCACAGGACCCAGTCGATGAAGAGCGCACCGAAGCGCCGGCCGAGCGGCGCCACGGATCCCGGCCCGTGCTCGGGCAGGCCGAGCCGCTTGCCCCGGTGGCCGAAGTCGGCCCCCATCTCCTCGGCGGCCGCGCGCGGCCCGGAGAGCCACGATCCGATTGCTTGCCTATTGTCCACCCGACCACGGTACTGCGCCCGCCCGCGCGCCCTGCCGGGCGGGGGGCCGCTGCGGGCTGCCACCCGGCAGGGACGAGGGCCCCGCACCGGCCACGAGGTGCCGCTCGAGCCCGGCTCGGTTAACTTCTGCGAAACAAATGGGTCATGCTTGAGAAATCCGGTCTGCCTATGGTCGGGTCCAGCGTGTGCCACCGCACTGGCCGCACCACGAGCTGCAACCCCGTCCCTCCCGGGCCGGGAGTAGGAGGAGTTGGATGTTCCAGAACGCCGACGACGCGAAGAAGTACATCGCCGACGAAGACGTCAAGTTCATCGATGTCCGGTTCTGCGACCTGCCCGGTGTGATGCAGCACGTCACCGTACCGGCGGCAACCTTCGAACCGGCTGACGAGCTCGCCTTCGACGGCTCGTCGATCCGCGGCTTCCAGGCCATCCACGAGTCCGACATGGCGCTGCGCGCGGACCTGTCGACCGCCCGCGTCGACCCGTTCCGCCGTGACAAGACCGTCAACATCAACTTCTTCATCCACGACCCGATCACGGGCGAGCAGTACAGCCGTGACCCGCGGAACGTGGCCAAGAAGGCCGAGGCGTACCTCGCTTCCACCGGCATCGCCGACACCGCGTACTTCGGTCCCGAGGCAGAGTTCTACGTCTTCGACAACGTCCGCTTCCAGACGTCGGCGAACGAGAGCTTCTACCACATCGACTCCGAGGCCGGTGCCTGGAACACCGGGTCGGAAGTGAACAACCGCGGCTACAAGGTCCGCTACAAGGGCGGCTACTTCCCGGTCCCGCCGGTCGACCACTTCGCCGACCTGCGTGCCGAGATGTCCCTGGAGCTGGAGAAGAGCGGCCTTCAGATCGAGCGCCAGCACCACGAGGTCGGCACCGCCGGCCAGGCGGAGATCAACTACAAGTTCAACACGCTGCTCGCCGCGGCCGACGACCTGATGCTCTTCAAGTACATCGTGAAGAACGTCGCCTGGCGCAACGGCAAGACCGCGACCTTCATGCCGAAGCCGATCTTCGGCGACAACGGCTCGGGCATGCACGTCCACCAGTCCCTGTGGGCCGGCGGCGACCCGCTGTTCTACGACGAGCAGGGCTACGCGGGCCTCTCGGACATCGCCCGCTACTACATCGGCGGCATCCTCAAGCACGCCCCGTCGCTGCTGGCCTTCACCAACCCGACGGTGAACTCGTACCACCGCCTGGTCCCCGGCTTCGAGGCCCCGGTCAACATGGTGTACTCGCAGCGCAACCGCTCGGCCGCCATGCGTATCCCGATCACGGGCTCGAACCCGAAGGCCAAGCGCGTCGAGTTCCGCGCCCCGGACCCGTCGTCCAACCCGTACCTCGCCTTCTCCGCTCTGCTGATGGCCGGCCTCGACGGCGTCAAGAACAAGATCGAGCCCGCCGAGCCGATCGACAAGGACCTGTACGAGCTGGCTCCCGAGGAGCACGCGAACGTCCAGCAGGTCCCGACCTCCCTCCCGGCCGTCCTGGAGGCGCTGGAGGCGGACAACGAGTACCTGCAGGCCGGCGGCGTCTTCACGTCCGACCTGATCGAGACGTGGATCGACTACAAGCGGACCAACGAGATCGCCCCGATCCAGCTGCGCCCGCACCCGCACGAGTTCGAGCTGTACTTCGACCTCTAAAGAGTGGTACCGGTCACGCCGGGATCCGAATCGCCGTCAGATGTGACGTGAGGGCCGCCACTTCCTTCCGGAGGTGGCGGCCCTCGCTCGTCCCGGCGCCAGCCACAGCGGTGAGGGCCGCCGCCCATGTGCGGGTGGCGGCCTTCACCGTTTGTCTCCCGTCACCGAATCGCGCATACATCTCCCCCGCATTCGCAACCGCACGGAATTAAACCTGACACTGCCACTCCTAGGATGAACCGTCTCTTGTTGCCCCTCGGGCCCCATGCAACGCTTTTCCTTGCACGGACCCATCACAAAGGGGAATCTCATGCATGGAAAGAAGCGAATTCTCGCCCTGCTCGGCGTCCCGCTGGGTGCGTCTCTGGCGCTGGCACCCGGAATCTCCGCCGGGGCGCACGCCGCAACTCCTGGCAAGAGCGCGACATCGGGGGCCGCTTCACAGCCATCGACCATTCCGGCAGTCTCCTGTTCGATCGCCGGAAGCGAAGATCCGAACCAGAGCGCAAAAATAACCGGATCCGGTTACACCGCCGGGCAACTGGTCTCCTTCATCAGCGGGAAGCGCACGATCACCACTGCGACGGCTGACGGCGGTGGAGTGGTCAACGCGGTGGCGGTAGTCAAGGCCGACGAGACCGTCACCGCCCAAGAGGGAGCGAACCAGCAGGGGTGCGTGAACCTTGTTGTCAAGGCAAACCCGACATCGCCAGAGGTTCCTGGCGTACCGGTTCCGGGCACCGCCGACGAGAGGGAACAGGCGCTCATCGCCGGGGCGAACGACGGCGCCGCGTCGTGCAGGCAGAAGTCCGACCACTTCAGCGAAAACACCGGAAAGAGCCAGAGTTTCGTGGCGGATTACACTCTCGGGTTCAACAACAAGGTGGCATCCATCGACGGTTGCTCCGCGATGCTGGCGCAGCTGAGGTCGGGGCTCCCGGTCGCTCAGAACCAGAACCCGAACGAAAACCAGAACAACCAAAACCAGAACATGAACCGAAACAGGAACCAGGACCACAACCAGAACCAGAACCAGAACCAGAACCAGAACCAGAATAACCCTGTGAGCGGGCGAGGGAACCACTGACCTCAACCTCACACAAAGGGCCCGGCAGCTCGCTGCCGGGCCCTTTGTGGTGTTTGGCTTGGTCGCAGCCTGCCGCACAGGCCGTCCCCGTCCCCCACGCCCTGTGCATCCGAGTACCGCCGGGCCGACTCCCCGGCTTGCTCTCGCAACGTGATCCCACCAACGGCGTAGAGCGGCGGCAGGCCCCTGAACGCTTCCGGCCGCACCCTCGCACGTGGCAGAGCGCGCTTCCGGAAACCGACTATCCTGGGAGTAGAGGTACCAGGTAATACCATCCGCAACAGTCGCCCAGCAGAGGGGACAACGGATGAATTGCGACCAACGGCGAGCGCAGCTCGCGGACTTCCTCAAAACACGACGGCTGGCCCTTCAGCCGGAAGAGGTCGGCCTTCCGTCACGAGCATCGCGGCGAACCCCGGGCCTGCGACGGGAAGACGTCGCCGACCTTGCGGGAATCAGCGCCTGCTGGTACACCCGCCTCGAACAGGGCCGGAACATCCGGGTCTCCGACCAGGTCCTCAATTCGCTGGCCGAAGCCCTTCGCCTCAGCGCCGATGAGCGCGACTATCTCCTGGCCTTGGCGAACAGTGACGCCCGTTCCAGCGCGAGCGTTCCCGCGGACGGTGTGTCTCCGGCTCTCCAGCGCATCCTGGACAGCCAGCATCCGCATCCGGCATTCGTTCTCGGTCCCCGATTCAACATTCTTGCCTGGAACCAGGCAAGAACCGATGTCTACGGCGATCTCGCCAAAATCCCACCTGAACACCGTCACATGCTGTGGCTGTTCTTCGGCGGCTATATGCGTGGACTGATTCAGAACTGGGAGCCGAGCGCCCGATCCGTACTGGCCAAGTTCCGCGCGGCCACCGGATTGTACGTCCACGAACCGTGGTTCACCGGACTGGTCAGCGAACTGAGCAAGAACAGCCCGGAATTCCGTGATTGGTGGCAGCAGCACGAAATCGAAAGGCACCATGCCACTGCTCGGGAAGTGCGCCATCCTTTCGTCGGTCGTATGGTGCTGGAGGAGAGCGCGCTCATTGTCGACGACTGCTCGGATCGGCGCATCATTCTCGAGATCCCGCAGCCCGGCACCGGCACCGAGAACAAGCTGACGGCGCTTTCCTGCCGGCCTCACCGGGTGCAGGCTCCGCCGTGGTACACGCTTCGGAGGCCGGCCTCAAGGGAACGGCAGAACGACCACTGCTGACGGGGCTGCCTGGCAGAGATACGTACGCGTCCGCAGCGGCATCTGCGATCAGTGTCGCAGTGCGGTTCCCACGTCGGCCTTGATGTCGCCCGACAGCTTGCGGTTGCTGCGGGCCGTGGCGTCCTTGGAGGCCTTCGGGCCGACGTCATCGACCGTCACCACCACCGTGTCGAGCAGGTTACCGCTCGGGTCGCGGAAGTTGATCTGCACGGCGTACGACTTCGCCGAGTCGGCGCTGTTCGTCACCGTGACCTTCGCGGTGGCGCGGCCGTCGTGGCCGGTGTTCGGCGTGCCCAGCCTGACGTCGCCCTTGGCGTTCACACCGTTCTTGAAGCCCTTCAGCTTCTCGCCTGCGGCGGCTGTCGCTGAGGCCACCACGTCGGAGCCCCTGGATGCCACCGACGCCGCGGCGGACGCGGCCTTGGACGCCGTGCTGGAGGCCTTGCCGCCGTCGTCGGAACACGCGGCAGCCGTCGACATCACGGCAGTTGTCAGCAGTACGGCCCACAGACCTCCTGCGGCTTTCCTCGTCATCGTGCCTCCCGGTACTGGCCCATCGCCCCAGTCAAAGGGGCGGCGGGCGGGGCTGCATGCCGTGCACGCCGGACGGGTGATGGACCGGGTCGGCGCGAACGTCGTACGTCAGGGAGCGGCTGCCCCGTGGAGTCGCGGCGCACCGGGCGACGGCCGAGTCCGGTGGCATGACTGAGGACGCTGCCGTGGAACGGGGAGCCTGAAGACCAAGGGCTTCATGAGGGGCGGCTCCTTCGCCGTCACGCTCGGGAAGTCGGGTGGCAAGGTCGCCTGCGCCGTGACGGTGGACGACGGGACCGTCCGGACGGTCCCGTCGTCCGGGGCCTTTGCCACTGACACCTGCAGCGGGTTCTGAGCCGGGTGCGGTCGTACGCGCCTGTGCCCCCGGGGTTCCGGGGGCACAGACTTCGGGTGCGGGAGCAGTCGGTCGTCAGCCGCCGGCCGTCACCATCAGCGGCCGTAGCGGATCAGGGCGCGGACCATGCGGCAGGTCGTGTCGGACGGCGGGTGGATGCCGATGCGCTCGGCAGTCGTACGTATCTTGTCGTTGGTCGCGGTCGACGGGTAGTAGACGCCCGTGTCGAGCAGGGCGATCGCCAGGCGCATGGCCTTCAGGCGGCGATTGTGGGAGACGTACCACTCGCGGGGGCGGCCCGCGGGGAGCGGCTTCTTCTGCAGGGGCTTGTGGAGCGGCTTGGTCGTGACTGCGGCAACGGCCATGGGCAACCTCCTGGCACGGTCGTGAAACCCTCACGAACTACCTCCATTTTACGGCCCACCACTGACAATCGCCGCTGGCCAGAAGGGCTTTCGCACAGTCCCTCCCGTATCGTTGGCCCCATGGAGATCTGGATCAATCCCGCCTGTTCCAAGTGCCGCAGCGCGGTGCAACTGCTCGACGCGGAGGGCGCCGAGTACACCGTCCGCCGCTATCTGGAGGATGTGCCGTCGCCGGACGAGATCCGGGCCGTGCTCGACCGGCTCGGGCTGGAGCCGTGGGACATCACGCGGACGCAGGAAGCGGACGCGAAGGAACTCGGGCTCAAGGAGTGGCCGCGCGAGGCCGGTTCGAGGGAGCGGTGGATCTCGGCTCTCGCCGGGCATCCGAAGCTGATCCAGCGGCCGATCATCACGGCGGACGACGGCACCGCCGTCGTGGCGCGCACGGACGAGGCGGTACGGGACGCCATGGAGCGCTGAGCACCCCGCGCGGCGAGAGTTACCGGGTCATCAGGAAGTCCTCGATCCTGCGGTTCAGTTCGCCGGCCGTCGGCTCGTGCAACGGCAGGGTGTGGTGCGTCGCGCCTGGAATCGTCGCCGTCTGCGCGTGCGGAAGCAGCCGGGCCGCCGCGGCGGCGACGCGGGCCGGGTCATGGGCCCGGCTGTATTCGGCAAGCAGGATCAGGGTCGGCACATCCAGTGCGCCCAGGGCCTCGGGTTCGGGGCGGGGTCCGGTGACGGGACGGACGGACGGGAAGTCGGCTGCCGCGTAGCGCAGTCGCAGCCACGTCCGGTCGAGCGCGGCGCGGCCCGTCTCCCACTCCAGGAAGGTCCGCGTCCGTTTCGCTCCGGGGCGGAGCAGCATCGGCAGCGCGTGCAGCAGATAGCCGGGCCGGAAGCCGGCGAAGCACTGGGTCGGGTCGAGGAGGATCAGCTTCCGGACGCGGTGGGGCTGCGCGCGCAGGGCGTAGTGGAGAGCGATCCAGGCCCCGTACGAATGCCCGCACAGCGCGCTGCCGCCTGCCCCCAAGCCGTCCACCACCGCGTCGAGCCACGCCGTCAGGTCCTCCACCGTACGGATCGGGCGCGACCCCGCAACGCTGCGACCCGGGTCACCGATGAGGTCGACGGCATGGACTCGATGGGTGCGGCCCAGGTGGGCGGCCTGCGCGTACCAGACGGTGGAGGTGGAACCGCCACCGGCCAGCAGCACCAGGGGCGGGGCATCCTCGGGGCCGCAACTGTTGACGTGGGTGATGCCGTACGAGGTGGGGACCCGGCTGCTGTGTGTGCCGGCCGGCCACTTGGCCGCCAGGACTCCGTTGTACGCAGCGAGGAATGACGTGGTGGTGGTCATGGGATGCCTCCCCGGTCGGATGCCTTCCGATATTATCTCGCTCAGCGAGATAATATCGGCGGGTCGAGAGGGAGGGACCGGGGTGATCGACGAGGGCCCCGAAATGGAGATCGTCCATCTGCTGCGCAAGGTGACGGTCGAATTCGGTCTGCGCCAGGCCGAATTCGCAGCCCGGCACGGCATGCACTCCACCGATGTGCGGGCCCTGATCTGCCTGCTGGACGCCGAGCGGGCCGGTACGGACGCCACCGCCGGGTGGCTCGGCGCCCAGCTCGGCCTCAACTCGGCGGGCACCACCTCGGTCATCGACCGTCTGGAGCGCCTGGGTCACCTCGAACGCACGCGTGATCCTCGTGACCGGCGACGGGTGCTGCTGAGCGTGACGCCACGGGCGGTGGAGCTGGGACGTTCCTTCTTCGGGCCGCTGATCGACGACACGGTGGCCGTGCTGCGCGAGTTCGACGAGAGCGAGACGGCCGCGGTCCGGCGCTTCCTGTCCGCCGCGCACCAGGCAGTCACCATCGTTCCCTGACTGCCGGAACGGCAGAGGGGACACTCCGTGAGCCTGCCCCGTCCACCACTCGGACCGACTGCTCTCTCCATGGCCGCCGGTGAGCAACTGCACCGGGGTGGGCAGGACTTGGCACTGAGAGCCGAGGTGGAGGCCTGGCTGCGGCTCCGGACGCGGTTGATGCAGCCGCGGAGCCCGTACGGGGACGGGCCGCGCCACCTTCCCGGCCCGGCCCCCGAGCCCCGCCTCCCTACGCCCCCGCCTGCTTCTCCGCCTCGGCCAGCAGTTCCGTCAGGCGTAGTCCGAACCGGACGTCGCAGGGGTGCGGCTCTCCCGTGCGCACCGAATCGATCAGTGCGTCCACCGCTGCCCGGAAGGAACCGACCGCGTCGCCCCACCGCGGCAGTGTGGCGACTCCCTGTTCGCCTTTGAGTTCGATCTCCGTGCCTACCGCGCCCACCGGGGCCCCCAGTGCGAGCGTCACCGTGCTGGATGCGCCGGAGGTGTGGCGGAGGATCAGGTGAGTGGTGTCGGACGGACCGCGGGCCGCGGTCAGGTGTGTCACGTCACCCAGTGCCGGGATCAGGACCGACAGGACATGCGGGCCGACGTCCCACAGGCCGCCCTTCTCGCGGCGCCAGGGCGAGGCGGCGTACTCGCTGGTCGTGCCGGGCGCGAACAGCGCACCGATCCACTCGGCGCGAGCGGTGAACCAGCCGTCCAGGGCGGCCTGTTCGGCGATCCAGGCGGATGTCTCGGCCGCGAACCGCAGGGTGCAGAAGACGACGGACGCGACCCCGGTCTCCTCAACGGCGCGGGCGACCTCGCGGGCTCCGACGACGGTGGTCGCCACCGGCTTGTCCATCAGCAGATGGCGGCCGGTGGCCGCGGCGCGGGCGGCGAGCGGGGCCTGGACGTCCGGCGGCACGGCGAACGCGATGGCATCGCTGGCGGCGAACAGCTCGTCGATGCCGTCCTCACCGGTGTGCGCCGTGGTGCCATGGGCGGCGGCCAGCGCGTTCGCGGCCTCGGGGCGTCGGCCCCACACGCCGCTCAGTGCGACGCCGGGGTGGGCGGCGAGGGCTGGGGCCTGGGTGTTCCGGGCCCAGGGGCCCGTACCGACGAGGCCGATGCGCAGGGGGGTGGCGGGAAGTGTCGTCATGGGGCAAGTCTGCCGGGTTCGCCGGACCACTCCCGTATTGAGTTGGCGGAGAGTGGGCTTCACTGGCTACGTTTGCGGTGCCGGCCGCGGGACTCCGGCGCGACTTCCGGGACTTGCCTATGAAGCAGTGATTTCGCTGTTCGCGCCCCCATTCCCCGGCCGGCGCTCCGCCCCTGCCTACGGCGGCGCGTGACACGACGGGGGAAACCATGGCGACCAGCACCGGGACCACTCGCACCGGGACCGGTGCCGACCTCGTCGCGGCCGAGGACGTACTTCTCTTCGTCAACGCGGCGATCACCGCGACCGGACAGCGTGAGTTCCGCTCGACGGCGTATCAGCAGCGGCTTTCGCTGGACTTCCTCCATGAGTACGTACGGGTCAACTACCGCCGGGTGTACGCCGCCGCGCTCGCCCTCGACATCAACGACCACAACGCCGTGCGCATCGTCCAGGGCCTGCTGGAGAGCGCCGCCGACGCGACCGCAGAGGAGAAGCGCACCGAGGGCCGGCTGATCGCCGCCCGGCTGGCGAAGCTGCCGCCACAGCGCGTGTACCGGCTGTTCCGGGCGCTGCGCGGGGCCGAGGTGAACAACCGGCGCACCCGCGCGATCATGCGCGACTGGCTGACCGCCCGGCCGGATCCGGCGCACGACGCCGTGAAGTACCGCGCCGGTCTGAAGACCGCCGCCCGCCATGTCCATCTCCGGTTCGACGGGCCCGGTGAGCCGGGCGAGACCGGGGATTTCCTGTTCCGGCCGGGGCGGCGGCCGCGCTACCGGCACCAGCTGCTCGACGCGTGGCGGCGTGCCCATTACGAGCAGGGCGCCGTCGACGAGCTGCCGTTCACCGTCGCCGAGGGCTTCGCCTCCCGGCACGGGATGAAGCGCGAGGTGTTCCTGGAGCGGATGGCGCCCCGGATGACCCGCCTGGAGCGGCTGCGGACCCAGGGGCAGCGCGGCGCCGGAAACGATGTGCGGCCGCCCACGGATACCGACCTGACGGTGATGCCGCTGACCCGGCTCGCCCTGTACGTCCTGTCGCTCGGCTTCGAGGTGCGGGGGCTCCACCGCAAGGAGCTGACCCATGCCCTGCGGACCGCCGCCCGCCGAGCGGCGGGCCCGCACGCCGGGAGCTGGGGCCGGGTCGCCGCCGTGCTGGACGACAGCTACTCGTCGTCCGGGTCGGGCGAGAAGCGGCGCCGTCCGCTGGCCGTGGCGCTGGCCTGCCACTTCCTGCTGGAGGCGCTGACCGCGCCGGGCGCGTACATCCCGCTGTGGACCTCGGGCGGCACCGATCCGCTGCTGGTCAGGCCCTGGGGCCCGACCCCGCTCGGCACCCGCGTACTGGACGCCTTGGAGCACGGCCCGGACCGGCTGGTCATCGTCTCGGACGGCTGGGACAACGCACCGCCCGGACTCGCGGGCGAGGTGCTGCGGGTGTGGCGGACCCGGCTCGATCCGGACCGGCGAACTGCTGTGGTTCATATGAACCCCGTATACGACGCGGACGGTTTCGATGTGCGGCGCCTCGCGCAGAGCGTGCCCACGGCCGGGATCAGGGACGCGGAGGACCTGCCGGCGCTGGTGGAGATCGCACAGTTCGCCGAGGGACGCACGGGACCGGCGGCCCTGTACGCCTATCTGGACCGGCAGGTGGCACGTTTCGTGAGTGCGCAGAAGGCGGGAGCCGCATCGTGAACAGGCTCGAACTTGCCGGGCTCGCCACCCGCCCCGCCCAGGTGTGGGGCGGCATCCGGCTGGTGCCGCTGGTGCGCGAGCAGCCGGTCGAGGGGCTTCGGCTGCACCGGGAGATCTACACGGGTTACGGGAACGGCGTCGTGGACGTCGGTCCGCGCACGCACTACACCTCGTACATCCCGCACGGCTTCGTCGCCGACTGGTCCGGCGAGGGCGCCCGGTCCGCCGCGTACGGTACGCAACTGGGCTCGGGCACCTCGCCCGGGAACCCGCCGCCCCGGACCGCACGGCTCCAGCGCAACCGCCACCACCGCATGGCCAAGCGGCAGCCGGGCGACCGGCTGCGCTTCCTGCCGCTGCACCTCGCGATGGAGGGCTATCTCGCCCTGCACTTCGGTGGCCCCGCGGTCGCCTGGGAGGAGTGGTCGCGGCAGGCACTGCGCGACGGGCTTTCGCCGCGTGCCGAGGACGCGTACATGGGGTGGTCGGTGCGCGGGCTCGGCGACGCGCTGCGGGCCTTCGAGATCCATCCCGGCCAGTGCGGGGTGATGGTGTACGCGGCCGATGCGCTCGCCGCCGCCTTCGTTCTGCCGCACCCGGACGACTACCGTCTGCTGCACCCTTCGCTCGTACAGGATCTCTACGGCGAACTGGTCCACCAGTACGCGCTGTACGGCGCACCGGTGGCGGAGTTCGCGGCGCGGATTTCCGATGGACCGCAGCTGCGGACGCTCGCCGGTCTTCGGGCGGCGGCGCGGGCGCAGGAGCGGGAGTGGGCCGAGGCGCACGACACCCTGTTCGCGCGCGAGCTGCTGGACACCTCGTACGCCTTCGACCGGGTGTACCGGATGGGCTCGTTCACACTGTGGCGGTTCCTGCCACCGTTCCTGCGCAATGGCGAGGGCCAGCACATCGGTGAGACGATCACCGATCACAAGGGGCAGGTCGCGTATCTGAAGACGTTCCGGCTGTCCGAGGCCCAGATCAGGCGTGGTCATCTGCTGCACCGGCTCTCCGACGCGGACTGGCGGCTCGCGCAGGCGGCCGTGGCGCTGGGCACCACCGAGGAGGAACTGGTGCGCCGGATCCGTGCCGCCGGTTTCGAGTCGCTGCTCAGGGCCCGCGCATGAAGGGTCGCCGAGGGCCCGCGCATCACGCAGGAAACCTCGGTAACACGGGGTTCACATTCGGGCAACGGACGGGAAATCGCGTCTTGCGAAGCTGCGCTGCATAGACCGGACCGCAGCACCGCAGCACCCGCAAAGGATGGCTTCCGTGACGTTCAAGGCTGAGTACATCTGGATCGACGGCACCGAGCCGACCGCCAAGCTCCGTTCGAAGACGAAGATCATGGCCGGAAGCCCGTCGCAGGATGTCGCGGAGCTGCCGATCTGGGGCTTCGACGGTTCGAGCACCAACCAGGCCGAGGGCCACGCCTCCGACCGGGTACTGAAGCCGGTCTTCACGTGCCCGGACCCGATCCGCGGCGGCGACGACGTTCTCGTCCTGTGCGAGGTCTTCAACATCGACATGACGCCGCACGAGTCCAACACCCGTGCCGTGCTGCGTCCGGTGGCCGAACGGTTCGCCGGCCAGGAGCCGGTCTTCGGCATCGAGCAGGAGTACACCTTCTTCGACGGCCACCGCCCGCTCGGTTTCCCCGAGGGCGGCTTCCCTGCCGCGCAGGGCGGCTACTACTGCGGTGTCGGCGCCGACGAGATCTTCGGCCGCGAGATCGTCGAGAAGCACCTCGACAACTGCCTGGAGGCGGGCCTCGGCCTCTCCGGCATCAACGCCGAGGTCATGCCCGGCCAGTGGGAGTTCCAGGTCGGCCCGCTGTCCCCGCTGGAGGTCTCCGACCAGCTGTGGATCGCCCGCTGGCTGCTGTACCGCACCGCCGAGGACTTCAACGTCTCCGCGACCCTCGACCCGAAGCCGGTCAGGGGCGACTGGAACGGCGCGGGTGCGCACACCAACTTCTCCACGAAGGCGATGCGCGAAGGACCTGAGGGCTATGCCGCGATCATCACCGCGTGCGAGTCCCTGGGCGAGGGCTCGAAGCCGATGGACCACGTCAAGAACTACGGCGCGGGCATCGACGACCGTCTGACCGGTCTGCACGAGACCGCCCCGTGGAACGAGTACAGCTACGGCGTCTCCGACCGCGGCGCGTCGGTCCGTATCCCGTGGCAGGTCGAGCAGGACCAGAAGGGCTACATCGAGGACCGCCGCCCGAACGCCAACGTCGACCCGTACGTCGTCACACGGCTGATCGTGGACACCTGCTGCACCGCGCTGGAGAAGGCCGACCAGGTCTGATCCCGTTCCGCCGTCCGCACGAGGGGGCGCCCACCCGACCAGGTGGGAGGGGCGAGGCGGATGACGGCTCATCGGTTGTGGCAGCCAGGGGTGAGGACCGTAACGCAAACGGTCCGTATCGACGAGTGAGAGAGGCCTGCTGCGCCGTCGCGTTCTCTGGTTCAATGGGGGCATGGCCAGCATCCAGTACACCTCGACAGGTCGCAGCGACCTCGAACCGTTCTGGCCGTCCCGTCAGCACCACGACTTCGACCGGGTGTGTTGCCGCGCGTTGAACGCGCAGGCCCTCTAAAGCCGCTCACCCGGCCTTCGGTCCGCGCGCACGCAAGCAAGTCCGTCCATCGACGACTCCTTCGCGCGAAAGAGCTGACCCTCATGGCGAACACTCGTACCTTCTCCGCCGCAGCCGCTGCCACCTCGGCGCCTTCGGCGACCGCTGCGACCACCACCTCCGCCCGTTCCCTCTCCCCCAACCGCCACCGGCTGCGCGCCGTCGACCCCGATGAGGTCGTCCAGCTGGCCGATGTGGCCGAGTTCCTGCCGCCGGGTGCCACCTGGCTGCCCGCACCCCAGCACACCGTTCCGGCGCTGCCGGGCCGGCCGCCGATGATCGGCTACCTGGTGCTCGTACCGGCCGATCAGCAGCCGGCCATCACCGCGGCTGCCGCTGCGGCCGCCCAGTACGTGGTGCCGACACCGGTGGAGGACCCGGCCACCACGGGTCCGGTGCGCATCGACCCCGTACAGCGCACCGCCGCGGTGGACGGGATGACGCTCGACCTCACCTTCCTGGAGTTCGAGCTGCTCGCCCATCTGGTCGCGCACCCGCACCGGGTGCACACCCGCGACCAGTTGGTGACCACGGTCTGGGGCTACGGACATGTGGGCGACGGACGCACCGTGGACGTCCATGTCGCCCGGCTGCGCCGCAAGCTGGGCGCCGAGCACCGCCGGTCGATCCAGACGGTGCGGCGTGTCGGGTACAAGTACACGCCCTGACGCGTCGGAAGGCATGAGGAGCGGCTTTGGTCCGGTACTCACCGGACCAGGGCCGCTCCATGTACCGGGTCGGCCCGGCCCGGTCAGCCACGCCGTCCGGACCCCACCGGCTCCCGCTCCGGCCCGTCGTGCTCCAGGCTCGGCAGCCGGGCCAGGGCGCACGGGGTGCGCCAGTTCCGCTCGCCCAGCAGGGCCATCACCGAGGGCAGCAGGACCATCCGTGCAACCTCGTCGATCGCGGCCCGGGTGGGCATTCCCCGGTCGTGGGCCTCGCGGACCCGGGAGGCCACGAACACGTGGTAGTCCGTGGAGAGTCCGAACAGGACGACCAGGGCGGGGGGCGGCGTCCATGCCTCGATCGCGCGACACCCCCCGAGCCGATCAGCGAAGCCTTCAGCCGCCGATGCCCGTGGTGAGCACGATGAAGAGCAGCCAGCCGAGAATGGCGGTTTTGCGGTGGTGTGCGCTCCACACACCGATGCGTGCCGCGAGGTTGCGCCTCATGGCGTGTTCGCCCCCAGGAGAGTGGGGGTGAGTCCTGTCGGTGGCTCCGCGGGGTGGGAACGGAAGTTCTGGGGCCGAATGGGTGACCTTGACGGCTGGTGCTCGTTGGGCTGAGTAGCGGGTATCCGGTCTCGTCGGAGGGGGTGTTGTGGTGGGTGGTGTGCGGGAGTTGGCGGCGCCCTTCGTGGTGCCCGGGCCGTGCGCGGTGGCGATCCGGGACCGCCTCAAGCACCTCACCCCCCAGGACGAGAAGGTCCTCCGGGCCGTCGGTGAGCACCAGGGCCGTCTGGCTTCGCGCGATCTCAAGGTTCGCTGTGCGGATGGTCTGGAGCACAGCGCGGACACCTGGGCGTCGCGCAAGCGGGACCTGACGCCGCTGTCGTCGTCGCGGATCGCGGGTGCGATCACCAAGGCCACCCATGATCAGTGGGCGCTGGCGCGCCGTTGTCAGGCAGCGCACATCCGGAATCTGGAAGCCGGGATCAGGACGGTGCGGCACCGCCTGTCCCTCCCGATCGGGCAGAGGGGCACCAAGCGGGCAGCCGGTGGCTACCGCTCCAAGAGCGAGTGGTTCCACAAGTCCCGCCGTCTCGCGGTGCTGGAGGCGCGGCATGACGCTGCTGTCGCCGACTGGCAGGCCGGACGGGTCCGGGTCGTGCGGGGCGGCAAGCGCCTCCTGAACACCCGCCACCACCTCACCGACGCCCACCTCACCGAAGAGCAGTGGCGGGAACGCTGGGAGGCGGAGCGCTGGTTCATCGCCGCCGACGGCGAGTCCGGGAAACGGTTCGGCAACGAGACGATCCGCGTCACCCCGGACGGCGAAGTGTCGATCAAGCTACCCGTTCCGCTCTCGCACCTGGCCAATGCCAAGCACGGTCGGTACACGCTCACCTCCACCGTGGCGTTCGCGCACCGGGGTCAGGAGTGGGCCGACCGCATCACCGCGAACCGGGCCGTCGCCTACCGAATCCACCTCGACACCGACCGCAGCCGCTGGTACCTCACCGCCTCCTGGCAACGCCCCGTCGTCCGGACCATCCCTCTGGAGACTGCCCGCGCCCGGGGCGTGATCGGCGCCGATACCAACGCCGACCACTTCGCCGCCTACCGGCTCGACCGGCACGGCAACCCCGTCGGCGACCCGCACCGTTTCCCCTACGACCTATCCGGCACCGCCGCTCACCGCGACGCACAGGTCCGCCACGCACTGACCCGCCTGATCAACTGGGCCAAGAGTGCCGGTGTCACCGCGATCGCCATCGAGGACCTCGACTTCACCACCGAGAAAACCCGCGAGAAGCACGGCCGCCGGAAACGGTTCCGGCAGCTCATCTCCGGCATCCCGACCGGCAAGCTCAAGGCCCGACTCGTCTCCATGGCCGCCGAACAGGGCCTGAGCATCGTCGCGGTCGACCCCGCCTACACCTCGATATGGGGTGCCCAGCACTGGCAGAAGCCACTGGCCACCCCGCACCGCAGAATGTCCCGTCACGATGCCGCCGGCATCGCGATCGGACGACGCGCCCTCGGATACCCGGTCCGGCGTCGGACGGCACCGCCCCCACACGACCGGAGCGATCGTGCGGGGCATCGGACCGTCCAGGCCGGACCGGGCAGCCGAGGGCGTGAGGGAACCCGCCCACCCGCCACGGACCACATCCCAGGAGATGCGTCGCCGAACGGGACGCGAAAGCGGGAACCCAGCGCATCCAAAACCGTTCGGGATGCGCCCAGTACGCGTCAGTGGGTCCAGGACTCACTCATGCACACTGGCTAGGAACGGTGTACCCAGCACCACCTCCACCAGGTGGCGAAACGGCTGACGCCCCTTGCGCCCGACGGGTCAGACTGTGTGCGGACCGGGGCTGACACGAGGGCCCGGCAAGCCCGGCGAGGGGAGATGGACCGAGATGAACGCGATACGGGCCCGGGTACGGGGGGCGCTGCTGGCCGCCGGGCGGGGAGTCGTGCTGTCGATCGCCAGCCTGGCCGGGTCGATCACCCTCTTCGTATGGACGGTGCTCTCCATCGCCTTCATCCCGCTGGGCATCGGCCTGGTCACCACCCCGTACGTACTGGAGCTGGTCCGCAAGCACGCCAACCGGCGCCGGCTGCTCGCGGTCACCTGGTCCGATATCCGCATTCCGGTCCCGTACCGTCCCTTCCCGAAGGATCTGCGCACCGGATTCACCGGGCAGGTGGAGCGGACCACGCTGCTGCTGAAGGACCCGGCGACCTGGCGGGACATCCGGTGGCTGCTGGTCGACATGACGGCCGGCTATGTGGTGTCGATCGTGGCCGGCGCACTGCTGCTCTACCCGGTGGAGGGTTTCGTCCTGGCGGCGGGCCTGTGGCGGGTCTTCACCGACGACCGCTACTGGTACGCGTTCGTTCCGGTCGACAGCCAGGCGACGGGGCTTGCCGCCGCCGCGCTCGGTGTGGTGCTCTTCGCGACCGGCGTGCTGGTCAGTGAACGGCTGCTGCGGCTGCACTTCGTGATCGCCCGTTCAGTACTGGCCCCCACCCATGAGCAGGAGCTGGCCCGGCGCATCGACCGCCTGACCGAGACCCGGCACGAGGCCGTGGACACCGCGGCCTTTGAACTGCGGCGCATCGAGCGCGACCTGCACGACGGTGCGCAGGCCAGGCTGGTCGCCATGGGCATGAACCTGGGCACCGTGGAGGCGCTCATCGAGAAGGATCCGGCGCAGGCGAAGAAACTCCTCGCCATGGCCCGCGAGTCATCGGCCGAAGCCCTCACGGAGCTGCGCGATCTGGTCCGGGGCATCCACCCGCCGGTCCTCGCCGAACGCGGACTCGGTGACGCGGTCAGGGCGTTGGCGCTGCGGCTGCCCTTCGCGTCGGAGGTCCGGGTGGAGCTGAGCGGCCGGGCGGACGCCGCGATCGAGTCGGCCGCGTACTTCGCGGTGAGCGAGACGCTGACGAATGCCGCCAAGCACTCGGGGGCCGACCGCGTCTGGGTGGACATCCACCACGCGGACGCCATGCTGCGGGTCTCCGTCACGGACAACGGCAGGGGCGGTGCGGCGATCGGATCCGGCTCGGGCCTGACCGGAATCGAACGCCGACTCGGTACATTCGACGGCATCATGGCCGTCAGCAGCCCCGCGGGCGGTCCCACCATGGTGACCATGGAGATCCCTTGCGAGTTGTCCTAGCCGAAGATCTCTTCCTGCTGCGCGACGGGCTGGTCCGCCTACTGGAGGCATACGACTTCGAGATCGCGGCAGCTGTGGAGACCGGGCCCGAACTGACCCGGGCCCTGGACGAGTTGGCGCCGGACGTCGCGGTCGTCGACGTCCGGCTTCCACCGTCCCACACGGACGAGGGCCTGCAGTGCGCGCTGGCGGCCCGGCAGGCCAGGCCGGGGCTGCCGGTGCTCGTGCTCTCGCAGCATGTGGAGCAGCTGTACGCGCGCGAGCTGCTGGCGGACGGCAACGGGGGCATCGGCTATCTGCTCAAGGACCGGGTCTTCGACGCGGAGCAGTTCATCGATGCGGTACGCAGGGTCGCCGCGGGCGGCACCGCGATGGACCCGCAGGTGATCTCGCAGTTGCTGTCGCGGCGCTCGCAGGACAAGCCGATGGGCGGGCTGACTCCGCGTGAACTGGAGGTCATGGAGCTGATGGCACAGGGCCGTTCGAACGCGGCGATCTCCTCGCATATGGTGATCACGGAGCGGGCGGTGGCCAAGCACACCTCGAACATCTTCGGGAAGCTCGGCCTGCCGCCGTCCGACGACGACAACCGCCGTGTTCTCGCGGTGCTCGCCTATCTGGACCGGGGCTGAATCACACACCTCGGGCCCGGAAGGCCGCGCGACCCCGGTGGGGGTCGCGCGGCCAGGATGGTCGGATCTCTTGGGTACCGACGTGCGCATGTTGCCGCAAAGAGCGACCTGCCGGAAGGGTGCACCCAACATACGTCCTGCCTCTCGCCGATAAAGCCCAAGCCGGAACGCAAGGCCCGAGCACAACCCCGACGCCGCCTCAGTCGTTGAACCACCCCGCCGCATCGAGCCGGAATGCGCTCGCGGGCGCCATCGCACGCAGATCGGCCTCCATCGCACGCACCCGATCGGCACCGAGCACCCGGACCCACTCGGCACGCAGCCGGTCGAACCCCTCGGCCGATCTGACCAGGACGTCGATGCCCCGCGCGGTCAGCCGGACCAGCTTGCGCCGTCCGTCCCGGGGATCGTCGACGCGCTCCACGTACCCGAGACCTTCGAGCTTCTCGACGGTCTTCCCGGCGGCCTGCTTGGAGACCCCGAGCCGTCGGCCGATCTCGCTGGCCGTCGCACCGTCACGGCCGACGGCCTGGAGCGCGAAGCCGTACGCGGGCCGCACGTCGGGGTGACCGTGCTCGGCCAGCTCACGATGCAACTCGTCGATGATCGAACGGAATCCGGCGAACAGCAGCAGGGGCAGTTCGAAGCCCGCCCCGCCGGCCGCGGACGACCGCGCTCCCGGCTCGACCTCTCGCTCAGCCATTGCGAAACTCGACAATCTGGTTTACTTTTTCGTCAATCACGTTGTCGATTCTAGTGTGAGCATCCACAGGAGAGGTCAGCCATGCCCGCATCCGCGTTCCCCGACCACACCCTCGAATCCGCCCCCGCCGCCGCCCGCCGCACCATGGAGGCGGTGACGACGAAGCAGGGCTATCTGCCCGCCGCCGTCGCCCGGCTCGCCGCATCACCGGAGCTGCTCGACGGCTTCCTGAAGATCAGCGCCATCTTCGAGTCCTCCACCCTGGACCCGCTCTCCCGAGAGGTCCTGATCATGACGATGGCCACCCGCAACGACTGCCACGTCTGTGTGGCGATGCATACCGCGAAGCTCACCGCACTCGGTGCGGATCCCGAGCTGATCGCAGCACTGCGCGAGCCGGAGGCACGCACCCTGCCGGATGAACGACTCGAATCCGTACGACAGTTCACCCTGTCGGCGATCGCGACGTCCGGAGCCGTCGACGACAAGACACTCCAGGCGTTCCTGGCCCACGGATACACCGCCCGCAACGCACTGGAAGTGGTCCTGGGCATCGGCGCGTACACGATATCGACGCTGGGCAACCGGATGACCGGGGCGCCACTGGACCCCCAAATGGCGGCCTTCGCCTGAGACTTGGGCATTCCATCCGGTCTACGGATGGAGCTTCCCGCGAATTCCGCGACCGACTGAACGGACCGCACGCCGGGGCCGTACGGGCGACCCGCGCGCGAGGAACGGCGGGAGCGGGTTGCGCGGCACTGTCGAGTTCAGCGGATGGCAGCTGTCGTGAGGGGGTGACCCGGTGCATCGCACATGAACGCACCGGGGTGACCATCGCACGATTCGCTCGTTCCGTTGAACGTGCGCCCACTGCCAGAGGTACCTTCCGCAGCCGCCCCGGCCGATGTGAAGCAGGCCGGGGCCGCGCTCGTCGAGCGCTATCCGCGACTCGTCCGGCTCGGCTATCTCGTACTGCCGCCGTCCCTCGGCTGCCATCGCCGTGTTCTGACGGCACACGCCCTGGCCCAGCGGGCGCTTCTGTCGGGGCGCAGGGCAGGGTGTGTGGCCGAGGGCCGTGTTCCACCACCACGCAGGTCCGCCGGTGCGGTGGTGGTGGATCCGTCCTATGCGTACGTCCGCGGGAGGGTGCTGCATGGGGCGCTGGAGGCGGGCCGTCCACTGCGCCGCGTCCGGGTGGCACCCCTCCTTCCGCTGGTGTGGGGGCTGCGGCTGTTTCCGCATTCCGGCGGATCGGATGAACTCGCCCTGGACCAGGCACTGTCGGCCCTCTCCGCTCCCGCCCGCGCCGCCTGTGTGCTGCGCGGACTGGAGCGGCTGCCCGATGCGGAGGTGCGGCGGGCCCTCGCCGCTGCCGGGGTGACCGACCCGCATGCGGCGCTCGCGGAGGCCGAGGGTGTTTCGGCGCCGTACGCGCTTCTCGGCTCCCCGGAGTTCGACGCCTGTTCGCTCCAGGCCCGCCCACCGGATCTGCTGCGCCGCCGGCAGCACGCGAAGGCGGCGGTGGCGGCCGTCGCGGCGCTGCTGGTGTGCGGGGCGCTGCTGGGGCTGCCGGGCAACGGCCGGGCAGGCGACGACCGGGGGCGCGGAACTGCGCCCGTATCGCCGTACACCCGTAACGCCGCCGCCGAACAGGCCCTGGATCCGGGTGCGTTGCACCGGGTGTCGACAACGTTCTGGCGGCGCTCGCCCCGTACCGATTTCACCGCCTGGCCCACCCGTGGCGACCGCGCCGGAGACACCCGGCTGCTGCGACGGGCGCTCACCGTATGGGCGCATCCGGACGGCGTGGTGCGTGCGTCGGCGACTCCGAGGACGCCTGTCGGCCCGCCGATGGGTGTGCCGCAACTGCTGTACGCGGGCGAGGTGGACCGGGCGACGGTGGTGCTGTTCTACGACGGGCTGCGCATCGTGCGGTACGCGGAGCCGCGTGACGCCTCTCCGGCCGGGGGCGTGGCGCTCGACTTCGCCCGGGTCGACGGTGCGGACATGGCCTCGGCGGGCGCCCTGATCGCGGGCCGTACACGCGACCGGGTCCGCTATCTCACCGCGCCCTGGGTGCATGCGGTCTCCGTACGGAATCTGCTCGCGCCGGGCAGCGCCCCGCGGCCGCTGCGCCGCACCCCCGACGGCGTGACCGCCGCGCTGACCAGCCCGGCGACGCCCGGGAGCTGCCGCGCCTGGGATGCCATCGAGCTGCGTGACGGCTCGGCGACGCGTCTGCTGACGGACCTCGGCGAGCTGACCCCCGCCCGGCTGACGTCGGGCCCGCCGTCGGCGGCGCACGATGTCTCCGGGCGGGCGGAGCGGGACAGCTGGGCGCGGACCGCCTGCCTGCTGCCCTCGGTCCGTTCGCACGGCGTACGGTCGGTGAACTCCTGGCAGTACGCCGAGCAGTTGCTGCCCGAGGACAACGGCTCCGCGCACTGGCTCTGCACCAGGGCGGAGACCTGGCGCGGCACCGGAAGCCGGGTCCTCGCCCAGTTCCAGGCCCCGTCGGCACCGTCCGTGGCAACAGGCGGCCCGCCCGGGGCGGTCGCGGCCCGGGCCGAGGACACACCGGCCTGCGGGATGCGCGATCCGCGGGTGCTGGCCGGGGTGCTGTGGAAGTCGCACGGCGGACGCTGGTACGTACTGGCCGCAGGCAGCGAGCAGTTCGCCTCGCTGACCACCTCGGGCGGGGTGGAGGGGCGGTCCGACAGCCGTCTCCTCGCCGTACCGGCCCGGGCGGGCGACCGGGCACGGCTGAACGGGATGCTGACGGACGGCAGTCGGGTGGGCGCCCTGCGCTGACGCCCGGCCTTACCCGGGGGTCAGGAATTCGCTGCGCGACCCTGTTCCCGCGGCTTACCCATCAGTACATTGACAACATGTCTAACACGCAGCCAGCGCCGGTCGCGTCGGAGCGCACGCAGCTCAAGGCCCGCAAGGTCTCCTTCGCCTGGGAGAAGACACCGTTCCTGGGCAGTGAGCAGGAGTGAGTCCTGTCTCACCGGCACGCCCCGAACGTGATGGCCCATCCCGCCCGAAAGCGGGTCCCTGGCCGAGACCGGGCCACCCGCGCACACCGCAGATCACCGCCTCTTGTGTGCGGGGTGCTCGGCCAACTCCACATTGCAGTCGGTTTCGGCGGAGCGATCACCGCGGTCTCGCGCATCCGCACGCTGCCTCCGCAGTGCCCTGCACACGTCGCAGCGGGCGTCGCCCGCAGGTGTTCTTTCGCCGCTCGGGTCACCGAGGTGAACGGGCCTGTCCATCGTCGTCCTGATCGAGGTCATGGCACCCATGGTCGAGAGATTCGCCAGTCACTGCGACGGCAGACAAGGCGTCCCAAGAGAGACATACCGAGGGCGTCAAATCGGTGTCATTGGAGCTGAGTCGGGTCTAGCCTGCTGACATGACGAGCAACGCTGCTGCAGGGCCGAACGACGCTCTCCGCGCAGTCCGCATCGGTCTGCGAATGAGCCAGGACGACCTCGCCAAGGCTCTCCGCAGGGTGGGCGACGAGCTGCGGGAGCCCAACGACGCAAGCAAACGGCTTGTACAGCGCTGGGAATCCGGTGTAAGTCGTTCGCCCCGGCCCCTCTACGCAAGAGCCTTGGAATACCTCACCGGGCGCACCATCGAGGAACTGGGTTTCACGCTCCCCGTCCCAATGGCCCGCGTCCACAACGACGGAGCGGGAGGTCATGACATGGAGCCGGAAGGTCTGACAGGAACTCACGGCGTCGGTCCCGCCGTTCCAGGACCGCAGATGAAGACTCAGTCCGCAGGCCGGAGCTATGCCGGTGTATGGCTGTCGAGATACGAATACTTCTCTTCCGGCCGTGAGTCCGCACACGAGGGCAAGCACTACGTGATCCTGGTACAGCACGGAAACCGGATCACAGGCCGCAGCCTGCCAGGGGCCTCATCGAACGACAACAGCCCGCTCACGCTGGATCTGACGTTGGACCAGAATGTCATCACAGGGTCGTGGACCGAACAGACCGCCTCCAACGGCTATTACCAGGGCGCCAGATATCACGGAGCGCTGCAACTGCTGGCGGAGCCGACCGGCCGCCGCCTGGCCGGGAAATGGGTTGGCTTCGGGAAAGACTTCGACGTCAACACCGGCCCGTGGGAACTGCGACTCATGGATACGTCCACCAGTAAGGCGACACTTGAGCAGTACAGCCGCATTCCCGAATGACGGCGGAGCCCAGGCACGGGGGCGGCGGGCCGCCGAAGTCTGCTCCCCACCGCCCCACTGGGTACCCTGTCCACCATGACGACCGGGGTGCGGCGCAGGATGGGCGTCGAGGAGCGCAGGCAGCAGTTGATCGGTGTCGCGCTGGAGTTGTTCAGTCACCGCTCCCCGGACGAGGTGTCGATCGACGAGATCGCTGCCGCTGCGGGGATCTCGCGGCCGTTGGTCTATCACTACTTTCCGGGGAAGCAGAGCCTGTACGAGGCGGCGCTGCGGCGGGCGGCCGACGAGTTGGCGGCGCGGTTCGTGGAGCCGCGTGAAGGGCCGCTCGGGGCACGGCTGTTGAGGGTGATGGGACGGTTCTTCGACTTTGTCGAGGAGCACGGTCCGGGGTTCTCGGCGCTGATGCGGGGCGGGCCCGCGGTCGGATCGTCGACGGCGAACGCGATGATCGACGGGGTGCGGCAGGCGGCCTACGAGCAGATCCTGGCCCATCTGGGGGTCGAAGCTCCCCCGGCGCGGCTGGAGTTGGTCGTGCGGTCGTGGGTTTCGCTGGCCGAGTCGACGGCGCTGATCTGGCTGGACGGGCGGCGAATTCCGCGCGAGGAGCTGGAGTTGCAGCTGGTGCACGACTTCGCGGCGCTGGCCGCGGTGAGTGCCGCGTACAACACGGAGATGGCGGGCATCGTGTTGCGGGTCTTCGCGCAGGAGCCGGCGGACGGACCGTTCGGGGAGCTGTTGAACCGGCTCTTGGCTCTGGCGCCTGCCGTGCCGGCCGTTCCCGTGCAGCGGCTGCCGTAACGGCTGCGTGGCTCAGCGCTTGCGGTAGGACGGGTCCAGATCGCGGGTCTCCGCCGACGCGTGGACGGTGACGTCGACGGGCTCGAGGTGGGCGGCCAGCAGCTCCAGTACGGAATCGGTCAGCTGTGCCTTGAGCTCTTCGCTGCGGCCGGGCAGCAGGGCGATCGAAACGTTCAGGACCGCGTCGCCGGTGGCCGCGTCGCCCGCCACGAATTCCTCGATGCGCCGGAAGCGGGTCTTGCAGGCGGCGATCTTCGTGGTGACCGTCTCGGCGACCAGCGGGTGCAGGGCGAGTGCGAAGCCGCGGCGGTCGAAGCTGTCGTCGAGCTCGGCGGAGTAGTCGACGGTGATCTGCGGCATCATGCGCTCCTGGGTGCGAGTACAGCGGGTACGGCCGGTTGTCGGACCTCACATTTACGCTGACCGGCATGACCGCACAAGAGGATTCGTTTCTTGATCCGGGTGCTCCTGGCGCTCTCAGGTCCTCGGACAGGTCCTAGTGTGATGTGCGGCGCATCGCACTAGAGCGGTTCGCCCTGGAGCGCGGCCGCGAGGCCCACCTCCGCGTTGTCCGCGCGGCCCCTTTCGAAGGCGCGTTGGTAGGCGGCGTCGCCGACGGCCGCGCGGGCCTGGCGTTCGCAGGCCTCGCGCAGGGGGCCCAGTTCCGGGGTGCCGCGTTGCGGGTGGCCGACCATGCGCCAGTAGACCTGTCCCGTGCCGTACACCCGGGCGGCGCGGGCGCCCGCGCCCTGGGCGGCGATCGCCGCGGCCAGAATGTCCAGGCCGAGCGCGATGCCGAAGCTGTCCCGGAGACGGTGCTTGCCCGCGAGCATCGAGCGGGCGTGGGCGGCGGAGGCTTCTGCGTCGCCCTGCAGCAGGGCGATCAGGGCGAGTTGGTAGTCGACGTAACTGCGGGTCCAGCACTCGTCCTGGGCCTCGCAGGCCGCGCGCAGGATCATGGCCGCCTCCGCCGCCTCGTCCAGTCGGCCGAGGCTGGTCAGGGCGAAGACGGTGATGAGGTGGCAGCGCAGCCGGTAGGCGGTTTCGAGCGGGGTGGCGGCTCCGGTGGTGCGCAGTACCCGGTCGACCTGGCGGAGGCTCGCCTCGGGGCGGCCGGTCATCAGATGGGTGAGGCCGCACAGATAGGCGGCGGCAAGGATGCCCTCGTCCGTCCCGTCGCGGGCCGCCGCTCTGGTGCACTCCCTGCCCAGGCGCCGGGCGGCCGGGTAGTCGCCCTGGAGCATGACGGTGATGCCCAGCACCCACAGGGCGCGGGTGCGGTGGGGGCCCTCGGCCGGTCCGGCGTCCAGGGCGCGCTGGGCGTATTCGCGGGTCTGCGGCAGATGACCGCAGCAGCACCAGAAGAAGCCGATCCGGCCCGCCATCTCCTGGGCGGCCCCGGTGTCATGGGCCAGCAGGTGGTCGAGGGCGGCACACAGGTCTGCGTGCGACTCGGCGATGCGGTGGTACCAGGTGATCTGTTCGTCGCCGGTCCAGCCCGCGTGGGCGTGGCGTGAAAGGCTGAGGAAGCAGGCGGCGTGGCGGTCGGCGGCGGCCCGTTCCTCGCCGAGCTCGGCGAGCCACATCCGTCCGTACTCGCGGATGGTGTCGAGCATGCGGTGCCGTACGCCGTCCCGTCCGACGACCGACTTGGCGACCAGGCCGTTCAGCGCCTCGGTCACACCGTCCTCGGTGAGCGGCCCTTCGGCGCAGACCTCCCGGGCCGCGGCCTCGTCGAAGTCGCCGCGCAGGACGGTCAGCCGGGCCCAGAGCAGCCGTTCCAGGGGTGTGCACAGCTCGTGGCTCCAGCCGATGGCGGTGCGCAGGGTGCGGTGGCGCGGCAGCTGGAGAGATTCGTCGGTCGGTACGTCGAAGCGGGAGCCGATCCGTACGGCGACCTGTTCGACGGTGTCCCGGCCGAGAGCTCCCGCCGCGAGTTCGATGGCGAGCGGAATGCCTTCGAGGCGGCGGCAGATCTCGGCGGCGGCCTCGGCGTTGCCCGGCGCGTCGAGGGCGAGCCCCGGGGCCGCCGCGGCTGCCCGGTCCCGGAACAGGGTCAGTGCGTCGGCCGCGCCCTCGATGGGCAACGGTTCCACCTCGACGAGCTGCTCGCCCTTGATGCCCAGGGGCTGCCGGCTGGTGGCGAGCACGGTGAGGCCGGGTGACGTGGTGAGGATTTCGCCGAGCAGATGCGCGCACGCGGAGCGCAGATGCTCGCAGGAGTCGAGGACCAGCAGCAGCTCCTTGTCGACGAGCCATTCGCACAGTGCGTCGATGGGCATGCGCAGGGTGTGGTCACAGAGCCCGACCGCGTCGGAGACGGTCGCGATGAGCAGTCCGTCGTCGTGGAGCGGTGAGAGATCCGCCCACCATGTGCCGTCGCGGTGTCCGGCCGCCGCGTGCCGGGCCGCGCGGACCGCGAGTCTGGTCTTGCCGACACCGCCGGTGCCGGTGAGTGTGGTCAGCCGGTGTGCGGCGAGGCTGTGTTCGAGCCTGGCAAGTTCCGCTTTCCGTCCGACAAAGCTCGTTGTCTCCTCGGGGATGTTGCTCGCCATGGTCACCGTCGCCGAAACAGGTGGACCGGCCGGTCCCGGCCCCTGATTCCCGTACCGCGCAGGCATGGGAGGACGCCTGGCGTACCGGAAAGGGGCCGGGACCGGCCGGGGGGTAGGAGGGCACGCCCGGGAGTGCGGTGTCGCGGCACTCCCCGGCGGCTGCTGCCTCTCAACGTAGTCCCGTACGGCTCAGCTCAGGGAAAACACCGCCACCGTGCGTCCCGGGACGGTGAAGCTTCCCGAACTCCTCTCGTACGTCGACTCTTTGACGGTAGAATCCGCGCCCGCAGCCTGAATGGGATGCAGGGCGTACTGCTGTCCGGCCAGGCCGGCGATCTTCTGGGTCTCGGTGCCGGGGGTCGCGTTGAGGACGACCACCAGCTTTCCGAGCCTCATGGTGATCACACCCGGCGTCTCGTCCCTCCCGGAGAGCGGGAAGGAAAGGGCGGACTGGACCTGCTCGGTGGTGGAGAGGCCGAAGTCCTTCTCCGTGGAGCGGATGGTGAGCAGGTCCTGGTACGCGGCGGACGCGCCGTTGATCTGTGCGCAGCCGGGGCTGAGCGCGGCCGCGGTCAGCAGCGGCCTGGCATAGGACCACTTGGACTCGTTGTCCGCGGCCGGGGGCAGTCCGCGGCCGAAGCCGTTGCCGTCGCGGCAGTCCCAGTGCAGGGCGTTGAACCAGTCGCCGCTGTCGTACGAGTTGCGGTCCAGGGACTTGGAGCGCAGCAGATCGGTGCCCGCCTGGGAGAGCGAGGGCCCCTGCGAGAGGGTGGCCGTCGCCATCGCCAGGACCTGCATACGGGCCCGGTCCGCCGCTGATGTGCCCGCCGGTAGCTTGAACGCGAGTGCGTCGTACAGCGACTCGTTGTCGTGGGCGTCCGCGTAGGCGAGGGCGTCACCGGGGGCCGCCGCGTATCCGGCCGGGGCGCCGTTGTAGTCGACGCCGGACCCCTTGACCGTGTTGCCGGAGGAGTCGGTGAAGGTGTAGCCGGCGAGGTTGCCGGTGAGGCCGACCTTGATCAGGTCCTGGTAGTGGAGCAGCCGGGCCTTCTGTTCGGCCTTCGTGCCATTGGCGGCCGAGGTGTTGGGGTCGGTGTAGAGGCCGGTGGCGAAGCCCTGCACGCCCGGGTCCTCGTCGAATGGGCTGCCGCCGCGGACGGCGTCGCGGGACCGGTCGGAGAAGGTGGCGATGCCGGTGCCGGCCATGTTCTTCTGGGTGGCCTGGACGAAGCGGGCGTCGTCGGCGATCTCGCCGAAGTTCCAGCCCTCCCCGTACAGGATGATCTTCTTGCCGTCGACGCCGTCCTTGGCCACGGTCAGCGCGTCGAGCGCCTTGCGGACGGCAAGGATGTTGGCCTTGGGATGGTGGCCCATCAGGTCGAAGCGGAAGCCGTCGACCTTGTACTCCTTGGCCCAGGTGACGACCGAGTCCACGACGAGCTTGCCCATCATGGTGTTCTCGGGTGCGGTGTTGGCGCAGCAGGTGGAGGTGGCGACGGTGCCGTCCTCCAGCAGCCGCTGGTAGTAGCCGGGCACGATCCGGTCGAGCACGGACTTGTCGTCCTGGCCGGAGGCCACGGTGTGGTTGTAGACGACGTCCATGACGGTGCGCAGACCCGCGCCGTTCAGCCCCTGCACCATCTGCCGGAACTCGACGGTCCGCCGCGTGCCGTTCGGGTCGGAGGCGTACGAACCCTCCGGGACGGTGTAGTGCAGCGGGTCGTAGCCCCAGTTGAACCCGTCCTGCGCCGCGGTCTTCGCCACGCAGGCCTGCTGCTCCTCGGAGTCGGGGGCGTACACGGACAGATCGCAGGCCGGCTTCTGCTGGGCGGACTTCTTCTCGGGAATGGTGCCGATGTCGAAGGCGGGCAGCAGATGGACGTAGCCGGTACCGGAATCCGCGAGCTGTTCGAGGTGCTTCATCCCGTCGGAGCGGGTGTCGGTGAAGGCGAGGTATTCGCCGGGGTGCTTCGAGGTGCGGTCCGCGATCGAGAAGTCGCGGATGTGCAGCTCCTGGATCCGGGCGTCACGCAGCGGGACGGCGGCGGGCTTTTCCAGCCCGGACCAGCCCTTCGGTGCGAGGCCCGGGTCGTCGAGGTCGACCACGAGGCTGCGCGCGGAGTCCGTGGTCAATGCGGTGGAGTACGGGTCCGTGACCTTGTTGGTGACGATCTTCTGCACGGTGGGCGCCCACACCTTCACCACGAAGCGGTACGGCTTGCCGGTCCACTTCGCGGTGCCCGTGACGGACCAGACGCCGGTGCGGTCGTCGCGCCGCATCGGGACGCTCTTCCCGTCGAGTTCCAGGGCGACGGTCTGCACGGTGGGGGCCCAGACGGACAGCGTGGGGCGGCCGTGGTCGAAGACCGGGCCGAGCGAGGCGGTGGCCGCGTTCTTCCCGTAGAGGTCGTCGAGCACTCCCGCGCTCTGAACGCCGGTGGCGGCGAGCAGCGCACCGTTGGCGGCACGCTGGGTGGCGATCAGCTGGCCGCGCAGCGCCTCGCGCACCCTGTCCCGGTCGCGGACGTCGACGGTGAACGCCGGATAGTCCTTGAGGTGCGGGTACTTCGCCTTCTGCGCGTCGGTCAGCGCGGACGGTGCGAGCCGCAGCCACCGCCCCTCGTCGGAGAGTGCCCCGTCGACGACAAAGATGCCGCCGCCCGATGCGTAGACGAGCTGCTGGCTGGTGGCTTCGGTCGCCTTCACCTTCCACACGACGGTGTCGGAGTCGATCCACTGCGCCTCGGCCCTGGTGAGGTCGGGCGTGGGTACGCCGCCGGCCTGCGGCAGCAGATAGCCGGGCGTGGAGCCGAGCATCCAGACCTCGTGACCGTAGGTGGCGAGGTCGAGCGACTGGTCGCTCGGCAGGTCCTTCTCGTCGCCCTTGTGCAGGATGTAGCCGAGCGAGGTGGCACCGTCGGTGAGCGGCACCTCGAAGGTGACGCCGGAGGCGTCCTTCTTCACCGGCTGGAGCGGCTTGGCCCAGTCGGTGGGGTCCTTGGCACCGGTCCAGGTGTGCAGCCCCCAGCCGTCGTAGTCGCCGTCGGCCCGGTAGTAGTGCAGTACTGCCTTTGTGGTGTCCTGCGGCGGGTAGGCGCCGTCGGGGGCCTCGTCGGCCTGGCCGTCCTTGCCCTGCTCGATCCAGACCTGTCCGGTCTTCGCGAGATCGATGCTGCGCTGGGGACCGTCGGGGGTGCCGGACTTCTCCACGGTGTACGGGAGCGAGGTGGTGCCCTCGTCGAGCTTGATCCAGGCGAAGGCGCCGTAGGCGTCCCGTCCGATGAAGTCGGCTGTCGTGTCGCCGGACCTGACCTGGCGTCCGTCGTAGTCGCCGTCCGCGCGCTTGTAGTGGACGACGGCATAGTCGCGCTCGACTGCGACGGGCTTCTCGGCGGCGGGTGCCCGGCCCGCGGTGGTCGACGCGAGGGCGCTCGCGGTGCGGCCGGCCCGGTCGACGACAACCGCCTTGTACCGAAGGGGGGTTCCGGCAGGAACCGAGTCGCCCACGGTCTGGGTGACCTTGTACGGGGCGTGGTCGGCGGAGCCGAGGGTGACCCACTTGCCGTTGCCGGTCTGGGCTGCGAAGACGACCCGGTCGAGGGAGCCGCCGTCGACATCCGCGGAGATCTCGACGGTGCCGGTGGCCCCGGCGGCGGGTGCCGTCAGCGTGATCGAGGGCTTGGCTGCCGGGGTGTCCAGGGGCTTCCCGGCGCGCAGCACGATGCTGGAGAGGGCGGGCACGGTGACGGTGAGCTTCTTGTCGGCGCCGCTACGGATAGAGGCCGAACCACCGTATATCGTACGGAAGTTCATGCCTGCCGAGGCCGTCGGAAGCTCGACGGTCGTGGCCTCGCTGCCGTTGTTCGCGGCTACGACGTACTCGTATGCCTGCTCGGGGTCCGTACGGGAGAAGGCATACACGGACCCTTCCGCGTGGCGCTCGGTCTGGACGCCGTTGCGCAGAGCCGGGTTCTTCCTGGTCAGCTCGGAGAGCGCGGCGATGTTCCGGTAGAGCGGGTGCTTCGTGTCGTACGCGTCGAAGGCGTGGGTGCGGTCGGTGCCCAGCTCGTCGTCGTCGAGATAGTCGGCGGCCTTCGAGGCGAACATGGTCTGGCGGGCGTCCTTGTCGCCGCCCGCGCCGGTGAAGCCCTGTTCGTCGCCGTAGTAGACGACGGGGTTGCCGCGGCTGAGGAACATCAGCTCGTTGGCGAGCCGTGCACGCTTGACGAGTTCCGCGTCATCGGCCTTCGGGTTGTCCTGCTTCAGGAACGAGCCGATGCGTCCCATGTCGTGGTTGCCGAGGAAGGTGACCTGCTCGTAGGCGTTGGCCTTGTCGGTGGTGTACCGGTAGTCGTCACCGAAGACGGCGGCGAGTTTCGAGGCCGGGGCGCCCTGCGAGGCGTACTGGCGTGCCGCTTCCTGGAACGGGAAGTCGAGCGTCGCGTCGAGCCGGCCCCGGGTGACGTAGGGCGAGGTGATGGCGGTGTCGGCGGAGTAGACCTCGCCGAACATGAAGAAGTCCTTGCGCCCGTGCTCGGCGGCGTAGGCGTCCAGGGCGGTCGCCCACTGGGTCCAGAAGTCCAGGTCGACGTGTTTGACGGTGTCGATCCGGAAGCCGTCGATATCGAAGTCCCGGACCCACTTCTCGTAGATCTTCTCCATGCCGGAGACGACCTCGGGCCGCTCGGTCCACAGGTCGTCGAGGCCGGAGAAGTCGCCGTACGTGGTGGACTCACCGGCGTAGGTCGAGTCGCCGCGGTTGTGGTACATCGTCGGGTCGTTGAGCCAGGCCGGGACCTTGTTCCCCGTGTTCTTCGGTGTGTACGGGAACGAGTCCGCGTCCACCTTCGCCAGGCCCTTGCTGTCGTCGAACGGGCGGCCGTCCTCGTCGAGGTACGGGTAGGCACCCTTCGGCCGGTAACCGTAGGCCTTCTCGGCGTGGTCGACGGTGTCCGCGGTGTGGTTGGTGATGACGTCGAAGAAGACCTTCATGCCCTTGCCGTGAGCCTTGTCGATCAGCTTCGACAGGTCGGCGTTGGTGCCGAAGTGCGGGTCGACCTGGGTGAAGTCGGTGATCCAGTAGCCGTGGTAACCGGCCGATGCGTCCTTGCCGGTGCCCTGCACGGGGCGGTTCTTGAAGATCGGGGCGAGCCAGATGGCGGTGGTGCCGAGACCCTTGATGTAGTCGAGCCGCTCGGTCAGGCCCTTGAGGTCGCCGCCCTGGTAGAAGCCCTTGTCCGTGGGGTCGTAGCCGGTCTCCAGGCGGGAACCGGTGAGGCCGCCGCGGTCGTTGGAGGTGTCGCCGTCGGCGAACCGGTCGGGCATGACGAAGTAGAACTGTTCACGCGTCAGATCGTGACGGGCGGGCTCGGCTGCCAGCCGGGCGTCCGAGGGCGGGCCCGGAGGTCTCGGCGCGGCGGACGCGGATGCCGCCGGAACGACGGGGAGGAGCGCCGCGCTGAGTGCGGCGACGGCTCCCCGTCTCAGGGTGGAACGGGACACGGGCGGGGTCTCCTTGTGTGCGGGTGGGGTTCTCGGGGTGGGCGGACCGGCTGGGTGGCGGGGCGGGACACCCACGTGACGGCGGCGGTGCGCCGGGAGGGGACGTATCGGGGTGATCCCCGCAGGGTGACGCAGCAATAGGACGGTTCGCCACGGTGTCGGGGCGCCTGCGGCAGCCGAGGAGACGCCCCGATGCGGCACCGGCCCCCGGTTCAGCCCCCGGACCGGGACGACATGGCCAGCCGCCCCGGCCCTGGCACCGGGTTCAGCTGCGCCAGACGTCGCTCGTCAGCGTGACCTTGCCGGAGGACGGCACCGTCGCCGTGCGGTTCGCGCCGCTCTCCCAGGTGACGTTGCCGCTCGCGTCCTTGCGGAGGTACTTGTACTCGAACGACGTACCGGCAGGCATGTTCACATCGAGCTTCCAGACCGGGTACGTGGCCGGGTCGAGCTTCAGCGCACTGCCGGTGTTCCAGTTGCCGAGGGCGGCCTGGTTGCCGGTCACGTAGATGTTCTGGCCCAGCTGCGTGGTGGCGCCGACGCCGAACGAGGCGCCGGAGGTGCTGGTGCCCGGGTCCGTGGTGCCGCCGCCCGCGCAGGTACGGGCGTTCACCTGGAGCGCCAGGGCCGTGTCGGCGCCGAGCGTCGCGGTGAACCGGCCGGAGCCGTCGACGGTGACGCCGTTGCCGGACTGGATGTCGCAGTAGTCACCGGCGGGCAGCGACGTGTGGAACGTACGGGTCAGCGAGGAGGCCTCGTGGTTGATCGCGACATACGCCTTGGAGCCGCGGCCGAACGCGATCTGGTCGCCGCCGTTGTCCCACCAGTCGGTGACGGACTCGCCTCGTGCGGTGTTGCGGAAGCCGACCATGGAGGAGATCTCGCGCCAGGCGTGCTGGCACTTCCAGCCGTCGCTGTAACAGGCGTTCACCGTGCCACTGTTGGGCGGACCGGCGTCCTTGTCGGTCCACTCGTAGCCGGAGTGGACGTCGGGCGAGCCGTACGGCCAGGCCAGCATGAAGACACTGGCGAGGGTGTAGTCGGCGCCGTCCTTGTAGTTCAGTGTGTCGCCGCCGCGCTCGGTGTCGTGGTTGTCGACGAAGACCGCGGCCTTCGACGACGCCATGAAGCCCCAGCCCTCGCCGAAGTTCTTCAGGTGGGCGAGGTTCTCGTTGTTGAAGACCTGCTTGAGGCTGCGGGCGTAGCGGAACTCCTGGACGTCCCCCGTGCCGGTGTACTCGTCGGGCGAGACTGCCTCGCCCGCGCCGTAGATCGCCTCCTGCTTCCAGTAGACGCCGGGGTTGCTCAGCCGGGACTTGATGTTGGCGAGATCGGCCGCGGGCATGTGCTTGGCGGCGTCGATGCGGAAACCGTCGACGCCGAGGGAGAGCAGATCGTCAAGGTATGCGGCGATCCTGCCGCGGACGTAGTCCTCACCGGTGTCCAGGTCGGCGAGGCCGACGAGTTCGCAGTTCTGGACGTTGGCCCGGTCCTGGTAGTTGCTGATCTGCGCGGTGCAGTCGTCCATGTCGGCCGCGGAGTACACGCCGGGGTAGTTGTACTTGGTGTACGAGGAGCCGCCGGTGCCGGTGCCCGATCCCGCCGACATGTGGTTGATGACGGAGTCGGCGACGACCTTGACGCCCGCGCTGTGACAGGTACTGACCATGTTGGCGAAGGAGGCGCGGTCACCGAGCCGTCCGGCGATCCGATAGCCGACCGGCTGGTACGAGGTCCACCACTGGCCGCCCTGGATGTGTTCCTGCGGCGGCGAGACCTGTACGTAGCCGTAGCCGGCCGGGCCGAGGGAGTCCGTGCACGCCTTGGCCACGGAGTCGAACTTCCACTCGAAGAGAACGGCGGTGACGTCCTTGTCGCCCGGGGTGGAGGCCTGGGCGGTCGTGGTGGGGGCCACGAGAGCGGCGGCCCCTGCTATCAGGGCGAGCGCTGCAGACAGTGGTCTGCGTGCCATGTTTCCTCCTGCTGTGGGGGAAATGCGGGTGACGGTGCAGCCTCACGTGGCAACGCGCCCTGCCCTCAAGGCTCCTGAAGGTTCTTGCTGCAAGAATGCAAACCTTGCCGCGGTGGAGACCGTACGAGCCCGTCCAGCCTCGGTCAACCCTTTGGGCACCACCCGCTCACATCCACGAAATACAGCAGATTTCTTTCTGCAAGGACTTACGCAAAACATTGCAGCGCTGTTAAGTTTCTCCCGACTCCGGTCCGGTCGGCCGGGGGTTCCGGTGACCCCGGACCCCACGCGCCCGGCCGGCCGGGCCGGTCACGGACAAGAGAGGCACCCGGAGTCGCTCACTCCCCGCCGGCCCATTCAGGGCCGACTCCCGGTGCCTCTCCTGTACGCCCGGACACCTTCGGGCCGGGCCTCAGACGCCGCGGAGCGCGGCGGTGGAGCCCCGTACCACCAGCTCCGGCTGGAACACATACTCCGTACGCTGCACGGGGCTGCCGCCGATCTCCTCCAGCAGGGCGCTCACCGCGGCCGCCGCCATCGCCTGTACGGGCTGCCGCACCGTCGTCAGCGGCGGATCGGTGAACGCGATCAGCTGCGAGTCGTCGAAGCCGACCACAGACACATCGCGCGGCACGTCGAGCCCGCGCTCCCGGGCCGCACGCACCACGCCGAGCGCCATCAGGTCGCTGCCGCAGACGATGCCGGTGCACCCCTGGTCGAGCAGCGCACCGGCCGCGACCTGGCCGCCCTCGACGCTGAACAGCGTGGAACGGACGAGGAGTTCGGCCTCGGCGCGGCCCAGGCCCAGCAGGTTCACGGCGGCCTCGACGAAGCCCTCCCGTTTGCGGCGGGACGGCACATAACGCTGCGGTCCGATGGCCAGGCCGACCCTGCGGTGCCCGAGATCGGCGAGGTGTCCGACGGCCATCCGTACGGCGGCGGAGTCGTCGGGTGAGACGAACGGGGCACTGATCCGTTCGTTGTAGCCATTGATCAGGACGAACGGCACGCCGCGGTCGGTGAGCGCGGCGTACCTGGCCGGGTCGGCCGACATGTCGGCGTGCAGCCCGGAGAGGAAGACGATCCCGCCGACGCCCCGTTCGACGAGCTGCTCGACGAGTTCGTCCTCGGTGGCGCCGCCGGGCAGCTGGGTGCAGAGCACCGGGGTGTAACCGTGCCCGGCCAGTACCTGTTCGACGGACTGCGCGAACGCCGGGAAGATCGGGTTGATGAGCTCGGGCGTCACCAGTCCGATCAGCCCGGCGCTGCGCCGGCGCAGCCGTACGGGGCGTTCGTAGCCGAGGATGTCCAGCGCGGCAAGCACCCGCTGACGCGTGGTGTCCGCGACGCCCGGTTTCCCGTTGAGCACCCGGCTGACGGTCGCCTCGCTGACCGCTGCCTGGCCGGCGATGTCCGAGAGCCTCGGCGCACCGCCCGCTCTGGGCAGGGGGACGGTCACACCGTCCACCACACCGTGGTGTCCGCGGGCAGCTCGATCTCGGCGCCGTCGGCGGCGACCGGGGTGCTGGACAGCAGGACGGTGCCGCGTACGGGGATGCGTACCGGACGGCCTGTCGTGTTGACGGTGCAGACGAATCCGGGGCGGGCGAAGATCAGCAGACCCTCGGGGGCCTGGAGCCACTCCACCGCGGTGCCGGCACCGAGCCCCGGGTGCACCCGGCGGGCGGCGATCGCGGCCCGGTACAGCTCCAGCGTGGAGCCCGCGTCGCCGGTCTGCGCCTCGACGCTCAGCGCGCCCCAGCTGTCGGGCTGGGGCAGCCAGCTGCCGCCGCTGCCGAAGCCGTACGAGGAGCCGGTCCGCGTCCACGGGATCGGCACCCGGCAGCCGTCGCGGAAACCGTCCTGGCCCTCGGCGCGGAAGAACGACGGGTCCTGACGGGCCTCGTCGGGCAGGTCGGTGACGTCGGGCAGGCCCAGCTCCTCGCCCTGGTAGACGTACGCGGAACCGGGCAGCGCCAGCATCAGCAGGGTGGCGGCGCGGGCCCGGCGCAGGCCCAGCTCGCGGTCGCCGGCGTCACGGATCTGGGTGCCGAGGCCGGGCGGGTTGGCGAACCGGGTGGTGTGCCGGGTCACGTCGTGGTTGGAGAGCACCCAGGTGGTGGGGGCGCCGACCGGACGCATCGCGTCCAGCGAGGTGTCGATGACCTTGCGGAGCTCGGCGGCGTCCCAGGCGGTGGACAGGTACTGGAAGTTGAACGCCTGGTGCATCTCATCGGGGCGCACATAGTTGGCGGTGCGCTCGACTGTGGGGGTCCAGGCCTCTGCGACGGCGATGCGTTCGCCGGGGTACTCGTCGAGGATGGTGCGCCAGGAGCGGTAGATCTCATGGACCCCGTCCTGGTCGAAGAACGGCATGACGTCGTTGCCGAGCAGCTTGAGCTGATCGTGGGTGCCGAGGTCGGGCAGGCCCTCGGCCTTGACGAGGCCGTGGGCGACGTCGACCCGGAAGCCGTCGACACCCATGTCGAGCCAGAAGCGCAGGATCGAGCGGAACTCGTCGGCGACGGCCGGGTGTTCCCAGTTGAAGTCGGGCTGCTCGGGCGCGAAGAGGTGGAGGTACCAGTCGCCGGGGGTGCCGTCCGGGTCGGTGGTCCGGGTCCAGGCGGGGCCGCCGAAGATGGACTCCCAGTCGTTGGGCGGGAGTTCGCCGTCCGCGCCCTTGCCGGGGCGGAAGTGGTAGCGCTCGCGCAGCGCGGAGCCGGGGCCCTCGGCGAGGGCGCGCTTGAACCACTCGTGCTGGTCGGAGGAGTGGTTGGGCACCAGGTCCACGATGATCCGCAGGCCCAGGTCGTGGGCGTCCCGGATCAGCGCGTCGGCATCCAGCAGGGTGCCGAACATCGGGTCGATGGCACGGTAGTCGGCGACGTCGTAGCCCGCGTCGGCCTGCGGGGACGCGTAGAACGGGCTGAGCCAGACCGCGTCGACGCCGAGGTCCTTGAGGTACGGAAGTCTGTCCCGTACGCCTGCGAGATCGCCCATGCCGTCGCCGTTGCCGTCGGCGAAGCTCCGCGGATAGACCTGGTAGATCACCGCGTCCTGCCACCAGCCGGTGCGGTGGCCCGGAGCGTCGTCGGACGTGCCGATGGAGGGGGCAGCGAGGTGCTGGGTCATGTCGTCCCTGGGGTGTCTGGGTGGGGGGCGTCGCCGGGACCGGGTCGGGATTCCGGCGACGCCGTGACTTGGTGCGTGCGGGTCGTACGGGGCGTGCTGCGTCAGCCCTTGACGGCTCCGGCGGACATGCCGGTGACCAGATGGCGCTGGGCGAAGAGGAAGACCAGGGCCGCGGGTATCGCGATGAGCACGGACGCGGCGGTCATCGGCCCCCACTGGGCTCCGTACTGGTTGACGAAGAGCTGCAGTCCGCCCGCGAGGGTGAGGTTGTCCTCGCCGACCATGAAGGCGGAGGCGTACGCCACTTCGCCCCACGCGGTGATGAAGGAGTAGAACGCGGTGACGGCGAGGCCGGGCTTGGCGAGCGGCAGGATGAGCCGCCAGAACGTGCCGAACGGGGTGAGGCCGTCGACCTGCCCGGACTCGTCGATCTCGCGCGGGATGGTGTCGAAGAAGCCCTTCATCATCCAGGCACAGAACGGCACCGAGATGGTGAGGTAGGTGATGACGAGGCCGGCGGGCTGATTCAGCAGCCCCATGCCGGCCATGATGTTGTAGATCGGCACGATGAGGACGGCGACCGGGAACATCTGGGTGATCAGCAGCGTCCACATCAGCCCGCGCTTGCCGGGGAAGCGGAAGCGGCTGACGGCATAGCCGGTGGAGGCGGAGATGATGACGCCGAGAAGCGTGGTGAGCCCCGCGACGAGCAGGGAGTTGCCGAACCAGGTGAGGAACTTCGTGTCCCGGATCAGGTTCGTGTAGTTCTCGAACGTGGTCTCTTTGAAGAAGTCCGTGGTCGTCGCGTACGCGGCGGGCTTCAGCGAGGTGAGCAGGACCCACAGCACGGGGAAGACGGCGATCACGGACGCGACGATGAGCGTGAGGTGCAGCCCGACGGAGGCGATCGGCGAACGCTCGCCGCGCAGCCGGACCTTGCGCGCGGAGTGCCGTGCGGAGGTCGCCGGAACGGTGGTTGCGGGGGCGGTGGTCACCAGTCGTCTCCCTGGGTGCGCAGGACTCGCCGGTAAACGGCGGCGAAGATCATCAGGAGTACGAGGATCAGCACGCCCCAGGTGGAGGACTGCGCGAAGTCGCGCGGGCTGATCTCGAAGGAGAACTTGTACGCCTGGGTGACCAGGATCTGGGTGGCTTCGCCGGGTCCGCCGCGGGTCAGCAGGTAGATCACCGGGAACATGTTGAAGGTCCAGATGGTGGAGAGCAGGATCACCGTGGTGGAGACCGGCCGCAGTCCGGGCAGCGTGATGTGGCGGAACCGCTGCCAGGCGGTGGCGCCGTCCATCTCCGCGGCCTCGTACTGCTCGCTGGGGATCGACTGCAGTCCGCCGAGCAGGGCGACCATCATGAACGGCACACCGAGCCAGACGTTGACGGCGATGACGGCGAGCTTGGCCCAGGTGGGGTCGTTGAGCCACGGGACGGCGTCGATTCCGCCACCGGAGAGGATCTTGTTGAGCAGCCCGCGGTCCTCGTTGTAGAGGAAGCGCCAGGCGAAGACGGAGACGAAGCCGGGGATGGCCCAGGGCAGGATGAGCGCCATCCGGTACGCGGAGCGTCCGGCGATCCTGCGGTTGAGGATATTGGCGAGGGCCATGCCGAGGGAGAAGGTGATGGCCACACAGGAGACCGTCCACACCAGGGTCCACCCGAGCGTGCCGAGGAACTGATCGCCGGTGAGGGCGTCGGCGTAGTTGTCCAGGCCCACGAACTTGTACGTGGCGGGCATGTGGTTGACACCGATGGACCGCTCGACGTTGCGCTCATTGGCATCGGTCATCGACAGGTAGATGCCGCGGACCAGCGGATAGCCGATGATCACGCCGATCACGACGACGACCGGGGCGACCATGGTCCAGGCATACCAGTGGGTCGACAGAGCCCGCCGGAGCCTGCTCGGCGGCGGGGGGGTGCCAGTACCGCGGCTCCGGCCGCGGGCGACGTCGTCGCCCGCGGCCTTCGCCACCGACTGGCTGGTGTGGACAGCCATCAGTCGGCCTGCCTTCCTGTTACTTCCAGCCCTTGAGGAGCTTGCGGTAGGAGTCGCCGGTCGTCTTGACGGCCTTCTCCGGCGTGGTCTGGCCGGTCAGGACCTTGGTGTACTCGGTGACGAGCGGCGCGAAGAGGCTGCCGGTCTCCGGGATCCAGGGGCGCTCGACGGCGGTCTCGACGACGGGCTTGAAGAAGCCGACGATCTCGTTGTCGACGACGTCCTGCTTGGCGTAGGCGGAGGTACGGGTCGGCAGGAGGCTCAGCTCCTTGGTGACCTTGGCCTGGGTGTCGGCGGACGTCATGTAGTCGACGAACGCGTAGGAGGCGTCGAGGTTCTTCGAGCCCGCGTAGACGGCCAGGTTGTGACCGCCCTGCGGGGCGCCCTGCGCGGCGGAACCGGCCGGGACCGGGGCGATGCCCAGGTTGGCCTTGTCCTTGAACTCCTTGCCGGCGTAGGTGTCGGCGACGGCCCACGGGCCGTTGATCATCATGGCGACCTTGCCGTCCTTGAAGGACGCCTGCATGTTCTCCCAGCCGTCCGTGGCATCGGTCTTGGCCGCACCGGAGTCGACGAGGTCCTTGACGACCTTCATCGCCTTGACGCCGTCGGGGTTGTCGATGGTGACGGACTTGGTGGAGGCGTCGACCATGTCGCCGCCCTCGCCGTACAGGAAGGAGAGGAACCAGTACGCGTCGTCGCCGCGCAGGTACATACCGGTCTTGCCGGTCTTGTCCTTGATCTTCTTGGAGACGGTCTTCAGCTCGTCGACGGTCTTGGGCACCTCGACGCCGGCCTCCTTGAAGATCTTCTTGTTGTAGAAGATGCCCATGGAGTCGATGACCTGCGGCACCGCGTACGTCTTGCCGTTGTACTTGGTGGACGCGGCGGCCTGCTTCAGGAAGTCGTCCGGCCTCTTCAGCGCGGAGGTGCCATCGAGCGGGGCCAGGTAGCCGAGGTCTGCGAACTCGGGGGTCCAGGCGACCTCGGAGCGGATGACGTCGGGTGCGTCGGAGCCGGACTGGGCCGCGTTCTTGAACTTGTTCTGCGCGTCGCCGAAGGGCACGTTGACGTACTTGATGTGGACCTTCGGGTGCTGCTTGGTGAAGTCCTCAGCGATCTTCTTGAAGACCTTGTCCTCGCTGCCCGCGGTGGAGGTGTCCCACCACGTCACCGTGCCGGAGAGCTCGCCCGAGCTCTTGCTCGTGCCGTCGGACTCGCTGTCGCTGCCGCAGGCGGTCGCCGCAAGCGCCAGGGCCGCGACCAGGGCGGTGGCCGTTATGCCACGTCGCATCTGAACTCCTTCAACTGCCGTACCGCTCCGTCGCGGCGCCGGGTCGACGTGAACGTAACAAGGATGAAAGAACGCCGAAAGAGTTTGCGGAAGATTTCTGCAAGCGTCGGCGATCGTTACATTCGCGTGTCCTCACGGTTGCCGTCAAGCCTCTTGACGCGAGCCGTCGATCCCTGACAGTGGCAGGCCACAGCCCTCGATCCCGTAGTGCGACGATCTGACTGCGATCCGCAATCCGGGCTCGCAAGACCTTGCAAGATGTTGCCGCGATCCCACCCCGGAGCACCCCACAGGTACGGTCGTCCGATTCCTGTGGATGGTGGGCAATCCGACATACGCCCGGTACAGTCCACTTCCATGACCGCACGGCTTGCCGATATCGCAACTCAGGCGGGGGTCAGCGAAGCGACGGTCAGCCGTGTACTGAACGGCAAGCCCGGTGTTGCAGCGGCCACCCGTGAATCCGTTCTCGCCGCGCTCGACGTCCTCGGCTACGAACGGCCCGTACGGCTGCGCAGGCGCAGCGCGGGACTGGTCGGGCTGATCACGCCCGAGCTGGAGAACCCCATCTTCCCGGCGCTGGCCCAGGTCATCGGCCAGGCGCTGACCCGGCAGGGCTACACCCCGGTGCTGGCGACCCAGACCCCCGGCGGCTCCACCGAGGACGAGCTGACCGAGATGCTGGTCGACCGTGGTGTCTCGGGCATCATCTTCGTCTCCGGGCTGCACGCCGACACCTCGGCCGATATGCAGCGCTACGAGCAACTGCGCGCCCAGGGCGTCCCGTTCGTCCTCGTGAACGGCTTCTCGCCCAAGGTGCAGGCGCCGTTCATCTCGCCGGACGACCGGGCCGCGATGCGGCTCGCGGTGACGCATCTCGTGTCGCTGGGCCATCAGCGGATCGGCCTGGCGGTAGGGCCCAAGCGGTTCGTGCCGGTCCTGCGCAAGATCGAGGGCTTCCGTTCCACCGTGCAGGAGCAGTTGAACCTCGCCCCGGACGAGGTGGAGGAGCTGATCCAGCACTCGCTGTTCACCCTGGAGGGCGGGCAGGCCGCCGCGTCGGCGCTGATGGAGCGGGGTTGCACGGCGGTGGTGTGCGCGAGCGACATGATGGCGCTCGGCGCGATCAGGGCTGCTCGCCGGCTGTCGCTGGAGGTGCCGCGCGATCTGTCCGTGGTCGGTTACGACGATTCGCCGCTCATAGCGTTCACCGATCCGCCGTTGACCACGATCCGTCAGCCGGTCACGGCAATGGGCCAGGCCGCCGTGCGCACCCTCCTGGAGGAGATCGGCGGCACACCCGCTCCGCACAGCGAGTTCGTCTTCATGCCCGAACTGGTCGTTCGCGGTTCAACGGCCGCAGGTCCCGGGCCCGCTCCGGCCTCCGACGCCGGAGCTGTTCCAGGATCGCACGCCCACTCCTAGCGCGCAGTACCAGCAGTCAGATGTGCAGCCCCGAACCGATCGGAGGATGATCGGGCGGGGGGAAGATTTCTGGCAGACTCTGTGCCTATGGGTGAATTGAGCGTGACGTCACAGGAAGGCCGACCGGAGGCCACCCCGTCACCCATCGTGGACGAGGCGGCCCCCACGGCGAACGCTCGGCAGAACGCCGGGTGGCAGGGCGGCGGCCCGGCGAGACTGCGTTCCCTGCGATCCCCTCGCCGGCCGCGCATCTGGTTCGAAATCCTGCTGATTGCGGCCAGTTACTGGGTGTACTCGCTGGTGCGCAACGCCGTCCCCGAGCAGAAGGCCGAGGCCCTGCACAATGCCGACCGGATCTGGTCGGTCGAGACCTACCTGGGCATCGCCGTGGAGCAGACGGTCAACCATGCGGTGAATTCCGTGACATGGCTGATCGTGTCGATGAACTACTACTACGCGACACTGCACTTCATCGTCACCGTCTGTGTGCTGGTGTGGCTGTTCCACCGTCACCCCGGCCGTTACGCGGCGGCCCGTCTGGCCCTGTTCGCGACCACGGCCGTGGCACTGCTCGGCTACTACTTGTATCCACTGGCACCGCCCCGCCTGATGAACGGCGGTCACTTCATCGACACCGTCCTGGTCCATCAGACGTGGGGATCGATGGCCTCGGGCAACTTCAAGAACATGTCGAACCAGTACGCGGCGATGCCCTCGATGCACATCGGCTGGTCGCTCTGGTGCGGCCTGACCATCTTCGCGCTGGCCTACGCACCCTGGGCGCGCATCCTGGGCCTGCTCTACCCGGCGGTCACCCTGCTGGTGATCGTGTCGACCGCCAACCACTTCTGGCTGGACGCGCTGGGTGGCATGACGTGTCTGGCCTTCGGTTACGCGCTCTCGTACGCGTGGTACGGCTCGCTGCCGCACCACCTCCCGAAGCGGGTTCCGCTGCCGCGGGGGAAGTCGCGGCCGGCCGGCCTGTCCGCGGGCACACCGATCCGGACGCAACGCCCGGCGACGGACGCGGCAGCACGCAATTCAAGCCCGTCCGGCGTTTGAGGACCGGGGTCCGGGGCGGAGCCGCGTATCGACGCTGCCGGGAAGGGGCGGGCAGGGGACAGGCCCGCCGCAGGCGCCCACGCCGCCCCGCCCCACCTCACCCCCTGTACACCACACGCCCCCCCGCACACCGTGACCCTCACCGGTGCCTCTCCCACCTCGTCCGCCGGGGCAAGCACCGGGTCCACCCCGAGCGCCGTCAGATCGGCCCGGTATCCCACGGCGATCCGCCCTGCCACGTCCTGCTCCCCGGCAGCGACCGCCGCGTGCGATGTGCATCTCTCCAGCGCCATCAGCCCTGTCAGCGCCTGCTCAGCGGTGACCGGCTCGGTGTCGTACGCCCCGGGCAGCCGCCGCAGCCGGGCCGTGGCCAGCACCTGCCGTACGTCGTAGTGGGCGATCGGCCAGTCCGAGCCCAGCGCCAGATACGCCCCGGCATCGCGCAGGTCCCGGCAGCGCCAGGCCCGGCCGGCCTGCTCGTCGCCGAGGCGTTTCGACCACTCGTCGGTGTGGTCGGCACGGGTGTACGCGGTGTGCGTGGGCTGCATCGAGGCGATCACCCCGAGCGAGGCGAACCGGGCGGCCAGGCCCTGCGGCACGGTCTCGATGTGCTCGATGCGGTGGCGGAGCCGGCCGCTCTCCCCCAGCGCCTCCACCGTGTCCAGCACATGCCGCACGGCCGCGTCCCCGATGGTGTGCGTGGCGGTCCCCACCCCGGCGTGGTGCAGATCGTGAACAGCAGCGGTGTACGCCTCCGGGTCCGGCCAGAACGCCTCGGTGCCCTCCCCGTGGCAGTCGGCGTGCTCCAGCCACGCCCGGCCTGGTCGATGCGCACAGCCACCCCGTCTGGGGCCTGGAGATGGCCACCGGCACGGACCTCACCGCCATGTGGGAACTCCCCGACGACATCACGACACCCCGCCTCGCGGAGGCCCTGGCCGCGGTGGGCACGGGCCGGGCGGATGCGGCGTTCGAACTGGCGCTGGGCGCGTTCATCGGACACTGCCGCGCACGGCTGGACGCGGAGGACGCATCAAGCCGGTCCGGCGCTTGAGGCCGTCCTCCAGCCGGTCCGGCGCTTGAGGACGCACCGAGCCGCCCGGCCCTGAGGACATCTCTTCAACCCGTCCGGGGCTTGAGGACCGGGGCTCCGGGGCGGAGCCCCGAAAGGCCCCGCGCCGTAGCGGGCCCCCCTCACGCGCCGTAGAACCGCTCCTCCACCACTGCCCGCGCCCGCCTCGTAATCCGCCGGTAGTCGTCCAGCATGTCCCCGACATGCCCCGGCTCGTACCCCAAGTACCGCCCCACCGCCGTGAGTTCACGCGGCCCCGACGGAAACGTGTCGCCCGGCCGCCCCCGCACCAGCATCACCGCATTGCGGACCCGCGTCGCCAGCACCCACGCCTCGTCCAGCGTCTGCGCGTCCTCGACCGAGATCAGCTCCGCCGCGCACGCCGCGGCCAGCGCCTCGCGGGTACGGGTCGTCCGCAGCCCCGGTTCCACCCAGCCGTGCTGCATCTGCATCAGCTGGACCGTCCACTCGACATCGCTCAGCCCGCCGCGCCCCAGCTTGGTGTGGAGCGTCGGGTCCGCGCCGCGCGGCAGCCGTTCGGACTCCATCCGGGCCTTCAGACGGCGGATCTCGCGGACCGCGTCCTCCCCGAGGCCCTCCATCGGGTAGCGCAGCGGATCGATCAACTCGATGAAGTCACGACCGAGTTCCTCGTCACCGGCCATCGGCTCGGCGCGCAGCAGCGCCTGGCTCTCCCAGACCAGCGACCACCGCCGGTAGTAGGCCTCGTACGACCTCAGCGTACGCACCAGCGGCCCGCTCTTGCCCTCCGGCCGCAGATCCGCGTCGATGATCAACGGCGGGTCGGTGGTGGGCAGTTGCAGCAGTCTCCGCATCTCGGACACCACCTGGTTCGCGGCCCGGCCCGCCTCCTGCTCGTCGACGCCCTCGCGCGGTGAGTGGACGAACAGCACATCGGCGTCGGAGCCGTATCCGAGCTCGTGTCCGCCGAAACGGCCCATGCCGATGACCGCGAACCGGGTGGGGAGGGTGTCCCCCCACTGTTCGCGCACGGCGGCGCGCAGGGCGCCCGCGATCGTGACGGCGTTGAGATCGGTGACAGCGTTGCCGACCCGGTCGACAAGGGCCCCCGGGTCCTGCTCGGCGGGCCTCTCCTCCGTACCGTACGAGCCGATGAGGTCCGCGGCCGTGGTCCGGAACAGCTCGCGCCGGCGCACCCCGCGGACCACGGCGACGGCGGATTCGGCACCCTCCGCGCGCCCCACCGCGGCCAGCACCTCCTGCTCCAGGTGCTCCCGGCTGCGCGGCTTCAGCCCCTGCGGATCACCGAGGAGCGCCACCGCCTCGGGCGCACGGAGCAGCAGGTCGGGGGCGAGACGGCCCGCCGAAAGCACCCGGGCGAGGTTCTCCGCGGCCGCGCCCTCGTCCCGCAGCAGCCGCAGGTACCAGGGGGTCTTGCCGAGTGCGTCGGACACCTTGCGGAAGCCGAGCAGCCCGGCGTCCGGATCGGCGGAGTCCGCGAACCAGCCGAGCAGCACCGGCAGCAGGGTGCGCTGGATGGCGGCCTTGCGGGTCACCCCGGACGACAGCGCCTCCAGGTGCCGCAGCGCGGCGGCCGGGTCGGCGTATCCGAGGGCTTCGAGCCGGTGCTTGGCCGCCTTCGCGCTGAGCCGGGTCTCGCCGGGCGCGAGCTGGGCGACGGCGTCGAGCAGCGGCCGGTAGAACAGCTTCTCGTGCAGCCGCCGCACCACGGAGGCGTGTCGCTTCCATGCCTGGTTGAGCTCGGTGATCGGGTCCGTACGCATCCCGAGGGAGCGCCCGAGCCGCCGCAGATCCGAGTCGTCCTCCGGGACCAGATGGGTGCGGCGCAGCCGGTAGAGCTGGATCCGGTGCTCCATTGCACGCAGAAAGCGGTACGCGTCGTCCAGTTGCGCGGCGTCCACCCGCCCCACATAGCCGCCCGCGGCGAGCGCCCGAAGGGCCTCCAGCGTGGTGCCGCTGTGCAGGGTGGCGTCGCTGCGGCCGTGCACCAGCTGGAGCAGCTGTACGGCGAATTCGACGTCCCGCAGCCCGCCGGGACCGAGCTTGATCTCGCGGTCGACGCGGTCGGCGGGGATGTTGTCGACGACTCGGCGGCGCATCTTCTGTACATCGGCGACGAAATTCTCGCGGTCCGCGGCCTGCCATACGAGCGGCGAGACGGCCTCGACGTACTCCGCGCCCAGTTCGGGATCGCCGGCCACCGGCCGGGCCTTGAGAAGCGCCTGGAACTCCCAGGTCTTGGCCCAGCGCTGGTAGTACGCGAGGTGCGAGGACAGCGTCCGTACGAGGGGCCCGTTGCGGCCCTCGGGACGGAGGTTGGCGTCGACGGGCCAGATGGTGCCCTCGACGGTCGTGTCGGAGCAGATCCGCATCATGTGCGCGGCCAGCCGGGTGGCGGCCTGTACGGCTGCGCTCTCCTCGTAGCCGTCGACGGGTTCCGCGACGAAGATGACGTCGACGTCGGAGACATAGTTCAGCTCGTGCCCACCGCACTTGCCCATCGCGATGACGGCGAGCCGGCACTGGGCGGCGTCGGAGGGTGCGGCCGTGCGGGCGATGGCGAGCGCCGCCCGCAGGGTCGCCGTGGCCAGATCGGCCAGTTCGGCGGCGGCCTCGGCGACGTCCGTCGTACCGCACACGTCGCGGGCCGCTATGGCCAGCAGGCACCGGCGGTAGGCGACGCGCAGCGAGTCGGGGTCGTCGGCCCCGGCGAGCCCCTGCTCGAATTCGGCCACCCCGGGGTGCAGATCGGTGGCCTCGTAGGTGACGAGCGCATGCCAGTCGCGGGGGTGGCGGGCGAGATGGTCACCGAGCGCCTCGGACGCCCCGAGCACCCCGAGCAGCCGGTCCCGCAGCGGTTTGGCGGTGACGAGGGTGTCCAGGAGGACCTGCCGCTCGTCCGGCTCCTCGGCCTCCACCAGCCGGACGACGCCGCGCAGTGCCAGATCGGGGTCGGCAGTGGCCCCGAGGGCGTCGAGCAGCACCGGATCGGAGCGTACGGACGACAGTTCGGGCAGGTCGAGGAGCCGCTCCGCGGCGGAGGGGTCGGTGAAACCGTGCCGCAGCAGTCGGGTGAACGTACTGCTCCTGCGCCCCGGCACCGTCGTCATTCCGTGCTCTCCTGCTCGCCGCCCACACACCATCCAGCGTTCCGAGCCTAGCCCCGCACCGATGAGTTCGTAGCGGGTGCGCCGTCCGCACTTCGGAGGCACGATCGCTTCAAGGACCCGACCGGGAGGCCCGCATGTCCGGATTTGAACCCTTCGCCGAGCTGGATACCCGCTACAGCCACGAGAGCGCGACGGCCAGCCCCTGGTCGGCGGCGAAGGAGCTTCTGACCAGGGCGGAGATGTACTGGCTGAGCACGGTCCGTCCGGACGGCCGCCCGCATGTCACCCCGCTGATCGGGGTGTGGGCGGAGGACGCGCTGCACTTCAGCACGGGCGCGTCGGAACGCAAGGGCCGGAATCTGGCCGCCAACCCGGAAGTGGTACTGACCACCGGTAACAACACCCTGTCGGAGGGGATCGACGTGGTGGTCGAGGGCCGGGCGGAGCGTGTGACGGGCGGAGACCGGCTGAACCGGCTGGCCGCGGCCTGGGAGTCGAAGTACGGCCCCGAATGGCACTTCGACGTCCAGGACGGCACGTTCCGGCACGCGGGCCACGTGGCGTTGGTGTTCGAGGTGGCACCGCGTACGGCCTTCGGCTTCGGCAAGGGCACCACGTACAGCCAGACGCGGTGGCGGTTCAGCTGATCGGCGGGGCCGTTCGCCCTCACGCCCGTGGAGCGGCCCCGGCTCGCCGTACTGCTGTGCGCGGGGTGTGGTACTTCGCGGCGGTCCTACCGCCCCTGGTACGGCAGGCGCTGCCGGCGGGCGCGTCCCAGTTCGGGCAGTCGTGACGCTCTACCGCAAGTGCGGCCTGATCGGGCGTCATATCCATGACGGCAGTCTCTCAGAGGTGCCTCGCACAACGTGCGGGTTTCGAGAGGACTTTCGCAAACGGCGACCTGCGGAAACGTGATCATTTCCGGGGCTCTCGCAGAACTCTCACAGATGTTCATTTATGAGAGACGTTCATCGAGGCTGCGACAGCTTCCGGAGCCTTGCCCCTGTGCCTCCGAGGCACCATATGCGCGTTCCGGAGGCACGTTCACACATCGCGGTGCCGCACGACGACCACAGCGAGTACGACGGCGATCAGCGGCCAGAGCGCGTACACGACCCAGGAGCCGGGGACGGTGGCGGTGAACGCGAGGGAGTCGGGATCCGGCGGCCAGTTCTGGACCAAGCGCTTCCAGGCGGTGAACGGCATCGCGTGGCTGACGGCGGCGGACCAGCGCTCGCTCTGCGAGAACATCGGCGGCAGCATCAGCAGCGTGAAGACGCTGGTGACCATGGTGGTGGCGCTGTGCCTGATCAGGGCGCCGAGGCCAAGGCCGGTCAGCGCGCAGACCGGGGCCAGCAGCGCGGATGCCACCAGCGCCCGGAACACTCCGGGGTGAGTGAGGGGGACTCCGGCCTGCTGCCCGTTCAGGATGGCTTGGGAGACCAGGAAGGAACCGGTGGAGATGACCGTACCGACCGCGGTGCAGAGCGCTGCGGTGACAACCGCCTTGGCCAGCACCACCGCACCGCGGGCGGGGACAGCCACAGTGGTGGTGCGGATGAGGCCGCTGCTGTACTCGCTCACGACGGTGAGGGCGCCGATGCTGCCGGCGACGAGCATCAGCGTCATGTAGCCGGACGGCGGGAACGCGTCGAACACCAGGAACCCCTGGTCGGTCCTCGCGTCCGGGCTCATTTTCCCCAGGTTGTTGTATTCCGCCAGCGCCGCCACGGCGGCGGACCCGATGACGAACAGGGTGGTGAGTGCGAGCGTCCACGGGGCCGAGCGCAGGGACCGCATCTTGATCCACTCGGAGGCGAGCAGGTCGCGGAAGCGGGCGGGCGGCTCGGCGACGGGCGCGGCCGAGGTGGTCGGGGGGACGGTGGTGGGTGTGGTCATCGGGGTTGTCCTGCCAGGTATTCGACGCTGTCGGCGGTGAGTTCCATGAAGGCTTCCTCCAGTGAGGCGGTCCGGGTGGTCAGCTCGCTCAGCAGGATCCGGCTCTCGAAGGCGAGCACTCCGATCCGGTCTGCCGGCAGCCCGGTCACGGCGAGCTTCTCGGCGCCCGGCGAGCCCTCCACCTCGACCGACGCGCCTGCGGCGGTCAGCACCGCTGCCAGCTCGGCGGCGTGCGGCGTACCCACCACGATGCTGAGGCGGGTGCTGCGGGCCGCGAAGTCCCGCACCGACTCGGCGGCGATGAGTCGGCCCCGGCCGACGACGACGAGCTGGTCGGCGGTGTTCTCCATCTCCGACATCAGGTGGCTGGAGAGGAAGACCGTGCGGCCCTCGGCGGCCAGGCGCCGGAAGAGGCGGCGCATCCAGAGCACGCCCTCCGGGTCCATGCCGTTGACCGGCTCGTCGAACATCAGCACGGGCGGGTCGCCGATCAGCGCGGCGGCGATCCCGAGCCGCTGCTTCATGCCGAGCGAGAACCCACCGATGCGGCGGGTCGCCGCCTCGGCCAGCCCCACCTCCTGCAGCACTTCGTCCACCCGGCGCAGCGGGATGCCGTTGCTGCGGGCCAGGGCGGACAGGTGGGCCACGGCGCTGCGTCCGCTGTGGACCTGGTTGGCGTCGAGGAGGGCGCCGACGTGCCGCAGTCCGCGTGGGTGGCTGTGGAAGGGGACGCCGCTGACGGTGGCGGCGCCGACGGTGGGTGTGTCCAGGCCGAGGATCAACCGCAGGGTGGTGGTCTTGCCGGCTCCGTTGGGGCCGAGGAATCCGGTGACCTGGCCCGGCCGCACGGTGAAGGACAGATGGTCGACGGCGGTCTTGCTGCCGTAGCGCTTGGTGAGTTCGTTGACTTCGATCACAGGGACAACGCTGCCGGGAGGGTCCCCGTCCGGTCATGGGGCCGTGGGTGGCAATCGTGCGGCCGGGTCAGCCCGCGGGCGTACGTCCCCGGGCCGATGCCGCGCGGGCAGCGGCTGGTTAGTCTCGCGGCATGGACGCCACACCGACCACCCTGTTGCCTGCGCGCCTTTCGCATCGCGGCCTCCCTCTCGAAGGGGCGCACCGCCGATGACGAGAACGAAGCCCATGGCTTGGGTGGGGGGTGTCCTCTACCTCTTGGTGGTGGTTCTGCTGGTGAGTGCGAATCGGGCTTCGGGCACGGTCCACGCTGTCGGGTCAATGCTGGCTGTGAGCCTGCTCGTCGGTGTGCTGCGACGGACGCCGCTGCTGGCTCTGGCCATGGCGCTCTTCGGATCCACCGCCGTGGTGGTGAGCACTCCAAGCTCCGTCCACGTGAACATGGCTGTGGGGTATCAGACCCAGTTCCTGTCGTATCTGGCGGTGGACCTCGTCCTGGGCTTCGCTGTCGCCACCTGCACACGGCGGGCTTCGATCGTCGCCGCGGCCGTATCTTTCGCCATTCAGCTCTTGGCCATCGGCGCCTTCGCCCACGGGGACAACCTGACCGTCAACGGCGTGATCGCTCTCTTGGCGATGGCCGCATCCTGCATGGTCGGTCTGCTGAGTCGCGAGCGCCGCGAGCACGCGGTGGCGCTGCGTTCGCAGGAGGTGGCCGAGGCCGTGACCGCAGAACGACTGCGGATCGCGCGGGAGCTGCACGACATGGTCGCGCACAGCATCGCCATCATCGCCATCCAGGCCGGGGCGGGGAGCCAGGTCATCCAGACACGGCCTGCGGAGGCCGGTGAAGCCCTGCGGGCCATCGAAGCCACCAGCAGAGACGCTCTGTCGGGCCTTCGGCGCACGCTGGTGGCGCTCCGTCAGGCCGACCTGGACGCGGCAGCCTCGGGGCAGGCACCTCTCGCGCCCTCGCCGGGTCTGGCGGACGTCGAACGGCTGGCGACGGCGACGGCGGACGCGGGGGTACGCGTCGACGTGCGCCGCAGCGGGGAACAGCGTCCCTTGCCGGCCGACATCGACATCTCCGCCTACCGTATCGTGCAGGAAGCGCTGACCAACGTGGTCCGCCACGCGGGCACCGGACGTTGTCGGGTGGCCATCGACTACGGGGACGAGGAGCTGTCCGTGGAGGTCGTCGACGACGGGCGCGGCGCCACCGAGAACGGCTCGCCCCACGGCTTCGGCCTCGTAGGTATGCGGGAGCGGGTCGGCCTGCTGCACGGCCACCTCAGCGCCGGGCCGCGTCCCGAGGGCGGCTTCCGGGTGACGGCCCGGCTGCCGCTGCCCGAACCCGTCGGAGTTCCGGTGGAGGCCCGATGACCGACAGTCCCGTACGTGTCCTGCTCGCCGATGACCAGCCCCTGGTGCGGTCCGGCCTGCGCATGATCATGGCCGATCACCCCGACCTGGAGGTCGTCGGTGAAGCCGCCACTGGCATTGAGGCAGTCCAACTGGTCAGGGATGTCGGCCCCGACGTCGTGGTAATGGACATCCGGATGCCCGGGATGGACGGGATCGAGGCCACTCGCCTGATCACCGCCGGCCCGGCAACGACCCGCGTCCTCGTCCTGACCACCTTCGACGAAGACGACCACGTCTACGGCGCGCTCCGGGCCGGCGCGAGCGGCTTCGTGGTCAAGGATATGGCGCTGAACGACATCCTCGCGGCGATCCGCGTGGTCGCCGTCGGCGATGCACTGATCGCGCCGGGTGTGACGCGCCGACTGATCGCCGACTTCGTCGGGCGCCCCGGAGCTGCCCCGCAGCGCTCCCCACGGCCGGTCGAGGGCATCACCGAGCGAGAACGGGAAGTCCTGACCCTCATCGGGCGCGGCCGGTCGAACACCGAGATCGCGGAGGATCTCTTCATCACGGTGGCCACCACCAAGTCGCACGTGTCACGTCTGTTCACCAAACTGGGCGCCCGGGACCGGGTCCAGCTCGTGATCACCGCCTATGAGATGGGGCTCGTCACGCTGCCTCGCTGAGCGCGTCCCTGGGCCCCTGAGTGGAAGTCAGGAATGCCGTGTCGCCCCCGCATCAGCTCCTCCATGGCCGCCGGTACCCAGCTCACTCGTCCTCGTCGGTGTCGCACATCGCCGAGTCCGGGACGTTCAACGCGCTTGTCCCGTCCTCGGTGAGCTCGACGTCGTCCATGGCCCTCATCATGCCGAAGCCGCCCCGTGCCGGGCTCACTCGTCGTTGCCGTCGTCATCGTCGTCGAGGTCGACGGCGTCCGGGTCGCGCAGTGGCCGCAAGCCGTCGACCGGCTGCGTTAATGGCTGTACCGATGGTCCCGAAGGCCGGTGGGGCGGTACGGCACCGGGCGTCGGGATCCTGCTCTCAGTCCCCGGAAGCGGCCAAAGAGCCCGGCCGGGTCGCGATGACGACGGTCGCGTACAGCTCGTCGGAGGTGACCACGCGCGGGATCAGGCCGCTGCGGGCGACGGTCTCCTCGGCCCGTGCCGCCTGGCGTTCGCTCGTCTCGACCAGCAGATGCCCGCCCGGTGCCAGCCATCGCGGAGCATCGGCGGTGACCCGCCGCAGGACGTCGAGGCCGTCGCTGCCCCCGTCGAGTGCGACGCGCGGCTCGTGGATGCGAGCCTCCGGGGGAAGCAGCTCGACGTCGTCCGTCGGTACGTACGGCACATTGGCGAGCAGAATCTGCACCCGGCCGCGCAACGAGCCGGGGAGGGGATCGAAGAGGTCGCCCTCGTACACCCGGCCCGCGTCACCGACGTTGCGGCGGGCGCACCGTACGGCTGCGGGTTCGACGTCGGCGGCGTGCAGTTCGATCCGGTCAAGCGTTGCGGCGAGCGCCGCGCCGAGGGCTCCCGAACCGCAGCAGAGGTCGACGACGACCGCCCCGGGCCCGGCGAGGGCGGCGGCCTGCCGGACCAGGAACTCGGTGCGGCGACGGGGTACGAAGACGCCGGGGTCCACGGCGATCCGAAGACCGCTGAACTCGGCCCAGCCGAGGACGTGTTCGAGGGGCAGTCCGGCGGCCCGCCGTTCTACCATGGCCGCGATTTCGGCGTGGCAGGCGGCCGTGGAGACGATCAACTCCGCCTCGTCCTCGGCGAATACGCAGCCGGCGGCGCGGAGTGTGGTGACGATGGAGGAAACGGCGAGCGGTGAAGCGGAAACCGACATGAAGCGGAGCCTTTCGGGAAAGCCGATGGGCGCTCCGCAGTCGATTATGTCGGGTCGACCACGCAATCGTGAGGGGTGAGCACCCAGCCTGATACAGCGGTAATGGGTCTCACCTCCTTGGTCGGTCCCCGTGTTGGGAGGGGTCACATTACCCCAGTCGCGGCCTCGGATGGTGTCCCGGCCGGAAGGCCACCTGACGAGATGTCCGGGGAGGCGCCGGTACTGCCAGTCGTGTTCCGCCACCGTGGCTCGGGTAAAGCACTGACCGAGGAAGACCGCACCTATCGCCATGCCGACCGCGAGGCTCACAACGATGGCGAGAGCGGGGTCGCGGCAACGTACGAGCAATTTTGCCCACTGCGCAATTATTCTCGGCACGGAGATAATGAGCCCATGGAGAGCTCTGTGGGACTGCGGGAACGCAAGAAGGAAGCCACCAGGCAGGCCGTACACGAGGCGACATTGCGGCTGGCCGTCGAGCACGGCTTCGACCACGTCACGGTGGAGGCCGTCGCGGACGCGGCCGGGATCTCCCGCAGAACGTTCTCCAACTACTTCACGGGCAAGGAGGACGCGCTCCTCCACGGCGAGGAGCAGCAGATCAGGGATCTCGTCCGGACCGTGCGCGAGCGGCCCGCCGAGGAGACCGCATGGGCGGCACTGCGGGCGGCCATGACACAGTTCGCCGAACGGGTCGCACCACCGGAACGCGAGTGGGCCCTGCGGACCAGGCTGGCGATGCAGCACCCCTCGCTGCTCGCCCGGCAGCTCGCCAACCACGCAGCCCTGGAACGGGACTTGGCCGAGGCCGTGGCGTCCCGCCAGGGTCCGTCGGAGAACCCGGTCCGCCCCCGGGTCCTGGCCGCGGCGTTCCTCTCCTCGCTGCGGATCGCCATGCGCATGTGGATCGAGGAGGACCTGGCCCGGGAGCCCGCCGAGGTGATCGACGAGATCCTGGACGAGATGGCCTGCCGGTTCGACTGAGACGGGATACGGCGAAGGACCGGCGGTCACCGCGACCGCCGGCCCTTCGTCGCGACTAGAGCTACAGCACCGGCAGCAGCGCCTTCAGCTCGAAGGCCGTGACCTCGCTGCGGTACTCCTCCCACTCCTGCTTCTTGTTGCGCAGGAAGAAGTCGAAGACGTGCTCGCCGAGCGTCTCGGCGACCAGTTCGCTCTTCTCCATCAGCGAGATCGCCTCGCCCAGGTTCTGCGGCAGCGGCTCGATGCCCATCGCGCGGCGCTCGGCGTCGGACAGGGCCCAGACGTCGTCGTCGGCCCCGGCCGGGAGTTCGTAGCCCTCCTCTATGCCCTTGAGGCCCGCGGCGAGCAGCACCGCGTACGTCAGGTAGGGGTTGGCGCCGGAGTCGATGGAGCGGACCTCGACGCGGGCGGAGCCGGTCTTGCCGGGCTTGTACATCGGGACACGGATGAGCGCGGAGCGGTTGTTGTGGCCCCAGCAGATGTACGAGGGGGCCTCGCCGCCGGCGCCCGCGGCGCGGGAGGAGCCGCCCCAGATGCGCTTGTAGGAGTTGACCCATTGGTTCGTCACTGCGGAGATCTCCGCGGCATGGGTGAGCAGACCGGCGATGAAGGAGCGGCCGACCTTGGACAGCTGGTACTCGGCTCCCGACTCGTAGAAGGCGTTGCGGTCGCCCTCGAAGAGGGAGAGGTGGGTGTGCATGCCCGAGCCGGGGTGCTCGGAGAACGGCTTCGGCATGAACGTCGCCTGCACGCCCTGCTCCAGCGCGACCTGCTTCATCACCAGACGGAAGGTCATGATGTTGTCGGCGGTGGAGAGCGCGTCCGCGTACCGCAGGTCGATCTCCTGCTGGCCGGGGGCGCCCTCGTGGTGGCTGAACTCGACCGAGATGCCCATCGATTCGAGCATGGTGATCGCCTGGCGGCGGAAGTCCATGCCGACGTTCTGCGGGGTGTGGTCGAAGTAGCCGGAGCTGTCGGCGGGGGTGGGGCGGCTGCCGTCGACCGGCTTGTCCTTCAGCAGGAAGAACTCGATCTCCGGGTGGGTGTAGAAGGTGAAGCCCAGGTCGGAGGTCTTGGCGAGGATGCGCTTGAGGACATAACGCGGGTCCGCGAAGGACGGCGAACCGTCGGGCATCAGGATGTCGCAGAACATCCGGGCCGTGCCGGGGGCCTCCGCGCGCCACGGCAGTATCTGGAACGTACCCGGGTCCGGCTTGGCGATCATGTCGGACTCGTACACCCGGGCGAAGCCCTCGATGGCCGACCCGTCGAAGCCGATGCCCTCGTCAAACGCCTGTTCCAGCTCGGCGGGGGCCACGGCGACGGACTTGAGGTAGCCGAGGACGTCGGTGAACCACAGCCGTACGAAGCGGATGTCGCGCTCCTCAAGCGTCCTGAGGACGAATTCCTGCTGCTTGTCCATAGCCACATCCTTGCAGTTCAGACGGTCCGTGCACCACCGCCCGGGGTAGGGGAGAAGCTCCAGTATCACGACCCGGGATTTCACCCAGATTACGCACACGACGTGACATGGAGCACCCGGCCACCCACTACGATCGGCGCCCATGGTGCGCACGGGGCGGAGCGGCTTCGTAACTGCCCGGTACGCACCGGTTTTCCCGACCGCTTCTTGTCCCTCCCCGCCCCTTCGCAGAAGGACCTGACGACATGAGCTTCGACCGCAGGACCCGCATAGAGCAGATGCGCAACACCGACCGCGCGCGGGAGCGCCGCAACCGTGTCCTGGCCATAAGCCTGAGCGTCCTCGTCGTCGCGGGCCTGGTCGGCTTCGGCTCGTACATGGTGCTGGACAAGTCCGAGGCATCGGAGAAGAAGAAGGCCGTCCAGGCGGAGGACGCCAAGGCGTCCGCGGCCGAGCAGAAGAAGCTCGCCGCCGAGCCGATCGAGGGGCTGAAGACGTGGGACGCGAAGAAGCTGACCCGCAACCACGTCACCACGCCGGTCACCTACCCGATGAAGCCCCCGGTCGGCGGTGACCACAACCCCGTATGGATGAACTGCGACGGCGAGGTGTACAAGAAGTCGATCCCCGACGTGAACGCCGTGCACTCGCTGGAGCACGGTTCGGTGTGGGTGACGTACACGGACAAGGCCCCGGACGCCGATGTGGCGAAGCTCGCCGAGCGGGTCGGCAGGACGCCGTACTCGCTGATGAGCCCGTACGAGGGCCAGGCCGGGACGATCATGCTGAGTGCCTGGGGCAATCAGGTGACGGTGGACAGCGCCGATGACCGGCGGGTCGACCAGTTCTTCGCCAAGTTCGTCCAGGGGCCGCAGACGCCCGAGCCCGGTGCCGCGTGCTCGGGTGGGCTGGGGGGCCAGTGACCGTGGTGAAACGCGACCGGCGCATCCAGTGGGTGGCGGGCTCCGCCGTCGTGCTCGCGCTGCTGTTCGCGGGGGTGGCGACGGTCGCCTCCGCGCGGGACGACGGCGCGGACCACGCCGCCGCCCCCGCCCCGCGCACGCCCGCGGTGGACTCGGCGGACGCCGGTTTCGCCCGCGACATGGCGATTCACCATCAGCAGGCCGTCGAGATGTCCTTCATCGTGCGTGACCGTACGAAGGACGAGGAGGTACGCCGTCTCGCGTACGACATCGCCAATACGCAGGCCAATCAGCGGGGCATGATGCTCGGCTGGCTGGACCTGTGGGAGCTGCCGAAGGCGGCCGCCGGGCAGGAGCCGATGGCCTGGATGGCGGCGGGGCACGAGGGCCACACAATGGACGGCATGGCGGGCATGGGGGCCGGTTACCGGGCCCATGACGGCTCCCTCATGCCCGGTATGGCCACCAGGACCGAGCTGGACCGGCTCCGCAGGGCGAACGGCAAGAAGGCCGAGATCCTCTACCTCCAGCTGATGACCGACCACCACAAGGGCGGCATCGACATGGCCCGCGGCTGCGCCGGGCTGTGCACGGTGAAGGTGGAGAAGCGGCTGGCCCAGGGAATGGTCGAGGCCCAGCAGTCCGAGCTGGACATGATGGCCCGGATGCTGGCGGCACGAGGCGCGAAGCCCCGGTCCTGAAAGATTCCCCCGAGCCACATATGCACCCGAACGGGTGATAGCGCTCGCGTGCCCCGAACGGGCCCATGACGATGGGTTCGCTCGGGGTCGTACAGCATGCCCACCGGCACGCAGGAGGAATCCCTCATGACCACCGCCAAGGACATCATGCACACCGGGGCCACGTGGATCCCCGCGCACGAGACACTCGACCGCGCCGCACAGCTGATGCGCGACCACAAAGTGGGCGCGCTGCCCATCTCGGCCGAAGGCGAACAGGACCGGATGATCGGCATACTCACGGACCGCGACATCGTGGTCGGCTGTGTGGCGATGGGACACGATCCGTCGAGGATGACCGCGGGCGACCTCGCCCAGGGCACCCCTCGCTGGATCGACGCAGCGGCGGGTGTGGACATGGTTCTGGAGGAGATGCAGACCCATCGGATCCGCCGGCTTCCCGTGGTCGAGAACAAGAAGCTGATCGGCATGATCAGCGAAGCCGATCTGGCGCATCACCTCTCCGACGAGCAGATCGCCCTCTGGGTGGAGAAGGTCTACGCCCCCGGCTGACCGGCTCGCGATCACCCGGCCCAATGGCCCGGTACCCCTCGCCCACGAGGGGTACCGGGTCGCTGTGCATTCTCGCCGCCGGGCCCTGTATTGCTGCGGCGATACGTTTCCGCGCGCGGTGCATACGGGGCGGGGGTAGGGTGCTCGGCATGACCCTGAGTGGACGTGCGACATACGGACAGTTGTTGCCGTTCGTTGCGCTGCTCATCGGGATCACTCACCTCATCAGGAGCGTCGCGGCGCGGGTGTCGCCGGCCGCGGGGCCGGTATCCCGGCCGGGCCGGGATGGCCGGACCCATCTCGCTCCGTTGTCGGTGCTGTGCATATAGGAGGGGTGCCTCCCCCTCCTCCAGCAGACCGAATTACCGACAACACCCCGAGGTGCTTCCGCCATGCGTACTCCACCCACCCGACGCGCCGTGCTCGGCGCCGCTGTCGCCACTGCCGGTACGGCAGTCCTGGCCGCCTGCTCCGGCGAATCCGACACGGCCCGCAGCGGGACGAAGGCCGGCGGCGCGAACGCCGGCGGCACGAGCCACGGCGGTGCGCACCACGGAACCGCCCCCCACGGGAAGCCCGAGGGCGAGTACGTCTCCCCCGACGGGGAGGAGGTCGCCGCGGCCGAGACCGGGCGGGGTTCCGGCCCCGTACACAAGATCCACCTCACCGCCACCCCGTCCCGCCTGGATCTGGGCGGCGGGCTCGTCGTCAGTTCCTGGGCCTACGAAGGCCGGCTGCCCGGCAAGGAACTCCGGGTCGCGGTCGGCGACAGCCTGGCGCTCACCCTCGCCAACCACCTTCCGGCGACGACCAGCCTGCACTGGCACGGGCTCAATGTGCGCAACAACATGGACGGCGTACCCGACCTGACCCAGCCGCCCATCAAGCAGGGCGCCGAGTACGCGTACCGCTTCAAGGTGCCGCACCCGGGGACGTACTGGTTCCATCCGCACACGGGCGTCCAGCAGGACCGCGGTCTGTACGCGCCACTGATCGTCGACGACCCCAAGGAGCCCCTCAAGTACGACAAGGAGTGGGTCGTCGTCCTCGACGACTGGGTCGACGGGGTGGGCGGCTCCACGCCGGACGGGGTGCTCGACGAACTCAGCGGGGGCCGGGGCGGCATGGGCCACGGCATGGGCCACGGGATGGGCCACGACGGCATGGGCGACAAGAGCGATTCGGGCGACGCCGGGCACGGAGGTTCCCCCAAGTCCCCCAAGTCCGCCAAGCGCCGCTCCGGCCCCTCTCGGATCATGAAGAACTCGTTCAGCGAACTGCTCGACAGCCACGGGGGCAATGTCGACTACCCGTACTACCTGATCAACGGCCGCATTCCGAAGGCCCCCACCTCCTTCGCCGCCAAGCCCGGCGACCGGATCCGGATTCGCATCATCAACGCGGGCGGCGACACCGCATTCCGTGTCGCGCTCGGCGGCCACCGGATGACGATCACCCACACCGACGGCTACCCGGTCCGGCACACCACGACGGACGCCCTGCTGCTGGGCATGGGTGAGCGGTACGACGTGGTGGTCACCGCCGGGGACGGGGTGTTCCCGCTGACCGCGCTCGCCGAGGGCAAGGGGGCGTCGGCGCTGGCCCTGCTCCGCACCGGGCAGGGCGCGGCGCCCACCGCCTCCGTACGGCCGAAGGAGCTGGACGGAAAACTGGTGGAGGCGGGCGACCTGTCACCGGACGAATCCGTGGCACTGTCCGTCCGCGAGCCCGACCGGACCCTGCGGTTCAAGTTGACCGGCAACATGGCCGCGTACAACTGGGGCTTCGACCACAAGCCGTACAGGCCCGGACAGCGCCATCCGGTCAAGGCGGGCGAGCGGGTCAGGATGGAGTTCTACAACGTCACGGAGATGTGGCATCCCGTCCATCTGCACGGACACTCGTTCGGGCTGGTGGGATCGGCGGGGCCGGAGCGCCGGGCCTCGCACCGGCGCGAGGCCGCATGGGCGCGCAAGGACACCGCAATCGTCCGGCCGAACACCTCGATCGCCGTGGAGTTCGACGCGGACAACCCGGGTCTCTGGATGCTCCACTGCCACAACATCTACCACTCGGACGTGGGCATGATGACCGTCGTCGGCTACCGCCACTGACCCGTTCCTGGCGGGCGGCTCCGGGACCGCGCGGCCCGCCAGGACATCGCGTCAGTCAGACGATTACACTGGTGCGCGTGCCTCAACTACGCCTCGCACTGAATCAGATCGACTCGACCGTCGGTGATCTCTCCGGCAACGCCGAGGCGATCGTCCACTGGACCCGGCACTCCGCCGAACAGGGCGCCCATCTGGTGGCGTTCCCCGAGATGATGCTGACCGGCTATCCCGTCGAGGACCTGGCCCTGCGGTCGTCCTTCGTCGAGGCCTCGCGTCAGGCGCTGCGCGCGCTCGCCGCCCGTCTCGACGCGGAGGGCTTCGGGGAAATCCCGGTCGTCCTCGGTTACCTCGACCGCTCCGAGACGGCCCAGCCGCGCTACGGGCAGCCCGCCGGCGCCCCGCAGAACGCCGCCGCGGTGCTGCACCGCGGGCAGGTGGCGCTGACCTTCGCCAAGCACCACCTCCCCAATTACGGGGTCTTCGACGAGTTCCGGTACTTCGTGCCGGGCGACTCGATGCCGGTCGTGCGGGTCCACGGCGTCGATGTGGCGCTCGCGATCTGCGAGGACCTCTGGCAGGACGGCGGCCGGGTGCCGGCCGCGCGGGCAGCCGGCGCCGGACTGCTGCTGTCGATCAACGCCTCGCCGTACGAGCGGGACAAGGACGACACCCGGCTGGAACTGGTCCGCAAGCGGGCCCAGGAGGCCGGCTGCACGACCGCGTATCTGGCGATGATCGGCGGCCAGGACGAGCTGGTCTTCGACGGCGACTCGATCGTCGTCGACCGGAACGGCGAAGTGATCGCCCGCGCCCCGCAGTTCGCCGAGGGCAGCGTCGTCCTCGACCTGGACCTGCCGGCCGCCGCGGCCGAGGCGCCCTCCGGTGTCGTGAACGACGGGCTGCGGATCGACCGCGTGGTGCTCTGCGAGGAGCCCCTCCCGGCGTACGAGACGGAGCTGACCGGCGGTTACGCGGAGCGGCTCGACGACGACGAGGAGCTGTACTCGGCGCTGGTCGTGGGCCTGCGTGCGTACGCTGCCAAGAACGGCTTCAGCAGTGTGCTGATCGGGCTCTCCGGCGGGATCGACTCGGCGCTGGTCGCGGCCATCGCCTGCGACGCGCTGGGCGCACAGAACGTGTACGGCATCTCGATGCCGTCGAAGTACTCCTCGGACCACTCCAAGGGCGACGCGGCCGAGCTGGCCCGCCGTACCGGGCTGAACTTCCGCACCGTACCGATCGAGCCGATGTTCGACGCGTACATGGGCTCGCTGGGGCTCACCGGCCTGGCCGAGGAGAACCTCCAGTCCCGGCTGCGCGGCACGATGCTGATGGCCGTCTCCAACCAGGAGGGCCAGATCGTCCTCGCGCCGGGCAACAAGTCCGAACTGGCGGTCGGCTACTCGACGCTGTACGGCGACTCGGTCGGGGCGTACGGCCCGATCAAGGATGTCTACAAGACGTCGATCTTCCGCCTCGCGAAGTGGCGCAACCGCGCCGCCGAGGAGCGCGGGCAGACCCCTCCGATCCCGGAGGCGTCCATCACCAAGCCGCCGAGCGCCGAGCTGCGCCCGGGACAGGTCGACACGGACTCGCTGCCCGACTACGACGTACTGGACCGGATCCTGGAGCTGTACGTCGACCGGGACCAGGGTCTGGACGAGATCGTCGCGGCCGGGTTCGACGAGGCGCTGGTGACGAAGACGCTGCGGATGGTGGACACGGCGGAGTACAAGCGGCGGCAGTACCCGCCGGGCACGAAGATCTCCCCGAAGGGTTTCGGCAAGGACCGGCGGCTGCCGATCACGAATCGGTGGCGCGAGTCGGCCTGAGCGGGGCGGGGGTGACCGGGTCCGCCCGGTGGCGGTCGGCGGGGCCCGGCGTCGGACGGCCCGGTGGCGGTCGGCCGGCCCCGTGGGCGGTCGGCCCCTGATCTGTCGGCCGCCCGCGCGCCCGCCCGCGCACCGGACGGTCCCGGCGGGCACCACGGTGCGTATCCCCGGGACGGCGGGGACCGGCTGGATGGTGGAGCGGGCTCCACCCCATGACGGGAACGGGCTCCACCGCACGACGGGAGCGGGCTTCCTTCCAGCCCGTCACGGACGCTCCTAGCGTCGTCGGTATGACCGAAACCACACCGAGGGCCCTCCCTCCGCGCACCCGGATCCGCGGCCTGCTCGTCTATCTGACCCTTGCCTATTCAGGCATGTGGCTGGCCATGTCCCCCCTGCTGATCAAGGGATTCCGACGCGCCGACGGCCGGGCGCAACCCGGTGACCTGGAGAACCTGTGCATATCGGCGGCCATGATGGCCCCGGCCGTCGCCGCGGTCGTGGTGGTGCGGTGGGTGGAGGGCGACAGCCGGGTGCGCGACGCGCTCGCGTTACGTCTTCCGAAGCCGTGGCCCCGTGCGGTGGGGTGGCTGCTGACGGCCGTCGCGGTCCCGGCCGGTCTCACCGTCGCGACGCTCGCCATCGGCACAGCGGCGGGCGTCTACCCCTTCGATGGTGCGAGCTGGAGCGGGGCGACCGCCTGGGCCGGAACGGCGCTCGTACAGATGCTGCTGTCCCTGCCGCTGTTCTTCGGTGAGGAACTGGGCTGGCAGGGCTATCTGCTCCCCCGGCTCGCTCAGGGGAAGGGAACCACGCGTGCGTTGCGCGCCTATCTGGGCACGGGTGCCGCCTTCGCGCTCTGGCATCTGCCGACCCTGCTGATGGGCGGGCAGTACCCCGGTGAGCCGTGGTACGTCGCCGTGCCCGCGATGCTGGTGAGCTGCGGCCTCGCGCTGCCGGTCTTCACCTGGCTGCGACTGGCTTCCGGATCGGTGATACCGGCGGTGGTCGGCCATGCCTTCGTCAGCTCGGCCAGTGTGAGCATGGTCAGGGAGTTCGCCGAACCGGACGCCCCGCTGGAGCCGCTGCACATGAGCCTCGCGGGCTGGCCCGGCTGGCTGGCCATGGCCCCCTTGGTTGTCGTCCTCGCCCGTACGGGCAGGCTCGCGCTTCCCGGCGCCCGGACCGACCGGGGTTGAGGCAGAACGCCCCCGAGCCCGCTGGAACCGGACCGGCCGCCGGTCACAACTCCACGCGCGCCGCGATCGGCAGATGGTCGCTGTCCGTCGCAGGGAGCGTCCACGACGACATCGGCTCGACGCCCTTCACCATGATCTGGTCGATCCGTGCCATCGGGAACGACGCCGGCCAGCTGAAGCCGAAGCCGTCGCCGGCCGCGCCCTGGGTGGACCTCATCTGGGAGGTGACCTCGTTGAGCGAGCGGTCGTTCATCGTGCCGTTGAGGTCACCGAGCAGGATCACCCTGTCCAGCCGTTCGTCGGCGATGGCCTCACCCAGGGCGTCCGCGCTGTCGTCGCGCTGGTTGGCGGTGAATCCGGCGTGCAGCTTGACCCGTACGGACGGCAGATGGGCCACGTAGACGGCGACCTCGCCCTTGGGCGTCGTCACCGTGGAACGCATCGCCCGGGTCCAGCCCATCTTGATGTCGACCGGCCGGGTGTCGCTCATCGGGTACTTGCTCCACAGGCCGACGGTCCCCTGCACCGAGTGGTACGGGAAGCGGTCGGCGAGCGCCGCCTCGTACGCCGACACCTTGCCGCTCGGCAGCTCCTCCAGGGCGATGATGTCGGCGCCGGAGTCCGCGACCTGCCGGGCGGTGCCCGCGGGGTCGGGGTTGTCGGCGTTGACGTTGTGGGTGGCCACGGCGAGGTCGCCGCCGCTGCCCGACTTGTCGGAGAGCATCAGCCCGCCGAAGAGATTGAGCCAGACCGCGACCGGCAGCAGCAGGGCGATCAGCGCGGTCGCCGAGCGGCGCACCAGGCCCAGGATCAGCAGCAGCGGGACGAACACGCCGATCCACGGCAGGAACGTCTCGGTGAGGCTGCCCAGGTTGCCGATGGCGTTCGGGATGTCGGCGTGGAAGACCATCACGAGGGTGAGGAGGACCGCACAGACGGCAAGGACGATCCCGCGCCGCCAGATGCCCTTGTCGCGGGTCCATCTGTCGCGCAGGTCCCGGAAACGGGATCCGGACCCGGTGCGCCGCGGCTCCGCACGGTCGTTCCCGGTGTCCGCTCCGTACGCCTGCACCATCGCGCTGTCCTCACTGCCTTGCCGTGCATGTCGCCGCGCCCTCGACCCTAGGCGATGGGCGGCGTGTTTCCTGCCGTCCACGACGGCTGTACTGCCACGAGGACGAACGACAGGGTCCGGCGGGTTCCGGCCAGGAGGGATCTGCAGGGGCTTGTGACAGAACGATCACACTCGGGCGGGTCCGGGGGTCAGCAGTCGGCGGCGGGCCGGGGGGCGAGGCCCTCGGTCAGAACCTGGATGATGCTGTCGGCGAGATCCTCGGGCAGCGGTGCTTCGGGCCGGTGAATGGTGCGTACGAGCATGGGCCCCAGGAACAGGTCGTCCATCAGTTCCACGTCCAGGTCTCCGCGGAGCTCGCCCGCGTCGACCGCCCGCTGCACGGCGGCCAGCATGGCGGCGCGGCGGGGGGCTATGACGGTGCATTGGTATTCGGACCACAGCTTGGGGTGGCTCTTCATCTGCGCGAAGACGTTGTGGAGCAGGACGGAGGAGCGCTGGGCCAGGCCGCGCCTGCGCAGTGACTCCAGCAACAGCCGCAGGTCGTCGAGTCCGGCGGTGCCGGAGACGGTGGGTTCCGGGGGCTCGATGTCTCGCAGGACATCGACGAAGAGCTCCTCCTTGCCGCTCCATCGCCGGTAGATGGTCGCCTTGCCGACCCCGGCGGTCCGGGCTATCCGCTCGATGGACAGGCCGGCGAGGGGCTCACCGGCCTCCAGCAGTTCGACGACGGCGTCCAGGATCGCCCGCTCGGCCGCCGCACTGCGCGGCCGGCCCCTTCGCGGTTCCGGATCCTCCCGGACCGGGCGGCCTTGGCCCTCTGCCTCTGCCTCTGCCTGCACGTGAATCCACCTCTCGCCGCACCGTCCGCCGTTCCGATTCTCGCCGACGCCGGCGGTGCCTCTGTGAACCGCCCCAGGGTTCCGGGGGCCGGCCGGAACCCTGGGCGGCGTCTTCAGCTCTCCGGGGCCGTGGCTGTCACCGGCCCGCCCCGGCACGTACCGACCGTTCGCCCTCGCCGGACTTCTGTCCGGCGGGCGTCTTCCCCGGCAGGAACATCGCGACGACGAGAGCGCCCACCAGGGCGATGGTCGCCGAACCGATGGCGGTGACATGCATCGCCTTCAGGAACGCGTCGTTCGCCGCAGCGACCAGCGGGGCGCCCGCCGGGCCCAGCTTGTCCGCGAGGCCGAGCGTCGCCTCGATCGACTCCCCCGCCGCCTCCCTGGCACCGGCCGGGAGCGCACCGAGGTGCCCCTCGATGTCGCCGCGGTAGACCGTGGAGAGCACCGAGCCGAGCACTGCTATGCCGAGCGCCCCGCCGACCTGCCGGAACGTGTTGTTGATGGCCGATCCGGAACCGGCCTTCTCCCTGGGCAGTGCCTGCATCACCGAGACCGTGACCGGCGTCATCACATGCGCCATGCCCGTGCCCTGGACGAAGAAGAGCACGCACAGCACCCAGACCGGCGTGGTGGCGTCGAACAGCGCGAACGCCGCGAGGCCGAGCGCGACCAGCAGCATGCCGACGGTGCAGACCACACGGGCCCCGAACCGGTCGACGACCAGCCGGGCGCGCGGCGCGAAGATCATCTGGGCGGCGGCCAGCGGCAGGATCAGCAGACCGGCCTGCAACGCGCTCCAGCCGCGCACGCTCTGCATGTAGAAGGCGGAGAAGAAGGTCACGCCCATCAGCGCGAAGAAGACGAGCGCTATGGCGGCGACGGCCGCGGAGAACGACGGCTCCTTGAAGTACGAGATGTCGACGGCCGGATGGCTGGTGCGCTTCTCGTGCCAGACGAATGTGGCCAGGACGACCAGACCGCCGATGATCGAGAGGAGCACGGTGGGGTCGGCGAAGTCGGCGAGCTGGCCGCCGCGGATGATGCCGTACACCAGCAGGACCAGCCCGACGATGGACAGCACGACACCGAGCGGGTCGGTCCGGCCCGGATTCGGGTCCTTGGAATCCGGCACCAGCACCGCCATCGCGATCAGCGCGGCGATCACGACGGGCACGTTGACCAGGAAGATCGAGCCCCACCAGAAGTGTTCGAGCAGCAGTCCGCCGGTGATCGGGCCGATGGCGATGGCGAGGCCGACGCTGCCGGCCCAGATGCCGATGGCCTTGGGCTGCTCGTCACGTTCGAAGACGTTCATCAGGACGGCGAGCGTGGCCGGCATGACGAACGCCGCGCCGAATCCCATCACGGCACGCCAGCTGATCAGCTCGCCGGGTGAGCCGGACATGGCGGCGAGGGCGGAACCGACGCCGAAGAGGAGGATGCCGAAGAGCAGCACCTTCTTGCGGCCGATGCGGTCACCGAGCAGGCCCGCGGTGAAGAGGAGTCCGGCGAAGACGAGCGTGTAGGCGTTGATCGCCCACTCCAGCTCGCTCTGGGTGGCACCGAGGCCGGTGGGTGCGGGGCTGGCGATGGTCTTGACCGCGACGTTCAGGATCGAGTTGTCCAGCACCACGATGAGCAGGCTGAACATCAGAACGACGAGGATCGCCCAACGGCGGCGGTGGACCGCCTCGGGGACCTGAGGCAGGGCGGCGCGAGCGCCCGACGGTATTGACATGCCAGGAGGTTATACGATTTCGATACGATACCGTCTCGTATTATAAAGCCTTGCCGGGTGGATGCCTCCCGGGGACGTGTGCGGGCCCACTTCCCGTGGACGGCCACGGGATGCCACCATGGAACCGGTCCGGGGACGCCGTCAGGGCGCCTCGAGATGACGAAGGAGCCGTTGGCAATGTCGCTTCAGGCTGCGCAGAACAAGTCCGCCGCATCCCCCGCGGGTGCCCCCACCGACAGCAGCAAGGCGCTGTACGGGGGCAAGAGCACCCGCCGCATCTCCATCCATGACATCGCCGCCGCCACCGAGCGCGGTGAGAAGTGGCCCATGCTCACCGCCTACGACGCGATGACCGCGTCCGTCTTCGACGAGGCCGGTATCCCGGTCATGCTCGTCGGCGACTCCATGGGCAACTGTCACCTCGGTTACGAGACCACCGTGCCCGTCACGATGGACGAGATCGCCATCCTTTCCGCCGCTGTCGTACGGGGCACCAAGCGCGCCCTGATCGTCGCCGACCTGCCCTTCGGGGCGTACCAGGAAGGGCCCGTCCAGGCCCTGCGCAACGCAACCCGGCTGATCAAGGAGTCCGGCGTCGGTGCGGTCAAGCTGGAGGGCGGTGAGCGCAGCCACGAGCAGATCCGGCTGCTGGTCGACGCCGGCATCCCGGTCATGGCCCACATCGGCCTGACCCCGCAGTCCGTCAACGCGATGGGATACCGGGTGCAGGGCCGCGGCGAGGAGGCGGCCCAGCAGCTGCTGCGCGACGCCAAGGCCGTGCAGGACGCGGGCGCGTTCGCCGTCGTCCTGGAGCTCGTACCGGCCGAGCTGGCCGCCGAGGTCACCCGCACCCTGCACATCCCGACCGTCGGTATCGGCGCCGGTCCCGACACGGACGCCCAGGTGCTGGTCTACACCGACATGGTCGGGCTGACCGGCGGCAAGGTGCCGCGCTTCACCAAGCAGTACGCGAACCTGCGCAAGGTGCTCGGTGACGCGGCCAAGGAGTTCGCCGACGAGGTCGCGGGAGGCAGCTTCCCGGCCCCTGAGCACACCTTCCACTAGTTCCACCCGGGCCTGATCCGGAGGAAAGGCCCGGGGCAGGGCTACTGCCCGCACCACCGACAGCCCGCCGACATCCCCCATCGGCGGGCTGTCGGCCTGTTGTCGGTGGACTGTCGGTGGCGCCTGGTCCCATGGTGGACATGACGCGAATCGACAAGAACCCCAGGAGCGGCCCGAACGCCGTCGAGGTCCGGGGGCTGGTCAAGCACTACGGCTCGACCAGGGCTCTGGACGGCGTGGACCTCGATGTCCGCGAGGGCACCGTGCTCGGTGTGCTCGGCCCCAACGGCGCCGGCAAGACCACGCTCGTACGCTGCCTGTCCACCCTGATCATCCCCGATGCCGGACACGCCACCGTGGCGGGCTACGACGTGGTGAAGCAGCCCCGGCAGCTGCGCCGCACCATCGGTCTGACCGGGCAGTACGCCTCGGTCGACGAGAAGCTCTCCGGCTGGGAGAACCTCTACATGATCGGGCGGCTGCTCGACCTGCCGCGCAAGACCGCCCGGTCCCGGGCCGACGAGCTCCTGGAGCGGTTCTCCCTCACCGAAGCGGCCAAGCGTGCCGCGATGGACTACTCCGGCGGCATGCGGCGCCGGCTCGACCTGGCCGCCTCGATGATCGGCAGCCCGGCCGTCCTCTATCTGGACGAGCCGACGACGGGGCTCGACCCCCGGACCCGTAATGAGGTCTGGGACGAAGTGCAGCGGATGGTCGCGGAGGGGGCGACGGTCCTGCTCACCACCCAGTACATGGAAGAGGCCGAGCAGCTCGCCAACGAGCTGACCGTCATCGACAAGGGCAGGATCATCGCCCGCGGCGGGGTGAACGAGCTCAAGGCGAAGGTCGGCGGCCGCACCCTGCAGATCCGGCCCTCGGACCCGGCGCAGCTGCCCGCGATGGCGCAGGCGATCCGGGAGGCCGGTCTGGACGGGGTCGCGGGCGCGCAGGCCGTCCCGGACGAGGGACTGCTGTACGTGCCGATCCTCAGCGACGAGCAGCTGACCGCCGTCATCGGCCTGCTCGGCACCCGGGGCTTCTCGCTGGCGCATGTCGCCACCGCACTGCCCAGCCTGGACGAAGTCTTCCTGGCCATCACCGGCGAGAAGTCCGCTTCCGCCGCCGCTTCGATCCCCGAGGAGGTCGCGGCATGAGCACAGCGACTCTGACGCCCACCCCCACCGAGACCGCACCGGCGAAGGCACTCCACGACGAGGGCCGGATCGGACTGCGGGCCAATCTGCGGCACATCGGGGCGCTGGCACGGCGCAATGTCCTCCAGATCAAGAAGGATCCGGAGTCGATGTTCGATGTGCTCCTGATGCCGATCGTCTTCACGCTGCTGTTCGTGTACGTGTTCGGCGGTTCGGTCGGCGGCAGCATGGGCGGCGGCCGGCAGGAGTATCTGAACTATCTGGTCCCCGGCCTGATGGCGATGATGGGCATGAACATCGCCATGGCGGTCGGCACCGGTGTCAACGACGACTTCCGCAAGGGAGTCATGGACCGGTTCCGGACGATGCCGATCGCCCGTTCCTCGGTCCTCATCGCGAAGATCGCGGTCGAGCTCGGCCGGATGATGGTCGCCACGCTGATCCTGCTGGGCATGGGCTTCGCGCTCGGCATGGAGCTGCAGACCTCGGTGTTCGGACTGATCGAGGCGGTCGCGCTGTCGGCGGTGTTCAGCGCCGCCATCATGTGGATCTTCATCCTGCTCGGGCTGGCCATGAAGACGGCCCAGGCGGTTCAGGGAATGGGGATGCTCGTGCTGATGCCGCTCCAGTTCGGCTCCTCGATCTTCGCCCCTACCAAGACGATGCCCGGCTGGCTCCAGACGTTCACCGATTACAACCCGCTGTCCAATCTGGCGGACGCGGTGCGCGGTCTGATGATGGGCGGCCCGATCGCCCACTCGGTGTGGGTGACGCTCGGCTGGGCAGTGGCGATCACCGCGGTGACGGCTCCGCTCGCGGTCGCCAAGTTCCGCAAGAAGTCCTGAGACGCGGTCCGACGCCGGTCGGTACCGGTGCCCGTGCCGGTGTCGGTGTCGGTGTCGGTGTCGGTGTCGGTGTCGGTGTCGGTGTCGGTGTCGGTGTCGGTGTCGGTACGCGGTCGGCCGGTGGTCGGCGCCGGTACGTACGCGGCCGGCCGGTGGTCCGGGCCGCGGTTCACTCCCGGTACGCGTCGACGAGGGCGGTGGCCTCCTCCAGGGAGAGGCCACCGCCCTCGGCGTACGCGGCGTCGTAGGCGGCCCGGCCGAGAACGGCGACGGCCAGTTCCTCCGTTCTGGCGTAGTCGTCCCGCTCCATCGACGTCGGCACATGCCCCCGGGGCAGCAGCTGCCGGCCGGCCCCCAGCAGCCGGGCCGCGAGCGTGGCCCGTCGCTCGCCACCGATGCCGGCCAACGCCCGTGCGAGGGTGACGAGATGGATGACGGACATCTGGGGTGCCACCATCTGCGACAGCGGGTCGCGGGACCGCGCCAGCGCTTCCAGCCCCCGGGACAGGGCCTCGGCGTACCGTCCGTCCTCGTTGTCCAGCCAGGCCAGCCCGCCCATCACGAACCCCTCGAAGATCGCCATGGTCTCGGAACGGAACTCCTCTCGCAGCAAGGCCAGTTGATCGCGTGCCTCGCTCGTACTGCCACTGCGGCCCAGCCACAGCGCGAGCTGGAGCCGGGCGATGGGCCTCGCCTCGTGCCCCGTCCCGTGGTCCTCGGCGATCACCTCACGGAGGATCTTCTCGCCCTCGTCGCCCCGGCCCATTTCGGTGAGGACGGACGCGTATCTGGCGCGCAGGACCGCGACCTGGGACTGGGCGCCGAGCCGCTCCGCGTAGCCGATAGCCGCCCGGAAGTCGTCGGCCGCGCGGGGGTAGTCGCCCCGTCTCTCGTTGGCCTCGCCGCGGGAGGAGAGCGCTTCGGCGACACCCCAGTCGTCGCCGAGCCGGCTGAAGATCTCCAGGCTCTCGTCCGCGTCCGCCCGCGCGTCGCCCGCCCATTCGGCACGGTTGGCCAGCACGTTCGCCCGCATCTGGAGGGCCCCGGCCAGCTCCCACTCGTAGCCGTACTCGCGACTGGCGCGGACCGTTTCGTCCAGCAGTTCCCGCAGATCACCGGGCTCCCCGGTGAGCATGACAGCGAAAAGCCAGAGCGACGCGGGGGTGCGGCAGGTCTGCGGCTGGCCCGCCCGGTAGGTGTCCGCGATGACGCGCAGCCGGGCCATGCCCTTCTCGTCGGCCCACATGTCCTTGGAGTGGTCCATGCTGACCAGCCGGACCAGGGCCACCTGGCGCCGCGCCTCCTGGAGCAGTTCGGGCGACATGGGCGGCGGCGCGTCGGTGCAGCGTTCGTGGAGGGACGGCACGGGCTCGGCGGGCGGCGCGAAGGGGTCGGGTCCCAGCGCGGCGGTCGCGTCGGCCCACTGCAGGGCGTCGGTGCGCAGATCGCGCATCTGCCAGTACCAGGACAGCGAGAGCACCATGCACAGCGCCTCCTGCTCGTCGCGGGCGGCGACGGCGCGGCGCAGGGCGGTGCGGATGTTCTCGTACTCGCGCTGCAGGAGGTCGATGGCAGACCGCTGTCCGGCGCCGCGGAGTCCGGGGTCCGTGGTACGGGCCAGCTCCCGGAAGTACACGAGGTGGCGGCGCTCCACGGTGTCCCGCTCCCCGGCCCCGTCGAGCCGTTCGGCGGCGTATTCACCGACGGTCTCCAGCAGCCGGTAGCGCATCTCGCCGTCGTCGGCGGGCGCGGCGACGACGAGGGACTTGTCGACGAGCGAGCCGAGCAGCCCGGCGACCTCGAGCGCGTCCTGCGGCCCGTCCGCGCAGACGGCCTCGGCCGCGGCCAGGGTGGAGCCGCCGGCGAAGACCGACAGTCGGCGCAGGACGGCGCGTTCGGAGGCGTCGAGGAGGTCCCAGGACCAGTCGACGACGGCGCGCAGGGTCTGCTGACGGGGCAGCACGGTACGGGCCCCGCTGGTGAGCAGGCGGAACCGGTCGTCGAGCCGGTCGGCGATCTGGCGCGGGGTGAGCATCCGCAGCCGGGCTGCGGCGAGTTCGATGGCGAGCGGCAGTCCGTCGAGGCGGCGGCAGATTTCGGCGGCGGCAGCCGCGGTCTCCTCGTCCGCGTCGATCCGGAAGCCGGGCTTCGCGGCGGCGCCGCGGTCGGCGAGCAGCCGTAGCGCCATCGGGTCGGGCAGCGGGTCGACGGGTCGGACGAACTCGCCCGGTACCCCGAGGGGTTCACGGCTGGTCGCGAGCACGGTGACGTCCGGGCAGTGGGCGAGCAGATGGTCGGCGAGGGCGGCGGCGGCCCCGACGAGGTGCTCGCAGTTGTCCAGGAGCAGCAGCATGCGGCGCCGGGAGCAGTGCTCGGTGAGGCGTACGAGGGGGTCGCCCACGTTCCCCTCGGCTACCCGGAGTTCCTCGGCGCCCGCTCTGCGCAGCACGGTCTCGCGGGCGCCGAGCGCGGTCAGTACGGCCTCCGGTACGGCCTCGGGGTCGTCGACGGGGGCGAGTTCGGCCAGCCAGACGCCGTCCGGCCAGGCGGGCCCGACGGATTCGGCGGCCTCCTGGGAGAGCCGGGTCTTGCCCGCGCCACCGGGGCCCAGGAGGGTGACGAGCCGGGCGTGCGAGAGGTCCTCGCGCAGGGCCTCTATGTCGTCCTCGCGCCCGACGAAGCTGGTGAGCCTGGCCCGGAGATTTCCCTGCGGGGCGGTGGAGGTTCGGGTACGGGAGGGCCGGTGCGGCTCGGCCGCAGCTGCCGCCGCGACCGGTTGCGCCGGGTCCTGGCGGAGCAGCTCCGCGTGCAGGGAGCGCAGTTCGGCTCCGGGGTCGGTGCCGAGGCGGTCGGCGAGCACGGTGCGCACCTCGTCGTAGGCGGCCAGCGCCTGTGCCGTGCGCCCGGCATCGCGCAGGGCCCGCAGCCGCAGCGCCTGGAGGGGTTCGTCGATCGGGTGCTCGGCGCAGAGCGCGACCAGTTCGGGCAGGGCCTCGTCCGCGTGGCCGAGCGCGAGGGCCGCGGCGAGCCTGCTGCGGCGGGCGTCCAGGCGCCGGGCCGCCCAGCGGGCCGCGACGGCGCCGCGATCGGGCAGATCGGCCAGGGCAGGTCCGCGCCACAGGGCGAGCGCGTCGTCGAGCACGGCCTGGGCCTTCGCCGCGTCGCCCTCCTCCAGCGCCCGCGCCCCCTCCCCCGCGAGCCGCTCGAAGCGGTACAGGTCGACCGCGTCCGGCTCGGCGGCGAGCCGGTAGCCGCCCTCCGCGGAGGTGATCGCGGCATGGCCGAGGGCCCGCCGGAGACGGCCGACGAGTGCCTGCAGGGCGCCCACCGCATCGGCCGGCGGGTCGCCGTCCCACACCTCGTCGACGAGCACGGCGGCCGGAACGGTGCGGCCGGGACGCAGAGCGAGGACGGAGAGCAGGGCGCGCAGCCGCGCCCCGCCGATGGCGACGGCCGTGCCGTCGCCGCGGAGCGCCTGGGTCGTCCCGAGGATGCAGTAGCGCACGCGCCTATTCTCCGTGACCGGGATCGGGAAGTGGACACGCGTACGGCCGTCCCGTGTTCGCTGTGTGCCGGGATCGTTCGTCATGCTCCCACCCTTCACGGAACCACCGCCCGGACGCGAGACGTTTGTGACGTGTCGCCTGTACGGTCGCTCTCGCCGACCGCCGCCCCGTCCCTCTTCCGGCCAGCCACCAGGAGTTCGCCGATGACCACCGCAGCAGCCCGCAGCGACCGGCGGATCAGCCCGGTCTTCCTCGGGATCGTCGCCGTGACGGCGGTATCGGGCTGGGCGGTGTGGACGGACTTCGCGCAGCGGCCCGGAATCCCGCTCTTCCTGTTCGTGACGGCGGCCTGGGTGGTGTCGCTCTGTCTGCATGAGTACGCGCATGCCCGTACCGCGCTCCACAGCGGGGACATCTCCATCGGGTCGAAGGGCTATCTGACCCTGAATCCGCTGAAGTACACCCATGCGCTGCTGAGCATCGTGCTGCCGGTGCTGTTCGTGATCATGGGCGGTATCGGTCTGCCCGGTGGTGCGGTCTTCATCGAGCGGGGCCGGATCAGCGGGCGCTGGAAGCACAGCCTGATCTCTGCGGCCGGACCGCTGACGAATGTGCTGTTCGCGTTTGTCTGCACGGCGCCGTTCTGGCTGCACGCGCTGGACGGCGTCCCGGTCGTCTTCCAGTACGCGCTGGGCTTCCTGGCACTGCTCCAGGTCACCGCGGCGATCCTCAACTTCGTCCCGGTCCCGGGGCTGGACGGTTACGGAGTGATCGAGCCCTGGCTCTCGTACCGGATCCGACGGCAGGCCGAGCCGTTCGCCCCGTTCGGGCTGATCGCGGTCTTCGGCATCCTGTGGATCCCCGAGGTCAACCACGCGTTCTTCGACGCGATCCACGCCCTGCTGCGGACACTGGGCATCAGCGAGTTCACGACGTACTGCGGTTTCGACGCCTACCGCTTCTGGCAAACGGCCGACCCGGTCTGCGCGCCCAGTCTCTAACCGGCGGTCTGTGCACGCTGCCGGCGCAGGTAGAACCACGCCATGTTGGACGAGAGCCCGGTCAGCAGCACCCAGACGATCCCGAGCCAGCTGCCCTGGACGAACGAGATCACGGCCGCGACGACGGCCAGGACGCAGACGGCGATGGCGTAGAGAGCGAGGCGGGGCATGGGGGGCGGCTCCTGTCCGGGGTGATGCACGGTCCCGTCCAGTGTCCCCCATGCCCCTTTCCGCTCGCCGCAGGGTGCGCCGGGAACGTGTCCGGCTCAGACGTCGGTGGTACGCAGACCCGCGTGCGCCTTGTAGCGGCGGTTGACCGAGATCAGGTTGGCGACCAGCGACTCGACCTGGTGGGCGTTGCGCAGCCGCCCGGCGAAGATGCCGCGCATGCCGGGAATCCGGCCCGCCAGCGCCTGTACCAGGTCGGTGTCGGCGCGGGCCTCGCCCAGCACCAGCACATCGGTGTCGATCTCCTCGACGGCCTCGTCCTGAAGAAGCACCGCCGAGAGGTGATGGAAGGCGGCGGTGACCCGGGACTCCGGCAGCAGGGCGGCGGCCTGCTCGGCGGCGCTGCCCTCCTCGGGCTTCAGGGCGTAGGCGCCCTTCTTGTCGAAGCCGAGCGGGTTGACGCAGTCGATGACGAGCTTGCCCGCGAGCTCGTCGCGCAGCGAATCCAGAGTCTTGGCGTGGCCGTCCCACGGCACGGCGACGATCACGACGTCGCTGCGCCGGGCGCACTCGGCGTTGTCCGCGCCCTCGACGCCGTGGCCCAGCTCGTCGGCGGCAGTCTGTGCGCGGTCGGCGGCACGGGAGCCGATGATCACTTTCTGCCCGGCGCGGGCGAACCGGTAGGCGAGCCCGCGGCCCTGCGGTCCGGTGCCGCCGAGAACGCCGACGGTCAGCCCGGACACATCGGGAAGGTCCCACGGGTCCTTGGCGGGGGGCTTGGGTGCACTGCCACTGTCATTCGTAGTCATGGCCTCGACACTACTGCCCGCGATGGGGAGGAACGCTCCGTCGTCGGCCGCTCGATCCGGATCGCTCCACAGTGCCCGTTCGCATGGTTCCGCCCTCGTTCGCCGGTCGCGGGGCCCGGCCTTGCGGCATGATGCCGGGCCATGGATGCCGTACGCGTCGCCCTGCTGCGTGAAGTGCTCGCCGGGACCGAGTGGCCCGCGGCGGCCCGGCGGTTCGCCAGGGCGCTCAGGTCGTCCGTCGTCCCGCACGGCGGCGGGCTGCTGCTGGTGGGGACCGCGGTGTACGAGCCGTGGCATCTGGCGGCCCATCTGGTCGACGAGTCGACCTGGTCCGGGCTGCCCGAGCTGACGCCGACCCTGGTACGCCACCGGGTGGAGCCGGGCGATCCGGCGCATCTGGCCGTCGGTCTGTGCAGGATCGAGGCTGCCGGACGGGGCGAGACGCTGCTCCTGGTGGCCCCGGAGCGGCCCGGCGACGGGCTGCTGGAGCGGGTGCACGACGCCCGCCGGGCCGGGGCGACGGTGCTCTCGCTGGACGACGGCGACCCGGAGATGCGGGGGCTCGCCCACGAGACGCTCGCGGTGACCGGCAGCGACGATGTCGATCTGGACACCGTGCAGCATCTGGTGAGCGCGGCGGCCGGGGAGAACAGCGTCCCCGCGCCGCGCGGCCGCCACCGCTTCCGGGACCGGCTGTCCCGGCTCGCCGACCGGCTGACGGCGTCACCACCGGCCCGGTGGTGAGAAGTCCGGGGTGCCGCGGCGGGTGCGGCCGGCCGCCCCGGCCGCCGCGAAAATCTGTTGCAGAAGGCACCTACGGCGCCGGACGATGAGCCCTCGTGACCTCAGCTCCCTCCCCGGCCGCCCGGCTCTCCGCTCTGCTGCCCGATCTCTCGCCCCTGCGCTCCTCGGCCGACTTCCGGCTGCTGTGGATCCAGGGCCTGGTGACCTACTTCGGCAGCTTCATGGCGCTGATCGCGCTGCCGCTCCAGATCAAGGAGCTGACGGGTTCGCCGCTGGCCGTCGGTGCGATGGGTGCGGTAGAGCTGGTGCCGCTGGTCGTCTTCGGTCTGTACGGCGGCGCGCTCGCGGACTCCGCGGATCGCCGCAAGGTGATCCTGGGCACCGAGGCGGGGCTGGGGCTGCTCGCCCTCGTACTCCTGGTGAACGCCGCGCTGCCCGACCCGATGCTCTGGCCGCTGTATCTGGTCGCGGGCGGGGTCTCCGCGCTCGCCGGGCTCCAGCGGCCCGCGCTGGATTCGCTGATGGCCCGGATCGTGCCGCACGACCAGCTGACCGCGGCCGCCGCACTGAACTCGCTGCGCTGGCAGTTCGGCGCGATCACCGGCCCGGCGGTGGCAGGACTGGTGGTGGCCTACGCCGGGCACGCCACGGCATACACGGTCACGGTGGTCACGTTCACCGTCTCCGTGCTCCTGTGTCTGCGACTGGCGCCCGCGCCGCCCGCCCCGGACAGCCGGAAGCCGTCGCTGCGCGGCATTGCCGAGGGGGCGAGGTATGCCTGGAGCCGCCCGGTGCTGCTGGGGACGTACGCGGTCGATCTGGCGGCGATGTTCTTCGCCTTCCCGAACACGATCTTCCCGTTCCTCGCGGACGAGCTGGATGCCGAGTGGTCGCTGGGCCTGATGTACGCGGCGGGGTCGGTCGGCTCGCTGGTCCTGGGCCTGACCAGCGGCTGGACGTCACGGGTACGGCGGCACGGGCTGTTCGTCGTGTTCGGGGCGGCGGCCTGGGGGCTGGCGATCGCGGCGGCCGGGTGGTTCAGCAATGTGTGGCTGGTGCTGGTCTGCCTGGCGGTGGCGGGCGCGGGGGACATGCTCAGCGGTCTGGGCCGCTCCACGATCTGGAACCAGACCATCCCGGAGGAGCTGCGAGGCCGGCTGGCGGGCATCGAGGTGCTCTCGTACAGCGTCGGCCCGCAGCTGGGCCAGGTGCGGGCCGGTGCGATGGCGGGCTGGACGGGGACCCGCTCCGCGATCTGGAGCGGGGGTGTGGCATGCGTGGCCTCGGTCGCGCTGCTCACCGCAGCGCTGCCGAAGCTGCTGACGTACGACTCCGAGACGGACGAGGACGCGGTACGCAGGCGCGCGGCCAGAGAGTCCGGCCCCGTCGGCGTGTGAGGAGCGGCGTCCGGGGGCGTAGCCCCCGGCCGGAGCCCCCCGGTCATGCCTCCGGGTCGGGCGGCGTGGCCCGGTCATGCCACTTGGGGTCCGTCTCCCACTCAAGATTCCGCTCCTGCACCGTCTGCATCGCGTGCTCCGCCTCCTCGCGGGAGGCATACGGCCCGAAACGGTCCTTGGCCGGGCACTCGGGGCCCTCCTCGACCTTCTGATGCTGCAGGCAGTAGTACCACTCGCCCGGCTTGCCGACCGTGCGCTTCTTGAACAGGGCCATCATCGGCTCCTTCCCTCGGGGCCATGCTGCCCCAAGCACGCTGGTTAGACTCGCTGACATGTCTGGCCAGTCGCTGCTCGTACCCGGGGAGATCACTCCCATCCGTTCCGTACCCGGAAACATCCGGCGCCCCGAATACGTGGGCAAGCCGGCCCCCACCCCGTACACCGGACCGGAGATCCAGGACGCCGACACCATCGAGCGCATGCGCATCGCGGGGCGGATCGCCGCGCAGGCGATGGCGGAGGCCGCGAAGCACATCGCCCCGGGCGTCACGACGGACGAACTCGACCGGGTCGCGCATGAGTTCATGTGCGATCACGGCGCCTATCCGTCGACGCTCGGCTACCGCGGATTTCCCAAGTCGCTCTGTTCCTCGCTCAACGAGGTGATCTGCCACGGCATCCCGGACTCCACTGTGCTGCGCGACGGCGACATCGTGAACCTCGACGTCACGGCGTACATCAACGGTGTGCACGGCGACAACAACGCCACGTACCTCTGCGGCGACGTGGACGAGGAGTCCCGGCTGCTCGTGGAGCGCACCGAGGAGTCGCTGAACCGGGCCATCAAGGCGGTCCGGCCGGGCCGGCAGGTCAATGTGATCGGTCGGGTCATCGAGTCGTACGCGAAGCGTTTCGGGTACGGGGTGGTGCGGGACTTCACCGGGCACGGGATCAATTCCTCGTTCCACTCCGGTCTGATCATTCCGCACTACGACAGCCCGCGCGCGACCACTGTGATGCAGCCCGGGATGACGTTCACCATCGAGCCGATGCTGACGCTGGGCAGCCATGACTACGACATGTGGGACGACGGCTGGACCGTGGTGACGAAGGACCGCAAGCGCACCGCTCAGTTCGAGCACACGCTGGTGGTGACGGAGACGGGCGCCGAGATCCTGACGCTCCCGTAAACATGTAGACAGCTCCCTGCGAAAGCGGCCGCCCCCGGGCGGCCGCTTTCGCGTGCTCCCCCGCTGCTCCCGCCGCGGCCGCTGCGCCCGCTGCGCCCGCGTAGAAGCGGAACCGGGCGTATCGTTTTTACCGACAGCCCGTCGGGAAGCTGTGAGGTGTTCCCGCTCAGCGCTTAGCGCGGTGGCGGTGCGGGAGAAGGGTGCGACCGGGGTCGGTCGGTCGGCCCGGTGCTCCGTGCCGCTCTGCCCTCAATCGCCGGAAGCGCTTGACCGGAACGCCAACGTGACGCGGCCCCCGATCTCCACCGTGCCGTCCGGCGCGGGTGCTGTGAGGATCTGGGAGCCGCGTCCTTGTGTGATGTTGAGGGCGCGGCCGAGCCGGTCGCTGAGCAGCAGGGCCGCCGCCCCCGTCGCCTCGTCCTCCACGATGTTGTCGTTGCGCCGCGGGAACGCCCGCGCCCTGACCCGGCCCGCCGCCTCGTCCTCCCAGGCCCATACGTACAGCCAGCCCTCGCCCGGTGGCGGCCCGGTCAGCGCATCGACCTCGGCGACGGATGCGTACTGCTCCAGCCTGCGCGGCGGCGCCCACTCGGGGCGGGCGGTGATCCAGGTGAACTCCCCGTCCTGACGGGCGAAGATCTCCCCGACCGGCAGCTCCAGGATCTCCAGATCGAGCAGCCATGCGGTGCCGACGAGCGGATGCCCGGCGAAGGGGAGGCGGAGTCCCGGGGTGTAGATGTCGACGTGCCCGCGCTCGGGGTCGTCGACGAACACGGTCTCGCTGAAGCCGAGCCGGCGGGCCAGCTCCTGCCGGGACGCCTCGTCGGGGTACGTACGCCCGTCACGTACGACCCCGAGGGCGTTGCCGTGCCGGCCGTCGGGGCCGCAGAACACGCGCAGTACGTCGATGCCTGCGGGTACGTCGAAGTCGCTGTCGCTCACTCGGGCATTCAAACACCGCCCGGGTGACGGCCGTACAACTGGGCAGCCCTCGGGCGGTGGTGCCGGGCGGTGCGGACGGATCAGGCGGTACGAAGACGAATGGCAATCACGGCTCCGGCACCGGTCGCCACGACAACACGCGCCGGGGAAGCGGTCGTCGTCGTTCTGCACGATCTGGAGGTGTTCCCGCATCCGCGGACCGGGGCGCCCCTCGTCGCATCGACAAGAACTACTTGACCATCGCTTGACCTTTCCATGAGCCTCCCATGGACCACTTGTGATCACCTCGTGCCCCCATCGCGCAGGTGAGAGCTGAATCACTGCACAGGAGGGTATCGGTGAGGCAAGCCTCGGCTAAGTTAGGCCTGCCTCACCCGTCTTTGTCCGACCTTCTCCTGCTTCTCCTTCATCCTCTGTGGAGCCCGTATGCGAGCCGTTCGTTCCTCCGTCGTCACCGCTGCCGCCACTGTGGTAGCCCTGACCGCCGTCACGGGCTGCGCGCAGAAGAGCGACGGCAAGGGCGACGGAGCCGTACAGGTCGTCGCGAAGGACGACTCCTGCGAGGTCTCCAAGAAGAAGCTGCCGGCCGGCCACGTCGAACTGGCCGTGCAGAACAAGGGCTCGAAGGTCACCGAGGTCTACGTCCTGTTCCCGGACGATCGCATCGTCGCCGAGCGCGAGAACATCGGCCCCGGCACCAAGGCCACCATCACGGCCGAGATCAAGGCCGGTTCGTACGAGATCGCCTGCAAGCCCGGCATGAAGGGCAACGGCATCCGGCAGAAGATCGAGGTCACCGGCGCCAACGCGGCCAAGCGCAGCCCCGAGATGGACAAGGCCGTCGCCGACTACCGCACGTACGTCCAGGCCCAGGCCGACGAGACGCTCCCGAAGGCCAAGGCCTTCACGGACGCCGTCGCCGCCGGTGACATCGAGGCCGCCAAGAAGGTCTACGCCCAATCCCGTCTCGGCTGGGAGCGCACCGAGCCGGTCGCCGAGTCCTTCGGCGACATCGACCCGAAGGTCGACATCCGCGAGGACGGCCTGGAGGACGGCCAGAAGTGGACGGGCTGGCACCGCCTGGAGAAGGCGCTGTGGCAGGACAAGAAGCTGGGCGCCGAGGAGAAGGCCCTCGCACCGGTCCTCTACAAGGACCTGCTCGACTGGCAGAAGCGGGTCGGCACGGCGGAGATCACCCCGACCTCCATGGCCAACGGCGCCAAGGAACTCCTCGACGAGGTCGCGACCGGCAAGGTCACCGGCGAGGAAGAGCGCTACAGCCACACCGACCTGATCGACTTCAAGGGCAACGTCGAGGGCGCGGAGAAGTCCTACGAGCTGCTGAAGCCGATCGCGTCGAAGAACGACCCGGCGCTGACGGCGTCCCTGGACAAGCAGTTCGCGGCGCTGAACACGCTGCTGGACAAGTACCGCAAGGACAAGACCTCCTACGAGTTCACCTCGTACGAGAAGGTCGGCAAGGCGGACCGCAAGGAGCTTTCGGACGCCGTCAACGCACTGGCCGAGCCGCTGTCCAAGCTCGCCGCCGCGGTGACGAAGTAACGAGCGGGGAGACTTCGGGATGTCGCAGGAGACGCAGAACACCGCCGCGGACGACGCCGGGGCAACCGCCGCCGAGACCGGTGGCCGTGCCCCGTCCCGACGGGCGCTGCTCGGCTGGGGCGGCGCCGGTCTTGCGCTGGGCGCGGTCGCGGCCGGTGGCGCGGTCGCCGCGGTGCGTACGGAGAGCGACGCGGTGCCGGCCGCGGACAGCGGTGCGGCCGTGCCGTTCCACGGTCCGCACCAGGCGGGTATCGCCACCGCCGTACAGGACAGGCTGCACTTCGCCGCGTTCGACGTGACGACGAAGGACCGCGCCGAGCTGATCGCGCTGCTCAAGGAGTGGACGCGGGCGGCGGAGCGGATGACGGCCGGTCACGCGGTCGGCGACGGCGCCTACGGCGGTCTCGCACAGGCTCCGCCGGACGACACGGGCGAGGCGCTGGGGCTCAAGCCGTCCCGGCTCACGCTCACCATCGGCTTCGGGCCCTCGCTCTTCGCCAAGGGCCGGTTCGGCCTGGAGGACAAGCGTCCCGAGGCGCTCGTCGATCTGCCGAAGTTCCCCGGCGACAACCTCGACGCGGCCCGCAGCGGCGGCGATCTCTGCGTCCAGGCGTGTGCGGACGACCCGCAGGTCGCGGTGCACGCCATCCGCAACCTCGCCAGGATCGGCATGGGCCGCACCGCGATCCGCTGGTCCCAGCTGGGCTTCGGCAAGACGTCCTCGACGACGCCCGATGCCCAGACCCCTCGCAACATGATGGGCTTCAAGGACGGCACCCGGAACGTCTCCGGTACCGACACCGCCGCCCTCGACAAGCATGTGTGGGTCGGCGAGAAGGACAAGGCGGGCTGGATGACCGGGGGTTCGTACCTGGTGGCCCGGCGCATCCGGATGCACATCGAGACCTGGGACCGCGCCCCGCTCCAGGAGCAGGAGGACGTCTTCGGCCGGGACAAGGGCGAGGGCGCCCCGGTCGGCAGGTCCAAGGAGCGCGACGAGCCGTTCCTGAAGGCGATGCTGCCGACCGCGCATGTGCGGCTCGCCCACCCGGACAGCAACGACGGTGCGACGATCCTGCGCCGCGGCTACTCCTTCACCGACGGTACGGACGGCCTCGGCCGGCTCGACGCCGGGCTGTTCTTCCTCGCCTACCAGCGCGATGTCCGCAAGGCATTCATTCCGCTGCAGCGCCGCCTCGCGGCGCACGACGCACTCAACGAGTACATCCAGCACGTGGGTTCGGCGCACTTCGCCGTCCCGCCGGGCGTCCGTGACAAGGACGACTGGTGGGGCCGGGCGCTGTTCTCGTAGAGGGACTCGAAGCGGAAACAAGGAGAACCGAAACGTGTTCAGCAACTTTCTGATCGGCCTGCGCGAAGGCCTTGAGGCCAGCCTGGTCGTCTGCATCCTCATCGCCTATCTGGTGAAGACCGGCAACAAGAACAAACTGGTGCCGATCTGGATCGGCGTCGGTATCGCGATCGTCGTCAGCCTGGCGTTCGGTGCCGGCCTCGAATTCGGTTCGCAGGAGATGACGTTCAAGGCCCAGGAGGCGCTCGGCGGTTCGCTGTCGATCGTCTCGGTCGGTCTGGTCACCTGGATGGTCTTCTGGATGCGGCGCACCGCGCGGCATCTGAAGACGGAGCTGCACGGCAAGCTCGACGCGGCACTCGCGATGGGCACCGGCGCGCTGGTCGCCACGGCGCTCCTCGCGGTGGGCCGGGAGGGCCTGGAGACCTCGCTGTTCGTGTGGCGCGCGGTCCATGCGGCGGACGACGGCTGGCACCCGATGATCGGCGCGTTCCTCGGTATCGCGGCCGCCGTCGTACTGGGCTGGCTGTTCTACCGCGGTGCGCTGAAGATCAATCTGTCGAAGTTCTTCACCTGGACGGGTGGCATGCTGGTGATCGTCGCCGCGGGCGTGCTCGCGTACGGCGTCCATGACCTGCAGGAAGCCGAGTTCCTGGGCGGTATCCACAACAAGGCGTTCGACATCAGCGCCACGATTCCGCCGGACAGCTGGTACGGCACGCTGCTGAAGGGCACGTTCAACTTCCAGCCCGACCCGACCGTTCTTCAGATCACGGTGTGGGCGCTGTATCTGATCCCCACCCTCGCGCTGTTCCTCGCCCCGGTAGGGTTCGGACGGTCAGTGGGGGCGACGGATCAGAAGGCGCAGAAAGCAACGGATGAGAAGCCTGAGGCCGATTCGGCTGGCGACGGGGCTCGCGACGGCGACGGTGCTGTCCATGACGGCGAGCGGGTGCGTGACGGTGCACGGCGAGCTGGAAGTGGTGCGGGCGGCAACCAGGGCTGAGGCCGCACAGGCCCTGAAGGCATTCACCACCGCGTACAACGCGGCGGACAAGGCCTACGACCCGGCTCTGGACGCGGACCGGGTCACGGGCCCCCTCGGTGCGATCAATCAAGCCGGGCTGAAGGCACGGCAGAAGAACAATCCGGACGGCAATGCGAACCACACGCCGTTGGAGCTGACCGACGCCAGGTATCTCATCCCGAAGAAGGCCGGCTGGCCGCGATGGTTCCTCGCGGACACCGACTCCAACCGCGACGAGGACAGCGGAAAGCTGGACACCCGCTGGCTGCTCGTCTTCGTCAAGTCCGGGCCGGACGCGGGGTGGAAGACCTCCTATCTGTCGGTCGTCGCACCGTCCCAGCTGCCCGGCTTCGCGAAGGACAGCGACGGCCTGGCCGAGCCGGTGGCCTCGGACAGCTCCGAACTGGCCGTGGCGCCGGAGGACTTGGGCACCCAGTACACGGAGTACCTGCAGAAGGGCACCCCGGACGTCTTCGCCCCCGGCACCGCCACTTCGGGCTGGCGGGACGCTCGCCGCACCACCCGTCGGGCGGGCTTCTCGTACCAGTACATCGACCAGCCGCTGGACAGCGCTACGTTCGCCCCGCTCGGCCTGAAGACGGACGACGGCGGGGCGCTGGTCTTCTTCAGCAGCAAGCACTTCGAACGGCAGACCGCGGCAAAGGGCCTGCGTCCGCCGCTCAACGCGGATGTGGAGGCGCTGCTGACCGGTGAGGTGAAGTCCACCCTCACCAAGGAGCGGGTCTCCAGCCAGCTGGTGTTCGTTCCGAAGAAGGGCTCCGGGGACGGCAAGGTGGTCATGCTGAACCGGCTGCCGGGCCTGACGGCGGCGAAGGGGTCGTGACCGGGGCAGAATCAAGCCCGTCCGGCGATCGAGGACAAGCAGCCACCGGACGGCCCCGGTCATTCCGCTAGCGGCTCAGCGGCCACGCCACCGAGTCGTGGTCCAGCTCGCTCTGGTCCGCCGCGTCCGCGTACTGCGCACACGAGTCGGTGAGCGTCTCCAACAGCGTCAGCGGATCGGGCAGCGGGTTCTCCGGCCCCCGCACCCACTGCACATCCAGCTCACCGGGCAGCCTGGCCGGCGGCAGGAGTACGTAGCTGCCGCGGCAGTGCCACCGCAGTCCCGGATGTTCGTCCATGGTCTCGGGGTGGCAGTCCAGCTCGCACGGCCACCACTCGTCCTCGTCCTCGGGCGTACCGCGGGTGGCGGTGAAGAAGAGCATCCGGTCGTCGCCGGACCGGGCGACGGGGCCGACGTCGATGCCTGCGGCGAGGAGCCGTTCCAGTGCCTGGCTGCCCGCGGACAGCGGCACGTCGAGAACGTCGTGGATCATGCCGGTCGCAGTGATGAAGTTGGCCTGCGGCTGGCCGCGGGCCCAGCGCTCGATCTGGGCGCGGTCGGTGGTGGACTGCGTCTGCCACGCGAAGGAGACGGGGTGCCGGGCGGGGGTGGGACAGCCGATGCGTTCGCACGAACATCGGTAGCCGACCGGATGGGCGGCGGGCGCGATCGGCATTCCGGCTTCGGCGACAGCCAGGAGCAGCGCCTCCCGGGCGGTGTCGTCGACCTCGCTCTGCTGCGGTTTGGGCCGGCGGCGAAGCCATTGGGAAAATTTGCTCTCTGAGCCGCGATAACGGCCGAAATCGGCGCCCATCTATCCCCTCACCTCAGCGTTGCCCGTGTCCATGGTCCCACCATCCTGCGCCTCGGGTGGCCGGAGTCCCGAAGCGGGGTACGGGGGACGACGCCATGAGCTGGGCACTATGCCACTTCTTGCCATGAAATGACGAGTGCGTTCTCAGGGGTGTGCCAGCCCGCGCAGGGTGTAGTCGACGATCGCGTCCGCGTACTCATGGGTGAGCGGGAGGGTGCGCAGCAGCCAACGGTGGGTGAGCGGGCCCACGAGGAGTTCCAGGGCGATCCGCGGGTCGACGTCGGCGCGCACCTGCCCCGCCTCCTGCGCGGCCCGCAGCCGTGCGACGTACAGCCGGAGTGAAGGATCGAGCAGCTTCTGGACGAATTCGGCGCCGAGCTGCGGGTCGACGATCCCCTCGGCGGCCAGTGCCCTGGTCGGCGCCTCGAAGGCGGGGTCGGTCAGCTCGTCGACGGTGGCCCGCAGGACGACTTTGAGGTCGGCCGCGAGATCACCGGTGTCCGGGAACCCCTGCACGTCACCCGCGCCGTTCTCCTCGGCGACCCGGTCACCGAGAGCGACGAAGGCCTCCAGGAGGACGGCCGCCTTGGAGGGCCACCACCGGTAGATCGTCTGCTTCCCGACGCCGGCCCGCGCGGCGATGGCCTCGACGGTGGTCCTGGGGTAGCCCACCTCGCCGACCAGGCCGAGCGCCGCGTCGTAGATCGCACGGCGCGAGCGCTCGCTGCGGCGACTGGAGTCGGGTGGCCGGTTCTCTACCATGCCGGCAAATCTAGCAGCGGCACGAGTCGATACGTGTTGTCTCATCACCGTGCGGAACCACCCGATCGGATCACTGCGCGCGGGCCCCGGAAAGTGGACCATGGGCTCACGCACACACCCGTGCGGAGTCCCCCGGCAGGTACCCCCTGCTTTTCGTGAGGAGCCCTCATTGCCTCGTGAAGCCACACCCCGCCGTTACCTGATGTGCGCCCCGGCCCACTTCAGGGTGACGTACTCCATCAACCCGTGGATGGACCCCAGCAAGCCTGTGGATCTCCCCCTGGCCCAGACCCAGTGGGAGGACCTGCGCGACCGCTACCGCACCCTCGGACACACCGTGGAGCTGCTCACCCCCCGCCCCGAGCTGCCCGACATGGTCTTCGCCGCCAACGGCGCCACCGTCATCGACGGCCGGGTGCTCGGCGCCCGGTTCGCGTACCAGGAGCGGTACGAGGAGGCCGGGGCCCATCGCGAGTGGTTCCGGGACAACGGCTTCACCGAGATCCATGAACCGGCCCACGTCAACGAGGGCGAGGGCGACTTCGCGGTCACCGCTTCGTACATCCTGGCCGGGCGGGGCTTCCGGTCCAGCCCCCTCTCGCACAACGAGGCGCAGGAGTTCTTCGGGCGCCCGGTGGTCGGGCTCGATCTGGTCGACCCGCGCTACTACCACCTGGACACGGCTCTGTCCGTGCTCGACGACGCGGGCGACGAGATCATGTACTACCCGGGCGCCTTCTCGCCGGGCAGCCGGTCGGTGCTGGCGCGGCTCTTCCCCGACGCACTGATCGCCGAGGAGGCTGATGCGGCGGCGCTCGGCCTCAACGCGGTGAGCGACGGGCTCCATGTGCTGCTGCCGCAGGCCGCCACGGGGCTCTTCGATCCGTTGCGGGCGCGCGGCTTCGAGCCGGTGCCGATGGATCTGGGAGAGCTGCTGAAGGGCGGCGGCAGCGTGAAGTGCTGCACGCAGGAGCTGCGCGGGTAGCCGGAGGTCCGGCAGCCGCGGGCGTCAGCCGCTCTCAGGCGCCGGACTCACCCACGTCGTGCGGCGGCCACTCGTCGCCCCACGCGATGTCCCGGGCGGCCCGGTACAGCTCGCCGTGCCGCTTGGTGACCGTGCAGCGCTGCAGGGCCTCGTCACGGGTGCACAGGTCCAGCAGCACCTGCCCCTTGCGGATCTGCGGCTTGCGGGTGACCCGCGCGCGGACGGGTTCCGTCCGGAAACGGGTCGCCACGACATAGCTGAACTTCTCGTCCTCGTACGGCAGCGAGCCGCCCTTGACCTGCCGGTGCAGCGAGGAGCGGCTGACCCGGGCCGAGAAGTGGCACCAGTCCGTACCCGGCTCGATGGGGCAGGCGTCGTTGTGCGGGCAGGGCGCGGCGACCTTCAGCCCGGCGGCGATGAGCCGGTCGCGGGCCTCGATGATCCGGGCGTAGCCGTCGGGGGTACCCGGCTCGACGACCACGACCGCCTGAGCGGCGGCCGCCGCGGCGTCGACGAGGCCGGCGCGGGCGTCCGCCGTCAGCTCCTTGAGTACATAGGAGACGGTGATCAGGTCCGTGGGGGCGAGTTCGAGGCCGGTGCCGATCCGGGCCCGGCGCCACTCGGCAGTACGCAGGGCGGGGATTCCGGAGATCGCGGCCAGCTCCCGGCCGAAGGCGAGTGCGGGCTCGGCCCAGTCCAGGACGGTCGTCCTCGGCCCCTCCCAGGCCCCCGCCACAGCCCAGCTCGCCGCTCCGGTGCCGCCGCCGATGTCGGTGTGCGTGGCGGGCACCCAGTCCGGGGCTGCCTCCTGGAGTGCGGCGAGCGCGGACCGTACCGCTTCGAAGGTCGCGGGCATCCGGTATGCGGCGTACGCGGCGACGTCCGAACGGTCGCGCAGCACCGGGGCGTCCGTGGGGGTGGTCCCGCGGTAGTTGGCGATGAGCCGGTCGACGGCCTGGGCGGCCTGCTTGGGCGGCAGCCCGTCGAGCAGTCCGGCCAGCGCCGCGCGCAGGGCTTCCGCGGTGGGGAGGGTGGCGTTCACCGACGAATTGTAGGCAAAGGTGGCCGGCCCCCTTCCGACCCGGCACCCGTAGCGAACAGCAGTGCATACGAACTGCCGCGGCGCCTGCGCAAGTTGCTACGCTGACCGGCGCGAGGTCGGGATCGCCCATCGAGGGAAACCATGAGACAGAAGATCGTGCGCCTGGTTCTGGTCGGCGGAGTGCTCGTGCTTGCCATGCTGCTTCTGCTGGCCACCTGCGGCAGCGGCGAGAAGAGCTCCGACAAGCCGAAGAAACAGGTCAAGGCGAGCGCGGCCCCGGTGACACGGCTCACCGTCCCCTCCGTGTTCGCGACCGAGCGCGGCTGGGAGCTCGTCGGCACCTCGCGCGACTACGCGCTCTCCCGGACGACGGGCAGCCTCGCCTATCTCGTGCGGGTCTCGGACACCAAGTACCAGCTGCGGACCATCGACTCGGAGACCGGGGAGGCCGGCTGGCACGGGGAGAGCTGGCGGCCCCCGTCCCCGCAGCACTTCCCGAGGCTCCTCCCGGTCACCGTGGACGACCACGAGTACTTCGTGACGTGGGCGTACGGGAAGGTCGGTGAGAACGCGCTGACCCCCGCCGACACGATCGTCTCGCTGGATGTCTACGACGTGGAGGACGGCTCCCGGCGGCGCATCGAGGTGCCTTGGGGCTCCGTGCCGACGGTCACCACCACCGGCCCTGGCATCCTCATCAGCGACGGCCGGACGAACAGCGCGGTCATCGACCCGGTGACCGGCCGGGTGTCGGAGATCGCCGCCCCCGCGCTCAAGTACCCGAAGGGCTGCACGACCTGCAAGCAGCTCACCGAGGTGCGCGGGCTGACGAAGAAGGGCCTGCTGGTCAGCGGGGCCAAGGAATTCTGGGTACAGGGTGGCTGGTTCAGCCGCAATGTCGCCCCCAAGGGCACCGACCGGCTCAGCGGAATCCCGACATCGGTGGTCCCGGGCCTGGTGCTGGCGAAGTGGCAGCTCGCGAAGGGGGCGAAGCGGGCCGCCACCCATGACCTGTGGACGGTGCAGGACATGGAGACGGGCAAGCCCCTCGCCTCGGTGGAGTGCAGCAAGCCCGCGATCAAGCCGGGCCAGTACCCGCAGCTGGTCGCCGCGCCCTCGGGCAACTTCCTGGTGGCCGGTCCGCTCGCCTTCGACCTGTCGACGAAGCGGGGGTTCTGCTTCGAGGGGGCGGACGGCACGAAGCCGCTGACGCTCGCGTCCGTGAACGACGAGGGCATCGCGTACGGAGCGGCGAACGCACGCAACGCGGCCGACGTGCTGGCCGGCGGCGGCACCCCCGTCGCGGTGGCGATCAGGAGCGGTACGACGGGTGCCCTGCCCTCGAACCAACGGGTTCCGGGCGCGGTGACGTCGGACGGCGTCGGCCTGTTCCGCTGGACGGACGAGAAGGACCGCCCGCATCTGATCGGCTACCCGAGCGCGAACTAGGGTCTTTCGTTTGGATCAGGCCGGATCAGGGAGCGGGGTCTGGTGCTGTGGATCGCAAGGCGGAGGAGGGAGGCAGGTGGGGTCTCCCCTGCTCGAGCGCAGCCGAGAGCTTGGGGAAGGAGCCATGCCGACCGCGGCGAGGCGCAGCACCAGACCCCGCGAGCCCGGCCTGATCCAAACGAAAGACCCTAGGCGTACCACTCGGTCCGTGGGACGACGACCCGCCGCCCCGGGGCGACTCCCACGAGGAGGCCCGGCTGCTCGCCTCCGGCGACGCGGTCCTCGGTGTTCGGACCGGACCTGATCAGCGGCAGGACGTGGGGCTGAACCCGGCCCCCGCTACGAAACCCGCTGCCAGGGCCGGCACAACCCCAGGAAGCAGGCCATCGCACCCACCGCGCACACCAGCTGCACGACAGCCATCGGAACGGCCGTCCCCTCGCCCGCGATCCCGACGAGCGGCGAGGCGACGGCGCCGATCAGGAATGACGACGTACCGAGCAGTGCGGAGGCGGACCCGGCGGCGTGCTTCGTACGCATCAGGGCCTGTGCGTTCGTGTTGGGCATCGCGAGCCCCATCGCCGACATCAGCACGAAGAGCCCGGCCGCGACCGGGACCAGGCCCACGTGCCCGAAGACCCCGGACGTCATCAGCAGCAGCGCGGCCGCGGCCAGCACGATGACCGAGAGTCCGAAGGCGAGCGCCTTGTCCAGGCTGATCCGGCCGACCAGTACCTTGCCGTTGATCTGGCCCACGACGATCAGGCCGACCGAGTTGATGCCGAAGAGCAGGCTGAACGTCTGCGGCGAGGCCCCGTAGATCTCCTGCACGACGAACGGCGAGGCGCTCACGTACGAGAAGAGGGCGGCGAAGGCGAGGCTGCCCGCGATCATGTAGCCGGTGAAGACCCGGTCGGCGAGCAGCCCGCGCATGGTGCGCAGCGCGTCGCCGATGCCGCCGGTGTGCCGGTCCTGCGGCGGCAGGGTCTCGTGCAGCCACTTCCAGACGACCAGGGTGAGCACCACGCCGACGACGGTGAGGACGGCGAAGATCCCCCGCCAGTCGGTGAACCGCAGCACCTGTCCGCCGATCAGCGGTGCGACGATCGGTGCGACGCCGGAGATCAGCATCAGGGTGGAGAAGAACCTGGCCATCTCCACGCCGTCGTACATGTCGCGCACCACGGCACGGGCGATGACGATCCCCGCAGCACCGGCCAGGCCCTGCAGGAGGCGAAAGCCGATGAGGAGTTCCGTGGTGGGGGCGAAGATGCAGATCGCGGTGGCGACGACATAGATGATCATGCCGAGGAGCAGCGGCCTGCGCCTGCCCCACCGGTCGCTCATCGGTCCGACGACGACTTGCCCGAGCGCCATGCCGGTGAGGCAGGCGGTGAGGGTGAGCTGCACGGTCGCGGCGGGGGCGTGCAGGGACTCGGTGACCGCGGGCAGGGCCGGGAGGTACATGTCCATGGAGAGCGGCGGCAGTGCGGTGAGGCCGCCGAGGACCAGGGTGACGAGGAGTCCGGTGCGCCGGGCCGCGTCGGTGGCGGCCGGATTTCCGGGAGGTGTGCCGGTGTCCGCCGACTCCGCGGCCACGGCCTGGGTGGTCGATATGTGTGTACGTTCCTGCTGGGCCCGGCTTGCGCCGCTCTCCGGCATTCTCATCTCCATGTCGTTGAATCCGCCTCTATGCTCTCAGCTCAGCCGGACCGGTCGAGACCTTTTTGGGGAGCAGGCATGACAGGCATGAGCAGGGCTGTGCGTTGGGGCGTACTGGCGACCGGCGGTATTGCCGCGACGTTCACCGAGGACCTGCGGTCGATGCCGGACGCGGAGGTGGTGGCCGTCGCATCCCGTACGGACGCCGCGGCGAAGGCGTTCGCGCAGCGGTTCGGGATACCCCGGGCGTACGGCAGCTGGGCCGATCTCGCCGCCGACGACGAGGTCGATGTGGTGTACGTGGCGACACCGCACTCGGCTCACCGGGAGGCGGCCGCGCTCTGTCTGGAGGCCGGAAAGCACGTGCTGTGCGAGAAGGCGTTCACGCTCAACGCGCGGGAGGCGGACGAGTTGGTGAAGCTCGCCCGGGACCGCGGCCTCTTCCTGATGGAGGCCATGTGGATGTACTGCAACCCGGTCATCCGGCGCATGACGGAGCTGGTGCGGGACGGCGCCATCGGCGATATCCGTGCCGTGCAGGCCGACTTCGGGCTCGCAGGTCCTTTCGGTCCCGAACACCGGCTGCGCGACCCGGCGCTGGGCGGCGGCGCGCTGCTGGACCTCGGGGTCTATCCGGTGTCGTTCGCGCATCTGCTGCTGGGCGAGCCGGACCGGGTGCAGGCCGACGCGCTGCTCTCCCCCGAGGGCGTCGATCTGAACACCGCGATGCTGCTGGGCTGGTCGGAGGCGGGCGCCTCGGCGCTGCTGAACTGTTCGGTCGTCGCGGACACGCCGCTGACCGCCTCGGTCACGGGCACGAAGGGGCGGATCGACTTCCCGCGCGGCTTCTTCTTCCCGGAGCGGTTCGTGCTCCACCGGGAGGGCCACGAGCCGGAGGAGTTCACCGCGCAGGCGGCGGGCGAGGGGCTGCGCGGGATGCAGTTCGAGCAGGCCGAGGTGGCGCGGGCGCTGCGGGCGGGCGAGACGGAGTCGCCGCTGGTGCCGCTGGACGGTTCCCTTGCCGTGATGCGGACGCTCGACGCGGTACGTGACCGCATCGGCGTCCGCTACCCGGCCGACGGCCTCGTCTGACCGGGACCTGTCCGCGAAGGGCCCTGGACCGACCGGCAGATGGAAGGCGGCGTCTCGGGGCCGGGCGCGCACCCGGCCCCGCTCCTTCCTCCCCCCGTGTGCCGGTCGGTCCTACGCGGGCGTGAGGCCCTGGTTCCCCACCTCGGTGACGAACGATCCGGCCGTCGTCACGGGCGCACCGGGCGTGGTGACGGCCGGCACCGTGCGGTAGTCGGCGCGCGCCTGCTTCAGCCCCAGCGTGATGACCGCGTATCCGCGGCGGCCGTTGAAGAACTTCATGTGCGGGTTGGCCCGCATCTGGTTGTTCCAGCCGGCCGGCTTGTCCGTACCGTCCTTGCCGCTCGTGATGGATGTGGCGACGATCTCCGTGCCGACGGTGCGGGACGACGGGTCGTCGAAGTCCTTCTTCAGGTCGAAGCCGTAGCCGACGTGAACATCGCCGGTCAGCACCATCAGGTTGTCGATCCCGGCGGCCCCGGCCCCCTTCAGAATCCGGTCCCTGGAGGCGGGGTAGCCGTCCCACGCGTCCATGGAGAGCAGATAGGCGTCGGTGGGGACATCGCGCCGCTGGGCGAAGGTGACCTGCTGCGGTACGACGTTCCAAGTGGCCCGTGAGGCGTGCCAGCCGTCGAGCAGCCAGCGTTCCTGGGTGGCGCCGGTCAGGGTGCGTGAGGGGTCCTCGGACTCCGGTCCGGGCTTGTGCCAGCCGTCGCCGTAGGCCTGGTCGCTGCGGTACTGACGGGTGTCGAGGATGTCGAACTGGGCGAGCCTTCCGAACTGCAGGCGCCGGTAGAGCTTCATGTCCGGGCCGGTCGGCTGCTGCGGGGTGCGCAGCGGCTGGTTCTCCCAGTACGCCCGGTAGGCGGCGGCGCGCCGCAGCAGGAATTCCTCCGGCGGTACGCCGTTCTCGGGGATGTCGCCCGCGTAGTTGTTCTCGGTCTCGTGGTCGTCCCAGGTGACGACGAAGGGGTGCGCGGCGTGGGCGGCGCGCAGATCGGGGTCGGACTTGTAGAGGCCGTACCGCAGCCGGTAGTCCTCCAGCGTGACCGTCTCCCGGTTGAAGTGGGCGGGGAGTTTGCGGTCCGTGTAGTTGCGGGCTCCGCCGGTCGCGTTGACGGCGTACTCGTAGAGGTAGTCGCCGAGGTGGAAGACGACGTCGACGTCCTCCCGGGCGAGGTGCTTGTACGCGGTGAAATAGCCGTCGTGGTAGGCCTGGCAGGAGACGGCGGCCAGGCGCAGCGCGCTGTTGCGGGCGTCGGGGGCGGGCGCGGTGCGGGTCCGGCCGGCGGGGCTGATCCACGTACCGGTACGGAAGCGGTAGTAGAAGACGTGGTCCGCTTCGAGGCCCTTGACCTCGACGTGGACGCTGTGGTTGAACTCCGGGTGGGCGGTGGCCGACCCTCGCTGGACGATGCGGGAGAAGCGCTCGTCGTGGGCGAGTTCCCAGCTCACCTCGACACGGGACTGGGGAAGTCCGCTGCCGGTCTCGTACGGTCGGGGTGCGAGTCTCGTCCACAGCAGGACCGAGTCGGGCTGCGGGTCGCCCGAGGCGACGCCGAGGGTGAACGGGTCCTCGCCGATCCTCCGGCCGTCCAGCTCGGCGGCGCTCGCGGTGCCCGCGGCCGGCAGATTGACCGAGAAGGCCAGCGCGGCAGCGGTACCGGTGGCGGTGAGGAAGCGGCGGCGTCCGACATGCCTGGCGGCGTCGCGCATCTCCTGCTGGTGAGATGAATGCGTCATCTGTCCCTCCCCTGGCTGGTGGTGTACTCGGACAGTGCACCGGACCAGCACATCGAGCGGCTGTCGTGTTCGCGTCGCTCCGGCGTCGCGCGGATAAGCAATACAGCGGGAATGGATGCCCACGACAAAGTACGCATACGCGACGGAGACCATGATCATCAAGACCGGCCCTCCGTGACGTGAACCCGCCGCCGCATACGCCGTCTTGACCCCGTGTGGCCCCACGCGGCCCGCGGGACGGCAGGGCGTACGCTGCGGCGTCATGAGCAACAAACTGTTGAACTCCGGCCCGAAGACGGCGGTCGTGACGGGCGCGGGATCCGGAATCGGCCGCGCGGTGGCTCTCGCCCTGACCGGCGCCGGCTGGTCGGTGGCGCTCGCGGGCCGGCGCCCGGAACCCCTCGCCGAGACCGCCGCGCTGGCCGGGAAGAACGCCCGGGCGATCACCATCCCCACCGATGTGTCACGCCCCGAGGACGTGGACGCGCTCTTTTCCTCGGCGTGGGAGTGCTTCGGCCGACTCGATCTGCTCTTCAACAACGCGGGTACGTTCGGCCCGCGTTCCGTCCCGGTCGAGGACCTGTCCGTGGAGGACTGGCGCTCGGTGGTGGACGTGAATGTGACGGGCGCGTTCCTCTGCGCCCAGGCGGCTTACCGGCTGATGAAGGCGCAGGACCCGCAGGGCGGCCGGATCATCAACAACGGCTCTGTCTCCGCCCACGCACCACGCCCGCATTCGGTCGCCTACACCGCGACCAAGCACGCCATGACGGGCCTGACGAAGTCACTGTCCCTGGACGGCCGTCCGTACCGGATCGCCTGCGGGCAGATCGACGTCGGCAACGCCGCCACGGACATGACGGAGCGGATGCGGACCGGCACCCTTCAGGCCAATGGTGAACTGGCGGTGGAGCCGGTGATGGCGGCGGCGGACGTGGCCCGGACGGTGCTCCATATGGCGGAGCTGCCCCTGGAGGCGAACATGCAGTTCGCGACGGTCCTGGCGACGGCGATGCCGTACGTGGGCCGCGGCTGACGGGGCCGCCCGAACCGGCCGCCCGGCGTGGGCGATTGCCCCCCGGATGACCGTGCCCCGACCGGAATATGCATTTCCCTTCGGGCCGGTGCGCGCTGCCCTTATGATCACAGTTCTTCACCGGAACTCCACGCAAGGATCACAGCATGCACATACGCACCGCCGCGCCGCTCGCCCTGGCCGCCGCCACCGCCCTGGCCGGTTCACTGCTCGTCACGGCCCCGGCCTCGGCCGCCTCGCACCAGGGCGGGCTGCACCTCGGCAAGATCCAGTACGACAGCCCCGGCAAGGACACCCGTACCAACACGTCCCTCAACGCCGAGTGGGTGGACATCCACAACAACGGCACGTCGAAGCTTCAGCTCAAGGGGTACAAGCTGAAGGACAACACCGGGTACACGTACACCTTCGGCAGCTACACCATCGGCGCGGGCAAGACCGTCAAGGTCCACACGGGCAAGGGCAAGAACGCCTCGGGCCACGTCTACTGGAACCGCGGTTCGTACGTCTGGAACAACACCGGTGACAAGGCCCGGCTGATCAAGCCGAACGGCAGGCTCCAGGACTCCTGCTCCTGGACGAAGTCGAGCAAGGGCACCAAGAACTGCCACTGAGCCGGACAACCGCGGCTCGGGGCATCATCCGGCCGGCCGGAGCGGGAATGCCCCGGGCCGCGGCGGGGTTGGCCTGCGGCATGAGCCAGAATTCAGGTACCGAGATCCTGCGCTACACCGCCTTCTCCGCCGACCCGGAGGGCGGCAATCCGGCAGGTGTCGTCCTTGATGCGTCCGGTCTCGACGACGCGGCGATGCTCGCCGTCGCGGCGGAGCTGGGTTACAGCGAATCAGCTTTTCTGACCGGGCGGGACGAGCCGGGCGACGAAGGGCCGTCGACCGCCCGGGGATACACGATCCGCTACTTCAGCCCGAAGGCCGAAGTCCCCTTCTGCGGCCACGCCACCGTGGCGACGGCCCTCGCACTCGCCGAGCGCGACGGTCCCGGCGATCTGATGTTCAGCACGCCCGCGGGTACGGTCCCGGTCACCGTCACCCAGGAGGGCGGCGAGCTCCGCGCCACGCTCACCAGCGTCGAACCGGATGTCATGGACATCGCCCCGGACGACCTGGCGGAGGCGCTCGCCGCACTGGACTGGCCGGCCGCCGATCTCGACCCTGCCCTGCCGCCCCGGATCGCCTTCGCGGGCGCCCGCCACCTGGTGCTGGCCGCCGCGACCCGTGAGCGGCTTGCCGACCTCGGTTACGACTTCGCACGCCTCGAAGCCCTGATGCACCGGCTGGACCTGACGACCCTGCAGCTGGTGTGGCGGGCGGCGCCGGACGTCTTCCACGTCCGCGACCCGTTCCCGGTCGGCGGCGTGGTGGAGGACCCCGCCACGGGCGCGGCGGCGGCCGCCTTCGGCGCCTATCTGCGCGCCCTGGGCCTCGTCCCGGACACCGCGGTCCTCACCCTCCACCAGGGCGAGGACATGGGCCGCCCCGGCACACTCACGGTCGAACTGCGGGCGGGCGACGCGCGGGTGCGGGTGAGCGGTACGGGCACCCGGATCGAGGCCTGACAAGGGGGCGCCGCGGCGCCGTCAGCCGCTGAGGTGCCGGCGGTACCACGGCGCGTGCCGGGCGAACGCGGTCGCGAACCCTTCGCCCGGCTCCCAGTCGAAGTCCTGGCCGACCCGTTCGTCGGTGAACCAGTGGTCCACTGCGAGCATGCCGAGGTGGTGCAGCGCGTACGGGACGTCGGCGAGCCGCTCGCGGGCCGTGTCCACATCGATGCCGGTGGCTCCCCACGGCAGCCGCAGCTCGTCGACGACCGTGGACAGCAGCTGCGAACAACTCACCGGCTCGGGGTGGTTGACGTGGTAGACCCCGGCCGGCTCCTTCGGGGACAGCGCCGCACCCAGCAGCGCCCGCCCCAGTGCCTGTACGTCGATCATCGAGTGCCGTGCCTCGCACCCGGTCAGTCCGGCCGAGAGCTGCCCAACGAGCGCGACCAGGCCGGGCACGGCCCATCGGTCCCCGGCCCCGTACACGATGTGCGGGCGCACGACGACGCCGCCGGCCGCCAGGACGTGCTGTTCGGCGGCGGCGCGGGTCAGGCTGGTGACCGAGGCCGGGTCCGGCTCGGCCTGTCCGGGCCGCAGCCGGGTGAACGGGCCCCGGCCGTAGACGGATGCCGTGCTCAGGTGGACGATCCGGGCGACTCCGCAGCGGGCCGCCTCTTCGGCCAGGGCACGGGTTCCTTGATCATTTACGGACCGGGCGGTCGGTTCGTCGCCGCTGATCCGTGAGGCACAGTGGATCACCGCGTCGATGCCCTCGCAGCTGCCGCGCAGCGTTGCGGGGTCGGCGAGGTCCCCGTACACCGTCTCGATGCCGGGCCCGGCGCCTGCCGTTGCGGTGAGAGCTGTCCGGTGGGTCATCAGCCGCAGCCGGACACCGGGGGTGGCCCTGGCCGCGGCCACCACATGGCTGCCGATGAAACCGGTCGCGCCGGTGATGAGTATGCGCAGTGTCATGACTGGTCATTCTGCCGGTCGTCCGGCCGGCTCCCCTGGTTCCCCGCTGTGCCGTGCAGGCCGCCCGGGGAGCCGAGGGTGCAGGTGAGGACCGGCTCACCGTCCTGGATCGCCGAGACGTGCACCCCGGTCGCACTGCGGTCGCCGGCCGGGACGGGACGGGCCTCGATCCAGCAGGGTCGGTCGAGTTCCACGTACCGCAGGAAGTCGGTCTTCACCGATGCCGGGAGGAAGTCATGGCCGGGGGTGACGGCGACGGCCGCCTGACGGGCCGCCTCCAGCAGCAGAATGCCCGGCACATGGTCGTTGGGCCGGGCGAACAATGTCGGATGTGCGGTGTCGAGCCGCAGCTGCCAGACGTTCCGCTGCGGACCCGGTGCCAGTACGACATCGCGTTCATCGGTCCTGCCCACCTCGGCCGGTGCGACGGCGGGCAGGAGGGGTATCGGGGCGCCGATCACGTCCTGCCGGTCGCCCCGCAGCCTGTCGTACACCTTGGCCGAGGTGCAGCTGATACGTCCTCCGCCTCTGGCAAGGACGGTACCGAGGCGGTGCAGGAGCAGCTCGACATGCATGGAGCCGATGCTCCGGCCGCGCCGCCGGATCCGGGAGCAGGACACATCCACCGTGATGTCCCAGGGTGCCTCGCCCAGGAGCAGCCGATCGGGCTCACAGACGTACGCGAGCTCCCACATCACGAACTGGTCCCCGACCGGGACGTCGAACGCCGCATGCCCCAGGAGCATCGTCGTCTGCCGCATGGTCTCCGCGATCAGCAGCGGGTCCTGATAACGGCCCGACACGGGGGCGAAGAAGCGGTGCGCATGCGGCCAACGGGCCGATACCGAGAACTGGGTGTCGGTCTGCGGGGTCCAGCCGGTGGGAAAGACATCCTCGGCATCGGACCGGTGAACCAGGTGTCTCGGGAAGTCCGCCTGCCCATGTCTGCCCCTGGATGCCGTCTCGCTCTCTCCGGGGGATTCGGTGAATTCGGCGGCGCCTGCGCCCTCGACGGACACCGATGCGCTGTGCGAGGTGAGCTGAACCATGGATTTTCCTCCCAGAGGATCCATACCGGGAGGGCGGGCCGCCCTCGCAGTAAGATACTGACAGTCCGGTTTTCCTATCCAGCCATATCCCAGTGGCGCTGACCACGCCACGACTGAGAGAGACTCGTAGCTGATGGCACAGCAGGCGCGCGCGATCCAGACTCGACGGTCAATCCTGGTGGCGGCCGCCGCCGTCTTCGACGAACGCGGTTACAGCAGCGCCACCATCAGTGAAATTCTTGCGCGGGCCGGAGTGACAAAGGGTGCGCTGTACTTCCATTTCACCTCGAAGGAAGACCTTGCACTCGGGGTGATGGACGTACAGCTGGACAGCGATCCACTTCCCGCCCAGCTGACGAAGCTTCAGGAATTGGTCGATCAGGGCATGCTGCTCGCCCACCGGCTCCGGCATGAGCCACTGGTACGTGCCAGCGTCGGGCTGGCCATGGATCAGGCGGTGGAAGGCCTCGACCGGGGCACCCCGTTCCGTGCCTGGATAGACCGGCTCGAACATCTGCTGACCGCCGCGAAGAACCAGGGCGAACTCCTGCCGCACGTCGACGCCCGCGAGACCGCCGAAATGCTGGCGGGCTCCTTCTCCGGCATTCAGGTGATGTCTCAAGCCCTGTGCAAGCGCGAGGACTTGGGGCGGCGAATCTCGGTCCTTCTGCATTACGTACTGCCGAGCATCTCGACCCCTGCCGTGCTGGCCACGCTCGACATGGCCGAGGACCGGGGCGAGCGCCTGTTCGGCACCCTCGGATCAGTCCCCAGCCAGGCCGGCGCACCCGGCTGACGGGCGAGGCCTCCCCCGACGAAGAGTCACGGGGCACGACACGGCAGCGACGATTGGCTGAACATCGGGCGACGAAGAGTCGCGGCTACGATCGCGGGCACCCAGCGAGACCAGGAGTGCCGACCGTGTCCCAACCGCGCATCGCCGTATCCATCGTCACCATGGGCGATCGCCCGCAGCAGGTCGAGGCCCTGCTGGCCTCGGTGGCCGGACAGGACGTCCGGCCGGCCCGGCTCGTCGTCGTGGGCAACGGCTCACCGCTCCCGGACTTCACCGCGTTTCCCGGTCTGTCCGGCCTGTCCGGCGGTGTGACGGCGATCGAACTCGACGAGAACCTGGGCTGCCCCGGTGGCCGTAACGTCGCCCTGCGCAAGCTGGCGGAGTTCGGCGATGTGGATGTCGTCATCGAGCTCGACGACGACGGGCTCCTGGTCGACGGCGGGGTGTTCCGCAAGGTCCAGGAGCTGTACGCCGCCGACCCCCGGCTCGGCATCGTCGGCTTCCGGATCGCCGACGAGCACGGCGAGACCCAGCGCCGCCACGTCCCACGCCTGCGCGCCGCCGACCCGATGCGGCGCGGCCCCGTCACCGCGTTCCTGGGCGGCGGCCACGCCCTCTCCATGAAGATGCTGGCCCAGACGGGGCCCTGGCCCGCGGAGTTCTTCTTCACGCACGAGGAGACAGACCTGTCCTGGCGGGCGCTCGACGCGGGCTGGAAGATCCTGTACGAGCCCGATCTGCTGCTCCAGCACCCCAAGACCTCCCCTGCCAGGCACTCCGTCTACTACCGGATGACGGCCCGCAACCGGGTCTGGCTGGCCCGCCGCAATCTGCCCCTCCCCCTGGTCCCGGCCTACCTGGGCACCTGGACCCTCCTGACCGTGGCCCGCACCCGGTCGGCGACGGGGCTGCGCGCCTGGGCCGGCGGCTTCGCCGAGGGGATCCGTACGCCGTGCGGGCGGCGGCAGCCCATGCGGTGGCGCACGGTGTGGCGGATGACGAAACTGGGACGGCCACCGGTCATCTGATCCGCGACGGGGCCGGGTGGCACAGCGTCAGTCCCGAGACAGGAGTCGCCGATGTCCGTCCGCAGGATCGTCCCCAACATTCGGACCAGCACCGGCCCCGGGGCCGAGTCGGACGCCAACGCCAACGCCACCCCCACCGCCGCCGTTGCCGCCGCGATGAAGCGGCACGCGGAGTTCTACGGCTTGCTGGGCCTCCAGGAAGTCATGAACCACGGCTGGATCATGACGCTCGCCTCTCCTTCCCACCCCTCGGCCCAGATCAGCATCATGGAGGCCGACGCAACCGCCCCGGTCACACCGGACATGAGCATGGAGGTGGAGGACGTGGACGCGGCCTACACCGCCGTACAGGAGGGCGGCGCGGAGATCGTGTACCCGTTGCACGACGAGGAATGGGGCGTACGCCGCTTCTTCGTCCGCGACCCCGACGGCCGGGTGATCAACGTGCTGGGCCATCGCTGACCGGCGACGGCCCGGTGACGCCGTCGTCGTACGGGAGGATCCGCCGCAGGAGCCCCTTGGGGTGGCCCCGCTTGCGCCATTCCCTCGGGTAACCGATGGAGACCTCCTCGAAGCGCACCCCGTCGTACCAGGTCGTACGGGGGATGTGCAGATGGCCGTAGACCATGGCCGCCACATTGAAGCGCCGGTGCCAGTCGGCGGTGAGTTCCGTGCCGCACCACTGGGCGAACTCGGGATACGTCAGGACGGCCATCGGTTCGCGGACCAAGGGCCAGTGACTGGCGATGACCAGCGGAATCTCCGGATCGTGCGCGGCGAGACGCCGCTCGGTCCCCGCCACTCGCGCCCGGCACCAGGCGTCACGGCTCGGGTACGGGTCAGGGTGCAGCAGGTACTCGTCGGTGCACACCACCCCCGTCTCGTGCGCGTACGCCAGGGACTCCTCCTTGGTCGTCGTGCCCGGCGCCCGGAAGCTGTAGTCGTACAGCAGGAACACAGGCGCGACGGCCACCGGCCCTTCGGGGCCGGGCCACAGCGGATACGGGTCCTCCGGAGTGGACACCCCGAGGCTCCGGCACAGCTCGACCAGATGCTCGTACCGTTCCCGGCCCCGCAGTTGGACCGGGTCGTGCTTGGTCGTCCACAGCTCATGGTTCCCGGGGGTCCAGATCACCCGGGCGTACCGGCCGGCGAGCAGCCGCAGCGCCCACTCCACGTCCTCGACCTTCTCCGCGACATCACCGGCGACGATGACCCAGTCCTCGTCCGAATCCGGCCGCAAGGACTCGACGATGGGGCGATTGTCCGCCATCCCGACGTGAAGGTCGCTCACCGCGAGCAGAGAACCGCGGTTTCCGTAGGCGCGATCGGACATGGAGAACCTTTCCCGAGGACGGACCGAACGAGATCGTCTCCCATAATGCGGCCCGGAACATCACACCCCGTCCGGCTGTTACGCGTGTGTCACAGGAGTCCCCTGCGATTGCAACCGTGATCCCGGAGTTGATAGGCATGAACCCATAGACGATTCGACTGGCTTGGCAGGGGGACTGGATGAAGTTCGACATGGGGGCGCAGGTTCTTTCGACGCTGTCGTCGAAGTCGCGTGGGTCCAGTACTGATCTGGGGACGTTGATTCGTCAGCTGGTGCAGGCCGCGCAGCCGTTGGAGGGGAAGTTCAACGGTGCGGGGCGTGTGGCGTTCGATTCGTTCAAGGGGCGGTCGGACGAGATCACGGCGGCGTTGAACGGTTCGCTGTCGGCTCTCCTCGGTGGTCAGTCGGGGATGGAGGCGGCGTTCAGCTCGGGTGATCAGGAGCAGGGTGACAACGCGCGGCAGCAGATGTCGGCGGCGAACTTCGACGCGGCGCGCTTCGGCGGCCGCTGACAGACGGGGGTTGGGTTTCTGATGGCTGGTCAGAGTGATCGTCGTTCGTACGACACGGGTGCGTCCGCGGATGCGCAGGGCAATATCCAGGTGGTGATCGCGCAGTTGGAGGAAGTGATCGCGGCGCGTGACGCGCAGGTGAAGGCCGCGATGGCGGACTTCGCGGCGGATGGTGTGGCGGATGAGTACCACGGCAAGGAACTGCGGTGGAACCGTTCGTCGCAGGAGGTCAAGAGCATCATCCAGCTGTTGAAGACGACGCTGGAGAAGAACGACGGAACGGCGCAGCACACGATCACGCGCGCGAAGGCCGCGGTCGACAACATCGGCTGAGGCCGTCTCGGTTGGTTTGATTGGTTCGGCAAGCGGTTCACGGGGGTGTACTGGTGACTGGGTGGGATCTGAAGCCGCAGGGTATTTCGGGCGTGCTGAAGACGACGGGTGAGGTCGCGGGGAAGATCCAGACGTATGCGACGTCGTACGGGGATCATCTGTCGTCCGCGGCGTCGAGTGCGGGCACAATCAGTGCCGAGGGCGGCGGTGATGGCGGTGGCGGCAAGGACGGGGAGAAGGCCGCGGGCGGTCTTGTCGCACTGGCTTTGTCGCAGTTCGCGGAGCACACGACACCGGATCTGAAGTTCATCGCGGCGCGGGCGGGGAAGTCCTTGCAGGGCGCGGTCGACGCGACGACGGCCTATCTGAACGGTGACCTGGAGATGGCCGCCGAGGCCCAGCGCAAGGCGCTCGGTGCGGTGGATCTGGATCCGAAGAAGCCCGGGGTGCAGGACAAGTGATCAAGCCCGAGGCGATACCGCAGTACACCGGTGATCTGGGTCAGCTGGAGAAGGACCACGCCGGTCTGAAGACCGATGCCGGGCACATCCGCGACACCGGTTCGTCCGTCCACACCCACTTCCAGGCCCTGTCCGCCTACTACCAGGCTCCCGAGGCCGAGCAGCTCTTCGCGACGACGAAGCCGGTCAAGGACCGGGCGGACGGGTTCGCGGACGATCTGGAGAAGGTCGCCTCGTCGTTGTCGGACTACGCGACGGAGATCCGTCCGCTGGTCACGAAGCTGGAGCGGCTGAAGGCGGATGCGACGAAGTTCGTGAACGCGAACAAGGACGACGACGACTGGGAGTACGACGAGGACAAGGTCGACGAGCACAACCAGCTCCGCGACGACATCACCGCGACCGTCGCCGCGTTCTGGGCCGCCGAACGCACCTGCCACAACAAGATCACCGCCCTGATCCCCGGCGGCGTCCAGATGGTCGCCGGCGACGGATCCGAACGCAAGGACCAGTACGGGTTCAACGCGGACGACCTGAAGAACGCCAAACTCCCCTGGGGCGACCCCGTCGAGGAGAAGCACCACGTCTGGGAGGTCGGGCACTGGGTCAAGTCGTTCGTCTGGGACGGCCTGATCGTCGACGGGGTATGGGGCACCATCAAGGGCCTCGGCACTCTCGTCGGGTTCGGCGGCTGGGACGCCATGGGCCAGGCCTGGAAGGGACTCGCCCAGCTCGCCACCGGCCTCGTCATCTCCTCGATCCCCGGCGCGGGCACCCTGTTCTGGGCCCTGCCCGACGACAAACTCCCCTCCTGGCTCCGCGACTCACGCACCGCGATGAAGGAGACCGGCAAGGCCCTGGTCGCCTGGGACGAATGGGGCAAGAACCCCGGACGGGCCGCCGGAGCCGTCACCTTCAACGTCCTCACCACCGTCTTCACCGGCGGCGCCGGCGGAGCAGCCGCAGGAGCCGGCAAGGCCGGCGCCGTCGCCAAGGTCCTGTCCGTCGCCGGAAAGGCCGGCAAGGTCATCGACCCGATGACCTACATCGCCAAGGGCGCAGGCGCCGGCCTCTCCAAGATCGGCGACATCACCAAGGCCCTCAAGGGCATCGAGAACATCGAAATCCCCAAACTCCCCGACGACGCCATCGTGCTGCCCGAGGGTTCACTCAAGCTGCCCGACGGCACCGTCCACCTCCCCGAAGGCGCGGCCGTCCCGGACGGCGGGATCAAGCTCCCCGACGGGAACGTCAAGTTCCCCGACGGTGCCCCCGTCCTGCCCGAGGGCACCACAAAGCTGCCCACCGGCCCCGGTGAACCGGCACGCTACTTCGACAGCGAGTACAACCTCCTCGACGAGAACGGCAACGTCCTCCAGAAGGCAGAAGACGCCCGCCCCGAACGCTCCCCGGACATCCACCCGGACACGGGCGCGGACACCCCGCACATCGGCTCCCCCGACAGAGAACCGGTCCCGGCCGGCGTCGGCGCCCACACCGCCGACAACGCAGGTACCCCCATCCGCCTGGGCGACAGCCTCGGCAACGACCTCGGAGACATCGGCCGCACCGGCGACGACCTCAACGGCCCCACCGCCCACACCGGCGACAACCTCCCCGGTCCCGCCGGTCACATCGGCGACAACCTTCCCGGCGGACACGCCGACGACCTCGCACACAGCCCCTCAGCCAGCCACGAACCACCCAATAGCCACACAGGCGGCCACGGCGACGGGCCAAGCGGATCGCACGACCCGACGCCGGCCCACCACAGCGACCACGGCCCCAACAGTCATACCGACGACGGCGCACACCACGGAGCGGACGAGGGCACGCCGCACCACGGGTCCGGCGACGGCGCACACCACGGCAACGGCGACAGCCACGATCCCGGCCCGGGCGGACACGATCCCGAGGGGACGTCTCCCCACGACCACACGGACGACGGCACGCACCACAGTGAGAGGGACATCCGAGAGCCTGGGGGTTCACTCGCCGACGATGCCGCTCGACGTGCTGCGGACCCGGTCCGGATCGGGGATGAACCGCTTCCTCCCCCTGGTCCGGGCAACAAGTTCCTCGGCCAACTGCCGGAAAGCCGCCTGACACGAGATGCGGACGGCCTGATCACCCATGTCGACGGCCGCAATTTCGAGCATTTCCTCAAGGACCTTTCCTTCCAGCGCGGCGCCGCATACAAGGAAGCCAAGGAACTCGGCACCTTCCCCAGGAAACAGGTGGGTGCCTGTGTCGGATCGGTCATGGACCTGCGAACGGGGATGGTCTTCGAGGGAATCAACGGGAAGTTCGACAACATCATCCCTGCCGACCGCGTCCACCCGACCATTGCCGCACGATACGAGTCGATCGCGGACTCCGCACCGGCGCCGGATCACCCGCTCGGACACGCCGAGGTCAAGGCCGCGAACGAACTGCTCTGGGAGCGGAAGAAGTTGGGGCTCCCGGACGGGGAGGCGGCGCTCTCCGAGCTCCGGGCATCGGTCGAGTTCCCGTACCTGCCGCACATGAAGACCGAACTCCCCGGGCGCCCCGCGGCTTTCTGTGCAAACTGCAACATTATGCTGGATGGCGTGGACAGCTTGCAGGGCAGGTTCACCGGCAACCCGCCGACCAACGACAATTGGATTCCCTGATGGCCGACGTGACACGAATCGACATCGACGACCCCGAGGTCGATATGGATCAGGGACAGCGCCTGTTGTACCGGGGTGAACTTTTCACCGGTGAGGTCGAGGAGCGTCTGGGGGATGCTGTTGTCAGCCTGGATTCCTACCTGGCCGGGATGCAGCACGGTCCCAGCCGTGAGTGGTACAAGGACGGCACGCTCCGGTCCGAGGCAACGGCCCGCGAGGGGCGTCCGGTAGGGGTGTCCAGGGAGTGGCACCCGAACGGCACGCTCGCCGCCGAGGTGGTGTTCGCCGACGACGGTCTGACCATGCTGACGGACCGCCGATGGGACGAAGAGGGCCGGCCCACGAAGGACTGGCGCAGGAGCGAGGACTGAGTTCTGCGACAGCATCGAAGTCGACGCCGACTGCCCGACCACCCCAATCCGAAAGGGCAGTTCGGCGTCTCCTGAAGGACTACGTCGACCGCCGATCGGTCAGCCGGATGCTTCTCCCGTGGGAGCCAGAGCCATTTTCACCAGCTCTCCCGCCCTGCTGACCAGGAGATCGGGGACATCTTCCTCTTGAAGTGCTCTCCCGGCTGAAGCCGGGAGATTCCTGCTTACCTTGCGGCAGCGGGCTTGACGCGCTTCGCACGCAAGCGGACGTGCCCGATGACCCCCTCGGTGCCGGAATTCCGCGCAAGCCGCACCGCCAGTGAGTACAGCTCGGTCAGGGATCCGACGTGCAGCTCTTGACGTACCGTCAGGGACCATCCGTCGGCAGTCCGGGCCGGCTCACCACCCAGGACTCCGCCGATGCGCGCCGCGGGCCCGCGTGCCGCGAGCAGGGGCTGGCGGTACGACAACCGACGGACCGCTCGGTCTGGACCTCCGCGCCACCCGGATCACCGGCGGTCCCGTCGAATTGCTCGTGACCGTCCGCGTCGGGCGCAGGCCCCTGCGGCGGGTCGGCCTTGAGGTGCTGGGTTCGGGAGCGCGGCGATGGAATCTCGGTGACCTGGAGACGGGCTCTGTCACCACACGGTTCCTGACGGTGCACAGTGGCGCGCCCCGGCTCACGGTCACGGCGACGCATCTGACGGCGGACGACGGTGCCCGAGTTCGCCGCCTCAGGCCCTGGGCTCCCCGCGGCGCCCCTCATTTGCCGGTCGGTCTAAGCAAAAGCCCAGGTCACGGCGAGTGAGCCGCCTGGAACGAGGGGCCTCCGGCGCAGGTCGGAGGCCCCTCGGAGACGAAGCCGCAGGTGGCGGCAGACGAGTCGGGCTGTACGCCGGGTTCTGTCGCCCGGTCGCCTCGCGGCGGCCGGGGAGACGGCCATCCATCTAGGACCGGCATTGCTGCCGGCCTCGTGCGGTCTACCCGCGAACTCGGGCGGGCAGCCCTCGAACATTCGCGCAGGGCCGTCTTACGACGGCCCCTCTTGACCTTGCTCCGGGTGGGGTTTACCTAGCCGCCTGAGTCACCTCAGGCGCTGGTGGTCTCTTACACCACCGTTTCACCCTTACCGAGGACCGAAGTCCCCGGCGGTCTGTTTTCTGTGGCACTGTCCCGCGGGTCACCCCGGGTGGCCGTTAGCCATCACCCTGCCCTGTGGAGCCCGGACGTTCCTCGGGGAGATCCGAGGATCCCCACGCGGCCGTCCGCCCGGCTCGTCTGCCGTGCCGACCATGCTACCCGCCTGGCGGCAGCCGCCGGACGGGGCGCTCAGACGAACGCCCCGGTCTCCAGGTCGAAGGCGAACGGAGCGGGAAGGGAAAGCGGCTTGCCGAACGGAATCGTGCAGTGCTGACGGTAGTCGCCCCCTCCGGGGCGCTGAACAGCGTCACCGAAGACTGCTCACGGTCGACCAGGAGGTAGAGGGGGACGGGTCCGCGGGCGTAGCAGTGACGCTTGTCCGTGCGGTCGGCCCGGGGCTTGGACGAGGTGACCTCGACGACGAGGGCCACCCCCTCGCACGGCATCCAGGGGTCCGCTCCCCGGTACAGACGCAGTTCGGTGGGGGCGAAGGTGCCATCGGGAATGACGTGGTTCTTGGGACACCGTCCGCCGCTGTTCAGTTTCAGTCCCTTGTTCCCGGAAAAGTCCATGTCGGTCCGGGCGAGCCTGATCACCTGCTTCAGAATCAGGCTGATGTAGTCCTCGTGGTCCCCGTCCGGCGGCGGCGTCACGACAATCTCCCCCTCGATCAGCTCGGCCCGGAAGCCCTCCGGCGTATCCAGCGCCAGGAAGCCCTCCAGCAGGACGTCCGCCTGCGTGAGCGGTTCGTGCGGCATGGCAGTCATGTCACGCCCCTTCCTCGGTCGCTCGCCAGATTGGGACATCAGTGGATCAGCCGTCCGTGAGATGGGAGTGCTTCCTTCGATCGTGGCACAGGAGGATACGGAGTTGTCAGATGCGGACGGGTGCGGTGAGCGCTTGACCCTGCCGTTGCGTCAACGTTTCTACTGGGCTCATGCGTATCGGAGAGATCGCCGCGCTCGTCGGGGTCACCTCGCGGGCGATCCGGCACTACCACCACATCGGACTGCTTCCCGAGCCCGGCCGCCGGACCAACGGCTATCGCGCCTACAGCGTGCGCGACGCCGTGGTGCTGGCCCGGATACGGCGGCTGACCGAGCTCGGGCTCGGTCTGGACGAGGTACGGGATGTCCTCGCCGACGACGCCGGGCGCGAACTCGTCGAGGTACTCGTCGAGCTGGATGCCGATCTGGCCCGGCAGGAGAACGAGATACGGGAGCGGCGGCGTCGGCTGGCCCGGTTGCTGGACGGGCCGGTGAGCGCCGAGGAGCCCGTATCGCCCGCGCTGGCCAAACTGCTGGGCACGGCTCCGGCCACCGGCTCCCCGACGGCCGACAAGGACCGTGAGCACCTGGTGCTGCTGGACGCGGCGGGCGGCGGCAGTGAGCTCTACGCCGCGCTGCGGCCCCTGGCCGAGGACCCGGCCGTGCATGCGCTGTACGAGCGGCTGGACGCACTGGCTGCGGCGCCCGTGGACGATCCGCGGATCGCTCCGCTCGCCGCCGATCTGGCCGCCGCCGTGCCGGACGAGGTGCTGGCGGCGATCCCCTCCGGCGGCCCGGCAATGACGGGGTTCGGTCAGGCGCTGCTCGACGACTACGCACCCGCGCAGGCCGAGGTGGTGCGCCGAGTGATGGCGGCCCTGACGGCACGCGTGGCGGAGAGGGGAACAGGATGAGCGTGCGGATTGCGCGGTATGCCGTGGGGGCTGTGCCGGCGGTCGAATTGGGTCTGGGCGGCTGCCTGCTGGCGGGGGTCCGGATACCGGGTGCGGTTCTGCTCGGTGCCGAGGCCCTGGTGGTCGCCGCGCTCGGGTTCGAGGGCGTGGTCCTGTGGCGGCTCTGGCGGGTGGGCCGGCGCGCGGGTGCCGGGCGGCGGGAGGCGATGGGTGCGGCGCTCCGTACCGTCGTGCCCGAGAAGGTGCGCCGTCTCGTCGCCCACGAGGTGCGCGCCCTGCACAGTCTCGGGCTGTGGGTGCTGCGGAGGCGTCATGGCGTGCCGGAGGGTGCCCTTGCCGTCCCGTACACCGGGCCGCAGACCGCCATGATGTACGGCCTGGTCTTCGTTGCTCTGGTCGAGACGGTGATGCTGGCGCTGCTGATCCCGTGGCCGGTCGTGCACAGGGTTCTGCTCGTGCTCGATGTGTACGGGGTGGTCCTGGTGCTCGCCTTCCATGCCGCGTGTGTGACCCGGCCGCATGTGGTGGACGCCGACGGGGCGCTGCGGCTTCGCTACGGCGGGCTGTTCGACCTGCGGGTTCCCGCCGGGGCGGTCGCCGGAGCGCGGGTCGAGCGGCGCTATCCCGAGGGCGGGCCGGTGCGGCCGGGGGCGGACGGGGTGCTCGACCTCGTCGTGGGCGGGCAGACGACGGTGACCGTGGAGCTGGTCTCTCCGGTGGCGTTCGTGCGGCCGCTCGGGAAGCGGGGGTGGGCGCGGACGGTGCGGTTCCATGCGGATGATCCGGGTGCCGCCGTGGCCGCGCTCACACGGGGGCGAAGAGGACCTTCGCCGAGCCAGGATCCGCCTGGGCGAGCCTGACCCGCAGTCGCTCCCCCAGCGGGAGCTTCGCCGTTCCGCCCTCGACCCGGGCGACGACGGGTGGGTCGTCGATGTGGACGGTGCCCGTGGTGGGCTCCTGCTCCTTCACGTCGACCACGTACGCGTCGAAGACCTCGCCGATCCGGTCCTTGAGCAGCGCTGCCTCGACCACGTCGACGCACTCGCGCTCCACCGTGTTGGCCCGTCCGGTTCCGTCCGCCATCTCCTTCGGCAGGCGGGGCAGCGCGGTGAGGACCCACTCGGGCGGGTCCTGTTCCGCGACGGCGGCGAGGCACAGCTCGGCCGCGTACCGGTCGACGAGGCGGCGCAGCGGGGCGGTGCAGTGCGTGTAGAGGTCGGCGACGGCGGCGTGAACGGCGGGGGTGGGGAGTTGGCCGTGGTCGAAGACGGTGTAGCCGGCGCCGCGCAGCAGGGTGGTGCACTCCTGGAGGAACGCGGCGTGGTTGGCCCTTCTCGGATCGAGGGAGCGGACGACCTGGGCGTACGGGACATGGTGCGGCCAGTCGATGTGCAGCGCCTCGGCCGAGCGCCGGAGCCGGGCCACGGCGCCGTCGGGTGCGACGGGCAGGGTCCGCAGGATGCCGGTACCGGTCTCCTTCATGAGGTGGGCGGCGGCCATGCCGGTCAGGAGGGAGATCTGGGCGTTCCAGCCGTCGGCGGGCAGCGGGGCGCGGTATTCCAGGCCGTATGTGCCGTCGCGCTCGACGATCTCCTGCTCGGGCACGTTGAGGGAGATGCCGCCTCGGGCGACCTCCTGCTCCTCGCGGAGCCGTCCGATGTCCTGGAGCAGTGCCAGGGGCTCCTCGGCCATGCCGGTGTCGATCTGCCGCTGGACGCCCGCGTAGTCGAGCTTGGCCCGGCTGCGGACGAGGGCCCGGCGCACCGAGGTGGTGACGGCGCTGCCCTCGGAGTCCAGGTCGATCTGCCAGAGGAGGGCGGGACGGGTCTGTCCGGGGAGGAGGCTGGCGGCGTCCTCGGAGAGCAGGGTGGGGTGGAGCGGCACCTTGCCGTCGGGGAAGTAGAGGGTCGTCACCCGGCGGTGGGCCTCGGTGTCGAGTGCGCCGCCGGGGCGCACGAAGGCGGCGACATCGGCGATGGCGTAGTGCACGCGGAAGCCGTGGCGACGGCGTTCGAGGTGCATGGCCTGGTCGAGGTCGGTGGATGTGGGCGGGTCGATGGTGAAGAACGGCAGGTCCGTCGCGTCCTTGTGGGCCGACACCGCCGGGGCCGTCGCCGCCTGCGCCGCCTCGGCGAGGATGTCGGGCGCGAAGCTGCCGGGCAGTTCGAGCTCGTTGCGCAGCTTGCACAGGGCCGCCCTCAGCGGGGTCTCGGCCGGCCCGGTCATATGGAGATGGCGGCGGGGCATGGATCGAGCGTATGGCGGGGTGGGCCGGACGGCATCCCGGCGGCCAGTGCCTGCCCGGCCCTGATCCGCCGGACGGGCCCCAGTGCGGTACCGGGGTCCCCGTACGCTGGTGCCAGGTCCCGTCGTCGAAGTGCCGTCTGCCGTCGTCGCACGGCAGACGGCACTTCGACGACGGGACCCCGGGCCTTCTGAGCCCGTCCACCTGTGCGTACGTACGAAGGAGAACCGCCGTGCTCGTGCTGTTGCCGCCCTCCGAAGGAAAGGCCGCGTCGGGGCGCGGAGCACCCCTGAAGCCGGAGTCGCTGTCGCTGCCGGGCCTGGCTGCGGCGCGGGCCGCGGTCCTCGACGAGCTGGTCGAGCTGTGTGCGGCGGACGAGGAGAAGGCCCGCGAGGTGCTCGGGCTGAGCGAGGGGCTGCGCGGCGAGATCGCGAAGAACGTCGAGCTGCGGACGGCGGGGACGCGTCCGGCCGGGGAGATCTACACAGGGGTGCTGTACGACGCCCTGGATCTGGCCTCCCTGGACACGGCGGCCAGGCGGCGGGCCGGAAAGTCGCTGCTGGTCTTCTCCGGGCTGTGGGGTGCCGTGCGGGTGGGCGACCGGATTCCTTCGTACCGCTGCTCGATGGGTGTGAAGCTGCCGGGGCTGGGCGCGCTCGGGACGTACTGGCGCGACCCGATGGCGGAGGTCATGCCGGAGGCGGCCGGGGACGGGCTCGTCCTGGACCTGCGGTCCTCCGCGTACACCGCGGCCTGGAAGCCGAAGGGGGAGGTGGCCAGGCGCACGGCGAGCGTGCGGGTGCTGCACTCCCAGATGGTGAACGGGGTCGAGAAGCGCTCCGTGGTCAGCCACTTCAACAAGGCGACGAAGGGGCGGATGGTCCGCGATCTGCTGCTGGCGGGCGCACGGCCGAAGGGGCCCGCGGAGCTGGTGGAGACATTGCGGGAGCTCGGGTACGTGGTGGAGGCCGAGGCCCCCGCGCGGGCCGGTCGGGCGTGGTCGCTCGATGTCGTGGTGACCGAGATTCACTGAACCGGGAGAGCCATCACGTTGCATCATGTGCAACGCTCGTTGCGTGGTGTGCGCTGGGCGCGGCAAGATGAGCGCATGACCTCCTCTGTGCTGGACCTTGCCCCCGTCGTCCCCGTTGTCGTCCTGGAGGACGCCGCCGACGCGGTGCCGCTCGCCCGGGCCCTGGTCGCGGGCGGGCTCCCGGCCATCGAGGTGACGCTGCGCACCGCCGCGGCACTGGATGCGATCAAGGCCATCGCGGCCGAGGTGCCGGACGCGGTGGTCGGGGCCGGCACGGTGATCTCCGTACGGAACGTCTCCGACACCGTCGCCGCGGGGGCCCGGTTCCTGGTCAGCCCCGGCTGGACGGACACGCTGCTGGACGCGATGAAGGCGTCGGGGGTGCCGTTCCTGCCGGGCGTCTCGACGACGTCCGAGGCGGTCGCGCTGCTGGAGCGCGGGGTCACCGAGATGAAGTTCTTCCCGGCCGAGGCGGCGGGCGGCACAGCGTATCTGAAGGCGCTCTCCTCGCCGCTGCCGCAGGCCCGGTTCTGCCCCACGGGCGGCATCTCGCTCGCCTCCGCACCGTCCTATCTGGCACTGCCCAACGTCGGCTGCGTGGGCGGCAGTTGGATGGTCCCGGCGGACGCGGTGGCGGCGAAGGACTGGGCGCGGGTGGAGCGGCTGGCGAGCGAGGCGGCGGCACTGCGCGGCTGATTTCCCCCTACCACCCCTTCCCGGAACCGGGGCTCCGCCCCGCACCCCGGTGGGTGCCGACCGGGGTGCGGGCTGCCCCCGCCACCCGAGGAAGCGGCAGCTTCGTGCCTCCGGGGAGTCACTCCGCCGCCCCGGGGCGCCGCACGCTCACGCGGGAGCCCCGTTCCCTATCGCAGGTGCGATGTGTCGTTCAGCAGCCTGAGCGACACGTTCCCGTCCGAGTAGTACGCCACCGCGGAGACCGAGGCGGCCGAGAGTTCCATACGGAACATGGCTTCCGGCGGGGCGCCCAGCGCCAGCCGGACCAGGGTCTTGATCGGCGTCACATGGGTGACCAGGAGGACCGTGCGGCCCGCGTAGCGGGCGGTGAGGCGGTCGCGGGTGGCCGCGACGCGGCGGGCGACCTCGGCGAAGCTCTCGCCGCCCCCGGTGGGGGCCGCCTTCGCGGAGGCGAGCCAGGCGTCCAGGTCGGGGCCGTACCGCTCACGCACCTCGGCGAACGTCAGGCCCTCCCAGGCGCCGAAGTCCGTCTCGCGCAGGCCGTCCTCGATCCGGACCTCCAGGCCGAGCCGGGCCGCCACCGCGGCCGCTGTTTCGCGGCAGCGGCGCAGCGGGGAGCTGACGATCTCCTCGATCGTGCCGCGGGCGGCCAGCGACTGGGCGATGCGTTCGGCCTGGTGGCGGCCGGTCGCCGAGAGTTCGGGGTCGCTGCCGCCGCTGCCCGAGAACCGCTTCTCGGGGGTGAGTGCCGTCTCGCCGTGCCGGAGCAGTACGAAGGTGGCGGGCGCCCCGAGATCGGGCGCCGCGGCCCAGCCCACCTGGGGGGCGGTGGAGGATGCCGTAGGCGTGGGGGCGACTGCCGACGCCGTGCCTGTCGCCGCTGCCGGCCGGGCGGACAGGGCCGCGCGGGCCCTGGCCGCGCCCGCTGCCGCGTCACCGGGCGGGCCGGAGACGGGCGGCAGGCCGGCGGTCGTCGAGGGCCGGGGCGTGTCGAGTGCGGCCGTCGACGCCGACGGCTCCCACTGCTTGCCGCGCTTGCCCGCGTCCATCGCCTCGTTGGCGAGCCGGTCCGCGTGCTTGTTCTTCTCGCGCGGGATCCACTCGTACGTCACGGCGGAGGCCGGCAGAATCCTGGCGGCCTCCGCCGCGAGCGGCTTCATGTCGGGGTGCTTGATCTTCCAACGGCCCGACATCTGTTCCACGACCAGCTTGGAGTCCATCCGGACCCGCACCTGGAGCGCACCGTCCGCCGAGGCGTCCGGCACCAGCGCCTTCGCCGCCTTCAGACCCGCGATGAGGCCCTTGTACTCGGCGACGTTGTTCGTCGCGACGCCGATGTACTCGGCGGCCTCGGCAAGGGTCTCCCCCGTCACCGGGTCGATGACGACCGCACCGTAACCGGCGGGCCCGGGGTTGCCCCGGGAACCGCCGTCGGCCTCGATGACGAACTGGCGCGGCTGAGTCATTACAGGCCCGAATCCGCCGTACGGACCAGGATGCGGCGGCAGTTCTCGCAGCGCAGGACGGTGTCCGGGGAGGCCGCCTTCACATCGTTGACCTCGGTGATGTTCAGTTCGAGACGGCAGCCCTCGCAGCGCCGCTGGTAGAGGCGGGCGGCGCCGATGCCGCCCTGCTGGACGCGGAGCTTGTCGTACAGCTTCAGCAGGTCCGCGGGGACGGAACCGGCGACGAGCTCGCGCTCCTTGGTGACGGTCGCGGTCTCCTCGTCGAGCTCCTTGGTCGCGGCGTCACGCCGGGCGGTCGCGTCGTCGACCTTGGCCTGGACGGCGGAGACCCGGTCGGACAGCTCGGTGACACGCTCCTGGGCGGACTCGCGGCGCTCCATCACTTCGAGGACGACGTCCTCCAGGTCGCCCTGGCGCTTGGCCAGCGAGGTGATCTCGCGCTGGAGGCTCTCCAGGTCCTTGGGCGAGGTGACCGCACCCGAGTCGAGGCGCTGCTGGTCGCGGGCGGCGCGCTGGCGCACCTGGTCGACGTCCTGCTCCGCCTTGGTCTGCTCGCGGGCGGTGTCGCTCTCCTCGGTCTGCGAGGCGACCAGCAGGTCACGCAGTTGCGCGAGGTCGCTGGTGAGCGACTCGATCTCGGTGTGCTCGGGCAGCGACTTGCGCCGGTGCGCAAGCTGCGACAGGCGTACGTCGAGGGCCTGGACGTCGAGGAGTCGGATCTGGTCGGCGGGCGCGGCGTTCAGTTGGGGGCTCCAGAAGAGTGGTGGGTGGTGGTGGTCCAGGGGTCGGTGACCTGCTTCGAGACATGGACCCGCAGGCCCCATCCGTGGCGGTCGGAAATCGCGTCGAGCTGCGCTGCGGCCTGTTCGCACCAGGGCCATTCGGTGGCCCAGTGTGCGGCGTCGATCAGGCCGAGCGGGGAGTGCTGGATGGCTTCGGAGGCCGGGTGGTGGCGCAGGTCGGCGGTGAGGAAGGCATCGACGCCGGCAGCGCGCACCGCGTCGAAGAGGCTGTCGCCGGAGCCGCCACTGACCGCGACGGAGCGCACCGTCGCCGCCGGGTCGCCCGCGAGTCGGATGCCCTGCGCGGTGGCGGGCAGTCGGGCCGCGGCGCGGGCGGCGAAGTCGGCCAGGCTCTCGGGGTGGTCGAGCACACAGATCCGGCCGAGGCCGCGACGGCCCTTGGGGTCGGCCGGGTCCGGTACGAGGGGCCCCTCGACGCGCAGGTCGAGCGCACCGGCGAGGGCGTCACAGACGCCCGGATCGGCGGTGTCGGCGTTGGTGTGGGCGACGTGCAGCGCGACGTCGTGCCTGATGAGGGTGTGCACGACCCGGCCCTTGAAGGTGTCGGCCGCGACCGTCGTCGTACCCCGCAGATAGAGCGGGTGGTGGGTGACGATCAGCTGGGCGCCGAGCCTGAGTGCCTCGTCGACGATCTCCTGGACGGGGTCGACGGCGAAGAGCACACGGTCGACCTGCGATGCGGGGTCTCCGCAGACGGTGCCGACCGCGTCCCAACCTTCGGCCCGCTCGGGCGGCCAGAGAGCGTCGAGCTCGGCGAGGACTTCAGACAGACGGGGCACAAGGAAAGGCTACCTGCCCTCCGTGCCCCGTCGCCCATGGCTTCGGCGACCCGTACGGACGGGCCACGGCCGGCTGGGTCCTGTCGTCGGACTGCCGTCGTCGCCCGGACGCCGCGCGGCAGGCGGCAGTCCGACGACAGGCCCCAGGGAATCGTTACTTCACGAGGTCGGCGCGGAGGTCGTCGAGGACCAGGTTCGCGGCCGTGACACCGAGGCCGAGGTACCAGGTCTCGTCGGAGACGTCCTTGGCCCGGCCGTCCTTGACCGCCTTGAGGTTCTTCCACAGCGGGTTGGACTGGGCGGTGTCGCGCTTGGTGGCCTTCACGTCGCCGTAGACGCCGGTGAAGATCCAGTCGGCGTCGGCCTCGTCGATCTTCTCCGGGCTGATCTCCACGGCGAGATCGTTGATCTGCTGGTTCTCGGGCCGCGGCAGACCGGCGTCGTCGAGGATGGTGCCGATGAAGGACGCCTTGGCGTAGAGGCGGATCCGGTCCGGCAGGTAGCGGACCATGGAGATGGTCGGCTTGTTCGGGCCGATGTCCTCGCCGAGCTTCTTCGCCTTCGCCTCGTAGGCACCGAGCTCGCTGTTGGCCTTGGCCGTCTTGTCCAGTGCCGCGGCGTTGAGGAGGTAGTTCTCCTTCCAGGTGAAGCCCGGGCGGATGGAGAACACGGTCGGCGCGATCTTGGAGAGGGCGTCGTACTTGTCGGCGGCGCGCAGTTGGCTGCCGAGGATCAGGTCGGGCTTCAGACCGGCGATCGCCTCAAGATTGAGGTTGTTGATCGTGCCCACGTTCTTCGGGTTGCCCGCGTCCTTCTTCAGGTACGAGGGGATGGCCGCGTCCCCTTCGGAGGGGGCGTAACCGACCGGCTTCACACCCAGCGAGACGACGTTGTCGAACTCGCCGACGTCCAGCACGACGACGCGCTTGGGGGCGGACTTGATCTCGGTCTTGCCCATGGCGTGGGTGAGGGTCCGGGGGAACTCTCCGGCCTTGGCGTCCGTCCCGTACTCCGCCGTCTTCTTCGCGGCATCGGCGAAGTCCTTGCCGCCCGTCGCGACGGCCGCCTTCTTGTCACCGCCGCCGTCGGACTTGGCCGAGCCGTCCGATCCTCCGTCGTCGCTCCCGCAGGCCGAGAGGGAAAGGGCGGCAGCCACTGCCAGGCCGACTGCGGCAGTACCGCGGCGACGAAGGGACATCACTTGCTCCAGTTCAAGGTCACACAGGTATCACTTAGGGCTGCCTTACCTTACTCACCCGTCTCGCGCCGAGCACAGGCACCCCCTCACCCTCAGGCGAATCCGGGCAGCACCACCCTTATGTGTGAAGTGGCGGGTCTCGCGTTGTTCGGCAGGAAGTGCGAAAACTAGCTTCGGTTGCCGGAGGTGACCAGTCCATGACTGCCTGTGCCATCGAGAACGAGACTGCGGGGGCGGCCGAGGCCGCCGGGGATGCGGTCCTGGAGGACGACGAGCCGGACGCACCCGGGGAGCCGGCCGGGTTCGGCGTGCCCGGCGAGGGCGGAGCGGACGGCGGGGACGGCGTGTCCGAGCAGGCCGGTGCGCGGGGTGAATCGGGCGTGCCCGCCAAAGCAGCCCACGCCCCGCCCGCGCTCACGATCGCCGCGGACGGTTCGTACGCGGCCCGGCTCACCCTCCGCAGCGTCGCCGCGGAGGCGTCCTACGAGACCGCGCAGGCGTGGTTCGTGGAGCGCTGGACGCTCGACGGGCACGAGCCGTACGCCGTGCCGCTCCCCCTCGATCAGCCGGAGGAGCCGGACTCCCAGGTGCTGCCGCTGACCGACGGACGGGTGCTGATCCGGCGCCGGGTCGCGGACCGGAACGCGTTCTCGCTGCTCTATCCGACCGGCCCCGGCACCGGTGAACTGCCGCTCGGCGCCGTCGGATGCACGGATCTGACCCTGCTGCCGCCGGCACCGGACGGTGCGAGCGCGTACGCCCTGTCGGTCGGTGCGCGCTCCACCGCCGTCTGGCTGGTGGCGGGCGGCGCCTTCGGGCCCGAGCTGGTCGCGGAGGTACCCGGGCGCTGCTCCGGCGGGGTCTGGCTGGACCGGGCGGGGCGGATGCTGGCCCTGGACCGGGCGATGCCGGGCGGCGGGCCGGTCAAGGCGGTCGCCGTGGACCTGGAGCGGGGCGGCGAGGTGACACCGCTGCTGCAGATCGCACCGGAGAGCAACGACCGGCTGCTGCTCGCCGACACGGACAGCGGGCTGCTGCTGATCCGCTCGGACGCGCCGGGGCACGACCGGCTCGGGTGGGGGGTGCTGGGCAGCTGTCTGCCGGTGCGTTTCCCGGAGTGCCTGCGCCCGGCGGATGTGGCGGTGACGCCGTTCGCCGTACAGCCGGGGCAGATGCTGATGCCGGAGAGCTGCGCGGTGGCCCTGCGGATCGACGGGGCGGCCGGCAGCTGGCTCGGGGTGTGGCGCCCGGCGGGGCGTCGGCTGCATCAACTCGCCGCCCCCGAGGGGTGGCAGGCCGGTCGCGGGGTGTGGACCCGGGACGGCGTACTCAGACTTCCGTACGCCAACGAGAACGTGGCGTGCGGGGTGGCACTGCTGGAGGCGCCGGTGGACGGGGAGCGGGGCACGGGACCGGCGGCGGAGGCGGGCACGGAAAGCGGTATGCAACCGTCCGCTGCCGCTGCGCCTCTTCCGATGTGCAAGCCGATTCCACTGGGGCGGGCGCCTCTCATGGGGCGCATGGTGCCTGGTTAAGATCCTGGGCCTGGGCTACGCAGCCGTGTGCGACGGTCGCCGATGGTGACCGTGCCGTGTTGCGGTGGCGTGATCGGCCCTGGTGACACACACGTAAGCGATCACAACGGGGTGACTTCCCACATGTCTGAAGCCCGAACCGACACGACCCAGACGCGTCCGCCGGGGGCGGACGCGGAACGGGCCGAAGCCGGCGGCTCCGGAAAGCACCGAGGGGGTGTGTCGATGGACGACGCGTCCGCACAGCCGCACGGCCGCCACCGCCGCCCCGCCGAGGGGGACAGCAGGGCGGCCTGACCGCCTGGAACATCAACGAGGGACGGGTGGGCCCCGGCAGCCGATCGGCTGCCGGGGCCCACCCGTTTCCGTTGCGGTCAGCCCCGTTTGAGACCGAGCACCTCCGCCGCGGCGAAGGTCTCGCCCGTCGGGCGGTCCTCGTAGTACGGGGAGATCAGCTCGTCCAGCTCGTCGAAGGAGAACGCCTCCTTCGACGAGTCGAACTTCGCCGCCACCCTGGGGCGTTCGACGATCGCGACCATCCCGCCGTGCACGACGAGCAGTTGCCCGTTGACCTTGGCGGCCGCCGGGGAGGCCAGATAGCCGACCAGCGGAGAGACGTGCTCGGGGGCGAGCGCGTCGAGCCGGCCGTCCGTCGGCTCCTGGAAGCCCGCGAAGACGTCCTCGGTCATCCGGGTGCGGGCCCGCGGACAGATGGCGTTGGCGGTGACGCCGTACTTGGCCAGGGCCAGGGCCGTGGAGGTGGTGAGGCCGACGATGCCGCCCTTGGCCGCCGCGTAGTTCGGCTGACCCGCCGAACCGGCCAGGAAAGCCTCCGACGAGGTGTTGACGATCCGGCCGTAGACCGGGCCGCCGGACTCCTTGGAGCGGGCGCGCCAGTGGGATGCGGCGAAGTGTGTGGTGTTGAAGTGGCCCTTGAGGTGGACCCTGATGACGGAGTCCCACTCGTCCTCGGTCATCGAGAAGACCATCCGGTCGCGCAGGATGCCCGCGTTGTTGACCAGGATGTCGAGCTTTCCGTAGGTGTCGACGGCCAGCTCCACCAGAGCGCGGGCCTGCTCGTGGTCGGAGACGTCGCCGAGGTGCGCGACCGCCCGGCCGCCCGTCGCCCGGATCTCCTCGGCGACCTCCTCGGCGGGGGCCGCGGACGCCTCGCCGGAGCCGTCGCGGCCCGGCTGCCCGTAGTCGTTGACGACGACGGATGCGCCGAGCCGCGCCAGTTCCAGTGCTTCGGCGCGTCCGAGGCCGCGGCCTGCGCCCGTGACGATCGCGGACATGCCTTCCAGGGGAAGTGACATCGGAATCTCGGAGTCCTCTCAGGTGGGAGCAGGGTGGGAGCAGGGTGAGGGTCAGAGTTCGATGCAGGTGCGCAGCGACTCGCCGGTCCTCATCTGGTCGAGGGCGTCGTTGATGCCGTCGAGCCGCACCCGGTGGGTGATCATCGATTCGAGGTCGATGCGGCCGGCCCGCCAGAGCGCGATGGCCCGTTCGTACGAGCGGAGCACGTCCCCTCCCCCGTACATGGAGGGCAGGATCCGCTTCTCGTCGAAGAACAGCTCGAACATGTTGACCTGGAAGTTGTCGTCCATGGCTCCCGCGCCGACGATGCAGAGGGTGCCGCCGCGCCGGGTGTTCTCGTACGCCGTGCGGGCGGTGGCCGACTTGCCGACGACCTCGAAGACGTAGTCGAAACCCTCGCCCGCGGTGATCCGCTGCTTGGCGTCGGCGAGTTCGTCGGGCGAGACCGCCTCGGTCGCGCCGAACCGGAGTGCCGCCTCGCGCCGCGATGCGACCGGGTCCACGGCCACGATCTGGGCGGCGCCCTGCACCCTGGCGCCCTGGATCGTGGAGATGCCCACCCCGCCGCAGCCGATGACGGCGACCGACGAGCCGGCCTCCACCTGTGCGGTGTTGATGGCCGCGCCCAGCCCGGTGGTCACCCCGCAGCCGATCAGGGCGGCAATCTCGAACGGTACGTCGTCGGGGATCGGCACCGCGCAGCCCGCGTCGACGACGACCTCCTCGGTGAAGGTGCCGGTGCCCGCGAAGCCGAAGACATCTCCCCCGGGGCGCTTGAAGTTGGGCGTTCCCGCGTTCATGAAGCCGGCCAGGCAGAGCTGTGTCTGGCCGCGTTTGCAGGACGGACACGCCCCGCATGCGGGCAGCCAGCAGACCAGCACCCGGTCCCCCGTGTTCAGCCCGGTGACGCCGTCGCCGATGTCGACGACCTCGCCCGCGCCCTCGTGGCCCGGGATGAAGGGGGCGGGCTGCGGCAGCACGCCGCTCATCGCGGAGACATCGGAGTGGCACAGTCCGGTGGCCCGGATGCGGAGCCTGACCTTGCCGGGGCCGAAGCCCACCGCCTCGACGTCGTCGAGGACTTCCAGTTTGTCCTGACCGATCTCGTGCAGTACGGCTGCGCGCATGGTGCGGCTCCCCTCATGGGCCTGTGGACCTCTTGGAGTTGGTTCAGGAGTGTTCGACGAAGGTGTCGCCGAGGACCGGGGCGTCGTCCCGCTCGACGGCTCGCACCTCGACCCGGACGTGGTCCTTTCCGGTCCACATCCGGATACGGAGGGTCTCGCCGGGGAAGACGACGCCGACGAAACGGGTGCGGTAGGAGCGGATACGGGTCACGTCGCCGCCGAGCACCGTGTCGGTGACGGCCTTGAGCGTCATGCCGTAGGTGCACAGCCCGTGCAGGATCGGCCGGTCGAAGCCGGCGAGCCGGGCGAACTCGGGGTCGGCGTGGAGCGGGTTCCAGTCCCCGGAGAGGCGGTACAGCAGCGCCTGGTCCGGGCGGATCGGCCGCTCCACCACGCGGTCGGGGGCGACGGCGGGATACGCGACCCGCTCGGAGGGGCCGCGTTCACCGCCGAAGCCGCCCTCGCCCCGGACGAAGATCTGGGCGTCGTTGGTCCACAGCGGGCCCTCGTCGTCGGCGGCCTCGGTGCGCAGCACCAGCACGGCCGCCTTGCCCTTGTCGTACACGGCGGCGACCTTCGAGGTCTGTACGGCGCTGCCCTTCACGGGGATCGGCCGGTGCACCCGCACGCTCTGCCCGCCGTGCAGGACGGCGGCCAGGTCGACGTCGATGCCGGGCGAGGAGAGTCCACCGACGACGCCCGCGCCCGCTCCCGCGACGGTGGCGAAGGAGGGCAGCACATGGAGCCGGGACTCCAGGGTGTAGCGCAGCTCGCCGGGGTCGGTGGCGGGGTCGGCCCGGTCGGGATCGGCGCCCGCACCGATCCCCAGATGGTAGAGCTGGACGTCCTTGTGGTCCCAGCTGATCCGGGTCGACCGGGGTTCGGCGGCGACAGCCTTTTCGGCATCAATGGGCATGGGGAAGCTGCTCCTTGATGGTGGGAAGACCTCGGCGCGACCGTCCGCACCGTCGGCCGCACCGAGGTCGTGCGGGACCGGCCACCACGCCCGTTCTAGAACGCGTTCTAGCCGATGACCCCATGTATAACGCAGCGCCCAGCAGTTGTGAAGACCGTTGCTGACGCAGCGTCAGACATGATTCCTCCGGGGCCGGCGCCATGACATATGTCATCGCGAAGTCCGTACACACACCTCTGCCGGGGCCTCGGGCACCCTCCGTAGCGTCGTGGTCATGAAACAGACAACGGGGAACTCGGCCGCGGTGGTCCTCACCGCGGCGGTCAAGACCTTCGGCCGGGCGGGGCGCAGCGTACGGGCCGTGGACGGGGTCGATCTGTCCATCGGCCGCGGCGAGACCGTCGCCCTGCTCGGCCGCAACGGGGCGGGCAAGTCCACCACCATCGGCCTTCTGCTGGGTCTGAACGAGCCGGACTCCGGCAGTGTGCGGGTGCTGGGCCGGACCGCCGGGCAGGCGGTACGGGCCGGTCTGGTCGGCGCCATGCTCCAGGACGGGCGGCCCATCCAGCGGGTGACCGTCCGCGAACTGATCACCTTCGTCGCCTCGACCTACCCGCAGCCGATGCCGGTGGCCGAGGCGCTCTCGCTGGCGGGCGTCACCGCGTACGCGAACCGACGCATCGACAAGCTCTCCGGCGGCCAGACCCAGCGCGTCCGCTTCGCCGTCGCGCTGGCCGGCAACCCCGAGCTGATCGTCCTGGACGAGCCGACCGCCGCCCTGGACGTGGAGGCGCGCCGGACGTTCTGGGACTCGATGCGGGCCTACGCCCGGCGCGGCAACACCGTGCTCTTCTCCACCCACTATCTGGAGGAGGCCGACGAGAACGCCGACCGGATCGTCGTCATCGACCGGGGCCGGATCGTCGCGGACGGCACCGGCGACACGATCAGGGGCGCGGCCGGCAGCAGTCTCGTCTCCTTCGACCTGGCGGGCCGGCCGACCGAGGGCCTGGAACTGCTTCCCGGCGTCGTCACCGTCGAGGTGTCCGGGGACCGGGCGCTGCTGCACACCGACGATTCGGACGCCACCGTCATCGAGCTGGCCCGCCTCGGCGCGATCCGTGACCTCCGCGTCTCGCGGGCCACGCTGGAGGACGCGTTCCTCGCCCTCACCGGACCGGCCGCCGCAGCACCCGCAACAGATTCCGCGAGGGAGACCGTGTGATGTTCCGCTACATCGTGCTCGAAGTGCGCAGGACCCTGCGTGACGGCTTCTTCCTGATCTTCGGGACCGGGATGCCGGTGATGATGTATCTGCTCTTCACCAACATCGGCGGGGGCGAGGGCGTCGACGGCTGGAAGACGGCCTCGATGGTCGGCATGGCCGCGTACGGTGCGCTGGGCTCCGCCATGTCCATCGGTACGGGGGTCGCCTCCGACAGGACGCTCGGCTGGCTTCAACAGCTGCGGGTCACTCCGCTCGCCCCTTCGCAGGCGGTCGTGGGCCGGGCGATCAGCGGTTCGGTGACCGTCCTGCCGACGATCCTGACGGTGCTGCTGACCGGCGGACTGCTCAACGGGGTACGGCTGGACGCCTGGCAGTGGATCGCACTGGCACTGCTGCTGTGGATCGGCGCACTGCCGTTCACCCTGCTCGGCCTCGGCAACGGCTACCGGCTCACCCCGCAGGGCACCGGGGTCGTCAACGTGGCCTGCCTGATGGGCTTCGCGATCGCCGGCGGGCTGTGGTTCCCGCTGGACCTGCTTCCCGAATGGCTGCGTTCCATCGGCAGGTTCACCCCCGCCAACCGGTTCGCCGATCTGGGCTGGGCCACCACCGACGGGCACGCGCCCGGCACCGGCACGATCGCCGTGCTCTGCGCGTGGCTCCTGCTGTTCGGTACGTACGCCGTGATCTCGTACCGTCGGTCCGCGAGGACCGTGTGACAGGAGTGGACATGGCCAGGAACCGAACGGGTACGCGGACGGGCACGTGCCGGGAAGGGCACAGACGGCGCGACGACCGGCGCCCCGGCCCGCCCGGACCGTACACCCTGCTGCCCTGGCTGCTGATGGGCATGGGCGCCTTCTCCAATCTCTTCCAGGGCGAGACCCCCAACCCCTGGCTCGGCGGCCTCGGGCTGTTCACGTTCAACTCCCTCTACATCTCCGTGGTGTTCCGCGGCTTCGACAAGAGGAAGCGCGAGAGCCCGGTGTCGTACTGGCTGCTCGCGGCGATGGCCGCCGTCACGTTCGGGCTCGCGATCGGCTACGGCGGGAGCTGGCTGCTGTTCTTCCCGCTGCTCTCACTGGCCTGCGGCACCATCCTGCGCCACCGGCAGCTGGCCGTCGGCCTGCTCTCCCTCGCCGTGGTCGCCGCCCTCATCGCCGTGTGGCGCGGGAGCGGCGGCTCGGAACCATGGACGATCGGATACGGCACCTTCATCTCGGGCGCGGTCACCGCCGCGATCCTCACCCTTGCGGAGACCGTGATGGAGCTGCGCGCCACTCGGCAGGAACTGGCCCGCACCGCCGTGGAGAAGGAGCGACTGCGGTTCTCCCGCGATCTGCACGATCTGCTGGGCCACACGCTCTCCGTGATCGTGGTCAAGTCGGAGGCCGCGCGCCGGCTCGCGCCGCGCGACATGGATGCGGCGCTCGTCCAGGTCGCGGACATCGAGTCCGTCGGCCGCCAGGCCCTCACCGAGATCCGCGAGGCCGTCACCGGCTACCGCGAGGGGAGCCTCGCCACCGAACTGGACCGGGCCCGGTCCGCGCTGACCGGCGCCGGGATCGAACCGGTACTCCGCCGCTCGGGACCGCCGCTCGCCCCGCAGACGGAGGCGCTGCTCGGCTGGGTGGTGCGGGAGGCCGTCACCAATGTCGTACGCCACTCCAACGCCACCACCTGCTCTTTCGTCGTCGACGGCACATCCGAACGGGTCCGGCTCACGGTCACGGACGACGGCTGCGGACCGGACCCGGGCACACCGGCAACGCCCGGTATCGGCGGCACCGGACTGACCGGCCTCACCGAGCGCCTCGCCGCGGCGGGCGGCTCGCTCCGGGCGGGCCCGGGGCCGGAGCGCGGCTTCGTGCTCACCGCGGAACTGCCGGTGGACGGGACGGATCCGGCGGACGAGGACGCGGCCACCGGTTCCGCCCGGAGCCATACGCTGGGCCTGTGAACGAGATGCCGCAGGATCACCGTCCGACCAAGTCCGTACGCGTTCTGCTCGCCGAGGACCAGGGCATGATGCGGGGTGCGCTCGCCCTGCTGCTCGGCCTGGAACCGGACATCGAGGTCGTGGCGCAGGTGGGCGCCGGGGACGAGATCGTGGCTGCCGCGCTGCTGTCCCGCCCGGATGTGGCGCTCCTGGACATCGAACTCCCGGGCCGCAGCGGTCTGGACGCCGCCGCCGATCTGCGCGAGGAGGTGCCGGACTGCCGGGTGCTGATCCTCACCACGTTCGGCCGTCCCGGCTATCTGCGCCGGGCGATGGAGGCCGGGGCTGCGGGGTTCCTGGTCAAGGACGGCCCGGTCGAGGAGCTCGCCGCCGCGATCCGCCGGGTACTGAGCGGTGAGACGGTCATCGACCCGGCGCTGGCCGCCGCCGCGCTCAGCGCCGGACCGAGCCCGCTGACCGCGCGGGAGCGGGATGCGCTGAACGCCTCGGTGGACGGGGCGACGGTCGCCGACATCGCGGCGAAGCTGCATCTGTCCGAGTCGACGGTGCGGAACTACCTGTCGTCCGCGATCGGCAAGACGGGGACGCGCAACCGGATGGAGGCGGTGCGGGCGGCTCGGCAGCAGGGCTGGCTGTAGGCGGGGCTTCGCGGGCCTCCCAGGTCCTGTCGAGCGTGCGTACCAGGCGTCGCGCGGCAGACCGCAGTTCGACGACAGTCCTAGTGCCGGTCGGACCGGTGGCGTGGCAGCCACAGCGCCATCAGCAGCAGTCCGCCCAGCAGTACCGTGCCGGCCGTCCGGAACGCCAGCGCGTACCCGGCCGTGAGCTCCTCGGGCCCGGTGCCGCCCGCGGTGCGTGCGGCGGCGACGGTGGAGAGCACGGCGAGACCGAGCGCACCGCCCATCGTGCGGGAGGTGTTGACGAGGCCGGAGACCAGACCGGCCTCGCCGTGGGCCGCCCCCGTGATGGCGAGGGAGGCGAGCGGGGTGGATGCCAGGCCCGCACCGGCCATCATCAGGACGCCGGGCAGACAGACCGAGGTGAGGTACGAGCCGTCGGCACCCATCGTGGACTGCCAGCCGAAACCCGCGGCGGCGACGGTCGTGCCGATGAGCGCCAGGTTCTTCGCGCCGACCCTGGCCATGACGCGGGGCGCGCACTTCGAGCCGATGACGATGGCCAACGACGTGGGCATCAGGGCGAGTCCGGCCTGCAACGGGGTGTAGCCCAGCACCGTCTGGGCGTACACGGTCATGAAGTACCACATCGAGAATCCCGCGGAACCGATCACGAACATCGCCGCGTTCGCCGAGGTCACCGCCCGCACCCCGAGCATCCTGAGCGGCATCAGCGGCTCCGCGGTCCTGGCCTCCACCACCACGAAGGCGATCAGCAGGGCCACCCCACCGAGCAGCGGCACCAGGGTCGCCGCCGCGGTCCAGCCCGACTCCTCGGTCTGCACGATGCCGTACGCGACGGAGGCGAGGCCCGCCGTGACGAGTACCGCGCCAAGGAAGTCGATCCGTCGCCGGTCGCCCGCCCGGCCCTCGGCGAGCCAGACCGCCGCGCCGGCCAGGACGAGCACGCCGACCGGCACATTGATCAGCAGGACCCAGCGCCAGGACAGCAGATCGGTGAGCACCCCGCCGATCAGCCCACCGGCCGCTCCGCCGCCCGCACCGACGGCCATCCAGGTGCCGATCACCTTCGTCCTGGCCGGGCCCTCGGGAACGGCGGTGGTGAGCAGGGTGAGGGTGGCGGGGGCGAGCACGGCGGCGCCGAGCCCCTGCGCGGCGCGGGCGGCCAGCAGCTGCCAGCCCTCCTGGGCGAGCCCGCCGGCCAGGGAGGCCGCGGTGAACAGGCCGAGGCCTATGAGGAACATCCGCTTGCGGCCGTAGATGTCGGCGGCGCGCCCGCCGAGCAGCATGAACCCGGCGAACGCGATCGAGTAGGCGTTGAGCACCCATTGCAGTCCGGCGGTGCTCATCCCGAGGTCGGAACGCATGGACGGCAGGGCGACATTGACGACGGATACATCGAGCACGACGAGGAACTGCCCGACACAGGCGGCGAACACCGCCGCCCAGGTGCGGGTCCTGTGCCGTTGTTGCATGGGTGCGGGCGTCGTGACGTCAACCATGGCCGTCATACTCGCAGCCGCCCTGCGCCCCGTACATCGGTATTCGGGCCGACCCTGGCTCGGTCCGGCGACGTACACGATGCGCGCCGATCCCCCAGCTAACGCCGTAGCAACGTCACCACCGCCGCTCCACCGAGGCCGATGTTGTGGGCCAGACCGACCCGGGCGTCCTTCACCTGCCTGCCCTGTGCCTCTCCCCTGAGCTGCCAGGTGAGTTCGGCGGCCTGGGCGATTCCGGTGGCGCCGAGCGGGTGCCCCTTGGAGATCAGCCCGCCGGACGGGTTGACCACCCACCGGCCGCCGTACGTGGTGGCACCGGACTCGACGAGTTTCCCGGACTCGCCCTCGCCGCACAGCCCGAGCGCCTCGTAGGTGAGGAGTTCGTTGATGGAGAAGCAGTCGTGCAGCTCGATGACGTCGAGGTCGGCGGCCGAGAGCCCGGAGGCCTCGTACACCTGCTGGGCGGCGGCCCGCGACATCGGCTGTCCGACGGCGTCGATGCAGGTCCCGGAGGCGAAGGAGTCACCGGTGTCGGTGGTCATCGCCTGGGCGACGATCTCGACCGCCCGGTCGCCCAGGCCGTGGCTCTCGACGAAGCGTTCCGATACGACGACGGCGGCGGCCGACCCGTCGGAGGTGGGTGAGCACTGGAGTTTGGTCAGCGGGCGGTGGACGGTCTTCGCGGCGAGGATCTCCTCGACCGTGTACGGGTCCTGGAACTGGGCGTACGGGTTGTTCACCGAGTGCCGGTGGTTCTTGGCGCCGACCGCGGCGAGTTGTGCCTCGGTCGTCCCGTACCGCTCCATGTGCTCGCGGGCCGCGTTGCCGAATATCTGGGCGGTGGGCGGGCTCATCTCGAAGCCGTGGGCGGCAGCCATGATCCCGTAGTGCCGGGCGACGGGTGATGTCTTGAAGTCGGCAGCACCGCCGTCGGCGCCTTTGCCGCCGAGCGCACCGCGCGCCATCTTCTCGAAGCCGAGCGCGAGGACGCAGTCGCTGCCGCCGCCCTCGACGAACTGCCGGGCCATCATCAGCGCGGTGGAGCCGGTGGCACAGTTGTTGTTGACGTTGTAGACGGGCACTCCGGTCAGCCCGAGTTCGTACACGGCGCGCTGACCGGCGGTGGATGCCTGGAAGCAGTAGCCGACGGCGACCTGCTGTACCTGCTCGTACGCGAGGGAGGCATCGGTGAGCGCCGCCGTGCCGGCCTCCTTCGCCATGTCCCAGTACTGCCAGTCGCGTGTCTCGGGCTTCTCGAACTTCGTCATTCCGACACCGACGATGTACGCCTTCATGAGCAAGTCCCTTCAATCGCGCGGGAGGCCGAGGATGCGCTCGGCGACGACATTGAGCTGAACCTGGGTGGTGCCGCCCGCGATGGTCAGACAGCGGGACATCAGGAAGCCGTGCACGGCCCGCTCCGCCGCCCCTTCGCCGGCCGCGCCGGCCGGGCCGAGGAGTTCGAGGGCCAGTTCGGCGACCTTCTGCTGGTGGGTGGTCTGGACGAGTTTGCGGATGGAGGCTCCCGCACCGGGTTCGAGACCGGACACCTGCTGCAGGGTGGTCCGCAGTCCGATGCAGGCGAGTGCGTGGGCCTCGGCGGCGAGTGCTCCGATACGGGCCCGGTATGTGCCGTCGAGTTCGCCGGAGCGGGCGATCAGTGCCTCGAGGCCGGTGTCGAAGGTCATCTGGTCGGCCATGTGGACGCGTTCGTTGCCGAGGGTGTTGCGGGCGACCCGCCAGCCGTCGTCGATCTCGCCGACGAGGGCGTCGGCGGGGAGCAGAACGTTGTCGAAGTACACCTCGTTGAAGAGGGAGTCGCCGGTGATCTCCTTCAGCGGGCGGATGTCGATGCCCTCGGTGTTCTTCATGTCGACGAGGAAGTAGCCGATCCCCTGGTGCTTGGGGGCGTCCGGGTCGGTCCTGGCCAGCAGAATTCCGTGGTCGGCCCATTGGGCGGCGCTGGTCCACACCTTCTGCCCGTTGATCCGCCAGCCCTCGGCCGTCCGCTCGGCCCTGGTCCGGAGCGACGCGAGGTCGGAGCCCGCACCGGGTTCGGAGAACAGCTGGCACCAGAGGAGTTCACCCCGCAGGGTGGGCAGCAGGTAGCGGTCCTGCTGCTGCGCCGTCCCGTGGGCGATGAGCGAGGGGACGACCCAGGTGGCGATCCCGAGGTCACTCAGCTTCACCCCCTGTTCCTTCAACTCCTGCTGTATGGCGAGTTGTTGGACGGGACCGGCGCCCAGCCCGTAGGGGGCGGGGAGGTGCGGGGCCGCGTAGCCGGTCGGTGCGAGGGCGCGGCGGGCGGCCTTCGGGCCGAGGCCTCGGGCGGCGGCGACGGCCTCGCGCGCCCCGGCCCGGTGGACTGCGGCCTCGGCGGGGAGTTCGAGGGTGAGTTCGCGACGTGCCCCGCCGTCGGCCAGCCGTACGGCCCGCAGCCGGTGGGCGTCGCCGGCCCCGAGCAGTTGCCGGGCCACCAGGGCCCGGCGCAGATACAGATGGGCGTCGTGCTCCCAGGTGAAGCCGATGCCGCCGAGGATCTGGATGCAGTCCTTGGCACAGCCGTACGCGGCGTCGAGGGCGTCCGACGCGGCGAGGGCAGTGACCATGGACCGTACGTCCGGCTCCTCCTCGTCGGCGGCGCGGGTCGCGTCCCACACCAGCGCGCGGGCCCGCTCGACCCGTACGAGCATGTCGGCACAGAGGTGTTTGATGCCCTGGAACTGTCCGATGGGGCGGCCGAACTGTTCGCGGACCTTGGCGTATTCGACCGCGGTGTCCAGCGCCCGGGCCGCGATTCCACACGCTTCGGCGGAGAAGAGGACAGCGGCGAGGTCGCGTACGTGCGCGGTGTCGGCCCGCACGACACGTTCCGCGGGAACGAGTACGCCCTCGGCGCGTATCCCGGCCGTGGGGCGGGTCGGGTCGGCGCTGCGGTGCGGGCGGACGGTCAGCCCTTCCGTGGCGGCGTCGACGGCGAACCAGAGGGTGCCGGCGGCCGATTCGGCGGGGAGCAGAAGCAGGTCGGCATCGGCGCCCGAGAGGACGGGCGGCGCCGCCCCGTCGAGCAGATGGCCGTCCTCGTGCTCCACGGCGGTGAGGGTGCCGGGGCCGAGGGCGACGGCGCCGATGCGCGTGCCGTCCGCGAGGTCTTGCACCAGCGCGCCCGCCCCCGACGCGTGCAGTACGGCGGAGGCGAGGGAGCTCGCGAGATACGGGCCGGGGAGCGCGGCCCGGCCCGCCTCCTCCAGGACCACGGCCAGATCGAGGAGCCGGCCGCCCCCGCCCCCGTACTCCTCGGGCAGATGGACGGAGAGGAGGCCCTGTTCCACAAGGCCGTCCCAGTGCCCGGGGCGCACGCCAGGGGTACCGGGGGCGTCCGCGTCGAGGAGCTTGCGTATCTCCTGAGGCGGTACGGCGCGCGCCAGCCAGCCTCGTACGGCCTGCGCCAACTCCCTCTGTTCTTCGGTGATTCCGATGCCCATGCGGATCCTCGCCGGTCGCAGCCACTGGAACGGCGCAAGAGTAGAACACGTTTCAATCTGACGGAAGGTCAGCGGAGTGGTCCGATGGCGGCCGGATCGCCGCACGCCTCGGGGCCGGGCGCGCGGCCGTGTCCCGTTCGTACCGCGTTCACCGGAATACCTCGGACATGCGGAAGGTTTCACCCTGCACACACCTGGCGGTCGGTGCTGCCCGCCAATGGACCTGCACGCCTCTTCAAACCCTCGATCACGCCGCCCGGAGGCCGCACGTATGCCACAGACGACGAACGAACGGCACGCCGGGGAACTCCCCGATCCGCGGAGGCGCAGGGTGGGCGGCGGTGTCGTCCCCGTGCTCGCCTTCGCGGGTATCACCGTCGCGGTGATGCAGACCCTGCTCGTCCCCGTCATCAAGGATCTGCCGACCCTTCTCCACACCGATCCGTCCAACGCCACCTGGGTGATGACCGCGACTCTGCTGGCGGGGGCCGTCGCGACCCCGATCATGGGGCGGCTCGGCGATCTCTACGGCAAGCGGAAGATGCTGCTCGCCAGCCTCGCCGTGATGGTGATCGGTTCACTGATATGCGCCTTCACCGACGATCTCGTGGTCATGATCGTGGGACGCGCGCTCCAGGGCTTCGCCATGGGCGCCATCCCGCTGGGCATCGGCATCATGCGCGACGAGTTGCCGCGCGAGAGGCTCGGCTCGGCGATGGCCCTGATGAGCTCCTCGATCGGGGTGGGCGGCGGACTCGCGCTGCCCGCCGCCGCGCTGGTCGCCCAGCACTCCGACTGGCACACCCTGTTCTTCGGCGCGGCCGGTCTCGGTGTGCTGTCGATGGTGCTCACCGTCCTCGTCGTGCCGGAGACCACGCTGCGCGCCCCCGGACGGTTCGACATCGTCGGCGCGCTCGGGCTCTCGCTCGGCCTGGTCTGCCTGCTGCTGCCCGTCACCAAGAGCAGTGACTGGGGCTGGACCTCGGGCACCACGCTCGGTCTGATCGCCGCCGCTCTGGTGATTCTGGTTCTGTGGGGCCTCTTCGAGCTGCGCAGCCCGGCGCCGCTGGTCGATCTGCGGACCACGGCCCGGCGCGAGGTGCTGCTCACCAACCTCGCCTCGATCATGGTCGGGGTCGCCTTCTACGCCGTCTCGCTCGTCCTGCCGCAACTGCTCCAGCTGCCGGCGTCGACGGGGTACGGACTCGGCCGGTCGATGGTGGTCGCCGGGCTGTGCGTGGCGCCGCTCGGCCTGACGATGATGTTCGTCGCCCCGCTGTACGCCCGGCTGTCCGCCCGCCGCGGCCCCAAGGTGTCGCTGATGCTCGGCATGCTGATCATCGCGATCGGTTACGGGGCCGGGCTCGGGCTGATGAGCGCCGCCTGGCAGACCGTCGTGATCGCGGTGGTGCTCGGGGCCGGTATCGGACTCGCGTACTCCTCGCTGCCCGCACTGATCATCGGGGCCGTCGATCCGTCCGAGACGGGTGCGGCCAACGGTCTGAACACTCTGATGAGGTCGATCGGTACGTCGGTGTCGAGCGCCGTGATCGGCATGGTGCTGGCGAACACCTCGGTGCGGACGGGCGGGGTGTCGTTGCCCTCGATGGAGGGGTTCCGCATCTCGTTCCTGATCGCGACGGGCGCGGTGCTGGTCGGGCTGGTGCTGGCCGCGTTCCTGCCGTCGCAGCGCGATGCGATGCGCCCGGCGCTGCTGGCGAGCAGCGACGACGACGCGTCGGCCCCCGCACTCTCCGCATCCCGCCCGGTCACCGGTTCGGGCGGCTTCCTCGGCCGGGTGCTGGACACGGACGGTACGCCGGTGGCCCGCGCCAATGTCACGCTGATCGACCACCGGGGCCGGCAGGCCGGTCTCACCGTGGCGGACGAGGACGGCCACTACTTGCTGGCCGCCCCGTCCGGCGGCAACTTCGTGCTGGCCGGATCGGCCACCGGATACGCGCCGCGCGCCTACCCGGTGGTCCATCCGGGCAACGGGCTGCCGGTCGATGCCGACCTGGTGCTGACGGTCAGCGCACCGGAGCGTCGAACCGCGGTGTCGTCGTGAGCAGATGAGAGACGTCCGACCCGACCGGAAGCTCCTGCGGCTGTGCGCCGCGGGTGAACAGCCGGGCGGGGCGGGCACCCTGCACCCGGGCCTGGCGCCCGTTGACCCGCAGCCATGCCCCCTCGCGCAGGCCGAGCACCGGCACGTCGTTCTCCTCGAGGAACTCGGTGAGCCGCTCCTCGCGGGTCTCGCCCTTGTGGGTGCTCTCCGGGTCCGGGTCCAGATAGTGCGGGTTGATCTGGAACGGGACGAGGCCGAGCGTCTCGAAGGACGGTGGCTGCACGATGGGCATGTCGTTGGTGGTACGGAGGGTGGGCGCCGCCATGTTCGTACCCGCGCTGGCCCCCATGTACGGCAGCCCGCCCTGCACCGCTTCGATCACGGCGTCCCGCAGACCGGTCCGGTACAGCGCGCTCAGCAGCCGGAAGGAGTTGCCGCCGCCTATGAACACGGCGTCGGACGCGGCAAGTTCGGCGACCGGGTCGGCGTTCTCGTGGACCCCTCGGACGCTGATGCCGGAGGGTGCGAGGGCGTCGCGGACGCGTGCGGTGTACGCGGTGTAGTCGGCGAGCGCGTACGGAACGAAGGCCAGTCGGGCGCCGGAGGGCAGGAACGCGGTGACGGTGTCCAGGGCATGTTCCAGATAACCGCAGCCGTACTGGGTGGAGTTGGAGAGCAGCAGCAGATTCACCTCTTGGGTTCTCTTCGGATCAGGTGGTGCGGGTGCGACGGGCGCGGGGCTTCGGGTGCTGCGGAGGCTGGGTGAGCCGCCTCTCCAGCAGCTGGGCCGCGTGGCGCAGGGCGTGGAGCCGGTCCTGTGGCGTCCTGCGGAAGAGCTCCTCGGCGCCGCCGAGGCTGAGGCTCCCGTACGGTTCGGACCCGAGGAAGACCGGCACGGCGACGGTCGCGATTCCGGTGTCGTACTCACCGACCGTCCAGGCGTACCGTTCCTAGCCAGTGTGCATGAGTGAGTCCTGGGACCCACTGATGTGTACTGGGCGCATCCCGAACGGTGTTGGATGCACTCGGTCCCCGCTTTCGCGTCCCGTTCGGCGGCACGTCTCTGGGGGCGTGGTCCGTTGCGGGTGGGCGGTTTCCGTCACGTCCTCGGGTGCCTGGTGGGGCCTGGGCGGTCCGATGCCCCGCACGATCACTCCGGTCGTGTGGGGGCGGTGCCGTCCGACGCCGGATCGGGTGTCCGAGGGCGCGTCGTCCGATCGCGATGCCGGCGGCATCGTGACGGGACATCTTTCGCTTGGCGGTGGCCAGCGGTTTCTGCCAGTGCTGGGCACCCCACATGCTGGTGTAGGCGGGGTCGACCGCGACAATGCTCAGGCCCTGTTCGGCGGCCATGGAGACCAGCCGGGCCTTGAGCTTCCCGGTCGGAATACCGGAGATCAGCTGCCGGAACCGCTTCTTGCGGCCGTGCTTCTCCCGCGTTTTCTCGGTGGTGAAGTCGAGGTCCTCGATGGCGATCGCGGTGACACCGGCCTGCTTGGCCCAGTTGATCAGGCGGGTCAGGGCGTGGCGGATCTGGGCGTCGCGGTGATCGGCGGTGCCGGACAGGTCGTAGAAGAACCGCCGGGGCTCGCCGATGGGGTTGCCGTGTGGGTCGAGGCGGTAGGCGGCGAAGTGGTCGGCGTTGGTGTCGACGCCGATCATGCCCCGGGCCCGGGCTGCCTCCAGCGGGATGGTCTGGACGGCGGGGCGCTGCCAGGACGCGGTCAGGTACCAGCGGCCACGGCCCACGTCGAGGTGGATGCGGTAGGCCACGGCCCGGTTCGCGACAATGCGATCGGCCCACTCCTGACCCCGGTGCGCAAACGCCACGGTCGAGGTGAGGGTGTACCGGCCGTGCTTGGCGTTGGCCAGGTGCGCGAGCGGGGCGGGCAGTTTGATGGACACTTCACCGTCCAGGGTGACGCGGATGGTCTCGTTCCCGAACCGTTTCCCGGACTCGCCGTCGGCGGCGATGAACCAGCGTTCCGCTTCCCAGCGCTCCCGCCACTGCTCCTCGGTCAGCCGGGCCTGGGTGAGGTGATGGCGGGTGTTCAGGAGGCGTCTGCCGCCCCGCACGACCCGGACGCGTCCGGCCTGCCGGTCACGGACCGCGGCATCGTGCCGGGCTTCCAGCGCCGCGAGGCGGCGGGACTTACGGAACCACTCGCCCTTGGAGCGGTAGCCACCGGCGGCCCGCTTCGTTCCCCTCGCGCCGATGGGGAGGGACAGGCGGTGCCGCAGCGTCCTGATCCCGGCTTCCAGATTCCGGATGTGCGCCGCCTGACAACGGCGCGCCAGCGCCCACTGGTCATGGGAGGCCTTGGTGATCGCACCGGCGATCCGCGACGACGACAGTGCGGTCAGGTCCCGCTTGCGCGACGCCCAGGTGTCCGCGCTGTGCTCCAGGCCATCCGCACAGCGAGCCCTGAGATCACGCGAAGCCAGACGGCCCTGATGCTCACCGACTGCACGCAGGACTATCTCGTCCTGGGGCGTGAGGTGCTTGAGGCGGTCCCGGATCGCCACCCCGCACGGCCCGGGCACCACGAAGGATGCCGCCAACTCCCGCACACCACCCACCACAACACCCCCTCCCCCAGACTGGACACCTGCTACCCAGCCCAACGAACAGCAGATGCCAAGGTCACCCATTCGAACGACCCGGACGCAGCCCGCGCCTTCGCCAAGCAGCTGAACGCCCCGCTGATCTGCAAGCCCGTACTCGGCGGTCGCCTGGACACAGGCGAAGGGCGAGAGTTGATGCCCGGATCGTGCACCGTACGACCGCATCATCGCCACGGCCGGACTCCGGCACATCCCGCCCCCGTTCCTCTCCCAGGTACATGAAGGCACGGTGGTCGTCGCCCCCGTCGGCTTCGGTGTGGCGAGGGTGGTTGTCTCGGACGACGGCGAGGCGGCTGGGCGGTTCCTCTCGACACCCGCGTTCTTCATGCCACGCCGTACGCCAGGAATGAAGCCCGACTTCGCGGGCCTGGAAGTCCGGTCGGTCGAGAAGACTGCGGTTCCGGCCAGGGACGTGCTGGACCGGCTGAAGTTCCCCCTGTCTCTCGCACTCCCCGGATACCACTCGTGTTCCTGGCGTGATGACAAGGGCAACCTGACCGGCGTGGGACTGTGGGTGGACGACGGCTCCACGGCCACGGCCCACGTCGGGGGAAGCGTCCGTCAAATCGGCGCTCGTCGGCTCTGGGACACGGTTGAGGAACTTGCCTCGATCTTCCCGGAGAGCACACCCGCCCGCGACGACTTCGGGCTCACGATCAACCCTGACGGCCAGCGGGCCTGGTACCGCGCACCGGACGGCCCGACGTGGAATCTTCCCTGAAGGCCGCGGTAGGCGGGCGTGAGTTACACGACCTGACCCGCCTAATGCAACGTTACCCAAAGTACGTCCCCTTCGCCTGCTGGAAGGTCAGGCACAGGGGGTCCTCGCCCGCTCGCTCGATGGTCCTGGTGACGGTGCGCGGGACTTGGTGTGGCTCACATGCTGACGCCACACCGGGCCCCGCGCTCCGCATCAGGAACCCTCGATCAGTTTCTCTACCTCGGGCGGAAGTTCTGAGCCGGAGTAAGCGGCGAAGACCGTGGCTTCCTCGGGTGTGTCCCCGATGGCGATGGCCACCTCGGGAGAGATGCCGTCCACCTCGTAGGCGCTCTCCGTCGTGGCCGGCTCCTCGTTCTTGTCCCGGCCGCCGGTGTCGTCACAGAGTGGTTTGGTGGCAACGCCGAGCTTCTTCCCGACCGTGAAGTCCACGTTCGCCACGTCCCGATACGATCGGTCCTGGTAGGTGTATTGGTTGACGCAGGAAGCCGATTCCTCCCCACCGCTACTGCTGTCGGCCGTGCACGCGGCTGCTGACATCACCATGGCCGCCGCCAATAGCGCGGCCGCGGTTCGTCCGGTCGAGCTCATCCGTTTCCCCCTCAGCAGATGCGGCGAAGAGCGAGTTCTCCCTTGCCAGGAGTCCTTGCCTTCGTTGTGCATGTAAACGAGATTCGTGCGCATGGTGAGGCCCTCATATCCCGAACCGACACGCCCCAGCCCGTTGATGTGTCCGCGCCTCATGAGTGATCATGGTCGGCCGGGGCAGCCCTGGTGAGCGCCGCATCCGGCCGCAGGAGCGAGCACCCGCCCAGTCAGGTCGACGAACTTCGCGCCGAGTAGACGTCAGCAACCCGGATCAGGTTCCCTTGTCGCGCCACCGCCCCGTTTCGGACCACGGCGTGAACATCTCGTCGACCGCCGCGAGAGCGGCCAAAGCCTCGGCCGGTCCGCCCGCGTCATCCAGGACGCCCCGCCGACGCCGTCGGCGGGGGCGTACGGCACGATGGGGCGCCGTCGAAACGCGCGCCCCGTAGAACCGCCCCCACCAGGAGGAACCCGTGCCCGCCGAGTCCGTCGCCGAGCCCAAGCCCGAGATTCTCGCCGCCTTCCAGGCCGCCAAGGGCTTCATGCCGGTGGTCGAAGGACTCGCGCTGTACGAGGCCGCCGTCGATGCCGCCGCGCTGGGGCTGCCGGTCCTCGAGGTCGGGACCTACTGCGGGCGCTCCACCATCCTGCTCGCCGACGCCGCGCGGGCGGCCGGTGTGACGGCTCTCACCGTCGACCACCACCGCGGCAGCGAGGAACAGCAGCCCGGCTGGGAGTACCACGACCCGACCGTGGTGGACCCGGAGGTCGGCCGGATGGACACGCTGCCGACGTTCCGCCGGACCCTGCACGCGGCGGGTCTCGAAGACCATGTCGTGGCACTGGTCGGACGGTCTCCGCAGGTCGCGGCCGTGTGGGGCGGGAAGCTCGGCTTCGTCTTCATCGACGGCGGTCACACGGATGAGCATGCCAACGGTGACTACGAGGGCTGGGCGCCGCATGTCGCCGATGGCGGGCTGCTGGTGATCCACGATGTGTTCCCGGATCCCGCGCACGGGGGCCAGGCCCCGTATCGCGTCTATCTGCGGGCGCTGGCCTCGGGCGCGTTCACCGAGGTCTCGGTGACGGATTCGCTGCGGGTTCTGCGGCGTACCGGAGCGGGGATCTGAGGGCAGCCGGATACGGCCCCGGTCGGGTGCGGGTCTCCGGGTCCCGGTCGGGTACCGGTGTTCGGACCGGTCGGTCCGAGGCGCCCCGATAGCATCGCGGGGTGCCGTACGACGAGAGCGTTCCCCCCACCCCACGCCGCCGGCCCCTGCTCGCCGCCGCCGCGCTCGCAGCCGTGTGCCTGAGTGCCGCGGGCTGCGGCGCGGACGGTGCCGGCGGCGGGGCGCAGGCCCTGCCGGGCAACAGCGGTGGCGCTACCGCGTCGCCGTCGGCCCCGCCGTCGACGAGCACTCCGGTGCCGGAGAAGACGTCCGCCTCCCCCACCCCGTCCGTGAAGCCGTCGAAGTCCGCGCCCGGCCGGGCGTCCGGGCCGCTGTCCGGGAAGACCGTCGTCATCGACCCCGGCCACAACCCGAACAACCATCTGCACACCCGCGAGATCAACCGCCAGGTGGACATCGGCACCACGCACAAGGAGTGCGACACCACCGGAACCTCGACCAACTCCGGCTACGCGGAAGCCCAGTTCACCCTCGATGTGTCGCACCGGCTGCGTACGCTCCTGCAGGACCAGGGTGCGAAGGTCGTGTTGACGTACGACAACGACCGCCCGTACGGGCCCTGTGTCGACGAGCGGGCCCGGATCGGCAATGACGCCAAGGCCGATGCGGTGGTCTCGGTGCACGCGGACGGTTCCGCGGTCGGCAACCGCGGCTTCCATGTGATCCTCCCCGCGCTGGTACGGGGTGGAGCGGCGGACACCTCGAAGATCGTCGAGCCGTCGCGCGATCTCGGCACCCGGATCGCTGGTCTCTTCGTCCGCGACACCGGAAGTGCACCTTCCAATTACGTAGGCGGCAATACCGGGTTGGACATCCGCAAGGACCTGGGCGGACTGAATTTGTCGACCGTGCCCAAAGTGTTCATCGAATGCGGCAATATGCGTGATCCGAAGGACGCCGCCCTGCTCACCAGTGCGAGCTGGCGCCAGAAGGCGGCGCAGGGCATCGCCGATGGCATCAGCAGCTATCTGAAGGGGTAGCAAGAGGTAGTTCTGAGGCGAAATTGGGGGGAAGTGCGTCCAAGGTCCAGGCAGGAGCACAACCTGCCCGGGCAGACGATAGATTCATCCGTACGATGGGGAGCCGCCCCCGAGCTTCGCGCCGTGCCCGCCCTACCGGTGGCAGCGACGACCGCCCCTACGAGACGACCGACTAAGGACCTTCACGTGAATATCCGCTCCCTCACTCGAGGCGATGGCGTGGTGATCGGAGCAGCGGTCGTGCTGTTCATCGCCTCTTTCCTCGATTTCTTGTCCTACGGCGAGCTCAGCGTAAAAGCGCCGAACGCCTGGGAGTCGTTGGGCAACGCGCTCGGTGTCTACATGGTCGGGGTGGCCGGTGCGGCACTGATCATCCTGTCCCGCTCGCAGCCCCAGCCCCGCAAGGTCGCGGGTCTGGACCTCAGCCAGTTCGGTGTCGCGGCTACGGTCTTCACCGCCTGGAACCTTCTCTGGACGATCATCGACCTCGGCCAGGTCGACGCCGGTGCGGGTCTCATCCTCGGCCTGATCGCCGCCCTGGCGCTGGCCGCGGGCGCGATCGCCACTCCGCTGGTCCCCGCGCTCAAGGCCCCGCTGGCAAGCGCCCCGCGCCCGCAGGCCGTGCAGTCGCCGTACGGCGGCCAGCCGCAGCCCGGCCAGGGATACGGCTACCCGGGCGCCCAGCAGCAGCCGTACGGTGCACAGCCGGGGCAGCCGCAGCCGCAGCCGCAGCCGCAGCCGTACGGTGCGCAGCCGCAGGCCGGTCAGCCGCAGCCCGGTCAGCCGCAGCCGCAGCAGGCCCAGCCGGCTCCGGCGGCCGGTGCCCCGGCCGGTGACTTCACGCCGTTCTGGTTCGCGGTGCCGGTGGCCCGCCCGCTGTACGGGGAGGACGGTTCGCCGTCGCCGATCGCCGAGTTGGCGCCCGGCACCTGGTACCTCGCGGTGGAGCAGCGCGGTCCGGCCCTCATCGCCCAGACCCAGGACGGCCGTCGTGGTGTGCTCCAGGACACCACGGGCATCCAGCGCGGCTGAGTCCACGCTTGCGTAGCACGAACAGCGGCCTCCCGCCCCTTCCGGGCGGGAGGCCGCTGTCGTACTCTCCGTCCACGCGTCAATGATCTGACATGACGTCAGAAATGGTGGGAGGCAACGGAATGCGGCTGGGACTCGCGCTCGGTTACTGGGGCCGCGGCCCGAACCCCGCCCATCTGGAGCTCGCCCGGGAGGCGGAGGAGCTGGGGTACGGCTCGGTGTGGACGGCGGAGGCCTGGGGCTCCGACGCGTTCACCCCGCTGACCTGGATCGCCGCGCACACCTCCCGCATCCGGCTGGGCACCGGTATCGCGCAGATGGCGGCGCGCACCCCGACGGCGACCGCCATGCACGCCCTGACCCTCGACCATCTCTCCGGCGGCCGGATGATGCTCGGCCTGGGGCTGTCCGGGCCGCAGGTGGTGGAGGGCTGGTACGGGCGGCCGTTTCCGAAGAGCCCGCTGACCGCGACCCGCGAGTACGTCGACGTCATCCGCCAAGTACTCGTCCGCGAGGCTCCCGTTGAGCTGGACGGGCGCTTCCACTCCCACCCGTACAACGGTCCGGACGCCACCGGTCTGGGCAAGCCGCTGAAACCGATCACCCATCCGCTGCGGTCCCGGCTGCCCGTACTGCTCGGGGCGGAGGGGCCGAAGAACATCGCGCAGACGACGAGGATCGCCGACGGCTGGCTGCCGTTGTACTGGTCACCACTGCGCACCGATGTGTACGAGGCGTCGCTGGCCGATCTCCCCGACGGCTTCATGGTCGCGCCGATGGCCCGCGCGCACGTCTGTGACGATGTCGCAAAGGGGCTGCTGCCAGTGAAGGCGATGCTCGGCTTCTACATCGGGGGGATGGGGCACGCGGCCCGTAACTTCCATGCCGATCTGATGGCGCGGATGGGATTCGAGGAGGAGGCGCGGCGGATCCAGCAACTGTTCCTCGAAGGGCGCAAGGAGGAGGCGGTGCTGGCCGTGCCGGACGCGTTCGCCGATGAGATCTCGCTCGTCGGGCCCCGTCAACGGATCGCGGAGCGGCTGGAGTTGTGGCGCAAGGGGCCGGTGACCGATCTGCTGGTGACAGCACCGGACCCGCACACCCTGCGGGTGCTCGCGGAGCTCAACTAGGCCGAGCCGGGTCCGTCGGCCAGGCCCCGGTGCCGACCGGCGCGGGCCGCACCCGCCGTCGTGGCGCGGTGCGCTCCCAGGGCTGGGGGTCGGGGTACGTCAGGAGTTCCAGCGTGCTGCCCCATGGGGTGCGCAGATACGCGAACCGGTTGCGCTCCCCCGCTTCGGGGCCCGACAGCGGCTGCGCCTGGGCGAGCAGCGAGGCTCCCGCGGCGACACAGTCCCGCACGGCCGCGTCCAGATCGTCGGCGTAGAGCGCCACATGCTGCCAGCCGAAGTCGCAGGGCAGCACCGGTGGTTCCCGGCGGGGGCCCTGGAACTCGTACAGCTCGATGCCCGGGCCGTCGCCGGGAAGGGCCAGCATCCGGATCGCCAACTGCTGTGTGCCCGCGGGGACTCCGAGCCGCCGCTCGACGTCCGGCCCGCCCTGCGGGTGGTCCTGGCGGCGCAGGGTGTTGTACAGCACCTCGGCGCCGAACGCCCTGGCAAGAAAGAGGGTGGCTGTCTCCAGGTCGGGGACCGTGACCCCGATGTGGTCGATGCCTCGCACACTTGTGGCCGTCATGGGTTCACCGCTCCTGTCCCGGGGCTGCGCAGACCGCCCCGTCCGCCCCGGAGCGGGCCCGCTCCGGGGTCGTGCCCCCGCGCGACCAGGCCAGCAGTTCGTCGGCCGACCACGTGGTGATGACGCGTTCCGCCGGGACGTGGCATTCCTCGGCGCGGGCGCAGCCGTGGATCTGCCAGTCCAGCTGTCCGGGCGCGTGTGCGTCGGTGTCGATGGAGAACAGGGTGCCCGCGGCGACGGCGCGGCGCAGCAGCCGGCGGGGCGGGTCGAGCCGTTCGGGCCGGCTGTTGATCTCCACCGCCGTGCCCGCCTGCGCGCACGCGGCGAAGACCTCGTCCGCGTCGAACCGGGACTCCGGGCGGCCCCGGCCGGTGATCAGCCGCCCGGTGCAGTGCCCGAGGACGTTCGCCCGGGGATTGCGGACGGCCGCGAGCAGGCGTCTGGTCATCGGGGCAGCGTCCATCCGCAATTCGGAGTGTACGGAGACCACCACGACGTCCAGTTGCTCCAGCAACTCCTCCTCCTGGTCGAGGGAGCCGTCGGGGAGGATGTCGCACTCGATGCCGGTGAGCAGCCGGAACGGCGCCCAGCCCGCGTTCAGCCCGGCGATCACATCCAGTTGCCGGCGCAGCCGCTCCGGGGAGAGCCCGTTCGCCACGGTCAGCCGAGGCGAGTGGTCGGTGAGGACCGCCCACTCATGGCCCAGCTCCGCCGCCGTGCGGCCCATCTCCTCGATCGGGCTGCCGCCGTCCGACCAGTCGGAGTGCAGATGGCAGTCGCCGCGCAGCAGGGCGAGGAGGCTCCGGCCGCCCTCGGCGAGTGGGGCGGCAGCGGCCTCTTCCTCCAGCCGCTCCAGGTAGCCGGGCACTTCCCCGGCCACCGCCTCGCGGATCACCTGCGCGGTCTTCGGCCCGATGCCCCTGACCGACTCCAGCGAGCCGTCCGCCACCCGCTGTGCGGCCTCGCCGTCCGTCATCGCCGCCACCACGTCGGCGGCCGTACGGAATGCCTGAACGCGGTAGGTGTCGGCCCTGCCGCGTTCCAGCAGGAAGGCGATCCGTTTCAGGGCGCGGACGGGCTCCATCGGCACCTCCACAAAAGCCGCCGGACACAACGGGCTCTCCCCTCCAGCTTGGCTCAGCACCGCCGCCCCCGCACAGCGGACGGGGACCGCACAGCGGGCAGCGGCCGGTGGGGGCTCAGCCGAACGCCGCACGCTCCAGCCAGAAGTCCAGCAGTTCCGCGTCCCCCAGCACCTCGACCCGGTCACTGTCCGGAGCGAGGCGCCGGTTGAACACCAGCATGACGTCGGTGAGCGGGCCCCGCAGCGCCACGGTCGCCTTCTCGTGGGCGCGCCGCCAGGTGAAGCCGTCCTCCCCGAACTCGATCAGCCACTCGGCACCCGGCGCGTCCGTGGCGTGCAGATGGATCGAGCGACCGGCGCCGGTCAGTTCGGCGGCCTCCTTCTTGTAGCCCACGGCCTGTGCGAAGGCGATGATCTCCAGCCACTCCTCGATGGTGTCCGCTGCCAGCTCCGGGGCCACCTCGTACCCGGCCTGCGCGGTGAGCGCCGCGTCGGCCTGGTGGACGATCGTCTCGTGCGCCATGCGACGCGCCCAGAAGCCGGTGCTCCGCTCCCACCCCCAGGACCACACCTCCTGGTCCGGGCCGGCCGCCCGCAGCGCCTCGACGGTCTTCGCCGCGCCGTCCGCCAGCCAGGCGTCGAGCACGGCGGGGTCGTCGCCTTCGGGCCTGAACTCCGGTACCCGTTCATGCGGGACCGCTTCGGTCGCCCCGGTACGTACGATCTCGCCCGCCCAGCGATGGGCGCCGCCGACATGGACGGCGAGGTCGCGCAGGGTCCACTCGGGGCAGGTCGGGACGGTCGCTTCGAGATCCGCGCCCCGGAGCACCGCCCTCAACGCGTCGGTGCGGCCGATGATTTCGTCACAGTAGAGGTCGTGCGGGAGTGCGCTCATGACACGCACCCTAGTTCGATCAAGGGCCGGGATCCCATCGATTACCCGCCGAGTTGCGAGCTGCTGGGCACCTTGTCCTTCACCTCGGCGCCCGCGCTCTTGCCCGCGTCCTTGATGCCGCTGATCACGCTCTCGAAGGCGCCGATGTCGCCCGCGCCCGCCTCGCCATTACGGAGCTTGCTGCCGAGCCCCTTGAGCGATTCGATGCCCGCCGTCAACGGCGCGACCGCCTTCGACAGCAGCGGGTCGCCCTTGGCGTTGACCACCGCGGCCTTCAGCCGGTTGTAGGCGAAGCCGCCCGCGAGCCCGGCCTTGACCAGAGCGAACGTCCGTCCGTCCGCGCCCTTCTTGAACTTGCCCGCACGGTACGGCTTCACGATCCACTGGTACGTCGCACCGGCCGCGAGCCCCGCATTGGCGACGAACCGCGTCTTGGCGAACTTCTGCGCCTCGGCCGAGGACGTGCCGCTCGGGGAGGCGGAGCTGCTCGCGGTCTTGCTCTCATTGCCGCCGCCGCACGCGGTGGCGCCCACCAGTACGGCGCAGGACAGCAGCAGCGAGACGAGCAGACGGCGGAGCGGTGCGGGACGGTTCACGGCGGAACTGGGCACAGCGGGCCTCCCTGGGCGGGCGCATCACGGCGATCTTTACGGTGAGTGACGCCTCTGGGCACTCTCCGCAAGGCTCGCCCGGCCCCCGGCAGCGTGCCACTCGGGTCCGCCGTCCGGGTATCTCCTGCCGGGAAACGGCCACCCGGAACCCGTGTCTCCTCGAACAGGAACGAGAAGCGCCACCGCAGCACGTGTCCTGGCCGTCGTGGCCGACATCATGGCCTTCGTCATCGGCTTGTGGATCCTGATGTACCTACTGGAGGCCAACCGGGGCAACGACCTGGTGAATGTCGTCCAGCTCACCGCACGCCGGCTGGCCGGCTGGTCGTACGACCTGTTCACCTTCGGCGAGGCGTGGGCGCGGGTGGTCTCCGGATACGGGCCGGCCGCCGTCGTCCACCTCTTCGTGGGTCACGCGGTGGCCGGCCGCATCCGGCACCAGCTAGGACCTGTCCTGGCCGCAGCAGTCCGGTTCCAGCCCCCGCGGCAGCCGTTCGCCGCTGAAGACCGCGGTGGTCGCCTCGTCGCCGCCGAGCGCGGCCACCGCGAGCAGCAGCGAACCGGCGGTCCAGGTGGTGAGTTCCTCCGGCCAGAACGCCCGGTTGCCCTCGAAGACGTACCCCGTCCAGTACATGCCGCCGTCGGCGCGCAGATGCTGGATGGACTGGAGGATCTCCAGCGCCCGGTCGGACTCACCCATCACCCAGAGCGCCAGGGCGAGTTCACAGCTCTCGCCACCGGTCACCCACGGATTGGGCAGCACACAGCGCACCCCGAGGCCGGGGACCACGAAGCGGTCCCAGCTCTCCTCGACCCGCTCCTTGGCGGCCGCTCCGGTGAGCGCGCCGCCGAGGACCGGGTAGTACCAGTCCATCGAGTAGCGGCTCTTGTCCAGGAAGCGTTCCGGGTGGTTGCGGATCGCGTGGGCCAGCGCACCGGTCGCCAGCTCCCAGTCGGGCTGCGGCTCTTCGCGCCGTTCGGCGATGGCGAGTGCGCAGCGCAGCGCCTGGTGGATGGAGGAGCAGCCGGTCAGCAGCGCGTCCTCGACGGGCGTTCCGTCGGCTTCGCGCTTCCAGCCGATCTGGCCGCCGGGCTGCTGGAGCCGGAGCACGAATTCGACGGCGGCGTAGACCGTCGGCCACATCCGGTCGACGAACGCGTCGTCGCCGGTGGCGAGGTAGTGATGCCAGACACCGACGGCCACGTACGCGCAGAAGTTGGTCTCCAGACCGCGGTCGGTCGGCTGCTCCGGGTCTCCGTCGTGGTAAGCGGCGTACCAGGAACCGTCCTCGTTCTGATGCCGGGCCAGCCAGTCGTACGCGCGTTCCGCGGCGGCGTGCTCGCCGGCCGCGTCGAGGGCCATGGCGGCCTCGGTGTGGTCCCACGGGTCGAGGTGGTGGCCGCGGAACCAGGGCAGCGCACCGTCCTCGCACTGCGCGGCGAGGAGGGCTGCGACGGTCTCGGCGGCCTGCTCGGCGGTGAGGACTCCGGGCAGTACGAGGTGTTCGGTCTGCTCGGGAGTGGTCACGCCTCGGCCCTGGAGAGGTCCTCGGCAGCGGCGGCCACGGGCAGGTGCGGCTTGGTCGCGTACGCCACGAAGCTCTTGCCGACGACCGGGTTGAGCAGCTGCTCGGCGACCCGGGTGACGGCCGGCTTCTTCATGATGTCCCAGACCAGCAGCTTGTGGTACGCGCGGACCGGCAACGCTGCGTCCTTGCCGTCGCGGCCCACCCCGAACGCGCACTTGAGCCACCAGTACGGCGAGTGCAGGGCGTGTGCGTGGTGGGTGCCGTACGGCTTGAGGCCGGCGCCGCGGATCTTGCCGAGGAGTTCGTCGGCCCGGTAGATGCGGATGTGGCCGCCCTCGACCTCGTGGTACGCGTCGGAGAGCGTCCAGCAGACCTTCTCGGGGCCGTAGCGCGGCACGGTGATCGCGATCCGGCCGCCGGGCTTGAGGACCCGGACCATCTCGGCGAGCACACCCTTGTCGTCGGGGATGTGCTCCATCACCTCGGAGATGATCACGACGTCGAAGGACTCGTCGGGGAACGGCAGATTGAGCGCGTCGCCCTCCATCGCGGTGGCGGTGGCGCCCTCGGGGGCCTCCCCGGCCTCCTTCATCGCGGCGAACCACTTCGCGACCTCGCGGATCTCCTCGCCGTTCTGGTCGAGTGCCACGACCTGGGCGCCGCGCCGGTAGCACTCGAAGGCGTGGCGTCCGGCGCCGCAGCCCAGGTCGAGCACTCGGTCACCTGCGGCGAGCGGGAAGCGGGTGAAGTCCACGGTCAGCACGAATGCCTGCTTTCGCGGTCGAGGGGGATCAGTGGGCGGGGACGACGAGGACGGGCGGCGGCGTCAACGACGGCCGCCGGGGCGCGCGGTACCGGCGCGGGCGGCGATCGCCTCGCGGTAGAGGGCGGCGGTGCCGATGGCGGCCTGCTTCCAGGTGAACCGGGAGAGCACCCGGGCGCGGCCCGCGGCGCCGAGCCGGGCCCGCAGTTCCGGATCGCCGAGCAGCCGGGCGAGCGCCTCGGCCAGCGCCCCGGCGTCGGCGGGTGGGACGGCCAGGCAGGTCTCGCCGTCCGGGCCCGCGACCTCGGGAATCGCACCGCCGGTGGTGGCGACGAGGGGCGTGCCGGTGGCCATGGCTTCGGCAGCGGGCAGCGAGAAGCCTTCGTACAGCGAGGGGACGCAGGCGATCTGGGCGCTGCGCACCAGGTCGACGAGTTCGGCGTCGCTGATGCCCTTGACGAACTCGACGGCGTCCTGGAGTCCGTGCCGCTCGATGGCCTGCGCGACCGGCCCGTCCTCGGCCCGCTTGCCGACGACCACGAGGTGCGCCTGCGGGTTCTCGGTACGGAGCTTGGCGAGCGCCTCGACGAGGTGGACGAGGCCCTTCAGCGGGACGTCGGCGCTGGAGGTGGTGACGATCCGGCCGGGAACCTCGGCGACCGACGGGTCGGGCGACCACAGGTCGGTGTCCGCGCCGATGTGCACGACGTGGATGCGGTCCCCCCGCACCCCGAGATGGTCGACGATCTCCTGCTTGGAGGAGCCGGAGACGGTGAGCACCGAGGGCAGTCGGCGCGCGACCCGCTTCTGCATGCGGGTGAAGGCGTACCAGCGGCGGACAGAGGCGCGCCGACGGCGGGTCTCGGCGGCGTCCAGGTCCAACTGCCGGTCGACCGTTATGGGGTGGTGGATCGTGGTGACGAGCGGGGCGCCGAGGTCCGCCAACAGCCCGTATCCGAGGGTCTGGTTGTCGTGGATGACGTCGAACTCTCCGCGGCGGGCGGCGAGATGGCGTCGGGCGCGCAGGCTGAAGGTGAGGGGTTCCGGGAAGCCGCCGGTCCACATGGTGGCGACCTCGGCGGCGTCGATCCAGTCCCGGTACTCGCCGCGCTTCGGGGTACGGAAGGGGTCGGGCTGGCGGTAGAGGTCCAGGCTCGGCAGCTCGGTGAGCGGGACGCCCTCGTCGAGCACCGGATAGGGCTGGGCGCCGATCACTTCGACGCTGTGGCCGAGGCGGGCGAGCTCGCGGCCGAGGTGGCGTATGTAGACGCCCTGGCCGCCGCAGAACGGGTTGCCCTTGTAGGTGAGGAGTGCGATGCGCAACGGACGGTCGCCGGCGGTACCCGGCGTGTCGCTGCCCGTGCGGGGGCCCGTCGCTATGGCCTCAGCGGTCACACTCGGCCCCCTTCTCACTGCGTGTTCGCCGGAGCGTAACCGCTCACGCTAATCTAGAACAAGTTTCAGACTGGATCGTTCAATGAGCTACGAATCTACCGGCAGGTAGCGTCGGCGCAACGGCCGGATCAGGTGATTCGCGCCACGACCGGCCACCCTGGCATGCTGTGCGCCGCCGGGAGACCGAGCGCCTCCCTCCGGTTGCGGACAGAAGCCATGGATGGGGACACATGACAGCGGAAGCCAAGTCGGCATCGCCGCCCCTGACGGAGCGGCAGGAGGCCCGCCGCCGCCGCATCCTGCACGCCAGCGCCCAGCTCGCCAGCAGGGGCGGATTCGAGGCGGTGCAGATGCGCGAGGTCGCGGAGGCCGCCGAGGTCGCCCTGGGCACGCTGTACCGCTACTTCCCGTCCAAGATCCATCTGCTGGTCGCCACCATGCAGGACCAGCTCCAGCACATGCACACGACGCTGCACAAGCGCCCCCCGGCCGGGGACGACGCGGCGCAGCGGGTCGCCGGCACCCTGATGCGGGCGTTCCGCGCACTGCAGCGCGAACCGCATCTGGCGGATGCGATGGTGCGGGCGCTGACCTTCGCGGACCGCAGCGTCAGCCCGGAGGTGGACACCGTCTCGCGGATCACGACTGCGATCATCCTGGACGCGATGGGCCTGGAGCATCCGACGCCGGAGCAGCTGTCCGCGGTCCGGGTCATCGAGCACACCTGGCACTCGGCGCTGATCACCTGGCTGTCGGGGCGGGCGTCGATCGCCCAGGTGAAGATAGACATCGAGACGGTGTGCCGGCTCATCGACGTGACGGCACCCCGGGACACGTCCTGACGGGTCCCGGCGGGTCCTGACGGGTCGTGCCCCGGAGGATCTTTCGTCACACATCCCTCACCGCTCCGTCCGGAAGGACCACAGACCTCTCCTTATCATGGTCATGACCAGCACCGATGGAGAGGAAGACATGACTGACCAGTCAGGCAGTGCAGGCGGCGCGGCGGGGACGCAGGCGCCGAGCGCATACCCGGGGGGCGCGCCGGGCTACGGCGCCCAGCCGCCGAACGGCTACGGATACCCCGGCGGCGCCCCACTGCCCACCGGCAAGGCGACGGCCTCGATGGTGCTCGGCATCCTCGGGCTGCTGCTCGTCCCGATCATCCTGCCGATCATCGCGCTGTGCCTCGGCATCTCGGCCCGGCGCATGGCCGACCGGGGCGAGGGCGGCAACCGCGGCCAGGCGACCGCCGGAATGGTGATGGGCATCATCGGCTGCGCGTTCGCGGCCCTCGGCTTCACCGTGGCCACGATCCAGGCGATCGGCGGCGTGTGACGGGACACCACCCGCGGCGCTGACGCTTCGGTGCCGCGCCGCGCCCCGGGGGCAGTACGCTCCGGCCCCCCGGGCGCGGCCCGCGGCTTCGGCCCATGTGCGGCCCCCACATGCGCACCGCGTCAGGTGGGGCGCTCTGCACCATGTCGACGGCGGCACGGTGTTCATACGGTTCGGCGACATCACATGAATACGCCGAGGAGCCGGTCACCATGCGTCGCAGAGCCACAGGCACCGTCCGTCACCACAGATCTCTCTCCGCCGTCGTCACGCTGGCCTCGGCCGGCCTGCTGCTGGTCGGGTGCACCGCCGCAGGGAAGGCGGGCGAGGCCGATTCCGCGTCCGGCAAGGACGCGAAGGACCAGAGCGTGAAGGTGGGCCTGGTCTACTCCCGTACGGGGCTGCTGGCGGACTACGGGAAGCAGTACCGCGACGGGTTCATGGCGGGCCTGGACTACGCGACGAAGGGCACCGGCAAGGTCGCCGGGCACCGTATCGAGGTCACCGAGCAGGACGACGCGGGCGACCCGGGCAAGGCGGTCTCCGCGGCCAAGAACCTGATCGGCAAGGGCTACAAGGTGCTGGCCGGCACCACCGATTCCGGGGTGGCCCTCCAGATGGCGCCGCTCGCCGCCCAGAACAAGGTGCTGTACATCAGCGGCCCCGCCGCCACCGACGCCGTGACCGGCATCAACGACTACACCTTCCGCTCGGGCCGGCAGTCCTACCAGGACATCCTCACGGCCGGGACGATGCTCGGCGAGGCCAAGGGCAAGAAGGTCACGGTGCTGGCCCAGGACTCCACCTTCGGCCAGGCCAATGTCGCCGCCGTGAAGGCCGTCCTCGGCTCCAAGGGCGCGAACGTGGGCTCGGTACTGGCTCCGCCCAGCGCCACCGACCTGACCCCGTTCGCCCGGCAGGTCAAGGCGGGCGGGCCCGATCTGGTCTTCGTCGCCTGGGCCGGCTCCACCGCACCGGCGCTGTGGACCGCACTGGACCAGCAGGGCGTGCTGGGGGCGGGCAAGGTCGTCACGGGTCTCGCCGGAACGGCCTCGTACCCGATCTTCGGGAACGCCGGTTCCAAGGTGTCGTTCCTGGCGCACTACTTCCCCGGCGCGGGCGGCGGCAACGCCGTGGAGAAGTCCATGCTCGACTCGGTCGCCAAGGCCGGCGGCACCCCGGACCTGTTCACCCCCGACGGCTTCACCGCGGCGCAGATGGTCGTGCGCGCCGTCGAGGCGGGCGGCGCCACCGATTCCGCCGCCATGGCCAAGGCCCTCGAGGGCTGGAGCTTCGACGGGGTGAAGGGCAAGGAGCAGGTCCGTGCCGAGGACCACGCACTGGTGCAGCCGATGTTCGTCGCGAAGCTCAAGGGGAACGGCGCCGGTGCCCGGCCGGAGCTGGTGAGCACCGAGCCGATGGACAAGGTGGCGCCGCCCGCCAAGCCCTCGGCGGGCTGACCGATGGCCGTACCGGACACCACCGCGGAGCGCCGGGGCGGGGCGCGGAACACCACCCCGGTGCTTCAACTGGCCGGGCTCGGCTGGGGCGTCGGCGGGGCGACGATCGTCGAGGACGTCACGCTGAGCGTCCACGAGGGCGAGTTCCTCGCCTTCATCGGTCCCAACGGGGCCGGCAAGACCTCTCTGTTCAACCTGATCAGCGGGCTGACCATGGCCACGTCGGGCACGATCGCGCTGGACGGTACGGACATGACGGACCGCCCCGCGCACGCACGGGCGAGGCGCGGCATCGGCCGCACGTTCCAGACGTCCAGCCTCTGGCCCGGGATGAGCGTGGCCGACCATGTCCGGCTGGCCGCCCAGGCGGCCCGGGGCGGTTCGTACCGGCTGTGGCGGCGCGCCTCCCCGTACACCGCCGAGGTGACCGGCGTACTGGAGCGCACCGGCCTCGGCCACCGGGCAAGGGCGACGGCGTCCGAGCTGTCGCACGGCGAGAAGCGGAAACTGGAGCTGGCGGTGCTGCTGGTGGGCGAGCCGCGGCTGATGCTGCTCGACGAGCCGATGGCCGGGGTGAGCGCGGAGGAGGTACCCGCGCTGACCGAACTGATCCGCACCCTGCACCGGGACGAGGGCCGCACCGTCCTGATGGTCGAGCACCACATGGACGTCCTGCTGGGCCTGGCCGACCGGCTCGCCGTGATGCACCACGGAAGGCTGCTGGCGCTGGACACCCCGGAGACAGTGACCGCCGACCCGACCGTTCAACAGGCCTATCTCGGGGAGGGGTTGTGACGAGAGCGAACCTGCTCGCCGTACGAGACCTGCGGGTCCTGATCGGTGGCCGGCACATCCTGCACGGCGTGGACCTGGACGTCGCCCGGCACGGGGTGACCGCGCTCCTCGGCCGCAACGGCGCCGGGAAGACCACGACCGTACGCGGCGTCCTCGGCCTCGTCCCGCGCACCGGCAGCGTGCGGCTGGACGGCGAGGAGACCGTGTCGATGCCCACCCACACCGTGGTGCGCCTCGGCATCGGTTACGCCCCCGAGGACCGGGGCATCTTCGCCGGGCTGACCGTCGCGGAGAATCTGCGCCTGGCCGAGCGGCGCGGCGCGGGCGAGCCCGCGTACCCGCTCATCCATGAACTCTTCCCCGAACTGAAGTGCCGGGAAAGGCAGTTGGCGGGCACATTGTCGGGCGGGCAGCAGCAGATGGTGGCCATCGGCCGCACGCTGCTGGGCGGCAACCGGCTGATCATCGCCGACGAACCCACCAAGGGTCTGGCGCCGAAGGTGGTCACCGAGGTCGCCCAGGTGCTGGAGCGGGCCGCCGAGGCGGTGCCGGTGCTGCTCGTGGAGCAGAACCTCGCCGTCGTGCGGCGCCTGGCCGAGCACTGTGCGGTGCTCGCCGACGGCCGGACCGCCCATCAGGGACCGGCCGCCGAACTGCTGGGCGATGCGGAAGCGGCACGTCGTCTGCTGGGCGTGGGACACGGTCCGGCCACCGAAGCACCTTCCGTGGAGGCCGATTCCTGATGTCCACCGTCGTTCTGCTCACCATGACCGGACTCGGTCTGGGGGCGCTCTACTTCCTGATCGCATCGGGACTCTCACTGATCTTCGGCCTGATGGATGTGCTCAACTTCGCGCACGGGGCGCTGCTCTCCATCGGCGCGTACGGCACCTGGTGGGCGGCGTCCGGCAATCTGCCCGGCGCCGGCCCGGACGGAGCGGGCTTCGTCCTCGCAGTCCTGTTCGGTACGGCGGTGGGCACCGCGGCCGCCGTGCTGCTGGAACTCACCGTCGTCCGCCCGCTCTACACCCGGCCGCGCGAGCAGGTGCTCGCCACGGTCGGGGTGGGGCTCGCCGTCCCGGCGCTGCTGTCGGGCATCTGGGGCTCGGACGCCCGGACCTTCCCGGGGCCGAAGGCCCTGTCCGGCACCTTCGGGCTGCTCGGCGCCCAGGTCCCGGTCAACAGGCTGGTACTGGTCGCGGCGGCGGTCGTGGTCCTCGTCGCGCTGCGGCTCTTCCTCGGCCGTACCCGGCACGGTCTGGTCGTACGGGCCGGGGTCGAGGACCGGGCGATGGTCACCGCCCTGGGTATCGATGTGCGGAAGGCGTTCACGCTCGTCTTCGCGATCGGCGGCTGCGCCGCCGCGCTCGGCGGGGCGCTCGGCGGCCTGTACTTCGGCTCGGTCGACCCCCGCCAGGGCACCTCGCTGCTGATCTTCGCGTTCGTCGTGGTGGTCACCGGGGGCATGGGCTCGGTGACCGGCGCCGCAGTGGCATCCGCCGTCATCGGCCTGGTCCAGCAGTTCGCCAACTACTACACCGCAGCGGGCCTCGGCGACCTGGCCGTCGTCGTCCTGCTCGCCGCGCTGCTGCTTCTGCGGCCGCGCGGACTGACCGGGAGGCTCGCGTGAGCACCGTCACCGAGACACACGACCGCACCGGCGAAAAACACGCGGTCGCACCCGGCCCCGGGAACACCGCCCGGCTGCTGCGCCGCTGGTGGCCCGCCGCCGCACTGCTGATCCTCGCCGCCGCGCCGTACAGCGCGCTGCCGCTGCCCGGACTCCTGGACGGCCCGCTCGGCAGTCCCGGCAGTCTCCAACTCCTCGCCACCTGCCTGCTGTTCGGCGCGCTGGCAACCGGCTACGACCTGCTGCTCGGCCGCACCGGGCTGCTCTCCTTCGGGCATGCGCTCTACTTCGCCGCGGGCAGCTACGCCACCAACATGTTCCTGCTGGAGACGGGCCTCCCGTTCGCCGTGTCCGCACTGCTCGGCCTCTGCTTCGGGATCGCGCTCGCGCTGGTCCTGGGGTCGGTGAGCCTGCGGGTCACCGGCATCGGCTTCTCCATGGTGACGCTGGCCTTCGCCCAGGCAGGATCGATCCTGGTCTCCCGCAACCCCGGTGGTCTCACCGGCGGCGAGGAAGGCCGGGCCGCCCCCGCGGATCTGCTGCCGTCCGGACTCGTGGGCATCGAGCACACCGCGAACCTCTACTGGGTGGCGCTCGCCTATCTGGTCCTCACCCTCGCCGTCGTCCACTGGGCGGTCCGCTCCTCCACCGGTCGGGTCTGGGAGGGCATCAAGGAGAACGAACGCCGGGTGGAGGTACTGGGGTTGAAGCCGTACGGCTTCAAGCTGACGGCCTTCGTCCTGGCGGGCGCGCTGGCCGCGCTGGGCGGTCTGGTGCACCTGCTGCTCACCGGCGGCTCCACCCCCCAGACCACCACCTCGGACTTCACCCTCTCGCTGCTGGTGATGGTGGTGCTGGGCGGATCGGGCACCCGCTGGGGCCCGATGGTCGGTGGCATCCTCTACACCTGGGCCGATCACCGGCTCGGCGATCTGGCCGGGTCGGGCGCGGTCGCCGATCTGCCCTCCGTGCTGCGGGTGCCGCTCTCCCAGCCGCTGTTCCTGCTCGGTGTGCTGTTCGTGGCCGTGGTACACCTGCTGCCGGGCGGCCTGGCCCGGCTGCCGTCCCGGCTGGCGGCGGTACGCCGCAGGCCCGCCACCACCGAAACACTCCCGGCCAGGAAGGCCCGGAAGGAGAACGGACGCCCGTGATTCCGTACGAAGAGATACAGGTCCCCGTGACCGGTGGCGAGTTGGCGGTACTGAGGTGGCCGGCCCGCGAGCCGGACGCACCGGTCGTCGTCGCCCTGCACGGCATCACGGCCAACGCGCTGTCCTGGGGCCCGGTGGCGAGGCTGCTGGACGGCCGCATCACCCTGATCGCCCCGGATCTGCGTGGCCGGGCCGGGAGTTCGGCTCTGCCGGGACCGTACGGGATCGCCACGCACACCGATGACATCGCCGCCCTGACCGAGGCCCTGGGTCTGGACCGGGTGGTGCTGGCCGGCCATTCGATGGGTGCGTTCGTGGCGGCGCTGGCCGCCGTACGGCACCCGCAACGGTTCGGGCCGCTGCTGCTGGTCGACGGCGGCATCGGCTTCCCCGCCCCCACGCATCTCTCCCCGGACGAGCTGATGACCGCCGTGATCGGCCCGGCCATGGACCGGCTGTCGATGACCTTCCCCGACCGGGCCGCCTACCGCTCCTTCTGGCAGGCGCACCCGGCGTTCGCGGGTGCGTGGTCGGCCGAGGTGGATGCGTACATCCAGCGCGACCTGACCGGGGAAGAACCCACCATGCACTCCACCTGCCGGATCGAGGCGGTACGCACCGACGGCATCGGCCTCTTCGACGAGGAGGTGCTGACGGCCATACGGAAGCTGCCGGCTCCTGCGACTCTGCTGTGGGCGCGGCGGGGCCTGATGAACGAGGACCAGGGCCTGTACGACGAGACACGCCTGGCAGCGGCCGACCTCGGGGGCACGGAGGTGACACCGGTGCCGGTCCGGGACGTCAACCACTACACGCTGCTGACGGGAGAAGCGGGCGCCGGAGAGATCGCACACCACTTGCTGACCATGTCCGGCGCCTGAGGACACAGACACCGCAACGCACCCCGGGCGGCCGGACGGCCTCTACCGCTCCCGGCCGCCCGCCAACAAATGCAACCGCAAGGCAAGTTGCAGCTCCAACGCCCGCCCGGGCTCGTTCCAGTCCCGCCCCAGCAGCACCTGCACCCGGTCCAGCCGCTGCACCACCGTGTTGACGTGCACGTGAAGTTCGTCCTTGGCACGGATGAGACTGCCCCCGGACCCGAAATAGGCACCGAGCGTACGCACGAGATGCGTGCCGCGCTGCGCGTCGTACTCCAGCAGCGGCCCCAGTGTCGCCGTGACGAAGCCGTCGACGTCCTGGGTGTTGCCCAACACCACACCCAGGAAGCCGAGTTCGTCGACGCACGCGCCTTCCCCCGCACGTCCCAGGACCCGCATGGCGCGCAGGCAGCGGGCGGCCTCCCCGTATGCGGAGGCCAGCTCCCGGGCGCCGCGGGCCGGCCCGGTGGCGGCGACGGTGACAGGGGCCTGGATCAGCTGGCCGAGCTGGGCCGCCGCCGCGCGTGCCGCGTCACCGGCAGCCGGTCCGGGGTCGTCGGTCTCTATCAACAGCACCACGTTTCCCGCGTGTTCGGCGCTCACCCCATGGATGTCCCCGCCGAACAGATAGCGCATCGCGGCAGGGGCCAGCCTCTCCCGGGCTCCGCCCTCGGCCACCAGCAGCAGATGTGGGCGGTCGAGGTCGATGCCGAGGCGTCGGCCGCGTTCGGCGAGTCCGGCCGGGTCGCGGTCCGCGTCGGTCAGCACGTCGGTGATCAGCTCTCCGCGGATCCGGTTCTCGGTCTCGGCGACCGTGCGCCGCAGCAGCAGAAGAAGTCCGGTGACCACCGAGGCCCGCTCGAACAGCCGCCGGTCGGAGTCGTCGAGCTGTTCACGCCGGTGCAGGACCAGACCGGCCAGGAGTTCCCGTCCGGCAAGGACCGCGCAGATCCACCGGCCGTCGCGATGCACGGCGCGGGCACCGGTACGGGACTCCTCGGCGGTCTCGGCCAGCCACCCGGCGTCCATGCTGTCGGCGGCGAAGTCGGCACCGTCGGGCCGGACCGCCGCCAGGGGCCGCCCGCCCGGGTCGTGAATGGTGAGCGGGGAGTCCAGCAGCCCCGCGACCGCCGCGGCGACATCCTTGACGTCACGGCCGCGCAGGACCAGGTCGGTCAGCCGGTCGTGGGACTCCTCGGCGCGCTGCATCGCCGCCGAGTGGGCCCGTACGGCCGCATTGGCCTCGGCCAGCTCGGCGTTGGTCTCGGCCAGTTCGTCCAGCGCGGACCGGGTGTCGGCGAGCGCGCGGGCGGTGTCGATGGCGATCGCGGCATGTGCGGCGAGCGAGCACAGCAGGGCGACCTCGTCGGGGCTGAAGACGCGGGGGGCACGGTCGGCCGCGAAGAGGACGCCGATGACCTTCCCCGTACCGCCGCGGCTGGAGCCGAGAAGCAGGGGCACGCCCAGGATGGCTACGAGCCCCTCGGCCAGCACCCCGGCGTTGATGTTGCGGGTGTGGTGGAAGCGGTCGTCGGTGCCGTAGTCGGGGGTCGCGTACGGACTCGCGGTCTGCGCCACCAGACCGCCGAGCCCATGGCCGAGCTCCAGCCGCAGTCGTTGGAAGAGCAGCGACACCGACCCGTCGGTGACCCGCATATAGGTGTCCCCCGCCTCCTCGTCGGGGAGCGTGAGATACGCCGTGTCCGTGCCGAGCAGCATCCTGGCGCGGCGCACGATCGCCTTCAGCACGTCGTCCAGGTCGCGGGATGCGGCCAGGTCGCCCGCGGTGTCGAAGAGCGCGGTGAGCTGGAGCTCGCGGCGCCGGTGCTGCCGCAGGGCGCCCCTGATCCGCAGGGCGGTGGCGGTGGCCCGCTCCACCTCCGCCAGATCGCCTGTGGGCACACCGGCGGCCCGCGCCTGCGAGGAGACGGCGCCCAGCGCCTCGGCGGGGGCGTCGTCGGCCAGCAGGTCGAGGAGGCGCCGCAGATGGGGCGCGGCGGAGGCGGACGGTTCAGACATGGGCGGCCATCGTTCGTAGGGGTCGGGGATCAGTTGGCGGTCCAGCCGCCGTCCATGGAGAGCGAGGTGCCGGTGATGTGCGCGGTACGCGGTCCGCAGAGCCACAGCACGGCCTCGGCGACGTCGTCGGGTTCGATCAGGCGCTTGATCGCGCTGCGTTCCAGCATGACCCGGCCCACCACCTCCTCCTCGGAGATGCCGTGCGTACGGGCCTGGTCCGCGATCTGGTTCTCGACCAGGGGGGTGCGTACGTACCCGGGGCTGACGCAGTTGCTCGTCACCCCGTGCTCCGCCGCTTCGAGCGCGACCACCTTACTGAGTCCCTCCAGTGCGTGCTTTGCCATCACATAGGCCGATTTGTAGGGGCTGGCCCGCAGGCCGTGCACGGACGAGATGTTGACGACGCGTCCCCAGCCGCGTTCGTACATGCCCGGCAGGGTCCGGCGCAAGATGCGGAACGGGGCCTCCACCATGACGCGCTGGATCAGCGCGAAGCGGTCCGGGGGGAATTCGTGCACCGGGGCGACGTGCTGGAGCCCTGCGTTGTTGACCACGACGTCCACGTCGGCAGGCAGCGTGTCCACTGCGTCGGGGACGGAGAGATCGACCACCCACGCCGTCCCGCCGATCGCCTCCGCCAGGCTCTTCGCGGCGCCTGCGGCCTTGTCCACCACATGGACATGGGCGCCCGCGGCGGCCAGGACCTGTGCGCAGGCCCGCCCGATACCGCTGGCGGCACCGGTCACCAGGGCGGTGCGTCCGGCGAGGAGCCGGTCCGCGGTCGACGGCGAGGGACCTGCGGCGGGCGGCGGGACGGTGGGCGGGGCGGCCTGTGGGGCGGGCCCGTGCTCCGGGCTCTGAGGAGTCTCCATGGTCGTCACCGTAAGGAGACCGAAGCCCCCGTCACACGGGGTCGGTGCACACACCGTCGCACGTCGGCATGGTGGCGGCGTACATGGTGCGGGTCCGGTCCCGGGCCGTCAGCGGGCCGCATCCAGCGCCGCCCGCTGCTCCGCGGCCGGCTCCAGGTCCACCGCGGCCAGGCTCTCGTCCAGCTGCGCGACCGAGGAGGCGCCGACCAGCGGGACGAACGGAACCTGGCCGCCGATGAGCCAGGCCAGGACCACCTGGTTGACGGTCGCCCCGGTCTCCTCGGCCACCGCCCGAAGCGCCGCCTGCCGGGCGGTGGTGCCCGGGTGGTCGAACTCCGGGCCCAGCGGCTTGTCCGCACGGACGTAGCAGCGGGTGCACGGCCTGAGACCACGCCTCTTTGATCATCAGGCTCTGCAAGCGCACCGGTTGGCCCTCACAGGCCGCGTGATGGAATAGCAGACCCTGAGCGAGGTGGGAGAAGCAGTGACGGACCGTAAAAGATCTCTTGTACGGGCAAGCGCGCTCCTGCTGGCGGCAACTGTGGCCACCGGCTGCGCGATCAGACCCGCTGCCGACGTGAAGGCCGAGGCCTCAAAGACCCCCGAGATTCACACTGACACCGAGCCGCTGGCCAAGCGCCTACCGAAGCTCGGTCGGATCGTCTCGGCGCACTGGCAGCAGAAGGCCCCCGGCGCGGACAGCCGAGTGCCCGGCCCCACGGACTACTACATCAGCGCCCTCATGAAGCTCGACCCCGGCTCGGTGGCCGTCCTGACGGCGTCCACGCAGATGCAGCCGGCGGTCGTCGGGGCCGAGCCCGAAGGCATCTCCATTCCCGCCGAACTCGCCGATTTCGCACCGGCGGGGGCGCAGTGGGTCCACAGCAGAGTGCTCGACGAGACCTTGGTGCGCGCCGACTCCGCCCAGCTCTACTTCGACCCGGCCTCGGACACCGTGTACCTCTCCGCCGCCAACGTGCACCTGCCGAACGCCGTCACGGTCCACGTCGGCCCGGACGGCAACCAGGTGACCATCACGCCCACGCCACCGGCACCCACGCCATGAACGGCCTCCAGCACCAGGCCACGCCTCTCTCCGGGGGCTTCCCCTGAGTCGTGGACACGACATCGACTGTCGCCCCGTTCCCGGTGTCGGACACGGATCGACTTCCGACCGTCGCCGCCCCCGTCCGCTCCTGCGCCTACTCCTCCGGCGGGAAGACGACCTCCCCCGATCCGGTCAGCGTGATCGTGATCGCCTCGACCGGGCATCCCTCGGCCGCGGCGAGGACCTTCTCGTTGGCGTCGGTCTCCGGGGCTGCCGGGTGGGACTGCCGGGCGGAATCCAGCGCGAATCCGCCCGGGGCATGGTTCACGCACATCCCGGAGCCGATGCAGACCCCTCGGTCGACCTCCACGGCCCAGCGGTCCCTCATCACGCCCCCTCGTATCCGGCCGGCAGATGGATCATCTTGTGCTCGAAGAACTCGGCGTATCCCTCGGGGCCGAACTCCCGTCCCAGACCGGAGTTCTTGTAGCCGCCGAACGGGCCGAGCATGTCGAGGCTGAAGGTGTTCACGCTGTACGTGCCCGTCCTGACCCGGCGGGCGATGTCGATGCCGCGTTCGGTGTCGGCGGTCCAGACGCTGCCGCTGAGCCCGTAGTCGGAGTCGTTGGCGATCCGTACGGCCTCGGCCTCGTCGCCGTACGGCAGGAGGCAGATGACGGGGCCGAAGATCTCCTCGCGGGCGATGCGCATGGAGTTGTCGACGTCGCCGAAGAGGGTCGGCTCGACGTACCAGCCCCGTTCCTGGGACGCCGGACGACCGCCGCCGGTAAGGATCTTGGCGCCCTCGTCCTGGCCGATCCGGATGTAGTCGAGCGAGCGCCGCTGCTGGCGCTGCGCGACGAGGGGGCCGAGTTCGGTGGCGGGGTCGAGCGGGTCGCCGACCTTCAGCGCACCCGCCGCGGCGGCGAACGCCTCGGCCATCTCGTCGTAGCGGGAGCGCGGGACGAGGATGCGGGTCTGGGCCACGCACGCCTGGCCGTTGATCATCCAGGCGAAGGGGACGATGCCCGCGACGGCCGCGTCCAGATCGGCGTCGGGGAGGATCACGGCGGCGGACTTCCCGCCCAGCTCCAGCGTGACGCGGGTGAGGTTGCGGGAGGCGACCTCCATCACCCGGCGCCCCGCGGCCACGGACCCGGTGAACGACACCTTGTCGACGCCCGGATGCCCGACCAGGTACTCGCTGACCTCACGGTCGGCCGGAAGGATCGACAGCACCCCCTCCGGCAGCCCGGCCTCGGCGGCGATCTCGGCCAGGATGTAGGCGTCCAGCGGGGATTCGGGCGAGACCTTGAGCACGGCGGAGCAGCCGGCCAGCAGCGCGGGCGCGAGCTTGGCGGCGGCGGTGAACTGCGGAACGTTCCACGGCACCACGGCCGCGACCACTCCCACCGGCTCCCGGCGCACCAGCAGCGGCCCGAGCACCCCGTCCCGCCGCTCCTCGTACGGGAAGCCGCGGGCGACGGTGATCGCCGCGTCCCACACCATCATCGCGGCAAGCGCCTGCACCATGACACCGGACGTGTACGGGGTGCCGTTCTCCGAGCTGATGACCCGGGCGATCTCCTCGTACCGCACGGCGAACGCGTCCTTGATCCGGGTGATCACCTCGATCCGCTCGTCGAGGGACGCCCGCGGCCAGGGCCCCTCGTCGAAGGCCCGCCGGGCGGCGGCGACAGCCCGGTCCACGTCCCCCTCGCAGGCGTGCGGCACCCGTCCGATGACCTGTTCGGTGTGCGGGGAGATGACCTCGATGACATCCCGGCCCAGCGGATCGACCAACTCCCCGCCGATGAACAGTTTTCCGTGTTCGACAAGCTCGGTCATGGCTGCTGCCTCCCGCGACCCGGCACGATACCTGACTCTGTGTCAGAACTGATACCAGTTCCAGTTCCAGGAGTCCACGGCTGCGACAGCGCCCACCCGGGCCGTCGGCCGATCGGTCCGGGCCGCCGCCCGACCGAGGAGGGTCCTCGAACGAATAGATGGTCGACTGGGGCTACTACTGAAACAAGTTCTCGTTACAGTGGGCGCGGTGCACCGCACAGCCGTACGTCCGGTACGCCGACCAGGCCGCGGAGAGAGATGGGGAGCCCATGACGCAGGTGACCGACCACGGCGGAGGCGTACACAGCATCAAGGTCCCCATCCCTGACAATCCGCTCGGCCACACTCTTGTGCATGTTCTCGACACCGATCGCGGACCGGTCCTGATCGATACGGGCTGGGACGATCCGGAGGCGTGGGACACGCTCACCGACGGGCTCGCCGCCACCGGTGTGGATATCGGCGACATCCACGGTGTGGTCATCACCCACCATCACCCGGACCACCACGGCCTCTCCGGGCAGGTGCGCGAGGCGTCCGGGGCCTGGATCGCCATGCATGCGGCGGACACCGCGATCGTGCGGCGGACCCGTGAGTCCCGGCCGGGCACCTGGCTGACGTATCTCTCGGCGAAGCTCAGCGCGGTCGGTGCACCCGAGGAGCATCTCGCGCCGTTGCGGGCGGCCGCGGCCGAGAGGGGCCGGATGCGCACGCTGCCCGGGCTGCGGGCTGCGCTTCCGGACCGGGAGATCGTTCCCGGTGAACTCCTCGGTCTGGCAGGCCGCAAGCTGCGGGCCATCTGGACGCCGGGGCACACGCCCGGCCATGTCTGCCTGCACCTGGAGGAGGAGCATCCGAGGAATCTGCCGGGCCGTGGCCGGCTCTTCTCCGGGGATCATCTGCTGCCGGGGATCAGCCCGCACATCGGGCTGTACGAGGACCGGGACGACGCCACGGTCACCGACCCTTCCCCAAGCTCTCAGCTGCGTTCGAGCAGGGGAGACCCCCTTGGCGACTACCTCGACTCGTTGGAGCACATCGGCAGGCTCGGGGTCGCCGAGGTGCTGCCCGCCCATCAGTACGCGTTCGCGGATGCCGCAGGCCGCGTCCAGGAACTCCTGGACCATCACGAGGAGCGGCTGACCGGCCTGCTCAAACTGCTGGCCGCCCCGCTGACGCCGTGGCAGCTGGCCGAGCGGATGGAGTGGAACCGGCCCTGGGCGCAGATCCCGCACGGCTCGCGGAGCATCGCCGTCTCGGAGGCGGAGGCGCATCTGCGGCGGCTGGTGAAGCTGGGGCGCGCGGAGGCGGTGGCGGGGAGCGAGCCGGTGATGTACATCGCGGTGTGACGGGGCTCCCGCCCCGGCGGGAGGGAGGACGGGCGTCGGCGCTCCTCCCGGCTCGGAGGCCGTCCGAACCCGCCCGGTAGAGTGTGCGAGTCGTCATCATGCCCGTTCAGGGGGAAGCCGGTGCAAATCCGGCACTGACCACGCAGCCGTGAACCGTCGTAGGAGACGGTGAGTCGGAATGCCCTGTCCGCGGTCGTGACCGGCTCGCACCACCGGAACCCCGGTGGTCGGCACCGTCGAGGTATACGGAGCCGGAGCCTGGTGCGTGAGCGTGCCTGTGCCCGGTTCCCCCCCGCAGGAGAGGCCCCGCCCGCCATGACCGTACGCCGCAGCGCAGCAACGCTCGCCGTCACCGCCACCGTGCTCTGTGCGGCCGCTGCCCCGGTCGCGGTCGCAGCGCCGTCCCCGTCGCCCTCGCCGTCCGTCGCACTGCCTTCCGGGCTGTACGGGACGAAGGACCCCACGTACGACGGTGTCTGGCGGCAGTCGCTGGCCTTCCTCGCCCAGCGGGTCGAGGGCGTCACGCCCGCCACGAAGTCGGTGGACTGGCTGATCGCCCAGCAGTGCGGCAACGGCGCCTACGCCGCGTACCGGCCCGATGTCTCCCAGCCGTGCGCCGAGAAGACCGTGCTGGACACCAATGCCACCGCGGCCGCCGTCCAGGCGCTCGTCGAGGTGGGCGGGCACCGGGACATCGTGAACAACTCTGTGCGCTGGCTGAAGTCCGTACAGAACGAGGACGGCGGCTGGGGTTACACCGCGGGCAGCCCCAGTGACGCCAACTCCACCTCGCTGGTGATCGGCGCCCTTGCCCGGCAGGGCCAGCGGATCGGGGACATCACGACCCCGGGCGGCAAGACCCCCTACGACGCACTGCTGGGGCTCGCGATCCCGTGCGGCGGCAAGGACGGCGGCGCCTTCGCCTACCAGCCCGACAAGGCCGGGAAGCTCGCCGCCAACGCGGACGCCACCGCGGCCGCCGTGCTCGGCACGATGGGCAAGGGCCTGGCCGTCGGGGACAACGCCGCGGTCAAGGCGCCCAACTGCCACCCGGGGTCCGGTCTCACGCCCGAGCAGGCCGCCCAGAACGGCGCCCACTTCCTCGCGGACACCCTCGCGACCAGCGGTCACCTCAACCTGGCGCCGATGCCCGGCGCCGCCGACTCCACCCCGCAGCCCGACTTCGGCAACACCGCGGACGCGGTCGTCGCGCTGTCGGCCGCGGGCCACCAGGACAAGGCGGCCAAGGCCGTGACCTGGCTGAAGAAGAACTCCGCGGCCTGGGCCGAGCAGAACGGTCCCGCCGCCTACGCGCAGCTCGCCCTCGCCGCCCACGCGACCGGTGCCGACGCCCGCGACTTCGGCGGCGTCAACCTGATCGACAAGCTGAACGCGACCGGTCCCGCCCCCGCGGCCGTCACGACGCCCGACCCGTCCGCCGACACCGGGTACGTGGCCACGGAGAAGGACCAGGTCCACAGCGGGGACGACGTGATCGGCGGCGTGTGGTGGTACGTCGGCATCGGCCTCGTCGTCGGTGCGGGCGCCGGCTTCCTGATCAGCGGCCGCCGGAAGAACCAGCAGCTGTGAGGCGGGCGGGAAGGGCCGCCGCTCTCCTGGTGATCCTGGGCGCCGTCCTGGCCGTGCTCGGCGCGGGGACGGCTCAGGCGGCCGGGTACCGGTACTGGTCGTTCTGGGAGGGCTCCGGCACCGGCTGGACGTATGCCACCCAGGGCCCGTCCCTGGTCCGGCCGGACGACGGCGCGGTGCAGGGCTTCCGGTTCTCGGTGAGCGAGGACTCCCAGGACTCGGCGAAGCCGCGCCGCTCCCCCGGCTTTACGGAGATCTGCGCGGACACCCCGGCCGAGGACGGCACCAAGCGGGTCGCGCTGGTCATCGACCCGGGCACGGCGGCGGACGCCCCGGCCGGCGAGACTCCGCCCGCGCTGCGCACCGCGTGCGCACGGGTCGCCCCGGACGCGAGCACCGCGGAGGCGCTCGCCTCGGTGGCCAAACCGCTGCGCTACAGCAGCGACGCGCTGCTCTGTGCCATATCCGGCTATCCGGCCTCGGGCTGCGGCGAACAGGTCTCGGACGACGGTCACCAGGCGCCTGCCGCGTCCGCATCCGCGTCCCCGGCCGATTCCGCCGCCGACGGGGACTCCGGCGGCTCCGGCGGCGGACCGTCCGTCGGGGTGCTGGTCGGGGCCGGTGCCGTTCTTCTCCTCGGCACAGCCGCAGTCGTGCAGGCCCGCCGCCGCCGCGGATGACCGCCTCGACCACCCGCCCGGCCCGGCCGCGCCGCCCACTGCGCGCCCCCGGGGCGACCCGGAGCAACGCCCTGCCCGCCGGGGCCTGGTGGCTGTGGGCGCTCGGCCTCGCCACCGCCGCGTCCCGGACCACCAATCCACTGCTGCTCGGCCTGTTGGTGGGGGTGGCGGGCTATGTGGTCGCGGCGCGCCGTACGGATGCGCCGTGGGCCCGTTCGTACGGAGCGTTCATCAGGATCGGGCTGTTCGTCGTCGGTGTGCGGCTGGTCTTCTCCGTCTTTCTCGGTTCGCCGATCCCCGGTACGCATACGGTGTTCACACTCCCCGAAGTGCCGCTGCCCGACTGGGCGAAGGGTGTCAGGATCGGTGGCCGGGTCACCGCCGAACAGCTGGTCTTCGCGCTGTACGACGGGGCGAAGCTGGCCACCTTGCTGATCTGCGTCGGTGCGGCGAACTCGCTCGCCAACCCGGCCCGGCTGCTGAAGTCGCTGCCGGGTGCGCTGTACGAGGCGGGGGTCGCCGTCGTCGTCACGATGACGTTCGCGCCGAACATGGTCGCCGATGTGGTGCGGCTGCGCACCGCGCGGCGGCTGCGGGGCCGTCCGACCGGTGGCATCAAGGCGGTCCTCCAGATCGGACTGCCGGTCCTGGAGGGCGCGTTGGAGCGGTCGGTCGCGGTGGCGGCCTCGATGGACGCGCGCGGATACGGGCGCACCGCACAGGTCCCGCCCGCCGTCCGGCACACCACGAACGTCCTCACGCTCGGCGGGCTGCTCGGGGTGTGCGCGGGTACGTACGGTCTGCTGGCCGCGCAGGGTGCGGTGTACGGCCTGCCGCTGCTGATCGCCGGGCTCGTCGCCGCGATGGCCGGGCTGCGGCTCGGCGGGGCCCGCTCGGTCCGTACCCGCTACCGGCCCGACCGGTGGGGTGTGCGCGCCTGGCTGGTGGCGGGTTCGGGGGTCGCCGTGGCCGTGGCGATGATCTGGGCGGGCGGTGTCGACGGGGAGGCGCTGCACCCCGGGGTCGTACCGCTGGTCGCACCGGTGCTTCCGTTGTGGCCCGCGGCGGCGGTGCTGATCGGGCTGCTGCCCGCGGTGGTGGCGCCCGTGCCGCCCCCGGTGGGCGCCCCGAACTCCAAGGAGAGCCAGTGATCCGGTTCGAGCACGTCTCGGTGCAGTACGAGGGGACGGAGCGCCCCACCCTCTCCGGGGTCGATCTGACCATTCCCGAGGGCGAGTTGGTACTGCTCGTCGGTCCGTCCGGGGTCGGGAAGTCGACGCTGCTGGGCGCCGTGTCCGGTCTCGTACCGCACTTCACCGGCGGCACGCTGAGCGGCCGGGTCACGGTCGACGGCCGTGACACGCGTACTCACAAACCACGCGAACTCGCCGATCTGGTCGGCACGGTGGGCCAGGACCCGCTCTCCCACTTCGTCACCGACACGGTCGAGGACGAGCTGGCGTACGGGATGGAGTCGCTGGGCCTCGCCCCCGATGTGATGCGGCGGCGGGTCGAGGAGACCCTCGATCTGCTGGGCCTGGCCGGGCTGCGCGACCGGCCGATCGCCACGCTCTCCGGCGGGCAGCAGCAGCGGGTGGCGATCGGCTCGGTCCTCACCCCGCACCCGAAGGTCCTGGTCCTCGACGAGCCGACGTCCGCGCTGGACCCGGCGGCGGCCGAGGAGGTCCTCGCCGTGCTGCAACGGCTGGTGCACGACCTCGGTACGACGGTCCTGATGGCGGAGCACCGGCTGGAGCGGGTGGTGCAGTACGCGGACCAGGTCGTCCTGCTGCCGTCGCCGGGCGTCGCACCGGTCATGGGCGCGCCCGCGGACATCATGGCCGTCTCCCCGGTCCACCCGCCGGTCGTCGCGCTGGGCCGGCTGGCGGGGTGGGAGCCGCTGCCGCTCTCGGTCCGCGATGCCCGGCGCCGGGCGGCGGGCCTGCGCGAGCGGCTGGCGCAGGCACAGCCGCCCGCCCCGTCGCCCGCACCGGCCGGTGCAACCGTGGCCCCGCTGCCCGCCGCCCCCGCGCGGCGCGGCGCCCTCGCCCGGCTGCTGGGCCGCGGCGCACGGACCACCACCGCCGCTTCCGAGCCCGTCGCCGATGCCACGGCCCGGGTCGAGCGTCTCGGTGTACGGCGTGGGCGAGTCGAGGCGCTGCGCCGGGTGACGCTCACCGTCGCCGCCGGCGAGACCGTCGCCCTGATGGGCCGCAACGGTGCGGGCAAGTCCACCCTGCTGGCCGCGCTCGTCGGCATGGTCGAGCCCACCGCGGGCACCGTCCTCGTCGGGGGCCGGACCCCGCACCGTACGCAGCCGCGCGAGATGGTGCGCCGGGTCGGCCTCGTACCGCAGGAACCACGCGATCTGCTGTACGCGGACACGGTCGCCGCCGAGTGCGCCGCGGCCGACGCCGACGCGGGCGCCGCAGCGGGCAGCTGTCGGGCCCTGGTCTCCGAACTGCTGCCCGGTGTGCCGGACGACACACACCCCCGCGATCTCTCCGAGGGGCAGCGCCTCGCGCTCGCCCTGGCCGTCGTGCTCACCGCGAGGCCCCCGCTGCTGCTCCTGGACGAGCCGACCCGCGGGCTGGACTACGCGGCGAAGGCCCGACTGGTAGGGGTGCTGCGCACTCTCGCGGCCGAGGGGCATGCGATCGTCCTGGCCACGCACGATGTGGAACTCGCCGCCGAGCTGGCGCACCGGGTGGTGATACTCGCCGACGGGGAGAGCGTCGCGGACGGGGAGACCCGGCAGGTGGTGGTCTCCTCCCCGGCGTTCGCTCCGCAGACCGCGAAGATCCTCGCCCCGCAGGAGTGGCTGACCGTGACGCAGGTGCGCGGCGCGCTGGGAGCCACGTCATGAGCGGGCGCCGGACACGGCCGGTACGTCTCGGGCCGCGTGCGATCGCCGCGCTCGTCCTCGTCAGTGCGATCGGTGTGGTCGCGTTCGGCTGGCCGCTGCTGGCCGGTGCGGACTCCGGTCTGGCGCATTCCCAGGACGCGCCGTGGCTGTTCGCCGCGCTGCTGCCGCTGCTGGTCGGCGTGGTCGTCGCGATGATCGCGGACTCCGGTCTCGACGCGAAGGCGGTGGCGATGCTGGGGGTGCTGGCCGCGGTCGGCGCCGCGCTGCGCCCGCTGGGCGCGGGCACGGCGGGGCTGGAACCGATGTTCTTCCTGATGGTGCTGAGCGGCCGGGTGCTCGGGCCCGGCTTCGGCTTCGTGCTCGGCTCGGTGACGATGTTCGCGTCCGCGCTGCTCACCGGTGGGGTGGGCCCGTGGATGCCGTTCCAGATGCTGTCGATGGGCTGGTTCGCGATGGGCGCGGGCCTGCTGCCGGGCCCGGACCGGCTGCGCGGGCGGGCCGAGCTCCTGATGCTCGCGGCGTACGGGTTCGTGGCGTCGTTCGCGTACGGCACGGTGATGAACCTGTACGGCTGGACGATCGTGCCCGGACTCGGTTCGGGGATCTCCTTCCAGCCGGGTGACCCGCTGCCGGAGAACCTGGTCCGCTTCCTCGCGTACTGCATGGCCACTTCGCTCGGCTGGGACCTGGGCCGGGCCGTGCTCACCCTGGTGCTGACCCTCACCATCGGCGCGACGCTGCTGAAGGCGCTGCGCCGGGCCACCCGCCGCGCCGCCTTCGAGGCCCAGGTCACATTCGACGCCCCCGGCACGTGAGGCCTCCCACAGGGCCTTGATGCTCCACGAGGCGGGGTAGTAGCCGCACCCACTCGGCACGAACATCGTCCAGCACGAGAGCGGCTGGAACCCCAGCGCGACCAACGCCTCGTCCGGCGCCTATGGCCTCGTCCAGGCCCTGCCCGGCTCGAAGATGGCCTCCGCCGGCTCCGACTGGAAGACCAACGCCAAGACCCGGATCAAGTGGGGCATGGACTACATGAACTCCCGCTACAGCAGCCCGTGCGGCGCCTGGTCGTTCTGGCAGGCCAACCACTGGTACTGAGCCGACACCCGCTGAGCTCGCACGAAGGCCCCTCGAATCCGCCACCGGTCTGGGCCTTCGCCACACCCTGACGCAGGTCAACACATGGCCAACGGTCTACTTCATATAACTTGGCCAGCTTAATAACCCGTTGGTCCATTTAGGCGCATTTTGCTCGGGTGTCCGTTCCCGTCAGCCGCCGGAGCGTTGTCACGTACGTGGAACCTCGAGACTTCTGGGATCGGAACGCCGTACTGGCGGAAGCATTCTGCGCCAGCGACGAACGCATGCGTCTGGCGCAGGCGCTACTGGACGAGGCGCAGGCGGAGCGGAGCAGGACGCTTGCGGCCTTCGCCGTCACAGTCGGCGACGACGGCTCGATCGCAGACATGATGGGCCTCAACGAACGCGAAGTGCGATTAGCACGACGCACGGTGGGCCGCGGTGACGCCCGGTCCCTTGCCCAGGAGCTCCTGAGCCAGCCCCCGCAAGCGACGAGGGAAGCACCGGCCGAACCCGCACCCGAGATCCCCGTGCCTCACCCGCGCGAAGAGGTGATCGTTCCGCCGCTGGACACGCCACCGCCGGCCCCGGCCTCACCCCCTCCTCCTTTGCCGCCCGTCGAGATGGAGAACACGGTCGTCTGGTCGCCCAGCATGGACTCCGTGCTGCTGTGGAGCTGGGAGTCCGGCCTCGACGTGCAGACGGTCGCCGCCGAACTCGGTCTGGACGTACGGGCACTGCTGATGCGCGTACAGGAGCTCGCCAACGACGGACTGCTCACGCTCGCGACCCCGGTCGCCGAGGTGAGCCGGTCCGGGCGGCACCGCCGCCAGCACGAGGACGGATACGCCGCACTGTTCGGCCCCACCACCACCTTCCCCACCCACGTGCCGTACTGAGCGGGCGCACCCGTCCGTCGCCCCCGGCGGCATGGACCCGGCCGGGTCCATGCCGCCGGGACGCACGGTTCAGTGCCGCGCGGCGACCGTGTCGAACCAGCGCACGATCTGCGGCCCCGACTTCATGTACGTGGCGTTGTGGCCGGCGGAACCCTGGTCGGTCACCGGGGCCCGGACGCCGTGTGCGGCCAGATCGGCGGCGCAGTTACGGGCGTTGGCGATCGGCACATCGGTGTCGCCGGACGAGGAGTAGAGGCGCACGGGAACGTCCGGCTTCCAGGCGCAGTTGCCGTCCTGAGCGCGCACCGCGGCCAGCAGGGCGCCGGTGGGGTGCTGGACCTGCCGGTAGTAGTCGTCGGTGAGCAGCTCCTTCAGCGTCGCGGGCAGCGCCGGGATGATCTGCTCCTCGGTGTGGTCGGTGTCGAAGAGGTCGTCGACGATTCCCGCGTACGGCTCCCGGAACGCTTCGGCGGGGTCCTTGTAGAGCGGGTGGAGCCTGTTCTGCGCGGTGAGGAAATACGTCATGTAGAAAATGCCGCTGGTGTCGTTGACACTGCCGTCGAACAGGCCGGGTGTCTCGACGTGCTCGATGTCGTACGGCCCGGAGACGGGGGCGAGGGCCCGGAGCCTGAAGTGCCGGTCGACGCCGTTGTCGAGGGCCCTGCCCAGGGCCATCGCGACCTGGCCGCCCTGGGAGAAGCCACTGGCGTACACCTCGCCGGTGAGCGGGCGGTCCAGGCGCAGTGCTGCGGTGCGGGTGGCCCGCAGCATGTCCACGGAGGCCGTGACGGAGGACTTGGTGTCCATGTACGGGTGGCGGCCCGGCCCCTTGCCGAGGCCCAGGTAGTCGGGGGCGGCGACGGCACGGCCCGCCGAGGCGTGGAGATAGGGCGCGAAACGGCCGAAGTCCTCGCCGACGGAGGGCGCGTAGTCGCGGTGGGCCATCGTGCCGTGGGTGTCGGAGACCAGGTCCAGGCGGTGCGGGCCGCCCTTGGGGAGGGCGAGGAGGCCGGTGGCGATGGTGGGTGTGCCCTGCGGGGTGATGGTGCGGTAGGTGAGGCGGTAGGCCCGCAGGCCGTGGCGGACGGTGTCGGTGTCCATCCCTCCGGAGGCGAGGAAGCGGGCGACGTCGGCACGACCGAGGTCGGCCACGGGGGTGATGTCCAGGAGGGCCCCTCTGCCGTGCGCCGCGGCCGAGGGGGGTGACTCGGGTGCGGCGGTGGGCTGTTGGGCCACGGCCGGTGCGGTGCCGAGTGCGGCGAGCAGCAACACGGTGGCGGTCGCCAGACCGCGGCGGGCGGCGCGGTGTCGCGTGTTCCACGTTGTGTGGTTCATACGGCTGTTGTCGTCCATGACCACGACGCTATGCAGCCGCGCGCGGCGCCGGTACCGGCGTGGCCCCCCGGCCGGAGGTACATCTGGCAACACCCCCGGCCGGGGGTCTTCCTCCACAGTGCCGCGTTACAGCCGCTGGATGATCGTGCCCGTCGCCAGCGCTCCGCCCGCACACATCGTGATCAGAGCGAACTCCTTGTCGCGGCGCTCCAGTTCATGCAGGGCCGTGGTGATCAGCCGGGCCCCGGTGGCGCCCACCGGGTGGCCCAGCGCGATGGCTCCGCCATTGACGTTGACCTTTTCGAGGTCCTGCTCGAAGACCTGGGCCCAGCTCAGCACCACCGATGCGAAAGCCTCGTTGATCTCGACGATGTCGATGTCCTTGAGTGACATCCCGGCCTTGCCGAGCACCGCGCGGGTCGCGTCGATCGGTCCGTCGAGGTGGAAGTGCGGGTCGGCGCCGACCAGCGCCTGCGCAACGATCCTGGCGCGCGGCTTGAGCTTGAGCGCACGCGCCATCCGCTTGGACGCCCACATGATCGCGCAGGCGCCGTCGGATATCTGCGAGGAGTTGCCCGCGGTGTGGATCGCGGTGGGCATGACCGGCTTGAGCCGGCCGAGCCCCTCCATCGTGGTGTCCCGCAGCCCCTCGTCCCGGTCGACCAGACGCCACATGCCCTGCCCGGCCGCCTGCTCCTCCTCGGTGGTCGGCACCTGGACCGCGTACGTCTCCCGTTTGAACCGTTCCTCGGCCCAGGCGACGGCGGCCCGCTCCTGCGAGATCAACCCGAGCGAGTCGACGTTCTCCCGGGTGAGTCCGCGATTGCGGGCGATGCGCTCGGCCGCCTCGAACTGGTTGGGCAGGTCGACGTTCCACTCGTCGGGCCAGGGCTTGCCCGGTCCGTGCTTGGAGCCGCTGCCCAGCGGCACCCGCGACATGGCCTCGACACCGCAGCTGATGCCGATGTCGATCACTCCGGCCGCGACCATGTTGGCGACCATGTGGGAGGCCTGCTGCGAGGAGCCGCACTGACAGTCCACGGTGGTGGCGGCGGTCTCGTACGGAAGGCCCACGGCGAGCCAGGCGTTGCGGGCCGGGTTCATGGACTGTTCGCCGGCGTGGGTGACCGTACCGCCGACGATCTGTTCGACGCAGTCGGCGTGGATGCCGGTGCGGCCGAGGAGTTCTCGGTAGGTCTCGCCCAGCAGGTAGGCGGGGTGCAGATTGGCGAGCGCGCCTCCGCGCTTGCCGATGGGGGTGCGTACGGCTTCGACGATGACGGGTTCCGCGGCCATGAGCTCGTCCTCTCCTCGCACTTCCGCAGGGGCGTCCCGGCGCCCACGGAGGGGAACTAGTACGCGTTCTAGTTCCGCAGGCAGTCTTGTGGGGCTTACCCCGGGTACGCAAGGGTCTTGCACGCACCTTGCGCCCGCTTCATACCTGCCTCACCCACTCTTCACGCAACAGATCGGGCCACCCCTCTTGCCAGTTGTAGAACTCGTTACTACCTTTCGGGCAACTTCTGATGGGTCGTCAGACATCGTTCGGGCGACTCTCGGCCCGACCTGGAGTTGCCGATGCCCTGCCCCCATCTGCCCGAAGGGTTCGACTTCACCGATCCCGATCTGCTCCAAGCCCGCATTCCGCACCCGGAGTTCGCACAGATGCGGCAGACCGCACCGGTCTGGTGGTGCACCCAGCCGGCCGGTATCTCCGGTTTCGACGACGAGGGCTACTGGGTCGTCACCCGGCACGCGGACGTCAAGTACGTCTCCACCCATCCCGAGCTGTTCTCCTCGAACACCAACACCGCGGTCATCCGGTTCAACGAGTCGATCAGCCGCGACCAGATCGAGGTCCAGAAGCTGATCATGCTGAACATGGACCCGCCCGAGCACACCCGGGTCCGGCAGATCGTCCAGCGGGGGTTCACACCCCGGGCGATACGCTCCCTGGAGCAGGCCCTTCACAGCCGCGCCCGCCAGATCGTCGAGACCGCTCTGGCCGCCGCAGGCGACGACGGTTCGTTCGACTTCGTCACCAACATCGCCGTCGAACTTCCGCTCCAGGCCATCGCGGAACTCATCGGCGTACCGCAGGAGGACCGTTCCAGGATCTTCGACTGGTCCAACAAGATGGCCGCGTACGACGATCCCGAGTACGCGATCACCGAGGAGGTCGGCGCCGAGGCGGCCATGGAGATCGTCTCGTACTCGATGAATCTGGCGGCCGCCCGCAAGGAGTGCCCGGCCAAGGACATCGTCTCCCGGCTGGTCGCCGCGGAAGGTGAAGGGAACCTCTCCTCCGACGAGTTCGGCTTCTTCGTGATCCTGCTCGCCGTCGCCGGGAACGAGACCACCCGCAACGCCATCAGCCACGGCATGCACGCCTTCCTCACCCACCCCGACGAGTGGGAGCTCTACAAACGCGAACGGCCGGAGACGACCGCCGAAGAGATCGTCCGCTGGGCCACCCCCGTGGTCTCCTTCCAGCGGACGGCCACTCAGGACACCGAACTGGGCGGGCAGCAGATCAAGAAGGGCGACAGGGTCGGGCTGTTCTACTCCTCGGCCAATAACGACCCCGACGTCTTCGAGAACCCGGAGACCTTCGACATCTCCCGCGATCCCAACCCCCACCTCGGCTTCGGCGGCGGCGGTCCGCACTTCTGCCTCGGCAAGTCCCTTGCTGTGATGGAGATCAACCTGATCTTCAACGCGATCGCGGATGTGCTGCCGGACCTGCGGCTGGTCGACGACCCGCGGCGGCTGCGCTCGGCATGGCTCAACGGGATCAAGCAGCTTCAGGTCAGCACCGCCGCGAGCGTCGGTACCGCCGGGAGCTGACCGCTTCCGGCAGCTTCGGACGGCGGGGGCCTCCCCCTCACGCCCCGGCCCCCGCCGTCCGTACCGACAAGCCCCGCACCCCCGTCCGAACCCCCGCGCAGGACACGCACAACAGCGCGAGGATGATGACGGGCATGCACGCCCTGCTCTCCGCCTTCGCCCCCATCTGGACGCTCACGGCCATCGGTTACGCGGTCGGTCGCAGTGGTCTCCTCGGCGAACAGGCGGAAGCCGTGCTCGGTCGGTTCGTCTTCCATGTGGCGATGCCCGCCGCCCTGTTCACCATGGTTTCCGGGGCGCGGCCGGCCGCCTTCGCCAACTCCTCGATGGTGGCCTTCGCGGCGGGTACGGCGCTGGTCTGCGGCCTCGGCTTCGTGGCGGCCGGCCGGCTCTTCGGCCGCGGCACGGCCGACCGGGCGATCGGCAGCATGGCGTCCGGCTACGTCAACTCCGCGAATCTCGGTATTCCGGTGGCGGTCCAGGTGCTCGGCGACGCGTCGTTCGTCGCCCAGATCATCCTGTTCCAGGTGTTGTTGGTCTCCCCGGTGATCCTGACGCTGCTGGACACGGGCACGGGGACGGGCTCCGGAAAGGGCGTCGTGGTCCGGCGGATGCTGACCATGCCGGTCCGCAACCCCATCATCATGGCCTCGTTGCTGGGTGTCGTCGTCTCCGCACTCGGACTGCGGCTGCCGCACGCCCTCGCCCACTCCTGCGACCTGCTCGGCGCCGCCGCCGTGCCGACGGCCCTGATCACGCTGGGCCTGTCCCTGAACAGCCGCCCGGCGACCGGCGGTCCGACGGAGCACACGGAGCCTGCCGAGTCCACGGTGCGTACGAAGCGTGCGGAGGTCGTTGTGACGGTCGCACTCAAGACGTTGGTCCAGCCCCTGATCGCCTTCGTCGTCGGCGGCCCGCTGTTGCATCTGCCGGACCACCAGTTGATGGCCGTCGTGCTCTGTTCCGCGCTGCCGACCGCTCAGAACGCCTTCATCTACGCCCAGCAGTACGGCCTGGACACCCGTGTGGCCCGCAACTCCGTGGTGGCCTCGACGGTGGTGTCCATGGCCACACTGTCCTTCGCCACCTGGGTGCTCGGGACGACCGGCCCCTGAGCCGTTCGAGTGGCGGTCCGGGGCCGATGGGCGGATGCTGGTCAGGCGGCGATCCATGCCGAAGGGGTGCCGGGACGATGTGTTCGTCCCGGCACCCCTTCGGCCCTCACGGGCTCCGTGCCACTAGTGCTGCTTGCTGCTCACCGCGTCGTCGGGCGACCTCGGTGCCGGCACCGGCACCGTGATCCCGTCCTGCGGCTCCGCCGCCGCAGGCGCGGCCGGCAGCTGCAGCCTCCGCGGCCCCGACAGTACGTAGGTCAGCCCGAAGCCGAGCGCGACGACGGCCGCGCCGCCCACCGCATCCAGCACCCAGTGATTGGCCGTGGCCACGATCGCGGAGACCGTGAACAGCGGGTGCAGCAGTCCCAGCGCCTTCATCCACATCTTCGGGGCAAGCATGACGATGACCACACCGCACCAGAGCGACCAGCCGAAGTGCAGCGAGGGCATCGCCGCGTACTGATTGGTCATCGAGGTCAGCGTTCCGTAGTCCGGCTTCGCGAAGTCCTGCACTCCATGGACCGTGTCTATGAAGCCGAGTCCCGGCATCAGCCGCGGCGGGGCCAGCGGGTAGAGCCAGAAGCCGACCAGCGCGAGGATCGTGGCGAAGCCGATGGAGCTGCGGACCCAGCGGTAGTCCGCGGGGCGTCGTACGTACAGCACACCGAGGATCGCCAGCGGCACGATGAAGTGGAACGTCGAGTAGTAGTAGTCGAAGAAGTCCCTCAGCCAGGTGACCTGGACGACCGCGTGGTTGGCCCAGTGCTCGATGTCGATGTGCAGCCACTGTTCGAGGGAGTGGATCTGCCGGCCGTGGTGTTCGGCGGTGGCACGGCCGGCCGTCGCCGCGAGCCTGACCTGTGCGTAAGCGGAGTACACGACCCTGATCAGGAGCAGTTCCAGCAGCAGATTGGGCCGGCTGAGCACCCGCCGCCAGAACGGCAGCAGGGGGATGCGGCTCCAGCGGGCCGCGACCGGGGCCGCGTAGTCCGTCGGGATCGGGTGTTGCCAGTACGGCGAGGTGCGCGGCAGGAACGGTGCGGCACAGGCCGCGCCGAGCGCCGCGATCAGCAGCACGTTGTCGCGTACGGGGAAGACCACCGCCATGTTCGGCAGCAGCATCTTCCCCGGCAGTGTGAGCACGAGTACCACGACCGCCGGCCACACCAGCCGGTCGGAAGCCCGCTTGCCCACCCGGCCGACCACGGCGAGCAGCACCCACAGCAGCTGGTGCTGCCAGGCGGTGGGTGAGACGGCGACGGCGACACAGCCGGTCACGGCGACGGCGAGCAGCAGCTGCCCGTCGCGTGCGTACCGTATGGCGCGGCGCAGTCCGAGGTAGCAGACGGCGGCCGCCAGCACCACGAACAGCGCGATTTCGAGCGGGCCCTCCAGGCCGAATCGGAGCAGCGCGCCGTGCAGGGACTGGTTGGCCAGGCTGTCCGCGTTGTCGCCGAGCCCGGCGCCCGCGACATGGTGCACCCAGTAGGTCCATGAGTCGTGCGGCATCGCGGCCCAGGCCAGCGCGGTGCAGGCGGCGAACGCGATGCCACCGGTCACCGCCGCCCGCCGGCGGCCGGTGAACCAGAGCAGGACCGCGAAGAGCAGCACGGTCGGCTGGAGCGCGGCCGCGAGCCCGATCAGGAGGCCCGAGGCACGTTCCCCGCGGACCGCGAAACAGGCCAGCAGCACCAGCAGGACCGGCAGGATGCTGGTCTGCCCCAGGTGGAGTGCGTTTCGGACCGGCAGGGAGAGCATCAGCAGGCTGATCGCGACGGGGGCGGCCAGCAGTGAGGTGCGGCGGGTGACCGGGCCCGGCAGCGCGCGGGCGGCGACGATACCGAGGGCGGCGACGAGCAGCAGCGAACCGAAGGTCCAGGCGACGCCCAGGCTCTGTTCGGCGATCCGGGTCAGTGGCTTCAGCACCAGCCCGGCGAACGGGGTGCCGGTGAACCGGTCGCTGCTGTACAGCGAGCCCGTCACGTGCAGGACACCGTTCTCACCGATCCAGGTCTCCAGATCAGTGAGCCGTTCGCCCGGCGGCTGCCGTAGCACCACCGCCATCTGCCGTACGGCCAGTGCGGCCACAACCAGCCAGAGCAGAGCCCGGGCAGCCCCGGTCCTCTCCCCTGTCGCCGCATTTCCGCGCACACTGTGCTCCGCATTCGCCACGCTGCGCCGACCCTCCCGCCGTTTCCGTGCCCGTCCCTCGACCTGGGCATGCTGTGAAACCTTCGCATTGCGCTATGAGGTAGACACAATCAACCCCCTCTTCGCCTGACTGTCATCATTCTTTTTTTCCGAAAAAATGACCGAAGGACCTGTTGGGTCGGGCCTCGGCGCCGGAACCGGACCGGTGGTTCCCACGTCCTCCCCCGTGTTCGTCGATCACGGGGGAGGAAGACAGGACATGCGGTGCGCAGGGGGGATGCGGGGTGTGCGGGGTGAGGGGCGCGGGTGGGTGGTGCGTGCACTGTCACTGCTGCTGATGCTGGCGTCGCTGCAGCTGGGGTCGCTGATCAGCCCGGCGTACGCCTGTGGCTGCGGGGCGATGGTCCCGAGCAGGGCAACCCAGGTCTCGGTCGACCGGGAGACGTCGGTGGTGGACTGGGACGGCCGTACCGAGCAGATCGTCATGCGGCTCACGGTCCGCGGGGACGCCCCCGAGGCGGCCTGGATCATGCCGGTGCCGCACCGGGCGACCGTGGAGCTCGGTGATCCGTCGCTCTTCTCCGAGCTCGCCACCCTCACCGCGCCGGTGCAGGCGACCAGGCACTACTTCTGGCCGCGCTCCCACGACTGGCCGTTCGCCGGTTCGGGCAACAGCGGGGACGGAGCCGGGGCTCCTTCGAGCGCCGCACCGGCGGTCGAGGTGGTGGGCCGGGAACGGCTCGGCCCGTTCGATGTGGCGCGGCTGGCCGCGACCGACCCCGAGGCGCTGCAGAAATGGCTGCAGGACAACGGCTTCGAGCTGCCCGACCGGCTGGCGACGGCGCTGAAGCCCTATGTCGACCAGAAGTGGGAGTACGTCGCGATCCGCCTCGCTCCCCGGGACAAGAACAGTCCCCTCGGCGGCGACCTCGATCCGCTGCGGCTGCGCTTCGCCAGCGACCGGCTGGTCTACCCGATGCGGCTGTCGAAGCTCGCCTCGACGCCGCAGCAACTGGGCCTGTACGTCCTGGCGGCGCATCGGATGGAGCCGCGCGACGCGATCGGCGGCAATGCGCCGCAAGTGACGTACGCGGGCAGGATCGACCCCCGGTCGGTACGGGCGCTGGAGGCGGTGACGGGCGGGAAGCCGGTGTTCGTCACCGCGATCGAGCAGTCGTTCCCGTACCCGGATCGGATCGACGGCGATCATGAACTGCGCGCGGCCGAGGCCGACACCCCGTACCGGACCATGGTGTACACGGACAGGCTGCTGACCGTGGGCGGTGTCCCCGCCTGGGTGCTGTCGCTGCTCGGGGCCGTGCTGGTGGCGGCCGCGGTGATACTGCTGGTGCTGCGGGTCCGACGGCACCGGCCGGTGGTGCCTCCGCCGCCGGTCACGGTTCCGCCGCCGCTGGGATGAGCGCCGGGGCCGCTTGCCGCACTCCGAACGCTTGCGTGCGGAGTGAAGCGCCGGCTCCACCGATCCGTTCGTTCTTCGCTGCCGAGCTGGTCAATCCGTTCGCTCCTCTGATCGTGATCAAGTCAGAATGACCGGCATGACCTGGACCGTGGCCCCCGAACCCTTCGACTCCCCCGACGCGGCGCTGCTGCGTCGCGACTATTACGACGAGGTCGCCAGCCGATACTGGGGGCGGCCCGCGACCGCCGAGGAGATCGACGAGGGGCTCACCGACGACGGCGCCGACCGGCTCGCTCCGCCCACCGGCCAGTTCGTCGTCGGCCGGTTCGGGGGGAAGCCGGCGGCCTGCGCCGGGCTGCTGGTGGTGGACACGGACGTCGCGGAACTGACCCGGGTGTTCGTACGCCCCGAACACCGCGGTACGGGCGGCGGCGGGCTGCTCCTGGCGGCCGTCGAGAGCGCGGCGCGCGCGTTCGGCATACGCACAGTCAGGCTCGACACCCGCAATGACCTGGTCGAGGCACGGGGGCTGTACGCCAAGCACGGCTATCGGGAGGTTCCGGCGTTCCACCGGCGACAGTACGCGGAGCACTGGTTCGCCAAGGAGTTGTAAGGGTGCAGGAGGCGCAGGAGGTTTCCGCGAAGCGGCTCACCCGGGTCGGGCCGCGTGGTCCCGCATCGCCTCGGGGCTGTGCGGCCGCTCCTTGCGCGACCCGTTCGTCTCGGCGGTCAGCTCCGCCACGAGCTTGACCAGGTCCGTCGGCCGTTCCGGCCCCCACCAGTCACCCAGCAGCTCGGCCATCGATTCCTCACGGGCCTCCGCGAGCTTCACCACCACTTCCGCGCCGGTCTCCGTGAGCACCAGCTGTATGCCTTCGCGCCGGACCAGTCCGCGCTCCTCCAGCTGACGCGCCGCCTCGGTGATCACCCGTAGCGGCACCGGGGTGACCTCGGCGAGCATGGCCGGTTCGACCGTGCCGTGCCGGGCTGTGCGCAGCAACATCCAGCTCGCCGCGGGCAGCAGGTCGTACCCCGCCCTCTTGGTGATCTCCTCGTAGACCTTGCGGCGCCCCGCGCGGGTGGCGAGCACCGAGAGGGCCCGGGCGCATTCGTCGTACGAGGACCGCTCGACCGGGTTCGACGCCAGGGTCTCGGTGGGCTCCGGCGCGGTCACCGAGCCGCGCAGCTTGTCCTCCCTGAGGAACCACGCGAAGACGAAGGCGACCAGGACGACGGGTGCCGCGTACACGAACACATCGGTGATCGAGGTCGAGTACGCGTGGAGCACCGAGGGCCGCAGCGCGGGCGACAGCTGGCCGATGGCGCGCGGGTCGGCGGCCAGCCCCTGGGCACTGACCCCGGGGGGCAGGGAGCGGCCGGCGAGCGCGGCGCCCAGTTTGTCGGTGAGCCGGTTCGTGAAGATCGTGCCGAAGACGGCCACACCGAACGAGGCGCCGATGGAGCGGAAGAAGGTGGCTCCGGACGTGGCGACGCCGAGATCCTCGTACGTGACGGCGTTCTGCACGACCAGCACCAGAACCTGCATCACCAGGCCGAGCCCGGCACCGAAGACGAAGAAGTAGATGCTCATCTCCAGGGTGCTGCTGGTCTCCGTGAGCCGGTGCAGGAGTTGCAGTCCGATCGCGGTGATGCCGGTGCCCGCGATCGGGAAGACCTTCCAGCGGCCGGTGCGGCTGACGATCTGCCCGGACAAGGTCGAGGTGAGGAGCAGACCGAGCACCATCGGGAGCATGTGCACACCGGACATCGTCGGCGTGATGCTGTGCACCACCTGCAGGAAGGTCGGCAGATAGGTCATCGCGCCGAACATCGCGAAGCCCACGACGAAGCTGATGACGGCGACGAGGGTGAAGGTCCTGATCCGGAACAGCTTCAGCGGAATAACGGGCTCTGCGGCGCGGCGCTCCACGTGCACGAAGGCGATCAGCAGCAGCACGCTCAGCACGGCGAGACCGATGATCTGCGCGGAGCCCCAGGCCCAGGTGGTGCCGCCGAGCGAGGCGACGAGGACCAGACAGGTGGCGAGGGAGGCGATGAGGAAGGTGCCGAGGTAGTCGATGGTGTGCTGCGTACGGCGGACCGGGATGTACAGCACGGCGGCGATCACGAGGAGCGCGACGACGCCGATCGGCAGGTTGATGTAGAAGACCCAGCGCCAGCTGAGATGCTCGGTGAAGAAGCCGCCGAGGAGCGGCCCGAGGACGCTCGTCGCACCGAAGACCGCTCCGAACAGGCCCTGGTACTTGCCTCGTTCGCGCGGCGCGACGATGTCGCCGACGATCGCCATCGAGAGCACGATGAGGCCGCCGCCGCCGAGGCCCTGAAGGGCACGGAAGCCGATGAGCTGCGGCATGTTCTGGGCGACGCCGCAGAGCGCCGAGCCGATGAGGAAGATGACGATGGCTGTCTGGAAGAGCTTCTTGCGCCCGTACTGGTCGCCGAGCTTGCCCCAGAGCGGCGTCGCGGCGGTCGACGCCAGCAGATAGGCCGTGACGACCCAGGAGAGATGTTCCAGACCGCCGAGGTCGCTGACGATGGTCGGCAGCGCGGTGGAGACGATGGTCTGGTCGAGCGCGGCCAGAAGCATGCCGAGAAGAAGCGCACCGATGGCCACCATGACCGACCGCGTGGAGCGGTCCTCGCCGGGGGCCGGGGCCGGGGGGCTCAGATGCTTGGCCATGGAACATCTCCTCGGATCCGCTACATCCCCATCCTGGCCGTTCCGCACGGTTATGGCCTGCCGAGCGGGACCGGGCCCGGGACCTGCGGGGACGAGCCCTGGGCGGGTGTCGCAGCGGGATTCGTCCCGGGTGCGCATTTCGGTACGGCATTGGGCATCCCGGCAGCGGGCTGCATAATCGCAGGCAGTTCAAGGGGAGGGGCCCACAATGACAGGACATATATGCCCGGAATGCGGTATGGACAGCAGACCGGACCAGAGACAGAGACCTGATGGAGGCCCGGACGGAAGACCGGACGGGGCGCTGCCGGCCGGGGGGCCGGGCGGAAGACCCGGGGCCGGCTGCGCGTGTGGGGAGCGGGCGGCACAGCGGGCCGCCGAGCAGCAACGGGCCGCGCGGTCGGCGGCCGACTTGGCGGAGATCGCGGCGGCGGAGGACTTCGATCCGCTACGTATCCGGCCGTACGTGACGCTGGGGGGCGACGAGACACCGGCCGCAGACGACGAGCAGCACCACAGACCGGCGGGGGACGCGGCCACGACGATGCCGCTCTTCCTCGGCCCGGCGACGGCAGGTCCGCTGCCGGATGCCGTCGAGCCGGCCGAAGCCCCCAACACCACGGCCCGCGCACCGCACCTCGCACCGGCCTTCGCACCCGCCGACGATCCCGTTCAGCCGCGCCGCCGACGGCCCTTCGCGGCACTCGCCGTAGGAGCGGCCGTGGCCACGGTGGTGGGCACGGCCGCGTTCGCGGGCGGGCTGTTCGACGGAAGCGGCAACGGGGACGCCGACGGGGAACTGGCCCTGCCGAGCACGGTGGCGAGCGCCCCGGCGGAGGAGACGGCATCGGCCTCCGCATCGGCCTCCGCATCGGCCGCGCCCTCCGGACCGGCTTCCACGTCACCGTCCGCGTCCGCCTCCACATCCCCCTCGGCGAGCATCTCGCCGCCCCCCTCCGCATCCGCCGCCTCACGGCCGGCCACCGCCTCGCCCTCCGCGTCCACGCCGCACGCGAGCCGCCCGGCCTCGTCCGCACCGCCCGCTTCACTGGCCGGTCCGACGCTGCGCCTCGGCGACCAGGGGCCCGCGGTGGCCGAGCTGCAACGCCGGCTGGAGGAGATCTGGCTGTTCCACGGGCGGGACGACGGCGACTTCACGAGCCAGGTCGAGCACGCCGTGAGCGTCTACCAGTCGTACAAGTCCATCGAGGGCGACCCGTCGGGGGTGTACGGCCCCAACACGCGCCGCGCCCTGGAGGCGGAGACGACGGGCCGGGGACGCTCCTGACCACCCGGCCCGACGACCCCGCCCGGGACGGAATTGGCTTTCCCGGACGGGTTTTTGTATCGTGATGGAACAAAGTAGCCTCCGCCCGCCACTCCCTGACCGGCGGGCGAGGCTGCTTGTTCTCTTTCCTGCGTCATTGCCTCCCCCCGCGCTCTGGAGCCCGCCCATGCCGGCCACCGTCCTCACAGCCCGCGCCCTCCTTCTGGACATGGACGGCACCCTCGTGAACTCCGACGCCGTCGTGGAGCGCTGCTGGCGGCGCTGGGCACTGCGGGAGGGGCTCGACCCGGAGGCCGCGCTCAAGGTGGTTCACGGGCGGCAGGGGTACGCCACCATGGCGGTGCTCCTCCCGGACCGTCCGATGGAGCAGAACTACGCGGACAACCGGGTGATGCTCGCCGAGGAGACCGCCGACACCGACGGCGTCGTCCCGATCGCCGGCGCACCCGCCTTCATGGACGCGATCGCCGGGCTCCCGCACGCCCTGGTCACCTCGGCCGACGAGGCGCTGGCCCGGACCCGGATGAACGCGTCCGGACTTCGGATGCCGGTCACCCGTGTCACCGCCGAGAGCGTCGGCGCGAGCAAGCCGGACCCCGAGGGCTTCCTCAAGGGAGCGGCCGAGCTGGGCTTCGCCCCGGCGGACTGTGTCGTCTTCGAGGACTCGGAGGCGGGCATCGCGGCCGGCCGGGCGGCGGGCATGCGTGTCGTGGGCGTCGGCCCGCGGGCCGCAGCACTCTCGCCCGACGCGCACGTCGAGGACCTGACTCAGCTCCGGGTGGAAGCGGCGGCCGACGGTTCGATCCGGCTGCACATCAGCGCGCGATAGCCGGGCGCCGGCGGGCCTCGGTCCGCGACAGCCGGCCTCCGGCAGTCCTCAGTCCCGGTGCAGCCGTCCCCGTGCCACCAGTTCGAGCACGGCCGTGACGGCCACCGCCTGTACGGCCATGAGCGCCACCAGTACGAACAGTTGCACGGCCCCCGCCTGGACCGGCGAGGCGCCACCCAGCAGCATGCCCACAAAGGCGCCCGGCAATGTGACGAGCCCCACCGTCCGCGTCTGATCGAGCCCCGGCAGCAGCGCGTCCGCCGCCGCGGGCCGGGCGATCTCCAGCCTCGCGTCACGGTCGAGCAGCCCGAGCGCCATACCCGCCTCCACCTCCCCGCGCCGGGTCGTCAACTCGTCCAGCGCCCGCCGCCCGCCGAGCACGGTCGCGGTCAGCGCACCCCCGATGAGGATGCCGGTCACCGGGATCAGCGCGATGCCCCGGACCGGGACAAGTCCGGTGAGCAGCAGCAGGGCGACCACCGGCGCGACCCCCGCCCCGATCGGCAGAGCCGCCCACCACCAGGTGCGATTGCGGGTGATCCGGCGGCCCGCGGTCCGTACCGCCACGGCGTACATCAGCGCCACGAACGCGAGCAGCGGCGGCAGCGAACGGACCACCCAGCCGATGAGCAGGGAAACCGCGGCGAGTTGGACCGCGGCCCGCAGCCCGGCCAGCAGGATCTCGCGCGACCGGCCGAGCGAGGCCAGGGCGGCGACGGAGGCCGCCGCCGCGAGCAGCAGGGCCAGGACGACCCCGAGCGTGATGTTGACCCGTAGCAGCACGCCGTAACCCTACGACCGGCCAGGCTCGGAGTACCTGCGCGAATCGGCCCGATGCACCGGCGAATTGCCAGTGCGTCAGTACGTGCGCCCGCGCAGATGCGGACGTACGCCCCCATGCCCCAGCCCTGTTCGTCAGAACTCTTGATGTGACGTGCCCATGTCGCCACTCTGTTACCTGGCGCCCACCCCACGGAAACCTGGCGCCGCCACGATGGCCGGGCCCCACGGGTCACCCGTCCAAGGTCCCCCCACATCAAGGGAGTTCGCATGTCAGGTGTCTACGCGCGTCGCATCGCTGTCGTCGCCGCATCCGCCGCCCTCGCCGCAACCACCGGACTGCTCACCGCCCCCACCGCCCAGGCGGCCATGCCCACCCCGGTCTCGGCATCGACCGCCCGTACCTATCTGAGCGAACTGACAGTCTCCGCGGAGGGCTCGTCGACCGGCTACAGCCGCGACAAGTTCCCGCACTGGATCACCCAGTCGGGCACCTGCAACACCCGTGAGGTCGTCCTCAAGCGGGACGGCACGAATGTGACGCAGGACTCCAGCTGCGCAGCCGTCAGTGGAAGTTGGTACTCGGAGTACGACGGCGCCACCTGGACCGCCGCATCCGATCTGGACATCGACCACATGGTCCCGCTCGCCGAGGCCTGGCGATCGGGCGCCAGCAGCTGGACGACCGCCCAACGACAGGCGTACGCCAACGACCTGACGCGCCCGCAGCTGATCGCGGTCACCGACAATGTCAACCAGTCCAAGGGCGACCAGGACCCGGCCAGTTGGCTGCCCTCGCGCACCGCGTACCGGTGCACGTACGTGCGCGCCTGGGTGCATGTGAAGCACTACTACAACCTGAGCGTCGACTCGGCCGAGAAGAGCGCCCTGCAGTCCGTCCTGAACGGCTGCTGAACGGCCGCTGCACCACACAGCGAGGACCGCGCCGGGCAACCGCGTCCGGCCCCTCGCCGGAGAGGCGGGGGCCGCTGAGCGGAACCGGCCCACCCTCCCCCGTCGTTCCGTACCGTACGGAGCCGTGCACGCCGCACGGCTCCGTACCCGTACACCGGGACGACGCGAGGAGGGCACACCATGGCCGGGCTCCGGCTGGGACCACTGCTGAGGTACGTCGACTGGGAGACCGCTGCGACCGCTACCGTCTGGGTCGAGGCGGACCGGCCGCGCACGGCCGAAGTCCGTTGCGCGGACGGCGCGTCGGGCTCCTCCCGTACGTTCGCGATCGCCGGTCACCACTACGCGCTGGTCGTGGTCACGGGCCTGACTCCGGGCTCGACCACAGCGTACGAGGTACTGCTCGACGAGCGACGGGTGTGGCCGCCCCAGAACTCCCGCTTCCCTCCGAGCACCATCACCACACCGCCCCTGGCCGAGGAGACGGACCACCGGACCGTACGGGCCGTCTTCGGCTCCTGTCGCTGGGCGGCTCCCCCGGCCGGCGAGCGGGACCTCTCCTGCGGCCCCGGTCCGCGCGCGGACCTGCCCGACCCGGCCGGCCCGGACGCCCTCGGCACCCTTGCCACCCATCTCGCCGGCGACCCCGACGCGGAACGCCCCGACGTACTGCTGCTCCTCGGCGACCAGGTCTACGCGGACGAGACATCGCAGGCAACCCGCCGCCGCCTCGCCGCACGCCGCGATCTGCGTGAGCCGCCCGGCCCGCAGGTGGCGGACTACGAGGACTACACCTGCCTCTACGACGAGTCGTGGCGCGACCCCGAGGTGCGCTGGCTGCTCTCCACCGTCCCCAGTTGCATGATCTTCGACGACCACGACGTCATAGACGACTGGAACACCAGTGAGGCCTGGCTCACCGCCATCCGGGCCACCCACTGGTGGCACGAGCGGATCGTCAGCGGGCTGATGTCGTACTGGGTCTATCAGCATCTCGGCAATCTCTCCCCCACCGAACTGACCACCGACCCGCTCTACGCAGCGGTCCGCGCCACCCCGGACGGCACCGAGACGCTGCGCCGCTTCGCCGCCGAGGCGGACGCCCAACCGACCCGTACACGCTGGAGCCACCGACGTGATTTCGGCCGAGTACGGCTGCTGATGGTGGACACCCGCGCGGCCCGCGAGCTCGACGAGCAGCGGCGGTCGATGCTCGACGCCGAAGAGGCGCGCTGGGTGCGCGAGGAGGCCCTTGCCGACCCCGGTTCGTACGACCATCTCCTGATCGGCACTTCGCTGCCATGGCTCCTGCCGCCGCTCGTCCACGACGCGGAGCAGTGGAGCGCCGCGCTGTGCCGCGGCGAGCGCGGCGGGCCCGAGGGGCGCTGGGCGCGCTTCGGCGAGAAGCTGCGCCAACGCTCCGACCTGGAACATTGGGCGGCCTTCCCCGACTCCTTCGGGAAGCTGACCGAGCTGATCCGGCAGGCGGGCCGGGGTCCGGACGCCCCGGCGTCGGTATGCGTGCTGTCGGGCGATGTGCACCACGCATACATCGCGGAGCCCGCATGGCCGGCCGGCGTGCCCGGCGGCGCCCCCGAGGCACGCATCCTTCAGCTGACCTGCTCCCCCATGCACAACTCGATCCCCGGCCCGCTCAGGGCCGGCTTCCGCTTCGGCTGGAGCCGGGCGGGGCGGTGGCTCGGCCGGCTGCTGGCGCGGCACGGGCGGACGGGCATACCTCCGGTCCACTGGCGCAGGACCGGCGGACCATGGTTCGGCAATCAGCTCATGACACTCACCCTGCATGGCCGGAAAGCTGCGCTGACATTGGTTCAGGCCAAGGCGACGAAGAAAGGTGCGCAGCTGGAGACGGCGCTTGACCGTTCCCTGACCGATAACCATGGGACGACTTTCAGCAAGCCAACCAAATGTTGAACTTGCAAGCATTGGTGAGGTTTCCCTAACCTGGGGCACTCAATCGGTTCACGTCCCCACCAGACCGAAGGAGCCCTCCCCCATGCACACACGTCTGAACCAGGCTCAGCCCTATGCTCTCGGCCTGTTCCGGATCGTCGTAGGCCTGCTCTTCGCCTGCCACGGCGCCGCCTCTCTCTTCGGCGTCCTCGGTGGCGCGATGGGCGGCGGTTCCATACCCGCCGGAACCTGGCCCGGCTGGTACGCGGCGGTCATCCAGCTCGTCGGCGGCAGCCTGGTGGTGCTCGGCCTGGGCACCCGCATCGCCGCCCTGATCTCCTCCGGCTCCATGGCGTACGCGTACTTCAAGGTCCACCAGCCCGAGGCGCTCTTCCCGCTGCAGAACGGCGGCGAACCCTCGGCCGTCTTCTGCTGGGTGTTCCTCCTGCTGGTCTTCACCGGCCCCGGCGCGCTGGCCCTGGACCGGCTGTTCAGCCGGGGCGGCGCGGAGAGCGACGGCGAGGACCGCGCACGCGAGCAGGCACCGGCCGTAACGGTCTGACGACCGGAGTGACGGCCCTGCCGACGGCCGTCACGGCCCGATCCGCACGGCACCGCCCCTTCCGCTCACGGGCCGTTCCTCACGTACACCCGGAACCTGGGCTTCCCATTTCTGGGTGTACGTGAGCTTTCCAACATCGTCCGTATTTGTAGATCACCGGATGAGCCTCAGGCGTACGCTGTACAGCTGGCCCTGCCGCTCCTGCCGCTCCCCTGCGACGTCGCGGCGTTGTTCCGGATCGGGGAGTAGTAGGTGCTTGAGAGTGTGGGTGCGCTGACCGGCAGCCCATGGATCTACGCCGTGGTCGCGGTCTCGGTGCTCCTGGACGTCTTTCTGCCCGTGCTGCCCAGCGGAGTCCTGGTGATCGCCGCTGCCACGGCAGCCGCCGGTTCGACGACCGTCGCAGGCGCGGCTTCCACGACGCACGGCGCCGAGCAGGTGCCCGAGGTCCCCTCCCTCCTCGCCCTGATCCTGTGCGCGGCCACCGCCTCGTTGCTCGGCGACCTCGTCGCGTACCGGCTGGCCTGGCGCGGCGGCGAGCGTCTGGACCGGGCCATCGCCCGCTCCCGCCGCCTCACCTCCGCGCAGGAACGCCTCGGCGCCGCCCTGGCCCGGGGCGGCGGCATCCTCGTCGTCATTGCCCGCTTCGCCCCGGCCGGCCGCTCGGTCGTCTCCCTGGGCGCGGGCGCCGCGCATCGCAAGGCGAAGGAATTCCTGCCCTGGTCGGCCCTGGCGGGCGTGGCCTGGGCCGGTTACAGCGTGAGCCTCGGCTACTTCGGCGCCCAGTGGCTCGGCGCGACCTGGGTGGGCACAGCCGTTTCGGTCCTCGCCCTGTTCGCGGCGGGCGCCCTGGCCGCGTACGTCATGCGGCGCCCGGCAGCGGAAGCCGCCGCCCAGGCATCGACCGCGACGGCCACTACGACGTCCTGACGGCACCCCGTATCTCCAGACCGTCCAGCAGCCTGGCGGTCGCCTCGGCGATCTCGTCGACGGCCCGGTCGAACACCTCCTGATTGTGCGCGGCCGGAGCCCGGAAGCCGGACACCTTGCGTACGAACTGCAGGGCGGCGGCCCGGATGTCCTCCTCGGTGGCCTCTTCGGGGAGGGCGGGCGGGCGAAGGGTCTTAATACTGCGGCACATGAGCCCAGTGTGACCCGAGCCACTGACAACGGGCGGGCGAGGGCGTGCGTCTGCGACAACGGGCGGGCGAGGCAAGCATCTGCCGATGACATCAGCCACGCATCGCTTCGCCCCCCGTTATCTTTTTCGCGGTCCTGCAATGGGGCCGTTGGCCTCCGGGCCCGGTATGACTGTGTCCCCTCTGTCGAAGCGATGACCTGGGGGGTGGTGTCGCCGGGTCCGTGGGGTGCCGTCGGAGACGCTGATGAGAGGTCCGGCCACCGCCTGGCCCGGTGCAATGCCGGGCAGCTCGCGGGCGGCAGGTCTGCATAACGTGGATGCGCGAGCACGGTGCCACCGCCGAGGCCGGCAAGGTCAACCACTTGGGAGGGGTGCGATGTTCGACACCGGCGATGTGGGCGTCTTCCTGGGCATGGACGTCGGCAAGAGTGCCCATCACGGCCACGGGCTGACCCCGGCCGGGAAGAAGGTCTTCGACAAGCCGATGCCCAACAGCGAACCGAAACTGAGGGCCGTCCTCGACAAGCTGACCGCGAAGTTCGGCACCGTGCTGGTGATCGTCGACCAGCCCGCATCGATCGGTGCTCTGCCCCTGACCGTCGCCCGGGACGCGGGCTGCCAGGTCGCCTACCTGCCCGGACTCGCGATGCGGCGGATCGCCGATCTGTATCCCGGCGAGGCGAAGACCGACGCGAAGGACGCGGCGGTGATCGCGGACGCCGCCCGGACGATGCCCCACACCCTGCGCTCGCTGGAGCTGACCGACGAGATCACCGCCGAGCTCACCGTCCTGACCGGCTTCGACCAGGACCTCGCCGCGGAAGCCACCCGCACCAGCAACCGGATACGCGGCCTGCTCACCCAGTTCCACCCCAGCCTCGAGCGCGTCCTGGGCCCACGACTGGACCACCGGGCCGTCACCTGGCTCCTCGAACGATACGGATCCCCGGCCGCCCTGAGGAAAGCCGGCCGCCGCAGACTCGTCGAACTCATCCGGCCCAAGGCCCCGCGGATGGCACAGAGGCTGATCGACGACATCTTCGACGCCCTCGACGAACAGACCGTCATCGTTCCCGGCACGGGCACCCTCGACATCGTGATCCCGTCCCTGGCCGCCTCGCTCGCAGCGGTCCACGACCAGCGCAGAGCGCTCGAAGCCCAGATCACCACCCTGTTGGAGGCCCACCCTCTTCACCCGGTCCTGACCTCGATGCCCGGAGTCGGAGTCAGGACCGCCGCCGTCCTGCTGGTCACGGTCGGCGACGGCACCGGGTTTCCCAGCGCAGCCCACCTCGCCTCCTACGCCGGCCTCGCCCCCACAACCAAGTCGTCCGGGACCTCGATCCACGGCGAACACGCACCACGAGGAGGAAACCGGCAGCTCAAACGCGCGATGTTCCTCTCCGCCTTCGCCTGCATGAACGCAGACCCCGCCTCCCGCACCTACTACGACCGCCAGCGCGCCCGCGGCAAGACCCACACCCAAGCACTCCTCCGCCTCGCCCGCCAACGCATCAGCGTCCTGTTCGCCATGCTCCGCGACGGCACCTTCTACGAGTCCAAAGCCCCCACCGCCATCCTGGCCGCATAACCACCCCAAAAACCCGCACACCCGGCACCACGTCCTTGACGAAGGACATAGAGGCACCCCCCCCGGTTCCGCTCACCTCACCGCTCACCGCTCCGTTCGACGGCGGGGATCTCGTACGTACCGTCGAGGATCTCCGGCCCCGGCGTATAGAGCCCGAGCACGGGCCGGAAGTCCCCGTCGGGCGCGGGCAGCCAGTTCGCCGCCGCATCCGGGTCGGCCGGACGCTCCCTCTGGATGTGAATCGTGAGCGAACCGTCCTCGCCGTGTACGAGACCAGGCGTACGGTCACCGATCGAGTACCGCGCGGCCGGGTTCTCGACAGGGCGGTGGTCCGGCAGGCCGTACGTGGTCACGGACCAGAACGCTTCGACCGGCGGCTGCCGCTCGAAGCGCAGCACATAGGAGTGGGCGCCGTTCAGCTGCTCACCGTCGGCGTCGCGGACGGTGTGGGCGTGCACCGCCTCGTACCCGTGGCTCCCCCACAGCGCGGTCCGTGCCGCCACCGCTCTGGCCGGATAGGAGGCCTCACGGTCAGCGATCCGCCACTCCGGGGAGTCGATGGCTCCGACGCCGTGCCAGTCGAGGTTGTAGTCGAAGAGATGCGGATCCATCTCCCAGCCCCCGCGCGCCGCCGCGGGCCGACTCGCCTCCTCCACCCGTGCCCTGCCCCGCGCGAGGCCCTCGGTCAGTGCGTGTACGAGGGCCGGGTCGGCGGACACGTACGGCGAGGGCCCCTCCTCCAGCAGCTCCAGCGGCTGGAACCGGTCCTGATACGCCTGGTCGGCCGCGGACGGCGGAAAGTCCGCCATCCAGACCCTGAGCTGCTCGAAAAACCTCAACGGCTCCGGTACGTCGGGGTCGGGCGCGGGCAGTCCCGTGCGATGAGTACCCGGTTCGAGATGGGTGAGGGCGAACTGTGCCTGAAGGGCGCGCACCCGCTCCAGGTCGTCCGGACCGTCACAGGCGTTGCGGCCGATGACAGAGACAACGGAGGTCGGTGCGTCGATCACCCCGCGCACCCCGTCGGGCACGGTGCCCGACCAGCCCGGCGGCACGACGAGCCAGTCCCCGGCCCCCGTACCGGTGGCACGGCTGCCGACGTACGCGAAGTTGTTGGTCCAGGCGTCCACGAACTGCAGCACGTAGTACGCGCCGTCAGTGTCGGGGACATGGAGCACGACCGGACCGCCGGAGAGGTCGAGGTGGGCGATCGAGTGGACGGTGTCGTTGCCGGCGGACACGAAGTGCGTGTAAGGGAAATCCGGTTGAGCGGAGTGCGCGAAGTGGTTGAAGGGGGTGGGCGGCAGCGGACCGAAGCCCGTGTGCATGAAGTCCCCTACTGCGGACAGGCCATGGACCAGCGGCCAGCCATAGACATACGCCTCGGCGGCACGAGCGACGAGCTCTTCCGTGTTCTCCTTCGACACCGCAGTCCTTTCACTCACTGCACCCGCTCACGGCAGGGACGGCGTGGGCCGACCTCTGCCCAGGAAGGCCGGGTCGGGCCCGTACACCCTGACGGTTCAGATGACCGCCTTCGAGCTCTCCGTGCACAGGGCCCAGATCACGAATGTGTCGATGGCGATGGAGATGATCGCCCAGACCGGCTGGTACGGCAGCCACATGAAGTTGATGACCAGGTTGATGGCGGCAAGCACGACACCAGTGACACGGGCCCAGGTGGCGCCCTTGAGGATGCCCCAGCCGACGAATCCGAGCAGGATGCCGAGGACGAGGTGGATCCATCCCCATGCGGTCACATCGAACTTGAACGTGTAGTTGCTGATGCGCGCGTAGACCTGGTCGGAGGCGATACCGCTGATGCCCTTGATCACTCCGAGAACGCCGTCGACGAGAAGCAGCACGCCGGCGAACATGATCCCACCGGTCGCCCAGGGGTTGATGCCTCCGGGTTCGGCGGAACGGGCCGGGCCATGCGTGGACGCTGTGTGTGCCATGGAAACTCCTTGGCCGGGGCGGGACTGCAAGACAGAACCGACCCTGCGCGGCGCCTTCCCGGGCGACCACCCGGACGCGCCCATACGGGTGACACACCCAGAAGGCGGCCGCGAAGTCGGGCAGCCGTGCGTCACGCGAGAGCCCGGCCGCGAACAGCCGGAGCTGAGCGGCCGGAGGGGCTGACCGGCGGGGGCTGCGGTGCCGGGGCCAGGACGCCGGTACTAGGGCGCCTGGAACCGCGACACCTTCGCGACCTTGCACGTGAGCTTGCCCGTGAATTTCCCCAGCCCCTGGGCCTTCCCCACGGACTTCTGCCCGGCATCCAGGTTGGACGACGACGCCAGCCCCTCGCCGTGGCGCGTACCGTCCCCGTCCACGAACTCCACGTTCACGATGTAGGACGCCCGTGCCCCGGAGTGATTCACGATCTCCACATCCGCCGCGGGCCACTGCGTCACCGAGTCCAGCTCACAACTGGTGATCCGCACATCGTCCTCGGCCCTCGCGTCCTCCGCAGCAGGCGGCTCGGTGGGTGCGTCGGACGCCCCGCCCTCCACGCGAGCACCGCCCTCCGTGGCCTCCACCGACGGAGGATTCGACTTGTCCGACGACGAGTTGCTGCCGATCGAGGTGGCGATCAGCACGCCGAGGGCCAGCAGAACAGCCACCCCACCCACCACGGACAGCGTGACGATCAGCCCGGTACGGGGCTTCTTCGGCGGCTGCGGAAAGCCGCCCGCTCCCGGGCCCGGCTGCGGCCACTGCTGGTACGGCGAAGGCTGTTGATCGGGCTGAGGCTGCGGCGGGTAGCCGTACGACATGGGTTCCCCCCACGGGATGGTGCGGATGGTGCGGATGTGAAGGAGACACGTTACGACGTGACCAGGGCTTGAGTCTCCCGTAGGGGGAGGTGTGAGAGTGGGGGCATGGACGGCGACGCGCTCTACTCGATCGGTGATCTGGCCAGGCGGACCGGGCTGACGGTCAAGACCATCCGGTTCTACTCCGACCGCGGGATCGTGCCACCGACCGACCGCAGCCCGGCCGGCCACCGCCGCTACGGCATCGACGCCGTCGCACGCCTCGACCTGGTGCGTACGCTGCGCGACTTGGGACTGGACCTTCCCACGATCCGGAAGGCCGTGGACCGGGAGCTCTCGCTCCCCGAGGTCGCCGCAGCGCACGCCGAGGCCCTGGCGGTGCAGATCCGCACTCTGCGCACGCGGCACGCTGTGCTGACGACGGTGGCCAAACGCGGGTCCACGCCCGAGGAAATGGATCTCATGCACAAACTGGCCAAGCTCTCGGAGGTCGAACGCCGACGCCTGATCGGCGATTTCCTCAACACCGCATTCGGCGGCCTGGACACCACCGCCGGGTTCACCGGAATCATGCGCTCGATGACCCCGGAGCCGCCCGGCTCCCCCGACGCCGAACAGGTGGAGGCTTGGGTGGAGTTGGCCGAACTGTCCCAGGACACCGACTTCCGCGCCGTGGTGCACAGCATGGCTGAGCACCACGCGGCCGAGCGCGCCCGGGGCGATACGACCGGCCTGCGCCGCGACGCCGCAGCAACGGTCCGCGCCCACGTCGCCCCGGCTCTGACGGCCGGTATCACCCCGACCTCGCCACAGGCGGATCCGATCGTCGAATCGGTCATGACCGAGTACGCACACGACATCGGCCACCCCGACGACCTCGCTCTCCGCCACCGGCTGCTGACCCTGTTGGAGACCGCGAACGACCCTCGCCGGCAGCGGTACCTGGAGTTGCTCGCAGTGATCAACGCCTGGCCTCCCCCGGACGACCCGGCACCGGCATTCACGTGGTTCACGCAGGCGCTGCGCGCCCGGCCGCAGGGCACCTCTGATGCGGCTGCACCGGGTCGAACCTAGACTGACGAAAGCCCGAAACATCCTGAATGAGGGGAGATGTGCAGCATGGCCAAGCGAGGAAACAAGCGCCGCGCCCGCAAGAAGAAGAACGCCAATCACGGCAAGCGTCCCAACGCCTGAGCCGACCGAGCAGACAGCCCGGGGGGACGCCGACTCCACGCTCGGGGCGTCCCGCCCGTGGCTGCAAGACGATGACGCTTGTCCGGAGTGCACGACCGGGACGGCGGGGACAGCCGCGAGTGAACAGCCGACCGTCCTGCTCATGGAGCACACCGGTCCACGCGACGGCGGCGGTCGGAACGGTCCACGAGCTCATGCCCCATCAGAACCACTGCTCCCGCCGGGTCGGGCCCGAGCAGGATCTCCGGCAAGCCGGTCCAGTCTGCGCTGTCGACGCCGGGCACAGCGCACGGCATGACAACGGAGTGACAGGGACACCACACGCGCAGGGTTGACTTTCGGCAGTGCCGGGATGCCCCTCGGCTGCGTACCGTCGTACGGGTGTACAGAGCAATGATCAGCGGTGCGGCGCGGCGGGCCGTCGAACCGGGGAGCCTTCTGACCGTTGTCGCGGCGGTCTGTGTCGGGCTGAGCGCCGTCAGTTCGTGGTGGGCCCTGCCCGCGGCAGCGGCGGCCTTCTTCGCCGGCCGGGAGCCGGGAAGGACCGGACCCACGGTCCTCGTGCTCGTCGCGGTCGTCGCGGGCGGAGTCGTGGCAGTGGCCCTGGTGCCCTCGTGGCTGCTGATGGCGGGGCGGTTCGTCGCCGTGGTGGCGGTGGCCGCGATGCTGCCCTGGTTCGCCGGGCGCTTCTGGCGCCAGTACCAGGAACTCGTCCGGGCGGGCTGGGAGCGGGCCGGCCGGCTGGAGCGCGAACAGCAGCTCGTCGCCGAACAGGCGCGTTCCAGGGAGCGGGCCCGGATCGCCCAGGACATGCACGACGTCCTCGGGCACGACCTCAGTCTCATCGCCCTGTCGGCGGGCGCCCTCAAGCTGGCCCCCGGTCTGGACGAGGCCCAGCGGACCGCGGCCGGGGAGATCCGGGCCCGGGCGGCCGCGTCGGTGGAGCGGCTCGGCGAGGTGATCGGCATCCTGCGCGAGGAGGCGGACGACGAGCCGCCGCAGCCGCCCGGGCCCGGCATTCCCCGGCTGGTCGAGGAGGCCGCAGCCGCCGGCCTCGCGGTCGCCCTGCGGATCGACGGCGACGCCGACGGGGTATCGCCACCGGCCGCACGAGCCGCCCACCGGGTCGTCCAGGAGTCCTTGACCAATGCGGCCAAGCACGCGCCGCACGCACGGGTGAGCGTAGAGGTGACGCACACCGCCGAGGAGACGACGGTCCGGGTACAGAACGGACGCTCGCCCGCGCGGGGCGGCCCGAAGGGCGTACCGGGCACGGGGCGAGGGCTGATCGGGCTCGACGAACGGGTGCGGCTGGCGGGCGGCACGTTCGAGCACGGGCCGTACGAGGGCGGCTTCGCGGTCACCGCACGGATACCGCGCACCCCGCCCGCCCGCCGCCCGGCCGCGGCACCCCGGGCGGCGGCTCCGGCACTGCCCCCGGAACACCGGCACGCCCGCAGCCGTGCCCGCCGGGCGCTGGCCACCGCGGTCGTGCTGCCCCTGGTGGCGTGGGCGGTGCTGAGTGCCGCCCTCATGGGCTGGGACATCCGCTCGGCCCGGCAGTCCGTGCTGGACCCGGGCGACTACGCCCGGCTGCGGGTGGGACAGGATCGGGACACGGTGAAACGGCTGCTGCCCGAGCGCCAGACCACCCAGCGGCCGGTGGCCGGGGAACCGAAGGGAGAAGACACCACGTGCGAGTACTACGCGATGACGGCGGACCGCTTCGACGACCGGTCCGGGGACGCCTACCGGCTCTGCTTCCGCAACGGCAGGCTGATGTCCAAGGAGGCCCTGACCCCATGAGTGCGCCGCGCGGGGAAGGGACGGTGAGCGGCCGGTGATCCGGGTGCTGATCGCCGACGACGAGCCGATGATCCGCAAGGGTGTGGGCTCCGTTCTGTCCACCGATCCGGAAATCGACGTCGTCGCCGAGGCCGCCGACGGGCACGACGCCGTGGAACTGGTCCGCCGCCATCGCCCGGCCGTTGCCGTGCTCGACATCCGGATGCCCGGGATGAACGGCATCGAGGCAGCGGCCGAGATCCGGCGCACCGTGCCGGAGACGGGGGTCGTGATGCTGACGACCTTCGGTGAGGACGACTACATCCTCCAGGCGCTCGGAGGCGGCGCCGCGGGCTTCCTGATCAAGTCGGGCGAGCCCGAGGAACTCATTGCGGGAGTCCGCGCGGTGGCCGACGGCGCCGCCTATCTGTCACCGAAGGTCGCGGCGCGGGTCGTCGCCCATCTCTCGGCGACCGGCGCGGGCGCTCTGGCCGGCCGCCGCACCGCCGCCCGGGAACGGGTCCGTGCGCTGACCGGCCGGGAACGCGACGTGCTGGCCTTCCTCGGCAGCGGGCTGTCCAACGGACAGATCGCCCGGCGGCTCCATGTGGTGGAAGGGACGGTCAAGGCCCATGTGAGCTCCATCCTGGCCAGGTTGGGTGTGGACAACCGTGCCGCCGCGGCGGTCGTCGCCCACGAGGCCGGGATCGTCGCGCCTGCCGAGCCGCCTCCCGAGCGCTGACGCCGCGGTCCGGGCCAGCGGCAGGAAGGCGAGCAGCACGGCCGCCGTCACCGAGCCCCCGAGGACCGCACCGGCCAGCACGTCGTGCGGGTAGTGCACCCCCACCAGGACCCGCAGCAGCGCCGCCGCGCCGGCCAGCGGAAGGGTGACTGCGGCGAGGCGCGGCCGCAGCATGGCCAGGCCCACCGCGAGGCCGGCGGCCAGGGTGGCGTGGTTGCTCGGGAAGGACCAGTCGCCAGGGGCCGGACACTCGGCGACGGCCTCCGCGCCGCTGTGCAGGACCCGGCAGGGGCGCGCCTCGTCCACCACCTGCTTCACGGCCTCGCTGACCGCGTAGGCCAGTACGGTGCCGATGCCGGTGAGCACGGTACCGGCGGACAGCCGGGTGTCCCCACGCCGTACGGCACTCCACCAGGTCCACACCAACAGCAGCCCGAGAGCCACCAGGGTGCCCTCGGTCGCCGCCTCCAGCAGCGGCCCAGTCCATGAGGGGCCGTCAGCCACCGCCCCGGTCACCGAACGGTACGCGGACGCGGACGCGCCGCCCGTCACCTCCACGGCTCCGGCCCTGCCCAATCCGCCCGGGGCAAGCCCCGCGACGACGGCCGCGCCCGCCCCCAGAACGACACAGGCGGCCAACGGCCGTCCGTTCCGGGCCCTGTTTCTTCCGGTTTCTCGCTTCATGGGAAGTGAACCTAGAAGCCCAGGGAGCGGCAGACCCGGGCCGAATGGCAGGTGCCCACCCCTGACGATCGTCGGGGGTGGGCCATGCCTGCGGGGGCGAGTTGGAGCCTCGCTGTCCGTCAGGACGGGCGACCCAAACGCAGATTCACCCGCCCTGCTCGGCTCGCTCATCCCTGACAGTGTCACCGGCCTGGACTTCGCCCTGACGGCCCTGGTCACCGTCCTCGCACTCGACGCCGTCCGGGACCGGCGCGACGACCTGCCCACCCCGCCCTCGCTCTCCTGAGCGCCCTGGCCGCCCGGCCGGTCTTCCCCGGCCAGATGCTCCTGGCCGCCTTCACCCTGTTCACCGCCGGGCTCCTGGTCCGCCACCTCACCGCCCCCAAGAGGCCCGCCCATGCCTGACACCCCCTACCTCATCGCCTCGGTCGCCGTCTCCGCCGCCGTCACCTGGACCCTGCGTGCCCTGCCCTTCGCCGCCTTCACACCACTGCGTGCGAGCAAGACCGTCCGGTACCTCAGCACCCGCATGCCCGTAGGCGTCATGGTGATCCTGCTCGCCCACTGCCTGCGCGACCTGCCCGTGACCGAGGCTCGGGCCCTTGCTCCCCTAACGGCCCTGGCTGTCACCGTCGGCCTCCTCCTGTGACGCCGCAACGCCCTGCTCAGCATCCTCTGCGGCACCACCACCTACGGTCATCCTCGCCGGCACGCTCCTCGCTCACTGACGCCCCACCCCCGGCACATCGCCCCCGCCAACCGCCTTGGGCCACCGGCCCATTGCCGGGACATCCCCGTTGTCAGCGACTGTCACCCGGCACAATCGCGCTCAGCGTGAGCACGTACAACTGTGATTCTGAGGTCTGCCGGCCTGGCAACACGGGCTGCAGGAATGAGCAACGGTTGCTGGTAGTTGGTGTGGTTGCTGTACTTCTCTGCTGTACTGCTGGCCCTGGGGGCGGACCGATACGGGGCGGTGGAACGGTGAGCGTTGGCGGTCTTGGAGTGCTGGGAGTCGTGGGCACGGCGGCCGATGGAATCGAGACGCTGCGGACCGGCCTGGTCGAGCCGGCCATGGACCTCGGCTGGCAGGTAGCCGTGACCCTGACACCGAACGCCGGCCGATGGCTGAGGGCAAGCGGTGAGCTCGAACGCCTGGAGGCACTGACCGGATTGCCGGTACGGGATAAGCCTCGCCTGCCGACTGAGCCGCGCCCGCACCCGGTTGCCGACTGCTATGTCGTCGCCCCGGCAAGTGCGAACTACGTCGCCAAGCTCGCGACGGGTATCGCCGACAACCAAGCCCTGACACAGGTGGGCGAAGCGCTGGGCACCATCGACGTCCCGGTAGTGGTGTTCCCTCGGGTCAACGCAGCGCATGCACGGCACCCTGCGTGGGACGGACACATCGAGATGCTGCGAAAAGCAGGCGTGAAGCTGCTCTACGGGTCTGATGTATGGCCATTGGACGAACCGCGTCTGGCCCCGGCGGATCGAGAGCCCCCATGGAACGCGATCTTGGCGTCCGCGAACCAGGGCTTCGTAAGTTGAGCCCGACCGATTTGAAGCCGTGCCACCTCTTGGAGAGCGCAGCCGCTTGAGGCCGCCGGCCAGCCGTCGCGCCGTTGATGTCATCTGGAGACGCAATCGCCTGATGACCACCGTCTCATCGCATCTATGCAGCAGGTGGATCGGTTGTCGAAGTCCCAGGTCAGCGCGATGGCCAAGCATCCCGATGAACAGGTAGCCGCACAGGTGGCCGCCTTCCGCAACCGGCCACTGGACGCCGCCGGCCCCCATGCGTTCGTCCGGGTCCACGCACTGACTCAGAGGGTTCGCTAGGGCGGCCGGATCATCAACGTGCACACGCTGATTGCGGTCGGCGTGAACGTCGATGGCACCGCGAGATCTGCGGCATCGACGTCGCCACTGGCCCCGACGCGGGCTGCGAGAGGACGATTCGGCGACCCTGATCGCCGGGTTCCGGGGTCATCTGGGGGACATGCACCGGCCTGGGCGCCCGGCCGGGAACGCTCGCAGCTGGCCGGCAAGCCGGAAATCTCGTCGCACGCCTCACCCCGACGGAGAATGTCGTGCGGCCGGCGTGCTGCTTCTCGTGTCGTCCTTCATCGGTCAGGCGACCGGCCGTTAGGCTCGCGTCGCCATAAAGGTCCCGATCTTCACGGAGGGCAGGACGACGAGGATCAATCGAGAGCGCCTCGTCAGAACGCTGACGTTCTGGCTGCGGCCTGCCTTCGCGTTGCGGGTCATCAACCGGTTTCAGAAGATCGTGGGTTTCGACCGCTCGATGGCCCTGGCGTCCAGCGCCTTGACGGCATTGGTCCCGCTCTCCATCCTCCTTGGCGCTGTCTTGAGCAACTTCGTGCACTACGACGCCGCAGAGCGGATCATCAAGCGCTACAACCTCACCGGAGCAGGCGCCACGGCAGTCAGTTCGCTGTTCTCTCCCACCGAAGCGACCAGCGCAAGCGTGGGCATCTTCGGGGTCGTGTTTCTGACGATCTCGGTGCTGAGTTTCGCGCGAGCCGCACAACGACTCTTCGAACAGGCATGGGAACTCAAGCCCCTCAGTGTGCGCAACACACGCAACGGCTTGTGGTGGATCCTCACTCTCGGTGGCTACGCAGTGGTCGCCACGTTGCTCTCCGCGGTCCTTGGCGGGGGCGCGCTGGGTCTGGCCGCCTCGGTGTGTGGGGTACTGGTGACCGCTGCATTCCTCGTCTGGAGCGGCCGGATCCTGTCGGCGAAGCGGATCAGCTGGCCGGATCTGCTTCCCTTCGGTGTCACCGGCGCCGTCCTGACGGCGGCCTATTCAGTGGGCGCAACCATCTACATGCCGCGTCTCTTCAACTCCTCCGCAGCACGCTACGGGGTGGTCGGTGCTGTTTTCGCGATGATCTCCGCCCTCTTCGCTGCCATGCTCGTCCTGGTTGCATCGGCGGCACTGGGACGAGAAGTACGAGACGAGCTCAGCCGGATCCGTCAGGGCCACCGCCCTTCCGACCATGAGGTCCGCCGGCAGTGGGACAGCGTGGTCGAGCAGACTCGGTCACGGTGGCGCACGGCACGGGAACAGGTCTCCCATCGCCGGACCAAGGGCTCGAACCATTGACGGGCACAGCCAGCCCCCGCCCGACACAGTCGAAGCGCCGCTTGCTCCTACAGAAAGGGCGGCGGAACGGCCTGTCCAACCACCTCGCCTGCCTGCGTGACTGCGGCCTGGTCGTCACCGTGCCCGTGAGCCGTCGCACACGCTATGAACTGACGGACGAACGATTGGACCACGCCCTGGATGACCTCCGCACCGCGGTGGTCACCGTCGAGACGGACCGCACCTGCCCCGATGCCGACAGGCCCTCGGCATCAAGAGCCCGTCGCGTGTCATGGCGGAGCTCGGCCGGTACTCCACCGAGGGCCCGGCCGTGGGCCGCACTGACCTGCGGGCCCGCCCGGGCCTGCGGGGAAGGACGGCCCCGCAGGGAAGGACGGTACGAACGGCCGCGATGGCGCCGACGGGCAGACCTGCCCGGACGGGGTACAGCCTCCCAGCCGTCGCCGACAGATTCCGATGCACTGGTCTGCCGCCGGGATGGCGCCTCAACACCCAGCCCTCCGAACCCGTCACCGGCCCCGACGCCGTCTGCAGTCGCTCTTCCACCGGATCGTCGGCGCCTGTAGCCGGGTGCCACGGTTGATGATGGGATCAACCTAAAATGCCTTGAAGGCTTGATTTATCCCATTGCGCACAGTAAGGGCACTTTGGGCCACTAATCTCGTGCCGTTCCACCTGGAACATTTCCTGACATGGAGGCACGGGTGTACTCGAAGAAGAAGATGCGGGCCACTGGGATCACGGTTGCCGGGCTGTGTGTTGCCGGGCTCGCCGTGGCTGGCGGGATGGCGATCGCCGCTCCCGCGGCAACGAGCTCCCAGGCCCCTCATGTCCAGGCCGGAGCTCTGATCAACGCTGATGGAACGGTCGTGCACTCCAAGGGCGTCAAAGCAGTGACGGTTGCGGCGCCTCACGTCTACTGCGTCGAAATCGGCAACGAAGACGTGGACCTGTCCAGGGCTATCGTGGAGGCCACTCCCCGCGACATTGCCGGCTCCACCATCCGGGCCGTCGCAGGCGGGTGCGCGAACGGAAAGGGCGTAATGGTTGGCACGTACGACGCCGCCGGTCATGGCAAGCCCAATGCGTTCTACCTGGCGGTGCTGTGAGCTGAACACGCCCTGCCCCGCCGAGCTATAGGCCACGCCCTTCAGGGCGTATCGCCCCCTGACTGGCCCACGGGCCGTCAGGGGGCGGTTTCGTGCGTCTGGGGTCAGCCGCCGTCACCCTCGGCCGGGTACCGGACAACGCGCTTCAGCTCACGCTCAACTTCGAACCTGCTCCGCCCGGTCGCCTCGGTGTGGGAGGTGGTCGCCGCCTTTACTAGGCTGCGGTCTCCACCATCAACCGGTTCTCCTGCTGCTCAGCCCATGCTGCGCGTTCGAGTTCGATCAGTTCATCAGTCAGTTCGATCGCCACGGGCCGGATCGCACGGCCGCCCACTGACAATCGGTGGAAGCCCCGCGGCCACCCCACAGCACGCCGCCATGTTCGGGGCCGTCATTGCCCGGGGGCGCGACTACCGCGAGACGTTTCAGGAGTTCCACCCAGGCTTCGACCTGTACGAGCAGCGCGAGGCCCGCGCTGCGGCCGGACAGCCGGAGACCTTTGGCGAAGCGGACCCGTACGAGGATGTGCGCCCCGCCCTCGCGCAGCTTCGAGCCGATGGTCTGTGGCTCGGCATCGCAGGCAACCAGACCGTGCACGCGGGCGGCATCCTCCGCGAGCTGTTCAGCGCCGATGTCGATCTCATCGGTACGCCGGGCGACTGGGGAGCGTCAAAGCCCGACCCGGAATTCTTCGTCCGGGTCGGCGACGTCGTCCCGCATTTCTGGGGATGTGGCCTCTATGTGGCCTCGATCATGGAAAAGGCCCTCCGGCCCATGAGGGCCGGAGGGCCTGATCAGGCTCTCACCTGCGGTTTCCTACTGTGGGCGCGGACGGTTTCGAACCGCCGACATCTGCTTTGTAAGAGCAGCGCTCTACCCCTGAGCTACGCACCCGTGGATGAGGCAACAGCGTACATGGACTACGGCCCACGGTCACAAACGGTGCTGGGTACGGCAGGGAACGAGGCGGCGGGATCCCTGGCGCGGCCCCGATGGCCGCGGCGGCGTCCGGGGGATATCCCCACCCCTCATACGGTAGCCGTCCGGATTCTGCCGGGTGGGCCGGCGTACGTACGGTGAGGCGCACACCGTCGGGACCGCCCGCCGTACGACCTGGGGGAAAGATCATCGTGGCACTCCGTACCCGCACTCTCATCGCGTCCGGTGGGGCCCTGCTGCTCGGTCTTTCCCTCACCGGCTGCGGCAGTACGGATCCGGGAGACGCGCCCGCCGAGCACAAGTCGTTCGCGCTCAGTGGGAAGACGCTGACCATCAACTCCAGTCACACGTCTCTGGAGCTCGTACCGGCCGATGTACGGAAGGTCGAGGTGACCCGTCATGTCGACGGGTGGGTGGTTCTCGGGAACGGGCCCGATCCCACGTGGACGATGCAGGACGACACGCTCACGCTCCAGGTGAAGTGCAAGGCGGTGATCAGCGACTGTGCCTCGCAGCACCAGGTCAAGGTGCCGCGCGGGGTGGCGGTGGTCGTCAAGGGGGACAACGGGAAGGTCGTCGCGTCCGGCTTCGACACTCCCCTTACGCTCCACGCCGACAACGGGAAGGTGACCGTCCGGGACTCCAGCGGGCCGCTCGAACTGGGGAGCGACAACGGTGGCATCGTCACCGAAGGGATCTCGGCCAAGTCCGTATCGGCTCGGTCCGACAACGGGCGGGATCCGGCTGGGGTTCGTCTCCGTGCCCGATCTCGTGGACACCGAGAGCGACAACGGAGGGATCACCATCGATCTGCCGGGCGGCTCCGTGAGGTATGCGGTGGACGCCGTCGCCCGCAACGGACGCGTCTCGGTGGACGCGCCGCGCAGCGACGACAGCAGCCACGTGGTGAAGGCCCGGAGCGACAACGGCCAAGTCACGGTCCGAAGCGCGAACTAACCGGCCCGTGTGTTCGTCCTTACCTGGTGGGAGAATGTACCGGGCAGGGCGAAACGGCACGGGAGAGGGATGTGACGGCGACACACGCGCGGCCGCAGGCGAGAGCGGGTGAGAATTCCGCCGTCAGGGATGTCAGGGGTATCGGGGACGTCCTCGCGCTGATGCTGCTGCCGGTGCCGCTGCTCGCCGCCGTGTTGCCGTCCGCGTTCGCCGGTGGTGGTACGAGGCGCTGGTTCGGCGGGCGCGGGGAGAGTCAGCGCGCCGATGCGCAGGCCGCGAAGGACGCGGCCGCTGCCGCCTTCTACGAGCTGGACACGGCCCAGCGCGACCTGCGGATCTCGATCGAGACGATCACCGCGGTGGACAGCTCGCCCGGTGCCCGCAAGGCCGTGGATGACTTCGCTGCTCTCGGGCGGCGGATCGACGAGGCCAGTCATACGTACATCACCGCGGTCGACGCACACGACCTGGACCGGGACGATCTGGAGCCGGCCGTCGCGGCCCGTGCCAGGACCGAGCTGACCACGGCCAAGGACGAGCTGGTGCGGGTCAGGGGTGAGCTGGACCGGTTCGCGCAGGGGCTCGGGCCGCTGCTGGGCAACGCGGAGACGCAGCTCGCCCGGCTCGCGCCCGCCGTGGAGCGGGCCCGGCAGGCGCTCCTCGGTGCGAGCAATGCTCTCGATGCGGTGCGGGCGTCCGGACTGCGGGCGGACGACCTCGCCGCGCGGCTGGCGGCCCTCGCTCCCGAGCTGACCAAGCTCAACCAGGGCGCCGGCCGGCACGGCGTTCCGGAAACCCTGCAGCGTGCCGATCGGGTGCTGCGCGATGCCGAGGCGGTACGGGCAGAGGCGGCCCGGCTGCCCGAACGGGCCGCCGAGATCGACCACCGGCTGGTGTCGCTGCGTACCCGCGCCCAGGCGTTGACGACCCGGGCGGGCTCCGTGGAGCCGGTGCTGAGCGAGCTGCGGCGGCGGTTCTCTGCGGCGTGCTGGCAGGACCTCCAGCCGGTGCCGGAGCAGGCGGCAACCAATGTGCGGCAGGCCGAGGAGAAGCTGAAGGAAGCCGCCAAGGCGCGGGACGAGCAGCGGTGGGCCGATGCGACCTCCCGGCTGAGCACGGTGCGCGCCCTGCTGAACGCCACGGACGAGGCGGTGTCCGCGGCCGGCGACCGGCTGCACAGGCTGAACGATGTGGCCAAGGACCCGCAGCAGGAGATCCAGCGAACCCGGTTCGCGATCCGGGATGCCCAGCGCCTGGCCATGGCCGGGCGCAATACTCCCGATCCGCGTCATGCCCGTCCGCTGGACGATGCCGTGGCCCGGCTGGAGCGCGCCGTCGCCGGTCTGGAGGGGCGCCACCCCGACTACTGGCACTTTCTGACCGAGACCGAAGCGGTACGGCGGACGGCGGCGCGGGTGGTCTCCGAGATCCGTGAGGAGCGCGGGACCGGCGGGTGATGTGCGAGGGCGGCGACAGCCCTCCTGATACGTCGGGTTCTGATACGGGTTCGGGTCCTCCGGCCCTTCTGATGTGCGGCGGCATCCCCGTGGACGGATCCTGGTAGTACGCGCGAAGGAGGCCGAAATGGCCACCCATGTACTGCACACCACCGGACGACAGACCCCGCGGCGCCCCCGTAGGGTCACCCAGCTCGACAAGCACCTTCCGGTCGATCACCGGCTGAACCGCGTCTACCGGGTCGGGGCGGGACTGATGGGGCTGGTGCTTCTCGCCTTCGGAATCCTGGGGCTGATCGACGAGATCGGCTTCTTCAGCACCGGCGGTGCCACCGTCGCCGGTCTCAACACGAACGGTGCCCTCAGCGTCCTGTCCATCTGCGTCGGCCTGCTGCTGTTCATCGGGATGGTGATCGGTGGCAACTTCGCCTCGACGCTCAACATGATTCTGGGCATCGCCTTCATCCTCAGCGGATTCATCAATCTCGCGCTGCTCGACACCGACTACAACTTCCTCGCCTTCCACATGCAGAATGTGCTGTTCAGCTTTGTGGTCGGCCTGATGCTGATGATGTTCGGGATGTACGGGCGGGTCAGCGGCGGTCTTCCGCACGACAACCCGTACTGGCGGGCCCGCCATCCCGACGAGGACGCGCGGGAGATGCGGATGGGCCGGAAGACAACGCCGCCGACGATGCCCGTTGTCCGCCGTCCGTGACCCGTACCATGTCCCCGTACCACCGGTCGGCCGTCGTGCCTGTCCGCCCCGGGCCGGCGCCGGATAGCCTGGTGCCATGCCTCGTTACGAGTACCGCTGCCGCTCCTGCGGAGACACGTTCGAACTCAGCCGCCCGATGGCCCAGTCCTCGGACCCGGCCTCCTGCCCCGCCGGGCACTCCGACACCGTGAAGCTTCTCTCCACCGTGGCCGTGGGCGGATCGTCGGCCAAGTCCGCGCCCGCCGCGCCGTCGGCCGGCGGCGGGGGCGGCTGCTGCGGCGGGGGTTGCTGCGGCTGAGAGCCGGCAACCGGAGTCGCAGCCTGCGGCTCCTACCGCTTACGGGAGAGCGTCAGCCCGTCCGACACGGTGAGCAGCACGCTGTCCATCCGCGGATCGGCGGCCACATGGTCGTTGAATTCCTTGATCGCCGCCGCTCCGCCGGTCGCCTGCGGGTCGGTCACCCTGCCGTGGAAGAGCACGTTGTCCGTGACGACGAGACCGCCCTGCCGCATCCTGGGCACCAGCTCCTCCCAGTACGGGATGTAGTTGCCCTTGTCCGCGTCCAGGTAGGCGAGGTCGATGTGCGGCTCGGCCGGCATCGCCCGCAGTGTGTCGAGCGCGGGGGCGATACGGAGCTCGATCCGGTCGGCGACGCCCGCCTTCTCCCACGCCTCCCGGCCGTATGCGGTCCACTCCTTGGAGACATCACAGGCGATCAGCCGTCCGTCGGCGGGCAGCGCCTGTGCCATCGACAGGGCGGAGAAGCCGGTGAACGTCCCGACCTCCACGATGTGCCGGGCCCCGGTCAGCCGGACGAGGAAGGCGAGCAGCGGTCCCTGTTCCTCGGCGGACTGCATGCCGGCCTGGTCGGGGAGGCGTGCGTACGTGGTCTCGACGAGCTCGCGCTGCACCGCGTCGAGCGGTGGGTTGTGCGCCAGCATGTACGCGTACAGCTCGTCCGTGATCTTGGTTTCGTTGCCCTTGGTCATCGCATGCTCCTCGTCGGTCCCACCGGGCCGGGCCCTCGCCGCCCTGTCCTCACATACTGCTACTGCTGGACGAGGGTGCCTGCCCCGGGCCCGAAGCCCGGAGGAAGTGGCGCAGGATCTCCTCGCCCGCCGCCACACCGTGCTCTGTCGTCACATCGACGTGCGGGGCGCTCCAGCCGGTGTCGGCGAGTTCGCCGTGGGCCGGGCGCCAGGCGCGGTCTGCGGCGAGGAGCAGGTCGGCGTCGAGGAGGCTGTCACCGGCGGCGAGGGTGAGCGTGGCACCGGTGCGCCGGGCGACTTCGTTCATGGCGGCGCTCTTGGTGAGCGGGCCCGGCACGGCGTAGATCTTGCGGCCCTGGAGGGAGACGGTCCAGCCGCGAGTCTCCGCCCACTCCCCCAGTTCCTTGACCCAGCCCTCGGGCAGCAGCGCGCGTTCGACGACGAGATAGGCGAAGAGGTCCTCGGCGACCCGTTCCTTGAGCAGCCAGGCGGGGTCGGCCGCGGCCAGGAGATGGGCGCGGACCTCGGCGAGCGAGGCGCATTCGTCGGCGAGCCTGCGAGAGACCTGCGTCTGCCAGTCGGGGTCGGATTCGCCGTCGACGAGGAGGTGTCCCCCGTTGGCGCAGATCGCGAACCGCGGTGCGGGACCGGGGAGATGGATGCGCCCGTACTGCTCGCGGGTACGGGTGGTCGTCGGGACGAAGACCGTGGTGCGGGCGAGTTCGTCGAGCAGGGTCGCGGCCGTCTCGGTCATATAGGAGAGCGGCTTGTGGTCGTACACCTCTACGCAGAGCAGCCGGGGGGCCTCGGCGTCCGGCATGGGGAGCTGGAGGGCCGCCGTCGAGTAGATCAGGGTGCGGTCGAGGTCGCTGGCGACCAGTGTCATGGGGGCGGTCCCGGTGGCCGGGGTGGCCGCGGTGGCCGGGGTGGTCACTTCGACTCCACCGCCTTGCCGTCCGCGCCCGTCGCGCCCCTGGTGTACTTCGGGTGGATCAACCCGACACAGGTGTAGGGGAGTTCGCCGACCTCCTCGACCGGCACGCCCCGCTGCTCGGCCAGCAGGCGGATGTGCTCGAGGTCGGCGCCCGCGCCGCGCTTGGCGAGGATCTTCCACGGGACGCGGCGCAGCAGCACCCGGGTCGTCTCGCCGACGCCCGGCTTGACCAGGTTCACATCGTGGATGCCGTACTCCTCGCTGATGCGTTCCACCGCGGCCCAGCCCTCCCAGGTGGGTGCGCGGTCGGCCGCGAGCAGTTCCTTGACCTCGGCGTCCACGGCGTCGACGACCTCGTCGAAGTGGTCGGCGACGGTGTCGAGGAAGTGGCCGGACACATCGGTGTCCGCAAGCTCCCGGTAGAACTTCGCGCCGTGGAAATCGCCGGGTCCGACCAGGTCGGAGCGGAGGACGGTCCGCGAGATCAGCCCGGACACGGTGGAGTTGAGGCAGGCGGACGGAATGAGGAAGTCCTCGCGGGTGCCGTAGGTGCGGACGCAGCCGCCCGGGTCGGCCAGGACCGCGATCTCGGGGTTGAATCCGTCGGACCCGTCGAGCGCCGCGGACAGTTCACGCGTGATCGCCCCCTTGCCGGTCCAGCCGTCGACGAAGACGACATCCGCCGGGTCGTGGTGGGCGGCCAGCCAGCGCAGGGCATTGGCGTCGATGCCGCGGCCCCGCACGATGGAGACGGCGTAGTGCGGCAGATCGAGTCCGTGCCGGTGCCGGGCCCAGCGGCGCATGAGTACGCCGACGGGGGTGCCGGCCCTGGCGAGCGAGACGAGTACGGGACGAGCGCCGCGCTCGGCGAGGACCGTCTCGGTGACGGTGCCGACGGCGCGGGCGACGCGTGCGGCCGACAGGTCCAGCGCCGCCTTGAACAGGCTCTGGTACTGCGCGGACGGCTGGTACTCGACGGGGAGCGACTCGGCGTAGTGCGCGCCACCGCTCTGTATCGCCTCCTCACGCTCCTCGGTGGGCGCCTCCAGTTCGGTGTCCGAGAGGTCCTGGAGCAGCCAGCCGACTTCGTCCGGCGCATAGGAGGAGAAGGCGGGGCCGCGGAGGGGCTCGGGCAGCATGGGGGGTTCCTGCCGTTCGGGGACGTACGGGGGGAGGCCCGACGGGACGTACGAGGGGACGACCGCGAGCAGGACGTGGTCGGTGTGCGCGGCAAGCTGCGCCAACAGGCCGTCGGGGGCGTGGAGTTCGGGGGTGTCGGCGGTGGAGTCGACGGTCACGACCACGGCGTCGAAACCGGCGTCGGCGACGTTGTACGCGTACCGGTCACCCGGGCCGTCGGCCGGATCGTCGTGGGCCGGGAAGACCAGCCGGCTGCGTATCGCATAGCCGGGATCGTCCACGGCGAGGACGGGGGAACGCGTGGTCGTCGAGTAGCGCACCTCGGCGTCGGTGTGGTCCTCCAGGGCCGTGCCGAGGCGGAGGGGGGCGTACATCAGCTCCTCGACGCCGAGGATCAGTACGCGGCGGGCGTCACCCAGCGACGCGGCGATACGGGCGGCCATGGCCGGGAGGACCGGTTCGAGGACGGCCCGGTGGGCGGGGGTGAAGCCGTGCCGTCCGCCGTCGGGCACGCCGGCGGGCCATTGGAGGTCCACCCGGGTGCACGGTCGGCGCCCCTGCTCGACGGCCGCCCGGGGACCGGCGGAACCGGCCCCCTCATACGCGGTGACCAGTGCCTGGCCCTTCTCCAGGACACCTTCCGGGAGGGTGACCGTGCCCGAGCTCCTCGCCACCAGGTCGACGCGCGCGCCGATCTCCGCGGCGAACTCGGTCAGCCTTCCGTGGTCGGCCGGCGACCGCATGTCCACCAGGGCGACGACGACGTACCGGCTGCGCGGGTATCGCTCGTGGAGCGCGCGGATGGTGTTGAGCACGGTGTTCCCCGTGGAGAATTCGTCGTCCACCAGCACCAGCGGCGCGTCTGCGTATGCATCCGTGTCTGCGTCCGTCGGGCCGCACTCGCCCGCCAGCAGGTTCGGGTCCTCCGGAAGCAGCAGGTGCGAGGTGGCGTGCGAGTGCGACTCCTCGAAGCCGCCCGCCCGCTCCACGCCCTCGACGGGGCGGCGCGTCGAATGCAGGTACGGCGCCACGCCGAGCCCGTCGGCGACCGCGTGGCCGAGACCGGTGGCCGTCTCCGCGTATCCGAGCACGACCGCCCGGCGCGCCTCGGCGTCACCGAGGAGTTCGCGCACCCGGCGGCCGAGCTCGAATCCGGCGCCGTACACCACGGAAGGCTTCTGCGGCACATGCTTGCCGAGCACGTTCGACACGAGCAGATGGGCCCGCTTGGGGTTGCGGCGCAGGGCGAGGCCCAGCAGGTCCCTCAGCTCCCTGTCGCCGCCGGGCTTCCCGTCGCCGACGAGCTCGACGCCCAGTCGCTCCGCCACCCAGCTACCCGACCACACCACGTTCGCCGTCTCTTTCCTTGCCGCGCGCTCGCTCATCGAGACACGCTCGTTCCACGAGGCCCGCTCATTCCATGAGGCCCGCTCATTCCGCGAGGCCCGCGGCCAGCAGTTCCACGAAGCCGACGTCTTCCCTCGCCACGCCGAAGACCTCGGCCCTCTGCAGGGTCCGCTCGGCCCAGGCACGGTGCGGCTTCACTTCATTCATCTTGTTCGTGTACACGGAGCGCATGACGCCACCGCCGCCGCGTTCCGGCCGCAGGATGTCCTGCGCGTCGCTGAACTCCTCGTGGCTGACCACGGACAGCGCATGCACGGGCGCAACGTGCGACGGGTGGATGCAGGTCTTGCCGAGCAGGCCGTTGGCCCGGTCGAGCTCGATCTCGCGCAGCAGGCCGTCCAGGTCGTGCTCGATCAGTGCCGTGCGCAGTTCCTCGGCCCGGCCCTCCAGGAAGGGGCTGCGGCGCAGCTGCGGTTTGAACATGCGCTCCTGGAGCCGGAAGTATTCCCACACCGGGCCGGTGATCGTGAAGCCCGTGCCGTCCGCCCGGCCCAGCACATTGACCACGTCGGCTATGACGGCGCCGACGATCTGTACGTCGTACGCAGTCATGTCGGGCGCCCTGCGGAGCCCGTAGGCCGAGCAGAAGTCGGTGACACCGAGCCGCAGTGCGAGTATCCGCTCGCGGTACTTGTTGACCGTGCGGGTGATTCCCCGGAGTGCTTCCCTGCGGGTTTCCAGATGCAGCAGCTCGGGTGATTCGAGAACGGGCATGGCGAACAGGCGCTGCCCACACGCCTTTTCGGCGTTGGCGAGCGCTTCCATGAAGGGCACGCCACGCTCTTCGGTGAACTTCGGAAGTACAAAACCAGACAACAATCGGACGCTGCGGCCGAGCCGGCTCACCAGGTCCGCCATCTGGCCCGGTTCCCGGACCCGGATGAAGAGCAGGGGCACCTCGGATCCGCGCGCATCGAGGTCTACGAACTGTCTGACCAGGTTCTCCTCGGCGCCGTCCACCTCGGAGTCATCGATCGAGTCCTCCAGGCACAGCACCATCGAGACGACACCGCGCCCGGCCTGCTTGATGACATCGTCAGCAAGTCGCGGCCTGGTGGCAGGGCTGTACAGGGTCGCTCCCAGTGCGGCCGAAAGCATGCCGGCCGGCGAGTCCGCACCGAATTCGCACGGCTCCTGGAAGAACAGACCCTCTCTCGCAGCGGGCGCAATATGCCCGAAATGACGCATGTGATTCCCCCGAACTGCCGGACAGACCGGACAACGTATGGCCGGTAATAGTACGTACGAGCGGGTGTCAACAGTTCCCTACGTGCATGAATTCCGGGTAACTCGTCCATTTCCCGACGGGTCCACGTCCTACGGACGACGTGGTTCCGACGCACTGCCGAGACATCCGGTGCGCCCCCCCGCGTTGTCCGCACAGGCAGCCAGCAGGCAGGATGACGGGCATGACGCACGCGATGGTGAAAGGCTCGAACGTCCCTCTGGGCGCCATGGCCGTACGGGCCGTGCTGTGCTGGACCCCGGGCGCCGGGGTCCCGGATGTGGACGCCTCGGCACTGCTGCTCGGAGCCGGTGGCCGCGTGCGCTCGGACGAGGACTTCGTCTTCTACAACCAGCCCCGCCACCCCTCCGGCCTGGTACGACGGCTGCCGAAGCGCAGTGTCCCCGAGGGGCTCACGGACAGCATCGAGGCCGACCTCAACGCGCTCGACCCCTCGGTCGATCAGGTGGTCGTCGCCGCATCCTCCGACGGAGCCGCATTCGCTCAGGTGCGCGATCTGCGCATCCTGCTGTACGACGCGGCATCGGCGGGCGGGGACCCGCTCGCCGTCTTCGATGTACGGCCGGAGACCGGCGAGGAGACGGCGATCATCTGCGGCGAGCTCTACCGGCGCGGCGATGGCTGGAAATTCCGGGCCGTGGGACAGGGCTATCCGACCGGTCTGATCGGACTGGCGACCGCCTTCGGTATCTCGGTCGACGAGGCGGAGGCCGCGGCGGAGCCCGACCCGGCCCCCTCGCCGGTAACGGTTCCCTCGCCCGTAGCAGCGCCCGCTTTTCCGCCGCCCGCGCCCGCGTTCCCGCCCGCACCGGCCCCCGGCCCCGACGCGCAGGCCACCGTCCAGCACCAGCAGCCCTCCTACGGCTACCCGCAGCCCGCAGCGGCCCAGCCGGCTCCGCAGCCCGCTCCCCAGCCCGCGTACGGGTATCCGCAGCCTTCCGCCGCCCCGCCCGCCTACGGCTACCCGCAGCCTGCCGCGGCTGCTGCGCCGGCCCCCGACCCGAATTTCGTGCTGCCACCGCAGGGGCCGCAGTTCGTACGGTCCTGAGATGGCCGTCGGACGACCGTGGGACGCGGCCCCTGAACGGCCCCTGAGGTGCCCCTGAACCGCGTGCGGCCCGTCCGGCGTCGGCTCAGGTCCGGGACTTGTAGCCCCGCCCCCACTGCATGCCCCAGCCGTACAGCCGGTCCAGCTCCGACTGGAATCCGTACACGAACTTCACCTCGCGCCGCACGATCAGCTCGTCCTTGATGTTCTCCACCGTGAACACGGCGCAGGAGCGGGCCTGCGGGGCTCGCTCGTCGAGTTCGATCTCGATCCGCGGGCCGTTGCCCGGGTAGAGCGTCACCATGGCATGCGTACGGTCGAAGGCAGGCGTCTGGTCGTAGATGTAGACGAAGAACAGCAGCCGCTTGATCTGGTCACGCTGGTCGAGATTGACGTAGACGGTCTCGCCCGACGGTGCCCCGAAGCGGTCGTCCCCGCTGAGCCGGATGTACGGCGGCCCGTTCAGGTCGCCGATGAGGTTGCCCAGGGGCTGGACCACGCCCTTGGTGCCGTCCTTCAGCTCGTACATGCAGCCCAGGTCCAGGTCGACATTGACCATGCCCTGGGTGTGTGCCTGGACCACATCGGGCTGGAAGAGCTTCATGGGGCGCAGCAGCCGGCCGCTCTGCCGCGACCTGCCCTCGATGTCGGACGTACGCATCCGCCAGGAGAGGTTGACCCGCAGATTGCCGGTCAGCGCACCCTGCTTGGTCAGCGAGACGGTGGCGTGCCGCCTGGAGAGCACGATGGAGCTGGTCGACGAGTTGCCCGACTCGAACTGCGCCTCCCGCCTCGGCCACAGGCTGTCCCAGAACGCCATCCCCAACCCCCACACGTATCGGTAGTGCACCGGCCCCACACACATCACTGCGGGGCGGCCGCCGGGCCGGGTCCGGGTGTTCCCGGAGAACCGTCGCCGTACGGACCGCCCCGCTGAGAGCGTTCCTCAATCCCTACCGGGTCACACCCCGGACGGGACTTCTGCCTTGGAACCTGCGTCGTTGCCGCCTTCGGCCTCCAGCGCCTTGTTGCGCCGGACCGAGGACCAGAACGACCAGGCGATCAGCACGACGCCGGTCAGGCCGGTGATGAGCTCGTTGATCTGGTACTGGATGGTGACGAGCAGGAGCACGGCCAGCGCACCGATCGCATAGTGGGCGCCGTGCTCCAGGTAGACGTAGTCGTCGAGCGTGCCCTGGCGGACCAGGTAGACCGTGAGCGAACGGACGTACATGGCGCCGATACCGAGGCCGAGGGCCATCAGCACGATCTCGTTGGTGACGGCGAAGGCGCCGATGACACCGTCGAACGAGAAGGACGCGTCGAGCACTTCCAGGTAGAGGAACATGAAGAACGCGGCCTTGCCGGCGAGTGCGACCGCAGAAACCTTCTTGCCGCTCTTCCTGGCCTCCTCCTCGACCTCGTGCTCCCGCTCCTCCTCTTCCTCCAGCTTGTTCTCGAAGAAGCCGGAGAGACCGCCGACGATCAGGTACGTGATCAGACCCGCGACTCCGGAGAGCAGGACGGTCTCCGCCTTGTCCGCGTGGCCGCCGCCGTGCTGGTGCGCGTTCGTCGCGACGGTCATGGCCGCGATCAGCAGCACGATCAGCGCGATGCAGACCGACAGCATGTCGACCTTGCCGAGCTTGGCGAGCGGGCGCTCGATCCAGCGCAGCCACTGGATGTCACGCTCCTCGAAAATGAAGTCGAGGAAGATCATCAGCAGGAACATGCCACCGAAGGCGGCAATCGCCGGGTGGGCGTCCGTGACCAGTTCCTGGTAGCGGTCGGGCTGGCTGAACGAAAGATCGACCGCTTCGATCGGGCCGATCTTGGCGGTGATGGCCACGATCACGACGGGGAACACCAGCCGCATACCGAAGACCGCGATGAGCACACCGACCGTGAGGAAGATCTTCTGCCAGAAGGCATTCATCTTCTTCAGGATTCCGGCGTTGACCACCGCATTGTCGAAGGACAGCGAAATCTCCAGGATGGAAAGAATCGCAACCACTCCGAAGGCTTCCCACCCCCCGTAGATCACCGCTGCGACCAGGCCGAGCGCGGTAACCGCGAACGACCAGCCGAAGGTTTTCAGAAGCACTGGCTACCCCATCGTGTATGTGTCGGGTCTCCCCCGGGTGTGTACGGGGCTCCCCCGCGCCGTGCGCGGTTTTACGAAACGTTGACCCCGAAGTCTAGAGCGATGCCGCGCAGCCCCGACGCGTACCCCTGTCCCACTGCACGGAACTTCCACTCGCCGTTGTACCGATAGAGCTCGCCGAAGATCATCGCGGTTTCCGTCGAGGCGTCCTCGCTGAGGTCGTAACGCGCGAGTTCCTGACCGTCCGCCTGGTTCACCACGCGGATGAACGCATTGCTGACCTGGCCGAAGGTCTGCCCTCGATTGTCCGCCTCATGGATCGAGACCGGAAAAATGATCTTGTCGCAGTGCGCCGGCACCTGAGTGAGATTCACGATGACCGACTCGTCGTCGCCCTCGCCCTCACCCGTGAGGTTGTCGCCGGTGTGCTCCACGGAGCCGTCGGGGCTCGTGAGGTTGTTGTAGAACACGAACCATTCGTCGCCGAGTACCCGGCCCGACTGGCACAGCAGCGCGCTGGCGTCGAGGTCGAAGTCGGCGCCCGTGGTGGATCGTGCGTCCCAGCCGAGCCCGACCAGCACCTGGGTGAGGTTGGGTGCGGCCTTGGAGAGGGAGACATTGCCTCCCTTGGCGAGCGTGACGCCCATGGTGTGTCCTCCCCGAGTCGATGAACCGTCTGTTGAGCCGTTGAACCGTTGAACTGTTCAGCAGCCGGAGCTTGAGCTGCGGAACGGGCTGTTCAGCGCGTCCGGCGCCGCACGGGGTGCGGCGCCGCACGGGGTGCGGCGCCGGACGGGGTGCGGCGCCGGACGGGGTACATGCCGGCGTGGACCGGGCTGCGCCTCGGCGGCCCGGCCCGGTCGCGTCCTGTCAGACGTTGACGCCGAAGTCCTGCGCGATGCCGCGCAGCCCCGAGGCGTAACCCTGACCGATGGCGCGGAACTTCCACTCCGCCCCATTGCGGTACAGCTCGCCGAAGACCATGGCGGTCTCCGTCGAGGCGTCCTCGCTCAGGTCGTAACGCGCCAGCTCGGTGTTGTCGGCCTGGTTGACCACGCGGATGTACGCGTTGCGCACCTGGCCGAAGCTCTGCTGGCGGGTCTCGGCCTCGTAGATCGAGACCGGGAAGACGATCTTGTCGACATCGGCCGGAACGCCGGCCAGGTTCACCTTGATGACCTCGTCGTCGCCCTCGCCCTCACCGGTGAGGTTGTCACCGGTGTGCTCGACGGATCCGTCGGGGCTCTTGAGGTTGTTGAAGAAGACGAAGTTGCCGTCGCTGCCGACCTTGCCCTCGGCGTTCGTCAGCAGGGCGCTGGCGTCGAGGTCGAAGTCACCACCGGTGGTGGTACGAGCATCCCAGCCCAGACCCACGATGACCGCGGTCAGGTTGGGCGCGGCCTTGGTCAGCGAGACGTTGCCGCCCTTGCTGAGGCTGACTCCCACGAGTCCTCCCATTGGTTTCCTTGGGGGCCGGCGGGCGCCGGCGCCTCCACGTTGCGTTGGCATCCGATGAACGAGTGGATCCTAGTGACCGGTTCCCGGCCAAAGCAGGCTTTTGGCCAGGACGCCCGCAGATCCTCCGCTCCCGGATCAGAGCGTGTCGAGCGCCTTGATGTAGTCGTTGAGGTCGCGCGCGTCGGGCAGACCGTTGACGACGGTCCAGCGCACCACGCCCTCCTTGTCGATGATGAAGGTGCCGCGCACCGCGCAGCCCTTCTCCTCGTCGAAGACGCCGTATGCCCGCGAGGTCTCGCCGTGCGGCCAGAAGTCCGAGACCAGTGGGTACTCGAGACCTTCCTGCTCGGCGAAGACGCGCAGGGTGTGGATGGAGTCATTGGAGACGGCGAGCAGCTGCGTGTCGTCGTTCTCGAACTTCGGCAGCTCGTCGCGGAGCGCGCAGAGCTCACCCGTGCAGACGCCGGTGAAGGCGAACGGATAGAACAGCAGCACGACATTCTTCTCGCCGCGGAAGTCGGAGAGCTTCACGGTCCGGCCGTGGTTGTCCTTCAGCTCGAAATCCGGGGCCTGGGTGCCGACCTCGATCGCCATGAAACGCGTCCCTTCGCTACGTTCACCGGGCTGGGCTGTCCGGGTGGCTCCCACCCTACGCAGAGCCCGCAGCAGGCCACGCAGCGCCCGCACGGGGGCAACCTGCACCCCAGCCGTACGGACAGGGCGCCCGGCAAGCGCACGAAGAAGGCCCCCGGCGGCTCATGCCGTCGGGGGCCTTCAGGGCGAGTGCGTGGCGAATGCGGTTCAGCGCTTGGCTTTGGCCGCCTTCGGTGTGACCAGACGGCTTCCCGTCCAGTCCTTGCCCGCATTGATGCTCTTGGTCTGGGAGAGACCGGCCGTCTGTGCAGCCTCGTTGATGTCGCTCGGTTCGACGTATCCGTCACGGCCGGTCTTCGGCGTCATCAGCCAGACCGCACCGCCGTCCTCGATCAGACCAATGGCATCCACCAGCGCGTCCGTAAGGTCGCCGTCCTCGTCGCGGAACCACAGCAGGACGACGTCTGCGACGTCGTCGTAGTCCTCATCGACGAGATCCTGGCCGGTAGTGGCCTCAATGCCCTCACGGAGCTCCTGCTCGACGTCGTCGTCGTAGCCGATCTCCTGGACCACTTGTCCGGGCTCGAACCCCAGGCGTGCTGCCGGGTTGGTCCGCTCCTCCGCGTGGTCCGCGGTCGCGCTCACGGGTTGCCTCCTGATCATGTTTCGGAAAATGCTTCAGCCACGCGCGTGCGCGGGGCGTTGGCCGTAGTCCACACGGGAGCGGCGGATCGCGCAAGTACCCAGCGTGCGAGACCGCCTAAACGGTGACGTTCCCTGCCACGTCGCCGCACTGTCGGCAGGTCCCCTGCGGGGGCCGGCGCTACCGTCACACCCTTTACGTCCTTCCACAGCTTATGCCGTTTCGGTCCGCCATTCGGAGTCGGACATCCTTTGGGAACGCTTGGACGGGTTGGGCGTATGGTTGCGGTTTGGACCAGCCCATCCCCGCGCTACGGACGCGATGTCTCGCAACACGGCGGTTACCCCTCGGTAGAGATGACGTTTGCGCCTCTGCGGTACACGATGGTGATGGCGTACATGCATACATCCCGGGGGCATGTTCTCCCGTAACCAGGCCCCGTAGAGCAGCACCTAATAGCGAAGGAACAGCGTGGCTTCCGGATCCGATCGCAACCCGATCATCATTGGCGGCCTGCCGAGCCAGGTCCCGGACTTCGATCCCGAAGAGACCCAGGAATGGCTCGACTCGCTCGACGCCGCCGTCGACGAGCGAGGCCGTGAGCGGGCCCGTTATCTGATGCTCCGGCTCATCGAGCGTGCGCGCGAGAAGCGCGTCGCCGTGCCGGAGATGCGCAGCACGGACTACGTGAACACGATCGCCACGAAGGACGAGCCGTTCTTCCCCGGCGACGAGGAGATCGAGCGCAAGATCCTCAACGCGACCCGCTGGAACGCGGCCGTGATGGTGTCGCGCGCCCAGCGTCCGGGGATCGGTGTCGGCGGCCACATCGCCACCTTCGCCTCCTCCGCCTCGCTGTACGACGTGGGCTTCAACCACTTCTTCCGGGGCAAGGACGACGGTCTGGGCGGCGACCAGATCTTCTTCCAGGGGCACGCGTCCCCGGGTATCTACGCCCGCGCCTTCCTGCTCGACCGACTGAGCGAGGCGCAGCTCGACGCCTTCCGCCAGGAGAAGTCGAAGGCGCCGAACGGCCTGTCCAGTTACCCGCACCCGCGGCTGATGCCGGACTTCTGGGAGTTCCCGACCGTCTCGATGGGCCTCGGCCCGCTCGGCGCGATCTACCAGGCCCGGATGAACCGCTACATGGAGGCGCGCGGCATCGCCGACACCTCCCAGTCCCACGTCTGGGCATATCTGGGCGACGGCGAGATGGACGAGCCCGAGTCGCTCGGCCAGCTCTCCATCGCCGCCCGTGAGGGCCTGGACAACCTGACCTTCGTGGTCAACTGCAACCTGCAGCGCCTCGACGGTCCGGTACGCGGCAACGGCAAGATCATCCAGGAGCTGGAGTCGCAGTTCCGCGGCGCCGGATGGAATGTCATCAAGCTGGTCTGGGACCGTTCCTGGGACCCGCTGCTCGCGCAGGACCGCACGGGCATCCTGGTCAACAAGCTGAACACCACGCCGGACGGCCAGTTCCAGACGTACGCCACCGAGTCCGGCTCGTACATCCGTCAGCACTTCTTCGGGGACGACCCGCGGCTGCGCGACATGGTCAAGGACATGACCGACGACCAGATCCTGCACCTGGGCCGCGGCGGCCACGACCACAAGAAGGTCTACGCGGCCTATGCGGCGGCCAAGGCCCACAAGGGCCAGCCGACGGTGATCCTGGCGCAGACGGTCAAGGGCTGGACGCTGGGGCCGAACTTCGAGGGCCGCAACGCGACCCACCAGATGAAGAAGCTCACGGTCGAGGACCTCAAGAGGTTCCGCGACCGGCTGCACATCCCGATCACGGACAAGCAGCTGGACGAGGGCTACCCGCCCTACTACCACCCGGGCCGTGACTCGGAGGAGATCCAGTACATGCACGACCGCCGCAAGGGTCTGGGCGGTTACGTCCCGACCCGTGTGGTGCGCGCGAAGCCGCTGGCCCTCCCCGAGGACAAGACGTACGCGACCGCGAAGAAGGGTTCGGGCCAGCAGTCGATCGCCACGACCATGGCGTTCGTCCGCATCCTGAAGGACCTCATGCGGGACAAGGAGATCGGCAGGCGTTTCGTGCTGATCGCACCCGACGAGTACCGCACCTTCGGTATGGACGCGTTCTTCCCGAGCGCGAAGATCTACAACCCGCTGGGTCAGCAGTACGAGGCGGTGGACCGCGATCTGCTGCTCGCGTACAAGGAGTCGCCGACCGGTCAGATGCTGCACGACGGCATCTCCGAGGCCGGCTGCACGGCGTCGCTGATCGCCGCGGGTTCGGCGTACGCCACGCACGGCGAGCCGCTGATCCCGGTGTACGTCTTCTACTCGATGTTCGGTTTCCAGCGCACCGGCGACCAGTTCTGGCAGATGGCCGACCAGCTCGCGCGCGGCTTCGTGCTGGGTGCGACCGCCGGTCGTACGACGCTGACCGGTGAGGGTCTCCAGCACGCGGACGGCCACTCGCAGCTGCTCGCCTCGACCAACCCGGGCTGTGTCGCGTACGACCCGGCCTTCAGCTACGAAATCGCGCACATCGTCAAGGACGGTCTGCGGCGGATGTACGGCGGGACCCCCGACGAGAACGAGGATGTCTTCTACTACCTCACCGTCTACAACGAGCCGATCCAGCACCCGGCCGAGCCCGAGAACGTGGATGTCGAAGGCATCCTCAAGGGCGTGTACCGCTACAAGAGCGCCGAGCGGGGCGAGATCCCGGCCCAGATCATGGCGTCCGGTGTGGCGGTCCCGTGGGCGGTGGAGGCTCAGCGGATCCTCGCCGACGAGTGGAACGTCAGGGCGGACGTCTGGTCGGCGACCTCCTGGAACGAGCTGCGCCGCGAGGCCGTGGACGTGGAGCGGTACAACCTGCTGCACCCCGAGGAGGAGCAGCGCGTCCCGTACGTCACGCGGAAGCTCTCCGGCTCCGAGGGCCCGTTCGTGGCGGTCTCGGACTGGATGCGTTCCGTACCGGACCAGATCGCGCGCTGGGTGCCCGGTGCGTACCAGTCGCTGGGTGCGGACGGCTTCGGCTTCGCCGACACCCGTGGTGCGGCCCGCCGGTTCTTCCACATCGACGCGCAGTCGATCGTCCTCGCGGTGCTCACCGAGCTCGCGAAGGAGGGCCGGATCGACCGTTCGCTGCTGAAGACGGCGATCGACCGGTACGAGCTGCTGGATGTGACCGCGGCCGACCCGGGCGCGGCCGGCGGCGACGCGTAAGCACGACGAACCACGGTTGAAGGGCGGCGGGATCTCCTGGTCCCGCCGCCCTTCGGCGTGTCCGGTCAGTTCTCCCAGACCTTGAAGGCCCTGACCTGGTACGGGGACCGGGGCACCCAGGTGCCGCCGCCCGGATAGGTCTCGAACTCACCCGTCTCGGCGCACTCCGCCGACTGGTACGTGGTGACGGGCCGGCCCGTGCGGTTGGCGAGCGCCTGGACCTGGCTGCCCGCCGGCAGCGGGACACAGCTCTCGATGTCGATCGTGGACAGCTCGTGGATCTGCCGGGCGCCGGTGAAGTCCGGCTTCTCCCAGAGACAGAGCTGACCGCTTCCACAGGCCCCGGGCCGGGCGGGTGCGGAGTGGGCCGCGGCTTGCGGAATCAGGGCGGTGGCGGCCAGGGCGGCGGCAAGAACGGTCGTACGCATGGAAATCGACCCCCGTGGTGGTGCGAATCAGTTGCATGCACCCTGACCTGCGGGGCGACGCCTGGGGAAGGGGCTGCGGGTCACACCACCCTGATAGGCGACAGCCCCGCCGGAACGGTCCGACGGGGCTGTTGTACGCACTGTGTTGACGCCTCGGGGGCATCGCGACGAGTGATCAGATGTGACCAGCGCCCGCGCCCGCCTCGGCATTCGCACCGCGCTTGGTGAGCGTGGCGACCAGCGCGGCGACCACCGCGACGATGCCGGCCACCATGAACGCCGTGCTCATGCCCGACACGAACGTGTCATGGGCGACACCCGCGATCTGCGCCGCGACCTCCGGCGGAGTGTTGCCGTCCACCGGCGGTACGCCGACCTCGACGGCCGAGGACGCAGCGTCCAGTTGCTCCGGCGTAAGGGGCGGAAGCTTCGCGGCCGTCCAGTTGTCGGCCAGCTTCGAGTCGACCTGGGAGGCCATGACCGCGCCCAGCACCGCCGTGCCGAGGCTGCCGCCGACCTGCATGGCGGCCTGCTGCAGACCGCCCGCGACACCGGAGAGCTCCATCGGGGCGTTGCCGACGATGACCTCGGTGGCGCCGACCATCACCGGGGCGAGGCCGAGGCCGAGCAGACCGAACCAGATCGACATGGTCAGGGTGCTGGTGCCGATCTCCAGCTGGGACATGCCGAACATGGCGACCGCCGTGCACACCATGCCGCCGACCAGCGGAACCCGCGGGCCGAACTTGGTGATCATGGCGCCCGCGAGCGGCGAGGCGACGATCATCATTCCGGTCAGCGGCAGCAGGTGCAGACCGCTGTCGACGGGGCTCAGACCGTGCACGTTCTGGAGGTAGAAGGTGACGAAGAACAGCCCGCCCATGAAGGCGAAGGCCATCAGCACCATCAGGACCGCGCCCGCGGACAGCGGCACGGACCGGAACATCGCCAGCGGGATCAGCGGCTCCCTGACGTTCTTCTGGGAGAAGGCGAAGACCACGAACAGGGCCACGGCGGCGCCCAGGAAGCCGAGCGTCTTGTAGTCGCCCCAGCCCCACTCGGCGCCCTTGATGAGCGCCCAGATCAGGCAGAACATCGCCTGTGACAGCAGCACGATGCCGCCGATGTCGAAGGAGCGCGGCGCGTTCTTGGCGCGGTGGTCCTTGAGGATCACCAGGCCCAGCAGAAGCGCGATCACACCGACCGGCACGTTGATGAAGAAGACCGACTGCCAGCTGACGTGCTCGACGAGCACACCGCCGAGGATCGGGCCGCCCGCGGTGGAGGCGCCGATCACCATGCCCCAGATGCCGATCGCCATGTTCAGCTTCTCGGCCGGGAAGGTGGCGCGCAGCAGGCCGAGCGCGGCGGGCATCAGCAGGGCGCCGAAGAGGCCCTGGAGCACCCGGAACACGATCACCAGTGCGACGCTGTCGGAGAGGCCGATGGCCCCCGATGCCGCGGCGAAGCCGACGACACCTATGAGGAAGGTCTGGCGGTGGCCGAACCGGTCACCGAGCTTGCCCGCGGTGATCAGGGAGACCGCGAGGGCGAGCATGTAGCCGTTGGTGATCCACTGGACGTCGGCGAGCGAGGCGCCCAGGTCCTGCTGGATGGCGGGGTTGGCGATCGCGACGATCGTGCCGTCGAGCGCGACCATCATCACGCCGATGGCCACGGAGAAGAGCGTCAGCCAGGGGTGGCCGCGCAGCCCCTTGGCAGGTGCGGGCACGGCGGTGTCCTGCGGCTCCCGCGACGCCTTTTCGACGGTGGTCTGACTAGTCATGCCCGGGAGATTAGTGTCAGCCGCTGACAGTTGACAAACCATTTCACAAGCCGGTAACTGTCACGTAGCTCACAGGTGCGCTGAGCTGGACAAAGCAGGGGAAAGAGGACCACTTCAGTGACCGATGGGCAGCGGGCCGTGTATCCGACCGGACTGCGCGAACGGAAGAAGCGACGCACCCGGGACGCCCTGCTGCACGCCGCCCTCGATCTTTTCACCGGACAGGGATACGAGGAGACCACCGTCGACGAGATCGTCGACGCCGTCGAGGTCTCCCAGCGCACCTTCTTCCGCTACTTCGCCAGCAAGGAGGAGGCCGCCTTCGCCATCCAGGAGATGGTGGAGTCGCACTTCCTCTCGGAGCTGCGCCGGCGTCCCGCCTCGGAAGCCCCGTTCGAGGCGCTGCGCAGCGCGGTCCTCTGCGCCTGGAACAGTATCGGTGAGGCGATCGAGGCGATCATCACGGTCGAACTCCATATGCGCACGTACCGGATGATCGAGTCGACGCCGTCGCTGCTCGCCGCCCACCTGCGGCGCAGCATGGATCTGGAGAACCAGATCGCGCAGCTGATCGCCGAGCGCGAGGGGCTCGACGTGAGGACGGACCCCCGGCCGAGGGTCGCCGTGGCCGCGTTCTGTGGGGTGATGCGGGTGACCGGGCAACTCTGGGGGCAGGGGCGGGACACCAGCGTGGACTCGTTGCGCGCGCTGACCGAGGCGTACCTGGACCAGCTCGGACCGGCACTGGCCGGGAACTGGCGGGCGGGGGCCGGCGCCGGGCCCGGATAGCGACATGGAAACTCCGTCCGATGTGCTGCACGCCTCACTGCCGCGGCATGACCGACTTCACAACCGCCGTGCCCCGATGGCCATATGCGACGCTCCGGGAGCATTCCGCGCGCCCGAGTGTGTGCGCCGCACCAACACAGCGTGAAATGAGCCGCCTTGAATTCCCGACAGCCGGGTGATGTGCGTCACCCTCTTCACGGCTGCCGTCGCGCGTCTCCTAATGTGGGCCGAAGTGACTTCCTTCGACTCCTCCCCCACGCTCACCGCATGGCGCGCGCTGCTCGCCGTCGCGGTTGTGTTCGTGATGCTGGCGACCACTGGCTGGACCGCCGTACGTCACCCACACTCCGACGAGCCACGCACCGTCGCACTCGCCTCCTGGGCGCGGGGCCACGTGGCGGGTCGTGCGCTGCCGGACGCCGACGCACCGCCGCACCGCCTGGCGCAGTTCTTCGCCACGCTCACGGCCGTGCAGCGCACCGGTCTCGCCGACAAGTACCCCTTGGTCGTGGGCAATCTGAACGGCGCCCCGGTCACCCTGCGCTACCACGCCAACCGGCTGGCCCTGGTGCAGGCGCGGAAGGTCGAGCGGCAGCGCATGCACGACGCCAGGCTCTCCCCCGACGGCCGCGCCGAGGCGCTCCGCCGGATGAACCGCTTCCAGGCCATGCTCGCCGAGGGACGGCACATCCTCACCTTCGACCCGTCCGGAAAGGGCCGGGCCGCAGAGGTGTTCGGTGATCTCGACCGGGCCGAGCGGGTCTCCGTGATCGTGCCCGGCGTCGACACCAATCTGCTGACGCTGGAGCGGTCCGCCCCCAAGGTGAATGCCGCGCCGGTCGGTATGGCGAAGTCGCTGTACGCGGCGGAGCGCGCCGCGCGCCCCGGCATCCGTACCGCCGTCATCGCCTGGGCCGACTACACCACGCCCGCCGGAATCGGTATGGACGCGGCCCTGGGAAACCTCGCCGAGCGCGGGGCGGTGCGGCTGAACGCTCTGGTGGGCGCGCTGCCCGGGGACGCCCCCATCTCGCTGTTCTGCCACAGCTACGGCTCGGTGCTGTGCGGTGTCGCCGCACATGAACTGCCCTCCAGGGTCGCCGACATCGCGGTCGCGGGCAGCCCCGGCATGCGGGTGGAGAACGCGGGGCAGCTGCGCACCGGGGCCAGGGTGTGGGCGATGCGGGACCACGACGACTGGATCGAGGACGTACCGAACCTGGAGCTGGGCGGTCTCGGGCACGGTGCCGATCCGGTCGACCCGGGCTTCGGCGCACGCATCGTCTCGGCGGGCGGCGCGGTCGGGCACAGTGGCTATTTCGAGCCGGGCACCGAGAGCCTCAGCAACTTCGCCTCAATCGGTGTGGGGGCCTACAGCTCGGTCAACTGTGCGAACTCCGACAGCGCCTGCCACGACGGAGTCACCGGCAGCCAGGGGATCTGACGGACACAGCGAGCCGTGGTCGGCCGCATATCGGGACTTACGCCGAGGGGGGACGTGCGGGCAAGTGCCGCATACGATGAGGCACATGGGTGATGTGCTGGCCGGAATTCATGCCACCTGGGAGTTCGACACCGACTCCGTGCTCATCCGCTTCGAACGGGGAATACGCACGCCGAAGCTCTACCAGAGCCTGCGTGAGCGCCGCGTCCCGCACGCGGCGCTGTCATCGGTGACGCTGACCCCGGGCAAGCGGGGCACGGTGGTCCTGCACGCGGTACCGAGACCCGGTGCCGACCCGTTGCTGGAGGCTGCGGCCGGGCAACTGAAGGACGGCTGCGATCCGTACCGGCTGGTGCTCCCCGCCGAGCGCGAGACGCTCGCCGAGTACTACGCCGACGAACTGCGCGCCCTGCTCGGTCCCGACGCCGCCGAGCCCGCCGACCGGTTCCTGGTCGCGGCCCCCGAGGCGCCGATGCAGTTCAAGGCGTACGACGGCCGGGCCGGCTTCGACGGGGACCGGGTCTCCTTCCGGTGGTTCTGGACGGGTGCCTCCACGGCGAAGTGGAAGGCCGGCGACCAGACGTTCCCGGTGACGGAGCTGAGCGGCGTCGAGTGGCGCTCGCCGGAGGCCTTCGAAGGCTATCTGCGGCTGGTGCCGAGAGGCCAGGAAGGTGCGGCTCCGGGCCCGGGGGCCGGCCTCGGCATGGGTACGGAGCCGGTCACGAGGCTCGGTTCAGGCACGGTGCAGAGCGCACAGCCGATGGCCCCCCGCCCCGCCCGGGCCGACCAGGACCCGGCCGCCGTGGTCTTCGGTCTCGGCTACGGCCCGGTGCACGAGTCGCTGCCGTTCGCCGCGGCCGTACTGGAATCCGTACGCAGGAAGCAGCCGGCTCCCGCCGCGCCGGCCGCCGTACCGGCAGGCGTGGGGCGGCGCGATCCCGCGGACATCGCGGAGCGGATCCGGCACCTCGGGGAACTGCACCGGGCGGGCCTGGTGACGGACGACGAGTTCAGTGCGAAGAAGGCCCAGTTGCTCGCCGAGCTGTAGGTGTGTCCGGCCCGCCGGTAGTACTCCCGTACGAGAAGCATGGCGGCGGACCGAAACCCGGGTATGAAGACACCGGGCCGGTCCGCTCCCTACGCTGATCGGGCCATGACCACTTCCCCGCCGCCCACTCCACCCGCCGCCGACGGCCTGCTGAGCGCCGCCCGGCGCAATCTGCGCGAGATCGCCCACGGGCTCGCCCACCCGTCCCATCCCGCGACGCCATTCCTGGCCCACGCACCGAAACACCGGCAGCGGCTGCTGCCGTACGTGGTCGTCCTCGCCCTCGCCGCGATCTTCATCCCGGTCACGATCAACGTCCTGACCGAGCAGTACGGCGTGATCGGAGGACTGGCGGGAATTCTGGCCGTCGCGCAGGCCGCACCGCTGCTGATGCTGGCGCACCGGCCGCTGCAGGCCTGGTGGATCGTCTTCCCCGCCGACATCCTGGGCGCGGCCGTGCTGCTCGGGTATCCGGTCCACGAGTACGAGATCTGGCCATGGCCCCCGCCCACCCTGATCGGCTATCTCTTCCTGCTGCTCGCGCTGGCGCTGCGCGAGACCCGGCGGACCCTGGTCGCGGTCTGGGTGGCGACGGGTGCGGCGAGCCTGATCCTGCAGCTGATCTCCCCGGGCCGCAGCAACGGCAGCGCGCTGCTGCTCGTGATCCTCGGCGCGGTGGTCCTGCTGATCGGTGCGGCAGTACGGGAACGTGGCGACGCGCAGCGTCGGCTCGCCGAGCAGGAGACCATCAGTGAGGCCGAGCGGGCGCGGCGGACACTGCTGGAGGAGCGCACCAGGATCGCCCGTGAGCTGCACGACGTGGTCGCGCACCACATGTCCGTGATCACGGTCCAGGCCGATTCCGCGCCCTACCGGATCAGCGGGCTGCCCGAGGAGGCGCGCGAGGAGTTCGGTGCGATCGCGGCGAGCGCTCGGGAGTCCCTCGCGGAGATGCGGCGGCTGCTGACGGTGCTGCGCAGTGAGGGTACGGAGGGCGAGCGCGCGCCGCAGCCGGGGCTCGACCGGGTCCAGCAGCTGGTGGAGGCGACGGTACGGGCGGGGCTGCCGGCCGAGCTGTCGCTGGCCGCCGGTCTGCCGGACGTACCGCAGGCGGTGGATCTGTCGGCGTACCGGATCGTGCAGGAGGCCCTGGCGAACGTGGTCCGGCACGCTCCCGGAGCGCGGACCCGGGTGTCGATCACGTCCGACGGCGAGCACCTGACCGTGCTGGTGGTCAACGACCGGGCGGAGCAGCCCGGTTCGCCGCTGGAGACGACCGGGACCGGGCACGGCCTGGTCGGCATGCGGGAACGCGTACGGTTGACGGGCGGCACGCTGGACACCGGCCCCCTGCCCGACGGCGGCTTCCGGGTGGCGGCGCGGCTGCCGCTCGCCCCCGTTCCGCCCCCGACCTCGGAGGACTCTTGACCATCCGCGTGATCATCGTCGACGACCAGGCCATGGTGCGGGCGGGGTTCGCGGCACTGCTCGCGGCACAGAGCGACATCGACGTGGTCGGCGAGGCGCCGGACGGGCGCCAGGGCGTCGATGTCAGCCGGAGCGTCCACCCGGACGTGGTTCTGATGGATGTCCGGATGCCCGAGATGGACGGCCTGGCGGCGGCCCGCGAGCTGTTGAACCCACCGGTGGGGGTGGTGCACCTGCCCAAGGTGCTGATGCTCACCACGTTCGACGTGGACGACTACGTGTACGAGGCGCTGCGCGCCGGGGCGTCCGGTTTCCTGCTGAAGGACGCGCCGCCGGCGGATCTGATCTCGGCGGTGCGGGTGGTCGCGGCGGGCGAGGCGCTGCTCGCACCGTCCGTGACGCGCCGCCTGATCGCGGACTTCGCCCGGCAGGGGCCGTCCGGGGCCGCCCGGAGCGGGCAGGCGTTGCGGCTGAACGGGCTGACTCCGCGCGAGACGGAGGTGCTGGAGCTGATCGCGCGGGGCCTGTCCAACCAGGAGATCGCGGGGCGGCTGGTGCTGGCCGAGCAGACGGTGAAGACGCACATCGGGCGGGTGCTGGCGAAGCTGGATCTGCGGGACCGGGCACAGGCGGTGATCTTCGCGTACGAGGCGGGAGTGGTGGTGCCGGGCGAGGGGTGAGGGTGCGGACCCAACGCCTCCCGGATCCGCACCGCCATCGTCCCCTTCGGGAACGCTGCCCGCACCACCCGGGCCGTCAGCTCCGGCACCCCACGATCAGCCCGTGGCTCCAGCGACATCTCTCTCGGCCCTCCCGCCCACGACCACAACAGTCGTGGAGGACCAACGACCCAGCCCTGCCCGAATCACGCATTCCTCAGCAGAGTCCTGAAGGGCGGAGCACTGGCCAAGATCAGAGGTAGACCGATGCCGTCACCTGCCACAACGCCGAACTCCTGGCACAGAGAAGGCTGCCAGAGCCGACCCACCTCACCGTATTAGCCGCTGCCAGTCATCCTGCATGTCGCCCCGGGGGGGCCGAACCGGCAGGCGTTCGGATCCTCTGGTACCCGTTTGCCCGGAGCCCATACTCCGCTCCCTACCCCGGTATGACCTGGCACTTGGCCCCCTGGTGTGACGCCCTCGGACCCACCCTCTCCCTACCTTCCGCTCCGTCGCGCCGAACGGCGTGCGGGAGCCGGAACAGCCGGATCAGCCGGAGAGGGAGGACGACGGGATGCGCCGTTACGCGAGGACCCTGGTCGCCGTCGCGATGGCCACCACCATGGCGGCGGGGACGGCCGGCTGGGCGTCCGGGAATGCGCAGCAGGCCCTCACCGGGCCGCCCCCGGGCACGGCGGCCTGGCGCGCCGATCATGCGCTGGGTTGGGAGCTGCCCGATCCCGGGCGGAGCACACCGGCAGAAGTCGCCGCATTCTTCCGGGGGTTGAGCGCCGCGCAGCAACAGGCCCTGGTCGTACGCCACCCGCTCGTCGTCGGCAACCTGGACGGCGCTCCGGTCGAGCTGCGTTACCAGGCCAACGCCCTTTCCCTGCAAGCCAGTCACGATCCCCGGTACGCGCATCTCAAAGAGGCCCAGAGGCGGCAGATCCTCGCGTTCGACCCACGCGGACGCGGCCAGGTCGCCGAGGTCTTCGGCGACCTGCGTACCGCGCGCCATATCGCGGTCGTGGTGCCGGGCTCGGACATCGACGCCGGGACCTTCGACCGTACGAACGATGTGTACGGCACTCCGGCCGGCATGGCGAAGGCCCTGTATGCAAAGACCGGACGCGACAGCGCCGTCGTCGCCTGGGCCGGGTACACCACTCCCGTGGGCGTCGGCATCGATGCCGCGACCGGCTCGCTCGCCGAGGCGGGGGCCGGCTGACCCGGTTCGCGGACGGGCTGGCCGCCGACGGCGTGCCCGCGCCCGCCGTGTTCTGCCACAGCTACGGCTCCGTCGTGTGCGGACTCGCCGCACCCCGACTGCGCGCCGCGGACCTGGTCGTCCTCGGCTCGCCCGGGATGCGCGCCGACGACGTCGCGGATCTGCACACCACCGCCCGGGTCTGGGCCGCCAAGGACGCCACGGACTGGATCGACGACGTGCCGAACGTCGAGGTGGCCGGGCTCGGCCACGGCCCCGACCCCGCTGCCCCGGAGTTCGGCGCACGCCGCGTCCCGGCCGACGACGCCCGCGGGCACACCGGCTACTTCGTCCCGGGCACGGACTCGCTCCGCGCCCTCGCCGCAATCACCGAGGGGAAAGCGCGGTGAGCTCCGGACGGAGGGCGCGGTGAGCCCCGGGACGCGGGCGCGGTGAGCCCCGGGCGGCCGGTTACTCGCGCGCGGCGGACGTCGAGCTCATGTCCGGGTACCGGTCCCCCGCCACCCGCCCCGCGATCGGCTCCAGCAGTGCCAGCTCCTCGGCGGTCAGCGTGAGCCGGGTGGCGGCCACGTTCTCCAGCAGCCGGCTGCTCTTGCGGGTGCCCGGGATCGGCACCACGGTCAGACCGTGCACCTGGGCCCGCTGCTGCACCCAGGCGAGCGCCACCTGCGCGGCCGACGCCCCGTGCGCCGCCGCGATCTTGTGGACGGGCTCCAGCAGGGCGGCGTTCGTCTTCGCGTTGTCGCCCGTGAAGCGCGGCTGGAACTGGCGGAAGTCGCCCTTCGACAGGTCCTTGGCCGCGTCCGTGAACGCCCCGGTCAGGAAGCCGCGGCCGAGCGGGGAGTACGGCACGAAGGTCACACCGAGCTCGACCGCGGCGGGCACGGCGCTGCGCTCGACGTCCCGGCTGAAGAGCGACCACTCGGACTGCAGGGCGGCGATCGGGTGCACGGCGTACGCCTCGCGCAGCTCCGCGCCGGTCACCTCGCTCAGCCCGAGCTGCTTGACCTTGCCCTGCTGAACCAGCTCGGCCATCGCGCCGACGGACTCGGCCAGCGGAACGGCCGGGTCACGGCGGTGCATGTAGTACAGGTCGATGACGTCGGTGTTCAAGCGACGAAGACTGTCCTCGACGGCCTGGCGGATGTACGCGGAGTCGTTGCGCACGCCCCGGTACTGCGGGTCGTCGTCCTTCCGCTCGATGGCGAACTTCGTGGCGAGCGTGATCTCGTCGCGGTGCGCTCCGACGAACGGGGCGAGAAACCTCTCGTTGGCGCCGCTCCCGTAGACATCGGCGGTGTCGAAGAGGGTGACACCCGCCGTCAGCGCCGTCTCCAGCGTCTCGCGCGCCGAGGACTCATCGGTGTCCCCGTAGAACTCGCTCATGCCCATGCAGCCGAGTCCCTGGACGCCGACCTGCGGGCCGCCGTTTCCGAGCTCCACGGTGGTGATCTTGTTGTCAGTCATCAGGCACAGGGCCTTTCCGGCGCCCGTCGGGCACTCGCATAGAAGTCGATCTTGTGGTCGAGGACGGCGAGGGTGTCCTGGAGCTCCGTGATCCGCGTCTTCACGTCGCGGCGGGTCGCCTCCAGCAGCTCCTGCCGTTCCTCGAAGGTGTGCTCGCCCTCGCGCAGCAGCTCCGCGTACCGGACCATGTCGGCGACCGGCATTCCGGTCAGCCGCAGCTTGCCGACGAAGACCAGCCAGTCCAGATCACGGTTGGTGAAGCGGCGCTGGCCGGTGTGCGAACGGTCGACGTGCGGCATCAGCCCGATCCGCTCGTACCAGCGCAGGGTGTGCGCGGTGAGCCCGGTGAAGGCGGCGACCTCACTGATGGTGTAGCGGTCCTGGCCCTCGGGGCGCGGATGCGCCCTGGGTGCCGATGCGCATGCGTCCGTCGTTACGGAAGTGCTCTCCATCACCGTCATGACCTCCACGCTAGAACCTTGGAGTGCACTCGAAGCAAGCGCAAACGGCGACGGGTTTCGGCGGCGGCCGGACGACCCCCTCCGAGCCGTGCAGGACGGCCCTTTAGGCTCATACGTATGCAGAGCCTGGCGATGATCGACAACTGGCCCGTCCCCACCGCGGCGGCGGCCGTCGTACGAGCGGACGGATCCGTCGTCGGTACGCACGGCCCGACCTCGCACCGTTTTCCGCTCGCCTCCGTCACCAAGCCGATCGCGGCCTACGCGGCGCTCGTGGCGTACGAGGAGGGCGCGGTCGAGCTCGACGAGCCGGCCGGGCCCGAGGGTTCCACCGTCCGGCATCTGCTCGCGCACACCAGTGGCCTCGCCTTCGACGAGCACCGGACGACGGCCGCACCCGGCACCCGGCGGCTCTACTCCAACGCGGGCTTCGAGGTCCTCGGCGACCACATAGCCAAGGCCACCGACATCCCGTTCCCGGAATACGTGCGCCAGGCGGTGCTGGAGCCGCTGGGGATGACGTCCACCACGGTGGACGGCTCGCCCGCCAAGGACGGTGTGTCCACCGTCGACGACCTGGTGCGGTTCGCGGCGGAGGTACAGGCGCCGCGGCTGCTCGACCCGCGCACGGTGCTGGCCGCGCAGACCGTCGTCCACCCCGGCCTGAAGGGTGTGCTGCCGGGCTACGGCCACCAGAATCCCAACGACTGGGGGCTCGGCTTCGAGATCCGGGACCACAAGTCGCCGCATTGGACGGGCAGTTCCTCGTCCCCGGCGACCTTCGGGCACTTCGGGCAGTCCGGGACCTTCCTGTGGATCGACCCGGTGGCGGGCGCGGCGTGCGTCGCGCTCACCGACCGGGCCTTCGGCCCGTGGGCGGTCGAGGTGTGGCCGGCGTTCACGGACGCGGTGCTTGCGGAGCTCGGCTCCGGCCGCTGAGAGAGGTCACCCGTCGGCCGCTTTTGCGGCCAGGCACTCGAACCACACCGTCTTGCCGCGGCCGTCGCGGCGCGGCTCCACGCCCCAGCCGTCGGTGACGGCATCGACCAGCATCAGCCCTCGCCCGCCCTCGTCAAACACATCACCCATGACCGCGCGGGGCAGTTCCGGGGAGGCATCCGCCACCTCGACGCGCACACCCCCGGCCGGGAGCAGGAAGATGAACGTCTGGCAGCGATGGCCGGGGACATGCCGTACGACATTGGCGATCAGCTCGGTGAGCGCCAACTCGGCCGCATCGGCCACGTCGAGGAGCCCCCAGGCGGTGAGGTAGAGGCGCAGGATGTGGCGCAGATGCCGGGCCGAGTGCTCGCCCATCGCGAAGTCGGCGCGGTAGGTCGCCTCCAGCAGATCGTCGGCCTGCGGATCAATTACGTGATTCATGTCACCAGAGTGCAGCGACGTGATTACTCTCGGCTACGTATGGAAACGAACGCCGCGAGGCGTTGAATGCCGGAGGTGCCCGCCGTGGCCAACATCCAGTCGCTCGACCCCAGCGCTTCCCCGTTGGACTACTACGGCTGGGAGCTGCGCCGCCAGAGAGAGGCCAACAACCTCAAGCAGGGCCAGCTCGGCGACATCATCTTCTGCACCGGCTCCCTGATCGGCCAGATCGAGACCACGAAGAAGATCCCCACCCGCGACTTCTCCGAGCGGGTGGACGCGGCACTCGGTACGGGCGGCGTGTTCTCGCGCCTCGTCGGCCTGGTCCTGCGCAGCCAGCTGCCGACGTGGTTCCAGCCGTACGCGGACATGGAGGCCCGTGCGGCGTACATCTCCACGTACCAGGCGCAGTTGGTGTACGGGCTGTTGCAGACGGAGGATTATGCGCGGGCGGTGCTGGCCACCGGTATGCCGGACGACCTCGAAAACCTGCTGGCGGCCCGGATGGAGCGCCAGCGGATCCTGGAGCGGGAACGGCCGCCGCTCGCCTGGGCCGTTCTCGACGAGGCCGTGCTGCACCGGCCGATCGGGGGCCGCGAGGTCATGCGGAAGCAACTCCAGCGGCTGTTGGACGTCGCCGATCACCGCTGGATGCAGATCCAGGTACTGCCCTTCGCGGCCGGTGAACACGCCAGCCTCGACGGCTCGTTCACCACGATGCGCTTCGACGACGACCCCGACATCGTCTACACGGAGGACATCGTCTCCGGCCATATGACGGCCAACCCCGACACGGTCAGGGAGTCCTCGCTCCGTTACGCTCGCTTGCAAGCCGCCGCCCTCTCCGTCGAGGATTCCGCGGCTCTGATCACCCGCGTGATGGAGGAGCGATATGAAGACCGGTCCCGAGCTGAAGAACGCGCGGTGGCGTAAGTCCAGCTACAGCGGAAGCACCGGCGGCGAATGCGTGGAGTGCACCGTCACCGGCGGTGCGGCCTGGCGTAAGTCCAGCTACAGCGGAAACACCGGCGGCGACTGCGTCGAGGTGGTCGACGGCCTCCATTGCGCCGTCCCCGTGCGCGACAGCAAGAACCCGGAAGGGCCCGTCCTCATCGTCGGGGCAAACGCCTGGCAGACCTTCGTGGACGGGCTCTGAGGTCGCCGGAAGCTCGTACGGCGGAGGGGGCTCGGGACGACCGGTGGTCGTCCCGAGCCCCTTCTGTTCCCCCGTGACCGGCTGCGGCGCTACGCGGAGTAGCCCTTCGACGCGATCCACGTCGCCAGCTTCTTCGTGGTCATCGTGTACCGGTGCCGACTGGAGGACTTAATCGCGATGTCCTCGATGACGGCGTGGTCACCGTGCTTGGCGTAGCCGACCACGGTGAGGTAGTGGCCCTGGTTGTACGCGTGCTGCCTGCCCTTGGTGTCGTACGCCGTGCCGTAGACGTTGGCCACGATGGCGTAGCCGTTGTTGATGTTGTCCTTGATGTCCTTCTTCAGACGCTTGACCTGGGCCGACGTGGCGTCGTTGCCCGGGATCCACCTGTTCTTGTACGGGGAGCCCTTCAGGCGCTTGTTGAGGACCTTGGTCACCAGGCCGATGTTGTCGGTCTGCTGGCCGTTCTGCTCGACCTTCAGGTCACCCGCCAGGGTCTTCTGGCTGACCTTCTTGCCCCGCTGGGTCAGCGCGAGACGGGTGGCGGCCGGGCCGCAGTAGTAGTCCTCCTTCTGCTTCTGGAACTTGTACGCCGACAACGTCTTGCTGGTCGGGATCACACGGTCGGACGTCGGGTACTGAGCCGCGGCGCTGCCCGCCGGGACGAGGATGCCGACCGTGGCCAGCGCGGCGACCGCCGCGGCGGCGAGCCGTACGCGGCGGCGCGAAGCGCCCGCCCGGTTCTCCGTGACTGCCGTGTTCATGATTGGGTTTCCTTCCCCCGTGCCGCACCACCGACCTGAACGGTGGCACAGCGAGCCTGTGTTACTCGGTGCGGCGGCGGGGGCCACCTTCTGCCTGGTCGTCACCCCCGCGGCTGCCGTACCAGCATCGGCTCGGTGCGTGCCGTGTGACGACGGCGTTCGGGCAGGGCCGAATTCTGCTGCTCAGGCCGGGCCGGGGCGGTGCGGGTCGCCGTGCAGCAAGGCCGTTCCGAGCGGGGTGAGGCTGTGGATGAGGCGCCCGCCCACCCGGTTGCCGTGGACGAGTCCGGCCTCCCGCAGTGCGCGGACGTGCTCGCTCGCCGAGGCTGCGGAGATGTGCAGCATGCGCGCCAACTCGCCGGTCGTGGCAGAGTTCTGAAGTGCGGTCAGCACGCGCGCGCGGGTGCGGCCGAGAAGTCCCGCGAGCTGCTTCCGCCGCCGGTCCGCGCCGACCGGTGACACGTCGGGGCCCTCCGTCCGCGCGATCGGGTAGACGAGCACCTGCGGCAGGGTCGGGTCGGCCAGTGCGACCGGGCTGCTGTGGCAGAAGAAGGAGGGGATGAGGCAGAGGCCCCGGCCGTCGAGGTGGATGTCGCGGCCCTCGGGGTAGCGCACGTACAGCGTCGGAGGCCGCCAGTCCAGTGCGGGTCGCAGCGACTCCAGCAGCCCGGCAACGCCTCCGTCGCACAGGGCCCGCGCCCGCACCATCCGGTCGGCCTGGACCGTCGCGGCCACACACGTCCAGTCCGGGCGGATGACGGTGTCGTGCACACGCCGGATGGCATCGGTCAGTTCGTCGAGATGGCTCCGCTCACCGGCGGCGAGGCCGGCGAACCAGCGCGGCAGGCGCCGGGTGCGCGCCGTGAGCGCCAGCTCCCGGCGCAGTCGGGCCGACGGCGTGGCCCGCAGTGCGTCCAGACCCGCCGACAACCCGTGACCGCCTTCGGCAGGTGTCAGGAAGTCCGGGAAATAGCTCGCCGGTGGCGCCACGGCGCCCACCAGCCGGGCCGGGCCGTCGGCGCCCTTGCGCTGGAGCTCCGTACGGGCCCGCCGCCGCCACTCGCCGAAGGAACGCGGACCGTGCCGTGACAGCAGTTGCACCCCGAGGACCGTCTCCCAGAGCGGGTCCGGACCCGACGCGACCCAGACCTTCGCCAGGTCGGCGTCCGTGAAATGTAAACGCAGCATCCTGCCCCCCGATTTGCCGTGATTCCACAGGGAGCAGGAATCCGAATGGACCGCTCTGTCCCCGTAGTTGAGGATCCCGGGTCCACCGCTCCCGGTTCCCGTGGCGGGCGAGAAAGCACTCACTCGGGGGATGGGGAGGCCCTCGTAGGGCGGCGTCACCGGCGGGAATCGTGCAGAGGCGGCCTGTGCCGCGCTCACCGACCGGGCCTCGGGCCATGGGCAGGGAGGTGTGGCCGCCGTTAACGGACGCGATGCTCGCGGCCCGAGGGACCGGCGCCGCGGCACACGGTCGGCGGATGTCCGTCGACGCCCGTGTCCGCGGCCCGGGGAACCGCTACTCTCCTCGCCCATGGCCGACATAGTCCGCGCTGCCGCCTCCGACGTCCCGGCGCTCGCCTCCGTACTCGCCAGCGCCTACGCCGAGGACCCCGTCTGGTCCTGGCTGATGCCGCACGACCGGGACCGGAGGCTGCGGCTGCTGTTCACCGCGCATCTGGCGCAGCAGGTCCCGGCGGGCCGGGTGTGGACCGATCCGGAGCGCACGGTGGCGGCGGTGTGGGCGGAGCCCGGGAAGTGGAAGCTGCCGGTGAGCTATCTGCTGCGCAACGCGGGCACGCTCCTGCGGGCGGGGCGGGCCCAGCTGCCCAGGACCGGAATGCGGTTGCTCGCACTGGAGCACCGCCACCCGGCCGACCCCTCGCACTGGTACGTCGAGTACATCGGCACCCACGCGGACGCGCGCGGTACCGGGCGCGGGTCGCAGGTGCTCGGCGGGTTGCTGGCGCAGGCGGACGCGGACGGGCGGCCGGTTTTCCTGGAGTCGAGCAACCGCCGCAATCTGACCTTCTACCGGCGCCACGGCTTCGCGGTGCAGGAGGAGATGACGTTCCGGGCGGGGCCGCCGATGTGGTCGATGTGGCGCCGGGACACCGGTCGATAGCCGAGGCCGATGCCCAGGCCGGTGGCTCAGGCCGACAGTTCCCAGATCAGCACCTCGGCCGTCCCGGCCGCCAGCAGCTCCAGCCCCTCCTCCCCGGTGATCCGCACCGAGTCGCCCGCCTCCAGCTCCTCGTCGCCGAGCCGTACGCCCCCGGCCACCACATGGACGTACACCCGCGCCGCGCCCGGCACCGCCGTGCGCTCGCCCGCGGCCAGCCTGTGCACATGCAGCATGGCGCCCGCTTCCGGGAGGGCGTACGGAGTGGAGTCGGCGATGCCGGGAACGATCGTGTACGAGGGTTCGCCGCCCGGTTCGAGCGGTGCCAGCCACATCTGAATGAACGTCAGTGGACCGTCTCCGTCGTTGCGCTCGACGTGACGCACCCCGGCCGCCGCGCTGAGGTGCTGGAGGTCCCCGGCCCGTACGACCGTGGCGTGCCCGGCCGAATCGCGGTGGGTCAGCTCGCCCTCGACGACCCAGGTGACGATCTCCGTGTGGCTGTGGGGGTGTTCGTCGAAGCCCGCGCCGGGCGCCAGCCGTTCCGAGTTGCACGCCAGGATCGCGCCGAAGCGCAGATTGTCCGGGTCGTAGAAGCTGCCGAAGGAGAAGGCGTGCCGGGACAGGACGCCGGCGGCCCGGTCCCCGCCCAGGAAGCGGTCTTCGGCGCGGTGTACGGAAATCACCCGCCCACGGTAGCCCTGCCGGGGCACGCCCGGACCCCCGGCCGCTACCCGGCAGTACGACCCGCCACCGCCCCGGCCCTCCGTGCACGCGGCCGGATAAGGCAGTCTTGTGTTCGTGCCCCGACCCGATCCTGAGCAGCCCGCTGCGAACGCCGCCCACCTGCATGCCGCGACCCTGAAACGGCTGGAGCAGTCCTCCGGCCGGCTGGCCGCCAATGCGATCGCCCGCATGGACGAGTCACTGCCGTGGTACCGGGCGATGCCACCGGAGAACCGGTCCTGGATCGGCCTGGTGGCCCAGGCCGGGATCGCGGCGTTCACCGAGTGGTTCCGGCATCCGGAGACCCCGCAGGCCATCTCCACCGATGTGTTCGGTACGGCTCCGCGCGAGCTGACCCGGGCGATCACCCTGCGGCAGACCGTCGAGATGGTGCGTACGACGATCGAGGTCATGGAGGCCGCGATCGAGGAGGTCGCCGCGCCCGGCGACGAGTCGGTGCTGCGGGAGGCGCTGCTCGTCTACGCGCGGGAGATCGCCTTCGCGACCGCCCAGGTGTACGCGCAGGCCGCCGAGGCCCGCGGCGCCTGGGACGCCCGGCTGGAATCGCTGGTGGTGAACGCGGTGCTGTCCGGCGAGGCCGACGAGGGCGCCGTGTCACGCGCCGCGGCGCTCGGCTGGAACTCCCCCGAGCACGTGTGTGTGCTGCTCGGTACGGCCCCGGACGGCGACAGCGAACTGACGGTGGAGGCGATCCGGCGGGCCGCCCGGCACGCGAAGCTCCAGGTCCTGACCGGGGTGCTCGGCAACCGGCTGGTCGTCATCGCGGGTGGCAGCGACAACCCGCTGCAGGTCGCGAAGGCCCTGATCGGGCCGTACGCCGCAGGTCCGGTCGTTGCCGGGCCCGTGGTGCCCGACCTGCTGGCGGCCACCCGGTCCGCACAGGCGGCGGCCGCCGGGCTCAGGGCGTGCAGTGCCTGGCAGGACGCCCCGCGACCGGTGCTGGCCGACGATCTGCTGCCGGAGCGCGCGATGGCGGGCGACCCTGCCGCACGGGACCAATTGGTGGAGGAGATCTACAGACCGCTGGAAGAAGCGGGTTCTGCGCTCCTGGAGACGCTGAGTGTGTATCTGGAGCAGGCGAGCAGCCTGGAGGGTGCGGCCAGGATGCTCTTCGTCCACCCCAACACCGTGCGCTACCGGCTCCGACGTGTGACTGACGTCACCGGATGGTCGCCTTCCGATGTCCGCTCGGCGTTCACTCTGCGAATCGCCCTGATTCTGGGGCGCTTGGCCGCGAGAGATCCGCAGTCCTAGACTTTTGTCGGACATCAACAATTCCCCATACGGTTCTTCGTCCCTGTCCCCACGGGTGTTCCGGACCGTCCACAAGAGAGAGTGTGAGGGTGCTCGTACTCGTCGCTCCCGGCCAAGGCGCTCAGACGCCAGGCTTCCTGACTCCCTGGCTCGAACTCCCCGGTGCCGCCGACCGCATCGCGGCCTGGTCCGACGCCATCGGGCTCGACCTCGCCCACTACGGCACCGAGGCCGACGCCGAGGCGATCCGTGACACTGCGGTGGCGCAGCCGCTGCTGGTCGCCGCCGGTCTGCTGTCCGCCGCCGCGCTCAACGCGTCGCCCGACGTCGTCGCAGGTCACAGCGTGGGGGAGATCACCGCAGCCGCCCTGGCCGGAGTCATCGGCGACGAGGCCGCACTCCGTCTCGTACGTACCCGTGGGCTCGCCATGGCCGACGCCGCGGCGGTCACCGAGACCGGCATGGCGGCGCTGCTCGGCGGCGATCCCGAGGTGACGGTCCCGCACCTGGAGAAGCTCGGACTGACCCCGGCCAACGTCAACGGTGGCGGCCAGATCGTCGCCGCCGGCACCGCCGCGCAGATCGCCGCGCTGACCGAGGACAAGCCCGAGGGCGTACGCCGCGTGGTGCCCCTCAAGGTCGCCGGCGCCTTCCACACGCACCACATGGCGCCCGCCGTCGACCGGCTGCGCGAGGCCGCCCTGGCGCTGAAGATCACCGACCCGGCCGTGACATATGTCTCGAACGCCGACGGGAAGCCCGTGGCCATCGGCGACGAGGTCATCTCGCGGCTGGTCGGCCAGGTGGCCAACCCGGTCCGCTGGGATCTGTGCATGGAGACCTTCAAGGAGATGGGCGTCACGGCTCTCATCGAGGCGTGCCCCGGCGGCACCCTCACGGGTCTCGCCAAGCGCGCGATGCCCGGTGTGCAGACCCTCGCGCTCAAGACCCCTGACGACCTCGACGCGGCCCGCGCGCTCATCTCCGAGCACGCGGGCGCCTAAGGAGCCCGAGAGCATGTCGAAGATCAAGCCCAGTCAGGGCGCCCCGTACGCACGCATCATGGGTGTCGGCGGCTACCGTCCGACCCGTGTCGTGCCCAACGAGGTGATCCTCGAGACGATCGACTCGTCCGACGAGTGGATCCGCTCGCGCTCCGGCATCGCCACCCGCCACTGGGCCTCCGAGGAGGAGACCGTGGCGGCGATGTCCGTGGAGGCGTCAGGGAAGGCCATCGCCGACGCCGGGATCACGCCCGAGCAGATCGGCGCCGTGATCGTCTCCACCGTCTCGCACTTCAAGCAGACCCCGGCCATCGCGACCGAGATCGCCCACAAGATCGGCGCGGGCAAGCCCGCCGCCTTCGACATCTCGGCCGGCTGCGCGGGCTTCGGCTACGGACTGACCCTCGCCAAGGGCATGATCGTCGAAGGGTCGGCGGAGTACGTTCTCGTCATCGGCGTGGAGCGGCTCAGCGACCTCACCGACAAGGAGGACCGCGCGACGGCCTTCCTCTTCGGCGACGGCGCCGGCGCGGTCGTCGTCGGCCCCTCCAAGGTGCCGGCCATAGGCCCCACCGTCTGGGGCTCCGAGGGCGACAAGTCCGAGACGATCAAGCAGACCGTGGCGTGGGACGAGTTCCACGCCGAGCGCCCGGAGAAGTTCCCGGCCATCACGCAGGAGGGCCAGGCGGTCTTCCGCTGGGCCGTCTTCGAGATGGCGAAGGTCGCCCAGCAGGCGCTGGACGCGGCCGGGATCGCACCGAAAGACCTGGACGTCTTCATTCCGCACCAGGCCAACATGCGGATCATCGACTCGATGGTGAAGACCCTGAAGCTGCCGGAGAACGTCACGGTCGCCCGTGACGTGGAGACCACCGGCAACACCTCCGCCGCCTCGATTCCGCTCGCTATGGAGCGGCTTCTGGCGACCGGTCAGGCGAAGAGCGGCGACACCGCGCTCGTCATCGGCTTCGGGGCGGGTCTCGTCTACGCCGCGACGGTCGTTACCCTCCCCTAGGCACACCAGGCCTTTCGGCCCGGACGCCCGAACCCTGCAGATAAACACCGAAGGAGCGCCAACATGGCCGCCACTCAGGAAGAGATCGTCACCGGTCTCGCCGAGATCGTCAACGAGATCGCCGGTATCCCGGTCGAGGACGTCCAGCTGGACAAGTCCTTCACCGACGACCTGGACGTCGACTCGCTGTCCATGGTCGAGGTCGTCGTCGCCGCCGAGGAGCGCTTCGACGTCAAGATCCCCGACGAGGACGTCAAGAACCTCAAGACGGTCGGCGACGCTGCCGACTACATCCTCAAGCACCAGGCCTGATCAGGCCGGCTCCTGTGTCGCCACCCGGCGGTGGCGCCGCTGATTCACGACCCTCTACACGTGGAGAAGATTTTCCAGTGAACTCGACCAATCGCACCGTGGTCGTCACCGGTATCGGCGCAACCACTCCGCTGGGTGGCGACTCGGCGTCGACCTGGGAAGGTCTGATGGCCGGTCGTTCCGGCGTCAAGCCTCTCGAGGGCGAACGTTTCGCCGAATTGCCCGTCCGGATCGCCGCGATCGCGGCCGTCGACCCGGGCGACGTCCTGCCCCGCCCGCTCGCCCGCAAGCTGGACCGCTCGGCGCAGTTCGCGCTGATCGCGGCCCGCGAGGCATGGGCGGACGCCGGCTTCACCGGCAAGGCCGGTGAGGACGACACGATCCAGCCCGAGCGGCTGGGCTCGGTCATCGCCTCCGGTATCGGCGGCGTGATCACCCTGCTCGACCAGTACGACGTGCTCAAGGAGAAGGGCGTACGCCGCGTCTCCCCGCACACCGTGCCCATGCTCATGCCCAACGGCCCGGCCGCCAACGTCGGCCTGGAGGTCAACGCCCAGGCCGGTGTGCACACTCCGGTCTCCGCCTGCGCCTCGGGCGCGGAGGCGATCGGGTACGCCGTCGAGATGATCCGCACCGGCCGTGCCGATGTGGTCCTCGCCGGTGGCACCGAGGCGGCGATCCACCCGCTGCCGATCGCCGCGTTCGCCAACATGATGGCGATGTCCAAGCACAACGAGGAGCCCGAGAAGGCCTCCCGTCCGTACGACACGGGCCGTGACGGCTTCGTCCTCGGCGAGGGTGCCGGGGTCGTCGTCCTGGAGTCCGCGGAGCACGCCGCCGCGCGTGGCGCCAAGGTCTACTGCGAGGTGCTGGGCCAGGGTCTGTCCGCTGACGCCCACCACATCGCGCAGCCCGAGCCGACCGGTCGTGGCATCGCCGCCGCGATGCAGAACCTGCTGGACCAGACGGACCTCAAGCCGTCCGAGGTCGTGCACCTCAACGCGCACGCCACGTCGACGCCGCAGGGCGATGTCGCGGAGCTGAAGGCTCTGCGCAAGGTTCTGGGCGACGACCTCGACCATGTCGCGATCTCCGCGACGAAGTCGATGACCGGTCACCTCCTCGGTGGCGCGGGCGGCATCGAGACCGTCGCGACGGTCCTGGCGCTGCACCACCGGATGGCTCCGCCGACGATCAACGTGGAGCACCTCGACGAGGCGGTGGAGGCAGACATCGTGCGCGATGAGCCCCGGCCGCTGCCGGAGGGGTCGATCGCCGCGATCAACAACTCGTTCGGGTTCGGCGGTCACAACGTGGTCCTGGCGTTCCGCAGCGTCTGACCTGCGGTCCGCGGCCCGGTATCCACGCCGAAGCCCGCCTCCCCGAGTGGGGAGGCGGGCTTCGGCCGTGAAATCCAGCGCTTGAGGCGCGGGGCGTTTCAGGGGGCGCTGCCCCCGGACCCCCGCTCCTCAATCGCCGGAGGGGCTTGATTTTGCCGGGTTCAGCTTGGATTTGCCGGATGCAGGGTGAATTTCAGCCTCGCCGGCGTTTGAGGAGCGGAGGTCCGGGGCGGAGCCCCCCGGGCAGCGCCCCCGGTCACGGGCTCACACCACCTGGTGCAGCCACCGCACCGGCGCGCCCTCTCCCGCGTGGCGGAAGGACTCCAACTCGTCGTCCCACGGCTTGCCGAGCAGCTTGGCGATCTCGGCCTCCAGGTCGGTCTCGCCCCGCACCGACCGCGCCAGCGCCGCCCGCAACCGGTCCTCGGGCACCAGAATGTCGCCGTGCATGCCGGTGACGGCGTGGAAGATGCCCAGTTCGGGCGTGGAGCTGTAGCGCTCGCCCTCCGACGTGGGACTCGGCTCAGCCGTCACCTCGAAGCGCAGCAGATCCCAGCCGCGCAGCGCGGAGGCCAGCTTCGACGCCGTGCCGGGCCTGGCCTGCCAGGAGAACTCGGACCGCCAGGTACCGGGCGCGGCCGGCTGTCTGATCCAGTCCAGCTGGACCCGCACACCGAGGACACCCGCCACCGCCCATTCGACATGGGGGCAGAGCGCGCGCGGTGCGGAGTGAACGTACAGAACTCCACGTGTCGTCACCGGGACCTCCAGTGTGGGACGAAGTTCGCCTTACCCAGCGGCCTCGCGCCCGTACCGTCTCTTCTCGGCCGGTTCCCGAGGTTGTCATCAGTAAACAGCATCGGGGTGAATCTCCTGAAAAGGGACAGTATGTGACGTGATGTGATTTACAGAAAGCCACCCGAATAGAGCCGGGTGAGGGGAAGCGCCGCTGGTTCGACGAGGAAAAGCTACCGCGCGGCGGCGCCCGAGGTGTGACGTACCGTCGGTCCCGGGCCCATCATTCGCTCAGCTTTCACCCTGCAGGGCGGCCGGGCCTTCCGACCGGTGCCACGAGGGGTTGCCGGGGGCATAACCGAGGGGAGCCAAGGGATGCAGGATCGTTCCGCCCGCCACCGTTCGCGTACCGCGGCCGCCGTCCTGACGGCCGTCTCGTTGCTCGGCACGGCCGCTCTGGCCGGCTGCGACGCCGGCCGGGACGGGACGACGAAGGGGGCGGCGGCCGAAAAGCAGCGGCCGCCCGCCAAGCCGGGCCCGCTCTGGGACCGCAGACCGGGGTCGGTGGCCGCCGTCGGTGACTCCATCACCCGCGGCTTCGACGCCTGTTCGGTGCTGACGGACTGCCCGGAGGTGTCCTGGGCGACCGGCACGGACAGCGGGGTGCGCAGCCTCGCCGTGCGGCTGCTCGGTGAGTCGGGGGCCGCCGAGCGCAGCTGGAACCATGCCGAGACGGGGGCCAGGATCGCGCAGTTGCCGGAGCAGATGGCGCTGGCCGCGAAGGAGAATCCGGATCTGGTGACGGTGATGATCGGCGCCAATGACGCCTGCCGGGACTCGGCGCGGTTCATGACTCCGGTGGCGGATTTCCGGGCGTCGTTCGAGGCTTCGATGCGTCAGTTGCGCGCCGGGGCGCCCAAGGCGCACGTGTATGTGTCGAGCGTGCCGGATCTCAAGCGGCTCTGGTCGACGGGGCGCGGCAATCCGCTGGGCAAGCAGATCTGGAAGCTGGGGATCTGTCAGTCGATGCTGGGTGACGCGGACGACATGGGCGCGCGCGCCGTGGCCCGGCGCACCTCGGTGCAGGAGCGGGTCGTGGCGTACAACGACGTGCTGCGGAAGGTCTGTGCGAAGGACCGGCGCTGCCGTTACGACGGCGGGGCGGTTTTCGACTACCGGTTCACCGGCAAACAGCTCAGCCAGTGGGACTGGTTCCATCCGGGGCGGAACGGGCAGGCGCGGCTGGCGGAGATCGCGTACCGCAATGTCACCTCGGCCCGGCCCCCGACGTAGTGTTTGTGATCATGGACACAGGTTCGGGCACGGCGCTGCGTACGGAAGAGTTCGGCACCCTCGCGGACGGCGCCGTGGTACACCGCTGGACGCTGGAGCGGGACGGTACGCAGGTGCGGGTCCTGACGTACGGCGGCATCGTGCAGTCGGTCGAGGTGCCCGGCCGGGACGGGGTGCGGGCGGGTGTGACGCTCGGGCTGCCGGATCTCGCCGGGTACGAGACATATTCGGGTCCGTATTTCGGCGCGCTGGTGGGGCGGTACGCGAACCGGATCGGTGGTGCCCGTTTCGAACTGGACGGGCAGACGCACCGGGTGACGCGCAATGAGGGGCGCAACCATGTGCACGGCGGGGCCAGGGGCTTCGACAAGCGCGTGTGGCAGGCGCGGGAGGTAACGGACGGTGTCCGGCTCTCCCTGGTCTCCGAGGACGGCGAGGAGGGCTTCCCGGGGCGTCTGACGGTGTCGGCGACGTACACCCTGGACGCGGGCGGAGCGCTGCGGATCGCGTACCGGGCGACAACGGATGCCCCGACGGTGCTGAACCTGACGAATCACACGTACTGGAATCTCGCGGGCGGCAACAGTGGCAGCGCGCTCGGTCAGGTGCTGCGGATCGCGGCCGGGCAGATCACTCCGGCGGACGCCGAGTCGCTCCCGACGGGCGAGTTCCTGCCGGTGGACGGGACCCGGTTCGACTTCCGTGACCCGAAGCCGGTCGGCGCGGGCTACGACCACAACTTCGTGCTGGACAGCGCCGGCTCGGGCCCGGCGGCCGAGCTGTACGACGCGGTGTCGGGGCGCGTCCTGACCGTCACCACGACGGAGCCCGGGATGCAGCTGTACACGGCGGACCACCTCGACGGGCGGCCATTCGGGCCGTGCGCCGGGATCGCGCTGGAGACCCAGCACTTCCCGGACTCCCCGAACCGGCCCGAGTTCCCGAGCGCGGTGCTGCGGCCGGGCGAGGAGTACGTCTCGACGACGGTGTACGGATTCGCGGTGCGCTGACGGCATGAATCGGCACGGGAGAGCCCCGGAGCGGGGTCAGGTACCGCGCCGGGGCTCTCCCGTACCGCGGGCTACTCCTTGATGTCCACGGCCGTCGTCAGGCGTACGTCACCGAGCGACCGGGCCGCCTGCACCTCGTACGTGCCGGGGACGAGGGTCCAGTCGTACGCCGTCTCGTCCCAGATCTCGTAGGCGCGCCGCTCCAGCGGAATCACTGCCTCGGCGCTCTCGCCGGGGGCCGCCTCGACCCGTGCGAAGCCGGCCAGCCAGCGGACCGGGCGTTCGGTGGTGTCCTCCTGGGGCGCCAGGTAGAGCTGGACGGTCTCGGCTCCGGGCCTGGTGCCGGTGTTGCGGAGGCGGACGGTGGCGGTGTCGGGGCCGGCCACCAGGCTCTCGTACTCCCAGGTGGTGTAGCCGAGTCCGTGGCCGAAGGGGTAGGCGGGCGTGGTGCCGGCCTTCTCCCAGGCCCGGTAGCCGACGAAGACACCCTCCTCGTAGTGGAGTTCGCCGCCCGTGGGGGTGGTGGAGGAGACCGGGACGTCGGCGAGCGCGACCGGCCAGGTGGTGGGGAGGCGGCCGCCCGGTTCCTCGGCGCCGAGCAGGACATCGGCAAGGGCGTGACCGGCCTCCTGGCCGGGGAACCAGCTGAGCAGGACCGCGGCGACCTCGTCGCGCCACGGAAGCTCCACCGGGGAGCCGGAGTTGACGATCACGACGGTGTTCGGGTTGGCGGCGGCGACGGCGCTGACGAGGTCGTTCTGGTGGCCGGGGAGCTTCAGGTCGGTGCGGTCGAAGCCTTCGGACTCGACGCGTTCGGTGGTGCCGACGACGACGATCGCGGTGTCCGCGGCGCGGGCCGACTCGACGGCCTCGGCGATCAGCTCCTGGGGGTCGCGGCGCGGGCCGAGGTGGCAGAAGGAGAACGAGACGCCGGGGATCGGTGCGTCGTCGCCCAGGGTTTCGGGGATCTGCCGCAGGGAGACCTCGACGGGTTCGCCCGCGGTGAGGGCGATCCGGCCGCGCTCCAGTGGGTTGCCGAAGAACGCCTCGCCGGGGTCGGCGGAGCCGGTGACCCGGTGGACCTCGTCGTACAGGGTCTCGCCGGCGACGGTGAGGCTGAGCGCTCCGGTGCCGCGGGTGCCGAAGATGTGCTCGCCGCCGTCGCGCGGGACGAAGGTGCCGGTGATCTCGACGCTGTGCAGCGTCTCGCGGGTCACACCCTCGGGGAAGTCGGCGCCGATCCACTGGACGGTGCCGCTGTGCAGCGGGGCGGAGCCGATGACGGTGCCGGAGGCGTCGTAACAGACGGCCCTGAGCTCGAAGCCCTTCTCGGCGGGGGTGAGTTCGTTGTTCGGGTCGGCGCCGACACGGTAGTCCAGGACGTCCTCGGGGAGGGCGGCGATGAGGCCGTCCAGCGGCGAGACGATGTGGTGCGGGAAGACCTGGGCGGAACCGCCGCCGAGGACCCGGGCGTCCCGGGCGAGCGCCCCGCTGAGCGCGACCTTGCGGACGGCGGCCGGGTCGATGGGGAGCACGGCGCGTTCATTGCGTACGAGGACGAAGGAGCGGCGGGCGATCTCGCGGGCCAGTGCGTCGCCGTCGACGGTCTCGGGGCGTGCGGCCTCGTCGACGACGGGCGGGGCGCCGTCCAGGATGCCGACGCGGGCAGCCAGCCGCAGCACATTGCGTACGGCCCCGTCGACGACGGACTCCTCGACCTCACCGGCCCGTACGGCGTCGGCGAGCGCCTTCCCGTACACGGTCCTGGGGCCCGGCATGGCGACGTCGAGGCCGCCGTTGACGGCGGCGACGGTGGAGCGGGCGGCCAGCCAGTCGGAGACGATGTAGCCGTCGAAGCCCCATTCGCCGCGCAGCACCGCGTTCTGCAGATAGCGGTGCTCGGTCATGGTGGAGCCGTTGACCTGGTTGTACGCGGCCATGATGCCCCACGGGTGGGCGTTCTTGACGATCCTTTCGAACGGGGCGAGATAGATCTCGCGCAGGGTTCGCGGGGCGACGATGTTGTCGACGGTGAAGCGGTCGGTCTCGGCGTCGTTGGCGACGAAGTGCTTGACGGTCGTACCGACGCCGCCGTCCTGTACGCCCCGCACATAGCCGGTGCCGATCTCGCCGGTGAGGTACGGATCCTCGCTGTACGCCTCGAAGTGGCGGCCGCCGAGCGGGGACCGGTGGAGGTTCACGGTCGGGGCGAGAAGGACGTGCACCCCCTTGCGGCGGGCCTCCTGGGCCAGCAGCCGGCCGGCCCGGCGGGCCAGGGCCGGGTCCCAGGTCGCGGCGAGCGCGGTGGGCGAGGGCAGTGCGACGGACGGGTCGTCGGCGGTCCAGGCGACCCCGCGGACGCCGATCGGCCCGTCGGACATCACCAGGGAGCGCAGCCCGACGGCGGGGAGTTCGGGCAGCGACCACATGTCCTGGCCGGCCAGGAGCCGCGTCTTGTCGTCGAGCCCCAGTGCGGCCAGCGCCGCATCGACCGCGGCCTCGCGGGCCGCATCGGGATTGATGGATGTGGACGCGCCTGCCACGGCCGTACCTCCTCGTCGGTTCCTGCACTGAATGTCTCCATAGTGACTCCGCCACCGGTAGAGCAGTAGGGTTCGTTATCGGTCTGTAATCTGTGGGGATGGCGTACGGTCCTCGGAGCGGAACCGATGGAGCACCGGAAGGGGCCGGGAGATGGTGCGGGCCAGAAGCGCGGAGCGGCGGGCGGAGATCCTCCGCGCCACTCTCGAAGTGATCGCCGAGCGCGGTTATCGCGGCGCCTCGCTGAGTGCTGTCGCCGAGCGGGTCGGCCTCAGCCAGCAGGGGCTCCTGCACTACTTCCCGACCAAGGAGGCGCTGCTCGTCGCCGTGCTGGAGGAGCGCGACCAATGGGACACGGGCGGCGGCACCCGGAGCGACGGCACATGGCGGATCGATCTGCTGGCCTCGCTCGTCGAGTACAACGCGATGCGGCCCGGCATCGTCCAGACGTTCTCGGCGCTGCTCGGCGAGAGCGTGACGGAGGGTCATCCCGCGCGGGAGTTCTTCACCCGCCGCTACACCCAGGTCCGGGCGAGCATGGCGGCGATGCTGCGCGCCGAGTACGGCGAGCGGCTGCCGGGCGGCCTGACTCCGGAGCGCGCGGCGCCGCTGCTGGTGGCGATGATGGACGGGCTTCAGTACCAGTGGCTGCTGGACCCGGATTCGGTGGACATGCCGGCGGCTTTCCAGGATTTCCTGACGCTCTTGCGGTCGACGGAACCGAGCACCCCCGAGAACCCTCCATCATGACATGACCTGCAACGACACCTGTACGACAAGATCGACAATCCCCACCTGCGGGTGATTTCCGAACGATCTACGCGCGTCCGGGCAGAGGTCACCGTCCCTGGCGCCCCAGGGTGGGGCGCATGACTTCCAAGCCTGCCGGCCCTTCCTCCGGCCTGCCCTCCCGGCGCACCGTGATCACAGGTGCCGCCGCCGGTGCCGCCGCCCTTGCCACCACCGCCGTGGGCTCCGCAAGTGCCGCCGCGCCGGGCGCCCTTGGTGCACCCGCCGCATCCGCAACCTCGCTCGCGCCCGCGGCCGCCCCCGCCTCGGACTGGGACGCCTGCTTGAACATCGCCCGCGCCATCCTCGTACGCGACGAACAGGACCAGCCGCTGGTCCCCCTCTACCGCGACATCCTGCTGTCCAAGGGCCTGCCGCGCAGCCGTAAGGCCCCCAAGAAGGTGCTGGTCGTCGGCGCGGGCCCGGCCGGGCTCACCGCCGCCCATCTGCTCCGCAGCGCCGGGCACACCGTCACCGTGATCGAGGCCAACGGCAACCGTGTCGGCGGCCGGATCAAGACCTTCCGCAAGGGCGGCCACGAGAACGCGAAGGCGCCGTTCGCCGACCCGAAGCAGTACGCCGAGGCCGGCGCCATGCGGATCCCCGACAGCCACCCGCTCGTCACCGGGCTCATGGACAGTTTCGACCTGAAGCGCCGCCGCTTCTACCTGGTCGATGTCGACACCGAGGGCCGGCCGGTCAACCGCACCTGGATCCACGTCAACGGCATCCGGATGCGCAAGGCCGACTACGCGAAGAAGCCGCAGGCGATCAACCGCTCGTTCGGGGTCCCCGCGGAGTTCGAGAACAAGACCGCCGCGACGATCGTGCGGGAGGCCTTCGCACCCGTGCGCAAGGAGTTCGAGGGCAAGGAGGGCCGCGAGCTCGTCGAGGGCTGGGCGCGGGTCATCCAGCGGTACGGACACTGGTCGATGTTCCGCTTCCTGACCGAGGCGGCCAAGCTCGACGAGCGCACCATCGACCTCATCGGCACCGTCGAGAACCTCACCTCCCGGCTCCATCTCGCCTTTGTGCACAGCTTCATCGGGGCCTCCCTGATCAGCCCGGACACCGCGTTCTTCGAGCTGCCGGACGGCACGGCCACCCTTGCCGACGCGATGTACAAGCGGGTGAAGGACATCGTGCGGCTGGACCGCCGGGCCACCAGGATCAGCTACGGCGCGGACCGCGTCCGGGTCGAGACGGTCTCCGAGGGCCGGGACGGCAAGCCGCTCGTGCGCGAGACGTTCACCGGCGACCGGGCGGTCATCACCGTGCCGTTCTCCGGGCTGCGCCACATCCCCGTCGCTCCCGCGCTCTCGTACGGGAAGCGGCGCGCGATCACCGAGATCCACTACGACGCGGCGACCAAGGTGCTGCTCGAATTCAGCCTCCGCTGGTGGGAGTTCGAGGAGAAGGACTGGAAGACCGAGCTGGACAAGGTCCGGCCCGGTCTGTACGAGGCCTACCGGTTGGGCAGGGCGCCGGCCGACGGTTCGCTGCTGGGCGCCCACCCCTCCGTACCGCCCGGTCATCTCCCGCCCAACCAGCGCGTGCACTACGCGGCGTACCGGGCCACCGCCCGCAACCAGCCCGAGGCGGCGCATGTCATCGGCGGCGGATCGGTCACCGACAACCCAAACCGCTTCATGTTCCAGCCGTCCCACCCGGTCGAGGGGAGCGCGGGCGGCGTCGTCCTCGCCTCGTACAGCTGGGCCGACGACGCGCTGAAGTGGGACTCGCTGGACGACGACGAGCGCTATCCGCACGCCCTGGGCGGGGTGCAGGACGTGTACGGGCAGCGCATCGAGGTCTTCTACACGGGCGTCGGCGCCACCCAGTCGTGGATGCGCGATCCGTACGCGTACGGCGAGGCGTCGGTGCTGCTGCCCGGCCAGCACACCGAACTGTTCGCCGATGTGCGCTCGGTCGAGGGGCCGCTGCACTTCGCCGGCTGCCACACCTCGATCAAGCCGGCCTGGATCGAGGGGGCCCTGGAGTCGGCGGTCAGGTCCGCGCTGGAGGTGCACAGCAGCTGACCCGGGTCGGCGGGCGTCGCTCAGCGGGCCAGGACCTTCAGTGCCCTCCCAGGCCCAGGGTGACGCCCAGCCCGACGAGCACCGATCCGATGCCCCGGTTGAGGACCTTCTGCCACCTCAGCATCGCGGTGCGCAGACGCGGGTTGGAGAAGAACAGCGCGACCAGCCCGAACCAGCCGAGATGGGCGACGGACATGAACAACCCGTAGCCGGCCTGATGCCACAGGCCGGTTGTGGGCCCGACGACCTGGGTGAAGGTCGACACGACGAAGAGCGTGGTCTTGGGGTTCAGCGCGTTGGTGAGGAAGCCGGTGCGCAGGGCCCCGAGCCGGGTCAGCTGCGGCTTCGAGTCCAGGTCGACGCCGAGATCGCTGCGGGCGAGGAAGGTCCGCACCCCGATATAGACGAGATAGGCCGCGCCGACCAGTTTGATCGCGGTGAACAGGGCCGTCGAGGACGCGATCAGCAGCCCGACGCCGAGCATCGTGTACGTGACATGGACGAGCACGCCTGCGGCGACTCCGACGGCGGACAGCAGCCCCGTCGTACGGCCGTGGAGACAGCTGTTGCGGACGACCATCGCGAAGTCCGCGCCCGGACTGATGACGGCGAGGACGGTGATGACGGCGACAGCGATGATCTCGGTCATGGGCGCGGAATCTCGTCAGCCCTTGTCGAGGGTGTACGGGGCGGGGGCCACGTTCTCGTCCTCGTCGGACGCCACCAGGTCCCGTGCCAGCAGGGTGGCTCCGGCGACGGCTCCCGGCATCAGGAACACGGCGACGAACGGGACGAGGAAGGCGAGTCCCAGCGGTACGCCGAAGCCGAGGGTCAGCATGCGGCGCCCGCGCAGCAGGACGAGCCGGTCCTTCAGGACGATGCCGCGGCGCTGGAGCGCGACGGCGGTGAGCTCCTCGGCGAGGAAGTAGCCGGTGACGCAGAAGCCGATCACGGGGACGACGGTCTGGCCGACGACCGGAATGAATCCGAGGGCGAAGAGCAGCACCGAGTACAGCCCCACCCGCACCAGGATGCGGACGCTGTCGCGGGCGGATATCCACAGCTCCCGCCAGAGCGGCAGCCCGGACTCGGGAACCTCGCCGCCTTCCGTACGGTCGACCTGCTCGGAGAGCGACTCGTAGAAGGGCTGGCCGACCAGCAGCGTCACGGCGGTGAACGTGATCACGGCGAGGAAGAGACCGAGGGCGAAGACCAGCACGGTCAGGGTGTTACGGAGCAGGCCGAGCCAGGGCGATGACCAGTCGTCGGCGAAGGGAGTCGCCCAGGTCACCAGGTTGTCGGCGCCGTAGCCGAGGCCGACGAACGCCGCCGCATACAGGACGAGGGTGATGAGTCCGGGCAGCAGCCCGAAGCCGAACCAGCGTCCGTGCCTGCCGACCCATCGCTGTCCCTTTATCAAATAGCCGAAGCCCACCCCTAGATCACGCATGGCGTCAGCGTACTGGTGGGGGCCGGGGCCTTTCCCGCCGCGGTGTGTGGTGCACGGCCGAGGGCCGCACCCCTGCGGGGGTACGGCCCTCGGCCGGTTTCGAGCGGTCAGGCGACCGACAGCTCGACCTTGATGTTGCCGCGTGTGGCGTTCGAGTACGGGCACACCTGGTGGGCCTTCTCGATGAGCGACTGCGCGGTTGCGGTGTCGACGTTCGGGATGGTGGCGGTGATCGCGACCTCCAGACCGAAGCCGCCCTCGGCGGTCTTGCCGATGCCGACCGCGGCGGTCACCGTGGAGCCGGAGATGTCGGCCTTCTCCTGACGGGCCACGACGCCGAGTGCGCCCTGGAAGCAGGCGCTGTAGCCGGCCGCGAAGAGCTGCTCCGGGTTGGTGCCCGCGCCGCTTCCGCCCATGGCCTTGGGCGGGTTGACGATGACGTCGAGATTGCCGTCGTCGGACGAGACGCGGCCGTCGCGGCCGTTCTCGGCGGTGGCGACGGCGGTGTAGGCAACAGTGATGTCCTGAATGGCCATGCCGGAAATTCCTTCTGCTGTGCGTCGCGACTCGCGCCCACGATCGCGACGGCCTGTGGAGGAGCCTAACGGGTGCACCCGAGCCTCTGTCAGGCGAGGGAAACGATCATCTTTCCGGTGTTCTCGCCACGCAGCAGCCCCGTGAAGGCGTCGAAGCCGTTCTCGATGCCTTCGACGAAGGTCTCCCGGTACTTCAGCTCGCCCGAGGCCAGCCAGCCGGCGACCTCCTGCACGAACTGCGGCTGGAGCGCGGCGTGATCGCCGACGAGCATGCCCTGGATGCGCAGCCGCTTACCGATGACCAGGGCGAGGTTGCGCGGACCGGGGGTCGGCTCGGTGGCGTTGTACTGGGCGATCATTCCGCAGACGGTGACCCGGCCGTGCACGTTGAGCAAGGAGATCGCCGCTTCGAGGTGCTCGCCGCCGACATTGTCGAAGTAGACGTCGATGCCGTCGGGGGCGGCCTCGCGCAGCTGCTCGGCGACCGGGCCGTTCTTGTAGTTGAAGGCCGCGTCGAAGCCGTACTCCTCGACGAGGAGCTCGACCTTCTCGTCGGAACCGGCCGAGCCGATGACCCGCGAGGCGCCCTTGAGCTTCGCCATCTGGCCGACCTGGCTGCCGACCGCACCGGCGGCGCCGGATACGAAGACGGCGTCGCCCTCCTTGAAGGAAGCGACCTCGAAGAGGCCGGCGTAGGCGGTGAGGCCGGTCATGCCGAGCACGCCGAGATAGGCGGAGAGCGGGGCGAGCGACGCGTCGACCTTCACGGCGTGCTTGGCCGGGACGTCGGCGTACTCGCGCCAGCCCAGGCCGTGCAGGATGTGGTCGCCGACCGCGATGCCCTCCGCGTTCGAGGCGATGACCTCGCCGACCGCTCCGCCTTCCATGGGGTGGTCGAGCTTGAAGGGCGGGGTGTACGACTTCACGTCGTTCATCCGGCCCCGCATGTACGGGTCGACCGAGAAGTACAGATTGCGGACGAGGACGCGGCCCTCGCCGGGAGCGGTGACCGGGGCCTCACGCAGCGCGAAATCCTCGGCCTTCGGCCAGCCGTGGGGGCGGGCTACCAGGTGCCATTCACGGCTGGACGTGGGAAGTGCTGCAGACATGGGCTCGGGGTCTCCTCGATGCCTTACGGGGTGGGGGAAGCTTCGCCCGGGCCGGTGGGGGCCGACAGGGGAAGCCGAAATGCTTCATTACGTGAAACAACCATGCTCCTGAATATTTCACCTTGTCAAGTAACCGGTTATCCTGGGCGTCATGGCCACCACTCGTACAGACCCTCTGACCCTCGAAGTCGTCGAGCTCATCGGTACCGTCGTGGCGCGTTACTACGAGGAGTACGACGAGGCCGCGGCGGCCCACTCCCTCACCGGCGCCCAGGCGCGCGTCCTCGGGCTGCTCTCCCTGGAGCCGATGCCCATGCGCAAGATCGCCCAGAAGCTGAAGTGCGAGCCGTCGAATGTCACCGGCATCGTCGACCGGCTGGAGACGCGCGGCCTGGTGGAGCGCAGGCCGGATCCGGCCGACCGGCGGGTGAAGCTGGCCGCCCCGACGGAGAAGGGTGCGCGGACGGCGCAGCAGCTGCGCGATTCACTCACTTTCGCCCGGGAGCCGCTGGCCGAGCTGTCGGACGGGGACCGGGCGATGCTGCGGGACCTGCTGCGGCGGATGCTGGGCGATTCAGGCCCGCGCCGCGACTGAGGACACGGGGCGGCCGGGGGCGACGCGACCGGGCGAACCGCTCACTGGCAGAACCACGGGATCCACCAGCACGACTCGGACTCGGTCGGCGTGGGCCTGGGAGTGGGCGAGGCCGGGGGCGTCGACTTCGTCGGTTCGTCGCTGGGCCGGGCGGAGCCCGAGGGGTCGCCGGGCGTTCCGCCAGCGGCGGGACCGGAGGACGGCTCCGCGGAGGCGGAGGGCGCGGTGGAGGCCGGTGCCGACGCGGCGGAACCCTCGGGGCGGGCGCTGCCGGTGGCCGCGCCCGCACCCGTGGCATCGGCCGGATGGGAATCGGTGGCCGGGAGCACGGATGGACCGCCCACCGGACCGGGCGGCTCGACCGCGTCGCTCGCCGAGGGGTCAGGGGCCGGCTCGGTCGTGACCGAGGTCGATTCGCGTACGTAGTCCGAGGCGCCGTCGTCGCCCTTCGGCTCGATGGCCAACTCGGCCAGGCTCAGCGCCCCGGCCGCGAGCACCACGCCGAGCACGACGAGCAGCGCCGTCCGGCCGCGACGGCGGTGCGTACGCCGGCCACGCCCCTGCGCCCCGGCCCTCCGGTCCGGCCTCTGGGAACCATGTGTGCCGCGCGCAGGCTGGGCGGCACCGCGCTCCCGGCGGCGTCGGCCCCCGGGCTGGGACGGTGCGGGCGCCTCGCGCTCCGCATCCGGTTCGTGACCGGAGAACGCAGGCATCGCGTAGTGGCTCAGCGCCTCGGCGGGAGTTCCGCATCCGGCACAGGCCAGGGCACCGTTGAGATGCCGCTGACACGGGTGGCAGTAATCCATGGCGCCCGCAGATTAGATGCCTGCAGGACAGCGTAGATAGCCGCTCAGGTGAGGATCCTGTGTGGAAACGTTGAATCCATGACCTCGCCCACGCATTTCGGTCCCCGTGAGTTCCAGCTCGTCCTGTTGCGCCGGATGGCCGACCATCAACCCGCCCTCGTCGACGACGCCCGGCAGGAACTGAGCGCCTCGCTCGCCGAGATGCGGGAGGCCAACCGTCGTTGGCAGGCCATGGTGCGGGCGCCGCGCGGGCGGGGCGCCCTGCGCCGCTACCGTTCGGTGCTCGGCGAGCCCGAGTCGTCCGTACAGCGCACCATCGGCGACCTGGAGTGCGACGCGCTGCTGTGGCCGGTGCCGCTCTGGCCGGATCTGCGGTTCGAGGTGATGGTCGCGCCGGGCGGGGCCGTATGGAACGAATGGCTGGTCCGGGCGCCGGGAGCGCCGGGCCCCGAGCTGCGTACGGTCGAGGATCTGCGCCCCTGGTCGGGCACGGTGGACGAGGTCGCACGGGCCTTCGCGCCGGCCCGCCCCATGGAAGGCAGCGCACCGACCCGGTGGGCGCTCGCGATCACCGCGCCCGGGACGGGTGATCCGTATGTCGCCGAATTCACCTGGGGGCTGTTCCAGCGGCTGCTGCCCGGCTGACTTCCCCGTACCGCACTTTTCTGTCGGTTCGTCAGCCATGTACCTCCTACGGCCCATCCCGACGCGCGCAATGACTCCGAACGGCGCACGATGCGAAGAGAGCCGGCTGCCGCCGGTACCCCAATCAGCGCTCTCGGGAGAACCTGCCGTGACCGTCAGCCTTGAGCAGTTGCGCCGTTGCCATGTCGCCGTCGACCTCGGGGCCGCCCGGACCCGTGTGTACGTCAAGGGGCTCGGGCTCGTCGTCGACGAACCGAGTGCCGCCGCCATGAACACCCGTACCGGCTCGCTCATCGCCGTCGGCACGCTCGCCGAACAGATGACGGGCCGCACCCCCGACTACATCCGGGTGGTCCACCCGGTCACCGGCGGAACCGTCATCGACATCGAGATGGCCCAGCGCATGCTCCGCCAGTTGCTCGGCGACAAGCTCCGCCGCCAGCTGCGCCGCAAGCCACGGCTGCGGGCCGCCGCCTGCACCCCGCACGACAGCGATCCGCTCGCCCAGCGGGCCACCATCGAGACCCTGGTGGGTCTGGGGGCCCGGCGAGTCGAACTGGTCGACACCCTGATCGCGGCGGCCGTCGGCTGCGGGCTGCCCGTCGAGCAGCCGACCGCCTCCATGATCATGGTGTGCGGGGCGGCGACCACCCAGATCGCGGTGCTCTCGCTCGGTTCGATCGTGACCGCCGCACGCATCCCGGTCGGCGGCGACGCCATCGATCACGCGGTGATCCAGCACCTGCGCCAGCACCACGAGCTGATGCTGCCGAGCCAGTCCGTACGCCCGCTCCAGCTGGCGCTCAACGGCGGCGGTCTGAACGCGCACGCTCCCGCCACGACCGAGATCCACGGCCGGGACGTGGCGACCGGCCTGGCCCGCTCGGTGCAGGTCGACACCGCCGCGATGCGTCAGGCGATCCACGCGCCGCTGACCGCGGTGCTCGACGCCCTCGGCAAGATCCTGCGCGACTGTCCGCCCGACCTGGTGGCCGACATCGCCGACTGCGGGATCATGATGGTCGGCGGCAGCGCGCTGCTGCCCGGTCTCGAACAGATGCTGCGGAATGCCACGGGTGTGCCCGTGCACATCGCCGAGCGGCCCGACGTGTGTTCCGTACTGGGGCTCGGTGCGATGCTGGACGGGAAGATCGAGCCGTTGGTTCTCGACCCGCTCGCCTGCTGACCACCGCGGGGGTGCGGCGTATGACCGAAGAGACAGCGAACACGGCGGCGGCGAACACGGCCGCCGGGCCCCGGGACGAGGAGACGGCCGCCGCGTCCGGCACTCCGCAGGCACCCCGGCTGCCGATGCTCCTGGAAGCGGTGCTGAGCGTCGGCACCGATCTGGAACTGAGGGCCACCCTCCAGCAGATCGTGGACGCCGCCGCCGCACTGACCGAGGCCCGGTACGGTGCGCTCGGCGTGCTCGACCCCGAGCGCGGCATCATCAGCGAACTGTTCACCACGGGCCTCGACGACACCGAGCGGCAGCGCATCGGCCACTTCCCGGACGGGCACTCGGGGATGCTCGGCGTCCTCATCGACGAGCCGGAGCCGCTGCGCTCGGACGATCTGACCACCGACCCGCGCTCCTGCGGGGTGCCGCCCGGCCACCCGCCGATGCACTCCTTCCTCGGGTCGCCGATCCGGGTGCAGAACCAGGTGTTCGGCAATCTCTACCTCACCGAGAAACGCACCGGCCACTTCACCGATACGGACATGGCGCTGCTGCGGGTGCTGGCCTCGCAGGCCGGAATCGCGATCGGCAATGCCCGGCTGTACGAGGCCGCCCGGCAGCGGGAGCGCTGGATCGAGGGGGCGGCCGCCGTCACCACCACCCTGCTGACCGGCGAGAACGCGGCCGACGCGCTGATGACCGTCGCCGAGGGGGCCAGAGCCCTCGCCGACGCCTGTGCCGGGGTGATCCTTCAGCCGAACAAGCAGGGCGGGATGGAGATCGTCACCGCGTCCACGCTCGACGATCCGGCCGGGATCGTCGGTACGACCATCGAGCCCGGCTCCGCCTTGCTGGTCCAACTGCTGGGTGGCGAACCGGTGTTCATCGAGGACTCGGCGACCGATCCGCGGATGACGACGCATGTGCGGACACGGTTCGGCCCCAGCATGATGCTGCCGCTGCAGAGCGGCGGGCGGCTGATCGGCACCCTTGCTCTGCCCCGGCGGCGCGGCGACCGCCCGTACACGGCCGAGGACCGGCTGCTGGCCGCCCAGTTCGCCTCGCAGGCCGCGCTCGCCCTGGTCCTGGCGGACGCCCAGCACAACCGGGAACAGCTCGCGGTGTACGAGGACCGGGACAGGATCGCCCGCGATCTGCACGACCTCGTCGTCCAGCGGCTGTTCGCGACCGAGATGATGCTGGAGTCGACCCGCCACAGGGCCACCGCCCCGGAGACGGACGAGCTGCTCGGCACGGCCGTCGACGAACTGGACTCCACCATTCAGGAGGTACGGACGGCGATCTTCACCCTCCAGCAGCCACCCTCCGAGGCCCCCGCCACGTTCCGCGGCCGGGTGCTGCGGGAGACCAGGGGCGCCGCGGCCGTCCTCGGCTTCCAGCCGTCGGTGCACTTCAACGGGGCGGTCGACACATTGGTCCGGGACCCCGTGGACCGGCGGCTGCTCACCGCGCTGCGGAGCACCCTCGCGGCCGCGCACCGGCGGGCCGGAGTATCGGCGATCGAGGTGGAGGTGGATGCGGCGGCCGTGCTGCCGGACGGGCGGGCCGCCGTCCGGCTGGCGGTCGCCGACGACGGCCGGGACGAGGACGGCTCGCGCTCACCGACCTTCATCTGGCAGGCGCCGCTCTGAGCGCGACGCGGGTGTTGGAGTGGGCGACGCCGGCCTCCCTCTTGAGCCTGCGCAGCAGTCCGTCCAGCGCTGCGGTGTCGGCGACGGCGGCCCGTACGAGGTAGTCGTGGCCGCCGGTCACATGCACCACTTCGGTGATGCCGGGCAGGGCGAGCACCGCCCGCTCGAACACCTCGTTCGTCGTGTCCATCCGCAGCGACACGTCGATGAAGACGACAAGACCCGTACGGGTGTCGGCGGCCGGGTCGATGATCACGGTGAAGCCGCGGATGACCCCGTCGCGCCGCAGCCGGCGCACCCGGTCGGCCGCGGCGTTGGCGCTGAGCCCGACCCGTACGCCCAGATCGCGGTACGAGATCCGGGCATCCTCCTGCAGGATGCCGAGGATTTCCCTGTCCAGACGGTCCATACTGCGATTGTCGCAGCTTTGTCCGGATTGCGACTTCGCAAGGCGCATCCTGAGCTCTCTGCCCTCCCCGCGCGCGGTTCCCGGCCGGGTCCCCGCATGGCGCATCCCCACGGGCCCATGGCTTGTGCCCGCCCTTGACTGAACGGGTGGATGCAGCCGTCAAGCAGCCTCTTGTCCCGGTCGGCGCACCGTCCGCGGCCGCCTGTCGCAACGTCGTGATGGCCACGATCGGTTTCGGGCTGACCTTCTGGGCCTGGAATCCGATCGCACGGCTCTGAGGGCGAACCGGTCGGCGGACGGGACCAGGGGTGCCGGGCTAGGGTGCGGCAGGTGACTCCTCTTCTGTTTGTGCCGGATGACGGTTCCGCCCGGGAAGCCACCCGATTCGGCGAACACACCATGACGTACGACCGGTTGACCGCCGCCTCCACCGCGCTCGCCGCGCGTCTCAGCGGTGCCGGACGAGTCGCCGTCTGGGCCACGCCCACGCCCGAGACCGTGGTCGCCGTCGTGGCCGCGCTGCGGGCCGGGGTGCCGGCGGTGCCGCTCAACCCGAAGACGGGCACGCGCGAACTCGCACACATCGTGGCCGACAGCGAACCGACCGTGGTGCTGGCCGGGGCGGGGGACGTGCTCCCGCCGGTGCTGGACACGCTGGACCGTATCGATGTCGACACGGCCCCGGACGGCGAGGGCGGCGGCGCCGCGCTCCCGGAGCCCTCCCCCGAGTCCCCCGCGCTGATCGTCTACACCTCCGGCACCACGGGCCCGCCCAAGGGCGCGATCCTGCCGCGGCGGGCGATCGCCGCGTCACTGGACGCGCTGGAGGACGCCTGGCAGTGGACCGGCGACGACGTACTCGTCCACGCCCTGCCGCTGTTCCACGTGCACGGTCTGATCCTGGGCGTGCTCGGTCCGCTGCGCCGTGGCGGATCGGTGCGGCACCTGGGCAGGTTCTCCACCGACGGTGTGGCCCGGGAGCTGTCGTCCGGCGGCACGATGCTCTTCGGCGTACCGACGATGTATCACCGGCTGGCCGAGGCCCTGGACGGCTCCGCCCCCGGTGCGGCCGAGCTGGCGAAGGCGCTGGCCGGGGCCCGGCTGCTGGTGTCCGGGTCTGCCGCACTGCCGGTCCACGACCACGAGCGGATCGCGGCGGCGACCGGCCGCCGGGTCATCGAGCGGTACGGCATGACGGAGACCCTGATGAACACGGGCGTCCGGGCCGACGGCGAACCACGCCCCGGCACGGTCGGCGCACCCCTGCGCGGCGTCGAGCTCCGCCTGGTCGAGGAGGACGGCACCGTACTCACCGGTCCCGACGCCATCGGCGAGATCCAGGTGCGCGGTACGAACCTCTTCACCGGCTATCTGAACCGCCCCGACGCCACGGCCGCCGCGCTCACCGAGGACGGCTGGTTCCGTACGGGAGACATGGCCACCCGTGACACCGACGGCTATGTACGGATCGTCGGCCGCAAGGCCACGGATCTGATCAAGAGCGGCGGGTACAAGATCGGCGCCGGTGAGATCGAGAACGCGCTCCTCGACCACCCCGGTGTCCGCGAGGCCGCCGTCACCGGTGAGCCGGACCCGGATCTGGGCGAGCGGATCGTCGCCTGGGTGGTGCCGGCCGACCCCGCCTCGCCCCCGACGGAGGACGAGCTCGCGGACCATGTGGCCGCCCAGCTGTCCCCGCACAAGCGCCCGCGCACGGTCCGCTACCTGGACGCACTGCCCCGCAACGACCTGGGCAAGATCATGAAGCGGTCGCTCCATGCGTGAGCGGCTGACGGCGAGGGCGGCGATCGCGGCCCTCACCACCGAGTTCGAGGAACTCGTCGAATCCGGCGTGGCCGACCACGACACGGATGGGGACGGGCCCCTGTCCTGGGCCGGGTACGCGGACTCCCGGGCCCGCGCCGCCGCTCGTACCGGCGAGGAGGAGTCCGTCGTCCACGGCCTCGCCTCCGTCGGCGGCCGGAGCTGTGTCCTGGTCTCGTTCGAGTTCGGATTCCTGGGCGGCTCACTCGGGCAGCGCACCGGGGACCTGCTGGAGGCCGCGTACGAGGCCGCCCGGACCCGGGGGCTTCCGCTGGTCTCACTCATCGCGACGGGCGGCAGCCGGATGCAGGAGGGCATGGTCGCACTGACCCAGCTGCAGCGCGTGGCCCGCGCCTCGGCACGGCTGCGGGCGGCCGGCCCCGCTCAGCTCGCGGTCCTGCGTGATCCGACGACGGGCGGCGGCTGGGCAACGCTGGGCGCGGGCGCCGATGTGATCCTGGCGCTGCCGGGCGCCCAGGTGGGGTTCGCCGGGTCCCGGGTGCGGCCTGCGGACGCGGACCCCCACGCGTACACCGCCGAGGGCCAGCTGGCCGCGGGCCAGATCGACGCCGTCGTCCCGCCGGACGAGCTCCCGGAGGCAGTGGCCCGCTGGCTGCAGGCGCTCCACGCACCCGGTTCCCCGGCCCCCGGCCCCGCTCCGGTGCCGGACGCCCTGTCCGCCACCGGTCTCCCGGTGACCGGCTGGGATGCGGTCCGGCAGGCCCGCTCCCCCTCCCGGCCACGCGCCGACGCGTATCTGGACGCGTATTTCGACCACCGGCTCGCGCTCGGCGGCGACCGCTGCGGTGGCACGGATCCGGGGCTGCGCTGCGGTTTCGGGCGGCGCGACGGCCGGACGATCGCGTACGTCGCCCAGTGCGGCACCGCGACCCGCCCGGCCGGATACCGCACGGCGGCCCGGGTGATCCGGCTGGCCGACCGGCTCGGTGTTCCCGTGCTCACCCTGATCGACACCCCCGGCGCGGCGAACGACGCCGAGGCGGAACGGGCGGGCGCGGGCGCGGCCATCGCCGGCGCCTTCGCGGCGATGGCCGAGGCCAGGGTCCCCGTCACGACGCTGGTGATCGGCGAGGGCGGTTCGGGCGGCGCACTGGCCCTGACGGCACCGGGGAACACCTATGTCACCCAGGACAGCTACTTCTCGGTGATCGCCCCGGAATCGGCGGCGGCGATCCTGAAGCGCACCCAGGACGAGGTGCGTGCCACGGCCGACCAGCTGCGGCTGCGCCCCCAGGACCTGGTGGAGCTCGGCATCGCCCGCGCCGTGGTGCGGCCGGAACCGTCCGGGGACTGAACCGTCAGGGCTGCGGGTCCTTCGCGTCGTACCGCGCGAACCCGCGCCACCGCAGCCCCAGCAGCGATACGGCGACGACACAGGCGATCCCGCCGCCGGTCACTGCCAGGCCGGGCGAGGCCAGATCGGCGACCGATCCGGCCAGAAAGTCGCCGAGCCTCGGTCCGCCCGCCACGACGACGATGAACACGCCCTGCAGCCGTCCTCGCATCTCGTCCGGCACGGCCGCCTGGAGCATGGTGTTCCGGAAGACCATCGACGTGGTGTCCGCACACCCGGCGAGCGCGAGGAAGATCAGCCCGAGCCAGAGCTGACGGGTCAGCCCGAAGAGCGCGATGGCGGTGCCCCAGGAGGCGACGGCCAGGAGCACGGCGAGGCCGTGGCGGCGGATGCGTCCCAGCCATCCGGAGAACACCCCGCCGAGCAGCGCCCCCAGCGCGGGAGCGGCGACCAGCAGCCCGGTGGTCTTCGCGTCACCGCCGTACCAGACCACGGCGACGACGGGGAACAGCGCCCGGGGATGGGCCAGCACCATGGCGCACAGGTCGGTGAAGAAGGTCATCCGCAGATTGGGCCTGGTCCCGAGGAAGCGCAGCCCGTCCGCGACAGATGCCCGTTTGCCGCCCGCGCCCTCCTCCCGCTCCGGAAGCATCGAGGGAAGCCGCCACATCGCGTACAGCGAGGCGGTGAAAGTGATCGCATCGACGGTGTACGCGGCCCGGTACCCCCACCAGCCGACGATGAGCCCGCCGAGCATCGGCCCGACCAGTGTGCCGGTGGTGCTGGTCATGGAGTTGAGCGCGTTGGCGGCGGGCAGTTGCTCGGCCGGGAGCAGCCGGGCGATCATCGAGCTGCGGGCCGGTGAGTTGACGGCGAAGCAGGCCGCCTGCAGGGCGACGATCGCGTACAGCAGCCCCACCTGTTCCACCCCGGCGACGGTGGCGGCGACCAGCCCGACGGAGAGGACGAACGACCCCGCGGAGCTGGCCAGTCCCAGCTTGCGGCGGTCGATGGTGTCCGCGACGGCCCCGCCGTACAGCCCGAAGACGACCAGCGGCACGAACGAACAGAACCCGATGAGGCCGACCGAGAAGGCGGACCCGGTGATGTCGTAGACCTGGAGCGAGACGGCGAGCGCCGTCATTCCCTGCCCGATCCAGGAGACCGTGTTCCCGAACCAGAGCCGCCGGTAGTCGGGGGAGGTCCGCAGCGGCGTCAGATCGGCGAGTATTCGTGTGTGGTGTGCAGGTTCTTCGGCTGTTTCGGTCACAGCGGATGGTAACGACCGGCGTGTGTCCGGTGGTCCGGCCCCCATCGGGCACAGCCTGTTCCCGGCCACGTCTCCGCGTCAGGAGGCGTGACCGGCCGCGCAGTTCGGCGCCCGCTTCCGCCCGCCTACCGCCAGTGGATTCCTGACGGGCGGGCAGGCGAGTACACAGTGCCGTTATGTGGTTGTTGGGCACGGCGCTCGAACAGAGTGGCGTACAGACCTCTCCGGCCCAGGAGTTGGGTATGCGTGCCCGACTCCACCAGACGTCCCTCGTCCAGAACAAGGATGCGGTCGGCGTCCGCGGCAAGGGCCAGGTCGTGCGTGATCACGATGGTGGTGCGTCCCTCGGCGAGGCGCCGCAGCGGCGCGAGGATACGCTGTGCGGCCATTCTGTCCAGTCCGGTGGTGGGTTCGTCGAGGAGGAGGACGGGCGCGTCGCGCAGCATGGCGCGGGCGATCGCGATGCGCTGCAGCTGGCCTCCGGAGAGCCGCGAAGTGCCGGTGGAAATGACAGTGTCATATCCCTCCGGCAAGGCGCGGATGAACCCGTGGGCGTCGGCCGCCTTCGCGGCTTCCACGACGTCACGGTGGCTCGCATCCGTGCGCGCGCAGCCGATGTTCTCCTCGATGGTGTCGTGCAGGACGAGCGTGTCCTGGGGCAGCAGCGTGATGTTCCGGCGGAGGTAGGTCAGCGGCAGCTGGTCCACGGACACGCTGTCCAGCCGGACACTGCCGGCATCCGGGTCGTAGAACCTCAGCAGCAGAGCCGCCAGGGTCGACTTGCCCGCGCCACTGGGGCCGGTGATGACCAGCAGTTCCCCGGGGCTCGCGGTGAACGAGAGGTCCCGGAGCACCGGCTCACTGCTGCCGGGGTAGCGGAAGGTGACCTGACACGCCTCCACCTCGCCGAGCGCGCGGTTGCGGGGCGGGGCGGGCACGGAGGCGGCCGGATCGGTGACGGCGGGCTCGGCGTCGAGGATCTCCAGCAGCCGTTCGGCTCCCGCGGTCGCGGCGGTGGCCGTCAGACCGAGTTGGCCCAGGGAACGGATCGGGGGGTAGAGGTAGCCGATGAAGGCGGCGAAGGCCAGAAGCTGTCCGAGGGTCATCCGTCCCGCGGAGATCTCCCACGCCCCCAGGCCGATGATCGCCAGGACGCACAACGTTTCGAGGACCTCGACGAGTTGCTCGTAGAACTCGGTGAGGCGAACCGCCTTCACCGCTGTCTTCAGCCGGATCCGTGCCTTGTCGAGGAGCCGCGTCTCCTCGTCCTGCTGCCTGTTGTACGCCTGGGTCATGACGACGTTCACCAACGTCTCCTCGACCACTGCCGTGATGGCACCGTCCGCCGCGCGGCCGCGCCGGGAAACAGCGCGCAGGGGCCCGGCGAAACGGGTGGTCGTGAACCAGAAGAGCGGCACCATGACAAAGGTGGCGAGGGCAAGATCCCAGCGCAGCCAGAGGGCGGCGGCGGCATAGAAGACCGTGCCGAACAGGGCGGAGGCAGCCCCGACGATGCCGGAGACCACGAGCGCTTCGATGGCTTCCACGTCGCCCGTCAGCCGCTCCACCAGGTCACCGCGGCGATTGCGCTGGTAGAAGTGCGGCGGAAGCGTCTGAAGATGACTGAATACCCGTGCCCGCAGCCTCATCACGAAGCGTTCGGCGACCCAGGCGGCGAGCGAGTTGCCCAGATACCCCACCACCGCACCGATGACGGCCACGGCGACCCACTGGCCGGCGGGCTTCCAGAAGGCGCTGACGGAGCCGGTCTGCAGAGCGGTGTCGGTGAGTTTTGCGAAGAGCAGGACCGTGATGGTCTCGGCGATGGCGGCCAGGACGGCGCACAGGAAGATGAGGACGAGCCAGCGCCGGTCACCCTTGGTCAGGGGCCAGAAGCGCCGGAACGCCATGACGATGCTGATGGGATCCGTGCGGATCGGAACATCCGTCACCGAGTCCTGAGAAGTCTCTTCGGGGGGCGCTGGGCGCCGGGATGAGCTGCGCAGGCGCATGGGCGTCACGTCACAGAGGTGCTCGGACTATGGACCATCTCCATAGGCGCGGACCCCCAAACCGCGAGGCCGACCCGCGCCGGAGCGCGAGCCTGCCTCGCTTTGGGGATGGTGTCGGGGATGTCGGGTCAGCGGCCGTAACCGCCACCGCCGCCGCCACGGCCGTAACCGCCACCGCCGCCGCCGCGTCCGTAACCGCCGCCGCCGCGTCCGTAACCGCCGCGGCCGTATCCGCCACGGCCGTAGCCGCCGCGTCCATAACCGCCACGGCCGTAACCGCCGCGTCCACCATCACCGTCGTGGTCCCTGTGGTCGAAGATGCTGCGTACGTTCATCTTCGTCTCCTTCGGAGGGTATCTGCGCCGCTCCTTGCTCTTGCTGCGGCACTTTCGACACTACGACCACCCCCTACGACCAACAAGTCGTACAAGCCCCGATTCGGGTAAAAGTCATGAAATGCCGTAAACCTTCGGAGCGTTGTCACAAGTGACTCTCTGGACACCCGCCAGAGCCAGGACACAGACAACCCTTCAGCGACTGAACACCTTTGCCTACGGCAAAGCTCACCACCAGAACCTTGAAGCAGGTCATCGCGCAGACGGCACGGGCCTGACGGGGACCTGACGGCCCCTTCGCGGCCGCACGCCGTCACGCACAATCGGGCCTGCCCGCAAGACCTCTGACGGCGTGAGAGGGCCGACCGGCGACGCGCCGGGCCGCGGCGCGGACACTTGATCTTGGTCCGGGGCTATGGTGAGGGCCCCCACGGATTCCATGAGGGCCCTGCCGCCTGCATATGCGCAGGTCATAACGATTCTGCCGGGAACAGCGGCAGTGGGGCGGGTGGGACTCGAACCCACGGCCGACGGATTATGAGTCCGCTGCTCTAACCGGCTGAGCTACCGCCCCTTTTCGGCGTGGCGCGTACAAGTGTGCGCGCCGTCTGCCGCAGCATAGCCGGTCATACGATCTCTCGCTCCGGATGGTCGGCTTCGCATGACCATGAAGACCGTGCTGCTCCCCGCCCGGTTCCGAACGGAGCGAAGTAGACGCGGAAAAGTCACGTGTACCTCACACGCACCACGGCGAAGGGCCGACGGCAGGCACGCGAAAAAGGACCCCGCAGGGTCCTCTTCCGTTCCGCTCCCCCGACTGGACTCGAACCAGTAACCCTCCGGTTAACAGCCGAATGCTCTGCCAATTGAGCTACAGGGGATCGCGCTCCCCCGACTGGACTCGAACCAGTAACCTGCCGGTTAACAGCCGGCTGCTCTGCCAATTGAGCTACAGGGGATTGCTGCGTTTGCACCGAACCCTACCTGCCTGGCTCCTGCCGGGCGGCGCGCGTTCGCTGCGACACATACATTAGCGCAAGCAGGGGGGTGCTTTGCCAATCGGTATCGCCCGGGGTGATCTCGGGTGCCCGCGGGTAGGCGGGCAGCACACGTCGCACTGAGCAAGGAAGGGTGGCAGCCATGCGGTACCGGCTCACGTTCATCGCCGGACTGGCCCTCGGATACGTGATCGGCACGCGGGCCGGGCGCGAGCGTTACGAGCAGCTGAAGAAGTCCGCACGTCAGTTCGCCCAGAATCCGGCCGTGCGCAATACCGCCGAGTCCGCAGCCCAGAGCGGCCGCGATCTGGCCGGCAAGGCTTACCACGCGGTCAGCGACAAGGTCGGCGAGAAGGTGCCCGCCTCGGTGGCCGACCGGGTGCGCTCGCTGCGGGACCGCGGCCAGAACGGCGAGGACGACTGGGGCACCACCAACACCTAGTCGGGGGCCGCCCGCCCACTGCCGCGCCACCGGTACGGAAACGCCCCGGCGGTGCGGCAGAATCTTGGGCATGGGCATAGTCGCCGGCTTGGACAGTTCTTCCGCCTTCACACACATCGTCGTCTGCGATACGGACACGGGCGCCGTGCTGCGCCGGGGGTACGCCGCACACCCCGTCGAGGCGAAGGCCACCGCGGTCGACCCGCAGGCGTGGCTGCTCTCGCTCGGCGAGGCCGCCACCGGAGGGCTGCTCGAAGGCGTGCAGGCCATCGGTGTCTCCGCGCAGCAGCACGGTCTGGTGCCGCTGGACCACCAGGGCAATCTCGTACGCCCGGCGCTGCTCGGCAATGACAGGCGAGCGCAGGTCGCCGCGGCCGATCTGATCGACGGGCTCGGCGGGCGGCAGGCATGGGCCGAGGCGGTCGGGGCGGTGCCGCAGGCCGCGCAGCCGGTGTCGAAGCTGCGCTGGCTGGCTCGGACCGAGCCGGAGGCGGCCCAGCGCGTGGCCTCGGTGCTGCAGCCGCACGACTGGCTGGTGTGGCAGCTGCTGGGGCGGCCGGTCCGGCGGACCACCGACCGGGGCGCCGCGTCCGGCACCGGTTACTGGTCGGCGGGCAGCGGTGCCTACCGGCCCGACCTGGTGGAGCTCGCGCTCGGGCACCAGGCGGCGCTGCCCGAGGTGCTCGGCCCCTCCGATGCGGCCGGGACGACGCCCGAGGGGCTGCTGATCTCCGCGGGGACCGGCGAGACGATGGCGGCGGCGTTCGGGCTCGGGGTCGGGGCCGGCGATGCGGTGGTGTCGCTGGGCGCATCGGGCTCGGTCATGGCGGTGCACCACGAGGCGCTGTCCGATCCGAGCGGGATGATCACTTCGTTCGCGGACGCGACCGGGATGCATCTGCCGGTGGTGCACACGTCGAATGCGGTACGCGCATTGCGCGGGTCCGTCGAGATGCTGGGCGTGGAGGGGCTGGAGGAGCTGTCCGCGCTGGCGCTGAAGTCGACGCCGGGCGCCTCCGGGCTCGTACTCCTGCCGTATCTGGAGGGTGAGCGCACCCCGCATCTGCCGCACACGGCGGGGACGCTGTGCGGGCTGCGGCGCGAGTCGATGAAGCCGGAGCATCTGGCGCGGGCGGCGTTCGAGGGGATGCTGTGCTCGCTGGCCGACGCGCTCGATGTTCTGCGCGGCCGCGGTGTCGAGGTGCGGCGGGTGTTCCTGCTGGGGGCGGCGGCCGAACTGCCCGCGGTGCAGGGGCTCGCGCCCGCGCTGTTCGGTACGCAGGTGGTCGTGCCGCAGCCCGCCGAGTACGCGGCGCTGGGCGCGGCCCGGCAGGCGGCCTGGGCTCTGGGGGTCTCGCAGGGGACGGCCGATCCCCTCACTCCCCCGGCCTGGCAGGGGGCCGCGGCGCAGGTGCTGGAGCCGGGCGAGGAGCTGGCGGCCGGCCGGGCGGTGCGCCAGCAGTACGTGGCCACGCGCGACCAGATTCATCCGGGGGCGTTCGACTCCGCGCCCTGAGCCGCCCACCCTGCGTGACATGACCGGGTACACCTGACGGAGATCGATCTTCCGCACGTGTACTCGGTCTTTTTTTTGACCTGGTCTTGAATAAAATCGTTCGCAGCCCCAGTCGGGGGTACCGGAAAATGGGTGGACTCCCGACCTCTGCCGACTCCGAGAGACACGCGTGCTCATAAAACTCCTGCGGGCCTATCTCGGTCCGTACAAGAAACCCATCCTGATCCTGGTCCTCCTCCAACTCCTGCAGACCTGCGCCAGCCTCTATCTGCCCACCCTGAACGCCGACATCATCGACAACGGTGTCGTCAAGGGGGACACGGGCTACATCCTGGAGTTCGGCGGCATCATGATCGCCGTCAGCATCGCCCAGGTGGTCTGCAACATGGGGGCCGTCTACTACGGCGCCCGCACCGCGTCCGCCCTCGGCCGCGATGTCCGGGCGTCGGTCTTCGACCGGGTGCAGTCGTTCTCGGCGCGTGAGGTCGGGCGGTTCGGCGCACCTTCGCTGATCACGCGTACGACCAATGACGTCCAGCAGGTCCAGATGCTCGTGCTGATGACGTTCACCCTGATGGTGTCGGCGCCGATCATGTGCGTCGGCGGCATCATCATGGCGCTCGGCCAGGACGTCCCGCTCTCGGCCGTGCTGCTCGCGGTGGTGCCGGTGCTCGGCATCGCGGTGAGCCTGATCGTCAAGCGGATGCGGCCACTGTTCCGCACCATGCAGGAGCGGGTCGACACCGTGAACCGGGTGCTGCGCGAGCAGATCACCGGCAACCGCGTGATCCGCGCCTTCGTCCGTGATCGTTACGAGGAGGAGCGTTTCCGCGGCGCCAACAACGAGCTGACCGATGTGGCGCTGTCCACGGGCCGGCTGATGGCACTGATGTTCCCGGCCGTGATGACGGTCGTGAATGTGTCCTCGATCGCCGTGGTCTGGTTCGGTGCCCACCGCATCGACAGCGGCGGCATGGAGATCGGCGCGCTGACCGCGTTCCTCGCCTATCTGATGCAGATCGTCATGTCGGTGATGATGGCCACCTTCATGTTCATGATGGTGCCGCGCGCCGAGGTCTGCGCCGAGCGCATCCAGGAGGTCCTGGAGACCGAGTCGAGCGTGGTTCCGCCGGTCAAGCCGGTCAGCGAGCTGCGCGCCCACGGTCATCTGGAGGTCCGCGGCGCGGACTTCCGTTACCCGGGCGCCGAGGAGCCGGTGCTGCGGTCGGTGGATCTGGTGGCCCGTCCCGGCGAGACCACCGCGATCATCGGGTCGACGGGCAGCGGCAAGTCGACGCTGCTCGGACTCGTACCGCGGCTGTTCGATGTGACGGACGGCCAGGTGCTGGTCGACGGCACGGACGTACGGACGCTGGAGCCGGCGCTGCTGGCGAAGACCGTGAGTCTCGTTCCGCAGAAGCCGTATCTGTTCTCCGGGACGGTCGCGACGAATCTGCGGTACGGAAACCCGGACGCCACCGACGAGGAGCTGTGGCACGCGCTGGAGGTCGCGCAGGCCAAGGAGTTCGTCGAGGCGCTGGAGCACGGCCTGCACGCGCCGATCGCGCAGGGCGGCACCAATGTCTCCGGCGGACAGCGGCAGCGTCTGGCGATCGCCAGGACGCTGGTGCAGCGGCCGGAGATCTACCTCTTCGACGACTCGTTCTCCGCGCTCGACTACGCGACCGACGCCGCACTGCGCGGGGCGCTCTCGCAGGAGACGGCCGAGGCGACCGTGGTGATCGTGGCGCAGCGGGTGTCCACCATCCGTGACGCCGACCGGATCCTGGTGCTGGACGAGGGCCGGGTCGTCGGCTCCGGCACCCATCACGAGCTGATGGACGGCAATGACACGTACCGGGAGATCGTGCTCTCCCAGCTGACGGAAGCGGAGGCCGCGTAATGGCCGGGCCTGGCGGACGCATGATGGCGGGCGGGGCGCCGACCGACCGGTCCATGGACTTCAAGGGGTCATCGAAGCGGCTGCTGAAGCGCTTCGCCGCGGAGAAGACCCCGCTGTACGTGATGCTGGCGGCCAGTGTGCTGAGCGTCGGCCTGTCGGTGGTCGGACCGAAGATCCTCGGCAGGGCGACCGACCTGGTGTTCGCCGGGGTCATCGGCCGGAGCATGCCGGAGGGAACGACCAAGGAACAGGCCGTCGAGGGCCTGCGCAGGAACAACAGCAGCCTCGCCGACATGCTCTCCGGGGTGGATTTCACACCGGGTCACGGCATCGACTTCGGTGCGGTGGGTGACGTACTGCTGGTGGCACTGGTGGTCTACGTCGGTGCCGGGCTGCTGATGCTGGTGGCGACGCGGCTGTCGATCCGGATCATCAACCGGATCGTGTTCCAGCTGCGCGAGGACATCCAGACGAAGCTGTCGCGGCTGCCGCTGTCCTACTTCGACCGGGCCAAGCGCGGCGAGGTGCTCAGCCGGGCGACGAACGACATCGACAACATCTCGCAGACGATGCAGCAGACGATGGGCCAGCTCATCAACTCCCTGCTCACCATCGTCGGCGTACTGATCATGATGTTCTGGGTCTCCCCGCTGCTGGCGCTGGTCGCGCTGGTGACGGTGCCGCTCTCGGTGGTCGTGGCTACGAAGGTCGGCAAGCGGTCCCAGCCGCAGTTCGTGCAGCAGTGGAAGGTGACGGGCAAGCTCAACGCCCATATCGAGGAGATGTACACCGGGCACACCCTGGTGAAGGTCTTCGGCCGGCAGGAGGAGTCCGCGAAGGACTTCGCCGAGCAGAACGAGGCGCTGTACGAGGCCGGTTTCAAGGCACAGTTCAACAGCGGGATCATGCAGCCGCTGATGATGTTCATCTCCAACCTGAACTATGTGCTGATCGCCGTCGTCGGTGGTCTGCGGGTCGCTTCGGGTTCGCTGTCGATCGGTGATGTGCAGGCCTTCATCCAGTACTCGCGGCAGTTCTCGATGCCGCTGACCCAGGTCGCCTCGATGGCGAACCTGGTGCAGTCGGGCGTCGCGTCGGCCGAGCGGATCTTCGAGCTGCTGGACGCCGAGGAGCAGGGCGCCGACCCCGCGCCGGGTACCGGCGAGCACCCCGAGGAGCTGCGGGGCAGCGTCTCGCTGGAGAAGGTGTCGTTCCGCTACGACCCGGAGAAGCCGCTCATCGACGATCTGTCGTTGAACGTCGAGCCGGGCCACACGGTCGCGATCGTCGGCCCGACCGGCGCCGGCAAGACCACGCTCGTCAATCTGCTGATGCGGTTCTACGAGGTGACGGGCGGCCGGATCACCCTCGACGGGGTCGACGTGGCGAACATGTCGCGCGACGAGCTGCGGTCGGGGATCGGCATGGTCCTGCAGGACACCTGGCTGTTCGGCGGTTCGATCGCGGACAACATCGCGTACGGCGCTTCGCGCGAGGTCACCCGGGAGGAGATCGAGGAGGCGGCGAAGGCGGCCCACGCCGACCGTTTCATCCGCACCCTGCCGGACGGCTACGACACGGTGATCGACGACGAGGGCTCCGGCGTCAGCGCGGGCGAGAAGCAGCTGATCACCATCGCGCGGGCGTTCCTGTCCGACCCGGTGATCCTGGTGCTCGACGAGGCGACGAGCTCCGTCGACACCCGTACCGAGGTACTGATCCAGAAGGCGATGGCGCGCCTGGCGCACGGTCGCACGAGCTTTGTGATCGCGCACCGGCTCTCCACCATCCGGGATGCCGACGTCATCCTGGTGATGGAGAACGGCTCGATCGTCGAACAGGGCACGCACGACGAGCTGCTGGGTGCCGAGGGCGCGTACGCCCGGCTGTATTCGGCGCAGTTCGCGCAGGCGGTCGCCGAGGTCGACTAGAAGAAGCAGTCAGCGCATGAGGAGGGCCCGTACCGCCGGCCGGCGGTGCGGGCCCTCCTTCTTCGGGCCGGACCGAGCCGCTCTCATGGGCGAGGTGCCGACCCGGCCCGCTCACCGGCGGGTGCCGTTACGGCCCGGCGTCCCTGCGGGGTCAGTCGAGGTAGCCGCGAAGCTGGTCGGCGAAGGCGTGGTCCCGCAGCTTGTTGAGGGTCTTGGACTCGATCTGGCGGATGCGTTCGCGTGTCACGCCGAAGATCCTGCCTATCTCCTCAAGTGTGCGGGGCCGCCCGTCGGCCAGCCCGTAGCGCAGCTGGACCACCTTCCGCTCACGCTCGTTCAGAGTGGAGAGCACCGCTTCCAGGTGCTCGCGCAGCAGCAGGAACGCGGCTGACTCGACCGGGGACGCGGCGTCACCGTCCTCGATCAGGTCACCGAGGGCGACGTCCTCCTCCTCGCCGACCGGGGCGTGCAGCGAGACGGGTTCCTGGGCGAGCCGAAGGACTTCGCCGACCCGTTCCGGGGTGAGGTCGAGCTGGTCGGCGACCTCCTCGGGCGTCGGCTCGTAGCCGCGCTCCTGGAGCATCCGGCGCTGCACCCGTACGACGCGGTTGATCAGTTCGACGACATGGACCGGAACCCGTATGGTCCGCGCCTGGTCGGCGAGAGCGCGGGACATGGCCTGACGGATCCACCAGGTCGCGTACGTCGAGAACTTGTAGCCCCGGGCGTAGTCGAACTTCTCGACCGCCCTGATCAGTCCGAGGTTTCCCTCCTGGACGAGATCGAGCATGGTCAGCCCGCGGCCGACATAGCGTTTGGCGACGGAGACGACGAGGCGGAGGTTGGCCTCGATGAGACGGCGCTTCGCCATCCGCCCCATGACCACCAACCGGTCGAGATCGACGGCGAGTCGGGTGTCCGGGTCCGGGGTGCTCGCGAGCCGTTCCTCGGCGAAGAGACCGGCCTCGACGCTGCGGGCGAGCTCCACCTCGTCGGCGGCGGTGAGCAGCGGAATCCGGCCGATCTCCCGCAGATACTGGCGGAAGAGGTCGGAGGACGGGCCGGCGGTCTCCGGGCGGCCCCGCGGCTCCGGCGTTTCGGGCGCCCGGGGCAGCTCCTCCATGAGTGCCTCGGGTGGGTCGGGTGGATCGGATGGTGTCTGCGGCTCCACCGCGGCCTCCGGATGACGCACGGCCCGGTTCTGCGCGGGTATGGCCGAGACATGCTCGGTTTCGGTCAGGGTCCGGGTCTGCACGGGGGCGACCTCCAGGTGATCGCTGCCGGATCGCGGGGATGGAGGACCACCGTTCGGTGGGCCGGCCGCGCTCCGATGACTCAGGCACCGCCCCCCAGTGTGGGGGAAGACACATCGCTGCCACGAGGGGCGTGCGGGGATTTTCTGAGTCCGGTCCGTGACCGAGCGGTTACGGGAACGGCGGGTTTTTCGGGCCTGTCCGGCGATCGAGGACGGAACTGCGACCGGACGGACCCGGTGCGCCTTCCCGGGGCGCGGCGCCGGAACCTCGCGTCAGAGCGCGTCGGCGCCGTTGTTGCGCAGGGCCTGGGCGTACTGCTGGAGGACCCAGACCTCGTTCTGCGCGGCCGCGAGATGGTCCGGGGCGACATTGCTGCCGAGACGGGCGAGGCTGCCCTGTACGTCGTTGATCCGGCGGTCGACGGCGCGCAGCCGGACCTGCACGAGTTGCATGCCCGCGTAGGTCTCGTCGATGGACTTGCCGTGGAAGACCTCCACCGCCAGCTCGGTGACCAGCTTGCGCACCGTGTCGTTGGGGGTCGTGTCCAGCACCTGGGCCAGGTATTCGCGGGTCTCCGGGACGCCCGTCTCGGCGCCGCCCGCCTCCGCGATGCACTGGCGGACCGCGGCGTACGGCGGGGCGGTGAACTCGTCCACCCCATAGGCGTCGAAGGCCGGTGAGACGAGGGCGGGTTTCTGCAGGGCGAGCTTGAGCAGCTCGCGCTCGGTGCGGTGCGCCGGGCTGCGGAGGTTGAGCGCGGGGCCGGAGGGGGCGGCGGGGGCCTGGACCTGCTGGTGCTGCGCGCCGGCGCGGGAGGAGGCGGGCTCCGGTCCTCGCCGGTCGCCCCGCCCGCGGGCCCACTGGGCGAGCTGGTTGACCCGGTGCACGACGTACTCCTGGTCCAGGATGCCGACGAAGCCGGCCAGCTGGACGGCGACCTCGCGCTGCACGCTGCCCGTCTTGATCTTGGCGACGACCGGTGCCGCCTCGTCGAGCGCGGCGGCGCGGCCCGCCGGGGTCTCCAGGTCGTACCGGCCGACGATCTGGCGGAGCGCGAACTCGAAGAGCGGGGTGCGGGGTTCGACCAGGTCACGGACGGCCTCGTCGCCCTTGGCCAGGCGCAGATCGCACGGGTCCATGTTGTCCGGGGCGATCGCGATGTACGTCTCGGCGGCGAACTTCTGGTCGTCCTCGAAGGCGCGCAGGGCGGCCTTCTGCCCGGCCGCGTCACCGTCGAAGGTGAAGATCACCCGGGCGCTGCCGTTGTCCATCAGGAGGCGGCGCAGGATCTTGATGTGGTCGCCGCCGAAGGCCGTACCACAGGTGGCGATGGCGGTGGTGATCCCCGCGAGATGGCAGGCCATGACGTCGGTGTAGCCCTCGACGACGACGGCCCGGCTGGCCTTCGCGATGTCCTTCTTCGCCAGGTCGATGCCGTACAGCACCTGGGACTTCTTGTAGATCGCGGTCTCGGGGGTGTTGAGGTACTTCGGTCCGTTGTCGTCGTCGCGCAGTTTGCGGGCGCCGAAGCCGACGACATCGCCGGAGGTGTCGCTGATCGGCCACATCAGCCGGCCGCGGAACCGGTCGATGGGGCCGCGCCTGCCGTCCTGGGAGAGGCCGGAGGTGATCAGTTCCTTGTCGCTGAAGCCCTTGCCGCGCAGATAGCGGGTGAGGTGGTCCCAGCCCGCCGGGCTGTAGCCGACGCCGAAATGGGCGGCCGCCGCCTGGTCGAAGCCGCGCTCGGCGAGGAACTTCCGGCCGATCTCGGCCTCGGGGCCGTCCAGCTGCTCGACATAGAACTGGGCGGCCACCTTGTGCGCCTCGACCAGCCGGATGCGCTCACCGCGCTGGTGGGAGGGGTTGTACCCGCCCTCCTCGTACCGCAGGGTGATGCCCGCCTTGGCGGCGAGCCGCTCGACCGTCTCGGAGAACGAGAGATGGTCGATCTTCATCACGAAGGCGATCGTGTCGCCGCCCTCCTGGCAGCCGAAGCAGTGGAAGAGACCCTTGCTCGGGCTGACCTGGAAGGAGGGGGACTTCTCGTCGTGGAACGGGCAGAGGCCCTTGAGGTTGCCACCGCCGGCGTTGCGCAGCTGGAGATACTCGGAAACGACGGCGTCGATCGGGACCGCGTCCCGTACCGCCTTCACATCGTCGTCATTGATCCTGCCTGCCACGGGTGAAGTCTACGGGTGGGGTACGACAGCTGTGCCGCGCGGCGATGTGATCCGTGGAACCCGGCGGCGAGGACGCCTGGCGGTGCCGTACGGCTGAGCCGTCCCGTCCGGGGCCACCGGGCGGAACGGCCGACTCGGTTCGGCTCGGCTCAGTTCAGTTCAGTTCAGGGAGACCAGCGGTACCGACGGGTCCGCCAGCGCGTCCGGGTCGACCTGCCGGCCGGACCGGATCAGCTCCTGCACGGTCTCGGTGACGTCCCACACGTTGACGTTCATCCCGGCCAGTACCCGGCGGTCCTTCAGCCAGAAGGCGATGAACTCACGTTTCCCCGCATCGCCGCGGATGACCACCTGGTCGTAGCTGCCCGGCGGCGCCCAGCCCGAGTATTCGAGGCCGAGGTCGTACTGGTCGGAGAAGAAGTACGGCACCCGGTCGTAGCTGACGTCCTTGCCGAGCATGGCGCGGGCCGCGGCCGGGCCGCTGTTCAGCGCGTTCGCCCAGTGCTCCACGCGCAGCCGGGCGCCGAGCAGCGGATGAGCCACGTTGGCGACGTCACCGGCCGCGAAAATGTGCGGGTCACAGGTGCGCAGAGAGGCGTCGACGGCGATGCCGCCGCCGTCCTTGCGCGCGGCCATGTCGAGCCCCGCGGCTTCGGCGAGGGCGGTGCGGGGGGCGGCACCGATCGCGGCGAGCACGTCGTGGGCGGGGTGCTCCTCGCCGTCGTCGGTGCGGACCGCGAGGACCAGGCCGTCCTGGCCGATGATCTCGGTGAGGCGGACGCCGAAGTGGAAGCGGACACCGTGGTCGCTGTGCAGATCGGTGAAGATCTGGCCCAGTTCGGGCCCGACGACCTGATGCAGTGGCGTCGGCTCCGGTTCGACGACGGTGACCTCGGCGCCGTAACCGCGCGCCGCCGCCGCAACCTCCAGGCCGATCCAGCCGGCCCCGGCGATCACCAGATGGCCGTTGTCGCGGCCGAGGGAGGCCAGTACGTTGCGCAGCCGGTCCGAGTGGGCGAGACGGCGCAAATGGTGGACTCCGGCCAGGTCCGTACCCGGAATGGGGAGGCGGCGCGGCTCGGCCCCGGTGGCGAGGAGCAGCTTGTCGTAGTGGACGACGGTGCCGTCGCCGAGCTGTACGGAACGGGCCTCCCGGTCGAGGCTGGTGACGGGCTGGCCCAGGTGGAGCTCGATGTCGGCGCCCGCGTACCAGGCGGTCTCGTGGACGAAGACGCTGTCCCGTTCCTCCTTGCCGGTCAGATAGCCCTTGGAGAGCGGAGGTCGTTCGTACGGATGGTCGCGTTCATCGCCGAGAAGGATCACCCGGCCGCTGAAACCTTCCGCCCGGAGTGTCTCGGCTGCCTTCGCTCCTGCCAGTCCTCCGCCGACGATGACGAACGTCCGATGTGCGTCGACCACTTGATGCCTCCTCGGTGCTTGCTGCGCGGGGCCCAACTGCGAGCGTCCCGCACGCAGCGTGATGGCGAAAGAGGGTGTACACCGATCAGGTCACGCCCAGTGGTCACAGGCCGGTCTGCACGGCTCGGTGGATACCGCGCCGTGCGGCTCGCGGACACGACCGGCCGGGAACGGGAGCCCGGTCAACGGCGGCGGCCGGTGAGCGATGCATGCAGGGAGCGCGCGGAGGCATCGGTCAGGGCGGCGATCTGGTCGACCAGGACCCGCTTGCGGGCCCTGTCGTCGTGGGCGGCGTGGAACAGGGCCCGGAACTGCGGCTCCAGCCCCTCCGGGGCACGTGCGGTCAGCGCGGCGGCCAGTTCCGCGATGACGATCCGCTGGTCGGCGCGGATGGCCTCCTGCTCGGCGCGCTGCATGACGTACCGGTCTGCGACTGCCTTGAGCACGGCGCATTCGTTGCGTGCCTCGCGGGGGACGACGAGCTCGGCGCCGTAGCGGCCGAGTCGTCCCGTCCCGTACGCCAGCCGGGTGCTGCTCTCGGCGGCGAGACAGAACCGGCCGATCAGCTGGCTCGTCGCGTCCTTCAGCCGGGCCTGGGCGACGGCGGATCCGTCGTAGCCGTGCGGCCACCAGTCCTGGCCGATGAGCCGGTCCAGAGCGTCGGCCAGCTCCTCGGGGTCGGTGTCCGCCGGGACGTAGCGGCCGATGGCGACCGCCCAGATCTCGTTCCGCTCGGGCTCGGCGTAGAGACAATTGGGGTCGATGTGCCCGGCGTGCAGCCCGTCCTCGAAGTCGTGCACCGAGTACGCGACGTCGTCGGACCAGTCCATGACCTGGGCCTCGAAGCACTTGCGGTCCTTCGGGGCGCCCTGGCGGGCCCACTCGAAGACCGGCAGGTCGTCCTCGTACACCCCGAATTTCGGCGAGCCGGGGTCGAAGGGGTGCCCGCCACGCGGCCACGGGTACTTGGTGGCCGCGTCCAGAGCGGCACGGGTCAGGTTGAGTCCGACGCTGACCAGCCCACCGGTCCGGGTGTCGGGCACGAACCGCTTCGGTTCGAGCCTGGTCAGCAGGCGCAGCGACTGGGCGTTGCCCTCGAAGCCCCCGCAGTCCGACGCGAAGTCGTTGAGCGCCTGCTCCCCGTTGTGTCCGAACGGCGGGTGGCCCAGGTCATGGGCGAGGCAGGCCGTCTCGACCAGATCGGGGTCGCAGCCGAGCGCCGCCCCGAGTTCGCGGCCGACCTGGGCGCATTCCAGGGAGTGCGTGAGCCGGGTGCGCGGGCTGGCGTCCCAGGCGTGGCTGCGGGTGCCGGGGGTGACGACCTGGGTCTTCCCTGCGAGCCGGCGCAGCGCGGCGGAGTGCAGCACTCGGGCGCGGTCACGCTGGAATGCGGTGCGACCGGGCCGTTTGTCCGGCTCGGTGTCCCAGCGCTCGGCGTCGGCCGCACCGTAGGGGGCCATGCCGTGGTCCTGCGTTCCCTGTGTGCCCTGCGTACCGTCCATGCCGTCCATGGTTCCGACAGTAAACGGCCGGGCCGACAGGAGGGCTCAGGCGGATGCGCGGCGGGCGGCTCGGGGAAGGCGCTGTCCGGTCGTCGCGACCCCGGCCGCGAACCGCCGGACAGGCCCTGAATCGGGGGCCTGCGCGGCTCTTCGGGTTCCGTTCAGGGAGACGAGGCCGAGCTGGGTGCCGAGCTGTGCGGCAATGCGGGTCAACAGTTGCGCCGTGCTGTCGAGGGGCAGGGACTCATCGGGATGTGCCGGTGCCGACTCCGTCATGGACCGATGGTGCAGGGCCGAGGTTGCCGCACCGTTGCGTGAGGGTGACGGGTGCTTTCCGCGGCCGTATCGAGCGTCGGGGCCGTGCCGAAAGCGGGGTATCGGTGCCGGGCGGGGCATCAGTGCCGGGCGGGGCATCAGTGCCGGGCGGGGCATCGGTATCAGGCCGCGCCGCCGAAGAGCCGCTCGATGACGTGCGCGACCCCGTCCTCCTCGTTGGAGAGCGTGTGCGTCCGTATGGCGGCCAGCACGCTCGGGTGGGCGTTGCCCATCGCGTAGCCGGTGCCGGCCCAGCCGAGGACGGTCAGGTCGTTGGGCATGTCGCCGAAGGCGATGACCTCCGTGGCGTCGATGCCCCGCCCGGCGCACAGAATCGAGAGGGTGCCGGCCTTGGTGACGCCGGACGCGCTGATCTCCAGCAGCCCGCGCCCGCCGGAGTGGGTGAGCTGTACCTCGTCGCCCGCCCCTTCCTCGGCCGCGGCCAGCAGGGCGTCCGCGTCGAGCCGGTCCGACCAGGCGAGCAGCTTGGTGACGGGGACATCGGTCAGCCACAGATCCGCCAGCGACGGTACGGGCAGCTCGGCGTCGATGTCCTCGGAGAGCCGCAACCGGTAGGCGGGTTCGTACAGGACGTGGTTGCCGGTCTCCAGGGCGAAGCCGACCCCGGGCACGGTGGCGGCGAGCGCGGTGGCCACGCGCCGGGCGGTGGCGAGGGGCAGGGCGCGGGAGGAGACGACGGTGCGCGTCCCGATGTCGTACACCAGCGCCCCGTTGCTGCACACGGCTGTCCCCTCGAGGCCGGCGGCCTCGGCGAGCCGGTCGACGAATCTGGGCGGCCGGGCAGTGACGAGGACGACCTCCGCACCTGCGCTCTCGGCCGTGCGCAGGGCACGCAGGGTGCGGGGCGAGAGGGTGCCGTCGTTGCGCAGGAGCGTGCCGTCGAGATCGGAGGCGATCAGCCGTGGAAGCAACATTGCCCGATGCTACTGGGCGTCCTGCGGACAATCGCCGGTCTCAGTCCGAGTTGCACCAGAACTCAATGGGTTTTCCGGGCCGCCCGTTCGGCTGCCGCGTGCCACCACGCCGGGGCAGGCGGGAATCCTGGCTGCGAGGTCGGCCGGTCGGGATGGAGGCCGAGCGGAATCAGCACCGAAGCCCTGACGCGGACGGTGATCCAGCCGTGCCAGTGGCCGTCCGGGCCCGGGCCGCAGGCCAGGTCGATGTGCAGGTCGTCGACGGCGAACGGCATCCAGTCGATGCCCCGGTCCCGCAGTCAAGCGCGGACGGCAGCCGCGGGATGCGGCCGGCCCTTCAGATTCTCGTACGCGGCGACGGTCACCCAGCCGCCTATCCCGGTTCCAGGTCGGTTCATGGCGGCCATCATGCCCGAAGTGTCTGCGGCAAGACCGGAAACGGCTACGAAATCAATGAAATCGGAAGATAGAGAACCCTTTCTCCCCGCCGCTCGTCCGATCATGTGGGACAGCACGGCACAGGGCACGAACAGGGGGACACCCATGCGGGAGAAGCAGCCGGGACGGCTCAGGCGGCTCGGGCGGTTGCGGCCGCGATGGCCGCGGACGCGGCGCGGGCAGCGGTGGCTCGTGCAGGGGGTGATGGTCGCCTGTGTGGCGGCGCTGGCGCCCGCGACCTGGATGTACTCCGTGGCCGACGCCCGCGTCAGAACGACCGCGGACGCGCCCGCGCAGCAGGTCGCCATGGTGTTCGGGGCCGGTCTCTGGGAAGGCAAGCCGTCGCCGTATCTCGCGAACCGGCTGAACGCCGCTGCCGAGCTGTATCGGGACGGGAAGGTGAAGGTCGTGCTCGTGACCGGTGACAACAGCCGGAAGGAGTACGACGAGCCGGACGCCATGCGCACGTATCTCAGGGCGCACGGGGTGCCGGACGAGCGGATCGTGAGCGACTTCGCCGGGTTCGACACCTGGGACTCGTGCGTTCGGGCCAAGAAGATCTTCGGCGTCGACCGCGCAGTGCTGGTGAGCCAGGGGTTCCACATCCGGCGGGCGATCGCGCTGTGCCGCACCGCGGGGATCGATGCGTACGGGGTCGGCGTCGACGCCGTACACGATGCGACCTGGTACTACGGCGGGACGCGGGAGATATTCGCGGCCGGGAAGGCGGCGCTGGATGCCGTGTTCAGGCCCGACCCGCACTTCCTGGGGCCGGAGGAGCCCGGGATCGGGGAGGCCCTGGCGGCGGACGGGCGTTGAGGGCGGGCGCCCCCGGGCAGGTGCCGGCTCTACAGAGAGGTGACCGGGGCGGTCTCGGCCGAGACCCAGTCGAGATAGCGGGCGCTGCCCCGTACCACCGGGATCGCGACGATCTCCGGTGTTTCGTAGTCGTGCGCCGCCAGGAGGTGGGCCTCCAGTTCGTCGTACCGCTCGGCCGTCGTCTTGAACAGCAGCTGCCACTCCTCGGTGGTCTCGATGGCGTTCTGCCAGCGGTAGACCGAGGTGACGGGCGCGGAGATCTGCACGCAGGCGGCGAGCCGTGCCTCCACCGCGCCCTGCGCCAGGGAATGGGCCTTCTCCTCGCTGTCCGTCGTGGTCAGTACGGTCAGCAATGCCGGCGTCGTCACCTTCGGGCTCCTCTGCGTTGAAGTGAGTTGTGGTGAGCGGGAGTGAGTCCTGGCGGTGGGTTCGCGGGGTGGGAACAGAGGTTCCGGAGCCGAATGGGTGACCTTGGCGACTGCTGCTCGTTGGACTGGTTGGCAGGTGCCCGGCCTGGTGGGAGGGGGTGATGTGGTGGGTGGTTTGGGGAGCTGTCCGCGCCCTTCGTGGTGCCCGGGCCTTGCGGGGTGGCGGTCCGGGACCGTCTCAAGCACCTCACGCCCCAGGACGAGAAGGTTCTGCGTGCGGTCGGTGAGCATCAGGGGCGTCTGGCTTCGCGTGATCTCAGGGCCCGCTGTGCGGATGGCCTGGAGCACAGCAAGGATACCTGGGCGTCGCGCAAGCGGGACCTGACGCCGCTGTCGTCGTCGCGGATCGCGGGTGCGATCACCAAGGCCACGCACGATCAGTGGGCGCTGGCCCGCCGTTGCCAGGCCGCGCACATCCAGACGCTGGAAGCCGGGATCGGGACGCTGCGGCACCGCCTGTCCCTCCCGATCGGTGAGCCGGGAACGAAGCGGGCCGCGGGCGGCTACCGCTCCAAGGGCGAGTGGTTCCACAAGTCCCGCCGCCTCACCGCCCTGGAGGCACGGCATGCGGCCGTTGTCGCCGACCGGCAGGCCGGTCGGGTGCGCGTGGTGCGGGGCGGCAAACGCCTCCTCAATACCCGCCACCACCTCGCCCAGGCCCGGCTGACCGAAGCCCAGTGGCGGGAGCGCTGGGAAGCGGAACGCTGGTTCATCGCTGCGGATGGTGAGTCGGGGAAGCGGTTCGGGAACGAGACCATCCGCGTTACCCCGGACGGCGAGGTCAGCATCAAACTACCTGCCCCGCTCGCGCACCTGGCCAACGCCCGGCACGGCCGGTACGTCCTCACCGCCCGTATCGGCTTCGCGCACCGGGGCCAGGAATGGGCCGACCGCACCGAAGCGAACCGGGCCGTCGCCTACCGCATCCACCTCGACACCGACCGCCGCCGCTGGTACCTCACCGCATCCTGGCAACGCCCCGTCGTCCAGACCATCCCCTTGGAGGCCGCCCGCGCCCGGGGCATGATCGGCGTCGACACCAACGCCGACCACTTCGCCGCCTACCACCTCGACCGGCACGGCAACCCGGACGGCGACCCGCACCGCTTCCCCTACGACCTGTCCGGCACCGCCGATCACCGCGACGCACAGATCCGCCACGCCCTGACCCGCCTGATCAACTGGGCCAAGCAGGCCGGTGTTGCCGCGATCGCCATCGAAGACCTCGACTTCACCACCGAGAAAACGCGGGAGAAACACGGCCGCAGGAAGCAGTTCCGGCAGCTGATCTCCGGCATCCCGACCGGCAAACTCAAGGCCCGGCTGGTCTCCATGGCGGCCGAGCAGGGCCTGAGCATTGTCGCGGTCGACCCCGCCTACACCTCCCTGTGGGGTGCCCAGCACTGGCAGAAGCCACTGGCCACCCCGCACCGCAGAATGTCCCGTCACGATGCCGCCGGTATCGCGATCGGACGACGCGCCCTCGGACACCCGGTCCGGCGTCGGACGGCACCGCCCCCGCACGACCGGAGCGATCGTGCGGGGCATCGGACCGCCCAGGCCCCACCAGGCACCCGGGGGCGGGACGGAACCCGCCCACCCGCAACGGACCACGCCCCCAGAGACGTGCCGCCGAACGGGACGAGAAAGCGGCAACCCAGCGCATCCAACACCGTTCGGGATGCGCCCAGAACGCAGCAGTGGGTCCAGGACTCACTCATGCGCACTGGTTAGGAACGGTCGGTTACGGAGTGTCCTTGCTCCCATCGTCGATTGTCGGGGGCGTTGCGGCGCGGCGCAGCGCCTGGTGGTCAGACGCCGTAGGGATGAACGGCCTTGGCGTCGCGCAGCGCGCGCCCCCACCAGACCAGCTGGTCGAGCAGCGTCTTGGCCGCCGCGTCGCAGCCCGTCGGGTCCTTGTGCCTGCCCTCGTCGTCGAACAGAGCGCCCGCGTTGTGGAACGACACCGTTTCCCGGATACCGACGCTGTGCAGCTCGGCGAAGACCTGCCTCAGATGCTCGACGGCGCGCAGACCTCCGGAGACTCCGCCGTACGAGACGAAGGCGACGGGTTTGGCCTGCCACTCGGCGTGGTGCCAGTCGATGAGGTTCTTCAGCGGGGCCGGGTACGAGTGGTTGTACTCGGGGGTGATGACGACGAAGGCATCGGCCTGCGCCAACCTGGGCGAAACGGCCGCCAATTGGGCCTGCGCATCGGCGTCGGGCCGGTAGGAGAGGGCGATCGGGAGGTCGAGTTCCGCGATGTCGATCAGGTCGGTCCCGATGTCGGGGTGACCGGCGGCGCGCGAGAGAAACCAGTCGGAGACGACGGGGGCGAACCGTCCCTCGCGATTGCTGGCGAGGATGACCGCAACCTTCAGAGGTGCGGTGGAGGCGGTCGTGGATGTGGTGGATGAGGATGTTGCGGTGAGGTCCATACGGAGAGGCTCATATGTCAACCATGGTTGAGGTCAAGTCCTGTCCGTCAGGGGCCGCCGTCGCGCGCCGCAGCATACGGTGGATCGCATGACGACTCCTCCTCCCGCACCCTTCCCGTACGCCGAGTTCGACGGGCACCCGGCCACCGAGGCGGATCTGCGGATTCCCGCCTTCCTCAACTACGGCCATTTCACGGCCATGCAGGTCAGGGGCGGAAAGGTGCGCGGCTTCGCCCTGCATCTGGCCCGGCTGGACTCCGCCAACCAGGAGCTGTTCGAGCGCGGTCTCGACGGGGAGCGGGTCCGCGAGCTGATCCGGCACGCGCTGGACAGTGCCGGGGTACGGGACGCCTCGACCCGGGTGTACGGCTTTCCGTCGCCGGGCGGCACGGGGACGACCGTGATGGTCACGGTGCGCGAGCCGGCGCAGAAGTCCCGCGAACCGCACGACCTGATGTCCGTTCCGTACGCCCGGACCGTGCCGCACATCAAACGTCCCGGCGAGTTCGGCCAGACGTACTACGCAAGGCTCGCGGCACGCGCCGGTTTCGACGAGGCCCTGCTGACCACGCCGGACGGCGCGGTGACCGAGGGTTCGATCACCAACATCGGTTTCTGGGACGGCACTTCGGTCGTCTGGCCAAAAGCCCCCTGCCTGCTCGGCATCACCATGGCGCTGCTGGAGCAGGAACTGCCCGGCGCGGGGCTGGAGTCCGTACGGCGCCCGGTGATGCTGGACGGGCTGGCCGCGTTCCGGTCGGCATTCATCACCAACTCGCAGGGCATCGCGCCGGTCCGGCGCATCGACGACACCGAGTTCACGGTGGACGAGGAGCTGATGAAACGGATCGGGCAGGCGTACGACGGTGCGCCGTGGGACACGATCTGACGCCTCCTGGCCTCACACCTGCTTGCACGGCGAACTCCACGCCCTGCTGAGGACGGCGGTCCGAAGGCGCACCGGAGGAAGGGAGCATGGGGGCATGCAGATCCATATCGAAGGCTCGCGTCTCCCCGGCCTCACCTGTGGGCCGGACAGCGACTTCCCCGGTGCCCACAACATCCACGTGGGCGTGCAGCGCAAGGACAGACCCGGTGAACTGCTCGACCTGCACCCGGGCGACGCCCCGTCGGCCTCGTGGACCTTGGACTGCACCGCCGACCCGGCCGAGGACGGTGTCGAGATCAAGGGGCCCTACGTGCAGAACCGGCTGGGCGGGCGCTTCGTCTACCTGTCCTGGGGCACGGTCGACGAGAACGGCGTCTTCACCATGTTCCGGCGGGCCAAGCTGATGCTGGGCGACATCGATCCGGCCGTACTCGAAGCCGCCGTGCGCTCCGGGCATCTCACCGCGCGACTGTCCCTCTCCGATACCAGGGGGCAGCCGCTCTGTGCCCGGGTGCGGCCGCCGACCGTCGAATGGTCCGCCGCCGCTCCGGCCTGAGAGCGCCGCACCGCGGGATGCCACGGCACGGAACCGCCCTGACCGGGCCCAGGGGGGATGGGCCCGGTCAGGGCGGCGGCCTGGGGCGGCCTGGTTCACCGTCCCGTGGGGGGTGTCAGACGTGTGCCCGACACCCACAAGGTCATGCATGTGATGTGCGCCACTCTCCTCCTGGGCGGCATCACCCAATCGGCACCGAGCGGTACCGGACCGGCCACCCTCGCTTCGATCACCGCTGTGACCTGCACACATGCAGCTTGGCAAGGATGCCGCGCCGAGCCATTCGGGTGAAAGCTGACTTCATGTCAGCAGGCATGGGTGGCGGACCGCCCGTTAGCTCGAGGTCAGGACACACCCACTCGCGCAGTTGCCGGAGGAACACCCCATGCGTCCTGCCCGCCCAGTGACCGGTACCGCCGCTTCCGCGGTCACCATAGCCGCGCTCGGCCTCTTCATCGCCGGGCCGTCCGCGTACGCAGGTGATGCCGGCGCGCTGCGGGCCGGCCCGGCTGCCGCACCGCGGACCAATGGCGCCCCGGAGGCGCAGACCGACGATGGCGGGTCGGACAACCCCTCCAGGTCCGGAAACAACGCCCCCTTCGGCCTCAACAACCCTTCCGGCCTCAATGTCCCCTCGTTGCTCGACTCCGTCGGCGGGCTCGACGCCCTCTCAGGGCTCCGCATCCCTTCCGGGGACGAGGGCTCGGCAAGGCACGACAGCTCGTCGTCCGGGCGCGACAACCAGTCGGGTCGTGACAACTCATCCGGACGCGACAACCAGTCCGAAGACGACAACTCATCCGGACGCGACAACTCCTCGTCCGGGCGTGACAACTCGTCCGGACGCGACAACCAGTCCGGAGGCAACAACTCGTCCGGACGCGACAACCAGTCCGAAGACGACAACTCATCCGGACGCGACAACTCCTCGTCCGGGCGTGACGACTCGTCCGTGCCAAACGCCCCCAGCGGGCACGTCAAAACAGGCGTCGGCGGCAGCGTCCGGCCCGACACCACCCAGATCGCGGCGGGCGCCGGCGTACTCGCCGCGACCGCCGTCGGCGGAGCCTGGCTCCTGCGTCGCCGGGCGAGCGGCACGCAAGGAGCCGGCTGACGGAGACGGATTCACGTCTCCGTACCGCCTGATTTCCGTCCCGGTGGCCGCGCGCCACCGGGACGGGACCGTCCCCGTACCGTCCCCATTTCGTCATCCGGAGGACGACTGTGTCCCAGAAGGCCAAGAGCTGGCTGCTGCTCGTCGCAGCGCTGGCCGGTATCTGGCTGATCCGTCGCGGCGCCGGTGCCCAGCTGATCCCGCCCCAGCCGACCGCCGCCCAGGCGTTCGCGAGCGGCCCGGAGCCGCAGCCGGGGTCTCCGGTCGCCGAACCGCTGAAGCCCTCGGCGCCCATACGCATCCGGATCCCGAGCATCCGGGTGGACGCACCGATGATGCGACTGGGACTCGGGGCCGACGGCAGTCTCGATGTGCCGCCGGCCGGGAACCGTGACGTCGTCGGCTGGTACCGGAACGGCACTCCGCCCGGCTCCAGGGGCAGCGCGATCGTCGCCGGTCATGTCGACAACGCACAGGGGCCGTCGGTCTTCTACAACCTGGGCACCCTGCAGAAGGGCAGCACGGTCGAGGTGGTCCGCCAGGACGGGCGTACCGCCGTCTTCTCACTCGACGCGATCGAGGTCTACGAGAGCAAGAACTTCCCCGACAAGCGGGTGTACGGCGCCTCTCCCTACGCCTCGCTGCGGCTGATCACCTGCGGCGGCGGATTCTCGAAGACGACGGGTTACCGGGGCAATGTGGTGGCGTACGCACACCTCACCGGGGTGCGGTGAACCCGCCCCGATGCCCGTCGTTCATGCCATCCACTGATCGAACGCCAACTTGGCGACCAGCGAGAACACCACGACCAGCAGTACCCCGCGGACGAACTCGCTGCCCTTCCTGAGCGCCATCCGCGCCCCGATCAGCCCACCCGCCAGGTTGAACACGGCCATCAGCGCGGCCAGTTGCCACATCACGCTGCCCTGGTAGGCGAACATCGCCAGCGCCCCGCCGTTGGTGCAGACGTTGACGATCTTGGCGGTGGCGGACGCCGTCACCAGATCGAGGTGGAGCACCGCGGTCAGCGCCAGCACCAGGAACGTTCCGGTGCCGGGGCCGAACAGCCCGTCGTAGAAGCCGATGCCGCCGCCGACCAGCACGATCGCGGTGACGGTGCGGGCCCGGGTGACCTTGTGCCGCGTACCGTCGTCCGTCGCCCTGCCGAACGAGGGCCGCAGCATCACGAACGCCGCGACCGCCAGCAGCACAACCATGATCACCGGGCGCAGTACCTCGCTGCTGATCCCGGCGGCGAAGAACGCACCGGCCATCGATCCGGCCAGCGCCGCGAGCCCGATCCGCAGGGCCGTCCCGACCTTCACCGGCGCCTTGCGTACGTACGTCACGGCGGCGCCCGACGTACCGACGATCGCGACCGCCTTGTTCGTGCCGAGGACGTGCGCGGCCGGGACGTGCGGCAGTCCGAGCAGCAGGGCCGGCAGCAAGAGCAGTCCACCGCCGCCGACCACCGCGTCGATCCAGCCGGCCGCGGCTGCGGCGAGGCAGAGGACGACCAGAGTGGTGAGTGCTATGTCGGGCATGGTCGCGACCATAAGGAGGCGATACGTGCCCCGTCCAACTGCCTCGGCCGGATCGCGGGAAAGTTGAGCCAACTCTGAGGTTCCCGACCTTCCGGGCCCGCCCGGGCCCTCGCGAACCCGGCGGAATCCGGACCGGCCCGGCCCGTCCGGCCGGTGCGCCGTGATCGTACGCTTTGGCCCATGAGCCAGGGCTGGAACGCGAGCGACATCCCCGATCAGAACGGCCGTACGGCCGTGGTCACCGGAGCCAACAGCGGCATCGGACTGATCACGGCGCGGGAGCTGGCCCGGCACGGCGCGCGGGTGCTGCTCGCCTGCCGCGACGAGACGCGCGGCAAGGAGGCCGAGTCCCTCATCCGGACGGCCGTGACCGGCGCGGACGTGGAGTTCGTACCGCTCGATCTGGCCGATCTGGATTCCGTACGCAAGTTCGCCGCGACCCACACGCCCGACCGGATCGATCTGCTGATCAACAACGCGGGCGTGATGGCCCTTCCTTACGGGAAGACGGCCGACGGCTTCGAGAGGCAGTTCGGCGTCAACCACCTCGGGCACTTCGCGCTCACCGGACTGCTGCTCCCGAAGCTCCTCGACACCCCCGGGGCGCGCGTGGTGAGCGTCTCCAGCGGCATGCACGCCCTGTCCAACATCGACATCGGGGATCTCAACAGCGAGCGGAACTACCGCCGCTGGATCGCCTACGGCCGCTCGAAGACCGCCAATCTGCTCTTCGTCCACGAGCTGGCGCGGCGGCTTTCGGCAGTCGGTTCCGAGGTGGTGGCCGCCGCAGCGCACCCCGGTTACGCGGCGACCAATCTGCAGACGGCGGGCGTCCGGATGGAGAGCCGCAAGGCGGCGGAACGGGTGGTCGAGCTCGGTAACCGGATCATCGCCCAGCCCGCGTCGTCCGGTGCGCTGCCCACCCTGTACGCGGCCACCGCGCCCGGCGTGCGCCCCGACTCGTTCACCGGGCCGAGGCTGCTGGGCTGGCGCGGTGCGCCCGCCCCGTCCTGGCGGGCGGGCTGGACGCTGAACGATGTGGCGAGCGAACGGCTCTGGGTGGCGTCCGAGCAGCTCACAGGGGTGGCGTATCCGGGCCTGACGCCCTGAGGACCGCTCCCCCGCCCCCTCATCGCCGAGCTCAGCCCTGCCGGCCCTCGACGGCGGAGGGGTCCATCCACATGACCTCCCAGATGTGGTGGTTCGGGTCCTGGAAGGAACGGCCGTACATGAAGCCGTAGTCGATCGGCTCGTTGGCGGGCGACCCCCCGGAGGCGAGGGCGGTATCGACCAGCTCGTCGACCTTCTCGCGGCTCTCGGCGCTCAGGGCGAGGATGACCTCGGTGGACTTCGAGGCGTCGGCGATCTCCTTCTTGGTGAACTCCTTGAAGCGGGGCTCCGTGAGGAGCATGGCGAAGATGGTGTCGCTGATGACGAGGCATGCGGTGTTCTCGTCGCTGAACTGCGGGTTGAACGAGAAGCCGAGCTTGCCGAAGAAGCTCTTGGTCGTCTCGAGGTCCTTGGCCGGCAGGTTCACGAAGATCATCTGAGGCATGGCCGTTTCGCTCTCTCTGTTGTTCGAACGTTTCGACAGGTAGACGGCTGGGCTGCGCAGAACTCATCGGTCCCGCGAAGAAAACTTTGGCCCTCCGGCGTCAGGACATGGCGAGCGGCGCGCCGCCCCGGAGCAGCGATCCGCCCAGCGGGGTCAGCGTGTGCAGGACCGAGCTGCCGTGCCGCAGGGTGTGTATCAGGCCTGCCTCGCGCAGTACACAGGCGTGCTGGCTCGCCGAGGCGAGGGAGACTCCTGCCCGGCGGGCGAGTTCGCTGGTCGTGCAGCCGTTGCCGATGGCTCTCAGAACCGTCGAGCGGGTGTTGCCGAGGAGCCGGCCGAGCCAGGGCCCCGGTTCGGCGAAGACCGGGGCGCGGGAGTGGGTGACCGGGTAGACGAGGACCGGCGGCAGCTGCGGGTCGCGGTAGACGACCGGGGTGACGCGACAGAAGTAGGACGGCTGGAGCAATAACCCCCGCCCGTCCAGATGGAGTTCGCGGTCGACGGGGTAGTCCGCCTCCAGCACGGGGGCCCGCCAGCGGATCACGGGCGGGAGTGAGGCGAGCAGCTCTTGCGCCCCGCCGTCCAGGAGGGCGCGGCCGCGGACGGCACGGTCGGCCTCGACGCTGGCCTGGATGTGCGGCCAGTACGGTTCGATCGCGGCGCGGTGGTAACCGCGCAGGGCGCCGATGAGCCGGTCGAGCAACTCGGCGTGCCCGTCCGGGGTGCGGCCCGCCTCGCGGCGCTCGGCGGCCAGCAGGGCGAGTTCGGCGCGGATCCGCAGGGGCGGGGTGTCGCGCAGCGCTTCAATTCCGGCGTCGATACCGTACGGCTCGCCGCCTTCCTGAGAAGGCGTCAGAAAGTCCGGGAAATAGCCGCGCGGTGGAATCACGGCGGCCAGCAGGCGTACTTCACCATTCAACCGGGGCCGGGTTTCCGTACGCCATTTCCCGAACACCGTGGAACCGCGCCGGTCCCTCAGCCGATGGAAACTCAGAATGGTTTCCCACAGCGCATCCGGCCGGGTGGCCATCCGCACCTTGGAAAGGTCCACTCCGGACATATGGATACGCAGCACCGAACCCCCACCTGTTGCACCTGCAATCACCCCCACCCAAGGGTATGTGATCCGTAACAGCACGTCACCACGGGGTTTCGGCCAGAGGTGAAACGTCTCGCCTCCACATGCCGTCTCCCGAAAAGCTGTACGACGTCGGGTACGAATCCGGAGCCACCGGAAGAGCGAGTGAAGGCCGTGGGGGGTTTCGCTCGTTCGGCGGCGGTCGGCGACGGTGCGGCTCCGTACCCGACGGAGGTAAGCCGGGTGCGGCCCAGGGATGGGGATCCATGGGCCGCACCCCGGTCCGTTCCCGGCCCAGGTCTTTGCGTATTGAACGAACTTTGCGTATTGAACGAAGAAAAGGCACAACGTCGAACAACCATTTTCCCCAGAACAAAACGAAGCGGCGGCATCCCCGCACAGGGTGCCGCCGCCTCCGGGAGTTCCGGAGTTGCCGTCGAGTCGGTGAGGGTACGGGTGAGCCGACGGCAGCTCCGGAGTCAGGGGGTGTGGTGTCGGATCAGCGGCTGTCGCTGCCCTTCGAGTCCGCCGCCGCACGGCCCGCCTCCAGGCGGGCGACGGGGATACGGAACGGGGAGCAGGACACGTAGTCCAGACCCGCCTCGTGGAAGAAGTGCACCGACTCCGGATCGCCGCCGTGCTCGCCGCAGACGCCGAGCTTCAGATCCGGGCGGGTGGCCCGGCCGGCCGCGACGGCACTGCGGACCAGCGAGCCGACACCGTCCTTGTCGATCGTCTCGAACGGCGACACCCCGAAGATGCCCTTCTCCAGGTACGCGGTGAAGAACGAGGCCTCCACGTCGTCACGGGAGAAGCCCCACACCGTCTGGGTCAGGTCGTTCGTACCGAAGGAGAAGAACTGTGCGGCCTCGGCGATCTGACCGGCGGTCAGCGCGGCGCGCGGCAGCTCGATCATCGTGCCGATCGTCAGCTTCAGCTCGGTGCCGGTGGCCGCCTCGACCTCGGCGATGACCCGGTCGGCCTCCTCGCGGACGATCTCCAGCTCCTGGACCGTGCCGACGAGCGGAATCATGATCTCGGCGCGCGGGTCGCCCTTGGCGTTCTTGCGCATCGCCGCGGCCTCGGCGATCGCCCGTACCTGCATGGCGAACAGGCCGGGGATGACGAGACCGAGACGGACCCCGCGCAGACCGAGCATCGGGTTCTGCTCGTGCAGCTTGTGCACGGCCTGGAGCAGACGCAGGTCGTTCTCGTTGGCGTCCTTGCGGGACTCGGCGAGCGCGACCCGCACCGAGAGCTCGGTGATGTCGGGCAGGAACTCGTGCAGCGGCGGGTCGAGCAGCCGTACGGTGACGGGCAGTCCGTCCATCGCCTCGAACAGCTCGATGAAGTCGGACTTCTGGAGCGGAAGCAGCTCGTCCAGCGCGGTCTCGCGCTCGGCGTCGGTGTCCGCGAGGATCAGCTTCTCGACCATCTCGCGGCGCTCGCCGAGGAACATGTGCTCGGTGCGGCACAGGCCGATGCCCTGGGCGCCGAAGCGGCGGGCGCGCAGCGCGTCCTCGGCGTTGTCGGCGTTGGCCCGTACCCGCAGCCGGCGCACCCGGTCCGCGTACGCCATGATCCGGTGCACGGCGGCGACCAGCTCGTCGGCGTCGTCGGCGCCCGCGTGCATCCGGCCCTCGAAGTACTCGACGACCGGGGACGGCACGACGGGGACCTCGCCGAGGTACACCTTGCCGGTGGAGCCGTCCACCGAGACGGTGTCGCCCTCCTCGACGACGGTCCCGCCGACGGTCAGCCGACGCCGCTTGGTGTCGACCTCGATCTCCTCGGCGCCGCAGACACACGTCTTGCCCATGCCGCGGGCGACGACGGCGGCGTGCGAGGTCTTGCCGCCGCGGGAGGTCAGGATGCCCTCGGCGGCGATCATGCCGTCGAGGTCGTCGGGGTTGGTCTCGCGGCGGATCAGGATGACCTTCTCGCCGGAGCGGGACCACTTGACGGCGGTGTACGAGTCGAAGACGGCCTTGCCGACCGCGGCGCCCGGCGACGCGGCGATGCCACGGCCGAGCAGCTGCGTCTTGGCATCCTCGTCGAAGCGGGGGAACATCAGCTGCGCCAGCTGCGCCCCGGTGACCCGCTGGAGCGCCTCGGCCTCATCGATCAGACCCTGGTCGACCAGCTGCGTGGCGATCCGGAAGGCGGCACCCGCCGTGCGCTTGCCGACCCGGGTCTGGAGCATCCACAGCTGGCCGCGCTCGATGGTGAACTCGATGTCGCACAGGTCCTTGTAGTGCGTTTCGAGCGTTTCCATGATCTGCATCAGCTGGTCGTACGACTTCTTGTCGATCGACTCCAGCTCGGCGAGCGGCACGGTGTTGCGGATACCGGCGACGACGTCCTCGCCCTGCGCGTTCTGCAGGTAGTCGCCGTAGACGCCCTGGTGGCCGCTGGCCGGGTCGCGGGTGAACGCGACACCCGTACCGGAGTCGGGACCGAGGTTGCCGAAGACCATCGAGCAGATGTTGACGGCCGTGCCGAGGTCACCGGGGATGCGCTCCTGGCGGCGGTAGAGCTTGGCCCGGTCGGTGTTCCACGAGTCGAAGACGGCCTTTATGGCCAGGTCCATCTGCTCGCGCGGGTCCTGCGGGAAGTCACGTCCGGCGTCCCGCGAGACGATCTTCTTGAACTGCTTGACCAGCTTCTTCAGGTCGGCCGCGTCGAGATCCACATCGACCGTGACGCCCTTGGCCTCCTTCGCCGCCTCCAGCGCCTCCTCGAAGAGGTCGCCGTCGACACCGAGGACGGTCTTGCCGAACATCTGGATGAGGCGGCGGTAGGAGTCCCACGCGAACCGCTCGTCGCCGGCCTGGGCGGTGAGACCGGCCACGGACTCGTCGGAGAGGCCGATGTTGAGGACCGTGTCCATCATGCCGGGCATCGAGAACTTCGCGCCGGAGCGGACCGAGACCAGGAGCGGGTCGTCCGCCTGGCCGAGCTTCTTGCCCATCCGCGCCTCAAGGGCGTCGAGATGCGCGCTGACCTCGTCGCGCAGCTTCGTCGGCTCCTCGCCACTGTCGAGGTAGACCTTGCACGCCTCGGTGGTGATGGTGAAGCCCGGAGGGACGGGGAGCCCGAGATTGGTCATCTCGGCGAGGTTGGCACCCTTCCCGCCGAGCAGGTCCTTCAGATCCTTGTTGCCCTCGGTGAAGTCATAGACGAACTTCTCGCCCTGGGGCTCCCGGGATTCCGGGGTGGATACGTGGGGATCTTTGTTTTCCGACACGGGTCTCGACTCCTCGAGGACGCTGTGGCTGCCCTGACGGCGAGGAACATACCCAGATCGAAGGTGTCTGGGTACGTCCACTTGCGCGTCATGAGGCCTCAACCACCCGTCCGCCAGCAGATCGAAAGTGACATGGCCTGTCCCTCGATCGAAGGATGTCTTCACTTCTTGAACGAATAAGCACTCAGCGCGACCGGAAGCCCCCAAGTCGACCACGCAGCGCAGTGGAAGCGTCGATCGATCAAAGTGAAGCCCCTTGGCACCCAGTGCCACCATTTGAGAAGTGCAGCTCCCAAATTGACGCTCATTTGAGCGACATGGTTCTCAGGGTGGCGAGAATCACTCTACGATCGGCGCTCAGATGTCACCATCCGGACGGGTGGGAGGCGGCTGATGGTCACCCTTTGATCATCAAGATGCAGCCGACCGTGAGCAGATTCGACGCGCGATGCCCCGGGCGGGCGCATTAAGACTCATGCTTGGCTGAATATCGCCGAATCCGGCTCAATGCAGCGCTCAGATGAGCGAGGTAAAGGAAGAGGCACGCGGTGCCTGTGATGCCGCGTGCCTCTTGAAGGCCCCGGAGGGCCGAGGAAGCTGTTAGAGCCCCCGTCGGACCCCTGTCAGGCCCCGGGAGCGTTCTCAGCCGCCCGAGGTGTCCAGCTCCGCGTCGGCGCTCACACCCGCGCAGTCGTACGGGTCCTTCAGCCAGCCGTCCGGCAGGACCACCCGGTTGTTGCCCGAGGTGCGCCCGCGCGGCCCGTCCGCGCCGTCCGGCCACGGCTGGTCCAGGTCCAGCTCCTGCAGCTGACCGCCCAGCTCCTCCAGCGACGAGGTGACCGCCAGCTTCTTGCGCATCTCGGAGCCGACCGAGAAGCCCTTGAGGTACCAGGCCACGTGCTTACGGAAGTCGATCACGCCACGGGTCTCGTCACCGATCCACTCCCCCAGCAGCGTCGCGTGCCTCAGCATGACGGTGGCGACCTCCCGGAGCGCCGGCGCCCGCCTCGTCTCCGTACCCTCGAACGCGCTCACCAGGTCGCCGAAGAGCCAGGGACGGCCCAGGCAGCCCCGGCCCACGACCACGCCGTCGCAGCCGGTCTCGCGCATCATCCGGCGGGCGTCGTCCGCGCACCAGATGTCGCCGTTGCCGAGGACGGGGATCTCCGGGACGTGCTCCTTGAGGCGGGCGATGGCTTCCCAGTCCGCGGTGCCGCCGTAGTGCTGGGCGGCCGTCCTGCCGTGCAGGGCGACGGCCGTGACGCCCTCCTCGACCGCGATCCGGCCCGCGTCGAGGTAAGTGGTGTGGTCGTCGTCGATGCCCTTGCGCATCTTGATGGTGACCGGCAGATCGCCCGCGTTGGAGACCGCCTGGTTGAGGATCGCGCGCAGCAGTGGCCGCTTGTACGGGAGCGCCGAGCCGCCGCCCTTGCGGGTCACCTTGGGGACCGGGCAGCCGAAGTTCAGGTCGATGTGGTCGGCGAGGTTCTCGTCGACGATCATGCGGACGGCCTTGCCGACGGTGACCGGGTCCACTCCGTACAGCTGGATCGAGCGCGGGGTCTCGCTCGCGTCGAAGTGGATGAGCTGCATGGTCTTCTCATTGCGCTCGACCAGCGCCCGCGTGGTGATCATCTCGCTGACGAACAGCCCCTTGCCGCCGGAAAACTCCCGGCACAGGGTGCGGAACGGGGCGTTGGTGATGCCGGCCATGGGGGCGAGCACCACCGGCGGCTGCACCGTGTGGGGGCCGATCCGGAGCAGCGGGAGCGAAGGGGCGAGCGTGGTCATTGCTCCATTGTCGCGTACGGCTCGGAGCGGCCTGCCAGCAGAGTTCGTTAGTTAACCGTACTATCCATGTATGCCTGAGCTAAGCCGTCGCCGCCGTCAACTGGTGCTCGCGATCTGCTGCCTGAGCCTGCTGATCGTCAGTCTCGACGCCACCGTCCTCAACGTCGCCCTGCCCTCCATACAGAAGGAACTGCACGCCACCGTCGCGGGCATGCAGTGGACGATCGACGCCTACACCCTCGTCCTCGCCTCGCTGCTGATGCTCTCGGGCTCCACCGCCGACCGGATAGGGCGCCGGAAGATCTTCAAGATCGGGCTGGTCCTCTTCACCCTCGGCTCGGTGCTCTGCTCCCTGGCACCGAACCTGGAGACACTGGTGGTGTTCCGGATGGTGCAGGCGGTGGGCGGCTCGATGCTCACCCCTGTCGCGATGTCGATCATCACCAACACCTTCACCGACCCGCGCGAGCGGGCGCGCGCCATCGGGGTGTGGGGCGGTGTCGTCGGCATTTCCATGGCGGCGGGACCACTGGTGGGCGGCCTGCTGGTGGACTCGGTCGGCTGGCGGTCGATCTTCTGGATCAATCTGCCGGTCGGCCTCGCCGCGCTCCTGCTCACCTGGCGGTACGTCCCCGAGTCCCGCGCCCCGAAGCCGCGCCGCCCCGACCCGGTGGGGCAGCTGCTGGTGATCGGGATGCTCGGTTCGCTGACGTACGCGATCATCGAGGCGCCCTCGGAGGGCTGGGACTCGCCGCGGATCCTGCTGTTCGCCGCGCTCGCCGGGTGCTCCTTGATCGGGCTGCTGCTGTACGAGCCGCGGCGTGCCGAGCCCCTGATCGATCTGCGCTTCTTCCGCAGCGCCCCGTTCAGCGGGGCCACCGTCATAGCGGTCTGCGCCTTCGCCGCGCTGAGCGGATTCCTCTTCCTCAACACCCTCTATCTGCAGAACGTGCGCGGGCTGAGCGCACTGCACGCCGGTCTGTACATGCTGCCGATGGCGGCCCCGACCTTTGTCTGCGCACCCCTGTCGGGCCGGCTCGTCGGCAGCCGGGGGCCGCGGCTGTCGCTCCTGGTGGCGGGCGTGGCCATGACGGCGTGCGGGCTGTTGTTCGCCGCGTTCGACGCGGAGACGGACGACGTCCTGCTGTTCACCGGCTATGTGCTGTTCGGTCTCGGCTTCGGCATGGTGAACGCGCCGATCACCAACACGGCCGTCTCCGGGATGCCGCGCTCACAGGCCGGTGTGGCGGCGGCGGTCGCCTCGACCAGCCGGCAGATCGGCGGAACGCTCGGGGTCGCCGTGATCGGCGCGGTGCTGGCGGCGGGCGTGGCCGGTACCGGTTCGCCGCGCGGCGCCGAGTACGCGGCCGCCTTCGTGGACGCGAGCAAGCCCGCCTGGTGGATCCTCGCCGGGTGCGGGCTGTGCGTCCTGCTGGTGGGGGCGCTGACCAGTGGGCGCTGGGCGCTGGAGACGGCACGCCGTACCGCGCAGCGGCTGGAAGCGCCGACGGGTGTCCCCGCCGGGGATCAGGCGTCGGTGAGCTCCAGGGCCTGAAGCCGGGGCCGGCGGCCGCGGGTCTCTCGACGGCCCCGATGGCGGTGGCCTTCTTCGTGGCGTCACGGGCGGGTCCGCGGCTGATTCTGCGGTACGGCAGCCGGGTCGTGACGGCCGGCGGGCTGATCCAAGCGGTGAGTCTGCGGCTGCCGCGCACGGCGGCGTGAGCGAAGGGCGGCAACGGGGCTTGGACAAGGGCGTGGGCCCGGATCACTCCACGTGATCCGGGCCCACGGTCGTACGGGTGATGAGGGAGCGTCAGCTCTGTGCAGAGGTGTCCTGCTCGGACGTACTCGGCTGCGCGGAGTCGTCCGACGCCTGCCCGGTCTGCGCGGCGGACCCGGCAGCCTGTGCGGAGGCCGGTTCCGACTGCGCACGCTCACGCATCTTGCGCAGCAGCTCCTGCTTCTGCTCGGCAGCCGTCTTGCGGTCGGCATTGCGCGCAGGGCCCGCGCCCTGCTGCTCGGCGCGGGACAGCTTCTTGCGCTGTCCGCCCACACCGAGGAGGTTGTTGCGGCTCTTGGCCACGGCGTTCTCCCATTCGTGGTGAGAAGTGAGGTCTGAAGCGACCTGGAATCGATCCGATGGGCGGCGGGTCGTCGGACCCGCCACGCTCTCACTCGTAAATCTGGAAGAACGAAGACATGCCGGAACCGTACCTCGGCCCTGTCGGCCACCGCACCCGGTTTTCGGCGCGGCCGGGTGAAGCGTCGCGACAACGGACCGACAGATCACAAAGGCCGTTCCGCGCGAGGCCGTGACCGGCCGCTGCCGGCTGCGGGAGATCGTCGAGGAGGCCGTGTCGGGCCTGCTGCTGCGCGGCCTGCGCGCGTGACGGCACCGCGCACCACGGGAGTGGGCGCGGGCGGCCCGCTCAGGCGGTCGGGTCGACCGTCGCCCGGTGGGCCTCGGCGAGGTGTTCCTCGGCCTTGAGCCAGGGCAGGAACTGGACGCCCTTGCGCCAGCCGCAGGTGTCGCAGCTCAGCTGCCGCTGCATCCCCGACTTCCGCACATGGACGACATGTTCACGGCCGTGCTGATCCCATCTGCTGACCTTGCTCGTGGTCATGGACGGCATCCGAGCCTCCTGTTGACGCATTGACGCGTTGACACAACTGCTCAGCGTGGCCAGTGTGCAACGAAGCCCCCGGTTCCGTACGAGGAACCGGGGGCTTCGCCGTGAAACCGTGGTGCGTCAGCAGCCCAGCAGCCGGGCGCCGAGGTAGGCCTGGATCTGGTCCAGGGAGACGCGCTCCTGCTTCATGGTGTCGCGCTCGCGCACGGTCACCGCGTTGTCGTCGAGGGTGTCGAAGTCGACGGTGACGCAGAACGGCGTACCGATCTCGTCCTGACGACGGTAGCGGCGGCCGATGGCGCCCGCGTCGTCGAACTCGATGTTCCAGTTCTTCCGCAGGTCGGTCGCGAGGCCCTTGGCCTTCGGCGACAGCTGCGGGTTGCGGGACAGCGGCAGGACGGCGACCTTGACCGGTGCGAGGCGCGGGTCGAGACGCATCACGGTGCGCTTCTCCATGACGCCCTTGGCGTTGGGCGCCTCGTCCTCGATGTAGGCGTCGAGGAGGAAGGCGAGCATCGCACGGCCGACACCGGCTGCCGGCTCGATGACGTACGGAGTCCAGCGCTCGCCGGCCTCCTGGTCGAAGAAGGACAGGTCCGTGCCCGAGGCCTTGGAGTGCGCCTTGAGGTCGTAGTCCGTGCGGTTGGCGACGCCCTCCAGCTCGCCCCACTCGCTGCCGCCGAAGCGGAAGCGGTACTCGATGTCAGCGGTGCGCTTGGAGTAGTGCGAGAGCTTCTCCTGCGGGTGCTCGAACCACCGCATGTTCTCCTCGCGCATGCCCAGGCCGGTGTACCAGTTCCAGCGCTGCTCCATCCAGTATTCCTGCCACTTCTCGTCCTCGCCCGGCTTGACGAAGAACTCCATCTCCATCTGCTCGAACTCGCGGGTGCGGAAGATGAAGTTGCCCGGAGTGATCTCGTTCCGGAAGGACTTGCCCATCTGGGCGATACCGAACGGCGGCTTCTTGCGCGAAGTCTGCTGCACCTGGCCGAAGTTGGTGAAGATGCCCTGGGCGGTCTCGGGACGCAGGTAGGCGACCGAGCCGGAGTCCTGGGTCGGGCCGAGGTGGGTGGAGAGCAGACCCGAGAACTGCTTGGGCTCGGTGAAGGTGCCCTTGTTGCCGCAGTTGGGGCAGTTGAGCTCGGACAGGCCGTTCGCGGGCGCGTGGCCGTGCTTCTCCTCGTACGCCTCTTCCAGGTGGTCGGCGCGGAAGCGCTTGTGACAGGAGGTGCACTCGGTCAGCGGGTCGGTGAACGTGGCGACATGGCCGGAGGCAACCCAGACCTCGGGGGCCAGGATGACCGACGAGTCGAGTCCGACCACGTCCTCGCGCGAGGTGACCATGTAGCGCCACCACTGGCGCTTGAGGTTCTCCTTCAGCTCGACGCCCAGCGGCCCGTAGTCCCAGGCGGCGCGCTGACCACCGTAGATCTCACTGCAGGGATAGACGAAGCCACGGCGCTTGCTCAGGCTGACGATGGAGTCGATCTTGTCGGCGGCCACGGTGCTCTCTTCATTACGACGACGAAATTGGACAGGGGTGGCGCGAAGCGCCTCGATGGGGGGTGGTGGTCGGGAGACGGGCGGGCGAATGCTTCAGATTACCGGCGGGCACGCCCCTTGGATCAAATCGGTATCGGCGCAGTCGGCCGAGCAGTCACCTCATCAGCCTTGTTGACAATCGTTTCCAGTTTTGTTGAAAATGACTGTCATGAACGTAAGCCGCCTCATACCCACAGCCGCCGTCGCCGGAGCAGTCGTCCTCGGCCTCACCGCCCTCACCGCCTGCTCCGCCTCGGACGCCGCCGACCACAAGAACGGCGACAAGCTGAACGTGGTGGCCTCGTTCTATCCGATGCAGTTCCTGGCCGAGCAGATCGGCGGAAAGCACGTCTCCGTCACCACGCTGACCAAGCCGGGCGTCGAGCCGCACGATCTGGAGCTCACCCCGCGGCAGATCGGCGGACTCGGCGACGCCGACTACATCCTGTACCTCAAGGGCATCCAGCCCGCCGTCGACGACGCCATCAAGCAGTCCGGCTCGAAGGACGCCGTCGACGCCTCGACCCTCACCGTGCTGGAAGACCACGGCACCGAGACCGGCGCCGACGAACACGGTCATGAGAACCACGGCGACAAGGCCGGAGCCGACCCCCACATCTGGCTGGACCCGGTGAAGTACGCCGAGGTCGCCAAGGGCGTCGGAAAGTCCCTGGAGAAGACCGATCCCGACCATGCCGCGGACTACCGCAAGAACACCGACACGCTGGTCCACAAGCTCGACGCGCTGAACACGGCGTACGAGACGGGCCTGAAGGACACCGCGACCAAGACCTTCATCACCACCCACTCCGCCTTCGGCTACCTCGCCGAGCGCTACGGCCTGACCCAGGAGGGCATCGCCGGCGTCGACCCCGAGGCCGAGCCCAGCCCCGCCCGGATCAGCGAGATCCACACCGTCGCGAAGAAGAACAAGGTCACCACCGTATTCTTCGAGACGCTCGCCAGCGACAAGACCGCGAAGACCCTCGCCAAGGACACCGGCCTGAAGACCGACGTCCTGGACCCGCTGGAGGGAATCACGGACAAGTCCAAGGGCGACAACTACATCGAGGTCATGCAGTCCAATCTCGCCGCCCTGCAGAAGGCGCTCGGCGCGAAGTGACCCACGTAACACCCGCCACAGCAGCATCGGAGGCGCTCATGCCCGAGCCCGGGAGCACCACAACCGAACCCGTGATAGCCCTGCGGGGCGCCACGGCCACGCTCGGCGCGCGTCCGGTGCTGCGCGGCATCGACCTGACCGTCCGCCGCGGCGAGGTCGTCGCCCTGCTCGGCGCCAACGGCTCGGGCAAGTCGACCGCCGTACGCTCCGCCATCGGCCAGGTCCCGCTCACCGGCGGCTCCATCGAGTTGTTCGGCACCCCGCTGCGCCGCTTCCGCAGCTGGGCGCGCATCGGTTACGTACCCCAGCGCACCACGGCGGCCGGCGGGGTGCCCGCCACGATCCGTGAGGTCGTCTCCTCCGGGCGCCTGTCCCGTACGAAGCTGGGGCTGCTCCGCAAGGCCGACCGGGCCGCCGTCGACCGGGCCATCGACCTCGTGGGCCTCGCCGACCGGGCCAAGGACTCCGTGAACGCGCTCTCCGGCGGGCAGCACCAGCGGGTGCTGATCGCCCGGGCGCTGGCCGCCGAACCGGAGCTGCTGATCATGGACGAGCCGATGGCCGGCGTCGACCTGGCCAGCCAGGAGATCCTCGCCGCGACGCTCCGCGAACAGGTCGCGGCCGGCACCACGGTGCTGCTCGTGCTGCATGAGCTCGGCCCGCTGGAGCCGCTGATCGACCGCGCGATCGTGCTGCGCGACGGCTGTGTGATGCACGACGGGCCGCCCCCGAAGGCACTGGGCCAGCACGCCCTGCCCGGACACGACCATGTACACCCCCACGCGGCCTCCGAGCCCGTCCGGACGGGACTGCTGAGCTGATCATGGAATTCCTCGACCCTCCGTTCATGCAGCGGGCCCTGCTCGCCGCCGTACTGGTCGGCGTCATCGCCCCCGCCGTCGGCATCTATCTCGTCCAGCGCCGCCAGGCCCTGATGGGCGACGGCATCGGCCATATCGCGATGACCGGTGTCGGCCTCGGCTTCCTGCTCTCCACCAGCCCGGTGTGGATGGCCACGGCGGTCGCCGTCGTCGGCGCCGTCGTGATGGAGCTGATCCGCTGGTACGGACGCACCCGCGGCGACATCGCGCTGGCCATGCTGTTCTACGGCGGTATGGCGGGCGGTGTCCTGCTGATCAACCTCTCCGACACCGGCTCCAACGCCAACCTCACCTCGTATCTCTTCGGTTCCCTCTCCACGGTCTCCACCGAGGACATCACCGCGATCTGTCTGCTGGCCGCCTTCGTGCTGCTGGTGACGCTGGGGCTGCGACGGCAGCTGTTCGCGGTCAGCCAGGACGAGGAGTTCGCCCGGGTCACCGGGCTGCCGGTGCGCGCACTGAATCTGCTGGTCGCCGTGACGGCGGCGGTGACGGTCACCGTGGCGATGCGGGTCGTCGGGCTGCTGCTGGTCAGCGCGCTGATGGTGGTGCCGGTCGCGGCCGCGCAGCAGATCTCCAGGTCCTTCAAGGTGACGTTCGTACTGTCCGTCGTCATCGGTACGGCGGTGACCCTGGCCGGCACCGTGACCTCGTACTACCAGGACGTCCCGCCCGGCGCGACGATCGTGCTGCTGGCCATCGTGGTCTTCGTCGTCCTGACGCTGCTCGCGACCCCGCTGGCCAGAAGGCGCGCCCGCCGGAGCGAAGCGGCGTCCGAGGAGTGCACTCTTGAGGTACCGGCCTCCCGCCCGGCCACGGACGAGCTCCGGGTTTGACCGTGATGCCCGGACGGGCTGGCACAATGGCCCGACACAAGTACGGGCGACACGAGGAGGCTGCTGTGGCGACGGCGCCGATCAGTGGAACGAACGCGGCCCCGGTACGCGGCCGGTCGACCCGGCAGCGGGCGGCGGTGGCTGCGGCGCTCGACGAGGTGGACGAGTTCCGCAGCGCCCAGGAGCTGCACGATGTGCTCAAGCACCGCGGTGACTCGGTCGGGCTGACCACCGTCTACCGCACGCTTCAGTCCCTTGCCGATGCGGGCGAGGTCGATGTGCTGCGCACCACGGACGGCGAGTCCGTGTACCGGCGCTGCTCGACCGGCGACCACCACCACCATCTGGTGTGCCGGATGTGCGGCAAGGCCGTGGAGGTCGAGGGGCCCGCGGTGGAGCAGTGGGCGGAGACGATCGCCGCGCAGCACGGGTATGTGAACGTGGCCCACACGGTGGAGATCTTCGGAACGTGCGCGGAGTGCGCGAGCGCGAAGGGATGACGGCCCGGGGCAGCGCCCCCGGGCCCGCCTTCCTCAGCCCTTCGGCTTCTGGGCCGCCTCCACCGCACCGCCGAAGCGCCGGTCCCGCTGGGCGAACTCCAGGCATGCCCGCCACAGGTCGCGGCGGTCGAAGTCCGGCCAGAGCACGTCCTGGAAGACCATCTCGGCGTATGCGCTCTGCCAGATCAGGTAGTTGGACGTGCGCTGCTCGCCGCTGGGGCGGACGAAGAGGTCGACGTCCGGCATGTCCGGGTAGTAGATGTACTTCGCGAACGTCTTCTCGTTGACCTTGGACGGGTCCAGCTTCCCGGCCGCGACGTCCTGCGCGATGCGCTGCGCGGCGTCGGCGATCTCGGCCCGGCCGCCGTAGTTGACGCAGAAGTACAGCGTCATCCTGTCGTTGTCCTTCGTCTGCTCCTGGGCGACCTGGAGCTCCTGGACGACGGACTTCCACAGCTTCGGCATGCGCCCCACCCAGCGGATGCGGATGCCCAGTTCGTCCATCTCGTCGCGGCGGCGCCGGATGACGTCCCGGTTGAAGTTCATCAGGAACTTCACTTCCTCCGGGGACCGCTTCCAGTTCTCGGTGGAGAACGCGTACAGCGAGAGGTTCTTGACGCCCATCTCGATGCAGCCCTTGAGGACGTCCATGACGACGCCCTCGCCGACCTTGTGGCCCTCGGTGCGCGGGAGGCCGCGTTCCTTGGCCCAGCGGCCGTTGCCGTCCATCACGACGGCGACGTGCTTGGGCACCAGCTCGCCGGGGATCTTCGGGGGCGTGGCACCGGAGGGGTGCGGCTCCGGGGTCTTGTAGTCGCGCCGGTTACGGCCGCCGAGAATCCCGCGTACTGCCATGAACTGTCTCGCTCCCTGTGCCTGATCTGCCTTTGTCACTTCTCTACGTACCGCAGTGAGCGCAGTCCGCGCTCCAGATGCCAGTGCAGATAGGCGGACACCAGTCCGCTGCCCTCCCTGACATGACGCGCCTCGCACGCGTCCGCCGTCTCCCAGTCGCCGGTGAGTAGTGCGCTCAGCAGGGTGACGGCCTCAGCCGAGGGTACGACGCTGCCGGGTACCCGGCAGTCGCCGCATATGACGCCGCCCGCCGCGACGGAGAAGAACCGGTTCGGTCCGGGCATTCCGCACTTCGCGCAGTCCTCGAAGCTGGGTGCGTAGCCGTTGACGGCGAGCGAACGCAGCAGGAAGGCGTCGAGGACGAGATGCGGCTCGTGTTCGCCGCGGGCAAGGGTGCGCAGCCCTCCGACGAGCAGCAGGTACTGCTGAACCGCGGGCTCGCCCTCGTGGTCGGTGAACCGCTCGGCGGTCTCCAGCATCGCGGTGCCCGCGGTGTAGCGGGCGTAGTCGGTGACGATGCCGCCGCCGTACGGGGCGATCGTCTCGCTCTGGGTGCAGAGCGGGAGACCGCGGCCGATCAGCTCGCTGCCCCTGGCGAAGAACTGCACATCGACGTGGGAGAAAGGTTCCAGCCGTGCCCCGAACTTGGACTTCGTACGCCGCACACCGCGCGCGACGGCCCGCACCCGGCCGTGGCCGCGGGTCAGGATCGTGATGATCCGGTCGGCCTCGCCCAGCTTCTGCGTGCGCAGCACCACGCCGTCGTCCCGGAACAAGCTCATGCGTCCATTGTCCGGTACGGGAACGGCTCATCGGGCCCGCCCCCGGGCCGGGGCCGCTCACGTTCCGTCCGCCCCACCGGCAGCCGGTACGACCAGCCCCGATTCGTACGCGACGATCACCAGCTGGGCCCGGTCGCGGGCGCCGACCTTGCCCATGATCCGGCTGACATGGGTCTTCGCGGTGAGCGGGCTGAGGCCGAGGGTCTCGGCGATCTCGGCGTTGTTCAGCCCGCGTCCGACGAGGCAGAGCACCTGGCGCTCCCGTTCGGAGAGGCGGTCCGGACCGCCCGGTACTCCGGCGGGCGGGGTCCGGGGGCTGCTCAGCACCCTGGCGATGAGCCGGGCGGTCGGTCCGGGCGAGAGCAGGGACTCGCCCGCCGCCACGGTCCTGATGGCGGCCAGGAGCTCGGCGGGCCTGGTGTCCTTGACGAGAAAGCCGCAGGCGCCCGCGCGCAGTGCGTCGACGATGTGTTCATCGGTGTCGTACGTGGTCAGGACCAGCACCTTCACTCCGGCGAGGTGCTCGTCGGCGGCGATGCGGCGGGTCGCCTCGATGCCGTCGAGCTCGGGCATCCGGATGTCCATGACGACGAGGTCGGGCCGGTGCGCGCGGGTCAGCTCGACGGCTTCGAGACCGTTGCCTGCCTGGCCGACGACCTCCATGTCCCGGTCGGACTCGACGAGCATCGCGAAGGCCGCCCGTACCAGGGTCTGGTCGTCGGCGAGCAGTACGCGGATCATGGTGTGGCCTCCACCTCCTGGAACGGCAGCAGCGCCGAGACCTCGAAGCCGCCGCCGGGGCGGGGTCCCGCGTCCAGCGTGCCGCCCGTGCTGCGGGCCCGTTCCCGCATGCCCACAATGCCGAACCCCGGTGCGGAACCGTCCTTCGGGGGTCCTGTGCCGTCGTCGATGACGGTGACCCGCAGCGCGTTGCCGCCGTCCGGTGCCACGGCGACCCTGACCTGTACACCGGCTCCCGCGTGCCGTACCGCGTTGGTCAGCGACTCCTGCACGATGCGGTACGCGGCCGCGCCGGTCGCCGGGGCGAGCCCGGCCGGGGCGCGTACCGCGAGGTCGACGTGTGCCCCGGCAGCCTCGGCGGCCCGTACGAGACCGGGCAGCGCCGCCAGATCGGGCAGTGGGCCTTCCGCGTCGTGCCGGTCGTGACTGTCGTGCCGGCCGTCGCGCAACACCTCCAGGGTGGTGCGCAGCTCGGCCCGGGCCTCCCGGCAGGTGTCGGCGATGTCCTCCAGCGATGCGGCGATCGCGCGCCGGTCGAGCCGGTCCGGGTCGACGGTCAGGATGTGCGACGCCACCGAGGTCTGGACGCCGATGAGGGTGATGCTGTGGGCCAGCAGATCGTGCAGATCGCGGGCGATCCGCAGCCGTTCCTCGGCGACCCGCCGCCGGGCCTCCTCCTCACGGGTGCGCTCGGCTCGTTCGGCGCGTTCCAGCACGGAGGCCATGTACTGGCGGTAGACGCGCATGTCGACGCCGCAGAACAGCACGGCGACGATCCAGCCGGAGATGCGCAGAAGTTGCATGCCCTCATGGGTGTTGATGGTGAGCACCACCGTCACCATGACGGACAGGACGCCGACCCCGGTCAGCACCGTGCGCAGCGGACGGCCGGTCACCGCCACGGTGTAGAGGGCGATCCAAGTCTGCGGCATCGGCGCCGTATGTGCGTTGTCGAGCGCGTGGTACGGGATGAGGAGCGGGATCATGGCGAGCAGTGCGAGCAGCGGGCTGCGCCGCCGCCAGACGATCGGCACGGCGCTCGCGATGAGCAGCACCCAGCCGAGTGCGTCGGGCGTCCGGGCGGGGTCGGTGAGAAGGGCGAGTACGACGCAGAGCGCACCGGCGCCCCCCGCTATGAGGGCGTCGGTGCGCGTCTTGTGCGGTGCTTCCATGGGGTCGCGGTTGACGACGGCCAGGATGCGCTCGCGACGGCGCGTGGTTCGGGACACGCTTGCCATCCTCCAGTACGGGTGGGGAAACCGTCAGGCGGTTGTGAGGAGTTCGGGTTCGCGGGGGCCGTCGGGTGCGGTGGGGGTCCGGCTGAGTGCGCCGGGCCACCAGATCTTCCGCTGGAGTGCCACGCTCGCCGAGGTCACCAGATAGGTGCGGACGAGGAAGGTGTCGAGGAGTACGCCGACGGCGATGACGAAGCCCATCTGGACCAGGCTCACCATCGGCATGTTCATCAGGACCGCGAAGGTGGCCGCGAGCACCAGGCCCGCAGAGGCGATCACCCCGCCCGTGGTGCGCAGTGCGGTGAGTGCGGCGGTTGTCGGTGCGGCGCCGGAGAGGGTCTCCTCGCGGACCCGGTGCATCAGGAAGATGCCGTAGTCGACGCCGAGTGCCACCAGGAAGACGAAGGACAGCAGCGGCAGCCCTGGGTCGGTGCCCTTCATCCCGAGGAGCGGTTCGAAGACGAGTCCGCCGATGCCGAGCGAGGCGCCCCACACCGCGACGACGGCGGCGACCAGCAGCAGCGGAGCGACGAGGCTGCGCAGCAGTGCGATCAGGATCAGCAGGACGGAGATCAGGACGAGCGGGACGACGATCCTGAGATCCCGGGCGTTGGCCGTCTCCGCGTCCATCTGCTGGGCGCTGGGCCCGCCGACGTGGCTGCCGTCCAGAAAGTCGCGCAGGGCCTCGATGGTCGCCCGCTCCCCCGCGGACTCGGGCCGGTCGGTGGCGGCGACGGACAGTTCGGTCCAGCCGCCGCCGCTGCGGCCGCGTTCGACGGCGGCGACGCCCTCGGTGGCACGGGCCTTCGCCAGGGCCGCCCCGGCCCCTTCGGTGGGGGTGATCACGGTGATCGGCTGGGTGGAGCGTCCGGGGTAGGCGGCGGCGAGGGTCTCCATCGCCACGATCGAGTCCGGCTTGCTGGAGAAGGAGTCCTCCTGCTTGAGATCGCCGGGCAGGTTGAACGTACCGAGCGCCAGCGCGCCCAGCAGTACGCCCCCGCAGGCGAGCACGGCCAGCGGCCTGCGCCCGGCCGAGCCGCCCATCGCGGCGAACAGCGAACGACGCTGCTTGGGCAGGCTGCCGTACGCGGGGACGAGCGGCCAGAACACCCGGCGGCCGAGCAGCACCAGGAGCGCCGGCAGCAGCGTCGTCATGGCGAGCAGTGCGCAGAGCACCCCGACGGCGGCGATGGGGCCCATGCCCCGGCTGCTGGTGAGGTCGGCGGCGAGGAGGCACAGCAGACCGGCGGCGACGGTGCCGGAGGAGGCGATGACCGCGGGACCGCAGCCGCGCAGGGCGGCCACCATGGCGTCGTACGGCCGGTCGATGCGAGTCAGTTCCTCCCGGTAGCGGGAGACGAGCAGCAGCGCGTAGTCGGTGCCCGCGCCGAAGACGAGGATGGTCATCACCGCGGAGCTCTGGCCGGTGACGGTGATGTCGAAGCCTCGGTCGAGTCCGTACACGACGGCCATGGACAGGGCGTCGGCGACGCCCGCGACGACGAGCGGCACCAGCCACAGCAGCGGGCTGCGGTAGATGAGGATCAGCAGGATCGCCACGACGGCGACGGTCGTATAGAGCAGCGGGCCGCCCAGGGACTCGTAGACCTTCTGCGCGTCGGCGTTCAGCGCCCCGGGGCCGCCGACATCGACGCTCAGTCCGCCGCCGCCCTCGGCGACCGCGCGCACCTCGTCGACGAAGGCGGTCCTGGCGTCGTCGTCCTGTCCCGGCTCGGTGGAGGAGACCGGGTACATCAGGGTCGTACCGTCCTCGGACGGCACGGCTCGCGGCGTCCCGGTGAGTGTGTGACTGCGGGCGACCTCGGCGGTCTGCTCGGCGGCCAGGGTCCGGTCGGCGGCGGTCAGTCCGCCGTCGCGGTGGTAGACGAGGACGAGTTCGGTGGCCTCGCCGCCGGGCAGCGCGTCCTGGATCTTCGCCACCTGGGTGGAGTCGGCGCTCGCCGGGAGGTAGTCGACGGCGCGGTTGGTCTGTACGCCGCCGAGCTTGGCCGCCAGCGGCCCGGCGAGCGCGATCACGGCGACCCAGAGGGCAAGGATCGCCCAGGGCAGCACGCGCCGCCGGTTGCGTGGCCGTGACCGCGTGCCACTTGGTTTCACTGCGGCCCTCATGACGGGCCCCCCTTTCCGCCGGGTGTCTGGTTCCTCTCCAGACTCCCGGCGGAAAGCGGACGGTACGTCGCGCCAGGGGCCGACTTCGCGGCTACTGCCACGGTGGGCGCACGGGGCCGATTACTCCCGAGGGAGTACGCGCCCGGTGCGGACGGGGCCGTTCAGGAGGGGGTACGTGCCGCTGCGGCGAGCAGCCGGGCCGTGTCCTCGGCGCAGAGCTGCAGCGCCGCGCCGACCGTGGCCAGCACCTCGCGCTCCGCCGGACCGTACGGGCCGTCGGCGAGGGCGATCCTGGCGCCCTGCAGCAGGATCGACTCGCGTCCGGCGGGGGCCAGATGCGGGGCAAGGGGTTCCAGCGCCTCGTGCAGTTCGATGGCGAGGGCCGCTCCGCAGGCCTCGGCCGCCGGGTCGAAGGCGGAGCCGTTGCCGATGTCGGCGGAGAGGACCTCGACGACGGTGGAGAGCTGTTCCTCCGTGCAGTCGTCGAATCCGGCGTCGCGCACGGTGGCGGCCGCGGTCTCCAGAACCGTACGGGAGGTGGTGCCGCCGGCCGCGAGGACGCCGAGCGCGACCGTGTGGACGGCGTCCCGGAGCAGGGCGGAGAACCGGGTGGTGGTGGGGTGGTCGAGCACATCGGTGTCGAAGTGCGCCCGGCAGGCGGCACATTCGACGACGGGGCCCGCGGTGCCGCGCCCCAGCATCGGCACGCCGAGCACCGCGAAGCGGCGACGGCCGGTGAGCCGACGGTAGTTGCGGTCGCCGCCGCAGCCGGGGCAGAAGAACTCGCCGTCACCGACGGTGTCCCAGATGGTGCGGATGCCGCAGATACGCAGCTTCATGGCGCGTTGTCCCAGGGCTGACCGCACGTCGCACACCTCCGTAACGCTCCGGCAACATTGCCGTGTGGACGTGATGTTAACCACAGTCAGGATGTGACGTCAGCACCTCGATCGTCACAACCGCCGGAGATGGCCGAACCCCGCCCCCCGGATACCGGTGGACGGGGTCTTCGGCCGTGCGACTTCATGCCCTTTCGGGCACCGGGTCAGCGGGTGGCGCGGTTGACGGCGGAGACGACCGCCTTCAGTGAGGCACGCGTGGTGTTGGCGTCGATGCCGATGCCCCACAGGACCTTTCCGTCGATCGCGCACTCGATGTACGAGGCGGCCTGGGAGCTGGCGCCCTCGCTCATGGTGTGCTCGGTGTAGTCCAGCAGACGGGCATCGATGCCGATGGCCTGCAGAGCTTCGAAGAACGCGGAGATCGGGCCGTTGCCGGTACCGGTCAGTACGGTGTCCGCGCCGTCCACGGTCGCGTCGACGGTGATCGTGTCCCGGCCGTCGGAACCGGTCGTCGTCTGCCCCGAGCGGATCTGTACGCGACCCCATTGAGCCGCAGCGTTGTCCGGGTTCGGCAGGTACTCGTCCTGGAACGTGGACCAGATCTGCGCCGGCGTGACCTCGCCGCCCTCGGCATCGGTCTTGGCCTGAATGATCCGGGAGAACTCGATCTGCATCCGGCGCGGCAGGTCCAGCTTGTGGTCGTTCTTCAGGACGTAGGCGATTCCGCCCTTGCCGGACTGCGAGTTGACCCGGATGACGGCCTCGTAACTGCGGCCGACGTCCTTCGGGTCGATCGGCAGGTACGGCACCGCCCACTCGATGTCGTCGACCGTCCTGCCCTGGGCGGCCGCGTCGGCCTCCATGGCGTCGAAGCCCTTCTTGATGGCGTCCTGGTGGGAGCCGGAGAAGGCGGTGTAGACCAGGTCGCCCGCGTAGGGGTGGCGCGGGTGGACCTCCATCTGGTTGCAGTACTCGCTGGTGCGGCGGATCTCGTCGATCTGCGAGAAGTCGATCTGCGGGTCGACACCCTGCGAGAACAGGTTCATGCCCAGGGTGACCAGGTCGACGTTGCCGGTGCGCTCGCCCTGGCCGAACAGGCAGCCCTCGATCCGGTCCGCACCGGCCATGACGGCCAGTTCGGCGGCGGCGACGGCGGTGCCGCGGTCGTTGTGCGGGTGGACCGACAGACAGACGAATTCGCGGCGCGACAGGTTGCGCGACATCCACTCGAACCGGTCCGCGTGCGTGGACGGGGTCGAACGCTCCACGGTGGCGGGCAGGTTGAGGATGATCTCGCGGCCCTCCTCCGGCTGCCAGACGTCACAGACCGCCTCGCAGACCTCCAGGGCGAAGTCCAGTTCGGTGTCGGTGAAGATCTCGGGGCTGTACTGGTAGCCGAAGATCGTCTCCGGGCCCAGCAGCTTCTCCGCGTACTCCATGACCAGCCGGGTGCCGTCCACGGCGATCTGCTTGATGTCGTCCTTCGAGCCGCGGAAGACGACCCGGCGGAAGGTGGGTGCCGTCGCGTTGTACAGGTGCACGGTCGCGCGGCGGGCGCCGACGATGGATTCGACGGTCCGCTCGATCAGGTCCTCGCGGGCCTGCGTCAGTACGGAGATCGTCACGTCCTCGGGGATCGCGCCCTCTTCGATGATGGAGCGGACGAACGCGAAGTCGGTCTCGCCGGAGGACGGGAAGCCGACCTCGATCTCCTTGTAGCCCATGCGTACGAGCAGATCGAACATCTCACGCTTGCGGGCCGGCGACATCGGGTCGATCAGCGCCTGATTGCCGTCGCGCAGATCGGTGGACAGCCAGCGGGGCGCGACGGTGATCCGGTTGTCCGGCCAGGTGCGGTCGGGGATCTCGACGGCCTCGTAGCGGCCGTACTTGTGGATCGGCATCCCGGACGGCTTCTGCAGCTGAGTCGCGTTGGTGATCGGCGTGGGGCGGCCGACGGCGTTCTCGGCGGGGCTCTGAGCGGGATTTGCGGCGGTCATGGCGTACGGCTCCTCGGGGGTCCAACCAATGGGACGGCCGACTGTGTCGCTGCAACACCAGACTCCGCGGGGAGGGGGTCGGCCTACGACTACAGGCCCTCGCCGCGGCAGCTAAGAAGAAGCAGCCCGAAACGCATGATGCGACGAGAGTAGCCGAGAGGCGTCTGATGCGGCCGTCCCGTATCAGTATGCGGGACCGGACGCCGGAAACGCCCAAGAGTGATCAATCACTCCATTTCATCAATCCTGGTCGCAACCGGTGACATCGTAATCACCCGGTGCCACAGTCGGCTCCATGCAGCCTCAGTCTCAGCACGGGTTCCGCCCCGTCTTCTGCACCATCGTGCCGCCCCATGTCCTCGACAAGCTGTCCCAGTCCGACAACCCCGATCTCGCGGGCCCCGCCCGCCGCACCCTGGAGAGCGACGCCGCCCGCCGTACCCGCCGCCAGATGGCAACGGTCGTCACCGTGCCTGTCGCCCCCGCGACCGACGGGGAGGCGTCCGACAAACCCGACCGGACGCTGTACGACTGCCGTCACCGCACCCAACTGCCCGGCACCGAGGTCCGCGCCGAGGGCCAGGAGCCGACGAAGGACGCAAGCGTCAACCGCGCGTACGCGGGACTCGGCGCCACTTTCGAACTGCTGCTCAAGGCGTACGGCCGTCGTTCGATCGACGGCAACGGGATGCCGCTGATCGGCTCCGTGCACTACGACGAGAAGTACAACAACGCCTTCTTCGACGGCGAGCAGATGGTCTTCGGCGACGGGGACGGGGAGATCTTCCTGGACTTCACCGTCGCCATCGATGTGATCGCCCATGAGCTGGCGCACGGCCTGACCCAGCACACCGCCAATCTGAGCTACTACGGCCAGTCCGGCGCACTCAACGAATCGGTGTCCGACGTCTTCGGCTCCCTGGTCAAGCAGTACTCGCTGGGCCAGAGCGCCGACCGGGCCGACTGGCTGATCGGCGCCGGGCTGCTGGCGCCCCGGGTCCAGGGCGACGCCCTGCGCTCGATGAAGGCGCCGGGAACCGCGTACGACGACGATGTCCTCGGCAAGGACCCGCAGCCCGCGTCGATGGAGGACTACGTCCACACCAGCGAGGACAACGGCGGGGTGCACCTCAACTCGGGCATCCCGAACCGCGCGTTCTATCTGCTGGCGACGGCGCTCGGCGGCAATGCGTGGGAGCGGGCCGGACAGCTCTGGTTCGATGTGCTCACAGGTGGTCAACTGGCCGTGGACGCGGACTTCGCGTCCTTCGCCCGGCTGACGGTGGCCGCGGCCCGCAGCCGCTTCGGGGAGGGCGACGAGGCGGAGGCGGTCCTGAAGGCATGGTCGGAGGTGGGCGTCCCGACCGCGTAGAACAGTTCCGGCCCGTCCGGCGATGGAGGACACCGTATGCGGATTCAGGTCAGCAGGACCGGCGGCTTCGCCGGCATCGCGCGCCACCGCGAGGTCGACACCACCGGACGGGCCGACGCCTCGGAGTGGGAGGCCCTGGCCGAATCGGCGCTCGCCGCGGGCCACCACACCCCGCCCCAGGGCGTACCGGACGGCTTCCGCTACCGGATCACGGTCGGCGACCGGACGGTCCACTGCGCGGACCCGAAATTGACCGAAGCCCAGCGCGCACTGGTCTCACGCGTCCTGAAGGAGGGCGCGTGAGAGGGGCGTACGCTGCCTGACTCCGCGGCCGGAACCCCGGCTCCGGGCCGGAAGTCCCGGACTCGGGCAACGGTCAGAACCCCAGCTTCCGCAGCTGCTTCGGGGCCCACCCGCACGGCCGCCCTCGCGCCCCTCGGCCCCAGGGGGCCTCAGCGGCTTCGGACGGCTGCGCCGGCCTCCGGCCGCCGGACTCGGGAAGCGGTCAGAACCCTAGCTTCCGCAGTTGCTTCGGGTCGCGCTGCCAGTCCTTGGCCACCTTCACATGCAGGTCCAGGAAGACCGGCGTGCCGAGCAGGGCCTCGATGTGCTTGCGCGACTTCGTGCCGACGTCCTTCAGCCGCTTGCCCTTCGGGCCGATGATGATGCCCTTCTGGCTGGGGCGCTCGATGTAGACGTTGGCGTGGATGTCGAGCAGCGGCTTGTCCGCCGGGCGATCCTCGCGCGGCAGCATCTCCTCGACGACGACCGCGATGGAGTGCGGCAGCTCGTCCCGTACGCCTTCGAGCGCGGCCTCGCGGATCAGCTCCGCGACCATGACCATCTCCGGCTCGTCGGTGAGGTCGCCCTCCGGGTAGAGCGGCGGGCTCTCCGGGAGCAGGGGGGCGATCAAATCGGCCAGCAGGCCCACCTGCTTGTCCTTCACCGCGGAGACCGGAACGATCTCGGCCCACTCGAAGCCGAGCTCCTCACCGAGGCGGGAGACGGCGAGCAGCTGTTCGGCGAGCTGCTTGGAGTCGACCAGGTCGGTCTTGGTGATGACGGCGATCTTCGGGGTCTTCTTGATGCCCGCGAGTTCCTTGACGATGTACTTGTCGCCGGGGCCGAGCTTCTGGTCGGCGGGCAGGCAGAAGCCGATGACGTCGACCTCGGCCCAGGTGGTCCGTACGACGTCGTTGAGACGCTCGCCCAGCAGCGTGCGCGGCTTGTGGAGGCCGGGGGTGTCGACGAGGATCAGCTGCGCGTCCTCGCGGTGCACGATGCCGCGCACGGTGTGCCGGGTGGTCTGGGGCCGGTTGGAGGTGATCGCCACCTTCTGGCCGACCAGAGCGTTCGTGAGGGTGGACTTGCCCGCGTTGGGGCGGCCCACGAAGCAGGCGAAACCGGCCCGGTGGGGGGCGTTGTTCGCAGCCTGCTGTGCAGCGGCTTCTGTGTCAGGTCGAACGCTCATGGCGCCCATTGTCCCCGATTCCGGCGGCCCCATCGCACCAAAGGCCCGGCGGGGCCTGTTGCGCGTCGTCTCAGGCCCTGCGGGTACGGCTCCGACGGGCCCGAATCCACATCCCCGTACCCCCGCCGACGATCACCAGCAGGACCCCGGCCACCAGCCAGGGCAGTGCGAAGTAGGAGACGGCGGCGGACTCGCGGGTGTCGCGGGCGCTCGCGGTCAGTTCTATCTCGCCCCATTCCAGCTGGGGCGCGTCGGCCCACTGTTCGGTCAGCCTGACCTGCTGGCGGGGCAGCAGTTCGGAGGGGATCTTCTTGAGATCCCGGGCGAGCAGGGTGCGGCCGAAGAGGCCCTCGGCCTTGAGAGCGACCTTGGGGTTGAGGGTGACATTGCCCCGGTTGTGGAGCGTGTACGAGACAACGGCCCGGCTCCTGCCGGTGCCCGGGACCAGTGGCTGGGTGTGCTCGACCTCGACGTCGTCGACGGAGAGCGCGGGCATGGTCGGACCGTTGATCCGCAGATAGATCCGGGCACCCACCGCCTTCTGGATGCCGACGGCGACGGCTCCCGCGTCGGCGGGGTCGATGCGTTCGTCGAGGGCGACGAGTGCGCCGGGGTGGTCGCCCGGCTCGGCGTCCTTCGGGACGGTGATGGTGACCGGGACGGTGACCGAGCCGTGCGGGCGCACGGTGACCCGTTCGCGGCCGGTCCTCGCCCAGGCGCCGACCGAGCGCTGTTTCTCGTTCTGGGCGCGGACGGCGAATCCGCCGTCGCGTGCAGTGTTGTAGGCGTCGGCCGCGTACAGCCGGAAGGTCTGCGGCCGGTCCGTCTTGTTGGTGACGGTGACCTTGTCGTCGAGCGTGGCGCCGGGGTCGGCGGAGAGGTAGAAGTACGGGCGCTGACCGGCCTGTGTGGTGGCCGGGTAGACCGACCAGCTGCCGTTGTCCGCGGCGTGGACCGCCGGGGCTCCCATCAGCATGAGGGCGCCGGCCACGAGGAGTACGTACAGCTTGCGCACGGTGCAAGGCCTCCGGGTCGGTCGGTTGGTCTCGGTTCGGGGCGGTCCGGGCGGGTGCGCGCCCGGTCCACCGGTTGATCGGGGCTGCTCGGTCACGTGAGGGTGAGGGTGAGCACGCCGGAGTAGGCGCCGGGGGCGGTGTACGCCGGTACGTTCAGCGCGAGCCGGGCGTCGACGGTGAACTCGCCGCCGGTGAAGTTTCCGTTCGGCGTGGACGCCAGCGTGGCGCCCGCGCTGCCGACCGGTCCCTCGGAACCGGCCGCACAGGTACTGGGGCTGCCGGCCTTCGTCGCGCAGACCGGGGTCCAGCCGAGTGCGGATGCGCCGATCGTCGCGCCGCCTGGACCCTTGAAGTCGGTGACCTTTCCGGTCAGGGACCAGCCGGCGGGTCCGCCGCGGTAGTCCTCGACCGTCACCGTCTGCAGGGAGCCGCGGGAGGCGCCGCCCCTCCCGAAGTCGACCGCCGACATCTCGACGGTGTCCCCGGCCTGGACCATGGACAGCGTGCCCGCCTTGACGGACGAGTTGAGCCGCTGGCTGCCGTCCGGGATCTCGCCGCCGCCACCGGTGACGGTGTAGGCCTGCGGGCCCGCGCCCTTGGCCGCGTCCCAGCTGCCGCCCTCGTAGGCGACGATTCCGGTGGTCGCCGGATCGTTGACGGTGAGCCGGCCGCTGAAGCCGCCGGAGCCGTCCGCCTTGACGGTGGCCGTGTCGGCGGTCCGGGTGTCACCGGCCCGGCCCGCGAGCGTGACGTCCGCGCCCGCGGTGAACTTCGACCCGGTCACGGCGACCGCGTCGCCCGCCTTGCCGGATGCGGTCCCGAGCTGGATGGCACGCTCGTTGACCTGGCCGCCGCCGTCCGTCGCGATGATCGTCTCGGAGACGGGAGCGGGCGGATTCGTCACCGTGCAGGGGGTGTCCAGCTCCATGATGTAGCTGGTGTGGATGTTGTAGTCGCCGGGCGACAGCGTGATCTGACCGGGTGCGGTGACCGTGAAGGTGCCGGTCATCGAGAACGGCGGGAATTCGCCCTTGCCGGGTACGGGGCCGTTCTTCTTCGGGCCCGCGACGGTGACGCTCGCGGACTGCGCACCGCCGACGGTGACCTTGCCGGTCGGCGTCATGATGTCGGCGGGCAGCGCCAGATCGACCGGGTTGCTCGCGGCCGGTTTGACGACGGTGTACGTGACCGTGACCGTGTCGCCCACCTCCGGGGCGGCGTTGTCGACGGTGATCTCGGCCTTCGTGGTCCCGTCGATCGGCGGGATGCCCGCGATGGCCGGCGGAATGCAGTGGGTGGGAAAGTCCACCGGTACGGAGGCCGTCGCCATGGCCTGTGCGGGGCCTGCGAGTCCCCCTCCCCCGGCGACGACGAGCGCGCCCACGCCCAGCGCGGCGGCCCAGCGGCGGCCGCGCGCGGGACGTTTTCGGAAATCGGATCTATGCAGGCTGATTCTTCGAACGGTCGGACGCATGGAGCCCCCTCCTGCCGGATGCGGCGCAGCGGCTCTTCTGCGCCGACAGGGGGCCCATTGACGACTCCGGCCGAAAAGAAGTCAATGGAAGCGAAATGCGCCGACTGATGGACCATCAGATGCTGTCAAGATCCTCATTCCCCTCACATGGTGTGCGAACACCCCGCGCCGGTGAGGTGCGGGGCGTTCGTACACGGTGTGTGGATTCTGTCGACGTCAGCCCGCCGTCACGCTGACCCGCAGCGTGCCGTCGGGTCCGGCAAGCAGTACCGGCGTGTCCGGGCCGCCCAGGTCCCGTACCGCGGCGCGGTCCGCGTCCGACGGGGTCTGCACCTCGGAGACGACCGCGGCCGCCTCCAGCGAGGTGGCGCCGCTGGCCACGGCCATCGCCACGGCGGTCTGCAACGCGCTGAGCTTCAGCGACTCCAGCTGCACGGTGCCCGCGACGTACGTACGTCCGGTCTCGTCCCGTACGGCCGCGCCCTCCGGGACACCGTTGCGGGCGCGGGCGCTGCGCGCCAGCGTGACGATCTTGCGGTCCTCGGGGCCGAGGTCGGTGCTCTCAGTCATGTGCCGAGCATACGAACCGGAGGACTCGTTCCCCGCCCCGCCCCACTCCTGCGGGGACCTACGCCCGGTCCAGCCGCAGCCGTTCCGCCTTCGGCAGCCCCGCCACCACCAGGTCGTAGGAGTCCTCGATCAGCTCACGGAGCACCCGGTCCGGCACCCCGGACACCGTCACCGTGTTCCAGTGCCGCTTGTTCATGTGCCAGCCCGGCACCACCGCGTCGTACTCCTCCCGCAGCCGCACCGCCTCGTCCGGATCGCACTTGAGGTTCACCGTCAGCGGTCGCGCATCCAGCGCGGTGAGCGCGAACATCTTGCCGAGCACCTTGAAGACGGACGTCTCCGGCCCGAACGGGAACTCCTCGACGCCCGCATTGAACTCCAGGCAGAACGCTCTCAGCTGCTGCGGAGTCACCCCGCGTCCACCCCCTGGGGCCCCACGGGCTCCACCAGCACCGTGACGATCTTGTTCCGGCGGCCCGCCGGAGACTCCGCGGTCAGCCGCAGCCGGCGGCCGTCCGGCAGGTCGACGACCGACGACGCCCCGGCGATCGGCACCCGGCCCAGCGCCTTCGCGAGCAGTCCGCCGACCGTTTCCACATCCTCGTCGTCGTACTCGTCGAGGCCGAACAGCTCCCCGAGGTCGCCGATGTCGAGGCGCGCGGTCACCCGGAAGCAGCCGTCCTCCAGCTCCTGGACGGGCGGGAGTTCGCGGTCGTACTCGTCGGTGATCTCGCCGACGATCTCTTCGAGGATGTCCTCGATGGTGACGATGCCCGCCGTGCCGCCGTACTCGTCGATCACGACGGCGACATGGCTGCGGTCCTGCTGCATCTCGCGCAGCAGATCGCCGGCATTCTTCGTGTCGGGCACGAACGCCGCCGGCCGCATCGCCGTGGAGACCGGATCGGCCTCCGACTCGCGGTTGATGTGCGTCTTGCGGACCAGGTCCTTGAGGTACACGATGCCGACGATGTCGTCCTCGTTCTCCCCGGTGACGGGGATCCGCGAGAAACCGGAGCGCAGCGCCAGGGTCAGCGCCTGCCGGATCGTCTTGTAGCGCTCGATGCAGACCAGGTCGGTCCGCGGCACCATGACCTCGCGTACGAGCGTGTCACCGAGCTCGAAGACCGAGTGCACCATGCGGCGCTCCTCGTCCTCGATGAGCGACTCCTGCTCGGCGAGGTCGACCATCGCCCGCAGTTCGGCCTCGCTGGCGAACGGTCCCTTGCGGAACCCCTTGCCCGGCGTCAACGCGTTGCCGATGAGGATCAGCAGCTGCGGGACGGGGCCCATGACCCTGGCGAGCGGCAGCAGGACGTACGCCGCCGCCGTGGCCGTGTTCAGCGGGTGCTGGCGGCCGATGGTGCGCGGCGACACACCGATGGCGACATAGGAGACGAGAACCATCACGGCCATGGCGACGGCCAGTGCCTCCCAGGTCTCCGGGAACTCCTTCAGACAGACGTACGTGACGAGCACACCGGCCGACATCTCGCAGGCGACCCGCACCAGCAGGGCGACATTGAGATAGCGGGTCGGATCAGCCGCGACCTGTTCCAGCTTCTGGCTGCCACGCCGGCCGGAACGGACCGCCTCGGCGGCCCGGAAGCTGGACGTACGGGCGATGCCCGCCTCCGCACAGGCCGCCAGCCAGCCGACGACGACCAGCAGGACGGCACCCAGGACGAGGGGAACGCTCACGACACGGTGGGCGCGGGCGACGGGCCGGTCAGGCCGTGCTCGGCGCGCCAGCCGTCGACGATCGCGGCCTGGAGACCGAACATCTCGGCCTTCTCGTCCGGCTCCTCGTGGTCGTACCCGAGGAGATGCAGCACTCCGTGGACGGTGAGGAGCTGGAGCTCCTCGTCCATGGAGTGCTGCGTCTGAGCGTCCTCGCCCTGCTTCTTGGCGACTTCCGGGCAGAGCACGATGTCACCGAGGAGCCCCTGCGGGGGCTCCTCGTCGTCCTTGGACGGCGGACGGAGTTCGTCCATCGGGAAGGACATGACATCCGTGGGTCCCGGCAGGTCCATCCACTGGATGTGGAGCTGCTCCATGGCGTCGGTGTCCACCACGATCACCGAGAGTTCGGAAAGCGGGTGGATCCGCATCCGCGCGAGCGCGTAGCGGGCGATGTCGAGGATCGCCTGCTCGTCGACCTCGGTTCCGGACTCGTTGTTGACGTCGATCGACATGGTGCGCTGCGACTACTTCCGTTTGTGGCTGTCTCGGCTGTCGTACTTTTCGTACGCGTCGACGATACGGCCGACCAGCTTGTGCCGGACGACATCCTGGGAGGTGAGCCGGGAGAAGTGCACGTCCTCGACGCCGTCCAGGATGTCCTGGACCTGACGCAGACCGCTCTTGGTCCCGTTCGGCAGGTCGACCTGGGTGACGTCACCGGTGACGACGATCTTCGAGTCGAAGCCGAGCCGGGTCAGGAACATCTTCATCTGCTCGGCGCTGGTGTTCTGCGCCTCGTCGAGAATGATGAACGCGTCATTGAGCGTGCGGCCGCGCATGTACGCCAGGGGCGCGACCTCGATCGTGCCCGCCGCCATCAGCCGCGGGATCGAGTCGGGGTCGAGCATGTCGTGGAGCGCGTCGTAGAGCGGACGCAGGTAGGGGTCGATCTTCTCGTAGAGCGTGCCCGGCAGGAAGCCGAGCCGCTCGCCCGCCTCGACGGCGGGGCGGGTCAGGATGATCCGGTTGACCTGCTTGGACTGCAGGGCCTGGACCGCCTTCGCCATGGCGAGATAGGTCTTGCCGGTGCCCGCGGGGCCGATGCCGAAGACGACCGTGTGCTTGTCGATGGCGTCGACGTACCGCTTCTGGTTGAGCGTCTTGGGGCGGATCGTGCGACCGCGGCTGGAGAGGATGTTCTGGGTGAGCACCTCGGCCGGTGTCTCCGGGCCGTCCCCCTCGCCGCTCTCCGTCGCCCTCAGCATGGCGATCGAGCGTTCCACTGCGTCCTCCGTCATCGGCTGACCGGTGCGGAGCACCAGCATCATCTCGTCGAACAGGCGCTGGATCAGGGCGACTTCCGTCGCGTCTCCGGCGGCGCTGACCTCATTTCCCCGGACATGGATGTCGGCCGCCGGGAAGGCCGTCTCGATCACGCGCAGCAGGGCGTCACCTGAGCCCAGAACGGTCACCATCGGATGCTTGGCCGGAACGGTGAACTGGGCTCGTGCCTGCCCCGGCGCGGGGGTCTGGGCTGTGGATGTCTGAGTCATGGGCCGGCTCTGTGGCCTGCACATACCTCCCGTTGCAAGGTTCTCGCCGATCGACAACCTCTGGATTACCAAGCGTACGACTCCGCACCGACAACACCGAGGGCTTTTTCGCACAGGCTGCGAACACATGTGCCCGGGGTTACGCCGGTCGGCGGAAGCCGATCGTCGGGACGGCCCTGCGCAGCGGCCACGGCCGGGCCGCCGCGGGCAGCAGTTCCTCCAGGAACGCGTATCGCTGGAGCGCCGCCGGGTCCTGGTCGGCGAAGGTGCGGACCTGCTGCCACCAGGCGGCGATCTCCTCCCAGTCCGGCGCCGACAGCGATCCGCCGAACTCCTGCACCGAGAGCGCCGCGGTGAGTCCGGCGAAGGCCAGCCGGTCGGCCAGCGGCCAGTCCGCCAGGGTGCCGGTGACGAATCCGGCGACGAAGACATCGCCCGCCCCGGTCGGGTCCAGCGCCTCGACCTCGATCGCGGGCACCTCGGCGCTCGCCCCGGTCGCCGCGTCCACCGCGTACGCGCCCTCCGCGCCCAGGGTGACCACGGCGAGCGGCACCCGCTCGGTCAGGGCGTGGGCGGCGGCCCGCGGGCAGTCGGTGCGGGTGTAGCGCATCGCCTCCTCGGCGTTGGGCAGGAAGGCCTGGCAGTGCTCCAGGTCGACGAGGGCGTCCAGGTCCCAGCGGCCGGTCTCGTCCCAGCCGACGTCGGCGAAGATCCGGGCGCCGTTCCTGGCCGCCTTGGCGACCCAGGGCTCGCTGCGGCCGGGGACGAGCGAGGCGATGGCGGCCCGGGCACGGGGCGGGCAGCTCGGGAACACGGGCTCCTCGGCGGGGATCGCGACGCCGGGGGTGCCCGCGGGACCCGGGGCCTCGTGGCCGTGCGAGACCATCGTCCGCTCGCCCTCGTACGCCATCGAGACGGTCACCGGCGAGTGCCAGCCGGGGACGGTGTGCGACATCGACAGATCGATGCCCTCGCCCTGCTCCAGGGCGTCCCAGCAGTACTCCCCGTAGTGGTCGTCGCCGAACGCCGCGGCCAGTGAGGTGTGCAGTCCCAGCCGGGCCAGCGCGGTGGCCATGTTGGCGACCCCGCCGGGGCTGGAGCCCATGCCGCGCGCCCAGGTCTCGGTGCCGCGCACCGGGGCGCTGTCCAGGCCGGTGAAGATGATGTCGAGGAAGACCGTGCCGGTGAGGAAGACGTCGCAGGCCGGGTCCTGCGGGGCGCGCAGCCCGACCAGTGGGTCGATGCCTGGAATGTCTGTGCTCACCTTGCACTCCCCGGTCGTGGCAGATCTGGCCAGTGTGCCCGATTCACCCGCGTAACCGGAGGGTCCGCGCCGCCGCTCCCGGAGGGTCGGCAACGACCCCGCGCACACAGATGCTGACCTGCATAAACGGCAGCTGCTACCCGGACGTTCGAAGGGTAAACGCATATGTGGCCCGGATCACACAGGGGTGCCTTTCGGTCACCCTGAAGCAGTTGATACAAATTGGCCCGCGAGCCCCGTCGGCAACAGTCGCCGCCGCGTGCCCCGCCTCCCTCCGTATTTCCCGCATTGCCCTCCCCTGCCTTCTCTGCCTCCTTCGGCATGTCTTCAGGAACGCCCATGTCCTCGCGCCCTCGCGCCGCGTGGCCCCTGGTCGCCGTGTTCACCGCCGGTTACCTCGCCGCCTATCTGCTCCCCACCATCGTCGGGCGGCTCTCCGTCTACCTGGGCCTCAGTACGGCCCAGGCCGGTCTGGTGGGCAGCGCCCTGCTGCTGAGCTCGGCCACCGCCGGGTTCACGCTGGCGGGCCGGGTCGAGACGTACGGACCGCGAAGGGCGGCCCGGACCGGACTGGTGCTGGCCATGGTGGGATACGGCTGCGCAGCGCTGGCGGGCTCCGTGCCGCTGGTCGTCATGGGCGCGATGATCGGCGGCTTCGGCTCCGGCACGGCGACCGCGGTGGCCGCGGCGGGCATCGCCGCCCAGCGCGATCCGCACCGGACCTCGTCGCTCGGTCTGCTCAGCGTCTCCGCGACGGCGGGCGCTCTCTATCTGACGATCCCGCACCTCGGCGGCGGCCACCGGCTGCCGTTCGCCTCGATCGCCCTGGCCGCCCTGCTCGTCTGGCCCGCCACCGCGCGGCTCGGCGGTGCCGCGCCCAGTGGTCCCGCCGCCCCCGTCGCCGGCCGGCTGCCGCACCGCCGTTCCGGTCTGGTGCTGGCGGGCGGAATGCTCGTCTGGTCCATGGCGCAGAACGCGCTGTGGGGCGTCAGCGGCCGGATCGGTGTGGTCCGGGCCGGGCTCTCCGAGGTCACCGTCGGTGCGGTGTTCGCCGCCGCGCTCGGCGCGGGTCTGCTCGGGGTGATGGGCGCCGGAGTGCTGGGCGCCAGGCTCGGCCGTGCGGTACCGATCGGTCTGGGCACCGTGATCATCGCGGTGAGCATCGTGCTCAGCTCGTCGGCCGGGAATCTCGGTTCGTTCGCGACCGGCGAGATCCTGTGGAACACCGTGTACCCGGTGGTCCTGTCGTATCTGATCGGCCTGGCCGCTTCCCTGGACGTACGCGGCCGCTGGGCGGTGCTCGCGGGCTCCGCGTCATCCGTCGGAGTGGCCTGCGGACCGGTGCTCGGCAGCGTGCTGTCCGAGCAGGCCGGCTATCCGGTCATGGGCCTGATCCTGGGCGCCGTCACGCTCCTGGTCGCGGCCCCGGTCACGGCTGTCGCCCTGCACACCGGTGGCCGTCCGCTGGTGCCGGGATCGGTGCGCCGCAGGGGCGGCGCACCGGCCGCGCTGCTCGCCGTCACCACCGGAGCGGTGCCCGGTGCCGTGCCCAAGCTGGGCGCGCCCGAGCAGGCCGTCACGGAGATCAGCCTGCCCGCGCTGCGTCGCAGGCGCCCGGTCAGGAACGCGTTCCTGACCGCCGGCCCGTCGGGTGCGGCCGGTCAGTCGAACTCGTACGCCTCGACCTCGGCCAGATAGCGCGCCCTGCGCTCCTCGTCGTGGTCGAGGAAGGCCGCCACGAAGGAGTTGCGGGCCAGCGTGCGCAGTTGCTCACGCTCCAGGCCGAGCGCCTCGTGGACGGCGTGGAAGGTGTCTGAGACGTATCCGCCGAAGTAGGCGGGGTCGTCGGAGTTCACCGTGCAGAGCAGCCCGGCATCCAGCATGGCCCGCAGCGGGTGGTCCTCCAGGGTGTCGACGGCGCGCAGCCGTACGTTGGACAGCGGGCAGAGCGTGAGCGGCATCCGCTCGGCGACGAGCCGCTTCACCAGGTCCGCGTCCTCCATGCAGCGCAGCCCGTGGTCGATACGCTCGACCCCGAGGACGTCCAGGGCCTCCCAGATGTACTCGGGCGGGCCCTCCTCGCCGGCGTGTGCGACCTTGCGCAGCCCGAGCGCCGCGGCCGCCTCGTACACCTCACGGAACTTGACGGGCGGGTGCCCGACCTCCGCCGAGTCGAGGCCGACCGCGCTGATCCGGTGCAGATACGGCTTCGCGGCCTCCAGGGTCTCCAGCGCCGACTCGGCGGACTGGTCGCGCAGGAAGCACATGATCAGCTGGGTGGAGATGCCGTGCTTCTCCTCGCTGCGGTCCAGCGCCCGGCCGAGCCCGTCGACGACCGTGCCGATCGGCACACCGCGGGCGGTGTGTGCCTGCGGGTCGAAGAAGATCTCCGCGTGCCGGACGCCCTGGGCGGCGGCGCGGGTGAGATAGGCGTCGGCGAGTTCCTCGAAGTCCTCCTCGGTCCGGAGCACCGCCATCAGGGCGTAGTACAGATCGAGGAAGGTCTGCAGATCGTCGAAGAGGTAGGCGGTGCGGAGCTCCTCGGTGTTCGCGTACGGCAGCTGCACGCCGTTGCGTTCGGCGAGCGCGAAGGCCAGCTCGGGTTCGAGGGTTCCTTCGATGTGGAGGTGGAGTTCGGCTTTGGGGAGGGGCACGGGTTTTTCACGCTCACAAATGGTGTTGATGTGTTTCAGAGGTGCCGGGTGGGCACGGCAACCCGGCCGAGGTCCCGGGCGACGGTCAGTTCGCCCTCGAACCCCGCGGCGCGGGCCTGGGCCTCGAAGACGGCCGGGTCGTCGTACCGCTGCGAGAAGTGCGTCAGCACGAGGTGCCGTACGCCCGCGTCCCGGGCCGCCCGGGCCGCCTGGCCGACGGTCAGATGGCCGTGGTCGGTGGCGAGTCGTTCGTCCTCGTCGAGGAAGGTCGACTCGATGACCAGCAGGTCGCATCCCTCGGCGAGCACGTGCACGCCGTCGCAGAGCCTTGTGTCCATGATGAACGCGAACCGCTGCCCGCGCCTGCGCTCGGAGACGTCGTCGAGCGTGACGCCGCCGAGGGAGCCCTCCCGCTGGATCCGGCCGACGTCCGGCCCCCTGATGCCGTGCTCGGCGAGCTTCGCGGGCAGCATGCGGCGCCCGTCCGGCTCGACGAGCCGGTAGCCGTACGACTCGACGGGGTGCGAGAGCCGGTGGCTGCTGAGCGTGTACGCGTCCGTGGTGGCGAGCACGCCGTCGGCGGCGACCGGGGCCTCGGTCAGCTCGACGGTCTCGCGGTAGGCGGTCGCGTACCGCAGCCGCTCGAAGAAGCGCTGCCCGCTCGCCGGGTAGTGCGCGGTGACCGGGTGCGGGACCTGGTCGAGGTTGATCCGCTGGATCACCCCGGCCAGGCCGAGCGAGTGGTCACCGTGGAAGTGCGTGACGCAGATCCGGTTGATGTCGTGCGCGGCGACGCCGGCCCGCAGCATCTGGCGCTGAGTGCCCTCACCCGGGTCGAAGAGGATTCCCTCGCCGTCCCAGCGGAGCAGATAGCCGTTGTGGTTGCGGTGCCTGGTCGGGACCTGGCTGGCGGTGCCGAGGACCACGAGTTCACGTACGGACACGGTGTGCGATCGACCGTTCTAGCCGGGGGGCCACTGCAGTCCGCGGCCGCCCAGTACGTGGGCGTGCGCGTGGAAGACGGTCTGGCCGGCGCCGGAACCGGTGTTGAAGACGACCCGGTAGCCGCTGTCCACGATCTTCTCGTCGGCGGCGACGTGTCCGGCCTCGCGCAGTATGTCGGCGGCGATCCCCGGCTCGGCGGCGGCGAGGGCGGCGGCGTCCGGGTGGTGGACGCGGGGGATGACGAGTACGTGGGTGGGGGCCTGCGGGTTTATGTCCCGGAAGGCGACGGTGGTTTCGGTCTCCCGGACGATGGTTGCCGGGATGTCACCCGAGACGATCTTGCAGAACAGGCAGTCGGGCTGCGGTTCTCCCGCCATGGGTCGGCTCCTCGGTCGGTGGTGATCGTTGTACGGCATGGTATCGGGACGCCTGCGGCGGGCTCGCTCCCCTGCCCGCCCCTTCCCGCATCCGGGGGCAGAGCCCCGGTTCGGGCAGAGGAGGCTGGGGGCAGGGCCCGCCGCAGGCGCACCCGCCCGCTACGCCCCCGGCCGCTCCGGTGCCCGCTTCGCCGGCGTCTCCGCCAGCGACGCGAGCGCGATCCGGATCGCCTCGTCCAGCTGCGGATCGCGCCCCGCGGCATGGTCCTGCGGCGCCATCACGACCTCGACGTCGGGATCGACCCCGTGGTTCTCCACACCCCAGCCGTAACCCTCGAACCAGAACGCGTACTTGGGCTGGGTGACCGACGTCCCGTCCACGAGCTTGTACCGGCTGTCGATGCCGACCACCCCGCCCCAGGTACGCGTGCCGACCACCGGCCCGATGCGCAGCGCCTTGATCGCGGCGTTCACGATGTCGCCGTCCGAGCCGGAGAACTCGTTGGCGACGGCCACCACGGGGCCGCGCGGTGCGTCCTCCGGGTAGCTGTACGGCTGCATCCCGCGCGGCAGGTCCCAGCCGACGATGCGCCGGGCGAGCTTCTCCACGATCAGCTGCGAGGTGTGACCGCCCCGGTTCTCCCGGACGTCCACCACCAGCCCCTCGCGGGCCACTTCGATCCGCAGGTCGCGGTGGAGCTGCGCCCAGCCCGAGCCGACCATGTCGGGGACATGGAGGTAGCCGAGGCGTCCGCCTGAGTGCTCGTGGACGTAGGCCCGCCGGTCGGCGACCCACGCGTGGTAACGCAGCGCCTCCTCGTCGGCGACCGGTACGACGACGACATGGCGCGGGTCACCGCCGTCCACCGGTGTGACGGTCAGCTCGACCGGTTTGCCGGCCGAACCGGTGAGCAGCGGTCCGGGCCCGGCCACCGGGTCGACCGGGTGCCCGTCGACGGCGATGATCGCGTCCCCGACGCGCACCGCCACCCCGGGTGCGGCGAGCGGCGAGCGGGCCGCCGGGTCGGAGGTCTCGGACGGCAGGATCCGGTCGATGCGCCAACTGCCCTCGTCCGTACGGGAGATGTCCGCACCGAGCAGCCCCTGCCGGGCCGAGTCGTCGCACCATCCGCCGGGCGGCGTCACATAGGCATGGGAGGTGCCGAGCTCGCCCTGCACCTCCCACAGCAGGTCGATCAGGTCGTCATGGGTGGCGACGCGCTCCAGCACCGGGCGGTAGCGGTCCAGGACTCCGTCCCAGTCGATGCCGCCCATGTCGGGACGCCAGAAGTTGTCCCGCATGATGCGCCCGGCCTCGTCGTACATCTGACGCCACTCGGCGGCCGGGTCGAGGGTCCGGCGAATCCGGGAGAGGTCGACGGTGACGCTGTCGCCGCCCCCGTCGTGGTCGTCGTCGCCGGCCGGGACACGGCTGTCGGACGGTACGACGCGCAGCTTGCCCCGGGTGTGCAGGACGATCCGCTTGCCGTCGCCGCTGACCGCGAAGCCGTCGACGTCCGAGGCGAGTTCCTCGCAGCGCAGCTTCTCCAGGTCGTACCGTTCGAGGACGGTCTCGGGCCGGCGGGCGTCGGGTGTGGCGCCGCTGGTACCGAGCACCCCGGTCACCGGGTGGCTCAGCCACAGCAGCCCGTCCTTCGCGGCGCGCAGCGTGGAGTAGCTGGCGGCCTCGACGGGCAGCGGCACGATCCGGTCGGCAAGTCCGTCGAGGTCGATCCGGGTGACGGGCAGCGCAGTGGGATTGTCCTCGCCCTCGCCGCCGCTCTTCTCCTTCTCGGTCGGGCGGCCGTGGCGCTGCGGCCCGAACGGGGAGGGCGTGGTGGCGGCGAGCGTCAGCAGATGCGGACGGCAGGCGCCGATGAACGCCAGGTCGAAGACATGGGCGTCGTAGACCGGGTCGAAGGACCGCTCGGAGAGGAACGCGAGGTGCTTGCCGTCGGTGGTGAACGCGGGGGCGAAGTCCCGGAAGCGCAGCGGGGTGGCCTCGGCGACCGACAGATCGGCGAGGTGCGCGAGCTTGAGCTGCCTGAGCGGCTCGGGCCCGGGGTGCGACCAGGCGAGCCAGGAGGAGTCGGGCGAGAAGACAAGGCCCGAGGCGTCGCCGTGCTCACTTCGGTCCACCTCGTGGACCTCGCCGCTCTCCCGCTCGACGATCAGTACCCGCCCGTCGTGCGCGGCGACGGCGAACCGGCTGCCGTCCGGGGCCGCCTCCAGGTCGAGGACCCTGCCGATACGGCCCGCGGCGAGGCGGCGCGGTACGGCGCCCGGCGCGGTGCCGGTGGCGGGTGCGCACTCCAGGGCGTCGTCGCCCTCGGCGTCGGTGACCCAGACGGCGTGCTGGTCGCCGTCGGCCTGGAAGGTGCGGGGCATCCGGGCACGTACGCCCGGTTCGACGGCGAGCGCCCGGGCCGGGCCCTCGCGGTGGGTGACCCAGTGGACGGCGCCGCGCGTCCCGACGGCACTGCCGCGGCCCGTACGGTCCGGGCACGCGGAGTCGAGGTGGCTGCCGGCGTGCACCGAGTGGGGCTGGAGGTCGGCGCGCTGGCCGCCGAGCCGGATGTCGACACGACGGGGCTCGGAGCCTTCGAGGTCGTCCAGCAGCCGGAGTTCACCCGCCGAGGAGTAGCCGACGCGGGTTCCGTCGGTGGTCGCGTGGCGGGCGTAGAACCCCTCGATGCCGGTGTGCCGGCGCAGATCCGAGCCGTCGGGGAGCGAGGAGTAGAGCGCGCCCACGCCTTCGTGGTCGGAAAGGAAGGCGACGCGGTCACCCACCCACATCGGGGATTCGATGTTCCCGTCGAGGTCCTCGTGCAGCCGTACGAACTCCGCCGGGCCGTCGGTCGCGCCCGCTCCCGCGATCCACAACTTGCCCGCGGTGCCGCCCCGGTAGCGCTTCCAGGCGGCGGCCTCGCGCCCCATGGTGGCCGAGAGCAGCAGGACCCGTCCGCCGGGCCCGTACGCGAGGGAGCCGACCGGCCCGTACGGCAGGGTCCGCGCGGGCCCGCCGTCGACCGGGACGGCCCTGGCCCAGCTGCGCCGCAGCGACGCCTGCCCCTGGGTGCTGATGACCAGTACGTCGCCCTCGGGCGTCCAGCCGCGTACGGAGGTCCGCGGGTCGCCCCAGTACGTGAGCCGCTTGGAGGGGCCACCGTCGACCGGTGCGACATGTACTTCGGGCACCCCGTCCCGGGTGGACGTCCAGGCGACGCGGGTTCCGTCGGGAGATATCCGCGGGTTGGTGACAGGTCGGTTGTCGGCGCTGACGCGCCAGGCTCGGCCGCCGTCCAGCGGCGCCAGCCAGACATCGTCCTCGGCGGTGAAGGCGATCAAATCGCCCTGGACATGGGGGTATCGGAGGTAGGCAGGCTGCGTCACACGGATCACCCTAGGCCGCTGACGTGCTCCGCGGAACTGGGTTGGCCGGAGTCCGCCGGGTGGTCCGGTGCCGGGCACACTCACTTGCCCAGGGGTGATTCGGTCACCGTGACCGTCACGGTGACCGTCGGCCGGGCGCCGCCACTGCCGCTGCCCCGGGGCGGATTCGCCCCGAAGGTCGACGGGGCGGCGTTGCAGTTGCCGAGCACATTTGCCCGGAAGACGGCCTTCCCGCCGGTCCTGGCGGTCAGGTCGCCCCGCACACATCGCCCGTCGAGAGCCTGGGTCACTGTGCCGGTGATCGTGATGTCCTTGCCGCTCCCCGTCCTTCCGGTGCAGTCGACGTCCGCGATCCGACGCGTGGAGGCGGAGGGCGACGCACCCTGGAGCCGGTCCCCGACGACGTCGGCCGTGCAGTTCAGCCACCGCACATCGACCCCGTTGCGCTCCAGGGCGCTGGTGCCGGTCAGGTCGGTGGTCACGGCGATGGATGCGGAGTTCAGGCTGCCCGTCGGCTCACAGGCCACAACACCTGCGACCGCCGCGCCCGCGAGTGCGGACGCGGCCAGAAAGCGACGGGTTCTTCCCTGACCCCATGCCCTTGATGTCCCCATACGGGCAGCTTCCCACCGTTCCCCCATGACGCGGTAGACGGCTTGCGGCCACAACGGGGCGGCTCCGGCGCACCGGCGGGGGCTTAGACCGACCGGCAAATGGGGGGTGGGAGAAGGAGCGGGGCTGGGTGCGTGCAGCTGCAAGGCGGAGGAGGGAGGCAATGCGATGGGGTCTCCCCTGCTCGAGCGAAGCCGAGAGCTTGGGGAAGTTGGTGATTGACGACAACGCCGGAGGGGGTCCCCCCTGGCCCTTAATGCCTTGGGGGAGTGCGTGCCCAGCCCCGCGACGCCGCCCCCCATTTGCCGGTCGGTCTTACGCCCAGCGACCGGTGCGCCCCAGCAGCAGTGCCGTCGCCGCCGTGCCCGCCGTCGAGGTGCGCAGGACGGACGCTCCGAGCCGGCAGGTCCGGGCGCCCGCCGCGTCGAAGGCCGCCAGTTCGTCCGGCGACACACCGCCCTCGGGGCCGACGACCAGCACGATCTCGCCCTGGGTGGGGAGCTGGACGGTGGCCAGCGGCTCACTGTCGTGGCCCCGGTCCTCGTGCAGGACGGCGGCGAAGTCCGCCGCGGCCAGAAGTGCGGCAACCTGTTTGGTCGTCAGTGCGTCCGCCACCTCGGGGAAACGCACCCGGCGCGACTGCTTGCCCGCCTCCCGGGCGGTGTTGCGCCACTTCGTGAGGGCCTTGAGGCCGCGGTCGCCCTTCCACTGCGTGATGCAGCGCGACGCCTGCCAGGGCACGATCGCGTCGACACCGGTCTCCGTCATCGTCTCGACGGCGACCTCGCCGCGGTCCCCCTTGGGCAGTGCCTGGACGACGGTGATACGGGGTGTGGGCCAGGGCTCCTCATGAATCGTCGCCAGGCCGGCGACCACGAGCCGGTCCTTGCCCTCGGCGGCCCTGACGACGCCTTCCGTCCAACGGCCGCGGCCGTCCGTCAGCACGACGTCCTCACCGGCGTGCAGCCGCTTCACCGATACGGCATGTCGACCCTCGGGTCCTTCCAGGACGAACTCGGGCCCATCGGGGACCTGTTCGACGACGAAGACCGGTGCGGTCACTGCGTACTCCCTGTGCTCACTGCCGCCCGTGCGGCGTCCAGTTCTTCGGCGAGCAGTCCGATCAGCCGGCCGGCGGGCAGCTCGCGTGCCATCCGGTGCCCCTGCCCCGCCCACAGTGCCATGCCCTGGGCGTCCCCGGCCTTTGCCGCCGCCGTGCGCAGCCCGGCCGTCAGGTAGTGGACCTGCGGGTAGGCGGCGGGGGCGTACGGGCCGTGCTCGCGCATGAAGCGGTTGACCAGACCGCGGGCCGGGCGGCCGGAGAACGCCCGGGTCAGGGCGGTCCGTACGAACAGCGGGTTGGTCAGTGCCTGCTTGTGCAGCAGATTGGCCCCGGACTCGGGGCAGACGAGGAACGCCGTGCCGAGCTGCGCCGCCTCCGCGCCCGCGGCGAGCACCGCGGCGATCTGGGACCCGCGCATCAGCCCGCCCGCGGCGATGATCGGCACCTGTACGGTCTCACGGACCTGGGACACCAGGGAGAGCAGTCCGATCCCGGTGCCGTCGGTCTGCGGGTCGTCGCGGTGGGTGGACTGGTGACCGCCCGCCTCTATGCCCTGGACACAGACCGCGTCGGCCCCTGCCCACTGGGCGGCCTGGGCCTCCTCGGGCGTGGTGACCGTCACGACGGTGTACGTGCCGACGCCGGCGAACGCGTCGAGGGTGTCGCGTGTTGGGCAGCCGAAGGCGAACGAGACTGCCGGGACCGGGTCCTCCAGAAGGATGGCGAGCTTGGCCTCGTAGCCGTCGTCGCCACCGCTGGAGTCCGGGTCGCCGAGCGGGGTCTCGTACCAGGCGGCCTCACCGGCCAGCTGATGCCGGTACACCTCGACGGCGCACGGGTCGGCGAGGCCCGGCTGCGGCATGAAGAGATTGACGCCGAAAGGCCGACCGGTCAGCCCGCGCAGCTGTTTGATCTCGTTGTACATGCCGTCCGCCGTCTTGTACCCGGCGGCGAGGAAGCCCAGCCCGCCCGCTTCGGCGACGGCCGCGACGAGCTGCGGACAGGACGCACCACCCGCCATCGGGGCCTGCACGACCGGATACCGGCAGAGATCGGTCAACACGGATGACATGACCGCATCGTGTCACGTCCGGCATGCCTGGGCGTGCGCGGCCTGCGGTCCATTTTGTCCTCAAACGCCGGACGGGCTCGGCAGACGAGCCCGTCCGGCGGCAGGGAACGGTGTGCGGGGGCCGTCAGCGCCCGTTGAAGGCGTCCTTCAACCGGGAGAACAGCCCCTGCTGCCCGGGCTGGAACTGGCCGGTGGGCCGCTCCTCGCCGCGCACCTTCGCCAGGTCCCGCAGCAGTCGCTCCTGCTCCGGGTCCAGCTTCATCGGGGTCATGACCTCGACGTGCACGATCAGATCGCCGCGTCCGCCGCCCCGCAGATGCGTGATCCCGCGGCCGTGCAGCGGTACCGACTGGCCGGACTGGGTGCCGGGCCGGATGTCGACCTCCTCCAGGCCGTCGAGCGTCTCCAGCGGCACCTTGGTGCCGAGCGCGCCCGCTGTCATGGGGATGGTGACCGTGCAGTGCAGGTCGTCGCCGCGGCGCTGGAACACCGAGTGCGGCAGCTCATGGATCTCCACGTACAGATCGCCGGCCGGGCCGCCGCCGGGGCCGACCTCGCCCTCGCCCGCGAGCTGGATGCGGGTGCCGTTGTCGACACCGGCGGGGATCTTCACGGTGAGCGTGCGCCGCGAACGGATGCGGCCGTCGCCGGCGCACTCCGGGCACGGGGTCGGCACGACCGTACCGAAGCCCTGGCACTGCGGGCAGGGCCGCGAGGTCATGACCTGCCCCAGGAAGGACCGGGTGACCTGGGAGACCTCGCCGCGGCCGCGGCACATGTCACAGGTCTGGGCGGAGGTGCCGGGTGCGGCGCCCTCGCCGCTGCAGGTCGTACAGACGACGGCCGTGTCGACCTGGATGTCCTTGGTGGTGCCGAACGCGGCCTCGGCGAGATCGATCTCCAGCCGGATCATCGCGTCCTGGCCGCGCCGGGTGCGCGAACGCGGTCCGCGCTGCGACGACGTACCGAAGAACGCGTCCATGATGTCGGAGAAGTTGCCGAAGCCACCCTGTCCGAATCCGCCCGCGCCACCGCCGCCGGAGGCGGACAGCGGGTCGCCGCCGAGGTCGTAGACCTGCTTCTTCTGCGGGTCCGACAACACCTCGTAGGCGGCGTTGATCTCCTTGAACCGCTCCTGGGTCTTCGGATCGGGGTTCACATCCGGATGCAGCTCGCGAGCGAGCCGACGGAATGCCTTCTTGATCTCGTCCTGAGATGCGTCGCGGCGCACGCCGAGTACGGCGTAGTAGTCCGTGGCCACTTACGACTCCGCCAGGATCTGTCCGACGTAACGTGCCACTGCGCGTACCGCTCCCATCGTTCCGGGGTAGTCCATGCGGGTCGGTCCGACCACGCCGAGTTTGGCGACTGCCTCGTCGCCCGAACCGTAGCCGACCGCGACGACGGACGTGGAGTTGAGCCCCTCGTGGGCGTTCTCGTGCCCGATCCGTACGGTCATGCCCGAGTCCTTGGCCTCGCCGAGCAGCTTCAGCAGCACGACCTGCTCCTCCAATGCCTCCAGCACCGGCCGGATCATCACAGGGAAGTCGTGCCCGAAGCGGGTGAGGTTGGAGGTGCCGCCGATCATCAGCCGCTCCTCCGTCTCCTCGACGAGGGTTTCGAGCAGGGTGGAGAGCACGGTGGACACGGTTCCCCGGTCCTCGCTCTCGAAGGATTCCGGCAGATCCTGCACCAGCTGCGGGACATCCGCGAAACGGCGTCCGACGACCCGGCTGTTGAGCCGGGCCCGCAGATCGGCGAGAGAGGTCTCACCGAACGGAGCGGGGCAGTCGATCATGCGCTGCTCGACCCGGCCGGTGTCCGTGATCAGCACGAGCATCAGCCGGGCGGCTGCCAGTGACAGCAGCTCCACATGCCGAACCGTCGACCGGGTCAGCGAGGGGTACTGCACGATGGCGACCTGCCGGGTCAGCTGCGCGAGCAGCCGTACGGTGCGGCCCACGACATCGTCGAGGTCGACCGCGCCGTCGAGGAAATTGTGAATGGCACGACGTTCCGGCGACGAGAGGGGCTTGACGCCCGCAAGCTTGTCGACGAAGAGCCGGTAGCCCTTGTCCGTCGGGATGCGACCCGCGCTGGTGTGGGGCTGGGCGATGAAACCCTCGTCCTCCAGCACAGCCATGTCGTTGCGAACGGTGGCCGGGGAGACCCCCAGCTTGTGCCGCTCTGTGAGCGCTTTGGAGCCCACGGGCTCCTCGGTGCCGACATAGTCCTGGACGATGGCGCGCAGCACTTCGAGTCTGCGTTCGCTGAGCATCGCGCACACCTCCAGCTGTGTTTCCTCGGTGGTTCTCGGGCCGTTCCTGCTTCATTCCCAGGAATCCCCCTGGCACTCTGTCCTCACGAGTGCCAGCAATCCCCCGGCCAGTGTACGGCGGCCGAGTGGGGGCCTAGCAAGGGCGACCGGTCACGCTACCGCGAGACTGCGCAGGTCGTTGCCGATAGCGTCGCGGTATGGACGTCTCTTGGGAAGAGTTCGGCTGGGAGCGACTCGGTCACGGAGTGGGCCGACGGCGCCTCCCCGGATGGGATGCGACAGTCGCACTGGTGGTCGGAGCGGCTGGAGTGCTGCTCTACGACACCGGATCAACACTCCGCGAAGGTGAGGAAATACGGGCCCAGGCACAGGCCCTGCTCGGCCGGAGAGTGACGCATATCGCACTCAGCCACCCCCATTTCGATCATGTACTGGGCACCGCCGCGTTTCCCGGCACCCAGGTGTACGGAGCGGTCGGCATGGCCGGGCTGATGAAGCTCGGGGCGGACGATCTGCACGCCTCGGCGGTGCGCCACGGAGTGTCCGAAAGCGATGCGGCCGAGGCCGCCGCTGCGCTGGTGGCGCCGCATCATGAAGTGCGCGGCGAGTGGACGCTCGATCTGGGCGGCGGCCGTCAGGTGCTGCTGGCGAATGTGGGCCCCGCCCACAGCAGCCACGATCTGGCGGTGCTCGTCCCCGGCTCCCCCGCGGTGGTGCTCTGCGGCGACCTGGTCGAGGAGTCCGGCGAACCGCAGGCGGGACGGGACGCCGTCCCGTCCCGCTGGCCGGCCGCGCTGGACCGGCTGCTGGCGCTGGGCGGCGAGGAGGCGGTGTACGTTCCGGGGCACGGAGCGGCGGTGGACGCGGCGTTCGTCAGGGACCAGCGTGACCGACTGGCCGTCCTCTTCGGCGTGTCGTGACGTGTTGTCGTCTTATCGTCATCCGATGCGCAGCTATCAGCCGGACCTGACCCCGCCGTGGAAGAAGTCCGCCCCCGCTCCCGAGGTCCCCGCCGATCCCGATCTGGTCGTGGAGGAGGTCTCCACGGGATTCTGCGGTGCGGTGATCCGCTGCGAGAAGACGGCCCAGGGTCCCACGGTGACCCTGGAGGACCGCTTCGGCAAGCACCGGGTTTTCCCGATGGAGCCGCGCGGCTTCCTGCTGGAGGGCCGGGTGGTCACGCTCGTGCGCCCGTCGGCGGCCGGTCCCGTACGCCCCACGCGTACGGCATCGGGTTCGGTCGCAGTCCCCGGGGCGCGCGCCCGGGTCGCGCGGGCGGGCCGGATCTATGTGGAGGGCCGCCACGACGCGGAGCTGGTCGAGCGGGTCTGGGGCGACGACCTGCGGATCGAGGGCGTGGTCGTCGAATACCTCGAGGGCATCGACGACCTGCCGGCCATCGTGCGCGAGTTCTCCCCCGGCCCGGACGCCAGGCTGGGCGTCCTGGTCGACCACCTGGTCCCGGGCTCCAAGGAGTCCCGGATCGCCTCCCAGGTCTCGGACGCGAACGTGCTGGTGGTCGGCCACCCCTACATCGACGTGTGGGAGGCGGTGAAGCCGTCGTCCGCGGGCATCGCCGCCTGGCCGGTGGTCCCGCGCGGCCAGGACTGGAAGACGGGCGTGTGCCGCGCGCTGGGCTGGCCGGAGAACACGGGCGCGGCCTGGCAGCGAATCCTGTCCACGGTGCGCTCGTACCGGGATCTGGAACCGGCGCTGCTGGGCTCCGTGGAGCACCTGATCGACTTCGTGACGGCGCCGCCTCAGTAGCCCCTCCGCCGGACCTCCCCAGCCCCTCCGGCGTTCGAGGAGTGGAGGGTCCGGGGGCGGAGCCCCGGTTGCGGGAAGGAGCGGGCGGAGGAACAGGCCCGCCGCAGGCGCACCCGCACCCCGCCCGGCGCCGCGCCTGCCCCCTCAGTCCACCAGATCCCGCACCACCGCATCCGCCAGCAACCGCCCCCGCAACGTAAGCACCGCCCGTCCCTCTCCATACGGCACCCGCTCCAGCAGCCCGTCCTCCACCGCCCGTCCCGCCGCGGCCAGCCCCGCCGGTGCCAGCAGCGACAACGGACACCCGTCCACGAGCCGCAGTTCCAGCAGGATCCGCTCGACCCGCCGGTCCTCGGCGGAGAGGATCTCGCGCCCGGCCCCCGGCGACCGCCCCTCGGCCAGAGCCTGCGCATACGCCCCCGGATGCTTCACGTTCCACCAGCGCACCCCGCCGACATGGCTGTGCGCCCCGGGACCGGCGCCCCACCAGTCGGCTCCGCGCCAGTACAGCTCGTTGTGCAGGCACCGGCCCTCGGGCGTGCGGGCCCAGTTCGACACCTCGTACCAGGAGAAGCCCGCCGCGGCCATCGCCTCGTCCGCGATCAGGTACCGGTCCGCATGGGCGTCGTCATCGGTCATCGGGATCTCGCCGCGCCGGATCCGCCGGGCCAGCTGCGTCCCCTCCTCGACGATCAGCGCGTACGCGGACACATGGTCCGGGCCCGCACCGATCGCCGCGTCCAGCGAGGCCCGCCAGTCGTCGTCGGACTCCCCGGGAGTGCCGTAGATCAGATCGAGGTTGACGTGCTCGAAGCCCGCCTCCCGCGCCTCGGCGACACACGCCTCGGGCCGCCCCGGCGTATGCGTACGGTCCAGGATCTTCAGCACATGCTGCCGCGCGCTCTGCATCCCGAACGAGATCCGGTTGAAGCCGCCCTCCCGCAGCTCGGCCAGATACGCCGGATCGACGGATTCCGGGTTGGCCTCGGTGGTGATCTCGGCATCGTCCGCGAGCCCGAACTCGTCGCGGATCGCCCCCAGCATCCGTACCAGGTCCCCGGCGGCCAGCAGGGTCGGTGTGCCGCCGCCGACGAAGACCGTACGGACCGGACGCGGATCGTCACCGAGGACCTTGCGGGCCTGGCGGACCTCGCCGATCAGATGGGCAGCGTAGTTGTCCCGGGAGGCCAGCGCACCGCCGGAGCCGCGCAGCTCGGTGGCGGTGTAGGTGTTGAAGTCGCAGTAGCCGCAGCGGGTCGCGCAGTAGGGCACATGCAGGTAGAAACCGAGCGGCCGGTCGGCGGCGCCTTCCAGGGCATGGCGGGGCAGCGCCCCGTCGTCGGGTACGGGTTCACCATCGGGCAGTACGGAAGGCATACCGCCCATTGTGACTCGCCGCCGGGGACCTCCGAGCCACGTCCATGATCACGAAAGGTCACGCGCCCACGGACCGCACCGACGCCACCCGGACGGCAGCAAGCACCCCCGGCCGCCCCGCCGCGCCCTCACCCCGCCTGCAGCACCAGCAGCGCCAGATCGTCATCGGGCGGCCGCTCGGCGAATTCGTGCACGGCCCGCTTGATCCGGTCCGCGATCCCGTCCGCCGACAGCCCGGTACAGTCGGCCAGCGCCCGGGCCAGACCGTCCCCGTCGTCGAACATCAGCGCCCCGGAGCGCCGCTCCGTCACGCCGTCCGTGACACACAGCAGGCTGTCGCCGGGCGCCAGCTCGAAGCTCTGGCTCTCGTACGCGACGTCGTCGAAGATTCCGAGCAGCATCTGCGGCTCGGCGGCCGGGCGCACCTCGCCGCCGGGGCGCAGCAGCAGCGGCAGCGGGTGGCCGGCGCTGGCGAGGGTGCAGCGCACACCACCGCCGGGCAGCGGCACGAGCTCCCCGTACAGCAGGGAGAGAAAGCGGGACTGCCCGGTGTCCGCCGTCTGCTGGCCGCCCGCCGCGGCCACCATGAGCGCGGCCGCCTCGGCAGCCTCCATCGCATCGTCGAGGAGCAGCCGGTTGAGCCGGTCCAGCACCTCGCCGACGCCGAAACCCTCACGGGCCAGCAGTCGCAGCCAGGGCCGGGCGAGGCCGGTGACGACGGCGGCTTCGGGGCCGCTGCCCTGCACATCACCGAGGACGAAGCACCAGCGGTCGCCGGGGCACGGGAAGATGTCGTAGAAGTCGCCGCCGACGACCCCGTCGTCGCTGGGCTCGTACACCAGTGAGCTGGTGACGCCGGGTATGTCGGCGACCTTGCTGGGCAGCAGTGCGCGCTGCAGGATGCGGCTGATGGTGGCCTGCCGGGTGTAGGCGCGGGCGGCTCCGACGGCGAGGCCGACACGGCGTACGAAGTCCTCGATCAGAGCGGTCACTTCGTCGGGGACACGTGCCGTGCCCTCTCTGCCGAGGAGTACGGCGCCGAGTGTCCGGCCGCCCGATGTGATCCGGTAGGCGAGAGCGGATCCGGTGCGCCCGTCGGATTCCCCGCCGTCCTCCTCGCCGCCGGGCCAGGGCAGGGAGACGGGCCCGGTGCCCACCCGTTCGGGCAGCCGGATCGGGTCCTCTTCCAGCACCGTACGCAGCTGCCCGGTCTCGGCCTCGTCCCGGTGCCAGGTGCTGGCGAGCCGGGGGACGGCCGCGGGGCCGCCGTTCTCGGGCTCCAGCCAGATCGCGCACCAGTCGGCAAGTCTGGGCACCAGTAACTGTCCGGCGAGGGCCGCGACGATGTCCTCGTCGAGCTGGCCTGCGAGCAGGTCCGAGGCCTCGGCGAGGAACGAGAGCGCGCCGCGGCCGGCCCAGTCCGCGTCGTCGCGCAGGGCCCGCCGGGCGGTGGGGGCGAGCAGCTCGGCTGCGCGCAGCCCCTGCTGGAATCCGGACTCGGCCGACGGTTCGGGGAACGGGTTCCAGTCGTCGACGGGAAGCCGGGCCCAGACGGTCTTGAGGCCGGTGCGGTAGGTGATGCCCCAGCGCTCGGCGAGGGTACCGACGAGCTGGAGCCCGCGACCGTACTCGGCGGGCTCCTCGGGGCCGGTGCGGGCATCGCCCTCCGCCGTGTCCGTCGTGCTGCCGGCCTCCGGGCGTTCGCTGCGTACGGCACGGGCCGGGTGGTGGTCGGAGACCTCCAGCACCAGGGCCGCTGCCTCGTCCTCGGCGGCCTCCTCGAGCCGGCAGAGCAGCTCGACATTGGTCCCGGCGTGCACGACCGCGTTGGTGACCAGCTCGCTGACGACGACCGCCGCATCATCGGCCAGACGTTCGCTGAAACCCACGGCCGCCGGCAGTCCCAGCCCGGTCCACTCGGTGAGCGCCGCCCGGACGAACCGGCGGGCGGCGGAGGGCGCGAGGAGGTTTCCGGGCAGGGACGTACGGGCGACCGGCCGCGCATCCGCATGGCCGACGGTGATACCGGGACGCTGAACGATGTCCCGCTGCAAGGGAATGGGCCCCACGGTGCAGCTCCTGACCTGTTCTCGCTCTGTCTGTCTGTTCTCGTTCTGTTCTCGCTGGGTGCCGTTGACGACACCGACAGAGTGACAGATGGACCATGCCCATAAGCAACGAGTTGCCGAAGTGAGCAGAGAAAGTGAGCAGAGAAAACGGAAGCAGCCGCACCGTGCGGCCGGTCGGTGAGGACCCGTACTACGCCTCGCGGGCTCCCGCGTACATGTCGTCGATGAGGCCCTTGTACTCACGCTCGACGACCGGCCGCTTCAGCTTGAGACTGGGCGTCAGTTCGCCGTGCTCGATGTCGAGATCGCGGGGCAGCAGCCGGAACTTCTTGATGGTCTGCCAGCGCTGCAGCCCCTCGTTGAGCCGCTTCACATAGCCCTCGATGAGCGCGACGGCCTGCGGGGACGCCACCACCTCGGCGTACGGCTTCCCGCCCAGGCCGTTCTCGGCGGCCCAGCCGAGGATGGTCGGCTCGTCGAGTGCGATCAGGGCGGTGCAGAAGTTACGGTCAGCGCCGTGCACCAGGATGTTGGAGACGAACGGGCAGACCGCCTTGAACTGTCCCTCGACCTCCGCCGGGGCGATGTACTTGCCGCCAGAGGTCTTGATCAGGTCCTTCTTGCGGTCGGTGATCCGGAGATAGCCGTCCACGGACAGCTCGCCGATGTCGCCGGTGTGGAACCAGCCGTCCGCCTCCAGCACCTCGGCGGTCTTCTCCGGGAGCCCCTGGTAGCCCTGCATCACGCCGGGGCCGCGCAGCAGGATCTCGCCGTCGTCGGCGATCCGTACCTCGGTGCCGGGGAGCGGCTTGCCCACGGTGCCGGTGCGGTAGGCCTCGCCCGGGTTGACGAAGGAGGCGGCGCTGGTCTCGGTGAGGCCGTAGCCCTCCAGGATGTGGATGCCGGCGCCCGCGAAGAAGTAGCCGATGTCGGGGGCGAGCGCCGCGGAGCCGGAGACACACGCGCGCAGCCGGCCGCCGAAGGCCTCGCGGATCTTGGCGAAGACGAGGGCGTCGGCGACCTTGTGCTTGGCGCCGAGCGCGAACGGGACGGAGGCCGTGCCGGTGCGCCGGAAGTTGTCCTGCGAGACCGTCGCGTACTCGCGGGCGACCCCGGCCGCCCACTGGAAGATCTTGTACTTGGCCCCGCCACCGGCCCGCGCCTTGGCGGCGACACCGTTGTAGACCTTTTCGAAGATACGGGGGACGGCGGCCATGTACGTCGGCTGGACCACCGGCAGATTCTCGATGATCTTGTCGACCCGGCCGTCGACGGCGGTGACGTGGCCGACCTCGATCTGGCCGGAGGTGAGGACCTTGCCGAAGACGTGCGCGAGCGGCAGCCAGAGGTACTGGACGTCGTCCTTGGTGATCAGGCCGGTCGCCACGGTGGCCTTGGCCATGTACGACCAGTTGTCGTGCGGCAGGCGTACGCCCTTGGGGCGGCCGGTGGTGCCCGAGGTGTAGATCAGGGTGGCCAGCTGGTCGGCCGTGATGGCGGCGACCCGCTCCTTGACCGCATCGGGGTTCTTCGCCAGGTGTTCGGCGCCGCGGGCCTCCAGATCGGCAAGGGTGAGCACCCAGCCCTCGGGGTCACCCTCGGCGGGTCCGGCGCCCTCGGGGTCGATGACGACGACATGGGCGAGGTCCGGCAGCTCGGCGCGGCGCTCGCGGGCCTTGGCCAGTTGGCCGGCGTTCTCGGCGATCAGGACCCGGCTCTCGGAGTCCGAGAGGATGAACGCCGACTCCTCGGCGTTGGTCGACGGGTAGATCGTCGTGGTGGCGGCGCCCGCGCACATCACACCGAGGTCGACGAGGATCCATTCCACTCGTGTGCCGGCGGCGAGCGCGATCCGCTCCTCCGGCTGCACGCCCAGACCGATCAGCCCTGCCGCGACGGAGTACACCCGCTCGGCGGCCTGTGCCCAGCTCAGCGACTTCCACTCATCGGGCCCCTCTCCGGTGGCCGCAGGGACGGGGTAGCGGTAGGCCTCCCCGTCCGGGGTGGCCGCCACGCGGTCGATGAAGAGGTTCGCCACGGAGGGCGGTCGGTTCTCGATCAAGGTCTGTGTGTCGCTCACGACATCCTCCGGGCCTGCGGCAGTGCTTCACGACCGGCTGCTGATTGCTGCTTGTTCCTACGTGTGTTCCCGCGCACCCCGTGCGCTTGGTCCTGCGTTACTTGGTCCTGCGGCGCTTGTCCTGTTGCTTGTCCTGCGGCACTCGGCCCCGCTTGTTTAACTGGCGAGTAACTACGAGGCCGTGATCAGGGTAGAGCGCCCGCGTCCGCCGCGTAAGGGGCAATGGGCCGCCGCTTCATAACAAACGGGCCCCTGCGTCGCAGTGCACTGCGACGCAGGGGCCCGTTGGGCTACCACCGGGTAGGGGCGGACGGAACCGGGGTGGCGGCCGGGGCGGGAGTTGCTTCTCGGCCCTGCGGCGGAAAGCTACTTCTTGGCCTTGCTGTCCCCGCCCGACTCGTCCGTCGACAGCACGGCGATGAAGGCCTCCTGCGGCACCTCCACATTGCCGACCATCTTCATCCGCTTCTTGCCTTCCTTCTGCTTCTCCAGCAGCTTCCGCTTACGGGAGATGTCACCGCCGTAGCACTTGGCGAGGACGTCCTTGCGGATGGCGCGGACGGTCTCACGGGCGATGACCCGGGAGCCGATGGCGGCCTGGATCGGCACCTCGAAGTTCTGCCGCGGGATCAGCTCGCGCAGCTTGGCGACGAGCCGCACACCGTACGCGTACGCCTTGTCCTTGTGCGTGACCGCGGAGAACGCGTCGACCTTGTCGCCGTGCAGCAGGATGTCGACCTTGACGAGCTGGGCGGACTGCTCGCCGGTGGGCTCGTAGTCGAGGGAGGCGTAACCCCGCGTCTTGGACTTCAGCTGGTCGAAGAAGTCGAAGACGATCTCGGCGAGCGGCAGGGTGTAGCGGATCTCGACCCGGTCCTCGGAGAGGTAGTCCATGCCGAGCAGGGTGCCGCGCCGGTTCTGGCAGAGCTCCATGATCGCGCCGATGAACTCGCTGGGGGCCAGGACCGTGGCGCGCACGACGGGCTCGTGCACCTTGTCGATCTTGCCCTCGGGGAATTCGCTCGGGTTGGTGACGGTGTGCTCGGTGCCGTCCTCCATCTCGACGCGGTAGACCACGTTGGGCGCGGTGGCGATGAGTTCGAGACCGAACTCGCGCTCCAGCCGCTCGCGGATCACATCGAGGTGGAGCAGACCGAGGAAGCCGACGCGGAAGCCGAAGCCGAGCGCGGCGGAGGTCTCCGGCTCGTACACCAGGGCGGCGTCGTTGAGCTGGAGCTTGTCGAGCGCCTCGCGCAGGTCCGGGTAGTCCGAGCCGTCCAGCGGGTACAGGCCCGAGAACACCATTGGCTTGGGGTCCTTGTAGCCGCCCAGCGCCTCGGTCGCGCCCTTGCTCAGGGAGGTGATGGTGTCACCGACCTTGGACTGCCGGACGTCCTTCACACCGGTGATGATGTAGCCCACTTCGCCCACACCGAGGCCGTCGGCCGGGGTCATCTCCGGGGAGGAGACCCCGATCTCCAGCAGCTCGTGGGTGGCGCCGGTGGACATCATCTTGATGCGCTCACGCTTGTTGAGCTGACCGTCGACGACACGGACGTACGTGACGACACCGCGGTACGAGTCGTAGACCGAGTCGAAGATCATCGCGCGGGCCGGAGCGTCGGCCTGGCCGATCGGGGCCGGGACGTCCTTGACCACCCGGTCGAGCAGTACGTCCACGCCGACACCGGTCTTCGCGGAGACCTTGAGCACGTCCTCCGGCTGGCAGCCGATGAGGTTGGCCAGCTCCTCGGAGAACTTCTCGGGCTGCGCGGCCGGCAGGTCGATCTTGTTGAGCACCGGGACGATGGTGAGGTCGTTCTCCATCGCCAGGTAGAGGTTGGCCAGCGTCTGGGCCTCGATGCCCTGCGCGGCGTCGACCAGCAGGACCGTGCCCTCACAGGCGGCGAGCGAGCGGGAGACCTCATAGGTGAAGTCCACGTGGCCCGGGGTGTCGATCATGTTGAGGACGTGGGTGCGGCCCTGGTCCTCGCCCGTGTTGGGCGCCCAGGGCAGACGTACCGCCTGGGACTTGATGGTGATGCCGCGCTCGCGCTCGATGTCCATCCGGTCGAGGTACTGAGCGCGCATCTGCCGCTGGTCGACCACGCCCGTCAGCTGAAGCATCCGGTCGGCAAGGGTCGACTTGCCGTGGTCGATGTGCGCGATGATGCAGAAGTTGCGGATCAGCGCCGGGTCGGTACGGCTCGGCTCGGGCACGTTGGTAGGAGTCGCGGGCACGCAGGGTCCTGATTCTTGAGACGCCGAACGCCGTGTCTCGGGTCGATGTCGGTTCGGTCGGATCGATACGTAGCCTCCATCGTCCCATGGTTGCGGGGCGGAGACCGGTTTGGGCCTGTCGGAGCGGGGCTGGTACCGTTGACAGCTGTGCCTCGCGACTCTCTCAGGCCGCGGGGCGCACATCGAAGATCCAACGAACCTGAAAAGGCTCTTTCGTGGCGAACATCAAGTCCCAGATCAAGCGGAACAAGACGAACGAGAAGGCGCGCCTGCGCAACAAGGCCGTCAAGTCCTCGCTCAAGACCGCTATCCGCAAGGCCCGTGAGGCTGCCGTCGCCGGTGACGTCGAGAAGGCCACCACGGCCGCTCGCGACGCCTCCCGCGCGCTCGACAAGGCCGTCTCGAAGGGTGTCATCCACAAGAACGCCGCCGCCAACAAGAAGTCGGCGCTGGCCTCCAAGGTTGCCTCCCTCCAGGGCTGAGCTTTCTGATGTAACCGCCGGAACGGACCAGCGGGCCCTCTCTCCCGCCCCTGCCCGGCCCCCGCGCCGCACACCGAACCTGCGTTCGCCACGCGGGTGCGGCGCACCAAGCGTGAACCGAAGGCCCCGGGCCTCGCTCTCCCCAGAGCGAAGCCCGGGGCCTTCGGCGTACCCGCTTCGAGCTCGTCCGGTTTCGAGCTCGTCCGGTTTTGAGCCCGTCCGGCGCTTGAGGGCAGAGCAGCCGCCGGACGAACCCGGCGCCCTCGCCCCGCCCGGCTACCGCCCCGACCGCGCCGCCCGCGCCACCGCGACCACGGCCTTCTCCAGCGCGTACTCCGGATCGTCGCCGCCCCCCTTGACGCCCGCGTCCGCATCCGCGACCGCCCGCAGCGCCACCGCCACGCCGTCCGGCGTCCACCCACGCATCTGCTGGCGCACCCGGTCGATCTTCCACGGCGGCATGCCCAGCTCACGGGCGAGGTCCGCGGGCCGCCCTCCGCGCGCCGAGGACAGCTTTCCGATCGCCCGTACGCCCTGTGCCAGCGCGCTGGTGATCAGCACGGGCGCCACCCCGGTGGACAGCGACCAGCGCAACGCCTCGAGCGCCTCCGCAGCCCGCCCCTCCACTGCGCGGTCGGCGACCGTGAAACTCGATGCCTCCGCACGGCCCGTGTAGTAACGGGCGACGACCGCCTCGTCGATCGTGCCCTCGACATCCGCGACGAGCTGCGAAACCGCACTCGCCAGCTCCCGCAGATCGCTGCCGATGGAGTCGACCAGCGCCTGGCACGCCTCGGGCGTCGCCGAGCGCCCCAGCGCCCGGAACTCCGACCGCACGAACGAGAGCCGCTCGGCCGGCTTGGTCGTCTTCGGACATGCGACCTCCCGCGCCCCGGCCTTGCGCGCCGCGTCCAGCAGGCCCTTGCCCTTCGCACCGCCCGCATGCAGCAGAACAAGGGTGATCTCCTCGACCGGATCGCCGAGGTACGCCTTGACGTCCTTGATCGTGTCGGCGGAGAGATCCTGCGCATTGCGCACGATCACCACCTTGCGCTCGGCGAAGAGCGACGGGCTCGTCAGCTCGGCAAGGGTGCCGGGCTGGAGCTGGTCGGAGGTGAGATCGCGGACATCCGTGTCGGGGTCGGAGGCACGGGCCGCCGCCACCACCTGTTGCACGGCGCGGTCGAGGAGCAGGTCCTCCTGGCCCACGGCGAGCGTGAGGGGGGCGAGCGGATCGTCGGTGGAATTCCTTCTGGTGGCCATCGCTGTCCAGCATCCCACGCGCCGCTGACAACCCCATCGCCGGAACAACGGCGTACACCGTACGGGAGAATGGGCAGGTGAGCGATGTAAGACATGTGCTGGTGCTGCCCGACCGCGATGCCGCGGAGGAGGTGGCCGCGGAACTCGGCGACCGCTTCGGGGTCACCGAGGAACCCCAGCTCGTACGCGATGCACTGGCCGGCGAGGACGATGCCGAGGACGCCCAGTGGCTGGTGGTCGTGGAGGACCCGTCGGGGCGGCTGGACTCCTTGGCACTCGATGCGTTCGCCGCGGAGTACGAGGGGTGGCTCGAGGCGCCCTAGAAGGGCGCCGCAGCACCCAGGGGCTCAGCCCTTGGGGACGATCTGGATGTCCATGTCGATGGAGATACTGGAGCCGACGGCCGCGATGCCGCGGGCCAGCATGGTCTGCCAGGTGAGGGTGAAGTCCTCGCGGTGCAGCTCCGTGGTGGCCCGGCAGGCGGCGCGGGTCTCGCCCTCCAAGCCGTTGCCCACTCCGAGGTACTGGGTGTCCAGCGTGACGGTACGGCTGACGCCGTGCAGTGTGAGCGCGCCGGTCACGCCCCAGCGGGTACCGCCTCGGTGGACGAAGCGGTCGCTGTAGAACTCCAGCGTCGGATAACGCCCGACGTCGAGGAAGTCGCCGGAGCGCAGATGGTCGTCGCGCATCTGGACATTCGTGTCGATCGACGCGGCATCGATGATCACGTGCATGGCCGAGTTCTCCATGCGGTCGGCGATCCGGACAGCACCGGCGAAGGTGTTGAAGCGGCCGTGGATACGCGCCATGCCGATGTGCCGGGCCGTGAAGCCGATCTGCGAGTGCATCGGCTCGACCTCCCACTCGCCGGGGCCGGGCAGTTGTGGGGGCACGGACAGTTGCAGGGTCACATCGCCGAGGCTCGCATGGCCTCCCTCGACGACCGTGGCCGCGCCGTGGAACGGGGTGAAGCCCTCAGCCGTGACGGCCAGCCGGTATTCGCCGGCCGGGACGGTGGCAAGGACATTGCCGTACGGGTCCGTCTCACCGCCGAAGACCTTGCGGCCCACGCTGTCCGTGACCACGAACTCGGCCTGCTGCACGACCTCGCTGACGGGGTCGAGCACTCGGCAACTGAGCACTCCGGCAGTGCGCGGCACCTCAAGTCCCGTGAGGGCGTTGCCGCGCGCGGCACCCGTCGCTCCCCTGCTTCCCAGCCAACGGCCGAACATCTTCTACCTACCCCCGGGGGCGATTCACCTTGGGGCCTGACGGCTGGACGTCCTCGTCGGAGCAGCGGCCCACCGACGAGCATGCATTCGATCACCATTGTGGCGTTCGAGGCAAACAGAGCAGCTAGCAAGGGCTTGGGTAGAGGTGTTACCGAAGGTCCGAATTGGTCGTGCCACTTGCGCGCGTCACTCATCCTGTGCGCATCGCTCCGTCGCATTCTGTTCGCGTCACTCATTCGGACAGTGCTCATGACTGACCCACCGCCCGCAGCCCCCGCCCTGCACCCGTCACGGCGATCGCGCCGTCGGTGTCCGTACGCAGCACCACCGCGCCGCCGGCTCCGAGCGCATCGACGGTGCGCGCGGCCGGGTGACCGTACGGGTTGTCCCTGCCCACACTCACCAGGGCGAGTCTCGGGTGCGCGCTGCGCAGCAGAGCGGGGTCCTGGTGGGCGGAGCCGTGATGGGCGACCTTGAGAACGTCCACCCGTGGCAGCGCGGGATACCTGCGCAACAGCCCCTGCTGGGCCGGAGGTTCGAGGTCGCCCAGGAGCAAAAGGGTCAGCCCGCCGGACCGGACGTACAGGGTGACACTGGCGTCATTCGGCTCCTGCGGTACGGGTCCGGCCCCCGGGTCCGCCGATGCACCGCCCGCCCCCGTGCCGCCCGCCGGCCAGAGGACCCGCCAGTCGAGCGGCCCGATCCGGCGGCGTTCACCGGGGACGGCCCGCACCAGGGGGACGTCCGACGCGGCAGCCGTTCTCCGTACGAACGCGACCTGGTCCGACGGTTCGTCCAGGCTCGTCGTCTGGATCGCCCCCACCGCTCTGCCCCGCAGCACACCGGGCAACCCCCGTACATGGTCCGCGTGGAAGTGCGTGAGGACCAGGAGCGGTACCTCGGTGATGCCCAGGTCGCGCAGGCACCGGTCGGCGAGCCGGGGATCGGGACCGGTGTCGACGACCACACCCGTGCCCTCCCCCGCGGCCAGCACCAGGGCGTCGCCCTGCCCCACGTCGCACATCGCGAACGCCCAGTCCGGCGGCGGCCATCCGGTCAGTACCCGGGTGAGCGGCACCGGGCGCAGCACCGCAAGGATCAGCAGCAGCGCGGCGGCCGAACAGACCCAGGGGTGGCGCACGATACGACGGGCGAACAGCACCACCAGAGCTGTCAGCGCGGTGAGCAGAAGCGCGCCCTTCCCGCCGTCGGGCCAGTCGATCTCCGCCCCGGGCAGGGCCGCCCCGGTGCGGGCCACCGAGGCGATCCACCCGGTCGGCCAACCCGCGATCCGGGCGAGCAGCTCTGCCACCGGCATGGCCACCGGCGCCAGGGCGAGCGCGGCGAACCCGAGGACCGTGGCCGGCGCCACCGCGAACTCGGCCAGCAGATTGCACGGGATCGCCACCAGGCTGACCCGGGAGGCGAGCAGCACGACGACCGGTGCGCACACCGCCTGCGCCGCAGCGGCCGCGGCCAGCGCCTCGGCAAGCCTGGGCGCAACCCGGCGCCGTTGCAGCGCGTCGCTCCACTTCGGGGCGATGACGAGCAGGGCGCCGGTGGCCAGGACGGAGAGAACGAAGCCGTAACTGCGCGCCATCCACGGGTCGTACAGCACCAGCAGCAGAACCGCGGCGGCCAGCGCGGGGATCAGTGATCTGCGGCGCCCCGTGCCGATGGCGAGCAGGGTGATCAGTCCGCAGGCCGCGGACCGCAGCACGCTCGGCTCGGGTCGGCAGACGATGACGAAGGCGAGTGTGAGCCCGCCGCCGAGCAACGCCGTCATTCGCAGCGAGATCCCCAACCGGGGTGCCAGACCGCGCCGTTCGACGCGCGACGCTGTGCCCGGCGGTCCGATCAGGATGACGAGCAGGATCGCCAGGTTGGCACCGGAGACCGCCATCAGGTGGGTGAGATCGGCCGCTTGGAAGGCATCGTGCAGTTCGGGGGTGACCCGTGAGGTGTCGCCGACCACGAGGCCCGGCAGAAGCGCCCGCGCATCGGGATCCAGCCGCTCGGTCGCCTGCCGCAGACCACCACGCAGAGCACCCGCCGTGCGCTGGAGAAAGGAAGGTGGCCCGGTGATGTGGGGCGGGCCTTTGCCCTCGGGCCGCAGTACGGCGGCGTTGCGCTCCCCTTCGTGCATCGTTGGCGACAGTCGGCCGCCGATGTGCAGTTGCGTGGAAGGAAGCAACTGCTGCCACCGGGCCATCGACCCGCCGGGCGAGACGATCAGCAGCACCGGCGTACGCAGCCGGGTGACCGCGCCGTCGGGTCCGGTCAGTCGCGTGATCTCGGCGTCCATGAGGAGCGAGGCGGGCGTGCTGTGGTCGCCTCTCACCCGGGGCTGGGTCTGCCGGGCGTCGGACGTCACCGTCACCTCCGCCTCGACCCTCGCGAACCGCTGGGCCAGCCCATGGATCGGCCCCTGCCGTACGTCCGCGCCGTGCAACCCGGCCGACGCAGCCCCGGCCGCCGCACAGAGCAGCGCCGCAGCAGTGGCGGTAGCGGTGGTGTGCGGCCGCCGCCGGTTGCGCACCGCGCTCTCGTCGTCCGTCGCCCCTCCCCCGGCGTCGGCCGGCAGCCTGCGCATCGCACGGGCCGCCGATGCTCCCGACATCGCCAGGAGCACCATGGCTGCGCCGGTGCAGAGCATCACGCCCGCCGTCGTCCACCGCGCCGGCGCGCTCAGCGCGAGCGCCGCTCCGGCCCAGGCCGCCATGGCCGGCGGGACCAGCCGGAGGTCGACCGGGCCCTCCTGCCGCGGGTCGGAGGCACCCAGCCTCCGGCCCGACGCCGCATGGACGTCCGGGGGATTCATGGCCCCACCAGCGGTTGGAGGTCGGCGAACCGGCGGTCACCGATCCCGTTGACCTCGCGGAGCTCATCGACGGAACGGAAACCGCCGTGCTGTGTGCGGTAGTCGACGATGTGCTGGGCGAGAACCGGGCCGACGCCGGGCAGGGTGTCGAGTTGTTCCAGGGTCGCGCGGTTGAGGCTGACCGGTCCGCTCGTGGGGCTGCCGCTGCCGCCCGCAGCGGCTCCTCCCGCGCTGCCGGCGGCAGGAGGGCCGGGCACACCCACCACGATCTGCTCCCCGTCCATGAGTACCCGCGCCCGGTTGATCCCGGTGAGGTCGACGCCCGGCCGGGCTCCGCCCGCCGCACGCAGCGCATCGGCGACCCTTGCGCCGGACGGCAGTTGATGGATCCCCGGACTTCGCACCTTCCCGCTCACATCGACCACGATGTGCCCGCCCGGCCCCGTCGTCGGTGGCGGCCCCGGTGACGACTCGGGCACTCCGACGTCATCCGTCACCGGGCCCGAAGTCCTGGCGTGCGCAGCCTCGTTGACCTGTTCAGGAGCACGTACGGAGTGGGGGCGCGCGGACCGGAAATGCACCGCGGCAAAGACCGCGGCCGCGATCAGGACAACGACCAGTGCGGTAAGGGCCCTTGGCTCCAAACCACATCTGAGCTGCAGCCATACCGGAATCCGCTCCCGCAGTGCCGGAACCAGCCTCTCCCGCCACCCCGGCACCCTGGCGACCTGCGCCGGGGTCGAAGGCGAGGTCGGGGCCGGGGCCGGGGTCGGCTCAGAAGCCGCAGCCGGAGCGGGACTTGGCATCGAGGGCGGGCTCGGGGCCGAGACCGCAGCGGGAGCCGAAGCCACCCCCAGCACAGGCCGCGCGACCCGTCCGCCGTACGCACCTCCCATGAGGGCGTCCGCCCGGCGGCGCGAAGCCGCCGCTACTACGTCAGCACGCCCGCGCGACGACCGTCGCCGTCCGGGTCCGAGGCCGGGACCGCCACGGGCGCGCCCGTCCGAGGCCGGGGCGCGGCCAGGGCCGCTGCCGCTGCCGCTGCCGCTGCCGCTGCCGCTGGTTGCACGATGTGATCGGGGAGCCATGCCTCACGACGGTAGGCACATCCGTCCGAACCTGCTGAGCAGGCCCAATTTCGGTGGACAACCAACCAGTTGTGGACAACTCGACCACCCCGAGGGGTGACGTCGGCGAACCGGCTTCAGCGCGGCGAAACCACTGCCCCGAGCAGACCGGGCCCAGTATGCGCACCGATCACCGCGCCCACCTCACTGACATGCAGATCGACCAGACCCGGCACCCGCTCACGCAGCCGCTCGGCGAGCCGCTCGGCCCGCTCGGGTGCCGCCAGGTGATGCACGGCGACGTCCACCCGGCTACTGCCCGCCCGTTCCACGACGATCTCCTCCAGACGCGCGATCGCCTTCGAGGCCGTCCGAACCTTCTCCAGCAGTTCGATACGGCCGCCGTCCAGCTGGAGCAGCGGCTTCACGGCGAGCGCCGATCCCAGCAGAGCCTGCGCGGCACCGATGCGACCGCCGCGGCGCAGATAGTCCAGCGTGTCGACGTAGAAGTACGCGGAGGTGCCCGCTGCCCGCTTCTCCGCGGCTGCGACGGCCTCGTCCAGGCTTCCGCCCGCCTCTGCCGTCTCCGCCGCCGCCAGGGCGCAGAATCCGAGGGCCATAGCGACCATCCCGGTGTCCACCACCCGTACCGGAACCGGTGCGTCCTTCGCCGCGAGCACAGCCGCGTCGTACGTACCCGAGATCTCGGCCGAGAGGTGCAGCGAGACGATGCCGGTGGCTCCGGCCCCGGCCACCGCCCTGTACGCGGCGGCGAAGACCTCCGGGCTGGGCCGGGAAGTCGTCACGGGGCGACGCTTCTGGAGCGCCACCGCGAGGGAACGGGCCGAGATCTCGGTGCCGTCCTCCAGAGCCTGATCACCGAGGACGACGGTCAGCGGCACCGCGGTGATGCCGTGCCCCTCCATCGCCTCGGGCGGCAGGTAGGCCGTGGAATCGGTGACGATCGCGACATGGCGGGACATGAGCGGGAGGTTACCTGGAGAGTCTGCGGCTCGGCAGTCCGACCCCGACCGAATGATCGCTCCCGATCGCTTCGGACCGCTTCCTGTCACCGCCGGTTGCCGGACGCCTCACCACCGGTCAGCGAATGCCTCAGTTCGTCGTTTCGGGCCGAGCCGCCTTCTGCCACGGGTATTCGGTATGCGGTCGCGGGTCCGGAGCCGTGATCGCCTGTGCCACATCATCGACCGGCCCACACCCCTGACCTTGCCGCTGTCCCTGGTCGCGCCCGTCGCCCTGCGGCTTCTCCTGCCCGCGGGCCGGCTCGTCCGGCTCCACCGTCCAGTGCCGCAGCGCCCCGGCCTCCACATCGATCTGCGCGTTCAGCGCGTCCAGATCGTCGTCGGCGAACTGTCGCGCCCGGTCCCGCGCGGCCCACCGCAGCGAATCCGCAGAGTGCGTGATCCGCTCCGTACGCTGCTTCAGTCCCGGCAGCAGCGAGGCAACCGTCGCCCGGTCGGGCTCGCGCTCCAGTTTCTTCAGCTCGTCGTCCAGCTCGCGCCCGTGCACACTCAACCGCTGGAAGAGGCCCAGTGACTCCGAGAGCGAGGCATCCTCGGCGGCTCCCGACTGCAACGCCTCCTGCGTGGCGCGCATGGATGTGCGCAGCGCGAGCCGCAGCTGTGCCAGCTCTCCGCCGACACCCGCCTGGCCATAGCTCTTTGCCCGCAGCGTGGTGTCCTCGACGGTGCGGCGCGCCTGGGTGATCGTACGGTCGACACCCCGCTTCGCCGCGCCGATGGCCTTGACGCCCAGGTACACGCCCAGAGCCATGAAGGCGAAAAAGAGCAACCCCAGAATCAGGATCACGGCTTCCATGAGCGCCCCTCGGATGTCGTTTCAGCTGCCGGGTGCCGGCCCCTCCACCGTAAACGGAAAGGGCAGGCCGAGGGTTCCTTCGGAACCCCCAACCTGCCCGTAGGGGAACGCCCCCACACCGCCGTACAGCAATCGGCGGCTACGCGACGACCGTCACGCGGGGACGATGAGCACCCCCGCGCGGGACGATCAGCGGCGTCACGCCGGAACGATATTGACCAGCTTCGGCGCGCGCACGATCACCTTGCGGATACCCGCGCCGTCCAGCGCCGCGACCACGGCCGGGTCGGCCAGGGCCAGTGCTTCCAGCTCCTCGTCCGCGATCGACGGGGAGATCTCCAGGCGTGCCTTGACCTTGCCCTTGACCTGCACGACGCAGGTCACGGTCTCGTCCACGACGTACGCCGGGTCGGCGACCGGGAAGTCCTGGTGCACGACCGACTCGGTGTGGCCCAGCCGGCGCCACAGCTCCTCCGCGATGTGCGGCGCCAGCGGCGCCACCAGCAGCACCAGCGACTCGGCGACACTCCGGGACAGCGGGCCGCCCGCCTTGGTCAGGTGGTTGTTCAGCTCGGTGACCTTGGCGATGGCCGTGTTGAAGCGCATCCCGGCCATGTCCTGGCCGACCCCGTCGATCGCCTTGTGCAGCGCTCGCAGCGTCTCCTCGCCCGGCTCCGTGTCGACGACGGTGACCTCACCGGTCTCCTCGTCCACGACGTTGCGCCACAGCCGCTGCAGCAGCCGGTACTGACCGACGACGGCACGCGTGTCCCACGGCCGCGACACGTCCAGGGGGCCCATCGCCATCTCGTACAGGCGCAGCGTGTCGGCACCGTACTCGGCGCAGATCTCGTCCGGCGTGACAGCGTTCTTCAGGGACTTGCCCATCTTGCCCAGGACGCGGCTGACCTTCTCGCCCTGGTAATAGAACTTTCCGTCCCGCTCCTCGACCTCGGCCGCCGGGACCGCGATGCCGCGGCTGTCCCGGTAGACGAACGCCTGGATCATGCCCTGGTTGTACAGCTTGTGGAACGGCTCGGCGGACGAGATGTGCCCCAGGTCGTGCAGCACCTTGGACCAGAAGCGGGCGTACAGCAGGTGCAGTACGGCGTGCTCGGCGCCGCCGACGTACAGGTCGACACCACCGGTCGGCTGCCCCTCGCGCGGGCCCATCCAGTACTGCTCGATCGCCGGGTCGACCAGCTGCCGGCCGTTGTTCGGGTCCAGGTAGCGCAGCTCGTACCAGCAGGAGCCGGCCCAGTTGGGCATGGTGTTGGTCTCGCGGCGGTACTTCTTCGGGCCGTTGCCGTCGCCCAGGTCCAGGGTGACGTTGACCCAGTCGGCGTTCCGGGACAGCGGAGTCTCGGGCTGGGTGTCGGCGTCCTCGGGGTCGAATGTGCGCGGCGAGTAGTCGTCGACCTCCGGCAGCTCCAGGGGCAGCATCGACTCGGGCAGCGGGTGGGCGATGCCGTCCTCGTCGTAGACGATCGGGAAGGGCTCGCCCCAGTAGCGCTGGCGGCTGAACAGCCAGTCGCGCAGCCGGAAGTTGACGGTGCCCTCACCCACGCCGTGCGCCTTCAGCCACTCGGTGATCTTCGCCTTGGCGTCGATGACGCCCAGACCGTCCAGCGAGATCTCGTCATTGGCGGAGTTGACCAGCTTCGCTTCGTACGAGGCGAAGGCGTCGTCCCACGTAGAGGGGTCCGTGCCGCGGTCGTCCGACGGCTCGACGACACAGCGCATCGGCAGCTCGAAGGCGCGCGCGAAGGCGAAGTCGCGTGCATCGTGCGCCGGTACGGCCATGATCGCGCCGGTGCCGTAACCCATCAGTACGTAGTCGGCGATGAAGACGGGCGCCTTCTCGCCACTGACCGGGTTCGTCGCGTACGCACCGGTGAAGACACCTGTCTTGTCCTTGGCCTCGGCCTGCCGCTCCACGTCGGACTTGGCGGCGGCCAGCTTGCGGTACGCGGTGACGGCCTCGGCCGGGGACGCGTGCCCGCCGGTCCACACCGGGTGGGTGCCCTCGGGCCAGGCGGCCGGAATGATCCGCTCGACCAGCTCGTGCTCGGGCGCCAGCACCATGTAGGTGGCACCGAACAGGGTGTCCTGGCGGGTGGTGAAGACGGTGATGTCGCCCGCACCGTCGACCGGGAAGTCGACGCGTGCGCCTTCGGAACGCCCGATCCAGTTGCGCTGCTGCAGCTTGATTGCCTCGGGCCAGTCCAGCCCGTCCAGGTCGTTCAGCAGCCGGTCGGCGTAGGCGGTGATGCGCATGTTCCACTGGCGCAGCTTGGCCTTGAAGACGGGGAAGTTGCCCCGCTCGGAGCGGCCGTCGGCCGTCACTTCTTCATTGGCCAGTACGGTGCCCAGGCCCGGCGACCAGTTGACCGGCGCGTCGGAGGCGTACGCCAGGCGGTACTCGCCCAGGACGTCCGCGCGCTCGGCGGCACTCAGCGCGCTCCAGTCACGGCCGTCCGGGGTGGGACGCGAACCGCTCTCGAACTGTGCGACCAGCTCGGCGATCGGGCGGGCCCGGTCGGCCTCGGTGTCGTACCAGGAGTTGAAGATCTGCAGGAAGATCCACTGCGTCCACTTGTAGTACTCGGACTCGATCGTGGCGAACGAGCGGCGCTTGTCGTGGCCCAGGCCCAGCCGGCGCAGCTGGGCGGTCATGTTCTCGATGTTGGCCTCGGTGGAGACCCGCGGGTGCGTGCCGGTCTGCACGGCGTACTGCTCCGCGGGCAGGCCGAAGGCGTCGAAGCCCAAGGTGTGCAGCACGTTGTGCCCGGTCATCCGCTGGTGGCGGGCGAAGACATCGGTGGCGATGTAGCCCAGCGGGTGACCGACGTGCAGGCCCGCACCCGAGGGGTACGGGAACATGTCCATGATGAACTTCTTCGGCTTGGCGGCCAGTTCCGGATTGCCCGCCAGGTCACCGGTCGGATTCGGCGCCTCGTACGTGCCCTCGGCGTCCCAGAAGTCCTGCCAGCGTGCCTCGATGTCGGCGGCCATCGCCGCCGTGTAGCGGTGCGGCGCAGCTGTCTCGGCTGCGGAATTCGTCTCGCTCATGATCCTCAAAGCTCCATCGATCGTCATCTGCCGGCGCCCACGTCTACGGACACGCGTCTACGGAAACGAAAAATCCCCTCGCACAGGAGGGGACGCCGCGCCGATTCCGACCAGGCATTCTCACCGGTCGGGACTGATCAGCGCGGCTCGCTAAGCAGAAGGCGTACGGCACGCATGGCGTCAGGGTACCGCACGGGCCCGGAACCGGTCCGGGCCCGGCCGGTCCGTGGACGGGACGGGGGAGCGACCGCACGACGGAACGTCCGGGAAGCAGGGGTTACTCCGCGTACCGTCCTGTACCGGGGCAACCGATCCAAGCCTGTACTGGCCGGTATGGAGCGACTTGGCATGCCGCAACGGGACCGCTTCGCCGAACCATACGCACAGCTCGCCGTCGCCGCCCGGATCGGCGCCCGCCGCTACGGGCACACCGGCCTGCCCGGCGAACCCGGCACCGTACTACTCACCCTCTCCGGAGCCGTCTCGCGCCCGATGGTCATCGAGGTCCCCACGGGTGTGCCACTGCGGTACGTGCTCCAGCTGGCCGACGCGCCGCCATTGCCGCAGGGCGTGCTGACCGGCGGCTATCACGGCAACTGGATCGACGCGATGGCCTCGCACGATGCCGTGGTGTCCCGGGAGTCCCTGGCCGCGGCAGGCGGCGCACTGGGAGCGGGGGCGATCCTGCCGATCGGGCCCGAGAGCTGCCCGCTCGGCGAGTCCCTGCGGGTGGCGAACTGGCTCGCCGCCGAGACCGCGGGCCAGTACGGTCCCTGCAAGCTGGGGCTGCCGGCCCGGCGGCCGGGCTGTCCGACGTGCTGAACGGCGGCGGGCCCGCGGCCCCGGAAGCGCTGCGCGAAGTGACCCGGGCAGTGAAGGGCCGGGGCGCATGCAAGCATCCGGACGGCTCGGCGCGCTTTCTGACCTCGACGCTGTCCGCCTTCACGGACGACCTGGCGGAACATGTCCTTGACGGCGGCTGCGGCCGCGAGACGCTCGGGGTTCTGCCCCTCCCCGCGCCCGGCCGACAGAGCCTGGAGGAGTCCATTCCGAGTGGCGGGCAGCTGGCGGTGGACTGGACGCTCTGCCAGGGCCACGGGCTCTGCGCGGACATCGTCCCTGAGTTGATCGGGCTGGGCCCCGACGGGTACCCGGCGCTCGCGGACGCAGCGGTTCCGATGCATCTGAGGGGGCGCGCACAGCGCACAGCGCGCAGTGCGCCGGTGTCCCGCGCTGGCGCTCCGCATCGAGCAGGAGGCGGAGGAACGCCCCGCGCCGCCTCCGGTCATAAGCAGGAAGGCCCTTGGCAGCGGCCGCAATTGACGTACATATGCGAGAAGCGGGTCACCCTTTAAGGATGACCCGCTTCTCATTTCTTCACTGTGGAGCTAAGGAGATTTGAACTCCTGACCCCCTGCATGCCATGCAGGTGCTCTACCAACTGAGCTATAGCCCCGTGCTGCGTGCCGCCCGATTCCTCGTGGCGACATCGAGAACATTACCGGTATCCCCGCCACTCCACCAAATCGTTTCCCGTCTGCACGGCTTTGACCGAGTTTGCGGCATCTTGGTCAAGTGATGACGAGGGGGTTCACGCGGTGGCGAAGGAGTAGAAGCGCTTGAGCGTGCAGTGCTCCTCCAGCAGCCGCCCGTAGATCGGCTCCCCCTCCAGTTCCCGGTAGGTCTCGATCGGGTCGCCCTTTATGATCAGCGCCCGCGCACACTCCTCGCACCAGTACTGGTACTCCGGATTGATCGGATCCATGTCCCTGACGATGGGCGTACCGCTGCCGCACCAGTCGCACTTCCGCCTGTGTGCACCCATGGGTCAGCTCCGGCTTTGGCCGCGGGAGGTACACACGCAGGAGACTCCGCCGTTCCCGCCGAGCACGTGGACCGCATGGGACGGATCACGAGCAGGACGGCCGACGCGGACACGGCATTCGGGGACAAGGAGCAGGTCCGGGACCTCGTCGCGGCTCGCAGGCATCGCGCGCTCCCTCCCGTTCGGTCCGTCGCCCCCTCCGGCGGTCCGATTCTGCCATGACGCCGCAAGGGGGGCAGCCCGCCGGACATCCGGCCGGTCACCGACGCCGTACGAGACCCACCGACGCGCCCGCGATCGCGGCCACCGACAGCGCGAGAGCGCATTCCCACAGGGCCTGCCCCGACCCCTGCACCCCTGACGCATCAAGGCGGTTGAGATAGAGCGTGCCGAATGTCGCGACGCCGATCAGCTGGCCGAGCTGGGTGACGGTCACCAATACACCGCTTGCATCAGCAGCATCCTCCGGACGTACGTTCGCCAACACCCCCGTAAGGGTGGGACTGAAGCCCAGCGCCATACCGCTGCCCACGATCGCGAAGGCCGCATACAGCCAGGGCCCGCCGTCGCCGCCGTCCCGCATCAGCAACCCAATGGCCACGGAGGCGACGGCCACCAGGGCGAACCCGCCCGGAACCAGGGACCTTTGGAGCCTCGCGAGCCACCGGCGCCAAATCAGCCCGATCGCACCGAATACCAGCGCGGTGGGTGCGAACATCAGCCCCGTGCGCAGCGCCGAGTAGCCAAGACCGCCCTGAACGTGCAGCGTCATCGCGAAGAGGAAGCCCGCGTTGATCGCCATCACCACAAGAATGCGCAGCGCCGCCCGCGCCATGCCGGGGATGCGCAGCACCCTGGGCGCGATCAGGGGCGCACCACCGCGCGCGGCCAGCCGTGACTCATAACCGACGAACCCGGCGAAGAAGCCCTTGGAGGCGATCAGGCAGACCCAGGACCAGACCGGCCAGTCCAACTCCTGCCCGAGCACCAGGGGGACGGTGAGCAGCGTGATGGTTGCGGCGAGCAGCACCAGCCCCGGCAGATCGAGTCCGCGGGCGCGCGACTGGGCCCTGGTGTCCCTCATACGCGGTTCGCCGGGCAGCACACGGATGCCGAGCACCAGCAGAACCAGCCCGATCAGCACATTCACCAGGAAGACCGGCCGCCAGCCCGCGCCGAACAGATCGGCGCTGACCAGCACCCCGCCGACCACCTGCCCGGCGGCCGCCCCGGTGGCGAGCACCGCGCTGTAGGCACCGAGCGCCCGGATCCGTGCCTCGCCGGCGAAGTGGCGCTGAATGAGGCTGAGCACCTGCGGAATCATCACCGCCGCACCCGCTCCCTGGATCAGCCGAAAGGCGATCAACTGCCCGGTTCCGGCGGCAAGTCCGCAGGCCAGCGAGGCGGCCGTGAAGACGGCGAGTCCGGCCAGATGAGCCCGGCCGTGTCCGAGCAGACCGCCGAGCCTGGCACCGGTGATGAGCAGCACGGCGTACGTGATGGTGCAGCCGGCCACGATGAGCTGCAACCCGGCTCCGGAGGCGCCGAGTTCACTGCGGATCGTCGGGGCGGCGACGTTGACGATGAAGATGTCGAGCAGTGCCATGAACTGAGCCGCGAGCACCAGGGCAAGCACTCTGCCGGGGCGTTTGTCAGTGGTGGCGTCTTGGGTTACGGAACGTGGAGTCGCCTCCGAGGCCGTCGTCATGGCATAGAGCCTGACCTCGGTCGAGTACGGGTAACGAGAGCCCGCTGATGCTGGTACTGACAGCACCTGGCAACTCCCGTGCGGGGAAAAGACGATGGGGGTGTGACAATGGTGACGGCACATCAGCAGGGGCAACACCGGCGGCGTCCGGAACTCGCGGCCTTTCTGCGCAACCGCCGGGCGCGGGTGACACCCGCCGATGTGGGCAAGGCGCCCGGGCTGCGCCGCCGCACCCCGGACCTGCGCCGCGAGGAGGTCGCACAGCTCTCCGGCGTCGGTGTCACCTGGTACACCTGGTTGGAACAGGGCCGTCCGATCAACGCCTCACCACAGGTCCTGGACGCCGTGGCGCGCACCCTGCGACTGGACGCGCCGGAGCGCGAACACCTCTACCACCTGGCGGAGGTGGCCTACGCCCCGGGCAGACAGACCGACGCGATAGAGGTGGGGCCCGAGATCCAGGGCATCATCGACGCACTCGATCCGCACCCCGCCGCGGTCTACAACACTCGGTACGACGTCCTGGCCACCAATCCCGCCTACCGCAACCTGTTCGGCGTCCCCGAAATGGCGGGAACGGGCATACGCAATGCGCTGTGGACGCTGTTCACGGTGACCGAGGATGCCTGCCCCGTCGTCCACCGGGCCCGGGAACTGCCGATCATGGTGGCGACGCTGCGGGGAGCCTACGGACGCCATACGGGCGAGCCCTGGGAATCGTTCGTCGAACAGCTCTCGGCCGCCAGCCCGTACTTCGCCGAACTGTGGCGCAGCGGGGATGTCGCCCCGCCGGGACCGCGGGTGAAGACCTTCCGGCACTGGGCGGCGACCGACGAGATACGGATGACCTCGGTGTCGCTGTCCGTCAACGGGCTGCCTGAGTGCCGGATCGTGGCCTACACCCCGGCCGACGAGGAGAGCGGCGAGCAGGTGGCGGCGCTGCGGCGGCGCCGGGAGGCGTGACCGGACGCACGGTCAGGGCGTCGGGCGGCCGGAAGAAACCCCGGGCCGGGCAGTCGGGGAAACGCAAAGATCCCGCCCCCTGGTGGGGACGGGATCTTGATTGTGGAGCTAAGGAGAATTGAACTCCTGACCCCCTGCATGCCATGCAGGTGCTCTACCAACTGAGCTATAGCCCCGCTGCTCGCCGTATTTCCCTGCGTTTCCGCGCTGCGAACAAGAAGAACTTTAGCCTGTGACCAGCCAGAAAGTGAAATCCGGCCGACGCCGCCCGGAGGTGGCCTCCGAGCGCCGTCCGGGCCCGCCCCGCAGGCAGGCCCATGGCACCCCCAGGCCCCGGCGCTCCTACGTGTCGTCGCCGAGCACCGGCTCCGGCAGCGTGCCGGCATTGTGCTCCAGCAGGCGCCAGCCCCGCGCGCCCTCGCCCAGCACCGACCAGCAGCAGTTGGAGAGCCCGCCGAGCCCTTCCCAGTGGTGCGCCTCCAGACCCAGCAGTCGACCGATGGTGGTGCGGATGGTGCCGCCGTGGCTGACCACTACGAGCGTGCCACTGTCGGGCAGCTTTTCGGCGTGTCCGAGTACGACCGGGGCGGCCCGGTCGGCGACCTCGGTCTCCAGCTCACCGCCGCCGCGGCGCACGGGCTCGCCGCGCTTCCATGCGGCGTACTGCTCGCCGTACAGCTCCACGATCTCCTCGTGGGTGAGGCCCTGCCAGGCGCCCGCGTAGGTCTCGCGCAGTCCCGCGTCGTGCGCTACTTCGAGGCCGGTGATCGCGGCGAGCTCGGCGGCCGTGGCCGCCGCCCGCCGCAGATCGGAGGCGACGATCGCAGCCGGCTTCAGCGAGGCGAGCAGCCGGGCGGCCCGCTGGGCCTGCCCGACGCCGGCCTCGGTGAGTGCGATGTCCGTGGAGCCCTGGAACCGACGCTCCAGATTCCAAGCCGTCTGGCCGTGTCGCCAGAGGACGATCCTGCGGCCCCTGCCGCTTCCGCTGCCGTTCAGCTCTGCTCACCTTCCGTGCTGCCGGTGAGCTGGGCGTGCTCCGCGGCCTTGCCTCGGGTCTTGACGGCGTCCTCGGGGAGCGCGATCTCGGGGCAGTCCTTCCAGAGGCGCTCCAGCGCGTAGAAGACCCGCTCCTCGCTGTGCTGGACATGGATGACGATGTCGACGTAGTCGAGGAGGATCCAGCGCGCGTCGCGGTCGCCCTCACGGCGTACCGGCTTGGCGCCGAGTTCCTTCTGGAGCCGCTCCTCGATCTCGTCGACGATCGACTTGACCTGGCGGTCGTTGGGGGCCGAAGCCAGCAGGAAGGCGTCTGTGATCGACAGCACGTCGCTGACGTCGTACGCGATGATGTCGTGCGCGAGCCGGTCGGCGGCCGCCTGAGCGGCGGCGTTGATGAGCTCGATGGAGCGGTCCGTGGCGGTCACAAGCAGGCTTTCGTCGGCGGTCAGATCAACCTCTAGGGTCTCACGGACCGCCGACAGCCCACGCAGCGAACGTTCGAAGATCGAATCGCCATCATCCGGGCGGTGCGGTCCCGGTCATTTGATCTCGTAGTCCTGGCCGAGCACGACGGACACATCCGCGTTCGCGGCGGGCTTGCCCTGCTTCAGCGCGCTCGTCGGCAGACCCAGGGTCTTGGCGACCTGCGTCGCCTTGCCCTTGTCCGCCGCGGTCTTGTAGACGACCTCGGACAGCGCCGCGGTCTCGGCCGTTCCGCCGCCGACGAAGGCATAGCCGCCGTTGACCAGCTTGATCCGGGCGGACTCCGCGCCGTCCTTGTCACCGGAGGCGTTCTTGATCCCGACCCGCACCGCCGCACCGGCGTCCGGAGCCTTCACCGTGCCGCCCAGGATGTCCTTGACGACACTCTCGGTGGCCGCGTCGGTGAGGGTGCCGTCGGCCTGCACCGGCAGCAGTGCCGTCTTGTAGTCGCCGCCCTTGGCGTGCTGGGCGAGCTTCGCCAGCGAGGCACCCAGATCCTTCTCGGGGAGCGACGGGTCGAGGATCTGCGCCATCGTCTGCACGGTGACCGTGGCGGCCTTCGGGTCGCCCGAGATCTTCCGCAGAACGCCCCGCATGACCTCCCCGAAGCGCATGAGCTGCTTCGCCTCGGCCTCACCCGGTGCCCGGTAGGTGGCGTATGCAACGGCCATCTGGCCGCTCAGGGTCTGCGCCTCACCCTTCCTCACCAGAGGGGAAGCGCCCTTCTTCGTGTCGGGCACTTCGATGTCGGTGTCGACCTCGATGGTGCCGACCAGATCGACGAGTGTCTCCAGATAGGGGGTGTCGAGCCGCCACGTGCCGCTGATCTTGGTGCCGAGCAGTGTGTCGATGGAATCGCGGGTGCCCGTGGTGCCGTCGTCCTCGACGGACTTGCCGAGGGTGGTCGTGGCGCCCTCGTCGTCGGCGACCGCGAGGGAGTTGGGGAGCAGGACCGTGGTCCCCTGTTTGGTCGTCACATTGTCGACGAGCAGCGCCGTGGAGGTGCCACCCTTCTTGGTGTCGTGCAGATGGAGCACGATGACGTCCCGCTGCTGCGGGCCCGTCGATGCGGTGTTGTCCTTCTCCGAGCCGGAGAGGCCGGGGATCTTGTCGGCGGACCAGAGGTAGCCGACACCGCCGACCACCACCAGAACCACCACGACTATCAGCGCGACCATGCGGTTGCGGCCGCGACGCCGTGCCTCTTCGCGCCGCTCGCTGCGGCTCTCGGTGAACTTCAGCCAGTCGATGACGTCTTCGGAGTCCTCGTCGGGCTCCTCGATGAAGGAGAACTGCTCTGTGCGGTAGTCGCGGTCGGCTCGGCGCTGCCCGGGGACAGCCGGTTCCGGGTCGGCCTCGAAGTCGGGCTCGGGCTCCTGCCGGGCCGGCGCGGGTGGGGGCGGGGACGGCTGTGCGGCGGCCTGCTGCGGGATGTTCCACTGCTGGGTGGTGTCGACCGCGGCGGGCTGCCGGCCGGTGTCGTAGCCATAGCCGTCGTAGCCGCCGTATGCCTGCTGTTGAGGCTGCTGGGGGGCGGCGTACGGGTCGTACGGCTGCGGCTGCACGGGCTGCGGCTGCTGAGGCTGCTGAGGCTGCTGAGGCTGCTGAGGCTGCTGAGGCTGCTGAGGCTGCTGAGGCTGAGCGTACGGGTCGTATCCGTACCCCTGGTCGGCCTGATGCGGCTCCTGCTGGGACTGCTGAGGCGCATACGGGTCGTACGACTGCTGTCCGGGCTGCTGATACACCGGCTGCCCGTACTCGTCGTAGCCGATGATCTGCGGCTGCTGGTAGTACGGGTCGTACGGGTTCTGTCGGTCGTTCACCGGTGCCCCTCTGCGTGGCTCATTCACCGCGGTACAGCTGGCGCTTGTCGATGTAGCGGACCACACCGTCCGGCACCAAGTACCAGACCGGCTCCCCCTGCGCGACCCTCTCACGGCAGTCCGTGGACGAGATCGCGAGCGCGGGCACCTCCACGAGGGAGACCCCGCCCTCCGGCAGTCCGGGGTCCGCGAGCACATGCCCCGGCCGCGTCACACCGATGAAGTGGGAAAGGGAGAACAGTTCGTCGGCGTCCCGCCAGGTGAGGATCTGGGAGAGCGCGTCGGCGCCGGTGATGAAGAAGAGGTCCGCGTCGCCATGGATCGCGCGCAGGTCCCGCAGCGTATCGATGGTGTACGTCGGCCCGCTGCGGTCGATGTCGCTCCGGCTGACCGAGAACTGCGGGTTGGACGCCGTCGCGATGACCGTCATCAGATAGCGGTCCTCGGCCGGGGAGACGTGCTTGTGACTCTTCTGCCACGGCTGCCCGGTCGGCACGAAGATCACCTCGTCGAGGTGGAACTGGGCGGCCACTTCACTGGCCGCCACCAGGTGTCCATGATGAATCGGGTCAAACGTCCCGCCCATCACGCCGATTCGGCGCTTTCCGCGACCGGTAGGCACTTCCTGCTCTCCCATGCGTGCAGAGCCTACTGGCACAGCTGTACGCCTTCGCCTCAGCGGTCGCGGTTGAAGCGAGTGGTGATCCACAGCAGGAGGAGCAGCACGACGAACGCACCGCCCCCGGTGAGATACGGGCTGAGGCTTTCGTGGTTGCCACCGTGCTCGCCGCCCTCGGCGGCGAGAGTGACCAGCTGGTGCGCGGTGCTCGTGAGGCTCATCTTCGGCAGGACCTATCGATCGGGAGTCGGAAGGAAGACGTCGCGCACATCGTATGCGGGCGCCCCGGGCACGCTCACGCCGACTCAGTCGTTGTTGTCGTCGTTGCGGTATCCGCGGAGCAGGAACCAGCCGAGCAGGACAGCTCCGACGAGTGAGGCGAGCAGCACGATGCGGAGTGTGTTGCCAGGCCCCTGATCCTCGGATGCGGCGGCGAGCAGAGCAACGGTATGCGGCATGTCGGGCGTCTCCTCAGTTATCCACAGCCCCCCGCACACCGTAGCCCCAGCACCTACGCTGGGATTTGTCAGGGGGCGAGCGACGTCTCGTACGAACAGGGGGCCCATTCATGACCGAACGCAGCCACGAGAGCCACGAGAACGTGCCGAGCAGGCAGCGCAGGCGTTTCGCAGGGATCTCGTCCCGGGCCTACGAACACCCGGCGGACCGCTCGGCCCTGGTGGCCCTGCGCAAGCTGAGCGGTTTCGACACCGTGTTCAAGACCCTGAGCGGTCTGCTGCCCGAGCGCAGCCTGCGGCTGCTCTTCCTCTCCGACTCCGTCCGGGTGAGCGACGCGCAGTTCGTCCACCTCAACGACATGCTGCGGGACGCCTGTTACGTCCTGGACCTGGAAAAGGTCCCGCCGATGTACGTCAACCAGGACCCGCAGCCCAATGCCATGTGTATCGGTCTCGACGAGCCGATCATCGTGGTGACGACGGGGCTGGTGGAGCTGCTCGACGAGGAGGAGATGCGGGCCGTCATCGGCCACGAGGTGGGACACGCCCTCTCCGGCCACGCCGTGTACCGCACGATTCTGCTGTTCCTCACCAATATCGCGTTGAAGGTCGCCTGGATCCCGCTCGGCAATGTCGCGATCATGGCGATCGTGACGGCACTGCGCGAGTGGTTCCGCAAGTCGGAGCTGTCGGCAGACCGGGCGGGACTGCTGGTCGGACAGGATCTGCAGGCATCGATGCGCGGCCTGATGAAGATCGCGGGCGGCAATCATCTGCACGAGATGAATGTGGACGCCTTCCTCGCCCAGGCCGACGAGTACGAGAAGGGCGGCGATCTGCGCGACTCAGTGCTCAAGATCCTCAATCTGCTGCCTCGCTCGCACCCCTTCACCACGGTGCGCGCGGCCGAGCTGAAGAAGTGGTCCGAGACGCGCGACTACCAGCGGATCATGGACGGCCACTACCCGCGGCGCGACGAGGACAAGGACACCTCGGTGACGGACTCCTTCCGGGAGTCCGCGGCGCACTACGCGGACACGGTGCGCACCAGCAAGGATCCGCTGATGAAGCTGGTCGGCGACATAGCGGGGGGCGCCGGAGACCTGGGCGGCAAGCTCCGCGACAAGTTCACCGGTCAAGGGGGCGGGGGCGCAGCCGGCAAGGGCGGCGCTAAGGACGGCTCTGCGGAGCCCCAGGAGCCCCGGAACCCTGATGAGCCCGGGGCTGCTGGGAGCTGACCGTCAGCGTCCCGCAGAGCGCCGCAGTGGGCCGGTCCGTCGCGTACGGGTCGGTACCCGCGGGGCCGCGGGAGACGGCGTGCTGCCCGGCGAGCAGCGGCCGCAACGCACCAGTGGTGTCCGCCGGGCACGCCTGCGGTCCGGCCTGTACGTAACTGGTGCGCAGTTCCAGCCGGTGCAGCCGCAGGTCTTCCCGGTCGAAGCGGAAGTGCAGCTCGCGCCGTACGGTGAAGAGCGAGGCGCCGCCTGCCCGTTGGGGCCCTGAGACCGCCGGGCGGAGCGTGTATGTGAAGGTGTGGTCCGACACCACCTCCAGGGTGTCGGACCCCGCCTCCGTGTAGTTCAGGGTGCCCCGGACCCGTATGTCCGGAGCGGCCAGTGCCACCTTCGCCGGGTCGAAGCGCACCAGCCAGCCGGTAGAGGCATGCTGTCCGTCGTCGTCCGGTCGGCTCATGCTGCGGTCGAACTGGGCCATCTGGTCCGGGTCGAGCAGCAGTTCCACCGGCCGCACCGCGTTTCCGGTGAGGACGTCGGGGTCGAGCGATGACGCCACCAGGTAGTCCTTGACCGTGGTCAGGGCCGTCGCGACCTGGCTGTCCGAGAAGTTGCCCGTCCCTCGGATCGCCGGCAGATTGATGCCTGCGGCACCTGTTTCGAACTGTGCGGCTGGGCTCTTGGCGAGGAGGTCGGCGGCGGTTCCGCCGGGTACGGCACCCTGGGGAGCCAGGGGGACGACGGTCGACCTCAGAGGTTCGGCCCTTCTGCCGACGGGCGCCTGGTAGGGGTGGCGGAAGCCCATGTACACGGCCGTTGCGAAGGCCAGGGCGATCAGGAGGACCAGGGCGATGGCTGCCTTGGAGCCGGCGCGGAAGCCCCGGGCCGGGAGGCTGCGTACGGCACGGGCGTGGTCCCCCATGCGTTCTTGGGCGGAGAATTCCTTCAGCCGGGCAGCACGCACAAACGACTCGTCGAAGACGAGTGACCGGTACTCGTCTTCACCGCCGCCCGGCGTGCTCTCGGGCGGACCTTCTGGTGGTTCTCCGCGGTCTGCCATGACTTCTCCCGACTCCACGTCACCGACCGGGGCCGAAACGCTTCGCTCTGCGTCGGCCGGATGGCTTCGGACAGGGCCTGCCCGTCATGAGTTCGTATGACGTCGCATGACTACGCATGTACGGACGAGTGAGAAGCCCCCTCGGAGAGAGGGGTCACACCTTCAGGGTAGGTCGTTTACGACCGGGGTAAACGCCCAGCCGCGAGAGAACCGCCCGAGAGCTGCCCCGGGCCCCCGGCCGACCGCCTTCAGGACGGGCGCGGGACTGCTGAGACCGTGGAACGGGGGTAGCCGGCCGAGGCCGGCGGGACGGCGCTGGGGACGGGGCCGGGTGCACTGTCCACGCCGGTGGTGGCGGGCGGCGGGGCGGGGTCCTGGCGGTTGCCCGAGGTGTTGCGGTAGACGGCGCTGAAGGCCAGCGCGACCATTCCGATGCCCATCAGGACAGCGAGCAGCCAGGCCACCGGCCGGTGCCAGCGCGCCGCACCCCGGTAGGGGCGCAGGGCACCGCCGTGGCGCCCGTAGGGGCCGCTGCCGTACGCGTCGCCGTCATCGGGGTCCGGCGGGTCGCCGTAGGCGCTCCCGCGGCCGTATGCGCCGCCCGGCCCGTATCCCTCGTCATAGAGCTCGTCGTCCGGCGGACCGCCGCCCGCCCGCGCCCGGGACGCCTCGGCCTCGGCGCGCGCCTGCGCAGCCGCGAGCAGTCGCTCCACGGCGGTGGGTTCATGGATCTCGGCAGCCCGTACGAAGTCCTCGTCGAATACCACGGAGGCGAAGTCCTCGTCCGCGCCCCCGCGGTCGTCGTCGGGCTCCCAGCCGTCCGGGAACGGCCTGCCCCCCACGTCGTCCGGCACGGCTCCAGACTAGCCCCGCCGGGTCGTTCTGGGCAGGGAGCCCGCAACATTCACCGCACCCGGACGGTCACCGCACGTGGCCGTCGCCCGTGACGATGTACTTCGTCGAGGTCAGCTCCGGCAGGCCCATCGGGCCCCTGGCATGCAGCTTCTGCGTGGAGATGCCGATCTCGGCTCCGAAGCCGAACTGACCGCCGTCGGTGAAGCGCGTCGACGCGTTCACGGCCACCGTCGTGGAGTCCACCAACTGGGTGAAGCGGCGGGCCGCGGCCTGGGAGGTGGTCACGATCGCCTCGGTGTGACCGGAGGACCAGAGCCGGATGTGCGCGACGGCCGCGTCCAGCGACTCCACGACGGCCGCGGCGATGTCGTACGAGAGGTACTCGGTCTCCCAGTCCTCCGGCGTCGCCGCCACCACGGTGGCCTTGGACCCTTCGGCGTATTCGAGGACCCGCTCGTCGCCGTGCACCGTCACCCCGGCACCGGCCAGCGCGTCCAGTGCCCGGGGCAGGAAGTCCGCGGCGATGTCCTTGTGGACCAGGAGCGTCTCGGCGGCGTTGCAGACGCTCGGGCGCTGCGCCTTGGAGTTGATCAGGATGTCGACGGCCATGTCGAGGTCGGTCTGCGCGTCCACATACACATGACAGTTGCCAGTGCCGGTCTCGATGACCGGAACGGTGGATTCCTCGACCACTGTGCGGATCAGCGAGGCGCCGCCGCGCGGGATGAGGACGTCGACGAGGCCGCGCGCCCGCATGAGTTCCCGTACCGAGTCACGGTTCTCGCCCGGCACCAGCTGCACGGCGTCGGCCGGGAGACCGGAGCCGCCGACCGCATCGCGCAGCACCCGTACGAGCGCGACATTGGAGGCGTACGCGGAGGACGAGCCGCGCAGCAGGACGGCGTTGCCCGATTTCAGGCAGAGGGCAGCGGCGTCGACCGTCACATTGGGCCGGGCCTCGTAGATGATCCCGACCACGCCGAGCGGCACCCGGACCTGTCGCAGGTCGATGCCGTTGGGCAGGGTCGAGCCGCGGACGACTTCGCCGACCGGGTCGGGCAGCGCCGCGACGTCCCGCACATCGGCGGCGATGGCACGGATCCGTTCCGGGGTGAGGGTGAGCCGGTCGACGATCGACTCACTGGTCCCGGCCTCACGGGCGCGGGCGACGTCCTCGGCGTTGGCCGCGACGATCTCGCCCGTCCGCACTTCCAGCGCGTCCGCGATCGCCAGCAGCGCGTCGTCCTTCGCCGCGCGCGGCAGTGGTGCGATGTCGGCGGCGGCGGAGCGTGCCCGGTAGGCGGCCTGGGCGACCGGGGACATGTTGTCGTACGGCGAGAGCGTGGTCATGCCCGCAGAGTAGTGCGCACACTGCGGGCATCCTTCACGTATCCCGTGATGCGAGACAACTGCCCCGGGGGCCGCCGCCGCGCTCAGTACGGGTGCACGCCGACCGGGGCGGCCGGGGGCGGCCCGTATCCCTCGGCGACGCGCTGGTGGTACGTCTCCCGGTCGATGACTTCCAGGCCGACGATCTCCCAGGGCGGAAGCCCGGCGGTGGAGCGGTGTTCCCCCCACAGCCGCAGCGCGACGGCCGCCGCATCGTGCAGATCACGGGCCTCTTCCCAGTAGCGGATCTCTGCGTGGTCGTTGGCGTACCGGCTGGTCAGCAGGAAGGGATGGTCGTGCGCGAGCTGTTCGAGACCGCGTCTGACCTCCTTCAGCGGAATCGCTGCGCCCGAGACACTGAGCGTGATGTGCCAGAGTCTCGACGGGGTGCGTTCCTCCTTCGCCACCGTCGGCTCGGGCCCGGTGGTCCGGTCGTCCCTGCGGTCCGTGGACCGGCTCTCGTCGAAGCCGACACCGGCTCCGACACTGGTCAGGGCCCGGCCACCCGTTCCTCGGGGCGGCGCCCCCGGGCGCGCTCGTCTCACCGGCGGCCTCCTGTGAATGCGTTTGCTGTGCTGTACCCCGCTGTGCCCCCGCTACAAAGTTGACCAGTCCGCGGCCGACGATGGGGCGCTTTTCGTGAAGGTCCCTGCCCCGAGGCTGGACTTTCAGCCGTTTCAGGGGGTCTGTCAGGGGTGCAGGACGACGAGATCGTCCCTGTGTACGACCTCGCGCTCATATGCTGGACCAAGTTCACGCGCCAGGTCGCGGGTGGATCGGCCGAGCAACTGCGGAATCTCCTTGGCGTCGAAGTTGACGAGTCCGCGGGCCACGGGACGGCCTTCGAGGTCGCGCAGTTCCACCGGGTCGCCCGCGGTGAACTCGCCCTCGATCGCGGCGATTCCTGCGGGCAACAGCGAGCTGTGCCGCTCGACGACCGCCTGTACGGCCCCGTCGTCGAGGGTCAGCGAGCCCTGCGGGGTGGAGGCGTGGGCGAGCCAGAGGAGCCGGTCCGCCGAGCGGCGTCCGGTGCGATGGAAATACGTACCGGTGTCGCGTCCGGCCAGCGCGTCGGCGGCCCGGCTCGCGGAGGTGAGGACGACCGGGACTCCGGCGGCCGTGGCGATCCGGGCAGCCTCGACCTTGGTGACCATGCCGCCGGTGCCGACGCCTGCCTTCCCCGCACTGCCGATGGTGACACCCGCGAGATCCTCGGGGCCGGCCACTTCGGCGACCCGCGCGGTGCCCGGGGTGCTGGGGTCGCCGTCGTAGAGGCCGTCCACGTCCGAGAGGAGGACCAGCAGATCCGCGCGGACGAGATGGGCGACGAGCGCGGCGAGCCGGTCGTTGTCGCCGAACCGGATCTCGTCGGTGGCGACGGTGTCGTTCTCGTTGACGATCGGGAGCGCACCCATGTCCAGGAGCTGGTCGAGGGTGCGGTAGGCGTTGCGGTAGTGGGCGCGGCGGCTGGTGTCGTTGCTGGTGAGCAGCACCTGGCCGACGCGTACGCCGTAACGCGCGAAGGAGGCGGTGTAGCGGGCGACCAGCAGTCCTTGTCCGACGCTGGCCGCGGCCTGCTGTCTGGCCAGGTCCTTGGGCCTGCGGTGCAGCCCGAGCGGGGCGAGCCCGGCCGCGATGGCGCCGCTGGAGACGAGCACGATCTCGCGCTCCCCGCCGCTCCTCACCTTGGCGAGTACGTCGACGAGCGCGTCGACGCGGTCCGCGTCGAGGCCGCCCGCCGCGGTGGTGAGGGATGAGGAACCGACCTTGACCACGATCCTGCGGGCCTCTGTGACGCCCTGCCTTGCCCCTGACACGTACATCCCCAATGATTCGGCTCCGCCCGGTCCTGGCAATCTACGCGAGCGGCCGGGCGGCACGTCCGCCCGTTCCGCAGCGTGGGATGCGCGGGCCGCGCCGCCGCGCATCCCGTACGCGGCTCAGCGTGCGCGCAGCTGCTCGCGGAAGGAGACGCAGTCTTCGTAGCGGGGCAGCAGCCCCTGCCGCTCGGCCTCGGCGAGCGTCGGCGCCTGCTCGTCCTTGGGGGAGAGCAACGGCTCGATGTCCTCGGGCCAGGCGATGGCCAGTTCGGGATCGAGCGGATTGATGCCGTGCTCCCGCTCGGGCGCGTACCCCTCTGAGCAGAGGTAGACCACGGTCGCGTCGTCGCTCAGGGCGAAGAAGCCGTGGCCGAGGCCCTCCGAGAGATAGACCGCGTGGTGGTTCCGGTCGTCGAGGCGGACGATCTCCCACTGCTTGTAGGTCGGGGAACCGACCCTGATGTCGACGATGACGTCCAGGACGGCGCCGCGTACGCACTTGACGTACTTGGCCTGGCTGGGTGGCACATCGGCGAAGTGGAGACCGCGCAAGGTCCCTCGGCGGGACACGGAGCAGTTCGCCTGGACCAGGCTGAGGTCCTGGTCCGTGGCCGCACGGAAATCCGCGCCGCGGAACCACTCGTGGAAGCTGCCGCGATCGTCGGGGAACACCTTCGGCTCGTGGACCCAGGCGCCTTCGATGGACAGAGGTCGCATGCTGTTCTGCTTTCTCACTGCAAGGTGATGCCGGTTGTTGTGGTCGGCTGCGGAGCCCAGGGGCTACTTGAACAGGGTCCGCTTGATACGTCCGGCCACGCGCCGCACCAGGGACCTCTTCGGCGCGGGAGCGGTGGGCTTCTTGGCCGCCGCGGTCGTGGACATCGTTGCGTCGGCGGCAACGGCGATGGCGACCGGAAGCTTGGCCCAGCGCGGCTTTCCGCGTCGGGCGGATGGCAGGCCGATCTCGATGTTCCAGACACGTCCGGTGCCCAGCCCGTCCGGGAGGTGTGCGGAGAGGACCGCCGCGGTGGGGCCGGCCGTGAGAGTCGCGACGGTCTCGGCAGTGCTCCCGCCGGACAGGGTCTTGAAACGCAGCCTGGCGCTCTCGGTACCGACGGTGCCGTTCATCGCGAGGGGGACGGGAAGTTCGATCCGGCCGTCGGCCAGGACAGTGTCCTTCGGGGTGAGGCTCTTGAGGTCCCGGTCGAACCGGCTGGTGGCAAGGTCCACGTCGAGGGAGAGGTTGCCGTGCGGCTCGGTCCAGTACGGCAGGACCAGCCGTCGGGGCTCACCGCTCAGGGCACCGCGTCGGCCGGTCTCCACGTTCTCGGCACGGGCCGATCCGAGGCGGGTCTCCTTGGTCCAGCCGCAGGAGCTGATCCGGATCAGGACGTCCCAGATGCCGTCGCCCAGCGGTGCACCGTTGGCCGCGGACTCCGGGTCGATCGTCCCCTCGGCCCGAAGCACCAGCCGGAACGTGGTCCCGTCGTCGGAGGGGATGCGCTCACGGGTGAACTCGACCGGCTGGAAGAACTCCGCGGCGGTGGTCCTTTCCCGTACGACCAGATCGACCCTGGCCTTGGCGGCGGTCGCGAGAGGACTGGCGCCGAGACTCACGACGGCGTCCAGGGTGTCCTGCGCCAGCGGCAGGTTCAGCAGGTCCTTCTCGCCCTCGGTCCGGAAGGTCATCGGTTCGCCGTCGGTCTGGTACTCGGCGGTGAAGGCTGCCCCGAGCCGCCCGGCGTCCCACTTCAGGGACTCCAGGAAGCCGGTGGGCTTGATCCCGGCCTCCCAGCGGGCCAGTTCCTCGATGTCGGCGAGGCGGTCGGCCACGACGAGCGCGGCGACGATCTGCTGGGTGGGCTGCATCCCCCGCGCGACACCGGGTCCGAACCGTTCGGTGACGACGCCCCGGATCTCGGTGTACAACTCCTGGCGGTAGTCCTCCGGCAAGTCCAGCAGACGCTTGCCGCGAAGGCGCTCGACCATCTCATTGCGCAGCCAGCGGCGGAACATGCTGTCGCGGAGCGTGCCAGGCTCTGTGTACTTCTCGACGATGTCGAGGGCTTCCCGGAGGTTGTTGTAGTAGCCGACCGGGTCGAAGCGCTGGAAACCGGCGTTCGAGGCGTCCTCACGCTTGATGTGGTAGTAGCACAGGTAGTCGCTGAGAACCGCGATGTTGGAGGCCAGAAGGTACGTCTCGACCACGAAGACGTGGTCCTCCAGACGCCGACGGCCCTCGCGGAAGCTGATGTTGTTGCTCTCCAGGAATTCCTTGCGGAACATCTTGTGCGGCGTGAGGCTGGTCATGAGCGGGGCGCTGGAGACGTCGGCGCGCGGACGGTTCACGCGGAAGAGATCCACCGGCACCGGACGGCCCTTGCCGGCCATCTTGCCGATGACGACGTCGGCCTCGTTCTCGACGCCGTAGTTGTACATGCGCTCCAGGGCCTCGTCACCCAGCCAGTCGTCGTTGTCGACGTACATGACGAACTCGCCCTTGGCCGCGGCGGTGCCGACATTGCGGGGCTTGCCCGACCAGCCCGAGGATTCCTGGTGGATGACGTGCATGTGCGGGTACGTGGCGGCGATCTCGTCCAACCGCGCCGGAGTGGCGTCGGTGGAGCCGTCGTCGACGAAGATGGCCTCGTACTCGTCGTCCGGGAGGCTCTGCCGAAGCAGTGAGGCGATGCAGTCCTCGATGTACTCACCCGGGTTGTACACCGGGATGACGACGCTGACCTTGACGGACATGCAGTTAGCCCCAATAAGAGAGGAATACCCCGGCGTCTCATCGCCCTGGGAATATGTACGCATCAGATTATCGCGAGCACGCGGGAACGGCCCGACACGATATCGGGCCTCTCCCTCCTCGTCCGGCGCCCTCGGCTCAGCCGGTCAGCGCCTCAATCCGGCGACGCAGAGGCGCGTAGGCCGAGCGCGGGCGGCGCAGGTTGCGGGCGCGGATCAGCGAGGGCCAGAAGTCGGCTTCGAGCAGCCTCTCGGCCTGTACGGCGTTCTTGCGTACCAGCAGCTCGTCGGGGACGTCCTGCGGGTCGGGTACGACGTATTCCTCGATGATCTTGTCGTACGCGTTCTTCAGCACCGCGCTGTCCGGGTCGGCGCCGAAGACCAGCACGATACCGGTGGGCTGGGTGTCGACCTCGATCACCGTCAGGTCGGGGCGAAAGCGTCGCAGCACGGTAGCCACCTTGTAGACGTCTCCCGTCCAGGCGTCGGTGTGCCGGTCGCGGGCCGCCTCGTCGACATTGCGCGGCAGCATGTCGTCCAGCACGATCACGCTCGACCAGCGGGCGTGCTTCTCGACGTTCATGAAGTCGCGCAGGGCGTACTCGAAGAGGTGCATGCCGTCGATGAAGGCGAGCTCCAGCTTCGGATCCCCGCCGAGCACATTGAGGGGATCGCGGCGGGCGAGGGCGCGGAACGGGTTGCGGCCGTTGCGCAGGTGCAGCAGCGGGTCCTTGCGGGCGAAGAAGCCGTCGCTCGTCGCCTTGACCAGGTGGACGTCGCAGCTGATGTCCGTCACCACGCGGAAGGCGGGGTCGACGGCGACGGAGGGCACTCGCGAGAGGGCCAGGCTCCTGCCGTCGTTGACCCCGATCTCCAAATAGTTCCGAGGCCGGTAGACGCGGTGCAATTGACGCAGAAAGTCATGGCGGTTCACGTGGAGCAGCCCTTCGGAGGAAACCAACTGGTCTGGTCCCCGGCGAAGTTACCCCATGACCGCACTGTGATGTAAGCGTTCTCCCCTATGTAAACCTTCGTTGTTCACATCTTTGGAATTCAAGGAACTTGACCACCGATACGATCATTTGACGATCATGACCGCTCTGCTGCGACGAGTGTCGGGAATGCCTCTTCCAGTGCCGCCCGCCAGTCCCGGATCGGTTCGATCCCGGCCACTGCCCAGCGGTCGTGTCCCAGCACGCTGAAAGCGGGACGGGGAGCCGGCCGCACGAAGGCCTCGCTGGTGGTGGGGCGGACGCGCGCAGGGTCGGTGCCGAGCAGCCGGAAGATCTCCCGGGTGAAGCCGAACCAGGTCGTCTCGCCGCCGCTGGTGCCGTGGTAGACACCCGCGGGGGCGGTGCCCGCGAGGGCGGCCTGTCCGAGCCTGACCAGCCGGTCGGCCAGATCGACGGTCCAGGTGGGCTGTCCGCGCTGGTCGTCCACCACGTCGAGGGTCTCCTTGATGCCCTCCAGCTTGATCATCGTACGGACGAAGTTGCCGCCGCCCGCGCCGTACAGCCAGGCGGTACGGACCACGTAACCGGTGTCCGGCAGGGTGTCGAGCACGGTCTGCTCGCCGGCCAGTTTGGTGCGGCCGTAGGCGCTGCGCGGTCCGGTGGGGCCGTCCTCGGCGTACGGCTTCTCGCCGTCCCCGGCGAAGACGTAGTCGGTCGAGACCTGGAGGAGGACGGCACCGCGTTCACGGCAGGCCGCGGCAAGGACCTCGGGGCCTGCGCCGTTGACCCGCAGCGCGGCGTCCTCCTGGGACTCGGCGTCGTCGACAGCGGTCCAGGCGGCGCAGTTCACCACGACGGCGGGTCGGTGCTCGTCGAAGCCGGCGCGCACCGATCCGGGGTCCGCAATGTCCATGGCCGCGCGGTCCGCGGCGACCGCGGTGATGTCCTCACGGGCGAGCCGGGCCAGGACGTCCTGACCCAGCATCCCGGCGGCTCCGGTGACCAGCCAGACGGCGCTCACAGCGCGGCCCGGTCCTTGAGCGGCTCCCACCAGGCGCGGTTGTCGCGGTACCACTGCACGGTCTCGGCGAGGCCGGTGCGGAAGTCCTTGCGGGGCTCGTAACCGAGCTCCTCGCGGATCTTGGTGCAGTCGACCGAGTAGCGGCGGTCGTGGCCCTTGCGGTCCTCGACGTAGGTGACGCTGGTGTCCCAGTCGGCCCCGCAGGCGTCCAGCAGCAGACCGGTCAGCTCCTTGTTGGAGAGCTCGGTGCCGCCGCCGATGTTGTAGACCTCACCGGGCCGGCCCTTCGTACGGACCAGTTCGATGCCCTGGACGTGGTCGTCGATGTGCAGCCAGTCGCGGACGTTGGCGCCGTCGCCGTACAGCGGGACCGTCTTGCCGTCCAGCAGGTTGGTGACGAACAGCGGGATGACCTTCTCGGGGAAGTGGTGGTGTCCGTAGTTGTTGGAGCAGCGGGTCACCCGCACGTCGAGGCCGTGGGTGCGGTGGTACGAGAGCGCGATCAGGTCGCTGGACGCCTTGGCCGCGGAGTACGGCGAGTTGGGCGCGAGCGGGTCGGTCTCGGGCCAGGAGCCCTCGTCGATCGAGCCGTAGACCTCGTCGGTGGAGATGTGCACGAAGGTCTTGATGCCGGCCAGGTGCGCGGCGTGGATCAGGGTGTGGGTGCCCACGACGTTCGTACGGACGAATTCGGCGCCGCCGTCGATGGAGCGGTCCACATGGGATTCGGCGGCGAAGTGCACCACCTGGTCGTGCTCGGCCATCAGCTTGGAGACCAGCTCGGGATCACAGATGTCGCCCTGTACGAACCTGAAACCGGGGTGGTCGCGCACCTCGTCGAGGTTGGCCGGGTTGCCCGCGTAGGTGAGCTTGTCGAGCACGGTCACGGCGATGTCGCCGGGACCCTCGGGGCCGAGCACCGTACGGACATAGTGCGAGCCGATGAAACCGGCGCCGCCGGTCACCAGGATGTTGGTGGTCATGAAGAGATCTGCACCTTGCTGTGGTCGCCGAGTACGAGTCGGTGGGCGGACGGGGAACGGGGCGCGGGAGTCACCTCGACGTCACGGCCGATGAGCGACGCCTCCACTCGGCGGACACCGGCGATGGAGGCGCCCCGCAGAACGATGGAGTACTCGATCTCGCTGTCTTCGATCCGGCAGTCCTCCGAGACCGAGGTGAACGGGCCCACGTACGCGCCGCGGATCACCGACCGGGCGCCGATGATCACGGGCCCGACGATGCGGCTGCCGCTGACCTTGGCGCCCGGCTCGATCCGCACCCGGCCGATGATCTCGCTGTCCTCGTCGACCTCGGCCTCCTCGTGGGACGGCTCGATGGTCTCCAGCACGGTCCGGTTGACCTCCAGCATGTCGGTGACATTGCCGGTGTCCTTCCAGTACCCGCGGATCGTGGTGGAGCGCACGTCGCGCTTCTGGTCGATCAGCCACTGGATGGCGTGCGTGATCTCCAACTCGCCCCGCCAGGACGGCTCGATCGAGCGGACGGCCTCGTGGATGGCGGGGGTGAAAAGGTAGACACCGACGAGCGCCAGATCACTCTTGGGCTCCTTCGGCTTCTCCTCCAGGGACGCCACCCGGCCGTCGGCGTCGAGCTCCGCGACACCGAAGGAGGTCGGGTTGGGCACCTGGGTCAGCAGGATCTGCGCATCGGGCTTGTCGGTGCGGAACTCCTCCACCAGACCGGTGATCCCGCCGACGATGAAGTTGTCACCGAGGTACATGACGAAGTCGTCGTCCGCCAGGAAGTCGCGGGCGATCAGCACCGCGTGGGCGAGGCCGAGCGGCTCGTCCTGCGGGATGTACGTGACCTCGATGCCGAGCTGGGAACCGTCGCCGACCGCCTCGCGGATCTCCTGGGCGGTGTCACCCACGATGATGCCGACCTCGGTGATACCCGCTTCCGCGATGGCTTCCAGGCCGTAGAACAGCACGGGCTTGTTCGCCACGGGCACCAGTTGCTTGGCCGAGGTGTGTGTGATGGGACGCAGGCGGGTGCCGGCCCCTCCGGATAGTACGAGAGCCTTCACGTGGCCAGTCCCCATGGTTGAGATATCGGTCGCGGCTGCGACCTGCTGTGCAACTTTACTGAGAATTGCTGCGCGATTCGTAGTGCGTCAACTCCGCCGATGGGATATGGACACACACCCGGGGCAGGACGGGGCCGGCATGGTCATCCTGTACTGATCCGCGACTTCCAGCGCCGCACGTCCCGCCGCATACGCCGGATGACGCGCCGCGACAGTGACGCCCTGCGTGCTACGGCCTCGGGCTTCTCGATGCGCTTGCCGTCGTGCCAGTCGGGCACGGTGACCTCGAAATCGGAGTCCGAAAGTCCGCTCGAACGGTCCCGGAAGTGCGGGTACGCGAGGAAGAGCTTGTCCCCCTTTCCTGAACTGACCACATCCGGAACGGTCTTCTCCCGCAGATACGTCAGCATGTCCACCAGCACGTCGGCCCGGCCCTGCGCGACAGCGGCGAGCCGCAGTCTCTCGGCGACCTTGATCCGGCGCGCCACCCCGTCGTTCCAGTACATGTCCATGAGCGGCGCCGCGAGCTCCATCTTGTGGCGCCGGACCTCCTGGGAGTCCCGGAGGAAATTGGGGCCGAACTGCTGCATCATGCCGACCGTGAAGGGCCGGACCATCAAGAAGTCCCGCTTCGGCCCGACGGGTTCGAGCCGGTGGATGAGCGTCATCATGGCCCGCATGGAGTCGAAGCGCCATTCATAGGTGCCGCTCTTGGTGACGTGCTTTCCGTCGTCCCGGCCGACCAGGTAATAACAGATGTAATTGGAGATGACGGATACCCCGGCACCCCGCAGGTATGCCTCCATGGTGAAGAGCGCGTCCTCACCGGTCTTGAGTCCCTCATCGAATCGCAGGCCGATTCGCTCCAGCAGTTCACGCCGGAAGAGTTTCTGCGCACTCAGCGTGTAAATGACCTTTGAATTGTATACATTGACCCGGTCCTTGGTGGCTGTCCACATCGACCGGGGCGCCCCGCGATTGACCCCGACCACCCTGCCGAGCACCACGTCGGTGTTCGCCCGGTCGGCCCTCGCGACCATCCGCTCCAGAGCCTCTTCACCGAAGTAGTCGTCCGCGTCGAGGAAGAAGACATAGCGGCCCCGCGCCATGCCGAGACCCACATTGCGCGGCCCACTGGGGCCGCCTGAATTCGCCTGCCTGACCACCCTCGTCGGAACCGCGGTCCGGGCCGCGAACTCCTCCAGGTATTCACCGGTGCCATCGGTCGAACCGTCATCGACCGCCACGATCTCGATCCGGTGTGCGCCGATGGTCTGGGTCTCCACCGATTCGAGGCAGCGAATGAGGTAGGGCATCGCCTCATATGCGCCGATGATCACAGTTACATCGGGAACTGGCATCTCGTTCACATCAACAGAAGACAGTCACCCCCGGGTGTTGGTTGCCTGGACACCACACGCCCGAAGTGTGACCCTTATCACAAAGGCCCGGCACAACCCTTTTACGGGCTATGCCGGGCCGGATGGATCGTGTTAATGGACCAGGTGGATCCTCAGCCACTCACGCGTTCGCCGACGTTTCTCGCCAGGCCCGCGTTCCGGGCCTCGGACCTGGCTGCGAGCGCCTTCACGGCCGCGTCGAACTGCTCGATCGAGGTGGGCTCGTCGGGGCCGAGGAGGTATTCCTTCAGCTCGCGCCGGTCGGCTGCCAGGGTGTCCGCGGCAGGATCCACCACCGCAGTGAGCAGGGCGTCCAGCTCGGTCGCGGCATTGGACAGGATGACCGCGGCACGGACCGCGGTGTTCTGTCGGCGGAATTCGTCCTCGCCCAGCGCAGCCGAATCGGTGACCGCGTACGGCTTGCCGCTCGCGATGAAGTCCGACACCACGCTGGAGATGTCCGAGACCATGGCGTCCGACTCGTTGAAGCAGTCGTACAGGCGCATCCGGGCGCCCGTGATGACCTTGTGCTCCCACCAGCCGAGCGCGCGCCAGGAGGCAGCGTTCCACTCGTCCTTGAGCCGCGCGATCTCGGCCTCGCGCGCCGGGTCGGCCAGCGAGTCGCGGGACATCTCGGCCTCGTCCCCGGCGACGTGGCCGCCGCTCGACAGCGCCTCGAGCCGCGCTTCGATACGGGCCAGTTCGGCCCGTGCCTCGGCCTGCACCGGCTGGAGCGCGGCCGATTCCTTCGCCCAACGGGGGTCGGTGGCGCGCTCGACGCCCGCCTTCTCGATCATCGCGGTGATCCGCTGGTGCACGGCCTTGGCCTTGGCGCTGCGGGTGCCCGTGAAGGGGTGCGGCTTGTAGAGCAGCCGGACCGGCTTCTCGGAGTTCAGCAGCCGCTTGACGATGTTCTCGCCGGCCAGCAGCAGCGAGGTGTTGCCCGGGTTGTCGTCCCAGCCTTCCCAGGTGGGGGCGTACAGCACGGTCGGGATCGGGTTCTTCTGCGCACCGGTCCACGGCTGGATGGTGGCCAGCTGCGGGCGGCCCACCTCGACGATGTCCTCGTCGCGCACACCGACATCGGCCAGTGCGTAACGGTCCCGGCCGGCCCGGCCCGCGGTCCACACCTCGTCGTAGGCCTTGCTGTACGGGTTGACGCTGGCGAGCTTGTCGCTGTCGCCGTGGCCGATGAAGACGTGCTTCATCGTCGGCACCCGGAGCAGGTGGATGTTCTTGCCGACGTTGGCCGCGTAGAGCGCGACCCGAACCGACGAGAGGTCCATATTCATCAGGTGGACGCCGCCGGGCACACAGAGCACCGGCACCGATGTCGTGTTCAGCTGAGGCACTATCGTGCGCTCACGCAGCAGGATCAGCGGGCGCCCGTCGAGCTGCGCCATGGTCTCCAGCCACATGTTGACCTGGTAGGCCGAATCCTTGGAGCCGGAGAAGTAGAGAGCCACGGTCGGCTGGTACTCGCGCAGCCAGTTGTCCACCGCGCCCAGCACCTTGGCCTCGGGCGCCACAAGCCGCTTCGGACGGATGTACGGGAGAAGCGCCGCCAGGTAGCCGACCGCGAGAACCAGTGTGGTGGCGAGGCCCGCATAGGCGAAGCCGTTCACGTCGGTCTCGAGCGCAACCAGCACACCCACCATCGCGAAGATGTCCAGATGAAGCATCTTCTCCGCAGGGCGGTTCATCAGCAGCGCCGGCGGGGCGTCCGGGATCCGCACCTGCTCCAGATCGATGTTGTGTGTGACCACCGGGAGCTTGCGGCGGAGCTTGATGAGGGTGACCGTCGCACTCTGCGGCGCCTGAAGACCGTAGAAGGCGAGCAGGCAGGCGACCGTCACGTAGAACAGCGTCTGCTCTCCGTACCCCATACGGGAGAGCAGCAGGATCAGCAGCAGCTGGCGGACCAGGAAGCGGATCGAGAGCCCCGCACGGACCGCGGCGAGCCGGTTGACCAGGTAACTGCCACAGTGGTGCAGATACTGGTCGGCGATATAGGTCACCGCGGCAGCGCCTGCGAAGAACCAAAGATTGGGGATTATTGCCGCGAGCATTACGCACGGGAATCCCAGGGCAAGGAGAAGAGCGGCGGCCAGCTCCGAACCACTGCCCACTCGAGCCATGCGAATGGCTTTCGAAATCACGAAGTACCGCTCCCGAGGATGCCGACTTATTACCTTGCGGGGGAAATGTGAAGCCCGAGCTTCACGAATTCGGACCCCTGCAGTTCGCACGCGGCGTCCACAGAGGTCCGAATAGTCGATTGTCAAGCAGTATTACACATCGGCCTGTCGATCCAGGACAGCGGCCAGCGCCTGTTCGAAGCCCGATGCTTCGGAGGCGCCACGGGTCGGGTCCTGCTGCCGTACGTCGATGACATGGCCGGTCATCTCGGAGAGCAGGACGTCGAGGGAGGTCCTGGCGACCGCCTCGGAGGAGAGGAGCGTGCCCGCGGGCTCGTCACCGAACGCCTTGGTGCGCATCGGGGTGGCGGTGCGCTCGGGGTTCACGCAGTTCACCCGCACTCCGTCGCCCGCCCACTCGTCCGAGAGCGCCTGGGTGAGGTTCACCATCGCGGCCTTGGTCGACGAGTAGAGGCTGTACTCCGCGCGGCCCCGGGTGTAGCTGCTGGAGGTGTAGAGCAGCAGCTGGCCCTTGGTCTCGGCGAGGTACTTGTACGAGGCGCGGGCGATCTGCACGGGCGCCAGGTAGTTGACGTTCAACGCTTCCTGGATGGTCGTGCTGTCCGTCTCGGCCAGCTTGCCGATGCGGAGCACGCCCGCGGTGTTGATCACGTAGTCGACGCGGCCGGTGTCCGCATACGCCTTGGAGAGCGCGTCGTCGACGTGCTCCGGGTTCTCCACGTGCGTACCGGTGGTGGAGCGACCCAGGGCGTAGACGGTGGCGCCGTAGGACTCGGCGAGCGCCGCGATGTCCGCGCCGATGCCGTACGAACCGCCGAAGACGACGAGGGTCTTGCCGGTGAGCAGCTCACGGTAGGCGGCGTCGTCGGTCGGCTGCGGGACGGCCGTGGAGGCCAGCTGGAAGAGCTTGTCCGCGATGAAGACGTCGACCGGCTGGGTGACCTTCATGTTGTACTCGTCGCCCGCGACCACGTAGATCGGTACGTCGGGGAGGTACTTCAGGACGACCGAGCAGTCATCGGTGGCCTGGAAGTTCGGGTCGCCCGCGGCGACCTCGTACGCCCGGCGGATCGTGGAGAGCTTGAAGGCCTGCGGCGTCTGGCCGCGGCGCAGCCGGGAGCGGTCGGGCACGTCGGTGATGAACTCGCCGTCGCCGCCGTGGGTGCGGGTCACGATGATCGTGTCCGCGGACGGGATGGCGACGTCGACCGCCTGGTAGCGGTCCAGGGCGTCGACGCAGTCCTTGATGACGCGCTGCGAGAGCAGGGGGCGCACGGCATCGTGGAAGAGGACGTTGCGGTCCTCTCCCTCGGCCAGGCCCTCACCGAGGGCCGCGATGGCGCGCTCGGTGGTCTCGTTGCGGGTGGTGCCGCCCTCGATCACCTTGGTGACCTTGGTGAGTCCGGCCTTGGCGACGATCTTCTCCACGTCGGGCACATAGCCCGGAGCCATCAGCACGATGACGTCGTCGATGGAGTCGGCCTGCTGGAAGATCGACAGCGTGTGCTCGATGACAGCCTTGCCTGCGATCTTCAGCAGCTGCTTGGGAATGGACAGACCCACGCGCTGGCCGGTGCCGCCGGCGAGCACGACTGCTGTGGTTCGGGCTTTGGCTATGTGCTGAGCAGACACAGACGACCTACCTTGAGGGCTGGGAGATACAGCGATGGTTGCACTCTCCGTTACCGTCTCGCAAGGCGAACGTCGGCTGCTGCACGCCGTATCGAAACCTTCCGTTGCCTTGCGATCAGGGCGTATATCGGAATTGGCGCTTCTGGACCGGGTGACCGACGCCACACGGCTGAGCGGTATCAATCACCCTTGAGCGGGGTTCGGCTCCGCCGGTTGCGCGGCGGGGAGAGCAAGGCCAGGCCGCCGGACCGGCTTGCGGAACAAGCCCGTCCGGCGGCCGGTGCACGGTCTAGAACGGGTTGAAGTCGTCGAACTCGCGCTGCACCTCGTCGCGTTCCGCCCCACGGTCACGACGGCGCTGTGCTGCCGGGCGCGGCGCTTCGAGACGGTGGTCCTCGCCGCGACGGCCGAGCATCTCCGCACCCGCGGCCATGGTCGGCTCCCAGTCGAAGACGACCGCGTTGTCCTCGGCGCCGATGGCCACGCCGTCGCCCGCACGGGCGCCGGCCTTCATCAGCTCGTTCTCTACACCGAGACGGTTGAGGCGGTCCGCCAGGTAGCCGACGGCCTCGTCGTTGTTGAAGTCGGTCTGCCGCACCCAGCGCTCCGGCTTCTCGCCGCGCACCCGGTAGATGCCGTCCTCCTCCAGAGTGACGGTGAAGCCCGCGTCGTCGACGGCCTTCGGGCGGATGACGATACGGGTCGCCACCTCCACGGGCTTGGCGGCACGCGCCTCGGCGATGACGCCCGCGAGCGCGAAGGAGAGCTCCTTCAGGCCGGTACGGGCGACGGCGGACACCTCGAAGACGCGGTAGCCGCGCGCCTCCAGGTCCGGGCGGATCATGTCGGCGAGGTCCTGGCCGTCCGGGATGTCGATCTTGTTGAGGACGACGATGCGGGGCCGGTCCTCCAGGCCTCCGTACTGCTTCAGCTCTTCCTCGATCATGTCGAGGTCGGAGACCGGGTCGCGGTCCGACTCCAGCGTCGCGGTGTCCAGGACGTGCACGAGAACCGAGCAGCGCTCCACGTGCCGCAGGAACTCAAGGCCGAGTCCCCGGCCCTGGCTGGCGCCCGGGATCAGGCCCGGGACGTCGGCGATGGTGTAGACGGTGCTGCCCGCGGTGACCACGCCGAGGTTGGGGACGAGGGTCGTGAAGGGGTAGTCGGCGATCTTCGGCTTGGCCGCCGACAGGACGGAGATCAGCGAGGACTTGCCTGCGCTCGGGTAACCCACCAGCGCGACATCGGCGACGGTCTTGAGCTCCAGGACGATGTCCCGGGCCTCACCGGGCTCGCCGAGCAGCGCGAAGCCGGGGGCCTTGCGCCGGGCGGAGGCCAGCGCGGCGTTGCCGAGGCCGCCGCGGCCGCCCTGTCCGGCGACGAACGTGGTGCCCTGGCCGACCAGGTCGGCGAGCACGTTGCCGTTCCTGTCGAGCACGACCGTGCCGTCGGGAACCGGCAGGACGAGGTCCTGGCCGTCCTTGCCGGAGCGGTGGTCGCCCGCACCGGGCTGGCCGTTGGTCGCCTTGCGGTGGGGACTGTGGTGGTAGTCGAGGAGCGTGGTGATGTCCTGGTCGACGACCAGGGTCACATCGCCGCCACGGCCGCCGTTGCCACCGTCCGGGCCGCCGAGCGGCTTGAACTTCTCACGGTGAACGGAGGCACAGCCGTGGCCTCCGTTACCCGCGGCGACATGCAGCTCGACGCGGTCCACGAAGGTGGTCATGGTTGGAACCTCCAGTTACATGCATGCAGAAATGTCTCACTCGCGCTGTCCCCGCATGGGAGAAAGCCGTCTCTCATGGGAGAAACACGCGAAAGGCGGACCCGCTTCCCGTACGGGAAGTGAGGTCCGCCTCCGCAGAAACCGCTCGACGAGCGCCGAAAATCAGCCGGCGATCGGAACGATGTTCACGACCTTGCGGCCACGGTGCGTGCCGAACTCGACCGCACCGGCGGCGAGTGCGAACAGCGTGTCGTCGCCACCACGGCCGACGCCCGTGCCCGGGTGGAAGTGGGTGCCGCGCTGGCGGACCAGGATCTCACCGGCGTTGACGGCCTGACCGCCGAAGCGCTTCACGCCGAGCCGCTGAGCATTGGAATCGCGCCCGTTCCGGGTGGACGATGCGCCCTTCTTGTGTGCCATGTCTCCTCAGTCCCTTACTTCGCAGCCGCGGGGATACCGGTGACCTTGATCGCCGTGTACTGCTGACGGTGACCCTGGCGACGGCGGTAGCCGGTCTTGTTCTTGTAGCGAAGGATGTCGATCTTCGCGCCCTTGTGGTGGTCCACGACCTCGGCCTGGACCTTGATCCCGGCCAGCACCCACGGGTCGCTGGTCACGGCGTCGCCGTCGACCACGAGCAGGGTCGAGAGCTCGACCGTGTCGCCAACCTGGGCAGTGGAAATCTTGTCAACCTCAACGATGTCACCGACAGCAACCTTGTGCTGGCGGCCACCGCTGCGCACGATGGCGTACACGCGGATCTCTCTCTCGCTCGGAACGGATCCCCTGATGCCAGCCGCCCGCACAGGCCGAAGCCCGCGACGATCCGGAAGGATGAGCGGCCTCTCCTGACGGACGGGCCACCAGGAGGAATGTGCTCAGGGGTGGGCGCGCATGGGAAACACGCCGAGGGTCAAGGTTACGGGGCCGCCCCCGGGCGGTCAAACCGGGCCTCCCCGGACCGACACCCCGGCTCACGCGTGCTAACTTTTCCATTTTCGTCACTCTCCGTGCAGCATGAGGCCATTGATGCCCCGCTCCGTCCCGCTCGGTCGTACCTGGCTACTGGCCCTCGTGGTGTCCGCCGTCTATGTGCTGGCGCAGCTGACCGCCGGGACCTCCTGGACGCTCTTTCCCGACTCCTACCGGTACGCCCGTGCTGCCGAGGAGTACCTCGGAGCCGACCGGAACGAGGCGCACCGTGCCGCGCTCTCCGCCTTCTGCACGAGCCGGGCGGAGGAGGTCGTCCGGAGCGAGAAACTCGACCCGCTGACCGGTGAGGCCGGGCCCGGCGCGGCCGGGGCGGCGAGCCGGGCCGCATGTCTGGCGCGGTGGTCCCACGCCCCCGACATCACCACCGGGGACTCCCGTTACCAGTCGATCTTCTCGTCCCGGCCCGGCTATCCCCTGCTCGCCGCTCCCTTCGTCGGAGCGCTCGGAGTGCTCGACGGTATGCGGGCACTCGGGCTACTGCTGGCCGCGGGCGGCTCACTGGCCCTCTGCGGGCTGCTGCGCGGCGCCGGCCTCTCCCCCGCGGCCGCCGTGGCCGGCCAGATCGCCTTCCTCGCCTCACCGCTCGGCCGGTGGAGTCTCCAGGCGCTGGGCGAGGGGCTGGTCACGGTCTGCGTGCTCGGCGCGGTGTGGGGCGGGGTGCTCATGGCGCGGAACAGACGTGCGGCAGGTGCGGCGCTGTTCATCGGCTCCCTGGCCGTCTGCACGGTCACCCGTTACTCGACGGCACTGGTGCTGGCCGCTCTGATCGCGGTCGCGATGCTCGTCTCCTGGCTCCTGCGGCGGTCCCGGGCGGACCTGTCGCTCGCCGGGGTGGCCACGGGATGCGCCGCCGCCGTGGCGCTCGTGATGAAGCTGCTCGGGCTTCCCTCGTCGGAGATCACCCTCCAGGACACCTTCACCCACCATTTCCGCGCCCCCGAGGTTCCGGACCCCTGGACCCGGCTCGTCGACCTCGATCTGCAGTACTGGAGCCACTGGATCGGCGAGCAGGCCTCGATGCCGTTCTTCCTGACGGCCACCGTGCTCTCGTTGTGGGTGCTGCTGCGTCGCGGCGGGGTGCTGGGCCCACTGGCCTGCGCAGTGACGCTGGCCGGCGCCTTCCAGGTCGCGGCCCATCCCCTGGTCCAGGAGGCCGACCGGCTGGGGGTACTCATGTGGATTCCGGTGACACTCGGAATTGCCTTGATTACAGAAGCAGTTCGGGACTTTCCCTTGCTTCCGTTTGACCGTACGGTCCGAGTTCCTGCCTCAACAGTGGAGCCGTACCGTGCCAATACCACAGATCCCTGATGAACTTCTGGCCAACATCGCCCGGCGCGCGGTCGTCCGGATGGCCCGCGCCGACCGGCCGTTCGTCGCCGAGCGAGTCCTGGGTGTCTGCGCGCACCGCGTACGGAGCCGTCGGCTCAAGGCGGACCTGCTCGGTGAGGCGGCCGCTGCTCAGCTCGGCCGGGGCCTCGTCCCCCGTCATCTCGTCCAGGCGTACGCCGCCGAGCTGGCCTACGCGGACTCCAGGTTCAAGGCGGGCCACAGGAAGGAGGCCGCCGCGGCTCTCACCCGGGCCCTGCTGCTGGCTTTTCACCGGGTTCCGCACGTCGACCGGCTCCACTCCCCCCTGTCGGACGACCCGGCCGGCTTCACCGCCCGGCTGCGCGCCAGCTCCACCGCCCGCGCGGTGGCCGCGCCCCGCGGTCGCAGGACACCTCCCGCCGCGCCGCCGTCCGGCCGGCCGCTGCGCCTGCTCGTGGTGAACCTGGCCAACGCCAACTTCCTGGGTCTGCTCACCGAGCGTTACGCGAACCATCCCGGTGTCGAGCTGCGCACCCTGGACCTGGCGGCCGATCCGGTACTCGCGCCACTGGCCAAGGGGCTGCAGCGAATGGTCGAGCTGCCGCTCGGAGGTCAGGCCGCGTACGGAGCCGCGGTCGAAGCAGCGCTCCGCCCCCATCTGGACTGGGCCGACACGGTCTTCGTCGAATGGTGTTCCACGGCTGCCGCGTTCATGACCCTGGTCGATCCCGGCAGCACCCGGATCGTCGTCCGGCTCCACAAGTACGAGTCGTTCACCCACTGGCCGCACATCATGGACTTCTCCCGGGTCGACGATGTCGTCTTCATCGCGGAGCACATGCGGGAGATGACCACCGCTGCCGTCCCCCGGCTGCTCGCCCCCGACGCGCCGCGCCTTCATTTCCTGCACAACGCGCTGGATCTGCGGCGGTTCGACCGTCCCAAGAGCGATGACGCGCGGTTCACCGTGGGCCTGGTGGGGATCGGGCAGATCGCCAAGGACCCGCGCTGGGCCCTGGAGGTGCTCCGGTTGCTCCGCGCCCGGGACGAGCGGTACCGCCTGCTGATGGTCGGCGGCGGCATCAACCCGGCGCCGAGCGCGGCGGCCGCCGCCTATCACTCGGCCCTGGAGAAGGATCTCGCCGAGCTGGAGCCGACGGGTGCCGTGCGCAGGCTCGGGCCGAGCGACGACGTACCCGGCGTGCTCACCGGAGTGGGAGTGATCCTCAGCAGCTCGGTCCGTGAGGGCTGTCATGTCGGCCTGATGGAGGGAGCGGCGGCCGGTGCCGTGCCGGTCGTCCGGGACTGGCCGTTCGTGGCCGGCCGCCCGCACAGCACGCGGACCCTATTCCCCGAGGACTGGGTCGTCACCACCCCGCAGCAGGCCGCCGAGCGCATCCTCGCCGTCACCACGTCCGAGGAGATCCGGGCCGCCGCCGGGCGCGAGGCGTCGCGGTACGCTCTTTCGACCTGGGACTGGGAGACCGTGCGGGGCGACTACGACCGCCTGCTGCTGGGCGCGGACCGCGACGTAAGCTCGCCGGTCGAGGCCCCACTCCGAAAGGCAGACGCGCAGTGAACTACAGAGTCCAGCCCACCGCCCAGGTCGACGAGACCGCCGAGATCGGCGCCGGCAGCAGTGTCTGGGAGCTCGCCCAGATCCGCGAGCAGGCCCGGCTCGGCGAGGGCTGTGTGGTCGGGCGCGGCGCCTACGTCGGCACGGGTGTCCGGATCGGCGACAACGTCAAGATCCAGAACTACGCGCTCGTGTACGAACCCGCCGAACTTGCGGACGGTGTCTTCATCGGCCCGTCGGTGGTCCTCACCAACGACCACAATCCGCGCTCCGTCGACCCCGACGGCAAGCAGAAGCGCGGCGGCGACTGGGAGGCCGTCGGGGTGAAGATCGCCGAGGGGGCGTCCCTGGGCGCCCGTTCGGTCGCCGTCGCCCCGGTCCGGATCGGCCGCTGGGCCATGGTCGCGGCCGGTGCGGTGGTCACCAAGGACGTCCCCGACTTCGCTCTGGTCGTCGGTGTCCCGGCCCGGCAGGTCGGCTGGGTCGGTCACGCCGGTGTGAAGCTGGTCGAGAGCGCGGGCGAGCCGGGTGTGTGGGAGTGCCCGCAGACCGGTACGCGCTACCGGGAGACCGATGGGTCCACGCTCGTCGAGGCCGGGCCCGCAGCATCGTAGGCACGCCGGAGCGGAACGCGCGAGGGGCCCCGGTCGACCTGGTCGGCCGGGGCCCCTCGTACGCGTACGGGTGATCAGCCGCCGATGACGACGCGGCGGACGCCCTCCCAACGGGCCGGGTCCGTCGTGCGGCGGCCGTCGACCAGGACGCGGACGTCCGGGAGATCGGCGGCGGCGAGCTCGCGGTACTCGGCGTGGTCGGCCTGGAGGATCGCGGCGGTGACGGTCTGGCCCTCGTGCGGGACGAGGCCGTGCGCGGTCAGCTCCTCGGCCGTGTACATCGGGTCCGAGACGAACGGCACCGCGCCGCGCGCCTTCAGCGCCTCGACGGTCGGGAAGACACCGGAGAAGGCCGCCTCCTTCACACCGCCGCGGTAGGCCGCGCCCAGCACCAGCACACCGACCCCGTCCAGGTCGCCGTAGGCGGCGGCGAGCAGATCGACCGCGTACCCGGGCATGGCCGCGTTGGCCTCGCGTGCCGAACGCACCACGGTCGCCGAGGGGTCGTTCCAGAGGTACATCCGCGGGTAGATCGGGATGCAGTGGCCGCCGACGGCGATGCCCGGCTGGTGGATGTGGCTGTACGGCTGGGAGTTGCAGGCCTCGATGACCTTGAGGACGTCGATGTTCTGCTGGTCGGCGAAGCGGGCGAACTGGTTCGCCAGACCGATGTTGACATCACGGTAGGTCGTCTCGGCGAGCTTGGCCAGCTCGGACGCCTCCGAAGTGCCCAGGTCCCAGACGCCGTTGGGGCGCGGCAGATCCGTACGGTCGTCGAAGTCCAGGACCGACTCGTAGAACGACACACCGTGCGCGGCCGATGCCTCGTCGATCCCGCCGACCAGCTTCGGGTAGCGGCGCAGGTCCGCGAAGACCCGGCCGGTGAGCACCCGCTCCGGGGAGAACACCAGGTGGAAGTCCTCGCCGGCCTTGAGGCCGGAGCCCTCTTCGAGCATCGGCGCCCAGCGGGTACGGGTGGTGCCGACCGGCAGCGTGGTCTCGTAGCTGACGAGAGTGCCCGGCTTGAGGCCTGCGGCGATCGCCTTGGTCGCGGAATCCATCCAGCCGAAGTCCGGCGTGCCCTCCGCGTCCACGAAGAGGGGTACGACGACCACGACGGCCTCGGACTGGGCGACCGCGGACGCGGTGTCCGTCGTCGCGGTCAGCAGCCCCGCCTCGACGGTCTCCTTGAGCTTGACGTCGAGGTCGTGCTCACCGGGGAACGGCTCGACACCGGCGTTGACCAGCTCGACGACCTTCTCGTTGACGTCGGCGCCGATCACCCGGTGGCCCTTGGAGGCGAACTGCACGGCGAGCGGCAGGCCGATCTTGCCAAGGGCTACTACACAGATGTTCATGGGGCTACTTCCTCTTGGAGCGTTTGGCGCCGGTCAATCGGGATCGCAGCCGCGAGCCCAGCGATGTCTTGGCCGGATGGAGCGGACCGGTGCTGATCACCATGCGCCCCTTCGGGTTCACCCGGGCCGCGACACGGTAGGGGTCGTCGGCCCCCCACCGCCGGGCGAGCGGCATGGGGTGCCCCTTGCCGCGTACCGGAATCTCGTAGGTCCATCCTCCGGCATCGACCGAGACCCGAAGTCCCAGCTGGGCCTGCCGGCGCTGGAGCGGAATCCGGGCGGTGATCAGGGTGGCTCGGCCATCCGGTGCGGGGGTGCGGGTGAAATCACCCACGGGGGCCGGGAGTTGCTCGCCCTTGTCAAGCCGACGGGCGCCCGCCTTGTCGGCGGACGCGGGCATGCGGCCCGAGGCGAGCCGGACGTACAACGAGTCCGTGTCGCCCAGCACGGGAACTCGCACGACGACGTCGAGCGCGAACCCATCACCCTCCTGGTACCAGTCGGCGGACTGGAGTTCGGTACCGGAGCCGAGCCGTCCCACCACTGTGCCCTTCAGCGCGAAGCTGCTGTCGGGCAGGGTGCAGAGGCTGTCGCGGAAGCCCGGGAAGCGGGCGTACGCGTGGTTGTCTTCCAGTACGGTCGGCGGCATCTTGCCCGCGGTGTCCATCCGGACCAGTTCGGTCAGCTCGTCGACCCGGCCGGCGAACACCCAGCGGAAGCGGAGCCGCTCGGGGACGGTGAGCCGGTGCTCCATGGAGTCGAAGGAGGCGCCGTAGTACTTCTCCATGAACTCCCCGGTGGCGCGCACGCACTCGGCGCGCCTCTCCGGCGTCATGGCGAGGTAGTTCTCACCGAAGATCCAGGCCAGGTCGACCTTGAGCAGTCGTATCGCAAAGGCGTCATAGAGATCGCCGGGCCCTGCCAGGTCGTGGAGCTTGTCGAGCGCATACGCGCACACCTTCAGGCGGTTCTCGAACCGCGCCCGGTAGGTGATGTTGCTGTCGTCCGTGCGCCGGACCGCGTGGTAGCAGTCGTAGTCGGCGACCACCGAAACGGTCTTGGCCCGGACGTACATCTCCAACGTGAAGGGCATGTCGCAGCTGACCGGCAGGTCCTCCGCGTACCGGATGTTGTGCTCCTCGATGAGGGCGCGCTTGTACATCTTGGTGTTGGAGATCGCGTAGAGCGCCCCGGATCCGATCAGCGCGATGTTGGCCTCGGTGGAGCGGAAGACCGCCCGGGGAATCGACCGGTCGCCGACGGCCACCATCTTGCCGAGGACGACGTCCGAGTCGTTCGCGTCGGCCATGTCGATCATGCGCTTCAGCGCCTCGGGGCCGAGGTAGTCGTCGGAGCCCACGAAGAACACGTAGCGACCCGTCGCCTTGGCGAGCGCCACGTTGTTCGGCCCGGCCGGCCCTCCGGAGTTCTCCTGGTGGATGACCGTGAAGGTGCCGGGGAACCGGTCCGCGAAGCGGTCGAGCTCCTTCCCGCTGCCGTCGGTGGACCCGTCGTCCACGGCGATGATCTCGATCCGGTCGAGACCGATGCTCTGTCCGACGAGAGAATCCAGACACTGCGTCAGGGCAGGCATCGTGTTGTACACGGCCACGACGACCGTAACGTCAGGAACAGCGAGGACATCGGGTCTGCCGGTCACACGGTCACCTCGGCGGCTCTCTTGGCGGATGCGCGCTTACTACCGGGAAGCAGCCTCGTGTACACGTCGTCGAGCGCCGCCGCCTGGGCTTCCCAGGTCCACTGGTCGAGCAGTCCGGGCCTGTCGTACGCATCCCGGTACTTCTTCGGGTCCGCCAGGACCGCCTTCACCGCGCGGATGTAGTCCTCCACGTCCTCGGCCTTGAAGACCTCGCCCTGCCCGGTCTGCGCGACCATGGCCCCCATCGTCTTCACATCGCTCACCACGAACGGCAGCCGCGCGTGCGAGTACTCGAAGAACTTGGTGATCAGGGCGATCTCGTGGTTCGGCCAGTGGTGGATCGGGATGACGCCGAGATCCGCCGTCGCCAGGAAGGGCACTACCTGGTAGTGCGGGACATACGGAAGGATGTGCACCCGGTCGGCCACCCCGAGCTCCTCCGCGCGCCGCGCCAGCCCTGCCATGTACGGCGACTTCGGCCGCAGCACGATGAACGCCACGTGCAGATCCGGCAGTTGGGGCAGCGACTCGACCATGATGTCCAGGCCGCGCTGCGGGGCCGCCGCACCGCTGTAGACGGAGAGCGGGACGTCGGGCCCGATCCCGCACAGCTCGCGCAGATCGGGCACCGGCTCCGCGGCCTGCTCGGGCGAGATCTCCGCGTCGGGGGCGTTGAGTACGACCGACGGAGTCGTCGCGAGTCCGTGCCGCTCGACCAGCATGTCCGCGAGGGTCGCCGAGACGGTGGTCACCGCGTCGGCGTACTTGGAGTAGGCCAGCTCGTGGATGCACTGCGCAACATGCCAGCGAGGGTGCGGATCCCACGGCTTGATGCCGGGCAGGAACTCGTGCGCGTCCCAGACGAGCTTGACGTCCCGCTTCGCGGCGCGCGCCCGCAGCACGGCCCGTGCGCCGATGCCCAGCATGCGGAAGTCATTGGCGTGGATCAGATCGGGCTTCAGCTCGTCGATCACCTTGCCGTAGGCGAGGTCGAGGTCGAGCAGGTAGGGGTCGAGCTTCCGCCAGGCCCGCTGGCCCATCATGCGCTGCCAGAACGCCGTGGTGAACCGGTCCAGCGGGGAGTCCATCCGCTTGCGCCGCTGCTCCAGGGCATGGGTACGCCGCAGACGCAGACCGACCCAGCGGCCGGCCACCTTCGCGCCGAGCCGCCCCGGGAGCAGCCTGGCCTTCGACAGTGCCGACCCCTTCACGCCCGCCTCGATGAGGCGGATGTTGAGGTCGGCCCGCCATGCCTTCATCTTCTGCTTGCGGTAGGCGGCGAGCGGTCCCGGACGGTAGGCCAGCGGGGCGCGCAGCGGGGCACGCCGGTACTCGTGCCGGCGGCGCTGCATCGGTCCGGGCACCTTCAGCAGCCGGACCTGTGCCTCGCCGAGCAGCCAGCGCTGCTCGGACTTGCCGGGCGACTTGCCGAGCAGGGTGACGTCCCAGCCGGCATCAGCCGCGGAACGCGCTTCCTTCTGAACCCGGGAGTCCCCGTTCACGGCGTTGTCGACGAGCATGACGATCCGGCCGCGGCTGCCGGGCCGCGGCGTCGTGATGTTCTCAGGCTCCATGTGTGGCCAGCTCTCCCGCGGAGGTCGTGACGGTACGTCCGCTCCTCGCCGATTCCAGTACCGCCGCGGCCACCTCGACCGTGCGGAGCCCCTCGCGCAGCGTGCAGATGTCCTTCGAGGTGCCGCGCACCGCGTCCCGGAAGAGCTCGTGCTCGACCAGCAGCGGCTCGCGCTTGGGAATGGCGTACCGGATCATGTCGCCCTCCGAGACGCCTCGGAAGGCCTGGAGCGCCTCCCACTCGGTGGCCACTGCGGCGTTCGAGTGGAAGGTGAGGTCGGCGGTGAGGGTGTCGGCGATGAAGGTGCCGCGCTCACCGGTGACGGAGGTGAAACGTTCCTTGAGCGGGCTCAGCCAGTTGACCAGGTGGTTGACCATGGTTCCGTCGGAGAGCTGGCCCACGGCGGAGACCATGTCCTCGTGCGGGCGACCGGACTTCGACACGGTGTGGGCGGAGATCGAGGTGTAGGTCTGACCCGTCACCCAGCCGGTCAGGTCGATGTCGTGGGTGGCGAGGTCCTTGACCACGCCGACATCGGCGATACGGTGCGGGAACGGGCCCTGTCGGCGGGTGACGACCTGGAAGACCTCGCCCAGCTCCCCCGACTCCAGGCGGGAGCGCATCGACCGCAGCGCCGGGTTGCAGCGCTCGATGTGGCCGACACCCGCCACCAGGCCGCGCGACTCGAAGGCGTCGACCAGCCGTCGGGCGCCTTCCACGGTGTCGGCGACCGGCTTCTCGATCAGCGCGCAGACACCGGCCTCGGCGAGCTGAAGGCCGACTTCCTCGTGCAGCGCGGTGGGGCAGGCCACGACCGCGTAGTCGACACCGAGGGCGATGAGCTCCTCGACCGTGGACAGTACGGGAGCGCCCTGCGCCCAGCCGTTCTTGTCCCCCATCGGGTCGACGACGCCGACCAGCTGTACGTCGTCCAGGCCGGCCAGCACACGGGCGTGGTGGCGGCCCATCGAGCCGAGGCCGATCAGACCGGCTCTCAGTCCTGCGGTCACTGCATTTCTCCCAGCGAGTTCACGGCGCCGACGATGCGGTCCAGGTCCTCCGGCGACAGCGAAGGATGTACGGGCAGCGAAACGACCTCGGCGGCGGCCCGCTCGGTCTGCGGCAGATCCCAGATCCGGCCCGCCTTCTGGTCGGGCTCCCAGTACGGCTTCAGCCGGTGGATCGGAGTCGGGTAGTACACGGCGTTGCCGATGCCCGCCTCGCTCAGCCTGGCCATGGCGGCGTCACGGTCACCCTGCACCCGGATGGTGTACTGGTGGTAAACGTGGCGTGCACGGTCGGCGACGGGCGGAACGGTGACGTTGGGCGCGGTGATGTGCCGGTCGAGGTACGCGGCGTTGGCGCGCCGCTGCTCGGTCCAGCCGAGCACCTTCCCGAGCTGTACGCGCCCGACAGCGGCGGACACGTCCGTCATGCGCATGTTGGCGCCGACGATCTCGTTGGCGTACCGCTGCTCCATGCCCTGATTGCGCAGCAGCCTGAGGGTGCGCGCAACCTCGGCGTCGGCGGTGGTGACCATGCCCCCTTCGAGGGAGTGCATGTTCTTGGTGGGGTAGAAGCTGAAGGTGCCACCGGAGCCGAAGGCGCCGACCGGCGTGCCGTCCAGTGCCGCGGTGTGCGCCTGGCAGGCGTCCTCGACGACCGCGAGGCCGTGCTTCCGCGCGATCGGCATCAGCGCGTCCATCGCGGCCGGGTGGCCGTACAGATGGACGGGCATGATCGCGGCCGTGCGGGGCGTGATGGCGGCCTCGACCGCGGCCGGGTCCAGACCGAAGCTGCCCGGCTCGATGTCCGCGAAGACCACGTCGGCACCGGCCAGGCGGACCGCGTTGGCGGAGGCCGCGAAGGAGAACGACGGGACGATGACCTCGTCGCCGGGGCCGATCCCCAGGGCGAGCAGCAGGAGATGGAGGGCCGAGGTGCCCGAGTTGACCGCGACGCAGTGACGTCCGTCGACCAGCTCCGAGAAGCCCTCCTCGAAGGCCGCGACCTCCGGGCCCTGCACGACACGACCGCTGCGCAGTACGCGTACCACGGCCTCGATCTCTTCCTCACCGATCACCGGCCGGGCAGCAGGGATCGCTTCCCTGTTGTCGCTCGACATGGACATCCTCCTTGAACACCGCAAGAGCTGTGAGCGGCGATGGCTCCAAGGGCATGCGAATGTCGGATGAGGCTCCGCCGCCCCGGCGCATGGCCGATTCTGTACCAATATATTGCGCACAAATCGCCCTTTTGCCCCGGGGGCGGTGCACCCAGGACATAAAGGTGGTTTGTCCTACCTGAAGTGGGCCGACGCGCCGTCAGCACTCTCGGGAATGGCACATCCGGCGGCAGCCGCGTCACATTATCAGGGTTTTCACAGGGGGTTTCGTAGAGGTTACGACCAAAGAGATGCGGCCCACATGCACCGCGTCTGCGTCCCGCATGCGGAGGAGGTGCGGGCCCCCGAGGGGGCCCGCACCTCGTTCATTGCTCCTCCGACCGGCTGGTCAGCTCTCGGTGTCGGCCGAGACGGAAGGCTGCGGCGACTGCTCCGCGGCAACCGTCTTCTTCGCCGCCGCCTTCTTGGCCGTCGTCTTCTTCGCAGCGGTCTTCTTGGCAGCCGTCTTCTTGGTGGCTGCCTTCTTGGCGGTGGCCTTCTTCGCGGTCTTGCGCGCCGTCTTCTTCGCCGGGGCCACCGCTTCCGCGGCTTCGGTGGTCTCGGCTTCGGGCTTCGGCTCGACGGAACCGGTCACCACGACGACCTCGGCCGCGTCCGCACCTGCGGGCGAGCCCGCGGGGGCGGTGACCTTACGGGTCACCCGGCGACGGGCACGCGGCGGGGCTGCCTCGGGGGCCACCTCTTCGGGTGCGGCCTCGGGCTGCGGGGCCTCGACGACCGGGGCCGCCACCGATACCAGTTCCTCGACCTGCTCGGCCGGGGCCGGCGAGCCCGCCGGGGCGGTCGCCTTACGGGTCGCCCGACGGCGCGTACGGCCCTGAGGGGCCTCGGCGGCCACCGGGGTCTCGGCGACCGGCTCGGGCTCCATGACCACGACCGGCTCCGGCTCCGCGACCACGACCGGCTCCGGCTCCGGCTCGACCACCGGAGCGGGTGCTGCTGCGGCCTTCGGGGCGCCGGCCGGGGCCGTTGCCTTACGGGTCGCGCGGCGCCGGCCGCGGCCTCGCGAGGCAGCTGCCTCGGCCTCGGCAGGGCTGCTGTACAGCTCCTCGTCCGGGACGAACTCCGGCTCGGGCAGCGCCACCGGGGCCGCCACCTCGGCAGCCACTTCGGCCTCGGTCTCGATCTCGGTCTCGACCTCGGTCTCGATCTCCGCCACGTGCTCGTGGTCCACGACGCCCCGGCCGCGCTTCTTGGAACGCTTGCCGTTGCCGCCACCACCGACCGAGGTCGGCTGTTCCATGTGCACGATCACGCCGCGCCCGTTGCAGTGGACACAGGTCTCGGAGAAGGACTCCAGCAGGCCCTGGCCCACCCGCTTACGGGTCATCTGGACCAGGCCCAGCGAGGTGACCTCGGCGACCTGGTGCTTCGTACGGTCGCGTCCCAGGCACTCCAGCAGGCGCCGCAGCACCAGATCCCGGTTGGACTCCAGCACCATGTCGATGAAGTCGACGACGACGATGCCACCGAGGTCGCGCAGCCGCAGCTGGCGCACGATCTCCTCGGCCGCCTCCAGGTTGTTCTTGGTGACGGTCTCCTCGAGGTTGCCGCCCTGACCGGTGAACTTGCCGGTGTTGACGTCGACGACGACCATCGCCTCGGTCTTGTCGATCACCAGCGAGCCGCCGCTCGGCAGATAGACCTTCCGGTCCAGTGCCTTCATGAGCTGCTCGTCGATCCGGTACGTCGCGAAGATGTCGACCTCGGAGGTCCACCGCGACAGGCGGTCCGTCAGGTCCGGCGCCACCTGCGAGACGTAACCGTGGATGGTCTCCCACGCGTCGTCGCCGCTGACGATGACCTTGGAGAAATCCTCGTTGAAGATGTCTCGGACGACCCGGACAGTCATGTCCGGCTCGCCGTAGAGCAGCGTCGGCGCGTTGGAGCTGCCGCTGCTCTTCGACTTCTTCTGGATGTCCTCCCACTGCTGCTGCAGCCGCTCGACATCGCGGCGCAGCTCGTCCTCGCTCGCGCCCTCCGCCGCGGTACGGACGATGACGCCCGCGTCCTCGGGAACGATCTTCTTGAGGATGGTCTTCAGCCGGGCCCGCTCGGTGTCGGGCAGCTTGCGGCTGATGCCGGTCATCGAGCCCTCGGGCACATAGACCAGGTAACGGCCGGGCAGCGAGACCTGGCTGGTCAGGCGGGCGCCCTTGTGGCCGATCGGGTCCTTCGTCACCTGGACGAGGACGGACTGGCCGGACTTCAGCGCGGTCTCGATCCGGCGCGGCCCATGGGCCATGCCGAGCGCCTCGAAGTTGACCTCACCGGCGTACAGGACTGCATTGCGGCCCTTGCCGATGTCGACGAAGGCGGCCTCCATGGACGGCAGTACGTTCTGCACCTTGCCCAGGTAGACGTTGCCGACGTAGCTGGTGGCCTGCTCCTTGTTGACGTAGTGCTCGACGAGCACGTTGTCCTCGAGGACGCCGATCTGGGTGCGTTCGCCGTTCTGACGGACGACCATCACGCGCTCGACGGCCTCGCGGCGCGCCAGGAACTCGGCCTCGGTGATGATCGGGACGCGACGGCGGCCCTGCTCACGGCCTTCGCGGCGACGCTGCTTCTTCGCCTCCATACGGGTCGAGCCCTTGATGGACTGGACCTCGTCGAAGCCGGTGCCGGGCTCCCGCTCTTCCTTCTTGCGGGGCTCGCGGACCTTGACGACCGTACGCTCCGGGTCGTCCGTACCGGCTTCGGCCTCGGGCGAGGCGTCACCGCTGCGACGACGGCGACGACGGCGACGACGGCTGCTGCTGGATCCGGCGGACGACACCTCGTGGTCCTCGTCCTCCTCAGCCTCTTCGGCCTCCTGAGCGCGCTCCTGGTCCTCCTCGGCGTGCTCGGCGGCGGCCTCGTCGCCGAACTGCTCCGCGGCCTCGTCACCTTCGGTGGTCTCGCCACGACGGCGGCGACGCCCTCCGCGACGGCGACGGCGCGAAGGCCGGTCCCCGTACTCGTCCGTCTCCTCGCCCTCGTGCTCGGCCTCGGCCTCGCCTTCCGGCTCGGGCTCCTCCTCGGCGTGCTCCTCCACCTCGACAACAGCGGCCGGCTCGGGCTCGGCGGCCTCACCGCGACGGCGGCGACGGCGGCGCGAACCGGCCTCCGGCACGGCCTCGGCGGCCGGGGCCTCGGTGGTGGCGGCCGGGGCCTCGGTGGTGGCGGTCGGCTCCTCGACCGTCTCGGCCTCTTCCTCGACCTCTTCGTGACGCGAAGCGGCAGCGGCGGCGGCCGCGGTCTCCGGGGTCTGGAACATCGGCTCGGCGAAGACCGGCGCCTGGAACACGGCCACGGCGGGGCGCGTCGCGCGACGGCTCTTGCGTACGGGCTCCTCGACCTTGCCGGTGAACTCGGGCCGGCCCGCGGCGGCGGTGGCCCGGCGGCGCTGACGGCCGCGCGGTGCGGCGTCCTCGACCTCGGCGGGCTCGGCGGGCTCGGCAGCCGGCTCCTCGACAGCGGCCTCGGGCAGGCTCTCGCCGGTTTCGGCGGTGGCCTCGGTGACCTTCGGCGCACCCGCCGGAGCAGTCGCCTTGCGCACGGCACGACGACGTCCGCGCGGCGCCTCGACGGCCTCGGTGACGGCTTCTTCTGCTACTGCTACTGCTTCTGCGGGTGCGGCGGCCTCGGCCGGGGCCTCGGTGGGCTGCGGTGCACCGGCCGGAGCCGATGCCCTGCGCCGGGTGCGACCGCGCGGCGCGGCGGCCTCGGGCTCGGCGGCTGCGGCGGCCTCGGCACTCGCCACGTGCGTTGCTTCCTCGACGATCTCTACGGCCTCGGCGGCCTGCGGCGCACCTGCCGGGGCAGTCGCCTTGCGCACCGCACGACGACGGGTACGCGCGGGCGGCGCCTCCACGACCTCGGGCTCGGCCACGGGCTCGGCAGCGGTCTCGGTGACCTTCGCGGCCTCTGCGGTCTGCGGTGCACCCGCCGGGGCAGTCGCCTTGCGGACGGCACGACGACGGGTACGCGCAGGCGGCGCCTCCACGACCTCGGCCTCGGCCACGGGCTCGGTGGCCCCGGCGCTCGCGGCGGGCTCCACGACTTCGATGGCCTCGGCGGCCTGCGGCGCACCCGCCGGAGCGGTCGCCTTGCGCACGGCACGACGACGGGTACGCGCGGGCGGCGCGGCTTCTGTCGCCGGAGCGCTCTCGGCGTCGGTGGTGGTGTTGTCGGACACTGCGGCGTCATCGGCCGGTATGGCCGGAGCGGCGGCATCCTGTGCGTCCGCCACCGGCGGGCCGGCCGGGCGGGACGCGGCGCGGCGCCTGCGGCGCGGCGGCAGCTTGTCTCCGGGTGCGTTGTTCTCTTCGGCGTTCCCGGTCGTGCCGGGTTCGTTGGACTGGGGCATGCGGGCGGTTCTCCCGTCAGGCTCCCGGGCGCCGCGTCTGAATCCGGTCCGGCGCGGCCCGCGTGATGTACGCGAGACCGCCGTCCGGGGCGCGGGCGCCGCACGGGAACTCAATGTCTGGCTCGCCGGTTCCGTAAGCGATGTGCGTACGGCCTGGCGAAAGTCTTATGGGTCATCGCGCGGCCCGACCCAGGTGGCTCCCGAGTCGAAGGACTGCGCTGCAACGACCGCCTTACGCGGAACCTGCACCTTCCGGCGCCGTCGCGACGGCGGTCCCGGTGGCCATGGGTGGAGCGGCCGGGGCTGCCTCGCGGTCGGGCGCGAGCGGGTCGGTCACCGTGCCGGACTCCTCGTCGAAGAGCCCCTGCGCCAGCCTGGTCACCGCTGCGGGGACCGGCGGCGCCAGGTCGGCCACAACGTGGAGACCGGACAGGACGTCGTCAGGTCGCACGGCAGGTGTCACGTGCCGAACAACCAGCCGCAGTATCGCACAGGGCTTGTCCTCGGGCCTATCAGGCTGCGGATCAAGGGCCTGCAGGTCGACCACGGCGGCGCGGGCGTCGAAGGTCCGCATGCCGTTCTTCGCCCGGCGCTGGACCTCGACGGTCTCGGCCCCGTTGAAAGCGGCCACGGCCTTGACGGCCTCCTCGGTGGAGACACCGTCGAGACGCAGCTCCCAGATGGAGGCGGTCAGCCGGTCGGCGAGACCCGAGGTGCGGGCCTCCACGGCGTCGGTGATGTCGAGACCGTCCGGGAGCGAGGCATTGAGCAGCTCGCGCAGGACGGCCGGATCCTGGGCCTCGGCGAGGGCGATCTCCAGGAACTCGGCCTCACTGCCCGTGCCGGTGGGGGCGGCGTTGGCGTACGACACCTTCGGGTGCGGGGTGAAGCCCGCCGAGTAGGCCATGGGCACCTCGGAGCGGCGCAATGCCCGCTCGAAGGCACGCTGGAAGTCACGGTGGCTGGTGAACCGGAGGCGGCCGCGCTTCGTGTAGCGCAGTCGGATGCGCTGCACTGCCGGTGCGGGCGGCGGGCCTTCGGGCTGTCGCTTGCCCAGTGGTTCTTCTCCTCGATGCGGGGCGGACGCGGTGGCACGCCGCCCTCGAAATGCGGGTGGCCCGGGGTGTCCGGTCCGGCTCACCCCCGCTCGGCGTTTTTCTCTCCGAGCGAGGAGATCTCTGGTTCGGGCGCCGCGCTGGGCACAGTCATTGCTTGTTGCTTAGCACCCAGCCTACGCGCAAGGGGGCTCCCCTGTTCCCGGGGCTCGGGCGCCCTCGCCCCGCCGACCAGTACCCGCCATGCGTCACGGCGTGCCCGGGCCACGGTCTCGCGCGCCGTGCGCAGCGCCGCCCGGGCCGCGCGTCCCGCCTCGACGGCGGCCCGCTTGGCGGGGGCCCAGACGGCATCCCGTACGAAATGTCCCACCGGCGTGCACACCGTGCGATAGACCCAGGTCACCGGCGCCCCGATCAGATGCCACGCCAGCCAGGCGATGGCCCGGCCGACGGCCCGCGAGATGTACCCCGCGATGCGCCAGGCGACGCCGAAGGCTGCAGCGATCTCCCGGCCGACCGGGGCGAGGACCCGCCGGTACAGCCGGCCGAGCGGTGCGACGAGCAGCGTCAGAACCAACCACACCACCACCGCCCACAGACCGCTCCCGACGGCCGCGATCCCGCGCGCCAGCAGTTCGAGCAGCCAGGTGATGCCATGACCGAGCGGAGTGAGCAGCTCCCGGTACACCCAGGCCGGCGGCCGTACGATCAGATGCTCCGCCAGCCAGGCGGCGGCGAGCGCGAAGGGCACCAGGACGTACCGCCACAGGCCGGCCACCGGCCGGACGAACAGGGCGGTGAGCACCCAGCCGACCCCGGCGGCGATCCCCCGCCCGGCAGGGGCGAGCAGTTCGCGGTACACCCGGCGCAGCCCGTGGCCGATCGGGGTGAGCACCGCCTCGTACAGCCACACCACCGGCACCACGAGCCCGTAACGCACCGCCGGCACCAGCACATGCCGCCAGAGCGCGACCCACGGCCGGACGAAGACCGCCGCGGCCAGCCACAGCAGCGCATGTCCCAGCGGGGTGAGCACCGCCTCGTACAGCCGGACCGCGGGGATCACCACCAGCGTCGCCAGCAGCCAGGACAGGGCCCGGCCCAGGGGGCGCAGCAGGATGCGGTCGGCGGCGCGGGCTCCCGCCACCAGGGCGTCCCAGATCATGCGGACGGGCAGGACGATCGCCAGCACCACGATCCGTACCGGAATCCTGATCAGGGTGGTCAGACAGCCCTCGCCGGCTTCGTAGTGCGCGGGGGCCTGGTGCTTGCCGTAGTCCATGCCGTACATGACGCGAAGGCCCGAGCCGGGGTTTCCCGGACCGGGCCTTCGTCACCGAGCCGTCACCCGGAAGGGGTTCGGCCTACTTCACGACCGACAGCGGCAGGAGCTTCTTGCCGGTCGGGCCGATCTGGATGCTGGTGTCCATCTGCGGGCAGACGCCGCAGTCGAAGCACGGGGTCCAGCGGCAGTCCTCGACCTCGGTCTCGTCGAGCGAGTCCTGCCAGTCCTCCCAGAGCCAGTCCTTGTCGAGACCGGAGTCCAGGTGGTCCCAGGGCAGGACCTCCTCGTAGGTCCGTTCACGGGTGGTGTACCAGTCGACGTCCACGCCGTAGTCGGGCAGCGTCTTCTCGGCGGCGGTCATCCAGCGGTCGTAGCTGAAGTGCTCGCGCCAGCCGTCGAAACGGCCGCCGGACTCGTAGACCGCGCGGATGACCGAGCCGACACGGCGGTCGCCGCGCGAGAGCAGGCCCTCGACGATGCCGGGCTTGCCGTCGTGGTAGCGGAAACCGATCGAGCGGCCGTACTTCTTGTCGCCGCGGATCTTGTCGCGCAGCTTCTCCAGCCGGGCGTCGGTCTCCTCGGCGCCGAGCTGCGGGGCCCACTGGAACGGCGTGTGCGGCTTGGGCACGAAGCCGCCGATGGAGACGGTGCAGCGGATGTCGTTCTGACCGGAGACCTCGCGGCCCTTGGCGATCACGTTGACCGCCATGTCACCGATCTGGAGGACGTCCTCGTCGGTCTCGGTGGGCAGACCGCACATGAAGTACAGCTTCACCTGGCGCCAGCCGTTGCCGTACGCGGTGGCGACGGTACGGATGAGGTCCTCTTCCGAGACCATCTTGTTGATGACCTTGCGCATGCGCTCGGAGCCGCCCTCGGGGGCGAAGGTGAGTCCGGAGCGACGGCCGTTACGGGTCAGCTCGTTGGCCAGGTCCACGTTGAACGCGTCGACGCGGGTGGAGGGCAGCGAGAGGCCGATCTTGTCCTCGGTGTACCGGTCGGCGAGGCCCTTGGCGATCTCGCCGATCTCGGTGTGGTCCGCAGAGGAGAGGGAGAGCAGGCCGACCTCTTCGAAGCCGGTCGCCTTGAGGCCCTTCTCGACCATTTCGCCGATGCCGGTGATACTTCGCTCCCGCACGGGGCGCGTGATCATGCCGGCCTGGCAGAAACGGCAGCCGCGGGTGCAGCCGCGGAAGATCTCGACGGACATCCGCTCATGGACGGTCTCGGCGAGGGGAACGAGGGGCTGCTTCGGGTACGGCCACTCGTCGAGGTCCATCACGGTGTGCTTGGACACCCGCCACGGCACGCCCGACTTGTTGGGCACGACACGGCCGATGCGCCCGTCCGGGAGGTACTCCACGTCGTAGAAGCCCGGGACGTAGACGCCACCGGTCTTCGCCAGGCGGAACAGCACCTCTTCGCGACCGCCGGGGCGGCCCTCGGCCTTCCAGGCGCGGATGATCTCGGTGATCTCCAGGACGGCCTGCTCGCCGTCGCCGATGACCGCGCAGTCGATGAACCCCGCGATCGGCTCGGGGTTGAACGCGGCGTGGCCGCCGGCCAGCACGATCGGGTCGTCGACGGTGCGGTCCTTGGCGTCCAGCGGGATGCCCGCGAGATCCAGGGCAGTGAGCATGTTGGTGTAGCCGAGCTCGGTGGAGAAGCTCAGCCCGAAGACGTCGAACGCCTTCACAGGGCGGTGGCTGTCCACGGTGAACTGCGGGACCTTGTGCTCGCGCATCAGCTCTTCGAGGTCCGGCCACACGCTGTAGGTGCGCTCGGCGAGGACGCCCTGGCGCTCGTTGAGCACCTCGTAAAGGATCATGACGCCCTGGTTGGGGAGACCGACCTCGTATGCGTCCGGGTACATCAGCGCCCAGTGGACGTCGCATTCGTCCCACGGCTTGACGGTGGAGTTCAGCTCACCGCCGACGTACTGGATGGGCTTCTGCACATGCGGGAGCAGAGCTTCGAGCTGTGGGAAGACCGAATCGACAGACATCGCGAACTTTCGAGAGCCGGCAAGGGTGACCATCAAGCGTACCCCGATGCTCAGCCTTCCAGAGCCGCCCGCACGCGCGGCTGCGACGCCCGCTCCCACACCTGCGGCAGCTCCCGCTCCCGGGCGGCGGCGGCCGCTTCCTCCCGCCCGTACAGCAGTCCCCAGGTGAATGCCGGCTCCCCCGCCGCGTGCGCCTGGACGGCCAGGGCGCGCAGGGCGTCGCGGGCCACCACGCTGTCCTGGTGGTCGCCGAGGAGGGTCTGCACGGTCTTCATCCGTTTGGCGATCCGCTCGGCCGGCTTCCCGAGCGCGGGGCGGGCCGCCTCGGCCGCGTAACGGGCGCGCTTGGCGGCCTTGCGGGCGTCGTGCATGGCGAGGTCCCGGTCGTGGCCGGGCTGGAGCTCCAGGGCGTGGCCGACGCGGGTCGCGAGGCGCCCGTACTCCTTCAGAACGGCGCGGGGCAGCGCCTGCTCGGGGGCGTGGGAAGCGGCGGGCAGCAGCGGCGGGGCGGCGAGCAGGGCGTCGAGGCTCTCCAGGAGTGCCAGGTACCGCTTCCCGTCGAGTACGGCGACGGTCCGGCGGCGGGAGCCGCCCCGGCGGGCCACCGACCAGATCCGCAGCCGGCTGCGCACGGGGCCGAGGATCAGGGTGCGGGGCAGTTCGGCGAGGCCGGAGCGCAGACGGGCGTCGAGAACCTCCTGGTCGCGGTCGATACCGAGCTCGGCGGCCAGCCACTTCAGCTCGTCGCCGACCGGGTCGGTGACGCTCCGGTCGAGGATCTTCCGGTACGTCCGCAGCGCGCTGCGCAGTCTGCGGGTGGCGACCCGCATCTGGTGCACGGAGTCGGGGAGGTCGCGTCGTACGGCGGGGTCGAGGGCGACGATCGCCTCGGTCTGGTGGCGGATGTACGCGAGGACGTGGTCGCCCGCGGTGGGTTGCCCGGCCTTCCCGCGCGCACCCTTGTCCCGCTTCCGCTTCCGCTCCGGCGCGGTCTCGGCGAGCGCCCTGGCCAGCTTGGACGGCGATGCGGACAGGTGGACACCGGCCTTGCGCAGCCGGCGTTCGACGGCATCGAGGAGGGCGGGGTCACCGTCGTCGGCGAGTTCGACCTCGATCTCGGTCCAGGCGGCCGTGCCGCTGCCGCCCGTCAGCCGTTCGGCCCGCACAGTGTCGATGCTGACCTCGGCGAGCAGCGCGCCCTCGGCATCGAGCAGGTGGTGGACGTCACGGGCGGTGCGCAGCCGTACGACGGGGACCAGTTCGCTCATCCGGACCCGGGAGCGGAGCAGGCCGGCGAGGGAGCTCGGCAGAGTGTCGGAGAGCGGTTCCCGGAACTCGTCCCGGATACCGGAGGCGACCGGGAATTTGAGGTGCCAGCCGGCGTCGCTCCCGCCGGTGCGGCGGCGCAGGGTGAGGGAGCCGGCCACGAGCCGGAGGTCCTCGGTGTCGTAGTAGACGGCGTCCAGTTCGCTGACGCCCCGGTGAGCGACGGCCGAGACCCCGGCCACCCGGCTCAGGTCGGGGAGCCGGGTTTCCGCGGTGGCTTCGTACTTCCGCTCGATCTCACGCTTCGAGTCCGCCATGACCCGAATCTAGACGTGTTGCACGCAGATGGGCAGTGCTCCCGTCCCGGCTCAAGCACTTATCGGCCGCTGCACCCTGATCGACTGGAGCAGTCCGACGGCCACCCAGACGGCGAACATCGAGGACCCTCCGTACGAGACGAACGGCAGTGGAAGCCCTGCGACCGGCATGATGCCGAGCGTCATCCCGATGTTCTCGAACGCCTGGAAGGCGAACCAGGCGATGATTCCGGCGGCGACGATCGTGCCGTACAGCTCGGTCGTCTCGCGGGCGATCCGGCAGGCGCGCCACAGGACGACGCCGAGCAGGACGAGGATGAGCCCGGCGCCGAGGAAGCCGAGCTCCTCGCCCGCGACGGTGAAGACGAAGTCGGTCTGCTGCTCGGGGACGAATTGGCCGGTGGTCTGGGTGCCCTGGAAAAGGCCGGTTCCGGTGAGGCCGCCGGAGCCGATCGCGATGCGTGCCTGGTTGGTGTTGTAGCCGACGCCCGCCGGGTCGAGCGCCGGGTTGGCGAAGGCGGCGAAGCGGGCGATCTGGTAGTCGTCGAGCAGGCCGAGCTGCCAGATGGCGACGGCGCCGCCCGCGCCCGCGCCGAGAAGGCCGAAGACCCAGCGGTTCGAAGCGCCGGAGGCGAGGAGCACACCGAGCACGATGACGGCCATGACCATCACCGAACCGAGGTCCGGCATCCCCATGACGACGGCCATCGGAACGGCCGCGAGGCCGAGGGCCTTGGCGACGGTCCGGTGGTCGGGGTGGAGCTGGTCGCCCGCGTCGACGCGCTCGGCGAGCAGCATCGCCATGATCAGGATGATGGTGATCTTGGTGAACTCGGACGGCTGGAGCGAGAAGCCGCCACCGATGATGATCCAGGCGTGCGCGCCGTTGACGGTGGCGCCGAGCGGGGTGAGGACCGCCAGTACGAGGAGCACCGAGAGGCCGTAGAGGATCGGGACGGCTCCGCGCAGGGTGCGGTGGCCGAGCCAGATCGTGCCGACCATCAGGGCGAAGCCGATTCCGGTGTTGAGCGCGTGCCGGAGGAGGAAGTAGTACGGGTCGCCGTGCGTGAGCGAGTCACGGCCCCGGGTCGCCGAGTAGACCAGCAGCGAGCCGATGAAGGAGAGCGCGATCGCGGACCCGAGCAGCGGCCAGTCGAGTTTGCGTACGAGGGAGTCGCGGGCGATGAGTTTGCCCCAGGTGGAGCGCTCGGGGGCGTACCGCGAGACGGAGAAGCCGGCCATCAGTCACGCCTCCCGAGCACTGCCGCGAGGGTCTGCTCCTCCGGGGTCTTCTGCGAGTTCGGGTCGTACGGCTTGATCTCCGGGGCGTCGATCGAACCGTCGTGCTGGATCTTCGGCAGGGACTTCTGCGGGGTGGGCAGCAGCGCCTTCTTGAGGTCCTGCTTGCCGGAGTCGTCGAGTCCGTAGAGCGCGTCGTAGATGTTGCGCACGGCGGGCCCGGAGGCACCGGAGCCCGTACCACCCTGGGAGATCGTCATGACGATCGAGTAGTCCTTGGTGTACGTGGCGAACCACGAGGTCGTCTGCTTGCCGTAGACCTCGGCCGTACCCGTCTTGGCGTGCATCGGGATCTTGTCCTGCGGCCAGCCGCCGAATCGCCAGGCGGCGGTACCGCGGGTCGCGACGCCCGCCAGCGCCCCCTCCATCTCCTTCAGGGTCTTGGCGCTGGCCGGCAGCTTGCCGTGCGACTTGGGCCCGATCATGCTGACGTGCTTGCCGTCGGGGCTGACGATCGCCTTGCCGACGGTCGGGTCGTAGAGCGTGCCGCCGTTGCTGATGGCGGCGTAGATGGTCGCCATCTGGATCGGGGTGACGAGGGTGTCGCCCTGGCCGATGGAGTAGTTGATCGAGTCATAGGCGTGCAGCTTCATGCCCTCGAGGCAGTTCTCGTGGGCGAGCACGGTGTTGAAGTCCTTCTTCTTGGGCCACTTCTTGGCCTGTTCGCACCACGCGTCCTTGTTGGCCTTCCAGAAGTCCTTCTTCCACTGGCGGTCGGGGACGCGGCCGGTGACCTCGTTGGGGAGGTCGATGCCGGTCTCCTTGCCGAGGCCGAACTGGTGGGCGGTCTTGAAGAACCAGTCCTTGGCGTTCTTCTTCGGCTTCATCCCGCCGTCCTTCTGCCACTGCTGGTAGCCGAGGGCGTAGAAGACGGTGTCGCAGGAGACCTCGAGTGCCCGGCCCAGGGTGATCGGGCCGTGGCTCTGCGATTCGAAGTTCTGGTAGGTGTGACCCTCGGCGGTGTACGAGCTGCCGCAGGTGTAGTGGCCGTCGAACGGGTAGCCCGCCTGGACGGAGGCCGCGGTCGAGACGACCTTGAAGATCGAGCCCGGTGCGGCCTGACCCTGGATGCCGCGGTTGAGCAGCGGGTAGTTGGACTTCTTGCTGGTCATCCGGGCGTAGTCCTTGCCCGAGATGCCGCCGACCCAGGCGTTGGGGTCGTAGTCGGGCAGGGAGGCCATCGCGACGACCCGGCCGGTCTTGGCCTCCATGACGACGACGGCGCCGGAGTCGGCCTTGTAGTTCTCGCCGGTGTTCTTGTCGAACGCCTGACGGGCCGTCTTCATGGCCTCGTTGAGCTCGTATTCGGCGACGGCCTGGACCCGGGCGTCGATGGAAGTGACGACGCTCGATCCGGGCTCGGCCTCGTCGTCCTTCGCCTGGCCGATGACCCGGCCGAGGTTGTCCACCTCGTAGCGGGTGACGCCGGCCTTGCCGCGCAGCTCCTTGTCGTAGGTGCGCTCCAGGCCGGAGCGGCCGACCTGGTCGGAGCGGAGGTACGGCGAGTCGGTGTCCTGGGCCTTGGTGATCTCTTCGTCGGTGACGGGCGAGAGGTAGCCGAGGACCTGGGCGGTGTTGGCCTTGCCGGGTGCGGCGTAGCGGCGTACGGCGGTGGGTTCGGCGGTGATGCCGGGGAAGTCCTCGGCGCGCTCGCGGATCTGGAGGGCCTGCTGGGTGGTGGCCTCGTCGGTGACCGGGATCGGCTGATAAGGCGAACCGTTCCAGCAGGGCTGCGGCGTCTTCGCGTCGCAGAGCCGGATCTTGTCGAAGACGTCTTTCGGCTTCATGCCGAGCACAGCGGCGAGCCGGGTCAGGACGCCCTTGCCGTCGTCGTCCATCTTCAGCAGATCGGTGCGGCTGGCGGAGACGACCAGGCGGGTCTCGTTGTCGGCGAGGGGCACCCCGCGCGCGTCGAGGATCGACCCGCGGACTGCCGGCTGGACAACCTGCTGGACGTGGTTGTTCCTCGCCTCGTCGCTGTACTCCTGACCGTTGCGGATCTGGAGGTACCAGAGGCGCCCGCCGAGGGTGAGCAGCAGGGAGAAGACGAGGACCTGGATGACGACGAGACGGATCTGGACCCGCTGGGTCCGGCCGGTCTCGGGGATATTGCTCACGGGGCGCCCCCGGTGGTGGTCGGGCCGGAGATACGGGGGGTGTCCCCGCTGTGGTGCGGCCTCACAGTCGCTTGACTCCCTTGATCCGTCCGGCGCGTGCCGCTCGGTTGCGGGCGACCTTGACGCGCAGTCCGCCGCGCTGGCTGCCGATCCGCAGTCCGGTGCCGGAGGCCAGCCAGCCAGCGGCGACGTCGCCGCCGCCGGAGGAGTCGGCGAGCGGATCGTTCACCGTGCGTCTGGCGATCGCCATGATCAGGGGAACGACGAACGGCGCGAGGAGCAGGTCGTAGACGGCGGCGGTGAACAGCAGGCTGCCGAGGCCCACATGACGGGCCGCCGTGTCCCCGACGAGCGCGCCGACGAGCGCGTACAGCAGCGTCGAGCCGATCGCCGCGGCGACTACCGCGACCATCGGCACGAAGGCCGACTTGAGCTGCCCGTTCTCCGGCTTGACCAGTCCGGCGAAGTAGCCGATGACGCAGAGGACCAGTGCGTAGCGTCCGGCTGCGTGGTCGGCGGGTGGCGCCAGGTCGGCGAGGAGTCCCGCGCCGAAGCCGATGAGGGCACCGCTGACATGCCCGTACACGAAGGCGAGTCCGAGGACGACGAGGAGCAACAGGTCGGGCACGGCGCCGGGAAGCTGGAGGCGGGCGAGCACGGAGACCTGGACGACGAGGGCGACCACGACCAGGACGATGGAGAGCAGAGTCCGGTTCAAGCGCATGGGGATCAGCTCTACCTCTGCTCGTCTACCGCGTTGCCGGCGCTCGGTGTGTCATTCGGACTGCCGCTCGGGTTCGGGCTTCCGCTGGGGTCCGGGCTCTCGTTGACGTTCCCGACGACGTTGCCGTCGGTGTCGACGATGTCGCCGTTGGGCGAGATCGTGACAGTGACGGTCGGGGTGGGCTTGGGTTTGGCGGGCTTGGCGGGCGCCTTCGGGAGGACCATGTCGCGGGGGTCCTCGCGCGGGGCCTGGACGACGATGCCGACGATGTCGAGCTTGGTGAACCCGACGTACGGGCGGACATAGACGGTACGGGTCAGGCCGCCACCGGACGGGTCGACGCGGACGACCTCGCCGACCGGGACGCCGGGCACGAAGGGCTTGTTCTTGCTGGAGCCGAAGGTGACAAGACGGTCGCCCTTCTTCACCTTGGCCTTGCCGTTGAGGAACTGGACGGACAGCGGCTGGGAGCCCTGGCCGGTAGCGAAGCCCAGTTCGTCGGTCTTCTCCATACGGGTGCCGACGGTGAAGTCGGGGTCGTTGGCCAGGAGCACCGTGGCGGTATCCGGGCCGACGGTGGTGATCCGGCCGACGAGACCGTCGCCGTTGATGACGGTCATGTCGCGCTTGATGCCGTCGTTGGAGCCCGCGTCGATCGTGACCGTCCAGGAGAAGCCCTGGGCCGCTCCTATGGCGATGACCTCGGCGGCCTTGATGCCGTACTGTCCGGCGGCCGACTTCTTCAGCATCCGGTCCAGCTCGCGGACCCGGTTGCGGTTCTGGTCGTCGCTGCCGAGCTTCGTCTTGAGCGCGGCGTTCTGCTGCTCCAGCTCGGCGATCCGGTTGTGCCGTGCACCGGAGTCGCGTACCGCCCCTATGGCGTTGCCCACCGGGTCGACGGCTGCCGCGACGCCGTTCTCAACCGGCCCGAAGACCGTGGCGGCGGCCCGCCGGGCGCCGTCCACCGGTGACTCCTCGCCGCCGCGGATGTCCACCGTGATCAATGCGAATGCGATGGCGATCAGCAGCACCAGGAGCAGCCGGCTCTCTCGTGTGTCCCTCACGTGCGGCGGCCGTGCCTTCCTCGTCGGAATGTTCGTGCCTGTATATCAACGATCGGCCGTACGGAGCAGCAGTGGTCCGCACAGCAGACTGATGTGTTGTTTACCTGTGGGCCGGGCTGTGCCGGCTACCTGCGGGGCTGGGCGTCCAGCACCTGCTGGAGCGCCTCGAACTCCTCGACGCACTTGCCGGACCCGAGCGCCACCGAGTCCAGCGGGTCCTCGGCGATGTGGATCGGCATGCCGGTCTCGCGCCGCAGCCGCTCGTCCAGTCCGCGCAGCAGCGCGCCGCCGCCGGTGAGGACGATGCCGCGGTCCATGACGTCACCGGAGAGCTCCGGCGGGCACTTGTCGAGCGTGGTCTTCACCGCGTCGACGATCGCGTTGACCGGCTCCTCGATGGCCTTGCGGACCTCTGCGGCCGAGACGACCACGGTCTTGGGCAACCCGGAGACCAGGTCGCGGCCGCGGATCTCGGTGTGCTCGTCCTTGTCCAGGTCGTACGCCGAACCGATCGTGATCTTGATCTGTTCGGCAGTGCGCTCACCGAGGAGGAGCGAGTACTCCTTCTTGATGTGCTGGATGATCGCGTTGTCCAGCTCGTCGCCGGCGACCCGGATCGACTGGGCAGTGACGATTCCGCCCAGCGAGATGACCGCGACCTCGGTGGTGCCGCCACCGATGTCGACCACCATGTTGCCGGTGGCCTCGTGGACCGGCAGCCCCGATCCGATGGCCGCCGCCATGGGCTCCTCGATGATGTGCACCTGGCGCGCGCCGGCCTGCGTCGATGCCTCGATGACGGCGCGTCGCTCGACCCCGGTGATGCCGGAGGGCACGCAGACGACGACCCGCGGGCGGGCCAGGTAGCGGCGCTTGTGGATCTTCAGGATGAAGTAGCGGAGCATCCGCTCGGTGATCTCGAAGTCGGCGATCACGCCGTCCTTCAGGGGCCGTACGGCAACGATGTTGCCCGGTGTACGCCCGATCATCTTCTTGGCCTCGGAGCCGACCGCCAGGATGCCGCCGGTGTTGGTGTTGATGGCCACGACGGACGGCTCGTTCAGAACGATGCCGCGCCCCCTGACGTACACCAGCGTGTTGGCAGTCCCGAGGTCGATAGCCATGTCACGGCCGATGAACGACATTGAGTTCCCCTTGTTCCCCATGAGGATGCGTCGGGCCTTCCAAGAAAGCGATGATGGCTTGTTCTGGTCGGCGAGGTGAGCGCTGCGGGCGTGGAAGATTCCATCGTAGTGCCGTGTGCACGGACACCGCGCGAGGGTCCTTCGCCTTGTGGGCGGAACGGGTGGCCGTTCCACTCATGGTGACGTTACGTCGGAGTGATGCGTTCCCGCGATCCGGGACCCTATGCCGAAGGGCGACCGAATTAATTCGGTCGCCCCAGGTCATGAGCGCTGTTCGGCTGATCCGGGGTCAGGAAAGGCCCGGGAAGAAGAGCTTCAGTTCTCGCTCTGCGGACTCCTCGGAGTCCGAGGCGTGGATGAGGTTCTCCCGCGTGATCGTGCCGAAGTCACCTCGGATGGAGCCGGGCGCGGCGGCGATCGGGTCGGTGGGTCCGGCCAGCGTACGGATGCCCTCGATGACCCGCTCGCCCTCGGCGACCAGCGCCACGATCGGGCCGGACTGCATGAACTCGACGAGCGGCTCGTAGAACGGGCGGCCGACGTGCTCGGCGTAGTGCTGCTCCAGCGTGGCGCGGTCGAGGGTGCGCAGCTCCAGCGCGGTGATCCGCCAGCCGGCCTTGCGCTCGATCCGCCCGACGATCTCGCCGACGAGTCCGCGCCGGACGGCGTCGGGCTTGAGGAGAACGAGGGTGCGCTGAGTCATGGTGTGCGGCTCCTTGCAGGCATGCGGGTGCGGTGAAGCGAGGCTACAGGGGTACGGGGACGGGCCTGCGGCCGGGTTTGGCCACGGGGTGCCGGATCAGCCACCGGCCGGGGCCTCGGCCGCCTCCTGCGCGGCCGCCCAACGGGCCTTCGCCTCGTCGATCTTGCGGCCGTAGTGCACCGAGGCCCACCACAGGCCGCCGAAGACCAGGCCGAGGATGAACATCATCGGGACGACGAAACCGCTCAGCACCAGGGCGATCTGCAGCGCCCAGCCGAGCTGCATCCCGCCGGGGCGGGTGATCATCCCGCAGAGCAGCACGGACAGCAGCATGCCGATGCCGCAGACCGTCCAGACCGTGGTGTTGGTCAGGTCGTCGGACTTCATCGCGACGAGTCCGGCGAAGCCGATCACGAAGAACTCGCCGATCAGCGTCGATGCACAGAGCGTACGCACGGGTCAGTGCCTTCCCAGGAGCAGTCGGGCCTCGCCGACCGTGATCACGGAACCGGTCACCAGGACGCCGGCGCCCGCATACTCGTCCTCCTCCTCGGCGAGGGTGATCGCCGCCTCCAGCGCGTCGTCCAGGCGCGGTTCGACCTGGACGCGGTCGTTGCCGAAGACCTCGACCGCGACGGCGGCCAGTTCGTCGGCGTCCATCGCGCGGCCGCTGGAGTTCTGGGTGATGACGACCTCGGCGAAGATCGGCTCGAAGGCTTCGAGCAGCCCCTTGACGTCCTTGTCGCCGCTGGCGCCGACCACACCGATCAGCCGGGAGAAGCCGAACGACTCGGAGAGCCCGTCGGCGGTGGCGCGGGCGCCCGCCGGGTTGTGGGCCGCGTCCAGGACGACGGTCGGGCTGGAGCGGACCACTTCGAGGCGGCCCGGCGAGATCACCGAGGCGAAGGCCTGGCGGACCGTGTCGATGTCGAGTGCGCCGGGCTGCTCGGCGCCGATCCCGAAGAAAGCCTCCACTGCGGCGAGCGTCACCGCCGCGTTGTGCGCCTGGTGGGCGCCGTACAGCGGGAGGAAGATCTCTGTGTACTCGCCGCCGAGGCCGCGCAGCGTCAGCAGCTGTCCGCCGACGGCGATCTCGCGGGAGACGACACCGAACTCCATGCCCTCGCGGGCGACCGTGGCATCGACCTCGACGGCCTTCTTCAGCATGACCTGCGCGGCGTCCACCGGCTGCTGCGCCAGGATGACCGTGGCGCCCTGCTTGATGATCCCGGCCTTCTCACCGGCGATCTCGGCGTGCGTGGCGCCGAGCCGGTCGGTGTGGTCGAGCGAGATGGGGGTGACGACGGCGACCGAGGCGTCGATGACGTTCGTCGCGTCCCAGCTGCCGCCCATGCCGACTTCCACGACGGCGACATCGACCGGCGTGTCGGCGAAGGCCGCGTACGCCATGCCCGTCAGCACCTCGAAGAAGGAGAGCCGGTACGGCTGCTGGGCGTCGACCATCTCCACGTACGGCTTGATGTCCTGGTACGCCTCGATGAACCGCTCGGGGTCCATCGGGGCACCGTCCAGGCTGATCCGCTCGGTGATCGACTGGACGTGCGGCGAGGTGTAGCGGCCGGTGCGCAGGTCGAAGGCGCCGAGCAGCGCCTCGATCATGCGGGCCGTGCTCGTCTTGCCGTTGGTCCCGGTGATGTGGATCGAGGGGTACGCGCGCTGGGGCTCGCCGAGCACATCCATCAGCGCGGCGATGCGCGCGACGGAAGGCTCCAGCTTGGTCTCGCCCCAGCGCCCGGCGAGCTCCTGCTCCACCGCGCGAAGCGCCTTGTCCACCTCGGGGTCGGCGGGGCGGACGGGGACGTCCTGGCCCTGCGGCGGTCCCGAGCGGGTGCGCAGGGTACGGCTCCCGGCCTCGATCACCGCCAGGTCGGGGTCGCGCTGGGTCGCTTCGTCGACGATCTCCGCGAAGGTCTCGTCGGGATCGGAGGCGTCGTGCCGGTCGGAAGGGCGGGGCTCACTCACGGGGCCAGTCTACGGATGGACACGGACATCGCGCGCAGCGCCCGGTCACCGGAGTCCTGACCGTGCGCGGGGACGGTCGAAGCCCCCGTACTCCCGGCAGCGGGAATGCGGGGGCTTCGCCCTCAGCGGGTGATCAGCCCTGTGGCAGGTTCGCCAGCTGGTTGGTGATCCGCTCGATGTCCGCCTCGGCCTTGGCGAGCCGGCCACGGATCTTGTCGACCACGTTGTCCGGGGCCTTGCCGAGGAACGCCTCGTTGGAGAGCTTACCGTTGGCCTGGGCCTTCTCCTTCTCGGCAGCGCCCAGGTCCTTCGTCAGGCGCTTGCGCTCGGCCTCGACGTCGATCGTGCCGGACAGGTCGAGGGCGACGACGGCCCCCGCGACCGGCAGCGACGCGGTGGCGTGGAAGCCGTCGCCGGCGGGCTGCAGGCGCAGCAGCTGACGGATGGCCGCCTCGTGCGGGGCGAGCGCCGTACCGGTCAGGGTGAGCTCGGCCGGGACCTTCTGGCCGGGCTGCAGGCCCTGGTCGGAGCGGAACCGGCGGACCTCGGTGACGACCTGCTGGACGAGCTCGATCTCCTGCTCGGCGGCGTCGTCGCGGAAGCCGGAGTCGGTCGGCCAGTCGGCGATGACGACGGACTCCCGGCCGGTGAGCGCGGTCCAGAGCGTCTCCGTGACGAACGGGACGACCGGGTGCAGCAGCCGCAGCATCACGTCGAGGACCTCACCGAGGACCCGGCCCGAGACCTCGGCCGGCTTGCCGCCCGCGAAGAACGTGGTCTTGGACAGCTCGACGTACCAGTCGAAGACCTCGTCCCAGGCGAAGTGCCGGAGTGCCTCGCTGAGCTTGGAGAACTGGAAGTCGTCGTAGTACGCGTCGACTTCGGCGACGGTCTTGTTGAGCCGGGACAGGATCCACCGCTCGGTCACCGACATCTCGTCGGCGGACGGCAGTTCGCCCTCGATCGTGGCACCGTTCATCAGGGCGAAGCGGGTGGCGTTCCAGATCTTGTTGGCGAACTTGGCGGAACCCTGGACCCACTCCTCACCGATCGGGACGTCGGTGCCCGGGTTGGCACCGCGCGCCAAGGTGAAGCGCAGCGCGTCGGAGCCGTACTTGTCCATCCAGTCCAGCGGGTTGACGACATTGCCGAACGACTTCGACATCTTCTTGCCGAACTCGTCACGGACCATGCCGTGCAGAACGATGGTCTCGAACGGCGGGGTGCCGTCGTTGACGTACAGACCGAACATCATCATCCGGGCGACCCAGAAGAAGAGGATGTCGTAGCCGGTGACCAGGACGGAGTTCGGGTAGAACTTCGCGAGGCTGTCGGTCTGCTCCGGCCAGCCGAGCGTGGAGAACGGCCACAGGCCGGAGGAGAACCAGGTGTCCAGGACATCGCTGTCCTGCGTCCAGCCCTCGCCCGTGGGGACCTCGTCGTCCGGTCCGACGCAGACGACCTCGCCGTTCGGGCCGTACCAGACGGGGATGCGGTGGCCCCACCAGAGCTGGCGCGAGATCGTCCAGTCGTGGAGGTTGTCGACCCAGTCGAAGTACCGCTTCTCCATCTCCTGCGGGTGGATCTTGACGCTGCCGTCGCGGACGGCGTCACCGGCCGCCTTGGCGAGCGGGGCGACCTTGACCCACCACTGGAGGGACAGGCGCGGCTCGATGGTGGTCTTGCAGCGCGAGCAGTGGCCGACGGAGTGGAGGTACGGACGCTTCTCGGCGACGATCCGGCCCTCGGCGCGCAGCGCGCCGACGATGGCGGACCGGGCCTCCAGGCGGTCGAGTCCCTCGAACGGGCCGGGGACGGTGATGACCGCGCGCTCGTCCATGACCGTGAGGAACGGCAGGTCGTGGCGCTTGCCGATCTCGAAGTCGTTCGGGTCGTGGGCGGGCGTGACCTTCACGGCGCCGGTGCCGAACTCCGGGTCGACGTGGTGGTCGGCGACGACGGGGATCGTGCGGCCGGTCAGCGGCAGCTTGATCTGCTTGCCGACCAGGTGCTTGTAGCGCTCGTCGTCGGGGTGGACGGCGACCGCGGTGTCACCGAGCATCGTCTCGGCGCGGGTCGTGGCGACGACGATGGTGTCGTCGCCCTCCCCGTACGTCATGGAGACGAGCTCGCCGTCGTCGTCCTGGTACTCGACCTCGATGTCCGAGATCGCGGTCAGACAGCGCGGGCACCAGTTGATGATGCGCTCGGCGCGGTAGATCAGCCCGTCGTCGTACATCTTCTTGAAGACGGTCTGGACGGCGGTGGACAGGCCCTCGTCCATGGTGAAGCGCTCACGGGACCAGGCGACGCCCTCGCCGAGCCGGCGCATCTGGCCGGAGATCTGGCCGCCGGACTCGTTCTTCCACTTCCAGACGCGCTCGACGAACGCCTCGCGGCCCAGGTCGTGGCGGGACTTGCCCTCCTTGCCGAGCTCACGCTCGACGACGTTCTGGGTGGCGATGCCGGCGTGGTCCATTCCTGGCTGGTACAGCGCCTCGAAGCCCTGCATGCGCTTGCGCCGGACGAGGGCGTCGATCAGCGTGTGCTCGAAGGCATGCCCCAGGTGCAGGCTGCCCGTGACATTCGGCGGCGGGATGACGATGGAGTACGGCGGCTTCTCGCTGTGCTCGTCGGCTTCGAAGTAACCACGTTCTACCCAGCGCTCATACAGCTTCCCCTCTACCTCGGCCGGTGCGTACTGGGTCGGCAGTTCGGGGTTGCTGGCTGGCGTCTGCTGAGTGTTCTCGGTCACGGGGGACAGTTTAGGGCCGTCACAGTCATGCACTGAAACCGGTTTGTTCGGTAACGGTGTCACTCCCGGTGCTCCGCGGCGGTGGACCTTCCGCCAGGATGTTCGGAACGCATAAGCATTCCGATGAGCATTTCCGAACAGGGGACACCGCAGATGAGCTACAACCAGCCGGGCCCGTACGGCGGGCAGCCTCCGCAGGGCCAGCCCGGACCGTACGGTGGCCAGCCGCCGCAGGGCCAGCCCGACCCGTACGGGCAGCAGCCGCAAGGCCAGCCTGGCCCGTACGGCCAGCAGCCGGGCCTGTACGGCGGCCAGCCGCCCCAGGGTCCGCCGCAGGGCCAGCCCGGTTACGGGTACCCCCAGCAGGCCCCCCAGGGTGTCCCGCCGCAGCAGCCCCAGCCGGGCTACGGCTACCCACAGGCCCAGCAGCCGGGCCCGTACGGCCAGCAGCCGCCCACGCCCCCTTACGGCGGCCAGCAGGCATACGGCGGCCAGCCCCCGTTCCCCCCGGCCCAGCCGAAGAAAAAGACCGGCCTGATCATCGGCGGCGCGGTCGTGGCACTGGCGGTCATCGCGGGCGGGGTGTACTTCCTGACGTCAGGCGGGAGTGGTGACACGCTCAGCGACGACGGGCCGCACAAGCTGACCACGCCGGCGAAGGTGCTGGGCGAGTACAACCGCTTCGGCGGTGACAACTCGGGCGTGAAGCAGGACGACAAGACCACGAAGGAACTGACGTCCAGCGGCATCGAGAACGGCAAGACCGTCACCGGCATCTACTCGACCGCGGATCTCAGCAACTACGACCCCAGCGACCCGAGCACCATGCCCGACATCGCCACGGCGAAGAACATCACCTATCTCGGCGCGTACGGCAAGGTCAAGGACCCGGCCAAGGCGCTGGACACATTCTTTGCCACGCTGAAGAAGAGCGCGTCCGAGAACTCGAAGAACGACACCGAGTTGCTCGGCGAACCGGAGGAGGTGTCTCCCTCCGGCTTCAAGAACGGCATCATGAAGTGCCAGGCCGCCAAGGCCAAGGACGCCAAGACCGGCAAGGAGAAGACCGACTGGTTCTGCGCCTGGTCGGACTTCAGCACCATGGCGATGGTGTCCCCCGGCGACGTCACCAAGAACGTGGACAAGGACACTGCGGTCAAGCTCACGACGGATCTCCGCAACGAGATCCGCGTCGAGGCCAAGTAGCAAGCACAGAACGGCAAAAGGGGCGCCCGGCCAGTCCACCTGGCCGGGCGCCCCTTGCGTTCACGAACCGCTACGCGGACTTCTCGTGCCGCCCGTCATCACCCTTGCCGATCGTCCGCGGCTCGCGCGGGACCAGGGTCGGGTTCACGTTGTTGCGGACGACGTCCGCCGTGATGACGACGCGGGCGACGTCCTTGCGGGACGGCACCTCGTACATCACGGACTGGAGGACCTCCTCCATGATGGCCCGCAGACCACGCGCGCCGGTGCCGCGCAGGATCGCCTGGTCGGCGATGGCCTCCAGGGCCGGGCGGTCGAAGTCCAGCTCGACACCGTCGAGTTCGAACAGTCGTTGATACTGCTTCACCAGCGCGTTGCGCGGCTCGACGAGGATCTGCAGCAGTGCCTCACGGTCCAGGTTGTGGACCGAGGTGAGGACGGGCAGCCGGCCGATGAACTCCGGGATCATCCCGAACTTCACCAGGTCCTCCGGCATGACCTCCTGGAACTGGTCGCTCGCCTCGATCTCCCGCTTGGAGCGGATCGTCGCGCCGAAGCCGATGCCCTTGGCACCCGCCCGCGACTCGATGATCCTCTCCAGACCGGAGAAGGCACCGCCCACGATGAACAGCACGTTCGTCGTGTCGATCTGGATGAACTCCTGGTGCGGGTGCTTCCGGCCGCCCTGCGGCGGTACGGAGGCGGTGGTGCCCTCCAGGATCTTCAACAGGGCCTGCTGGACGCCCTCACCGGAGACATCGCGGGTGATCGACGGGTTCTCGCTCTTGCGGGCGACCTTGTCGATCTCGTCGATGTAGATGATCCCGGTCTCGGCCTTCTTGACGTCGTAGTCCGCAGCCTGGATCAGCTTCAGCAGGATGTTCTCGACGTCCTCGCCGACATAGCCGGCCTCCGTCAGCGCCGTCGCGTCGGCGATGGCGAACGGGACGTTGAGCATACGGGCCAGGGTCTGCGCGAGAAGCGTCTTGCCGGAGCCCGTGGGGCCCAGCAGCAGGATGTTGGACTTGGCCAGCTCGATGGCGTCGTCCCGGCCCTGCGCGCCGCCGTTCTCGCCCGCCTGGACCCGCTTGTAGTGGTTGTACACAGCGACCGAGAGGGCCTTCTTCGCGGGCTCCTGCCCGACGACGTACCCCTCGAGGAACTCGTAGATCTCGCGCGGCTTGGGAAGTTCCTCCCACCGCACCTCGGAGGTCTCCGCGAGTTCCTCCTCGATGATCTCGTTGCAGAGTTCGATGCACTCGTCGCAGATGTACACACCGGGTCCCGCGATGAGCTTCTTCACCTGCTTCTGGCTCTTTCCGCAGAACGAGCACTTGAGCAGGTCGCCGCCATCACCGATGCGTGCCACGAGGTGCTTCCCCTTCGCCTGGGAGCAGCTTGGTTCAGCGGCTCCTGGTGCCTCTATCCGACGGTACCTTGCCTTGCCCCCCGTTCGGGCCCCCCTTGGCACGGTTCACACCGCCGATGCGGTGTGAACTCGCCGTGCCAAGGGGTGAAGGCCGATCTCAGACGGCCGTGGCCGCCTGCTTGCGGGTCGACACGATCTGGTCGACGAGACCGTAGGCGAGGGCGTCCTCGGCGGTCAGGATCTTGTCGCGCTCGATGTCGTCGCGGATCTTGTCGATCGGCGTGGTGGAGTGCTTGGCCAGCATCTCCTCCAGCTGGGTGCGCATCCGCAGGATCTCGTTGGCCGCGATCTCCAGGTCGGAGAGCTGCTCACGGCCGGTCTGCGAGGACGGCTGGTGGATCAGTACACGGGCGTTGGGCAGTGCCATCCGCTTGCCGGGCGTACCCGCGGCGAGCAGCACGGCCGCGGCGGAGGCCGCCTGGCCCATGCAGACCGTCTGGATGTCCGGCTTCACGAACTGCATCGTGTCGTAGATCGCGGTGAGCGCGGTGAACGAGCCGCCGGGGCTGTTGATGTAGATCGAGATGTCCCGGTCCGGGTCCATCGACTCCAGGCACAGCAGCTGCGCCATGACGTCGTTGGCGGAGGCGTCGTCGATCTGCACGCCGAGGAAGATCACGCGCTCCTCGAAGAGCTTCGCGTACGGGTCGTACTCACGCACGCCCTGCGAGGTGCGCTCCACGAAGCGCGGCACGATGTAGCGGTTGTCCACCTGCGGGCCGGTGTAGAGGCCGCTCGCGGAGGCGCCGGGGAAGTTGTTCATGTGGGTGTTCACCATCCTGGTGGCGTTCTGTGGCTGGGTGTCTCGGCGTACGAGAGGTGCGCGGGGCGGTGGAACCGGATCCGGTGGGTACCGGATCAGGCGCCGGTGCCGCCGCCGCCCGGAACGCCCGATGCGATCGTGATGATCTCGTCGATGAGGCCGTACGCCTTGGCCTCCTCCGCGGTGTACCAGCGGTCGCGGTCGCCGTCGCGGATGATCGTCTCGACCGTCTGGCCGGAGTGGCGGGCGGTGATCTCCGCCATCCGCTGCTTGGTGCGCAGCAGGTACTGGGCCTGGATCTTGATGTCCGAGGCAGTACCGCCGATGCCGGCCGAACCCTGGTGCATGAGGATGTCGGTGTTCGGGAGCGCGAACCGCTTGCCCGCGGTGCCGCCGGTGAGCAGGAACTGGCCCATCGAGGCCGCCATGCCCATACCGATGGTGACCACGTCGTTCGGGATGTACTGCATGGTGTCGTAGACCGCCATGCCGGCCGTCACCGAACCGCCGGGGCTGTTGATGTAGAGGTAGATGTCCTTGTCCGGCTCGGCGGCAAGGAGAAGCAGCTGCGCCGTGATCTTGTTGGCGATCTCATCGTCGACCTGCTGACCGAGGAAGATGATGCGCTCGCCGAGCAGTCGGCTGTAGACCTGGTCACCGAGGCCTCCACCGAGGGACGGCTCTCCGGCGGCGTAGGGCATCAGATTCGTCACGTATCCACCTGCTCGTCTCTGACGGCTCCGGCCGTCTCAGCGTCTTCGTACCGGGTGGGCGGGGACTCCCCTGCCCTTCCTATTCATGGACCCTAACGCGCAGGTAGGACAACGCCATCCCGCTTCCGCAACTGTTCGCTGGGAGCGCAAGCTCCGCAGTCCGCACAAGGGTTGTGGGGCACCGTACGCCATACGACGACGGGCTCCGAACGCACAGCGTCCGGAGCCCGTCGTACGGGTTCAGCGCGAGGCTCAGGCCTCGGTCTTCTCCTCGGTGACCTCGGCAACGGCCTCGGCGGCACCATCGACGGCCTCGACCGTCTCGATGGCCTCCTCCTCGTCGTCCTCCAGCTCGACGACCTCACCGTTGGTGTCGACGACCTTGGCGGCCTCGACGACCACGGCCAGCGCCTTGCCGCGGGCGACCTCGCCGACGAGCATCGGCACCTGGCCGCCCTCGACGACAGCCTGGGCGAACTGGTCGGGGCTCATGCCGGAGGAAGCAGCGCGCCGCATGAGGTGCTCGGTGAGCTCCTCCTGGTTGACGTTCAGCTTCTCCTTGTTGACGATCTCGTCCAGGATGAACTGGGTCTTGATGCCCTTGATCGCCTGCTCGGAGGTCTCGGCATCGAACTCCTCGACCGTCTTGCCCTGGATCTCCAGGTACTTGTCGAGGGTCAGACCCATCTGACCGAGCTGGTGGTGCTCCAGGTTGTGCTTGCGGGTCTGGACCTCGTCCGCGAGCAGCTTCTCCGGGATCGGGACCTCGGCCAGCTTCAGCAGCTCGTCGAGGACGCGCTCCTGGGCCTGGGTGGCCTGGTCGAACTGCTTGGTGTTCTCGAGGCGCTTGCGGCTGTCCGTCTTCAGCTCGTCGAGGGTGTCGAACTCGCTCGCCATCTGGGCGAACTCGTCGTCCAGCTCGGGGAGCTCACGGGCGGCGACGGCGGTGACCTTGACGGTGACCTCGGCCTCCTTGCCCTCGGCCGAGCCGCCCTTCAGCTCGGAGGTGAAGGTGGCCTCGCCACCCGCCTCCAGGCCGGTGACGGCGGCGTCGATGCCGTCGAGGAGCTCGCCGGAACCGATGGTGTACGAGACACCCTCGGCCACGCCGTCCTCCAGGACCTCGCCGTCGACCTCGGCCTGCAGGTCGATCGTCACGACGTCGCCCTCGGCGGCGGCGCGCTCGACCGGGTTGGTGGAGGCGAAGCGCTCGCGGAGCTGCTCCACGGCCTTCTCGACGTCCTCGTCGCTGACCTCGAGGGCGTCAACGGTGACCTCGATGCCGGAGTAGTCCGGAATCTCGATCTCGGGGCGTACGTCAACCTCGGCGGTGAAGGCCAGCAGCTCGCCGTCCTTCAGCTCGGTGATGTCGACCTCGGGCTGACCGAGGACGTTGAGCTCGCCCTCGTTGACAGCCTCGGTGTAGAACTTCGGGAGGGCGTCGTTGACGGCCTCCTCCAGCACCGCACCACGGCCGAACCGCTGGTCGATGACCCGGGCGGGGATCTTGCCCTTGCGGAAGCCCTTCACCGTGACCTGCTGGTTGATCTTCTTGTACGCCGCGTCGAGGCTGTCCTTGAGCTCCTCGAAGGGCACCTCGACAGTGAGCCGAACCCGGGTCGGGTTCAGGGTCTCCACGGCGCTCTTCACGGTTCGGTCTCCTTGTGGCTGACTTCTTGGGGTTCTGCTCCGCCGCACGGGAGGCGGCTTCGCGGACCGAGCCCGGTACATCAGACACACGGGCACGCATTTTGCATAGTAACGGCAAGGAGACGGACTCCCACAATGCTGCCGGTGGTCTGCGATCTTGCCGATGGTCGGGGTGGCCGGATTCGAACCGACGACCTTCCGCTCCCAAAGCGGACGCGCTACCAAGCTGCGCCACACCCCGTCGGTGCGACACGTAGGGTACATGCAGACGGGCAGTGCATCAGCCGCTTTCCGCGGGCGGCACCGAACGCGACACCGGGTGACCGCAATCGGGTGTGCGGGCAGCGCCCGCGACCCGCTAGGATGCTTCTCGTTGCCGCCGGTCCCCGGACCTGCGGTGCGGTGCTTGCGGGCGTAGCTCAATGGTAGAGCCCTAGTCTTCCAAACTAGCTACGCGGGTTCGATTCCCGTCGCCCGCTCCATGCTTGGGCCCGGTCCGACGAATTCCTCGTCGGACCGGGCCCTTTGCGTTCCGGCTGCGTCCTGCCCGCGTCCTGGCCGGGCCTCTCGCGCCGGAGCGCGGGCGCCGGCCCGGCCGGATCAGAAGGTGATCTGGTTGATGGTCTCCGCTATCGAGTTCATGAACCTGTTTATCGACGGAGCCATGCCGGTCGATGCCAGGAAGAAGCCGAAGAGCACCGCGACGATCGCGGGTCCGGCCTTGATGGAGCCGCCTCGGATCAGGACCACCAGGATGATCGCCAACATCAGCACCACAGACAGTGAAATGGCCACAACTGATCACACCCTTGGTCGGTCCGCCTTGCCGGCCCGGAGGTGTGCGGCCGAGCACTCCTCCGTTCCGTCCATCGTGCCACCAACTCCCCCGTGGTCGCTGCCAGGTGACGGATCGAACGGACGGGATCGCGCCATCCTTGCGCCCCGCGTGCGCCCGGGGGCGCACGGCCGCACAAGGGGTGACACAGGGCCCCGCCAAGGCTCTGCACATCTGCGAGTGACCTGTGAATCAAATAATCACAACAGCTTGCGAATGTGACGGTTCCCATATCCACACACTTCATTCACATGCAATTCCAAGGCTCCAGTGCGATGAAATTCATCCCCCCCAACCGCTTGACGATATGCCCCATTTAAGGGGGATGAAGTCGGGCATAGTGGGCGGTTTTTGGCGGTTTCGCTTTTGATTGGACGCGGACATGCAATATCTCTGGGCGGTTTTACGAATTGCAATCGTGGCGTCTAAGGTGCTTTAGATGTTCCACGCTCCGAACGTATTTCAGAGGGCCCCGCTCCCACCGGCGACCCGGGAGTCGGAGCCCAGACGCCAAGGGACGATGACTGCCACCGCGGCACCCCCCGGACCGGTGGCGAACAAGCCTCCGGCCGCTGCGCAGGCGAAGAAGCGTGACGCCTACTTCGACAACGTCAAATATCTGGCCATCGTGCTCGTCGCGGTGGCGCACTCGTGGGAACCGGTGATGGACGGCAGCCGGACCGCCCGTGCGCTGTACATGGTGGCGTACACCTTTCACATGCCGGCGTTCATCATCATCTCCGGCTATTTCTCCCGCTCGTTCGACATGTCCGCCGCCAAGGTAAAACGCCTGGTCACCGGCGTCGCCGTGCCCTATGTGGTGTTCGAGACGGCGTATTCACTGTTCAAGCGGTACGCGGACGACTCGCCCGATCAGCCGATCAGCCTGACCGACCCCTGGTATCTCACCTGGTTCCTGATCGCGCTGTTCATCTGGCGGATCACCACACCGCTGTGGCAGGCGCTGCGCCATCCACTTCCCGTGGCGCTCTTCATCGCCGTGCTCGCCTCTTTCTCCCCGGCGATCGGTGACGATCTCGATCTCCAGCGTGTTCTGCAGTTCCTGCCGTTCTTCGTGCTGGGACTCCAGCTGAAGCCCGAGCATTTCCAACTGGTCCGCCGGCGTGAGGTGCGGATGCTGGCGCTCCCGCTGTTCGCCGGGGCCCTGCTGTTCGCGTACTGGGCGGCGCCGCGGATGCAGCTGGGCTGGTTCTACCGCAGCAACAGCGCGCCCGAGATGGGCGCCCCGTGGTGGTCCGGTGCCGTGATGACGCTGGCGATGTTCGGCTGTGCGCTGCTGCTCACCATCGGGTTCCTGTCCTGGGTGCCGCGCCGCCACATGTGGTTCACCGTGCTCGGCTCCGGAACGATCTGCGGCTATCTGCTGCACGGATTCCTGATCAAGGGCGCCGGATACGCCGGGGTGTTCGACACCTACGCATGGCTCTCGACGCCCGGCGGCCTGGTCCTCGACTCACTGGTCGCGGCCGGTGCGGTGACGCTGATGTGTACGCCGCCGGTACGGCGGGTGCTGCGCCCGGTGACCGAGCCGGACATGAACTGGGCGTTCCGGCGCGCCGCGTCCAGACTCTGATCCGAGTGGATCAGTCCTTCGCCGTGTTGGCTTGAACCGATTGCTCGACGGGCGATTCGCCCAGGGTGAGCCCGAGCAACCCCCGTACCTGCGCATACTTCTCGGCCAGTCGGGTACGGGTCGCCGGTTCCAGCACGGCGAGGCGGGCCGGGTCGGCGTTGTGTGCCAGGTCGGACTCCTTGATCAGCAGGGCGCCCGGGGTGTCGAGGATGCGCCGGGTGTACGAACCGAGGTCCTCGCCGTCACGTTTGGTGACGGCGAGGACCATGTCCTTGACCTCCTGAGGCAGCGCGGCGCCGGCCAGCCATTCCTCCGACAGCGCGTCGTCCTCGACGGCGTCGTGCAGCCAGGCCGCGGCGATCTGTTCGTCGCTGCCGCCCCTGGTCCGTACCCCCTCGGCGACGGCGGCGAGGTGTTCGGTGTACGGGCGTCCCGCCTTGTCCCGCTGCTCGGCGTGGGCCTCGCGGGCGATCGCCTCGACTTCGGCCAGGGTCAGGTGTGCGTGCGGCTCGGTCATGGTCCGACTCTACGAACGGGCTTCCGTTCCGCGCAGGGCGGCGCGGGCCGGGACGACCATGGCGAGGAGGCCGAGGCCGACGGTCGCGGCGACGAAGCTCCCGTACAGGACCGGCGGGATGTACGGCGACTCGCCGGTCAGGCCCCGCATCATCGGGAAGAGCGTGGCCATGGCGATGCCGGTGCCGAGCGCGGCGCCGGCCACCGTGACCAGCAGCGCCTCCCAGCGGATCATGCCCATGACCTGACTGCGGGTGGAGCCGACCAGGCGCAGCATGGTCAGTTCGCGGCGGCGGTCGAGGACGGTCATCACCAGGGTGTTGACGGCGGCGATCGCGGCGAATCCGCCGAGGACCGCGGCCATGACGGTGTTGGCCCAGGCGTTGAGCTCGCGGTCCTTGTCCTGGGCCGCGGCGTAGCCGGAGGAGTCGGTGACGGTGCCGAGCGCGGTGAGCTTCCGGGCGGCGGCGGGGGTGGCCCGTACCAGGATGTCGGTGGCGTACGGCGAGGTCATGTGGGTCTTCAGGTCGGCCGCGGGGAAGGTGAGGAGGCTGGTGCCGAGGCCGCGTCCGTAGACCGCGACGACCTTCGGGTTCGCCTTGGTGCCATCCGGCAGCCGCAGGGCGAGCCGGTCTCCGGTGCGCAGGTCCGCCGTGTCGGCGAGCGTGGTGTCGACGGCGACGGTCCCGGGCCGCAGACCGGTGAGGGAGCCGGTCCTGACGTCGAGGTCCTGGACCTCGGCGAGCTCCTCGCCGGAGCCGATGACGCCCTGGACGGGGGCGCTCTGCAGCTGCACGCCCCCGCCGCCGGGCACCAGAACGGAGCCGCGGAGCAGCCCGACCGCGGTGGAGACGCCGGGGGTGGCGGCGGCCCGTTCGGTCGCGTCGGAGCCGAGTCCCGCCGGGGCGGTGACGATGTGGTCGGCGGTGATCGCGTCGCGCTGCTGGTGTGCGGTCACCCGTTCCTGGCTGGTCTGCATGAAGACGAGCGTCGACGAGAAGGCCATGGCGAGCACGATCGGGGTGATCGCGGAGGCCAGCCGGCGGGAGTTGGTACGGGAGTTGGCGGCGGCCAGTGAGCCCGACGCGCCGGCGGCGCGCAGCGGGAGGCCGATGACGGCGGCGCAGATCCGGGCGATCACCGGGCCGAGCAGCCCGACCGCGACCATGAAGAGCATGACGACGCCGAGGGCGGCGTTCGCCGAGTCGTCGCCGGACGAGGAGGCCGCGACTCCGGCGAGGACCGCGCCGCCGACGAGGGCGGCGATGCCGAGCGGGGTGCGGATCACGCCGAACGCGGCGCGTTCCACGGCTGTCTGGGCGAGGGCGAGTCCCGGCTTCAGCTTGGCGGGGCGCCGTGCGGCGAGGTAGCCGGCGCCGAGCGCGGTGAGCATGGTGGTGGCGGCCGCGATGGTCAGCGGCAGCCAGGAGATGTGCAGGGCGACGCTGTCGAGGACCGCTCCCCGGTCCTGCAATTGCCCGAACCACCACTTGGCCAGGGCGGCCCCGGGCAGGCAGCCGAGCGCTCCGGCGAGCGGGGCGACGAGCAGGGACTCGGTGGCGATGGTGCGGCGCAGCTGGCGCGGGGTGGCCCCGATGGCGCGCAGCAGGGCGAACTCGCGGCTGCGCTGGCCCACGGAGAGGGCGACCGTGCCGGCGGCGGTGAAGACGGCGACCATGGTGGCGACGCCGCCGAAGGAGAGGCCGAGTCCGAGGAGGAGTTCCTTGGTACCCGCGAGGGCCGGGGTCTCGACGGCACCCCGGTCGTCACCGGTGTGGACCCGGGCGGTCGCGGTGTGGCCGACGGCCTCGCGGACCTGGCCGGCGAGGGTGTCGGTGGCGATGCCGCGGTCGGCGAGCACGGCGATGGCGTCGACCCGGCCGGGGTGGCCGGAGAGCTGTACGGCCTGCCGGTCGGCGAACCAGACGGTGGCGTCGGTGGCGGTGGTGCCCGACACCCGGAACTCCCGTACGCCGGCGGGTGTGTCGAGGGTGACGGTGTCGCCGACCCGGCTCTCGGTGCCGGCCGGGACGACGGCCTCGCCGGTCCGGGGCGCGGTGCCGGTGACCAGCCGCGTGCCGGTGAGGGCGGTGGAGCCCCAGCCGTGCGCGGTGAGGGGGGTGTTGTCGTGTCGTACGGAGTAGCCGACGTCCCCGATCGCGGTGGCCGCGCCGGGTGCCGAGGCGGCCTTCGCCACCAGGGATTCGGGCAGCCGTGCGGTGTCCGGGAGGAGTACGTCGGTCTCCTCCGCGCTGTCGCCGCTGCCGGACTTCAGATGGATCTTCTGGTCGGCGGCGACCACCACGGGGGCCTTCGCGTAGCGGTCCGCGGGTACGGAGGCGCGCAGGCTGGTCTCCGTCAGGATGCCGCAGGCGGAGACGACGGCCGCGGCCAGCAGGAGCGCGACGAAGGTCCCGACGAACGACGAGGGTTTGAAGCGGACGGCCGCGCGGGCGAGGCCGTTCGGGATGTGCGGGGTGAACATCAGGCTGCTGCTCCTGCGTGGGCGGGGGCGGTGCGCGCGGTCAGCGCGGTCATCCGGGCGGCGATCTGTGCGGCGCCGGCGCGCGGCAGGCTGCCGGCGATCGCGCCGTCGGCGAGGAAGAGCACCTGGTCGGCGTAGGCGGCGGCGGCCGGGTCGTGGGTGACCATCACGACGGTGGCGCCGAGGCTGTCCACCGCGTTGCGGAGCAGGGCGAGGATCTCGGCGGCGGTGGTGGTGTCGAGGGCGCCGGTCGGCTCGTCGGCGAAGATCACATCGGGCCGGGTGACCAGGGCGCGGGCGACGGCGACGCGCTGCTGCTGGCCGCCGGAGAGCTGGCCGGGGCGGCGCGCACCCTTGTCGCCGAGGCCGACCCGGGTGAGCATCTCGGCGGCTGCGCGGCGGCTGCGGGCGGAGCCGGTGCGCTGTCCGGCCAGGCGCATGGGCAGGACGACGTTCTGCTCGACCGTGAGGGACGGGAGCAGATTGAAGGCCTGGAAGACGAAGCCGAGGCGGGTGCGGCGCAGCTCGGTGAGCCGGTTCTCGCTCATGCCGGTGATCTCGGTGCCGCCGAGGCGTACGGAGCCTTCGGTGGGGCGGTCGAGTCCGGCCGCGCACTGCAGGAAGGTCGACTTTCCCGAGCCGGAGGGGCCCATGACGGCGGTGAAACTGGCGCGCGGGAGGGCGAGGTCGATGCCCCTCAGGGCGTGGACGGCACAGCCGCCGCGGCCGTACTGCCTGCGGACGCCTCGCAGTTCCACGGCAAGGTCCGAGGGGCCGGGCCCCTGGTGGATGTCCGCCGTGTACTGCCTGTCCTGCGCGCCCTGCTTGGTGCGTCGCAGCCCCATGGTGTCCGCCTTCCGTTGTTCGTCGGCCGGTCGTCCGGCCGATACCTCGAACGTACGGATCACCAGCGGGTCCGGACCATGGCGGCTGCTGGCGGATCGGGGGTGGGGCAAACCCCAGGTGGTTCCGGGGGCAGGCAGACCTCGGGGGCCACCGCGGGGAGCACCCCGGCGGATTCAGAAGGGGTACAGAGGGGGATACAGAGCGGTCATAGTTTCAACGTCAATCGTTCGGTAAACTAATTACTGACGATTTCTTGACGCTCTCTTGACCCATCGAAGGATCAGGCTCATCGGACACGCAGACACGCTCATCGCCATGGGCGGCGCCTTCCTCGCCGCCGCCGTTCTCGCCCGCGTCGGCAGCCGCATCGGACTGCCGACCATCCCCCTGTTCATCCTGGCCGGAATCCTGCTCGGCCCGCACACGCCCGGCATCGTGCTCGTCGCCGACCCGCACGACCTGGAGATGCTCTCGGCACTCGGCCTGGTTCTGCTGCTCTTCTACCTCGGCCTCGAATTCCATCTCGACGACCTCAAGGCCGGCGGCCGCAAGATGGCGCTCGCCGGTGGCACCTATCTCGCCCTGAACGTCGGCGCCGGGCTCGGCTTCGGCTTCGCGCTGGGCTGGGGCACGTCCGAAGCTCTGGTCCTCGCCGGCGTGCTCGGCATCTCGTCGTCGGCCATCGTCACCAAGGTCCTGGTCGACCTGGGCCGTATCGGCAATCCGGAGACCAAACCGATCCTCGGCATCATCGTCGTCGAGGACGTGTTCCTCGCCCTCTATCTGGCCGCCCTCCAGCCGATCCTGTCGGGCGCCGACAGCCTCTCCGCCGCGGCGGTCGACGGCGGAAAGGCCTTCGGCTTCCTGCTGCTGCTCGCCCTGGCCGCCCGGTTCGGCACCAAGGTCATCGGCAAGCTGATCAACACCCGTGACGACGAGCTCCTCGTCATCTCCTTCCTCGGCGCCGCGGTCTTCGTGGCGGGCGTCTCGGAGTGGTTCGGGGTCGCGGACGCGATCGGCGCCTTCATGGTCGGCCTGATGCTCGGCAGTACGTCCTCCGGCACGCGCATTCTCAAGCTGGTCCACCCGCTGCGTGACGCCTTCGGTGCGATCTTCTTCTTCGCCTTCGGCCTCTCCATCAACCCGGGCGATCTGCCGACCGTCCTGTGGCCGGTGCTGGCCGCCGTCGCGGTGACCCTCGCCATGAATGTCCTCGCCGGACTTGCCGCCGCCAAGGTGTACGCGTTCGGCCCGCAGGCCACGGCGAACATCTCCACCACACTGGTGGCCCGTGGCGAGTTCGCCCTGATCCTCGCCACGATGGCGGCGGCCGCGGGGCTGGACGAACGGCTCTCCCCGTTCATCGCCGGATACGTACTCGTCCTCGCGGTCCTCGCACCGCTGGCCGCCGGAAGGTCGCACTGGCTGGCCCGCATCCTGCCGGGCGGGCGAGGCCGGGGTGAAGACAGTGACAGCGGCAGCGGCGCCGGGCATGCCTCGGTCCCGGCCCCGGCCTGAGACGACAGCCGGCGTGTCCGGACTCGGGGGCCCACCTCGCACCCGGACACGTCGACGCCCACGTTCCGGTGACGGACCAATCCCCGTTGACGCATGTCCGGTTCATGCCGTTTGCATATGGTTCAGGATTTGCGCGACAACAGCAGCAGCGCCCGGTCGTCGTTGACGTCCTTGGCGCATGCCTCGATCAGATGCCAGGCCGCGCCCTCGAAACCGGTGGCGACATAGCGGTCGGCCTCACCGGTCAGCCGGTCGATGCCCTCCGCGATATCACGGTCGGACGCCTCCACCAGGCCGTCCGTGAACAGCATCAGCACGTCGCCGGGGGCCAACGAGCCCTTCACCGCGTCGAACTGCGCCCCGTCGTACACCCCGAGCAGCGGGCCCTCCGCGACCTTCTCCTCCCACTGGCCACTGCCCGAGTGGAGCTGCAGGGCCGGCGGGTGACCCGCCGAGAGGAGTTCGTAGTCGCCCGATTCGAGGTCCAGGACCAGATGGATCGAGGTGGCGAAACCCTCGTCCCAGTCCTGGCGCAGCAGATAGCCGTTGGCCGCCGGGAGGAAGCCGTGCGGGGGCAGCGAACCGAGGAGGCCGCCGAAGGCGCCGGACAGCAGCAGGGCGCGGGAGCCCGCGTCCATGCCCTTGCCGGAGACATCGGTGAGTACGGCCTCCAGGGTCCGTCCGCCGTTGGTACGGGCGGCAACGACGAAGTCACCGGAGAAGGACTGACCGCCCGCCGGGCGCAGTGCCATCTCGCGGTGCCAGCCCTGCGGCAGCCGGGGCAGGGCGCTCTGCACCCTGATGCGTTCGCGCAGGTCGAAGAGCATGGTGCCGCCGCGTCGCCACGGCACCCCGACCCTGGCCCGGAACTGGGCGAGGACCAGCCCGAAGAAGCCGCAGGCCGCGACCACCAGGACGATGCCGGGGGTCACCCGGGCCGGGCCGTCGCCGTACGGCCCCAGTGCGACCGACTCCACGATCAGGGCCGTGGCGGCGGTCGCGTACAGGCCCAGCAGGCTGGCCGGCCGCAGCAGCAGGCCGCCCGCGACGATCGGCAGGACGAGCGCGGCCGGTGAGCACCACACCGGATTCATCAGGGTGGCGCAGGTGATGGCCGGAATGGTGAGCAGCAGACCGGCCAGTGCGATCCAGTCCGATCCGTCGCCGCGGAAGTAGTCGACGCCGGATTTGCGCAGCGCGATGCGTGCCCGGTGCGCCGATTTCCGAAATCGGGCCGGGTACGAGTCTGCTCCTGCGCGACGGGCCATTGCGGGGACCTTATCTACCCGGCCGCCTCCGGTGCAGGGGGACCCCGTGACAATGCGTTCGAAATCGGGTCGACCGGGCGCCATGCCCCTGATAGGCATGGCCCATGACTACTGAGCTTCGCGTGTTGCAACCGTCCGAATGGAACCAATGGTTCAAGTGTCTGGAGCTGGCGTTCGGCGGGGACCCGGAGACTCCCGAGGAGCGCGAGCTGTTCGAGCAGCTGACCGAGCACGAGCGGTCACTCGGCATCTGGGACGGTGACGACGTGGTCGGCACGGCGGGGGCGTTCAGCTTCCGGGTCGCGGTGCCGGGCGGGGCGCTGGTGCCCGCCGCCGCGATCACGATGGTGAGCGTCGCATCCACCCACCGCAGGCGCGGGCTGCTGACCTCGATGATGCGCCGGCAGCTGGACGACATCCGCGCGCTGGGCGAGCCGATCGCCGTACTGACGGCCTCGGAACCGGTGATCTACGGCCGGTTCGGCTACGGCGCCGCCTCGCGGCAGATGTCCCTGACGATCGATAAGGACCGGATCCGGCTGGACGTGCCGCCGGGCACGGACGAGGTGCGGCTGCGCCACGCGAAGCCGGACGAGGCGATGGCGGCGTGCGAGAGCGTGTACGAGCAGCTGGTCTCCGGCCGTCCCGGCGTCCCGGCCCACGGGCCCGGCTGGGAGCGCAAGCCCATGGTCGACCCGGTCTCCAGTCGGCAGGGCTCCTCGGCGCAGCAGTGCGTGCTGGCGGAGCGGGACGGGGAGATCGTCGGCAATGTGACGTACCACATCAAGCCGGAGTGGGAGCCGGCCGGCCCCAAGGGCACCGTCGTGGTCAACGACCTGGCCGCCCTGGACCCGGCGGCGTACGCGGCGCTGTGGCGGTTCGTCTTCGACATCGACCTGATGACGACGATCGTGGCCCGGAACCGGCCGGTCGACGACGCGGTGCTGCACCTGGTGTCGGACGTGCGGCGGTGCAACATCCGGGTCCGCGATTCGCTCCATGTGCGCCTGGTGGAGCTGGGGGCGGCGCTGGAGGCCCGGTCGTACCGGGGCCCGCTGGACGTGGTGTTCGAGGTGGAGGACGCGTTCTGCCCCTGGAACGCGGGGCGTTGGCGGCTCACGGCCGACGAGAAGGGCGCCGCTTTGTGCCGGCGGACCGATGACGCGGCCGATCTGGCGCTCTCGGTACGGGAGTTGGGCTCGGCGTATCTGGGCGGCGAGTCGCTGAGTTCGCTGGGGCTGGCCGGGCGGGTACGGGAGCTGCGGGCGGGCGCGCTGGCGGAGGCGTCGCCGGCGTTCCTGTCCGACACGGCGCCGTGGCTGCCGCGGGGGTTCTAGGAGCTCTCTAGGCCTTCTGGCAGCCCGGGCACCAGAAGAGGTTGCGGGCGGCGAGGTCGGCGGTGCGGATCTCGCCGCCGCAGATGTGACAGGCATGCCGGGCCCTGCGGTACACGTACACCTCGCCGCCGTGGTCGTCGACGCGCGGCGGACGCCCCATCGCCTCCGGCATGTGCTCGGGGCGGACCGTGTCGATCCGGTTGTTCCGTACGCCCTCGCGCATCAGCACCACCAGGTCGGCCCAGACCGCGCCCCACTCCGCCCGCGTGAGGTCCCTGCCCAGGCGGTACGGGTCGATCCCGTGCCGGAACAGCACCTCCGCGCGGTAGACGTTGCCGACCCCCGCGATGACCTTCTGGTCCATCAGCAGCGCCGCGACGGTGATACGGCTGCGGGAGATCCGCCGCCAGGCCCGCTCGCCGTCCTCGTCGGTCCGCAGCGGGTCCGGGCCGAGGCGGTCGTGTATCGCGCGCTTCTCGGGGTCGGTGATCAGCGCGCACGTGGTGGGGCCGCGCAGATCCGCGTGGTGGCCGTCGGTCACCAGGCGCAGCCGGACGGTGTCGGTGGGCGGCGGGGCCGGGGTCGTACCGAAGCCGAGCTTGCCGAAGAGACCCAGGTGGATGTGGACCCAGCCGGCGCCCTCGAAACCGAGGAAGAGGTGCTTGCCGTGGGCGTCGACGCCGGTGAACGTGCGGCCGTCCAGCAGCGCGGCGCTGTCGGAGAACTTGCCCTGCGGGCTGCTCACCCGCACCGGCCGCCCGGCGAACCTGTCCCGGTGGTCCGCCGCGAGGCGGTGGATCGTGTGTCCCTCGGGCACGGCGGCGACTCTCCTCGGTGACGTAGGGACGTGGGGACGCGGCGACGGGGTGACGCGGGGAAACGACGGTGCCGCCGGGAGCACCGGCGGCACGGGGGTGGAGGCCGGTCAGCCCTGCTGCGGGTGGTGGGCCGGGATCGGGGGGAGCTCGCCGGTCGTCTCGTACGCCGTCAGCATCTCGATGCGACGGGTGTGACGCTCCTCACCCGAGTACGGAGTGGCGAGGAAGATCTCGACGAACTTGGTGGACTCCTCCACCGAGTGCATCCGGCCACCGATGGCGACCACATTGGCGTTGTTGTGTTCGCGGCCGAGCGCGGCGGTCTGCTCGCTCCAGGCGAGTGCGGCGCGCACGCCCTTGACCTTGTTGGCGGCGATCTGCTCGCCGTTGCCGGAGCCGCCGATCACGATGCCGAGGCTGTCCGGGTCCGCGGCCGTCTTCTCGGCGGCACGCAGGCAGAACGGCGGGTAGTCGTCCTGGGCGTCGTAGACGTGGGGGCCACAGTCGACGGCCTCGTGGCCCTGGGCCGTGAGCCACTCGACGAGGTGGTTCTTGAGTTCATAGCCGGCATGGTCCGAGCCGAGGTACACGCGCATGTTCCGAGTGTGGCACGAGCGTCGCCGGGTAGGCGCCATCGGGGTCGGGACCCTCCGGCCGGGTCCGCCCGGACCGGTCGGCCGGCGGCGGAAGCTGCGTGTGGACTCCATGTGCGGGCCCTGTGTGTGCAACGCCACTCGGGCAACGATCTGGTCAACGATTCGGAAGAGGGGGTTCCGCTTCCACGGTTCGACGAGCTTCAATGCATCACTCGCTGCCGCACCCCACTTCGGCGGCTGGGCACGCACAGCGTGATCCGAAAACGTAAGGATTCGATCCATGACGTCGCAGACGACTCTGGCCGAGCCGGGCCACCAGCCCGGCAAGCCGGACCGGTCGAACGGACCGGACACACCGGGCTCCTCCGACGGTCTCCAGGCAGGTCTCAAGAACCGCCATCTCTCGATGATCGCCATCGGCGGTGTCATCGGCGCGGGCCTCTTCGTGGGTTCCGGCGCAGGCATCGCCGCCGCGGGACCGGCCATCCTCCTGTCGTACGCGCTGGTCGGCCTGATGGTCGTCTTCGTGATGCGGATGCTCGGCGAGATGGCCGCGGCCCGCCCCAGCTCGGGCTCCTTCTCCGCCTACGCCGACCAGGCGCTGGGCCGCTGGGCCGGCTTCTCGATCGGCTGGCTGTACTGGTTCTTCTGGGTCGTGGTGCTCGCCGTCGAAGCCACGGCGGGTGCCAAGATCCTGGAGGGCTGGGTGCCGGGCGTCCCGCAGTGGGCGTGGGCGCTGATCGTGATGGTCGTACTGACCGCGACGAACCTGGTCTCGGTCGGGTCGTACGGCGAGTTCGAGTTCTGGTTCGCCGGGATCAAGGTCGTGGCGATCGGTGCGTTCGTAGTCGTCGGACTGCTCGCCGTCTTCGGGCTGCTGCCCGGCTCGGACAACCCCGGCTCGGGGCTCGCGCATCTCACCGACACCGGCGGGTTCTTCCCCAATGGACCCGGCGCCATCCTCACCGGTGTGCTGATGGTCGTCTTCTCCTTCATGGGCAGCGAGATCGTCACCCTCGCCGCCGGCGAGTCCGAGAACCCGCAGCGCGCCGTCCAGAAGGCCACCAACAGCGTGATCTGGCGGATCGCCGTCTTCTACCTGGGCTCGATCTTCGTCGTGCTCACCCTGCTGCCGTGGAACGACCCCTCGATCCTGAAGGAGGGCAGCTATGTGGCCGCCCTCAACTCCATCGGCATTCCGCACGCCGGTCAGGTGATGGACGTCATCGTGCTGACGGCCGTGCTGTCCTGCCTCAACTCGGGCCTCTACACCGCCTCTCGGATGGCCTTCTCGCTCGGCGGCCGCGGGGACGCGCCGAAGGCATTCGCCCGGGTGAACAAGCGGGGCGTGCCGCAGGCGGCCATCCTGTCGTCCGTCGTGTTCGGCTTCGTCGCCGTGTTCTTCAACTACCAGTGGCCCGACACCGTCTTCCAGTTCCTGCTGAACTCCTCCGGCGCGGTCGCCCTCTTCGTCTGGCTGGTCATCTGCTTCACCCAGCTGCGGATGCGCGGCATGATCCTGCGCGAGTCGCCGGAGAAGCTGGTCGTACGGATGTGGCTCTTCCCGTATCTGACCTGGGCGACCATCGCGATGATCTCGTTCGTCCTGGTCTACATGCTGACCGACGACAGCGGACGCGAGCAGGTGCTGCTCTCGCTGCTCGTCGCGGCCGTTGTGGTGACGATCTCGCTGGTCCGTGAGGTCCGGAACCGCAAGAACCGCACCGCTGTGGAAACCCCCAGCAATACCTGACGGCCGATGTCAGGTTTAGCGAGAAGGCTCTCCGTCGCAACGCCACCGAGCGAGCGAACGGAGAGCCTTCTCATGTCTTGTGCCCCTGCCCAGGTCCCTGCCGATGTCCCGGCCGATTTCGGGACCGGCTTTCAGGCCTCGCCATCCGCCCCGACCTCGTCCTCGATGCCGCCCACGCCGATGACGTACGGACCGCCGTGGCCGACGCCGTCGGGCGCGGCCTCCCGGTCCACGTCCACGCCACCGGCCACGGGCTGCCCGGGGCCGTCGAGGGCGGGGTACCGATCAGCACCCGCCGGATGGACTCCGTCGAGGTCGACCCGGTGCACCGCACCGCCCGAATCGGCGCGGGCGTCACCTGGGGCCGGGTCATCGAGGCCGCCGCACCGCCCGGACTCGCCCCGCTGAACGGCTCTTCCCCGGGTGTCGGCGCCGTCTCCACTGAACTTCTCCTTCGGCGGCGGGGACCGCACCGACGGCTTCCACGACGCGCGGACATGGAAGAGGCTCGCCGGTCTGGTGTCGCGTCACGACCCGGCGAGCCTCTTCGGAGGGAGCTACGGCATCAGCCGCGACGGCCGATGAGCTTCCAGGAAGCGGGCAGCGCGCCCATCGCCAGTGCCGCCTTCAGCGCGTCGCCGAGCAGGAACGGCACCAGGCCGGCCGCGATCGCGGCGCTCGCCGACATGCCGGTGGACAGCGCCAGGTACGGGACGCCGACCGCGTAGATGATCGCGGAGCCGACCACCATCGTGCCCGCGGTGCGCAGCACGGAGCGGTCTCCGCCGCGGCGGGCGAGGCCGCCGACCACGGTGGCGGCGAGCAGCATGCCGAGGACGTAGCCGAACGACGGGAAGCCCACTCCGGAGGTGCCCTCGGAGAACCACGGCATGCCCGCCATGCCGACGAGCGTGTACACGGCGAGGGAGAGGAAGCCACGGCGGGCGCCGAGCGCGGTGCCGACGAGGAGCGCGGCGAACGTCTGGCCGGTGACCGGGACCGGGGAGCCGGGGACCGGGACGGCGATCTGGGCGGCGATACCGGTGAGCGCGGCGCCACCGAGGACCAGGGCCGTGTCGACGGCGTAACGGTGCCTGGCGGCGGGCAGCAGGTCGGCAAGGACCGCTCCGGTACGGGCAGGGGCGGCGGCAGCAGTGCTCATCGGGACTCCGCGGGGTGAGGGCAGGTGGGGACAGACTGAGGCTGACGTTAGCCCAAGGGTTAACGCTCGATCACCATCAGTGGCCCACAAAGCGGTGGTTGAGGCATTGGTGGGGTTCACACAAAGGGGCTTGCGCAATCACAGGACGGCGTGACGCTCGTCACTGAGGTGGGTGCGGATCGGCTCATATTTTGCCGGGAGAGACCATCGGGACAGACTGTAGGTTCCTGCCAAAACCGTCCAGGAACCGTCCAGGGTCCGCCGGGCGACCGCACCGGCCGTCGCCGCGTGCCCGGGTGTGCACCTTGTGTGAGCATCGTGCCCGTATAGCGGACAGCGGTTCCCTGTGAACGGGGTGCGTGTTCAGACTGTGCGCGCACGTCCCCCCACGTCTCACTACCGAACAGAGCTTGTCCATGTCTCGGAATTCCGCGTCTCCCCCCACCGGCTCCCCGGTCGCCGTCTCCGACGCCAAGACCGATTCGGCGCTCACCCACGGGCTCAAGCAGCGCCATCTTTCGATGATCGCCCTCGGCGGTGTCATCGGCGCCGGACTCTTCGTCGGCTCGGGCGCGGGTATCGCCGCCGCGGGCCCGTCGATCATCATCGCGTACGCCGTCTCCGGGCTGCTGGTCATGCTCGTGATGCGGATGCTCGGCGAGATGTCGGCCGCGAACCCGGCCTCCGGTTCCTTCTCCGTCCATGCGGAGCGGGCGATAGGGCCGTGGGCGGGGTTCACCGTGGGCTGGGCGTTCTGGGTGCTGCTCTGTGTCGCCGTCGGCCTGGAAGGCATCGGCGCGGCGAAGATCGTCACCGGCTGGCTGCCCGGTACGCCGGAGTGGGCCTGGGTCGCGCTGTTCATGGTGGTCTTCCTCGGCACGAACCTGGCCTCGGTGAAGAAGTTCGGCGAGTTCGAGTTCTGGTTCGCCGCCCTCAAGGTCGTGGCGATCACGCTCTTCCTGGTCCTGGGTGTGCTGGCGATCCTCGGTGTGCTGCCCGGTACGGACGCCCCCGGCACCACCAACCTCAAGGGCGAGGGCGGCTTCATGCCGAACGGCGCCGAGGGCCTGGTGATCGGACTGCTCGCCTCCGTCTTCGCGTACGGCGGTCTGGAGACCGTCACCATCGCAGCGGCCGAGTCCGAGAACCCGGTGCAGGGTGTCGCCAAGGCCGTGCGGACGGCGATGTGGCGGATCGCGCTCTTCTACGTCGGCTCGATGGCGGTCATCGTCACGCTGGTCCCGTGGGACGACCCGAAGGTCGTGGAGGTCGGCCCGTTCTACGCGGCCCTGGACCACCTCGGCATCAGCGGCGCCGCGGAGATCATGAACGTGGTCATCCTGGTCGCCCTGCTCTCCGCGATGAACGCCAACATCTACGGCGCCTCGCGCATGGCCTGTTCGCTGGTCGCCCGTGGCCAGGGCCCCAAGCGGCTCGGCAGGATCTCCTCGGGCGTCCCGCGCACGGCCGTCCTGGTCTCGTCCGTGTTCGGCTTCCTGTGCGTGCTGCTCAGCTACTGGCGTCCCGACGACGTCTTCCCGTGGCTGCTCAACATGATCGGCGCGGTGATCCTCGTCGTCTGGATCTTCATCGCCCTCTCCCAGCTGATCCTCCGCGACCGGCTGGAGCGCGAGGCCCCGGAGAAGCTCGTCGTACGGATGTGGTTCTTCCCGGTCCTGACGGTGGTGGCGCTCCTGGCGATGCTCGGCATCTTCGTCCTGATGCTGCGCGAGCCGGACACCCGTGACCAGTTGATGGCGTCCGGCGTCCTGACCGTCGTACTGGCGGCCATCGGTGTCGTACGGCAGCGGCGGTCCGTGGCCGTCAGGGGCTGACGTCCGGTGCGCACGGCACATTGAGGGAGAACAGCGCACCGCCCTTCTCCCCGATCCGCACCTCGCTCAGGGCCGTGTTCCGCAGCCGCGGGAAGACCCGGCGGTAGGCGCCCAGCGGAATCGACAGCAGTTCGCACAGCACGAGCCGCAGCAGTGTGTTGTGCGCGACGACCAGGACCCGCTGCCCCGGGTGCCCGTCCGCGATCCGGCGCAGCGCCATCGCCCCCCGGGCCGCCGCCGACCGGGGGTCCTCGGCACCGGGGAAGGGGTGGGCCACCGGGTCGGCGCGGTACTCCCGGGCCCGCTCCGGGTGTTCGGCCGCGAACTCCGCCAGGGTGCGCCCCTCCACCTCGCCGAAGTCGCATTCGCGCAGGTCGTGTTCGCGCCGGGGGACGAGACCGAGCGCCCGGCACGCGGGCTCTGCCGTGTCGATCGCGCGCGTGAGCGTCGACGTCCAGATCGCGTCGACCGGGTGCCGGGCCGCCCACTCGCCCAGCTGCCCGGCCTGGCGGCGTCCTTCGTCGGTGAGGGCGATGTCACTGACCCCGGCGTAGCGGTTCTCCGCATGCCAGACGGTCTGACCGTGGCGGGCGAGCAGCAGGGTGGCGCTCGGACGGGCGGTCATGGTTTCTCCGTTCGGGTACGGGCGTGGGCGGCGACCGGGCCGGGGAGCCAGTCGCGTCGCTCCAGTTCGTCCACCAGCGTGAGGTACGACTCGGTGTACCACGCCGTACGCACCGGATGCGGGCGCAGCACGTGCCGCAGTCGCACCATCCGGCCCGCCGCCGCCTGCAGCGTGGGCGTGGCCCGCGCCCCGTACGCGGCGAGGACGGCCATGCCGAGCGCCGGTTCGCTGTACTGCGGGATGTACACGGGCCGGCCCAGGATGTCGGCGCGCAGCCGGCTCCAGTAGCCACTGCGAACCGCGCCGCCGGTGAAGGTGAGCCGGCCGTACAGCGGGGCGCCGAGCAGGTCGAGGTAGTCGAGGCAGAGCCGTTCGACCAGGCCCACACCGGTCAGCAGGGCCGCCCAGTGCTCGGCGTCGGTGGCGGGCTCGCCGAGCAGGAACCCGGTGGCCTCCGGCACGACGAAGGGGAAGCGTTCACCCGTGGCCACCAGCGGATACGCCACCACACGCGCCGGCTCGTGCTCGCGGGCGAGCGCGTCCATGCGGGCCGGGTCCGCGTCCGGGAAGGCGGTGGCCAGTGCCCCGCCGCCGACCCCCGAGGCCCCACCCGGCAGCCAGCTCCCGTCCGGAGCACGATGGCTGTAGACCACCCCGGCCCGGTCCACGACCGGCGACGAGGTGACCCCCTTGAGGACCAGCGTCGTACCGAGCACCGAATTCCAGGAGCCCACGGTGAGTGCACCGGAGGCGATCTGCGCCGCGCACCCGTCCGTCATCCCGGCCACCAGGAGCGTGCCCGCCGGAATCCCGGTCTCCTCCGCCGCCGCCCGCCCCACCTCGCCGATCCGCCGGCCGGGCCGCACCACGTCCGGGAACAGCCCGTCCGGCAGGCCCAGTTCGCCGAACCTCCGGTGCGGCCAGGCGTCCCGCTCCAGGTCGTAGCCGGTCTTCAGAGCGTGGCTGGAGTCGGTGGGCAGAGGGGTTCCGGCGAGCCGCGCCAGGACCAGATCGGCCTGATGCATGACGCGTACGGCCTCGCCCGCGCCTCGCCCGTACTCCCGCAGCAGCCACATCACCTTGGGCAGCGCCCAGCTCGGCGGGGTCCGGGCCCTGGCCGCCTCGGTCACGGCGCGCCCGTCGTCGTACATCACCCCCGGGGTCAGCGGCCGTCCCTCCCGGTCGCCGAGAAGAACGGTGCCGGAGGTGGCGCAGACGGCGAGCGCACGCGGTGCCGGGCAGTCGCGCAGTGCCTGGCGGCTGGCCACGCACACGGCCGTCCACCAGTCGAGGGGCCGCTGCTCGTGCCGTACACCGTCGCGTCTGCCCGCGAGCGGGGCGGAGCCGCTGCCGAGTATCTCGCCGCGGTCTCCCGCCACCACCGCACGGACGCTCTGCGTGCCGAGATCGATGCCCATCCACATATCGGCCCTCTCTGTGAACTTCTCACTCTGCACCGAGAATTTCCGTTGCGCGAGGGATTGACGGCCAACTTCCGTTGTTCCAAGCTCTGTTAACCAGTCGACTCAACGTGTGAATGGGCACCGCCCCCACTCGTCTCCGGCCGGACCGTGGAGGTCACGGATGGACATGGACGCGCACGACCGGCGACGGTTCCTCGCCATCGGCGCGGCGGCGGCCGCGTCCGCCGCCCCGCTGCTCACCGCCTGCGGCGCGGGCTTCGGCGGTGACAACAGCAAGGGCGGCGGCTCCGCGGCCGACGATGTCACCGGCTCCTTCGACTGGAAGCGGGCCAAGGGCAGGACGGTCAAGGCGCTGCTCAACAAGCATCCGTACACCGATGCCCTGATCGCCGATCTGAAGGCGTTCACCGAGAAGACCGGCATCAAGGTCGAGTACGACGTCTTCCCCGAGGACAACTACTTCGACAAGCTCACCGTCGACCTCTCCAGCGGACGCGCCTCCTACGACGTGTTCATGCTCGGCGCATACATGGTGTGGCAGTACGGCCCGCCGGGCTGGCTGGAGGATCTCGGCCCTTGGATGCGCAACTCCTCGGCGACCGGGGCCGAATGGGACCAGGCGGACTTCTTCCCCAATCTCCTCTCGGCGGACCAGTGGTCGCTGAAGGCGGGCGCCCCGCTCGGGCAGGGCGGACAGTACGCGCTGCCGTGGGGCTGGGAGACCAATGTCGTCGCGTACAACACCGAGGTGTTCGAGAAGCTCGGCCTGAAGCCCGCCGAGACCTTCGACGAGCTGCGCGAGGTGGCCGGGGCCATCACCCGCCGGGCGCCGGGTGCGGGCTTCGACGGGATGTACGGGGTCGCGGTGCGCGGCTCGCGCAGCTGGGCGACGATCCACCCGGGCTTCATGACGATGTACGCCCGCAACGGGCTGAAGGACTTCACCGTCGAGGGCGGGAAGGTGAAGCCCGCGATGAACTCCCCGGAGGCGATCGCGTTCACCCGGGACTGGGCGGAGATGGTCAAGAAGGGCGGGCCGCCGTCCTGGACCTCGTACACCTGGTACCAGTGCTCCAGCGACCTCGGCGCGAAGAAGGCGGGGATGCTCTTCGACGCCGACACCGCCGCCTATTTCCAGGCGGTGAAAGGGGCCTCCCCGGCGTCCGGGAAGATCGCCTTCCACCCCGGCCCCAAGGGCCCCGACGGCTCGCTCGCCACGAACATGTGGATCTGGTCGCTCGGCATGAACGCCAGGAGCCGCAACAAGTCCGCGGCCTGGCTGTTCCTCCAGTGGGCGACCGGCAAGGAGCATCTGCGCAAGGGTGCGATCGAGTACAACCACATCGACCCGGTACGGAAGTCGGTCAGCCAGGACCCCGCGTACAAGGCCAAGATGCGGGCCATCCCCGGCTTCATCGAGACGTTCGAGACGGTCGTCGACCGGACGGAGATCCAGTTCACCCCGCAGGAGCAGTTCTTCGACGCGACGACCAGCTGGGCCGCCGCGCTCCAGGAGATCTACGGCGGGAAGAATGCCTCGTCCGTACTGAACTCTCTGGCCGGCGACCTGGCGTCGAAGGTCGGCTGACCGATGCCAGGACGCGCGTCGCCCGTGCTGGAGGCCGACCACGGGGCGGCCTCCGGCACAGGGGCCGGGAAGCGGGCGGTGCGGGCGGTACCGGCATGGCGCCGCTCGCTGCGGCCGTACCTGCTGATCGTGCCCGCGCTGCTGCTGACCGGCGGCATCCTCTATCCGTTCGGACTCGGCCTCTACTACACGGTGTTCGACTTCGCGGCGAGCAAACCGCAGCCGGACCTGGTGGGCATCGAGAACTACCGGCGGATCTTCACCCAGTCCTCGTTCTGGGACTCGGCACGGGTGACGGTGGCGTACGCGCTCGGCGCGGCGGCCGTCGAAACGGTGCTCGGGGTGGCCGTGGCCCTGCTGCTGCACCGGGCGAGCTTCGTCGGGCGGGTGCTGGAGAAGATCCTGATCCTGCCGCTGATGATCGCGCCGGTGATCGCCGCGATCATGTGGAAGCTGATGCTCCAGCCGTCGGTCGGTGTCATCAACCACCTCCTGGAACCGTTCGGCCTCGGCGGTGTGCAGTGGACGGACACCCCGACGGGCGCCCTGCTGTCGTCGATCGCCGTGGACGTGTGGGTCTACACACCGTTCGTCGCGATCCTCGCGCTGGCCGGTCTGCGCTCGCTGCCCGCCTCGCCCTTCGAGGCTGCGGCCGTCGACGGGGCGGGCTGGTGGTTCACCTTCCGGCGCCTCACCCTGCCGATGCTGTGGCCGTACGTCCTGGTGGCCGTGATCTTCCGGTTCATGGACTCGCTGAAGGTCTTCGACATCATCTACGCGCTGACCGAGGGCGGCCCCGGCGACTCGACGATGGTGCTCCAGATCCGGGCCTATCTGGAGGCGATCCGCTTCCAGCGCTACTCGTTCGGGATCAGTTACATGATCGCGCTCTGGGCCGTGGTCTACCTGGTCACGATGGTGCTGGTGCGCTATCTCGGCCGGATCCAGAACCGGGCGGCGGAGGTGCCGGGGTGAAGCGCAGGGTGCTCGCCGTCGCCGCCGACCTGGCGCTGATCCTCTACTTCGTCTTCGCACTGTTCCCGGTCGCCTGGATGCTGATCCTGTCGCTGAAGCCGGCGAACGAGCTGTTCAGCACGTACTTCTCGTTCACCCCGACCTTCGACTCCTACCGCACGGTCCTCGGCGCCGGTGACGACCAGGGCGTGCCGTTCGTGCGGTTCTTCGTGAACAGCCTGGTCGTGTCCGTGGGCGCGGTCACGCTGTCGCTGGTGATCGGTCTGCCCGCCGCGTACGCCGCCGCGCGGTGGCGGTTCCGCGGCTCGGAGAACCTGATGTTCACCCTTCTCTCGTTCCGCTTCGCCCCCGAACTCACCGTCATCATCCCGCTGTTCGTGCTCTACCAGAAGCTCGGACTCTTCGATACGTATGTCGGCATGGTGTGGGTGCTGCAGCTGGTGACCCTCCCGTTGATCGTCTGGATCATGCGGTCGTACTTCTCCGACCTGTCCCCCGAGCTGGAGCAGGCGGCGCTGCTGGACGGCTACACCCGCAAGCAGGCGTTCTTCAAGGTCGCGCTGCCGCTGGTGAAGCCGGGGATCGCGGCCGTCTCGCTGCTGGCGTTCATCTTCGCGTGGAACAACTTCGTCTTCCCGCTGATCCTCACCTCGTCGAACGCGCAGACGGTGACGGTCGGCGCGCTGTCCTTCCTCGGCGGCGACCGGCCCAAGTACAACCTGACCGCCGCGGCGGCCCTGGTCTCGGTGGTCCCGCCGTTGCTGCTGGCGCTCACCATCCAGCGCTACCTGGTGCGCGGTCTGTCGTTCGGGGCGGTGAAGTCGTGACCGGCCCCGCAGCCATCGCCCTGCGTTCCGTGCACAAGAGGTACGGGAAGAACACCGCGCTCGACGGCCTGGACCTGGAGGTGGCCGAGGGCGAGTTCTTCTGTCTGCTCGGCCCGTCCGGCGCCGGGAAGACGACCACGCTCAAGACGATCGCGGGCCTGGAGCAGCCGGATTCCGGCGCGGTCGAGCTGGGCGGGGTGGACATGGCGGGCGTGGAGCCGTACGACCGGGGCGTGGCCATGTGCTTCGAGTCGTACGCCCTGTATCCGCACCGCACCGCGTACGACAATCTCGCGTCCCCGCTCCGCTCGCCGCGCCACCGCCTCCCCGCCCACGAGGCGCGCGAGCGGATCGGGGATATTGCCGAACTCCTCGGTATCGGGGCCCTGCTGGACCGTCCGGTGGGCCGGCTCTCCAACGGTCAGCGGCAGCGGGTGGCGCTCGGCCGGGTGCTGGTGCGGCCGGCCCGGGCGTTCCTGCTCGACGAGCCGCTGTCGCATCTCGACGCGAAACTGCGGCAGGCGATGCGCGCGGAACTGAGGGCGATCGGCTCGGTCCGGCACACGACCACGCTGTACGTCACCCATGACTCGGTGGAGGCGCTGGCGCTCGGGGACCGGATCGGGGTGATCAGGGACGGCCGCACGGTGCAGACCGGCACCCGCGAGGAGCTGTGGCACCGCCCGTACGACACCTTCGTCGCCCGGTCCTTCGGCAGACCCCGGATCAATCTGCTGCCGGGCACGGTGACGACCGAGGGACACTTCCGGTCGCCGGACGGGGCGTACGAGCTGCCGCTGACGGTGTCCGCACCGCCGGGCACCGCGGTCCAACTGGGCGTACGGCCGAGGGACATCGGTCTCCTGGGGCCCGGCGAGGGCTCAGGCGTGGAGCCGGCCGGCACCGGCAGGGGCCCGGCCCTGGAGCTGACCGGCACCGTTCACGTCACCGAGCTGCTGGGCCGGGCCACCGAGGTCACGGTCAGAATCGGCGGGCAGCAGCTGTCCCTCGTCGTCCCGCGCGCCGACGCGGCGGGCCTGAGACCCGACCGTCCGGTCCGGCTCTCCGTACCGCCTGAGAGTCTGCTGCTGTTCGAGGCCGACCGGCCGGCACGTCCAGGACGAAGGATCAGCACGTGAGCAACGTTCCACAGCGGGGCCCCGCCCCGCGCCAGGCATCCATAGCCGAGTACGTCCTCGCGCAGGGCGAGGTGAGCGCCGCCGAACTGGCGGAGCGTTTCGACGTCAGCCTGATGACCATCCACCGCGATCTGGACGAGCTCGAACGACAGGGCATCGTCCGCAAGTTCCGCGGCGGTGTCACCGCCCAGCCCTCCGGCGTCTTCGAGTCGAACGTCTCCTACCGGCTGAAGACGATGCGCGCCGAGAAGGCCGCCGTCGCCGAACGGGCCCTGCAGCTCATCGAGCCGGGCATGGCGGTGATGCTCGACGATTCGACATCCACGCTGGAGATCGCGCGCAGGCTGCGCTCCATCACTCCGCTGACCGTCGTCACCAACTTCCTCGAAGCGATCAACCTGCTGTCGCAGGAGCGTGGCATCCATCTGATGGGCCTCGGCGGCGACTTCGATCCGCTGCACTCCTCGTTCCTCGGCGTCTCGTGCGTGGAGGCGGTGCAGTCGCTCCAGGTCGACATCTGTTTCACCTCCACCTCCGCAGTGTCCGGCGGTTACGCCTACCACCAGGAGCAGCACATCGTCTCCGTCAAGCGGGCGATGCTCGACTCGGCGAGCCGCAATGTGCTGCTGCTCGACCACACCAAGCTGGGCCGGGTGGCCCTGCACCGGCTCGCCCCGCTCTCCCGCTTCGATCTGCTGCTGGTCGACGACGGGGCGTCAGACCGGGCACTGCGCGAACTCGACGAGCACAAGGTGCCCTACGAGGTCTGCGGCACCGGCCGGGAACCCGGAACGGGAGGCGGCGATGACGGGTGACTGAACTGACCCTGCGCGCACTGCGCAAGACCTACACCGGACGCGGCCGGGCCGCCGTCGAAGCTGTCCGCTCCATCGACATCGAGCTGCGCTCCGGCGAGCTGCTGGGGCTGCTCGGCCCGTCCGGCTGCGGCAAGTCCACAACGTTGCGGATGATCGCCGGACTGGAGTCGGTCACCGACGGCGACATCCTCATCGGCGGCTCGTCCGTGGTGCCGCTCCCGGCCCAACAGCGCAACATCGGGGTGGCGTTCGAGAACTACGCCCTGTATCCGCCGCTGACCGTCGCGGAGAATCTCGGCTTCGGACTCTCCGCCCGGCGCCGGTACGGGCGGGCCGAGATCCGCCGCCGGGTCGCCGACATGGCTGAGCGCATCGGGATCACGGACCTCCTGGGCGCCCGGCCTGCCGGACTCTCCAGTGGCCAGAAGCAGCGGGTCGCCCTGGCCCGCGCCCTGATCCGCACCCCCGACGTGCTGCTCCTCGACGAACCGCTCTCCCATCTGGACGCGGCCCAACGGGACACCACCCGGCGTGAGTTGAAACGCATTCAGCGGGACAGCGGCCACACCACCATCCTCGTCACGCACGACCAGGAGGAGGCGCTGTCGCTCGCCGACCGGATCGCGGTGATGCGGGACGGCGAGATCCAGCAGCTCGGCACGCCCGAGGAGATCTACGACGCCCCGGTGAATCTGTTCGTCGCCGACTTCGTCGGGGAACCGGCGATCAATCTGCTGCCGGGGACGGCCGACGGGGCGGGCGGGGTGCGCCTCTCGGACTCCGTGCGCATCCCCGTACCGCAGCGGCCCGCGGCGGGGCGCGCGGTGGTGCTCGGCATCCGCCCGGAAGACCTGCGCCTGGACGGCACGGGTGTACGGGCCCGGGTCGCCGCCCATGAACCCCTGCTGGAATCCGGCATCGCCACGCTCTCGCTCGACGGGGTGACGAAGCCGCTGGTCGTCGTGACGGGTCCGGAGGTGCGGCTCGACCGGGACGACACCGTACGCATCACCGCCGATCCCCGGCACATCCATGTCTTCGACGCCCGGACAGGAGACGCTCTGCGATGACCCGCCCCATGACGGTCCGCCCCGCGACGAGGATTCTGATCGCCGGTGACCATTTCGTCCGCAACTCCCTGATCGCCGAGGCCCTGCACCACGCTCTCTGCCCGGAGCCCCATCTCACCGAACTCACCCTCCCCTGGCCCCTGGAGCCCTTCGGCAAGGTCGCCGAGGTCGACGAGGCGAGCGACGCCGAGGACGCGCTGATCCACGCCCTGGACGGGGTCGAGGTGTGCGTGACGCAGATGGGCCCGTTCACGGAACGGGTCCTGGCCGCCGCACCCGATCTGCGGCTGGTCGTGGTCTGCCGGGGCGGCCCGGTCAATGTGAACGCGGCCGCGGCACGGGCCCGGGGTGTGCGGGTGTGCTTCGCGCCCGGACGCAATGCGGCGGCGACCGCCGAATTCACCGTGGGGCTGATGCTCTGTGCCCTGCGCCGCATCCCCGAGGCCCACCGCTCCCTCGCCGCCGACGGCCGCTGGGACGCCTCCCACTACACGTACGAGAACTGCGGCCTGGAGCTGGAGGACACCCCCGTCGGCCTGATCGGTTACGGCGCGGTCGGCAGCCGGGTGGCCCGGGTCCTCTCCGCGTTCGGCGCCGAGGTCGAGGTGTACGACCCGTATGTGCGCGGCGATGTCCACGGCATGCGCGCCACCTCTCTGGAGGCGCTCCTGGACCGCTCCCGCGTCCTCACCCTGCACGCAAGGCTCACCCCGGAGACCCGGCATCTCATCGGCGCCCGCGAACTGGCCCAGCTGCCGCGCGGCACGGTCCTCGTGAACGCGGCCCGGGGCGGGCTGCTGGACACGGACGCGCTGTGCGACGCCCTGGACTCGGGGCAGTTGCGGGCCGCGGCGCTCGACACGTACGAGCAGGAGCCGCCCCCGCCCACGTCACGGCTCTTCCGCACCCCGCATCTGCTGATGACCCCGCATGTGGCGGGCGCCAGCCGGTCGGTCGCGCAGAAGGCGGCCCGGATCGCCGCGGCCGAGGTGGCGCGCTATGTGCGGGGCGAACCGCTCGCCCACGCACTGTGAGGGGAGCCTGTCCCATGACGCGGTACATCGGCATCGATGTCGGCACATCCATGGTGAAGGCCGCGGCCTTCGACCCGCAGGGCCGCACACTGGCCGTCGAATCCCGCCCGGTGGGGCTCACGATCCGCGGCGGTTTCGTGGAGCAGGACATGGACGAGGTGTACGGGGCGGTCTGCGAGGTCCTGACCGCGCTGGGCTCCGACGGGGTCGCGTTCACCGGCCTCACCGGTCAGGGCGACGGCGTCTGGCTGGTCGACGAGGCGGGCCGGCCGGTGCGTACGGCGATCTCCTGGATGGACGGCCGAGCCCATGAAATCGTCGACGCCTGGCTGGCGTCCGGTGTCTTCGGAGCCGTCTACCGGCGCACCGGCAGCGCGATGTTCCCGGGCTGTCCGGGCCCGGTGCTGGCCTGGCTCGACCGTCACGACCCGGCCTCGCTCGACGCGGCGACGACCGCCCTGTACTGCAAGGACATGGTGTTCCAGCGTCTGACGGGGGTCCGGGCCACGGATGTCTCCGATGCGTCGATGCCGTTCCTGGACCCGATGACCCGTATGTACTCCTCGGATGTCGTGGCCGCGCTCGGCCTCGGTCACCGGGCCTCGCTCCTCGCCCCGGTCAGCGATCCGGTCGCCACCGCCGAACTCCCCTCCGGGGTACGGATTTCCAACGGCCCGTACGATCTGCCGGCCTCCGCCCTGGGCGCGGGCGTCACCCGTCCCGGCGACGGTCTGCTGATCGTCGGCACCTGCCTGGCCGCGCTGGTGGCCACGGAGCGGCTCGATCTGGACGGCGAGCCGGCGGGTCTGCACATCTCCACCGACCGCCCGGGCCACTGGCTGCGCGCCATGCCCGCGATGGTCGGCACCGCGGCCCTCGACTGGATCCTGACCACCACCGGCGTACGCCACACAGAGGTCGACTCGCTCCTCGCCGCCACTGCGCCCGGCGCGAACGGTGTCCGCGTGCTCCCCTATTTCGCCCCGTCCGGCGAACGCGCCCCGTTCGTCGAGCCGCGCCTGCGGGCCGAGCTGACCGGTGTGTCCCTGGAGACCACCCCGGCGGATCTGATCCGCGCGGTCTGCGAGGGCATCGGCTTCGCCGCCCGCCACTGCCTGGAGGCCGCGGGCCTCACCGGCACCCTCGCCCTGTGCGGCGGCGGCACCCGCTCCCCTGCCTGGATGCGCCTGTTCGCCGATGTGCTGGGCCGGCCGGTCCGGATCGTGGAGGGCGAGGTCGGTGCGCGGGGCGCGGTGCTCGCGGCGGCGCAGCGCTTCGGTGCGCAGCTGGACACGGCTGCCTGGACGGCCCCGACGACGGTCGTCGAACCGGACCCGGAGCGGGCGGTGTTCTATACGAAGGCGTACGAGGACCATCTGGCCCGGCTCGCCACGGCCCGTACGCACGCCCGCGCATGAGCACTCGTTCCCGGTCCGAGGACGCGGACCGCCGGCCGGTACCCGCCCCCTCAGCTGTAAGGCTGGTTGAAGGTGGCACTCGCGAGCAGGGAGCCGTCCGCGTTGAGCAGGCGGACGCCGGTGACCGGTGATGTGCCGGCGAGGTAGGGCCCACCCCAGGAGCCGTAGCCGTCGTCATTGAGGGTGAAGGAACCGACCTTGACGATGGAGCCGTCGGCCCGCTGCAACTGGCAGCGGACGGTGCCGGAGTGCCCGTCGGCGTCCACCGCCATGTACAACCAGGGCGAGGACCCGGCGTAGAGGTAGACCTGCCCGAACGACTTGCCCGCGTGGGCGAGTTGGGCGGTGAGCAGGTGCGGTTGCACCGGGGAGACGATGGGCGCGACCGGGGCTGGACGACCGACGGATGCGCCGAGCACCCAACCGCCGCCGCCCAGGGCGAGGCCCGCTGCCGCTGCCGCCGCAGCGAGGGCGAACCGCCGCCACTGCACGCGCCGGAGCGGCCGTCGCCCGGAGGAGAGCCCGAGCCGGTCGATCGCCCTGTCCTCGAAGCCGACCGGCGGTTCGCTGCCGGGGACGAGATCCAGCAGCGCGTCCGACGTGGCCGTCAGCTCGTGGACGTATTCTCGGCAGGCGGGGCAGTGCTCCAGATGGTCCATCGCCGCGGCCCGCTCCCTGGCGGGCAGCACGCCGAGCGCCAGCTCCGCGCCGATCTCCCGGAGCTGCTCACAGCTGAACCCGCTGTTGTCAGTCATGGTCCACCTGCCTGGCCGCGAGCGACGCCCGGACCTTGCCCATGGCCGTCCTTATCCGGGTCTTGGCGGTACCGAGCGGTATCTCCTCGAAGCCGGCGACCTGCTGAGCCGTCATCCCGTAGATTCCTGCCATCACCAGAGCACGCGCCTGCTCCCGTGGCAGCGTGCCGACCGCGCGGCGCAGTTCCACCGCGGTCTCGGTGGAGAGTGCATGCCGCTCCGGTGTGTCCGTGATGGTCTCCATCATGTTCTCCAGGTCTGCGGGGTCGACCGGAGTGGCCTTGCGCGTGCGTACGGCGTCGATCGCGAGGTTGTGTGCGATGGCCGCCAGCCAGGTGGGCACCGATCCCCGGCGCGGGTCGTAGACCTGAGCGTGTCGGCAGGCACGCTCGAAGGTCTGCTGAGCGATGTCCTCGGCGAGCTGGACATCACCCACCACGGCGATGGCCACGCCGAAGACCCGACGCTGGAACCGCCGGACGAAGGCCACGGCGATCTCGGGGTCGCCGGTCATGAGCCCGGCCAGCAGCGCTTCGTCGGGCACCCGCTCCAGGGGTATGCCAATCCTGCGCATACTCCTTACGTAACACGGGCCCGCAGGGATTGCCTGCGCCGGGCAACCCCGGCGCGGTGGAAGGAATGGCGCAGAGCCCGGCATCCGTGCGTGGCGAAGGCGGCAGGCGGACCCGAGTACGAAAATTTCCTGAAAAAGGCAATCCTCTGAGCGCTCCGGAGCGTATTCCGTCTGGAAGCCTCTTCAGGAGGGAAGCTCATGGCGATCTTCAGTCATCTCATCCCCGCAAAAAGCCGTCACGACATGAGGGACACGTCGGGGCGCTTCGACGACAACGGAAGGGACCATCGTGGCCACCGTGGTCACGACCACGGCCACGACCACGACCACGGTCACGGTCACGGCGGCCACCGCGATCACCGCTGGTGATCGCGCAGGACGGCCGAGCGGGCCCAGGCTCTTGGTCCGCCCGGCCGGCAATCTTTGAGGAACGCGTCTTATGAGGCGTGTCTCGCTTCATGTGCTGCGGCGGCTGCTGTCGGTGGCCGATGATCCCGACGCAGTCGTCGCCGCCGCGCCGCCCGTAGCGCCGCGTGAGGCGTTCCGGCGGTTCTGGCCCTATACACGCGGTGGCCGGCGCTGGCTCGTTCCGGTGCTCGTCTTCAGCATGGCCGGACCCGTCATCGACGCGGCCGAGATCTGGCTCTTCAAAGTCGTGGTGGACGACGTCCTCGTTCCGCGCGATCTGCGTCCCTTCCTCTGGATCGCCCTGGCATACGCAGGGCTCATCATCTGTTCCGGCGTTCTGGGATTCGCCGACGACGTGACCTCCACCTGGGTCAGCGAGCATTTCCTGCTGACCCTTCGGTCGGATGTGTTCCGGCACGTCCAGGGCCTCTCACTCGGGTTCTTCGAACGGCGACGGCTGGGGGACGTACTGTCGCGTATCACCGGCGATGTCGACGCGGTCGAGACGTTCCTCCTGTCGGGGGTGGCGGACGGCCTGTATTACGTGATCCGGTTGGGCGTCTTCCTCGGTCTGCTGTTCTACCTGCGGTGGGATCTGACCCTCCTCGCGCTCGTCATCGTGCCGCTCTTCTGGTGGGCGGCCCGGCGCTTCTCCCGGCTGATCAAGGCCGCATCGCGCGAACGGCGGCGGCGCAGCGGCTCCATCAGCGCGATCGCCGAGGAGTCACTCGGCAACATCGCGCTGGTGCAGGCGTACAACCGGCAGGAGTCGGAGGATCGACGGTTCGAACGCGAGAGTGTGGGCAAGTTCCGCGCGGCGATGGCCTCGGCGCGCATCCGCGCCGTCTACGGCCCGATCGTCGAGGTCATCGAGCTGGCCGGCGGGCTGGCCGTCATGGGCCTGGGCACGTGGAAGCTGGCGCAGGGTCAGCTCACGCTGGGCGGGCTGCTGGTCTTCCTCGCGCTGCTGGGCAATCTCTACAGTCCGATCCGCGACCTGTCCCACCTCGCCAACACGTTCTACGCGGCGTCCGCCTCCGCCGAGCGGATCATCGAGTTGCTCGACCAGCACCCCCAGGTCGTCGAAGCCGCCGCCGCCCGACGGATCGGGCGCGCCCGGGGCGACATCGAGTTCCGCGGCGTCTGCTTCCGCTATCCGGGTACGCCCCGGTGGGCGCTCTGCGACGTGTCGTTCCATGTGACGCCCGGCACGACGCTGGCACTGGTCGGCGCGAGCGGTGCCGGTAAATCCACGGTCGGGAAGCTTCAACTGCGCTTCTACGACCCGGACCGGGGCGCAATCCTCCTCGACGGCACCGACCTGAGGGACCTCCAGCTGTCCGAGCTGCGCGAGAACGTCGCGGTGGTCCTCCAGGAGACGCTGGTCTTCCACGGCACCGTACGGGAGAACATCGCCTACGGCCGCCCGGACGCGTCGGAGGCCGACATCGTCGCGGCGGCCCGCGCCGCCGACGCCCACGACTTCATCCAGTTGCTGCCCGAGGGCTACGACACCCTGGTGGGCCAGCGTGGCCGAACACTGTCCGGCGGGCAGGCCCAGCGCCTCGCGATCGCCCGCGCGATGATCAGGGACGCACCCGTACTGCTCCTGGACGAACCGACCACCGGCCTGGACGCCCGGTCGGGTCGCCGGATCATGGAACCGCTGCGCCGGCTCATGGCCGGGCGGACCACCATCGTCATCTCCCACAACCTGCTCACCGTCCGCGACGCCACCTCCACCGTGGTGCTGGACCACGGCCGGGTCGTCGAGTACGGAACGCACGAAGACCTGCTCCTGCGCGGCGGAACCTACACCCGGCTGCACCGGCTGAACGAAGTGACCGGCCCCGCCCTCGCCGGCCCCCCATCCCCACGAAAGGTTCTCCCATGAGCCGCGCCACAGCCCGGCCCGCCCCGCCTCTCGCCCCCGGAACGAAACCCGTGCCGGGGTACGAGGTCCTGGCGCACCTGGCCCGGACCGGCTGGCTCGACCTCTACGACGCATGGAGCGAGGAGCGGGACTGCCGATGTGTCATGAAGGCCCTGCGCCCCGACTGCCGCCACGAGCAGCGGCTGAGCGACCGGCTGCTGCTCGAGGGCCATTGGCTCCGGACCTTCACGCATCCGCACCTGGTCCGCGCGTACGAGACCTTCGAATCGCCCCAGCCGCTCGTCGTGCTGGAGACGCTGACCGGCGAGACGCTGTCGCACCTCATCCACCGGTTGCCCCGGCGGCCGGCCGCCGGGGACGTGGCCCTCCTCGGCGTGCACCTGTGTTCCGCGATCCACTACCTCCACGGTCACGGACTGCTGCACCTGGACCTCAAGCCGTCCAACGTCGTGGTCGACTGCGGGCACGCCAAGGTGCTCGACCTCAGCGCCGCACGAGCGCCCGGGATCGCCCCGCCGGGCGTCGGCACCTTCGGTTACCTGGCTCCCGAACAGGCGCGCGGCGGACCACTGTCGGCCGCGGCCGATGTGTGGGGCATCGGCGTCACGCTGTACGAAGTCGCCACCGGCGACGCGCCGTTCGACTGCGGCGAGACCGTGGCGCCGGGCGACGGAGACGACACGGGCTGCCAGGACGACTGGTATCCGCAGCTCGAGCAATCCGCTCCGCCGATCAGGTCCCGCCGACGCCTCCCCCGTGATCTCGCCACGGCCATCGACAGCTGCCTCAGGCCCGGCCCGGCAGCCAGGCCCACGATCCCCGAACTCGCCGACGCTCTCGATGCGACTCTGCCCTGGCAGCGGCGCCGCATCGCACCGTCATCGGCCGGCCGGAAAGACAAGTCCTAGTCCGAAGGGCTGATCACCTTCGACCGTTCCTGCTGTTAGCCTGCTCTTGCACATAGGTTGCAATAACAACAGGACAGCAGCTGGAGGGTTCGACCACATGGCCACGTACACGCTTCCGGAACTCCCGTACGACTACGCGGCGCTCGAACCGGTCATCAATCCGCAGATCATCGAGCTCCACCACGACAAGCACCACGCCGCCTATGTGAAGGGTGCGAACGACACCCTGGAACAGTTGGAGGAGGCGCGCGACAAGGAGGCCTGGGGAGCGATCAACGGGCTCCAGAAGAACCTCGCGTTCCATCTGTCCGGCCACATCCTGCACTCGATCTACTGGCACAACATGACCGGCGACGGCGGCGGCGAGCCCCTCGCGGCGGATGGTGTCGGCGACCTCGCGGACGCGATCACCGAGTCGTTCGGCTCGTTCGCCGGTTTCAAGTCCCAGCTGACGAAGGCCGCGGCCACCACGCAGGGTTCCGGCTGGGGCGTCCTCGCGTACGAGCCGGTCAGCGGCAGGCTGATCGTCGAGCAGGTCTACGACCACCAGGGCAATGTCGGCCAGGGCTCCGTCCCGGTCCTGGTCTTCGACGCCTGGGAGCACGCCTTCTATCTCCAGTACAAGAACCAGAAGGTCGACTTCATCGAGGCGATGTGGCGTGTCGTCAACTGGCAGGACGTGGCGAAGCGTTACGCAGCGGCCAAGGAGCGCGCCGACGTGCTGCTGCTCGCCCCCTGACCGGGAGGCGCATGAACGTCCTGCCTCGTGATCGTCTTCTCAACCTTCACCGGGCAGGCGGATGAAGGGGGGCCCTCGCCCGGACGTGACGGGCGGGGGTCCTTCTGTCACGTTCCGCGCCAGGGGTAGGGGTCAGGAGGCGGGGGCGTGCTTCAGCAGGGTGCTCAGCACCTGCTCGGCGTGTGTCCAGAGCACCGCCCCGCCCGCATCCGGCACCAGGTGCCGGACCGCCCCCGGGATGCGCGAGGTCAGGCCGGCCCCCTGGTCGGGCGAGTGGCTGGTGTCCTTCTCCCCGTACCAGAGGTCCACCGGTACGTCGATGTCCGAGAGTTCGATGCCCCAGTGGCCCATGGCCAGAACGGCGTCCCGGGCATAGCCGTCGGCCCCCTGTGCGAAGGCTTCGTCGAGCGCGCGCCGGTAGGCGGCCGCGAACGCGGGCTGTCGATAGACGGCGAGGTCGCACTCCGGGCTACCGGACATGACCATGTCCCACATCGCCTGCGGGGTGAACGCGGCGAAGAGCTTCTCTGCGGCGGCCGGGTCGGACACCGCCAGGTCGACGAGGCGTCGCAGTTCACCCGGAAGCACGTCGCCGAAACACGGCGCGGCAATCTCGTCCGCACCGGAGACCACCGCGAGCGCGCCGACCACTCCGGCAGCCGCGCATCCGAGGGCGAAGGGCGCCCCCTGCGAGTTGCCGACCATCAGGGGCCGATCCAGGCCCCGCATGGCGGCGAACGCACGGATGTCGTCGGCGAAATCACCGAAGGTGCGGCCGGGCAGGGGCGAGGAGGCTCCCAGGCCGGGACGGTCGAGCGAGATCACCCGCACCCCGAGACCGTCCACCACGTCACCGCCGAACCCGAGGTGCCTGCTGGTGGCCGCACCCGGCGACAGCAGCACCGGCACACCGTCCGCCGGCCCCCACTCGGCCCAGCCCAGCCGCCGCCCTCCCGCCAGCCGTTCCGTACCGATACGAACCGGGTCAATCACGCTCAAACTCATACGCCTCATTCTGGCGGACCCCGTCACCCGCGTCGAAGGAGTTTCCACCCGCCCCTCGACTACCGGCCATCGGTGACGAGCGCCAGCATCAGCCCGTCGTATCCCTTGCTGCCGACGGTCTGCAGAGCGGTCGCGGTCAAGGTCGGTTCGGCCGCGACGAGTTCGGTGAAGCGGCGCACCCCCTGCACCTTCGGATCGTCGCTGCCGCCGTCGGCCACCTCTCCGTCGCGTACGACATTGTCGGCGATGATCAGGCTGCCGGGCCGGGTCAGCTTCAGCGACCAGGCCAGGTAATCGGGGTTGCTCGGCTTGTCCGCGTCGATGAACACGACGTCGAACGGCCCGTACCCCTCTTCCGCGAGCTCCGGCAGCGTGTCGAGGGCCCGGCCGACCCGGATCTCGACGACCTCCGACAGACCGGCGCGCTCGATGTTCCCGCGCGCGACCTCGGCGCACTCCGGATCGGATTCGAGCGTCACGAGCCTGCCGCCCTCGGGCAGCGCGCGGGCCAGCCAGATGGTGCTGTAGCCGCCCAGGGTGCCGATCTCCAGCACGGTGCGCGCCCCCTGGAGCCGGGCCAGCAGGTTCAGCAGCTTGCCCTGGTTGGCGGCGACCTGGATCGCCGGGAGTCCTGCCTTGTCGCTGGCCTCGACGGCCGCGTCCAGGGCTTCGTCCGGGCCCACCAGCAGGCCGTTGAAGTAGTCGTCGACCTCGGTCCACTGTGCCAGCGTCACGGCATGTCCCTCTCTCGATAGCGCGCGAGTTCCCAAAAGGAACTTACCTCATACGAGGTGAATGCAATGATGGGCGCCATGAGTTCCGCTCCCGCCGACCCCACCGTTCTGCACCCGATGCCCGGCCAGCCCCGGGTCGTCCAGCTGAAGCCCCTGGTGAAATCCGAACTGATCGAGGTCGGCGACTACTCGTACTACGACGATCCCGACGACGCGACCGCGTTCGAGACCCGCAACGTGCTGTATCACTACGGCCCGGAGAAGCTCGTCATCGGGAAGTTCTGCGCGCTGGGGACCGGAGTGCGGTTCATCATGAACGGCGCCAACCACCGGATGGACGGCCCGTCCACGTTCCCGTTCCCCACCATGGGCGGCTCCTGGGCCGAGCACTTCGATCTGCTGACCGGGCTGCCGGGCCGGGGTGACACGGTCGTCGGCAACGACGTCTGGTTCGGCTACAACTCCATGGTGATGCCGGGGGTACGGATCGGGCACGGTGCGATCATCGGTGCCGGCGCGGTCGTCGTCGGTGACGTACCCGACTACGGCATCGTCGGCGGCAATCCGGCCAGGCTGATCCGTACCCGGTACGACGACGAGACCATAGCCCGGCTCCTGGCCGTCGCCTGGTGGGACTGGCCCACCGAGCACCTCACCCGACACATCCGCACCATCATGTCCGGCAGCGTCGACGCCCTTGAAGCGGCTGCCCCGGAGGGGACATCGTGACGATCACTGTTCGAGAGCTCGCCTACTACCCGGTCAAGGGCTGCGCCGGGATCACGGTCGATTCCGCGCAGGTCCTCGGCACCGGTCTCGAACACGACCGTACGTTCATGGTGGTCGACGCGACGGACGGCGCCTTCCGCAGTCAGCGCACGCACCCCGCGATGGCCGCGATCAGCGTCGAAGTCCTGGACGCGGGCGCGACGTTGGCCCTGAAGACCTCCGACGTAGAACCGTTCCGCCTGGACATCGACCCGCACGGCCCGCGCCTCGACGTCAGCATGTTCGACCGCCCGCTCGGCGCGGCCGTCGACCAGGGGGACACGGTCGCGGAGTGGTTCTCCGACGCGCTCGGTGCGAAGTCCCGCCTGGTACGGGTGGCCCCCGGCTTCGACCGGGACGGCTGGGGCGACACCCCGGGCAAGGTCAACTTCGCCGACGCGCACGCGGTGCTGGTCGCCTCGACGGCTTCCCTGGACGGCCTCAACGCCCGCATCACCGCCCGGGGCGACGCCGAGCCCATCCCCATGAACCGTTTCCGCCCCAACATCGTCCTGACCGGCAACGACGATCCCCACTTCGAGGACCGGGTCCGCCGGATGACCGTCGGCTGCGTCGAACTCGCCCATTCCGTACGGGCGACGCGGTGCGCCGTTCCCATGGTCGACCAGACCACCGGCCACCGCGCGGGCCCGGAACCGATCCGCACCCTGTCGACGTACCGGCGCGAGCCGGAGTACGGCAACAAGGTCAGCTTCGGCGCGAAGAACGCGGTGGTGTGCGAGGGCGTCGTGAGCGTCGGGGACGTGGTCGAGGTGACGGAGTGGCTCGGCACGTGAAGGCCCCGGCCCTCACCGCCCCGGCGACGGCCGGGCGGGCCCGTAGTGCTCCGCCGGGTTCCGGTGGTGACACCCGGCGGTTGACCGGAGCCCGACGGCCCGCGGGAACCTCGGTTCCCGCGGGCCGTCGGGAGGTCGGGAGATCGAGCCTCTCGGCTCAGCACTGACGGATCAGCACAGGCAGGGATCCGTACCCGTGCCCAGGAAAGGCACGTGCTCGTCCCGCAGCGCACCGGAAAGTGCCTGCACCTCGTCCACATCGCCGTGCAAGTACTCGCCCCAGCCGTCACCGGCTTTGGCCCGGCCGATCTGGAGGGCACCGGTGCTGTGCCGGCCGTGCGGGAGGCTCGCAGTCGCCTTGATGGAGCCGTTGAGGAAGAGCTTGATCGTGTCGGTCCCGTCGTCGTAGATCACGGCGAGACGACGCTCCTGACCACCCTCCGAGCTCTTGATCTGGGCCACCACCTTCTCGGGGGCTCCGATCTCGTCCTTCTCCGGCATCACCAGTTGCCAGGTGTACGTGGACGGCTCGTAGCGCACCTTGAACACGTCGATGTGCTCGCCGGCCTGCGAGAGCACGGTCATCGGGCGGGCCGGGTCGGAGTCCGCCAGACGCACCACGACGCCGAGGGTGAAACTTTCTGTGGTGTCCACGACGGGCCCGTCGGCAGCGGCGTACCCGGTCTCGCCGTCCAGGCTGAGATGTCCGTCGCCGACGAGTGCCGGCGGCACGTAGGGGCAGTCGGGGTCCTCTTCCGGGTGACAGGGACCGTCGGAGTCCCGGTAGATCGAAGCTCCCGCGCCGAGCCGCAGCGGCGCACCGCCCGACTGCTCGGGGCTCGTGCCGTCCGTCGCGTTCTCCAGCGACCAGCGACTGAGCAACTTCGGCTTGCGCAGTGCCAGTTCGGTCACCTCGTCCGGTACCACGACCCGGTCGTGGACCCGTACGTCACCGATGTCACCGTGCCACCGGTCACGGTAGCCGGTGGCCCCGCGGGCGCGGCCGATCTGGAACGCGCCGGCCGCCTCGGCGGGAGTCGCCTCTGCCGCGGTGCCGGCCTCATGGCCGTTGACGTACAACTGGGCGCGGCCCGTCTCCGCGTCGTACAGCCCCAGCAGATGGGCCCACTCGCCGGTCTCGGGCGCGCCACCGGACACCCTCGCGCCCGCGATCTCGAACGACCAGACAGGGCCGGGGACCTGGTTGCGCAGCCCGAGGCTGAAGCCGGGCTCCTCGTCCGCGTCCTGGCTGGCGACGGTCATGTTCCGACCGGTTTCGGCAGGCCGCACCCAGGCGCTGACGGCGAAGGTCTTGCGGATGTCGGTGGCCGGGGCGTCCGTGGTGAGGAAGCCGTGGCCGCTGCCGTCAAGGCCGGCCGTGGCGGTGGCTCCGGTGCCCGTGGGCGCCGGGCCGCCGAAGGTCACGCCGGTACCGGCACGGGCGGCGGTGCCCGTCTCGGCAGAGGCCGAGCGGGAGCCTGCCGGGTCGTCCAGCTTCCAGCGGGCGACAGGGGCGCGCCCGGACTGCACGTTGAAGTCGTACCGCGACTCCCCGCTGCTTCGGCCCGACCGGTCGATCGCACGGACCGTCAGCGACTTGGGCCCTGAAGTGAGCGGCAGGTACGGAATGGTCACAGCTGCGCCGGGATGCTCGGCGGAGACGGTCCCATAAGGGCCGCCCAGGAAGCCGTACCTGTACGACACCACGTCGTCGGAGGGCGAGTCCATGGTGAAGTGGCCGTAGACGCCGACCCCGTCCACCCAGAACACGTCCTCGGGGTTGGGGTATTCGGGGGAGCTGAGCGTCGCCTTCTCAGGGTTCACGTCGTCGTACACGAACGAGCAGACCGAGCCGTCGCCCTCATCGCTCCATGCGGAGGTCGCCTCACCATCGTTCGCGCGAACGTGCCAGGAGACGACCGTGTTCGCCGGGATGTCGTCCGGCATCGTCCAGTAGTGGCGCGACCCCGACGACAACGTGATGGTGGTGTAGGTACGGCGCTGCTCCGCTCCTGCTCCGTCCGTCCACCAGGCTTCGAACTCTCCCTTGACCGGGCTGGATTCGGAAGGCTGGTTGTCCTCCTCCGGGTCGTACAGCATGGCACTGAGCCTGGGCGGCTCCGGGACGTATGGCGTGTCATCGCCGGTCGCGCAGGCCTTGCCCTCCGACTGGAGATCCTGGACCAGCGGCTGCTTCGGCGGCAGGTTGTCCACCGCATACGCCGGACCGGCGGCCGTGGCCAGCAGTGCCGCCGCGCAACTGGCCACCACCATCCGTCTGCGTCTGCCCGTTCTTCCGAAGTTGGTCAAATGACCCTCCCCTGTGAGCGCTTGAGGCTCGTGGAGCGCACGAGCCTGCCGAAGCTAACAGAGATCACTGACAACGCCGGAGAGGTTTTACCTTCACTCAGGCACTGGTGGCAGGCAGCAGGCAGCGGCTTCGAACCTGTCAGCCACCGCACCCGTTGAGGGCCTGGTGCGACGCGCTGCCCACGCGGTACGCCGGCTCTCCCCGGGCGCGTCAGCCCCCGAAGACCCCGGCCTTCACCCCGTCGATGAACGCGGCCCACCCGCCGGGTGCGTAGAACTGGAGCCCGCCGTCCCGGTTCTTGCTGTCCCGGACGGCGCGGCCACCGTCGGCGGTGTGAGCGACCTACTTCGGCAGGCCGACCGAGAGAGGTGTCGACAACTACGTCGAGGAAGATGGCGCACCATCCGATGTGTGGTCCAGTTTCGAGATTCCTTACCGAAGCCAGGTGTTCGCACACGCGCCCGGCTTCGGCCACATCGGCTACAAACGCTCGGCAGTCGGCGAAGTGCAGCACGTGCCCGTGCTGGGCAAGCGTGGGGTGCTGGGATACCTCTGGGCCTCCGACACGGAGAACGCGGCGAGCTTCGAGCCGCAGGACTACGCGGACGACGAGCACTACAAAGCTGGACTCGTATGGCTGGACCGCCTGCGCCCTGCTGCCGACCGCGACCTCTCCCCCTTGCAGGCTCTCGCCGAACTCGCTCGGCTCCCGGAGGAGGGCGGGTCGGGCCGCGTCGTCCCGTCGACAGAGCCGATGTCATCGGCCCTCGCCGCTTTGAAGGGGTGAGCGGCCGGACTCCTCAGCCGCCCAGCTGAGCCTCCACCAGCACGTCACCCACGTCCGTACGGAAGTACAGCACCGACCGCCCGGCCCTTCGGCGGCCCGCCAGGCCGGCGTCCAGCAGCACCTTGAGGTGGCGGCCCACCGACCCCAGCCCCTGGCCGGTCAGGGCCACCAGCTGGGTGGTGCTCTTCGGGCTGGAGAGGAGGACGAGGACGGCCGCCCGAGCGGGGCCCAGCAGACGGCCCAGGCTGTCGGGGACCTGCGCCCGTCCCGCATCGGCCAGGGCGCCCGAGCAGGGGTAGACGACCGCGTACCGCTCGGCGTCGTCGTCCCAGGACACCCAGCCCGTGCGTTGGGTGACCGGCACGAACAGCAGCCGCACACCGGACAGTTGCTTCGGCGGATAGTCGTGCGCGTTGATCTGGAGCCGGCTCCCGCCGAGCCACCGCATTCCTGGGCGCAGGCCGCTCAGGGCGGCGGCCCAGCCGCCCTGACTCAGCTGTCCGGTCCGCGCGACGATGTCCGCCTCGATGATCCGGCGGCGGCGCGGCCAGTCCGGCAGTACGGTCCGGTGCCAGACCCACTCCAGCACGTCGGCGGCGCGTTGTGCCAGGTCGTCGCGGTCCAGGAGGGCCGGGAGGGGGCCGCCGCCGAGGGACACCACCAGGTCGGCTCGGGCGCGCTCCGGCGAGGTCGCCCGGACGGGTGCCAGCTCCTCCTCGAAGGAGGGTGCGCCCTCACCCATCGGTGTGGGGGTGATGAAGTCCGCGTTCCAGCTGCCGCCGAGGGCTGCGGGTACGAGGCGGGCGGCGACCGGGTCGGCGGCCTGCCGTGCACGGTGGGCGGGCAGATGGGCGTCGAGCCAGGCCCGTTCGCCGGGGTGCTCGGCCCGTCCCCTTTCCAGGGAGTTCAGGGCGGAGATGGTCTCGGCGAGCGGCGAGACGACGAACCGGCTCCCCGCGAGCGTGTCCGTGTTGATCTGCCACATGCCCATGATGTTTCGCCTCCGCGCGAAACAGTAACGGTCGCCGTGGGCGGCCACCGAGACTCCCCCGCATGCGCACCTACCGGGAACTCTTCCGAACGCCTCAGTTCGGACCGCTCTTCGCGACCAGTGCCGTACAGGTCGCGGGGTCGACGATGAGCGGACTGGCCCTCGGCACCCTCGTCTACGCCGCGACCGACTCGCCGCTGCTCGCCGCCCTGTCCATGTTCGGCTCCTCCCTCGCCCAGGTGATCGGCGCGACCGTGCTGATGTCGGCGGCGGACCGGCTGCCGCCACGGGCCGCGATGACCGGCATGGCGCTCGCCTTCGGGCTGGCCACCGCCGTCCTCGCCGTCCCCGGGCTTCCGCTGCCGGTGATCTTCGCGATCATCCTGATGGAGGGTGTGGTCGCCGCCGTGGGCGGCGGTGTGCGGTACGGCCTGCTCAATGAGGTGCTGCCCAAGGACGGCTATCTGCTGGGGCGTTCCGTACTGAACATGTGCGTCGGTCTGATGCAGATCGGCGGGTTCGCGCTCGGCGGGCTGCTGGTGACGGCGCTGTCCGCGCGCGGCACGCTGCTCGTCGCCGCCGCCCTGTATCTGATGGGTGCGGCCGTGGCCCGGTTCGGGCTGGTACGCCGTCCGGCGCGCGCCGCCGGGCGGCCGTCGGTCGCGCAGACGTGGCGGACCAACGCCGTTCTGTGGTCCTCGGGCCCACGCCGTCGGGTCTATCTCGCGCTCTGGGTGCCGAACGGGCTGATCGTCGGCTGCGAGTCGCTGTTCGTCCCGTACGCCCCCGAACACGCGGGGCTCCTCTTCGCCTTCGGCGCGCTGGGGATGCTCGTCGGGGACACCGTGGCGGGCCGGTTCATCGCGCAGCGTTGGCGGGGACGGCTGGCCATGCCGATGCAGCTGCTCCTGGCCGCCCCGTATCTGCTCTTCGCCGCGCGACCGGCGCTGCCGCTCGCGTTCGCTCTGGCCGCGCTCGCCTCGGTCGGTTTCTCGGCGAGCCTGCTGCTCCAGGAACGCCTGATGGCCCTGACCCCGGACGAGATCACCGGTCAGGCACTCGGACTGCACTCCTCCGGCATGCTCACCGTGCAGGGCGTCGCGGCGGCGCTCGCCGGTGCCATCGCCCAGCGGACCTCACCGGGGACGGCCATGACCGTGATGGCGGTGGCCTCCCTCGCGGTCACCCTGGTCCTGGCCGCGGCCGGACGCCGGGCTGCGGGAGCGGTGAATGGCGTGGAGCCCCACGGGACTTCGGAGGCGGTGGACGTCACGGGTTCTGCTGGTCGACTAGCGTGACCGGCTCCTGCTGCTGTGCAGCAGGGACCCGAGGCGGGACGGCGCCCGGTGGTGGTCGTCCGGGGTGAAGTCGGGTGCCCCGTCGGGCCATCGCTCGGTAGTTTTGGCTGCGTCCTGGCGGAGCATCCGCGCTCCTGACCGGTCTCGGTAATCCCCAAATGGGCAAAGGAAAACATGTTAAAGACGTATCGCGCTGTGCAGTTCACGGAGTACGGCGGACCCGAGGTGTTGCACGTTGTGGACCGCGAGGTGCCGCGCCCAGGTCCTGGGGAGGTGCTGGTCGAGGTCCGGGCTGCCGGGGTGAATCCGCTGGACTGGCAGCTGCGCAGCGGGGCCGTCGCGGCCATGATGCCGGTGGAGTTCCCCGCGGTGCCCGGGGGCGACGTAGCCGGTGTCGTTGTGGACGTCGGCAAGGACGTGACCGACTTCGCTGTGGGTGACGAGGTCTTCGGTTCGATCGGCTTCGGCAGCTACGCCGAGTTCGCGCCGGCCCCCGCGGCGCAGCTTGCGCGAAGGCCCGGAAACGTGTCCTGGGAGATCGCGGCCGGCCTGCCGGTGGCGGTCAACACCGCCTACCAGGCGCTCGACGACCTCGATGTGAAGGCCGGGGAGACTCTGGTCGTGGACGGGGCCGCCGGCGGTGTCGGGTCCGTGGCCGTGCAGATCGCCAGGCATCTCGGCGCGACCGTGATCGGTACGGCGAGCGAGCGCAACCACGCGTACCTGCGTTCGCTCGGCGCCGAGCCCGTGACCTACGGCGAGGGGCTCGCCGAGCGGATCCGCACCATCGCGCCGAACGGCGCGGACGCTGCATTCGACACCGCGGGAAAGGGCTCGTTGCCGGCACTCGTCGACGTGACCGGCGGGCCGGAACGCGTGGTCACCATCGCCGACCACCGGGCGGAGGAACACGGCGTGCGCTTTGTGTTCGCCGGCCCCGGTGCGATCCGTGAGCGTCTTGGGCAGGCAGCCGCGCTGGTCGTGAACGGCGAACTCACCCTGTCGGTGGCACGGACGTACTCGCTGTCCCAGGCAGCCGACGCTCACCGGGAGAGCGAAGGCGGCCACGTACGCGGCAAGCTGATCATCGTGCCGGACTGACGCGGGTACGTCTGCCCCGGGAACACCTGATGGCCCTGCTCCGGCCCCCGGCAGGAGGTCAGCCTGACATGAGGCCGACTTCCAGCAGCGGCAGTTCGCGCCCGGGGATCGATCCCGACGGGGTCGCGCCGATCCGTACCGCGCCCATCGCAAGGTAGAAGGGCTCCGCGTTCGGGTCGGCGTCGATGGTGAGGCGTACGAAACCGAGGCGGCGGGCCTCCGTCATGGTGTGCTCGAAGAGGAGCCGGCCGATGCCCCGGCCCAGGGCGTCCGGGGCGACGAACATCATGCCGAGGGCGCCCTCGGGCGGGGTGCCGTCCAGGGTGGTGAAGCCCAGGACGCGGCCGTCCTCCTCGGCGACCATGGTGCGGCGGCGGTCGATGTCGGCCGGGTGCATGGTCAGTTCGTCGCGACAGGAGGCGAGAAACACCTCGTCGTAGCCCCAGTGGGCCTTCGATGCCAGGGCCAGCTCGGTCAGTGTCGCGGCCTCGGACCGCCGTGCCGGTCGTACGTTCATGTCGCCCGAATCCCTTCCCTCAGCCCCCCTCGGCAGCTTGCCGCACCCGAGACTGTCAGACCCCTCCGGCATGCTGCACCGCATGGACACCACGGACTTCTGGAATCTGATCGACGACGCCCACGCACAGGTCACCGACCCAGAGGATGCGGAGGCCGTCGTCGAGCGGGCCTCCGCATTGCTCGCCGCCCGGTCCAGGGACGAGATCGTCGTCGCGCAGCAGCTTCTCTGGGACCTGATGGCCGCCTCCTACCGGGCTCCGCTCTGGGCGGCGGCGTACACGATCAACGGGGGCTGTTCCGACGACGGCTTCGACTACTTCCGGGGCTGGCTGATAGCGCAGGGGCGTGAGGTGTTCGAGCGGGTCGTCGCCGATCCGGACACGCTGGCCGAGCTGCCGGTGATCAGAGCCGCGGCGCCCGAGGGCCTGGAGATGGAGTGCGAGCGGATGCTCGGGATCGCCTGGGACGCGCATCAGGCGGCGACGGGTGAGGAGCTGCCCGGCCATTCGTTCACGATCGACTACCCCGCCCTGGACCCGGAGTGGGACTTCGACTTCGACGACGCGGAGCGGGTGGCGCTGCGGCTGCCGAAGCTGGACGCGTTGTACGCGTGAGGTGAGGAGTGCGGGTTCCGGACGGCGGCCGGACCCCGCACCGCACCGTGTGCGATCAGTCGAAAATGGGGCCCTGGGTCCGGGTCCGCTTGATCTCGTAGAAGCCGGGGATCGACGCCACCAGCAGCGTGCCGTCCCACAGCTTCGCCGCCTCCTCGCCCTTCGGGGCGGGGGTGACGACCGGGCCGAAGAAGGCGATCTGCTCACCGTCCGAGCCCGGGACGGCGATGACCGGGGTGCCGACGTCCTGGCCGACCTTGTCGATGCCCTCCTTGTGGGAGGCGCGCAGCTCGGCGTCGTACACGTCCGAGTCCGCGAAGTCCGCCAGCTCGGCCGGCAGGCCGACGTCCTGGAGCGCGCCCACGATCGCTTCGCGGGTGGGGCCCTCGCCCTGGTTGTGGAAGCGGGTGCCGAGCGCGGTGTAGAGCGGGCCGACGATCTCGTCGCCGTGCTTCTGCTGGGCGGCGATGACGACGCGTACCGGGCCCCAGGCCTTGTTCTCCAGGAGGTCGCGGTACTCCTCCGGCAGCTCGTCGAGCTTGTCCTCGTTGAGAACAGCAAGGCTCATCACATGCCAGCGGACCTCGACGTCACGGACCTTCTCCACCTCCAGCATCCAGCGGGAGGTCATCCAGGCCCAGGGGCAGAGCGGGTCGAACCAGAAATCGGCAGGGGTCTTGCCGGTCGCCGTGCTGTTGTCAGACATGTCTCTCCTCATAAGGGCGTTCGCACCTGTGCGCGAGAACGCCTCAGGACGCACCGGCCATTCCCGCATGCCGGGCCGAGTAGCGACATGGGAGGATCAAACTATTCGAACGTGACACAAAGGAGTGTGCCGTGCCCGGTGAGAACCTGTCCCGCGACGAGGCCCGTGTGCGGGCCGAGCTGCTGACCGTCGACGGTTACGAGGTCGCTCTCGATCTGCGTTCCGCCGCCGGTGGGCCCGACGGGGACGGCGACGGGGCCTCCTCCGGTCCTCGGACCTTCCGCTCGGTGACGACCATCCGGTTCCGCACCGCGCGGGCGGGGGCGTCGACCTTCGCGGATCTGGTGGCGCCGAGCGTGAACGCGGTGACGCTGAACGGGCGGCCGCTCGACCCCGCCGTCGTCTTCGACGGGACGCGGGTGGCGCTGGAGGAGCTGCCGGAGGGCGACAACGTCCTGGTGGTCGACGCGCAGTGCGCGTACAGCCGGACCGGCGAGGGCATGCACCGGTTCGTCGACCCGGAGGACGGCGAGGTCTACCTCTACACGCAGTACGAGCCGGCCGACTCGCGGCGGGTCTTCGCGAACTTCGAACAGCCCGACCTGAAGGCCCCCTTTCGCTTCGAGGTCACGGCGCCCGAGGGCTGGACGGTCTGGAGCAACGGGGCCGAGGAGTCGCGGGACGGCGGCGTCTGGCGGTTCGCCGAGACGAAGCCGATCTCGACGTACATCACGGCGATCGTGGCCGGTCCGTACCACCATGTGACCGACTCGTACAGCCGTACCTTCGACGACGGTACGACGCTGGACATCCCGCTCGGCGCACTCTGCCGCAAGGGGCTCGCCCGGCACTTCGACGCGGACGACATCTTCCTCGTCACCAAGCAGGGCCTGGACTTCTTCCACGACAACTTCGACTACCCGTACCCGTTCGGGAAGTACGACCAGGCCTTCGTACCCGAGTACAACCTCGGCGCGATGGAGAACCCGGGCTGTGTCACGTTCCGCGAGGAGTACATCTTCCGCGGCAAGGTGACACAGGCGTCGTACGAGAGCCGCGCCAACGTCATCCTGCACGAGATGGCGCACATGTGGTTCGGCGACCTCGTCACCATGCAGTGGTGGGACGACCTGTGGCTGAAGGAGTCGTTCGCCGATTTCATGGGCGTCTTCGCCATGGTCGAGTCGACCCGCTTCAAGGACGGCTGGATCACCTTCGCCAACAACCGCAAGTCCTGGGCGTACCGCGCCGACCAGCTGCCGTCCACGCACCCGATCACGGCCGACATCCGTGACCTGGAGGACGCCAAGCTCAACTTCGACGGCATCACCTACGCCAAGGGCGCCTCCGTGCTGAAGCAGCTGGTGGCGTACGTGGGGCGGGACGCGTTCCTGGAGGGCGCCCGGCGCTACTTCAAGAAGCACGCCTACGGCAATACGCAGCTGGGCGATCTGCTGTCGGTCCTGGCCGAGACGTCCGGGCGTGACATGACCGCCTGGTCCCGGTCGTGGCTGCAGACCGCGGGCGTCAACTCGCTGACCCCGGTGGCGACGTACGACTCGGCCGACCGGATCACGGAGCTGGCGGTTCTCCAGGAGGCGGCCGCTTCCCACCCGGAGCTGCGGCCGCACCGGGTCGCGGTCGGCCTGTACCGGCGGGCCGCCGACGGCGACCTGGTGCGGTACGCGCGCGCCGAGGTGGATGTGGCGGGGCCGCGCACGGTGGTCGGGGAGCTGGCGGGAGCCGAGCGGCCCGAGCTGATCCTGGTCAACGACGACGACCTCACGTACTGCAAGGTCCGATTCGACGAGGTGTCCCTGGCCACGCTGCGGGCGCACCTCGGTGACATGACCGACCCGCTGGCTCGGGCGCTGTGCTGGTCCGCGCTGTGGAACCTGACCCGGGACGGGCTGATGCCGGCCCGTGACTTCATCTCCCTCGTGCTGTCCTTCTCCGGCCGGGAGTCCGACATCGGCGTCCTGCAGATGCTGCACGCCTGGACCCGGACGGCGCTCGTGCACTACGTGGCGCCCGGGTGGCGCGAGGAGGGCGGCCGGGCGCTGGCCGAGGGGGCGCTGCGGGAGCTGCGGATCGCCGAGCCGGGCAGCGAGCACCAGCTGGCCTGGGCGCGGTTCTTCGCGTCGGTCGCCGACTCGGACACGGACTTCCAGCTGCTGTCCGGGCTGCTCGACGGTTCGGCCCGGATCGACGGGCTGGACGTCGACCAGGAGCTGCGGTGGGCGTTGCTGTCCCCGCTGGCCGCGCACGGGGTGGCCGACGAGTCGGTGATCGACGCCGAACTGGCCCGTGACGACACGGCGTCCGGGAAGCGGCACCAGGTGCGGTGTTTGGCCTCGCGGCCCTCGGCTGCGGTGAAGGCACAGGCCTGGGCGGGCGTCGTGGAGTCGGAGGCGCTGTCCAACGCGTTGGTGGAGGCGACGATCACGGGGTTCGAGCAGTCGTCGCAGCGGGAGTTGCTGGCGCCGTACGCGGAGAAGTACTTCGAGGCGATCGAGCGGGTGTGGGCCGAGCGGTCGATCCAGATCGGGATGGCTGTGGTCAGGGGTCTGTTCCCGGCCCTGCAGGACGACCCGTCGACGCTGGCGGCCACGGACGCGTGGCTGACCGCGCACGCGGATGCGGCGCCGGCGCTGCGGAGGCTGGTGCTGGAGGCTCGGGACGATCTGGCTCGTGCGCTGCGGGCGCAGGCGTGTGACGCGGTGGCGGCGGACGGGGTCTGACGGATGCGCCTGGGCCGGGCGCTCCGGCTCTGTCCTCAATCGCCGGACGGGCTTGATTTTCTGGCCCGTCCGGGGGTGGGGGTCCGTGGAGAGCGCCCGGCAACCCGGCAGCGGTTCCGTCCTCGAACGCCGGACGGGCCGGGGGGTGTCCGGGACGGGCTGGAAGTGGCCGGGGCGGGCTGGAAGTGGCCAGGACATTCCTTTTCGGTCGTCGAACGTGCGTACTTTAGGGCGGCGTTGTCCTGAATTGTCAACGGGCGTGTAACAGGGGTTAGCGCCGCGACCGCATGCGGGATACCCCGGAACATGACCCAGAACACCCCGCTCTCTCCCTGCCGCCTCCGTATCACCGGCGATGTCCGTCAACGTGTGCTGTCCGCAGCGCAGTTGAGAGCACACGGCGTGTCCGCCGGGGAGGCCGCCGCGCGGTGCAGGACCGGTGGGCCGTGGCAGCGGCCGCTGCCCGGTGTGTATGTCCTGCACCCGGGACCGCCCACCGGCGAGGAACGGCTGCGTTCCGCCCTGCTGTACGCGGGCCGGCCACCGGCCTCCGGCCGCCGGGGCGTACCCGCGCAGCCCGGGCCGGACACGGAGCCCGGGTACGGCGAGGCCATGGTCACCGGGCTCGCCGCGCTCGCCCTGCACGGCTTCGCGGCCGCGCCGCCGCCCGCGTCGTCGGACCGGATCGATGTACTGGTGCCGCGCATCCGGCGACTGCGCTCGGTCCGGTACGTACATCTGGTACGGATCTCCGAGCCGCCCCGCCCCGAGCAGGTGCACGGCTTGCCCGTGGCCCCGGTGGAGCGGGCGCTTGCCGACGCGGTCGCCGGGCTCGGGGACGCCTCGGCCGTACACCGTCTGCTCATCGAGGCGGTCCGCGGCGGGCACTGCGAGCCGGCCGCCGTCGTGGGCGAGTTGAGCCGGGCCGGACTGCTGGGCCGCCCCCATGTGGTGACCGCCGTCGACTCGTTGCTCGCCGAGGGCCGGGCACTGGCGGAGAGCCGGCTGTACGACATGGTGCGGACGTACGGCCTGCCGGAGCCGCTCTGGAACGTGGACCTGCGGCTGCCCGGCGGCCCGCACCTGGGCGGGGTGGACGCCTACTGGCTCGAGGAGGGGGTCGCCGTGGTGCTCGACACCAGGGCGCCACGGCACAGCAGGCTCGACGACGCCCGGCGCCAGGAGGATCACGACGCGCAGTGGTCCGCGTACGCCGCCAAGCGGGAACATCTGGAGCGGCTCGGCGTCACCGTCGTCCACCTCTCGCCGAAGAAGCTCCGCGACACGCGGGAGCAGCAGGTGGTCGTGGTGCGTACGGCGCTGATGGCGGCGGCCGACCGTGAACCGGCCGCGTATGTGATGATCCTGCCTCGTTGAGGACGGGCCACGGAGGCCACTTATTCACCTTTTCGTCCCTGATGGCACATCAGCCCCACTGGCGGAAGTCCGCCATGTCCAGATCTCGCCCACCTCAACTCTCCACAAACCCCTGTCATTTACGAAAGGGTGAGCGGTCATCCGGTACCGAATTCCGGACTCTCTCTTTCACTTCAGGGATGCTGATGACCTCCGAGTCCCCCAGTTCCATACCCGGGGCGAGACGCGTGGCCCGAGTCGCGGCTGCCGCCGGCCTGGTGGCCGCGCTGGCCGCCACCGGCGCCGCCCCGGTCTTCGCCGCCGATGACCCTGCCCCCGCTCCCGTCAAGTCCGCCGCCGACGGTGCCACGGCCGACAAGCTCGGCTCGGCCGATGCCGATGTTCTGGCGAAGGCCAAGGCCAAGGGCGAGAAGAACGTCACGATGATGGTCGCCACCGCTCCCGGTGCGACCGAGCAGGTCACCGAGCAGTTGGACGCCGTCAAGGGGTCCGTACTGGGACGTGCGTACGACAAGCTCGGCTACGTACGGGCCACCGTGCCCACCGCGTCCGCCGAGGCGACCATCAAGGCGGCCTCCAAGCTGTCGTCCGTCCACGGCATCGATCTCAAGCAGGAGATCAAGCTGGACGACCCGACTCCCACGGCCGACCGGGCCGCCGGGGCGACGACGCAGTCCACGGGCACCTACCCGGCGCCCGGCAAGAAGACGCCGGCGAAGAACCCGTACAACCCGTCCTTCGAGACGGGCGCGGTCGACTTCGTCAAGCAGCACCCGAAGGCCGACGGCCGGGGCGTGACCATCGGCATCCTGGACTCGGGTGTCGACGTCGCTCACCCGGCGCTTCAGAAGACCACCACCGGCGAGCGCAAGATCGTCGACTGGGTGACGGCCACCGACCCGGTCAGCGACGGCGACCGCACCTGGCTGCGGATGACGGACGCCGTGTCCGGCCCGACGTTCACGTACGAGGGCCGTACGTACTCGGCGCCCGAAGGCTCGTACAGGATCAAGGTCTTCGCCGAGTCCGCCACCCGTGGCGGCGACATGGCGGGCGACCTCAACCGTGACGGTGACACCACCGACACCTGGGCCGTGCTCTACGACCCGGTCACCGGCACCACCCGCGTCGACCTGAACAACGACGCCAACTTCTCCGACGACGCCGTCATGAAGCCGTACAAGGACGACCACCAGGTCGGCTACTTCGGCACGGACAACCCGGCGACCGATGTCGCCGAGCGCATCCCGTTCGTCGTCGAGACCCGCAAGAACGTCGTGTACAACGCAGCCGGCGACAAGGCCGACTACGTCAACATCGGTGTCATCGAGTCCGAGCACGGCACCCACGTCGCGGGCATCACCTCCGCCAACGGCCTGTTCGGCGGCAAGATGAACGGTGCCGCGCCCGGCGCGAAGATCGTCTCCTCGCGTGCCTGCACCTGGTCCGGCGGCTGCACCAACATCGCGCTCACCGAGGGCATGATCGACCTCGTCGTGAACCGCGGTGTCGATGTCGTCAACATGTCGATCGGCGGTCTGCCGCCGCTCAACGACGGCAACAACGCCCGCGCGGAGCTCTACAAGCGGCTCATCGACATCTACGGCGTCCAGTTGGTCATCTCGGCCGGCAACGAGGGCCCGGGTGTGAACACCATCGGCGACCCCGGCCTCGCCGACCACGTCATCTCCGTCGGTGCGTCCATCTCCAAGGAGACGTGGGCCGCCAACTACGGCTCGAACGTCACCAGGAAGTACGACATGCTGCCCTTCTCCTCGCGCGGTCCGCGTGAGGACGGCGGCTTCGCGCCGATCCTGACGGCCCCGGGTGCGTCCATCAACACCACCCAGACCTGGCTGCCCGGCGGCCCGGTCAAGGAGGCGGGCTACAGCCTGCCGGCGGGCTACTCCATGCTGCAGGGCACCTCGATGTCCTCGCCGCAGGCCGCCGGTGCGACCGCGCTGCTGCTGTCGGCCGCGAAGCAGAAGCACATCGAGCTTCCGCCGGCCGATCTGCGTACGGCGCTGACCAGCACCGCCACCCACATCAAGGGTGTGCCGGCGCACGCCCAGGGCTCCGGTCTGATCAACATCGTCGGTGCCTGGAAGCAGATCGAGAAGCAGGGCGCCCCGGCGCACGAGTACTCGGTGAAGGCCCCGGTCGACACCGCGATCGACTTCGCGCTGAAGACCCCCGGCTTCGGTACCGGTCTGTACGACCGCGAGGGCGGCCTGAAGGCCGGCCAGAAGAAGTCGTACGACGTCACGATCACCCGCACCACGGGTCCGGACAAGGCCGTCGAGCACCAGCTGTCGTGGAAGAACAACGACGGCACGTATCAGCTGACCGGTCCCGGCACGGTCTCCCTGCCGCTCGGCGAGCCGGTCACCGTCAAGGTCCAGGCGAAGCCGGGCAGCGCGGGCGTGCACAGCGCGATCCTGCAGGTGGACGACAGCAGGACCGTCGGCGTGGACCAGCAGATCCTCTCCACGGTCGTCGTCTCCACGCCGCTCGTGAAGCCCGCCTACGCGTTCAAGGCGTCCGGCTCGGTGCAGCGCAACAGCACCACGTCGTACTTCGTGACTGTGCCGGAGGGCGCCAAGACCCTTGAGGTCGCGATGAGCGCGCTGCGCTCGGGCAGCCAGACCCGCTTCATCTCCATCCACCCGTACGGGGTGCAGATGGAGGACAGCTCCACGATCTTCTGCTACCCGAACTACGAGAACCCGGCCAACACCTGCCGCCCGGATGTGCGCTCCTACAAGGACCCGCAGGCGGGCGTCTGGGAGATCGAGGTCGAGGCACGGCGTACGTCGCCGCTGCTGGACAACCCGTACAAGCTGGACGTCTCGCTGCTCGGTGCGACCTTCGACCCGGCGGTGCAGACCATCGCCGAGGCGAAGGTCGGCACGCCGGCCCCGGTGAGCTGGAAGGTCACCAACAACGCCGGTGACCTGCAGGGCACGCTCAAGGGCGGCTCGCTGGGCTCGGCCAAGGTCGCCAAGCCGTCGATCAAGACGGGCGACGAGCAGGAGTTCGAGGTCACCATCGGTGAGGGCGTCGAGAAGCTGGACGTCGCTATCGGCGGTACGTCGGACGCCAACGCCGACATCGACCTGTACGTCAAGAAGGGCAACACCGAGGTCGGCAAGTCCACCACGGCCGGGTCCGAGGAGTCGGTCAGCCTGGTGAAGCCCGCCGCCGGTACGTACACCGTCGTGATCGACGGCTACTCCGTCCCGGCCGGGACGACCACGTACGACTACCGCGATGTGTACTACGCACCGTCGCTCGGCACGATCAAGGTCGACGAGTCGAAGGCCGTGAACCTGGCCAACGGCGCTTCGGCCCAGATCGGTGCCGAGGTCTCGGTCGCCGGGGCGGCCCCCGAGGGCCGGCAGTTCTTCGGCGAGGTCCATCTGGTGAACAGCCGCGGGACCGCGGCGGGCACCGGCAGCGTCGTGATCGAGAAGGTCACGCCGTAGCGGTGACCGCGGTCGCCGTGTGATCCGTACGACAGTGGGGCGGGCGCTCTGTGGAGCTCCCGCCCCACTGCTCTGCCCGCCCGGCCGGGCGGGCAGTGTCCGCAGCGCGGACAATGGATTGGACAAGGAAGCCGTTCACATACGCATCATGGAGCGGCAACCGTGCCAGTTCGTACGCTTGAAGGAGTCCCTGTGAAGGTCGGAATCGTCGGCGCCACCGGTCAGGTCGGCACAGTCATGCGCAGGATCCTGGCCGAGCGGAAGTTCCCGGCCGACGAGCTGCGGCTGTTCGCCTCCGCGCGCTCCGCGGGCTCCACCATCGAGTGGGAGGGCCGGGAGATCACCGTCGAGGACGCCTCGACGGCCGATTACTCCGGGCTGGACATCGTGCTGTTCTCGGCCGGTGGCGCGACGTCGAAGGCGCTCGCCGAGAAGGTCGCCTCGCAGGGCGCCGTCGTGATCGACAACTCCTCCGCCTGGCGCAAGGACCCCGAGGTCCCGCTGGTCGTCTCCGAGGTCAACGCGCACGCGATCGCGAACCGGCCCAAGGGCATCATCGCCAACCCGAACTGCACCACGATGGCCGCCATGCCCGTGCTGCGCCCGCTGCACGACGAGGCCGGCCTCCAGACGCTGACCGTCGCCACCTACCAGGCGGTGTCCGGCTCCGGCCTGGCCGGTGTCGCCGAGCTGCACGGCCAGGCGTCCAAGGTCGTCGCCGACGCCGACAAGCTCACCCACGACGGCGAGGCCGTCGACTTCCCCGAGCCGGGCGTCTACAAGCGTCCGATCGCCTTCAACGTGCTGCCGCTGGCCGGCTCGATCGTCGACGACGGCTCCTTCGAGACCGACGAGGAGCAGAAGCTCCGCAACGAGTCCCGCAAGATCCTGGAGATCCCGGAGCTGAAGGTGTCCGGCACCTGCGTCCGGGTGCCGGTCTTCTCCGGCCACTCGCTCCAGGTCAACGCACGTTTTGCCCGTCCGATCAGCGTCGAGCGCGCATACGAGCTGCTGAAGGATGCCCCGGGCGTCGAGATCTCCGAGATCCCCACCCCGCTGCAGGCGGCCGGCAAGGACGCCTCATTCGTCGGCCGGATCCGGGTCGACGAGACCGTGGACAACGGCCTCGCGCTCTTCGTCTCCAACGACAACCTGCGCAAGGGCGCGGCGCTGAACGCGGTACAGATCGCGGAGCTGGTGGCGGCAGAGCTGAACGGCTGACGCCTCGCGTGTGAAAGGGCGGCCACCGGTGCTCGGTGGCCGCCCTTCCGTATGCGCTCGTGTCCGTCAGAGGGCGAGATGCCGACGCAGGGCGGCGTCGATCTCGGCCATGCGTCGGCGAGGGACGGTACCGATCCGCTTCAGGACACGGTCCGGGGCGACCGCCCGGACCTGCTCGCACTGGACCTTCGAGTCCTTCGGCAGACGGCTCTCGTCGGCCCTGAGAAGGACCTGGAACGTGAGAACACGTGCGGTGTTCGACGTCAGAGGCACCACGGTGATCACGCCTCTGCCGTTGAGCTCGACCGACTGGTTGGCGGCGTTGTTGGAGACGATCACGGCCGGCCTGACCTTGTTGGCCTCGCTGCCCCTGACCGGCTCCAGATCGACCAGGTGGATGTCGCCTCTACGCATCGGCGATTCCGTCTCCGACCGTACGGTCCCAGAGCGCGGCGTCCTCGCTCGCGTCCCACTCCTCGAACGCCTCCGTGTACTCCGCCTCCAGACCGGCGGCACGCAGCAGCTCGATGGCGGCATGGATCACCGCGGACCGGGAATCCGCATCGGTCTTCATGGCGTACTCGTCGACGAAGGCGACATCCTCCTGCGGCAGGCTCACACTGATCTTCATACCATCGATGCTACCGCAGTGGCACACCCGTAGCCACTTCACTCGGGCATGCGACGTGGAAGGATGACCGGAAACGTCACATACCAAGGAGATGACCGCGTGCCTGGCACCAATCTGACCCGCGAAGAGGCACAGGAGCGGGCGCGCCTGCTGACCGTGGACGCGTACGAGATCGATCTCGACCTCTCCGGAGCGCAGGAGGGCGGCACCTACCGGTCCGTGACCACCGTGCGCTTCGACTCCGCCGAAGCCGGTGCGGAGACCTTCATCGATCTGGTCGCCCCGGCCGTGCACGAGGTCGAGCTGAACGGCAAGGCGCTGGATGTCGCGGCCGTGTTCCGCGACTCGCGCATCAGGCTCCCGCACCTGGTCGCGGGCTCCAACGAGCTGAAGGTCGTCGCCGACTGCTCGTACACCAACACGGGCGAGGGCCTGCACCGCTTCGTCGACCCGGTCGACCAGCAGGCGTACCTCTACACCCAGTTCGAGGTGCCGGACGCGCGCCGCGTCTTCGCCAGCTTCGAACAGCCCGACCTCAAGGCGACGTTCCGGTTCACGGTGAAGGCGCCACAGGGCTGGACGGTCATCTCGAACTCGCCGACGCCCGAGCCGCAGGACGACGTCTGGTCCTTCGAGCCGACGCCGCGCATCTCGACGTACATCACGGCCCTGATCGTCGGCCCGTACCACGCGGTGCACAGCAGCTACGAGAAGGACGGCCAGTCCGTTCCGCTCGGCATCTACTGCCGCCCGTCGCTGGCCGAGTTCCTCGACGCGGACGCGATCTTCGACGTGACGCGGCAGGGCTTCGACTGGTTCCAGGAGAAGTTCGACTACGACTACCCGTTCGCCAAGTACGACCAGCTGTTCGTCCCGGAGTTCAACGCCGGTGCGATGGAGAACGCGGGCGCGGTCACCATCCGCGACCAGTACGTGTTCCGTTCGAAGGTGACGGACGCGGCGTACGAGCGGCGTGCGGAGACCATCCTGCACGAGCTGGCGCACATGTGGTTCGGCGACCTCGTCACCATGGAGTGGTGGAACGACCTGTGGCTGAACGAGTCGTTCGCCACGTACACCTCGGTCGCCTGCCAGGCGTACGCGGAGGGCTCGAAGTGGCCGCACTCCTGGACCACGTTCGCCAACTCCGAGAAGACCTGGGCCTACCGCCAGGACCAGCTGCCGTCCACGCACCCGATCATGGCGGACATCCGTGACCTGGACGATGTGCTGGTCAACTTCGACGGGATCACGTACGCCAAGGGCGCCTCGGTCCTGAAGCAGCTGGTGGCGTACGTCGGCATGGACGAGTTCTTCAAGGGCGTCCAGGCGTACTTCAAGGCGCACGCGTTCGGCAACACCCGGCTGTCCGACCTGCTGGGCGCGCTGGAGGAGACCTCCGGCCGCGACCTGAAGACCTGGTCGAAGGCATGGCTGGAGACGGCGGGCATCAACATCCTGCGCCCTGAGATCGAGACGGACGAGAACGGCCACGTCACGTCCTTCACGGTCCTCCAGGAGGCCCCGGCCCTCCCCGCCGGCGCGAAGGGCGAGCCGACGCTGCGGCCCCACCGCATCGCCATCGGCTGCTATGCCATCGACACCGCCGACTCCGGCAAGCTGGTCGTCACGAACCGGATCGAGCTGGACGTCGACGGCGCGCGCACCACCGTGCCGTTCCCGGCCGGCACCGCCCGCCCCGCCGTGATCCTGCTGAACGACGACGACCTCTCGTACGCGAAGGTCCGTCTCGACGAGGAGTCGCTGCGCGTCGTCACCGAACACCTCGGCGACTTCACCGAGTCCCTCCCCCGCGCCCTGTGCTGGGCCTCCGCCTGGGACATGACCCGCGACGGCGAGCTGGCGACCCGGGACTACCTCTCCCTGGTGCTTTCCAGCATCGGCAAGGAGTCGGACATCGGTGTCGTCCAGTCGCTGCACCGTCAGGTGAAGCTGGCGCTGGATCTGTACGCGGCGCCGGAGTGGCGCGAGGCCGGGCTGGCGCAGTGGACCGAGGCCACGCTGGCGCATCTGCGCGCGGCGGAGCCGGGCAGCGACCACCAGCTGGCCTGGGCCCGCGCCTTCGCGGCGACGGCCCGCACCCCGCAGCAGACGGACCTGCTGCAGTCGCTGCTCGACGGCAAGGAGACGGTCGAGGGCCTCGCCGTCGACACGGAGCTGCGCTGGGCGTTCGTCGAGCGACTCGCCGCCACCGGCCTGCTCGAAGAGGACGAGATCGCCGCCGAGTACGAGCGCGACAAGACGGCGGCGGGCGAGCGCCACGCGGCGACCGCCCGCGCGGCCCGTCCCACCGAGGAGGCGAAGGCGGAGGCGTGGGCCTCGGTCGTCGAGTCCGACAAGCTGCCGAACTCCCTCCAGGAGGCGGTCATCGCCGGCTTCGTCCAGACCGACCAGCGCGAACTGCTCGCTCCGTACACGGAGAAGTTCTTCGCAGCGGTCAAGGGCGTCTGGGAGTCGCGCAGCCACGAGATGGCACAGCAGATCGCCGTCGGCCTCTACCCGGCCGTCCAGGTCTCGCAGGCCACGCTGGACACCACGGACGCCTGGCTGTCCTCGGCGGAGCCGAACGCGGCCCTGCGCCGTCTGATGTCCGAGTCGCGTTCGGGTGTGGAGCGCGCTCTGAAGGCCCAGGCCGCGGACGCGGCGGCGGCCACGGCGTAACGGCTGAACGGTGGAGCAGTCAGGGGCGCCTCCCGCGATGGCGGGGGCGCCCCTTCCTCTCTCCCACCCGGCTGTCGGATCACAGCAGCCGGAACGTCTTGCCGCCCGGGTCGACCACGGCCTTGATCTCCGCGCCCACGGTCGCTTCCGCCACGCCGTAGGGCGGTTGGCCTTGGAAACCGCCCGTCGGGCGGGCGCCGTCGCGCAGCCGTCCGACGGGCGGGGACAAAGGGAGCTACAGGAGAAAGGCGGTTACGGGAGGAAGCGGTTGCGGGAAGGGGGTCATGCGCCCGACTCCTCGTAGCGCCGGGCCAGTTCGGCCGCACCCGACTCCGTCAGGCTGCCGTGCAGGCGCATGCGGGCGACTCCGCCGTCCGGGAAGGCGTCGAGACGGACGTGGGTGACGATCGCCCGGTCGCGGAGGGGGAAGCGGTGGAGGGTGTCGGGCTGGAGCCTGGTCCGGGGGATGATCTCGAACCATTCGCCCGTCTCACCGTTGCGGCCCTGGAGAGCGATCCAGCCGGCCGCGTTGCCCTTGAGGTAGGCCGTGTCGATCTCGACCGCGCGGACCGCGCCCTGGGCGGGGAGGCGGAAGCGGACCCAGTCGTTCGTGTCGCGGACCCGGCGGCGGCGGTTCTCCCAGCCGTCGTCCATCTTGCGGGAGGTGCCGGGCAGGATGATCTGGGTCGGCGAGGAGTAGAAGCGGTCGGAGGCATCCTCGTAACTGCCGCCGTTCAGGACCGAGATCAGGTCGAACGTGCCGAGCGTGGCGAGCCAGGACGGGTCGGGGAGGACCTCGCCGTGGACGCGGAGGCGGGCGATGCCGCCGTCCGGATGCTGACGGAGGCGGACGTGGGTGTAGCGGCGGCCGCCGGTGATCTCGAAGCCGTTGGCGGCGTGGCCGCGTACGGGGGTCGGTGGGACGATCTCCTCCCACTTCACGTCGTCGGCGAGGAGTTCGGCGGGGCCGGGTGAGCCCTCGACCGCCGTCGCCTGGACCGAGACGCGCTGCGGGTAGTTGCCGCGGAAGTGGGCCGTGTCGACGACGATGCCGCGAATGATGCCGGGAGCGCCGAGGCGGATCAGGGCCCAGTCGTGCTCCTCGGGGGCCGGGAACGGACGGGCCGCGTCCGCGCCGCGTCGGCGGCGGGTCTCCCAGCCGTCCATGATCTTGCCCTTGTGGCCGAAGTGCTCGGGGTCGAAGACCGCGCGCTCCCGGACCAGGAGGTTCTCACGCTGGGCGAAGAACTCGTCATTGGCGGCGATCACGCCCGCGCCGAGGCGGCGGTCGGCGAGGTCGACGAGCTCGGTGAAGGGGAGGTCGGTGGTGCGGTAGTCGGCGTACGGGTCGCCACCGCCGTACGGAGCCGCGTCGTTGGCGTGGGGGTCCTCGTGCCGGTTCTCATTCTGTTCGAAGGTCATGCGCCTACTGTCGCGGCGAACAACCCATTAGGTCCATCGAAAGTTTTTGCATTATTTATTCAGTTGAAGTGAACGATGAGGCCGCTTCGGCGAGCGCAGCGAGGACCCTGGCCACCGCCGGACCCCGTTCGGCCCCCTGCCGTACCGCCGCCACCACATGGCGTCGCGGCTGGTCCGCTTCCAGTGCGCGCATCACCACGCCGCCCCGGCTGCGCCGTTCCGCCGATGCCATGCGCGGGATCAGGGCAACCCCCATACCCGCCTCGACCATGGCCAGGATCGCCGTCCAGCCGGAGGCGCTGTGCGCCTGCTCGGGCACGAATCCGGCGGCCTCGCACGCGGCCGTCGTGATCTGCGACCAGGGGCCCGAGCCGCCGAAGATCCAGGGGTCACCGGAGAGATCCGCCAGACGGAGGGCGGGCGCCGCGGCGAGGCGGTGGTCCGCGGGCAGGGCCACGTCCAGGGGGTCCGCCAGCAGGGGCAGCACCGCGAACCGGGGGTCGCGGGCCGTCGGGGCGTGCGCGGCCAGGGACAGGGCGAGGTCCGCGTCACCGGCGGCCAGGAGTTCGTACGCCTGCGCGGCCTCCGCCTCCCGCACCCGTACGTCCGGTCCCGGGCGCTCTTCGGCGCGCAGCCGCTGGATCGCCGGTACGACGAGGGCGGGCACGGCCGTGGAGAACGCCGCGATCCGTACCTCGCCGGCCTCACCGCGCAGATAGCCGGTCAGTTCGGCGTCGGCGCGCTCCAGTTGGGCGAAGACGGCCTCGGCGTGGCGCAGCACGAGGTGCGCGGCGTCGGTGAGGCGGACCCGTCGGCCCTGGGCCTCCAGCAGCGGTACGCCGAGCTGTCCGGACAGGTTGGACAGCTGCTGCGAGACCGCGGACGGGGTCATCAGCAGGGCCTGCGCGGTCGCGGTGACCGTGCCCCGGTCGCGCAGGGTGCGGAGGATGCGGAGCTTCTTGACGTCCCACTCGATCATGGCCGCAACCTACCCGGGGCCCGGACCGGGCATCCGGGTCCGGACATGCGTGTGCGCCGCACGGTACGGGGTACCTGCGGCGCACTCGGGAAGAGCGTGGGTGCTAGGCCTGCTTCTTGGACTTGTCGAAGACCATGACCAGGCCCGCGATGACCACGAACAGGGCGATGGGGGCCACGACGTACAGACCGATGGTCTCCATCACGCTCAGGCCCGGACCGGGGTCGTCACCGTCGTCGCGGGTGAGCGCGAGCGCGGGGGACGACATGAGCAGCATCATCAGCGTCGTTCCGGCCGCGACGGCGCCGGCGCGCATAGCGTTCTTCTTGTCCACGGTGCAAACGTAGCGAACGCCCAGGACGGGCGCGCGCCCGGGGGTGCCGTACGGGGTCACGGGTGGATTTCCGGGTGGGCTCCCGGGCCGTTCCCGCGAGGTTCGAAGACCTCCATCAGCCGGTGCAGGCGGGGTGCGGCGGCCAGCTCCTCCAGGGTGACCGGGTGGCCCTCCGCGTCGGCGACGGGCAGTCGCCAGTTGGGGTACTGGTCCCAGGTGCCGGGGAGGTTCTGCGGGCGGCGGTCGCCCAGTGTGTCGGGCAGCCAGACTCCGACCATGCGGGCGGGGGTGCGCAGCAGGAAGCGGTGTACGGCGCGGACGGCGCCCTCCTCGTCGCCCTCCCCCTCGGGAAGCAGGCCGAGCCGGGCGAGATACCCCAGCCACTCGGCGGTGTCGGTCGCGTCCGCGGTCAACTCCTCGACGAGGCCGCGGGTGAGCAGGCCGAGGCGGTGGCGCAGTGTCACATGGTCGCCGGTCAGCCGGGCTGCGGTGGACGGCAGATCGTGCGTGGTGACGGTGGCCAGGCAGCCCTCGCGCCACTCCTCGGGGGCCAGCGGGCGGCCGGTGCCCGCCCAGTCCCGTTCGAACCAGAGCACGGAAGTGCCGAGCACTCCGCGCCGGGCCAGCGCCTCGCGTACCCCCGGCTCGACGGTGCCGAGGTCCTCCCCCATGACGACCGTACCGGCCCGGTGCGCCTCCAGGACGAGGACGGCGAGCATCGCCTCGGCGTCGTGGCTGACGTAGGTGCCCTCGGTGGGCGGGCGCCCCTCGGGCACCCACCAGAGCCGGAACAGACCCATGACGTGGTCGATGCGCAGGGCTCCCGCGTGGGCGAGGAGTCCGCGCAGCAGCCCTCGGTACGGGGCGTAGCCGGACGCGGCGAGGACGTCGGGGCGCCAGGGCGGCAGGCCCCAGTCCTGGCCTCGGGCGTTGAAGGCGTCCGGGGGCGCGCCGACGGACATGCCGTGCGCGAAGGCGTCCTGCTGGGCCCAGGCGTCGGCGCCGCCGGGGTGCACGCCGACGGCGAGGTCGTGGACGATACCGACGGCCATTTCGGCGTCCAGGGCGGCGCGCTGGGCGGCGGCGAGCTGGCTGTCGGTCAGCCAGGCGAGCCGGCAGTGGAAATCGACCCGGTCCAGCAGTGCACGGCGGGCGCGGGCGGTCTCCTTGGAACGGGGGTCGCGGAGAGCGGCCGGCCAGGTGTGCCAGTCGGAGCCGTGCACCTCGGCGAGGGCGCACCACAGGGCGTGGTCCTCCAGGGCCTGTCCCTGCTCGGCCAGGAAGTCGCAGTACGCGGCGCGGCGGCCCGGGGTGAGGGGCACCTTCGTCACGAGTTCGAGGGCCTGGCGCTTGAGTTCCCAGACGGCGTCCCGGTCGATCAGGGCGCCCTTGTTCAGCACGGTGTCGCTGAGCGTCGCCGCGTCCTGGCGCAGATCGTCGAGGGTGCCCCGGTCCGGCACGTGCCCGTACTCGGGGATGGACTCGATGTGCAGATGGACGGGGTCGGGGAAGCGCCGTGACGACGGGCGGTACGGGGACGGGTCGGTGGGGTTGCCGACCGCGGCGGCGTGGAGCGGGTTCACCTGGACGAATCCGGCGCCGAGGGTCCGCCCGGACCAGGCGGCGAGGTCGGCGAGGTCCCCGAGGTCGCCCATGCCCCAGGAGCGGGCGGAGAGCAGGGAGTAGAGCTGGACGAGGAAGCCGTGGCTGCGTGCGGGCGGCTGCGGCACCCGGGGCGGGGCGACGACGAGGGTGCCGGTCGCGCTCCGGCCACCCGGAGCGCGTACGGCCAACCGGTGCACCCCGAGCGGCGGTTCGATCCACCAGGCGGGGGTCGGGGGCACGCCCGTCGAGGTACCACCTCCCGCGCCTTCAGCCGCGCCCGTTCCGCTCTCCCCTCCCGCGTCGGCGGCGCCCCGTCCCGAAACGGCCTGATCCGGTCGGTCGGCCGGAATGTGCATCCGCCGGGGCGGGGGCGCTCCGCCGTCCTCGAGCCCGATCTCCAGCGAAGTGCCGGGCGGCAGGGCGGTCAGGGCCGGGGGCAGCGGCTCCCCGGCCCACACCACCAGCGTCGGCGGCAGCAGCCGGGACCGGGCCGAGGACTCGGCGGCGACGAGCGATTCCCGTACCGCTTCGGGCGTGGCGGCGTCCACACCGAGCGCGGCGAGCACGGCGATGACGGTGTCGTCGGGAACGGACACCGTGACATCGGCGGACGGGGAGTAGGAGGTGGCGACGCCGTGCAGTGCGGCGAGCCGGGACAAGCCCATTCAGACTCCTGGGAACTCCATGCCCCACGCGCCGCCGGAGGTGGCCGGCTCGCTGGTCAGCGGGGCGTTGACGGCGAGCGGGGGCTCGCTGGTCAGTGGCGTGGCGTCGACGAGCGGCGGCTCGCTGGTGAGAGGTATCGCATCGGCGAGCGGCGGCTCGCTCGTCAGCGGACCGGGGCCGGGCCCGGCGGCCGGGACCGCACCGGGCAGCGGGGCGGGACCGGGTTCCTGTTCAGAGAGGGCGGAGAGCAGAAGCTGCGCGGCAGCGGGCATGGGGGCCTCCCGGCCGTGGGGGACAGGACACAGCAGACCTACCCAGCGGACTCGACCGCAGACGTAGGCGTTACCACAACGAATTCAACGTGCTCCGGGTCACATTCCGTTCCCCGGAGGCCGGTTCTCCGTAAGTCGTCCGCTGTTTTCGGCCATTCGACGTCATCCTTGGCGTCGCCCGTCGACAACCGACCACCCCTCACCTCACCCGCCACATCGGGCATTTACGGCACAACAGCCACCCGCATTGACACCCTCGCGCGCGGGTGGTGGGCTCGGAGCCCACCGGTGGGAGCGAGGGAGAAGATCGATGCGGCTCAGGCGCAGAAAGCAGGCAACGGCCGTCGCGGTCGCCGTGCTCGGCGGGCTGCTCTCCGCCGGGACACCGGCTGCCGTCGCGACCCCTTCGGCGCCCGGCGCCACCGCCGTCACCACCTCCGACCGCACGGACGACGGCACGCTGCCCGCAGTATGGCCGCGGCCCCAGTCCATCAAGGCGTCCGGGCCCTCCGTACCGCTCTCCGCCGAGGTCACCCTCGTGGTCGGCGCGCACGCGGATCCGTACGCCGTCGACGCACTCCGGCAGATCCTGCGGGACGCGGGCGTGCGGACCGTCCACGAGGCGTTGCCGGGCCGCGGCCCCGTCGTCCGGCTCGGCGGCGACGGCGCCCGGGACGCCCTGCGCTCGCTGCACGCCCCCGACCGCGGCGATCTGCCGTCCGGTGGCTACCGGATCGCGGTGGGCCGGGTCGCGGGCCGGGACACCGTCGCCGTGGACGGCGTCGGCGAGGACGGTCTCTTCCACGGTGTGCAGACACTGCGTCAGCTGATCGGGGACAAGAGCGTCGCCGGGGTCACCGTCAGGGACTGGCCGGGCACCGCCGTACGCGGGATGACCGAGGGCTTCTACGGGCAGCCGTGGACCCGTGCGGAGCGGCTGGCACAGATCGGCTTCATGGGGCGTACGAAGCAGAACAGGTATCTGTACGCGGCGGGCGACGACCCGTACCGGCAGGCCCGTTGGCGCGACCCGTATCCCGCCGACCGGCGCGCCGACTTCCGGGCGCTGGCCGAGCGGGCCCGCGCCGAGCATGTGACGCTCGGCTGGGCCGTCGCCCCCGGCCAGGCCATGTGCATGTCGTCGGACAACGATGTGAAGGCGCTGACGAAGAAGCTCGACGCGATGTGGGCGCTGGGTGTGCGGGTCTTCCAGCTGCAGTTCCAGGACGTCAGCTACAGCGAGTGGCACTGCGACAGCGATGCCGAGACCTTCGGCAGCGGACCCGAGGCGGCGGCCAGGGCGCAGGCGCGGGTGGCGAGCAAGGTGGCGCGGCATCTCGCGGACCGCTATCCGGACGCGGAGCCGCTGTCGGTCATGCCGACGGAGTTCTACCAGGACGGGTCGACCGACTACCGCAGGGCGCTCGCCGAGGAGCTGGACGACCGGGTACAGATCGCCTGGACCGGTGTCGGGGTCGTACCGAGGACCATCACGGGCGGCGAACTGGCCGGTGCCCGCGCCACGTTCCGGCACCCGCTGGTCACGATGGACAACTACCCGGTCAACGACTACGCGCAGGACCGCATCTTCCTCGGCCCGTACACCGGCCGGGACCCGGCGGTGGCGATGGGTTCCGCGGCACTGCTCGCCAATGCCATGGAGCAGCCGTCCGCGTCCCGCATACCGCTGTTCACCGCCGCCGACTTCGCCTGGAACCCGAAGGGTTACCGGCCGCAGGAGTCCTGGCAGGCGGCGATCGACGATCTGGCGGGCGACGACGCCCGCACCAGGGACGCGTTGCGTGCGCTGGCCGGGAACAGTGCGACGTCCGTGCTGGGCGGTGACGAGTCGGCGTATCTGCAGCCGCTGCTGGCCGCGTTCTGGCAGTCCCGTACGACGACCGACGCCACGGCGCAGGCCGATGCGGCGCGCAGGCTGCGGGCGGCGTTCACCGTGATGCGGGAGACCCCGCAGCGGCTGAAGGGGCCGGCCGACGGGCGCCTGGACGGCGAAGTACGGCCGTGGACGGAGCAGTTGTCCCGGTACGGCCGGGCGGGCGAGCTGGCCGTCGATCTGCTGCAGGCCCAGTCGCGCGGTGACGGCGCTGCCGCATGGCAGGCTTCGCTTGCGCTGGAGCCGGTGCGCAAGGCCGCGAAGGCGAGCGGTGCGACGGTCGGCAAGGGTGTCCTCGGCCCGTTCCTGGACCGGGTGCGCCGGGAGGCGGACGCCTGGACGGGCGCGGACCGCGACGCCGGTACGGTGACCGAGGCCCCGGGCAGCTATACGGTCCGGCTGGACCGCTCCCGCCCGGTGGAGACCGTGACGGCGATGACGGTACCCGGCAGCGGCACGGTGGCCGGTGCGACGCTGGAGGCCCATGTGCCCGGCGAGGGCTGGCGCAGCCTCGGCCCGGTGTCGGCCACCGGCTGGACCCAGACGCCGGCCAGGGGGCTGCGGGCCGACGCGATCCGGATCAGCTGGCCCACGGGCGGTCCGTCGACACCGCCGGTCATCACGGGCACGATGCCGCCGATCGTCCCGGGAAGCCGGATGGGAAGCAGCATCGGAACCGGTGCCTCCGGGAGTGCGCGGGGCGGGGCTCCGCAGGTGCGCGCGCTCGTGCCCTGGTTCGGCGACGAGCCCGCCGCCCGGCTCGATCTCGTACGCGGCGAGACGGACGCCGAGATCGGCGGCGGGCCGCAGCGGGTCGACGCGCGGCTGGCCGCCCGGCGCCCTGCCGAGGTGCGGGGCACGCTCACCGCGAAGGCGCCCGAGGGCATCGAGGTGCGCGTCCCGAAGCGGACGAGGGTGCCGCGCGGTTCCCGTACCGACGTCCCCGTCGAGATCAGCGTCCCGGCGGGCACCCCGGCCGGCGAGTACGAGGTGCCGATCGGCTTCGGCGAAGAGCGCAGCACGCTGACCGTCCGGGCGTACCCGCGCACCGCGGGCGCCGACCTGGTGCGTACCGCCGCCGTCTCCTCGTCCGGCGACGAGACCCCGGACTTCCCGGCGACGGCCGCCTCCGACGGCGATCCGGGGACCCGCTGGTCCTCGCCGGCCGAGGACGGCGCCTGGTGGCAGGCGGAACTGCCGCAGCCGGCCCGGGTCGGCCAGGTGGTGCTGCACTGGCAGGACGCGTACGCGTCCCGCTACCGCATCCAGGTCTCCGCGGACGGCCGCAGCTGGCGCACGGCGGCGACCGTACGGGACGGCAAGGGCGGGCGCGAGTCGGTCCGGATGGACGCGAAGGACACCCGCTTCCTCAGGGTGCAGGGCGATGCCCGGGCCACCGGGTTCGGCTACTCGCTCTGGTCGGTTGAGGCGTACGCCGTCGCCGCAACGGAGTAACGCCCCGCTCGCGCGCGACTGTCGTCCCCGAAGGCCCCCGTCCGGCCCCGGAGACGACAAAGGCCCGGATCTCTCAGGCTGAGATGCCGTCGATCCGGGCCATGGCGTCGTCCGCGCCGAACGGTTGCAAGTACGGCAGCCAGCGCGGGTCGCGGTGTCCCGTCCCGATGATGCGCCAGGCGAGACCCGTCGGCGGGGCGGGTTGCTGGTGCAGCCGCCAGCCGAGCTCCGGCAGGTGCCGGTCCGCCTTGACGTGGTTGCAGCGGCGACAGGCCGCCACCACGTTGTCCCAGGCATGCTGTCCGCCGCGGCTGCGCGGAATGACATGGTCGACGCTGGTCGCGGCGGCACCGCAGTACATGCAGCGGCCCCCGTCCCTGGCGAACAGCGCCCTGCGGGTCAGCGGTACGGGCCCCCGGTAGGGAACCCGTACGAACCGCTTCAGGCGGACGACGCTGGGGGCCGGGACGGCCCGGGTGGCACTGTGCATGAAGGCGCCGGACTCCTCAAGACAGATGGCCTTGTTTTCGAGCACGAGGACGAGCGCGCGGCGGAGCGGTACGACGCCGAGCGGCTCGTACGACGCGTTGAGAACCAGGACATGCGGCACGGTGGATGCCTCCTTGTACGCCGGCGGCGCGTGGCTCGCGCCGGGACGATCCGATCTCAGTCTCTACTCACGCCTGGTCAAAGCGCCACCACGTGCGGGTAACGGGCCGGGAGGATTTTTCGCCGCTCCCCGCTTCCCGCACCGTCGCCGCACGCCGGAACAGGCGCTTCTGGGCCTCCCCCGCAGCGGCCGCGCCCCGATGTGCGATCGGCCACACGCCGCCTGCGCGCCCCTCGTGAGAGGCGCTCTCCCCCCGATCGCGGCAACGGAACAGTCCCGATACCCCGTTAGTGTGGTTGGTCCGCCGTCGTCCATCTGGAGGTTCCACCGTGCTCCCGTCCGCCCTGTTGGCCGCAGCTCCGTCGCCCGGGCCCGGTGGCTCGCTGGACGAGGCCGCCGAGCAGGCCGGCAACGCCGCGAGCTGGGTGGAGGAGAACTGGTCCACCTGGCTGAGCATCGGTCTGCGCATCGTGCTCATCGCCGCGATCGCGATCGTGTTGCGCATCGCGGTCCGCCGTGCTCTCACCAAGCTCATCGACCGGATGAACCGCAGCGCCCAAGCGGTGGAGGGCACCACGCTGGGCGGGCTGCTGGTCAACACCGAACGCCGCCGTCAGCGCTCCGAGGCGATCGGTTCCGTACTCCGCTCGGTCGCGTCGTTCCTGATCCTCGGCACGGCCGCCCTGATGATCCTGGGCGCGTTCCAGATCAATCTGGCCCCACTGCTGGCCTCCGCCGGTGTGGCCGGTGTGGCGCTCGGTTTCGGTGCGCGCAACCTGGTCACCGACTTCCTCTCCGGTGTCTTCATGATCCTTGAGGACCAGTACGGCGTCGGCGACAACGTCGATGCGGGCGTCGCCTCCGGCGAGGTCATCGAGGTCGGCCTGCGGGTCACCAAGCTGCGCGGCGACAACGGTGAGATCTGGTACGTCCGCAACGGCGAGGTGAAGCGGATCGGCAACCTCAGCCAGGGCTGGTCGACGGCCGGTGTCGATGTGACGGTGCGCCCCACGGAGGACCTGGACAAGGTCCGCACGGTGATCTCCGAGGCCGCCACGGCGATGGCCAAGGAGGACCCGTGGAACGAGCGGCTGTGGGGCCCCGTGGAGATCCTGGGCCTGGACTCCGTGCTGCTGGACTCGATGACGGTCCGGTTGACCGCGAAGACGATGCCTGGCAAGGCGCTGGGCGTGGAGCGCGAGCTGCGCTGGCGGATCAAGCGGTCCTTCGACGAGGCCGGAATCCGCATGGTCGGTGGCGTTCCGGCCCAGGGGGACGGGCCCTCGTCGGCCGACCCGACGGCTGCCATGGCCGCCCCCTCGGCGTACGCGTCGGCCACGTCACCGCAGTCCCTGGCCACGACACCGATCACCCCGCCGCCGAACTTGTCGAAGTAGGACTCGGCCGTACGAGTGAGGGGTGCCCCGCAGGTTCTGCGGGGCACCCCTCACTCGTGAGCGAGTCGGCGTGACCTCAACTCGGTTCTTCAACAGCCCGGTTGGGAATGCACAACCAAGGACCCACACGTTCCATAAGCGCCCCAGGTAACGCTTTGGTAGCCACCGGGGTGCTGCCCATTGACGGCCCGGTGACGCGCGCATACCGTCCTCTCACCGAATAGGAAACTTTCCTAACAGAGGGCAGGTGCAGCACTCATGGCCGGAACCACACCGGGTACCCCCCGCGTTCTGCGGGCCATGAACGACCGGGCCGCCCTCGATCTGCTGCTGGAGCACGGTCCCCTCTCGCGGACCAGGATCGGGAAGCTGACCGGGCTCTCCAAGCCCACCGCTTCACAGTTGCTGGCACGGCTGGAGGCGGCCGGACTGGTCGTCGCGACCGGGACCGTGGCCGGGCGGCCGGGGCCCAACGCCCAGCTGTACGGGGTGAACGCGCGCGCCGCCCATGTCGCGGGACTCGATGTGAACGCCCGCCGGATCGTCGCCGCCGTCGCCGATGTGACCGGGGAGACGGTCGGGCACTTCGAGCTGCGCACCCCCGGACGGCGCGCCGACAGCGTGGTGCGGCAGGTGGCGGAGGCGCTGGACGGGGCGGTGAAGGACGCCGGACTCACCCGTTCCGATGTGCACCGGGTCGTCATCGGCACCCCGGGCGCCTTCGACCCCGGCACCGGACGGCTGCGGTACGCCTCGCACCTGCCGGGCTGGCACTCCCCCACGCTGCTGGAGGAGCTGGCCGCCTTCCTGCCGATGCCGGTGGAGTACGAGAACGACGTGAACCTGGTCGCGGTGGCCGAGCAGCGGGCGGGCGCGGCGCGCGGGCACGAGGACTTCGTCCTGCTGTGGAACGAGGAGGGGCTCGGTGCCGCCCTCGTCATCAACGGACGGCTGCACCGCGGCTTCACCGGTGGCGCGGGCGAGGTCGGTTTCCTGCCGGTGCCGGGCGTCCCGCTGGTCCGTCAGGTCACCAAGGTGAACGCGGGCGGCTTCCAGGAGCTGGCGGGTGCGCAGGTGCTGTCCCGGCTGGGCCGGAAGCTCGGCATCGACGACGAGCTGATCCGCGCCGCCGGTACCCACCACGAGGTCGCCGCCCGGCTGCTCGCCCGCGCCGCCGAGGCCGCGGAGGCGGGCGAGGACGGCCCGTACCCCCGGCTCCTCGATCTCTTCGCCACCGGCCTCGCGACCGGCCTCGCCTCCATGATCGCCGTGCTCGACCCGGAAGTCGTCGTGCTGTCCGGCGAGGTGATCGCGGCCGGCGGGGAGCCGCTGCGCTGCCGGGTGGCGTCCGAGCTCACCGAACTGGCGGCCTCCCGGCCCCGGCTGATCGCCGGGGAAGTGAAGCACCGCCCCGTACTGCGCGGCGCGCTGGAGAGCGCCCTCGCCACCACCCGTGACGAGGTCTTCGACACGTCCCGCTGACCCCTTCTCGGCCCGTCCGCTTCCTCCGTACCCCTGCCCCATTCCTTCACCGGGAGACCGCCATGTCCGGAAACCGCCGGAAGACGGCCGCCGCGCTCGCCGCGACCGCCGCCATATCTCTGCTCGCCTCGGCCTGTACGGGGCAGAGCAACGGTGCCAGTGATGACCCGTCCAAGGAGACGACCATCAACTTCTGGCACGGCTGGAACTCCCCGAACGAGGTCGCGGGAATCCGGGCGACGGTCGACGCCTTCGAGAAGGCGCACCCCAACATCCATGTGAAGGTCGTCGGCGACATGACGGACGACAAGATCAACCAGGCACTGCGGGCGGGCGGTTCGAACGCCCCGGACGTCGTCTCGTCGTTCACCACGAACAATGTCGGCAAGTTCTGTTCGTCGAAGGCGTTCCTCGACCTCAACCCCTTCCTGAAGAAGGACGGGATCGACCCGGACAAGACCTTCCCCAAGGCGATGAACGAGTACACCCAGTTCGACGGGGTGCGCTGCACCGTGCCGCTGCTCGGTGACGCGTACGGCCTCTACTACAACAAGGACGCGTTCGAGAAGGCCGGCATCAAGAGGCCCCCGCAGACCTGGTCGGAGCTGGCCGCGACCGCCGAGCGGCTGACGAAGACCAAGGGCGACTCGTACGAGCAGCTCGGCTTCATGCCGAACTACCACGGCTACGAGTCGACCACCGAGCACTACCTCGGTGGCTGGGACCCGAAGTACTTCGACGCGGACGGCAAGTCGAACATCGCCGAGGACCCGGCGTTCGCCTCCATGCTCAAGACCCAGAAGAAGCTGGTCGACGACCTGGGCGGCTACGAGAAGCTGGAGAAGTACCGCACGTCGTTCGGTGACGAGTGGGGCGCCAAGCACCCGTTCCACACCGGCCAGGTGGCCATGCAGCTGGACGGCGAGTGGCGGCTCGGGATGGCCGAGGAGACCAAGCCGAAGTTCGAGATCGGCGTCGCCCCCATGCCCGTCGCCGACGACGAGGCCGACACCTACGGCAAGGGCTATCTGACCGGCACCATCGCCGGTATCGCCGCCACCTCGAAGAAGCAGAACGCGGCCTGGGAGCTGGTGAAGTTCATGACGACCGACACCGACGCCGTCGTGAATTTCGCCAACGCCATTCACAATGTGCCCTCCACCCTGGCGGCGCTGAAGTCGCCGAAGCTGAAGTACGACCCGCGGTTCAAGACCTTCCTCGACATCGCCGCGGACCCGAAGAGCACCACCACCCCGCCCTCGGTGAACGGCGGCGCGTACCTGGTGTCCCTGCAGAACCTCGGATTCGACATCGAGAAGGGCAAGCAGAAGGACATCGAGGCGGGTCTGAAGAACACCGCCAAGGAGATCGACGCAGCCATCGCGCAGGCGAAGTAGCGCCGCGATGACCACATACACACTCCGCGCGAAGCGCCGCCGGTCGGCGCTTCGGACAGCGGCCTTCATGTCGCCGTGGCTGATCGGGTTCTGCGTCTTCTTCGCCTACCCGCTGATCTCCACCGTCTACTTCTCCTTCACCTCGTACGACGGTTTCACGGCCCCCGAGTTCAGCGGGCTGAAGAACTGGTCGTTCGTCTTCAACGACTACCCGCTGTTCTGGCCGGCGCTGCGCAACACGCTCTGGCTGGTCGTGGTCATGGTCACCTGCCGGGTGGTGTTCGGCCTCGGTGTCGGGCTGCTGATCACGAAGATCAAGACGGGTGCCGGGGTCTTCAGGACCCTGTTCTACCTGCCCTACCTGGCCCCGCCGGTCGCGGCGACCCTCGGCTTCGTCTTCCTGCTCAACCCCGGGACCGGGCCGGTCAATTCGATCCTCGGCGAGCTGGGGCTCCCCACGCCCGGCTGGTTCACCGACGCCGCCTGGTCCAAGCCGGCCCTGACCGCGCTCGCGGTCTGGGGGGTGGGCGACCTGATGGTGATCTTCATGGCCGCGCTGCTCGACGTACCGAAGGAGCAGTACGAGGCGGCGGAGCTGGACGGGGCGACCGCGTTCCAGCGGTTCCGCTTCGTCACCCTGCCGAACATCTCGCCGATCATCCTGTTCGCGGTGGTCACCGGGATCATCCAGACGATGCAGTACTACACCCAGCCGTTCGTGGCCGGGAAGGTCGCCTCGGGCGTGATGGGCGGCTCCGGGCAGCAGTTCGAACCGGGCTATCCCGACAAGTCGACACTGACGCTGCCGCAGGTCGTCTACAACCTCGGTTTCCAGCGCTTCGACTACGGCTCCGCCTGCGTGGTCGCGCTCGTTCTCTTCGTACTCGCCATGGCGTTCACCGCACTGCTGATGCGGCGCCGCAGCGGACTGATCCAGGCAGGTGAGTGACGTGGCGCAGACTCTCGACGCCGTGAAGACGGCCGGCCCCGCGACCGGCCCGGCCACCCCGGCCGAACGCGTCGCGCGGCGCAAGTCGCTGCTGAACTGGATCGCGGTGCACGCGCTCGGCGTCGCCGCCGCGCTCTTCTTCGTGCTGCCGTTCGTCTTCCTCCTGCTCACCTCGCTGATGAGCGACCAGCAGGCGCTGACCCGCGATCTGTGGCCGCACCCCTTCGAGTGGAGCAACTACCGGCGGGTCTTCGAGACCGACGGCTTCCTGACCTGGTGGCGCAACACCCTGCTGTACGCGGGGCTCGGCACCGTCCTCACGGTCGTCTCGTCGCTGCCCGTGGCCTACGCGCTCGCCAAGTTCCGCTTCCGCGGCCGGCATCTGTCGCTGATGCTGGTCATCTCGATGATGATGCTGCCGCCGCAGGTCGTCGTCATCCCGATGTATCTGTTCTGGGCCAAGCAGCTGGACATGTCCGGCACGCTCTGGCCGCTGATCATCCCGATGGCGTTCGGCGACGCGTTCTCCATCTTCCTGCTGCGGCAGTTCCTGCTGACCATCCCGAACGAGTACCTCGACGCGGCGAAGGTCGACGGCTGCGGCGAGTTCCGTACCCTGATGCGCGTCGTGGTGCCGATGGCCAAGCCTGGCATCGCCGCCGTCGCCCTCTTCCAGTTCTTCTACGCCTGGAACGACTACTTCGGCCCGCAGATCTACGCGTCGGAGAACCCCGCTGCCTGGACGCTCAGTTACGGCCTGGACTCCTTCAAGAGCGCACACCACACCGACTGGAACCTGACCATGGCCGCGACCGTACTGGTCATGGCCCCCGTGATCCTCGTCTTCTTCTTCGCACAGAAGGCATTCGTCGAGGGCGTCACACTGACCGGAGTAAAGGGCTGACCTATGAAGCTCGCAGTAGTTGGTGGCGGGTCCACCTACACACCTGAACTGATCGACGGTTTCGCCCGGTTGCGGGACACGCTGCCCATCGAGGAGCTGGTGCTCGTCGACCCGGCGGCCGACCGCCTGGAGCTCGTCGGCGGCCTCGCCCGGCGGATCTTCGCCAAGCAGGGCCACCCGGGGAGGATCGTCACCACCTCCGACCTGGACGCGGGCGTCGCCGACGCCGACGCCGTCCTGCTCCAGCTGCGCGTCGGCGGCCAGGCCGCCCGCAACCAGGACGAGACCTGGCCGCTGGAGTGCGGCTGCGTCGGCCAGGAGACCACCGGCGCCGGCGGCCTCGCCAAGGCGCTGCGCACCGTGCCGGTCGTCCTGGACATCGCCGAGCGGGTCCGCCGGACCAACCCGGACGCCTGGATCATCGACTTCACCAACCCGGTCGGCATCGTGACCCGGGCGCTGCTCCAGGCCGGGCACAAGGCCGTCGGCCTGTGCAACGTGGCGATCGGCTTCCAGCGCAAGTTCGCCAGGCTCCTCGATGTCACGCCCGGTGAGGTGCACCTCGACCATGTCGGGCTCAACCACCTGACCTGGGAGCTCGGGGTCCGCCTCGGCGGCCCGGACGGCGAGAACGTCCTGCCGAAGCTGCTCGCCGAACACGGCGACGCGATCGCGGACGATCTGCGCATGCCCCGGGCGATCGTCGACCGGCTCGGCGTCGTCCCCTCCTACTACCTGCGGTACTTCTACGCGCACGACGAGGTCGTACGGGAGCTCGGCACCAAGCCGTCCCGGGCGGCCGAGGTCGCCGCGATGGAGAAGGAACTCCTCGCCATGTACGGCGACCCGGCGCTGGACGAGAAGCCCGCGCTGCTCGCCAAGCGCGGCGGCGCCTTCTACTCGGAGGCGGCCGTGGACCTGGCGTCCTCGCTGCTCGGCTCGGGCGGCACCCCGGTGCAGGTGGTCAACACGTACAACAGGGGGACGCTGCCGTTCCTGCCGGACGACGCGGTGATCGAGGTGCAGGCGAGGGTCGACGGGACGGGCGCCACCCCGCTCGCCGTTCCCGAGCTGGACCCGCTGTACGCCGGTCTGATCGCCCATGTGACGGCGTACGAGGACCTTGCTCTGGAAGCCGCGCTGCGCGGTGGCCGGGACCGGGTGTTCGAGGCGCTGCTCGCGCACCCGTTGATCGGTCAGTTCGAGTACGCCGAGGCGCTCACCGACAAGCTGATCGCGCACAACCGGGAGCACCTGGCGTGGGCGTGAACGCTTCGGTCCTCGCGATCGATGCGGGGAACAGCAAGACCGATGTGGCACTCATCGGTGAGGACGGAACGGTGCTGTCGGCGGCCCGCGGCGGTGGCTTCCAGCCGCCGGTCGTGGGGATCGAGGCGGCCGTGGACGTTCTCGGTGCGGCCGTCGGCCGGGCGCTGGAGCTGTCCGGCGAACCGGTGGACTCCGTCGCGCATGTGTCGGCCTGCCTCGCCAACGCCGATCTTCCGGTGGAGGAGGAGCAGTTGGCGGCGGCGCTGCGTGCCCGTGGCTGGGGAGCCACGGTCGAGGTGCGCAACGACACCTTCGCGATTCTGCGTGCGGGGGTGGACGAACCGCGGGGTGTGGCCGTCGTCTGCGGTGCGGGGATCAACTGTGTCGGCATGGTGCCGGACGGGCGGACCGCGCGCTTCCCTGCCATAGGCCGGATATCCGGTGACTGGGGCGGCGGTTCGGGGCTGGCCGAGGAGGCGATGTGGTTCGCCTCGCGGGCGGAGGACGGCCGCGGTGAGACGACCGAGCTGGCCCGTGTGCTGCCCGGACACTTCGGGCTCGACTCGATGTACGCGCTGATCGAAGCGCTGCATCTGGGCCGGGTCGAGTTCGAGCGCAGGCACGAGCTGACTCCGGTGCTCTTCGCGACCGCGGCAGCCGGGGACCCGGTGGCGGGTGCGCTGGTGGACCGGCTGGCGGAGGAGGTCGTCGCGATGGCGTCGGTCGCGCTGACCCGGCTCGGCCTGCTGGACGAGGAGGCGCCGGTGGTACTGGGCGGCGGGGTGCTGGCGGCCCGTCACCCGCAGCTGGACGACAGGATCGCCGAACTCCTCGCGGTACGTGCCCCGAAGGCGGTGGTCCGGGTGGTGACGGAGCCTCCGGTCCTGGGGGCCGCGCTGCTCGGCCTGGATCACACGGGGGCGGCTGCCGGGGTGCACGAGAGGCTGCGTACGCAGTACGGCTGAGACGGTTTCCCGACTCAAGGGGCGTCCTGCGGCGTTTCGCGTCGCAGGACGCCCCTTGCGCACGGGAACCGTTCAGTTGTCCCGGACGTGTTCATGAGTGGGGAGATCGGTCCGCTTCGGGGATTGGTCCGCCGATCGGCTTGATCGGCGGCTCAGGCCTTGATCGAATGCGTGTGACTACCATCTGTGGACCGGTGCAGGATCCAGGCGTTCCTGGTGTGGATGTCGGTCCCTGCGGCCATACTTCTGGCCGGGTACCAGTCCTCCGATCGGCCGGGGGGCCGGGCCACCGTCAGTGACCGAGGGGGAGGTCAAGTGACATACCCGCCGAATGTACGCACGGCGCCGGAACACGCGCGGGCTCAGCCGCCCGTGCCCGCGACCGTGCCCGCTCCGCCGCAGCGCGGTGCCTGGTCCGCGACGGCGGACCGGCTGCAGGCCGCGGCGACGACCGAACCGGGCAGGCTCCAGATCATCGGGGCCGTACTGGCCCTGCTCGTCGTGGCGTTCGGGGCCGTGACGGCGTTCGAGATCGCCGACCGGGCGGCCGCGGCCGACGACGTGGTGAGCCGCAGCCAGCCGCTGAGCGCCGACGCGGCGGACATCTACCGCTCGCTGGCCGATGCCGACACCGCGGCGGCGAGCGGCTTCCTGGCCGGGGCGCAGGAGCCGCGCGATGTCCACGACCGGTACGACAAGGACATCAAGGAGGCGTCCCGGCTACTGGTGAAGGCCGCGGCCAACACGGACGCGTCGACGAGCTCCGGGCACGAGATCACCACACTCAACGAGGAGCTCCCCCGCTACGCGGGCCTGATCGAGCGGGCCCGTGCCAACAACCGGCAGGGCCTGCCGTTGGGCGGCGCCTATCTCCGGTACGCGAACCAGAAGATGACCGACGTACTGCTGCCGGCCGCCGAGCGGCTGTACACGGCGGAGACCGGGCGGCTCGACCGGGACAACGACTCGGCCAGGGCCTGGCCGTTCCTCTCGCTCGGGCTCGGTGTCGTGGCGCTGGCCGCACTGTTCTGGGCGCAGCGGCGCAACTACCGCAGGACGAACCGGGTCTTCAACCACGGGCTGCTCGTCGCGACCGCCGCGTCCACCGTGGTGCTGCTGTGGCTGGCCGTGGGGCACACGGTGGCGCGGTCCGAACTGCTGGACGCCGATGTGCACGGGCAGCAGTCCCTCAATGTCCTCAATCATGCGCGGATCGACTCGCTGAAGGCGCGCGCCAATGAGAACCTCACTCTTGTCGCCCGCGGCGCGGTACTCACCCCGGACGGCAAGGACGACAAGTACGAGACCGACTACAACACGGGCATGAAGGCCCTCGGTGAAGAACTGGGGAAAGCCAGGAAGCTCGCCGACGACTCCCAGGGGAGCGGGCCGGTGGCGAATGCCATCAGCGGTGTCTCCGAGTGGCAGGGCCGCCACCGGACCGCCCGCACGACCGACGACAACGGCGACTACGAGGGCGCGCTGAAGCAGATCATCGGGCCGAGGAACTCGACGGGTGAGTCCTTCAACCGGGTGGACGAGGCGCTGAAGCAGGCGCTCGCCCATGAGCAGGGCGAGTTCACCCGGGCCGCGAAGGGCGGGCGCGGGGCGCTGGGCGGGCTGCCGATCGGGGCCGCCGCGCTCGCCGCACTGGGTGCCCTCGCCGCGATCGTCGGGGTCAACCGTAGGCTCTCGGAGTACCGGTGAGAGGGGGAGCGATGACCAGGAAGCGCACGGGCCCTGGGTCCACCCGCGGCAGGCTGCGCGGCTGGGGCGGGGTGACGGGCATGGCCGTGGCCTGCGCGGTGACGGCCTCGCTCACCCTGCTGCCGCTCTCCCACGGCGGCGCCGGCGCCTTCGGCGGGGACCCTTCGGGGCCGGGTACGGCGCAGGTGGTGCAGGCCCGGGCCGACGACTGCACGGACCCGGAGGCCAGCCTGACGCCGTCGAGCGCCGACGGCCCGAGCATCGCGAAGATCAAAGCGCGCGGAAAGCTGATCGCGGGCGTCGACCAGAACAGCTTCAGCTGGGGATACCGCAAACCGGAGACGGACAAGCTCGAAAATTCGGGGACAGGCAAGCTCGAAGGCTTCGACATCGATCTGGTGCGGGCCATCGCCAAGGACATCCTGGGCGATCCCGACGCGGTGATCTTCCGGGCCATCCCCACCAACCAGCGGATCGCCGCTCTGGAGAACGACAAGGTCGATGTCGTCGTCCGGACGATGACGATCAACTGCAGCCGGCTGGACCAGGTCTCCTTCTCCACGGCCTACTTCCAGGCCGGGCAGCAGGTCCTCGCACCGAAGAACTCGACGATCACCGGGTTCGACAAGTCCCTGGCCGGCAAGCGGATCTGCACCGCCGAGGGTTCCACCGCGTACGAGGCGCTGGAGAGGCAGTCGTTCGGCTCGGTCTTCAAGGACGAGCACGACGGCACCGAGGCGGACGAGGACCGGCTCACCGTCCCCAACCAGCTGGACTGCCTGGTGCGGCTGCAACTGGGCGAGGTCGACGCGGTGGTCACGGACAACGCGCTGGCGGCCGGCCAGGCCGCTCAGGACCCGGCGGTCGAGCTCAAGGGCGACAAGCCGTTCACCACCGAGTACTACGGCGTGGCGACGAAGCGCGGTGCGAACGATCTGGTGGCCCGGGTCAACCAGGTGCTGGTCGACTACCGCAGGGGTGGTGCGGACAGCCCCTGGATGGTGTCGTACCGGAAGTGGCTGGAGGCCGGTCTGCCGGGGATATCGGCGCCGCCGGCCCCCAAGTACCGAAGCAATTAGCGCCGGGCCGGTCAGGTGTGCGCGACGGCGCGGACCGGACCGGCGAGACAGTGGCACTGATCCTGTCGGGCCCGTCCCGGCAGGAAGAGCGGAGAGGTGATCGATGGGCGTCGCGGGCCCCTTCCCCGGCTACGCGGGGAGGCCCCCCGGCCCGGTCATGGACCGGGACGAGGCGGACCGTGCGCTGGCCCGGCTGGGCGCGGAGCACGAGGCGATCGAGACCTCGCTCCTCGCCCTGCAGGACCATGCGGGCCGCCGGCTCCTGGAAGGCGCCGATCTGACCGGTGTCACCAAGGAACGCTGGGCCTCCACCGAGCAGTCGATCACACTGCTGTGGGGGTATTTCGACGCCTACGCGGGGGCGCTGGCCGAGGCCCGCGCGGTGCGGGCCCGCCGGCGCCACCCCAACCGGGACGACCTGGTGTCCCTCACCGAGCTGCTGCGCGGCCAGGGTGTCACCGTGGCACATGCGGCCGGCCGCCCCGATCCGTCGATCACGGGCCCGGCCAAGCTCTCCGAGCGGTTCACGCTGGAGGAGCTGGTCGCCCGGATGAACGACCTGTACGCCCGCTCGCTGGACATGGTCGTCGCCTCCGACTCCGTGTGGTCCGCACTGCCCGCCCGGATAGATCTCCTCGCCGCCGAGCTGCACCGCACCCGCTCGCTGGCGCACTCCGTCGGTGTACGGCCCGGAGAACACCCGGCGGGCGACGACCTGGAGGCGATCACCCATGAACTGACGACGCTGCGGGTCCAGGTGATCTCCGACCCGCTCGCGTTCTGGCTGTCGGGCCCCGGAAGTTCGGCGCCCGGCGGCGGACGCCCCGACACCACGCGCTACGACCGGGCGGCCCGCGCCCTGGACGACGTACGCCGCGAGATCGAGGCGGTGCTCGCGGTGCGGCAGGACGCCGAGCAACGTCTGGTCCACCTGCGTGATGTCCTCTCCCGCGCGGACCGCACCCTGACCGAGGCCCGGTCTGCGCGCGGCGAAGTGCTGGCGAAGATCGCCGCCTCCGAGGTGCCGGCGGTCAGCGGCCCGGCGACCGCACTCCAGGAGCGGCTGGCCGCCGCTTCGGAGTACCGCAGGCATGCCCAGTGGCACCGGCTCTCCCCGCTCCTGGAGACGCTGGAGCGGGAGGCCGAGGAGGAACTGCTGCGGGCCCGGGAGTCGCTGACCGCGGTCACGGCCCCGCTGGCCGTACGGGCGGAGCTGCGCGGCAGGCTCGACGCGTACAAGGCGAAGGTCGCCCGGCACGGGATGGCCGAGGACCCGCTGCTGATCGAGCGGTACGACGCGGCGCGCCGGATGCTGTGGAGCGCACCGTGCGATCTGCGGGTCGCCACGCAGGCGGTGCTGCGCTATCAGGAGGCGGCGGCCGAACTGCTGTCCCAGCGCCGGACCTCGGGACCGGAGGACCGGCGATGAGTACAGGCAGGTGCAAGGTGGAAGGGCCGCCGCGTCGGCGGGGCGAACAGGGGGACGGACCATGAGTACGCAGTGCCAGCGCCCCGCGTGCGAGGGCAATTACGAGGACGTGGGCGGCGGTGAGCTGTACTGCGACACCTGCGGTCTGGCTCCGGTCGTGTCGCCGACGGGCATGGTGAGTTCGCCGCCGACCGGGATCGCGGGCGGCGGTGGCGCGAGCAGCAGGGGCAGTCGGGGCAGCAACAGCAGTTCGCGGTCCTCGTCCCGGGCGTCCTCGCGTTCCTCGTCCCGCTCGTCGACCTCGCGGCGTTCCGTTTCGGGGCGGCTCTCGCGCTCGCTGTCCGGTGGCGCCACGTCCCGTTCGGTGTCGGTCCGTTCCTCCGGTTCGTCCACGGGCGCGTCGTCCGGCCGGGGGAGGCTGGGCGCGGGCCTGGTGCAGGTGCCGGACGTGCCGCGTCCCGACCCGCGCTCCGCGGTGATGGAGAACCCGGAGGTGCCGGAGCGGAAGCGCTTCTGTTCGCGTTCGGACTGCGGGGCCCCGGTGGGCCGGGCGCGCGGCGAACGGGCGGGCCGCACGGAGGGGTTCTGCACCAAGTGCGGCCATCCGTACTCCTTCGTGCCCAAGCTCCACGAGGGCGACATCGTGCACGGCCAGTACGAGGTCGTGGGCTGTCTGGCGCACGGCGGGCTCGGCTGGGTCTATCTCGCGGTCGACCGTGCGGTGTCCGACCGCTGGGTGGTCCTCAAGGGCCTGCTCGACACGGGTGACCAGGACGCCATGGCGGCCGCCATCTCGGAGCGCCGCTTCCTCGCCGAGATCGAGCACTCCAACATCGTCCGGATCTACAACTTCGTCGAGCATCTCGACCAGCGCACCGGCTCGCTCGACGGCTACATCGTGATGGAGTACGTCGGCGGCAAGGCGCTCAAGGAGATCGCGAACGAGCGCCGTACCCCGGCCGGGAAGCGCGATCCGCTGCCGGTCGAGCAGGCGTGCGCGTACGGCATCGAGGCGCTGGAGGCGCTCGGCCATCTGCACAGCCGCAACCTCCTGTACTGCGACTTCAAGGTCGACAACGCGATCCAGACCGAGGACCAGCTGAAGCTGATCGACATGGGCGCGGTCCGAAGAATGGACGACGACGAGTCGGCCATCTACGGCACGGTGGGGTATCAGGCTCCGGAGGTCGCCGAGGTCGGCCCTTCGGTCGCCTCCGATCTGTACACGGTCGCGCGGACGCTCGCGGTGCTCACCTTCGACTTCCAGGGCTACACCAACGTCTTCGTGGACTCGCTGCCGGACCCGGACAACATCGAGGTGTTCCGGACCTATGAGTCGTTCTACCGGCTGCTGGTGCGGGCCACCGACCCGGATCCGGCGCGGCGGTTCGCCTCTGCGGCGGAGATGGCGGAGCAGCTGACGGGTGTGCTGCGCGAGGTGGTGTCGCTGCAGACGGGGCGGCCGCGGCCTGCGCTGTCGACGCTGTTCGGTACGGAAGTGCGGGTCACGGACACGCAGTTGTTCGCCGAGCTGACGGATGATGTGTCGCGGCTGGGGGCACGGGCTGTCGCTCCGGCGTCCTCAGGGCGCTTCGGGCGGCGGCGGAACGGGTCGGTGGCCGGTGCGGCCCCGGGCACAGCCACGGGGCCGGGCACGCTGCCCGCGGGCGCTCCGCCCGCACCCGGGCACGCCGCGGCGGGTGCCGGTCCGCTGACCGCGCCGCCCACCCACGTACAGGCGGGCAACGGGGCGGGCCAGAGCGGTGCGGTTCGCCGGAGCGGTGCGGCCTTCTCGTACGCGCAGACCCGGGCCGCGATTCCGGCCCCCCGTGTCCCGGCCACCGATCCCGGTACGCCGTCGGGGCCGTACGTCCCGAACGGCCCCCGGCCGGCCGGGCTCGACGCACGGGCCACCTCGCTCGCGCTGCCCGTGCCCCGGGTCGACGCGAGCGACCCCAACGCGGGCTTCCTCGCCGGACTGATGGCCACCGCCCCCGCCGAACTGATTGCCGCATTGAACGCCGTACCCGCGGCCTCGCTGGAGACCCGGCTGCGTGAGCTGCGTGCCCGTCTGGAGATGCACGAACTCGGCGCCGCGGGGCAGACCCTGACGGCGCTGGAGGGCCGGCACGCGGACGACTGGCGGGTCGTCTGGTACCGCGGCATCACCTCGTTGGTGACCGGTGACAACGAGAACGCGGCGCTCTCCTTCGACGCGGTGTACGACGCGTTCCCCGGCGAGCCGGCGCCCAAGCTGGCGCTGGGGATCTGCGCGGAGGTCCTGGGCCAGCTGGACAACGCCGCCGAGTACTACCGCCTGGTGTGGACGACCGACCCGAGCTTCGTCAGCGCCGCGTTCGGCCTGGCCCGGGTGCAGATCGCCGCCGGGGACCGGGCCGGCGCCGTGACGACGCTGGAGTCCGTGCCGGAGGCGTCGATCCACTACACGGCGGCCAGGGTCGCCGCGGTGCGGGCGCGGCTGCGTGAACGGTCCCCGGACGAGCCGCTGATCGCCGATCTGACGGCCGCCGCCGACCAGGTCTCGGGGCTGGCCGGTTTCGGTCTGGACGCGGTACGCCGCGAGCAGTTGTCGACAGAGGTGCTGGGGACGGCGCTCGACTGGGTACTCTCCGGTAGTCCGACGGCTCTGCCCTCGGCCCCGCAGCCGCACGCGCCTGCCGGGTCGCCCGGGCCGAGAACGCTGCTCGGCAGTGAGTTGGACGAGCGCGGCCTGCGTTTCGGGCTGGAGCGTTCGTACCGGATGCTCGCCCGGCTTGCAGAGCCCGGCGACGAGAGGATCGAACTGGTGGAGCGGGCCAACCGTTTCCGCCCCCGGACGTGGGTGTGAAAATGTCGCAGAAGCCCCAGGAGACGGCCTTGTCGAAGTGCCCCGGCTGCGAGGAGCCGCTGGAGCCGGGGGACCTGTTCTGCGGTGCGTGCGGGTACGACCTGTCGGCCGTGCCCGAACCGCCGCAGGACCGCCCGACGATCGCCATGGCCGTGCCGGCGGAGAACGGCGCGGCGGCCGCCGCCCGCACTCCGGCGGCCCGCCCGGCAGCGGTCCGGTTCGACGAGCCGGACGGATCGGGCGACTTCGAGCTGGCCGCCCCCGGGGCCGCACCTGGGGCCGCGCCCGCATCCAGGCCGTCCGCCGAGGTGTCTGCGTCCGCACCCGACCCCCGTACCCCTGCCGCGGAGCTGCCCTCCACGCCACCGGCCGGCATCAAACTGTGTGTGGCCTGTCGCGCCGGCCGTGTCGACAACGACGGCTACTGCGAGAACTGCGGTCACGCCCAGCCGCGCGAGCGCGACCACATGGAGCAGGAGCTCGGTTCGGTGGCTGCCGTCAGCGACCGGGGCCTGCGCCACCACCGCAACGAGGACTCGTTCGCGGTGTCGACCACCGCCCTGCCCGACGGTTCACCGGCCGTCGTCGCGATCGTCTGTGACGGCGTCTCATCGGCGAGCCGCCCCGACGAGGCGTCGGCGGCCGCCGCGAGCGCCGCCAACGAAGCGCTTCTGGAGTCGCTGCCGCGCGGCACCCATCCGCAGCAGGCGATGCACGAGGCGATCGTCGCGGCCTCGGAGTCGGTCAACTCCCTGGCCGAGGAGCCCGGCCAGGCCATGGAGCATGCCCCGCACCGCCACCAGAACGCCCCGGCGTGCACCCTGGTCGGCGCGGTGATGGCGGGCGGTCTGCTGGTCGTCGGCTGGGTCGGCGACAGCCGCGTCTACTGGGTGCCGGACGACCGCACCAACCCGCCCGCCCGGCTGACCGAGGACGACTCCTGGGCCGCGCAGATGGTGGCGGCGGGCCTGATGAACGAGGCCGAGGCGTACGCGGACGAGCGCGCCCACGCCATCACGGGGTGGCTCGGCGCCGACGCGTACGAACTGGAGCCGCACACCGCGTCCTTCAAACCGGACCGGTCCGGTCTCGTGGTGGTGTGCACGGACGGCCTGTGGAACTACGCGGAGTCGGCGGCCGAGATGGCCGCGGCGGTGCCGGACGATGCCCAGCTGCGGCCGTTGCACGGCGCCCAGGTGCTGGTGGGTCATGCGCTCGACGGTGGGGGCCACGACAACGTAACAGTGGCTCTGCTGCCGTTCGCGGTACCGCCTCAGGGGGCAGGATCGGCCTGCGGCAACACATGAGTCCCATTCCGTAACGCTTGATTCCGTTTCCGTCCGCCCACTCCATCCGTGACACCCTCGCCCGCGTTCGCCCGCGTTCGCCCGCGTTTCTGCCCTCACAGCTGTCTTCATCTGACACCTGGAGCCTCAAGGAGCCGATCAGATGGCCAACTTCTCCAAGTCGAACGTGCCGCAGTTCTCCGTCGAGGTGTACCAGAACGAATATCTGCCGGAGGGCGGTCGCGAGGTCAACGCGATCGTCACGGTCACCTCGACCGGAGGCGGTACCACCGGCGGCGTCCCGCTGTCCGGTGCGGCCGCAACACCCACGCACGTACCGGGGCAGGCGCCGAAAGCCGCCGTGGTGATCATGGTCGACTGCTCCGGTTCGATGGACTATCCGCCGACGAAGATGCGCAACGCCCGCGATGCGACGGCCGCGGCCATCGACACCCTGCGCGACGGCACCTCGTTCGCCGTGGTCGGCGGTACGCACGTCGCCAAGGAGGTCTACCCGGCCAACGGAAGGCTCGCCGTCGCCGATGCGCGGACCAAGGCCCAGGCGAAGGAGGCCCTGCGTGCGCTCAGCGCCGGTGGCGGTACGGCGATCGGCACCTGGCTGCGGCTGACGGACCGGCTGCTCGGCGCCGCCGATGTGGAGATCCGGCACGGCATCCTCCTCACCGACGGCCGCAACGAGCACGAGGCGCCGGAGGATCTGCGGGCCGCGCTCGAATCCTGCGCGGGCCGCTTCACCTGTGACGCCCGTGGTGTCGGCACCGACTGGGAGGTGAAAGAGGTCACAGCCATAGCCTCCGCGCTGCTCGGCACGGCCGACATCGTCGCCGACCCGGCGGGGCTGGCTGCGGACTTCACGCAGATGATGGAGAACGCGATGGGCAAGGAGGTCGCGGATGTCGCGCTGCGGCTCTGGACGCCCGTCGGGGTCGAGATCAAGTTCGTGAAACAGGTCGCACCGACGGTCGTCGATCTGACCGACCGCCGCACCGAGGCGGGCCCCCGCGCCGGGGACTATCCCACAGGTTCCTGGGGAGACGAGTCCCGCGACTACCACGTGTGCGTAAAGGTGCCGGAGGCCGGCATCGGGCAGGAGATGCTGGCGTCCAGGGTCTCGCTGATCCTCCCCGACCCGTCGGGCGGGGCCCCGCAGACCCTTTCGCAGGGCCTGGTACGGGCGGTGTGGACGGAGGACATGGTGGCGTCCACCTCGATCAACCCGCAGGTCGCGCACTACACGGGCCAGGCGGAACTGGCACAAGTCATCCAGCAGGGGCTCGATGCCCGCAAGTCGGGAGACTTCGACGGCGCGACGGCGAAACTGGGCCGTGCGGTACAGCTGGCATCGGCGTCAGGGAACGAGGACACTGCGAAATTGCTTTCGAAGGTGGTGGACGTCGTCGATGCCGCGACCGGTACTGTGCGACTGAAGGCGAAGGTCGCGGAAGCCGACTCGATGACACTCGAAACACGCTCGACCAAGACCGTTCGTGTCAAGAAATAACCACACAGCCGCACAGTCGAGCCGCCCGGCCGGAGCGATCCGCCGGGTGGCGAAGAGCAAGAAAAAATGACGGCCCCAGGGCCGGACGAGGAGAGGGGGAAGCGCCGACATGCCGACATGCCCGAACGGACACCAGTCGGGTTCCGATGACTGGTGCGAGGTCTGCGGCCATCGCATGGCCGGGGCGGGCGCGCCTGCGGGTGCAGTCCCCCCGCCGCCTCCCCCGCCGCCCGCTCCCGGTTACGGCTTCCCGCAGGGCCCCGATGCGACCCAGCAGGCCGAGCTCTGCCCGCAGTGCCGCACACCGCGTGAGGCCATGGCGCCGTTCTGCGAGGAGTGCCGCTGGAACTTCCTCACGAACACCGCGACGTCGTACACGCCGCTGGCGCCGTCCCACAGCCTTCCCGGCCCTCCGCCCGGTCTCAACCTGCCGCCCGGCTTCCAGGCACAGCAGCCGCCGGGCCCTCAGCAGCAGCGTGATCCGTTCGAGTACCAGGGCTCGCGGCCCTCGCAGGTGAACCGCCCGGCCGAACCGCTCTCCCCCGACCAGGGAAGCCGGCCCGGGCCCCCGGCGCCGGGTCCGCAGCCACCGGGTCCGCAGTCACCGCAGCCGCCGCATCCGTTCCAGCAGCAGGGGCCGCCGCCTGCACCGTCCTTCCAGCAGCAGACCGCGCCGCCCCCGCCGTTCCAGCAGCAGACCCCGCCGCCGCCGTTCCAGCAGCAGTCGGCGCCGCCCTCGTTCGAGCGGCCCGGTCCACCCGCCCCGCAGGCCCCCCAGCCACCTGCCCCGCCACAGGGGCCGCAGGGGCCGCAGTCCGGCGATGACGACGACTGGATGCTGTCGCCCCCGTCCCGGACGCAGGCCCCGCAGCCGCCGGCCCCGGCGCAGCAGCAGCCGCCGTTCCCGGGTCAGAACCAGAACCAGCCGCCCGCGACCTGGACCGCGGTCATCGCCCCGGACCGTGAGTACTTCCTGGCGATGATGCAGCGCAGCGGTCCCGAGGCGACCGGGCTCAACCTGCCCGCGTACTCCCCGGAACAGCAGCTTCCGCTGACCGGCAACCAGATCACCATCGGTCGCCGCAGGCACAGCACCGGCGAGTCCCCCGACATCGATCTGTCCGTGCCGCCGGAGGACCCGGGCGTCTCGCACCAGCACGCGGTGCTGGTGCAGCAGCCCGACGGCGGCTGGGCCGTGGTCGACCAGAACTCCACCAACGGCACCACGCTCAACGGCGCCGAGGACCCGGTCCAGCCCTATGTCCCCGTCCCGCTCCAGGACGGCGACCGGGTGCACGTCGGGGCGTGGACGACGATCACGATCCGCCGGGACTGACCCGCGCTACCCGTTGGGCAGTGGCCAGGCGTACGGCCCCTCGGGGTCGTCCAGCCAGGCCCACTGCCGCCCGTCCCGGACCGTGATGCCGAATCTCTCCCGTTCGGGGCGCCGCTCGCGCTGCCAGAGGGAGAGGGCCCCGCGCGGGTCGAGGGTGGCCTCGGTCAGCGCCAGCAGGAACCGGAAGAGTTCGTTGTCGCTGACGCGCCTCGGCAGTGCGCCGGTGTGCGGACGCCGCGCGGGCCGCGGCGGTGTGCCGCGCAGCGGTACGAAGTACGCGGGCGTGTGCAGGAACCGGCCCTCGGCGTACTTCCCGTGCGCCCCTTCCCGTACCTGCAGCGCGATCAGTCCGGTGGCGAACGGCGCCAGTATCCGTGCACCGGGCGTGCACTGGTCCAGCCAGGCCTGCGGTACGCACGGCAGGGTGCAGGTCGCGATGATCCGGTCGTACGGGCCGCGCGGGGGCCAGCCCCGTGTCCCGTCCCCGGTGATCACCGCCGGGCGGTATCCGGCCGCCGCCAGATGTTGGCGGGCCGACTCGGTGATCTCCGGGTCGAGGTCGACAGTGGTCACGGCGTCGTCACCGAGCCGGTGTGCGAGCAGCGCCGCGTTGTAGCCGCTGCCCGCGCCGATCTCCAGGACCCGCTGCCCTTCCCGTACATCCAGCTCTTCGAGCATCCGGGCCATCAGCGACGGCTGGCTGCTCGACGAGATCAGCTCACCGTCCCGGATCCGGGTGGCCAGCGCCCCGTCCGCATACGCCCCGTGCAGCCACTGGGCCCGCCTGACCGGATCGGGGTCCTCGCACCACAGGCGGTCGAATCCACCGCCCACGAAGTAGTACGGCACGAACAGATGCCGCGGCACCTCCTCGAACGCGGCCAGCCATTGCGGGTCGCCCAGCGCCCCACCGGCCACGATCCCGCGCACCATGGCCCATCGCTCCTCGGCGGCGGCCGCGGCGAACCGATCCGGGTACGCGTCGTCCATACCTCCACCTTCCTGCGCCGGGGGCCCCGGGGCCAGGAACCGGGCCGGGGCGGGTCGGGGCCGGCGGACGGCGATCCGAGGGCAGGACCTAGGACCCCGGTCCTCGGCCGGTGCGTCTGCGACGATGGACGGGTGACTGACATTCCGCACGACACGCTGCAGGAGCAGACCTTCTACGAGCAGGTCGGCGGCGAGGAGACCTTCCGGCGCCTGGTGCACCGCTTCTACCAGGGGGTCGCCGAGGACCCGCTGCTACGGCCGATGTATCCGGAGGAGGATCTCGGTCCGGCCGAGGAGCGGTTCAGGCTGTTCCTGATGCAGTACTGGGGTGGTCCCCGTACCTACGGTGAGCAGCGCGGACATCCCCGGCTGCGGATGCGGCACGTTCCGTTCCGGGTGGACCGGGCGGCGCACGACGCGTGGCTGAGCCATATGCGGGTCGCCCTGGACGAGCTCGGACTGGCGCCGGAGCACGAGCGGCAGCTGTGGGACTACCTCACCTATGCCGCCGCCTCGATGGTGAACACCGAGGGCTGAGAACACGCCCCTGTCCCCCGCGCCGGGTGCGGAATGCGTTCCTCCGTATCCGATTAACGGTCACGATCCCATCAAGGTGCGCACACAAGCGGTTTCCAACTGCACGTGCTTCCTGAAAGCATCCCTACATCGCCGGGGGGCGTGTGTGCGGTGAGGGTCCAAGGGGGCACGTGTGACGGGGTTTGTCTTTCTCCGGGTGAGGGCCTATCGGCTCCTGCTCGCCGCCGCTGTCCTCGCGATCCTGCTCACCGCCTCGGTGCTGGCCGCGCTCACCGCGTTCTCCGGCTCCGTCGGCGACGCGGCGCTGCGCCACGCCCTCACGCATCGGTCGGCGTCCGCCGCCTCCCTCGTCGTGTCCGCGCAGGTGATGCCCGCGCAGCGGGACGCGGCCGACGCGACCGCGCGGAGAACCGCCCGCGACACCTTCGACGGCCTGCCCGTGACCGTCCGGACCCTGGAGACGTCGGGTTCGTACGCGCTGCCGGGCGGTCCACAGGCTTCGGACGTCCGGGGCGGCGACCCGGACCTCACCCACTTCGCCGCGCTCGACCGCAGCCGCGTCCGGCTGACCGCGGGCCGCATGCCCGCGGCCGGGAACGGAAGGGCCGGCGATCCCGTCCAGGTCGCCCTGCCGCACACCGCCGCCGGGGCCCTGAAGCTGCGGCCCGGTTCGCGGCTCACCCTCACCGACCGGCTGGACGACAAGCCGGTGCGCGTCCTGATCACCGGCGTGTACGAGGCGTCCGACCAGGCCGACCCGTACTGGCAGTTGGACGAACTCGGCGGGCGCGGCATCCGCAAGGTCGCCTTCACGACGTACGGTCCGCTGCTCACCGATCCTGCCGTGCTCCGTTCCGGACGGATGAGCTCCGGCACGATGTCGTGGCTGACAACCGCAGATTTCCGCACCGTCACCACGGGCCGGACCGCGGCGCTGCACAGCGCCGCCACGGCCGCTCCGAAGAAGCTGCAGGCCGCCCCCGGTTTCAGGAGCGGGGCCACCGTGCGGACCTCACTCCCCCAGGTGCTGGAGCAGATCGACCGGGCGCTGCTGGTCTCCCGCTCGACGCTGATGATCGTGGCCGTCCAGTTGGTGATGCTCGCCGGTTACGCGCTGCTGCTGGTGGCCCGGCTGCTGAGCAGTGAGCGCGACGGGGAGACCCGGCTGCTGCGGGCCCGCGGCGGATCGCGCGGACGCGTCACCGCGCTCGCCGCCATCGAGGCTCTGTTGCTCGCGCTGCCCGCGGCGCTCCTCGCCCCGCTGCTCGCCGGGCCGCTGACACGGCTGCTTGCGGACCGCGGGGCGCTGTCCCGGATCGGGCTGCGGCTCGACGGGGGCGCGACCGCCACCGTGTGGCTGGTCTCCGCCGTCGCCGCGCTGACGTGTGCGCTGGCCGTCGTGGCGCCCGCGCTGGCGGCCGGTGCAGGGGAGCGTCGTTCCCGCCGCGCCGTCGCGCTGCCCGCGCCGCTCCGGGCGGGCGCCGACCTCGGTCTGCTGGTGATCGCGGCGGTGGCGTACTGGCAGCTCGACCGTCAGACCACGGGCTCCGGCGGCGGCGTGCTGAGCGGTGACCGGCAGGGCGGTCTCGGCGTCGATCCGCTGCTCGTCGCGGCTCCCGCCCTGCTGCTGCTCGCGGGCACCGTACTGACGCTGCGTCTGCTGCCGCCCGCGGCCCGGCTCGCGGAGCGCCGTGCGGCGGGCGGCCGGGGGCTGATCACGGCACTGGCCGGCTGGCAGTTCAGCCGGCGCCCGCTGCGCAATGCCGGACCGGTGCTGCTGCTGGTCCTGTCGGTCGCCATGGGCATGCTGGCGATCGGGCAGCGCGCCTCCTGGGACCGTTCGCAGGGCGACCAGGCGGACTTCAAGGCTGGTGCGTCGGTGCGCGTGGTGGGCAGTGTCGAGGACGATCCGGCGAAGGCGGGCGCTTACGCGCGGCTGCCGGGCGTACGGGAGGCGGCGCCCGCGTTCCGTACGACCTTGGATCTCTCCGGTGAACGCACCGCCGAGATCCTCGCCCTGGACACCGCGCACGCCGACGAGCGGATGCTGATGCGCGGCGACCTCGGTGACGGGCCTCGGGAGCGGCTGTTCGACTCGCTCGCCCCGCCGAGGACCGCACGGGCCGGGCTGCTGTTGCCGCAGCGCAGTGAACAGGTCCGGTTCGACGTGCGGATCACGGTGGCCGGGGCGCCCGCGCGGCCGTCGCCGTCCGGCACCGCGCCGCTCGTCACCGTGCTGCTGGAGGATCGTTACGGCTTCCCGTACCGGGTACCGGCCGGAGCCGTACCCGTCGACGGGAAAACGCATCCGTTCGCGTTCGCGGTGGCGGCCGCGGGTGATCTCGCGGTGACCGGGTTCGAGCTGGACGGCAACCGGCCGACCGGCCGGAGCGAGTCCCACCGGGTCGACATCGGCGCCCTCAGGACAGTGACGGCCGACGGCACCGAGCAGGCGGTCCCGGTGCCCGACGGGTTCGCCTGGGACGCCACGCAGACCGCCGCCGCCGGATCCGATGAGGAGCAGCCCGGCGAGGAGCAGCCCGGCGATCCGGTGTACGTGACGGTCTCCGCGAAGAGCCTGCTGGCCTTCGGGTACGACACCGGCTCGGCCCCGGACGCGTGGGAGTCGCCCGCCTTCTCCGTACGGGCCATCGCGCCCCGTCCGAAGGCGCCGACGCCGAACGCCATCGTCACCGACGCGTATCTGAAGGCCGCCGGAGCGAGGAAGGGGCAGAGCGTCGACATCACGCTGGCCGGCGAGACGGTCCGGGTGAAGATCGCGGATGTGGTGCGCAGGCTGCCGACCACAGGCCCCGGCACCGGCTCCGATGCCTCCGTCACCGGCTCCGACCGGGCCCGGGACGGCGGCGCGCTGCTGCTCGACCTCAGGGCCGTCGGCCAGGTCCTCGCACACCGTCCGGGCACCGTGCTCACCCCCGTCGAGTGGTGGCTGAGCACCGCCCCCGGACAGGCCGGAAAGGTCGCCGCCGCGCTGCGGGCACAGCCCTACACCGATCCGGCTCAGGTCGAGGTGCGCGACGAGATCGCCCAGGAACTGGTCAGCGATCCGCTGGGCGCCGGGCCGCAGTCCGCGCTGCCCGCGGTGGCCGTCGTCGCCGCGGCCCTGGCCGCGGTCGGTTTCGCGGTGAGCGCCGCCGGCGCGCAGCGCGAACGGACCGCCGAGTTCGCCGTCCTGCGGGCGCTGGGGACGCCGCGCCGACGGCTGACCCGGATGATCGCCGCCGAGCAGGGCGTGCTGATCGCGATCGCGCTGCTGGTCGGGGCCGCGCTCGGGGCCGTACTGAACCTCGCCGTCGTGCCGCTCATCGTGCTGACCGGTCAGGCCACCGCGCCGGTGCCCCCGGTGCTGGTGCAGCTGCCGGCCGGGCAGGTGGCCGCGTTGCTGGCGGGTGTCGCCGCGTTGCCGCTGCTGATCGTCGTGTTTCTCGCCCTGCGCGGCGCCGACCCCGCGACCTCGCTGCGCCACCAGGGGGACAACTGACATGAGTGCGCGTTCCGTTCGAGACCGTCGCGCCCCCGCCGCCTGTGCGCCCTGGGTCCGTACCCGGCTGCGTACCGCTCCCGGCACGGCTTGGGCGCTCGGGCTGCTGGTGCTGCTGACGGCGTTCCTCGCCGCCGCTTTCCCACGTGCCGTCGACCGTTACGAGAACGAGGGGCTGCGCCATGACATCGCCGCCGCGGACCCCCGGCTCAGTGTGCTGGAGCTGAGCACGCCGCAGCCCGATCTGCAGGTGCCCCAGCCCCGGCGTGAGGAAGCGGTGAGTGCGGCGTCGCTGGCGTCCGTCCATCGCAGGGTGCTGTCCGGGCTGCCCGACGTGGTGCGGCCCGACACCGCCCAGTCCGCGTACGGCTTCCGCACCGGGAAACCGATCTCCGCGCAGGAGGGCTGGCTGCCGCGGCCGTCCCTCATCGACCCCGAGCTGACCTACTCGACCCTGTCGGACCTGCCGGACCACGCCAGCCTGCGCACCGGGACCTGGCCCGCCGTCCACGGCACGGTCACGGCGGGCACGCCTGAGGTGGAGGGCGCGGTCACCGAAGAGACGGCGAAAGCCCTGCGGATCAAGGTCGGCTCGGCCATCTCCGTACCGACCCAGGGCGGAACACCACTGACCGTGCGCATCACCGGCATCGTCACCCCGGAGCGTCCCGCGGCCGCCTACTGGTCGGTCCAGCCACTGCTCCGGACCCCGTCCCTGGTGGCCAAACCGACGCGTGACATCCCGCGTTACTACTGGATCGGGGCTGTCCTGCTGCCGCCGGACGCCGCGCCCGCGCTGCTCGCCACCGCCGGTCAGCCGGAGGCGTTCTGGCGGATCCCACCGGATGCCTCCCCCCTCACCGTCACCGACGTGGCGGCCCTGCGCTCGTCGATCGCCTCGCTGGAGGGCGGTCCGGGACTGGTGAACCTGCGTGCGGTGGCCGGCGAGAACGCCGCGCTCACGACCGACCTGGACACGATCCTCACCAGGTACGACACCCTGCGTCAGGCGATCGGCCCGGTCGTCATGGTCGCCGCCGTGGGCATCGGAGCCGTCGCCGCCGTCGTCCTGCTGATGACCATCGGACTGATGGGCGGCCGGCGCCGCAGCGAACTGGCCCTGCTGCGCTCACGCGGCGGATCCTTGCGCGGCATCGGCGGCCGGCTGCTCGCCGAGACGGTGGTGATCACGGTGCCCGCGGCGGCGCTGGGTCTGCTGATCGCCGTACTGACCATCGGGGACGCCCGGCTGTGGCCCTCGGTCACCGGCGCGGTCGCCGTCGCCGTACTGGTCTGCGTCGCCCTGCCGCTGTGTACGGCGCTGCCGCACCGCAGGCCGCGGCTGCACGGAGCCCGCGACGACCTGATGGACGCCCGCCCGTCGCGACGGCGCACGGTCGCCGAGCTCACCCTGCTGGTGCTGGCCGTCGGCGCGGTCGTCGCGCTGCGCCGGCGCGGTACGGGCTCCGGCGGCGGCGATCTGCTGGTCAGCGCCGCCCCCGTACTCGTCGGTCTGATCGCCGCCCTGGTCCTCGTACGGATTCTTCCGCTGCCGCTGCGTCTCGCCTCTCGCTCCGTCGCCCGGCGGCGCGGCGCGGTCGGATTCCTGTCGCTGGCCCGCGCCGGGCGCACCTCGGCGGGTGGCACGCTCCCGCTGCTCGCACTGCTGATCGCGCTGACCACCGCGGCGTTCGGCGGCTCGGTGCTCGCGGGCATCGCGGACGCGCGGGACGACGCGGCGGTGCGCGCGATCGGCGCGGACGCCCGGATCAGCGGCCCGGGCAACTCCGTGCCGCTGCCGGACCGCCTGATCCGGGAGGTACGGAAAGCGGGCGGCGTGCGGGAGGTGGCGCGCGTGCAGATCGAGTACGACGTGGTGCTGCCGGCCGACGGGACCGGGGACCAGCACACGAAGGACGCCACCCTGGTGGGCGTCGACCCGGCGACGTATGCCCGGCTGGCCCGCGCGACCGGCCTCGGGGCGTTCCCCGCCGACCGGTTGAAGGCCTCCGCGGCAGCGAAGAAGTCCGCGCCGCCGAAGGACCCGGTGCTGCCCGTCATCGCCTCGCCGTCCGTCGCCGAGCGGCTCGGCGACCGGGCACGTGACCTCTCCGCGGCGGCCGGGAACTTCACGGTGCGGGTGGCGGGTACCGTCACGCGCACTCCCGCCGTCTCCGACAGCGACTTCCTGATCGTCGACGCCGCGTCGCTCACCCGCCGGCAGACCACCACCCTGCTGGTCACCGGCGGCTCCCCGGACGCGAAGGCACTGCGCACGGCGGCACACCACGCGGGCAAGGACGTCTCCGTGCGGCTGCGCTCCGAGACACGCGAGGCGTTCGTCGACACCCCCGTGCAGCGGGGCGCAGAGAAGATCTACGCGGCGGCGATCGCGGCCGGCGCGGGCTACGCCCTGCTCGCCGTTCTGCTGTCGCTGCTGCAGACCGCGCCGGAACGCACCGCCCTGCTGGCCCGGCTGCGGACCATGGGCCTCACCTCCCGGCAGGGCAGACGGCTCCTCGGCCTCGAAGCGATGCCGCAGGCGCTGCTGGCCGCCGCCGGCGGGCTGCTCGTCGGATGGGCGACGACCGCCCTGCTGGCGCCGGGCGTCGACCTGGTGAGCCTGGCTCTCTCCGCCGGGCCGGAATCCGGCGGAGACGACACCATTGCGCTGCGGGCCGACCCGTGGTCGCTGACGCTTCCGGCGCTCGGCGTGGTCGTCCTCACCGCCGCGGTGGCCGCCGTCCAGGCCTGGTGGGCGGGCCGCCGCGGACCGATCACCGAACTCAGGGCAGGAGACCCCCGATGACGTCGCCGTCGACCGACACCACGCTGGCCGAGCTCGAACAGCGGGCCACCGCACGCCGCGACCGGCCCTCCTACGGGCACGACGCGCTGATCGCCTGCGACCGACTGGTCCGCATCTTTTCCGCGGACGGGGTGGAGGTGCAGGCCCTCCAGGGCCTCGATCTGCTGGTCACCGAAGGCGAGTTGATGGCCCTGGTCGGTGCGTCCGGCAGCGGCAAGTCGACCCTGATGAACATCCTGGCGGGCCTCGATGTGCCCACGGCCGGGTCGGCGAAGGTCGCGGGGTGCGATCTGCTGTCGATGGGACCGAAGGAACGGCTCCGCTACCGCCGGGACATCGTCGGGTTCGTCTGGCAGCAGACGGCCCGGAATCTGCTCCCGTACCTCACCGCCGCACAGAACATCACCCTGCCGATGCAGCTGCGCGGCCGGGGCCGGGGCCGTGAACGGGCCGAGCGCGCCGAGTCGTTGCTGCGGATGCTGGGGCTGGAGGAGTGCCGCGACCGGCGCCCGCAGCAGCTCTCCGGCGGCCAGCAGCAGCGGGTGGCGATCGCCGTCGCGCTCGCCAACAATCCGTCGGTGCTGCTCGCCGACGAACCGACCGGTGAACTCGACTCGGCGTCCGGCGAGCGGGTCTTCGCCGCGTTCCGCCGCGCCAACGAGGAGCTCGGCACCACGATCGTGATCGTCACGCACGACCAGGCGGTGGCGAGCGAGGTCCGCCGCACGGTCGCCATCCGTGACGGCCGTACGTCCTCCGAGGTGCTGCGCCGCACCGAGGTCGACGCAGCGACGGGCCTGGAGTCCCAGGTGGCGCGGGAATACGCGATGCTCGACCGCGCGGGCCGCCTGCAGCTGCCCGCCGACTACACGGAGGCGCTCGGGATGGAGCACCGCGTGATGCTGGAGCTGGAGCAGGACCACATCGGGGTCTGGCCGGACGACCAGCCGCACCCGTAACGGGTGTTGGTGGTGCTGGCCCCAGGGCGCTTCGACCGGGTGGCCCGATGTTCCCGCGCCGCGTACGCCCCTAGCGTCGTGCGGGAGTCATCCACCTGATCCGAGGAGCACAATGCGCGTCACCTCACTGGTCACCGCCGGCCTGGGCCTGACCTGCTTACTCGCGGGCAGTGTGCCCGCGTCGGCCGCCCCCGCCGCCCCCTCCGCCCCCGCCCACCAGCGGCTCGTCTGGGGCCCCTGCTCGCCGCAGCAGCAGGAGCTGAACGAAGCGGGCGCGCAGTGCGCGAAGGTGACCGTTCCCCTCGACTACTCCGATCCCGGCGGCCCGACGATCGGGATCGCGGTCTCCCGTATCAAGGCCGACGCGAAGCGCGGCAAGCGGCGGGGCATCCTGCTGTCCAATCCGGGCGGTCCGGGCGGCACCGGACTCGCCAACACCCTTTATCTGCGACCCGCGTTGAAGGATGTGGCGGACCGCTACGACCTGATCGGCTTCGATCCCCGTTTCCTCGGCGAGTCCACCCCCATCACCTGTGACCCCGCCGCCCCGACGCCCGCGCCCGGCCCGACCACGACCCGCCGCGAGGACTTCGAGCGGTCGGTACGGTCCGCCCGCGACACGGCAGACCGCTGCCGGGAGCACGGGGACAATGCACGGCTCCTCCCGCACGCCACATCCAGGAACGTCGCCCGCGACATGGATGCGATCCGCGCAGCGCTGGGCGAGCGCAGGCTGTCGTATTACGGCGTCTCGTACGGTGCCGATCTGGGCGCCGTCTACACCCAGATGTTCCCCCGCCGCGCCGACCGCATCGTCATCGACTCCTCGACCGACCCGACGGCCACCCAGTACGAACTCTTCCAGCGGGCGGGCAAGCCGCTCGAAGAGGCACTGGACTCCTGGGCCGGATGGACCGCACGGCACGACGGCACCTACCGGCTCGGCAGGACGCCCGCCCAAGTGCGGTCGAATGTCCAGCAGTTGCTCGACGGGGCCGAGCAGCGCCCGGTCACCGTCTCCGGCATCCGGCTCGACGCGCCCTTGCTGCGGCTGATGCTGAGGCAGCTCATCCAGCACGAGGAGTACGACCCGGCGCTCGCCGGTACGGTGCGCGACCTGACCGATGCCGCCGCGGGCAGGCCGGTCGAGCCCGGCCCGGAGCTCGCCGCCATGCTCGAACTGCTCGCGTCGCCCGAGCTGGCGGACAGCATGCTGGGCGGGGCCCTCTTCATGTGCGGCGACAACGGCTGGCCGGCCGGTGGCTGGCCGAAGAACCCGGAGACGTACTGGAAGAACATGGAGCGCAGCCGCGCCACCCAGCCCGTCTTCGGCCCGATCGTCAACAGCATGATGGCCCCGTGCGCGTTCTGGACGAGCACATCCCGTGAGCCCGCCACGGTGATCGGCAACGACGTACCCGTACTGATGCTCCAGGCCCGGCGCGACAACAACGTCCCCTACGAAGGGGCATTGGCTCTGCACCACCGGCTGACCGGTTCACGGCTGGTGACTGCGGACATCCGCTCGCACGGGGTGTACGGGCGCGGACTCGACGGCCTCACCCCCGTCCCCTGCGCCGACAGAGCCGTCAACGACTATCTGCGCGACGGCACGCTGCCCGGCGCCGACCTGACCTGCCCCCGCGCCGGGGAGGACCGGTGATCAGCAGACGTACGGGCCTGGCGGCCACGGCAGCGGCCCTGCTCACCGGAGCGTCCGGACCCGCGGCGTCGGCCGCCGCACCCCACCGCGCCCCCGGGCTCCGCAGCCGTCTCCAGAGCGATGTGGACGCGATCTGGGCCACCGGCGCCACCGGCGTACTGGCCGAGGTGCAGAGCGCCCACGGCCGGGCGACGGCTCGCGCCGGATCCGCCGTCCTGCGGGCCCCGCACCACCCGGTTCCCTGGGACGCCTACTACCGGCTCGGCAGCGACACCAAGACCTTCACGGCCACGCTCGCCCTCCAACTGGCCGGCGAGGGGCGGCTCGCGCTCACGGACACCGTCGAGCGGTGGCTGCCCGGCGCCGTGCGGGGCAACGGCAACGACGGCCGCAGGATCACGGTCGCCAATCTGCTGCGCCAGACCAGCGGGCTGAACGACTATCTCGCCGTCTCACCCGACTCGGCCGATGCGTTCACTCCGGACGGCTACCGCCGATCGCGGTTCCGCATCACGGCCCCCGAGGACCAGCTGAAGGCGGCCCTGAGCCGGCCGCCCCTGTGGGTGCCGAACGCCGAACACCCCGACCGGGAACGGCGCTGGGGCTACTCCAACACCAACTACGTGGTGGCGGGCCTGATCATCGAGCAGGTGACCGGCAACTCCTGGGCGCAGGAGATCCACGACCGGATCATCGAACCCCTGGGCCTGCACCACACATTCACGCCGGGAACCTCGCCGTACGTGCCCCACCCCACGGCCACCTCGTACACCTGGTTCCCCGGCTGCGCCCGGCCGACCGACACGACGCTGGCGTCCGGCGGCGGGGCGGACGGCTCCGTCATCAGCACCACCCATGACCACGGTGTCTTCCTGCGCGCCCTGATGAGCGGCCGGCTGCTGCGCCCGGCCCAGCTGGCCGCGATGAAGGAGACGGTCGTGGCCGAGGACTGGAGTGCGGCGCCGGGGGTCCGTTACGGACTGGGCATCGCCTGGCGCCCGGTGGCCGGGAGCAGCGGCGGGATCTGGTTCCACGGCGGAACCCATCTGGGGATCGTCTCCGAGAGCGGGGTGACGCCGGACGGTGCGCGGGCCGCGACGAGCGCCACGTTCACCCTGCGGATGGGCGACCCGGCCCAGGACGCTCAGGACCTGGCCGCGCTCCGGCTGGTGGACAGGGCCCTGACCGGTTAGGTCCTGTCAGTCCGTCCGGACGGGTCCGTCGGCCTGTCCGGACGGGTCCTGTCGTCGGGCCGTCGCTCAGCCCGCGCCCACCGTCACCGCGAGCGTGCCGAGCCCGCCGCCCGGTCCGCGCAGGGCGACCGAGCCGAACGGGGTGCGCAGCCGCAGCCAGGGCCCGGCCGCGAGCAGGGCGACCGGGAAGTCCGGCGCCGGGCGGAGGAAACCGAGGGACTGGGCGGCGTGCACGGCCCGCAGCGGAAGTTCGGTACCGGCGACCGTGCGCGACCAGATCTCGCGGCCGATCAGGTCCCGCTCCGCCCGGGTGCGGCGGTCCTCGGGCAGGGCTTCGTCGCGGGAGCGGAACTCCGCCACCGCGGCGGTGACTGCCGTGCGCAGGGAGACCGGGTCGGGCAGGCCCGGCAGTTCGTGCCAGCCGCCACGGGGCGGGAGGACACCCGTCCACGGCGGCCCGGTGACGGGTGCGGGCAGGGCGCCCGAACCGGCTGCCGCGCCCTCGACGTCGAGGGATTCGAGGAGTTCACCGGCGGACACCGTGACGTCGAAGTCGTGCGATCCGGCCAGCCGCGCCGCCCGGATCGCCAGGACCTCGAACGACGGCGGCCTGCCGAACACAGCCAGCGCACTGCCGCCCGCCTGCATCCGCACCGCGGCTGCCCGGTCGTAGTGGAGCAGCCGACCGAGGAAGGCCGCGAGATCCGCGGCCTCCCTCGTGTCGGCGAACTCCAGCGACCGCACGGGCACCGTCATGCTGCAGCAGGCTCCCCGGCCAGGTACTGCTGGAGGAAGAGCTTCTCCTCGGCGGAGATCCGCCGGGGCCGCTCCTCGGCCAGGTTGTACGGCACGACGACGGTCGAGGCCCGTACGTAGACCTGGTCCGGGTCCTTGATCTCGTACGCGATCGTCAGCGATGCGGCGCCGATCTTCGTGACCCACGACTCGACGGTCACCGGCTCGTGCCGGTGGACCAGCGGCCGTACGTAGTCGATCTCGTGCCGGGCCACGACGGACCCGCCCGAGAAGGACGGCGAGCCGTCCCCCGGCGCCAGCCGGAACATGAAGTCGATGCGCGCCTCCTCCAGATAGCGGAGGAAGACCACGTTGTTCACGTGGCCGAAGGCATCCATGTCCGACCAGCGCAGCGGGCAGTTGTAGATGTGACGTGCCAAGACGATCAGCCTCGCGTGAGCTTCTTGTACGTGGCACGGTGCGGGCGGGCCGCGTCCGCGCCGAGGCGGTCGACCTTGTTCTTCTCGTACGACTCGAAGTTGCCCTCGAACCAGTACCACTTGGAGTCGCCCTCGTACGCCAGGATGTGCGTGGCGACGCGGTCCAGGAACCAGCGGTCGTGGGAGATGACCACAGCGGCGCCCGGGAACTCCAGCAGGGCGTTCTCCAGCGAGGACAGGGTCTCGACGTCGAGGTCGTTGGTGGGCTCGTCGAGGAGCAGCAGGTTGCCGCCCTCCTTGAGCGTCAGCGCCAGGTTGAGGCGGTTGCGCTCACCACCGGAGAGAACACCGGCCGGCTTCTGCTGGTCCGGGCCCTTGAAGCCGAATGCGGAGACATACGCCCGCGAGGGCATCTCGACCTGGCCGACGTTGATGTAGTCCAGCTCGTCCGAGACGACGGCCCAGAGGGTCTTCTTCGGGTCGATGTTGGCGCGGGACTGGTCGACGTAGGAGATCTTGACCGTGTCACCGGTCTTGATGGAGCCGGTGTCCGGGGTCTCCAGGCCCTGGATCATCTTGAACAGCGTGGTCTTGCCCGCGCCGTTCGGACCGATGATGCCGACGATGCCGTTGCGCGGCAGCGTGAACGACAGGTCGTCGATGAGGACCTTGTCACCGAAGGCCTTCGAGAGGTTCTCGACCTCGACGACGACGGAACCGAGCCGCGGGCCCGGCGGGATCTGGATCTCCTCGAAGTCCAGCTTCCGCATCTTGTCCGCCTCGGCCGCCATCTCCTCGTAACGGGCGAGACGCGCCTTGGACTTGGTCTGCCGGCCCTTGGCGTTGGAGCGGACCCACTCCAGCTCTTCCTTGAGCCGCTTCGCGCGCTTCTCGTCCTTGCGGCCCTCGACCTTGAGGCGGGCCTGCTTCTTCTCCAGGTACGTGGAGTAGTTGCCCTCGTAGGCGATGGCGCGGCCGCGGTCGAGTTCGAGGATCCACTCGGCGACGTTGTTCAGGAAGTACCGGTCGTGCGTGACGGCGATGACGCAGCCCGCGTACTTCGAGAGGTGCTGCTCCAGCCAGTTCACCGACTCGGCGTCGAGGTGGTTGGTGGGCTCGTCGAGGAGCAGCAGGTCGGGGGCCTCGATCAGCAGCTTGCAGAGCGCGACGCGGCGCTTCTCGCCACCGGAGAGGTTGACGACCGGCCAGTCGCCGGGCGGGCAGCCCAGGGCGTCCATGGCCTGCTCCAGCTGGGCGTCCAGGTCCCACGCGTTGGCGTGGTCCAGGTCCTCCTGAAGCTTGCCCATCTCGTCCATGAGCGCGTCGGAGTAGTCGGTCGCCATGAGCTCGGCGACCTCGTTGAAGCGCTTGAGCTTGCCCATGATCTCGGCGGCGCCGTCCTGGACGTTCTCCAGGACCGTCTTCGCCTCGTCGAGGTGCGGCTCCTGCATGAGGATGCCGACGCTGAAACCGGGCGACAGGAACGCGTCCCCGTTGGACGGCTGCTCCAGGCCCGCCATGATCTTCAGCACCGTGGACTTACCGGCGCCGTTGGGGCCCACCACACCGATCTTCGCCCCGGGCAGGAAGCTCAGCGTGACGTCGTCAAGGATCACCTTGTCGCCGTGCGCCTTGCGCGTCTTGCGCATCGTGTAGATGTACTCAGCCAAGAGAAACCGTCCGGCAATCGATGAGTGGGCAGATACACCCCATCTTGCCTGACGTCCATCCCAGGATGGAAACCCGTCCGGTCCGCGGTACACCCCGTCCCGCCTCCCGGCACGCACCGCCCCCCGTCTTCCGGCATGCGACGGCCCCGGTACGCGTCCGCGTACCGGGGCCACCATCAGGCAGGCGTGACAGATTGCCTGCCGTTCGTCACTCCGTGACTACTGGGCGGAGGACTGCGTCTTGCGCTTGCGGAGGAAGAAGACCGCGCCGCCGCCGACGACGACGAGGGCGATCGCGACGCCCGCGATGACCGGAGTGGCGCTGGAGCCACCGGTCTCGGCGAGGTCGCCGGTGGACCCGGTCGAGCTGCCGCCGGCCGTGGCCGGGGCGGGCTGGTCCTGGGTCTGGGTGTCGAGGCCGCCGGTGCCGCTGCCGCTGGTCTTGCAGTCCAGGACGCCCTTGAACGTCTTCGAGAAGCCACCGGGGCCGGTGATCGTGAAGTCGTACGCCTGGTCCTCGGCGACCGGGACGGTGACCGTCTCGGACTTGCCCGCCTCGATGGTGTGCTTCACCCCGGCCAGCTCGAACGTGAACGCCTCGTCGCCCTTGTTGCTCGCGGTGACGTCCACGCCGCCCTTGGCGCAGTTCTTCTTCGCCGAGACCGCAGGCATCGCACCCTGCTTGGCCCAGGTCGCGGTGGCGACCGCGGAGACCGTGGACTCGCTGGAGCCGGCCAGGATCATGGTCTGACTCTTGGTCACCCCGGCGAAGGCCCGGCCGACCGGCACCGACGTGGTGGCCTGGACGGTCAGCGAGGCGGAACCGTCGGCGGTGCCCGCCGGTACGTCGAAGTAGAGCTCAGAACCGTTGGCCGCCGCGGTCACGGGCTTGCCGCTCTTGTCGGTGACCTTGACACCGCTGGCGGCGTCGGCGGGCGGGGTCACGGAGACCTGGCCCGCATTGGTACGGACGGTGACCGGCCCGAGCCGCTCACCGGACTTGCCGGAGACCGCGGCCGAGTCCAGGGCGAGGGACGCCTTGGGCTCGGCCTGGTCGACGGCGTTGTGCTCCAGCCAGTCGGCGAGCTTCTCGGCCTGGCCGTCGGTTGCGTCGACATCGGCGTTGTCCGAGTAGCGCCAGATGGCGACCTGGGTGCCCGCCGCCGCGGTCTTCTCGGTGAGCGGTCCGGTGCCGGCCTGCTTGGCGAGCGCCGCGAGGTCGTCGACCTGCGGGTAGGAGTGCTCCAAGATCCAGCGGATCTTGCCCGCGTTCTTGTTGCTGCCGAGCGAGGTCTGGTTCCAGGGGGTCTCCAGATACTTCGCCTGGTCCTGGGTGGGGTTGTGAATGTCGATGCAGTACGTCTTGAGCTTGCCGCCGCCGTCGACGGTCATCTCGAAGAGCCCGGCGGGCAGCTCCTGATTCCGGCCGCCCGCGTGGAGCACGGCACGGTCGAAGGTCTTCAACCCGTCCAGGACCGCGGCCGCACCACCTTGATGCTGCGGCGCCTCGTCGGCAACCGCACTGCCCGCGCCGACGAGGGCGCCCGCCATGACCAGACCGGATGCCACCATCGAAGCGGCCAGCCGGGCTATGCCCCGCCGCCGCGGAGAATCGGTCGTCTCCGTGGATGACGAAACGGTCGCTGAATAAGCAGAAAACACAGAATTCCCCTCCGGGCGAGACCCTCCGCGCCTGATGCGCGTGTGGGGATTGTCCCGCCAGTCGACTCAAGTGCCCCGTGAGTACTGGGAATCCTAAGGACGAAGCGATGAACAGTCCCCCGTCATACCGTCGTACAACCGTTCCGAATCAGAATCGTTATCGCCGGTATCGCGCGCACGGTTCCGCGCCCGCCTGTCCACCCCGGTCCGCACAGGTCCACACAGGTCCCGACAGGTCCGGTCACGGCACCGACGCAAGTTCCTGGCCACCTTTCTGACGCCCCGTCGACCGCTTGGCTCGCTGCCGCCCGGCCCGTTCGCCGCGTTCGCCCTTTTCGCCCTGTTCCCCCAGTCCCTCCCGATCATCCGCCCCGGCCCGTTCGCCCCGTTCGGCTCGCGACACGTCGTACGAACCACCCGGTCCACCCGCCCCCTCCGATTCACCCGAGCGTGCCGGCCCGCCCGAGTCGCCCATCCCGCCCGGGTCACCCGCCCTGCCCACGCCCGCCGAGCGCGTCACCAACCCCGGATCGCCCCTCATCACCCGTCGGAACGCGGCCGTCCCCCGAGTCAGATCGTGTCCCACCGCAACCGCCTCGATGTCCACGAACGTCCTGTGCCGGCCCTCCCGTTCCTCCTCGCGCACCTTCAACCTTCCGTGCACGACAAGTGGTTCTCCGACGGAGACGGAACCGGACAGATTCGATGCCAGAGTCCGCCAGGCCCACACGGTGTAGAAGCTGGTGTGCCCGTCCGTCCAGAACTGCTTCTCGCGGTCCCAGCGGCGCGGCGTCACCGCGAACCGGAATCGCGCCATTCCGCCGGTCGCGGTCTCCCGGAACTCCACGCCCGTCGCCGCGTTTCCCACCAGTGTGACCAAGGTGTCATTCATGACTCCGCCTCCCCTTCGGCCTTCGGCTCCAGCGACCGCACCCACGCGGTCACTGATCCCAGGTTGAAGGGAAGGCGGAAATCCTGCTGATGCCTGTGGACTAACGAACAGTTGTGGAAAACTCCGTCACCGTCACGTACCGCTCCCGCACCTCGCGGTACCGCACGAGTTCCGCCGCCACCGGATCGAGCACCCGTGCCCGCCCACAGGCCGCCGCCGCCTCGCGCAACTGCCGCTCGGCGTCCTGCCCGTACCGTCGGGCGGGCCCCCGTGCCGCGGCCGCACACGACCACTCCACGAGCGGACCGCCGATGATCCCGGCCAGCATCACCAGGGCGGGCGTGAGGAATCCCGGTTCGAGTACGCCGACGATCTGGCCCACCAGCCAGAGACCGCCGAAGATCTGCAGCAACGTCATCGATGCCTGTGCCAGCACGGCGGCGGGCCACCACCTGGGCCGCGGCAGCTTCCCGCCCACGCGACCGCTGTGCGCCACGCCGGAGGCCCCGGCCACACCGGTCGCCACGACCGTCGAACCGCCCGGACCGGCCGAACCCTGCGCACCGCCTGCCGCGCCACCCGAGAAACAGCTCACCGCCCATCCCCGCCCGTCCGCGCTGCCGGCCCTTTCCACCAGCTCGTCGAGCGCCTCCGGCAGCCCTTCCGCACCGTTCACCGCGGCCTCGCGGACCGCCTGCGCCCAGGGGCCGGGCAGCCCGCCGGCGGCCTCGTCCGCCACCCTCCGCACGGCCTGTTCGACGCGTTGCCGGGCGGTGAGCTGCTCCTCGGGGGGTGCGGGCTGCGCAGGGAACTCCAGGCTTCCCGGCCGCCGGGTGGACTCGTACCAGCGCCACAGCCGCAGCCACGGCGTGCCGCACGCCCGGCCGGCGTTCCTTCGCCACTCGCGCTCGGCCGCCTGTCCCGCCGCGGCCGCTCCGACGGCCTCCGCGAGCCGGTCGGCGAACTCCTCGCGGGCCCCTTCGCCGAGACCGGGCCGCCCCTCGGCGACGTACACCGGACGGAGCCTGGCCGCGGCGGCGTCCACATCCGCGGACAGCCGGAGCGCCGCTGCCGTGCGCTCGTGGACGAACCGGCCGAGCGTCTCGCGCAGTTCACCCACGCCTTCGCCGGTGAGTGCGGACAGGGACATGACGGTGGCGCCCGGTTCGCCGTGTTCGCCGAGCGCCATGCCGTCCTCGTCGAGCAGTCGGCGCAGATCGTCGAGGACCTGGTCGGCGGCGTCGCCGGGCAGCCGGTCGATCTGGTTGAGGACGACGAACGTGATCTCGGCGTGCCCGGCGAGCGGCCGCAGGTAGCACTCGTGCAGGGCCGCGTCCGCGTACTTCTCCGGGTCGACGACCCAGATCACCGCATCGACCAGCGCAAGCACCCGGTCGACCTGATCACGGTGCCCGGTAGCCGCCGAGTCGTGGTCGGGCAGGTCGACGAGGACGAGCCCCTGGAGTGCCTCGTCGGCGTCCGTGCCGCTCTGTTGCGGCCTGCGCCTGAGCCGTCCCGGAATGGCGAGCCGGTCCAGCAGCCCGGCGGCCCCGTCGGTCCAGGAGCAGGCGATGGGGGCGGAGGTGGTCGGCCTGCGCAGACCGGTGTCGGAGATCTGCGCACCCGCGAGGGAGTTGAACAGGGTCGATTTGCCGCTGCCGGTCGCTCCGGCGATGGCGACGACGGTGTGCCTGGAGGAGAGCCGCTGGCGGGCTGCCGCTTCGTCGAGCACGCGTCCCGCCTCGGCGAGGGTGGCCCGGTCGAGCCTGGCCCTGGACAGCCCGACGAGTTCACGCAGCGCGTCGAGCCGCGGCCGGAGCGGACCGCGCGACGGTACGTACGCCTCGACCCGGGGCAGCCGTACCGCGTCGTTCGGGGCGTTCCCGGTCTCGGTTTCTGCCCCCTTGGCGGCCGCGCGCCGGGCGATGAGCCCGTCGTTCCAGTCCCCGCCCGCCTCCGGCACGGCTGTGCGCAGGTCGTCGGGTGTCCGACGCCGGCTCCTGTGGTTCCGGTTCCGGTCCTCGTGAGAAGTGGGACTCTCGCCCCGGCCGGGCCCCTCGTCAATGACGGCAGTCATCGCTGCCACCTCTCCTTCTGCAGTACGGACAGCGCGGCAATCAGTTCGGCCTGCGGCTCGGGGGCCACATCGAGTGCGTCGAGCGGTGCGAGCCGCCGGTCGCGCTCGCCGTCCAGCACCCGGTCGAGGCAGTTGGTGAGCAGTGCGCCGCCCTTGTCGCGCAGCCGCAGCGCACCCTGGGCCCCGATCCGTTCGGCGAGTTGTTCCCCGGCGCCGCGGGTACGGCGGCCGCCGAGCAGTACGGCAGCCAGGAGCGCCACCACTGTCTCGGCGTCGGGTGCGCAGTTGCGTTCGAGCCGGCGCACCTCTTCCTCGGCCAGTTCCTCCAGCACCCGCCACCACCGCCGTACGGCCATGGCGATCCGGCCCCGGATGTCCTCGGCGGGCCCCCATCCCCCGGCCTCCCGGCCGACATCCTCGAAGCCGAACACCCCGGCCGCGGGCTCGCGCTGCCAGGTCGTGCGGATCTGTTCGTCGGCTGCGGCCACCGCGCACTGCAGAAGTGCGGCAAGACTCTCCACCAGCGCTTCGAGGAGTTCCTCGGAGTTGCTGTACATCGGGTATCCACGCCACCGGGTCCGGGCGTCCCCGGCGAGCACGCCGCCGTTGCGCAGCCGCCGCCGGACCCGGGCACCTTCCGTGCGGTACGCGTCCTCGACCACACCGGTCAGCCGCACGGCCGCCGCGTACTGTGCCGCGACGGCCCCGGCCAGCGCGGGCATCCGTACGTCCAGCGAGTCGATGACCCCGGCCGCCGTGCGCCCGACCGCCTGCTGACGGGCCGCCGGGTCCTGGGCGCGGTGGCTGAGCCAGGCCCGCAGCGGGGCGACCGCGGTGGCGGGCAGCAGCCCGCTGTCGCCGGCCGATTCGGGCAGCTCGGGAATGGTGAAGCGCGGCACCTCACCGAGGCCCGCCTTGGTGAGCAGCGCCCCGTACTGCTGGGACACCTCGGCGATCACCTGGTGCGGTACCCGGTCGAGGACGGTGACGAGCGAGGCGTCGTACTCCTTGGCGGTACGCAGCAGGTGCCACGGCACGGCGTCCGCGTACCGGGAGGCCGTGGTCACCATCACCCACACATCCGCGGCGCAGATCAGCTCGGCAGCCAGGACCCGGTTCCGCACCACGAGCGAGTCGATATCGGGCGCGTCGAGCAGCGCGAGCCCGCGCGGCAGCCCGGTGGCGGTCTCGACGCGCAGCGCGGTCCCGTCCTCCTCCTCGCTCCCGTCGAGGTCGTCGCACCGACCTGGGTCCCCGTTCTCCTCCGGGGGCAGCCAGACCCTGGTGAGCTGCGGCAGTACGCGGACCCCCGCGAACCAGTGGTGATCATCCGGATGGCAGACGAGCACGGGTGTCCGCGTGGTCGGGCGCAGCACCCCGGCCTCGCTGACCAGCCGCCCCACCAGCGAATTGACGAGCGTCGACTTCCCCGCCCCGGTGGACCCGCCGATGACCGCGAGCAGGGGCGCTTCAGGATCTCTGAGCCGGGGAAGCAGATAGTCGTCGAGCTGGGCGAGCAGCTCGCTACGGGTCTGGCGGGCGCGCGCGGCCCCCGGCAGCGGAAGTGGAAGACGCACGGCAGCGACACGGTCGCGCAGGGCGGAAAGTGCGTCGATGAGCTGAGGCCGTACGTCCAAGGTCACCACATGCGAAGAATGCCCAATTTTGGAGCCTTTTTGAAGCGTATAGCCACCTCTGCGCGCCGGTTCTCCCGCTGGGACAGAGTCGGGACAGAGGGGACGAGTGGGGCGCAGGCATAACGAGTGCACAACACCCGGGGCCCGAGGCGTCAAAAGCGATGCAGGAATCCCGCCCACCTGCGATTATCGGTTCGCTTCACCGAACCTCCACATCGTGCCACGCAGGTGAAGCAACCAGGTCGAGGCGATCGGAGCCCTATCCTTGTCCCGGCGGGTCATCGACCGGCCCGGCCCCAGGGCTCCAGGCCGCCGAGGCCACCACCCGGCCCCCGTAGCTCAGTGGATAGAGCAGGCGCCTTCTAAGCGCTTGGCCGCAGGTTCGAGTCCTGCCGGGGGCGCACAGTCCGCACGACACCAGGCCCTCCCTCGGGAGGGCCTTTCAGCAGGCCACAGCACCGTAGCGAGGGTGGCGTAGCGAACGCATAAGCGCCGGACCGGCCCCAGGTCACGGTGGAAGGGGCCGGCGCTGTGGCGCAGATCGCGAGCAGTTCGGCCCGATCCGGCCGAGGCGGACCTCGCCGCTGCGCCCGTCTCACAAGCTGCAAGTAGGAGCACATTGCGGTGTCCGACCGCCCGGAGGCCCTGACCTGCCGGACACAGCCTTCCGCGAACACGCCTCAACTCGGCCTTCAGCCTCTCCAGCGGTCGGCCAGGGGGCTGACTTCAGTCCTGCTCGATGGCCGTGACGCAGCGCGCGAGCAGCCCTCGCAGGGTGTCGCGTTCCTGGGGGGTGAACTCGTCGGCGAGGCGGCGCTCGATGCGCACGGCCCGTTCGTCGGCCAGGCGTGCGGTTTCGCGGCCGGTGTCGGTGAGCCGGGTCTCCAGCATCTTCTGGTGCCACGGGTGCGCCGACCTGGTGACCAGGCCGCGTTCTTCGAGGTTCTTCAGCACGGCCGCCATGGCCTGTGGGGTGACCAGGCAGGTGCGGGCCAGCGCGGCCCCGGAGATGCCGGGGTTCTCGGCGAGGACGAACAGAGCGGCGTATTGCGCGACGGTCAGGCCCACGCCCTTCAGCGCGGCGCTCTTGGCAGCCATGAGGGCTTGCTCCGTGCGCTTGATGTCCATTCCGAGGCGCTCGTCCGCGGTCATTCCCATGACGGCGAGCATACAGCCACGAACAACTAGCAAACATAGGCATGATGACAAGGCCTTGATATAACTCAAGGCATGGATATCGAGACTCCGTCAGCTCACAACAAGACGGTCCTGATCACCGGCACCACCCAGGGGCTGGGCCGCCATGTCGCACTCGACCTCGCTGCCAAGGGCGCCGCACTGCTGCTGCACGGCCGCGACCGTGGACGGCTGGACGAGATCGCCGCAGAAGTACGCGCGAGCGCACCGGATGTGCCGGTGCGCACGTACCTCGCCGACCTGGCCGACCTCGACCAGGTCCTGGCCATGGCCGCCCGCATCCTCGATGCCGAGTCCCGGCTCGACGTCCTGGTCAACAATGTCGCAATCGGCTTCGGCACCGACCACACCAGGCGCGAAGTGAGCCGCCAGGGCCACGAACTGCGCTTCGCCGTGAACTACTTGGCGCCCCACCTCCTCACCCGCGAACTGCTGCCGCTGCTGACCGCCTCCGCGCCCGCGCGGGTGGTCAACGTCGCCTCGGTCGGGCAGGCGCCCATCGATTTCGACGACGTCATGCTGGAGCGCGGCTACGGAGGCGTTGATGCCTACTGCCGGAGCAAACTGGCAATGATCATGTGGACGTTCGACCTCGCCGCCGAACTCGTGGACAGCGGGGTCACCGTCAACACTCTGCACCCGGCACACCTGATGGACACCCAGGGAGTGCGCGACTCCGGACTCACCCCCGCGGTCGGCATCGACGAGGGAGTCCGGCCGACCGTCCGGCTGGTCACCGACCCGGCCCTGGAGACGGTGACCGGCAAGTACTTCGATCAGTTCACCGAGAGCCCGGCCCACGAGCAGGCCTACGACACGACGGCACGAACACGGCTCGCAGCACTGACCCGCAACCTCCTCGCCTGATCGCGACGGTCAGCCCTCCGGCGATCGGCCCCTGCCGTCTTCCTGCGCGCTCCTCGGCGCGACTGCCGCGTCCTGCCACGGAACGTCGTGGCAAATCCGCCGGGTTACGCGCGCAGGAAGGTCAGTACGGCCAGCACCCTGCGGTGCGTCTCGTCGGCCGGTGGGAGGTCCAGCTTGGCGAGGATGTTGCCGATGTGCTTGCCCACCGCGGCCTCGGATACCACCAGGTCACGGGCGATCGCACCGTTCGACCTGCCCTGGGCCACCAGGGCGAGCACCTCGCCTTCCCTGGCGGTGAGGCGCTCCAGTGGATCGCGGCGGCGGCGCAGGAGTTGGCGTACGACCTCCGGGTCGACGACCGTGCCGCCGTCGGCGACCTCCTGCAGGGCGTCGGTGAACTCCTCGATCTGGCCGACCCGGTCCTTGAGCAGATAGCCGACGCCCGAGCCGTCCCCGGAGTCGAGGAGGTCTGCGGCGTACGTACGTTGCACGTACTGGCTCAGGACCAGTACCGGGAGGGCGGGCTGCTTCTCGCGGAGCCTCACCGCCGCGTGCAGGCCCTCGTCCTGGAAGCCGGGCGGCATCCGGACGTCGGTCACGACGATGTCCGGGCCGTGCTCGGCCACTGCCGCCGTGAGCGCCTCCGCGTCGCCGACGGCCGCGACCACCTCGTGGCCGAAGCGGGTGAGCAGGCCGATGAGACCCTCGCGCAGCAGCACGCTGTCCTCGGCCAGAACTACGCGGAGCGATCGGTCCACTCGCAAGGAATCTCCACACGCAATCGGGTCGGGCCCCCGGCCGGACTGGACAGGGAAAGTCTGCCATCCAGAACGGACACCCGGTCGGCCAAGCCGGTCAGTCCGCTGCCGCCGCCGGATGTGCTCGCACCGCCCCGTCCGTCGTCGTGGATCTCCAGGAACATCCGGCCTCCGGCGTGGCCGCCGCTGACTGCGACGCGGTGCGCGCCGCTGTGTCTGGCGACGTTGGCCAGTGCCTCGCGGACCACGAAGTACGCGGCTGCCTCGACGGCTTCGGGGAATCTGCCGGGCAGTTCGAGGTCCAGGTCGACGGGGATCACGGAACGGTCGGCGGCGTCGGCGACCGCGGCCTGGAGGCCGTAGTCGGCGAGGACCTTGGGATGGATGCCGTGGATCAGCTCGCGCAGCTCCGCGAGTGCCTTGCCGGCCTCTTCGTGGGCTTTGGCCAGTTGGTCGGCCAGGGGGCCGGGCGGAGTGTCCAGACGGGCCAGTCCGAGCATCATGGTGAGCGCGACAATGCGCTGTTGGGCCCCGTCGTGCAGATCGCGTTCGATACGGCGGCGTTCCGCCTCGAAGGCGTCGACCAACCGGACCCGGGAACGGGTGAGTTCCATGACCCGGGCGTCCGGCTCGGCTGATCGGCATGTGAGCAGGAAGCGGGTCAGCTCCGACCTCGCTCCGGCCAGCAGGCCCAGGAAGTAGCAGCCGAGCATCAGGGTGACGAGTCCGCCCGCCGCGGTCGCGAAGGCTTCGGGCCACGTCGTGACCGTCCACAGCTTCACCACCCGGGCCTCCGCGCCGTCCCCGTACACCTCCATCACCACGGGAGTGCTCACCACCGCCAGTGGGACGACCGTGCAGACGCCCACCGCGAGGGCGTCGAGTGGCCACAGGACCACGGCCAGCAGCAGCACGTACCCGAGTTCCCGCCAGGTCACCCGCTCCCGGAACCGGCACGTCGTCCAGCTCCACAGCCCCGGTTCCTCCGGCCGGCGGTGCGGGTCGGGGGCCGGGGTGCGGTCCATGAGGCGGAGCCTGCGCCGCTCCAGGGCCGCGACCGGAATCCCGGTCAGAGCGAGGAGGGCGAGCAGCGGCAGTCCGATCAGTGCGAGGGAGAGCGCACCGCCCACGGCCACGCCGATCACGACCACCACCAGGACGACCGCGCCGGCCAGAGCACCGCTGATCAGGTAACCGGCCGACCTCCATGGCCAGGACGTCAGCAGATAGCGGGCGGTCGGCAGGGCCTGCCACACGGTGCGAGGGCGCATGGCCTCACCGTAGGAGACGGTCTCGGGGCGGGTACATCCGTGCTGCCCGAGTCCCGGGGGTAGGGTCGGCCCTACCCCCGGCCGTGATCGTGACGCGCGACAGAGAACCTGTGTCAGCGGTTGAACGACGAACCCAGCCCCGCGGCCGTCGCCACCGTGCCCAGCGTCCCGTGGCCGAACGTGAACGAGCCCTTGGCCGTCACACCGGAGGCCGTGGTCGGGAAGACCCACAGTGAGCCCGCGTGCGCGTTCTCGCCGGGGGCGCCGACGACCAGTTCGGTACGGCCGTCGCGGTTGGCGTCGACCGGCTTGGCGGCGCCGCCGAACCCGTCGTTCGTCTCGGCCGCCCCGGGGACGTTCGCCGTGTCCTGGTTGAAGCCCACGGTGCCGGTGCCGGTGGGACCGGATGCGGTGCCGGGGAGGACCAGGACCGAGCCCGCGTTCTTCGTCTTGCCGAGGTCCTCGTAGGGCACGCCGACGGCGATGTCGCCGTAGCCGTCACCGTTCATGTCACCGATCGACAGCGACGCGCCGAAACCGTCGTGCACTTCGGCGGCGCCGGGGACACCGGCGCTGTCCTGGTTGAAGACCTTGGCCCGGTCGCCCCGCGGGCCGGTGGCGCTGCCCGGTACGTAGGTGATCATGCCGCCCAGGGCGAGCGGATAGTCCAGATCGCTGTCGTAGCCCTCGATCGTGCGGCCCACGACGAGGTCGGCGTACCTGTCCCCGTTGATGCGGCCGGCCGTGATGGTCTCGCCGCCCTGGAGGCGGTAGCCATTCGGCCTGTTGACGACGGTGTACTTGTCGCTGAGGCCGGTGGCACCGCCGTTACGGATGAGGATGCGCCGGGCGTCGAACTCGTCGCCGTCGTGGACGACGGCGGCCAGGTCGTCGCGGCCGTCGCCGTTGAAGTCGCCCGCGGCGAGGTCCAGGTATCGCAGATCGTCCATGTCGCGGATCTCCCTGGCGGGAGCGGCCGCGCTGCCGTCGCGCTTGAACGGGCCGGACAGGACGTGGGTGTTGCTCATCCCGAGGGTGACGATGTCCATCGCGCCGTCGCCATTGAAGTCGCCGACGGCGGCCTTGCCGCCGATCTCTTCGTACAGCTCGTTGCCCGTCAGGAGGGTCGCGCCACCCGACAGTCCGTGCGCGCCACCCCAGATGACGGTGAGCGATCCGGCCGACGTGGACGAGCCGGCCTTCTCCTTTCCCGCGCCGACTACGAGGTCGCTGTACCCGTCCCTGTCCAGGTCGGCGGAGACCATCGAGCTGCCGAACGCGTCACCTGCCTCGGCGGTGTCCGGGATTCCGGGCGAGTCCTGGGTGAAGACCTGCTTGGTGGAGGTCTGCAGACCACTCTTGGAGCCGTACACCACACCCACGTACCCGGCCTTGGCCTTGCCCCCGACGGTGGCACCGGGCGCGGTGAACGCCACGTCCGGGTAGCCGTCCCCGTTGAAGTCGTCGCGTCGCGGGGTCGGGGCGGGCACGGCCCCCGTGGGGGTCGCGGAGGCTGTCGCGGGGGCGGACGTCGACGCCTGGGCGGCGACGGGGAAGGTGGTCACGGCGGTCGCCACGGTGATGGCGAGGACCACGGTTATTCCTAAAGCGCGGATTGCCACGTGGGCTCCTTCGTTCGATGAGCGATGAAGGGAGTGGGTGCGGGGCTCGGTGGATCCCCGGGGTGTACGGGAGCGCGAGGCCGTGCGCCGCACCGGCACTTTGCAGACTCAGACCGGTGGTCTCGCCCGAGGGTTGCGTTCCCCCCTGGACCGTCACAGCTCCTCCACCCCGATCCCGGCGGAGGCCTGATCCGATCGTCCGTCATCCCGGCGCCCCGGCACCCGTGCCATAGTCGGTTCCATGAATGCCGACGAGGCGCAGCCCACCCGGCTCCTCCTGGACCGCTTCATCGCCGACGCCGCTCACGCCGTTGCCCCGGAGGCGGTCTGGGCGCACGGGTCCCTGGCGTTGGGTGACTATCAGCCGGGGCGCAGCGACCTCGACCTCGTGGCCCTCGTGGAGTCGCCGGTCACCGAGACCCAGAGGCGACAACTCATCCTTCTGCACCGCGCGTTGATCGCGGATGTGCCGATGGCCGCGAAGCTGCACTGCTCCTATGCGGTGCGGTCGCAACTCCCGGACATGGGCCGTGATCATGTGACCTGGGCTCATGGCCGTTTGTTCGAGCGACCGGTCACGCCGGTCAGCCGACGAGAGTTGAGTACGGGCGGATTGTCACTGTTCGGCCCGGAGCCCGCCGGGCTCGTTGCGGAGGTGTCCGATCAGGCGCTGGCGGAGTTCATCCGGGGCGACCTCAAGGGCTACTGGTATCCGGCGAGCGCCAGGCCCACCCGCTGGCTCCGCGACATCTGGGTGGACCTCGGACTGCTGACCCTCGCACGGGCGTCGGTCACCCTGCGGGACGGGCGGCTCATCACCAAGGGGCAGGCGCTGGAGGTGCTGGCCGAGCTGGGCGCTCCCGCCGAGGTCGTCGGCGACATACACCGCCGCCGGTACGGAACCGACCCGCGCCGGGCCTCCCTGCCGTGGCGTATCAGGCGGGGACGCCTCGCGCGCGCCTTCGTCCGGGCAGGCATCGAGCGAACGTTGTCGCAGCGGTCAGGATCCTGACGATCGACACCGGCGGGCCGGCCCCTTCACGGTGGAGGGACCGGCCCGTCGTCCTACCCGGCGGCCACGGCCAGCAGCGCGAACGCGGCGAGAGACAGGACCGTCCGGATCCGGTGGAGGTTGTTCCAGCGGGACTCGAACGCCTCGCGGGCAGCGCTGTCACCGCCGCCCTCGGACGCCGCGAGCGCCTTGTTCAGCGGGATGTTCCCGGTGATCGTGATCAGGTGGCTGCCGACCGCGCAGACCAGCGCCGCCACTGCGAGCGCCCGGTCCGCGTCTGCGTCGGCTCCCACGATCACAGCGGCCGGGAAGGCGATCACACCGGCGAAGAGGACCAGGAAGGCCGGTGAGGGCACCTTCTCGTTGAAGCGGCGCATCGCGGACGTGAACCGCTCGTCCGGCAGTGCCGCGATGCCGGGCATGATCGCGATCAGGAACGTCAGCAGGAAGCCTGCGTAGAGGCCGGTCGTGATCACGGCGAGGGTCGGCAACAGGGAGGACATGGTGCACATCATGGCGTCGTCGGACGGGCCGCACAGCCCACTTTCATATGCCGGTGCGGCCCGACGCCTCCCCCGGTCAGTCCATCTCGCCTTCCGGTGCACCCCCGGACCCAGTGTCGTCCCCGCCGCCCTTGAGCCGGCCGGCCTGTCCGATCGCGGTCGCCAGCTTCCGTACCGAATCGTCCTCGGTCTCGGAAGCCAACGTGTCTGCCCGTGAGACGAGTTCACCGAGTCCGGGCGCGCCCGGCAGCTGACCTCCGCGCAGCGCCTCGGCGAAGTAGGCGGCGACCGCCGTCACTTGGAGCCGCTTGCTGTCGCCGCCCCACAGCGGACCGTCGATCGCTTTCGTCTCGACCGCCCCCCTCTGCTCGTGCGGGGCCCGGGTCCTGGGGTCCAGCCAGCGCACGGTCGCGGTCGCCACGTGCCCGGAGGCACCGTCCCGGAGGTGTACGGCGTAGAGCGCCGTCACCGTGTGGCCGGGGCCGACCTCACCGCCGTCGACGCGGTCGTTGCGGAAGTCCTCGTCGGCGACCTTGCGGTCCTCGTAACCGATCAGCTTGAACTTCTCGACGGTCTCCGGGTCGAAGGCGACCTGGGCCTTGGCGTCGCGCGCCGTCAGTTCGAGGTGTGCGGGCAGCTGGTCGACGAAGACCTTTCGGGCCTGGGTCTCGTCGGCGATGTACGTGGTGTGGCCGTCGCCCTTATTGGTGAGCTGTTCCATCAGCGCGTCGCCGTAGTCGCTGCCGACGCCGACGCCGAAGAGGGTGATGCCGTACTCGCGGCGGGCGGAGCCGATGCGTTCGAGGATGGTTTCGGCGTCGGTCGCGCCGGTGTTGGCGAGGGCGTCGGAGAGCAGGACGACCCGGTTGTTGGCGCCCTTGACGCGGCCGTCGACCGCCTCGTCGTATCCGCGCCGGATGCCTGCTTCCAGGTTGGTGGAGTCGGTGGGTTCCATGGAGTCGACCCGGTCGCGGATTCTGCCGCGGTGGTCGCGCAGCCGGGTCATCGGCAGCAGCGTCTTCGCCTCGTCGCTGAAGGTGACCAGGGAGACCGAGTCGTCGTCGCGGAGTTCGTCGGTGAGGATGCCCAGGGACTTCTTCACCAGGTCGAGGCGGCCCGCTCCGGCCATCGAGCCGGAGATGTCGACGACGAAGGTGAGCGCGGCGGGCGGGCGCTCGTCGCGGGCGGGGGCGGCCCGGGTGGCCAGACCGACCCGCACCAGCGACCAGCCGTCGGCCCCGGCACGGGCGCCGTCGACGTTCACGGTGAAGCCGTTGCCGGCCGGGCGCCGGTAGCCCTGGCGGAAGCTGTTGACGAACTCCTCGGGCCGCACGGTGGTCGGCTCCGGCAGGGTGCCGTAGGCGAGGGTACGTCGCGCATACCCGTACGAGGCGGTGTCGACGTCCAGGGCGAAGGTGGACAGGTAGTCGGGTGGCGCGGACTCCCGCAGCCCGTCCTGCTTCTTCGAGCCGTCCACGCCTTTCGCGCCGTCGCTGTCGGCCGCACCGCCCGACGCGGCGGGTGCGGGGGCGGCCCGGCGGTCGGCGGAGGAGTACCCCGTTCCGTCGGATGCCCCCGAGCACCCGGTGAGCAGCACCCCGCCCGCCAGCAGCACGCCGAGCGCCCCTCGCCATGTCCGTACGTACTTCCCTGTCCGGCGTTCCATGCCCTGCCCCCAACGTCGCCGTGTCAGCACTTGTGAATGTGACGTGCGAGACGGTGCCGAGGAGCAGACGAAGACATTGCGGATGAATCTCGATGTGGCAACGAAGGCCGGAGAATCGGCGGAAAGTCGAGCTCAGGACACGATGTCCTTACGACTGAACCCCCGGAAGGCGAAGGCGAACAGGATCAGGGCATAGGTCACCGAGATCGCCGCGCCCTTCGCCATGCCGCCCCATTCCAGATCGGGCTGGAGTGCGTCCGCCCAGGCGAACTGCCAGTGCGCAGGCAGGAATTCGCGCCAGGACCCGAGCGCGGTGACGGCGTCCAGCACATTGCCGACGATGGTCAGCCCGACCGCCCCGCCGACCGCGCCCAGCGGGGCATCGGTCTTCGTCGACAGCCAGAACGCCAGCCCGGCGGTGACCAGTTGGGAGACGAAGATGAACGCGACGACGAGCGCGAGGCGCGGCACGGTGTCCGAGGCCGCCAGCGCCCCGCCGGTGGGGAGTTCGAGCGGCCCCCAGCCGTACGCGGCGGCTCCCGCGGCCAGCGCGACGAGCGGCAGCAGCACCATCGCGGCCAGACTGAAGCCGAGCGCCACGACGAGCTTGCTCCACAGCAGCCTGGCCCGTGGCACGGGCGCCGCCAGCAGATAGCGCAGCGAGGACCAACTGGCCTCGGAGGCGACGGTGTCCCCGCAGAACAGCGCCACCGGGACGACGAGCAGGAACCCCGCGGACACGAACAGGCATGTCGCGGCGAAGTTCGCGGCGGACGCGGTCGCGGTGTCCATCAGGGTCAGCCGGTCGCCGCCGCCGCGGGAGGACGGCGTGCCGCCGATCGCGAACGCGGCGATCAGGATGAACGGCAGCGCCGCCAGCACCCCGCCCATGAGCAGGGTGCGGCGCCTGCGCAGCTGACGTACCGCCTCGACGCGCAGCGGCAGGGTGCGCCGGGCGCGGTAGCCGGGGGCCTCGGCGGCTTCCGTGACATCGACTGCGGCACTCATGCGGAGCCTCCGGAGATCAGGGTGAGGAACGCGTCCTCCAGGCGGCGGTGCGGCCCGACACCGGTCACCGGCATGTCCAGCCGCACCAGTTCGGCGATCAGCTCGGACGAGGTGGCGCCGTCGAGCCGTACGAGCAGTCCGCGGCCGTCGTCCGTACGGACTGCCGAGCCGATCCCCGGCAGTGCGGCGACCTTCCCCACGAGGGGTTCGGTGATGTCCTGCGCGCTGGTGACGAGCAGCATGTCGCCGGAGCCGGTGATCTCGGCGACCGGGCCCGCCTGGACGAGCCGGCCTCGGTCCATGACCACGAGGTGGGTGCAGGACTGTTCGACCTCGGAGAGGAGGTGGCTGGAGACGATGACGGTCCGGCCCCCGGCCGCGTACCGGATCATCACGTCGCGCATCTCGCGGATCTGGGGCGGGTCGAGTCCATTGGTCGGTTCGTCGAGGATGAGCAGGTCCGGCATCCCGAGCATGGCCTGGGCGATGGCGAGCCGTTGCCGCATGCCTTGCGAGTACGTACGGACGGCGCGGGCCAGTGCGTCGCCGAGCCCGGCGATCTCCAGGGCCTCCCCGATGTAAGCGTCCTCGGCGGGCCGCCCTGTGGCCTGCCAGTACAGCTCCAGGTTGGCGCGCCCGGACAGGTGCGGCAGGAAGCCGGCTCCTTCGACGAACGAACCGACGCGGGACAGCACGGGTGCTCCCGGCCGGATGGCCTGCCCGAAGACGCGGATCTCGCCGTCGTCGGGCGTGATGAGCCCCATCAGCATGCGCAGGGTGGTGGTCTTGCCCGCGCCGTTGGGGCCGAGGAGGCCGAGCACCTGCCCCTTCTCGACCTGGAAGGACAGTTCCTTCACGGCGTACCGGTCGGCGGACTTGGCGTACTTCTTGGACAGGCCGGTGATCTGGAGAGGCACCCCGGCGAGCGCCGGATCGGGTGCGGGGGTCGCGGTGCGGCGGCGGGCGGTGAGCAGCAGCAGGGCGGCGATCACGACAGCGCCGGCCGGGAGCCCCCAGGTCCACCAGGGCAGGGTGGCCGCTGCGGTCTTCAGAGCGGGGGCGGTGGGGACGGTCAGCGGGCCGTCTGTGGTCACCTTGTACGTCGTCGGCTCGGCCGGTGAGGCGTAACCGAGGTCGGTGGCGGAGAGGACCAGGCGGAGCCGGTGTCCTGCGTCGAATTGGTGGTCGATGGCGGGGAGCGTCAGTTGCACGCCCTTGCCCTGCTGGGACTGCGGGATCCGGAAGGGTGCGACCAGCTGGGAGGGCAGCACCTGCTGCTTGCCGTCCGGCGACACGTCGTACACCTTCCCGAACAGCACGGCGTCGCCCCGTTCCGCATCGACGACGACCCGCGCGGTCGGTGAGCCGGTGACGCGCAGGGACTTGTCCAGCGGGGCCGAGTCGAAGCGGGCGTACTGCCCCGGGAAGTCGATCGAGAGGCCGACGCCGAGGGACGACAGCTGGGAGAGCCCGCCGCCGACGCCGGGAACGGCCGAGATGGCGGGCGGGTTGGCGCCGGCCGGGTTACGGAACGTCTGCGTCCGGCGCCCGAGGCCGATCGTTTCTTCTCCGCTGCTCAGCCCCGGATACGTATCGCTGCTCGCCCCGCGCGTGAGGGCGGCCCCGTCGGTGGAGTCGATACCTCCGGTCCGGGTGACGCGGAAGCCGGGCCCGGTGTCGGCGCCCTTGTCGCCCTTCAGATACCGGTCGAACCATCCGCCGATCCGCTGCCGCACCCGGTCGGTCTCCAGGTCACCGCCGTCGTGCCCACCGGCGATCCAGTCGACGGCGACCGGCGCGCCGTTGCCGCTTATGGCCTCGGCCATGGCGTCGGCCTGGCCGAGCGGGAAGAGGGAGTCGGACTGCCCCTGCACGATGAGCGCGGGCACCTTGATCCGGTCGGCGACGGCGCTCGGGGAACGCTCGGTCAGCAGCGCTCGCGCGGCGGCGTCCGGCTTCCCGCTGACGGCGACCCGTTCGTACATGTCGCAGAGCTGCTTCTCGAACTTCTGGCAGCCGCCACCGGTGGTGACGAAGATTCCGGCCCAGAGCTTCTTGAAGACCCCGTCGGGGAAGAGCGCGTCGGCCAGGTTCCAGTAGGTGATCTGCGGTGCGATGGCATCGACGCGCTTGTCGTACCCGGCGGCGAGGAGCGAGACGGCTCCGCCGTAGGAGGCCCCGGTGACCCCGACCCGGGGGTCGTCCTTGGCGTCGAGCTCCACCTCGGGCCGGTCCGCCAGCCAGTCGATCAGCCGGGACACGTCCTTGACCTCGCGGTCGGGGGCGTTGAGTGCGATCTCCCCGCCCGACTTCCCGAACCCGCGGGCGGACCAGGTCAGCACGGCGTACCCGGCACCCGCCAGCTGTTCGGCCTGCGCCCGTACGTCGTTCTTGCTTCCGCCGAATCCGTGCCCGATCAGCACAGCGGGCCTGCGCTGCGTGCCCCCGGTGGTGAAGTACGAGGTGTCGATGGACACGCCGTCCACGCGCATCATCCGGTCCTGGCGATGCACGGCGGGCCCGCCGTCGTCGGCAGTTGCGGTCCAGGTGCCCGCACCGGCCAGCACGACGAGCGCCGCGAGGCCCGCGGCCCACCGGCCGCGTTTACGGGGCAGCAGTCGCCGCCACCGGGACGTACGCGCAATAGGGGTCTCCATGGTTCACGACCCTAAGCCGACAGTCGCCGTGCGCAGGCAGCCGCCAGGGGGAACTCTCCGGCCTTCTTGCGGCGTACGGCACTCCCCCGCCGTACTCCATGCGCGGTATGCCGCGCCGTTCGGGCGGGCGCGTTCGACACGGCCACCCAATCGGATCGTGGGAGCCCTCGTGGGCTGGCACCCTGCCGACATGAATCACGCAGAGGTACTGCTCATCGGCGGGCGCGCGGGCGTCGGCAAGTCGACCGTGGCCTGGGAGGTTTCGGCGCAACTGCGGGCCGTCGAGGCGGCGCACGCGGTCGTGGAGGGCGATCTGATGGGCCAGGTCCATCCGGCGCCGGAGGGCGATCCGCACCGCGCGGGGATCACCGAGCGCAATCTGGCGGCGGTCTGGTCCAACTTCGCGGAACTCGGCTACCGGCGCCTGATCTACACGAACACGGTGAGCGTGCTGCCTGAGTCGGCGGCGATGTTCGAGCGTGCGATGGGTGCGGACGTGCGGATCGTCCGCGTCCTGCTCACCGCCTCCGATGCCACGACGTACGGCCGGCTCTCGGGACGCGAGATCGGCTCGGAACTGGACCGTGAGGTGGCGAACAGTGTCCGCAAGGCCCGACTCCTGGACGAGCATGCACCGGCGGACACGGTCCGGGTGGCGACGGACGGGCGGAAGGTGACGGACATCGCGCGCGAGGTGGTGGCCGTCACGGGGTGGGGGGACCCGGTGGGCCCGGCCGTCCGGCCGGGCCCACCGTGGTCCTGAGTGACTCACATGGTGTTGACGATGAGGCCGATGTGGGTGAAGTAGTTGAGGCCGCCGAAGAACAGGAACGCCAGCCCGGCCAGACCCCAGACGACTCCGATGACCGGAGCCATCCAGCCCTTGGGCCGGTGCAGCGCGAACGGGAACAGGAGCGCGCCGATGCCCACGAGGACGTACAGCCCGGACATGAAGCTCGCTTCCACCATCGGCCACTTCGCGAATTCTCCGGAGATGGGTTCCTCGGGCGGAGCGGCGAAGAGGGTGTATTTCCAGCCCGCGGCGGCGATCCCGAAGCAGGCGAGCCCGAGGCCGAACACGAAGACGGAGATGGGCGAGGCAACGCGGGCCGTGCGGACGATGCGGTCGGCGCTGTTGAGTTCGGCGCCGCGTTTCCAGAGGTAGAAGGACGCGGCCAGCAGAAAGACGCCGAAGGCGAGTGCCGGCTCGCCGAAGATGACGTTGTCGAACGGGAAGCCCTGTCCGGCGAGCGGCCAGGTCAGCGTCATATGGAGGCCGGTGGTGACAAGAGTGAAGCCGACGGCCCCGAACGCCAGCACCCAGCCGTCGGGGGTGATAATGCGCCCGGGCGCAAGGAGCTGACGCCCCAGCGCCACCACGAGCAACAGCCCGGCACCGGCGGCCACCGCCATGATGGTGTTGTACGTCGGCATCCTGGCCCAGTCGATCTTCAGGCCGGATGCCGCCAGGGGGATGGCATGGTGGATCATGCGCGGAGCGTAACGTCAGATATGTCCCTTATGGGGCATTAACTCTTTCGCCCGGGTTACGGGTCAGGCCGTCGCCCCCGCCGGGAGCGCGGCGCCGGGCGGCGGGTACGGGGACTCCCGCGGCAGGAGTTCCGCCGCGTCGTCGAGCCGCCCGGCCCGCACCAGTTCGTGGATCTGCCGGGCGAGCGGGGTGACGTCACGGATCGACACCGTCCACTCGTCCGCGTATCGCCGCGCCGCTTCACCGCAGAGCCCGAGCTGGAGGGAACGGTACGGAAGCCGGTCCAGGCGGAGGTCGCGCTCGGGGTCCCACTGGACACGGGCCGGGCTCCGGCGCAGGTTGCGCTGCCAGGCGGCGCGGTCGGGGTGAACTCCCCTCACGTAGTGCGACAGTTCGGAGTTCGCCAGGGCCCAGTCGAAGCCCTCACGGGTGATCTCGACGGCCAGGACGGTCTCCTGGCCCTCCTTCGTGGCCCAGCCACAGCGGTACATCATCCACAGGAAGCTCGGCTTGATCCATGTCATGCGGTCGCGCTTCCAGACTTCCGGGAAGCGCCCGTCGCGCACGGCCGGCAGACCGATGAACGGGGCGTACGCCTGGTAGACGGTGACGGTCGTATCCGTGTACTGGGCGCGGATCTCGTGCTGTGGCCTGGTCGGGGCGGTCATGACCTCATCACAGCACCGGTTCGACCGGCGCAGCGAGCGAGTTTCGGGTACGTCGGAGCCCCGGCCTCCGTCAAGCGGCGGGCAGCCGCTGTCACCGGCAGGGGCTGACATTCGTCATACGGACCTCGGTACACGCGGCTCTGCCGGGCACCGGGCTCCGGCGGCCAGTCTGTACGTATCGAGAGCGGGGCCGCGAAGGCGCCTGCCGATACGGGAGAGGAACCCGCCATGACCAGCCCGGCCGCCACAGCCACCGCCCCTGTCGCAGATGCTCCGGTCGCCGCCGCCCCGTTCGCTCCGCGCAAGGCGCTGCTGGACAGCCTGATGCCGCTGCTCGTGGATGTGGGGGTGCCGCTCGTCTCGTACTACGCGTTGAAGGCGGCGGGCATGGGTACCTTCGCCGCGCTGGCCTGGAGCAGCGTGGTACCGGCCGTGCGCACCGTGTGGGGTGTCGTCCAAAAGCGCCGGCTCAACGGGCTGGCGGCGCTGATGGTGACGGTCAACGCGGTCGGGCTGCTGACGAGTCTGGTGGTCGGTGACCCGCGGCTGATGCTCGCCAAGGACAGCGGGGTGAGCAGCATCATCGGGATCGTCATTCTGGTGACCGCGCTGAAGGGGCAGCCGATGATGAGCGCGGGGGTGCGGCCGTGGCTGACCAAGGGCGATGCGGCCAAGGACACCGCCTGGCAACGGCTTTCGGCTCAGTCGGCGGCGTTCCGGCGGGCGGAGATGCGGTTCTCGGCGGTGTGGGGTGCGGCGCTGCTGGGTGAGTGCGTGGTGCGGACCGTGGGGGCGTACACCGTGCCGGTCGGGACGATGGTGTGGCTCGGCACAGTGATCATGGTCGCGACGATGGTGTTCGCGTTCCTGGTCTCGGGGCGGGTGGGCGCCGTTCCGATGGAACGGATGATCGCCGAGGCGGTCGGTGCCGAGAGGGCCGCGGACGGTACGCGTTGACATGGCGAGGCCGGAAAAGGGGAGCCGCTTTCGCGGCTCCCCTTTTCCGGCTGGAGCGAGCGGGCCCTGACACGTCCCGCGAGCCGGTGCAGCCCCTTCGACCATTACCTGGGAGGTAATTGAGGTGGCCCCGTACCGGTCATTACCGTCCCCGTATGGGCATGCGTTCCACAGAAGACGACGGAGTCCTGGGGCTGCTCCTGCGTGACCTGCGGCGCCAGAAATCGCTCAGCAAGCAGGTACTTGCCGAGCGGGCCGGTTTTTCCCTGAACCACCTGAGGAGAATCGAGGCCTGCGAGCAGACGCCCGATGCCGAGACGGTTCTCCGCATCGCCCAGGCGCTCGGGCTGCCGCCCGCGCACCGACAGCAGCTCGTCGCCCGAGCGACCGCGGCGGGAAAGCTGCGCTGGTACGACAGCGTCCCCCCGTTGCCGGCTGACATTCGCCCGGTTCTGGAGAAGGCGCTGACCGGCCATGAACCGTATCCGGCCATGGTCACCGACAGCTGCTGGAACATCGCGGCTCTCAACCACACGATGGAAATGCTGATGAGCGATGTCGCCGGCCATCTCCTGGCGCCCCCCAATTTTCTCCGCATCATTCTTCACCCGGAGGGTCTGGCGCCGCATCTGACCAATCTTCCCCAGGTGAGATACCACGTCATACGAATGCTCCGGCGATGGAGCGCAATCACCGGGGACGGCCGACTGCGCGAATTGGAAGCGTCCATAGCAGGCCTTCCATCGGCGCAGGATGCCGAACTGGCCACATCCGAGGAAGCCGAATTCACCGTATCCGGGGAGGCGAATCGTCTGCTTCTGCCCATTGAGCTGTACCGGGAGGGGCACCTGATGACCTTCTTCCACATCGTCACCTCGTTCGGCGAGCGCCCCGGCACCCTCTTCTCCGATCTTCCGTCCGGTCCGCTGAGCGGCATCGCGCTCGAATCGTTCCTGCCGGCGAATACCGAGACCCGGGTCCTCCTCGGTTCGCCCGCCCCGGTGTTCCCCGATGCCGGGAGCACCTCCGGGCCCACTCGGCACACACCTCCAGATCAGCAGCATGACAACGAAAGGAAGACCTCATGATGTCGTCCCAGAATGCTGGTACGGTCCCGGCGACGGGCGCCGCCCGTTCCGACAGCCTCCTCCGTTTCGCCCTCGTGGCGGACGTGATCCTGACCGGTGCGAACGGCATCGGATACCTCGTACTCGCCACGGTCCTGGACTCGTTCCTCGGCGTGCGCCTCTCGGTGCAGTACCCGGTGGGCGTGTTCCTCACCGTGTACGCCCTGGGGGTGCTGGTCGTCTCCCGCCAGGAGAGCATCAACCGCGGCGCGGTCGCCGTCATCATCACCCTGAACGTGGCCTGGGCCGTGGCCGGCGTCGCGGTGGTCGCCATGGACTCACTGACCGCGACCGGGATCGGTAACAGCTGGATCGTGTTCCAGGGCCTGGTCGTGGCGGCCATGGGTGCACTCCAGTACGTGGGCCTGCGGCGCATGTGAGAGTGCGCCGGGCGGGGTTGAACCGAGGCGGGCATGGCGACGGCCCGTACGGATACAGCTTCCGTACGGGCCGTCGGTGCAGAAGGGAAGTGGCGTCAGTGGTTGCGCGGGAAGCCCAGGTCCACGCCCGCCGGGGCGTCGGCCGGGTCCGGCCAGCGGGTGGTGACGACCTTGCCGCGGGTGTAGAAGTGCACGCCGTCGTTGCCGTAGATGTGGTGGTCGCCGAAGAGGGAGTCCTTCCAGCCACCGAAGGAGTGGTAGCCGACCGGCACCGGGATCGGCACGTTGACGCCGACCATGCCGGCCTCGATCTCCAGCTGGAAGCGGCGGGCGGCGCCGCCGTCACGGGTGAAGATCGCGGTGCCGTTGCCGAACGGCGAGGCGTTCATGAGGGCGACGCCCTCTTCGTACGTCTCGGCGCGCAGGACGCACAGGACCGGGCCGAAGATCTCGTCCTTGTACGCGTCCGAGTCGGTGGACACGTTGTCGAGGAGGGAGAGGCCGATCCAGTGGCCGTCCTCGAAGCCCTCGACGGTGAAGCCGGTGCCGTCGAGGACGACGTCGGCGCCCTGGGCGGCCGCGCCCTTGACGTAGGAGGCGACCTTGTCGCGGTGGGCGGCGGTGATCAGCGGGCCCATCTCGGACGTCGGGTCGTTGCCGGGGCCGATCTTGATCTTCTCGGCGCGCTCCTTGATCTTGGCGACGAGCTCGTCGGCGATGGTGCCGACCGCGACGACCGCGGAGATCGCCATGCAGCGCTCACCGGCGGAGCCGTACGCGGCGGAGACGGCGGCATCGGCCGCGGCGTCGAGGTCCGCGTCCGGCAGCACCAGCATGTGGTTCTTCGCGCCGCCGAGTGCCTGGACGCGCTTGCCGTTGGCGGAGGCGGTGGCGTGGATGTAGCGGGCGATCGGGGTGGAGCCCACGAAGGAGACCGCGGCCACGTCGGGGTGGCCCAGCAGGCCGTCGACGGCGACCTTGTCGCCGTGCAGGACGTTCAGCACGCCGTCCGGCAGACCGGCCTCGGCGGCCAGCTCGGCCAGCAGGTTGGCGGCCGACGGGTCCTTCTCGCTCGGCTTGAGCACAAAGGTGTTTCCGCAGGCGATGGCGAGCGGGAACATCCACATCGGCACCATGGCCGGGAAGTTGAACGGGGTGATGCCGGCGACGACACCGAGCGACTGACGGATCGAGGAGACGTCGACCCGGCTGGAGACCTGGGTGGACAGCTCGCCCTTGAGCTGGGTGGTGATGCCGCAGGCCAGCTCGACGATCTCCAGACCGCGGGCGACCTCGCCCAGCGCGTCCGAGTGCACCTTGCCGTGCTCGGCGGTGATCAGCGCGGCGATCTCGTCGCGGTGGGCGTCGAGCAGCGCGCGGTAGCGGAAGAGGACCGTGGTGCGGGCGGCCAGCGAGGACGTGCCCCAGGTGGCGTAGGCGTCCTTGGCGGCGGCGACCGCGGCGTCGACCTCTTCGAGCGATGCGAGCGCCACCTGGGTGGTGACGGCGCCGGTGGCCGGGTCGGTGACCGGGCCGTAGTTGCCCGACGCACCCTCGACGGTCTTGCCACCGATCCAGTGGTTGACGGTCTTCATGACAGAACTCCTTCAAAGGTGGTGGCGTCGGTCGGCGACGTGACGGTCGTACTCTTCCCGGGCTTTCACGGCCGACGGCCGGGTGGCCGTTTCGGCTACGGGAACATCCCACCACGCCTGCGCCGGAGGGGGGCCCGACACTGTGTCTGCCGTTTCGGTCTCGACGTAGACACAAGTGGGACGGTCCTCGGCCCGCGCCTCGGCAAGGGCTTCGCGCAGGTCACGCACGGTCTTGGCACGCAGCACCCGCATCCCCAGCGAGCCGGCGTTGGCCGCGAGGTCGACGGGGAGCGGGGGGCCGGTGAAGGCGCCGTCCGCGGCGCGGTGGCGGTAGGCCGTTCCGAAGCGCTCACCGCCGACCGTCTCGGACAGGCCGCCGATGGACGCGTAGCCGTGGTTCTGCAGGATGACCAGCTTCACGGGGAGTTCCTGCTGCACCGCGGTGACGATCTCGGTGGGATTCATCAGATAGGTGCCGTCTCCGACGAGGGCCCAGACGGGGCGGTCGGGGGCGGCCAGCTGGACCCCGATCGCGGCCGGGATCTCGTAGCCCATGCAGGAGTATCCGTATTCGACGTGGTACTGGTGCGGGGAGCGGGCCCGCCAGAGTTTGTGCAGGTCACCGGGGAGTGATCCGGCCGCGTTGATCAGGATGTCGTCCTCGGTGACGAGGGCGTCGAGCAGGCCGAGGACCTGGGCCTGGGTGGGGCGGGCGTGCGGGTCGTCGGCGGTGAACGCGGCGGTGACGCGCTGCTCCCATTTCTCCTTGGCCTCGGTGTACTCGGTCTCGTAGGACGGGTCGACGCGGTGGTTGCGTGCGGCGAGCGCGGCGGTGAGGGCTTCGAGGGCGGTGCGGGCGTCGGCGACGAGCGGGAGCGCTCCGAGTTTGTGTGCGTCGAAGCCGGTGATGTTGAGGTTGAGGAAGCGGACAGCCGGGTCGGAGAAGAGCGTGGCGGAGGCGGTGGTGAAATCGGAGTAGCGGGTGCCGATGCCGATCACCAGGTCGGCGGTGCGGGCCAGCTCGTCGGCGGTCGCGGTGCCGGTGTGGCCGATGCCGCCGACGTCGGCGGGGTGGTCGTGACGCAGGGAGCCCTTGCCGGCCTGGGTGGCGGCGACGGGGATGCGGGTGGCGGCGGCGAACGCGGCGAGGGTCTCCTCCGCCGCGCTGTGATGGACGCCGCCGCCCGCCACGATCAGCGGCCGGCGGGCGCTGCGCACGGCCCGTACCGCCCGGTCGAGCTCGTGCGGATCGGGGGCCGGCCTGCGTACGTACCAGATGCGCTCGGCGAAGAACTCCTCCGGCCAGTCGTGCGCCTGCGCCTGCACGTCCTGCGGCAGCGCGAGCGTGACCGCGCCGGTCTCCGCCGGGTCGGCGAGGGTCCGCATGGCCTGGAGTGCGGCCGGGATCAGGGCCTCGGGGCGGGTGATCCGGTCGAAGTAGCGGGAGACGGGACGCAGACAGTCGTTGACGGAGATGTCGCCCGCGGACGGGACTTCGAGCTGCTGGAGCACGGGGTCGGCGGGCCGGGTCGCGAAGGTGTCCCCGGGCAGGAGGAGGACGGGGAGGTGGTTGATGGTGGCGAGGGCGGCGCCGGTCACGAGGTTCGTGGCGCCGGGGCCGATGGAGGTGGTGACGGCGTGCGCGGAGAGCCGGCCGGACTGGCGGGCGTAGCCGACGGCGGCGTGCACCATGGCCTGCTCGTTACGGCCCTGGAGATAGGGCATCGCCCGGCCCGACTCGACGAGCGCCTGACCGACTCCGGCGACATTGCCGTGGCCGAAGATGCCCCAGGTGGCGCTGATCAGGCGCTGTCGCCGGCCGTCGCGCTCGGTGTACTGGCGGGACAGGAAGGACACCAGGGCCTGGGCGGTGGTGAGCCTGCGGGTGCGTGGTGCGCTCACGAGGTCGCCTCCGGTCCGTAGAGCGGGAGTCTGGGGTCCACCGGCTGCGACGGCCAGGTGTCGCGGATCCAGCCGTGGTCGGGGTGATCGCTGATCAGCCACTCCCGCTGCTCCCCCGGGCCCGCCATCACATTGAGGTAGTAGAGCGTGCGGCCGGGGGCGGCGATGGACGGACCGTGCCAGCCGTCGGGAACGAGGACCGCGTCGCCACTGCGGACCTCGGCGAGGACGTCCGTACCGCCGTCCCTCGACGGCGACACACGGTGGTAGCCGAGGCCGCCGTTCTCCACCTCGAAGTAGTAGATCTCCTCCAGCACGGACTCGACGCCGGGGCGGTGCTCGTCGTGCTTGTGCGGTGGGTAGGACGACCAGTTGCCGCCCGGGGTGAGTACCTCGACGGCGATCAGCCGGTCGCACTCGAAGGTGTCGGCGGCGGCGAAGTTGTTGACCTGGCGGGAGCAGTTCCCGGAGCCGCGCAGCTCGACGGGTACCTCCGGCGCGGGGCCGTAGCGAGCGGGGAGTCGTCGCTCGCACTTCGCTCCTGCCAGGGCGAAGCGGCCTCCTGCGCCGGAGGCGATCTGTGCATGGGCGTCACGCGGTACGTACGCGAAGTCGGATACCCCGCTGAACACGCTTTCCCGGCCCAGCAGTTCAAAGATCTCACCTGAGGTGTGCACCGTACAGCCACCGGTCAACGGCAGAACGATCCATTCGCTCTCCCCGGTGACAAGCGTGTGAACTCCGCCCGGCCCCAACTCCAGCACACGCAGGCTCGACCGGTCCCAGCCGGCGCGCTTCGGGTCGATGTCGAGGGCGTAGGGGCCGCTCGCCGCGCTCCCGGCGCCGAGGTGGTACCGCGGTTCGTTGTGCGTCGTCATACCCATTCCCTACTTGATACCCGGTCCCCGCCCGTTCCTCTCGGTTCCAGCAGCGATACGGCCGTGTCGACGGCCGCGGCCACCTCACCGTCGGCCGGGTAGAGCAGCGAACGCCCCACCACCAGGCCCTGGACGGTCGGCAGTTGCAGCGCCGTGCGCCACTTCTCGAACGCGCCGTCCAGGTCGTCGCCCACCTCGCCGCCCAGCAGCACGGCGGGCAGCGTCGAAGCCTCCATCACCCGGGCCATGTCGTCGGGGTTCTCGGTGACGGGGACCTTGAGCCAGGTGTACGCGGATGTCCCGGCCAGCCCCGAGGCGATGGCGATCGAGGTGGTGACCGCCTCCGCGCCGAGGTCGTTGCGGACGTGGCCGTCCATGCGGCGGCAGAGGAACGGCTCGACGAAGACGGGCAGCCGGTGCGCGGCCATGGCGTCGATGGCACGGGCGGTGGCGTGCATGGTGTCGAGCGAGCCGGGGTCGTCGTAGTCGATACGGAGCAGCAGCTTGCCCGCGTCGAAGCGGAGCCGGGCGAGGTCCTCGGGGCGGTGGCCGGTGAAGCGGTCGTCGAGCTCGAAGGCGGCGCCCGCGAGTCCGCCGCGGTTCATCGAGCCGACGACGACCTTGTTCTCCAGTGCGCCGAGGAGCAGCAGGTCGTCGAGGATGTCGGCGGTGGCGAGGACGCCGTCGACGCCGGGGCGGGAGAGGGCGAGGCAGAGCCGTTCCAGGAGCTCGAAGCGGTTGGCCATGGCCAGTTCGCGGTCGCCGACGGCGAGGGAACCGCGGGCCGGATGGTCCGCCGCGATGATCATCAGACGGCCGCCGCTGCCGACGAGGGGGCGTCTGCGGCGTCGCGCGGCGGCTTCGGCGACGGCCTCGGGATGGCGCATGCGCAGCTGGACGAGTTCGGAGACCGAGGAGGCCGGGGGCGTCATGGGGTGGCTCCGGTGGGGCGGGAGGTGACGGCACCTTCGGTCAGGGCCGCTTCGACTTCGTACGGGAACGGCATGGCGGACGAGCAGGCGAGCCGGGAGGCGACGATGGCGCCGGCGGCGTTGGCGTACCGCATGACGCGTTCGGTCTCCCATCCTGCGAGCAGCCCGTGGCAGAGCGCCCCGCCGAAGGCGTCACCGGCACCGAGGCCGTTGACGACCTCGACAGGCAGCGGCGGCACATCGGCCACCGTGCCGTCGCAGTGCACGGCGAGTACGCCCTTGGGGCCCTGTTTGACGACGGCGAGCTCGACGCCCGCGGCGATCAGGGCGCGGGCGGCCGCGTACGGTTCGCGCTCGCCGGTCGCGATCTCGCATTCGTCGAGGTTGCCGACGGCGACGGTGGCATGGGCGAGGGCCTCGCGGTAGCGGGCAGTGGGGTCGGACGCGGTCCCGGGGATCTCTTCCGTGGTGTCCCAGAACATCGGGCGCCAGTCGAGGTCGAAGACGGTGATGCCGGACCGGTCGCGGGCGCGCAGGGCGGCGAGGGTCGATGTGCGGCTCGGTTCGGCGCACAGCCCGGTGCCGGTCATCCAGAAGACCCGGGCGGACCGCACCGCGTCGAGGTCCAGCTCCGACTCGTGGATCTCCAGGTCGGGGGCCTTGGGCTGCCGGTAGAAGTAGAGCGGGAAGTCGTCGGGCGGGAAGATCTCGCAGAAGGTGACCGGTGTCGGATACGCGTCGACGGGCGTCACCCACCGGTCGTCCACCCCGAACTCCCGCAACTCGTGGTGGAGATACTCCCCGAAGGCATCCCGGCCCGTGCGGGTCACCACGGCGGTCCGCCGGCCGAGCCGGGCTGCCGCGACGGCGACATTGGTCGGCGAGCCGCCGAGGAACTTCCCGAATGTCTCGACCCGGGCCAGCGGTACACCGGTCTGCAGGGGGTAGAGATCCACACCGATCCGGCCCATGGTGATCACGTCGTACAGCTCAGGCATATGCATCCCTTCGACCGGCGACCGGGGCGGCTGCTCCCAGGTCTAGCCCTCCCCCGGAACCCTGTCAATGCTTTGTCCGGACATAAGGACGAATGATTGACACTCGTTGCCCGGGCCGGGAGGCTGGGCCGCATGACCTCCTCCGCATTGGCTCCGGCCCGTATCCGTATCGGTTCGGCACCCGACTCGTGGGGTGTGTGGTTCCCCGACGATCCGCAGCAAGTGCCCTGGCAGCGCTTCCTCGACGAGGTGTCCGCGGCGGGTTACGAGTGGATCGAGCTCGGCCCGTACGGCTACCTCCCGACCGACCCGGCCCGCCTCGCCGACGAGACCCGCCGCCGCGGGCTCACGGTCTCGGCCGGGACCGTTTTCACCGGATTGCACCACGGAACGGACGTCTGGGACCGGACCTGGGCGCATGTCGCCGACATCGCGGCACTCACCCGGGCGATGGGTGCCGGGCATCTCGTGGTCATCCCGTCGTTCTGGCGCGACGACAGGACGGGCGAGGTCCTGGAGGACCGCAGCCTCACCGCGGAGCAGTGGCGCAGCCTCACCACCCAGACGGAACGGCTGGGCCGCGAGGTGCAGGACCGTTTCGGGCTGCGCATCGTCGTCCATCCGCATGCCGACACCCATATCGACAGCGAGGAGAACGTCAGCCGCTTCCTCGACGCCACCGATCCCGAACTGGTCTCGCTCTGCCTCGACACCGGCCACTACGCCTACTGCGGCGGCGACAGCGTCAAGCTGATCGAGACCTACGGCGAACGGATCGGCTATCTGCATCTCAAGCAGGTCGACCCGGAGATCCTGGCCGAAGTCGTGGCGGACGAAGTGCCGTTCGGCCCCGCCGTGGCGCGCGGAGTGATGTGCGAACCGCCGGGCGGGGTGCCCGCACTGGAGCCCGTACTCGCGGCCGCCCGCAAGCTGGACGTCGATCTCTTCGCCATCGTCGAGCAGGACATGTATCCCTGCCCGCCCGGCAAGCCCTTCCCCATCGCCCGCCGTACCCGGGACTTCCTCCGCTCCTGCGGCAGCCCGCACCGGGCGCCCTGACACGCCGAGCGGCCCCGGGAAGTGACGTAGCGGCGGTACGCGGTGTTGTCCTCGATGAGAAGTCGGCGCGCGGCCCCGGGCCGCGCCCCACCACCGCACGCACCACCACCGCACCAGGAGCAACTCGCCATGATCCGGAAGATGCTGTCGTCCCGCAGGACGGCCGGCGCCTCGGCCCTGGCCGTCGCCGCCCTGACCGCCGCCCTCGCCGCCGCCCCGGGCGCCTCGGCCGACGAGCACAACCCACCCCCACCGCCCGGCTCCAGCCCGGTCTGCGCCTTCTACGACGGCGACGGGCTCACCATGTACGGCGAGCGGGGCGATCGGGTCTCCCAGGTGCAGTGCATGCTGGCCAACCGCCACTATCTGCCGTGGTCGGCGCTCGACGGAACGTTCGGACCGCAGACCCTCCTCGCCGTACAGCGCTTCCAGGCGGACAACCCACCGCTCATGCCGGACGGCCTGGTCACCCCGGCCACATGGTCAGCGCTCTGGCACGCGGGACCGACCCGCACGACCCCTCTCCCCTACCCACCGGCGTAACCCGGCGCGCCGGACCCCTCTCCGTAGCCCCGCCGGGCATCATGCATGCCTTCTGTAACAGAGATCACATCCTCGTCACACATGTCTCCGTTACGCGGGTCTTCCGTCACAGGCGCTCGACAGCCCCTCCCCGGAACTCTCCCCCTGTCGTTGCACCGGGCGCAGGCCGAGTGATCGTCAGCGTCCGCGCCGCAGCTCCCCCGACGGCCTGCCCGGCTGCGCTGCGGCGCAGAGAGGTGTCATACATGACGGACAGAAAACTCTGGTCCTACAAGGACATTGCCGCGCACATCCGGGTACAGCCGGACACCGTCCGCTCCTACCGCAAACACGGCCACCTCCCGTCACCCGACCACGTGGAGAGCGGCAAGCCCTACTGGTACGCGGACACCATCCGCGCCTGGGTCGCCTCAAGACCCGGCAACCGAGGACGCAGGGACTGACACCTCCGGCCCCGTACGGGGAACGACTCCCACCTGCCGCCGTACGGGGCTTCACCGGCCGGCCCGCCATGCCGCGCCTCCCGGCTCCCCGAATGCCCGCTCCCCGAATGCCCGACAGCTCCACGCGCCATACGATCCCGACAGCTCCACACACCATACGATTCGGACAAATGCGGTCGGATTCGGGTTCGCCGCCGTCGAGAGCGCGGGCTACGCCTCACTCGCATTCATACCCCCTAGGGGTATAGTGTGATGAGAGTCGGGCACACCGGGGTCTCCCGGGGTTCCCGACATCACGCCCTTGCGCTCGTCGAAGAGGAGAACACCATGACCGCCGAGACCCAGCTCCCCCAGGCCACCGGATCCTGCTGCTCGCCCAGCGGCTCCTGCCACGACGGTGCGGACTCCAGCGCCCCGGCGGGCGAGGTGACCACCGTCTACCAGGTGACCGGCATGACCTGCGGACACTGTGAAGGCGCCGTCTCCGAGGAGATCTCCGGCATCGAGGGTGTCACCTCGGTCAAGGCCGTCGCCTCCACCGGCCGGGTGACCGTCGTCTCCCGGGCCCCGCTGGCCGAGGACGCCGTGCGCGCCGCGGTCGACGAGGCAGGCTACGAGCTCGTCGGCCGGGCCTGAACACGATCGGGGCGAACCCGGTACGCCACGTACACCCGCACCACCCCCTTTTGCCGCCGGGCCGGACCGACCAGCAGATACTGGTGGGGTACGGCCCGGTCGGCGTTTCAGGAGTTCGGACATGCACAGCGCAACAGAGGCCGCGCCCCCGTCGGCGGAGAGTTCGCGGGCCGAACTCACGATCGGCGGGATGACCTGCGCCTCCTGCGCGGCCCGCATCGAGAAGAAGCTCAACCGGATGGATGGCGTCACCGCCACCGTCAACTACGCGACCGAGAAGGCCCGTGTCTCCTTCGGCTCAGGGACCGGCCTCGCGGATCTGATCGCCACGGTCGAGAAGACCGGCTATACGGCGCAGCCGGTACGCCGCCCCGAACCGACCCCGCCCTCCCCGGCACGGGCCGCCGCACCGGCCACGCCTTCCATCACCGTCACAGGAGCCTTTGAGGGCGGCGGACCGGGCAGCACCCGAGTCCGCACCGGACAAGTCACCGAGAGCCCGACCGGCACCGAAGCCGGCACCGAGACCGGCGCCGACGACCCCGCCGAGCGGAAGGCCGCCGACGCCCTCACATCACTGCGTCAGCGTCTGATCGTCTCGGCCGTCCTCGCCGCCCCCGTCGTCGTGCTCGCGATGGTCCCCGCCCTCCAGTTCAACAACTGGCAGTGGCTCTCCCTCACCCTCGCCGCCCCCGTCGTCGTCTGGGGCGGACTGCCCTTCCACCGCGCCACCTGGACCAATCTCCGGCACGGCGCGGCCACCATGGACACCCTGGTCTCGGTCGGCACCCTCGCCGCCTTCGGCTGGTCCCTGTGGGCGCTGTTCCTCGGTGACGCAGGCATGACCGGGATGCGGCACGGCTTCGACTTCACGGTCTCGCGCGCAATGGGGTCTCCCCTGCTCGAGCGGAGCCGAGAGCTCGGGGAAAGCTCGTCCACCATCTATCTGGAGGTCGCGGCCGGCGTCGTCACCTTCATCCTGCTGGGCCGCTACCTGGAGGCGAAGTCCAAGCGGAAGGCCGGCTCCGCCCTGCGCGCGCTGATGCACCTGGGCGCGAAGGACGTCTCCGTCCTCCGGGGCGGCACTGAGGTACGCATCCCCGTCGGCCGGCTCACCGTCGGCGACCGTTTCGTCGTCCGCCCCGGCGAGAAGATCGCCACCGACGGCACCGTCGTCGAGGGCGCGTCCGCCGTGGACGCCTCCATGCTCACCGGCGAATCCGTCCCGGTCGATGTGAGCGTCGGCGACCGGGTCACCGGGGCCACCGTGAACGCCTCCGGCCGGCTCGTCGTCGAAGCCACCCGGGTCGGCGCCGACACCCAGCTGGCCCGGATGGCAAAGCTCGTCGAGGACGCCCAGAACGGCAAGGCCGAGGTGCAGCGCCTCGCGGACCGGATCTCCGCGGTCTTCGTCCCCGTGGTGCTGGTGCTCGCAGTGGCCACCCTGATCACGTGGCTGCTCCTCACGGACGACGTGACCGCCGCGTTCACCGCCGCCGTCGCCGTACTGATCATCGCCTGCCCCTGCGCCCTGGGCCTCGCCACCCCCACCGCCCTCATGGTCGGTACGGGACGCGGCGCCCAGCTCGGCATCCTGATCAAGGGTCCCGAGGTCCTGGAGACCACACATCGCATCGACACGATCGTCCTCGACAAGACCGGCACGGTCACCACCGGCCGGATGACCCTCCAGGACATCCACCCCGCACCCGGCACCGACGAAACCCGGCTCCTGCGACTGGCCGGCGCTCTGGAGCACTCCTCCGAGCACCCCATCGCCCAGGCCGTCGCCGCCGGAGCCACGGAACGCATCGGCGGCCCCCTCCCCGCCCCCGAGGACTTCGCCGGCATCACGGGCCTCGGCGTACGCGGCACGGTCGACGGGCACCAGGTACTGGTCGGCCGCCCTCAACTGCTCGCCGACGCGGGCATCGACATCCCCGACACCCTGTCCGGTGCCGTGGCGGACGCGGCGGCTCAGGGCCGTACCGCGATCGTGGTCGCCTGGGACGGGCAGGCACGCGGCGTCCTCGCCGTCGCCGACGCGGTCAAGGATTCCAGCGCGGCAGCCGTCGCCGAGCTGCGCGCGCTCGGCCTGCGTCCCGTTCTGCTGACCGGCGACAACCGGGCCGTGGCGGACGCCGTGGCCCGCGCCGTCGGAATCGACGAGGTCCATGCCGAGGTCCTGCCCGAGGAGAAGGTCCACGTCATCGAGCGGCTCCGGGCCCAGGGGCGCTCCGTAGCCATGGTCGGTGACGGGGTCAACGACGCGGCCGCTCTCGCCACCGCCGATCTCGGCCTGGCGATGGGGACCGGTACGGACGCCGCGATCGAGGCGAGCGATCTGACCCTCGTTCGTGGAGATCTCAAGGTGGCGGCCGATGCGATCCGGCTCTCCCGGCGCACCCTGGCGACCATCAAGGGCAATCTCTTCTGGGCATTCGGCTATAACGTAGCCGCCCTACCCCTTGCGGCATTTGGCCTGCTCAACCCTATGATTGCGGGAGCGGCGATGGCGTTCTCATCGGTCTTCGTCGTGACGAACAGCCTGCGGTTGCGCGCCTTCACGTAACTTCCACAAAGAGATTTAGATCACACCGGTTTCAGGGTAACCATCCGGTGGGTTCGCGAGTCTAAGAGTGCGATGCCAAGGATGTCTTGGGGGACGTCCGTCGAAGCGTCTTGGGGGATGCTTCGGGCAAGCGTTGGCCGGGGCACGTGCACCGGGGAGCTTTGAGCGGCCCTCCCGTGCGTACGTACCCCGGCGGACCGCACTGGAAGTACAAGTGAAGAGCGCAGCTCGCAGTAGGTGAGGAGCGCCCAGGAGCTTCGGCTCCCGCAGACGCCCGGCCGGATCCCGTGGGGGGAATCCGCTCCGGGACATGGGAAGCGCCTCGCTGTCGGCCCGTGGGGGGATCGATGGCGGGGCGCTTCTCGCTGCCTGCCCGGCGGGCGGCACCGCGCACGGCTGCATCGGTCACGCAAATCGCCCCGGACACCGCGCTCTGTGCGAAAGCGCGGTACTCGGGGCGAAGACGACCGGCCTCGGCGGCCGGGGTGACGCAGAGGTGGTACGAGGTTCAGCGGCCCTCGACCGGGACGAAGTCGCGCAGGACCTCGCCGGTGTAGATCTGGCGCGGGCGGCCGATGCGGGAACCCGGCTCCTTGATCATCTCGTGCCACTGGGCGATCCAGCCGGGAAGCCGGCCGAGCGCGAAGAGCACGGTGAACATCTCGGTCGGGAAGCCCATGGCCCGGTAGATCAGACCCGTGTAGAAGTCCACGTTGGGGTAGAGGTTGCGCGAGACGAAGTACTCGTCGGAGAGCGCGTGCTCCTCCAGCTTGAGCGCGATGTCGAGCAGCTCGTCGGACTTGCCGAGCGCGGACAGCACGTCGTGGGCCGCGGCCTTGATGATCTTGGCGCGCGGGTCGAAGGACTTGTAGACGCGGTGGCCGAAGCCCATCAGCCGGACGCCGTCCTCCTTGTTCTTCACCTTGCGGATGAAGGAGTCGACATCGCCGCCGTTGGCCTGGATGCCTTCGAGCATCTCCAGCACCGACTGGTTGGCGCCACCGTGCAGCGGGCCCCACAGCGCCGAGATACCGGCGGAGATCGAGGCGAACATGTTCGCCTGCGAGGAGCCGACCAGACGCACGGTGGAGGTCGAACAGTTCTGCTCGTGGTCCGCGTGCAGGATGAGCAGCTTGTCGAGCGCGGAGACGACGACCGGGTCCAGGTCGTACTCCTGGGCGGGGACCGAGAAGGTCATGCGCAGGAAGTTCTCGACGTAACCGAGGTCGTTGCGCGGGTAGACGAAGGGGTGGCCGATCGACTTCTTGTACGCGTACGCGGCGATCGTCGGCAGCTTGGCCAGCAGACGGATCGTCGAGAGGTGGCGCTGCTCCTCGTCGAACGGGTTGTGGCTGTCCTGGTAGAACGTGGACAGCGCGCTGACGACCGAGGACAGCATGGCCATCGGGTGGGCGTCGCGCGGGAAGCCGTCGAAGAACCGCTTGACGTCCTCGTGCAGCAACGTGTGCTGGGTGATCTCGTTCTTGAAGGTCGACAGCTCGTCGACCTTGGGAAGGTCACCGTTGATGAGCGTGTACGCGACCTCGAGGAACGTCGAGCGCTCGGCGAGCTGCTCGATCGGGTAGCCGCGGTAGCGCAGGATGCCCTGCTCACCGTCGAGGTAGGTGATGGCGGATTTATACGCTGCGGTGTTGCCGTATCCGCTGTCCAGCGTGACCAGGCCGGTATTGGCCCGGAGCTTCCCGATGTCGAAGCCCTTGTCGCCGACGGTGCTGTCGATCACCGGGTAGGTGTACTCGCCATCGCCGTACCGCAGTACTACAGCGTTGTTGGTGTGCTCGCTCACGTCATCCCTCACCGACGTAGTGCCTCTTCTTCGAGGTTCCCTGACTGTCTCCACACTCCCCCATTTGGCTCAGGAGAGTGCACTCGGGGTCGTCCATTGGACCTACTCGCGGCACTGAGTGCCGCGAGCTTACTCATCCTGCCCCCTTGACTCCGGTTCCGGAAGGCCTCCGTGATGTTTCCCACCGATTTGATCGATCATTTTTTCCGGGGATCCTCCGCCCAGGCCCCCTGACAACCGGTAATCCAGCGCCGTACAGCGTCTGCCTGCGGAAACCGTGCGGACCGCCTGCCCGATCGCCTGCCGCGAGCCGACCAGCACGACGAGCTTCTTGGCCCTGGTCACGGCGGTGTACAACAGGTTCCGCTGGAGCATCATCCAGGCGCTCTTGGTGACGGGAATGACGACGGCCGGGTACTCACTGCCCTGGGAGCGGTGGATCGTCATGGCGTACGCGTGGGCCAGTTCGTCCAGCTCGTCGAAGTCGTAACCGATCTCCTCGTCCTCGTCGGTCAGTACCGTCAGCCGCTGTTCGTCCAGGTCGAGGGAGGTGACGACGCCGACCGTGCCGTTGAAGACACCGTTCTCCCCCTTGTCGTAGTTGTTACGGATCTGGGTGACCTTGTCGCCGACCCGGAAGACCCGGCCGCCGAACCGCTTCTCGGGCAGGTCGGGGCGGCCCGGGGTGATGGCCTGCTGGAGGAGCCCGTTGAGCGTGCCCGCCCCGGCCGGGCCGCGGTGCATCGGGGCGAGGACCTGTACGTCACGCCGCGCGTCCAGCCCGAATTTGGCCGGAATACGGCGGGCGGCGACGTCCACCGCGAGTACGCCCGCGTCCTGTGTCTCGTCCTCCACGAAGAGGAAGAAGTCGTTGAGGCCCTGAGTGAGGGGCGGTACTCCGGAGTTGATCCGGTGCGCGTTGGTGACGACTCCGGACTGCTGGGCCTGGCGGAAGATCGTGGTCAGCCGGACCGCCGGAACGGGGCTGCCGTCGGCGAGCAGATCGCGCAGCACCTCCCCCGCGCCGACCGACGGCAGCTGGTCGACGTCCCCCACGAGCAGCAGATGGGCACCGGGTGCCACCGCCTTCAGCAGTTTGTTGGCGAGCAGCAGATCCAGCATCGACGCCTCGTCGACGACGACCAGATCGGCGTCCAGCGGCCGGTCCCGGTCGTACGCGGCATCGCCCCCCGGTTTCAGTTCGAGCAGCCGGTGCACGGTGGACGCCTCGGCCCCGGTCAGCTCGGAGAGCCGCTTGGCCGCCCGCCCGGTGGGCGCGGCCAGCACCACCTTGGCCTTCTTGGCGCGGGCCAGCTCGACGATGGACCGGACGGTGAACGACTTCCCGCAGCCGGGCCCACCGGTCAGAACGGCGACCTTGCGGCTGAGCGCGAGCCGGACCGCGGCCTCCTGCTCGGGGGCCAGCTTCGCCCCCGTACGGCCCGCGAGCCAGGTCAGCGCCTTGTCCCAGTCGACGTCCGCGAAGGCCGGCATCCGCTCCTCCGGCGTCCGCAACAGCCGTTGCACCTGAGAGGCGAGGGAGATCTCGGCGCGGTGGAAGGGCACCAGGTAGACGGCGGTGATCGGTTCGCCGCCTTCGGGCGACGGCACCTTCTCCCGTACGACGCCTTCCGGATCCTCGGCCAGTTCGGCGAGACACTCGATGACCAGCCCCGTATCGACCTGGAGCAGCTTCACCCCGTCGGCGATCAGCCGCTCCTCGGGGAGGAAGCAGTGGCCCTGGTCGGTGGATTGCGACAGCGCGTACTGCAGTCCGGCCTTCACCCGCTCCGGGCTGTCGTGCGGGATGCCGACGGCCTGGGCGATCTTGTCGGCGGTGAGGAAGCCGATACCCCAGACGTCGGCGGCCAGCCGGTAGGGCTGGTTCTTCACGACGGAGATCGACGCGTCCTCGTACTTCTTGTAGATACGGACGGCGATGGAGGTGGAGACGCCGACCCCCTGGAGGAAGACCATCACCTCCTTGATCGCCTTCTGCTCCTCCCAGGCCGCGGCGATCATCTTCGTCCGCTTCGGCCCGAGCCCGGGCACCTCGACGAGCCGCTTCGGCTCCTGCTCGATGACGTCGAGGGTGTCGACGCCGAAGTGGGTGGTGATCCGGTCCGCCATCACCGGGCCGATGCCCTTGATCAGGCCGGAGCCGAGATAGCGGCGGATGCCCTGGATGGTGGCGGGCAGCACGGTCGTGTAGTTCTCCACCGTGAACTGCTTGCCGTACTGCGAGTGCGAGCTCCAGCGCCCCTCCATCCGCAGCGACTCGCCGACCTGGGCACCGAGCAGCGACCCGACCACGGTGAGCAGATCGCCCGCGCCCCGACCGGTGTCGACGCGGGCGACGGTGTACCCGTTCTCCTCGTTGGCGTAGGTGATCCGCTCCAGGACCCCTTCGAGGACGGCCATGTTGGACATGTTCCGACGGTATCGGTTCCCACCGACAACGCATTCCCGGCCTCGGAAACCACCCGTTTCCTGTGTGACGGCGCCTGAGCAGCGCTGTCCGGACCGCCGGGAACACAGCCGGGCCAGGGCCTGTTGCGCCCATGGTCCAGGATCGGAATGATCAGCAACTCCGGTGTGAGGAGGACGCCTTGGAATACGCCGATGGTCCGAGCGTGCACAGTGTTGTCCATATCGAGGCAGCCGTGCCACGGGTCTGGGAGCTGGTGACGGACATCCGCCTGCCGGCCCGGTTCAGCCCGGAGTTGCGGCGCGTCGCCTGGCTCGACGGGGCGAACGGGCCGGTGGTGGGAGCACGCTTCGAGGGCTTCAACCACCACCGGATGCTCGGCGAGTGGCGGACCGTCTCCCACGTGATCGAGGCGGACGAACCACGCGTGTTCGCCTGGGCCGTCACGGACGCGGACGGCCGGTACGGCGAGGTGACGCTGGACCCGGCGCGGTCCATGGCGACCTGGCGCTACGAGGTCGAGGCCGAGGGTTCGGGCACCCGGCTGCGGCAGGCGGTCCGTCTCGGGCCGGGCCGCAGCGGGATCACCGCAGCCATTGAGAGCCGGCCGGACCGGGAGCAGGAGATGATCGCCTTCCGGCTGAAGGAACTGCGTGCCGGGATGGAGACCACCCTCCAGGGCATCAAGACGCTCGCCGAGGAGGGCGGTCGGAGCGGCTAGGAAGTTGTTGTCCGGCGGCGCTTCGCCCCAGCCGGCCATGGCCTCATCTGTCGGTGATCCCGGAGAGCCATGCCGTGTCCTCCGGGCCCGGCGCTCCGAGGCCGGGCGCGGGCAGCCGGCGGACCTCGCCCGTTCGCAGGGCGACCGTGGCCCGTGGCCGCATCGGCCCGTCGCCCCTGCGTGAGAGCAGGACGAGTTCCCAGACTGTCGCCGCCATGGTGTCGAGCCGGGTGACACAGTCGGCGGTGACTCGACGCGGATCCCGGGTCCGGCCCAGGGACAGATGTGGGGTGAAGTTCTTGGCGGGCCCACTGCAGCGCGGGAACCGCTGCTGCAGCAGGCGGTGCAGGTGGGCCCACGGCGCCTGGCCGGCTGCCGTCGGGTCGAGCCACACGGTGAAGTACGCCCTGTGCCGGAAGGTGCGCACCCCGTCCAGCCGGGCGGTGAAGACCGGCGTCTCGGCCGTCGCTGCGGCGAGCAGCGGGGCGGCCCGCTCGAAGTCGGACTCCGGCACGAAGCCGAAGAGCACATTGACGTGCGGCGGCCACCGGTGGATCTGCGGATCGTAATCCCGGCGGATGTCCTGGATCGGCGGCCACAGCTCCGCAGGCGGGATCCAGGCCACCGCTGTGCGGGCCGTCGGGGGCACGTCGAGGACGCCGACGGGATCGCCCCTGCCGGAGCTCGTATCGAAACTCAGGTCCGCTTGCGGGTCCCGCACCCGTCCGGCGCCCGACGCATCGATGCGGTCCACGCCCGTGGCCCGGTCCCAGACCACCTCGCCGTCCGCCTCGATGAACACCACCCGGTGCCACGGGATGTCGCCCCCGGGCACGAATGAAGGCAGCGGGATGCGTTTGCAGGCATCCCCGCGCTGGCTGATCCCCAGCACGAACCGGGCCGGGTCGAACCGCGGATCCCAGCGGACCCGGTGATAGATCTCGTCGCTGGTTCGCATCACGCCTCCTCGCCCACTCACGCCGCGACCGGCCGGACCGCCGCTTCAGTGCGGCTTCACCGGTTCTCCCAGGATGCCCCGGGCTTCAGCCCGGGGAGGAATGGGTCCCCCCGACGACCGTCAGCAGATCGCCCGCGCCCCGACCGGTGTCGACGCGGACGACGGCGTACCCGTTCTCCTCCTCGTTGGCGTAGGTGATCCGCTCCAGGACCCCTTCGAGGATGGCCATGTTGGACATGCTTCGACGGTACCGGCTCACACTGACAGCCCCGGTCCGGCCCCTTCATACGACCGCTCGACCGCTCGACGGCCCTCAGAACCCCGTACGGCCGTCGATGCGCTCACGGATGAGGTCGGCGTGCCCGCAGTGACGGGCGTACTCGCCGTTCATGTGCGTGTATATCCAGCGCAGGGTGACCTGCCCGCCCATGAACGGGCTGGTGTCGTCGAGCGACCGGGCGGCGCAATTCGCCCTGGCCCGTTCAACCTCCGCCCGCCACAGCGACAGGGCCTCGTCGTAGCCCGCCCCTTCGACGAGATCGAACCCGCCGTCGTCGGCCGACGGGTCGGCGTCGGGGGTGAAGATCGGCGGCACGTCCTCCTGGACCAGGACCCGACGGAACCAGTTCCGCTCGACCTCCGCCATGTGCTGGACGAGGCCGAGCAGGCTGATCGGCGAGGGCTCCACGGATGCCTCACGCAACCGCTCGTCGTCGAGCCCCTCGCACTTCTGGGCAAGGGTGGTGCGGTAGAAGTCCAGCCAACTCGTCAGCGACGTCCGCTCGTCGGCGTCCAGGGGCGGCATGGCGCGTTCGGGAGTGCTCATGGAGCAAGAGCCTGCCACGAGGATCTGACAACGGCGTTGATCGCCTGGGCGGCTGCGCAGCCTGCGTCTGCCTCTGCTGCCAGGCCGAGCGTCTACCCACAGAAGCTACAACCGGCCGGTCTCCCGGGCACCTTGAAATAATTCATTCACACACGCCGCCGGGCAGGCCCGATGATGTGCGCATGGCACTGAAGGAGACACTGGAGCGCGTGGACGCCGACCTCGCCGCAGGACGCGTACCCATGGCGCGCCAACGGCTGCGCGGACTGGTCTCCTCCTACCCGCACTACCCGGCTCTGCGCCGACGCCTGGCCGACATCTACCGGCTGTACGGCGACCCTGCGGAGGCCGGCCGTTGGACGTACCTCGAAGAGGACAGGCTCCCGGAAGAGGTCGCCGCGTTCGAGGAGAGGTACAGCGACCCCGTACGGCGGATGCGCGCCCTGGCCTGGCAAGGCCAGGAATCGGCGGCCGACTCCCCCTTTGTCGCGGAGCAGTTGGCGGCCGTGCGGACCGCCGCCTCCAAGGCCCTCGGCCAGCCGGTCACCTGGGACACGCTCGCTGAGGTACGGGGTGACGCGCCGGAGGCGGGTTCGTTCCGTCAGTCCTTGGCGGCCATGGGCTGCGCGCTCCTGGCGATCGTGTTCGTCGGGATCTGGGTGAACGGGTTCCTCGACCTCTTCCGCTGACCCATCACCCCGGACGCGCCATTGACCGACACTTCTACGGATGCTCTCCGCCCCCGTCCTGCCACCGCATTGCCCGGCTTTCGGCAATCCGTTTCACGTCCCGCAGGGACTCGGTCAGCCGGCTGGCGAGGAAGTGGAGCTCCACCCCTGTGACCCGTCGGTCCGCCAGCAGGTCGGCGGCGTGGCCGAGCAGGTCGCCCGCCATGCCGAGTTGGACGCTCTCGATGCCGTCCGCCATCCGTGACACATAGCCGGCGCCGTCCCCCAGGACGTAACACGGCTTGCCCTCTGACCCCGTCCAGGGCAGCAACCTGAACGTGTGGTGTTCGCGCGGCTCCCCGTTCACGCGGCGGCCTCGGCTCCGCGGAGGGGCCGGGGTCCGACGTCCACACCGTGCACGGCGAGCCACAGCGTGCGCGGCGGACGCGCACCGGCACGGCGGGCGGTAGGACCGGCCACGTACACGCAGGAGTACGGATGGACGGCGGCGGGGACCGGGCGCACCAGCCGCACCAGCGACTCGGTGAACCGGCGGACGAGATCCTTCATGTCGGCGTGCTCTCCCTCTTGATGACTCACCCACGAACGGATGCGTTCTGTGGCTAACTCATCACAGAGTGGGTTCGCCCGTGGCTACGCTCCAGAGGTTCGGGCTTGACAGCCCGCTGGTCAGAAAAGGGAGTTGGGGCTGCATGGCCATGAACCGGAAGCCGCGTACGCCGAGGGAGAAGTACGGGGAGGAACTGAGGCTACGGCGGACAGCGGCGGGGCTGACTCAGGAGGCCCTGGGTGATCAGGTGGTGTGCTCGCCGACGCTGATCAGTCATTACGAGGCGGGGCGGCGGCTGCCGAAGCCGGATGATGCGCATCGCCTCGACATCGCGTTGAAGACGGACGGCTTCTTCGTCCGCTGGCTGGGCGACCTGGACTCGAAGTTCGCCCACTACTTCGCGGTCGTTTCCGAGCTGGAACGTGAGGCCACGGAGATCCGCCAGTACGCCGCCTCTCTCATCCCTGGCCTGCTCCAGACGGACGCATACGCCCGTGCCGTATTCCAGGCGTGTCGCCCCAACTACCGCGCGGAGGAACTTGACGAGTTCGTCGTCAACCGCTTGGAGCGCGGCCGGCTGCTCATCAAGTCATCGACTCCGGTTGCCTGGACACTGCTCGACGAGGCCGCGCTCAGACGCTGCATCGGCGGGCCGCACGTCATGGCGGAACAGCTGCACAAGGTGGCGGATATGGCCGAGTCCGGTCGTCTGCGTCTGCACGTGCTGACTTTCGCATCAGGAGCACACGCACTCCTGGAGAGCATGGTCTACCTGCTGAACTTCGCGGATGCCGCTCCGGTCTCGTACGTCGAGGGGCTTCGCACCGGACATCTGATGGATGATCCGGCGCTGGTAGAGGCATGCCACACGTCCTACACTCTCGCCCTGGGCGACGCGGCCCCGCACCAGGAGTCAGTGGCCCTCGTCAGAGCCATCGCGGAGGAGCACGAACATGCACAGCACTGAGCCCACCATCGCTGACGCCAGGGCGCTGACCGGGTGGCGTAAGTCCAGCTACAGCGGAGGCTCAAACGGCGAGTGCCTTGAGGTCGCCGATGGCTACGCCGACATCCCCGTCCGCGACAGCAAGGCGCCGGGCGGCCCCGCGCTCGTCTTCTCCACCGGCGGCTGGTCGTCGTTCGTCGCAGCGGTCAAGGACGACAGCATCACGGTCTGACGCCTTCCACGCCTCGCAACCGATCGACCTGGGCGAACGGATGCGAGGCGTTGTCACGCTCGCCCGAGAAACCCTTCACGCACGGACGGATCGCGTAGCAACTCCAGCACATCGCCCTCGCCGTCGAAAAGGCTCTCGGCGACCGGGAGGGCAGCCTGGTGGAACATCGCGGCCAGTACATCCGCCAACGGGCGGCCCCAGGCGATGAGGACCACGTCCCGCGTGGCGAGCCACAGCGTCCGCCGCCGTCGCCGCACCTCGGCCGACCGCCGCTCACGGCTGCACGCATCCGCGTTCGGAACCACGAAGATCCGTCCGTCCGCAGCGTGATGCCGGTCGCGCGCGGTGGGGGCCGCGGGTTTCACTCAGGTCACTTCAAATGGCCCGACCGCGCTCCAACTGCGCCGCGTATTTCATTCATTACACAGGACGAATAGAGGGCTTTTTCGCTCGCCATGGGCCATATATCAGTGTCCGTTTTGGACCGATTTAACACTTCTGTCGTGTGATGTGGCTGATATGGCGTACGCCACCATGATACGACTTAGTAGGGCAAAGAGCCCGCCTCTCCGCCTGTTTGCGGCGATTTCGGAATCCGTTGCCCGTTCCCTGTACGTATTCCGATAGTAAAGAGAGTCATTGACCGAAACTTGAACCCGACTTAACAATTCTTGGCATCCCCACGGAAGAGGTAATTTCCGATGCAGATCTCCGCGATGTCCAAGAAGTTCGCTCACATGACCCAGACCAAGAAGATCTCACTGGGCATGGCCGCCGCAGGAGCCGCAGTCGTCGCCGGCTCCCTCGTCGGCGCTCCGGCCGCCTCGGCCGCTCCCGCCCAGTCCGGCAGCAGCGTCAGCAACTGGATCAACCAGTCGCTGGAGATCATGCGCGCGCAGGGCATCCCGGGCTCCTACGACGGGATCCATCGCAATCTGATGCGCGAGTCGAGTGGCAACCCGAATGCCATCAACAACTGGGACTCCAACGCCGCCAAGGGCATCCCGTCCAAGGGGCTGCTCCAGGTCATCGACCCGACCTTCAAGGCGTATCACGTCCCCGGCACCTCGTGGAACATCTACGACCCGGTCGCCAACATCACCGCCGCCTGCAACTATGCGGCACAGCGCTACGGCTCGATCGACAACGTCAACTCGGCCTATTGATCAGCATGCGATGAAATGTCGGGAATTCGCGAGACGGTCCCGGCAAGGCGAAACGGGGTCCGGTCAGAAGACCGGACCCCCCTCGCTTTTCCCCTCCGTCAGGGCTTCCCGATCCCCCCGGATCCCTCCCCGGAAGCGCCCGACGCCAGATATGACCCGGCAGGGTGCCGAACGGTTGCACGTCTTGGTGATCTCTTTATCCTGGCGGCAAAAAGCCTTCTCGGCAGGCGTGTTCGGCGTACCGGGACGCGACCTCCGCGAGGACTTCGGCGCCGTCGCGGGCCCAGAGGTCCTCGTTGAAGATCTCCACCTCGATGGGGCCGTCGAAACCGGTGGCCTCGACCAGCGTGCGGAACGCGCGGAAGTCCACGGACCCGTCGCCCAGTTGGCCCCGTCCGACCAGGACGCCCGCCGGAACACCACGCCCAGCCCACCGAAGCGCTTATGGGATCGGGCCGCCGACGGCCGGGAAGGGCCGCCCCACCTCCACGGCGAACGGGCCCAGCACGAGCGCCCGGCCTGCCCACATGGCAGCCCGCCGCTCACCAGCTGCGGTGCACCGGGAGCAGCGTCGCGTTCGGCTTTGCGAACGAGACGAGAATCGGCCGAAAGTGCACGGCAGCCGGGCCACTCAAAAACGATCCGCCCGCCAGTGAGGGGAAAATAGTTCAAGTATGTGCCGAATTGGTCACCCTGGCTCTCGCCTCCGGCCCCTCACACGCCACTCGCAACGCAATGCCCCTTGATTGCATCGGCAACGCAGAGTTGATAAAGGTGGTGGCACATACGTTCGCAAGACATGGCGGGGGACTGGATGAAGTTCGACATGGGGGCGCAGGTTCTTTCGACGCTGTCGTCGAAGTCGCGTGGGTCTAGTACTGATCTGGGGACGTTGATTCGTCAGCTGGTGCAGGCCGCACAGCCGTTGGAGGGGAAGTTCAACGGTGCGGGGCGTGTGGCGTTCGATTCGTTCAAGAATCGGTCGGACGAGATCACGGCTGCGTTGAACGGTTCGCTGTCGGCTCTCCTCGGTGGTCAGTCGGGGATGGAGGCGGCGTTCAGCTCGGGTGATCAGGAGCAGGGTGACAACGCGCGGCAGCAGATGTCGGCGGCGAACTTCGACGCGGCGCGCTTCGGCGGCCGCTGACAGACGGGGGTTGGGTTTCTGATGGCTGGTCAGAGTGATCGTCGTTCTTACGACACGGGTGCGTCCGCGGATGCGCAGGGCAATATCCAGGTGGTGATCGCGCAGCTGGAGGAAGTGATCGCCGCGCGCGACGCGCAGGTGAAGGCCGCGATGGCGGACTTCGCGGCGGACGGTGTGGCGGATGAGTACCACGGCAAGGAACTGCGGTGGAACCGTTCGTCGCAGGAGGTCAAGAACATCATCCAGCTGCTGAAGACGACGCTGGAGAAGAACGACGGAACGGCTCAGCACACGATCACGCGCGCCAAGGCCGCGGTCAACAACATCGGCTGAGGCGCTCCTCCCCGCATCAGGAGGAACGATCCTGCGGGGCATGGGTTGTGGATACGTAGTGTGCCAGGACAGTTTCGGCAGAGGGGGCTTTCGCATGGTGGCGTGGGACATCAGACCGCAGGGGGTGCAGGGCCAGTTGAAAGTCACCGGCACGCATGCCGGAGACCTGGAGAAGGCCCTGACCGCACTGATGGCGACCATGTCGGAGGCTGCGCAGGCGGCGGGTACGGCCGTGCCGGGCCCGCAGGCAGCCACGCCTCTGCAGGGCCCGGTGGCACCGGGGAAGGCGCCGTTGTCGCAAAAGGCGATGGGGCCGGTGGCCGCGGCGCTGGGCGAGTACCTCGGAGAGCGCCAGAAGGACTTCACGGCGATGGCCGAGCGCATCGAGGCGGCCGTCCTGGGCGCGGTCGAAGCCACGAACGCGTACTGCGAGGGCGACTTGGAAGCCGCCGAGCACGCGCAGAACGCGGCGAAGGCCGTACGGCTGGATCTCCTCAAGGACGCCGGGGGACACAGGTGAGCGGCACCGCTCCGGTCGACCCGGTCGGGATACCGGTCTTCACCGGTGACCTGGCCCTGCTCGACACGAAGGTGACCGCGCTGTCGGGCAGCGGCGCGAAGATCGCGACGGCCGCCGGTGACGTCCACACCAGCTTCGGCGGACTGAGCGCCTTCTACAAGGCGCCCGAGGCGGAGCAACTGTTCGCCACGACCAAGCCGGTTGCGGACACCGGGCTCACTCTGAGCTCGGATCTGTGCGTCATCGCCGGTGCGCTGGGCACCTACTCGGACGACGCCTACCCGCTGGTCGAGAAGCTCAAGGAGCTCAAGCGGGAAGCCGTTGCCTTCCGCGTCAAGGTCGACGGCGACGACGAGTGGCGCGAAGACGGCGATCTGGTCGAGGAGAACAACCATCGCCGCAACGAGATAGCCGAGGTCTGGGCCGCCTTCCAGGAGGTGGAACGCGCCTGCCACGCCAAGATCGTCGCCCTGGTCGGAGGCAAGGCACTCAAGACGAACGACGGCTCCACCAAGGAGGGCATGTACGGCTACGACGCCGAAGCCCTCAAGCAGGCGAAAAGCCTGCCCTGGGGAGACGCAGTCGAGGAATCGACTCCCTGGTGGCAGGTGTGGGAGCACGCCTACGACTTCGGCAAGGGCTTCGTCGTCGACGGCGTCTGGGGCACCATCAAGGGACTGGGCACCCTGTTCGGCGTCGACGGCTGGGACGCCGCAAAACAGGCATGGACCGGCCTGGCCAAACTCGCCACCGGAGTAGCGATCGCCATCATCCCCGGTGTGAACGCCGCCTTCTGGGCACTCCCCGACGACAAACTCCCTTCCTGGATAAGGGACTCACGCACCGCGATGAAGGAAACCGGCAAAGCACTGGTGGCCTGGGACCAATGGGGCAACAACCCCTCCCGAGCCGCAGGCGCCGTCACCTTCAACGTCCTGACCACCGTCTTCACCGGCGGCACCGGCGGCGCGGTAGCGGGCGCGGGCAAGGCCGGCATGGCAGCCAAGGCACTGTCCTTCGCAGGCAAGACCGGTCGAATCGTCGACCCCATGACCTACGTCTTCAAAGGCGCCGGCGCGGGACTGACGAAGATCAGCGACGTATTGGCCGGACTCAAGGGCCTGGGCCGCGTCGAGTTCCCGCCACTCCCCGACAACATCATCACCCTGCCCGAGGGCGCGGTCAGACTCCCCGACGGCACGATCCACCTCCCCCAGGGCGCAACGATCCCGGACGGAGCAGTCACACTCCCCAACGGCACGGTCAAACTCCCGGACGGAGCTGTGGCACTGCCGGAGGGCACGATCAAGTCACCCTTCGACGAGGGCGCGCCGTACATGGACCGCGACGGCAACCTCTACAACGAGGACGGCAGCATCGCCCAACACGCCAACCAGGCGGGGAAAAACCCTCGCGTGGAAACCCCGGCCCCTGTGCGCGAACCGGCCCTGGTCAACGCGGGCATCCACGCGGGCGAGAACGCAGGCCACGTCATCCGTAACGGCGACAGGCTCGGCAACGATCTCGGCGACATCGGCCGGGCAGGGGAGGACATCCCAGGCGGCGGGCCCGCCGGAAACGCGGGCAACCATCTGCCGGGCAGCGGAGCCAACCACATGCCCGGCGGCGGTGTCCGCGACAACATACCCAGCAACCACCTGGACAACAGTGCCCCCAGCCACAACTCGGGCCACAACGCGCCCGCCAGTCACACCGAGACGCCGGGCACAGGCACCGCCGCCGGCCACGGCCCGACCGCCGGACATGAACCGCCCGCCCATCGCGCCGGTGGACGTGGCGACGGGCCCAGCGGACCGCACGACCCGACGCCCGCTCACCTCAACGACTACACGCCGAACAGCCATGCCGACGAAGGGCTGCCGCATGACGACGGCGCCCGTCATCCTGATGGCGAGCACAGCTCCGACGGTTCGAATCACCACAACGGCGACGGCCCAGACGGCCAGCCGCAAGGCACGCCTGTGGACCCTCAGCCCAACTGGCACGGCCAGAGCGCGGACCAGATGCGTCACTACCGACGCCCAGCCCTGGATGTTTCACACCTGCCTCTGCAGGATCAGCTTTCTGTTCTGGAACGCGAATCAGCTGCCCTCGCCGACGACGCCCTTGACGCTACGCCCGGAGCGGCGCACCCCGGCCAGAACCAGCTCAACTCTGGATGTGCAGGAAGTTTCTTGCACGACAACGTGATCGCCACGCACAGTAGCACCACGAAAATGCATGGACAGAAGCTACCGAAAACTCATCAGGTCCTCGATGGGATCCTGAAGGATGTCGGCGACAAGCTTGATGCTGCCGGAATGAAGAAGGGGTTTGGTCATGGAAAATGCGCCGAGGTGTCCCTGATCAGCGACCGCCTGCACGAGCTGGACCCGACAGGATCATCAATCCGCACAATTGATGACGCAAAGAAGGTACTTGAAGGGGGCGTGATGCACACACGCCAAATCGGGAACGTCTATGATCGCGTCACTGGCGAGCTCGAACGGTCGCATGGCGACTTCCTCGCCCCGTGTTACACATGCAGGCATGTGCTGCCCCAGTTGGGCATTCACGTACACTCGTAATGCCCCAGCTCGCAGAACGGAACGAATGATGAGCTCCGAAGATTTGACACCTGAAGTGCGCGACTGGCTGACCGCAAACGGCTGGTCTCCAGGACGTGATATCGGAGGCCATGCCGAAGAGCTCATTCAAGTTCGGGTACAGGATGCCCAGCGGCAAGGAGTTGTTCTGACTCCGGTACCCGCCGCAGTACACCTCCTCCACACGTACGGCTTGCTGCGCCTTACCCACCCCAAGATTCCGGAAATGGCCTGGGTCATGAAGCCGACGATCGGATACGAAGGCGACGCGGCGGCCATCAAGGAACTGGCTTCCGGGCTCGGAACGGAACTCTTCCCTATCGGCTACGAATCTTCCGAGTACGGGATTCTTCTGGCTGACGAGAAAAGTCGCGTCTTTCACCTCCACCACACTGGAGGGTATTACTTGGGCGAGAACGCGTCAGACGCATTTTCCAGGTTCCTGGGCGGCGTATCCGACCCAGATGCGGAGGACTTCTTTGTCTGAGCAGTTTCCCGCCGTAGCCTCCTCCCTGCTGATCGGCGGCAAGATTTTCAGCCACACCAGCTTGACCGGAAAAGGATCCCTCAGACTCCACCCGGCCATCCGGTCGTTCATCGACACACTGCCGGCCGACGTACGCAAGTCCTTCACCGGACGCTGCGCCGAATCAGCCCTCCTGTCCGACCAGCTATGGGCGCTCGACTCTGCACGAAGCGATGGCCGCACGACAACTCTCGGCGAAGCGGCGCCCCACTTCGCTGAATCAGCCATCATCTCCAAGATGATTCGTGGCCACGGGCACCCCGATCACGGCAAAGTCACCGGACCGTGCGGTGTCTGCCAACTACTACTTCAGAAGTTGGGCGTGCGTGTGATCTCCTGAAGCTGCAACGCCACGTCCCCACAGCTCCTGACCACACCTTCCGATGCCCGGATACCGCGCGATCTCACGGGCTGCGCTCAGCCTGCCGTGTACGCGACAGACGCCGCTCGGCGCGCGCTCTGTCTCCCACCCCTCGGCTCGGAGACCTCCTCGGAGGACCGGCCTGTTTTCGACAGGCCGACTGCCGTGAGGCAACCCAGGCGCCGTCGCGGGCCCAGAGGGCCTCGTTGAAGATCTCCACCTCGATCGGGCCGTCAAAGCCCGTTGCCTCGACCAGCGTGCGGAACGCGCGGAAGTCCACGGCCCCATCGCCCAGTTGGCCCCGGCCGACCAGGACGCCCGCCGGAACACCACGCCCAGCCCACCGAAGCGCTTGCGGGATCGGGCCGTCGGCAGCCGAAGGGCTGCCCCAGTCCGCCCTGGAAGGCGAGATCACCGACCACGTCGGCTACGTCCGCGCCCGCGGACACTTCCCCAACGAGGCCGCCGCCCTCAAGTGCATCTACATGGCGCTGATGAGCCTGGACCCGACGGGGAAGGGCCGCAAAAGGTGGACCATGCGCTGGAAGGCACCACTCAACGCCTTCCAGATCGCCTTCGAGGGCTGCCTGACCCCGAGCAACAACTGACCGCTCAACAACCACGATCAGCCGTTAGTTAAATTGACACACCCCATGAGATCACCGACCTCCCTGAGACGGCCAACGGTTCGAAGAGGTTCGACCAGCTCTGGCGTGACAAGAACGGAAACCTCGTCATCGTTGAGGCGAAGAGCCCCAACGGGACGCTGGAGTGGCGCCGTGGTAACGGTCGGCTCGACCGCGACTTCATGGTGAACCAGGGATCCCTCGAGTACGTCCGCACGATCACTGCCGATATGAAGGATCGCGTCATGACTTCACCGGGGGAGGCCAAGTACATCACCAAGCTCGAAAACGCCATCAAGGACAAGGCCCTGCGCTACGTCCTCGTCCAGGCCTCTGAGAACACCGGTCAGTATGCCGGGGCCGTGCTCAAGTACTTCAAACTCTTCTAAGGAGAAACGCGTTGGTCTCGATCATTCCCCGCCACCCCTTTCCCACGGGGAACGCGGAAGAGGGCATCGCCGTGCTCCAGGGGAACACACAGGAGCTGATCGACGGGCTGGAGGCGGACTCCACCGATCTGGGTGATGCTCAACACATCACACTCACGTTGGCCAATTCACGCTGCCTGCTCGACCCGAGGGCATCGATCTTCCCCACGTGGGATGCCTGGGTGAACGCGATGCAGGTGAGTTCCGCCGTGTTCGCCGCCGCGACCACGACCGAGGAGCAGGTGCAGTGCCGCATCGCGCACAAGGACCGGACGCTCAAGGCCACCGGACCGGAGTGGTACGTGACCCCGGGCACCTGGCTCGCCGCCTTCCATCTGGCGGTGGTGTGCCGCGAGAAGGACAGGATCACGGCCCTGTGCCAGGTGCCCATGTCCCTGCTGCGGGAGAACGGGTCGCGCTTCGAGGAGTACCACTACGCCTGGATCGACACCCTCCAGACCTACTGGCTCGGAGGCCCTGAGCTCGTGCCGAAACTGGTGGCCGCAGTCGACGGCACCGACCCGGAGGCCGTCGCAGACCCGCAGATGGTCGGCAAGCTGATGTACCCGCCGATGGAGATGTTCCACCGCTTCATCCGCAAGGACAACGAGGGCTTCAACCGTGCGCTCGCTGCCGCCCTCGAATGGCACAAGGAGTACTGGAGCGAGGAGAGCCGGGCACTCCAAGCCTCGGGCTTCGTCGCGCTCGCGCCGCTCGCCATGGCCTGCTTCGCCCACGACGCGGGCATCCCCATCGAAGTCGAGTCCGAGTACCTGCCCGCCACCCTCCTGGGACGCAACTGGTGCGGCGAATTCCCCACGTAAGGCACACATGACCACCGTCGTTCCCCGCCACGCGTTCCGTACGGACAACGCGGCCGAGACCATGGCGCCGATCGTCGCGTCAGCCCAGGACGCAGTCGAGGGCAAGGGTACGTACGCTGGAGCGGTCCTCGAATACCCCAAGATCTGAATCTGACAGGGAAGATCAGTGGTTACGAGCGTGTCCCGCCAGAGCTATCCAGTGGCTGAGATGGAGGCAGTCGTCCCCGTCATGGAGAAGTCCCTGGCAAATTCGCTGCAGACCATCGGGACCTCACATCGCGCCAGGAGCGGGGCGCTGACCACGTCGCTGAACGTGGCGCGCATCCGCTGCGTCGGGGACCCGGATGCGGTGATGCTGGAGACCTGGGAATCCTGGCTGCTGACCATGCAGGTGCACTCGGCGGTCTTCGCCGCCACGTTCACCGATCAGGAGACGGTGACCTGCAAGATCCGCCAGGAGGAGCGGCAACTCGCCGCTACCGGCCCGCAGTTCTATCTCAATGCGGGGACCTGGCTCAACGCATTCTTCCTGGCGCTGATCTGCCGGGAGACGGCCCGCCTCGACATGCTGGCGCAAGTGCCGGCGTCGTTGCTGCGTGACTGTGGCGGAGTGCTGGACGAGTACGTCTACGCCTGGGTGGAGACCCTCCGGAGCTTCTGGCTGCGGCGTGACGACGTCAGCCAGCACCTGGTGCGGGCCGTGGACCTGAGCGCTCCCGAGGCCACCCGCATTCTCGACGCCGAGACCATGGGCAAGCTGAAGTACCCGCCGATCATGATGTTCTACCGCTACCTGCGCAACGACGCAGCAGGCTTCAACCAGGCCCTGAACGACGCCCTGCGCTGGCACAAGGAGTACTGGACGGCCGACGAGGACCGCACCCAGAACATCGAAGGAGTCGTGGCCATCGCCCCGTTGGCGGTGGCGTGCCTGGCGAAGGCCAACGGCATTCCGATCGAGGTCGAGTCCGGCTACCTGCCGAGCGCCCTGCTGGGCTTCGCCTGGCGCGGCGAGTTCGACGCGTAGCGATCGAGGTCGAGTCCGAGTACCTGCCCGTGGCTCTTGTGAAGCGCAACTGGGTGGGCGAGTTCGATACCTGAGCCTCGCCCTCAGCCGGCGCGGAACGTCTCCGTCGCCTGCGGCTCAACGCGGAGACCCCAGCGGAGAACATGACCGACGCATCTGCGCCCAGGAGACGAAACGGGGTCCGGTCAGAAGACCGGACCCCCCTCGCTTTCCCCCTCCGTCAGGGCTTCCCGATCCCCCCGGATCCCTCCCCGGAAGCGCCCGACGCCAGATATGACCCGGCAGGGTGCCGAACGGTTGCACGTCTTGGTGATCTCTTTACCCTGGCGGCAAAAAGCCTTCTCAGCAGGCGTGTTCGGCGTACCGGGACGCGACCTCCGCGAGGACTTCGGCGCCGTCGCGGGCCCAGAGGTCCTCGTTGAAGATCTCCACCTCGATGGGGCCGTCGAAACCGGTGGCCTCGACCAGCGTGCGGAACGCGCGGAAGTCCACGGACCCGTCGCCCAGTTGGCCCCGGCCGAGCAGGACGCCCGCCGGGAGGGGGGTGATCCAGTCCGCCAGCTGGAAGGAGTGGATACGGCCGCCCGCGCCCGCCCGGGCGATCTGTGCGGCCGCCTGGTCGTCCCACCAGATGTGGTACGTGTCGACGACCACCCCGACCTGCTCGGCGGGGAAGCGTTCCGCGATGTCCAGGGCCTGGGAGAGCGTGGAGACGACGCAGCGGTCCGAGGCGAACATCGGGTGCAGCGGTTCGATCGCCAGACGTACGCCTCGCTCGGCCGCGTACGGTGCGAGTTCGCCCAGGGCGTCCGCGATCCGCTCACGCGCGCCGTGCAGGTCCTTGCTGCCCGCCGGAAGGCCGCCGGAGACGAGGACCAGGGTGTCGGTGGACAGGGCCGCCGCCTCGTCGAGCGCGGCGCGGTTGTCGTCCAGGGCGCGGGCCCGTTCCGCAGGGTCGATGGCGGTGAAGAAGCCGCCTCGGCAGAGGCTGGTGACCGAGAGGCCGGAATCGGCGAGCAGCCGGGCGGTGCGCTCGATGCCGTACTCCTGCACGGGGGCCCGCCACAGGCCGACCTTGTCGATGCCCGCCTTGACGCAGCCCTCGGTGAGTTCGGGCAGCGACCACTGCTTGATGGTCTCCTGGTTGATGGAGAGACGGCCGTCGCTCATCGGGTGCCTCCGTTGACCGCGAGCAGGGCACGCATCCGGGATTCGGCCAGCTCCGGGTCGGGGAACAGGCCCAGCCGGTCCGCGAGTTCGTACGCCTTCGCCAGATGCGGCAGCGAGCGCGCGGACTGCAGGCCGCCGACCATGGTGAAGTGGTCCTGATGGCCGGCCAGCCAGGCGAGGAAGACCACGCCCGTCTTGTAGAAGCGGGTGGGCGCCTGGAAAAGGTGGCGGGACAGCTCGACCGTGGGGTCGAGGAGGTCCCGGAAGCCCTGGACGTCCCCGGTGTCCAGGACCCGTACCGCGTGTGCGGCCAGCGGGCCCAGCGGGTCGAAGATGCCGAGCAGGGCGTGGCTGAAGCCCCGGTCGTCGCCCGCGATCAGCTCGGGGTAGTTGAAGTCGTCGCCGGTGTAGCAGCGGACCCCGCCGGGCAGACGGCGACGGACGTCGATCTCGCGCTCGGCGTCCAGGAGCGAGATCTTGATGCCGTCGACCTTGTCCGGGTGCTCGGCGATGACCTTCAGGAAGGCGTCGGTGGCGGCGTCGAGGTCCGAGGAGCCCCAGTAGCCCTCCAGCGCCGGGTCGAACATCGGGCCGAGCCAGTGCAGGACCACCGGTTCGGAGGCCTGGAGCAGGAGGTGTCCGTACGTCTCCAGGTAGTCCTCGGGCCCCTTTGCCGCGGCGGCGAGCGCGCGGGAGGCCATCAGGATGGCCTGGGCGCCGCTCTCCTCGACGAGGGTGAGCTGCTCCTCGTACGCGGACCGCACCTCGGCGAGCGAGGCGGGTCCGGCGGGAAGCTGGTCGGTGCCGACGCCGCAGGCGATGCTGCCGCCGACCGCCTTCGCCTCGGCGGCGGAACGGCGGATCAGTTCGGCCGCGCCGGCCCAGTCAAGACCCATGCCGCGCTGGGCGGTGTCCATGGCTTCGGCGACGCCGAGACCGTGCGACCAGAGGTGGCGGCGGAAGGCGAGGGTGGCGTCCCAGTCGACGGCTGCCGGTGAGTCGGGGTTGATGTCGGCGTACGGGTCGGCGACGACATGGGCGGCGGAGAAGACCGTACGGGAGGCGAGGGGAGCACCGCCGGGGGCGAGGTCGAGCGGGGTGGTGCGGGGTTCGTACGGGCCCTGCGGGAGGTGGATCGTCACAGCGTCAGCTCCGGTACGTCGAAGCGGCGGCCCTCGGCGGAGGACTTCAGGCCCAGCTCGGCGAGCTGGACGCCGCGTGCGCCGGCCATCAGGTCCCAGGTGTACGGCTCGTCGAGCACGATGTGGCGCAGGAAGAGCTCCCACTGGGCCTTGAAGCCGTTGTCGAAGGCGGCGTTGTCGGGGACTTCCTGCCACTGGTCGCGGAACGACTCGGTGACCGGGAGGTCCGGGTTCCAGACCGGCTTGGGGGTGGCCGAGCGGTGCTGGACACGGCAGTTGCGGAGTCCGGCGACGGCGGAGCCGTGGGTTCCGTCGACCTGGAACTCGACGAGCTCGTCGCGGTTGACGCGGACCGTCCAGGAGGAGTTGATCTGTGCGACAGCTCCGCTCTCCAGCTGGAAGATGCCGTACGCGGCGTCGTCGGCGGTGGCGGCGTACGGCTTCCCCTGCTCGTCCCAGCGCTGCGGGATGTGCGTCTGGACGTGCGCCTGGACGGTGGAGACCCGGCCGAACACCTCGTGGAGCACGTACTCCCAGTGCGGGAACATGTCGACGACGATGCCGCCGCCGTCCTCGGCACGGTAGTTCCAGGACGGGCGCTGGGCCTCCTGCCAGTCGCCCTCGAAGACCCAGTAGCCGAACTCGCCGCGTACGGAGAGGATCTCGCCGAAGAAGCCGCCGTCGATGAGGCGCTTCAGCTTCAGCAGACCCGGCAGGAAGATCTTGTCCTGGACGACGCCGTGCTTGATCCCGGCGTCACGGGCCAGACGGGCCAGCTCCAGGGCGCCCTCGACGTCCGTGGCGGTGGGCTTCTCGGTGTAGATGTGCTTGCCCGCGGCGATCGCCTTCTTGATCGCCTCGACGCGGGCCGAGGTGACCTGGGCGTCGAAGTAGATGTCGATGCTGTCGTCCGCGAGGACCGCGTCGAGGTCGGTCGACCACTCGGTCAGACCGTGCCGTGCGGCGAGCTCCTCCAGCGCATGGGCTCGGCGGCCGACCAGCACGGGCTCGGGCCACAGCACGTCGCCGTCGCCGAGATCGAGGCCGCCCTGCTCGCGGATCGCGAGGATCGAGCGCACCAGGTGCTGCCGGTAGCCCATGCGCCCCGTGACGCCGTTCATGGCGATGCGCACTGTCCTGCGTGTCACGAAAGTTCCTCCATACACCCGTAGCAAGCGCTTTCTATCGGTGATGACGCTAGCCTGCCGACAGCGGCCCGGACAAGAGGGCTCGGTCCAAAACCCTCGGAGGAAGCGATGACAGTCACCCTCGCGGATGTGGCGGCCCGCGCCCGGGTGTCCCCGGCCACCGTCTCCCGCGTGCTGAACGGCAACTACCCGGTGGCCGCATCCACCCGGGAGCGGGTCCTGCGCGCGGTGGACGACCTGGACTATGTGCTCAACGGGCCCGCGAGTGCACTCGCTGCGGCCACGTCCGACCTGGTCGGCATCCTGGTCAACGACATCGCCGACCCGTTCTTCGGAATCATGGCGGGGGCGGCGCAGACCGAGATCGGCGGACCCGGGGACGGTTCGGGCCGGGCGGGCGGCGAGAAGCTCGCCATCGTCTGCAACACCGGCGGCTCCCCCGAGCGCGAACTCACCTATCTCACCCTGCTCCAGCGCCAGCGCGCCGCGGCCGTCGTCCTGACCGGAGGCGCCGTGGAGGACCCGGCGCACCAGGCAGCGATCTCCGCCAAGCTGGCGAAACTCGCGGACGCGGGCACCCGGGTGGTGCTGTGCGGGCGGCCCCCGCTGCCGGACAGCGAGGCGGTCGTGGCCGCACTGGCCTTCGACAACCGGGGCGGGGGGCGTCGCCTCACCGAGCATCTGCTGTCACTCGGCCACCGGCGGATCGGCTATGTCGCGGGCCCGTTGGAGCGGACGACGACCCGGCACCGTCTTGAGGGTCACCGCGACGCGATGAGAGCGGCGGGCCTCGCCGGCGACGAGGAGCGCCTCACCGTCCATGGCCCCTACGACCGCCGCTCCGGCTACGACGCCACCCTCGAACTCCTGCGCCGCGAACCGGAGGTGACGGCTGTTGTCGCCGCCAACGACACGGTGGCGCTGGGCGCAAGTGCGGCGATCCGGGACCGCGGTCTGCGCATCCCCGAGGACATCTCGGTGGCGGGCTTCGACGATCTGCCGTTCTCGGTGGACGCGGTACCAGCACTGACGACCGTACGACTGCCGCTCTTCGAGGCGGGCGCGCGGGCGGGCCGGCTGGCGATGGGCAAGGAGACGCCGCCGCCGGGCGGCATCGCCACGATCGCGGCGGAGCTGATGGTGCGGGGGTCGACGGCGCCGCCGCGGGTGTGACCTACGCGATATCGTGTAAATACCGGCATTCGGGAGGACCGCATGACGACCACGACGATGGACACGGCAAGCGCCTGGGACGCGCTGGACGGTGTCCACCTGCCCCGTGGCTACCGCGTCGAGATCACGGACGGGAAGATCACCATGACGCCGCAGGGCGAGAACCAGTGGAAAGTCATCCTCAAGGCGGCCCCGCAGATCGAGCAGCAGCTCGCCAACCACGGCGACATCCTGTCGGACGTGATGATCGATTTCCCGTCCAGCCTGTACGGCTACGCGCCCGATCTCGCCATCATCGCTCCGGGTTCCGAGCGCAACAGCCGCGGCCGGTTCGAGTGGCACAGTCTGGAGGCGGTGCTGGAGGTCGTGTCCAAGAGCACCCAGGACAACGACTTCAGCAAGAAGTTCCGGATGTACGCCGAGTGCGGTATCCCCGTCTACGTGATCATCGACCCGTCGACGGGCACCTGCACCATCTACCAGCACCCGACCCGTACCGGCACCTATCGCGACGAGGACGAGGTGCCCTTCGGGCAGGATCTCGTCCTGCCGCTGGAAGGCCGGGACATCGTCGTCACCACGGACGGCTTCCCCGTCGCCGACGGTTCCTCCCGCTGATTCCTCCCCCGGGCGGGGGTATCGGTATGTCACGCCCCGGGCCGATGATGTGCCGGCCGCTGTCCGACGCGTACGGCTCGGTGGCACGTACCGATGGAAGGAACACGCACGTGAAGCTCGCTTTCTCGACCCTCGGAGTGCCGGGGATGCCGGTGGCCGATGTCGTCCGGCTCGCCGCAGAGCACGGTTATCAGGGGGTGGAGCTGCGCGCCCACCCCGAGGAACCGGTGCACCCGGGCATCTCGGCGCTCGAACGGGCCGATGTCGTCGAGGAGTTCAAGAAGGGCGGCGTCGAGATCCTGACCGTCGCCGGGTATGTCCGGGCCGCGGCCGAGGGGGACGACCGGGCCGCGCTGGACGAGCTCGCCGGGCTGGTGGAGCTGGCACACGACCTGGGTGCGAAGAACGTCCGGGTCTTCCCGGGCGGCGGTGACCAGGACCCCGCCGTGGCCGATGCGACCGCCGCCCGCCGACTGGCCGCCGCCGCTCCGCACGCCGCCGACCTGGGCGTACGCATCCTGCTCGAAACCCATGACTCGCACCGGGCGGGCGCCGATGTGGCCCGGGTCGTCGGGACGGTCGGGCACGGGCAGATCGGTGCACTCTGGGACATCATGCATACCTGGCTGGCGGGCGAGGAACCTGCCGCGAGCCATGCCGTGCTGGCCCCGCACCTGGGCTACGTACAGGTGAAGGACATCGCATCGGCCGAGGACACCGAGCCCTTGGCGCTGGGTGCCGGGGTGCTGCCGCTGGGGGCCTGTCTGGACACGCTGGACCCGGACGACTGGGTCTGCTGGGAGTACGAGAAGCGGTGGCACCCGGGGGCGGCGGAGCTGCCGGGGCTGTTGAGCGCGGGGCGGGAGCACCTGCTGCGCCTGGGCGCGCCCAAGCAGTAGGGGCCGACCGGGGTTCAGGCGCGCGCGGGCTGCGGTTCCGGTGTCTCCGTCGCACCGGCCCGCGTCCGCCGCGCCCCCGCCAGCGATGTGAGGGCCACCCCGCCGACCAGCAGCGCCGCCGCGCACCACCGCAGCGGGCTCACCGACTCGCCCAGCAGCAGCGCGGCCGACGACATCCCGAAGACCGGGACGAGCAGGGTGAACGGGGCCACCGACGAGGCCGGGTGATGGCGCAGCAGGAAGCCCCAGGCCCCGAAGCCGAAGACGGTGGTGATCCAGGCGACGTAGACGATGATCCCGACGCCGCTCCAGTCGAGCGCGGCCAGCGCATCGGCATCGCGGTCCCAGCCCTCGAGGAGGAGGGAGAGGCCCAGCAGCGGGAGCACGGGCACGGTCGAGACCCAGACCATGAAGTTGAGGGAGTCGGGCGGCGCGGCCTTGCGGGTCAGTACGTTGGACACACCCCAGCAGGCCGCCGCCGCGATCACCAGGACGAAGGCGAGTACGGGTCCGCTCGCGCCCTCGTCGACCGCGGCCACCCCGATGCCCACGAGGGCCACCCCCATGCCCAACGCCCGGACCTTTCCCGGCCGTTCACCCAGTGCGAGCGCCGCGAAGAGGGCGGTGAAGACCGCCTGGACCTGGAGCACGAGGGAGGAGAGGCCGGCGGGCATTCCGCGGTCCATGCCGATGAAGAGCAGCCCGAACTTCGCCACTCCGAGGACGAGCCCGACACCCACGATCCACTTCCACGCGACCTTGGGCCGGCCGACGAAGAAGACCGCGGGCAGCGCGGCGACCAGGAAGCGCAGGGCGGAGAAGAGCAGCGGGGGGAAGTGCCCGAGGCCGACCTCTATGACGACGAAATTGACACCCCAGACGGCGGCCACCAGGGCGGCCAGGGCGATGTGGAGGGGACGCATGCACCGAGGATCACCCGCACCGACCATGTAGCACCAGCGCAGATTTCTTCATGGTGGAATTGAGCGTTGCTAATGAATCGCGAGGGCCCGCATCCAGGAGGTTCCGGTGCTCGACCTGTCCCGGCTGCGCGCACTGCACGCCATCTCCGTCCATGGCTCCGTCGCGGGCGCCGCCGCCGCGCTCGGCTACACCCCGTCGGCGGTCTCGCAGCAGATCACCAAGCTGGAGCGGGAGACCCGTACGACCCTCCTCGAACGCCGCGGGCGCGGTGTCGCACTGACCGAGGAGGCGCTCCATCTGGCCGAGACGGCCCAGCAGTTGCTGGCGATCGTGGAGCGCGCGGAGACGACGCTGGAAGAGCGCAGGGGGCTGCCCACGGGGCGGCTGTCGATCGGCGCGTTCGCGTCCGCGGCGCGCGGGCTGCTGCCCGGCGTACTGGCTGGGCTGGACCGGGACCATCCGGTCCTGGACGTCCGGCTGACCGAGGTCGATCCGCATCTCTCGGTCGACCTGGTGGCCAAGGGCGTGATCGATCTGGCGGTCGCGCACGACTGGGACATCGCCCCGCTGCCCGCCCCGGAGGGGGTGGCGCAGGCGGTGATCGGTGACGACCGGTGCGATCTGCTGGTGCCCGAGGGCCATCGGCTCGCCGGGCGGGACGCGGTGCGGCGCGAGGAGCTGGCGAAGGAGCGGTGGATCTGCCAGCCGCCGGGGACGGTCTGCCACGACTGGCTCGTACGGACGCTGCGCGCGGCGGGTTACGAGCCCGACATCCGACACCGGGCGGAGGAGAACCACACCCAACTGGCCCTGCTCGCCGCCGGTCTCGGGGTTGCTTTGATCCCGCGACTGGGGCGGGGGCCGCTGCCGGCGGGGGTGGTGGCGGTGCCGCTCGATCCCGTACCGGTGCGTCGGCTGTATGCGCTGTGGCGTACGGAGGCGGCCCGGCGGCCCGCGATCACGGCGGCGGTGTCGGCACTCCAGGCGCACGGGGCCGCGGCGGGGCTGAGGTAGGGGTCCCGGCCCCGCGCCCCGATCACCGGACCTGCCCGGATTCGCCCACACCTCCCCGATCACCGGACGGGCTCAAAACGGTCCGGACCCTTGACCGGAAGTTATTTTCTGGATATCCGTGCTCCTTGGAAGTTTCTTTCACCACCCCCTCGTCCCCGAGTACGGCCGAAGGAGCTCACGTGCACCACCGCACCTCCAGACGCACCCTCCTCACCGCCACCGCCGCGACCGCCGCAGCCGCCGTCACGGGCGGGGTCGTCGCCCCCGGCGCCGTCGCCGCCCAGAGGTCCGCGAGCAGCGGGCACGGCGGCGGGCACCACACCTCAGCCGCCACCACCGAGCGCCTCAAGCGGCTCATCTCCCGGATGACCCTGGAGGAGAAGGTCGGGCAGCTCTTCGTGATGCGGGTGTACGGGCACTCCGCCACCGAGCCCGACCAGGCCGACATCGACGCCAACATGGCGGAGATCGGGGTCCGTACCGCCGCCGAGATGATCGCCAAGTACCACGTCGGCGGGATCATCTACTTCGCCTGGGCGCACAACACCCGCGACCCGCACCAGATCGCCGACCTCTCCAACGGCATCCAGCGCGCCGGCCTCGCCGGCCCCACCCCCCTGCCGCTCCTCGTCTCCACCGACCAGGAGCACGGCATCGTCTGCCGCGTCGGCGAGCCCGCCACCCTGATGCCGGGCGCGATGGCGCTGGGCGCCGGCGGTTCGCGCTCCGACGCCCGCCGGGCCGGGCAGATCGCGGGTGCCGAACTGGCCGCGATCGGCATCAACCAGAACTACGCCCCGGACGCCGACGTCAACGTCAACCCGGCCAACCCGGTGATCGGCGTACGTTCCTTCGGCTCCGACCCGCAGTCCGTGGCCGGGATGGTCGCCGCCCAGGTGAAGGGGTATCAGAGCAGCGGCATCGCCTCGACCGCCAAGCACTTCCCGGGCCACGGCGACACCAACACGGACAGCCACACCGGTCTGCCCGTCATCCGCCACACCCGGGAGCAGTGGGCGGAGCTGGACGAGCCGCCGTTCCGGGCCGCGATCGCCGCGGGCATCGACTCGATCATGACCGCACACATCGTGGTCCCGGCACTGGACCCCGCACAGGACCCGGCGACGCTGTCCCGCCCGATCCTCACCGGCATCCTGCGCGAGGAGCTCGGATACGACGGTGTCGTGGTCACCGACTCGCTCGGCATGGAGGGCGTGCGGACCAAGTACGGCGACGAGCGTGTGCCGGTCCTCGCGCTCCGGGCGGGCGTCGACCAGCTGCTCAACCCGCCGAACCTCGGCGTCTCCTGGAACGCCGTCCTGGAGGCCGTGAAGAGCGGTGAGATCAGCGAGGCCAGGATCGAGGAATCGATCCTGCGCATCCTGCGGCTGAAGACGAAGCTCGGGCTGTTCGACAACCCGTTCGTCAGCCGTGCGGGAGTGGACCGTACCGTCGGGACGCGGGCCCATCTCGCCGCCGCCGACCGGATCGCCGAGCGCACGACCACCCTGCTCGCCAACGACGGCGCGGTGCTGCCGCTCTCCCGCCGCTCCCACAAGAACCTCCTCGTGGTCGGCGCCGACCCGGCCTCCCCGTCCGGCACCACCGGGCCGCCGACCACCACCCTGGCCACCGCCTTCGGCGAACTCGGTTACGCGGCAACCGCGCTGTCTACCGGCACCGCCCCCACCAAGGCGAAGATCGACGCGGCGGTGGCGGCCGCACAGGGCAAGGACGCGGTGATCGTGGGGACGTACAACGTCTCGGCGACCAGCTCGCAGCGCACCCTGGTGAGCGCCCTCGCGGCAACCGGCATCCCGGTGATCACGGTCGCGATCCGCAATCCGTACGACATCGCCCAGCTGTCCGGGACCGGGTTCGCGGCGAACCTGGCCACGTACTCCTGGACCGATGTCGAACTGCGGGCCGCCGCCCGGGTGATCGCGGGCCGCGCCGAACCGGAGGGCACCCTGCCGGTGCCGGTGCAGCGCGCGGACGATCCGGCACGGGTGCTGTACCCGGTCGGGTACGGCCTGACGTACTAGAGATCCGGCAACCGGGAAGGGGCTGTGCACCCGCACAGCCCCTTCCTTGGTACGGCTTCGCGCAAGGACCGGTTACGGCCGCAGCCCGCGCTCGTTCATCACGTCCCGCTTGTCGAGCCGTTCGTCGAACTTCGCGAGCGGCTTCGCCTTCGCCGGGTCGTCCTGCACGGCGGCCGGGGCGACGCCCGCCCAGCGCAGGATGGCCGCGGTGGCCTTCGCCTTGTCGTCGTCGGCGAGCCCGGCCACGTTGGAGCCGTGGTTGCCGCCTGCCACGGTCATGACGTAGCTGTCACGGGCGCCCGCCCCGAGCCGGAAGCGTTCCGCGCCCCACGGGTCGTTCTGCCCGTACACGTACAGCATGTGGTTGGCGTGGTGCTTCACCCAGCTGTCGACGTCGCGCATCACCGACGGCTGGAACTTCATCGGGATGGAGCGCGGCACGAAGTTGCGCGGCGGCTGGTATCCGTACCGGCTCAGCTTGCCGAGCCACGGCTGCTCGATGTCCGGCGAACCGAGCTGGGTGCCCGCCTGGTAGTAGTACGGGGTGTACTTCTCCAGGCCCTGGTCGGCGTAGGCGGAGAAGCCGGAGATCGAGTCGATCGAGTCCCAGATCGCCTGATCGGGGGCGTTCTTGGCGTCGGCCGGGAGGGTGTCGCAGTCGGACAGCAGGCTGTACTGCCAGAACGCCCAGACGTAGTCCATGACGACGGCTTCGTACGCCTTGTCGAGCGAGCCGACGGTGTTGAAGGTGTAGCCCTTCTCGGCGGCGTACTCCTCGTACTTCTTCTCCAGCGGCTCGCGGCGGATCAGCGCCTCGCGCTGCACCCCGTTCAGCTTGTCGCGGCACTCCTTGGTGCCGACGTGTCCGAAGAACCGGTCGTACGCCGAGTCCTCCTTGTTGACCACGTCGTTGGGCGCGACGTAGGCGACGACGCCGTCCATGTCCTTGGGGTAGAAGCGCTCGAAGTACGTGGCGGTCATGCCGCCCTTGGAGCCGCCGGTGGTCAGCCAGTTCTTGGAGTAGATCTGCTTCAGCGCGGTGAAGACGCGATGCTGGTCGCTGGCGGCCTGCCAGATGTCGAGCTTGGACCAGTCGGCGGGCGCCGGGCGGGACGGGGTGAAGAACCGATACTCCAGAGAGACCTGGTTGCCGTCGATGATCCGGGTCGGCTCGGAGCGGCTGGGGTTCGTGGAGACGTTGTAGCCGCTGGTGTAGAAGACCGTCGGGCGGGACGTGTCCTTGTGCAGCAGGGTGATGCGCTGCTGGAAGGTGCCCTTGGACGGGTGCCGGTGATCGATCGGCTGGGTGTAGTCGAGGACGAAGTAGCGGTAGCCCGCGTACGGCTTCTCCTCGATGAGACTCATTCCCGGGATGGCCAGGATGCGGTCCTTGATGTCCGTGCTCGTGCCGCTGTCACTGCCGGCCGTGCTCCGGAACGTGGTCGGTTCCGCGGCGGTGGCCGCCCCGGCCGAGGCACCCGTCGCACTCACTGTGCCGATAAGTACCGCGAGCGACAGGAACCCTCTGAGCGCCTTGCGCATGCACCCTCCCCTTGATTCACAACAGACGTCGTGAACCTAGCGGGGCAACACCTCTGCCGCCAGACCCTGTTGGCACGGAGCAACGACGAGCCTGCGCCGTCAGCAGAGAATCCAGTCCGTGGAGCCGGACTTTCCCGAGATCGTGGCCGAGGCCCGGACGCACCGGTTCAGCGCGTGGACCGTCACCGGGCCGGCCTGTCGGGTGTATCTGCCGCTGTCGGTGACGGGGCTGCCGCCGCGCGCCTGGATGCGTACGGACATCTTGCGGCGCGGACCCGACTTCTTCGCGACCGCGACCGCGCAGGCATAGGAGCGGCTCTTGTAGACGCGCAGCTCGCCGGTCTTGAACTCGACCGTCTTCGCGGGGCGCCCGGCGCAGGCCGTCGCGCCGTCGGCGCTGTTCGCCGCACTGCCGCCGAGCACCAGACCGACGGCGGCCACCAGCGGCAGGACGAACAGACGCACGAGCATCCGGCACCCCCGGCCGCCTCCGCCCCCGCCGACCACTCCGGCTTTTCCGGTCCCTCTGATCACCAGCAGCCCCATCGTTCGATCGAACACGTACACCCTTGCTCGACACTTACACGTACTTGCGTACGACGCAGGAGGCCATCCGGAGGTTGCACCCGGCGCGCTCCGCCTTCGGAGCAACCGAATCGCCACAGCATGGCTCCAACAGGACAGAGCCATACGAAAGGCAGGAACTGCCATGCTCCAACTCCGCAACTCACAGGGCCCCCGCAGCCGGCGCGCCATCGGCCGGACGCTGCTCGCCACCGCTCTCCTCACCGCCGTCGCCGCTGTCCCGGCCGCCGCGGCGGCCCCGCAGGCCCCGGTGGCCGCGGCGCCGGTACGCAGCGACGCCGGCACTCCGGCGTTCCAGCAGGTCGCCCACTTCTACGCCGCCTACCTCGACGCCGTCACGGCGGAGGGCGGCGGCAAGCTCGCCACCGAACTCAGGACGTTCTATCTGACGCCCCACCTGCGCACCCAGCTGAAGACGTGGGAGAAGCGCAACCACGCGGACGGTGTGCTCCGCGCCCAGAACACCCCGCTCGCCTTCCGGATCACCTCCGGCGACAGCGGTGCGGGCCACACCTGGTCGAAGGTGCGGCTCACCTGGAGCAACGGCAAGCACCCCACGTACTCGTATCTGACCGTGCGGTCGGACCTGCAGACCGGCAAGATCTCCGGCATCGGCAGGTGAACCGGTGGACGGGCCCGGCTCTCACACCCCCGCGGGCTCGTCCTCCCCTATGAAGGTGCGCCACAGCACGGCGTAGTGCCCTTCCCGGGCGAGGAGTTCGTCGTGCGTACCGTCCTCGACGACCCGGCCGTGGTCCATCACCACGACCCGGTCGGCGCGGGCGGCGGTCGTCAGCCGGTGGGCGACGACGAGGGTGGTGCGGCGGCCGGTGAGCCGGTCCGTCGCCTGGTTGACCAGGGCTTCGCTGGCCAGGTCGAGGGAGGCGGTCGCCTCGTCGAGCAGCAGGACGTCCGGGTCGACGAGTTCGGCGCGGGCGAGTGCGATCAGCTGGCGCTGGCCGGCCGAGAGGTTACGGCCCCGCTCGGCGACCTCGTGCAGATAGCCGCCGTCCAGGGTGGCGATCATGTCGTGGGCGCCGACCGACCGCGCCGCCGCCTCCACCTCGGCGTCGGTGGCCTCGGGCCGCCCGTACGCGATGGCGTCGCGGACCGTACCGGCGAAGAGGTAGGCCTCCTGCGGTACGACTCCGAGCCGGTGCCGGTACGCGGTGAGGTCGAGGCGGCGCAGATCGGTGCCGTCCGCCGTGACCCGGCCGCCCGTCGGGTCGTAGAAGCGGGCGACGAGCTTGACGAGGGTGGACTTCCCGGCGCCCGTCTCGCCGACGAACGCGACCGTCTGACCGGCCGGGATCCGCAGGTCGACACCGATGAGGGCTTCCTCGGCGTCGTCGCCGGAGCCGTATGCGAAGGACACGTCCTCGAAGGCGATCTCGCCGCGCAGCGACAGCACGTCCAGCGGTTCGTCCGGGGCGTCGGTGGACGTCGGCTCCCGCAGGAGTTCCTGGATACGGCCGAGGGAGACGGTGGCCTGCTGGTAACCGTCGAAGACCTGGGAGAGCTGCTGCACCGGGGCGAAGAACAGGTCGATGTAGAGGAGGTACGCGACCAGCGCACCGGTGGTGAGCGTGCCGTTGTCGACCCGGCCCGCGCCCACGATCAGTACGGCCGCCGCGGCCACCGACGACAAGAGCTGCACGAACGGGAAGTAGACCGAGATCAGCCACTGACCGCGGACCCTGGCCTCGCGGTAGTGGTCGCTGCGCCCCGCGAACCGGTCCGCGCCGTCGCGCTCGCGGCGGAACGCCTGCACGATCCGCAGCCCGGAGACGGACTCCTGGAGGTCGGCGTTGACGACGCTGATGCGTTCCCGGGCCAGCTCGTACGCCTTGACGCTCTTTCGGCGGAAGAAGAACGTACCGATGACCAGCGCCGGCAGCGTCGCGAAGACGACGAGGGCCAGCTGTACGTCGAGTACCAGCAGCGCGACCATGATGCCGAAGAAGGTGACGACGGAGACGAAGGCCGTGACCAGGCCGGTCTGCAGGAACGTCGACAGCGCGTCCACGTCCGTCGTCATCCGGGTCATGATGCGGCCGGTCAGCTCGCGTTCGTAGTAGTCCAGGCCGAGCCGCTGGAGCTGCGCGAAGATCTTCAGCCGCAGCGAGTACAGCACCCGCTCGCCGGTGCGGCCCGTCATCCGGGTCTCGCCGATCTGGGCCGCCCACTGCACGAGCACGACCACCAGGGCCAGCGCGGACGCCGCCCAGACGGCACCGAGTGCGAGCTGCGAGACGCCCTGGTCGATGCCGTGCCGGATCAGTACGGGCAGCAGGAGTCCGGCGCCCGCGTCCACCGCCACCAGCGCCAGGCTCACCAGGAGCGGCATCCCGAAGCCGCGCAGCAGCCTGCGCAGCCCGTACGACTCCTCGGCGCGGACGGCCCGCGCCTCGTCGATGTCGGGTGTGTCGGTGGCGGGCGGCAGGGCCTCGACCTGGGCGAGCAGCTCGGGCGTCGCGGGCATGCCGGCCGCACCGGTGTCGCGCGGCTCCTCCTTGCGGATCCACAGGTGGGGACTGATGCCGCGCTCGGCGTCGAACTCGGCGTCCAGTTCTTCCTGGAGCGCCCGGTCGTCCTCGGGGGACGTGTCGGCGGCGGTGGTCAGCCGCTGGTGTCCGGGCGAGGTGCCGCCCAGCTCGTCCGGGTCGGTGAGCAGCCGCCGGTAGAGCGCGGAGCGGCGCTCCAGCTCCTCGTGCGTACCGATGTCGGCGAGCCTGCCGTGCTCCAGGACGGCGATCCGGTCGGCGAGGCCGAGGGTGGAGCGGCGGTGGGCGATCAGGAGGGTCGTCCGCCCTGCCATCACCTGCCGCAGCGCCTCGTGGATCTCGTGCTCGACGCGGGCGTCGACGGCGGAGGTGGCGTCGTCGAGGAGGAGCAGCCGGGGGTCGGTGAGGATGGCGCGGGCGAGCGCGACGCGCTGGCGCTGGCCGCCGGAGAGGGTGAGTCCGTGCTCGCCGACCTTGGTGTCGTAGCCCTTGGGCAGGTCCGCGATGAACCGGTCGGCCTGAGCGGCGCGGGCCGCTTCCTCGATCTGTTCCTGGGTGGCGTCCGGGAATCCGTAGGCGATGTTGGCGCGGACGGTGTCGGAGAACAGGAAGCTGTCCTCCGGTACGAGGCCGATGGCGGCGCGCAGGGACTGCTGGGTCAGTTCGCGGACGTCGTGGCCGCCGACCAGGACGGCGCCGTGCGTCACGTCGTAGAAGCGGGGCAGCAGCAGCGAGACGGTGGACTTCCCGCTGCCGGACGCGCCGACGACGGCGACGGTCTCACCGGGCTCGATGGTCAGCGAGAAGCCGTCGAGGACGGGGCGCTCATCGTCGTAGCCGAACCGTACGTCGTCGAACTCGACGCTCGCGGGGGCGTCGGCCGGGAGTTCCTTGCTGCCGTCCTTCATGGTCGGCTCGGTGTCGATCAGTTCCAGTACGCGCTCGACGCCTGCCCGGGCCTGCTGTCCGACGGTGAGGACCATGGCGAGCATCCGGACCGGGCCGACGAGCTGGGCGAGGTAGGTGGAGAACGCGACGAACGTGCCGAGGGTGATCTCGCCCCGGGTGGCGAGCCAGCCGCCGAGGGCCAGCATCGCGACCTGGCCCAGCGCGGGGACGGCCTGGAGAGCGGGGGTGTAACGGGAGTTCAGCCGGATCGTCCGCAGCCGTCCGGCGAAGAGCCTGCGCCCGACCTCGCGCAGCTTGCCGGTCTCCTGCTCCTCCTGCCCGAACCCCTTGACGACCCGGACCCCGGAGACGGCCCCGTCGACGACTCCGGCGACGGCGGCGGCCTGCCCCTGGGCGTACCAGGTGGCGGGGAAGAGACGGGAGCGGGAGCGGCGGGCGATGTACCAGAGGGCGGGGGCGACAGCGATCGCGACCAGGGTGAGCAGCGGCGAGAGCCACGCCATGATCACCAGGGAGATGATGAAGAGCAGCACGTTCCCGATGGTCATCGGGAGCATGAACAGGAGCCCCTGGATCAGCTGCAGGTCGCTGGTGGCGCGCCCGACGACCTGTCCGGTGGAAAGCTCGTCCTGACGCTTCCCGTCCAGGCGGGTGATCGTCCCGTACATCTCGGTACGCAGATCGTGCTGTACGTCGAGGGCGAGCCGGCCGCCATAGTAGCGGCGGATGTACGTGGATATGTACACCAGCACGGCGGCGACCACGAGGAGTCCGGTCCACACGGCCAGGGAACGCGTGTGCTCGCCGACGACGTCGTCGATGATCACCTTGGTGATCAGCGGGACGAGGGCCATCACCGCCATGCCGGCCAGTGACGAGCCGAGCGCCAGCAGCACATTGCGCCGGTAGCGCCACGCGTAGCCACTCAGCCGCCGAGCCCAGCCCGGGGCCTGCGCCGCGCCCTCTGCGTCCCCTGCGTCCGTCACCGGTGCCTCCCGTTCGACCTGGCCTACCGCAAGGCACCAACGCGGTGGGCAGCGGATTTCATCCCGCCGTTACAAAGACGGGTCTTGCGATGCAGGCCGGTCCGTCATCGGTCCTACGCGCGCTCACCCATATGGACGAATGCACAACAAACCCACCTCGTCATACACTGAGACATCTATACGTTCCAGCATATGGACAGTGGCTACACCATCGAGATCGAACCCGAGGTTCGGCTGTGGTTGATGAATCTGCGCGGCGACGACTATCTCGCGGTCGAGCACATCACCGACCTGCTGCGGGAACGGCCGACCACGCTCGGAGAGCCGTACTCCCGGCATCTCGGCGACGGTGTCCGGGAACTGAGATTCCACCTGGGCCGCAATCGGGACTCCACGAGGATTCCCTACTGGCTCGCACCCGGCCGGAGGACCGTTCTGCTCACCGTCTTCCGCAAGACCCGGCAGCGGGAGAGCACGGAGGTGGCACGAGCCAGGCGGACCAAAGCACTATGCGAGGCCGAGCACGAAGCGGCACACGATGTGTACACCCGCGATGTGGATGCGGAGAGGAAGGACCGGTAATGGTCAGCCACGCACACTGGAAGATCGCCCGCGACAAGAAGGTCGCCCAGGGAATCGCCGAAGATGCCGAGGTGGAGAAACGTCGCGAGGAGATCCGGCTCCGCTACGACCTCGGGCAGGCCGTGTACGACCGCCGGACCGAGGCCGGGCTCTCGCAGACCGAGCTGGCCAGGCGCGCCAGGATGACTCAGCCGCAGGTGTCGAAACTTGAACTGGGCGGCACGCTGCCGACCGTCGCACTGCTGGCCCGCCTGGCGCGGGCCATGGACTCGACGTTCAGCATGGAGCTCGACGGCGACACGATGCGGGTGGCGTTCACGGCCCATGGGGGTTCCGAGGTGGAGGCGGCGGATACGACGGCCGAGGCGGCTGCCGATGCGCAGGCGGTCGGCGGCTGACCGGGGCCGAGGCCGGTCGGTCGCCGCAGCCCACTGCGTCCTCGATCGCCGAACGGGCATGCCGCGTCCGGTGATCGAGGACAGCTTCGGCCCCGTCGGCTACGACCGCGGCGTCGCGGTGAGCATCCGTACCGCCGGTGCCTCCGGTACCGCGGGCACCGCTTCCTGTGGGGCGGCGGGCGGGGCGACCGTCGTCAACGCGCCGGCGGCCGGGTTGAGGTCCTTGTGCACGGCGCGGGCGACGGCCTGAATGGTGTTGATGCCGTCGTTCATCGTCTTGTTGTCCTGGGTGAGCACGGTGATCGCGTAGTCGTGCCCCTTGCCCGTGAAGGCGCCGATGCTGTGCACCCGCCAGCCGTGGGTGGCGCGCGGCAGCCAGCCGTTCTTGACCTGGACGGTCACGCCGGACGGCGCACCGGTCGGCGTACCCCAGCGCTGGGAGGAGACGACCTTGCGCATCAGGCCCAGCTCGTACGTCCGCGCGTTGTCGCTCAGCACGGAGTTCTTGGTGGTCAGCAGGGTCAGCAGCCGCTGCTCGTCCTGGGCGGTGATCTGGGTCAGCCCCCAGTAGCCACCGGAGCCGGGCACGGTGTGTGTCATCCCGGCGGCCTTCAGGAACGCCTTGACCTTGGTCACCCCGAGCTGCTTCCAGAGGCTGGTGGTCGCGTTGTTGTCGGACTTGGTGATCATGGCGGTGGTGAGGTTGATCTCGCGCTGGGTGAGATGGCGGTTGTGCTTCTTGTTGTCCCAGAGCAGCGTCGCCAGCACGGTCGCCTTCACGACGCTGGCGGAGTCGTACTTCGTGGTCGCCCGCAAGGAGCACGTCGTCTTGGTGGTCCGGTCGTAGAGCGCCACGGCCGTCGTCGACTTCCGCCCCTTGAGTGCGGCGGTGATGTCCTTGGACAGCTTGGCGGCCAGCCCCGCCTTACCGGATGTGCAGCTCACCGTCGGCGTCGCGGCGGCGGCGGGCGAGGCGCCGAGCGCCACGGGTGCGAGCACGCCTGCGGCGAGCGCGACGGACAGCGCGCCCCGCGCACGGCGGAATATACGAGGCTGTTCTTTCATGCGGTGTGTCCCCCTGAGTGGATCCGTACGGCGCGCCCCCGGCACACCTGTCAGTAACGACTCGCGACCGGCCAAAAAGTTGCGCGCCCCGATCTGTGCGGTTCCTCACCGGTTGCGCGCGGGTATCGATGACCCGGTGCAGTCCGGCACGGTGACGAGGAGGAATCATGACGAGCGGTCAGCCGGTCCGGCACGCCGAGGCGTACCGCTGCGGCCGGCTCTACGCGGCGATCGCGGCCCTGCAGAGGCTCGCACAGAACGAGCACCACAGATTGGGACGACCGGAGAACGTGGCGAAGGCCGCCGCGCGGCCGGAGCCCATTCTCAGAGACCCTCTGCGGGAGGTCGGCCACTACTTGGTACAGGCGCGGATACGCGGCCAGGGGGCGGCGGCCGACCCGGTCTTCCGGTCGATCCCCGACTTCCTGCCGCCGGCCAAGGACGTGCCCAGCAGACTCGAGGGCGACGAGCGGCTGGAGTTTCGCCGGGGTCTGGAGGATCAGGCGGCGCTCATCGCGAAGGAACACCCGCCGAAGAAATGAGCCCACCCGCGTGTCCGGGGCGACCGGATGCGCGGGTGGGCAGCGGGCTGGCGCCCTACGGATGCGTCACAGATGCGTCGGCTCGAACATCCTCAGCAGGGCCGGGAGCACGACCACCGAAGGGCCCGGCTCCGCGAGGGACTTCGCCAGGTCGTCGGCGAGCGTCTCGGGGGTCGTACGGACCGCCGGTACGCCGAAGGACTCGGCGAGGGCGACGAAGTCGGGGCGGGAGAGTTCTGTCGCCGTGGCCTCGCCGAACGCGCCCGTCATGTACTCGCGCAGGATGCCGTAGCCGCCGTCGTCGACGATCAGCCAGGTGACCGGGAGGTCGTACTGGCGGGCCGTGGCCAGTTCCGCGATCGAGTACATCGCGCCGCCATCGCCGGAGACCGCCAGGACCGGCTTCGTACGGTCGGCCGCCGCCGCGCCGAGCGCGGCCGGGAAGCCGTAGCCGAGACCGCCCGCGCCCTGGGCCGAGTGCATCGTGTTCGGGTGGCGGGCGTCGAAGGCGGACCACGCCCAGTAGGCGAGGATCGTCATGTCCCAGAAGCTCGGGGACGTGTCGGGCAGCGCCCGGCGGACCGAGGCGATGAGCCGCTGCTCCAGGGTGAGTTCCTGGCCGGCGATCCTGTCCCGTACCGCTTCGAGCACCGTACGGACACGGTGGGACGCCGACGGGTCCTCGCGGCGGTCGACCGCATCGAGGAGGTCGGCCAGGGCTTCACGGGCGTCGGCGTGGATGCCGAGTGCGGGGTGGTTGGACTCCAGCTTGCCGGCGTCGGCCTCGATCTGGATGACGCGACCGCGCGGGGCGAACGTGTGGTAGTTCGAGGAGAGTTCACCGAGTCCGGAGCCGATGACCAGCAGCACGTCGGCGGACTCCAGGAAGTCCGTCGTGTGGCGGTCCTCCAGCCAGGACTGGAGCGAGAGCGGGTGCTCCCACGGGAAGGCGCCCTTGCCACCGAAGGTGGTGACGACCGGGGCGTCGAGCTTCTCCGCGAGCGCGAGCAGCTTGCCGGACGCGTCGGAGCGTACGACTCCGCCGCCCGCGATGATCGCCGGACGCTCGGCGTTCGACAGCAGGTGCGCTGCCACGGCGGCCAGTTCGGGGCGGGGGTGCAGGACGGGCGGGGCGGCGTCCATCGCCGTGACGACGGGGAGCGTGGTCTCGGCGAGGAGTACGTCCTGCGGGATCTCGATCCAGACCGGGCCGTGCGGGGCGCTCAGCGCGGACTCCCAGGCGGCGGCGATCGCCGACGGGATCTGGGAGGCCGTACGGACGGTGTGGACCGACTTCACGATGTCGCGGAACGACGCCTTCTGGTCCCTCAGTTCGTGCAGGTAGCCATGGCGTCCGCCGCCCAGACCCGCGGTCGGGATCTGGCTGGAGATGGCCAGCACGGGAGCGGAGGCCGTCGCCGCCTCCTGGAGCGCGGCGAGGGAGGTGAGGGCCCCCGGCCCGGTGGAGAGCAGCAGAGGCGCCACTTCCCCGGTGATCCGGCCGTACGCGTCGGCGGCGAAGCCGGCGTTGTTCTCGACGCGCAGGCCGATGTACGTCAGGGCCGAGCGGCGCAGCGCGTCGAACATGCCCAGCGCGTGCTGGCCGGGCAGGCCGAAGACCGTGGTCGCGCCGAGGCCCTGGAGGGTCTCGACGACGAGGTCGCCGCCGTTGCGTCCGCCAGGGGGGGTCAGGGCGGCCGCGATCTGCTCAAGAGTGAGCTGCGGGCGCTCGTCGTGGTGGTCGTGGCTCACTTCGTACGGGCCTCTGCGATCTGGCGGGACATGATCGTCGTCAGTTCGTACGCCGTGTGGGAGGCCGCGACGGAGGTGATCTCGGCGTGGTCGTACGCGGGGGCGACCTCGACCAGGTCGGCGGAGACCAGGTTGCAGGAGGACAGCCCGCGGACGATCTCCAGGAGTTCGCGGGAGGTCAGACCGCCGGCCTCGGGGGTGCCGGTGCCGGGGGCGTGCGCCGGGTCCAGGACGTCGATGTCGATGGAGATGTAGAGCGGCCGGTCGCCGATGCGCTGGCGCAGCTGGTCGGCGACCTCGTCGACACCGCGGCGCATGACGTCGGCGGAGGTGACGATGCCGAAGCCCATCTTCGCGTCGTCGTCCAGGTCCTGCTTGCCGTAGAGCGGGCCGCGGGTGCCGACGTGGGAGAGGGCGGAGGTGTCGAGGATGCCCTCCTCGACGGCCCGGCGGAACGGGGTTCCGTGGGTGTACTCGGCACCGAAGTAGGTGTCCCAGGTGTCGAGGTGTGCGTCGAAGTGCAGCAGGGCGACCGGGCCGTGCTTCTTAGCGACGGAACGCAGCAGCGGCAGCGCGATGGTGTGGTCGCCGCCGAGCGTCATCAGGCGGGCGCCGGTGGAGAGGAGGTCGTCGGCGGCGGCCTCGATCGTCTCGACGGCCTCGTTGATGTTGAACGGGTTCGCGGCGATGTCACCGGCGTCGGCGACCTGTGCGAGGGCGAACGGCGAGGCGTCCTGCGCCGGGTTGTACGGGCGCAGCAGGCGCGACGCCTCACGGATCGCGTTGCCGCCGAAGCGGGCACCGGGGCGGTAGGAGACCCCCGTGTCGAAGGGCACGCCGACGACGGCGACATCGGCGGCGGGGACCTCGTCGAGGCGGGGCAGCCGGGCGAACGTCGCGGGTCCGGCGTACCGCGGGACGCGGGAGGAGTCGATCGGACCGCGCGGCGTTTCGTTGCTGCTCATGGGGGTGCCTTTCTTGTTGCGATGCGTGGTGACGCGTGGTGACGCGGGGTGCTGCACGCTTTGTGGGCGTTCGTACGATATTCGAAATCAAGCCCGTCCGGCGCGTGCGGACAACGCCTTACGCGGTGACCGGCTCCGGGGCGGTCTCCGTGGTCTCGCCGCCCCGCCCCGCCAGCCGCTCGCGCCAGGCGGCCAGCACAGCCGAGTCGGTCGGCTTGGTGGCCAGCGAGACGACCACGTACACCACCAGCGAGGACAGCAGGCCGTAGTAGACCGGTTCGTTGGCGAGGATTCCGTACGACGCCATCAGGCCGATCACCGCGAGGCCACCGACGGCCACCGAGGCCAGCGCACCTGCCGCCGTGCCCCGGCGCCACAGCAGACCGCCCAGGATCGGCACCAGCAGCCCGCCGACGAGCAGGTTGTACGCGACGGTCAGGGCCTCGACCACGTTGTTGAGCGCGATGGCGATGGCGATGACGGCGACACCCATGATGAGGATGAAGGCCCGGTTGCCCTTCACCTCGTCGTGCTCCTCGCCGCCGCCCCGCGACACCACGCCCCGCAGTCGGGACCAGATGTCGTTGTTGGCGACGGTGGCGCAGGCGATCAGCGCACCGGAGGACGTGGACATCACCGCGGCCAGTGCGGCGGCCAGGACCAGCCCTCGTACACCCACCGGCAGTTCGTCCTTGACGATGGTGGCGAACGCGGCGTCCGCGCTGGGCAGCTTCGGGTACAGGACCTTGGCGGCGGTGCCGATGACGGCGCCGGCGATCGCGTACACCAGACAGTACGTACCGGCGACCGTGCCGCCCCAGCGCGCCGTCCGGTCGCTCTTCGCGGTGAACACCCGCTGCCAGATGTCCTGGCCGATCAGCATGCCGAAGGTGTAGATCAGCACGTACGTGAAGATCGTCTCGCCGCCGATGCCCAGCGGGTCGAAGTACTCGGTGGGCAGCTTGGCCTTCATCTCGCTGAAGCCACCCGCCTTGATCACCGCGATGGGGAGCAGGAGCAGCAGCACACCGATGGTCTTGACGACGAACTGCACCATGTCGGTGAGCGTGATCGACCACATGCCGCCGAGCGTCGAGTACGCGACGACGATGGCGCCGCCGAGGATGATCGCGACGGTCCGGTTCATGTCGAACAGGACGTCGAAGATGGTGGCGTACGCGATGGTCGAGGTGACCGCGAGCATCAGCGTGTACGCCCACATGACGACACCGGAGATGAGCCCGGCCCGGCCGCCGTAGCGCAGGTCGAGCATCTCGGAGACGGTGTAGACCTTGAGCCGGGCGATGCGCGCCGAGAAGAAGACGGACAGGGCGAGCAGTCCGAGGCCGATGGTGAAGACCATCCAGGCGCCGGAGAGTCCGTACTGGTACCCGAGGCCGACGCCGCCGATGGTGGAGGCGCCGCCGAGGACGATGGCGGCCATCGTGCCGGAGTACATCCAGGGGCCGAGGCGGCGACCCGCCACCAGGAATTCGCTCTTGGACTTGGCGCGGCGCATGCCCCACCAGCCCATGGCGAGCATGCCGGCCAGATAGACGATGATCACCGCGTAGTCGACAGCCATGGGCTTCCTCCGTTTCAGTCATGTGCGCACGTCGTACGTGGTGAAGACGGTAGGTGGCCCGCAAGCAACGCTGAAGTGTACGTTTCATCCATAATTGAAGTCACCGATGGATGGACCGTCCATGCCTGAAGCCTCGGCCGGGCTCACCCCGCCCGCTCCCCCCTCTCCTCCCACTCCCCCGATCCCGCTCACCGAACTGCTGTCCCGCGAGGATCTCGGGCTGCACCGGATCGCGGGGCCGGCCGAGGCGGATCTGCTGTGGGTGCACACCTCGGAGATGGCCGACCCGTACCCGTATCTGCTCGGTGGTGAGCTGCTGCTGAGCGCCGGGGTGCTGCTCAAGGACCCGGACGCCTATGTGGCCCGGCTGGTGGAGGCGGGGGCGGCGGCGCTCGGTTTCGGGGTGGCGCCGGTGTTCGACACGGTGCCGCAGGCACTGATCGAGGCGTGCGACCGGCATGGTCTGCCGCTGGTGGAGGTGCCGCCCGAGACCCCGTTCACGGCGATCGCCCGGGCGGTGTGGCGACTGATGGCCGAGGCCCGGCACCGCGAGCTGCGCCGGGTGACCCGCGCCCAGCAGGCCCTGGCCACGGCGGCGGCCCGGCCCGACCCGATCCCCGCGGTGCTGCACCAGCTGGCGGCCCAGCTGGAGGGCCGGGCGGTGCTGCTCTCCGCGGAGGGCGAGGAGCTGCACGCGGCGGGCCGCTGCCCGGCAGCCGACATCGGGGCGGCGCTGGCCCGGCTCACCCGGGTGGTCTCCGCCGTGACGCGCCCCGCCCCGTCGTCCGCCACCGACACGGTGCGGGACGCGCACCTGTCCGCGTACGCACTGGGCGGCGGCCAGGGCCTCGTCCTGGCGCTGGCGACGGACCGGCGCGAGGCGGGCGACCACACGATCGCCGGGGTCGCGGTCGTCCTGCTCTCCCTGCTGGCCGCCCCGCATCAGGGCGCCGACGCGGCGGGCCGGTCGGCCGCGCTCGTACGGATGCTGCTGGGTACGGACCCGCAGGATGTCGCCCCGCTGCTCGGTGGCGCCGAGCAGTGGACGGTGGTGCACGCGCGCCGCAGCGGCGACGCCCCGGTCGACCCGCTGACCGCCGGCGCACTGGGCGCCGCTCTGGGCTCGGCCCTGGTCGACGCGGGCCGGGGCGGCGACGCCGTCAGGGTGCTGGTCCCCGGCGGCGACCGGATCACCCCGCAGCCCGGCTGGACGCTCGGCGCCTCCGCCCCCGCACCCATCACGGCCCTCGATCTCGCCGACGGCCAGGCGTCCCGCGCCCTGGGCCGAGCCGTGGCCACCCGCACCCCACTGGCCCACCACCACACCGACACCGGAGCGGGCCTGGCCGCCCTGATCCCCCCGGCCCAGGCCGAGGCCCACGCCCGCGCCCTCCTCGCCCCGCTCACCGAGCCCCTGACCGAGACCCTGCGCTGCTGGCTGAGTCTCCACGGCAGCTGGGACCGCACGGCAACGGCCCTCCAGGTCCACCGCAACACGGTCCGCCAACGCATCGCCCGCTGCGCGACGCTGCTGGACGCGGACCTGGACGACATGGACGTACGGACGGAACTGTGGTTCGCGCTGCGGCAGCGGTGAACAGCATTCATCAAGTGACTGCAAACGCCTGATGCGGCGTCCGGGATGCGCCCGCGCCGACACCCGATACCAGGTCATGAGCAAGCCGGGGTTGGCCGATTGCCGATTTGCTGATTGCACCAGTGATGCCCGGGTTGATAAAGATGACCAGGCGAACGGTTGTTCAACCACCGGAAGTCCGAGCGTGAGGCACCGGAACCGGCCGAGTGGTGACAACGAGACGGATCAGCACGCGTACAGGGGGCTCTCGCATGGTGGCGTGGGACATCAGACCGCAGGGGGTGCAGGGCCAGTTGAAGGTCACCGGCACACATGCCGGGGACCTGGAGAAGGCCCTGACCGCACTGATGGCGACCATGTCGGAGGCTGCGCAGGCGGCGGGTACGGCCGTGCCGGGCCCGCAGGCAGCCACGCCTCTGCAGGGCCCGGTGGCACCGGGGAAGGCGCCGTTGTCACGGAAGGCGATGGGGCCGGTGGCCGCGGCGCTGGGCGAGTACCTCGGAGAGCGCCAGAAGGACTTCACGGCGATGGCCGAGCGCATCGAGGCGGCCGTCCTGGGCGCGGTCGAAGCCACGAACGCGTACTGCGAGGGCGACTTGGAAGCCGCCGAGCACGCGCAGAACGCGGCGAAGGCCGTACGGCTGGATCTCCTCAAGGACGCCGGGGGACACAGGTGAGCGGCACCGCTCCGGTCGACCCGGTCGGGATACCGGTCTTCACCGGTGACCTGGCCCTGCTCGACACGAAGGTGACCGCGCTGTCGGGCAGCGGCGCGAAGATCGCGACGGCCGCCGGTGACGTCCACACCAGCTTCGGCGGACTGAGCGCCTTCTACAAGGCGCCCGAGGCGGAGCAACTGTTCGCCACGACCAAGCCGGTTGCGGACACCGGGCTCACTCTGAGCTCGGATCTGTGCGTCATCGCCGGTGCGCTGGGCACCTACTCGGACGACGCCTACCCGCTGGTCGAGAAGCTCAAGGAGCTCAAGCGGGAAGCCGTTGCCTTCCGCGTCAAGGTCGACGGCGACGACGAGTGGCGCGAAGACGGCGATCTGGTCGAGGAGAACAACCATCGCCGCAACGAGATAGCCGAGGTCTGGGCCGCCTTCCAGGAGGTGGAACGCGCCTGCCACGCCAAGATCGTCGCCCTGGTCGGAGGCAAGGCACTCAAGACGAACGACGGCTCCACCAAGGAGGGCATGTACGGCTACGACGCCGAAGCCCTCAAGCAGGCGAAAAGCCTGCCCTGGGGAGACGCAGTCGAGGAATCGACTCCCTGGTGGCAGGTGTGGGAGCACGCCTACGACTTCGGCAAGGGCTTCGTCGTCGACGGCGTCTGGGGCACCATCAAGGGACTGGGCACCCTGTTCGGCGTCGACGGCTGGGACGCCGCAAAACAGGCATGGACCGGCCTGGCCAAACTCGCCACCGGAGTAGCGATCGCCATCATCCCCGGTGTGAACGCCGCCTTCTGGGCACTCCCCGACGACAAACTCCCTTCCTGGATAAGGGACTCACGCACCGCGATGAAGGAAACCGGCAAAGCACTGGTGGCCTGGGACCAATGGGGCAACAACCCCTCCCGAGCCGCAGGCGCCGTCACCTTCAACGTCCTGACCACCGTCTTCACCGGCGGCACCGGCGGCGCGGTAGCGGGCGCGGGCAAGGCCGGCATGGCAGCCAAGGCACTGTCCTTCGCAGGCAAGACCGGCCGGATCGTCGACCCCATGACCTACGTCTTCAAAGGCGCGGGCGCGGGACTGATGAAGATCAGCGACGTGTTGGCCGGACTCAAGGGCATGGGCCGCGTCGAGTTCCCGCCACTCCCCGACAACATCATCACCCTGCCCGAGGGCGCGGTCAGACTCCCCGACGGCACGATCAACCTCCCCCAGGGCGCGACGATCCCGGACGGGGCAGTCACACTCCCCAACGGCACGGTCAAACTCCCGGACGGAGCTGTGGCACTGCCGGAGGGCACGGTCAAGTCACCCTTCGACGAGGGCGCGCCGTACATGGACCGCGACGGCAACCTCTACAACGAGGACGGCAGCATCGCCCAACACGCCAACCAGGCGGGGAAAAACCCTCGCGTGGAGACCCCGACCCCGGTGCGCGAACCGGCCCTGGTCAACGCGGGCGGGAACGCGGACGACGCCATCCGTGCAGGCGGCAGGCTCGGCAACGACCTGGGCGACCTCGGGCGGGTCGGGGAGGACATCCCAGGCGGCGGGCCCGCTGGAAAAGCGGGCAACCATCTGCCGGGCAGCGGAGCCGACCACACACCCGGCGGCGGCGTCGGCGGCAACATGCCCAGCAACCACCTGGATAACAGCGCCCCCAGCGGCAACTCGGGCCACAACGTGCCCGGCGGCAACTTGGGCGAGAACGTGCCCCTCAGCCGCACCGAGACGCCGGGCACAGGCCCCGCCACCGGCCACGACGTGCCCGACGGCTCCACAGCTGTCAACGGCCTGCCCGGCCACCCCGGGAACCCGGGCACCGGCGGCCTCGGCGATGCTGCCCACACCAGCGACGGAACGGTCCCGCCGCAACGACGACCCGTGCCGCGCCCCAGCTTCATGCGCGAAGGCCACAACCCCTACGGTGCTCGTGGTTCGCTCACGCTGGAGCAGATCGAGGAAATCCAGGTATACCGCGCGAATGAAGAGCCGGGTTACTTCGAGCACTACTATAAGAAGGACGGCACGCGCATACGACTGGAGAGGCACGACGTAAGCGGGTTCACTCCACCTCAGCTCACCCGGCTGTCGGAGAACGACCCGTGGATTCGCGCCAAGGACGCGCCTGCGCCCCCCGAGCCCCATTTCCTCGACGCGGAATACATCCGAGTGGGCGCGGATACACTCACAAGCCCCGCCAGGGGAAAGATCCTTAACGAGGCCGCAAAGAAACGCTTTTTCGCCATCCAGTGGGACAACCTGGTCGAGAAATGGAAGGCGGAGACAGGCAGGGTCCACGAAGCCCAGGGCACGCTCGAATCCGGCGGCCTCTGGGCAGAGGCAAGAGGGGCGTACAAGGAGTCCCACACCCAGATGGGAGACGCCGCAGAAGCGCTCGGCGAAAAAGCGGCCGAGTACCACTACGTCGCCGAGCATCATCCGGGCTTCACGAAGGAGACCCTCCTCGGCCCGAAGAGCGGCAATGACCAATTTGATCAGGTGTGGACGCACGAGGACGGCCGAGTTGTCGTCATCGAGGCCAAGAGCAGTCCGGGAACGGAACTCGGAAGGCGTACCCTGCGGGGCGGTAGGCAAGTGTCTCAGGGAAGCCAGGAATACTTCGTCGACATCATTCGAGTCATGAGAAAGCGAGGAGAATTCGAGGTCGTGGAAGCCCTGGAGAAGGCACTGACAGACGGTAAGTTGGAATACGTCCTCGTCAAGGGCGAGAAGAACGCAGGGACATACACTGGACTCCAGTACCGACGGTTCGACATCAGCAAGGGGAGTCTTCCGTGACCGTAGTTATTGCCCGACATGACATGCCGGGAGGACCCGATGCCGAGCGGTTCGCGGAGCGGCTGGATGAGCACCTGGCCAAGGGCATCGACCGTCTTGAAGAGTCGACAGAGGTGATCAACTCCACATTCGACGCTGCCGTCTTGGCGTTGCACGCTCACTGTGTCATCGATCCACGAGCGGCGAACGCAGAGACGTGGGAGGCGACGGTCAACGCGATGCAACTGGGCTCGGCATTTTTCGCCGTGACCGGTGCGAGCGAAGGGTCCGTCGAGTGCCGTATCAATCGGAAGTTGCGGACCGTTCCGGCAGCCGTGGGTCCGCGGTCGTCCGCCGACGCGGGGAACTGGTTGACGGCCTTCTGGCTGGCGGTCATCTGCCGTGAGCAGCAGCGCATGACCCAACTGTGTGAGATCCCGCTGGAGCGCCTGCGTTCTCCGGAAGGGCAGTACGACGAGTACATCTACCACTGGGTCGACACCCTGCAGACGTACTGGCTGCGACGGCCCGGGCTGGTGGAAAAACTCACCGCCGCGCTCCAGATGTCGGACCCCTCAGTGGCACGGATCGCGCCACTGGACATGCTCCAAGGCCAGCTCTATCCGCCGATCAACCTCTTCTATCACTTCGTCACCAAAGATGAGCAGGGTTTCAGCCCAGCCCTGGTGGAAGCGTTGAAGTTGCACCAGGTGTACTGGACGCTGAACGAAGAACGGGAGACCGACATCGACGGCAGCATCGCCCTCGGCCCACTGGCCATCGCTTGCCTCGCCTACGACGGCAAACTCCCCATCGACGTCGAGTCCGAATACCTGCCCAAACACCTCCTCCAGCACTCATGGCTGGGCGAATTCCCCACCTGAGACCGAACAGGGGCGTGCGGACGGTGTCACAAGGTTCGCCCTCGGCACCGTTGAGCCCGCCGGCTCAGGCCTCCGTCGCAACGTCCCCGCATGAGGGCACGGGGATCCTGGCCCCTCGGCTCTCTGCGATCCGGTGGACGTCGCGCAACGCCTCGGCCATCCGGGCCGCGAGGAACCGGAGTTGCGCGTTGGTGACCCGCTGATCCGCCAGTATGTCGGCGGCGTGGTCGAGAAGCTCCACGGACATGGAGAGCTGCACCGCCTCCATGTCGTCGGCGAGCCGGGAGATGTACCCGGTCCCGTCCGAGTCGACGTAACAGGGCTTGCCCTCCGGACTGGCCCACGGCAGCAGTCGCAGAGCGCCGTACCGGCCGCCGTTCATGCCGGCACCGCCGGCCACAACACCCGCCACCGGGCCATGCATTGCATCATGTCGCCAACTCCGTTGTCTTGATCGAGGATCGCGTAGCGGTACGCAGCGATCCACTCACAGAGTGAGACGGTGCGGACTAGGCTCGCCAGGGGGTTCCAGGTGACAGGCCCTTTGGCGCACGGGAGTTGACCATGAGTAATACCTATGGCGATTGGTTGAAGGCACAGCGGGAAGCGGCCGGACTGACACAGCAGGAGCTGGCCGACGCGGCGATCATGACGCGCTCGCACATCTCACACATCGAGGCGGGGCGCCGCATCCCGTCGAAGGAAGACGCCCGACGCCTGGACAAAGCCCTCAACACAGGGAACGTACTGAGCAGTTTCCTGCCGGGCAAGAATGACGGCACGATCGCCGACTTCTTCGAGCCCGCGCGCCAGCTCGAACAGCAGGCCACGATGATCAGGGAGTTCGCTCTGAACTTCGTGCCCGGCATCCTTCAGACGGAGAGGTACGCTCGCGCGGTACTCGGCCCGGCGTTCCCGCCCAAGAGCGACGAAGAGCGTGACAAGCACGTCGTCACACGCCTGGAACGAGCCAAGATCCTGAATAATCCGGTGACGCCCGTAGTTTGGGCGTTGCTTGACGAGGCGGTGCTGCATCGCCCCGTAGGCGGGCCGGACGTCATGGCGGAGCAGCTCATGCACATCGTCCGGCTGGCCGAGACCGAGCGGATCCGTGTGCACGTGCTGCCCTTCGCGCTGGGCTTTCACCCGCTCATGGAGAGCATGCTCACCTTGATGTGGTTCGAGGACCAACCACCCGTGGCGTACAGCGAGGCCCTACGCATGGGGAAGGTGCATGACTCTCCGTCCGTGGTGAGGCAGTTGCAGAGCCGCTACGATCTCGCTTTGAGCGACGCCCTGCCGCTGAAGGAGTCACAAGCCCTGCTAAGGGCGACAGTGAAGGAATACGCACACCATGACTGACCGCACCGTCCTGGACGCATCGACGCTCAGCGGCTGGCGCAAGTCGTCGCACAGCGGAAGCGAATCCGGCAGCTGCGTCGAGGTGTTGGACGGTCACCCCTCCGGCGTCCCCGTCCGCGACTCCAAGGCCCCGCACGGCCCCGCCCTCGTCTTCCCGGCAGTCGGCTGGTCAGCCTTCGTCGACGCGGTCAAGGACGACAACTTCCCCGCCTGAACGTCCCGTCCCCGGACCACAGCAAAGGCGGACCGGGGACGGGGCTGTTCGGGCCGCGCGAGTTCGGTGGCGGTCTCCGTATCCGTGGACGGCGGCACTTCGTGGACCCGGGTCCCGGTCGAGCGGGGCGCCGTCGAGATCCACAACCCGCGCGCGGGCACCGGCGTCTCTTTGCGCGCCGCGCTGACCGACACCGATGGGAACACCCTCACCCAGACCGTCATCGACGCCTACCGCACTCGGTGATCCCGTGAAGCCTGCCCCCATGACCCCGCGGTCCGGGCAGGCGAACGGCGAACGTGCGCGCCGGTGTACACAGGGGCGCCCCGAACCGTGACGCACGCTTCGGGCGCCCCTCCCTCCGCCCTGGCTTCTGCGGCAACAGCCGTGACACGGTGGTGATCACCAAGAGTGCCCGCTTCATCACACATGGGAATGAAGGGACTTCGCCATGAACCGCATCACCGCGCTCGCCGCCACCTCGATCGCCTTGACCCTAGGGCTCGGCGCCGGACCCGCCGCAGCCACAGCAGCCGAGAACGCCGCCGTCGAAACCGCCACCGTCCAGAACGCCGCCGTCGAGAGCGCCAGGGCTTCCTACAACTGCAGCCCCGGGTACTTCTGTATCTACAGCGACTGGAACGGAGGTGGCACCCGCTGCCAGTGGTCGGACAAGAAGCGGGCGAATACCGCCGACGACTGCTCCTTCATCCAGCGGGGCCAGAACGTCCGCTCCGTGTGGAACGCGACCGGGCACCGCGTTCAGTACTACACGCAGACCAACTACAACGCCCGGGTCGGATCCACCCCTGCCGGAAGCGGCGGCAACCTCCAGGGGAACTACCAGATCCGCTCCTTCAAGCCCCAGTAGGGACCGGAGGCAGCGCAAGAGCCCTTCCCGGCCGCCGGCCGGGAAGGGCTCTTGCGCGTCCGCGGCCGGATGCTCCGCGCGGGCGTGCTGAGCATCACCCTGGACAGCTTCGGTGACCGCCGGGTAACTTTTGACCAGGACTGAGCAAGCGCTTAGCCAGTCCGGCCGAATCCCGCCCGAAGCTGACCAAGGAGGCACCCCGTGCGCCGTACGGTATTCAACGAGGACCACGAGGCGTTCCGGGAGACCATCCGCGCCTTCATCGAGGCCGAGGTCACCCCCGTCTACGACGAGTGGTTCGCGGCCGGCCAGGTGCCCCGCGACTTCTACTACAAGCTCGCCGAGCTGGGCATATTCGGCATCGAGGTGCCGGAGGAGTTCGGCGGCGCCGGGGTCGAGTCCTTCAAGTTCGAGGCGATCATCTCCGAGGAGTGCGCCCGCGCGGCCGTCAACTTCGGTGGCTCCGGCGTGCACGTCCTGCTCTGCCTGCCGTACATCAAGGCGTACGCCACCGAGGAGCAGAAGAAGCGCTGGCTGCCGGACTTCGTCACCGGCAAGACGATGTACGCCATTGCCATGACCGAGCCGGGCACCGGTTCCGACCTGGCCGGCATGAAGACCACCGCCAAGCTCTCCGAGGACGGCACGCACTACATCCTCAACGGCGCCAAGACGTTCATCACCGGTGGCGTCCACGCCGACCGGGTGATCGTCTGCGCCCGTACCGCCGCCCCGAAGGAGGACGACCGCCGCTTCGGTATCTCCCTCCTCGTCGTCGACACCAAGGCCGAGGGCTACTCGGTCGGCCGCAAGCTCGACAAGCTGGGCCTGCGCACCTCCGACACCGCCGAGCTGGCGTTCGTCGACGTCAAGGTGCCGGTCGAGGACCTCCTCGGCGAGGAGAACAAGGGCTTCTCCTACCTCGGTCAGAACCTGCCGCAGGAGCGCCTCGGCATCGCCGTCGGCGCGTACGCGCAGGCCAAGGCCGCAGTCCGGTTCGCCCAGCAGTACGTACAGGAGCGCACTGTCTTCGGCAAGACCGTCGCGTCCTTCCAGAACACCAAGTTCGAGCTGGCCGCCTGCCAGGCCGAGGTGGACGCCGCCGAGGCCGTCTGCGACCGCGCCATCGAGGCCCACGACGCCGGTGAGCTGACCGCCGCCGAGGCCGCCTCCGCGAAGCTGTTCTGCACCGAGGTCGCGCACCGCGTCATCGACCGCTGCCTCCAGCTGCACGGTGGCTACGGCTACATGAACGAGTACCCGATCGCCCGCCTGTACGCGGACAACCGGGTCAACCGCATCTACGGCGGCACCAGCGAGGTCATGAAGTCGATCATCGCCAAGTCCATGGGCCTGTAAGAGCGGTTACGTTCCCTCCATGAGCTCAGCACTTGACTCCCTGCTCGATCTGCTCGACCTGGAGCAGATCGAGCGGGACATCTTCCGGGGCAGGAGCCGTTCGGCGGTCGTGCCCCGCGTCTTCGGCGGCCAGGTCGCGGCCCAGGCCCTGGTCGCCGCAGGCCGTACCGTCCCGGCCGACCGAACCGCCCACTCCCTGCACTCGTACTTCCTGCGGATGGGCGACCCGGGCGCGCCGATCGTCTACAGCGTCGACCGCATCCGTGACGGCCGTTCCTTCACCACCCGTCGGGTCGTCGCCGTCCAGCACGGCCAGCCGATCTTCCATCTCTCGGCGTCCTTCCAGACGTACGAGGAGGGCCTGGAGCACCAGGCGGACATGCCGCCCGCCCCGGACCCGGAGACGCTGCCCACGGCCGCGCAGATGCTGCCCCGGTACGCGGACCGCTTCAGCGATCCGGGTGTCGTGGACCGGCTGATCGAGGCACGGGCCGCCGTCGACCTGCGGTACGTGGACGCGCCGCCCTTCGGCACGGTCGGCGAACCGCGCGAGCCCCGCTCCCAGGTGTGGTTCCGCACCAACGGCAAGCTCGCGGACGACCCGCTGCTGCATGTCTGCATGGCGACGTACGTCTCCGACATGACGCTGCTCGACTCGGTGCTCCTCGCCCACGGGCGCGGCGGCTGGGCGGTCGGCGACGTGGTCGGCGCGAGCCTGGACCACGCGATGTGGTTCCACCGTCCCTTCCGGGCCGACGAATGGCTGCTGTACGACCAGGAGTCGCCGTCCGCGTCCGGCGGGCGCGGGCTCGGTCAGGCCCGTATCTACACGCAGGACGGCCGGCTGGCGATCACCGTCATCCAGGAGGGCGTGGTCCGCGTCCCCCGGGACTGACCCGTCCCCCCGGACTGAACAGGCCACGGCCCGTCAATTCGGACATACTCCCCACCATGAGTGACGAGAAAGCTGGTGGTGGGGAGTCCCTGTTCACGGTCGTCGTCGCGGCGGCCGCAAATCTCGGCATCGCCGTGGCCAAGGCCGTCGCCGGACTGATCAGCGGATCGAGCGCGATGCTCTCCGAGGCGGCGCACTCGGTCGCCGACACGGTCACCGAGCTGATGCTGCTCACCGCCCTGAAACGCAGTGAGAAACCCGCCGACGCCGAACACCCGCTGGGCTACGGCCCCGAGCGCTACGTCTGGGCGATGCTCGCCTCCGTCGCCACGTTCGTCGGTGGTGCGGTCTTCTCCGTCTACGACGGCATCCACACTCTCGCGACGGGCGAGGAGCTCGGCGATCCGCTCGTCTCGTACATCGTGCTCGGCGTGGCCTTCCTCCTTGAGGGCTACTCGTTGCGTACCGGGCTCCGGCAGGTCCGCAGCGAGGCCGCGCGGCTGGGGGCGCCCACCGCCCACTACTTCCGCTTCACCCCCGACACCGCGGTGAAGGCCGTGGTGATGGAGGACTCGGCGGCGCTGGCGGGTCTGCTGCTCGCCGCGGGCGGGCTGCTCGGCGGCCAGTTGACCGGCTCCGGGGTCTGGGACGGCGTCGCGTCGATCCTGATCGGGGTGCTGCTGGTGTACGTCGCCTGGGTGCTGGGCCGGTCCAACGCCCAGCTGCTGATCGGCCGGCCGGTGCCGCAGGCGATGCGTGCCGGCATCCGCGAGGAACTGCTCTCCGTCCCGCACATCATCGACGTACTGGAACTGACCACGCTGATCCAGGGCCCGACCGAGATCCTGATCGCAGCGAAGATCGACTTCCGGGACGTGTCGAGCGCGGAGCAGATCGAGTGGGCCTGCGAGGAGGCCGAGGAGCAGTTGCGGGAGCGGTATCCGTCGATCCGCCGGGTCTATCTGGATCCGACGCCGGGGCTGGGCCGGCAGCGCCGGGCAGCCGGTTCGCGCCCGCCCGGCGGATGAGCATCGGGCGCCGGATCAGTCGGTGCCCGATCAATCGGCGTCGGACGAGTCGGCCTCAGATCAGCCCCGCCGCGTCCAGCAGATAGTCCGTCAGCGGGTCGTAGAAACGCGGGTCCAGCACATGGTCGTCCAGCGGTACGGCCACCTGGAGCGTCCCTTCCGCCTCGCCGAGGAACAGCGCCGGGTCGTTGCAGTCCGCGTACCCCACCGCGTCCAGCCCGCGCTGCGCCGCGCACCCCGCCCACCCGTGGTCGGCGACCACCAGGTCCGGCAGCGGCCGGCTCTCCCGCTCCAGACCGTCCAGGATCGCGGCCATCGGGGCGGGCGAGTGCGTGTGCCAGAGCGTCGCGCCGCGCTCCTGCACCGCGACGTCCGCGAACTGGAACACCATGCCCTCGTCGGCCACCAGCCCCGAGGGAATCCGTACGATCTCGCAGCCGGCCGCCCGCAGCGCCTGAGCGGTCTGCCGGTGCACGTCGAGGAGCCCGCCCGGGTGCCCGGTCGCGAACAGCACCCGCTGTGCCCCCGCCGCCGCCTTCCGCAGCCGTGCCGCCATCCGCTCCAGGGCGTCGACCGTCAGCTCCGGGTCGATGGTGTCCTGTCCGAACCGGTGCTCCGGGTCGTCGCTGACCCCGCAGCGCTCGGCCATCACGGCCAGCACGTCCTGCTCGTCGCGCCACCGGTCCCCGAGCTCCAGGCCCAGCCAGTAGTGGCGGTCGCCGTTGGCGAGCTTGCGGTAGTGGGAGAGGTTGTTGTCGCGGGGTGTGGCGACGTCTCCGGCGATGCGCGTACGGACGAGGTGTTCGACGAGGGCGGCACGGCTGGGTATCGGCATGAACCCATTGTGCCGTCAGGTGTGCGCAGTGTGCCGGGTGTCTTGCACGACGGACGGGCCGGCTGCCCGGCGAAACGCACGGACCGGCCCGCCGGCCGCTCAAGGAAGCCGGGTCGAGTACGTGACCTTCTTGAGGTGGTAGTACTTGGCGACGCACTGCCCCGGCCACACCTTCCGGCCCTGATTGCCGAACGGCTCCACCATCCCGCTGACCGACACCGGTGTGTACGGAAGCACCTGGGTGCCGCGCGCCGCCTGGGCCTTCAACCACCGGTCCTGGCGGTCCCAGCGCTGGGCGCGCACGTCCATCTTCGGTTCCAGCTGGGACAACGGGACGGCAAGACCGACGCAGGCCGCAGCACACACGGCTCCGGCGGCCACCGACGTCAGCGCGCTGATCCCCCACCGGCGATTGCGCAGCGCCCGTCCCAGCAGGGCGCCGACGGCGACCAGGAGCATCACGTACAGCAGGAGGAAATCGCCCCAGACGCGCGGCGCTCTCACCACACTCTGCCCGAAGGCCGGGTAGGTGATGAGGGTACAGAGGTACCCGGAGACCAGGAAGGCGAGGAATCCGACGAGGACCGCGAGGAGGGGCCTGCGCCGCAGGAGCCCGCCCGGTCCCTGCTCACCACCGCGCACCATCAGTCCCAGCAGTACGCCGACGGCGACCGCTCCCAGGTACTGCCAGGTCGTGAAGATCGTCCCCAGGATCTCCCCGAACGCCCGCAGCGCCGCCGTCAGCGTCTCCGGGCCGAACACGGAGGCGGTGTCGGCGCCGAACCGCTCACGCCGGGCGCGTGCGCCGGGCGACACGTACAGGATGACCGCCCCGACCGCGACCCCGGCGAAGGCGACCACGCACCAGATACGCGCATGGGTCCGGCCGGAACCGGGAAGGGCCCAGCAGCTGATCACCAGGAGAGCGGCCAGCACGACGAGCGCGACGGCCGACGTCTCCTCCGACAGCGCGCCGATGAAGACCCCGCCCACGTATGCGGTGCCCAGCGCGAAGGCTCGTCCCCACCTGGTCCGTGCGCGCAGCAGAGGGATCACGGCGGCGCAGGCCAGTACCGGTGCGACGGTGTGCGACACGGAGGAGGCGGGCCAGTAGAACGTCTTGTACGTGTTGGACGTCGCGAGAAGGAAGACCGCCGTCATCATCGCCGCCACCAGCAGCGCGAGCCCGCGCGGCCCGGTCAGCCCGGCCCTCTTGAGCGCCGAGGCGGTCAGCAGCCAGAGGATGCCCAGCATGAGCATCCCGCTGACCAGGGCGAACCACCGCTGGCCCGCGACGCCGAAGGACCCGTACGCGACGACCAGCAGCGCGTTGGCCACGCGTCCGTTGTCGTGGAAGAAGAACTTCGCGATCATTCCGGAGGCGCCCTCGTCGCGTACGACCGGAAGGAAGCACCAGTCGTCCCCGCCCGGGCGGACCAGGCGGCCGATCCAGAAGGCCGCGCCGAGCAGGGCGAGCGGCAGCAGGGTGAGGGCCGCCGTCCAGATCGTCGCCCGTCGCCGTGAGGGGCCGGGGTGGTTCTCCGGTTGGTGGGATTTCTCGTTCTCCTGCTGTGTGCCAATGGTTTTCGCGGTGTCAGCGGTCATGTGCGCTGCTGCCCTTCGTACGTTGCTCGCGTCTTGCGCGCCGAGAGGTTCAGACGGTGTGGGATCAAGGTGTGGTGTGTCCGGCACGTCCCGGTCAGACGGCACGTTGGCGGGCCAGGGCGGCACCGGAGTCGATGGCCCAGCGGGCGAGCAGGAACGAGAAGGGGGTGGCGAGGATTCCCGCGGCCACGGCGGCGATGTTCTTGTCCAGGCCCAGCCGGCTGACGCCGAGGTAGAGCAGGGCGCCGGTGAGGACGAGATTGACGATGCTCGACAGGGGATACCGGACGAAGGCGTGCCAGGTCGGCTTCGTGCGGCAGGTGATGTACGAGTTGAGAAGGAACGATCCCACGATGCTGGTCGCATATCCGACGACATGCGCGGCCAGATAGGGAATCCAGGTGTTCAGCGAGGCGTACACCGCCAGATACACCGCCGTATTGATGGTCCCGAGCATCGCGAAAATGATGAACTGGCGTACGGTGCGGGACCTGGCGGCCCCGAGCGCGGTCGCCCCGGCGTGCCCCGCCACCGGTCTCTCGACCACGGGTGCGGGCGAAGCGACAGGGACCTCGTCCGGCGTATCGGGTGGAATATCGACCGGGGGAATGTTCGGGGATTCGTTCGTTTCGCGCACCACGTAATGCGGACGGCGTTTCGACTCGCTGTAGATGCGTCCCACGTATTCGCCGATGATGCCGAGCGTGGCGAGCTGGATGCCGCCGAGCGCCACGACGGCGGTCAGCAGGGTGGTGTAGCCGGGTACGGCGACACCGTGCAGAACAACGTCGGCGATGATCCACAGGGCGTATCCCAGTGCCGCCAGCGCGAGGGCGAGGCCGACGTGGATCGCAAGGCGCAGCGGACGGCTGTTGAAGGAGATCAGTCCGTCGATCCCGTAGTTGAGCAGATGCCTGCTGCCCCACTTCGAACTCCCGGCCGCACGCTGGATGTTCTGGTAGGTGAAGCTGACGGTGTCGAAGCCGACCCAGGAGAAGATCCCCTTGGAGAACCGGTTGGTCTCGGGCAGCGCGAGTACGGCGTCCACCGCGGTGCGTGACAGCAGCCTGAAGTCGCCCTCGCCGTCGACGACCTCGACGTCCATGCACCGGCCCATGGCCCGGTAGTAGGCGGCGCTGAGAAAGGTACGCAGGGCACCTTCACCCGTCCGGTCCCGCCTCGCGACGACCTGGTCGTACCCGCGACGGCGCAACTCCAGCATGCGGGGGAGAAGTTCGGGCGGATGCTGGAGGTCGGCGTCCATGAGCACGACGGCTTCGCCGCGGGACATGCGCAGCCCCGCGAGCATGGCGGCCTCCTTGCCGAAATTGCGGCTGAAGGAGGTGTAGCGGACCCGTCGGTCCGCGGTGGCGAGCGAGCCGATCCGGGCCCTGGTCCGGTCGCTGCTGCCGTCGTCGACATAACAGATCTCGAAGGTCCGCCGAGTCGGCTCGAGGGCGGAGATCAACGCATGGTGAAATGCCTCGATCACCTCGTCCTCATTGAAACAGGGGACAACGATCGAGACCTGACATCTTTTCATTTAATTTCCCATCAGGCGTGGGCGAGACAGCTCAAACCATATGCCTGCGGGTCACCGCGACACTCCGACCGGCGGAGCTCACTCGGAAAAGTGAAGGGAATTTGAGGGACTGCTTCTTCCCTGTCGTATCAATTCATATATTCAAAGGCCGGGCAGAAATCACGCCGCCCACCGACGGGCCCATGGCCAGGCCCTACGCGCGGGCCGCCGCCTCGAACGCCCCGCGCGCCAGCCGGTGCAGCAGCGCCGCCGTGTCCGCACGGTCCGGCTGCGCGTCGGGGCGGCCCAGGTGCGGGGTCGAGTTCAGGAGGCCGAAGACGGCATGAACGGCGGCGCGGGCCTCGTGCTCGGGCAGGTCCGGATACAGCTCGCGGACCACCTCCACCCACACCTCGACGTACTGCCGCTGGAGCTGTCGGACCCGCTTGCGGTCGGCGTCCCGGAGGCGGTCCAGCTCGCGGTCGTGGAGGGTGATCAGGGGGCGGTCGTCGAGGGCGAAGTCGATATGGCCCTCGATGAGCGCGTCGAGCAGGGCATGCGGGGAGCCGTCCCGGCAGGCCGCGTCCTCCGACACGCGCAGCTGCCCGCCCGCCAGCAGTCGCTCACTGATGCCGACCAGCAGCTCGGCGAGCATCGCGTCCTTGCCGGGGAAGTGCCGGTAGAGGCCGGGGCCGCTGATTCCGACGGCGGCACCTATCTCGTCGACGCCGACGCCGTGGAAGCCGCGCTCGGCAAAGAGGCGGGCAGCCTCCTTGAGGATCTGCTCGCGGCGGGTGGGGGCGTCCGTCCTGGTGGTCATGGATTCGATTCTAGACAGTCGGGTTAGCGAACGTTAACCGGATTGCAACGTGTCAACATTCATCGAGCCGGTCGAGTCGAGAGGTGACCACGCTTCTCGGCGAACGCGGCGCCGCGCGGGCCGGCACGGCTGTGCCGCACGTACGCCGCCTGCGTCAGCGGTCGCGGTCCGCCCGACTACGAAACCCTCCTGGCTCCCGCCTTCCCGGGCCGCGCCCACAGCGTCACCGCGCGCAGCAGCCACTCCACGGGCCCGAGCCGGTGGCGCCGCATCAGCCACCCGCTGAGCGCGAGCTGGCAGGCGTAGAGCACGAGCGCCCCGCCGACCGCCGCCGCCGCGCCCGTGCGGCCGTACAGCCCCAGGCCGTACCCGGTGAAGACGAGGGCCATGACGAGGGACTGGGTCAGGTAGTTGGTCAGCGCCATCCGCCCGGCGGGCGCGAGGACCCGGGCCGTCGCGGCGCCGCTCGGCGTGGTGAACCACAGCAGCAGCCCCGTGACGTACGCGGCCGAGAGCGCCGGGGCCGCGGCCAGACCGACCGCCAGGCCGAACAGTTCCCAGCGCTCCGGCAGCGGCCCCGCCATCCCCGCCGCGGAGAAGACCGCACCGGGGACTCCGACGGCGAGACCTGTCAGAAAGATGCGGAGCAGCCGCGCCCGGTCGGCGAGCGCGGCTGCTCCGAGCCACTGCCGCCGGCCGGCCACGAACCCCACGAGGAAGGCGGCGACGACATAACCGCCCATCAGCGGAAGGGCTGCCACGATGTCGGGCAGTGCCCTGATGTTGGCACCGACGACCTCGGTGAAGCCACCCCTGTAGGCGGCGGTCAGCTCGGCCTTCGCTGCGGCGGATTCGCTCAGGTCACCGGGATCGAACAGGGCGGCGCCCAGACCGACGAGCAGCAGGAACCCTCCGGCGACGCCGTACACCCAGAGCGCCGCCCGCCAGGCCTTCGCGGGCCCGGCGTTCCGGGCGGCCAGCAGGACCAGTCCGCACAGGGCGTACATCATGAGGATGTCGCCGGTGTAGAGCAGCACCGCGTGCGCGAGCCCGAGCACGAAGAGTCCGGCCAGCCGCCGTGACATCCGGGGGACGAAGCGCGCCCCGGCGCGGGCGGCCGAGTCCATCTGGAGGGTGAAGCTGTAGCCGAAGAGGAAGGAGAAGAGCAGGTAGAACTTCGACTGCGCGAGGAGAACGACCAGCCATTCCACGGCCCCGTCCGCCGCGTGCACATGCGCGAGCCCGCCCCTGGCACCCGGGGGCCCGGCCGTCGTCAGGACGTTCACGACCAGGATCCCGGCGAGCGCGAACCCGCGCAGGGCGTCCACTTCGAGGATGCGCGGCCTCTCGGTCACTCCCCTGGCCGCTCCCCCGCCCACTCCTCGCACCGACTGCGACTGCGACTGCTGCGTCATCTGCTGGTTCCCCCCACCCGATCGGCCGTCGGCCGTCACACGTCCCCGGCCATGACGACCGGAGCCCACACACGCCAGGCAACTCGCTCGGTCACGGCCCTCGTCGGACCGCGACCGGTGCCGCTCCGGGTCGGGAGCGGCGCGGGTCATTATTCCGGGCCCACCGCGGGCCCTGCCCTTTGCGGGACGTACGTGACCGATACCTGCCGCAACCACTGCGGGCACCGGCCGAACGGCCTGGACAAGACTGTTAGCGGTCGTTAACCTTGAGTCAGACGTTAACGCTCATTAACCACTGCGGTACGGGCAAGGGGGCTCGACACGATGCAGCAGGCACCGGTGCTGGCGAGCGCGGCCGATCCCGCCTCCGAGGCCTGGCAGGCCAACGAGGCGGCGCATCACGCGCTTGCCGACGAGCTGCGCAAGCGGCTCGCCACGGCCAGGTTCGGCGGGGGTGAGAAGGCCCGCGCCCGGCATGTGGCGCGCGGCAAGCTGCTGCCCCGGGACCGGGTGGACACGTTGCTGGACCCCGGGTCGCCCTTCCTGGAGCTGGCGCCGCTGGCGGCCGAAGGGCTGTACGGGGGCGCCGCCCCGGCGGCCGGGGTGATCGCCGGGATCGGCCGGGTCAGCGGCCGGGAGTGCGTGATCGTCGCCAATGACGCGACCGTCAAGGGCGGCACGTACTACCCGATGACCGTGAAGAAGCACCTCCGCGCCCAGGAAGTGGCGCTGGAGAACCGGCTCCCTTGCCTGTATCTCGTCGACTCGGGCGGGGCGTTCCTGCCGATGCAGGACGAGGTCTTCCCGGACCGGGAGCACTTCGGTCGGATCTTCTTCAACCAGGCCCGGATGTCGGGGGCCGGGATTCCGCAGATCGCGGCGGTGCTGGGCTCGTGCACGGCGGGCGGGGCGTACGTCCCCGCGATGAGCGACGAGGCCGTGATCGTCCGCAATCAGGGCACGATCTTCCTGGGCGGTCCGCCGCTGGTGAAGGCCGCCACCGGCGAGGTCGTGACGGCCGAGGAGCTGGGCGGCGGCGAGGTGCACTCCCGTACGTCGGGGGTGACCGACCATCTCGCCGAGGACGACGCACACGCGCTGCGGATCGTGCGGAACATCGTCGCCACGCTGCCGGAGCGCGGCGCGCTTCCGTGGTCGGTGCAGCCGGTCGAGGAGCCGAAGGTCGATCCCGCCGGGCTGTACGGGGCCGTCCCGGTCGATTCCCGGACGCCGTACGACGTACGGGAGGTGATCGCCCGGGTGGTGGACGCCTCCCGGTTCGCCGAGTTCAAGGCGGAGTACGGGACGACGCTGATCACCGGCTTCGCCCGTATCCACGGCCACCCGGTCGGGATCGTCGCCAACAACGGCATCCTGTTCTCCGAGTCCGCCCAGAAGGGCGCCCACTTCATCGAGCTGTGCGACCAGCGCGGTATCCCACTGGTCTTCCTGCAGAACATCTCGGGCTTCATGGTGGGGCGGGACTACGAGGCCGGCGGCATCGCCAAGCACGGCGCGAAGATGGTCACGGCCGTCGCCTGCACCCGTGTGCCGAAGCTGACCGTCGTGGTCGGCGGGTCGTACGGGGCGGGCAACTACTCGATGTGCGGGCGGGCCTACTCACCGCGCTTCCTGTGGATGTGGCCCAACGCGAAGATCTCCGTCATGGGCGGCGAGCAGGCCGCATCCGTCCTCGCGACGGTCAAGCGCGACCAGCTGGGCGACGACTGGAGCGCGGCGGACGAGGAGGCCTTCAAGGCCCCGATCCGTGAGCAGTACGAGACCCAGGGCAATGCGTACTACGCCACGGCGCGGCTGTGGGACGACGGTGTGATCGACCCGATGGAGACCCGGCAGGTGCTGGGGCTCGCTCTGACCGCTTGCGCCAACGCTCCACTTTCCCAAAGGGACCCCGCAGCACCCGGCTTCGGCGTCTTCCGGATGTGAGGAACAGATGACGATGTTCGACACCGTTCTTGTCGCCAACCGCGGCGAGATCGCGGTACGTGTCATCCGTACGCTGCGCGAACTCGGCGTCCGTTCGGTCGCCGTCTTCAGCGACGCGGACGCGGAGGCCCGGCATGTACGGGAGGCCGACACAGCGGTACGGATCGGGCCCGCGCCCGCCTCGATGAGCTATCTGAGCGTGCCCGCGCTGCTGGACGCGGCCCGCCGTACCGGCGCACAGGCCGTCCACCCCGGGTACGGATTCCTCGCCGAGAACGCGGGCTTCGCGCGGGCGTGCGCGGAGGCGGGGCTGGCCTTCATCGGTCCGCCCGCCCAGGCCATCTCACTGATGGGCGACAAGATCCGGGCCAAGGAGACGGTCGCGGCGGCCGGGGTCCCGGTGGTGCCGGGCTCGTCCGGGAGCGGGCTCACCGATGCCCAGCTGGACACCGCAGCCCGCGAGATCGGTACGCCCGTACTGCTGAAGCCCTCGGCGGGCGGCGGCGGCAAGGGCATGCGGCTGGTACGCGACGTGGCGCTGCTCGCGGACGAGATCGCGGCCGCCCGGCGCGAGGCACGGGCCTCGTTCGGCGACGACACGCTGCTCGTGGAGCGGTGGATCGACCGGCCCCGGCACATCGAGATCCAGGTGCTGGCGGACGCCCACGGCAACGTGGTCCACCTCGGTGAGCGCGAGTGCTCGCTCCAGCGCCGCCACCAGAAGATCATCGAGGAGGCGCCGTCCGTCCTGCTCGACGAGGAGACCCGGGCGGCGATGGGCGAGGCGGCCGTCCAGGCGGCCCGCAGTTGCGGATATGTGGGCGCGGGCACGGTGGAGTTCATCGTCCCGGGCAACGACCCCGCCTCGTACTACTTCATGGAGATGAACACCCGCCTCCAGGTCGAACACCCCGTCACCGAGCTGATCACCGGCCTGGACCTGGTGGAGTGGCAGCTGAGGGTCGCGGCGGGCGAGCAACTCCCTTACGAGCAGCAGGACATAAAGCTCACCGGCCATGCGATCGAGGCCCGGATCTGTGCGGAGGACCCGTTCCGCGGCTTCCTGCCGTCCGGCGGCACGGTGCTCGCGCTGCACGAGCCGCAGGGCAACGGCGTACGGACGGACTCCGGGCTCGGCACGGGTGGCGAGGTCGGCAGCCTGTACGACCCGATGCTGTCGAAGGTCATCGCGTACGGCCCCGACCGCGCCGCCGCCCTGCGCCGGCTGCGTGCGGCGCTCGCGGACACGGTGATCCTCGGCGTCTCGACGAACGCCGGCTTCCTGCGCCGGCTGCTCGCCCACCCGGCGGTGGTGGCGGGCGATCTGGACACCGGTCTGGTGGAGCGCGAGGTGGCCGGGCTGGTGCCGGAGGGGGTGCCGGAGGAGGTGTACGCGGCGGCGGCGCTGCTGCGGCAGCCCTCCCCGGTGAGCGCCTCCCCCGTGGACGGCTCCGGCTGGGTGGACCCGTTCTCCGTGGCGAGCGGCTGGCGGCTGGGCGGCACCCCGGCCCGGACGGTGCGCCACTTCCGGCTGCCGGGCCACGAGCCGGTGCAGGTGTCACTGCGCTCCTGCCCGGCGGGCACCGAGCTGACGTTCGGCCATGTCGGGGAGGGCGCACAGCCGCCGGAGCCCGCGACGGGCGCCTGCGGCCCGCTGGCCCCGATGCCCGGCGGCAAGGAGACGGCCAGGCTGATCGAACTGTCCCCGCATCACCTCACGCTCGAACTCGCCGGTGTCACCCACACGTTCACCCATGCCGCGTCCCCGGAGGGGACCTGGCTGGGCCACGACGGCGACACCTGGCACGTACAGGATCACGATCCCGTTCAGGCGTCGCTGGCCGGCGCCTCCCGTTCCGGGGCGGACACGCTCGCCGCGCCCATGCCCGGGACCGTCACCGTCGTGAAGGTGGCGGTCGGGGACGAGGTCGTGGCCGGTCAGAGCCTGCTCGTCGTCGAGGCCATGAAGATGGAACACGTCATCTCCGCCCCGCACGCCGGGACCGTGACCGAGCTGGATGTCACCGCCGGCGCCACGGTCGCCATGGACCAGATCCTGGCCGTGGTGACCCCCGCCGAAAATCCCGGGGAGGACGCATGACACCCCGCACCCTGCCCATGACCGTGCCCGCCCAGGATCTGCCCCCACGGGTACGCATCCACGAGGTCGGCGCCCGCGACGGGCTGCAGAACGAGAAGGCCGTCGTACCGACCGAGGTGAAGGCGGAGTTCATCCACCGTCTGGCCGCGTCGGGCCTGACCAGCATCGAGGCGACCAGCTTCGTGCACCCGAAGTGGGTGCCCCAACTGGCCGACGCGGAGGACCTGTTCCCCCGCCTCGACGACATCGAGGGCGTCGCCCTGCCCGTACTCGTACCGAACGAACGCGGCCTGGACCGGGCCCTGGCGCTCGGCGCCCGCCGCATCGCCGTGTTCGGCTCGGCGACCGAGACGTTCGCCGCCCGCAATCTCAACCGCACCATCGATGAGTCGCTCGCCATGTTCGAGCCGGTCGTCGCCCGGGCCAAGGCCGACAAGGTGCATGTCCGCGGCTATCTGTCGATGTGCTTCGGCGACCCGTGGGAGGGGCCCGTCCCCGTCCACCAGGTCGTCCGCGTGGCCAAGGCACTGATGGACCTCGGCTGCGACGAACTCTCCCTGGGCGACACCATCGGCGTCGCCACGCCCGGCCATGTGCAGGACCTGCTCTCCGAGCTGAACGAGGAGGGCGTGCGCACCGACGCCATCGGCGTGCACTTCCACGACACGTACGGCCAGGCCCTCTCCAACACCCTCGCCGCGCTCCAGCACGGTGTGACCACCGTGGACGCCTCCGCGGGCGGCCTCGGCGGCTGCCCGTACGCGAAGAGCGCGACCGGAAATCTCGCCACCGAAGACCTCGTGTGGATGCTCGACGGCCTCGGCATCGAAACCGGGGTCGACCTCGACGCGCTCACCGCCACCAGCGTGTGGCTCGCCGAACAACTGGGCCGTCCCAGCCCGTCCCGTACCGTCCGCGCGCTCTCGGTTCGATAAACACAGTCCCACAAGGAGTGACACCCACCATGTCCCTGGACCACCGGCTGACCGCCGAGCACGAGGAACTGCGTCGCACCGTCGAGGAGTTCGCGCACGATGTGGTCGCCCCGAAGATCGGCGACTTCTACGAGCGTCATGAGTTCCCGTACGAGATCGTGCGCGAGATGGGACGGATGGGGCTGTTCGGGCTGCCGTTCCCGGAGGAGTACGGCGGGATGGGCGGCGACTATCTCGCGCTCGGGATCGCCCTGGAGGAACTGGCCCGGGTCGACTCGTCCGTGGCGATCACGCTGGAGGCCGGGGTCTCGCTCGGCGCGATGCCGGTCTACCACTTCGGTACGGAGGAGCAGAAGCAGCAGTGGCTGCCGAAGCTCTGCTCGGGCGAGGCGCTCGGCGCGTTCGGCCTGACCGAGCCGGACGCCGGCTCGGACGCGGGCGGCACCCGCACGACGGCGGTGCGCGACGAGGCCACGGGCGAGTGGGTGATCAACGGCTCCAAGTGCTTCATCACCAACTCCGGTACGGACATCACGGAACTGGTCACGGTCACGGCGGTGACCGGCCACAAGGAGAACGGCGCCCCGCTCATCTCCTCGATCATCGTGCCGTCCGGCACCCCCGGCTTCACGGTCGCCGCCCCGTACTCCAAGGTCGGCTGGAACGCCTCGGACACCCGCGAACTGTCCTTCGCCGACGTCCGCGTACCCCTGGCGAACCTGCTGGGAGAGGAGGGCCGCGGCTACGCCCAGTTCCTGCGCATCCTGGACGAGGGCCGGATCGCCATCGCCGCCCTGTCCACGGGCCTGGCGCAGGGCTGCGTGGACGAGTCGGTGAAGTACGCCAAGGAGCGCCAGGCCTTCGGCAGGCCGATCGGCGCCAACCAGGCCATCCAGTTCAAGATCGCGGACATGGAGATGCGGGCCCACATGGCCCGCATCGGCTGGCGCGACGCGGCGTCGCGCCTGGTGGCGGGCGAACCCTTCAAGAAGGAGGCCGCGATCGCGAAGCTGTACTCGTCGACGGTCGCGGTGGACAACGCCCGCGAGGCGACCCAGATCCACGGCGGCTACGGCTTCATGAACGAGTACCCGGTGGCCAGGATGTGGCGCGACTCCAAGATCCTGGAGATCGGCGAGGGCACGAGCGAGGTGCAGCGGATGCTGATCGCGAGGGAGCTCGGGCTGCCGGCCTGACGGCCACCGGGCATGGGCCGGGTGGACGATCAGCTCGTCGCGCCCGGCCACTCCTCGCGAAGCAATCCGAACAGCACGGTGCCGTACCGCTTGCCCGCCACCAGCACGGCGGCCCGGCGTCGGCCCTCCTCGCGGAAGCCCGCCGTCATTCCGCGGAAGGTAACGGCCAGGCCGTCCAGCGCGGCGTCGAGGCGAAGTCGTGCGGGGTGCGGGGCGGGCTGTGTCATGGGCGTTCGCCTTCGGGGCTCCGGGGGCTCGCGCCGGCCGAAGATTGGCACCTTACCGGGCCGGGCCGACCATCGCAGAGGGGCGGGGCTCAATTCGTTCGACAGTGCGCGGGCCCGGGCGGCAGAGTCCGTACATGAAGCCGCAGCACTGGCCCCTGTACGGGCTCCGCCTCCGCACGCCGCGCCTGGAACTCCGTCTGCCGGACCTGGAGTTGCTGGACGACCTCGCGTCGGTCGCTGCGGACGGGGTGCACTCGCCGGCCGAGATGCCGTTCACGGTTCCCTGGACCGACGCGTCGCCCGCCGAGTGCGGCAAGGCCGTGTTCCAGCATGTGCTGGCCACCGTCGCCAACTGGTCCGTACGGGACTGGGCACTGAGCCTCGCCGTGCTGCACGAGGGCAAGGTGGTCGGACGGCAGGACGTGATGGCGAAGGACTTCGCCGTGACCCGTGAGGTCAGCACCGGCTCGTGGCTGGGTCTGGCCCATCAGGGCGGGGGCATCGGCACCGAGATGCGGGCCGCCGCCCTGCATCTCGCCTTCGCCGGACTCGGGGCCCGGACCGCGGTCTCGGCCGCCATGACCGACAACCCGCGCTCGCTGGGCGTCTCGCGCCGGCTCGGCTATCTGCCGGACGGACTGGAGGTCGCCGCGGTACGGGGTGCGCCCGTCACTCTGCAGCGGCTGCGGCTGGACCGGGCACGCTGGGAGGCGTACCGGGCCGTCGAAGTGACGGTCGAGGGGCTCGACGGCTGCCGGGAGGAATTCGGGGCATGACGCTGACGGTGCATACGTTCATCTACGACGAGGAGTGCCGGTCGCATCTCCTCGACGACCCCGAGGACGGCAGCAACATGGCCGGGACCGAGGTCTGCCGGACCACGCTGTGGGCATCAAAGGCCGCATGGGCGCTCGGCGCCCGGTTCTTCCCTGAGCTGGCCACCGGCAATCTGCACGTGGAGCCGGAGGACATCGACGACTTCCTCGAAGAGTGCGAGCTGCTGCACCGCAACGCCGCAACGCTGGCCGGAAGCGGTGGCGACCGGCGGGACTACGTGACGGCCCGGCTGGCCAACATCACCGCCGCGGCCCTGCGGGCCCGGGCCGTGGGCGGCGGGGTCCTCGTCTGGTGAGCGGCCCGGGGGCACCCTCGAATATTCAATGAGGTTAGGCTAACCTTCCTTCGAACATACCGGCGGCCGGTTCCCGGCTTCGCTTCCTGTTCCTGGGAGGACCCCCCGCATGACGACGTCCGTCGCACCCCCCATCGCCCCCTTCCGGTTCTTCGGCCTGACCGTCCTGCGGACCCGGCGACTCGGGCCCTCCATGCTCCGGGTCACCTTCGGCGGCCCGGGACTCGACGGCTTCGCCGCCGGAGGACGCGACCAGAGCCTGTCACTGTTCCTGCCGCACCCCGGCCAGCCGGAACCAGTCGTTCCGGTCGATGACGACGGCAATTGGTTCGCCGCCTGGCGTGCCCTTCCGGACAACGTACGGGCCGTCATGCGCTCGTACACCGTGCGCACCCAGCGCCGCACACCCGACGGGGCGACCGAGGTCGACATCGACTTCGCGCTGCACGAGGACGGCGGGCCCGCCTGCCGCTGGGCCGCCGCCGCCTCCCCCGGCGATCCGCTCAAGGCACTGGGTCCGGCCGTCGAGGACAACACCGCCGTCCGCTTCCGCCCTCCGCAGGACACCGACTGGGTGCTGATCTGGGCCGACGAGACCGCACTGCCCGCCGCATCCGCCGCCCTGGAGTGGCTGCCGGCCGGCATGAAGGCCCGGGTCTGGCTGGAGGTCCAGCACACCGAGGACCGCCAGGCCCTCAACACCGCGGCCAAGGCCCGGATCACCTGGCTCGTACGGGGCGAAGGCGCACCCGCCGGCCTGGAGGCCGTTCGGGCGGCCGAGTTGCCCGAGGGGACGCCGTACGTCTGGATCGCGGGCGAGTCGTCACAGGTGCGGGCACTGCGCCGCCATCTCGTGCAGGAGCGCCGATTCGACCGCAGGCGCGTGACGTTCGTCGGGTACTGGCGTCGCGGGATGAGCGAGGAGCAGCTGCGCGAGGCGGCGGCCACCGCGGACGCGTAGCGGGCAGGCGGCAGGGTGCGGACCGCGCGCCGCGCACCCCGAACTCCCCGTCCGCAGACCGGAAGCGGCCACCCCGTACGCGTAAATCGGACAACCTCTGCGCCCCCCGGAGGCGAGGAACAACTCGACGTGAAGTTAGGTTAGGCTACCCTTACTTCAACATCGAGCCCTCGCCTTTTCCTTCTGCCCTGAGGGCCGATGAAGTTTCCCCGCATCCGGGAGGACCCCTTCATGCGTTCGCACCTGCTCAACGACACGACCGCGGAGCATTACCGGCGCTCCGTGACCGCAGGAGTCGAACGGGTCGCAGCCAAACTCGCGGCCGCAGACCGGCCGTTCACCGGAATCTCCGTCGACGAGCTCACTCCCGTCGTTGACGCGATCGATCTGGACCGGCCGCTGGGCGATGCGTCCGCCGCCCTCGACGAGCTCGACGGCGTCTATCTCCGTGACGCCGTCTACTTCCACCACCCCCGCTACCTGGGCCACCTCAACTGCCCGGTCGTCATCCCCGCCGTCCTCGGCGAAGCCGTGCTCTCGGCCGTCAACTCCTCCCTGGACACCTGGGACCAGAGCGCCGGCGGCACCCTGATCGAGCGCCGCCTGATCGACTGGACCGCGGCCCGGATCGGCCTCGGACCGGCCGCGGACGGCATCTTCACCAGCGGCGGCACACAGTCCAATCTGCAGGCCCTGCTGCTCGCCCGGGAAGAGGCCAAGACGCCGCCGCACCACTTCACCCGGCTGCGCATCCTCACCTCCGAATGCAGCCACTTCAGTGTCCAGAAGTCGGCGAAACTCCTCGGTCTGGGACCGGACTCGGTCATCGCCGTCCCCGTCGACCACAACAAGCGCATGCAGACCGTGGCGCTTGCCCGCGCCCTGGAGCAGTGCGTCGCCGAGGGCGCCGTACCGATGGCCGTCGTCGCCACCGCGGGCACCACCGACTTCGGTTCCATCGACCCGCTGCCCGAAATCGCCGCGCTCTGCCGGCAGTTCTCCACCTGGCTGCATGTCGACGCCGCGTACGGCTGCGGTCTGCTGGCCTCCCGTGAGCGCCGCCACCTCCTCGACGGCATCGAGCACGCCGACTCGGTCACCGTGGACTACCACAAGTCCTTCTTCCAGCCGGTGAGTTCCTCGGCCGTGCTGGTCCGGGACCGGGCGACGCTGCGCCACGCCACGTACCACGCCGAGTACCTCAACCCGCAGCGAATGGCCGCCGAACGCATCCCCAACCAGGTGGACAAGTCGCTGCAGACCACCCGCAGATTCGACGCCCTGAAACTGTGGATGACGCTGCGTGTCATGGGCGCCGACGGCATCGGCGAGCTCTTCGACGAGGTCTGCGACCTGGCCGCCGAGGGCTGGCGGCTGCTCGCCGCCGACCCGCGATTCGACGTCGTCGTCGAGCCCCGACTGTCCACGCTGGTGTTCCGCTACATCCCGTCCGGCGTCACCGCGCCCACCGAGATCGACCGGGCCAATCTCCATGCCCGCAAGGCGCTCTTCGCCTCCGGCGAGGCCGTCGTCGCCGGTACGGAGGTCGGCGGCCGCCAGTACCTGAAGTTCACCCTGCTCAACCCCGAAACGACCGCGCAGGACATCGCCGCGGTACTCGACCTGATCTCCGGCCACGCCGAGCAGTACCTGGGAGACTCCCTTGACCGCGCTTCCTGAACCCCACGACTTCATCGGTATCGGGCTCGGCCCGTTCAATCTCGGGCTCGCCTGCCTGACCGAGCCGATCGACGAGCTGAACGGGGTGTTCCTGGAGTCCAAGCCGGACTTCGAATGGCACTCCGGGATGTTCCTCGAAGGGGCCCATCTCCAGACGCCGTTCATGTCGGACCTGGTCACGATGGCCGACCCGACCTCGCCGTACTCCTTCCTGAACTATCTGAAGGAACGCGGGCGGCTGTACTCCTTCTACATCCGGGAGAACTTCTACCCGCTGCGAACCGAGTACAACGACTACTGCCGCTGGGCCGCCGCCAAACTGAGCAGCATCCGCTTCGACGAGACCGTCGAATCGGTCACGTACGACGGGGGCACCGCGCTCTACACCGTCCGCACCGTCACCGGCAGCCTCTTCCGGACCCCACGGCTGGTGCTCGGCACCGGCACTCCCCCGTACATCCCGGATGCCTGCCAGGGCCTGGGCGGCGAATATCTGCACAACTCCCGTTACCTGGAAGGGAAAGCGGCTCTCCAGGCGAGGGAGTCCATCACCCTCGTCGGCAGTGGGCAGAGCGCGGCCGAGATCTATTACGACCTGCTCTCCGAGATCGATGCGCACGGCTACCGGCTGAACTGGGTGACGCGCTCGCCGCGTTTCTTCCCGCTGGAGTACACCAAGCTGACGCTGGAAATGACCTCCCCGGAGTACATCGACTACTTCCACGCGCTGCCCGAGGAGACCCGCTACCGGCTGGAGTCCGGGCAGAAGGGCCTCTTCAAGGGCATCGACGGAGAGCTGATCGACGCGATCTTCGATCTGCTCTACCAGAAGAACCTGCCCGGTCCCGTCCCGACCCGTCTCCTAACCAACTCCTCGCTGAACAGCGTGAGTTACGAGGAGAGCAGCGGTACGTACACGCTGGGGCTGCACCAGGAGGAGCAGGGCAAGGACTACACCCTCACCACCGAGGGCCTGATCCTCGCCACCGGCTACCGCTACCGCCCACCCGCGTTCCTCGAGGACATCCACGACCGGCTGCGCTGGGACAGCGGCGGCCGCTTCGACGTGGCCCGCAACTACTCCATCGACACCACCGGGCACGGCGTCTTCCTGCAGAACGCGGGCACGCACACCCACTCGGTCACCTCACCCGACCTGGGCATGGGTGCCTACCGCAACGCGTACATCATCGGCGAACTGCTCGGCCGTGAGTACTACCCGGTCGAGAAGTCCATCGCCTTCCAGGAGTTCGCCGTATGACCACTGACCTCAGCACCTTCACCACCCGCCCGCTGGACCCGCTCGCCGACGCCGAACTGGTGCACGGCTGGGTCACCCACCCCAAGGCATCCTTCTGGCTGATGGGCGACGCGAGACTCCAGGACGTCGAACGGGAGTACATGGCGATCGCCGCCCACCCGCACCACGACGCCTTCATCGGGCTGTACGACGGGGAGCCCGCCTTCCTGATGGAGCGGTACGACCCCACCGAGGTCGAGCTCAAGGGGCTGTACGACGCCGAGCCCGGCGACATCGGGATGCACTTCCTGGTCGCCCCGACCGACACCCCGCTGCACGGCTTCACGCTCGGTGTGATCACCGCCGTGATGGAGGCGATGTTCGCCGACCCGTCCGTACGCCGGGTCGTCGTCGAACCCGATGTACGCAACAGCGCGGTGCACGCCCTCAACAAGGCGGTCGGCTTCGAAGTGCTGGGCGAGATAGCCAAGCCGGAGAAGAACGCCCTGCTCAGCGCCTGCACACGGGAACAGTTCGCCGCGGCGACCGGGGGGTGGTGTCTGATGTCCCCCGCCATCGACAGCGTCGCCCATCTCACCCCTGAGCGCTGGGCCACCGCCAACCGGCTGCTGATCCGCAAGGCGCTCGCCGAGTTCAGCCACGAGCGGCTGCTGACCCCCGCACCGCTCGGCGACGACCGCTACTCGGTGCGCAGCGACGACGCGGCGACCGAGTACCGCTTCAGCGCGCGGATCTACGCCCTCGACCACTGGCAGGTCGAGGCCGACTCGATCACCCGCCACCGGCACGGTTCGCAACTGCCGCTGGAAGCGTGCGAGTTCTTCGTCGAGCTGCGCTCCACGCTCGGCCTCTCGGCGGAGGTCCTCCCGGTCTACCTGGAGGAGATCTCCTCCACTCTGGCCGGCACCGCGTACAAGCTGACCAAGCCGCCCGTCACCTCCGCCGAGCTGGTCCGTGCCGGGTTCCAGGCGATCGAGACCGGCATGACCGAGGGCCACCCCTGCTTCGTCGCCAACAACGGGCGGCTCGGCTTCGGTGTGGACGAGTACCGGGCGTACGCCCCCGAGGCGGCAGCCGGGATCCGTCTGGTCTGGCTCGCCGCCCGCCGCGACCGCGCCACCTTCACCGCGGGCACCGGCCTCGACTACGGGACGCTGATCGCAGGCGAGCTGGGCGAGGAGACCCTGACCCGGTTCGCGGCCACGATGACCGGGCTCGGGCTCGACCTCGACGACTACCTGCTGATCCCCGCCCACCCCTGGCAGTGGTGGAACAAGCTGGCCGTCACCTTCGCCGGGGAGCTCGCACAGCAACATCTCGTCTGCCTGGGCGAAGGCGACGACGTGTACCTGGCACAGCAGTCCATCCGTACCTTCTTCAACACCAGCAACCCGGACCGCCATTACGTCAAAACGGCACTGTCCGTCCTCAACATGGGCTTCATGCGTGGGCTCTCCGCCGCGTACATGGAGGCCACCCCCGCGATCAACGACTGGCTGGCCGAGCTGATCGAGCGCGACGAACTGCTGCGCGAGGCCCGCTTCTCGATCATCCGGGAGCGGGCGGCCATCGGCTACCACCACCGGACGTACGAGGCGGCCACCGCCAAGGGCTCCCCGTACCTGAAAATGCTCGCCGCGCTGTGGCGGGAGAGCCCGGTCCCCGGCCTGGCCCCCGGCGAGCGGGTCGCGACCATGGCCTCGCTGCTGCACACCGACCACGAGGGCAACTCCGTCGCCGGTGCGCTGATCGCCGAGTCGGGGCTGGATCCCGCGGTGTGGCTGCGCCACTACCTGGACGCGTACCTGGTGCCGGTGCTGCACAGCTTCTACGCGTACGACCTGGTGTTCATGCCGCACGGCGAGAACGTCATCCTGGTCGTCGAGGACGGGGTCGTACGGCGCACGGTCTTCAAGGACATCGCCGAGGAGATCGCGGTCATGGACCCGGACGCGGTGCTGCCGCCGAAGGTCGAGCGGATCCGCGCCGAGGTTCCCGAGGACATGAAACTGCTCTCGGTCCTCACCGATGTCTTCGACTGCTTCCTGCGCTTCCTGGGCGGGGGGCTGGCGAGCGAGGGCGTACTCGACGAGGAGACGTTCTGGCGGACGGTCGCCCAATGCGTCACCGGGTACCAGGAGTCGGCGCCGTTTCTCGCCGAGAAGTTCAAGCAGTACGACATGTTCGCGGAGGAGTTCGCGCTGTCCTGCCTGAACCGGCTGCAGCTGCGGAACAACAAGCAGATGGTCGATCTGACCGATCCGTCGGGGGCTCTGCAGCTGATCGGCACCCTGAAGAACCCGATCGCCGGACAGGCATGAAACCGGGCCCGTCCGGCGACTGAGGACAACTGCCGAGCCCGTCCGGCGATCGAGAGAACAACGGTCGCCGGACGGCCCCGGTCACCTCACCGGTCGGCCCAGGGAACCTGCGGCGCCCGGTAGTAGTTGACGCCGAGCGCCGAGAGCCTCGGCCCCTGCGCACCCAGCCGCACCTTGTACGCGTCCCAGTCGTGCGTGGACGCGGGCGACCATCCCAGCTCCGCCACCCCGGGCAGCCTGGGGAACGCCATCTGTTCGATCTCGTCGCTGTTGGTCAGGGTCTCCGACCAGAGCGGCGCCTCGACGCCGAGGACCGAACCCTCCGGGGCACCGTCCAGGTACGTCGCCGGGTTCCAGTCGTACGAGCGCTGGACGGAGACGTAACCGGCCCAGGCCAGACCCAGCTTGGTGTCCTTGTCGTACTTCATGTCGAGGTAGCTCCGGTCGGCCGGGGACAGCACCAGCTTCGTGCCGTTCACCGCGGCGTCCGCCACCTGCTTGCGCTCGGCCGCGCCCGTCCGGTCGTAACCCCAGTACTGGGCGACCGCGCCCTTCACGGGCGTGCCCCCGGTCAGCTGGTGCCAGCCGATCACGGTCTTGCCGTACTTGCCGACGATGGCCTGCGCCTTGTCCATGAAGGCCACATAGTCCTCGTGGCTGGTGGAGTGCGCCTCGTCGCCGCCGATGTGGAGGTACTTTCCGGGGGTGAGCGCGGCCAGCTCACGGACCACGTCGTCCACGAAGTCGTACGTGACGGCCTTCGGGACGCAGAGCGAGCTGAAGCCGACATTGGTGCCGGTGTAGAGCGGCGGCGCGACGCCGTTGCAGTTCAGCTCCGCGTACGAGGCGAGGGCCGCGTTGGTGTGGCCGGGCAGGTCGATCTCCGGCACCACCTCCAGATAGCGGGAGGAGGCGTACCGCACGATCTCCTTGTAGTCGCCCTTCGTGTAGTAGCCGCCGGCTCCCCCGCCCACCTCCGTCTGCCCGCCGTACGTGGCGAGCCGCGGCCAGGAGTCGATGGCGATCCGCCAGCCCTGGTCGTCGGAGAGATGAAGATGGAGCTTGTTCATCTTGTAGAGGGCGAGCTGGTCGATGTAGCGCTTGACCTCGGCGACGGAGAAGAAGTGCCGGGAGACGTCCAGCATCGCGCTCCGGTACTCGTAGCGCGGCGCGTCCTTGACCGTGCCGCCCGCGACCTTCCACGGGCCCTTCTGACGGCTGTTCTTCTCCACGTCGGCCGGGAGCAGCTGACGCAGCGTCTGGACGCCGTGGAAGAGCCCTGCCGGGCCGCGCGCCGTGATCGTGACGGAGCCGCGGCTCGACTTCAGGGTGTAGCCCTCGGCACCCGACGCGCTGTCGTGGGAGTCGATCCGGAGCCGGATACCGTCGCCGCCGCGACCGGTGACCGGAAGGGCGTAACCGGTGGACGGACGCAGCACGCCCGCCAGATAGTCGCCGATCTTCCGGGCCTCGCGGGAGCCGTCCTCGACGCGGATCCTGGTGTCCGTGGTGATGGTGTACGGAGAGCCGCCGGGCTTCGCCTCGGCGGGGGCGGGCACTATCTGCCCGAGCGGACGGGGCGCGGCGGCAGTGGCCGGGCCGCTGCCGACCGCCTGTCCTCCCGGCGCAGCGCCGACACTGGAGATGCCGGCCGCTGTGACGAGCAGCAGCGAGCCGAGAAGACGGGGAAAGGCGGTGCGCTGTGTCCTGTGCAGTCTCACAAGCCGGGTCCCTTTCGACGGGTTCACACCTGTGGATCTCCTGAGCAACGAGCCATCACCATGCGTATCGCCTGTCCCACGCACGGTCAAGGTGTAGACCACTTCCCCGTTATGGGGCTGAGAGAATCTGCCCCATGACAGAAATAATCCAGCGCGACGGCACGTGGACCTTCGACGGCGAGACGGTACGGATCGTGCCCGGCCGGGGGAAGGGTATTCATCCGCTCCGGCAGGAGCTGGGTGAGTGCGTGGTCCCGCTCCGAGCGCTGGCGGGCATCGCCTTCGAACCGGACCGCAAGGGCGGCCGGCTTCGGCTGAGGCTGCGCGACGGCGCCTGTCCGGTCCTGCGCGCTGCGGACGGCAGGCTCAAGGACGCCGCGGATCCATACCAGCTGACGGTGGAAAAGGACCGGAGTGGAGCAGCGGAGTACTTCGTCGGCGAGGTGCGCAGCGCTCTGCTGATCGAGCAGGTGCCCACCGGGCCGGTGGGCGGCTTTCTGTTGCCGGGGCCCGCGGTGCCGGTCGCCGGGGGCGGCGGGGACGGCACGGCCTCGTTCGACGGAGAGGTCATCCGCCTCACCTGGAACTGGAAGGCCAAGGAGGTCAAGAGCTCGGGTGGCCCGGTCGCCTTCCCGGTGTCGGAGGTGACCGGGGTGCACTGGTTGCCCGCCATCGGTCTGGAGAACGGGCATCTGCGCTTCGTGCGGGGCAGGGGCGGGGACATGGGCACGGGTCCGGCTCCGGCTCCGGCTCCGGCGGCCGAGTTCGATCCGTACTCGCTGGATCTGTGGGGGCTGTCCAAGAAGGAGTACACGGCGGTACTGGTCGCGGCGGCGGTACTGGTCCGGCTGCCGGGTGCGGCGGGGGCGGAGACAGTGGACGCCGCCGAAGGCGCTCGGCCCGCACGGATCCCGGCCCCGGCCGCACCAGCGGCACCCGTCCCCGCACCGCCCGCCGACGATCACGATGCGCTGCTGCGCCGGCTGCGCGAGCTCGGCGAGCTGCATCGGGCCGGGATTCTCACCGACGACGAGTTCACCGCCGCCAAGCAGGCCGTCCTGAAGCGTCTCTGAGCGCGTCCCCATGCCCTCCTTGACCACCTCCAGGCCCACCCGAGAGCACAATCACACCCACTCCTGCCCGATATCGGGCAGAATTGTTGCGTAAGCGCCCCGTCCACCGCAATATCAACGAGTGCTCGAACGCCGCCCGTCGCATGACGACCTCATTGATCACCTGGTGCGCAGCACCGCGCTCCAGCGCGGTGAAGCCGCCCGGGTGGTTCTCGACGTGCTGGCGTACTTCGACGAGACGACCGACGACTTCGTCCGCCGCCGCCACCGCGAACTGCAGTCCGGCGGCCTGGTGAACACGGAGATCTTCGAGCGGATCGCGGCCGAGCTGCCGCACCGGGCGGTCGCGCCGCCGGAGCTCTCGCTCCGCCAGCTGCGCCGCATCGTCTACGGCTGAGCAACGGGCACCACAGGTACGTCGATGGAGGGGCAGAGACTTTATGTGCGGAATCGTCGGATATATCGGGAAGCGTGATGTGGCTCCGCTGCTGCTGGAAGGGCTGCAGCGGCTGGAGTACCGGGGTTACGACTCCGCAGGCATCGTCATCACCGGCAAGGCGTCGGCCGGGAAGCCCGCCGCCCTGAAGATGGTCAAGGCGAAGGGCCGGGTCCGCGAGCTCGAGGCCCGTGTTCCCAAGCGTTTCACCGGCACCACCGGTATAGCCCACACCCGCTGGGCCACCCACGGCGCCCCGAGCGACGAGAACGCGCACCCCCACCTGGACGCCGACAACAAGGTCGCCGTCGTCCACAACGGCATCATCGACAACGCCTCCGAGCTCCGTGCGAAGCTCGTCGCCGACGGTATCGTCTTCCTCTCCGAGACCGACACCGAGGTGCTGGTCCACCTGATCGCCCGCGCCCAGGCCAAGACCCTGGAGGAGAAGGTCCGCGAGGCGCTGCGGTCGGTCGAGGGCACGTACGGCATCGCCGTCATGCACGCCGACTTCAACGACCGCATCGTGGTCGCCCGCAACGGTTCCCCGGTCGTGCTCGGCATCGGCGAGAAGGAGATGTTCGTCGCCTCCGACGTCGCCGCGCTGGTGGCCCACACCCGCCAGGTCGTCACCCTCGACGACGGCGAGATGGCCACCCTCAAGGCCGACGACTTCCGTACGTACACGACGGAGGGCTCGTCCACGACGGCCACGCCTACCACCGTGGAGTGGGAGGCCGAGTCGTACGACATGGGTGGCCACGACACGTACATGCACAAGGAGATCTCCGAGCAGGCGGACGCCGTCGACCGGGTGCTCCGCGGCCGGATCGACGACCGTTTCTCCACCGTGCACCTCGGCGGTCTCAACCTGGACGCCCGCGAGGCGCGCGGGGTCCGCCGCATCAAGATCCTGGGCTGCGGCACCTCGTACCACGCGGGCCAGATCGGCGCGCAGCTGATCGAGGAGCTGGCCCGTATCCCCGCGGACGCCGAGCCCGCCTCCGAGTTCCGCTACCGCAACCCGGTCGTCGACCCCGACACCCTGTACGTCGCGGTCTCCCAGTCCGGTGAGACGTACGACGTGCTGGCCGCCGTCCAGGAGCTCAAGCGCAAGGGCGCCCGGGTGCTCGGTGTGGTCAACGTGGTGGGTTCGGCGATCGCCCGGGAGGCCGACGGCGGTACGTACGTCCACGCCGGCCCCGAGGTCTGTGTCGTCTCCACCAAGTGCTTCACGAACACGGTCGTCGCGTTCGCGCTGCTCGCCCTGCACCTGGGCCGGATCCGGGATCTGTCGGTCGCCGACGGCAAGCGGATCATCGAGGGGCTGCGCAGGCTGCCCGCCCAGATCAGCGAGATCCTGGCGAACGAGGACGAGATCAAGAAGCTGGCGGCGGAGTATGCGGACGCCAAGTCGATGATGTTCATCGGCCGGGTGCGCGGCTACCCCGTCGCCCGTGAGGCCTCGCTGAAGCTCAAGGAGGTCTCGTACATCCACGCGGAGGCGTACCCCGCCTCCGAGCTGAAGCACGGGCCGCTGGCGCTGATCGAGCCCTCGATGCCGACGGTCGCGATCGTGCCGGACGACGATCTGCTGGAGAAGAACCGCGCCGCGATGGAGGAGATCAAGGCCCGCAGCGGCCGCATCCTCGCCGTCGCGCACCAGGTGCAGGAGAAGGCCGACCACACCATCGTCGTACCGAAGAACGAGAACGAGCTGGACCCGATCCTGATGGGCATCCCGCTCCAGCTCTTCGCGTACCACACGGCGCTGGCCATGGGCCGTGACATCGACAAGCCGCGCAACCTGGCGAAGTCCGTCACCGTCGAGTAGGCATCCCTGCACGGGCTGCGCCCGGAGCAGAGCGGCCCCGTACCCACCGCCACCGCGGGTACGGGGCCGCTCCCGTCGGGGCCGGTGCCTCTGCCCTTTGCCGCACCGGCCCGGTCGCTGCCTCAGCCGGTGGCCGTCACCCGTCGGCCGGCAGCACGCCCCGGCAGCGCCGTGGGCCAGTTGGCCAGCGCCGCCGTCGCCCCGTACCAGGCGGCGAGACCCGACACCGCGGCGAGCCAGCCGCCCGCCTTGGCCAGGCTCCCGCTGTCCACGAACTGCCCGACGCCCAGGAGCAGAAGCGCCAGGAGCAGCAGGAACAGCCCTGCCGCATGGCTGGAGACATGTGCGTCGGCGCCGCTGCCCCAGGTGAACCAGAAGGCGCCGAGCCCGGCGAAGGCCGTGCCGGTGAAGCCGCTTCCCGCGCGGAACGCCAGGAGTCCGGCGACGAACAGGGCGATACCGCCGACATACAGCGCGAGCGAGACGGCACCGGCCGCCGTCACACCGTCCACGACCCGGGTGTGACCGATACCGAACGCCAACAGGGTGAGTCCCAGGGCGAGATGGCCGAGGGTAGAGGTGCTGGTGCTTCCCGCAGAGACGTCATTGTCCACGGCGGGCTCCCTTCACATGCAGTGGTCCTGCTTCCCAGTGACCCTTATGTACCCTTCACAAGCGCACAATCCACCTCTACGTATCGGTAGATTGCCGGTTTCCACAGGCGAGTTGACGCCACATCGACCGACGGGTCCGGAACCGGTGACGGGGATGACGGCAGGGGCGTCCGGGACGGGGAACGCTCAGGGAATGACGACGACCGGGCGCTGCGCGCGCCGCGCGAGGCGTCCCGCCACCGAGCCGAAGATGCGGCCGGCGATGCCGTGCGTGGAGCCGACGACGATGGCGTCGGCCGAGTACTCCCGGCCGACCTCCTCCAGCTCGTGACAGATGTCCCCGCCGCGCTCGACGAGCACCCAGGGAACCTCGGAGAGGTAGTCCGCGCAGGCGAGCTCCAGGCCGAGCACCTCGGTGCGGTGGTCGGGCACGTCGACGAAGACGGGCGGCTCACAGCCTGCCCAGACGGTGGTCGGCAGCCGATTGGCGACATGGACGATGATCAGGCCGGAACCTGATCTCCTGGCCATGCCGATGGCGTATGCGAGGGCGCGCTCACTGGACGTCGAGCCGTCGAAGCCGACCACGACCCCATGCCGGAAGGCGGGGTCGCAGGAATGACGTGTCTCTTCGACCGCCTGCGGGTCCGACACGTGGTCGGCCACCTGCTTGCGGTCGGCGGGTTCGGGGATTTCGTGACCGGCCATCGGTGTCTCGGCGAAGAGAGTCCTCGTGAGGAGAGCGACTTGGGGAAGGTGCGTCAGCGGGCGGTGTTGCGGTGTCCGGGAATCATCTTCCCAACCCCTTACCCCCAAGGGTACGGCGCCACTCCTCCACTGCCCAGACCCGCGCAAAGCGCGTGCGACGTTTCACGGAGCATGCCCGAGGCGGACCCGTATGGCAATGCCGGTTGCGCTGTACATCGACGTCGGCGAACCGGGACGACTCCCCTGGGTGACCGGGCGGGGCCATATCCGTCACCCGCTCCACGGCGCACCGGGACCATCGCACCCCCGGCGTGGATCACCACACGCCGCCGGACGCCGGGCCGGCGGTCCACCCCCAGGAGTCACACCGCGCCGGCCCCTGCACGTCCGCCCCGTCCGGAGCTCTCCGCCCGACCGGCGGACCGATATCGGCCCGCCGGTCGGGATCCCGCTGCGCGCCGGGCCGCCGCGTTATTTCGTACGATCGACCGTCCGACGTGCCGAGGGGGCGCAAGGAAGCGGCCGCCCATCGGGGTTGTGCGCCGGTCGACTGACCGAATCACGTATGCACAACCGTCTATTTTCAGCCAACTTCACACCCCTGTCGCTTCCTTGCCGAATTGGCCGATCAACCCCCTTGCCACCAGGCAGGAAGAGACCGCGCGGTACGCTTCGACCCGACGGGGACGGGCCATGAACGCGAGGCGCACTTCCCTGCACGGCCGCTGGATGAAACCCTTCGTGATCGAATGCTTCCCGCCAAGTTGCCTTGTCGACATAACGCCGGTTGGTGAACTTGTCACGCCGGCACCACGGGACGCAGTAGATTCGATCTTGGGTATCGAAGACGGGGACTCGTGCAGGACCGAGGGGAAAAGTGCAGGAGCGACAGGCCCGCAAGGACCAGGAAGACGCGAACACCGAGGGGGGCTTAGCGTCATGAGCCAGGACTCCGCCGCCGCAACGGAGGCTGTACGGAAGCTCAGTGGACGACGACGACGAGAAGTCGTCGCCGTACTGCTGTTCAGCGGCGGCCCCATCTTCGAGAGCTCGATCCCGCTCTCCGTGTTCGGAATCGACCGCCAGGACGCGGGAGTTCCGCGCTACCGACTCCTCGTCTGTGGCGGGGAAGAGGGGCCGCTGCGGACTACCGGGGGACTCGAACTGACCGCGCCCTACGGGCTGGAGGCGATCAGCAGGGCAGGCACCGTCGTGGTGCCGGCCTGGCGTTCGATCACCTCGCCGCCGCCCGCAGAGGCGCTGGACGCGCTGCGCCGCGCCCACGAGGAAGGGGCCCGCATCGTCGGGCTGTGCACCGGCGCGTTCGTGCTCGCCGCCGCCGGCCTGCTGGACGGCCGCCCGGCGACCACGCACTGGATGTACGCACCGACGCTGGCCAAGCGCTATCCGTCGGTGCATGTCGATCCTCGTGAGCTCTTCGTCGACGACGGCGATGTGCTCACCTCCGCCGGGACGGCGGCCGGGATCGATCTGTGCCTGCACATCGTCCGCACGGACCACGGAACGGAAGCCGCCGGGGCACTGGCCCGCCGGCTCGTCGTGCCGCCGCGGCGCAGTGGCGGTCAGGAGCGCTACCTCGACAGGTCTTTACCTGAGGAGATCGGCTCCGACCCGCTCGCCGAGGTCGTGGCCTGGGCACTGGAGCATCTCCACGAGCAATTCGACGTGGAGACACTGGCCGCGCGCGCCTACATGAGCAGGCGGACCTTTGACCGGAGGTTCCGCTCGCTCACCGGCAGCGCACCGCTCCAGTGGCTGATCACCCAGCGGGTGCTGCAGGCGCAGCGACTGCTGGAGACGTCCGAGTACTCGGTCGACGAGGTCGCGGGGCGCTGCGGCTTCCGCTCGCCGGTCGCGCTGCGCGGACACTTCCGGCGCCAGCTGGGCTCCTCCCCCGCCGCGTACCGGGCCGCCTACCGGGCCCGCCGTCCGCAGGGCGGTGGCGCGGAGGCCCTCGCCCCGACGATCGAGCCGCTCGTGCCCGCGCAGGGCACCTCGGCGGGCCGGCGTGCCACGGCTGCGGCCACCCCACCGGGTCCGCATGCCGTCACGTCGGTGACGGTCGGGGCGGGGCAGCCGGAGCACGGGAAACCGGGCCCCGACGCGTACTCCGCCGGGCGCCCGACCCTGCCGGGTCAACGGAGTGCCCCGTAGGGTGGGGTCATGAACGATCGCATGGTGTGGATCGACTGCGAGATGACCGGGCTCTCGTTGACGGAAGACGCACTCATCGAGGTGGCCGCACTGGTCACCGACTCGGAGCTGAACGTGCTCGGCGAAGGGGTGGACATCGTGATCCGCCCGCCGGACGCGGCCCTGGAGACGATGCCCGAGGTGGTGCGCCAGATGCACACCGCCTCGGGTCTCCTCGACGAGCTGGCCCAGGGCACCACCCTGGCCGACGCCGAGGCCCAGGTGCTGGCCTATGTCCGCGAGCATGTGAAGGAGCCCGGCAAGGCCCCGCTCTGCGGGAACTCGGTCTCCACCGACCGCGGCTTCCTGGCGCGGGACATGTCGACCCTGGAGGGCTACCTCCACTACCGGATCGTCGATGTGTCCTCGATCAAGGAGCTGGCGCGCCGCTGGTACCCGAGGGCGTACTTCAACAGTCCGGACAAGAACGGCAACCACCGGGCGCTCGCGGACATCCGTGACTCCATCACGGAGCTGCGTTACTACCGCGAGGCGATCTTCGTGCCGCAGCCCGGGCCGGACTCGGAGCGCGCCAAGGCGATCGCGGCACGTGTCGCGCCGCCCACTCCGTAGGACGTTGCGATGCCGCTGGTCATGGGCCTTTCGGGGACCGGGATCAGCGGCTGAACAACTGGGGCGCGAGCACCCTCTCGGACCCTGTACACTTTTTCTCGGCCGGTCAGAAAAAGACCGGGCATGGTGGGTATAGCTCAGATGGTAGAGCACCTGGTTGTGGTCCAGGATGTCGCGGGTTCGAGTCCCGTTACTCACCCTGAAGAGAAGGGCCCCGGTCAATGACCGGGGCCCTTCTCGTGTCTGAACCACCCTCACCGATCTGAACCGCCCTCACCGACGACTGTGTGACGGTCGTCACGAGGAGTCGCGGACGATCAGTTCCGTGGGGAGCACGATCTGCGGACGCTCCTGGTTCTCACCCCCGATCTCCTGGAGCAGTACGCGGGCCATCGTGCGGCCCATCTCCTCGATCGGCTGGCGCACGCTGGTGAGCGCCGGGTCCATGTGACGGGCCACGGCCGAGTCGTCGAAGCCGATGAGAGCCACATCGTCCGGGATGCGCCGGCCGGCCTCGCGCAGCACCTGGCGGGCCCCTGCGGCCATGACGTCGGAGGCAGCGAAGACCGCGTCGATGTCGGGGCGGCGGGCCAGCAGGTCACGCATGGCCTGTGCGCCGCCCTCCTCGGTGAAGTCGGCGGGGGCGATCAGCTGCTCGTCCGGTCCGAGACCGGCCGCGGAGATCGCCTTGCGGTAGCCGTCGAGGCGGCGCCGGGCACCGTAGACATCGAGGCGCCCGGTGATCGTGGCGATGGAGCGGCGGCCCCGGGAGATCAGATGGTCGACGGCTGCGCGGGCGCCCTCGAAGTTGTCGGAGTCGACCGCGGCGAGCGTTTCCGAGGCGGATCTGCGGCCGCTCATCACGGCCGGCATGCCGAGCTGCTCCAGCAGGTCCGGGAGCGGGTCGTCGGCGTGGACGGAGACCAGCAGCACTCCGTCGACGCGGTGCGCGGTCAGATACTGGGCCAGCCGCCGACGCTCACGGTCGCTGCCGACAAGGGTGAGCAGCAGCTGCATGTCGGTGTCCGCGAGCGCCGCGCCGACACCACGGACGATGTCGGAGAAGTACGGCTCGGCGAAGAAGCGGGTCTCCGGCTCCGGCACGACGAGGGCGATGGCGTCGGTACGGTTCCCGGCGAGCGCGCGGGCCGCGCGATTGGGCACGTACCCCAGTTCGGCGACGGCCGCCTCCACCGCCTCGCGGGTGTGCGCGCTGACCCGTGGGGAGCCGTTGATGACCCGCGAGGCCGTGCCGCGCCCCACCCCCGCCCGTGCCGCGACCTCTTCGAGCGTGGGCCGCCCGCCGCTCCGTACTCGCGCTGCCGTCATGGCTGCCTCCCGTTCGCGGTCAATTTCTCACAGTCGGATAACCGAACCAAGTCCTGGTGCTGGATCCCTTGACACTCGTCCGGACCCGGCGGCCACTCCGCAGCATCAGAAATGGGAGCGCTCCCATACTACGGGGGCGCCGAGCCTGGTTCCCCGGCCCCCGAAAGCGGGCGGAAATGACGGAGACCCGGCACGGGCGGCCGGGTCTCGGAAGGGGCGTGCGGGCCGGTCTCAGGCGAGGTCGGTGACCGGGGGCAGTGCGTGGCGGCGGATGACATCGGCGTACCAGCGGGCGCTCGCCTTGGGGATGCGGCGCTGGGTGGCGTAGTCGACGTAGACGGCACCGAAGCGCTTGGAGTACCCATACGCCCACTCGAAGTTGTCCATCAGGGACCAGAGGAAGTAGCCGCGAACGTCCGCGCCGTCCGTCACGGCCCGCTGTACGGCGTCGAGGTGGCCACGCAGGTACTCGATCCGCTCGGGGTCCTCCACCAGGCCCTCGGGCGAGACGTAGTCGTCGAAGGCCGCGCCGTTCTCGGTGACCATCAGCGGCAGGCCGGGGTGGTTCCGGGCGACGTCCATGAGCAGGTTGTACAGCCCGTCGGGGTCGATCGCCCAGTTCATCGCGGTGCGCTTCTTGCCCTCGGAGAGGTGGAAGGCGACATGCTCGGAGCCGGGCCACGGGGAGTGGTCGCTGTTGCCGTGACCGTCGTTGCGCGAGTCGCCGGAGCCACCGGCGGGCGTGGAGACCAGCGTCGGTGTGTAGTAGTTGACGCCCAGGACGTCGATCGGCCGGGAGGTGGCGGCCAGGTCGCCGTCGTGGACCAGCTTCGACCAGTCCACCAGGTGCGAGGTGTCGGCGATCAGGTCCTCGGGGTACGCGCCGTGCAGCATCGGGCCGGTGAAGACCCGGTTGCCCACCGCGTCGATCCGGCGGGCGGCGTCCGCGTCGGCCGCGCTCCCGGTCAGCGGGCGGACCTGGTGGAGGTTGAGGGTGACCGAGGTCTGTGCGGTAGCGGGGAGTTGGTTGCGCAGGACCTCGATCGCCCGGCCGTGGGCGAGGTTGAGATGGTGGGCCGCGCGCAGGGCGGAGGCGGGCTCGGTGCGGCCGGGGGCGTGCACGCCGGAGCCGTAACCGAGGAAGGCCGAGCACCACGGCTCGTTGAAGGTGGTCCAGGTGCCGACACGGTCGCCGAGGGCGCCGGCCATGATGGCTGTGTAGTCGGCGAACCGATCGGTGGTGACGCGCTGCGGCCAGCCGCCCGCATCCTCCAACTCCTGGGGAAGGTCCCAGTGGTAGAGCGTGGCGACAGGGGTGATGCCGGCTTCGAGCAGCTCGTCGACGAGCCTGCGGTAGAAGTCCAGTCCGCGTTCGACGGCGGGGCCGCGGCCGGTGGGCTGCACCCGGGACCAGGAGATGGAGAAGCGGTAGGCCTTCAGGCCGAGTTGTTTCATCAGCGCCACGTCGTCGCGGTAGCGGTGGTAGTGGTCGGCGGCGATGTCTCCGGTGTCACCGTTGCGGACCTTGCCCGGGGTGCGGCTGAAGGTGTCCCAGATGGAAGGGGTGCGGCCGTCCTCGGCCGCGCCGCCCTCCACCTGGTAGGCGGCGGTGGCCGCCCCCCAGACGAAACCGGTCGGGAAGTCCGCTGCCTCGGGCGCCTGCTTCGGGGCGATGTCGGGTCGTACAGCAGTCATGCGGGAGCGCTCCCAGAGGTGGACGAACAGGGGCAGGTAAGGGGGTGGAGCTCCGGGGGCTGGTCCGGCCTGCGGTCAGGGAACAGGCCGTACGGGGAGCCCGGGGAAGAGCGGGTGACGCGGCGTCACCCCTTGACGGCGCCGGACATGATCCCTCCGACGATCTGCTTGCCGAAGATCACGAAGACCACGAGCAGCGGCAGTGTGCTGATCAGCGCACCGGCCATCACGATGCTCTGGTCGGGGGTGTAGGAGGCGCTCAGCTGGCCGAGGGCCACCTGGAGCGTGGGGTTCTGCTGATTGAGGGCGAGGTAGGGCCAGAAGAAGTCGTTCCACGCCTGTACGAAGGTGAGCATCCCCAGCACCGTCATCGCCGGGCGGGCAACCGGGAGCACCACGCTCCGCACGATGCGGAAGTTGTTCGCGCCGTCGACCTTGGCGGCCTCGATGAGTTCGTAAGGCAGCGCCTCGGTCAGGTACTGCCGCATGAAGAACACCCCGAACGCGCTCACCAAGGTCGGGAAGATCACCGACTCCAGCTTTCCGCCCCAGCCGATGTCGGACATCATCATGAACAGCGGGACGACGCTGAGCTGCGGCGGGATCGTGAGCGTGGCGATGACCGCGGTCATCAGTCCGCCGCGGCCACGGAACCGCATCTTGGCGAAGGCGTAGCCGGCCAGGGTGCAGAAGAAGAGCGTCGCCGCCGTGATGCAGCTGGAGACGATGACGCTGTTGACGATCGCCTTGCCGAGGTGCGCCTGGCTCCAGGCGGCGTTCAGGTTGTGCATCAGCCGCCCGCCGAGCAGGAACGGCGGTGTGGTGGCGAGAACTTCGTCCTGGGTGTGGGACGCGGCCACCAGGGTCCAGTAGAGCGGCAGGAGCGAACCGATACCGACGACGGCCAGCGCGGCGTAGGCGAACGGGCCGCCCTGCAACTGCTTGCCCGCGCCCGGCCTGAAGCGGATCGGGCGCCGCGTCGCCCGGTGGGACGGCTGCGGGAGGCCGAGTTCCGGGGCTTTGGTGGGGCTGGTCATGGTCATGGAAATCGCTCCCGGTCAGGCCGCGGATTTGCGTACGAAGCGGCCGATGAGCCAGTTGACCGCGGCGGTGATCAGCAGGAGGGCGAGCATCGCCCAGGCCACTGCGGCGGCCGGACCGAGATGCCCCAGATTCCAGCCGTAGTTGTAGAGGTAGACGCTGAGCGTCTCGTACTGATTCTCGTTGCCGCCGGTGGCTCCGAGGGTGCCGCCCTCCAACAGCAGGGGCTCACCGAACAGCTGCATGGAGCCGATGGTCGAGATGACGATCGTGAACAGGATCGTGGGCCGCAGCGAGGGGACGGTCACCTTGCGGAACTGCTGCCAGCGGGAGGCGCCGTCGAGTGACGCGGCCTCGTACAGATCGCTCGGCACGGCCTGCATGGCGGCGAGGTAGATCAGCGTGTTGTAGCCGGTCCAGCGCCAGATCACGATGACGGAGATCGCTGTCTTGGACGTCCAGTGCCCATTGGCCCAGTTGGTGTGGCCGAGGCCGACGAACTCCAGCGCCCAGTTCAGCAGACCGCCGTCGGCCCGGAAGACCAGGGCGAAGACCAGGGCCGCGGAGGCCACGGAGGTGGCGTACGGGGTGAGGATGACCGTCCGCCAAAAAGTGCTGGCGCGCAGCTTGTAGTTCAGCAGATGGGCCAGGCCGAGCGCGACCAGCAGCTGCGGGACCGTCGACATGACCCCGATCAGAAAGGTGTTGCTGACGGCCGTCCAGAACTCGGAGTCGTGCAGGATCTTGTCGAAGTTGCCCCAGCCGACCCACTCCATCCGTTCCAGGCCGGTCATCTCCACCCGGTGCAGGGCGATCCATCCGGTGTACAGCAGTGGATAGAGCCCGAAGGCGCCGAAGACGAGGAAGAACGGGGCTATGTAGGCGTACGGCGATGCCTTGTCGTCGAACCGCCACAACCGGCTCCGCAATGTCTGCCGACGGGAATCCGCCGGTGGCTGCTGGGAACCGCCGGGTGGCGGGGCGTATGCGTCCCGGGTGGGAGTGGAGTTGGCCACGGGCGGGAGTCCTTCCCTTCGTTGCTGAGTTGCCCTGTACGAGGGGTGCCCGGGTAAGGGGCTGGGCCGGGCGCGGGCCGGTGCGGGCCGGCCGTGGGCCCGCCCGCACCGGCGACGGTCAGCCGATCGCCTTGTCGACCACGTTGGTCGCGGCCTTCCACGCGTCGTCCGGGCTGGTGCCGCGCTGCTCCATGTTGTTGATCTGGGTGGAGATGCTGTCCTTGATCACGCCGTCCTTCGGGCCGAGAACCGTCTCGGGGATGGACTTGGCCTCATCGGCGTAGATCTGGCCGATCGGCGCATTGTTGAAGTACTCGAGCTTTGCGTTCTTCACGTCCGGCAGGTCGTACGCGCCCTTGTTGGACGGGAAGACACCGATGGCCTTGAAGACGGCGGCCTGCTGCTCGGGGGCGGTCAGCCACTTGACGAGCTTGGTGGCCTCGTCGACGTTCTTGCCCGACTTGGGCACGGCGAGGAACGAGCCACCCCAGTTGGCGGCGGTCGCACCGGGGGCGGTGGTGATGTTCCACTTGCCCTTGTTGGCGTCACCGGCGTTGATCGAGATCTGACCGGCCATCCACGCCGGGCAGGCCACGGTGGCGATCGTGCCCTTGCGCAAGCCGGCCTTCCACGGGTCGGTGAACTGTGCGAGGCCCTGGGTCAGCTTCTTCGACGCCGCCTCGGCCGCCAGGTCCCAGCCCTGCTTGACGCTGGGGCTGTCCTTGTAGATCGCCTTGCCGCTCTCGTCGTAGTACTGCTTGGCGTTCGAGCTGACGACGGCGTTGAACATGGCACTCGCGGAGTCCATGAAGTACGTGCCCTCGGCCGCCCCCTTCTTGTACTCCTCACCGAGCTTGAGGTAGTCCTCCCAGCCGCCGGAGACCTTCTGGGCGACCTCGGTGGGGTCGGTCGGCAGACCGGCCTTCTTGAAGAGGTCGGTGTTGTAGCAGAGGGACATCGGACCGATGTCGGTACCCGCGCCGATCACCGCACCGTCGGGCGTGGTCGCCTGCTTCTCCTTCCAGGAGACCCACTCGTCGACGTCGATCACCTTGCTGAGGTCGACGAAGGAGTTCGCCTTCGTGTCGACGATCTCCTTGATCCGGCCGACCTCGAGCCCCTGGACGTCCGCCAGACCGCTACCCGAGTTCAGCTGCTGGAGCAGCTTCGGGTAGTAGACCTTCTCGTCGGAGGTGACGTCTTCCTTGACCGTGATGTTCGGGTGCAACTCGTGGTACTTGGCGAAGAGACCCGCTTCCTTGTAGCCGAACTGCCCGAAGTCGGCGACGGTCAGCGTGATCTTCCCGTTCGCATCGGAGCCCGTGCTGTCCGATGTATCCGAATCGCTGCTGCAGCCGGTCAGCAACAGGGCCGAGGCTGTCAGGCCCGTGGTGACCAGAACCGCGACTCTGCGGCTCCGGCCGGCGACGGTGCGGGTGATACGCATTCCACTACTCCTTGTTCCAGGGTGGGACCGGTGTTCTGACTGCGTGGCATACGCGCTGATGAGTGCGGGTGCCGACTGGTTCAGGGGGAGGACACGGGCAGTGCCGTTCGAGCGGGAAATCCCCGCACGATATGGGAGCGCTCCCATGCGTCGATGCCGGAAGGCTCCTGCCTTGAGGGGGTGGGTGTCAAGAGTTGAAGACGCTTCCGTTGCCCGAGTGTGTCCTTCAAGTCACGAGAACGTGTCCCGCCCAAGTCTTGCCATGTCCCGCAAACACCGACCGAGGGCTCACACCGTTCCGAAAAAGCGCAGGCCAAGGGCTTGTTGGGGAAGGCTCGCCGCGCCGGTCACGCGGCGCCGCCACGCCCGCGCCGCATTTCCGCCCGCCCCCGGGAACGGTCCTGGTCATCCCCGATTCACGCCCGACCGCCCGCCGGAAGGTGAACGGGGTGTCTCGCGGTGAGGGCGGTCGGGGGCGTATCCGCGTTCTTTCTCCGAACCCGATGGACCATCACGGGGACGCCGGGGGCAACGGGAAGGACGGACCGGGGCCGCCAGAACTACGCCGCCCGCAGCCGGGCCGGCGTGGACTCCAGTTCGGTCTGCGCGACCCGGCCCGCCGACGCCGCGTCGCCGGCCACGACGGCCCGCACCAGCGCGTCATGGTTCGCTGGTGCGGGTCCTTGAGGCGCAGCCCGACCTGGATCCGGGTGAACTTCAGCCAGGACGGCGGCACGACGGTGTCCGTCTTCTGCACCTGGAACGACCATCCGCCCCAGGTAGAGATCGTTTGGCCGAGCCTTCTCCAATGCTGTGACCACATAGGTTCACCGTGTCCGGAATCCGTCTGCCTGGCTCTGCGGGGACGGAGTCAGTGCTGCGATCATCATGACGAAGGCGGAAGGCGCGGCCGAGGGGGAGCAGGATGATTTCTGAGCCGGAGATGGCGGGGGAGTTCGGTGGGGTTGAAACCCGCGAGGTGATGGGCGACTTCGACCGGGAGTTCGTTGGGGAACGTCGGCCGCGAAGGCCGTGGCTGTGGGCGCTGGGCGGGGCGGTAATGGCGTCGGCCCTCTGGGCGGCGGCGCTGTTCCTGTATGGAGCAGGCGATCGGAAGCCGGACATGCATGGGTACCAGCTGGGCCAAGACCCTTGCCCATCTTTACAGCTGAAGTCGATCGGCGCGGCGATCGCACCGAGAGAGTCCACCACCAAGGTCGAATCAGGCCTGTTGAACCATGCCGTCCTCGACCAGATCCAGTGCTTCATTCCTCTTCGGTCCCGGACCGGGGCGGAGCGGCCCGGAAACGGTTGGTCCATCGATTACGCCGTCGGAATCACGGTGGCACTGCACAAGAAGACCGACCCCGGCGCCGAATTCGAGGCGCGGCGAAGGGTGACCGATCTCGGCGTTGATCCTGAAGCGAAGCTGGAGATAGTTCCGGAACTTGGTGACAAGGCGTATCTGCTGACCGGGGATGACGGTGACTCGGAGCTGCGGGTGCTGGAGGGCGGAGCGGTCCTCACGCTGCGTCTCTCCGCCTTCACGGTGCACCAGAGCGACGACCGCAGCGAAGACGAGGCCGGTGACGGGCCGGACAACCCTGACCTGTCCCCGTACCAATCGGCCATGATCGGCGACATGCGTGACCTGATGTCAAGCCTCAAGCAGTGAGCTTGAGATTCAACCTCCACGAACATCGACCGGCGCGTCACCGGACCCGGCGAGCATTCGTGGTCACCGCACTAGCCGAATGCCGACGGTGGTGGCGCCGGTGAAGGCCTGGCGTCCGCGTCGCCCACCGCCGCCGCGCCGCCGGTGAAGTCGGCGAGCGCCCGCCCGTGTTCGACGCGTCCGGGGTGCGGGTCGGTCGCGACCCGGCGGGTCAGCTCCGCGACCTTCAGCGGCAGATCCGAGGCGAGCAGCACGGCGTTGCCGAAGCGACGGCCGCGCCACACGGTCGGGTCGGCGGCGAGCGCCAGTTCGGGGAAGACCGTGGCCGCGGTGGCGATCTGGCCGCGCAGATGGGTCAGCGGCGGGCCGTCCGCGAGGTTGGCCACGTAACTCCCGCCGGGCTTGAGGACCCGGCGCACCTCGGCGAGGAACTCGGTGCTGGTGAGGTGTGCGGGGGTACGGGCCCCGCTGAAGACATCGGCGATGGCGAGATCCGCCCAGCCGTCCTGGATCTTTCCGAGCCCGGCGCGGGCATCGGTGGCCCGGACCCGGATCCTGGCCTGCGGGTCCAGCGGCAGCTCCCGGCGGACCAGTTGGACGAGCGCGGCGTCCACCTCGACGATCTGCTGGGTGGAGCGGGGCCGGGTCGCGGTGATGTAGCGGGCGAGCGTGAAGGCGCCGCCGCCCAGGTGCACCACGTGCAGGGGCTGCCCAGGAGGTGCGACGAGGTCGGCGATGTGGCCGATCCTGCGCTGGTACTCGAAGGACAGATACGTGGGGTCGTCGAGGTCCACATGGGACTGGGGGGCTCCGTCGAGCGTCAGCGTCCAGGCGTGCGGGCGCTCCCGGTCGGGCACCAGCTCGGCGAGACCGCCGTCCACCGGCTCGGCGAGGGGTTCCGTCCTGCGCCCGGCGCCGCCGCGCCCGGTCCCGCGTTCGGTCCTGCCGTCGGCCTTGCGGTCGGACCGCTTACGGGCGCCCGCGCCTGCGCTCGACGCTCCTCGACGTGCCACTGCTGCTCGTGCCTGCTCACTGCTCATCGCTCCGGGCCGGTACGGAACCGGCCGTGCCGGGGAGACCCGGCCACCGGCCCATTATGTGCGCGCGGGCGGGGAGCCCGCGGTCAGCGGCAGTTGTCGGCCGCCTCGATCAGCCGGGCCGCCTGGTCGAGAGCGGCCCGCAGCACGGCCGGGTCGGTGACCGGGGCGTCCTCCTCGGGCGGCAGCAGCCAGCCGCTGCCGGTGACGGGCGGCTCGGCGGGGATGCGCAGCCCGCGGCCGTCGGTCCGCGTACAGGCGCTGCCCGGTACGTCCCATGCCTCGGCGGTCCCCGGGGGAACCAGGAAGCCGAGGGTGTCGCAGGCGCCGTCGTGCAGGACCGGGCCGACGGCTTCCTGGTCGGCGCCCCGGCGCAGGATGTCCACGGCCTCCAGTCCCTGGCGTGCCGGGACGGTCACCAGGTCGCAGGGTACGGCGCCGTGGTCCTCCGTGGGCGCGGTGGGCACCGTGGCACCCGTTGCGGCCGGGGTCGTCGCAGTCGTCCGCGAGCCGGTCTCCGTGCCGATGTGCAACAAGGGACCTCTCCTCTCATCGCCGGGCGGAGCCGGATTCCGTCTCCACGTGGACCAACGCGCCGACGGCGTCAAGGGCTACGGTGCCACGCCGCCGCAAAGGGTGGCAGTTCATGGCGGATCGCGGGCGAGATATCCCTTTTGTAGGCAAACACCGCGTGTGCGGTCCGTCACAACAGGTACGTTCTTGCTCCGCCGGGACACCGGAAGCAGGAGCCCGGCTGCACCAGAGAGGGCTCAGCCATGGTGTCGACAGGGGCAGTTCCCAACCTCGCCTTCCGGCGGCTGCGCGGACCGCGCTCCGCCGGGGAGTTCGCCGCCGCAGTACGCAGGTCCGCCCGCGAGATCGGCGAGCAGGTCGCGTGCGACGCCCGGTACATCGGACGCGTGGAGTCCGGCGAGATCCGCTGCCCCAACTACGCGTACGAGCGGGTCTTCCTGCACATGTTCCCCGGCGCCACCCTGGCGGACCTGGGCTTCTCACCGCGCGAATCAGTACGCGGCCGGGGGGCACGGACCACTGCCGAAACCCCACCGCCCCCCACGCTCCACAGCGACACCGACGAGGAGAGCGACGTGCTGCGTCGCGTATTCATGACGAGCGGCACCACCGCGATGGCGGCCGCACCCCTGGGCCTCGGCCTCGGCGGCACGTCCGCCGCCGCCCCGCCCGACCGGCACCGGGTCGGAGAGGCCGAGGTGAGCGCCGTCGAGAAGGCAGTACGGCAGATCCGGCTGCTCGACGACCGGCACGGCGGTGACGGCCTGTACCGCAGGGCGTCCCAGCCGCTGCGGGCGGCGTACGCGCTGCTCGACTCCACAACCGCCACCAGGCGCTCCACGGCCGACCGGCTGCATGCCGGGGCGGGCGAACTGGCCATCTCGGTGGGCTGGCTGGCCCATGACTCGGGCCGGTTCGAGGACGCCCGCTCGCACTATGCGGAAGCGCTGGCCACGGCGCGGCTGGCGGGTGACGGGGCGCTGGAGGCGCATGCGTTCTGCAATGCGTCGTTCCTGGCCAGGGACACGGGGCGGCCCCGCGAGTCCGTACGCGCCGCCGAGGCCGGGCAGCGGGCGGCGCAGCCGCTGGGCTCGCCGCGGCTGCTGGCGCTGCTCGCGCTGCGGGAGGCGGGGGGCAGGGCGGGGCTCGGGGACCGTACGGGCTGCGAACGGGCGATCGGCCGGGCGCACACCGCGTTCGACCGCGGTCCGTCCGACACCGATCCGGAGTGGATGACCTTCTTCCGGGAGGCGGAACTGGAGATGCTGGAGGCGCAGTGCTGGTCGGCGCTGGGCGACTGGTCGCGTGCGGCCCGCCATGCGCTGAGGGCGACGCGGCTCCAGGACCCGCACTTCACCCGGAACCTGGCGCTGTACCGGGCCGAACTGACCACGGACCTGGCCCGGGCGGGCCGGGCCGCAGAGGCGGCGACAGCGGGCCACCAGGTGCTGGACCTGCTGGGCCGCGTCCAGTCGTCCCGCATCCGGGCGATGCTGGCGGGGGCGGCGGGGGTACTGGCGCCGCAGCGGGGTGCGGCGGAGGTACGGGGGTTCCTCGAGCGTCACGCGGAGGTCTCCGAGGCGGGGGCGTAGGGATTCGCCGAACGGTCCGGATTCCACGCGCCACGTGACCGGTTCCGTCCTCGATCGTCGGACGGGCCGGTTTCCACCGCGCGCCGGCAAGATCAAGCCCGTCCGGCGATCGATGCCCCCGGCTGCCGGGGGCGGCAGGACTACCGGTCCAGGTGGCCCGTGTCGTTCCAGCGTTCTATCGCGGGCGCACCGTACGCCCACCCCAGCACCGACAGCGACGTCGGATCGAGCCGGATGCGCGCCGCGAACGACACGTCCTCGCCCAGCCACCGCGCCCCCAGCGCCCGCAGGATGTGACCGTGGGCGAAGACCAGGACGTCGCGGTCGGCCGAGCGGGCCCAGTCGACGATCTCGTCGGCGCGGGCGGACAGCTCGGCCAGGGTCTCCCCCTCCGGCACCCCGTCACGCCAGATGAACCAGTCGGGACGGATCGCCTTGATCTGTGCCGGGGTCATCCCCTCGTACGCCCCGTAGTCCCACTCCAGCAGCGCGTCCCACGGCTCGGCCCGGTCCGCGAAACCCGCGATGTCACAGGTCTCCTTGGCCCGTAGCAGCGGACTGGTGCGGACTTCCAGGCCCGGCAGGTCCACCCACGGCTTGCGGCGCAGCCGCTCGCCGAGGAGCTTGGCGCCCGCACGGCCGGTGTCGAGCAGTGGGATGTCCGTCCTGCCCGTGTGATTGCCCTTGACGGACCATTCCGTCTGGCCGTGCCGGGCGAGCAGGATACGCGGTGCCATGACGGCTCTCCCTGGGACTGAGATCTGAGGCCGGAGATCGAGACAGAACGGATCGTCCGGTTTTCCCATCATCGCGCACGCCTTCGGGAGGCAACCTCCGGGGCCGAACCGGCGTCACTCCCTGCGCGGAGAAATCTGTGCACACACGGGGCACCCGACAAGGACCCCCGGGGGAATCACGGCCGACACGCACCGTACGGTTGAACGCTCGCCGTTGGTCGCATGAACACATGATGGAGAGCTTCCGGATGCAGCATGCCAGCACCGCGTACGTGCCGCGCCCGCGGCCCCGTTGGTGGACCGAGCTGCCGTTGCTGGCCCTGGTGTACGCAGCCTACTCGGCGGGCCGACTGGTGGCGCGCGGCGACGTGTCCACGGCCGTCGACAACGGTCTGCGCATCCTGCACCTGGAGAAGACGCTCCACATCAACTTCGAGCACCCGCTCAACCGGCTGCTGACCGCCCACCCCTCGATAGGCATACCCGCCGACTTCACCTACGCGTCTCTGCACTATCTGGTCACCCCGGCCGTTCTGATCTGGCTCTTCCGCCGCCGCCAGGCCGTGTACCGCAGGGCCCGCACCTGGCTGATGACCTCCACGCTGCTCGGCCTGATCGGCTTCACGCTGATGCCGACCTGCCCGCCCCGGCTGCTCCACGCCACTCACGGCTTCGTCGACACGATGGCGCAGTACAGCTCGTACGGCTGGTGGGGCACCGAGGCGAGTGCCCCGCGCGGCATGGGCGGAATGACGAACCAGTACGCGGCGATGCCGAGCCTGCACGTCGGCTGGGCGCTCTGGTGCGGAATCCTGCTGTGGCGTCACGGCCGGCACCCGCTCGTACGGGCCGCGGGCATCGCGTACCCCCTGGTCACCACGTTCGTGGTGATGGGCACGGCCAACCATTACTTCCTCGACGCGGTCGCGGGCGCTGCCGTGATGGGCGTCGGAGCCCTGCTGGCCGGGCCGGTGATGCGTATCGCCGACCGGGTCGGGGACCTGCTCGCAGCCCGCTTCCCACGGTTCGCCCGGACCACGAAGTCCCCGATTGTCAGTGCCGGATGCGAGACTTCGGCGGGTGAGCGAATCCCTGGCCAGCGGACCACCTCCGCAGATTCCACCGATGCCGCAGCATCGGCCGACGCAGACGCCTCGGCCGGTCGCACACTCCGGGCCGACGCCACTGCCCCCGCAGGCGCGGGAGCAGCGGGGGACGACACTCCGGCAGCGGCTCGCTGAGCTGCGGGGCCCGGCTGTCGCACCGCGTCCGCTGGATGCCCGCGCGCTGGCCGCCCTCGCCGCCAACCCCGGCTGTCGGCGCCGCGCCCTGCTGGACGGCGCTGGGGTGGACAAGGCCGCGCTGGCCACGGCGCTCGGTTCACCGGCCCCCTTCGGCCAGTCCCAGTTCGCTTTCGTCCGGGGCAACGCCTTCGAGGCCAAGGTCAAGGCCGACGGCGGTACGGAGCTGATGCGGCTGCTCCACGAGCGCCTCGGCGGCGGCGCCGAGGCGCCGCGCGAGGTCCTGGTGCCCGATCTGACCGCGGCCGGTCCCGAGGGCCGCGCGGCGCGTACGGCGCTGGCGCTGCGGGAGGCGACCGAGGCGGGCGGCTGGGCGCTGCTGGACCACCCGATGCTGGCCCTGGAGGTGGCGGGCTCCCCCACCTACCTGGAGCCGGACGCGGTCGCGGTGCACCCCGACGGCACCTGGACGGTCGTCGAGATCAAGTCCTTCCCCATGGTCGACGGTTCTGCCGACGCGGCGAAGGTCGGTGCGGCGGCCCGGCAGTCCGCCGTCTACGTACTGGCGCTGGAGCGGATCGCGGAGCTGACCGAGGGCGCGGAGGTCGGCCACCGGGTGCTGCTGGTCTGCCCGAAGGACTTCTCCAATCTGCCCACCGCCTCGGTCGTCGACGTACGCAAGCAGCGTGCGGTCACCCGGCGCCAGTTGGCCAGGCTGACCCGGATCGAGGACATCGCGGCGGCCCTGCCCGAGGGCACCACCTTCGATCCGGAGTGCTCCCCGCAGCAGCTCGACGCCGCGGTCGAGTCCGTCGGCGCGGCGTACGCCCCGGAGTGCCTGGCCGCTTGTGAACTGGCCTTCCACTGCCGGGCGAAGGCCCGCGCGGCCGGTGCCGTGGAGGCGCTGGGGCGGAGCGTGCGGGGTGAGCTCGGCGGGCTGACGACGGTGGGCGCGGTGCTGGCCGCCGCCGCGGGCAAGGAGGGCGACCCGGCGGATCCGACGGTCGTGGCCCTGCGGCGTGCGGCGGCGCTGCGTGCCGAGGCGCTGGAGGGCAGTGCGGCATGTCGCTGATCAGCACCCTGGCCCGGCTGGAGGCCGTGGAGAGCGGCCGGGCGCAGCCGATGACGACGGTCCTGCACCGCCATCTCACCGACCGGCCGCTCGTCCTGGTACCGCTGACCACCGCCGGTGAGGCGGGCGCCCCGCTGGGCGCGCTCGTCGGGACCGACCGGGAGGCGCCCCGGCTGCTGGCGGTTTCGCAGCCGCGCGACCGGGATCTGCGGTTCGCGTTCCTCGCCGAGCTGGCCGAGGCGGTGCTGCCGCACATCGAGGCGTACGAGGATGTCGTCGAGCCCGCCGAGCGCAATGAGACCGATCCGGAGACCGGGAAGAAGGTCAAGGTCGAGGTCGAGCTGTGCGCGGACGCACCGCAGTTGATCGTGCCGAGCCGGGCGGGCATCGATTTCGTACGGCTGCTCGGCCGCTCCATGCGGTTCAGGCGCACGGCTGAGGACGATCCCGACACCCCGTACCCCGCCCCTGCCCGTGTCCCGCTGCTGGGTCGCTGGCTGACGCACTACGGGGAGCGGGCCAGGGTGCCGGGCTCCTCGCTGCTGCTGGCCACGACTGATCTGCTGAACCGGCACTGGGCGACCGGGCAGAGCAGCCTGGAGGATCAGCATCTGGGTGCGTTGCTGGCCTGGATCGCCGCCCCGGCGGGCGAGTCCGGGGCGCGGGCTGCGCTCCGTGCGGAGCTGGAGCGGGACGGCGAAGGACAGCTGCTGTGCCCGCCGGCCGGTCCGGCCACGGACCCCGCGTTCGACAACCGGCTGCTGGCGCCCGCCATCGAGAAGTACGACCGGGCGCGCACCTCCCTCGCAGCGGCCGAGGACGGTCTGGCGGCCGATGCCCGGCTCGCCGGACTGACCGCCGCCGAGCGGGACATCAGGGCGTTGCTGGCCGGGGTGATGCGGCCGACCTGGGACGCGGTGTGGCGGGGGCTCGATCTGCTGAAGGAACTGCCCGAGGGGTCTCGTGCCGAGGACCGCTGGACGAGGGACCGCTGGTCGTTCACCGGTCATCGGGACCGGGTGCGGTCCGGTGAGCCGCCGCAGCCGCGCCGGGACGACGCGGTGACGGCCGCGCAGAAGCTGGCGTCGCGCGAGACGGCGCAGGCCCAGCTGGAGGCGCAGGAGGCGCTGGACGATCCGCTGGTGCTGGCCGGGCGGCGGCTGACCGGTGAGGCGTTCGTCGGCGACGTGACGGAGGTGGTGATGGCGTACAGCGAGTCGAAGCGCCCGTCCCCGCGCCCGCTGGTCACGGTCCGCACGGACGAGCGCCCGCATCTCGGGGAGCGCACCAAGGTGTACCGCTCGCTGGACGGAAAGCCGCAGACCGCCGAGTTCGTGGAGTACGCCGCGGAGCCGGAGGACGGGAACGCGCCCCTGCTGGTGCTGCGGATCACCGACCGGATGGGCCGGAGCAAGGAGCCGGCCCCCGGTTCGGTGCCCGAGCCGGGCGACCGGATCGCCTGGACGCTGTTCGAGCACGATCAGCGCGGCGGCCCGAAGCTGCCGGACCCCGAGGAGACGCCCTGGACGCACGGCGGTCCGCCGGGCGCCGCTGCCGGGCAGGCCGAGAGCCCCGATCCCGTGACCGCGGAGGACCTTCTGTGACGGCCGTATTCGACCCGGGTGCCCAGGCCGCGCGGGCGACCGACGCGATCCTCGCCGACACCCTGGGCGGTACGTCGCGCGGCATCGTGGTGGACTCCCCGCCGGGCGCGGGCAAATCGACGCTCGTGGTGCGTGCCGCACTCGAACTCGCGGCTGCCGGGCACCCGTTGATGGTGGTCGCGCAGACCAATGCCCAGGTCGACGACCTGGTGGTGCGGCTGGCCGAGAAGGACCCGGGGCTGCCGGTCGGGCGGTTGCACAGCAATGACTCCGACCCGTACGACAAGGTGCTGGACGGCCTGGCCAATGTACGGAAGTCGGCCAAGGCGGCGGACCTCGCCGGTCTTGACGTGGTCATCTCGACGGCTGCCAAGTGGGCGCATGTGAAGAACGTCGAGCCGTGGGGGCATGCGATCGTCGACGAGGCGTACCAGATGCGTTCGGATGCGCTGCTGGCCGTCGCGGGCCTCTTCGAACGGGCGCTGTTCGTCGGCGATCCGGGCCAGTTGGACCCGTTCTCGATCGTGGGCGCGGACCAGTGGGCGGGGCTGACGTACGACCCGTCCGCGAGCGCGGTCTCCACGCTGCTCGCGCACAATCCCCAACTGCCGCAGCACCGGCTGCCGGTGTCGTGGCGGCTGCCCGCCTCCGCCGCGCCGCTCGTCTCGGACGCGTTCTACCCGTACACCCCGTTCCGCAGCGGTACGGACCACGGGGACCGGCGGCTGTCGTTCGGCGTCGCGTCGGACGGCTCGGCGCCGGACCGGGTGCTGGACGAGGCCGCGGAATCCGGCTGGGGCCTGCTCGAACTCCCGGCCCGGCACACCCCGCGCACCGATCCGGAGGCGGTACGGGCGGTGGCCCTGGTCGTCCGCCGGCTCCTCGACCGGGGCGGCGCGGCGACGAGCGAGCGCTCCCCGGATCCGGTTCCGGTGACGGCGGACCGGGTCGCGGTCGGCACCGCCCACCGCGACCAGGCGGCGGCGGTACGGGCGGCGCTGGCGGAGCTGGGTGTGACGGGCGTGGCGGTGGACACGGCGAACCGGCTCCAGGGCCGCGAGTTCGATGTGACGGTGGTCCTGCACCCGCTGTCCGGACGCCCGGACGCCACGGCGTTCCATCTGGAGACGGGCCGGCTGTGCGTACTGGCCTCGCGCCACCGGCATGCGTGCATCGTGGTGTGCCGGGCGGGCGTCGCGGACCTGCTGGACGAGCACCCGTCGACGGAGCCGGTGCAGCTGGGAGTCACGATTAAGTTCCCGGACGGCTGGGAGGCGAACCACGCGGTGCTGGCACATCTGGGTGAGCACCGGGTCCGGTGGGAGGCGTGACGGCGCCCGGTCCCGGCAGGTCGCAGCCCCGCTTCCGGGGAGCCACGGAGCCCCCTTGCGCGACGTTGGACAATGGAGGGTGGCCGTCGGGCCCACCGAAGGAGGAAACACCACATGCCACAACCCGAGCGGAACGAGCAGCAGCGGCTGCGCCCCGCACCCCTGCTCTTCGAGCCGTCGGCGGCAGTCGCCGATCCTGAGCAGTTCTTCGACCTGGAGTCGATGGACGACCCGAAGGAGATGCTGTCCCGCGCCACCGAGCTGACCCTGGCGTTCAGTGCCGCGGCCGACCGTGCGGCCGAGTTCCAGGCGATCGCCGCCGCCCAGCTCGCCGATCCGCGCCGGTTCGACCGGCTGACGACCGCGGACATCGCGCAGCGTGCGGAGTGGACCGAGGACTATGCCAAGAAGATGGTCGAGTTCGGCCGGAGCCTGCTGGGCGGCTCCACGCCCTGACCGCCGCACCGGCCCCGGCGCGACCATCGCACCGGGCCTGCCACCGGCCCAGGCCCGCCATCGCACCGGACCATCCGGACCACCCGTCCACGCCGGGTCCTGACACCGGGCACAACCATTGGCATATGCCCGAGCGCAAGATACTCCTCCTCACCCCCACCTGTCCCGCTTTCCGGCAACTCTCGGAATCCACTTGATCACTCCCGGTAGACATGGGCACATGAGCGCATGGCTGCCAGACGACACGACCCTGCATCACGGCGACGGCCCCCACCACGGCGCCGACATCTTCGCCCTCCTGCGGGACCGGGCCGCGAACCAGACGGCTCAGGTCACGGCGGCCGGCGCCGCCTGGCTCGCCGGCGCCGCGGCCTATCCGCGCAGCACGCTGGCCCAGTGGGAGGCCCACCCTTCCTCGCCCGGGGTGCTGCCGTGCGGTTCGGCCTTCGACGTGGTGAATGTGCCCACCCTCTTCGGGCGCCGGATGCTGGAACACCTGTGGGCGGACGGCCCGGGCTCCGGACCCGTCGCCACTCACCGCGGACGGATGCTGCTCTTCGCCTCCCCCGGCACCGCCCAGCGGCTGCCGTCGCTGCTCGACTGGGAGGAGTGGGGCGGCGGCCACGAACCGCGGACCGGCAGGAGCACGCAGGGGCGGGGCGGCGTCGACGGCAAGGTCCCGCCGCTGCTCTGCCACGGCATCGGGGACGCGGTGACCGTACCGCCCCTGACCTGCGCCTCCTCCACCCCAGGGCCCCGCTGGGTGGTAGCCCCCGACACCCGCAGCCCCTGGCTGCCGGGGCCGGACGTACTACTCTGGGCCTGTGTGCGGGTGACCAGGCCGACGCCCTCGTCGGCGGTCAGGAATTCGATTTTTCCTCCCGCCGATCAGGATGCTAATGTCTACGACGTCAGCAGGCGCCGCTAGCTCAGTTGGTTAGAGCAGCTGACTCTTAATCAGCGGGTCCGGGGTTCGAGTCCCTGGCGGCGCACAGACGGAAGAAGCCCTCTCGCGGAAGCGAGGGGGCTTCTTCGTGTTCGCGGGAGCCTACGTCCCTGTGGTGATCCGGACCGTCCAGGCGCCCGACGGTGTCCGGTCGGCGACCTCGACCCTGGCGTGCGCGCCGGGGATGCTGTACGTCTCGCCGACCTGCAGCGGGGCGTCCGCGAGCGGCGCGTAGACGGACAGGTCCCAGCAGGCGTCGGTGCGGGGGTGGGTGTCGATGACCTCGACCGGGCCCCCGCCGGACGGGGTTTCGTTGCGCACCCGGTAGAGCAGGACGCCTTCGGTGCAGGTCGTCTGGTCGTTGCCGGTGGCGCTGCGGGCCTCGATGGCCACGGCGCTTCCCTCGCCGGTCCTGATCACCGCGAGCCGGGTGCCGATGGAGGCCCCGGGCGCGGGCACGGCGGCGATCGACTCCAGGGTGATGTCCCGGCTGCGCTGGACGCACACCACCTGTGCGCGGTCCAGCCAGCCCAGCTTCCACTTGTGCCAGCCGAAGAAGTCCGGCGCGAGACCGAACTGACTCCCCATCACGTCCCAGTCGCCGACATAGGTGTCCCAGTCGCCCTTGCCGTCGGACGGCCGGTGGTAGAGGTCCGGCAGGTCGAAAATGTGCCCGGTCTCGTGGGCCAGCACATTGTGGTCCGGCGGGTGCCGTTCGAAGACGGTGACGACGCGCCGGATGTCCGTACCGTCGGCGTGCAGCGGCTGGTCGAAGTTGACGACCTTGGTGGCGTCGGAGTCGACGCCCGGGGCGTCCGGGTCGGCGACCAGGTAGACGATGCCGAACCGCGAGAAGTCGACCTTCGGGTCCGCCACGGCGATGGCGTCGCGCAGATAGGCGCTGCGCCGCTCGTTGTTCCAGTCCCGCCGTATGCCGTACCAGTCGGACGCCTTGGGCATCTGGATCCACTGCTGCAGCGGGTGCGGGCGCAGGGTGAACTTCCGGTACGAGGCACGCTGGAAGAACTGGGTGGTGGCGGGGAAGTAGTCGGCGGTGAGTTCCTTGGGGGTGATGGCGGGGCGGTGGTCCGGGAAGGAGAGAAAGACCATGACCGCGTCGAGGGAGTGGTCGGGGCGGGGGTAGGCGTCGTTCCAGTCCCCCACGCCGAGCGAGTGGTGCGCCTCGGTCCGGGGCAGCGCGCACGGACCCGCTTCACCGGTGGCCGCCACGGCGGGCCCGGCGACGAGGGAGGTGGCAGCGAGCGCCAGCAGGGAGGTCGCAGCCGCGACCACACCTCGCAGGCTCGGCCTCTCCACTCCCCCGGTTCCGTGCTGACGCGGCACATCTACCTCCGGGTGCGAGATGCGGTCACCCACCCACCCTGTGATGATTCGAGGCTTTCGTCCTGTTGAGCTGCCCCAGTCGAGTCAGCAGTCGGCCGAGGCATTCACCCTCACGGACAGTCACAATCAATCACCAGGACATCACGAGGGAACGGAATCACTCAGAAACGATCAGTCGCGGGCAAACCGGATCGGCGCGCAACTGACCCAAGTGGGGCGAACGCGGGGCGCGGAGGGGTCGGGCGCTGGAACGGCCGACGCGCCAACCTCTATGCTTCACCAGGCTTTCCCGCGTGGTTTCCGCCTCCGACAACGGCACCCCGCGCGGCGGGCCAGTCCGGCCACACCTGTTCAGGACAGAACTGCACGGCGGGAGCGAACGGTGAGCGGAACCTCCGAAGGGCCGAGGCCTGCGGTGGGCACACCCCCCTATTCCGCAGGACCGTCGGTCGCGGAGCGTCACCCTCCGTGGTCCCCTGCCGGAGTCGCAGGGTCCGAGCCGCACGGCTACCGGGCCGCCTTCCGGGCCGCCACGCTCCCGATGGCCGTCATCGACCACGAGGGCCTGGTCGTCGCCGCCAACGACGCCCTCGGCGGCCTCCTCGGCTTCCCCGCCGCGGCACTGACCACACAGTCCGCAGCCGATCTGCTCGACCTCGTGGCGGACGGCCGCACCTGGCACGCGTACCGCGAGGTGCTGCACCGCCGTCGCTCACGGTTCCGCTGCACCCGCACTCTCAAGCACCCCGACGGGCGCTCGATGTGGGCCGAGATCACCGTCGTGCCGATGCCCGAACCGGAGGCCGGCAGGGCCGACGGCCCCGGGCCCGGCCGGGTGCTGCTCTCCGTCGCGGACATCAGTGACCGGCGTGAGCTGCAGAAGCGGCTGCGCCACCTCCAGATGCACGACCCGGTGACCCGGCTGCCCAACCGGACGCTGTTCTTCGAACGGCTCTCGGCCGCCCTGGAGAGCCCGCCGTACCAGGACGACAGTGTCCCCGGACACGGCCGTATCGGGCTCTGCTATCTCGATCTCGACGGCTTCAAGGCCGTCAACGACACGATGGGCCATCGGATCGGCGACCGGCTGCTCGCCGCCGTCGCCGCGCGGCTCACCGACTGTGCGGCCCAGGACGGCCCGCACCGCCCCGGTTCACATCTCGTGGCGCGCCTGGGCGGCGACGAGTTCGCGATCCTGGTCGAGGACTCCGCCGGTACGCAGCAGCTCACCGACCTGGCCCGCACGGTCCTCGCCGCGCTGCAGAAGCCCTTCGACCTGGGCGGGCAGCGGCTCTCCGTCTCGGCCTCGATCGGAGTGGTGGAACGGGCCGTGGCCGGCACCTCGGCGACCGGTCTGATGCAGGCCGCCGACACCACGCTGTACTGGGCGAAGGCGGACGGCAAGGCGCGCTGGACGGTCTTCGACCCGGAGCGCAACGCCCACCGGATGACCCGGCAGACGCTCTCCTCCAATCTGCGGCCCGCCGTCGAACGCGGTGAGTTCACCATCGAGTACCAGCCGCTGGTCGGCATGGCCGACGGAGTCGTACGCGGGGTGGAGGCGCTGGTCCGCTGGAACCACCCGCAGTTCGGCATGCTCTCGCCGAATCGGTTCGTCGCGATCGCCGAGGAGGACGGCTCGATCGTCCAGCTCGGCAGGTGGGTGCTGCGGTCCGCCTGCCGCCAGGCCCGGCGCTGGCAGCTCGACCACCCGGCCGAACCGCCGTTGTTCATCAGCGTCAATGTCGCCGTACGGCAGGTCTGGGACTCCGACCTGGTCACCGATGTCGCGGAGATCCTCGCCGAGACCGGCCTCGATCCCGGACTGCTGCAGCTGGAGCTGACCGAGTCCGCCGTGATGGGCTCGGCGGGCCGCCCGCTCCAGGCCCTTCAGTCGCTCAGCGAAATGGGCGTGCGGATCGCCATCGACGACTTCGGGACCGGCTACTCGAACCTTGCCTATCTGAGCCGGCTGCCGGTCTCCGTACTGAAGCTGGACGGCTCGTTCGTACGCGGCTTCCGCCACGACGACGGCGACCGTCCGAGCCCCGCCGACGAGACGATCGTCGAGGCGATGGTGGAGCTGGCGCACCGCCTGGGCCTGACCGTCACCGCGGAGTGCGTGGAGACGGCAGGCCAGGCGGAACGGCTGCGCAGGATCGGCTGCGACACGGGGCAGGGCTGGTTGTACTCACGCGCGGTGGCCCCGGAGCGGATCGCCGAGCTGATCGGCAGCGGAAGGCTGAAGGTCTGAACGCCGGCTGCCGGTGTCAGGCCGCCGGCAGCCCGTACGCGTCCGCGATCAGTTCGTAGCTGCGCAGCCGTGCCTCGCCGCCGTGGGCGTTGGCGGTGATCATCAGTTCGTCGGCGCCGGTGCGCTTGGCCAGGTCGTCGAGGCCCGTACGGACCTCGTCCGCCGTGCCGTGGACGATGTTGACCAGCCAGCTGTCGACGAACTCCCGCTCCATGGGGCTGAAGGCGTGCGCCTCCGCCTCCTCGGGTGTCGGGACCAGGCCGGGGCGCCCGGTGCGCAGGCGGACCATGGACAGGGCGCCGGAGAGCACCTGGCGGCGGGCCTCGCGCTCGTCGTCGGCGGCCAGGGCCGAGACCCCGATCAGGGCGTACGGGGCGTCGAGCACCGCGGACGGCCGGAACGACTCCCGGTACAGGTCGAGGGCCGGCACCGTGTTCTGGGCCGAGAAGTGGTGGGCGAAGGCGAACGGCAGGCCGAGTACGCCGGCCAGCCGGGCGCTGAAGCCGGAGGAGCCGAGCAGCCAGATCGGCGGGCGGGCCGGGGACTGGACCCCGCCCTCGGCGGTGGCCTGGACCGGGCCGGGGACCGCGTGGATACGGGCGTAGGGGTGGCCGTCGGGGAAGTCGTCGTCCAGGAACCGGGTCAGCTCGGCGAGCTGCTGCGGGAAGTCATCGGCGCCTTCGCCCAGCCGGTCCGTGCGGCGCAGGGCGGCCGCGGTCGCGCCGTCGGTGCCGGGGGCGCGCCCGAGACCGAGGTCGATGCGGCCGGGGGCCATGGCCTCCAGGGTGCCGAACTGTTCGGCGATGACGAGCGGTGCGTGGTTGGGCAGCATCACGCCGCCGGAGCCGAGCCTGATGCGCTCGGTGTGTGCGGCGAGGTGGGCCAGGATCACGGCGGGTGAGGAGGAAGCGACGCCGGGCATGGAGTGGTGTTCGGCGACCCAGTAGCGATGGAATCCGCGGCGCTCGGCGAGCTGCGCGATGTCCACGCTCGTACGCAGCGCCTGGGTGGCGGTGCGGCCCTGGCCCACGGTCACCAGGTCCAGCACGGAGAGCGGAACGGTGGCCGTCCCCTCCGTCTTGCCACGGATCTCGTCGCCTCGAATCTCGTCCACGTCCTGGCCTCTCCGGTGTCGCGCCTACGTCCGGCTCATACGTCCGGAAGTGCAGAACAGGAGGTGGTCTCCGTTTATTCCCCCGGCTCAACCGGGCATCCCTGGGTCATCGACCGACCCAGGGCTCACCAGCCGGAGTGGGTCTGCTTTCCGGGCCACCCCCTCCTCCCGCTGTGCGCGCGCTCCCGGCCCGCCCCCCATGCGGCCACCGGGGCCGGGGGCGCCTCGCGCTCGGCGAAGATCTTGCCGAGCCTCGGGGACCAGGACCGGCGGTCCGCCAGCCGCAGCCCCTCCCGCACCGTCACCTGGTTCCCGGTGAGGACCGGCTTGCCGAGGAGTTTCTCCAGCTCCGCCACGTGCGAGACGGTGTGCAGGGCTGTGTCGGGCAGCAGCATCGCATCGGCCTCCGGCCGGTCCGCGGCCGTGACGAGTTCCTTCACCTCGTCCAGGCCCCAGGCGGCGGCCTCGGCGGCCGAGGGGAGAGAGGCGGCGTGAGTGGCGGCCACCTCGATGCCCGCGGACCGGAGAAAGGCGGTGAACAGTGCGGCGATGTGCTCGGGGTACGTCGCGGCGACCGCGACGCGGTCGGCGCCCAGCTCCCGTACCGCGTGGACGAAACCGAAGGATGTGCTGGAGGCGGGCACGCCGGCCGCCCGGGCCAGGGCTGCGGTCTGTTCATGGGCACCCTCCCAGCCGTACAGGAAACTGCCGCCGCTGCTCGCCCACACGACGGACTCGACACCGGCGCGCTGCAGCTCCGCCACCCCGGCGGCCAGACATTCGGGCGTGCCGGTCCGTACCAGCGCGTCGATCCCGTAGGCGTCCTCGTCGACTTCGGTGTGGTTCACGACCAGCCTGACGGCGTCGAGCAGGATCTCCATCCGCGGGAAGTCGTCCTCCGCGTAGTGGTGGCCCGGGTAGAGAAAACCGAGGGTCGTCATGTCCACCCTTCCTGTTCCTGCGGGTTCCTGGACGGGTACTCGGGGGCCGGGCGGGACCGGGTACGCCCCGCCGTGGCCGTTTTCGCCCGTCCCTCCCCAGTATTCCCCCATCCGTCACCACCCCCACTGCGACCTGTTGACGAAGCCGGGCGGGGGTGCGAGCGTGTTCAATCCGTACATCTCAGACGCAGCGGAGCGACCGTCTCTCATGTCAGAGCCCACCCTGCTCGTCCTGGACACCGACCCGTCGCCGCGTCTCGGCCGGCTGACCGGCCGGGCCTCCGTCCGTTATACGGACGAGGCCGGACTCGCCGCACAGCTCCCGGAGGCCGACGTACTGCTGGTGTGGGACTTCACCTCCGACGCGGTACGGGCCGCCTGGCCCGGTGACGGACCGCGCCCGGCATGGGTGCATACGGCGAGCGCGGGCGTGGACCGGCTGCTCTGCCCGGAGCTGGCGGCCTCCGACACGGTGGTGACCAATGCGCGGGGCATCTTCGAGCGGCCGATCGCCGAGTATGTGACGGGCCTGGTGCTGGCGTTCGCCAAGGATCTCCCGGGCACTCTGGAGCTCCAGCACCGGCGGCTGTGGCGCCACAGAGAGAGCACACAGGTCGCGGGCAGCCGTGCGGTGGTCGTCGGCGCGGGCCCGATCGGGCGGGAGATCACCCGGCTGCTGATCGCCCTCGGGATCCAGGTGGCGCTCGTGGGACGCCGGGCGCGGCGCACCATCCACGGCGTGGCAGAGCTGGACCGGCTGGCCTCCATGGCCGACTGGGTGATCTGCGCGGCTCCGCTGACGGAGTCGACCCGTGGCATGTTCGATGCGCGGTTCTTCGGGCTGATGCAGCCGTCGGCCCGATTCATCAATGTGGGGCGCGGCCCGATGGTCGTCGAGGACGATCTGGTCGCCGCACTGCGCAAGCGCTGGATCGCGGGCGCGGCACTCGACGTGTTCGAGCAGGAGCCGCTGGGGCCGCAGAGCCCGCTCTGGGACGTACCGGATCTGATCGTGTCGCCGCACATGAGCGGCGACACGGCGGGCTGGCGGGACCGGCTGGGCAAGCAGTTCGTGGAGATGTACGAACTCTGGTCGGCCGGGGAGCCGTTGCCGAACGTGGTGGACAAGCAGCGCGGGTACGTCCCCGTCCGGGACCGGAGCGAGTGACCTCAACGGGCCGGGCCCGCCGGTCACTTCACCTGCCCCTCACGGGCGTCTCCGCATGACGGTCAGTCACGAAGCTTTCCACGCAGGGAAATACGTGCTGCGCACCGACCGTCGCACTCCGCCCACAAAGGGACACGGGAAGGTCGCGCTCCGGTCTCCGTTCGATCACAGGAGGCCTCTTCCTGCATAGACGTACGGGATCGGGCAGGCGCACCTCCTGTCCGGACTGTTCGACCGCTCCAGGAGATTGCGAACCATGGCTGACTTCCCGAACCTGTCCCGCCGGGGCTTTCTCAACCGATCGGCGGCCGTGGGTGGCCTGCTCGTCGTTCCCGGTCTGCTCTCCGCGTGCAGCAAGACCGACGCCGGTTCCGCGGACGGCGCGGGGGCGCTCGACAAGCTCCGCAAGCAGGGCTTCGTCCGGGTCGCGTACGCCAATGAGGCCCCGTACGGCTATCTGGAGGGCAAGCAGCTCAAGGGCGAGGCGCCCACCCTGCACCAGGAGATCTTCAAGGCGCTCGGCGTCGACGAACTGAAGCCCACGCTCTCCGAGTGGGACGGTCTGATTCCCGGACTGCAGGCGGGCAAGTACGACGTGGTCAGCGCGGGCATGGCGATCACGCCGGAGCGCTGCGCCAATGCCCTCTTCTCCGAGCCCGAGTTCATCTCGCCGACCGCGCTGATGGTGAAGAAGGGCAATCCGAAGAAGGTCACCGACCTGGCATCGGCGAAGGCCGCCGGGATCACCGTCGGCGTGATGTCGGGTGCCGTCGAGGGCTCGTACGCCGAGGGTGCCGGCATCCCCAAGGACAGGATCAAGTCGCTGCAGAAGCCACAGGACGGCGCCGACGCGGTCAAGGGCGGCCGGATCGACGCGTTCCTGCTCACCGGCATCTCACTGCGCTGGCTCGCGAAGACGAACCCCGACACCGAGGTCACCGAGGCCTTCCTGCCGGAGCTCGAAGGCAAGAAGCAGTACAGCCCCGGCGGCGCCGTCTTCCGCAAGGGCAACGAGGATCTGCGCGACGCCTTCAACCGCGAGCTGAAGAAGATCGTCTCGGACAGTTCGCGTTATGTGGGCCTGCTCCGGGAGTACGGATTCGGGGCCACCGAGCTCCCGCCGGCCACCCTGAAGACGGCCGATCTGTGCAAGGGCTGACGGGGACGGAACGCACCGCATGAGTGATTTCTTCTCCGCCTTCTTCGACGATCTGCCGCAGTTGCGCTCGGGGCTGTGGGTGACCCTCCGGGCCACCGTCCTGGGCGCGCTGCTCGCCCTGCTCCTGTCGTTCGTCCTCGGTCTGATGTCGGTCAGCCGGCTGCTGGTGCTGCGCGGTGTCTCACGCGTGGTCGTGGAGTTCTTCCGCGGCACCTCGCTCTACATCCAGCTGTTCTGGCTCTACTACGCGATGCCGCCGCTGACGGGGTACGAACTGACGCCGCTGCTCTGCGGCGTCGTCGCCTTCGGCCTCAACTACGGTGCGTACGGCTCCGAGGTGGTGCGCGGGGCGGTCAACTCCGTACCGCGCGCCCAGTACGAGGCGGCCGTCGCGCTGAACATGACGCCGCTGCGCCGGATGCGGAAAGTGATCCTTCCGCAGGCCTGGGTGCAGATGATCCCGTCCTTCACCAATCTGCTGATCCAGCTGCTGAAGTGCACCCCGCTGCTGTGGCTGATCTCCGCGGCCGACCTGATGACCGTGATCCAGCAGCTGCGCGACCGTACCGGTGAGACGCTCACCGCGTACATGACCCTGCTGGTCGCCTATTTCGTCCTGGCCTACGCGCTGACCCTGCTGATGAATCTGCTGGAGCGGAGCGCCAAACGGCGACTCGGTCTGCAGACCGGTGCGGGCTCGTTGCTGCGCAGTCGCAGCGCCGCGGAAGCCGTCGCTTCGACGGCGGGAGGTGCCCGGTGAACGGCTTCGACTGGAACGCCGCCCGGGACGCCCTTCCCCTGGTACTCCAAGGTTTCGAGGTCACGCTGCTCGCGACCGTGCTCGGCACGCTCGTCGCCGCGGTCCTCGGGCTCGCCATCGCGGTCGCCGGACGGGCCCCGAGCCGGTTCGTGACGGTGCCGGTGCGGGTCGTGATGGAGTTCATCCGCTCCACACCGCTGCTCGTCCAACTGGTCGGCGCGGCCGCCCTGTTCACCTCCGTGGAACCGCTGACGATCGGCATCGTGGTGCTGGGCATCCACTACGCCACGTACACCTCCGAGGTGTACCGCGCAGGGATCGACGGTGTGCCGAAGGGCCAGTGGGAGGCCTGCCGGGCGCTCTCGCTCTCCCCGCGGCGGACCTGGCAGGCCGTGATCCTGCCGCAGGCGGTGCGCAACGTGCTGCCCGCCCTCGGCAACTACGCGATCTCGATGTTCAAGGAGACCCCGTTCCTCGCCGTGATCACGGTGCAGGAAATGGTCTTCGAGGCCCGTAAGTACGGCGCCGATCACTTCGCCTACACCGAGGCGTTCACGCTCGCCGGACTGGTCTTCCTGGTCGCGAGCTACCCGACCTCGCTGCTGATGAGAAAGCTGGAGAAGCGCCTTGGCCACTGAACCTCTCCCCCTGCAGAAGACGGCGGCCGCGGCCGCCGTGGACATCGCCCCGGCCCCTGCCACGTCACGGACCGGCCATCCGCTGGTCCGCTTCGACAACGTCGTGAAGCGGTACGGCGACCATGTCGTCCTCGACGGGCTGGACTTCTCGGTACGGCGCGGCGAAAACGTCACCCTGATCGGGCCGAGCGGCTCGGGCAAGACCACCATCCTGCGGCTGCTGATGACGCTGGAGAAGGTCAGCGACGGAGTGATCTGGGTGGACGGCGACCCGCTGTCCCACACCAAAGCGCCCGACGGCTCACTGAGGCCGGCGACGGAGAAGCATCTGCGCGAGGCCCGGAAGAAGATCGGCATGGTCTTCCAGCAGTTCAACCTCTTCCCCAACATGAAGGTGCTCCAGAACATCACCGAAGCCCCGGTCAGCGTGCTGGGCATGGACCGTGACGAGGCGGAGACCCGTGCCCGTGAGCTGCTCGACCTGGTGGGACTCTCGGCGAAGATCGACGCACACCCCTCCCAGCTCTCCGGCGGCCAGCAGCAACGGGTGGCGATCGCCCGCGCGCTGGCGATGCAGCCGGAGATCCTGCTGCTGGACGAGGTGACGTCCGCACTCGACCCGGAGCTGGTGGCGGGCGTGCTGGAGCTGCTGAGCGACATCGCCAGGAACACCGACATCACCATGCTCTGCGTGACCCACGAGATGAACTTCGCACGGGACGTCTCAGAAACGGTACTGATGTTCGACGCTGGACGTGTGATCGAATCTGGATCACCGGAAAAAATCTTCACGGATCCCGCACACGAACGTACGCGCGAGTTCCTCACCGCAGTGCTGTGACCTCGCCACTTCCTCGCACGCCAATGACTTTGGCATATGCCAGACGGGTGCGCCCCAGCTTACGGCGTCGGGGCGCCCCATCAAGTCGCCAACAGCCGCCCCGGAAAGGGCTCTTGGCGGCTATCGTGATGCAGAGCCTGCGGTCACAACCTGGTGGGGGGAAACTGTGACGTTGAAGCCCGAACCGACCGCGCCGTTCCATTCGGTGCAGTACGCCCTTCGCGTTCTCGAAACGGTCTCCAAGCACGGCACCGGCGTGCCGGACACCCAGATCTCCCGGGAGACGGGACTGCCCATAGGGCATCTCACCTCTTTGCTGCTGATGCTGCGCCGCGAGGGGTACGTCGAGCAGGTCACCGACGGCGCGTATGTCATCGGCTCCTCGCTGCTGCTCCTCGGCTCCGGCGCGGCACGCAGACAGGCCCTGGAGACCAAGCTCCAGCAGATGCTCGCGCAACTGCGCGATTCGGTCGGTGCGGCGGTCTACATCAGCCGGTATGTCGACGGCGAGATCCGCGTCACGCAGTACGCCGACGGTCCCCGCACCCCCGCGGTCAACGAGTGGGTGGACTTCCGCTCCTCCGCGCACGCCTCGGCCGTCGGCAAGTGCCTGCTGGCCCAGCTCGACCAGAACGGCCGCCGCGACCACCTGTCGCGCCACAGGACGGCCCGGCTCACCTCGCGGACGATCACCAACGAGAAGGTGCTCTTCTCCAAGCTGGACAGCCAGTCGGCGACGGTCCCGGTGCTCGACCTCCAGGAGTACGCGGTCGGCACCGTGTGCGCGGCGGTACCGCTGACGGCCGGGTCGTCGGCGGGTTGCCTGGCACTGTCCCTGCCGGTCGAGGACGCGCATCGCCTGCGCGCGGCGGCGGCCACGCTGAATCGGCGGGCGGCGCCGGTCCTGCTGTCACTGGCGCTCTGACTTGATCTTCAGCCTGGCGGCGACGGGCCGGTGGTCGCTGCTGGTCGCGGGGAGGGTCCAGGCGTCGGTAGGGGTGACGCCCCGGGTGAGGATGTGGTCGATACGGGCGACCGGGAACGCTGCGGGCCAGCTGAAGCCGAAGCCGGTCCCCGCCTCGTCCTGGACAGACGTCAGCCGGGAGTTCAGGGAGGCGAGGCCCCGGTCGGTGGTGGCGCCGTTGAGATCGCCCATCAGGAGAACTTTCTTCTGCCGTTCCTGGTCGACTGCCTGATCGAGCGCGGTCAGGACTCGGTCGCGCCGTGCGATGGTGAATCCGGAGGCGCCGACCCGGACGGAGGGCAGGTGCACCACGTAGACGGCGAGCGGGCCGCCCGGCCCCTGGACCCGGGCGCGCAGGGAGCGGCTCCAGCCGGGGTCGATGGTGACGCGCTCCGAGTCGTCGATCGGGTAGCGGCTCCACAGGGCAACGGTGCCGATGTGGACCGAGTGCGTGAGCCTGCGGCCCAGCACCTTCTGGTAGGCGGGCATCGCGTCATCGGTGATCTCTTCCAGGGCCACCAGGTCGGGGTCTGCGGCAAGCAGCGTCCGGGCGGTCCCGGCAGGGTCCGGGTTGGCGGCACCGACGTTGTGGGTGACGACCGTCAGGTCCGGCTCGGCATCCGGCCGACCGCCGAGAAACAACTGCCCGAACATCGCAGCCCACACGGCAGCGACCAGGAGCGTGGCGACGCCGGCCGGCACCGACCTGCGGAGCAGGGCGGCCGACAGCAGCACGGGCACGGCCAGACCTGTCCAGGGCAGCAGGGTTTCGAGCAGGCTGCCCGGATTGCCCACCGAGTTGGGAACCAGCGAGTGGCCGACCAGCACGATCCCCGTCATAACCGCCAGGGCGGTCGGAACCCGGCCCTTGCGCCATCCGTAGTCACGTCCATGCCGATCGGACATGTGGTCCGGCCGGTCGTGGGCTTGTTGGTCCGGCACGGGTACTGCCTCGGAAGCGGTCTGCTGTTCGGGCTCGGAATCGATGGGCGGTATCTGGGCGGGGTCGAAGAATCCACCACCGATGTACACATCCGGGTGTGGGTCCTCGTGCAGGTTGGGCATGCCGTGTCCTTCAAAAGAGGGGGTGGGTCGGCGCGGACCGGCTCGGCGGTGCCGGCTCAGGGCGAGGCGATGGGTACCCGTCAGCCGGCGGCATTGTTCAGGGGGCCGGGGCAGGTGCCGCCGGGGCTGGTCAGCAACTCGAAGTGCCACATCTCGTTGGCGTAGACCTGGCACAGGCCATAGGCGGAGCCGTTGCGGATGAGCCAGTCGTCGGCGTCGGTGGGACCGATGTCCACCGCTTTCCCGGACACGTGGGTCGACTTCTCCGGGGTGTTCACGAACTCCCGCGCCTTTTCCAGGCTCCCGTACTTCTCGATTCCCTCCTCCAGCAGGCGCTGCTGGTGTTCCTTGCTGCGCCAGCCCGACGTGACCACGAATTCGATGCCGTCGCCCCGGGCATCCCGGGCCGCTTCCTGCACGGCCTTCAGCAGACGCTTGTCCAGACGGGCGACGGCCGTGTGCCGGGTGTCGAAAGGGGTGATTTCACGGTCGTCCGGTAGGGCACCGTCGTCGGCAGCCGCGGCTGGGACCTCCGCGGGCGCTCCGCCGCTGTCCGGCGAATGCTCTGCTGGTGCGGTAGCACGTGCGGCTGGTGCGGTAGCCCGTGCGGCCGGTTCGCTCCGGGTCGTCACGACCCATATCGCCGACAGCATCAGAACCAGGGATGCGCCGATTCCTGCCATCATCCAGCCGGGGAATCGGCGCGCCGCCGTGGCTGAGCGGTTCGCCATGTGGTTGTCGTGCATCGCGGCCTCCAGGCATCACGGACACAGCGGCGGGTGCCGCTCGGTAATGCCTTGAGTCAAGGGCGGGCCGTGTTGTCGGGCCGTCTCGATTTCCCGATACGTTTTCGATAGGCCCGGACCGCTCCAATAGGGATGGCCGGGTACAGGACCGGCGGCCGGTCCGGCTCGCGGCGGGAATCCCGGCAGGAGTCCTCCGCAGTGCGGAAATCACTCTTCGCCACCGTTCCCCCATAGGGCCGTAGGCTGGACCGGAAGTCGGGTATCGGCCGGTTTGAGACAGAGTGGGAGAGGCCGCATGCGGGTGCTGATTGTCGAGGACGAGCCGTATCTCGCCGAGGCGGTGCAGGCGGGTCTGAGGCTCGAGGCCATCGCCTCCGACATCGCCGGGGACGGCGACACCGCCCTGGAGCGCCTCGACGTGAACGAGTACGACGTCGTCGTCCTCGACCGCGACATCCCCGGCACGCACGGCGACGACGTGTGCCGGATCATCGTGCAGCGGCGCCTCGGCTGCCGCGTGCTCATGCTGACGGCGGCGGGCCTCCTCAGCGAGAAGGTCACCGGGTTCGAGATCGGCGCCGACGACTACCTGACCAAGCCCTTCGACCTGAAAGAGCTGGTCGTACGGCTCCGCTCACTGGCCCGCCGGCCCAAGGACAGCACACCCCCGGTCCTCGAGTACGCCGGAATCCGGCTGGACCCGTTCCGGCGCGAAGTCTTCCGCGACGGGAAGTACGTCGCTCTCACCAGGAAACAGTTCGCCGTCCTGGAAGTCCTCATGACGGCGCAGGGCGGGGTCGTCAGCGCGGAGACACTGCTGGAGCGGGCCTGGGACGAGAACGCCGACCCGTTCACCAACGCGGTCCGCATCACCATGTCCACGCTCCGCAAACGGCTGGGCGAACCGTGGTCCATCCGCACCGTGCCCGGCGTCGGATACCGGCTCGACGAACCGGCGGGGAACGGACAGTGAACCGGCGATCAGCACCCCACCGAGCCACCGCCGCGGCACCGGCGGCGGACGACCCGGCGCGCCCCATTCGGCCGCGGCGGCTGACCGCCCGGATGAAGCTCACCCTCACTTATGCCCTGTTCGTGGTCGTCGCGGGCGCGTTCACCCTTGCCGTTGTCTACCTGGCCATGCGCTTCGTGCCCAACTACCCTTTGACCGCCGCGAACCCACGGGACGACAGCGGCGCCCCTTCCCGGCAGGAGATCCTTCAGAACCTGCTCGAAGCCTCCGGCCTCACGCTGCTCCTGCTGGCGCTCGTCGGGGTCGGCGGCGGCTGGTTCATCGCGGGCCGCGTCCTGCGGCCCCTGCAGGACATCACCCGAGCTGCCAGGCGGGCGGCCGACGGCTCCCTGGACCACCGCATCGGACTCACCGGTCCGCGCGACGAGTTCACCGATCTCTCCGACACCTTCGACACCATGCTCGCCCGCCTGCAGCGGTCCTTCGACGCCCAGCAGCGCTTCGCCGCCAACGCCTCGCACGAACTGCGCACCCCGCTCGCCATCAACCGCACCATGCTCGACGTCGCCACCGCCGACCCCGACGGCCAGGAGTACCCCCGACTCGTGGCCCGGCTGCGCGAGACCAACCAGCGCGGCATCGAGGTCACCGACGCCCTGCTGCAACTCTCCGCCCTCGACCACACCCCGCCCACCACCCAGCTCCTCGATCTCGCCGACACCGCCGAAGAAGCCCTCGATCTCGTCCGCGAGGAAGCCCGGACACGAGGCATCACCCTCTCCACCGACATCCACCCGGCCCCGGCCACCGGCGACGGCGTACTGCTCCGCCAGCTCACCCTGAACCTGCTCCACAACGCCCTGCGGCACAACCTGCCCACCGGCGGATCGCTCACCCTGACCACCGGCCCCGACCCGGTACACCCTGGCCGCGCCGTCCTGACCGTCACCAACACCGGGCCCCTCCTGCCCGACACGGTCGACCACCTCACCGAACCGTTCCTGCGCGGCAGCGGACGCATGGCCGAGAAGGACCCTGCGCGCCGCGGGCACGGCCTCGGCCTGGCCATCGTCGCCGGTATCGTCCGCGCCCACCACGGCGACCTGACCTTGACCCCCAACCCCGGCGGCGGGCTCACCGCCCGCGTGTCACTCCCCAGCCACTAGGGCCGTCCGGTCAGGCCGGATGTCCCCGCGGACCCGTCGCGGGCGCGTGTCATCAGCACCTCTCGGGACCAGGTATTATTTTCTGGTCAGCAGGCGCCGCTAGCTCAGTTGGTTAGAGCAGCTGACTCTTAATCAGCGGGTCCGGGGTTCGAGTCCCTGGCGGCGCACAGACAACGCACTGGGCGGTTCACGTACACACGTGAGCCGCCCAGTGCGTTTTTTGCTGCCCATCGAGATGTACGAACGTTTTACACATGCGTACTAGACAAGCGTTTTAAACGCTCGTACATTTCCTGGCATGACGAACGCTACGAGCACCACCGCCGAGCGCGGCCACCTCGCCGGTCGCCGGGAATGGACCGCCTTCGTGGTCCTCCTGCTGCCCCTCCTCCTCGTCTCGATGGACGTCTCCGTCCTCTTCTTCGCAATCCCGTCCATCGACCGGGATCTCGCCCCCAGCGCCACCCAGCAGCTCTGGATCTTCGATGTGTACGCCTTCGCCCTGGCCGGTCTGCTGATCACGATGGGCTCGCTCGGTGACCGGATCGGCCGCCGCAGGCTGCTGCTCCTCGGGGCGTTCGCGTTCAGTACCGCGTCCGTCGCGGCCGCGTACTCCACCAGCCCCGAGATGCTGATCGCGGCCCGCGCGCTGCTCGGGATCGGCGGTGCGACGCTGATGCCGTCGACGATGGGTCTCGTGCGGAACATGTTCCGCGACGAGCGGCAGCGCGGCCGGGCCATCGGCATCTGGTCGGGTGCCATGGCCGGCGGGATCGCGCTCGGCTCGGTGCTCAGCGGGGTCATGCTGCAGCACTTCTGGTGGGGTTCGGTCTTTCTCATCAATGTTCCGGCGATGGTGCTGCTGCTGGTCCTGGTGCCGGTGCTGGTTCCGGAGTTCAAGGACCCGAACCCCGGTCGGTTCGACTTCCTGAGCGTGCCGCTGTCGATGGGTGCCGTGCTGCCCGTCGTCTACGGGATCAAGGAGAGCGCCGCCCATGGGATCGATCTGCGATACGGACTGATCGTCGCCGCCGGGCTCCTCGTCGGCTGGTTCTTCGTCCGCCGCCAGCGCAGCCGCAGCGACGCGATGATCAGCCGGGAACTGTTCCGCGACCGCGGCTTCGCGGCGGGAATCGGGCTGAACTCGCTGGCCGCCTTCGCCATGATGGGCTCGGCGTTCTTCACCACGCAGTATCTGCAGTCGGTGCTCGGCATGGGCACGATGGAGGCCGCGCTGTGGAGCTTGGCCCCGTCACTGGCGGTGGGTGCCGCGGCCCCGACGGCCACGGCGATCGCCCAGCGGACCGACCGTACGCGAGTCGTCTGCGCCGGTTTCGTCATCGCCGCCGCCGGCTTCGCCGTACTCGCCCTGACCGGTACGGACTCGCTGTGGCTGCTGCTCGGCGGCTGCGCAGTGATGAGCTGCGGCATCGTCACCGTGATGGCGCTCGTCTCGGACCTGGCGCTGTCCACCGCCCCGCCGGAGAAGGCGAGTTCGGCGGCCTCGCTGCTGGAGACGGGCCAGGAGTTCGGCGGTGCGATGGGGATGGCCCTGCTGGGTGCGGTGGCCACGGCGGTCTACAGCGCGGACATGCCCGGCTCGGCACCGGAGGCGGCCCGCAAGACGCTGCCGGGCGCGGTGGCCACGGGGGACGGTTCGCTGATCTCGGTCGGGAGGGAGGCATTCGTGCACAGCATGCAGTACGCCTCGGTGGCTGGGGCCGCGCTGTTGCTGGCGGGGGCGGTGCTGACCGTGACGCTGCTGCGACGGAGGTCTGCGGTGGCGGCGCGGGAGGAGCTGGTCCTGACGAATTAGTGCGGCTCCACCCACCTCGCCGCTCTGTCCTCGGTCGCCGGACGGGCCTGATCCTCAAGCCCGTCGAGGGGCCCCTGCCATGGCCTTCAGGCCATGGGGGAGATCGAGGGCAGCAGGCCGTCTCGCCCGTGCGCCTTGAACTCGCCCAGCAGGGCTTCCAGTTGTTCATCGCCGAACGCTTCGTACCCGCCCCGGGAACCGTTCCACCACACCGATCCCCCGCACCAGAACCCCTCGCGGCGCAGCCCCACCCGGTGCACCTTGTTCGTCGCCGTCACCGGCATCGCCGGGACGATGCGCACGAAGCGGGGGGCCATCTTCGTACCCAGGTCCGTCTGCGCCCCGAGGAACGCGGCGAAGGCGGACGGGTCGAAGGCGGTGCCCTCCCGCATCGCGAGCGCCGCCATCACCTGGTCACCGGCGACCGGGTCCGGCACCGCGTACACCGCCACGGCCGCCGCGTCCTGCCAGCGGGCCAGGATGTTCTCGATCACCGCGGCGGCCAGGTTCTCGCTGTCCACCCGCAGCCGGTCGTCCGTACGGCCCGCGAAGTAGAGGAAGCCGTCGGCGTCGCGGAAGAAGAGGTCCCCGGTCCAGTACCAGCCGCCGTGCACCCGGTCCGCATCCGCCGCCGCGTTGCGCCAGTACCCCTCGAAGGGCGTACGGCCCCGGTTGACCAACTCCCCTATCGCATCCGCCCCGTTGGTCAGCCTTCCGGACTCGTCGAAGACCGCGGCGGCCCGCTCCTCGCCGGTCTCCGGGTCGACGACCGCGAGATCGTCGCGCGCCGCCGCCCTCCCGATCGCGTGCTCCGGGGTGTCCGGGGTCCGCTGGATCGCCGCGCCGCCCTCGGAGGAGCCGTAGCCCTCGACCAGCCGCACCCCGAACCGCTCCCGGAAGCGGGCCGCGTCCACCGCGCCGGCTTCGGTGCCGAAGCCGAGCCGCAGCGGGTGCTCGCGGTCGTCGGGGCGCTCGGGGGTGGCCAGCAGATACTGCACGGCGCGGCCGACATAGGTGAAGTACGTAGCCCCGTGCGCCCGTACATCGTCCAGGAATCCGGAGGCCGAGAAGCGGCGGCGCAGCGCGACCGCGGCCCCGCCGGCCAGCGCGGGCGCCCAGTCGGCGATCACCGCGTTGCCGTGGAACATCGGCATGCAGATGTAGTGGACGTCCTCGCGCCGGACGCCGAAGTGATCGACGAGGGACCGCCCGGCCGCTGCCAGCCGCCCCTGGGAGCAGATCGCGGCCTTGGGGGCACCGGTCGAGCCCGAGGTGAAGTAGAGCAGCATCCGGGTTCCGGGCCCGACTTCGGCCAGGACCGTCTCGCCCGGCTTCGCTCCGGCGTACGGGGCGAGCAGTTCGGTGTACGCATCGGTGTCGGTGACCAGCACCCGTACCCCCGGAAGATCCAGGCCGTCGAGCAGCGAGAGATGCGCGCGTTCGGTCACCAGGACGCGGCAGTCGGTGTGCAGGACATCGCGGGCCAGTTCGGCACCGCGCCGGGTGGGGTTGATACCGGCGACGGCGACCCCGGCCAGGGCCGCCGCGCTCAACCAGAGGGCGAATTCAGGGGTGTTGTCCAGCAGCACCCCGAGGTGCGGTTCGCTGCCCGCCGGCAGCAGATCCGCCAGGAGCGCTGCCCGTGCGGCAGCGCCCGAGGCGACCTGGTGATGGCTGAGGACGGTGTCCTCAGATCTCAGTCCGGGCCGGTGGTCGCCCCATTGGCGCTGTACGAGCTCCGCGACGGTGCCTGCGCTCCCCATGGCGCCGCACGGTAACTGACTACACCTCAGAACTGAACATCGGAGCACGCATAGAACGCGTTCGCCGTGTCCGCGATGGTCCAGACGCTCAGGATGATGTGCTTCCCGGTCTTCTGGGTGGGGATGGTGCCCTGCTGGGTCAGGGTCGCCGGGGGCTGCTTGCCGCCGTACGGCACCGTCATGAAGGGCTGCGGCTCCAGGTCGGCCCTGGTGAGGGGCCTGGTGGGGTCCCAGCCGTTCTTGGTGATGTAGTAGCGGAAGTCCGTCGTGGCGTGGCGCGCGGTGAACTGCCAGCGGAAGCTGAAGCCCTGCCCCGCGGTGACATCGGTGGCGGGCCAGTTGCCGCCGCGCGGGTCGTCGAGCTGGGCGAACTCGGAGTGGCCGCCGGAGCAGATCTTGCCGTCGGCCGGCCCTGCCGCCGGGAAGCCCTTGGGGCCCTCGACGCTCTGCGGCTCCCACTGGATGTTGCCGCAGCCCGTCACCGTGCCATTGGCGCAGAGCTTCTGGCGGCTGATGGGGTTGTCGGTGTAGCCGTGGCTACCGGCACTGCCCGTCGCGAACATCGAGACGCCCGCTATCACCAGGCCGACTACGGCCGCGCTTGCCCTTTTACGCATTGCTGTCGCTCCTCAAGAACGTGGGGGAGGTTCCATGAGCCCTGCTGCGCGCATGTGCTGCGGTCTAGACCAAGCCTTAGATTATTGACGCAATATGAACATGTCCAGACCAATGGGAGTTGGATTCCGCTTCGCCGCCGGAGGGCCCCCCGAAGCCCTCAGGCGCCCTCCCCGCCACTGCGTCCGGTGTAGAAGGCCACCGTCAAGTCCTTGACCAGCGCCTTCCGTTCGTAGTCGTCCAACTCAACGAGCCCCCTCGCGGTCAGCCGGTTGACAGTGTCGTCCACCGCGTCAACCACCGAAGTCAGCACACTGTCACGGTGCTTGGCATCGATGGCGGCGATCCGGCGGCGCTGCATGGCCGCGGCGATCTCCGGTGCGTACTCGATTCCGGTCGGCTGCGCGGAGTACACCTCGACGCCGACGGGCTCGCAGTCCGCCTTCAGCATCCGGGTCAGAGCATCACCGACGGCCTCCGCGTTGCGCAGGGTGTGCGCGTCCTCGTGGAAGGCGTCGGCGGGCAGCTGCGAGAGGACCCGGGCCATCGCCGCCTCGACCTGCTCACGCAGATACGCCTCATGGTCCGCGACCCCGAGCGTCGCCCGGACGGTGTCCCTGATCCGCCAGACGACGAGGACGACGACGCGCAGCGCCGTACCGTTGGCATCCACGGCGGGGAGCGGTTCGCTGCGCCAGTGCCGCAGGCGTACGTCGACCCGGCGGCGCAGCAGCAGCGGGCTGATCCACATCAGCCCGGTCCGCCGCACACTCCCCCGGTACTCGCCGAAGAGCGTCAGCACCCAGGCGTACCCGACCCGTCCGCGGCTCAGGCCGCCGAGCGCGAAGAGCACCGCCGTCACCAGCACGGCGAGCGCCGCCCAGGCACCGGAACCGATCCCGTCATACGGACGCGAGCCGATCCCGGACCGGGCGAGCGCGGCGGCGGGCAGCGCGCCGACCCACCAGAGGACGGCGCCACCGGCAACGATCCCGGCCAGCCCGGCGAGCAGTGCCACCCAGCCGGGCAGCGCGGGCCCCGACCGCTCGGCAAGCCGCGGATCACCGACCGGCGCCGGCCGCGTCGAGGGCTGCACCTGCGGCCCCCTCGGCACGGGCGGCCGACGCACCCCCGCCGCCGGCTGGTCACCGTCGGCTCCCCTCCGCATTACACCGGCGGGGAGCGCGGCCGCGTCGGTGCGCTCGGGTTCCTCACGGAAGAGCAGGTGTACGGGGATGGTGGCGGCCCGCTCATTGGCGATGACCGCGTGATGCCGCCCGGTCCTCCGCGGGGCGCCACCGGCCTGCTCGGCCCCGTCACCCCCGGCGGCGGGCAGTGAGTCGAAGACGGTGTCGGGGACGGGCGCGGCGTCCGGGGCAGGTGCGGTGCCCGCGGCCGGGACCGATACCGAGGCCGAGGTCGCGCCGAGGGTTGCGGAGTCCACGTCCTCGCCCGGGACCAGGTCCAGCACGAGGTCGACCACCGAGTCGGGACCGGCGCCCGGCTCCCCGTCCGGGGCGACCCCCGGGCCCGCGCCGCTCCCCGAACCCGATGCCGGCCCTGGGCCCGCACCGCTCCCCGAATCCAGAGCCGTCTCCTCGCCCGGAGCCCCCGCCCCGTCGCGCGCCTTCACCTGGTCCGGACCCCACACCCGCACCGGCATCTCCCCCTGCTCCCGCTTCCCTTCCCGTTCCCGCGCGTCCTCCGGAGTTCCGGAGCTGTCCGACACCGTGGATCCCATTCCCGCCTCCGTCATGTCCGTTTTGTCACGCGAAGAGTCGTCGCCAGGTCTCCGGGCCGGGGTAGCCGTCGGCCGCTCCGCCCCGCCAGCCCTGGGCCCGCTGGAAGGCCTCGACATTGCGCCGGTCCGCCTCGGTCCACCGGGGCCCCGGTCCCGACAGGTAGTGCTTGCCGTATCCCTTTTTCACCAACTGCTTGCTGAGCCTGTCGACATGGCTGTTCGACTGACCGGGCCGAAAATGGCCCCGCCCGGGGAACTTCGAAGCCGAGTTCGAATCACCCCGGCCGCTCCCGCTCCCGCTTCCGGTGGCGGGGATGTCGCGACCGGTCCCGTTGGCCAGGTGGCGCCAGGTGTCGGGGCCGGGGATGCCGTCCGCTTCCTTGCCCTTCCAGCCCTGGGCCTTCTGGAACGCCTGGGTCGCGCGCCGGTCGGCGTCACCCCAGCCCGGCCCGGGGCCGACCTTGTAGAAGCGCTTGCCACCCCGGTCCACGAGCATCTTCCCGAGCTGGGTGACGTACGTGCTGCTGACTCCGGGGCCGAACTTCCCGGCGCCCGGGAACGCCTTCGTCGACACGCCGCTACCGCTGCTTGCACTGCTGAGCGCCTTGTAGCGGTACGCGACGTACTTGCCGGAGTTGGTCCAGTACGCCATGGGCGTCGTCTGCTTGCGGGTGTGCGGCTTCGTCTGCTCGTACGCCGTGTAGTGGGTGTGCGTGTAGTCGGTCCAGCCGCCGAAGATCGTGACGTGCGAGCCCTTCGAGGGGTTGGCCGGATTGTGGAAGAGCAGGATGTCGCCGGGCTGCAGCTTCTCCCGCGCGATCTTCTTCCCGTACTTGGCGAGGCTGCCGGTCCACTCGTTGCCGGGCAGGTTCCAGGCCATCGACACATAGCCGGAGCAGTCCTGCCGGTAACCGTCGGACCAGTACTTGCTCATGCTGTACGGAACCTGCGCGGACACCCACTTCTTCGCGCGGTTGATGATCGCGGCCCGGCTGGTCTTGCGCAATGTGGTCCCGGCGGACGAGGGCGGGCCCGAGGCCCCCGTGCCCCGCAGCGGCCCCGGCCCGCCCTGCGGACTGTCCGGATCCCGGTCGGCCGGGGTGAGCGGGCCGCCCTCGTCGGCCGGGGTCTCCGGGGTCTCCGGGGTCTCCGGAGTCTCCGGGTCCACCGGCACCGTCGTCCCGTCCGTACGGGCGGCTCCGGCCGCCTCCGCCGCCCGGTCGCCCGGCGCGCTCGCCGCCTCGGCCACGCCGGTGCTCAGCACCACTCCGGCCGCGGTGACCAGCACCAGCGCGCGGCGCGCGCCATGTGCGGCCGGATGACCTCCGTACCGCATGGGCAAGGCGCTGGCGGCGGTGCGCCGTTGTGCGACGCATCCCGCACAGGTGCAGTCACTGGCGGGTACGTACTCCTCGAAAGCCGGCACAGTCATGCGATTCCCCTCCGCACTCGTCAAGATCTTTTGGCGCATCTGCACGGGCGCCAGTGTCTCAACTCTCCTGACATATCGCATTTTGACGGACAGAAGAGAAAAAACGACCATCCGACAGGCCGTGCTGGACGGGAAATGGTCAGGAGCACACCTCACCTTCAGGTAGAGTTCTCCAGGTCAGCAGGCGCCGCTAGCTCAGTTGGTTAGAGCAGCTGACTCTTAATCAGCGGGTCCGGGGTTCGAGTCCCTGGCGGCGCACGCAGAGTCAAGGCCCCCTCACCACGCGTGAGGGGGCCTTGTTCGTTCACGAACCGGACCCCCGCATCGCCACTTTCACGGGACCCGCAGGCGATACACAGCTGCCACACAGTCACCGTCCCGTCACTCAGGGGCTCGAAGGGCTCTCGCATACACCTCCGCGCACCCCCTCCGCAAGGGCTCCACAAATCGCACGCATGACTGGCAACCCACCCTTTTCACCCTTGCGATCGGGACCGGGGTCGGACAACCCGTCTAGGGGCCGTCAGCTCCAACCAGGCTGATGCGCAGTGCAGTTGTGGGATGCAGAGGGGGAAGTTCCGGTTGTCCGCTACGTGGGGCGGGGGCCCCGCTCAGGGACAGATGTCGGGGAGGCATTCAGACAGCCGGAAGGGCGCCGTTCCGTGTCCGAGCGGAAGGTCGCCCGCCATCGATGTCGCCCGCGGCGACCGACGGGGAATCGCCGTGGCCGAGGTGACCGACCAGTCACTGGCCACCCCGCATCGAAAGATGTCCCGTCGCGATGCCGCCAGTATCGCGATCGGACGACGCACCCTCGGACACCCGGTCCGGCGTCGGACGGCACCGCCCCCACACGACCGGAGAGATCGTGCGGGGCATCGGACCGCCCAGGCCAGGCCAGGCACCCGAGGACGTGACGGAACCCGCCCACCCGCAACGGACCACGCCCCCAGAGACGCGCCGCCGAACGGGACGAGAAAGCGGGGACCGAGTGCATCCAACACCGTTCGGGATGCGCCCAGTACACCTCGGTGGGTCCAGGACTCACTCATGCACACTGGCTAGGAACGGTGGGCGCCTCGGGTGTGCAGATCGACCCGACGGTCTGGATGATGCTGTACGGCAATGCCTCGGCGCTCCAGATCGGCCTGTACATCTGGAACCGGCGGCACAACGTCTCACCGCACGAGCCCGAGGGCTCCGGCGGCCTGGCCGGCATGATGATGTCCGCGCTCTCCGCCCCGGTCTACGCACGCTCGCTGCTGGATGCCGTGCTGCGCCGCAAGAGCTCGTTCGTGGTGACGCCCAAGGGCGGCTCGTCCAGCCCGGACACCCTCTTCGGCACCTTCCGGATCCACCTCTTCTTCATCCTGGTCTTCGGCGGCTCCATCGCCGCCTCCTTCGTACTCGGACACAGCCATCCGGCGATGCTCACCTGGGCCGCCGTGGCACTGCTGATCACCGCGGCACCGGTCCTCGGCTGTCAGCACACCGTCCGCACGGAGAAGCGGAAGCGCCGCACCGCCCCACCCCCGCAGCCGGCACGCGTACGGGCCGATCCCGAGCAGGCCGACGACGAACAGACCATGCAGACCGCTTCGTGTACGCGGCGACCTGCCTGGCCGCGTTCCCGTCCGGGTTGACCCAGTACGGGTCGCTGCCCCGGGGATGCCGACCGATGGCACCGGCATTCTTCCCCGCGCCGCCGGAGCCGGGGGACGAGCCGGACGAGGAGGAACATCCCGCGAGCAGCAGAGCGGCCCCGACCGCGGCCACCGCACCCGCCCGTGCCATGCCCGACCGGCCGTTGCAGCTGCCGTACATCCACTCCCCCTCGGGTGCGACGGCGATGCACTGCCGCGTCCCCTTCATCCTGGCACAGGGCTTCTGTCCGTTCATCCGGAAGCCGAGGGTGACCGAGTGTCGATGGTGCGTCAGAAACGCTCTGGGCCAAGGCGGTTCGTCGCCCTGGAGTGTCGGGCACGGCCCGCCCCCCGGCCCCCCGTGCCGACGCCGGCCCGGCTGGCGCCCCGGGGGAAGAGGGCTGCCGGCCGGGCCGGATACCGGTGTCGTCAGCCGCTGCCGCTCCCCGCGGACTTCTCGCCGGTCAGGTAGGCCGACACGACCACATTCGCGTCGTACGAGCGCGACGCCCGGTCGTAGGTGCCGCCGCAGGTGATCAGGCGGAGTTCCGCGCGGCCGTTCTTGCGGGGGCCGTACGCCTTGTCGGCGTTGAAGCGTTCCCGGGTGAAGACCTGGACGTCGTCGATGGTGAATTCGGCGACCCTGCCGTCCGCGCGGGTCACCTCGACCTTGGCGCCGGGGCGGGCCGCGCTGAGCCCGTAGAAGACAGCCGGTTGGGTCTTGGTGTCGACGTGGCCGACGAAGAGGGCGGGGCCCTTCGCGCCGGGCTCGGTGCCGTTGCCGTACCAGCCGACGGTGTGGGGCGTGTCGAACGGCGGTGGTTCGATCGCCCCGTCCTTGTCCAGGCCGCGGGCGACCACGGGCGCCTCGATGCCTATCGACGGGACCTCGACCCGCTCCGGCGCGGCGCCCTCGATCGGGTCGTGCGGCGGGGGCAGCGGGACGCCGAGCGGGCGCCCGACCGCGGCGATGTCGCCGGTGGTCGGGGCGGAGCTGGCGCCGGAGCCGTCGGCGATGTCGCGGCCCCAGAGCCACAGGCCCATCAGCAGGACGGCCCAGGCCACTCCGGTGAGCAGCCGGCCGCGACCCTCGGGGCGGTCGGGGGCCGACATGTCAGTCCTCGGCCGGGCGGCGACGGCGCACGCTGCGGAACCCGACGGCGGCGGCGGCGACGGCGGCCAGGGCCAGACCGATCACCACATGCACGGCGCCGGGGCCGTCCTGATGGGCTTCCTTGTCGGTGAGGACGGCGGTGCCGCCGCCGCCCGCGCTGACCGGGGCGAGGGGCGTGGCCCGGTCGCGGTCGATGACGGTGACCCTGCCGGATGCCTTGGTGCCTTTGTCGTCCGTGCAAACGATCTGGATGTCGTGGTCGCCCGGGGAGGCGTCCGAGCTGATCCGGGCCTGCGCGAAGAGGCCCCCGTCCGCGGCGGGCGAGAAGCGCGCCTCCGCGACGAAGGCATCGGAATTGCCCTTGGCCTCCTTGCCCCCGCAGGCGTCCAGCCTGAGGGCCACGTCGCCGCCCGGGGCGGCGGAGGGCGGGGTCACCGAGAGTGTGGTGCGGGAGTCCGAGCCCGTCTGGTCGGACCCGGATTCGGCCAGTGCGGCGGAAGCCGGCACCAGGGTCGCCGCGACGGCCGCGACGACACAGAACGTGAGGGGTATCGAACGCATCGTGAACCTCCTTAGGGAAGGTTCACGCCTGCTCCGGCTTTTCGCATCCGCAGGAGCACGGGAGGGGCGGGCAGGCAAGGCCCGCTCGGAACGCTCCCCCCGAGCCCTCTCGGGCCGGTGCCCCGTCGAGCTCAGCTCACGTCGACGAGGTCGACCAGATCGGCGATGGAATCGACGACTGTGGACGGCCGGAAGGGGTACTTGTCGATATCCACCATTGTGGTGAGACCGGTGAGGACCAGGAACGTCTGCATCCCCGCCTCCAGTGGCCAGCACATCAATCTTCGAAGCTGTATGTACGAACCTCACCACGCACACATCAAACGTAGACTGTGGCACGATCTTGATGGCAACACTGGCGGGGACAGACATGCTCGCAGTAGGTGGATACGCCCGAATCTCGGACATAGGGCAGATAGGTGACGGGCGCGACGGCCGAGAGGGAGTCGTCCGCCAGCGCGAAGACGTGTACGACTTGGCTCAGCTCAAGCGCGTCAACGTGCACCGCGTCTACGAGGACAACGACACCTCCGCCTACAAGCGCCGCGTGAAGCGCAAGGACTTCGAGGAGATGGTCCTCGACCTTCAGAACGGTGTGATCAGCGGCATCCTGGCCTACAACATCGACCGCATCGCCCGCCAGCCGCGCGACCTTGAACGTCTCATCGACATCTACGAGCAGGCCCGTCGGCCCATGGTCTTCGGTACCACCGCAGGTGACTATGACCTGACGACCGGAGACGGGCGTTTCCAGGCCCGCATCTACGTGACCATCGCCAACAAGTTCTCCGCGGATGCCGCCCGCCGAGTCGCCCGGCAGAAGCTGGCCGAGGCCACGGACGGGAAGCCGCACAAAGGGCAGCGGGCTTTCGGCTGGAAGGACGTAGAGCACGTCGACGAGTGGGAAGCCGAGCTTCTTCGGAAGGCCCGCAGGGACGTGGTCAAGGGCAAGACGATCGCCACTCTCCATGAAGAGTGGACGGAACTGGGTGTGCGCGGCCCCCAGACTCCCCCCGGCAAGACGATCGGGTACACCAGCGTGAAGTACGTGCTGAGGAACCCTCGCCTGTGCGGGTACCGCGCCTACATCCCGCAGGAAGTTCGCGAGAGGTCCGGCCGCGTGGACCCCACCGAATACCTGGTTGAGCGCACGGACGGCACACCGGTCATCGGGCAGTGGGAGACGATCTTCACGCCTGCGGAGTGGCGGGAACTGATCGATGCACTGGACGCCCGGAAGAACACCGGCAGGGGCCGCAAGACTGGGACCACGGTCACGAAGCGGCTGCTCACTGGCATCGCCCGCTGCGCGAAGTGCGGAACCGGCCTGCAATCCGCCATGTACGCGAAGGGCACTCCCAGCTACGAGAAGTACGGGTACTACTACCTGTGCAAGAAGGCGAGCGGCGGGTGCGGAAAGCTGTCCCGCAGCGGTCCCCCCGTCGATGACTACGTAGAGAAGGTCCTTCTCGGCAACCTCGAGAAGCAGGCTCGCAATGTGCAGCCCGCTGAAGAGGAAGACCCCGAGTTGGTCAAGGCCAAGAAGACATTGGAGCAGATCGAGGCGGACAAAGCCGAGGCTCGACAGCTTCGGGCTGACGACCTGCTCTCTCTCGGCGAGTTCGCCCGCGAGATCCGCCGCCTGGAGGACAAGGAGCGGGACACGAAGGAAAAGGCCTCGGCGCTTTCGGGGACTCCCGCCCGAGCAGGCTCCGCAGCCGGTCGCATCGTCCGCGAATGGGAGGGCTACACCGTGGACATGAAGCGGCAGGAGATCATGAGGAGTATCGAATCTGTGGTGATCAGCGGAGCAGGTAAGGGCGGCGCACAGCGCGGAGTGTTCCGCCCGGAACTCCTTGAGATCGTGTGGAAGTAGCCCGTGTACAACAAGACCGCCCGGCGACCGGTCCGGGCTGCGAGACGTTCAGGCTCTGAGTGCGACGAGTGAATAGCATGGTCATCCCGTGAGTCCTCGTATGGCAGGAGCCGCACCCATGACAGATCACAAGCCCATCGATTCGTGGCTCACCGACATGGACGGGGTGCTGATGCACGAAGGCGTGCCGATCCCTGGCGCGGATGCCTTCATCAAGAAGCTCCGGGATTCGGGCAAGCCATTCCTCGTTCTGACGAACAACTCGATCTACACGGCGCGAGACCTGCATGTACGGCTCAGCCGGATCGGCCTCGACGTACCGACTGAGAACATCTGGACCTCGGCCCTGGCCACCGCCAAGTTCTTGGACAGCCAGCACCCCGGCGGCACGGCGTACGTCATCGGAGAGGCCGGGCTCACCACCGCCTTGCATGAGGCCGGGTACGTGCTGACCGACGCCGAGCCCGATTTCGTGATCTTGGGTGAGACTCGGACTTACTCGTTCGAGGCCCTGACGAAGGCCATCCGGTTGATAAACAACGGTGCCCGCTTCATCGCCACCAACCCCGACAACACCGGGCCCTCGCCCGAGGGGGCGTTGCCTGCCACTGGTTCCGTTGCCGCGTTGATCACGAAGGCGACCGGCAAGGAGCCGTACTTCGTCGGCAAGCCCAACCCGCTGATGATGCGCAGTGCGCTGAACACGATTGGTGCGCACTCCGAGAGCAGCGCCATGATCGGTGACCGGATGGACACGGATGTGTTGGCCGGGCTGGAAGCCGGGATGGACACCTTCCTGGTGCTCACCGGGCTGACGGCCAAGGCCGACGTCGAGCGCTACCCGTACCGGCCGACGAAGGTCGTGGACTCGATCGCGGACCTCGTCGACCTCGTCTGAGTGGTGGTCCGGCACTCCGCCCCGCCGCGGAGTGCCAGGCAGCCAAAATAAGACGTTCAGGGCCCTGGGAACGGCGTTTCCGCACCTCAGGGCCTTACATCCTTTGTGTGCGCCAGGCTCCGAAGACCATGCGGCCCCGAGTCCCGCAACCGCTTGATGAAGGCATCCGCCCCGGGGATCGGCGTCCCCTCGTGGATCAGGACTCCGTCCATGTCGGTGAGCCAGGATGAGATCGGCTTGCGCTCTGCCATGTGGGACTCCTGCCGTACGCCGTGTGCGGGGACGCCGGCGGCACCGCGTCCAGGGTGGTCCAGACCCGTTACCTTTACGCGATGATCCGCCGAAGTCCCTTTTCCTCAAGGTGAATCGCCGGCCGGCGGTCAGCTGCCGGTGGCCGACTTCCAGGCCTCGACGTACGTGTCCAGGTGGGTGCCGATGTCCGACCAGTCGGGCTCGAAGATCTCCACGCCGTCCATCAGCTCGGCGAGCTCAATGGCGTTGGCGTCGGTGGCCTCGACGTCCTTGCGGGCCGAGAAGCCGCCGCCGACCGCGCTGACGTCCTTCTGGGCCTGCGCGGAGAGCATGAAGTCGAGGAGCTTCTTGCCGTTGGCGCTGTGCGGGGCCTTGTCGACCAGGCCGGCCGCGTACGGCAGAGCGAAGGTGGTGGGCTTGCCGCCCTCCTTCGCGGGGAACCAGATGCCGAGGTTCGGCATGTCCTTGGACTGTGCGTAGTTCATCTGGACGTCGCCGTTGGCGGCGAGCAGTTCGCCCTTGTCGACCTTGGGAGCGAGCTTGCCGGTGGAGGCGGACGGGCCGACGTTGTTCGCCTGGAGCTTCTTCAGGTACTCCATCGCCTGCTCCTTGCCGCCGAAGTCGTGCATGGCCTTGATCAGTACGGCCGTGCCGTCACCGGCGACTCCGGGGGTGGAGTACTGGATCTTGTTCTTGAACTTTCCGTCGAGCAGCTCCTCCCAGGTGGTGGGTGCCGGCTTCAGCTCCTTCTTGTTGTAGATGAAGCCGAAGTAGTTGTTGACGACGGAGGTCCACTTGGAGTCGGACGCCTTGTCGGCGCCGTCGACCTTGTCGGAGCCGGCCGGTGCGTACGCCGTCAGGAGGCCCTTGCTGTCGGCCTGCTGGATGAACGGCGGCAGGGTGACCAGCACATCGGCCTGGGTGTTGGACTTCTCGCGGACGGCGCGCTGCACCATCTCGCCGGAGCCGCCCTCCACATACTTGACCTTGATGCCGGTCTTCTTCTCGAAGTCCTTGAAGACCTTGTCGTACCAGCCGTCGCCGTTCTCGCCCTTGAGGCCGTCTGCGCTGTAGACGGTGACGACCTTCTCGTCGGAGGCGGCCGAGGAGCCGCCGCAGGCGGAGAGGGTGGCGGCGAGGGCGAGGCAGCCGGTGACGGCGGCTATGGGCTTGAGGTGGTTCTTGCGCATGGCAGTCGTATCTCCTGGATGTCGGCCGGAAGCCGGCCGGAGTCAGTACGGGGGGTATCGGCCGATCCACGGATCGGCGGATCAGCGGTACGAGGCCCTGGTGCGGATTCGGGCGACGCCGAGCAGCACGAGCAGCGTCGTTCCCATCAGGACCACGGCGACGGCCGCTCCGGTGAACAGCGAGCCGCGGTCGGTGGCCGCGAAGATCTGCACCGGGAGCGGTGTCCAGTCCGGCGGGTAGAGCATCATCGTGGCGCTCAACTCGCCCATGGACAGGGCGAAGCAGAGCCCTGCGGCCGCCGTGAGGGCCGGTAGCAGGAGCGGCAGCTTGATGCGCCACAGGACGTACGAGGGTCGGGCGCCGAGACTGGCCGCCGCCTGTTCGTACATCGGGTCGAGACGCACTATTGCCGCTGAGACCGACGAATAGGCGAACGCCGTGACAAGAATCGTGTGCGCCAGGATCACGATCCAGCGCGTCCCGTTCAGCAGCATCGGCGGCTTGCTGAACGCGACGAGCACGGCGAGGCCGACGACGACCGACGGTACGGCGACCGGCAGCATGAACAGCGCGTCGAGGAACCTCCTGCCGCGCCTGCGCAGCGAGGCGGCGGCGAGCGCGGCCCAGGAGCCGACGGTGAGGGCGAGCAGACTGGCGCTGACGGCGGTGATCAGGCTGGTGGTCAAAGCCCGGAGCCAGTCGCCGCCGGTCGCGGCCGCGTAGTGCTCGGTGGTCGGGCCCGAGGGGAAGGCGCCGGACCAGTTGGTGGTGAACGACGCGGCGAGGATGACCAGCAGCGGCACCGCGAACAGCGGGACGAAGAGCACGAAGAACACGGCCCAGGCGGCCCATTTCCCCGTACGGCTATGCACCAACACGGCGGCTCACCATCCGATACAGGCTGTAGAGACCCACGGAGATCGCGATGTTGACGACGGCGACGACACAGGCGGCCGGGTAGTCGGACTCCAGGATCGCCTTGCTGTAGATGAGCATCGGCAGGGTCGTGACCCCTTTCGCGCCGGTGAACAGCACGATGCCGAACTCGTTGAGGCACATCACGAGGACGAGGCTGCCGCCCGCGGCGAGCGCGGGGAGTGCCTCGGGGAGGATCACCTGCCGCACGATCCGGGCCGGCCCCGCGCCCAGCGAGGACGCCACCTCCAGCTGTGCGGTGTCGAGCTGCGAGAACGCGGCGAGCAGCGGGCGCATCACGAACGGGGTGAAGTACGTGACCTCGGCGAGCAGCACGCCCCACGGGGTGGTGAGGAAGTCGAAGGGCCCGCTCGATGCCCCGGTGACGTCCGTCCACAGGCCGTTGGCCATGCCGACATTGCCGTAGATGAACAGCAGGGCGAGCGTGATCAGGAACGACGGGAAGGAGAGGAAGACGTCGATGAACTTGGCGACCGCCCTGCCGCCGGGGAACGGCACGAACGCGATGACCATGGCCAGGACGAAGCCCAGTACCAGACATCCGACCGTCGAACCGACCGCCAGCCACACGGTGGTCGTCAGTGCGGAGCGGAACGACTCGGAGGCGAACACGTCACCGTACGGGGCGAGCGAGGTGCCGCCCTCGTCCGGGCTGACGGACTGCTGAACGACGAGGGCCAGCGGGTAGAGGAAGACGAGTGCGAGGACGGCGACGGGCGGCAGCGCCCAGACGAAGCGAGGGATCCGGCGGGCGCCCGCACCCCGGTCCGGGCCCTCGATCGGCTTGCGCGGGCCGGCGATCGAACGGCGCTTGAGAACGGAGCGGCTGCCCGACGGTCCCGGGCGGACATCCGCGGTCGGTGCGCTAGGCATGCGCCCCTCCCCCGGCTCCCGGTGCCGTGCCCGCAGGCAGCAGCACCGCGTCCTCCGCGGCGAAGTGCAGCGTCACCGTGTCACCGAGCGCCGGCGTCTCACGCAGCTCGCGGAGGTCCGCCTTGACCCGGTGCCCGTCGACGTCGACGTACAGCCGGTGGGTGGAGCCCCGCCACTGCACCTCGGCGATCGTGCCGCTCAGCGCGTTGGGCCCGTCGCCGAGCCCGATCAGATGGGGCCGGACGCACAGGGTGGCGGTGGCACCGCCGGCCGCTTCGCCGGTCGGTACGTCGAGCGCGCGCCCCGCGAAGTCGACGGTGTCGGCGCCGTCGGCGACGGTGACCGGCAGCAGATTCGCGTTGCCGACGAACGACGCGGTGAACTCCGTACGCGGACGGCGGTACAGCTCCTGCGGGGTGCCGCAGTCCTGCAGCCGCGCCTTGTCCATGACCGCGATCCGGTCGGCGAGGGTGAGCGCCTCGACCTGGTCGTGGGTGACGTACAGGATGGAGACGTCCGGCAGCTCCCGGTGCAGTCGCGCCAGTTCGGCGAGCATTCCGGAGCGCAGCTGGGCGTCGAGCGCGGAGAGCGGTTCGTCGAGCAGGAGCACGCCGGGGCGGATGGCGAGCGCGCGGGCGATGGCGACGCGCTGCTGCTGGCCGCCGGAGAGTTCGCGCGGGTAGCGCTCGGCGTAGGCGGCCATGCCGACGAGTTCGAGGGCCTCGGCGACCCGCTCGGGGATCTCCGCCTTCGCCGTCTTGCGGGCCTTGAGTCCGAAGGCGACGTTGTCCCGGACCCGCATGTGCGGGAAGAGGGCGTACTGCTGGACGACCATGCCGATGCCGCGCTTGTGCGGCGGCAGCCCGGTGACATCGCGGTCGCCGAGGTACACCCGGCCCGAGGCGGGCTGCACGAATCCGGCGACGGCGCGCAGGGCGGTGGTCTTGCCGGACCCGGAGGGCCCGAGCAGCGCCATGACCTCGCCGGGTTCGACGGTCAGATCGAGCCGGTCGAGGACGGTGTTCCCGCCGTACGCGACGCTGACCTGATCGAAACGGATCCCGCCGGTGGCCCCGCCGGTCATGCTTCCGCCCGGGCGACGAGGTCCGGCAGCCCGGCGACCGAACGCAGGACGTGGGTGGCCCCGTTGCGGGTCAGCTGGTCCTTGTCGTGTGCGCCGGTCAGCACGCCCGCGACGATCCCGGCGCCGGAGCGGACGCCGCTGAGCATGTCGTACGAGGTGTCCCCGGCGACCACGGTCTGCTGGACGCCGTCCACCGCACCGGTGCGCAGGAAGGCGGCGAGGACCATGTCCGGGTGGGGGCGCCCGCGCCCGCCCGCGTCGGCGGGGCACAGGGTCAGGTCGGCCAGGTCCTGCCAGCCGAGTGCGGCGAGGATCGCGTCCTGGGTGACGCGCGCGAACCCGGTGGTGAGGACCACCGTGCGGCCGGCTGCCTTCAGTTCCTCGATCGCCTCGCGGGCGCCGGGGACCGGGGCGATGAGGCCGCCGTCGACCAGCTCCCCGTACGCCTCCTCGAAGGCGGTGTTGGCCTGCTGGGCCCGGTCCTCGTCACCGAAGAGGTGGCGGAAGACGGAGATCTTGGACTCGCCCATGGTGGCGCGTACGTAGTCGAGCTTCCCGGCGTGGTCGGCGGAGCCGGGCTCCACGCCGAGGCGCTGGGCCGCGGCGGCGAAGGCCTGCTCGACGAGGCCGCCGTCGGCGACGGTGGTGCCGGCCATGTCGAGCACGATCAGGTTGAGGGGGTTCTGCGAGGTCAACTTCTTCACCAGCCCAGTTCGTTGGCGGTCGTTTCGGCGATTGCGGGCGAGCAGGTCATGCCGCGGCCGCCCGGTCCGGTGACCAGCCAGACGCCGTCTCGCACCTGCTGGCGGTGGACGACCCGGCTGGTGTCGGTGCACTGGGCATAAACCCCGGCCCAGCGGTGGCGGATCCTCGGCAGCGGGCGGCCGAGGAAGGATTCGACGACCCCGGTGAGGTGCTCGTACGGCTCCTCGACGGTGTCGAAGGAGAACGGGTGCTCGTACTCGTGGGTGTCGCCGATGGTCAGTCCGCCGTCGCGGCGCTGCACCATCAGGAGCTGCATCCTGTGCTCGGCGGCGGTCGGTGCCTGTGCCTGCCGGGCATTGAGGGTGTCCAGCGCCTCGCTCCGGTAGGCCGGGTAGTAGCGGAAGCTGTCGGCGTCGGCGACGGAGGTGGTGAGCGGCTCGCCGAGCGGGTCGGTCTGCATCATCTGGAGGCGTACGCGACGCACCGGCAGATCGGGGCCGGCCAGTTCGCGGACGAGTCCGCCGAGCCAGGCGCCGGTGGCCAGGATCACGGCGTCACCGGTGTGCATGTCGCCGTGGTCGTCGCGGACGGAGGCGGTGCCCATCACCTCGCGGACCTCACGCCCACCGAGGTACGTATAGCGCCCGGACTTCAACAGCTCCTGCTTCAGCGCCAGTTGGGCGGTGCGCGGCTCGACCGCCGCATCCCGCTCGCACCACAGGGCGGCGGTGAAGTCGCCGCGCAGCGCGGGGTTGATCGCGCGGGCCTCGTCGGCGGTGAGCAGCTTGTAGCCGCGGGCCGCCGCGTCGGGGCGGGCGACGGCCGCCTCCGCGACGGCGGTCTCCAGCTCGGTGCGGAGCGGGGTGAGCGAGCCGCAGGGCCTGAAGCCGAGACCGGGGACCCGGGCCCCGATGTCCTCCCACAACTCACGGGCGCGAAGTGCGGTCTCCAGTTCCTCGCCACCGGCCCGGCCGCTGACCCATATCTGTCCGAAATTGCGGAGCGATGCCCCGCGTGCCTCGCTCTCGCGCTCGATCTGTACGACCTCGTGGCCGCGGTTCACTGCGTGCCAGGCGTGCATGGTTCCCACCACGCCGGCTCCTACGACGATGACTCTCACGACGGCCACGCTCCTCGGGGCCGGTGACCCGTACGGATCGGTACGGCAACGGGAGGGTGAACTGGGCCCCAAGCTTGGACTAGACCCGTTACATTCTCGTTATCATGATGAGTCGATCGGCGACTGCCGAGTCCGGGGTCGTTCAGTGTCCGCCCTGCGCGCCCAGGTGTGCGGTGAAGGAGAACCTGTCCCCACGGAAAAGGGTCCGTACGCGCTCCAGCGGCTTCCCGCCCGTATCGCGTGAGATCCGGTGGATCAGCAGCATGGGCAGTGCGGGCGGGGTACCGATGAGCAGCGCCTCGCGCGGCGTCGCGAGCACGGTCTCGATCCGCTCGTCCGCATCACCGAAGGAGATCCCGAGCCGGTCGCGGAGGTAGGCGTAGAAGGACGAGTCGGGGTCGAACCCTTTGTCGAGATCCGGTACGCGGGCGACGGAGACGTACGTGCTCTCCAGGCCGACCCGGTCGTCGTCGGCGAGCAGCACCCGCTCCAGGTGCCAGACCGGTTCGCCGCGCCCCACCCCGATGTCGGCGGCCAGCGCCTCGGGGCAGGGGAACCGCTCCAGACCGATGAGGTGACGGCCGGGGGTGCGGCCCTGGCGGCGTACACCTTCCGTATAGCTCGCCAGCGAGAGCGGCTGCTCCAGCTTGGGGCCCGCGACGACGGTGCCGCGCCCCTGGCGGGCGAGCCGCCCCTCCAGCAGGAGTTCGCGCAGCGCCTGGCGCACCGTCTCGCGCGAGACTTCGTAGCGCTCGGCCAGATCGCGTTCGGTGGGCAGCATGCCGCCCTCGCCCAACTCCTCTATGAGGAGGGATACACGGGCCTTGACCGCGTAGTACTTGGGGATACGGCCGTGCTCCGGGATGCCGGAACGGATGGGTGCGCCAGGTGTCTGGTCGTACGGGTAGTCCACGGCCCGATGGTGGCAGACGGACATGAACACCCGTGAACGCCCAGGCGCGGACGGACCTGGCGACGGGTGCGGAAGGGGCGGTTCAGGGGCGGCGGCGCGGGCGCCGGGACCAGACCACCATGGCCCCGCCACCGATCAGGAACCCGGCAACGGTGATGCCGGGGTACGGAACGGTGGCCGGGCCGGTTGCGGCCAGCTCGGGGAGGTCGCCGTCGGCAGGGGTCCGGGCGGGTGCGAACGGCCGCGGAGCGTCACCGGTGCCGGCGGTGTCACCGGTGCCGGCGGTGGCGCTGGGCCTGGCTTCGTCGGGCAGGGTGTCGCGGGGGGTGTCGCCGACCTTCCCGGCCCCGCCGATCTCCCCCGTCCTGTCGGCCGCTCCCGTCCCGCCGACCTCCTTGGTCCCGCCGACCTCGCCAGTCCTGCCGACCTCCCCCGTCCCGCCGACCTTGCCAGTCCTGCCGGCCTCCCCCGTCCCGCCGACCTCCTTGGTCCCGCCGACCTCCTTGGTCCCGCCGACCTCGCCAGTCCTGCCGACCTCCCCCGTCCCGCTGACCTCCCCGGTCTCGTCGATCTCTCCGGTCTCGTCGCTGTCCTCGACGACGGCGAAGGGGTATTCGTCGGACTCGCCGACCCAGGCCCCGTCGTCCTTCCCGGTCCCGCCGCTCGCTGCGGGCTGCCGCTGGACGATCGCGGCATTGGCGGTCATCCGGCCCGGGCTGGTGTCCGAGGTGAACGCCATCCGGACCTCGACGGTGACGGTACTGCCCGCGGGGATGGTGAAGCCCTCGAAGGAGTCGGCGCCGTCGCCGCCGAAGACACCGATGTGTTCGTCCTGGTCGGTGGTCTCCCAGGTGACGCGGTGCTCCACATCGGGACGGCTCGGCTCGGAGAACTCCAGCTGGATCTGGTCGGAGGCCAGCTTCCGGTCCTCGTCGGCGAGGACCAGCACAGGATGGATGGCCCGGCACGACTCGGTGGTGGTGTTGGTGAGGTCCAGGAACCAGGTTCCGTAGCCGCCGCCGGATGCGTAGGTGTCCGGACCACCGTGGATACGGGTGCTGATCGGGAAGTCGCTCGCCTCGGGATCACCGCAGGTGGACTGCTGGTCGGCGGTGGCGAAATCCGGCTTCGCGACCGGGGTGGCCGAAGATGCGGCGGAGGCGGGTGCGGCGGATGCGCCACCGAGGACGACGGGAACCACGCTCGCCGCCGCCAGCCCGAGCGCGAGCCCGTGCCGCGTCCGCCCGGGGAGCGGGTGCGGGGGCGAGGGAGGACGCGCGGGGGCTGTGGATGCGGGGATGGAGGCGTCGGAGGACAGAGGGATGGATACAGGACCGTCCGCGGGGATGGATGCAGGGGTGGAGGCGGAAGGCCTGCCGGACGGGGGCGGTGTGGGGGGCATGCGGGGCACCCTTCGCTGCTCGCGAGACGGTCGGCTCGCCCCGTGCGCCGGAGTTCACCGGTTCTGGGCCGCGACGCTGCCACGCGCGCGCGAGGTGACCGGCACCGACTTGCCGGAGGGCCGCCCGGCCGGCGCCCCGGAACCGCTCGATCAGCTCAGTTGCGCCCCGCGTCCGCGCTTCCGCCCTCGGTCGCCGGGCGGCCACGGGACCGAAGCCGAACCTGCCGCGCCCGGCCGCCGGGCGGTCACGGGATCAGGACCGCGCCCCCGTCCGCACCTCCGACGTCCGCACCTGCGACCCGCCCGAACAGCGGGGCCAGGACCAGCTGCGCGGCTCCCTCCGCGACCGGCCGGTCCCCTCCCCCGGTGGCGGTGACCGGCACCGGCGCGTCGATTCCGCCCAGCCGGGCGCGCTCGTCGATCACGGCACGGACGCCTCGCACGTACGCATCGGGGTCGGCGGCGACGGTACGGCCGCCCAGCATCACCCGGTCGATGTCGAGCAGCCCGACGAGGTTGGCGGCGCCGGTACCCAGCACCCGTGCAGCCTCCGCGACATCACCACGGGCGACGGCGGCGAGACAGAGCGCCTCGATGCAGCCGCGCCCGCCGCAGCTGCACACCGGCCCGTCCAGCTGGACGGTCTGGTGCCCGAACTCACCGGCCCCGGTACGGGCCCCGCGATGCAGCCCCCCGCCCAGGACCAGCCCGGCACCGAGCCCGGTCCCGAGGTGCAGATACGCGAAGTCGCCCGCGCCCGCCGCGTGCAGGGCGAGGCCCAGGGCCGCGGCGTTGGTGTCCTTGTCGACGACGACGGGCAGCCCGGTCCTCGCGGCGAGCGCGTCCCGCAACGGATACCCGTCCCACTGCGGGAACCCGGTGACGCGGTGCAGCACCCCGCCCCGGTGGTCGAGCGGCCCCGGCACCGCCACGCCGACCCCGAGCACCGGCAGGTCCACGGGCTGCGCGCCCCCGCCCCGTACCGCCGCGACCGCGTACGCCGCCATGGCGACCACCTCGTCCGCCGGGGCACCGAAGTCCAGCGGGGCGGTACGGCCGGCGGCAACCGCGCCGGCCAGGTCGACGAGCACCACCGTCAGCTCGTCGCGGTCCAGGTGCATGCCGACCGCGTACCCGGCGTCCGGCACCAGCCGCAGCACGGTGCGCGGCTTGCCCCCGGTGGAGGCCCGGTGGCCCGCGTCGGTCGCCAGGCCCTCGGCGCGCAGCCGGGCGGTGATCTTGCTGACGGCCTGCGGCGTGAGCCCCGTACGCTCGGCGAGTTCGAGCCTGCTGATGCCGCGCTCGCCCGCCACCCGCAGCAGATCCAGCACCAACGCCGCATTGTGGCTGCGCAGCGTCGGCAGGTTCGCGCCGCTATTACTCCTGTTCACAGCCCCATTGTCCCTGTCGCTTGCACTTTGGCAACAGCGTTGCTTAAGTGACAGGCATGACTGGCAACGCGACTCACGAGACGCCCGGGCTGTCCGAGACCCCCCTGCGCGTCGGACTCGTCGGCTACGGCCTGGCGGGTTCCGTCTTCCATGCCCCGCTGATCACCGCGACCGAGGGCCTCGTCCTCGACACGGTCGTCACCTCGAACGAGGAGCGGCAGGCGCAGGCGCGCGCCGAGTTCCCCGACGTACGGTTCGCCGCGTCGCCGGGGGAGCTGTGGGGGCGGGCGGACGAACTCGATCTGATCGTGATCGCGTCGCCGAACAGGACCCATGTCCCGATCGCGACCGCCGCGATCGAGGCCGGTCTGCCGGTCGTCGTGGACAAGCCGATCGCCGGTACGGCCGCCGAGGCGCGGGAGCTCGCGGCCCTCGCCGAGGAGCGCGGGCTGCTGCTCTCGGTCTTCCAGAACCGCCGCTGGGACAACGACTTCCTCACTCTCGCCCGCCTGGTCGCAGACGGTGAGCTGGGGGACGTCCAGCGCTTCGAGTCCCGTTTCGAGCGGTGGCGGCCGCAGCCGAAGGGCGGCTGGCGCGAGTCGGGCGACCCTCAGGAGATCGGCGGGCTGCTCTACGACCTGGGCAGCCATGTCGTCGACCAGGCGCTCGTCCTGTTCGGACCGGCGGTACAGGTGTACGCGGAGTCCGACGTACGCCGCCCCGGCGCCGCCGCCGACGACGACACGTTTCTCGCGATCACCCATGCGAACGGGGTCCGCTCGCATCTGTACGTCAGCGCCACCACGGCCCAGCTCGGCCCGCGCTTCCGGGTGCTCGGCTCGACCGCCGGCTATGTGAAGTACGGCCTCGACCCGCAGGAGGCCGACCTGCGCGCGGGCGCGCGTCCGACGGCACACCGGCCGTGGGGCGAGGAGCCCGAGGAGCTGTGGGGCCGGATCGGCTCGGGCGAGTCCCCGCTGACGGGCGGCGGCGCCCCGGTCCGTACGCTGCCGGGCGACTACCCCGCGTACTACGCGGCGGTCACCGACGCGCTGCGCGGAAAGGGTGACAATCCAGTGACCGCCCTCCAGGCCGCCGCTGCCCTGGACGTACTGGAGGCCGCGCGCCGCTCGGCCCGCGAGGGCGTCACCGTGCCCCTGCCCGCCGCAACCCCGTCCACCTCCGCCGATACCGAGGAGCAGACCGTATGAACCCCACCGCTCCGACCATCTCCGAGCTCATCGCTCAGGAACGCCGACTGACGCTGCCGCATTTCAGCTACGACGATGCGTACGCGCTCGGCGGCCTGCTCGTCTCGATGGCCCGGGAAAGGCACGCCCCGGTCGCGATCGACATCCGCCGCGGCGCGCAGCAGCTGTTCCATGCCGCGCTGCCGGGATCGAGCGCGGACAACGACGCCTGGATCGACCGCAAGCGCAAGGTCGTGGAACGGTACGGCGAGAGCTCGTTCCTGGTCGGATCCCGGTTCCGGTCGAAGGGGACGACCTTCGACGAGTCCTCGCGCCTGGACCCGGACACGTACGCCGCGCACGGCGGTTCGTTCCCGATCGCGGTCGAGGGCGCGGGCGTCATCGGCTCGGTGACGGTCTCGGGCCTGCCCCAGGCGGAGGACCACGCCCTGGTGGTCGAGGCGCTGGAGCAGTTCGCGACGACGATCGGCGCGTGACGGGAAGGAGGGGTGGGGCGCCGGCGACGCGGGACCCCACCCCTCCGATCTGTCAAGGCCGTCATCCCAGAGAAGAGGGACCAGGCCGCCAACCGCAAGAAGAAGGGCTCCACAGGCGGCCGGCCCCGTCCTCCTCGGCCTCGCCGCCCTAGCCATCCGCGGCCGCGGGGAACGTGACGAAGCCCTTCCCCCGGCGGGGGAAGGGCTTCGTGAGTGAGCGCTGGGCAGGCCTTGCACCTGCATTTCCCCGCAGGAAGCGGGGTGTCTTTCCTTGGACCACCAACGCAGCGTCAGTCGCCGTGAGTTGCGGAAACTTCCAAGATCAACCATAGCGCATGCGGCCGTCGGTCGGCCCCGGCCATCACGAGGACGTTCGGCACCAAGGCAGTCCCCGACGGGGAGACGGCGCTGGCACAATGCGTGATGCCCGATCGGGGCGATCCGCGTCCAGCGCCGTCGCCAGGCAGCCCGCGAGCCCGGACCATGCGGTTCGGGCTCGCGGCATGTATCGGTATCGGCCGGCGGTCGGCCTGATGGCATGTCAGGCCGACTGCTCGACATGGGCGAGGCGGTTCTGGGCGTACGTGAAGAGCAGGCCGACGTGCACGCGGAGAAGTGCGGGGTCGGCGCAGCACACCTGGCCGGAGCCGTATTCCACAGCGATCAGGGAGCCCAGCGAGTTCGAGCGAGCGACGGCCGGGACGGGCGAGTGGGCGCGCGACGGCCTTCCGGGGCCGCCGATCTGACAACCTTTCGGTTTGCGACGGACGGCAATCCGGTCCGGGATCTTCCCGCGCGATGCGACATGTGCCATTTTACATGTCACATATCGAATGCCCGCATGCCCAACGTGCGGCCACGAAGGCCCCGGAGGCCCCTCAGATGCGCCCCTCCCGGATATCAACGGCCAACGCGCGCAGGCTTTCTGCGCTCGGCGCCGCTCTCTTCGTCGCGCTCGGCCTGCTCACGCCGCAGAGCCAGGCCACCCCCGTCGGCGCCGTGACCAAGGTTGGCGCCAACGCTGCCGGACCCGCGGCCTCGGCGCCGCGGTCGATCCCGGTCCCCAGGTCGCCCGACGCCACGACCGACGGCTCCGGTTTCAAGATCTCCTCACAGGACTCCATCGAAGAGTCCGGCCCGGCGGCCGCCCCGACCGCCGAGCCCGTCAAGGCCGGCAAGCAGTCGGCCGCCGCCGGCGGGAACGAATGCGGCGACCTGTCCGGAGTGATCAACGCCACGGGCAGCGCGCTGATTCAGCAGCTCAAGGCCCTCCCCGGGGTCACTTGCACCTACCCGCTGTTCAACCTCACCGGCACCGACGCCGGGAAGACGTTCCGCGAGCCCCAGATGGTGACCGTCGCCAACGCGCTGCGCGACGCCTCCGCCACCTACCCGGGCGACAACAGCACCTCCGTGGGCCAGTTGGTGATGTTCCTGCGCGCCGGCTACTACGTGCAGGACAACCACCAGGACGTCGTCGGTGACTACGGCACGGCGCTGCAGGCCTCGGGCCGCGGCGCGCTGGACGCCTTCTTCGCCGCCCCGCGCAGCAAGGACGTCACCGACGCCAACGGCGACACGCTCAACGAGGTCGTCACGCTGATCGACAGCACCCACGAGGCCGGCCGGTACGCCGGCGTCGTCAAGTGGCTGCTCGCCAACTACGACGCCACCTGGCCGAGCCGGATGACCCTCTCCCTCGAGAACGCCGAGCGCGTCGTCGAGAACGGCTTCGATACCAAGAACGACGGCCGGGGCTGGCGGGCCGCGCTCAAGGCCGACCCTGCGATCCTCAACACCTGGGCCGACTTCATCACCCGCAACGAAGCGCAGCTGAACCGCTTGGACGTCATCAGCAATGTCGGCCGCTTCCTCGGTTACGCCCTCGACGTTCCCGAGCTCAAGGACCGGGTCCGGCCGCTGCTGAAGGACCTGATCAACCGCTACCCGAACGTCGGCCCCACCGCCCCGATCACCATGAACCTGGGCTGGGCCACACGTCAGTACGACAAGGGCAACTGCGCGGCCTACGGCATCTGCGACCTGGGCAGCCGCGTACTCCCGGTGGTCCTGCCGGTCCAGCACACCTGCACCCCGGGCCTGAAGATCCGCGCCCAGGACATGTCCCCCGGGCAGCTGGCCACCACCTGCACCAGCCTGATCAACCAGGACGCCTACTTCCACCGCGTGATCGGTGACAAGGGCGCGATCCCCGGTGACGTGAACACCAACCTGGAGGTCGTCGTCTTCGACGACTACACCCAGTACTCGCTGTACGCCTGGGCCATCTACGACATCGACGTCGACAACGGCGGCATGTACGAGGAGGGCGACCCGGCCAAGCCGGGCAACCAGGCCCGCTTCATCGCCCACGAGGCGTCCTGGCTGCGCCCCAAGTTCGAGATCTGGAACCTCAACCACGAGTACACCCACTACCTCGACGGCCGCTACAACATGCACGGCGACTTCGCCGCCGGCCAGACCACGCCGACCATCTGGTGGGTCGAGGGCATCGCCGAGAACATCTCGTACGGCTACCGCCAGGAGCGCAACGCCGACGCGATCGCCGAGGCCGGTAGGAAGACCTACAAGCTCAGCGAGTTGTTCGACACCGTCTACGGCCAGGACGAGGACTCCGACGTCAACTCGACCCGGGTCTACCGGTGGGGCTTCCTGGCGGTCCGCTACATGCTGCAGGCGCACCCCGCGGACATCGAGACCGTGCTCGGCAAGTACCGCACCGGTGACTGGAGCGGTGCCCGCACCTTCCTGAAGCAGACCATCGGCACCAGGTACGACGCCGACTTCGCCACCTGGCTGACGACCACCTGCGCGACTGACAACTGCGGCCCCCTGCCGGAGGCCCCGTCCACCCCGCTCTGCACCAACGCAGACCCGCGCCAATTCGACAAGAACTGCCGCCGGGACAAACTCGCGGCCACCACCGGCAACTACAGCAGCCACTTCCTGTACCTGCCGGCAGGCGTCCAGCACCTGACCATCACCAGCACCGGCGGCACCGGCAACGCCGACCTGTACTACAACGGCACCGGCTGGGCCACCACCACCTCGTACCAGGCGAAGTCCACCAACGCCGGTAACAACGAGACGCTGACCATCGACAACCCGCCGTCCGGCTGGGTCTACTTCAGCCTCGCCGCCGGACAGCAGGACTTCAGCGGCGTGAGCGTCACCACGCAGTACCAGTAGGCCGCTCCACCGGAACCCACCGAGGTCCGCCGAGCAGGGAAGGCCCCCGCCGGCGTGACACTGTCGGAAAACGGGGCTTGGGCGTGCGTCCCGCCGTCGTCGGGCGGCGGGACGCAGTGCTGTCCCCGCCCGACCAGGTCCGGAGCCGGCGGCACCTGGTACAACCGTCGGCGGCATCGCCCTCGCCCTCAGCAGGCGCCGGCACCGCCGGTGCGGCGGTTACGGCAGACGAGGAGATGGCGGCGGCGACGGCGGCCAGGGCCCAGTCCTAGGCCCTTGGCTCCGGCCCGGGCGGACCTTCTGCCAGACCCGCTTCGGGATCCCCTCGACCAGGGCGTCAGCGCGGATCTTTCCGGCGGGTGGCTCCAGCTGCGCCGACTCGGCCGCAGCAAGAAGGCCGTTGACAGCTCTCGCACCGTGCTCAACCTCGCGTCGGCCGAGGCCGAGCGGCGTTAACCGTCCGCAACTGCGGCAGCAGGGCCTTCTCGCGCTCGGTGGGAGTAGACACCCTCCGAATCGAACCGCCCCAGGCGCACCGTCTTCCTGCTAGGCACCCTTCAGTTCCTGCCGCTGCCGCCCCAGCCCCGCGACCTCCAGCTCCACGACATCTCCCGCCCTCAGATACGGCTTGGGTTCGGGGTGCCCCAGCGCGACCCCCGCCGGCGTTCCGGTGTTGATCACATCGCCCGGGTACAGGGTCATGAAGTGGCTGAGGTATCGGACCACCTCACCCACGGGGAAGATCTGGTCGGCCGTCGTGCCGTCCTGCTTCAGCTCACCGTTGACCCAGAGCTTCAGCGACAGCGCCTGCGGGTCGGCGATCTCGTCCACCGTCACCAGCCACGGCCCCAGCGGGTTGAACGTCTCGCAGTTCTTGCCCTTGTCCCAGGTTCCGCCGCGCTCGATCTGGAACTCGCGTTCGGAGACGTCGTGCGCCGTCGCGTATCCGGCGACATGTGCGAGCCCCTCCTCGGCGGACTCCAGGTAGCGAGCGGTGCGCCCGATGACGACCGCGAGCTCCACCTCCCAGTCGGTCTTGACGCTGCCGCGCGGCACCAGCACCGTGTCGTCGGGTCCGACGACGGTGTCCGGCGCCTTGAAGAACAGGATCGGCTCGGCGGGAATCTCCGCACCGGTCTCGGCGGCGTGGTCGTGGTAGTTCAGCCCGATGCACACGATCTTGCCGATCCGGGCGAGCGGCGGCCCGACCCGCAGCCCCTCGGCGTCGAGCTCGGGCAGCTCGCCGGGCGCGGCCGCGGCGGCCCGTACCCGGGCGAGCGCGGACTCGTCGGCGAGCAGCGTGCTGTCGATGTCGGTGACGATTCCCGACAGGTCACGCAGGGTTCCGTCCTCGTCCAGCAGTGCCGGTCGTTCCGCGCCTGCCGTACCCACACGAAGCAGCTTCAACGGTCTTTCTCCCCTTGGTCGAGATCGGGCCCGCCGGATGGGTGGCGGCCATCGCAGGCTTGTCCGATCGTCCAAGACATCCGATCACTCCGCAAGACCCTGTTCACACACTGGACCGGCGCACTGGCCGCCCCGATCACGCCGCGGTGGCCATGGCGGTGCCGGCGGCCGGCATGTCGCGGTAGAGGACGGCCCGCTCGATCGCGGTCCAGGTGGTGCTCGTGACGACGTACAGCGCGGCGGCGAGCGGTACGACGGACACGGTGAAGAGGGTGGCGAAGGACATCAGGGGCATCAGCTTCGTCATCGCGCCCATGCCCGGGACCGGCTGTCCGTCGGGCCCGGTGGTCGGGGTGACGGGGTTGGCGGCCATCTGCTGCTTCGTACGCCGGAAGTTGAAGGTGGCCACGACGGCGACGATCGCGAACAGGCCGAGGTAGACCATGCCCTGCGCCCCGAACAGCCCGCCGTGCGCGAGCGCGTCCTGCCAGCGCTCGCCGAGCGGGGCGCCGAAGAGCTGGTGGCCGAGCAGCTCGTTGGGGTGGCCGTCGATCGTCCGGCTGGAGAAGAGGTGGTAGAGGAGGAAGAAGGCGGGCATCTGCAGAAGGCTCGGCAGGCAGCCGGAGAGCGGCGAGACGTTCTCCGCCTTGTGCAGTTCCATGAGCGCCTTCTGCATGCGCTCGGGGTTCTTGCCGTGTTTCTTGCGCAGCTCGGCGATCTGCGGCTGGAGCCTGGTGCGGGCTTTCTGTCCGCGCGCCGCGGCCCGCGACAGGGGGTGCACGGCGAGCCGCACGAGCGCCGTGAACAGCACGATCGCGGCGGCGGCGGACGCGCTCTGGAAGAGCGGGTGCAGCACATCGGCCAGCGCGCCGACCAGGGCGGCGAATGCGGACATGATGACGGACATGGGTGAGCCCTCCGGGGGTCTCGTCTTGCCGGGAAGAAGAGCGAACTCGGCATGACGAACCGCGAGGGGTGCCTACTACTGGTGTGAGTGCGAGCCCCTACGCGGCCGTCGGGAGGGCACGGCCGGGGGCTCGGGGGCGCCTGCGCCCCTTGGCGTCCGGGTCTCGCTGCGGCAGGAACGCGGTGCGTTTCTCCCGGTCGCGTATGGCCGTACGGACCCGGGTGCGGGGCATGGGGGCGGCGCAGCGGGCGCTGATGACCGAGGCGGCGACGAGCGCGGAGCCGGCGGCCGCCGTGGCGGCGAGCGCGACGGCGGCGGAGAGGCTGCCGCCTTCGGCGAGGACGACTTCGGTGACGAGGAAGAGCAGCAGTCCCAGGGGGCGGAGCAGCCGGGCGAGGCCACCGCGCAGACGGTTCACGTCACCACTCATCGGCCCCTCCCTTCTTCCCCTTCGCGGCCTGACGGCCGGGCTCACTCAGCCACGCTTTTCGCGCAGGTGTGCGTTCGGCTCTCCAGCCGTTATACACGATGGGTCCGGCACACCTGTCCGCGCTAGGCGCGATCGGTCTCCAGCGGCCGCAGCAGTCGGTGCGGCGCGAGCAGGGCGCGGCTGACCGGATCGGCAGGGTCCGGATCGAGTCCGTCGCCCGGCCGCATCTCGACGTCCCCGGGCCCTGCCGGCGACGGTCAGCGTCCTGTTCCTGCGGGAACGCCGCTGAGCTCCGCGTCCTCCTCCGGGGTCTCGATCTCGTCGCGCGCGAGCACCTCGCTGTCCGGCCGGTCGTCGTGCTCGCGCGGGCCCGCGTACGTCACGGCGAGCACGACGACGAGGTTGGCGCCGAGCGCCACGATGCCCGCGTTCACCCCCCACACCGGATCGTTCTCCGTGAACACGAACCCGCACACCACGCCCACGCCGACGACCAGCCCGCTCATCGCCCCGAGCAGGGTCAGCCGCCGCCACATCAGCCCCAGCAGCACCATGGGGAGCAGCTGCGCCATCCCCTCGTACGAGATGAGGGAGAGCCGTACGAGGGTGTTCGGCGCGGTGTACGTGAGCACGAGCGCGATCACACCCGCGGCCACCACGACGGTCTGGGCGGCGCCCTTCTGCCGCCGCTCCCACCGCGGCACGAGCGACAGCACACTGCGCCCCCACATCGTGCCGATGACCAGCATGAAGACGGCCATCGGCACGATCGACGACAGAGCCGCCGCCACACCGATGACGCCGACCGCCCAGGCCGGCAGCGAGTCCACGACAAGCTTGAAGAGCGCCAGGTTGGACTCGGCGCCGACGAGCCCCGGCACGACGAAGAGAGCGGCCATGCCGAGCAGCATCGGCACGAAGAGCAGCACGTTGTAGGCGGGCAGCCACATCGCGTTGCGGCGCAGTACGTCGGCGTTCTTCGCGCCGAGATAGCCGGCGACGGTCGTCGGGAAGATCACCACGGTGAGGGAGTTGAGGAACGAGGTGGTGATGAACCATGCCTGCCCGAGCCCGCTGTCCCCGTGCCCGGGGAAGGTCAGCCACTGACTCTTCTCGGTGACGAGCCGGTCGAGGAAGGGCCCGTAGCCGTCGAAGTAGTGGATCGGTACGTAGAGGGCGAGGAAGCCGAGCGTGGCGATCACGAGGATGTCCTTGAGGACGGACACCCACGCGCTGCCGCGCAGCCCGCTCACCACGACGAAGCCGGTGGTGACGGCGAAGGCTATGAAGTACGCCCAGTTCAGGCTGATGGCACCGTAGGAGATGGTCGATACGACCACGCCCATGCCGGTGATCTGGAGCTGGATGTACGGCAGCAGGAAGACGGTCGCGAGGACGGCGACCAGCGCACCGAGCCAGGGCCGTCCGAAGCGGTGCGCCACCATGTCGGTGATCCCGACGAGTCCGTGCTTGCGTGCGTACGCCCAGAGCATCGGCCCGACGACATAGCCGAGGGCGTAACCGCAGGACATGTACGCCACCACGTAGAGCACGGGCGCCCCGTAGTTGTAGCCCCATCCCGCGGCGCCCAGGTAGCTGAAGCTGGTGTAGCCCTCGCCGGCCATCAGCACCCAGATGAACACGGTCCCGAGGCTGCGCCCGCCCACGGACCACTCCGCGAGCCCGCCACCGTCTCCGCTTCCTCTCCGCCGCCCGCGCATCGCGAGCAGCCCGAGGGCGACGGTGATGACCATGAAGACCCCGAAGACGGAGGTCGCGACTGCGGCGTTCACCGGCGGTCCCCCCGTCGGGTCAGCCATACGGCGACGGGTGTCAGCAGGGTCGCCCCGAGCAGCCATACGAAGAGGAACGGCAGTCCGAGAACCACGGGACGGACCCGGTTCACGAACGGCAGCGCCCCCAGGTACAGGACGTAGGGGACCAGCAACCACAACAACTGCGGACGTCGTCTGAGCACGTCAGGGAACCTTAGTGCGAATCCGCTACCGCGCCCGGACCCCCGTCAGCTTCCCCCATACGACAAGCCGGTAACGGGAGGTGAATTCGGGCGTGCACGTAGTGAGCGTCACATAGGAACCGGCCGTGCTGTACCCGGCGTACGGCTTCGCATTGCTGCGCGGGACGGCCGCGATGACACCGCTGTCACGGGCGCTGGTCTGCCCGAGCGTCCGGTCGACGGTGTACGTGTAGACGGCGTCCCGGGTCTCGACATCGATCCGGTCCCCGCGCCGCAGCCGGTTGATGTACCGGAAGGGCTCGCCGTGCGTGTTGCGGTGCCCGGCGAGCGCGAAGTTCCCGGCCCGGCCGGGCTGTGCGGTGCGTGGGTAGTGCCCGACGTACCCCTTGTCGAGGACGCCCCGTTTGCTGATGCCCTGGGCGACGGGGGCGGTGAGCCCGAGCCGCGGGATACGGATGACGGCGTACGCCTGATCCCAGCGGGGCGCGGGGGGTGCGGTGCGGCCCCCGGACGAACGCCCGCCGGAAGGCCCACGTCCAAACTCGCCACTGCTCCCCGTACCGCCCTCCGCCCCCTGCGGCTGTCGCGGCTGCTCCTGTGGCTGCCCCTGCGGCTCCCCCCACTCCCTCTGAAGGGCCTGCACCTTGTGCTGGGCGTCGGCGCGGGCCTGCCGGTTGGTCCACCACAGCTGATGAACAACGAGCAACAACAGGACGACGCCCAGGGTCACCACCACCTCGGCGCCCGTCCACAACCCGCGCGCGGCGACCCGACGCCCTCGCGAGTTCCGCTGCACCACGACCGGTATCCGCTCCCGCACGGCCCGCACGATAGGGCCATGTGCCGTAACTCTCCAGGGCCGGAACAACCCTCCGTCCAGGTGCCGTACAGCAGTACGGTGTGGTTCATGCGCCCCGACACGCCTGCTGACCACACCACCGAAGCCGAGCGCCTGCTGCGCACCGCGGCGCAGTACCCCGAGGACCGCGAGCCGCTGCTCCTCCAGGCCGCGGCCCATCTGGAGCTCGCCGGTGACCGCGCCCGCGCCACCACCCTCTACGACGAACTGCTCGGCTCCCCCGACCTCGACCACCCGCACCTGGTCAAGGCCCTGAACGCGGCCAACCTGTGGGAGTACGGCCACGAGGCCGAGGCCCGCGCGATCATCGACGGCATCCGTGCCGCGGGCCCGCTCGACCCGGCGCCCTGGGAGATCGCGGCCGAGACCCTCGAATCGCACGACGAGCTGGAGGCGGCCCACGACTGCTTCACGACCGCGCTGACGCTCCTCCTCACGCCGGGCGAGGAGGTCCCGTACGCCACGCAGTCGCTGCTGATCGGCCGCCACCGTGTGCGAAGGCTGATGGGCGTCGAGCACGACGTCTGGGACGAGCTGGCCGACACCGTCCACGCGGCCTCCGTCCCGCTGGACGAGCTGCACGACCCGAAGCGCCTGTGGGCGCTCGGCTCCTCGGACCCGGGCGAGCTCCGGGCCGAGATCACCCGCCTCCGCGCCGAACTGGGCACGTACCGCACCGCGCTGTCCCGCCCGTTCCCGGTGGCGGTGCTGCACTGGCCGGCCACCGAACTCGACGAACTCCTGGGCGCGTACCCGGTCCTGCGCGGCGAGTACCCCTCCCACGCCGACCACCTGGCCCGCCTGGAAGCCGCACTCCGGGACCTCCACCAGGCCGGCACCCCGAACCTCGGCATCGTGACGGGCACGGTCCCGTCGTACGAGGCCTTCGCCGCCTCGGAAGCCACGTCCCCGGCCGACCCGGACCTCCTCCCCCAGTACGCCACCACCCTCGCCGCCCGCGGCCGAGCGGTCCCCTGGCCCCCGGCCCGCAGCGCACCCTGCTGGTGCGGATCGGGACGGGCGTACCGGGAGTGCCACGGGACGGAGTGACGGCCCCGGTCGATCAGGGGCCCGGCCACGGCAGGGCCCCCGATCGCAGGTCCACGTCCCTTCCCGCCACGGCAGGTCACCGGCCCCAGCCCCCGTACCCGGCCCCCCGTACCCTTGCCCCATGCCCGAACTCCAGCGCCTCCGCGCCGATCACGCCCCGGCCCTGCTCGCGTTCGAGCAGGAGAACCGCGCCTTCTTCGCCGCATCGGTACCGGACCGCGGCGACGACTACTTCGCCCACTTCGAAGCCCGGCTCGCCGCATTGCTCGCCGAACAGGCGGCGGGTATCTGCCACTTCCACGTCCTGGTGGACACTGACGGCGAGATCCTGGGCCGGTTCAACCTGGTGGACGTCGCGGACGGCTGCGCCGAACTGGGCTTCCGTATAGCCGAAAAGGCCACCCACCGGGGCCTGGCCACGGCCACCGTCCGCCAGATCTGCACCCTTGCCGCCACGGAGTACGGCCTGACCTCAGTGCGCGCAGCGGCCGCGCTCGACAACACGGCCTCGCGCACGGTCCTGACCCGCACGGGGTTCGTCCCCACCGGAGAAGAACTCCTGCTGAACGACCGCCCGGGGCTCGGTTACGTACGGAGTACGGCGGGCGAGGTCTGAGGGGCTCCGAGGCCCGAGGAACGCGGTCCGCCGGAGGCGCGCCGGGCGACGGCTCGGGTGCCCGGGACACCGATCCCAGCCGCGACGCCCCGCACAGACCGCGGCCCCGTCCCGTTGCCTCCTTTTGACGTAGCCCCGGGTACCACCCCGCCCCGGTTCGCTCGCACCGAGCCCTCCTGTCCAGGCCGGTGCTCGTGCGAGGATGCGTGAATGGTGACGGAGGCGGAGTGGGAGCGAGTTCAAGGTGAGCTGCGCTTCGGCCAGGTCGTCACGGGCACAGTCGTCCGGGTGCCCAAGCCCGGGGTGATCGGTGTCTTCGTGGACATCGGCCTCAGTGTCGAAGGGTTCGTCGACGTCGTGCTTCTGCCTCGTCGCCGAATCGAGGACTGGCCTGTCGAGGGGACTGTGACCGACTTCGAGATCTGGTGCGTGCACACGGGTCACCAGCAGATACGGCTGAAGCCGTCTGATCCGAAGTACCTGTGCGAGGACTTCGCCGACTTCGTTGCCCGATACAGGCCCGCTTGGCCATCCGAAATCGGCAAAGCCGTAAGGGGTCCGAAGCCATCAACTCCGTAGGAACCGCTCAGGCTTCGCTCCGCTGAACAGCCGCGAAGTGTGAGACACGCGTGCGGGCAGCTCAAGGAACGCATGGCCCGCAAGCTGCGGACCAAGCCCGGCAAAGCGGTTGCCCGTTACCGACCCACGCTCCTAGCTTTCGGGTTCCTCGGCCGGACGGACCGCGACAGCGTCGATCTCGAAGAGCATCCCGGGCAGCGCGAGCGAAGCGACCCCACTGAGCGTCTGGGCGGGCAGCCGGTCGGCCCAGGCGCCGTGCAGCGCCTTGCCGAGGATCTCCAGCTTCTCCAGGTCATGGTCGACGATGTACGTGCCGAGCCGTACGACATGCTCGAAGCCAAGACCGACACCGGCGAGCGCGATGCGCAGGTTGCCGAAGGACCGCTCGACCTGTGCGGCAAAGTCACCGGGCACGACCTGACCGGTGTCGTCGGAGGCGTACTGCCCACCGATGAACACCAGCTCGCCGGGCGCGGAAGCGGCATGGCTGTAACCGAACGGGGTGGGGTCGTGCAGCCCGGCAGGGTTGGTGATGGTGCGGTTGTCGCTCATGTGTGGCGATTCCTTCAAGTGTGGTGTTTCCACCCGGTGAAGCTCCCCCAGCGGAGTGGACACGCGATCTCTGCGCTGCGAGGGCGATGTCGTGACTCTACTTGAGGTACTTCGTGCGGGTTTCGGCAGCCGGGCGTGGAGTGCAGCTGTCGGCGGTTGCAGTGCACCGCGATGAAGCGGAAGACGTCGGCCCGAGCCGATTCCCGACTGGGCCAGAGGGAGTCGATTCCTTCAGCTGATATCGCCCTCGCATCGGCCTGGATCGCTGAACTGGTCGACGGCAAACTGCAGGTGACTCCTGCTCAGATTCCGTCGCTGGTGCCCCAGCACCTGTCCTGGATCAAGCCGTCCGCTGGCAACAGGATGTTCAACGCGGAGCTGGTGGAGATCCGTTCGCCGGGGCAGCGGGTGGAGCCGACCGCGTACCCGACGGACGCGGCGTTTTCAACCGCATCTCTGGCGTGTCTCACCACCAGTCCGCCGAACGCATTGCCGGCCTCCACCCATTGAGCGAGGATGACCCCTTCGCTTCTGAGTTCATCAGCCGCGACGCGGAGCCGTGCTCCTCTATCCAGTGGTCGACCCTGATCTTGGCGATCCCACAGGCCTTATGACACGCGGCAGTATCGATCCGACCAAGGTGATCATGGCGGCAGCGCTCATCCCCGCCCTCAACCCAGCATCCAAGCAAGCACCCTGCCTTCACTTCAGGGCAGTCGACTCTACGCACGCAGAGTCACCTATCGTTGTCACCCCAACCAGGAAATGAGACTTGGTGATTGACGACAGCTCCAATCATGTGCATGCCACAGAGCCCGAACTCGCCTTACCGGCGCCCGGCTCCGATCAGCTTAGGACCTTTGGTCTTTCCGCGCTGCACGAGAAGCTCTACGTCCTGCTCTACGAGCGCATGCCCAACCCGCCGACCATGCGCGAAATCCGCGCCTCCGTGGCCGCCGAGCAAGGGGAAGCCCCCTCTCAGACCGACCGCAGAGTAAGGGATCTGCGCGGATTCTTTCACATCAAGACCATCCGCAGAGGCCGTGACTATTGCTACCTCTTGACGGGGCTGAAGCAGTCCGGCACGACAGGAATCCGAAAACCAATCAGTAGTCGGGTGCGAGCCCAGATCCTGTCTCCTCAACGCTGCGCCCAGTGCGGAAAGACTCCACTGGATCACCACGTGCTGCTCGATGTGGACCACAAGGTCCCAGTTGAGTGGGGCGGAAGTGACGATGCCAGCAATCTGCAACCGCTTTGCCAGGACTGCAACGCCGGAAAGAAGGCGCACTTCGCAACATATGATAAGTACGCTGACGAAATCAGGTCTGCAGCGAACCATGAAGAGACGCACAAGAGGATCGGAGAACTACTCAAAGCCTTTGACGGCGACTGGGTTCCCTCGGATCTTCTGGGCACCGTTGCCTCCATGAAGCAATACCAGGAAGACTGGCAGAAGCGACTGCGAGAGCTTCGCATACTCGACTGGATTATCACCTCAAAGCGGCAGACCGATGCTGCTACTGGCCGCTCATCTTCGTTCTACCGGGCGGAGTCCTGGACGCCGTGGCCTGCAGGAAACATCGCGGCAGAAATCAAAAGACGCGAGAGGTCAAAGAGAAGTAAGTAGTCTCCCGGCACACTTCTCACTCACACGCGAGGCGAAATGATCGACGACTGGGCCCGTCCTGAAGGATCGTGGGCGTCCTCGGCCGCGAGGCGGCGGAACATGCAGGCGATCCGGAGCCGCGACACCAAGCCGGAGCGGCTGATCCGTCGGCTCGTCCATGCCCGCGGCCTCCGCTACCGCGTCGCAGCCCAACCGCTGCCAGGCCTTCGCCGGACGGCAGACCTCGTCTTCCGCCCGGCGAAGGTGGCTGTGTTCATCGACGGCTGCTACTGGCACGGCTGCCCCGAGCATTACGTTCCGCCAAAGACCAACCCTGGCTACTGGTCAGACAAGGTCGCACGGAACGTGGCCCGTGACCGCGACACTGACCAGCGCCTCGCCGAGGCCGGCTGGCTGGTCTTGCGGTTCTGGGAGCACCAGGATTCAGACGCCTGCGCGCTGTCGATCGTCAATACTGTCCGCGAGCGTCGGCGCACTCTGCACAGGTAGCAGGTCCAGCGGCTTGCCCTTGGTTCGGGTGTCGCGTTCGTGGGCAGCGTGCAGCACGTCTGCGATCGCCTTGCCCACCACTTCCGCAACGGGCGGAGGGAAGGCGTTTCCTACCTGCCTGTACTGCGCGGTCTTACCACCTGTGAACGTCCAATTATCCGGAAAACCTTGGATAATAGCCGCTTGCTTCACGGTCAGCATAGGGCCGCCAGCACCGAAGAGATCCCGGTCCTGACTCTTCTTTTTCTCGCCCTCTTCGTGATTATTAGCGACACCCATACCGGAAACACCCAACTGTTTCCAAGCTGCCTTCGCGCGACTCGGCCCCAAGTCGGCTCCACCATGCTTCTTGGATCCGCCAACCAGAGTGGGTGCGACACCACCATCCTTCTTACTCAGGGCAGCAGCAGATGCCTCTTTCTTCCACTTTTCGAGGCAGCGTTGCGCCTTCTCCGCAACTTCGCCCCCCATGTTCAAATACGGCTTGTAGCGATCATCCATCGATTCCTCAAGCGCAGCAAAAACGCTCCGAGGGCCACCCGTTGGCGTAGGCCACACAAATTTCAGATCACCTAGAATATCTTCGCGAATAGCCACCAGAACGGCACGCGGGCGCAATTGAGGAACGCCGAAGTCGCTAGCTTCGAGAACTTCCCATTCGCACACTTCATAGCCAAGGCCAGTGAAATCTTCTTCTACGCCGGTCTCAGGCCGCTTTGCCCGACCCCCTTGAAGGCGCGCTTCAATGTAGGTGCGATACTCTTCAAATTTCGCATCCTTAATACCGCGAACATTTTCGATCATCACTGCTTTAGGGTGAAGTTCTTCAACGAGTGCGAGCATCCGGGGAAACAGATCACGCTCGTCATCCTTCCCCAACTGCTTACCTGCATGCGAAAAAGGCGGGCAAGGGACACCCCCAGCAAGGAGATCAAGTTTCCCCTTCTCAAGGGGTCCGCCAAGGAATTTTTTTGGATTCTCTAGACCAGATCCTGGAACCTTCTTGCGGGGAATCGGACGAAAATCATTGACATCTCCGGAAACGACATCACAATATTCCCGCTCCCAACTCCACCCCTCCAGGACTCTGATGTTCTCCTTAAGAGTGGCTACGGCATGCTGATCAATCTCAACAAGCGCCAGGTGCTTAAAGCCGGCCGCGTGGAGGCCGATGGCTTGCCCTCCGGCTCCCGCGCAGATCTCGATCGAGGTCAGAATGTGATCGCTGGGACCCATCGGCTCCTCCTGGTGCGGCTGGAGGCCCATCGGCTTCGGCTCCTCTTCGTGCGGCTGACAGAGAGAGCAAGTGTCGCATCCAGCGCCGACAGTCTCTCTACCGCCAGCCCGCCACAGCCCCGCCATTCAGCTCTTCAGCAGATCCCGCAGGCTCTGTTGCGTCGCATCGCGCTGCCCTGCCGGCAGCTGGCGGTAAAGGCCCCACGCCCGCTCGACTGGCGTCATCACCCGGGCATCCGCAGCCATCCACCCAAGCAGCTCGCGCTGCAGGTGGTCGGGGAGTGCCTCAACCTGCCTCCAGACCTCAGCAAGGCCTACCCGGGCACCAACTGTGTCCTCCGTGGATTCATCGCACCGAGCACACAGCGTCCTGAGCTCTTCCGCATCGACAGCACTGCCCGTGCCGCCCGGACTCATCCGGCCCAGCGTGAGCCGAGCAGTCGAACCAGGCTCGTCCGGATAAGCCTCCGCCGCACCGATGCCGCACCGTCGGCACAAGTACTGGTCCCGCGCGTACACATCTCGCCGTGTCTTCGCGCTGATCTGGCGCAGCCCAGCCCCGCGGTGCTTGCGCTCCCAGACCGGCGCCCCGATTTTCTCCAGGTACAGCTGCTCCGGCCGCAGACTGGGCTTGTCCAGGTTCGTTCTGATCACCCAGCCCGCAGGGCGAAGATCGCGCATCCTGCGGTCCACCTGCTCAGCGCCGGTAATGGCCGCACGCAACGCCGCCTTCGAGAACGTGTTCCCGACACGGACTTCATCCCGCAGCCACAGTGCCACGCGCACTCGCGTACCCAGAGCGCCGTTGCGCCAGTCCTGATCCGCTGCCGCCATGATTCACACACCTAATCGAACTCACATATGAGTAATGAGTGATTCGAGTGACGACGTTAGCTTGCCGTCACTTGCCGCGGCAAGTGACGGCAAGCTGCATGGCGTGGCGACCGCCACGGGCAATTCAGCGAAAGGACACCGGATGAATCCGCCGAGCGACAGCAACCGCCGATCATCGCCAGGCCTGACGTGCATCGAGATCTGCGCCGGCGCCGGGGGCCAGGCCCTGGGACTAGAACGGGCGGGATTCGAGCACTCAGTTCTCGTTGAGCTGGACGACGACGCCGTCCGCACCCTTCGCGCGAATCGCCCGCACTGGGATGTCCTCCATGCTGACGTCCGCGGCCTTTCCGCTGACCGCCTCCGGCCGGACGGTCAGGAGCAGGGGATAGCGCTCCTCGCAGCCGGCGTACCGTGCCCGCCGTTTTCGTTAGCGGGCCAGCAGCTTGGTGCGGCCGATGAGCGGGACCTTTTCCCCGCTGTGCTGGAGCTCTCAGCCAGGCTGAAGCCGAGGGCTGTTCTGATCGAGAATGTCAAAGGAATCTTGCAAGCGAAGTTCGACAGCTACCGCGCGGATGTGCTCCAGCAACTCGAAGCCCTCGGGTACGTCACCAGCTGGCGGCTTCTTCGTGCCTGTGACTTCGGGGTACCGCAGCTACGGCCACGAGCGGTTCTCGTCGCCATGCGGCCTGCGGCCTTTGCGCGCTTCATCTGGCCGATGCCGACATCCTGCCCAGACACTGCCCCGACAGTAGGGAGCGTCCTCTATCCGTCTATGGCGTCACAGGGCTGGGAGCTCGCCCGCGCCTGGGCCGACTCCGCCACACGCATCGCACCAACACTCTGCGGCGGGTCCCGCAAGCATGGTGGAGCCGATCTCGGCCCGTCCAGGGCGCGGCGGGCCTGGGCGGAACTGGGCGTCAACGGCTCCAGCGTCGCCGATGCCCCGCCGCGGCCGGGCACGCTTCTCCCCGTGAAGCTCACGGTGGCCCAGATGGCATTGCTTCAAGGGTTCCCATCTGACTGGGCAATCACCGGGCGCAAGACTGCGGCCTATCGGCAGGTGGGAAATGCGTTCCCACCACCTGTGGCCGCAGCTGTGGGCCGCAGTATCGCCATGGCTCTTATTCAAACGGGCAGCGGCAGCGAAGACCGGAATGCCCAGACCGGCTGGCTCGGAAGCAGTGCATCCGGCACAAGCCGCCATGTCTCCGTGGCAAGTCCTGGCGTAATGGCGTAGGCCGGAACCTCAAGCCGGGCCGACTCCCAGCGCCCGTCCCTATCTCGGTCCGCTGGCACAGCCGAGTGAAGCCACCTGCGACTCACGGTGGCTACATTCACCGCGTTCCCGTCACCACCCACGAGAAATGCGGCCAGACACCATTCGGCGTCGGTCGCCATGACCTCGTACTCGTGCCGTGTCAGGTGGATCACCAGGCGGGTGGGATCGGTCGTTGACTTGACCTCCAGATGGGCACGTTCCGTGCGAGACCTCAGCACATCGATGTCATATCCGTACCCATCCGACTCTGCGGCCACATGCCGGACCTGAGGGACACCGCCCCTTCTGAGCAGCCGGAGAAGCGCCTGTTCACCGGCTGCCCCGATAGCCCTTCTGGCTTCCTCGGCAGCACGGCTCCACTGAACCTGGGGAACTGCGGATGCAGCCCCCATGTCCCTCAGCTCGCGGTCGTTGATCACTACGACAGGGCGGCCCGTCGCCGTAACCATGCCCGTACGCCTAAGCCAGGCGAGACCCTCGGCGTACTGAGCCGGCGTGAGATCCGCGTAGCGCGGATGGATGGTGAAGAGCGTGCGAACTCGGGGAACCCCGGCTATGCGTAGTTCGGTCAGCCAGCGAAGCGCCGCTCGGCGCGTAGCCTCACTGGGCAGCGACGGCATCGACATGCCTCAGCAAGGCACGGACATCGGCCATGTCCATACCTGCGGCCCCAGATGGCTCATCCTCGAGATCGGCCAGTTGCTGAACGGAGGGATCGTCCAAGATCCGCCCCATGAATTCGAGCTTCTCTTCAAGCCTCATGGCGACCACCTCATCGATGGTGCCCTCCACAGCGAGCACAGTGACTCGCGTCTCCGTGCCGGGGGCGAGACCTAGTCGGTGAATCCGGTCCAGACTCTGGAGGAACCGTCCCGCCATGAAGTCGCGGTCCACATAGACAGCGTCATGGCAGACGTGATGCAGGCTGATTCCTTCGCCAAGAGTGGCCGGATTGGAAAGAAGAACGCAGCAGTCGGGATCCTCGCGAAACCGCCTGATCTGCTCCTCGCGATCGGGCGTACCACCATGCACTACAGCAGGCTCGTATCCCGCGAACAGACGCTCCATCGTGGTGATACTGCGCACGAACGTCGTCCAGACCAGGGTCTTCCGGCCCATCGCGGCGTTGGTCGCGACGATATTCAGCGCTTCTTTGTACTTGGGGGAAAGCTCGTGCCGCGGCAAGTTCCGCATCAGCGAGTACAGTGACTCGTTCTGAGGGACCTCCAGCGGCGGCACTTGGTAGGTCAGCGGTTCGTACCGGCTCCCGCCCTCGACAAGCAGCGCAGGGCTGGTGGCCGCCATGAGCAGGCGCAGCATCGCCTTGCCGAGGGCGTCAAAGTCGGCGCGGGATGCCTCAGCCCTCGTCGTGAAACGCCCAACTAGCGCGTCGTACACCTCTCGGTGCAGATCTGGCATCTTCAAGCGCCGGATGCGTGTCTCGAACGGCGGCAGGCCCAGCTCGTTCTTTGTCGTCCGTGTGAAGAGCGGACGGAGCACCGAACTGGCGTGCGCGAGGTCGCCTCCCGCGACGGCCTGCGTCACCACCCGCCGCCCATGGCCCGGCCAGACAAAGGACAGCAGGTTCTCCAGGTCCCTCGCCCCATTCGGAGCCGGTGTACCAGTCAGGATGAGCCGACGGCGGCTGAGCGGCCCAAGCGCCATACATGCGCTTCCGTATGTCCCCTGCGCCCCCAGCTTCATGCGATGCGCTTCGTCAAGAATAATCATGGAAGGTGCGCCACGCAGCCAAGAGGCTAGTGCTGCAAGTGACTTGTCGAGGCGTTCGTAGTTAACGATCAGAATCTCTGCTCTGAGATCGGGGATCTTCCCCATGATCGTAGTGAGCGGAGGCTCCTTGAAGCAGAGCTCACTCTCAGACAGCCAGGATTCGTATGCGGACTTGGGGCTGACAACCAAAAGCCGACGGACCTCACCGCGCTCCCGCATAGCCGCGTACACCGCCAGCCCCACACGGGTCTTGCCTGCTCCGGGAACGCTGAAGTTGGCACCGTGCTGCAAAGACAGCAGCCGGGTAATGTCACGTCGCTGGAATTCCGTGAGGTCGGCGCGCCAGGCGGAGCCCAGCGTCGCTTCCACAGCACCGTCGTCCCATGCCGGAGCCTGGCTGGGGGCCTGGAGTTGCTGTTCGGCTTGGTCGGCATCATCAAGGACTTCACCGACCAGCGCACCGAGCTCGTCTGTCCAGTCAACCGACTCTGGGTAAGGCCAGTCAGCGAGAACGTCGATGCCAACCAAGAAGTCATCGAGAGACAGCTCCAGGGTGAGCCGACCACGCAGACCGCCCCCGGGAAAGCGGGCTGCCAACCGAGTCAGGTCACTGCGGTACGGCTCACCAACGCGCAGCACAGCCTTGGTCCGCGATACGTCGAAGCCGATCTGCAGGGACGATTCCTCATCAGTCGATGTCACGACTGCTCCTGCCGTACGGCGTCGCGCAGCCACTCGACACCTTCACCGGGTACTTCGATGCTCTGCACGGTGGCCAGGGCCAGCTTCCTCAGCGTGACCTTCAGCTTAAGAACGGCCTCATCAAGAGCCTCCTCATCCAGGCTCCGGGACCCGCTCGCCAACACCATGTCCGTGATGCACTGCTCGATGTCCTGGCAGGCATCGTTGAGCCGGTCGGGCGCCGCCTGCTTCCGCTTGCGCACGCGAGCGTCCTTGCCGGCAGGTTCGAGGGCATCCTCGACCGCTTTGTGCGCCTCCTCGAACACTGAGGCGGCCTTCTCGGACTGAGCCAGGGAGACCTTGTCTCCTGCACGGATGACGGCCTTAGCCCTCAGGACCGAGTCCGTAAATGCGCGGGCTGTGGCCACCTGCGGCACCTCGGCCTTCACTGCCCGGCCGATTCCGGGGATGACGCGCTCGGCTGCTGCGGCAGGTGCCGCTTTCAGCTCGTCCGGCAGCCGATGCTCCAAGTACCGTGTCCGGAAGTCGGCTTCAATGAGACGGACGTCAGTCTTGGAGAAGTCCATCACGATCGCAGCCAGGCGGTTCTCTTTCAACAGCTCAGCCTTCTTCGGGTCAGCCTTGGATTCCTTGGCGTAGGCGCGATGCACCTCGCGAAGCTTTTCCTGGGCATCTTCGAAGTCCAGCAGCCGAAGCTGGGCGTCATCAGTCGTGGACCTGTCCCTCAGATCCCTGAGGCAGGAAAGCACCCAGAGGTCCTGCTCAGCCGTCGACTCCCTGATACGGAAGTCACGTGCGACCTCCTTCAAAGGCCGGCCTGCTTCGACCTGCTCATCGATCGTGAGCAGCCTGTTGATGTACGAGTACGGTCGGCGAGTGTCATGGCGCAGCTGGAGAGAGAGCTCGACCTTGTTGATATCCCCCCAGGTGCAGGAATCGGGGAGTACAGCCACTCGGATATCGGCAACGCCAAGCTCCCGTAGTGCTGCCGCACGGGTGTTGCCGTTGACAAGGATGCCCTCGCGGGTAATCAGCCCCGGCTCGTTTTGCCGGAAGTCCTTGAGGCTCTGCTTCAGCTCCTCAAAATCCTTGTCCCTCTTCGACGGGTCGGAAGGCTCGGCCTGAAGCAGGTACTGAAGGTATGCCTGGCTCTCGTCGCTCCACGGATCGTCATCGAGTCGGCGGTCCTGCTGAGGATCGAAACTGCGCTGAGCTCGGATCCGGTGGGTCCCCGGGTTGTAGTAGAGCGACTCCACCGGCATGTCGATAACCTGCACAACCTGCGGTTTCGTACGCCACTCAATCGTCAGGGTCTCCTGAAGTCCCGTGCCGGCGGCTACGTCCTTAAGGCGCTGCTCTACAACATCCTTGTTCCTAGTTGCGTGCGGAGGCTGGCCGAAGTCCCCGACGTCCTTGCTCACAGTACGTTCTCCTCTGACTAGCGAAAGATGTAGCTCTGCTCGTGGTGGGGGCCACCACTACCACGGGCGACCCCACCACGGTTTTGCTGAAGCGGCTCAGGCAGGGGGCAGTCCCAGAGTTGCGCGGACCTTGTCCCTGGACTCCGCCGGCAGCGTGCGGAAGTCGGCCCAGAGCCGCTCCACAGCACCGAACTCCCGCTCGTCCGCGGCAACCCAGTCCGTAAGCATCTGCCGCTGCAGTCCGCCGAGCTTCGAAACACCCTCGATCACGGCGCCCAGGTCTGCCTCCAGACCGCGGCCACCCACACGACAGCGGTTGCACTCCGCCACGAACTGGACCGCACTGCTGCCGTCGGGCTGCTTCACCTTCCGTCGGGCAATGTCGATCTGGGCCGACTCGAACGAGCCGGTGTAGACCTGCCCCGGAGTGATCCCGCACGACCGGCAGCGGTTGCCGTCCATGGTCAGGACCTTCCGTCGCTGGGTATCCGTGATGGACAAGCTGTCCTTGGTGGCCTTGCCCGGCTCCCAGACAGGCTGCCCCTGCGCGACGAACCGCTGCTCGTGCTGCCCCAGCAGGGCGTCTTCCCTGTGCGTGTCGATCTTCCACCCGTAGTCGCGCAGGTCACGTACCCGGCGATCGGCCTGGCTGATCCCGGGGAAGGCGTTCTTGACGTCCTCCTTGGTGAAGACGTTGCCCTCCCCGACAACCGTCACAAGCCACAGCGCGGCGCGCTTCATGGTGCCGAACTTCGCATCCCGCCACGACGGCAGAGTCATCCACATTCCCCTTATGTAGGCATACGGCAGCCCGAACTAGAGCCAGAAGAAGACCGCTGGCACCCCTTGCGGACAAGGCCAGTCTTCTCGCATGACGGCCCATCACGCCAGGTTCTGCAAGGTTTCGAGGGAGGATGGAAAACATCCACGCATCCTGAAAAGCGGCTGAGTCCTACACAATTGAGCGCTCAGCGCCTCACGATCGGACGAACGGAAGTCGCGCGTGACCCCCAAGTCGAAGAAGTGGAAAGAGCTGTCCAGTAGCACCACCGCGCCTCATCGTGCCCTGGTGACGGCGATGCGCGAGATCCGGGAATGCAGCCCTAGAACCCAGGCGGAGATCGCCAAGGATGCCCACCAGGCGGCCACGACCCTCTCAAACCACCTCAACGGCGGCCGCATCCCTGAGGAGCCTCTCCTGCGGGATTTCTACAAGGTCATAGAGGAGGACGCCGCAGGAGGTGAACCACTGCCGCACACACTGGACGCCTTGCTAGATCTCCGTGTCCACGCTCAGAAGAGACACTGCGAATGCTGCAGCGTCGGGTACCCGCCTGCTGACGACCCGGCCGATGCGGAGCAGCCGGCTTCCCACGCCGTTCAGAAATCACCGGTGAGGCGGGCGCAGCGCCTTCGCCGTAAGGTCCGTCGGCGCGAACTTTCAGGGCTGCAGGAACAGATGAGGGTGCCGGTCCCCCGAACAGAGGGGGACCGGCACCCTGCAGAAGCCGCCGAGCTCGCATGGCCGGAGACCGGAGTAGTGGCTCGCTATCTCGCCGACGGCCGGAGCCGCGACGCGGACCTCGTGCTATGGCGGGCAGGTGCGTCGTACTCCGCAGAAGAGATTCTTAAAGCCGTCAGCTCATGCCGCTCAGCGGACCTGCGGGACGCCGCCGAGACCATACTGATCAACGCCGCCGAACGTACAGACAAACAGGCTGTCCTGAACATCGCGGCAGCCTTCAGCAACGCCGGCCGGCACGAGGACGTGACGTTCCTACTGGCCGCCGCGATCCACGCTTCCGTCTGACCCTTGCAGCAGACGCCCAGAGTCAAGCCGCTTCTGCCTCCGCCTCGAAGTGCATTTGCGCCCGGTCCAGCAACCCGTCCGGGTCGCCACCCCGGGAAGTGACCCAGTGCAGGACATCCGCGATGAGGTCGATGGCAGATTCCTCAAGGATCTGAGCGGAGCGACTCTGCAGCAAAGGCGGTGCACCGACATCGCCTCGGTACTTCATCAGGGCCGCCTCAGCCCGCTGCACCCGGCGGCGATGCATCGCCGGGTCAGCTGACAGCTCACACCAGACCGCCTTCCCCGTCGCAGTCAGCAACGTTCCCCAGTCGGCAGCCATGGCGGCGAGCAGATGCAGACCCCGCCCGCACTCGTCGTCGCAAGCAGCCGATCCAAGGACCGGCACACGGTAACTCGTGTCATGGAGCTCGATCCGCAGGCGATCGCCCGCCGCCTCCAGGACGAGAGTGGCAGCGGCACCGCTCCCCACGTGCTTGATCACGTTGGCTGCCAACTCACTCACTGCGAGCTCGGCCTCTTCGGCGAAAGCCGGCAAGCGCCACTCCGCAAGCTGCCCCCTGACGGCTCTTCGCAGGTCCCGGACCGCTGCGGGCTCGGCCTCAAACGGCAGAACGCTGCGGAGTTGCGAACTGTTGTCGTGTCCGGACATGCACTCTCCTTCCGGCGCCACATCAGCCCTGCACCTGCCGTATCCAAACGACTGCGCTGAGTGGCCAGGCTTGCGAGTATGGCAGCAAGAAGTCTCTTCATGAAACTTCTCACAAGAATCGATCGGGTGAATCCAGATCCCGGCAACGGGTGCCAGACATAGCCTTGTTGGCGCCGGAGAGCCTCAGCGCACACGGAACGGAAGGCCACCCTCCATGTCCGTCAGGACCACAACGCGGCGTCGACAGCTCGGCGCGATGATGCGCAAGTTGCGTGCACGGAAGGGCATGACGCTGGAGGAAGCTGGACGGCTCGTCGGGATCTCAAAGGCCACGGTCAGCCGCTACGAGACCCAGGAAGGGCCAGTGAAATGGCCCATCGCTGACGCCCTCTGCCGGCAGTACGACGCGACCGACGCGGAGCGGAATGCCGTGGTCGCCCTGGCGAAGGACGCGAAGCAGCAGGGTTGGTGGGGGCCGTACACCGACTCCATCCCCGCTGACATGAATCTCCTGCTGACGCTGGAAGACGAGGCAGTGCGCGAGGACCACTTCTGCTGCACTTACGTACCCGGCCTTCTGCAGACACGGAGCTACAGCGCAGCGATTCAGGGTGCCAACGAGATGCGTCTGGCACCCGACGAGATCCAGCGCCTCGTGGACATCCGCATGAAGCGCCAGGAGATCCTGAGCCGGCCGAAGCCGCCCCACCTGTGGGCGATCCTCGACGAGTCGGTTGTCCGGCGCGTGGTCGGATCCCCGGACGTCATGCGCGATCAGTTGAGCCACCTGCTGGAAGCCAACGACTCACAACACATCACCCTGCAAATTCTGCCGTTCTCGAAGGGCGCTCACTGCGCGGCCTTGGGAAGCTTCGTGATCCTCGGTGGGGTCGAGGCAAGCCTGGACGTCGTGTACGTCGACCTGCACGTCGGCTCGCTCTTCCTGGAGAAGGACGAAGAACTCAACCGATACAGACTTGCGTTCGACTACCTGCGTGCACAAGCGTTGGACATGGCCGCGTCGTCGGCGTTGATCAAGCGTGTACTCAAGGAGATGTAATGCCTTCGGTTCCTCACTCCCCCGAGCCCCTCCACTGGTTCAAGTCGTCGTACAGCGGAGGGAACACGACCGAGTGCGTCGAGGCCGCCCACCTCCCACAGGCCACCGCGGTCCGCGACTCGAAGAACCCTGACGGTCCGATGCTGACGTTCGGCAACGCATCGTGGGCAGGGTTCCTCACCGCCGTACGACACCAGCAGCTCGACGGCTGATCGGCGTCGTCGCCGCGCTGCCCCCTCCCCCAACGAGGCGGGGGACCATAGGCGTCGTTTTCTGCGACCGGCAGTTCAGCGCCGTCACTCGTGCCCGCCCGGAGCCGTCTCCAGCACCTCAGGCGGCTGGAGAGGGCGGTGGCGGCGGGGGTTGTATGCCACGGCGCGGGGTACGGGTCCCCTCGGACCTGTGCCACACCCGGGTGTCCGACGGACGCACGTCGCCGTATTCCAGCCGGGGGAAGGACTCGAGGTCCTGCCCGGTGATGTCCATGAGGTCAAGAAGCATCCGCTCTGCCAACGCCGGTTCCAGTTGCACGCCGACCCCCTCCGACCCCCACCTCACTATGAGCTCCGCCGCTCTGGTCAGCCCTTCGTCCGTGGCGGCGGGGAAAGCCAGCGCGAGTGACGCTCGGGCGATCTCAACAGCACTCTGAGCGCGCATGGTGCCCCCTCTCCTTCATTACTGAGACTCACAGACCCGGCATCCGCCGACAAGTGCGGCGACGAGCAGGTGCTGAAGCGATGTGTCCTGCGCCTGGCGCAGGCTTTCGTGCCGGTTGAGTTCCGAGTGCTGAGGTGTCGACATGGTGATCCCGATGACGACTTCCCAATGATCCTGAGCCTTGGACCAGTTGTTACGGTGCGCGAGGCGCACGAATGCGTCCACGAAGTGCTGCTGTGCCGCGGTCCCGTGAAAGTAAGACGCCAGGTCGTCGATTGCTGCCGGGGGGCGCAGTCTCTGCCCCAGCTTCCGCCGTTTGAACATCTGGTTGGCGGGGATCGCCTTCACACTCTTGATGCGGGCCGCGATGACGTGACCTGCTACGCCTCCGATGATGGCGGGTACGAGGAGCCAGCCGATCAGCGAGGCGAACCACAGGAGTATGTGCTCCGGCGGATCCATGAGGGTGAACACCTTGTAGACGCCGCCCGCGCTGCCGGACCGGGCGGCGAAGATCCAGATGAGGGCGACGACGACGGCGAACGGGATGCCCCAGTCGATGACCCATTGAGTGACCCCGGAGAGCGCCTTGCGGGAACGCCAGATGCGGCGCAGCCTGCCGTGGAAACCCGCCCCGGGCGGTGGCGTCAGAGTGTTGGGCGGATGAAGAACGCTGCCTGCCAACCGTGCCCCCTGTATGTGATGTTGACGGTGCACTGCGACTATCGCCCAGCCGCGGGGGGGTCGACGCTCGGAAAGCGGTACAGATTTCGTAACACCTGACGCGGAAGAGATGATGCCGGCCGGATTCCGCACCCGCCGTATCCCACCCCCTATCCGCCGCAGCCGTCCGCTGACCCGCTCGGCCCGCCGCAATTCGGCGGTTGGTGGTACGGGACTCCGAGCTGCACCGCAGGCTCCACATCGTCGTATGCCACAGCGCGTTCGCCACCCCGCATCGCGTGCCCTACCGCCACCGTACGAGGATGAGGATCGTCTGCCCGTGTGTGGCGGCGGCAGGGGATGCGGGATGGACATGTGCGGTCGTCGTGGGGTCTTGGCCGGCATGGCCTCGGTGGTGTTGGCCCTCTCGGTGTCCGGGTGTGGGCCGGGGCAGTACGCGGGGGTGCCGGCCGTTACCGGGGTCTCGTCGGCGGAGATCGTCGGAACCTGGCGGTGTATCGATGGCACCGCGGTCACCATGCGGAAAGACGGAACCGCCGTCGTGAAGCTTCTCGACGGGCAGGAATTCGACTTCGACGATCAGTGGCGGATGTCCGGCACCGGAACATGGGAACTGACCGACCGGGACATCGGTTGGAGTGATGGTCAGCACGTGTCCCTCAGCGTCACTCGGCGCACCGCGTCGGCGTGGCGTGAAGTCGAGGGTGCAGAGGAGGGGGCGATGGGCTCCGCCGACCTCAGGGAGCCCGCCCCGGACACATACACCTGGACCCTGGAACTGGAGCGCGGCGACAAGGGGCTGGCCCTGTATTTCTTCTTCAGCGATCCCGACAGCCGCAGCACTTACTACCTGGAGAAGGAGCGGTCGGCTGCGGAAAGTTCCGGGCCGTCGTCCGCAGTCCCCGACGCAGGAAAGGTTCGGTGGAATTGAAACCGATGGCACAGGACTGCGTGTCGGCCACAGTCAGCGAACGTCGAGGCTCCGGCGCGCCTGAGCAATGGCGTGTTGTGCCTCGGCTCCGAACACAGCGGATTCGCTCAGGGCCTGCCACACCCGTTGGTACGTGGCGATGGTGTCCGCGTCGTCGAGCCACAGCTCGGCATGCCAGTCCTCAGTGATTACCAGGCGGCCGTCGAAGCTCCAGAAGCCATCGGCCGGAGGGACCTTCACCGCTGCGTGGAGGGGGACGATACCGAGGTCGACGCTGTCCATGCCGATGACGCCTGCCAGGCGGTCCAATTGCGCGGCCAGTACCTGCGGAGGACAGATCAGGGTGCGCAGCGCCGCTTCCCACATCAGGACGTGAAGCCTCTTGCCCGGCCGGTACAGCCACTCCTGCCATTTCATCCGTGAGCGGACGGCTTCTTCTGTGTCACGGACCGAGTTCTGAAGCTCCGCGTATCTGAGGAAGACATGGCGCGCGTAGTCGGCCGTCTGGAGCATGCCCGACACCATCGTCGGTTCCCACTCATGGATGGTCGAGGCACCGGCGACCAGCTCGTTCCAGGTGTCCTGTACCGGGCGGTGGCCGGACGCGAGCTGCCTTCGCCATGACCGTACGTGGGACTCGAATCCCCTCAGCCGGGCATGCAGTTCGCCGTACGCATCCGGGTGGTCGGTTGCGTCCGCCCACAACCTCAGGTCCCCGGGGGTGGCAGACTGGCGGCCGTTTTCCAGCTTGCTGATCTCGGATTGTGCCCAGCCGAGGCATGCGGCCAATTCCGAGCCGATGAGCGGGCCTCCAGGGCGCGAAGCGCGGAGTTCCCGGAGCCTGGCCCCCAGGGCCGCCCGTGCCTCTTGATAGTCCGTGCTCACCGGTTCAGCACGTGCTTTCAGTCGAGCTCGTTGAATTCGGCCGCGAGCAGCTCGTGCGGGACGGCGTGACGCCACGCCGCATCGCATACCAGCGAGCAGCGCACCACCTCTGTCGGCTTCGTGATGAGTTCGACGTCCACGAGTTAGTCGCGGTCGACTGCAGCGGCGACACCAGCGCCGTTCGTCGGCCCGTCGGCGGCCGGATCACGGCAGGCCCCGGCTGGTGGCTGACATGACTGAGGCCCCGATGGTTTCGGGGCCTCACCCTATTCGGGGCCGCTGTGGAGCCTAGGTTTCCGGGAGCGGTCCCAACTTCTCGGTCAGGCTGCGGAGCTGGCTGCTCCGCAGCGATGGATGGGTCTCAAGTCATGAAGTCAGGCCCAAGGCCTTGGTAACAACAAATCCGAACGTTCCCACTACCGGAATCACACCGACAGCCAGGCCGACCGCAGTAAGGGTGGCCGCTCCAGCAACAACCGCACAGGTGGCAACAACTCCACTGACGGTGGTGCTGACGAGGATGACGTTCAGAGAGACAGATACTTTTTGGGCGAACAGAGACAACATTTGACAGTTCCTCATCTTCTAGGTCTTCACGGCATATCACCTCATATATGTCATTGATCCGTTGAGCCTCGATTGGCTCAACGCCCCGCTATTCGGGGCATCACGGCGGTCCCATGGCGACCACCCCCCTCTCCTGTTATCGCCATTGAGTGTACCTAACTCAACTCTTCTGACACCAGGCCCACGTGCACGTATGGGCGAATCAGGACCACCAAGTGCAATCCTCGGCGCAGGTATGCGCACACTCGTTCACATATTGGATTCGAATATGCTTCTGGCAACTTCTGAAGACATATCGATTCGACTCACGCGTTCCCTAGATGAGCACGAATCACCATGAATTAATGTATTTCTCGACGACTGCACGGCGCTTGTTGAGGACCACTGCAATCGGGACTTCGTTCGCCGGGTAGACCAGACGGTCACCCTCACCCCAACTACCGAACCCCTGCACGGTCGACCATCGAGCTGTCCGTCTCCGTTGTCCCAGCAGGCGGCGCCCCGGTGACGGACTGGCCCCGCTCAGGTCAAATCCTCACCAGGGCCGCAGGCTGGGGCTCCCCGTCCGTTGAGATCGTCGCATCGCGTGGGCACGCAACCCGCACATCACCGAGCACCCCGACACGGACATCACGTACGAGGCCGAACGTCTCTGGTGTGACTGGGCCGCCGAACCTGCCGCAGAATCCGCGCGTGTCGACGTGGAGTGCATAGGCCACACCGGACTCAGTGGGCACAAGAGCTTCCGGCGCGTCCGTACATCGTTTGCCGTGGTCGTTCGGTGAGCCCCGCTGATCGCAGGCCCCGCCACCGGCGAGGTCAGCCCTCACTCGGCAGAGCCACCGGGCGCCCCATCGATCCCGCTTGAGCCGGCACCATGGGCGGGCATGGCGAAGCCCCCCCACGCGGGGACGCGTCGAAGGCTCCGCCATGCCCGTGGTGCCGGCCACTGCTACATGCCGGCCGCTACCTGCCTACGCCCACCGGCCCGCCGGACGCTCCCGCGTCACCAGGTCCGTTGGCTCCATGACCTCGTCTGCGTCTTGCGCCAGCACGATGACTTCAGCGCGCCAACCACAGGTCCGCTGCAACCGAGTTCAGCCGCTGGTCTGCAACCGAGGCGGAAGAGACCCGGACAGTTCCTGAGTGGACTCAGCCGGTGAGCGGAAACATCCTGCTGAGACGCGGCAGCCGACGAGACGCTTCGTCCACGTTCCGTACATCCCACGCCTCGCCGCTCGGTTCGGGATTGCACGGGTTGTCCAGGCCCTCGGCCTCCAGTGCCTTCTCAAGGCCTTCCTCTTCGCCCGTCAGCATGTCGAACGCCTCGGTCGCGACGTAATCCAACGACTCCCACTCGGGCCACTCGTCGTCCGACCAGGCCTTCAGGGGGCGTCCGGCCAGCCGGCGCAGCTCCGGAACCTCCGCCAGTGAATCCGGATCGGCCACAGCCCTCCCGAACACCTCTCGGCCGAGGCCGACCACCCAGAACTGGAAGTACCAGAAACTGTCGTCGGAGCACGATCCTCCTTGGATCTGCTCGGCGGCGGCCCACATCTCCCACGTGTCGATCCGTCGTCGCACCCGGTGCAGGCACGACTGGAACTGCACGATCTCTGCCAGTGGTCGCCGCATGAGTTGCTCACGCAGCGCCTCCAGCCGCTGGTCCGGGTCACCGGTCTGCTGCTGAGAGCCCTCCATCAGGGCCCAGAAGGAGTCCTCATCCATGGACCGCACTATGGCAGTCAGGTCGGACAGTCCTACTGCCGCGCCGGCAGGGCCGCCGACGTCCCGTTGATTCTCGCGATCCGTTCCCGCCACGGGACGCGGTCGGGCTCCGGCTCGGGGGCGCCGTAGAAGGTCGCGTGCGCTGTGGACCGGCGGCACGAGGCACATTCCGTCTCGTCGGCCAGGGGGCGGAAGACGTGTTTCTCGCCCGGGCCCTCGCACTCCAGCAGCTCGCGGACGGGCGAGGGTTCGTACGGCGGGAGTGGGGCCTGGGGCTCGGGAAGTTTCTGAATGAGGCGGTAGCGGAGGAAGCCGACTGCTGAGCGCACGCCGTCTCGGGGGCGTTCGGCGAGTAAGGCCTGGCGCAGGTCGGACTCGCTCAGGCCTCGCTCCAGCCACTTGACCGCCTCAACGGCCAGTGCGCTGGCCTCCCGTACGCCCAGGTGCAGTTCGCGGCGTGAGTGGCGCAGGGAGAGCAGGACCCGTTCAGCTCGGGCCAGTTGGAGGGCATCGGCCGACCCGGCCGTCGGTTCGGGATCCGGGTCCGCCGTTGGCTCGGCTTCGGAGGGTGGGTGGGGAGTGGTCTTATCACTGTGGTCTTCTACCGGTTCATAGCCACCGGCCGGCCGGGCAGTCGGTTCGCCGACCGCCGGGAACTGCGCACTCGGCAGCGGCGGGGCGGCGGGCACGGCCCCTCGCAGGTGTCTCGCCTGCTCACTCGTCAGAGGGTTGTTCGCGACCAACTGCTCAGTGATCCAGCGGCCCCCGACGCCCTGGCTTCGCCATTCGTGTACGTACCCGTGCTCGACCAGCAGTTGCTTCGCCTTCTGGTACGCGCGGCCCTTGATGCCCAGCTTCCGGGCGAGTTCACTCAGGGGCTTGTCCATGGCGTCCTCGGGAAGACCCTGGACGTACACGAGCAGGACCTTCGCGTCACTGTTCAGACGCGGATGGCGGACGACATCGTGCGATGCCTTCGTATAGCGCGCGGACGGCGCGATAGCATGACGCAGCATTTCCGGTGGTCTCGATCCACTGGTGATGAAGGCCCTCGGTTGGTGTTAGCGCACCGCCGGGGGCCGCTCCATGTGCACGGGGACACACAGAGCGTGATGGTTTCGTCACCGTACCGCATTGTTTTCATCTCCCGCCATGCGAGGGAAGAATGGGAGGAATGGTCAAGGCCTGTGGATCGGCGCATGAGCCACGCAGGCGAGCAGCAAGAGTCCCGTCGCGTCGTGGGTAGGTCGACGCGGTCGGCCGACTGTTCCTCGCGCCCGGCCCAGGGCGGGTGAGTATGGGCGATGTCGCTCGTGAGCTCGGCATGAGCGGGGGGCGATCTACCGCCATTTCCCCGACAAGCACAGCCTGATGACCGCAGTGCTGGACCAGCAGTTCGGGGCAATAGAGCGCATACTGGTCGCGGCGGCCGAGCATTCGGAAGGCAAGCCGCTCGGTGAGCGGATACAGCGGTCTCTGATCGCGGCATGCAGTGAACTCGGCCGGATCGGCGCACCTCTAACTCGCCACAGGGCGCGACGATGCGGTACTGCGCCGGTACGTGGAGCAGCGGATCGACACGGTGGTCCACCGGCGGCTCGACGAGCTGTTCCGGGACGGGCACCGGCGGGGACTGCTCTCGGCGCCACCCGAACTGCTGGGCGAGATCACCCGCGGCGCGGTGGAACGGCTGCTGAACTCGCAGTTGCCGCGCGAACTCGACTGCACCGTGGCCGATCTGCTGCGGGCAACCGTCGACACAGCGCACTACGGGGCGATTCGCCCCGGCGGCGAACAGGAGGTCGGCTCGTGACTGGGGCAACCGGCAGGGTGGCATTGGTGACCGGGGCCAGCAGCGGAATCGGTGCGGCAACCGCGCGTCTGCTGGCCGCGCGCGGGATGCGCGTGGTGGTCAACTACCTGCACAGCGGCCAGGCGGCCGAGGAAGTCGTGGCCGACATCGAGGCGGCGGGCGGTCAGGCCATGGCCGTGCAGGCCGACGTACGCGAGACAGCTGCGGTCGAGACCATGGTCGAACGTGTCGGGTCGGCTTGGGGCGGCGTCGACGTGCTGGTGCACAACGCGCTCACCCCATATGCGATCAAGCCGTTCCAAGAGATGACGTGGGAAGAACTGGGCGGCAAGCTCGACGACGAGATGCGAGCAGCGTTCGTGGTCACCAAGGCCGTCCTGCCCGCCATGACCGAACAGGGCTGGGGACGGCTCATCTATCTCGGCACCGGCCTGAGCCGCCGCCCCCGGGCGGGCATGAGCGCGCTGGGCACGGCCAAGGCCGCACTGACGCAGTTCGCCAGGTACCTCGCCCAGGAGCTGGGCCCTCAGGGCATCACGGTCAACGTCGTCGAGCCCGGCCCGGTGGCCGACACCAAGATCTCCCAGGTACTCGACGACGAGCAAAGGCAGCAACAGGTAGCCGCCACCCCGCTGGGCCGCCTGGCACGCCCGGACGACGTCGCCCAAGCGGTCGCCTTCTACGCCGACGAAGACAACGCCTTCATGACCGGCACCACCGCCGCGGTCAACGGCGGAATGTCGATGTACTGACGCCCCCTGCCCTGCGCACACGGGGCCATACCGTCCCGGTCCGGCTGACGACCGGGCCGCATCCGGCACACCGTCACCTCAAAGGAAAACGTTCATGCACACCATCGATCTCGCCTACGTCGGACGGGGGCTGCACGAGGAACTGGTCGCCTACATCGCCGACCAGCAGGGCTACTACGCAGACGAGGGCGTCCACGTCGCGCTGCGCGACGGCTGCACCTGGGACGCGGAGCGGCTACGCCGCGGCGCCACCATCGGGCTCGGCCGGACACTGCTGTCCCGACTGGTTGATGGCATCCCCTGGGTCGCAATCAACGTCAACACCCAACGCCCGCTGTTCTGGTTCCTTGCCCGCCCCGGCCTGACCTCCCTGGCCGACCTGGCCGGCCGACGGCTGGCGGTACACCCTCCCCACACCGCACCCGGGTGCTTCGCCCGGATCGTACTGCGCCAGGCCGGCCTCGACCCGGACCGCGACATCCACACCATCGTCCGCCCACCCGGCGACTACGGCATGGACCTGCGCCGGCTGCACGACGGCAGGATCGACGCCGCCCTGGTCGGCGACACCATGGCACCGGAGGCGATAGCCGCCGAGCACGGCTGGCAGGTGCTGGCCTGGGTCGGCGACCACTTCCGGATCCCCACCGTAGGCGTGGCTGTCGACCCCACCTACATCCACCCGGACGACCCCGCGGTCCAGGCCGTCGTACGAGCCCACCGACGCGCCCTGCAGGTGATCCACAACGATCCCGACACCACGGTCCGGTACATCCAGACATTCCTCGGCCGACACACCGCAGACGAAGCCCGAGCGCACTACGAGAAGTTCATCGCGCCATATTTCACCACCGACGGCCAAGCCGACCTCGCCGTCGGCGCCACCGCCATCACCGCGGTCGCCGCCGAACTCGGCGTCCCCGCCACCGTCACCGCAGCCGAGTTTTACCGCACCGCAACTCTTGCGGGACGGCCGCAGTAGCCGATGCCCTGCGCGGACAGTGACCGCTCGAACGGCGTGGAGGCAAAACCCTTGTCGGTGACCAGGAGAAAGCCGGGGCGTTCGCCTACGATGTCGGCGTCGACCTCCAGCATCGCGGCCAGCACCTCCCGCTCGCCGAGCTCCGGATCGGCCAGGGCCCACAGGATGGGCATCCCGGCCGGGGCGCATACCAGGCGCGGTAGGTCTCCGGCATGCCGGTCACCGCGACCCGCTCGCCACCGAAGCGGTCGAAGTTGCAGTCGCAGACCTCCAGGCGACGGGCGGACCCGCCGAAGCTGTGCGGGCCAAGGAGCTCGCGGCCGAAGGTCACTTGTTCCGGCTATGGCGCCCGGTCGGGGAGCTTCGCAGCATCGGCGTGTGGCGCGCCGACGACGAGGCGGAGTTGCATGAGAAGGTCCTCGGAAGCCTGCCCCTGCGGCCTTGGACGACTGCGGTGATCACCACCCTGCAGTCGCACCCAGCCGATCCGGGCCGGATCGGCTGAGTCTTCCGGTGCGGCACCTCACCGCCACGGCTCGCCGCGCCGATCACGACCCCGAACTACCGCGCCATCGCACAGCCGGAAGAGGCAGCCGAGGTCATGGCTCTCTTCGCCAGACGTAATCGGAAGCAGGAGTGCCGCGATCGACAGCGGCCCCGGACGGAGGGAAACCCATGTCTGAGAAGAACCACGCCACGGTGGCGGTCACCGGGGTGACCGGGGCGCTGGGCAGCCGGATCGCGGCCCGACTCGCCGACCATGGCGTCCCCCAACTCCTCGTCGGACGCAGCCCCGACCGCATGCCCGAACTGCCAGGCGCCCAGCGACGCGGTCCGGCCGCCTACGCCGACGCCTCGGACATGCGCAAGGCGCTCAAGGGTGCGTCGACCCTCATCCTGGTCTCCGGACACCGCACGGGGCGCCGGCTGGAGGAACACGCCACCGCGGTCGAGGCCGCGATCGCGGTCGGCGTGGACCGGATCCTGTATGTGTCCCTCGTCAGCGCATCGCCCACCGCCACCTACATCAACGCCCGCGACCAGTGGATGACCGAACAGCTCCTGGCAGGGGCCGGGATCCGCCACACGGTGCTCCGGGCGGGCTTCTACACGTCGACGCCGGCCGCCCTCGCCAACGAGGAATTCGTCGTGAGCGGCCCCGGGAGCACCGGCCGGGCCGCCTTCGTCACCCACGAGGACATCGCCGACGTGATCACGGCCGTCGCCCTCGACGAGGGTCCCCGCTCCGAGCACGACGGCGCGACCCTTGAGATCACCGGGCCCGAGGCCCTGACCCTCGACGAAGCGGTCACCCGGATCGCCGCGGCCACCGGTCGGCCCTACCGCTACGAACCCGAGACCCTTGAGGAAGCCTTCGCACGGCGATGGCGACTGGGCATGAGCGGGGAACAGATCGAGACCTGGATCTCGTGGTACCAGGCGATCGAGAGGGGCGAGGTCTCCGTGGTCACCGACGTCGTCCCCCGGCTCACCGGCTCACCGGCGACCCCGATCTCAGAGGCAGCCTGGTGGCCCTCGCCGAACACCGCGCGCGGTACCCGCTGAGCTTGGCGTTAACCTCGCCGGGTCACCTGACCTGCTGATCTTGATTCCTTCTTGAGATAGCAGGGCGGCCGTTCCTCATGCTTCGAGGTGTTGGAGCAACGTCGCGTGAAGGAACAGCCGCGCGGTTACCACGCCGGTGTGATCCACAGGTCTTGAGCATGGCTCTGCGAATGGGACTTCACACCACTCCCCCGGAGAGGGCGCTACGGCGAGGGTCACGGAGTATCACCGAGTGCCACGGGGCTCCCGGCAGTTGGTCTGCGCGCGCGGCCGACTGGGACCGCGCATGACTGTGCCCCCGTGCCCGCACTACGGAGTGCGAAGCACGGGGGCACCCGTGTGCGTCAGTGCTGCTGCTGCGCCTTGCGACGGCGGAACACCAGGTAGCCACCGGCCGCGACGAGCGCGGCAGCCGCTGCGGACAGCAGGCCGACAGGCGCGCCGTTACCGGTCTCGGCAAGGTCCCCGCCGCTCTGCGCGGAGGGTGACGACGAGGGGGACGAGGGGGAGGAGGTCGAGGACGTCGGCTTGGTGCCCTCGGGGGCGGACGACGTGGGCGCCGCGGTCGGCTGCGCCGGGCCGGACGGAGCGCCGGGCGCTGACGGGGTGGCAGGCTTCGACGGCTTGCCGCCGTCGGGCTTGCCAGGCTCATCGGGCTTGCCGGGCTCGTCGGGCTTACCGGGCTTGCCACCACCCGGCTGCCCCTTGCCGTCGCAGTCGACCCAGAAGACCTTGTGCTTGGCCCGGCCGTGCTCGCCGTCGAAGTTCCAGAACAGCTTGTAGTGGCCGTCGGGCAGGGACTGGTCCCGCGAACGGCGATGCCCCTCGTCGTCGAGCGTCAGCGAACCGGATTTCACGGTTTCGCCCTTGACGTCGGCGGTCGGGGGCCAGGCTTCGATGCGCCAGTCGACCTTCTGGTCGGCGTCGAAACCGAAGGCATCGAGATAGAAGGTGCACACGTGAGGCTCGTTCTTACGGAGCTCCTCACCGGTCGCGGCGTCGTGGATCTTCACGGTGCCGTTGTCGCCGGGGGCGGTGGCGTATGCCGTGGGTGCGAGCAGCAGGGCCGCGGTGACGGCGGCCGTGAGTGTGCCTGCGGAAACGAGTGGGCGCATGGGCAATCCAACGGTGAAGGAGAAAGGGGGCTACCGTGGGGGGTTTGCGTGGGGGGGTCCGCTCAGCCTCCTGCGACCGCGTGCGCCCGTCAATGCACCTCTGACCACTTGTGTCACAGAGAGCACCGCTTGCCCCATTAGTCCCACATAACGATTGAGAACGTAGGTCCCGAGCGTGTCCCCATGACCGCGGTGGGGGCAGCACCACGCGGACGGGACTTCACACCATCAGGCGAGCCAGAGGCTGGCGTATAGCCGGTGATGGACGACCGGATCTTGCGAGGAGAGTCACGGGATCGCCGGCGGGGCAGCAGGCTGCGGCCAATTTCGGCAAGCCCGAGGCGGTCCCGTCTGTGAGCCGAGGGGGAAATGCTCGGTGAGACCGGCGCACCGAAGACTGCTGGAGCGAGGACCGCCGGGTGCTCCTGACCCGCGAGCAGACCACCGAGTGCGAGCTGCCCTCGGCCGAGGGCAAGCCTGGCGGTCCGAGGCGGTCGGCCTTTGCCGACCCACTGCACAGGCTGACCGGGGTCGAGCCCGTAGCGCGCACCACCTGGGACCTCCTGACCCTGTTCGTCAGGCCTGGGCCGTCGCCGGCCCGGCCTGCAGAGCGGCGAGAGCGGAGCGTCGGCCTTTCTCCACCGCGCGCAGTTGCTCCCAGTCGATCCAGGGGTGCGCGGGGACGACCGCGTCGACGGACGCCGTGGTGTGGAGCGCGACGTCGACGGTCCCGGTCCGGTTCGTCAGACGATGACGGGGACGGCCTCGGCGCGGTTGGTGGCCCAGTTGGTGACGATGGGCTTGTCGACGTTGGCGGTGTCGGGGAGCTTGAGTTCGGCGGGGTTGGGATCGTCGTCGGTGGTGGCGATGATGACGTTCTCGAACTCCTTGCCGGCATTGCTGTTGGTGGTCTTGGGGTTGATACCGGTGTATGCGACGGTGGAGCCGGTGAGCTTGATGGGGTCTTCGCCACCCTGTCCGACGGGGGAGGCGACGCCGTCGGCGCCGGAACCGAAGGACACGCTGGGCGTGTTGATATCCAGGTAGCAGGTGATGCCGGACTTGGCCTTGGCGGTGACGAGGTAGTAGCCGCCGGCCTGGGACTCCGAGGTGACCGTGAAGTCCAGGTCGTTGGTGCCGCAGGACTGCCCGTAGCCGCTCTTCCCGCCGTCGCCGGAGTCGGTCTTGTCGGTGGAGCCGCTGGATTTGGAGCCGCCGGTGGAGGAGCCGCCGGTGCTGGAGCCGCTGGTGGAGGGGCTGTCGCTGGAGGAGCTGTCGCTCCCGCCGCTGCCGGCGGAGGCGCCGGCGGAGGGGGCCGTGGAGCTGGCGGCGTCCGCGACGTCGTCGGGGTTGCAGGCGGTGGTGGTGGCGGCGAGGGCCGTCACGGCCGCGGCGGCCAGGACGAGACGGGCGGAACGGGCGGCGAGACGCGAACGCATCGGGATCTCCAGCGGCTGTCGGTTGCGGTGTTTCCTGCTGACACCGATGACACTAGGGCCGAGTCGATCCTGAAATGATCCTGTGAATGTCCGGGTTCTGTCTCAGCAACTTCGGTTCCAACAAACGGCGTTGGATTGCACCAACCCCAGCTCAAGGGGCATGCCCTCGGGCCCGGCATGACTGTTGCCCCCTCAATCCGGTACTCGACAACCCGCACCAGGACCGGCGGGGCTTTGACGGTCCCGGTCGCTTTGCTGTGCCTGTTCGCCTGGATTCGGGCCAGATAGCTTCCGTCCGCCAGGACGTCTTCGCCCCTCCGGGCCATACGCCGCTCTGTCCGCCACAGTAGGTGCGCACCCCGGCCACGAAGCCGGTGCCAGCGGGCCAGGCCCCAGAATCCGCGATCGGCCAGCAGCAACGTGCCGTCGCCGACATGCCGTTCCAGTTCGTCGGACACGATCCGCTCAGAGTCCTTCCAGCCGCCGATCACCGCGTCCAGCAGGGCACCCCCCTGCCCGTCTTTGACGGCCTCACGCCGGGCCCAGATGTCAGAGCCGACTACTACCCTCGCCGCATGTCTGACGCACCGCTGCTGCTGAGCAGCGAAATACCTTCCTCCTCCCCGATCACCGACCTCGCAGTGGCCGCGGTGGGTGGCGGTTCGCTGGTGGTCTGCACCGACCGCAACGGTGCGGTGTGGACCTGGGATCCGCAGCGGGACCTGTGGCAGAAGCGGTCATTGGCATACGCCCTTGCCGGAGATCCGCTCGCCGTCCAGTACCCCGGCGCCGAGAACGAGCTGGATTCGGTGGCCGCGGCCGTTTCCGGCGGCCGCGTACTGCTGGCGGCCGGTGGCCCTGAACAGGGCTCCGCCCTCTGGGATCTGGAGAGCGGAGAAGTGCTCCGAGGGGCGTTGTACGGCGATCCCTACGTCGGGTCCTTGGCCACCGTGAAGGGGGACGGGCCACCTCTGTTCGTGACGGGTTCGGATGCCGGAGTCCGGGTGTGGGGACCGTCCGTCGAGGAGCCCCTGGTGGAGCTGCCGGACAGCGATATCGACGGCATCTGCGCTGTCGCCACCGCACGGATCAACGGCCGCTCGCTGGTCGTGGCGGGCGGTGGCGACGTGGGCGTGTGGGATCTCGCGGCAGGTGAGCAGCTGACTTCGTTCTACCCAGATGACGGCAGGGTCGAAGCGGTCGCTGTGTCCCGGATCGCCGGTCGTCCGATCGTGGTGGCGGCAGCGGATCCGGGAGAGATGTACGTATGGGCACTGTCGGGGGACGAGATCGATGAGCCGGTCCACGATCCGATCAATGGGCACGAGGGCGGCATCTCCGCCATGGACACCGCCACGGTCGGCAATCGATCCCTCGCGGTGACCGGGGGGACGGACGCCACCGTACGCATGTGGGACCTGGCCGAGGGCGTGGGAATCGGTGCCCCGCTGACCGGCCATCGGGGCGGCGTCGCGGTAGTGCGGACCACGGTGCTCCGCGGCCGCGAAGTCGCCCTGAGTGCGGGCGAGGACGGCGTGATACGCGCTTGGGACCTGGCCGCCCAGTTGTCGTAGCCACTCCACCACTCTCTGTCGCGTCGAAGCATCGCCTGAAGGGAGCGGGGGCAGGTTGCCCGATTTGACTTGCCACTACATATCGCGAAAGCTAGATGCGTTCCGTTAGAGAGCATGGAGAGGCAGACCGGTGGATCCGCTGGCCGTACACAAGGCGCTCGCCAATCCCGCGCGCCTGCAGTTCATGCAGTGGCTCAAGGACCCGGCGAAGTACTTCGACGAGGACTCCTACCGGCAGCAGGGGCTCGGCTTCCACATCGGCGTGTGCGTCGGCGACATCCAGAAGCGTGCCGGGCTGGCGCAGTCGGTGGTGTCCGGCTACTTGCAGACCCTGAAGGACGCGGGGCTGCTCACCTCGGAACGCATCGGCAAGTGGACGTACTACCGACGCAACGAAACGGTGATCGCCGAGTTCGCCGCGCACGTCCGCGACGAGCTGTAGTCCACCCGCAACCCACCCGACTTCCGTGCACACACCCTCCCCCACAGCTCAATGCATCTACTTTTCTAGATTTGATGAAAGGTCGTAATGAGAAAGACCTCCCTCACCGTCCTGGTGCTCGCCCTGGGCGTGTTCGGGATCATCACCACCGAGATGGGCATGGTCGGCGTACTCCCCCAGGTCTCGGCCGAGCTCGGTGTCACTCCGTCCGCCGCGGGGTGGCTCGTCGGGGTCTTTGCCCTGGTCATCGCCGTGTCCGGGCCGTTCACCACACTGCTCGCCTCCGGCGTCGACCGCAAGAAGGTGCTCGCCGCCGCAATCGCTGTGTTCGCCGTCTCCAATGCCGTCTACGCGCTCACCACGCAGTACGAGGTGATGCTGGCCTTCCGCGTCGTTCCCGCCCTCTTCCATCCGGTGTTCTTCGCGGTCGCGCTCGCGACCGCCGCGCGGCTGGTGCCCGCCGGGGACGCGACCCGGGCCACGACGACCGTGTTCGGCGGAGTCACCGTCGGCTTCGCCTTCGGTGTGCCGCTGACGTCGTACCTCGCCGAGCATGTGTCCCTGGCGTCGGCGTTCTGGTTCGGTGCGCTCGTCAACCTGATCGCCTTCCTCGGCATCCTGCGGTTCGTACCGTCGATGCCTGTCGGGCAACGGGTGTCCTACGGTGCCCAGTTGAGCGTTCTCAAGCAGTCCCGGATGTGGCTGACCATTACGTCGGTCGTCCTCGTCTTCGCAGCGATGTTCTCGGTCTACGGCTACTTCGCCGAGTACCTCGGCCAGGTCACGCACATGGACGGCACCTGGGTCAGCGCCATGCTGATGGCGTTCGGCGTCATCATGATCCTCGGGAATTTCGTCTTCGGTGGGCTGTTGCGGCGCAACCTGATTCGTACGGTGGTCGCCTACCCGGTCCTGTGTCTGGTCGTCTATGTGCTCCTGTACGCCGTCGGCCCGCTGTTCGCGCCGATGGTTCTGGCCGTACTGGTCTGGGGGGCCGTGCACTCGGGTGGGCTCATCGTGAGCCAGAGCTGGCTGGGGAGGGACGCCGTCGACGCGCCCGAGTTCGGCAACAGCCTCTTCATCTCGTTCTCGAACCTCGGCATCACCGTCGGAACCGCGGTCGGGGGCTGGGTCCTGGCCGAGTACGGCGCCCGTCAACTCGCCTGGGCGGGAAGCGGGTTCGCGGTCGCCGCACTGGTTGTCATGGCTCTGCGGCTGGGACTGGACCGCACCGGTGCGCGACAGAACCCGCCCACCGGCCAGGGGGTGCGGACACTCGGGGACGTTCGGAGCTGAGACGACCGGAGCCGGCCATCGGGACTGCACCAGGCCGCCAACCGCAAGAAGAAGGGCAGCCGGGGCGGACGACCCGTCTCCCACGACGCCGAGCTCCACAAAGACCGCAACACCGTGGAACGCTGCACCAACAAGGCGTGGCGCGGGATCGCCATTCGCTACGGCAAGACGCCCGAGAGCTGCCTCGCCGCGCGGCCGGACTCCTCGGCATCGGCTTCCTGGCCCTGCACATCACCGTGAAGATCGCGGGCCACCGCATCGGCCCCGGCGATGCCCTCCTCACCCGCCAACTGCCCGCCACAGCAGCCGACTTCTGGCACGCGCTGGGCGCCCAGGCCTGCTACCTCTTCCTGCTGGCCGCCACCACCGGCGTCTGGCGCGGTGTCTTCGCGACCTGCCGCTGGATCCGCCCGTTCCGTGTCCTGCACGGGGCCTCGTACGCCGGCTGAGCCGCCGCCGTGGTCCACGGCCTCACCGCGGGCCGGCCGCCGGCCCCCTGGGTGGTCGCCTCGTACGCGGCCTTTCCGGCCGCCGCCGGGCCCAGATGCAGCGCCGCAGACGCGCCTCGGCCCACCGGCGAGCAACGGGTCAACTGCCCCAAACGGCACCGGAGTAGATCGAATTCAGAACTACGGACCACGCTCGACTCGATGCCATATACGCTCGAAAATCACCCCCTGAGACCCGGAACCGCACTATGGAGAGGACAGGTCGCAACATGGTGACCGAGACGAGCGGCCCTTCCCTCGACAACGGCTACAACACGGTCAACCGGGGGCACGCCCTTCGTCTGGCCGACGTGACCAAGGTGTACGGCAGGAACGACCGCGGCGTCCGTGCCCTGGACGGGGTCTCCGTCGGGATCGAGCGCGGCTCCTTCACCGCGGTGATGGGCCCGTCGGGCTCCGGCAAGTCGACGTTCCTGCACTGCGCGGCCGGCCTCGACAAGCCGACCACGGGCCAGTCCTACATCGGGGACACCCAGCTCAACGACATGAACGAGACCCAGCTGACGAAGCTGCGCCGCCGGCGCATCGGCTTCGTCTTCCAGGCGTTCAACCTCATCCCGTCCCTGTCGGTCCGTCAGAACGTCGAGCTGCCACTGCGCCTCGCGGGCGAGAGCCTCGACAAGAACTGGCTCGACGAGATCCTCGGCCGCGTCGGCCTGGGCGGCCGGGCCGCCCACCGGCCCGCCGAACTCTCCGGCGGCCAGCAGCAGCGCGTCGCCATCGCCCGCGCCCTCATCACCCGGCCCGACGTCATCTTCGGCGACGAGCCGACCGGCGCCCTCGACACCGTGACCGCCAAGGAGATCCTCTCCCTGCTGCGCTCCTGCGTGACCGAGACCGGCCAGACCGTCGTCATGGTCACCCACGACCCGGTGGCCGCCTCGTACGCCGACACCGTCCTCTTCCTGGCCGACGGCAAGATCGCCGGACAGATGGACGCCCCGACCGCCGACCTCGTCGCCGAGCGCATGACACACCTGGGAGCGTGGGCCTGATGCTGCGCTACGCACTGCAGACGCTCAAGGTCAGAAAGGGCGGCTTCATCGGCGCCTTCCTCGCCCTGTTCTGCGCCGCCGCCCTGGTCACCGCCTGCGGCATCCTCCTGGAGACCGGTCTGCGCGGCACCATCGCCACCGAGCGCTACGCCGCCGCCCCAGTCATCGTCGGCGCCGACCAGAACGTCCACCAGACCACCATCAAGGAGAAGAAAGGCAAGGTCAAGAAGAAGCACAAGGCGAAGCCCCTGGCCGAGCGGGTCTGGCTGCCCGCGGGGACCACCGAGACTCTCGTCGGCCTGCCCGGTGTACGCAAGGCGGTGCCCGAGACGAACTTCCCGGCGTACGCGGTCGGCCCCCAGGGCCAGATCGTGCCGGGCATCGACGGCAAGCCGTCCTACGGCCACGCCTGGTCCTCCGCCGCACTGACCCCGTTCGAGCTGACCGACGGCAAGGCACCCGCGGGCGCCGACGAGGTCGTCCTCGACCGGGAACTCGCAGCCCGCACCGGCCTCAAGACCGGCAGCAGCCTCGTCATCCAGTCGACCGGCGCCCCGACGACGTACAAGGTCAGCGGCATCGCGGCGGCCAAGGGCGGCGACCTGCACCAGCAGACCTCGCTGTTCTTCTCCGACGAGACCGCCCGCGACCTCTCCGGACGGGCCGGCCAGGTCGCGACCGTCGGCCTGCTGCCCAAGCCCGGCGTCTTGGCGAGCGAACTCGCGGACCAGGCCAAGAAGGCCCTCGCCGGCGACGGCCGCAAGTACGCCGTCGCCACCGGTGGCGAGCGCGGCCCCATCGAGTTCCTCGACGCGGGCAAGGCCCGGGTCAAGCTCGTCTCCATGGGCGGCGCCATGGGCGGTACGTCGCTGCTCGTCGCGATCCTCGTCGTCGTCGGCACGTTCGCGCTCTCCATCCAACAGCGATACCGCGAGCTCGCCCTGCTGCGCGCCGTCGCCGCGACCCCCAAGCAGGTCCGTCAGCTGATCGGCCGCGAGGCCCTGATCATCGGCGGCCTCGCGGGCGGACTCGGCTCGGTCGCAGGTCTGCCCATCGCGTACTGGCTGCACAGCAAGTTCATCGACTTCAAGGCCATTCCCGACACCCTCGAACTCACCTTCAGCTTCGTACCGTTCACCGCCGCCATCGGCGCGGCCCTGCTCGGGGCGTGGGTCGCGGCCCGCATCTCCGCACGCCGCACCGCCCGCATCCGCCCGGCCGAGGCCCTGTCCGAGGCGTCCATGGAACAGCGCCACTTCGCGTGGGGACGGCTCGGCGTGGGAATGCTCGTCCTGGCCCTCGGCATCGGTGTGGTCGTCCTACTGGGCTTCCTGCACACCGAACCGGCCTCGCAGCCCGTCACGTTCCTGTCCGTCGTGGTCCTCGCCGTCGCGGTCTCGCTGCTCGGCCCGGTCATCGCCCGCGTCGCCGTCGCGATCCTCGGGATACCGCTGAAGTTCTCGCGCGTCGGCGGTCACCTTGCGACCGCCAACGCCCGGGCCAACGCCAAGCGGATGGCCGTTGCCGTCACCCCACTGGTCCTGCTCATCGGCATGGCCTGCACCGTCCTGTTCGTGCAGACCACCATGGGTGACGCCGCCTCGGCCCAGGCCAAGGCGGGCAACAAGGCAGACTGGGTGGTCGCTTCGAACGGCCCCGGCGTCCCCGCCGAGGCGGCGGACGCGCTGCGCGCCGTACCGGGCGTCACCCAGGTCACCGAGATCGTCCGGACCCAGGTCCGCGTCGGCCTCGACAAGTACCCGGCGCAGGGCATCTCCGCGCAGGGCCTCACCACGAACTGGGACCCGGACGTCTCCCGGGGCAGCCTCAAAGGCTTCGGGGACAAGAGCATCGCGATGAGCGACGTCTCCGCCGACCACCTCGGCAAGAAGCCCGGCGACACGCTCAAGGTGACGCTCGGCGACGCCACTGTGGCCGAGCTGAAGGTCGCCGCCGTCTACGAACGGGGTCTGGGATTCGGCGACCTGACCATGTCGCACGACCTGGTCGCCCGGCACGTCGACAACCCGCTCGCCTCCTCCGTCCTCGTCAAGACGGCCGGTGACGTCAAGGCGGGCCGCGAGCAGCTGACCGGCGCCCTCAAGCGCTTCCCGGGCATCGGCGTCCTCGACCGCACCCAGGTCGACGACCTCCAGGCCGACGTGCAGCAGTCCAACGCCGAGGTCAACTACCTCGCGATGGGCCTGATCATCGCGTTCACCGCGATCGCCGTGGTCAACACCCTGGCCATGTCGGTCTCGGACCGCACTCGCGAGTTCGCCCTGCTGCGGCTCGTCGGCACGACCCGCCGCCAGGTGATGTCGATGCTCAGGATCGAGTCCGCCCTGATCGTTCTGGTCGCCGCGGTGCTCGGCACGGCCATCTCGCTCGCGGTGCTCACCGCCTTCAGCGTCGGGATGACGGGCGTCGCCCAGCCGTCCGTCGACCTGCCGATGTTCCTCGGGGTCCTCGGCTTCGCCGCGGTGCTCACCGCGGTGGCGACGCTGGTCCCCGGTCGCGTCGCACTCGGCGGACGCCCGGCGGACGTCATCAACGCCCGCCAGTAGGTCGACGCACCACGTCAACACCTCAGGGGCGTACGGCAGTTCAGCTGCCGTGCACCCCTGAGTGCTGCACGGAGGCATCACGTGCGGCGTCCAGCCGGCGGAGATCGTCGATCCTGCCGTCCGCGAACCCCTTCGGGGTCAGCTGCTCGACGACGGCGACGAGTGCGTTCTGCTCGGCCTCGGTCAGTTCCACGACGGCGCCGGCCGCTGCTGCCGAAAGCGGCAGGGAAAGCGTATGGGTCCCGGACATGTGGACATTCCTTGGGTCGGTCGGAAATTTCCGCCGCGCTCCACCTGCGCAGGGCGGTGATCCGGCTCCGCAGCCTCCGCCCCGTCACATGATCACAATCCAGAGAGACCCTAGTGTGGCTCCCACGAGCCGACCAGGAGGGCCAAGACCCATGGGGACGACGAGCGCGAACGACTTACCGGGCGGTGAGCGCGAGGATCTGCTCGCGCTCGTCGCTGATCAGCGCACCAACTTTCTCCATACCGTCGCGGGCGTCGGCGATGAGCAGGCCGGCGTTGCCACCACCGTCAGCGAGCTGACGCTCGGCGGCCTGCTCAAGCATCTCGGCGAAGTACAACGGACGTGGCTCGCGGTGGTCGACGGTACCGCGCCGGGCGAGGTCGACTGGGCCGATCTCGACCCCGACGGCAACCGGATGACAGAGGGCGAGACCCTGGCCGGGCTGCTCGATGCCTTCCATGCGGCGGCTGCGCAGTTCGATCGCACGGTCCGGCAGGAGCCCGACCTCGACCGCCTCGTGACTCTCCCGCAGTACCCGTGGTCGCCGCCGGAACCGATCACCTGGACCGTCCGCCACGTACTGTTGCATGTTTTCCGGGAGATCGCGCACCACAGTGGGCACGCGGACATCATCCGCGAGGCACTGGACGGTGCCGGCACTACGGCTCGCATGGTTGAGGCCGCCTCGCGCGGCGGCGATGTGACCGGCGACGACTGACGGCAGGTGACCGGGGGGAAGCGGGTTGGCGGAGGGGGCTGGAGGGGGCCGGCTCCGGTGAAGCATGTGCGGCCGAATGAGTGCCGCTCAGGCCATCTCCGGGACGCGCGGCAGGGTGTTTCAGGAGACTGGCAGTCAGTGTTGAAGGTGGCTCTTGACAGTTCGCACCGGAGGTCGATTTCCGGCCACAACACAACGCCCCGTACGCTGCAACACATCGGTCACCATCGGTCGGCCGGGAGAGAAGGGCGACAACATGACCTCCGAGACCAACACACTCGGCACCATCGATGCCACAACTGCCTTGTTGCAGGCGGAACTTCCGCGTCTGGAACAGCACCAGCAAACCCTGGAAAAGGAGCTCGCGACCGTCACCGAGCGTCTGGAATCGGTGCGGACCGCGCTGACGGCCCTGCGTTCGCTGTCCACTTCCCCTGTTTCCTCCTCGACCACGGAGGCGCAGGAGGTCAAGGCGGAGGACGTCAAGGCAGAAGCCGTGGACGTCAAGGCGGAGGCGGAGACCGAGAGCGTTGCCGCTCCCAAGATTCCGCAGCAGGCTCAGGATTCCATTGACTCCGCCGTCCCGGTGGAGGTCCCGCAGGAGCCGGCAGCGGCCGCCCCCGCGCGCCGCACCGCCCGGAAGGCTTCTGCGCCCAAGGGCCGCAAGCAGGCTCCCGCCAAGCCGAAGAGCGAGCGCGGGCAGGCCAAGAAGGCCGTCGCCACCAAGTCCGCCAAGCCCGCGAAGGCCACCGCACCCGCCAAGGCCACCGCGCCCGCGAAGGACGTCAAGCCCGCCAAGGCCTCCGCGCCCGCCAAGGACGCCAAGCCCGCAAAGGCCAGGGCGTCGAAGAAGGCAGCAGCGCCTGCCGCGCCTGCCGTCGACGACAGCGGCAGCCTCACCGAGATGGCCATGAAGGTGCTGTCCTCGTTCGGCGACACACCTGTCCGTGCCCGTGAGGTCACGAAGGCCCTGGGGCGTGAGCTCACCCCCAACAGCATCAACACCGTACGCAGCACCCTCGACCGGCTCGTCGGCACCTCCCGGGCGCACCGCGCCGGCCGAGGCCTGTACCAGGCGCCCGCCAACTGACGCTTCCCTCAAGGGAATCTGTTCAGACGCCCCCGTCACGGCCCGATGGCCGTAGCGGGGGCGAAGGCGCTCCTGCATCGTGCGTCGGTGGTTGATCCCGGTGGTTTTTCAGCACGCTCTGTAGGTTGCAGACATGTCTTCATCACTTCGCCTCGAAAAGGTCACGTCCGACAACGTCGAGGCCGCCTGCCTGCTGAAAGTACGCCCCGACCAGGACGGGCTCGTGAAGCCGGTCGCCTGGTCGCTGGCTCAGGCGTATGCCGCACCCGAGGTCGCCTGGCCCCGGCTGATCTTCGACGGTGAGCGGCTCGTGGGCTTCGTCATGGCCTTCTTCGATGTCCGGTTCGGTCCGGACAAGCCGGACGACAGGCTCCGCTCCGGGCTCTGGCGGCTGAACATCGCCGCCGATGAACAGGGTCGCGGTTACGGTCGCTTCGCCGTGGAGGCGGTGTGCGAGGAGATACGGCGGCGCGGGCAGACGCGTACGACCGTGACCTGGGTTCCCGGGGCGCACGGGCCCGAGAAGTTCTATCTGAAGCTCGGTTTCCGGCTGACCGGGGAGATGAGCGGGGATCAGGTCGTCGGTGAGCTGGAACTCGGCGACGTGTAGTGCTGTGGTCAAAAGCAGCCACAGCAACCCAACGGATCACTCGATGCGGTCGGCGATGATCCGCGCGCATTCCATGGACTCGCTCGCCGTCGTGTCCACCTCCAGGTCGTAGATCACGCCCCGGTGGACCACGTCCGCCTGCGACGCCGCCATTCCCGTGACCCGGTCGCCGCGCGCGATCTCACGGGCTGCGGCAACCGCGCTCTCGCACCGGACGCCGACCCACAACACCTGCACCCCACCGAGCGCCTTCTGCCAACGCTGCTGCGACGCCGCTCCGCCGAGGAAGACCTCGTCGACGATGACCCTGGCTCCGGCCCGGGCCATCGTGGCGACACCCTCGATCCACGCCGTCTCCAACGTACGGAACTCGGGGCCGACGATCACTTCACCGTCCGGAGCGAACTCGATGCCCGCGTCCGACGCCTGCATGGACGCGGGCATCGCCTGGATCAGTGTGTCGACCCCGAAGGCCAGCCAGGGGTCCGGCAGGACCGCCTGCAGGCACCGGGCGATCCCGGACTTCCCCGAGCTGGAGCCACCGTTGAGTACGATCATCCGAGTCATCACCGCGCCACTCTAAAACCGTGTCCCCTGTGGTGACACGCCCTTTCCCGACACGACGCGTCGAGCGCACGGCTCGGAGATCTCACTCCGATGCTGTCACTGGGGCAGCAGGCTGCCTTCGATGCCATCGAAGGCATCAGGATGGTTGATGGGATGGTCACGGAGAACGTCCTCCACGGCGGCGAATCCGTTCGTGAGGGTCAATGCCTCGGGTGCGAGGTCTGCGACGACACTCTCGGCCGCGTCGGGGAGCTGCCTCACCTGAGCGCTGGTCAGGTAGCCCTCCGCAAGCAGGTCTCCGCTGTGAGCCGCCACACGGCGCAGGGTGAACAGTCGGTGCAGCAAACGCAGCTGGCGCTGCGCTTCGGGGTGAGGAGCCTGGTCGGCGGCGTCCAGAAGAGCTTGGGCAGCCTGGCTGTGTGCGTAGGCGTCGACCAGTTCCAGAGCCGGTGTGACGGCGGCGTTCCATCGGTTGAGGGGATTGCCGGCCGGTGCGCCGCGCAGGCGCGTACGTGCACGTTGGTGCCAGATCCGTTCGATGTCCGCCAACAGGTCTTGGAGGAAGAACGGATCGTCGAGGTCGCGAGCCTCGGGCGGCGCGTCATGGGGTTCCTTCGGAGTGAAGTGTCCAAGAAGCATTTCGCCGGCGGCCTTGACCCAGATGACGAGGTTGTCGCCCTCCGCGGTTATGGTTCCCTCGTTGGCTGCCAACTGGCCCGCGATTCCGTTGGCCAGGAAGAGCCCCTGCGCACCGCAGCGTTCGCGGCACTCGGTCATGACAGCGCGGGCCCGCCAGGTGATCCAGCCCTTGGCTATGGCTGCGAACCGCTCACCGTTCTCCCGCTCCGACTCCGTCGCCTGCGCCCACTGCCGTACTGCGGCGCGGTGCAGGAGAGTCGCGGCATAGGTGGTGGCGATGGCGTCGACGAGCGGAGCGTGGTGGCTGCGGTGAGCGAACAGCGGAACGTTGCCGCCGGCTGTCACACCGGAAGTCTGCCTCGCGTGGGCGTGCCGTACGGCCACAGCGAGCGCGTGGCGCGTGACCCCGAGGCTGTAGCCGCTCATGCAGAGCTTGCCGGCGGTGACGCGGCCGATGGAGTGCAGGAAGCGCTTGCGGGGACTGCCGATCGAACTGGTGAAGACGCCTTCCGGTGTGAGGCGTCCGTGGTCGGACTGCAGAAGCGCTTCTTGTGGCAGACGGACATGGTCGAAGGAGGTGACGCAGTGGTCGACAGGGGCGGTGGCTGTCTGGGGCAGCCTGCGTATCTCGACTCCTGGCATCGGTCGCCCGGTCTCGTCGCTGAGCGGAGTAAGAAACAGGAAGACGCCCTGGTCCTTGCCGTCCGTGATGAGGCGCGCGGCGACGACAGCGGTTTTGGGACCGCCGGTGGAGCTGGTGTTCGGCATGAACTTGCGGGCGGCCGCACTGGGAGTGTTCAGAACGAACTCGCCCGCGGTTCGGTCGTACGTGGCGGTGGTCTCCAGTTGGGAGGCGCTGTTGCCGTGCCCGGCCTCCGTGCACAGAAACGTTCCTGTACGCCGCAGCTCGGCGAACTCCCGCAAATCGCGGTTCGGGCCCGCCGTGTGTTCGAGGAGGCTGCCGAGAAAGAGGTTGTAGTGGATGCTCGCCACTGTTCCCAATCCCGCGTCCACCGGGCCGACCCATTCGTGGAGTGCCGTGAGTCGTTCCACATCGACCACGAAGTCCTCGGGGCTGTCGAGTGCCTCGTTGATCAGACGTAAACGCTCGTAGGACAGTGCGGCACGTTGATCAGGTGACAGCCCTTCTCTGAAGCTGAATGGCTCAGTACTGAACAGCTTGCGCCAGGGCTCGTGGAGCTGATCCTGTCGTTCGCCGAAGAGTGCCCGCGTCAGCGCTGCGGCGGTTGAAGAGGCCTGGTCAGAGGGGAGCGAGATGTTGATCACGCTTCGGAACGCTAGCTCATACGTTCAGTCAGCACGGCGTGATGATCAACACGATTGAGATCACTTGGATGTTGGTACTCGCTCGTTTCGAGGTGCGGGTATCCCTGCTCGCCGGGAGTGTGTGAGGGCACCCATTCCCCTCCTCGACGCTCGTGATCAATACGCCTCGGGGGGCTCTCAATGCCACGCCGCAGAGTGAGAGTTCCGAGCGGTCGGCTGTGCGCGGGGATCGCGCTCGGAGGCCGGAGTGGTCACACTGTGGCTGCTCACCCTCCTCGGTCATGCCCTCTACACCTCGCACAGCACCTTCAAGTTGCTCCCATTGCCGAGGGCGGGCAACGTGGCAGCGGCCCGGCCGCGCTGGTCGCTCAGCCACGAGAGGCCTCTGCCATCCCGGGCAGGGGCCCCTCGCAGTTGCTGCCCGGGGTCAGCTCGGTTGGTCTCCCGTATAGCGGTAGATCCCGCCATCGGAATTGACGTGGTAGACGGTGCCGTCGGCGGCCACGCCGATGTCCACCGCCTTACCGGGAATACCGACCCACGGGTTGGTGTCATGCCCGGTGTACCGGTAGATCTGGCCCAGGGAGTTCACGCCCCACACATGAGTCCTGGACCCGACCGAGATCGTCGTGAGACCACCAGAGACTTGCTTCCAGTCAGCCATGCTCGTGTCCCTTCGCCTCGAACGTTGCAAGGAGGAATTTGGCGCTCGGCAGGGTCACCCAAACGACCGCGTTTATGGATTGACTGCTGAAATGGTCCAAAGATCGCCGTTTGTTTTATTTCACTCCCAATGCGCGCGGGAGGCGACCCTCCCCCGACGCAATCAGAAGGCCGGAAACGCTGTATCCCACAAGAGGCCAAGAGCGGCGGCCGGTTCGCCACCAAACGACCGGCCCCCGTCTCCGAAGCGCCGCCCGTGCCGTCGTGACTCGGCCGAGGCGGCGGTCAACTCGGCGAGCGCGGTACATGACCCACATGGCCGTCGGCAGAACCGATTCGGCAGCTCCCGTCCGGGTGACGGAACCCCATATCCGACAGTAACCGCAGGTCAGCGGCACAGACTTGGGCCGGTTCCGTTTCTTTTCCCGCACAAGGAGTGCCCTTCATGCGTCTTCGTTCCACCGTGGCTGCCGCCCTCGGCGCGCTCGCGCTCATCGTCGCTGTGCCGACCTCGGCCGGCGCGGCCTCCGGAGACTTCGGCTACACGTACAGCGGTCTCGACGGCTCCCCGCAGGTCGCTTTCCTGTTCGACCCGCCGAGCAGGGTGTGCATCACCCTGCCCGAGGTCGCCGACCCCAGTTCGTCGAACCCCGCCCACTCTCCGCGGAACAACACCGACGCGACCGCCGTTGTCTTCACCGGCGTCGACTGCGAGGGCGAATTCTTCCTCCTCCGGCCGAACGGCGGCCACGCCTCCAGCCGGCTGAAGCTCCGTTCCGTCGCCTTCAGCTGATCCCGCCACCACCGCGCAGACCGAGAGAGGGGCCGTCCCGGGGGCGGCCCCTCTCTCATGCGGGGAATGAGGGTCACTGGTTGACGGGGCATGCCGACGCACCGGTGATCCTTTTGCTGTCCGGAAGTCTGCGCAGCGGCTCCTCCAACGAGACCGTGTTGCGCACCGTGCAGGCTGTGGCGCCTGCGGGCGTACGGACCGTTCTCTACGGTGGCCTCGCGGCGCTCCCGCACTTCAATCCCGATGACGACGCCGAGCCACTGCCGGAGCCGGTGGTCGCGTTGCGTGCGGCGATCGACGAGGCGGATGCCGTTCTGGTCTGTACGCCGGAGTACGCGGGTACCCTGCCGGGGGTGTTCGGCGACCGCGCCTACGTCGACGCGGTCGCCGCTCTACGGTCCGAGGGACCGTCTCACGGCTGGGACTCTTGGTCAGATGCCGGGAGAGGCGAGGTAGGTGAATCCGTCTGCTGCCAGGGCGGTCCCGGCGGCGTTGGTGACCCGGACGTCCGACGGGCCGGGCGCGCCGTCGGTGGTGGGCGGGGCGACCACGGACAGGGTGGTCGCGTTGACAACAGTGAACGGGGCGGGAACGGCACCGAAGGTGACCGAGTCGGTCGTGTCGAAGTTGGTGCCGGTGATGGTCACTGCCGTCCCACCGGACGCCGGGCCGGAGTTGGGTGCGATGGTGGTGATGGTGGGGTTGTCGATGTAGGTGTAGGAGAGGCCGTTGTTGGTGCCGCCTGCGGTCGTCACACTCACCGACACGGTTCCGGCCGCGGCGCCTGCGGGCACTGTGACGCTGACCTGACTGTCGGAGATCACCGTCGGGGTGGCGGTGACAGCGCCGAAGGACACACTGGTCGCGGTGGACAGCCCGTTGCCGTTGACGGTGACGCTGTTGCCGCCGCCCAGCGGGCCGGAGGTGGCACTCAGTGAGGACTCGAACGGGGCGCCGACGTAGAAGAACGGCACCGGGTTGCTGGTCCCGCCCGGGGTGGTCACGGTGACGCCGACCGTACCGGCCCCCGAGGGGGACACGGCAGTGACCTGGGTCGGCGAGACCTGGGTGACACCCGTCGCGGACTTGGAACCGAACTTCACCGCGCCGGCGTTGGACAGGTTCGTGCCGGTGATGGTCACCAGAGTGCCGCCACCGGTGGAACCCTCATTCGGAGAGATAGGCATGGCTGTTCTCCCTTGCTGGATGAGACGGACGGAGAAACCACGAACCGGCCGATCGGCCACACCGCCTGACAGCCGGCAACCAGCCGGCAATCCAGGGTGAGCGAGCAGTTCCAGAGGGACACGCGACGCCGCACGGCAGCCACCCTGCGCACAGACGCAAAAAACCGGCGGACGTCGCCCGTACCACGTTTCCCCCGGCACGGGATGGGCGACCCGCCAGTTCGATACCCACAGTGACCCATGCGGGCACATAACCAACAAGGGCATAAGCAGAAGAATCAGCCATATGGAGTACACCGAGCCGAGGTCGGCCGGCAGATGGAGCTTGTCGGCGGTGAGCTCGGCGCTGGGCACGCAACCGGCCCCGCGCCGCCACCGGCACCACCGACCTTTCGCAGGCCAGGACGCCAGGCATGACGCTGCGGGCCCCGGGATTCCTCGGGGCCCGCAGCGAATGGTGCCGGGCTTGATGGAGACTCAGGGCGACGCAACTGCGGTCCGCCCAGCAGGAGTCGGGCGGACCGAGTGACTCCCGGCGGGGGCTCGGGGGTCAGGCGCCGATCGCCCAGATGAGGGTGATGGCGCCGACGAATCCGATGGTGCCGAGGGTGGTTCCGGCGATTGCGGTCCACAGGCGGCCGGTGCCATGGCGGGCGTAGTGGATGCCCGCCGAGCCGAGGGTGACGGCGAGGGCTCCGGCGATGATCGCCCATGGGAACGTGACGAACGCGAGCGCGGGCGCCCATGCACCTATGGCAGAGATGGCGCCGAGGACAAGTGCGGTGGGGCCCAGGGCGACGGCGGGTGTGTCGGTTCGGTCGGGCACGGTCGGCTCAGGCATGAACTGCTCCCCCTTTTGAACGAGTTCAAATTGTGTGCCGATCATAGCGCCGGGACGGCGGCGGACCGGCCGGGGGCAGGGCATGGCGAAGCCCCGTCGGCCGGGCGGGTCTCGGGGTCAGCCACGGCAGCCGAACCCGCGTGCGGCCGGCCCCGTGCACTCGTCGGCGCCCCTCCTGCGGCGCGATGACAGAATCGGATGAATGATGACGTCTTGTGGGCCCGGCCCCGCACCCGAGCCCTGGTCGTGCGAGGGGTCGATGCACGCCGACCTTCTCGCGGCGAAGTCCCTGGTCTACGACCCGTGCGGGTTCATATGCTCCCGGCCGGTGCCCGAGGCGGAGAGCGCCGAGTACGGGGCGCATGTATTCACCGTGGACGGCGCCGCCGTCAGGTTCCGGGCGGCCAGGACGACCCCGACGAAGGTCGGCCAGTTCGTGACGGTGTGGAAGCGGTCCGCCGGTGGGCCGATTCAGCCCTACGACTCCGAGGACCCTGTCGATCTCTTCGTCATCAGCACCCGTGACGCCGACCGTTTCGGGCAGTTCGTGTTTCCGCGGGACGTGCTCTGCGAGCGGGGCATCGTGTCGAGGAACGGTTGCGGTGGGAAGCGCGCCTTCCGCGTCTACCCGCCCTGGGTCACGACGACCAATCGCCAGGCAGGCCGTACGCAGGAGTGGCAGGCGGACTATTTCCTGCGTGTGGGCCTGCCTGCGGAAGAGGGTGGGGCGGTCGACCCCGGCCGGTCCCGGGCGCTCTATCACCCGTGACGGCACCGCCCGCCCGGCGCGGTCGGCACAGGGCGGCGACCGTCAGCGGTAGTCCTCCGGGTGGCCCTGCATCCAGGTGTTGATGCGGTCGCGGGTGCCGATCAGCCCGGACCCCACATTCCCGGCGTCGCCGGTTCCTCACCCCGTGATCAGGGTCTGCAGCGCGGGCGCGTACAGGTCCGCGATGTGTTCGGGGGTGGCGTCCACGCCTGCGCCCTCGCGGTGGAGGCTGAGGGTGGCGCCGAGGCCGAGGAGGTGGCCGGCGATCAGTTCGGCGCGCAGGGTGCGTTCGGGGCCGGTGAGGCGGGCGGCCAGGGCGTCGGTGACCTGTTCGTGGAAGCGGTCGCGCAGCAGGGAGCGTTCGTCGCGGTTGCCGAGCGAGAAGACGACCCGCAGCAGTGGGTCGGACTGCAGTTCCCGGCGGCGGCTCACCAGCGTCACCACCATGTGGCGGCCCAGCATGTCGAGCGGGGCGTCGAAGAGTTCGGCGGCTGCGGGGCCGAAGTCGGCGACGGTGTTGAAGAGTTCTTCCTTGCGGCCGAAGTGCTTGACGACCAGGGACGGGCTCACTCCGGCGTCGGCCGCGATCCCTCTTATCGTCACCTCGGCGTAGGGGCGCTGTGTGAACGCCCGGCGGGCGGCGCGCAGGATCGCGTCCCGGCCCGTACCCGGATCGACAGCGGTCGGCTCCGGTCCCGGGGCCGGAGCCGGGGCCGGAACGGTGGCCTGGCGGCTGGTCATGCGCCCTCCTGGATCGGCATCGTCCGCACACCGTCCTTCCGGTCGCCCGGGGCGTTGCGGCTCTCTTCGACCGTACCCGGCGTGGGCGTACGGCCGCCCGGCAGGCACAGCGTGACCAGCAGCGCCGCGAGCGCCGCGCCCGCCGCGATCAGGAAGACCACCTGGTAGGCGTGGAGCGTCGGGGCCGTCCGGCCGCCCACCAGGAACGTGATGTCGGCCAGGACCGCGGCCACCGTCGCGCTGCAGAAGGCATGCCCGATCGACCGCATCAAGGTGTTGAGGCCGTTGGCCGCACCCGTCTCGCTGACCGGTACGCCGCGCATGACCAGCGCGGGCAGCGCCGAGTACGCGATGGCCGTGCCCGAGGCGACGACCGTCGCACCGGCGATGATCATCCAGAGGCTGTGGCTGGTGAAGTACCGCACCACATAGCCGGCCGCGATCACGCCCGCCGCCAGCGCCAGGCTCACCTTCGGACCGTACTTCGCGGAGATCCGCGCCGAGACCGGCGAGAGCGCCACCATCATCACGCCGCCCGGCAGCAGACACAGCCCGCTGACGACGAGCGAGGCGCCGAGCCCGTAACCCGTCGCCTTCGGCTCCTGCACCATCTGCGCGGTGACCAGGGAGTTCGCATAGAAGGCGAAGCCGATCAGCAGGGCGGCGACGTTGGTGAGCAGGACGGCCGGGCGGGCCGAGACCCGCAGATCGACCATCGGCGTCGGGACGCGGAGCTCGTACGCTCCCCAGGCCGGCGCCACGACGACGGCGGCCACCAGCAGACCGACCGTCCGCGCCGACGTCCAGCCCCAGTCGGCGCCCTGGGTGACCGCGAGCAGCAGACAGACCAGGGCCCCGGACAGCCCCAGCGCGCCGACGGCGTCGAAACGGCCGCGGGTGCGGAGCGGGGATTCCGGTACGCACCACAGCACCAGCACGATGTCGATGACGCCGATCACTCCCGAGACCCAGAACATCGTGTGCCAGTCGAAGTTCTCGACGACGAGCGCCGCGACCGGCAGCCCGACCGCCGCGCCGATGCCGAGCGTGGAGCTCATCAGCGCCACGGCGGACAGCACCCGCTCGGGTGGGAGTTCGTCGCGCAGGATGCTGATGCCCAGCGGTACGACGGCGAGCGCCGCACCCTGCAGGGCGCGGCCGGTGATCAGCACCCCGATGTGGGAGCTGACCGCGCACAGGACCGAGCCCACCACCAGCACCATGAGCGAGGCGACGAGCACCCGCCGCTTGCCGTACATGTCGCCGACCCGGCCCAGGACGGGCGTGAAGACGGCGCCGGTCAGGAGGGTGACGGTGACCAGCCAGCTCGCGGCGGCGGGGGTCGCGCCGGTGAGGGCCGGAATGTGCGGGAGGAGCGGGACGACGATCGTCTGCATGACCGCGACCACGACACCGCAGAACGCGAGGACGCCTACGGCGAAACGGGGATGCGGGGCCTCATCCGTGGCGGCGGTCGGGGCGGGTATGTCCGCGGGCATGGCTCTCCGTACGGTGCTCGTCGGCAGGGGCTTCGCGCAGAGGTGCACGCTCGTTCACCCCCAAGGGTAAACGCTTGTACACCCCCTCGGCGACAGGAAGTCCGCACGCCGCGTTAGCCTCGAAGACCCGGGCTCCGGGTCCGGACAACTCAGACAAGAAGGCGAAGGTGGCTGCGATGGCGAAGGTTCCGGCAGCGGCAGTGGCGGCGAGCGGACTGGTCGGCGGGTACGCCGTCGCACGGTGGACCAAGAAGCGGCCGCTGGGCGGGGTCGCCCTCGCCGCCGCGGGCACCGTCGCCGCGTACGAGTGGAACCGGCAGGCCGGGCCGCGCGCGGCCGTCGGGCTGACCACCGCGTATGTCGCCGCGTTCGCCGGTTCGCACCCGCTGGCCAAGAAGGTCGGCGCCTGGCCCGCCGTCTTCGCCGTGGCGGGCAGCATGGCCGCCGCGTCGTGGGCGGTCACCCGCCGGGCCGCCTGAACCGGGTACGGATTGCCGGTGATCAGCCGGTAATCATCTGCCGGACGCGTTGAACGCGGGCGGGGCCATGTGCGTATTCAAGGGCACTCCCCCGCGTAAGCCGGGTGCGTATCCGTACGACAGGACGGGTACGCACCCGGAACCCTCAAGGCTCCGACGAGCCGGAAACCGGGCCCTACGCCCCCAGTGCCCGCGACACCGTATAGATCAGCAGCCCCGCCAGCGCACCCACCACCGTGCCGTTGATCCGGATGAACTGCAGGTCACGGCCGATGTGTGCCTCGATCTTCTTCGACGTCTGGTCCGCGTCCCAGCTCGCGACCGTGTCGCTGATCAGCGACGTGATCTCCGCGCGGTACGTCGTGACGACATAGACCGCCGCGTCCTCCAGCCAGCCCTCCAGCTTGGCCTGCATCCGCCCGTCCGTCGCCAGCCGCGCGCCGAACGTCAGCAGTGAGGCCCGCGCACGCAGCCGCAGCTCGCTCTGCTCGTCGTCCGCAGCCGCAATTATCATCGCGCGCACCGACGACCAGGCCGATGCGATGACCTCCTGGACCTCGCCGCGCCCCAGGATCTCCGACTTCAGCCGCTCCACCCGTGCCCGGGTGTCCGAGTCCGTCTGGAGGTCGGCCGCGAAGTCCGTCAGGAACGTGTCGATCGAACCGCGCGCCGGGTGCCCCGGCATGTCCCGCATCTCCGTGATGAAGCGCAGCAGTTCCTTGTAGACCCGCTCCCCCACCCGCTTGTCGACGAACCGCGGCGTCCAGCCCGGTGCCCCGCCCTGCACCGCGTCCATCACCGAATCGCCGTGCAGCACCAGCCAGTCGTGGGCGCGCACACAGATCAGGTCCACCATCCTGCGGTGGCCACCGTCCGCGACGATCTTCTCCAGCATCTTGCCGAGACCGGGAGCGATCTCCGCCGCATTGGCCCTCCGGGTGATCGCCTCACCCACCACGGCCTGCACATCGGAGTCCCGCAGCACCGTCAACGCACCGCGCAGCGCGGTCGACAGCTCGGCGGTCACCCGGCCGGCGTGTTCCGGCTCGGCCAGCCAGGAGCCGAGCCGGCCACCGATACCCAGGGCGTGGATACGGCTGCGCACGACATCGCCGGAGAGAAAATTCTCGCCGACGAAGGAACCCAGCGAGGCTCCCAGCTGGTCCTTCTTGGTGGGGATGATGGCGGTGTGCGGGATCGGCAGGCCGAGCGGGCGCTTGAACAGTGCCGTGACGGCGAACCAGTCGGCCAGCGCACCCACCATCCCCGCCTCGGCGGCCGCGGCGACGAAGCCGGGCCAGCCGCCCACACCCGCGCTCTTCGCCCAGGTGGCGAGGACGTACACGAGGGCGACCAGCAGAAGGAGGCCCGTGGCCGTGGTCTTCATCCGGCGTACGCCGCGACGCTTCTCCTCGTCGGCTGCGGTGTACGCGAACGAGGCGAGGGGTGCCGGGCGGCCACCGCTTGCGGGACGGGCCGCGCCCGCCACCTGCTCCCGGGCACGCTCCGGCTGCCCCGCACCCTGTTCCCCGGGTCCGGTCCCATCGATCCGTTCCATCCGCTCCACCCGTCCGCGTACGCATCGCCCCCGGTGTCCCGTACGCATTGTCCTTACCTGACCTACTCCCGGGCCGCACATCGAGTTCCCGACACCTTGCCCCATCATGGGATCAGTCCGATTAAGACCGACCGGCAAATGGGCGACGCCGCCCCCGTTGCCGGTCGGTCTCACCACGAGGAGACACACCTTCCATGCCCAGGCGCCAGGGGTACGCCCTGCTCATCGCCCTCGTGGCGGGCACCGCCGCGCTCGCCGCCGGCGTGGCGTTCGCCGGCTCCCTGCTCTTCTCCGGCTCCGGCACCCGGTCGCAGCAGATCGCCGCACCCGACCCGCGGTCCGTGGCCCGTACGCCCGCCGCACCGGCCCACTCCACCGGCCTCTGGCTCGGCACCTGGGCGGCGGCCCCCACCACCGGCGTGATCGACACGTACAACGGCAGCGACCTGACCCGGCGCACCATCCGTAACGTCGTGCACACCAGCATCGGCGGCGACGCGGCCCGCATCACCCTCTCCAACCTCTTCGGCACGCACCCGCTGGTCGTGGACCACGCCACGGTCGACACCCGCCCCGTGACCTTCCGGGGCGCCGCCGCCGTGACCGTCGCCGCGGGCGGACAGATCGTCAGCGACCCGGTCCTCGTCCCGGTCGCCGCCGACGCCGATCTCGTCGTCACCCTGCGCACCCCCACCGCCGAGGGCCCCGTCACCATCCACCCGGGCACCCACCAGACGTCGTACGTGGAGGACGGGCAGGGCACCCGGCGCACCACCGACTGGCGCTACCTCACCGCCGTCGACGTACACAACGAGACCGCCGCCGGAACGATCGCGGTGATCGGGGACTCGCTCACCGCGGGCACCGGCTCCACCCTCGACGCGAACAGCCGCTGGCCCGACGTGCTCGCCGACCGGCTGCACGGCCGGTACGGAGTGGTCAACGCCGGCATCGCGGGCAACCGCATCCTGCGCGACGGACGCGGTGTACGGGCGAGCGCCCGCTTCGACCGCGACGTACTGGACGCCGCCGGGGTGAAGACGGTCGTCATCGCGCTCGGCATCAACGATGTGCAGCAGTTCCCGCAGGAGACCGACCCGCAGCGCATCGCGGACGCGCTGCGGTCCATGACCCGGCGCGCTCACGCACGCGGACTGCGGGTCGTCGGGGCGACGCTGATGCCGTACGAGGGGTTCCGCACCTGGACACCCACGCAGAACGCCGTACGGGAACAGGTCAACGAGCTGATCCGGGCGGGCGGGATCTTCGACTCGGTCATCGACTTCGACAAGGCGGCCCGCGATCCGTACCACCCGACCCGGCTGCTGCCCGCCTACGACTGCGGCGACCATCTCCACCTGAACGACACGGGCTACCAGCGGCTGGGCTCACTGGTCGACCTGCCGGCCCTGCAACACGACCGGCCCGTCTCCGACCAGTTCTGACGGCGGGGCCGGGGTCGGCGGAAGACCGGAGGACGGATCGGGCTCAGTCCTCGGAGCGGCCCGAGGACCCCCGGCCCTTCTCCAGCCGCGCCCGCTCCGTGTCCCTCAGCCGCTGCTTCTCCGCCTTGCTCCGCTTGCGCTCCACCCGGACGCCGCCCATCAGCGCAAAGCCGGTGATCCGCACCCGCGGGGAGTCCGGGGACACGGTCCCCTCGTCCTTCGATTGCTCACGGAAGCCGCCCATGATGCCGATGCCCCTGACCTGGGCGTTCAGCTCCGGCGGGACCTTCACGCGGATACCGCCCATGATCGTGAAGCAGCGGATGACCGCCTCGCGGTCCTCGAAGTTGGCCTCGCGCAAGTCGATCTCGCCGCCGCCCCACATCGCGAACGCGGTGAACTTCCGGCCCACCGTCCAGTTTCCCCGGCGACCGAAACCGCCCCAGAGCGCGAAGGCACCACCCGAGGTGGCGGGCTTGCCGATACGGTCCGCCCAGCGCACCGCCGAACCCGTCGCCGCGGCTGCCGGGGCCGAACCCAACGGGGCCACCGCCGTGCCCGGCGCCGGGAGGTCACGCACGAGCGGTTCCAACTCCCCGTACGTACGCGCCTTGTAGGTTGCTTCGAGCCGATGCTCGAACTCCTCCATCTCCAGCCGGCCCTCGGCCACCGCCTCGCGCAGAGTCTCGGCGACACGCTCACGCTCGGCATCGGAGGCACGCATTTCCGGAAGGTCACTTGTCATACCGCGCAGCCTATTGAACGCGTACGCTCCCATCACCGATCTACATGCCGCCGGCAGACGCGTACATCTTCGCGATCACGGCCTCGATGTCGGGCTCCCGCACCGACAGGTCGACCAGCGGGTAGTCCGCCGCGATCCGGGCGACCAGCGGTGCGGCCGACTCCGAGGCCGGGAAGGCCAGCCACTGGCGCGGCCCCTCCACCTTCACCGTACGCACCGAGGGCGCCGACTCCAGGCGGATCGGCGGGAGTTGACGCTCCAGGTCGACCACCAGCATCCGCTGGCTCTCGCCCACCTCATGCAGTCCGGCGAGCGCCCCGTCGTACATCAGACGGCCGTGGTCGATCACCATCACACGCTTGCAGAGCTGCTCGATGTCCGTCAGATCGTGCGTGGTGAGCAGCACGGTCGTGCCACGTTCGGCATTCAAGTCCCGCAGGAATCCACGGACTTTGGCCTTGGAGACGACGTCCAGGCCGATCGTCGGCTCGTCCAGGTACAGCACCTCGGGATCATGCAGGAGCGCCGCCGCGATGTCGCCGCGCATCCGCTGCCCCAGCGAAAGCTGCCGTACGGGTACTTCCAACAGTTCGCCCAGATCGAGGAGTTCGACACAGCGGTCCAGATTCTCGCGGTAGCGGGCGTCGGGAATCCGGTACATCCGGTGCATCAGCCGGTACGAGTCGCGCAGCGGCAGGTCCCACCAGAGCGTGGTGCGCTGGCCGAACACCACACCGATGCGGTGAGCCAGCCTCGTACGCTCCCTGGACGGGTCGATGCCCGCCACCCGCAACCGGCCGCCGCTCGGGGTGAGGATGCCGGTCAGCATCTTGATCGTGGTCGACTTCCCGGCACCGTTCGGGCCGATGTAGCCGACCATCTCGCCACGTGCGACGCGGAAGCTGATGGAGTCGACCGCTCGCACCTGGCGGCGTTCACTGCGCATGAAGCCGGTCTTGCGGCGCACGTCGAAGACCTTTTCGACGTTGTCGAGCTCGATGAAGCCGATGTCGGTGCCCTTGCCGATGTCCGTGCGGATGTCCGTGCCGGTGTCGGTGTCGGTGTGGGTTTCTGCGTTCATGTCGGATGCCCTCGCCCTTGCTCTCGCCCTGCTCGATGTTTTCGTCAACTGCCTGTGCTGCGGTACGCGCGCAGGCCCGAACGCCAGGCCAGGCCCGCGAGCAGCCAGCACAGACCCGCCACCACCGGAGGCAGGAACGCCACCCAGTCCGGCAGGCCCAGCGGATAGTCCCGGCCCAGCACATACAGCGCGGGCAGCCAGTTCACGAAGGCCAGCGGCACCACGAACGTGACCCCGCGCACCAGGTCCTTCGAGAAGATCGACGGCGGGTACTGGAGCAGGGTGTTCCCGCCGTACGTGAAGGAGTTCTGCACCTCGGAGGCGTCCTGCGCGACGAACTGGAACGCCGCCCCGGCCACGAACACCGCCGCGAAGATCGCCGCCCCACTCAGCAGCATCAGCGGAACCATCGCCACCTTCAGCGGTGTCCACCCGATGTCCAGCGTCACCAGCGCGTAGCCGAGGACCAGCGCCCCCTGGGTGATCCGCCCCATCCTGCGCAGCGCGAACCGGTCCGCAGCGACCTGGGCGAGCACCGGCACCGGGCGTACCAGCAGCGTGTCCAGCGTGCCGTCGCGCACCCGCCGCCCCAGCCGGTCCATCGAGCCCATCACCAGGTCGGCGAGACCGAACGCGGTGCCCGAGGCCCCGTACAGCAGTGCGATCTCCGCCAGCGTGTAACCGCCCAGCGCATCCACGTGCTGGAACATCAGCAGGATCGCGACGAAGTCGAAGGCGGTCACCGCGAAGTTCCCGAACGCCGTCATCGCGAACGAGGCGCGGTACGCCATCGTCGAACGCAGCCACATCGTCGCGATCAGCCCGTATGCCCGGACCCCCTCGACGAACCTCGACCGCTCGACGAACACCACCTCGGGCGTGTCCGCCGCCTCCACCGCACCGATCGTCTCAGCCACCCTGAACCACCACCCTCCTCGTCGCCACCGACTGCACCAACCGCCCCACCAGCAGCAGCGTCAGCGCCCAGCCGCCCTGAAAGGCGTACGCCTCCACCAGCCCCCACCCCGTGCTCTTGCCGAGCAACACATCGGCCGGCACCTGGAGGAGCGACGACCACGGCAGCACCCGCGCCACGTCGCCCAGCACCCCGGGGAACAGCGTCAGCGGCAGCAGCATCCCGGAGAAGAACATCCCGGCCAGGGCCGTCATCTGCGACACCCCCGCCCCGTCCAGCAGCCAGAAAGCGGAGAGCGCCACCAGATAGCGGATCGCGAAACTGACCACGACACCGAGCGCCACCGAGACGAGGAAGGCCAGCCAGACCCCCGGCGAGGCGGGCAGCGCCAGATCGAAGGCGAGCGACCCCAGCAGCATCGGCACGATGCCGCGGCCCAGCAGATGGAACGCCGCCCGACCCAAGTCACCCGCCAGCCACCACAGTTGGAGGTTCACCGGCCGGTAGAGATCCACCGCGACATCGCCCGTGCGGATCCGCTCGATCAGCTCGTCCTCGAAACCGCCGCCCATCATGGCGCAGGTCATCAGCAGCGCCTGCCCCAGCCACACATAGGTGAGCGCCTGGGGCATGTCATAGCCGCCGAGCTGCGGACGCTCGTCCCACAGCGCCACATAGGTGTACGCCATGATGAAACCGAAGACGGTGTTGGTGAACACTCCCGCCGCCGTCGCAGTCCGGTAAGTGGCATAGCGCCGGAACCCACCCGCCGCCACCACCGCGTACAGCCGCACCGCATCCACCCCCATCGCCCGGGCACCCAACGGCGTTGGACACCAAAACGCAGGACCTTAGCCCAACGAAGACGGCCGCCGCGACCGCTTTTCAGGGGTCGATCCGCGGCTTATTCCATAGAAAAGGGCACTATGGGGGAACTGACCTCGGCCGAGGAGTCTGCACGGACATGAGCGACGAGCCACAGCAGCCGAACGGGGAACACGAACCCCGGGGCTGGGACCCCAGGGACCCGTCCGCCCACGGCAGCAACAGCGGCAACAGCGGCAACAGCGCAGATCGGGGCGGCAAAGCCGGCCGGGCGAACAAGCACAGGCGCCCCAAGCGCACCGGCTGGCGGCGCGCCTTCCCCACCTGGCGGATGGTCCTCGGCGCACTCGTCGTCGTCGCCCTGCTCCTGATCGGCGGCTTCATCGCCGGATACCAGCTCGTCGAGATCCCGCCCGCCAACGCCAGCGCCACCGCGCAGTCCAACGTCTACCTCTACAAGGACGGCAGCGTCATCGCCCGCTCCGGCGAGGTCAACCGGGAGAACGTCAAGCTCGCCCAGGTCCCGCTCGACGTCCAGCACGCCGTCCTCGCCGCCGAGGACCGCAACTTCTACTCCGAACCGGCCGTCGACCTCACAGCCATGGCCCGCGCCGCCTGGAACACCCTCACCGGCAAGGGCAAACAGGGCGGCTCGACCATCACCCAGCAGTACGTCAAGAACTACTACCTCGGCCAGGAACAGACCATCATCCGCAAGATCAAGGAGTTCTTCATCGCGGTCAAACTCAACCGCGAGGAGTCCAAGAACCAGATCTTCGAGGGCTACCTCAACACCAGCTACTTCGGCCGCAACGCCTACGGCATCCAGGCCGCCGCACAGGCCTACTACGGCAAGGACATCGACGGCATCACCACCGCCGAGGGCGCCTACCTCGCCTCCCTGCTCAACGCCCCCAGCGCGTACGACGTCGTCGTCCACCCCCAGAACAAGGCCGCGGCCCTCGCGCGCTGGAACTACGTACTCGACGGCATGGTCAAGGAGAAGTGGCTCGCCGCCGGCGAACGCGCCACCATGGAATTCCCCGTACCCGGCGAGGCCAAGCCGCCCACCGGGCTCTCCGGACAGCGCGGCTACATCATCCAGGCCGTCGAGGACTACCTCACCAGCAACGAGGTCATCGACGAGAACACCCTGGCCACCGGCGGCTACCGAATCACCACCACACTGGAGAAGAAGAAACAGAACGCGCTCGTCAAAGCCGTCGACGACAACGTCATGTCCCAGACGAGCACAGAGCGCGAGGCCGACCGCAATGTCCGCGTCGGCGGCGCCTCCATCGACACCGGCACCGGCCGGGTCGTCGCCATGTACGGCGGCATCGACTACACCAAGCAGTACGTGAACAACGCGACCCGACGCGACTACCAGGTCGGCTCCACCTTCAAACCCTTCGTCTTCACCTCCGCCGTCGCGAGCGGCTCCACCACCCAGGACGGCCGGCGCATCACCCCCAACACCGTGTACGACGGCACCAACAAACGCATGGTCCAAGGCCCGAACGGACCCACCGGATACGCCCCCGCCAACGAGGACGACATCAGCTACGGGCCCATCACCGTCCGCATCGCCACCGACAAATCCGTCAACGCCGTCTACGCCCAGATGGCCGAGGACGTCGGCCCCGACAAGGTCAGGCAGACCGCCATCGACCTCGGTATCCCCAAGAACACCCCCGATCTCACCCCCTACCCGTCCATCGCCCTCGGCGTCGCCACCGCCAGCGTCCTCGACATGACCGAGGCGTACGCCACCCTCGCCAACCACGGCAGGCACGGCGCGTACACCCTCGTCGACAAGATCAGCAAGGGCGGCGAGGACCTGGAACTCCCCGGCAGGGACACCGAACAGGCCGTCAGCCGCGAAGCCGCCGACACCACCACCGCCGTCCTCCAGAGCGTCGTCGAGAGCGGCTCCGGCATCGCCGCCCAGGGCGCCGGCCGCCCCGCCGCGGGCAAGACCGGCACCGCCGAAGAGGACAAAGCCGCCTGGTTCGCCGGCTACACCCCCGACCTCACCACCGTCATCGCCGTCATGGGCCAGGACCCCGACACCGGCGCACAGAAACCGCTCTACGGAGCACTCGGCCTGGCCCGCATCAACGGCGGCGGCGCGCCCGCCCAGACCTGGGCCCAGTACACCGAGGCCGCGCTGCGCGGCACCACGGTCGAGAACTTCGACCTCAGCCTCGAAAGCGGCGCCGAAGAAACCGTCCAGCCCACCGAGGAGAACTCCAGCCCCGGCACCACCGGAACACCGTCCGAGACCCCCTCCAGCACACCGCCCAGCAGCCCCGGGAGCACCCCGCCCAGCAGCCCGCCGCCCCCCTGGATCAGCGAACCCGCCACCGGCGGCACGGACACCGGCACACCGACCGGCGGCGGAACGGAAATCGGCGGCGCCGAGAACGGCGGCGGGGACAACGGCGACCGGGACCGCTACGACTTCCTCCCGGGCGCCCCCGGCACCCCGGCACCGCAGGGCACCCCCGCACCGCGTCAGTGACCCGAGGTCGCCTTCAGCCCCACCACAGCCACCAGCAGCAGAGAAACGAAGAAGATCCGGGCAGCGGTCACCGGCTCACCCAGCACCACCATGCCGAGAACCGCCGCACCGGCCGCACCGATACCGACCCACACGCCGTACGCCGTACCGATCGGCAGCGTCTTCGCCGCATGGGACAGCAACACCATGCTCATCACGATCCCGAGGCCCGTGAACACACTCGGCCACAACCGGGTGAACCCCTCGGTGTACTTCATCCCTATCGACCAGCCGACTTCGAGCAGACCGGCGACAACCAGCAGAACCCACGCCATGACGGAACCTCCGACGAGACAGAAAAACGCGAACAACACGGGGTGCGTCGTCTTTGCATAGCCCGGTACGGCGCGTCTCGTCGGGGTCACACCACCGTAGCAAAGAACATGCAAAAGGCCTGGTGACATCGGTCACCAGGCCACACGCGCAACGGCTGCCGCCTACAGATACAGCCCGGTCGAATCCACCGACCCCTCAAACCGGTCCGCCGCCACCGCATGCAGATCCCGCTCGCGCATCAGCACATACGCCACACCGCGCACCTCGACCTCCGCTCGGTCCTCGGGGTCGTACAGCACCCGGTCGCCCGGCTCCACCGTCCGCACGTTCTGCCCCACCGCGACCACCACGGCCCAGGCCAGCCGGCGGCCGACCGCAGCCGTCGCCGGAATCAGAATGCCGCCACCCGAGCGCCGCTCGCCCTCCGGCGTATCGGACCGGACCAGCACACGGTCATGGAGCATGCGGATGGGCAGCTTGTCGTCGGTGTTCTCGCTCACGCCCCGCAACCTACCTGTCCGCCGCAGCTCCGCACGCCTCCGGGGTACACGGACCGCGACATCAGTTCTTCCGCCGCCGCTTCGACACCGCGAGCAGACCCACGACACCCACCGCGAGCAACGCCGCCGGAATCACCCGCTCCAGACGCGGAGCGCCGTCCTCGGACACAAACTGCGCCTTCACGTCCGACACCGTCCGGTTCACCGCCACAAAAGCCCGCCCGGCCGTCCGGTCCACGGCCTCGGCGGCCTTGGCCTTCGCATCACCCATGATCGTCTTCGGGTGCACCCGCACCCCGATCTCATCGAGCACCACCGCAAGCTGCTCACGCCTGCTGATGATGTCCGCCTCGATCTGCGCAGGGGTCCTGGCATCCGACACTGCGCCGCCTCCGTGGTCCTCGTCCGGTAAACCTTCATCGACAGTCTGTCAGCTCGACCGCCCACGTACCCGGCGGCACCCCTATTACGCTCGGTCCCATACACCCCACGTGCCACCTGAGGAGAACCATGAGCGAGCGACTCCAGCCCGGCGACACCGCCCCCGCCTTCACGCTCCCCGACGCCGACGGCAACGAGATCTCGCTCGCCGACCACAAGGGCCGCAAGGTCATCGTCTACTTCTACCCGGCCGCCCTCACCCCCGGCTGCACCAAGCAGGCCTGCGACTTCACCGACAACCTGGACCTGCTCACCGGCGCCGGATACGACGTCATCGGCGTCTCCCCCGACAAGCCCGAGAAGCTCGCCAAGTTCCGCGAGAAGGAAAACCTCGAGGTCACCCTGGTCGGCGACCCCTCCAAGGAGACCCTTGAGGCATACGGCGCCTTCGGCGAGAAGAAGCTCTACGGCAAAACGGTGACGGGCGTCATCCGCTCCACGATCGTCGTGGACGAAGAAGGCAAGGTCGAACGAGCCCTCTACAACGTCAAGGCCACCGGCCACGTAGCCAAGATCATCAAGGACCTCGGCATCTGACCCGGGCCCGTCGAGGACCACCTCGGACGACCGCGAAGATGTGAGGGACATCTCATTCGGCCATCGATCCGGTGTGCAGCCGCCATGACCGCACCGCCCAGAAGCCCCTGGCCGGTCCCCCGCCCTCGGTGGAGACACATGAGGAGGCGGCAGAACTGGCCGCGGCCCAGACGCCGGACCCGAGGTTCTGACCCCGGGACTCCGCCCCTCAGTGGAATGGTCTGTACCGCTTCAACCTCGATTGAAGCGGTACAGACCATTCCACATCTTGTCGGATATCGGACGTGACTTCCCGATAAACGGTTCGTTGTTCCGTGCGAGGCCGCGAGCGTGTGGTCGGATACGGAGGGGACCATGCCGGTGAGTCCATACACGCACCTTCTTCCGGATGGCGCCGCCCCGGAGAACGAATACCGAGGACGTGTTCCGGCTTTCGCAAGGGGGCGTCATGTCTGATGCGTACGAACGAGAGAGGCTCGCCACTGCTGTCGCCGAGTCGAAGAACTGGACAGATCTGATGCATCGGCTCGGGCTCAAGAAGAGTGGCGGCCAGCGGCGCGTGCTTCAAGAGAAGGTAGCCGGGCACGGGCTGGACACAGCCCACTTCAAGCAGCGCAGCCCGTGGCGAAAGTATCCGGATGCGGCCATTGCAGCCGCCGTTGCGTCCTCCTCGTCACTGCGCGAGGTCGTCACCAAGCTCGGCGTGCCACCGGCGAGTGGCACGCTCTCTCACATAAGCCGCCGCATCACGGCGGCGGGGATCGATGTCAGTCACTTCCCCGGCATGAATCGTCCGCAACTGGGCCTGCTGTTCACCGTCGAAGAGCTTCGGACGGCCGTCGCCTCAGCCGAGAGCGTTCGCGGAGTGGCACGGAGCCTCGGAGTGTGTGACGACAGCCAGTCGCGCTCCGCGCTGGCGAGCATGTTGCGCAGGAAAGGGATCGACACTTCCCACTTCCGCAACGCACGCCTCGCAATCCCTGAGGACGCCCTGCGGGAAGCCGTTCCGCGAGCCACCAGCTACGCAGACGTCATGCGCGCACTCGGCCTTGAGGTCAACGACACGAATCACCGCCGCGTGCGGCGCAAGGCCCTCCAGTTGAAACTCGACACAAGCCACTTCACGCGCCGCCCCTGGGGCTCGACTCAGGTGCATGAGCCCAGGGCGATCGCACCGACCACCCTCGTAGTCATGCCTCAGGGGTCAACACGCGTAAGCCGTCCAAGACTTCACCGCGCGCTGCAAGAGATCCGCATCCCCTACCGATGTGAGTCCTGTGACAACCCTGGCGAGTGGCTGGGGCGGCCGATCACGCTCCAGATCGACCACATCAACGGCGACTGGCTCGACAACCGGGCCGAGAACCTTCGCTACCTCTGCCCGAATTGCCATGCACTCACGGAAACCTGGTGCCGCAAGAGGAAGGACAGGCCCAACACCTCCGTATAGCGACCTCTCCGTGCCGCGAATGCCCCCGGCCCGCTACCATGGATTCGGATATGCGGCCGTAGCCAAACTGGTATCGGCGGGTGTTTTAGGGGCATCTGGGAGAAATCCTGTGTGGGTTCGAATCCCACCGGCCGCACTGACCGTGGCTCCGAAGGCTCGGCTCGCAGCGATTGCGGGCCGAGCCTTCGGCGTTCCAGGGGATCACCCCACCAGCTCCCGCACCGCCGGCACCAGCGCCCGGAACGCCTTGCCGCGGTGGCTGATCGCGTTCTTCTCCGCCGGGGTCAGTTCCGCGCAGGTGCGGGTTTCGCCGTCCGGCTGGAGGATCGGGTCGTAGCCGAAGCCGTTCGTGCCGGACGGGGTGTGGCGCAGGGTGCCCACCAGGCGGCCCTCGACCACGCGTTCCGTGCCGTCGGGGAGGGCCAGGGCCGCCGCGCAGGCGAAATGGGCGCCGCGGTGGGGGTTGTCGATGTCGGAGAGCTGGGCCAGGAGCAGGTCCAGGTTGGCCCGGTCGTCGCCGTGGGTGCCGGCCCAGCGGGCGGAGAAGATGCCGGGGGCGCCGCCGAGTACGTCCACGCAGAGGCCGGAGTCGTCGGCGATGGCGGGGTGGCCGGTGGCCTTCGCGAGGGCGTGGGCCTTGAGGAGGGCGTTCTCGGCGAAGGTGACGCCGGTTTCCTTGACGTCGGGGATGTGGGGGTACGCGTCCGCGCCGACGAGCTCGTGGTCGAGGCCTGCGTCGGCGAGGATCGCGTGGAGTTCGGTGATCTTCCCGGCGTTGCGGGTGGCGAGGATGAGGCGGGTCATGTCACCCAGTATCGGGGGTGATCAGGGCGTGCAGACCTTGCCGATCTCCTTGGCGGCGTCGGTGACCGGGGTGATGTCGGGGGTGGCGTCGCCCTTGTCGATGGAGTCGCGGACGTTGCCGACGCCGGACTGCAGATCGTCGACGGCCTTGCCGAGGTCGGCGTTGTCGGTCTGGTCGCCGAGGTTGCCGAGTTCCTTCTCGATGGCGTCGAGGGCTTCGGATGCCTGAGTGGGGTCGTTCGAGGCGTTGGAGACGGCCTGTTGGAGGTTGTCGACGCTGGTGGCGATGGCGTCGGCGGTGCGGACGCAGTCGAGTGCCTTGTCGACGGCCCCGCAGCCGGCTGTCGCGGTGAGAGCGAGGGCGGTCAGGGTCAGCGCGACGGTGATGCGGCGGTGGCGGGTGGCCTCGGCCATGGTGCGGTTCCTCCCCAGGTGCGGATACGCGGACGGGCGCACGGTTCGACCCGTGCGCCCGTGTTCGTAACGACGCGTTGTGGTGCGTATGTGGTTGCTTCTTTACTCGCCCAGCGTGCGGGCCAGGGCCTCGTTCTGGAAAGCGGTGAGGTCTGTGCAGCCGATGGTGGCGAGGTCGAGGAGGGCGCCCAGTTCCTTGCGGTCGAAGGGGGTGGCCTCGGCGGTGCCCTGGACCTCGACGAAGCGGCCGTCGCCGGTGCAGACGACGTTCATGTCGGTCTCGGCGCGGACGTCCTCCTCGTAGCAGAGGTCGAGGAGGGGGGTGCCGTCGACGATGCCGACGCTGATCGCCGAGACGGTGTCGGTCAGCGGCTTGCGGCCGTGCTTGACGAGCTTCTTGCGCTGGGCCCAGGTGACGGCGTCGGCGAGGGCGACGTAGGCGCCGGTGATGGCGGCGGTGCGGGTGCCGCCGTCGGCCTGGAGGACGTCGCAGTCGAGGACGATGGTGTTCTCGCCGAGGGCCTTGTAGTCGACGACGGCGCGCAGGGAGCGGCCGATGAGGCGGCTGATCTCGTGGGTGCGGCCGCCGATCTTGCCGCGTACGGATTCGCGGTCGCCGCGGGTGTTGGTGGAGCGGGGCAGCATGGAGTATTCGGCGGTGACCCAGCCTTCGCCACTGCCCTTGCGCCAGCGGGGGACGCCTTCGGTGACGGAGGCGGTGCAGAAGACCTTGGTGTCGCCGAAGGAGATGAGTACGGAGCCTTCGGCGTGCTTGCTCCATCCGCGTTCGATGGTGACGGGGCGGAGCTGTTCGGGGGTGCGGCCGTCGATACGAGACATGGTGTCGACTTTATCGGGTGCGGAGGTGGCGGCCGTTCGGGTGCACCGCAGGCCCCGTCCGGGTGGGCAGGGCCTGCGTGGTGCTGAGTGCTTGGGCTCAGCGGGGGGTGAGGCGGCTGGTCACATCATGTCTTCGATGTCGGCGGCGATGGGGTCGGCGTCGGTGCCGATGACGACCTGGATCGCGGTGCCCATCTTGACGACACCGTGGGCTCCGGCGGCCTTGAGCGCGGCTTCGTCGACCTTGCTGGGGTCGTGGACCTCGGTGCGAAGGCGCGTGATGCAGCCTTCGATCTCGTCGATGTTATCGATACCGCCGAGCCCGGCGACGATCTTCTCAGCCTTGCTGGCCATGGCCTTCTCCCTGGTTGTTCACATGCATACGACGGCCCACCATGGGTCCGTTTCGTCACCGTAACGCACGTTTGGCCCAGCTTCGCGAGCGAGTGACTGGACCGTCCCGAAGGATAACGATCACCGGTGCCCTGTCTTCCAGGCGGGTTACGCACCGTACCTCAACTGGTCTACACCAGTGTGCAACGACCGCCGAACGCGTCTTGTTCCGGGAGGATGCCGATGAGCTCGAGCAGTGCCGCAGTTCCACAGAAGACGTGGTGGAACGGCCTCTTCCAGGGCCTCCAGAAGATGGGCCGCAGCCTCCAGCTCCCGATCGCCGTCCTGCCGGCGGCAGGCATTCTCAACCGGCTGGGCCAGCCGGACGTATTCGGTGACGAGGGCCTGCGTTGGGGCAATGTCGCCAAGGTGTTCGCGGCCGCGGGTGGCGCGCTGCTCGACTCGGGGCTCGGTCTTCCGCTGCTGTTCTGCATCGGGGTCGCCATCGGCATGGCGAAGAAGTCGGACGGTTCGACCGCGCTCGCCGCGGTGACCGGCTTCCTCGTCTATTACGCGGTGCTGCACGCCTTCCCGGTGGACTGCGCCCCCGGTTCCACGTTCACTTCGGGCGGCACCTGGTTCGGCACCTGCGTCACCGGCAACGCCAAGGTCACGGCCGCGGAGTACCAGAACCCCGGGGTGTTCGGCGGCATCGTGATGGGTCTGCTGTCCGCCTGGTTCTGGCAGCGGTACCACCGGGTCAAGCTGGTGGACTGGCTGGGCTTCTTCAACGGCCGCCGGCTGGTCCCGATCATCATGGCGTTCGTCGGCCTCCTCTTCGCGGCGCTGTGCGCGTGGCTCTGGCAGCCGATCGGCGACGGTCTGACCAGCTTCTCCAAGTGGCTGGTGGACCTGGACTGGGTGGGCTCCGGCATCTTCGGTGTCGCCAACCGCACCCTGCTGGTCATCGGCCTCCACCAGTTCCTGAACACTTTCGTCTGGTTCCAGTTCGGCGACTTCACCAAGCCGGACGGGACGGTCGTTCACGGTGACATCAACCGGTTCCTGGCGGGCGACCCGACGGCCGGTCAGTTCACCTCGGGATTCTTCCCGATCATGATGTTCGCCCTCCCGGCGGCGGCTCTGGCGATCTACCACTGCGCCAAGCCGCATCGCCGGAAGGCGGTCGGCGGCATGATGCTCTCGGTCGGCCTGACGACCTTCGTGACGGGCATCACCGAGCCGATCGAGTACTCGTTCCTCTTCGTCGCACCCCTGCTGTACGCGATCCACGCGGTGCTCACCGGTGTCTCGATGGCGGTGACATGGGCGATCGGGGTCAAGGACGGCTTCAGCTTCTCCGCGGGCCTGATCGACTACGTCATCAACTGGAGCCTGGCGACCAAACCATGGCTGATCATTCCGATCGGCCTGGCCTTCGCCGTCGTGTACTACGTGATCTTCCGGTTCGCGATCACCAAGTTCAATCTCCAGACTCCGGGCCGGGAGCCCGACGAACTGGAGGAGGAGATCGAGAGGAACCTCACGAAGTAGCACTTCAGACGGGTCTTTCGGCCCGTCTGGAGCAGGCCCTCGGACCTCGCGGCCCGAGGGTCTTCGCCATGTCACCGACCGTGGATGATGGCTAATGCGAAGTAGTCGTAAATTGCAGGTTCCTTATCCAACCCATACCGTGCTACAACTGGTCTACACCACTGAGTGGTCCAGACCGCGTGCGTTCTGCCGCGTTTCTCGAGTCGCCGCCTCCCCCCGTCAATGACCTGGGCGGCGCCTTGTCCAATGGAGGAAGTTGATGTCCACGGCAGACACCGCACCCGCGGTCACCAAGAAGAAGGGCGCCGGCGTGATGGCGGTCATGCAGCGCATCGGCCGCAGCCTCATGCTGCCGGTCGCGGTGCTGCCCGCTGCCGCGCTGCTGGTCCGGCTCGGTCACAAGGACATGCTCGGCAGAGAGTCGTTCCCGGACTTCGTCACCAAGATCGCGAGCTTCATGGACGCGGGTGGCAACGCGATCTTCGCCAACTTGGCGCTGCTGTTCGCCGTCGGTATCGCGATCGGCTTCGCCAAGAAGTCGGACGGCTCGACCGCGCTCGCGGCCGTCACCGGCTACCTGGTCTTCCAGAAGGTGCTCGCCACCTTCACGGACAGCAATCTTCCGAAGATCGCGACGGTGGTCGACGGCAAGGTAGTCATGACGGACGCCCCCGTGGACGCAGGGGTCCTCGGCGGTGTGGTGATGGGCATCGTCGTCGCGCTGCTCTACCAGAAGTTCTACCGGACGAAGCTGCCGGCCTGGGCGGGCTTCTTCGGCGGCCGCCGCCTGGTTCCGATCCTCTCCGCCTTCGCGGGTCTGCTCATCGGCATCGTCTTCGGTTACATCTGGCCGGTACTCGGCACCGTGCTGCACAACTTCGGTGAGTGGCTGGTCGGTTCCGGCGCCGTCGGCGCGGGCATCTTCGGTGTCGCCAACCGTGCGCTGATCCCGGTCGGCATGCACCACCTGCTGAACTCGTTCCCGTGGTTCCAGGCGGGCGAGTACGAGGGCGCCCACGGCGACATCAACCGCTTCCTGGCCGGTGACCCGACGGCCGGACAGTTCATGACCGGCTTCTTCCCGATCATGATGTTCGCCCTCCCGGCGGCCTGCCTCGCGATCGTCCACTGTGCCCGTCCGGAGCGCCGCAAGGTCGTCGGCGGCATGATGTTCTCCCTCGCGCTCACCTCGTTCGTCACCGGTGTGACCGAGCCGATCGAGTTCACGTTCATGTTCATCGCCCCGGTGCTGTACGCGATCCACGCGGTCCTTACGGGCGTGTCCATGGCTCTGACCTGGGCGCTCGGCATGAAGGACGGCTTCGGCTTCTCGGCCGGCCTGGTCGACTTCGCCCTGAACCTCGGCATCGCGAGCAAGCCGTGGCTGCTGGTCCTGGTCGGCCTCTGCTTCGCGGTGGTCTACTACGTGGTCTTCCGCTTCGCGATCACCAGGTTCAACCTGCCGACTCCGGGCCGCGAGTCCGACGAAGAGCTTGCCGAGCTCCTCAAGGCCGAGGCGAAGTAGGCCTCACCCCGGTGCACGACGAAGCCCTCACCTCCCCGCGGCGAATTCCGCGGGAGGTGAGGGCTTCGTCGTGCACCGGCTGTGCGGGACGGCTAGATCTCGTAGACCGCGCCCGGTGCCGCCACCTCCACCGGCCCGCCGTAGAGCAGGCGGGCATCGGCCAGGTTGCGGTCGGCGTCGGTCCACGGCGGGATGTGGGTGAGGACGAGCCGTCCCACCCCGGCGCGGGCGGCGATGTCGCCCGCCTCGCGGCCATTGAGGTGGAGGTCCGGGATGTCCTCCTTGCCATGGACGAACGATGCTTCGCAGAGGAACAGGTCGGCGCCCTCGGCGAGTTCGTCCAGGGCCTCGCAGGCACCCGTGTCGCCGGAGTACGTGAGCGAGCGGCCGCCGTGCTCGATCCGGATGGCGTAGGAGTCGACGGGGTGGCAGACCTTCTCCGTACGGACCGAGAAGGGGCCGATCTCGAACGAGCCCGGCTTCAGCGTGTGGAAGTCGAACACCTCGCTCATCGCCCGCTCGGACGGGGTGTCGGCGTGGGCCGTGGTCAGCCGCTGCTCGGTGCCGTCGGGACCGTAGACCGGGATCGGGGCGGGACGGCCGCCGTCGTGCCGGTAGTAGCGGACGACGAAGTACGCGCACATGTCGATGCAGTGATCGGCATGGAGGTGGCTGAGGAAGATGGCGTCGAGGTCGTAGAGACCGACATGGCGCTGCAGCTCGCCGAGGGCGCCGTTGCCCATGTCGAGGAGCAGCCTGAAGCCGTCGGCCTCTACGAGGTAGCTCGAACATGCTGATCCCGCGGACGGGAACGAGCCGGAGCAGCCGACGACGGTGAGCTTCATGGAGCGTGAACCTCCGAGACGTGGGAACGGGGAGGGTTCGTGCGGTCTGTTGAGCGGTTTGTCGAGCGTAAGGCGCGAAACAGCCGGTCGCTCCTCCATGGCCGTCCGTTGTGGGGGAACTCACCTGCTCTGTCACCGGTTCGATGGAAGAGGCGGGGACGCCGGTACGGTCGGGGCATGGGCATGTCCTGGTGGTGGATCGCGATTGCCGTTGTCGTCCTGCTCGCGCTCGTAGTGGCGGTCGCCGATGGGCGGGGGCGGGGCGGGCAACGGTCGCGGGGCCGCTCCGGTGGGCGTCCGGGCGGGCGGACGCGTCCGCCGGCGGGGCCGGGGCGTGGGCCGGGGCCGGAGCGCAGGCCGCGGCCGGGTGAGATCTGGTGGGCCGAGGTGCCGTACGAGGACAGGCCCGGGGCGAAGGACCGGCCCTGCCTGGTGCTGTCGGTACGGGGTGACTCGGCGCTCGTCGCAAAGATCACCAGCAAGTATCACGAGGAACGGCCCGGGGTGATCGCGCTGCCTGCGGGGACGGCGGGGGATGCGCTGGGGCGGGAGAGCTTCCTGGAGACGGATGAGTTGCGGGAGGTTGCCGTGCGGGGGTTCCGGCGGCGGGTGGGAGTGGTGGATCCGGAGGTGTGGGAGCGGGTGCGGGGGCTTGGGTGAGGTGGGGGCACCTACGGCGGGGCGCGGGTGAGTGTGGGGGCGTGGCCGCGGCGGAGGCGCCTGCGGTGGGCCTGTTCCCCTGACCGCCCCTACCCGGAACCGGGGCTCCGCTCCTCAAGCGCCGGAGGGGCTGGGGTGCACGCGGGGCTCCGCCCCGGGCCCCGCGCCTCGAACGCCGGCGAGGCCGGAAAATGTCCTCGATCGCCGGACGGGCTGAATGTTCAGTTCGTCCGGCGAATCAGGACGGGCTACGCCCAGAGCTGGCCGTGCAGCGTTTCGATGGCCGCTTCTGTTGTCGGGGCCGTGTAGACGCCCGTCGACAGGTACTTCCAGCCGCCGTCCGCGACGACGAAGACGATGTCGGCCGACTCTCCCGCCTTGACGGCCTTGTTTCCCACTCCGATCGCGGCGTGGAGCGCGGCGCCGGTGGAGACGCCCGCGAAGATGCCCTCCTGCTGGAGGAGTTCGCGGGTACGGGTGACGGCGTCCGCGGAGCCGACGGAGAAGCGGGTGGTGAGCACGGAGGCGTCGTAGAGCTCGGGGACGAAGCCCTCGTCGAGGTTGCGGAGCCCGTAGACCAAGTCGTCGTAGCGCGGCTCGGCGGCGACGATCTTGATGTCGGGCTTGTGCTCGCGCAGGTAGCGGCCGACGCCCATGAGCGTGCCGGTGGTGCCGAGGCCCGCCACGAAGTGGGTGATGGACGGGAGGTCGGTGAGGATCTCCGGGCCGGTGGTGGCGTAGTGGGCGCCCGCGTTGTCCGGGTTGCCGTACTGGTAGAGCATGACCCAGTCGGGGTGCTCGGCGGCCAGCTCCTTGGCGACGCGTACGGCCGTGTTGGAGCCGCCCGCCGCCGGGGAGGAGATGATCTCGGCGCCCCACATGGCGAGCAGGTCGCGCCGTTCCTGGGAGGTGTTCTCCGGCATGACGCACACGATGCGGTAGCCCTTGAGCTTGGCCGCCATGGCGAGCGAGATGCCGGTGTTGCCGCTGGTGGGTTCCAGGATGGTGCAGCCGGGGGTCAGCCGGCCGTCCTTCTCGGCCTGTTCGACCATGTGGAGCGCGGGGCGGTCCTTGATCGAGCCGGTGGGGTTGCGGTCCTCCAGCTTGGCCCAGATGCGGACGTGGTCCGACGGTGACAGCCGCGGCAGGCGGACGAGCGGGGTGTTGCCCACCGCGGCGAGCGGGCTGTCGTACCGCATCAGTTCATGCCGCCCGCGACGGCCGGGAGGATGGTGACGCTGTCGCCGTCGCTGAGCTTGGTGGAGATGCCGTCGAGGAAGCGGACGTCCTCGTCGTTGAGGTAGACGTTCACGAAGCGACGGAGCTGGTCACCGTCGACGATGCGCTCACGGATGCCGTTGTGGCGGCTGTCCAGGTCCGTGAAGAGGTCGGCGAGGGTCTCCCCGTTGCCCTCGACTGCCTTGGCGCCGTCGGTGTAGGTGCGGAGGATGGTCGGGATGCGGACCTCGATGGCCATGGCGTGGGCTCCTGTCGAAAGCGAAGAGGTGGCGTGGGGCGCGCGGCTCTGCCCCCGCGCAGGGGTTGGTGCGTGACGAATGGGTGCTCGGGCCGCGAGCCCGGCTCAGGCCTCGCGGCCGGCGGGCAGGCGGCTCGTACAGATCGCGCTGGAGAGCCTGCACAGGTCGACGTGCAGCCGCGCAACGAGCAGCATGCCCGGCGTCTTGTCGCTCACGTCATGGGGAACCATGCGGTCATCGTATCGATTCCCGGTCCGTGATCCGGAATGTGATCTCACCTGATGGATGGCCGGTGTTCGACAAGTGGACGGGCCCGTGGCGGGCCCGGTCCCGTCCGGCCGGTGGAGTGCCGGGTTCGGGCGGTGCGAGGAGGTCAGGCGGCCTCGTACGCCTCGACGACCTCGACGTCCTCCTCGGTGATCTCGCCGTCCACGATCCGGTAGGAGCGGAACTGGAAGGGGCCCGCGTCGTCGGTGTCAGCGGTGGAGACGAGCACGTAGTGGGCGCCGGGTTCGTTGGCGTACGTGACGTCGGTGCGGGACGGGTAGGCCTCGGTCGCGGTGTGGGAGTGGTAGACGATCACCGGCTCCTCGTCGCGGTCGTCCATCTCTCGGTAGAGCTTGAGGAGGTCGCCCGAGTCGAACTCGTAGAAGGTGGGCGAGCGGGCGGCGTTGAGCATGGGGATGAACCGTTCGGCGCGGCCGGTCCCGGCCGGTCCCGCGACCACGCCGCACGCCTCGTCGGGGTGGTCGGCGCGGGAGTGCGCGACGATCTGGTCGTAGAGCGCCTGGGTGATGGTCAGCATGGCGCCAGGATAGGCATGCGGGCCCCCGCGTACCGAGGGGTGGTACGCGAGGGCCCGCATGGTGGACGCGGCCGGTGGGGCGGCGGTCGTCCGGGGATGGTTCGGGGTTCGTGCGGAGTCGGCCTCAGTTCTTCGCGAAGGCCTTGTTCTCGGGGTTGCGGGCCTTGAGCACCAGGTACGAGACGCCGAGGACGGCCGCCCAGAGCGGGGCGCAGTACAGCGAGATCCTGGCGTCCTTGTCGATGCCCATCATCACGATGACCATGGCGATGAAGGCCAGCGCGAAGACGCTGGTGAACGGGGCGCCGGGGGCCCGGAACGTGGACTGCGGGAGCACGCCGCGGTCTGCGAGGCCGCGGTAGCGGATCTGGCAGATGAGGATCATGATCCAGGCCCACATGCCGGAGATGGTGGCGAAGGAGACGACGTAGGTGAAGGCGTCGCCGGGCCACTGGTAGTTGATCCAGACGCCGACGAGCATCAGGGCGGCGGAGAAGGTGGTGCCGATGAGAGGGGTGCCGCTCTTCGTCAGCTTGGTGAAGAATTTCGGACCCTGGCCGTTGAGGGCGAGGTCGCGGAGCATGCGGCCGGTGGAGTACATGCCGGAGTTGCAGGAGGAGAGGGCCGCGGTCAGCACGACGAAGTTGACGATGCCGGCGCCGATACCGAGGCCCATCTTCTGGAAGGCGGCGACGAACGGCGAGATGCCGGGCTGGAACTCGGTCCACGGGACCACGGAAAGGATCATGATGAGGGCGCCGACGTAGAAGACGGCGATGCGCCACGGCACGGTGTTGATGGCCTTGGGCAGGACGGTCTTCGGGTCCTTCGACTCGCCCGCGGTGACGCCGACGAGTTCCACGGCGAGGAAGGCGAACATCACGATCTGCAGGGTCAGCAAGGTGCCCTTGATGCCGTGCGGGAAGAAGCCGCCGTCGGCCCAGAGGTGGGTGACGGACGCGGTGTCCCCGGCGTCGGAGAAGCCGAGGGTGAGAATTCCGGCGCAGATGAGGATCATGCCGACGATCGCGGTCACCTTGACCATCGAGAACCAGAATTCGAGTTCCCCGAAGAGCTTTACGGAGATCAGGTTCACGCCGTACAGGATGATCGTGAAGATCAGCGCCGACACCCATTGAGGAATGTCGAACCAGAACGTCATGTACTGGGCGGCCGCGGTGACTTCAGTGATACCGGTGACGACCCAGAACAGCCAGTAGGTCCAGCCGGTGACAAAGCCGGCGAAGGGACCGATGAATTCGCGGGCGTACTCCGAGAAGGAGCCCGACACGGGGCGGTACATGAGGAGTTCACCCAGGGCCCGCATGATGAAGAAGATCACCAGGCCCGCGATGGCATAGGCCAGGATGAGGCTGGGCCCGGCCTTGGAGATCGCCTTTCCCGCGCCGAGGAAGAGGCCGGTGCCGATGGCCCCGCCGATGGCGATCATCTGGATCTGACGGGCGCCGAGGGCTCGCTGGTACCCCTCGCCCGCCGTGTCGGCATCCGCGACCACTGCGGCCTTGCGGCCGTCTTGTCCCTTGTCGACCTGCGCCGATGTCATGTGCTGCGCCTTTCTCCACGCTGATCCGCGCCGTTGAGGCTGCGGATCAGGTCCTGATCCCCCCGGATATGGATGGAGTGCCGCCGGCGGTCGCCGGCCTGTAGCGCCCTCGGGAACAGGGGTGGCGTCCCCGAGTGGTCGTGAAGATTTACCACGGACACATGGGCGGATCATCGGACATTATGTGGGGCACACCACAGGAAAAAGCGGACAAGGGTTTCCAGTCGCCACAAAAGAGACCGTTCAGGTGACGGGATCGTTATTCGGATTTGAGCATTCGTTGAGCGAATGCGATGCGCGAGTGGCCGGGAAGTCCGTAAACGAGTGGTCGGTCCAAGTCCGCAAGCGAGTGATCAGGATTCCCGCAAGCGAGTGATCGGGAACTCCGCACACGGGAACTACGGCATCAGGGTTTCCACGAGGGTTTCCTGGAGTGCGCCGAGCCAGAGATAGGCCATGACCATCGGCTTGCGCGGGTCGCTGTCGGGGAGCCGGTAGAGCGAGCCGGCCTCGTCGTCGTCGGAGACCTCGAGGCGGGTACCGATGGTCAGCCGGAGATCATTGAGCGCGCCGAGCCAGTTGCGGCATTCGTCACCGGTGAGCTCCAGTACGGCGTCGCCGTCCTCGGTGACGGAGAGGGCGTCCAGGGTGCGTACGACAGTGAGGGCGTCGTCGCGCTTACGGGTGCGCAGATCATTCTCGGTGAAGCGGCGGAACTCGGCGGAAGCGGCGCGCAGTTCGCTGTCCTCGTCGCCGTACGCCTCGGGGAAGAGGCGGGCCAGGGCGGGGTCGGTGGGCGGCTCGCTGGGCCCCTCGGCGAAGAGGGCGGCGAGCGGGTCCTGGCCCTCGGCGGGTTCGTCGCCGGGGCCGATCAGTTCCAGCAGCTGGACGGCGAGGGAGCGCAGGATCGCGATCTCCACCTCGTCGAGCGCGACGGCCGCGCCGCCGCCGGGGGTGGCCTCGAAGTGGCCGGCCATGGGTTTTCTCCGATGGTGGGTCGGGCGGGGCAGAGGAGGATCGGTCTAGTTGCGGTCCTGTGTGAGGGTGGCCCACAGCCCGTAGCCGTGCATGGCCTGGACGTCGCGTTCCATCTCCTCGCGGCTGCCGCTGGAGACGACGGCGCGGCCCTTGTGGTGGACGTCCAGCATCAGCTTGTGGGCCTTGTCCTTGGAGTAGCCGAAGTAGGCCTGGAAGACATAGGCCACATAGCTCATGAGGTTGACCGGGTCGTTGTGGACCAGCGTCACCCAGGGGACGTCGGGCTCGGGGACGACAAGACTCTCCTCGGCCGATTCGGGACGCTCGATCTCAGTGGGGGCGACGCTCACCCACCCCATGCTGCCACCCGGGAGGGGTCATCGCACAAACGACCCGAGATCTCGTCACTCTGACGAAATAGGGGTAGCATCCGGACCATGAACTCTGCGGACCTTGGGCGACGGGTCGGTGTGCCGTCGACCGCGCTCTTCACCGACCAGTACGAGCTCACGATGGTGCAGGCCGCCCTGAAGGCCGGCACGGCCGACCGGCGCTCGGTCTTCGAGGCGTTCACCCGCCGCCTGCCGGAGGGGCGGCGCTACGGCGTCGTGGCGGGCATCGGACGGATGCTGGACGCGGTGGAGAACTTCCACTTCGACGACGAGATGCTCACCTTCCTGCGCGAACAGAACGTCGTCGACGGGCCCACGCTCGACTGGCTGGCCGACTACCGCTTCAGCGGTGACATCTGGGGCTACCCCGAGGGCGAGGTGTACTTCCCCGGCTCGCCGATCCTGCGGGTCGAGGGCTCCTTCGCCGAGTGCGTGCTGCTGGAAACGGTGATCCTGTCGATCCTCAACCACGACTCGGCGATCGCCGCGGCGGCGTCGCGGATGTCCGCCGCGGCGGGCGGGCGCGGGCTGATCGAGATGGGTGCACGACGCACCCATGAACTGTCGGCGGTGGCATCGGCGCGTGCCGCGTACATCGGCGGCTTCGACACCACATCCGACCTGGCCGCGGGCTTCCGCTACAACATCCCGACCGTCGGGACGAGCGCCCACGCCTTCACGCTGCTGCACGACACCGAGCGCGACGCGTTCCGGGCCCAGGTCGACTCGCTGGGCCGGGGCACGACGCTGCTGGTCGACACGTACGACGTCGCCGAGGCGGTCCGAACGGCGGTCGAGGTCGCAGGTACCGGGCTGGGAGCGGTACGGATCGACTCCGGGGACCTGCTGCTGGTCGCGCACCGGGTGCGGCAGCAGCTGGACGAGCTGGGCGCCACCGGGACGAAGATCGTGGTGACGTCGGATCTGGACGAGTACGCGATCGCGTCGCTGGCCGCGGCGCCGGTCGACGCCTACGGGGTGGGCACGCAGCTGGTGACCGGCAGCGGGCAGCCCACCTGCTCGATGGTCTACAAGCTGGTCGCCCGCGCCGTATCCGCCGACCCCGCGGAGCCGCTGCGTCCGGTCGCCAAGAAGTCGCTCGGCGCGAAGACGTCCGTGGGCGGTCGCAAGTGGGCCGCGCGCCGACTGGACGAGAACGGGGTGGCCGAGGCCGAGGTGATCGGCGCCGGTCCCGTACCGGCCGAGCTGGCCGACCGGCAGCTGCTGGCCGAACTGGTCAGGGGCGGTGAGGTGATCGCCCGTGAGCCGTTGGACGCGGCGCGCGAGCGGCACATAGCGGCCCGGTCGGGGCTGCCGATGTCGGCGATGCAGTTGTCCCGCGGGGAGCCGGTGATTCCCACGGAGTACATGTGAGGGGAGCGGCGGGGCGGAGACCGGGGCGCCCGGCTACCGCTTTGCCCTCGATCTCCCCCATAGCCTGAAGCGCGTGGGAGGGGCCCCCTCGGCGGGCTTGATGACGTCCCCTCCCTAAGCCGCTCCGGAGTCTCTAGGCTCGAATACGCCCCCCATGACCGCCGACCGTCCCCCACCGAAGGACACCCGCCATGCACCGCGCCTTGATCGTCGTGGACGTTCAGAACGACTTCTGCGAGGGCGGCAGCCTCGCCGTGGCGGGGGGCTCCGATGTCGCCGCCGCCATCACCGACCTGATCGGCGAGGCCCAGCCCGGGTACCGCCATGTGGTGGCCACCCGTGACCACCATGTCGACCCGGGCAACCACTTCTCCGCTGAGCCGGACTACGAGCACACGTGGCCGGCGCACTGTGTCGCCGGTACGGAGGGGGTGGGCTTCCACCCCAATTTCGCCCCTGCGGTCGCCTCGGGGGCGATCGACGCGGTGTTCGACAAGGGTGCCTATGCCGCGGCGTACAGCGGCTTCGAGGGCCTCGACGAGAACGGTGTGGGGCTGGCCGACTGGCTGCGGGACCGGGGGGTCACCGAGGTCGACGTGGTCGGCATCGCGACCGACCACTGCGTGCGGGCGACGGCGCTGGACGCGGTCCGGGCAGGCCTCACGACGCATGTGCTGCTCGATCTGACCGCGGGGGTCGCCGAGGAGACCACGGAGCGGGCACTGGAGGAGCTCCGCCGGGCGGGCGTGAAGCTTTCCGGCAAGCCCGTCGTGGTCTAGCCGGGCGGGAGCCGCCGCGGTTCCTCGCCGCTCTCACCCGCTCACGCCCGTCACTGACACCGGCGCCGACCCCACGCCTCAGGCCGGTCGGTGGTCCGGTACAGCCGGCACGGCCGGGCGGAGCAGCGCGCGGATCGGGTGCCAGAGTTCCTGGGCCTGCTGCGGTCTCGCTCGCCAGAGCACCCCGTCCGGGTGGTGCAGCACGGCGGTGATCTCGTCGGGGGTGGGCGGCTCGGCGTTGCCGCGGAGGTAGACGGCGCGCAGGCCCAGATTGCGCAGCCGGGTCAGCGCGCGGGCCCGGTTGGCGGCGTGCACCAGGACCCGGACCGGAGTGCCCGGACCCGTTCCGTCCGTGGGACCGGTCAGGGTGATCGCCACCACCACACTGCCGTTCGGCAACTTGCTGAACCCTCCGCCTGCCATGCTCCGCGCTCCCCCGTGAGACGTCATGTCAATAAGGATCTGAACAAGACGCACCTAAACACGATCGGCCGCCGCCCGCTAGAGGGCGACGGCCGATCAAGCTCTGACCTGCGGTGATGCGGGACTACTTGTGCGAGGCCCCGACCTTCACGGTCATCGTCGAGCCGTCGCGCGGCTCGCTGACGATCGTGATCCGGGTGTTCGTGTCAGCGACCTGAACACTTCCGGTCTTGTTCTCGCTGTACCAGTAGGTTCCCTTGTGGTCGTCGAAGACCGGGATACCGAGCTGCGGCTTGATCTTCACCGCCACGTCGGCGTTGTGCAGCGTGAAGCCGTCGGTCGCCTGCCGGCTGAAGGGCGCGTCGAAGGGCTGGATCTTGTTGCGCATGACCGTGCCGTCCGCCCACTTCAGCGGCTTGGCGTGCGCGTCGATCGGCAGGATCAGGCCCTTGCCCGGGTGGGTCGAGACGTTGTTGTCCTTCTGGGAGGTGTCCCAGAGCCAGATGAGCAGACCGTTCTGGTACGGGTAGTGCTCGACCCAGTCCGGACGGGTCTTGGAGAAGCCGAAGTTGTACGGGCCGACCTTGAGGGTCCGGTCGTAGCTGACGTACTGGCGGTTCTCCGCGATGTAGAACTGCGGGTAGTCCTTGGTGAACGACTCGCCGACGCGGGAGAAGCCCTTGGCGGTCCAGCCGTTGTCGTCGCCCTCGGCGTTGTCCGTGAAGAGCGCGGCACCGTCGGCGTTGACCGAGATGATGTCGGCGGCGAAGCCATTGCCGCCCGCGCCGCCGTCGGTGGCGTAACGGAAGCGGATGTCGATCTTCTTGCCCGCGTAGGCGTCCAGCGGGTACGAGAGCTTCTGGTACTTGCCGGAGACGTCGGTCAGGGCCGGCTTGTCACTGGCGTCGCGCGGGATCGCCTTGCCGTCGGCGGTGCCGTCGATCGCGGTCCAGCTGGTGCCGCCGTTCTCGGACACCTCGGCGTAGAGGTAGTCGTAGTCCTTCTCGATGTCCCACCAGCCCGAAAGGTCGAGGGACGCCTTGGACTTGCCGGTCAGGTCGACCGAACGGGACAGGGTGTTGTTGAGGTTGTCACCCCTGTCACTCCACCACTGCTTGGAGCCCTCGGCGGGCTTCGTGACATCGGTGGTGACGGGCTTGTCGGGCAGCGAGACGAGGAGCGCCTGCTTGTCCTTGGTGTTGTACTCGGACACGCCCAGCTTGTGGGTGGAGTTCGTCGCGGCCTTGGCCTCGGCGTAGTTCAGCCAGCCCAGCTGGAGCTTGTCCCAGGCGGTCATGTCGCCGGGCAGGTCACCGATCTGGTTCTTGCCGGTGCCGAGCCAGGAACCGGCCGACATCAGGGACCAGAAACCGACCGAGTTCTCGGCGGTGTTGGTGGTGTCGTAGAGGTCCGGCAGACCGAGGTCGTGGCCGTACTCGTGGGCGAAGACGCCCAGGCCGCCGTTCTCGGGCTGCGCGGTGTAGTCGCCGACCCAGATGCCGGTGTCACCGATCTCGGTGCCGCCGGCCTTGTTGTCGGCCGGGCCGGTCGCACCGGCGTTGGTGCCGTACGCGTACCAGCGGTGCGCCCAGATGGCGTTCTTGCCCTCGACGCCGCCGCCCGCGGACTCGTCCTCACCGGCGTGCACGATCTGGAAGTGGTCGATGTAGCCGTCGGGCTCGTTGAAGTTGCCGTCGTTGTCGTAGTCGTAACGGTCCCACTGGTCGTACTTCGCGAGGTCCGTCTTGATCTGCTCGGGAGTACGGCCCTTGGCCTTCTGGTCGGCGGCCCAGGCGTTCACGCCGTCCTTGACCATGTCCCAGGCGTTGGCGCAGTTGGTAGAGCCGCAGTAGTTGGACCCGTAACGGGCCTCGTTGTACGGCACCTTGACCCAGTCGGAGACCTCGCCGTCGACCGAGTAGCGCCCGGAGGACGTCTTCTCGTAGTACGTCTTCAGGGAGTCCTTGCCGGCGCCCGTACCGAAGTAGAGGTCCTGGAAGTGCGCCTGGTTGTAGTCGGCCTGCCAGGCGGTGCTGTTGTCCTTCTTGGGGTCCGGCTTGGCTATCTTGTTGTGCGCCGGGCCGGGCGTGCCGCCGTACTTCGGGACGGCCGGCTTCGGGCCGTCGCCGTCCGGGTCGAACATGGTCGTGTTGTCGACCTTGTCGCCGAACTCCACCAGAACCGTGAAGATCTTGTCGGTCTTCTCGCGGCCGAGCTCGACGTACTTCTTGTCGTCGAGCTTGACGACCTGGGAGCCGCCCCGCTTCGTCACCTTCTTGTCGCCCGATATGACCTGTTCCAGAGCGGCCTGACGCTGGGCGTCCTGCTGCTTGCTGAAGGGGCCCTGCAGGTCGTGCTCGTTGCCCTTGGCCGACCCCGGATCGCGGCGGTCGACTACCGGCGCCTTCGCCCCCGATGTGTGTTCATCCGCCTGGGCAGTGGCGAAAGCCGACGCCGTGGCGGCAGTGGCGGCCATGGCCACGACAACCGCTGCGGCGCGAAGCGCCCGTCTGTTAGTGGTCACTTGATGCAGTTCCTCCCCGGCGTCCACGGCTGCGGCCTGGGGTGGTGTAAAGGGGCCGCGCGCGGATACGCGTCACAAGTGACGACATTTGACCGGAGTTACGCGAGAAAAGACAGACCTTGACTTGGGCAGGCCAAGTGCACTATGCGAGAGACAATTTCCGTTATCCGGACGTTCACCATGCAGGCAACCAGCGCGTCAGGGCCCGCGGTTGGGGAACGGAATGACTCCGTGCGCCCCCCGTGCACCGGTACCGCGGGTTAGGTGACGCTTACTACCGGTTCCTCACGGGCATCCACCGTCGTAGAGTCGATTGACAGTGCGACCGAGTTGAGAGACTGCCCATCCAATGCCCCGAGGACGGATACCGACATGCCGCGTATCACTGCCGCACAGTTTTCCTACGGTTCGGTCACCGTCGTCTTCTCGACCCTCGCCATGCTGCTGCTCTCCCGTACGGGTTCGGGGCTCGGCATCGCCGTCATCGGGACCGCGGCGCTTGCGCTCGGCCTGCTGGTGGCCGTGACCGTACCCCACCCGTCCCGGGCGAAAACAGCGAAGTCGGCGAAGGCCGGGGCCGCAGTTCGAACGCACCAGGACGCGGTCTCCGCCGCCGTCGAGGCCGAAGGCCTCGCCCTCGACGGAGTCCAGGCCACGATCCCGGCGGCCCGCACGGCCGAGCAGCGCGCCGCGGCACGTGTGGACGAACTGCTGGGCGAGCATTCCCTGCGGCGCTGACGCATACGGCCTCGGTCTCCGTACAGACTTGGTTTTCGAGTCTGTACGGAGACCGAGGCCGTATGGCACAGGAAGGGCCCAGGGAGCGTCCGGCACCCCCTAGTTGGTCTGTACGACCACCGTCTTCGCCGCCTTGTCGTGGAGGCCCTGCCGGTACGGCTTGTCCGTGAACATGAGCACGATGTTGATCAGCCACCACAGGCACGGGCAGCACAGCAGCGCCGGCAGCCACAGCACCACGGCCCGCAGGAACGACGCACCGGTGTCCGGCACCCGGCCGTCGTTGAGCATCGCGACCCGCAGCTTCAACAGCCGCTTGCCGATAGTCCGGCCGTCCTTGTGTGTGAAGTACGTGTCGTACCCGACGTAGACCACCAGACCGATCAGCGACCAGACCAGCTGGTGCCCGCTGTACGTCTGGCTGAAGACATCGCTGAGGTTGCTGTTGCCGTTGTTGTTGTTCATCTCGAGCGCGCCGCCCCACGGCAACGAGATCAGATACAGCGGGATCGAGATGATCAGGAGGTCGATCAGCCGGGCCAGAATCCGCTTGCCGGGCTCGCCGAGCGGTGGCATACCGGCCAGCGGATCCACGCCCCCGTACGGGCCACCGCCGCCGTAGGGACCGGAATCGTACGGAGGAGGAGGAGGAGGCGGAGCGCTGTCGTAGGGCGATCCCGACGACGGCCCCTGCGGCTCCTGCGGTTCCTGCGGCCCCTGCGGCCCCTGCGGCTCCTGCGGCTCCTGCGGCTTCTTGAGGAACGGGTCGTCCTCGGGCGGCTGACCGGACGTCGGCTGATCGTTGCTCATGGGGGCAGTGCACCCCGGCCCACGGGCGCCCGCAACGGCTCAGGTGCGTTCGGGGGAACGACACGTCCCCGAAGGCCCCTCCCCCGATGAGCCGTCAGCCGGAGGAGTGGGCTCCGCGGACCCTCGCGCGGAATCAGCCCGCCACGAAGGTGTGCGCCGCCTTGTCGTGCCAGCACTGGCGCCACGGCCGGTCGAACAGACACCAGAGCACATTGACCACTCCGACCACCAGGACGCCCAGCACGCCGTAGACCAGCCAGCGGCGCAGCGCGGCACCGAAGGACGGGGCCTCGTGGGACTCGATGTCCCGCACTTCGAGTCCGCAGAGCTTCTTGCCGAGCGTACGGCCCCACTTGGCGGTCGGCAGCGCCTCCAGCAGAACGCCGAGCACGAGGAACGCGCCGAGCACCCCACCGAACAGACCGGCCGTGGTGGAGTCCACCAGCCAGACGGTGACCGTCTCACCGGACAGCTTCGCCGCGCTGATCTTCTCGTCGATGTGGTCCATCGCCCGCGAGACGAGCGGGAAGCCGATCGCGCCGACGAGCGCCGCCAGCACCACCGTGTCGACGAGCCGGGCGGCGAACCTCCTGCCGAGTCCGGCGGGCCTGGCCGATGCCTGGGCCTGCGCGAGCTGCTGGAAGGGGTCGTTGACCGGGGGCTTCCAGGGCACGACGGGCTGGTCCGGCTGTCCACCGTGCGCACCGAGCTGTGGGTGAGGCTGCTGCCCCTGGAGCGGCAGGTGGGGTTGGTGTTGCGGGGGCTGCGGGCGGGCCGCCTGGTCGGGCTGGGCGAGTTGGTGGACCTGCTGCGCCCAGGAGGCGGCACCGCCGCCGGGGCCCGGGGTGAGAGGACTGTTGAGCTCGGCGGGGGCCGGGGCGGGGGTCTGTGCCGGTGCGGGGGCCTGGCTCTGGGCGGGGGCGGGGGTCTGTGCCCGGGCCTGGGCCTGTGCGGGAGGCTGCGCGCCGGTCCCGGGGGCGAACGCGCGGATCGCCATCGTCCCGCCCGCGGGCTCCTGTTCCGTCGTCCGGGGAGCAGGCGGACGGCCGCCCCGGCCCACGGTGCGGATCGCGACCGTGTTCTCGGGGGCCTGGCTCCTGCCGTCACGCATGCCCGGCAGTGCACCGCCCGTCGGATCCGGGGAGGCCGGCCGACGCGGGTCTGCGGGAGCACGGTCGACCGGCTCCCGGACCGCGGGGGCCCGGTCGACGGGTTCCCGGACTGCGGGGGCCCGGTCGACGGGTTCCCGGACCGCGGGAGCACGATCGGCCGGGGCCCGGTCCACGGACGTACGCGGATCTCGGCCGGACTCCGGTCCCGAGCCGGACCCCGCCCCGGACTCCGGTCCCGACGGCGGCCGGCTCTGCGCGCTCTGCCGGCCCGGCTCACCCTGTCCGCCGGGCTGCCCGGCGCCGCCCCAGGAGACCCGCCGGTCGCGTTCGCCGCCGAAGCCGGTCTGCCGGGAGGCGTCGGCCTGCCAGGCAGTGGCCGGATCGGGGCGGTTGTCCGCGTATGGCTCCTCGTCGAGGAAGACCGGACCGGTCTCGTCCACCGGCGCGGGCGCCGGGGCCGAAGGCTGCGGCTGCGGTTCGGCCGCCGCTCCGGACGACGTTGCGGGCATCGGCTCGCCCTGCTGAGGGGCGGGCCGGCTCGTGCCGGGCACCCACGAAGCGCCGTTCCAGTACCGGACATATCCGGGAATGGACGGGTCGGGGTAGTACCCCTCGCGGGGGCTTTCGTCACCGGGTGCCGGGGTTGGGGCGCTCATCACCGTGGTCCCGTATCTCTTCGAGGCCTCAATACAACGGGTCCACATCTATCAGACGCCCGCGTACCCCTGGGCCAGTCCAGGGGTTTGGGCCACTTTCCGGTCACGCAGAAATTTTTTCCGGAAGTCGCGTAATAGATGGAGGGGAGGGCGCTCTCTCCCTGTGCGGACCGGTCGCGGGACCGGCCCACAGGCACCGAAAGGACGCACTCATGCACACCGTCGTGGAACGCGAGCTGGAGCTCAAGCTGGTTCTGTCGCCCGAGCGCAGCATCCCCATCCCTGCCCGGCTGACGTACCGCACGGAGGACCCGTACGCCGTGCACATCGCCTTTCACGTCGGCTCCGACTTCCCCGTCTACTGGACGTTCGCCCGCGATCTGCTGGTCGAAGGCGTGTTCCGGCCGTGCGGCCAGGGGGACGTGCGGATCTGGCCCACCAAGGTCGACCGGCGCAACGTCATCTTCGTGGCCCTGAGCTCGCCCGACGGCGACGCCCTTCTGGAGGTGCCGTCCGCCGTGGTGGCCACCTGGGTGGAGCGGACTCTGCGGCTGGTTCCGCCGGGTACGGAGACCGAGCGGCTCGGCATCGACGAGGCCCTCTCCGAGCTGCTCGCGCCGCTGCCGGCCGACGATCTGTGGCTGAGCGACCCGTGTGCGTCGGACGAGTGGCAGGACGGCGAGGCGTGAGCGGGCGCGGTCCTGGCCGGCCGTCAGAACACCTTGCCCGGGTTGAGCAGCCCGAGCGGGTCGAACGCCTGCTTGATGCCCCGGTGCAGTTCGACGCCCACCTCGCCGATCTCACGCGCGAGCCATTCCTTCTTCAGGACACCGACGCCGTGTTCCCCGGTGATCGTGCCGCCGAGTTCCAGGCCGAGCGCCATGATCTCGTCGAAGGATTCCCGGGCCCGCCGGGACTCGTCGGCGTCGGTGTGGTCGAAACAGACGACGGGGTGGGTGTTGCCGTCGCCCGCGTGCGCACAGACGCCGATGGTGAGGCCGTACTTCTCGGCGACGGCGGCGGTGCCTTCGAGCATCGCGCCGAGCTTCGAGCGCGGTACGCAGACGTCGTCGATCATCGTGGCCGACTTGACCGTCTCCAGTGCGGTGAGCGACATCCGCCGGGCCTGGAGCAGCATTTCGGACTCGGCGGCGTCCTCCGCGGGGACCACCTCGGTGGCGCCCGCCGCGGTGCACAGCTCTGCGACGGCGGCCAGGTCGGCCGACGGGTCCGGGGTGTCGAAGGCGGCGAGCAGGAGCGCCTCGGTGGTGTCGGGGAGGCCCATGTTGGCCATCCTGTTGACGGCATGGACTGTTGTACGGTCCATCAGTTCGAGGAGTGACGGGGTGTGACCGCGCTCCATGATCCGGCAGATCGCATCGCAGGCGGTGGCCGCGCTCGGGAACTCGGCGGCCAGGACCAGCTGCTGCGGCGGCTGGGGCTTCAACGCGAGCACCGCCTTGACGACGATGCCGAGGCTGCCCTCCGAGCCCACGAAGAGCCGGGTGAGGTCGTATCCGGCGACGCCCTTCGCGGTACGACGGCCGGTGGTGAGCAGCCGCCCGTCGGCGAGGACGACCTCCAGGCCGAGTACGTATTCGGCGGTGACCCCGTACTTCACGCAGCACAGACCGCCGGACGCGGTGCCGATGTTGCCGCCGATGGTGCACATCTCCCAGCTGGAGGGGTCCGGCGGGTAGCAGAGACCGTGCTCGTTGACCGCCCGGGACAGCACCGCGTTGATGACGCCCGGTTCGACGACGGCGATCCGGTCGACGGGGTTGATCTCCAGGATCCGGTCCATCTTCACCAGGGACAGCACGATGCAGTCGTCGGAGGCGTTGGCCGCGCCCGACAGACCGGTACGGGCTCCTTGCGGGACGACCGGGACGCGCAGGGCCGTGGCTGTGCGCATGACGTGCTGGACCTGCTCGACCGTGCGCGGGAGCACGACGACGGTCGGCGTGCCCGCATCGCAGAAGCTCGCCATGTCGTGGGCGTAGGAGGCGATGACGTCCGGATCGGTGATCAGGGCCTCGGCGGGCAGACCCGCACGCAGTTGTTCGAGAAGACCGCTCATGATCCAAGCGTGGCACTCGGGCCCATTGGTGTGAACCCGTCTGCCGCAGCCTTCGCAAGGCGCGGTGTGCTCTTCGTACTGACGCAGAGTGATCGGTATGGATGTCACACCGCAGCAGCCTCCGGAGTCCCCCGATTCGACCGAGCCTCCCCTTGAACCTCCCGGAACCGGCCCCGCACCGCCGGACCCGGCCCCGGCCGAGGTGCCGCCCCTTTCGCTGCGTACGACGCTGCGCAGGGCGGCCATGGGTGCGGTGGCGGGTGCGGTACTGGTGACGGGTGCGGTGGTGGCCGTGCCGGAGGACGAGAAGAAGTCCGCGCCGCCGCCCGCGCCCGGTCCGGTTTCGCGGGCCCTGAAGGCCAGGGACATGGGCTCCCCCGCCTCGCTCTCCGATCTGACGGCGCTGATCGGGGACCGGCAGCAGTGGGTGGGCACGCATCCGTCCGACGCGCCGTCGTGGGCGTTGCTCGGTGCGGCCTATGTGGAGTGGGGGCAGCGTTCCGCGGACGCGGCGTACTACGGCCGGGCCGAACAGGCGCTGAAGCGTTCGCTGGACATCCAGCCGGGTGAGAACGGGAACACGGCGGCCTGGGTGGGGCTCGCGACGCTCGCCAATGCCCGGCACGACTTCGTCACGGCGAAGAAGTGGGGCGAGACGGTACGGGCACGGCAGCCGAAACAGTGGAACGTGTATCCGGCCCTGATCGACGCGTACAACGGCCTCGGTGACCACAAGTCCGCGAACACGGCGGTGGAGAAGTTCACGGCGCTGCACTCCGGCGCCCCGGCTCTCATCCGGACGGCGCAGAAGTACCGGGACCTCGGCCGGCGCGAGGACGCGCAGGCCGACGCGCAGGCCGCGGCGGACCGGGCCACCACACCGGCACAGAAGGCGGAATGCCTGTATCTGCTGGGCGAACTGGCCCGGGAGCGGGGCGAGCCCGACAAGGCGGTGGCACAGTACAGCGCGGCACTGTGGACCGACCGTGCCCACCCGTCGCTCGCGGGCCGGGCCGGGGCGCTGGTGGCGCTCGGCCGTACGGACGAGGCCGAGCGCGACTACAAGGAGGCGCTGGCCAACCTCCCCCGGCCCGAATACATGCTGGAGCTGGGCGAGTTGTACGAGTCGCTGGGCCGGGACGAAGATGCCCGGAGCCAGTACGCACAGCTCGGCAAGGCTCTCACGCGTGACGACGGCGAGGGCGTGGACAACGCAACTCTGCGCGGCCGTTTCGAGACCGGTCACGGGGACCCGGCCGCGGCGGTGAAGCTGCTGAAGGCGGAATGGGACCGGTCGCACCGCAGCGCGGCGGTGGCGGACGCGCTGGGCTGGGCGCTGCACCGCTCCGGCGACTCGTCCTCCGCGCTGCAGTACGCGACGCAGGCGGTCGGCACGGATGGGCAGAACGCCTCGTACATGGCCCACCTGGGCGCGATCCAGCAGGCGTTGAAGGACTACGGTCCGGCGCGCCGCAATCTGGCGGCGGCCCTGCTCATCAACCCGCATTTCTCGCCGCTGGAAGGCCCGGCGGCCCAGAAGGCCCTGGACGCCCTGGGCGGCCCTCCGGCCGACGTCCCGCAGGGCATGGAGCCCGCCCGGGCACCCGAGCCGGCGGCGAAGCCGCGGCCCGTCGCACCGGCGCCGCAGCGGCAGGCGCCCGCCAAGGCCCCGGCCTCTCATGTGCTGAGCAGCCACTGACGGGGGCGGCCGGTACTTCGCCCGGGTCTCGTGTCGGTCCGGTCGCCGGACGGCCCGCGATGTGCGGGCCGTCCGGCGACTTCCACCGGTCCCACCGCCGGCCTCTTCGCCCCCTCACACCTCACTCGATCAGCTTGGTCAAGGACCCGATCGGCCTGCGCGTCGTACGCCCGACGGCGTGCCCTCCGGGCACGGGCAACACATGAGGCGGGGCCCCGGGTTCGCCGGAGGCCCCGCCTTCACGCCCTGAGCGCTCAGAGGTTGCCGCGCTTCTCCTGCTCGCGCTCGATCGCCTCGAACAGGGCCTTGAAGTTGCCCTTGCCGAAGCCCATCGAGCCATGGCGCTCGATCATCTCGAAGAAGACGGTCGGGCGGTCCTGGACCGGCTTGGTGAAGATCTGCAGCAGGTAGCCGTCCTCGTCGCGGTCGACGAGGATCTTCAGCTCACGCAGGGTCTCCACGGGGACGCGGGTCTCGCCCGCCCACTCGCCGAGGGTGTCGTAGTACGAGTCGGGGGTGTCCAGGAACTGGACGCCGGCCGCCCGCATCGCGCGCACCGAGGCGACGATGTCGTTCGTGGCGAGCGCGATGTGCTGGACGCCCGCGCCGCCGTAGAACTCCAGATACTCGTCGATCTGGGACTTCTTCTTGGCGATCGCCGGTTCGTTGATCGGGAACTTCACCTTCAGGGTGCCGTCGGCGACGACCTTCGACATGAGGGCGGAGTACTCGGTGGCGATGTCGTCGCCCACGAACTCCTTCATGTTGGTGAAGCCCATGACCTTGTTGTAGAAGCCGACCCACTCGTTCATCCGGCCGAGTTCCACATTGCCGACGCAGTGGTCGATGGCCTGGAAAGTCCGCTTGGCCGGCGGCTCGACGATGGGGGCCGCGGCGACGTAGCCGGGCAGGTACGGGCCGTCGTAGCCGGTGCGCTCGACGAGGGTGTGGCGGGTCTTGCCGTACGTGGCGATGGCGGCCAGCACGACCGTGCCGTGCTCGTCCTTGACCTCGTGCGGCTCGGCGAGGCCGAGGGCGCCGTGCTCGACCGCGTACGCATAGGCCGCGCGGGCGTCCGGGACCTCGATGGCCAGGTCGACGACGCCGTCGCCGTGCTCGGCGACATGGTCGGCGAGGAAGCGGCCGTGGTCGGTGGACGCCTTGATGACGGAGGTGAAGACGAAACGGGCGGAGCCATTGGTCAGGACGTAACTCGCCGTCTCGCGGCTGCCGTTCTCCGGTCCGGAGTAGGCGACCAGCTTCATGCCGAAGGCCGTCGAGTAGTAGTGGGCGGCCTGCTTGGCATTGCCGACGGCGAAGACGACCGCGTCCATTCCCTTGACCGGGAAGGGGTCGGCCTGCCGGGCTGTGTCGGGGGTGGTGTGCAGAGTCTCAGTCATGCTCGAAGGCTCTCGCCGCTTCGCAAGGTGCGCAACAGTTCGCGAATCCGCTGGGCAATCTGCACAGCCGATGGCGATGATGGCCGGGCTATCTGTACATGATGACCATCACAGCGACCCCCGGAGGCGCACCATGGCGATCGATCATCTGGACGGGCGGCTCATCGTACTGCTGGCCCGCGAGCCCCGTATCGGCGTCCTGGAGGCGTCGCGCCGGCTCGGCGTGGCGCGCGGGACGGTGCAGGCGCGCCTCGACCGGCTTCAGTCGAATGGAGTCATCCGCGGATTCGGCCCGACCGTCGATCCGGCGGCGCTCGGCTACCCCGTCACCGCGTTCGCGACGCTGGAGATCAAGCAGGGCCAAGGCGCCGATGTACGGGCCCACTTGGCCGGTGTCCCGGAAGTGCTGGAGCTGCACACCACCACCGGGCACGGCGACATGCTCTGCCGTCTCGTCGCGCGTTCCAACGCCGATCTTCAACGGGTGATCGACCGGGTTGTCGGTTTTGATGGCATCGTCCGGGCCTCCACGGCCATCGTCATGGAGAACCCGGTTCCGCTGCGCATCATCCCGCTCGTCGAGCAGGCCGCAGGGGACAACAACTGAGCCGAGGAGTGGCGTGTGAGCTTCTGGGAGTACCTGGGCAACCGGCATCAACAGCTGCTCACCGACGCGTATCAGCACGTCAGTGCCGTATTCCAGTGCATGGTCATCGCCACCGCGCTGGGTGTCCTGATCGGGGTCGTCACCTATCGCAGCGTATGGGCGGGGTCGCTGGCCATCACGTCGACGGCGACGATCCTCACCATCCCCTCCCTCGCCGCGATCGGTCTGCTCATCCCGCTGGTCGGGCTCGGGGTCCCGCCCACGGTGATCACTCTGACGCTGTACGGGCTGCTGCCCATCGTCCGTAACTCGATCGTGGGGCTGCGCGGCGTCGATCCGTCGCTCGTCGACGCGGCGAAGGGCATCGGGATGTCGCGGCCGGCCCGGCTGTGCCGGGTGGAGCTGCCGCTCGCCTGGCCGCCGATCCTCACCGGCATCAGGGTCTCCACACAGATGCTGATGGGCATCGCCGCCATCGCCGCTTACGCGTCGGGCCCCGGCCTGGGCAATGAGATCTTCCGCGGCATCGCCTCGCTGGGCAGCGCCAACGCGCTCAATCAGGTGCTCGCGGGCACGCTCGGCATCGTCATCCTCGCCCTGCTCTTCGACGCCGCGTACGTACTGCTCGGGCGGCTCACCATTCCCAGGGGGATCCGTGTCTGAGACCGCCGGCGCCGGGAACGCCGGCTCCGATACCGCCAACGGGAGCACGGCCGCCGACACCTCCGGGACGACGAAGACCACTTCCGGCGCCACCATCCATCTGGACAACCTGACCAAGCGCTATCCGGGCAATCCGAGCCCGGCGGTGGACAACGTCACGATGGACATCAAGGCCGGTGAAACGGTGATCTTCGTCGGCCCGTCCGGCTGCGGGAAGTCCACCACCCTGAAGATGATCAACCGGCTGATCGAGCCGACGTCCGGGCGGATCAGGATCGACGACGAGGACGTCACCGACATCGACCCGGTGAAGCTGCGCCGCAAGATCGGTTACGCGATCCAGTCGTCCGGGCTCTTCCCGCACATGACGGTCGCCGAGAACATCGCCCTCGTACCGAGGATGGTCGGCTGGTCGAAGTCGAAGGTGAAGGACCGGGTCGAGGAGATGCTCGATCTGGTCGGCCTCGACCCCCGGGAGTTCCACGGGCGCTACCCGCGTGCGCTCTCCGGCGGACAGCAGCAGCGGGTGGGCGTGGCGCGGGCCCTGGCGGCCGATCCACCGGTGCTGCTGATGGACGAGCCGTTCGGCGCGGTCGACCCGATCACCCGCGACCACCTGCAGGACGAGCTGATCCGGCTCCAGCACGAGCTGCACAAGACGATCGTCTTCGTCACCCACGACTTCGACGAGGCGATCAAGCTGGGTGACCGGATCGCGGTACTGCGGGAGCGTTCGCACATCGCTCAGTTCGACACCCCGGAGGCGATCCTCACCAACCCGACGGACGACTTCGTCTCGGGTTTCGTCGGTGCCGGGGCCGCGCTGAAGCGGCTCAACCTCACCCGCGTACGGGATGTGGAGATGGTCCAGTTCCCGACGGTCACGGTCGACGACCCGCTCCAGTCGATCTTCAACAAGCTGCGCAGCGGCCCGCACAACGAGCTCCTGATGCTGGACCGCAGGAACCGCCCGTACAAGTGGCTGCGGCGCGGCGACCTGATGCGGGCGCGAGGTTCGCTGGCGCGCGCCGGGCAGCTGGTCCATGACACGGTGACGCGGGACGCGACGCTGCACGACGCCCTGGAGGCGGTGCTCACCGACAGCGGCGGACGGGCCGCGGTGACCGGGCGGCGCGGCGAGTTCATCGGGGTCGTCGACATGCACACCCTGATGAACTCCGTCCAGGAACTGCTGGAGGCCGACCGGCTCGCCGCCATCGAGCACCAGCACGACCTGGAGGAAATGCGCGCCCACCAGACCGAACAGGAGCTGGAGGGTGGTGCGGGCGCATGAATCCCAACTCCCCGCGGGATCCCGGATCGGCGCGGTCTCCGCGCTCCCCCCGCCCTGCGCCCGCGTCCGACAAGGACCGCCCGCCCGGCGAACACGACGTCATGGGCCATGCCTTCCACGACGAGGAGGAGGAACCCCCACCGCCACCGGCGGGGCCGCGGCGCCGGATCACCTGGCGCAAGCTGGTACTGCTGCCGGCCGCGCTCGCGATCGTCCTGGCCATCACCTATCTGTGGATCACCAACACCCACCTCGACTCGATCGCCAGGAATTCGCTCACCGGCGGCAATGTTCAGCTGCGCTGGTGGCAGCATGTGAAACTGACCGCGATCTCGACGTTCTGGGTTCTGGTCATCGCCGTCCCGCTGGGGATCGCACTGACCCGGCGCCGGCTGCGCAAGGGCGCCCCGGTCGTCACGGCCGTCGCCAACATCGGGCAGGCGACCCCCGCGATCGGTCTGCTGGCACTCCTGGTCATCTGGCTGGGCATCGGTCCGTCGACGGCGATCATCGGCATGGTGATCTACGCGGTGCTGCCGGTGTTCTCCAACACGGTGGCCGGTCTCAAGGCGATCGAACCGAGCCTGGTCGAGGCTTCGCGCGGCATCGGCATGTCGGCGATGGGGACGCTCACCAAGGTCGAACTGCCGCTCGCCGTCCCGCTGATCCTGGCCGGTGTACGGACGGCGCTGGTGCTCAACGTCGGTACAGCGACCCTGGCCACCTTCGTCGGTGGCGGCGGCCTCGGGGACCTGATCACCTCGGGCATCCAGACCCAGCGGATGCCGGTGCTGGTGCTCGGTTCCGTACTGACGGTGGTGCTGGCGCTGCTGGTGGACTGGCTGGCCTCGCTGGTCGAGGTGGCGTTGACGCCGCACGGACTGGAGGTGGGGTGAGATGGGCCCTCGGCAGGTGCGTGCCGGACTCGTGGGGGCCCTCGCCCTGACGCTGACGCTCTCCGGGTGCGGTCTGAAGAGCGGCTCGCCGATGGTGGACGACGTGGTGCCGGGCTCCGTGGGTCAGGGGCAGCCGCTGGACGGTGCTTCGCTGACCGTGACCTCGAAGAACTTCAGCGAGAACATCATCCTCGGCCAGATGATCGGCCTGGTCTTCAAGGCCGCCGGCGCGGAGGTCCTGGACCGGACGAACCTGCCCGGTTCGATCAGTGCGCGCGAGGCGATCATCAAGGGCGGCGCGGATGCGATGTACGAGTACACGGGCACCGGCTGGATCACGTATCTGGGCCATGCGAAGCCGATCGCCGACCCGTTGGCGCAGTGGAAGGCGGTCCGCGACGAGGACCGGAAGAACGGGGTGACCTGGCTGACGCCGTCCACCCTCAACAACACCTACGCGCTCGCCATCAGCAGGAAGAACAACGCGAAGTACCACTTGAGGACGCTCTCCGATGTCGCCGCGCTGGCGAAGAAGAACCCGTCGGCGGTGACGATCTGCGTGGAGAACGAGTTCGCCTCGCGCGACGACGGGCTGCCGGGCATGGAGAAGGCGTACGGGATGTCGCTCCCGGCCGCCAACATCAAGAAGATGGACGCCGGGATCATCTACACCCAGGTCTCGAAGTCCAACTCCTGCCTGCTGGGCGAGGTGTTCACCACGGACGGCCGGATCAAGGCCATGGACCTCGATGTGCTCGTGGACGACAAGCACTTCTTCCCCAACTACAACGCGGCGCCCGTCATCCACACCAAGACCTTCGAGAAGTACCCGCAGATCGCGGGGCTGCTCGACCCGGTCAGCAGGAAGCTGACGACGGAGGTCGCCCGGGTGCTCAACGCGAAGGTGGATGTCGACGGGCAGGACCCGCACGAGGTGGCGAAGGACTGGCTGATCCAGGAAGGGTTCATCAAGCAGGGATGAACCCCTGCGGCCGCCGGCGGTACTCCGGAGCAGAACGCAAAGAAGTAGTTACAAAGAACCCGTTGCAAAGAGAGCTTTGCAACTCTACGGTTGAGTCATGTCCGCAACAGAGGACGGCGGCGACAGCCCCGCCACCGATCAGAACGTCCACATGGTCGATGCCCGCACCCTGCGCGGGCTCGCCCATCCCCTGCGACTGCGCCTGCTGAGCGCGCTGCGGGACTTCGGCCCCGCCACCGCCTCCGGTCTCGCGGACCGGCTCGGCGAGTCCAGCGGAGCCACCAGCTACCACCTCAGACAACTGGCGGCGTACGGCTTCGTGGAGGACGACCCGGAGCGCGGCAAGGGCCGCGAACGCTGGTGGCGGGCCGTCCACACGGGCACCCGCTTCGACAGCGACAGGTTCATGGACCACCCGAATCCCGAGGTACGCGGCGCCATCGGCGTCGTACTCCACCAGATCGCCACCACGCACAGCCAAGAACTGAACACCTGGCTCGGCACGATGCACGAATGGCCCGAGGAGTGGCGGCGCGGCTGGGACGTCAGCGATTTCAAGGTGCGCCTCACCCCCGATCTCTCCTCGGAGCTGATCGGGAAGATCCACGACCTCATCGAGAGCTACCAGGACCGGGTCCCGGAAGACACCGAGGGCTCGGCCACCGTCCGCAGCCATGTGCACTTCTTCCCGCGCCCTGCCGAGTAACGAGCCCACCGGGCAACGAGCCCCCTCCGACCGGAAGGACACCGCCATGCACCCCGACACACATTTACTGATGCACCACCAGCGTTCCGCCGAACTACGGCGGCGGGCAGCGGAGTTCCACCCTTCGCCGCTTGCGTCGCGCACCGGGCTGCGCACCCGACTGGGCTGGATTCTCGTCGAGTTGGGACTGCGCGTCCTGTCCCGCCACCCCGGCCGCACCTCCGTCGCACCCGGTACGGCATGAACGGCCGGGGGGACCGGAACCGCACCCCGCTCATCGCCGTACTGTCCGCCAACTCCATATCCACGGCCGGTACTTCACTCACCCTCATCGGTGTCCCGTGGTTCGTCCTGGAGACCACGGGCAGCGCGGGACGGGCCGGCGTCGTCGCCTTCTGCGCGACTCTGCCGATCGTCGTCTCCGCACTGATCGGCGGACCCGTCATCGACCGGATCGGACGCCGCCGGGTCTCCGTCGCCTCCGACCTGGTGTGCGGTGTCGCCGTAGCCGCCATCCCGCTGCTGCACTACGCGGACGCCCTGGCGTTCTGGATGCTGTGCGCGCTGATGGCGCTCGGCGGACTCCTGCACACCCCGGGCAACACGGCCCGCTACGTCCTCGTGCCGGATCTCGCCGAGCATGCCGGCACCACCCTCGCCCGCGCCGCCAGCCTCTTCGACGCCGTCTCGCGCGGCGCCCGGATGGTCGGGGCGGCGCTGGCCGGCGTACTGATCGCACTGGTCGGCGCGGAGACCGTGCTGCTGCTGGATGCCGCGACGTTCCTGACGTCCGCGCTGCTGATCGCGGCCGGGGTGCGGGGCGTACGCGCGGCCGAGCCCCGCAAGGCCGCGGCGCCCGTCTCACTGCGGGCGTACCGCGCCGAACTGCGCGAGGGATACACCTACTTGCTGGGCAACCGGCTGCTGCTGGCCGTCGTGGTGATGGTCCTCTTCATGAACGGCACCGATCAGGGATGGAACGCCGTCCTGCTGCCGGTGCACGCCTCCGCCGAACTGGGCGGGGCCAGGGACATCGGACTGCTCACCGCGCTGTTCGGCGCGGGCGGGCTGACCGGGGCGCTGCTGTACGGGGCGTTCGGGCACCGCTTCTCGCGGCGGGCCGTCTTCACGGTGTGCGTGGTGCTGTGCGGCGCGCCCAGGTATGCGGTCGCGGCGCTGACCGGAACGACACTGCCGCTCGCCGTGACCATGGCGCTGAGCGGCATCGCGGGCGGAGTGCTGAACCCGATCCTGACGACGGTGATCTACGGGAGCGTGCCCGACGAGCTGCGCAGCCGGGTCTCCGGGGTCCTCACAGCGGGCGGCGAACTGGCCATGCCGGTGGGCGGTCTCGCGGCCGGCCTCCTGGTGGAGAGCGCAGGCGCGAGAGGTGCGCTGCTGGCGATGGGCACGGTGTACCTGCTGGCGACGCTGAGCCCATTGGTGTTCCCGGTGTGGCGCACGATGGACGTGACCGAATCCGGGTCCGAGTCCGCTGCCGAATCCGGGGGCACGGCGGCGGAGGCCTCCGTGCCGTCGCCGACCGCCGAGGTCAGCAGCTCGGGACCTCGCGCCCCTGCTCCAGCGCCTGGAGCGAGGACACCGCGCCCTTCAGGGTCGTGACCGGGATCAGCCGGAGCCCCTTGGGGAGCTCGGCGCCCGCCTCCCTGCACTCGGCCTTCGGGACGAGGAAGACGGTCGCACCGTCGCGGTGCGCGGCCTGAGTCTTGAGCGACACTCCGCCGACCGCGCCGACCGCGCCGTTCGCCTCGATCGTTCCGGTGCCCGCGATGGTGCGGCCACCGGTGAGATCGCCGCCGGAGCCGTCGCCGTCGAGCTTGTCGACGATGCCGAGCGCGAAGAACAGGCCCGCGCTGGGGCCGCCGACATCGGCGAGGTGCAGGGTGACGTCGACCGAGTCCTTGGGCTTGCCGAGGTAGTTCAGGGCCGCGTCGACGGCGGAGTTCTGCGACTTCCTCATGTCCTCGAGATTGTGCTTCTCGATCTCCTTCTCGGAGCCGCCGGTCGGGTAGACGGAGTTGCGGGGCAGCACCGCCCGGTCCGTACGGAACCAGCTGTCGACCACATCATCGATGCCGACATCGGTGGTGGGCCCGGTCGCGACGATCGTCGTCATCCGCAGCTCGCCCTTGGTGGGACGGGTGGGCGCGCCCTTGATGCTGATCACGGGCGTGCCGTGATCGTCCCCGAGCACGTTCGCGGTCGTGCCGGGCTGCGCCAGCGTGAACGGCAGCGGCGCGAAGGCGGCCACTCCGAACAGGGCGAGGACGGGCAGGGCGCACAGGGCGAGGGTGCGGGGGCGCGAGAGACGAGTGAGCACCCGCCCAATCTAACCGCCGGGGCGGGGTGCGCGGGCCGGGTGGTGGGGCGTACCCGTCCTGCTCCGGCTGCCCGCGCTCCGCGAGAGGCCGGGGCCGTCCGGCTTGCCACTTTGTCCTCAATCGCCGGACGGGCTGGATCTGTCCGCCCGGCCGCCACAGATTGCCTACCTGAGCGCGTCCGCCACCTCGCGGGCCGCGTCCACGACTCGGGGGCCGACACGTTCGGGTACGGAGTCGGCGAGCATCACCACGCCGACACTCCCCTCGACCCCCGTCACCCCCATCAGCGCGGCAGCCGCCCCGCTCGCCCCGGCTTCCAGTTCGCCGTGGGTGAGGGTGTAGGCGGTCTCACCCACCGGCTTCTGACGGGCGGCGAGGATCGCCCGGCCCGCGGCACCCCGGTCCAGCGGGTGACGGAAGCCGGCCCGGTAGGCCACGTGGTAGTCGGTCCAGGTCGGCTCGACGACCGCGACCGCCAGCGCGTCGCTGCCGTCGACCAGCGTGAGATGGGCGGTGGCCCCGATGTCCTCGGCGAGGGACCGCAGCGCGGGCAGCGCGGCTTCCCGTACGAGCGGATGCACCTGGCGGCCCAGGCGCAGCACGCCGAGGCCCACCCTGGCCCGGCCGCCCAGATCGCGGCGTACCAGGGCGTGTTGTTCCAGGGTGGCCAGCAGACGGTAGACCACGGTTCGGTTGACGCCGAGTTTGTTGGACAACTCGGTGACGGTCAGGCCGTGGTCGGTGTCGGCAAGCAGTTTGAGGACCCGTAGTCCCCGGTCGAGCGTCTGGGAGGTCTCCGCGGTCACGACGCCCTCTCCTCTTTGGTGAGCGGCGGCGGCTGGTTCCCACGGAATGTGTGCCACCGGTCCCAGCGGCGACGCACGGAGAGGCCGCCGGCCTGGCCAAGGCAACCGGCTGCGCTCCGCGGCGGCGCTGCCACGGAGCGTCGATTTTTTTGCGACAGTAGCGAGCCAGTCCGCTCAGCGGAAGACCTCGTCCAGAATCCGGGCGTCAGCGGAAGTGGAGTTGTGGTGAAGAAGCATAAGCGCCGGTCAGCGCGGCGTCGACCGAAGCTTGGACGTCTACGCGCGTCCAGGTCGGCCGACGCCTCGGCGATGCTCCGCATACCGGACGTGAACGGCCGTTAGCTCACCGTGAACGACTGTTGAACAATTTTTCCGTTCACCAGCACCTCGCAGGCCCTGATCGCCCTCGTCGCCGGGTCGCGGACGGTGAAGTTGAGGGCGAAGGTGCCGTCGAGTCCGATGACCCGGGTGACGTACGAGTCCGAGGTCTGCTTCCCGTCCGCGGTGCGGCCGGTCACCGAGACCGTGGCGACGGGGGCGAAGCCCCGGCCGGTCACCTGGACCACCGTGCCGAGGGGCCCCTCGGACGGCGAGAGCGCGAAGGACGGTCCGGCGGGGACGGTCCCGTCCTGGACGGTGAACGCCGCCGTCTCGGTGCGCGGGTTGACGAGGACCTCCCGGACCCGGATCGCGACGGTGTCGGTGGCGTTGACCGTGAAGGTCTGCGAGAACGCCCCGTCCAGCCCGACCACCTTCGTTCTCACCGGGTCGGACGTCTGCGATCCGTCGGCCCGCAGCCCGACGACGGATACGGTGGCGACCTTCGCGAACCCCTGCCCGAGGACGGTGACGGCGGTGCCCTTCGGCCCGGTCGACGGGGTGAGGACGACAAAGGCCGGGGCGACGGTCAGCCGGGTGAGGGCCTGCGCTCCTCCCGCGGTGACCTGGAGCGCGTACACGGCGCGCGGGGTGGATCCGGCCACGGTGACCGTGCCGGCGAGTGTTCCGTCGGCGTTGATCCGGAGGGTGGAGCCGCTGATCCGTGCGCTGTCGCAGGCGCTGCCGTCGGCGGCGCAGAGCGCGGCTGCGGGCGTGGTCCCGGTCGGCCAGTCGCCGCCGGAGAGATTGATCGTTCCGCCGGGTTTGACCTTCGCCGCGCCTGCGGAGAGCGTCGCGGAGGCGTCGGTCACGGCGAACGGGGTGGTCAGTACGGTCGCCGGGTCGTTGCCCTCGTCGACCTGGATCGCGGCGATGGCCGGGTCGGAAACGGTGAAGTCGGCGCTGAACGTGCCGTCGGGGGTGCTCTTCACATAGACGGCGGTGTCGTCGAGCGTCGCCCCGCTCGCGTCCAGGCCGACGGTGTTGATCCACCGGTCCTGGAAGTAGTTGCTGCCGGTCACCTCGACGACGCTGCCGAGCGGCGCACCGGCGCGGGAGAGCGCGATGGCCCGTGGCCCGCCGGGGAGATACGCCTTGACGGTCAGGGGCGCGGTCGCCTCCTTCGTACCGTCGCCGACCTTCACCAGGTACGAGCCGTCGGCCACGGTGCCGGCGGCGGCAAGCACCGCACTTCCGGTCAGCTCCCCCGAGCCGCTGATCGCGAGGGTGCTGGAGACGAACTTTCCGGTGTCGCAGCCACCGCCGTCCGCCGCGCACAGAGAGGGCACGGGGGTGGCGCCGGCGGTCCACAGGCTGCCCGTCAGGGCGACCGCGGTGGACGGCCGGACGGCGGTGGTGGGCGCGGTCAGGGTGGCGGGCAGGCCCGCGGTGCCCTCGGCGGTGACGGTGCCGATGGAGCCGCCGCCGCTGATCACGTCGCACGGGGTCTCATACGTGGAGCCGAGCACCTTCGTACGCGTCAGATTGCGTACCGGGGTGAAGGAGATCGGCCCCTTCGCACTGGCGGGGATGATGAAGTCCCCTTCGTACGGCGGGATCTCGATCGGCTTCCCGGACGGGATGTCGAGGTTGATCTGGGGGCCGGTGACGGTGACCGTGCCGGTCGCGCCGCCCGACATGGTGAAGTCGATGCTGGGGGTGGTGGGCACATCGCTCAGGCTGAGTCCGCTGGTGGCGGGCGACGGGCCGAGGGTGACCTTCGCGTGCACCTTGCCGCCCGGGTCGACGACGGCCGGCGAGAGCTCGACACTCATCTGCTGCGGCCCGGTCGCCTCGCCCTGTCCGGCGGGCAGGGTGCAGTGGACGGTCGGAGTGACCGTGCCGGCGTGGGCGACGGGGGCGAGTGCGACAGTTGTGCCGGTCCAGGCGAGCACGGCCCCGGCAGTGAGGGCGACGGCGCGGCGTAACACCGCACCCGGCCTTTCCGGTCTTCTCGATCCGTCCGGTCTTCTCGATCTCGGCCGTACGAACATGCGACTCCTCCATGACTACGGGAATTCTCCGAATTCGAAATGGCGACGCCCGCCTGCTCCATTGCGATACGGAGCAGGCGGGCGTCTCCGGGTCTTTCCCCTGACGGCTCTCAGAGAAGAGTGAGTGTCAGAGTGGCGCTGTAATCTCCGGGCCGGGTGGATCCGGGAACCGTCAGGGTGAGATCGGCGTCGGCGTCGAACCGGCCGCCGGTGAACGGACGAGATCCATCCGGATTCATCCGGCAGAGGCTCGCCGCCTCGCTCCCGAGCGCGGCGGGCGACCCGGCCACCGGCACCCCCACACTCCCGTTCTGCGCCGTGCACTTGGGTGTCCACCGGACGGCGCCCGCCGGGATGGTGCCGCCGTCGGCGCTGGTGAAGCCGGTGAGGGTGGCGGTCAGGGACCAGCCGCTGTTGACGCCGCGGGCGTCCTCCACCTCGACCCGGTTGAGCCGGGAGCGCTGCACACCGCTGCCGGTGCCCAGGACCGTCGTACCGAAGTCGACGGTGTCGCCGTCCTGGACCATGGACAGTGTCCCGGCCCGGACCGAGGTGTTCAGCTTCTGGTCGGCGGTGCCGCCGCCTCCTCCGCCGCCCGTGGAGACGGTGAACGGGGCGGTCCGTACGGTCGCCGGATCGTTGCCCTCGTCGGCCTGGACGGCGACGACGGCATCGGAGATCACGGTGAACTCGACGGCGAAGGTGCCGTCCGAGCCGCTCTTGACGTAGACCGCGCTGTCGTCGAGCCCGGTGCCCGTCGCGTCGAGGCCGATGACATTGATCCAGCGGTCCGGGTTGTAGTTCCTGCCACTGACCGTGATCACACTGCCGACCGGTCCGCTGTTCTGCGAGAGCGAGATCTCGCGCTCGCCGGCCGCGACGGCCTTGACGGTGAGGGGAGCGGTGCCTTCCTTCGTACCGTCGTTGACCTTCACCTCGTACGCGCCGTCCGGCACCGCCCCGGCCTCCGCGAGGGTGGCCGTGCCGTGCAGCGTTCCGTAACTGTCAATGGTGAGGGTGTGGCCCTTGAACTTCAGCGGATCGCAGCCGCCACCGCCCACCGCGCAGAGCGAAGGCACGGGTGTGCCGTCCGGCGTCCAGCCCGAACCACCCAGCACCACAGGGGTGTTGGGGCGTACGGGATCGGCGGGGGCGGTCAGGGTGGCGGGCTCGGAGCCGGTGCCCTCCACCGTGACGGCGCCGACGCTGCCGCCCCCGTCGACCACGTCACAGGGCGTCTCGAAGACCGAGCCGAGCACCTTGGTCTGCGTCAGCGTACGGACCGGGGCGAACGAGATGTCGCCGGAGGCATCCGCCGGCACCAGGAAGTCGCCCTCGTACGGCGGGAGTTCGATGGGCGTCCCGGCCGGGATGTCCATCGTGAACTCGGCGCCCCGCACGGTGACGGTTCCGGTGGCCCCGCCGGACATGGCGAGGTCGAGGCTGGGGATGGTCGGCACATCGTCCAGCGCGAGAGCGCTGGTCGCGGGGGACGGGCCGAGCGTGACCTTCGCGTGCACCTTGCCGCCCGGGGCGACGACCGCGGGCGACAGCTCGACGGTCATCTGCTGCGGCCCGGTCGCCTCACCCTGACCGGCGGGCAGGGTGCAGTGGACGGTCGGGGTGACCGTACCGGCGGCCTGTCGTCCGGCCGGCGGCGCGGCCTGGGCGGTGGCCCCGACGCAGCTCAGGGACAGTACGAAGCAGGCAGTGAGCAGACCGGTCACGCCGGGTCTTCGTCGTCGGATCACCAGACACCCCTCCATGGCCCATTGATTGCGCACATTGAGGAGGTCGCGTGCAGAGAAGTCAAGAGAGAATTGACTGATCCTTATCTGAAATGCCCGAAAAGCATTTCCGCGGGCACTTTAAGGGCACCTGTTGACATCTCTTGACATCTTTGAAGATCACAGTTTCACTGCACCCGACATGCCGGGCCCGGCACGCAGATCCGCAAGAAGATCGCACACAGCGATTCCAGAGATTCCTGCAAGACCGGCGAATCCAGTGAATCCAGTGATTCCAGCGAATCTGCGGAATCCAACCGGAAGGAGTTCCCCCCGTCATGTCAATCACTTCAGCAAGGTCGTCGGCCTCACGGCCGCCGGACCGAAGACACATCCGCATCCCGCTGGTGCTGGCCGCGGCCTGTTCCGCGGCCGCCGCGCTCGCCCTGGCGCCGACGGCCCAGGCGGTGACCCCGCTCACCGCGACGGCCACGTACGACTGTGGGGCCTGGGGCAGCGGTCTCGCCACCCTGACCGCCGCCGACTCGGGCACGGCCAAAACCATCAAGATCACGTCCGCCGCGATCAGGATGCCGGCCGGTACCAGCGCCGACCCGAACAGCATCACGACGACGCTCAAGCTCACCAAGACCTCGGGCGGCGTCACCAGTCAAGTGCAGTTCTCCGGAAAGACCAACCCCGGTATGAGCGGCGGCAACCCGATCACCCTGGGCCCGCTGAAGCTCACCTCCGGCACCCTGGCGGCGGGTGACAGCACGAATTCCGTGGTGCTGGCCACTCCCCCGAGCGCCACCAACTGGTCACTGCAGATCGTGGCCTCGTCCCCGACGTCGGCCACGGTTCCGTGTGTGGCCACGGCCAGCCAGTCCGCACCGTTCGTCTGGTAGCCGTTCGTCCGGCAGTCGTTCGTTCGGCAGTCGTTCGTTCGGCAGCCGCACCCGATCCGCACGAACGACGCCGGCCCGGAGCCAGGACCGCTGTCCCCGCTCCGGGCCGGCACTTCGCGAAATCCACCTCAGGTCATACGGGTGGCCCACTCCTGCACTTTCTTGATCCGCTGCTGGATCTGCCCGGCCGTGGCCTCCGCACTCGGCGGCCCGCCGCACACCCGCCGTAGCTCGGTGTGGATCACACCGTGCGGCTTGCCGCTCTGATGCGTGTACGCCGACACCATCGTGTTGAGCTGCTTGCGCAGCCCCAGCAGCTGCTTGTGCGTGACCACCGGCCGCGCCTCGGCCGGCTTCTCCAGCAGATCGGCGTCCCCGGCCGGCTTCTGGCGGCTGTGCGCGATCTGCCGGGTCTGCCGCTTCTGGAGCAGCAACTGCACCTGATCGGGTTCCAGGAGCCCCGGAATCCCCAGGTAGTCCTGCTCCTCCTCGCTCCCGGGGTGTGCCTGCATGCCGAATTCGGCACCGTCGTACAGCACCCGGTCGAAGACCGCGTCGGATTCGAGGGCCTCGAAGGGCAGCTGCTCCTCGGTCTCCTCGTCCTCCAGCTTCTCGGCGTCGGCGAGGAGCTTGTCCTCCTCCGCGAACGGATTCTCCTCGTCGCTGCCCTTCTTGGGCTTGTCGAGGACGTGGTCCCGTTCGACCTCCATCTCGTTGGCGAAGTCGAGGAGCATCGGAATGGTCGGCACGAAGACGGAAGCGGTCTCGCCGCGCCTGCGCGAGCGCACAAAACGGCCGACGGCCTGCGCGAAGAAGAGCGGCGTGGAGATGGTGGTGGCATACACGCCCACGGCGAGGCGCGGCACGTCGACGCCCTCGGACACCATGCGGACCGCGACCATCCAGCGCGATTCGTCCTCGCTGAACTGGTCGATCTTCTTCGACGCGGCCTTCTCGTCGGAGAGGACCACGGTGGCCTTCTCGCCCGTGACCCTCTTGAGGATCTTGGCGTACTCGCGCGCCGACTCCTGATCGGTGGCGATGACGAGCCCACCCGCATCCGGAATGCCCTTGCGCACCTCGGTCAGCCGCTTGTCGGCGGCGCTCAGCACATTGGGGATCCAGTCCCCTGTGGGCGACAGCGCGGTACGCCAGGCCTGCCCGATGGCGTCCTTGGTCATCGGCTCGCCGAGCCGGGCGGCGATCTCGTCACCGGCCTTGGTGCGCCAGCGCATGTTGCCGCTGTAACTGAGGAAGATCACGGGCCGGACGACGCCGTCGGCGAGCGCGTTGCCGTAGCCGTAGGTGTAGTCGGCCGAGGAGCGCCGGATGCCGTCGTTCCCCTCCTCGTACACGACGAAGGGGATCGGGTTGGTGTCGGACCGGAACGGCGTACCGGTGAGCGCGAGGCGACGGGTGGCCGGGTCGAACGCCTCCTGGCAGGCCTCGCCCCAGGACTTCGAGTCACCGGCGTGGTGGATCTCGTCGAGGATCACGAGGGTCTTGCGCTGCTCGCACCGGTTGCGGTGCAGCATCGGCCGGACGCCGACACCCGCGTAGGTGACCGCGACGCCGTCGTACTCCTTGCTCAGCGGGCCCGCGCTGTACTCGGGGTCGAGCTTGATCCCTATCCGGGCCGCGGCCTCGGCCCACTGCTTCTTCAGGTGCTCGGTCGGCGCGACGACGGTGACCTGCTGCACCACGTGGTGGTGCAGCAGCCATGACGCGAGGGTCAGCGCGAAGGTGGTCTTCCCTGCGCCGGGGGTGGCGACCGCGAGGAAGTCGCGCGGCTGCTCCTGGATGTACTTCTCCATGGCGCCCTGCTGCCAGGCTCGCAGCTTGCCGGCCGTGCCCCAGGGGGCGCGGCCGGGAAAGGCGGGTGAGAGGTGGTGGGAGGCGGTAGTAGTCACGGTCTCCGGTTCGGGTCTCTCGGGTACGTGGGGCGCTGTCCGTACGGGCCGGGACGGACTCGTACGCGATACGACAACCGGGCCACCCTACCGGGGGCCCGGCTGGAACCCCGTATGAACGAGCGGTGGTTCGGCGCCGCTGAGACCCTCTTCACAGAACGGCGTTACGCGGCGAACCCGGGGAGCCGTTCCGCGATCCTGGGCATGTCGAGGGCCCCCTGGCACACGTCCAGCACGAACTTCTCGGCCTCGTCGACATCGAAGTCCGCGCTCAGGCGATGCCCGTTGATGTGCAGGAAGACCCAGGTCGCATACCAGGCGATGCGCTTGTTGCCATCGACGAGCGCACGGTTGCGCGCCAGGGACTCCATGAGAGCCGCGCCCTTCTGCCACACGTCCGGATAGGCGTCCTGGCCGAACACACTCGCCTGCGGGCGGCCGAGTGCCGAATCCAGCAGCCCGTAGTCGCGCACCTCGGCGGCCCCGAGGCGCTCGGCGAGGCTGAGCAGCTCGGGAAGTGTCAGGTACTTCATCAGGCGAGCCTCCGGTTGAGCTCCTCACTCACCTTCAGCACGTGGTCCGCGGCCTCGTCGAAGAGGCGCGAGTGTTCGTTTATGGCGGTGATCACCGCGTCGTGGGCGAACGACTGCATGCTCCGCCCCTCCGACTCGGCGCGCGCACGCAGTGCGTCCAGCTCTTCTTCGGTGAGCCGCAGATTCAGGCCAGCCATGTACGGATGGTACCGCGTGGTACCACGCGGCATTAAGGCTTTGTCCGCACCCGCGTCGCCACCCACGCCCCCACCAGCGCCACCCCGGCCATCGGCAGGAAGACCACCGCGAACGCCCCCGGGTGGGCCCCGGAGGCCCCCGCCTCCGCCGCCCCGTGCACGGCCCCCACCGCACCGCCGCCGAGCGCGGCGAAGGCGGCTCCGCCCGCGGCCAGCAGCAGGACGTTCGACAGCCCGTCGGAGATCTGGAGAGCGGCCGAGTTCGCCCCCGCCTCCTCCGGCGCCGACAGCTTCAGCAGCAGCACGCTCGTCGATGCGATCACCATGCCCATGCCGAAGCACCCGAAGGCCCACGCCACGGCCACGGTCCAGACCGGCACCCAGTCGATCAGCACGGACGGCGCGGCCGCGATCGCCGCGGCGACCAGCACCATGCCGCCCACCATCAGACGCTCCCGGTACGGTTCGAGCCGCGGCCGGGACTGCACGTAGGAACCGAGCGCCCAGGTCCCGCCCCCGGCCGCGAGCGAGAGCCCGGCCATCGTCGGGCTCAGTCCGCGCTGGGTCACCAGCATCAGCGGTACGAACGACTCGGCGGCGATGAACGACCCGGCCGCCACCCCGCGCAGCAGCACCACCGACGGCAGCCCGCGCGCCGCCCGGCCGGTGCCCGGGGGCAGCAGCCCGCGCACGGCCGGGACGAGCAGCCCGAACCCGACGACGGCCACAAGCAGCGCAAACCAGTTCCGCTCCTGCCCGGCGTACTGGAGCAGCCCCGCCCCCAGCGAGATCCCGAGCGCAAGGAGGATGCGGCGCCGGTCGTACGGCTCGACGGGCGCCGCAGGGTCGGCCGGCCCCGACGCCCGGCGCCGGATCGCGGGCAGCGCGAGCGCCAGCGGGAACACCACCAGTACGGGGATGCCGATGAAGACCCACCGCCACCCCAGGTGCTCGGTCACACTCCCGGCGGCGAGCGGCCCGACGACGGACGGGATCACCCAGCTCGCGGCGAACGCGGCCATGATCGACGGCCGCAGACGCTCCGGGTAGGCCCGGCTGATCACCACGTACAACGCCACGATCACCAGCCCGCCGCCGAGCCCCTGGACGGCCCGCCCGGCGATGAACATCCACATGCTGCCCGCCGTGCCCGACAGCAGCAGCCCCGCCCCGAACGCACTGATCCCGGTGGCGAGCGGCGCCAGCGGCCCGCGCCGGTCCGCCCACTGCCCGGAGAGAACCATGGCGAACAGGCTGGTAGTGAAGTACGCGGAGAACGCGAACGCATAGAGCGGGATGCCGTGCAGCTCACGGGCGGCGACCGGCATCGCGGTCCCCACGGCCGTCGCCTCGAAGGCGATCAGGAACACGACGGAGACGATGCCGACACTGAGCGCCCGGTAGGTCCGCCCGAGCACCCCTTCGGATTCGGCGGGCGGGACCGATATCGCCGCTTCGACGGCGGTGCCGGTATCGGTACCGGCGTCTCGTGGTTCCAGGGCACTCATGAGCCCAAGAGTAAGGGGCAAGATCTCATGTGGCCCCTGTCGCGAGACGGTCCGCCGCTCGTACGTTGGTCGTAGGACCGCGACAAGCCGCGCGGGCGGAGACAGACGCCGATCGTGAACGCGGTATGGCAGTCGCATTGCGGCCCGCCCCGCACTCTTGAGCAGCGCGGACACCCGGCCCTACGGTCGAACCACAACGAGGAACACACGGCCGTGTGCCCGAGTGGTTCAGGGGCTCGACTGCAACTCGAGTTACACCGGTTCGAATCCGGTCACGGCCTCCACGCAGTGCGCCCGCCCAGCACGCGTCATCTGTCGCGCCGGGCGAGCGTCGGCGTTTTTCGGGAACAGCCCTGGGCCTTGAGCGCGGACGGTACGAAACCGTTGATGAATTCCTTCAGCGCTTCGCGGCGGTCGGCGACGTCTTCGGGTACCGGCTTGGATTCGCCGAGTTCGACAAGGACGGGGTACTTCCGCGGGGAACCCTGATCTGCACCGGGTCCCCACATACGAAAGGCGACCACCCTGCGCGCGGCGCGGGCAGTCGCCTTCTCTCGTATGGTCCGGAGATCAGGAGGCGATCGTCGGCTCTTCCTTGAACGCTTCCTTCATCATTTCCCGCAGCTGCGCCTCGTCCTCCTTGCTGAGCGAGGTCTGCACGAGCTGACCGCCGAACTTGACGATCTCGGGGACGACCTTGTCGCGGACGGACGTCTTGACGAGCACGAAGACGGCGGCGGCGCCGGGCCGGAGATTGGCGCTCAGCTCCTTCATGAAGTCGTCGTTGACACCGGTGTCGACGGCGGACCCTCCGGCGGCGCCGGCCGCGGCGCCCACCGCGGCACCGAGGAACGGCGCGAGGAAGAGCAGCCCGATGACGCTCCCCCACAGCGCGCCGCCCACGGCACCGGTACCCACGTGGTTGACGGCCTGATGCAGCTTGATCTTGCCGTCCTTCTCACGCCGTTCGACGACGACGACGTCCTCCAGCTCGACGAGGTGCTCGCGGTTCATGGACAGCAGCTTGTCCCGGACCTGGTCGGCGGTGGCGAGATCGTCGTAGGCGATGACGAACAGATTGCTCATGCGGCTGACTCCTCCGGTTGGTGCGTTACCGCACCAACCATATAGGAATTGTTGTTAAATAAGACATTAGGTCCGAATGTATCGGGGCCCTCCAGCCGCTTCAGCTCTCCGCCGCTCCCACCACCCGCGCCCGTTCGAGTTCCGCGAGGACCGTGTCGACCGTCTGCTCCACGGTCTGCCCGGTCGTGTCCAGCCAGAGCCCGATCCGCGGCGTCTCCTCCCGCAGCACCCGGTCCAGCGCCTCGACCGTCCACCCGGGCCCGTAACCGCTCTTGCTCCGCCCGGCCTCCCGCTCGGCAACGACTCGCGGATCGGGAGCGAGCACGACGACGTACAGCGGCCGGGTCCGCACGCGCTCGACATACGCGGACAGCTCCTCCCCCAGCACCACGTCCTGCACCACCGCGGTCCAGCCCTCACCCGCGTACGCATCGGCCGTCATCGCCGACAGCCGGTACCGGAGCCGGAGTTGGGCGACAGCCTCCTCATACGCCCCCGGCACCATCTCGGCCCGCCCCGACACCACCATCCGCCGGAAGACATCCCCCCGCACATGAACCGCCCGCGGCAACCTCTCGGCGAGAGCCTGGGCAACGGCGGACTTCCCGGACGCCATCACACCGGTGATGAGGACGACGGCAGGACCGGGCTCCTCCCGCGCGTCACGCTTCGCATCCCGCTGGGCCATATCGGCGCCGCCTTCCCGCCGCACCGGAAACGCCGGTCGCGACGCTCGTCAAACGTGGCCGCAGTCACGGCCCTTGGGGACTGACCGTTCGTCCGCCAGTAAGCCCTCGCGGAGAGAAGTGTTGTTGCGAGCCGAGGTTAGCGCGCGCATAGGTGGTGCCGTCCTGCCGATGACCGGGACCCAACCGACCCGAGTGCTGAGAATGGGCATCCCGGGCTTTCCTCCATAGAACACATGTGACTGCGAAGAAGGCAGCGGGACCGGCCTCGCCCGGGGGGCGTTGCTACGTTGAGACCTCGCTGAGGCAGCGCCCTGCCGGGCGCCCGGGGGAAGAGAGCTCAGGTATGACGTGGAACGAGTGGGAACAGGCCAAGGCCGAAGCAGCGGAGAGGCATGCGGCGCGCACTCGCCTGAACCAGCTGCCGACCGGTACGGGCGGCAGCAGCAGAGGCGACCTTGTGGTGCATCAGGACGATCTGGGGGCGGTCGGCCATGATGCGTTTGTCCTGCACGGCCACCTCGGCAAGCAGGCGGATATTGCCGGGGCAGGCATGAGCAAGAACGGCGCAGGCTCCACGATGCAGGCTGCTGCTGCCTTGAAGAGCCACCATTTCGCGACGGGTCCGGTGATGGAGTCCGCGGTGGAGCTCTGGACGACACGTACCAAGTCGCTGTTGCAGGCCTGTGCCCATATCTCCAACCATCTGGACTTCACGAAGAAGTCGCACGCCAAGGACGATGAACTCATTGCTGCGGAGCTTCGCGGCCGCGATGGTTCCGCGGCGCCCGTTTCGCGACTCAATGAGTACTTCAAGTAGCAACGTCCTGGGTGAGGCGAGTACCTGCCACCTATCCGACCGTACGGAACGCATCAAGAACTGATCATCTTCCTGGGTTGTCGGTCTCCCGGCTCGTAGCCTCTTCGGGTTCGCGGTGATCGCAACTGCGTGCGAGCTGACCGAGCAGCCGACGCCTGGGGGAGATCATGGCGCTCAGCTTTGACGACCTGTACCGACTCCCGCTGAGCAGGATGAAATCAGCGGTGGACGACTGGGCGAAGATGGCGACACATCTCCAGACCCTCGCGAAAGAGGCTCGTGACGGCATGCGGGCCAAATCCGAGAAGGCATCCTGGGCAGGTGTCAATGCCGATGTGTCCAGGACCTTCATCAGTAAGACCGCCAAGGAATTCGACGACATGGCGAAGTCGGCGAAGGGCCTGGCGCAGGTGATGAGTGAGGGATACGAAGCCTTCAAGAAGACCCAGGACGATCTGAAGAAGGTCGTCGACGAGGAAGCGCCGGCGCGCAGGGTCACGGTGAGTGCGACCGGAACGGTACGGGCGTCGAAACCGTTGGCGGAGAACGTTGATGCGGCCGGCAAGCACGATCCGGACTATCAGCTGCTCGTACGCAAGGAGCAGCGGGACATCGCGCACATAGAGGACCGCATCCGTGTTCTTGTGGAAGCGGCGGATCAGGCCGACCAGGACGTCGCGAAGACGCTGCGCGCCAACCTGGGCGACGACCCGTACCAGGCCGACGCCCCCAAGTACGGCAGTACGGGCGAGATGAACGCCGCTCGTGCCGTCGAGATCGCCACCAAGGGCGACGGAGCCACTGATGCGGAACTCAAGGAATTGGACCGTCTCGTCCACGATTTCCGCAATTCCCCCGACTTCACGACGGCGTTCTACCAGGGGCTGGGGCCGGAGCGGAGCGTCGAGTTCTTCGCTGATCTGACGCTGAACTCCGAGGGCGACAGCAAAACCAGGATCGCAGCCGTCCAGGGGCTGCAGAAGGATCTCGGGTTCGCTCTGGCCACGGCAACCGACCCGGACCACAAGCCTCATCTGTCGGAGAAATGGCAGACGGACCTCCGCAAGGTCGGTTCGAGTCTCGTCGACGTCGACACCGGCCGCCGCGCCAACTACCAGCCATACGGCTACCAAGTGCTCAGCAATATCCTCCGTTACGGCGAGTACGACAGACGCTTCCTGACCCCGATCGCCGAACACGCCGCACAGCTTCAGGCCGCTGACCCGGATATCTGGAAGCGGAGCGTGCCCCAGAACGAGCCGTACATCGGGCTGAGCCTCAATCCCACCGGTCAGGGCGGTGGGAGTGGCTTCAACGCCATGACCGGAATCCTGGAAGGCCTCGGACACAGCCCGGAGGCGTCGAAGGACTTCTTCGACGGCAAGATGACGCCGTACGACCGCGATGGCCAGAAGATGGACAAGGCGTACTTCGAGCGCCAGGTCGGCGGTGGATACAGCACGGCGAACCTGGACAACTGGAACCTTCGTGAGGACGCTGACTGGAACATTTACCTCAAAGACCTCAAGCCGATGGACGGGCTGGACGGCAAGACACACGCCGACTACTTCGACATGTTCACGGACAAGGACTACGACTGGTTCGACGACCGTTCCGAGACAGCTCCGCAGATCGGCGACGGAGATGCTCAGGACGCGTGGGACAAGGCGGCCGAGAAGGCAAAGGAATCGGGCCCTGACGCGCTCGGGCACGCGCTGGAGTCAGCGGTCTCGGGCCGCGCGTACGACGACGACACCATTGCCACAAAGCCGATCCCTCACTCGGAGGAGCAGTCGCAGCTCATGCACCGGGTGGTGGAGAAGTTCGGCAGCGACTCCGGCAGCGAACTGATCGCGATCAAGCCGGAGGGCAAGAGTGGCGTGCTGGCGCCGATGAACGACAGCCTGGGCAACATGACCGCCGAGTACATGAGGGACTTCCAGAAAGGGATGGGCGCGTCGCGTATCGAGACCCATGGCGTGGATGCCGGTCTGTCGGACCTGAACGGCGGGCCGCTGCTGAACTTCCTCGGAAGCATCGGCAAGGATCCCGATGCCTACGGCGCGATCATCAACGCCCAGCAGGCCACGACGACCGACCTCATCAACGGCGTGGCCGACAAGTACGTCGACGGAGGCAAGCAGCAGGATTTCGGCGACGTGCGCCAGGATGTGGCGACCTTCACCAAGCCGGGAGCGACCGTCGCGGGCATCGTGACGGAAGCCCGCGTGGAAGCGATGTATGTCGAGAAGACGGCCGGGGACAAGGACTTCAACGACGGTCTCAAGGACGGCGCCAAGTGGGCGGACCGCGGGTTCGGCGTCATCAGCAAGCCGCTGGAGGCCACCGGCGTAGGCGCTCCGCTGGCCTGGGTCGTCGAGGACATCAAGGAAAGCGTCACTGAGAAGTATGCGAAGGACTCCGGAGAGGAAGCCAACAAGGTCTCGGACGACTTTCTGGACAAACAGCGTCAGGTCACTGCTCTCGCCGCAAGGGACGCGGCGGAGCTCGGAGCCCGGGAGGCGGGCCTGTCCGTGGAGGAACAGAAGAAGTTCGGTGACGACGCCGAGAGTGCGGCCAACGCCGGGAACCACGAAGGCACAGACAGGGGAAGCGGGTACAACCCCCCTCCGAAGAGCGAGGGGTGAGGGATGCCTGAGGTGCAGACGCGGCGTGGCGTCGCGGGCTGGTCGCGCCACGGCCGGGCTCTTGTGGCCGGCAGCATTGTGCTGGCCTTGATCGGTGGTGGGGTCTGGTGGTGGACGTACGGAGATTCAACAGTGGAAGTGCCTGAGCGGATCTGCGGGGGCGCGCTTCCCGGCAGTGCTGCGGCAGCGGTGCTCCCGAAGGAGGGCACACCGTACAAGGAGAGGTCGGGCAACAAATTCAGCAAGGGGGAGGAGCCAGAGGTCTGGTGCAATGTGAGTGCCGGAGGTCAGTCCATCGTCTTCAGCTCCAGGTGGTCGGTGTCTGATCTGTGGGCACGTGGGACTGGGAGATCCGGTGATACCGCCATTCAGCTGGGGCAGTCGAAGGGATACACGAACGAGATCGATGCGGAGCTCTATGTGTCCTGTCGCGGTAGGTCAGCTTCGGGAGAGTGGCTCAAAGTGCGTTTGGCGCGGTACCAGGGCCTGGACAGGCCACGAGATGGGCAGGCTGCGGTCCATCTGGCGGAACTGGTGGGGGACACCGCTCGGTACGTTGCCAAGGAGCTTGGGTGTGAGGGCGCTTCCAGAATTCCCCGCGGTGTTCCGTCGATGAAGTCATGACCTGACCTGAGGCTGAATAGAACGGCCGAATGTATCGGGGCCCTCCAGCCGCTTCAGCTCTCCGCCGCTCCCACCACCCGCGCCCGGCCGAGCTCCGCGAGGACCGTGTCGACCGTCTGCTCCACGGTCTGCCCGGTCGTGTCCAGCCAGAGCCCGATCCGGGGCGTCTCCTCCCGCAGCACCCGGTCCAGCGACTCGACCGTCCACCCGGCCCCGTAACCGCTCTTGCCCCGCCCCGCCTCCCGCTCAGCAACGGCACGCGGCTCGGGCGCGAGCACGACGACGTACAACGGCTGGGTCCGCACGAGACCGACGTACCCGGCCAACTCCTCCCCCAGCACCACGTCCTGCACCACCGCGGTCCAGCCCTCACCCGCGTACGCATCGGCCGTCATCGCGGACAACCGGTACCGGAGCCGAAGCTGCGCAGCAGCCTCCTCGTACGCCCCCGGCACCATCTCGGCCCGCCCCGACACCACCATCCGCCGAAAGACATCCCCCCGCACATGAACCGCCCGCGGCAGCCGCTCGGCGAGGGCCTGGGCAACGGTGGACTTCCCGGAGGCCATCACGCCCGTGATGAGGACGACGGCGGGGCCGGGATCAGCAGCTCGCAACACGCTCGCGGTCATCCCGCGACGGCACCCGCCAGGAAGGCGGTCCAGGCGGCGGGGGCGACGGCAAACGTGGGGCCGTCGGTGACCTTGGAGTCGCGGACGTGGACGGTGTGGGGGCAGGTGGCCACCTCTACGCAGGCCTCGCCCTCGTTGTTGCTGTAGCTGGACTTGCGCCAGTCGTAGGCGACTTCGACGCAGGCGCCGCCCTCGTTGCCGCTGTAGCTGGACTTGAACCAGGAGAGCTCGGGCCCGGTGGTGGTCACAGTTGCCTCGCCTTCGTTTCGATGATCTCCGCCGACTTCCAGGGGTTGAGCGCCTGGGCCCGCAGGATGCCGAAGAGGTCGAACGTGTCTCCCACCTGCTCCGGCCTGGAGATCAACCTATCGTCGCCCTGCGCCTCCACGTACACCAGATTGCGGCCTTCCGCCGTACACATCAACTGCATCGGCCCCATCAATCCCGCGTGGGTGTGCTGATCCGAAGGCATCACCTGCACCGTCAGGTGGTTCATTCGCCGCACGCACTCCAGCAGATGCAGCAACTGTTCCTTCAGCACCTCCGCGCCGCCGAGCGTCCGGTCCAGGATCGACTCCTCGATGACGAACCCGACGTACGGCGGCGGCGTGCGCATCAGCACTGCCTGCCGTTCCAGTCGCGCTTCGACGTGCCGGACGATCTCGTCTTCGGTGTACGCGGGTTTGCGTGCCCGGTACAGGGCGTACGCGTACGCCTCCGTCTGGAGCAGCCCCGGGATCAGCATCGTCTCGTACGCACTGATGACCCGCGCCTGCCGTTCCAGCCGCGCCCAGTCCAGGAACTTCGCCGGGTACTTCTCCTCGTCGATCAGCTCGATGCACGCCTTCAGCGCACCGCCCGCGACGAAGACCCGGTCCGCGTCGGCCAGCAGTTCCAGCGACGGAATGCGCTCCGCCCGCTCGACCGCCCCCATCAGCGACTCCGAGATCAACAGCTTGTCCGCCGCGTCTTTCTGCGTGAGCCCGGCCCGCACCCGATGGATACGGATCAGTTCGCCCACGAGCCGCCGGACCTGCGACGGCTCACCACTCGTCCCCACAGCCACCCTCGCCCTCCCCACATCGCGTCGATGTGGACCGCGTCCTCCTGGTCACGCTATGCAGCCGTCGGGATGCTTGGGGTCATGACGAGCAAGAAACGCCCCGAATGGGTACCCGCCGCCGGACTCCAACTCCACCTGACCGGCATCCACTTCGACGCCATCCGGCTGCGGGGCGTACGGGGCGAGGCAGTACTGCAGCACCTCGGAACGCTCACCGAAGGCGAACCGGGGCCGGTCGTAAGGGAGATCGCGGGCGCCCGGTGGACGTACTTCCTGATCCCGCCCGGGTCGAGCAAGGAGTACGACTGGCCGCCGGGCGCCAGGTGCTTCGGGCCGGCTGCCCGGGACCAGTACGTGGGCATCCCCGCACCGGACGGCAACACGTACCCGCTGAGCTGGCGGTGCGGGGCGCCGAGGGAAGGGGAGTTCGTGGATGCGGAGCTGCTGCACGGGCTGGTGATGGCGCAGTTGGCTCCGGAGGTGGGGTGAGGCGGGCGGCGGTATCGACATCCGCCGGGGCCGGTCCGCGATGGAAGCAGCTTGCTGTGGATATCGAAACGTCCTACGGTAACGGCAAAACTGCGGCCGGCGACCAGGGGAGGGTCAAGTCATGACGTTGCGCAACTCAAGTCGGCTGTGGACTTTCGCGGTTCCGGTTGTCGTCGGCATTCTCCTGTCGGGATGCTCCAAGGGGGAGGACCGGGCGGAATCCCCGGAACTCGGCCGGTGCAAGTCGTTGCTCGGCGCCGAGAACGTGGAGGCGGCCGTGAAGGCGACAGGCGGAAACGATGTCGAGGTGAGCGGGACACCGCAGGCGGATGCACTGGCGGCTGCTCTCGTGAAGGAGGCCGAGAAGTGGCAGGAGTCCGATCTGATGCACACCTCCTACACCGGCTGCCGCCTGGACGCGTTCGAGGGGGATCAGCCGAGTGGCACCGTGGACGTGTCGGTGAAGTGGTCCGCGCTGTCACTCGAGTCAATGGACGATCCGAAGGTCGGCCGCACGTGGCGTCAGGTGAACGGGCTGGTGTACGTGGCACCGGAACCCGGCCCGGCCCGGATGCAGTTGGTCGCGGCATGTGCGGTGCCGGGAGCAGCTGCGTCGCAGTCGACCGGTCTGCCGCTCCAGTTCCAGGTGACGGGAGCGGATCTGGGGGCTGAGCTCCGGTGGGAGCTGCTGAGGACGTTCGCCCAATCGGTGACGGAGGAGATGGGGTGCACGACATCTCCCGTCATCCCCTCCGAACTGCCTGCCGTCGCGTGAGTGCTGGGGCGTAAGGCCGGGCCGCTTCCCGGCTCCGGCCGGTGCGGAAATGGCAGAGGGAATGGTCTTCCCGGGACAGGACATGGCAGACGGGCACCACCGCGAATCGTCACCGAGAGGCGTCGACTTGGCGAGGCCATGTGCTCCGGCGAAGCTACGTCGCACACGGCACGCCCCCTCACCCGTACCAGGCCGACCAGCCGCGTCACAGAGTCGCAGAGTCACGCTACTCCGCAGCCGCCTGCTGGGGCCGTTCGGAGAAGCCGACCCTGCGTGGGCCTCGCGGACGGGCATCGACCCCTCCGCGAGGCCGACGGGATACTGCCGGATGTCATCGCCCACCGGGGCCACTGCGCCCTCCGTCCCCCCGCGCAAGCCGCTTGAGTAGGCTCCCTTGGACAGGACATCGCCTGAGTAGGCTGCCATTGTTCTGATGACGTCCGGGGGGATTTCCGTTACATGCAACAGCCGCGCCGCACCTCCGCCCGGCAGATCGGCCCCTACACCGTCATCACGAGGCTGGATCCGGCCGGCCCCGGCGCCTTGCCCGTCCCCGAGCGGCGTTTCATCGCACGCAACGCGGACGGCGACAAGACTTCCGTGGTCAGTGTCCCGCTCGACGACGCTGCTTCCGCCCGCTTCCTCATCGAGGCTCAGGCCGCCCGATGCCATCTCGGCCCCTGGTTCGCCCCCGTCACCGAGTACGCGGAACCCGGCATGCCCACGTGGTGTGCGCGCCCCTACGTGCCGGCCGTCCCTCTTCCGACGGCTCTGGCCGTCCATGGGGGGCCGTTCACCGAAGACACGCTGCGGACTCTGGGCCTCTGCCTGGCAGAGACGCTGGCCACCGCCCATGCCTCCGGATTGACCTACGCCGGGGTGTCCCCCACCGCCGTATTGCTGGCCGGGGACGGCCCGCGGCTCACCTGCTTCGGCGCAGTACGGACCGCAGCCGAGGACGGACAGCCGCGCGCGGGGCTCCCCGGCCTCGAGCCCGGTAGCCTCCCGCCCGAACAGGCCACGGGCGGGCGCCCCCGGCCGCCGGGCGACGTCTACGCACTGGGCGCTGTACTCGCGTACGCGGCCACTGGCCACACAGTTCCCGACCGGGACGAACTGCCCGTCATACTGCGTTCGCTCGTACCGGCCTGTCTGTCCCGCGACCCTGCGGCCCGCCCTCGGGCGATCGACGTACTGCAGGCACTCTCGCCCGCGTCACCTGCCCCGCCCACATCACCTGTCGCCACCGTCCTGGACTCGGGATCGGAAGCGAACCGGATGCAGCTGCCCGGCCGGGTGATCGCGGCGATCGCGCGCCAGTCCGCGGAAGTCCTCGCGGCCGACGTCCTCCCGCCACTCGGAAGCTGACCGATGATCAAGCCTTTGCTCCACGAAGACCCTCAGCACATCGGCGCCTACCGGCTGGTCGCCCGGCTCGGCAGCGGCGGAATGGGAACCGTCTATCTAGCGCGCTCCCCCGGCGGACGTACGGTCGCCCTCAAGACCGTGCACGCACACATCGCCGCCGACACCACCTTCCGCACCCGCTTCCGCCTCGAAACCGACGCCGCCCGCGTCATCGGGGGCCAGCACGGCGCACAGGTCATCGATGCCGATCCGCTCGCCGAGACGCCCTGGCTGGCGACGGAGTACGTGCTCGGCCCGCCCTTGGACGACGCGGTCTCCCTGTGCGGACCGCTTCCCGAGGTCACCGTGCGGGCCGTGGGCGCGGCGCTGTGCGGAGCGCTCGGGCAGCTGCACGGGTCGGATGTGGTGCATCGCGACCTGAAGCCGTCCAACATCATGATCACCGCGTACGGGCCGAAGGTCATTGACTTCGGCATCGCCCGCGCGATCGGCGACGACCGCCTCACCCGCGTGGGAGCAGCGGCCGGTACGCCTGCCTTCATGTCCCCGGAACAGGCGAGCGATCAGGAACACACACCGGCCGGTGACGTCTTCGCGCTCGCTGGTGTCCTCGTCTTCGCTGCCTCGGGCCACGGTCCCTTCGGCAGTGGGCAACCGGCCGACCTGCTGTACCGGGTCCGGTATGCGGAACCGGACCTGACCGGCGTACCGACTGCTCTGGTCCCGATCCTGACCCGGTGCCTCGCGAAGGCCCCCTCCGCGCGCCCGACCACACAGGAACTGGCCGCCGCGCTCCACGACGGGCACGGCGAGTTTGCGGACCATCTCCCTCCCGCTCTCCTCTCGGAGATCGCCCGTCGCGCGGCGAAGGTCTGGCAGTTCCGGCCCGAACGCCTTCCGGCGGCGTCGCCGGAGCAGCCCGTCACAGGGTCCGACCCGTCGGGGTCCGGGCGCGGTACGGGCATGTCGCGGCGCAAGGTCCTGTCCATCGCCGGGCTGGCGACGGCCGGAGCGGCGGTCGCGGGCGCCGGACTGTGGTTCCGGCCGAGCTGGTTCGAGGCGAAAGACGCGAAATCACCGTCCGCTGCGGGGACGAGCCCCGCCGCCTCACCGACGGCCCGGAACACGGAAGGTCCGTGGCGCGTCCTGTGGACGACCGATCCGTCCAAGGCCGACGATGCGCTGCCACCGCTCTTCGTGGGCAAGACCATTGTGGTGACTACCGGTGGCCAGCTGCGGGGTCTGGACCCGGCCGACGGCAGAGAGCTCTGGATGTACTTCCCGACGCTGTTCGATTCCCGGGCCGCCACGGACGGTTCCCGGCTCTACTGGCTCGTCGGCAAGACGACGGCGGAGCATTCACTCGTATCGATCGATCCGGCCACCGGCCAGCCGGCCCGTACCCTCGCCGACCAGTCCGATTTCAAGCTGCCGCCCTCGACCGGCCGCACGGACCTCGTCCACGCATCCGCCGGAAGCGTCTATGTTGCGGCCGGGAGCGACACGCCGGATGTGTACGACTGGCACCTGCACGCCGTGAACGCCTCGTCGGGGACCGTTCGTTGGCGCGTCCCCCTCAAGAAGGGCAAGAAGGGAACCGGCTACAGCAGTGGCTTCGCCAAGGCCATCGGGAACCGGCTCATCCTGGGAGAGACGTCGTACGACCTCATGCTTACCGCGTTCGACACCCGTTCGGGCAACGTGTTGTGGCGGACGACCCTGCCTGAAGCAGCTTCCGAGGTTTCTATGCCGGTGGCCACCGGCGGGCAGCTCGCGAACGACGGATCACATGTGTACCTCGGGTCGCGCGTACTCCAGGCGATCAGCCTGTCCACCGGCGCGGTGGTCTGGGAGTTCGGCCGCGACCGCCTTTTCGGAAGCTCCGCGGACGGCGACGACCGTTACGGCCCCCCTGCCGTACGGGACGGCGTGGTCTACGCCGCCGAGGGCAGCCGGGGAATCGTCGCCGTGGACGCGAAGCGCGGCGAGCTCCTCTGGGAAGTGCCGGTCTCGAAGGACAACGCATCGACCACGGTCGCGCCGCCCGTCCACGGCAGGACGCATCTTTACTACGGGGACGCCTCCGGATTGGGGGTGATCGATCTGAGCACCCGAAAGTACGTACGGTCGCTGGAGACGCCGATCCGCAACTTCGCTCTCGCCGCCGACAAGCGCACGCTCGTCGGCAATGGTGGAGACCGTGTGGTGGAGGCCCTGCGTCTGGACGGATGACACTCCACCGCCGCGTCCACGGCATGAAGCACGCCCGCCCCTTCGGCCCGCCCGACCCGCCTCGCGACAAGGACACCCCATGAAACCGCTCGGCCCAGGAGACCCGCTCCGGCTCGGCCCCTATCGTCTCCTCGGTGTGCTGGGCGAGGGCGGGATGGGCAAGGTCTACTTCGGGCAGGACGGCGACGGCCGCCGCGCCGCGGTGAAATCGCTTCGGCCCGAGCTGTCGCACGACCAGCAGCTCGCGCAGCGCTTCGTCCGCGAGGCCCAGACCGCACGGTCCGTCACCGGCAAGGGCGTGGCCCGGGTGCTGGACGCGCAGGTCGAGGGCGGGCGTCCCTGGATCGCCAGCGAGTTCCTGGCCGGCCCCAACCTGGAGGAGGCAGTCGACGCCCATGGCCCGCTCGACGGCCCGACCGCGTACGTCCTGGCTGCGGCCCTGGCCCGCGCCCTGCACGACATCCATGCCGCCGGTCTCGTGCACCGTGACCTCAAGCCGGCGAACATCGTGCTGACTTCGGGCGGACCCCGCGTCATCGACTTCGGCATCGCCCGACCGGAACACGGTCTCACCCTGACGACCACGGGGCAGATTCCCGTCACACCCGGATACGGTGCGCCCGAGCAGGTGCTCGGCCACCGGGTGGGCCCGGCCGGCGATGTCTTCTCCCTGGGCGCTGTACTGGTGTACGCCGCAAGCGGACAACGCGCCTTCACGGGCAGTCATGTCGCCGCCGTGCAGTACGAAGTCGTGCACGGTGAACCCCAGTTGTCGCACGTCCCCGAGCCGCTGCGTACCCTCATCGCTCCCTGCCTCGCCAAGGAGCCCGGACTGCGCCCCGGACCGGAACAGATCGCCCAGGCGTTCACGCCCCCGCGGCGAGCGGAGAGGGTCTGGCGACAGGGCGACCTGGCGCCCCTGATCGACTCGTACGAGACCGAGGCAGGGCGACTGCTCCCCGCAGGCGGCCCGCCCGCGCCGATGAGTCATGCGCGGCGCAGGTTCCTGACAGCGCTCACCGCCGGAGGGGCTGTGCTCGCCGTGGGCGGCGGCACGGCCGCGTGGCGGCTCAAGGACGACTGAGCCGCATACGACACCGGTCGGCCAGCAGCAGGGGACCCGCGGCGACGACACAGAGCACCCCGACCGCGCACACCACGAGAGCGGCCCAGAAGGCTCCGCTGTGCCCGCCGTCCGTCGCGGACGACATGGGACTGCCCGGCGCGGGCGCGGCACTCGCGTTGTCGGGATGCGCCTTCGGCGGCGACGGCGACGGCGACGACTGGGGTGGAGTCGGCGACGCAGTGCGGTAGTCGGGAATCGGGTCCCGGTCGGCCGCTCCGGGGTCGCCCGGCGTCTTCAGCGCGATACGGGGACGAACAACGCCGTAACCGATGTAGTCATTGCGCACGGCCCCGCTGGTGGGACCGCCTGCCGTGTTCACCATGACGCGCAGAACCTGGTTGGCCGTCCACGTGGGGTGCTCGGCCCAGATCAGGGCGGCGGACGCGGAGACAAGAGCGGTGGCCACCCCGGTGCCCCCGCTCTTGCACAGCCCGGTCCCGCCGGCACACGCGCTGATCACGTCCTCGCCGGGGGCACTGAGATCCACCGTGATCCCCACGCCGGCCTTCTTGATCGCGTGCAGGTTCTTACCGATGCCGGTGACGCCGACGACGCCGGGCGTCGCGGCCGGGTACTCCACCAGCGGGTCATCAATGCTGGAGTCACCGACAGCCGCGAAGATCAGCTTTCCCTTGCTCCGCGCGTACTTCACTGCATCCCGCACGGGCTGGTCGTCCTCGGACGCACCGAACGACACGCTGATGATCTTCGCCTCGGAGTCGGCCGCATACCGAATGGCCGGAGCCATTCCCGTGTTGATCGCCTTGTCCTGCTCAGCAGCGTTGTCGGCGTCCTGGCCCTCGGGGATCACCAGAGGAAGGACCTTGGCCCCAGGAGCGAGCCCGTATGCGCTCTCCTGGCCATCGGGCCCCTTCCCGTTACCGGCGATCACGGAAGCTGCCGTGGTGCCGTACTCGTTCTGCTCCATGGGGGCCGCCCGCGCGAAGTTCTTGCCCGGAAGAAGCCGCCCCGCCAACTCGGGAACCTCACGCACCCGCGTATCGATGAGAGCGACCGTGACACCCTTCCCGGTGCTGGTCCGCCACATCTCCTGGGCCTTCATCTCGTCGAGGTGCCACTGCTGGGAGAAGACGGTGTCCGCATGCGCGGGCGCGGCCACGCCGCCGACCATCAACAGCGCCAACACGCCCGGCACGCCCGCTCGATGACGCCTTGGCCACCTGCCCCTGCTGCGCATATACGCCGCTCCCTCCCCCGATTTTGCTCCCAACTCTTTCACGAGCCCCTCGCCCTCTTACGCGGCAGGCCCCCGCTCTGGAGGCCCGTGCATGCGACAGAGAAGCCTTATGCGTGGTGCGGGTTCATGAGGCTGCGGATACGGCACCGGCGCACCACCCGACAGCGGGGCGGCGGCATCGGGCTTCTCCACACACGCCAGCAACCCGTCGAGCATGAAACTCCCCCAATGGGTACCCGCCGCCGGACTCCAACTCCACCTGTCCGGCATCCACTTCGACGCCCTCCGAGGCGTGAGGCGGGCGCGGGGGGCGGCGAACGACCGATCACACCTTCACCGCGGCTCCTTGCAATTCCCCTACCCGAGAGCCGCAAGGAGCCGCAGGTGCACAGCGACCCGCGGGAATGATGTCACTGTCGCCCTTTCCTCCACCGGACACGCCCCTGCAGGGCACCACCGAAGCATCATGCCGGTGATGAGGACAACAGCGGGACCCTGCTCGCTACGTCCCGCAGAAAGCACCGAGTCGACCGTCGATTCCCGTCACTTGAGACGAGGATCTTCCGAAACCACGACATCTGCCTCAGGGAGAATGATCTCATTCTTGCAGTTCAGCCGATCAGTAACCTTCTTGGCCGAGGCATTCAGCAATCGCACCCTGGACTGCTCACCGAGCCCGATGGGGTCAGAAATCACGACCCTGAGGAGATACATCTTCTCGCCCGGTTCCACCAGGTCGGGCCTCTGACAGTCGACAAACATCCGGGAGGTCAGAGAGCCGTCCAGTTCATACGCCGCAGACGTTCCTTTCAATCTCTCCGACCCTGGCAAATTATCGAATGTGCTATTCCACCACTCGAACCATATCCTTAGATCTCTTGCACTATCTGGATTCTTTTTGAGGACGCAGCTGTGATTTAGCGTGTACCGCCTGTTCATCCCTCTGGAGAGAATCTCCGCCGCGCCCGAAGAGGTGTCGTAGACGTCACCTTTCGACGGCGGTTCCCAGCTGACTTGATCAGAGCCTAGAAGATTCGCCGCTTCTGCCTGTGTCTCACCATCGAAGATACCCTCGCACACTTCGGACAGGGGCGTCATTCGATCCGAATGGTGAGGCTTATCTGCCTTATCGCCTTGATTTCCACACGCGGTAAGAACGACGGACGCCACCACAGCCGCCAGGACTGCGCCCACAAAGCAGGGTCTGCTCACGCCCAGCCACCATGCCGTTCATCGCCCTCTCCTCACTTGAGGCGAGGGTCCTCTTCGGTCACGACGTGCGCCTCGGGAAGAACGACTTTGTTCTTGCAGTCCAGTTGCGCAGTCACCTTCTCGGCCGAGGCGTTCAGAAGCCGCACCCGCGACTGCCGACTGAGGCCGATACGGTCGGTGATCATGACCTCGACAACGCTCATCTGGTCGCCGGGTTCCACCAGGTCAGGCCGCTGGCAGTCGACGAACAACCGGGACATCAGAGAACTGCCCGTGCTCAGTTCGTACGCGGCTGACGTTCCTTTGACATGCCCTGCCCCCGGCACGGTCTTCAGCGTTTCCGGCCACCACTCGAACCAGATCTCCAGAGCCGTTCTCTGACCGGGTTTCTTGTTGAAGACACAACTGCGGTTCGCCATGTATTCCATATTCATGCCTCTGGCAAGAATCTCCGCCACTTTCGATGAGTTACCGTCAAAGTCATCTTTTGTTGGCGGGTACCAGTTGACCTGATCAGAACCCAGAAGCTTCACGGCTTCCGCCCTGGTCTCGGGGTCGAAAATTCCCTCGCAAACTTTACCCAATGGAGTCATGGAATACGAATGCATGGGCTTCGCTTTCCCCGATTCCTGATGCCCACACGCCACGAGAACGCCGCAAGAAATCACGACACCCAACACCGCACCGGCCACATTTCTTTTCACGTCAGTCCGCATCCGTCTGATCCGCTTCATTGTCGCCACTGCCATATCCGTATTGCACCGCGGAAAGGGTGTCATTAAACCAATCGCTGTTGGCCACCTCGGGATGTGCCGCAATGTAGGCATTCAGAGGAGAAACAGCCTGTCGCTGGCCGACAGACACTAGATCTCTCTTATCTGATTCCTCTTTTCGGTCGAAATCAGCCTCCTGCTTGGCCAGTTCGCGATCGATAGCGATCCCTTGATCAGTTTCAACAGCACCACCCACACCTTCGATAATCATGGGTACGGCAATCTGTGCGACAGCGGCTGCACCGGTCGCCGCTGCAGGACCGCCGAAGGGGAGCGTCGCCAGTCCAACACCGACGCTCACGCTTTGACTGATCCCGAACTTCTTCCACTCAGCCGCTTCCGCCATTTTGCGATTGGCTGCGTCCGTCTTCTCGCCGTAGTCGTGATTGATCTCAGTGATGCGAGCCTGGTCAAGGATTCCATGCGTCTTGGCCCCTGTTTCAAGGATCAGCTTGAGTTCATCGTCCGGCACCGGGTGCGCCTTGAGTCCGCTGACCGTGTACTGCTGCTGAGCCTGAGAGAGGATCTCGTAGTTCCCCTCATGCTGGCCAACCGACTGGAGAAAACTCAACGCGCTCGCGTTCTTCACGAAAATGTGGCCCTTGCCGGAATGACCGAATGCCGCATCCCGGAGGTCTTTCCCGCCCTCACTGTCACCGAAATTGGATACGGACCAGTTCAGATCATCGATGTACCCGGCGCCCATCTTGGCCAGGCTGTTGCCGATGCCGGGCTTGTCCGCGACAAACCCGTGGTCGCCCCCGACAATCCTCACGACCTGCTCCATGACGTTCGCCGTCGTATCGTCCCGGCGGAGCCCCAGTTGCGGTTGGTCGTACGGCACACCCAGCGTCGCTGCTTCCAGAGCATGGCCCAGCTCGTCATATCCGTAGCCACGCTTGTTCCCGACCAGATAGTTTCCGTTCGGCCACTCCCGGTCCTTGAGTAGGTACTGGAGGTCAGGGTCGATCTTGTCCTTCTGCTGCCAGCCCTCGGAGTAGAACATCGCCTTCGCCGCGTCCGGGTTGTGCCCAAGCGCATCCATGTATCCGGCCATGGGGTCCAGGCCGTGGTCAGTTCCCGGACCGAAGTTTAGATATGTCTCGTATCCATCCGGCTGCCACAGAGATTTGAGTTTGGTGCCCTTGTGGTCCTGCTCGAAATCGATCAGGCTTCGGCCGTAGTCGGTGAGAAAACCCTTTTCGTACTCGCCTGTTCGCATCAGGCTGCTCATCACCTGGTAGCCGTACGGGCCGTCGCTGATGGTCCCCGCGTCCATGTCGACCATCCGGACACGGTCGTCACCGAGAGCCACCATCTGCTTCTTCCAGCGCTCCATGGCGGCACTGTCGGAGTGGGTGGCGGTCGCCAGGGTCTGGCTCAGTGACTTCTGGATCTCAGCCGAGATCTTGGTCCGTTCGTCGCCGGCCTGCCTGCGGTCCGCGATCCTTGTCCAGAACTCCAGCGTCTTCTTGGGGCCGAGCCGAGTTGCAAACTGTTCAGTGAAATATGGATCGCCTTCGTGCTTCTTCAGAAGGTTGTTGATCCGTGTGAGCGTCTTGATGTCCGGGGTCTTCTCAGCTGATGCAAGCTCTGTCAGAGCGGCCAGATCCTTCTCCGCTGCTTCTCTTCCCTGCTTTGCGGCCTTAATGCTGTGGTAAGTGTTCGAATCAAAGCCGCGGTCACGGCCATTGCCGTCCTGCGAGAGAACCCAGCTGAGGATCGAGTCGGCCTCGTCGGCCGCGGTCAAGCAAGACCCAATGCTCTCGCGGTAGGCGACGATGGACTCCTGGTACCCCTTCCGGAGTACGGCCAGGTTGTCCACCGGAGCATCGGCCGGCGCATCGAACCAGACCTCGCCGTCCGACTTGATCGACAGGTATTTGTCCTGCTCGATCTGCTCACGCAGCCGCTTGAGTTTCTGCTGCGACGACTTGAAGACGTGAAGCGCGTCGTCGAGCAGCAGATGTATGTCCGTGGCCTCTTCGGCGGCGGAATCGATCTGCCTCTTCACCTTGCCGAGCTTGGTCCGCGCTGCGTTGGCCGCTTCGCCCTCCCAGTCGTAGTCCCACAGCCCTTTCTCAACGGTGTTTTCGTACTTCCGCGCGATGGTCTTGAACTGACCGGGCAGGTTGCGCCACTTCACGACCGCTTCCGAGAGCGGGGCGAGATCCACGTGGAGGAGATTCTCGTACGTCAGCATGCCGGTTCTCCCGATCCCTGCGCCGTCACTTCAGGTCCCGGTCTTTCTTGGACGCCCGCTTGTGCCGGTCTGCTTGTGCCTGGTCCTCCGCCGCGAAGCCATCGGCGGTGGCGCGCAGGGCTCCTGACACGTCCTGCTCCAGCAGTCCGTCGACGTACTTCATCTGGGCGTTCCAGCGCTTCACAAACACCTCGAATGCCGACCGCGACGCGAATCCCTTGAGGCTGGAGCCAACTTGCTTGGTCTCGGTCATCGTCTTGTTGTCGGCGTCCCGAAAGTCGCCCCGAACGATGTCGGCCTTACCCGCCCGCCTCCGCAGCTCACTCCCGGTGATCTTCACCTTCTCCTTGGCTCCGGACGGGCCTACCCCAGGTGGAAGGCTGTTGAGCTGCATCGCGGTTTGCTGCCTTGTGGCTGCTTCGGCTCGCAGTTCAGCCCATTCTTCGTCGAACGACACCCTTGCCCCCGTTTCGGATCCAGCCCAGACGCATACGTCGCCTCGTTGCCAAAGTGAAGCCTCTTGGATGGCCGACGACGCGAATGTCTTGAGCGAATTAAAACTAGCTGAATCACAAGGGCGTGGAACAGCGTGTTCGAGTCATTCCTGCAGAACTCTCACACCAGCACAACGTCTTGCCTGCAAGGTCCCCTTTGCGAATTCAGGAGTAGGGGCTTTGCCTCGGAGCATCTCCATAGGGCGAGTTGGAGCCGGGAGGAGTGGTCGGAGGGGGTGCATAGGCCGGGTGCGTGGGCTGCTGGTGAGGCTGGGATTGCTGGTACGGGTTGGGGTGCGGAGGCTGGTGCGGGTACGCGGGCGCTGCGGCTGCGGCGGCGGACCCACGGCGGCGGGAGCGGATGGCCAGGGCGGCGCCCACTACGCCGATGAGCGCGGCTCCGCCGATGCCTAGGCCGATCCAGAGGCCGGTATTGCTGGTGGCGTCGCCGGATGCCGGGGCTGCTGCGGCGGGCTTGTCAGTGGCCTCTGAACTTCCGGTCGCCTTGGAAGGCTCGGCGGAGGGGCTGGGGCTCTCGGCCGCTGCGAGGTCGGGGAGCGGGTACACGTCGGCCGGGCCGGGGTCACCCGGGGTCTTCAGGGCGATGCGGGGGCGGACCGCGCCGTAACCCACGTAGTCATTGCGCTTGGCACCACCGGTCGGGGTGCCGGCCGTGTTCAGCATGACGCGGAGGACCTGGTTGTTGGTCCAGTCCGGGTGCTTGGACCAGATGAGGGCAGCGGAGGCGGAGGCAATGGCGGTGGCATCGCTGGTTCCACTGGTCTTGCACAACTGCGTTCCGCCTGTGCACGGGTGGACCATGTCGATGCCCGGGGCCGTGAAATCGATCTGCGGCCCGTACTGGGACTCGTCGGTCTTCTTCCCGTCCTGGTCGATGGCACCGACACCGACAACCCCAGGCGTTCCGACGGGGTACTCAAGCAAGTTGGACCCTTTACCGCTGTTGCCCGCTGCAGCGAAGATCAACGACCCGTTGTCGAGTGCGTACTTCACGGCATCCGTGAGCTCCTGCGACCCTGCCTGTGCGCCCAGGGAAATATTGATGATCTTTGCACCGTGCTCGACCGCGTACCGAATCGCGACGGGGGCAACCTTGTTGAATTCCTCGTCCGCTTCCGCCTGGGTCGCCCCGGCTCCAGGCTCAGGCATGCGGACCGGGAGAATCTTGGCCCCCGGCGCGAGCCCGAACGCGCCGTTCCCTCCGTGGCTCCGGCCTGTCCCTGCGATCAGTCCGGCCATGCTCGTGCCGTGGCCCTTGTAGTCGGTGTGTTCGTCACCCGCGGCGTCCGGCGCCAAGTCCTCTCCCTTGAGGACCTGTCCAACGAGGTCGGGATTCGATGGATCCACACCGCTGTCGAGCACAGCAACGATGACACCCTTGCCCGTACTCGTCTTCCATATTTCGTCGGCCTTCATGGCATCGAGATGCCACTGCATGGAACGCGTGGAGTCGGCAAACGCGGGCACAGCGGAACCGCTCACCAGCAGTAGGCCCAACACGGCCGACATCATGGTTCGCCGCCGGGTGAGTCTCCTGCTTCTGATGCGCATCTGAATCCCTCGTCAGTTTTCTTTTGCTCAGTCGATGACCGGCGGGACAACGCGTCGGCCACCCTGCTGCCAGGTCGCAGCGTCTTCGACCAGGTAGTCCGGCCGTTCGCCACCCTCGTCACGCCCTGTTCCACGCGTTGGGGATCCTTGAGGTGCCATCCCTCCACCCCGTCCTGCCATGCCTGTACCGCGCTCCGAATCTCCCGAGGCACCGCCTCTCACCAAACCCGATCCTCCGGGCGTGAACGGACGCGCACCCGCGCGGGCCTGCTGCTGGCGTCCCCCGGCCACGCCACCAGCCTCTCCGGCCAAACGACGACCGCCGCCGACTGCACTCGGAGGGACGCCAGGACCGATGCCACCGCCCATGCCTGAGGCACGGCCCATGGGCGCTGGCCCGTGGGTGCTCTCGCCGCCGATGACCATCCCGCGCGGAATGCCGCCTGTAGAACGTCCTGAGGCCGGAGGAACAACACGGCCGCCGGTGATCCCGCCGCCCGCGGCAGGACGGCCCATGGGTCCAGGGCCTAGCGGACCCGCACCTGGCACAGACAACGACGGACGTGGCATCCCTATCGTTTTGTTTCCTCCACTTGTGGTGCGCGGTGCGGAAGGACTGGTATTGGGGACAGGAGGAACGATCCCCACTGTCGGCGGGAGAACGGTGTCGGGCCTAGGGCCGGTCGGCGACCCCACTGGATTCGCGACCGGGGAGGGTGGAGCGTCTGGCAGCACCGTCAGTCCATCAATCCCCATGTCCACCGGTCTCGAGACTGAGGGCGACACGGTGTGCGGGGAGCTGCCCATAGCGCCCGGGGGCACGGTCGCACCGCCCGCTGTATCGGAGCTGAGCCCCCGTGCGGTGACATGCCCCGTAGCGCTGGTGGCAGATCCATATCCGGCCCCGAACCCAACGCGCCCGTTCTGTTCCCCGATATGGCTCTGGTCAACACGCGGCGCTATTGCCTGTGGCATGGCCGGGAACACTGGCATGTCCAGAGACGTCATCTGATCCGACGAGTAGGTATACGTCTGTGACAGGCTACGCATCCGCGCAGCCGCCTCTTCGCGGTTCTTCTCCCTCGACGCAATCAACGTCTCTGCGGACTTCTTCGCCACCGCCGACGCATCAGGATCGTTCCTTGCGGCGAGAGCCGCCTCCAAATTCGCCTGTGCGCTCGCCTCCGTCCGAGGAATCGATGCCTGCGCCAACGCAATCGCGTTCGACGCCTCACCGAGCGACTTCGAGGCGACCTCGCTGTAATCCCCCAGGCGCAGCGTCGCGTTGGCCAGATCCGCGCTCCATGTATGGAATGCTTTGGCCCCCTCACCCTTCCACTCCACCAACTGCGGACGGACTTTCAGCTCCTCGGCGATCTTACGGATCTCCGACGCCGCGCTCATCAGACGATCCGCCGCGACCTGGATCTCACCGCTGTTGGCGTGGTCCAGCCACTCCAACATCTCCTCGTGAGTCTTGTTCTCGAAATCCGTACCCATGACGCTGTCCCTCTCCCCGTCCCCGTCATCCGCGTGCAGAGCACATCATCGCCAGCATCAGTAGGCAGTGTCGCCTGACGTATGCTTTGCCGCCGCGTCCTGCCCCGCCTCATGGTGGGCGTTCGTGCTGCTCTTGATCGCAAGCATGCGCTGACGAACGTCCAGATCGACGTTCTCGTATCCCTTGTGCGATGCGAGGACCGCGATACTCATGCCCTCGATGGAATCCGAGAGCAGCTTGGATAGTTGCTCCAACTCCTTGATGACCTTGGAGTACGAGCCGTGGAGGATGTCCGCCTCCTTCCACTTCCCCTTGCCACCACCGAACCGCTCGCGCCCCATGGCGTCTTCGCCGACCTTCCCCGGCCCCGCCGGCGACGCCTTGAGGTCGCGCAGGATCTCCTCGACGCGTTCACGGAACTTGGTGAACGACGACAGTTCGGTGACCAGTTCGCCAACGGCCTGCGGTGCCACCGCACCCATGGCTCCCATGCCGCCCAGGACAGCCAATGAATACGCCGAAGACTCCGCCCCCGGATCGCTCTGCCCCACAACACCCTCCCCCGTTTAGCAACAGCCGATTGACGCTTCGACTTCAGCCTCGGGGTTCACCTTAGCCAGCAGCGGTGACAGTGCGCACCTCCGGGTTGCATGTGCAACCCGGATCACACCATCCGTACAGGGCTCAGGACTTGGGGGCTGCCACCGCCGCCTGGGGCCTGATGGGGAGGCGGTTGATCGGGCGGCCGGTGGCGGCTCGTACTGCTGCGGCCACTGCTGCGGGGGAGGTCACCACGGGGATCGCGGAAGCCGGCTTGGCGCCGAAGGGGGCCACCACGTCGCGTTCTTCGATGAGTTTGACGATGCGAATGTCCGGTACGTCCAGGGCGGTCGGAAGCGCGTAGCCGGTGAGGTCGGGGTGGCGGATCAGGCCGCGGGTGCTGCGGAGGTTCTCGGTGAGGGCGGCGCCGATGCCCTGGGTGATGCCTGCCTCGATACGGGTCGCCAGCTGGGACGGGTTGAGGACCCGGCCGACGTCCTGGGCGATCGCCATCTCCACGACCCGGACGGAGCCGAGTTCGATGTCGACGTCCACCACCGCGCGGATCGCGCAGAAGGCGAGGCCGACGAAGGCGTCGCCCTGGCCCGACTCGTCCAGGGGTTCGGTCGGGTGGGGGCGGCACTGGGCGGTGGCCCAGAGTTCCTTGCCGTGCATCTCCTCCGTGACGGTCGTGGACAGCACCCCGTCGTACGAGGTGATCTTGCCGCCGGAGATCTGCAGCAGCTCCGTGGACATGCCGAACTTGTGGGCCAGGGGCTGGAGAAGCTGGGTGCGGACCATCTTGGCGGCGCGTTCCACCGCTCCTGCCGAGACCCAGGTGTGGCGGCCGTGCGCCGCCGGGCCCGCCGGGGGCTGGTCGGTGTCGACGGACGCTACGTGCACCTCTTCGATGCCCAGGGTCTCCTGGACCACCTGACGGGCGAGGGTCGAGAATCCCTGGCCCGTTTCGACCGCGGCGCAGATGACCGTCGCGATGCCGTCGTGGACCCTGACCGTGGCCGTGGAGACCTCGTCGGCGCCCTCCGCCCCGAGCATGTGGACCATGCCCAGCGCATAGCCGACCCCTCGGCGCACCGCACCGGGCTCGCCCGCGCCCTCCGGGCCGCCGGGGAGCAGCCAGTCGTCCTCCGGGGCGTCCTTGGGGAGGGCGGGGAGGGGGAAGTCCCGTACGGAGTCGAGGAGTTCGGCTACCGGTGCCGGGCAGGTCACCGTCTGGCCGGTGGGGAGGATGTCTCCGGTGGACAGGGCGTTACGGAGGCGCAGCTCGGCCGGGTCGATGCCCAGCTTGGCGGCCAGCTTGTCCATCTGGCCCTCGTACGCCGCGCAGACCTGCATCGCGCCCTCGCCGCGCACATGGCCCGACGGCGGGTTGTTCGTACGGACCGCCCAGCCCTCGATGAAGGCGTGCGGGACGACGTACGGACCACAGGCGAACGCGACCGCCGCGGCCAGCGACTCGGACGAGGCATCTGCGTACGGGCCCGCGTCGAGCAGGATCTGTGCCTCGACCTTCACCAGCCGACCCTCGGCGTCCGCGTGGTGGCGGTAGCGGAGCAGCGTCGGGTGGCGGTGGGCGTGGCCGAGGAAGGACTCCTCGCGGGTGGCGGCCAGTTTGACCGGGCAGCCGGTGCGCAGGGCGAGCAGCCCGAGTGGGAGCTGGAAGCCGGGTTCCTCCCGGTCGCCGGTCGCGCCGGGGACGCCGGTGACGACGACCTTCACGCGGTCCGGTTCGAGGCCGAAGCAGGCGGCGGCGAGATCGCGGTCGGTGTGCGGGTCGGTGGAGGCGGTGTAGATCTCCACTCCGCCGTCGGGGCGGGGCACGGCGAGTCCGGCCTCGGCGCCGATCGGGGCCGGGTCCTGACGGCCGATGCGGTACAGGCCCTCGACGATGATCTCGCCGGTGGCATCCGGGTCGCCGTAGCGCAGCGGGATGTGGCGGATCAGATTGCCGTCGGGGTGCAGCGGTTCGGCGGCGAAGGCCTTCTCCGGGTCGGTGACCGGTTCGAGGACCTCGTACTCGACGGCAATGGCCGCGGCGGCGAGCCGGGCCGTGTCGGGGTGGTCGGCGGCGACCGCGGCGATCGGCTCGCCGTGGTGGCGCACCAGGTCGGAGGCGAAGACGGGGCGGTCGACGACCCTGCGCCCGTACGCGCTCTCCCCGGGTACGTCCTCGTGCGTGACGACGGCCCGTACCCCCGGCATCTCGACGGCGGCCGAGGTGTCGATGGACAGGATGCGGGCGTGCGGGTGCGGGGAGCGGAGGACGGCCGCCCACAGCAGGCCCTCGGCCCAGAGGTCGGCGGCGTACGGGAAGGTGCCCTCGGTCTTGGCACGCACGTCGGCGGGCAGAAGGGAGACGCCGAGGCCGAATGCGGGCGGCTCGGTGTCGGGGCCTACGACCGGCGGGGTGGTGATCCGTGTGCTGGTCGCGTTGGCAGCGGTGGCTGCGTCGTTGCTCACGCCATGCCTCCGTCCTGCAGGTGCGGCTGAACATTATCCGCGCCGGGGGCCGCCTGGTGCGGGATGCGGGCCTCGTCGGGCTCCGGGGACGAGGAGTCCGACGAGGCGGGGTCGTTGATCGCCTCGCGGCCCGCGATGACCTCGTTCACGGCGTCGAGGACGCCCCGGTAGCCGGAGCAGCGGCAGAGGTTGCCGCAGAGCGCCTGACGCGTCTCCAGTTCGCTGGGGGCGTGGTTGCCCTCCAGCAGGTCGTGGACGGTCATGGCCATGCCGGGGATGCAGAAGCCGCACTGGACGGCACCGCACTTGGCGAGGGCGCGCTGGACGTCCGACGGCTCGCCGTCCACGGCCAGGCCCTCGACCGTACGGACCTCGCTGCCGGCCGCGGTCGCCGCGGGGACCAGGCAGGAGGCGACCAGACGGCCGTCCACCTGGACGTTGCAGGCACCGCACTCGCCCTGCGAGCAGCCGTCCTTGGCACCGGCGAGGCCGAGGCGCTCGCGGAGTACGTAGAGGAGCGACTCGCCGATCCAGGCGTCGGTGACGGGGCGGTCGGCGCCGTTCACGTGCAGGACGTAGGAGACGGCGGGGTGCTCGCTGGGCAGCGGTGAGGCTTCCGGCGGGGTGTCCAGTGGTGGTGCGTCCGGAGCCGTGTCCGGGGCCGTGTCCGGCTCGGAGTCGGGTGCCGTGTCGGCCGGCGGCTCTGCCGGGTGGTGCTCGGGCGTGGCCTCCACCGGGTGCTCGGCCGGGGTGTCGGCCGCCGGAACGGTGTCCGGGGCCTGAACGGTGTCGGGGGCCTGAACGGTGTCGGGGGCCGGGACCTGTGCGAGGTCCACGCCGAGAGCGGGAGTGTCTCCGGCAGCGGGTACGGGTACGTCCTCGGCCGCCGTCCTCGGTGCTGCCTCCGCAGCCTGGAGGGTGCTTTCTTCGTACGCGGACGGCTCCACCGCAGCCGCGGAGTCGGCTCCCGGCGCGTGCTCCGGCTCGACGTCCGCTCCGGGTGCCGGCTGATCCACCGCGGGCTCGGGCTCGGGGTCCGCGACCGGCTGCTGGGTCGCCCACGGTGCGGGCGCACCGCCCGGCAGCGTGGCCGGCGGGGTCCGGTCCGCGTACCACTGGGAGGCCAGAGCCGACGCCGCGAACTCGCCGGACTCCTCCGGGAGGTCACCGTCGGCGACCGGAATCGTCCACTGGCCGGTGTGGCCGGCAGGGTCGGCATGCCCACTGTGCCCGGACTGACCGCTGTGGTCGGACTGACCGCCGTGGTCGGCCGAAGCAACTTGCCCAGCCTGACCACTGTGGTCCGTGTAACCGCCGTACTCGGCGGACTCGGCGGACTCGGCGGACTCGGCGAAGTTCCACTGGCCCGTCGCGGCCGGCGTCTCCTGGTACTGCTCCTGCTGCGGGTACTCGTACCCGTACTGCGGCTGCTGGTTCGGGTCCGGCCAGTGCACCGCGTCGGATGCCGGCTGCTCCGCTCCCGTACCCCGCTCCTGCCGGCTCTGCGTCTGCATGACCCAGCTGCCCGTGGCCGACGGGTCGAGCCCGGCCGCGGGGGTCAGCGGCAGGATCATCGGCGGTACGTAGCCATGGCCGGGCGCGGCCAGCGGGATGTCCGCCAGGTCCTCCGGCGGCAGGTGGACGAAGGCCGTCGCCTCGGCGTCGTACTCGCCGCCCTGCGGCGTCGGCTGCCAGCCCCCGTGCTGCGGCTGCTGCCGCTGCCCGTACTGATCGTTGTGGTCCTCGTTGCTCACGACAGTGCCCTCCCCAGCGCTCGTCGGGCCAGCGCGGCGACGGTTCGCCGCAGATGCAGTACGGCGGGGGGCAATGGTGGCGCCTCTCCCCCGTCGGCGGGCGGTGCATGGTCCGGGATGCAGGCCGCGGCGACGTACTCGCCGAAGGCGGCCAGCGCATCGGGTGCCAGGCCCCGTTCGCCGTCCCAGTCGATCAGTGAGGCGATCCAGCGCTCGGCCTCCAGCGGCCTCAGCGGCATCGGTGCGATGGCGCCGACCGCGCAGCGCACTCCGCGCCGGGCCGGGTCGAGGACGACCGCGACGGATGCGGTGGCGCGGCCGGGACCGGTGCGGCCGGTGGCCTTCAGGAAGACCTGGGGGGCGTGCAGCAGCGGTACCCGGACGAAGCCGATCAGTTCGGCGGGTTCGAGCATGTCGCGGCCGGCCAGCAGGTGCGAGACCGGGATCTCGCGGCGGGCGCCGCCGGGGCCCGCGATGACGAGCTCGGCCTCCAGCGCGGCGAGCACCGGCAGGGCGTCACCGGTCGGGGCGGCGGTGGCGATGTTGCCGCCGAGTGTTCCGGCGTTACGGATCTGGGGCGGGCCCGCGGCGCGTGCGGACGCGGCGAGGGCGGGGATGAGGGCGGCGAAGTCGGGCCGCCCCATGCGTGCGTGGGTGAGTCCGGCGCCGAGCAGGGCGTGGCCGTCCTGGTAGTGCCAGCCGCGGAGCTCACTGATCCGGCCGAGGCCGACCAGCCCCGAGGGGCGCAGGAGCCCCTTGTTGACGGCCGACATCAGGTCTGTACCGCCTGCCACAGGAACGGCGGCGGGCATGGCGCCCAGCGCCGCCACGGCCTCGTCGAGCGAGGCCGGCAGTGTCACGGACTGCGTCGCCTGCGGTGCGTGCGTGGTCAACCCAGCTGCCCCTTCCCGGTGTCCCGGCTGTCCGGCTTGTTTCGCCGTACGGTACGTGCTCAAAGCCCGGACGTGGCAACTCTGGCACATCTTCCGACCGGCCCGACGCGAGGGTCCGCGAAGGGCGTATCCGTCCCCGACCAGGGGGATGGTCCTGATTCGCCCCGGTTCGACGCAGAGTGCGAATTGCCACTCTTCGGCGAGCCTTGTGCGGCTTGTTCCGTTCCGGCTTTTCCGGTCCGGCGGGGGTGCGTTCCGGTCCGGTGGGGCGCGCTCCGGCTGCTCCGTGCTGACGGAACGCGCTCCGGTGTTCCGTTCCGGCGAGGGTGCGTTACGGGGAACGAGCGCCGGCCGTCACGCTCCCGGAGAGGGTGACGGCCGGACCCGGAGCGAGACGGGTCACACGTTCGGGGGCAGTCCCTCAAGAGGGCGTCCGAGGACGCCCGGGCGCTGCTGCCGGGGCAACGGGCCGCCCGGCGGCCGGTAGTCGACGCCGAGCGCGTCAAGTCGGGCGTAGTGCGTGGTCATTCGGCGTTCGAAGTCGGCGAAGTCCCGTTCGGCGGAGGCGGGCAGGGGCGACCAGGCGACCTCCGCGAACGCCGCGAGGCGCGGGAAGACCTGGTAGTCGACGCGGGCCCGGTTCTGCATGACCTCGGTCCAGACATTGGCCTGGGTGCCGAGGATGTGACGGGCCGCCTCCTCGGAAAGGCCCGCAGGTACGGGTTCGAAGCGGTAGACGTCCTCCAGGGTGCGGATGAATCCGATGGGCATCGGCTCGTCGGCGCCGCCGTCCTGACGGTGGTCCAGGTACACGTACTGCTCCGGGCACATCACCACGTCGTGCCCGGCCTCGGCGGCGGCGATGCCTCCTCCGTAACCCCGCCAGGACGACACGGCGGCACCCGCCGGGAGGCCGCCTTCGAGGATCTCGTCCCAGCCGATGAGCCGGCGTCCGCGTGCGGTGAGCCAGGTGTCGAAGTGCCGGACGACCCAGGACTGCAGCTCGTCCTCGTCGGCCAGGCCGAATTCGTCGATCCGGGCCTGGGCGGCCGGGGACTCCTTCCACTGGTCCTTGCGGCACTCGTCGCCGCCGATGTGGATGAACGGCGAGGTGGCGGCGGGGAAGAGATCGAGGACCTCTTCGAGGACGCCCTCGAAGAAGCGCAGGGTGTTGTCAGTGGGGGCGAGTACGTTCGGGCTGATGCCCCAGGTGTCCCAGACGGAGAGGGTGGTGGTGTCGATGACGTCGGTGTTGCCCAGTTCGGGGTACGCGGCGATGGCGGCCTGCGAGTGGCCCGGGATGTCGATCTCGGGGACCACTCGGATATGCCGCTCGGCGGCGTACGCGACGATCTCGCGGATGTCGTCCTGCGTGTAGTAGCCGCCGTGCGGGGTCTCGTCCCACAGTTCGGAGGCCCGGTGGCCGTACTTGGTACGGGACCGCCAGGAGCCGACCTCGGTGAGGCGCGGGTAGCGCTTGATCTCGATGCGCCAGCCCTGGTCGTCGGTGAGGTGGAAGTGGAAGACGTTCAGCTTGTGCGCGGCGAGAAGATCGAGGTAGCGCAGGACGTCGTCCTTGGGCAGGAAGTGCCGGGCCACGTCGAGCATCATGCCGCGCCACGGGAAGCGGGGGCTGTCCTCGATGTCCGCGAAGGGGATGACCCACTTCTTGTCGGAGTGGACAGGTGCGCGGCGGAAAGCGTCGGGGCCAAGGAGCTGACGCAGGGTCTGGGCGCCCCAGAAAACCCCCGCCGCGCTGCCGCCGCGGATCTCAATGCCCCGGCTCCGGACCACACCAAGCCTGTACGCCTCGGGCTCCAGAGCGTCGTCGATGTGCAGCGCGACCGAATTCTTGGCCCCTTCATCTCCCGGCACCAGCTGCAGACCGAGGGCGGGACCAACCATGGAACGCAGCCAGCGCTCCGTGGTCTCTGTGCCGGGCGCCGCGTAGAGCGTGGTGCTCCGGTCCAGCAGGAATCCATCGGGGGCCAGGCCTTCGACGGCGACGGGCGCGGGGATCAGATCCATGGGTTCAGCGTCTCAGATGGACTTGTGCCATCCCGGTGAGGCTGGTTGTTCGGGCGAGTGCGCGCAGCAGTCCCCGATCAGCGCCGATACACGCGCCGGGGCCTTCGCCCGTCAACCGGCGAAGAGCGGCACCCGCTACCGATGATTCATGCGCAGTTCTCAGCCCTTCGGGTTGGAGGTGAAGCACTTCTGGCGCAGGCGGCGGGAGGAGCCGCCTTGAGCGAGCTGGCCAACTCGGAAAAGGCGGCCTGTCAGGCGGAAAGCACATGAGCGGGTGGACGTGGCTGTTCTCGCTCTGGGACTCCACCAGTCCGACCTCAAGGCCCCCAAGCACGTTCGGCATTGGGTGCGGGAGTCTGAAATATGTGCTCTGGCAGGGCAGTTACCTGCGCTGATGCGCACGGTCTGCGGTGTGAAATGGCGGCAGCTGGAATACAAATGCCGCCTGTACCGCTCCGAGCTGCGACCGGTGCCGCCGTTTCGCACCTCGCAGCCCTGCGCGGCCTGCGGCCGGACGGATCCGCAGTCCCGCAAGGGCTGCGGCCGACTGTTCGCGTGCGTGCACTGCGGGCACGAGGACGACGTCGACCACAACGCCTCGGTCGAGATCGAGGCCCGAGCCCGCCAGGGGGTACCTCCCATGCCCTTCGGGCCATGGGGGAGGGTGGCTCGGTCAACAACAGCACGCACAGGCGCCCATTGGTGCCGAGTCCCGCCCTCCGGCGGAGGCGGACGCGTGAAACCCAACCGGCCACTTTCGGGTGGCCAAAGGGAATCTCCCGGCTTCAGAGCCGGGAGAGGATCGTCAATTCTTGTCCTTGCCGCCCTTGCCCTTGTCCTTGTCGCCACCGGCACCCATGGACTCGTAGATCTCCTTGCACATGGGACAGACCGGATACTTCTTCGGGTCGCGACCCGGTACCCAGACCTTGCCGCACAGTGCGACCACGGGCGTGCCCTCCAGGGCACTCGCCATGATCTTGTCCTTCTGGACGTAATGGGCGTAGCGCTCGTGGTCGCCGTCGCCGTTCGACACCTGTGGCGTCGGCTCTACGAGGGTGCCCGTACCTGCCCCGCGCTCGGGCTCAAGAGTGCTCATAACCGCCAAGGGTACTGAAAGCCCGGAGCATCAGTTCAGCGAAGGGTCGTCCGGGTAGGTGGCGATCATCGCCAGTTCGCTGCGCTGGCGGCGCAGGACCGCCCGCCAGAGGTGTTCGGGGCGCGGGGAGGAGACGTCTCCGGGCTCGGACTCGACGACGTACCAGGCCCCCTCGCCGAGTTCCGTCTCCAGCTGTCCGGGGCCCCAGCCGGCGTACCCGGCGAAGATCCGCAGCGAGCCGAGCGCCGCGGCCAGCAGCTCCGGAGGGGCCTCCAGGTCCACCAGGCCGATCGCCCCGTACACCCGGCGCCAGCCGAGCGGGCCCTCGTCGCCGGGGATGACGGCCACACCGAGCGCCGAGTCGAGCGAGACCGGGCCGCCCTGGAAGACGACGTCGGGTTCGCCGGTCAGGCCGGCCCAGGACGTGAGGATGTCGCCGACGCCGACCGGGGTCGGGCGGTTCAGGACCACGCCGAGTGAGCCCTCCTCGTCGTGGTCGAGGAGCAGCACCACCGCGCGGTCGAAATTCGGGTCCGCGAGCGCGGGTGTGGCCACGAGCAGTCGCCCTGTGAGCGAGGACACCTCGGTCATGGCAGAAATGATCCCGCATCTTCGCTCTCCGCGGGGAGCAAGTGGGCCGCCCGGTCGCCGAGGGGGACCGGGCGCAGCTCAGGGCGCACGGGAGCACGAGGAGGGCGCCACCCGGAGGGCATTGCGGACGGTAACCCTCCGCAAGAGTCGGGAAGCAGAGCGTGTTGTGGCGAATTCATGACGTTCGCACACCCCCCGGTCTCTTACGGAAGGGGGGCTGTGGGCCATTACCCTTTCGTTTGGCCCCCTGCCCGACCACTCCGGAACGCGAGATTCATGACCGGCACAGACGATGTCCTGCTTGTCCACGGCGGAACCCCGCTGGAGGGCGAGATCCGCGTCAGAGGCGCCAAGAACCTGGTGCCGAAGGCAATGGTCGCCGCGCTGCTCGGCAGCGGCCCCAGCCGGCTGCGCAATGTGCCCGACATCCGCGACGTGCGGGTGGTGCGGGGGCTGCTGCAGTTGCACGGTGTGACGGTCCGGCCGGGTGACGAACCGGGCGAGCTGATCCTGGACCCGACCCATGTCGAGAGCGCCAACGTCGCCGACATCGATGCCCACGCGGGCTCGTCGCGCATCCCGATCCTCTTCTGCGGCCCGCTGCTGCACCGGCTGGGCCATGCGTTCATCCCGGGGCTCGGCGGCTGTGACATCGGCGGCCGGCCGATCGACTTCCACTTCGACGTGCTGCGGCAGTTCGGCGCGACCATCGAGAAGCGGGCGGACGGCCAGTATCTGGAGGCCCCGCAGCGGCTGCGCGGCACGAAGATCCGGCTGCCGTACCCGTCGGTGGGCTCCACCGAGCAGGTGCTGCTGACGGCCGTGCTCGCCGAGGGCGTCACCGAGCTGTCCAACGCGGCCGTGGAGCCGGAGATCGAGGACCTCATCTGCGTACTGCAGAAGATGGGCGCGATCATCTCGATGGACACCGACCGGACGATCCGGATCACCGGTGTCGACCGGCTGGACGGTTATACGCACCGGGCGATCCCGGACCGTCTGGAGGCGGCCTCCTGGGCGTCCGCGGCGCTGGCCACCGAGGGCAACATCTACGTACGGGGCGCACAGCAGCGCTCGATGATGACGTTCCTCAACACCTTCCGCCGGGTCGGCGGCGCCTTCGAGATCGACGACGAGGGCATCCGTTTCTGGCACCCGGGCGGCGCGCTGAACGCCATCGCCCTGGAGACGGACGTGCACCCCGGCTTCCAGACCGACTGGCAGCAGCCGCTGGTCGTGGCCCTGACGCAGGCCTCGGGCCTGTCCATCGTCCACGAGACGGTGTACGAGTCCCGGCTCGGCTTCACCTCCGCGCTCAACCAGATGGGCGCGCACATCCAGCTCTACCGCGAGTGCCTGGGCGGCTCCGACTGCCGCTTCGGGCAGCGCAACTTCCTGCACTCCGCGGTCGTGTCCGGGCCGACGAAGCTGCAGGGCGCGGATCTGGTCATCCCGGACCTGCGCGGCGGTTTCTCGTACCTGATCGCCGCGCTGGCCGCGCAGGGCACGTCGCGGGTGCACGGCATCGACCTGATCAACCGCGGCTACGAGAACTTCATGGAGAAGCTGGAGAAGCTCGGCGCGAAGGTGGAGCTGCCGGGCGGGGCGCTGGTCTGAGGCGTGGCGCCCGAGGGCTGCTGACGGGGGTTCGGGGCGCTGCCCCGGGCCCCCGTTCCTCGTTTGCGGGAGGGACCGGGTCCGTACCCTTGGTCCGCGATGGCGGCAGAAGCCCAGAACGGGCCCTCTCGGGCCGGTACACCGAAGGGCGGTCCCCTTTGCCGGGTGACCGCCCTTCGTCGCGCCTGTGGGGCTTACTTGCCCTTGGCGGCTTCCTTGAGCTTGGAGCCCGCGGAGACCTTCACGCTGTAGCCGGCCGGGATGTTGATCGGGTCGCCGGTCTGCGGGTTACGAGCGGTGCGAGCGGCACGGTGGGTGCGCTCGAAGGTCAGGAAGCCGGGGATGGTGACCTTCTCGTCGCCCTTGGCGACGATCTCACCGACGGTCTCGGCGAGCGCGGCCAGCACGGCGTCGGCGTCCTTGCGAGTCACCTCGGCGCGGTCGGCCAGGGCGGCCACCAGCTCACTGCGGTTCATGTTGTTACTCCCGTGTTCTTCTTGCCTGTGAGGCGTGAGATCGAAGCCGATGCTGCCAGGGCCCTCGGACAGTCCCCGGACCCGGGTCTGTCGTCAGACCCTCGCGCCCGATTACGCATCCTGCCCCCACCTGCGGCGGGAAAGCCAATCCGGCACCCTCCGGAGTCATACGAAAAGCACCACTGCCTCGTCGTGGTGACGTTCCGTCGACTCCCCGAAAGCGGTCCGCAGCGGATGCGGGGCTCTGCGGGACGCGCCGCCCGCCCACCCTAAAGGGGCGTTTGTGGCGCCGCGACCCGCGACGCGCCGTAGCTCAGGCCAACGTGGGGGGGCGCCACAAACGCGGGCGACGCCGGCAGAGGTCGTGGCGGGTTCTGTGAGTGGGGTGGTTCAGCCGAGGTCGGCCGAGCCCGTCACAGCGCCGCCCGCCGCCTTCGCGGCGTCCCGGACGGCACCGGCGACCGCTCCCGCGACCCTGTCGTTGAAGACCGACGGGATGATGTAGTTCGCGTTCACCTCGTCCTCGGCGACGACATCGGCGAGGGCGCCCGCCGCGGCGAGCATCATCTCCGTGTTGACGGTGCGGGACTGAGCGTCCAGCAGGCCGCGGAAGACACCCGGGAAGACCAGCACGTTGTTGATCTGGTTCGGGAAGTCGGAGCGGCCGGTGGCGACAACTGCCGCCGTCTGGCGGGCGATTGCCGGGTCGACCTCGGGGTCCGGGTTCGCGAGCGCGAACACGATCGCATCGTCGGCCATGGCGGCGACATCGGCGCCGTCCAGCACGTTCGGAGCGGAGACGCCGATGAAGACGTCGGCGTCCACGACGGCCTGCTTGAGGGTGCCGGTGATGGATTCGGGGTTGGTGTTGTCGGCGATCCAGCGCAGCGGCGAGTCGGCGTCGGCGGAGACCAGGTCCTCGCGGCCCGCGTGCACCACGCCGTGGATGTCGGCGACGACGGCGTGCTTGACGCCCGCGGCGATGAGGAGCTTCAGGATGGCCGTACCGGCCGCCCCGGCGCCGGACATGACGACCCGCACGTCCCCGATTCCCTTGCCCACCACGCGCAGTGCGTTGGTCAGCGCGGCCAGGACCACAATCGCGGTGCCGTGCTGGTCGTCGTGGAAGACGGGGATGTCCAGGGCCTCGCGCAGCCGTGCCTCGATCTCGAAGCAGCGGGGTGCGGAGATGTCCTCCAGGTTGATGCCCGCGAAGCCCGGGGCGATCGCCTTGACGATCTCGACGATGGCGTCGGTGTCCTGGGTGTCCAGGCAGATCGGCCAGGCGTCGATGCCGGCGAACCGCTTGAAGAGGGCCGCCTTGCCCTCCATCACCGGGAGGGCGGCCATCGGGCCGATGTTGCCGAGGCCGAGCACGGCGGAGCCGTCCGTCACAACTGCGACGGAGTTGCGCTTGATGGTGAGGCGGCGGGCGTCCTCGGGGTTCTCGGCGATCGCCATGCAGACCCGGGCCACACCCGGGGTGTAGATCATCGAGAGGTCGTCACGGTTGCGGATGGGGTGCTTGGACGCCATCTCGATCTTGCCGCCGAGGTGCATCAGGAACGTACGGTCGGAGACCTTGCCGAGCACGACACCCTCGATGCCGCGCAGGTTCTCGACGATCTCGTCGGCGTGCGAGGTGGAAGTGGCGGCGATGGTGACGTCGATCCGCAGCTTCTCGTGGCCGGAGGCGGTCACATCGAGGCCGGTGACCGAACCGCCGGAGGACTCCACGGCCGTGGTCAGCTGGGAGACTGCTGTGCCGCTCGCGGGCACCTCCAGCCTGACCGTCATCGAGTACGAGACGCTGGGCGCCGTTGCCATGGCCGAGTCCTTCGCTTTCCTTAGCTTCATTGCCGCGCGGCCGGGGCGCTCGCCTCGGACACGCTTCCCGATCGTCGCACCTACTGGCTGGTAGCCGGTAATGACTGCCGCGTTTCGAAAAGCATTTTCCACCATACGAGAGATGATTGCTTCAGTGGAACCCCCAGCCGCTCCCTGCCGGGGCCGGAAGCCGTCAAGCCCCGCAAGAAGCCGCCAGGTCCGCAAAGAACAACAGACCCGCGCCACCGGAAGGTGACGCGGGTCTGTCGTTTTGTTCCAGCGGCACCGACCCGCCATGCTCGCCTCGCGGCAAGTGGTCGCTCGAAGCGACGAAGGTTGGGCCCGGGGGCTTGGATCGAGCCGGTGCCGACACCAGGCTAACAAAGACCCCGCAGAAGTGATTCCCGCAGGACAGGCCGGTTCGAAAATCTGCCCCGACGGCGGTGCCTCCGCTCCCTGCCTCAGTCCCTCAGCAGGTCCGGGACGCCGTCCTCGTCGGGCAGATCCCGCTCCCCCGAGACCACCGTGAGCTGCTGCGTCGCACGCGTCAGCGCCACGTACAGCACCCGCAGACCGGCCGGGGACTCGTCCGCGATCTCCGCGGGCGAGACGACCACCGTGGCGTCGTACTCCAGGCCCTTCGCCTCCAGGCTGCCCAGCGCCACCACCCGCTCGCCGAGCTCGGCGAGCCAGTTGCGGGCCTGCGCCCGGCGGTGCATCGCGACGACCACACCCACCGTGCCGTCCACCTCGGCCAGCAGCCGCCGCGCCTCCTCGCGCACCGATGCGGCCAGATCGCCGTCCCGTACGGTCTCGAAGCGCGGCTTCACACCCGTGGAACGGACCGCGGCCGGTGACTCCATTCCGGGCATCGCGAGCGCCAGGACCTTCGAGGCCAGCTCGGCGATCTCCGCCGGGTTGCGGTAGTTGACCGTGAGGGTGAAGCGGCGGCGCGGCCGGTTGCCGAGTGCCTCGTCGCGCGTCCGGGCCGCCTCGTCCGGATCGGACCAGGAGGACTGCGCCGGGTCTCCGACGATCGTCCAGGTGGCGTGCCGCCCACGGCGGCCGACCATGCGCCACTGCATGGGCGTGAGGTCCTGCGCCTCGTCGACGATGACATGCGCGTACTCCGTACGCTCCGCGGCCAGCCGCTCGGCCCGCTCGCGCTGGGTCTCCTCGCGCTGCGGCATCAGCTCCTCCAGACCGGAGAGCTGGTCCAGCGGGTCGAATTCGCGCTTCTTCTTCGGCCGGTGCGGGGTGCCGAGCAGCGTCTGCAGCTCGTCGAGGATCGCCACGTCGTGTACGGAGAGCGGCCCGTTCCCTTCGCTGTCGAGCCTCTTCAGGGAGCGGGCGAAGCGGCGCACCTCGCCCTGGTTGAGGACCCGGCGCGCCCAGCGGCCGAGCCGCTTCTCGTCGGCCATCGCGGCGAGCACCCCGCGTGGGGTGAGCTCGGGCCACCAGGCGTTCAGGAAGTCGAGGAAGGGCGTCTCGGTGGAGACGTCCTCGTCGAAGGAGGAGCGCAGTTCGGCGGCCAGCTCGGGGTCGGTGTAGCGGCCCCGGCCCGAGGACTTGTTCCACAGGGCGTCCAGAAGCAGTCTGCGGGCGCGCGGGCGCAGCAGGTTGACCGGGGCGGTGCCGCCCAGGACGGACTGCCGGATGCGGTGCAGTTCGTCGGCGTTCAGCTCGACACGGGCGCCGAACGCGACGACCCGCAGCCGGGTCGGGGTGGCCGGGGCCTCGTCGGCTCCGTCGCCGAAGGACAGCTGGCCGTCCCGGTCCTCCGTCCTGCGGGGGGTGCCGGGCTGTTCCAGTGCGCCGCGTGCCGCCTTGCGCAGCACCTGGAGCATCCTGGAGGAGCCCTTGATCCGGGCGACGGCGGGTTCGTCGTACGTGGTGGCGCCCTCGACGCCGGCCGCCTCGTCGGAGAGCGAACCGACCGCGCGGATCGCGACCTGTCCTTCCTCGCCCAGCGAGGGCAGCACGCCTTCGGTGTACGCGACGAGGAGCGGGGTCGGCGAGACGACGAGGATGCCGCCCGCGTAACGCCGCCGGTCCTGGTAGAGGAGGTACGCGGCGCGGTGCAGGGCGACGGCGGTCTTGCCGGTGCCGGGGCCGCCGGACACCTCGGTGACGGAGGCGGCGGGAGCCCGGATCACCAGGTCCTGTTCGGCCTGGATGGAGGAGACGATGTCCCGCATGGTGTGGCTGCGGGCCTGGCCGAGCGCCGCCATCAGGGCGCCGTCGCCGATGACGGGGAGCTTGTCGCCGCCCAGGTACGCGGTCAGCTCGGGGCGCATCAGGTCGTCCTCGACCCCGAGGACCTTGCGGCCCTTGGAGCGGATGACCCGGCGGCGTACCACCCTGCCCGGTTCCTTCGGCGTCGACCGGTAGAACGGTGCGGCGGCCGGTGCGCGCCAGTCGATGACCAGCGGCGCGTAGTCGGAGTCGAGGACCCCGATCCGGCCGATGTGCAGCGTCTCCGCGATATCGGCGGAGTTGTCCTCGCGTACGGCGTCGTCGGCCGGTTCGACGGAGGTGTACGCGCCGTCCGGGCCCCGTTCGCCGTCCTTGCCGAGCAGCAGATCGATCCTTCCGAAGAGGAAGTCCTCGAACTCGCTGTTCAGCCGGTTGAGGTGGATTCCGGCCCGGAACACCTGGGCGTCGCGCTCGGCGAGCGCTCCGGGGGTACCGACCTGGCCGCGCTTGACGGCGTCACTCATGAGAAATTCCGCCTCGTGGATCTTCTCTTCGAGGCGGTGATAAACACGGTCGAGATGTTCCTGCTCGACACCGATTTCCCGGTCCCGCATCGAATCGACAGCGGCATCCTGCGCGGCCACCGAGGCCCCCTTCTGACGTGCATTGGGCAGCCGTCAACCCTATGCGAAGCGGCGGCCGCCGCGCACCCGCCGCGCGTATCGAATTGGCACGGCGGGGTCTCGATCAGGCGTCGACCTCCACCAGCCGCTCGCCGTCGAACGTACGCACCTCGAAATGGTCGATGTCGCCGCGGTCCATCGCCGCGCCGCCGTGGACATAGAGCGGGTACTTCGAGGCCGGGTGCGGGGAGTCCTTGATGCCGTATCCCCACCTCGGTACGGACCAGGAGGTGACGACCTCCTCCTCACCGGTCTTCGACACTGCGATCAGGCTGCATTTCTCCGGACCCGTGACGTTCTTGAGCTCCAGCACGGTGTGGGTGCCCCATGCCTTCTTCTCCATGCCGATGGTGGCGTCGACCTTGGTGGTGGGGTCGGTGCCCCGCACCTTCTCCGTCATGTGGTGGAAGAAGGTGTCCTCGGCGGGGCTGGTGGGGTGCGGGTCGGCCGCCCGCGCCGAGGTACCGTCGTTGCCGGTCGCCAGGACCGCGACCGCCGGACCGCCGATGATCAGCGCGACTGCCGCCGCGACCAGATACATGGAGCGGCGCCTGCGCCTGGCCCGTTTGACCGCGACCTCGTCGACCAGCCGGTCGAGCATGCGGGGCGCGGGCGGCTGCGGGACGTGCGGGACGGGGCGGGCGCCCGGTACGGCGGCCGGGGACTCGGAGAGCAGCGCGAGCATGGGTTCCAGGCCGGCGAACTCGTCGAGATGGGCGGCGCACAGGTCGCAGCCGGCCAGATGCGCCTCGAAGGCGGATGCCCCGGCATCGTCCAGAATGCCGAGGAGATACGCACCGGCGGCGTCGTGCCCGGGCCCTTCGGCGGCTCCGCGCGGGGCTGTGTGGCCACCGGGGCTGCGGGGGCCGCTGGGGCTGCCGGGGTTCCGGGGGCCGGAGGGACCGGTCGGCCGGGGCCCGAAAGGCTCCCACTCGTGGTCGCTCATGCCGTGATCCCCCTTTCTTCGAGAGCAAGCTTCATCGAACGCAGTGCGTAGAAGACCCGGGACCGCACCGTCCCACTGGGGATGCCCAGCACATCAGCCGCCTCATTGACCGTACGGCCCTTGAAATAGGTCTCGACCAACGCTTCCCGGTGAGCAGGGGTCAAATCGTCGAGCGCGTCCGAGAGCGTCATCAGCCACAGCGCCTTGTCTATCTCGTCCTCCGCGGGAATGACCTCCAGCGGCGACGGATCGACCTCGTACGGCCGGGCCTGCCGGCTGCGGTGGCCATCGATGACGATGCGCCGGGCGACCGTCACCAGCCAGGGGCGGACGGAGCCGGCGGCCCGGTTGAGCCGGCCGGCGTTCTTCCAGGCACGGATGAGCGTTTCCTGCACCACGTCCTCGGCGCGCTGTCGGTCGCCGGCGACGAGGCGGAGCACATACGCGAGCAGAGCTCCGGCGTGTTCGCGGTAGAGCGCCCGCATCAACTCCTCGTCGGGGACGTCGGAGGGGGACGGAGGCGGCTCACTGCGATGTCGAGCCCTGTGCGGACGGTCATCGGCCACGGCCGCATCCTTGCGCACCCGAACCTCCCGGTCGAGACCCTGTTGAGCTCCTTGACCATGAACACGAAGGGGGGCCGCGATCCATTCAATCCGGTTTCAAGATTCTTTACGGCGCTCCCGCGTCCGCGTCCGTGACCGCCACGGCCGCCGCCCGGCGCCGGTGCCGGGCCACCCGCTCCCGGTTCCCGCACACCTCGCTGGAGCACCAGCGGCGTCGGCGGCCGCGCGAGGTGTCCAGGTAGAGGCGGCGGCAGTTGCCGGCCTCGCAGCGGCGCAGGCCGGCTCGCGCCACGGGGTCGGTCAGGAGTTCCACGACGTCGCGAGCCACGGCGGCCAGCAGTGCTCCGCATTCGGGATCGGCGCTCAGTGTCCGTACCAGCGTGCCGCTTCCTCCGCGTACGGCCCGCAGTCCCGGTGGTGCGGTCGCGGCGAGCGCGTTGACCCGTTCCAGGGCGCTCTCGGCTCTGCGGCCGCCGAGTTCGGCGGTCAGCAGGCGGTCGACGCCGGTCCTCAACTGCCGGAAGCGCACCACCCAGGTGTCGTCCACTGCGCCGAGGTGGGTGCCGCTCGGTACGAGTCCGGTGGCCACCAGCCAGTCGGCGAGCCGCTCGGCGCCGTCGAGCAGTTCACATGCGCCAAAGGTGCCGATTCCCGTGGCCACCAGATCCAGGCAGGGGCGGCCGGAGTCGAACCGCCAGTCGTACGAGCTTTTGCCCGCCGTCATGGGCATGTCACCGCCTCGGGGTCTCCGGTGGAGGTCTCCCCCAGAGTGCCCCTCGGGCGGCAGACCCGGAACCCCTGCTGCCACGCGGGTCGGTGCACGCGTGCCCGTACGGTGTCCTGATGGACGACGATCTCCGTACCGCCACCCTTGCGGCCGGCCCGCTCCTGCTCCGGCCGTGGCTGCCCGACGACGGGCCGGCCCTGATCGAGGCGTACCGCGATCCTGCGATGCGCGCCATGCTGCGCATGCTGGTCACGGACGAGGCCGAGGCTCAGCACTGGCTGCGCGTGCGACAGGAGGGCCGGGAATCCGGCAGCTACTTCAGTTTCGCGGTGATCGATCGCGATCGCGCCGACGAACTGGTCGGCAATGTGGCGCTCAAGTACCCCGAACCGGGCTCCGGCAGCGCGGAGGTCGGCTACTGGACGGCGGCGCGGGCGCGCGGCCGTGGAATTGCGCCGCGGGCGCTCGGGGCGCTCACCGACTGGGCGTTCGAAGTATTCGCCGGGGACGGCCTCGTGCGACTGGACCTGCTGCATCAGGTGAACAACGAGGCCTCCTGCCGGGTTGCCGAGAAGAGCGGATACGGCTTCGCGGAGGTTCTTCCGGCACGGCCGCCGTGGCCGCTGGACGGACACCTGCATGTGCGGGGGCGTACCGGGGGCGTCCGGTAGACGTCTTTGTCCTCAATCGCCGGGCAGCTCGACTTTCACGCCCGCACGGCGAAAGCAAGCCCGTCCGGCGTTCGAGGACACTCCCACAGCCAACGGTCACCCCATCAACGGCCCATCGTGCAGGATCCGCTGGAACAGCCGGTGGTCGCGCCACTCACCGTTGATGTGCAGGTAGCGCGGAGCCATCCCGTACTGCTCGAAGCCGCACTTGGCGAGCACCCGCTGCGACGCCACGTTGTCCAGCACCGTCCCTGCCTCGACCCGGTGCAGGCGCAGCTCGTCCCTGGCCGACTCGCAGATCCGCTCGACGGCAGCCGTGGCCAGCCCGCGGCCCGCGTACTCGACGTCGACCCAGTAACCGAGAACCCCGCTGCGGAACGGCCCGAGCACAATGCCGTTGAGGTTGAACGCGCCCACCACGCGGTCCTGTTCATCGGCGAGCACCCACGGCATCACCCGCCCCGCGTCGCGGTCCGCGAGCATTCCGGCCAGGCGTTCTTGCTGCCCCTGCTCGGTGTAGAAGGTGTCGGGCCGTACCGGCTCCCAGGGCTGCATGTACGCGCGGCTGCGGGTCAGCGCCACGGCGAGGGAAGGGGCGTCGGCCGGGGTGACGGGACGGAGTCGCACCTCCGCGTCGAGCCGGTGGATGTCATTGATCACCCCAGCACGCTATCCCGGCCTCATTTCACCGCACGCTCCCCCGCCGGGCCCGTCGGCCGGCCGAAGGTCCGGACCGGCTCCGCCCAGGGCCTGTGCGCTCGTGCCGGCGTTTTGGGCTGCGGAGACGATGTCCCGTAGGTCTTCGCCGGGACGCCGAACGAGATCCAGGTGTCGGGCGGCACGTCCGGTCGGCCTGGTACGGGCCTGCGTTCCTCGGTCCAAGCGTCGCCGGCGATCTCGGTGGCGACCCGACGCCAGAATTGGACTGCGGCGACGTTGCCCTCTTGGAAGGCGACCTGCCACGGCCCCGGATGCTTGGCCACGACCTCTTGAACGGCGCGCAGCCCGATCCCGGTCCTCCGGACGGCACGCACCACGAAGAAGCTGCTCAGCACCCGGGTCGGAGCAGTCAGGCTGCGGACGAACGCGAGCCCGACAGGGCTCTCGCCACTCATCAAGAGATAGGGCGCCCAGTCAGCCTTCGTGAAGGCGGCATGGAGCCGATCGCTCCGGAAGGTTCCGTCCGGGTTGGGCAGCACACCGCCGAACTCCGACATGTCGTGGCGGAACATCAGCCAGAGGCGTTCCAGTGCGGGGCGGTCAGAAGTATCGGCGAGGCGCACGGATACGTCGGACATGCATCTCCTTCGTGTTCGGCGACCAGGTGGCGTCTCGGGCCCGCTTGCGGATGGCAGGATCGCGGTGGTCGCTCAGTGTGCCCAGGCCGCGAGCCGGGTCCAGGGCATGAAAAAAGCCTCCCTGGCGGAGGCGTTGCCCGGCCGGGAAGGCGTAATTGCTGACGGACAAGCTATCAGGCTCCTGGAGGATCCCCTTTCTCGAACTGGTCGGCGCTCGGCGTCGGCTGATCTCTGCGGCGTGCTCGGGGCCGAAGCCCCGCGACGCCGCCCCCCATTTGCCGGTCGGTCTCAGCAGGCAGGACTGGCATCGGGGCTGTCCCACGCCGGGTCCAGCGCCAGCCGGTAGCCGCGCTTGACGACTGTCTGGATGAGTCGGGGTGCGCCCAGCGACGTACGCAGCCTCGCCATGGCCGTCTCCACCGCGTGTTCGTCCGTTCCGCTGCCGGGCAGCGCGCGCAGCAGGTCGGCGCGGCCCACCACCCAGCCCGGACGGCGGGCCAGAGTGTGCAGCAGGGCCATTCCGGCGGGTGGCACCGGGCGCAGTTCTCCGTCGACGATCGCGGCGTGACTGCGGATCTCCACCCGGTGCCCGGCGATCGGCAACATACGGGCCCTGGACGGGAGTTCGTCGCACAGCAGCTGGACGAGAGGGACGAGCCGGAAGCGCTCCGGCTGGACGGTCTCGATGCCGCGGGCCTGCAGCGGCAGGGCGGTGACCGGTCCGACGCAGGCCACGAGGACATCGTCCCGCAGGGCGCTCAGGAGCTCCGGGATCAGCCCCCGCTTCTCGGCCCGGCCGAGCAGCGAGGCGGCGGCCGGGGCACTGGTGAAGGTGAGGGCGTCCAGGCCCCGGGCCAGGGCGCTGTCGAGCAGCCGGTCGAGCGGGGCGATGTCCTCTGGGTCCACCCAGCGGTAGACGGGTACGGCGACGACCTCGGCACCCGCGGCGCGGAGCGACTCGCTGAAGCCGGGGAGAGGTTCGCCGTGCAGTTGAAGGGCGATCCGGCGGCCCTCCACGCCCTCGTCCAGGAGCCGGTCCAGCACCTCGGCCATGGACTCGGAGGCGGGCGACCACGCCTCGGTCAGCCCGGCGGCCCGGATGGCGCCCTTGACCTTGGGGCCGCGGGCCAGCAGTTCGGTGCCGCGCAGGGCCTCCAGCAGCCGGCCGCCGAGCCCCCAGCCGTGCGCGGCCTCTGTCCAGCCCCGGAAGCCGACCGCGGTGGTCGCGACGACCACTTCGGGGGCGGAGTCGACGATTCGCCGGGTGGCGGCGAGGAGTTCGCTGTCATCGGCGAGCGGTACGATCCGCAGGGCGGGCGCGTGCAGGACGGCGGCACCCCGTCGCTCGAGCAGCGCGCCGAACTCCTCCGCGCGCCGTGCGGCGGTGACCCCGACGGTGAAGCCATCGAGGGGCCCGTGCTGTTCGTCCTCGTACATGTGGTCTACCCGGCTCTCGTCCCGCTGCTGCCCGATGATGCCGAGGGCCGAGCCTGCCAACAATGCGTGACAGACCTGGTTCACCCATATTTCCCGCCCGTTACGTCAGATGACATCGAGCGGTCACGATCAGGCCTCGGTGCGGCTGAGCTGCGGCTTCTCGGGCACGGGCTGGACGGGATCCGGTCCGGCGAAGGTATACCGTCCCCCGGTCACCTGGGCCGCTTCCGCGATCCGTTCGGCCAGAGCCTCGGTGCGCGCTTCGCCGCTACGTCCTCGACCCAGCCGATCGCCGGGATCGTCAGCGCCAGCAGCGGCCAGACGAGGAGCAGCATCAGCGCCGTGTACGAGGCGCCGATGTACGTACCGAAGCGGTCGCCGAAGTACGGGATGTTCCACAGCTGGTCGATGATCGGCTCGGTGGCCGTGATCAGCAGGTTGTGCCAGAGTTGAAGTGCTCTCCCGGCTGAAGCCGCTGCGTGGTCAGCTCGGAGAGCTGCCGACCCAGGCCGTCGAGCTGGACCGTGACTTCGTTCGGCTCGTGTGTGTGCCCCGAACGAGCACCTTCACGCCAGGTTTCCACAGGTGTACACACGGGTGCGCACGACTGTCCGAATATGTGCTTCCGGACCGGGCCCCCACCCTGTCCGCGCCCCCACCACATTGCACCCGGGCGATGAAAGTTGCGCACGACAACGGCACTTTCTTCCCCCGATCAGGTGGATTTCAACATGAGAGATGCATCGATCTCGGGCAGCCAGCTTCCGTCCGGCCGCTCCATCCAGCCCTCCTCGGAGCCCAGTTGAGCTGCGGCTTCACGCAATGCGTCCAGGCCGGGGTGGCGCAGCCCCTTGCGCCAGACCATCAGGAGCGGCGAGAGCGGTACGGGCCGGGCCAGCGGGCGCACCACGGTGCCCGGCACCGGAGAGAAGTCGACGACGCACAGAACCGGCTGCCGCGACTTCGCCATGACCCGTTGAAATTCGGCCACACCGATCGCGAGTGGGGCGGGTGGCGCCAGCTCGATGCCGCACTCGGCGAAGAGCAGCCGGGCGAGGTCCGTCCACTCCTCGGTGCGCGGATTCCCGGCGCCCGCGTAGACGGTCTCGCCGGCCAGGTCGTCCAGTGCGACGACCTCATGTGCGGCGAGGGGGTGATCGGCGGGGAGCAGAACGGCCATCGGCTCGTACCGCACCGGCTGTACGCCGAGCCGCGTCCGCACCGCGGGGTCGAGTCCGGCGGCGCGGCCGAAGGAGACGTCGAGCCGCCCGGCGAGTATCTCGTCGGCGGCCCAGGTGAGTCCGCTCTCGAAGCGCGCCATCAGCTCGCACGCCGGAGCCAGCTCCCGCGCGCGGGCGAGTACGCGGGCGGCCGTCATGCCGTCGGTGTTGAGGTCGACGAAGAGCGGCCGGGCCGCGGGGTCGGCGAAGGCTGCGGCAAGATCGGCGTGCGCCTCCAGCACCCGCCGGGCGTGCGGGAGGAGCCGTTCACCGTCGGCGGTGAGGGCGACCTGCCGGGTGGTGCGTACGAACAGTTCCGCACCCAGCTCGTGCTCCAGCCGGCGGATGTCCCGGCTCAGTGCCTGCTGGGCGATGTAGAGCCGGGCGGCGGCACGGGTGAAGTGCAGCTCCTCGGCGACGGCGACGAAGGCGCGGAGCAGCCGAGGGTCGGTATGGGTATGCGTCTGGGTGCCCGTATCGGCAGCGGAGGATGCCACACCCAGGAATTTACAACACAGATGCGTTAATCGGTACGGACAAGGTGTTGGACCCCATGGGCCGTGCGCCGTGAAGGTTGATCCATGCCGTACGAGAGAGCCCCGCACACCGACCCCATGCTCGCCGTCTCCGGGGACCTGCTGGTCATAGCCCCGCGCACCGTCGCCGCCAGGCCGGCGCCCACCAACCCGTACCGCCGGCTGCTCGCCACCCCGGGTGCCCGCGCCTTCACCGCGGGCAATCTCCTCGCCCGGCTTCCCATGGGCATGTTCAGCGTCAGCGCGGTGATCATGATCGCCGGTTCACGCGGCTCGTACGCCCTGGCCGGCGCCGTGACCGCGACCGGCCTCGCCGCGACGGCGGTGGTCGCGCCCTGGACGGCCCGGCTCGTCGACAGGTACGGACAGGCCAGGGTCGCCGTACCCGCCACCGCGATCGCCGCGCTCGGATCGCTGGCACTGCTGCTCTGCGTGCACTACGGGGCCCCGGCCTGGACGCTCTTCGCCTCCTACGCCGCGACCGCCACCACCCCCAACACCGGCGGGATGTCCCGGGCCCGCTGGGCGCATCTGCACCGGGGCGATCCGGCCGCCCTGCACACCGCGAACTCCTTCGAACAGGCCGCCGACGAGCTCTGTTTCATGCTCGGGCCGGCCCTCGCCGCCCTGCTGTGCGCGGCACTCTTCCCGGAGGCCGGAACACTCGTCGGTGTGATCCTGCTGATGACCGGCGTGCTGATCTTCGCCGCCCAGCGCGCCACCGAACCGCCGGTGGCGCCCCGCACCCACGCCGGCTCCCCGCTCCGCGCCCCGGGCATGCCGGCCCTGCTCGCCGCCTTCCTCGCCACCGGCGCGGTCTTCGGCGCGATGGAGGTCGTCACGATCGCCCATGCCGGGGGCGCGATCCTGGCCCTCCAGGCTGCCGGATCGTGTGTGGCGGGACTGCTGTACGGATCGCTGCGCCCGGCCGCGGACATCCGGCGCCGGCTGCTGGGCTGCCTGGCGGGAATGACGGCGCTGATGTCCCTGCCGCTGCTGGCCGCCTCCTCGACGGATTCGCTGCTCGTCCTCGCGGGCGCGCTGCTGCTGGCCGGTGCGGCGACGGCCCCGACCATGGTCACCGGCATGACGCTGGCGCAACGCCTCACCCCCGAGGGCCAGTTGAACGAAGGCATGACCCTGGCCGTGACCGCGCTGCTGGGCGGGATCGCCGCGGGTTCGGCGACCGGCGGCTGGATGGTGGAGCAGATGGGGCAGGTGACGGGCTATGTCATTCCGGTGTGCGCGGCCGGGCTGGCGCTGGTCGTCGCGACGGCCGGGGTCCGGGCCCCCCGGAACTGATGGCCGGCACAAAAACGAGGACCCCGTTGCCAGTGGGCAACGGGGTCCTCGTTCACATGGGAATTGTGGAGATGGCGGGAATCGAACCCGCGTCCAACGGTGCAGAATCAGGGCTTCTCCGAGTGCAGTCCGCTGCGCTTTTCTCGGCCCCGGCAGTCACGCGGACAAGCTGCCGACGGGCCCAGCCACTGTTTGATTTCCTTCTGGGCCCCGTGGCCGGGTCCAGAAGTTTAGATCCCTTGATGATGTCAGGATCCGGGTCGGGATCAACCCCGGGCTGACACTCCGCAGAGTCTTCGCTTAGCTGCTAATTAGGCAGCGAGGGCGAAGGCGGAGGAATCGCGCTTGGAATTGGCGATTATTGGTTGCGACATATGGTTTACGAGATCATTGCCGCTTCCTCGACTCGCTTCCCCTGCTTCGACATCCGCTGTCGAAACCGATCATCCCCATGTTGGCGTATTTAATTGTCAACAGCTCAAAACGCGCACCCGCCGTGGGGTGCAGTGCCATCGTACGTGACCAACGCACGACGATGCCAGCCTATTCCTGCCGGCCCGCCCGCACGCTTCCCGGCTATGCGCTGCGCTGGCGCCGGCGCGCTGCCGAGATCGCGCGGTTGGTCTCCCGCAGGTCCTGCTTCTCGCGCAGGGTCTGCCGCTTGTCGTACTCCTTCTTGCCCTTGGCGAGCGCGATCTCGACCTTGACCCGGCTGTCCTTGAAGTACAGCGCGAGCGGCACGATCGTGTGACCCGTCTCCCCCGACTTCGACTCCAGCTTGTCGATCTCCGCCCGGTGCAGCAGCAGCTTGCGCTTGCGCTTGGCCGAGTGGTTGGTCCAGGTCCCCTGCACGTACTCGGGGATGTGGATGTTGTGCAGCCAGGCCTCGCCCCCGTCGATCTGGACGAAGCCGTCCACCAGGGAGGCCCGGCCCAGCCGCAGCGACTTGACCTCGGTACCCATGAGTACGAGACCGCACTCGTAGGTGTCGAGGATGTGGTAGTCGTGCCGCGCCTTCTTGTTCTGCGCGATGAGCTTGCGCCCTGTGTCCTTTTCCTTAGCCATAGTGCAGCCATTTTCGCACTACGACCCACCCCCGAGGCCACTCAATACCGTCTCGGCCCGCTGCTCGGCCCCGGAGCTGACCACGAGGTCCGGTGTTATGCCGCGGCCGTCGACGCCTCGGCCCGCCGGGGTGCGGTAGTGGCCGACGGTCAGCTCGGCCACCGAGCCGCCCGGGAGCTTGCTGGGCATCTGGACCGACCCCTTGCCGAAGGTGCGCGATCCGACGGTGACGGCGCGGCCCCGGTCCTGGAGCGCGCCGGTGAGGAGCTCGGCGGCGCTCATCGTGCCGCCGTCGACGAGGACGACGAGGGGGCGGACTGTGTCGCCGCCCGGCTGCGCGTAGAGGGCACGCTGCTTGCCGTGCACGTCGTACGTGGCGACCAGGCCGCCGTCCAGGAAGGCGGAGGCGGCGGTCACGGCCTCGGTGACCAGGCCGCCCGAGTTGCCGCGGAGATCGAGGAGCACCCCGGCGCCCGCCGGTACGTCCCGGACCGCGTCGCGGACCTTGGCGCCCGAGCCCCTGGTGAACGAGTCGACCTCGATCAGTACAGCTGCGAAGGAATCGGAACGGTCCGGTCCGATTCGCCGCACGGTGACGGCCTCGGTCGTAAGTCTGGCCCGGTGCAGCGTCTCGGTCCGAAGGGCGGCGCCCCGCTGGACCCCCAGCACGACGGTGGTGCCCGCGTCCGCCTCCGTACGGTCTCCGCGCAGCAGGGCCACGGCCTCGGCAACGGGGCGCTTGTCGATCCGGTGACCGTCGATCGTACGGAGCAGATCGCCCGGCTCGATGCCGGCCAGGTCGGCGGGGCCGCCCGGCTGGACCCGGGCCACCTCGACCAGCCCGTCCGCGGAGCGCCTCGCGGCGATCCCGACACCGGTGTACGAGCCGTCGAGGGCCTGCTCGAACTCCTCGTACTGCCGCTCGTCGTACACCGCGCCCCAGCGGTCGCCGCTGCGACTGACGGCCTCCTCGGCCGCCTCCTTACCGGACTTGCCGTCGGCGACGGCGCGGGCGGCGGCGTCGGCCACCTCGTCGCCGTCGACGGTGGAGGCGACGGAACGAGCCGCTATGTCCGAGGACTTCGCACCGTCGTGCGGCAGCGATCCGGTGGCCGCCGCGGTGGCCAGCACGGTCGCGAAGACCAATGTCAGGGCCGCCCCGCGGCGCACGCCGCGGGGCCCGAAACATTGCGCGGGGCCCGACATGGCGTCGAGTCTAGGACAACGCCCCTGTGGCGCACGGCCGGTTGGCCGCGCGCCACAGGGGCGCTTGTCACACCTTCAGGTACTTGCGGAGCGCGAAGAGAGCGGCAACGGCGGGCATCAGCAGACCGATTGCCAGGACCAGAGGCAGCTTGGTGAAGACCGCGTCCCAGCCGATGAAGTCGATCAGATTCAGCTTGCTCTGCAGTGCCAGACCGCCGTCGATCAGGAAGTACCGGCCGGCCAGCAGCATCACGCAGGCGAGCACACCACCGATGAGACCGGCGAACGCGGCCTCCATGATGAACGGCATCTGGATGTAGAAGCCCGAGGCGCCGACGAGCCGCATGATGCCGGTTTCGCGCCGCCTGCTGAACGCGGACACCCGGACGGTGTTCACGATCAGCATCAGCGCGATGACCAGCATCAGCGCCATCACGAAGATCGCGGCCACGTTCATGCCGTTCATCAGCCCGAAGAGGTTGTCCAGGATGGATCTCTGGTCCTGGACGGACTGCACCCCGTCACGGCCGGCGAAGGCGGTGGCGACGACCTTGTACTTCTTCGGGTCGTGGAGCTTGACCCGGAACGACTCCTGCATCTGGTCCGGCGTGATGTTGCTCGCCATGGGCGAGTCGCCGAACTGCTGCTGGTAGTGCTTGTACGCCTCGTCGGCCGACTCGTACGTGACGGTCTGGACGGCGTCCATCTTCTTGAGATCGCCCTCGATCTCCTTCTTCTGCTCGGCGGTGACAGCACCCTTGGCGCACTTGGGCGTCGAGGTCACATCACTCTTGCTGCACAGGAAGATCGAGACGTTGACCTTGTCGTACCAGTAGTCCTTCATCGTGCTGACCTGCTCGCGCATGAGCAGCGCGCCGCCGAACAGGGCGAGCGAGAGGGCGACGGAGACGACGACGGCGAAGGTCATCGTGAGGTTGCGACGGAGGCCGACGCCGATCTCCGACAGGACGAACTGGGCGCGCATGGCGTCCTTTCAGTGCTCAGTGCTGGTAGCCGTAGACGCCGCGGGCCTGGTCGCGTACGAGACGGCCCTGGTCCAGCTCGATGACGCGCTTGCGCATCTGGTCGACGATGTTCTGGTCGTGAGTCGCCATGATCACAGTGGTGCCGGTCCGGTTGATCCGGTCCAGCAGCTTCATGATGCCGACGGAGGTCTGCGGGTCGAGGTTGCCGGTCGGCTCGTCCGCGATCAGCAGCATCGGACGGTTCACGAACGCCCGCGCGATCGCCACGCGCTGCTGCTCACCACCGGAGAGTTCACCGGGCATCCGGTCCTCCTTGCCGCCGAGGCCGACCAGGTCGAGAACCTGGGGCACCGCCTTGCGGATCTCACCGCGCGGCTTGCCGATGACCTCCTGCGCGAACGCCACGTTCTCCGCAACGGTCTTGTTGGGGAGGAGGCGGAAGTCCTGGAACACCGTGCCCAACTGGCGGCGCATGTGCGGCACCTTCCAGTTGGACATGCGCGCGAGGTCCTTGCCCAGGACGTGAACCATGCCCTGACTGGCGCGCTCTTCGCGGAGGATGAGTCGCATGAAGGTGGACTTGCCGGAGCCGGAGGAGCCCACCAGGAAGACGAACTCGCCCTTCTCGATATCGAGAGACACATCCCGTAGAGCGGGACGGCTCTGCTTCGGGTAGGTCTTGGAGACGTTGTCGAATCGGATCACGGATGCACCACGGTCGGCCGGGAGTAGGTGTGCGTGACCATACGCGAACCGGGCTGACGCGTGCAGGCGCGCGTCCGACGATGGGTGATTTATGGCGGAACGGGACTGGTCGGAAGCGGGGCCGAAGCGCTACGGAACGGGTGATGTCCGGCGGGCCGCGCCGAAATCCGCGCGAGCTGGCACAGTGGTACGGGGAACAGTTGCGTTTCCATGAGCGTTGTGCGGAGTGAAGGCGTATGCGGCTCCGCCGCGCGGGAGGAGGAAAGCGCATGACCTATGACCGACTGGTGTGCGCAAACTGCGCGGCGCCGGTGAACGAGGGCCGTTGCCCTGTGTGCCGGGCCAGCCGCGCACGGCTACAGCAGGAACAGGAGCAGGGAATGTTCGCGGGGCTGAGCCCTGTGACGCTGGTGGCCCTGCTGGTGGTGCTGCTGGGCGCGCTGGCGCTGCTGGCGCACCAGACCGTGTAGTCGAGGCCGTCCGTCCGCCTGCAAGAGCGTGTACGTGTACGCAGAGGGGCCCGGGATGCCGACAGGCGTCCCGGGCCCCTCTGTGCGTACCTGTACCGCAGAGGGGCCCTTAGGCGACCGTACGGCCGTTCATCAGGCGCGGCAGGATCCGGAAGCCGATGCCTCCGGCAATCATCGTCGCGGCGCCGACCAGCAGGAACGTGGTCTCGGCGGCACCGGTCTCGGCGAGCTCGTCCTTGCCCTTGCCCTGCTCGACCGGCTGGTTGCCGGCCGAGTCGGGAGTGGTGTTGTCCGCGCAGTTCGCACCGTCGAGGTCGACGGTGCAGGTGCTGGTGTCGCCACCGGTGGTACCGGAGGAGGCGTTACCGGTGGTACCGGACGAACCCGAGGTGCCGGACGTACCCGACGTACCCGAGGTGCCGGACGTGCCGGACGTGCCGGACGTGCCCGAGGTGCCGGACGTACCCGAGGTGCCCTCGGTGCCCGAGTTACCGGACGTACCCTCGGTACCCGAGTTACCGGACGTACCCGAGGTGCCCGAGTTACCCGAGGTGCCGGACGTACCCGACGTGCCCTCCGTGCCCGAGTTACCGGACGTGCCCTCGGTGCCGGAGTTACCCGACGTGCCCTCGGTGCCGGAGTTACCCGACGTGCCCTCGGTGCCGGAGTTACCCGACGTGCCCTCGGTACCCGAGTTACCGGACGTACCCGAGGTGCCCGAGTTACCCGAGGTGCCGGACGTACCCGACGTGCCCTCCGTGCCCGAGTTACCGGACGTGCCCTCGGTGCCGGAGTTACCGGACGTACCCTCGGTGCCGGAGTTACCCGACGTGCCCTCGGTGCCGGACGTGCCGGTCTGCCCCTCGTCGACACCGCCGGGGCCACCGCCCTCGGTGCCGCCCTCGGACTCGCCCGCCGGACCGTCGAGGCCGGCGTCGATCCCCAGACCGCTGTCGTCGACGTGAGCCTTGGCGGAGAGGCCGCCGACGTTGACGTCGACGCCGACGGCCGATGCCACACCGGCAGCGGTGAGCGAGGCGCCCGCGGCGATCACCGCACCCGCGGCTATGCGCGCGACGCGTACTCGCGTCTTCTTGGTCATCTGCTGCTACCCCCAGTAGCTGTTCTCGTCAGTGGAGCAGCCATATGCGGGCCCCGGCTCTGCGGGGTTTGCTCCGAACAGCGCCACATGGAGCCGTGGTCATGCCGCCCGCCCCCGTTCACACCCGTCCCAGACATACGCATGCTGCCCTAGCACCCTGTCCACAGTTAAGGTCTGCGTCAAGGCCGTTCCGTGCAATGTGCACCGGTTTGGTGGCAGTTGACCGTCATTCAGAATCACGACTGTGACGCACTCACCACGGCACCTGCGTAACTCGGAACCGTTCCTGGGCAGTGAGCAGGAGTGAGTCCTGCTCTCACCGGCACGCCCCGAACGGTGTTGGGCGCACTGGTCCTCCGCTTTCACGTCCTGGGCGGCGACGCATATCCCGTATGCGGTCCGTCCCAGGTGGGCGGAATCCCTACGACCTGGCCATGTGGGGGTGGCCAGAGGCGACGGGGAGGCCCCGAACCATCACTCCGGTGATACGGGGGCCCCGACTGCTGACACCACACCCGGCGTCCCAGAGCGCGTTGCACACGTTACGCACACCCAGTCAGGCACACCCACAGACCGGAACACCGTTCACTCAATCGTGCCCGAGTTCGCCAAAACAAGGTACTGGACCAGCAGTTGTGAACCCCAACTCCCTTTCGGGTGCCGCCCCGCACCCCTTCCCGACGAAAACGGCGGTGCCGGAAACCCGTGGGAATTCCGGCACCGCCGTAAGAACAGGAAGCAGCAACAGGCGGCTGGGGCCCGCCTACTTCTCCCGCTGCTTGCGCCAGCGGATGCCCGCCTCCAGGAAGCCGTCGATCTCGCCGTTGAAGACCGCTTCCGGGTTGCCCATCTCGAACTCCGTACGCAGGTCCTTGACCATCTGGTACGGGTGCAGGACGTACGACCGCATCTGGTTGCCCCAGGAGTTGCCGCCGTCGCCCTTGAGGGCGTCCATCTTGGCCTGCTCCTCCTGGCGGCGGCGCTCAAGGAGCTTGGCCTGGAGGACGTTCATCGCGGACGCCTTGTTCTGGATCTGCGAGCGCTCGTTCTGACAGGAGACGACGATGCCGGTCGAGAGGTGGGTCAGGCGCACCGCGGAGTCCGTGGTGTTGACGCCCTGGCCGCCGGGGCCAGACGAGCGGTACACGTCGACGCGCAGCTCCGACTCGTCGATCTCGATGTGGTCGGTCTGCTCGACCACGGGCAGCACCTCGACACCCGCGAAGGACGTCTGGCGGCGGCCCTGGTTGTCGAAGGGCGAGATCCGGACGAGCCGGTGGGTGCCCTGCTCGACGGAGAGGGTGCCGTAGGCGTACGGGATCTGGACGGCGAAGGTGGTCGACTTGATGCCGGCCTCTTCCGCGTACGACGTCTCGTAGACCTCGGTCTTGTAGCCGTGCCGCTCGGCCCAGCGGATGTACATGCGCTGGAGCTTCTCGGCGAAGTCGGCGGCGTCCACGCCACCGGCCTCGGCCCGGATGTTGACCAGGGCCTCGCGGGAGTCGTACTCGCCGGAGAGGAGCGTACGGACCTCCATCTCGTCCAGCGCCTTCTTGACGGACTCCAGCTCGGACTCGGCCTCGGCCAGGGCGTCGGCGTCGCCCTCGTCCTGGGCGAGCTCGAAGAGGACCTCGAGATCATCGATCCGGCCGCGAAGGGCCTCGGTCTTGCGGACCTCGGCCTGGAGGTGCGAAAGCTTACTGGTGATCTTCTGCGCCGCCTCCGGGTCGTCCCAGAGGGATGGCGCGGCCGCCTGCTCCTCGAGCGCGGCGATGTCCGCCCTCAGCGCATCCAGGTCCAGGACGGCCTCGATCGACCCCATGGTCGAGGAGAGGGACTTCAGCTCTTCGGAAATATCGACGACTGCCACGGGTCCAGCGTAACGGCTGTCGGCGCGGGCATTCCTCGGGCCGCATGATCACGACTCCGCGGCCGTGCGGGCGCCGCGTCCCCGGGCCGTACGGCGAAGGGGCGCCCACGGGGCTCTGCGGCCCCGGAGCCATCAGGAACCGCCTCGCGGGGCCCCGCGGGGTCAGGGTGTTCCCGGCGCCGAGTTCTTCGTGTCCTGCGCAGGCGCGTCCGCGGCGTCGTCGCCCAGCGCCAGCCAGCCGCCCACGCCCAGCGCCACCACCAGCACCAGCGCCGCGGCGCCCAGCGTCAGGCGGCGCTTGCGGACGGCCGCGGACTTGTTGCGGGCCGAGCCCGGGCGGGGCCGGCCAGGGGAGCGCGGGGCCCTGGCCGTGCCCCTGGGGCCGCCGGAGAGTTCGTCGGGGGCCGGGACTCGCATGCTCGTGTGGGTGTCCCGATTGGAGTCGGCGGACGAGCCGGGGACCAGGGGGACCGCGCCGCGGCGGCGGGGTTTCTCGGGTGCGGGGGTGTACTGCTGCTCGTCGTACGTCTGGGGTTCCGGTTCGACGTCCGGCTCGTCCACTTCCAGCGGCGGGATGCCGGCCAGCTGCGGGAGCTGCTCGCGCAGCCGGGCCGCGAGCTCGGAGGCACGCAGCCGGGAGGCCGGGGCCTTGGCCAGACACTGGACCAGGAGCTGCCAGAGCTCGTCGGGGATGCCCGGGAGCGGGACGACCGTCTCCGTGACGTGGCGGCGCAGGACCGCGCCGGGGTGTCCGCCGCCAAAAGGTGTGAAGCCGGCGAGGAGTTCGTACAGGACCGTGGCGAGGGCGTAGATGTCGACGGCGGCGCGGGGCGGGAGGCCTTCGACTATCTCGGGGGCCAGATAGTCCGGCGTACCGATGATCTTGCTGGCCTTGGTGCGGCGAGGGGTGTCGATCAGCTTGGCCACACCGAAGTCGGTGAGCAGCGCCGGGTGCGAGCCGCCGGGACCGAGCGGGCCCTCCATGTCGAGCAGGATGTTCTCCGGCTTGACGTCACGGTGGACCACCCCGGCGGCGTGCGCGGCGGCCAGGCCGTCGGCGACATCCGCGATGATCGCGACGGCGGCCTCGGGCGCGAGACGGCGTTCGCGGTCGAGGCGGGTACGCAGGTCCGTGCCGCGCACCAGGTTCATGACCAGCGCCAGGTCGTTGCCGTCCACCACGAGGTCGCGGACGGCGACGACATGCGGATGGTCCAGGCCGAGCAGGGCGGTGCGCTCCTGGACGAAGCGGCCCACGAGCTCCTGGTCGGACGCGAGGTCCTCGCGGAGCAGCTTGATGGCCACCGGGCCCTCGGGCCCGTCGCCGAGCCACACCGTGCCGGCGCTGCCGCGCCCCAGGATCTGGTGGGCGGTGTACCGGCTGCCGATATTCCGTGCCAAAACTGCTCCCTCAGCGGCTGGCGATGGACCGTCGCTCATGACCCCCGGTCGACAAAGTTACGCGTCGATCAGGGTGTTGAGTGCCCGGGACGGCGCCAACCCTCACTTCTGCGGGCGAAATGCGGTGGAAACTGGCCCGCAGAAGTCGATATAGCTACAGAGTTGATGGTGTACCGGCGGCTCAGGAGCCGCTGCCGCCGCTGCCACCGCCACCCAGTTTCGAGACCCAGTCGGTCACGCTGGAGACGGTGTCACTGATCGCCTGCCAGTAGCTCTTGCCCTGGCCGATCCAGTCCTGCAGCGGGGTCAGTTCCCAGATCAGCCAGCTCGCGACAAACAGCAGCACCAGGGTGAACAGACAGCCCTTGAGGCAGCCGAGGCCGGGAATCCTCATCGGGTTGGCGCTGCGCTGCCTCGGCTCGCGGGGCTGTCGCGGGGCCGGCTGCTGGGGCGGCGGCTGCTGCGGGGGCGCGTACTGCTGCCGCTGGTACTGCTGTTGGGGCTGGTGCTGGGGTTGCGGCTGGTACTGCTGCTGCCGGGGCTGGGGGTACTGCTGCGACTGCTGCTGGTACTGCTGATGCTGCGGCGGCTGCTGCCGTCGCTGAGGCTGCTGCTGGGGCTGGGACCGCTGGGGGCGGCGGCGCAGCGGGTCCTGACTCGGGTCGAGGTACTGGACCTGCGTCTGCTCGTTGCGATCGCGGGCCGCCTGGAGCTGGGACTGCCAGGGATGCGGCCCGTCGGGCTGCGGAGGGCCGTCCGGGTGCGGCGGTACGGGCGGCATGACCGAGGTCGGGTCGGCGTGCCCGCCCGGGCCGGGGGCGTGCTGCATGACGCTGGTCGCGGCGTTCGGATCGTACGAGCCCGCGTTGCTGGGCAGCACCTGCGTCGGGTCGGCCGCACCGGGGGTCTGGGGAACGGCCGCGGGCGCCGGGTCGGGTGCGAGCAGGGCGCCCACGCCGTCGGCCGCCGCGATCTGGGCCGAGCTGGCGTGCACGCCGATGCCGGCCGCGACGGTACGCAGTCCACGGGCCAGGTTCTCGGCGCTGGGCCGCTGGTCGGGGTCCTTGCTCAGGCAGCGCTCTATGACCGTCCACAGCGGTGCCGGGACGGTGGTGGGGCGGCGGGGCTCCTCACTGAGGTGCCGGTGCAGGACTTCGAGGGCGGTGCCTCCGGAGAACGGCGGGCGCCCGGTGACCAGCTCGTACAGCAGGATGCCTGCGCCGTAGATGTCGACCGCGGACGTCTGCGGCCGGCCCTCGGCGGACTCCGGCGCCACATAGGCGGGCGTGCCGACGAACTCATGGGTCCGGGTCAGCCCCGGGGAGTCGGCCAGGCGCGCGATGCCGAAGTCGGTGAGCATCGGGTGCATCTGGCCGTCGCGCTCGTCGAGCAGGACGTTGGCGGGCTTCAGGTCGCGGTGGACGACGCCGTCGGCGTGGCTGGCGGCGAGCGCGTCCGCGATCTGCGCGGTGAGGAGCGCGGCGGCGACCGGGGTGAGCGGGCCGTTCTCGCGGAGGTAGCGGTGCAGGTCGGGGCCGTCGACCAGGTCCATGACGAGGGCGAGAAGGTCTCCCTCGACGACCAGGTCGCGGGTGCGCACGATGTTCTCGTGGGTGAGCCGCAGCAGCACGGAGCGCTCGCGCAGGAACCGCATCACGACGTCCGCGTCGTTGGCGAGCTCCTCCTTCAGGACCTTGATCGCCACGGTCTCGCCGGGCTGGCCGGCGACGGCGGCCTCGGCGCCTGCGGTCTCCCGCTGGCGGGCACGCCAGACGGTGCCCGTGGCGCCGCGTCCCAGCGGCTCCTCGAGCAGGTACTTGCTGCCTACCGGCCGCACGTCATGCGCTCCCTGCTGATCGTGGTGCTTGCGGTGCTCCCGGATCCCCCGGGAGTTCCGGCCCACTCTAGTGGGGTGACCGGCGAGGTCGGGCGGGTCCGCCCGGTTGCCGTCGCCGTCCTTGTCCGCCGGGACCGATTGCCTCCTGAAGGAGGTACCGGCCGGTTGCGGAACAAGACGCTCACACCGGGCGGATGGTTGCCGTACACACGTGCGATGAACCGGTTCCGGGCGCCCTCCCGGATCGGTTGCGCTGTCGCGGAGAACATTCCAAGCAGGCACTTATGGGCGCACAGCCGACCTTTCAAGATCACTTAGCGGTGGCCCCCGGGCGTGTTGTCAGTGGCAGGTGCGAGGATGCCTTCAGCACGCACTGTGGGGTAGGGAGCCCTGTGGCACGTGACGAACCTGTACCGGACGACGCGTCCGGGTCGGGTGGGGGGAATCACAGGGCGTTTCCCCTGCCCGGCGCCCCGCGCAGAAGGGACCGCTGACGGCGATGCAGATCCGGCTGACCGTCCTCGCGCCGCGCAGCGGCCAGACCCCGGCGCGCGCCTGCGACGTGCTGGTCACCGCCCCACCGGGGACGGCACTCGCCACGGTGGCGTCCAATCTGGCCGCGGCCGTCTCCGGGCCCGACGGCTCGCTCGGCAGCGGTGCGGTGGTGCTGTTCGCCGGGCGTGAGCGCCTCGACGCGCAGCGGTGCGCACTGGGTGAGCCCCCGCTGGTCGACGGAGCGGTGCTCTCGCTCCAGGTCCCGGGCGAGGACGAGGCGGCGGACGACGCCGTTCCGGCGCAGCTGCACGTGGTCGCGGGGCCCGACGCGGGCGGGGTCCATCTGCTGCACGGCGGCCGGATCCGGATCGGCCGCTCAACCGACGCGGACGTGCCGCTCGACGACCCCGATGTGTCCCGGCTGCACTGCACGGTGACGGTCTCCGCGGACGGCCTGGTCTCGGTGGCCGACCTGGGCTCCACCAACGGCACCCTGCTCGACGGCACGGAGGTCCGCGACCGCCCGGTCCGTCTGAAGCCCGGCGCGCTGCTGCGGCTCGGCGAATCGACGCTCCGGCTGACCTCGGGCGCGCGTACGCCGACGCTGGCGACGGCCCCGGACGGCGAGGGGCATCTGCGGGTGTCCGGTACGGCAGGCGCGGCCGCCGCCGATGGCGGCTTCGCCGAGGAGTACGGCTCCGGCCACGGGTACGCCCCGGCCGCCGCCGGCCCCGGGCCCGCCCCGCACGAAGGGCCCGGCGACCGTCACACGTACGAGAGCGGCGAAGGCGGGTGGGCCGGCACCCGCCGCCAGTCCCCCTCCGAGCGTTCCCCCCGCTTCCCGGACGACGGGACACCCCGGCGGGGCGGGATAGGCGCCTGGGCGCGCAGGCTCGCGGGCAACAAGGGCGAGCCGGTGGACGAGGCGACGCCCGACGAGACGGGCGCGGCCGAGCTGCCGTTCCCGGCCGCCTCCCCGGCGACACCATGGGGATCCGCCGCGATGAGCGTCTGGCCCGACCCCGCGGCCGTGCTGCTGACCGCGCTCGGACCCGGCCCCCGGCTGTGGGAGCGCGGCACCGCGCACCCGGAGTCGCTCGTGGTGCGCCTGGGGACGACGGACCGGGCCGAGCTGCCCGCCGTGCCGGTGACCGTGGGGCTGCGGGAGGCCGGTTCCCTCGGGCTCGCCGGGCCGCGGACCCGGCTGGCCGGACTCGCCCGGTCAGTGGTGGCGCAGCTCGCCGCGCTGCACTCCCCCGCCGATCTGGAGATCGTGCTGATCAGCACGGACCGCGCCCGCAGCGCGGACGAGCGCAGGCGCGAGTGGGCCTGGCTCGGCTGGCTGCCCCATCTTCGCCCCATGCACGGCCAGGACTGCCGGCTGCTCCTCGCGTACGACCGGGAGCAGGCTGTCGCCCGTACGACGGAGCTGGTGCGCCGGCTGGACGACGGGCCGCTGGGGCCCGGCTGGGCCAGCCTGGACCGGAGCACGGTCGCGGAGGCCGCCGGGCAGTACGCGGGCCCGTACACCGTGGTGATCGTCGACGGCGACCCCGGCTCGGCGGTGCTGCGCGAGAACACCGCCCGGCTGGCCGCCGCGGGTGCCGCTGCCGGAATCCATCTGATCTGTCTGGCCGAGACCCCGGCCGCCACGCCCACCTCACCGGTCGCGGCGACGTACGAGGCCGCCTGCCACGCCTCGATCGCGTTCCGTGAGTGCGGGGCGGTGGCGATGCTGAGCGGCGATGTGGCCACGGCACTGCGGCTGCTGCGCACGGCGGACGGCCGGGCCGCGGGCCGCGGCACGGTCGCCGCGGTGGACGCGGTGTCGGCGCACTGGGCCGAGCGGTTCGGCCGGGCGCTGGCCCCGCTGCGGACGGAGGGTTCGGCGTCGGCCCACGGCCGGCCCGCGTCGGCCGCGCTCCCGCCGACCGCCCGGCTGCTGGACGAACTGGGCCTGGCGCGTGCCACCCCGGCATCCCTGATGGCCCGCTGGGCCTCCACTGCGGACGACCAGCCCGGCGCCACGGTCCGGGGTTCGGGCCGCTGGACGGGCGGGCCGGCGGGCGCCGGTGGCGGTACGGATGCGGCCGACGCGGATGCCCGCGGTTCGGGACGCACGGAGTACCCGCGCAGTGCGGGCCCCCGTGTGGGCGCCCAGCGCACAGGCGGCGCACCGGGGCCGGACCGCGCGGGCGGGTACGCCCCCGGCTCGGGGCGCACCCCGTACCCCGGCAGCGAGACCACCACCCACATCGGCACGGCGGGCCACGGTCTCGTGCGCGACGGCTCCCACGACACCGGTGGCTCCGGACGCACCCCGTACCCCGGCACCTCCCGTGCCGGCGGCGGGCGCTACGGCAGTTCGCCCGGGGACAACCCGAGCTCCCGCACCGTTCCCGGGTCCGGTACCTGGAGCGGAGGTGACGTCCAGGGGGCCGACAGTCTCCGTTCTGCCGGATCCGGGCGGACCTCGAACCGGGTCAGCGGACCGCGCGGCGACACACCCCCGGTCGCGGCGCGAGGCGCCGGGAGCGGAGCGGCAGCCGCACGTACCGCCGTGGAAGCGAACACGGGCACCGGCATGCCCGCAGCCGACCGGGCCGAAGGCACCGCTGCCGTGGCCGCCGGGCGGCCCGTCGTGGTGCTCGGGGCGGGGCCCCGGGGTGCGGTCAGTGTGGATCTGGCGGAGGAGGGCCCCCACCTTCTCATCGAGGGGCCGGCAGTGGACGTACGGAGCTGCTGCGGGCCGTCGCCGCCTCGCTGGCCGCGGCAGCCCGGCCCGACCGGCTGGGCATACTCCTGGTCGACGGCGCCGGTGGCGAGCGCGGCGAGAGCCTGCGCCCCTGTACCGAACTCCCGCACGCGTTCACGCACCTGGTGGCCTCGGATCCGGTACGGATGCGCGAGTTCGCGCAGGCGCTGGGCGGCGAGCTGAAGCGGCGCGCCGAACTGCTCGGCCAGTACGACTTCACCGAGTGGCACCACCGGCACGAGGTGGCGCAGCGGATGGTCGGCCAGCGCCCGCCGAGCGCCGCGGAGCAGCGCAGAGACCTGGACTCCCCGATGAGCGGGACGCTCCGGCTGCGGCCCGCCGCGGCACGGTCCACGGACCCCGGTCCCTCCCCGCTGCCCCGGCTCGTCGTCCTGGTCGACGACTTCGACGCGCTGGTCGCCCCGGCGCTCGGCAGCCCCGGCCGCCCCGCCGCGGGGTCGGTCGTAAGGGCTCTGGAGGCCGTGGCCAGGGACGGCGGCCGGCTCGGCGTCCACCTGGTCGCGACGTCCGCCCGCCCGGACCGTACGGAGGACACGGACCTGGCCCATGGGGCCCGGCTGCGCATCGTGCTCGACGCGCCGGTCGTCCCGCAGTCGCCGGAGGATCCGGCGCCCGGACGTGGCCGGCTGGGGCATCCGGACGGGCGGGTGACACCGTTCCAGGGCGGCAGGGTGACGGGACGCATTCCGCGTACGGCGACCCTGCGCCCCACCGTCGTCCCGCTGGAGTGGGAGCGGATGGGCGATCCGCCGGCCCGGCGCCCGGTCCGCGAGCTGGGCAACGGTCCGACGGACCTGGCCCTGCTGGCCAGTGCGCTGGAGCGGGCGGCCAGGTCGGTGAACGCCGAGCCGATAGCCCCGTTCGGGCCCGTTCATTCCTGAGGGGCACCGGGTCCGGACATCCACTGACATCGCGTCACGAGCCCATCACGATCAAGGAGTTGACACGAGAAGCGGTATTGCGGCACCCGTACACCGGGCGTAGGACTGTGCGCACACAACGATGTGAGAGACGGGGAAGCAATGCGCACAACCCTTCGGATCAGCAGGGCCGCCGCGGTGTTCACCGCCATCGGCGCACTGGCCCTCACCGGTTGCAGTGACGACGGCGGCGGAAAAGACAAGTCGGACAAGAGTTCCGAGGGCGGCAAGGGGAACTCGCCGAGCGTCGTACTGCCGAAGCTGGACGGCGAGAAGCTCTCGGTCGCGGCGGTCTGGACCGGTGTCGAGCAGGCCAACTTCGTCAAGGTCCTCAAGGAGTTCGAGAACCGCACGGGGGCGACGGTCACCTTCGTCCCGGCGCAGGACCCGATCGTCAACTTCCTCGGTACGAAGATCGCGGGAGGTCAACCGCCGGACGTCGCAATGATCCCGCAGGTCGGCGCGATCCAGCAGGCCGCCCAGAAGAAGTGGGCCAAGCCGGTCGGCGCCGAGGCCAAGGCCCAGCTGGCCAAGAACTACTCGAAGGTCTGGCAGGACCTCGGTGCGGTGGACGGCACCCAGTACGGCGTCTACTTCAAGGCCGCCAACAAGTCCCTGATCTGGTACAACGCCAAGGCCTTCGAGAACGCGGGCGCGAGCGAACCGAAGACCTGGAAGGACTTCCTGACGACGGCCGAGACGGTCTCCGCCTCGGGTGTCACCCCGGTCTCGGTCGGTGGCGCGGACGGCTGGACCCTCACCGACTGGTTCGAGAACATCTATCTCTCCCAGGCGGGCCCGGAGAAGTACGACCAACTGGCCCAGCACAAGATCAAGTGGACGGACCCGTCCGTCAAGGACGCGCTGACCACGCTCGCGCAGCTCTTCGGCAAGCCGTCGCTGATCGCGGGCGGCGCCGACGGTGCGCTGCAGACGGAGTTCCCGGCCTCGGTCACCCAGACCTTCACCGGCGGCGACCAGCCCAAGGCCGCGATGGTCTTCGAGGGCGACTTCGTGGGCGTCAACATCGCGCAGACGAAAGCGAAGATCGGGACCGACGCCAAGGTGTTCCCGTTCCCGGCGGTCGGCGCCGAGTCCCCCGTCGTGACGGGTGGCGACGCGGCGGTGGCGCTGAAGGACGGCAAGGGCGCCCAGGCCCTGCTGACCTGGCTGGCCTCGACCGACGCGGCGAAGATCATGGCCGAGCAGGGCGGGTTCATCTCGCCGAACAAGGCCCTGGACGCCGCCGCGTACCCGAACGAGGTGCAGCGCACGATGGCGAAGGCGCTGGTCGCGGCTGGTGACGCCGTCCGGTTCGACATGTCCGACCAGGCCCCGCAGTCGTTCGGCGGGACGCCCGGGAAGGGCGAGTGGAAGACCCTCCAGGACTTCCTGAAGAACCCGAAGGACATCGCGGGGACTCAAGCCGAGCTGGAGTCCGACGCGGCCAAGGCGTACAAGAGCTGACGAGATGACGACAGCCGCAGCGGGGGGCGCCGACGCGGTGCCCCCCGCCGACAAGCATCCGTCCGGACAGTCGTCGGTACCCGCGCCCAGGAAGCCGTCCGATGCCTCGGCCGGCGGCCCGGGACGCAGCCGCAGAAGTGTGACCGGCACCCGCCGGGTCATCGCGGCGCTGTTCCTGGCGCCCGCGCTGGTGCTGCTGGGCGCGCTCGTGGTCTATCCGATCGTGTACTCCGTCTACCGGTCGTTCTTCGACCAGGCGGGTACGGGCTTCGCCGGACTCGACAACTACAAGGCGCTGTTCACGGACGACACCATCCGTACAGCGGTCAAGAACAATGCGATCTGGGTCGTGTTCGCGCCGACGGTGTCCACCGTCCTCGGGTTGATCTTCGCGGTACTGACGGAGCGGATCCGCTGGGGTACGGCGTTCAAGCTGATCGTCTTCATGCCGATGGCGATCTCCATGCTCGCGGCGGGCATCATCTTCCGGCTGGTGTACGACGCGGCCCCGGAGCGCGGGGTCGCCAACGCCGTATGGGTGGGTGTGCACGACACATTCGCCGAGTCGGCGGGCTATCCGAAGGCGCATCCGCTGCCCGTCCACCCGCTCAAGGCGGGCGCGGGCGGTTCGTTCGTCACCAAGGCGCCGGTACGGGCCGGGCAGCCGGTGCAGCTGCCGCTGGTCGGTGTGGCGCCGGCGAAGATGCCGACGGATGCGAAGCCCGCGAGGGCCGCGGCGGCGGGGGCCGGGAAGATCACCGGTACCGCGTGGCTGGACTTCACCAGGGGCGGCGGCGGCAGACCCAATGTCATCGACGCCAAGGAGCTGGGGCTCAAGGGCATCGAGGTGGAGGCGGTCAAGGACGGCAAGGTGGTCGCCTCGGCGACGGCGGCCGCGGACGGTACGTTCACCCTGCCAGCTTCGGCGGACGGCGCCGAACTCCGACTCCCCGCCGCCAACTTCAAGGAGCCGTACAACGGGGTCGAGTGGCTCGGCCCGACCCTGGTCACACCGGGGATCATCGGCTCCTACGTGTGGATGTGGGCCGGGTTCGCGATGGTGCTGATCGCTGCGGGGCTGGCGGGCCTGCCGCGTGAACTCCTGGAAGCGGCCCGGGTGGACGGCGCGAACGAGTGGCAGGTGTTCCGCCGGATCACGGTGCCGATGCTCGCACCCGTTCTCGCGGTGGTGCTGGTCACGTTGATGATCAACGTTCTGAAGATCTTCGACCTGGTCTTCATCATCGCGCCGGGCTCCTCGCAGGACGATGCGAATGTGCTGGCGCTCCAGCTCTACCGCTCCTCGTTCGGCACGGACGCGGACCTCGGGATCGGCAGCGCCATCGCCGTGCTCCTGCTGCTGCTGGTACTCCCGGTGATGTATTTCAACGTCCGCCGGATCCGGAAGGAGGGGCGCCGATGACGAGAGCGACGACCACGACCGCCACCCCCTGCCGGGGGTCCGGGGGTTGTCCCCCGGGACGGCACAGCAACGTCCGCCGGATCCGGAAGGAGGGGCGCCGATGACGACAACGTCGAACACGGCCACGAGCACGACAGCCGCAACCGAACCAATGAAGGCCGAGCAGTCCCTCGGCGCACGCATCGCCGCCCGCGCCGGCGGCGGTGTGATGCGGGTCTTCCTCATCCTGGTGGGCCTGTTCTGGCTGATGCCGACCATCGGGCTGCTGCTGTCCTCGCTGCGCGGTGCGGACGACATCGCGTCGACCGGCTGGTGGAAGGTCTTCACGGCCCCGTCCCAGCTCACCTTCGACAACTACTCCCGGCTGCTGGACAATTCGACCATCACCCACTCCCTCCTCAGCACGGTCATGATCACCGTCCCGGCGACCGTCCTGGTCGTCGTGATCGGTTCACTGGCCGGATACGCCTTCGCCTGGATGGAGTTCCCCGGCCGCGACTGGTGGTTCCTCGTGGTCGTCGGGCTGTTGGTGGTGCCGGTGCAGGTCGCCCTGGTCCCCGTCTCCAAGCTCTTCGGTGCGGTCGGGATCTTCGAGACGACCTTCGGCGTGGTCATCTTCCACACGGCCTTCGGTCTGCCCTTCGCGATCTTCCTGCTGCGGAACTTCTTCGCGGAGATCCCGAGGGAGCTGCTGGAGGCGGCCCGGCTCGACGGGGCGGGCGAGATCCGGCTCTTCACCCGGGTCGTGATGCCGCTGGGCGGTCCGGCAATCGCGTCGCTCGGGATCTTCCAGTTCCTCTGGGTGTGGAACGACATGCTGGTCGCCCTGATCTTCGCGGACTCCGACTCCCCGCCGATCACAGTGGCCCTGCAGCAGCAGGTACGGCAGTTCGGTAACAACATCGATGTGCTGGCGCCCGGCGCCTTCGTGTCGATGGTCATTCCGCTTGCGGTCTTCTTCGCCTTCCAGCGTCAGTTCGTCTCCGGCGTGATGGCGGGCGCGGTGAAGTAGTCGCACAGCTGTACGTCAACACGGGGTGGTCCTGTTCACCGCAACAGGACCACCCCACCTGCAATTTCGCGGGTTTGCCACGTTTTGGCGTAACCCTGTCACTCCATCGGAAGTTTGCGGACCGCCCGCCCGCGCTGCGAACGACCCATGGATGTGTTGTGCCCCGGTTCAGTGTCATCGTGCCCGCGTACCGGGTTCAGGCGTATCTGCACGAGAGCCTGGACTCGGTGCTGACCCAGTCCTTCGAGGACTTCGAGCTCATCGCGGTGGACGACTGCTCACCCGATGCCTGCGGCGCCGTCATCGACGAGTTCGCCGCCCGGGACCACCGGGTGCGGGCCCTGCATCTGCCGGAGAACGTGGGCCTGGGCCGGGCCCGTAACGCCGGGATCGCACAGGCCACCGGCGACTATCTGATCTTCCTGGACAGCGACGACACCCTCGCCCCCGGCGCCCTGCGGGCCGTCGCCGACCGGATCGAGGAGACCGGGGAACCGGACGTCCTGGTCTACGACTACGCCCGTACGTACTGGACGGGCGAAAGCGTACGCAACACCTTCGCCGAACACCTCGCCGAGACCGGCCCCGCCACCTTCACGCTCGCCGGCCGGCCCGGGCTGCTGAAGGTCCTGATGGTCGTCTGGAACAAGGCGTACCGCCGGGCGTTCGTCGAGGCCGAGGGATTCGCCTTCCCGCCCGGCTACTACGAGGACACGCCCTGGACGTACCCGGTGCTGCTGGCCGCCCGCTCGATCGCGGTCCTCGACCGGGTGTGCGTCGGCTACCGGCAGCGGCGCCAGGGCAACATCCTGGCCACCACCAGCCGCAAGCACTTCGACATCTTCGAACAGTACGACCGGGTCTTCGCGTTCATCGACGCCCGCCCCGAACTCGCGCCCTGGCGGCCGGTGATCTTCCGCAGGATGCTCGACCACTTCTGCACCCTGTTCACCACCCCCGGTCGGCTACCGCGCGGCAGCCGCGCCGAGTTCTTCGGCCGCGCCCGCGCCCATTGCGGCCGCTACCGTGCCCCGGGCGCCCCCGCCCCGCGCCGCGCCCGGCTGCGCCACGGCCTGATCCGGCTGGGCGCGCACCGCACGTACCGTGCGCTGTGGACCGCGCAGTTGCTGCACGGCCGGCTGCGGAAGGTCACCACGGCCGTCCGCCGAGTGCTGCGGGCCGCCGCGCTCCAGGCGTACTACCGCATCCAGCTGCGGCTGCCCGTCCAGGCGGACCGGGCGGTGTTCGCGGCGTACTGGCACCGCGGCTACGCCTGCAATCCGGCCGCGATCGAGGCGAAGGCCCGCGAACTGGTCCCCGGCCTGCGCACCGCCTGGATCTGTCACCCCGAGGACGCGCACACCGTGCCCACCGCAACACAGCGGCTCACCCCCGGAACGTACGGCTACTGGCGGGCGCTGGCCCGCTCCAGGTATCTGGTGAACAACGTCAACTTCGACCGGCGGCTGGTCAAGCGGCGCGGCCAGGTGCTGCTCCAGACACACCACGGCACACCGCTCAAGACCATGGGCCTCGACCTCCAGGACCGGCCGGCGGCGGCCCGCGGGACGGACTTCGGCCGGCTGCTCGCCAATGTCGACAAGTGGGACTACTCCCTCTCCGCGAACCAGCACTCCACCCTCGTCTGGGAGAAGGCCTACCCGTCGGCCTCCGCGAGCTGCGCGACGCTGGAGTACGGCTATCCGCGCAATGACATCTACCAGCGGGCCACCGCCGGCGACGTGGCGCGGCTGCGCGAGTCGATCGGCATCCCCGAAGGCACCCTGGCCCTGCTGTACGCGCCCACGCACCGCGACTACCGGCACGACCAGCACATCGCGCTCGACCTGGCACGCGTACTGCGGGCCCTCGGTCCCGGCTTTGTGATCCTGAGCCGCGCCCACTACTCGTACGGGGCTCCGCCGGTCCGCGAACCGCACCCGCGGATCATCGACGTCAGCGGCCACCCCTGCGTCGAGGCGCTCGCGCTCGCCTCGGACGCGCTGATCACGGACTACTCGTCGTTGATGTTCGACTACGCCAATCTGGACCGGCCCGTCGTCATCCACTGCGACGACCGCGAGGCGTACGAAGCGGCCCGCGGCACCTACTTCGACCTGCACTCCTGCCCGCCCGGCGCGATCGCGCACAGCGAGGACGAACTGCTCGACGTCTTCGCGACCGGCCACTGGCGCGGCGCCCGCTCCGCCCGGCTGCGCGCGGCGTTCCGGGAGCGCTTCTGTCCGTACGACGACGGGCACGCGGCGGAGCGGGTGGTGCGCCGGTTCTTCCTGGGCGACACGTCCGCGCAGCCGCCCGCGATTCCTCCGGCACTGCGGCGGCCCGCACCGGCGGCGGGCAACCCGGCGCAGGTCCCGGTCTCCGCACCGGCCACGGCCACGGTCCCGGCGGACCGGCAGGCATCCGCGGGCCTCGGCCTCGCCGGGGCGCAGCCCACCAACCAGCCCTGAGCGCCTCCCTCTCCCGTAGACCCGAGTCCGAGAAAGAGCCTGTATGCCCCGGCTGAGTGTCATCATCCCCGTCCGCCGCGCCCGAGGGCAGTTGCGCGAGTGCCTGGAGTCGGTGCTCACGCAGTCGTTCACGGACATCGAGGTGATCGGGGTCGTCGACGGTTCACCGGACGGTTCGGGGCTGCTGTTCGACGAGTTCGCCGCACGGGACGACCGGGTGCAGGCCATCCATCTGCCACCGGGGGCCGGGCCGGACGGGCGGCGCAACGCCGGGGCCGAGCGGGCGGTCGGGGACTATCTCCTCTTCCTGGAGGGCAACTTCGTCCACCTGCCGGGCGCCCTGCAGGCCGTCGCCGACCGGCTGGACGCCGCCGGTGACCCGGAACTGCTGCTGTTCGGCCATCACAGGCGCCCGTTCCGGGGCCGCCCCCGCCCGACCCGGTCGCTGGAGCTGCTCGGCGAACTGCCCGAGGGGCGGCTCACCCTGCTCGAACACCCCGTACTCCTGGACATCGCACCGGTCTTCTGGAACCGCGCCGTGCGCCGCACCCTCCACGAGGGCGAGAAGCTGTCCTTCGGACCGGGGCAGCACGGGGAGCGGATGTACGCACTGCAGACCCTCGCCGCGGCCGAGTCCGTCGTCGTACTCCCCACCGCCTGCGTCGAGCACCGCAGCCGGCGCCACCTGCCCGTCGCGGCCGACGGGACAAAACCGGCGGACGGCTCGACACCGCACCAGCTCGTCGACGCGTACGCCGGTCTGATGGAGTTCGTACGGGACCGGCCGCTCCTGCGTCCCGTGCGGACCCTGCTCTTCGAGCGGGCGGCCTGGGAACTCCTTTCCGGATACCCGTCGGTGACCCGGCGACGCAGGCGCTACGTACGGTCCGTGGCGGCGTTCCACCGTGCGCACCGGCCGGAGGAGCACCGCTTCCCGGGCGGTGCCCAGGGGCTGCGGCCGAAGCTGATGGGCGGTGGCCGGTACGTCCTGCTCGGCGCCCTCGACACGGTCCTGGCCCTGCGCCGAAGTCTGCGGGCGGCTCCCGGCGCGGTCCGGGCGCGGGCCAGGCACACCCTGTCCGCGCGCTACTACTGGTGGCAGCGCAGGCTTCCGCTGGACCCCGGGCTCGCCGTCTACGCCGCGTACTGGAACCGTGGGGTGAGCTGCAATCCGGAGGCCGTCTTCCGCAAGGCCCAGGAGCTGGCCCCGCAGGTGCGCGGTGTGTGGGTGGTGTCGAAGAACCAGGTGGACGCGGTGCCCGAGGGCATCGACCACGTGATGCCGGGAACCCGCCGCTACTGGCAGTTACTGGCCCGGGCCACGTACTTCTTCAACAACGTCAACTTCCCCGACCACCTGGTCAAGCGCCCCGGCCAGATCCATGTGATGACCCATCACGGCACACCGCTGAAGATCATGGGGCTCGACCAGCAGGACTATCCGGCGGCGGCCCAGGGGCTGAACTTCGACCGGCTGCTCCAGCGCGTCGACCGGTGGGACTGGAGCGTCTCCGCCAACCCGCACTCCACCGAGGTGTGGGCACGCGCCTATCCGGGCGCCGCACGGTCCCTCGAAACGGGCTATCCGCGCAATGACGTCTTCGCGACGGCGACGGCCGAGCGGATCGCGAAGATCCGCGAGGGTCTCGGCATCCGGCCCGGCCGGCGCTCCATCCTGTACGCGCCGACGCATCGCGACTACGAGGCGGGGTTCACCAGCCGGCTCGATCTGGTCCGCCTCTGCGAGGCGCTCGGCCCGGACACCGTGGTGATGGTCCGCGCCCACTACTTCTACGAGGGTGCCGGGCTGCCGGAGCACCCTTCGCTCGTCGATGTCTGCGATCACCCGCGGATCGAGGAGCTGTGCCTGGCGGCGGACGCGCTGGTGACGGACTACTCGTCGGTGATGTTCGACTACGCCCATCTGGACCGCCCGATCGTGGTGCACGCTCCCGACTGGGAGACGTACCGCACGGTCCGGGGAGTCTGCTTCGATCTGCTGTCCGGGAAGCCCGGCGACACCCCCGGGGCGGTCTCCACCGATACCGACGAGCTGGCCCGGATCTTCCTCGACGGCAGCTGGCGGAGCCCGGCGAACGAGGCGCTGCGGGCCGCGTTCCGGGCCCGGTTCTGTCCGTACGGCGACGGGCGCGCCGCGGAGCGGGTGGTGCGGAGGGTGTTGCTGGGGGAGCGTGCGGTGCCGGGCCCGTCCGGCGGCGTGTCCTCGAACGCCGGACGGGCTTGAATCCGCTCAGCGTTGCTGGCCCGCCATCACCGTGAAGAGGCCGATGACCACGAGCAGCGAGCCTCCCCAGGTCCACATCGAGGTCCGCTCGTGCAGCACGGTCGCCCCGGCCAGCACGATCAGCAGATACCCGAGGGCGTTGAACGGATAGGCGGTGGACAGCGGCACCTTGGCCAGGGTGGTCATCCAGGCGATGGCGGACACCGCGAAGACCACCAGGCCGAGGACGACCCAGGGGCTGGTCGCGGCCCGCACGGCGAGGGACCCTCCGCCCTGCGCGGCGGCGGCCGCGGCGCCCTTCATCCCGTGCTTGAGCATGATCTGGCCACCCGCCGACGAGAAGACGGCGAACAGCAGCAGCATCAGACTGGGGAGGGTCAAGGCCTTGCTCCTGACTGCGGCGACCGGGGTTCCGGGCGTCGGGGCGGGGGTGGGACGGGGGACGGCGGCCTCAGACGCCGACCCGGTCGGCAGGGGCGTACTGTCGGTCGAGGATGTCCTGTACATCGACGTGCTCTCCAGCGATGATCGTCTCGGCCGCATGCGGGGTGAGCAGTGCGACGTGCTGATAGCCGAACAGCGTCGGCCGGATCCGGGTGAGCAGCTTCGACACCCCGCCGAGGACCGCGGGGAGCGGTCCGCCTCCGAGCAGCGCCCAGAACGGGGCTCCGGTGGAGGCGATGTGGAGGACGTCGTAGCCCGCGTTCCTGACCGTGCGGCGCAGGCTGGCCCGGGTGAAGAAGCGCAGATGCGTTTCGTCGAGGATGCCGCGCCGGTCGTAGTCGAAGACGCCGAGCGCGACCCGCAGCCGTGAGTACCAGTGGCTGAAGTTCGGTACGGAGAGCAGCACATGGCCGCCGGGCCGCAGCACGGTGGCGACCTCGGCGAGCACACGCTCGGGGCGGGAGAGATGCTCGATGACGTCGCCGGCGACGACATAGTCGTAGTCGGCGCCGATCTCCGCGGGCAGCCCCTCCTCCAGGTCGGCGAGGTGGAAGTGGGTGCATTTCTCGCGTACGCCGGGGACCTCGACGTAGTCCACGCCCGTCACTTCGTGGCCAAGGGCTTCGAGTCGCTGCGCGAACAGGCCGCCGGAGCAGCCGAGATCGAGGACCCGGCCGGGCGGGAGGCTGCGCATCTTCTCCAGGATGACGGCGTGCGAGGAACCGTCTCCCTCCTTGAAGGCGTACTCGACGGGCTTGGGGATCCAGGCGCAGGTGCCGAATCCCTTGACGGCGAGCCGGTATTCGAGGACGTCCTTGACGACGTCCTTCGCGTACTTCATGCCGTTCACGTAGCAGATCTCGTCGCCGTAGTAGGTGGGGACGGGGATCTCCTTGATCCGCATCCCTTCATTGAGGAGCTGGACGATGATCTGGGTGTCGAAGTCGAACGCGTCGGTGTTCCGGTGGATCGGCAGCCTCTTGAGTGCCGCGACGCTGTAGGCGCGGTACCCGGAGTGGAATTCGGTGAGCTGCGAGCCGAGAAGGGTGTTCTCCAGACGGGTGAGAATGCGGTTGCCGAGCCATTTGTACATCGGCATGCCACCCTTGAGAGCGGATCCGGATTTCATCATCCGCGAGCCGAACACGGCATCGCATTCGCCGCGTTCGATCGGTGCGACCATGTCGGGCAGGAATTCGGGGGCGTACTGTCCGTCGCCGTGCAGCAGCACGATGATGTCGAGTCCGTGTTCGGCGGCCAGCGCGTATCCGGCCTTCTGGTTTCCGCCGTATCCGAGATTCTTGGTGTGCCGCATCACCACGGTCCGCGGCAACCCCTCCGTCTGCGACCAGCGGCAGCCTGCGGTGAAGGTCGCGTCATGGCTCGCGTCGTCGAGAATCAGGACCTCGGCGACCTTGGACCGGAAGTCTTCCGGAATGCGGTCGAGGGTCCTCTCCAGCGTCGTCTCGGCGTTGTACGCGACCACCAGGATGCCGATCCTGGGGCTCGGGCTTTCCTTCACGGGGCGTTCTCCAGTTGTGCTCGGTACTCGGGAGGGGCGGTCAGTTGACGGGGGAACCGGTGGGCCGCGGGGTGCAGGGCGCCGGGACCGAGGTCCGCTCGGCGGGGGATTTCGGGGGTGCGGCCGGCTGCGCGGCGAGGATCTTGCGGACTCCGCTGACGAGGCCGGCGGCGAGGACGAACCAGCCGGCCTCGCCCAGATGCAGCACCGTTTCGCTCCAGTGCACGGCGGAGCGTCCCTGGTAGCCAAGGACCGCCGTCAGGCCGAGCAGACAGCTGTACGCGGCGCCTTCCCAGAACCCGATGACGAACAGCCCGGCCGCCGCCCAGGTCAGGTACTGCAGGGCGGACGCGGTGGAGAGCAGCAGCAGGAAGCCCATCGTGACGGCGACGACACCGGGCAGCTGCGCGGGGCGCAGCCAGGCGAGCCAGATCCCGACCGCCACGCAGGCCAGCACGAAGAGGAAGTGGCCCTCGCCCTGGATGAAGGTGATGAAGGACTGCGGCAGGCCGAGCACGTCGGCGAACCGGACGAGGCCCCAGAGCCGGTAGCTGCCGCCCGCGTACTCCAGGACGTTCTCCTTGAGGCTCTGCGGCACGGTCACCAGGACCGGTCCCCAGACGAGGGCGACGAGGACGGTGAACCCGGCGGTGAAACGGATGAGTGCCGGCCGGCCGGCCCGCAGCGCGACGACGAACAGCGCCGGGATCACCACCACCGGGACGAACTTGACACTGATCGAGAGCGCGGCACACACCCCGGCGGCCAGCGGCGACTTCCGGTCCGCGAGCAGATGGGCGGCGGCCAGGGCGAACGTGATGGCGACCGCATCGGTGTTGCCGTGATAGCCGGAGGTGGCGATCAGTACGGGGCTGACGGCCACGCCCACACCGCAGGCGACCGCCGTACCGGCCGAGTTGCGCCGGCGCACGATTTCGAACACGAGGAGAGCGCAGAAGAAGTCGGCGATCGAGGCGGGTGACCTGATCAGCGTTCCGAAGGGAATTCCGAGTTCGGAGAGTTCATGGAGACCGAGGAGTATCCAGCCGGCCAGTGGCGGATGGTTGTAGACGGGCAGTCCCGGAAGCGGCTGTTCGTAAATCCGAATGGGGCCGTACCGCACGATGGCCTCTGCGAAACCTTGGAAGATCCGCACGTCGGCCGGTCCGGGCATATTCGCCGCGATCAGCATTCGGGTGAGGAGACCGGCAGACGCAGCAATGAGCACCACCGCTCTTGCCCGTCGTACGTCCCAGGTTTCGCATCGCATTCGGATACCCATGAAAACAGAACGTAGCAACCCGACGACGCTGAGCAACGCACCGATGACCACACTTACATGGCTCGCGACTTCGATGCCCTGCGTGTCTGCGCAAACGTCCGAATCCCTGAATCACTCGATCGGTTCAGGCGGGGTGCGGTGGCCCCGGCGCCCCTGCCCGGCCGGCACCGGGACCGGCCGGGCTGCACGGACCACGGTCCGGCGGATCAGGGCCGGTCAAGGCCCTGGAGCATCCGGTCGACCACCCCCGCCGCCGCGTGTCCGTCGTCCAGGTCGCAGAAGTCCCGGAGGAATGCCTCGTACGCCTGCGCGTGGCCCCTGGTGGCCCGCTCCGGGTCGCGCAGCGCCTCGATGAGTCCGGCGGAGCCGGGGATCAGGGGGCCGGGGGCGCGGGCCTCGAAGTCGAAGCAGAAGCCGCGCAGGGTATCGCGGTAGTGCGCCAGATCGTAGGTGTGGAAGAGCATCGGGCGGCCGGTCTGGGCGAAGTCGAACATCAGCGAGGAGTAGTCGGTGACCAGCGCGTCGCTGATCAGCATCAGCTCCCCGACGCCCCCGTAGCGCGAGACGTCACGGACGAAGCCGCTGCCGCTGTCCGGGAGGCGGTCGGTGACCAGATAGTGGCGGCGGACCAACAGGACGGTGTCCGCGGCGAGTTCGCGTTCGGCGGCGGCCAGGTCGAGCTGCAGGTCGAGGGCGTAGCGGCCGCCGCCCTGCGGCCGGTCCTCGCGCCAGGTCGGCGCGTACAGCACGACCCGCTTGCCTTCGGGGATGCCGAGCCGCTCCCGTACTGCTGCGGCGACCTTGGTCCGGTCCGGGGCGTGGAACAGGTCGTTGCGGGGATAGCCGCACTCCAGGACCTCGCCCCGGTAGCCGAACGAGCGCCGCAGGACGGGGGTGGAGAAGCGGTTCGGGGAGACCAGGACGCTCCACTGGCGGGCGCGCCGCTCGATGGTGGCGATATAGGCGCTGTTGGCCTGAGCGGTGCCCGCGAGGTCGAGACCGATGCGCTTGAGGGGCGTGCCGTGCCAGGTCTGGACGACGCACTGGCCCTCGCGCCGCTCGAACCACTCCGGCAGCTGGGTGTTGGTGACGATGTGACGGCTGCGGGCCAGCGCCTCGTGCCAGGCGGCGGAGCCGTGCTCGACGGCCGTGGCTCCCGCCGGGATACGGGCCTGCTGGTCGCGCACCACCCACAGATGCTCCAACTCGGCGCCCCGCCGTGCCACTTCCTCATGGATCGCGCGCGGCGAGTCGGAGTACTGGCGGCCGTCGAAGCTGCTGTACAGCACGGTGTCGCGCAGGGGTGCCATGCGCAGGCCCCGGTACGCCTCGCGCAGCAGCCGCTTGCCGCGCGCACCGCGTTCCGCGGCGGTGAGCACCGATGCGCAGTTGATCAGCAGCTGGTCGTGGAAGCGCCGTTCGATGAGGTACTTCCGGCCCGCGAGGGTGCGGGCGGCGGGCAGGGTGCGGTGGGCGGCGGCCGGGATGCGCAGCGGGGCGTCGTACGCGTCGTCCCTCGCGCCCTTCTCGCGGAGGAAGAGGTACCAATGGCCCTGGCCCAGCGGCAGTTTCCCACCGGGTTCCTCGACGGCGTCCGGCCGGAGCGCGGCCCTGAACCGCCGCGCCCCGACGGCCCCGGAGGAGGTGAGGGGGAAGACGGCCTCCTCGCCGTGCCCGCTGTGCCGGGCCACCAGCGCTACGGGCCGTTCCGGGTCGTCGGGGAAGGTGCCCTCCAGAAGGAGCTGTCCGTCCTCCGTCCAGGTCGCCAGGTCGACGGCGGGTTGTACGGTGCGGTCGCTGATCAGCAGATTGCCGCGGGAGCTTGCGGTCAGACCGAGTTCGCGCCGCCGGTCGCCGTCCGTGCCCAGCGGGTAGCGGCCCGGCAGTACGGGCCCCGGCACATCGATCGGTGTCCTGCGCCCGTCCGGGCCGACGAGTTGCAGGCTGTACGGCAGCTGTGCGGGCGCTGCCCCCTCCCCCGCTCCCTGCCGGGCGTCGGCGAAGGCGCCGAGCGGGACATCGGCTGTGAAGCGCCGCCACCCCGCCGCCGAGGGCACGGCCCCCTCGTACACGGTCACCGGACAGTCGAAGGAGGTACCGGAGGCCCGGTGGGTGAGTGCGAGGCGCAGCGGTCCCTTGCCGAGACGGTCGCGGATCATCCCGTGGATCACCACGGTGCCTGCGCCGTCGCCCGTGCCGCCCGCGCGGTGCGTCTCGAAGCGGGCATCGATCCGCTCGGCGTGCAGCACGAGCCTGCCGCTCTCGAAGGAGGGCACGATCCGGTGGTCGCCGTCGGGCCGGTGCACGGGCGGCGGTGCGGCCGCCTCGCTCGTCGAGAGGTCGGAGCGGCGCAGCATGCCGTGCCCGGCGATGCCGACCTCCAGGTGCCAGGTGAGCCGTTCGAGGCTGCCGGCCGCATCGATGCGGAGCCTGGCCGGGTCGATGACGGTCTCGAAGCCGGAGCGGTCGTAGTCGTGCAGGCTCTGCCGGGACCGGGCGGTGGCCTCGGGTCCGGCGACCGTGCGCAGCCGGAGCGGCAGCACATGCCGTCGCCCCGCCCGCAGCCAGCCGGCCCGGAACTCGGTGCCGCGCGCGGTGGCGGGCAGATTCCGGATGTACGCGTACCCCTTGAGGTGCAGCTTGCCGCCCCGCCAGTGGGCGTCCTGCAGCCGGGCGGTGAGCGGCAGATCCCGGTCGGTGACCCGCAGCACCGAGCACGGCACCGGCCGGACGAGGACGGGGAAGGAGGCACTGCGGCGACGCACACCCCGTACCGCGAACGCTCCCGGCTCGGCCTTGTCGAAGGCGAGCAGGGCCAGCAGTTCATCGGTCCGCCGTTCGCGCACGAGGTGCCACATCAGGCGCAGTCGCAGCGGGAGCGCGTCGAGGACGGCCGGGTCGACCTGGTCGGTGAACTCGTTCGCGTAGGTGAGGAAAGCGCGCCGGTACTCCTCGTCGCCGTCGGGCAGCGCCTCCATGAAGTACCAGAGGTCGTTGGCGAGGACGTGCGCCTCGTACTGCCGTTTGTCGGCGGCGCCGCGGTGCTCGTCGAGGAACGTGGAGACGCCCAGCACGTGCGAGGCCCGGTCCTGGATACCGCGGACGACGGCGCGGCGGGTGGTGATCGAGCCCGCCCGGTCGCGCCAGTGGTAGACGGCGTCCTTCAGCACATCGACGGAGCGGGCCAGGAAGTGGGCGGGCAGGACGACCGGGATGTCCTCGTAGAGGGCGCCGACCGGGAAGGCGAAGGCGTGCTCGTCCCAGAAGGACCGGCGGAAGACCTTGTTGCAGGCGATCCGGTCGGCGGCGAGGTCCCAGTCGCGGGAGATGTGGGTGCGCAGCCGGGTCGTCGCCATGGGCTTGCGGAAGTTGGGCGACTGCTGGAGCTTTCCGGAGGCCCGCAGCCGCAGCACATTGCCGGACGCGATGTCCGAGCCGGTCTCGTCCAGGGCACCGACGAGGAGTTCGTACGCGCGGGGCGGGAGCACGTCGTCGCTGTCGACGAAGGCGAGATGGCGGGCGCCCGGGTCGCAGTGGCGGACCCCGGTGTTGCGGGCGTGCCCGAGTCCGCCGTTCTCCTGGCTCACCAGCCGGAACCGGCCGTCCTGTTCGGCGAACCCGGCGGCCAGGGCCGCGCTGTTGTCGGTGGACCCGTCGTCGACCATCACCACCTCCAGGTCGGCCATGGTCTGCTCCGCGAGGGACTTCAGGCAGTCCGTCAGATAGAGCTCGACGTTGTGGACGGGTACGACGACACTGAGCCGTGGCGGCATGTTGAGCACGTCCGTTCATCGGGGGCCTGGTTGTCCGTATGGCTCAACCCCGTGCGGGGCCGGGGGTCACCGGTTGCGGTCTTTCCCGAACGGGTGACATCGGCTGCGCCGCGCTTACTCGCTGTCGCTCAGGAACAGCCGCCGCACCACGCGCTCGGCCGCATGTCCGTCGTCGTACGGGCAGAAGCGCTCCCGGAACGCCGCCCGCAGCTCCGCCGTCCGCGCCGAGCACCATTCGCCCGTCCTGAACACTTCCAGCAGCTCGTCCTCACTGGTGGCGACGGCGCCCGGGGTGTCGCCGGGGCGTCCGGACAGCAGATCGAAGTAGGTGCCGCGCGAGGCCCGGTAGGCGGCCCAGTCCGGGGCGTGGCTGATGATCGGGCGGTCCAGGCAGGCGTAGTCGAACATCAGCGACGAGTAGTCGGTGATCAACGCGTCGGAGACCAGGCAGAGTTCCTCGACGGACGGATATGCCGTCACATCCACCACCCGGGCGCCGTCCAGCTGCGCCGAGCGGCCGTAGAAGTAGTGCGCCCGGACCAACACGACGTAGCCCCTTCCGAGTTCGCGGGCGAGTCGTTCCAGGTCGAGGTGGGGGACGAAGCCCTTGCGGTAGTCGCGGTGGGTGGGCGCGTACAGCAGCACCGTCCGGTCCGGGGCGAGGGAGAGGCGCTGCCGGATCGCGGCGGTCTGCTCGGGGGTGGCGGTGAAGAAGATGTCGTTGCGCGGGTAGCCGAGGTTCAGATGCTCGTAGCCGGACGGGTAGACCCGGTCCCAGATCTCGGTGGTGTGCGGGTTGGCGGAGAGGGAGAAGTCCCACTGGTCGGCGTGGGCGACGATCTTCTCGAAGCTGATGCCGTTGGTGAGGGCCGGGTAGGCGCGCTGGTCCAGACCCATGGTCTTCAGCGGGGTGCCGTGGTGGGTCTGGAGATAGCGCTGGCCGGGGCGTTTGGTGAAGCCGCCGGGGAAGCTGGAGTTGTTGATCAGGTACGTGGCGGTGGCCATCGCCCGCCAGTAGGCGCGGGAGCCCTCGATGACGTACGGGATGCCGGGCGGCATGCGGTCGCGGTGACGGGAGGAGACGGCCCAGACGCCCCGGATGTGCGGGGCGAGTTCGAGGGCCTTGGCGTGGATCGCGGCCGGGTTGCACGCGACGCCCCGGTTCCAATAGGCCCCGTACACCGCGAGGTCGGGGTCCAGGGGGCGGAGCAGATCCGTGCGGTAGGCGGCGCGCATGACGCGGGCCCGGAGCGTCTTCTTGCGGTGACGCAGGGCGGCCCGGGTGCGGGTGCGGCCGGTGCGGGCGGCTTCCCGGGCGCGGTGGACGGCGTAGTTGCCGGGGAGGGCTGCGGCGCGGTGGAGGGCGGCGCGGTCCTCTGGGGCGGTCCGGCCGGGGTCCGCGAGGACGGCGCGCAGGTGGTGGGTGCGCGCCGCCCGGATCCGTGGGTCGTGGCCCGTCTCGGCGAGCAGCCGTTCGTATGCGTCGAGGATCGCGAAGTGGTGGCGTCCCGGGGTGGTGGCGAAGGTGCCGGAACGGCGGATGCGGTGGCGGACACAGATCCGGTCGAGGGTGTCGAGAGTGCCGGCGTCGGAGGCGAGGAGGGTGGCACGGTGGACGGGGAGGACGTCCTCATAGGCGCCGTCGGTGAAGTGGAGACCGTGCGCGGTCCAGAAGGCGCGGCGGAAGAGGCGCGGGACGGCGGTGGAGAAGCCCTCGGCAACGGACGCCGGGGACGGGATGACGGGTGCCGGGGACGAGACGTCCCCCCACCAGTCGATGCGGTCGTGTCCGAGGAGGAGTACGTCCGGTTCGCTCGCGGCCAGCCGGCCGTTGATCGCTTCCAGGGCGCCCGGTCGCAGCAGGTCGTCGCCGTCGAGGAAGAGGAGAAACCGCCCCCGTGCCTCTGCCGCCCCGGCGTTGCGGGCCGGACCCGCCCCGCGGTGCTCGGCGAGGGTGATCACCCTGACCCTCGGGTCGCGCGCCGCGAACTCGGCGGCGATCTCGGCGCTGCCGTCCCTCGACCCGTCGTCGACGACGAGAAGCTCCAATTCACCGGGGCCCTGGCCCAGCACGGACTCCAGGCCCGCCCTGAGATATCCCTGAACGCGGTGGACGGGCACGACAACACTGAGGAGCATGGCAGCCGAGGGTAATCGCGCACCCACCGCGCGCCGAATCGCGTGTTCACCCGTTCGGGGCAGTGCCGGTGACCAGGCGCGTCCGCCCCGGTTGACCTGGCATGAAGCCGCGCCTCAGTGTCGTCGTCCCGGTCCACAACGTCGAGGACTACCTGGAGGACTGCCTGCGGTCGGTGGCCGAACAGTCGGTCGCCGACATCGAGGTGGTCCTCGTCGACGACGGCTCGACGGACGGCAGCGCGGCCCTCGCCAGGGCGTTCGCCGCCCGCGACCGCCGCTTCCACTACGTCCGTCAGCCCAACGCGGGGCTGAGCGCGGCCCGCAACACCGGCGTGCGGCACACCACGGCGGACGTGCCGTATCTGGCGTTCGTCGACAGCGACGACATCGTCGTCCACGACGCCTACGAACGAATGCTGGCGTCACTGGAGTCGACCGGCTCCGACCTCGCGACCGGCAATGTGTGGCGGCTGAAGGAGCAGGGGCGGCAGCAGGCCTGGCAGTACCGCTGGCTGACCGCCACCCGGGCCCGCACCCACATCAGCCGCGATCCGCGACTGCTCGCCGACCGGGTCGCCTGGAACAAGGTGTTCCGGCGCTCCTTCTGGGACCGGCACGCCTTCGCCTTCCCGGAGGGGAAGCTCTACGAGGACACCCCGGTGATGATCCCGGCGCACTTCCTCGCGGGCTCGGTCGATGTGCTGCACAAGCATGTCTACTACTGGCGGGTCCGGGAGGGGTCGATCACCCGACGGCGTACGGATGTGCAGGGCGTACGGGACCGGATCTCGGCGTGCGAGCAGGTCAGCGCGTTCCTGGCGGGCCGGGGCGGGGTGGCGAACGGCGGTGCGCGGCGCCGCTACGACCTCTCGTGCCTGCGCGACGACTTCGTGTACTTCCTGGAGGGGCTCGCGATGGGCGGGCCCGAGTACCGGGATGCGTTCATGGCGGACGCGGGGGCGTTCCTGGACCGGATGGAGCGGATGGACGGGGCGGCCAGGTCGGGCCGGGCAGTGGCCCATGAACTGCCGGTGGAGCTGCGGATCAAGTGGCAACTGGTGAAGGAACGCAGACTTGCGGAGCTGCTGGCCGTGCTCGCCTTCGAACGGGCCAACGGCGCCGGGACGTTCATGGTCGGCGGCGTGCCGGGGCGGCGGCAGGCCGGTTTCCCCGGCGTCCCGGACAGCACCCGCCTCGCCCGTACCGATCTCCCGGCCGTGGCACGGCTGTTGGAGGCCCAGTGGGGCGACGACGGGAAGCTGCTGCTGCGCGGTTACGCGTACATCCGCAATCTGCCAGCCGCGGCTCCGCGCCACTCGCTGAAGGTGGGCATGGTGCGCGCGACCCGCGGCCAGCATCTGCGGACAGTGCCGGTACGGAACGTTCCCGCACCCGAGGCGACCATCAACTCCGGTCAGCAGTTGCACAGTTACGACCACGCGGGTTTCGAGCTGGCTCTCGACCCGCGTCGGCTGCGGCCCGGCGGTTGGCTGGTTGGCATGATGGTGGCCGCTCATGGCACGGTCCGCCGGGTGGCCGTGCGGGCCGTGGAGGCGGGGTCCGTACAGCCGCTCGTCCATGACCTGGGCGAGGGACGGCGGGCGGTGCTCGACTACCTGGACGGGCGGCTGAGGCTGACCCTGGCGCAGCTGCCGGCCCGGTGCGAGGACCGTCGCATCGGCGAGGAGCTGGAGTTGACCGGCCGGCTGTACGGGGGCGCCCGGCCGAAGGCCCTGGTGCTGACCTGCGAAGGGGTGGCGGACCAGGAGTTCGGCCACCCGGTCGAGTGCCTGGCGGGCGACCGTTTCACGGTACGGATTCCGCTCACCGACCTCGCCGGGATGGCGGCCGCACCACAGGCACCGCACCGGGCGCCCCGCGAGGTCGAGCCGGAGCCCGGCGGGCGGTGGCGGGCGCGGCTGGTGCTGGCGGACGGGTCGAGGGTGCCGCTGGCCGCGGCCCCGGAGGCGGCGCCGCCGGTCGTGGCCGATGCGGCGGGCGAGCTGGTGCTGGACCTGAGCGGGCAGCCGTTCGTGGACGGGGCGGCGTGGACGTCGGACGGTGCGCTGCGGGTGGAGGGGGTGACCGGCGCCGGAACGGGCGTACGGGAGGACGAAGGCCCGGCCCACCTCGTACTGCGGCACGACGCACTGCGCGAGACGGTGACGGTGCCCGTCACACATGAGGAGCCGCGCGCGGCAACGTACGGGGAAGCACGCGCGGGGGCGCCCGAAGAGGCTTGCGAGGGGGCTTACGAGGGGCGCCGCTTCACCGCGTTCCTCGCGCCCTCGGTGGCCGCGGGGCTGCACGAGGGCCGCTGGGACGCGTATCTGGGCGGCCGGCCGGTCCGTGTACTGACCGCACTCACCGCCCGTCTGCCGCTCCGCCGCACGGGGGCGGACTCCACGGCCCCCGCACCCGGCCGGGAGTTCGCCCTGGACCGCAGGTTCGGCGACCGGCTGACCGTGCACGCCGGACCGGTACTCGCGGTCGCCGAGCGGGGCGCGTACCGCCGGGCCGAACTGCGCGGCACGCACTATCCGGCCCGGCGCGCGCTGCCGCTGCGGGACGCCGTCCTCTACACGGGCGGCGCCTCACCGCGCGCCGTCCACGCCGAACTCCTGCGCCGGGGCGTGGAGTCGGAGCACCTCTGGGTCACCGACGGGCTCCACGGACACATCCCGTCCGCCGCCGCCCCGGTCATCGAGCACAGCGCCGCCTGGTACGAGGCGCTGGCGCGGTCCCGCCGGATCGTCACCGCCGACCAGCTGCCCGAGTGGTTCGAGCGGCGGCCCGGCCAGACCGTCGTACAGACCTGGCACGGCACCCCGCTCGGCCGCTTCGGCACGGATCTGGGCGGCACCCTGTACGCCGACCACCACCAGCTCGCCTCGCTGCCGCGCCGGGCGGCCCAGTGGTCCGTCCTGGTCTCTCCCAGCCGCCACTCCACCCCGCTACTGCGTCGCGCTCTCGGCTACGGGGGCGAGGTCCTGGAGGCGGGTTCCCCCGCCAACGATCTGCTCTTCTCGGCCGACCGGGCCAAGACCGCCGAGCGGGTACGGCGCAGGCTCGGCATCCCGGACGGCCGCCGGGTCGTGCTGTACGCGCCGACCTACCGTGACCAGCTGGCCCACCCGTCCGGCACCGGGGGCGAGCGGCCCCGCTACCGCTGGGATCCGGCGCTCGACCTGGCAGCGCTGGCGCGCTCCCTCGGCGACGGCCACACCGTGCTGGTGCGGCGCCATCCACAGGTGACCGGGAGCGTGCCCGAGGGACACGGCGTACGCGATGTATCGGCGCACCCGGACACCGCGGAGCTGCTGCTGATCGCCGATGTACTGGTCACGGACTATTCGGGGCTGATGTTCGACTACGCGCACACGGGCCGTCCGATGCTCTTCCACACCTACGACCTGGAGCACTACCGCGACACGGTGCGCGGTTTCTGTCTGGACTTCGAGACCCGGGCGCCGGGGCCGCTGCTCGTCGGCACGGACGAGATCGCCGGGATCCTGCGCGATGCCGGCACCCTGACCGCGTCGGCGGCCCGGCACGCGGAGGCGTACGAGAGTTTCCGCCGGGATTTCTGCGACCTGGACGACGGCGGGGCGGCGGCGCGGGTCGCGGACCGGCTGCTCGCCGAGGGGTTGTGAGCTGCTGTCGGTTTACTGAGCCGGGGTGAGTGGTGGCGTGTGGGAGTGAGTCCTGGCGGTGGGTTCGCGGCGGTGGGCACGGGGGTTCTGGAGTCGAATGGGTGACCTTGGTGACTGTTGCTCGTTGGGCTGGGTGGCGGGTGTCCGGCCTGGGAGTGATGTGGGGTGCCCAGCACTGGCAGAAACCGCTGGCCACCCCCAAGCGAAAGATGTCCCGTCACGATGTCGCCGGTATCGCGATCGGACGACGCGCCCTCGGACACCCGATCCGGGATGGGGCATCCCCTGCTCGAACGGAGTTGAGAGCTTGGGGAAGGACGGCACCGCCCCCACACGACCGGAGCTTTCGTGCGGGGCATCGGACCGCCCAGGCCAGGCCAGGCACCCGAGGGCGTGAGGGAACCCGCCCGTCCACAACGGACCGGCCCCCTGGAGGGCCGTCGCCGAGCGGGAAGCGAACGCGGGGGGACCAGTGCATCCAAAACCGTTCGGGATGTGCCCAGTACGCAGCAGTGAGTTGAAGACTCGCTTACGCACACTGGTTAGGAACGGTAGTACCTACCCGGCTCTGAGTGCGGCGACGGCGGATGCCGCCAGGTCGTCGAGGTAGCCCTTGGGCAGCGGGGTGCGGACGACTGCGAGCCGCCAGTAGAGCGGGCCGACGATCAGGTCCAGCGCACGGTCCGGGTCGCTGTCCTCGGGCAGCTCGCCGCGCGCCACGGCGTCGCGTACGACCACGGCGGCGATGCCCTGATGCGGGTCCAGCAGGGCGGCCTTGATCGTCTCGGAGATCTCCGGACTGCGGGCCGCCTCGACCAGCAGGTCCGGGATGACCTGCGAGGCGACGGGGTGGCGCAGGGCGTAGGAGGCGAGTTCCAGTACGGCGCGGACATCCCCGTACAGCGAACCGGTCGCCGGAGCCGGCATGCCCTGGACGGCGACGGCGGAGACCAGGTCGAGGACCAGGGCCAGCTTGGACTTCCAGCGGCGGTAGACGGCGGTCTTGCCGACGCCCGCGCGCCGGGCGATGCCCTCGATCGACATCCGGGCGAAGCCCACCGCGGCCAGCTCCTCGAAGACGGCGCTGCGAATCGCATCGGTGACGTCCTCGCGCAGCACAGCGGCTCCGGCGGGGACACGGCGGCGGGTTCCCGGGTCGGTGGTCATGGCCAAATCATAGTCCGTAACGACGAAACGGTTGCGTTGCGACGTGGATGCGCCCTACCCTCGACGTTGCGACGATACGGTTCCGTCCCGTCGGTCTTCTCGTGTTCCTGCCCTCCCGTCGAAAGCGATCGTGGTGAGCCAGACAACAACACCAGCGGCCCCGGCCGACACCCCCGCCGGTACCCGCCTCCCGGTGTACGCACCGGGTGAGCTCGCCGCGCTCGCCGCCCGGCACGGACTGACCATGAGCGGGGCCCGGCCCACGCTGGGCGCGTACATCCGGCAGCTGTGGGGGCGGCGGCACTTCATCACGGCGTTCGCCACCGCCAAGCTGACCGCCCAGTACAGCCAGGCGAAGCTCGGCCAGATCTGGCAGATCATGACCCCGCTCCTGAACGCGACGGTCTACTACTTCATCTTCGGCGTCCTGATGAACACGAAGCGCAACGTCGAGGACTTCGTTCCGTTCCTCGTCACCGGCGTGTTCATCTGGACCTTCACCAGCAGCTCGATCACCGCCGGCACCCGTGCGATCAGCGGCAACCTCGGCCTCGTCCGGGCCCTGCACTTCCCGCGCGCCTCGCTGCCGATCGCGCTGGCCCTGCAGCAGCTCCAGCAGCTGCTGTTCTCGCTGGGCGCGCTGGTGATGATCCTGGTGGGGTTCGGGCAGTTCCCCAGGCCGTCCTGGCTGCTGGCGATTCCGGCGCTGTTCCTCCAGGCGGTGTTCAACACCGGCGTCTCCATGGTGGTGGCACGGCTGGCCGCCCGGACGCCGGACATCGCCCAGCTGATGCCGTTCATCCTGCGCACCTGGATGTACGCCTCGGGCGTCATGTGGAGTGTGGACACGATGCTCAAGGGCGACCGGGTTCCGCACTTCGTGATGGTGATGCTGGAGTGCAATCCGGCGGCCGTCTTCATCGACCTGATGCGGTTCGCGCTCATCGACAGCTTCGGCGCGTCCCATCTGCCGCCGCATGTGTGGGCGATCGCCGCGGGCTGGGCGCTCGTGTGCGGCGTGGGCGGATTCGTGTACTTCTGGCAGGCGGAGGAGCGGTACGGACGTGGCTGACAACGTGACTGACTACAACGAGCGGGTGCCGACCGTCGTCGTGGACGACGTGCACATCACGTACAAGGTCAATGGCGCCCGTACCGGAAAGGGCAGCGCCACCTCGGCGCTCAGCCGGATCGTCTCGCGCCGGCAGACCCCCGGGGTGCGCGAGGTGCATGCCGTGAAGGGGGTGAGCTTCGCCGCGTACAAGGGCGAGGCCATCGGCCTGATCGGTTCCAACGGCTCGGGGAAGTCGACGCTGCTGAAGGCGATCGCCGGTCTGCTGCCCGCGACGAAGGGCCGGGTGCACACCCAGGGCCAGCCCTCGCTGCTCGGGGTGAACGCGGCGCTGATGAGCGATCTGACCGGCGAGCGCAACGTCGTGCTCGGCGGCCTCGCCATGGGCATGACGCGGGCCCAGATCCGCGAGCGCTACCAGGGGATTGTCGACTTCTCCGGCATCAACGAGAAGGGCGACTTCATCACCCTGCCGATGCGGACGTACTCCTCCGGAATGGGCGCGCGGCTGCGCTTCTCGATCGCGGCCGCCAAGAGCCATGACGTCCTCCTGATCGACGAGGCACTGTCCACCGGCGACGCGAGGTTCCAGCGGCGCAGCAAGGAACGGATCATCGAGCTGCGCAAGGAGGCCGGCACGGTCTTCCTGGTCAGCCACAGCAACAAGTCGATCACCGAGACCTGCGACCGGGCGATCTGGCTGGAGGCGGGGACGCTGCGGATGGACGGTCCGGCGGACGAGGTCGTGGCCGAGTACGAGAAGTTCACCGGCAAGAAGTAGCGGCGCGGGAAGGAGCGGTGCGGGAAGGAGTGGCGCGGGCGACGGTCCGGGCGGTGCGTAGCGGCTGCCTCGCCGGCGCGCTGGACGCCGTCCGCACCGCCAGGGTCATCCACCGCGACATCAAACCCGGCAACCTGCTGCTCGCCGCGAGCGGCCCCTGGCTGCTCGACAGGTCGGACCGCCCACCGATGTCTTCTCGCTCGGCCTGATCGCGGCCCTCGCGGCGACCGGCCGCCATCCGTACGGGCTCGCAGTCCGACGTGCTGCCGTCCGAGATCAGAGAGAAGGAGCTCCAGCGCGGCCAGACCCTGCCGGTGGGCACCCGCCTCTGCACGGTGACGTCCGACGGCAATCTGGCCATGCTGAAGATCACGAAGGTGGAGAGGCGCGCCACCAACGATCTGCCGGACTACTTCACCGAACTCACCCTGTGGCAGCAGTGAATATCGAGCCCGTCCGGCAATTGGGGGCGGGGCGGTTGCCGGGCACCCCGGCAACCGCCCCGCCCCCACCAACCCCTACGCGTGCGTACGCAACAGCGTCCGCATCGTCCGCATGGCCACCGACAGATTCGCCAGATCGAACGCGTCCGACCCCTGAATCTCCTCAAGCGTGGAGCGCGACCGGGTAAGGATCGCCGCGTTCTTCTCCTCCCACGCCTTGAACCGCTCCTCCGGCGTAGAGCTCCCGTTGCCCACGGACAGCACATCCGCGGTGAGCCCGGCGTGCGCGGCGTACAGGTCCTCGCGGATGGAGGCGCGGGCCATGGACTGCCAGCGGTCGGCCCGCGGCAGCTCGATGATCCGGTCCATCAGCTGGGTGACGCCCAGCCGGTCCGCGAGGTCGTAGTACACCTCGGCGACGGAGAGCGGGTCCTTGCCGGTGCGGTCCGCGATCGCCACGATGTCCAGCGCCGGGAAGGCGGAGGAGAATCCGGCGACCCGCTGGGCCAGCTCGCCCGGGACACCCGCCTCGGTGAGCTCGTCCAGGATCGACTGGTACCAGTCCAGGTCGGCGCCCATCAGCATCTTGGGCAGTTCGGCCCAGACCTGCTCGACACCCGCCTTGAAGAAGTCGATCGTCCCGGCGATCTCCAGCGGCTGCGGCCGGTTGCCGAGCAGCCAGCGCGAACCGCGCTCGACGAGCCGGCGCGAGTGCAGCCGGATCCGGGTCTGCACATCGGCGGCGACCTTGTTGTCGAGCGCCTCGACGGCGTCCCACACCTGGCCGAGGCCGAAGATCTCGCGGGCCGCGAACTGCGCCCGCACGATCTCCTCGATCGAGGCACCGGTCTCTTCCCGCAGCCGGTGCAGGAAGGTCGAACCACCGGTGTTCACGGTGTCGTTGACCAGGACCGTGGTGATGATCTCGCGACGCAGCGCGTGCCCGTCGACCGCCTCGGGGAACTGTTCGCGCAGTTGCTGCGGGAAGTAGGCGTGCAGCAGCTTCTGCAGGTGCGGGTCGTCCGGCAGGCTGGTCTTGATCAGCTCCCGGGCCGCCGTGATCTTCGTGTACGCGAGCAGCACGGCCAGCTCGGGCTGGCTGAGCCCCTTGCCGGCGTTCAGCAGTTCGCGGATCTGCCGGTCGGTGGGCAGGAACTCCAGCCCGCGGTCGAGGTCCCCGTCACGGACCAGCCGGCGCATGAAGCGCTGGTGGGCATGGAGCAGGGACGCCGACTGAGTCGTGGCGTTGGCGAGCGCCACGTTCTGCGCGTAGTTGTTGCGCAGCACCAGACGGCCGATCTCGTCGGTCATCTCGGCGAGCAGCTTGTTGCGCTGCTTGACGGTCATGTCGCCGTCCCGGACCAGACCGTTGAGCAGGATCTTGATGTTCACCTCGTGGTCGGAGGTGTCCACACCGGCGCTGTTGTCGATCGCGTCGGTGTTGATCCGGCCGCCGTTGCGGGCGAACTCGATCCGGCCGAGTTGGGTGGCACCGAGGTTGCCGCCCTCGCCGACGACCTTGGCCCGCAGGTCCTGGCCGTTGACGCGGATCGCGTCGTTGGCCTTGTCGCCGACGTCAGCGTTCGACTCGGCGGACGACTTGATGTACGTACCGATGCCACCGTTCCACAGCAGATCGACGCGGGCCTTGAGGATGGTCTGCATCAGCTCGGCGGGCGTCATCTTCGTGACACCCGGCTCGATCCCGAGCGCCTCACGGATGTGCGCGTTGACCGGGATGGACTTGGCGCTGCGCGGGTGGATGCCACCGCCCGCGGAGAGCAGTTCCTTGTTGTAGTCGGCCCAGGAGCTGCGCGGCAGGTCGAAGAGGCGGCGGCGCTCGGCGTACGAGGCGGCGGCGTCCGGGCTGGGGTCGATGAAGATGTGCCGGTGATCGAAGGCGGCGACGAGCCGGATGTGCTCGGAGAGCAGCATGCCGTTGCCGAACACGTCACCCGACATGTCACCGACACCGACGACGGTGAAGTCCTCGGTCTGGGTGTCGTGGCCGAGCTCGCGGAAGTGCCGCTTGACGGACTCCCAGGCGCCGCGGGCGGTGATGCCCATGCCCTTGTGGTCGTAACCGGCGGAGCCACCGGAGGCGAACGCGTCGCCGAGCCAGAAGCCGTACGAGACGGCGACCTCGTTGGCGATGTCGGAGAACTTCGCGGTGCCCTTGTCGGCGGCGACGACCAGGTAGGTGTCGTCCTCGTCGTGCCGGACGACGTCCTTGGGCGGCACGACCGCGCCGGCCACCATGTTGTCGGTGATGTCGAGCAGCGCCGAGATGAAGGTGCGGTAGGAGGCGATGCCCTCGGCCATCCAGGCGTCACGGTCGACGGCCGGGTCCGGGAGCTGCTTGGCGACGAAGCCGCCCTTGGCGCCGACCGGCACGATGACGGTGTTCTTCACCATCTGCGCCTTGACCAGGCCGAGGATCTCCGTACGGAAGTCCTCGCGCCGGTCCGACCAGCGCAGACCGCCTCGGGCGACCTTGCCGAAGCGCAGGTGCACGCCCTCGACGCGCGGCGAGTAGACCCAGATCTCGAACGCCGGGCGGGGCGCCGGCAGATCCGGGATGGACTGCGGGTCGAACTTCATCGAGACGTAGTTGTGCGGCTTGCCGTCGTCCACCGTCTGGAAGAAGTTGGTGCGCAGGGTGGCCTTGATGACGGTGAGGAAGGACCGCAGGATCCGGTCCTCGTCGAGCGAGGCGACCTGGTCCAGGGCCCCGTCCAGCTCCTCGAGGAGCCCGTCGGTCAGCTCCGTACCGGCCCGCTGGCGCTCGGGCGACATCCGCGCCTCGAAGAGCGAGACCAGCAGCCGGGTGGTGTGGACGTTGTTACGGAGAGTGCTCTCCATGTAGTCCTGGCTGAAGGTCGATCCGGCCTGACGCAGGTACTTCGCGTAGGCGCGCAGCACCATCGCCTGCCGCCAGTTCAGACCGGCGCCCAGCACGAGCGAGTTGAAGCCGTCGTTCTCCGCCTCACCGGTCCACACGGCGGCGAAGGCGTCCTGGAACCGGTCGCGGGCGTCGTCGGCGAGATAGTTGCCGCTGCCGTTGGTCTGCGGCATCCGCAGACCGAAGTCGTAGATCCAGGCGTGCGTACGGTCCGCACAGCGCAGCTCGTACGGTCGCTCGTCGACGACCTCGACACCGAGCCGCTGGAGGGCCGGGAGGACCGCGGACAGGGAGACCTGCTCGCCGGTCCGGTAGATCTTGAAGCGGCGCTCGCCGGGGCCGGCACCGACCGGCTCGTACAGGCTGAGAGCGAAGTCCTTCTGGTCCTTCTTGAGCGCTTCGAGGTGGACCAGGTCGGCCACGGCGGCGCGCGGCGTGTGGTCGGCCTTGTAGCCCTCGGGGAACGAGTGGCCGTACTGACGCATCAGCTCGGCGGCGCGCTCCTCGCCGCACTCGGCGTTCAACGCCTCCTGGAAGCCGTCGGCCCAGGAGCGGGCGGCCTCGACGAGCCGGGCCTCGATGCGGTCGGCCTCGGCGTCGGTGAGGTCGGGCAGCTCGCTGCCGGGGGCGACCCGGACGACGAAGTGCAGCCGGGAGAGGATCGACTCGGTGTTCCAGGCGGTGAAGTCGACGCTGGTGCCGCCCAGCTCCTCCTTGAGGATGTCGATCAGGCGGAGCCGCACACCGGTGGTGTAGCGGTCACGCGGCAGGTAGACGAGCGCGGAGTAGTAGCGCCCGTACTCGTCCTGGCGCAGGTAGAGCCGCAGCCGGCGGCGCTCCTGGAGGTACAGCACGGAGGTGACGATGGAGCGCAGCTGGTCGACGGGCGTCTGGAAGAGCTCGTCGCGCGGGTACGTCTCCAGGATCTGCACCAGGTCGCGGCCGTCGTGGCTGTTGGGCGAGAAGCCCGCGCCCTCCAGCACTTCGGCGACCTTGCGGCGGATGACCGGCACCCGGCGCACGGACTCCGTGTAGGCGGCGGACGAGAACAGTCCGAGGAAGCGGCGCTCACCGACGACATTGCCGTCGGCGTCGAACTTCTTCACGCCGACGTAGTCGAGGTAGCTGGGGCGGTGGACGGTCGACCGGCTGTTGGCCTTGGTGAGGATGAGGAGCTTGTGCTCGCGGGCCTTGGCCCGGGCGTCGGCGGGCAGCCGGTCGAAGGACGGGCTGACGGGGTGTGCCTCGTCGACGCTGTGGTGCGGGTCGGAGCGCAGGATGCCCAGGCCGGTGCCGGGGACGGCGGCCAGCGCGTCGGTGTCCTTCAGCTCGTACTCGCGGTAGCCGAGGAAGGTGAAGTGGTCGGCGGCGAGCCAGCGCAGCAGCTCCCTGGCCTCGTTCACCTCTTCGTCGGCGAGGCCGTCGAGCGGCTCGCCGGGCAGGTCGTCGGCGATGCGCAGTGCGGCGTCGCGCATCTTCTCCCAGTCCTCGACGGTCTCCCGTACGTCGGACAGCACCCGCAGCAGATCGGTGGCGATCTGCTGGAGGTCGGAGCGGTCGGTCTCACGGTCGATCTCGACGTGGATCCAGGACTCGACGAGCGCGTCGTGCGGCAGCTCGGTCCCGGCGCCCTTGGCACCCTTGGCGTCCTGGCGGCCCTGCAGGCTCGTCGCGATGCCGTTGCCCTCGGCAAGGACCTCGATGAGCTTGCCGGTGACGTCGCGGCGTACGACGACCTGCGGGTGGATCACGACATGGATGCCGCGCCCCTGCCGGGAGAGCTCATTGGTGACGGAGTCGACCAGGAACGGCATGTCGTCGGTGACGACCTCGACGACGGAGTGGCTGCACGTCCAGCCGTTCTCCTCGACGGTCGGGGTGTGCACCCGGACGTTCGCGGTGCCCTGCGGGCGTGTCTCCGCGAGCCGGTAGTGGGAGGAGGCGGCGCCGAAGACGTCCACGGGGTCGCGGCCCGCGATGTCCTCCGGAGCGGTGTGCAGGTAGTAGCGCTGGAGGTAGGCGAGGAGTACGTCCTGCCCGGGACGCTCCTGGTCGGCCTCGGGGGTACCGCCCGGGCCACCGACACCACCGCCCGGGCTGTTGTCAGCTACCTTGGCGGCCCGTGCGAGCAGCTCGGCCTTGGCTTCGTCCAGCTTGGTCTGCATGTCCTCTGGCTCCTGTCGCGCGCCGTTGCGTGACGTAGGTGAAAAAGGCGACGTACCGCCACGACACGGGGTTTCCGGTCTGAGTCGACGCTATGCCGCTATGAGAGATGCCCGGGACCATATTGGCCATTTTTGGCAGTCGGCCCGGGCTGTGAGGATCAGTGATAGCCCGGGTGCTGTGGCACTCCGGGCGCAGGCCGGGGGCTTCGCTGCCCCCGAGGCGTATCGCGCTGATCACGGGGTCCAGGCTATCTCGCCCGCCCCCGTAACCGTCACGAGCCGTATGTGTACAAAAGATGGCCCCGAAGTTTGACACTCTGGACAGCGCGGCGGCCCGTATTGCCGCACTCTGGTAGACGAAACAGGCCGACGAACCGTGGGAGCCCTGCCATGGCACCGAAAATCCTGATCGTCACCGGCGACGCCGCCGAGTCCCTGGAAGTCCTCTATCCCTACCAGCGGCTGCGCGAGGAGGGTTACGACGTCCATATCGCGGCCCCCGCCCGCAAGACGCTCCGCTTCGTGGTCCACGACTTCGAGCCCGGCTTCGACACGTACACCGAGAAGCCCGGCTACACCTGGCCCGCCGACCTGGCCTTCTCCGAGGTCGACGCCGGAGATTACGTGGCCCTGGTCGTACCGGGCGGCCGGGCGCCCGAGTATCTGCGCAACGACGCCGAGCTGCGCAAGATCCTCAAGGCGTTCTTCGACTCGGACCGGCCGGTGGCCCAGATCTGCCACGGCCCGCTGATGACGGCGGCGGTCGGCGCACTGGTCGGCCGGCGCGTCACCGCGTACCCCGCGCTGGAGCTCGACATGCAGGCGGCGGGCGCCGTCTTCGAGGACCACGAGGCGGTGGTCGACGGCACCCTGATCTCGTCCCGTGCGTGGCCGGACCACTCGGCGTGGATGCGCGAATTCCTGAAGGTGCTCCGCACAAAGGCCCCGGTAACCACCTGACGGCGCTCACGAGGGACCGGGCCCCCTCGCCCGTCCCTCCCTATCCAGCCATCCGCTCGGCCAGGTCGGCGGCCTCGGCCAGGCTGTCGACCACCGGCACCCCGGCCGCCTCCAGACTGGCCCTGCTGTGCGATCCGCCGGTGTAGAGCACGGCCTTCGCGCCGACATGGGCGGCGGCCACGGCGTCGTCCACCGCATCGCCGATGACCACCGTGTGCTCCGGGGACACCCCGTCCAGCGCGGCGATGTGCCGCTCCATGTGCAGCGCCTTGCTGCCGCCGGACGGCCCGGTGCGCCCGTCGACCCGTACGAAGTGCCGCTCGATGCCGTAACCCCGGACCACGGGGACCAGTTGGTCGTGTCCGTACATGCTCAGGAGAGACTGGCTGCGTCCGGCCAGCTGCCACTGCGCGAGAAGCTCCTCGGCACCCTCGGTGAGCCGGCAGGCGGCCCGCTGCTCGATGTAGTGCAGGTGAAATATCCCGTCCATCCGCTCCCACTCGGCGTCTGTGGGCAGCCGGCCCATCAGCCGTTCGTAGAAGCGGGGGATGGGGACGCAGTACATCTCGCGGTACTGCTCCAGGGTGATCGGCTCCAGGCCGACCTCGCCGAACGCGGCGTTGGTCGCGCCGACGACCGCGGCGTTGTCGTCGAGCAGTGTGCCGTTCCAGTCCCAGACCAGATGCGTGCGGTGCTTCCCATGCGTCCCCATGCATAAGAAAGTACCCGCCGGGTCCGACACCCGTTGTGGCAGCGTGGCAGCTACCGCAACGCCCCTCTCCCCTCCGCTCCCGTCCCTCTCATCCGATCAGATTCGGAATCTCCTGAATGCCGAACCAAAGCAGCTCGTGGTCCTCGGCGCCGTCCACGGTGAACTGCGCGTCGTCGTCACCGAGGTCCGCCGCGCCCAGTGCAGCCGCGGCGGCCGTGACGTCCTTCTCGGCGTCGTCCGCATCGACATGCACGGCAGCAGCCTCGGTCAGCGCCGCGGAGGACGCGATCCGCACCTCGCCGAGCGACGACGAGTCGAGGCTGCGGTCCGGGTCGGCCACGGCTGCACCGTCCGGTACGTCGACGGCGACGACGACGCGCCGGCGGACCGCGTCGGGATTCCCGGCGATCAGGCGCAGCGAGGCGGAAGCGGCCCGGTTGAGCGCCGCGTACTCCAGCTCCTCGATGTCGTCGGAGACGTACCACTCACGCAGTCCGGGGGTCACCGCATAGGCGGTCAGCGGACCGGGACCGATCTCGCCCGCCTTGTGCGCCGCTGCGAGACCGGGGAGCGTCAGGGGGACGTACACGCGCATGGCTGGCCGCTTTCGTAGTCGGAAACGCCCTCAGGATACGTGCGACGTCCCCCTTTGGGGTTACGTGCACCGCTGCTGTCCCGTCCACCCCGCAACCACCACTCACCCTCCCCACGCCTTCCTCGCACCCCGCACAGCACTGGGCTCATCACCCGGATAGGTGATTCCTTCCGATCACGTCCGGCGCCCCATCGCCACTTGCGGCGACCTCCGCCGTCGCCGTAGAAGATCCACAGCAGAAGTTACCGCCCGGTATTCGACCGGGCCTCTGAAGCACGGGGGCGATGAGCGATGAGCACGAACAGGACCCGGCCCACAGGACGACACGACCAGCGCAGGCCCGATTCGGTGCCACCGCAACGCGCAAGGACTCCCCGGCGCGTCCGCCCCCACCACTGGTTCGCCGAGCGCCTCCTGGCGGTCCTCAGCGGCCAGCGCCCGGTGCACTGGATGCTCGGACACACCATCGGCGAGGCATACGACCAACTGGCCGAACTGGCCCCCCGCACCCCCCTCAGGGCCCGCGGCGCACGCCCGGTCATCCGCATGTGCCACGGTGCCCAGCCGGCTCCGGGCGTGGTGGAGGCCTGCGCGAGCATCGCAGCGGGCGAACAGGTAAGGGCCATGGCCTTCCGTCTGGAACAGGGCACAGACCTCCGCTGGCGCTGCGCAGCAGTAGAGCTGGGCGACGAACACCTCCAGGCAACGCCCACCCGATAGACACCCGGCCGGGGACTTCCCCGGCCCCGCAGCCACACGAGCTACGGAGCCAGGGGGAAGCCCCCGGAAACCACTGGCCACTCCTCCGGCGTTTGAGGAGCGGGGTCCGGGGCCGAGCCCCGGTTTCGGGAAAGGGCGGGGAGGGGACAGCCCCGCGCAGCGGCACACCCGCCCGCACCAAGGACACCTCCGCGCCCCGCCCCCACTTGCCCCCACCCGCCCCGCACCCCCGGCAACGGGACCCAGGGCCCAAACTCAAAACAAACCGGGGCCGGCCACCCACAAAAGGTGCCCGACCCCGGCCAAAACCCCACCGGCGCCAATAACGCCGACGCCACCGCTACTTCTTGCGGCGCCGCCCACCCCCACCATTCTTCTGCGCCTTGCGCCGCTCCGCCCGAGTCAATCCGTCCGACTCGGACGCGACCCCACCGTCACCGTTGGAGAAGTCGCCCTCGACGACCCCGCCCTCCCCGTCCACCGTGGGCGCGGAGAAGTGCAGCCGGTCCGGTCGCTGCGGAGCATCGAGCCCCTTGGCCCGGATCTCCGGACGCGCCGCCGGCACGAGGTCCTCCTTGGCGAGCGAGGTCCGCTCGGCCTCGTCCTGCACCGGAACCTCCTCGACCTGCTGCTCGACCTGGACCTCCAGGTTGAACAGATAGCCGACGGACTCCTCCTTGATGCCCTCCATCATGGCGTTGAACATGTCGAAGCCCTCGCGCTGGTACTCGACCAGCGGGTCCTTCTGCGCCATGGCACGGAGGCCGATGCCCTCCTGGAGGTAGTCCATCTCGTAGAGGTGCTCACGCCACTTGCGGTCCAGGACGGACAGCACCACACGCCGCTCCAGCTCACGCATGATGTCCGAGCCGAGCTGCTTCTCGCGCTCGTCGTACTGCTCGTGGATGTCGTCCTTGATGGACTCACCGATGAACTCGGCGGTGATGCCTGCCCGGTCGCCGGCCGCCTCCTCCAGCTCCTCGACGGTGACCTTCACCGGGTAGAGCTGCTTGAACGCACCCCACAGCCGGTCCAGGTCCCACTCCTCGGCGAAGCCCTCGGCGGTCTCCTGGCGGATGTAGTCGTCGATCGTGTCGTCCATGAAGTGGCGGATCTGGTCCTGCAGATCCTCGCCCTCCAGGACCCGGCGACGCTCGCCGTAGATGACCTCGCGCTGCCGGTTGAGCACCTCGTCGTACTTCAGGACGTTCTTACGCGTCTCGAAGTTCTGCTGCTCGACCTGTGACTGGGCCGACGCAATCGCCCGCGTCACCATCTTGTTCTCGATCGGCACGTCGTCCGGCACATTGGCCATCGACATGACGCGCTCGACCATCTGCGCCTTGAACAGCCGCATCAGGTCGTCGCCGAGCGACAGATAGAAGCGGGACTCGCCCGGGTCGCCCTGACGGCCGGAACGGCCGCGCAGCTGGTTGTCAATACGCCGCGACTCGTGCCGCTCGGTGCCCAGGACATAGAGCCCGCCGAGCTCCCTGACCTCTTCGAACTCCGCCTTCACGGCCTGCTCGGCCTTCTCCAGCGCGGTGGGCAGCGCGGCCGCCCACTCCTCGACGTGCTCGACGGGGTCGAGGCCGCGCTGGCGCAGCTCCGCCTCTGCGAGGTCGTCGGGGTTGCCGCCGAGCTTGATGTCGGTGCCTCGTCCGGCCATGTTCGTCGCGACCGTGACCGCGCCCTTGCGACCGGCCTGGGCGACGATCGTCGCCTCACGATCGTGCTGCTTGGCGTTGAGGACTTCGTGCTGGACACCGCGCTTGGAGAGCTGCTGCGAGAGGTACTCGGACTTCTCGACCGAGGTGGTGCCGACCAGGATCGGCTGGCCCTTCTCGTGCTTCTCGGCGATGTCGTCGACGACGGCGGCGAACTTCGCGACCTCGGTGCGGTAGATCAGGTCCGACTGGTCGGCACGGACCATCGGCCGGTTGGTCGGGATCGGCACCACACCGAGCTTGTAGATCTGGTGGAACTCGGCGGCCTCGGTCATCGCCGTACCGGTCATGCCGGAGAGCTTGCCGTAGAGGCGGAAGAAGTTCTGCAGAGTGATCGTGGCGAGCGTCTGGTTCTCGTCCTTGATGTCCACCCCTTCCTTCGCCTCGATCGCCTGGTGCATGCCCTCGTTGTAGCGGCGGCCGGCGAGGATACGACCGGTGTGCTCGTCGACGATCATGACTTCGCCGTCGATGACGACGTAGTCCTTGTCCTTCTTGAAGAGTTCCTTGGCCTTGATGGCGTTGTTGAGGTACCCGACGAGGGGGGTGTTCACCGACTCGTAGAGGTTCTCGATGCCGAGCCAGTCCTCGACCTTCGCGACACCGGGCTCATGGATGGCGACGGTCCGCTTCTTCTCGTCGACCTCGTAGTCGCCGGTCTCCTCGATTCCCTTGAGCGGGTTGCCCGCCTCGCCCTTGGTGAGACGGGTGACCAACTTGGCGAAGTCGCCGTACCACTTGGTGGCCTGGTCGGCCGGGCCGGAGATGATCAACGGCGTACGGGCCTCGTCGACGAGGATCGAGTCGACCTCGTCGACGACGGCGAAGTTGTGGCCGCGCTGGACGAGCTCGTCCGCGGACCACGCCATGTTGTCGCGGAGGTAGTCGAAGCCGAACTCGTTGTTCGTGCCGTACGTGATGTCGCAGGCGTACTGCTCACGGCGCTGGGCCGGCGTCATGTTGGCGAGGATGCAGCCGACGGTCAGACCGAGGAACTTGTGGACCCGGCCCATCATTTCGGAGTCACGCTCGGCCAGATAGTCATTGACCGTGATCAGGTGCACGCCCTTGCCGGACAGTGCGTTGAGATACGCCGGCAGGGTGCCGACCAGGGTCTTGCCCTCGCCGGTCTTCATCTCGGCCACATAGCCGAGGTGCAGGGCTGCGCCGCCCATCATCTGGACGTCGTAGTGGCGCTGTCCGAGGACCCGCTTGGCGGCCTCACGGACGGTTGCGAATGCCTCGGGGAGCAGGTCGTCCAGGCTCTCGCCGTCCGCGTACCGTTCCTTGTACTCGTCGGTGAGCGCCCGCAGCTCGGCGTCGGAGAGGTTGACGAAGTCCTCTTCGATGGAGCTGACCTGGTCCGCGATGCGGTGCAGTTTGCGCAGGATCTTGCCTTCGCCTGCACGCATGAGCTTGTTGAAGACGGACACTGAGGCTGGTCTCCTTGCCGGTCGGGCCTGGCACTGGGTCGTGTTATGGACTCTGGCGCGGGCACGGCAGGTGGGCCCCACCGCAACGGCCATCGTAAGCGAGGACCACGCCGCGCCGGGAGGGCTGCCGCCGCGTCGGCTCCGTCGTCCCTTCCAAGTCAACGGCCGGGAGGCTCCGAAGGTGCCGGGAAGTCCGAAAAGTGTTCGCTTCACGGCCGGCTCCTCACCAGAATCCGTACATGGAGCCAATCACCCTCACCACCGAGCGTCTGCTGCTGCGCCCCTTCACAATGGGAGACGCGGACGAGGTCCACGCCGCTTGTCAGGACCCGGACATCCAGCGCTGGACGGTCGTGCCCTCGCCGTACAGCCGCGCCGACGCGGAGCTCTTCGCGGGGACGCTGTCCCCCGGCGGCTGGCGCGACGACTCCATGTACAACTTCGCGGTGGTCACGCGCGAGGGCGGGGCCCTGGCGGGCGCGCTCGGCATCAATCGCCGCAATCTGCCGGGCACGTACGAGGTGGGCTTCTGGACCGCCAGGGAGCATCGGGGCCACGGCTACATGACGGAGGCCGTGCTGTCCGCCGCCCGCTGGACCTTCGCCTCGCTCGGCGGCGACCGGCTGGAATGGCGGGCCGAGGCCGGCAACGTCCCCTCGCGTGCCGTGGCGCTTCGGGCGGGATTCCGGATGGAGGGCGAGCAGCGGTCGGGACTCCTCAACAAGGGCGTCCGGCGCAACGCGTGGGTGGGGGCGCTGCTCCCGTCCGATCTCGGCCTGCCGGGCACCCACGCCTACCTGCCCGCCACCGCCTGACTCACCGGCACCGGCCTCTTGCCGCCGCGGGGAACTCCACGGCCGGATGTCAGTGCCTCCCTCTAAGGTGCGAGGCATGACGCCTGTGCCGCCTCCCGCCGCCGAACTCTCCACCGACCAGGCGCGCAGGATCGCCCTGCGCGCCCAGGGCTTCCTGGGCACTCCGGACCGCAGGGCCGGGGTTCCGGGCGTGTTGCGGCATCTCGGTGCCGTACAGCTGGACACGATCTCGGTGCTCGCTCGTTCGCACGAGCTGATTCCGTACGCGCGCCTCGGCGCGGTCGGCCGGCGCGCGGTCGAGGAGGCGTACTGGTCGGGTGGCCGCACCTTCGAATACTGGTCGCACGCGGCGTGCATCCTGCCGGTCGAGGAGTGGCCGCACTTCGCGTTCCGCCGCCGCGCCTACCGCTCGCGACCCCACTGGCACCACGACCTGCCGGACGGCGCCTACGAAACGGTGATCAAGCAGCTGCGCGCCGAGGGCCCGCTGACGGCGACGGAGCTGGGCGGCGCAAAGAACGGCGGGGAGTGGTGGGACTGGTCGGCGTCGAAGGTCGCCGTCGAGCGCGCCCTGATGTACGGCGAGGTGGTGTGCACCGAGAGGCGCAGCTGGAAGCGGGTGTACGACCTCGCCGAGCGCACCCTGCCCGATGCCGTGCTGCACGACGATCTGGACGACGCGGAGTGCCTGCGACGGCTGGTCGCGCTCGCGGGGCAGTCCCTGGGCGTCGGCACCCGCGCGGACATCGCGGACTACCACCGGCTGAAGGGTGAGCAGTTCGACGCGGTGGTGGCGGACTCCGGTCTGGTGCCGGTGACGGTGCAGGGCTGGGCGAAGCCGGCCTGGGCGGACCCGGCAGCGCTGGCCTCCGAGCCACGCGGGCGGCACCGTACGACCCTGTTGTCGCCGTTCGACTCGCTGGTCTGGGAGCGGGCGCGCACCGAGCGGATCTTCGGTTTCACCCATCGTCTGGAGGCCTACGTCCCCAAGCCCAAGCGGATACACGGTTACTTCGCGATGCCTCTGCTGGCGGGCGGAAAGCTGCAGGGCCGCGTCGATCCGGCGCGCGAGGGAAGCACGCTGGTCGCCCGCCAGGTGTCCCTGGAGGGCAGGAAGGCCGTGGCGCCGATGGCCGAGGCGCTGGTGGAGGCCGCGTCCTGGGTCGGTTGTACAGATGTACGGCTGGAGCGGGTCGACGCACCGGAACTGCGTGGGCCGCTGGCTCAGGAAATCGCCCGCGCTCTGGCGTGAGCGCGCATTCCCGTCCCTTTACCCGGCGTCGTCCCTTCCGGTCCCGTCGAGGGACCGGTCATCTGATCTCCAGGATCTTCTCCCGCATGGCGTAGACCACGGCTTCCATCCTGGAGTGCAGCTGCAACTTCTCCAGAATGTTGCGGACGTGGTTCTTCACAGTGTTCTCGGAAATGAACAGTTCCTTCGCGATATCGCGATTGTTCATGCCCGTTGCAACGAGTTTCAGGACTTCGAGTTCCCGGTCGGTGAGCCGCGGCGCCGGCACCAGCCTGCGCTCGTCGGTCCGCTGGATCATCGACTTGAACTCGGTGAGCAGTTTGGACGCCATGGAGGGGCTGATCTGGGACTGCCCGTCGGCGACCGCGCGGATCGCGGTGGCCACCTCGTCCGTGGAGATCTCCTTGAGGAGATAGCCGGTGGCGCCCGCCTTGATCGCGTCGTAGAGATCGGCCTCCTCGTCGCTGATCGTCAGCATGATGATCTTCGCGCTGGGGGCCACCTCCTTGATCGACGTGCAGGCCTCGATGCCGCCGCGCTTGGGCATCCGTACATCCATCAGCACGATGTCGGGCAGCAGATCAGCCGCCTTGTCGACCGCCTCCGCCCCGTCACCTGCCTCGCCGACAACCTGGATGTCCTCCTCCTGGGCGAGGACGATCTCCAGACCTCTACGGAAGAGCGCGTGGTCATCCACCACGAGGACGCGGATCGGCTCCTTGCAGGAACCGCTGTCCGCGTCCGCCCCGGTATCGGCAGCGCCATCGGCATCTTTCGCATCGCGCACGGGCCCGAAGGTGTCCGCCATCGTTCCTCCCCCTGAAGGCCATGGCCTGAAGTTCACAAACTGTCCGCCAACGGCAGTTCACAGAGCACTGGTTGGCTCGGGACGACATGATTTCATGCCCAGACGTCGGAGCGGTGATTCCGTGGCCGCACACGGGTGCCCCTGGGGGCGCACAGGCGCTCCAGGGGCACCACAGAAGGGGGCGTCAGCCGCCGAGCGCACCGCCCGCGCCGCCCGCCTCATCGGCGGCCAGCGGATCGGTCCTCAGGTGAATGACACCGTAGTCATAGGCATGCCGTCGGTAGACGACACTGGGTTCCTTCGTTTCGGAGTCGACGAACAGATAGAAGTCGTGCCCGACCAGCTCCATCTCGTAGAGCGCCTGATCGAGCGACATCGGTGCGGCGACGTGCGTCTTCTCCCGCATCACCAGCGGACCCTCGCCCTGCACCTCCAGCGAGCCGAACCTGGTGGTGGGTACGGACTGAGCCGCCTCGTTGCCGACCAGATCGCCCTCGCCGTTGAACGACGCCGCGCCCGGCACGGTCTCGGCGACTTCGGCAGCGGGAATCCGGCCGTTGCCACGACGGCTGTAGCGCTTGTCGTGCTGCTTGCGCAGCCGCGCCTCCAGCTTGCCGGTGGCCAGGTCCAGCGCTGCGTACGGGTCGCCTGCGGCCGCTTCCGCCCGGATGACCGGCCCACGCGAGCGGAGCGTGATCTCCACCCGGTCGGAACGGTCGGCCTGACGGGGGTTCGGCTCCTTGGACACCTCGACGTCGAGGCTGATCACCTTGCCGTCGAACTTCTGGATCTTGTCCAGCTTCAGCTTTTCGGCCACGTGCTTGCGGAACCGCTCGGGCACCTCGGTCTTGCGGCCCTTGACGACGATGTCCACGCAGAACTCCGTTCCCGGATCACTCCGCTCAGCGGCGGAGCATCTCCCTTTTGCACCAGGCCCCGGTGGTAGCCGGAGCCGCGGACTCGGTGACTTCCACCTCCTCCTCCCCCATCGGCAGGGTCTCCACCCCACCGAATTTTCTGCATCTGGACTACCGGTGAGTTGCCTGCCCGAAACCTGGCGGTGCATTCATCGAGGTCTGGCATTCACCATTCCTCACAACCGAACATAGCCTGCCTGGCCTGATGTCGGCACCCGCTACTCGCACGTACCTCCGTTCAGGTCTTTTTACCCACTCACCACCTGCAACGATGCAAGTTCACTGGCAGTTCCGGTTTATCTCGAAAGCTGGCGGAGATACTGCGACAACCGCCGCCTGCCCGCTGCCGGACAGGGCACCCGTGTGCCCGTCCGCTGTCCCGATCGCCCGGGCCGCCTCGGCCAGCGACGCACCGGTCGTCAAAAGGTCGTCCACCAGCACCACCCGTCCGGCCGCGAGCAGCCGTTCGCCTCCGGCCACGACTTCCAGTGCCCCCGCAAGATTCGCCTGCCTCTGCCGGGCTCCCAGCCCCGCCTGATCGGCCACCGGGCGCCGCTGCCGAAGCACCGCGACCACCCGGGCGCTGGTACCTCCGCGCCGCAGTTCACCCGCGGCGGCCAGCGCGATCCGGCGCATCGGATCATGCCCCCGTGCCGCCACGGCCCGCCGCGTCGACGGCACAGGTACGAGCAGAACCGGGCCGCTGAGACCCACCTGCCCCGTCCCGGCCCGTACGGCCCCCGCCAGCGCCTTGCCGAGTGCCCCGGCCAGCCCCAGTGCGCCCCGCTCCTTATGGGCCAGGAGCACCGCACGTACCGCGTTCTCGTACGCGGCGGCCGCATGCACCGCCGGCAGGCCCGCGGGCTCCGGCACGGGTCTGACCCGGCGCGGCACCTCGCCGTACAGCTCCGCGCGGCATTCCTCGCACAGCTCGGTACGCGTCCTGCCGCAGCCACCACAGGACGCCGGCAGAACCAGTCCGGAGATCTCCCGCCACCATCCCCGCATGACTCCACTGTGCCCTCCCCGAAGGGGCCGGGCCACCCCTGTGGAAAACGCGGGAGCGGCCCGGCGGGGCTCAGCCCGGGTAGACCAGCGACGAGCCTTCCTTGACCACCGTCTGCCAGTTGTCACCCGGCGACAGCTTCACTATCCCGTCGCTCGACGTGGCCGCCATCAGCGGCAATTGCTCGTCGTCCGCCGCCGCGACCGACGACACCTGGTTCACACCGGGCAGCACACCCGATGCAGCCGTCGAGCCGTCCGCCTGCACATAGCGCACCTGCTGCACGCCGCCCTGCTCCTTGCCGACCACCACGAGACGGCTCCGGCCCGACCACGACATCGCAGTCACATCCGTCAGCTGCGGTGCGGCCTGTCGCAGCTCCACCACCGAGACCTTCTGCTCCGCCTCCGGCCCGCGCCGCTCGATCCGGCCGATCTTCAGCGTGTTGTGGCCGTCCTGGGTCACCAGGAGGGCGATCCGCACTCCGTCCGCGGACATCCGCAGCGCCTCGATCCGCCCGCCGTCCAGGCTCGGCACGGCGACCTCCTGCGGCTTGCCGACACCACCGGTCAGCCGCAGCAGTCTGGAGTTGCCCGGATCCCGGTCGGCCACCCAGAGGTCGCCCCGACCGTCCCAGCTCGGCGCCGACAGACGGTTGTTCGGGTTCTGGGCCTTGCTGGTCACCGCGGCCGCAGGAAGTTCGCCGCCCGAGACAATGGACGACACGTAGAGGGCCGACTTGTCGCGCGAGACCGCCGCCGCCCGCTGCTCGTCCCTGGCCACACCGACCGCCCCCATCCGCACCGGTCCGTCGCCGAGCGGACCGGACACCACCTCCGGGATGTCACTGCCCTTGGTGCTGCCAGGAATTCGCTCCACATGCCCCTTGGCATCGACGAAGTACTGGCTGTCCGGCCCACTCGACGAACCGTCAGGTGCGAACTCCTCCGCCTGATCCGTCCCGAGGACGCACAGCGAGGAGCCGTCGGAGCGCTGCAGTTCGACCTGCTCGACCCGTGCGGACGTCAGGTCCCGCAAGGTATAGAGGACCTGCGAGGCCATCATGCGGCAGGAACGCTGTCCGACGCCGTCCGCCTTCTTGTTGAGCGGGACCTTCAGTACGTTGCGGTCGTCGGGCGCCAGCGAGGTGACCCCCTTCTTCAGCGCCGTACCTGCGGGGAAACGGGAGTCGACCACCGGCCGCAGCCAACTGGTCGGCCCTGCCAGGAGGCTGCGGACCGCCTGTGTCACGGTGTCCATCCCCGTGACAGGGTCCGTCCGGCTGCGGAGATAGACGGGGTCGGCGACCAGGGTCGACTGCTCCGACGGCCGCCCTGCGGCGAAGTAGTACTTGTCCACAGAGCGGTAGAGACGCTTGAAGTCCGACTGCCCGAGCAGAAGGCCGTCCGGCACGAGGTCGATGCGCCACTCCTTGCCCTCCGGCCCGTTCTCCTTCACCAGATGCAGGGACTGGTTGTAGTCCGTGGGCGCGAGTGGCTGATACGCGCTCTGGGCGTCGACCGTTGCCACCTTCTCACCGGTCAGGGTGTAGGTGATCTCCGTGATGCCGGGGTCGCTGTCGCCGAACGGGCGGTCGCTCCGGTTCGGCGCCTTGGTGAGCACCGTCGTGAACGCGCTCGGCTTCCAGGTACTGGCTGCCTTCCTCGTCAGGTACTTGCGGGTCGTCCTGAAGTCCGAGTCATCACTCGTCATGGACTCCAGGAAGCCGTCGACGACCTCGTTGGGGGTGGCGTTGTCACGCGGCGCCACGGCATAGACCTGCACCTGGGAGTCACCGGGCTGCGAGGCGTCTACAGCCTTGACATCCCCGGTGACGGGCATCGAGCCGCACGCGGACAGCAGCACGACACTGCATCCGAGCAGCGCGAACAGCCCCAGCACACGTCCATGGCCGTCCCTACGACGGTCACTCCCCACGATTCGCGTCCCCCCGCTCCGGGTCCTGCACTGCAGAGTCGAAATCGCCACCCGGCCGGTCCTCGGCGGCGCGCGCGACCACCCGTGCACCGCTCCCCGGCAGGGCCGCCGGATGCACCGAGACCGGCGTCGTCCGGGGTGCCACGGGGGTACGCGAGGGTACGGGCAGCGAGGACCGATCATTGCCACCGGGCTGGGTCGGCACTGCTGTCAGCCGGTGTTCACTCCCGGTCATGGAAGCGACCGCGGCTCGCTCCCGGCTCTCCCGGTTGCGCCGGGAGTCCTCGGGTTCCAGCGGTATCGGAGATCCGCGCAGCGGTTCGTCCGCCGTGCGCGGCAGAGTCAGCCGGAACTGCGAACCGCCGCCCGGCTCGCCCCATGCCTGTAGCCAGCCGCCGTGCAGCCGGGCGTCCTCCACGGCGATGGACAGTCCGAGTCCGGTGCCGCCGGTCGTCCGTGCGCGAGCCGGATCGGCCCGCCAGAAACGGTTGAACACCCGCGTCGCCTCGCCGGGCTTGAGCCCCACGCCGTAGTCCCGGACGGCCACGGCGACCGCACCTCCGGCCACCGCCATCCGCACCACGACGTCCCTGCCCTCACCGTGCTCGACGGCATTGACCACAAGGTTGCGCAGGACGCGTTCGACCCGCCGCGCATCGACCTCCGCGATCACCGGCTGCTCATCGCCGACCACCCGGATACGGGTGCCCTTGCGCTCGGCCAGCGGCTCGGCCCCGCCGATCACCCGTCGTACGACCTGTCGCAGATCTATCGGCTCGGCCTCCAGCGCGGCGGCGCCCGCGTCGAACCGGCTGATCTCCAGCAGATCGGAGAGCAACGACTCGAACCGGTCGAGCTGATCCCCGAGCAGCTCCGCGGAACGCGCCGTCACGGGATCGAAGTCGCTGCGGGCCTCATGGATGACATCGGCGGCCATACGTACGGTCGTCAGCGGTGTCCGCAGTTCGTGGGAGACGTCGGAGACGAAGCGTCGCTGCATCCGCGACAGCTCCTCCAACTGCTGGATCTTCAGCTGCAGGTTCTGCGCCATCTTGTTGAAGGCCTCACCGAGCCGGGCAATGTCGTCCTCGCCGGTGACCTTCATCCGCTCCTGGAGCCTGCCGGCGGAGAGCCGCTCGGCGATGCCCGCCGCCATCCGTACGGGCGTGACGACCTGTCGCACCACAAACCAGGCGATGGCCCCGAGCAGCACGACCACGAACAGTCCCGCAGTCGCCAGCGTGCCTTTGACCAGCGTCAATGACTTCTCCTCCTGCGTCAGCGGGAAGAGGTAGTAGAGCTGGTACGGATTGTGGTCGATGTCGTAGAGCCGCTTGCCCACCACGAGTCCGGGCTGCGGCTCCTGTCCGTTCGCGTACCGGATCAGGGAGTACGTCTGGAACGCTCCCGGGCCCTTGTTCACGGAGTCCCGCAGGCTCTGCGGAATGCTCGCCGCCTCCACACTGCCTGAGCCGCGCGGCGCACGGGTGCCCTCATCGGCGCTGAGTGCCACCACGTTGAAGGCGTTCTTGCCGCCACTGGCGAGCTGATCGACGAGCTCGGTCCGCCAGGAGTTGTTGGCCGAGGTGCCGTCCACAGCGTCGCCGCCCTGCCCACCGGGGGTGAGCGGGGCGTTCGCCTTCTCCTGGGCCGCCGCGAAACCGCCGGCAGCCTGGGTCTGGGCAGCCTTTCCCTTCGCGTCGAGCAGGCCGTTGCGCACCTGGCCGATCACGACCAGTCCGAGGAGCAGCACCACACCGAGCGACATGAGTAGCGTGCCCGCGACGACCCGCAACTGGAGGTTGCGTCGCCAAAGCCGCACGGCGGGCAGCAGCGGACGTCGCACCCAGCGCATCAGCAGTCGTGGCACAGGGCCGCCGGGCGCCCGGTCGTGGAACAACCGGCCACCCTGCAGAAGACGTCGGACCTGCGACGCCTTGTGTCCTGGAGCAGCAGCCCGCTCCGCACGGGCTCCCGGCTCCCCGGGCTGCGGAGCAGCGCTACTCAGGGGCATGTCAGCTCGGTCCGGCCTTGTAACCGACACCTCGGACGGTCACCACGATCTCGGGCCGCTCCGGGTCCTTCTCGACCTTGGAGCGCAGGCGCTGGACATGCACATTCACCAGCCGGGTGTCGGCAGCGTGGCGGTATCCCCAGACCTGCTCCAGCAGTACCTCACGGGTGAAGACCTGCCACGGCTTACGGGCGAGTGCGACCAGCAGGTCGAACTCCAGCGGGGTGAGGGCGATCGACTGTCCCTCCCGCTTCACCGAATGACCGGCCACATCGATGACCAGATCCCCGATGGCCAGCTGCTCCGGCGCCGGTTCCTCGGACCTCCGCAGACGTGCCCTGATCCGGGCAACCAACTCCTTAGGTTTGAACGGCTTGACGATGTAGTCGTCGGCCCCGGACTCCAGGCCCACCACCACGTCAACCGTGTCGCTCTTGGCAGTGAGCATGACGATCGGCACACCCGACTCGGCCCTGATCAGCCTGCAGACCTCGATGCCGTCCCTACCGGGCAGCATCAGATCCAGCAGGACCAGGTCCGGCTTGGCCTCACGAAATGCGGCAAGTGCCTTGTCGCCGTCCGCTACGAACGACGGCTCGAACCCTTCACCACGCAGCACAATCCCGAGCATCTCGGCCAGTGCGGTGTCGTCGTCGACGACAAGGACGCGTCCCTTCATAATCGACATCATCCCATTAGCTAATCGTTACCTGCGATGATCTGGCACACAGCTCTGCCAGTCGGACCCCCGTGACCGGGGAAACTGTGCCCTCCTCCGTGACGATCGCCGTGACCAGCTCCGGCGGCGTGATGTCGAACGCGGGGTTGTACGCCGGGGTTCCCGCCGGTGCCGCGAGCAATCCGCCGGTGTCCCCGCCTGCCACCCCGATCTGCGGGAATGTGAGCTCCGTCACTTCATTCCCCGGCCGCTGCTCCACGGTGATCGATACCCCGTCCGCGGTGTCCAGATCCACAGTCGTGGTCGGCGCCACCACGATGAACGGTACGTGGTGGTATTTCGCGAGCACAGCCAGCGGATAGCTCCCCACTTTGTTCGCCACCGATCCGTCCGCGGCGATGCGGTCCGCCCCGATGAGCACGGCATCCACCTCCCCCGCGGCGAACAGCGAACCTGCGGCGCTGTCCGTGAGCAAGCTGTACGGCATGCCATTGCGCGCCGCCTCGTACGCGGTCAGCCGGGCACCCTGCAGCAGCGGACGCGTCTCGTCCACCCACAGCCGCCGCAGCCGTCCCTCCCGATGTGCCCTGAGCGCCACAGCGAAGGCAGTGCCCTCACCACCCGAGACGAGCGCCCCCGTATTGCAGTGTGTCAGCAGTCGATGCCCGCCACCGGGCAACAGTTCGTCCAGAAGTGCGAGCCCGTACCGTGCCATAGACCCGCTGGCCTCGGCATCCTCCCGGTGCAGCGCCCTGGCCTCGGCCAGCGCAACCGCCGCAGCCCGCTCGGGATCCGCCTCTCTTTCCCTGGCCGCCCGGTACGCCCCGGCAGCCCGCCGCACCCCGTAACCGAGATTCACCGCGGTGGGCCGCGCCCGCTCCAGCAACTCTGCGGCCTCCGCCACGTCGTCTCCTCGCACCGCTGCCAAAGCCACGCCATAGGCCCCTGCGATGCCCAGCAACGGCGCCCCGCGCACCGCCAGCGTCCGGATCGCCCACACCAGCGCGGGCACATCGGCGCACACCAGCTCGGCCTCCTCGGCAGGCAGCCGAGTCTGGTCGAGGAGCACCAGCACGGGACCTTCCGGAAGCTCGTCCCAGCGAAGTACGGGAAGCGCGGGAGGCTCGATGCCCACCGACGATTGCGCATCCTGATCAGCCATCCGCCCAGTCTGCCCGGTGAGCCACCCACAAATGAAGGTACGAAGGAGATACAGGGCCAGGCCCGTACTGGAGCAACGCGTGGCACGATGGCTGCCAACCTGCCGCGCCGATGAGCGGACAGGACCGTGAAGGAGCGAGAATGAACGACACTCCGGGCTGGGCCTCGCCCGGATCTGCCCCCTCCGAGGGTCAGGGGGCGGGTGTCCCCCGGCCTTCCGAGCCCGTCGACGGCAGCGGCCCGACAGGGAACTGGTCTCCCACGCAGCCGCCCACAGGGCAGTGGTCCCCACCGAGCACTCCCGGCACAGGTCCCGGCGCACCACCCCCCGCCCCCGGCTGGGGCGGCGGACCTCAGGGCCCCGGCTGGGGCGGTGGGCCGCACGGCGCCGGCTGGAGGCAGCCGCCCGTCGCAGCCAAGCCCGGTGTCATCCCGCTCCGGCCGCTCGGCGTCGGCGAGATCCTCGACGGCGCGGTCTCCACGATGCGCGCCCACTGGCGCACGGTCCTCGGAATCACGCTGGCCGTGTCCGTGATCGCCCAGATCGCGATCATCCTCGTGCAACGCTATCTGCTGCCGGAACCCGCAGCGATCGACCCGAACGCCACCGGTTCGGAGGCACTCCGGCAAACCGCCGACTCGGCTCAGTCGTCGCTGGTCAACAGTGTGCCGTCGCTGCTCATCACCATGATCGCCACACTGATCACGACATCCGTACTGACCGTGGTGATCAGCCGCTCGGTACTGGGCCGCCCGGTGACGCTCTCCGACGCATGGGCCGAGGCCCGGCCCCGGCTTGCTCAGCTGCTGGGTCTGACATTGCTGCTGGCCCTGATCAGCGCCGCCATCATGACGGCAGGCCTGCTGCCAGGCATGCTGGTCGGCTCCGCCGCAGGCGCCGGGCTCATCGTTATCGGGCTTATGGCCGCGTTCGTCGTCGTCATCTGGCTGATGGTCCGCTTCTGTCTCGCCTCGCCGGCGCTGATGTTGGAGCGGCAATCGATCACAACTTCCATGCGCCGCTCCGCGAAGCTGGTCAGGGGCGCCTGGTGGCGGACCTTCGGCATCCTGGCGCTCACTGGGCTGCTGACCCTCATCGTGAGCGTGATCATCGCCATCCCGTTCAGCGTCATCGCGATGGCCATGGACGGCGGCGGTGTCGGCTCCTTCCTCACGGACGGCTCCACGGACTTCGGCTGGCCGTTCCTGATCGTCTCCGGCATCGGTCAGGTGATCACCGCAACGATCACCTACCCGCTCTCCGCTGGTGTGATGGCCCTGCTTTACATCGATCAGCGCATCCGCCGCGAGGCACTCGACATCGAGCTCGCCCGGGCAGCGGGCCTGCCCGGATACGACACCAGGAGCTGATGTCGTGTCGGGGGCGGGGGGCACAGCAGCAGCACGGCTACTCATCCACGCGAGCAGTGACATACCGGTGGACACTCCACGTGTCCCCGCCCGCGAGGCCGCGAAGCACGAGCTGTCCAAACCGATGTACCACGAGAACGATCCCAACCTCCTCCAGCGCGGCCTCGACCGCCTCTGGGGTTGGATCGGCGATCTCCTGAACACGGCCTCCGGCGCCGCACCGGGCGGCCCACTCGGTCTTGTCGTGCTCGTACTGGTCGTCATCGGCCTGGTCGCCGCACTCTGGTGGAGGCTGGGCACCCCGCATCGCACCGTGCGTTCCGCAGACGCCCTCTTCGACGACAGCCCCCGCAGCGCGGCCGAACACCGGACGGCCGCCGAGGCCCATGCGGCCGCCCACCGCTGGAACGAGGCGGTCCAGGAGCGCATGCGCGCCATCGTCCGCTCCCTGGAGGAGCGTGCTCTGCTCGACCCCCGCCCCGGGCGCACCGCCGACGAGGCCGCCGCCGAAGCGGGCCGTCCACTGCCCGCACACGCCACGCGACTCCACGCCGCCGCCAGGGAATTCGACGATGTCACATACGGCGGCCGAACCGCGGACCAGCAGGCGTATCTGGACGTACGAGCTCTGGACCTCGATCTCGAAACCGCCAAGCCTCTCCTGACAGCCGTGGCCCAGGGAGCAGCCGAATGACCGAGGTCACCGCCGCCCCCACCACCTCGGCATCCCTCGCCCCACACCAGATCTGGATCCGTACCCGCGGTCTGCTGCTCGCCCTTCTCGTACTCGTCGCTGCCGGAATCGCTCTGGCAACCATGCGCTCCGGAGACCAGCACGGCCGCCTCGACCCCCGTTCCGCCGACCGCTACGGCAGCCGGGCCGTCGCTGAACTCCTCAAGGAGCGTGGCGTCTCCGTTCACGTGGTCACCACGCTCGACGAGGCCACGGCCCAGGCCGGCCCCGAAACCACGCTGCTCGTCGCCTCCCCCAATCTGCTGACACCGCACCAGCAGAGCGAACTCCGTGCCACGACCGACCACTCGGCCGGCCGCACCGTCCTTCTCGCGGCGGGCCCTCCGTCCGTGGACACGCTGGTCCCCGGTGTCCGCGCGGAGTCCGCCGGACCGGTAGCCACCCGCGCCCCTCAGTGCTCCCTGCCCGCCGCCCGCAGCGCTGGCGACGTCGAAACGGGAGGCTTCCACTACGCTTCGGACGGCCTCGACAACACCATCGCCTGCTTCCCGAGCAATGGCCTCCCCACCCTGCTCCTGGTCGAACAGGGCCCGGGTGACACCGTTCTCCTCGGTTCTCCTGACCTTCTCTACAACGCCCGGCTCGGAAACCAGGGCAATGCCTCCCTGGCCCTGCAACTCCTCGGTTCCCACCCACATCTGGTCTGGTACCTCCCCTCGCTCACTGATACCTCTGCTGCCGCCGAGAACGGCGGGGACGGCGGCGATGGCGCCCACGACGACCGCAGCTTCGTCGACCTGATCCCCCGAGGCTGGCTGTGGGGCACCCTGCAACTCGCACTGGCCGCCGTGCTCGCCGCCATCTGGCGCGCCCGCCGTCTGGGCCCGCTGGTGGCCGAGCGGCTGCCCGTGGCCATCCGCGCCTCCGAATCCACCGAGGGCCTAGCCCGCCTCTACCGCAGGGCGAACGCCCGCGACCGGGCCGCCGACTCACTGCGCGCCGCCACCCGCACCCGTATCGCCCCACTCATCGGCGTCTCCCCACCCGATGCCCACTCCCCCGCAACACTTATCCCTGCCGTTTCCGCCCGTCTCAGCACCACCGGCAGCGACCTCCAAGCCGTGCTCTTCGGGCCCGTCCCGTCCGACGACGCCGCTCTTGTACATCTGGCAGACCAACTCGACACCCTCGAAAGAGAGGTACGCACGTCATGAGCGCCCCGCCCCCAATGCCCGCTGGGACTACCGAGACCGTCGGACACGGCGACACAGCCCGCGCATCCCTGGAAGCGCTGCGCTCCGAGATCGCCAAGGCCGTGGTCGGCCAGGACCCGGCAGTCACCGGGCTTGTCGTAGCTCTGCTCTGCCGAGGCCATGTCCTCCTCGAAGGTGTCCCCGGCGTGGCCAAGACCCTCTTGGTGCGGGCTCTCGCGGCCTCACTCGAACTCGACACCAAGCGTGTCCAGTTCACCCCCGACCTGATGCCGAGCGACGTCACCGGCTCGCTGGTCTACGACGCCCGCACGGCAGAGTTCTCCTTCCAGCCCGGACCTGTCTTCACCAACCTGCTTCTCGCCGACGAGATCAACCGCACCCCTCCCAAGACGCAGTCCTCCCTCCTGGAAGCGATGGAAGAGCGCCAGGTCACCGTCGACGGAACACCTCGGCTGCTGCCCGAGCCCTTCCTCGTAGCCGCCACGCAAAATCCCGTCGAATACGAGGGCACCTACCCGCTTCCAGAGGCCCAACTGGACCGGTTTCTCCTTAAGCTGACGGTGCCATTGCCGTCCCGCGACGAGGAGATCAACGTCCTCACGCGTCATTCCGACGGCTTCAATCCGCGCGACCTCCAGTCAGCGGGCATCCACCCCGTCGCCGGCCCGGCCGATCTGGAAGCCGCCCGCAACGCAGCCGCCCAGACCAAGGTCTCCCCCGAGATCGCCGGCTATGTCGTCGATATCTGTCGTGCCACGCGTGAATCCCCCTCGCTCTCCCTCGGTGTCTCTCCCCGAGGCGCCACCGCTCTGTTGTCGACTGCCCGTGCCTGGGCCTGGCTCACCGGCCGTGACTACGTCATTCCGGATGACGTGAAAGCCCTGGCACTCCCCACGCTTCGCCATCGCATCCAACTGCGGCCCGAGGCGGAGATGGAGGGAGTAACCCCCGACTCCGTCATCACCGCAGTACTCGCACACGTACCCGTACCCCGATGAGGCGGTGACCGTGGCCCTCACCGGACGTACCGCCTTGCTTGCCGCCCTGGGGTCACTCCCCGTAGCCGTCCTGGCCCCCAGCTGGACAGGCATGCTCGCGGCCAACGCACCACTCTCCCTAGCGATTCTGTGCGACTACGCACTGGCCGCGCCAGTGCGAACGCTTCAGTTCACCCGATCCGGTGATACAACCGTTCGACTTGGCGAGACCGCCGAAGTGCAACTCACCGTAACCAATCCTTCCCGTCGCCGCCTGCGGGCACACCTCCGCGACGCCTGGCCGCCCAGTAGCTGGCCCACCGGCACGGAGCAGGCCTCATCCCGTCACACGCTGACGATCCCGGCGAGGGAACGCCGTCGGCTGACCACCCTCCTGCGACCGACACGGCGCGGTGACCGCCGAGTCGAACGCGTCACCGTGCGCTCGTTCGGACCTCTAGGGCTTGCGGCCCGCCAGGGAAATCACGAAGTCCCGTGGACGGTACGTGTTCTACCGCCCTTCACCAGCCGCAAGCATCTGCCGTCCCGCCTCGCCAGGCTCCGCGAGCTGGACGGCCGCACCAGCGTCCTCACGCGTGGAGAGGGCACGGAGTTCGACAGCCTGCGTGCCTACGTGCCCGGTGACGACACGCGCTCCATCGACTGGCGCGCTACAGCACGTCAGTCTGCCGTCGCAGTGCGAACGTGGCGCCCCGAGCGGGACCGTCACATCCTCGTTGTCCTGGACACCGGCCGTACTTCGGCGGGTCGTGTCGGTGACGTGCCCCGCCTCGACGCCGCTCTGGACGCGGCCCTGCTCCTCACGGCGCTTGCCACTCGTGCGGGCGACCGCGTGGATCTACTCTCCTACGACCGCCGCGTCCGCGCCCAGGTCCAGGGCAGATCCGCGGGAGAAGTCTTGTCGGCCATGGTGAATGCACTGGCGCCGGTCGAAGCCGCACTCGTGGAAACGGATGCCCGGGGTCTCAGCGCTGCCGTTCTTGCCAACGCTCCTCGTCGCTCCCTGATCGTGCTCCTCACCGGTCTGGACGCGGCGCCCGTAGAAGAGGGCCTGCTCCCCGTCCTCCGCCGGCTGACCCAGCGCCACACGGTGCTGGTGGCTTCAGTGGCCGACCCACACATCGAACAGATGGTAGAAGCCAGGGGCACCGTGGACGCGATCTACGAGGCCGCAGCCGGCGCACAGGCCCAAGCACGGCGACTCCGCACCTCAGAGCAGCTCCAGCGCCACGGCGCGGTGGTCGTCGATGCCACCCCGGACAACCTCGCCCCGGCCCTCGCCGACGCCTACCTGGCTCTCAAGGGAGCGGGTCGACTCTGACCCACCGCTCGCGTCAAAGAATTCACTCATCGAGAAAGGGCCTTCCCGACGGGCCATGAACGCAGAAAAGCCCCGTGCCACAAGGGCACGGGGCTTTCCCGTAAAAGGAGTTCGGCGGCGTCCTACTCTCCCACAGGGTCCCCCCTGCAGTACCATCGGCGCTGAAAGGCTTAGCTTCCGGGTTCGGAATGTAACCGGGCGTTTCCCTAACGCAATGACCACCGAAACACTATGAAATTAACCAACACCGGAACACAACACGGCCGTTCGTTATTTCAGAACAAACACAGTGGACGCGAGCAACTGAGGACAAGCCCTCGGCCTATTAGTACCAGTCAGCTCCACCCGTTACCGGGCTTCCACATCTGGCCTATCAACCCAGTCGTCTACTGGGAGCCTTAACCAATCAAGTTGGTGGGAATACTCATCTCGAAGCAGGCTTCCCGCTTAGATGCTTTCAGCGGTTATCCTTTCCGAACGTAGCCAACCAGCCATGCCCTTGGCAGGACAACTGGCACACCAGAGGTTCGTCCGTCCCGGTCCTCTCGTACTAGGGACAGCCCTTCTCAATATTCCTACGCGCACAGCGGATAGGGACCGAACTGTCTCACGACGTTCTAAACCCAGCTCGCGTACCGCTTTAATGGGCGAACAGCCCAACCCTTGGGACCGACTCCAGCCCCAGGATGCGACGAGCCGACATCGAGGTGCCAAACCATCCCGTCGATATGGACTCTTGGGGAAGATCAGCCTGTTATCCCCGGGGTACCTTTTATCCGTTGAGCGACAGCGCTTCCACAAGCCACTGCCGGATCACTAGTCCCGACTTTCGTCCCTGCTCGACCCGTCGGTCTCACAGTCAAGCTCCCTTGTGCACTTACACTCAACACCTGATTGCCAACCAGGCTGAGGGAACCTTTGGGCGCCTCCGTTACTCTTTAGGAGGCAACCGCCCCAGTTAAACTACCCATCAGACACTGTCCCTGATCCGGATCACGGACCCAGGTTAGACATCCAGCACGACCAGAGTGGTATTTCAACGGCGACTCCACAACCACTGGCGTGGCCGCTTCAAAGTCTCCCACCTATCCTACACAAGCCGAACCGAACACCAATATCAAACTGTAGTAAAGGTCCCGGGGTCTTTCCGTCCTGCTGCGCGAAACGAGCATCTTTACTCGTAGTGCAATTTCACCGGGCCTATGGTTGAGACAGTCGAGAAGTCGTTACGCCATTCGTGCAGGTCGGAACTTACCCGACAAGGAATTTCGCTACCTTAGGATGGTTATAGTTACCACCGCCGTTTACTGGCGCTTAAGTTCTCAGCTTCGCCGACCCGAAAGTCAGCTAACCGGTCCCCTTAACGTTCCAGCACCGGGCAGGCGTCAGTCCGTATACATCGCCTTACGGCTTCGCACGGACCTGTGTTTTTAGTAAACAGTCGCTTCTCGCTGGTCTCTGCGGCCACCCCCAGCTCACCGAGCAAATCGGATCACCAGTGATGGCCCCCCTTCTCCCGAAGTTACGGGGGCATTTTGCCGAGTTCCTTAACCATAGTTCACCCGAACGCCTCGGTATTCTCTACCTGACCACCTGAGTCGGTTTAGGGTACGGGCCGCCATGAAACTCGCTAGAGGCTTTTCTCGACAGCATAGGATCATCCACTTCACCACAATCGGCTCGGCATCAGGTCTCAGGCTCATGTGTGACGGATTTGCCTACCACACGCCCTACACCCTTACCCCGGGACTACCACCGCCCGGGCTGGACTACCTTCCTGCGTCACCCCATCGCTTACCTAGTACAAGTCTGGTTCGTCGGCTCCACCACTACCCTCAACTCCGAAGAGATCGGGCCGGCTTCACGGACTTAGCATCGCCTGATTCAGTATTGGGCGTTTCAAAGCGGGTACCGGAATATCAACCGGTTGTCCATCGACTACGCCTGTCGGCCTCGCCTTAGGTCCCGACTTACCCTGGGCAGATCAGCTTGACCCAGGAACCCTTAGTCAATCGGCGCACACGTTTCTCACGTGTGTATCGCTACTCATGCCTGCATTCTCACTCGTGAACCGTCCACAACTCGCTTCCGCGGCTGCTTCACCCGGCACACGACGCTCCCCTACCCATCCGTACTCCCGTTGGGGATACATGTACGAATGACACGACTTCGGCGGTACGCTTGAGCCCCGCTACATTGTCGGCGCGGAATCACTTGACCAGTGAGCTATTACGCACTCTTTCAAGGGTGGCTGCTTCTAAGCCAACCTCCTGGTTGTCTCTGCGACTCCACATCCTTTCCCACTTAGCGTACGCTTAGGGGCCTTAGTCGATGCTCTGGGCTGTTTCCCTCTCGACCATGGAGCTTATCCCCCACAGTCTCACTGCCGCGCTCTCACTTACCGGCATTCGGAGTTTGGCTAAGGTCAGTAACCCGGTAGGGCCCATCGCCTATCCAGTGCTCTACCTCCGGCAAGAAACACACGACGCTGCACCTAAATGCATTTCGGGGAGAACCAGCTATCACGGAGTTTGATTGGCCTTTCACCCCTAACCACAGGTCATCCCCCAGGTTTTCAACCCTGGTGGGTTCGGTCCTCCACGAAGTCTTACCTCCGCTTCAACCTGCCCATGGCTAGATCACTCCGCTTCGGGTCTTGAGCGTGCTACTGAAACGCCCTATTCGGACTCGCTTTCGCTACGGCTTCCCCACACGGGTTAACCTCGCAACACACCGCAAACTCGCAGGCTCATTCTTCAAAAGGCACGCAGTCACGACTGCATGTGCAAGCACATACAGCGACGCTCCCACGGCTTGTAGGCACACGGTTTCAGGTACTATTTCACTCCGCTCCCGCGGTACTTTTCACCATTCCCTCACGGTACTATCCGCTATCGGTCACCAGGGAATATTTAGGCTTAGCGGGTGGTCCCGCCAGATTCACACGGGATTTCTCGGGCCCCGTGCTACTTGGGTGTCTCTTAAACGAGCCGTCAATGTTTCAGCTACGGGGGTCTTACCCTCTACGCCGGACCTTTCGCATGTCCTTCGCCTACATCAACGGTTTCTGACTCGTCTCACAGCCGGCAGACCGTGAAAAAGAGATCCCACAACCCCGCATGCGCAACCCCTGCCGGGTATCACACGCATACGGTTTGGCCTCATCCAGTTTCGCTCGCCACTACTCCCGGAATCACGGTTGTTTTCTCTTCCTGAGGGTACTGAGATGTTTCACTTCCCCTCGTTCCCTCCACACTGCCTATGTGTTCAGCAGCGGGTGACAGCCCATGACGACTGCCGGGTTTCCCCATTCGGACACCCCCGGATCAAAGCTCGGTTGACAGCTCCCCGGGGCCTATCGTGGCCTCCCACGTCCTTCATCGGTTCCTGGTGCCAAGGCATCCACCGTGCGCCCTTAAAAACTTGGCCACAGATGCTCGCGTCCACTGTGCAGTTCTCAAACAACGACCAGCCACCCATCACCCCACCCCGAAGGACGAGTTCACTGGGACCGGCAACTGAAGGCGACCATGACGGCCGTACCCTCAGACACCCAACAACGTGCCCGACACGCTCCCCCAAGACTCACGTTCCACGCCGAAGCAGTACTAGTGATCCCTGAAGAACCGTGCCGAATAGTCAACGTTCCACCCATGAGCAACCACCGCCGAACATTTGCCGACGTAGTGGCCTCTGACCAAGCAAGCTTGGTAAGAAGTGCTCCTTAGAAAGGAGGTGATCCAGCCGCACCTTCCGGTACGGCTACCTTGTTACGACTTCGTCCCAATCGCCAGTCCCACCTTCGACAGCTCCCTCCCACAAGGGGTTGGGCCACCGGCTTCGGGTGTTACCGACTTTCGTGACGTGACGGGCGGTGTGTACAAGGCCCGGGAACGTATTCACCGCAGCAATGCTGATCTGCGATTACTAGCAACTCCGACTTCATGGGGTCGAGTTGCAGACCCCAATCCGAACTGAGACCGGCTTTTTGAGATTCGCTCCGCCTCGCGGCATCGCAGCTCATTGTACCGGCCATTGTAGCACGTGTGCAGCCCAAGACATAAGGGGCATGATGACTTGACGTCGTCCCCACCTTCCTCCGAGTTGACCCCGGCAGTCTCCTGTGAGTCCCCATCACCCCGAAGGGCATGCTGGCAACACAGAACAAGGGTTGCGCTCGTTGCGGGACTTAACCCAACATCTCACGACACGAGCTGACGACAGCCATGCACCACCTGTACACCGACCACAAGGGGGGCACCATCTCTGATGCTTTCCGGTGTATGTCAAGCCTTGGTAAGGTTCTTCGCGTTGCGTCGAATTAAGCCACATGCTCCGCTGCTTGTGCGGGCCCCCGTCAATTCCTTTGAGTTTTAGCCTTGCGGCCGTACTCCCCAGGCGGGGAACTTAATGCGTTAGCTGCGGCACCGACGACGTGGAATGTCGCCAACACCTAGTTCCCAACGTTTACGGCGTGGACTACCAGGGTATCTAATCCTGTTCGCTCCCCACGCTTTCGCTCCTCAGCGTCAGTAATGGCCCAGAGATCCGCCTTCGCCACCGGTGTTCCTCCTGATATCTGCGCATTTCACCGCTACACCAGGAATTCCGATCTCCCCTACCACACTCTAGCCTGCCCGTATCGACTGCAGACCCGGGGTTAAGCCCCGGGCTTTCACAACCGACGCAACAAGCCGCCTACGAGCTCTTTACGCCCAATAATTCCGGACAACGCTTGCGCCCTACGTATTACCGCGGCTGCTGGCACGTAGTTAGCCGGCGCTTCTTCTGCAGGTACCGTCACTCTCGCTTCTTCCCTGCTGAAAGAGGTTTACAACCCGAAGGCCGTCATCCCTCACGCGGCGTCGCTGCATCAGGCTTTCGCCCATTGTGCAATATTCCCCACTGCTGCCTCCCGTAGGAGTCTGGGCCGTGTCTCAGTCCCAGTGTGGCCGGTCGCCCTCTCAGGCCGGCTACCCGTCGTCGCCTTGGTAGGCCATCACCCCACCAACAAGCTGATAGGCCGCGGGCTCATCCTTCACCGCCGGAGCTTTCAACCCCGTCCCATGCGAGACAGAGTGTTATCCGGTATTAGACCCCGTTTCCAGGGCTTGTCCCAGAGTGAAGGGCAGATTGCCCACGTGTTACTCACCCGTTCGCCACTAATCCACCCCGAAGGGCTTCATCGTTCGACTTGCATGTGTTAAGCACGCCGCCAGCGTTCGTCCTGAGCCAGGATCAAACTCTCCGTGAATGTTTTCCCGTAATCGGGATACACATCACGAGAGCGGAACGATCAGCCGGAATAAGACCGACCGTTCACAGCGTCCTCGCTGTGTAAATTGCCCACCGGAACCGTGAGGCCCGGCAGGACTTTCAAAGGAACCACCAACCTGCCGAAGCAGGCCGGGGTATCAACATATCTGGCGTTGACTTTTGGCACGCTGTTGAGTTCTCAAGGAACGGACGCTTCCTTTGTACTCACCCTCTCGGGCTTTCCTCCGGGCTTTTCCCTTCGATCTTGCGTTTCCGACTCTATCAGACTCTTTCGTGTCCGATTCCCGGTCGAAGCGGGGCCGCTTTCCAGTTCTTCGCTTTCGCGTTTCCCTTTCCGGCGGTTCCAACCTTACCAGATTCTTTTTCGTTCCTTTTTCGGTCCGAATTTGAATTCTGGTGGCCGCTGGAGTGGCCTTCGCCTTTCGGCTGATTCGACTTTACCAGAAGCGTTCAGCCGAGCTAATCGGCTACGTGATTCGGAATAAGGGAATCAATGGCTCTGCGGAAATTCAATTTCCGGTGAGAGCGAGAAGGACACTAACTGTTGGGATCGGACCTGTCCAGTCCGACGCAACCGTTTAAATCTACCTCCCCTCGCCGACCATGTCAACGGTCTTTCGGGGCGAAGAGGAGACTAGCAGGTCAGCGGGGGCGACGCACATCAGGCAGCGACCGGGAGCTCGGCGCTGCGCTCCGTGGGATCGACGTCGCCCCGGTCGCCTGCTCGCGCCGCTCGCCCGCCCAGGATGTAGACGTACGCGAGGAAGGCCAGCTCGGCCGCGATGCCGATGGTGATGCGCCCCCAGGTCGGGAGATCGGAGGGGGTGACGAAGCCTTCGATGACGCCTGAGACGAACAGGACCAGTGCGAGGCCGATGGCCATGCCGATCGCGGCCCGTCCCTGTTGGGCGAGGGCTGAGCGGCGGGTGCGCGGGCCCGGGTCGATGACCGTCCAGCCCAGGCGCAGGCCCGTGCCCGCTGCGACAAAGACGGCAGTGAGTTCGAGCAGGCCGTGCGGGAGAACCAGCCCCAGGAAGGTGTCGAGCCGGCCGGCTGAGGACATCAGGCCGAGGCCGACGCCAAGGTTGAGCACATTGACGAAGAGGATCCAGATCACCGGGATGCCGAGGAACGCTCCCAGGACCAGGCACATGGCTGCGGCCTGGGCGTTGTTCGTCCATACCTGGGCGGCGAACGATGCGGCCGGGTGGCTGGAGTAGTAGGTCTCGTACTCCCCGCCCGGGCTGGTCAGGCGGCGGAGGTCGTCCGGAGCCGCGATGGCCGACTGGACTTCCGGATGCGTGCCTATCCACCAGCCGATGACTGCGGCCAGCAGCGTGGAGAGGACAGCCGTGGGTATCCACCAGTGCCTGGACCGGTAGACGGCGGCGGGGAAGCCGGCGGTCAGGAAGCGTGTGGCGTCTCGCCAGGAGGCTCGGCGGGTGCCTGTGACCGTGGATCGGGCACGGGCCACGAGCTGGGTGAGGCGCGCGGTGAGCATCGGGTCCGGGGCGCCGGACTGGAGGAGGGAAAGATGGGTGGCCGTGCGCTGGTAGAGCTCGACGAGTTCGTCGGCTTCCGCGCCGGTGAGTCGGCGCCCGCGTTGCAGGAGATGGTCCAGGCGGTCCCACTCTGTGCGGTGGGCGGTCACGAAGACGTCGAGGTCCATGGTCGGCTGCTGCTCCAGGCATGGGTGCGTACGGGTTCGTACTACGGCGGCGCGCTGCGGGTCAGCTTGGCAGACTGAGGTCCCAAGGGGCAGGGAAGATCGGCGAAGGATGGGGCGGCGATGAGTGAGCTCGTGACCGGGGACGCGGTCGTGCTGGGGCTGCGTCCGGCGAAATTGCCCAGTCGAGCGCTGGCGCTGGCCATCGATCTTGCCGTGGTGGGGGCGGCGTTCGTTCTGGTGTCGATCGGGTTGGCCATTGCGACGGCGACGCTGGATGACGCGGCACTCGCGGCCGTATCCGTCGCGTCCTTTCTGCTGGTGCTGGTGGGCGGGCCGATCGCCGTGGAGACGCTCAGCCATGGGCGTTCGCTGGGGAAGCTCGCGTGCGGGCTGCGGGTGGTCCGGGACGACGGGGGTCCGATCCGTTTCCGGCATGCGCTGGTGCGCGGGGCCATGGGGGTCGTCGAGATTCTGATGACGCTCGGGATTGTCGCCTGTATCGCCTCGCTGGTGTCGGCGCGGGGGCGGCGGCTCGGGGACGTGTTCGCGGGGACGCTTGTCGTACGGGAGCGAGTGTCGGCGGGACGAGTCGCTGCTGTGCCACCTCCGCCGCCGTGGCTGGTCGGGCGGTTCTCGGGGCTGGATCTGTCGGCGGTGCCGGACGGTCTGTGGCTGGCAATACGCCAGTACCTGACGCGGATGCATCAGCTCGACGCCCAGGTGGGCCGGTCCATGGCGGAGCGGCTGGCTGTGGAGCTGGCGACGGGGACCGGGGTTCCGGTGCCCGAGGGGGTACCTGCCGGGGCGTATCTGGCGGCGGTGGTGAACGAGCGGCAGGCGCGGGATGCGCGGCGGGTGTTCGTCGCTGCGCAGACGGGGAGCGGAGTACTGGCGGGTGGGGCTGTTGCTTCCACGCCTGTGGGATCCGGGCCGTCCGTGGAGGGCGCGGGGACGGGTGTTCCCGTGGTTCCGGCAGTGGAGGAGGGCGGAGCAGCACCCGCTGCGACGGGATTCGCGCCGCCTGCCTAGCGAGGCGAGGGCGGGGACTCCAGGTCTTCGAGCTCGATCCCGGGGGCCGACAGGACCACGTCGCCGGCGATGTGAAGCGTGTGCTGCTCGCCGGTGTCCAGGGCGCTGACCTGGTATTCGTCCACCGTCAGAGGGCCGTTGTCAGTGGCGTGCGCTTCACTGTTGACCAGGGCCCAGGACTGGTCGACGGTGCGGGGAGCGAGGACCGGGTCCGTGAAGGCGACCAGGCGGACGCGGGTCGCGGGGGAATCGGGGGTGAGGCGCAGCAGTCGTGAGGTCGCGATGAGGAATGCGGGGGATGTGCCGGTGAAGGCGTGGGCGCGCACATTGCCTTCGGTGGCATGAGCGCCGGTCGGGTCGGTACGGACCCAGGTGACGCCTTCGAGGGCGGCGCCGCGGACCTGCCAGCTCGCGGCGTGGAGTTCGAGCCGGATGGGACGGCCCAGTTCGTCGAGGGTGAGGTCGACGGAGCCGAGGTGGTCGCCGGAAGGGGCGGTGGTCCGGGAGACGTAGCGCCAGCCGGAGGGGCCGGGGGCGCACTGGAAGTGTTCTTCGCCGAGGAGGGTGTGATCGTGAAGATCATGGAGCGAATATCGGCCGCGGGGCATGGGGTCCTTCGAGGTTCCTCGGGCTGAGCGGGTGCGGTACGGGGCAGGCCCCCGACACGGGGGTGCGGGGGCCTGCGCTCGTAGCTGCTGTTGAGGCTGTTCCGTCTGTCAGCGGCCCGTCGTCACTGACCGGTGGTGACGTGCGCGGTCGCCGGCGGGCGGGATCAGTACCGGTAGTGGTCGGGCTTGTAGGGGCCTTCGACCTCGACGCCGATGTAGGCGGCCTGCTCGGGGCGGAGCGTCGTGAGCTTCACGCCGAGCGCGTCGAGGTGGAGGCGGGCGACCTTCTCGTCGAGGTGCTTGGGCAGCACGTAGACGTCGGTCGGGTACTCCTCGGGCTTGGTGAACAGCTCGATCTGGGCCAGGGTCTGGTCCGCGAACGAGTTGGACATGACGAACGAGGGGTGACCGGTGGCGTTGCCCAGGTTCAGCAGGCGGCCCTCGGACAGCACGATGAGGACCTTGCCGTCGGGGAACGTCCAGGTGTGGACCTGCGGCTTGACTTCGTCCTTGACGATGCCGTCGATCTTCGCCAGGCCGGCCATGTCGATCTCGTTGTCGAAGTGGCCGATGTTCCCGACGATGGCCTGGTGCTTCATCTTGGCCATGTCGGCGGCCATGATGATGTCCTTGTTGCCCGTCGTGGTGACGAAGATGTCGGCCTGGGACACGACGTCGTCGAGCGTGGCGACCTGGTAGCCGTCCATCGCCGCCTGCAGGGCGCAGATGGGGTCGATCTCGGTGATGATGACGCGGGCGCCCTGGCCGCGCAGGGACTCCGCGCAGCCCTTGCCCACGTCGCCGTAGCCGCAGACGACGGCGGTCTTGCCGCCGATGAGCACGTCGGTGGCACGGTTGATGCCGTCGATCAGGGAGTGGCGGCAGCCGTACTTGTTGTCGAACTTGGACTTGGTGACGGCGTCGTTGACGTTGATCGCCGGGAACAGGAGGGTGCCGTCGCGGTGCATCTCGTACAGCCGGTGCACACCGGTCGTGGTCTCTTCGGTGACGCCGCGGATCTCGGACGCCAGCTGGGTCCACTTCTGCGGGGACTCGCCGAGGGTGCGGTTCAGCAGGGTGAGGATGTAGCCGTACTCCTCGCTGTCCGCGGTCGACGGGTCCGGGGCCGCACCGGCCTTCTCGAACTCGACGCCCTTGTGGACGAGGAGGGTGGCGTCACCACCGTCGTCGAGGATCATGTTCGGGCCGCCGGTGGGGGTGTTCGGCCAGGTCAGTGCCTGCTCCGTGCACCACCAGTACTCTTCGAGCGTCTCGCCCTTCCAGGCGAAGACCGGGACGCCCGCGGGCGCGTCCGGGGTGCCGTTCGGGCCGACGGCGATGGCCGCGGCGGCGTGGTCCTGGGTGGAGAAGATGTTGCAGGAGGCCCAGCGGACCTCTGCGCCGAGGGCGACCAGGGTCTCGATCAGCACGGCCGTCTGCACGGTCATGTGCAGCGAACCGGTGATGCGGGCGCCGGCCAGCGGCTGCGCGGCGGCGTACTCCTTGCGGATCGACATCAGGCCGGGCATCTCGTGCTCGGCGAGGGTGATCTCCTTGCGGCCGAACGCCGCGAGGGAGAGGTCTGCGACCTTGAAGTCCTGTCGATTGGCGACCGTCGTCATAACGGGCTGCTCCTCGTGATGGGTGTCGAGGTGGGCACGGCTGGCTCTGCGGCGGCGGGCACACGAATGCCCGGACGCTCGCAGCGCAGTCCGTCGGAGGCCCTCTCTCCCTCGGCCGGTCCCCGTAGGACCGATCGACCGCCATCAGCAGCGACGTCTGACACTGCCATCGAATCTACACCGACCGGCCCAGTCGCTCCCAGCCCGCCCTGGACGGGAAGTGGCTGGGAGGGCAATACCGGGAGCGGGCGGGAGGGCCTGTCGGGGGCGGCTGGGAGATGTACGTGGATGGGTCAGTGGCCGGAATCCGTCGCGGTGTCCGGGGTTCCGTCGGGAGTCGTGCGGGGAGCGTTGTCGGGCGCTCCACCTGGGGTCTTGCCAGGGTTGGTGCCGGCTGCGGCGGCGGCCTCGCTGTAGATGTCCGGTTCCAGATAGATGACCCGGGCGATCGGGACGGCTGCGCGGATGCGGGTCTCGGCGGCGTTGATGGCGTTGGCCACTTCGGTGGCAGTGTCGTCGTGCTGCACCGCGATCTTGGCGGCGACCAGCAGCTCTTCCGGGCCGAGGTGGAGCGTACGCATGTGGATGACGGCGGTGACGGTGTCGCCGTCGACGACCGCGGCCTTGATCTTCTCGACCTGGTCGGCGCCGGCGGCCTCGCCGAGCAGCAGGGACTTCGTCTCGGCGGCGAGCACGATCGCGATGACGATCAGCAGGACACCGATGCAGAGGGTGCCGATTCCGTCCCAGACGCCGTTGCCGGTCCCGAGGGCCAGGCCGACACCTGCGAGGGCGAGGATCAGACCGATCAGCGCGCCGAAGTCCTCCAGGAGGACGACGGGGAGCTCGGGGGCCTTCGCGCGGCGGATGAACTCCTTCCAGGAGAGCGATCCGCGGGTCTCGTTGGACTCCTTGATGGCCGTACGGAAGGAGAAGCTCTCGGCGATGATCGCGAAGACCAGCACACCGACCGGCCAGTACCAGGCCTCGATCTCGTGCGGGTGCTTGATCTTCTCGTAGCCCTCGTACACCGCGAACATGCCACCGACCGAGAACAGCACGATGGAAACGAGGAAGGCGTAGATGTAGCGCTCGCGGCCGTAGCCGAAGGGGTGCTGGGGGGTGGCCTCGCGCTGGGCCTTCTTGCCGCCGAGCAGCAGCAGGCCCTGGTTGCCCGAGTCTGCGAGCGAGTGGACGCTCTCCGCGAGCATCGACGACGAGCCACTGAACAGGAACGCCACGAATTTGGCCACTGCGATCGCGAGGTTGGCGCCGAGTGCCGCCACGATCGCCCTGGTTCCGCCTGACGCACTCATGGGTGCCTGGTGTCCCTTCTTCGGTGCTGCGGCCCTGGCGCCGCGGTACGGCCGGACATTGTTGCAGCCGCTGATACGGACGGTACGTCAGGCCACCACAGTGGCGCGGAACAGAGTTCCCGTACCGGACACTTCGACCTCCTCGCCGGAGGGTACGAAGACCGAGGCCCCGGGGGTGAGACCGACCGTGCCCACCTTCGGGGCGCCCGCGGTGCAGAGCAGGATCTGCGGTGTGTCCCTGGTCAGGTCGACGGGGTCGGCGCCGGGCGACAGGTCGAAGCGCGAGAGCCGGAATTCGTCCACGGGCGTCTCGTACAGCTCCTCGCCGGACGGGGATGCCTCGGGGCGCAGGACGCCGGGGTCGGTCGCCTCGAAGCGGACGATGCGCAGCAGTTCCGGTACATCGATGTGCTTGGGCGTGAGTCCGCAGCGCAGCACATTGTCCGAGTTTGCCATGATCTCGACGCCGAGGCCGTCGAGGTAGGCGTGCGGAACACCCGCACCGAGGAACAGGGCTTCGCCGGGCTGGAGTTCTACGTAGTTCAGCAGCATCGCCGCGATGACACCGGGGTCGCCGGGGAAGTGGTGGGCGATCCGGGCGTACGGGGCATGGGCGCCGCCGAGGCGTTCGGCGGCAGCGGCCGCCAGGTTCACCGTTTCGGCCATCTCCGTCGGGTCGGCGCTGAGGATCGCGGTGAGGACCTCGCGCAGGGCTGCCTCTTCGGGGTGGGCGCCGAGGAGGTCGACGTACGGCTTGAGGGAGTCGACGCCGAGTGCCGCCATCGCCTCGGCGGCCTCGGTGGGCCTGCGGAAGCCGCACAGGCCGGCGAAGGGGGTGAGCGCGCAGATCAGCTCGGGCTTGTGGTTGGCGTCCTTGTACGTGCGGTGGGGTGCGTCGATCGGAACGGATCGGCGCTCCTCGTCCTCGTAACCCTGCTTGGCCTGTGCGAGGTCGGGGTGGACCTGGAGGGAGAGTGGGGCGCCTGCGGCGAGCAGTTTGAGGAGAAAGGGCAGGCGGGGGCCGAACTTTTCGACGGTGGCCCGGCCCAGTTCGCGCTCCGGGTCGGCGGCGATGACGTCGGTGAGAGGCTGCTCGGGGCCGGCCTCTCCGGTGCTGGTTGCACGGGTGAGGCGGGAGGGGGCTCCGGGGTGGGCGCCCATCCACATCTCGGCCTGGGGTTCACCGGTGGGGGCGATACCGAGCAGCTCGGGGATGGCGGTGGTGGAGCCCCAGGCGTAAGGGCGCACGGTGTTGGAGAGCCGGTCCATGAGTTCGTCCTTGTGAGATGCGTGGATCGGGGGGTGTGCGTGGTGCGGGTCGACCCGGGCGGTCAGGCGCGGGCTGCCGAGGCGAGAGCCAGGTAGACGGCGGCGAAGTCGGTGACCGCGAGAAGTTCGGCGAGGGCTTCGAGCTCGGTGCCCTCGTCCGGTTCGAGTTCGCTGATCGCCGTGTCGTGGCCGAGAGCCAGTTCGCGGGCGGCGGGCCCGGCGCTCAGGCCGCCGGTGGGGCGGTCGCGGAGCAGTACGACGCGGGCGTGCAGGGGCTCCGGCTCGTCGACCCGGTCGCGGAAGAAGTCGTCGGGGTCGGCCCCGGCGGCGAATGTCCCCGCCAGCAGTGCGCCGTGAGCGGGAAGCGCCTCGGGGAGTTCGGCGGCGAGGGCCGGGCGGCCGGAAAGCTCGGCCAGGACGGCGGCGAATCTGCGGCCGATCGGGGCCGCGGCTTCGCCCTCCGTCCAGATGAGGGGCAGGCTGTCGGCGAGCTCGGCAGCGAGGGTCTTGGCCGGGTTGCTGTACGTGGCGATGGCCGGACCGCAGCGTTCCGCGGTGCGGTCGAGGCGGTCGGCGACGCCCTGCAGCGCCTCGGCGGGCGCGGTGACCAGGCCGACCCGGTCGAGCAGCGCGAGCAGCGGGGTGAACAGGGCCCAGAGCGTGCCGGGGCCCGCGGCCGACGTCTCGGCGTCGTACTCGCCGTGCGGGGCGGAGGCCATCGGTACGACGAGTCCGTGCGCCCCGTCGATCGCCTCGCGCAGCGGTGACTGGCGGGGGGCGACGGCCACGACGCTGCAGCCGCGGCGGTACGCCTGTTCGGCGAGAAGGGAGAGGCCCGGCTCGGAACCGTCGGCCGTGACGATGAGCAGCAGGTCCACGGAGCCGGCCCAGCCGGGCAGCGTCCAGCGCATCGCGCCCGCGGCGGGGGCGACCCCGGTGGGGTGGATGCGGGTGACGGGCGCAGAGGCGCCGGCCAGGGCCGTGATCAGGTCGGCGACGCCGGACGCGGCGGTGCCGGAGCCCGCGACGAGTACGGCGCGGGGACGGCCCTCCGGGTTCAGTGCGGCGATCCCGGCCTCCGCCGCGTGCCGGGCGGCGGTACGGACCCGGGCCCCGGCCTCGGCGGCGCCGCGGAGCAGGCCGCGGCGGTCGGCTCGGGCCAGGGCTTCCGGGGCGTCGAGCAGCGGCTCGTCGAGCATGGGGACGGTCCTCCGATCACGTGCTGATCACCGTGCGGGGCGCGGGGCGCGGATGCCGTTACGCGGGGCGGCGGGCCTCGTCGACGAGGAGGACCGGAATGCCGTCCCGTACCGGGTAGGCCAGGCCGCAATCCGTGCCGGTGCAGACCAGCTCGGGACTGTCGGCTGCCGACCGGTCGTCGAGCGGAGAGTGACAGGCCGGGCAGGCGAGGATCTCCAGAAGGCCGGCTTCGAGCGGCATGGGGTGAGTCCCTTCAAGCATTCGAACAAGCGGTTCGGGCGACGTCAGCCTACCGCCGGGGTGCGGGGTGCGGGGGGCGCGGCCCGGCCCAGGGGGTGGGGGTGGGGCGGGGCGGGCGCCTGCGGCGGGTCTGTTCCCCTACCCGCTCCTTCCCGAACCGGCCCGGGCCGCCCCCGCTCCTCAAACTCCGAAGAAGCTGACATTGCCGGGTGGGCCGGAATCGCTGGACAGGGCGGAACCGCCGGACTCGCCCTACGAGGCCCGTGCCCGGACCAGTGCCAGCACCTCGTCCCGTACCGCCGTCATCGTCTGCTCGTCCCGGGCCTCGACGTTCAGGCGCAGCAGGGGTTCCGTGTTGGAGGCCCGGAGGTTGAACCACCAGTCCGGTCCCGTGACCGTCAGGCCGTCCAGGTCGTCGGTCGTGACACCGTCACGGGGTGCGAAGGATTCACGTACCGCCGCCGTGCGGCCCGGCTGGTCGGCGACCGTGGAGTTGATCTCTCCGGATCCGGTGTAGCGGTCGTACTGGGCGACCAGTTCCGACAGTGCGCCGTCCTGGCCACCCAGCGCGGCCAGGACGTGGAGCGCGGCGAGCATGCCCGTATCGGCGTTCCAGAAGTCACGGAAGTAGTAGTGCGCGGAGTGTTCGCCGCCGAAGATCGCGCCGTGCTCGGCCATCTCCGCCTTGATGAAGGAGTGGCCCACGCGGGTACGGACCGGGGTCCCGCCGTTCTCGCGGACGACCTCGGGGACCGAGAGGGACGTGATCAGGTTGTGAATGACGGTGCCCTTGCCGCCGTTACGGGCGAGTTCGCGGGCCGCGACCAGGGCGGTGATCGCGGACGGGGAGACGCCCGCGCCCCGCTCGTCGACGACGAAGCAGCGGTCGGCGTCGCCATCGAAGGCGAGGCCCAGATCGGCGCCCTCGGCCACGACGCGGGCCTGGAGGTCGACGAGGTTCTTCGGGTCGAGCGGGTTGGCCTCGTGGTTGGGGAACGTGCCGTCGAGCTCGAAGTACATCGGCACGAGGTCGACGGGGAGCTTCGCGAAGACGGTGGGGACGGTGTGGCCGCCCATGCCGTTGCCCGCGTCGACGACGACCTTCAGCGGGCGGATCGATGCGAGGTCGACCAGGGACAGCAGGTGTGCGGCGTAGTCGGGGAGCGTCTCGCGCCCAGTGACGGTGCCGGGGGTGGCGGCCGGTTGCGGTGTGCCGGTCTCGGACCACTTCTCGACCAGGGCGCGGATCTCAAAGAGCCCGGTGTCCTGGCCCACGGGTGCGGCGCCCGCCCGGCAGAGCTTGATGCCGTTGTACTGCGCCGGGTTGTGCGAGGCGGTGAACATCGCACCGGGGAGACCGAGGCTGCCGGAGGCGAAGTACAGCTGGTCGGTCGAGCAGAGGCCGATCAGTGTGACGTCCGCGCCGCGCGCCGCGGCGCCGCGTGCGAAGGCTCCCGAGAGGCCGGGCGACGAGGGCCGCATGTCGTGGCCGATCACGATCGCGTCCGCGCCCGTCACCTCGACGAACGCCGCCCCGAACTGCTCGGCCAGCGATTCGTCCCACTGGTCGGGCACCACTCCGCGCACGTCGTACGCCTTGACGATCTGCGACAGATCAGCAGCCACGGGCCGGTCCTCCTGAGATTTCTGCGGACCGCCCAAACTACCCGGCGGCCGTTCGGGCGGGCCGTGGGGTCTTGCGGCTGTGCGGGGCCCGGCTGTGCGTACGGTGACCGGGGGCGGCCGGGTTGCCGCTTTGCCCTCGTTGCCGGGCGGGGTTGAGTGCCGTGCCGCTCGAGGCAGCATCCAGCCCAGCGCCGTCGTGCTCTGTGCCAGCACGATCAGGCACATCGCAAGCAGCAGTCCCAGGCTCCACGGCAGCACCTTGCGCAGCAGGGCCCCTCGCGTCCGGCCAGGCCGGCCGCCGCGCACGCGATCGTCAGGTTCTGCGGGGAGATCATCTTGCCGAGCACCCCGCCGGAGCTGTTAGCCGCGGCCAGCAGCTCCGGTGAGAGACCCGATTCGCGTGCCGCCGAGACCTGGAGTGCGCCGAAGAGGGCGTTCGCGGAGGTGTCGGAACCGGAGACTGCGACGCCGAACCGAGCACCGGCGAGAGGAAGGCCAGTCCGGCACCTGCCGCGGCCACGAACTGGCCGATCGTGGCGGCCTGCCCGGAGAGGTTCATGACGTACGCGAGTGACCGGCGGGATCTGGGCGACGGAGAAGACGGCGACGACGAGGGCGTACGGGGCGTAGGCTCGCAGCACTTCGCGGTGCGGGTCCTCGCGATCGAGGTCCTCGCTCCGTACGCCGGTCAGGACTGCCGTACGCACCGGCTCCTCGGCCGACCTCCGTGCCCCGGGGACGGCCATCAGCGCTGCCGCGCCCACGAGCGCGGCGGCGATGTCCGCGAGTTGGGCGGAGACGTAATTGGACGCGGCGAACTGGGCCGCGGCGAAGGCGACTTTGCAGACGAGTGCGGGCAGCCAGGTCTCGCGCAGCCCGCGCCTTCCGCCCACCAGGAAGACCAGGATCAGGGGTGCGAGGAGGGCCGGCAGCGGGGTCTGGCGGCCCACGACGGACGCCACGTCGTCCAGCGGCAGCCCGGTGATCTGAGCGAGAGTCACCACGGGGGTGCCCATGGCGCCGAACGCGACCGGTGCGGTGTTGGCCACGAGCGAGACGACGGCCGCCTTCACCGGGTCGAAGCCGAGCGCCACGAGCATCACGGAGGAGATCGCGACGGGCGCACCGAATCCGGCGAGAGCTTCGAGGAGCGCGCCGAAGCAGAAGGCGATGACCAGCGCCTGGATGCGAGGGTCGTCCGAGAGCCTGCCGAAGGAGCGGCGGAGGATGTCGAAGTGCTGGGTACGTACGGTCATCCGGTACACCCAGAGGGCGTTGACGACGATCCACATGATGGGGAAGAGCCCGAAGAGCACGCCTTGAGCGCCTGCGGAGAGGGTCTGGCCGAGGGGCATGCCGTACACGAGCGAGCCGACGGCGAGGCCGACGAGTCCGGCACGGTGTGCCCGCATCCGGACCGCCCGAGCAGCACCAGCACGGTGACCAGGGGAAGCGCCGCGACCAGAGCGGACAGGGCGAGCGAATCGGCTACGGGTTCGAGTTGCCGGACAAACACACAGGCCTCCCCGGATTCCATGATGCGGAAAACCGTTTCTCACGAGTGAAGGAATGGTCGTGTTCACGACAAATTTGGCTCAATGGCCCGTGCACGAAAACCTGAACGGGAAATCACGGGCGAGGCGCGCCGAACGGCACGGCGTACTCAGGACTCCGGTGAGCGCAGCACCCGCAGATGGCCGCGGCGAGCGACCTCCACCGGGTTCGCGGTCTGCGGACCGCCGCCCCTGCCGTCGGCTCCGCGGTCGTGCGGTCGCGCCGCTTCCCGTACGGCATTGGCAAGCGCTTCGAGGTCGTCACCGCTGGGGCGCGTGGGAGCGGAGGGGTCGGAGAGCCTGACGACCTCCCAGCCACGTGGCGCGGTCAGCCGCTCGCTGTGCTCGGCACAGAGGTCGTAGCAGTGGGGCTCGGCGTAGGTGGCGAGCGGGCCGAGGACCGCAGTCGAGTCGGCATAGACGTACGTCAGTGTCGCGACGGCAGGGCGGCCGCACGCGGTGCGCGAACAGCGACGTACAGGGCTCACGATGTTGGACGGTACCGCACTCTTGAGCGGGCTGCGACGACTCTCCCTCAGGTCACCCCACCGTGTCGCCCTGTGACCTCCGGCACAACCGCCTTCCGGACAGTCCTTCTGACCTGCGGAGGAACCCGGAGGCGCAGACCGTATCGGCAACGATTGCGGTCACCACTCGGCACAAAAGCTGTCATTCAGCAGGAGATCAATGGTCAGGAGCTGGGCCTGAAACGGGCTCCCGTTTGGCCGGATTGTTCAGGATTGGACATGCCGACGCCCCGTCAGGGAGCAGCGATCCACCTGCGCCGCAGAGAGTTACCCTGCGTCAGTGATGGACAGTCCCGTACCTCCCCACCAGTCCGAGCCACGCCCACGCCGTCGTGACCGCCATGGCCGCGGCATGCGCGGGCCCGTCGCCCCGCCCCAGGTGCCGCTCTCGGCCAGCAGGGCGGAGAACTTCCGTGATCTCGTGCAGGATTCGGTGGAACGGCTGGAGCGGCGCTGGCCGCAGCTGGCCGATGTCGACTTCATGGTGCTCGATGTGCCGGGGGCTCAGGAGGAGACCGTACCGCTGGGGCGTGCAGTCTCGGCGGAGAAGGACCGGCCCGCGCAGATCATCATCTACCGGCGGCCCGTCGAGATCCGCACCAAGAACCGCGACGAGCGCGCCCTGCTGGTGCACGAGGTCGTGGTGGAGCAGGTCGCGGACCTGCTCGGTCTTTCGCCGGAGTCGGTCGATCCGCGGTACGGGCAGGAGTAGGAGCGGCGGTACGAGCGGGCCGGCTCCCGGTCCCACCCGTACCGCCCGCCCGCTCAGTCGTCCAGGACCGACAGGTCCTGCTCGACCGCGGGCACCTCGACCGTTCCGGCGTCGTCCGGCAGGGTCTGCACGGTGAACATCTGGATGCCGTCCTGCGGCAGGGCGAGCATGCGTGCGGCGTGGACCGGGCCGCCCGACTGCGTCTCCACCGTCAGCGCGTAGCCGCCCTTGAGCCCGGACGGTACGGGCGGGGTGACCGCGAGCGTCGTACCGCCCTTGACCGTGTACGTCTTGACGGTCTGTTCGCCGCCCCCACTGCCCGCGGAGGCGGTTACCTTCACGGTGGCGGTGGCGCCCGGCGCGGTGAGCGAGAGGGTGGAGCCCTTGGCCCGGTTGTCGGCCGCGGTCGCCTGTGCACCCACCGGGCCGGTCGCCGGGATGTAGCCGACCTCCTGCGCGTCGCCCTTGCCGCGGACCACACGCAGCGCGGCCACCACCGGGGTGCCCTTTCCGCCCCGGGCCGGGGTGAGCAGCAGGGAGCCGGCTTCGCCCCTGGTGACGTCCTTCAGGTCGACGCCCGCGGTCATCCTCGACTTGACGTGGAGCTCCTCGTGTCCGGCCGGGGAGATCGCACCGGTCTTGCCGAGCAGTTTCACCGTCAGATCGGCGTCGCCGTCGCCGGGTGCGAACGCCACCAGGCGGACCGAGGTGGCGTCCGCCGGGATGCCGGGGAGCACCAGGGTGCCCGTCGGGTCGGCCGAGGCTGCCAGCCAGTCGCTGCCGGCCTCTTCGTCCGCGGCCCTGACGACCGCGCCGACGCGTCCGGTACGGGTGGTGACGTGGACGGTCACGTCCTCGGCCACCTCACTGGTCAGCGTGGAGATCAGGACCGGGACACTGGACCGGGCGGGCACCGTGATGCCCTCGCCCACATCGGACTTGAGAGTGCCGTCCGGACCGTACAGCTCGATGTCGGCGACGGCCGCGGTGTCGTCCGGGTTGGTGAGGTGGACGTAGTCCTCGCGGGACTTCGCGGTGCTCGCGGCCGGGAACCAGAAGTCCGTGTCGGGTCCGGTGCAGCTGACGCCGAGCAGGCCGCGGGCACCGCCCGCCTCGACCGTGGTGGTCTGCTGGGTGGTCCAGCCAGGGGCCAGGCGGCCGGTGGCGGTGCCGACCAGCGCGGGGGCGTTGGCGCCGGACTCGTCGGCGGTGGCCGGCTTGCCGGGCTCCTTGAGGGAGACGACCGGCTTTCCGGGATCCTCCTTCGCCTTGTCCTTCTTGCCCTTGTTCCCGTCCTTGTCCGTGGCGTCGTCGGCCGTCGCGGACGTGGACTGCTTCAGTTCGGCCGTACCGGCCTCGCCGCCGCTGCCGCCCGCCGGGGTGAACGACGTGTATGTCGTCTCCGCGAGGTCCGAGAGACCGGGCGCCGGGCAGAGCAGGCTGGACCGTTCCACCGGCAGCCGGGTGGCGGACTTCGCCTCCGTCGTGCCCCCGTCGCCGGGCGCGGTGAGCGCGGCGAAGCCGGTGACGGCGGCGAGGGCGACGGTGCCCGCGATGAGGGACAGGCTGGTGGACTTCACTCGGACTCGCCTCGCGATGCGTTACCGGTCGGCCACGGGTTCTGGCCCGGGGCGGGGTTCTCGTCGGGGTTCTGCGGGTCGTACTGGCCCTGTTGGCCGCCCTGTTGGCCGCCCTGTTGGCCGTAGTGGGCCTGGGGGTCGTACGGAGCCTGGGGGTCGTACTGCGGGGGTTGGGGGGCGTACTGCGGGGGTTGGGGGGCGTACTGGGCCTGCGGGTCGTACTGCTGCTGCGCGTAGCCGTACGGGTCGTAGGCGTGCTGCTGGTACGGGTCGGCGGTCGCCTGGTGCTCCTGCTGCGTGCCGTACTGGCCGTCCTGGTACTGCTCGCCCTGGTACTGCTGGTAGTCGGCGCCCTGGTACTGCTGCGCGTCCCATTCTGCGTACTGCTGCTGCGGCACCGCCGCGTACTGACCGCTGTCGGCCTGCGGGGCGAACGCGTCCTGGTCGTCGGTCTGCTGCGGATGCGGTTCGGCCGTCTGCTGTACGGGGATGTACTCCCCCGCCGCCGCCTCGGCACTCCCGGCCGGCTCCGACTCGGCCTCCGCCTCCGCCTGGGCGGCCGCGCGCAGCCTGCGTGCCCGGCGCCCCTCGCCCGCGACCGGCTCCGCGGGGGCTGCCATGGCCTCCTCGGGCAGGTCGTCGTCGATCTCCCGGCGGCGGCCGGGCAGGGCGAGGACCACCAGGACCACGGCCAGCGCGGCCTGGGCCCAGATCCAGGCGGTGTGGGTGAGCGGGGTGTTGTACGTGAGGTCCAGGGTGCCGCCCTCGGCGGGGAGCTCGAAGCCCTGGGCCCAGCCGTCGACGGTCTTCCGGGTCAGGGCGCGCCCGTTGAGCGTGGCCTCCCACCCGGGGTCGGCGGCATCGGCGATCCGCAGCACCCGGCCGGAGCCGCCTGCCGGAATCTCTGTGTGCGCCTCGACGGGGAGGGAGCCCACGGGCAGCGGTTCGGCGTCGGCGCCGGACGGGATGATCATGACGCGGGCGACCTGCCGGTCGACCCGCCACAGCGCACTGCCGTCCAGCTGGCTCAGCCGGCTGAGGCCCGGGGTCGCGTCGAGGACCCGGCTCATCTCCTTCGGAGCGCCGTCCCGTACCAGTACGTAACGGATCGCGAATCCGCTGAGCTGGCTGCCCTGGTCGGCGCCGGAGCCCGCGACCAGATTGGTGACGACCTTGTCGAGGTGGCTGTTGCTGCCGCCCGCCTCGGCCAGTTCCGCGTCACCGAGCCGCGCGCCGGAGCCGCGTACCAGGGTGTAGGAGACGGCGGCGGGCGATGTGCCGTCGAGGACCAGGGTGCGCGGCTGGTCGCGGGTGGTGCTCTCCTCCGCGACGAACGCGGGCACCTGCACCGGGTCGCGGCGCTCCAGCGGGCCCGCGGCGCCGCCGATCATCCAGCCGGCGGCGGCCAGCACCGGGGCGAGGCCCGCGGCGAGAGCGATCAGTGCGGCGACGGGCTGGCGCCAGCCGAAGCTGAGCTCGGCGACGCGTACCCGGGCGCCGTCCGCGCCGACCAGCGCGGCGGCGATCAGTGCGATGCCGTAGACGAGGGTGGCGGGGCCCGCCCAGCCCGAGCCGTTGGCGAGAACGGCGAAGACCAGTGCCACGAGCGCGACCACCCACGCGGTGCGTACCGCGAACTGCCGCTCCCCGCGCAGCAGCGCCGCCAGCGCGGCGAACACGATGCCGAGCAGCAGCACACCGCCCGCGGCCTTGGGGCCGCCGGGGCTGATGCCGAGCAGGTCGAGTGCGGAGGCCGTGCCCGTACCGATCTCCAGGCCCGCCTCCTTCAGGAAGCCGGACGGGCTGGTGAGGAGCGACAGCGACCAGGGCGCGAGAACCAGCAGCGGGGTGCCGATCGCGGCGAGGAAGCGGAGCCCGTACGCGGCGATGTCGTCGCGGCGCAGTGCGAGCGCCCCGATGCCGAGGACCACGGCGAGCGGCCAGACGATGGGCGTGAAGGCCATCGCGACGGTGAGGAGCAGGGTGTACGCCCAGGTGGCGCGCCAGCTGCCGCGGGCGTCGCCGACGGCGCGCATGCCGTGCGCGGAGACGGCGGCACGGGCGATCAGTGGGAGCAGGACGGCCAGTACGGCGGTGCCGAGGCGGCCCGTCGCCAGTGCGCCGGTCGCAGCGGGCAGGAAGGCGTACGCGATGCTCGCCCAGGCCCGCAGCAGCCTTGATTCGAGCAGCGGCCGGGAGACGAAGTACGCGGTGAGCCCGGCGAGCGGGACCGAGCAGACCAGCAGCAGCGTGAGCGCGAAGCCGGTCGAGCCGAGGAACAGCGCGGACAGGGCCGAGATGACGGCGAGGTAGGGCGGTGCGGTCTGCGTGCCGCCGGTACCGACCGTGTGCCAGCCGTCCGCGTACCTGCCCCACAGGTCGGAGACGTCGGCGGGCGCGGGCAGCAGTGCGCCGCCCACCAGCGCTCCGCCACCGAGCAGGCTGCGGCAGGCGACGAGCGAGGCGAACAGCAGAAGGGCGAAGAGCACCGGGCCCGGCTTGCGCCCGATCCGCTTCAGCCGCGCGAACTGCTCGATCTCCAGGAAATCGGCGTCGTCGCCACCGGGACCGGACTCCACGGCGCCGTGCCGTGAGCCGCCCGAGTCGGCATCGGAACCACCGCCGAAGTTTCCTGCGACCTGCTCGACGGTGGCACGGACGGTGGCACCGGGCGGCGGGAAGAGACCGCGCAGTTCGGCCTGGTCGACGGCGCCCTTGCCGCGGCTGCGCCGGGCCGAGAGGATCCGCCCGGGGCGCAGCAGGGTGCCGAAGAGCCCGGCGACCTCGTCAAGGGCCTGGCCGGGCACCTTGCCGACGAGATAGGCGAGGGTACGCAGCAGGGTGCCGAGGACGAGCCGGAGCATCACCCAGGGCAGGGCCTTGGCGCGTGCGTTGACCAGCATCGTGTAGACGGCGCCGGCCTTGTCGACACGGTGCGGGGAGGCGACCGAACGTCCTGCGCAGTCGATGGGGCGGCGCTCGCGGGCGGAGGCCTCGGCGTGCCTGAGGACGGCGTCGGGGGCGACGAGCACCCGGTGTCCGGCGGTGTGCGCGCGCCAGCACAGGTCGACGTCGTCACGCATCAGCGGGAGCCCGCGGTCGAACCCGCCGAGCTCCTCCCAGATGTCACGGCGGATCAGCATGCCCGCGGTGGAGACGGAGAGCACGGTACGGACCTGGTCGTGCTGGCCCTGGTCCTGCTCGCGCCGGTCGAGTCCGGTCCAGCGGCGACCGCTGTTGGCGATGGAGACGCCGACTTCGAGCAACTGCTTGCGGTCGTACCAGCCGCGGAGCTTGGGGCCGACGATCGCGGCGTGCGGGTCGGCGTCGACGACGCGCAGCATCTCGGCGAGCGCGTCGGGTTCGGGTGCGCAGTCGTCGTGGAGCAGCCAGAGCCACTGCACCGGTTCGCCGTGAGGCAGTTCGGGCAGGTCGTACGCGTCGTCGCGCCAGGACCTGCTGACGGGGTCCCAGCTGTTGGGGCGCCTCAGGTACGGCAGGTCCTCGGGGGTGAGGACGCCGGCCGTGCGGGTCGCCTCGTCGACGGCGGTGCCGAAGCTCGTACGGCGCGCGAGGTGCAGGACGCGTTCGGCGCCGAGGGCCTCGGTGACCAGCCGCGCGGAGTCGTCGGCGCTGCCGGTGTCGGCGGCGACGACGTTCTGTACGGGGCGTTCCTGCCCGAGCAGCCCGGCGAGCGCGTCGGGCAGCCAGCGCGCGCCGTCGTGGGAGACGAGCACGGCGGTGACGACATGCCGGGGGAACTCTGGGGCGGCGGCAGCCGCGTACGGCGCCGTCGATTGGCTGTGCACGGACATCGAGGTACGGGCCCTCCGGCCGGGTCCGGGGGGCGTCCCCCCGGGGGCTGCATCGGTGTACACGCGCGCTCCGTCGGGGCGTTGGCGCGTCTCGGACGGGGCCCCACACTAACGGTACGGATAACCGCGGTGCCGCCGAGCGGTTGAACGAGGGCCGTGACGGGGCGGTGGTGGAGCGGCGGGCACAGTGATGGCCCGTCGCCTGCGGGGGGGGGCAGGCAACGGGCCATGATCGGTCGCGGCCCGGTGGGCGGCCGGTGCGCGCTTCGTAAGCGGTGTTCTGTTGTTCCGGTGGTCCGCGGTCAGACGGCGGCCTTCTTCAGGCGGCGCCGTTCACGTTCCGAAAGGCCGCCCCAGATTCCGAACCGTTCATCATTGGAAAGCGCGTACTCAAGGCATTCGGACCGGACTTCACAGGCGAGACAGACCTTCTTGGCCTCGCGGGTGGATCCGCCCTTCTCGGGGAAGAAGGACTCGGGATCGGTCTGGGCGCACAGCGCGCGCTCCTGCCAGCCGAGTTCCTCGTCCGCGTCCTCGACCAGCAGTTGCTGGAACAGCTCGGTCATGTGCGCCCCTCGTCTGTCTCTTGCGTCCCCGTGATGCAGCCGTTACTGATTGCGGCCGAACGACACGAGTGAAATTACAAGTGTGTAGCTCCAGGCCAGTCAAGCGAAGATCTGCTATTGGCCCCGGTATTCACTCTGCGGAACCAAGGGTATGCGGAAAGTGTGCAAATCACCAAAAACCTGACATATGCCACGGGGCTCACCGCACCCCCCTCTCACCGAGTGAGACGATCGGAGCCACCCTCATGTTTCGATTCGATCACCGAAGCGATCAAGATCACAGTCGGGTCACGAGGCCTCAATGACGTTTGAGGACACGGTTGATGCGCCACATCTCCGCCGCGACGGGTGCACAAACCTTTCCCTGCCCGCAGTAACCGGATGAGGTGAAACATTACCCCCAAATCGGGCATCGGGTTGACAGCAGAGGGCCGAGCCGGTCTCCTTGACTGCATGCCAGCGACCGCAGCGATGTACGCCACCCACGTCCGTGGGTTCCGCACCGCTGTCCAGGCGCGCTGTTGCTGTTCCAGCTGTCACAGCTGTTGATGCCGTAGGGCACCGGCTCTGATCCAGCCCCTCCTTTGCAGAGCTTCTCGCAGAGCGTCCCCGTAGAGCTTCCTCTCTGCACCTGCGCGGCTCTCCGGTCTCCGAGACACCCCGCACATGCACCCCCATGCCGAGGAACCACCGCTTCCATGAACAGCGACAGCGACCTTCAGATCGCCGGCGACATCCTCGAGGTCCAGCACCTCCTCCAGCCGGCCCCCGAGCACCCCTCCACCGTGGCCGAGTTCGTCGGACTCGCCCGCAGCATCGCCGCCGACCGCGCGCAGTGGGCACCGCTCGTCCGGTACGACACCACTACCCGCTGGTACCACCGGCTGCGCACAGTTCCCCAAGCTCTCGGCTCCGCTCGAGCAGGGGAGACCCCGCTTGGTTACGAGGTCTGGCTGCTCAGCTGGGTGCCCGGCCAGGGCAGCGGGCGCCACGACCACGGTCCGTCCTCCGGCGTACTGACGGTCCTGGACGGTCGGTTGACCGAGCAGACCGAGCGCGGGACGCGGACGCTGGACTCGGGCGCGCAGCGCGTCTTCGCGCCCGGCTATGTGCACGAAGTGGTCAACGACTCTCTCGAACCGGCGGTCAGTCTGCACATCTACTACCCGGGTCTGACCGAGATGCCGATGCACGCGGCGCAATGCGCCCCGGCGGCCATGGATGTCGTACCCGCCTGACAAACTGCTGTACATGCGCATTGTGGTTCTGGCCGGCGGTATCGGTGGTGCTCGTTTTCTGCGTGGCCTCAAGCAGGCCGCACCCGACGCGGACATCACGGTGATCGGCAACACCGGTGACGACATCCATCTGTTCGGGCTGAAGGTCTGCCCCGACCTCGACACCGTGATGTACACCCTCGGCGGTGGCATCAACGAGGAGCAGGGCTGGGGGCGTACGGACGAGAGCTTCCAGGTCAAGGAGGAGCTCGCGGCCTATGGCGTGGGGCCCGAATGGTTCGGGCTCGGCGACCGCGACTTCGCGACGCATATCGTCCGTACGCAGATGCTGGGCGCGGGCTATCCGCTGAGCGCCGTCACCGAGGCGCTCTGTGCACGCTGGAAGCCGGGGGTCCGGCTGCTGCCGATGTCCGACGACCGGGTCGAGACGCATGTGGCGGTCGACATGGACGGCGAGCGCAGGGCGATCCACTTCCAGGAGTACTGGGTGAAGCTGCGCGCCTCGGTCGAGGCGCAGGCGGTCGTGCCGGTCGGCGCCGAGCAGGCCAAGCCGGCGCCGGGCGTGCTGGAGGCCATCGCCGACGCCGATGTCATCCTCTTCCCGCCGTCCAACCCCGTGGTGTCGGTGGGGACGATTCTTGCCGTGCCCGGCATCCGGGAGGCGATCGCCGACGCCGGGGTGCCGGTCGTCGGCCTCTCCCCCATCGTCGGGGACGCGCCCGTGCGCGGTATGGCGGACAAGGTGCTCGCCGCGGTGGGCGTCGAGTCGACGGCTTCGGCCGTGGCCACGCACTACGGTTCCGGGCTGCTCGACGGGTGGCTCGTCGACACGGTGGACGCCGGGGCGGTCGCCGCGGTGGAGGCCGCGGGCATCCGCTGCCGGTCCGTGCCGCTGATGATGACCGATGTCGACGCGACGGCGGAGATGGCCCGGCAGGCGTTGGTGCTGGCCGAGGAGGTACGGGCATGAGCGCCGAGTCCTCCGGTTCTTCCCCGGTGCCGTCCTACCGGGTCTGGGCGCTGCCCGGGATGCCCGAGGTGCAGGCCGGGGACGATCTGGCGAAGCTGATCGCCGCCACCGAGCCGGGGCTGGCCGACGGCGATGTCCTGCTGGTCACCTCGAAGATCGTCTCCAAGGCGGAGGGCCGGATCGTCGAGGCCACCGACCGGGAGGCGGCGATCGACGCAGAGACGGTACGGGTGGTGGCGCGGCGCGGCACGCTGCGGATCGTCGAGAACCGGCAGGGTCTCGTCATGGCCGCGGCCGGGGTCGATGCCTCGAACACCCCCGCCGGAACGGTGCTGTTGCTGCCCGAGGACCCGGACGCTTCGGCGCGCGCCATCCGGGACGGGCTGCGGGACACCCTCGGCGTCGAGGTCGGGGTCGTCGTCACGGACACTTTCGGGCGCCCGTGGCGCAACGGGCTGACCGATGTCGCGATCGGGGCGGCCGGGGTCCTGGTGCTGGACGATCTGCGCGGCGGTACGGACGCGTACGGCAATCCGCTGAGCGCGACCGTGGTCGCCACCGCCGATGAGCTGGCCTCGGCCGGTGATCTGGTCAAGGGCAAGGCCTCGGGGCTGCCCGTCGCCGTGGTGCGAGGGCTCGGTCATGTCGTGGACCCGACGGATTCCGCGGGCGGTGCCCGGGCGATGGTGCGGGTCGCGGCCGACGACATGTTCCGGCTCGGTACGTCGGAAGCGGTACGGGAAGCGGTGACCCTGCGGCGTACGGTGCGCGAGTTCACCGACGATCCGGTGGACCCTGGGGCGGTGCGGCGGGCCGTGGCCGCGGCGGTGACGGCGCCGGCGCCGCATCACACGACGCCGTGGCGGTTCGTCCTGCTGGAGTCCGAGGAGTCGCGGACCCGGCTTCTCGACGCGATGCGGGACGCCTGGATCGCGGATCTTCGCCGGGACGGCCGGAACGAGGAGTCGATCGCGAAGCGGGTGCGGCGGGGCGATGTGCTGCGCCGGGCGCCGTACCTGGTGGTGCCGTGTCTGGTGATGGACGGCTCCCACACGTACGGGGACGAGCGGCGGGACACCGCGGAGCGCGAGATGTTCGTGGTCGCCGCGGGTGCGGGTATCCAGAACTTCCTGGTGGCGCTGGCGGGCGAGCGGCTCGGCTCGGCGTGGGTGTCGTCGACGATGTTCTGCCGCGATGTGGTGCGTGAGGTGCTGGACCTGCCGGGGTCGTGGGATCCGTTGGGGGCGGTCGCGGTGGGGCGGGCGGCGGCCCGGCCCGTGGCTCGGGCGGGGCGGGATGCGGAGGGGTTCGTCGCGGTGCGGTGAGGTGGTGGGGGTGGATGCTTCTTCTGCCCGCCGCTTCCATGAACCGGGGCTCTGCCCCGGGGCCCGGTCCGTGCCGTTACAGGCGCGCGATGTCGCCCCGGGTCATTCGAGGGGCCCGGCGGGGTGGGGTGTGGCCCGACAGGAGGATGAGGCGGGTGGCTCGGTGGCGTTGGCCCTCGTAGGGGGTGAGGAGGGCCAGCATTTCTTCGTCGTCGGCGTTTCTGTTGCCTGCCAGGGCGTGGCCGACGATGCCGGGGAGGTGGAGATCGCCGACCGTGACCGCGTCCGCCGCGCCGTTTGACCGTTGGAGGGTCTCGGCCGAGGTCCAGGGGCCGATGCCGGGGATCAGTTCCAGGCGGGCCATGGCCTCCGGGAGCTCCATGGCAGCCGCCTCCTCCAGGCGGCGGGCCACGCGTACCGCGCGCAGGATCGTGGCCGAGCGTTTGGCGTCGACGCCTGCGCGGTGCCATTCCCAGGACGGGATCAGGGACCAGGTGCGGGCGTCCGGCATGACGTGCAGGCCGAGGGTGGTGAACGCGGCGTGGTCCGTGGGACCGGGCGCCGGGGTGCCGTGCTTGCGGACCAGGTAGCGCCAGGCGCGGTAGGCCTCGTCCGTGGTGACCTTCTGTTCGAGGATCGACGGGATCAGGGACTCCATGACCAGGCCGGTGCGCAGCAGGCGCAGGCCGGGGCGGCGGTGCCGGGTCAGGGCGAGCAGCCGGTGGCGCGGGCGGAAGGCGTCCGGGTCGTCCGTCGCGCCGAGCAGCGTCGGGAGCCCGTCCAGCAGCCAGGGTGCGCCCGGTCCCCAGGCCGCCGCCTCGATCCGGCCGTCCCGGGCCGTGACGCGGAGGGTTCCGGGGCCCGCGGGTGTGCGGCCGGCCCGCCAGACGGCGCCGTCCCGGGTCATCCGGAAGGTGGGGTCGGCGGGGCCGCGGCGCAGCGGGCCGAGGACCAGGCGCAGGTCGAGCGGGCCGGGCGGGGTCCAGTCGCGGGTCAGCGCGTCCGTCGCCGGAGCCGCCGCCTGGTGGGGGACTGCCGCGCGAGGGGCACTGCGGGGTGCGAATCGTCCTGCCACGGTGAGGTCCTCGGTCGTCGGGGTGCCTGTCGAGGGTAAGCGCAGTGGCGGGTGGCCGGTTATTCGTCCGACGAGAAACGCACCGCGGCGTCCGGCAAGACCGCCCCGCACCAGATGCGGATGCCGTCGCGCAGTTCGTTGTCGGCGCCGACCCGGGCTCCGTCCCCGATGACCGCGCCGGTCAGCACCGTACGGCTGCCGATCCTGGCACCGGCTCCGACCAGCGAGTCCGTGATCACTGCCCCCGGTTCGACGACCGCGCCGGCCAGGACCGCGGACCCGTCGATCCGGGCTCCTTCGCCGATCAGGGCGCCCTCGCCGATGACCGTACCGCCGCTGAGTTTCGCGTCGGTGGCGACGGAGGCCGTCGGCAGGACGAGCTGGTCGCCGCACCGGCCGGGGACGGCCGGGGATGGTGCGCGGCCCAGGACCAGGTCGGCGGAGCCGCGTACGAAGGCCTGCGGGGTGCCGAGGTCCAGCCAGTACGTGGAGTCGACCATGCCCTGGAGGTGTGCGCCGGAGGCGAGCAGTCCGGGGAAGGTCTCGCGCTCGACGGAGACCGGCCGGCCGGCCGGGATGGTGTCGATGACCGACCGACGGAAGATGTACGCCCCCGCGTTGATCTGGTCGGTGACCATCTCCTCGGGTGTCTGGGGCTTCTCCAGGAACGCGGTGACCCTGCCGGTGTCGTCCGTCGGTACGAGACCGAAGGCGCGCGGGTCCTCGACCCGGGTGAGGTGGAGGGAGACATCCGCTCCGGATGTGGTGTGCGAGGCGACCAGCGTCCGGATGTCGAGGCCGGTGAGGATGTCGCCGTTGAAGATGAGCACCGGTTCGTCGGGGCCTGCCGTGAGCCGGGACGCGACGTTGCGTATCGCTCCGCCGGTGCCGAGCGGTTCGCGTTCGGTGACGTACTCGATGTGGAGACCGAGCGACGAACCGTCGCCGAAGTACGGTTCGAAGACCTCCGCCAGATAGGACGTCGCGAGCACGATGTGCTCGACCCCGGCGGCCCGGGCGCGCGCCAGCTGGTGCGTGAGGAACGGGACGCCCGCCGCCGGAACCATGGGCTTGGGAGTGTGCACCGTGAGCGGGCGCAGCCTGGTTCCCTTGCCGCCGACCAGGAGGATCGCTTCTCTTGCCTCTGTCACAGCGCTGACTCTGCTTCCTGGTGGGGCCTGGTCCGGTTTCGGCTGGCCAGTGTATGCAAGCCGGTCCGGTCGTCCCCGGTCAGCAGCTCGCAGCGGTCCGCAGCAGCCTTCCGCGGTGTGCCGTTCAGCGGCCCTGCAGATGGGCGGAGCTGGTCCGGGCCGAGCCGAGCTTCTTGTAGAGACGCGCTCCGGGACATTCGGTTGCGAAGCCGTCCCGATGGCCGGAGATGACGTTGAGTTTGACCTTCTTTCCCTTCTTGAACTTGTTCCCGCCGCCCGAGACGAGTGTGGTCTTGCCCTGCGGGTTGGCTCCGAACAGGCCGAGCTTCCATGCGGTGAGCTTCGCGATGGCGTTCACCGCGGCGGCGGGCGGGTTCGAACTGGTGAAGGTTCCGAGCACCGCGATGCCTGTGCTGTTGCTGTTGAAGCCGCGCGTGTGCGCGCCCAGGACGGCCTTCGTCACGCCTCCGGCCCGTCCTTCGTAGATGTTTCCGCACTTGTCGACGGCGAAGTTGTAGCCGATGTCGCGCCAGCCGCCGCTCTTGACGTGGTAGCGGTAGATGCCTCGCAGGACGGAGGGCGCCTGGGTGCACTTGTAGTTGTTGCCCGTGGCGCTGTGGTGGATGAACGCGGCCTTGACGCTCTTGGTGTACACGAAGGCGCGCTCCCTGAGCTTCTCGTCGGCTCCCCAGCCCTTGCGGGTGATGATGCGCGGCCGGGGTCCGATGTACGGCTGGGCGCCGGGCGCGAGTCCGGCCTCCGCCTCGCTGCGTGCCTCGGTCTCCGCCTTGCTCAGGGCGGGGAGCACGCGCCCGTCGAGCGGTGTGGTCCGGTCGTCGCCGGTATCCCCGGCCTCGGGGCCCGCCGCGGGGAGCGGCTGCGGGTCCTTACCGGGGTCGACGAGTTCGAGGCGCAGACCGGTGGGCAGCGGTACCGCGGGGGCATTCCGGTCCTGCGGGTCGGTGGATTCCGCTCGTACGCGGACCGCGACGCCGTCCGATGCGCCCACCCAGAGCGGTGCGGTGGAGCCCCGGACGGTCCCGGACTCGCGCTCGGCGCTCCCTGGGTCCGCGGCGTGCTCGGCGTTGTGCGTCTCCAGGTCCTGCCAGTCCGACCAGCGGGTGGTGCCGATGGCACGGGTGCGGACCTGGACGGTGCCGTGGAGCTCGGCGTCCACGTCGTCCCAGACGACGCCGACCATGGAGAAGGGACGGGCCTCGTGCCCGGACAGCCCCTGTTCGGCGGTCCGGGTGGGTTCGCCGGTGGCCCGGCCGGACGGTGCCGGCAGCGGCGACAGCGGCAGGGACTGCGTCGAGCCCGGCACATCGGGGGGCTCGGCGGGGGCGGTGTGGGTGTCGGGGACGGCGCCCGCGGGCACGGCCAACGGCAGTACGAGAACGGCCGCACAGGTGACACCGATCGAGAATGCAAGGAAGGCACGCATACGAACGATCCTGGGCACATTCCGACAACTCCGGCTACCGGGGTGTCTCCGCACAATTGACGGGCCGTCTGCCGAACCGGTGTACCCGGCGCCCGTCGACCCCACCCGGCCCGGCACCGCCGCGTACCCTTGCGCGGATGAACGCCACCGACCGCACCCCCGCCGACCTGCTGCGTTCCGCGCTTGCCGCGGACCCGGCCCGCCCCTTGGTCACTTTCTACGACGACGCCACCGGAGAACGCGTCGAACTGTCGGTGGCCACCTTCGCCAATTGGGTGGCCAAGACCGCCAACCTTCTGCAGGGCGACCTCGCCGCGGAACCCGGCGACCGGCTCGCCCTTCTGCTGCCCGCGCACTGGCAGTCCGCGGTCTGGCTGCTCGCCTGTTCCTCGGTCGGCGTGGTCGCCGATGTGCAGGGCGACCCGGCCGGCGCCGACCTCGTCGTCAGCGGCCCGGACACATTGGAGGCCGCGCACGCCTGCCGCGGCGAGCGGGTCGCCCTGGCGCTGCGCCCGCTGGGCGGCAGGTTCCCGCAGGCACCTGAGGGTTTTGCGGACTACGCGGTCGAGGTGCCGAGCCAGGGCGACCGGTTCGCCCCGTTCGCACCCGTGGACCCGGACGCCCCCGCGCTGGCGGTGGGCGGTGTCGAGCTGACGGCGGCGCAACTGTTGGCGCGGGCCCGCGAGGATGCGGACGCTCTCGGCCTGACCGCCGGGTCCCGGCTGCTGACGGGACGTACGTACGACACCTGGGAAGGCCTGAGCGCGGGGCTGTTCGCGCCGCTGGCGGCCGGGGGGTCCGTGGTCCTGTGCCGGCATCTGGGGCAGCTGGGCGAGGACGGTCTGGCGAAGCGCGTCGAGAGTGAACGGGTCACCAACACCGCGGTATGACAAGCGCCCTGAGGACCACTCGTCCGGCCCATACCGGGTCGAGCCCTCAGGGCTGCGCTTCAACTCCGGTACATGATCGGCGGTACAGGCCACTCGGGACACAACCAAGCGTGAGGTTCAGCCGTCTACTCCTGCGACCGGCGGCCCAGCGCGCCGCCGAACGTGAAGGATGGACGCAGACGTGAGCGAAAGCGCCGGCCCGCCGGACGAATCCGACGACTCGGCTGCAGGCGGGGGCAAGTCCCAGGCCGGGGACGGCTCCGACGCCACCCCGGAGCCCCTCGCCGGGCACAGACGCCACTGGCCGCGCTGGACCGCGCTCGGAGTCTCGTTCGTGGTCCTGGCCTCCGCGGGCGTCGGCTGGTGGCTGTACCGGAAGCTCGACGGAAACATCAGGACCGACACCTCGGCGGCAGCCGAACTGAAGGTGTACGAGCGGGAGCGGCCCGCCTCCGTGGTGCACGACGCGGAGAACATTCTGCTCATCGGCTCCGACAGCCGGGCCGGTGACAACCGCAAGTACGGTCGTGACGACGGTGGCAGCCAGCGCTCGGACACCACGATCCTGCTGCACCTCGCCGCGGACCGGAAGAGCGTCACAGCGATGTCCCTGCCACGCGATCTGATGGTGGAGATCCCGGTCTGCCACAAAGCGGACGGTACGGCCACGAAGAAACAATTCGCCCAGTTCAACTGGGCCTTCGAGTTCGGTGGCACCGCCTGCACGACCCGTACGGTCGAGAAGTTGACCGGCGTCCGGATAGACCACCAGATGGTCGTCGACTTCAACGGCTTCAAGGACATGGTCGACGCCGTGCACGGCGTCGAGGTCTGCCTCAAGAAGCCGGTCGATGACGCCGACGCCCATCTGAAGCTCCCCGCCGGGCGCCAGAAGCTCAACGGTGAGCAGGCGCTGGGGTACGTACGGGCCCGCAAGTCCATCGGCAACGGCAGCGACACCGAACGGATGGACCGCCAGCAGCAGTTCCTGGGCGCGCTGGTGAACAAGGTGCAGAGCAACGGCGTCCTGCTCAATCCGACCCGTCTCTACCCGGTGCTGGACGCGGCCACCAAGACGCTGACCACGGACCCGGGTCTGGACAGCCTCAAGGACCTGTACGAGCTGGTGCGCGGCCTGCGCGAGGTACCGACCGACAAGGTGCAGTTCCTGACCGTGCCCCGGCAGCCGTACGCCGCCGACCCGAACCGGGACGAACTCGTCCAGCCCGACGCGAAACGTCTTTTCAAGCGGCTACGTGAGGACACTCCGGTCGCCGTGGTCCCGGCGGACCGGCTCAAGGGTGACGACGAGAAGAACAACAGGAAAAACAATGCCGCGACCGATACACCGGACGCTTCGGGACCGAGTCCCACACCGACCTATTCGGGCAACAACGCGGCGGCCGACCTGTGCAAGCAGTAAAGCAATTCCCAAGCAGAAGCCGGTGATCGGCGTGTAATGAGCAGAATGACCAGTTGTAAGGACCGTGGAATTTGTCACGCTCGTCGCTCGACGCCGAACCGGGCCGATAGTGTGACGCGATCCGGTGCTTCCGGCCGCCAGGCCGCGCACTTCTGGAGCGAAAGATCGAGCGCCTGATCGGGGGAGGCGCCTCGCGTGGCACCGACGGAGGACTCAAGAAACCGTGGATGCGCAAAGCCGTGGGCGGGCGGATGAAATCGACCCCGCAGACCAGTGGGTTCTCAACCCGCACACCGGCGATTACGAACTGCGACTGAATAATTCCGGAGCGGATTCGGCCGGCACTTCCCAGTCGTCCGGTCCGCGTATTCCCCATCGCAGAGGACCTGTCCGTGACGGTGGCGGCGAGCGCAGAGGCACGGCCCGTGACGGCAGTGGCGAGCGGCAGCGTCCGGCCCGTGACGGGCACGGGTCCGCCCCGCGCCGCGAGGTTCCGGGACAGCGCAGCCGCCGTTCGGCCAACGACCCGCACGGCCAGGCGGGTTCCGGTCACGGCGAGACGGCGGGCCGCCGCAGCCGCAAGGCCCCCAAGGCGCGCCGCAAGAAGGCGTTGCTGTGGACGGGCGGCACGATGGCCTTCGTACTGGTCGGCCTGTCGGTGGGCGGATACGCGCTCTACCAGCACTTCGACGGCAACCTGAACACCGTTGACGTCGGCAGCGCCGGCAACAAGAACGTCGTCAACGCCGACGCCCCGGTCAACATATTGATCATCGGGACCGACAAGCGCACCGGTAAGGGCAACGAGGGATACGGCGACAAGGGCAGCGTGGGCCACGCCGACACCAACATCCTCTTCCACGTCTCCAAGGACCGCACCAACGCGACGGCGCTCAGCATCCCCCGCGACATGATCACCGACATCCCGGACTGCACCGCCAAGCAGCCGGACGGCTCGGAGAAGGTCATTCCGGGGACACAGAACGTCCGCTTCAACGAAAGCCTCGGCCAGGACGGCCGCAACCCGGGCTGCACCATGCAAACGGTCGAGGAGATCACCGGCCTGAAGCCCGACCACTTCATGATGGTCGACTTCAACGCGGTGAAGGAGTTGTCCACCGCGGTCGGCGGCGTCAAGGTCTGTCTGGCCAAGCCGGTCAAGGACAAGGACTCGCATCTGGACCTGTCGGAGGGTGAGCACCGGATACAGGGAGAAGACGCCCTGGCGTTCGTACGGACCCGGCACAGCTTCGGCAACGAGAGCGACCTGGACCGGATCAAGGTCCAGCAGCAGTTCATCGCCTCGATGATCCGGCAGATACAGTCGGACGACACCCTGACCAGCCCGACCAAGCTGTACAAGCTGGCGGACGCGGCGACCAAGGCGCTCACGGTCGACCGGGGCATCGGCTCGGTGACGAAGCTGACCTCGCTGGCCCAGGAACTCGGCAAGGTCAACACGAAGAACATCACCTTCGTCACTGTGCCGGTGAAGGACAACCCGGCCGAGAAGGTGAGGGCCACGGTCGTGCTGGACACGGCCAAGGCCGACCCGCTGTTCGCCATGATGCGCAAGGACACCTCGCTGACCGAGGTGAAGTCGCAGAAGAAGGCCGCGAAGAGCAAGCAGGACGCACTCCTCAAGGGCTCCAAGGCCGCCGCGGCCGATATACGTGTCGATGTGTTCAACGGCGGCAAGATCGCCGGTGGCGCGCAGAAGACCGTCGACTGGCTGCAGAACAGCCAGGGCGTGCTCAAGTCCACGAACAAGGCCAACGCCCCGGCGAAGATCGACAAGACGACGCTGGAGTACGCGCCGAACCAGGCGGACCAGGCCCGCGCGCTGGCCGCCATGATGGGCCTGCCCGGCTCCGCCATGAAGAAGGGCACCACGGACGCCGAGGGGCTCCAGGCGATGGTGCTGACGCTGGGCGCCGACTTCGAGGGCGCGGGCGTTCCCATCACGGGACCGGCAAAGGTACCGGCGGACATTCAGCAAGCAAACGCCGACAAGGCAGAGTGCGCCAAGTGACACCGGGTCACTGCGCCAAACCACGAGTCTGAGCAGCAGGGGGGTCCTGGTGGGACGGAGCAGTACGCCTGGGGAGGGGACGCGACCACGCGTCCGGCACGCCGGCCAACTCGGCTGGGACGACGGGCTATACGAGGACGCCCCGGAGAAGGGTCCGGACTCCGGCGCGTCCGGCGGACGGTCCGCCCCGGCGGACAGCGGCCGTCGGCGCGGCGGCCCCAAGCGGCACGGCAAGAAGGGCAAGCGCCGGGTGCTGCGCTGGGTCGCTGCGGTTCTCGCGCTGTTCATACTCGGCGGCGCGGGCGCCGGATACCTCTATTACGAGCACCTCAACGGAAACCTCAAGAAGGAGGACCTGACGCTCGGCGACAAGCCCATGGCCGATCACAAGGCCAATGCCGCCGGTCAGACCCCGCTGAACATCCTGCTCATCGGCTCGGACGCGCGGAACTCCAAGGAGAACCAGAAGCTCGGCGGGGCCAAGGACACCTTCGGGGCGCCGCCGCTGGCCGATGTGCAGATGCTGCTCCATCTCTCCGCCGACCGCAGCAACATGTCGGTGATCAGCATGCCGCGCGACACACTGCTGAAGATCCCGAAGTGCACCGACCCGAAGACGAAGCACGTCTACCCCGCGACCACGGGCCTGGCGATGACCAACGAGACGCTCGGCCGCGGCGGCCCCGGATGCACCGTGGCCACCTGGTACGAGCTCACCGGCATCACCATCGACCACTTCATGATGATCGACTTCGCCGGTGTGGTCTCGATGGCCGACGCGATCGGCGGCGTCCCCGTCTGTGTCAAGGGCAACGTCTACTCCCACACGAGCACCGGCAAGGGCTCCGGGCTGAAGCTGGAGAAGGGCACCACGAAGATCAAGGGCAAGCAGGCCCTCCAGTGGCTGCGCACCCGCTACGGCTTCGAGGACGGCACCGACCTCGGCCGCACCCACGCCCAGCACATGTACATGAACTCGATGGTCCGTGAGCTGCGCAAGGGCACCAAGCTCACCGACCCGGGCAAGCTGACGGACCTCGCCGAGGCGGCGACCAACGCGCTGACGGTCGACAAGGGCGACAAGGGCCTCGGCAGCGTCACGAAGCTGTACAACCTCGCGGAGGAGCTCAAGAAGCCGCCCACCAAGCGCATCACGATGACGACCATGCCGAACGTCTACGGAACGGGCGTGAACAAGGGCCGGGTGCTCCCCAAGCCCGTCGAAGCCGATCAGCTGTTCCAGATGGTCCGCGACGACATCCCGCTCGACGGCAAGGCGTCCAAGCGCAAGGCCCCGGCCGCCAAGAAGCCCACGGCGTCCCCCGCCGAGATCCCGGTGACCGTCCGCAACGGAACGCGTACCGACACCGAGTACCCGGTCAAGGGCCGTGCCTCGGCGGTCAAGGAGCTGCTGGCCGGGAAGGGCTTCACCCAGGCCACGATCGACACGCAGAACACCGAGGTGGCGAAGCGGACCGGGATCCTCTTCCCCACCGTGGACATGGAGGGCAACGCCCAGGCGGTCGCCAAGGCGCTCGGCATCCCGCTGTCGGCGGTGAAGAAGTCGACCGACGTCTCGGGCATCACGCTGGCCGTGGGTGCCGACTGGCGCGAGGACGGTGACTATCACGCGCCCTCGGCCGAGGAGAAGACCCCGGAGAGCGCACGGGCGCTGAACGGCGACGACGAGACGGCCTGCATGGACGTCCAGCCGGGCTTCGGCTGGTAGGTATCGGGACACGACGCACCGCGGGGGCCCTCCAGCACATCGGAGGGCCCCCGCGGTGTTTGTGGTGCTCAGACGGTCATGGCCGGGCGCCGGCTGGCGATGACCTTCTTCGCCAGCGAGCGCGGGCTGGTCAGGAAGCCGTACCCCCACGACATGTGCATGGTCGCGAGGGCCACCGGAATCTGCGCCCGCGCCTTCAGCGACAGGCCCTTGCCCGCCGGGACGGACCCGGCGACGATCGCCGCGGCGTACCCGGCGGGGACGACGAACGCCCACGGGGTGAGCGCCGCACCGACCACGATGCCCGCCGCGATAGCGCAGACGGCGGTGGGCGGCGCCAGGTAGCGCAGATTGATCGAGCCGGAGTGGTAGCGGGCGACGACGTGCCGCCAGCGGCCGTAGTCCTTGTACTGCTTGGCGAGCGCCTTGATGGAGGGCCGCGGCCGGTACTGCACCTTCAGCTCGGGCGAGAACCAGATCAGACCGCCCGCCTCGCGGATGCGGAAGTTCAGCTCCCAGTCCTGGGCGCGGATGAACTCCACGTTGTAGCCGTCCGCCTTCTCCAGGGCCTCACGGCGGAACACGCCAAGATATACGGTCTCCGCAGGGCCTGCCTGGCCGCCGGTGTGGAAGGCCGCGTTGCCGACGCCGATCTTCGACGTCATGGCCGCGGCCACGGCGTCCTCCCAGGCGTTCTCGCCCTCGGCGTGCATGATGCCGCCGACGTTCTGCGCACCGGTCTCCTCCAGGAGGCGGACGGCGGTCGCGATGTAGTTCGGCGAGAGCATGCCGTGACCGTCGACCCGCACGACTACGGGGTGGCGGGAGGCCTTGATCGCGGCGTTGAGGGCGGCGGGGGTGCGGCCGGTCGGGTTCGGGACGGTGTGGACCCGGGGGTCCTCGCGTACCAGCTCCGCGGCGATCTCGTCCGTACGGTCCGTGGAGGGGCCCAGCGCGATCACCACCTCCATCTCACCTGCGTACTCCTGCTCCAGGATGTGCCGGACGGAGTTCCTGAGATGGCGTTCCTCATTGAGCACCGGCATGATCACGGAGACGGCGGGGTGCTGCGCGGCAGACATGGTGGTCCTCGGGTGGTCCTCGGGGGCGCCAGGGGTTCGCACCCCACCAGGCGGCGTTATTCGGCCGCCACGTTACCGCGAATGGGGGACACCGGCGCGCGCCACCGGGTTGCTTCGCGGACTGCAGATCGTATGGGCCTACTGTGCGAACGATCCCCCCTGCACCGCGGAGGTTCCCCCCGTGCCCACGCCGCACCCCTCCCCCCGTTCGCCGCGCTCCCGCCCGGTTCCGCCGCGGCGCAGGTCCAGAAAGCAGGGCGGACGGCCGCGCTGGGGCATGCGGGTGGTGACCGGCATTTCCGTGCTGGTGCTCGGGGCCGGCGGCATCGGCCATGCGGTGGTGACCAGCCTGGAGACCGGGATCGACCGGATCGACCCGTTCAAGGACATGAAGAACCGGCCCCGGGCCGGCTATGGCACGAATCTGCTGCTCGTGGGCACCGACGGCCGCGACAGGATCACCCGGGAGGAGAAGAAGAAGTACCGGCTGGGCGGCGTGCCCTGCAACTGCACCGACACGGTCATGCTGGTGCATCTGTCGGCGGACAAGGAGCGCGCGAGCGTCGTCTCGCTGCCGCGGGACAGCTATGCCGAGATCCCCGAGCACAAGGACCGGAGCACCGGCCGGATCCGCGCCGCCCACCCGGTGAAACTGAACGCCGCCTACGCCGAGGGCGGGCCCGGTCTGACCGTGCGGACCGTCGAGCACATGACCGGCATCAAGATCGACCACTACCTGGAGGTCGACTTCACCAGCTTCATGAAGACGGTGGACACCCTGGGCGGGGTGCAGATCTGCACGGCCCGGCCGCTGAAGGACTCGTACACCGGTCTCGTTCTCCCGGCGGGCACCCATCATCTGGACGGCGGACAGGCGCTCCAGTACGTGCGCTCCCGGCATATCGACGGGGCCTCCGACCTGGGCCGGATGCAGCGCCAGCAGAAGTTCCTCGCCTCGCTGATCAAGCAGGCGACCCGCAGCGGTGTGCTGCTGAATCCGGTGAAGTTCCGGGACGTCGCCTCGACGATGCTGAGGTCGGTCCGGGCCGACAAGGGGTTCGGCACGGAGCAGATGCTGGAGCTCGGCCAGGCGATGCGCGGCTTCTCCCCCGCCTCGTCCGAGTTCGCCTCCGTCCCGATGGGGAACGTCGCCTACCCGGTCAAAGGCGTCGGCACCACGGTCAGGTGGGACGAGCGGAAGTCGAAGAAGCTCTTCCAGGCACTGCGTGACGACCGGCCGCTCGCTCCGGAGCGGCCCGAGCAGCCGAAGGACGCGACGAAGGTCGGTGTCGCCCCGCGGCAGATCCGGGTCCAGGTCTACAACGGGACCTCGAAGGACGGGCTCGGCAAGACGGTCGACGACGCGCTGCACGCCACCGGTTTCAACACCACACGGGCCCCGCTGAACGGGGATCCGCAGAATCTCAAGCGCACCCTGATCACCTACGACCCGCGCTGGGACCTGTCCGCGAAGTCCCTGGCCGTGGCACTGCCCGGGGCCGAGCTACGGGCGGTACAGGGACAGGGCCCCACGATGAAGGTGACGGCGGGCCCGGACTTCGAGAAGGTGCAGCGGGTGCGGGCCGAGGTGACGAACCGGGGCGAGTTCGGCACGGTCACGGGCGATCAGGAGGTCTGCCCGTGACCGCGGGTATGTCGGAGCTCAGTCCTCTATGCCGTCCGCCGCGCGCTTCTCGCGCAGTTCCTTGATCGCGCGGCGCCTGGCGAGGCGGTGGGTGCGCCGGATCTGGGCCTCCTGGTAGCGCCGCTTGTCGCGCTCCGTCTCCGGGATCACGTGCGGTACGGGGCGCGGCTTGCCGTCCGCGTCGACCGCGGCGAACACCAGATACGCGCTGCCGACCTGCTGGGCGGGGGTGGATTCGTTCCACCGCTCGGCCATGACCCGGACGCCGACCTCCATCGAGGAGCGGCCCGTCCAGTTCACCTGGGCACGGACGTGAACAAGGTCACCCACGCGGACCGGCTCCAGGAAGACCATCTCGTCCATCGAGGCCGTCACCGCGGGTCCGCCGGAGTGCCGGCCGGCCACGGCGCCCGCCGCGTCGTCGACCAGTTTCATGATCACTCCACCGTGCACCGTGCCCAGCAGGTTGGTGTCGCTGCCGGTCATGATGTGGCTGAGGGTGGTCCGGGAAGCGGCGGTCGGCTTGCCCGGAATATCGCCCTCCGGGCGCGGGGCCTGATCTGTCATACCGTCCACCTTATGCGGGGGCTTACGCCCGGCAGCAATGCATCAGCTTCGCAACAGCCCTGATGCGATTTCCCGCACCCCCTGTAAGAGCAGGGCGCCCGGCCTGCACACTGGACCGCATGAACGATTGGCCCGAGGGCTGGACCGACGACAACCGCAGCGGCAACCGCTACGGGCAGGGCAGTGACAGCGACCGGCCCGAGGGCGCCCGTGTGATGCGGCATGTCCAGCGGCCTCCCGCACCGCCGCAGCAGCGCCCCGCACCGCCCCGGCAACGGCAGCCGGAGCCGCCGCAGTACGCCGGCGGCTACGACAACAACGCAGGGTACGACAACGGTTACAACACGGGCCAGGTCTACGGCGGCGGTGGCAACGGCGGCGGCCGGGGCAACGGCTACGGTGACGACGGCCGGGGTGACGGCGGTTACGTCCAGGGGCGTCCGGCGCCCGACTGGCGCCGCCGAATAAAGATCGGCGCGCTGTCCCTGGTCGTCGTGGTGCTCGCGGTCTCCATCGGCACCTACTTCTGGGCCGACTCCAAGCTCAAGCGCGAGGTGGACCTCTCCAAGGTCATCGAGCGGCCGAAGGCCGGTGACGGCACCAACTACCTGATCGTCGGCTCCGACAGCCGCGCGGGCATGACCGCCGAGGACAAGAAGAAGCTCCACACCGGCTCCGCCGAGGGCAAGCGGACCGACTCGATGATGATCCTGCACGACGGGTCGAACGGGCCGACGCTGGTCTCCCTGCCGCGTGACTCGAACGTCGAGATCCCCTCGTACAAGGGCTCCGACTCCGGCAAGCTCTACCCGGCCCGCGGCCGGTTCACCAAGCTGAACGCCGCGTACGCCGAGGACGGGCCCGAACTCCTCGTCCGTACCGTCGAGTTCAACACCGGGCTGCACATCGACCACTACGTCGAGATCGGCTTCGGCGGCTTCGCCCAGATCGTGGACGCGATCGGCGGGGTGGAGCTGGACATCCCCAAGGCGTTCAAGGACAAGAAGTCCGGCGCCGACTTCAAGGCGGGCAAGCAGACGCTGAACGGCGAGCAGTCGCTGGCCTTCGTCCGCACCCGGTACGCCTTCGCGGGCAGCGACCTGGACCGTACGAAGAACCAGCAGAAGTTCCTCGCGGCGTTGGCGAGCCAGACGGCGACACCGTCCACGATCCTCAACCCGTTCAAGCTGTACCCGACGATGGGCGCCGGTCTCGACACTCTGATCGTCGACAAGGACATGTCGCTGTGGAACCTGGGCAACATGTTCTTCGCGATGAAGGGCGTCACGGGCGGTGACGGCACGTCGATGAACATGCCGATCTCGGGCTCCACCGGCGGCAATCTGGTCTGGGACAAGGCCAAGGTCAAGCAGTTGGTGCAGCAGCTCAACAACGACGAGAAGGTCACCGTCTCCGACAACTGACGGCAGACGATGCAGGGCCCGGACGGTTCGCCGTCCGGGCCCTGCTCCATGTCGGGCGCGGGCGGGGATCCGGCCCGCCCGCGCCGTCACCCTCCCGGCCTGCTCCCCCGGGCCAGCAACGCCACATGCGGGAGCGCCAACCGGCCGTCGTCCGCCGCGAATTCGGTGCACAGGGCGTCGTACTCCCGCTTGGCCGCGGCCACCCCCGCCGGCCCCCGGCTGTTGACCAGCTGCCCGATCGCGGCCACGCCGGCGGCCGGCCCGGCCCACCAGTCCTCCGCCCCGACGCGGTGGTCCCAGGCCATTACCTCGCTCCGCACGTCCCCGAGGCCGACCGTCTCCAGCAGCCCGCCCAGCCCTTCCCGGGTGCGCGGAAAGTTGTGCTCGGGGTCGACGGCGGCCAGCCACTGCGGCCGGGTCAGCCCCGCCGCCTCGGCGGCCCGCCCGATCAGCGCCTGCCCGGGAGTGCCCGGCACCCGCCAGATCGTGACGGCTACCCGGCCACCGGGACGGGTGATCCGGCGCAGCTCGGCCAGGGCATCCAGCGGACGGCCGACGTGATTGAGCACGAAGTTCGCCACGACGGCATCGAACTCGCCGTCTTCATAAGGAAGTTCCGGAAGCGCCCCGCACCGGACATCGACCCCGGGCGCGGCATGCCGAGTCATCTCCACCATTCCGGGTTCGGCGTCCACGGCCCGTACGAGCGCACCGCGCCCGAGGGCCGCCGCCGTCACGCTGCCGCTGCCGCACCCCACATCGAGCACCCTTGTCCCGGGCCCGACCCCGGCGGCATCCAGCAGCGCGGGCACCGTATGGGCGCAGAGCCGGGCGAAGGTCCGGGCGTAGCTCTCGGCCCGTCCGTCCCAGATCCGCCGCTCGCTCACGTCGAACGCGGTCATCGCACGCCTCCCGCGAGCCCCTGCGGCTCGACCTCGTCCAGGTCCTCGTACAGCGCGTCCAGAATCCGCCCCGTGGGCTCGCCCTGCGGTGTCAGCTCGGCCAGGCACCAGCCGGGGAGCTTCTGCTCGACCTCAGGCGGAAGGTCGCCGTCGGCCGGGTCTGCCAGTCCGTAGAGAAGGCCGAACGCGGTCTCCTTCGCCACCTCGCGGGCTATCTCCCCCAGGTCGCCGGGGGTCAGACCGAGGGCCAGTGCCCGTTCGACGGCGCCGCCCGCGAGTCCGTCCTTCCGGTAGGCCTCGACCCAGTCGGGGGCCGCCGTGGTCCACCCGTCGATGTCCTGCCAGACCATGCGCAGGAACCGGTAGCGGGCGAGCTGCGGAATGTTCTCCTCGGCCTCGGAGTCGGCCCAGCCCTCGGCGTCGTCGGCGCCGAGCGCGGTGAACAGGCCGGTGAGCTTGTCGATGTCGGTCATGGAAGGGGAAGGTACGCCATGGCGCCCGCCGCATCGATCAGGTGCGGCCTCCGTCCCGCCGCTGCACGCTGCGGGTGACGGTGCCTCATCCGTCCGTCGCGGGGCGCATCTTCTTGGGCTCGGGGGCACGAGTGCGTGTGGGATCAGTGCCCGGCGGCGTACGAGACGAAGCCCGCCCAAGCACCTGACGCGAAAGCGAGCCGAGGCCCCTGCAAGTTCTTGGAGTCGCGCACGAGCACCGCGCCTGGGGTGCACGCGACCTCGATGCAGTCGTTGCCGTCGCCACTGCTGCTGTAACTGCTCTTGAACCACTCCAGCTCGGAAGCGTCCCCGGCAGAGGGCTTGTTGATCATGTCTCTCCCAGAACTTGCTCGATGAAAGCCAGCGACTCCCGTGGCGTAAGGGCCTGGGCCCGGATCATCCCATAGCGCAACCCAAGGATCCTGAGCTGCTTCGGGTCGGAGACCGGGCGTCCGCTGAACGCGCCCTCGGAACGCCCCACCGCACTGCCGTCGGGGAACTTCAGCACCTCGATCAGTCCGCCCGTCCCAGGATGTTCCTCGCGGTTGGTCGGCATCACTTGGATCGCCACATTCCGCAACTGCCCTACTTCCAAAAGGCGTTCGAGTTGTCGGCGCAACACCATTTTGCCTCCGACCGGACGGCGAAGCGTCACCTCCTCCTGGACAAAACTCAGCGACGGGAGGGGATCTCGATCGAAGATGGATCGTCGGCCATACGAGCGGCCACCACGCGGTCCATCTCGTCCAGCGTGTAGGCGGGCAGCCACGACGCAAACAGGGCGCGCATGTGCTCCTCGGTCTGCAACAGGCCGTTGATGTTGTGGTGGTGATACGCCTCCAGTTCGACGACCTTGGCCTCCAGCTTTGCCAGATCCCGCACCTTCTTCGGGTACCGGACCTCCGCCACATCCCGCTTCATCGCCGCGAGCTTCCCGCCCGCACCGAGCACCTCGTCCGCCCGGTCCAGGAACTCCGGACGAGGGATACGCCGGCCGCCCTCCACCTTGTAGACCAGGTCCTCCCCGTACCCGATCGCAGCCCCGAACTCACCGGCCCGCAGCCCCGCGGACTCCCGCCACGCCTTGATCTGACGGCCCACCGCAGCGACCACCGCCACCCCCGATTCGTCGTCGGGATCGACGTCCCAGCCGGGCTCGTCCGCTCCGCCGTCCCCGCGCTCCGCACCGGTCCCATCCACGCTCATCCGTGCCCCACTTCCGACGTGCATGTCGTTCTTGCTCAACCCCTGGTGTCCCCAACACGTCACCCCGGGCAGCCGGGACAGCACTGGACAAGCACGGGACAATCAACTCGACCGCGTACCGTGACCGCTTCACCGGGTCGCGGAGGCCCACGACCCGGTAAGCCACGTCGCCGCGTTCCACGACGCATAAAGCTTTAAAGAACCTGGGGAAATCACCCTCCCCACCCAAACCCGACCCCACCCTGCCCCGTCACTCGCGCGGGTGACATAGGGCAACTGGGCTGGATTTCATACGGGTTGGCTGGCATATGCTCGCCGCGACAACTGCAGACATGCGACGGCCCCCGACGAGATTGCAGTCTCGACCGAGGGCCTGACCACCGAGGAAGTACGGAGCTTCCCGATGGGTACCCAGCAGATTACCGCGCCCCCGTGCGCCCTGTCCCCCGCACCCGGGGACGCCACACCGTCATCCGGTGTCATCCACATCAACGTCCGGCACGTCGCAGGCTTCACCGTCATCGGCAACCACCTCGCCCAGCACCGCGGACTCTCCCTCGCCGCGATCGGGCTCGCCGCCCACATCCAGTCGCTCCCCGCCGGAGCCAGGATCGGCATCAAGCGCCTCGCCGAACGCTTCCCCGAGAGCGAAACCCGCATCGCCGCCGCCCTGCGCGAACTCGAAGCCACCGGCTACCTGCACCGCAGCCGCGTACGCCTCCCCGACGGCCGCATCGTCACCCGCACCATCTCCTACAACCAGCCAGGCGCAGCCCCTCAGCCCCGAACGGTTCCCAGCGAGCCGGCCCCGCTGCCCACACCACCGCCACCGCCACGCGTAACCGCTCCCGAACCGCACCCCGCTCCGGCCCCCGCACCACCCCCGCCACCCACGCCGCAGCCACAGCCCGCCCCCGTCCTCGTACCGACCCCCACCGCGCGCACATCGCCGCCTCCGCCGCTCCCACAGCCGCAGGAGCTCACGCCGGAGCTTCAGCGCGTGGCCACCGCGCTCCTCGCCGACCTGCGCCGCCACACACCCCAACTCACCCTCGCCGAGAACGACATCCACGCCCTCGCCCCCGGCGTCGCCACCTGGCTCGAACGCGACGCCCACCCCGACACCATCCGCCACGCCCTCACCACCAACCTCCCGAACCTCCTGAAGCACCCAGCCAAGCTTCTGCGCCACCGCATCACGGCGCTCCTGCCACCGCCGCTGCCGGGAGCCCAGGACCTCGGACCCGCACGCCCTGGCGTCATCGTCATCCCGCTCCAGAACTGCGACCACTGCGACCGCGCCTTCCGCTCCCGCCACCCCGGCCACTGCCGCGACTGCCGCACCGAACTGCACACAGCCGCCTGACCGAAACATCACCCGCAACCCGAACGGACCTGCATGGTCAGCTCGCCGCACGAGGCAATGCACCGCATCTTCCAGGAGTTCCCCGGCCTCTTCTCCCGCGTCTCCGAGGTGCTCGGAGTCGACATCCCACCACCCACCTCAGCCACCGCGCTGCCCACCGACCTCACCCAAGCCCGTCCCGTCGAACGCCGGGTGGATACCCTCCTGCGCATCGAGACAGAGCATGACGAGCCCTTCCTCCTCGCCATCGAAGCCCAGGGCAAGAAGGACCCACGCAAGACCGTCAGCTGGCCGTACTACGTCAGCTATCTCCACAACAGATATGGGCTGCCCATCCTGTTGCTGGTCGTCTGCCAGGACCACGCCACCGCCGAATGGGCCGCACGCCCCATCTCCATCGGCCTCCGCCAGTGGCAGACGTTCGCCCTGTATCCCCTCGTCGCGGGCCCGCACAACATGCCTGTCATCACCGATGTGGCCGAAGCCCGCAGGGACCTCGCACTCACCACCCTGGCCGCCATCACACACGCCGACAATCCGGACGTCGGTGCCATACTGAAAACCCTGTCCGCCGCACTGCGGGACACACCGGAAGCAATCGCCGACCCCATCGTCGAACTCACCGCACAAGGCCTGGGCAACCGCCCGGCCGCACAACAGTGGAGGAATCTGGTGGCCGTGGACCTCTCTTTCTACAAGTCCTTCATGTCGGAAGAAATCCGAGACGAAGGCCGGGCAAAGGGCCGAGCAGAAAGCCTCTTGCTGGTCCTCGAAGCACGCGGCATCGCCATCACCGACGGGATCCGCGAGAAGATCGACACCTGCGACGACCCCCAGCTCCTGCGCCAATGGCTCAACCGCGCCGCCACCGCCGCCACCGCCGAGGAAGTCTTCGCCGAGGAGTAGCCCCGCCCCGGTGGCTCACGGTGACTGCGCCCCTCCTGCCCGCATGCCCGCATACCGTTCACGGCTCCCCGCACGTCCGAGGGCCGGAGCAGGACGCGGGCCGCGGTGCGTCGGGGCCGTCACCGGACCTAGCTCGTCAAAGTGCCCTGATGGAAGTACATGCGCCAGCCCGCTTCCGTCAGACGCCACACGGAGCTCCGCCATGCTCGGCGCCCGCTGTGGTCGGCGAAGTACGTCAGATGAACGATGCCGGGAGCGAGTACGGCCCCCGACATATCGCTGACCTTGACCGGAGCTTCGGGGGCCACCGAACCGTCACTCGTCACCGTGAGAATCGACGTCACGTCCCAGCGCCGCCCCGACGCTCCGATTTCGAGGAACTCCGGGTCCAGGAGCTCCGAGACCAGGGCCGACGAAGCACGCACGGCAGGGTCGAGAAGCCGCATCTCTGCCTCAATGGCCGCTTGAACGGCCCGCTCACTCTCGTCTGCCATGCGCGAACCCTACGGACGTTCCTCGTCACGTCACAGCGAATTCTTCACGCAACGCAAGCAGCGACACCGGCCATGACGTGCTCTCCCGTCAACACGTATGGCTGAGTTGATCACCAACTGCCTCCAGCGTCCGTTGCCAATGAATCCAGCCCGCTTGTCACTGAACCCAGTCGTCGGCAGATCTCAGCAAGCACGGACGGACTTTGCTGCGCACATCGTCTCGAAGTCTGACGGTCGGTCCGCCTTGCGGCGCGGTCACGTGGGCCAGGCGTCGGCACAGCGGACCACCCGGAGCAGGCGCAGAGGCTGATGGAACACGATGGGTGGGGCGGCAGGATGAGTCGCATGAGCACTCCGGACGCCGCCACGACCGTGAACTCCGTTGCACCGCCGCCCCGTTGGGCGGTCTGGGCCGCACATCTGACCACCTTGGTCGTACTGCCGAGCGGGCTGTGGCGGATGGTCCTGGTGCTCGGCTATCCGGCCGGCTACCTGGACGAGAGCTTCGCGGACTTCGAGACGCTCGGCGCGAAGGTCTGGATGCTGACGCTGAGCGTGGTCTGCGAGCTTCTCGCCTTCCTGACGATTGGTCTGGTGCGGCCCTGGGGCGAAGTCGTGCCGCGCTGGATTCCGCTGATCGGAGGACGCGCCGTCCGCCCGATGGCCGCCGTCGTCCCAGCCGCCGTCGGCGCAGTGGCACTGACCGTGATGTGGGCCAATGTTCCCTGGTGGTGGACGTACCCGCACGATGACATGACGGACACCGGCGACCTCGTGATCGGCATCCTCTACCAACCGCTGGTCCTGTGGGGCCCCCTGCTCGCCGCCGTCATCGTCTCCTACTACCGCCGTCACCGCTCCCCGCGCAGCCGGGTCACGGCGTCTTGAAACAACGCCCTGTTTGAGAACCTTTCCCCCGTGTCGGTCGACTGGGTTTGATGACAAGCGGGCTGGATTCATTGGCAACGGACATCCGGAACCCGTGCACAAGTGCTGTCGCCAGACGTGAACGAAGCCGACCTCGGCCGCCCGCAGCAGCCTGCACGCCGAGGTGATAGCCACCGATCGGCACATCGCACTGCTGGGCAGCTCCAGCCTCACCGGCCGCGCCCTCATCGACAACGTGGAGATCGGCGTCATCCTGCGCGACACGAGGACAGTCGGCCGGCTGGTCGACCACCTGCACCGGCTCACGGGCCCGGAGGCCCGTTATCCGCGGCACGGCTGACTCATCTCGCGCGGTCTCTTGGCTGCCTGCACACGTCTGGTGTCCGCTGTCATTCAATCTCACGCCGCAGGCGGCGGGCGACCTACAACCGCTACGGCGGGGTGCGGCACCTGTTCGCCGCCCTGGACCTGTCCAAGGACAAGCTCTACGGCCACATCGAACCAGTCAAGAAGCGGACGCGATTCCTGGAGTTCTGCCGCTACCTGCGCAGCCTCCATCCGGACGAACTCCTCCTGGCTCAACCGCATCGAGGCCCAGTTCACGGCCCTGCGCCACTTCACCCTCGACGGCACCGACCATGCCGACCACAAGGAACAGGGCAGCGTGATCCGCCGCTACATCATCTGGCGCAACCGCCGTGCCGGCGACCGGCGCCTACGCGCCGTCGTGGACAGGGCAAACGTTGCCTGATCCGGCACTGGCCTCGATCTTTCGTGACGGGCCGTCAGGCGAACCGACGGGCCGTCACATAGGATCGAGGCCAAGCAGCGCAGAAGGTACGACTCGGCCCCATGCCGCGGAAGCGTTCTCACCTGAACGTGTCGCCGGACTGGGTACCAAGCATTTCCACGCATCACGAGTTGTCCGATCTTGATCCGCAGCTGCCCTGAAGCCGAGTCGCTGCGTTGGGCGGTCTGCGCTGTCACCGTCGCCCATTACGTTCAACGGCCCAGCGTCCTGGGAGGAAGCCTCGAAGCGTTCCCAGGTCCCCGGATCGCTCCGGCCGCCTGCAGAAGGGACAATGCGATGGATCCTGATATCCGGACCATGGCCGCACTCGAGGAACACTGGCGGGCATCGGAACGTGGGGATACCGAAGCCGAGCACGCCATCTACGCTGTGGACGCGATCCTCGACTACCCCCAGTCAGGTGAACGATTCCGGGGCCGCGTCGCGATTTCGGCGCAACGTGGCGGGCACCCTGCCAGTCGGCACTTCACCGTCCACCGGATCGTTGGCAGCGGGGATCTGTGGGTGAACGAGTGTGTCATCACGTACGACGGGGTGCCCACCTACTCAGTGAGCATTATGGAATTTGCCCACGGGCATGTGGTGCACGAGACGCAGTACTTCGCGGACGCCTTCGGTGCGCCTGAATGGCGGACAGCACTCGCGGAGCCAATGCCGGGCAGGAATATCGCCAGGGCTTGACCCAGGGCCAGTAGTGCTTGGTCAGGTTGGTATCGCCATGGGTATGTCGCGGTGGCAGGTGGGGCAGGCGCCGGTCCAGACTGCGAGGAGTGACTGCATCTCGCTGACGACCTGGTAGAGGCTCAGGCCGGCGCCGCTTCTTTTGGGGTTTGGGCCAGTCGCTGGAGTGTGCAGAAGGGGGAGTTCGACGTGACCGCGTAGGGAGTCGTCATGAAACAGTGCCCCGGGTGCGGTGGCAGCGTGGAGAGCGACCCGGAGCACTCCGGGGTGATGCGCTGCATGGCGTGCTGGGAAGTGGTGGCACTGCCCGCTGAGCGGTCCTGCCCGGGCCACCGGCCGACGCTCAACTCCGCGCTGCGGACACTGGAACAGTTCCGCGGCCTGCGACGCTGCCTCGCGGTCTGCCGCATGGCCGAGCCCACCCGAGGCGACACGATCGGGCCCGCCCCTCCCAGCCAGGGCATGCGTGAGGTCGTGATCAAACGCGCCGACCCGGATCGCCCTCCGGGTGGATCCGGTAGGAAGACGGTGCTGAGCAGCGCGGGCGCGCGGCCATCGCCACGATGCTGACGCCGGGCGCCGACGACCCCACCGAAGGACAGACAGAGGTGGCCTGACAGGGCCCACGCGAACGGCCCCCGGCGCGATGCCGGGGGCCGTGGTGTTTGTGCAGGTCAGGGGTTGCCCAGGGCCCAGTGTCAGCCCAGGATTTCCCCAGCATGACGCCCATGATCAGCCCGAAGCGGTCCCGAACGGACCGGAAGCCGATCACCGCCCGCGAGCCATCAGAAATGGCCGCTGACCTGCGAAAACCCTGCTACGGCAGGTTGCGCGCCATGACGATGCGCTGCACCTGATTCGTGCCTTCATAAATCTGCGTGATCTTCGCGTCGCGCATCATCCGCTCCACCGGGTAGTCCCGCGTGTAGCCGTAGCCGCCGAGCAGCTGGACCGCGTCCGTGGTGATCTCCATCGCGGCGTCGGAGGCGAAGCACTTGGCCGCGGCGCCGAAGAAGGTGAGGTCGCCGTCGAGGCGCTCGGACTTGGCGGCGGCCGAGTAGGTGAGCTGGCGGGCCGCCTCCAGCTTCATCGCCATGTCGGCGAGCATGAACTGGACGCCCTGGAAGTCGCCGATCGGCTTGCCGAACTGCTTGCGCTCCTGGACGTAGCCCTTGGCGTAGTCGAGTGCGCCCTGCGCGATACCGAGGGCCTGGGCCGCGATCGTGATGCGAGTGTGGTCCAGGGTCTTCATCGCGGTGGCGAAGCCGGTGCCCTCCTCGCCGATGATGCGGTCGGCGGGGATACGGACGTTGTCGAAGTAGACCTCGCGGGTCGGGGAGCCCTTGATGCCGAGCTTCTTCTCCGGGGCGCCGAAGGAGACGCCCTCGTCCGACTTCTCGACGACGAAGGCGGAGATGCCCTTGGAGCGCTTGGTCGGGTCGGTGACGGCCATGACCGTGTAGTACTCGGAGACGCCCGCGTTGGTGATCCAGCGCTTCACACCGTTGAGGACCCAGAAGTCGCCGTCGCGCACGGCCCTGGTCTTCATGCCCGCCGCGTCGGAACCCGCATCGGGCTCGGAGAGGCAGTACGAGAACATGCCGTCGCCCTTGGCGAGCGGGCCCAGGTACTTCTTCTTCAGGTCCTCGGAGCCGGAGAGGACCACGGGGAGCGAGCCGAGCTTGTTCACGGCCGGGATGAGAGAGGAGGAGGCGCAGACACGGGCCACCTCCTCGATCACGATGACCGTGGCGAGGGCGTCGGCGCCCGCGCCGCCGTACTCCTCGGGCACGTGCACCGCGTGCAGGTCCGCGGCAGTCAGGGCGTCCAGCGCCTCCTGCGGGAAGCGCGCCTCCTCGTCGACCGCTGCCGCGTACGGGGCGATCTTCGCCTCGGCGAGCGCACGTACCGTCTCGCGGAGCATCTCGTGCTCCTCGGCCGGACGGTACAGGTCGAAATCGGTCGAACCCGCCAAGACGCTCACTCCCCAAAGATGCTAACTACCGTTAAGTAACCCGATTTTAGAGCTCCGCTCCCGCGATGGCCTATGCAATGCGTGCGTGAGCTTCGCGACAGGGGTGGGAGAAGCTGCGCAGGCAGCCGGAAACCGGGCCTCCAGAGGCACGACTATGCTCGTTCACCGCACGTCTGTCCGCATCTCCCAGGAGCACTACATGGCCCTCAGGATCACTGTGATCGGCACCGGCTACCTCGGCGCCACCCACGCCGCGGCCATGGCGGAACTGGGCTTCGAAGTGCTCGGCCTCGATGTCGTGCCCGAGAAGATCGAGATGCTGAGCACCGGCAAGGTCCCGATGTACGAGCCGGGCCTCGAAGAGCTGCTCCGCAAGCATGTGGAGGGCATCGAGGGAGCCACCGGACGGCTGCGGTTCACCACCTCGTGGGAAGAGGTGGCGGCCTTCGGCGATGTGCACTTCGTCTGCGTGAACACTCCGCAGAAGCACGGCGAGTACGCCTGTGACATGAGCTACGTCGACAGCGCCTTCGAGTCGCTGGCACCGCATCTGACCCGGCCCGCTCTGGTCGTCGGGAAGTCGACCGTGCCGGTGGGTTCGGCGGCCCGGCTCGCGGCGCGGCTGGCGGAGCTGGCGCCGGTGGGTGCGGAGGCGGAGCTGGCCTGGAACCCGGAGTTCCTGCGCGAGGGCTTCGCCGTGAAGGACACCCTGCACCCGGACCGGATCGTCGTCGGCGTGGCGAGCGAGCGGGCCGAGAAGCTGCTGCGCGAGGTGTACGCGGTGCCGGTCGCCGAGGGGTCGCCGTTCGTGGTGACGGACTTCCCGACCGCCGAGCTGGTGAAGACCGCGGCCAATTCCTTCCTGGCCACGAAGATCTCGTTCATCAACGCCATGGCTGAGGTCTGCGAGGCCGCCGACGGCGATGTGAAGAAGCTGGCCGAGGCGATCGGGCACGACGAGCGGATCGGGTCCAAGTTCCTGCGGGCCGGGATCGGCTTCGGCGGCGGCTGTCTGCCGAAGGACATCCGGGCCTTCATGGCGCGCGCCGGTGAGCTGGGCGCGGACCAGGCGCTGACCTTCCTCCGCGAGGTCGACTCGATCAATATGCGGCGCCGCGGCCACATGGTGGAGCTGGCCCGGGAGGCCGTGGGCGGCGATTCGTTCCTCGGCAAGCGGGTGGCGGTCCTGGGTGCGACGTTCAAGCCGGACTCGGACGACGTACGGGACTCACCGGCGCTGAACGTGGCCGGGCAGATACACCTGCAGGGCGGCCAGGTCACGGTCTTCGACCCGAAGGGCATGGACAACGCCCGGCGGCTCTTCCCGACCCTCGGATACGCGGACTCGGCGCTGGACGCGGTGCGCGGCGCGGATGTGGTGCTGCATCTGACGGAGTGGCGCGAGTTCCGCGAGCTGGACCCGGCGGCGCTCGGCGAGGTCGTGTCCCGCCGGATCATCCTGGACGGCCGGAACGCGCTCGACAGCGAACTGTGGCGCGAGGCCGGCTGGACGTACCGGGCGATGGGGCGCCCGAAGGCCTGACGTATCCGGTCTTCGGACCGGTCTCAGCCGCGCTTCGCGCGGTAGGTGCGCATTTTGGCGCGGGCACCGCACACCGACATGGAGCACCAGCGGCGGCGCCCCGCCGGGCTGCGGTCGTAATAGGCCCATTGGCAGTCCTCGGCCTCGCACGCCTTGAGCCGGGCCCAGGTGCCGTCGGCCGCCGCGGTGGCGATGGCCGCTGCGACACGGGCGGTCAGACCGGCCGGTTCGGCGGCGGGCCGCAGTGAAGCGGCGCCCGCCGCGTCGACGGTGACGCGCAGGGGCGCTTCGGCGAGGAGCCGGTCGAGCGGGGGCGCTGCGGAGCCGTCCGGCGGGCGGTGGCCGGCATGGGCGAGGCAGGCGGTGCGGAGCGCCTCGCGCAGAACGCGGGCGTCCGGAACGTCCGGCTCGGCGAGAGAGAAGGCGGCGCGCCCGCCCGCCGTATCGAGAGTGTCCGCACCGGTCTCGATGTCCAGTGTGTTGACCAGGGCCTCGATCAGCGCGAGTCCACCGGGCGCGGAATCCTTCTCATTCACGGTTGCGACGTTACCTCTATTGCGGCAGCATGCAGTAACGGTTACCCATTGGGACGCCTTAGCGGTAACCATCCCTGCCTGAAGGAGGAAGTGTCATGGCCGTCGCCACACTGGGTGCCGTCGTTCTGGACTGCCCCGACCCCGCTGCGCTCGCCGGGTTCTACGCCGGGCTGCTCGGCGGAAAGGTCGAGGACCACGAGGGCTGGGTGGAGCTGACCGGCGGCGCGGCCGTGCCGCTCGCGTTCCAGGCCGCGCCCGGTTTCGTGCCGCCGCGGTGGCCGGGCCCGGACGGCTCGCAGCAGCTCCATCTGGATCTGACCGTGCCGGATCTGGACGCGGCGGAGCGGGAGGTGCTTGCGCTGGGTGCGGCCGTGCTGGATGCGGAGGACCGGGAGCGGAGTTTCCGGGTGTACGCGGATCCTGCGGGGCACCCGTTCTGTCTGTGTGCGGGTTAGAAAACGTGCGGGGCACCCCTGGGGTGCCCCGCACGCGACAGCTCCGGCTCAGCCGGCCCGGTCGTCCAGCTGCTCGATCGTGGCGTGGGACGGGGCCCGGTGCGTGCTCAGCTCGCGTGCGACGTCCTCGGCGTCGCGCAGTACCCGTACCGCGTTCTGCCAGGTGAGCTTAGCGAGATCGGCGGTGGACCAGTTCCGGCCGAGCAGCTCCGCGATCAGGTTCGGGTAGCCCGCGACGTCCCTGAGGCCCTCCGGGAGGAAGGCGGTGCCGTCGTAGTCGCCGCCGATGCCGATGTGGTCGATCCCGGCGACCTCGCGCATGTGGTCGAGGTGGTCGGCGATCGTCGCCACGGTGGCCATCGGGCGCGGATTGGCCGCTTCGAAGGCTGCGTGGATCTTCATGGCCTGCGCGGTGGTGTCGAGGTGGTGCAGGCCGTGGGCACGCATGTTCTCGTCCGCGGCATGGGTCCAGGCGACGGCTGCCGGGAGCACGAACTTCGGTACGAAGGTCGCCATGGCGATGCCGCCGTTGGCCGGGAGCCGGCCGAGGACGTCGTCGGGGATGTTGCGCGGGTGGTCGCAGATCGCGCGCGACGAGGAGTGCGAGAAGATCACCGGCGCGGTGGAGGTGTCGAGCGCGTCGCGCATCGTGGTGGCCGCCACATGGGAGAGGTCGACCAGCATGCCGGTGCGGTTCATCTCCCGTACGACCTCGTGGCCGAAGGGCGAGAGACCGCCGACGCCCGGCTCGTCGGTCGCCGAGTCCGCCCACGCGATGTTGTCGTTGTGGGTGAGCGTCATGTAGCGGACGCCCAGGGCGTGCAGCGCGCGCAGGGTGCCCAGCGAGTTGTTGATGGAGTGGCCGCCCTCGGCGCCCATCAGGGAGGCGATACGGCCTTCGGTGCGGGCCGTCTCCATGTCGTCGGCGGTCAGGGCGCGCCGCAGGTCCGCGGGGTAGCGCTCCAGCAGTTCGGTGACCACATCGATCTGTTCGAGGGTGGCGCTGACGGCTTCGTCGCCCGCCATGTCGGACTGTACGTAGACGGACCAGAACTGGGCACCGACACCGCCCGCGCGCAGCCGCGGGATGTCGGTGTGCAGATGGGCGGACTGGTCGGTGGCGATGTCGCGGGCGTCCAGGTCGTAGCCGACCTGTTCGCGCAGCGCCCACGGCAGATCGTTGTGACCGTCGACGACGGGGTATTCGGCGAGGAGCTCCGCGGCCCGCTTCAGCTGGTCCACGGGTGGCCTACTTCCCGAAGCCGAAGGAGTCGCTGCCCTCGACCTTGCTGCGCAGCCGCTTGCCCTTCTCCGTCGCCTGGTCGTTCAGCTCCTGCAGGAACTCGACCATGCGGGCCTGCAGCTCGCTGTCTTGGGCGGCGAGGATGCGTGCGGCGAGCAGGCCCGCGTTGCGTGCGCCGCCGACCGAGACGGTGGCGACGGGGACACCGGCGGGCATCTGCACGATGGAGAGCAGGCTGTCCATGCCGTCCAGGTACTTCAGCGGGACCGGGACGCCGATGACGGGCAGCGGGGTGACGGAGGCGAGCATGCCGGGCAGGTGGGCGGCGCCGCCCGCGCCCGCGATGATCGCCTTGAGGCCGCGGTCCGACGCGTGCTCGCCGTACGCGATCATTTCGCGCGGCATGCGGTGGGCGGAGACGACGTCGACCTCGTAGGGGATCTCGAACTCGTCGAGGGCCTTGGCCGCTGCTTCCATGACGGGCCAGTCGGAGTCCGAGCCCATGACGATGCCGACGACCGGCGCGGCGGAGGCGGGGGAAGTCATTCGGTGATCGTTCCTCTGAGGTAGTCAGCTGCATGGCGGGCTCGGTCTCGCACGTCCGCCAAGTCGTCGCCGTAGGTGTTGACGTGTCCGACCTTGCGGCCGGGCTTCACGTCCTTGCCGTACATGTGGATCTTGAGCTGCGGGTCGCGGGCCATGCAGTGCAGATACGCCTGGTACATGTCCGGGTAGTCGCCGCCGAGCACATTGGACATGACCGTCCAGGTGGCGCGCGGGCGCGGGTCGCCGAGCGGGAGGTCGAGGACGGCCCGGACGTGGTTGGCGAACTGCGAGGTGATCGCGCCGTCCTGGGTCCAGTGCCCGGAGTTGTGCGGGCGCATCGCGAGCTCGTTGACCAGGATGCCGGGCTTCCCGTCGGGTCCACGGGTCTCGAAGAGTTCGACGGCGAGATGGCCGACGACGCCGAGCTCGGAGGCGATACGGAGAGCGAGCTGCTGGGCCTCGCCCGCGAGCCCCTCGTCCAGCTCCGGGGCCGGGGCGATGACCGTGTCACAGACCCCGTCGACCTGGATCGACTCGACGACCGGGTACGCGACGGCCTGGCCGTGCGGCGAGCGGACGATGTTGGCCGCCAGCTCCCGTACGAAGTCGACCTTCTCCTCGGCGAGGACCGCGACACCGGCCCGGAAGGGGTCGGCCGCGTCCGCCTCGGAGCGGACCACCCAGACGCCCTTGCCGTCGTAGCCGCCGCGGACCGTCTTGAGGATGACGGGGAAGCCCCCGACCTCTTTCGCGAAGGCCGCGACGTCGGCCGGGTCCTTCACGACGCGGTGGCGGGGGCAGGGCGCGCCGACCTCGGTGAGTTTCGCGCGCATCACCCCCTTGTCCTGGGCGTGCACCAGTGCATCGGGTCCCGGGCGCACGGGAATACCGTCCGCCTCCAGGGCCCGCAGGTGTTCGGTCGGTACGTGCTCGTGATCGAAGGTGATCACGTCACAGCCGCGCGCGAAGGCACGCAGCGTGTCCAGGTCGCGATAGTCGCCGACGACGACTTCGTTCACCACCTGGGCCGCCGAGTCCTGGGGGGTGTCACTGAGGAGCTTGAACTTGATGCCGAGGGGGATGCCCGCCTCGTGGGTCATACGGGCGAGCTGACCGCCGCCGACCATGCCGACTACCGGGAACGTCACTCCTCCAGGGTATCCGTCGCTCCGGGGGTCTCCCGACGATGCCCTCCGCCCGCCCCGGCGGGGGGCACGTCACAGCATCGCCACACCTGACAGAACATCCACAGGCAACCCCTGGACGGGCTGGATAGCATGAGCGGGTTGACGTAACCGACAGACGGGCTGAGCGATCACCATGAGCGAACGGGGCGCACTGCGGACCCGGCTGGATCTGCTGGCCCGGGAGGTCGCCAAGTTCGGCGCGGTCGGCGCACTCGGCCTGGTGGTCAATATCGCGGTATCCAACCTGCTCTGGCGCACCACGGACCTTCAGGTGGTGCGGGCAGGTCTGCTGGGCACGTTCGTCGCCATCCTCTTCAATTACATCGGCTTCCGCTACTGGACGTACCGGGACCGTGACAAGAGCGGACGGACCCGGGAGCTGACGCTGTTCCTGCTGTTCAGCGGTGTGGGTGCGGTCATCGAGAATGGTGTGCTGTACGTGGCGACGTACGGGTTCGGGTGGGACACCCCGTTCCAGAGCAATGTCTTCAAGATCCTCGGGATCGGCATCGCGACGCTGTTCCGCTTCTGGTCCTACCGGACGTGGGTGTTCAAGGCGCTGCCCGCGAAGGAGACCGTGCTGAGCGCGGAGGGGTTCCTGAAGCAGGGGCGAACGGAGCAGGTGCCGCGGGTCGAGGCGGATTCGGTGCGGCGGTAGCCACCCACCGCACGCGCTCACCGCACAGGGCGTTCCGGTTCCTGTCTCTTGAGGGCCACCCGGCTGAGGAACAGGGCGAAGACCGGTGGCTGCTGCTGAAGCAGTTCGAGGCGGCCGCCGTCCGCCTCCGCGAGATCCCTGGCGACCGCGAGGCCGATGCCGGTGGAGTTGCGGCCGCTGATCGTCCGCTCGAAGATCCTGGCGCCGAGATCGGGGGGCACGCCCGGGCCCTCGTCCGTGACCTCGATCACCGCCTGATTGCCGGTGACCCGGGTGCGCAGCGCGACCGTGCCGCCGCCGTGCATCAGTGAGTTCTCGATCAGTGCGGCCAGCACCTGGGCGACCGCGCCCGGCGTGCCGACGGCCCGCAGCCCCTTCTTTCCGGAGCGGACGATGGCGCGGCCCTCGCCCCGGTAGGCCGGGCGCCACTCCTCGATCTGCTGCTTGACGACCTCGTCGAGGTCGAAGACGACGGCGGAGCCGGTACGCGGATCGCGGGCGTTGGTCAGCAGCCGCTCCACCACATCGGTGAGCCGCTCGACCTGGGTGAGGGCGATGTTCGCCTCCTCCTTCACCGTGTCCGGGTCGTCGGTGACCGAGATCTCCTCGATCCGCATGGAGAGCGCGGTCAGCGGCGTACGGAGCTGGTGCGAGGCGTCGGCGGCCAGCCGGCGTTCCGCGGTCAGCATCCGGGCGATCCGCTCGGCGGAGGAGTCCAGGACGTCGGCGACCCGGTCCAGCTCCGGCACTCCGTACCGCTTGTGGCGCGGTCGTGGATCGCCGGAGCCCAGGCGTTCGGCGGTCTCGGCGAGGTCCGTCAGCGGCGAGGCCAGCTTGTTGGCCTGACGTACGGCGAGGAGCACGGCCGAGACGATGGCCAGCAGCGCCACCGCACCGATGATCATCAGGGTGCGGCCGACCTCACGGGTGACGGCGGTGCTGGATTCCTCGACGGTGACGCGCTCGCCGTGCTCCCCCTCGGCCGTGCTGCTGATCACCCTGCCGGTGGGGCGCGTACCGACTTCGAGGGGGGCACGTCCGGGGATCTTGACCAGTGCGTAGCGCTTGCTGGAGATCTGCTCGGCCAGCAGCGCGGGGTTGATCCGCTCCGCCCCCAGGAGCCGGCTCTCGACGACGCTGATCAGCCGCAGCGCCTCGGAGTCGACACTCTCCTGGGCGCTGTTGCTGATGGTGCGGCTCTCGACGATGACGAGGGAGACGCCGAAGACGGCGATCACCACGAGCACCACGGCGAGCGTGGAGTTGATCAGTCTGCGGCGCATGAGTGCTTCTGTACGTCAGCTCTTCTCGAAGCGGAAGCCGACGCCCCGTACGGTCGCGATGTAGCGGGGGTTGGCCGCGTCGTCACCGAGCTTCTTGCGGAGCCAGGAGATGTGCATGTCGAGGGTCTTGGTCGACGACCACCAGGTGGTGTCCCAGACCTCGCGCATCAGCTGGTCACGGGTGACGACCCGGCCGGCGTCGCGGACCAGGACCCGCAGCAGGTCGAACTCCTTGGCGGTGAGCTGGAGTTCCTCGTCGCCCATCCAGGCCCGGTGCGACTCGACGTCGATCCTGACGCCGTGGGTGGCGGGCTGCGGAGCGGGTTCGGTGGCACCACGACGCAGCAGGGCCCGGACGCGGGCGAGCAGTTCGGCCAGGCGGAAGGGCTTGGTGACGTAGTCGTCGGCGCCCGCGTCCAGGCCGACGACGGTGTCCACCTCGTCGGCGCGGGCGGTCAGCACCAGGACCGGCACGGTGTGGCCTTCGGCACGGAGCCTGCGGGCAACTTCGAGGCCGTCCATCCCGGGCAGGCCCAGGTCGAGTACGACCAGGTCGATCCCGCCCTGGAGGCCGGCGTCGAGAGCGGTCGGACCGTCTTCGCGGACCTCGACCTCGTAACCCTCCCGACGCAGGGCGCGGGCCAGTGGCTCCGAGATGGATGCGTCGTCCTCGGCGAGCAGTACACGGGTCATGGAGTGATGGTAGTCCGCGCAGGGCGGGTGCTGTGAGGTGATCGAAAAGCCCTGCGGGTCCGTGAGGAAAACAGAGAAGGGCCTTCGAATATGGGAGCGTGACTCCATCGCGACCTGTGATCCATCTCTCAAGTCCATTCATATCCGGCAGTGTCGTGTCGTATGGTTGCTCGACGCCTGTTGCACTACTCAAGGACCCTTGGGCAGCTTTTAGCGCCGAGGGTCTCTTTTGTTCTGCCGGCTGGTGCCCGCCAGTCGTGAATTCAGTGAATGACCTGTGGCCGGGCCCGGAACGCGAGGATGCGCACCGGGCGTGGATCCCGATGCGGTCGGTCCCCGTCTTCGTCAGTCGGCTCCTCGACGAGTCCGGCGGTCGGGACGAATCCCCTGTCAGGCGTTGGGGTGGGGCATGGCCTTGTGTCGGTGCCGGCCTCCCCCCACCGGGCGCGTCACGCTCACGAGGCGTCGCGTCCCGAGCGAGCAAGGATCGACCATGGCGTCCAGCCTGACGAAGGACCCGGCCAGTACTTCTGGATCCGAGAAGACCTTCTTCGGCCACCCCCGCGGCCTGGCCACTCTCTTCATGACCGAGATGTGGGAGCGCTTCAGCTACTACGGCATGAGGGCACTGCTCCCCCTCTACTTGATCGCCCCCAACGGGCTTCACATGAACCCGGCCACGGCCACGGCGATCTATTCGGTCTACGTGTCGCTGGTCTACCTGCTCGCCATGCCCGGCGGCTGGTTCGGCGACCGTGTCTGGGGTCCCCGCAAGACCGTCGCCGTCGCCGGTGCGATCATCATGATCGGCCACCTGGCGCTGGCGCTGCCCTTGCAGGGCACCTTCTTCGCCGGTCTCGGACTGGTCGCCATCGGCTCCGGTCTGCTGAAGTCCAACATCTCGACGATGGTCGGCCACCTCTACGACGGCCCGGACGACCCGCGCCGCGACGGCGGCTTCACGATCTTCTACATGGGCATCAACGCGGGTGCCTTCGCGGCGCCGCTGATCATCGGCACCGTCGGTGAGAACGTCAACTGGCACCTGGGCTTCGCGCTCGCCGCGGTCGGCATGGGACTCGGCCTCGCCCAGTTCCTGATGGGCACCCGCCACCTGAACGAGCGCAGCCTCGTCGTCCCGAAGCCGCTGTCCGTCGCCGAGCGGGCGAGCACGCTGCGCAAGGGCATGATCTGGCTGGCCGTCGCGGCCGTCTTCTACATCGTCACGGTCGTCACCGGCGTCTACACGCTCAACTGGCTCCTGGTCCCCATCACCGTCGCGGGCCTGGTCATTCCGGTCGTCGTCCTGGCGCGCATCAAGCGCGACAAGGAGCTCAGCGCCACCGAGCAGTCGAAGATGTCCGGCTACATCTGGTTCTTCGTCGCCGCCGCCATCTTCTGGATGATCTACGACCAGGGCGGTTCGACGGTCGCGATCTTCGCCGACACCTCGGCCGACAACAGCGTCTTCGGCTGGAACTTCCCGGTCTCCTGGTACCAGTCGGTCAACCCGGTCCTGATCATGGCGCTGGCCCCGCTCTTCGCCGCCTTCTGGCTGTCGCTGAACCGCCGCGGCAAGGAGCCCAGCACCATCGTGAAGTTCAGCTCCGGCCTGGTGCTGGTCGGTGCGTCGTTCTTCCTCTTCCTGATGCCGCTGACGATCGCGACCGACGGCCACAAGGCCGCCGCGATGTGGCTGGTCGCGATCTACTTCGTCCAGACGGTCGCCGAGCTGACACTGTCCCCGGTGGGTCTCTCCGTCACCACGAAGATGGCTCCGGCCAAGTACGCCAGCCAGATGATGGGTGTCTGGTTCCTGGCCGTCACCGCCGGTGACTGCATCACGGGTCTGCTGTCCATCGCGGGTGTGGAGCTCAACGGCACCGGCGTGGTCACATTTGAGGCCATCCTCGCCGTTGCCGCGGGTGCCGCGGTCTTCATGTACCGCGGCAAGGTCAAGCAGCTCATGGGCGACGTGCGCTGACACACCGAACCCGGCTGCACGAGGGGCCGTTGCACCGACACATCGGTGCAACGGCCCCTCGCGTGCATTCGTACGGAGCTCAGCTCACCTGGTGCCGCGCAGCCTGCGCCACGGGGTGAAGGTGAACACGGCGCCGCCCAGCAGGATCGCCGTCCCCGCGACCAGGCCGAGTGCGCGCAGGGTGCCGTTGTCCTCGGCCCCGGTGGCGGCCAGTCCACCGCCGGAGTCCGTGCCGCCTGCCGTGGAGCCCGTGGAGCCCGTGGTGGTGCCTCCGGAGGCGCCGCCCTGCTGGGCTGTGGTGTCGAGTTCCAGCGACGGGGTCACCGAACCCTTGACCTTGCAGGGGATGTTGATCTTCGAGGAGCCCAGGGTGACATCGATCGTCAGGGTGCCGGGGCTGAGCGTGGATTTCCCGGACGCGCCCGGCTTGTAGGTTCCGGTCATGTCGGACAGATCGACCGGCTTGCCCTGCTCCAGCGGTGTGGCGTTGGCGGGTCCGGTGACCTTCACCGAGCCCTTGTCGGCGCCGCCGATGACGACGTCCATGGACGGCTTGAGCGCACCGGCGGGCAGCGCGGCGGGGCTGTCCATCACGCCCTTGGCCGTCTTGACCGTGAGTGCGTAACTCCCGCCGCTCTTCTTCGCGTTGATCGTCACCTTGGAGGCGATGCCGGCCGGCCCCGGGGACGTACAGGCGAAGTTGACCGAGACCTCCTTGCCGGGGAAGTCGGTCTGCCCTCCGCCGGAGCCCGAGGTGGTGCCGCCCGCGGTCGTCGTGCCGCCGGAGTCCGTGCCGCCCGTGTCCGTACCGCCGGCGGTCGTGCCCGCAGTCGTACCGCCCGCGGTCGTCGTACCGCCCGCGGTGGTGGAACCGGTGGTGGAACCGGTGGTGGAACCGGTGGTCGTGCCGCCCGCGGTCGTGGATCCGCCGCCGTCCGTGACCTTGATGGTCGCGCCCGGCTGCACGGTCTCCTTCGGGGTGCACTTGGTGTCCGTGGAGATCGGTTTGGAGACGTTGATGTTGTAGGCGTCCGGTGTCAGCGTGATCTCACCGGCCTTCTCCAGCTTCAGTGTGCCCTTCATGTCGGACAGCACCATGGCGCTGTTCTTGGGGATCGGCGGGTTCTGCCGCGGCCCTTCCATCTGCAGGGTGCCCGTGGCCGCGCCGCCCACCTTGATGGTGCCGGTCGGCTTGACCGTGTCCTTCTCCAGGTCGAGGACGTCGGGGTTCCTGGAAGCGGCCTCGACCGTCTTCCACACCACCTCGACGGTGTCCCCGACCTTCGCCTCGGCCGGCGCGGTCAACTGCACCTTGGTGGTGCCCTGCACGGGCGGCAGCCCGGAGATGGGCGGGGGAATGCACTCCGTCTTGTACGAGATGTCGGCGGCCTGGGCCGGACTCGCGGCCAGCAGCATGCCCGCGCCGCCGAGCATCATCGCGACTCCCGCCGCGACCGTCCTGCGTTGCGTACTCACGAATGTCCCTTCGTCGTCGGTCTGTTCTCTGACGGTGCGGAATCGGGTGTGAACCATGGCAGCGCAGCCGTGGTGGTGGGCGCTGCCGCGGGGCTCTCAGCGGGCCCCGGTGCGCGGCGCAGCTTCGGGAGCCTGGCGGTCACATCGGCCAGTTGCGGATGGCGGTGGCGCCCGGCGCGGACCGGGGTGCGCGAGGTGCGGGGGCGTACTCTGTCGACGATCGCCATGCCGATCCGGAACACGGCGGCCGGTACGACGACGCACAGCAGGATCCAGAAGAGCGTGACTCCCCAGGGGCGGCCGACCCCCCACGGCTGCTCGGCCAGCACCTTGCTGCCGTACTTCAGCGAGACCTGGTAGTCGCCGTGGGCGCCCGCCGTCAGTTCGACCGGCAGCTTGATCTGCGCCTTGCGGCCGGGCTCAATGGTGCCGCGCCACTGCCGCTCCTCCCACTGCAGGGCGAAGACGCCGTGCGCGGTGCCGATCCGGAAGACAGGGTCCTTGACGGGAGCGGAGCCGAGATTGCCCACGGTGAAGACCAGTTGCCGGGAGGGCGGGGCGCCGAACCAGGTGAGGATTCCGCTGTCGCCCTCGAGCCGGGTGGTGGCCAGCACCGCGAGCCTGCCCCCCTCGCTCTCCTTCGGCAGCTCGGCGACCGGGTGGCCGGCGACGACGAACACGGCGTCGGCGGTGGCCTGTTCCCCGGTGACGGTGGCGACATGCACCACGCAGGGGCAGGGTGCGGGCGGCTCGGTGACCGGCATCTTCTTGCTGAAGCCGCCCTCGGTGCCGGTGGTGACGGCACGGCCCTCGGCATTGGCACAGGAGTTGGTACCGCCGATCACACCGCGGTCCGGCGTGGACTGTCCGCAGATCAGCATCATCAGCAGCGTGTTCGGGCGCCAGCCGCTGCCCTTGACGGTGATGTCACCACCCTTGCCCGCCTGCTGCTTGGAGAGGGTGACCACGGGCTTCGCGTCCGCGGCCCTCGTAACCGCCGCGTCGGCGCCGGTCGCGGAGAGCATCAGCAGGACGGGCAGCAGGGCGCCGAGCAGCGCGGCCGCCCACCGGTGGCTGCCGCTTTGAAGTGATGCCGGTCCGGCCTGTCGAGTCACGATTCCGCTCCCGCCTTCACCAAGTTCCTTCTCTCCGAGTGCTGTTGAACACCCGAGGACCGTCCGGGCCCGCCGTCGTCCGGTGGCCGTCTGCGTGAGCGCCGGAGCCGGTACGCGTACGCGCCCGCGGCGACGGCGGCCAGGAGCAGCAGTGCACCGCCGGTCACCGGCGCCCACGGGACGAAGACCGCACGGGCCGTCGCCTCACTGTGCGCGCCCCCTGCCGCCGTGACGCGCAGCCGTACGGTCACCGAGTCGAGGGCCGGGGCATCCCGCCACGGTTCGCTGAGCCTGACGCGCTGTCCGGGCAGCAGCTCCACCGGCAGCGTGCGCGCCTCGCGCCGCAGCAGCGTCCCGAACACTCCGTCGGCGCCGACGGCGATCCGCGGGGCCAGCGCCGTGTTGCCGCGGTTGACCAGCGTGTAGTGGATGGTCCGCCCGGACACGGTGACGTCCTCGACGGTGAGCGCAGCCAGCGTCGGCCCGCCGACCCGCAGTTGGACCCGTACGCCCACCGAGCGGTCGCCGCTCCGCACGACGATCGCACCGGGGTGGTCGCCGGGCGTCGCGCCCGTCGGCACCGTGACGGAGAACGGCACATCGGCGCGGGTGCGGGCCGGCACGGTCACCTGGGCAGCGGCGGTCCGCAGCCAGGCGCCGGTCCCGGTGGAGCCCTTGCCGCCGCGTACCGCGGGGTCGCCGTCCTCGGCGTTGTACGCGTCGGCGCCGCGCAGCCGCACGGTGACCGGTGCCGTACCGGAGTTGGTGACGGAGAGCCGGTCCTGGAGAACGGTGCCGGGCGGGCCCTCCAGATAGAAGTACGGTCGGCCGCCGTCCGTGCCGGAACCGTTCCCCGCGGGCTGCGCCGTCCACGACGCGGTGCTCGCGGGCGTCGGCCGCCGGGCCGCGGCGCCGGCCACCGGAGTCATGACGAAGGTGAACAGCAGTACGGCGAGGACGAGTCGGGCGGCGTGACCGGTCGGCGACGGCATGGGCAGCTCCCTGGTGCGTGACGGCGGCGGCGGGATCGTGGGGCCGGGGCGTCCCTTCCGGATCCGGCCCGATCCTGAGGAAACGCCCTATCGGCGCACGGCCCCCTGCCCGCGCCTGGTCAGCCAGAGCACCCCGGCCGCACCGGTCAGCAGCACCGTGCCGCCGAGCGTGCCGAGCGCCACGGCCGAGTCGAGCGGACCGGTCTTCGGCAGCTGCCCGCCGTTGTCCGGGGTGCTCTGCGCGTTGCCCGCGGCCGTCACATCGAGCTGGAGCGACGGCCCCGGGTTGTTGGAGGGGGTGCAGGTCGTGGTCGTACCCAGCGCCTTGATGGTCAGCACACCGGCGGTGAAGTCGACCTTGCCGCTCTTCTTCGGGGTGTACGTACCCGACAGGTCACTGATCTTGATGGGGGTGTTGGCGGGGATGGCGGCGGAGTTCGGCGCACCGGAGACCTGGACCTGGCCCGGGTCCGCGCCCCCCACCTTGATGACCGCGCTGGGGCTCATCGCACCCTTGCCCAGTTCGACGGGGCTGGACGAGACGCCCTTCTGGAAGGACATCGTGAGCTTGTAGCCTCCGCCGCTCTTGACGCTCTTGATGTCGATGGGAGACACGGCACTCTTGTCCCCGATCGGGGTCTTGCACTGGTAATTGACGTCAACGACCGTGGCGTGGGCGGCGGGCGCGGCCATCAGCACCACCGTGCCCGCCAGCGCGGACGCCAGCGCGAGAGCTGTTCGCTTCTGGTAGGACACCTTGAGTTCCCCTCATGCCGGAAGTCGCCGTGCGCCGTCTCTCGCCGACGCAAGTTACTGACGACACATCAGATCGGGCGCTCAAGGTACGCCTGGGGCCTTGTGGAGGGAAGACAAAGAGCGCGCCGATCCGGCGCGCTCTTCAAAGGTGCAAATGCGGGGCCATGCGCCCCCATGTCCCGAACCAGCGACTACGCGGGGGCGGCCAGCTCCGCCCAGACGGTTTTGCCTGCTCGGCCCGCCACCCTCAGAACACCCCAGTCCAGGCAGAGCCGCTGCACGATGAACATGCCGTGCCCACCGGGCCGGCCGGCCCGGTGCGGGGTGCGCGGTGCGGGCTGCCCCGCGCCCCCGTCGACGACCTCCACCCGCAACACCTTCGCCGTGCAGGCGATACGCAGCTCTTCCGGACCGTCCGCGTGCAGACAGGCGTTGGTGACCAGTTCGGAGACGACCAGCAGGACGTCCTCGGCGGCGGCCCGTCCGTCGGCGCTCGTCGCAGGGAGCCAGCCCCAGTCGTGAAGCGCCTGGCGGGCGAAGTCGCGGGCCGTCGGCACGATGCCGCCGACTCCCCGCAGCGACAACGTGCGCCACTGCCGCTCGACCGTCTCGGGGGAAGCCGCGTCGGCGCCCGCGTCCGCGCGTGCGCCCACGCCGACGTCCTCCGGCTCGCGGCCGAGGTCGCCCGGCGGATGCTGCCGGGTGGTGCTCATCAGCGCTTCACCTCACCGATTCACCATGTCGCCATTGAACAGTTACAAGTACAGATACAGAGTGCGCGGGCCGCCCACGACTCCGCCGGGTGTCTCCTGCCCGGCCGAATCGCGACAACACCCGCTTCGTCCGCACGGATCGCGTGACACGGGCAACACATGAGGCACCCGGGGCCGCGAAACGCGCCACGATCAGGTGTCCAGGGCCGCTTCCAGGGAGTCGTGGACGGTGAAGACCGCCTCGGCCCCGGTGATCTCGAAGACCCGCGCCACCACCGGCAGCATTCCGGCCAAATGGACTCCTCCCCCGGCCGCCTCCGCCTTGAGGCGGGCACCGAGCAGCACATTGAGCCCGGTGGAATCACAGAATTCGAGTCGCGAGCAGTCGACCACCAGACGTACTCGCCCCTGCTCGACCGCACTCTCCAGGGGTTCCCGCAGCAGATCCGCCGTATGGTGATCCAGCTCACCCACCGGCGTCACGACCTCGCTGCGCCCCTCGGTGCGGGCCTCGACCTGAAGCCGACCCCGGTTCGCACTGCCGACCGTCCCGCGGTCCATGCCCATCCCTCTTCGCCGTCGTCACTGCCTGCGTATCAGCGTGCGCAGATTCGTTGCAGCCGTCGCTGACGTTCTTGAAACAGTACGCGTTCCGTACGCCACGTGGTAGCCGAAGACCTCAACAAACCGGACATATAGCCCCAATTGGAGCTTGTAACTGCCCGTCCGAACCGGGTAAGGGTAGGGGGACACCCAAAACACGGTCGGCTTTGGAGGCGCCGCTTCACCGCAGGAAACACGTATGGGCATCGGCAGCCATATGCCGAGAACGATGGAGGCGATCATGTCACCCCGGCTCGACGGACCGCGTACCCACGATGCGACGTCAGCATGTCCTCAGGGACTGACCCACTCAGACTCCCCCGCCGCGAACGCCGGAGACGGCACGCGCACCAGCAGCACCAGCAGCACCGCCGTCGACAGTGTCGACAACTACGGCATCACCGACGGTCTCGAAGGACTTCCCGAGATCCCGCCCTACGACGAAGTGGGGCCGCTGGACGCCAGGGCCCTGTCGAAGACGCTCTTCGCGCGGCTCGAATCCCTCGAAGAGGGCACCCACGAGTACTCGTACGTCCGCAATACGCTCGTCGAACTGAACCTGGCCCTGGTCAAGTTCGCCGCCTCCCGGTTCCGCTCCCGCAGCGAACCGATGGAGGACATCATCCAGGTCGGCACCATCGGCCTGATCAAGGCGATCGACCGCTTCGAGCTCAGCCGGGGCGTGGAGTTCCCGACGTTCGCGATGCCGACCATCGTCGGCGAGATCAAGCGCTTCTTCCGCGACACCAGTTGGTCCGTGCGCGTACCGCGCCGACTGCAGGAGCTGCGGCTCGACCTGGCCAAGGCGGGCGACGAGCTCGCCCAGAAGCTGGATCGTTCACCCACCGTGGGCGAGCTCGCCGACCGCCTCGGCATCACCAACGACGAGGTCGTCGAGGGCATGGCCGCGAGCAACGCGTACACCGCGAGTTCGCTGGACGCCAAGCCCGAGGAGGACGAGCACGAAAGCGCGCTGGCGGACCGTATCGGCTACGAGGACCACGGACTCGAAGGCATCGAGTACGTCGAGTCCCTGAAGCCGCTGATCGCCTCACTGCCGGGCCGCGACCGCACCATCCTCTCGCTCCGGTTCGTCGCCAATATGACGCAGTCGGAGATCGGTGAGGAGCTGGGCATCTCCCAGATGCATGTGTCGCGGCTGCTCTCCCGCACGCTGGTCAAGCTCAGAAAGGGCCTGACGCTGGAGGAGTGAGGGCCTATCGCCCGCCCGCGGAACACCCGCACGGCGCACCGCGAGCCCCATGCGGAAGGACCTGCCCGGCAAAGGGCGGGTCCTTCCGCATGTTTGACGGAGCGTCATGGGGCTGGGCGAGGTGTTCACCACCGCCTTGTCACAGACGCGGTGCCGTGTCGGCCGGCGCTCAGACGACGCGCTCGCCGTGCTGCCAGACCGCGTGGACCAGCGGGACGCCCGGCCGGTAGGCGAGGTGGACATGGCTGGGTGCGTCGAGGAGGACCAGGTCGGCGCGGGCGCCGGGGGTGATGCGGCCGATGTCCGTACGGCGCAGGGCCGCCGCGCCGCCCGCGGTGGCGGACCAGAGGGCCTCGTCCGGGGTCATGCCCATGTCGCGTACGGCGAGGGCGATGCAGAAGGGCATGGAGGACGTGAACGACGAGCCCGGGTTGCAGTCGGTGGAGAGCGCTACGGTGGCGCCCGCGTCGAGGATGCGGCGGGCGTCCGGCCAGGTGGCGCGGGTGGAGAACTCGGCACCGGGAAGCAGGGTGGCGACGGTGTTGCCCTGGGCCAGGGCGTCGACGTCCGCATCGGTGAGGTGGGTGCAGTGGTCGGCGGACGCGGCGTCGAGCTCGACGGCGAGCTGGACCCCGGGGCCGTGGCCGAGCTGGTTGGCGTGGACGCGGGGGTGCAGGCCCTTGGCGCGGCCGGCGGTGAGGATGGCGCGGGCCTGGTCGCCGTCGAAGGCGCCCTTCTCGCAGAAGACGTCGACCCAACGGGCGTACGGGGCACAGGCGTCGAGCATCGCTCCGGTGACCAGGTCGACGTAGCCTGCCGGGTCGTCGGCGTAGTCCGGGGAGACGATGTGGGCGCCGAGGTAGGTGACCTCTTCGGTGTGCTGAGCCGCGATGCGCAGAGCACGGGCCTCGTCCTCGACGGTGAGGCCGTAGCCGGACTTGGTCTCGACGGTGGTGGTGCCCTGGCGCAGCGCCTCGGCGAGGTAGCGGGCGACGTTGGCGGAGAGTTCGCCGTCGGTGGCGGCGCGGGTGGCGGCGACCGTGGTCCTGATACCGCCCGCGCTGTAGGGGCGGCCGGACATCCGGGCGTTGAACTCCTCGGTGCGGTCGCCCGCGAACAGGAGGTGGGAGTGGGAGTCGACGAAGCCGGGGATCGCCGCCCGGCCGCCCGCGTCGACGGCGTTGTCAGTGGCGGGTGCTTTGCTTGACTCACCGGTCCAGACGACCCGGTCGCCCTCGATGACGACTGCCGCGTCCCGGATCAGACCCAGGGGGGAATCCACGTAGAGGGAGGGGTCGTTGGTGACCAGACTGGCGATGTTGGTGATGGCGGTCGTCGTCATCGGGAGACTGCTCTCCTTGCGTATCGGCTTGCGGGGCGGCCCGTCGGTGGGCCTGCGGGGCGCCGGTCAGGGCGCCCCGCACGGCGGTCTCCGGATCGACGGTCTCCGGGGCGGTGCGCTCAGCGGTGCAGTGCGCCGATGGCCGAGGCGAGTGCTGCGGGAACGTCCTCGACCAGCGTGTGCTGCCCGTCACGGACGATGTGCCGGCCTGCCACGACCGTGTGCCGCACATCAGCTGCGGAGGCGGCGAATACGGCTGTTTCGGCAGCGAGCCGGGGCACCGGCCCCGCAGTTCTGACGGAGTCCAGGGCAACGGTCACCAGATCGGCGGGTGCACCGGGTTCGATGATGCCCGCCCGGGGCCGGCCGAGCGCGGCATGCCCGTCGACGGTCGCGGCGCGCAGCAGTGCGGCCGCCGTCCAGTGACCGCGCGCCCGGGTGCGCAGCCGCTCGTTGAGCTCCATCGCCCGGGCCTCTTCGAAGAGGTCGATCACGGCATGGCTGTCGCTGCCGAGGGAGAGCGGCGAGCCGGCGCGCTGGAGGGCGACGGCCGGACCGATTCCGTCGGCGAGGTCGCGTTCCGTGGTGGGGCACATGCAGGTGCCGGTCGCCGAGGAGCCGAGGAGCGTGATGTCCTCGCCGGTGAGGTGGGTGTTGTGGATGCCGGTGGTGCGCGGGCCGAGGACCCCGTGGTCGGCGAGGAGCCGGGTGGGCGTGCAGCCGTGGGCGGCGAGGCAGGCGTCGTTCTCCGCGGTCTGTTCGGAGAGGTGGACATGGAGCGGGGCCTGCCGCTCCTCGGCCCAGGCGGCCACGGTGGCGAGCTGCGCGGCGGGGACGGCGCGTACGGAGTGGATGGCCGCGCCGATCAGGGCGTGGTCACTGCCCTTGAGGAGGGAGGCGCGCTCGGCCCAGGCGTCCGCGGTGGTGTCGGAGAAGCGCAGCTGGTGCTGGTCGGGCTCCTGGTACTGGGTGGGGCGCCGGCCGAATCCGGCGGAGAGATAGGCGGTGTCCAGCAGCGTGATCCGGATACCGGCCTCGCCCGCCGCCGCGATCAGCGCCTCGCCCATCGCGTTCGGGTTGCTGTACGGGGTGCCGCCCGGAGCGTGGTGCAGATAGTGGAATTCGCCGACCGCGGTGATACCGGCCAGAGCCATTTCGGCATACACGGCACGGGCGAGGTCGTAGTACGAATCGGGGGTGAGCCGGGAGGCGATCTGGTACATGGTCTCGCGCCACGTCCAGAAGGTGCCGGAGCCGACCTGGACGGTGGAGCGCAGGGCGCGGTGGAAGGCGTGCGAGTGGGTGTTGGCGAGCCCGGGGAGGGTGAGCCCGCGCAGCACGGTGGCGCCCGGCGGCGGGGCGGCGACGCCGGTGCGGACGCCCGCGACGATCCCGCCGGACACGTCCAGGGCGACGCCCGGCTCGACATGGGTGCCGAGCCAGGCGTGGGACAACCAGTACGTCACGGTGACGGGCGTGCCCGTCGGTTTTGTTGTCAGCTGCACGCGAGACCTTCCAGTACATCGGCGAGAGCGATCACCCCGGCCACGCAGTCGTCCTCGGCGGCGTACTCGGCCGGCGAGTGCGAGATCCCGGTGGGGTTCCGAACGAACAGCATGGCGGTAGGGACTGAAGCGGACAAAATACCCGCGTCGTGTCCGGCGCCGGTGCCGAGGACGGGTACGGCGCGATCGGCGTCGCCCCGGCCCGTCAGGATCTTGCCGAGCTCGTCACGCAGGGCGTGCTCGAACTCCACCACGGGCGTGAAGGACTCCCGTACGACATCGAGGTCGATCCCGGCCCGCTCGGCGTGCTCCCGGGCGGCCCGCTCGATGCCGCCGACCACGGCGTCGAGGCGGTCCTGGTCGGCGGCGCGGGAGTCGAGCCAGCCGCGGACGAGGGAGGGGATGGCGTTGACACCGTTCGGCTCGACGCTGATCTTGCCGAAGGTGGCGACGGCTCCGGCGAGCTCCGCCTCGCGGCGGGCGGCCAGCACGGTCTCGGCGTACGTGAGCATCGGGTCGCGCCGGTCGACCAGCCGGGTGGTGCCCGCGTGGTTGGCCTCGCCCCGGAAGTCGAACCTCCAGCGCCCGTGCGGCCAGATCGCGGAAGCGATGCCGACCGGGTCACCGGTGAGGTCGAGGGCGCGCCCCTGCTCGACATGGAGCTCGACGAACGCGCCGATTCGGGCGAGCCGTTCGGGGTCGGGGCCGATGGTGTCGGGATCGTATCCGGCCGCCTCCATGGCCTGCGGCAGGGTGATGCCGTCACCGTCGCGGAGCCGGTGTGCCGCCTCGACGGTCAGCTGTCCGGCGGCGAGCCGGGAGCCCACACAGGCGAGCCCGAAGCGGGCCCCCTCCTCGTCACCGAAGTTGCTGATGGCCAGCGGCCGGGTGAACTCCGCTCCCCTGCGGCGAAGTTCGTCGAGTGCGGCGAAGGAGGAGACCACACCGAGCGGCCCGTCGAAGGCGCCGCCGTCCGGTACGGAGTCGAGATGCGATCCGGTGACCACGGCGTCCCCCGCGAGGGGGTCACCGAGCCAGGCCCACTGATTGCCGTTCCGGTCGACCTCGTAGGTGAGCCCGCGCGCCTCGGCCTGCGCCCGGAACCAGGCACGGCAGTCGGCATCGGCCCCGGTCCAGGCGTAGCGGCGATAGCCCCCGCTGTCCTGATGCCGGCCGACCGGCAGGAGTTCGCGCCACATGGCCTGGAACGACGGTGCGCCGTCCCCGGCCCCGCCCCTTTCCCGGGTCACTGCCCCACCGTCGTCCTCCCGGGTCACTGCCCCTCCGTCATCGGTACGCGCACGCCCTTGTCCGCGGCGACGGACTCCGCGATGTCGTACCCGGCGTCGACGTGCCGGATGACGCCCATGCCCGGGTCATTGGTGAGCACCCGGCGGATCTTCTCGCCCGCCAGCTTCGTACCGTCGGCGACGGTCACCTGCCCGGCGTGGATGGAGCGCCCCATCCCGACGCCGCCGCCGTGGTGGATGGAGACCCAGGAGGCCCCCGACGCCACATTGACCATGGCGTTCAGCAGCGGCCAGTCGGCGATCGCGTCGGACCCGTCGAGCATGGCCTCGGTCTCCCGGTACGGGGAGGCCACGGAGCCGCAGTCCAGGTGGTCGCGCCCGATGGCCAGCGGAGCGGCCAGCTCGCCGGAGGCCACCATGTCGTTGAACCGCTCGCCGGCCCGGTCGCGCTCGCCGTAACCGAGCCAGCAGATCCGGGCGGGCAGCCCCTGGAAGTGGACGCGTTCACCGGCCATCTTGATCCAGCGGTGCAGGGACTCGTTCTCCGGGAAGAGTTCGAGCATCGCCTTGTCGGTCTTGTGGATGTCGGACGCCTCACCGGAGAGCGCCGCCCAGCGGAACGGGCCCTTGCCCTCGCAGAAGAGCGGCCGGATGTAGGCGGGAACGAAGCCCGGGAAGTCGAAGGCCCGCGCATACCCGGCAAGTTGGGCCTCGCCACGGATCGAGTTGCCGTAGTCGAAGACCTCGGCCCCGGCGTCCATGAAGCCGACCATCGCCTCGACGTGCTTGGCCATCGACTCCCGCGCGCGCTGTGTGAAGTCGGCGGGCTTCTCGGCGGCGTACGAGGCCATGTCGTCGAAGTCGACACCGAGCGGGAGGTACGAGAGCGGGTCGTGCGCGCTGGTCTGGTCGGTGACGATGTCGATCGGTGCGCCCTCGGCGAGCATCCGCGGCAGCAGCTCCGCCGCGTTGCCCAGCAGACCGATGGAGAGCGGCTTGCGGGCGTCCCTGGCCTCGGTGGCCAGCTGGAGCGCGTGCTCCAGGGAGTCGGCGCGCACATCCAGGTAGCGGTGCTCGATCCGGCGCTCGATGGCGCGCGGGTCGCAGTCGATACAGATCGCGACACCGTCGTTCATGGTCACGGCGAGCGGCTGGGCGCCGCCCATGCCGCCGAGTCCGGCGGTCAGGGTGATCGTGCCGGCCAGCGTCCCGTTGAACTTCTTCGCCGCGACGGCGGCGAACGTCTCGTACGTGCCCTGCAGGATGCCCTGCGTACCGATGTAGATCCACGATCCGGCGGTCATCTGGCCGTACATGGTGAGCCCGAGCGCCTCCAGGCGGCGGAACTCCTCCCAGTTCGCCCAGTCGCCCACCAGGTTGGAGTTGGCGATCAGTACGCGCGGCGCCCACTCGTGCGTCTGCATGACGCCGACCGGACGCCCGGACTGGACGAGCATCGTCTCGTCCTGCTTGAGCGTCTGCAGCGTGCGCACCATCGCGTCGAACGAGCGCCAGTCGCGGGCCGCCTTGCCGGTGCCGCCGTAGACGACGAGCTTGTCGGGGTGCTCGGCGACCTCGGGGTCGAGGTTGTTCTGCAGCATGCGCAGGGCGGCCTCCTGCTGCCATCCCAGGGCGCTCAGTTCCGTACCGCGCGGTGCCCGTACGGGGCGGGGTCCTGACATGGCAATGCCTCCTCGCAACTTGTAAATCTTCTATTCACATCCTGATGGCCTGAATACTCGTAGTCAACAGTTCCGCGCCAATGGCAGGACGAACAGCACCCGGCCGCCCCGCGCACAGGGCGCCCCGGCACACCTCCAGCACGCGCTTCGAAGATCCCTTACGCATGTACCTATGGAAAATGCCAGAACCTCCACCTGGGGCGAGCACGTTGCGTAGCCTCTGGGTCACAGCCGTACGCCACGTCGGGAGGGGAGTGCGCGTGCCCGGAATCGACGAGTGCCTGCTCGAAGTCATGAGGCTGCCCGGTGCCCGCGGCGCCGCGGTGGTCGACTGGACGAGCGGCCTCGCCCTCGGCACCATCGGCGAATCGCCCAACGGCGATCACGAGGCCACCGCCGCGGAGACGGCCGAGGTCGCGAGGATGGCGGCCGAGCAGCCGGCCTTCGCACTGGGAGCCACCGGACCGTCGACCGCGTTACCGGAAACGGCCGTTGCGGGAGCGCCGCCGCCGGTGGAGGACGTCATCGTCACCACCCGCGCCGGGTACCACATCCTCCGCTTCGTCGAGACGGCCTTCGACAGCAGCGTCTTCGTCCACCTGTGGCTCGACCGCGCAGAAGGCAATCTGGCCCTCGCCCGGATACGGCTGGGCGAGACGGCCGAGCGGCTGGTCCTCGCATGAGAACCGCCCCCGCCCCGGTCACGGCCCTCTCCCCCATGCTGCAGCGCCTCGCCGACGAACGCGCCACCGGCGCCCTGATGCGCGACCGCGGCACCCTCTATCTCGCCGAGGGCCAGGTGGTACACGCCGAGAGCCCGGCGACGCCCGGTATAGACGTCCTGCTCACCACGGGCGGCGCCCTGCACCGCGACGGCTGGTGGGAGGCGGTCGCCAGGGCGGGCGCCGGGCAGCGGGTCGGCCGCTATCTGGTGGACAGCGGGCGGGTGCCGGGCGGGGCGCTGGAGCTGTGCCACCTCGGCGCGCTGTACGACGCGGCGTTCTTCGCGCTCGCCCCCACCCGGACCCCGGCCCGCTTCCGCTACGGGGTCTCCCATTGGATCGGCCCCGTCCGCCCCGTCCCCGTCGATGCCGTGCAGCGCGAGACGCTCCGGCGCCGGGAACTGCTGGAGCGGATCTGGCCCGACGCGGCGGGCGACAGCGCATCGCTCGTACGGACGGCCCGTCCCGTCGACGCACCCGTTCCACCGGCCCTGCGCCGCGTGCTCGATCTCGTGGACGGGGTGCGTACCGCATCGGACATCGCCCAGAAGCTGGGCAGGCCGGCGTTCCACGTACTGGTCGGTCTGCGGCGCCTGGCCGCGGCCGGACTGGTCGAAGCGGTACGGGAGCTGCCGGCCGCGACCACCCCCGGCCGGGTCGCACTTCCCGAGGTCACGGCCGACCCCGACGTCGCCCTGCTGCGCCGGCTCCGAGACGCATTGGAGGCCCTGTGATACGCGCGCTCAGACAGCGTGCCGGGAGGAGACAGCTGATGGTGCCCGAGGCCGAAGTACAGGATGTCCTGGCCGAGCTCCAGCGGTTACGGGCCCGGGTCCCGCTCCTCTCCGGCGCCCTGGCGGCCAGCACCGACGGTCTCGTCCTGGCCCATGACACCCCGGGCGTGGAGGCGGAGGGCGTCGCCGCACTGACCGCGGCCGCGCTCGGCGTCGCGATCCGGATGGCGGACGCGACCGGCCGGGGCGGCTTCCGCGAACTTCTCGTACGGGGCGAGACCGGCTACATCGCGACGTACGCCGCAGGCTCCTCGGCCGTCCTCACACTGCTGGCCGAGGACCGGATCAACGTCGGCAGGCTCCATCTGGAGGGCCGCCGGGCGGGCACGCGTATCGGCGAACTGGTCGACACCGCACTGGAACGCGCCGCACAGCCGGCGCCCCCGGCCCACGCCCCCGAGCAGTGCCCCGCACAGCCCGGACCGCTGCCTCACCGCACGTAACACCACCTACCCCGGAAACAACCCACGGATCCGGTCGTCCCGGCCGGCCAGGAAAGGAAACGAGCACTCATGGCGAACACCGAAGCGTCACTGAAGGAAGCGATGACGTCCATCGAGGGCACCCTCGGTGTCGCCCTCGTCGACTACACCAGCGGAATGGCGCTGGGCACCCTCGGCGGCGGCAAGGACTTCAACCTGGAGGTCGCGGCCGCGGGCAACACCGATGTCGTACGGGCCAAGCTCCGCACGATGGAGCACCTCGGCCTCCAGGACGAGATCGAGGACGTCCTGATCACGCTCGGCGGTCAGTACCACCTGATCCGGCTGCTCAAGGCCCGCGGCAGCAACGGCCTTTTCCTGTACCTGGTGCTGGACAAGGGCCGCGCCAACCTGGCCATGGCCCGCCACCAGCTGAAGCGGATCGAGACCGAGCTGGAGGTCTGACCCGGCGGCCTCAGCGCCGGCGCCGCGCCCCGCCGGGCGCGGCGTCACCCGCCATCGGCCCGGTCGTCCGATACCCCTTCACCCGCTTGCCCGCGGGCCGTCCGCGCTCCACCCAGTCGGTCCGCACCCAGTACAGGGTGTCGTCCCGGCGCTCGCGCTGCCCGATCCTGACGGCCTTGATCCAGAGCCCGGCCCCCGCGCCCGCGAGCACCATCCCGCCGGCCCCGGGCAGCAGGAACGCGCTCGCCACCGCTACGAGGAACGCCCCGAGCAGCCACCACCGGTGCCCGCGTCGCCAGTTGCGTACGGTCACGGCCCCGTCCTGGAGAAAGTCGGACCGCCCTGCGCGGGTGGCGCCCGTGGCCAGTTCCGCGTACCGCCGGCCGCGTACGAGCGCCACCACGGCCGCGGTGACCAGGAACAGCGCCGCTCCGGCCAGCAGCCCGATCCGGCGTCCGGTGAGCCCCGGCACCAGTGCGCCGATCGCCGCGGCGAGCAGCCCCGGCCACCACAGCGGTGCGGCTCCGGCCCGTACGATCACGGCCACCCTCGCCAACGACTGCGCTCCGCGCCCCACGTCCGTACCCCTCTCCGAAGCTCCTTCTGATCCTTCTGGGCCCGGAGATTAATAGCCGTAAATGAGCAATGCCTGAGAATCGTCGAGGTCGGTGGGGCCGCCCTCAGTACGTGATCCCCATCAGGCCGGCGCCGCGCCCGTCACTCGACGAACAGCCCCCGCGCCACCGCTCGCGCGTCGAACTCCTCCAACCGCGCCTGCGCATCGGGCAGGTCGTCGCACATCGCCTCCAGCAGCACCCGGCCCAGCAGCATGGGCGCACACGCCGTGTCGAAGGCGAGCCCGGTGCCGACGGCTGCCGGAATCAGCAGGTCGCTGTGCTTGGCCACCGGAGCGAACGCCGAATCGGCGACCGACACCACGGTCAGCCCCTGTTCCTGCGCATACGCGAGGGCGTCCACGACCTCCTTCGGATGCCGGGGCAGCGCGAAACAGATCAGCGCCGTGGCGCCCGCCCGCCGCACAGCGTCGATCCGGTCGTGCAGCATGCTGCCGCCCTCGTCGAGCACCCGGACATCGGGATGGACCTTGGCCGCGAAGTACCCGAACCCGCGCGCCTGGGAGGAGGCGGCCCGCAGTCCGAGCACGGGGAGCGGCCGGGAGGCGGCGAGCAGCCGCCCCGCCCGCTCGACGGGGCCGGGGTCGGCGAGCAGCTCGGCGAGGTGCTGCAGATTCTCGATCTCGCCGAGGACAGCCTGCTGGTATTCGTTGTACGCGCGTTCACCCGCCCCCTCACCCGGCTCGGCGGGCCCCGGCGCGACATCCCGCAGATACCTCCGCAGCGCCGGATAGCCGTCGAATCCGAGGGCGACGGCGAACCGGGTGACGGACGGCTGACTGACCCCGGCCAGCTCGGCCAGCTCGACGCTCGACAGGAACGGCACCTCGGCGGCCCTGCGCACCATGGAGTGTGCGATGCGCCGTTGCGTCGGTGTCAGCCGGTGCCCCTCGAAAAGCTGCTGCAGTCGTGCGGCAGGGCTGCTCTCGCTCATACCGTCCCCCTCCAAAGTTCTGTGTACTGGTCGAGCAGCTCCCCGGCCGCGACCTTTACATCATCGGTGAGCGGCCGGTCCGCGAGGTCGTCGTTGAGCAGAGAATCGGCGAGCACGAAGGCACGGCCCACCGGAAGATCCGGATCGGGGCGCAGATCCCGCTGACGCAAAGCCCTCACGGCGGCGACCAGTTCGCAGCCCACGACTTGCCGGTACGCGCCGCAGGCCCGCAATGTCTGACGGGCGGCGAGCGAGGCGAAGCTGGCCTGCTCCTCGACACCGCGGGACAGGACGGCGTGGCCGAGCGATGCGGGGGCGGAGTAGGTGCGCAGATCGCCGAGGGCGGCCCCGGCCGCGTACTCCAGGATCATCACGCCGGACGAGGCAGGCTCGCCGTCCGCGAGGAAGGGCCGCAGGCGGGTGAGGGCCGGCTCGTTGAGTGCCGAGAGCCGGGAGGTGGAGAGCCGGGCGACCTGGGTCACGGCGAGCCTGAAGTGGTCGAGTGCCAGGGCCAGCTGGGCCAGGTAGAAGCCGCCGTGGTGGTAGGCGGCCGGGCTGTCATTGGCACCGGCGTCCGGGCAGATGAGCGGGTTTTCGGCGGCGGCGTTGATCTCGACGGCGAGAACCCGTTCGAGGGCGTCGGCGGCGTCCTGCGCGGGCCCGTGGATCTGCGGCAGGCAGCGGAATCCGTACGGGTCCTGGATCCGGCCGAGCGGTGGTCCGGGGCGCTCCGGGACGCCGAGCAGCTCCCGCATCCGGGCGGCGACATCGTAGGAACCGGGGTGGGGGCGGGCCGCGTGGACCGGTTCCGCGTAGGCCTCGTACGAGCCGTCGACCGCGAGCAGGGAGAGCGCGGCGACGACCTGGGTGGCGGTGACCAGGCGGCGCAGCTCGTCGAGGGCGAGCGTGGCCTGTCCGAGGGTGAGGGCGTTGCTGCTGATCAGGGCGAGGGCGTCGTTGTTGTCGAGGGGCTGGGGCTCGGGGGCGACGCCGGGGCCCTGCCAGGGGTGTTCCCCGGCGAGGGCGAGGCCGGCCTGGGCGAGGGCCGCGATGTCGCCGGTGCCGACCGAGCCGAATTCATTGACGACCGGGTGCGCCCCGGCCTCCAGCGCCTCGCAGAGCGCGGTGACGACGGTGGGCCTCAGTCCGGCGCCGCCTGCGAGCAGCTGGTTGGCGCGTACGGCGAGCATGGCCCGGACCTCGCGGGCGGGCAGCACTTCGCCGATCGCTCCGGCGTGGCTGCGCAGCAGCCGCAGTCCGTGGCCGGCTGCCGCCTCGGTGGGAACGTCCTCGTTGCGGTTGGCGCCGACGCCGGTGGAGCGTCCGTAGACCCGTCCAGCGGCGGCAAGCTCCCGGGCGGCGCCCCAGGAGCGGTCGACGCGCTTCATCGCTTCGTCGGCGGGGACGGGGCGGGCGGTGCCGTGGGCGAGCCGGACGACATCGGAGACCGGGAGGGTCTGGCCGTCGAGCACGACGACGCCGACGGAACCGGAAGCTCCGGAAGAGCCGACGGTCCCGGACGCGGAGTCCTCGGAGTCCACCAGGTGGGACGACATCATGCGCAAACTCCTCCTATCCGAACATTTTGTCTCGCTCTTCGGGTCTCTGTAACAGTGTTTTACCCCGAGGCATTGACAACCTATTCAGTAACGAAGAACTCTGCATGACTATATGCAGCCCGGGCAAGGGACGACTTATGATCAAATTCGACGCAGTGAACAAGCGTTTCCCGAACGGCACGACGGCAGTTCACGACCTCAGCCTCACCATGCCGGAGGGCGGTATCACCGTCCTCGTCGGTTCTTCCGGCTGTGGTAAGACCACCACGCTGAGAATGATCAACCGGATGGTCGAGCCGACTTCCGGCACCATCCGGCTCGGCGGCAAGGACATTCTCGAAGCGGACGCCGCGGAGCTGCGGCGAGGCATCGGGTACGTCATCCAGCAGGCCGGCCTCTTCCCGCACCGCACGGTGCTCGACAACATCGCGACGGTGCCCCTGCTGCTCGGCCACGGCCGCAGGGCCTCCCGGGCCAGGGCCGCCGAGCTCCTGGAGACGGTCGGGCTGCCCGCCGAGGCCGCCAAGCGCTATCCGCACCAGCTCTCCGGCGGCCAGCAGCAGCGGGTCGGCGTGGCCCGCGCGCTCGCGGCGGACCCTCCGGTGCTGCTCATGGACGAGCCGTTCGGCGCGGTCGACCCCGTCGTACGGACCCAGCTCCAGGACGAGCTGCTGCGTCTCCAGAAGGAGCTCGGCAAGACCATCGTCTTCGTCACCCATGACATCGACGAGGCGGTACGGCTCGGCGACCGGATCGCCGTCTTCCGTACCGGCGGCCATCTGGTGCAGTGCGCACCGCCCGCCGAGCTGCTCGCCCGCCCGGCCGACGACTTCGTCGCCGACTTCCTGGGTGCCGAGCGCGGACTGAAGCTGCTGTCGCTGAGCACGCTCGCGGATCTGCCTCAACGGCCCCCGGCGACGGTGCGGGCAGACGAACCGGCCGCCGCCGGGGACAGCGGCTCCGACTGGCTGCTGGTCGTCTCCGCCAAGGGTGAACCGCTCGGGTGGCTCGACAGCCGGACCGCACCGGCGGGCCCTGCGGGCGACGCCCCACTGCTCCCCGTACGCCCTCTGCGCGACACGGACTCGCTGCTCTCGGCGCTCAACGAGTCGATCGCCTCACCGACCGGTCTGATCGCCCGGGTCGACACCGACGGCGTACTGACCGGAGTCACCGCGCGCGAGGCCATCCACGACCTCGCGGGCGCGGCCCACACCACTGCCGCCGCGCAGAAGGCCGGCACAGAGAAGTCGGCTGTTGCGGTACCGACCGTGAACGGCAGCTCATGACCATCGAGTGGGCGTGGATATCCGACCACGCGAACGACCTGTTCACCCTCACCGTCTCCCACCTCCAGGCCGCGCTGAGTGCCGTCCTCCTCGGGCTGCTGATCTCCCTGCCGCTGGCCGTGCTCGCCCATCGCGTGCGCCCGCTGCGCGGAGCCCTGCTCGGCCTCTCGAACGTCCTGTTCACCATCCCCTCCATCGCGGTCTTCGTCCTCCTGCTGCCGGTTTCGGGGCTGACCCGCACCACCACCGTCATCGGCCTGACCATCTACACGCTGGTCGTGCTGTTGCGGAACACCGTCGAGGGACTGGACTCCGTACCCGTGAAGACGCGTGAGGCCGCCAGGGCGATGGGTGCCCGCCCGCTGCGGATCCTGCTGACGGTCGAGCTGCCGCTCGCCCTCCCGGTGATCATGGCGGGCGTACGGATCGCCACCGTCATGTCGATCTCGTTGGTCAGCGTCGCCACGTACATCGGCGACGGCGGTCTGGGCCAGCTCTTCACCGACGGCTTCCAGCGGAACTTCCCCACCCCGGTGATCGTCGGTGTGGTCCTGACCCTGCTCCTCGCGCTGGTCGCGGACGCGGCGCTGGTCGCGGTGCAGTACGCGCTCACCCCGTGGACACGGAAGCAGAGGGCCTGACATGTACGAACTCTTCGCGGACCTCGGCCGCTGGCTGACCGGCAGCGAGCAGTGGACCGGCCAGGACGGCATCGCCCATCGCCTCGCCGAGCACCTCCAGTACTCGCTGATCGCCACGCTGATCGCCACGGCGATCGCACTCCCCATCGGCCTGCTCATCGGGCACACCGGGCGCGGCGCCTTCCTCGCCATCAATCTGTCGTCCTTCGGCCGGGCCCTGCCGACCGTCGGTCTGGTGGTGCTGGTCTTCCTGGCCGGCGGCCTGTCCATGACCCCGGTGTACGTGGCGCTGGTCGCCCTCGCCGTCCCCTCGATCGTCACCAACACCTACGCCGGAATGACCGCCGTCGACCCCGATGTGAAGGACGCCGCACGCGGCCAGGGGATGCGCGGTCCCCAGGTGCTGTGGCACGTCGAACTCCCGCTCGCCCTCCCGCTGATCATGACCGGGCTGCGGCTGGCGCTGATCCAGGTCGTGGCCACCGCCACCATCGCCGCCTATGTCAGCTTCGGCGGTCTCGGCCGCTATGTCTTCGACGGTCTCGCACAGCGCGACCTCGTTCAGGTGCTGGGCGGCGCGGTCCTCGTCGCGGTCGTCGCCGTCGTACTCGATCTGGCGCTGTCCGGGCTCCAGCGCGTCCTCTTCCGCCACCGCTCCGCCTGAGGAGAACCACCGATGACTCGCACGTCCCGCACATCCCCCATGAACCGAAGGACCCTGCTCGGCGGCCTCCTCGCCGCGGCCTCCGTCCCCGCACTCGCTGCCTGCAGCAGCGGAATCACCTCGCTCGACGGACAGGGCGGCGGCAGCGGCGGTGGCGGCTCGAGCTCCGGCGGCATCACCATCGGCACCGCCAATTTCACCGAGAACCAGATCCTCGGCCATCTGTACGCCGCGGCCCTCGGCGCCGCCGGTGTGAAGACGACGGTCCGCGCCAACCTGGGGACCCGCGAGATCCTCATCCCCGCGCTGAAGGGCGGCGACATCGACCTCCTGCCCGAGTACCAGGGCGCCCTGCTCCACTACCTCGACCCGAAGGCGACCGCCACCGAGGAGGGCGAGATGCAGAACGCACTCGCCGTCGCCCTGCCCGCCGGTCTGCAGATCCTCCCGTACGGCATGGCCGAGGACTCCGATGCCTTCGCCGTCACCCGCGAGACCGCCCGGAAGTACGGCCTGTCCTCCCTCGCCGATCTGGCGAAGCACAACGGAAAGCTGGTCATCGGCGCGGCCCCCGAGGTCAAGAAGCGGACCGTCGGGGCCGTGGGCCTGAAGGACGTGTACGGCGTCACTTTCAAGGAGTTCAAGTCGCTGGACTCCTCCGGGCCCTTGGTGAAGGGAGCCCTGCGGAAGGGCGATGTCGATGTCGCCAACCTCTTCACCACGGACACCGACATCGCGGCCGAGGGCTGGGTGGTCCTCTCCGACCCCAAGAACCTGATCCCCGGCCAGCATGTCGTCCCGCTGATCGCCGACCGGGCCGCGGACTCCACGGTCCGCAAGGCCCTGGCCCGGCTGGGCGCCGCACTCACCACCGAGGACCTCACCGCGCTCAACCGCCTGGTCGACAAGGACAAGAAGGACCCCGAGGACGTCGCACACGACTGGGCGAAACAGCACGGCATCGTCAAGAAGGGAAGCTGACCGATGGCAGGCCTGCTCGAACAGCGTTCCATCGATGTCGTGCCGGACAACGAACGTCACGGCACCGCATTCAGCCAGTTCACGCTCTGGCTCGGCGCGAACCTCCAGATCACCGCCGTCGTCACCGGCGCGCTCGCGGTCGTCTTCGGCGGCGGCCCGTTCTGGTCGGTCATCGGCCTGGCGCTGGGCAATCTGCTCGGCGGAGCCGTGATGGCCCTGCACTCCGCGCAGGGCCCGCGCCTGGGACTGCCGCAGATGATCCAGTCCCGCGCGCAGTTCGGGGTCAAGGGCGCAGTGGTCCCGCTGGCCCTGGTGATCGTGATGTACGTCGGCTTCTTCGCCAGCGGCAGCGTGCTGGCCGGTCAGGCGGTCGGGGAGCTCACCCACCTCGGCGAGACACCCGGCATCGTCATCTTCGCGCTGGTCACCGCCCTGATGGCAGCGATCGGCTATCGCGTCATCCATATGCTCGGCCGGGTCGCCGGCGTGATCTGCGCGGTCGCCTTCGTCTATCTCGGCATCCGGCTGCTCGACCGCATCGATCTCGGGGCCGTCCTCGCCGACCGCGCCTTCGATCTGCCGATGTTCCTGCTCGCGGTCTCGCTCGCCGCGTCCTGGCAGCTGGCGTTCGGCCCGTACGTCGCCGACTACTCCCGCTATCTGCCACGTACGACCAGCGCCCGCGCCACCTTCTGGTGGACGCTCTCCGGCTCGGCGCTCGGCTCCCAGTGGTCCATGGTCTTCGGCGTGCTGGTCGCGGCCACCGCCGGGGACGCCTTCCTGGCGGGCCAGGTCGGCTATGTCGTCGCCCTGGGCGGGACCGGCCTGATCGCCTCGTTCCTGTACTTCGTGATCGCGCTCGGCAAGCTGACCATCAATGTCCTCAACACCTACGGCGGCTTCATGTCGTTGGTGACCAGCATCAGCGGTTTCCGCGGTCAGAAGACCCTCTCCCCGCGCGGCCGGGCTCTCTACATCACCGGCATCATGCTTGTCGGCACCGTTGTGGCCCTGCTCGGCAAGGACAGCTTCCTCGCCTCCTTCAAGGACTTCCTGCTCTTCCTGCTGACCTTCTTCACCCCGTGGTCGGCGATCAACCTGGTCGACTACTACCTGATCTCACGGGAGCGGTACGACATCCCTGCCCTTGCCGATCCGCGCGGCCGGTACGGCGCATGGCGCTGGGACGCGCTGGTGGTGTACGGGATCGGGCTGGTCGCCCAGCTGCCGTTCCTGGTGACGCACTTCTACACCGGCCCGCTGGTCGGGCCGCTGGGCGGCGCCGACATCTCGTGGGTGGTCGGCCTGGTCGTACCGGCACTGCTGTACTGGCTGCTCGCCCGCCGCGACACCACGCACATCCCGGAACACACGATCCTCCCCGCCCAGGTACCAGCAGGCGAGAACAGCGGGTCCGGCACCACCGGCACGGCGGCCGCCCGCACGTAGCCGCAACGAAAGAGGGGGGATAGCCCCACTGCCCGGAGCGCTCCCGATTCGTACCGTAAAAGACATGGAAACCCGTGACCCTGAGCTCAAGAGCGAGCTCGATGCCACCCTGCATGCCCGTAGTGAGCTGGGTTCGGATTACGAGTCCGCGCTCGTCGAGTCGTTCCTGGAGAAGGTCGAGCAACGTCTCGACACCACGCTCGACCGCCGTGTCCGGCGCCATCTCGCCGAGCAGCAGGTGAGCGTCGCCAGGGGTGCGCGCCCGCCGCAGCCCATGGGGAACTTCGGCGAGCGCTACGGCTTCGGGATCATCTCGCTGATCCTGGCCATTCCGCTGTCGGCGATCGGCGCCGCGGCCGCCCATACCGGGGGCCTGGTCGTCGCCTGGCTCGGGATCGTCGCCGTCAATGCCGTGCACGCCGCCCGCAGCTGGCCCTGGTTCCGGCACCGTTCCGGGCGCACTGAGTCCGACTGGGAGGACTGAGGGCCGCGGGCCGGGCCCCGAAAAAACGGGGTGCTACGCCTGGCGGGTGGGCAGCACGACCAGCTGGCGCAGGTTGATGTGGCGCGCGCGGCTGGTGGCGTAGGCCACGAGGTCGGCGATCTCCTCGCTCGACAGTGCCCCGAGCGCGTCGAACATGCCGTCGAGCTGCCCGCTCAGCTCGGCGTTGTCGATGTGGCCGCCCAGTTCCGTGTCGGTGAGACCCGGCTCGATGTTCGTGACGCGGACGTCGCGCGGTCCGAACTCCGTGCGCAGCGACGACGACAGGTGGGTGAGCGCGGCCTTCGTCGCCCCGTACACCGCGTAGTTGGGGAACGTGACGTGCGCGCCGATGGACGAGATGTTCACCAGGTCCGTGGTGCGGCCGTCGGCGGCCGCCGCCACCAGGTCGGATGTGAAGGCCCGGATGATCCGAAGGGCGCCCGTCACATTGGTGTCGATCATCCGCTGCCACTCGTCCGTCCGACCCTCGTCCACCGGGTTCGGCAGCATCACACCGGCCGCGTTGACCACCAGGTCCACCTGCCCGAACGTGCTGTGCACCCGCTCGGCCGCGGCGTCCACGGACGCCTGGTCGGTGACATCGGCGGTGACGGCGAGCGCCTCACCGCCCTCCGCCTCGATCGTGACGGCCAGCTCCTCCAGCCGCTCCGCGCGCCGGGCCAGCAGTGCGACCCTGACTCCCTGGGCGGCGAGCAGCCGGGCGGTCGCGGCGCCCATTCCGCTGGCGGCTCCGGTGATGACGGCGGTGCGGCCTGCGAGGGTCTCGTACGACATGTCCGTACTCCTTGCGCTCTCAGGACCGGGGCGTTTCCCCGGGCCCGGTCCCACTCTGCGCGGCTGCCGCCCGGCTACCCAGGGATGCGTCGTTCCTGGGTCTGCCAGTACCAGGTTCGGCGCCCGCGCTTCTTCTACGATCGGTGTCATGGACGGCGACCTCGGTGATTTCCTCCGCTCACGGCGAGCCCGCATCCAGCCCGAGGACGTGGGGCTGAACGCGTACGGCGGCCGACGGCGGGTTCCCGGACTCCGGCGCGAGGAGGTCGCGCAGCTCGCGGGGGTGAGCGTCGACTACTACATACGACTGGAGCAGGGGCGCGGCCCGAGCGTCTCGGACGCCGTGCTCGACGCGATCGCCCGGGTGCTCCAGCTGGACGAGACGGAGCACACGTATCTGCGTACGGTGGCACGCCCGGGGCCGCGCGTCTCGGCCCCGGGCGCCACCCAGCGGGTCCGCCCCGGCCTGCGCCTGCTGCTGGACACGCTCGGCGGGGCCCCGGCGTTCATCCTGGGCCGCCGGATGGACGTACTGGCGTGGAACGCGCTGGGGGACGCGGTCGTCGGCTACTCGCGGATGCCCCCGGCGGAGCTGAACATCCCGCGCCAGGTCTTCCTCGACCCGGCAACGCGCGAGCTCTATCCGGAGTGGGCCGCGGTGGCGGCGGAGACGGTCGCACATCTGCGACTGGACGCGGGGCTGCACCCCGATGACAAGCAACTGGCCACGCTGGTGGGCGAGTTGTCCATGAAGAGCGAGGACTTCCGTCGGCTGTGGGCGGATCACCAGGTGAAGGCGAAGACCTACGGCGTCAAGCGCATCGACCACCCGGTGGCGGGCGAGCTGACCCTCCCGTACGAGACGCTCGGCGTGCCCGGCGACCCCGGCCAGTCCCTGGTGGTCTACACCCCGGAGCCCGGCAGCGAGACCGCGGAACGCATCGCGCTGCTGGCGAGCTGGGCGGCCGCACCGGCCGGATGAGGCGCCGCCGGGGGCGCGAACGGCCCCTCACCCGGCCGGCCAGGCACTCGCCCGTCGCACGGTCCGCGCACATGACCGTCGCAGACGTCCGTCGCACATGGATGTATCGCGGGGACCGCCGCACCCCCGGTTTCCCAGGGGGCGGGACGACGGCGGTCCCCGCGAGGGACACGGTCCGGGTCAGGGCCGGTCACCGCGTCCTGGCGACGGTGGAGGTCCGGGAGCCGCTCCGTAGTCCGTGTCGCCGTATCGGGTGTCGGCGGGTTTCCCTCCGACGCCCATCAATCTGCCGGACTCGTGTTAAGCCGGTGCTGCGCGTACGTGTCGCGCTCGTACCGTTTTCGCGAAGCCCGGCCTCCGAGCCGGCTACGGCTTGCCGGGCGCCGCGTCCTTGGCGAGGAACGCCAGCAGGTCCTGCCTGCTGACCACGCCCTTCGGCTTGCCCTCCACCAGCACGATCGCCGCGTCCGCCGCGTTCGTGCCGCCGAGCACCGCCATCAGGTCCGCGACCGGTTCGCCGGAGCCGACCTGCGGCAGCGGGGGCGACATGTGCTTCTCCAGCGGGTCGGAGAGCGAGGCGCGCTGCGCGAACAGGGCGTTCAGCAGCTCCCGCTCCACCACCGAACCGATGACCTCGGCGGCCATCACGTCCGGGTGGCCCGCGCCCGGCTTCACGATCGGCATCTGCGAGACGCCGTACTCGCGCAGGACGTCGATCGCCTCGCCGACGGTCTCCTCGGGGTGCATGTGGACGAGCGTCGGGATCGGGCCGTCCTTGTGGTCGAGCACGTCCCCGACGCGTGCGGACGGCCCGGTGTCCTCCAGGAAGCCGTAGTCGGCCATCCACTCGTCGTTGAAGATCTTGCTCAGGTAGCCGCGGCCGCTGTCGGGCAGCAGGACGACGACCACGTCGTCCGGGCCCAGTCGCTGCGCGACCTCCAGGGCGGCGACGACCGCCATGCCGCAGGAGCCGCCGACCAGCAGGCCCTCCTCCTTGGCGAGGCGGCGGGTCATCTGGAAGGAGTCCTTGTCGGACACGGCGACGATCTCGTCCGTGACCGTACGGTCGTACGCGCTCGGCCAGAAGTCCTCGCCGACACCCTCGACGAGATACGGGCGTCCGGAGCCGCCGGAGTAGACCGAGCCCTCCGGGTCCGCGCCGACGACCTCGACCGAGCCGCCGCTGATCTCCTTCAGATAGCGGCCGGTGCCGCTGATCGTGCCGCCGGTGCCGACACCCGCGACGAAATGGGTGATCTTCCCGTCCGTCTGCTCCCACAGCTCCGGACCGGTGGTCTCGTAGTGCGAGCGCGGGTTGTTCGGGTTGGAGTACTGGTCGGGCTTCCAGGCTCCCGGCGTCTCGCGGACCAGCCGGTCCGAGACGTTGTAGTACGAGTCGGGGTGCTCGGGGTCAACGGCCGTCGGGCAGACGACGACCTCGGCACCGTAGGCGCGCAGCACATTGATCTTGTCCGTGGACACCTTGTCCGGGCAGACGAAGATGCACTTGTATCCCTTCTGCTGGGCGACGATCGCCAGGCCGACGCCCGTGTTGCCGCTGGTCGGCTCGACGATCGTGCCGCCGGGCTGCAGCTCGCCGCTCTGTTCGGCGGCCTCGATCATGCGCAGGGCGATGCGGTCCTTGACCGAACCGCCGGGATTGAAGTACTCGACCTTGGCCAGGACCGTCGCCTGGATGCCGGCCGTCACACTGCGCAGCCTCACCAGCGGGGTATTGCCTACGAGACTGATCATCGAATCGTGGAATTGCACCGTGTACTCCGGGGTCTCCGAGATGGTGCGGCAAGCGTATGCGTACGGGCACGGGATTGGGCGAAGCGATTGAGCGGCGGTCACTGCGGGGCAGTTAGCTGTATGTACGGCGGTACGGCAACGAGGAGGTGGACCGGACTGTGTCGAGGGCAAGGGTGGCACGGCGGATCGCGGCGGGCGCGGCCTACGGCGGCGGCAGCATCGGGCTGCTCGGCGCGGCGGCGGTAGGCGTACTGCTGGCGGAGGTCCAGCTGGCGAAACGGCAGGTGGGCGGCGGTATCGCACCGGTTCCGCCGAGCGCGGACGGGCGGTACGGGGTAGCGTTCGCCGGCCCTGCGGACCCGTTGTCGCTGGTGTTGCTCGGTGATTCGACGGCGGCCGGGCAGGGGGTGCGCCGGGCCGGGCAGACACCTGGGGCGCTGCTCGCATCGGGGCTCGCGGCGGTGTCCGAGCGGCCGGTGGATCTGCGCAATGTGGCGCAGCCGGGCGCCCGGTCGGACGATCTGGAGCGGCAGGTCTCGCTGCTGCTCGCCGACCCGTCCCGTACGCCCGACGTGTGCGTGATCATGATCGGGGCGAACGATGTGACGCATCGGATGCCCGCCACCCAGTCGGTGCGCTGTCTGACCACCGCCGTGCGCAGGCTGCGTACGGCGGGTGCGGAGGTGGTGGTCGGCACGTGCCCGGATCTCGGCACGATCGAGCCGGTCTACCAGCCGCTGCGCTGGCTGGCCCGGCGGGTGAGCCGACAACTGGCGGCGGCCCAGACGATCGGTTCGGTGGAGCAGGGCGGGCGGACGGTGTCGCTGGGCGACCTGCTGGGGCCGGAGTTCGAGGCGAATCCGCGGGAGCTGTTCGGTCCGGACAACTACCACCCGTCGGCGGAGGGGTACGCCACGGCGGCGATGGCGCTCCTGCCCACGCTCTGTGCGGTGCTGGGGATGTGGCCGGAGTCCGACCGCCTGGACGGGGCCCGGCGCGAGGACATGCTGCCGGTGGCCAAGGCGGCCTCCCAGGCGGCCAGGGAGGCCGGTACGGAGGTCACGGGGGCGCGGGCGCCCTGGGCGCTCCTCAAGCACCGCAGGCGGCGGCGTCTGCCCGCGGCCACGGAGCCCCATCCGCACCCGGAGGCGCATGGAGAGGCACCCTCGGAGACACGCGGGGAACCACAGGGCGACTCGCACTCGCACTCGCACGAGGAGGCGCACAAGGACACGCGCAAGGAGCCGTATGGAGAGTCGCACGGGGAGTCGCACAACCTGCCTGCCAATTGATCGACTGAGCGGTCGCTTAGAAAAGAGGTCGGCGTCACATGCGCTGCCCGGTGACCCAGCACCTACGTACAGGTAACTTCCAAGTCAGCACCTGCCAGAACCCGCCTTCCAGCCCTCATGGAGCCGCGTGATGCCCGAAGCCGTGATCGTCTCTGCTGCCCGTTCCCCCATCGGCCGGGCCTTCAAGGGTTCGCTGAAGGACCTGCGCGCGGACGACCTGACCGCCACGATCATCCAGACCGCGCTGGCCAAGGTGCCCGAGCTGGACCCGGAGGACATCGACGACCTGATGCTCGGCTGCGGCCTCCCCGGCGGCGAGCAGGGCAACAACCTGGGCCGCATCATCGCCGTACAGATGGGGATGGACCACCTTCCCGGCTGTACGGTCACCCGCTACTGCTCGTCCTCCCTCCAGACCAGCCGGATGGCGCTGCACGCCATCAAGGCCGGCGAGGGCGACGTCTTCATCTCGGCCGGTGTCGAGATGGTGTCCCGCTTCGTGAAGGGCAACTCCGACAGCCTGCCGGACACGCACAATCCGCTGTTCGCCGACGCCGAGGCGCGGACCGCGGCCCGCGCCGAGCGGGGTGGCGACGACTGGCACGACCCGCGCGAGGACGGCCTGGTCCCGGACGCGTACATCGCGATGGGGCAGACCGCGGAGAACCTGGCCCGGCTCAAGGGCGTCACCCGCCAGGACATGGACGAGTTCGGCGTCCGCTCGCAGAACCTCGCCGAGGAAGCCATCAAGAACGGCTTCTGGGAGCGCGAGATCACCCCGGTCACCACCCCGGACGGCACGGTCGTCTCGAAGGACGACGGCCCGCGCGCGGGCGTCACCCTGGAGGGCGTGCAGGGCCTGAAGCCGGTCTTCCGCCCCGACGGCCTGGTCACCGCGGGCAACTGCTGCCCGCTCAACGACGGCGCCGCCGCGCTCGTGATCATGTCCGACACCAAGGCGCGCGAGCTGGGCCTGACCCCGCTGGCCCGGATCGTCTCGACCGGTGTCTCCGGCCTCTCCCCCGAGATCATGGGATACGGACCGGTGGAGGCCAGCAAGCAGGCGCTGAAGCGCGCCGGGCTGACCATCGACGACATCGACCTGGCCGAGATCAACGAGGCGTTCGCCGCCCAGGTGATCCCCTCCTACCGCGACCTCGGCCTGCCGCTGGAGAAGGTCAACGTCAACGGCGGCGCCATCGCCGTCGGCCACCCCTTCGGTATGACCGGAGCCCGGATCACCGGCACGCTGATCAACAGCCTGCAGTTCCACGACAAGCAGTTCGGCCTGGAGACCATGTGCGTGGGCGGCGGCCAGGGCATGGCGATGGTCATCGAGCGGCTGAGCTGAGCTGCAGCGGAGGGCAGGGGTCGCCTGAGGTACGAAGGCGGCACCTGCCCGCAGCGGAAGCGAAGCGAACGCGACCACAAGCTCGAGCGGCTGAGCTGAGCTGCAGCGGAGCCGACCCCGGCATAGCCGTCGACCGGTTCACGGCCGAGGACATGGCCGGTTCCGAGCCCCGACCGTGACCGAATCTCCCCCAGGATGTGACCTATCTCCTGGGGGAGAGCCATTCCCGCAGGTCACACCCGCAACAGGGTTAAACCCCAGGCCCAAAGACCTGTCCAATTCGTGACGTAATGCACTGACACCGGGCGCAGGTAGGGGACAAGCTGAGGTAGGAAGTCGGGGGATCGATTGAAACCGGGAGTATGTCAGTGAGCGTCATGTCTCTTGCCCTGTTGCTGACCACCGCCGCTGCCACGGCCGTCGGCGCTGCCGCTCTGCACGCCGCTCACGGGCTGCGCAAGCAGATCACGGCCCTTCGTACGGAGCTGACCGTGGCCCGCGTCCAGGGTGCCGCCGTACCCGCGCAGAGCCGCAACGACGTGTCCCCGGCCGCCGAGATACGCGCGGCCGTGGCCGAAGCACTCGCCGAGGAGCGGGAGCGCGAGCTCGCCGAGGCCCGCGCCTTCTGGGCCACCCAGGAAGCGCGCGACGCCGCCGACGCCCCGTCCCTGCTGGGCGGACTGACCGGGATCGGCGAGGACGCACCGTTCTTCATGCCGCGCCAGGCCGACTTCGCGGGCCTTGAGGCGATGGACCTCGACGCCACCGAGGCGCTCGAAGAGCTGACGGAGCTGACGGAGCTGGCCGAGCTGACGGACATGACCGAGCTGCCCGAGACGGCGGAGTTCGCCGAGGATTCCCCCGAGCTGGCCGCGGCCCGTCGCCGTCACCCCTCGCACCCCGACTTCGTTCCGGTGCAGACCCCGGTCGTCACCGACCACGAGCGCACCGTGAACCGCCTCGAAGAGCTCGCCGACAGCTGTACGGAACTCGCCGATGTGCGCCCCGGCCCGCTCGGCACCCTCGACGTCTATGTCTTCGCCGACGGCACCACGCTCTGCATGACCCCCGGCCACCGCGAGACGGCCGAGCGCCTCGCCGAGTCGCTGCTCGCGGGTGAGCACCCGGTACTGCTGGGCGGCTCCGGCGTCTCCGGCGCGTACGCCCTGACCTTCTCCTGCGGCAAGGAGAACGTCTACATCCTCGCCGACCGCGTCATCGCCTCGTTCTAGCCCCCGGCGCATCCGGGCAGGGCGGCTCTCGCCGGCCCCTGCCCCCGGACCACCGCCCGCCCGCCGCTACGCGAACGCCCGCGCAGCGGCCTCCGCCACGAATTGCACGGCCTCGTCCAGCTCAGCCGACGGGGCCGTTTCCAGTGCCACCGCCAAGTCACGCCCCGCTACGGCAAGTTGGTCGCCGATCGCGAAGATCCCGGCGTCCGGAATGATCCGCGGTTCCCGATCCGGCGCCTCGATGCGCTGGGCCCGCAGAGCCAATTCCCTGGCCGTGGCCAGCCCTTCGGCAGCCGCGCCGCGCTGCAGACGGCTCTGCGGCGCGGCGCGCAGCCGGTCGGCGAATCGGTCCACGGCGGTGATCAGCGGGGTCGTATCGAGCACTCCGTGACCCTACGCGCCCTGCCGGGATGGTTGCCAACGGGCCGCTGCTCGGGCACGGTGTCGGGAAGGACCAGCAACGCGCACTGCGTCGGAGGCGCCGATGTCCCAAGTCTTCTCCGAAGAGACCCATCGCAATCTGCTCTCCAGAATCCCCCGCTGCACCGGTCGTGAAGTCTCCGACTGGCTCCGCACCGTTGAGGAAGGCCCCGCTCTCCGCTTCGAGGAGAAGGTCAGCTGGCTGCGGAGCGAACACGACCTCGCCTACGGACACGCGAAGGCCCTCATCCACGAGTACGACCTCAGAAGGGCCGCGCGCAAGCTGCTCTAGGCACACGTGAGAAAGGGGAACGGCCCGCAGGCACAGTGCCTGCGGGCCGTTCCGTTCCCGTTGCGGGGCGGCGTGTCAGTCGTCGCCGCTGAGGATGGAGAGCAGACGCAGCATCTCCAGGTAGATCCACACCAGGGTCATGGTGAGGCCGAAGGCCGCCAGCCAGGACTCCTCGCGCGGGGCGCCGAACGCGATGCCGTCCTCGACCTGCTTGAAGTCCAGGGCCAGGAAGCACGCACCGAGGACGATCCCGATGACGCCGAAGAGGATGCCGAGGCCGCCGCTGCGGAAGCCCAGGCCGTCACCGCCGCCGAAGACGGCGAACAGCAGGTTGACCACCATCAGGAGCATGAAGCCCATGGCGGCGGCCATCACGAAGCCGTAGAAGCGGCGGGTGACGCGGATCCAGCGCATCTTGTACGCGAGAAGCACACCGGCGAAGACACACATGGTGCCCATCACCGCCTGCATCACGACGCCCGGCCCGATGTACGTGCTGACCGCGCTGGAGATCACCCCGAGGAAGACACCCTCGAAGGCCGCGTACGCGACGATCAGCGCCGGGACCGGCTTGCGCTTGAAGGACTGGACGAGCGACAGGACGAACGCCACCAGGGCGGCGCCGATCGCGATGCCGTAGGACTTGCCGAGGTTGGCCTCGTCGACCGGCAGCAGGGCCCAGGCGAGCACGGCGCCGAGCACCACGGTGCCGAGCGTGAGCGCCGTGCGCGTGACGACATCGTCGATCGTCATCGCACCGGAACGCGCCGGTGCCTGCGGGACGCCGTACTGGGTGTCCTGCTGAGCGTAGGGGTTGGTGGCGTACGGGTTGGCGGCGGTGCCCTGCGCGTACGGGTTGGTACCCGCTGCGGGGGCCCCGGCCTGCGGCGCCGCGTTGAAGCCCGCGTATCCGTTGTCGCGGCTGAAGCCCCGTCGCGAGAAGACCGGGTTGCTGCTCCTCATCTCACTCCTCCATGGCCACCCTGCGCGGCCTTCCCATAAGAGTAATGGGTAGGCAAAACAATCAGACTAGTGCTTGGGGAGGATCTTTGGGGAACAGGCGGACGGGTGGCCGTCCTCCCCGGCCGACGGCCACCCGCTCAAGGCCTGTCCGGGTCGGTGGCGCGCAGGTCGGCCAGCAGTTCGGCCTGGCCGGCCAGGACCCCGGACAGGATGGTCCTGGCGACCTTGAGGAGTTCCGCCACCTGCGTGTTGGCCAGGGAGTAGTACACGCCGGAGCCCTCCCGGCGCGCGACGACCAGATTCGCCCGCCGCAGCACGGCCAGCTGCTGCGAGAGGTGCGCTGGCTCGACGCCGGTCTCGGGCAGCATCTCGGAGACCGCGTGCTCCCGCTCACTGAGCAGTTCCAGCACCCGGATGCGCACGGGGTGCCCGAGCGTCTTGAAGAACTCCGCCTTCAGTTGGTACAGGGGCGCGCTCACCGAACCGGCCTCTTGCCCTCTGCCCCGGCCGTCCGGCCGGGGCGCCGCAGCTGCGCGTGTGCCGTGCATCGCGTCCCCCAAAAACTCTTCGCCATGGGGCCATCCTCGCGCGTTCGCTCAAACGTGCTGACCTCGTTAATTGCCGAGATTAGCAATCCGTGGCATCCGGACGGCAGGTGCGGGCCCGCCCTGGCCGGCGTCCGCCGTACGGCAGCACGCCCCGCTCCCGTACGGGACAGGGCGGGGCGTGGGCCGTGTGCCGACCGCGTCCGGAGCGGTGCCGCTCAGGCCTTCTTGAGGAACTCGGTCCTGAGCACCAGGCCCTTGACCTTCTTGGTGTTGCACTCGATCTCGCCGGCCTTGCCGGTGAGACGGATGTTCTTCACCAGCGTGCCCCGCTTGAGGGTCTCCGAGGTCCCCTTCACCTTCAGATCCTTGATCAGCGTGACGGAGTCGCCGTCCTCAAGGGCCGTTCCATTGCTGTCCTTGACGATCATTTCGGCCATCGTGCGTCCTTGCCTCGTTCTGCCCGCTTCCTACAGCGGGACGGTAATCCAGATGCTCTTGCCCCGGCCGTCCGCGTCCTTGCGCACGACCGTGGTGCCGCCGAGCCCCAGGGTGAGTTCGACGACCGTCGCCAGGCCGCCGCCCGTGCCGGTGGCCGGTCCGTGCAGGGCCGGCTCGTACGGGTGGCGGTCGTGGACGCCGAACGCGAAAGTGTCCCGGCCCGCCGCGTACAACACGGTCACGGTCGGGGACAGCACGGCGGCGTGCCGGACGCTGTTGGTGACCAGTTCGCTGAGGATCAGCAGCACCGGATCGACGCTGGGGTGACGCAGGCTGACGCCCCATTCGACCAGCACCTGCTCGGTCGTCTCGCGCGCGGTCCTGACGGCGGCACCCATGGCGGGCAGGGTCAGGACATGGCGCAGCGGCAGCGCCTCGTGCCGGTCCGTCATGAGGCTTTCTCGGCGGCGGTCATCGGGAAGCCTCCCCGGGCTGGACGGTGACGGGGCCGACGGCGGCGGGCATTCCGGTGACGGGTGCGACGGCGCCGCGGACGGCGGGTACGAGACCGACGGACCGCAGACGGTCGCGGGCCGCCGCGACGGCCTCCGGGGTGGTGGCGTGGTCCCGCCCGTCGGGCCGGAGCAGGTCCAGGGCGCCGACGGCCTCCAGCGCGCGCCGCTGGCCGGGCCGGATTCCGGAGGCCAGCACGGTGATGCCGCGTCGGTTGAGCTTCTGTACGGCGTCCTTGAGGGCCAGGGCGCCCGTGCCGTCCATCGTGGTGATCCGCGACATCCGCAGGATGACGACGCGGACGTCGGCGACCTCGGAGAGTTCGAGGAGGAAACGGTGGGCACCGGCGAAGAACAGCGGCCCGTCGATGCGGTAGGCGACGATGTGCTCGGCCAGCAGCGCGTGTTCCTCGTCGCTGTGCTCGCCGGGCAGGCCGGGGCGGAGGTCCACCTGATCCATCCGGGCCTGGCCGGCCACTGCCCTCAGCGCCAGCGCACCGGCCACCACCAGGCCGATGACCACCGCGTACACGAGGTCGAGGGCGAGTGTGGCGGCGGCCGTCAGGACGAGCACCGCGGCGTCGGAGCGGGTGGCGCGGGCCATCGCGCGCAGCGTGCCGACCTCGACCATGCGGATCGCGGTGGCCAGCAGCACCCCCGCCAGAGCGGCGAGCGGAATCCTGGACACCAGAGGGGCCGCCGCGAACACGATGCCGGCGAGGACGGCGGCGTGGGTGAGCGCGGCGAGCCGGGAGCCCGCGCCCGCCCGGACGTTGACCGCGGTACGGGCGATGGCGGCCGTCGCGGGGACACCGCCGAACAGCGGGGCGGCCAGGTTCGCGATGCCCTGCCCGAAGAGCTCCCGGTCCGGATCGTGTTTCTGCCCGACCGTCATGCCGTCGGCGATGGTGGCCGACAGGAGCGACTCCAGTGCCGCGAGCGCGGCCACGGCCACCGCGGGCGCGAGCAACGAGCCCAGCGCCGACACGTCCAGGAAACCCAGGGAGGGGACCGGCAGCCCGGACGGCAGATCACCGATCGGCTCTGCCGAATCCAGGTGGAACAACTGGGCGGCCAGTGTCGCGGCGATCACCGCCACGACGGAGAACGGGACGGCGGGCCGCAGACGCGCACCCAGCAGCATCACGGCCGCCACACCCGCCGCGAGGGCGACGGCGGTCCAGTTCGGCGCCTTCGCGAACTCCTCGGCCGCCCGCCAGGCCACCACGAGGACCTTGTCGCCCTCGGGTTCGGCCACACCGAGCGCGTTGGGGATCTGCTGCAGTCCGATGACACAGGCGATGCCCAGCGTGAAGCCCTCCACCACCGGAGCCGGGATGTACCGCATGTACCGGCCGGCCTTCAAAAGGGCCAGTCCGATGAGCAGGACCCCGGCCATCATCCCCACGGTCAGCACCCCGCCGGGCCCGAACTCGGCGACGATCGGCACGAGCACGACCGTCATGGCCCCGGTGGGCCCGGACACCTGGAGGTTGGAGCCGCCGAACAGCGCCGCCAGGGTGCCGGCCACCACCGCGGTCGCGAGGCCCGCCTCGGCGCCCAGCCCGGAGGAGACCCCGAAGCCGAGTGCGAGCGGCAGCGCCACGATGGCGACGGTGAGTCCGGCGAGCAGATCGCGGCGCGGGTTGCGGCGCATGGCCGCGAAGTCGGCCCGGTCGGGCAGCAGCGAACGCACCCGGCCCGGGGCCCGGCTGAGGTCCGTACTCACCGCGCCGTGACCTCGGATTCCCGCAGCTCCGTGAGCAGCTCGTTCCGCCCGTCCAGCATCTCGGTCAGGATGCGGCGCGCGGCGCGCATCAGCTCCGCGACATCGCCGCCCGCGAGCTCATAGACCACGGTCGAGCCTTCCCGGGTGGAATTCACGATCCCCGAGCGGCGCAGGACCGCCAACTGCTGCGACAGCGCCGAGGGCTCCACCTCGATCGCCGTGAGGAGCGCCCGCACCGGCATCGGACCGTTCTGGAGCAGCTCCAGAACCCTGATGCGCACCGGATGACCCAGCATCCGGAAGAACTCGGCCTTCGCCTGGTACAGCGGAACGGGCACGACCACGGACCCCCTGTCGGCCCTCGGAGACCCGGGGGCATCGCTCGGCACCACGCCTGCGGCTACTTGCGGACACAGCAAACGCATAATGTATCGAATTGCAGAAATTCGCAATTCGCAGAATGCGAGCTGCGCCGTTGATGACGGTTCGTCAATACGGGTCCCCACTGGATCGGCTGCCGCGCCGCGGCAACCCCGGTCGCCGGCAGGGCCGCCGTACGGCGCTCTGCCCACTCGGCCGCCGTGCGCAAGGTGGTGCCCGGAACCGGACTCGAACCGGTACGCCCCCGAGGGGCAGCGAGGTTTAAGCTCGCCGTGTCTGCATTCCACCATCCGGGCCTGGCGCGCGGCTCCGCGTTGGCACATGACCCTATCCGGGGGCTTCCTCCGATCAGTGGATCAGTGGCGCGATGTTGTCTTATTTTATTGACCGTTTGAGGGGTCGTCAGCACTCGCAAGAGGGCATCGCCACATGCCTGGGCGGGGTAGCGGGCGCGGCGACCGGTAATCCGGATTGACGTAAAGTCGCCGCACCCGGACGGCGCATTCGCCAGGCGCGCGCCAGTGATCGCCATGGGCACGCCACCCTGGCCGGGCAAGGGGGCCGTGTCGATGTCCTCAGGGTCGGTGTCATACCGCAGGAGGACGCAGAAGCCCCTCGGGTGCGACTCAAGACGGCCCCTGGAACGGGCACGGGGTCTGACGACCTGCGGCGATACGGCGGTGACGATAGAGGGGTTCCAAAGGCAACCGCACGCAACCCCGGACGAAGCCCTCGGCCGGAGCCCCGAATCAGGAGATTCCCGTGACCACCACTTCCACCGCACACCGCGTCACCACGGTGGCTGCCCGCGCCACGGATCTGTCGAAGGTCTACGGAGAGGGCGAGACCAGGGTCACGGCCCTGGACCGGGTCTCCGTGGACTTCCCGCGGGGCGAGTTCACCGCGATCATGGGCCCGTCCGGTTCCGGCAAGTCCACGCTGATGCACTGCGTGGCCGGCCTCGACAGCTTCAGCAGCGGTTCGGTACGGATCGGTGAGACGGAGCTGGGCTCCCTCAAGGACAAGCAGCTCACCCAGCTCCGCCGGGACAAGATCGGCTTCATCTTCCAGGCGTTCAACCTGCTGCCGACGCTGACGGCCCAGGAGAACATCACGCTCCCCATGGACATCGCGGGCCGCAAGCCCGACGCCGAGTGGGTCCGCAAGGTCATCGACATGGTGGGCCTCTCCGACCGGCTGACCCACCGGCCGACCGAACTCTCCGGCGGCCAGCAGCAGCGCGTCGCCGTGGCCCGTGCCCTGGCCTCGCAGCCGGAGATCATCTTCGGCGACGAGCCGACCGGAAACCTGGACTCCCGCTCCAGCGCCGAGGTCCTCGGCTTCCTGCGCAACTCGGTGCGCGAGCTGGGGCAGACCGTGGTGATGGTGACCCACGACCCGGCGGCCGCCTCCTACGCGGACCGGGTCATCTTCCTCGCGGACGGCCGGATCGTCGACCAGATGATGCACCCCACCGCGGACGGGGTCCTCGACCGGATGAAGGCGTTCGACGCCAAGGGCCGCACCAGCTGAAGCCCGCCCTTCCCCGCGCCCTCTTCCGGAACCCCTCCCCATCCCAGGACTGACAGACATGTTCCGTACCGCCCTGCGCAATGTGCTCGCGCACAAGGCCAGGCTGCTGATGACCGTCCTCGCCGTCATGCTCGGCGTGGCCTTCGTCTCCGGCACCCTGGTCTTCACCGACACCCTCGGCAACGCCTTCCGCAATCAGTCGGCGAAGAGCTACGACGACGTCGCCGTCGCCGTCACCACCTACGCCGACCAGCGCGACGAGAAGACGCCCGCCATCACCGCCGCCACCCTGAAGAAGATCCAGGGCCTGGACGGTGTGGACACCGCCACCGGCCGGGTCGACGGCTTCGCCGGGGTCGCCGACCCCGACGGCAAGCTGATCGGAAACGGCTGGTCGAACACCGGCAGTAACTTCTCTCCCGGCAAGAACGGCAAGGACTCCGCGTACACCTTCGTCGACGGCAAGGGTCCGGACGCGTCCGACCGGATCGCGCTCGACAAGGAAACCGCGAAGAAGGGCAAGTACCACGTCGGTGACCAGGTCCGGGTCGCCACGAACGGACCGGTGAAGGAGTACACCCTCTCCGGTGTCTTCACCACCGAGGACGGCACGGTCAACGCGGGCGGCAGCCTGGTCCTCTTCGACACCCCGGTCGCCCAGAAGCTGTACCTCAGGCCCGGCGAGTTCAGGGACGTCAACATCGCCGCCGCAGCCGGCGCCTCGGACCAGAAGCTGCTCGCCGAGGTGAAGCCGCTGCTGCCCAAGAACGCCGAGGCCAAGACCGGCAAGGCCCTCGCCGATGAGCAGGCCAAGCAGATCGAGAGCGGTCTGAGCAGCCTCAACGGGATGCTGCTCGCCTTCGCGGCGATCGCCCTCTTCGTCGGCATCTTCCTGATCGCCAACACCTTCACCATGCTGGTCGCCCAGCGCACCAAGGAACTGGCGCTGATGCGCGCGGTCGGTGCCTCCCGCCGCCAGGTCAAGCGCTCCGTGCTCCTGGAGGCGGCGGTGGTCGGCGCGATCGCGTCGGTCGTCGGGTTCGTGCTCGGCCTCGGTCTCGCCACCGGACTGCGCTCCGCGATGAGCCTGATCGGCGGGAAGATCCCGGCCGGACCTCTGGTCATCTCGCCCACCGCGGTCGCTGCCGCGTTCGGCGTCGGCATCCTGATCACCGTGCTGGCCGCCTGGCTGCCCGCCCGCCGAGCAGCGAAGATCCCGCCGGTAGCGGCAATGAGCAGCGTCCACGCGACGGCCACCGTCAAGTCCCTGGTGCTGCGCAACTCGATCGGTGCCGTGCTCACCCTGCTCGGCGGCGCGGCGATCGTCGCAGGTGCGGCCAAGGCCGGATCGACCGGCCGGTTCGTCGTCGGCTTCGGCGCGTTCCTCGCGCTGGTCGGTGTCATCGTGCTCATCCCGCTGCTGTCGCGGCCGGTGATCGCACTGGTCCGCCCGCTGCTGCAGCGGCTGTTCGGGGTCTCCGGCAAGCTGGCCGCGCAGAACGCGGTCCGCAACCCGCGGCGTACCGGAGCCACCGCCTCCGCGCTGGCGATCGGCCTCACCCTGGTCACCGGTATCTCGGTGCTGGGCGTCACCCTCGGCCAGGCGATCGACCGGGCCACGACGGACAACATCAAGGCCGACTACATGGTCTCGATGGCGAGCGGCAGGCCGCTCGACGAGTCAGCACTCACCGCCCTGGAAAAGGCCGACGGCGTCGTCGCGCTCTCGCCCCAGCAGGCCACCTCCATAACGGTCAAGGACACGTATCACTCGGCCTCCGGAGTCACGCCGGGCGATGTCCAGCAGGTCTTCTCCGTGAAGACGGTCTCCGGTTCGCTGGACTCGCTGGGCAACGGCGAGATCGCCGTCGACAACAAGACCGCGAAGTCGAACGGCTGGAAGACCGGCGACACTCTGCCGGTGACGTACGAGGACGACAAGAAGGGCACCCTGAAGGTCGGCGCAATCTACGAGGAGAGCGAGTTCCTCTCGTCGGTCCTGATGCCCAAGAACATCGTGAACGCGCACCAGAGCCACCCGGAGATCCGCGAGATCTGGCTGAAGATGGACGGGGGCGCGTCGAAGGCCAATGAGCAGGCCGTGGTCGACGCCCTGGGAGACAACCCGGCGATGTCCGTCATGGACCAGCAGGACATCCGGGACACGTTCGGCGGCTTCATCAGCCAGGCCCTGAACATCATGTACGGGCTGCTGGCAATGGCTCTGATCATCGCGGTGCTCGGGGTCGTCAACACCCTGGCCATGTCGGTCTTCGAGCGTCAGCAGGAGATCGGCATGCTGCGGGCGATCGGCCTGGACCGGCGCAGGGTGAAGCGCATGATCCGGCTGGAGGCCGTGGTCATCTCGCTCTTCGGCGCGGTGGTCGGCGTCGCGCTCGGTACGTTCCTCGGCTGGGCGATCGGGCAGACCCTGAAGTCCGACATCCCGGACTACGCCCTGGTCATCCCGTGGGACCGGATCGGACTCTTCCTGGTGCTCGCCGCGCTGGTGGGCGTGCTGGCCTCGCTCTGGCCGGCCCGCAGCGCCGCGAAGCTGAACATGCTGACGGCGATCAAGACCGAGTAGCAGCCGTCCGGCACCGGGACGGGACGGCCGGGGGCCGGTACGCGCAGCGCGGAGCTGCGGGTACCGGCCCCCGGTGCGTCCGGTCCGGGTGCCGGGGTCTCCCTGTGCCGGTGTCAGCCGGTCGCCGACGCCGTCCAGTCGCGGGCCCTCAGCGGCATGCGGGCGGCCCCGCCCTCCGCCGGGCGCACCACGAGGATCTGGTTGACGCCGATCTTGTTGTGTTCGAAGGAGAGCGCGGAGGCGGCCATGTAGAGGCGCCAGACCCTGGCCCGTCCCGGCGAGGTCATCCGGACCGCGCGGTCCCAGTTCTTCTCCAGGTTGGTGACCCAGCTGCGTAGGGTCAGTGCGTAGTGTTCGCGGATCGACTCGACGTCACGTGCCTCGAAGCCGGCTTCCTCGAGGGTCGTGACGGTCCGTCCCACCGGGGCCAGTTCGCCGTCCGGGAAGACATAGGCGTCGATGAACTCGTCCACGTGGTATGCGGACTCGTCCCTCTCGGGGCGGCGGGCGATCTGGTGGTTGAGCAGCCGGCCACCGGGCTTGAGGAGTGCGTAGATGTCGTCGGCGTATTCGCGGAAGCGGACCGAGCCGACGTGTTCCGCCATGCCGATGGACGAGATGGCGTCGTACGGGCCGTCCCTGACGTCCCGGTAGTCCTGGACCCGGATCTCGATCCGGTCGGTCAGGCCCTCTTCCGCGATGCGCTTCCTGGCGTAGGCGGCCTGTTCGACGGAGAGGGTCACTCCGGTGACCCGGGCACCGTACTCGCGGGCGGCGTGGATGGCCATGGAGCCCCAGCCGCAGCCGACGTCGAGGAGGCGGTCGCCCTCCTTCAGCGCGAGCTTGCGGCAGACCAGGTCGAGCTTGTCGCGCTGGGCGTCCTCAAGACTCCCGTCGTCCTCCCAGTAGGCGCAGGAGTAGACCATGGACGGGCCGAGGACCAGTTCGTAGAAGTCATTGCCCACGTCGTAGTGGTGGCTGATGGCCTCCTTGTCGCGGCGCTTGGTGTGGAGGGTGCCGGTGCGGCGGCGTACCTCCTCGGGCGGCGGGGCCGGCGGGAGCCAGGGGCCGGCGAGCTGCAACAGCCCTTTGGCGAAGGCCCGCACCTTCGGGTCGCGGACCGGGTGGACGCTGTCCTTGGCCTCCACGCCCCGGTCCCAGATCAGCGAGGCCATCAGATCCAGGGCCTCGTACAGATCACCTTCGATGTCGAGTTCGCCCGCCACCCAGGCGCGGGCCAGGCCCAGTTCACCCGGCTTCCACAGCAGCCGGCGCAGCGCGCGGCGGCTGTGGATGACGAGGACGGGGGCACCGGGCGGTCCGGATTCGCTGCCGTCCCAGGCCCGGATACGGACCGGCAGCCTTTCTCCCAGCAACTCCTCGGCGAGAGCGGTCAGCCGCAATGCGGCGTCTGCCATGGCGCACACCTCCGTGATGGTGTTCCCAATGTGCCCAAACATGCCCAAACATGCCTGCAACCACGCCGAGCACCCGCGGCGCCACGACGAGGTACTACACCGTCAACAGTCTGCGGAGCGCGCACCATCCCGCTACAGCGCAACGGAACAGCAAAATACCTGCACGACACATGTATCCGTTGGTGCACCGTCATCGGGCCACCGCACCGCGCACCGCACCGCGGCGGCCGGACGCACCGAAGGGGCCGCCCGCACCACGGATGGCGGACGGCCCCTTCGGGCGTTGTGCACGTACTGCGCGGGTGAGTGGACCCGCGGGCGGACTAGGAGGCCTTGGCCTTCTCGCCCTCGGCCTTGGCGGCGGCCGGTGCCGGGGCCGGCTTGGCGGCCTCGTAGAACTCCTCGCGCGGCGTCTCCATGGCGCCGAGCGAGACGACCTCGCGCTTGAGGAACATCGCAAGGGTCCAGTCGGCGAAGATCCGGATCTTACGGTTCCAGGTCGGCATCGCCAGACCGTGGTAGCCACGGTGCATGTACCAGGCGAGACGTCCCTTGAGCTTGATCTTCATCTTGCCCATGACGATCATCGCGACGCCCTTGTGCAGCCCCAGACCGGCGACCGCACCCTTGTTGGCGTGGCTGTATTCCTTCTGCGGGAAGCCGCGCATCCCGGAGATGACGTTGTCACCGAGGACCTTGGCCTGACGCAGCGCGTGCTGGGCGTTCGGCGGGCACCAGGCGTTCGGGTTGCCGGCCCTGCGGCCGACCATGTCCGGAACCTGGGCGTTGTCGCCCGCGGCCCAGATGTAGTCGGTGCCCTGCACCTGGAGCTTCTCGGAGGTGTCCACGTGACCGCGCGGACCGAGCGGCAGGCCGAAGCGGGCCAGCGCCGGGTTCGGCTTCACACCGGCCGTCCACACGATCGTGTTGGAGTCGACCTCGAGGCCGTTCTTCAGCACGACATGACCGTCGACGCAGGAGTCCATGGAGGTCGAGAGGAAGACCTCGACGCCACGGGACTCCAGGTGCTCCCGGCCCCAGGTGCCCAGCTTCGGACCGACCTCGGGAAGGATCTTGTCGGCGGCATCGACGAGGATGAAGCGCATGTCCTCGCGCTTCACGTTCGTGTAGTACTTCGCCGCGTCGCGGGCCATGTCCTCGACCTCGCCGATGGTCTCCGCACCGGCGAACCCGCCACCCACGAAGACGAACGTCAACGCCCGGCGGCGGACGTCCTCATCGGTCGTCGAGTCGGCCTTGTCCAGCTGCTCGAGGACGTGGTTGCGCAGGCCGATGGCCTCCTCGATGCCCTTCATGCCGATGCCCTGTTCGGCGAGGCCGGGGATCGGGAAGGTGCGGGAGACCGCGCCCATCGCGATGACCAGGTAGTCGAAGGGCAGCTCGTAGGCCTCGCCGACGAGCGGCGCGACCGTGGCGACCTTGCGGTCCTGATCGATGGTCGTGACGCGGCCGGTGAGAACCTCGGCCTTCGGCAGTACGCGTCGCAGCGGGACGACGACATGCCGAGGCGAGATGCTGCCGGCGGCGGCTTCGGGGAGGAAGGGCTGGTAGGTCATGTACGACCGGGGGTCGACGACCGTGACGGTCGCCTCGCCGTAGCGCATCTTCTTGAGAATGCGCCGAGCTGCGTACAGGCCTACGTACCCACCGCCTACTACGAGGATCCTGGGACGCTCCGTGGTGCTCATGCCATCGAGTATCCACCCCCCTCGGAGGGCATGCTCGTGAGCCCCTTCACAAGGTATTCCCCACCCTCTGCTACACTTCGCCGCCCGCGTGACCGAGGTCATGACACCGGAGGGGAACCACGGTGTAGTGGCGAACGTTGTTCACCGCCTGTGAGCTGGCTCTTGAGCCTCCGAGCGGGGTGAACCACCGCTTCGATTCACACATCGGCAACGCATCCGGAACAGTCCCGTATCGACACGGAACGACCCCGCGAGCGGCCCTGGATGCCCATACGGACCAGAACTGCCCCCCACGGGGCCGAATTCCTTGTGAAGAAGTTCACGAACTTCATTGCGACGTGTCTTGCGAGGCACCCCCCGGGTGGCCCACGAAGGCTCAAAAGTGCAGGCCAAAGTGCGCATGAGCACCGTTCTCGCACCCTGCCGGAGGGCCTCCGCGCGCCTCCCCCGCACAAGCGGACCTACGCGATCGACCAGCCGATTCCGTCGAGGATGTCGTGCTCACTGACGACGATCTCCTGGGCCCCGGTCCGCTTCATCACGGCGAGCAGGATCAGCGCTCCCGAGGTGATCACATCGACCCGTCCCGGATGCATCGCACCGATCGCGGCACGCTCGGCGTGGGTGGAGGTGAGGAGCCGTCCGGTGATCTCCTGGACCTGGTCGAGGGAGATCCGGGAGTGGTGGATCGCCTCGGAGTCGTACACGTCGAGCCCCAGGGCGATCGCGGCGACCGTGGTGACCGTCCCGGCGAGGCCGACGAGGGTGGCGGCCCCGGTGAGCGGGACGCTCTCCTCGGCGAGATCGAGGGCGGCGTCGATGTCGGCGCGGATCGCGGTGATCTGACCGGGCGTCGGCGGATCGCTCACGACACCGTCGTGCACGAGGTGCCGCTCGGTCATCCGTACGCAGCCGATGTCCACGGAGCGCGCGGCCCGCACATGGTCGTCGCCGACGACGAACTCGGTGGAGCCGCCGCCGATGTCCACGACGAGATACGGCTTCGCGAGGTGATCTCGGCCCGCGAGCTCCTTGGTGGCACCGGTGAAGGAGAACTCCGCCTCCTGGTCGCCGCTGATCACCTCGGGCTCGACGCCCAGGATGTCCAGCACGCCGCGGACGAACTCGTCCCTGTTCTCCGCGTCCCGGGAGGCGGAGGTGGCGACGAAGCGTATCTTCTGTGCCCCGTGCTCCTTGATCACCTCCGCGTACTGGCGGCATGCGGCGAACGTCCGCTCCAGTGCCTCGGGGGCGAGCCGGCCGGTGCGGTCGACACCCTGGCCGAGGCGGACGATCTCCATCCGGCGGTCGAGCTCGACGAGCTCACCGGTGGACGGGTCCGCGTCGGCGACGAGCAGACGGATGGAGTTGGTACCGCAGTCGATGGCGGCCACGCGAGTCATGAATGCTCCTGTGGGATCAAGCCCCTCCGGCGATCGAGGAGCGGGGCCCGGGGGCGGAGCCCCCGGGAACGGTCAGGCCTCGTCGCCCGCGTCCGCGGACTGGCAGGGCGTCACGCACGGCCCCTTGCGCCACCACTCCGGCAGCATCGCGATCGCCTCGTCGCCGAGCGGGTTCACCCCGGGCCCCGCGGCCAGCGAATGGCCGACCAGCACGTGCAGGCACTTCACCCGGTCCGGCATGCCCCCCGCACTCGGGAACCCCTCAAGGACCTCGATGGCGTCGCGCCGCGCGATGTAGTCCTCGTGCGCGGCCCGGTACGCGGCGGCCAGCTCGGGGTCCGTACCGAGGCGCTCGGTCATCTCCTTCATGACGCCGTTCGCCTCCAGCGTGCCGATCGCGGACGCGGCACGCGGGCACGTCAGGTAGTACGTCGTCGGGAACGGCGTACCGTCCTCCAGCCGGGGCTGCGTCTCGACCACGTCCGGGTTGCCGCACGGGCAGCGGTGCGCGATCGCGCGCAGCCCGCGCGGCGGGCGGCCCAGCTGCTGCTGGAAGGCGGCGATGTCCGCCTCGGTGGGCGCGGTGGACTCGGTCTGCGGAGGGGGGGTTTCCATGCCTGCCTAGGTTCTGATCGGGCTGCTCGAACTGCGGTTCTGCAGATGGATGAAGAGAGTCAGTCGCGGTCGGCGCTGTCGACGCCGTCCCAGAGGTTGGAGTGCCACGGCCGGCCGGACTCGTCCGTCTCGCCGTTGCGCTCCTTGACCGCGTCGGGGTCGATCACCGTGTAACCGGTCTCCCCGGGGAGAAGGTAGTGCAGGTGCTTGCGGGCCAGCTGCCTGATGTACGCATCGTCCTGGAGGCGCGCCTTCTCGTCGCGCAGCTCCTCGGTGCGGGCCGCGGCCTCCTGCGCCATACGCTCCTGGTCGGCGATCTCGTCCCGCTGCGACACGTACTGCCGCATCGGGTACGCGAGCGCGACCACCAGGGAGCAGACGACGAGGGCGAGGAAGGCCGCCCGGCCGGTGAGCCGGGAGCGGCGGGCCTGACGGCGGTTCTGCGACCGGTAGACGCGGGCGGCGGTCTGCTCGCCGAGCAGCCGCAGCCGGGTCGCGGTGGAGAACCGGTCCCGGTCCTTCGCGGCCATGTCTCCGCCTCCCCATTACGCACGTCCGTCCCCGCACACGGTACGGGACCGAGTGGGGGGACGGACGGAGGCCGGGGCCTTCGGCCCTCGAAGGGCCGGTGCTCAGCCCTTGAAACGCGGGAACGCCGAGCGGCCCGCGTACACCGCGGCGTCGTCGAGGATCTCCTCGATGCGCAGCAGCTGGTTGTACTTGGCGACGCGGTCCGAGCGGGCCGGGGCGCCGGTCTTGATCTGGCCGCAGTTCACCGCGACGGCGAGGTCGGCGATGGTGACGTCCTCGGTCTCGCCGGAGCGGTGGGACATCATGCACTTGAAGCCGTTGCGCTGGGCGAGCTCGACGGCGTCCAGGGTCTCGGTCAGCGAGCCGATCTGGTTGACCTTGACGAGCAGGGCGTTGGCGGAGCCCTCCTCGATGCCGCGGGCCAGACGCTCCGGGTTGGTGACGAACAGGTCGTCGCCGACGATCTGCACCTTGGCGCCGAGCTTCTGGGTGATGACGTTCCAGCCGGCCCAGTCGTCCTCGTACAGCGGGTCCTCGATGGAGACCAGCGGGTACGCGGAGACGAGCTCCTCGTAGTACTCGGTCATCTCGGCGGCCGAGCGGGACTTGCCCTCGAACTCGTACTTGCCGTCCTTGTAGAACTCGGACGCGGCGACGTCGAGCGCGAGCGCGATGTCCTTGCCCGGGGCGTAGCCGGCTTCCTTGATGGCCTCGAGGATGAGGTCGAGGGCGGCGCGGTTCGACTCCAGGTTCGGTGCGAAGCCGCCCTCGTCGCCGAGGCCGGTCGAAAGACCCTTGGTCTTCAGGACCTTCTTCAGCGTGTGGTAGACCTCGGCGCCCCAGCGCAGGGCCTCGGAGAAGGACTCCGCGCCGATCGGGGCGATCATGAACTCCTGGATGTCCACGTTGGAGTCGGCGTGCGACCCACCGTTGAGGATGTTCATCATCGGGACGGGCAGCAGGTGCGCGTTCGGGCCACCGAGGTAGCGGAACAGCGGCAGGTCCGAGGCCTCGGAGGCGGCGTGGGCGACGGCCAGCGAGACGCCGAGGATGGCGTTGGCGCCGAGCGAACCCTTGTTCTCGGTGGCGTCCAGGTCGAACATCGCCTGGTCGATCAGCCGCTGCTCGGTCGCGTCGTAGCCGACGAGCTCCGGGCCGATCTGCTCGATCACGGCCAGGACGGCCTTCTCGACGCCCTTGCCCTGGTAACGGTTGGGGTCACCGTCGCGAAGCTCAATGGCCTCGAACGCACCGGTGGAGGCGCCGGACGGCACGGCAGCACGACCCGTGCTGCCGTCGTCGAGGCCAACCTCGACCTCGACCGTGGGGTTCCCCCGGGAGTCGAGGATTTCCCGGGCTACGACGACGTCGATGGACGGCACGAGGCATCTCCTTCTGGGATATGACACTGGTTGTGCAGGGTCACTTTGGCCTTGCGACAAGAGCCTAACCGGCCCGGCCCGCTCAGTCGGACGACCGCCCGTCCCCTGGGACGAAAAAGGACCCGAGAGTGAGCATTACCGGACAAACAGTCAGAATTTTACTCGCCAGTAACTACAACAGTTGAACGATCACCCATAGTCGGCACTCCCTGCGCGGCACACGGCGCTCCCCCTATACAGGGGTGATGCACCACACATGGAGGTGGCACGTCGGACAGAGGTGACGCGTCACGCAGAAACCCCGGCCCGGCGCATACGGGGGATTGCGCGCCGGGCCGGGGTGCTCGGGGGGAGAGCCTGAACTACTTCGTCAGGTGGAGCTGCTGACCCGGGTAGATCAGGTCGGCGTCCTTGACGATGTCCTTGTTCAGCTCGAACAGCTGCTGCCAGCCGCCCTCGACCTTGCGGTCGGCGGCGATCTTGCTCAGGGAGTCGCCGGAGGCGACCTTGTACTCGCCGTCGCCCTTCTTGACCTTCTCGCCGGTCGGGGTGGTGACGGTCTTCTTCGACTCGGCCTGCGGGGCGGCGGAACGGTCCGAGCGGGAGGCGGCCGGGGCCTCGGTGCGCCCGGTCTTCTCCGGCTGGGCCTGCTGCTTCGGCGCGGCCGGGGTGCTCTTCTGCTCGGTGGCGTTGGAGCTGGAGGTGGAGTTCGAGGAGGAGCCGGTGTCGACGCCCGGGTCGACACCGTCGTTGGTCAGGTTGCCGGCACCGGCGCAGCCCCAGGCACCCGGACCCTGCATGTCGAGGAGCTTCTCGGCGGTGGCGATCTGCTGAGCCTTGGTGGCCAGGTCGGCACGGGGGGCGTACTGCGTACCCCCGGCGGCGGCCCAACTGGACTGCGAGAACTGCAGACCGCCGTAGTAGCCGTTACCGGTGTTGATGGACCAGTTGCCACCGGACTCGCACTGGGCGACGGCGTCCCAGGTGGCGACGGAGGCGGCGGAGGCGCCGGTCGCGCCCATCAGCGGCACGGCGACAGCGGTACCGGCGACACCGGCGAGCGTGGCGATACGGACGGCCTTGGACGGGCGGCGGTGCTTGCCCTTGCTGGAAAACAGCATGGAACTTCTCCTCACCGACGCCTACGAGGTGAGCTGTCGGGTTCGGGCCAAGTGAGTTGCCCGGTCGCACGTCCTAGCACGCGACTTCACCCCAAGCCGGTCCTGATGCGTCTTTCGACGATCGGGTCCGGCGCTTACCTGGGTCCCCCGCTCCTGCCTACGGCGCTTTTACGCGTCTGTTCCCTTCGACCGACGGCAGGATTCGGCGTGACGGTCGACGGGGCCCGCGGTGCGAGCGGTTCCGACCGTAAACATACGCAACCCCCACATTCAAAGACGGACACATCGGACAATCTTCCCCTACTTGCATCTGAGGAACCGTCGTTTTCGCAGGTGGGGGCGGTGCAGAAGGGTTACCCGGGCGCGACACACCAGTTGACGCAAAGAGACCCATGTCTCACTTACACATAAGCGGACATAAGTCTCTGAACTACCCCAGTTTTCGAGGCCCTTTTAACCGATTTTCAGACTGCCCTCACTCGGCCTTCACGTCGAGATCGAGGCTCTGGCCGGGGAGGATGAGGTCCGGATCGGAGCCGAGGGCATCCTTGTTGGCCTCATAGAGTGCGGGCCAGCCACCGGAAACCTTCTGTGCGTCAGCAATCGCCCAGAGGTTGTCGCCGGGGTGCACGGTGTACGTACCGTCGGCGACCGGAGCGGCCGCGTCGCGCGCGTCGGCGTCACCGCGGGAGGCATGGCGACCCGACTCGCGGTCACCGCCGTTCGCGTCCCGGTCCCCTTCGGGGGCCGGCGCGCCGCGATGCTTGCCACCGACACCGTCGGACGAATCGGATGAGCCGGATGAATCGGGCACACCGGAGGGCGGAGTGGCTGACGCGGTACCCGAGGGCTTCGCCGTCGCCTTGGCCTTGCCGGCCGACTTGTCGGCGCCGCTCGAGTCCTTCGAGCGGCGCGTACCGTCCGAGGCACTGTCCGACGGCGTGGCGTCATCGGACGGGGCCGCCGACGCGCCGTCAGCCGGCTCCGCGCTCTGTGTCGGCCCGGAGGAGGCCGCAGACCCCGGGTCGACACCCGGCAGCGTCCCGTCCACCGCGAGGCCGGAGATGACCGCACAGCTGGGCCACGCCTGCGGGCCCTTGTCGTCCAGGACCTTCTCGGCCACGGCTATCTGCTGCGCGCGGCTGGCGAGGTCGGCACGCGGGGCGTACGTCTCACCGCCGTACGCCTTCCAGGTCTCCTGCGAGAACTGCAGACCGCCGTAGAAGCCGTTGCCGAGGTCGGCGCTCCACATGCCGCCGCTCTCGCATTCGGCCACCCGGTCCCAGGTCGTTGCGTCGGCCGCGTGCGCACCGGCCGCGCCGAGCAGCGGGATGGCGATGGCCGATCCGGTCACGCCCGCGGCGACGACGATGGCGGGTGCCTGACGGGGGCGACGGTGTCTGCCGTTCGCGGAGCCCATGGGGTTGCCTTCCGTGTGACTGACGAGTGACTGGTGGGTCGAACGGTGAACCTAGCGGGACTCGAACGCGTGTCACAAGTCGATGCAGCACAGATCACGTGAAAGTCACAGAGTTGACGGAGTGTCACTTTCTGCCGTGACGGACCCTGGCGCGAACTCCACGGGCAGAGTGCGCAGTCCACGCATGATGAGCCCGCCACGCCACCGCAAATCGGTAGATTCCACCGCAAGTCGCAGATCCGGAAGGCGCCTCAGAAGCGTCGCGAGCGCGGTCTGTCCTTCCAGTCGGGCGAGCGGTGCTCCCAGGCAGTAGTGGATGCCGTGCCCGTATCCGAGGTGCTGATTGTCACGCCGTGCGAGGTCGAGCGTGTCGGGGTCCTCGAAGCGCTCCGGGTCGCGGTCGGCTGCGGCGAGTACGACAAGTACGGGGTCGCCGGCCGCGATGTCCTGTCCGCCGAGCGTCAGCGGCTCGGTGGCGAACCGCCAGGTCGCCAGCTCCACCGGGCCGTCGTACCGCAGCAGTTCCTCGATCCCGGTCTCCAGCAGATCGCTCTCCCCCGCGTCGAGGGAGCGCTGCAGCCGCTCGCGCTGCGCGGGGTTGCGCAGCAGTGCGTACACCCCGTTGCCGATGAGGTTGACCGTCGTCTCGAACCCGGCGAAGAGCAGGATGAAGGCCATGGCCGCGGCCTCGTTCTCGGTGAGGTGCTCGCCGTGGTCGCTGGCCCGGATCAGCCCCGAGATCAGGTCGTCCCCCGGGTTCTCCCGCTTGCGGTGGATCAGTTCGGCGAGATAGCCGCGCATCTTCTTCACCGACCTGGCCACCCCGCCGCGCGGGCCGCCGCCGTGGCGGATCATCATCCCCGCCCAGTCCCGGAAGTCGTCCTGGTCCTCGCGCGGGACGCCGAGCAGATCGCAGATCGCGTAGATGGGCAGCGGGAACGCGAAGTCGTGGATGAGGTCCGCCTTCCCCTCCGCGATGAAGCGGTCGATGAGGCGGTCCGTCAGTTCCTGCACCCGCGGCGCGAACTCGGCGACCCGGCGCGGAGTGAACGCCTTGGAGACGAGGCGGCGCAGCCGGGTGTGGTCGGGCGGGTCGATGTTCAGCAGATGCGTCATCAGCTCCGCCTTGCGCTCGCCCGGGATGCCCGTCTTCCCCTTGGCGTGCGCCGGCTCGGCGTGGTGCGCCGGGTTCTTGGAGAGCCGGGTGTCGGCGAGCGCCTGCCGGGCGTCGGCGTACCGGGTCACGAGCCAGGCCTCGACACCGCTGGGCAGCGTGGTCCGGTGCACGGGACTGTGCTCGCGCAGCCAGGCGTAGGCCGGGTACGGGTCGGTGGCGAACTCCCAGGTGAAGAGTTCGGGGGCGCCGGCGGGGCAGGCGGCGGGGTGATCGGCTGGGCGGTCGGCGGGGCTGTGGTTCACCCCCCGACGTTATCCGTTGCCCTCCGCCGCCCGGATGGCGTCCCGGTAGGCGCGGCCCGCGGCCCGCAGTGCGGCTTCCGGGTCGACACCGTCCTGTTCGGCGCGTACGGCGAGGGCGAGGAGCTCGTAACCGATGCCGTCGCCCGTGGGAAGCGCCACATCGAGTCCTGCGGTACGGACCCGGCCGGCCAGTTTCGCCGCGAGCGCCAGTCCGGGCTGGCCGAGCGGGACTCCGTCGGTGACCGAGTCGCGCTGCTTCTCGATGGCCTTGGTGCGCAGCCAGTGGGCGTGCACGTCCTCCGGGGTCTCGGCGGACTCGTCGCCGAAGACGTGCGGGTGGCGGTGGATCAGCTTCTCGACGAGGGTCGCGGCCACGTCGTCGACGGAGAACGGCTCGTCTTCGGCCTCCTCTGCGATCCGGGCGTGGAAGACGACCTGGAGGAGTACGTCCCCGAGCTCCTCGCGCAGCTCGTCGCGGTCGCCGTCCTCGATCGCCTCGACGAGTTCGTACGCCTCCTCGATGGCGTACTTGGCGAGGCCCTTGTGGGTCTTCTGCGAGGTCCAGGGGCATTCGACCCGGATCCGGTCCATGACCTGGACCAGATCGAGGAGCCGGGCGCCCGGCAGATCGTAGGAGCCGGGCAGCAGCTCCAGATCCGGCATCTGTACCCGGCCCGAACCGGCGAGCCTGGCCAGCCCGTCGGTCAGCGGCTGGCTGCCCTCGCCGCCCGTGAGAACGACGACGCTCCGGCCGCCCGCACAGGCGTCGACGAGCTCCTGCGCGGTGGGCGCGGAATGCTCGACGCCGACGCCCGCCTCGCGCAGATACGGCAGCTGCGGGTGGTCCGGCTCGGCGCAGAGCACCCGGTCGGCGGCGTGCAGCGTCTGCCAGGCGGGCCAGGACAGAAGTCCCGGCGCCACGCGGTGGCTGGCGGTGAGCAGGACGATGCGGCCGGGGTCTTCAGCGTTCACCGTTCGAATCTACCTCGGTCGGTCCGGTCGCCGTTTTCCACGGCCTTCTAGGCGCCGGACCCGTCGCCCGTCTCTGCGGGCTTGGTGACCTGGGTGATCCAGGGAGCCTTGTAGTTCGCGAGCTGGGTCTGCTTGTTGTCCCAGGCGCCGTAGCGCGGATTGACGTCGACCTTCAGTGCCTTCGACGCCTTGCTGAGTGCATCGCCGACGGCCTTCTGCCCCTCGGGCTGCTGCAGGTCGGCGCCGAGTGCCTGGGCCAGCTTCGTCAGCTGGACCTGCTCGCGCAGGACGGCGTCGATCTGGCCGGGGGCGACCCAGCTCTGCTGGAGCATCGCCGTCCGCAGCTGCGCCTCTCCGCCGGACTGGGCGGCCGCCGCCTTCCGCATCTGCTGGATCTCGTTGCGGCTGACGGTCACGCCCGCGTCCTGCGCGGCCCGGTCCAGGACCCGGTCGAAGATCATGCCGTGCAGCTTGGCCCGGCTGAGCTGCCCGGACTTGTCGATGAGCTGGGACGCGTCCTTCGAATCGCGCTGGGCCTCGCGTACGGCCGCCACCTGGCCCTGCAGCGTGGACACCTCGATCCGGTCCCCGCCGACGAGGGCCGCGGCGCCCGGGTGGGCCTGGCCGCCGCAGGCGGTCAGGAGTGGGGCTCCGGCGAGCAGGGCGGCGGAGACGATGAGCGCGGTGCGACGGCGGCGGTGCAAAGGAACCTCCCGGGGAGAGTTTGTGCATCAGTGCACAAGACCTTGCGGTGATCGATGTTAGGCAGTGGATGTGGTTGGGGCCACTGGTTCGACCAACGATTCGGAAGGAGTTGGGGATGTGGGCCCGCTCAGGGGCGTCCGACCGTGCTCGGCGGCGGCGCTCAGGACACGCGTTCGACCGCCGGGACCTTGCTGTCCGGGCGCAGCATGATCGTGCGCGAGACGACGAATGTGATCGGGATGGCCGCCGCGGCCGCGACCAGCGGCGCGTACCGGCTGCTGAACCCGGCGAGATCGACCAGCAGATAGACACCGCCGGTCGTGATGACGAAGTTGGCGGCGTTGGTGAGCGGGAAGAGCAGGAACTTCCGCCAGGTCGGACGGGTCCGGTAGGTGAAGTAGGAGTTCAGGAAGAAGGAGCCGGTCATGCTCAGCGCAAAAGCGACCACATGGGCGGCGATGTACGGCAGCCAGGTCAGCAGGACGAGGTAGCAGCCGTAGTACGTGCCGGTGTTCACGACTCCCACGAGGGCGAATCGGGCCATCTGTGCCTTGACCGTCATCGGCGTACGAACTCCTGGGGCTCCCGTATCGACTGCGGCGCCGCCTGGATGTTCGTGGCCTTCACCAGGAAGTGCGGGCGCCGCTTCACCTCGTAGTAGATGCGGCCGACGTACTCACCGACCACCCCCACTATCACCATCTGTACCCCGGCAAGGGCCGTGACCACGACGATGAGTGTGACATAGCCGGGCGTGTCCACGCCTTTCACCAGGGCGAATCCGACGATCCAGGCGGCATAGGCGAAGGCGACCGACATCAGCACCATGCCCAGGTATAACGCGGCGCGCAGGGGCTTGTTGTTGAACGAGAGCAGTCCGTCGAGTCCATAGTTGAGAAGCTTCCCGAAGGTCCAGGCGGAGCTGCCCTGCTCGCGGACGGCATTCTCGTAAGCGAAGGTCGTCGTCCGGAATCCGACCCAGGCGAACAGTCCTTTGGAGAACCGGTTGTACTCGGTGAGTTCGAGGACGGCGTCGACGGTACGCCGGGACAGCAGCCTGAAGTCACCGACGCCGTCGACCAGTTCCACGTCGACCATGCGGTTGATCAGCCAGTAGTAGGCGCGGGCGCTGACGGTGCGGGTGACACGGTCGCCCTTGCGGGTGCGGCGGGCGATGACCTGGTCGTAGCCGTGGGCGTGCTCGTCCAGCATGCGGCCGATGAGTTCCGGCGGGTGCTGGAGGTCGGCGTCCATGATGACGACCGCGTCGCCCTCGGCGTGCTGGAGGCCGGCCAGCATGGCGGCCTCCTTGCCGAAGTTCCGGCTGAAGGAGACATAGCGGGCCCGCGGGTCGGCGGCGGCCAGCTCCTGGAGGATCACCAGGGTCCGGTCCGCGCTGCCGTCGTCGACGTAGACCAGCTGGAATTCTTGTCCCAGCCTGGTCATTTCGTCCGTGACGCGTTCATGGAAGCGTTCGAGAATCTCTTCCTCGTTGAAACAAGGCACCACCAGCGAGATCAGCACGGATGCACATCAACCCGTCCACGTGTCGGAATCCGGTGCTTCATATGACCGATGGGCGTCCATCAAGTGAACTGACCCATTTTGGCAGGGGTTTATGCGTTCGAGGCTGTCATATTCCTGCGTATGCCGACTTTCCGTCCCCGCCTGCGTGCGGGCTCGCTCGCCGCGCTGCTCACCGTCGCCGCGGTCTGTGCGGGTGATGCCTGGGCGCGCAGTTTTCCGTTCGGGCCGCGCACCCGGAGCGTCAACGACCTGGGCAACCAGTTCGTGCCATTCCACGCCCGGCTGTGGGACCTGCTGCACGGGAGTGCCGACGGCGGAGTGCTGCTCAACTGGTCGTCCGGGTACGGGACAAGCTTTCTGCCGGATCTCGGCACCTATCTGACCAGCCCGTTCGCCCTGCTCGTCGGGGTCTTCCCGCGGGACCAAACGGACCTCGCGGTCTATGTGGTAACGGTCCTGAAAATGGCGTCGGCCGCGGCGCTCATGGCCCTGTTGCTGCTGACGCTGCGCGGCGGTCGCTGGTGGGTGGCGGGTGTGCTCGGTGGTTCGTACGCGCTGTGCGGCTGGTCGGTCGTCGAGGCGTCGTACAACCCGATGTGGCTGGACGGTCTGGTCGCACTGCCGCTGCTCTGCCTGGCCGCCGAGTGGGCCCGGACGGGACGGCACCGGATCGCCGCGCCGTTGCTCGTCGCGGTGGTGTGGGCGGCCAACTTCTACACGGCCTACATGGCGACACTCGGGGCCGCCCTGGTGCTCGCGGTGCGGTTCTTCACGGAGCGGGAGGACCGGCGGGCGGTGGGCCGGGGGCTGGTGCGGGCTCTCTGCACGGTCGGGGTGGGTGTCGGTCTCGCGGCGCCCGTCCTGATTCCCGTCTATCTGGGGACGAAGCACGCCTACCCGGGCTGGGACCGGGCGTTCGCGCCCGCCGCATGGCCCGATGTGCTCGCCCGGCTGCTGCCCAACACGTACAGCTTCTTCACCCCGGCTCTCTTCCTCGGCACGGGCACCCTGCTCCTGGCCTGTGCGCTGGCCTTCCAGCAGTCCGTGCCGCGGCGCGAGCGGTGGGCGTGGGTGGGGCTGGTGGCAGGGGTCGCGCTGTCGTTGCAGTGGGGGCCGACGCATCTGCTCTGGCATGCGTTCGCCACACCCAACGGCAGTCCGTACCGGCAGACGTTCGTGCTGGCCGGGCTGGTGGTGATCGCCGCCTGGATCTCGGTCTCGTACGACTGGCCACAGTGGCGGGCGCTGCTCGGCGGCGGCACGGTGCTGGTACTGATCGCGTCCGGAGCCGGCTTCAGCGACCTGGTCACGCGGTGGACGTATCCGCTGTTCGCGGCCGGTCTGGTGGCGGCGGTGGGTGCCCTGCTGCTGGTCGGGCGTGGCCGGAGGTTCGCGGTGCTCGCCGCCGTGCTGCTGATCGGCGCACAGGCCGGGCAGGCCGCCGCGACCACCGCGTTCGCCGACCGGCAGAAACTGAGACGGCTCGACCACTACGCGCCCTGGGGCGAGCGGCAGCGGATACAGGCGGCGGCGGTCGCGGGCGCCGACGGCTGGCCGGGCTATCGCACCGACCCCGGCCGGGAGCAGACCACCGCGAACGATCCCCTGCTGGTGGGCGGGCAGGGCGCCGCGTACTACAGCAGCCATACGCCGGCCGTGCTGACCCGCACGCTGCGTGCGCTGGGCGGCGGGTGGACTTCGGGCGGCCGGGCCGTGCAGAGCCTCGACAACCCCGTCACGGACGCGATCTTCTCGGTCGGTGCGCGGGTGCGCGGGCCGCGCGATCCGTATCAGGTGTGGAACGCCCCGGACGACCGGCCGGTGACGGTGAGCCGTGAGGAGGCGCCGCCGCTGGTGACGGTACGGCGGCCGGGCGGGCCCCTGCCCTTCGGCCGGTCGCCGTACCGGAACCAGGAGGAGCTGCTCGGCTCGGCGGTCTACACGGTGCCGACGACGGTGCTGCGCGCGGCGGGGGGCGGCGCGGTGGCGGACCGGGGTGCGTACGACTACCGGGTGGGGCGCGGTACGTACACGCTGACCGCCCACTGTCCGGCCGCCTCGGAGGCGTATCTGTGGACGCCCGGCCTGTTCGGCTCGGCGCGCCTCGGCGCGGGCCCGGAGGTCGAACTGAAGGGACAGCTCCCGGCCCGCCGCGCCCCGATGGAGCGCCTGGGGTCGGCGGGCGGGAGCGCGCCGGTGGTGGTCACACTGACCGCCGTACGCGAAGGGACCGTGCCGCACGAGGCGATCGGCTGCCTGGACCGGTCCCGGCTGGCCTCGGCGGTCGCCGGGCTGAAGCGCACCGGTGCGACCGCCGTCCATGTCACCGCCGACGGCATACGGGCCGAGCTGCCGCCCGGCAGCACCGGAACGGTCGTGATCGCCGCGCCCCGCATCGCCGGCTGGAGCTGCCAGGGCCGCCCCGCCGACAGCTACCTGGGCCTGGTCGCCACCCCTGCCCCCGCCCACGGCACCTCCGTCGACTGCACGTTCCGGCCCCCGGGCCTGCGAGCGGGTGCGACGGTGGGCGCGGGCGCGGTGTTCGCCCTGCTGGTGGCGGGGGTGTGGGGGGCACGGCGGCGACGCGACCCGGCCTCCGGGAACTAGCTAGCCCACGATCGCGACCGGGGCGTCCCAGGCGTTCCGGTCGATCGTGAGCGTGCCGCCGGTGTGCGTCACCTTCTTGTTGACGGCGTACTGGTGGCCGCGGCGGTGCCCGGTGTACAGCGTCGAGGCGTACGGGAAGCCCGTAGTGGTGGAGTACACGTCGTCGTAACGGGCGTACCAGAGGATCTCCGGCAGGTCCGTGCGGTTCGTGGCGTTGGCCACGACGGCGGCGCTGGAGTTGCTGAAGCCGTAGAAGCCGGACCAGTAGCCCTTGGCCTTGACCGTCTTGTCGAACGACCGGATGTAGGCGAGCACCGTGTTCACACAGGAAGTGTTCTTCGGGTCGAAGTACTCCATGTCGAGGTAGACCGGGCTGCCCGGCTTCATGCCGAGGGCGGCCTCCTTCGCCACGGCGTCGTTGGCGTCGGTGACGGCCAGCGAGGTGGCGTTGGCGGCGGTCATCTTCTCGGGGTTGGCGCTCGTCTGGCACGGCGGCTGCGCACCGACGTACAGCGGGACCAGCTTCCATCCGGTGGCGCTGACGGACTTCACCCAGGAAGCGGTGAGGTTGGGCTGTGCGCAGCCGCGGTTCTTCCCGCCGACGTACACGGCGGCACCGTGGTAGACGGAGGAGCTGTACCAGCCCTTCATGGTGGTCAGCGACGGCGCGGTGCAGGTGTCGAAGACATGCCCGGTGTAGATCTTCGGCGCGGGCCTGGAGACGGTGGTGGCGGTGGCGGCCTCGGCGGCGAAGGCGCCACCGGCGAGAACGGCCACGCCTGCCACGGCCATGGAGATGCGGCGACGCTTCTTGGATATGCGGTGAGAAGGCACAGAGACCTCGACAGTGCTCGAAAGAAGTGAGAGGCCGACGGGGCAGGCGAGTCGTCAGCCGCCCCGGCGGCAGCTCACAGTCTCATGCCGGAGTCGGCCCCAGGCCCCGGCTGCGGTCTCCGCGACAATCCATTGCGGAAGCTTGGCGTGTCCATTACTTGGCCTCGTCGCGACCGTCGCCGGCTCCGCCGCCCCGTCAGCCGCCGTGCACCTCCACCTGGCGGTCGAGGCGGCGGCGCAGCTCCACCGGCAGCGGATGGTGCGGCCCGTACGCCCGCTCCGTGTCGTACAGCAGCCCCTGCAGCTGTACGCGCGCCGCCGCATGGTCGCCGACCGCGAGCAGGAGGTGTCCGATGCGATTGCGGATCTCGAAGGAGCGGGCCGGGTCGTTGCCCATGGCGCGGTGGTTCTCGTAGTACGGCAGAACCGCGCGGTACTCCGCGAGCGCGGCGGCCGGTTCGCCGAGCTGCTCCAGGCACTGGGCCGCGTCGTAGCGGAACTGGAGGGTCTGGGCGTCGGCCGGGCCGGCCTCCGCCGCGCGGTCGTCGGCGAGGCGGCGCAGTTCGGGCAGGGCGCGGCGGTACTGGCCGTCGTCCATCAGCGTCGCCGCGTACTGCTTGCGCAGGATGCGGACCACGGCGGAGTCCTCACCGTGCTGTTCGGCCGCGACCGGGAGGATGGAGCCGAGGATGTCCACGGCCTGGGTGATGCGGCCCTCGCCGAGCAGCTTCTTGACGTCGTCGACGGCGGCGGCGACATCGGGCCGGGCGGCGGCCGGGGCGGGCGGGGCCGGAGGCGGGGGCGGCGTGGTCGCACGGTCGGGCCACGGGGCGTGCGGGCGCAGGAAGGGGCGGGTCGGGTCGAGCGGTCCTGCCGGGAGCCCGGTGCCCCGGGCGGGGAGCAGCGGGGCGAGGTGTTCGTACACCTCCTGGGCGCCGGACGGGCGGTGCTGCGGGTCCTTGGCCAGCAGCCGCAGCACCAGCGCTTCGAGTGGTTCGGGGATGTCGGGCCGGATCCGGCGGACCGGGAGCGGTGGCTCGTAGAGGTGGCGGTGCAGCACACCGAGGGCGGTCGACCCCGCGAACGGCACGTCGCCGCTGAGCAGTTCATGAAGGAGCACACCGAGTGCGTACAGATCGGTGTACGGGCCGACAGCACCGCCCATCGCCTGCTCGGGAGCCATGTATGCCGGGGAGCCGATCGGCGAACCGGTGTGGGTGAGACGGGTGGTGTCGGTGTCCAGGACGGAGGCGACGCCCAGGTCGAGGACGGTGATGGTGCCGTCCGGACGCACCATCACATTGCGGGGCTTGAGGTCGCGGTGGACGATCGGCACCGCGTGCACGGCACAGAGGACGGCGCAGAGCTGGGCGGCGACCGCGACGGACCACTGCCAGGGGTACGGGTCGTGCTCGGCGAGATGGTCGGCGAGGTCGGCGCCCTCCACGTACTGCATGACGAGGTACAGGTCGTCGCCGTCGCTGCCCGCGTCGTGGACGGTGACCAGGCCCGGGTGGTCGACCTGGGCGGTGACCCGGCACTCGCGGACGAAGCGACGGCGCAGCTCGCCCGCGGCCTCGCTGCCGATGGGGCCGGTGACCCGGTCGGGGCGGAGCAGCTTCACCGCGACCCGGCGGTCCAGTCGCTGGTCGTAGGCCGTCCAGACCTGGCCCATGCCGCCCTGGCCGAGGATGGTCGCCAGCTGGTACCGCCCGCCGATGAGGCGTCCGCTCACCGCCCCTCCTCCTTGCGGAGGTAGTCGCTCAACTCGTCGAGCTCGGCGCGGACCTGGTCGATGCGCTGGGGCTGGGGGTTCGGCTGGGGGTTCGGTTGAGGGTGAGCCGAGGGGTGCGGCTGGGGGTTCGGTTGAGGGTGAGCCGAGGGGTGCGGCTGGTACTGCTGCGGTGATACGGCGGGCGGCTGCATCGGCTGCCTTGCCTGCATCGGCTGACGCAGCGGCGGCTGTTGTACGGGCATGGGCGCGGGGGCGGGCACACGCATCGGCACCGTGGGCGCGTATCCGTACCCCGGCGCCGAGGGCGCGTAGCCGCCCATGAGGTTCCGCTTCGTGAGCTGTTCGTAGTGACGGATGTCCCCGACCAGGTAGTAGGCGGAAGCGGCCGCCATCACCAGCAACAGCAGCGGTATGAGGACGTTGTCGATGCCTGTGGGCTCGTCATTGCCGTCCCTGCCGAGGATCGGCAGGAGCACGCAGACGAACACGAACCCGGCCCCGGTCAGCCACCAGTCGGACGTCCGACGGCGCACGATCGCGAGGCGGAGCAGCGGGCTCCACAGCAGCAGTCCGAGCGAGCACACCGAGAGCACGACGAACAGCACACGCATCGAGACGATCCAGGCCCGGCTGGGAACCCGGCGCGGCGGCGTCGGCGGATGACCCGGGGCGTACATGGCTGCTCCTGGAGACCTGGTCGTGAACGTCCGCGCACACGCTCCGTGTACGCAGATCCGAGCGTAAAGGGCGACATCGACAACCGGCCCCGGGTTGTACGGAACCGTTGTGGTTCAGCTCACTTCGGCGAGACCGTGCCGTCCGTCAGCCCGTCGTACATCCCCTGGACCAGTTGTCCGCCGAGCCGGCCGGCCAGCCGGAGCGCGTCCTCGAACTCGGCCAGGGCGCGGAACCGTTCCCCGTACCTCTGCTGCTCCGCGAGCGGCAGCCGGGGCAGTTGGAGGCGGCGGGCGTCCAGCCGGGTGGCGGTGGAGGCGTAGCTGCTGGCCTGGCGGTTGTTGGCGGTGCCGCGCAGGAAACCGGCGAGGAACCAGGGGTCGAGGGCGGCCGGATCGGGGCGCAGCAACTGAAGGTTGCGGCCCAGTGCGGCGCCCGCGGTGGCGTCGTCGATGACACGGGCGACGGAGCCGCCGCCGAGCACGGGGACGACGACATCGCCCGGTTCGACGAGGACCGGCTCCTCGGGGGGCCCGTCGACGGGGAGGCTTCCCGAAGGTGCGGTGGAGCCGAGGACGTCGTGTTCCGTGAGGACAGGAACCGGGCCGGTGCCGGAGCCGCCGGTGCGGAGCTGGAGCGCGCCGGCACGGGCGAGTTCACCGACGGTGGTGAGCGGCCAGTGAGCCGGGTCGGAGAGGGTCACGGCCGGAGGGGTGAGGGTGCCGGCGAGACCGAGCGTCTCGCTGAGCCGTTCCCGTACACGGATCAGTTCGACCGGTCCTCCCGCGGCTGCCGGGGGCGGCAGATGCCGGGCGGGGGCCAGGTCCACGTCGTCGTCGAGGAGTTCGATGACGGGGACGGCGCGGCTGACGCCCGGGCGGACCCCGGGCGGGTGGCCGGGGTCGGTCCGGTCCGTCCGTCCGGGCCTGCCCGTGCCTGCGCCCTCGCCCTCGCCCTCGCCCTCGCCCTCGCCCTCGAACGACTGCCAGGCGTCGAGCACGGCGCTGCGCACCGCCCGCCAGTCGAGCCGGTCGCGTCCGCCTGACGGGGCGGCGGCCGCCGGGCCCGCCGAGGGGGATTCGGCGGGTTCGGCGGTGTCGACGAGCAGCAGTTCGGGCGAGGGATGCAGGCCGCTGCCCGGCTTGCGCAGCACCCAGAGGTGGAGCGGGATGCCGTACGGGGGTGCGGCGCCGGCGGGGAGCGCGATGACGGCGCGCAGAGCGCCGCGGCGCAGCAGATCGGCGCGGATCCGGCGGCCGGAACGGCGCGACGCGGCGGCCGGGGGCATCAGGAGTACAGCGGTACCGCCCTCGCGCAGATGGGCCAGGGAGTGCTGGACCCAGGCGAGTTCGGACTCGGTACGGGCCGGGAAGCCGTACTCCCAGCGCGGGTCGTAGGCGAGCTCGTCGTGCCCCCAGTTGCGCTCGTTGAACGGCGGGTGGCACAGGACGGCGTCGGCGGCGAGCCGCGGGAAGGCGTCGGCACGCAGGGTGTCGCCGGTCCGTACCGCGAGGGCGCAGCCGTTGTCGGGGTCGGTGAGCAGGGCAAGCCTCAGTGCGGTGAGCGCGGCGAGGTCGGGGTCGGTCTCCTGCGCGTACAGGGCGGTCGGGCGGCCGACGGCGCGCAGCAGGGCGCCGGTGCCCGCGGCGGGGTCGAGGACCGTGCGGGCGGACTGTTTCCCGGACTCCACCAGGGCTGCCATCAGTTCGGCGAGTCCGGGCGGGGTGAGCGTGTACTGGCGCGGGTTGGCGTCCAGTTGGCGGCCGAGCAGGAACTCGAAGGTCTGCCGGGCCCCGGTCTCGGCAGCGAGTTCCACGACGCCGCGGAGCAGCGGAATGGACGGCAGCAGTTCCGCGCGGCTGGGGGTGTGAACAGCCCGTCCGGCTTCCGCGGCCGGCCCGAAGCGGGCGGCGAGCATGTCGTTGAGGGCGAGGGACAGCACACCGGCCATCCGCTCGTCCGACACGGCGGTGATCTCGGGCCAGACGGTGGGGCTCTTCTGCAGGAGCAGCAGGGCGCAGCCCGCGTGGACCAGGGCGGGGACCGCGCCGGCCGGGTGTCCTGCGAGTTGCTGCCAGACCCGTTCACGAAGGGGGACCTCGGCGAGTTTCCCCTGGTCGCGCAGCCACTGCTCGACCTCGGGCAGCGCGAAGGACGGGCTCGTCTCGGTGCCGCCGACGGGCTTGGGGAAGTCGGCATGGCGACGGCGCCAGTTGCTGACGGCGGCGCGCCCCACGCCCGCGAGCCGGGCGATCCCGGCGGCGGTCACCTCTGTCGAGTTCTCCGGCACTGGCTGTCTCCCTGGTCCTGATCCTGACGGTCCTGGCGGTCCTGGCGCTCGTCCCCGTCGGCGAGCATACCGACCGCGTTCACGCGACACCGATTCACAGCGTGCATCAACCCATCCGGCGTGAACAGTGTTGACTCGGTTCACAAGCTCTGCTGTTATTGACCCCGTCGCTACACGAGAGCGATGCACAGAACCGCTCACCACCCGTCTCTGCATTTGCCGGAGGGCACAGCCATGTCCCAGTTCACGCAGCCGCCGCAGTCCCCGCAGCCCCAGCAGCCGTACGCCCCCGCCCAGACGCCGGGCGTGCGCCCGGCCCGTAACGGACTGGGCATCGCCGCTCTCGTCCTGGGTGTCATCGGCGCAGTCTCGGGCCTGATCCCGTTCCTGTTCTGGCTGGCGGGCATCCTCGGCGTCATCGCCCTGATCCTGGGCCTGGCCGGCCGGGGCCGGGCCAAGCGCGGCGAGGCCACCAACAAGGGCATGACGACCTTCGGCGCCGTCCTCGGCCTGATCTCGCTGATCCTCGCGGTGGTGGGTGCGGTGATCACGTTCAAGGCCGTGCACGATGCGGTGAACGACCTCGACAAAGCGGTGTCGGACACCACGGCCTCCGCGAAGCCGAAGCCCGGCAGCGACTCCGCGAAGGACGGGGACGCGGCGAAGAAGAAGGACACCGGCAAGGCCCTGGGGGCCGGTGACTCCGCCGTGTACGACGACGATCTGACGGTCACGGTCGGCGACGCCACCTCGTACACCCCGGACACGTACGCCGCCGGGCACACCAAGGGCAACAAGGCCTACCGGGTCGCCGTCGTCATCGAGAACGCGGGCAAGGAGAAGTTCGACTCCGCGCTCGTCAACGTCACGGCCCACGCCGGCCAGGACGGCGTGGACGCCGATCAGATCTTCGACGGCAAGGTCGGCGAGGGCTTCAGCGGCACGGTACTGCCGGGCAAGAAGGTCACGGTCCAGTTCGCCTTCGACGCCCCCGCGGACGCCAAGAACCTGACCGTCGAGGTCAACCCCGGGTTTACGTACGACGCCACCCAGTGGGACCTGAAGCTCTGACCTTCCCTCTCGACCGGAGCCGACCACCATGCGCCCACTCGCCCGCACCGCGGCAGCCGCTCTCTGCACCATGACAGCCCTCGGCCCCACGGCGGCCTGTGACACGCTCTTCGACGATGCGCGAAGCGCCACTCCCTATGCACGGCTGACCGGCCCCGAGGTCGTCGACAAGGCCCTCGCCGCGACCCGGGGCGCCAAGTCGGTACGTATGACGGTGGAGACGACCTCCCCCGAGGGCCCGGTCGAGGCGTACGTCGCCACGGACGTCAGGGGCGAGTGCACCGTCACGCTGTCCCTGGGCGCGGCGGGCACGATGGAGCTGGTGCGGACGGGCGGCACGGTCTACACCCTGTCCGACGCCGCGATGCTCCGGGCGGCCGCCGCTCCGGACACGCCGCGCAAGGGTGCCGAAGCCGAGGTCAAAAGGCTCACGGGCCGCTGGGTGAAGGCGCCCGCCGCCGACCGGCACACGAGGCTGGCCCTGCGCTACTGCGACCGGAAGGAGTTCCTCGACCTCCTCGCGTCGAAGAGCGGAACGGCCCGCAAGGGGAAGACGGCGACGCTCGACTCCGTACCCACCCTGACCGTCACCGGCAGGACGGACGGCGGGACATGGACGGCGAGCATCGCCGCCGAGGGCAGGCCCTACCTCCTGAGGGCACGCCTGACGGACGGCGCACGCGGCAACGGCCGCCCCCTCACCATCGAACTCTCCGAGTTCAACAAGCCGTTCACGGCGAAGAAGCCGAAGATCTCACCCGCCTGACCCGCCCGACACCAAGGAACCCGCCCTCGCCCGGGCGGGTTCCGTCTGCGCGTTCACACCCGGTGCCGCACCCACACATTGGGCTCCACGACACGCGATCACCCGCCGCACTGCTCCAGCATGGTCCGCTTGTCCGCGGTCGTCACCGGCAGTTCGTACTTCAGGGACACCTGCGCGAACCGCACCGCGTACGAGCAGCGGACCGGCTTGTACGGCGGCAGCCAGGAGGCGGGCCCCGAGTCCCGCTTGGCGTTGTTGGCCGGGCCGTCGACCGGAATGAGGTTGAGCGGGTCGTTGGCGATCTGCTGCCGCTTGGCCTCGTTCCAGCGCGCGGCGCCCATCTGCCAGTCGTACGAGAGGGGCATGACGTGATCGATCTGGACCTCGGTGGCCTGCTGCTTGCGCCAGTCGATGGTCGAGCCGGTGTACGGGTCCTTGAGGGTCATCGACACGACCACACAGTCCGAACCGGAGCGGAACTTCACGTCCTTGCCGTCCCTGGCGAGGAGGTCGTTACGGGTGTCGCAGCCGTTCCTCGCGAGCGGTATCCCGTCGACCGAGTCCTTCCACGCGTAGCCGAACTTGTCGCGCGCGTACCCGGTCTTCGACCCCCGCCCCTTCGTCGCCACCTTCTCGATGATCTTCCGGCCGGCCGCCCTGTCCGCCTCGGACGTGAGCGGCGCGAGCCCCGGCTTCGTACCGTCGGCGTTGTCGAGCGGACTGGCCCCGAATCCGGTGACGGCCTGTCCGCCGCCCTCCGCCCCGCTGCCCTTCCGGCCGGTCCCGGAGGCCGCCTGCTCGGGGTCGCAGCCGGCCAGGGCCAGCACAGCCGCCACACTGAGGGCGGGCAGCATCACTCGGTACGTGCGGGGAGATATCACTCGAAGCCGTCCTGACGGGGAGAAAGCCGAACCCGCGAATCCTACGGAGGCCTTTCCCTGGGAGGCATGCACATGGCTACGGTTCGGGCCGGATGCGGCCTGAATCACACTCCCGTCGAACCACCGAACCACGGCAGGTTCACCACCGGGGGCTACAGCCTGTTCACCGATACCCGCGATCACAGCTCCGGTTAACATGCATCTATGTATGTTTCCTCGACGTATGATTCATCCATGCATGTTTCGCCGAGGTCCGGGAGGTAGACGCATGGGCTTCTACGGCCGTCAACGCACACTCGCCGATCTGGAACGCCGCATGCTGCGCATCCGGGAGTCCGGAACCGGGCAGCTGCTCGCCGTGCGCGGGCGTCGGCAGGTGGGAAAATCCCGGCTCTTCACACGCTTCGTCGAGCAGTCGGGGCTGCCCTACCTCTACTTCTCCGCCGTGAAGAACGCACCGCCCGCCCTCCAGCTCCAGACCCTCACAGCCGAGCTGCACACCTCGACGACCCCGCTCGCCGATGCCGGTTCGCTCTTCTCCGCTCCTCCCGGCGACTGGCGGGACGCACTGGGCCGGATCGCCGTCGCCTGCCGCAGCACCCCCTCCGTCGTCGTCATCGACGAGTTCCCGTGGGCTGCCGCGGCGGATCCGACCCTGGAGGGGCAGCTCCAGAACGCCTGGGACCGACAGCTGGAGAACACTCCCGTTCTCTTCGTACTGATCGGCTCCGACGTCGGGATGATGGAGCGGCTCACCGAACACGACAGACCGCTCTACGGCCGGGCCAGGAGCACCACTGTCGCTCCCTTCGACCCCGCCGAGTGCGCCGAGGCCCTGGGCGGCGGCGGGAACCCTCTGGCCGCTTTCGATACCGCACTCATCACCGGGGGCTACCCACGCCTGGTGCTGGACCGAGCACGCGCGCGCAGCACTCGGGCGTTCGTGCACGAACAGCTCGGTGACGAGAACAGCGATCTGGCGGTCATGGGACAGCGGTCTCTCGACGCCGAATTCCCCGACGCGCAGCAGGCGCGCCGCGTCCTGTCCGCGATGGGGGGTGCCGATATCGGAGTCAGCACGTTCACCCAGGTCGTCGGAAGGCTTCCCGAGGAAGGAAGCACCGCGCACACAGCGGTCACCAGGGCCATAAAGGTGCTCGCCGACAAGGGAGTGGTCAGCGTCGACGTACCGGTGGGCGCGCCCGCGAACAGCAGGCTGCGGCGCTACCGCATCGACGACCCGTATCTGCGCTTCTGGTTCCGCTTCGTCGAGGAACAGCAGGCCCACATCGCCCGCGGCCGGGCGGACATCGCCCGCGGCGCCTTCGACCGGGGCTGGCCGAGCTGGCGGGGCCGCGCCATCGAGCCGCTCGTCCAGGAGGCGGTGTACCGGCTCAGCCCCGAGCTGCCGGGACTGGAGGACGCCGGGCGGGTGGGCAGTTGGTGGAACCGCGACAACAGCCAGGAGTACGACATCGTCGTCCCCGCCGCCTCGGGGAAACGCACGCTCCTTCTCGGCTCGGTCAAGTGGCGCGAGACCAAGCGCTTCAGCAACCGCGAACTCTCCCACCTCGCCGAGGCCCGGTCCGTCGTACCGGGCGCGTCGGCGGCCCCTCTGCTTGCGGTGTGCCCGGCAGGGGTCGAGGACGGCGTGCGCCCGGATCTGACCCTCACCCCTGCGGATCTGCTGGCCGCCTGGGGCGCGTGAGGGGTGCGGGCGGCGTCCGCGATCCGGCCCCTCCGCGCACACGCACACCGTCCGGTCCCCCGTCGGCTCACACCTTCCCGATCCCCAGCGTCGTCTCGGACGGCAGCATCCCGGAACCGATCGCCGCCACCCAGAACGGCCCCAGCAGTTCGGCGAGCCGCTCCTGCCCCTCCCCGCCGAGCACCCGCCACGGGTCCGCCGCCGCTTCGTCCGTACGCCGCTCGACCTCGGCGCGCAACGCCCGCCCCGCCTCGGTCTCGACACCGCGCCCGTCCAACAGCCCACGCTCCACGAGCCGTTGGCCGGCGGCCCGCCACTCCGCGTCGCTCCATCCCCGGCTCGCGAACACCTCCGGCCGCGCCGCCCCGACGGCGGCGAAGGAGACCAGCGACTCGACCGGGTCGAGCCCCGCCTCGACGAGCGCCGCGAGATGACCGTCGCCCCGGTGCTCACGCAGGACCGTCGCCGCCTGCCAGAGCGCGAGGTGCGGCTCCTCCGGCCAGGGCAGGGCGGCGTTGGCCGCGGCGAGCGGCCGGTCGGCGATGTCGGCGGCCTCCGCGACGCGACGCATGAGCGCGGCGGCTTCGCCCAGCTCCGGACCGTCGACCGCGTCCCCCAGCAGCTTCCGGTAGGCACGGTCGACCGCCCGGGTCCGGGCCGCGAGCACCGCACCGGGTGAGGCGACGGACCAGACGCCGGGCACGTGCTCACTCGCCATCGCCGGGCTGAAGCTGTAGAAGGTGTCGGCCACCCGCCCCGCATCGGCCTCCCCGAGCGGCGCCGCGCGCCAGGCGAAGTAGCCGGGCCACCGCTCGTCGGTTCGGTATCCGAGCGCGGCGGCCTCCGCGACGGCCTCCGGCGCGTAGTACAGAACAGCGTGCAACGGCTCCAACAGATGCCACATCCGTCGCACCTGCCCCAGCGACTCGGACATGATTCCGCCCTCCACGACGTCACCGATCTAGCCACTGACTAGATATCGAGATCCCCAGACTGCCGCCCCACCCTCGAACTTGTCAACGACTAGATTCCGCGTAATCTCCTGCCCATGACCAGCGAGCGCACCTACCACCACGGCGACCTGCGGCGGGCCGTCCTCACCGCCGCACTCGACGTCATCCGCACCGAGGGGCCGGGCGCACTGAGCCTGCGCGACCTGGCACGCCGGGCCGGCGTCTCCCACGCGGCCCCCGCCCATCACTTCAAGGACCGCACGGGCCTGCTCACCGCCATCGCGACGGAGGGGTACGAGCGGTTCGCCGACGCCCTGGCCGACGCCCCTGACCTGCGGGAACGGGGCGTGCGATACGTGCGGTTCGCCACCGAACACCCGGCGCACTTCCAGGTGATGTTCCAGCCGGACCTCTACCGCACCGACGACCCCGGCCTGCTCGCTGCGAAGGACCGCGCCTCGGCCGAGCTGCGCGCGGGCGTCACCGGCCTCCCCGCTGCCGGACGCGGCGACGATGCCCGGCTCGCGGGTGTGGCCGCCTGGTCGCTGGCCCACGGGTTCGCCACGCTGCTGCTGAGCGGCAACCTGGAGGCGGCGGTGGGCACGCGGGACCCCGAGGCGGTCTTCCGGTCGGTCACGGAGTTGTTGTTCGCGCCGGCGGATGAGCGGTCGGCGTCGGGCGGGCCGGAACGGGGTGACGCGTGAGCCACTCCTGGAACTCGCGATGCCGGAACCGGTAGGCGGCACCGGTCACCCGGATCAGGCCCACTGTCCGGGACCACTCCAGAAAGCGACTCAGGAGGAACGGAAGTCGTCGGCAGTTGATCAGCAGCCAGTTCAAGTGGCTGCCACTCCATTCGCTCCATGAAAGGGATCGGCCCCGCCGGACATCCGACGGGGCCGAGGCAGGAGGCGTTCGGGGCTACGACCCCAGAATCGTCGTGAGGAACTCCCCCGTCCACGCCAGCAGTTCGCGGCCGACGACCGGCTTGCCGCCGATCCTTCCGGTGGTGGGGCGCGGGACCAGGATCTGATGGACGGCCGGCTTGATGATCGTCTTCGGATAGAGGCGCTTCAGGCGGAGCTCCTGCGATTCGCGCAGCTCGACCGGGGCGAACCGGATGTTCGAGCCCTGGAGCACGATCTCGCCGACGCCGCAGGCACGGGCCAGCATGCGCAGGCCCGCGACCAGGAGCAGGTTCTCGACCGGCTCGGGGAGCTTGCCGTAGCGGTCGGTGAGTTCCTCGCGGACCGCCCTGATGTCGTCCTCCGTGTTGGCGGAGGCGATGGCGCGGTACGCCTGGAGGCGCAGCCGCTCGCCGGGGGCGTAGTCGTGGGGGACGTGCGCGTCGACCGGGAGCTCGATCTTGACCTCCAGGGGCGGCTCCTCCTCCACGCCGCCTTCGAGGGAGGCCCGGTAGTCGGCCACCGCCTCGCCGACCATGCGTACGTACAGGTCGAAGCCGACGCCCGCGATGTGGCCGGACTGTTCGCCGCCCAGGAGGTTTCCCGCGCCCCGGATTTCGAGGTCCTTCATCGCCACGTACATGCCCGCGCCCATCTCGGTGTGCTGGGCGATCGTGGCCAGGCGCTCGTGGGCCGTTTCGGTGAGCGGCTTCTCCGGGGGATAGAGGAAGTACGCGTAGCCGCGTTCCCTGCCACGGCCCACTCGGCCGCGCAGCTGGTGGAGCTGGGAGAGGCCGAAGTTGTCGCCGCGCTCCACGATCAGGGTGTTGGCGTTGGAGATGTCGATGCCGGACTCGACGATCGTCGTGGAGACCAGGACGTCGAACTTCTTCTCCCAGAAGTCCACCACCACCTGTTCCAGGGCCTGTTCGGACATCTGGCCGTGGGCGGTCGCGATCCTCGCCTCGGGGATGATCTCGCGCAGCCGCGCGGCGGCGCGGTCGATCGACTCGACGCGGTTGTGGATGTAGAACGCCTGGCCCTCGCGGAGCAGTTCACGGCGGATCGCCGCGCCGATCTGCTTCTCCTCGTACGGGCCGACGAAGGTGAGGACCGGGTGGCGCTCCTCGGGGGGCGTGGTGATCGTCGACATCTCGCGGATGCCCGTCACGGCCATTTCGAGCGTACGGGGGATGGGCGTCGCGGACATGGTGAGGACGTCCACGTTGGCGCGGAGCTTCTTCAGCTGCTCCTTGTGTTCGACGCCGAAGCGCTGCTCCTCGTCGACGATGACCAGGCCCAGGTCCTTGAACTTCGTCTCGGAGGAGAAGAGGCGGTGGGTGCCGATGACCAGGTCGACGGAGCCCTCGCGGAGCCCTTCCAGGGTCGACTTGGACTCGGACTCGGACTGGAAGCGGCTCAGCGCCCGTACGTTGACCGGGAATTGGGAGTAGCGCTCGGTGAATGTGCCGTGGTGCTGCTGGACGAGGAGGGTCGTGGGCACGAGGACGGCGACCTGCTTGCCGTCCTGGACCGCCTTGAAGGCCGCCCGTACCGCGATCTCCGTCTTGCCGTAGCCGACGTCGCCGCAGATCAGCCGGTCCATCGGGACGGACTTCTCCATGTCCTCCTTGACCTCGGCGATGGTGGTGAGCTGGTCGGGCGTCTCCGCGTACGGGAAGGCGTCCTCCAGTTCGCGCTGCCACGGGGTGTCGGGGCCGAAGACGTGGCCGGGGGCCGCCATCCGCGCCGAGTAGAGCTTGATCAGGTCGGCGGCGATCTCCTTGACGGCCTTCTTGGCGCGCGCCTTGGTCTTGGTCCAGTCGGCGCCGCCGAGCCGGTGCAGGGTGGGCGCCTCGCCGCCGACGTACTTGGTGACCTGTTCCAGCTGGTCGGTCGGGATGTAGAGGCGGTCGCCGGGCTGGCCGCGCTTGGCGGGGGCGTACTCGACGAGGAGGTACTCGCGGGTGGCGCCCTGCACGGTGCGCTGCACCATTTCGATGTAGCGGCCCACACCGTGCTGTTCGTGGACGATGTAGTCGCCGGTCTCCAGCGTCAGCGGGTCGATCGTCTTGCGGCGGCGGGCCGGCATCCGGCCCAGGTCCTTGGTGGCGGTGCGCTGGCCGGTCAGGTCCGTCTCGGTGAGGACGGCGAGCTTGAGCACCGGGTCGACGAAGCCTTGGTCGATCGCGCCGCAGGAGACGTGGACCAGCGACGGGGAGATCTCCGCCAGGTCGGGGTCCAGGCGGGCCGCGATGCCCTCGCCGCTCAGCACTTCGACGGTACGGGAGGCGAGCCCCTGGCCCTCGGTGACGTACACCGTGCGCCAGCCGTCGGCGATCCAGCCCTTGGTGTCGGCGAGCGCGCGGGCGGTGTCGCCGCGGTACGACTCGGGGGCGTGCATCGTGAGCTTGAGGGTGTCCTCGTCGAGCTCTTCGTCCGCGGCGAACGGGGAGACCGACCACCACATCATCTCCAGCTCGCGGGCCCGGTCACGGACGTCCGCGATGCCCCACAGGGAGGCCGCGCCGACATCGATCGGGGCCTCGCCTCCGCCCGCAGTGGCCGCCCAGGACGCCTGGAGGAACTCCTGGCTGGTGGCGACCAGGTCTGCCGCCCTGGTGCGGACCCGCTCCGGGTCGCAGACCAGCGCCATCGAGCCCTTGGGCAGCACGTCGAGCAGCAGCTCCATGTCGTCGACGAGAACCGGGGCGAGGGACTCCATGCCCTCCACCGCGATCCCCTCCGCGATCTTGCCGAGCAGTTCGCTCAGCTCAGGGTGGAGTTCGGCGAGGGCGGCGGCCCGCTCGCGCACCTCGTCGGTCAGCAGCAGCTCACGGCAGGGCGGCGCCCACAGCCCGTGCTGGGCGATCTCCAGCGACCGCTGGTCGGCGATCTTGAAGTAGCGGATCTCCTCGACGTCGTCACCCCAGAACTCCACTCGAAGGGGGTGCTCCTCGGTCGGCGGGAAGACGTCCAGGATGCCGCCACGCACGGCGAACTCGCCGCGCTTCTCGACCAGTTCGACCCTGGAGTACGCGGCTGCCGCGAGCGCGTCGACCGTCTTGCCGAGGTCGGCGCTCTGTCCGATGCGCAGCGCTACGGGTTCCAGGTCGCCGAGCCCCTTGACCTGCGGCTGGAGCACGGAGCGGACCGGTGCGACGACGACCTTGACCGGGCCGGTCTCCGGGTCGTCCTTCCGCGGGTGCGCCAGGCGCCGCAGCACGGCGAGGCGGCGGCCCACGGTGTCGGAGCGGGGCGAGAGCCGCTCGTGCGGCAGGGTCTCCCAGGACGGGAACTCGGCGATCGTGTCCGGCGGCAGCAGGGTGCGCAGCGCGGCCGCCAGGTCCTCGGCCTCCCGGCCGGTCGCGGTGACGGCGAGCACGGTCCGCCCGGCCTCACGGGCCAGCGCGGCCACGGCGAAGGGGCGGGCGGCGGGCGGACCGACGAGGTCGACGTGCATACGGTGGCCGTCGGTGGCGGCCTTCACCGCTTCGGAGAGTGCCGGATCACGTACGACGACATCCAGCAGGCCGTGCAGGCTCATGAAGGGCTTCCGTCCGGGTAACGAGGGCGAGGTCTGACAGCCGGCTGCTGCCAGGGGGCAACGCGAAGGACCCGACACGTCTCACGGGCCGGGGGTTCCCAGCGTACGACTCCGCTGGGACAGCCGCGCCCGCAATCCGGCTCCGCGCGTTGGATCCGGCCCGGTCCGTGCGCCGGGCACGCGCCAGGACAACAGCCCTGCCCCGCGCGCCCACGGTTCGCGCCCCGGGCCGTACGGACACGGATCCGGCCCCGGAGTGTTTGGAGGAACACCCCGGGGCCGGATCCGTCATCCTACGTCGGTCGTCACCCTCGCTATTCCGTGGCGATCGCGTTCAGGACGTTCATCCTGCCCGCCCGGAACGCCGGGACCAGGGCCGCGAACAGGCCGACGAAGGCCGATGCGACGAAGACCGTGAGGATCGTCGGCCACGGGATCTCCAGGACGCCGAGGCCCTCCAGGGCCAGCAGCTTCTGGGCCGCCGTGCCCCAGCCCATGCCGAGGCCGAGACCGAGCAGGGCGCCGAAGACCGCGATGACCACCGACTCCAGGCGGATCATCCGGCGCAGCTGGCGGCGGGAGAGGCCGATGGCGCGCATCAGGCCGATCTCGCGGGTCCGCTCGACCACCGACAGGGCCAGGGTGTTCACCACACCGAGCACCGCGACGATGATCGCGAGCGCCAGCAGACCGTAGACGATGTTCAGCAGCTGGCCGATCTGGTCCTTCAGCTGCTGCTTGAAGTCGGCCTGGTTCTTCACCTCGTACTGCGGGTACTTGACGAGGGCGTCCTTGAGGGCGGCGTACGCCTCCTTCTCCTTGCCGTCCGCGGCCTTCGCGAACATGATCATGTTGTCCGGCAGGGCGTCGGCGGGGACGTACCGCGCGGCGGTCGTGATGTTGATGTACATCGCGCCCTTGTCGATGTTCACGTCGTCCGAGGTGATCGCGGCGACCTTCAGCTTCGCGGTCTCGCCGTCCTTGAACGCGACGGTGAGCCGGTCACCGACCTTGACGTGGTGCTTGGTGGCGTACGTCTCGCCGACCGACATCGCGTCCTTGCCGTACGCGTCGGCCAGCTTCCCGGAGACGGTCTCGCGGCGGACGTCGTCCTTGTACGTGGGGTCGACGGCGGCGAGGCCCTCGTCCTCGGTGGCGCCGTCGGGGGCGGTCAGCTTGGCATCGACGATCTTGTAATTGGTGAGGTGCTCGATGTCCGGCACGGACTCCAGGGACTTCACGGCCTGGTCCACGATCAGTGTGGGCGTGTTGCCCGACGCCTGGACGATGAAGTCCGCGCCGACCGACTTGTCGAGTTCCTCGGTGGCCGAGGCGACCATGGAGGAGCCGACGACGGAGAGACAGGCCACCAGGGCGAGGCCGATCATGAGGGCGGCGCCGGTCGCTCCGGTGCGGCGCGGGTTGCGCAGGGCGTTGCGCTCCGCGAGCCGTCCGACGGGGCCGAACATCCGCAGCATGACCGCGCTCAGCACCCGGACCACGAAGCCGGCCAGCAGCGGGCCGATCACGATGAAGCCGATCAGGGTGAGGACCACGCCCGCACCGAGGAAGAGCGAACCCTCGCTCGACTTGTCGGCCCGGGTCGCGGCGAGGAGCGCGGCGCCACCGGCGAGGGTGAGGACAAGCCCGATCGCGGCCCGGACCCGGCCCGCGCGTCCGTCCGCCGGGGTTCCGGCGTCGCGCAGGGCGGCCATCGGGGAGATCTTCCCGGCCCGGCGGGCCGGGATGTACGCGGCGACGACCGTGACGACGATGCCGAGCGCGAGGCCGACCACCGGGGTCGTCCAGGCGACCGTGAGGTCCTTGGTGGACAGGTCCATGCCCATGGCGTCCATGAGCTTCATCAGGCCCACGGCGAGGCCGACACCGGCGCCGACGCCGAGGACGGAGCCGACGATGCCGAGGAACAGCGCCTCGATCAGCACGGACCGGTTGACCTGCCTGCGGCTGGAGCCGATGGCCCGCATCAGGCCGATCTCGCGGGTGCGCTGGGCGACCAGCATCGAGAAGGTGTTGACGATCAGGAAGATGCCGACGAGGAAGGCGATCCCGGCGAAGCCGAGCATCGCGTACTTCATGACGTCGAGGAAGGAGCCCATCGAGTCCTTGTTGGCGTCCGCGGCCTCCTTCTGAGTCTGGAGCTTGTACGCGGAGGTGTCGCCGAGCGCCGTGGCGACGTGTCGCTTCAACTGTGTGTCGGTGACGCCGGATTCGGCGGTGACGGAGATGAGGCTGAAGACGTCGGGCCTGCCGAGCAGCTTCGTCTGCGCGGTGGCGGTGTCGAAGTAGACGATCGCCGCACCGGGGTTGGTGACCTTGAAGGTGGCGATGCCGCTGATCTTCGCGTTGATGTCGCCGGTGGCGGCGATGGTGCGCAGCTCGTCACCGATCTTGAGGTCGTGCTTGTCGGCGGTGTCGGCGTCGACCATCACCTCGGTCGGGCCGCGCGGTGCGTGGCCGGAGGTGATCTCCATCGAACGCAGTTCGTTCTTGGTCCAGTTGCCCGCGATCGTCGGGGCGCCCGTCGTCGAGCCCATGTTCTTGTTGTGGCTGTCGACGACGGTGACGGACATGCTGTTGACCGCGCCCTCGGCGTCCTTCACACCGGTGGCCTTGCGGACCTGCTCGACGGCGGAGGCGGGGAGTGTGACGGGCTTGCCGTTCCCCGGGAGCCGGTCGTTGTCCTCGGGACTCCTGGGGCTGACGGTGACATCGGCCGACGTCACGGCGAAGAGCTTGTCGAACGTGGTGTTCATGGTGTCGGTGAAGACGAGCGTGCCGCACACGAACGCCACCGACAGCAGGACCGCGACGGCGGAGAGCGCCATTCGTCCCTTGTGCGCGAAGAAGTTGCGCCTCGATGTCTTCCAGACGGTCATGACGTCCGCCCTCTCGAGTCGAAGTCCTTCATGCGGTCGAGGACCTGGTCGGCCGTCGGGCCCAGCATCTCGTCGACGATGCGTCCGTCGGCGAGGTACAGCACCCGGTCCGCGTAGGAGGCGGCGACCGGGTCGTGGGTGACCATGACGATGGTCTGGCCCAGCTCGTCGACCGACCTGCGCAGGAAGCTCAGCACCTCGGCACCGGCCCGCGAGTCCAGGTTTCCGGTGGGTTCGTCACCGAAGATGATCTCCGGCCGGGCGGCGAGCGCCCTGGCCACCGCGACGCGCTGCTGCTGGCCGCCGGAGAGCTCGGTGGGCCGGTGCTTCAGCCGCTCGGCGAGACCGACCGTCTCCACGACCTGCCGCAACCAGGCCGCGTCGGGCTTGCGGCCCGCGATGTCCATCGGCAGCGTGATGTTCTCCAGGGCGTTCAGCGTCGGGAGCAGGTTGAACGCCTGGAAGATGAAGCCGATCCGGTCCCGGCGGAGCTGGGTGAGCTTCTTGTCCTTGAGCCCGGTGATCTCGGTCTCGTCGAGATGGATCTGGCCCGAGGTGACGGTGTCCAGGCCGGCCAGGCAGTGCATCAGGGTCGACTTGCCGGAGCCGGACGGTCCCATGATCGCCGTGAACTGCCCGCGGGCGATGTCCACATCGACATGGTCGAGCGCGACGACCCGGGTCTCCCCCGCCCCGTACGCCTTGACGACCTGCCGCGCTCGCGCAGCGACGGCCGTACGCCCTCCAGTGCCCCCGTGCCTGGGAATGGTTACAGCCGTTGTCACGGTTTTTCTCCTATGTCGGTCAGCATTTTTCGGTCAGCGTTCGAGATGTCGCGGGTGTACCTGTGAAGTCTGGTGTTCCGAGGGGGTCCGGCACCCTGGTGCACAGCGCAGTCTTCGAGTGGGGTTTTCCCCACCCCGCCCCCCTGCGGTCAGCCGCATTCGCGGTGGGAATCAGCCGCTTTCTGCGGTGTAGGAACACGCTAAGGAACGGGCCCCCACCATCACGTCCTCCGCCGGGAGGAACCACCCCTGGGCAAAACTGAGGAGCGCCCCCTAGGGGTCTCGGCCCCCGGGTGGAGACCCGCCTCAGGGACTGGACCCATGGGTGCACGCGCCGGGGTCCGCAGAGGTCTTCGGACACATCCCCCAACAGCGGCACTCTCCCCGCCGGGATCCACGGGTGAGACAGTGTCCCGAGAAAATACGTGCAGGGGGAAGGAATCTTGGTGAGCAGCGCGGGCGGCAATACCGAAGCGGTGTCCGGGCCCGGGGCCGGCCCGGCCCCCTCCCCCGCGGCGCCGCGGGGACGCGGCCCGGTGGTCGCCGCTCTGATGCTCGGCATGGCCCTGGCGGCCATCGACGGCACCATCGTCTCGACCGCCGTTCCGCAGATCGTCGGCGACCTCGGCGGCTTCTCCGTCTTCTCGTGGCTGTTCTCCGGCTATCTGCTGGCCGTGACGGTCTCCCTGCCGGTGTACGGGAAGCTCTCCGACACCTTCGGCCGCAAGCCGGTCCTGATCGCCGGCATCGCCCTGTTCCTGTTCGGTTCGGTGCTCTGCGCCGCCGCCTGGAACATGGCCGCGCTGATCGCCTTCCGGGTCGTCCAGGGCCTGGGCGGCGGCGCCCTGCAAGGCACCGTGCAGACCATCGCCGCGGACCTGTATCCGCTCAAGGAACGCCCGAAGATCCAGGCCAAGCTGTCGACCGTATGGGCCACGTCGGCGGTCGCGGGGCCGGTGATCGGCGGGCTGTTCGCGGTGTACGCCGACTGGCGCTGGATCTTCCTGATCAATCTGCCGATCGGGGCCCTCGCGCTCTGGCTCGTCGTACGCCACCTCCACGAGCCGGCCCGCACCCGCCGGGCGGCCGGCGCGCCCCGCCCCCGCATCGACTGGGCGGGCGCCCTCGCCGTCTTCGCCACCGGCACCCTGCTGCTGACCGCGATCGTCCAGGGCGGTGTCGCCTGGCCCTGGTTCTCCGCCCCGTCCCTCGGGCTGCTGGCCGGCAGCGTCGTGCTCGGCGCGCTGACCGTCGTCATCGAGCGGCGGGCCGCCGAGCCGATCATTCCCGGCTGGGTCTGGCGGCGGCGGACCATCGCCTCGGTCAATCTGGCGCTGGGCGCGATGGGGCTGCTGATGGTCGCCCCCACGGTCTTCCTGCCGACGTACGCCCAGTCGGTGCTGGGTCTCGGCCCGATCGCCGCCGGTTTCGTGCTGTCCGTGATGACCCTGAGCTGGCCGGTGTCGGCGGCCTTCTCCAACCGCGTCTACAACCGCATCGGCTTCCGCCGCACCGCGATCACCGGCATGAGCTGCGCCCTGCTGATACTGCTCGCCTTCCCGTTGCTGCCGTATCCGGGCGAGCCCTGGCAGCCCGCCCTGATCATGCTGCTGCTCGGTGCGGCGCTCGGGCTGTTCCAGCTGCCGCTGATCGTCGGGGTCCAGTCGACGGTCGGCTGGGCCGAGCGCGGCACGACGACCGCCTCCGTACTCTTCTGCCGCCAGGTCGGCCAGAGCGTCGGCGCCGCGCTCTTCGGGGCCGTCGCCAACGGGGTCCTCGCCTCCCGGCTGGCCGCCGCCCCGGTCCCCGGGCTGCCGGGCGACCTGGACGCGATCTCGCACGCCCTGGACGCCCCGGGCAGGCTCTCGGCCGCGGCGACGGACCATCTGCGGCGGGCCGTCGACGCCGCCGTCGACCACGTCTACCTGGGTGCCGCCGGGGCCGCGGCGCTCGCCCTGCTGGTGCTGGTCTTCGTGGCCCCGCGCCGTTTCCCGGTCCTCACCGAGGAGTCCGGGAACGACGCCCCGGCGCCGTAGACGTCCGCATCGCGCCGCGGGGCAAAGGGGCCCCATTCGGCGAGACCTCATGCAACTGAGCCATTACCGTGGGCAGTTCAGGCCAACCCCTCCCCAACCACCGTACCCGCGAGTAATGTTCGCGCTTCCGACAGCACAGCCGCACTCCTGCCTTGCCGTCCAACCCAGGACCCGAGCCATGCAAGGAGCAGCACCCAGATGTCGTACGGAAGTCCACCCCCGTCCCCGTACTCCTCCTGGCCCGGACGGCTGCCGAAGCCGTCCCGGCGGCATCAGCCCCCGCCTCCGCATGACCCCGAATACCTGCCGCCCTGGCAGAGTTCGGAGCCCTCACCGCCCCCGGAACGGCCGAGCGCCCCCACCGCCCCCGTGCCCGTCCCGGGCCGTCACGGCGATCTGCGCCGGCTGCGCACCGCGTACCGGCTGCTGCGGCGCATCACGACCCTGACCGCACTCGGCTACTTCGTCGTCTTCCTGCTGCTCTCCGGATTCGCCAAGGACCTGATGGACCGCCCCCTGTTCGGCGGTCTCAACATCGGCCTGGCGCTGGGACTCTGCCAGCTCCCCGTGACACTGCTCGCCATCGTCCTGTACGAGCGGACCGCCCGGAGCACGGTCGATCCGCTCGCCGCACGGCTCCGAAGAACAGGAGCGGCCCGGTGAACGGATTCGACAATTCCGCGCAGTCGATGTCCCTGGTGGCCTTCCTCGCCGTGGCCACCGTGGCCCTGCTGCTCTGCGTGATGACCGGCCCGGACCGCGACGACCTCGACGAGTTCTACACCGGCCCCCGCTCGCTCTCGCCCCTGCGCAGCGGTCTCGCGCTCGCGGGCGACTATCTCTCCGCGGCCACGGTTCTCGGCACCACCGGCATCATCGCCCTCACCGGCTACGACGGGATGATCCTCGCCCTGAGCATCACCCTCTCGCTCGTCCTGCTGATGTTCCTGCTGGCCGAACCGCTGCGCAACGCGGGCGGGTTCACCATGGGCGACCTGCTCGTGCGCCGCGCCCCCGGCCGCGCGGTCCGTATCACCGCCTGCGCGGCCACCATCGCCGCGCTCGTTCCGATGATGGTCGTCCAGCTCGCGAGCAGCGGCGATCTGCTCTCCTTCATCCTGGGGTTCGACAGCTCCGGATTCCGCACCGGTGCCATCATCGGGCTCGGCATCCTGATGATCGGTTACGCGGCGATCGGCGGCATGAAGGGCACCGCGCTGATCCAGATCGTGAAGACCGTGGTCCTCCTCGTCGCCGCGTTCACCATCTCCGTACTGATCATGAACCGCTTCGACTGGGACACCGGCGCCCTGCTCTCGGCCGCCCGGCAGGGCAGCGGCGCGGGGGCCGCGTATCTGCGCTCGGGGCTCCAGTTCGACGGCAGCGGACTCGACATGGTCAGCTCCGAACTGACCGTAGTACTCGGCGCCGCCTGTCTGCCGCACGTCACCATGCGCATGACGAGCGCCGGCTCCACACAGGCCGTCCGCCGCTCGCTGTCCTGGGCGGTCGCCGTGGTCGCCGTACTCTGTCTGCTGCTCGTCGTGATCGGCTTCGGTGCGGGGGCACTCGTCGGCCAGGACCGCATCACCGCCGCCGGGGCATCCGGAAACAGCTCGATCCTGCAGATCAGCGGGGTGGTCGCGGGCGGTGGCCAGCTGGGCGCGCTGGTCGTCACGACGATGACGACAGCGATCTTCCTGACTCTGCTCGCCTCGGTCGCCGGAATGATCCTGGCCTGCGCGAACTCCCTCGCGCACGATCTCTTCGCGCACGGTCTGCACGGGGTGCGCGACCCGGACCGGAAGCCGCTGGCGGGCCTGTCCGAAATGCGTACGGCACAGGCCGCAGCGGTCGCCGTCGGGCTGCTCGCCACCACACTCGCCGTCGTGGCCAGGCACTGGAACGTACAGGCGCTGGCGACGCTCTCGTTCTGTGTCGGTGCGTCGGCACTGGCCCCGGCGCTCGTCTACAGCATGTTCTGGCGACGCTTCACCCGTACCGGACTGCTCAGCACCCTGATCGTCGGCACCGTCACCGTCATGGTGCTGATCACCGGCACCAATCTCGTCTCGGGCTCACCGTCTTCGGTCTTCCCCGAGTACGACTTCAACTGGTTCCCGTTCACCACGACCGGGCTCGTCTCCATCCCGGCCGGTTTCCTGGCGGGATGGCTGGGAACGGTGCTCGAGCGGCGCACGGCGGCCGAAGAACGCCGACGGTACGAGGCCGAGGAACCGCAAATCCTGGCGGGCGCACCGCAGAACACGGCGGCCCGCACCTGAGAAACCCCCATGTCCGGAGGCGAAGGCCCCGGCGGTCGGTCTCAGTCCTCCGCCGGGGCCACCCGCCCGGTGAGCGCCGCGAGTGAGTTCCGCACGTGCGCCATGTGCGCCTGGACCTCCTCGCGGCCCTCCTCGTGCTCCCGCAGGATCCGCTCCGTCTCCCGGACCACCCGCTCCTCACGGACCCTGGCCGCCGCGATCAGCTCCGCACCCTGCGCCTCGGCGTCCTCCTGGCCGTGCCGTGCGGCCTCCTCGGTCCGAGCCAGCGCCCGCCGCGCCTCGGCCAGTCGGACCTCCGCCTGCTCGGTCAGCTCGTCGTGGTGCGCGGCCTGCGCGGCCTCGGCCTCCGCCACCTCGCGTTCGGCCGTCTTCCACCGCTCGGAGTGCTCCTGCTCCTGATGCGCGAGGACGCTCGCGGTACGGCGACGCGTCTCGGCCATCGCGGACTCCGCCTGCTCCCGCACCTCCGCGGCCTCCTTGCGGGCCTCGGCGACGGCCTCCTCGGCGGTTTCCCCGGCCGTGACCAGCGTCCCGTCGGCGTACTTCTCGGCCGCTGCCCGCATCGCCTCACAGTCCGCGCGCGCCGACTCGCGGAGCCTGCGGCCCGCCTCGTCCGCCGCGTCCCGCAGCGCCTGCGCCTCCTCCTGGGCGGCGCCCCGTACATCCCGGGCCTCGCTCTCGGCGAGCGCCAGGATCTGCCGGGCGCGCTCACCGAGTGATTCATAGGTCTGCGGGGCGAGCTTGGCGACGGCCTCGCTCAGCCGGACCGACTCGGCCGAAAGCTCCTCCACCAGCGCGGTCAGCCGGGACACCTGCTCCCACGCCTCGTCCCGCTCGGCCGACAGCCCGGCCACGGTGCGGTCCACCTGCTCCGGACGGTAGCCACGTCCGCGTACGCCGACGAAACCATGCGCGGACACCGGTGCAGAACTCATCCTTGAAGCCTCTTTCCGACTCTCCGACCACCTGCAGTACGTCTAAGGATGCGGCAATTGATACAGAAGTCGGAATCGTTTCGCGACTTTCCGGACGGAAGCGACCGGCATCACAGACCGCCCACAGCACGGCGCCCGGCCCCCTCTCGGGGAGCCGGGCGCCGTCCGCAGAGCCTGCCGGGTCAGATCAGCCCGTCCCACATCTGCTCAAGGAGTACCGACCACCAGCTCTCCGACGACGCCAGCGCCGCCGCGTCCAGCGCCACCAGCTGGGCCTGGAAGTCGACCGTCCAGCGGCCCGCCTGCTCCGGGTTGAGCCCGAAGCGCAGCCGCCACATCCGGCCGAGCAGCGCCATCGAGCGCTGGAACTCCGGCAGCCCGGTGTTCACGAACTGCGGCGCCACCGACTGACCGTGCCCGCCCGCAGGGGAACCTGCCTCGACCGGCACCGCCACGATGTTCGCGGTGCCGTACTGGACACAGATCGCCCGCCCGAAGTCGGACCCCATGACGAGGTACGACCCCGCGTCGGGGGCCGCCTGCACCTGCCGCTGCGCGGCCAGCTCGGCCAGCGTCGGCACCACCGGCTGACCCGGCTGCGCCCAGAAGAACGGCCCGAAGTCGGCGGGCAGCCCCGCCCACACCAGCGTCCGCGCCACGGCCTCGGGCACGCCCTGACGCGACACCGCGCGCTGGTCGAAGCGGAGGATGCCCTGCGGCCCGAAGGTCTGCACCATCTCCTGGGCGATGGCCTCCGGCGGCACCGGCGGCGCGGGCGGCATCTGCGGCAGCGGAGCCCGAACCGGTGCGGGACGAGCCGGCCCGTCCGCGACCTGATGCAGCTCCCCCTGATGGGTGAGCAGATGCTGCATGCCCTGCTGACGGCTGGCGTGATCGGTGCCGTACGGGGCGACGCTGGTGATCCGCACCTGCGGCCAGGTCTCCCGGATCATCCGCGCGCAGTAGCCACCGGGCAGCTCGCACGACTCCAGCTCGGTGTGCAGCTCGATGACCTGCTGCGGCGGCACGTTCATGGCCCGCAGCTCGTGCAGCATCTGCCACTCGGGGTGCGGGGTGCCCGGCGCCGAGCGGCGGATCAGCTGCTGCTCGCTGCCGTCGGGCGCGCGGTAGCGCAGCACGGCCTGGTAGCCGGGGCCGACGGTCGGCTGACCGGTCGGCGCCTGCGGATATCCGTACGCCGGGGGCGGCGGGGTGTGCGGATTCGGCGGTATGGGGCCGGGGGCGCCGCCCTGCGGCATTCCCGGCGGACCCGGCGGACCGGGAGGCTGCGGCGCGGACGGCCCGACCTGGCCGGGGCCCGCGAGCATCGTCGCAGCATGGTGCACACCGCCACCGGGCGGCGGAGGCGTCGACCCAGAAGGAGCGGGGGGCGCCGGGGGCCCAGGAGGCGCGGGCGGCTGCGGGGCTCCAGGAACTCCGGGCGGCCCCGGAGGCTGCGGCGCACCCGGACCACCCATGCTCGGGTCCGCGAGCATCGTCGCAGCATGGTGCACACCGCCACCAAGCGGCGGAGGCGTCGAACCAGGAGGAGCGGGGGGCGCCGGGGGCCCAGGAGGGCCGGGCGGCTGCGGGGCTCCGGGCGGACCCTGCTGGGGGACGAGCTGCGTCGGCAGGTACCCGCCCGCCGGAGCGCCGGGCGCACCCGGTCCCGAGGGCGGTGGCACGGGCGCACCCGGCCTGGCGCCCGGGGTGCCGGGGGCACCGGGTGGCGGCGGGGTCGTCGAACCGCCCCCGCGCGCACCGCGCGGCGGCACGACGGCCTTGCTGGTGGCCGCATCCGCGATGTCACCGGCACCGGGGCCAGGAGCACTCGGGGCAGGTGTTCCGGGTGCGGGTGTGCCGACTCCCTGCCGGTCCAGGCCAGGGGCGATCGCCGTCGGGGGCAGTCGGCTGCCACCGGACATCAGGGCGGTCGGCGCATCGGCCGGTACGACCGGCGGCGGGGTGCCGTCGTCGTCGGCGCCGGAGAGCGGCGGTGCGAACACCGTGGCCGGCAGTGGCACCGCACCGTCGTCGGAGCCCGCATTGGTGTCGGTCCCGGCCCAGGGGGTCGACCCGACAGGCACGTTCGGCGGGGATACCGGAATGCCGTCGTTGGCGGTGGGCTCGTACGCGACCGGCCCGCCCGGCGAACCCTGCGCAGCCGCGGGCGCGGGAGCAGCAGGGGCGACGGGGGGCGGAGTGGTCGAAGGGGCCGAAGGGGCTGAACGGGCCGAAGGGGCCGCGTCCCGGTCCGCCCGACGGTCCGGGATGCCCAGCTTGTCGGCCGCCTCCTGGAGCCACTCCGGGGGGCTCAACAGGAAGGACGTCTGGTTCAGATCGATGCGCTGCGGCGGCTCCGGAGCGGTCGGTGCCGCATCATGTGCGCCGTACTCCTCCTCGTACCGCCGGATCACCTCGCCCACCGGCAGCCCCGGCCACAGGGTGGCCTCACCGCTGTCCCTGGCGATCACCAGCCGCTGCCGGCCGCCGTCCGAGACGGGACCCTCGGCACGGTCCTCGCCCCACGCCACGAAGCCCAGCTCGAACTCCCGTACCCGCACCTCGCGGTGCTGGTACGCGGGCACGTCGCCGTTGATCCACTCGTCCGCGCGCTCCTGCGCCTGCGCAAAGGTCACCATCGCGCTCACCCCTCCACCGGGACGGCCCGCGCGAAGCCGCCGTCCACCATCAGGTTCGCCACGGTCTCCAGCTCCGGCGGATTGCCCGCCAGACGCTGCAGGAAGGCGTCGAAGTCGCCACCGCACGGCAACAGCAGCCGGTCCACCCGCTCCTGCACGTTCCAGCCGTCCTGGTCCCGGGCGTCGTCGTACGCGCAGAACCAGACCGAACCGACACCGTTGCCCTTCACCTTCACCGCGAGGATGCCGCCCTGGACGAAGCCGACGCCCAGGTAGTCCTTGGTGAGGTGATCCCGCAAGCACTTGTTGACGTACACCAGGTCGTTCACGGCGGCCTCCTCGCGCACCGTGAAGAACGGCTGGTCGACCAGGAGACCGAGCTCCGCGTCGAGCGCCGCACCGACCGGGGCCGAGCCGCCCGCCGCCTTGAGGAAGGAGCGGTAGGCACCGGGCAACCGGTAGCCGAGGTCCTCCTCGACGCCCAGGATCTGCTGCTCGCTCACCGCGACGGCGCCCTTGGGCAGCCGGAAGTGCGCGGGCCGGGTCTCCTGCAGCGGACGGGTGCCGCGCTTGTTCTGGTCGACCGCGGTGGCGGCGAGGCCGCCGTGATGCCGGAGCAGCGCCTTGACCTCGACCGGGATCAGCTCCATGCGCCGGCCGCCGGCTACGTGGTGCCAGGTCCAGCCGTGCGGGGTGGCGACGGCGGGAATCGTGTCCCACAGCTCATGGCCGCTCGCCGCCAGCGCGGTGTTGGCCGAGACGTAGTCGGTGAGCCGCAGTTCGTCGACGCCGAAACCCTGCGGGGGCTCGGCAATCTCGGCGGCGGCGCGCGCGTACGGCGCGAAGTCCGGGCTGCCGTTCTCGTCCATGCGCACACCTCTGGGGTGGCGGGACGCCCGGACCGGGTCCGGGAAATGCACGAGCTGCCCGGCGTAGGCCGCGTTCGGTGGCGCGGCTTGCTGCCCGAGCCGACCTGTCGTCATGGCTGTTGCCCCCTGCTGCGTATGACTGGTGAGGACCGACCTGCCCAAGGGGGCGGTCCGGGCACAGCCTATGCGGTGGCGCAAGAGCGGGTCTCGCCCCTACGCCACCCCTCTCCTCTTCCGTCACGAACCGTCACAGCGACGTGACTGACGAGCGATGCTCCTGCCACTGCCGGGTGACACGGAGACGCGTTTCCCCGCCCCAGCTTCCCCACCAGCCGGGACATTTGGCAGGCTGTCACCGAACTCGGGGGCGTGCACATCGCGCAGCTACCGCTGCGGGCACGGGAGGGAAAAGCACCATGCACAGCGCACAAACAGTCACATCCGGGGATCCACGCCTCAGCTGGAGCAACACCGGAACCAGCCTCACACCCCGGCTGCACCACCGCCGCGACGGCATCCTGCCCGCGGTGGCCGCAGCGCTGTCCGTACGCGGTGAGACGCTCACCTGCACAGCGGGCAAGGGCGACCAGCCGCCCGTACTGCACCCACTGGTCCAGGACTTCCTCGACACCCTCACCAGCGGCCAGCGTGAACGCTTCACCGGCCGCTGCCCCGAGGCGATACTGCTCTCCCGGCAGCTCACCGCGGCCGAAGCCGGCCGTTCCAAGCGGGCCCAGCGCAAACCGCTGACCAACGGCGAGGCCCGCCGCGCCCTGAAGCACTCTCGGCTCACCGCACGGCGCATCCGTGAGGACGGCGACCCGATGCACGGCAGTTACGCGCCGCCGTGCCGCTCCTGCGAGGCGATGCTCGCCCACTTCGGCGTACGCCCCGTCGACCTCACCACCACCGGGGCGGCGACCACCGCCGAGAAGGGCTGACCGCGCGCCGATGCACGACCGAACCGACCTACCCGCACAGGCGGGCCCCGCGGACCGCGACCGCCACTCCTCGACCCGCTTCCCCGTCGCCGTCGACGCCGCCCTGCGCGCCGCGGGCTGGCAGCCCGGCCGCTGGGACATCCGGCAGGCCGAGGAGTGGGCCGACGCACTGCGCTCGCACGCGTCGCCCGCCGGTCATCAGCACGCGGTCTTCCCGGCAGCCGTGGAGGCATGGGCGGAGTTCGGCGGACTGCACATCACGGCGTCCGCGCCGGGCCGGCAGATCGCACCGGCCTCGGTGCGCATCGATCCGCTGAGCGGACTGCATCTCGCCCGCACTCTCGGCGACCTCGGCCGGGCGCTGGAGACCGAGGTCAGCCCGCTGGGCGAGGAGGGGGACGGGCAGGCCGTCCTCGCGATCGACACACAGGGGCGGGTGTACAGCATCGATCACACCGGGGACTGGTACCTCGGCCCGGACATCGACCGGGCGCTGGCAACACTGGTCGGCGGCATCCAGCCGGAGCGCCTCGCCCCGGGCTGAGCGGCCTGATGGTCCGGCCCGTCCGGCGATCGAGGACAAGACGGCACCCGGCCGTGCCCGGTCACGATTCCGCCCCGGCAACCCACTGTCCCGGTTCCGTCCTCGAACGCCGGACGGGCCGGAATCGCCCGCCTGGCGATCCAGGACGAAGCGAGGCCGCAGGGCGGATCAGGCCACCCCCCGGTCCGGCAGTACCGCCGACACCCGGAAGCCGCCCGCATCCGTCGGGCCGGAGACGAAGACGCCGCCGAGGCCCAGCACCCGCTCCCGCATGCCGACCAGCCCGTTGCCCCCGCTCGGCAGCCCCGCGTCCGCCGTGGCGGCGTCCGACGGGCCATTCTCCACCTGCATCGCGACTTCCGAACCCCGGTGCGCAAGCCGCACCCACGTCTTCGCACCCGCCGCGTGCTTGTGCACGTTCGTCAGGGCCTCCTGCACCACCCGGTACGCGGTCTGCTCGACCTCGGGCGCGTACGGGCGGACCTCGCCGTCCACCGAGAGTTCCACGGTCATGCCGGCCGCCCTGGATTCCCCGACCAGGGTCTCCACCTCGTGCAGCCGGGGCCCGTCCTCCGTGGCGGCGGCCGCCGCGGCCGCCGCCGCCCGGCCGACCGAGGCGAGCGGCGGCTTCGCGGAGCGGGCCGCCGCGGGCTCCCCGCTCCGCAGCACCCCGAGCATCTCGCGCAGCTCGGTCAGCGCCTGGCGGCCCATGTCGCCGACCAGGGCGGCGTTCCGCACCGCTTTCGCCGGGTCCTTCGGCGCGACGGCCTGGAGCGCGGCGGCGTGCACGACCATCAGGCTGACCCGGTGGGCGACCACGTCGTGCATCTCGCGGGCGATCCGGTGGCGCTCCTCCGTACGCGCCCACTCGGCCCGCTCCTCGGCCCGGTCGGCGAGCAGCGACAGCTCCCGCTCCAGCGAGTCCGCCCGCTCCCGAAGGCTCTCCATCAGCCGCCGCCTGGCCCCTATGTAGAGGCCGAACAGCACGGGCGGTGCGGTGAGCCCGAGCGACATGAAGAGGGACAGCAGCGGTATGTACCAGGCGTCGCGCCCCAGGTCGGTCTGCTCGGAAACGCTCTGCCGCAGCTGTACGTACGTGACGATGAACGTCCCCGTGAAGGACATCCCCATCAGCACCGCGGTGATTCTTCGCGGTACGTCGGAGGCGGCCAGCGTGTAGAGGCCGACCAGGCCCATCAGGAAGCCCATCTCGGCGGGCGTCGTCGCGATCGACACCAGCACCACGGCGATCGGCCAGCGCCGCCGCACCACCAGCACGGCCCCCGCGAGCAGCCCGAACACGACGCCGACCGGCACCGGCAGCCCCGTGCCCCCGGCGAACTCCACCCCTTCCAGTGCGCATTCCAGCGCCGACAGGAGCGCGAGCCCCACGTCCAGAGCGACACTGCGCCGTCGTTCCCACCACCAATAGCCGCGGGTGGTCGTACCCGCGGCTTCCCGGTATGCCCCCGTTGCGGTCATGCGGTCCAGCCTACGGGCGGGCGCACCTCATTTTCGGGCGACCTGGACAGCACGTGGTGCGTTCGAACGGAGGACGAAACGAGCGACGATCGCCCGAAATGGCGAATCGACCGCACTTTCGACCCGGACGTTCGCATTCCGGACGACGCTCACCGTATGACGGAAACCACAGGCAGGTACGCCGATTTCGAGGGCCTCCGCAGGCAGGCCATCGCACTGCGACGGGAGGGCCTCAGTCGCCGCCAGATCAACCGGCTCCACGTCCACAACAACGACATCCTCAACCGGCTCCTGGTGGGCGAACCCGCCCCGGAGTGGACGAAGCGCCCGAACGCCAAGGACGACCTGCGGGAGAAGGCGCGGGAGCTACGGCGCCAGGGCATGACGTACGACCGGATCCAGGTGGAGCTGGGCTGCTCGAAGAGCTCGATCTCGCTGTGGGTGCGGGATCTTCCGAAGCCTGTTCCCGATCACAGTGCTGTCGAGCAGGCTCGACTTGCCGGGCGGATGCGCTGGGACCACGAGCTGGCGATACGGGACGCCGAGCGGCAGCAGACGAAGGACGCTGCGGAGGGCGAGGTGGGAGCGATGAGTGACCGGGAACTCTTCTTCGCAGGTGTGGCCCTCTACTGGGCGGAGGGGAGCAAGGACAAGTCGTACAGCCGACGGGAGACAGTCACCTTCATCAACAGCGACCCGGACGTCGTGAAGGTCTTTCTCGCATGGCTCGACCTGCTCGGCATCGAGCGGGAACGCCTGCGGTACCGAGTGATGATCCATGAGTCCGCCGACGTGACGGCCGCCGAGCTCTACTGGGCCGACCTGGTTCATGCAGACGTCTCAACCTTCCAGAAGACGACGCTGAAGAAGCACAACCCCAAGACGGTACGGAAGAACGTGGGCGCCGGGTACAGGGGATGTCTCGTCGTCCGGGTGTCCAAAGGCGCCGACTTGTATCGTCGTATTGAGGGGTGGTGGCGCGGAATCACTAGCCAAGCCCAACTCCGGCTCGGGTAAGGTCTGACGCAGTGATCCGCCGTAGTGTAATCGGCAGCACGGCATCCTTTGGAGATGTTCGGTCTAGGTTCGAGTCCTAGCGGCGGAGCCCACAAAATGCGGGCCCCGACCAGTGCGGTCGGGGCCCGCGCCCATGTCGGTCCAGAGGTGCCCCGGTATCCTTCGGGTGTCCACCACCCGAAGCCGAAGGGCATTTCCGTGAGCTCCGAACGCCCGGCAGCCGTCGTCGTCCTCGCAGCGGGTGAGGGCACCCGCATGAAGTCGAAGACCCCCAAGGTTCTGCACGAGATCTCCGGGCGCTCGCTCGTCGGACATGTCGTCGCCTCCTCCCGCGAGCTGGACCCAGAACACCTCGTCGTGGTCGTCGGCCACGAGAGCGAGCAGGTCAGCGCGCATCTCACCGCCGTCGACGACCGGCTGCGGACCGCCTACCAGGCCCAGCAGAAGGGCACCGGAAACGCGGTGCGCGTCGGCCTCGACGAGCTCGGCGGGACCGTCGAGGGCACCGTGATCGTCGTCTGCGGCGACACCCCGCTGCTCTCCGGCGAGACACTCACCGCGCTCGCCGCCACCCACACGGCCGACTCCAACGCCGTCACCGTGCTGACCGCCGAGGTCCCGGACTCCACCGGCTACGGCCGGATCGTCCGCGACCCGGCCAGCGGTGCGGTCACCGAGATCGTCGAGCACAAGGACGCCACCGACACCCAGCGTGCGATCCGGGAGATCAACTCCGGGGTGTTCGCCTTCGACGGCCGGCTGCTCACGGACGCCCTCGGCAAGGTCCGTACCGACAACAGCCAGGGCGAGGAGTACCTCACCGATGTGCTCTCCATCCTGCGCGAGGCCGGACACCGGGTCGGCGCCTGTGTCGCCGACGACCACCGTGAGATCCTCGGCATCAACAACCGGGTCCAGCTGGCCGAGGCCCGGCGGCTGCTGAACCAGCGGCTGCTGGAGCGGGCCATGCTCGCCGGTGTGACCGTCGTGGACCCGGCGTCCACACTGATCGACGCCACCGTCACCTACGAGCGGGACGCGATCGTGCACCCGGGCACCCAACTGCTCGGCAGCACTCATCTCGCCGAGGACGCCGAGGTCGGCCCCAACACCCGGCTCACGGACACCGTTGTGCACGCGGGCGCACGCGTGGACAACACGGTCGCGGACCGGGCCGAGGTCGGCGAGGGCGCGACGGTCGGCCCGTACGCCTATCTGCGACCCGGCACCAAGCTCGGCCCGAAGGCCAAGGCCGGTGCTTATGTGGAGATGAAGAACGCCACGATCGGCGAGGGCACCAAGGTCCCGCACCTGAGCTATGTCGGCGACGCGACGATCGGCGATCACACCAACATCGGTGCCGCCAGCGTCTTCGTGAACTACGACGGTGTGGCCAAGCACCACACGACGATCGGCTCACACTGCCGTACCGGGTCGGACAATATGTTTGTGGCGCCTGTCACGGTCGGGGACGGCGTCTACACCGCGGCCGGCTCGGTCATCACCAAGGACGTACCGTCCGGTTCGCTGGCTGTCGCCCGCGGCCAGCAAAGGAATATCGAGGGTTGGGTGGCCCGCAAGCGTCCGGGAAGCGCCGCCGCGCAGGCAGCTCAGGCCGCCACCCAGGAGCACGACGGCGAAAGCTGACCGGAAACAGGTGCGCCTCGTACGGCGTACCGTGATAGATGCTCACCCCATTTCGGCTGGCTCGTTGCACATCGGGACACATGCGTGCAGCGCCAGAAACACGTCTGAGGAGACTGTGCTGTGACCGGGATCAAGACGACCGGCGAGAAGAAACTGATGCTCTTCTCCGGCCGCGCCCACCCCGAGCTGGCCGAGGAGGTTGCGCACCAACTGGGTGTCGGCCTCGTGCCGACGAAGGCCTTCGATTTCGCCAACGGTGAGATCTACGTCCGCTTCCAGGAGTCCGCCCGCGGTGCCGACTGCTTCCTGATCCAGAGCCACACCGCTCCGATCAACAAGTGGATCATGGAGCAGCTCATCATGCTGGACGCGCTGAAGCGCGCCTCGGCCCGCTCCATCACGGTGATCGTGCCGTTCTACGGCTACGCCCGCCAGGACAAGAAGCACCGCGGTCGCGAGCCGATCTCGGCCCGTCTGGTCGCCGATCTGATGAAGACGGCGGGTGCCGACCGCATCCTCACCGTCGACCTGCACACCGACCAGATCCAGGGCTTCTTCGACGGCCCGGTCGACCACCTCTTCGCGCTGCCGATCCTGGCCGACTACGTCGGCGCCAAGGTCGACCGCTCGAAGCTGACGATCGTCTCCCCGGACGCCGGCCGGGTGCGTGTCGCCGACCGCTGGTGCGACCGCCTGGACGCCCCGCTGGCGATCGTCCACAAGCGCCGTGACAAGGACGTCGCCAATCAGGTGACCGTCCACGAGGTCGTCGGCAACGTCAAGGGCCGGGTCTGTGTCCTGGTCGACGACATGATCGACACCGGCGGCACCATCTGCGCCGCCGCCGACGCCCTGTTCGCGCACGGCGCCGAGGACGTCATAGTGACGGCCACGCACGGTGTGCTCTCGGGTCCGGCCGCGGACCGTCTGAAGAACTCCAAGGTCAGCGAGTTCGTCTTGACGGACACTCTGCCGACCCCGGGTGAGCTGGAGCTCGACAAGATCACGGTGCTCTCGATCGCCCCGATGATCGCCCGCGCGGTGCGCGAGGTCTTCGAGGACGGCTCGGTCACCAGCCTCTTCGAAGCGCAGTAAGCGGCACAGCACGGAAGATCCACTTTGGGGTGCGGCCTCCCCGCCGGGTAGACTCAGCGAGTTGCTCGGCGAGGGAGGCCGTACTCATGTGTACGGCGGTCCGTTATCGACGCGCTCTTCGTAGCAGGCCTGTCGTGGGCCGGGTGACCGTCCAAGTTTCGTCACCATACGAGGAGTGCAGTCATGGCTGAGGTCAAGCTCGCCGCCCAGGCCCGTACCGAGTTCGGCAAGGGCGCTGCCCGTCGCACCCGCCGCGCCAACCTGGTTCCCGCGGTCGTCTACGGCCACGGTGCCGAGCCGGTTCACATCAACCTGCCGGGCCACGACCTGATGATGGCGCTCAAGACCGCCAACGTCCTGATCGGTCTGGAGATCGACGGCAAGGACGCCCTGGTCATCCCCAAGGCCGTGCAGCGCAACCCGCTCAAGGGCGACATCGAGCACGTCGACCTGCTGACCGTCAAGCGCGGCGAGAAGGTCAACGTCGAGATCGCCGTGCACGTCGAGGGCGAGCTGGCCCCGGGCGGCAACCTCCTGGAGTACGTGCAGAACACCCTGCTCGTCGAGGCCGAGGCCACCCACATCCCCGAGTCCGTCACGGTCTCCGTCGCGGGCCTGGACGCCGGCGACTCGATCCTCGCCAAGGACATCCCGCTGCCCAAGGGCTCCGTGCTGGCCGGTGACGAGGACGCCGTCGTGCTCCAGATCGTCGCCGCGCAGGCCGAGGAGCCGGCCGCCGAGGCCGAGGGCGCCGAGGCCTGAGCCTCGCCTTCCCTGCTTCACTGACGGGGCGGCGGTTCCTTCTTCGAGGGTCCGCCGCCCCGTTTCCCTGTAACCGGGCCATCCGGAACCATCCGTACGCGAGGAGACCGAGCGCAGATGTCCGACGCCACCGAACCCTGGCTCATCGTGGGCCTCGGCAACCCCGGTCCCGAGTACGCGGCGAACCGGCACAACGTCGGTTTCATGGTCGCCGACCTCCTCGCCGAGCGGATCGGCGGGAAGTTCAAGCGGGCCCAGAAGGCCCAGGCCCAGGTCGTCGAGGGCCGCATGGGCCCGCCGGGACCGGAGAACCGCCGGGTGATCCTGGCCAAGCCGATGTCGTACATGAACCTCTCCGGCGGCCCCGTCACCGCGCTGCGCGACTTCTACAAGGTGCCGACCGACCACATCGTGGCGATCCACGACGAGCTGGACATCGACTACGGGACACTCCGGCTGAAGCTGGGCGGCGGCGACAACGGGCACAACGGGCTCAAGTCGATGACCAAGTCGATGGGCGCCGACTACCACCGGGTCCGGTTCGGGATCGGCCGGCCGCCGGGCCGGATGCAGGTCGCGGACTTCGTGCTGAAGGACTTCTCGTCCACCGAGCGCAAGGAGCTCGCCTACCTCGTGGACCGGGCCGCCGACTCGGTGGAGTGCCTGCTCGCGGAGGGTCTGGAGCGCGCGCAGAGCGCGTACAACTCCTGACACCCGCAGCAGCGGTCGCGGCGCGTACAACTCCGACATTCCCGCCGGTACCCCAGCGATTTTCGGTCATAAGTTGACCGCGAGCGTTGCTCTGCCCAAGGATCGCTCCCCATGAAGCGGAGCTCCTCCCACCGCGCCCTGGTCTACGCCCGCAGCGCCGCCATGGGCTGTGTCGTCCTGCTGCTGCTCGTCGCGGGTGTGCTGTCCTCCTGGAGTTCGGCGCACCACATCGTTCTGGCCAAGGGCCGTGAGCACGGCACGATGACCGTAACGGGCTGCGGCGCCGATGTCTGCACCGGACCGTTCGCGCCGTCCGGTCAGGCCGCCGCGCGCCCCCGGGTGACGATCGAGAAGTCCGTCGCGGCGCGGAGGGGCGATCGCTTCCCCGTCGTCGTGAAGCCGGGCACGGACGATGTCGTACGCACCGGAACACCCGGTTTCCTGCATGCCTGGGTGCCGCTGGGCGGTGCACTGTTGCTGGCCGCCCTGGTCATCGGCGGCGGTCTGCGGCTGTCCCGGATCGCCTGGGGCACCGGGGTCGCGGGCGCGACCCTGCTGGTGGCGACGTTCATCGCCCTCTGAGCAGGGCCGCACCCGCGTCCGGGGGGCTCAGCCGGTGTTGCGCAGACCCGCGGCGACACCGTTCACGGTGAGCAGCAGGGCCCTGGCGAGCAGCGGGTCCGCTTCCTCGCCGCGTGCCGCCGCCTCGCGCTGGCGGGCCAGCAGCGAGACCTGGAGATAGGAGATCGGGTCCAGGTAGGCGTCCCGGATGGCGAAGGTCTGCTGGAGCACCGGGCTGGTGCCGAGCAGTTCGGTGCCGCCGGTGACCCTCAGGACCTCCTGGACGGTGAGCGCGTGCTCGGCCTCGATGTCGGCGAAGACGTGCTTCAGCTCGTCCGGGACGAGTGTGTCGACATAGTGGCGGGCGATCCGCAGATCGGTCTTGGCGAGCGTCATCTCCACGTTCGAGATGAAGTTCCGGAAGAAGTGCCACTGCTCGTGCATCTCGTCCAGAACGGTGTCCAGGCCGGCCTCGCGCAGCGCCTTGAGCCCGGAGCCGACGCCGTACCAGCCGGGCACGATCTGCCGTGACTGGGTCCAGCCGAAGACCCACGGGATGGCCCGCAGCCCGTCCAGGCCGGCGCCGGAGTCCGGACGCCGCGACGGACGCGACCCGAGGTGCAGCTCGGCGAGCTGGTCGACCGGGGTGGAGGCGAAGAAGTACGCGGGCAGGTCCGGGTCCTCGACCAGCTTGCGGTACGCGGCGTGCGCGGCGTCGGAGACGGTGTCCATCGCCGCGTCCCAGCGGGCCAGGGCCTCGTCGGACTGGCGGGGCGCGGTGTGCAGCGCGGAGGCCTGGAGGGTGGCCGCGACGGTCAGCTCCAGGTTCTCCCTGGCGAGCGCCGGGATGAGGTACTTGTCGGAGATGACCTCGCCCTGCTCGGTCACCTTGATCTCGCCTTCGAGGGTGCCCCACGGCTGCGCGAGGATCGCGTCGTGGGAGGGGCCGCCGCCGCGGCCGACGGTGCCGCCGCGGCCGTGGAAGAGCCGCAGCCGTACGCCGTAGCGGTGCGCGACGTCACGCAGTCGGCGCTGCGCCCGGTGGATCTCCCACTGCGAGGTGGTGATGCCGCCGAACTTGGAGGAGTCGGAGTACCCGAGCATGACCTCCTGCACATCGCCGCGCAGCGAGACGAGGCGGCGGTACGAGGGGTCGGCGAGCATTTCGTCGAGGATGACGTCTGCGGCGCGCAGCTCGTCGGTGGTTTCCAGGAGCGGCACGATGCCGATCTTGGCCCAGCCGCCGTGCAGGTCGAGCAGGCCGGCCTCGCGGGCCAGGACGGCGGCCGCGAAGACGTCGTCGGCGCCCTGGCACATCGAGATGATGTACGACTCGATGACCTCGGGGCCGAACCGTTCGAAGGCTTCCTTGACGGTGTGGAAGACGCCGAGGGTCTTCTCGCCCGCGGCGTCCAGCGGGGCCGGGGTCGGGGCGAGCGGGCGGCGCGAGCGCAGCTCCTTGGCGAGCAGCTTCTGCCGGTAGTCGCGCGGCATGTCGGCGTAGCGCCAGGACTCCTCGCCGAGCCGGTCGAAGAGCTGGCCGAGGGCGTGGTGGTGGGCGTCCGCGTGCTCGCGTACGTCCATGGTGGCGAGCTGGAGGCCGAACGCGGCGAGCGTGCGGATCGTGCGGTCCATCCGCCCGTCGGCGAACAGGCCGCCGCGGTGCTCGCGCAGTGAGGTCTGGATGAGTTCCAGGTCGGCGATGAGCTCGGCGGTGCCGAGGTAGTCGCAGCCGGGGCGGTGCGGGGTGCCGCCGGCAAGGCGCTCGCGGGTGTTGACGAGCTTCTGCCGGATGCAGGTGGCCTTGAGGCGGTACGGCTCCTCGGCGTTCAGCCGCTTGTAGCGCGGGCTGATCTCGGGGAGGCGCTCCAGGTCGGCCTGGAGCGAGGTCAGCAGCTCGTCGGTGGCGCCGGTGTAGCGGATGGAGTTGGAGAGCTGGGCGCGCAGGTGGTCGACGAGTTCCAGGGCGTCGGTGATGCCGTGCTCGTGCTGGAGGATCAGCACCTCCCTGGTGACGGCTGGCGTCACGTTGGGGTTGCCGTCGCGGTCGCCGCCGATCCACGTACCGAAGGTGAGGGGGCGGGTGCCCGCGGGCAGCTCGACGCCGACCCGCTCCAGCTCGGCCGCGAGGTCTTCGAGTACGTCCCCGACGGCGCCCGTGTGCAGTTCGTCGAGGTAGTAGATGGCGTTACGGGCCTCGTCGGCCGGCTCGGGCCGGACCACGCGCAGCTCGTCGGTCTGCCAGATGAGGTCGATGTTCTCGGCGAGCCGCAGATCCTGGCGGCGCCGGTCGGCGTCGATGACGGGCGTCTCCAGCAGCTCGGCGATGCGGCGGAGCTTGTTCAGCACGGAGCGCCGCGCGGCCTCGGTCGGGTGCGCGGTGAAGACGGGCCGTACGTTGAGGTTCTTGACGGTCGCGCGCAGGTGCTCGGGGTCCGCGTCCTTCAGCCGGTCGGCGGTACGGGCGAGGAGACCGCCCTCGGCGGCGCGCCGGTCGCGCATCTCGTGGGCGCGGTGGACCTGCTCGGTGACGTTGGCGAGGTGGAAGTAGGTGGAGAAGGCGCGCACCAGCTGCGCGGCGGTCTCCAGGTCCGTGTCGCCGAGGAGTTCGGCAGCGGCTTCGCCGTCGGTCCGGGTCAGGGCGCGGACCCGCTCGACCAGGTCGAGGAGTTCCTGGCCCTCCTGGCGTACGAGGGTCTCGCCCAGCAGATCGCCGAGGCGTCGGATGTCGGCGCGCAGCTCGGGGCTGGCGGCGGGGGTCTGGTCGGCACTGCTCACGGTGTGCGGCTCCTTGCAGTGGTTGAGCACGGGGATCTCCGGGGCCTGGTGCTGACGACACCCCGGGAAGCAGAGTGCGGACCGCGCTGTCCGACCCCACCAGGATAGGTGTCCACGCCGTCGGCACCGCTCGCGCCCCGACCGGGTTTCCCGTTCACGGGCGGCCCGTCGCGCTCTCGTGCAGCGGGCCTCCGCGCTGCCATACTTACGTAGCCGTAGGTTACGGATGCGTAGCCAGAGCTATCCGTCGTATTCCTCATCCCCAGGGGACTCCCCATGAACACCAGCCCCGCTGTGATCGACGACACCCAGCCATCGGCGGCCGACGGTCAGGTCCTTCCCTCCGCCACGCTCGGCGGGGACGACAAACGGTCGGTCGAACAGATCGCCCTTCTGCTGTTCATCGTGGTGCCGTTCGTGGCGCTGGTCGCCGCAGTGCCGCTGGCCTGGGGCCGAGGCGTGAGCTCGCTCGATCTGGGTCTGCTCGTGGCGATGTACTTCATCGCCTGCCACGGCATCACGATCGGCTTCCACCGCTACTTCACCCATGGCTCCTTCAAGGCGAAGCGCCCGCTCCGCATCGCCCTGGCCGTCGCGGGTTCGCTGGCCGTGGAGGGCCCGCTGGTGCGCTGGGTGGCCGACCATCGCAAGCACCACCGCTTCTCCGACGCGGAGGGCGACCCGCACTCGCCGTGGCGTTTCGGCGAGAGCCTCCCCGCCCTGATGAAGGGCCTGTGGTGGGCGCACATCGGCTGGATGTTCGACGAGGAGCAGACCCCGCAGCAGAAGTACGCCCCCGACCTGATCAAGGACCCGGCGATCCGCGGGATCTCCCGCCACTTCCTCACTTTCACGATCGTGTCGCTGGCGTTCCCGCCGCTGGTCGGCGGTCTGGTGACGATGTCGTGGTGGGGCGCGGCAACCGCCTTCTTCTGGGGTTCTCTCGTACGGGTGGCCCTGCTGCACCACGTCACCTGGTCGATCAACTCCATCTGCCACGCGGTCGGCAAGCGTCCCTTCAAGTCCCGTGACCGGTCCGGCAACGTGTGGTGGCTCGCGGTCCTGTCCTGCGGCGAGTCCTGGCACAACCTGCACCACGCGGACCCGACGAGCGCGCGCCACGGCGTGATGAAGGGCCAGATCGATTCGAGCGCCCGGCTGATCCGCTGGTTCGAGAAACTGGGCTGGGCGTACGACGTGCGCTGGCCGGACTCCGCCCGGATCGACTCCCGCCGTATCGAGTCCCGGCGCGACCCCGCGCGCGCCGACGCGGCATGATTGACGACGTGGCGACCGACTCCAGCACCAGCAGCGAGAACAACCGTCCCCCCTCCGCCCGGCGCACCCGCCGGGTGAGGATGACCGGCAAGGAACGCCGCGAGCAACTGCTGGACATCGGCCGCACCCTCTTCGCCGACAAGGGCTTCGAGGGCACCTCGGTCGAGGAGATCGCGGCCCGGGCCGGCGTCTCCAAGCCGGTCGTCTACGAGCACTTCGGTGGCAAGGAGGGCCTGTACGCCGTCGTGGTCGACCGCGAGATGCGCCAGCTGCTCGACATGGTCACCGGCGCCCTGACCGCGGGCCACCCCCGCGAACTCCTGGAACAGGCGGCGTTCGCCCTGCTCGACTACATCGAGACGTACACGGACGGCTTCCGCATCCTGGTCCGCGACTCCCCCGTCGCCCAGTCGACGGGCACCTTCGCCTCCCTCATCAGCGACATCGCCACCCAGGTGGAGGACATCCTGGGCCTGGAGTTCAAGGCCCGCGGCTTCGACCCGAAGCTGGCCCCGCTGTACGCCCAGGCACTGGTCGGCATGGTCGCCCTGACCGGCCAGTGGTGGGTCAACGCCCGCAAGCCGAAGAAGGCGGAGGTCGCGGCCCATCTGGTGAACCTGGCCTGGCACGGCCTGGAGAACCTGGAGTCGAAGCCGCGGCTGGTAGGACATCGCAAGAGCTGAGGGGGCGGCGTGCAGGGGCCGGCCCGAGCGGTCCAGCCGGATCGGGCCGCCGATGGAGTGGACCGCACCAGCTGGGGCGGCCCGCTCCGCGTTGCTCCGGAGGCGGTCGCGTCAGACAGTCCGGTCCAGCCCACTACCCTTGGCTCCGCCAAGAAACACAGCAAACGCGTCGCCGGGTATAGCCGGCACAGGGCCGTGCGCGATGGCTTACATGCAGAACATATAGGTGACCCGGTGATCCGGCTGCTGCCCTGGACCGGGGCGGTCGGGAAGCCCAACTACCTCTCCACTGACGGCACCGGCCCGTTGTCCCGGCTCGCCGACCAGATCGAGTACGTACAGCTCGGCCTCGCGGGCAAGCTCCTCAACCACGTACGAGTCGCGCTCTCCGGCCCCACGCCGGATACCTCGGAACTCAGGCTTCTGACGGCCCAGTTGACCGACGCACTGCGCGACGCCCTGCTCATCGCCGAGAGCCGAGGCGCCCGCCTCGCCCCGGTGGACACCGATGAGGACCAGTGAAGGAGGCGCGGTCGTGCCACCGCTCATCGAAATCGTCCACGGTGCCCTCGCTCACTGCGCCACCGCTCCACAGGCACTGGGCCTGGTCTCCTTACCCGGCGGAACCCTCGCGTCAGCGAGCGCGGCCCGCTGTTACGCAACGACGACGGCCCGGTCCTGAGGACTGCCGCCGGATGCGGTGGACGCCCTGGAACTGATCACCGGGGAGCTCGCCGCCAACGCCCTGGAGCACAGCGCGAGCCGTTCGATCACCGTTGTGCTGTCCCGTACCGCCCGGACGGTCGTCGTCGGAGTGATCGACGAAGGGCGGGGCAGCGCGACCGCAGCGGGCACACCACCGCCGGATCAGGAGGACGGGCGCGGGCTGCTGATCGTCGGCGCGCTGGCCTCCCGTTGGGGTCAGCGTCGCGCATGCGGCGGTCTCATGGTCTGGGCCGAGGTCGACACCGGCCCGGCGTCACTCCTTGTGATGACGCCGCTCGATTCCGACCGCTACCGTGAGGGAGCAGGCCCAGAATCCCGCCCATGGGAGGAATCATGACCGCCGAGCCGATCGCCGGGCAGAGCAGCCGCTGGCCGGTGCCACCCCAGGACGGATACACGGTGGACGATCTGTTCACCTTGCCCGATCTCCCGCCGCACACGGAGCTGATCGACGGGAGCCTGGTTTTTGTGAGTCCACAGCGAGATTTTCGCAGCACGATGATCGATCTGTTGATGGCCGGGCTGCGTGGCACGGCGTCACCCGCGGTGAAGATTCGCCGCGAGATGACCGTCGTGCTCGACCGACGCAACGGCCCGGAGCCGGATATCTCCGTCGTCCGTGCCGAAGCCGTCACCGGCCCCGAACTGACCCGCTTCCGGGCCGCCGACGTCCTCCTCGCCGTCGAGGTCGTCTCCCCCGACTCCGAGGCCCGCGACCGCAACGCCAAGCCGCAGAAGTACGCCGCGGCCGGTATCCCGAACTTCTGGCTGGTCGAGATGGCCGGCACCGACCAGCACCCGGTGGTGCGGGTCTACGAGCTGGCCCCGGTCTCCAAGGCGTACGCCCTGACAGGAATCCACCACGACCGGCTCAAGACGGGTGTTCCGTTCCCGATCGACATCGACATCACACGGGACGCACTCAAACAGCTCTGACCGCCGGGCACGGGCCGCTGTGCCCCGCCGGCCTTACTGGGCGAACACCGCGCCGGCACCACTGTCGGTACCGTACGAAGACCGAACCACCCGCACCGGAGGTCACCGTGAGCGCCCAGCCCGACAGCCCATACGGACCGCTGATTCCCATGCCTGAACTCACGCCTGATGCCCTGCGGGCTGCGGTTGCCCGGATCGCCCCCAGCCGCATTCCCGCGCTCACTCAACACCTTTTCGAGGCTACGACGAACGCACAGCAGACGCAGAGCCTCGCTCCGCTAAGGGCGTTCGTCCACTCCTGGGCCGTGTTCGTGGCAATCGAGCGGCATCCCGAGCACGCCGCCCGGCTGCATGCACTGGAGCGGGTTGTGAACGCGGGCGAGGAAGACCCGACCGAAGCAATCACCGAGATACAGCGTATCCGTGAGACAGCCGAGGCGGAGGCCGGACTGCGGTGACCGGCTGGACGTGGGACTTCAACCCCAGCGCGGAGTACATCACTGGTGGACTACCGCCCGGCGTCGTGGCGGAAGTCGAGCGGCTCGCCACTGAGCTCACCGCGCTCGGGCACGACGCGGTGAAGGTCGGAAGGCCGCTCGACAAGGAAGGAGGTCTCAGAGAGTTCGACCTCATGGGCGGGCGTGGGTTCATCAGCTTCCTCGCCGTCCCACGCCATGAGTGCGTCTACATCTGCAACGTCACCTGGTACGACTGAGCCCTGCCGCTCGTCAGGCAACCCGCTCCAGAAATTCCAGCCGGTTGCCCACCGGATCGTGACTGAAGAAGCGCCGGTGCCCCGGCAGTTCGCCGTCCCAGCGCACCTCGGCACCGTGCTTCTCCAGTCGCGCCGCGAACGCCTCGATGTCCGTGACGCGCAGGCCCGGGTGGGCCTTCCTCGCCGGGCGGAAGCCGGGCTCGATACCCAGATGGAGCTGGACCGGACCGGCCTGGAACCAGCAGCCGCCGCGGGCCGCGAGGGCGGGGGGTTTGGCGATTTCCGTCATGCCGAGGGTGTCCGCGTAGTACGTGCGCAGCGCATCCTCCGAGCCTTCGGGGGCGGCCAGCTGGACGTGGTCGACGGCGGCGATCATCGCGTCTCCTTGCGGGCCACGGCAAAGATGCGGCGGAACGGGAACACCGTGCCGTGCGGGCCCTTGGGGTAGACGGTGCGGAGCCGGTCGCGGTATTCGGCGAGGAACGCTTCGCGGGCCTCGGGGTCGTCGGCGAGGGCTGTCAGGACGGGGCGCAGGCCGGTGCCCTTCACCCAGTCGAGTACCGGGTCCTCGCCGTGCAGCAGATGCAGATACGTGGTCTCCCAGACGTCGGCCGTGATGCCGGGGGCCGTCAGCGCGTCGAGGTAGGCGGCAGGGCTGAGCACCGCGTCGGCGTGGCGCAGCTCGCCGGCCAGACGGTCGCGCCAGCGCGGGGACCCGGCGAGTTCCCGCATCAGGACATGGCTGGGCTGGTCGAAGTTGCCGGGGACCTGGAAGGCGAACGTGCCGCCGGGGGTGATCGCGTCCAGCCAGAGGGGGAAGCGGGCGGTGTGGTCCGGGACCCACTGGAGCAGGGCGTTGGAGACGATCAGGTCGTACGGCTCCGCGGGGGTCCAGGTCGTGGCATCGGCCTCGGCGAAGTCCAGGAGGGGGCCGGCGTGTGCCCGGGCCTGTTCCAGCATCTGCGGGGAGTTGTCGTAGCCGGTGATCCGGGCCTTCGGCCAGCGGTCGGCGAGGAGGGTGGTGACGTTTCCCGCTCCGCAGCCGAGGTCGGCGACGCGGGGCGCGGGGGCGGCCGGAGGCTCGGCGATGCGGGCCAGGAGGTCGTGGAAGGGGCGGGTGCGATGGTCCGCGTGGCGCAAGTACTGCTGCGGATCCCAGGTGGGTGCGGTCATGGAGCCAGGATCACGCCAGAATTATCTTGATGTCAAGACACTCGAATTCAAGAGACTTCATGTCGACAGACCCTCTACACTGATCCACATGGAGGACGAGGTCGACCGTCTGGTCGCTGCATGGCGCCGCGAGCGCCCCGACCTCGACGTGGAACCACTCGAGGTCCTCAGCCGCGTCTCCCGCCTGGCACGCCATCTGGACCGGGCCCGCCGGATCGCCTTCTCCGAGCACAATCTGGAGCCGTGGGAGTTCGACGTACTGACATCGCTGCGCCGCGCGGGTGATCCTTATCAGCTGTCCCCCGGCCAGTTGCTCACCCAGACCCTGGTCACCTCGGGCACGATGACCAACCGTATCGACCGGCTGACCAAGAAGAACCTCGTCGAGCGGCTCCCCGACCCCAGCGACCGCCGCGGCGTACTGGTCCGGCTCACCGCCGAGGGGCGCGACAAGGCCGACCAGTCGCTGGCCGGCCTGCTCGCCCAGGAGCGCGCCATCCTGGGCGAGCTATCCGCCCGGCAGCGCGGTGAACTGGCTGGACTGCTACGCCAGTTGACCGCCCCGTTCGACAACATCCCCGGCTAGGGCCGGTTCCGGATCGACCGGTCCGACACCCGCCCGCCGGGCCAGCGCGACCGCGGCCAGCGTGGAGTGCACGCCGAGCTTCCCCAGCACGTTCTGCATGTGCGTACGCACCGTGTGCGGGGAGAGGTAGAGCCGCTCCGCCACTGCCTTGCGGCCCAGGCCCGCCACCATGCAGCGCAGCACCTCGCGCTCGCGCGGGGTCAGTGACGCGACCAGCTCCTCGCTCTCGGTGCGGTGCTTGCGCGCCGCCGTCAGTTCCCGCAGCACGCCCGTGAGCAGGGCCGGGGGCAGATGTGTCTCGTCCCGCAGCACCCCCCGGATGACCGTGAGCAGCCGTTGCAGTGAGCAGTCCTTGGCGACCCAGCCCGAGGCTCCGGCCTGCAGCGCCAGCGCGGCCCGGAGCGGGTCGTCCTTCTCGGCGAGCACCACCGTATGCACGGAAGGCTGGCCCGAACGGACCCCGGCGACCAGCGAGATGCCGTCCACCGGGCCGTTCTCCCCGCTGCGGGGGACCGGGACGGGTGCCCGGCGGCCTCTCGCCGCGGTCAGGATGCCCAGTTCGGCATCGATCAGCATCACGTCATAGCCTCGCCCCTCGGCGGCCGCCCGTTCCAGACATCGCAGCGCGGCGGGGCCGCTGCCCGCCGCCGTCACATCGACGTCCGGCTCGGCCGCGAGCGCCGCTGCGAGCGACTCGGCGAAAATGCGGTGATCGTCCACCACGAGAACCCGGATACGAACCACAGGCACCCCCATGCTGCCTCTGTTGCTGGGCCACCCCCGGCCCGACGAAGGGACGGAACGGCGCGGGTACGGCCGCCCGGATCGGGGAGATGGACCGCAGTCCCACGGCCGCCGCCGTGTTTCGACTGCAACCCGCCCCGGGCGCCGTACCCGACTGTCTCGTACCCCTGAATCAGCACCGGCCCCCACCGGTGCTGTGCATCAGGGTACGGCCGGGGCGCCGGGGCGGAAGGAAATTCGCAGAACTGACAGGCTCTGCTCCGTAGGCTGTGTTACATGTTCCGTCTTGAGACAGAAGTGGACAAAGGGCGGCGCACCCTGCTCAGCCGGCGACTGCGCGACGACAACACAGCCGGCTCCCCTGAGCTCCGCGTGCTGCGCACCGACCCCGCCGGACAGGAAATCCCCCTGGAAGTGTGGGCATTGGACGAGCTGGGCGCCGTCGCCGGCGGTCTGACCGGCCGCACCTGGGCGTACTGGCTTCATGTGGACCAGCTCTGGGTCGACGCCCGCCACCGCGGCTGCGGCCTCGGCTCACGGCTGCTCGCCGAGGCGGAACGGGTGGCCGGGGCCGATCGGGCCTGCACCCGCTCCCGGCTGGAGACCTGGGGTTTCCAGGCTCCGGACTTCTACCGGAAGCGGGGCTACGAGGTGAGCGGGCAGGTCGAGAACTACCCGCCCGGAGTCACCGAATTCATCATGACCAAGAACCTCAGCTGAGGCGTCGGGCACCCGCCGAAGGAACGGCGGGGAAGATCCGCGGCGCCGCGTACCCCGCCGAAGCGAACGCCTCCATCACGGACTTGGCGACCGTGTCCGCCTGCGCCTCGTCCACCAGCACGATCGCCGAGCCGCCGAAGCCACCGCCGGTCATCCGCGCACCGAGCGCCCCGGCCTCGCCCGCCGCCGACACCACCAGGTCCAACTCCGGGCAGGAGACCCGCAGATCGTCACGGAGCGAGACGTGCCCCGCGTCGAGGACCGGGCCCGCGCCCCGCACATCGCCCGCGTCGAGCAGCGCGATGACCTGCTCCACCCGCTCGTTGTCGCTGACCACATGGCGTACGTAACGCACCACGGACTCGTCGACCCCGGCCTCGGCCAGGGTGTCCAGGGCCGCGCCGAGACCCTCGTACGGCAGCTCGCGCAGCGTTCGCAGGCCGAGCGCGGCGGCCCCCGCCTCGCAGCCGGCCCGCCGCTCGGCGTACGCGCCGTCGCCGAGCTCGTGCTTGACCTGGGTGTCCACGACGAGCAGCCGCAGCCCGTGGGCGGCCAGGTCGAAGGGGACCTGGCGCTGGGTGAGGTCGCGGGTGTCGAGGTACAGCGCGTGGCCCTCGGTGCAGCAGGCGGATGCCATCTGGTCCATGACCCCGCACGGCACGCCGACGAACGCGTTCTCGGCGCGCTGGCCGATGACCGCCAGCTCCGAGGCGGAGAGCCCCAGTCCGAAGAGGTCGTTCAGAGCCAGCGCGGTGACGACTTCGAGGGCCGCGGAGGAGGAGAGCCCGGCGCCGGTGGGAACGGTGGAGGTCAGCAGTATGTCCGCCCCGGTGACCGGGTGACCGGCCTCGCGCAGCGCCCAGACGACTCCGGCCGGGTACGCCGCCCAGCCGTGTCCCTGGTGCGGGGCCAGCTCGTCGACCCGGAGCCGGACGACACCGCCCGGTACGTCGGTCGAGTGGAGCCGCAGCTCGCCGTCGGCGCGGCGGGCGACGGCGGCCCGCGCGGTGTGCGGCAGCGCGAGCGGCATCACGAAACCGTCGTTGAAGTCGGTGTACTCGCCGATCAGATTCACTCGGCCGGGTGCCGCCCAGACCCCTTCGGGGGCACTCCCGTACAGCTCGGTGAAGGCGGCGGCCGGCTCACTGTTCTCGGTCATGGGGTGGTGGGCTCCTCTCGGCGGGCGAACGTCCAGGCGTCGGAGACGATTCCGGTCAGGTCCGCGCGCGACGGTGTCCAGCCGAGCCGCTCCCTGGCGGTGGTGGCGGAGGCGACCAGCACGGCGGGGTCGCCGGCGCGGCGCGGGGCCGCGGTCTCGGGGACCGGGTGGCCGGTGACCTCACGGACGGTCTCGATGACCTCGCGCACCGAGAAGCCGTTGCCGTTGCCGAGGTTGCAGATCAGGTGCTCGCCCTCGGTGGCCGCGTCCAGGGCCAGCAGGTGGGCCTCGGCGAGATCGGCGACATGGATGTAGTCGCGGACGCAGGTGCCGTCGGGGGTCGGGTAGTCGTCGCCGTACACGGAGATCGACTCGCGCTGCCCGAGGGCGACCTGGAGGACCAGCGGAATGAGGTGCGACTCGGGGCTGTGCCGCTCCCCGCAACTGCCGTACGCCCCGGCCACGTTGAAGTAGCGCAGCGAGACGGCGGCCAGTCCGTGCGCGGCCGCCTCACCGGTGATCATGTGGTCGACGGCGAGCTTGGTGGCGCCGTAGGGGTTGGTGGGCGCGGTCGCGTCGGACTCCGTGATGGGGGTGGTGACCGGTTCGCCATAGGTCGCGGCGGTGGAGGAGAAGACCAGGGTCCGCACCCCGGCGTCCCGCATCGCGGCGAGCAGCGCCACGGAGCCCCCGACGTTGTTCACCCAGTACTTCTCCGGGTCCATGACGGACTCGCCGACCTGCGAGTACGCGGCGAAGTGCAGCACCCCGTCATAGGAGGGGTCCAGCCACTTCGCCGCGTCCTGGATGCGGCCCTCGATGAACTCGGCCCCGGCCGGGACACCCTCCCGGAACCCGGTCGAGAGGTCATCGAGGACGGTGACCGCGTGACCGGCCTCCAGCAGATGCTGGGCGACCACGCTGCCGACATAACCCGCGCCACCCGTGACCAGGTACTTCTTCTGGGGCTTGCTCACTCGCTCGCTACCTCTCGCAGTCGCTGGGCCGCGACCTCCGGCGGCACATCGTTGATGAACACGTTCATGCCGGATTCGGAACCCGCGAGGAACTTCAGCTTGCCGGAGGTGCGTCGGATGGTGAAAAGCTCCAGGTGGAGCCCGAAGTCCTGCCGTCCCGGGACACCGAACGGTGCCTGGTGCCAGGCCGAGATGTACGGGGTCGGCGGCTCGCCGGGGCCGAAGATCCGGTCGAATCGTCTCAAGAGTTCCAGATAGATCTGTGGGAACTCTGTGCGCGCGGCCTCGTCGAGTTCCCTCAGATCGGGGACGCGGCGGCGGGGGTGGAGGTGGACCTCGTACGGCCAGTGCGCCGCGTACGGCACGAAGGCGACCCAGTGCTCGCCACTGATGACGATCCGCGAGCCGTCCTTCTCCTCGCGGGCCACGACGTCGTCGAAGAGGTTGCGGCCGGTCTCGGCGCGGTGGGCCTCCATCGAACGGAGCATCAGCTCGGTGCGCGGGGTGACGAAGGGGTAGCCGTAGATCTGCCCGTGCGGATGGCCGAGCGTGACGCCGATCTCGGCGCCCCTGTTCTCGAAGCAGAACACCTGCGTGACCTGCGGCAGCTCGGCGAGTTCGGCGGTGCGGTCGGTCCATGCCTCCAGGACCAGGGCGGCCTGGTCCTCGGTGAGGTCCGCGAACGACGCGTCGTGGTCCGAGGTGAAGCAGACGACCTCGCAGCGGCCGGAGTCACCGGCGAGCGAGGGGAAGCGGTTCTCGAAGACGGCGACGTCGTAGTCCGCCTCGGGGATCTCGCTCAGCCGGCCGTCCCGCGAGGGACAGAGCGGGCACTCGTCGGCCGGCGGGTGATAGATGCGGCCCTGGCGGTGCGAGGCGATGGCGACGCTGTCACCGAGGAACGGGTCGCGGCGGATCTCGGACGAGGTCGAGACGGCGTCGAGGGGCCTCCGGTCGACGGCGTCGCGCACGACATCGTCACGACTGTCGTAGTAGAGCAGCTCCCGGCCGTCGGCGAGCGTCGCAACCGTCTTCTTCACCAGGTTCCTCCAAACATAACCAAACACAATGAACCACAACTCAACAGACCCGTCAATGACGCCGACGGGGCGCATGTGAGCAGGATCTCTAGCGCTTCCTGCCTGGATTTACCGGTCAGACGATCACAATCAAACAAAGAACCCCAGAAAAAGTGTTCAGTTTTTGAACACAAGGGCGTAGTTTCCTTCGAGTTCAGTTCGCGCAACGAAGCGAGTACCCCCACATGCACTACCTGGCCGAAGGGCTTCGGCTCCCCACGAACGGGCTCGACTACACGATCCTGGCGATCTACTTCGTCGTCGTCCTCGGCATAGGTTTTGCCGCACGGGCGAGCGTGAAGACGAGCCTCGACTTCTTTCTCTCCGGGCGGTCACTCCCTGCCTGGGTGACCGGGCTCGCCTTCGTCGCGGCCAACCTCGGTGCCACCGAGATCCTCGGCATGGCGGCGACCGGCGCGCAGTACGGTGTCGCGGTCGTGCACTGGTACTGGATCGGTGCCATCCCGGCCATGGTCTTCCTGGGCCTGGTGATGATGCCGTTCTACTACCGGTCGAAGGTCCGGTCCGTACCGGAGTTCCTGCTCCAGCGCTTCGACAAGTCGGCGCACCTGCTGAGCTCCGTGCTCTTCGCCTTCGCGGCGATCCTGATCGCGGGCGTCAACCTCTACGCGCTGTCGATCGTCGTCGAGGCGCTGCTCGGCTGGCCGCAGTGGGTCGCCATCGTGGTCGCGGGCCTCTTCGTGCTGGTCTACATCACCATCGGCGGTCTCTCCTCGGCGATCTACAACGAGGTGCTGCAGTTCTTCGTCATCCTCGCTGCGCTGATCCCGCTGACCCTGCTGGGTCTCAAGCGCGTCGGCGGCTGGGACGGTCTGACCGGTTCGCTGGAGAAGAGCCACGGCTCCGACTTCCTCTCCGCCTGGGGCGGCACCGGCATCGGTGACGCCAACCCGCTCGGCGCCAACTGGCTGACGATCATCCTCGGCCTCGGTTTCGTGCTCTCCTTCGGCTACTGGACGACCAACTTCGCCGAGGTGCAGCGCGCCCTGTCCGCGAAGAACCTCTCCGCCGCCCAGCGCACCCCCCTGATCGCCGCGTTCCCGAAGATCTTCATCGTCTTCCTCGTGATGATCCCGGGCCTGGTGGCCGCCGTTCTCGTACCGAAGATCGGCACCCCCGGCTCCGACCTGACCTACAACGACGCGATCCCGCTGCTGATGCAGGAGTTGCTGCCCAACGGTGTGCTCGGCATCGCGGTGACCGGTCTGCTGGCCGCGTTCATGGCCGGCATGGCGGCGAACGTGTCGTCGTTCAACACGGTGTTCACGACCGACATCTGGGCGCGGTACGTGAAGAAGGACCAGCCGGACGCGTACTACCTGCGCTTCGGCCGGCTGATCACGGCGATCGGAGTGCTGGCCTCCATCGGCACGGCCTTCATCGCCGCCAGCTTCTCCAACATCATGAGCTACCTCCAGACGCTGTTCTCCTTCTTCAACGTCCCGATGTTCGTGGTCTTCATCATCGGCATGTTCTGGAAGCGGGCCTCGATGAAGTCCGGTGTCTGGGGTCTGGTCGCGGGTACCACCGCCGCGATGGTCAACTACTTCGTGATCTACAAGCAGGGGATCATCGACATCCCTACCGACCAGGGCGCCAACTTCGTCTCCGCCATCGTCGGCTTTGTCGCCGGTGCGGTGGTCATGGTGACCGTCACGCTCTTCACGGCCCCGAAGCCCGAGGCCGAACTGGCCGGTCTGGTCTACGGAACCGAGTCCCCGGACGGCGTGGAGGCACCGGCCGAGGGCGACAGCGCCTGGTACCGCAAGCCGGCCCTGCTGGGCTGGGGCGCGATCGTCCTCGCCGCCCTGTGCTACGTCCCCTACTCGTTCTGATCGGAGGAACTCACCATGTCCGACCTGCACAAGGAAGTCTCCGAACTGGAGCAGAAGTCCGCGACCGCGGCCCGTCTCTTCGACATCCGGCGGATCATCGGCGGCCTCTTCGTGGTCTACGGCGTGATCGTCACCATCGCCGGGATCAACCCGTCCGACGCGGACCTGAAGAAGGCCCAGGGCGTCCACATCAACCTGTGGACCGGCCTGGCCATGCTGCTCCTCGGGCTGTTCTTCCTGGTCTGGCTGAAGCTGCGCCCGGCCGAGGTGCCGTCCGACGGCCCGGACCCGGCGGACGGCTGACGTACCGCATTCAGCAGGGGCCCGGCGGCATCACCCGATGCCGTCGGGCCCCTGCTTGTCCAGCGGCACCGCCCGGTCCAGCAGCCCCGTGCGGGCCGCGAGCGCCGCGGCCTCCAGCCGGGAGCCGACGCCCAGCTTCATCAGCACCCGCTGCACATGGGTACGCGCGGTGCTCGATGCGATCCGCATCCCGGCCGCGATCAGCCGGGTGTCCTCGCCCTCGGCGACCCGGATCAGGACCTCGACCTCGCGCGGGGTGAGCATCTGCAGCAGCCGCTGCCCCTCGTCGTCCGGCGCCGCGACCGGATTGAGCAGCTCGGCGAAGGCGCCCTGGAGCAGTTGCGGCGCCACCGCGGCCTCTCCGGCTCGCGCCTTGACCATCGCCCGTTCGACACCCTCCATGCGCTCGTCGTGCCGGACATACCCCACGGCGCCTGCCGCGAAGGCCGCCGCGATCCCGCGCGGGCTGGGCACGGGCCCGAGCACCACCACGGCCACCTGAGGGCGCTCGCGCCGGATCCGTACGATCGGGTCGAAGGCGCCGGGTTCGGCAGGTGCCGCGGTGCCGAACAGGCAGACCTCCGGAGCCCTGCTGACCACCAGCTCCGCCGCCCGCGACGTCGGCGCTGCCGCCGCGAGCACCCGGTGGCCCCGCAGTTTCAACGCCGAGGCGAGCGCCTCGGCGAGCAGTCGGTGATCATCGACCACCATGAGCCGCACGCCCATCGAGCACACCCCCATAGCACCGGCACCAGGCCCCCCGGCCCGCCCTGACCCGGCAAGCTACACGCTTGTTCGACGTTCCGGACCCCTTACCCGGCAGAAGACCCGGGGAGTGTCGGATTATGTGCCATTCAGGGCCGCTCGACGGGCGGAAAACGATCGGCCCTGCCGGTCGAATGATCGACCGGCAGGGCCGGGGTCGCAGGTACCGCGTACGGATCAGCTGGTGCCGAAGGAGACGGCGAGGTACTCCTTGCCGCCCAGCGAGGCCCCGCCCCCCTTGCTGATCATCGTCTGGGAGATGCACAGCCGGCCGGCGGAGTAGAGCATTTCGGAGTAGTCCCAGGAGAAACTGGTCTCGGCGTCGCGGGCGGACTTCTCGCTCGGGTTCTCCATCAGCACGGTCTGCTTGAAGGTGGCGCCGTCGATGGAGACGATCTGGCCGCCCTTGTCGTACGGGGGCGTCTTGTACGCGATGATGTTGCCGCCGTCCATGCGGAGCGGGAACATCGTGTAGCGGTCGCCCGCATCGGCCCGGTCACTGGTCGGCTTGCCCGTGGTGAGGTCGAAGGAGACGATCTCGTTGGTGTCGCCGTACTCGCCGGTGCCCTCGTGGTCCTCGGTCGGCACGTAGATGCGGTTGTTGCCGACGGCCAGCTTCTGGCAGCTCTCGACCTCGGTGGTGGTGCAGCGCGCGGCGTACTTCTCGCCGTCCGCCGCGATCCTGGTGAGCAGTTTGCCGGTGGAGGCGTCGATCGAGAAGAAGTCCGAGATGCCGCTGCCGTCACCGGCGGTGTCGCCGACGTCGGCCGCGACGACCAGCGGCTTGGTGGAGACGATGCTCGCGTAGCCGACACCGGGTGGCATCTTGTAGGAGGAGAGCGGGGCGCCGGTGGTCGGGTTCAGCGCCTGGATGACGAGCTGCGGGTCGTCGTACGCACCGCACTTGCGGACGACGGCGAGCGCCTCGCCACCGGCGTAGCCCGCGTCGTAGCAGCCGTCGGTGGAGACCTTGGGCTTCCAGCGCTCGGCGCCGGTGTTCAGGTCGAACGCCGCGCCGCCCTCGGTGCCGGCTGCGGCGACCGTGGTGCCGCCGAGCGTGATTTCGTTGTACCTGAGCGGCTCGTCACCACTGGTGGCGGCGGTCACCGACTTGCTCCACATCAGCTTGCCGGTGTTCAGGTCGATCGCACCGACCTGGTTGCACGGCTGGTACTTCTTGGTCTTGGTCGGCTTGGCCTCCTCGAAGGCGATGGCCGTCTTGTAGTCCTTGGACATGTGCCGGGAGGCGGCGCAGACCTGGCCCGCCAGCGGGATGGACCACAGCTTGGTGCCCTTGACCGCGTCATAGCCGACGATCTCGTTCAAGCCGGTCTTCACATACGCCTTGTCGGTCATCCAGGAACCGTCGACCTTGGTGACGTCATTGACCTTCGGCTCCGGCAGTTGGAAGGCGACCTTGGACTTGGGGTCCGCCGGTGCCTTCTCCTTGCCGCCGCCACCGACAGCGCCGCCCTGGCCGCCGTCCTTGCCCTCGGCGGTGCCGCCGCTGGACTGGGACGCCTTGTCCTTCTTCCCGTCGTCACCACCGCTGGAGGAGAACCAGATGCCCCCGCCGACTATCAGCACGACGGCGACCGACGCGGCGACGATGATCTGCATCTGGGTGGTGAACTTCTTGCCCCCGTTCCCGTTCTGCTGCGGGGGGTACGGCTGCTGCATCGGGGTGGTCTGGTAGCCGTAGCCCTGCTGCGGCGGCTGGCCGGGCGGCAGGCCCTGCGGGAATCCGTAACCCTGCTGCGGCTGGCCGGGCACGGGCGACTGCGGGTAGCCATAACCGGGCTGCGGCGGCTGGCCCTGCGGATAGCCATGGCCCGGCTGCGGCGGCTGGCCCTGCGGATAGCCGTAACCGGGGCCCGGCTGCTGCGGCGGGGTCTGCGGGGCGCCTGCGGGCGACGGGGTCTGCGGGGCACCGAATCCGCCCGCGGGCGGGGTGGCCGGCTGCTTGCCGAACGGGTCGGCGGGCGGCGGGGTCGGTGCGCCGAACCCGCCCGGCGGGGGGTCCTGCGGGGCACCGAATCCGCCCTGGGGCGGCTCGTTGGGCGGCTGGGGGGGCTGCGTCATGGCGTACGTACCTCTGGGGAAAGGGAGTTGGTGGGGCGGGGCCGTCGAATGCCTGCGTGTGCCGTCAGTTGCCGAAGGCCATCATGGTCTTCGCCTCCAGCTCTTCCTCGTCGTTGCTCGCGCTGACCCGTCCGCTCGCGATGAAGGAACGGCCGTCCGCGTAGACGATCTTCGAGTTGTAGAAGGAGTTCTCGATCTCGGCCGTCGACACCGGGTGCCGCAGCACCATCTGCGGCGTGCCACCGGTCGGTGCGAGGGTGGCGATCCCGCCGCCCTTGTTGTACCCGGCCTTCACGTAGAGCAGCACCTTGCCGCCCTCCATGCGCAGTGGCTTCACCACACGCCCGGCCGGGGCCGCGGCCTTCCACTTGGACTTGCCGGTGTTCAGGTTGAACGCCACGACCTTGTTCGTATCGGTGATGCCGGTGGAGTCCGGCGTGGTCGACATGTAGAACGTGTTGGCGTCGGCGGCGACACCGGTGCAGCCGTCCAGGGACTTGCCGAAGACGGCGAAGGCATTGCCGCAGTCCGGAGCGAACTTGTCGCCCTTGTCACTGACGAGTCCGGAGCGGAGCGAGCCGTTCTCCTTGAGGGAGAGGACACTCCATTCCTTGTCCTTCTTCAGGGAAACCACCAGCGGGCTCACCGAGAAGACCCGGTCGATCTCCCATCCGCGCTTGGGCCGGTACGTCCACCGGGGCTTCCCCGTGACCGGGTCGAGCTCCTGGATCTGATGCTGTGGATTGTCGACGTCATCGGTGTGGCAGCTGGCGGCGGCGATCAGCTTGGGCCCGCCCGCGAAGGCGAACGGCTGGCAGTTGCCCGGCTGCTTGCCGAACAGTTCCTTGCCGTCGCTGACCCGGTAGGCGTTGGAGTTGCCGGTGCGCCCGACCGTCACGGTGTCGCCGCTGATGGCCAGCGAGACGTCCGACATCATGTCCCAGATGCCGTTCTGTTTGACCGACTTCTTCCAGCCGGCCTTGCCGGTGTTGAGGTCGATCATCTGGAGGTCCGCGCAGTCCGCCTTGTCGGTGGTGCCGTTCTCGACCCCGATGACGATCTTGCCGTCGGTGGTGGGCTGCGAGGGCGCCGCGCACAGGTCGGCGGGCAGCTTCAGCGTCCACTTCTGCTTGCCGTCGGTCACGGAGTAGCCGGAGATCGCGCGGTACATGCCCTTGACGACGGTGTCGCCGACGACCCAGGGGCCGTATACGTCCGCACCGTTGCCCGGCAGGTCGACATCGTTCTTCTGCAGCCAGAGAACCTTCGCCTCGCCCTCCTTGCGCCCGGCGTTGAGGTCGTCGTCGGTCTCGCGGCCGTCGCCGTTGCCGTTGCCCTCGTTGACGGAGGGCGAGCTGCTCGGCTTGGCGTCGCCGCTCTTGTCCGCGACGGGCTTCTTGTCGTCGTCGCCCCCGCTCGTGGCGATGAAGATGCCGCCGCCGATCACCAGGAGCGCGACGGCCGCGGCGCCGATTATCAACGCGGGCTTGCGCTTGGGGGAGTTGCCGCCGCCCTGGCCACCGGGGCCGCCGGGGACCGGTGCGCCGGGGTACTGCTGCTGCGGGTAGCCGTATCCGGGCTGCGCCGGCTGACCGTACGGACCGGGCTGCTGCCCGTACGGACCCGGCTGCTGGTTGTACGGGCCGGGCTGCTGGGCGTACGGGCCCGGCTGCTGCTGGTTGTACGGGCCGGGCTGCTGGGGGTAGCCGTATCCGGGGGCCTGGCCCGGCGCCTGACCGGGCGTCTGCGGGTAGCCGTAGCCGGGCTGCGCGGGCGGCGGGGTCTGCGGCGGACCACTCGGCGGCGGACCCTGGGGCGGCTGAGGACTCCCCTGCGGCGGCTCCTGCGGTGCGCCGAAGCCTCCCTGCGGCGGTTGCTGGCTGGGCGGCTGGGTCATCAGCACGTCCCCCTTCGTGCGGTCCGGTGCCCGTTCCGTTCTCCCCCGCGATTCCGCAGGGCTCGAAGAGTCCAACAAGACCCCCCGAACTCCCCGGAAAGGAGCGAATCAGGCATGGATCCCGCGGCGTTACGACAGTCGAGCGGGGCTTCTTTGTACCACCCGCGAGACCTCGGGCACCGGGGCGGTCCGCCCCCTGTTCCCAAGGGAGAACCGCCCCGTGATGCCTCCGTTACGCCTCGGACCGTCAGTTGCCGAAGACCGCCAGCGACTTCGCCCGCTTCTCGTCCCCGTCCTCGATCCCGCTGAGGCTCGTACTCAGGAGGAGGGAACGCCCGTTCACGTAGGCGACCCGGGTGTCGAAGAGCGCGCGTTCGGCCTCCGCCCCGGCGGCCGGGTGCCGCACCACCATCTGCGGTGTGCCGCCGGTCGGCGGGAGGGATGCGATGCCGCCGCCCTTGTTCTTCGCCGCCGACAGGTACATCAGCAGCCTGCCGCCCTCCACCCGCATCGGCATCAGGGTCTGCCCGGCGGGAGCGGCGGCCTTCCACTTCGTCTGTCCGCTGGCCAGGTCGAAGGCGACGACCTTGTTCGTGGGGTCGGACTCGCCGGGTTTGGTCGCCAGATAGACCGTCTTGTCGTCGGCCGCCACCCCGAGGCAGTTGTCGAGGTTCCTGCCGTCGGAGGCCACGTCGGTGTCGCACTGCGTCTTGTAGTTCTCGTCGCCGCCGACCAGTTGGGAGCGGTAGGTGCCGTCCGCGTTGAGCATGATGATCGCCCATTGGTCCCCCTTCGTCAGGGAGACGACCAGCGGGCTGACCGAGTAGAACTGCGCGACCTGCCAGCCCTTCTTGACCTTGTACTTCCACAGGACCTTGCCGGTGACCGGGTCGATCCGCTGCACCTGCTGTTCCTTGTGGTCGTCGGCCGCCGTCTGACAGCTGGCCGCGGCGATCCCCTGCGGGCCACTGGCGAAGCCGAACGGCTGGCAGTTCCCCGGCAGTTCGCCCCAGAGCACCTTGCCGTCACTGACCCGGTAGGCATCCGTCCTGGTGGTGCGCCCCACGGTCACGGTGTCGCCGTTGATCGCCATCGCAACGTGGGAGAGCCCGTCCCAGGCGCCCTGGCGCTTGTAGGTCTTGTGCCAGCCGGCCTTGCCGGTCGTGAGGTCGACCATCTGGAGCGCGTCGCAGAACGCCTGGTCCCCGTTGCCGGACTTGATCCCGAGGACGATCTTGCCGTCGGCGGTGGCCTGCGAGGGCGCCGCGCAGAGTTCCGACGGCATACGCAGGCTCCACTTCTGGCTGCCGTCGGTGACCGAGTAGCCGGAGACCGTGTGGTACATGGCCTTAACGATGGTGTCGCCGACGATCCAGGGGCCGTAGACGTCCGAGCCGTTGAGCGGCAGGTCGACGCCGCCCTCCTGGAGCCAGAGGACCTTCGCCTCGCCCGGCTTACGCTTGGCGTTGATCCCGTCGGCCTCGGCACGGAGGTCGCTCGGCCCCTGGTCCTTGTCCTTGTCATCGGGCTTGCCCTTGCCGGTGGACGAGACGTCCGGCTCGGGGTCGGCGCTCTTCTTCGCCGTGGGCTTCGTCTCGTCGCCCCCGCTCGTGGCCAGCCAGACACCACCGCCCGCCAGCAGCACCACCGCGAGCACGGCACCGACGACCGCCCCGCGCCGGCCCTGGAAGAACCCTCCTCCGCCGCCGCCCGCGGGGCCACCGGGCTGCGGTGGCGACGGCACACCGTAGGGACCGGGCTGCGTCGGTGCGTCGTACAGCCCCGGCTGCGACGGCACGCCGTACGGGCCGGGCTGGGTGGGCGCGTCGTACGGGCCGGGCTGGGCGGGCGGCGGCCCGTACGGACCGGGCGGCTGCGTGGGAGGCCCGTACGGACCGGCGGCCTGGCCCGACGGCTGGGTGGGAGGCCCGTACGAACCGGACGGGGGATCGTACGGAGCCCCGAAGCCCCCCTGCGGCGGTTGCTGGCCGGGCGGCTGGGTCATCAGCACGTCCCCCTTCGTGCGGTCCGGTGCCCGTTCCGATCTCCCCCGCGATTCCGCAGGGCTCGAAGAGTCCAACAAGACCCCCCGAACTCCCCGGAAAGGAGCGAATCAGGCATGGATCCCGCGGCGTTACGACAGTCGAGCGGGGCTTCTTTGTACCACCCGCAACACCTCGGACACCGGGCCGGTCCACCCCCTGTTCCCAAGGGAGAACCGGCCCGTGATGCCCCCGTTACGCCTCGGGCCGTCAGCTGCCGAAGCCCACGATCGACCTCATCGACTTCTCCGCCTCGTCGTCGATCCCGCTGATCCTCGCCTGCACAAGGAAACAGCGCCCGTTCTCATAGGCGACCCGGGAACGGGAGAAGCCCCTTTCGACCACGTCGGCCGCCGCCGGGTGCCGCAGCACCATCTGCGGCGTACCACCCGCCGGCGGGAGGGACGCGATACCGCCGCCCTTGTTCTTCGCCGCCGCCACGTACATCAGCAGCCTGCCGCCCTCCATCCGCACCGGCATCATGGTCTGACCGGCCGGCGCCGCAGCCTTCCACTTGGTCCGACCGGTGTTCAGGTCGAAGGCCACGACCTTGTTGGTGGGATGGTCGGCCGCCGGGTCGGCCTTCGTCGCGAGGTAGACCGCCTGGTCGTCGGCCGTCACGCCGAGGCAGTTGTCGAGACTCTGGCCGTCGGTGAGGAGTTCGTCGTCGCACTCCGTCACGTAGTCCTCGGTGCCACCGATCAGTTGGGAGCGGTAGGTGCCGTTCTCGTTGAGCACGAGGATGGCCCACTTGTCGTCCTGCTTCAGCGAGACGACCGGTGGGCTCGCCGAGTAGAACTGCGCGACCTGCCAGCCCTTCTTGATCTTGTACGTCCACCGGACCTTGCCGGTGACCGGGTCGATCCGCTGCACCTGCTGTTCCTTGTGGTCGTCGGCCGCCGTCTGACAGCTGGCCGCAGCGATCCCCTGCGGGCCACTGGCGAAGCCGAACGGCTGGCAGTTCCCCGGCAGTTCGCCCCAGAGCACCTTGCCGTCACTGACCCGGTAGGCATCCGTCCTGGTGGTGCGCCCCACGGTCACGGTGTCGCCGTTGATCGCCATCGCGACATGGGAGAGCCCGTCCCAGAGGCCCTGGCGCTCGTACGTCTTGTGCCAGCCGGCCTTGCCGGTCGTGAGGTCGACCATCTGGAGCGCTTCGCAGGACGCCTGGTCCCCATTGCCGGACTTGATCCCGAGGACGATCTTGCCGTCGGCGGTGGCCTGCGAGGGCGCCGCGCAGAGTTCCGACGGCATACGCAGGCTCCACTTCTGGCTGCCGTCGGTGACCGAGTAGCCGGAGACCGTGTGGTACATGGCCTTGACGATGGTGTCGCCGACGATCCAGGGGCCGTAGACGTCCGAGCCGTTGAGCGGCAGGTCGACGCCGCCCTGCTGGAGCCAGAGGACCTTCGCCTCGCCCGGCTTGCGCTTGGCGTTGAGCGCGTCGGCCTCCGCACGGAGGTCATGCGCGCCCTGGTCCTTGGCCTTGCCGTCGCCCCCGTCGCCGGTGGGGTCCGGCCCGGGATCGGTGCTCGCCTTCGCCGTGGGCTTCGACCCGTCGTCGCCCCTGCTCGTGACCAGCCAGATGCCACTGCCGGCCAGCAACACCACTGCGAGCACGGCACCGATGACCGTCCCGCGCCTGCCCCGGAAGAACCCTCCGCCACCGGTCCCTGCGGGGCCTCCGGGCTGCGGCGGTGGCGGACAGCCGTATCCGGGCTGCGGCTGCCCCGGATAGCCGTACGGACCCGGCTGCGTGGGTGCGTCGTACGGACCGGGCTGCTGAACGCCGTACGGGCCCGGCTGCGCGGGGGCACCGTACGGCCCCGCGGCCTGAACGGGCGGCGGCACGGGGCCGTATCCGGAAGGTGGTGGTGGCGACGGCTGAACCGACCCCGGCGGCGGATCGTACGGAGCCCCGAAGCCTCCCTGCGGCGGTTGCTGGCCGGGCGGCTGGGTCATCAGCACGTCCCCCTTCGTGCGGACCGGTCCGGCATCTCTACCTGTGCCGGGCGAGCCTTCTTTCTATCACCCGCCCCACAGGCCCCACTGGTCACACCGAAGGCACCGCAGCGGTCAGGCCTCCTCGGCCAGTTCCAGCCAACGCATCTCCAACTCATCGCGCTCGGCGACCAGTTCGCGCAGCTCCGCGTCCAGCTTCGCCACCTTCTCGAAGTCCGTGGCATTCTCCGCGATCTGTGCGTGCAGCGTGGTCTCCCGCGTCGACATCTTGTCGAGCTGCCGCTCCACCTTCTGCAGTTCCTTCTTCGCCGCACGTGCGGCCTGCGGGGAGACGCTCGCGGCCGGCGCGGCCTTCTCCTTCGCCGCCGCGGGTGCGGCGGAGGGGGTGGCCGCCTCCTCCATCCGCTGCCTGCGCTCCAGGTACTCGTCGATCCCGCGCGGCAGCATCCGCAGCGTGCGGTCGCCGAGCAGCGCCATCACCCGGTCCGTGGTCCGCTCGATGAAGAACCGGTCGTGGGAGATCACGATCATCGATCCGGGCCAGCCGTCGAGGAGGTCCTCCAGCTGGGTCAGGGTCTCGATGTCGAGGTCGTTGGTGGGCTCGTCGAGGAAGAGGACGTTCGGCTCGTCCATCAGCAGGCGCAGGATCTGGAGCCGGCGCCGCTCACCGCCCGAGAGGTCACCGACCGGGGTCCACTGCTTCTCCTTCGAGAAGCCGAACTGCTCGCAGAGCTGGCCCGCCGTCATCTCCCGGCCCTTGCCCAGGTCGACCCGGTCCCGTACCTGCTGGACCGCTTCGAGCACCCGCAGGTTCGGGTTGAGCTCGTGGACCTCCTGGGAGAGGTAGGCCAGCTTGACGGTCTTGCCGACGACGACCTTCCCGGCGGCGGGCTGCGCGTCGCCCTGTGTGCGGGCCGCCTCGGCGAGCGCCCGCAGCAGCGAGGTCTTGCCCGCGCCGTTGACCCCGACCAGGCCGATCCGGTCGCCGGGGCCGAGCTGCCAGGTGAGGTGGGTGAGCAGCGTCTTGGGGCCGGCCTGGACGGTCACGTCCTCCAGGTCGAAGACGGTCTTGCCGAGCCGGGCGTTGGCGAACTTCATCAGCTCGCTGGTGTCGCGCGGCGGCGGCACGTCGGCGATCAGTTCATTGGCCGCCTCGATGCGGTAGCGCGGCTTGGAGGTACGGGCGGGGGCGCCGCGGCGCAGCCAGGCCAGCTCCTTGCGCATCAGGTTCTGCCGCTTGGACTCCTCGGTCGCGGCGATCCGCTCCCGCTCGGCCCGCGCGAAGACGTAGTCGCTGTAGCCGCCCTCGTACTCGTGGACCGTGCCTCGCTGGACGTCCCACATGCGCGTACAGACCTGGTCGAGGAACCAGCGGTCGTGGGTGACGCAGACGAGCGCCGAGCGGCGTGCCCGCAGATGGCCGGCCAGCCAGGAGATGCCCTCGACATCGAGGTGGTTGGTCGGCTCGTCGAGGACGACCAGGTCCTGCTCGGCGATGAGCAGCTTGGCCAGGGCGATCCGTCGCCGCTCGCCGCCGGAGAGCGGGGCGATGACGGTGTCCAGGCCGTGCTCGAAGCCCGGCAGGGCGAGACCGCCGAAGAGTCCGGTGAGCACATCGCGGATCTTCGCGCTGCCCGCCCACTCGTGGTCGGCGAGGTCGCCGATCACCTCGTGGCGGATGGTCGCCTCGGGGTCGAGCGAGTCGTGCTGGGTGAGGACACCGAGGCGCAGCCCGCCGCTGTGGGTGACACGGCCGCTGTCCGCCTCCTCCAGCCTGGCGAGCATCCGGATGAGGGTCGTCTTGCCGTCGCCGTTACGGCCCACGACACCGATCCGGTCCCCCTCGGACACGCCGAGGGACACACCATCGAGCAGGGCACGGGTGCCGTACACCTTGCTGACCTGCTCGACATTGACCAGATTGACGGCCATTTCACTCCTGCCTGGGGGATCGATCGACGTCCCAGGGTAGTCGGCTCGCGGCTGCGATAGCGTGCCGCAATCGATCAAGGGGCGGGGGCCCCGGTCGGAAGATCTTCGAACATCTCAGGGGTGGGGACTTCAGTGGGGACTTCGACGGTGCGTGACACCGTGCGGAATGCTGTCCGAGGGCCGGTGCGGGGCGTGGTTGCGGCGGCACTGCTGGCGACGCTGGTGCTGGCGGGCTGTTCGTCGGCGTCGCAGGATGCGGGGGCCGTGGCCGAGAAGCCGGCCGGCGGGAAGCCGTCGCAGAAGGCCGGGACGGCCGGGAAGACCGCCGCCAAGGGCGGCACGGTCGGCGGCTCCGGCTCGGCCTGCCCGCTGCCCGTCACCTTCGACCTCGCGGCGTCCTGGAAGCCGAAGGCCGTCGACGTCGATCCGGACTCCGAGCTCGGTGCCGCACTGGGCGTGCAGGGCCAGGTCACCATGGTCTGCGAGATCGACGCGAAGCCGGCGGGGAACATCGGATATCTGCGGGTGTGGCAGGGCAAGAAGTCCGACCGCACCCCGCGCCAGGTCCTGGAAGCGTTCATCGCCGACGAGGACGGCGCCGGAAAGGTCACGTACACCGAGTCCAGGGCCGGCGGTCTGGCCGCGGCCGAGGTCGGTTACACGGTCAGGAGCAAGCTGCTGGACGAGCTCAAGAAGGAGCGGGCCTTCGCCGTCGCCACCCCGGACGGGCCGGTCGTGGTCCATCTGGGCGGGATGGACTCCGAGGAGCACGAGGCGATGCTCCCGGCGTACGAGCTGGCCAAGAAGAGCCTGCGGCTCGGCTGACCGGGCGGCGGTTCCGCCGCCCGGCCGGCCCGGCTCACAGGACCGTGGCACCCGGCGCCGGGGACACCGCGGCCCGTGCGTTCCTGCATGTCCCCGAGGTGATCAGCGCCTCGGCCACCTTCCGCGCCGACTCCGCGTCCGCCACCAGGAACGCGGTGGTCGGCCCGGAGCCCGAGACCAGGGCGGCCAGGGCGCCGGCCTCGGTGCCCGCGGCGAGGGTGTCGGCGAGGGAGGGACGCAGGGAGAGCGCGGCGGGCTGGAGGTCATTGCTCAGGGCGCCCGCGAGAGCCGTGGCGTCACCGGTCCGCAGCGCGTCCAGGAGCGTGGCGGACGCGGCGGGATCCGGGACGTCCGTACCGGCCGTGAGCCGGTCGAACTCGCCGTAGACGGCCGGGGTGGAAAGCCCGCCGTCGGCGACCGCGAAGACCCAGTGGAAGGTTCCGCCGACATCGATCGCGGTCAGCTGCTCGCCGCGTCCGACGCCGAGAGCCGCGCCGCCGACCAGGCTGAACGGCACGTCACTGCCCAGCTCCGCGCAGATGGCGAGGAGCTCCTCCCGGCCGGCACCGGTGGACCAGAGGGTGTCGCAGGCCAGCAGGGCGGCCGCACCGTCGGCGCTGCCGCCCGCCATGCCGCCCGCGACGGGGATGTCCTTGGCGATGTGGATGTGCACATCGGGTGCGATGCCGTGCCGCTCGGCCAGTGCGATCGCGGCGCGGGCGGCGAGGTTCGTCGCGTCCAGCGGGACCTTGGCGGCGTCCGGGCCCGAGCAGGTGATGCGCAGTTCGTCGGCGGGGGTGACGGTGACCTCGTCGTACAGGCCGACGGCGAGGAAGACATTGGCCAGGTCGTGGAAGCCGTCGGGGCGCGGGGCGCCGACCGCGAGCTGGACGTTGACCTTGGCGGGGACGCGGACGGTGACGCTCACTCGCCACTCCCGGAGGGCTTGTTCTCGGCAATGGCGGCGAACTCCTCGACCGTCAGCGCCTCGCCGCGGGCCTGCGGCGAGATCCCGGCCGCGACCAGGGCCGCTTCCGCGGCGGGCGCGGAGCCCGCCCAGCCGGCCAGGGCCGCCCGCAGGGTCTTGCGGCGCTGGGCGAAGGCCGCGTCGACGACCGCGAAGACCTCGGTCCTGCTCGCGCTCGTCGTGATCGGCTCGGTGCGCCGGACCAGCGAGACCAGACCGGAGTCGACGTTCGGGGCGGGCCAGAAGACATTGCGGCCGATGGACCCGGCGCGCTTGACGTCCGCGTACCAGTTGGCCTTCACCGACGGCACGCCGTAGACCTTGTTGCCCGGCCTGGCGGCCAGCCGGTCGGCGACCTCGGCCTGGACCATGACGAGGGTCCGCTCGATGGACGGGAAGCGCTCCAGCATGGTCAGCAGGACCGGCACGGCGACGTTGTACGGAAGGTTCGCGACCAGCGCGGTCGGCGCCGGGCCCGGCAGCTCCCGGACCAGCATCGCGTCGGAGTGCACCAGGGCGAACCGGTCGGCGCGCCCCGGCATCCGGGCGGCGACCGTGGCCGGCAGGGCGCCCGCCAGCACGTCGTCGATCTCGACGGCGACGACCCGGTCCGCCGCCTCCAGCAGCGCCAGGGTCAACGAGCCGAGCCCCGGACCGACCTCGACGACGACATCGTCCGGGCGGACTTCCGCCGTCCGCACGATCCTGCGGACCGTGTTGGCGTCGATGACGAAGTTCTGACCGCGCTGCTTGGTCGGGCGTACGCCCAGCTTGGCGGCCAGCTCGCGAATGTCTGCGGGGCCCAGGAGGGCATCGGGCTCAGTGGTGCTCACCCGGTAAGCCTACGGCCGCGGCGCGGCCGGAGGTTCGCCCCCGTTGCGCGTACGGCCTCCCGCTCCGACGCCTCCGCTACCTCCACGCCCGGACGACGACCTCGTCGCCGTCGGCGAGCGAGCTGCCGAGGGCAGGGGTGACGGTGTCGTGGGCGGTGACGGTGACACCCTGGTCGGCGAGGAGTTCGTCGACGTCGTCCGCGAAGGTGTGCAGGGTGCGGGGCGTGCCGTCGACGTCGAGCGTCACCGCCTTGTCGCAGGCCACGAACGCGGTGGTGCCACCGGCCAGGAACACGACGACGAGGGCCTGCGGGACGAGACGGCGCAGGCTCTCGGGGCGGACGGGGACCTTGCGCCGCCGGGCGGCCCGGCGCGCCGCCGCCCGGCCGCCGTTGGCGCCGGGGAGGGGCCGGCCGGGCAGCAGGGGCGTATCGACGACTGTCGGGGCGCGGACCGCCCAGGCGGCGAGCGTCAGCTGCTCATGGAGCGGTACGGATGCGGCGGCCGGAAGACGGGTGGGCGGCATCGCCACCGCCGTACGCCCCCTGCCGCGTGCTGCACGATGGCTGCCCTTCGAATTGCTCACGACGCTCCAGAGGATCCGATCGGCCGGCTCGCCGGATGGCGCCCGGGACGATAGCGGAGCGTCGATGACTCTCCAAAACGGCTCAACTACACACCGTAGCCGCGGAGTCGGCCGGTACGGGCCAGTACCGGTCAGTAGTCGAATGCGCGGGCGGTGTTGTCGGAGATGGCCGACGCCAGGGCGTCCTCGTCCACGCCCTTCACCTCCGCCATGGCACGCAGCGTGACCGGAATGAGGTAGGGCGCGTTAGGCCGTCCGCGGTACGGGGCGGGGGTCAGGAACGGTGCGTCCGTCTCGACCAGGACCAGTTCCATCGGCGCGACGGCCAGTGCGTCACGCAGCGGCTGGGCGTTCTTGAAGGTGACATTGCCCGCGAAGGACATGAAGTACCCGGCGTCCGCGCAGATCCGGGCCATGTCGGCGTCACCGGAGTAGCAGTGGAACACGGTCCGCTCGGGGGCACCCGCGTCGGCGAGGATGCGCAGCACATCCGCGTGCGCCTCGCGATCGTGGATGACCAGCGCCTTGCCGTGCCGTTTGGCGATCTCGATGTGGGCCCGGAAGGATTCCTCCTGCGCGGCCATTCCCTCGGGGCCGGTACGGAAGCGGTCGAGCCCGGTCTCGCCGACACCGCGTACGTGGTCGAGTGCGGCCAGCGCGTCGATCTCCGCGAGGGCCTCGTGCAGCGCCGCCCGGCCGCCCCCCTCACGCGCCCCCTGCCGCGACCGGCCATCGGGGTCGCCGTGCACGATGCGCGGCGCCTCGTTGGGGTGGAGGGCCACCGCCGCGTGCACGTTCGCATGCGCGGCGGCGGTCTCGGCGGCCCAGCGCGAACCCGCCACGTCGCAGCCCACCTGGATCACGGTGGTCACATTGACCGCCGCGGCCCTCGCCAGACCCTCCTCGACAGTTGCGTCCTGCATGTCCAGGTGGGTGTGCGAATCGGCGACCGGTACCCGGAGGGGTTCGGGCAGCGGCGGGGCGTCCTTGGAACTCATAGGGCGATCCTATGAGAGCCCGGTGTCACCGGGCCCGGACCTCACTTACGGCGCTGCCGCGCACGAAACCGCTGCACGATACGCCACTGGCGCGGGTGGCGCTCCGACGCGCTCTCCGGGGACGGTATGGGCCCGGCGGTGGCGCCGGTCGAGGTCGCGAAGTTCAGGCGTCGCAGGGTTTCCGCGATGGAGGAGACCTGCCCGGCGCGCATGATGCGGACTTTGTGCCCACTGCAGTTGAGGCAGGTGAGCCGGTTCAGCGGCGAGGGAACGAGCTGCCCCTGCACGCGGTACACAACGAAGGGCTGGCCGCGGCCGTCCGTGTGGTGCTCGATGTCGTAGACCTGTTCCCAGCCGTATCCGCAACTCATGCAGGCGAAGGCATACGCCTCATGCACGGTGGTTGCTGCGATCTCGCTCATGCCTGCTCCTCTTGTCCGCCGGACAAGCACTCCGGAAAATGCGTCCCTCGTCCAGTGGACGCCGCTACCGGCGGGAGCGCATCAGGCCCTGTCGAGTGTTGGAGCGGATTTGGCCTTCTCGTGGCAGAAAGGCCCGGTGCGCGGCTCGCGCTTTGCTTTTTACGATAGTCCTTTGCCCTCAGCTGGACCGGTTCGCGCCGCATTCTTTGCCGCAACGACCGCATCGAAGACTTCACGCTTGGGCAGCCCCGCATCTGCGGCAACAGCGGCAATGGCCTCCTTGCGCCGCTCCCCCGCCTCCTCGCGCACCTGCACCCTGCGTACCAGCTCCGCGGCGTCCAGTTCTTCGGGTCCGGAGTCGGCCGCGCCCTCGACGACCACGGTGATCTCGCCGCGTACCCCTTCGGCCGCCCAGACCGCCAGCTCGCCCAGCGGGCCGCGCTTCACTTCCTCGTACGTCTTGGTCAGCTCCCGGCACACGGCCGCCCGGCGGTCGGCGCCGAAGACCTCGGCCATCGCCGCGAGGGTGTCGTCGAGCCGGTGCGGGGCCTCGAAGAAGACCATGGTGCGGCGCTCGTCGGCGACCTCGCGCAGTCTGCCGAGCCGTTCGCCCGCCTTTCGCGGCAGGAAGCCCTCGAAGCAGAACCGGTCGACGGGCAGCGCGGACAGGGCGAGAGCCGTGAGCACTGCGGACGGGCCGGGGACCGCGGTGACCCTGATGTCCTTCTCCACGGCTGCGGCCACGAGCCGGTAGCCGGGATCGGAGACGGACGGCATCCCGGCGTCCGTCACCAGCAGCACGCGGGCGCCGCCGGTCAGTGCCTCGACGAGTTCGGGCGTACGGGCCGACTCGTTGCCCTCGAAGTAGGAGACGACCCGCCCCGTGGTGTGGATGCCGAGCGCCTGCGTGAGGCGGCGCAGCCGTCGGGTGTCCTCGGCGGCGACCACATCGGCCGTCTCCAGTTCGGCGGCGAGGCGTGGCGGGGCGTCCGCCACATCGCCGATGGGGGTTCCTGCGAGTACCAGCGTTCCAGTCGTTCCAGTCACATGAGTCATCCTCCCAGCACGGGCGGCAGCGCTCGCACAGACGCGTTCCCTACGATGGCGCGGTGACGAGTACTGCGCCCGAAGCCCAGCAGGGCCAAGACGCCGGGGAACCGCACGGCGAAGAGCCCGCATCCTGGCAGCAGCGGCTGCGCCGCTTCGGCCATTCGCCCCGGCCCGGAATCGGGCTGCGTGAACGGCTGATTCCGCCGTACACCCGCCCCGGCGCCCAGTTGTGGGCGGTGCTCGGGATCTCTCCGCCCATGGCCGGGCGCCTGGTCCGGTGGTCCGCCTGGGGCGGTCCGCTGCTGGTGGCACTGGTCGCCGGGGTGCTGCGGTTCTGGAACCTGGGCAGCCCGCACGCGCTGATATTCGACGAGACGTACTACGCCAAGGATTCCTGGGCGCTGATCAACCAGGGGTACGAGGGGAACTGGCCCAAGGACATCGACAAGCTGATCCTCGACGATCCGTCGAAGGTGCACATCCCGGTGGATCCGGGTTATGTGGTGCACCCGCCGGTCGGCAAGTGGGTCATCGGGATCGGTGAGCAGATCTTCGGTTTCACGCCGTTCGGCTGGCGGTTCATGGTGGCGGTGCTCGGCACGCTGTCGGTGCTGATGCTGTGCCGGATCGGGCGGCGGATGTTCCGCTCGACGTTCCTGGGGTGCCTGGCCGGCACGCTGCTCGCCGTCGACGGTCTGCACTTCGTCATGAGCCGCACCGCGCTGCTCGACCTGGTGCTGATGTTCTTCGTGCTGGCGGCGTTCGGCGCCCTGCTGATCGACCGCGACTGGGCGCGGCGCCGCCTCGCCGCCGCGCTGCCGGTCGACGAGGAGGGTGTGCTGCGCCCCGATGCCGGGGTCGCGGAGAATCTGCGGCTGGGCTGGCGTCCGTGGCGGCTCACCGCCGGTCTGATGCTGGGGCTGGCCTTCGCCACCAAGTGGAACGGCCTGTACATCCTGGTCGGCTTCGGTCTGATGACGGTGCTGTGGGATGTGGGCGCGCGCCGGACCGCGGGTGCGGTTCGCCCGTACGCGGCGGTGCTGAAGCGAGATCTGCTGCCGGCGTTCGTCTCGACGGTCCCGGTCACGATCCTCACGTATCTCGTCTCCTGGACCGGCTGGATCGTCACCGACAAGGGCTACTACCGGAACTGGGCTCAGACCGACGGCAGGGGCGGCAGCTGGACGTGGTTGCCGGACTGGCTGCGCAGTCTGTGGCACTACGAGTACCAGGTCTACGAATTCCATGTGAATCTGACGTCCGGCCACACCTACCAGTCCAATCCGTGGAGCTGGATCGTGCTCGGCCGGCCCGTCTCGTACTTCTGGGAGGAGCAGCCGGGCTGCGCGGCGTCGGAGACCGGCAAGTGCTCCCGCGAGGTGCTGGCCATCGGGACGCCGCTGCTGTGGTGGGCGGCGTGCTTCGCCCTGGTGTACGTGCTGTGGCGCTGGCTCTTCCGGCGCGACTGGCGGGCGGGGGCGATCGCCTGCGGTGTGGCGGCGGGCTGGCTGCCCTGGTTCTTCTACCAGGAGCGGACGATCTTCCTCTTCTACGCGGTCGTGTTCGTGCCGTTCCTGTGTCTGGCGGTCACGATGATGATCGGCGCGATGCTGGGTCCGGCGGCGGGGACCGGGGCCGAACGGGAACTCGACCTGGTGACCGGCGATCCGCCGGGGGAACGGCGGCGGACGCTGGGGGCGGTCGCGGCGGGCGTGCTGGTGTTGCTGATCATCTGGAATTTCATTTATTTCTGGCCCATTTATACGGGGACGCCCATTCCCGACGGGTCCTGGCGGGGCCGAATGTGGCTGGATACCTGGATTTGACCGGCACACCTTGATTTGACCGGCATATTCATGCCACACGTATCGCATTCCGATAACAACCGTCTCGGCCGTCTCCGCCCTCCCGTAGTGTGCCCGGCAGCATTCCCTTGAACGCGTTCAAGGGAACTCCTGGGGAGGGGGACTGCAGGGATGCGCAGTGGAGCGAAGGTTGCGATGGTCGGCGGAGTGTTCGCGGTCGTGGTCGGCGGGGTGGGCTACGCGGCGTACAACGTCCTGGACGGGCTGAACGGCGGTGGCGGCGACGGCACGGACAGCAAGTCCACCTCTGCCGAAGTGAAGACGGGGCCGGTCACCAAGGCGGAGATCGACGACGCGTCGAAGAAGTTCCTCAAGGCCTGGGCGAGCGGTGACGCGGCCGCCGCGTCCCAGCTCACCAACAACGCGGCCGAGGCCGAAACGGCCCTGACCGGCTATCGCGAGAGCGCCCATGTCACCAAGGCGCTGATCACTCCGGGCCCGGCGGTCGGCACGAAGGTGCCGTACACGGTGAAGGCGACCGTGTCGTTCGAGGGGAAGTCCAAGCCCTGGTCGTACTCCTCCGAACTGACCGTGGTGCGCGGTCTGACCACCGGCAGGCCGCTGGTCGACTGGGCTCCCGCCGTGATCCACCCGGATCTCACGGCCGGTGCGTCGCTCAGGACGGGCGAGGCGTCGACGCCGTCGATCGAGGCCGTCGACCACAACAACAAGGTGCTCACCAAGGAGAAGTACCCCTCCCTGGGGCCGATCCTGGACGCACTGCGCGAGAAGTACGGCGAGAAGGCCGGCGGCACCGCGGGCATCGAGACCTGGATCGAGAACGCGGACGCGGGCGGCCCGAACAAGGCTCTGCTGACGCTCACCAAGGGCAGGCCGGGCAAGCTGCAGACGACGCTGGACGCGAATGCCCAGGCGGCGGCCGAGGTGGCCGTGAAGAAGTTCAGCCAGGCCTCGGTGGTCGCGGTCCGCCCGTCCACGGGCGCGATCCGCGCGGTCGCCAACAATCCGGCCACCGGGTTCAACGCGGCGATGCAGGGCAAGCAGGCACCCGGTTCGACGATGAAGATCGTGACGGCGGCGATGCTGATCGAGAAGGGCCTCGCCTCGGCCAACCAAAAGATCGAGTGCCCGCCGACCGTGATGTACCAGGGCCGCACCTTCCAGAACCTGGACGGCTTCTCGATTCCCGACGGCACTCTGACGACCAGCTTCGCCCGTTCCTGCAACACCGCCTTCATCAAGCTGATCGACGAGACGAAGGACGACGCGGCGCTCGCCAAGGAGGCCCGCGACGTCTTCGGAATCGGACTGGACTGGCAGACCGGCGTCGTGTCCTTCGACGGCAGCGTGCCCGAGGCCACCGGGGGCGAGGCGGCCGCCCAGTACATCGGTCAGGGCACGGTCCAGATGAACGCCCTCAACATGGCGTCCATCACCGCCACCGCGAAGAACGGCACCTTCCGCCAGCCGATCCTCGTGGACCGGGATCTCGACGGCCGGCAGCTCGCCACCGCCTCCCGGTCGCTCTCCCCGTCCGTCTCCCAGCAGCTCACCAACATGATGCGCCAGACCGCGAGTTGGGGCACCGGAAAGAACGCGATGGCCTCGGTCGGCGGCGACAAGGGCGCCAAGACGGGCTCGGCGGAGGTCGACGGCCAGGCCACGTCCAACAGCTGGTTCACCGGCTTCAGCAACGACCTCGCAGCCGCGGCGGTCGTCCAGTCCGGCGGCCACGGCGGGGACGCGGCGGGACCGGTGGTGGCGGCGGTACTGCGCGCGGGGTCGTGACGCGTCCCGCGTACGGAACCTCGTCGCGCGCCCCGTGGCGCGTTCGCTAGCGTGCAGGGCATGAGCACGAACGACACCACCGTTGGAGAAGCCCACCCCCGATTCGCCGAGGCCCTGCGGGAACTCGGCCTCGATGTCGAGGTCCGTCGGTTCCCGGAGGCCACACGCACCGCCGCCGAGGCCGCCGCCGCGATCGGCTGCGATCTCAGCGAGATCGTCAAGTCCCTGATCTTCGAGGCCGACGGCGTCCCGGTGCTGGTCCTGATGGACGGCTCCTCGCGCGTCGATGTCGAGCTCGTACGCGGGGAACTGGGGGCCGGGAAGGTCAAGCGGGCCGGGGCCGACCTGGTCCGGGAGACGACCGGGTACGCGATCGGTGGCGTGCCGCCCTTCGGGCACCGCACGAAGACCCGGGTGCTGGCCGACCGCGGTCTGCTGGACCACGATGTGGTGTGGGCGGCGGCGGGCACCCCGCACACCGTCTTCCCTCTCGACCCCAAGACGCTGATCGGGCACGCCGGCGGAACCGTGGTGGACGTGCGCGAGCAGTCGAAGTGACACCGCTGGTCGCGTTCGCGGTCCTGGTCGCGGCCGTCACGCACGCCAGTTGGAACGCGATCGCGCACGCAATCAAGGACCAGCTCCTCTCCTTCACCCTGATCTCCGGCGGCGGTCTGCTGATCGGCGCGGCTGCCGCCTGCTTCGTCCCGCTCCCGGCCGCCGGGGCCTGGCCGTACCTGCTGGTGTCGGCCGCGCTCCATGTGGCGTACATGCTGCTGCTGATGCGTTCGTTCACCCTGGGCGACTTCGGGCAGATGTACCCGATCGCCCGGGGTACGGCGCCGCTGGTGGTGACGGTCCTCGCCGCGGTCTTCGTCGGCGAGCACCCCGACGGCTGGGCCACCGCCGGAGTCGCGGTGGCCTCGGCGGGGCTGGTCGGGCTGGCCCTCTGGGGCATCCGGGGCTCCGGCAGGCGCCCCGACTGGCCGGCCCTGCTGGCCGCCCTCGCGACCGGCCTGGCCATCGCCGGGTACACCACGGTGGACGGCGTCGGCGTCCGCGCCTCCGGCACCCCGCTCGGCTACATCGCCTGGCTGATGATCCTTGAGGGACTGGCCATCCCGGCCTACGCGCTGTGCCGCCGCCGCGCCGAACTCCTGCCCGCCCTCCGCCCGTTCGCCGTACGCGGGCTGCTGGGCGCGGCCCTGTCGGTGACGGCGTACGGCCTCGTCCTGTGGGCCCAGACCCGGGCGGCACTGGCCCCGATCGCGGCCCTGCGGGAGTCGTCGATCATCGTCGGAGCGGCCATCGGGACGCTGTTCTTCAAGGAGCGGTTCGGCGCACCGCGGATCGCGGCGGCGGGGCTGATGGTGGTCGGCATCGGGCTGATGCTGCACACGAGTTGAGCACGACGACCCTGCGGCTCCGCCCCTTGTTCAATCGGGGTGCACGGAGAGGGTGTACGTGAAGTCGGTGTCGGGGACGACGACGAGGAACGGGTTGCCGCCCTTGATGTGTGCCTGGGCCGCGCGCTGGCCTTGCCGGTCCTCGTACCAGGCACGGAGCTCGGCGGGGCGGTCGGGCGTGGAGCCGACCGGCAGCCGTTTCAAGGGCTGCACCCCCGCCGAACGCTCCAGGTCCGATCGCGGGCCGAAGCCGGAGTCGGAGTCCGGATCGGCGTCGGGATCGGCGTCGATCCGGTCCGCGATCCATAACGCCTGACCGCCCAGCCACCGCAGCGCCAGCACCGGTGAGATGGTCCGGAACGTGCCCAGCACGTGTCTCTCCATCTTCCCGGTGCCCCCGAAGAACTCCATGGCCAGCGCCTCGCACCGGTAACCCTCCGGCACCGCCGCCCCGTTCACAGCCCACCCCGACTGCTCCGCAGATTCCGCAACGCGTTCTCCACGCTCAGCCGCTCGGCCGGAGTTAGCGCCCGGACCCACTCGGGCTCCGCCTCCCACTCCACACCGCCACCGACCGGCCGCAACGACCAGTACGGACCGGCAACCCCGCGGAACTCACCCACCCGGTCGCCATGGCCGGTGTCCCGGAAAAGCGTTCCGGGCGAGGGGACTTGAAGGGGTTCGTGACGGGTCAGGGCACCGTCGTCGCCTTCGGGCACGTCAACTCCGCTCTGTAGCCATCCCGCTACCAAGAGGCTTCAGCGTGACCTAGAGTCGGAATGTCATCAACATGGCTGAGAGGGAGGACACATTGGTAAACCGCAAGGAGTTGAACCCGGAAGCAAGCCCTCAAGCAGCTTTCGGCGCACGTTTACGCAGGCTGCGCGAAGAGCGCGGCTGGACCCAGGATCACGTCGGTGCGCTGGTCGGCTGCACAGGCAGGCATATCTCGGCCCTCGAAACCGGTCGCAAATCACCGACTCTGCCGTTCTCACGCCGCGTCGACGTGGCATTGGATACGACCAACACCGCCGATTCGTTCGAGCGCGAATGGCGCGAGATCAAGCACGGCAATCTGCTGGAGGGCTTCCCGGAGTACGTCGGATACGAAGGCCGGGCAACGGAGATCCGACTGTTCCAGATCGGGATCGTTCCCGGGCTGCTACAGACCCAGGAGTACGCGAAGGCTTTGGCGAACGGTGATGTGTGGCGCGGCTCCATCACGCCCGAACAAGCAGAAGAGCGCGTCTCGTTCCTGGCTCAGCGACAGGCCGCATTAACGAGGGCGCGACCGCCCATGCTCATCGTGGTGATGGACGAAAGCTGCATCCGCCGCCCGATCGGCGGCCCCGAGGTCATGGAGTCCCAGATTCAGAAGCTGGCCGATTTCGCCGCACTCCCCAACACGGTCCTCCAGGTGGCGCCTTTCGGCATAGGGGAGCGTCGTCCCTTCAACCTGCCGGTCAACTTGCTCACCCTGCCGGACCGGTCCATGGTCTCGTACGCCGAATCCCACTCACAGGGCAACGTGGACCGCGAAAGCGCTTCCGTTCTGCCTCTGTTGACGGCCTACCATCAACTGCAGGCCGAAGCGCTTTCCCAAACGGCATCCGTGGCGATGATCAAGCAGGCATGAAAGGGAAGATCCGTGACTAACGAGCCTCGCTGGTTCAAGTCTTCGTACAGCTCCAACGGTGGCGACTGCGTGGAGGTTGCCGCCGACCTCACCGCCCCGCACGGCATCGTCCCCGTACGCGACTCCAAGAATCCGGGCGGCCCCGTGCTGCACGCCTCCCCCACCTCCTTCGCCAGCTTCGTCGCGGGCGTCAAGGCCGGGGAGTTCGGCGCCGTCTGACCTGGACCGACCCCACACCGCCCCGCCGTGCCACGCACGGCGGGGCGGTCGGGCGTCCGACCGCCGCGCAGGCCGACCTGCTGGAGTTCGCCAACGCAGGGCGGGAGTCGGCGGCGGGCAGCTCGCGGGCCGACGCGGCGGAAACCGATGCTCCGGGTCTCGCCGCGCTCAGCTCGCCGGGACCGTCGCCAGGCGGGCCGGCGGTTCCTCGGTGGCCGGGGCCGCCGGGGTCGCCGACTTGGCGGCCGGGCGCAGGAGCACGGCGCAGGCGAGGGCGGCCAGCAGGGCGAGCGAGGCCGAGACGGTCAGGCACAGCCGCATGCCGTCGAGGAAGGAGTCGCCCAGGGCGGTCAGGGCCGGTCCGGTGGCGGCGTCCAGGTCGAGCCCGGCCACGGCGCCGAGTCCCTGCTCGCGGGCGGTGTCGAGGACACGGGCACCGGCCTCGGCGGGCACCCCCGCGTCGGCGAGGCGGCCGGGCAGCGCGTCGAGGGCCCGGGTGGTCAGCAGGGCGCCGAGCACGGCGGGGCCGAGGGCTCCACCGACCTGGCGGAAGGCGTTGTTCCCGGCGGCGGCCATCCCGGCCAGGTGGTACGGGACGGAGGACACCGCGGAGGCGGTCATCGGGGTGAGCACGGCGCCCATGCCGAGGCCCAGCAGGGCCAGCCGCCAGACGATCGAGCTGTAGGAGGTGTGGGCGTCGACGCCGGTCAGCGAGAGCATCGCGCCCGCCGCGACGACCAGGCCCGTGGTGATCAGGACCCGGGCAGAGACCCGGTGCATCAGGCGTCCGATGGGCGCGCCGACGACGAGGGCCACCCCGGACACCGTCACCATCCGCAGCGCCGCCTCGATCGTGGTCAGGTGCTGGACCATGCCGAAGTAGAGACTCAGCACGAAGAAGAAGCCGATCAGCCCGAGGAAGCTGATCATGGCGACCAGGGCGGTGGCGGTGAAGGCCGGGCTGCGGAACAGCGCCAGGTCGAGCATCGGGCTCGCGCTGCGGCGCTCCACGGCGACGAACACGGCGGCGGATACCGCGCCGAGCACCAGGGCCGTCACCACGGCGGGCTCGCCGAAGCCGTCCGCGCCGCCCTCGATCACGCCGTAGACGACCGCGGTGACCGCGACGGCCGCACTGATCTGTCCGGGCCAGTCGAGCCGGCGGCCGTGCGGGGCGCGCGAGTCGGGCAGCAGGAACGCCGCGACAACCAGCACGATCAGGGAGACCGGCACGGGCAGGAGGAAGATCCAGCGCCACGCGACGTGCTCCAGCAGCGCACCCGCGATCAGCGGGCCCACGGCGAGCGAGGCCATCAGGGACATGGCCCACAGGCCGATGAACCTGCCCCGTTCCCGGTGGTCGGGGACCGCGTGGCTGATCAGGGCCAGCGTCGTGGGCAGCAGCGCCGCCGCCCCCAGCCCGGAGACGGCCTGCCCTGCCCACAGGGCCTGCACCGAGTCCGAGGACAGCGAGATCGCCGCGCCCAGCGCACAGAAGGCCATGCCCGCCTGGAAGACCCGCTTGCGGCCGTGGACGTCGCCCCACACCCCGGTGGTCAGGATCAGCGCGGCCATCGGCAGCACGAAGGCGTCCGAGACCCAGGACAGCTGGGACGTGGAGGCGCCCAGAGCCCGCTGGACGGCCGGCAGGCTCACCGACACGGTGGTCACGGGGAGGTAGGCGACGAAGACGCCCAGGCAGGCCATGACGAGCGTGACGCCCCGCCCTGATCCGTCCTGTGTCGTTGCGGAATTCACGAAGAGGTTCCTTCTGCTGCGGGGGTAGGTGCCGCGCGGGCACCGGTTGCGATGTGAGCACCGCCGTCCGGCGTGCGCCCGCTCCCGGGCGCACCGGCGTACCACCGCGTTCCGCGCGGTCCGCCGGATCACCCGCAAAGCCGCCGACCAGCTTCGCCCCGACCGTCGATGAATCCCCAAGCGATCCCGGCGAACGTCATGGAACCTCCAGATAAAGCGCCGCCCATGTGACCATTCATCCATGCCTGACGATCTGGACCGCAAAATCATCCATGGGCTGAACTGCTCGCCGCGGGTCTCCTTCCGCCGCCTCAGCGAGGTCGTCGGGGTGTCCGAGCAGACCGTGGCGCGCCGCTACAGCGCCCTGCGCCGCGGCGGCGTCGTCCGCGTCGTCGGGCTGAGCAGCCCCGCCGCCCACGGCCGGTCCGAGTGGATCGCGCGGCTGCGCTGCCGCCCGGACGCCGTGGGGCCGCTCGCGGATTCCCTGGCCCGCAGGCCGGAGGTCGCGTACACGAGCATCGCGTCGGGCGGTTCGGAGATCATCTGCATCATCCGTTCGCCCGCCGGGACCGTCGGCGACGACGTGCTGCTGCGGCAGCTTCCCCGGGCGGCCTCGGTCCTCGACCTGAACGTCGATCTTCTCGTCCACGCCTTCGGTTCCCCGGACACGGCCGGCTGGACCGGGCGGGAGGGCTCGCTCACCGAGGAGCAGGTGCGGCTGCTGACCGCGGAGCGCCCCATCCCCGCCGGGCCCCCGCTCACCCCGACCGAGGAGGACCGCCCGCTCCTCGAAGCGCTGGCGGAGGACGGCCGCGCCTCCCACACCCGGCTCGCGGAGGCCACCGGCTGGTCCAAGCCGCGCGTGGCCCGTCGGCTGGAGGCCCTCGAAGCGACCGGCTCGCTGGTCTACGACATCGACACCGTGCCCGAACGCCTCGGCTACGAGCTCAACGCCACCCTCTGGCTCCAGGTCGACCTGCCTCGGCTCCAGAAGATCGGCGAGGAGCTCAGCGGGCACGACGAGTGCGCCTTCGCCGCCGCCATCAGCGGCAAGCACAACATCATGGCCGTGGTCATCTGCAAGGACACCCCGGACTTCTACCGCTACCTCAGCGGCCGCTTCGCCCGTACCGAGGGCATCAGGGGCTACGAGATCAGTGTGCGCGTGCGCCGCCTCAAGCAGGCCGCCTCCCTCATCCTCAACGGGCGGCTCATCCACCCCGCGCTCGCCTGACCCGGGCGCGGGGCGGACCCGGCCCGCATCGGTCAGGCCCCCGAAACCGCGTCCCGGAAGCCGTAGTTGCCCGCCGTCAGCCCGCCGTCCACGCGCAGCGTCGTCCCCGTGATCCAGGCCGCGTCGCGCGAGGCGAGGAAGGCGACGGCGGACGCGATGTCGTCCGGCTCGCCGACCCGGCCGAGCGGGTAGAGGCCGCTCACCCGGGACAGTTCCACGTCGCGGCCCGCCCAGGCGTCGGTGCGGATCGTGCCGGGTGCGACCAGGTTGACGCGTACGCCGCGCGGTCCCGCATGGCCCGCCAGGGTACGGGTCAGGCTGCCCAGGCCCGCCTTGGCCGCGCTGTAGGCGTGATTGCCGAAGTCCTGTTCGCCGTTGACCGAGCCGATGTTGACGATCGCGCCCCGGCCGGAGACCACCAGGTGCGGGAGGGCGGCGCGGGCACAGCGGTACGGGCCGGTGAGTGTGATGTCCAGGTCGCGCTGCCAGACCTCGTCGGGTTCGTCCTCGAAGAACGGGGCGTCGGGGGCGCAGGCGTACGCGTTGTTCACCAGCACATCGAGGGAACCGAAGGCGGCGACGGCGTGGGCCACCGCGGCCTCGACCGCGGCCCGGTCGCCCACGTCGCAGGGCAGCGACTCGGCCGTCGCGCCCGTCTCGCGTATCTCCGCGGCGGTGCGTCCTGCGCGGTCGCCGTCCAGGTCGGTGACCAGGACGCGCGCGCCCTCCGAGGCCAGTCGGCGGGCCGTGGCCGCACCGATGCCCTGGCCCGCTCCGGTGATGAGTACGCCGTAGCCGTCGAACCGTGAACCAGCAGGGTGAGGAGGGGTCATAGCGCCGACCGTACTGCCCTGACCAGGGCCTGCGCACGGGGATCGGCGGTGACTCCCTTCTGCAGACCGTTCGTCACATAGCCCAGCGCGATGCCGGATTCGGGGTCGGCGAATCCGAGCGAGCCACCCCGGCCGGGGTGGCCGAACGAGCCGGGGGCCAGCAGCGGGGCCGCCGGGCCGTGCAGCATGTAGCCGAGGCCGAAGCGGGTGCTGACGGCCAGGACCCGGTCGGGGCCCGCCGACTCCTCGGTGCGGGCGAGGGTGAGCGTGGCCGGGGCGAACAGTCGGTGGCCGTCGACCGGGCCGATCATCGCGGCGTAGCAGCGGGCCAGCGCGCGGGCGGTGGCGATGCCGTTGGAGGCGGGGAGTTCGGCCACCCGGTAGGCGGGGTCGTTCTCGTCGGGGAGGGGGTCGATGGCCCCGAAGGCGCGGCGGGTGAGGGACTGCGGGTCGCGGTACGCCTCGACGACGGACCGCTTGGGGCGCATCCTCAGGGCGCCGCCGTTGCCCGCGTCGGCCGGGGGTTCGACGGGACCGATCCGGCCCACCCGGTGCGCCTCGTCCGCCGGGAGGCCGAACCAGAAGTCCAGGCCGAGCGGGCGGGCGATCTCCTCGGCGACCCAGCGGCCGACGGTGCGGCCGGTGACCCGGCGCACCAGTTCGCCTATGAGCCAGCTGTAGGTCTGGGCGTGGTAGCCGTGGTCGGTGCCGGGTTCCCACTGAGGGCGCTGGGCCGCGACGGCCTGTGGCCCGGAGATCCCGTCGGCCGCCTCGGAGGGAGTCAGCGGGCAGTCGAGGGCGGGTATGCCGGCCCGGTGGGCGAGGAGGTGGCGGACGAGCACACGTTCCTTGCCGGCCGCCTTGAACTCCGGCCAGTACGTGCCGACCGGGGCGTCGAGGTCGACCTGGCCGCGCTGGTGCAGCATCAGCGGTACGGCGGCGGCGATGCCCTTGCCCGCCGAGCGGACGATCTGCACGGTGTCGACGGCCCATGGTTCGACGCCGTCGACGTCTCTGGTACCGGCCCACAGATCGACGACCTTGCGCCCGTCCCGGTAGACCGCGACGGCCGCACCGCGTTCGCCGCGCTGCTCGAAGTTACGGACGAAAGCATCCCGGACCGGTTCGAATCCGGCCGCCACCGTGCCCCGTACGTCCACGCCTGCTCCTGCGCTCCCGCTCATCCCCCCATGGTGCATCCCGCCGCAGGCCGGACGCGGGGCGGGTCACCCCATGTTCACCGTCACGGAACGCGGGTCGAAGCCGAAGGGCAGCTCCAGACGGTGGGTGCGCATCAGTTCCTCGTCGCAGAGCAGAGCCTGGGTACGGTCGTCGGCGGCGATGACGCCCTCGCTCAGGACGACCGCGCGCGGGCAGAGCTCCAGGGCGTACGGCAGGTCGTGCGTGACCATGAGCACGGTGACGTCCAGGGACCGCAGGATGTCGGCGAGTTCGCGCCGCGAGGCCGGGTCCAGGTTGGAGGACGGCTCGTCGAGCACCAGGATCTCCGGCCGCATGGCGAGGACGGTGGCGACGGCGACGCGGCGGCGCTGGCCGAAGGAAAGGTGGTGCGGCGGCCGGTTCGCGTACTCCTCCATGCCGACCTGCCGCAGGGCTTCGGTGACGCGTTCCTCCAGTTCGGCGCCGCGCAGCCCGGAGGCGGCGGGACCGAAGGCGACGTCCTCGCGGACGGTGGGCATGAAGAGCTGGTCGTCGGGGTCCTGGAAGACGATGCCGACGCGGCGGCGGATCTCGGCGAGGTTGCGCTTCTCGACCGGGAGACCGGCGACCCGGACGGTGCCCGCCCCGGCGTCGAGGATGCCGTTGAGGTGGAGGACGAGCGTGGTCTTGCCGGCTCCGTTCGGGCCGAGCAGGGCGACGCGTTCGCCTCGGGCTACCGTCAGGTTCACCCCGAAGAGCGCCTGGTGACCGTCGGGGTAGGCGTAGGCGAGGCCACTGACTTCCAGGGACTGCGCGGGGGCGGTGGGCATGCTCATACGGTCCATCCCAGCAGACAGATGATGAGGGCGAGTACGGGGAGTGCCGAGGCGTACGCCCACTGGGTCCTGGAGGCCGTCACCTCGTCGATGACCGGCATGGAACCGGCGTAGCCGCGGCTGACCATCGCGAGGTGGACGCGTTCGCCGCGCTCGTACGACCTGATGAAGAGCGCGCCCGCCGATTTGGCCAGGACACCCCACTGCCGTACCCCGCGGGCCTCGAAGCCGCGGGAGCGGCGGGCGATCGACATCCGGCGCATCTCGTCGGTGATCACATCGCCGTACCGGATCATGAAGGAGGCGATCTGGACGAGCAGCGGCGGCAGCCTGAGCCGTTGGAGGCCGAGCAGCAGCGAGCGCAGTTCGGTGGTGGAGGCGAGGAGCACGGACGCGGAGACGCCGAGGGTGCCCTTGGCGAGGACGTTCCAGGCGCCCCAGAGGCCGGGGACACTGACGGAGAGGCCGAGGACATGGGTCTGCTCGCCGGGCACCACGAACGGCATGAGCAGCGCGAACGCGACGAACGGCACCTCGATGAGCAACCGCCCCAGCAGGAAGCCTGCGGGAATGCGGGCCAGGGCGGTGACGGCGCCGATCAGTGCCGCGTACAGCGCGAACGCCCACACCGCCTCGCGCGGCGTCGAGACGACGACCACGACGAAGCAGAAGGCGGCGGCGAGCTTGCAGTGCGGCGGCAGGTCGTGGACGGGCGAGTGCCCGTGCCGATAGAGCCTGTGTGCATGTCCGGCGCCCATGTCAGACGGTCTCCTCGGTGCGCGGGGCACCGACGGGCGCGTCCGGTGTGCGACGGCGGCGGACCACGTAGAAGACTCCACTGCCGACCACGATCGTGGCACCGACGCCGATCACTCCGGCGAGGCCGCCCGAGATCCGGGCGTCGGAGACGTCCTTGACGCCGTAGTCGGCGAGCGGGGAGTCCTTGGCGGCGTGCTCCTCGGTCTTCTTGTCGATGCCCTGGTCGGCGGCGACCCTCTCCAGGCCGTCGGGGCTGGCGGAGGCGTAGAAGGAGACGAAGCCCGCCAGGACGAGGGCGGTGACCAGGCCGGCGGCCCGGATTCCCCGGGTGGAGCGGGCGGCGACGGGGGCGACGGACTGCCGGGCGGGGGCGTCGATGAGCTCGCCGTCGACCCGGAGCTTGAGCGGGGCGGTGAGTCCGCGGGCGCCGTGGACCAGATCGGGCCGTACGGCGACGACGGCGCCGACGGTCAGGGCGGTGATCACGGCTTCGCCGATCCCGATCAGTACGTGGACCCCGGCCATGGCGGTGAAGACCTTGCCGATCGGTATGTCGGTGGTGCCGCCGATCCAGTAGATCAGCGTGAAGACGCAGGCCGCGGCCGGCACGGAGACCAGGGCGGCGACGAAGGACGCGGCCGTCACGGAGCGACGGGTGCGCGGCAGCACGCCGACCAGCCCGCGGAAGAGGGCATACGCGACGACGGTGGTCGTGATGCCCATGTCGAGCACGTTCACGCCGAGCGCGGTGAGGCCGCCGTCGGCGAAGAGGATGCCCTGCATGAGCAGGACGACGGAGATGCAGAGCACCCCTGTGCAGGGCCCGACCAGGATCGCGGCGAGCGCACCGCCCAGCAGATGTCCGCTGGTGCCCGCCGCGACCGGGAAGTTCAGCATCTGTACGGCGAAGATGAACGCGGCGACCAGGCCGGCGAGCGGCGCGGTGCGTTCGTCGAGTTCACGGCGGGCGCCCCGCAGGCTGACGGCGACGGCACCCGCGGCGACGACGCCGGCGGCGGCGGAGACGGGTGCGTTGATGAATCCGTCGGGTACATGCATGGAGGAGGCTCCGCTTCCTGCGTTACTGCCTAGCTGCGCGGGGTCATGAACCTCTCAATGATAGGTCCTTGTTGCGAACCATTCGCAAGAGCGCATACAGCTGTGCGACCTCGGCCACCCCGGCGCCCTCACCGCGTCAACCGGCCAAAATGTGGGACATTAGAGGGCAAGAACGGGCAAACAGAAGGAGTCGGCCATGTCCCTCGTGATCGAAGAGCACACCGAGGCCCGGCTCATCACCGAGGCCACCGACACCTTCGCAGTCCCCGTCGACCTGCGGTACGACGCCACCTCCGACCCGCGAACCGTCCATGTCGCCTTCCCCGGGGGCACCGACTGGGCCTTCGGCCGCGACCTGCTGGAGGGCGGGATGCGCTCCCCCGCCGGGCGCGGCCCCATCCGGATATGGCCGTGCGGCCGGGCGCAGCTGGTCGTGGAGAAGCACTCGGCAGACGGCGTCGAGGTGGTGCAGTTCGACAATGCGTCGATGAACCGCTTCCTGCACCGCATCCACGACGAGACCAGGCCCGAGGCCGTGCGGACGGTGACCCCCCGGGCGTGACCGCATGGATGAGCCCCCGTGCCGCTCGCACGGGGGCTCATCGTCGCCCCGGCTCCCCGTCCCCACAGGCAACCGGCGCAGTCCGGGGCCGCGCTCCGCTCAGACGCGGGCCCCGGGGACCGTAAGGAATCAGACCTGGGCCAGCTCGCGCTCGCCCTGGGCGTCACCGCGGCCTTCGCCGTCGGACGGCGTCCCGCCGAGCTCCTTGCGCAGCCCCTCACCCTCCACGTCCACGTTCGGCAGGAGCCGGTCCAGCCAGCGCGGCAGCCACCAGGCGCGCTTGCCGAGCAGGGCGAGGACCGCGGGCACGATCGCCATCCGGACGACGAACGCGTCGAAGAAGACAGCGATGGCGAGCGAGAAGCCGATCATCTTGATCATCTGCTCGCTGGAGCCGATGAAGCCGGCGAAGACCGCCATCATGATCACGGCCGCGGCCGTGACGACCCGGGCGCCGTGCTTGAAGCCGGTGACGATCGCCTGGCCGGGCTTCTCGCCGTGGACGTACGCCTCCCGCATCCGGGTCACGAGGAAGACCTCGTAGTCCATGGCGAGGCCGAAGACCACACCCACCATGAAGATCGGCATCATGGACATGATCGGGCCGGTCTGTTCCACGCCGAAGAGCGAGCCGAGCCAGCCCCACTGGAAGACCGCGACGACTGCGCCCAGGGCCGCGACGACCGAGAGCAGGAAGCCGAGGGCCGCCTTCAGCGGCACCAGCACCGACCGGAAGACCAGCATCAGCAGCAGGAAGGCCAGGCCGACGACGAGCGCCAGGTACGGCAGCAGCGCGTCGTTCATCTTCTGCGAGAAGTCGATGTTCATCGCCGTGGAGCCGGTGACCAGGACCTCGGCGCCCGTGTCGGACTTGATGTCCTTGCCCGTGTCACGGATCGCATGGACCACGTTCTCGGTCTCGGTGGAACTCGGCCGGTCCTTCGGGACGACGGTGATCATCGCGGTGTCGCCGGCCTTGTTGAACTGGGCCGGGGTGACGGCGACGACGCCCGGGATGCCGGAGATCTCCTCGGAGACCTGCTTGGCGGCGGTCTTGCCGTCGGAGCTGTTCGCGGTGTCGACGACGACCATCAGCGGCCCGTTGAAGCCGGGGCCGAAGCCGTCGGAGAGCAGGTCGTAGGCGCGCCGCTGGGTGGTGCTGGTGGGCTGGGAGCCCTCGTCGGGCAGGCCCATCTCCAGGGACGCGGCCGGTACGGCGACCGCACCGAGGCCGATGACTCCGACCAGCAGCACCCACACCGGCTTGCGCAGTACGAACCGCGCCCAGCGGGTGCCCATGTTCGGCTTCGCCTCGGGCCGGTTCTCGGCCTCGGCGGCCTTGCGCGCCTTGCGTCCCATGACCCGCCTGCCCGCGAAGCCCATCATCGCCGGGACCAGGGTGAGCGCGATGAGGACGGCGATCGCGACCGTACCGGCCGCGGCGAAGCCCATCTTCGACAGCATCGGGATGTTGACGACGGCGAGGCCGACCAGGGCGATCACGACGGTGAGACCGGCGAAGACGACCGCGGATCCGGCCGTGCCGACGGCCCGTCCGGCGGCTTCCTCACGCTCCCGGCCATCGGCCAGCTCGGCGCGGTATCGGGAGACGATGAACAGCGCGTAGTCGATGCCGACCGCGAGGCCGATCATCATCGCGAGGGTGGAGGTGGTGGAGCCCAGGTCGAGTACGTTCGCCAGTGCCGTGATCGTCGAGACACCGATGCCGACCCCGATCAGGGCGGTGAGCAGCGGCAGCCCGGCGGCGATCAGCGAGCCGAAGGTGATGACCAGCACCACCGCGGCGATCGCGACACCGATGATCTCGGTGACCCCGGTCTCCGGCATCACCAGGAGCGCGTCACCGCCGATCTCCACGGTCATCCCGCTCTTCTGCGCCGCGTGGCCCGCGTCTTCCAGGGCGTCCCGGGTCGCGTCGGTCAGCTCCATCGAGTTGACCTTGTAGGACACGGAGACGTACGCCGTGGAGCCGTCCTTGCTGACTGCGTTGCCGGTGTACGGGTCGGTGACCGAGGCGATCTGGTCCGAGCCGGACTTCAGCTCGCCGGCGATCTTGTTCACCTCGGCCTTGTTCGCCGGGTCGGTCATCTTCTGGCCGTCGGGGGCCTTGAAGACGACACGTGCGGTCGCGCCGTCGGCGCCGGCGCCGGGGAAGCGCTGTTCCAGCAGGTCGAAGGCCTTCTGCGCCTCCGTACCCGGGATCGAGAAGGAGCTGGAGGTGGCGGTGGACGCGGAGGCCGCGCCGAATCCGGCGAGTGCCAGCAGTGCCACCCAGATCAGGGCGACATAGCGGCGGCGCCGGAAGGCGAGCCGTCCGAGCTTGTAGAGGAATGTGGCCACGGAGGCGTACTCCCGGTCAGGTCGTGTGAGTGGAAAAGGGCATGAAAAACCAGCCCGACGACGAGAGCGGCGTGTCAGGTAGGGCTTGGGGAGGGGCCGCGCGAAGGGGACGGGAGGGGTCAGACTCCGAGGGCGGGGAGGATCACGGAGTCGACGTAGTCGGTGAGGAACGCCTGGTCGACGGGGCGGTCCTCGACCAGCTGCCGAGCGGTGAAGGCGCCGATCAGCATGTGCGATACATATTTCAGCGCCGGATGGTCCGGACGCAGTTCTCCCCGGTCCACAGCTCGGCGCAGCAGTGTGTTGAGGCCGGTCATCTCCGGCTCGATCAGCAGATCGCGCAGGGCCTGGAGCAGATCGGGATTGTCATGGACGGCATGGCTCAGACCCCGCATCAGCGCGGAGTTCTTCTCCATCTGGCAGTCGTCGGTACGGCTCAGTGCGGCGTGCAAGTCGCCGCGCAGCGAACCGGTGTCGATCTCCGCGAGGGACACCGGCTTGTTGTGCCGCAGGGCCATGACGACCAGCTCGGGCTTGCTCCCCCACTGGCGGTAGAGGGTGGCCTTGCTGGAACGGGTGCGGGCGGCGATGGCGTCCATGGTCAGGGCGTCGTAGCCGACCTCGCGGAGCAGGTCGAGCACGGCGGAGTACAGCTCGCTCTCACGCTCGGGCGTGAGCCGGGTGCGCGCCATGTGCCGACCTCCTGTTCGCGCTTCTGTTCGTGACTCCCGTACAGCAGTCAATCGAACGAAACTGTTTCGTACACATCGACGATACTCCGCCCGCCCAGCGAAACGAAATCGTTTCGCTTGTGTTCCGCACCACAAGTTGCCGGGGCCCTCCAGCGCGGAAAGCATTGGAGGGTGAGTGACGACGTCGCGTATCTCCGTTTCCCGCACCTCCACGAGGATCTGCTCTGCTTCGCGGCCGAGGACGACCTCTGGGTCGCTCCCCTCGCCGCCGAGGGGCAGCGGCCCGGCCGCGCGTGGCGGGTGACCGTCGACCGGACCAGAATCGGCCACCCGCGGTTCTCCCCCGACGGGAGCCGTATCGCGTACACGACCTGGCGCAGCCTCGACCCCGAGATCCATCTCGCGCCGGTCGGGGGCGGCCCGGCGCGCCGGCTCACCTACTGGGGGTCGACGGACGCCCGGGTCTGCGGCTGGACCCCCGACCCGGGCGACGCCTCCCAGATCCTCGCCGTGTCCTCGCACAACCAGCCGTTCTCGCACGACTCCTGGGCCTACGGCCTCCCCACGGACGGAAGCCCCGGCGGCAAGCTGCCCTGGGGGCCGGTCTCCGACATCGCCGTCGCCGACATCGACGGCGAGCGGCGCACCCTGCTGCTGACCGGCAAACCGCCGCACGAACCGGCCTCCTGGAAGCGGTACCGGGGCGGCGCGATGGGGCGGCTGTGGCTGCACGGCGAGCGGCTGCTCCCGGACATCGGCGGCCACCTCGACTCCCCCATGTTCGTCGGCGGCCGGATCGCGTTCCTCTCCGACCACGAGGGCGTCGGCAATCTGTACTCCTGCCTGCCCGACGGCAGCGATCTGCGCCGCCACACGGATCACGACGCCTTCTACGCCCGGCACGCGTCCAGCGACGGCAGCCGGGTCGTCTACCAGTGCGCGGGCGATGTGTGGCTGGTGGACGACCTGGAGTCGCCGGACGCGATGCCGCGGAAGCTGGAGGTACGGCTCGGCGGGCCGCGTGCCGGACGGCGTACGTACCAGGTGCCGGCCGCCAGCAATGTCGACTCACTGTCCGTGGACGAGACGGGCCGGGCCAGCGCCGTCACCGTACGCGGCAGCCTGTACTGGCTCACCCACCGCGACGGCCCCGCCCGGACGATCGCCGACACCCCGGGGGTCCGGGTCCGGCTGCCCGAGATGCTCGGCAGCGGCGGCCAGGTCGCCTACGTCACGGACGCGGACGGCGAGGACGCGATCGAGATCGCCTACCTGCCGCGCGCCAGCGGCGACCGCGAGCCGCGCCGACTGGCCTCCGGACAGATCGGCAGGGTCCATGAGCTGATCTCCGACCCGGACGGCGAACGGCTGGCGATCGCCACGAACGACGGGCGGCTGCTGCTCCTGGACACGGACGAGGAGTCCACCGGCGAACCCACCGAACTGATCCGGTCCGTCAACGGACCGGTCCGGGACATGGCGTTCTCACCGGACGGCGCCTGGCTGACCTGGTCGCACCCCGGGATCGGCCGTTCGCTGCGGCAGATCAAGCTGGCGCGCATCCTGGGGACCGGCGCCCCCGTGATCGTCGATGTCACCAACGGCCGCTTCGAGGACGAGAATCCCGTCTTCACCGGCGACGGACGCTACCTCGCCTTCCTTTCCTGGCGTGGCTTCGACCCGGTGTACGACGTCCACACCGGGGACCTCTCCTTCCCGCTGGGCTGCCGCCCGTACCTGGTGCCGCTCTCCTCGGCCACGCCCTCCCCGTTCGCCCTGTCCCCGGAGGGGCGTCCGGCGGCGGGCGGTCTCGACCCTGCCGACGACGTCGTCGTCGAGGCCGGTACGGGCGAGGGGCCGTCCACGGTCACGGTCGAGTTCGAGGGCCTGGAGAACCGGGTGACACCGTTCCCGGTCTCCGCGTCGAAGTACTCGGCCCTTCGTCCCGTGAGCGGCGGCGGGCTCGTCTGGCTGCGCTGGCCGATCTCGGGCGCGCTCGGCGAGACGTTCGCCAACCCGGCGGACATGTCGGGCCGCCCCACGCTCGAACACTTCAACATCTCCAAAGCCAGGAAGACCGAACTCGTCGGACACCTGGACTGGTTCGCGGTCAGCGGCGACGCGACGCGGCTGGTCGTCATGGACGAGGGCGAACTGCGCGCCGTCCCCGCCACCGAGATCGGCGACAGCGACTCGACGGTCTATATCGACCTGCGCCGCATCCTGCACGAGGTCGACCCGGGGGCGGAGTGGCGGCAGGCGTACGGCGAGGGCGGCCGCATCATCCGCGCCTACTTCTGGGAACCGGACATGTGCGGCATCGACTGGGACGGCGTGCTCGACCAGTACCGTCCCCTGGTCGAACGGGTCGCCTCCCCCGACGAGTTCGCCGACCTGATGCGCGAGGTCCTGGGCGAACTGGGCACCTCGCACGCGTATGTGGCACCGGCCCGCCGCAACGAGGGCCCGCCGCACTACCAGCGGGCGATCGGGATGCTCGGCGCGAACCTGGTGTGCCGGGACGGCGACTGGACGATCCGGCGCATCCTGCCCGGTGACTCCTCCGACTCCAAGGCCCGTTCCCCGCTGGCCGGTACGGGCATCCGGGAGGGCTCGGTCCTCACCCATGTCGACGGCCGCCCGGTCGACCCGGTGACGGGCCCGTACCCCCTGCTCTCCGCAGCGGGCGGCACCACGGTCGAACTCACTTTCCGGCCACCCGCCAATGAGGGCCACTCCCGCCGGGTCGCGATCGTCCCGCTGGTCGACGAACGGCCGCTGCGCTACCAGGACTGGGTGGCCAAACGCCGTGGTGTCGTACGGGAGTTGAGCGGCGGCAAGTGCGGGTATCTGCACATCCCCGACATGGGCGGCTCGGGCTGGGCCCAGTTCAACCGGGACCTGCGCATGGAGGTCTCCCGCCCGGCCCTGATCATCGACGTACGCGGCAACGCGGGCGGCCACATCAGCGAGTTGGTGGTCGAGAAACTCACCCGCACGATCCTCGGCTGGGACCTGACCCGCAACGCCCAGCCGGTCAGTTACGCCTCCAACGCCCCCCGGGGCCCGGTGGTCGCCCTGGCCGACGAGGCGACGTCCTCCGACGGCGACATGATCACCGCCGTGTTCCGCCTGCTGAAACTGGGCCCGGTGGTGGGCCAGCGGACATGGGGCGGCGTGGTCGGCATGACCGGCCGGCACCGGTTGGGCGACGGCACGGTGATCACGGTGCCGATGAACGCGGCCTGGTTCGACACGTACGGCTGGTCGATCGAGAACCACGGCGTCGAACCGGACCTGGAGGCCCTGCGCACCCCGCTCGACTGGGCCGAGGGCCGGTACGCGGTGCTGGACGACGCGGTACAGGTGGCGCTGGACCTGCTGGCCGCTCACCCGGCGGCGACCCCTCCGACGTACGACTCGGTCCCGGACCGGCGGCGTCCGCCCTTGCCGCCACGGTAGAAGGCCCCCCGCGACGGCACCGCTCGACGCACACCGTTCAGCGCGTCGGCCCGGCTCCGGATCTGCCGAGGCCGAGGCCGACGCCCGTTTCGGGTCTGCCGGGACCGGTCGGCTCATACACCGGCGAGCCGCACGAGGCGGGCGCCCGCAGTTCGCACCAGACCGTCTTCCCGTACGGCCCCTGCTCGACGCCCCACCGCAGCGCCAACGCGTCCACGAGCGACACCCCCCGCCCCGACTCGTCGCCCCCGGCAGCGGTCCGCAGAACCGGCCACGCGGACGGCTCGGGGTCGCTCACCGTCCGCCACTCCAAGCGCCCCGAAGGCCCGGCGCTCATCATCACCGCGTGCGCCTGGACGCCGTTCGTCGAGGCGTCAAGGCGTCCTGGCCCACCGCAACGCCCCGAGGAACCTCCGGGCGGGCAGCCGTAGTTCGTGGGCGTAAGCGGAACGTGAGCAGGACGTCAGCGGTGAGCTGGAGAGTGGGAGCGCCGACAGGCCCGGCCGGTGTCACCGGCCGGGCCTGTCGGCTCACAAGTGTTGCGTTCGAGCGAACAAGGGGATTCAGGATGAAGAGGATCAAGGCTGCCGTCCTCACGGCCGCCGTCGTCGCGGGCATGGCCGTGGCAACCACCCCGGCGCAGGCGGTCAGCTACTGCAACGTGGGGGGCGGCACGATCATCTGCGAGTACGGCGTGAGCACCACGACGCTCCCCGACGGCACGAAGCAGGAATTCGCGATCGGTACCGACCGGGCCGTGTGGACGCGCTGGACGAACTCCTCCGGGGGTTGGACCTCGTGGACGTCCATGGGCGGAGAGTGGTACAGCTCGGTCGGCATCCGCACGCAGCAGGTGCACCCCTACCTCTTCGCCCTCGTCCTCAAGGGATCCGACGGCTGGTTGTGGGCCAACTGGCGTGACTACGGGGGCAACTGGACCGGATGGTCCCACCTCCCCGACCCGACCTGAGCCGAGCGAGCACCGGGCGGCAGATGCGTGGGACGCCGGCCCTTCCCTTTCCCGCCCTCGGCCGCCGCGGTCACACCGTGCGGAGGAAGTCTTCGAGGGCCGCGTTGAAGGCGTCCGGGCGTTCCACGTTGGGGAAGTGGGCGGTGCCCTCGATCGACATCGCGCGGCCGTCGGGGACGGTGCGGATGAGGCGTTCGGCCATACCGATGTGGTCGGGTGAGTCGAGGGCGCCGTTGATGGCCAACACGGGGACGTCGATCCCGGCGGCACGATCCCAGGTGTCAGCCATCGGGACGAGCCAGTTGGGCTCGTCGGGGGTGTGCTTGGACAGCGTGCCCCGCGTCATCCCGCGCAGGCGGCCGACGGCCTCGGGGGCGAGGTCGTCGAGAGTGCGGTGCGGGCCCGCCGCGAAGAGCGTGAACGCCTCGACCGAGGCGTCCAGGTCACCGGCGGCCATCGCGGCCTGCCACGCGGCCCAGGTGCCGGTGGTCCAGGGATCGGTGAAGTACGGCTCACTGGTCCCGGCGCCGCTGACGACCACGGCGCTGACCAGTTCCGGGTGCTCCAGCGCGGTGTCGACCGCGACGCCGGCGCCCATGGAGACGCCCGCCAGGACCGCCGGACCGGTGTCCAGGTGGCGCAGCAGCGCGGCGAGATCGTCGGCGTGCCGGAACGGGGCGGCGGCGTTGGCGGACCGCCCGTGGCCGCGGGCGTCCGGCGCGATGACGCGGTACCGCGGAGCGAAGAACGGAATCTGGTCGTCCCACATCGCGTGGTCCAGGAAGCCGCCGTGCAGCAGGACGAGGGGACGGCCGGTGCCGGTGTCGAGCCAGAACAGATCATTCATGACAACCAAGGTGCCATTGTCGCGACAGAATGGCAACCAAGGTGTCATCATGATGAGGTGAGCGAGACAGACCGGGGCCACGCGCCCGAAGAACAGATCGACCGGCTGACCGAGGTGTTCGACCTGGTGGGGCCGCTGTACCGGCGTACCCAGCGCAAGGTGGAGCAGGACGTGTCCGTCCAGGGGCTGTCGGTGGGGGTGCGGGCCGTGCTGAGCCTGCTCCGCGAGCACGGGCCCATGACTGTTCCCGAGATGGGCCGGGCCCAGGCGTTGAGCCGCCAGTTCGTGCAGCGCATGGTCAACGACGCGACCGCTCTGGGTTACGTCGAGTCCACACCCAATCCGGCCCACAAGCGGTCCTCCCTCAACCGGCTGACCGAACAGGGCCGACTCGTCATCACGGCCGTGACCGACCGCGAACGCGCGATTCTGAGCCAGGTGGGCGGCGACCTCACTGATACCGAGGTCGATGCCTGCCTCCGGGTCCTGACCCGCCTCCTCGATCTCATGGGCGACGACGACGTCGACTGACGAGCCGGGCCGCCCAGCGGTGACCGGGCCGCTTCCGTACGGCCTGCGGCACCCGCACCCGGCGGCCCGTGCGAAGCAGACCCCCGTCCTTCTTCGCACGAGTCGACCGACCCGGGGGGACGCGGCCCACGGTGACGGCCCGGCGGGACCGCTGGACCGGGACGGTGGGACGGCGGCCATGGTGTACTGGCCGGGTCCGGAGGCCCGAACCGTTCCGCCGGCCGGCCCGTCGCCCGGCCGCGATCCTCTCTCGGCAGGAGCTAACGACGTGCACCAGCTCACGTACGACGACATCAAGGCCGCCACCGACCGGATAGCCGGGCACGTCCGCCCGGTCGCCGTCACCCCCGTCGACCCGGGAACGATCCGCACAGCTCAGAGCGGCCCCCTCGACGCCCGGTCCGAGGAACCCTGCGAGGTCTGGTTCGCGCTGGAGTTCATGCAGCACACCGGATCCTTCAAGGCGCGCGGCGCGCAGAACTTCATCCAGGCCCACCGCGAAGCCGGCACCCTGCCGGACACGGGCGTGACCATCGCCTCCGGCGGCAACGCCGGGCTCGCCTGCGCGTGGGCGGCCCGGCAGCAGGGCGTGCGCGCCACGGTGTTCCTGCCGACCGTCGCGCCGGCGGTGAAGGTGGCCCGGCTCCGTGACCTCGGGGCGGACGTGCGGGTGGTCGGCGCGGAGTACGCCGAAGCCCTGGCTACGTGTGAGGAGTTCGCCGCCTCGTCCGGCGCGCTCGCCGCCCACGCCTACGACCACCCGCTGATCGCCGCCGGGGCCGGCACTCTGCTGGAGGAGATCCACGCCCGGATCCCCGGTCTGGACACCGTGGTGGTCTCGGTCGGCGGCGGCGGCCTGTTCGCCGGTGTCGCCACCGCCGCCCAGCACCACGGAATCCGCACGGTCGCCGTGGAGCCGGAGAACTGCCGGGCGCTGAACGCCGCCATCGAGGCCGGTCGCCCGGTCGACGTCCCCGTCGACTCGGTCGCCGTCGACGCCCTCGGCGCCCGCCGTGCCACCGCCTTGGCCCTGCACGCCGCCCGCCAGGACGACGTCCGCTCCGTCCTGGTACCGGACGGCGAAATCGTCCGCGCCCGCCAGGCGTTGTGGGACCACCGCCGCGTCGCCGTCGAGCACGCTGCCGCCACCGCACTGGCCGCGCTCACCGCTCCGGACCTTCCGAACGGGCCGACGTCGCCGAGCTGCGGCTACCGGCCGCGCGACGGCGAGCGAGTCGCCGTGGTGCTGTGCGGGGCGAACACCGACCCGAGCGACCTGGTGCACCCGGCCGAGAACTGATATCCGGTGGCCGGCCCGGCCATAACGACGGCCCCGCCGCAAGCCCCGGTCCGCGCCACGCGTGAAGGGCGTGCCCGGTCACCCGGGCAGGCCTCTCACCCCGAGGAGGCTCTTGCCGGTCATGGGCCCGGCGCAGCGCCGGCCAGGTCTTGCCGACGCCGCCGGTTCCGTAGATCGCCGCGATCAGTACGGTGTTGCCGTTCGGCTCCTCCTGTGGCGTCAATAACTTTCCCGGCTGGGCCAGTTCACTGCCTCGTCCGATGAACAGAGGTGGCGGGGAGGGCAGTTGCCCGAGGGCTGCCGCGACGGTGTGTGCCCGGTCCGGCTCGGCGTCGTCCCGGGCCGGTGGGGCGAGCTGGGGACAGATAGCCGTACAGCGTCCCGTTCGCCCACTGCGGAGCCCGTCCTGTCCGGCGGCCTGTGGGGCGGCAAGGTCCTCGCCGACTGACAAGAGGAAAGCGGCGTCTCGCGCCTGAGGCATGAGGGACCTCAGTAAGAACGAGGCCCTTCTCGGGCCGCAACAGGCCGACGGGGACCGGAAAGGGCGCGCCCGGTATCCGGGCGCGCCCTTGAGCAGACAACGCGCAGCGTCGCGAAACGCGTCAGCGGTCGAAGCGCTCGCGGGTGTCGTCCGCAGCGTCCCGGGCCCTGTCACGGCCCTGCTGGGCCCGGTCGCGGCCCTGCTGCGACGTCTTCGAGGGCCGCCCGGACGCGCCCTGCGTCCGCTCCCGGCCCTCGCGGCTTTCGCGGCCCTCGCCCTGCTTGCGCTTCGCCTGGTCGGCGAGCTCCTGCGCCTTGTCCTTGAACTGGTCTGCGATACCCATGCTGTTCACTCCTAGTGGGTGCGTGGGGGACGGCCTGTAACGGCCTCGACCAGAGTTACACGCCCCGACATTCATCGCATTTCGATCACTTACTCTGCGTACGCACCGTCCGCGCATCCTGGTCCGCCGCGCCCCCCGCGCCCACAAGTCCCTTGCTCACGCCCTCCAGCCGCGCCCCGAACCGCCGCATCTCGCGCTGTCCGACGACACCGATCACCGCGGGGAGGTAGCCCCGCACGGACTGCATCCCGCGCAGCCACCACTGCGCGTACACATGCGCCGCCCGCCGCTCGATACCGGCCACGATCCGGTCGACCGCCGGGCCCAGCGGATACGTACGGTTCGACGGCCAGGGCAGCCGCTGCCGCAGTTCCCGCATCACGTCGTCCTGGTCGGCGCCCCGCACCATGTCCGTATCGGTCCAGGACAGATAGCCGACCCCGACCTTCACCCCGCGGTAGCCGACCTCGGCGCGCAGGCTGTGCGCGAACGCCTCCACGCCCGACTTGGACGCGCAGTACGCGGTCATCATCGGCGCCGGGGTGATCGCCGCGAGCGAGGCGATCTGCAGGAAGTACCCGCGGCTCTCCATGAGCACCGGCAGGAAGGCCCGCCCCGTCACCGCGCCGCCGATCAGATTGACCTCGATGACCCGGCGCCACGCCTCCGGGTCCGAGTCGACGAACGGACCGCCCGACGCGACTCCGGCGTTGGCGACGACGACGTCGACCTTCCCGAACCGCTCCTTGACCTGCTCGGCGACGCGCGCCATCGCCTCGTGGTCGGTGACGTCCGCGAACCAGTGGTCGCTCTCCGAGTGCAGCCGCTCGGAGACCTTCTTCAACTCGTCCGGTTCCAGGCCGACCAGCGCGAGCTTGGCTCCGCGCGCCGAGAGCTTGCGCGCCAGCAGTTCGCCCACGCCACGCGCCGCGCCCGTGACGACGACGACCTGTCCTTCGAGACTCCGCCTGTCGCTCATGCGACATCCTCCTTCTCGGCCGTACCGTCCACACCGTCCGCGCCGCCCGCCGGGACGTACGCGGTGACGAGCTCCCGGATCTTCGCGGTGACCGCCTCCGGCGCCTCCACCGGTGTCATGTGGCCCATGCCCGCCAGCTCGGTGAGCCCCAGGCAGTCGGGCAGCGCCGCCGCGAGGGCACGGGCGTGCACGAGCGGCGTCAGCCGGTCCTCCGTACCCGCGATCACCGCCGTGGGCACCCGCAACTCCCGTACTCCCGCGTCGAGATCGAGCTCCGCGAGGACATTCCCCCAGGCAACCCTGGCCGCCCGCGGGCACGCGTGCACGATCCTGGCGCAGATCTCGACCCGTTCGGGTGCCGAACCCGCCCCCATCGTGCCGTACTTGAGTATCCGCCTGGAGACCGGCGTGACAGGCCCGAGCGGGGCACGCGCCCCGAGAATCGCGCGGGTCATCCGGGTACGGACGGCCCCGGCCCGCAACGGCACCACCAGCGACTCGGCGATCAGCCGCGAACTGCCGGTGCTGCACAGCAGTACGGCGGCCGCGTGCGCACGCAGCCCGGCCCGCCGCGAGGCGGCCATCATCGTCATCCCGCCCATGGAGTGCCCGGCGAGCACGGCCCTCTCGCCCGGTTCGAGGGCGGTGGCCAGCACCACTTCGAGGTCGTCGGCGAGGGCGTCCGTGCTGTACCCGTCGCGGCCGACCGCGGGCGAACGGCCGTGGCCCCGCTGGTCGTAGACGACGACCCGGTGGTCCACCGCGAGGTCCCTGATCTGCGCGGCCCAGAAATGGGTGTTGCAGGTCCAGCCGTGCGACAGGACCACCGCGGGGGCGCCTTCCTGCCCGTGCACCTCGACATGGATCCGGGCGCCGTCGGCGGAGGTCGCGGTCAGTTGGCGCGCGGGTACCGGCGGGGCGTCGTCGCGCCGCAGCAGCCGGCTCATCCCACGATCTCCTCGACGACGGACCGCTCGGGGGCAGCGGCCTGCTTCGGTACCCGGACGACCTCGTACTCCGCGAGATCGACCGACCGCGTCACCTTGCGGAATTCGGAGGTGGTGCCCGGCCAGACCGTCGTGTTGCGACCGTTGGCGTCCAGGTACCAGCTGTTGCAGCCACCGGTGTTCCACACGGTGCGCTTCATCCGCTCCTGCACCCGGCGGTTCCAGGCCCCGACCGCCGAGGCCCGCGCATCGAGTGCGACACGGCCGCCCAGCACGTTCAGCTGGCGCAGATAGTCGGCCATGTAGTTCAGCTGGGACTCGATCACGAGGATCATCGAGGAGTTCCCGAGCCCCGTGTTGGGACCGATGATCGTCATCCAGTTGGGGAAGCCGGACGTGCTCGCACCGCGTAGCGCCTGCATGCCGTCCTTCCAGGATTCTGCGAGCGTGATGCCTTCCGCGCCCACCACCCGGTCGGCGATCGGCATGTCGGTCACATGGAAGCCGGTGCCGAAGATGATCGCGTCGACCTCGGTCTCCGTACCGTCGGAGGCGACGACCGTGGAGCCGCGGACCTCGGCCAGACCGGAGGCGACCACCTCCACATTGGGCTGGGCGAGCGCCGGGTAGTAGGCGCTGGAGAGCAGGATGCGCTTGCAGCCGATGCGGTACGAGGGGGTCAGCTTGGCCCGCAGCGCCGGGTCCTTGATGGACCGCGCCATGTTGGACTTGGCTATCGTCTCGACCAGGCCCAGCTCGTTCGGGTGCTTGGTGAAGGCACCGACCTGCAACTCCCTTATGCCCCAGAGCAGTCCGCGGCGCGCGGTACCGGTGAAGGGGAGCGTGCGGTGCAGCCAGCGCTCGGCGCCGCTGATCCTGCGGTCCATGCGCGGCATGACCCACGGCGGGGTGCGCTGGAAGAGCGTCAGCTCGGCGGCCTTCGGCTGGATCGAGGGCACGATCTGGATGGCGGAGGCTCCGGTGCCGATCACCGCGACACGCTTGCCGGTCAGGTCGTAGTCGTGGTCCCAGCGGGCCGAGTGGAAGACCTTGCCGGGGAAGCCGTCGAGCCCGGGTATGTCCGGCATCTTCGGGTCGGAGAGCGGGCCGGTCGCGGAGACGACGACATCGGCGGTGAACGTGGCCCCGCCCGCGGTCTCGATGACCCAGTGGAGCTCGTCGCGCTCCCAACGCATCATCATCACTTCATGGCCCAGCCTGATGTGCGGGCGCAGCCCGAAGGTGTCCGCGACATGCTCCAGGTAGGCACGGATGTGTTTCTGCCCGGAAAAGGTGCGCGGCCACTCGGGGTTGGGTGCGAACGAGAACGAGTAGAGGTGGGACGGTACGTCGCAGGCGCAGCCCGGATAGCTGTTGTCGCGCCAGGTGCCGCCGACGGAGTCGGCCCGTTCCAGGACGACGAAGTCCGTGATGCCTTCGCGGCGCAGCCGGACCGCGGCCCCGAGGCCCCCGAATCCGGATCCGATCACCGCCACTCGTACGTGCTCGTGCTGGGCCATGCTGCCGCCTCCCGCGGTACGCCACACGACTCCGCCAGCAATCACTGGCATTGTTGGGAGAGTAGAGCAGCTCCGTACCGATGGGTAGGGGTGCGACGAGGGAAAGTTACCGGCGGTAGACCATAGGGTGCGGGTGTGGCTGAAGGACGCGAGCACCGTGAATACCGGATGGAGGAGCTGGCCAGGGAGGCCGGCATCCCCGTGCGGACCGTGCGCTTCTACCGGGAGCGCGGCCTGATCTCGCCGCCCCGCCGCGAGGGGCGCATCGCCTGGTACGACGACCACCACCTGGCCCGGCTGCGCACCATCGCGGGCCTGCTGGAGCGCGGCCACACCCTCACCGGCATCGCCGATCTCGCCCGCACCTTCGAGAGCGGCCGCGATGTCGCCGAGGTGCTGGGCCTGGGCGAACCGACCGAGGAAATCCCGGTCCGCCTCACCCCCGAACAGCTCGCGGACCACTTCGAGGGCGAGGTCACCCCGGAGAATCTGGCCGCCGCCCTCGACCTGGGATATCTGGCCACCGACGGCGACGAGATCGTCCACATCAGCCGACGCCTTCTGGAGGTGTCGGCCGAGCTGGTACGGGAAGGGGTGCCGCTCGCCACGGTGCTCTCGGCCGCACGCCGGGTCCGCGAGCACGCGGACGCGCTCGCCGAACTCTTCGTGAGCGCCCTCGAAGCCCACAGCGACGAAACGGAACCACCCCAACTGCGCCCGCTGGCCCGCGCGGTGGTGGACGCCGAGCTCTCCATGGCCCTGGACCGCCGCCTGCGCCGCGACAACACCGACCGCCCGCCACGGGGACCCGCCTCCTGACAGGACGGACCAAGGGCCCACCGAACACGCCTGGCGGAAGGCCCCACCCCCGCACGCCCTACAGGTCGAAGACCACCGTCACCGGCGCATGGTCGCTCCACCGCTCGCCGTGCGTCGCGGCCCGCTCGACCCAGCCCTTCACCGCTCGCCCGGCCAGCCCCGGCGTCGCCACCTGGTAGTCGATCCGCCAGCCCGTGTCGTTGTCGAAGGCCCGCCCGCGGTAGGACCACCACGAGTACGGCCCCTCCTCCTGCGGATGCAGCGCCCGTACGACATCGACGTACTCGGCCTCGTCGAAGACCCGGGTCAGCCACTCCCGCTCCTCGGGGAGGAAGCCGGAGTTCTTCTTGTTGCCCTTCCAGTTCTTCAGGTCGGCCTCCTGGTGGGCGATGTTCCAGTCACCGCACACCACGACCTCACGGCCGTCGGCCGCCGCCCGCTTCCTGAGGCCCTTCAGATACGGGAGGAACGCGGCCATGAACCGTTCCTTCTCGTCCTGCTTCTCCGTGCCGACCTCACCTGAGGGCAGATACAGGCTCGCGACCGTGACACCGGGCAGGTCGACCTCGATGTAGCGGCCGCTCGCATCGAACTCCTCGCTCCCGGCGACCCCGAAGCCGCCGAACCCGACCTGCACGCGCTCGGGCGCCCGCCGCGCGTAGAGGGAGACACCGGCCCGCCCCTTGGCGGCGGCCGGTGCGTGCACGGTGTGCCAGCCCTCGGGGTCACGCACCTCGTCGGGCAGTTGCTGCGGCTCGGCCCGCACCTCCTGCAGGCAGATCACATCGGCTTCGGTCCGGGCCAGCCACTCGACGAAGCCCTTCTTGGCGGCGGCGCGGAGCCCATTTACATTGACGCTGGTCACAGTGAGCATTACGGCACGATACCGACACCCGCGAACGCATACCTGTACCATGTCTCGCATGAATATCCACCCTCGGCCCTTCGATCACGGCGATGCCGTCAAACTCAACGACCAGGTGCAGCTCGAATACGCCGAGCGATACGGCGACGAGGGCGATGTCACACCGCTCGACGCGTCGATGTTCGAGCCGCCGAACGGTCTGTATCTCCTCGCCTACGATGCGCAGGACCGCCCAATCGCCACCGGCGGCTGGCGCTCCCAGGAGCAGAACGACGAGGGCTACTCCGACGGCGACGCCGAGCTCAAGCGGATGTTCGTGATCCCCGAGGGCCGCGGCAACGGGCTGGCGCGCCGCATCCTGGCCGTCCTGGAGGCCGACGCGCGGGCGGCGGGCCGTAGTCGCATGGTGCTGGAGACCGGGTACAAGCAGCCCGAGGCGATCGCGCTGTACACGTCGAGCGGTTACACCCCGTGCGAGAAGTTCGGCCACTACCGCACGTACGAGAACAGCATCTGTTTCGCGAAGCCGCTGCAGTAGCAGGTCTCACCGCCCCGGGCCTCAGGCCTCGGCCGCGTACCGCCAGAACTCCCGCATCACCGCGGGCGGGGTCGGTCCGGCCATTTCCAGCTGAGTGAGCAGGACGGTGACCGTGCCGGTGGACGGGGTGAGGTGCGCCGCCGTTCCGGTGCCGCCCACCCAGCCGTAGCGTCCCGGTACGTTCCAGGGGTCGATGGCCTCGACATCGACCGAACCGCCGAAGCCCCAGCCCTGCCCCTCCAGGAACAGCGTGCTGTCGTCACGCTGCGCCTGCGTCAGATGGTCGGTGGTCATCTGCCGCACCGACTCGGCCGACAGCAGCCGGCGCCCGTCGGCACCGCCCTCGGCGAGCAGCATCCGGGCGAAGGAGTACCAGTCGTCCACCGTCGAGACCAGCCCGCCGGCACCGGACGGAAACGCCGGCACGCTGCTCCACTGCCCGTCGGGCGCGTCGACCAGTTGGAGACCGCCGCCCTCCGGGTCGGTCCGGTAGTAGCTGGTGAACCGGTCGCGCTTGTCGGCCGGTACCGCGAATCCGGTGTCGGCCATGCCCAGCGGCGCGAACAGCCGCTCGGCCAGGAACTCGGGCAACGGCCGGCCCGAGACCCTGGCGATCAGCACCCCCAGGATGTCGGAGCAGGTGTTGTACAGCCAGGCCTCGCCCGGCTGGTGCAGCAGCGGAATGCGGGACAGGGTGGCCATCCACGCGTCCGGCGCCTCGATGAGCCGGGGCTGCGGCGGTCCTTGTTTCAGCTCGCTGAACAGCAGTCCGACCACCGGCAGCGAGAAGTCGGACGGGAATCCGCACCCGGCCCGGAAGGTGAGCAGATCGGCCACCGTGATCGCCCTGGCAGCCGGGACCACGTCGTCGACCGGGGAGGCCGGAGTGCGGACCACCTTCGGTGCCGCCAGTTCAGGCAGCCACTGCCCGACCGGGTCGTCCAGCGCGATCCGGCCGTCCTCGACCAGCATCATGACGGCCGCGGCGATGACGGGCTTGGTGATGGACGCGATGCGGAAGATCGAGTCCCTGGCCATCGGGGCCGTGCCGTCCGCATCGGCGGAGCCGACCGCCGTCACCTCGACCCGGTCACCACGGGCGACCAGGCCCACGGCTCCCGGCGCCGCCCCGCCGCCGACATGCTTCTCCAGGAGGTCGTGCAGATTGCTCACCGGTCCACCCTCTCGCCAGCGCGCTCAGAAGGAGGACTGCCGCACCGCCCCGGACTCATCGGTCCCGGACGTCACCCCCTCCGGCTCAGCGCACCCGCCCGACACCCACGTAGAAGCCGCTGCGTTCCCGCACCGGTGCGGGCTCCTCCTGGTACCACTCCGTGGCGAACACGAGGCCGGGCTCGACGAGGTCCAGGCCGTCGAAGAAGGGCTCGACCTCGCTTCGGGTACGCATCCGCAGCGGGATCGCCCCCTTCCTGTACGCGGTCTCGGTCTCCTGCTGGAGCTCGGGATGCTGGTCCGCCGTGCCGTGCGAGAGCACCAGGAAGCTGCCCGCGGGCAGGGCGTCGACCAGGGTGCGGGTGATGCCGTACGGGTCCTGGTCGTCGGGCAGGAAGTGCATCAGGGCGATCAGGGACAGCGCGATGGGCCTGCTGAAGTCCAGCCGCTCACGGGCGTGTTCGAGGATCGCCTTCGGCTGCCGTACATCCGCGTGGATGTAGTCGGTGGCACCCTGTGGGCTGCTGATCAGCAGCGCTTCCGCGTGGCGCAGGACTATCGGGTCGTTGTCCGCGTAGACGATCCGGGCGGTCGGTGTGATGGCCTGGACGACCTGGTGCAGATTGGGCGCGGTGGGGATGCCGGTGCCGATGTCGAGGAACTGGTCGATCCCGCCCAGCGCCAGCCAGGCGGAGGCCCGGTGCATGAAGGCCCGGTTCCGCGCCGCGTTGCCCCGCGCCTCCTCGGGCAGCGTCTCCCCCACCTTCTGGTCGACCGGATAATTGTCCTTGCCGCCGAGCAGCCAGTCGTAGATGCGCGCGGGGTGGGGCTTGCTGGTGTCGATCTGGGGCTTGGGCATTCCGGCCGTCACAGGACACTCCTCCGTACGGGGAAATCACGAGCAGCTGAGAACCCGGCCCGACATGGGAAAACCCCCGGCAGGACCCACGGAACGGGCGAGCAGTGCCAGCGTAGTTGGCCTCGCCCGCACCGTCCCGCCCCGGGCGCCGGGGAACTGCCGACGAACGCTCCGCGGCCTCGCACGGCGGCCCCCGCCCTCACACGTCGTCGACCAGTGGCGCGGCACCGCGGCCGTCATCGGGCAGCACCACCAGGCGAACGGCCATCTGGCGTGCGCCCGGCGGGTGTTCACCGGGCTCGCTCGCGTACTTGTGCAGCAGCGCCTGGTACTCCTCGGTGAACGCGGCGACCTGTTCCTTCGTCATCCGCAGCCCGGCGCGGTAGATCTGGTTCCAGCCCTCCGAGGCGTCGTACCCGGCGTACGCCCGCACGACCAGGCTCAGGTCATGAGTCATCTTGAGCGCGCCGATCTTCACGGCGGCCTCGCGTTCGTCCGCCGCCATCTCCAGGCCGGGCGGCGTGAAGATGTTCGTCATGAGCGACTTCCACCAGCGCTCCCGCCCGGTGGAACGCTCCTCGATCTCCGCGATCAGCTTGAGGTCGGCGAGCTTGCGCAGGTGATAGCTGGTGGTACCGGTGGACTCGCCGAGGGCTTTGGCGACGCTGGTGGAGTTCGCTTCGCCGTGTTCGCCGAGATAGCTCAGGATGTCGCGGCGCACCGGGTTGGACAGCGCCTTGTAGAAGGCCTTGAGGTCCGGGCCGGTGAGCACTCTCGTCTCGGGACGCTCAACCATGACCACCAGCATAGTGCAGAGGTTCTCTGCAATCATTGCAGAGAACGTTTGCAGAACATCTCTGTACTCGCTATTTTGGTCCGGGCGGCGCCACCGGGCGCCGGGAATCGCGGGGGCGCAGATGCACCGAGACCTGCCGGGAAGGCTGTCGCCGACAGCCGGGGCGACAGCTTTCCGGACGACAGCCGGCGCGACCCGGGCGGCCGCCCATGCCTGACTCACTGGACGCCCGGTTACGGGACGAGATCGACGACCAGGTCGCGGAGGCGTTCGATGCCTACCTGTCCGACCGGCTGACGGAACCAGGACCGCTGCGCGAGTCCCTGGCCGCGGGGCGCGGTGCCCGGGTGGTACTGGGCACGGTCGCACTCGGCGCCCTCGCAACGGCGCTCGCACCACCCGGCGTTGTCGCCATCTGCTGGATCTGGGGCGCGATCGCGGTGATCGATGTCACCTGGCTGTGGGCCGCTCGCCGTCGTTGACGGTCCGTGAGGACCCTTCCCCTCATGGGCCCGTCGCGGAAGGCCCGCACCGCCGGTCGATTGCGGCGGCGGCCTGATCGAACGAGCCGCAGACCGCTTCCAGGACCGCGAGGCGGGCCAGGCCGCGTGAATGCCGTCCGGCGGGCAGCGACAGCGCCGCGTCCGCCGGGTGCACGTTGGACACGCCCCGGCCGCGCCAGGCCAGGCGCGTCACCCACACCGGCCCGAACACGCAGGTCCCGGTACACATCCGGCAACACCGCCATGACCAGGCCCTCCCGCCACGGCGGCACCGTCATCACCCCGATGCCATGAGGCGCCGACGTCGTATCCGATTCCGGCGCATCCTCCGCCGCGACGCCCGACCCGGCCTCCGCTGCCGAAAGATCCGCCAGCACCTGAGCGGCCGTCCGTCGCGTGATCTCCAGCCGCGACAGTGCCTCCCGGGCCTCCTCCAACCGGACGGCCAACCCTGCCGCTTCGGCCTGGAGTTCCTCCACCCGCACCCGAGCTGCGGCCTCCCGGGCCTCAAGCTCCTCCGGCAACGACACCATGGCACCCCACCTCCACCCCGCCACGGCAGAAGCACGGCGGCGCCGACCGCACACCAACCAACGTCCTCCCAGCTCAGCCAGCCCCCCGAAAGGAAATACACCCACCCCCTTTCCCATCACTTGCCCCACCAGGTATCTTGCATCGCATGGAACCAGGTGATTCGACCAAGCAGGCCCGGGCAGCCGCCCAGCTGCGCAAGGGCGTTCTGGAGTACTGCGTACTCGCCCTGATGCGGGACCGCCCGCGCTACGGCGTGGAACTCCTCCACGCCCTGGAGGACTCCGGCGCCCTGGCCACCAGCCAGGGCACGGTCTACCCCCTGCTCTCCCGGCTCCGCCGCGACGACCTGGTCACCACCACCTGGCAGGAGTCCGCCTCCGGACCACCCCGCCGCTACTACGCGCTCACCGACAGCGGCCGGGCTGCACTCGACGAGTTCACCCGCGTCTGGCCCGGCTTCCGCAACGCCGTCGACGCCTTCCTGGCCACCCCGCACCCCTCCACCGGAGACCCCGCATGAAGACCTCTGCAGACCCCGTACGCGACTACCTCCACGCCGTCGAGCGCGAGGCCTCCGCACTCCCCGCCGACCGTCGCCAGGAACTCCTCGCCGACCTCGCCGAACACATCGAGGTGACGCGCGCCGAACGCCCCGACGCCGCGATCTGCGCGGTCCTGGCGGAGCTGGGGGACCCCCGCACGATCGCGGCGACGGCACTGGCGGAGGCGGGGAACGGGGCCGCCGGGGCCTCGGCCCGGGGCGGTGTCGGCGCACCCGCCCGGCGCGGCAAGGTGCACCCCCTGGTCCCGCTCCTGATGCTCACCCTCCCCTTCCTCGTCGCGGCGGTCTTCCCCGATGTCCCCGGCGCGCAGTTCTGCAGCACCCTGTTCCGCGTCATCGGCGCGGTACTTCTCTGCACCTCAGTGCACTGGACCTCTGTCCAGAAGACCACTGGCGTTCTGCTCACCGCCGTCCTGCCGACCGTCGCCATCAGCGTCTGGATGTGGTCCAGCGCCGCCCCGGCGGGCGACGCTCCGGCCCTCCTGGCCAACCTGGCGACGCTCGCCCTGCTGGCCAGTACGGCAGCATGGCTCTGGCGGGTCCGCCGCGCCTGAACGCGGCCGCCGACGGACGACCTCAACGGTGCCGACGCGCAAGCCTGGCTGGCCTACGCGTCCCAGGTTTTGGGAGTAACGCCACCAATGCCACCGGACCCTTCGGTCGACCAGCCGGGGCCAGCAAGGCGAGTCGCCTCAGCGAACCGCCTCGGCATCCGGCTCTTCGACCGGCGCGGAACCCGGGCCCGGGTCCTTGGTGTCGGTGTCGAACGGCGGCGCCTCCTCGGTCCACTTCATCGACGTGATCGTCGTGTAGCTCAGCAGCTCGCCCCTGCTCACACCGTCACCGCCCCGGGTGGCCACCGTCTCGGTGCCGAGCGGCATGCCCGTGGACTTGTCGAAGATCAGGCGGAGTTCGGGGGCGTGCTCGTAGGGGCCGGGGAGGGCGACGGCGTAGCCGGTGCGGCCGGTGTGGTCCTTGACGTCGCCGAGGGAGCGCACGCCGGGTTCGGCGGCGAGGAGGCGGTAGGCGGCGGCGCGCAGGGCCGGGGTGGACGGGAGGGTCGTGGCGAGTTGGACGGCTGTGTCGACGACGATCCGGTCGAGGATTTTCTCGGGGGCGTTGTAGTCCTTGTCGACCAGGGCGAACAGGCGCTTGCGGAGGGCCTTTTCATCGGTGGGGAGCGCGGCCAGGAGGCGGAGGGGGAGGTCGCCCATCGTGACGATGTCCGCGGTTCCGCCGGGGGCGTCGTGTTGGATCTCGCCCTTGCCGGCGTAGGTGACGGTCTCACCCGTCAGGTTCCACGACGTGGGGGAACCGTCCGCTTTCCATGCCGCCTGGTCGGCTTTCGTGGCCGGGCGGGCCCCCGGGTCCAGGAGCTGTGACCACTGCTTGTTCTTGGCGGCGGCCGTCCAGTTCCGCTGCTCGGTGCGGACGTCGACGGTGTAGTTCTTGCCGGGGACCTTGTGGAGGGAGCCGAGATGTTCCTCCACGTACCAGTAGGTGCCGGAGCCGGCCGGTTGCTGCTCAACGTGGGAGGCGGCAGCGAGAAGGACCTGGCTGCCGGAGCCCGACGTCGCGGAGGGCGCAGGTCCTGGCTTCTCCGGCGCGGTGTCAGTGATCACCACAGCCGCCACCGCCATCGCGGTGGCCAGGGCGAGACCCGAGACGAGAGGGCGGCCCGCCCTCCGCGGCTGGGCGGTGGCGCGAGCCGTGCGCGGCGCGCGCGGACGGGTCATGACCGTTGCGAGCTCCTCTTCCCGAACCGGCGACGGCGTGGGGCGGTCGGGGTCGAGGTGGGCGGGGCGGGCAGCTGTCAGGCGGTGCAGGATGTCGTTCTTCACCGGGCTTCCCTTCCTACGGCGATCCGGACTCGGGTGGACACGCGCCGCACGGCTGCGGCCTCCTCCATGAGCGGGGAGGCCGACGCGGCCTGGGTGAGACGTTTGCGTGCCCGGTGCAGACGGACTCGCAGGGTGATGGGCGAGCAGCCGACCACCGCGGCCGCCTGTGCCGGGGTCAGGCCCTGCCACCCGGAGAGGATCAGCAGTTCCCGATCGCTCTCCGGCAGCGTGGCCAGCGCCTTGAGCAGCGCGCTTCGCTCGGATACCTCCTCGGCGATGTCCGCCTCGGCGGGTTCCGCCCAGGAGCGCAGTTCGGCGGCGAACGACGCGCGCCTGGCCTCCGCCCGGATGCTGTCCCGCAGGATGTTGCGGGCGACTCCGAGCAGCCATGGCAGCGGCGGCTCGGGAACGTCGTCCAGCTTGCGCCAGGCCACGGTGAACGCTTCGTTCACCACCTCATCGGCGACCTGCCGTCCCGCACGGCTGACCACGTAGGCCCACACGCGTTGCCGACAGCCGTCGTAGATGGCGGTGAAACGATCTTCGTCGTAATCGGGCACTGCCCACCTCCTGTCCCTCCTGGTGTGCTCTGTCATTGGGTAGTGGGCCGAACGGGCTGATCGTTACAGCGGCATGCCAGGAAACACGCCCGAGAAACGAGGCGTACGTCACATCAGGGAGCTCGGGCGCACCGCCGCCGCAGGCGCCGGTGCCCTGGACGTACCCCGGAAGCCTCGGCGCCCTCGCCCCGGCGGCGGACGCTCGGCCTTGCTCAACTGAGGCGCGGCCCGGGCCGCAGCCCCAGCCGGGCAAAAGGGGCCGTCAGCGGGCTGACGGCCCCTCATGAATGATCGAGGCTGGATGTGCGACGTATTAAAACCGTATGTCTTTTCCTGAAATCGCAATTCATGGCCGCGTCGAGCCCGGGTGCATATGGTCGGAGAATCTCGTTCAGGTGATTCCCATCGGGATCTCCTGGCATGGACGGCTGGTTCCCTAAGATGCTCGTTCAATGCCGATGCGCTTGCGATGGCGAAGTGGCTTTCCGGTTCGGCATTTCGACTGAAGGGGAAACATATGATTTCAAGAACGATGAATGTTGCGCGCACCCTGGCAGCGGCGCTTGCCACAGCCGCCGCGTTCACCCTGGCCGGGCCGGCCGGAACGGCGTCCGCCATCGACCACGTCACCTGTGACCCCGACGCGAACTTCTTGAAGATCTGGTCGCACAACGGCAGCGGTCGTGACAGCGTGGACTGCTATGCGAACCGCGGGAAGACCGACTTCGGCGGGTGGTGGGTCGACCAGATCTCGACGGGGAACAACGATGTGAAGTACTACGACGCCAATGGTGATGTAGTGAAAATCCCCCGGTGGAGTAACATCAAGTACAACAACGTGCCGAAGGTCAAGGCCATCGAAATCCTGTAAGGACTTCTCCCGGGGACGTTCCGGAGTCCCGGTGGGTGATGAGTCCACAGGCCGTGGCAGGGCGAGAAGCCCGTGCCGGCCCGTCATGGACGCAACGAAGCTCCGGTCGAACGGGGCGACCCCCAAGTCGCCCCGAATCGCCGGAGCTTCGGCGTATCGCCGGTCTGCCGCTGTCGGTCCGTCGGCGGGCTGATGGCCCTTTTAGGAGATCTGGTGCCGGAAACACAACCTCCAGGCCCCGGCGAGAAGGCCGGGCGTGCCGCGTGTCAGACGTGGCCACCGCACCACCCGGAGGCTTCAACTCATTCCGGGAGTCCTGCGGTGGCCACCGCGACGCTGAAGGGAAGCTCAGAGGCTGTCCAGTTGGTTACAGCCCGACCGGGTTGAGGTAGGTGGCCGGGTGGGTGGCGCCGTCCTGCTTGAGGATCTGGCCGCCAAACGGCCACGTCAGGGTGAAGTGCTCCGTCTCGTTCGGCGGGGTGACCAGGAACTTCGCCGGAACGAACTTCTCCTTCTGCGGCGTGGACTTGGCCACCGGGAGCAGGTTGATGCTGAAGTCCACCGTGTCCCCCTGGTTCAGGATCACCTTTTCGGGCTTCTTGGAGGAGCGCGCCAGCGACCAGGTGCCGTCGGTCGCCTGAGCGCCGATCATGTCGACACCGGCGAAGCCGGACAGGGTGCAGGTGCGCTTGCTCTGGTTGGTGAACCAGATGTACGCCTGGGTCTGCTTCTCGGTCTGCTCCATCTCCGGCTTCGCATCATCCCCCATGGCGAAGCCGGCCTTCAGGTCGGCGGTGTGGCAGCGGGTCGGCTCGGCCTTGGCGGGGGCGGCCGAGGCCGGGATGGCGGTAGCGGCAGTACCGGCGACGACGACGGCCGCAAGGGCCACGGCGGTCAGCTTGCTCTTCATGAAGTTTCGGGTTCCCCTCGAATACGAATCGGCACGCGAAGTCAGTGCGCGCCTACGCACCTGAAGATGTGCAATGCCCGGGGGAGGTTCGGTGTGCCGGAGAACCTTTTTCCGACAGCCAGGCTCCCAACTGTGGCCGCGTACGAGAACTCATGCGGTGCGGGCCGTTGCAGCGTCGTGGGGAGGACACCGCAACGGCCCGCGACCTCGCTCAGCGTCCGGTCCAGCACAGCGGGACCGATGGCAGCGTGCGACGTCGGCCACGGACGTGGGCGCACAGAGGCAGCCCGTCGGGCGCACCGCCGCCACAGGCGCCGGGGCCCTGGATCAGACAGGCGGATCCTGCGGGCCCCGTCGGCGCCGCGCCAGGTCGTGGGCCGCCTCCGGCCACCTCGGGTATGCGAAGGTGAAGCCCGCCTCGAGCAGTCGGCCGGGGACGACACGTCGGCTCTTCAGCAGCAGTTCCGTGTCCGAGCGCAGCGCGAAGGCGCCCACTTCGGCCATCCATCGCATCGCGGGCAGGCCCACCGGTGCACGCCACGCGGTACGTAGGGCGCGCATGAACGCGCGGTGCGGAAGGGGCTCGGGGGCGGCCAGGTTCACCGGGCCGGCGAGATCGTCCCGGTCGACCAGGAACTCGACCGCGCGGGCGAAGTCGTGGTCGTGGATCCACGACACGTACTGTGTGCCGCCCGCGACCGGGCCGCCGAGACCGAGGCGGGCCAACCACGACAGGACGTCGAAGACGCCGCCCCGATCGGGGCTCATCACCATGGCGGAGCGCAGGGCCACCTTACGGGTGTGCGGAGTGCCGGCCTGTTCCTGTTCCCGCTCCCAGGCCCTGGCGATGTCCACGCTGTAGGACCAGTAGCCAGGCACGGCGGGTTCCGCTCCGCCGATCACGCCGGTGCCCTCGTCGTTGGGCGCCGGCGGGTTCCGCTCCGCCGATCACGCCGGTGCCCTCGTCGTTGGGCGCGTCGAAGCGGTGGGTGTAGATGGTGGCGGTGCTCATCTGGAGCCAGACCCGCGGAGGGTGTGCCGCGGCGCCGATCGCCTCGCCCACGACGCGGGTGGAGAGCACCCGCGAGTCCATCATGGCCTGGAGATTGGCGGGGGTATAGCGGCAACTCACACTGCGGCCCGCCAGGTTGACCACGACGTCGCTGCCATCGATCACCTCGGCCCACGACCCCGGGGTCCTGCCGTCCCAGTGGACCTCACCCGGCCTCACCGGCCGCCTGGTCAGCACGACGACCTCGTGCCCGGCCGCGGTCAGCGCGCGGTTCAGGACAGTACCCACCTGCCCGGTTCCCCCGGGAATCACGATCTTCATCCAGCCCTCCCACTCCACTCGAGGACGACCCTACCCCAAAATCGAACATGTTCAATTCCTGGGAGTGGTGGCCAGGTCGACCTGAATCGCCTTTCGGAACACCGCCTTTGAGGGTCCCGCGTCCCGCGTTACTGGCGTGCTCCTGTCGGTAGCGGGGGATAGGTTGGGGCGCGATTGCCGCCGCACCCAGGGCACGGGGCTCTGCTGGGAACAGCGGCATCGGAAGGGGCCAGCATGCCCAAACGGTCCGATGCAGCGGATGCGGCCTGCGCCTACCGGCGAACCGGAATCGCCCCGGTGGGCGCGACCGGACGACTCAAGGAGCTGACGGGTCGGGAGAAGGAAGTCCTTCTCCTGCTGGGCACAGGGTTGGGCAACCGGCAGCTGGCGAGCGAGCTCGGCATCGCGGAGCGGACGGTGAAGGCGCATATCGCTCGCATAGCGGAGAAACTGGGGCAGGAGACTCGGCTGCAGGTTGCAGTACTGTCCGCGCTCTCCCACAGCGCGCTCTGCGTCGATCCGCCCTGTCCGTGCCGACACTCCGCGCTGCCGCCCGGCACCCTGAAGGCGTCTGCCGCGTAAGCGCAGGCCGCGCCCGGCCCTCTGACCCGGGGCCGGGCGCGGCCTGTCGGACGGATGCCCCGTTGGGCACCGCCCGTCGGGCGGCCGTGACCGAGGCACGTGCGGGCATCGGGGAAGCCGACAGCAACGCACCTGCGCGTGAGCTTGATCTCGTAGGCGTTCCCTGTGAGGTGCGGATCCGGGACGACCAGAACTGCCATGATGAAAATGCAGGGATCTCATACCTGCGTGTCGGAGAGGCCGACATGCCGCAGCGAGGAGCACGACATGGCCACCGGATCCGAAGACAGCCCCGCGACTCTCTACGGGCCCGCCTCACTCGTCCTCGGTACCATTGCCCTGATCGCCGCAGTGTTCGCCGGCTTCACCGGGATCGCGATCCCGCTTCTGTTCGGCAGCCTCGCCGTCACCTTCGCGCTCCTCGGCCTGGCCCGCAAGCTCAACCGAGGCCAGTGCACCATCGGCCTCGCCACCGGATCCCTGAGCGTGCTCTACCCGATCTTCCTCACCGCTGCCTGAGCGCCTGACGAACTCCGTGCCTGCGGGCCCCCATTGCGGCCTGCCCGAGAGTGCCCTTCGGTCGCGCCTCCGCGGCACGGCCGATATCCCTTGACGCCGCGTACACGCAGGACACCCCGCACCGTTTCGGCGCTCTGCATTTCACACGGCGCAAATCCCCTCGGTTGTCATGGGCATGAAATTCATTGCCCCAGCAACTCAAGATGCTGCTCCTCAGTCGCCCCCTCCGGCAGTTTGATCACCGGCGCAGTCTGCTTGAAGACCTTTCCGCCCCAGTCCAGCACGAAGTGCTTGTGTGTGGCTACAAACGGAAAAGCAATACCAAGAGGAACTCACGGGGCGGCGATCCGCTCATCCCCCCGCGCCCCCGCAGGCCGCCTACCCCGGAGGCCACACTCAACGGTCCGGCCGGGTCGAACCGCAGCGCTCGCGGCGAGTGATGCGGTGGATGTCGCACTCGCGCATCAGCCGCTCGGCTCTTGGAGGATTGCCGCGCGGCTCTCCCCGCATGCGCGGAGCGGGCGCGGGTCCGGACGTCGGTCGGCTGGCCATTTTTGTTCGTTGCTCCCGGGAAGCGCGCCGTGACAGCATTCGACACGTGTTCGATAACGGGGATGACATAGCAGGGCCGCCTACTCGACGTTCAAAGATCGCTGACTTGGCCAACTGGCCTGCTGACGAGGCACCTTCGGCACTGCGTGAGGCACCGGACCCGGCCCGTGCCATGACGCCGGACGGTGATCTGGTGGCGGCGGCTCGACATGAGTTTGCCGTGTTGCTGGGTGAGTTCCGGCGTACGGCGGTGCTGGTGCCGTTGGATGAGGTCGGGGATCTGTGGTCGGCGGAGCAGAACGGGGTGCGCTGGATCTGTGCGTTCTCGGACGAAGAGGCGCTGGCCCGGTTCGCGCGGGCTCGGGGAGAAGCTGGGCGGGAGTGGACATATCAGGCGGTGTTGGGTGCACGGTTGCTGGATGTGATGGTGCCGACGTTGCCGGGGCCGGCAGGGGTGGCGCTGGATGCGGGCAGTGAGGACGGCATGTTGTTTCCGCCGGTGGCGGGCATCGTGCCGGACGCGGTCGCAGTGGATCTCGGGGGGATGCAGTGAGCGGGGAGAGTCCTGATCTTCAGGTGCCGCCGGAGGCTTTGGCCGCGATCGCGAAGGGGATCGATCTGGCGCATGCCGAGTTGAAGGATCTCGGCATGATCGGGCAGGCGTCGATGGGGCGGGGGTTCTCGGATCTTTCCTTGTCGGGGCTGGAGTTGGGGCACGGCGGGCTGACGTCGCAGTTCGAGACGTTCTGCAACCGCTGGGAGTGGGGTGTGCGGGCTCTGACGCAGAAGGGGAACGGTTTCGCGCTCGGGGTCGGGCTGTCGGCTGGTTCCTTCGCGGAGCAGGAGCAGTACGTCAAAGACTCGTTCAAGGTCGGCGTGAACTCCCTCAACGGGAACCCTCACCTGTCCGAGGACGAGGTGAAGGGCATGAGTTGGGACACGATCAGCAAGCAGTCCGCTTATGACGACCCGGACTGGAGCGGGGAGTCGATGCTGAAGGCGAGTGAAGAGGTGAAGCAGAACTGGAAGGACACCGCCTACGACGTGGAGGACGCCGGGCTCGACGCGATGGAACGGTCCGGGCTGGTGGACCCGGCGGTGCGGGCAGCGGCGGATGAACGGCTCAAGGAGCAGCTTGATCCGTCGCAGGAGACGATTCGTCAGGCCGAGCAGCCGCGGTGGGGGGAGAGTCGCTGATGGTGGACTGGGGGAAGCTCGGCGGGGACCTGTACGACGGTGCGGGCAAGCTGGTCGACAAGGGCAAGGAGATCGTCGGCGAGGGGATCGACAAGGGCACCGATGTGCTCGGCTCCGGTCTGGAGAAGGTCGGCGCCGACGACTGGGCGGACGCGGTCGAGGACTGGGGGGATGAGACCGCGTCCTCGCTGGGCGCGGAGGTCGGGGAGCAGCAGCTCGGGCAGACCGAGGAAGCGAACGAGCTGATCCACGGCAGGCCGGAGAAGATCAGTGCGGCGGTGAAGAACCTCCGGGACTTCCAGAAGGCGTTCGATCTCGTCGGCGGCGGGATGAAGAAGCTCGACTCGGGCCACTGGAAGGGTGAGGCCGCAGACGCCTTCCGGGCAAAGTTCGAGACCCTGCCCACGGACTGGCTGCGCGCGGCGGATGCGTTCGAGGACGCGGCCACGGCGTTGGAGACGCATGCCGGGACGGTCACGAGCGCGCAGGCCAAGGCCCGTGAGGCGATCGCTCTCCACAAGGAGGGCAAGCAGGACTACGAGACGGCTGCTGCCGCGTTCCGGGAGAAGGCGGCAGCGTACAACGCGGTCCGCAACACCGATCATCCGCTCCCGCACCCGGGAACGTTCTCCGATCCGAGCGTGGCCAAACGACAGCACGCTCAGGAGATGCTGGAACATGCCCGGCAGGCGCGCAACGAGGCCGCCGAAGCGGCCAAAGGCGCGATCACCGCGGCGATGGCACACGCCCCGAAGGAACCCACCGGGCTGAACCGTGCCAAGCAGGAGTTCATCGACTACGAGGTCGGCCAGGGCATCGAACTGGCCCACTTCGGCGGCGGAATCATCAAGGGCACCGCGGGACTGCTGAACTTCGTCCGCTCGGTCAACCCGACCGACCCGTACAACCTGACGCACCCGGCCGAGTACGCCAAGGGCGTCCACATGACGCTCGCCGGCCTCGTCTCCACCGCCGCCAACCCCGACCGCGCCCTCAAGAACGCCTGGGACGCCGCCAAGGGCGACCCGTCCGAATTCATCGGCCGACTCGTCCCCGAACTGGCCGGCACCAAGGGAGGCGGTCTGATCAAGGGCGGCCTGCGGGCCGGAATGAAGGACCTCCTCAAGAACCCGACGGGCAAGAACCGGCACGGACACGAGAAGAACCCCGACTCCAACGCCAAGAAGTGCAGCGAGGTCAAATGCGCCGGAGACCCCATCGACGTCGCCACCGGACGCATGCTGCTCCCGCAGACGGACATCGTGCTACCGGGATCGCTGCCCCTCGCCTTCGAGCGCGTCTTCGACTCCTCGTACCGAGCCGGCCGCTGGTTCGGCACCGGCTGGTCGAGCACGATCGACCAGCGCCTCGAAATCGACGCGGAAGGCGTGGTGTTCAACTGCGACGAAGGCAGCCTGCTCGCCTATCCGCATCCCGCACCCGGCGTCCCCGTCATGCCCACGCACGGCCGACGCTGGCCACTTGACCGGGTGGACGACGGCTACACCGTCACCGACCCGGAAACCGGCCGAGTCCGGCACTTCGTCGACCACCCCAACGGAGAGCTGGCGCTCCTGGCTCAGATCGACGACCGCAACGGCCGATGGATCACCTTCGAGTACGACGAGGCGGGCGCTCCGACGTCGATCGTGCACCACGGCGGCTACCACCTGAAGCTCACCACGAACGAAGGCAGGGTCACCGCCCTGCACCTGTCAGGCGCGGCACCGGACGGCACCGATCAGGAGATCCTCCGCTACAGCTACACCAACGGCCACCTCACCGAAGTCACCAACTCCTCCGGTCGCCCCCTGCGGTTCGGCTGCGACGAGCTGGGCCGCATCACGTCGTGGACGGACACCAACGGCAGCCGGTACGAGTACGTCTACGACGAGCACGACCGCTGCGTGTACCAGACCGGCACGAACGGCCACCGCGAAGCCCACTTCACCTGGGACGACACCGACCCCAACACCGGCTTGCGCATGACCTCCGTCACCGACGGTCTCGGTCACACGAAGCGCTTCGTGATCAACAAACGCTCCCAGGTCGTGGCGGAGATCGACGCGCTCGGCGCGGTCACCCGCTTCGAATACGACCGTTACCACCGCCTGTTGTCCCACACCGACCCACTCGGCCACATCACCCGCTTCACACATGACGAGCATGGGCGGCTGGCTGAGGTGGAGCGACCGGACGGACGCCGGTCATGCGCCGAGTACAACGAACTGGGACTCCCCGTACGCATCGTCGGCACCGACGGCAACGTCACCCGGCAGGCCTTCGACGAGCACGGCAACCGCACCTCGATCACGGAACCCACCGGCGCCACAATCGCGTTCTCGTACGACGAGGCGGGCCACCTCGTCTCCATGGCCGACGCCCTCGGGCACACTTCGATCCTCACGCCCGACAAGGCCGGGCTCCCGGTCGCAGTCACCGACCCTTTCGGCGCGACCACTCGCTACGAGCGGGATGCCTTCGGCCGCCCCGTCTCGATCAGCGACGCTCGGGGTGCCGCCACGCGTCTCGAATGGACTGTCGAAGGCAAACTCGCCTGTCGCATCGAGGCCGACGCAAGCCAGGAGTCGTGGACCTACGACGGTGAGGGAAACTGCCTCACCCATACCAATGCCGTCGGCGCGACCGTCAGCTTCGAGTACACCGACTTCGACCTGCTGCTGGCACGCACAGAGCCGGACGGCGCCCGGTACGAATTCACGCACGACAGCAACCTCCGGCTCACTCGGGTCACCAACCCTCAATGCCTGACCTGGGACTACGGATACGATCCAGCCGGACAGCTGATATCCGAGACGGACTTCGACAACCGGACGCTCCGCTATGAGCGGGATGCTGCAGGTCGGCTCGCCGCACGCACCAGCGCCGCAGGCCAAACAACCAGCTATGAACGGGACATGCTCGGCCGCGTCGTCCGCAAGAACGCCGCCGGAACCACCACGACCTTCGCGTACGACTTCGCCGACCACCTCGCGGAAGCAGTCAACGAGGACGCAACCGTCACGCTCCTTCGGGACAGGTACGGCCGCCTTGTCTCCGAGACGGTCAACGGCCGCACCATGTCGTACACCTACGACGCCCTCGGCCGCCGTACCGGCCGCACCACCCCCACCGGCGCGGTCAGCACCTGGACCGACGACGCCGCCGGCCGCCGCACCTCCCTCACCACCTCCGGCCGCACCATCGCCTTCGAACATGACGCCGTCGGCCAGGAAACCGCCCGCCACATCGGCGACACTGTCTCCTTCACCAACCAGTACGACCCGCTTGGCCACCTCACCAGCCAGCAGATCACCGGCACCACGGGCAGCAGCATCCAGCGCCGCGACTACACCTACAGCGCCGACGGCAACCTGACCAGCCTCACCGACCAGCTCAGCGGTACCCGCACCTTCGACCTCGACCCCGCCGGACGCGTCACCGCCGTCCACGCCGCAGGCTGGACAGAGCGCTACGCCTACGACGCAGCCGGCAACCAGACCCACGCCACCTGGCCGCAAGGCCACCCTGGGCAGGAAGCCACAGGCGCGCGTGAGTACAAGGGCACCCGCCTCACCCGGGCCGGTTCCCTCCGCTACTCCCATGATGCGGCCGGCCGGATCATCCAGCGCCGCAAGACCCACCTATCGGGCAAGGCGGAGGTGTGGCACTACACGTGGGACGCCGAGGACCGGCTCACCGCAGTGACGACGCCGGACGGAACGCGATGGCGGTACGAGTACGACGCGTCAGGCCGACGTATAGCCAAGCTGCGCCTGTCGGCGGACGGTACGACGGTCATCGAGCGCAGCGACTTCACCTGGGACGGGCCGACACTGTGCGAGCAGACCACGGTCTCGGACGAGTCGCCTCATTCGGTCACCCTCACTTGGGACCACGACGGCCTGCGGCCGGTGGCCCAGACGGAACGCATCATGGCGGTGGTGGCGCAGGAGGCGGGGGACGGTCAGCATGGCGCTCAGGCGCGCCCCTTGGGGAGCCTACACACCATGGTGCGAGCGGCCGGTGCGGTTGAAGCGCCTGCAGTAGTCGGTGTGCCGAACGGGGTGCACGCAGCCCAGCACGAGATCGATTCTCGCTTCTTCGCCATTGTCACCGACCTCGTCGGCGCGCCCTGCGAACTCGTCGACGAGCAAGGCGGTATCGCCTGGCGCAGCCGCCGGACCCTGTGGGGTACCACCACATGGGCATCTGACAGCACCGCGTACACGCCACTGCGCTTCCCCGGCCAGTACTACGACCCTGAGACAGGGCTGCACTACAACTACTTCCGGCATTACGATCCGGAGACGGCCCGATACCTCACCCCGGACCCGCTCGGCCTCGTCCCGGCGCCGAACCCGTCGACGTATGTCCCGAATCCGCACACCTGGACCGACCCGCTCGGCCTGTCACCGTGCCCTCCGCATCTGTTCCGCGGAACCACCACAGGTTTCGAGGGCAGCCCCGGTGTGCAGCGGCACGGCATCACACCAACCTCGTCCGACCCCGGCGTCGCCAGCGTGTTCGCGACGCAGGCCGAGCGGTTCGGCGACGCCATCGTCGAGGTCTATCCGCGCGGCGCGCTGGACGGGGTCCCGGTCCACCAGGGGTACATCGCGCGGGAGGCCGAATGGCCGGTCGAGCTGAGTCCGGCGGAACTGTCGTCCCGCGCATCCGTGCAGGTGCCATCGGCGGTAGCCCGGGAGATCCTCTCCGAGATGGGCATCCACGTGCCACGCAAGATCGGCAACGGGGACATCGATCCGCTTCTTGAATACGATGTTCCCAAGCTCACCCCCGAACAGATCGCGCACTTCGTCGAGGAGGCACACCGACGTGCTGGATAACGTGCCGGAGAAAGCAGCCCTGAGCATCGAATCCATCGAGTCCGTGACGCCGGGCGTTACCGACTCGGCGGACGACGTGGCCGTGTGCGTGGTCCGCTGCGTTGAGGGGACGGCACGGCTGGGCATGGTGTTCCAGCACCCGGGTTCCGTAGTCGGCCCGGGCGCGGCCACGCCAGGGTTCTTGCTGACCGCCATTGAGTGGTACGGCAAGCAGGTCGAGCAACTGGACACCGTTCACTCCGGCAAGGTCACGCTCACCGGAGCCGGAGCGGAGACGCTGGCTAAGCGCGATGTCCTGAACTCGGCACCGCGGCACTGAACGACCCCGTCGGCCCGGCCGCCGAAGACCTCACCCCTCCTGGGGGCCGGCGGGGCAGTCACCGGCCCGCTCACTGGGCTGCAATCACTGCTCATGCCAATCCAGACCGGGGCCGACCACTCCCCTCACCTCATCCGGGGCATGGTGCGGCACAGTCCCGTGTCGGCCTGGTCCGAGGGCAGGTTCGTCAGCAGCGCGTACCAGCGACTCGAAGGTTCTTCTGAACCTCAGCCGACCGTCGACCAGAAGCCGGCCGCCCTGGCCCGGCTCCGGGCAGTCGACGATGCCCTGCGGAACCAGCGCGAGGACCGGCACCGCGCCGACGCGCTGCTCGCGCTCATCGCCAACTTGGTCGAGGACTAAGGGAACTGGTGATGGTCGGCCGGAGAAGCTGAGGCGCACCTGGCGCTGTAGGTTGCTTTTGTTGGCGTCCGCCAGACAGCACTACCGCCAGGTGAAGTTCCCCCTTGATCCAGACAGCTTGATACTGGGACGAATGGGTCGTCCCGGAGGAAGCAGTCCAGGTTGAGCGGCAAGAGCAACATGAGCAAGCGGTACACGCCGGAGTTCAAGCGGGACGCGGTGGAGCTGGTCCGGCCGGCCGCTGCCGCGCGGCAGCGGACCGAGGACGAACTCGCCGAGAAGATAAGGGAGATCCACGCCGCCTCACGGGGCGCCTACGGTGTCCCGCTCGTGCATGCTGCGGCGCGACGCAAGGGCCATGGGATCAACCGAAAGAAGGTGGACCGGATCATGCGTGAGCGCGATATCCGTGGCATCACCCGCCGCAAGCGCCGCCACCTGACGAAGCAGGATGCCAAGGCAACCCCGGCCCCAGACCTGGTTGGCGGCGACTTCACCGCCGCCCGGCCCGGCATGAAGCTGGTGTAGCGCTTCAGGCCGTCCGGCACGCGCCACAAACGGCAAGCCTCCCTGCCAGGGCAGGCCAGGAAACCTGTCAGCCCGCCTGCTCCCACGTCCCCGACTTCAGCTCCTTGAGGAACAGCCCGTCGAGCACCACCAACCCGGCCGCCCTGTCCACCACGTCCACCGTGCGGCCGTCCAGGGCGGGCGAGGCCTCGGGGTCCTCCATGGGGACGAGGAGCCACAGGCCGTGCGGGGCGTCGGCGGGGCGCCCTGCGGCGTTCTGCAGCGCGACCAGCAACTCCCGTCCCCCCACCTCCCAGTAGCGGGCGACCAGCCCGGCCCGGTGAGCGAGAAGCACGGTGCGCGGGCCCGAAGCCGCCGCCAGCTCCGCGACACGGGCCACGACCCGCTCCAACGCCAGCCGTGCGTAGGAGGCGAGGCCCGCGCCGATGCTTCCCGAGGCGGCGAACGCGGCATCCGCCTTCAGCAGCGCCTGCCAGGGCGCCCGCTGCTCCTGAGCCAGCTCCCGCAGCGTCGTGAGGAGGAGCTCGTCCAGGGCGAGCGGCGTCAAAGCGCTCCGCCAACCGCTCCGCCACACCGGGGAGTTCGGGCCCCTTGACCGTGAGAGCGACGAATCCGCCCCGCCGCCGGGCCGCCTGGAGGCGGGCGGCCCGGACCCGTCGGGGATCGCGGCCGAGCGCCAGTTCGCTCTGCGCGTCCTCGATCAGCGTCCGAGTACTGGCCAGCGCGGAAACCGTCTGCTCGGTGTGCCAGGCGACGGCTTCCCGGGCGCGTGGCAGGAAACGCTTGCGCTGCTGGTCGTAGGCGAGCGGGAAGCCGGCCCGGTCCAGGGCCTCTTCCAACTCCACGTACGTGGTGTCGGCGAGCACCGCCAGCGCGGGGAAACGGGCACGGACCCGGGCCAGCAGGTCGTCGGTGCCGATCCCGGTGTCGGGCTGCACCTCTGCGGCGGCCTGCGAGATGCGCAGCGCCTGAAACAGATCCAGGCCCAGCGGGTAGAGCTCCAGTCGCGGTGAGACACCGACGCCCCGTGCCATGGCAGCAGCCAGGTCGACGAGCCGGGTGTCGGCCAGCGGGATCATGCCCTCGGGTGCACCGACCGCGCGGAGTTCCCGCAGCACCGTCACCCGGCCGGGCAGCGGATCGCGGACAGCGACGTCGGCCGCCACGACGCCCAGTGCCGCGGCGTAGTCGGCGAGTTCGGCGGGCGTCGGCTCGTCCGCGCCGGGCTGGTCCTCCAGCGCCAGCAGCACGCGACCGTCACGCCGCAGCATGGCCAGTCGGGCCGGAGGCTCGGAGCCGGCGTCCTCGTCCCGCTTGCGGGCCTCCGTGTCCACCGCCGCGCGGACCACGGCCAGCGACCGGGCCGGCGTATCGGCCGCATCGCCGTCACCGGCCCCGTGCCGGACGCGCAGCTCGTCCGCCAGCTCCACGGCGGTCATCACTCTGCCCTGCTCGGACAGTATCGCCGCCAGTTCGTCCCGGACCCGGTCCATCCACGGCAGGCCCGCCCATCGCTCGACCGCGGCGAGCTGGTGCTGGGAGACCGTGTTCTGGCTGATGTCGAGGGCCTTGGCGATGGCGGTCTGCGCCGGCCAGTCCCCCAGGTCGGCGCCGCCCGGCAGTTGGAGGGTGGCGCGTACGACATCGGGGCGCGGCTTCGTACGGCGCCCCTGGCTCTCCGCGGGCATCAGCCGCGCGGCCAGCGTCTCCACCGACTCCAGCGCCTCCTCGGGGGCGTCCATCGCAATCGCCGCCGGTTCGCGGGGCTCGGGACGCTTGCGCAGGTCGTGCGACCACTGGCGGTGGCGGCGGTTGAGCTCCTTACGGATCGCATTCCCGGCGCCACGCGCACGGGAGATCGTGTGCGGAGGGACATCGAGCAGCGCCCCGACCGTCGACGCACCGAGGGACGCGGCGACGGACACGGCACGCGGCGACAGCCCAGCGGCCTCCAGCGGCGTCTTCAGACCGGCGACCGCCGCAGCCTGCTCACGGGCGTCCTCGATGTCCTCGGTGGTCATCCCGACCGTGGCAGGCGTGGTCGCCGGACGCGCCGAGTCGGCCGTACGGAACAGACTCACCTGCTGGCACGGCCCCTGTCACACGATTGCCGCGACTGCCCTGTTCATGCCCCCGACCGCATCCTGGTGGCTACCCACCCGCCGACTCGGCTGCTTGCACAGGGTCGGCCGCACCCTGCCTTCCGTCCGACGGTCGGTGCTCCGACATCGGCAAAGCGGGGAACGCGGCGCACAGCGACCATCAAGTTCTCGAACATGCCTTCGGCGACACGTTTTCGGCGAACGGCCCAAGTACCGCACGAGTCGGGAAACCACACGTATCCGCCCCACGGCGTGCGCATCTCCACCGCCGGTCCCGGCCCAACACCCCACGAGCACCGCCCCAGTGAGTGGTGAGCGGACTTGCGTACCAACCGCGCCTGAAACGAAAAAATCCCGGTCCGACGATGATCGTCGGACCGGGATCCTTCGTGTGCGGTGGACCTGTGGGGATTTGAACCCCAGACCCCCTCGATGCGAACGAGGTGCGCTACCAGACTGCGCCACAGGCCCTTGCAACGAGTGAAACTTTAGCACCCCCACAGGGGTGCTCGGAAATCCGGTCCGTGCTGGTCAGCCGAGTCGGTGCCGCAGCGGGGCCCGAAGGGGCTCACTCGTTGGCGGCACGCGGGCGTTCCCCGTCCTCGTACTGGTCGAAGAGCGGGGTCCGGCCGCGGTCGCGGGTGCGGCGGGACTGGCTGGTGCGCTGGCGCGGCGCCGGGTCGACGGGGGGAGCCACGGGGTGCGAGGTACCCGTCTGGGTGGGCTCGGCGGTGCTGGAGCGGGCCGCGCTCCAGGTCTCCGGGTTGCCGACCTCGACGCCGCCCGTGGCGCGCGGGGCGACCGGCGCGGTGACGTACGTCGGCAGGGGGACCGGGACCGGCTCCCAACTGTCGCCCTGGACCCGGCCGCGTTCGCGCTGCTGGTCGACCCATTCCGCATGGTCCGTCTGCTCGACCAGGGCGCGGCGGCCGGCCTCCTGCGGGGAGACCGCCGGTGCGGGCTCGGGCTCGGGGCGGCGCCCTTCGGGCTCCTCGTCGGCCTCGGCGGGGGCCGCCGCGGCCGGCTGGTGCCTGCGGGGACGGCTCTCGCGCAGATGCTGCGCCGCCACTTCGGCCCGGCGCCGGTCCATGGTGAAGGCGAACCGGCGTCGCTCCTGGGCGCGCAGATGCACGATGTACGTGCTCAGCAGCACCGCCGGAACCGCGGGTGCCCAGAGGAAGCCGAGGCCGCCGACCGCCGCGACGACCGCGCCGAGGGTGAAGGCGAGGAAGAGGACGACGGTGGTACGCCGACGGCGCGCGAGGACCTGGAGTCGCTGGGCGCGCCGGACGCGCTCGGCGTCCGTCCCGCCGGTGCGCGGGCGCGCGCGCCGCGCGGCACCGGGTTCGGGGCGTTCCCGGTCCGGGCGCGCCGGGTCGTACACCCGGGCTTCGGTATGCGCCGGGGGCGCGGCGAAGGCCCGGACGTCCACGGAGTCCATTCGGTCCGTGACGGCGTCCGGGTCGGCGTCGGGCCCCGCCTCCTCGGTGGTGCGCTCCCGCAGCTCCTTGGCATACCGGCGCTCCATGGCCGCCCGTCCGGACAGCAGCCGGATGGCGGTGCTGAAGCGTTCCGTCGGACGGGCTTCATTGAGCTCGTCCTGCCTGCGGAGCCACATCGGCACCAAGTAGGCGGCCCAGGCCCCGACGATGACTGCATAGATGAGGCCGCTGCTGCTCACGTCTCACACCGTAGAGGGGTTTGCGCGGGGGCATCCGCCAATTGGCACGGTGTGTCGCACGATCCGGCTGATATCAAGGACTTTTTTTGTGATTGTTCAGATCACCAGTGGGTGTTTGCGCGTTCGTTTGCCGTCACATGCCGATCAATATCGAACACTTATTTTATTTCCCGTGGCGTTCCGGGTCGTGCCTGGTGCCAGCGCCGGAGCAGCCCGTCGGGTACTTCCTCCGCGGTGAGCGCGTAGATCAGATGGTCGCGCCAGGCGCCGTCGATGTGGAGATAGCGCGGACGCAGACCTTCCTCACGGAATCCCAGTTTCTCGACGACCCTTCTGCTGGGCCCGTTCTCCGGCCGAATGCACACCTCGATGCGGTGCAGTCCGACCCTGCGGAAGCAGTGGTCGACGGCGAGGGCGACCGCGGTCGGCATCACACCGCGGCCCGCCACGTCCTGGTCGACCCAGTAGCCGATGTGACCCGAGCACATCGAGCCCCAGGTGATCCCGGCGACCGTCAGCTGACCGACCAGACGGCCCTCGTACTCGATGGCGAAGGGCAGCATCCGGCCGGCGGCGGCCTCGGAGCGCAGATGACGGACCATCTGACGGTAGGTGGGGCGCTGAGCCACCGGGCCGCCCGGGGCGGGCGGCGGCACGGTCGCCTCCCAGGGGCGCAGCCACTCACGGTTGCGCCGGTTGACCTCGCGCCACATGCGCTGGTCGCGCATCTTCACCGGACGGAGGGTGATCTCGCCGTCGTTGAGGACCACCGGCCAGGTCGGGACGTTCAGCTCGGGCTCCCGGGTCGGGGGTGATCGCCGCCGCGAAGCTGGTCGACGGCGTGCACCAGGAGACGTGCGAGGACGGCGAGGCCGTCGCGCACCCCGCCGGTGGAGCCCGGCAGGTTCACGATGAGTGTGCGGCCGGCGACGCCCGCGAGGCCACGGGAGAGCGCGGCGGTGGGCACCTTGTCGCGGCCTTCGGCGCGGATCGCCTCGGGGATGCCGGGGATCTCGTGGTCGAGGACGCGGCGGGTGGCGTCGGGGGTGCGGTCGGTGGGCGAGATGCCCGTACCGCCAGTCGTGACGATGACGTCGTACCCGGCGGCCACCCCGTCGCGCAGCGCCTGTTCGACCGGGTCGCCGTCGGGCACGACCCGGGGGCCGTCGACGGCGAACCCGAGCTGCGTGAGCGCCTCGGAGATCAGGGGGCCGCCCTTGTCCGCGTAGACCCCGGCGGAGGCCCGGTTGGATGCGGTGACGACGAGAGCGGCGTACGGGGCGGTCAGTGCGCCGCCGAGCGGAGGCTCGGCCTGCCGGTCGTCACCGGACTGCCCGGGTCCGGACGCCGCGTTCTCTTCCGGCCCGCCGGGGGGCACCGCGTCGGGCGTGGTCATGCGTCCGCTCCGTCCGGTGCGGTGCGCCGGTACTCGCCGGACTTGCCGCCCGACTTCGACTCGACCCGTACGTCCGTGATGACTGCCGCCTTGTCGACCGCCTTGATCATGTCGATCACGGTGAGCGCGGCGACCGAGACGGCGGTCAGGGCCTCCATCTCGACGCCGGTGCGGTCCGTGGTCTTCACCGTGGCGGTGATCTCCACCGCGTCGTCGGCGACGCTCAGGCCGACCTCGACGCCGGAGACGGCGAGCGGGTGGCAGAGCGGGATCAGGTCGGGGGTGTGTTTGGCGCCCATGATCCCGGCGATGCGGGCGGTGGCGAGGGCGTCGCCCTTGGGGACTCCTTCGCCGCGGAGCAGCTCGACGACGCGCGGCGAGACGAGGACCCGGCCGCTCGCGCGGGCCACCCGCGCGGTGACGTCCTTCTCCGAGACGTCGACCATACGGGCCGCGCCCGCCTCGTCGATGTGCGTCAGCCTGTTCTGCGTACTCAACTAACTCCGCCTCGCGGTAGGGCGCCGGTTGCCCGCTCGGCCCGCACCGGGGTGCGGGCCCGGGGCCCGGGGGGTGTCCCCGGGAAGGCACAGCGGCAGATACCGTACCGCCACCGCCCGGGGATCAGCGGAGCAGGATCACCTCGGTGTCCGCGCCGGGCTCGGCGGAGGTGACGTCCTCGGGCAGCACGATCAGCGCATCCGCCTGGGCGAGAGCGGCGATCAGATGCGATCCGGAGCCGCCGACGGGGGTGACGGTGCCGGCCTCCGCGTCATACGTACCGCGCAGGAACTGGCGCCTGCCGGACGGCGAGGTGAGTGCCTTGTCGGTGTTCAGCTTGGCCCGGACGGTGGGGCGGTTCACGTCCTGAAGCCCCATCAGGGCGCGGATCGCGGGGCGTACGAACAGTTCGAAGGAGACGTACGACGAGACGGGGTTGCCCGGGAGCGCCAGCAGCGGCGTGTGTTCGGGGCCGATCGAGCCGAAGCCCTGCGGCTTGCCGGGCTGCATGGCGAGCTTGCGGAAGTCGATGCCGCTGCCGGGCTCGTCCTCGCCGCCCACCGACGACAGGGCTTCCTTGACGACGTCGTACGCACCGACGCTGACGCCTCCGGTGGTGACCACGATGTCGGCACGGATCAGCTGGTCCTCGATCGTGGCGCGGAGCGTGTCGGCGTCGTCGGTGACGGCGCCGACCCGGTAAGCGATCGCTCCGGCGTCCCGGGCGGCGGCCGTGAGCGCGAAGCTGTTCGAGTCGTAGATCCGGCCGCCGGTCAGCTCCTCGCCGGGCTGCACCAGTTCGCTGCCGGTCGAGATGACGACGACGCGCGGCCGGGGCCGTACCTTCACCGTCGAGCGGCCGATCGCGGCGAGCAGCCCGATCTGCGGCGGGCCGATCACCGATCCGGCGCGCAGGGCCAGATCGCCCGGCATGACGTCGCTGCCGCGCGCCCTGACATGGGCGCGGGCCTCGACGGGGCGGTGCACGCGGACCTCGCCGCCCGCGCCCTCGGGGGCGGCGCGGTGGGCGCGCATGGTGTCGGCGGGGCCGCCGCCCGTCCCGCCGTCGGTCCACTCGACCGGGATCACGGCCTCGGCGCCGGCCGGCAGCGGGGCGCCGGTCATGATGCGGGCGGCCTCGCCCGGGCCGACGCTCCGGTCGCCGGGCAGCCCGTCGCTGCCCGCCGCGACGTCACCGATGACGGTGAGCACCGCGGGGAACTCCTCGTCGGCTCCCTCGACATCGGCCACACGGACCGCGTACCCGTCCATCGAGCTGTTGTCGAAGGGCGGCAGGGCGATCTGCACGATGACGTCCTCGACGAGGACGCAGCCCTGTGCGTCGTGCAGTTGCAGCTCGATGGGTTCGAGCGGTCGCACTGCGCCGAGAATGTCTTCCAGGTGCTCGTCCACCGACCAGATCGTGCTGCTCAAAGTGCTACATCTCCTCGGTGACGTAACTGCGGAGCCAGGTCCGGAAGTCCGGGCCCAGGTCTTCACGTTCGCACGCGAGTCTGACAATGGCACGGAGGTAATCGCCCCGGTCACCGGTGTCATAGCGGCGCCCCTTGAAGACGACGCCATGCACGGGGCCGCCGATCTTCTCGTCCTCGGCGAGGAGTTGAAGGGCGTCGGTGAGCTGGATCTCGCCGCCGCGGCCCGGCTCGGTCTTACGCAGTATGTCGAAGACGGCCGGGTCCAGTACATAGCGGCCGATGACGGCGAGGTTACTGGGCGCCTCGGCCGTGTCGGGCTTCTCGACCAGACCGGTGACGCGCACCACATCGCCCTGGGCGGTGGGCTCGACGGCCGCGCATCCATACATGTGGATCTGCTCCGGCGCGACCTCCATCAGCGCGATGACACTGCCGCCCTCGCGCTCCTGGATGTCGACCATGCGGGCCAGCAGCGGGTCGCGCGGGTCGATCAGGTCATCGCCGAGAAGGACCGCGAACGGCTGGTCGCCGACGTGCGGTGCGGCGCACAGCACGGCGTGGCCGAGGCCGCGCGGGTCGCCCTGCCGGACGTAGTGCATGGTGGCCAGGTCGCTCGACTCCTGCACCTTCTGGAGCCGTTCGGCATCTCCCTTGCGGGTGAGCGCGGACTCCAGTTCGTAATTGCGGTCGAAGTGGTCCTCGAGGGGACGCTTGTTGCGGCCGGTGATCATCAGGACGTCGGAGAGGCCGGCGGTCACCGCTTCCTCGACGACGTACTGGATCGCAGGCTTGTCGACGACAGGCAGCATCTCCTTGGGAGTGGCTTTGGTGGCCGGCAGGAAGCGGGTACCGAGGCCTGCGGCCGGGATGACAGCCTTGCTGATCCTGGGGTGCGACTGAGTCATGCGCAGAACCATATCCGGCGCGTATGGGCGGAAGATGAGACTCCGGTTAACTTTGTACGCCTATATGTGCATACAAGAGATTCAAAGGTGCCCGTTGAACACCGACATGTCCCAAAAGACGCTTCTCAGGCGTGAACTGCTGGCCGCGCGGCGCCTTCTGACCAGGGAAGACGCGGAGAACGCCGCGACGGTTCTGTCCCGGGGCGCATTGAGTCTTCCGGAGCTCTCCGGGGCGCGCACCGTCGCCGCCTACGTCTCGGTGGGGAGCGAGCCGGGCACCCGCGCCCTGCTGGACGCGCTCCGCGCGCGGGGCGTACGGGTGCTGCTGCCGGTGCTCCTCGCGGACAACGATCTGGACTGGGCGCCGTACGAAGGAGCCGATCGCCTGGTCCGGGCCGGCCGCGGGCTGCTGGAGCCGGACAGGGAGCGCCTCGGTCCCGACGCGGTCCTGGACGCCGACGCGGTCCTGCTGCCGGGCCTCGCGGTGGACGCGCGCGGCATGCGGCTCGGCCGTGGCGGCGGCAGTTACGACCGGGTGCTGGCCCGGCTCGCCGCGGCGGGGGCGCATCCGGCGCTGGTCGTCCTGCTGTACGACAACGAGGTGGTCGCGCAGGTCCCTGAGGAACCGCACGACCACCCCGTCGACGTGGTGGTGACGCCTGCCATGATCCGCCGGATGGGCCCTACGGTTTGAGGGTCAGGGTGTCGTTCGTCGACTTGGCGACGGCGTTCGTCCCGAAGGACCAGTCGAGCAGTTCACCGTTGACCCATTTGTCGGTCTGATCGGTGTAGTGCGCGCTGAACGCGTGCCCGGAAGCACCGGTGAGGTTGATCCAGCGGGACTTGTCCCAGTCCCCCACGTTGACGACCATCCGCATCGACGGAACCCAGACGACGTCGTAGCCGCCCGCCGCGTTCCAGCCGGTGGCGTTCACCGCGGCCTCGCCGCCGCCGATGTCCCACGGGCCGCGGTTGAGGACCCGCTGGAGCAGACCGGGGCCCTCGGTGCCGAGGGTCTGGTTCTTCAGGGTCAGCTGGTGCAGCCGGCCCCAGCTCCAGGTGCTGATGTCCTTGCCGAGCTTCGCGGTCAGCTCCCAGCGGGCATCCTCCATGGCACGGGCGAAAAGTTCGTCCCGGTTCTCGGTCGCCTCGTCCCGGCCGCTCGCCGGCGACTTCCACCAGTCGCTGTTCTGGTCGTCCATCAGGTCGGCGACGACCTGGTACCAGCGGTCACCGCCGTCCGGCTGTGCCGTGTCCGCGTCGCGCCGGCCGCACTCGCGCACCAGTTTGTGCTGCTCGTCGACCGGTCCGGAGGTGTCGGCCCGGGGCACATTGAGGCACTCGCCCTTGACCCGCAGCTCCTTGGGCAGCTTGTCGCCGAAGGCCAGCTTGAGGATGTTGCGCCAGACCGCGTTGAAGTACGCGGCCGCGGCCGAGTCGGGCTCCTGGTTGTAGTCCCAGCCCTCAAGGAGCTTCTGTGCCTCGCGGACGTTCTTGTCCGAGACATTGATCTCCAGCAGCTCGGGCACCAGCTTCGTCGCGATCTCGCTGGTGTTGTCCATCTGCATCTTCTGCATGTCTTCGGTCGAGATCTTCCCGCCATCCTCGATCTTCAACTCGATGAGGTCGTTGATCCGCTGGCTGCGGGCGCCGTAGCCCCAGTCCTTGGTGAGCAGGTGGGGGTACTTCTCGTCGATGACGGGCTGGTTGGCGGTGACGATGTAGCCGCGCTTCGGGTCGTACTCGTAGGGCAGCTCGTCGAACGGGACCGGCTTGTCCTTCCAGCCGTACGCCGAGGACCAGCCGGGGCTGGGCATCGTGCCGTTGCCCTGGAGGCGGACCGGGATCTTTCCAGGTGCCTGGTAGCCGATGTGACCCTTGGTGTCGGCGTAGATCAGGTTCTGCGAGGGAACCTCGAAGTGCTCGGCCGCCTTGCGGAAGGACGGGAAGTCCTTGGCCCGGTTGAGCTCGAAGACCGCGTCCATGGACTTGCCGGGTTCCAGCGCGGTCCACTTCAGGGCGACCGCGTAACCGTCGGCCCGGTCCGGGGCCGAGTTGCCGACGGGGGCCTTCTGGCCGACCTTCTCCATTTCGCTGCTGCGGTCGGAGACCAGCGGACCGTTGTTGGTCTCGCGGACGGTGATGTGCCGGCTCTTGCCGCCCGCGACCTTGATGGTCTCCTCGCGGACGGTGAAGGGCTTGACCTTGCCGTCGTACACGTAACCGTCGCCGGAGACCTTCTCCAGGAAGAGGTCGGTGACGTCCGCGCCGAGGTTGGTGAAGCCCCAGGCGATGTCCTGGTTGTGGCCGATTATCACGCCGGGCATGCCGGAGAAGGTGTAGCCGGCGGTGTCGTACTGGCACTGCGCCGTGATCTCGCGGCAGTGCAGCCCCATCTGGTACCAGAGCGAGGGCAGCTGCGGCGCCAGGTGCGGGTCGTTGGCGAGCAGCGGCTTGCCGGTCGTCGTGTAGTCGCCGGAGACCACCCAGGAGTTGGACCCGATGCCGCTGCCGTTCGGGCCGAGCAGCGCCGGGATCTGGTCGAGCGTGTCGGAGAGCGAGGAGAGCTGGGTGTTCACGCCCTCGGTGGCGCTCGCCACGGTGTCCGAGCCGACGCTGCCGGACGGGGTCGCCTCCGGGTCGAACTTCCCGGTGACCGGGGAGATCGCGCCCTTGCCGACGATCGGATCGTGCTTGTCGTACGGGTACTCCGGGTAGAGGTCCTCGATCTGCTTCGCGTCGAGCCTGCTGGTCATCAGCGAGCGGTCGATCTCCTCCTGCATGTTGCCGCGCAGGTCCCAGGCCATCGCCTTGAGCCAGGCGACCGAGTCGACCGGGGTCCACTCGGCCGGCTTGTAGTCGTTGGTGAGGCCGAGGGCGGCGTACTCGACGGAGATGTCCTTGCCGTCGCGCCCCTTGAGGTAGGCGTTCACGCCGTCCGCGTACGCCTGGAGGTTCTTCTTGGTGTCCGCGGACAGGACGTTGTCGTACTCCTTCTGTGCGACCTTGCGCCAGCCGAGCGTGCGCAGGAAGGAGTCCGTCTCGACCTGTCCGGAGCCGAACATCTCGGAGAGCCTGCCCGCCGTCATGTGGCGGCGGACGTCCATCTCCCAGAAGCGGTCCTGCGCCTGTACGAAGCCCTGGGCGCGGAAGAGGTCGGCATCGGAGTCCGCGTACAGCTGCGGGATTCCGTAGCTGTCGCGCTTGACGTCGACGTTGCCGTCGAGGCCGTCGAGCTTGATGGAACCGGTCGTCTGCGGGTACGAGGCCCGCACGGTCGATACGGACCAGAACGCGCCGTAACCGATACCCGCGACAAGCGCCAGCACCAGAACGATCACGATCAGGCGGGCACGTCGCCCCTTCTTCCTGCCGGTCTTCCCACCGGCGGAACCGGTGGTGCCGGAAGGGGCGGTTGTGTTGGCGGGCATCGCTGTCCTTCGAGGGGCAGGTGGTCCTGGGAGTGCAGGAGCAACCATAGGCGCAGCGCCTGCACGGCTCTGACGCGGCATCGGCATGGTTCGAATTGCGCAGCGATCGTACGAGTGATCGAGCGCGTCAAGAAAACGTTAAAGATTAGGTAAGGTAACGAAGTACCGGCCGCCAACGGCCGATGCCGAGGGTCGAATTCGGCAGGCGTACGCAGGGAAGGAACGGCCACTGACTGTCCACACGCTCAACGAACTCCTGCTCGTCTGCTCACTCGTCCTGCTCGTCGCCGTGGCGGCGGTACGCATCTCGTCCCGCAGCGGGCTCCCCAGCCTGCTCCTGTACCTCGGCATCGGGATCGCCATAGGGCAGGACGGCATCTTCGACGTCAAGTTCAACAATGCGGAACTGACTCAGGTGATCGGCTATGCCGCACTTGTCGTGATCCTCGCCGAGGGTGGCCTGGGCACGAAGTGGAAAGAGATCAGACCCGCACTGCCGGCTGCCGCGATGCTCTCGATCGTCGGCGTCGCGGTGAGCGTCGGCGTCACCGCGGCCGGGGCGCACTACCTGGTCGGCCTGGACTGGCGGCAGTCGCTGATCATCGGCGCGGTCGTCTCGTCGACGGACGCCGCCGCGGTCTTCTCCGTGCTGCGCAAGGTGCCGCTGCCCGCCCGGGTCACCGGGGTACTGGAGGCCGAGTCCGGCTTCAACGATGCGCCCGTCGTGATCCTCGTGGTGGCCTTCTCGACCAGGGGACCGGTGGAGAGCTGGTACGTACTGGTCGGCGAGATAGCGCTGGAGCTCGCGATCGGTGCGGCAGTCGGTCTCGCCGTCGGCTGGCTCGGCTCGTTCGGACTGCGTCATGTGGCACTGCCCGCGTCCGGTCTGTATCCGATCGCCGTGATGGCGATCGCGGTGTCCGCGTACGCGGCGGGCGCCCTGGCCCACGGCAGTGGCTTCCTCGCCGTCTATCTGGCCGCGATGATCCTCGGCAACGCCAAACTGCCGCACTGGCCCGCCACCCGCGGCTTCGCCGACGGGCTCGGCTGGCTGGCCCAGATCGGCATGTTCGTGCTGCTCGGACTCCTGGTCACCCCGCACGATCTGTACGACGACTTCTGGCCCGCGGTCATCGTGGGACTCGTACTGACCGTGGTGGCACGTCCGCTGGAGGTCTTCATCTCGCTGGCGCCGTTCCGGCTGCCCTGGCAGGAGAAGGTGTTCATGTCCTGGGCGGGGCTGCGCGGCGCCGTACCCATCATCCTGGCGACCATCCCGATGGTGTCCGGAGTCGAGGGCTCCACCCGGATCTTCAACATCGTCTTCGTGCTCGTCGTCGTGTACACCCTCATCCAGGGACCGACCCTGCCCTGGATGGCGAAGGCCCTGAAGATCGCCGACGATCCGGCCGAGGCCGCCGACCTGGGCATCGAGTCGGCGCCGCTGGAGCGGCTGCGCGGCCATCTGCTGTCGGTGGCGATCCCCGGGAAGTCGAAGATGCACGGCGTGGAGGTCGGAGAGCTGCGGCTGCCCGCCGGGGCCGCGGTCACCCTGGTCGTACGGGACGAGAAGAGCTTCGTACCGGCGCCGTCGACCGTGCTGCGGCGCGGCGACGAACTGCTGGTGGTCACCACCGACCCGGTGCGCGACGCGGCGGAGGAGCGGCTGCACGCGGTCGGCGAGGGCGGCAAGCTCGCGGGCTGGCTGGGGACGAGCGGCAGCGGTGGCAAGAGCCTCGCAGGGCCTCATGTGGCACATGACGTTGCGCACGCACTGAAGGCCGCGAAGAAGCTGGGGAAGGCCGACGGGCCGAGAGCGCACCGCTGAGAGGGCCGCGGGGGCTGCGCGCTGTCGATCCGAGGCGGGGGTGGGCGCCTTGCGCACAATCAGAGGTGTGCAAGGGTGTCCGCCTGTATCATGAAGGAAACCTGATCGGCCTCCGTAGTGGGGTCGGCCAACCCGATCGACCAACCCGAACGACCAACTCTGCCTGATGCAGAGCTGGCGCGACCGTATGGCGGTCGTGGCGTCCTCCGCCTCTGCTGAGCGCCCGGCATCTACCGCAGTTCCGCGCGAAGAGGACAGCTCTCGGCAGCACCCGCACGAGCCCGCACCACCTGTGCAGGCCCGGACCTGCGGGAGCTCGGCCACCAGGCGGCAGAAAGGCATGGACCGTGGCGTCCACGGTCTCCGACCGCCCCGGATACGGGCAGTTGCTGCGCACCCCCGGTGCGTGGACGTTTCTCCTGCCGGGCTTCGCCGCACGGCAGCCCTTCGCGATGCTGACGATCGGCATCGTGCTACTGGTTCAGCACACCACCGGCTCTTACGGCAGCGCGGGCTCCGTCGCCGCCGCGACCGGTGTCTCCATGGCCTTGTTCGCACCGCAGACCGGCAAGCTCGCCGACCGTTTCGGCCAGCGCGCCGTGCTGCTGCCCGGTGTCCTGGTGCACGCGGCGTCCGTATCGGCGCTGACGGCGCTGGCGCTGGCGGACGCACCCCTGTGGGCCCTGTTCGCGGCAGCCGTGCCGACCGGTGCCTCCGTTCCGCAGATCGGCCCGATGGTACGAGCCCGCTGGGCGGCCGTACTGGGCGCGGCACCGGGCCGCAAGGCCTCACCGCTGATGTCCACCGCGGCCGCCTTCGAATCGGTGACGGACGAGTTCACCTTCGTCATCGGCCCGGTGCTCGCCACCGCACTGTGCACAGGAGTGCACCCGGCGGCCGGTCTGATCACGGAGGCCGGGCTGACCCTGGTGGGCGGACTGCTCTTCGCCGCGCAGCGCCGCACGCAGCCCGCGGTGCGCAGCACCGAGTCCGGCACCCCCCAGCGGCATGCGTCCGCCCTGTCCGTACCGGGTGTGCGGGTGCTCGCGGTGGCCTTCCTGGGCATCGGCGCGGTCTTCGGCGGCATGCAGGTCTCGCTGACCGCCTTCGCCGAGGAGATCGGCCGGCCCGGGGCGAACGGTCTGCTGTACGGGGTCTTCGCGGCCGGCAACATGCTCGCCGGGATCGCCTGCGGCGCCATCGCCTGGAAGAGCGGGCCGCGGCGGCGTCTGATCGTCGGGTACGCGGCGCTGACCCTGACCGCGTCCGGACTGTGGGCCGTGCACTCCGTGCCCCTGCTGGCCGGGCTCGGACTGCTGGTCGGACTCTCCATCGCCCCGGCCCTGATCAGCGGCTACACGCTCGTCGAGGCGCTGGTGCCGGGGTCCGCCCGGACCGAGGCGTTCACCTGGCTGACGGGCTCGGTCGCCCTCGGCCAGGCGGCAGCGGTGACGGTCGCCGGGCGGCTCGCCGACGCCCACGGCGCGAGCACCGGTTTTGTGGTGCCGCTGGTGGGGACCGTACTGGCGCTGGTCACCCTGGTGGCACTGCGTTCGAGGCTCGCACCCGCCGCTTCGGGACGGACCGTGGCACGTGGTGTCGGTCACCGGGAGCCGGTCACGGTGGACTGATCCGGGGGAATACGTCAGTATGGAGCGTCGTTAGCACTCACTGAGTGAGAGTGCCAGGAGGAGCAAGTGCCGACCTATCAGTACCAGTGCACCGAATGCGGCGAGGGCCTTGAGGCGGTGCAGAAGTTCACCGATGATGCCCTGACCGTGTGCCCGAGCTGCGAAGGACGCCTGAAGAAGGTGTTCTCGGCGGTCGGCATTGTCTTCAAGGGTTCCGGTTTCTACCGGAACGACAGCCGTGGCTCCTCGTCGAGCAGCACGTCGGCGTCGGCCTCGGCGAAGGCGTCCGGTTCCGCTTCGTCCGATTCATCGTCGACGGGGTCGGGGTCGGGTTCGGACACGAAGTCGTCCGCTTCCTCCTCGTCCGCCGCGTCTTCTTCGTCCGCTGCGTCTTCTTCGTCCTCCTCGACGAGCGGCACGTCGGCCGCCTGAGCCGAACCGCGCTTCCCCGAGGACCCCGCCGATCCGTTCGGCGGGGTCCTCGGCGTTTTCCCGCGCCGCTAGTGTGATCGCATGGCGAACGCAGAGATCGGTGTCATCGGCGGCTCGGGCTTGTACTCCTTCCTGGAGGACGTCACGGAGGTGCGTGTGGACACCCCGTACGGGCGGCCGAGCGACTCCCTGTTCCTCGGCGAGGTCGGCGGCCGCCGGGTCGCCTTCCTGCCCCGCCACGGACGCGGCCACCATCTGCCGCCGCACCGCATCAACTACCGGGCCAACCTGTGGGCGCTGCGCTCCGTCGGCGTACGTCAGGTGCTCGGCCCGTGCGCGGTGGGCGGCCTGCGTCCGGAGTACGGGCCGGGCACCCTTCTCGTGCCCGACCAGTTGGTGGACCGCACCAAGGCCCGGACGCAGACGTACTACGACGGGGAGATCCGGGCCGATGGCGCGGAGTCGAACGTCCTGCATCTGGGCTTCGCCGATCCGTACTGCCCCGATGGGCGCAGGGCCGCGCTGGCGGCGGCTCGCGCGAAGAGCTGGGAGCCGGTGGACGGCGGGACGCTGGTGGTGGTCGAGGGGCCGCGCTTCTCGACCCGGGCCGAGTCGCGCTGGCATGCGGCGATGGGCTGGTCGGTGGTCGGGATGACCGGGCACCCGGAGGCGGTCCTCGCCCGTGAACTGGGCCTCTGCTACACGACGATGACGCTGGTGACGGACCTCGACGCGGGTGCTGAGGCCGGGGAGGGCGTCTCGCACGGGGAGGTGCTGAAGGTGTTCGCGGCCAACGTCGACCGGCTGCGCGCGGTGCTCTTCGACGTGGTGGCCGCGCTGCCTGCGGGGGCGGACCGCGACTGCCCGTGCTCGCATGCGCTGGACGGGCTCGAGACGGGGATCGAGCTTCCTTAGCGGGGTGGGTGACGGTTGCGGCGTGGGTGGGTGACGGGGTTGTCCACAACGCCGGGGCCGTCCACAGGCCTCGGCGGGAAACTCGTGGCCGGTGGATCGTGAGGGGTGTTCGTCCGAACTCCTCACGGCAGGTGGTGTTGGCCATGTTCCAGTCGTTCCCGTCGTCCCAGTCGTTCCCGCGTGTGCCCTCTGAGCGATCCGCTCCGGCCATGGCTCCGAGGCCTCCGGCGTCGGCTCCCCCGCCCTGTGGTGTGCCCGCGTTCGAGCCGTTGCGGGTGCGCGGAGGTGGTGGGCACCGGCTGCGGCGGGCTCTGTGGCGGCAGCGTCGCGCGCTGGCCGCCGGGCTGGCTCTGACGGCTGCTGCGCTGGCCGCGACGGGGCTGGGCGGGAGCGGCGCGGGCGGCGATGCGGCGCATGGGGCAGGGGCGGGGGGTACGGCCGGGTCGGCGCCGGAGCGGGCGCGGCGGCCGGTCCCCTTGGTGTCCGCGCCGGTCCGAATCGCGGATGCGGGGACGGTGCGGCTGTTACGGCCGGGGGACCGCGTCGACGTGATCGCCGCCGAGGGGGCCGGAGCCGATGCCCGAGTGCTGGCGAAGGGCGCACGGGTGGCAGATGTACCGCAGACCTCGGCCGAGGGTCCCGCGGAGGACGGTGCGCTGATCGTGCTGTCAGTCCCCCGGGGCACGGCCGCATCGCTGGCCGGTGCGGGTATCTCGGCCAGGCTGGCGGTGACCCTGTGCTGATTCGTACTGATGAGCGGTGCGTTCGGTACCAAGAACCTGGAGAGCTACAGCTCCTGCCACAAGGGGCCCTGCGTCGCGGACCCGAAGACGGGCGAGGCGACCGAGGGCATCCGGATCCTGTGGGGCTCGGTGCTCAGCGCCACTCTCAGCTTTGTGATCACGGCGGCCGTCGTCTACTCCTGATGGTGCTGCCCATGTCCTGCTGGTGCTGCCCGGGCCAAGTACCTTGCCAGGCGGGCGGCCATGCAGGCCGCGAAGGAGGGCGTGCAGGAGACGCTGGAGGTCAGCGAGCTGGAGGTGCTGAAGGAGATCCGCGACGCCCTCGTCTCGCAGCGCGGCGGCCCGGGGGGCGGGGCCCTCGGGCAGGACTCCGGCCGAGGTCACGACGAGTAGCGGGACGCGCGGCAGGAAGACCGGCAGCAGCGTCATCGGACCACCACGGAGCGGGGGCTCAGATGTGGTGGGGCGGCTTCTCGTCGAGAAAGCGCGCCAGATCGGCGGCGCTGCCGCCGGCCGGGGCCCGCTCGCCCCACCCTCGGTCCGTATCGTCCGCGGACTGCTGGTCCAGCGGATCGTCGAAGATCAGAGCCGGCTTGGGTTTCGTCTGTTCCGGCTGGGTCGGCTTCGAATCGCGCGGGCCGGGGGCGGGGGCGGTGCTCATATGTCAAGGGTACGGCCGTGGTCAGCGATCCTTCGGGTCGAGCGCCCACAGCCCGAGGACGACGAGGAACGACAGACAGAGAAAGCCGGCACCCCACCAGGCCGTGCCGGTGTTGCCCCCATCCACGTGTTTTACGGCTCGGCGGGGTGAGCCCGTTCGTCCGACCGGCTCGAAGCCCGTCGGACGGCGCGCAGTGTGTCAGACGGCCCGCAGTCCGTGGGACGTGAAGATCTCGCGGGCCGAGGCGGTCTGCTCGGGGGTGGGTGACGGGGTGTCGTGCAAGGTGAAGGGCTTGCCCAGCGCCTGCCACTTCGCCTCGCCGAGCTTGTGGAAGGGGAGGACATCGACACGGGAGACATTGCCGAGGGAGGCGGCGAAGGAGGCGACACCGTCGACGTTGGCCGGATCGTCGGTCAGTCCCGGCACCAGTACGAAGCGGACGTGCACCTCTTTGCCGAGGTCGGCGAGGCGGCGGGCGAAGTCCAGGGTCGGCTCCAGCGGTCGGCCGGTGACCTTGCGGTACGTCGCTCGGTCCCAGGACTTGATGTCGAGCAGGACCAGATCGACGTCGCGCAGCAGGGCGTCGGTGGCGCGGGCGCCAAGGAAGCCGGAGGTGTCCAGGGCGGTGTGCAGCCCCAGCCCGTGCTTGAAGCGGTGGAAGAGTTCACCGGCGAAGACCGGCTGCAGCAGTGGTTCGCCGCCGCTGATGGTGGCGCCGCCGCCCGCGGCCCGGATGAACGTCGTGTACTTGCCCGCTTCGGCGACGAGGCCGCCCGCCGACATCCGGGTGCCGCTGCGCATCCGCAGGGTGTCGACGTTATGGCAGTAGAGGCAAGTCAGTGGACAGCCGGCCAGGAAGGTGACGAAGCGGGTGCCGGGGCCGTCGACGCCCGTCGACAGGTCCCAGGAGTGGACCGCTCCGGAGACCGGCCGACGGGTGGCCGCACCCGCCGGAGTGACGGAGGTGCCGACGTTGTCGATGTCGCCGGCGTTGTCGATGCTGTCGATGTTGTCGAGGAGTGTGGCCATGGCAGGGCCTCCTGTGCGGGCGGGGGGCGTTCGGTGGCCGGGCGCGACGGGTGCGGAGCGCGCGGCGCCGGGGCCCTACGGGGGATGGGCTCCCGACGCCGCGCGGTTCAGAGGGCTCGGAACGATCGGGGAGGATCAGAGCGAGCCGTGGAAGGTGCGGTTGACGACATCGAGCTGCTGCTCGCGGGTCAGCCGCACGAAGTTGACCGCGTATCCGGAGACCCGGATGGTCAGCTGCGGGTAGTGCTCCGGGTGCTCCATGGCGTCTTCCAGAGTCGCCTTGTCGAGCACGTTGACGTTCATGTGGAAGCCGTCGCTCGCCATGAATCCGTCCAGCACGCCGGCGAGGTTCTGGATCCGCTCCTCGGGGGTGCGGCCGAGTGCGTCCGGCGTGATGGTGTTGGTCAGCGAGATGCCGTCCTCGGCGTCGTCGTACGGCAGCTTGGCGACCGACAGGGCGGAGGCGATGTAGCCGTGCTCGTCGCGCCCGTTCATCGGGTTGGCACCCGGGGCGAACGGGGCGCCGGAGCGGCGGCCGTCCGGGGTGTTGCCGGTCTTCTTGCCGTAGACGACGTTGGAGGTGATGGTCAGCACCGACTGGGTGTGCACCGCGCCCCGGTAGGTCGGGTGCTTGCGGACCTTCTCCATGAAGTCGTGGACGATGCCGCGGGCGATGGCGTCGGCACGGTCGTCGTTGTTGCCGTACGCAGGGTAGTCGCCCTCGATCTCGTAGTCCGTCGCGAGACCCGTCTCGTCCCGGATCACCCTGACCCGGGCGTGCTTGATGGCGGAGAGCGAGTCGGCGGCGACCGACAGACCTGCGATGCCGCAGGCCATGGTGCGCAGGATCTCCTGGTCGTGGAGGGCCATCTCCAGGCGCTCGTACGCGTACTTGTCATGCATGTAGTGGATGACATTGAGCGCGTGCACATACGTCCTGGCCAGCCAGCCGAGCATCGCGTCGTACCGCTCGGCGACGGTCGCGTGGTCGAGGTACTCGTCGGTGACCGGCTCGAAGCCGCTCACCACGAGCTTGCCCGTCCTCTCGTCACGGCCGCCGTTGATCGCGTACAGCAGCGCCTTGGCGACGTTCACACGGGCGCCGAAGAACTGCATCTGCTTGCCCACCGCCATCGCGGAGACGCAGCAGGCAATCGCCGTGTCGTCGCCGTACTTCGGGCGCATCAGCTCGTCCGACTCGAACTGGAGCGCAGAGGTGTCGATGGCGACCTTCGAGGCGAACTCCTTGAATCCGGCGGGGAGTCGCTGCGACCAGAAGACCGTGAGGTTCGGCTCGGGGGCCGGGCCCAGGTTGTAGAGGGTCTGCAGGGCCCGGAAGGTCGTACGGGAGACGAGCGGACGGCCGTCCTCACCGATGCCGGCCATCGACCAGGTGACCCAGGTCGGGTCGCCGGAGTACAGCTCGTTGTACTCCGGGGTGCGCAGGAAGCGGACGATACGGAGCTTGATGACGAAGTCGTCGATGAACTCCTGTGCCCGCTCCTCCGTGATGAGTCCGCGCTCGATGTCGCGCTGGAGGTAGATGTCGAGGAAGTTGTCGATGCGGCCGATCGACATGGCCGCGCCGTTCTGCTCCTTCACGGCACCGAGGTAGCCGAAGTACAGCCACTGCACGGCCTCACGACCGGTACGGGCGGGCCCGGAGATGTCGTGGCCGTACGACATCGCCATCGCCTTGAGCTCGTTCAGGGCCTTGATCTGCTCGGCGATCTCCTCGCGGTCCCTGATGACGTGCTCGGTCGGCCACTGCTCGCCGAGGGCGGCCCTGTCGGCCTCCTTGGCTGCGATCAGCCGGTCGACGCCGTAGAGGGCGACGCGGCGGTAGTCGCCGATGATGCGGCCGCGGCCGTAGGCGTCCGGCAGTCCGGTGATGATGCCGGAGGAGCGGCAGGCCCGGATTTCGGGTGTGTACGCGTCGAAGACGCCCTCGTTGTGGGTCTTGCGGAGACGGGTGTAGATCTCCCTGGCCTCGGGGCCGGCCTCGTAGCCGTACGCGTTCAGAGCACCCTCGACCATCCGCCAGCCCCCGTTCGGCATGATGGCTCGTTTGAGTGGGGCATCGGTCTGGAGCCCGACGATCAGATCGCGGTCGGCGTCGATGTAACCCGGCTCGAAGGCATCGATCCGGGACGGGGTCTTCACGTCCACGTCGTGGATGCCGCGGGCGATCTCGTCCGGGAACATCGAAAGGAGCTTCTCCCAGACCACGGCGGTCCGGGCAGTGGGGCCGGTGAGGAAGGAACTGTCGCCCTCGTACGGGGTGTAGTTCTGCCGGACGAAGTCACGGACGTCGATCGCGTCACGCCACAGCCCGCCCCTGAAACCGTCCCAGGCCCCGCTGTCCGTCGTCGCCTCTGCCGCAGTCGCCGTCATGGCCCGCACCTTCCGAGATCGTCCGTGCGCCTCATTGCCGCTGCGTCCATTGCACTCCCGATTTCCGCAGTCCCGGGCCCGCAATGGTCCCTGTCGAAGGGCCCAAGGTCCCGTCAGATACCGGACCTGGTCCGGCATCGCAGCGCTGACCTGTGGTTTCTCCGAGGACTTTGGACCCTCGTTCGCTTGTGAATTCCTTCACAAGAATTCCGACCCGCGCCCGCAGCCGCGCCCGGGGCGCGCCCCCCTGTGCGCCGCCGATCCGCGTCTGGTCTGCTGGTCCCCATGCCCGGAATGACTGCCCGCAGCCGCGCCGAGAGACATCGCGCGTCGACCCCGCTGGAACTCTTCTTCGACCTCTGCTTCGTCGTCGCCGTGGCGCAGGCCGGCGGGCGGCTGCTGCACGCCGTCGCCGAGGGCCACACCGTCACCGGAATCGTCAGCTACGCGGCTGTCTTCTTCGCGATCTGGTGGGCCTGGGTCAACTTCACCTGGTTCGCCTCGGCCTACGACACGGACGACCCGCTGTACCGCGTGGTCACGTTCGTGCAGATCACCGGTGTGCTCATCTTCGCCGCCGGGGTGCCGCGTGCCTTCGACGCGGGCGACTGGACAATCGGCGTCGTCGGCTACGTCGTGATGCGGCTCGCCCTCACCAGCCAGTGGCTGCGCGCCGCGTACTGCAGCCGGGGCGCCGAGCGGCGCGTCGCGCTGCGGTACGCCGTCGGGATCACCGTGGTGCAGCTGGGCTGGATCGGCATGCTCCTGCTGACCGACGACACGGGCTGGGCGCGTGCCGCCGTCTTCGTCGTGCTCGCGCTCGCTGAGATGTCCGTTCCGGCGATCGCCGAGCGCGACCGCGCGACGAGCTGGCATCCGCGCCATATCGGTGAGCGGTACGGCCTGTTCACGATCATCGTGCTGGGCGAGACGATCGCGGCGGCCACGGTCGCGGTCCAGGAGGCGGTGGACGAACACCAAGCGCTCGGTGAGCTGCTGCCGATCGCCGCGGGCGGGCTTCTGATCGTCTTCTCCGCCTGGTGGATCTATTTCGCCGTGCCGATCCATGACTACCTCCGCGGCAGCAGGGAAGCGTTCGTCTGGGGATACGGGCACTACCTGATCTTCGGCTCCGCGGCCGCGATCGGCGCGGGCATCGAGGTCGCGGTGGAGGAGGCCGTGGGCAAGGCCCATGTCTCGGACACGGTGGCCGCCGCCGCGGTGACCGTGCCCTCCGCACTCTTCCTGCTGACGGTGTGGGCGCTGCACACCCGCCACTTCAAACGCGATCTCGCGGAGCAACTGTCGCTCCCTGTGGCCGCGCTGGCCATCCTGGCCTGTACGTTCGCCGGGGGGTGGGCAGTGCTCGCGGCCGGCCTGGTGGCGGCGGCGACCGTGACCGTGGGGGTGGTGTTGTCCCGACGGCCCGCTGTGACGGGATGAGCGCACGGGGCGGTGAGCGATGAGTCGCGAGTGGCAAGTCGCGAGTGGTGAATCCAGTGAGGAGCACGCAATGACGGAAGAACCACGGAAGCCGGCAGACCTCTCCGTCGCGCAGCGCACATCGCCCGCATCGTCCGGGCCGCTCGACGCACTGGCCGATGTCACCGGGCCGCTCGACGCGCTGACCGATGTCACCGGGCTGCGCGTCGGCCATGCGCAGGTGACGGGCGCGGGCGCACTGAGCGGCACCACCGTGGTCCTCGCCCCCGAGGGCGGAGCGATCGCGGCCGTCGACGTACGCGGCGGCGGCCCCGGCACCCGGGAGACGGACGCGCTCGATCCGCGCAATCTGGTGCAGCGCGTGGATGCCGTCGTCCTGACGGGCGGCAGCGCGTACGGCCTGGATGCGGCGTCCGGCGTGATGACCTGGCTGGAGGAACAGGGGCGCGGGGTGCGGGTCGGCCCCGATCCGGCGCAAGTGGTGCCGGTGGTCCCCGCTGCATGCATCTTCGACCTGGGGCGGGGCGGTGACTGGCGGGCCCGCCCGGACGCCTCGACCGGCCGCGCGGCGGTGGAGGACGCGGCGGGTACGGAGCCGGGGGCGCCGGTCGTCGAGGGAGGTGTCGGCGCCGGTACGGGCGCGGTCGCCGGGCAGCTCAAGGGCGGGGTGGGCACGGCGAGCGTGCGGCTGGCGTCCGGGATCACGGTGGGCGCCCTCGTCGTGGTGAACGCGGCAGGTTCGGTCGTCGATCCGCGCACCGGAGTGCTGTACGGGGAGTACGGCGCCGCGGAACCGCCGGTGTACCCCGCGCCCGAGATCCACCTGGCCGCGCAGCAGCGCCTGGCCGAGGCACGGGAGGCAAACGCGCGGCCCCCGCTCAACACCACCCTCGCCGTCGTCGCCACGGACGCCGATCTCACCCGGGCCCAGGCGCAGAAGCTCGCGGGTACGGCGCACGACGGACTGGCGCGCGCCGTCCGCCCCGTACATCTGCTGACCGACGGGGACACCGTTTTCGCGCTGGCCACCGGCGCCCGGCCGCTGGATCCGCAGAACCCGATCGCACTCAACGACCTGCTGGCGGCCGGTGCGGACACCCTGGCCCGTGCCATCGTGAAGGCCGTCCGGGCAGCTCAGAGCGTCAACGGCCGCCCCGGCGGCGGCAGCTATCCCGCGTACAGCGATCTCTACGGCGCTCGCGGGAACCCCTCACGGCCGTCGCCGCACAGCCACCCGGACCCCGACTCGCCTCCCGGGTGAGGAAGTTCGGACGAACCACCAGGAACCATCTGTGTGTGTCATACGTTTTCCTGAACCCCGGTCACGATGTCGGACCCAGGGACTACGTTAAGCACGCACCAAGTAACACGCGGCGACGGCCTGGAGACAGCACCTTGAGCGATCCGTACGAGACAACCGAGCAGCACCTCGAGCGACTCCTGCGACGGGCACTCAACTCTTTCGACCTGCCCGACAGTACGGTCGAGAGACTCGGTACCGCACTCGCCCACAGCAGTTCCCTGCACTCCTCGCACCACAGTTCCGTACTTCACCGCGAGACCTACCGGCATACGTATCTGCTGTCCGACGGCACCCCCTTCACCCTGTGGGAGCTGGTGCACAGCGGTCCGCGGAGCACGAGGGACTCGCGGCCGGGTGCGGAGCCCGACCTCCGGCACCACGAGCTGTACGACGACGAGGCCGATGTCCATGTCGCCGCTGCCCGGCTGACCGGCGGCTTCGGTGAGGTCCCGGTGTTCGGGGACGACGGGTCGCATGCCGACCTGGAGATACTCACGGTTCTGATGGCGGCTCCCCCGGCCCCGCTGCCCCGGATGTACGCCCCGGACAATTCCGCCGACCACGCCCGCCGCGTCCTGCGCCGCGCGGAGAACAGCGACGGCCCCGGCGAGGAGACCGCCCGGCTGCTGCGCGCCGCCTTCGCCCACCACATCACCCAGGTCTTCGGCCGGCAGTGCCAGGTGGACGGGCGGGACGCCGGATTCACGCTCTACGAGCACGCCTTCCTGCTCCTCGACGGCAGCGAGACGAGCCTGTGGGAGGTCGAGCACACGGCCACGCCGGACGGCCGCCACATGTGCGAGGTGTACGGGGACGAGGACGCCGCACGCGGAGCCATGGAGAGCCGCACACGCATCTGCTGACCGTGGAGGCGCAGGGCGGGGGTCCACGCTCGCGCCCGCACACGCAGGTGCCCGCACCCCCGAGGGGTGCGGGCACCGTCGCGCTTCAGGGCATCACGGCGTCAGCGCGGGCTCCTTGCCGAGCTCGGCCTCGGGCTCGGGCTTGGGCTCGGCAACGGTGTCCATGCCCTCGTCGCCGCCCTCCACGTGCTGCCGCGGCCGCGCGGGCAGCGCGAACATCACCAGGAAGATCACTGCGAGCACCCCTGCCACCCACCAGAGCGAGTGCTGGAACGCCTCCGCGAACGCCGGGCCCACCTCCTGCGGCGCCAGCCGGTCGCTGATCGAGCCGAAGAAGACGACGGAGACCAGTCCGAGCCCGAGCGCATTGCCCATCTGCTGCACGGTGTTGATCAGCCCGGAGGCCGAACCCGAGTGCTCCTTCGGCACCTCGGACAGCACCGCGTCCGTCAGCGGGGCCACGATCAGGCCCATGCCGGTACCCATGACCACCAGCGGCAGGGCCATCTGCCAGGACGTGATGCCCATGCCGTACCGGTCGGACTCCCAGATGTAGAGCATCAGGCCGGCGACCATCAGCAGTGCGCCCGCCTGGAGGACCTTGCGGCCGAAGCGGGGCACCAGCTTCTGTACGGAGATCCCGGCGGCGAACGAGACGGCGACCGAGAACGGGATACCGGTCGTGCCGGCCCGCAGCTCGCTCCAGCCGAGACCCATCTGCATGTAGAGCGTCCAGACCAGGAAGAAGATGCCGAGGCCGATGCCGAAGGTCAACTGCACGGCGATGCCCGCCGCGAAGCTCTTGACCCGGAACAGCGACAGCTCGACCAGCGGCGAACCGTCCTTGCGCGCCTTCTTCCGCTCGAACACCACCAGGAGCAGGAACACCAGGAGGCTGCCGCCCATCGAGACATGGCCCCAGACCGGCCAGCCCAGCTCGCGCCCGCGGGTGAGCGGGTAGATCAGCATCAGCAGCCCCAGCGTCACCAGGGCGACACCGATCAGGTCGAGCCGGAGCGCCTTGGGGGCCTTGGACTCGGTGATGAACTTCCGTCCCAGGATCAGGCCCGCGATGCCGACCGGCAGGTTGATCAGGAAGATCGGACGCCACTCGAGACCGGCGATGTTCCACTCGGTGAGCAGCGCGCCCAGCAACGGTCCCGAGACGGCGCCGAGACCGACTATCGCGCCGAAGAGGCCGAAGACCTTGCCGCGCTCGTGCGCCGGGAAGGTGGCGTGCACGATCGACAGCACCTGCGGAACCATCAGCGCGGCGGTGCCGCCCTGGAGGACGCGGGAGGCGACCAGCATCTCCGGGTTCGCGGCGAAGCCGCAGAGCGCGGAGGCGAGCGTGAAGCCGCCGATACCGATGAGGAAGAGCCGCTTGCGGCCGTAGATGTCGCCGAGTCGGCCGCCGGTGATCAGACCCGCCGCGAAGGCCAGGGCGTATCCGGCGGTGATCCACTGGATCGAGCTGAACGAGGCACCGGTGTCGCGCGTGATGCTCGGTATGGCGATGTTGACGATCGTGACGTCGACCAGGTCCATGAAGGCCGCGGTCATCACGATGGCGAGCGCGAACCAGCGTCGCCGGTCCGACGGGTCCGAGGACACCGTGGGCCCGGATGCCGTGGACGGCAGAGATGCGGAAGAAGTCATATGAGGAAGCTAAAGGGCCATTAGGTCAGATCATGACCCAATGGATGGGCATCCTGATGAGATGACCCACACCCCGGCACGAGGCTGAGCCCATGACCGACACCCCGGCACGACTGCTGAATCTGCTGTCGCTCCTCCAGACGCCCCGCGAGTGGCCGGGCAGCGAGCTCGCCGAGCGGCTCGACGTCAGCCCGCGCACCATCCGCCGCGACATCGACCGGCTCCGCGAGCTCGGCTATCCGGTCGAGGCCTCGCGCGGATCGGTCGGCGGCTACCGCCTCGTCGCGGGCACCGCCATGCCGCCGCTGCTCCTCGACGACGAGGAGGCGGTGGCCATCGCGGTGGGCCTGCGGGCAGGTGCCGGCCATGCCATCGAGGGGGTCGACGAGGCGTCCGTACGGGCTCTGGCGAAGCTGGAGCAGGTGCTGCCGTCGCGGTTGCGGCACCGGGTCTCGACCCTGCAGAACGCGACGATGCCGCTGACCCGCGGCGACGGCGCGACGATCGATCCGCACACGCTGACGGTGATGGCGGCGGCGGTCACCGGGCGGGAGCGGCTGCGGTTCGCCTACCGTGCGGGCGACGGCGCCGAGACGAAGCGGCAGGCCGAGCCGTACCGGCTGGTGAGCACGGGGTGGCGCTGGTATCTCGTCGCGTACGACCTGGGGCGCGAGGACTGGCGTACGTTCCGGGTCGACCGGGTCAGCGAGCCGTTCGCGACCGGGGCCCGGTTCACACCGCGCGAGCTGCCGACGGGTGATGCGGCGAAGTTCCTCAGCAGCTCCATCGCCAGGCGGCAGCCGGAGCTGGCGGTCGATGTGAGCTTCGCGGCCCCGGCGGACTTCGTGTCCGCGCGGCTGCCGGCCTCGATCGGCCCGTTGGAGCGGACCGGCGAGAACGGCTGCCGGCTGCGGGCGGTCCTGTCGGACTCGCTGGAGTGGGTGGCGCTCCGACTGGCGCTGGTGGACTGTGAGTTCACCGCGCACGAGCCACCAGAGCTGGTGGAGTACCTGAGTCATCTGGGCGCCCGGCTGACCCGCGCGACAGCGCACTGAACACGTCGCCGCCCGAACGACGACCGACCCGGCCGTCACCGAACGCGCAGAAGGCCGGCCTCGACCGAACGCGCAAAAAGAATGAGCCCCGGCGCCAGGGGGGGGTGGGCGCCGGGACTCAGTTCAGGGGGTCACACGAAGCGACCTATTTCGGAGGTTACTGGACGAGGGCTCACGCCGCAGCGTCAAAACCCGTGTCGTGGGCCATTCGCTTCAGTTCGAGCAGCGCGTGCTTCTCGATCTGGCGGATCCGCTCACGGGTCAGTCCGTGCTGCTTGCCCACCTCGGTGAGGGTCCGCTCACGGCCGTCCTCGATGCCGTACCGCATACGGATGATCGATGCGGTGCGGTTGTCGAGCTTGCCGATCAGGTCCTCCAGCTCCTCGCTGCGCAGCAGCGTCATCACCGACTGCTCGGGCGACACCGCGGAGGTGTCCTCCAGCAGGTCACCGAACTGCGTCTCACCCTCGTCGTCCACGGACATGTTGAGGCTGACCGGGTCACGGGCCCAGTCCAGGACGTCACCCACACGCTCCGGCGTGGAGTCCAGCTCGGCGGCTATCTCCGTGTGCTCCGGCTCGCGCCCGTGCTCACGATTGAACTCGCGCTGCACCCGTCGGATCCGGCCGAGCTCCTCCACCAGGTGGACGGGGAGCCGGATCGTACGGGACTGGTCGGCTATGGAACGGGTGATGGCCTGACGGATCCACCACGTCGCATACGTGGAGAACTTGAAGCCCTTGGCGTAGTCGAACTTCTCGACCGCGCGCACCAGGCCCGCGTTGCCCTCCTGGATCAGGTCGAGCAGGGGCAGCCCCGCCCGCGGATAACGGCGGGCGACGGCAACGACGAGCCGGAGGTTGGAACGGATGAATATGTCCTTGGCGCGCTCGCCCTCGGCGACCAGCGCCTCCAGCTCCTCGCGCGTGGCTCCACCGGCTTCGCTCTTCACCGCACCGTCGAGAATCTGCCGTGCGTAAACACCCGCCTCGACGGTTTGCGACAGCTCGACCTCCTTCGCGGCATCGAGCAACGGCGTACGCGCGATCTCGTCCAGGTACATGCCGACCAGGTCGCGATCGGCGATCTCCCCGCTCGAGGCGCGAACACTGCTTGCCCGGCTGGTCCCGCCGGTGGCGGACGAACGACGGGCGACGGCACGGGTTGCCATGCGTGCTCCCTTGCTGAGTAGGTCGCGACACCCTCTCGGGTGCCCTGCATCCGATGGAAACAACGACTGGAATCCGGACAGAATTCCCATGCCTGGCATTCACTTTCGCGATCATGCAGTACCCTGTGCCGCCGCGAGGGGAGTACGCATGCCGAGCATCCAGACAGAAGTGCAGGTCAGGCCGGGCGCCGAAGGCCATTTGGTGGCGCTCACGGACATCTACAACCATTACGTACGTGAGACCGCGCTCACATTCGATACGGCCCCCTTTACACCCGAACAGCGGCTGCCGTGGCTTCGTTCCCATCCTGAAGACGGCCCGCACCGTCTTCTGGTTGCTCAGGATGTCCGCATTGTCGGCCCCGCCTCGGTCCTGGGGTACGCCACCAGCAGCGCTTTCCGTCCCAAGGCCGCGTACGCGACCTCGGTCGAGGTGAGCGTGTACTGCGCCCCGTGGGCCACCGGCCGCGGCATCGGCACGCTCCTCTACTCATCCCTGTTCGAGGCGCTCGCCGGCGAGGACGTGCATCGCGCGTACGCGGGCATCGCCCAGCCCAACGACGCCTCGGCCCGGCTGCACGAGCGCTTCGGTTTCCGCCATGTCGGTACGTACGCCGAGGTGGGCCGGAAGTTCGGCACGTACTGGGACGTGGCCTGGTACGAGAAGCGGCTGGGGCCACAGCCCTAGGGCCGGCCCGGTCGCGGCCTAGGTCCACGGCCCGTTACGCACCGCGGGCGCCGCGCCTAGCGTGCTGCCGTATGGACGACGCAACGAGCAGGGACGGCACACCCGACACGACCACCGGCGCCACCGACGACACCACGGGCACGCTCGACGAGGCGCTGGAACGTCTCCACACCGCGGGCCCCGAACGGAACGGCTGGCTGAGCAATCACGGCCCGATGGCCGTCGAGGCGCTGGTCCGGCACGGTCAGGCACCGGCCGTCCACCGGTGGCTCGACCACTACAGCCACAAGCTGGAGGACATGCCGGACACCGCGTCCCGGGTGACCGCGGAGAACTGGCGCGAGGCCCTGGGCGACCCGCGCCGGATCGCGGACTGGACTGAGTACTTCGAGCGGGAGACGGCCGAGCGCCCCTGGCGGGATGTCCTGACGGAGTGGTGGCCGCGACTGCTGCCCGGCATCGCGGCGGGCGCCACCCACCCCGTGATCCGGGTCGGCCACTCCGTACGCACTCTGCTCACCGGCGAGGCGAGCGAGCCCCGGATCACCGAGCTCGCCCACGGCCTCGGCTACTGGGCCGCCCGCCACCAGCCGCTTCCCGCGCTGACACCGCTGGCGCCCGCACCGAGCGCCGCGGCCGCGCTGGACGCCGTACCGCCGGTGCCGGAGCAGAGCGGCGGCATCCGGGACCGGCTGGCGCAGCTCACCGCGTTCCCGGTGTGGCCGCAGCGCTTCACCGACGACCCGGACGAGGCGCGGGCCCGGCTGGAGGAACTGGTGCGGGCCGCGACCCACCGCTATGCCACGCACGGGCATGGCGAACCGATCATGCTGGTGCATGCCGCGACCGCATCCAATGCCGTGCTGCGCACGCTGCCCGCGCTCCCCCGCGCGCTGTGGGTGCCGGGCCTGGAGGCCGCCTGGGCGGCGAGCGCCGCGGTCACCGCCGCGTACGGCCCGGCCGAGCCGGCCCCGTACACACCGGCGCCGGCGTCGGCCGAGGAACTCTTCGCACGGGCGGCGGCGCACGGCGACGATCACACCATCAAGTTCACGGACACCGCACTGGACATCGGCGATGCGACGGCCCTCGCCGCCGCACTCCGCTCGATCGAGCTGAACCCGCCGGCCCTGTGACAGGACCTTGGACAGAGCTCAGCCGAACTGCACCGACCGCTTCGCGAGTCCCATCCAGAATCCGTCGATGACGCTGCGGCCCCGGTCCAGCTCGCCCTCCGAGGCGCCGAGCGTCACGAAGAGCGGCGCGAAGTGCTCGGTGCGCGGGTGGGCCAGCCGGCCGGCCGGGGACTTGCGCTCGAAGTCCAGCAGCGCGTCGATGTCCTGCGCCTGGAGCGCCCGGTTCCCCCAGTCGTCGAACTCCGCCGACCAGCCGGGGGTGCCGCCGCCCGCATGCCGCAGGGCGGCCAGGTTGTGGGTGAAGAAGCCGCTGCCGACGATCAGGACGCCCTCGTCGCGCAGCGGTGCGAGCCTGCGCCCGATGTCCATCAGCTTCTGCGGGTCCAGCGTCGGCATGGAGATCTGGAGTACGGGGACGTCGGCACCGGGGAACATCTCGACCAGCGGGACGTACGCCCCGTGGTCGAGCCCGCGGTCCGGGATGTCCTGGACCGGCGTACCGGCTCCGCGCAGCAGTTTGCGTACGTTCTCCGCCAGCGCCGGGGCGCCCGGGGCGGCGTACTGCACCTGGTAGTAGTGCTCGGGGAAGCCCCAGAAGTCGTAGACGAGCGGGACGGCCTCCGTCGCGCCGAGGGCGAGCGGGGCCTCCTCCCAGTGCGCGGAGACCATCAGGATCGCGCGGGGGCGGGGCAACTGCGCGGACCAGGCGGCCAGTTCGCCGGGCCAGACCGGGTCGTCGGCCAGCGGCGGTGCGCCGTGGGAGAGATAGAGGGCGGGCATGCGCTCCGCGGTGACAGTCATAGCACTCCCCATCCGCTGCTGATCGAGGTAAGTCTTTTACTGGGTCTCTTTGAAAAGGAAGGGTTCTTTAATCTTCAAGCTCCTACCTCCCGAGACCTTAGCTCTATTTAGTTAAACTTTCAAGAAAAGGTCGTACAGTGGAGTACATGACCACGGCATCCCCCGGCGAGCCCCGCTGGCTCTCCGACGAAGAGCAGAGCGTCTGGCGTGCATATCTCCACGCCACCACGCTCATGGAGGACCACCTCGACCGCCAGCTGCAGCGCGATGCCGGCATGCCGCACATCTATTACGGACTGCTCGTCCAGCTCTCCCAGGCGCCCCGCCGCCGGAAGCGGATGACCGAGCTCGCCAAGGACGCCAAGATCACCCGCTCCCGGCTCTCGCATGCCGTCGCGCGGCTGGAGAAGAACGGCTGGGTGCGCCGCGAGGACTGCCCGTCCGACAAGCGCGGCCAGAACGCGGTCCTCACCGACGAGGGCTACGAGATGCTCCGCCGGTCCGCGCCGGGCCATGTCAGCGCCGTACGCCAGGCGATGTTCGACCGGCTCACACCCGAGCAGATGCGTTCGCTCGGCGAGATCATGCAGGTCGTCGCCACCGGGCTGCAGCCGGAAGGCACGGACGCGGACCTGCCCTGGCTGCGCTGAGCAGTCGTCGAACGCGGCTCTGCCCCGATTCCGTCGAGCGGAACCGGGGCAGAGCCGCGCTCACATCACTTCACGTCACGCACTGCGCGACCAGCGTCAGTGTTTCAGTCCTCAGTGGGCGACGACCGGGACCTTGAACTCGTCCTCGACACCGTCGGCGTCGCCCGAACCGGAGGTTCCGGTCGCCACGTTCGCCGAGGGACGCCCGGCGTTGATGAAGGTCACCGCGATCGCGGAGGCCACCACCAGGATGCCGACGGCCCACCAGATGGCACCGGTGAAGCCGTGCACCATCGACTGGAGCTTCAGCAGCTCCGGGTCGGTGGCGCCGAGTGCGGCGTGCGAGGTGGCGTACGCCGTCGCGGCCGACGCGGCAATGGTGTTCAGCAGCGCCGTACCGATCGCGCCGCCCACCTGCTGCGAGGTGTTGACCATCGCGGAGGCGACACCCGAGTCCCTCGGCTCGACACCGTGCGTGGCCAGCGACATGGCCGGCATGAAAGCCGTACCCATGCCGAGCCCCAGCAGGAGCTGTGCGGGCAGGATGAGCGTGGTGTAGGAGGAGCCGATCTCCAGCTGCGTCAGCAGCAGCATGCCGACGGCAGCGGTCAGGAAGCCGGGGCCCATGAGCTTGCGCGCCGGAACCCGGATCATCAGCCGGGCACCGATCTGCGTCGAGCCGGTGATCATGCCCGCGATCATCGGGAGGAAGGCGAAGCCCGTCCTGATCGGCGAGTAACCCTTCACGACCTGCAGGTAGTACGTCAGAAAGAGGAACAGCCCGAACATCGCGATGATGGCCAGACCCAGCGAGAGATAGACGCCACCGCGGTTGCGGTCCAGCAGGACGCGCAGCGGCAGCAGCGGCGACTTGACCCGGGCCTCGGTCAGGACGAATGCCAGGAGCAGCACGCCGGACGCGACGAACATGCCGATGGTCAGCGCATCCGACCAGCCGGCGGACTCGGCGCGGGTGAATCCGTACACCAGAGAGACCAGACCCAGCGCGGACAGGACGACACCCGGGATGTCGAGCGACGAGCGGTTACGGCTGCCGGCCGGCTCACGGATCACGAAGTACGCGCCAGCCGCCGCAACGACCGCGAACGGGATGTTGACGAAGAACGTCCAGCGCCAGTTCAGCGCCTGAGTGAGGAAGCCGCCGAGAATCAGGCCGACGGCGCCACCGCCACCGGCGATCGCACCGTAGATGCCGAACGCCTTGGCGCGCTCCTTGGCATCGGTGAACATCACGGCGAGCAGCGACAGGGCCGCAGGGGCGAGCAGCGCGCCGAAGACACCCTGGAGCGCGCGCGAACCGAAGAGCATGCCCTGGTTCTGAGCCGCACCACCGAGCGCGGAGGCCAGTGCGAAGCCGATCAGGCCGACGACAAAGGTCCGCTTACGGCCCCAGAGGTCGGCGATCCGGCCCCCGAAGAGCAGCAGGCCGCCGAAGGCGAGGGCATAGGCCGTGATGACCCACTGCTTGTTGGCGTCGGAAATGCCCAGGGCCGTCTGGGCGTGCGGCAGCGCGATGTTCACGATCGTGGCATCGAGCACGACCATCAGTTGCGCAAGGGCGATGAACGCCAGCGCTTTCCAGCGGCTGGGGTCCGGGAGTCGGATATCAGCTGTTTTTGACATGGAGGTATCCACCTAAGGACGCGCGTGGGCGCGCGAAGTCGTGAACCGAGAGGTCGGTGAACGGGCAGTCGGTCGAGGACGGTCGGCGAGACGACCGTCGGCAAAAGGGGGCGCGGTGAAAGGGAAGGGATGGTCAAGGCGTGGCGGGCGCGCCACCGGGCACCCGGCTCAGGGGCCCGGTGCGGGCGTCATGGCCGGCGCCGCAGATCCTCCAAGGTCGCAGCCGTTCCGGGCAGTCGGGACCGGGCCGGGGCCTCCAGCCCGTCCAGGAACAGCTGTAGATGACGGTGGGTGAACCGGTCGATGTCCAGGCATCCGGTGCCGGGCAGTGGCCGGGTGAGCTGGGAGAGGGCAACCAGCACGTCACCGACGGCGATGTCGGTACGCAGGCGCCCCGCGGACATGGCGCGCGCCACGAGCCCTTCGACGGCCTCTTCGAGGCGCCGACGCTCGGCGAGCAATTCGGGATGGTCCTTGTCGAAGCCGCCGGACAGCATCGGACACAGCGCCCCGATCCGTTCGTCGGCCGCCGCGTGCACAAAGCGGCTGAGCGCGGCGAAGGGATCGGCCTCTTCGGCCGTCGCCTCCTCCGCACGGTCGGTGGTGCGGGAGGTGACCGCGAGCACGACCTCGTGCGTCAGCGCGGCCCGGTCGGGGAAGTTCCGGTAGAGCGTGGCGTTGCCGACGCCGGCGCGGCGGGCGACCTCGTCGAGCGGCACATCCGGCCCGAACTCGACGAACATCTCGCGCGCGGCCGTCACGATCCGCTCCCGGTTGCGCAGCGCGTCGGCCCGCGGACGGGTCGTCCTGGGCTGCACTGCTCCCGTGGCGGTGCGGGTGACGGTATCCACGACGGCTGCCCCTGTCTTCCGGCTCTTCCGGCCCTCATTGCGACGCCGTTGGTCCTTGCGACGCTCTTCGTTCTTCATGGCGCCCCCTTCCCGTAACCGGGGACCGCCTCCCCGTTTTCACGGGGACACGGATTCAAACGGGGAAAGGATCCCCGGTTATTTCCCACCACAATGTGACCTGACCCACACCCGCAGAACGGGAAAACCAACCGATCGGCGCACCCAGCGAGCGGTGCCGCACCACCCGTCACAGGCTGATCCGCAGAGGGCAGTCGGGGTCGGCCGGCTGCCGCGGACCCCGAGGCGCCTATATGCAGAAGACCCGCCACCGGATACGCAGGCACCGTCACCCGATCGCTCTCGGCTCGGCAACAGCCCTGGTCATTGCCGCAACGACCACGGCCAGCAGCCATCTCCCGACACCCGGCCGGGCCTCGGCCGGCCCGGTGGTCACGGCCCCTTCGGCGGGGATCACCCCGTGCCGGATACCGGTGACCATGGGCGTACAGATGTCGGAAGGCATACCGACTCCGGCGGGCTACGCCCGCTCCACGGGCAGGATCCACGCCCTCAACCTGATGATCGACTTCCCGGACGCGCCGGGCCCGGAGCCGGCGATGGACCGGTACGCCGAATTCTTCCCGCAGACCACCAAGTGGTTCCGGACCGGTTCTTACGGGCGACTCACCTACATCCCCGACGCCCCCGTGAAGTCCTGGCTGCGGATGCCACTGCCGTTCTCGGAGTACGGCATAGACCGCGGATCACCGTACGAGCCGGGCTACCACCGCCTCGCCGAGGACATAGTCGCCACAGCCGACCCGAAGGTCGACTTCAGTACGTACGACCTCGTCAACATCCTGGTCACCCCGAACGCCGGCCCCTCCGCCCTGGACACCGTCCTGTCCGTGACGTTCTCCGGCAATGACGACGCCCCGCACGCGGACGGTGTCCCGCTCACCAACGCGTCCTTCATCTACAGCCGCCAGGACGACGGCTCCGGGTCGTACGAACAGACCGGATACCGCGTCCTGCCGCACGAGAACGGCCATATCTTCGGCCTTCCCGACCTCTACACCCTGGAGGGCGGCGGCTCGGTAGGGCACTGGGACATCATGTCCGAGGACTGGGGGGTCAACAACGATCTGCTGGGCTGGCACAAGTGGAAGCTCGGCTGGCTGGACAACAAGCAGATCAGCTGCGCCTCCAGGCCCGGCACCAGCGACCACGTCCTGGAACCGCTGGCCACCAAGGGCGGCACGAAGCTGGCGTTCATACCGCTGAGCAGTGAGTCCGGCTACGCGATGGAGGTACGGACCCGGGCGGGCAACGACCAGGCGGTCTGCCGGCCCGGCGTGCTGATCTACAAGGTGAGCTCGGACGTCGACACCGGTCAGGGACCGGTGTCCGTGGCGGACAGCACCAAGGACAGCAGCGGCTGCACCCGGCAGCCCAATGTGCACGCCGAGCTCTCCGACGCCCCCTACGAGCCGGGCGAGACCTTCACCGACCGGGCCAGCGGGATACGCATATCCGTGATCGACAAAGACGACAAGGGGGACTACCGCGTCCGGATCACCCGCCCCTGACCACCCTGATCACTTGCCCCGACCGCCCGTGATCACGCTCTCCCGCCCAACGGCGTCCACTCATCCGACCGCCCGCGATCACTCGCCCGACCGCCCGTGATCACTCATCCCCGACCGCCCGCCGCAGCTCCGCCTCGACAGGCCCGCGCAACTCCCGCTTGAGGATCTTCCCGGTCGCATTCCGGGGCAGCTGTTCATCGCGTACGAGCACATGGGCCGGGACCTTGAACGCGGCCAGGCTCCGCCCGACGTGCGCCCGCAGCTCCTCGACCGTGACCGTGGCACCGGCCCGCAGCCGGACGACGGCGGCGACCTCCTCACCCAGGACCGGGTGCGCCACCCCCAGCACCGCCGCGTCCTCGACGTCCGGGTGGTCGTGCAGCGCCGCCTCGACCTCCACGCAGTACACGTTCTCCCCGCCGCGGATCACCATGTCCTTGATCCGGTCGACGACACTGACCCGTCCCTCGTGCACCACCGCGAGATCACCGGTCCGGAACCAGCCGTCGGTGAACGCCTGCGCGGTCGCCTCCTCGTCCCGCCAGTAGCCGCGGACCAGGGACTGGCCACGCAGCCACAGCTCACCGACCTCGTCCTCGGGCAGCGCCTCGCCCGCAGGACCGGCGATCCGCACCTCGGTGACGGGCGTCGGACGGCCGACACCGGCGGGGTGGAGCCGGTATTCGGCACCGAAGTTCGCCAGGACACCACCGCTGGTCTCGGTCAGGCCGTAGCCGTTGCGGGGCTCGATCCGGTCGCCGTGGCGGGCGGTCAGCTGCGCGACGAGGTCGGGCGGGGCGGCTGCCCCGCCGGTGTTCAGCATCTGGAGGCTCTCCAGGCCGTCGCCCGCGTGCTCGGCCGCGGCGAGCAACTGGAGCGCGGTCGCCGGGACGCCCGCGTAGTGCGTGACGCGGTGCTCACGGATCAGCCGCAGCGCCTCCTCGGCATCCCACTTCCGCATCAGGACGAGCGTGCCGCCCGCCGCCATCGCCGCGTAGAAACCGGTGAACGCGGCGACATGGAAGAACGGGAACGTCAGCAGCGACACCGGGGCGGGCCCCTGCCCCGGGATGATCCCGCGCCCGAGCATGGAGGCGGCCGCGTGGTAGCGCGGGTTGAGTGCGGCCCCCGCCTGGGCGAGATGCGTGGCGACCGCGCCCTTGGGCCGGCCGGTGGTGCCGGAGGTGTAGATGATCGTCGCGTCGTCCTCGGGCCGGATCTCCACCTCGGGGGGCGCGGCGAGCGGATCGGGCGCGGGCAGGTCCTCGTACCGCTCGACGCCGTCCGGAACCGCCCCCTCCTCGTGGAAGACGACCACGCGCGCCCCGTTCTTCGCCGCCCACCCGGCGACCCTGGGCAGACGCTCGCCGTCCACCAGGAGCACCCTCGGCTCGGAGTCGTCCAGCGCGTACGTGAACTCGTCCTCGGTCCACCAGGCATTGAGCGGTACGGCGACCAGACCGGCCAGCTGCGCGGCCCAGAAGGCGATCTGCCACTCCGGGTGGTTACGCATCGCGACGACGGCCCGGTCACCCCGGCGGAGCCCGTACGCCCCGGTCATCCGGCACGCCAGCGCGGACGCGGCGGCGAAGAACTCGGCGTACGAGTAGCTGCGCTCCCCCGCGATCAGGAACGGCCGGTCCCCGAAGGCCCAGGTGGCCTCCACGAACTCACGGAGCGTCCTGGGCCCGTCCGCGTACACGAGCGAACCCGCATGGACCCCGTCCTCCACCCGCACCACGGCAAACGGGGCTCCCGGACCGGTGAGCGCGGCTTCGATACGGGCGGCGGCCTCCGAGGCGACGGCCTCCGCGGCAGCGGCCGATGCCTGGGAGTCCGGGTCGGGGGTGGCGGGGGTCGGGTCGGTGTGCGGCACGAACGACCTCTCTAAGCGCTTGCTCAGTACATTCGCGACGGTATGCCCGCCCCCGCCCCTCGTCAAGACAACCGTCCGCCCCCCGTCTCCCCCTGACCGAGAACCCGCCCGACAAGTTTCAAACGGAATCATCCGGACGAGGCGCGAGGGCACCATGAGACGGCACCCGGACGACATGGGCGAAGTCCTCGGGCACTCCGGTCCGCTCAATCCCGTCGCCGTCGCGGTAGCGCCATTCGAACGGCAGGCCGTGCGCGGTCATGACATCGGGACCGTCCATGAGCTGGAAGTGCAGGTGCGGCTCGGAGGAGTTTCCGGAGTTTCCGCACTCGGCGATCTCCTGACCGCCCGTCACCCGGTCACCCACAGCCACCCGGAGGGAGCCACGCCGCAGATGGGCACAGCCCGCGTACACACCGTTCCCCAGGTCCAGCAGGATGTAGTTCCCCAAGAGGTGGCAGGGCCACCCCAGGCTGCGAACGAATCCCTCCACGAAGAGGTAGGCGAAGCCGGGCAGGGACGTCCGGGACAGATGGTCGCGCTGCCTGCTCGCGGTCGCCACGACGACCCCATCGCCCGGTGCCAGCACCGGCATGCCGAAGGCGGGATAGAGCCGGGGACGCCGCCCGAACGGCCAGAGCCGGCGGAACGGCGGCGCCGGTGAGTCCGCTTCGCCCTGGGACGGGTCGTACTTCAGGTCGACGGCGTATGTCTGCGCGTGGCTGTGCACATGGCTGGGGACCTTCGTGCCGGGACCATTGAGCACCATCCAGCGACCGGCTACGGGCACCTGTACCGGCACCGGCACCTGCCCCCGGGGCGGACGCCGGCTGCGCACCAGGGTCCAGCGCATGAGCCCACCGACGACGAGCAGCGCGACGCCGGTGCACCAGAGAGGGCCCAGGCCCTGGTTGTTCACCAGGATGCACAGCGCCCCGGCACCGAAGATCAGGCCGTGCCGCTTCCACAGTTCCAACAGCAATGCGCACCCCACCCGTAAGCCGCTTGCGGCACCTCAGTTGACGATGCGTCCGGCCACGAAGGTGCGCGCTGGACTCACGGCGATTTCACCGAGAACGTCGCCCCCTGCTGCTGGCACACCCCTACCAACTTTACCCTTCATTGACTATTTCCTTACCGTCACCGGACATACTTCGCGAGAGGAAGAGACCCCCCGAAAGGCCAGGAGTCGAATCCCCACCCCCCGGTACGGGCCGCACCCACCCGCTACACTGTTCGCGGCGGCCCGGCCCTCACCGGCTGGACCATCACAACCCTGTCGGCAGTCCATCTGAAGTCCACCGCCCACCCGGGCCGGGTTCCAGACACGTTTTCCGACAGATCCCCGCCTTCGTGGGGCTTGTAGAAAACTCCGTCGCCGCAGGTCAGCGGGCGGGCAGGAGATCGCTCCGGAACGGACGCCCGTCGATTCGGAAACGTTCAGCTGATCGCTGCAGGTCAGGGCGCGTTCTTGGATCAAGCCGGATGGCCTTCTGAAAGTGACGCGTAGAGACACGAAGCCGTGCACGTTCTTGTCGGCCAACGGCTTCCCCACACACTCAACGCTTCGCCCGTATGACAGTGACGTACGAGGGCCCAAAGTGGCAGTCAGGCCACGGCGCCTTCCGTGAACGCACGGGATCGCTCGAAGCCAGCTACCTGCTCTGGGTGGCGTGTCTACGCCGACACCCCACACCGCGCCAAAGTCAAAAGGCATCGCAGCCGAGACCGGCTTCTACACCATCACGGACGACAACGGCACGCCGCGCAACGACGGCAGGGAACTTCTCTGCTTGTACCTCGCAGTGCAAATGGCGAGAACGCCGAGGAAGTGCACCGCTTCCTCGGGCGGCTGCGAAGTTGATCAGAAGCTGGTCGCCGGGCATCTCGCGGAGAAGAATCTTGGACACGCACCAAGGGCAGCAGAGACAGAAGGCGCCAGTCGGCACTCTGGCTCCCTCGCCAGTGACAGCAGCTGTTGCTACTGGCACGCTGTCCCCGAAGCCGGGCTCTTATTCCACTTCCCGCATGGCACCAGCTTCACTGGCCAGTACTAGTTGGGTGATGGTGTGGCCGTCAATAGTGCGGACGGTGACACGGTACAGGCCTGGAACACTCAGGGTGGGCCTGGCCCTGATATGTCCGTCGCCCCAGCCCAATTTGAGGACCTGCGCGTTCTGGCCCTTAACGTCGGCTATTTCGCACCGGAGACCAGCCAAGGAATCCACGCCGCTGAGCGTGATGTTCCAAGCGGTTCCGACTTCTACCAGATCGGGGACGTCCAGTCCGCAGCCGGGGGCGCCCTGAGGCGGGCCCAAGTGTTCGTCGTCCCGCAGTATTTCCGCTACGGCCTTGAGCGCGACGGGATCGGAGGCAACGGCTCCATGCTGTAGCGGAAGTGGTGTGACAGCGGGGCCGACGGCTGCGGAGTCCTTGTAGACGGTGCCGTCACCCTTGACGTCATAGAGCCTCAGGCCGCCGCGCGAGTCGCGGATGAAATCGCCACTGGTGTGCTGACGGGCTCCGTGGTGATGCGGGTGGACCACGCCGTCGCGGATAGTGAGACTCTGCATGGTGGCCTGGTTGGTGCCGGCCACCGCCCAGTGTCCGGGCAGCATGACGTTGGCTTGCTTTTCCTGAAACTCGGTTGCCATCTCTGCGAGTTCGGCGTTACCGCCGATGCCTGCCACCTCTCGGGGGGTGAGGCGACGGACGTCGTTCCCGTCGATGAGGCAGGCGTACTGCGGAAGAAGGTCATGAAGGCCTGGCATGGTGGCTGAGATGGATTGCAATTGCCGGTGCGGCAGCGGGACTGGGGCACCGCGCCCGGTGTTGAGGATTGCGGTTGCCTTCACCGCACCGTAGAAGGGCGTACCAAGGGTGAGTACGGCGCGGGTGTCATCGGCCAGGGAGCCGTCGTGCGTGGCATCAAGGGCGGCCCGGGTGACGAGGCCTCCCATGGAATGGGCGACGAAGACGAGGCGTGCGGGACGCTCGTCGACACGGTTGCGCCGAGCGGCGTCGTGAGCAGGATGCAGTCGCCATGCGGTCAGGTGGCGGCGGGCGGCCTCGGCCAGCAGGCGGCCGTTGACGGCGACAGGCAGGCGCCAGTCGTAGGCGAACTCCAGGACAGCGGCCGAATCGGCGACGCAGCCTTGGACAGCGTTGATCAGGTTGGTGTAGGGCTCGAACCCCTGGAGGTAGGGAGTCCAGGATGAGTGGCGCATCAGTTGAGTGGGCTTGATCCGGGTGGTCTTGCCTTCCAGCTCCTCCGGAGTCAGGCGTAGCGGCTCGAGGCCCTTGGGTCGTGTCCACGCCTTCAAGAGCCATGACACGCCGGATAAGCCCCAGACCGTCTTCTGGGTGACGGTGTCGTAGAGCTCACTGCCCATGATGCCCGGGACGATGACAACGGCGTCCTGGGTGATGTCGGCAGTCACAGCCGATGCGGCGGAGGAGTTCGCAGGTTCTGGCCCGTGGAGATTCATGGCTGTGAACAATAGAGAACATGCAGGAGGAGCACCGGGAGATTGGCTTAGTCGGGCAGGCCAATCCGACAAACGATGAAGAGGGCGCAGGGCCGGCCGCGGGCTCACTGGTCATCGTGACGGTGGAGGACGGAGAACCCGAGTTCGCCAAGGCGATCGAGGAACAACTGTCGTTCGTGACTGCGTGGTGGAAGACAGGACCGGCACCGGGCGAAGGGTTTGTACAGACCATTCTGCGTGCGCCGGAAGAACGTCACGATGTGGAGCGTTTCTTGCACAGCTCCGGCATCCGGGAGGCGGCAGAGGACGAGGCGCTGGTTCTCTACGTCACGTCACACGGCGCTGTCGGCACATCCACCAGACACTTTCTGCTCCTGCCCGGCACTGACACCGATCGGCTGCTGGCGACGGGCATGCCGACGAACGAGGTTGTCATCGCGGCTCTCGACTCGCAGGCCCGCCATGTACTCGTAATCGTCAACGCCTGTGAGGCGGAAGGCATCGATGTAGAGCTCAGGGCACTAGCCCGCGACCTTGTCCGTCCGGGGACCCCGGAGAGGACGCTGAACGTCGTGGCGACAACCGGGGCCCGTTCCTCGGTGCTGGGCCGCGAGTTCGCCATCGTCCTGCGCATGGCCTTCGAGTGGTTTCAGGACGCGGCCGGAATCGCCCGTCCGTACCTCTCGATCTCCGAGTTCATGCAGGCCCTCGAGCAGGCCACCGAGCGACTCAACGAAGAACGATATCTCTCACTCGCGGGTCCCCGAACGGTCCTCCAGGGCAAGCTCGGCGCCCCGACCCCTACCCTGCCCAACCCTGGCTACCGGCCCAAACCGCAGGTGGTCACAGAAGCCCGAGAGGAAGTCGCGGCCACGCCCGAGGAACTGGAGTACTGGCTGGACCGCGCCAGCGGCCGCGCCAGCCCGGACGATCCCGGCTGGTACTTCTCCGGCCGCCAGGAACTCAACCGCCGGCTGACGGCCTTCGTCAGAGGTCCCGCAGGCGTCCTCATCGTGACCGGCACCGCCGCCAGCGGGAAATCCGCGGTACTGGCCCGGGCAGTCACGCTCAGCGATTCCACCTTCCGAGCGTCATCTCGCTACGCAGAGGCAGTGAGCAAGGCGCCCGCAGACACCGTCCCGGACGAAGGATCGATCCACGTGGCGGTGTCGGCCCGCAACCGCGGGCCGCTGAGCCTGATCGAAGCCATCGGTTCCCGACTGGGCGGTGAGCGGGACCGCACGCAACCTGCGGCAGATGCTCTGCGGCAATGGCAGGAAGGGCTGCGCACCTTCTTCACGACCCGTCAGAAGGGCTCAGTCACGGTGGTCGTCGACGGCCTCGACGAATCACCGGAGGCCGGTGCCTGCGTCCGAGATGTTCTCGTGCCTCTCGTCGGCTATGCCGGCGGGCCTGGTATTGCGGACAGAATCTCCATCCCCGCGCAGGCTGCCGACTCCGCTTCGGCCGAACCACCCTCTGGCCACGGCTGCCTGCGTCTCCTCATCGGGGTCCGCAGCACCAGCCCAGGCACCCCGGTGGCAGCCGTCGCCACCGGCCTGCGAGGGCTGTTGCAGGAACTCCGGCTTGTCTTCCCGGCAGCGCAGGTGGTCCGCACGGATGGCGAGGGGGTACAGGCGGATATCGCTGCCTACGTAGCTGCTCTGCTGGCCGGGGCGCCGTGGGGCACCGACCCGAAGGCGATCGCCTCGGCAGCGGAGCGAGTGGCACGTCATGCAGGTCGGTCTTTCCTGGACGCCCGCTTGGCCGCCGAACAGTTGCGTCGCAGCGACGGAATCACACTGCTCCGCAACCAGCTGTGGCTCTCACGGCTCGACCGAGGCACCGTGGGCCTGTTTGAGCAAGATCTCAACCAGGTCGGCGATGACGGCCTGAACAGGGAGGAGGCGCTCGCGCTGCTGCGTGCCACCGCCTTCGGGCTGGGGCGCGGGATGCCGTGGGCCCAGGTGTGGCCGGCCGTAGCTTCAGCGCTGCTGCAGGCCCGTATCGATCACGCCGACGAGAAGATCCGACGGCTCCTCGAAGGTCGACTTGCCGGATACCTCACGCATGACATCGAGGATGACCACGTTGTGTACCGACCCGCCCACGAACAACTCGGGGTGATGCTGCGCCAGTGGCCCCAGCCGCCGCACGAGATGAGGAGGGCCTTGGATGAATCCGGATGAGCAGCAGAGGAATGCCCACACCGGCGAGCAGCAGGCCCATGCACGCATCGCGGCGACACTGGCACGTTTGATCAAGCCTGATGCAGTGACCGTGCCGCACCCCTATCTGATCCGGCATCTGGCTCACCATGCCGCGCTCGGCGAGGTACTGGATGACAGCCATGTGCCTCCTGGTCTGCTGCCGTGGGTCTCCGGCGACGGGGTCCGAGGACTTCTCGGTCTCTCGCACGCCCACCAAACGGACCGGGCATGGCTCACCGCATGGGCTGCCATCGAGCCCTATGTCCAGGACGCGGATCTCCCCTCTCGCTGCTCAAGTCTGCATCTGGCCTACACGTCCTTGCGGTTTCCCGGTGTTCCTCGTCAAAGCCTGCCTCAGGAGGCCGCAGAATTCGCGGGCTCCCGTCTGTGCGTTCTCTGGTCACAATGGGCACCGCCCTCCAACGTGCTCGCGACACTCAGCCGTCGTAGTCTGTCGCTGGCCACGGCCGAAGGGCCCGGTGGTGCTGAACTACTGGCTGTGGGCAACGTTTCGGGCGGCATCGAGCTCATTGACGCGGCTACCGGTACACCTGTCGGCGATCGGATTCCGGCGCACGACGGCGACGTGCGGTGCCTGTTCTTCGTGGCGCACTCCACCGGCGGTGGAGCGCTTGTCTCTGGCAGCACCGACGGCACGGTACGCGTCTGGGACACGATCCGAGGAACGCTGCTTGACCGTATGACGTTCAGGGGGCAGACCTGGACCGCTGCTGTCACCGGATACCGCAACGACGCAGGGACGTTGACTGTTGCAGCGATCAACGGTGACGGGGCGGTGAAACTCTGGCGCGAGCACTCAGAAGAACTCCACCTGGCCGACATGAGCGCTCACCCGTTGGAACTGGCCGCCTTCGCACTGGCCCTCGCCGTGGGCCCCGGCGGTCGGCAGTTGCTGCTAGGTGCCGGCCGCACGCTGAGAGTCTGGGACACCGCAGATCACCGATTACTGCATGAGTACCCTGTCGGCGCTCCGGTCAGGTGCCTGACTGACACGACCTCGCCGGGCTGGGTCGCAACCGGCCACAGCGACGGCTCCATCATCCTGTGGGATACGGCCTCAGGTCCGCAAGTCACCTTCCGAGGGGAAGGAGAGCCCGTCACCGCCCTGGCGGCACTGCGCATCGACGGCTCGGACCTGCTCGCCGCAGCCGGCGCAGGATCAACAATCGACCTGTGGGACATAGCCACCAGGCACAGGACCGGTCAGCTCACCGGACACACGGACACCGTGACCGCCCTGCGCACGATCCCGGCCGACGACTGTGACCGACTCGCCTCCACCGCTCGGGACAACACCGTCCGGCTCTGGGACACGCATGCCATCCGCCACGCGATCCGAGGCACTGCCGCAGCGCCCGCCGCTGTAGCTGCGGCAATCGCTCCGGAGTCCGTAGCCACACCGCACCTGGCCGTCAATTACAGCACCGCACAGACCCAGGTCTGGGACACCCTCAGTGGGACGGTCACCGGCTCGTTCGGCAGAGACTCGAAGCATGCCTCGTCTGCACTCAGCTGGGCACCAGACAACCAGGGTCGGCGCATACTCCTCTGGGCGGCATCTGACCACAGCATCCGGTCCTGGGACCCTGTACGCGGTGCTGCTGCCGGCATCCTTCTCAAGGGGCACTCCCAGCCCATACGCGCCCTCGCCTCGACTGCGGCCTGGGATGGACGGCGGTTGGCCATCAGCGGCGACGATTTCACAGTCCGGCTCTGGGACCTGGACAGAGAACGACCGCTACAGCTATGGCGACATCCCTACACGGTCCGAACCGTAGCGGCGGCATCCGACGGAGTCAGCGCGGACTGGTTCGCTTCTGGCAGTACTGACGGGACGGTGCGCCTGTGGGACGCCACAGACCATGCGCCCAAGCACGTTTTCTACTGTCGGCAGGGAATCATCAATGCCGTGGCCATCAACTCAGGCACCTCCCCGTTGCCGCCCTTCCTCGCCAGCGGTGGAGATGACGGCACAGTGCGCCTATGGGACTTGTGTGCCCTCGCACCCATCGGCGAGCGGCTTCGAGGGCACACAGATGCCGTCGAAGCCATCGCTACCTGGACAACGTCTGCTGATGTCCCTCGCTCCTACGTCGCCAGTTCCTCTCGGGACGGCACGATCCGGGTCTGGGATGCGACAACGTCTCGGTGTGTCCTGCAGTTGGCCACGGGAACTCCTGTGCACACGCTGTCCGTACGCCCCTCCGGCGAATCCGTCAACAAGGTCGTCCTCGCCATGGCTGGAGCGGCTGGGGTCGCCGTTCTCGAGTTGGACCTGGAGGCCCCGTCGCCTACGAAATAGGCCGTGCGCCCCCTCAAATCCTTCGTGCGCCCCTCATGGGATCGGCAGGACCAGTCGCTGTTGTCTGCCCAGCAGCAGAAAATGATCGTTCGGCTGCGTTCAGACACCCGAACATCCGGCAGTGCGTGCCGACACCCGTCCCTGCCGCGCACACGGCAAGCAACGAATCAGACCCAAGTAACGACACGTGCAACTTCATACCTGAGCGAGGAGCGGCCCATGAGCGAGGGCACACCGTTAGAGGCAAGTCTCATACCGGCACCGGAACGCGGGGTGTGGCGCCTGGGGAAGGCGAAGAACCCACGCAAGTACAACAAGATCAGCCGGGAAGACGACAGCCGCTCAGGGGGCAACCGGTGGAGCCTGGTCAGCTACGGCACCTTGTACTGCGCCTCCGATCTCGACGGGTGCTTCGCTGAGGCGCTGGCTCCTTTCCGTGTGGATCCCGAACTGCGTCAATTCATCGGCGACGACTGGAACGAGCCCTACTTCATGAATCCCGGCAACCTTCCCCAGGACTGGCGCACCCGGCACACGCTGGTGCGCTTACAGCCGGCCAAGGAGGCGCGATTCTTAGATGTCGACAACGAGCAGACGCTGCGCACGTTGTCGAGAGAGCTCAAGGAAGAATTGGTGCAGTTCGACATCGCCGACCTGACCGCCGAACACGTCCAAGGCACGAACCGCAGGGTGACGCGCCAGATCGCCGCCTGGGCGATCGCACAGCGCGACCCGCAACAGGGTCGGCTGATCCACGGAATCGCCTACCGCTCCCGTTTCGGGATGCGACAGTGCTGGGCCATCTTCAGCGATGTCGATCTGGAAGAGGTGGAGAGGCAGCCGATCTGGCCGGAGACTGAGGGGCTGCGGAGAGTCGCCGACGAGTACGGACTCACCATCCGCTGACGCCGCGACACCACACTCGCCATACCCCGCTCGCACCCACCTTGAAACCTCCACCAATCTCGTAGCCCGAACGAATGAAACGTCAGCAACCACCTGACGTCATCAGACAACAGGATGAAGCGAAGCCGCACGTCAGCACCCCAAACTCGCTTCGGCGGACTGTCTTGACTTGCCATCAGGCGGCAGCAGTTAGCGTAAAAACGGTGGAGTTAGAGGTGGATTCTGGGTAGCCTTAACTCAGAAACTATTGGGGAGGGGCCATGAACACAGTCAGCCACCAGTTACAAGCAGCCGCCATCGCCACACCTGCGATCGCGCTGATACCTCCTGACGGCGCTCCGCAGGCCAGCCAGCCGAGCAACTGGCGTCGCAATAAGCTCCTGCACAGCCTGCACCCCCTCAGTCAGCCCAGCACCGGATCTGCCTCCGAGACCGGCATGCAGCGATGCTGACCACAGGCGTCTAGCGCCGTCATAGTCCGCAGAGGTCACGCTTCCCCGCGGATCCACCTATCAGAAGCGTCACATCAGTCAGCGGCGCCGAGCCCGCATCTGCACTCCATTGGACGTGCTGCAGGCCGAATTGTCCGCAATCAAGTCCTGCACCCGTTGCCTGACATGCGACCAGTCGGCCACCGGCCAGGCGGGCAGTCAGAACACGAGGGAGGAAGTGTCATGGCCACCACAGCCGACAATCCTGCAACCGCCAAGAGTGCAGCAAGCGCCGAGCGAGCCCACGCCACCACTGTACGCATGTCCATCGCGGACATCGCCCGTTTCTTGCAGGACAACCTCGGCCAGCGCCTGACCGCTCGAATCACCAACATCAACGATCCCCGACAGGTCGGCAAGTGGGCTTCGGGTGATTCAGCACCACGCCAGGACGCCGAAGACCGTCTCCGCGCGGCCCTGCAGGTGTTCCAACTCATCCAGGACGCTGAGAGCCTCTACACAGCACGTGCCTGGATGATCGGGATGAACCCCCAACTCGAGGACGAAGCCCCTCTTACGGTGATCGCTGACGGGCGCTTCAAGGACGTTATGGTCGCCGCACGTGCTTACGTCGACGGCGGCTGACTCACTGCAGTTGGACACACATCGCAGCGCAGACTTCTGTGCCGCTCCGCAGACAAGGCGGCGGGGCGGCACAGCTTCGCGCTGCGGGGAAAGCACAGCTCCTCGGCGCCTGGCCGCTCATCGGCTCCCTGGTGGCTTTGGCCAAGGTGCTCCTGCGGCGGCCGCGTCCTGAGATCACCGAGGCGCAGCCAGGCGGTCGGCCCGGAGTAGGTGGCCGGGCAGTTCACGAACCGGTCCCACGCATCCTGATCGACGCTCAGGGCCTCGCGTACCACGGAAACCACCGCCGGATGTGCGCTTGCGTAGCCGGAGCTACCCCGAACGCCAACAGGTCGTTCACGCAGATGCCACCGTCGCCTGCCCACCCTCCTCACAGAGGCACCGCGAGACCGTGAACCAAGTGACCGGAGAGACCAGGTCGCACCGCGTCGACCCTGACGCCAGCAATACCGTCGAAGGCGGTGGCAACCTCGTCTACGGCAACAAGTTCCTCTCCGCGGCCGTGCGCCTCAGCAACATTCCACACAGCCGAGTCATCCTGGGCATCGAGTCCGTCCGCAGTGAAGACGCTCCTCGTGCCGAGTATCGACGCGCTGGAGGAAGAGTTCCGGCGATACGCAGCCCACCAGGCCCTGGCGCATGGCCTGTTCCCCGCCTCGGCACCCAAGACATGGAGCCGTCCGGAACGCCGGCAGCTGCTCGTGGGTGACGCCACCGTGCCCAAAGCACCGTCGAAGGCACGCAAGCAGGAAACGGTCGACCCCGTCACGGGTGAACTGCGCACCCACCGGGTCGACCCCGCCGCCCGCGACTACTACGAGAACGGCGAGAAGGCCAAACGGCAGGTACGTGGCACGAAATGGTTCTTCGCCTCCGGACGCAGCGACGGCTACTGGACCCGCGTCATCCTGACGTTCGCGCACGTGGCGGGCGGCGAGTACGAGGACGAGGCCGCCATCGCGGTCCGCCAGTTCTCCCAGCTCAAGACGGCACTGCCCGACTGCATGGGCGTCATCTACGACGGGGCGCTGCGCGGTGTTCACCGTGACGCCCTGGCCCGCCGCGGGCTCCTCGTGATCAACAAGGAGCACGGCTCCGTCAGCCCCGTCTTCTACGAACGCATCAAGCCGTGCCGCAGCGGCCACGACCTGTGGTGCGACCAAGGCCGCATCACCGAGAGCGTCCGCATCGACGACGGCACCCGCGTGCTCCAGCCCGTCCCGATCACCAGGCTGGAGCCCCGCATCGGCGTAGCCAAGAGCCGCTGGTACCACGTGCTGAGGATCCCCTGCTGGCACGGGGACCACCAGTACCGCGTCCCCGTCGGCATCACCACCACAGCCGAGGACCGCGCCCTCCGGGACGCCACGACCGGCCGACGGATCCCCAGCGACCAAGAGCGCGGCTTTCACCGCGCCGAGTACCTCCAACAGATCCCCCAGGAGACGCTCTCCCACCAACTGGTCTACCCGTACCGCAGCGACTCCGAGTCGGTGCACAGCCAGTTCGACCTCAGCCTGTGGAACCGCCGGATGATCGCGTACGGCGTCGAACGCCAGAAGGTCTTCGTCCTCGGCTTCGCCCTCTCCCAGAACGCCACCAGCCGCCAGGTCTTCCTCGAAGGCCATGCCAATGCCGTCATGAGGCGCCAGAACAGCGCGTGATCGCTCCCGGGCAGACAGGGGACCGAGCCCTGCCCAACCGCAGTAGAGGGGTGGTACCGGCCTGACGGCCGGTACCACCCCTCTACTGGTCTCACTTTCATGAAGGAACGCAGACTTGCTGAGGGAAGGCACCCGGCCGCCGTTGGTACAGCGGTGAGCGGCCGAGCCTGGAGCGCCGTCACCACCAGGCCACCGGCACGCTCCTCCACAGCCGGCGGTCGAGATTACGAGTGGCTTCCGACCCGGGCAGCCACGAACTCCCAGGCGTCCCGGTGGCAGGCCAACGTCACCGACGCACCCCTGCCGACCCTCATGACCGCCAGAGCCGACCCGCCAAGCTTGAACGGGTGCGGCTCCTTCGCCAGTCGGCTCCCCTCGGCCACCGGAGCAACACCTCATCCCACGACCGCTCGGCAGACTCCGCGCCCGCCAAGGCCTCGGCCTCAGCGGAAGCGTCGGATCCTGCCGGTACCGCCCCCTCCGTCGGCACCTGCCTGCCGCTGCCCGAACGGCAGCTCCGCCCCGTCCCCAGGCCCTCTCCCACTTCCGCGTCCGCGTAGCGGCATCCTGGCGCGCCCCCACCTGGTCAGGTGATGCAGCTACGCGGGGCAACAACGGGAGCTATGCACCAGAACGGACATGCCGCCTCACCCCCACACTGCCGACACCTGACCACATCGAGTCCCATCCACAGACATCCCGCCGGAAACTCGCAGGTCAGAAGGCATGCAAGGACGCGCACCAGCGCACAGTGGCAACGGAGGCGACCTCGGTAACCCCTATCCGCTAGGCTGTCAGCGGTCAGTCCACCTTCAGGGCACCTGCCCGGGAAAGCGTCCTTCCGGACCCCACCCGACAGCACTCCGAGGAGAGCCTGACCAGGGCGTTTGCCTCAACCGCCCCGGCATTCCCCACTGGGGTTTCCGGCACAGTTTTCGGCAAGCCCCCGCCTTCGTAGCTCAGGGGATAGAGCACCGCTCTCCTAAAGCGGGTGTCGCAGGTTCGAATCCTGCCGGGGGCACCAGTTCAGAAGGGGGCCACCTCCGGATTTTTCGGAGGTGGCCCCCTTCTGACATCTAGATCTGACATCAACGGCGGCAGTCACTGACGACCGGGGCGCCTCCTGAGCAGCCGGTCCATGTGGCTCATGGCCTCGCGCTGCGTGTCCTGCACGACGTGCGTGTACACGTCCATGGTGATGCTGATCTGGCTGTGCCCGAGGATCTCCATCACGACGCGGGGCGCGACTCCGGCCGCCGTGAGGAGCGTGGCCGTGCCGTGTCGGGCGTCGTGCAACCGGATCACGCGGAGGCCGGCGGACTCGGCGACGCGGGTGAAGGAGCGGTAGACGTTCCGCGGCTCGACCTGGCGGCCGGTGCGGGTGGTGAAGACGTAGCCGGACTCCTGCCACCGCTCCCCCGCCTTGGCACGAGCAGCTGCCTGCCGCATCCGGTGCCAGCGCAGGGGCGCGATGCAGAGGGCGGGCAGCGGGACGACACGGCGACGGCGGCTCTTGGGATCGTCGTCGTACAGGACACCCCGACGACGCTGGGTCTGCTGGCGGACGTAGAGGACGCGGTTGTCCAGGTCGAGGTCTGACCACCGCAGTCCGACGATCTCTCCCCGGCGGAGCCCCATGGCGATAGCGAGCACAAACGCCGCGTACAACGGGTCCTTACGGGAGGCCACGAGGAAGTCCAGCGTTTCATCGAGAGTCCAGGGCTTCAGTTCGCGGTTGTCGGTCCGGGGCGGTTCGACGAGCTTGGCAACGTTGCGCGTGATCAGTTCCTCACGGCAGGCGGAGGACAGCGCCGACCGCAGGACGCGGTGAGACTCCTTGGCGGTCGCCGCAGTGGTCTCCCTCTCCAGGCGGACGAGGAAGCGGCGTACGTCGGCGACGCCGAGGGATTCGAGCCTCTTGGCGCCGATCAACGGCACCAGGTACAGCCGGACATGCGCCTCGTACTTGTCGTACGTACTGAGCTTCCGCCGAGGCTTGATGACGTTGTCCAGCCAGTACGGCAGCCACTCGGAGAGCTTGGCCGACCGGGTGGGCACGGGCACGCCCTGGTCGACCTTGTCGAGCAGTTCCCGGCGCTTGGCGTCGCACTCCGCCCAGGTCTTGCCGTAGGCGAACTTGCGGGCGCGGGTGCCGTCCGGCTGAAGGACGTAGACCGCGCACTGGTAACGGCCGTCCTTGCGCTTGGTGATGGTGCCGGCGCCGTTGGGATTGCGCTTGCGCTGACCGGCCATCAGGCAGCCTCCTCGATCTGGCCGAGGACAAAGTCACGAACGGCGACATCGGGGATACGACGAGCCCCATCGATCTTGATCGAGACGAGACGGCGCGAGCGGATCAGGTCGTAGACCTTCGAGCGTCCGACCTTGAGGCGCGCCATGACTTCCGGCACGGTCAGCAGTTCGGCAGTGACGACGGTGTTCATGCTGCGGCTCCTTCCATGGCGAGTTGGTCTTGCAGTGCTTCGCGCGCCGTCTCGCGGTTGAGCTGGAGATCCCGGGCGATTGAGGTGGCAAGGGCGGATTCACCGGGGGTATGGCCGTGGCCGGCGTACTGCCAGTCAGTGAGGACGAGGACGGTGTCCGGTTCGCGGGCGTCCAAGCCCAGGGCGGCCGCCTCTTGGGCGGCGCGGTAGTCGGCGCGGGCCTGGCGGAGGGCGCCAAGGGTGGTGGAGTAACGGCGGGACTTGGAGGAGAAGTGACCGCGGAAGCCGAGCATGTGCGCCCAGGCCCAGAGACGCCGGTCCGGGTAGAGGCCGTCCAGGTCGCGGCATGCAGTGATCAGGCGGCGGGTGTGGTCCGGGACCTGGTGGCGGTTGAGCTCGGCGAGTTCCCCGATGCGGCGGTCAAGGGTGCCGGTGTTCTCGGCTGCCTTGGTGGAGTACTTGGCGACGTAGGAGGCAACGGCCTGTTCGGTGATGTCGGAGCCGTCGCCGAATGCCTTTACCGGGCGGACGTCGAGCTGTGTTCCCCAGCGGAAGGACCGGGCCGGTTGGTCCCCGGCGGACGGGACAGAGACGGACGTGTAGGAGTGCGCCGCGGCTGCGTGGATCGCATCGGCAAGTAGGTCGACCGTTGCCCAGGCAGGTGGCGGCGTTCCGGGCCCCTCTGGGCCGTCGAGCCGGATCACGGCGTGGAAGTGCAGGGCTCCACGCTTCTGGAATTCGGCGACCTTGCCGTAGGAGACGCGGAGGCGGTCGGCGAGTTCGCGGCGGGTAAGGCTGGCGCGGGCGGCGAGTTCGCGGCGCAGGCGTGTGGTGAAGCGCTGCCAGAGCTGTCCGGCGTGGTTGTTGAACAGGACGGCGCCCGCGTAGTCGTACGTGGCGGGGTCGAGGGCGGTGCCCAGTTCCGATGCGTCCGGGGCGTGTTGGACGCCGCAGCGGCAGACGCCGCGGTCGGGCCGGTTGTGGACCGGGCCGAAGGAGGGGGCGGTGAGGGTGGCGAAGACGCGGGGGTGGTCCCTGACGGTGGTGGGGACGTCGCGGCAGTCGTCACCGGCCAGGCCCGCGCGGATGAGGTGGTAGGTGTCGCCCGCGTAGGTCCAGGCGCAGGAGGGGCAGCGAGAGGCTCGGCGGTTGCCGCAGGCGAGGCGGAGGCGTCCGCCGGGTTCGTTGGCGGTGGTGTAGTGGTGCAGGGTCTCGCCGGTGGTCCTGTCCTTGTGGAGGGTCCAGCCAGTCAGGTGGATGGGGTCGGAGCAGCCGCCGGTACGGCGGATCTGGTCCTCCCAGCGCGTGTAGTCGGGGGCCGAGGCCACCCGCAGGAGGTCACCGAGGGTGCTCGGGTCGAGCAGCGGGGCAGGCACGGGCGAGGCGCGATGCGCCATGCTGGGTTCTTCCTTCCGGTTGTGAGATCGGACAGGGATGGCGCCCGGGCGGCGGATGCTTGGCGGTATCGAGGCCGCCCGGGGGCCGGTCAGCGTCGCTTGGCGTCGGCGTTGACGAGGGAGCGGATCACCAGGGCGCAGACGGTGACCGAGGCGCCGGTGATGGCGACCGCGAGGAGCATGGAGACCAGGACGGCGCCGACGACCAGGACCACGGCCGTACCGCCGCCGACGAGGGCGAGGGCGGTACCGGGGGTGAGCTGCAACGCGGGCCGGGACTGCATCGCAGCGACCGGAGCAGGAGACGGAACCTGCGCACTCGGCACGACGCTGGTCGGCTCCACCGACACGGGCGGCATGAGGTGACCGGTGGGCGTGGGATTGGTCGGGATCTTCGGGCGGAGCATCAGTGTTCTCCCTTCGGTTCGTGTTACTTGACGAAGCCGTTGACGACGGGGGCAAGCACGCTGTCGGCGAGGAGGAAGCCGCCGAGGAGGAGCACGGCGATGAGCCACCAGGGCGGGCGGATGAGCTTGACGCCGAGGTAGGCGACGGCGAGCAGCGCGAGCCAGAGCGGAACGTTCATCGGGTCGGCCTCCTAGCTGACGCGGCAGCGGTGGGTGCGGGCGGCGAGCTGTGCGGCGGACTGGCTGGAGTAGTCGGCGGACCAGCCGCACCGGTCGTTGGTGCACACGGCGGCGTGTTTGGTCCGGCCTCGGCGGTCGCGATGGGTGCCGATCTGTACGGGGCCGATCCGCATCACGGAGTGGAAGAAGTCGCGGGCAGGCATGTCAGTCGGTTTCCTCTCGGGTTGTGGTCGGGTCGGGGGAAGGTGGCGCGGATGCCGGCGGCGGTGGCCGGGTCGGTGGTGCGCTGGGCGGTTTCCTCGGCGAGCAGGTGGGCGAGGTAGGGCCGGTTGGCGGCGGTCATCTCGCGGGCGCCGTCGAGGTAGTCGGCGGTGGTCAGGTCGGCCGGGTCACGGGTCACGGCTTGTTCCCTTCCGGGTCAGGTGAGTTGGGCGGCGATGGCGTCGGCGAGATGGGGCGGGACACCGAGGCGGGCGCGGAGGGTGTCGGTGTCGATCCGGACGCCGGTGCGGGCGCGGTGGTCGTCGGCGACCTTGCGGGCGTGGGCGACCAGCGCGGCCGGGACCGGCATGGCTGTGGGCAGGGCCGGGGTTTCCTCGGGCTCCGGGGCGGCGACGGGTTCGGGTACCCGGCTCGACTCAGCGGCGACGGGGTCGTGATCCGTCTCGGGCGCGGGGTCCGGAGCCGGAGCGGAAGGTGCCGGCGGAGCCGGGGAGGGGTCCGCGGGTGAGTGGGCGAGGAGGGTGCCGCCCATGAAGGCCAGGGCGGGCCAGGCGGCGACGAGGATGCGCAGCCAGGCCGGGACGTCGTTCAGGTCGAGCAGTCCGGCGGTGGCGACGTTGGCGCCGAGGGAGGCGACCAGGGCGATGAGGAACCAGCACCAGGCCAGCCGGGACGGCCCATCGGCGCGCAACCGACGCCAGGCGGCGACCAGGAGCAGGTCCACGGAGACCGGGTAGGCCCAGGCCTTCCAGCCGGTCTGTCCGGCAGCGGCGGCAAGGTCGTGCAGGTGGGCGAAGGACAGTGCCCCGGCGATGACGGCCTGAACGAGCACGGCGTCGATGCGGAGAGCGGGGCGGGCCATCACGGCTCCTTCCTGTGATCAGGCATGGCGGGGGTAGGGAACCGGCGCGAAGGACGGTCGCGCCGACCGTGGGAGGGGTGGGTCAGGCGGTGGCGGGGGCTGTCTTGGACAGCGGCACGCGGGCCGAGTGCAGCGGGGCGACCGCGGGCCGGAAGGGCGCGAGGGCGGGCACCTCGGGGGTGCGGTCGGCGTGCTTGTTGCAGACGTTCACGGCTTGGCGCAGCGAGGTGTGCGGGGCGCGGATGCGGTGCCATCCGCCGGTGGAGTCCCCGGCGATGGCGATGCCGCGCGTCTCGGCAGGGATCTGGATGGCAGCGAGTACGGCATCCGGCGCGATGTCACCGAAGGCCATGTTCGCGGACGTCTCGTCGTTGACGCGGTGCGCGGTGCGGCCGGTGAGCTGGGCGCGGAGCATCGTGATGCCCTTGCCGAGTTCGGAGCCGAAACGCTGCCCACAGATCTCCAAGTAGACGCCGGCCGCGCGGCCGAGTTGGGCGAGACGGACCAGGGCGGTGATGATCCGGTCCCGCCGCTTCTCTTCCTCCTTGTTGGCGAAGAGGGCGAGTTCGGCGACCTCATCAACCAGGACGACGACCGGCACCGGCCGTAGATCCTCGGGCAGGTCCCAGATGTCGGCGGCGATCTCCGCGTCCGGCACAGCGACGCTGACCCGCTGCTCGGCGCGGATGAGCTGATACACGTCCTGCATGTGGGACACCAGCGCCTCCAGCAACTCCAATGCAGTGTCGGGGTTGTCGGCGAGCGCGGAGAACCGGCGTGCCAGCGGGAACAGCTCGACCCCTTGCTTGCAGTCGATGCCGACCAACGCGACATGGTGTGGGGCGAGCCCGGCGACAAGGTTGCGCTGATAGACGGACTTGCCGGACTCCGTGGCGCCGAGGGTCAGACCGTGCGGGACGGCGCGATAGTCCCGGTAATGAACCGATCCGTCCTCCCGCAGTGCGACCGGGATACGCATCGGTCGGGTGTCGGTCCTGGCCGGCATCTGCACCCGCTTGAGCACGTCGTAGCCGGTTATCCGGATCTCGACCACACCCGAGCGCAACTCACGGGAGGTCACGCCGTACATCCCGAAGGAGTGGCGCAGCCGGTCCGAGGCGGCGGCGACATCGAAGGCATCCTGTCCCGGGCGGAGTTTGAGCCTGAGGACCAGGCCGGTGTGGGTGGGCCGCAACCGCAGGATGCGCGGCGCGCGGGATTCTGGCACCGGGCGGTTGGCTATCCGGGCCAGCATCAGCCGCCAGCGCGAGGGGGGGACCGTCAGCCCGCAGGCCTCCATGACCGAGCCGTAGCGGACCAGGACCCGCACGGCAGCGAGGGTGACCCCGAAGGTCAGCCAGTACCAGGCGGGACGCCGCCACCGCAGGAGACCCGCAGCGGCGACGACCACCAGCAGTAAGACCGTCGGCCACGTCATGGCTCAGGCCGCCTTCGAGCCCGTGCCCGTGCCCGTGGTGGCCAGCGAGGTGACGGCCACCGCGCGGAAGGCAATGCCGTGCCGCTTCTGGCCGTTGAACTCGTTCTCCCACGGCCGGGCGATCAGCCCCGTGAGGGCGGCCGGGGTGCCCATGGTCAGGTCACCGGAGATGCCGGTCTCCGGGACGGTGACGGAAAGGATCTCCACCTCGTCGTTGGCCGCGAACATCACGTCCACGGTCATCAGCTGCGCGCCGGTCTCGGCGTCGGTGGCGATCTCGCCGGTACGGCGGTCCTTCACCTTCGGCTGCGGGGTCTTGGCGACCATCACGGTCGCGGCAGAGGTGTCGACGGGGATCTGACGCACAACGGATCACTCCTCTATAGACGCTGAACCCCTCCACTCATGTATATGAGTGACATGAAGAAGAGTGCATCACTCCTGTACATGAGTCAACCCGCCGCGACATCAAAGTCACGACGGGTTGCAGGGAGTTGAGCGAGCGTCAGTCGTCGGCAGGGATCCGGTACTCGAAAACGAACTGGTCAGCAGCCATGAGCGTGTCGCAGACCTCAACCACGAGGCCGGTCGCCGTACGGGCCTCCCGGATGAGGTGAACCACCGGCGCACCCGGACTGAGCGCCAGCTCGGTGGCTTCCGCCTTGGAGGCCGGCCGGGCTTGCAGCGTCTCGACGAACTCGGCGAACTCATGCCCGTGGTCTTCGAGTCGGGCATAGATGCCACCGCCACCGGGGTTCTCGGCGAACAGCTCCGGGATCTCCTTCACGACATCCCACGGGAGATACGAGGAGGCGGTCTCGACCGGGGTGCCGTTGCGGAAGTAGAGACGCCGACGGGCGAGCACCTGAGTGCCGGCAGCGACGCCGAGTCGCTGGGCAGCGTCCGCGGGGGCCTCCATGGGCCCGATATAGAGGACGCTCACCTTGGCCGTAGCGCCGGACTGCGCGGATTCCGCGAGGTACGCGGCCTTGCCGCCCTGGCGGAGCGAGCGCCGGAAGCGGTCGGAGGAACGGTGCCGTACCGGCGGCCGGTCCTTCACGATCGAGCCCTTGCCGTGCCGGGTCTCAACGAGCCCGCTCGCCCGCACCTCGACCATGGCCTTACGGATCGTGCCGCCGGACACGCCATAGCGCTCCACCAGCTCAGACTCACTCGGCACCATGTCGCCAGGCTTGAGCACACCAGCCCTGATCTGCTGCACGATCTCGTCCGCGATCTGCACATACCGAGGCCCGGACCTGCCCCCCTCTACCGCAGTTCCCATAGTCCTTCCATGCCTCCTATGCTCCTGTACATGAGTCAACCACAGGAAGCAACGTCGCCGCCGCTGCACTCCGTATCCGTAGCCGGGGTAGTGGTGCGCGAGGACGGACGCCTCCTGGCGATCCGCCGAGCCGACAACGGCACATGGGAACTCCCCGGCGGCGTACTCGAACTCAACGAGACCCCAGAAGCCGGCGTAGCCCGCGAAGTCTGGGAAGAAACAGGCATCCACGTCGAGGTCGACGAACTCACCGGCGTCTACAAGAACACCACCCGAGGCATCGTCGCCCTGGTCTTCCGCTGCAAGCCCTCCGGCGGCACCGAGCGCACATCCAGCGAGTCGACAGCCGTTTCTTGGCTCACACCCGACGAGGTCAGCGAGCGCATGTCCGAGGTCTACGCGATCAGGCTCCTGGACGCCTTGGACGGCAACGGCCCCCACGTACGAAGCCACGACGGCAAGCACCTCATCCCAGCGGGATAAGACTTTCTCTACTTCATCAAGGCCCGCGCACGGCGCGGGCGCGCGCCGCCTCAGCGGCGCGGCCTGCCTCTGTCTTCGCCCCGGCTGGCCGCGCCCGGCGGCGCGCTACGTGCTGCGGGAAGAAGGTGGGGAACCCCGCTGTGGCTGGGGCGGTCGGCTCCACGGCTTTAGCCACCTCCCCGGTTCGGGTCCCGCGTCGAGCAAGACCAGGGGACCACTCGTTCAAATTCCGGGCAGGATCACAGCCTGCCCGAGTTGCCGGCCAGCGTACGGCCCCCTGATCATGCTCGACCCCAAACCGGGCAGGACACCGGCCAAACCCGCTCCGCCGACCTTTCGTTAGCTGACCCTCTCTACGCTTTCGCCAGGGTGCGGAACACCCGGCACCACAGGAGCATCGTATGTGAAATGCAGCTCCGAATATTCAAGTGGAAGGTCCCCGGGAATACTATTGTCGGCAACAATAACTTGAAACGCGTCGCCATGTTCAGCTTGCAGACGCAGGAAAGTCAGATAGGTTTGGCGACCGACTGCGATGTCTTCTTCGGTCTGACCTACATTTTTCCGTGGGCTATCCACAATAAGTAGAGTAGGATATGCGACCTCGTCATGCAGAATTGAATACTGAAGATTAGCGAGGTGGTAGGCCAGATTTACGATAGTTTTACGTGCCCCTCCAACAGAAAGATCCTCGAAGTGTTCACCATTCACTACCGGCATATAGTTTTCGGGATCGATGCCAGCACTTCGATACCACGGAAGTCGCAGGTCTCTGACCGTAGCATTGAATACGCGCGACAGGTCAGAGACTCGGGTCCGGTTCTCCGTTAGCGTCGCCTGCAAATCTGCTTCCGCTTCTCCCACCAAAGCGGCCTCACTTGCCGCAGCCCCAGCTTCCTCCAGGGTGGAACTGTAGTTACTCCACCTTGCACTTGAGGCCTCCAATTGCTCCAGTTTCGCTTCGAGGCGAGCGATGCGCATAGAGAGTGATTGGACTTCTTCGAGTTGGGGACTGATCAATTCCGATGAGCTACGTTCCAACTCTATTGTCAGCTCGGCCAGTTGCCGTTCGACGCGGCGAATTTCTGCCGTCCAGGAATTCAAAGCATTCGTGTCCTGAAACAGCAGGGCCTGGGTTTCGATAATCTGGCCCGAAAGACGCTTTAGCTCTCCGGTTCCGCTGCGCTCCGTTACGCTCTCTGGTTGCATGCAAAGCAGGCAATGGTCATCAGGTACGCTCCGGTGCGCTACTTCCTGCAAGCAGCGAGGACACGCCGAGAATTCGAGGCCACTAAGCGCGGTATGTGCCACCTCTACCCGTTGCATAGCCTGTTGCTCAAGGCGCAGCTGAGCCAGAAGTGACTCGCTTTTATGTACGTCGCCGGCAGTGATATCACGAAAGGCGGAAAGTTCACTTAGCCTCGACCGCAGCGAACCAACACGGTTCCGAATTTCACGCTGAGAACTGAGTAGCGCCTCACTCTCGGTTCGAACCGCTTGGAGCATTTCGTGGGCGGATTCCAGATCCCCCTGGGCCTCAACTTCCTGCGCCCTAAGTTGATCCGGGGAGGGCTCATTCGCCTGATTGAGGAAGTCCTTGACGGCTTCAGCGCTGGCGGTCAGGTGCTTTTCGCGGTCTAGCCATTTCCCCCTCTGGACCGCCAGATCAATAAGTTCAGGTGAGTTCAAGCCATACAGTAGCTCGAAGACTGCACGGCGCTTATTGTCCAAATTCCTGTCTGTGTGCCCCACGACACTGGTGTCAATCCCATTTTGCCCAAGGTAGATATACTTATACAGATCGAAGAAACTGATGCCGACAGTGTCGCTTGTTGGCTTGACTCTTCGCTTGGGGATACGCAGGTCGGCGGGTAGCCCAAGCAACCCCAGCAGTTCCTGACTGGCCTTGCTCATATACTTTCGATTAGTCACTGACCAAGGACCAATAATTTCGCCAGTTTCTGTGTCGACTACATCGAGGGTGGTCTCGCCCATCTCGCGGATGAAGCGGTAATTGTGACCTTGGAATGAAGCCTCAACCTCGACAAATCTCACGTTGTTTCGAATGGCTGGCATGAGATTTGCCGTGCCGCCGAGCCCGTATTTTAGGAGCTCTAGCAGGCTGCTCTTGCCAACCCCGATACTGCCTGTGATGAAGGTGACTGGCTGTTCGAAAGAGTATGCGGCTTGCTCATTTTCAGTCTTGACCGTGACCAGGTTGATCCGGATTGAAGACCCCACTAGATCCCTCCTAGGGACGAGGTTTCGGTAGCCTCAGGGAGAGATTCGTAAATCATCTTCCGTAATCGAGTGCCCTGCAGGTTGAACTTGCTGCTCAACATTTCGGAGCGGCCGGCCGTAACTTGCCATTCTTCGCTCCGTGCAAGCTGATCGGCCAAGGCGGCACCTTTTGAGGTAAGCCGGATCGCTACGGTTTCGCGCCCCTTGACGGTCTCCGCCAACCCGTATCCTACGAGCCTACCGAGAAGAGGGTAATATCGATTGTCCCAGGGGCCGTACTTGTACCTAATCGACTGGCTTTCTACGGCTTCGAGCTCATCATCTGTCGGTTCACATCCAAGGGGCCAGCTGGCATTTCTCAAGGAGAGCAGTCGGTCGGTGAAGCTGGGATAGCGCAACAGGAAATCGAGCTTGGCTAACTTGGTTAGCCCATCAAGACCTTTCGAGCCAGGTGCACCGAAGCTAGAAAGTAGAATCAGGAGACGCGCAAGGTGGTATTCCATACTTTCATCGGCACGCACTAGACTCCCACCTCGCCGTCACTGTCAACATCGAACTCCGGGGACCACCAAACCTGACATTCGTCAGTCAATTGATACGCGAGCCCCATAAGGTGCAGACGGTCAAGGGGGATCCCAGGAGCAGCACCAATTCCGTCTGGCGTCAATTTATTATGAAGAATCGCCAGCATATTACGTCCGTATGGAGCGCTCTCCGTGAAGCTCTCGGCTTCGGCCATAGCCGCTTCGTGCAGCACCCGAGTCTTCAAGTCATCGACCAGGTCACCATCGTGCGGGATGGGGCTGCTGTACTGCGCCTCGAAAGTAGCCCAAGAACGTCGTGTTCTGCGCGCCGATTGGATCCCAGTCTCGCCGATGCCACCATGCCTGAGTTTTTTGGAAAGGCGACTCTCGGCTGTCATTTCCGAGTCGTTGTCGATTTGAAGGAGGGCGGGGCCGGAGCGAGGAACCAGTTCGATACTAGCGGCGACACGCGCGGCATTGATCGTGCGTTTTTTTACATTCTCCTCTAGGAGAATGTTTGAGTCCAGCGAGTCAAATCGTGATATTGTCCACGCCCGCGGCCGCTTATTATCCACCGCTCTAGCTGCCTGCCGAACGACGTCTACGACGGCGTCATAAACGTTTGAGCTCTCAAGACGCCTATCCTTAGAGCGCGCCAGCAGCGGCCTTGCGTAGGCCTCGATGTTTTCCGCCCGAATATACTTACGTGGCGGCAACTCGGACTCAATCCGCAGAGATAGCAGAAATTGCAAGGCTTCGTCAGCACTTTGGCACCCCAATTTGACGAAGAAATCTCGCGCGAACTCTCGAAGAGCTGGAAGCTCTGATCGCGCGCAGGCCTGGGAAAGCCGCTTTGCGTCACGATCTAGGGCGCCATTAGTAGCTAGGCGCGTTTGGTACGGTGTTCGGCACTCGCGCCACCTAGCGCACAGCGTCTTTAGTCCGCCGTCGTCGCACAGGCGGTTGATAGTCCAGAGACCTTGATTGAGTTCCCTGTGCTTAACGCTTACGAGGACGTAGCGGTTGCCGCTCAGGGAGAGGATATAGTCTGTGTGCCACTCGCAAATTACCCATTGCAGTTCACCACGATCGAACTCGAAGCAGTGCCGAGCCGCCACCTGGTACTGGTACTCATACCTGTCAGCTGTATCGCTACCGCTGTCTTCCTCGGGCTCGTGCAAAAGTTCCCACGGTACGTCCAAGGCCCCCCCTTGCGTGTCTCGCTCCCCTGAAGTTATGTGATCACTCTAAGCAAGTGCTAGGGGTCTGTGCAGGGAAAGTCAGTTATGCCGGAGGCTGGAGGCGATCCGGCCAGCCTGGCGCGAAGGTGTAGTCCTCTCCCTGTTTCGAACCGATGAGGTCTGCCCACTGCTCAGGTCCGCAGCGCCTAGCCGGACCGACAGAGCGCAACGGGGAGGGGAAGCCCGGCTCTGCGGTCGGGTTCCCCTCCCCACACAGCAGGAGGCTGTCGTCGGCTGGCGTCATCGCGCCACCGCTTCTCAGATTGAGTGAGATTCGCTCGCCGCCAGAAGATGACCACGGCTGACCGCGACCCGGAGCACGTCCCTCAGAGCACCCGTAAGGTCGTGGCCCAGGCGGCGCAGGTTATCCCGGTCTGCTTCCTCGTTGTCGAGGGCTCCCGAGGCCTCTTCCAACAGTTCCGCAGCCGTGGCGAGTTGGACCGCTTCGATGTTGTCTGCCAGGCGGGACATGTAGCCACCCGGGTCGTCCGTGCTCAGGTAGCAGGGTTTGTCCTCAGGGCCCGACCACGGGAGAAGCCGCAGTTCGTTCGGTGCTGTCATCCTTGGGTCTGCCTCTCGTCGAGCACGTGGTGGGCGTTGAAAACGGCGTCGACGCGGTCTCCTGGGAAAGCCAGAAGTGCGGCTTCGATAACGCGGCCGGTGGAGTCAGTGGCGATACGGGTGATCGCGAGGACTGCCGCGGTAGATCCGATCCGGAGGGCCGAGGCTTCATCCGGGGTGGGGGATCGGGCGCAGACCGTCTCACGGACGATGGCCGGCGACGGGCCGAGGACAGCGAATCTCGTGACCGCCTCCCGGGACACGGAGTCGTCGTCGAGCCCGGCCGGGGCCAGGTCGCGCGGGATGTAGATGCGGGCCAGGCCGTGCGGCACCCCTTGTTCGAGGCTGAGGCAGGAGTACTCCGCGAGGGGGCTGCCCGTTGGCACCCTCAGCAACGTCGTCAGATGCACGGAGGCCGGAACCGTGGTGCTGCGAACCGTGACGCGCAACGTTGGCTGTGCCGCGGTCCAGGGGTCCAGCGTGCCCCAGCCGCCGACGTACATGATCTTGCGGCGAGGGCGACGGACGTAGTTCCCCTTGCCGTGGATCTTCTCGACAAGCCCTTCGCCCTGGAGTACGGCGAGGGCACGTCGCAGGGTCACTGTGCTGACCTTGTACCGGTCCGCCAGGCCGACTTCGGACGGCAGGCGCTCGCCGGGCTTGATGCGGCCGGTCGTGATCTGGTGGCGAAGGTCGTCGGCGATGTCGTGGTGACGAGAGGGCACGGCGCCGGTCACCGCCTTCTCAGCAGTCGCAGGGCGACGAGCCGGGTACGCGTGTGTATGGCCAGCAGCTCCCCCGACTCGAAGACCAGTTGCTTGGCCCCCTGGGGGAGCTGGAGAAGGTCTCTCACCCGGCAAGCTCGGCCTCCGAGTTGGATGATGTCGCCGCGCTGCACCGTGGCCGCGGTGACCTCGACGGGGGAAACCAGCGCACCTCCGAGGGCTCGGTCCCTCACGCCGTCACCTCCATGGGCACAGACGGGTCGGGGGTCGGGTGGCACGGGCAGTCGCACACCTCGTAGATCACCGGTACGGCGGTCGGCGCCAAACCCGGGGACGACTCAATGCAGGAGTGGTGCGTGCCGATCCAGCACGCGATCGAGCGGTAGGAGACGGAAGCGGCGTCCGTAGAGTGCGGCTGTCGACGAGGAGGCATCAGCAGGCCCCCACGAGGGCCGACCAGGCATCGGCCGGCAGATGAGGGACGATGACCACCGCGCGCGTCCGTACACGCTCTTCCCACGCCAGCAGGTACGGCCGGACAAGCGCGACGTCCTCACCTCTCAGCGGGTGACGGTGCACCGCACCGGCGGAAGCCTGGCCCAGGACGACGGCCGACGCGTCAGCGGACACGGCTGAGGCGGCAGGGGCCAGCGGCCGGGAGGGCGTTAGGGGGCGACGATGCCGACCCTTGGGGAAGCACCGCTCTCTGGCAAGCGAGGCGGCACGGCGGATACGGTTGAGCACGCTGTTCAGCTCCTATCGCTGATAGCCCGGTCCCCCGACATCGCCCGTCGTGGGGACCGTTTTGCGTACGACCGCCCATAAGGTGCGGCCGTTCAAGCTGGTGGCCAGGAGCCCAAATCGATCGGCCTCGGCCACCACGTCCAGAACCTCCCGCCATGACTCGGCGGAGAGCGTTTCCGGCACTTCCGCCTCGACCGTCGTGAACCGGGTGTGCTCCTCCACACGCGCGAGGAGCCCAGCGGCGGACAAACGGGCAGCGAGGGCCGCCGCGGTCACTCCCGAAGCGGGCACAGGGCAGCCTCCGTCACCAGCTGTCACTTTCAGTGAAGTTAGTTAACTAGGTTAGAGCTAGTGGACTAGATTTTCCATATGTCTGAGCAACCGCCGTATCTCCGCATCGCCGACGAACTCCGGCGGCGCATCGCGGAGCACGTCTGGGGACCGGGAGACCGCCTCCCCTCCCGCGCCCAGATCGGCCAGGAGTGCGGCGTGGGCGAGAACGTGGTGCGCCGGGCACAGGAGTTGCTGATCTCCCAGGGAGTGCTGGAAGGCAGGGCCGGATCGGGCACGTATGTCGCCGAGTCCCGGCAGCGCGTGCGGGTCGTCCGGTCATCGGCGCGCGAGCAGCCCGGCGGATCCCCGTTCCGCGAGGACATGAAGGCCCTTGGCAGGCAGGGCGATTGGGAGAGCCGGACCGACGCGAAGGTGCTGGCCCCGGCGGAGATCGCCGCTCGGCTCGGGACTGCCGAGGGCGAGCTGTGCGTGCGGACGACGTACGAGTTCCTGGCGGACGGCAGGCCGGTGCAGCTGTCGACAAGCTGGGAACCCTACGACCTCACCGGCGGCACACTCGTCGTCCTCCCCGAGGGAGGGCCGCACGCCGGGGCGGGTGTCGTAAACCGCATGGCCGTGATCGGAGTGACCGTCAGCCATGCGGTGGAGCAGCCGGAGCCGAGGCAGGCGACCGCCGAGGAGGCGTCGCTACTCGGGATCCAGAAGGCTGCACTCGTGACGCACATCCGGCGGACGTACTACAGCGATCAGGGCCGACCCGTGGAGACGGCGGACATCGTCGTGCCCGCAGCGCACTGCGAGATCGTCTACGAGATCCCGATCAGCCGTTAGCGGGCGGACAGCTCGCAGCCTGTTGAATCTCCTGAAGCCGTGCCCAGGCGTGCCCCTTCCGTGCCCGATAGAGCGGGAAACCAGGGGGAAGAACGGTGCCCGGCGGGGAGCGGACACGGAAGCGGCCCCCGACCAGGTTGCCTGGTCAGGGGCCTTCCATCTGCGGTGGGTGTGGGATTTGAACCCACGGTGACGTCGCCGCCACGACGGTTTTCAAGACCGTTCCCCTAGGCCGCTCGGGCAACCCACTCCCGCCCCGCCTCACCTGCTGCGGAGGGGGCACCAACCTACCGGCCGCGACCACCCGCCGGGGCGCTGGCCCGTCAGCTCCGGAAACGGGCCGATGGAAGGGACTGCGACCAGGGTCCCACGGAGACAGGTCGGTGTTGACCCGCACCACCGCGATCCGTTCCTGAGCGCCTGCAGATCAGATGAATACGGCCGCAAAGGCGGCTGTTAGAGCGGCCGCGAGTGTGACCACCGCCGCGAACGCGCCGGCTGCCTGCTTGACGGCGGTGGGGTAGCTTGCTCCGTCCAGGCGGGCAAGCTTGCCCGCACCGGCAGCGGCGATCAGCGCGAAGACGACCGCAAGTGCGGCAGTGAGCAGAACGACGGCGACGGACATGCCAGCCTCCTTGTAGGCGATGGACCGTTGACGCCATCGAAGGTCGCGGAAACGACGTACGCCGGGGTGCGCAGCGGACGAAGATGCACACCGGCGAACACTCAAAGGTGTGGGGGCACAGGTGCACGACAAGCAGCGCAAGCCGGATGTGGCTCTCACCGAGCTACGCCGGCGCCTGAGCGACTGGCTGGCCACTTCCGGGCTGGACAAGACACAGCTCGCCCGCCGTACGGGCATGGGGCGGACGACCGTGTCGGAGGCGTTTCAGCCTGATGGGCCGGTGCCGTCGGCCAGGACACTGGCCGCACTTGCTATGGCTCTGGGTCGGCCGGCGGAGGAGTTACTGAAACTTCGGCGGACTGCCGTGATTGAAGAGGCTGAACCGACCAACGAGAAGGAACCGGGACCTGGTCGGCCTATTGACCAGTGGGAGCCTCATGACCTGGAGGTTCATCCTGCCGGCACGGCTGCGTGCGAGGCCGACTTGCCCAGGCAGCAGCAACTGCCAAGCTACGTACCGCGGGAGCATGACCGAACTCTGGCCGAAGCGGTGCGGCAGGTTCAAGCGGGCCGGAGCTGCATGGTGGTCCTGTCCGGAACCTCATCAACCGGCAAGACCCGGGCTTGCTGGGAAGCCATCAGGCCGCTGGCCCGTGCCGGGTGGAAGCTGTGGCATCCTTTCGACCCCACGCGCGCGGAAGCTGCGCTCAAGGAACTCTCGTTCGTCTGGCCACGGACCGTGATTTGGCTCAACGAGGCCCAGCACTATCTCGGCGATGCGCATGTGGGTGAGCAGATCGCTGCCGCACTGCACGCGCTGCTCACCGATGAAGCGCGGACGCCTGTCCTGGTGTTGGGCACCCTTTGGCCCGAGTACGCCCGTGAGTACACCGCCCTGCCCGCAACCGGCCGGCCGGACCCGTACAGCCGGGCACGAGAACTCCTGGCCGGACGCACCGTAAGCGTTCCAGAGGGTTTCGATGCAGAGTCGCTGGCCGCCGCAACTCGACTTGCACAGGGCGGCGACCAGCTGCTGGCGGACGCTCTTACACGAGCCGATACCCATGGGCGCATAACTCAGGATCTGGCAGGTGCCCCCGAGCTGCTGCGTCGCTATGAAAACGGCTCCCCTGCGGCTCGGGCATTGCTACAAGCAGCGATGGATGCACGCAGGCTCCGTGTCGGCCTGCATCTGCCTCAGGCCTTCCTCATCGACGCCGCAACCGGCTACCTCACCGACACCGATTACGACAACCTGACCGATGGCTGGGCGCAAGCCGCGTTCGCCGAACTGGCCGAACAAGTCCATGGCAAACAGGCCCCCTTGCGCCGCGTCACCGTCCGCCCGTCGGACACGCTGCACTCAGTGGTGCTACCCGGCTCTCATCCGGGTCCGGTGTTCCGGTTGGCCGACTACCTCGAACAGCACGGGCGTGAGACCCGACGCCTGGCGTGCCCACCCGCCTCGTTCTGGCAGGCGGCACACGCTCACCTCACGAACCCAGATGACCTGGACAACGTCGCCCGTGCAGCCCATGCCCGATACCGCCTGCAGTGGGCGCACCACCTCACGCGCCGGGCCGTCGACGTCGGCCATCCGAACGCCCATCAAACCCTGGTCACGTGGCTGAAGGAGGCCGGAAAACACCAGGAAGCCGAGTCTCTGATGCGGCAGGTCACCGATGCAGACGACCCGCGGGCTCTTGCCTCCCTGGCCATATGGCTAGCGAATGCCGGAAACCGCCAGGAAGCCGAAGTCCTGCTACGGCAGGCTTTCGACGCAGGCAACCCACATGTCCTCAGCCTCCTGGCCGACTGGCGCAGGGAAGCGGGAGACCATGAAGGGGCCGAAACCCTGGTCCAGCAAGCCGCCGACGCAGACCATCCGTCGGCCTGGAGAATTCTGGCCGACTGGCGCAGGGAAGCCGGCGACCATGAAGGGGCCGAAACCCTGGTCCAGCAAGCCGCCGACGCAGGCGAGCCACAGGCTCTGTTACTGCTGGCCAACTGGCACAGGAAAGCCGGAGATCATGAGGAGGCCGAAACCCTGGCCCGGCAAGCCGCCGAGGCAGGCGACACAGAAGGCCTGAGGCTCCTGGTCGGCTGGTGCGAGGAAGCGGGAGACCATGAAGGGGCCGAGGTCCTGGCCCGGCAAGCCGCCGACGCAGGAGATCCACGAGCTCTTTTGCTCCTGGCTCGTCGGCATGAGGAAGCCGGATACCCGGAGAACGCCGAGGCACTGGCCCGGCAAGCCGCCGAACGTGATTCGACATTTCTGGAAGCGCTGGTCTTCCGGCGAGAGGAAGCAGGAGACCGTGAGCGGGCGGAAGCCCTGGCTCGGCAAGCCGCTGACGCCGGTAACTGGAACGCCCTGACACTCCTGGCTGCCCAGCGAGACGCAGCAGGAGACCACGAGGGGGCCGAGACCCTAGCTCGGGAAGCCTCCGCCGGCAATCCGAACGCACTGACGTGGCTGGGTTTCCAGGCCATGCAAGGGCAAAGGGACACGGACCAGGAGAGAGCCGCAGCATTGATCCAGCAAGGCGCCGACGCTGGCGATGTGTACGCCCTGGACGTCCTGGCTGTCTGGCGGGAGGAAGCGGGAGACCGCAACGCGGCTGAAGCCCTGGCCTGGCAATCCGCCGACGCTGGTGTTCCGAATCCTCTAGCACGCCTGGTTTCCTTCCGCGAAAGGGCCGGAGACCTTATGGAGGCACAAGCCCTGGCCCGCCAAGCCGCCGATGCCGGCCATGCACACGCCCTAGGTGAGCATCTACTAACAGCGCGCTGGCCTTTCGGACTTGATCCCGATGGCACGCCAACATCCCGATGGCAGTGACTCGCTCAGTGACAGCCAGACGCTCTCTTCACTCAGATCAACGCCGCCCACGCTCGCCACTCTGTGCGGGCGAGGCACCTCAGTGCTCTGTGCCGCTGAACGGCACCGCCGACAGCCCGCACCACGTGTTCGCGGCGCGTGGCGTGGGGTACGTCGGGGCGCTTCCGAGCGTGACGAAGGGCATCGCTCTGCGTGGGTACCGCTCGGCCGGATGGGAGCGGCGGTACAGCAGCGGCGTACCGCAACCACATCACCCACCCCCGTCCGCTACCGTCTCTCCGGGGCCTCGTAGCGGCCGGTATGGCCGTTGCTGACCGATCCGTCTAGAGCTACGGATCAGAAGGCTTCTGACATCCACGGCTGACATCAACGACGCCGGACGGGGGCGTACGCCAGCGCCCCTCTCCGGCCGTCGCACCAGTCGACGGCAGAAGCCGGAACGGCCTCGGATCGAACTCCTAAAGCGGGTGTCGCAGGTTCGAATCCTGCCGGGGGCACCAGGGGAAAGGCCCGGACCGATCATGGTCCGGGCCTTTTTGACGGCACCATTTGACGGCAGTCGTGCCTCAGGCGCCCGGCAGGCGGCGCTTGAGCAGGCGGTCCATGTGGCTGATCGCCTCCCGCTGGGTGTCGTGGACGACGTGGGTGTAGACGTCCATCGTGATGCTGATCTGGCTGTGTCCGAGAATCTCCATGATGACCCTCGGCGCGACGCCGGCCGCCGTCAGCAGCGTGGCGCAGCCGTGCCGGGCATCGTGCAGCCGGACCACCCGCAGACCGGCACCGGCAGCGACCCGCGTGAACGAGCGGTAGACGTTCCGCGGCTCCACCGGCCGACCGTTCCTCATCGCGAAGATGTAGCCGCCCTCGGACCAGACGACGCCCGTATCGGCGAACGTCTCCCGCTGCCTCAGCCGGTGCCAGCGCAGCGGTGCGACGCACAGGGCGGGCATCGGGACGACCCTGCGGCGACGGCTCTTGGGGTCGTCGTCGTAGAGCGTTCCCCGGCGGCGCTGGGTCTGGTGGCGGACGTGCAGCACCCGGTTGTCCAGGTCCACGTCGGACCAGCGCAGGCCCACCAGTTCGCCGCGCCGGAGACCCATGCAGATGGCCAGCATGAACGCGGCGTACAGCGGGTCTCGGCGCGCGGCCTCAAGGAAGGACAGGGTCTCTTTCAGGGACCACGGGTTGATCTCGCGCTGTTTCACGCGCGGCGGCTCGACCAGTGATGCGACGTTCCGGGCGATCAGCTCCTCTCGGACCGCAGCCGTGAGCGCGGTCCGCAGCACCCGGTGCGCTTCCTTCGCCGTCGCGGCCGTCTGGGCGGTCTGTACCCGGGTGATGAACCGGCGCACGTCGGCGACGCTCAGCGACTCCAGCCGTTTGGTGCCCAGCATGGGGAGCAAGTAGAGCCGCACGTGTGCCTCGTACTTGTCGTAGGTGCTGAGCTTGCGACGCGGCTCGATGTAGTGCTCCAGCCAGTACGGCAGCCATTCCGAGAGCTTGGCGGACCGGGTCGGCGTCGGGATGCCCTGACGGTCACGGCGCACAAGCTCCTGACGCTTGGTGTCGCACTCATCCCAGGTGGACCCGTAGACGGTTTTGCGCTTACGGGTGCCGTCGGGCTGAGGAACGTACACCCTTCCTTCATACCGGCCATCCTTGCGCTGCCAGATGCTGCCAGCGCCATTCGGATTCCTCTTGCGTGCCATCAGGCAGCGTCCTCCAACTGGTGATCGATAAAGGATCGGAGAGCGTCAGCGGGCACCCTGCGGCATCGACCGATCTTGATGCTCTTGAGCTGACGTGAGCGGATGAGGTCGTAGACCTTGAAGCGGCTGAGGGCGAGCGCGTCCATAACTTCCGGGACGGTGAGTGCTCGGTGAGTGGTGGGCAGGGCAGAACTCACTGCGGCCTCCAAGGGCGGAACATCGGGAGCGGGCGCGTGTCTGTCCAAGGTGCGGATTTCTGCGTCACGGCGTCACCAGCGTCACGCATGACCCCTGAGCTGGGGTTTTGTGGTGACGCAGGGGCGTGGAGGTGCGTCATCTGTGACGCAGGCGTACGTCACCGGTGACGCACCCGGTGACGCAGGTGACGCAGGATGACGCAGCCGAAAGCGCTCTGCGTCACGCCTGTTACAGCAGCTCAGGGGGTGTTTCGGGCCGTCTGGTGACGCTGTGACGCAGCGCTTCCTTTCTTAGGAAAAAGAAAGGGGCGGTTTCTGTTGTGGTGCGGCGCGTCTGAAGGCATGAATGCGGAGCCGCGGAGCGGCACGTCCTTTGGGCGGCAAGCCGCCGAACAGCAAGAGGAGCACGTCCCCCCGCGTGGCCGGAGGCGTGCTCCTCTTGCTTGTCGGGCCGGGCCGGTCAGAGCAGCGGGGGCTGCTCGTGCGGCGACGGGACTGGACGGCGGGTCATTTCGACGTAGCGCCCCTCCCTGGTGCGCCCCCAGTCGATGAGGACCCCTCGCGCGGCAAGGGTGGGCTGAAGGCGCTTGAGACGGTCCGAGAGGACTTTGCCGGTGGTGGGCCACCCTTTAGGCAGGGGGCGGCAGTCGTCGCCGCTGTAGAGGCCGGTGAGGCTGTGCAGCCACTCCGAGGAGGTCATGCGCTGCTCTGCGCCCGGGTCGAGGGTGGCGGCGTGCTTGAGGACGGTCTGCGCGAGCAGGTCGCCTTCGATGACGTCGTCGTTGAGGTCGTCCAGGCTGGTCCGGTAGGCGTTGAGCGTCTGGAAACTCATCGCGGCGTCGAGCTGCGCGCACAGGTGCGCGAAGTCCGCCATCCTCAGGTCCGTGGGGGTCTCCGCCTCGGCCGCGCGGACCTTGACCGTGAGGTCGAGCAGTGACCCGAGGATGACGGGCAGAGCCTCCTCGAACTCCGCCCACAGCTCGGCCTCGGTCCGCCGCACCGTGGGGCGTTCCAGGCGCAGGGGCAGGAGTCGTTCTGCGAGGTCGGGGCGGATGACGCCGACGTCGATGCCGGTCAGCAGCAGCGGGCGGCGGTAGCGGGAGCGCACGACGTCGCCGTCGCTGAACAGCGCGCGCTTGATGCTCTCGGCCCCGGTGACGATGCAGCACATCAGGTCGGACAGGTCCGGGGCGAGATGGGACAGGTTGTCCAGGGCGGTGACCCACCCGGCCGCGACGGCCGTGATCAGGTTCTCCTCATCACGCGGGGCGCGGCGCAGGTCGCCGGTCATGCCCTCGATGATCCGTACCAGCATCCGGCCCGCCGTGGACTTGCCGGCGCCCTGGGGGCCGGTGAGGAAGGGGGCGGGGACGGGCACGGACGGGCCGAGGCAGCCGACGAGCCAGGCGAGGGCCAGGCACTCGGTCTCGGCGGTGGCGAAGTTCGTCAGCCGCAACAGGAGATCGATGCCCTTGCCGTCGGTGTCGCGGGCGGGCAGGGGCAGTTCCCCGGTGAGCTGGGTGCGCCGCCAGCACACCTCGCGCGGGTCGGGGATGCGAATGTCCCAGCCGGTGGGGTGGATGCGGACGGACTGCCCGTCGTCGCGGCCCAGGTCCAGCCACGTCGCCCCGTCGAACCCGGGGGCGACGCGGATGTGGGTGGGCTGCACGTCCTTGCTCAGCGCCAGTGCTTCGATCAAGTCCAACGCCTCCTTGAGCGAGGTCCCGTTGAAGACGCCGACCCCGTCGTTGAAGAGGTCGACCATGAGTTCCTGCCGGTGGCTGCCGTCGTGCCTTGGGAGCGGATCGGGCGGGCCACGGGGTGGCCGATCCGCTGGGCGTAGACGGTTCCCTCGGTGGTGCGGAAGTACCGGAAATGAGCCTGCGCGTACTCGGTTATGACCTCACGGGCCGGGGTCTTCTCGTCCTCGGACATGGCTCACATCCCCAGTGCGGTGCGGGCGTTGGTCCACGCGTCGGTGCAGTGCCGGGGCGATTCGCCCTTGGCCTGCGCGGCGGTGAACAGCCGCTCAACGTGGGTGTCGGTCAGGCAGCCGCACCGGCCGTGAGCGGACAGCACGGCGAGGAACGTCCGGTAGACGGTCGTGTGAACCGCGCTGCGGGCCTCGGTGATGCGCTGCTCGGCCATGGCGATGCCGCGCTCCAGATAGGCGGGCATGCGATGACGACACTCCCCGCCCCCGGTAGGTGCGGGCGCCGTGACGGCGAGCGGTGCGGGCCGGGCCGTGGACGGCTCCTTCACGGCCAGCGCGCGCACGACGTCCGGCAGAGCGGTCATGGTGCCGGTGCCGGGCCCGAGCCACCGGGCTTAGGCCATGAGCGACTTGAGGTCGACGCCGGGCCGTACAGCGTTCGCGGACTGCATCGCACCCAGGTAGCTCGGCATCGCTCGGTACGACAAGGCCAAATGGCGTGACGGTGATGAGGTCGCCTTCATCGCTGACCGCGTGGCGTCGGGCCGCGCGCACAAGCGTGGCGAGCAGACGCAGAACGTCAGCCGTGTGCCGGCCACGCCGCTGGTAGCGGCGGCGCATGGTCTGCCGGAAGGCTCCGAGGTGTATGCGCGCGTCCGCCTCGTGAAGGAGGGGGACCAGCCGACGCACACCCTGACCAGTTACTACCGCCCCGAGCACGTCGAAGGAACGCGGCTTGTCGACCCGACGCCGGGTCCGGCTGGCAAGGGCGGCGGGTACCGCGTGCTCTACGACGCAGGGTACGAGATCGACCACATGCGAGAAGAGCTGTTCGCGCGCCCTGCGGCATCGGAGGAAGCGGCGCTACTCCAGCTGACGCCCGGCGAGTGGGTCGTAGAGCTCCACCGCACCACCTACACGGCTGACGGGACCGTGGTGGAGTTCGCCATCGGCATTCACGCGGCGAGCCGCTTCGCCTGGGCATACGACTTCAAGGTTCCCGATTCAGCGCAAGGGGCGGCCCAGTGATCTCAGTGCAGACATGGTCTGACGCTCAACAGCTCTGGGACTTTCAGCAGATGCACCACGAACCGCGGCCTTGTTCGGTCGCCGTCGGTCTCGGCAGCCATGACTTGGGCGTGGCGGATGCGACCGTGGATCTGTATCAACGCGGCATGTTCCCGTTGATCGTCTTCACGGGCGCGACCAGCCGGACGACACGCGACCGGATGCCCCGAGGGGAAGCCGAGCACTATCGGGAACGGGCGCTGGCACTGGGTGTTCCCGCATCGGCGATCCTTGTTGAGCCCAACGCGCGCAACACCGGTCAGAACATCAACTTCTCCCGCGAACTGCTTACAGAGCGCGGCATCGACGTGTCGTCTGTCCTGCTCGTGAGCAAGCCGTACGAGGAGCGGCGAGCCTACGCGACAGCCCGCAGGCTCTGGCCGGAAGTCGAGATCGTCAGCGCGTCAGCACCCATGACGCTTTCGGAGTACATCGACTCCATCAAGGACCCACGTCTCGTGCTGGACATGCTTGTGGGGGCACAGCAGCGGCTGCTGATCTATCCGGAGCAAGGATTCATGATCAGGCAGGAGGTGCCGGACTCCGTAACCGCGGCCTACGAGCGCCTGTGTTCTGAGGGGTTCACGAGTCGCCTCGTGCCGACGCATTAAGGGCGCCATGGGCCATGTGTGGGCCAGGCGCCGTCGTACAGGCCCGCCTTGAAGCGTATTCGCAGGTCAGAGGCGGTGAATTCGCTTCATCCGCAGCGCTCTTGAAAACCGTCGTGGCAGCGATGTCACCGTGGGTTCAAATCCCACACCCACCGCCCAGGTCAGCGTAGGTGCTGGTCAGAAGGGGTGTCTCTCACTGAGAGACACCCCTTCTGTGTTCACCCTGTCTCACCCCGGATCGGGTGTGTACCGGGTCTGACCAGCGCGTGTGGCCAACCTGCGGCCAACCCTCTTGGGCTGGCCTACTGGCCTGGCTCCGCCAGTGCGTCATCGATCAGTCGGTTCGACGCCTGCTGGTGATCGCGCAGGATCTTGGCGTAGAACTTCCAGAGGACGGCCGGCGTGTGCCCCGCGCGGCGGGCAACTTCCACGGGATCAACGCCTGCCTTGATCCACAGGGACACTCCAGCGTGCCGGAACGAGTAGGGAACATCGGCCAGCGGCGTTTCGACTTCGTCGGCCGACAGCGCCACCTGTCGGGCGGCCTGCCAGACCTCGGTGTACTCGTTCGAGCCGATCCGCCCGCCGCGCACTGCGCGGAACAATCGCCCGTCATCGCTGACGCCGTACTGGTTGAGGTGGAGCCGCAGCAGAGCCACGAGAACCGGGGGAATGGGCACGGAACGGGTGCTGCGTCGGGCTCGCCGCTTGAGCCCCCGTTCCTCGTACGACTTGCCGTCGTCCGTCCAGCCGGACCCGACTTCCACCGGCGGCCCGCCCCCTCCGTCTCAGTTTCCATCTCAGTTCACCTCCGGACGTCGGCGTTCATCGCCGTTCACCGCATCATGCAGATTCACCGCGGCGACTGCGCCATGGCGGTGGCGTGGACCAAGCCCATCGACGAGAGCACGCCCAGGCGCGGATGCATCGACGTTGGGGCGTGCCTCTTGCGTGTATCCGCGGGGCTTCCGGCAGAACGCGATTCGTACGCCGATGCTGAGGTGATCTCCGAGACCACGCATGGGGTGTTGCCTCCCGCTTATGAGTAGGGGCGTCTCTCACAGTACTGACCTGCCCGGCCGTCGCCGCCTCGTCGGTTACTCGCCCTTGGCCTTGGCCTCGATCAAACAGCGCGGACGCGTAGGGATTGCTCCGATTTACTGAAACCGCCGCGTGTCGACCGGGCGTGACGATCGATCGGCTGCCCACGGGACAGGCTCGCCCTTGGGATCGACCTGAAATTCCCCAAAGGCAAGGAGCACATACATGAGTCCTGACCACAGGACGGGAGCCCGGCTGGGACCTTTGCCCGGTCGAGGCAAGTGGCGGGCCAGCGGCACGCTCGCCTCGCTCGCGCTGGTCCTGGCGGCCGGGGTGGCCAGTCCGGCCGCGGCCATGGCTCAGAACATGGATGAACGCGTGAGCGCGTCGAACCAAATCGACGCCACAGGCGACAGGTGCGAGTACGGAAAGCACAAGAAGAAGCCGAAGTCCGGCAGGGACGCATGCAAGGGAGCAACAGGTCCGACAGGGCCCACGGGGCCGCAGGGTGACCCGGGTACGCCCGGCGACCCAGGGCCGACAGGTCCGACTGGCCCGCAGGGCGACCCGGGTCCGACGGGCGAGCAGGGTGACCCTGGTGCGACCGGCCCGACGGGTCCGACAGGAGCAACCGGGCTGACCGGAGCAACCGGCTCGGCAGGTACGACCGGAACAACAGGCGCCACCGGTCCGACGGGCCCGACAGGAGCAACCGGGCTGACCGGAGCAACCGGCTCGGCAGGTACGACCGGAACAACAGGCGCCACCGGTCCGACGGGCCCGACAGGAGCAACCGGGCTGACCGGAGCAACCGGCTCGGCAGGTACGACCGGAACAACAGGCGCCACCGGTCCGACGGGCCCGACAGGAGCAACCGGGCTGACCGGAGCAACCGGCTCGGCAGGTACGACCGGAGCAACAGGCGCCACCGGTCCGACGGGCGGCAGCGGCCCTATCAGCACCCACAAGGTATTCAGCAACGGCACAACGACACCACCGGGCGGTTTCGGGGCGGCCTCTGCCACGTGTCCGGCCGGCGAGACCGCGATTAGCGGCGGTTTCTTCCTGGCCGGGAAGGTCTTTCCCATCCGGTCTGAACGGACCACCGTCAACACGCCCGGCGACACCTGGCTAATCGAATACCAGAACACCGGCGCTCTCACCACCGGAGGTGCCGCCATCGCGATTTGCTCACCCGACGCGACAGGGAGCTAGCCTCCGCCCCCGGACGGAGCCCGGCCGCGCCAAGCGGGCACTGGGCACCGCTGAGGAGCCGGGGCCCTCGCCGCGCGTCGGCGTCCCTGCCCGACGCCCACATGGCTGATCGAGCGGGGGGGCAGAGCGGGCTGGCGACCGCGCCGCCTGCATGCCGGGGACTGCTGGGACGCTGGTCGAACAGCAGATTCGGGACGCGGGGTCTAGCTCCACAACCTCAGCGCCCATGCTGTGAATCCTGCCCAGTGCCCAGCCTGAGAGGCGCCGGACGACGGTCGCGGGCGGGTGAGAGTGAAGCCCCAGGGAGGGGGCTGTTCCGGGGCCTCGTGGCCAACCTGCGGCCAAGCGCGGCGCCTCGATGCGGACCTGCGGGAACAACCCGCAGGTCAGATGGCAGATGCGTACAGAGGGCTTCTCGGTCTTGAAAGCCGTCGCCGTGCGAGCACCGGCTGAAGTATCTCTATTCCCTCAAGACCGCGCAGGGTGCGGGCGCGCCGGCCCTCTCTGTCTTTCGCCCCAGCTGGCGGGGCCAGGCCCGGGGCGCGGCGTGTGGCATGCGGAGGGCTGGGGAGCCCATGGCGGCCGACAGAGTGTGCGCGAGGCAGCTAGAGCAAGCTGAGGGCGGCAGCTTCGATTCCCCTGGTCAGGTCCTCGCATGCCTCGCTATTCCTCGGGTCCGCATGCCAGACATCGAACACAACACGCAAACAATAGTGCCAGTCCTGACCGGTTCTCCGAGAAAGGAATGTAAGCCATTTGTGATGCTCCAGACCTAGCATCCCTGCGATATAAACGTTCATAGACGCAAGCGAGCAACCGAGCTTGTCTGCCATTTGACCTGGCCGAGTGGCAGCATATTTGAAAAGCACCTTCTCTGGCGGTTCGTTCCCGGGAAGGAAGAAGACTGGCAGATCTTCGGGCGCCTCACTCCTCTGATCTCCATCCAGCACAGCCAATGCAGAAATCCTGCTGGACTTGAACACAGCTTTCGTCGCCGTCAGCACGTCACTCCACGAGCCCGCCGCAACGATTTCCGATTCGCTCAAAAGGGGAAACGAGTGAACCGCCAGAATCATGGTCAGAAGATGTTGGGCGACATCATCCTCTACGAGGATAAGAAGTTTGAGGGGATTTTCGATCCCCAAAGTGTCTCGTAGGTCAGATGGGCGAGAAGGTTCAATAATCAAGGGCACCATAGATGGGCGTACGCACATCCGCACCCATGCAAGGGGGACGCGGCTCAAGAATGCCGCAGAGTGCGTGGAAAGCACGACTTGAGATTTAGATACCCGGGCTAGCCTAGCAATCTCATCCAACAAGGCGGCATGGCCCCTCGGTGCAATGTTTGCTTCTGGCTCATCTAGAAGGACGACCCCGTTCGTCGGGTGCTTCAAAACCCAGCGGATGTAATGGACACACAACTCTCCATGGCTCATCTGGTGAGAGTCGATCCATTCACCCTCCTTCTTCGCCTTCACGTACGGAAAATCGAATCCGTGGCCCACATCAACGGGAATATAGATGACTTCTTGATACGTCACGCCCAAAATATCCCGGAGCGCATCAAGGTCAGCTTTCTTCTGAACCTCCGGGATCCCGGCAGCTTCCTCATCCTCCAGGTCCGACAGATAGAATTCCTGAAAGAAGGTATTAATTTCGACCGACACTAGATGAGGATTAATCACATCCGGCACAATCTGACCACCTGATTCCACTACCTCCGACGCCGCCCCCCTTTCGGCAGGCTGCGTGAAATCAACGACGTATTCGACAAGACCACCTGGCCGAGAGAGTGAAACGCGACACTCACCACTAAGGGAGGGGCGCATCTCCGTTCGTCGACTGGAGTACCTGCTCCCCCTATAGAAGGGTGGGTAGTCTGGATGCATGGTCTCTCTGTGAAGACATTCGGCAATGTACCCAAGCAATGAACTCTTCCCTGCCCCATGCAGGCCGCAAAGGACGGTTAGAGGAGTGAGCTCAATTACCTGCCCAGAGAAAGCCGAGGATGGCGAAAACTCGATGCGATTAACTTGATTGGTTGGCTGAAACCTCGCCATCGATCGCCATAACTTTAACGCGGAATGCGAAATATCCGTCACTTCTGACACTCTCTACAGTGCAATAATCTTCCCCGACCACTTCATCGTAGTACGGAAATGTCTTCGGGGTACCGTGCTTTATTGCAATCCGACGTTGCCGGCGCTTCATAGGAGTCTGTGCGAGCCAGGCGCATCAAGGGGTGCGACCGCCCCCGCTCGAGCTGCGGTCGGCGGCGCCCCCTGCCGCGCCGCAGACCCGACTCGGCTGCCGTCGCACTCAGGAACCTTGTCCTGTCATCACGCAGCCCCACTACGAGACGCGATGACGGCAGCCTCTGACGGCAACACCAGCAGACCGGAGCGGTCTTGATTGCATCTCGGAAGACGCGCTGCACCGCGCTATTAGGCTGGCGACCAGGCGAGCAGATGGTGCGGCTGAACTCCTAAAGCGGGTGTCGCAGGTTCGAATCCTGCCGGGGGCACAGCACTAAGGGCCAGTTCGGAGGCTTGATCCTCCCGAACTGGCCCTTTCGCGTGATCACGTCAGTGCCACACACGTGCCACTACGTCCCGGCGTCTCCCTGCTGCTGCCGGATCATCGACCCCAGCCGGTCAGCGATCGCGCGGTCCCGGTCGGCAGTCATGTGCTGATAGATCAGCGCGGCACGGGCGGTGCTGTGCTCCATGTGCGCCACCAGCTCACGCGTGCTCGCCCCGGCGGCGACCAAGGTGTTCCCCGTGTGCCACAGATCGTGGAAGTGGACATCGGTAGCGATGCCCGCCTCTTTGCGAGCCTTGATCCAGTCATCCCGGAAGTTGCTGCGCCGCAGCTGTCCGCCCTGGGGGCCGAGGAACACGTGGCCGTCGCGACCGGCACCCGCGTAGCGCTCCAGGTGCTCGATGACATCGGCCAGAATCTCGTCCGGGAAGGCGACGGGGCGGACGGGATGGGAGCTGGGGTGAGTGGTGGGTATAGGCGGCGTGTGCGGGGTCGCTATCTCACGCCTCACGGAGCCAGACCAAAGCCGCTCCCACCGATCTACTCCTGCATTGGCAGGTTCGGATGGCACAGAGATCATGTACGCGACCGCAGCCACTGCCCCACGGACGAGAGCATCAGTCCGGCCAGAATCCTCGCGCCTTACAGAGCTTCGCAGCAGCGGCATGACTACCGTTGACCTATCCCGGCAGACCTCTGTGACCAGAGGTGCGTGTGACGGCTGTGCTGCCTCGAACGCTGAAGGAAGTGCACAAGCTCATAGCCTGACGCAAAGGGGACCCATGCTCAGCTCGGATCGCACCAAGAACGGTCGACGTCTGCGGCCCGCCGCGGTCACATGCGCAGCTGTCGTATCTGTGCTCGCCGGAACATTCGCCGCCGCCGCTCCGGCACAGGCCGCCAGACCGCTGCCGACACCCACCGGGTCGTACTCCTACACGAGCGACCCCGGGGAGTACATCGGCGGCGGTGGCAGTGGCAGCTTCACCACCCCTGAGTACAGCTTCCATCTGAGCGGCGACAGTCGCGGTGTCAACATCGGCATCGACAAGGACCTCTGGCAGCAGTGGTCAATCGCGCTGGAGCCCGATGCCGGGCAGCAACTGACGGTGGGCCAGTCGTACGGCGACAACATGGACTCCGACTCGGCCCGCGTCTACGTCTCAGGCAACGGACGAGGCTGCTCTGACGACTCGACCACCATGGGATACTTCACCGTTACCGCGCTCCAGACGGATCGCCGGACGGGTGAGATCACGGAGTTCAGAGCCGATTTCGTGCAGAACTGTGACGACTCGTTCCTGGCGTTGCGCGGAAGCGTTCACTACAAGACAAGTTGACGACTGGTTGGGACCGGCCAAGAGAGTTCGCCGATCGCGCAGCGGCGTCATGAAGGTCGTTCCTGGTTGCGATTACATTCACTGAAGCGCAGTCGAACCGCCCGGACACGATCGTTGGCGTTTGTGTCCAGGGGCGCAGCAGCGCAGTACCGCAACCACAGCAACCGCCCCCGCCCCCGCCCGCTACCGTCTCTCTGGGGCCTCGTAGCGGCCGGAATGGCCGTCGCTGACCGATCTCGCTAGAGCTACGGATCAGAAGGTGCCCGTGCCCTTCCCGTGCCCGTTCGGCCGGGAACTGATGGGGAACCACGGTTACTGACGGACAGCGCAAAGAGAGCGGCCCCTGACCGATTCACCTGGTCAGGGGCCGTTCATCTGCGGTGGGTGTGGGATTTGAACCCATGGTGACATCGCTGCCACGACGGTTTTAGCCCCGAGCTAGCCTCGGGCGCAAGCAGGGAAGCCTCCCGAGCTTCACTCATCCAGGCGGTCGCAGCCGTGATCACGGCAATCGCCGGGCTGATCGCTGTGATCCTGACCAAGATCTAGCCCCGGCGGCCCCGTGCCTGCTGCATGCCCGACAGGAAGGGAAGCAACGGGCAATCACGGGGACTCGCGGCGGAAGACCAGCAAACTAGCTGGTCGTCGAAACCAAAGGTCAGCCGCGTGGCGCGTATCAGGTCTTCCAAGCTGGTGCTCCAAAGCCCTCGCGCCGGCGCTTGACTGAGCCATCAACGGCGACTCGGGGGGCCTTTTCGTTTCACAGAGGCGATCACGACGGATACGACGGCGGTCACGACGAGGCTCCCCACCATGACCATCCCCACGCCGACCATAAAGAGGCCGCTGGAGTCGTCCGACCAGTCGTAATAGGCGGCACTGGTCAGGCCGACCGTGATGCCGAGCACAGCACCTGCAATGTAGCGCCGGGACGCCGCCCAGTACACCAGCGCCAGCAGAGTCAACACCAGCCCGATCACCTGCCACGCCTCGTACGGACCGGTCGTCGAACCATCAGGGTGCACGTCACGCTGCTGGTCCCAGCCCAGCCAGGCAGCCCACGCCCCTAGCGTCACCACAGCCAGCACGAGGACCGCCAACAGCTGGGGAACGAGTTTCAGTAGTCGTTGTCGCATGGCCCAAGCGTTCCGGCTCGCCCCATATCCGACCAGGGCGCAAGTACTCAACTCGGCCCGAGTGCCCTGGCCAACATCTGATGCTGGTCGGGCTTCGGAAGCTGCCGTGCGACGCTCATCGGAGCCCACCCCTGTTCCGTAGCCGCGGTACAGGGGTGAAGTACAGAAACCCGCCGACCGTCAGCACCCACTCTTGATCCTCAGAGCCCGTCCGGCCCTCAGTGCGAACAGCCGATGCGGTTCGGTGGGTTGGCACTCTGCCAGCGGGAGGATGACGGCAAGAGGATCCACCGAGGCATATGGGGCTGCCCACGGCGGCACGTCTGGTGGCAGTGGGCCGACCGGCCGGACGAGCTCTGGAGCCCTGCCCGTATCCGGAGCTGTTCAGCGACTGACATCAGTAGCTGACATCAACGACGGTGAACAGCAGCACCGTTTAGCAGCCAGGTGTGGCCGTGGCGTGTGGGCCAGCACCAGCCGTGGCGGCGGACCGATCGAACGCCCAAAGCGGGTGTCGCAGATTCGAATCCTGCCGGGGGGCATGAGAAACAGCAAGTCAGAGGCCCTGTCGTCCCGATGGGCGGCAGGGCCTTTCGACTCGTAGTACACATGAGGTGCGCGCCTCGGGGCTCCGATGAGGGCCGTCCGTCCTGTGAACGTCACACTCCACGCCGACGGTCGCCCACGAGCCCGGTCTCGTAGGCGACGATCACGAGCTGGGCGCGGTCGCGTGCATGCAGTTTGGCGAGCAGGCGCCCGATGTGGGTTTTGACCGTGGCCAGGCTCAGGTGGAGGTGTTCTGCGATCTCTGTGTTGGACAGGCCGCGGGCGATCAGGCCGAGCACCTCCAGCTCGCGGTTGGTGAGCGCGTCCAGCAAGCGGCTCGGCGGTCGCGTCGGCTCTGGGCGGCGGGCGAACTCCGCGATCAGGCGGCGGGTCACCGAGGGGGCGAGCAGTGCCTCGCCCGCGGCGACAACGCCGATGGCCGCGAGGACCTCGCTCGGCGGGGTGTCCTTCAGTAGAAAGCCCGCGGCGCCGGCGCGCAGGGCGGCGTAGACGTACTCGTCCAGGTCGAAGGTGGTGAGGATGAGGACGCGGACGCCGGACAGGGCCGGGTCCGAGCAGATCTGCCGGGTCGCCTCGATGCCGTCCAGTTTTGGCATGCGTACGTCCATCAGCACGACGTCCGGCCGTTCACGGCGGGCGAGTTCGACGGCCTCCGCTCCATCCGCGGCCTCACCCGCGGCGGTCATGCCGGGCGTGTGGTCGACAAGGACACGGAAGCTGCCGCGCACCATCGCCTGGTCGTCGGCGATCAGCACCCGGACCTGGGGCTCGTCAGTCATGCTTGGTTACTTCCCTTCGGCGGGCAGCCGGACGGACACCGCGAAGCCGCCCTCCTGCCGGGGCCCTGCCTCGAAGCTGCCGCCGTACATCATCGTCCGCTCCCGCATCCCCAGGAGGCCATGTCCGCCCGGCAGTTGACGGTTGGCCGGTGGGCGCCCGGGAGATGGTCCCTCATCCTCGATGTCGATGCGGATCTCGCGTGTATCCGCCTCGACAGTGACCTGGCAGCGGGTCGGGGCGGCGTGCCGGACAGCGTTGGTGAGGGCTTCCTGGACGATCCGGTAGATGGTCAGCTGTGTCCCCTCGGCCAGGCCCTGCGTGCCGTGCACCGTCAGGTCGACGTCCACCCCTGCCCGGTTCGCCTCCGCGGCAAGCGAACCGAGACGGTCGAGGTCCGGTACGGGCCCCAGGGGTGCGCCTGCGGTGCGCAGCACGCCGAGCGTGCGCCTCATCTCGGCCAGCGCGGAACGGCTTGTCTCCTCGATGACCTCGAGCGCGGCCCGCGCCTCCCGCGGGTCGGCCTCCGCCACATGCCCGGCGACACCCGCCTTGACGGCGATCAGGCTGAGGTTGTGCGAGACGATGTCGTGCAGCTCGCGGGCGATCCGCAGGCGCTCCTCGTCCAGCGCGCGCTCCGAACGGCGCCGCTCTTCCCGCCCTGCCTCGGCCCGGCGACCACGCACGGTGAACCCCACGCCCCAAGCCCCGCCGACCACCAGCAACACCAGCCCGGCCACTCCTACGGCACCGCGCCAGTCCTCGGCGGGAGTGACCACCGCCTCGCTGAGGTAGACGGCGCCGCACGCCACCGGCAGCGCCACCGCGAGCGCGGGTACGGACCGCCGGGCGGGCTCTGCGCGTCCTACGAGGTACGCCGCGAGACCGGCGGCGATGTACGGCTCACGAGGAATGCCAAGGAGCGACGCCGCGGCCAGAGCCGCGAGCACGGTCCCCAGGACCGCGAGCGGCCAACGACGGCGTACGGCGATCGGCAGGCCGGCCGCGGCGGCGATCAGACAGCCGAGCCAGATCGGACCTGTGTAGGTGGGTTGGCCGTCGGCGGTCAGCCGGGCGAAGCCGACGTACACGGCGGTCAGGGCCAGGGCCGCGCCGAGGTCGAGGGCGTAGAGATGGTGCTGCCCCTTGAGCTTCATGGCCCGACCGTACCTGTACGGGTGCACTCAGCCGGCCTGGCCGAGCAGCACCATCAGCCCGAGCGTCACCAGGGTCAGCGGCACCCAGCGCAGCACCACCTTCCGGCTGGGACGGGGCCCTTCACGCAGCAGCGCCAGGCCCAACGGCATCAGCCCGGCGCACAGTCCAGCCAAGGCCACCAGCGACAGAGGAGTGGTCCCTTTGAGTACTCCGAGAGGCAGTGCCGCTGTGAGGCCGAGTGCGGCAGCGCGGGCCGGGCCGAGCACCCGGGTGCGCCAGGCCCCGAGGGCAAGAACGATCCACCCCACAAGGATGGCGAGGTTCAGCGCGGCGAAGACGTGAAAGGCGCCATAGCCGGCGGAAACCGCCTCGGTGGCAGCCTCAACTCCCAGGGAACCCACCAGCTGAAAGGCCAGGTGGTCCACTCCTGCGTGGAAGGCGCGGGCGAACAGCCCGAACATCACCAGGGCCCCGCCCCACAAGCCCCAGCCGGCGCTCCGGGCCCCGATCCGTGCGGCCACCACCGCCACAGCGGGCCAGAGCAGCAAGCTGCCTGCGGCAAAGAGGCCGTATGCGGTGGCCATCAGGATGGGGTGCCGCTCGTACGCGGCAAGCTGGTCGGGGTAGAAGAAATGGAAGCGGGCCCGCAGCAACGCGCCGGCCAGCATCAGCAGTGGGCCGAGCACCATGGCAGTGCCGCCCACCCAACGTCCCAGGAAGCCGGTGCCTTCCAGCCGCTCCACAGGCAGCGCGCCATGCAGTCGGGCGCCGATCGTCGCGGCTGGCGTGGCCATGGATCTCGTCGGGTTCGTCATGCTGACGACGATGCCTTCGCCACCCCTGCGGGGCGTCGGACCAAGAGCTGAACTGCAAGGTCAGACCTGGGTATGACCCGTCGCGCCGTCGGAACAGCCGCCGCCTCCAGCCCGCTGCATGAGCAAATTGACGTCTTGCCAGGAAGGGTGTGGCTCCTTTGGAGGGACGGCTTCACCAGCACGGACCTGCGGATCCCCAAGTGGTACGTGGCTCTTCCGGTCTCGCTGCATGTAACAGCGCCGACCGTGCTGCCGATCTCGGTCGCGGCTGACGTGTCAACCTGCGGCGTTCACCAGAAGGGTGCCTCCACTGCATACGGAGATGTAACGTGCACACTCGGCGAGTAACTATTACTCAACTGCTGGTGGCACGGGAGGATTTGATGGTTGCGGAGTTGGTCGAGACCTGGGTGGCGGGCTGGGCCGTATCGCGGCGGACGCCGCCGCCGGTCGAAATGCCCTGGGGGTTCTACATCGCGGTGGCCGACAGCCCGGGTGAAGTGGGACGCCATGTCCTGCCCGAGGCCGATGAGTTGCGGGTCCGCAGCGCCTGCGCCTCGGTGGCCGTGCCGCGGACCTGGATGAAGATGCCCGTGGAGCCAGAGGTGATCGAGCCGTGGCTGTCCCCCGGGTGGGTGGTGGCGTACGAGGAGACCGGACACCTGATGGTCACCGACCTCATGGCCGCCCACCGGGTCGAGCCAGAGGGATACACCGTGACGGTGGAGACCGTTGGATCCGTCGTCTTCGCGCGGGTGCTGGACGCGGCGGGCGAGCAGGCGGCCCAGGGGCAGATGGCGGTGCTCGGGGATGCGGCAGTCGTGGACCGAGTGCGGACCGAGGATGCCCACCGTCGGCGCGGGCTGGGGCAGTTGGTGATGCGCACGCTCGCCGACCATGCCCTGAACGAGGGTGCCGGCCTCGGAGTCCTCGGCGCGACCGACGCCGGGCGCGCGCTGTACGAGACGCTGGGCTGGAAGAAGCACGCGACCATGGCGGAGTGCGTCTACCGGCCCTGAAGCCCGAAGCGTCAGCCGTACGCCCTCGGGCCAGGTCTTCCCTTCAGGGGATCCGCACCCTGCCAGGAAGGCATCCCTGGGGAACACATTCGGCACACATGAGGACGGGAAACCCCACGAACACGTGAGAACTACGGAGGGGAGTTTTCCGAGGCCAGACGTTACTGCGACTGGCATTTGCGCAGGCCGCAGCCTTGATCAGGGAAAACTCCCAAAGCGGGTGTCGCAGGTTCGAATCCTGCCGGGGGGCACCAGGGAAAAGGCCCCGGACCGATCACGGATGCTGTTGGTCAATCCGGATTAACCAACAGCATCCGATCACGGTCCGGGACCTTTTGGCGGCATCATTTGACGGCAGTCGTGTCTCAGGCACCCGGCAGACGGCGCTTGAGCAGGCGGTCCATGTGGCTGATCGCCTCCCGCTGGGTGTCGTGGACGACGTGGGTATGGACGTCCATCGTGATGCTGATCATCTCCTTGGCGGGCGGCTTACCGGGCGAGTTGACAAGACCCTCTCCGAGTTGCGCAATCGCGCCGTCGAGGACGTGTGTATCGCGGGCCCGCGACCATCGATCGGCGGCGTCCTCCACAGAGACGAACATGCAGCCTGACCTGCCAGGACGGACTTCCGGAACCGTACTCACCCAAGGGCAGGAGACAGATGCGCCGCCGGGGAAGGCGAAGGGCCGGGTGCGTGCGCCGCATGCGCTGGCCGTGTATGCCTGCCGGAGGTAGCCTTTTTGAAAGGCGCACGGGACTGGCTGGTAGGGAACTCCTGCCGGGCCACGGAATTCGCGCACTCCCGAGGAGGCGCGGCTTGTTTTTCTCAAGCGGTCTCGAGAATTCGCGGCTGTCCACAATACGCCCTTCGACAAAGGGGCAGAATTCGCGACTGCCTTGTGCGCGGCGGTCAACCGTTCAGAAAGCTACCCGGCATGTGCTCCGGCCAGGTGTCGGTCAGGCGTGTCGATCCCGGACTCACCATGTTTGAGACCTAGACGTTCGATCAACGACGGGTAATGCACATGGGCTGGCTTACCTTCGGATACTTCGTCTCGTACATTCCCTACGCCATGCTGGTGAAGGCACTGTCCAGCGGAGTGACTCCGCTGTCGACCCAGCCGGTCAACGGCTTCGAGCTGATGCCCGCAGCCGTCCTCGGACAGCTCGCGGCGATGACCGTCTTCCTCGGCCTCACGGGTCGGTGGCGGCATATGCGGCGGAGCAGGATCGGCCGCGCACGGATCCCGGTACCGGGCCGGGAGACGCTGGTGGCCGGCTTCTTCGCGTCGCTCATCATCGGCTCCACCACGATGAACTACACCTTTTCCGGTGTCTCGATCCTCTTCATGCTGTTGCTGATGCGGGGAGGAGTCCTGGTCCTCTCCCCATTGGTCGACATGACCCGCAAGCGGCGGGTGACGACATCCTCCTGGGTAGCGCTGTTCCTCAGCCTGATAGCGGTTTCGGTGGCTCTCGGCGATGTGCACAGCTACAGCCTCACGCTCGCTGCCGCGCTGAGCGTCCTCACCTACCTCGTCGGCTACCTCGGCCGGTTCGAGATCATGATCCGGGTGGCCAAGAACGGGGTTGTCGCAACAGACCGCCGCTACTTCGTGGAGGAGCATGTCGCAGCACCCGTCTGCCTGGCTCTGCTGCTGGGGGCAGGGGCGCTGGCCGGGCAGCCGCAACTGAGCGCGGGCTTCACCACATTCCTCGGCACCCCTGCCGCCTTGGCGGCCGCGGGGATAGGAGTGGCATACGAGGTGCTGTTCGTCTTCGCTTCGCTGATCTATCTCGACCGGCGGGAGTACACGTGGGGTGTGCCGGCCTGGGCGTTCGCCAGCCTGATGTCCGGCCTGGTCGCCTCCTTCTCGCTCGCGTGGCTGGCCGGACTCCAAGCTCCGGGGACCTCTCAGCTCATCGCGCTCGCGTTCGGTGTCGGCGCGGCGGGAGCCCTGTCCTACCCGTCGGCCGCCGTCTGGTGGCGGACACGCAGCACCGGCGCGGCATGCCGCGTGCTCTTCGTCTGCGGCGGGAACACCTCCCGTTCGCCCATGGCCGAGGTCATCGCGTGGGCCCAGGCCGCGGAGGCGGGAGTCGCACACCTCTTCCGGTTCTCCAGCGCGGGTGTCGCGACGACGCAGCCTGCGAGCCCGATGACTCCGGGCGCCCGGTCCGCGCTCGCTGAACTCGGTCTGCAGCGGGTGCCGGGCCGGGGGAATCCCCGCCGTCACCGCTCACGCCCGGTCACCCCGGAACTCTGCCGGGTCAGTTTCGTCATCTACTGCATGACCCGAGCCCACCGCGACAGGGTGATCGCCATGGCGCCCGAGGCCGAGGGTCGCACCTTGTGCCTGGACCCGCGCCGTGACATCCCCAATCCGGAGGGGCAGCCGCCGGACGTGTACCGCAGGTGCGCCCGGCACATCCAGCGGTCCGTGCACGTCCGTCTTTGCGAGCTCGTCGGCGGCCCGGAGGGCGCTGCGGCCCCGCTCTCGGACGAGGGTGATTACGGATGACGCCCGGGCTCCGCGACGGTCTGGTGGCAGTCGGGTACGCGGACGGGGCGGCCCCGGTCAATCGGTTCGTTCCGCGGCGGGCCGGTCTGGAGGAGTACGTCCAGTGGCGCAATTGACGAGCGGATATGGTGCCGACGTCGGGCGTCGGGCCCGTGTGGTGGCGGTGATCGCCGAACCGGAAGACCTCACCGCGGCTCGCCTGCGTGCCCTCGCAGGTGTGGCCGACGTGCTGGAGGTCCGCGCCGACCTGGTCGGCGATCCCGATCCGCGCCGGCTGCGCCGGCATTTTCCCGGGCCGCTGACCTACAGTTCGCGCTCGCGGCGACACGGCGGCCGCTCGGCCGCCGGCCCGGTCGAGCGGCGCACCCGGCTGCTGCGCGCAGCGGACCACTACGACCTGGTCGATCTGGAGGCCATGGACGACGTGGCGCCGGCGTTGCTGGCGGGCATCCCGGCCAAGCAGCGGCGTATCTCCTGGCACGCGCCCCCAAGCCCTGCGCAACGGGCCGACCCCGGCCTCCGGGCCGGTCTGCTCCATGCCTCGGGGGCACTGCTGGAGCGGTTCGCCGCGATGACCGCCGTACCAGCGGCCCAGTACCTCCTCGTGCCGCAGTCGGGCGCACAGGGCGAATGGGCCGCGCCGCTGCTGCTCACCGGGCTCGGACGTACCGATGTGACGGCGTTCGCGTCCGGTCCGGCCGGCACCTGGACCAGGGTGCTGGCGCCGTGGCTGGGGGCACCCGTGGTCTTCGGCCGGGCTGGTGTCCCCGGGGCGGACGGAATGCCCAGCGTGAGCCAACTCCTCACCGACTACGGCCTGCCCGCGCTGCCCCCGCTCGGCGGCCTGTTCGGCATTGCCGGGCGTGCCCCAGGGCGGTCGTTGTCGCCCCGGCTGCACAACGCGGCGTTGCGGGAGTTGAGGCTGCCCGCCCTCTACCTGCCTTTCCAGGTGGATGTGTTCTCCCGATTCTGGCACCGGGCCATGGACTTCGGGGCGCTGGGCGGACCGCCGCTGCGCGGGCTGACCGTGATCGCCCCTCACAAGGAGAGCGCGCTCGAAGCAGCCGATATCGCCGACCCGGAGGCACGGGGGTGCGGGGCGGCAAACCTGCTGTTCCTCGACGCAGGGCGCTGGCGCGCGGCCACCACCGACTCGGCCGCTGCCCTGCACACCCTTGCCCGGGCCGGAGTCGATCCGAGCGGCCGCAGGGCCGCCGTCATCGGTTGCGGCGGTGCCGGGCGGGCCATCGCGTTGGCCCTGTGCCAGGCCGGGGCCCGGGTGACCCTGGTCAACCGAGGGGTTGCGCTGGGCCGGGCAGCCTCCTCGCGTCTCGGGCTTCCCTATGTGCCGCTGTCCCGGTTCTCCCCGGCGGGGTACGCCGTGCTCGCTCATGCCACGCCCCTGGTGGAACGGGAGCCGTTCCCGGTCTCCACCGCCGACTGGGACGCGGCGGTGCTGGAGATGGCCTACCGCGATCCGCCGACCGCGCTCATGGGCGCCACCCGCGCCCGAGGACTGACCGGCATCGACGGCTGGGAGGTCCTGTTCGTCGAAGTACGCGAGCAGTTCAAGCTGATGACAGGCCATCCGCTGCCCGAGGCACTGCCTCTGCACTCCGTCTGCTTCGGCCAGGCCGAGCTGCCCGATGCCCGCGACCTCACCGAATCAGCAGGACTTGCGCCGACGCACCCTACGAGCAGGGAGGCACCATGACGACCCGTTCCGCGTCCCCTTCCGGAACAGCCACACCGCGGCCACCCGGCACACCGGACTTCTCGGCGCTGGTGGGCGACTGGGTCAACACCGACCAGCGCAGTTCGAAGGGCGCCCGCCGGCTGAGCGTGACCTGGCACGAGGGGGGCATGTTCGTCAGGGCCTTCGGCACCGGTAGCCCGCAACCACGCGACTGGGGTGAGGCGCCAGCGGTCCTGTACACCTCGCCGGACACACCGTCGGTCGCCTCGTCGTTCTCGGCGGTCTACGACTTCGGCTCGCTGCGCACCGTTGTAGGCGCCTACCACAAGACGGGCATCCTGGTGACCACCACATGCACCGTCTTCAGCGACGTCAGCGGGGGCGCCGACCACTGGGCCCGCTCGTTCTTCCGCAGGGCGGAGGCGCGGCCATGACGGCACATCAGGTCGATCCGGCACCGCTGGCAGGCAGCTGGGTCAACTTCGACACCACCGCCACCGGTATCCACGTGGTCGATGCCGCACTCGACCACAGCCGGCTCACGCTGCGGATCACCGAGCGCGGCGGCCCGGAGCCCTCACAAGGCGCGCTCGCACCGACCACGACACCCGTCACCGGCGCCATCTTGCCCGCCGTCCCACTGGCCGACGACATCGGCGCCACGGCGGCCGTGGCCTTTCTCGCCGAAGGCCCGCTCGGCTCCCGGCACGTCATCCTCGTCGGCTACCTCAACCGCGGCCTGCTGACCATCGATGTCCATACCGTCCATCCCACCGAAACCCAGATACCGAACACGATGTACCGCGCCCACTTCTTCCGCTTCGAAGAGGCCACCCCCATATGACCGACGACCTGGGCCACACCACCCGTCCGGCCCGCAAACCGGCGGTCGGCGACGACCGGGCAGTTCTCGGCGCCGTGGCGAAGCTCGCCGAAGACAGATTCGCCCCCCGCGCCGATGAGTACGACCGCACGGGCGCCTTTCCCGCCGAGGACTTCGACGATCTGTTCTCCGACGGTCTCCTGGGCGCCGCCGTGCCCCGGGAGTACGGCGGCCTGGGCTACGGCCCCGCGGAACGCAATACCCTCCCCCTGTGGGAGATGACCACCACGCTGGCCAAGGCCGATCTGTCGCTGGCCCGCTGCTGGGAAGGGCACGCCAACTCACTTGTCCTCATCGACGCCCTCGCCACCTCGGAGCAGAAGCGGCGCTGGTTCACCGGCGTGGTGGAACACGGGGAGAAATGGGCCGTCTGGAGCGGTGAGCCCCAGACCCCGAAGCCGGGCGAGAGCGCTCGCTTCGGCACCACGCTGACCCCCGTCCAGGACGGCTGGACCCTCCGCGGCAGCAAGGCGTTCGCCACCGGCGCCACCGGCGTACAGTGGGCGATCCTCCTCGTCGATCCGGTCGGCCCCGGCGGAGCACGCCAAACCCGGGAGGTCCACGGCAGGCTCCTGCTGCTCGCCTGCGACCTGTCGGACCCGACCGTGACCGTGGACACGTCGTGGTGGGACCCCGTCGGTATGCGCGCGACGGCCAGCCACGTGGTGCGCTTCCACGACACCTTCATACCGCGTGAGCAGCTCATCGGCGGCCCCGGAGGCTACTTCGACGGGCAGTGGCAGACCGCCTTCATCCCGCAGTACGCGGCCAGCTTCCTCGGCGGCGCCCTGGCCGCATACGAGTACGGGCTCGCGTATGTGAAACGGCAGGGCAAGAGCGGTGATCCCTATGTGCAGCAGCGGGTGGGCAGCATGGCGGTCAATGTCGAGACCGCCCGCCTCTGGTTGCGCCACGTCGCAGGTCTGTGGGACGAAGGCAGCCTCGACGAGGCCCGGATCGCCGGCAGCAGGGCCTGGCATGTGATCGGGTATCTGGCGGAAGAAACAGTGCACCACGTCATCCGCGCGTGCGGCGCCCGCAGCCTGATCCGCCCGAGCCCGGTGGAGCGGATCCTGCGCGATCTGGCCTTGTACAAGCTCCACGAAAACGACGACCACGTGCTGGCCACCATCGGCCGGGCCGCCCTCGGTGAGCCGTACGACCCGTTCTTCCACAGACTCTGACACCCGCACCGGCCTCGGGTCACACCACCGCACGGCGGCGGCCCACCCGATCCGCCTGGGTGGGCCGCCACGTCGTCGCGATCAGGGCCGGCCGTCGACGGTGACGGCCACAACTCGCCGTGGAGGTGCCCCCGGCCGAGGGCCGGGGGAGATCGGCCGCGTACGGGACGTACCCGGCAAGAAGCTGTTCCTGGCCGCCACGGCAGCCACCCGCTGCGGCTGGGGCCGGTCGGTTCCACGGCTTTGGCCACCTACCTGTTCCGCCGACCTCGATGCGAATGCGCAGGCTATTTCTCAACCAATCAATTCCCCGAGTACGCGGCGCACATCCGAGCATCATTGAATAAAATTTCGATATAAATTCTTAGGTTTAAACCAGGCTCGGCCAGCGCGGTGAAAGATGCAATCGCCAACCTGGCCGGTCACCTTTCCTTCGAGGCGCGTGCTTGAATGTGGTCGACCTATTTTTCGGGGTGCATAGCAAATTATCCGGGCCGCCCCATATACGCCCATGTTCACTGTTGCTTGTACGCCGTGACGACTGAAAAAGAGGTGGCGACAATTTCCGCAGTAAAGCTTTCCTGGCGCACGCGCACTGCATCGGTGTCCCTGGTGGCACTTGCGATCACGAGTGCTCCACCGGCCTCTCAGGCCCAGGCCCTGGTTATGTCGCCGGGTGCGAACGCCCGGCATGCACCTGGCACCCCGGGGGCCCCGCAGGCCCCGGTTACGGTGTTCGTCGAAGACTTCGAAAACGCAGGCGAGACTCCGATCTTCCTGGAGGACTACGTCGGCGCTCCACCGCTCGACGAGACATACACAGCCGACCCCCCGTGGCTTGACCACGGACAGTGCAACGGCATCATCCTCAATCAGACCGGTGCTGATCAGCCTGACTGCCCGGCAGTATTGAAGGACATGGCCAATGCGCTGGGACAGGTAGGCGGAACGAATCCGCCGACCAACCACGTGGTCGCGGCCTACACCAACTGGGTGCCACCTGGCACCGACCGGGTGGAGTTCCGGACCGAGCAGCCGATCCCGATCGCGAAGCCGAACCGCTACATCACCTTCGCAGTGGACGCAGCCGCCGTGAATTGCGACCAAGCGGAGCCGCTGCTGAAGTTCTATCTGACCGGCAACGGGTCAGACATCCCTACCTTCACCGCCCCCATCAATCCCTGCACCGATCCCAACTCCAAGCCCTACCCCGGAGGAAGCGAGTTGAGGGCCGGGGCGTTCGCCAGCAACAGAGCTGTACTGTTCAACGACAGCCAGTTGGGCATCAAGATGGTCAACGGGCAAGGAGAGTGGTACGGAAATGACCACGCGTTCGACAACATTCGGATCCTGGATGCGACTCCTCAGCTGGACAAGGCGTTCAGTCCCGCCACCATGGACAAGGGTGGCACCTCGACGCTCACCATGACGGTGACCAACACCAGTGAACTGGCGGCGAAGGACGACTTCGGCTTCACCGACAGCCTGCCCGCGGGCGTGAGCGTGGCCCCGTCCCCCAACGCGTCGACGACCTGCGGCAACGGCACAGTCTCCGCGGCGGCGGGGGGCTCGTCCATCGTTCTGGACGGCGGCGACCTGGCCACCGACGAGAAGTCCTGCACGATCACGGTGAATGTGACCGCTGACAAGGCGGGAACCTACGTCAACCGCCCTGAAGCCATCACCACGGTCGGCCTGAATCTCCCGGACCCCGCGACCCTGACCGTCACGGCAAAGGACTCAGCCGTGGGCACCGCGACGGGCTCGCCCGGTCTGCTGTCCGGCAACGTCGTACAGGCCCCGGTGAACATCCCCGTCAACGCGTGCGGCAACACCGTGAACGTCATCGGAGTGCTCAATCCTGCGGCGGGCAACGCCTGCGTCAACGGCTAGCCGGCCAGGTCGCCCACCGAGCCGGAACCCGGCGGGTCCCTGCGGATATGCGCAGTGCTCAGCGGTCCGTGCACCGGCACACCCGCTCCCTCGGAGAACGTCGTGAGCATCACCACCGCCGTCTCCGGTACCGCCCGGCGCAACTCGGCCACGGCTCCGAGCCCGCCGGCTCCGTCGGGCAGGCCTGCCGCGGCCGCCACTCCGAGGCTGGTCGCGCCGATGGCCGGAAAGCCCTGCGCGGCAAGGACGGACGCCGAGGCGTGGTCCCAGGCGTTGGGGATCAGGAACGGCGCGGCGGCCGCACGGTGCAGGGCGGCGAAGGCGGCAGCCGGGGTGGTTGCCGGGGGGACGGGTGTCATGGCTTCGGGATTCGGTCGGGCCGGGAGGCGGATGCCCCGTCCGCCGCCAGGTCCCCCACGGAGTCCGCGTAGTACGCCGACTCCTCCAGGTGGAAGGCGAGTTGGCGGAACGTCCACCCCGTTCCGGGCGTGTTGTCGAGCTGGTCGGGCGTCAGGGCGTCCAGACGGTTCGCCCAGATCCTGGCCAGCCGGGTGAGCCGGCTGCGCGCCTCGTCGAGGTCGGCCTCGGTGAACGGGGCGAGGTCCGCCTCGGTGGTGGTCGCCGAGGCGTGCCAGTGGTCGGGCTGTGTCTCCTCTCCTACGAGCCTGGCCTCCATCTCCGCGAGATGGTCGACCATGTGGTCGGCTACGCGGCGGATCGCCTTGTGCGGGGTGTAGATCCGGTCGTCGGCGGGGACGGGGCGGCCGTCCCAGGCGGTCCAGGTCGCGGCGAGGTCCAGGACGTGGTCGACCATGGCCGTCAGGATCTGCGCGGGGTCGCGGTCGTCCGTCGCCGGGGCGTCTTCGAGGATGTCGGGAGCGTCGTGGATATCGGGGGCGCCCGGTGCGTCGAGTACGTCTGATGCGTGCTTCGTTTCCGTCATGGTCCGACGCTAGATCCAGGAAGCTTCGGTCCCGGCCGAACCGTTCCGGACCCTTCTCGGGTTCAGGACGACGTGACGTCCTTCGACCTCGGACGCCGGCCCGGTGAGGCGCAGTTCGGGCTCCAGCAGCCCTCCTGCTGGATGAATATCCATCCGAGCTCCTCGATGTACGGGGAGGCAACGGTCGCACTGTGCAGCACATGGCCGAACAGGTCGGTCTCGATGTCCGGCGGTGGCTCCGCGATGACCAGGTCGAACACGGCCCGTGCCCGGCAGCCGCTGCGGTCGCACGCGAGGTAGAACCGCACAGGGCCGGGTGGCTCTCCGTCTGTGGTCAGGCTCATACGACAACCATGGAGGCAGAGTCGGCCCCGCGGTGGCGTTTCCCGGCCATCGAGCCGCCGGGCCCCGGACACCCCGAACCTCCGAACCGGATCAGCGGCAGGAAACCTTCAGCTGCGCCGGCGCGTGATGCGCGCCCGCCCTCTCCTCGTCGCCCCAGTCCCGCCCCCGGTCGATCAGCTGCACGGCAAAGGTGTCGCCCTTGACCGGGTCCCGTCCGCCCGTGCGCGTCACCGAGCCGCAGTCCGGACAGGCCGTTCCAGGCAGCGCGTCCCGTTGTTCACCGCCGCACCGTTGGCACCTCATGGCAGCACACCATGCCAGGGCATCACGCCCGGAGGGAGGGATCGCGCACGATCGGCTCGCACTACCGCGCTGCGGCGGCCGGATTCAGCGCAGTTCCTCCGGGCACGGCGTGCCGGGTGACAGCTGGTAGGGCGCGGCCAGCCGGTACACGCCCGGCCGCGGCGCGAGCAGTTCCGTCCACTCGTCGCCGTCCTCGTCCTCCTCGACCTTGTTCAGACAGCCGTTGGTGTTGAGATACGTCCGCGGGCTGCTCTCGTCCTCGCGCTGCTTGGACTCCTCGGTCTCCTGCGGCCGCTCCACGCTCTTGCCCTTGTCGTCGACCAGGGCGAGCCAGCGCGAGTACGGGATACGGATCAGGATCCGGCCGGCCGTCTTCACATGGATGGTCAGCTCATCCGCACCTGCCCGGTCCACCGTGGCCGGCGGATCGGCCAGCGGCACCGGACCGTCGACCTCGAAGAGCCGCCAGTTGGCGTCCGACCAGACCGGCTTCAGATACGGCAGCCCCTGGTCGACCAGCTCCGCCTCCTGCACCGCGCCGGTGGAGTCCGGTGTCCCCTTGGGCAGCACCACGTAGTGCACGGCCCAGCGGTCGAGCCACTCGCGGTAGCTGGCGCTGTTCAGGGTGTCGTCGTAGAAGAGCGGGTTGCGCTCCATGTCCGCCTGCCGGTTCCAGCCACGGGCCAGATTGACGTACGGCGCGAGCGCGGACGCCTCCCGGTGGCTGCTCGCGGGCACGACCTCGACCCTGCCGCGCTCCGCGCCGACCTCCTGCAGCTCATTGACCAGCGGGGCCAGCTCACGTGTCCAGGAGGCGGCGGGGGCGGTCCGGACGATGTCGTCGACGCCCTTGAAGCCGATCCAGAAGTTCAGTCCGACGAACGCGAGAACCAGCGCGTACCAGCGCCGGGAGCGCGGCTCCGTGTACGGCAGCGCGGCGAGCAGCACCACACCGGCGAACAGCATCGCCATCCGCGTCACGTTCGAGCCGATCTGCGAGTCGATCACATAGGTCAGCAGTGTCCCGACGCCGTACACGCCGGCTGCGGTACGGACCGTCTTCCAGTCGCGCGGTACGAGGACGAAGACGAGGACCGCGAAGAGGAACGGCAGCGACAGGGTCGCGATCGACATCGGCTGCGTACCGGAGAAGGGGAACAGCCACGCGGACAGTGCCACGACCGCGACCGGGGCCAGGCCCAGCGCGTACGCCCCGGGGCGCCGCTTGTTCAGGAAGAGCGCGGCGGCGACCACTCCCAGGAACAGTCCGGCCACGGGGCTGCTCGCCGTCGCGAGCCCGGCGAGCGGGGCGGCGACGGCCGCCTTCGCCCACCTCCTACGGGGGGCGCAGCGACAGCTGCTCCGGTGGAGCCGGTGCTCGCACCGGAGGTACGGCCAGCAGAACACCGCGGCCACCGCACCCACCGCGAACATCATGCCGAGCCCGAACGTCACCCGCCCGGACAGCGCGTTGCACAGATACGCGAACACCCCGGCGAGCGAGCAGGCGAGCGGATTGCGGACGGCGCGGACCCGGACCAGGATCAGCGCGGTCAGCGCCGCCGACACGGTCCCGGCGACCATCATCGTCGTACGCACGCCGAGCACCGACATCAGATACGGCGACACGACGCTGTACGAGACGGGGTGCATGCCCCCGTACCAGGCGAGGTTGTACGCCGTACCGGGGTGCCGGCCGACGAATTCGGCCCAGGCGTCCTGGGCGGCGAGGTCGCCGCCGCTGTTCGCGAAGAAGAAGAACCAGAGCACGTGGGTGACCGCGGCGGCTGCCGTCGCGATCGTCACCGGGTGCCGAAGCAGTCGCTCGGCGCGGGTCCGCCGGGGCGGCGCGGTGCGTGGCTCGGGGGCGTCCGGGGTGGGCGCGGCTGTCCGCGTGCTGCCGCTGCTGCCCCTCATGTCTGTGCTGTCGGCCGCCTCATGGCCGGGCTTCGGCTCCGCGGTGGTCACTACGGCTCTCCCCGTCTCCCCGTATCCGCCGGCCCCGTATCCCGTACGACTGTGAGGACGCCTTCCGAGCATCCTTGAGTTGCTCCGGGACGCTAACACGTACGCAGTCGGGAAGAGGGTGCCGGGATCGGCACCCTCTTCCCGCTACTGGGCCGTTTCGGCCATCCGGTCGATCAGCTGATCCGGGTCAGCTTGTCCCCGAACGTCGGCTCCGCCAGATCGCTCTGCAGCGCGACGGCCACCTTCACCTGGCTGGTGCCCTCACCCACGGTGAGCGTTCCGACGTGGGTGCCTGCGGCCGCCGAGTGCGGGATCGTCTTTCCGTCGTCGGTCAGTTCGAGCTTGACCGTGAGACCGGGCCAGCCGACCGCCGGCACGTCCTTGGTCGCGACCACCGGGGTGCTGCCGCCCATTCCGTCGGAGACGGTGCCGACGACATCGCCCTTCTTCACGACCTTGGCGCTCGTCAGCAGATCCTGGGTGGCGACCATGGCTTCCTTGCTCACCGCGTTGACGGTGTCGATGATCGCGGGCTTGTGCTGGCCCAGCACGGCGCCGACGATCAGCTGGTCGGTGTCGCCGACCATCTTGTGCGCGGCGAAGAGCAGGTTGCCACCGGCCTTGGTGGTGGAGCCGGTCTTGATGCCCAATGCGCCGCTGTACGGGACGAGGGTGTTGTAGTTCCGCCAGTTCTTGCCCGACGGGTCGGTCCACGACGGCAGTTTGGTGATGTCCATCAGCGCCGGGATCTCCACCAGCTTCTGGCCCAGCTTCACCTGGTCCTCGGCCGAACTCACCGTGGTCGCGTTGAGACCGGACGGATCGGTGTAGGTGGTGTTCGTCATGCCGAGCGACTTGGCGGTGTCGTTCATCTTCTTGACGAACGCCTCCTCGGAACCCGCGTCCCAGCGCGCCAGCAGCCGCGCGATGTTGTTCGCGGAGGGGATCATTATCGCGGAGAGTGCCTCCTGCTCCGTGAGCTCGTCACCGGCCTTCACGGTGTTGAGCGTCGACTCGCCCTCCGAGTCCAGCTTGCCGTCCGACTCCGCCTTGGCGTCGACCTTGATGGAAGGGCCCTTCTCGCCCCTCTTCAGCGGGTGGTCCTTGAGCACGATGTACGCGGTCATCGCCTTGGCCACGCTGCCGATCGGCACGGCCTTCTGCTCGCCGAACGAGTCCACCTCGCCCAGTCCGGTGGCCGCCATGTAGCCCTGGCCCTCGTCGGGCCACGGCAGCGACGGCTTGCTGCCCTTGAAGGTGTACGTCGGCTTCGCCGACATCCGGAGCTCAGGCTCCGGGAGCGGGCGCACCATCTGCGCGATCGCAAAGATGATCAGCAGCAACAGGACCAGCGGGGTCCAGATCTTGACCCGGCGGACAGCGGTGCGGACCGGCGTCTGAGGCGGCGGAGGCGTGTTCGTCAGCTCGGCCAGCAGGTCGAGCGGCGGCTTGGGCGGCATCGGCTGCTGCGTGGTCCGCTCGGCTCCGGAGAAGGAGACGGCGGGGCGCGGCGGGGTACCGGGCGTCGAGGCGGAGGCGGCTGCCGGTGCGTCGGGCTTGCGGGGCGCCGGCGCCGGCGCCGGTCGTACGTCGTCCCCGCGCAGGGGTACGAACTTGCTGGTCCGCTCGGCGGCGGACTCGGGCTTCGACTCCGCGTCCGAACCCGGCTTCGGGGTGGGCGGGATGATCTTCAGCGCGGTCGTCGGCTGGTCGACCTTGGGCGCGGCAGGCGCCCTGAAGACGGCGGTCGGCTGATCGATTCCGCGCTTGTCCTCAGCGGTGTCCGGCTTGTCAGCCTTGCCTGCCTTGCTGTCCGCGTCAGCGGTGTTCTCGGCGTCGGCATCTGCCGTTTCGGCGTCCTCGGGGGCGTCATCGGACGGCTCGTCTGCGGCATCGGCATCGGCATGATGCGACGCGGTCGCCTTGTCCGAAGCCCCGTCGGCCTGAGTGACCGGCTCAGGCGCATCGCCCTCCGCCACGGCGTCGGTGTCCGCGTCGGGCGCGGTCTCGTCCTCGGACGTGGCGGCCTTCGCGCCGCCGTCGCCCTTCGGGCCCTCGTCGCTCTGGTCGTCGTCCTTCGTCACCCACGCAGCGACCGCCGCACGCAGCCGCGCGTCACCCTTCTCGGGCTCAGCGGCATCAGCGGGCTCGGCGACGTCCACGTCCTCGGAGGACTCCGCGACCTCCACGCGCTCCGCGCTCTCCACGTTCTTCGAGGACTTGGCGGCCTCGGAGGACTCATCGGAGGACTCAGGGGTCCCCTCCGGGCCCTCAGTGGCCTCCCCCGCCCCCTCGGCGTCCTCGGCGTCCCCAGCACCCGAGGAGCCTTCCTGAGCCCCGGATGCCTCCGGCTGCCCCGGGCCCTGGCCGTCCTCGCCGTCCCCGGACGGCCGCGCCCGGAAAACGGCCGTCGCCGAATCCGCCTTGACGTTCTCGGAGCCCTCGCCGTCGCTCGACGGGACCGGCCCCGTGCGGAAAACGGCCGTCTCCGTGTCCGTCCCGGCGCCGACTTCGGCCCCGGCGGACGGTTCACGGAGGACGGCGAGCCTCGGATCGCTCTCGCTCCGAGCCGTCCCCGACGACTTCTGCTGCTTCGACTTGTCGGGGGACTCGCCCGCCACCGATGCCTCCTCCATGCGGCGCGGGGACATCCCCGCGCTGTCCGAACCATCTACCAGTGTCCTGTGTGAACCACCGGCCCAGTTGCAAGACGGGAACGACATACCTACTGGTTCCCGCACAAAGCCCCCAGGCGCCCTCGACAGACCAATGTGAGAGGGGTCACCCTGTCATTCATCCACGCGGGGAGGCATGGATGGGCAGGAGCCGCAGAACAATTCCGGAGGAGCTTCTGCTGCTCGCTCTGGACCCGGCCACGGGTACCACAGCGCAGCCGCAGTCGCTCGACCTCGGCCTCGCCGGAGCTCAGCTAGTGGAGCTGGCTCTGGCAGGACGGATAGCCCCTGACGGGGATCGTATCGCCGTGGTGATGCCACGGCCGACAGGAGATCCGACTCTGGACTCCGCACTGGAACTGCTGCGCCGACGCGGCAGCCCGGTTCGGGCGGTCCACTGGATTGGCGGGCCCCGGCTGGGGCTGCGTCAGATCTACCTCGCTCATCTGGAGCGATGCGGCATGGTGCATGCCGTGGCGGGCCAGATGTGCGGAGTGCTGCCGACGACTCGCTACCAGGCGACGGACACGGCAATCAGCCGGGACATCAGATCCAGGCTGGACAGTGCGATCCGCACCGGCGTACCGCCGGACCCGCGGACCGCGGCGCTCGCCGCGCTGGCCCACGCGGTCGGACTCGGCAAGCACCTGTATCCCGGGAACGAGGGGCGTTCATCGCGCTCCCGGCTCCGGGACCTGATCAGACACGACCCGATGGGCGGACTCGTGGCGCATGCCGTGATGGACGTCCAGAACGGGGCGGTCGCACAGCCGCGCCGTAACCAGGCGGCCGGAGTGCCGTTGCAACCGCAAGTGCAGTCGCAGTCACGCCGTGGCAGCATGGCGCACACCGTGGCCCACTAGGACCGCACCAGCCACCACACGCACCGCAGCAGCGCAGCACCAACCGAATACCGCCGCACCGTCGTCCCCAAGACCCGGTTCGGGAGCCGCACCAAGCGCGGGGCAGCCGGAATCATGGCTGCCCCGCGCGCCTGCGTGTCGCCATTTCCCAGCGCGGCCGGGGGCATGGGTGGCAATCTGCTCAGCAGTAGATACGCACAGCTACATAGCCGGAGGTGCCGTTTCCGTGCCGTCCAACGTCAATCCCACCGTCAGGCGACGCCGGTTGGGCCAGGAATTGCGCCGACTGCGCGAACTCAAGGGCATGACGGCCGAGGAGGTGGCGGAGCGGCTGCTGGTCTCGCAGTCGAAGATCAGCCGCCTGGAGAACGGCCGCCGCTCCATCAGCCAGCGCGATGTACGTGATCTCTGCGGGGTGTACGAGGTCGAGGATCACCGGATCGTCGACTCGCTCATGCAGATGGCCAAGGACTCGCGCCAGCAGGGCTGGTGGCACGCCTTCGGCGACATCCCGTACAGCGTCTACATCGGCCTGGAGACCGATGCCGAATCGCTGCGGGTGTACGAACCCCAGGTGGTGCCGGGCCTGTTGCAGACCCGGAGTTACGCCGAGGCGCTGATCCACGGCGCGTTGCCGGAGGCCCCGCCTGCCGACATCGACAAGCGCGTCAGCGTCCGGGCCCGCCGCCAGGACCGGATCACCTCCCCGGAGAATCCGCTGCGGCTGTGGGCGGTGATCGACGAGTCCGCGCTGCGCCGGCTGGTCGGCGGCAAGCAGGTGATGATCGAGCAGTTGGAGCAGTTGGTCGAGCTCTCGCACCTGCCGCATGTGACCGTTCAGGTGCTGCCGTTCGAGATGGGCGCGCACCCCGGCATCAACGGGCAGTACGCCGTTTTGGAATTCCCGGACGCCGCGGACTCCAGTGTCGTCTACATCGAGGGCGTCACCAGCGACCTGTATCTGGAGAAAGCCAACGATGTGCAGCGGTACAGCGTCATGTACGAGCACCTGCGGGCACAAGCGCTGAATGTGGAGCAGACCCGGCACTTCATCAGCGACATCGCGAAGGAGTACGCCGGGCGCTCGGGCGCGTAAAACCGGACAGCCCACAAAGTCCGGTATGCGGGAAATGGAGCGATGTTACGGGAGGGGCGGCGGCAAGGTACACCGCCGCCCGCCCACAGTGGAAGACCTCGGTGGTTTATACCATCCGGTCGAGTGAACGACCCCTTCACTCAAGAGACTTGGCGAGTAGCGTCGATCACGCCAACCGGAACGCTGTTGGTGTTTTTCACACGACTCTCTGAACCGGAGTGAACATGGCCATTCGTCAGGGTGCTACGGACAAGTGGACGAAGTCCTCGTATTCCGGGGGCAACGGCGCCTGCGTCGAAGTCAAGTCCCCTCTCGCGCAGGCTATTGCCGTACGCGACTCGAAGGCCCCCGAGGGCCCTTCGATCACGTTCGTCCCCGCCGCGTGGAACGCCTTCGTACGTGACGTCGGCAAGGGTGCCGTCGACGCCTGACCAATGCTTTCCACCGTTCGCATCGCAGCATCGATTCCGGTGTTGCCGGTAGCCCTCTCGACCGGTCCGCCGTCCTGGCCGAGGGGGCTCGATGCCCGACCCGGAGAATGCCACCTGGAGAATGCCCGGCCCTGAGAATGCTTGACCGGGAAATACCCGGCCGGGAAATGCCTCCGCCGGAGATCCGGGGCTCTCAGCGCAACTGGTCGACGTGGAGATCGGTGCCGGGCACGGTCGGAATGAACGGCGCCACCAACTCCACCCGCCCCAGGCCGGATTCCTCGACCATCGCGTCGAGCCCGGTGAAATGCCCGGCCCAGCAGTCCCGCGGGTCCTCCTGAAGGAACCACAGCAGGGTCAGCCGGGTGTCGACGCCCTCGACCTGCTTCACATAGGTCATCCGGTCGCCCGGCAGCGGTGTGGGGCGGAAGACGGTCACCATCGCCGCCGGGGAGCCGCACAGCCGCTTCGGCAGATGCCGCGAGCGCAGCCATTCCAGCAGCTCGGCCCGCTGCTCCGCCCCTTCGGCGTCGATCACCTGAAGGACCAGCCCACGGTAGGGGTGGTCGAGTGCGTGGAAGTCCCGGGGCCCCGCGGCGCCGTCCCGGTAGACCGTCGCCTCGTGGTCCTGGAACGACGTGAACACATGGGTGCGGTCCTGGTAGACCCGGCCGTCCCGGTTCAGCCGCTTGTTGATCCCGACGGTCCACTTCATGTGGTCGTCGTAGCGGCCGTCCGTCACCCAGTACGTCGACAGATAGCAGCCGGCGCCGACCGGCTGCGCGACCGCGGACTTCTCCGGGTAGCGCAACTCCTGGAGCTCCCGGGTGGCCACCCAGCGCCGCCCGGCGAACATCCAGGGCATCGCCATCGCGCCTGCGTAGTAGTGATCGTCCTCGTACCAGCGGTTGTACGCGTACTCATGGCCCGGGTGCGGTTCGACCATGGTGATCAGTGCGTGGCCGGGATGGACTCCGTACGGTCCCAGCGCGGCCAGTTCGGCGTAGGTGTCACTCCGTGTCTCGTCGCTCATGCCGTTCCCCTTCCGTACTCCGCAGCGGCGCCCTACTCTGACGCCCCGTCAGAAGAACTGCCAGAGCCGGGAGGCCACCGATGTTGCTCGCGGGGAAGACCGTCATCGTGTCCGGGGTGGGCGCCGGGCTCGGGCACCAGGTCGCGGCGACGGTCGTACGGGACGGGGGCAGCGCGGTGCTCGGGGCGCGTACCACCGCGAATCTCGCCAAGTCGGCCGCGGAGATCGACCCGGAAGGCCGGCGCACCGCCCATCTGGCCACCGACATCACGGACGAGGCGCAGTGCGAGGCGCTCGCCGCACTGGCGCTGGAGCGGTTCGGACGGATCGACGCGGTGGTCCATGTCGCCGCCTGGGACAGCTACTTCGGCGGGATCGAGGACGCCGACTTCGCCACGTGGCAGTCGGTCATCGACGTCAATCTGCTCGGCACGCTGCGGATGACCCGCGCCTGCCTCCCCGGCCTCAAGGAGCGGGGCGGCTCGGTGGTCGTCATCGGCACGCAGTCCTCGGTGGCCGCACCGTCCCAGGTGCAGCAGGCGGCGTACGCGGCCTCGAAGGGGGCGCTCACCTCGGCGATGTACTCCATGGCACGGGAGTTCGGCCCGCACCGGATCCGGGTGAACACGGTGCTGCCCGGCTGGATGTGGGGACCGCCGGTGCAGGCGTACGTACGGTTCACGGCGCACACCGAGGGTGTGCCCGAGGCCGAGGTACTGGGCAGGCTCACCGAGCGCATGGCACTTCCGGACCTTGCCACGGACGGCGATGTGGCCGAGGCCGCCGCGTTCCTGGCCTCGGACCGGGCGCGGGCGATCACCGGGCAGTCCCTGCTGGTCAACGCCGGCGAGCTGATGCGGTAGGGCCGGCCCACAGGACCGGTTCACAAGACCGGCCCACAAGGCCGGTTCGCAAGGCCAGTTCTCCTCCTTCTCGGCCGCACGGGACCCGCATCCCGTGCGGTCCTTCTGTGCTCTTCGGTACTCGTGATGCTCTGCACAGCCTGACGAAGTGCCCGCTCATCGTGTGGCCGCCGTCATGCTCGCGACAACGTTTGCGTGAGTCAAGAACAAGCAAAATCGTTCTGCTTACTGATCCGTGTTCACATCCCTGATCGCGAAAAACCTTGACCGAGGGACGAGCAGGCGGTTCAATCCCCGAAGTCCCCGCTCCCGCACGGGGCCCCGCGGAGCGGCCGTACTGACGAGGTGCGTACCCGTTCATAAGGCGGACCCCAGGAGGGGGCACATGAACAGTCTCGACTGGGTCGTGCTCATCGGCTACTTCGGCGTGATGATCGCGATCGGACTCTGGTCCCACAAGCGTGTGGACAACGTCAGTGACTTCTTCACGGCCGGCGGCAAGATGCCGTGGTGGCTGTCCGGCATCTCGCACCACATGTCCGGCTACAGCGCGGTGATGTTCACCGGGTACGCCGGTATCGCCTACCAGTTCGGCGTCACGTCGTTCGTGACCTGGTCGCTGCCGATCGCCATCGGCATCGGCATCGGCGCCCAGCTCTTCGCACCCCGGCTCAACCGGCTGCGCTCGCGGCTGCATGTCGCGTCCCCGCTCGAATACCTGAAGAACCGCTACAACATCCAGACCCAGCAGGCGCTCGCCTGGTCCGGTCTGCTGCTGAAGATCGTGGACGTCGGCGCCAAGTGGGCGGCCATCGCCACCCTTCTCTCCGTCTTCACGGGCATCTCGATCACGCAGGGCATCTTCATCACCGGCTGCATCACCGCCGTCTACTGCACGGTCGGCGGACTGTGGGCCGACGCGCTCACAGAACTGGGGCAGTTCGTCATCCAGCTCTTCGCCGGCGTCGCGATGCTCGTCACCGCCATGGCCGAGCTCGACGGTGTCAGCACCCTGTGGACGGTCTGGGACAAGCTGCCCGAGGGCCACACCGACCCGACGGCCGGCCCGTACACCGTGACCTTCCTGCTGGCGTACCTCTTCATCAAGACCTTCGAGTACAACGGCGGCATGTGGAACCAGGCCCAGCGCTACATGGCCACGGACTCCGCCGCCTCGGCCAAGCGTTCGGCCCGGCTCTCCGCCGTGCTGTGGCTGGTCTGGCCGACGGTCCTGTTCTTCCCGATGTGGTGCGCCCCGCTGCTGGTCCACGCGCAGAAGCCGGACGCCTCCGACAGCTACGCCCTGATGACCGAGCAGCTGCTGCCGCACGGCCTGCTGGGCCTGGTCGTCGTCGGCTTCTTCTCGCACACGATGGCCATGTGCTCCTCGGACGCCAACGCCATCGCGGCGGTCTTCACCCGGGACATCGCCCCGGTCCTCTCGAAGGCGGCCCGCACCTGGAGCAGCCGCACCGGTCTGCTGGCGGCCCGAGTGTCCACGCTCGGCTTCCTCGGTCTGTCGATGGCGCTGGCCACCCAGATCAACTCGCCGACGTTCAAGGACATCATCTCCGTCGTGATCAAGTGGGTCGCCGGTCTGATGGGCCCGATCGCGATTCCGTTCATGCTGGGTCTGCTGCGCAGGTTCCGCAAGTCGGGTCCGACGGCGGCGCTCACCAGCTGGGCTGCGGGTCTGCTGGCGTTCTACTTCACCAACTACAACTTCGACGGTTCGGTGAAGACGGATGTCGCGCTGCAGTACCAGGTGGCTCTGCCGCTGGCGATCTCCCTGGTCCTCTACATCGTGATCGGCTTCATCAAGCCGGAGGACACCCCGGAGCGCGACGCGATCATCGAGCAGATCAACTCGGACGGTGACGGCACGGGCGCCGGAGCGACGGTTCCGGCGCAGGCGCAGGCCGGTTCCGGGGATGCCGCCGTCGCGGAAGGCGTGAAGGACTGACGCTCACAGCTGCACGGAAAAGGCCGAGGGGCGGGGTACGGACGCAGCGGTGTCCGTACCCCGCCCCTCCCTCCTGTTTTCGGGTCTCAGCCGCGCGGATAGCGGGTCAACCAGCCCGGTGCGGCGGCCGACGGGCTGTGCAGGGCGGGGCCCTGCGTCATTTCCATCGCGAAGTCGTCGGCGAGTTCCAGGAGGGTGGCCCGGCCCTCCAGTTCGGCGAGCCAGGCAGGCGGCAGCGCGGTCTCGCCGTGCAGAGCGCCGAGCAGCGCCCCGCACAGGGCTCCGGTGGCTGCGGAAGGTCCACCGTGGTTGACGGCCAGCCGCAGCCCGTGCCGCACGTCCTCGCCGACCAGGGCGCAGTACACGGCGACGGCGAGGACCTCCTCGGCGGCGTCCGTGGCACCCAGCGCCTCGATCAGGGCCGGTCCAGGAATGCCCTGACGTACGGTGCCGAGGGCCCGCTTCAGCGCCTCGGTGACCGGTTCGTGCCCCGGGCGCTCGACGAGCAGGGCCAGGGCGTGCTGGACGGAGCCGTCCAGGGTCTCGCCGCGGGCCAGCCCGTGCACCATGACGGCGAGGGCGCCCGCGGAGAGCAGGGCGGTGGGGTGGCCGTGGGTCTGGGCGGCGCATTCGACGGCCAGTTGGAGGACGAGCTGGGGCTCCCAGCCGACGAGCAGCCCGAACGGGGCGGACCGGGTGAGGGCCGCGGAGTCCCGGGCGGTGGGGTTCTTGGGCTTGTCGAGCGTGCCCATGGTGGTGTCGCCGAGGCCGGTCAGGCATTCCCGGGTGGGGGCGCGGCGGGCGTAGAGCCACTCCTGCTGAGCGAGCCAGCCGTTGTCCTTGCGGCGCTCGTCGGGCCCCCAGTCGTGCTGGGTGGCCGCCCACCGCAGATGGGCCCGGTGCACATCGGTGGGCGGGTGCCAGGCGCCGATGTCGCGGCGCACCTGGGCGCGGATCAGCCCGTCGACGGTGAACAGGGTGAGCTGGGTGACGGCGGTGACGGTGCCGCGTCCGCCGTGCGCGGGTACGAAGTCGGTGACGGCTTCGGCGCCGTGGGCGGCCCGGATCTCCTCGAGCGTGAGCCCGTCGACACCCGCACCGAGCGCGTCGCCGATGGCCCCGCCCAGCAGAGCGCCGCGCACCCGGCTGCGGAAGTCCTGCTGCTCGGCACGGCCCCAGACAGCTGTGGTCCCTGTGCTCACCCTGCCCCTCCCCGTCGGCCCGCCCGCCTGCGACTGCGCAGCACTGTAATCGAACGGGAACGGACGGTTGAGGGAGCGGAATTGGGTACGAGCGGGTATGTGGACGGACGTCCCGCAGGTCGTTTTTCGCCCGAACGTGCCGGCCGATGTGCACACGACGGCCGCCGAGACCGACTCGCCCGGAATGCTCGGCTTCCGCTGAGCCCCGGCCGCTCGAACCCCCGCTGCGTCGCGCTCAGACGCGCAGACGCCCGCCCCGGCTGTGCGCGGCGACCAGCACCTCCCGCAGCGACGCGATGACCTGCGTGAGCGCGAACCGCAGGGCGAGCTCCCCCGCCGCCTCGTCCGCCAGTACCGCCGCTGCTCCCGCCAGCACGCTGTCCCCACAGTCGAGTTGACCGGCCTCCACCTCGTCGGCCAGCCGGGAGAAGACTCCGGCCAGCACCTGGCCACCGCCGAGGGCGGCTCCGAGGATGAGAACAACGACTGCATGGTCCCGGCCGTCGCCTTGGCGACCCCGGCGTCCACGATGATCGCCGTGACGGTCCTCGGCCACATGCTCGGCTGCCGCACCGACAACGCCCTCGACTGTCCGATGAACTGCGGCTACATCCGGGGCCGGGTCGATGCCGCTCGGTCATGTGCATGTGCTCCCGGCGGCCCCGATACCGGGACCGGGGCGCCGGTGCCGGTCCGCGATGCGGTTGTCAGGCGGCGGGGGTGCGAAGTTTGCCTCGGGCGAGGCCGAGCAGGAGTTCGGCCGTTGCGATCGCCATGTCTTCGAGCACCGGATGGTCCAGCCGCGTGTCGTCGTTGGCGTATGCACCGAGACCGTCGACGGTGACCAGGATGTGCAGGCCACTCCGAGCGCGTCGTCGGTCGTGAAGTCCCCGGCCCGGCGGCCTTCCTCGATGAGGTCGGCAAGGACGGTGCGCGTCATGGACTCCTGCGCTCTCACCGCCGAGCGTAGCCCGGGGACAGACCGCTCGGCCAACGCTGGGCGAGCCTCGCGACCGTCACCCTCGAACCCACGACGCGCACGGCCCGGATTCTCGACGGCACACCCGCCGACATCGGCTCGCGCGACTGGCGCATCCTGACCGCCGGCTGATCCGAACGCGGAGGTGCACGCCGCCTTCCCGGCACCGGACCGTTCAACGGCAGAGGGCCGCGTCCACCGTCTTCTCGACCCGCAGCATGGCTGCCTCGTCGGGCGGCATGGTGGTCACCGCGACGCTGGCGGCGCGACCGTCGTCGGTGGCACCGCCGCGGGTCTCGTATCCCGGAATGTCACCGCCGTGGCCCCAGTACACACCGCCGCACGACAGCGGCCTGCTCGCCAGACCCAGTCCGTAGCGGGCGCCGGTGCCGAGGTAGTCGGCGGGGACGGTGGTGCGCATCTCGGCGAGCTGGGCCGCCGGGAGGAGGCGGCCCCCGAGGAGCGCGGTGTAGAACCGGTTGAGGTCGGTATTGGTGGAGACCATCGCGCCTGCCGCCCAGCCCCAGGAAGGGTCCATTTCCGTGTAGTCGCGCAGGGGACCGTCTGCCGAATCCCTGAAGTAGCCCTTGGGGTGGGGCTCGCGGATGGTCATGTCACCGGGGGCGGGGAAGTACGTGTGGCGCAGTCCGACGCGGTCGATGACGCGCCGGGTGATCTCCTCGCCGAGGGGCCGGCCGGTGACCTTCTGGATGATCAGGCCCGCCAGCAGGTAGTTGGTGTTGCTGTACTCCCATTTCGCGCCCGGGGGGAAGTCGGCTTTGTCCTTGAGGGCGATATCGAGAAGGTCCCGGGGTTCGGAGTACCGGTGCTGAAGAGTGGTGAAGTCCAGATCGTCGGTGTACTCGGGAAGTCCGCTGGTGTGCTGGAGGAGTTGGCGGACGGTGATGCGGCGTCCGTCTATTCCGTCCCCGCGTACGAGGCCCGGCAGATAGGTGTCGACCGCGGCGTCGAGGCCGACCTTCCCCTCACCGACCAGCTGCAGCATGACCACGGCGGTGAACGTCTTGGTGTTGCTGCCGATCCGCACCTGTCCGTCCCTGGGCACCTTCGAGCCGGTGGCCAGGTCGCCAACCCCTGCGGTGTAGGTACGGGTGCGACCCTCGCGGCCCTCGCGGTCCTTGACGCTCGCCAGCGCGGCGGGCATGCCGTCGGTGCGCACCAGCGCGCTCAGGCTCTGCTGGACGGTGTCCGGCCTGGTCGCTGCGGAGGCCGCCGGCGGCGCCAACGCACCCACCGTCACGACGCCGGCGATCACCGCGACCGCGGCCGAAACGGCCTTGCGCCGAACACCCTGCCTCCCGCCGCGGAAACGGAACCTCTGCCATGTCTGCTCGTGCACGAAACAACTCCTGCCAGATCGAGGGAAACCGGTGGCGTGTGCCGTGCCCAGCATCTCCGGGTGCGGCCGCCCGAAGTGATCCCGCTACCTGCCCACTTCCGGGTAGGGCTACCCCCCCCGGCCGCACTCAGCCGACGAGGTACGGGTGCGGGAGGGCGGCCCAACTCCGGTCCCGGGTACGGCACATGCGGCAGGCCCCGGCATCGCCGACCAGCGCCCGCTCCAGACCGGCCGGCGTCGGAGGTGCGGCCCAATGCCTGGCGCACGTCCTTTGGCGCAAGGTCGAAGTTGCGCCGGAGGGCGTCGAGTTCGCCTGCCCGGCCGATAAAGGATGTGCGTCTGCGGTCCTTGATGATCTGTCGCATCGAGCGGCGGCGCGGCCGGGCCGAGGGCATACGCGAGATCGCCACGCGTCACGAGTCCACCTCCCGGGGCAACGACAAGGAGATGGACCTGCGCAACAACTCCATCGGCCGTCAGATCGGCCGTGACAACACCGGCAAGTCGAGTGCGGGCATCCGCAGCAGGGATGCCTGCAAGAACGGGACGAGCCGTGGGAAGCTGTGGATCACCAAGAGTGGCAAGCTCGTGAGGAGCAACGCATGACTTCCACGCTCAGCCGGCGAGTGGTGCCCGTCCTTCTCCTCCTCCAGGTCACCTACCTCGCCCTGATGACCGTAGCGTTCACCGTTCTCCCGCCGGACACAGCGGAACTCGACCACACCGACGCCCCGGCCGTGGACGCGATGCTCTCCGTCACCGTCACGCTCGGAGTCGTGGTCGCGCTGACGGGTGCGGCGGCGCTGCTGGGGCTGGAGAAGGCACGCACCCACAGCCCGCGGGCCCTGCGCGTCGCCTGGCTGACGGTCGTCGGACTGGGACAGGTCGCCATCGCCGCGAAGGCGCTGGTCACCGTCCTCGGCCAGAATCCCGGCCCGGACACCGTGATCGGCTCGGGCATGGTGGCGGTCGCCTTGTGCGTCGCCGCGGCCTGCGCGGTCGAGGTGCGTAGTGCGTTCCACGTGACGGGACGCAACGCGCACGCCTGAGACTGCCGGCCTGAGGAGCATGGCGCCCCCTGGTACGACCGGGGGCGCCACATCTCGTTGTTCTCCACCGCGGCTGAGCGGCCATCCATTTTCCGGACACCGGTTATGGGTGTTTTCTATGCCGCGAGCTTCATCTTCACGTATTCGGCGTGAACTTCGGCCGGGGTCTTGTAGCCGAGGCCCACTGGGCCCGCGGACCGTACGCATGGCCGGTCGGCGAAGGCATACGGCTCAGTCCGGCAGCACGGGAAGCAGCTCCGGAAGGTGCCCGTCGGACGCGGCGGCCGCCGCCACCCGCTCCTGCGGCACCTCCCCGTACAGCGTCGTACGCGGCTTCGCCGGGCGGCCCGCGATTTCCGCGATCGCGACGAGGTCCTGGATGGACCGGTACGAGCCGTAACCGGAGCCCGCCATCCGGGAGATGGTCTCCTCCATCAGCGTGCCGCCCAGGTCGTTGGCGCCCGAGCGCAGCATCTCGGCCGCGCCCTGTGTGCCGAGCTTCACCCAGCTGGTCTGGATGTTGGTGATGTGCGGGTGGAGCAGGAGCCGGGCCATGGCGGTGACGGCCCGGTTGTCGCGGTCGGTCGGGCCGGGGCGCGCGATGCCTGCCAGGTAGACCGGGGCGTTGGTGTGGATGAAGGGGAGGGTGACGAACTCCGTGAAGCCGCCGGTCTCCTGCTGGAGGTTCGCCAGGGTCCTCAGGTGGCCGAGCCAGTGGCGGGGCTGGTCGACGTGGCCGTACATCATCGTCGACGACGATCGCAGGCCCACCTCGTGGGCGGTCCTGATGACCTCCAGCCAGGTCGCCGTGGGCAGCTTGCCCTTGGTGAGGACCCAGCGGACCTCGTCGTCCAGGATCTCGGCCGCCGTACCGGGGATCGAACCGAGCCCGGCCTCCTTCGCGGCGAGCAGCCAGTCGCGGATGGACATGCCGGTGCGGGTCGCCCCGTTGACGACCTCCATCGGGGAGAAGGCGTGCACATGCATGCCGGGTACGCGTTCCTTCACCGCTCGCGCGATGTCGAAGTACGCGGTGCCGGGCAGGTCCGGGTGGATGCCGCCCTGCATGCAGACCTCGACCGCACCGACGTCCCACGCCTGCGCGGCCCGGTCGGCGACCTGGTCCAGGGAGAGGGTGTACGCGTCGGCGTCGGTGCGCCGCTGGGCGAAGGCGCAGAAGCGACAGCCGGTGTAGCAGACGTTGGTGAAGTTGATGTTCCTGGTGACGATGTACGTGACGTCGTCACCGACCACGTCACGGCGCAGGGTGTCCGCGATCCGGCACAGTTCATCGAGCGCCGGGCCGTCCGCGTGGAGCAGGGCGAGCGCCTGGTCGTCGGTGAGTTTCGTCGGATCGTCGGCGGCCTGGCCGAGCGCCTGGCGTACGTCCGCGTCGATGCGGGACGGGACCATGCCGGGGGCCGCCGCCTCGCGCAGCGCCTCCCAGTCCCCGTACACCTCGTCGAAGTCCTCGCGGCGGTCGTCGGTGCGGCCCTCCGTGTCGATGGTGCGGTGCAGATCGGTGCGGCCAGTGGCTCCGAACTCCTCGTCGGGCTCCTGCCAGGGCAGGCCGACGGGGATCGCCCCCTCCTTCGCGAGGCCCGTCTCCGGGTCGGCGAGGGCGCGGACGTGCGGGAGCAGACGGGGGTCGAGCCAGGGCTCGCCGCGCTGGATGAACTCCGGGTAGATGGTGAGTCGCTCGCGGAGAGTGAAGCCCGACTCGGCTGTCCTGGCGGCCAGTTCGTCGATGTGGGGCCAGGGGCGTTCGGGGTTCACATGGTCGGGCGTGAGAGGCGAGACGCCGCCCCAGTCGTCGATGCCCGCGCCGATGAGCAGCGCGTACTCGGCGTCGACGAGGTTAGGCGGGGCCTGGATGCGGGCGGACGGGCCGAGGATGTGCCGGGCGACGGCGATGGCCGCGGCCAGTTCCTCCAGCTCGGCGTCCGGCATGCCGCGCATCGCGGTGTCCGGCTTGGCGCGGAAGTTCTGGACGATGACTTCCTGGATGCCGTGGTAGGCGCGGGCGGTCTTGCGCAGCTCGAAGAGGGAGTCGGCGCGCTCCTCGTACGACTCGCCGATCCCGATCAGGATGCCGGTCGTGAACGGGACGTTGGAGCGGCCCGCGTCCTCGAGGACGCGCAGGCGCACGGCCGGTTCCTTGTCCGGGGAGCCGTGGTGCGGGCCGCCCGGTTCGGACCACAGGCGGGTGGCCGTCGTCTCCAGCATCATGCCCATGGAGGGGGCGACCGGCTTGAGCCGCTGGAGGTCGGTCCAGGTCAGCACGCCCGGGTTGAGGTGCGGGAGGAGGCCGGTCTCCTCCAGGACGCGGATCGCCATGGCGCGTACGTACGCGAGGGTGTCGTCGTACCCCTCGGCCTCCAGCCACTCCCGCGCCTCGGGCCAGCGGTCCTCGGGCCGGTCGCCGAGCGTGAACAGCGCTTCCTTGCAGCCCATGGCCGCGCCCTTGCGCGCGATGTCCAGCACCTCGTCGGGCGACAGGAACATCCCGTGGCCCGCGCGCCGGAGCTTGCCGGGGACGGTGACGAAGGTGCAGTAGTGGCACTTGTCGCGGCAGAGCCGGGTCAGCGGGATGAAGACCTTGCGGGAGTACGTGATGACACCGGGCCGGCCGGCGGCTTCGAGGCCGGCGTCACGCACCCGGGCGGCCGAGGCTGCGAGATCCGTCAGATCGTCACCTCGCGCCTGGAGCAGCACGGCGGCCTCGGTCACATCGAGAGCGACACCGTCGCGGGCCCGCTTGAGGGCACGCCGCATGGAATTGGTGGTCGGACGTCCGCGCTGAGGATCGGTCATGGAGCGAGCATACGAGCGGGGCGCGCGCCCCGGACCAGGGCCTCCGCCGGGAGTGACCGTGACCGCCGGGCATCCGTCGTCACCCACGACCGCCGCATGCGAGCCCGCTTCACTGGCAACCACCTGGAGCTGAGCGCAGGCCGCATCACACAGCACCGGTCACTCGCGGTGACGGAGCAGGCCGCCCCCGCCCGGAGCCCGATCCACCCGCCGACTCGTTCCTGAACACGCACCTTCCCCTGCCCGGTTGGCCCGGCCCGCGACTGACCGGGCACGCGGACGGCAACGGCAGTCGACGAAGACTGCCCACTCCCGGCAATGACATCGGTGGCGTACAGCGGCGAGGATCTGCCCACCGACAGCTCGACCACGGAGGCACACACTCATGAGACCGACCCGCGCTGCCCTGCTCGTCGCGGCCACCGCCCTGACACCGGCCCTCCTCTTCACCACCCCGGCGTTCGCCACGGGCTCGACGGCCACGTCGACGACCGTGACGGCCACGTCCGAGACGCCGGTGGACGAGATGTCGGAGGAGGACGACCGCGTCGCTGTCTTCCGCATCCTGTACCTGGCACAACAGAACGGCGACCAGGCCGTCATCCGGGAGGCCAACAAGGCCCTCAACGACGGCAGCCCCGAAGCCCTGCGGACCTTCCTGGAGACCGGCTACCGCATCGCCCAGGCCGAAGACGACAGCGTCGCCATCTTCCGCATCCTGTACCTGGCACAACAGAACGGCGACCAGGCCGTCATCCGGGAAGTCAACAAGGCCCTCAACGACGGCAGCCCCGAAGCCCTGCGGACCTTCCTGGAGACCGGCTACCGCATCGCCCAGGCCGAGGACGACCGCGTCGCCATCTTCCGCATCCTGGCCGACCCGACCATCAGCAACGCCCTCCGCGCGGCTGCCGAGGAGGCCATCGACGGTACGCCAGAGGAGCTGCGGTACTTCCTGGAGGTCGGGCAGTACAAGGTGGACGGCTAGATCCGCAGCCCAAGCCAGAACTGCACCGGAAAGGCCGACCCACGCGCCGACCCCGCGGGTCGGCGCTCCGGTGGGTGGGCAACAGATAGAGCAGCTGCGGCGCACTTCTCAGCGGGAGCGGAGACAAGCAGGAAGCGCCATCAACCACAGCCCCCTCAACACGTACGACGTGACATCACAGGCCCAGGTGTCACGTTGTCCTGATGCGGGGTGTCGGCCACTTCTGGGCGTCCGCCCATGCGCCGTACGGAGTCCAGGGGATGGTGGGGAACTGCGTCCGCAATGCCTCCAGGTCCACCTGGTATCCGGTGTCCGCCAGGAAGCTGTACATGGCGAACATGTCGGGGTTGGTGGTACGCAGGTCCGCCAGCGGGGTCTGCCGGAACGCGACCGCGCCGCCCGCCGCCCGTCCGATCTCCTCGGCCATCCGGACCGGCGTGGGATCGTCGCCCGCCACCTCGATCCGCTGCCCGATCCAGCGGTCCGGATCGGCCACGATCGCGGCCACGACACGGCCCAGGTCCTGCCGTGCCACCTGCTGGAGGGGCGTGTCGCCGGGAAGCGGCATGGTGAGGAGGCCGGCGGCGACCTCGTCCAGCGCGCCCAGCGCGTTGTCGTAGAAGTAGGTCGGCGCCACCACCGTTGCCGGAAGTCCGGAGCCGGCGAGCAGTTCCTCGGTCCTGGCCTTGGTCTCGAAGTGCGGGATGCCGGTGCCACGGTCCGCACTGGCGACGGAGGCCAGCACCAGATGCGGCAGTGCGACGTCCTCGGCGGCCCGTACGATCGCCTCGCCCTGGGCCACCTCCGCGTCCAGACCGTCCTGGAACGGCGTGGTCACGGCGAACACGGCCGTCGTGCCCCGGAACGCCTCGGCGAGCGAGCCCGCGTCGAACAGATTCCCGGGGACGACCTCCGCTCCGGCCGCCACCAGCGCCCTGGCCCGCCCGCTGCCGGGATCACGCACCACGGCGCGCACGGCACGCCCTGCCTCCAGCAGGGCGGCGGCCACCGCGCCGCCCTGGCCGCCGGTCGCTCCGAGTACCGCGATGGACATGAGGTCTCCCTGGTCGACGGATATGGGTCCATGCTGACCAGCGGCGGCCGGACCTGCCACCAGGAGGGCCCCGGGTGGTGGGCGTCGGCCCTGCCGCGAATCCGCCTCAATGATGACAGGCAAGCAACTCGGCCCAGACCGTCTTGCCCACGACCCGGTCGGTGATTCCCCAGGACGTGGCCAGCGCCTCGACCAGGTGGAGGCCGTACCCCGACTCTGCTCCGCCCATCGGCGCGCACCGCTGCGGCCCCCGCTCACCCAGTGCATCCGACACCTCGATACGGAGCGTGCCCGCAAGGTTGAGGAGCCTGAGTTCGAAGTCCCGCCCTCTCACGTGCCCGTGCAGCACCGCGTTCGCCGCCAGCTCGGCCACGACCAGGGCGGCATTGTCGGAGAGCTCGCTCCCGTACGGCGCACCCCACTCGTCGAGTTGATGCACAGCGAGCCGGCGGGCGAGCCGCGCGCCTCGGCGGGTGGCACTGAAGCGTTGGACGAACTCGGCGCCCACAAGGGTGATTTCGGGGTTCATGTGACTCAGCGTGTCCGGTTACTCGTACGCTGACCAGGAGTGACACCACGACTCCGAGCAGCTGTACGGGCACGCCCGGTCGGCTGTACGGGGCGTCGGCCGTGACCGGGCGGACAGAGAGCGGTGCAGGGGAGATGGCGAACGCGGAACGCGAAGAACGACCGGAGCGACCGGCCGAGTCGGACGGCACGGCGCACCTGTTCAGGGCGCTGGGCAAACAGATCAAAGTGCTGCGGGAACGCGCGGGCCTGAGCCAGAAGGATCTGGGCACGGCAACGCACTGCGGCGAAGACCTGATCTCCGCGACGGAACGGGGTGTACGGACACCTCAGCCGGACTTCCTGGGCCGCGTGGACCAGGTGCTGGACGCAGGCGGGGTGCTGCGAGCGGCGGTCGATGAGGCGCAGGAGGCGTTGTCGCGGTCACGGACGCGACACCCGGACTGGTTCCGGGACTACGCGCGGGTGGAGGCGGATGCAGTTGCGCTACACATCTACAGCACGCAGGCCGTGCCGGGTCTTCTCCAGACCGAGGACTACGCGCGTGCAGTGTTCACGCAACGACGGCCGCTACTGGATGAGCAGACGATCGAGAAGCGAGTAGCGGACCGCATGGACCGCCAGCAGATCTTCGGGCGCTGGCCCGCACCAACGTTCAGCTACGTACTGGAGGAGGCCGTACTGGAACGACCGATCGGCGGGCAGGCCGTTCACAGACAGCAGTTGCAGAGACTGTTGGATGTCGGGCGCTTGCGAACTGTGGAGCTTCAGGTCATGACGACCGATCGGGAAGAACACCCCAGCCTGGATGCCTCGTTCACGCTTCTCACTCCTAAGGGCCGCCAGGAGGCGGCGTACACGGAGACATACGGCCATGCACGGCTGATCACCAACCCAGAGGAAGTCCGCGTGTTCAGCGAGCGTTATGGGATCATCCGCTCGCGGGCTCTCACCCCCACGGAGTCCTTGACGCTCATCGAGAAGATGCTGGGAGAACGATGAACACCGAGCAACTGCACTGGTTCAAATCCAGCTACAGCAGCGGCGAGGGCGGCGCATGCATCGAGGTCGCCTACGACTGGCGCAAGTCCAGCTACAGCAGCGGTGAGGGCGGCGAATGCGTCGAGGTCGCGACCTGCCCCACCACCATCCACATCCGCGACTCCAAGAACATCCAGGGCCCCCGCGTCGACGTCGCCCCCGACACCTGGACCGCCTTCGTCTCGTACGCGCGCCAGGGCTGAGCGCGGCCCGATCCGCCTGGCACACCTGGTCCCGCACCGGATCGCGACAGCCGCGACCCGGTCGACCGCGACGCGGCGGCCCCCGACGTAAAGGCTTTGGGAAGAAGGAACTTCCCAACCAAACCCCTCCCCCGGCCTCAACCAGAGGCCCGTCACTCACACGGGTGAGGTTTGCCAACTGAGCTGGATTTCATAGCGGTTGGCTGGCATATGCTCGCCGCGACAACCACAGACATGCGTCGGCCCCCGGCCGGGACTCGCAATCCCGATCGAGGGCCTGACCACCGAGGAAGACGAGACCTTCCCGATGGATACCCAGCAGATTAGCGCGCCCTCGCGCGCCCCGTCTCCCGTTCGCGGGGACGCCACGCCGTCGTCCGGCGTCATGCACATCAACTCCCGCCACACCAGCCACTTCACGGTCGTGGGCAACCACCTGGCCCAGCACCGCGAGCTCTCCCTCCTCGCGATCGGCCTCGCCACCCACATCCAGTCGCTCCCCGCCGGGGCAAAGGTCGGGATCAAGCACCTCACCGAACGCTTCCCGGACAGCGAGGCCCGCATCGCTGCCGCACTGCGCGAACTGGAAGTCCACGGCTACCTGCGCCGCACCCGCGAACGCCTCCCCAACGGCCGCGTCATCACCCGCACCTGCTCGTACAACCAACCAGGCTCCACCAACGCCCACCCCGCCCCGGCCCCCAAGCGACGCCCCAAGCCCAGCCACCCAGCCACGGTCGCTGCCCCGACCCCCACACCCGCACCGCGCCCCGCAACCCCCTACGTCCCCGCCCCCACCGCGCCCAAGCCCCCGCCACTCCCCCAACCCACCAAACCCCTCCCTCAACTCCTCCACGCCGCCACCGCGCTCCTCATCGACCTCCACCGCCGCGCACCCCACATCACCCTCACCGAACGCGACATCCACCACCTCGCCCCCGCCGTCGCCACCTGGTTCGAACGCGGCACCACCCCCACCGCCATCCGCCAGGCCCTCACCAACGACCTCCCCCAACCCCTCAGATTTCCGGCCAAATTCTTGAGGCACCGCCTCATCGCCCTCCTCCCACCCCCGACCACCCCCACCTACCAGCCCACCCCACTCCAGAACTGCGACCGCTGCGACCGCGCCTTCCGCTCCCCCAACCCAGGCAACTGCCACGACTGCACAGCCGACGAACCGCACCTCCTGTCGGCCTGAACAAGTGAGGTCTCTACCCTGTGGTGATCGTTGCTGGTCCGACGGGACAGGTGGGTGAACGAACGTCATGGGATGCCCCGGTGGCACCCGCGCCCCGTGGAGGGGCAGCCGGTGGCCTCCCTCGGCGCCCCGTACCGGCGCCACTCGGTCAGGGGACGTCCCGGCAGTTCGCCGCGACCGTGATCGGCGCAAGAAGCTCCGCGTCGCCTGATCTGACGCTGGGCGTACGGCGCCGCACCGGTCGGATCCGCCGCCCGGGCCTAGACGAGGGCCACGGCGAACAGCGTGAAGGCGAGCACGATGACGCCCACGCGGACGTAGTGGAACCGGTCCCAACGCCCCACCTGCTGCTTCCAGTCCGCGGGCACGCCTTCCTGCGACCAGGTCGCGACACGTGAGTTGATCGGCACGAGCAGCAGGATCGACATCACCACGCTCACCACGAGCAGCACTGCGCCCGCGGCGACGAGCGACGCGACCGCGTCGCCCCACGTCAGCGTGGACCACACCGCGCCGAGGACGACCGAGCCGATGTACCAGAACGGCATCACCCGGCCCAGGACGCGCGCCCCGTCACTGCGGGCTTCGACCCCGCCGTCGTTCGGGAGCCGGTCGAGGATCGGGTTCACGAACACCGCCACCGCGAACTCCACGCCCACCATCAGCCCGACCACAACGACCGTGACGACGGCCAGTACGTCCTGCATGACCCCTCCAAAGGCTGACCTAGCGGCGCTAGGTTCTGATGCAATGCTAGAAATGTCATCGCTCTATTGTCTAGCGGTGCTAGTATCGAGTCATGTCAGTACACGAACGCAAGGAACGCGAGCGGGCCAGCCGCCACAGGCTGATCGTCTCCACGGCCCGCGAACTCGCCGAGACCCACGGATGGGACGCTGTCACCACGCGTCGGCTCGCCGAGCAGATCGAGTACAGCCAACCCGTTCTCTACAGCCACTTCCGGGGCAAGAACGAGATCGTGGGAGCGGTCGCGCTGGAGGGGTTCGCCGAGCTGACGACCGCGCTGCGCGCCGCGGTGCCGGAAGGGCTCGCGGGCCGGAAGCCGGTGGCTGCACTGGCCCGCGCCTACACCGACTTCGCCGCACGCAATCCCGCCCTGTACGACGCGATGTTCAGCCTCGACAACGGCCTCCCCTTCGCCGACGACGCCACGCCCGCTCCACTGCGCGAGGCATTCCAGGCCCTGCTGGACCCGCTCGTCGACCACGCACACCCCGATGAAACGGGGTTGTTCGTCGAGACGTTCTGGGCCGCGCTGCACGGACTGGTCACCCTCACCCGCGCCGGACGCCTGCCCGCCGACCGGGTCCCCGACCGCCTCATGCTCCTGGCCGACCGCTTCGTCCCCCGCTAGGGTCCACGCCGGCCCGGCTCGCCGCCTGTTCTCCGGATCACCACGTCCGCGCCGCCGGGCTCATCCCGCCTCCACTGAAGTGCAGGTCTCTTTATCCTGGCCGGATGACCACTCCTACTGAACTCGTCATATTCGACTGTGACGGCGTACTCGTCGACAGCGAACGCATCGCCGTGCGCATCCAGGTCGAAGTGGGCGCCGAACTGGGGTGGCCGCTGACGGCGGAAGAAGTCATCGAGAAGTTCGTGGGCCGGTCGAACAAGTCGATCGGTGCGCTGATCGAGGCGCGCCTGCCCGGCAGGTCCGCCGTCTGGCAGCAGCGCTTCGAGGACCTCCACCGTGCCGCCGTGAACACCGAACTCGTCGCGGTCGACGGCATCCACGAGGCGCTGGCCGCCCTCACGCTCCCCACCTGTGTGGCATCGAGCGGCAGCCACGAGAAGATGCGCCACACCCTCGGCCACACCGGTCTCCACTCCCACTTCGAGGGCCGCATCTTCAGCGCCAGTGAGGTCGCGCACGGCAAGCCCGCCCCCGACCTCTTCCTCCACGCGGCCCGGCAGATGGGCGTGGATCCCTCGGCCTGCGTCGTCGTCGAGGACAGCAAGTACGGGGTACAGGCAGCCCGTTCGGCCGGAATGCGGTCACTCGGCTACGCGGGCGGGCTGACCCCGGCGCACTGGCTGGAGGGCCCGGACACCGTGGTCTTCGACGACATGCGCAAGCTGCCGGTGCTCTTGTCAGAGATCTGACGGCCGGCCGCCTCAAGTCCGTTACGCGTAAGGCGGGTCGGGGTGGTCGCTACTCTGTTCTCCCCCTGCCACGAGGCGGGGAGAACAGGGGTGGGACATGCGCAGAAGAATGGCTGCGGCTTCCGTGGTGGCGGCAGTGGCCACCGGGATCGTGGTGGCGCCGGCCGCTCACGCGGAGGGGCGGGGTGACATCCGGGTCACCAAGACCGTCGTGAACGGTGGCAGCAATGTGATCGTCGGGGTCAAGAACGTCAAGCGTTTCCTGATCACCATGACGATCAAGGACAACTCGGGGGTGAAGGGGGTCGCCGATGTGTCCGCGTTCAACGCGACCAATGGCCATGGGCCGGTCGACCATCTCGGTACGACGTGCAAGAAGGTCAGCACGACGACGTCCGTGTGCACCGCGACGATGCAGATCGACCCGACGTGGATCGACTTCTACGGAAGCGGCAACGAGGGCTGGGACGCCAACTCGGTCGCGGGGACCTGGCAGGTCAACGCCACGGTCCAGGCGAATGACCGCGACTACTGGATCTCCGACCGTATCGCCCTGTTCAAGGTGAAGCGCGCCGCGACCCTGACCACGGATGCCACGCCCGAGCCGGTCAGGAAGGGGGGCACGCTGACCGTCACCGGAAAGCTGTCGCGGGCCAACTGGACGGATCTCAAGTACCACGCGTACACCAAGCAGGTGGTGAAGCTGCAGTACAAGAAGCCCGGCGGCACGTACAGCACCGTGAAGACGGCGACCACCGACAGCAAGGGCCACCTCCGCACGACGGTGAAGGCCACCGCTTCGGGCAGTTGGCGCTGGGCGTTCCTCGGTACGACCACGACCATGAAGGTCGTCTCCACCGGCGACGCCGTCACGGTGAAGTGACCAAGCAGCGGGCCGGGCTCCTCACTCCCAGTGAGGAGCCCGGCCCTTTCGATCACACTGCCGATGTCAGCGGGCAACCGCCTTCGTCGCCTTGCTGGTGGCGGAACCGTTGGCGTGGCCCGTGCGGCGGGCGGTCACCTTCACGGTGATCTTCTTGCCGCGCTGGGCGGACTTGAGCGTCAGCGACGACTTGGTCGCGCCCTTGATCGCCTTGCCGTTCTCGTACCACTGATAGGCGTACGAGGTCGGGGCGGGCGTCCAGGTGCCGTGGGCGGCCTTGAGCGTGCGGCCCACCTTCGCCGTGCCGGAGATCGTGGGCTGCTTGGTGGCCTTGGGGGCGCTGCCCGTGGCGATCTTCACGGAGGCGGTCGTCGCGGAGCCGTCGGCGTGGCCGGTGCGGCGGGCCGTGACGGTGACCGTGACCTTCTTGCCGAGCAGCGACGCCGGGACGGTGTACGTGGACGCGGTCGCGCCCTTGATCGCCTTGCCGTCGGCCTTCCACTGGTACGCGTACGAGGTGGCGGACGGCGTCCAACTGCCGGGAGCGGCGGTGAGCTTGGCACCCACCTTCGCCGTACCGGTGATCTTCGGGGAGGTCGTCGCCTTGGGGGCCGCGCCCTGGGTGGCCGTGACCGCCGCCGAGGTGGCCTGGACGTCCGGGGTGCCGGTGCGACGGGCCGTGACGGTGACGGTGAGCTTCTTGCCGAGCAGCGCTGCGGGGACGGTGTACGTGGACGCGGTCGCGCCGGTCACCGCGTTGCCGTCGGCGTTCCACTGGTAGGTGTACGAGGCCGGGGCGGGGGTCCAGGTGCCGGTGGACGCGGTGAGGCGGTCACCCACCTTCGCGGTGCCGGTGATGGCCGGGGGCGCGCTGTTCTTGAACGGGGCTTCGGTGACGGTGAAGCTGCCGCGCTGGTATCCCCACCCGTTGTGGGTGTTGACGCCGACGTTCCAGGTGCCGACGGCGGCCCCGGTCAGGTCGAGTACGGCCGTCAAGGTCCGCCGGTCCGCCGAAACCGCGGTTGTGGTCGACGTGATCTGTTTGCCGTTGAGAGACAGCACGATCTCGTCGTCCTTGTGCAGGGACGTGCCGCTCAGCTGAACCGTCGCCTTCGTGCCGCTGGCCCCGGTGGCCGGAGTGATCTGCCCGATGGTCACCTGCTCCGTGCCGCAGAGGACGGACGTGCAGACCGCCTCGGCCTCGTACGAGGTCTTCGATGCCTTCTCCGGCAGCGAAAGGACGAGGATGCTCGGGGTGGTCTCCTTGGTGTACGGCTCGTTCACGGCGCAGTCGTAGCCGGTCGGGATGTAGCGAATGCAGCCGTTGTCGAGGCTCGGGTCGTACAGCGCGGGTACCGCCGTCTCGGTGGCGCCCGTCGTGTCGCTGATCTCCATCTTGAAGTAGTCGCGGTACGCGGTGGGCAGTGCGGCGCAGACGGCGGTGTGCTGCTCGTCGAGGGTGCCGGTGACCGGGCCGTATCCGAAGGCGACGTTGGGGACCTTCTCGCACTCGGCGGCCGGTCCTTCCGCGCCGGCGATGCGCAGGGCGTCGAAGCGGTAGGAGTCGGCGGCCTTCAGTCCCGATCGGACGGTGACCAGGACCTGGTAGTGGGTGGAGCCGGTGACGGCGCACGCCTGGTTCTTGTTGCACAGGGCGGTGCCGTCGGCGTCGTACACCACCACGTTCGCGGTGCCGAGCGAGTCGCGGACATTGATGTGCAGGGTGTCCTTGACGTCGGCGGTGGTGACCTGGCGGCAGCGCAGCTCGCCGGGGGCGCCCATCGTGCCGCCGGTGGACGGACCACCGACCTTCGTCGCCGGGTTCGGGGTGCAGCCCTTCGCGGTCGCGGTGACATCGCGACGGGTCAGGGTGTAGTCGGCGGCGGTGTCACGGCCGGTGACCAGCACGGTGTGGGCCACGCCGGGCGCCAGTTCGCAGGTCGTCCAGGTGGAGAGGGACGAGTAGATCGAGCAGACCTGCTTGCCGTGGGGGTCCAGGACGGTGAAGGCGGCGGTGGACGTGGTGCCGGGGGCCGCCTGGAGCTGAAGGTTCTCGTAGTCGCTGTGGTCGTCGGCCGGGATGGTCAGGCAGTGCGAGAAGACACCCTCGCCGGTGGAGAACCGGGCTGCCGGGCTCGTCGCGGTGAAGTCGCCCGCCGGGATGGCCGCGCAGTCGCTCGCCGTGTCGGTGCGGTGCAGGGCGAGGGCGTACGGACCGGTCGGATTCGACTGGCTGTCGGTGGAGACCAGGGCTCGGAACGGGGCCTTGCCGGTGAGTGCGCACGTACCTGCCGAGAGGTCGGTCCAGTCGCACCGCTGTACGCCGTCGGCGTCGACGACGGTCACTTCGGGGCGTGGCCCGGACCCACTGAGGTCCTTCAGCACGGCCAGGCGGGCGTCCGCGGGGAGTGGCAGGGACAGGCAGTCGATCTCACCGGGCGCAGTGAACGCGGAACGATACAGGCCGAGTTCGACGGGCTCACAGCCGGTGGTGGCGGAGCTGTCGAGGATGAGGGTCGGGTCGTCGGTGAAGACGGTGTAGTCCCCGGCGGCGGGGAGGTCGCAGCCGTTCCAGGTGGTGCAGACGGTCTTGCCGTCCCGGTCGTACACGGCGAGCACCGAACGGGCGCCGTCGTGGACGCCGTACACGTTGTAGCGTCCGGCGGCCGGGGCGGTGAACGTCTTGCAGCCGCTGGCCGGGACCGCGGTCGTGGGTGCGGAGTTGTATCCGTTCAGGGGTACATGGGTGCAGCCGGCCGGGTCGGAGATACGGCGGACGGTGAGGGTGTACTCGGCCGGGAAGCCCCGCTCCGCGTAGCTGACCTGGGAGAGGACCCGGTACGGGCCGTCGCCGGGCAGTACGCAGCCCTCGCTGTCGTCCTCGTTGAAGTGCGGGCAGATCCGGGCACCGGTCTCGTCGGTGATCCAGGACAGGCTCTCGCCGTACACGGTCGTCTTGATCTTGTTGGTGATCCGCTCACCGGGCCTGCCCGTGAACGGCTGGCACTGGATGGCGTTCGCCCCGGCCGCCGAGCCGACGACGGGTGCGGTGTCCCAGGCCGTGCTGATCTCCGGTGCGCAGCCCTTGGTGGTGCCGAGGGGAACGACGGCGACGGTGGGATTGCTCGGATCGGCCCAGTTGTTCGTCAGCCGGAGCGTGAAGGCGCCCGCGCGGGGCAGCGCGCACCAGCCTGCACCCCACTCGGGGTCGTAGCAGTCGATCTCCGTCTCGCCGTCGAAGACATCGGCGTACGTGTTCCCGGCGTTGCCACCGATCAGCACGACCTTGTGCAGGCCGGGCGCCTCGGCCGTGATGGTGAAGCAGGCCGTCCCGTCCGCGGGGATGGTCACGGTGCCTTCCGCCGGGGCGGCTTCACCGAAGGCGGAGAGTGGCAGCGCGTCACAGTCCTCGTCGGCCGGAGCGGCTGCCGCAGACGCGGGGGCCGCCCCGGCGGCGTACGCCCGGCCGGCGCCCGCGGGGATCAGTAGTGAGAGCAGGACCGACAAGGTGAGCAGCAGAGCGGTGTACGCCGCGGATCTCGCGGCCGTACATGGGCGGTTGGGCATTCCGTTCCCCCCGGACCGGTGAAGTGAGTGCATTTCGCCGGGACTTCACGAACGCCGCGCGAACGCGGTACGGCCCGGATCGCACGCAACATGTGTGTGATTTGTAAAGAACGCACATGATGATCGCACACATGTACCACCGAACAGGCGTACATTCCGGCCGGGTGACGGATGCCAGGAGAAGTGCCCCGCCACGGGGCGAGCGGCAGAGCACCCCTCCTCTCCGTCGCCGGGTCGCTACAGATACTCCGCGTACGCGTCCAGCGCCCGCAGCACCTCCGCCTCTCCTGCCGGGGGCAGTTGGAGGACGACCTCCTCGATACCCAGGTCCGCGTAGTGCGTCAGCTTCCCCGGGCTCGGGAGTACCGCGTAGGGGACCACCTGGAGCTGCTTCGGGTCGCGGCCGGCCGACTCCCAGGCCTCGCGCAGCTTCGGTACGGCCTCCGTCAGGCCGCGGCCACCGATCGGGAGCCAGCCGTCGGCGTACTGCGCGATGTGCGCGAACAGCTTCGGGCCTGCCGCGCCGCCGATCAGGGTGCGGGGGCCGTTCACCGGGCCGCGGGGGCTCTGGACCGGCTTCGGGTACGCGTGGCTGGCCCGGACCGAGCCGAACTCGCCGTCGTACGCCGTCGGTTCGTCCGACCACAGGGCGCGCATCAGGGCCATGCGGTCGCGGACGAGGTCCCGGCGCGTCGACCAGTTCACCCCGTGGTCCGCGGCTTCCTCGATGTTCCAGCCGTAGCCGAGGCCCAGCGTGAAGCGGCCGCCCGAGAGATGGTCGAGGGTGGCGATCTGCTTCGCCAGGTCGATCGGGTCGTGCTGGGCGACGAGCGTGATGCCGGTACCGAGGGCGAGGCGTTCGGTGACGGCGGCGGCCTGGGCGAGGGCGACGAAGGGGTCGAGGGTGCGGCCGTACTCGGGCGGGAGTTCGCCGCCCGCCGGGTAGGGGGTGTCCCTGCTCACCGGGATGTGGGTGTGCTCGGGCAGATAGAGCCCGGCGAACCCGCGCTGTTCGAGCTCGCGGGCGAGCCGCAGCGGCGTGATCGTCTCATCGGTGAGGAAGATCGTTGTGGCGATCCGCATATGAGGAAACCTCCGTCGTGATCCGGTGAGGGCCTCAACGTATGCCGTGCGGTGCGGAAAGCCGAGTGTCCGGGAGTTCGGGCCCCGGTCATGCCTACCGCCGTTTCCCCGGAGTTCATGGCTCCCCGCCAGGGTCGGGTACGTCACCCCTCGCCAGTCACGACACCCCGGGGAGCCACTCGTATGTCCGCATCGCAATCCGCCCACGGCCGCCCGATGGCCAGGCGCGGCCTTCTCGTCGGTACGGCCGCCACCGCTCTAACGTTGGGCACTGTGAGCTTCGCCGACGCCGCGACCGGGGACGACGCCCCGGACCGGACCAGGACCGTGCGCGGCACCCTGCCGACCGGGTCGCCCGACTATGTGTATCTGCCGGTCGAAGTACCGCGCGGGGTACGGGAGATCGCCGTCTCGTACACGTACGAGAAGACGCCCGTCCCGGCCGGGACGCAGGGCAACGCCCTCGACATCGGCATCTTCGACGAGCGCGGCACGGAGCTGGGCGGGCGCGGGTTCCGGGGGTGGTCCGGCGGGGCACGCAGCAGCTTCTTCATCCGGGCGGACGAGGCGACGCCCGGCTACATCGCGGGGCCGGTACGGGCCGGGACCTGGAACATCGCCCTCGGGCCGTACACCGTCGCCCCGGAAGGGCTCCCGTACGAGGTGACGATCACCCTGCGCTTCGGACCGACCGGGTCCACGCCGAAGCCCGTGTACCCGCCGGAGCGGGCGAAGGGGCGTGGGCGCGCCTGGTACCGCGGGGACTGCCATCTCCACTCCGTCCACTCGGACGGCAAGCGCACCCCGGCCGAGATCGCCGCCGCCGCACGCGCGGCCGGGCTCGACTTCATCAACAGCAGCGAGCACAACACGTACTCCGCGCACAGCGCGTGGGACGGGCTGTGGGGTGACGATCTGCTCGTCCTCACGGGCGAGGAGGTCACCACCCGCAACGGGCATGTGATCGCGCTCGGCACCGACCCGGGAACGTTCGTCGACTGGCGCTACCGGGCCCGTGACAACCGGTTCGGGCACTACGCGAAGGCCGTGCGCCGGGCCGGTGGTCTGGTCGTGCCCGCTCATCCGCACGCCACATGCATCGGCTGCCACTGGAAGTTCGGCTTCGGCGAGGCGGACGCGGTGGAGGTGTGGAACGGGGCGTACACCCCGGAGGACGAGATCGCCCTCGCCGAGTGGGACAACTCGCTTGTGGCAGCCGTCCGTACGTCGAAGCCGTGGGTTGCGGCGATGGGCAACAGCGACGCGCACCGGGAGCCGGACAAGGTGGGGCTGCCGCAGACCGTCGTCCTCGCCGACGAGCTGTCGCGCGAGGCGATCACGGCCGGAATCCGGGCCGGGCACTCCTACATCGCCGAGTCGTCCGCCGTCACCCTGTCCTTCGGGGCCTCGGGCGGGCGCGGCCTGCACGCGGGGATCGGTGAACGGCTGCGGGTGGACGGGGACGACACCCCGGTCACCGTACGGCTGGAGGTGACCGGGGCACCCGGCTGCACCGCGCACTTCGTCACCGACCAGGGCACCCTGTTCACGGCCACGCTGCCGGAGTCGGGGACGGGGACGGTCCAGTGGCGCACAACGCCGGTGTACGCCGCCTATGTGCGGGCCGAGGTCCGGCACCCGGCGACGGTGCCCGGGCTGCCGGGGGCCCTGGCGGCGCTCACCAATCCGGTGTTCCTGGAGGGTTAGACCGACCGGCAAATGGGGGCGGCGTATGGCTGCCGCGCTACGTCGTCGTCGGCGCGGGAGTCTCGCCGACTCGGCCGACTGCGGCCTTGGTGAGGATCGCGGAGGTACCGACCACGGTCCCGGCCGGGCCGGCGTCGCCGGCTTCGGTGAGGACCGTGCGTTCACCGAGGAATGCGTACGTGGTCCGGTCGAAGACCCACTGCGTTTGCTGCCCGTGTGCCGTTCGGGCGACGGCAACGCCTTCGCGTCCCGTGGCGTCGGCGGCCTTCTGGATCACCGTGACTCCGAGGATCTTCGCGGCGGCCTTGTAGAGCGCGGCGCTGACCTTCGGTGGTGCCCAGGTCTCGGCCAGCAGGTCGCCGATCGCGGTGAATGCTCGCTGGTCCGGGTCCTGGCCCTGCCCGCGGGTCTCGTTCCGGATCAGCTTCAGCAGGGCGTCGGGGTCGGTGGGCAGCGATGCGACGTACTCGTGGGTCGGGTCGCTGATCGACGGGCCCTTCTTGTCCGGGGTGCTCGGCCGGGGTGTCGCCCCCGGGCCGTCAAGGTGGTAAACGGGTGCGTCGTCGTCGAGCCGGCTGTCGGGCTCGCCCTCCTCGCGCAGCAGGCCGGGGCGGCTGCCGTCGGCGGACGACCACACCTGCCGCGTGTGCGCGGGAGCCATGGTCACGGGGCCTCCCGCGGCGCTCTGCGCGGCGTAGGCGACCTTGCTCTCGATGTAAAGGAACTGGTCGGCGCGGACCGCCGGTTGCTTCGTCCCGGCGGCGGCGAGTGCGATGCGGTCGAGGAGCTGTGTCGCCTCGGGTGTGCCGGTGGCGCTGCCGTCCTTTGCCGCGGTGGTCCCGTGCCCGGGGGTGTCCGCGAGGTTCACCACCATGACGCCGCCGACCGCCAGGGCGCAGGCGACAGCCGGCGCCACGAACCGGACCAGACGCCGGCGCGGGCGTGAGGCCGGGGTGGTGAAGTCGGGCGATCCGGCAACGGCGGCCTTGTGCAGCAGTGCTTCCTTCAGCAGCAGTTCACGGTCGGGGCCCAGGCCGGGGACCGGCGGCGGGGGCAGCAGGTCGGTGAGGCCGGGGCGTTCGGCGTCCTCGGACCGGTGGTGCGTACGGCGCCGCGGGGTGGTGTTCATCCGTGGTTCTCCTGGGTCAACGACCGGGCCGCAGGGAAGCGGTCCGGTACTGGCTTGTCGGGGTGGCGGAGGGTTCCCTGTTTTCCGCCGCGGGGGGCCGTTCGGCTCCGGCCCGCGTGGCTTGCGAGCGTGTGGCGCGGGCTTCGGCGTCGGTGAGTTCGCGCAGTCGGGTACGGGCGCGGGACAGGCGTGAGCGGACGGTGCCGACCGGCACGCCGAGTGCCTCGGCCGCGGCCGCGTAGTCCAGGCCGGCCCACACCACGAGGGTGAAGACCTCCCGGTCGCGCCGCCGCAGGCGGGCGAGTGCGGCGTGCGCGGCGCGCAGTTGCTCGGCATCCGCGAGGTGCGTGACGAGATCGTCGGTGAAGTCCGGAATGGAGCCGCGTTCCGGGACGCGGGCGAGCGCGATCTCGCGGCGTCGGCGTGCGCGTGCGTTGCGGCGCATGATGTTGGTGGCGATTCCCAGCAGCCACGGGCGCAGGCTGTCCCCGTCGGGGCGCAGTTTCGCCCGGCTGCGCCATGCCTCCAGGAAGGTCGCCGAGGCGACGTCCTCGGCCTCCGCCCAGTCGCCCGTCACCCGCAGCGCATAGCGGTACAGCACCTGGGCGTGCTCGTCGTACAGCTCTCCCAGGGCGTCGCGGTCTCCGCGGCGGAAGCGATTCCTCATGAGTGTTTCCACACTCTGCTCTGCCGCGCCCGTTGCGCCGGTTCCCGTGACGTGCGCCACACATGCCGCCCGGGGCCGCGACCCCCATGCGCGGTGTGACGCGGCTCACGGGAACGCCGGCGCTCGGCAGCGCAGTGCAGGTCATGAACAGTTCTTCCGTATCCCGCGTATCCCGCCGGAGTGTCCTGCGGACTCTGGCTCTCGCCGTCGCCCTGGTCGGCAGCGCGACGCCCGCCTGGGACACCACGGCCTTCGCCGCAGAGCCGGAGACGTACGCCCTCACGATCAACCACCTCGACCGCGCCGGCCGCTCGACGGGGAACTACGAAACCACCGTCACCGGGATCTCCGGCGCGGGCGCCGACGAGTCCGTCAAGCCGCACGACGCCTCCGGCACGACCACCGTGCGCCTGCCCAAGGGCCGGTACCTGCTGGACAGTCTCCTGACCGGTGGCAAGGGCGCGGGCGGGATGGACTGGATCGTCCAACCGCGCCTCGACCTCGACCACGACACCACCGTCACCGTCGACGCGCGGACCACCGCCCCCGTCGACGTGACTCCGCCCGACCGCGCCGCGGGCTTCCTGAACGGCGGGATGTTCGTCGAGGTCACACACGGCGGCACCACCCGCTTCATCAACCAGGTCATCGCCGCTGCGAACCTGCGCGTCGCCCACCTGGGCCCCACCGCCGAACCCGGCTCGGTGAAGCAGTGGTACGACTCGCACTGGACGACCGAGACCACCGGTTACGCGCTCGGCTACACCTTCACCGGCACCCGCGCCCTGACCGGGCTCACCCGGCACCCCTCCGCGAAGGACCTGGCCACCGTGCAGATCCGCGGCGCGGCCCGGCCGGGCACCGCGGGCGCCGCGACCATTGACCTGGGACCGAGTGCCGGACCGACCATCGGCGTCACGCAGAAACTGACGACCCCCGGCACCGCCACCTACCTCGTGACACCCGAACGCGGCACCTGGGACGTCACCTACTGGGCCCCCGCTGAGCCAGGCACGGCAGCGAACCGCTACAGCGCCAACGGCATCGCCGTGCGCGCCGGCGCCACGACCACGCACACCTTCGACAACGCCGTCTTCGGCCCCCACCTCGCCGGCCGCCCCGGCGTCGTACGCGACGGCGACAGTGTCACCGTCGATGTCCCGCTGCTCGCCGACGGCGACGGCCACGTTCCGTCGTCACCGCCGTACGGCGCGGCCTCGACCACATTGCACCGCAACGGCGTGCTCGTCGGGACACAGACCGGCGCCCCCGGACGAGCCGAGTTCACCGTGCCGCCGGGTCGCGCGACGTACCGAGTCACCAGCACGGTGAACCGCAACGGTGCGCCCGGCACCGCTACCCGTGTGACCGCGTCGTGGACCTTCACCTCGGACACGACGGCCGGTCCCACGCCGGTGCCGGTGAGCGCCGTGCGATTCTCGCCCGCGCTCAGCCCGACCGGCACCGCAGCGGCGGACACGGCACTCCGTGTCCCCGTCACCGTGCAGGGCGCCGCCGCGGACGGACGCACACGCTCGCTGGCCGTCTCGGTATCCGTGAACGGCGGAGCCTCGTGGACCCGGGTCCCGGCCGAGAACGGTGCCGTGACGATCCGCAACCCCCGCGCGGGCACCGGCGTCTCCCTGCGCGCAGAGCTGACCGACACTGCCGGGAACACCCTCACGCAGACCATCGTCGACGCCTACCGCACGCAGTGACCCCGTAGTCCGGGCAGACGAACGGCGCGTGAGACCTTCGGCTTCCGGCGCGTTCGCCGACGCATGAACGAACAGCGCACGGCGGACAGCGGGCCCGAGGCCGGCAGGTACGCGGCCTCGGGCGAGGGGAAGCTGCAGGACCGTCCCCGGACGGGAGCGGGGTGCGCACCGGGCAACGCGGCCGAGGGGCGGCTCGATGTCAAGATATTTGATGTCGACATACCTGTCGTCGGTGCCGGCGCACCCCGTCCCTGTGCGCTTCACGGCCGGGAGCGTCACAGTGGAAGGGGGGAACGGGGCGGGCCTGCCGGAGGAGGTGTCCGGATGGATGTGACCGGCGAAAACGACGACCGGCTCCGGGACTACCGCAGCAAACGGCACTTCGACGCGACGGCGGAGCCGCGCGGCGACGGCGGGCGGACGGGTGCGGCGCCCTGTTTCGTCGTACAGATCCACCAGGCGCGACGCATGCACTTCGACTTCCGGCTGGAGGTCGGCGGCGTACTGAAGTCCTGGGCGGTGCCGCGCGGACCTTCGGAGAACCCGCGCGAGAGGCGGCTGGCCGTCCCCACGGAGGACCATCCGCTGGAGTACCGCACGTTCGAGGGAGTCATCGCGAAGGGCAAGCAGGGCGGCGGCACGGTGATCGTCTGGGACCAGGGCACCTACCGGCCGCTCAGCCACGACCGCTGGGGCGCGCCCGTGCCGTTCGAGCAGTCCCTGGAGGACGGGCACGCGACCTTCTGGCTCGACGGCACCAAGCTGCACGGCGAGTTCGCCCTCACCCGCTTCAAGGGAGGCGGTGCGGACGACGCCCCGGGCGAGGAGATATGGCTGCTGATCAAGGCCAAGGACGGGCGCGCCACCCATGACGGGCCGGACACACCGGACCCGTACCGGGCACGTTCGGCCCGTACGGGGCGCACCCTGCAGCAGGTCGCCGCCGAGGAAGGGGGCGGACTTTCGTGACCGCCCGCAGGACCGTTGAGGTCCTTCTCAGCCGCTACGGCACCACCTACGCCGCCGAGGCCGGCATCCGGCTGCGGAACACACCGCAGCCCCTGTACCAACTCCTCGTGCTCAGCGATCTGTTGAGCGCCCGCATCCGGGCGTCCGTGGCGGTGGCGGCGGCACGCGCGCTGTTCGCCCACGGCATGCGGTCCCCGGACCGGATGATCGGGTCGACATGGCAGCAGCGTGTCGACGCGCTGGGCGAGGGCGGCTACCGGCGCTACGACGAACGCACCGCCACCCAGCTCGGCAACGGGGCAGAGCTCCTGCTGGTCGAGTACGGGGGCGATCTGCGGCGGCTGCGCAAGGAGGCCGACGGCGACCTGGGCATCCTGCGGTCCGGGCTGCGCAGAACCCCGGGCATGGGTCCGGCCGGTGCGGACATCTTCATACGCGAGGTGCAGGCCGTGTGGCCGGAGACGGCACCGTTCCTGGACGGAAAGGCTCTCCAGGGCGCCGAGAAGCTGGGACTGCCCGCCTCGCCGGCGAAGCTCGCACAGCTGGCCGAGCAGGCCGAGCAGGCCGAGCAGGCCGAGCAGGCCGAGCAGGCCGACGACCACGGTCCTGCCGTGCTCGCGGCGGCCCTGGTACGCGCGGCGCTGGACAAGCACGTCGTGGACGACGTCGCAGCGCGGGCCTGAGAGAGCGGCCCACCGCCCCGGCCCCTTCGCCCACTGCGCCCCTACACCCCCGCGGCGGCCGTCCGGCTCAGGAACGCCGGCCGGGCCCGCTTCTCCGGCTTGTCGATCTCCGGGCCGAGTTCGAAGCCCGCCCGGACCATCCGTGCGACGGCCTTCTCGTTGCGGGCGTCCGGCTCGACGACGATCCGCCGGTGCGCCGGGTCGCTGGGCGACCGGGACGCCGTCGCGCACCGGTTCCCGGGGTCTTTGGTCCAACCCGAACGCCAACCCGTCGGAACGAATCGGCGACCCGGCTCCTCTGTGGGGTGACGCAACCCGTCACCACCATCCGCCCCGCAGAGGAGCACCCATGAACCCCACCCGGCGCACACCCACCGCCACCACCGCGGCCGCGGCCGTCGCCACCGTCCTCACCGCCGACGGACTGCTGCACGTCCTCTGGTCCACCGGCACCACCTGGCCCGCGCACGACGCCGCGTCCCTCTCGTACGCCGTACTCGGCATCGACGCACCCTTCACCCCGCCCGTCGTCCTCCCGCTCGCCACCCTGCTGTTCACCGGCGCGGCCCTGGTCACCGCCCGCGCCCGCCTGGGCCGCACCCACCGTCTGGGCCGGCTGCTCCAGGCAGGCACCGTGGCCGTCGCCTGCGGCACCGCGCTGCGCGGCCTCGCCGGGATCGCCTGGGCGTGCGGGCTGCGCACCGGACTGGACGACGGGGCGGGCGACACGTTCCACTGGCTCAACCTGGCGCTCTACACCCCTGTCTGCCTGGTACTCGCGGCCGCCGCACTCCGGGTGGCGGCCGGGGAGGAAGCCCCGACCCGTGTCCGATGACCACAACCTGGATCACGCGCGCACCGTCCGGCTGGTGCGCGCGGCCCAGCGCGGCGACACGATCGCCATGAACGAGCTCCTCGACGTCCTCACCCCGTACGCGGGCCGCATATGCACCCCCATCGCCCTGGCAGACGGGCCGGACGCCGTCCAGGAGACCCTTGTCGCCGTCTTCCGCAGCCTGCGTTCCCTCAAGGAACCTGCGGCGCTGTACGGATGGGTGCGCGCCATCGCCTGCCGGGAGGCGGTCCGCGTCGCCCGCCGCACCGCACGCTCCGTCCCCGCGGACCTCACCACCGTCCCCCAGCGCGGCGACCCGCAGCTGGCCTCCGACATCGGCGACGTCCTCGCCCGCCTCTCCCCCGAACACCGGGCCGTCCTCGTCCTGCGCGACGTCGAGGGCCTCGACGAACAATCCGCCGCCGCACTCCTCGGCCTGCGCGTGGGCACCGTCAAGTCACGGCTGCACCGGGCCCGGGACTCCTTCCGGAAGGCATGGACGTCATGACCGAACCCCCCCTCCACCAGTGGCCCACCACCCCGGAACTCGACCCGGTCCGCCGCCTGCACGCCCTCGCGGCGGGCGTCCGCGGCGCCCGCGTCACCACCCGCGAGATCCCCGCCCCCTACGCCACCGTCCACCCGCTGCTGGCCGACATCGACGGCGAACTGTCCCGGCTGGTCCCCGACATGCGCCGTCTGAAGCTCACCCGCGCGGACGGCGACCGCATCGAGGCCGTGGCCCGCAGCCGCTACGGCATGCACGCCCGCTTCCACGGCGTACGCCGCCCCGGCTGGCTCTGGCTCCAGAGCCGCTTCGTCCTGATCGGCATGGCGGCCACCCCGTCCCCCACCACCCCCGGCCACACGCTGGTCGCCTTCACGGGAGGCGTACGCCTCCCGGGCCGCGCGGCCCTGATCCCGGTCGGAGTGTCCAGCGCAGGCCACCGGGTCCTGAGCCGGCTGGCAGTGCGTGTGGGCGGGTAGCCGTACGCACGGTCCGCAGTTTGTACGGATCTCGGCCAAAAGCCCCGGCCGTCAGTCCTCCACGACCAGCGCCGGAGTCTCCTTCGTCAGCACCTCGCCGCGGAAGAACGCCGGGCTGCGGCGCTGCATCACCAGCATCAGCACCACACCGAGCAGCAGCAGCCCGACACCGATCACGAACACCGAGCCGACCCCGAAGACCGACGAGCCGGAGCCGTATGCCGGATCCCACATGTCGTAGAGGGTCTTGCCGAAGACCGCGGTGAGCAGGATGCCGCCGACGACCGGGAAGAGGCCCTTGAAGACCAGGTCGCGGACGGAGCGGGTCAGGTCGGCGCGGAAGTACCAGGCGCAGGCGAACGCCGTCAGCGCGTAGTAGAAGCAGATCATCAGGCCGAGCGCGTAGATCGTGTCGACCAGGACGTGCTCGCTGACCAGGGTCATGACCGTGTAGAAGACGCCGGTCGCCACGCCCGCCGTGACGGTGGCCTTCCCCGGGGTCCTGAAGCGCGGGTGGACGCGGGCGTACGAGGCGGGCAGGGCCTCGTACGTGGACATCGCCAGGACCGTGCGGGCCACCGGGATGAAGGTGGTCTGCAGGCTCGCGGCGGCGGAGGCGAGCACGGCGATGAAGAGCAGGACGCCGAGGCCCGGGCCCATGACCGGGCCGGCGAGTGCGGCGAAGACGTTGTCGGAGGTGTTCGGGTTGGCGAGGCCGAGGCCCGAGTCGCCGGAGCCGACGGCCATCTGGGCGGCGACACCGGTCGCCAGATAGGAGCCGACGAGCACGACCATCGCGATGAGGGCGGCGCGCCCGGGGGTCTTCTCGCTGCCGACGGTCTCCTCGTTGGCGGTCAGACAGGCGTCCCATCCCCAGAACATGAAGATCGACAGCGACAGGCCGGCCGTGAACGCCGCGAACGACTGCACCGCGAACGGGTTCAGCCAGGACCAGGAGAAGTCCACCGACGAGGCGAACTCCCCGCTGCGTGCCTTCTGCACGGCCATCGCCACGAACAGCGCGAGGACGACGAGCTGAAGGCCCACCAAGGCGTACTGGACGCCCTTGGTGGCCGTCATCCCCCGGTAGCTGATCGCCGTGGCGATCGCGATCAGGGTCAGACAGGTGAGGATGTGGACGGGCTTGCTGTCGTCCAGGGCGGCGATCGAGCCGCTGCCCGTGATCTCGCCCGCGAGGAGCCAGAAGTACGAGGTGGCGACGCCCGCCAGGTTCGACAGGACGATGATCGTCGCAATGACCAGGCCCCAGCCGCACATCCAGCCGAGGCGCGGGCCGAATGCCTTCACGGTCCAGGTGAAGGAGGTGCCGCAGTCCGGCATGGCCTTGTTGAGTTCGCGGTACGCGAATGCGACGAGCAGCATCGGCAGGAAGCCGGCCAGGAAGACGGCGGGCATCTGCACGCCGACCTCGCCCGCGGTGGAGCCGAGGGTGGAGGTGAGGCAGTAGACGGGGGCGACGGTGGAGATGCCGATCACGGCGCTGCCCATCAGGCCGACGGAGTTCCCGCCCAGGCCCTTGCCGCGTACACCGCCGTCGGCCGGGGCTGCGCCCCGTACCGGGTCTCCGGCCTGCGGCCGCGCGTCCAGCTGTGTCATGAAGAGGACGTTATGCGCTGCGATATCCACATTCGGAGGCTGAGACTCCGGAACCTCGCCCTTGAATTTCGGGTGACAGAACGGGCACATGGAAATTAATTGAAGGCAATTAATGATCACGACCTGTTAATGAGAGGTCGACGCTCGATCGCAGCGATGTACGGGAATCGCAGCACTGTCCGTTTTGTGGCGGTTCAAAATTTTCCCGTGGGTGTCCGCTCAGCGGACACCCACGGGGTGTGCCGGTTCAGCCCGGCCAGACGATCGCCTGGAGTTCGCTGTATGCGTGCAGGGCGTACGAGCCGACATCGCGCCCGACACCGCTCTTCTTGAACCCTCCGAACGGGGCCTCCATGTTCCGCCCGATGGTGTTCACACCGACCCCGCCGGCGCGCAGCTGCCGGGCCACCCGGAAGGCGCGTGCCACGTCCGAGGACCAGACGTAGTCGATCAGTCCGTAGTCGCTGTCGTTGGCGAGTGCGATGCCCTCGTCCTCGTCGTCGAAGGGGACGACCACGACTACGGGGCCGAAGATCTCCTCGCGGACGACGCGCATGTCGTTGGTGCAGTCGGCGAGGAGGGTGGGGGCGACGTAGAAGCCCCGGTCGAGTCCGGCCGGGCGTTCGCCGCCCGTGACGGTCCTCGCCCCCTCCTTCCGGCCGAGTTCGATGTACGACTCGATGCGGTCGCGGTGGGCGGCGGAGATGACCGGGCCGACGACCGTGCCCCGGTCCGTCGGGTCGCCCACCTTCAGGTGACCCGCGTACGCGGTGAGTTTCTCGATCAGGGCGTCGTGGGCTGCGCGCTGTACGAGGACGCGGGTCGGGGCCGTACAGATCTGGCCGCTGTAGAAGGAGAACGTGGTGCCGATGCCTGCCGCCGCGGAGTCGAGGTCCGCGTCGTCGAGGACGACGGCGGCCCCCTTCCCGCCCAGCTCCATCAGCTGCCGCTTCATGGAGCGCCCGCACACCTCGGCGATGCGCTGTCCGACGGCGGTGGAGCCGGTGAAGCTGACCATGTCGATGTCCGGTGAGTCGACGGCGGCCTCGCCCGCCCCGGGGCCCGATGCGGTGACCACATTGACGACGCCCGCCGGAACGCCCGCCTCTTCGAGCGCCTCGGCCATCCGGTAGACGGAGAGCGGGTCCTGCGGTGCGGGTTTCACGACGACCGTGTTGCCCATGGCGAGTGCGGGGGCGACCTTGCCGGCCGGGTTGGCCCAGGGGTTGTTGTACGAGGTGATGCAGGTGACGACGCCGACCGGCTGGCGTACGGCGAGCGCCCCGAAGACACCGGCCCGCCCCATCGGCCCGGCCTCGTTGATCTGCGGTGCGATCGGCTCCTCCACCGGTTCCAGTGCACCCCTGGCATACCGGCGGAAGCGGGCGGCGCCGACGGCGGCCTGCATGGCCCTGGCCGTTGACGTGGTGGCGCCGCTCTCCGCCTGGGCGAGTGCGGCGTTGCCGGTGAAGTCGCGCTGCATCAGATCGGCGGCGCGGTCGAGGATCGCGGCGCGCTCCTCGGGGCGGGTTCGGGACCAGGTGGCGAAGGCCTCGCGGGCCGCGGCCGCCGCCGCGTACACCTGCTCGCGGCTCGCCTCGGGTGCGAGGCCGACGACCTCCTCGGTGGCCGGGTTGATCACCTCGTAGTGGCCGTGGTCGGGTTCGATCCACTCGCCGCCGATGAAGAGGCGCAGGTTCCTGTCGCTCATACGGTGCTCACCGTCCGGGTGTCGCGGCCGGAGCGGAGCACCGTACCGGGGACCGCGCCGGTCACCTTGTCGTCGCGCAGGGTCTCCACGCCGTTGACGCGGACGGACACGATGCCGATGGCCTTGGAGTCGAGGCGGGGGCTGTCGCCGGGCAGATCGTGTACGAGCGTGGCGGGCCCGGCGTCGATGCGTTCGGGGTCGAAGAGGACGAGGTCGGCGTGGAAGCCCTCCTCGATGCGGCCGCGGTCGCGGAGCCCGAAGAGCCGGGCGGGGTCGTCGGTGAGCATCTTGACGGCCTGTTCGAGGGGGAGGAGTTTGCGTCGGCGCAGGCAGTCGCCCAGGAAGCGGGTGGTGTACGGGGCGCCGCACATCCGGTCCAGGTGCGCGCCCGCGTCGGAGCCGCCGAGCATGACGTCCTCGTGCTCCCAGGTCTGCCGTCGCAGCGCCCAGGAGTCGGGGTCGTTGTCGGTGGGCATGGGCCACAGCACCGTGCGCAGCCCGTCGTCGGCGCAGATCTCGACGAGGCAGTGGAAGGGGTCCTGCCCGCGTTCGGCGGCTATGTCGCCCACGACGCGGCCGCTCAGCCCTTCGTTGGCCGCGCTGTACGTGTCCCCGATGACGTACCGGCCGAAGTCGGCGAGGCGGCGGAAGACACCGGCCTCCTTGCTGTCGGCGCGGCGGAGCATTTCGGCGCGGGTGCCGGCGTCGCGGAGCCGTTCGATGCGTTCGGGGACGGGGAGGGCGAGGATGTCGCCCCAGCCGGGGATGAGGTTGAGGGCGCAGAAGGTACCGAGCGACATGTTCATGGGAGTGAGGATCGGCATGGTGAGTGCGACGATCCGGCCGCCGGCCCGGCGGGCCCGCTCGCTGGGGACGAGCTGGCGGGGTACGCGTTCGGGGACGGCGGCGTCGATGGTGAGCACGTTCCAGTTCAGCGGGCGGCCGGCGGCGGCGGTCATGTCGACGAGGAGGTCGATCTCGTCGTCGGAGAACTGGTCGAGGCAGCCCGCCACGATCGCTTCGAGCTGGGTGCCTTCGTGTTCACCGACGGCGCGGGAGAGTGCGAGGAGCTCCTCGGGGAGCGCGTGCCGGGAGGCGACGGGCTGTCCGTCGCCGTCGGAGTGGGTGGAGGACTGGGTGGTGGACAGCCCCCAGGCTCCGGCGTCCATCGCGTCGTGGAACAGCGCGAGCATGGCGTCGAGCTGTTCGGGGGTGGGCTGCCCGCCGATCGCGTCGGCGCCCATGACGTGTCTGCGCAGGGCGCAGTGGCCGACCATGAACCCGGCGTTGACGGCGATCCGTCCTTCGAGGGCGTCGAGGTATTCACGGAAGCTGGACCAGGTCCAGTCGACGCCCTCCTCCAGCGCCTTGAGGGCCATGCCCTCCACCCGCGACATCATGCGGCGGGTGTAGTCGGCGTCCTCGGGGCGTTCGGGGTGGAGCGGGGCGAGGGTGAATCCGCAGTTGCCTCCGGCGACGGTGGTGACGCCGTGGTTCATGGAGGGTGTGGCGTACGGGTCCCAGAAGAGCTGGGCGTCGTAGTGGGTGTGGGGGTCGACGAAGCCGGGGGCGAGGACGAGGCCGGTGGCGTCCTCCGTGGTGACGGCTTCCTCGGCGAGCGTGCCCGGTTCGGCGATGACGGCTATGCGGCCGTCGCGGATGCCGATGTCGGCGGGGTACGAGGGTCCGCCGGTGCCGTCCACGACGGTCGCTCCGCGGATGAGGTGGTCGAGCATGACGGGGGTTCCCTTCTGTGTTTCCCGCCGCGGGTACATGGGTGTGCAGCCGGGGTGCGCACGGCCGCGCTACGCACCCCGGCTCCACGGAGCGGCGGTCCGGGAAGACGCCGCTGTTCTCGGCCCCGCCTGCGTTTGAGGCGCGGGGTCCTGGGCGGAGCGAAAACCAGCCCCGCCGGCGATTGAGGCGCGGGGTCCGGGGCAGAGCCCCGGCCAGGGAAGGGGCGGGTAGGGGACAACGCCCGCCGCAGGCGCACCCAACCCGCACCCCGCCCCGCCCCTACGCCCCCGCCGCCCCCCGGAACCGCGAGGTCCGGTGCACCGGGTCCGTGTCGATCTTCGGGATCACGTGCTCACCGATCAGCTTGATCGAGTTCAGCGTGTCCTCGCGGTTCATCCCGATCGGCAGCCCGAAGCTCAGCTGATCCGCCCCCGCCTGTTCCCACCGCTTGCACTGCCGCAGCACCTCGTCCGGATCACCGCAGATCATCAGCTCCTCGGCGATCAACAGCTCGATGATCTCCTCGGAGTACTCCGGCAGCAGCTCGGGCCACTCCGGGATGCCCTCGGGCCGGGGGAACGTGTCGTGGTAGCGGAACAGCAGCGACTGCAGGTAGTTCAGCCCGCCGCCCACCGCGATCTCGACGGCCTTCGCGTGCGTCTCGGCGCAGATGGCGGTGGAGGTGACCATGACGTTGTCGTTGACGAAGTCACCGACGGGTTCGGCCTCCTTGACGGCCGTCTTGTAGGACTCGACGACCCACTCCATGTCGGAGACCTTCTGCACGCTGAAGCCCAGCACGCCGAGCCCCTTCTTGCCCGCCATCGCGTACGAGGACGGCGATCCGGCCGCGTACCACATCGCCGGGTGCGACTTCCCGTACGGCTTGGGCAGGATCTTGCGCGGCGGCAGCGACCAGTGCTTGCCCTGGAAGCCGGCGTACTCGTCCTGGAGCCACATCTTGGGGAACTCGGCGATGGTCTCTTCCCAGAGTTCCTTGGTGTGGTTCATGTCGGTGATGCCCGGCATGAAGCCCAGGATCTCGTGACTGCCGGCCCCGCGCCCGGAGCCGAATTCGAAGCGGCCCTCGGAGAGGTGGTCGAGCATGGCGACCTTCTCGGCCACCTTCACCGGGTGGTTGACGGGGGCGAGCGGGTTGAAGATGCCGGATCCGAGGTGGATGCGGTCGGTGGCGTGTGCGAGGTAGCCCAGGTACACATCGTTGGCCGAGAGATGCGAGTACTCCTCCAGGAAATGATGCTCGGAGGCCCAGGCGTACTTGAAGCCGGACTTGTCCGCCTGGATGACGTACTCGGTCTCCTCCATCAGCGCCTTGTGCTCTGCCCCGGGGTCGGCCTTGGCCCGTGCGGCTGGCACGTACCCCTGTACAAAGAGCCCGAATTCCAAGGGGGTTCACCGTCCTCAGTCATTTCTGACACACCGTCAGATTGCGATGCGTCCGACTGTTCCACCGGCACCTGCACCCGTCAATACCTGACGCATCGTCAGAACAGCTCAGAACAGGCTGACACCAGCCAGCCAGCCCCCGTCGATGACGAACGGCTGCCCCGTGATGTACGAGGAGTCGTCCGAGGTCAGGAAGAGCGCCAGCGCCGCCACCTCCTCCGGTCGCCCGATCCGCCCCAGCGGTACGAGCTTCCGGTACAGCTCGGCCACCGCCGCCCTGGACTCCTCCGGGTCCGCGGTCGGGTCCAGCGCCGCCGGGTTGGTCATCGCGGTGTCCACGGCGCCGGGACAGACGGCGTTGACCCGTATCCCCTTCGCGGCCAGCTCCACCGCCGCCACCTTGGTCAGCCCGAGCACCGCATGCTTGGTGGCGGCGTACGCGCCCACGAACGCCATGCCCGTGAGCCCTGTGTACGAGGCGGTGTTGACGATGGTCCCGCCGCCCGCGGCCTCGATCTCGGGCGCGACGTTCTTGATCCCGAGAAACGCGCCCACCTGGTTGACCTGCACCACCTGCTGGAACTCCTCCAGCGGCGTGGTCACCAGCTCGTTGAAGCGGAGAATCCCCGCGTTGTTGACCAGTCCGTCGATCCTTCCGAAGCTGTCCTTCGCGGCGGCGACGGCGACCTGCCACTCGTCCTCCCGGCTCACATCCAGATGGACGAACCGGGCGACGTCCTCCCCCAGCTCCTTGGCCAGCGCCTCGCCCTGCTCGTCGAGCACATCGGCGATCACCACCCGCGCGCCCTCCGCGGCGAAGAGCCGCGCCTCCTGCTCACCCTGCCCGCGCGCCGCGCCGCTGATCAGCACGACCCGGCCGTCCAGCTTGCCCATGGCCTGACTCCTACCTGTCGAGATGGGGTGCGACCCCGGCGGCGAACGCCGCCATCTGGTCGGTCAGTTCGCTGCGGCTCCGACTGCGGAACCGCACCTGGATCTGGTGGACGCCCATGGCCCCGTACTCGCGCAGCGACTCGGCGAGGACCTCCGGCTTTCCGGTGAGGGTGCGCCGCCCGACGGACCAGTCCGGCTCACCGACGTACAGCGGCTCGGTGATCGCGCCGATGACGATCGGGGCCCCGATCCCGGCCGCCTCGCGCAGCTCCTTCACCCTGGCGATCTGTGCGGGCAGCTTCTCCCGCGGATCGCCCTGCGGCAGCCAGCCGTCCCCCCGCATCGCGGCCCGGCGCACGGCGGCGGGCGAGGAGCCGCCCACCCAGACCGGCACCCGCTCCTGGGCCGGGCGCGGCAGCTGCCCGAGCCCGGCGAAGGAGAACCGTTCCCCCGCGAACTCCGGGTACTCCTCAGGACCGAGCGCCGCCTTCAGTGCGTCGATGGTCTCGTCGAGGACCCCGCCCCGCCCCTCGAAATCCGCCCCGAGCGCCTGGAATTCCTCCGGTACGTGCCCGGCCCCGACCCCGAGGATCAGCCGGCCGCCGCAGAGGTGGTCGAGGGTGGCGTACTGCTTGGCGGTGGCCAGCGGGTGCCGCAGGCCGACGACGGCGACATGGCTCATCAGCAGCACCCGCTCGGTGATACCGGCGAGAAAGGCGAGAGTGGCGACCGGGTCGTACCAGACGGTGCTCATGACCCCGGCGAGCCGCCGCGGGATCGCGACATGGTCGCAGCTCGCGAGGTAGGCGAAGCCGGTACGGTCGGCGGTGCGGGCGATCTCGGCGAGGTCCAAGGGGGTGGCCTCGGTCTCCCACCCCTCCGCGTAGATGGTGCTCTGCGACTGGATCGGCAGCTGCATCCCGTACGACAGCGGCCCGGTGGGCAGTATCGGCACCGGACGGCCTCCTTCCCGAGGGAATCTGACGCATCGTCATATGACGGACGCGGGGGCCATCGTCGTACCTGACGTCACATCAGACAAGAGGCGGGCGCGAACCGGGCGGCCTGCCGGCCGGGTCGAGCAGCGGCGTCCGGCACCGACGAGGCCGTCGGACGGGTGGCATCATCGCCGGCATCGCGGTCCGGTCCGGACACGGCCCGTTTCGCTGCGGTTCGCGCGCGCCAGGGCCCCGATGGCGCGTGGGGGTGCGCCACCGAGGCCCCTGCGTTCGGGATGAACAGTGACGAGGCGGGCGCGGCCCGCTCCCGGCGTACCGTTCGCGTCAGACGGACACGGGCTCACGGACGGTGTGGTGCCTGCTGATGTTCTTCTCCAGCAGTTCCGTCGAACGCCGCACTCCGATTCCGCCGGAGGGTGCGAGCTCGGGGAGCCGCCCGTCGGACTGCTTGAGGTCCGTCAGCGCGGCATCGATGGCGGCATGTGCGGCAAAGAGGCAGGGAGTGCTGTAGATGGCCGCCTGGCACTCCAGCTCGGTCAGTTCGGAGAGCGAGAGCCTGGGCGACTTTCCGCCCGCGATCTGGTTGAAGAGCAGCGGCTTGTCACCGACCACCTTCCGGATGCGCCGGATCCATTCGACGCTGCGCACCCCGTCGACCAGGACGACGTCGGCGTCCGTCCCGGCCAGCGCCTCGGCCCGGCGCAGGATGTCGTCCTCCTCCGTGGCGTCCGTCCGGGCGACGACCACCAGATCCTGCCTGCTCTCCAGTACGAGGTTGAGCTTCTCCAGATACTCCTCCAGCGGAAGCACCTGCTTGCCGTCCGCGTGACCGCACCTGCGGGGGCGCTTCTGGTCCTCCAGGATGACGCCGGAGGCGCCGATCCTCTCCAGCCGCTGCACCACGTGGCAGGCGACCTCGGGATCGACGTAGCCGTCATCGATGTCGACCAGCAGATGGTGGGAGGGGAAGGCCGGCCGCAGCCGCTCCACGAAGGCAACCATGTCCGGCCAGGCGATGAAGCCGATGTCGGGGAGCCCGTAGTGGGAGGCGGCGAAGCCGAATCCGGACACGAAGAATCCGTCGTAGTGCCGGGCCACGACGGACGCCGAATACATGTCGTAAATGCCGATGAGAGGAGTCGTTCCCGGAGATCGGACTTCTTCCCTCAGCGCACTTCCGTATCGCACAGCGTCTCCTTGCCAATGAGTCGTTGACTCGCGAATCGGTGTCCGGCACATCGCCGATGTGTCGAATTTCCGATTCGGTGATTCCATTGCGAGAAAAAGGTGTCGAGCGACGCCTTCTCAGGTGATGCGGAATTCGGCGCCACCGGGACCGGGAGTCACCGAGACACCGGTGACCGAATCAGGGGTATGCGAATCGGCGATTCAGCAATTCACTGATGCGACGAATACGGAAACACCACACGCAGTGCTCACTTGCGGAAGAGGCGACGGCACCCATGCCGCACAGGAAGTGAAGAACTGCCCTCTTCGCGAAGACGCGTATATCTATACAGGCATGACCGTCCCTTTACTTCGGGACACGCCGCGTTTGACCCTGCATACGAAACCGGAGGGTCGTTTTCCTTCGGATCACCGACGCATCGCCGGAAGGACCGTCGACCGCCCGACAGCGACGTCATGTTGGGGCGCTGTGGCGATGACCGCCGATCAGGCGAACCGGCGACAGGCGGGACGGCGTCCACTTCGAAGCGTCCCTTTCACCTGAAGGGTGGATACACAGGTCGTTCGCCGCTGGGCAGGCTTTCCGCGCTTGGAAGCAGCACCGCCAAGCAGCGTTCGAACTCGTAAGACAGACAAGGAGCACGTCTTGAAGCGCATGGGACTTCTGTCCGCCCGCATGGTGATCGCCGCAACCGCTTCGGTCCTGTTGGCGGCCGGCACCGCACAGGCCGCACCGGCGAAGTACGCGCAGCACGCCGATGCCGCCGCCCAGTTGAAGAAGGCGGGCATCACCTGGACGTCCAGCGGAAACTGCTCCGACTGGAACAAGAAGTCGTGTACGTCGTTCACTCAGATCAACAAGGCGACCATCGCGGGCACGATCGCCTTCAAGAAGGTCAGCGGCTGCAAGGTGATCGTCACCGGCGGCACCGAGAAGGGCCACAGCCCCGGCACGTACAGCCACCGGAACGGGTACAAGACAGACATCTCAACCAAGGTCTCGTGCGTCAACAACTACATCACCAGCAAGTTCGCCAAGGCGGGGAAGCGTAGCGACGGGGCCGCTCTGTACAAGTCCCCCGCCGGCAATGTCTACGCGCGGGAAGGCAGCCACTGGGACATCACGCACTACAACAGCAAGGCGTAGCGGAAACTGCCGCCTCCGACGGAGGCTTCCGGCATCGGACAGCGGCACGCATGTGAAGGAAGCAGCCGCCTCCTTCACATGCGGCCGCGACGCCGGATGCCGTTCCCGTCCGTCCTCGACCGGCGGACGGGGGTGGCATCGGCCGGGCGTGCCGGTCAGCAGTCCGGGATCACCGTCCCGTTGTTGTCCCGCGCCTCGTCGTTGCCCCAGCGGGACAGGTAGTACGCCGAGACATACGCGCCGCGCCCGTTCTTGCCCGCGTACACCGTGTCCAGGTCCGTCTTCAGCCACCAGTGGTTGTAGCTGGAGCCGGAGCCGACCTGTGCGCCCCACACCTTGCAGTAGACGTAGTTCGTGCCCGCCTTGAGGACGCCCTGCGCGTCGCCCGTGCCGGCCGTCGCGTAGCCCGTGGCATCGGCGAAGGTGTCGACCCAGTACTTGCCGCCACCGCCACCTCCGCAGCCGTTGTCACTGGTCAGGTACTTGCTGTAGTACGAGCCGGGATACGGGGCGAGTGACTGGCCGTTGATCGCGATGGTCTGGCCGACACCGTTGTACAGCTGCTCGTAGTGGATGTGGGCGCCGCTGCTGTTGCCTGTGGAGCCGGTGACGCCGATCTGCTGGCCCTGGGAGACGGAGGCGCCGTCGGCGACGGAGTACGAGGCGAGGTGGAAGTAGTAGGTCTGCCAGCCGCCGCCATGGTCGATGGCGATGTAGTTGCCCGCACCGCTGGGCTGGGAGTAGCGGTGGGCCGTCCCGCCGGACGAGGCGAGGACGGGGGTGCCGGCCGTGGCACCGCCGTCGGTGCGGACGAAGTCGAGGGCCTGTCTCACTTCCGCCGAGTGATGGCTGTAGGTCCAGGTCTGGCCGCAGGGGAACGGTGCCTTGAAGTTCGGGGCCGCGGCGGCGGGGGTCGCGGTCAGCAGTCCTGCGACGAGGGCCACCAGGCCCAGCAGGGCGATACGTATCGAGCGCATGCGCGGTCAACCTCCGAGTCGAATCCGAGTGGAGTACCGGGGGTACGGGGACAGCAATCCAGGTTGAACGGACCCAAGAGTGCCGGAAGTTCAGCTGTCCCAGTAGACCCGACAGCCCCCGGGAACCCGAGCCGGCCGCTTCGGAGAAGTGCGGCCGGCGCGCGCCGGTGCGATGGCACCGGATGGGAACCCGGGGGCTGTGGAACTCGACGGAAACGACATGGAGCTGCCGCAGCAGAAGACCCTTCATCTGCTGCGGCAGCGATCACAGGGACTGTTCCGAACCCTGAGCGGGTTCCCGTCCATTCCCCTTGAAACTAGTTACCTCACGGTCCAACGTTGCCAGGAATGCAGACCGCGTACGACTGGACGGTCTGCGCGGTGGCGCCGTTGTTGTATGCGGAGACGTGCCAGGTGTTGGTGGCGCTGTCCGGGTAACTCGCGGTCCAGATGATGTCCGGGTTCTGGAACTGGCTCACGGCGCCTCCCCCGGTCAGCACGGTTCCGGCAGGGCACACGGCCACGATGTCCGTGGTGCTGCCCCCAGCGGGCACAGACGCGAAGTTGCTGGTGGCCTGCTGGGACGGGCCAACAGGTCCCGCCGGGCCGGTGGCCCCCGTCGCGCCGGTGGCACCCGTCGCGCCAGTAGCACCGGTGGCACCATCAGCACCGTTGGTACCGGCAGCACCCGTCGCACCCGTCGGACCAACAGGACCCGTCGCACCATCAGCACCGTTGGTACCGGCAGCACCCGTCGCACCCGTCGGACCAACAGGACCCGTCGCACCATCAGCACCATTGGTACCGGCAGCACCCGTCGCACCCGTCGGACCAACAGGACCCGTCGCACCATCAGCACCATTGGTACCGGCAGCACCCGTCGCACCCGTCGGACCAACAGGACCCGTCGCACCATCAGCACCATTGGCACCGGCAGCACCGGTGGCACCCTGCAGACCCGTCGCACCCGTCGGACCAACAGGACCCGTCGCACCATCAGCACCATTGGTACCGGCAGCACCGGTGGCACCCTGCAGACCCGTCGCACCCGTCGGACCAACAGGACCCGTCGCACCCGTCGGACCAACAGGACCCGTCGCACCATCAGCACCATTGGCACCGGCAGCACCGGTGGCACCCTGCAGACCCGTCGCACCCGTCGGACCAACAGGACCCGTCGCACCATCAGCACCATTGGTACCGGCAGCACCGGTGGCACCCTGCAGACCCGTCGCACCCGTCGGACCAACAGGACCCGTCGCACCATCAGCACCATTGGTACCGGCAGCACCGGTGGCACCCTGCAGACCCGTCGCACCCGTCGGACCAACAGGACCCGTCGCACCATCAGCACCATTGGTACCGGCAGCACCCGTCGCACCCGTCGGACCCACAGGACCCGTCGCACCATCAGCACCATTGGTACCGGCAGCACCCGTCGCACCCTGCAGACCCGTCGCACCCGTCGGACCAGCAGGCCCAGTCGCACCGGTGGCACCGTTAGCACCGTTCGCCCCATTGGCACCGGACGCACCCGTGGCACCGGTGACGCCCTGCAGACCCGTCGCACCCGTCGGACCAGTCGCACCGGTCGGACCGTGAGCACCAACAGCACCGGACGCACCCGTGGCACCGGTGGCGCCCTGCAGACCCGTCGCACCCGTCGGACCAGCAGGCCCAGTCGCGCCGGTGGCACCGTTAGCACCGTTCGCGCCATTGGCACCGGACGCACCCGTGGCACCGGTGACGCCCTGCAGACCCGTCGCACCCGTCGCACCAGCAGGCCCAGTCGCACCGGTGGCACCGTTAGCACCGTTCGCACCATTGGCACCCGCCGGACCCGTGGCACCAGTGACGCCCTGCAGACCCGTCGCACCCGTCGCACCAGCAGGCCCAGTCGCACCGGTGGCACCGTTAGCACCGTTCGCACCATTGGCACCCGCCGGACCCGTGGCACCAGTGACGCCCTGCAGACCCGTCGCACCCGTCGCACCAGCAGGCCCAGTCGCACCGGTGGCACCGTTAGCACCGTTCGCACCATTGGCACCCGCCGGACCCGTGGCACCAGTGACGCCCTGCAGACCCGTCGCACCCGTCGCACCAGCAGGCCCAGTCGCACCGGTGGCACCGTTAGTACCCGCCGGACCCGTCGGACCCATGGGTCCCGTCGGGCCGGTGTCGCCCGTGCCCGGGAAGTCGTCACAGAACGGCACTGTGGTCTGCGTCGAGATGAAGCGAGCGGTCATCCAGCCGCTGCCGTTGGACAGCAGGTACCAGTATGGGTTCCCGCCGACGGTCTGGCCGACCACCTGGCAGGCGATGGACACCGTGCCGCCGGACGGCACGGTGCCCACGATCTGCGACTGGGTGGTGGGAGCGCTACGGATGTTCTGAGAGGTCTGGGAGGTGACCGTCCCGGACACGCTGGCCGCCACTCGGCTGGCCATCAATCGGTTGGCCGCCTGCGAACCCGTGGGGCTCGGCGCTCCGTGAGCGATGTCCATGGGGCACAGCGCCAGGGTCACACCCAGCGACATGGCACCCAGGGTTGAACGGGACAGGATGTCCCAGCTTCTCGATTTGTGCATCTCGGATTCCTTACCGGGTCTGCGTTGATCGGAGCCGTGACTGTGACAGCCGCAACAGGGCAAGGGCATATGCGCCACGCCGATGATCTGCCGTCCGAGTGCTGGCAGCTCCCCTTGTGAGTGAGTAAAGCTTCGGCCATCTGCCCCTATTCGCATATTGGTTACGCCCGTTGGACATTTCGGCCCGGCCGGCTACACACCCCGAGAATTCCGTGTCGCGTCGCGGCCACTGGATTCCGGCGCACTAGCGTCGCTTTCCTCGGTGACCGGATCGGCCGATCCCGCACACCGCACCAATTCGCCGTGGAGCGTTACTCCATAGAAGCCAGATTGGGAGATGTATATGACAAATCTGATCGACCGTCCTACCGAAGAACGGCCACCCGCCCTGCACCGCAAGCCGTCGATCTGCCTCTGCATGATTGTCAAGGACGAGGCGAAGGTTATCGAGCGATGCCTGAACTCCGTACGCGACCTGGTGGACACATGGGTCATCTCCGACACCGGCTCCCATGACGGAACACAGGAACTGATCCGCGCCACGATGAAGGGGATTCCGGGAGAACTCCACGAGGACCTCTGGGCCAACTTCGGCCACAACCGCACCCTGAACATCCAGCGCGCACGCGGCAAGGCCGACTATCTCCTGCTCATCGACGCCGACATGGCCGTCCGACGGGAGGGTCCACTGTCCGAACTGTCCGAACTGAGCGCCGATTCCTACATGTTGCGGCATCTCGGTTCCCTCGAATACCGCATCCCCCGGCTGGTCAAGGGGGACATCCCATGGGGCTACGAGGGCGCGACTCACGAATTTCTGACCACCGCCCAGCAGCACACGGTTGCCGATCTCTCGGCCCTCAGCATCGAGCATTTCGCCGACGGCGGCTCGCGCGGGGACAAGTTCACCCGGGATGCCCGCCTGCTGCGCGAGGACCTCAAGCGCAACCCCGACAACCCCCGCACGGTCTTCTACCTCGCGCAGACTCTCCGCGACATGGGTGAGACCCGAGAAGCGATCGCGGCGTACGAACGTCGGTCCGGCATGGGCGGATGGGACGAGGAGGTGTACTACGCCCTGCTGCAAGTGGGAGTGCTCAAAGCCGACTCCGGTGACTGGCCCGGCGGCATGGACGCTCTCACCCGCGCATGGGAGAGCCGGCCGCAGCGGTTGGAAGCCTGCTACGAACTGACCAGCCGGCTGAGGAAGATGGGGCGCTATCAAGCAGCCAACGCAATCGCCGTCGCCGGTCTCAATCGCCCCACCCCCAAGGACTGGCTGTTCATGGAGCCCTGGATCTACAGCTGGGGCCTGCTCTTCGAGCACTCCATCACCTCCTACTGGACCGGCGACGCGCGCGGATCGCTGGCTTCCTGCGACCGCCTCCTCGCCCTGCCGGACCTTCCGGCCGACTACCGCGAACAGACCATCAACAACCGTAAGTTCGCGGCCGACCTTGTCGCAGCACGCTCCAGCCGGTCAGCACCCGCCACCTTTGCCCGCCCGAAGACCGCATGACAGGCGCACGGGGCGGCTGAGGGGGAAACCGGGAGAGGCGCGGAACAGGTCCGGCCTCGGTGACGACGTGCCGCCGCTTGCGCGGTCACTTCCGGTACAACGCCTCGATCTCCTTCTCGAAGTCCCGTGCGATCACATCCCGTTTCAGCTTCAGCGACGGCGTCAGGTGCCCGCTCTCCTCCGTGAAGTCCCCCGGCGGCACAGCAAACTTGCGGATCGATTCGGCGCGCGAGACCAGACGGTTGGCCTCGTCGACCGCACGCTGGAGCGCGCTGCGCAGCTCCTCGTCCGCCACCAATTCGCGGATCGGCACGTCCTGCTTCTTCTTCATCTGCCGCCAGTGGGCGAGCCCGTCCGGCTCCAGGGTGATCAGGGCGGTGATGAACGACCGGTTTTCGCCGACCACCATGCACTGGCTGACCAGCGGGTGGGCACGCAACCAGTCCTCCAGTGGTGCCGGGGTGACGTTCTTGCCGCCGGAGGTGATGATGATGTCCTTCTTGCGGCCGGTGATCGTGAGGTAGCCGTCCTCGTCCAGCGCGCCGAGGTCGCCGGTGGCGAACCAGCCGCCCTCCTGTACGGGCACGGCCTCGCCGCGTTCGGCGTCCCAGTAGCCCTGGAACACCTGGCGGCCGCGGTGGTCTCCGTCAGGCCGTAGCCCTCGAAGATCTCGATGCCGGCGCCCGAGTAGAACGCGGCGAGCCGGCGGCCCAGCGGGGAGCCGCCGCAGATCGCGTACCGGACGTGTCCGCCGAGTGCGGCCCGGATACGACGGTGGACCAGCGGGTCGTACAGCGCACGAGTTGCTCGCAGCCCCCAGCCCGGTCCGGGGCCGGTGCCGTGTTCGGCGGCCTCGACGGCCTGTCCATATCGCTGGGCGATCCTCGCGGCGCGGTCGAACGACGAGGCTCGGCCCATCTTCTCGGCCGTGGCGCGGCCGGTGTTGTAGACCTTCTCCAGTACGTACGGGATGGCCAGCAGGAACGACGGCCTGAACCCGGCCAGGTCGGCCAGGAGGTCCTCGGTCCGGATGGACGGGGCGTGGCCGAGGCGGACCCGGGCGCGCAGACAGCCGATTGCGACCATGCGTCCGAAGACGTGGGAGAGGGGAGGAAGAGGAGCGTGGACGCGGGGTATTCGCGACGGCAGTTGCCACCACCGCAGGACTCGGGGACGTGCACGCGGCGCTGCAGCCCGTCATACGTTCGTCGGCGCCGGGCGGCGCCCGCCACGGATCCGCTCGAACTGACCGTGTACGCAGACGGGTTGACGCCGCACCGCCGTGGCACCGAGGTCACGATGGCGACGGAGGCACGGTCGGGCGGCGAGCTGATCTGGGAGTCGCGCAGCGGCTATCTGTCCCGCCACCCGACCACGACCGCTGTTGCTCCCACCGCTGTCGCCGCAGCCCCTGCCACCGAGCTCCCCGCCGTCGCCGAGTGGCGGCTCCGCGGCGATCTGGGACGTCGCTACGGGGAGGCGTCCGGTGACCGGAACCCCATCCATCTGTACCCGCTGACGGCCCGGTTGTTCGGCTTCCCGAGGGCCATCGCGCACGGCATGTGGACGGTCGCCCGCTGCCTGGCCGAAGCCGACGATCCGGGCCGGATCCGTTCCGTACGCGCCGACTTCAAGGCACCGGTCCTGCTCCCGGCGACGGTGATGTACGCGGCGGACGGATCGGGCTCCGCCTTCCAGCTCCGCAGCGGCAGCCGGGTCCATCTCACGGGGTCGACGACGCGGGACGGCGCAGGAGCGGATTCGTGACCGGCCGCTGCTACCTCTGACCGGCGGACTGGCTCGGTGGCAGCCACGGGCGACCGTGCATGAGGTTCTCCAGACCCGCCCAGGCGAAGTTCATCAGCGTGGCCGCGGCTTCCTTCGCCGAGACGCCCGGGGTGTCGTTGGCCCAGCCGGCGAGCGACTCCGCAGCCCCCACGAGGGCCTGCGCCAGACCCGCCACATCGCGGTCCGGCAGTGCCGGATCATGGTGAGCCTCACGGGCCGCCGCACCGATCAGACCCGTCACGAACGCAACGATCTCGTCGCGCATCACCATGACCTCGGTGGCGAACGGCTCCCCGTGCGTACGCGCCTGCCGGTGCAGTACCGCCCAGCCGTCCGGGTTCTCCGCGGTGTGCGTGAAGAATGCCCGCAGCCCCGCCCACAGTTGCCGATCCGCCGGAAGCTCCGGCTCCACCCCCGACTGAACCGCTGTGACCAGCGCTTTCGCCTCGCGCTGGATGCAGGCGGTGAAGAGCTCTTCCTTGGAATTCAGATACAGATAGACCAGCGGCTTGGACACCCCGGCCAGCTCCGCGATCTCGTCCATCGAAGCGGCCCGGTATCCGCGCTGCCCGAACGTCCGTACCGCGGCGTCCATCATCTGCTGCTCGCGCACGGCACGCGGCATCCGTTTGCTCTTCACAGCACCCACGTCCGACTTTCTCCCGCCCCCACCGTCCTGCTCCTCGGCAAGAGTACGGCGCAGGCCCCTTGCCCGACGTACGGAGAGGGCTTCCGCGGCCACCGAGTGGCCGGTTGTACACCCATCGGAAGTCATGTCTCCCGGGGCCGGGGATCACCCTGTGGTGGGACAGCGGCTCCCCCCTGCGCGCGATGTTCCCGCACGGCCGGATCCGTAGCGTCTTCACCATGATCAGTCCTCGCAGCCGGGCCACGGCCACGGCGATCACCCTGGCCGTCCTGCTCGCCTTACCCACGACCGCCTCAGCCGCCCCGGGTCCCGCAACCCGCCCCGATGCGACCCCTGCGGCGCACGCCGTCACCGGACCGTCACTCGAAGTCCCCCGGCCGACCGGACCCTACGCAACGGGCCGGGACACCCTGCATCTGACCGACCGGAGCCGACCGGACCCCTGGGTCCCGGCGGCGGGCGCCCGGCAGTTGATGGTGTCGGTCCACTACCCGGCCCGGCCCGGCAGCGGCACGACGACCGCGCCGTACATGACCACGGACGAAGCCCGGCTGATGCTGGCGTCCCGCGGTCTGGAGGACGTGGTCCCCGCGACCACGGTCAGCGCCACCCTCACCCACGCCCGCCTGGCCGCCCGCCCGGCACCTGGGCGGTTCCCGCTGGTGGTGCTCTCCCCCGGCTTCGGCACGCCGCGGACAACGCTGACCGGCCTGGCCGAGGACCTGGCCAGCCGTGGATACGTCGTCGCGACGGTCGACCACGCCTACGAGTCCACCGGCACCACCTTCCCCGGTGGGCGTCTGCTCACCTGCGTCGCCTGCGAACGGACCGAGGGCACCGGAAGAGCCGGCCTGGCGGCCGTGTCCAAAGGACGGGCCGCGGACCTCTCCTTCGTCCTGGACCGGCTGACCGGCCGTCACCCGGCCTGGCGTCACGCCCGCATGATCGACCCGGACCGGATCGGCATGGCCGGCCATTCCATCGGCGGCAACGCCACCGCCTCGACGATGGCCGCCGACCACCGTGTGCGCGCCGGGGTCGACATGGACGGCACCTTCTTCGACCCGGTCCCCGCCGGCGGGCTCGACGGCAGACCGTTCCTGATGCTCGGCACCGCCTCCGACCACCATCCCGGCGGTGAGGACGAGAGCTGGGACGAGGGCTGGGCGCGGCTGGACGGCTGGAAGCGCTGGCTGACCGTCACCGGCTCCGGTCACTTCACCTTCACCGATGTCCCCGCGCTGGGAGGACAGTTGGGCATGGTCGACCCCGAGGCGCCGCTCTCCGGCGAACGCTCGATGCGGATCACCCGGGACTATGTCGCGGCCTTCTTCGATCTGCATCTGCGAGGTACGCCGCAGCCGCTCCTGGACGGCCCGACACCGGACAACCCCGAGGTCGGGTTCCAGCACTGATCCGGCCCGGACGGGACGAGGCGCGTCGCGTCACGCACGCACGTGGTGCTCAGAGCCCGAGCGCCACGTGCGTGCGGTAGTGCGGGCACCGGGTGAAGTCGTCGTGCTCGCAGCCCGGCGCGCACTCGACCAGGTCCAGCGAGGCCTGCACGGCAGCGATACGGGTCCGCAGCCGCGCCGCCTCACCGACGAAGCGGTCCAGCGCGCACGCGCTCGAACAGGGCGGCTGTTCCTCGCACTCCCCCTCTTCGTCACCTCGGGCACCGCTCCCTGAGGTGCCGGCCGGAGCCCGCGCAACGGCGAGCGCCCCCGGGCCGTCGACGGACGGACCGGGGGCGCTCGGTGCAGACTGCGGCCGTTACGCGGCGACCGGCACGCGCTGCGGCTCGGCGTCGTGCACTTCGGCGTCGTCGACCGGGGAGGACGAGGCCGAGTTGTACGCGTCGTGGTCGAGGATCTTCTCGCGGGCCGAGACGATCACCGGGACCAGCGCCTGACCCGCCACGTTGGTGGCCGTACGCATCATGTCCAGGATCGGGTCGATGGCCATGAGCAGACCGACGCCCTCCAGCGGGAGGCCCAGCGTCGACAGCGTGAGGGTCAGCATGACCGTCGCACCGGTGAGACCGGCGGTGGCCGCGGAACCGATCACCGAGACGAACGCGATGAGGACGTAGTCACCGACACCCAGCTGGACGTCGAAGATCTGCGCGATGAAGATCGCCGCCAGCGCCGGGTAGATCGCGGCGCAGCCGTCCATCTTGGTGGTCGCGCCGAACGGGACCGAGAAGGAGGCGTACTCCTTCGGGACGCCGAGGCGCTCGGTGACCTTCTGGGTGACCGGCATCGTGCCGACCGAGGAGCGGGAGACGAAGGCCAGCTGGATCGCCGGCCAGGCGCCCTTGAAGAACTGCAGCGGGCTGAGCTTGGCGACGGTGACGAGCAGCAGCGGGTACACGCCGAACAGCACCAGGGCGCAGCCGATGTAGACGTCGGCGGTGAACGTCGCGTACTTGCCGATCAGGTCCCAGCCGTAGTCGGCTATCGCATAGCCGATGAGGCCGATGGTGCCGATGGGGGCGAGTCGGATGACCCACCACAGGGCTTTCTGGAGCAGCTCCAGGACGGACTCGCTGAGGGTGAGGATCGGCTGGGCCTTCTCACCGAGCTGGAGAGCTGCGATACCGGCGACGGCCGCCATGAAGACGATCTGGAGCACGTTCAGCTCGGTGAACGGCGTGATCACGTTGTCCGGGATGATGCCGGTGAGGAAGTCGAGCCAGGAGCCCGCGTGCTCCGGCAGCTTGCCGTCCTTCGGGGTCAGCCCCGTACCGGAACCCGGGTTGGTGATCAGGCCGATCGCGAGGCCGATGGCGACCGCGATCAGCGAGGTGATCATGAACCAGAGCAGGGTACGGGTGGCCAGCCGGGCGGCGTTGTTGACCTTGCGCAGGTTGGTGATCGACACCAGGATCGCGAAGAAGACGAGCGGCGCGACGGCCAGCTTCAGCAGCTGGACGAAGATGTGGCCGACCTTGTCGAGCGTGGTGTAGAGCCAGTTGATGTCGTATGTACGGGCAAGCCACCCGAACACGACACCGAGGACGAGACCGGCGACTATCTGGGCCCAGAACGGGACCTTGGGTATACGGAAACCGGAGCCGGAGCCGGACGGGCTGTCGGTCGCGGCGGCGGACGCGGGATTCGCGGACACGGACACACTCCAGAAGTGACGCATCGGGGCGCACGGGGACGTCGTGCGGGGGGGCGGGGGTGCGGCGCCCGCGTCAGGGGCGGCGCCGCTGCATGGTGCCGGTTCAGACGTTGCGGCAACAGACCGCGGACATACAGCGGCATAGATCGACATGCAGGCGCTCCACGAGCGGGATGCTCGCGGCAGATCGATGGCGCACTGCTGTCTTCATGTCGAACACGTTAACACTTGAACTTTGAGAACCTCAAAGGTCTTCTTTGGGCGGGGATACGGGCCCCGGAGTGCCCGGCACACGTGCGGGAACGACGAAACCCCAGTACAGGAGCGCTCGCTCCGGCACCGGGGTTTCACACGGAAACTGTGCGGGGTGTGAGGAACCTTACGTGGCCCTTACGTCATCCTCACCGGGTCGTCACTGGGTGACGTGGTCCTCGCGGGTCCGGTTCGCTTCGAGCCGCGCCTTCGTGCGGTCGACCGTGGACACGATCTGCGCGGACATCTCGTCACGCTGCTTGCGCAGCAGCACGTAGCTGAGCGGCGCGGACAGAACCAGCGCGAGCAGGATCACCCAGACGAAATTGGAGCCACCCGCCCCCGCGGGAAGCAGACCGAAGTGGACGGCCACAGCTGCGACGGCGAAGCAGCCGACGAAGATACTGAGGCGCATCGCGGTGTACCGAATCGTCGCGCTCGGCCTGGCAGCGGACACAGTTGGCCCCTCTCTCTACGTATGACAGTCCTGCGATCCTGCCCGACCAGTGAAGCATGCCCCGGAATCGATCACTTCGGAGGGCTGCACCAAAGGGGGTCCGACGCGGCCGCCGGCCTGTCCGGCGGATCAGAGCCGAGGACCTCGGCCGAGCGGCAGCAGCATGATGATGTCGTCGCGGTCGTCCCCGTCGGCCACCCGTATCGCGTCGGGCACCCGCCCGACCTCCTTGTACCCGCACGAGGCGTAGAACCGGTCGACACCGGTGCCGCCGCGGCAGGCGAGCCGGATCGCCTCCATCCCCTCCATCCCGCGCGCGGCCTCCGCCACGGCGTCCATCAGGTCACGCCCGTAGCCCTTGCCCTGATGGCGGGGGCGGACCATCACCGTGTAGAGCCAGAGCCAGTGGGTCATCAGCCGGTGTGTGTTGAAGGCCAGGAAGGCCGTGGCCGCGACGGCACCCTCCTCGTCGTAACCGACCAGCAGCCGGGTCCGCCCCTCGGCCATGGCGACCAGGTGCTTGACCAGTTCGGGCCGGACGTCGTCGGCCGTGACGGGCGGTACGAAGCCGACCGCGCCGCCCGCGTTGGAGACATCGGTCCACAGCTCGGCGATGCCGTCCCGCAGGGTGCGGTCGCACTTGGGATCCAGCTCAAAAGTAAGTGCCATAGACGCAGATTAACTATTACCGATCCATCACCTCAAGCCTTGTCCGGTACGCGAGAAAGCCCCGGCCGACGGCCGGGGCTCTCGCACATCCGAACTACTGACGATGCGGCAGGTCGGGCGGGTCAGACGCGCATCGGCTGCGGCGACTCGCGCCGCCCGGCGTCCGGGCCCGGGTACTCGCGGATGATCTCGTACCGGGTGTTCCGCTCGACGGGGCGGAAACCCGCATCCCGGATCAGGTCCAGCAGATCCTCACGGCCGAGCTTGTTCGGCGTGCCGTAGTTGTCCGCATCGTGCGTGATCTTGTACTCGACGACCGAACCGTCCATGTCGTCCGCGCCGTGCTGGAGCGCGAGCTGGGCGGTCTGCACCCCGTGCATCACCCAGAAGACCTTGACGTGCGGGACGTTGTCGAAGAGAAGACGCGAGACGGCGAACGTCTTCAGCGCCTCGGCGCCCGTCGCCATCGTCGTCCGCGCCTGGAGCTTGTTGCGGACCTTGCCATCCTTCATGTCCACGAAGTCGTGCTGGTAGCGCAGCGGGATGAAGACCTGGAAGCCGCCGGTCTCGTCCTGCAGCTCACGCAGTCGCAACACGTGGTCGACTCGGTGACGCGGCTCTTCGATGTGCCCGTACAGCATCGTCGCCGGGGTCTTCAGACCCTTCTCGTGGGCGAGGCGGTGGATGCGCGACCAGTCTTCCCAGTGGGTGTTGTGGTCCACGATGTGCTGGCGGACCTCCCAGTCGAAGATCTCCGCGCCGCCGCCGGTCAGCGACTCCAGACCGGCCTCGATCAGCTCGTCGAGGATCTCGGAGGCCGAGAGCCCGGAGATGGTCTCGAAGTGGTGGATCTCGGTGGCGGTGAACGCCTTGAGGGAGACCTGTGGCAGGGCCTCCTTCAGCGCGCTGAGCGAGCGCGGGTAGTAACGCCACGGCAGGGTGGGGTGCAGCCCGTTGACGATGTGCAGCTCGGTGAGGTTCTCGCCCTCCATCGCCTTCGCCAGCCGGACGGCCTCCTCGATGCGCATGGTGTACGCGTCCTTCTCGCCCGGCTTGCGCTGGAACGAGCAGTACGCGCACGACGCGGTGCACACATTGGTCATGTTGAGGTGCCGGTTGACGTTGAAGTGCACGACGTCGCCGTTCTTGCGTGTACGCACCTCGTGCGCGAGGCCGCCGAGCCAGGCCAGGTCGTCCGACTCGTAGAGGGCGATGCCGTCCTCACGGGTCAGCCGCTCCCCTGCGCGGACCTTCTCCTCCAGCTCGCGCTTGAGCCCAACGTCCATGCGGCTGCCTCCCAGTTGTCGACGCGCTGTACCTTTCCCGGTGATACCGGGCACAACCCCCGGTCACCCGGGGGCTCCACCACGTTACGCCTACGCCTCCTCGGGAAGTCCCCCGACCCGGTTCTCCCACTTGGTGGAGAGCACGATCGTGGTGCGCGTGCGCGAGACACCCTTCGTACCGCTGAGCCGGCGGATGGTCTTCTCCAGGCCGTCCACGTCACCGACCCGCACCTTGAGCATGTACGAGTCGTCGCCCGCGATGAACCAGGCGTCCTCGATCTCCGCGAGGTCCTTCAGCCGGCCCGCCACGTCCTCGTGATCGGCCGCGTCGGAGAGCGAGATACCGATCAGGGCCGTGACCCCGAGCCCCAGGGACGCGGCGTCGACGGTGGCGCGGTAGCCGGTGATGACACCGGCGGTTTCCAGCCGGTTGATGCGGTCGGTGACGCTGGGCCCGGAGAGCCCGACGAGCCGCCCCAGCTCGGCGTACGAGGCCCTGCCGTTCTCCCTGAGGGCCTGGATGAGCTGCCTGTCCACCGCGTCCATGTGACTGAAACCTTCCATTGTTCAGCAGTATCGCGAGTTTACGTGTAGAATCTAAGGCATGCAGGCTTCAGCGCCTGCAAATCTTTCCGAACATCCAAAAAATGCTTTCGAATCTTCAGGAGTGAAAACACCGTGTACACGATCGAGATGGCCTACGCCCGAATGCGCGAGCTGCAGGACCTGGCCAACCGCTCGCGTGCCCACCAGCCCGCCGCCGCGCACCGGGTCGACAGGACCCGCACCCCGCGCGCCAAGAAGAAGCGCTGACCACAGGCTCAGTCCCCGGAGCCGCGAGAGCCGCCACCGAGCTCTCCCTCCCATCGGCGGTACAGGTCGTGCGGCACCCCCGCCGCGTCCAGCACCCGCCCCGCGACGAAGTCCACCAGATCCTGGATGTGCGTCGCACCCGCATAGAACGCCGGAGAGGCGGGCAGCACGACGGCGCCCGCCTCGTCCAGGCTCACCAGATGCTTCAGCGTCTGCCCGTTCAGCGGTGTCTCCCGCACCGCGACGACCAGCTTCCGCCGCTCCTTGAGCGTCACGCTCGCGGCCCGCTGGAGCAGATCCTTCGAGAGTCCGAGCGCCACCCCGGCCACACATGCCGTCGAAGCCGGGACGATCAGCATCCCCTTCGCCGGGTACGACCCCGAGGACGGCCCGGCGGCAAGATCACCGGCCGCCCAGTGCCGTACGCCCTCGACGTCCACATCGAAGGTGTGCGGCTTCCCGTCCGCCCCTCGCGCCAGCCAGCTGCGCAGATCCTCCTGCCAGTGCGCGTCGCGGAACGCGATCCCGGTCTCGTCCAGCAGCGTCAGCCGCGACGCCCGGCTCACCACCAGATCGACGCTCTCCCCCGCGGCCAGCAGACCGCGCAGCACGGCGGCGGCGAATGGGGTGCCCGAAGCGCCTGAAACCCCGACAATCCAAGGCTGTCGCTGGTGCTGACTCACTGAAGTCCCGGAATCCACACAGCCGAGCCTATCCGGCTGCCCGAACCCGGAACCGAGTAAGGTGCCCCAGCCGTTCGAGGGGTGGAACCAGGGGCGACACAGGAGACCGGCAGGGGGGACCGCGATGGCCGCATCGTCCGATCGAATCGCACCGGCGTGGAGCACGGGCGACCGCGCGAAGGCCGCGGCCAAGCTGATGCTGGGCTGGGTGGCGTTCCTCTGGATACTCGAAGTCGTCGACGTGTCGAGTGGCCACTCACTGGACACGTACGGGATCGAGCCGCGCCGGCCCGGCGAACTGCTGGACGTCGTGCCCGCGTCCTTCATCCACTTCGGCTTCGGCCATGTCGCCTCCAACAGCGTGCCACTGCTGGTCTTCGGCTTCCTGGCCGCGCTGGGCGGCATACGCCGGTTCGCGGCCGTGGCCGCGCTGATCATCGTGGTCGACGGTCTCGGGGTCTGGCTGGTCTCGCCGGCCGGCTCCAACACGGCGGGCGCGTCCGGACTGGTCTTCGGCCTCTTCGGCTATCTGCTGGTCCGCGGGTTCGTGGACCGCAGAGTGCTGGACATCGGCGCCGGGCTGGTGATCGGCGCGATATGGGGCTCGTCGATCCTGCTGGGGATCTCCCCCGCCAACACCTCGGTCAGCTGGCAGGGCCACCTGTTCGGACTGGCGGCGGGCGTGGCGGCGGCGTTCGTCTTCCGCCGCCGCCGGAGCACGGCGACACCCGCCCGACCGCTCATGCCGTAAGGCCTGTCCGGCTCAGACCGTCAGACCCCGCACCAGCAGATCCAGCAGCGCGCACGCGAACAGCGCTATTCCGATGAACCCGTTGACCGAGAAGAACGCCCGGTTCAGCCGGGACAGATCGTGCGGCCGCACCACCCGGTGCTCGTACACGAAGGCGACGGCGACGATCACCATGCCGATCCAGTAGAACAGTCCGGCCTCCGTGGCCAGCCCGAACCAGACGAGCAGCCCGGTCGTCACCGCATGGCAGACCCGCGCACCCCAGAGCGCGGCCGGAATCCCGAACCGGGCCGGCACCGACAGCACCCCGTGCGCCCGGTCCGCCTGGACGTCCTGGCAGCCGAAGATCAGGTCGAAGCCACCGATCCAGATCCCGACCGCGAGACCGAGGATCACCGCGTCCCACGACCAGCTGCCGGTCACGGCCAGCCAGGCGCCGATCGGCCCTATGGCCTGCGCGATACCCAGGATGGCGTGCGGGTAGTGGGTGAACCGCTTCCCATACGGATAGACCACCATCGGCACGACGGCGGCCGGTGCGAGCGCCAGACAGAGCGGGTTCAGCAGAGCCGCCGCCCCGAGGAAGACGACAACGGCGACGAGCGCCCCCGTCCACGCCGACTTCACGGACACCGCCCCGGTGACCAGTTCCCGGCTCGCGGTGCGCGGGTTACGGGCGTCGATCTCCCGGTCGATGATCCGGTTGCAGGCCATCGCGAACGTCCTCAGCCCCACCATCGCGATGGTGACGAGCAGCAGCGTGACCCAGTGGATGGACTTGTCCGCCTGGAACATCGCGGTCAGGGCGGCGATGTACGCGAAGGGCAGCGCGAAGACCGAGTGCTCGATCATCACGAGCCGCAGAAACGCCTTGACCTTGCTGTTCGGTTGTACGGGCTCTGAGCCCAGTGCTGCTTCGGCGGCGCTCACAGTCCGTATTCCTTCCACCGGCGGTCGACCTTCGCCGCCGTCCGAGGGTCGGACTCGACCATGTCCGGCCAGCCCCCGTCCCGGGTGTAACCCTCCTCGGGCCACTTCTTCGTCGCGTCGATGCCCGCCTTGCCACCCCAGAACTGCTGGTAGGAAGCATGGTCGAGATGATCGACGGGCCCCTCGGTGACGGTGAGGTCACGCGCGTAGTCCGTATTGCCGAGCGCCCGCCACGCCACCTCGTGCAGATCGTGGACGTCGCAGTCGGAGTCCACGACGACGATCAGCTTGGTCAGCGACATCATGTGCGCACCCCAGATGGCACTCATCACCTTCTGGGCGTGCTTCGGGTACTTCTTGTCGATCGAGACGATCGCACAGTTGTGGAAGCCGCCCGCCTCCGGCAGGTGGTAGTCCACGATGTCCGGCACGATGATCTTGAGGAGCGGCAGGAAGAACCGCTCCGTGGCCCGACCCAGCGGCCCGTCCTCGGTCGGCGGCCGGCCCACCACGATCGACTGCAGCAGCGGACGTTTCCGCATGGTCACGCAGTCGATGGTCAGTGCGGGGAACGGTTCCTGCGGCGTGTAGAAGCCGGTGTGGTCGCCGAACGGCCCCTCGGGAAGCATCTTCCCGGGCTCCAGCCACCCCTCGATGACGACCTCCGCCTGCGCCGGGACCTGCAACGGCACGGTCTTGCAGTCGACCATCTCGATCCGCTTGCCCTGGATGAACCCGGCGAAGAGGTACTCGTCGATGTCCCCCGGCAGCGGCGCGGTGGAGGCGTACGTCACCGCGGGCGGCGCCCCGAACGCGATCGCGACCGGCAGCCGCTCCCCGCGCTTGGCGGCGACCTGGTAGTGGTTGCGGCTGTCCTTGTGGATCTGCCAGTGCATCCCGATGGTGCGCCGGTCGTGACGCTGGAGCCGGTACAGACCCAGGTTCCGCACACCCGTCTCCGGGTGCTTGGTATGGGTGAGCCCCAGATTGAAGAACGATCCGCCGTCCTCGGGCCAGGTGAAGAGCGCGGGCAGCTGATCCAGATCCACGTCGTCGCCGGTGAGCACGACCTCCTGCACGGGCGCGCTCTCGGACTTCACCTTCTTCGGCGGCACATGCACCATCGAGCCGAGCTTCCCGAATGCCTCCCGCACCCCGACGAAGCCGTGCGGCAGCTCCGGCTTGAGCAGCCCGCCGATCTTGTCGCTGATATCGGCGTACGACTTCAGCCCGAGCGCCTTGAGCAGCCGCCTGTCGGTCCCGAAGACATTCATGGCCAGGGGCATCGAGGACCCCTTGACGTTCTCGAAGAGCAACGCGGGCCCGCCCGCCTTGTTCACGCGGTCGACGATCTCGCCGACCTCCAGATACGGGTCGACCTCGGCCTTGATGCGCTTGAGCTCGCCCTCGCGCTCCAGAGCCCGGAGGAGGGAACGAAGATCGTCGTAAGCCATGCCGTCCAGTTTGTCATCACCGTTGGCGATCACCTGGGGTGCCCCACCTCGGCGCCCCTCACGGAACGCGGACGCGCCCGTGTCCGCCCGGGACGGTACGGCGGAAGGTGGCCTGTGCCGTGTCGAGGAGGTGGCGCAGGCGGAGGCCGTCCGGGGCGACGGCGGTGACCAGCGCGGCGGGACCGGCGAGCGGTGTCAGCACGGCCTGGCCGTCTTCCGGGGAGCCGCCGAGCAGTTGAACTTCGAGGGGCGTCTTCTCGAAGACCGGGTCGACGATCAGGAGCTGCCCGGCCGCACGGTGGCCGGCGAGGACGGCGGGGCCGTCCCAGCCGGGTGCACCCGGTCCGTACTCGGCCTGTTGGTCCAGCAGAGTCTGCCCACCACGCCGGACGGTGAGACGGGTCGCCACATGGCCGGGAGATTCGCCCGTGCGTCCGAGGATCTGTTCCTCGCGCAGTACCAGCCGTGCGGTGGGGGCGAGGCCGACGGTCCAGGTCTGGCGCAGATCGCTGCCGCCCGCGCAGATCAACGGCTTGGGGAGCCAGTGGAGCTGCGCGTGCTCCCCTGCGGTCAGATGCACGTCGTACGTGGCGTGCTCGGAGGTCGGGCCCCGCAGGGCGAGGGTCGCGGCGGCGGAGGTGATGTGCAGCGCCGCGCCCTCCTGGGCGGTCGCTTCGATGCGCAGCCGGTCACCGCCGAGAGGGGCACTCATCGCGCCGACGATGCACACCCGCGCCTCACTCCCGTGTGAGCGCAGGCGACGGAGTTCGAAGGGCCCGTCGCCGTCGAGGACGGGCAGCGTGGTGGTGCCGCCGCCGACGGTTGCCGTGATGCGGGCGGTGGCGCGTACGCCCACAGCAGTCCGCCCGGAAGCCGCCGCAGCCGGCGGGGGTACGAGGGTCATGCGGGGCCTGCGGTCCAGTCGGTGAGTCGCTCGCGGACCCAGTCGGCAACCGGCTTCGCACCGTCCTCGGTCTTGAGGCAGGTGAAGGCGACGGGGAGGTGGCCGCGCTGGACCCCGGCATCGCGCGCCATGCTCTCCAGGTCGGAGCCGACGTAGGGCGCGAGGTCGGTCTTGTTGATGACGAGGAGGTCCGAATTGGTGACGCCGGGGCCGCCCTTGCGCGGGATGTCGTCGCCGCCCGCCACATCGATGACGAAGATCTGGGCGTCGACCAGGCCTTTGGAGAAGGTGGCGGTGAGGTTGTCGCCACCCGATTCCACCAGGACGAGGTCGAGGGGGCCGATGGCGTTCTCCAGGTCCTCGACGGCTTCGAGGTTTGCGGAGATGTCGTCGCGGATGGCGGTGTGCGGGCAGGCACCGGTCTCCACCGCGGTGATCCGCTCGGCGGGCAGTACCGCCTCGCGGAGCAGGAATTCGGCGTCTTCGCGCGTGTAGATGTCGTTGGTGACCACGGCGATGGAGAGCTCGTCGCGCAGCACCCGGCACAGGGCTGCGACGGTGGCGGTCTTGCCCGAGCCGACCGGCCCGCCCAGGCCGATCCGAAGGGCACGCCGGGTGCCGTCGGGGCGCCGGGGTTCAGCGCTGTAGGTGTGGCGTTCGGGGAACGTCTCTGCGTGGTCGAGGTGCATACGGGCTCCAGTCCTGCGTGGTGTTCCGTGGTCGTGGGTGTCAGTCGTGGGTGTCAGGAGGCGAAGAGGCGTACCGGCCAGGCGGCGTGCTGCTGCGCGGTGATGTCCAGCAGCGGCGCGGAGGCGGCGGGCAGGGCGTCGAACCCCTCCTCGGGGATGCGCCCGGCGGCCGCGGCCGCCGCGGCGGCGGTCCGGTCGAGGTCGGGGGCGAGGCGGGCGAGGACGGCGGTGGCGTCGAACGGGTCCAGGCTCAGCAGCCGGACCGCCGCCGTGGCCGGCCCGCTGACGGTTTCGTACGCCACCGCATACGCGGCATCCAGCGGTGCCAGCCCGGCCGACCGCGCGGCCAGACCCAGCACCACCGGCTGGTGCGCGCCGCGCGGCCGGGCCGCGGACAGCGCGTCCAGCTCGGCCGACGGCCAGGTCGCGCGGGCTGCCCGCATCATCTGCCGCCCCAGCTTGCGGGCAGTGGTCCGCAGTGCCTGCACCGGAGTACGGGCGTCGGCGGCGTCGTCCAGCGCCAGCGGATCGTGGCCCGCGGCGGCCGCGGCGGCCAGTGCCGCCGCGACCAGACCCGCGGTGTGCAGCCGCCCCCGGCAGAATTCCTCCAGCGAGTCCGCATCCTTGATACGGCCCGCGGCCACGGCCGGCTCGGCTCCTCCGGAGTGCGCGTGCCCTCCGGCGGGGAAGCGGCCGTCGGCCAGGACGAACAGCGCGGCGCGGCTCATTTTCCCAGGTCACCTTTCGTCACTCATCGTCGAAGCTCACGCTTCACAGCTCGCCGCTCGGGATCTCAGAAGAGGAAGTACCGCTGCGCCATGGGGAGTTCACGGGGATAGTTCCGCTCGACGATCTGGCCATCGATGCAGGTCGTCACGTCCTCCACCTTTGCGCCCCCGACGATCACCTCGAAGGTGTCGGGGTCGATCCGGACATCGGGGGTGGCGCTGTTCTCCTTCATGTCCGCCTTGCCGATGTCACGTGTGCTGCTGATGGCCTTGAACTGCTTGCCCAGCGGGAGACGTTCGGGCAACCCATTGTCGATGGCCCGTTGGGTGACGAAGTTGAACGAGGTGGAGCGGGGCGCCAGGCCGGTGGCGCCCCACATGGCGCGGGGCAGGACCGGCTGCGGGGTCGGGATGGACGCGTTGGCGTCGCCCACCTGCGCGTACGCGATCTGCCCGCCCTTGATCACCTGGTGCGGCTTGACCCCGAAGAACTTCGGCTCCCACAGCACCAGGTCGGCCAGCTTGCCGGGCTCCACGGACCCGACCACTGCGTCGATTCCCTGGGCGATCGCCGGGTTGATGGTGTACTTCGCGACGTACCGCCGGGCGCGCCTGTTGTCGGCTCCCACCGGCCGCCCGCCCTCCGGCTCTTCACCCTCCGGCCGCTTGTCACCCTCCAGGAGGCCCCGCCGCGTCTTCATGACGTGCGCGGTCTGCCAGGTACGCATGATCATCTCGCCGATGCGCCCCATGGCCTGAGCGTCCGACGACATGATCGAGATGGCACCGAGGTCGTGCAGGATGTCCTCAGCGGCCATCGTGGAGGGCCGGATGCGGGAGTCCGCGAAGGCCAGGTCCTCCTTGATCTTCGGATTGAGGTGATGGCAGACCATCACCATGTCGAAGTGCTCCTTGACCGTGTTGATGGTCAGTGGCCGGGTGGGGTTGGTGGAGGCGGGCAGCACATTGCCCTCATGCACCATCTTGATCATGTCGGGGGCATGGCCACCTCCCGCGCCCTCGATATGGAAGACATGGATGGAACGGCCATCGATGGCCCGAATGGTGTCGTCGACAAAGCCCGCCTCGTTCAACGAGTCGGCATGGAGCGCGAGTTGGACGCCAGTCTCCTCGCAGACCTTCAGGCACTTCTTGATGACCGCCGGTGTGGCGCCCCAGTCCTCGTGGATCTTGAAACCGATGACGCCCGCGTCCACCTGGTCGTACATCGACTTCTCCGACATGGTGGCGCCCTTGCCGAGCAGCCCGATGTTGACCGGGAAGGAGTCCAGCGCCTCGAATGTCCGGGCGAGATGCCAGGAACCGGGTGTGACGGTGGTGGCGGTGCTGCCCTCCGCCGGTCCCGTACCGCCCCCGATGAGCGTGGTCACGCCCGCGGACAGCGCCTCACCGACCTGCTCGGGGCAGATGAAGTGGACGTGCGTGTCGACCCCGCCCGCGGTGAGGATCTTCCCGTTGCCCGCGATGACCTCGGTATCGGGGCCGATGACGAAGTCCGTGGGAATCGGGCCGACGTCGTTGTGGTTGTCGGCACCCTCGTGGAGGGGGTCCATGGTCTCGTCGTTGTACGCCTTGCCGAGCGCGGTGATACGGCCGTCGCGGATGGCGACATCGGTCTTGACGATGCCCCAGTGGTCCAGGACGACCGCACCGGTGATCACCGTGTCGGGGGGCATGACGGCATCGCCGCCATCGGACTCACCGGAGCCGCCCATCCCGTCGGCGTCGGCCGGGTCGCGCGGCGCGGTGGACTGCCCCATCGACTCGCGGATCACCTTGCCGCCGCCGAAGACCATCTCGTTCCCGCTGCGCCCGGGGCCGCCCGACCAGTCGTCCTCGATCTCGATCCGCAGCTCCGTATCGGCGAGGCGGATGCGGTCGCGGACCGTCGGGCCGAACCGGTCCGCGTACGCGGCGCGGGTCAGGGGGGCGGAGCGTTCGGGGGGCTCCGGGCAGCAAGGACACTCGGCGAAGTCAGTCATCGGACTCGCCCCCACCCTCACCGAACGGACCCTCGGTGTTGTCGAGTGAGCCGTCGATCTTTCCGGGCAGACCGTCGATCCTTTCGCGCAGTCCGTGGACCAGTCGCTCGCCCTCGATGGGTACGAGTTCGACTTCTTCCGTGATGCTGGGCTCGAAGCGTACGGAGCTGCCGGCCGGGACGTGCAGACGCTTGCCCCAAGCGGCCTCGCGGTCGAACTCCAGCCCGGAGTTGGCCTCGGCGAAGTGGTAGTGGGAACCGACCTGGATGGGACGGTCGCACGGGTTCTTGACGGTCAGGGACGTGATCTCACGCCCCTCGTTGAAGCGCACCAACTCGTCCTCCGGCTTCGCGGAGTAATCGATTTTCCCCGGGTGGACCAGCCCCTCTTCTTCGTCGCCCGCCTCCGGGAAGGGGTCGTGGATCGTGACCAGCTTCGTGCCGTCGGGGAACGTGGCCTCCACCTGCACGTTCTTGATCATCTCGGGGATGCCCTCCATGACCTCCCCACGGGACAATAACTTCCGTCCGGAAGACATGAGTTCGGCTACGGTGCGGCCGTCCCGGGCCCCCTCGAGGACATGTACGGTCAACAGCGCCACCGTCTCGGGGTAGTTGAGCCGCACCCCCCGAGCCCGACGCTTCTCGGCGACGTCCGCCGCCAAATGAATCATCAGGCGCTCTTGTTCATGTGGAGTCAGGTGCACAGCCATTCCCCCTGCGTTCGCCCTGCCCAGGGCTTCTGCCGTGGGCGATTGTGTTGGGACCCGGCCATGCGCCATCGGCAGTGCGGGCGGAGTCTCCACGACTTCACGCCCGTGCCGTCAGCGCAGCACGGCTTCCTCGACCATCCCGGCCGCAGCCCCTCGCGGGACCATCATGATCACGCCGACAGAGCCGGAAACGGGCACAGCCCGACCGCCGCCCATATGAGTGGCGGTCGGGCCGATATGCCTGAACCTGAGACTCCCCTGTGGTTTAATCACGGCCGCCTGGTCACCCAGTGGCCATCAACGCTGGGGGTTGGCCCGGCACTTCAGGCAGGACACAGGGTTACGACTACTGGAACTCGCCGTTCACCACACCGCCCTCGAAAACGGTTCACTCGCCCCTGGTGAAGACGAGCGCGGGTCCGTCGCCCCGGTCCTTGCTGTCTCGGGTGGCCACGCGCCCGTCACCGAGGAAGGCGACCTCGACGCAGTTCGCGTCACCGTTGCTGCGGCTGCTCTTGCGCCAGACCGCGCCTGTCAGATCCGCACTGTTCACTTTCTCAGCTCCCTCGCTGCTCGCTCGAGAAGGCTCGTGCTGCCTGCTTCGTCAAGCGCCGAGCCCCAAATCAACTTGAACGCCCCGTCGTAGCGCTCGATCTCGTGGGGCCTATCGAAATGCGCGAGGCCGGCTTCACCGACACCCGGGTATACGGCGTCGAGGGCCCCGCCTGGGCGCTGCTGAAAGCGACCGAGCAGCATACCGGTGAGTCACTCACCGGATCACGGATGTTCACCTCCGCGCTGGCCGCGGCCCGCATGGCGGAGCCGTACTCCGACCTGCTCGCCGCCAGTTCCCACCTGCTCGCCGTGGGACGTAATGGACACCGGCTACTCTGGGCCCGTCACCGGGGCGGGACAAGCCCCGCCAACTCTCCGCAGGGGGATCTTTCCATCATGTTCCGGGCCCTGATCTATCTCCTGCCTCTGGCGCTGACGATCTACGCGTTCATCGACTGCCTGAACACCCCTGAGGACGAGGCGAAGCACCTGCCGAAGATCGCCTGGGTCTTCATCATCCTGCTTTTCTGGATCGTGGGCCCGATCGTCTGGCTGGCCGCGGGCAAGATGCGCACCGTGCCCGCCGGAGGCCGTACGCCGTCCGAATGGCACCGCAATCACCGCTCGCAGTGGGTGGCGCCGGACGACAATCCGGAGTTCCTGAAGGCGCTGAAGGAAGAGAACAAGAAGGACGAGTCGCTCCTCAAGGACTGGGAGGCGGATCTGCGCCGCCGCGAGGAGGAGCTCAAGCGCCGGGAGAGCGGGGCGGGGCCGGAGGAGTCGGCGCCACCCGCTTCGTAATCGCGAAGGGCCGGCCGGCCCTTGTCGGCGGCCCGTACATGTCGTTGGACACGCTGCGGCCGTCGTGGGTGCCGGGAATCCGCTGTCCACACGGTGGAGAGTGGGCGCGTGAACGACTACCGCGCCATGCTCGCCACCGCCCTCGCCGAGGCCCGTGCCGGGCTCGCCGAGGGCGGCATCCCCATCGGTGCCGCACTCTACGGGCCGGACGGCAGCCTCCTCGGCCGCGGCCACAACCGCCGCGTCCAGGACGGCGATCCGTCCATGCATGCGGAGACGGCGGCGTTCCGAGCGGCCGGACGGCAGCGCTCGTACCGGGGCACGACGATGGTGACGACGCTCTCCCCGTGCTGGTACTGCTCCGGCCTCGTGCGGCAGTTCGGGATCTCGCGGGTGGTGATCGGCGAGGCGGAGACCTACCCCGGCCGGCACGACTGGCTGGCCCGGCACGGAGTGGAGATCGTGCTGCTCGACGATGCCGAATGCGTCGCACTCATGCGGGACTTCGTACGGGACCATCCCGACGTGTGGAACGAGGACATCGGCGTTGACTGATTTACCGCCCCGCGCCCCCGATCGTTCGAAAATCTACACCTCGCCCCAACACCCTGCCGATATCCTTGTGTTGACGGTGTGACAGATCGGGTGGGGCGTCGACGCTGGGGGTGCTGTGGAGAGAGAGCTGTACGGGCGCGAGGCGATCTTCGGCAACGACGGACTTGCGGCGCGTCTGACAGGTCTTACTCCGTACGGCTCCGCCCGGGTCGCCTACGAGCACCGTGACGATCCGCCGGTCGCCGTGCTGACCGGCGGCCGCGGCATGGGCAAGACGGCCGCGCTCAAGCAACTGCGCCATCTGTACCGGGAGATCACTCCGGTGGCCCTGGTCGACTGCGAGGCCGTCGCACCGCCCGCGGACCCGGGCCCCGGCTGGACTCCGGTCACCGGGGCGCTGCCGGAGCTCGCCACCCAGCTGACGGCGAAGGTGCGTGCCGCGCGGCCGGTGCAGTTTCCACGGCTGAGCCTCGGGCTCGTGGCGGTCGCCTCGATCTCCTGGACGCGGGAGGACGAGACGCGGGCACAGCGGGATCTGCAGTCGCTCGGCCCGGTACTGGCGACCGTCGACACCCGTGGGGACGCGGCGACGGGCTGGGTCACCAAGGTGCTGACGAAACTGGCCGCGAGTGCCTTCGACTCGGTGGTCCCGCTGGCCGGGATGGTCGCCGAGGCCACGATCGAGACGGTGCTGGAGGAGACGTTCAGCCGGTTCCAGCGGCGTTCGGCGGACTGGTACGGGAGTTATCCGCACGCGGGCGGCAACGGCAGGATCGGGCTGCGGCAGCTGGCGGTCGATTTCGAGCGCGGCGGCGATCTGCGCCGCCGGGCCGAGGACCATCTGGTGCTCGCGCTGGTCACGGATCTGGTGCGGGCGTACGGGGGTCTGGCGCGGGGTGCCCGCCGAGGCCGTCCCGTGCTGCTGCTGGACAACGCGCACACGTTGCTGGGCCGGCAGCTGGTCGAGCCGGTGCTGCGGCAGCGGGCCTCCGGGGTGCGCGATCAGATCGCCCTGTTCGCCTCCTCGCGCGCCCGTGACCACGAGGGGCTGAGCCATGCGGTGCGTCGGCGGCTGCCCGAGGTGGCGCACGGCTCGCACTGGGCCCGCGGTTCGGAGGTGACGTCCGGGATTCTGGCCGTGGAGCTCACCGCGCTGGGCCCGGCGCACGTACAAGCGGCGTTCGACCGGCACGATCCGGTGGGCCGTACCCCGGCCGGGCTGGCACGTGGGGTGCACCGGCTGACGGGTGGGCGCCCGCTGGGTGTGGCGCTGCTGGCGCAGGCGGCGGGCGAGGCGCTGGTGCCGGGGACGCCGCGGCCGGGGTCGTCACAGCCAGGCGCGCCGCAGCCGGGCTCGCTGGTGCCGGGGGCGCTGCTGGACCGCACGGTGGAGCTGCGTGAGGACCGGGCGCCGGTGCGGGTCGCGGACGAGCTGTTGGCTCAGCTGCTGCCGGGGCAGCAGCTCGACGTACTGAGTGTGCTGGCCGCCGCGCACGGAGAGGACTCGGCGCGGCTGCTGGCCACGGCCCGGCTGCGCGGCCGGTCGCTGGACGGCGATGTGGCGCTGCAGGTGCGGGACGTGCTGCGGGCGCAGGACTGGCCGGTCGGTCCCGAGTACTTCGTCGCCGATCCGCTGCTGCGCGCGCTGCTGCTGCACCGGCTGCGGTTCCAGGACGACGACCATCCGTACTACGCGGTGTGGCGTGCGGTGCACGAGACGCTGCGCACGGCGTACGCGCCCGGAGGCCGCTTCCCGAGCGTCCCGCACCGGCTGCACCAGGAGCTGGTGCTGGGCAGGACGAGGGACTGCGTGACGCATCTGCGGGAGCGGTTCACCGACGGGGATGTCACCGCCTGGCTCGGCTCGTTGCAGTTCATCGCCTCGGCGCCGTATCCGCGTCCGCCCGGTTACGGCGGCCCCGATCCGCGGCGGGCGGTCGCGCTCGGCCGCGAGGCGGCCGGTTCGCTGCCGGACGGGGAAACGGGGCTCGCGGGGCTCGGCGAGCGGGCCGTCGAGCTCCAGTTGCAGCTGCGCCGGCTGCTGCACGCCGTATGGCTGCTGTCCGATCCACTGGCTCTGCCGGACGAAGAGGTGATCGACAAGATGGCGCACGAACTGCGACAACTGTCCGGCAGGCATCCGACGGGCAACAGCGTGCTGTGGGATGCGGCGACGCACTGGCCGCAGGACATCAGGGCCTGGCGGCCACTGTCCATGCCGCCGGGATCGTCGGACACGGGCGGACCGGGCACGGGCGGAAGCGGGCAGAGGCGGGGGAACGGTGGCTCGGATGCGTAATCCACTGCGTTATCGCGTCTGGTACACGGCGAGGCAGAAGGTGGTCACCACGGTGGTGGTCGGCGCCCTGGTCGTCACGTCCGGCTGGTACGGCATCGGCCGGCTCACCGCCCCCGAGGACCGCTCCTGCGCGAAGGGGGTCGAGCGGCCGCAGGGCAGCGACGAGTGCATAGGTGTCTCCGGCGACGGCTACGACTTCGGGCGGCCGAAGCTGACCGAGGTCGCCGCGGCCATCGCCCGGGAGAACAGCACCCTGAAGCCCGGCCGGTACGCGACGGTCGCGCTGCTGCTGCCGCTGACGTCGACGGACGAAGCCATGCAGACGAAGATGCAGCGCGAGCTGCAGGGCGCGTTCGCCGAGCAGTACCGGGCCAACCATCTGTCCAACGAGCAGGTGCCGGGGATCCGGCTGGTTCTCGCCAATACGGGGAAGAACAACCTGCTGTGGCAGCCGACGGTGGACCGGCTGAAGAAGATGACCGGGGCCCCGGAGCATCTGCGGGCCGTGTCGGGGGTCGCCACCAGCAGTACGCAGGTCAGGTCGGCGGTCAAGGAGCTGACCGCCGCGCACATCGCGGTCGTCGGTACCACGATCACCGCCGACGACATCGCCAACGGCCCGGGCGGCGACCCGTTCCCCGGTCTGGCGCGGGTGTCACCGACGAACCGGGACGAGGCGCGGGCGCTGGCGCACTTCGGGAAGGTGAAGGCGGACAAGGCGCTGCTGGTGCAGGACACCCGCACCGGGGACCACTACACGGACACGCTGCGGGCGGCGTTCACCTCACTGGTGAAGGGCACGCAGTACGAGCCGCAGCTGTTCACCTCGCGCAAGGACCCCAACGACGAGGGCACCACGGCCAACACGTTCCAGCAGATCACGCACCTCATCTGCGACACGGACGCGGATACGGTGTTCTTCGCCGGCCGCCACACCCAGCTGCGGCAGTTCATCAACGCGCTCGGGGCCCGCGGCTGTCAGAGCCGCCCGTTCACGATCCTTACCGGCGACGAGGGCTCGTACCTCGGCAACGACAAGAAGCTCGACCGGGGCGCGCTGCGCCGCAAGGTGACGGTCCGCTACGCCTCGCTGGCGCACCCGGACGCCTGGGTGGCGGCGAAGGAGCAGGGCGGGGCGGCGACGGGCGGTTCCCCGGCGGACTACCGAAGCTTCCTGGACCTGCTGGCCACGGTGGCGAAGAAGCCCGTGGGCCCGATCGGTCCGACCGGTCACCAGGAGCTGACCGACGGCCAGGTCATCATCGCGCACGACGCGATGTCACTGGCGGTGCACGGCATCAGGCAGGCGACCCCGGTCGGCAAGCAGCTTCCGCAGCCCGCGGACGTGGGTGAGCAGTGGCCGCGGGTGAAGGGTTCGCTGCGGGTGTCGGGGGCCAGTGGCTGGATCTGCCTGGACAACCACGGGAACCCGTACAACAAGGCGGTGCCGGTGGTGGAGCTGGCGCCCGAGGACGCCCGTCAGCGGTTCGTGGCGATCGCCTGGCCGGAGCGCACTGCGCCGGACCCGAAGTGCCTGCCGCCGTCCTCGGCACCGTGACGCCGCGTCACCGCTCGGCCGCCGCGTACTCCTCGCGCAGCCCCGCCCACCGGACCGGGGTCCACTTCGACCAGTCGGCGGGGTATCCGTCGAGCGCGTCGACGAGGTAGCGGAAGTGGTCGTGCCAGCCGGCGAGAGAGTCCAGGCGCAGCTCGTCGTCGCCCCGGAACTCGTTGGTGAAGCGCAGCAGAACATGGTCGCCGCGCGGTGGCTCCAGGTGGAAGCGGATGCGGCCGTGGAGTCCTTCGAGGGTGTATTCGGCGACCCGCTCGATGTCCCAGGCGGTGACGGTGCCGGAGGCGACCGTGGCATGCCCGTCCCGGCCGGTGTTCAGCCAGCGCAGGGTGACAGCCCCGCCGATGCGCGGTTCGAACGGGTCGGCGGAGGCGAGCCAGCCGTGCAGCCCCTCGGAACTGGCAACGGCTGCCCACACCCGTGGGACGGGGTGGGGCAGCCGTAGCGTGAACCGCAGGATGTGCCGGTCACCATGGGTTTCGCTGGTGCCACGCTCGATGACGGGGGTCGCATCGGTCATGGTTCCAGCGTGGCCCGGTGGTGCGGGATCCGCACCCGTACGGGATGGGGGCCGGTCAGACGCCTGCGTAGGAGTGCTTGCCGGTGACGAAGATGTTCACGCCGTAGTAGTTGAAGAGCCAGCAGCCGAACGCGATCAGTGCCAGGTAGGCGGCCTTGCGGCCCTTCCAGCCTGCGGTGGCGCGGGCGTGCAGGTAGCAGGCGTACGCGACCCAGGTGATGAAGGACCAGACCTCCTTGGGGTCCCAGCCCCAGTAGCGGCCCCATGCGTCGCCCGCCCAGATGGCGCCCGCGATGATCGTGAACGTCCACAGCGGGAAGACGGCGGCGTTGATGCGGTACGAGAACTTGTCGAGCGTCGAGGCGGCGGGCAGCCGGGAGAGTACGGACTGGGCGAACGAACCGGGCTGTCCACCGTTCGCGAGCTTGCTCTCGTAGCTGTCGCGGAAGAGGTAGAGCAGGGTGGCGACCGCGCCGATGTAGAAGACGGCGCCGCAGATGATGGCGGTGGAGACGTGGATCCACAGCCAGTACGAGTGCAGTGCGGGCACCAGCTGGTCGCTGGAGGTGTAGAGCACCGTGGTCGCGATGCCGAGGTCCAGCAGGACGGTGGTGACCAGGAGCAGCCCCATCCAGCGGACGTTCTTCTTCAGCGCGAGCAGGGTCAGGTACGCGGCGACCGCCACCGTGGAGAAGGTGATGGAGAACTCGTACATGTTGCCCCAGGGGGCACGCTGCACGGACAGTGCGCGGGCGATGACCCCGCCGGCCTGCACGAGGAAGGCGAGCACGGTCATGGAGATCGCCATGCGTCCGTACAGGTCGCCCTTGAACGTGCCGCCGGCCGCGCCGGGCCCGTCCGGGACGTCACGGGTGCCGGCCGCGGAGCGCGTGATGATCTTCGGGCGGTCCAGTACGGCGGTGCCGCCGCCCTGCTGCGCGACCTGCACCTTCACCGAGGCCCCGACGTCCTGGGCCTCGGCGCCGGTCAGGGCGGCGGCGGTGCGGCCGACCTTGCTGCGGCTGCCGAACACCCATTCCGCAATGTGCGCGAAGAAGGCCAGGGTGTAGACGGCCATCGACGAATAGATCAGCACATTGCTGGTGTGCGCCAGGTTCTCGTTGGTTGCGGCGGCGAGATTCACTTCTCAGCCCCTTCGGCAGGTTCTACGGGGGATTCTTCGACGGAGCCGGAATCGGATCCGGGGTCGGTGTCGGGGCCGGGCGCGGTGGGCGCGACGGCGTTGAGCGTGACCGCGAGATCGGCCAGCTCCTCGGGAAGCTTCGCGGACTCGCTGCGGCCGAGGCCCGCCATTTCGACGACGGTGACACCGTCCGCACCGCGTACGGCCCGTACCCAGATGCGGCGCCGCTGGATGAACAGCGAGCCCGCGAGTCCGGCGATGGCGGCGATGGCGCCGGTGAGCGCCCAGCCGCTGGCGGGCTGCTCGGAGATCTGGAAGCTGGCCCACTCCTCGACGCCCTCGAAGGTGATCGAGCCGGCGCCGTCGGGCAGCTTCATCGTGTCGCCGACCGCCAGGCGCTGCTTGAGCTGGTTGCCCTTGCTGTCCTTGAACTCCGTCATCTTGGACTTGTCCAGCTGGTACACGTTCTGCGGCAGTCCGGAGTCGACGCCGAGGCTGCCGTAGTAGCCGTTGAGGGCGAGCCGCGGATTGTCGGCGGCGGGGAACTGGGAGAACATCGTGCCCTGGTTGTCGCCCGCGAAGGTCGGCACGAAGAAGGCCTGGAAGCCCAGCTGGGTCTTCTTGCCGTTCTTGTCGCGGTAGCCGTCCATCACCTTGATCGCACCGGTCGACGTGACGTTGTTGTCAATGGGCAGCAGCGGCACGGCGGCCTTGTAGACCTCCTTGCCCGTGTCGTCCTTGACGGAGACGACGGGCGCGTAGCCGTGCGCGTTCAGATAGACCTTGGTGCCGTCGACGACCAGCGGCTCGTTGACCTTGATCACGGTCTTCTGCGGCTTGCCGTAGGCGCCCTTTGTGTACGTCACATGGGCCTCGTAGGTCCGGGGCGTACCGATCTGGGGGCCGCTGCGCTCGTACGTACCGATGAACTTGTCGAGCGTGAAGCTGAACGGGGCGAGCGAGTCGGCGTCGAACAGCGAGCCGGACTTGAAGTCGTCGTACTGGGTCTGCGTGTTGGAGAAGCCGTCGCCCTCGACGATCAGCTTGCCGCCCTCGGACTTGAAGAGCTGCCCGAAGGCGAACGCCACCAGCATCACGATCAGCGCGATGTGGAAGATCAGGTTCCCGGCCTCGCGCAGATAGCCCTTCTCGGCGGCGACCGCGTCCCCCGCGGTGTGCGCGCGGTAGCGGCGCTTGCGCATCATCGCGAGCGCGGCCTCGCGGACCTGCTCGGGCTCGGCCTCGGTGCGCCAGGTGGTGTACGCGGGCAGCCGGGTCAGGCGCCCCGGGGCACCCGGCGGGCGGCTGCGCAGCTGGCCGACGAACTGGCCGGTGCGCGGCACGATGCAGCCGATGAGCGAGACGAACAGCAGGATGTAGATCGCGGAGAACCACACCGAGCTGTAGACGTCGAAGAACTGGAGCTTCTCGTAGATCGGGCTGACGGTGGTGTGGGCGTCCTTGAAGGTCTGCACCTTCAGTTCGTCGACGCTGTTCTGCGGGATCAGCGAGCCGGGGATGGCGCCGAGCGACAGCATGAAGAGCAGGATCAGCGCGACCCGCATCGAGGTGAGCTGCCGCCAGAACCAGCGGGCCCAGCCGATGACGCCCATGGCCGGCAGATTGGCCGCGCTCTCCTCGCGCGGGGCGGTGGAGAGCTGGGAGCCGGCCGCACCGAGTTCGCGGGCGTTCTCCCGGTCCTGCTCGTCCCGGATCTCCCGCTCGTCCCGGTGCTCGCGCTCCGGGGCCGGGTTGGACTTGGTGTTGCTCATGGAACTCAGATCCCCACCGTGAAGCCGTTGGACCAGCCCTGCAATTCCTGCATCATGGTGTCCCAGACGCCGGTCAGCAGGAGCAGCCCGGTCGCGATCATCATGACGCCGCCGATCCTCATGACCCATGCGTAGTGGCGCTTGACCCAGCCGAATGCGCCGAGCGCCTTGCGGAAGGCGACCGCCGCGAGCACGAAGGGCAGGCCGAGCCCGAGGCAGTACGCGACGGTCAGTATCGCCCCGCGTCCGGCGGTGCCCTGCTCCATGGCGAGGATGCTCACCGAGCTGAGCGTCGGGCCCAGGCACGGGGTCCAGCCGATCCCGAAGAGGGCGCCCAGCAGTGGTGCGCCCGCCAGCCCGGTCACCGGCCTCTTGTGGATACGGAATTCGCGCTGCGTCATCCACGGCATCAGGCCCATGAAGAAGATCCCCATCAGGATCATCAGCACGCCGAGGATCTTGGTGAGCGTCCCGCTGTGCTCCTGGAGGGTGTCGCCGAAGAAGCCGAAGAGCGCGCCGCCGGAGACGAACACGGCGGTGAAGCCGAGCACGAAGAGCGAGGCGCCCGCGACCATGCGCCCCCGCCTGGCCTGCGCCAGGTCGGTGCCGCTCACGCCCGTGACGTACGAAAGGTAGCCGGGCACGAGCGGCAGCACGCACGGCGAGAAGAACGAGACGAGCCCGCCGAGTACGGCGATGGGCAGGGCGACGATCAGCGCTCCGTGCAGGACGGTCTGGTTCTCGCCCTGGAGCGCGGCAAGGGTGAGCACGGAATCACTTCTCCGCGATCAACGGGTCGATCATCTTGTGCAGCTTGGTGGCGTCGAGCGCGGTCAGGGAACGGGCGGCGATCTTCCCGTCCCGGTCGAGCACCACGGTCGACGGAATGGCCTGCGGACGCAGCGTGCCCTTGGGGAAGCGGAGCATGAGCTTGCCGGTCGGGTCGTAGAGGCTCGGGTAGGGGACGCCGTAGTCCTTCTCGAAGCTGATCGCGGGGCCCTTTTTGGCGTCCCGCGTGTTGATCCCGACGAACTGGACGCCCTTGTCCTTCGTCTCCTTCGCCACCTTCGCGAAGTACTGGGCCTCCAGACGGCAGGGTCCGCACCAGGATCCCCACATGTTCAGTACGACGACCTTGCCCTTGTAGTCGGCGACGTCGAGCTGCTTGCCGTCGAGGGTCTCGCCGTCGAGCTTCGGGGCGGCCTTGCGGTCACCCTTGGCCACGGTGGCGATTCCGCCACTGCCCGTGACGAAGTTCGTATTGCCACCGCCGCCGGCCTTGTTGCCGTCCCCACTGCACGCGGTCAGCGTGAGTGCGAGTGCGACGGCCGCTGCGGGGGCGGCGAGCAGGGTGAAGCGGCGTCGGGGTGCGCGGCCATAGCTCATGTGAAAAGTTTCGCATGGCGGTTCCGGCGATCTCGGGCGCCCCCCTCGGTGCCCGTAAAGCCCGTTGTCAAGCCTGTTTAAAGAAGGCGTTCCAGCCGCCTTCGGGAGACTGTCCGACTCCCAGCGTACGGAGCTTGTCGAGCACGGCCGGGGTCTGGACGTCGAGCCAGTCGACGAACTGCTTGAAGGAGACGAGCCGTACATCCGGCTTCCCCGCGATTTTCTTGAGCGCTTCCTCGACCGCGTCCATATAGATGCCGCCGTTCCACTCCTCGAAGTGGTTTCCGATGTAGAAGGGCGCGCGATTCGTCGTGTACGCACGGTTGAAACCGGCGAGATACGACTGGGTGGCCTGCTTGCGCCAGCCCGGATAACGCGAAGGCATGCCCTTGGTCGAATTCACCGACTGGTTGGCGAGGATGTTGTAGTCCATCGAAAGGACTTCGAAGGAGTGCCCCGGGAACGGCATGCCCTGCAGCGGCAGATCCCACAGGCCCTGACGCTTCTGGGGCCACACCTGGGTGCCACCGGGCGAGCTGGCGTCGTAGCGCCAGCCGAGCTTGCGCGCCGTGGGCAGCAGATTGTCCTGGCCGAGCAGACAGGGAGTGCGGCCGCCGACCAGTTCCTTGCGGTAGTCGAAAGGCAGCGGATCGAGGTCACTCCAGCCGGTGTTGGTGCGCCATTCGGTGACGAAGGAGACCGCCTGATCGATTTCGCTCTGCCACTGGGAGGCCGACCAGTTCGCGACCGATCCGGAACCGCCGCAGAAATGCCCGTTGAAGTGGGTGCCTATCTCATGCCCGTCGAACCAGGCCTGACGGACGCACTTCAGCGTCTCCTTGATGTGGTCATCGGTGAGATAACCGATGTCGGAAGCACCGATCGGGTTGTTGGGCGGCCGGTACTTGGACTTCTTCGACTCGGGCAGCAGATAGAGGCCGGAGAGGAAGAAGGTCATCGACGCTTCATGATCCTTGGCGAGTTCCAGAAAGCGCGGGAAGAGCCCGTTGCCGACCTCGCCCGCCCCGTCCCAGGAAAAGATCACGAACTGCGGTGGCGTCTGCCCGGGTTCGAGCGGAACCGGCGCGGAAGGCTGGTGCGGCTGCTTCCCGGTGTCCGCGGTGGAACCGTCCCCTATCTCGCGGACGTCCTTCTTCGCAGGTCCGGTCCCCCGGGTGTGCCCGTCGGCGCCCTTCTCCCCCGTATCAGCACCCGGCCGGCCCGTATCGGAGGAACCGCACCCCGTCAGACCGATGGCTGCCGCGGTCCCAAGCCCGGCTCCGAGCAGACCCCTTCGGCTGATGTCGCGCATGAGTTCCCCATCTGCGGTCGTTTTGCCTCAAGTCCATACAAACTGGCAACGGCTTAGATGAGGGAAGCAGTACAGGGGTTCCGCCGATTAACATATTTTTCTTTGTACGCCCAGACCTCGACCTCGACCGAACGCGTGGCGAGCGAGCCGGACGCGGTGGGAGCAGGGCTCGACCGTCGACGGTGATCAATCGCTGAAGGGGACTCAGTCCCCGGCCTCGGAGCGCCGGTCCCATGGCAGCAGCAGAACCGCCGGCCTTGGGACGGCAGCAAAAATCGCCGGACGGGCGGAAAATCAAGCCCGTCCGGCGATTGAGGAAAGAACGGCAACCGGACGACCGGGAAGACCGGCAGGCCGGGGTGCCCGGCGCACCCCGCCGGCCCCGGGCCGGCTACGCGCCGAACGCCTTCGACTTCCCCTTCACCGGCTTCGCGCCGGCCCGCAGATGCGCCGGCACCAGATCCCGCGCCGGCTCCGCGTACCCGACCGACACGATCTTGTCGCCCTGGTACGTGAAGCTGGTCAGCGAAGCGAGCGTGCACTGCCGCTTGCGCGGGTCGTGCCACAGCCGCCGCCGCTCCACGAAACTGCGCACGATCCAGATCGGCAGCTGATGGCTGACGCACACCGCCTCGTGCCCGCGCGCCGCGTCACGCGCGGCGTCCAGGGCGCCCATCATCCGTACGACCTGCTCGATGTACGGCTCGCCCCAGGACGGCCGGAACGGATTCGTCAGGTGCTTCCAGTTGTCCGGCTTGCGCAGCGCCCCGTCGCCGACCCCGAAGGTCTTGCCCTCGAAGACGTTGGCGGCCTCGATGAGCCGCTCGTCGGTGGCCAGGTCCAGGCCGTGCGTCTTGGCGATCGGTGTGGCCGTCTCCTGGGCGCGCTCCAGCGGGGAGGCGACGACATGGGTGATGTCGCGGCCTTCCAGGTGCTCGGCGACCCGGTCGGCCATCTGCCGGCCGAGCTCGGAGAGGTGGTAGCCGGGGCGGCGCCCGTAGAGCACGCCCTCCGGGTTGTGCACCTCGCCGTGCCGCATCAGATGGACGACGGTGATGTCCTTGCGGCTTCCGTTCTCGCTCATGCGGTGGCCTCCGATGCGGCGCGGGCAGCGGCGGGCAGGGCGGCGGCGATGCGCTCGACGGCCTGCGTGTCATGGGCGGTGGAGACGAACCAGGACTCGAAGGCGGACGGCGGCAGGTAGACGCCCTGCGACAGCAGCGAGTGGAAGAAGGCGGTGAAGCGGAAAGCTTCCTGCTGCTTCGCGTCCTCGTAGTTCCGCACCGGCCGGTCGGTGAAGAAGACGGAGAACATGTTGCTCGCCGCCTGCACGGTGTGTGCCACACCTTCCTTCGCGAGCGCCTCACCGACCAGGCCGCGGATCTCTGCGGAGACGGCGTCCACCTTCGCGTACGCGGCGTCGTCGAGCAGCCGCAGCTGGGCGAGACCGGCGGCGGTGGCGACCGGGTTACCGGAGAGGGTGCCCGCCTGGTAGACGGGACCGGCCGGGGCGAGGTGCGCCATCACGTCCGCACGCCCGCCGAAGGCCGCGGCCGGGAAGCCACCGCCCATGACCTTGCCGAAGGTCATCAGGTCGGGCCGCACCCCGTCGACGCCGAACCAGCCGGCCTTCGAGGTACGGAACCCGGTCATGACCTCGTCGGAGATGTAGAGCGCACCGCCCGCGGCGCAGATCTCCTTGAGCCCGGCGTTGAAACCGTCCAGCGGCGGTACGACGCCCATGTTGCCCGGCGACGCCTCGGTGATCACACAGGCGATCTCGCCGGGCTGCGCGGCGAACGCCTCCCGCACGGCGTCCAGGTCGTTGTACGGCAGCACGATCGTGTCGCCGGCCTGCGCACCGGTGACCCCCGGGGTGTCCGGAAGGCCGAAGGTCGCGACCCCGGACCCGGCGGCGGCGAGCAGTGCGTCGACGTGGCCGTGGTAGCAGCCGGCGAACTTCACCACCTTGGCCCGGCCGGTGAACCCGCGGGCGAGACGGATCGCGGACATGGTCGCCTCGGTGCCGGACGACACCAGCCGCACCTGCTCCACGGGCTCGACCCGGGCCACGATCTCCTCGGCGAGCGCGACCTCGCCCTCACCGGGCGTACCGAATGAGGTGCCGCGGGCGACAGCCTCCTGGACTGCGGCGATGACCTCGGGGTGGGAGTGGCCGAGGATCATCGGCCCCCACGAGCACACGAGGTCGACATATTCACGGCCGTCGGCATCGGTGAGGTACGGACCGGTACCGGACACCATGAAGCGGGGCGTACCGCCCACGGCCCGGAAGGCACGGACGGGAGAGTTCACGCCGCCGGGCGTCACGAGGGACGCGCGGTCGAAAAGCGTCTGCGAAACTGGGGCGTCATAGGGAAAGCTCACACAAGCCATGGTGTCAGAGCCACGGACGGTCTTGCGGACAGGTGTTTCACCGCACGCCCGTGGGGGAGGTCACTGACACGATGATCGGGTTGCGCGGCGGGGGCTGTGTCTCCTAAGTAGTAGTCGGGTGGATGAGATATGCATCGCGGTGGCGGAGTGGGCGAAGGGACCGACGACCTGGGGCCCGAGCCTGCCCGGCGGGGTCGGCACCGGCGTGAGGCGGAACGCAAGCAGGGCATACAGGCCGGTGGTGCGCAGGGTGTCGGAGCCGGAAGCAGGAGTGGTGGCCGGGTGGGGGTGACCTACAAGTATTTCGGTGCCCCCGACGGGGCGACCGCGGCACGCGTGCCCATTTCGATGCGCCCCGAGGAGCTCGGCGGCGACGAACTGGGCATGGGCGGCATGTTCACCAAGATCAAGCCGGAGACGGTGGCGGCGATGGTCCTCACCGGCATCCAGGGCATACCCCTGCACAAGGTCCCACCGCTGGAACTGGTCGTGCTGCACCCCGACTACGCGGTGGTCAAGCTCCCGATGACGGTCGTCGACCCGCTGCGCGGCGTCGGCGAGGAGTCGGTGGGTGCCGCAGCCTTCATCTGGTCCACGGTCCCGGACCGCGGCGGCCCGCGCGACGCGTTCAACGTCTACCAACTGCTGCACGAGTGGCAGGATTTCAGCCATCGTCTGCATGACGCGGGGCATCAGGCGTACTGCCTGGTCTGGCCCTGACCTGGGGTTTCCTGTTGTGTGGGCGGGGCTTTCGGGTCCCGCCCTCGTCATGTGCGGGGGGCCGTCAGGCAGCCAGGGCGAGCTTCCAGGCGCCCATGTTGAAGACGCTGCGGTTGTAGGCCCGGCCCTTCTCGTCGAAGAGCCGAATCAAAAGCAACCGAACGGTCTTCGCGTCGCCGTCCGGCTCGGCCCAGGGCAGGGTGACAGCGACCGGCGGGAACTTCTCCCTGTGGGCCTTGAGGGCGGCGGCAAGCCGGGCGTGGAACAGAGTCCGTTCGCCGCGATCTCCCAAAGACATCCAGCCACGGCTGACGAGGTCTTTCTCGCCGCTGGCCGGGAGCCGGAAAGTCCCCGAGACTGATCGTCTCCTCACCCGGCATCCGCCGGTCCGGCCGGCCCCGTTCCCGCGCCGCTGTCCGCACGGTCGAAGAGATGGTCCGATCAGGTCTGCTCGAAGTGGCTGGGTCTGTCGTCACAGCTCATCAGGCGACCCAGTTGAGCGGCTTCGGCTCGGGGCATGAGGGTCCATGTGCCATCGGTACGGCGCAGAGCGGCCGAGTGCCAGGGGGTGGTCCAGGCGTCGGGGGCGTCGAGGAGTTGGATGCCGAACTTGGGGGCGCCGATGGGCTGGGGATGGATGGAGAGGCGTACGGCATGGGGGTGGTGCTCGGCGATCAGGTCGCCCCAGGCGCGGCTGCGCTGGATGACACCGTAGGCACGCCTTCGGCACTCGCGTTGCAGGGCGGAGCGGGTGCCCGAGTGGTCGGCGGTGTCCTCGACGAGGAAGCGGGTGATGCCTCGATAGAGGGCGAGGGTCTGGTCCTCTACACGGATTTCGGCACGCAGGGCGTCCAGGGTGGGTGCGTAGTGCTCGTGGACAAGGGCACGTTTCGTGTCGTGCGGGAGATCGCCGAGTACGTCACGCAGATCGAAGACGGACAATCTGCGCAGGCCCAGTTGGCCTATGAGTACGCGTAGTTCGTCAGCGTAGGAGTCGATGTGCTCGTCCGGGACGTGGATGAGGTCGCCGAAGACGTGGCCGTCGGAGCAGACGATCACACGGGCGCCGGGTGGGTAGATCCGCTCGATCTCCGTGCAGAGGGTGTTGAGGAAGGTGAGGGAGAGGCGTTCTCCCTGGTCGGGTAGGTGGCCGAGGACCTTGGCCGGGTTGGGTGACTTACAGGGGAAGCCGGGCAGAGTAAATACGACCGGGGCGCCGACGCGCACGAATTCTGAGATGTGGCGGAGCTGGTGGGGGAACGCCTCCGCAGGGGCGGCAGGAGCGCGGTCGGTCCTGCGGTGGTACGGCAGAAGCAGGTGCAGGATCGCGGCGCTGATGCTCGTGGGGAGGGTTTCCGGCGTGGTCGTCGGCGGCATGGGGTTCCTCCAGAAGGGCATGACGGCATGGCGCCTTGGCGAGCAGGCAAGACGCTGTCGGGCAGGTGGGGTTGGTCGGCCGAGGCCGGGTCGGGCGGGGAGCAGGGACCCGGTCACCCGGGAACCGGTGTCAGCGGCGCAGGTCGTAGCCGACGGGCAGGTGGTTGGTGCCGCGGCCGAGGACGGCCGGGATCCACTCGATGTCCTCGTCCCGGATGGCGAGGTGGAGACCGGGGAGCCGGATGAGCAGGGCGCTCAGGGCGATCTGGAGTTCGGCGCGGGCGAGGGCGGCACCGGGGCAGAAGTGGATGCCGTGACCGAAGGCGAGGTGGGGGTTGGGGCTGCGGTCGAGGTCGAGGGTGTCGGGGTCGGGGAAGCGGCGCGGGTCGCGGTTGGCGGCGCACAGGGAGACGATCACCGAGTCGCCGGCCGGGACCTCGGTGCCGTGCAGATCGCTGTCCTTGCCGAAGAAACGCCAGGTGGTCAGCTCGAAGGCGCTGTCGTAGCGGAGGAGTTCCTCGACCGCGCGGGGCAGGAGATCCGGATCGTCGCACAGGCGGGCCAGCTCGGCCGGGTTGCGGAAGAGTGCGATCAGGGCCGTGGTGATCTGGTTGGTGACCGGCTCCTGGCCGGCGACCAGGAGTTGGAAGATCACCGAGTCCAGCTCCTCCTGGGACAGTTCGCGCTGGTCACGAGCCACGACGAGGCGGCTGAGCAGGTCGTCTTCCCAGTGCTCGCGCTTGTGAGCGACGACGTCGGCTATGTAGCTCTGCAGGCCGTGCAGCCGGGCCTCGTACAGCGGCCGTCCGGGATCAGTGGGGCCGACCGGCTGGACGACCTTGCCCCAGTCCCGGTCGAAGCGGGCCGCCAGCTCCTGCGGGAGGCCGATGACCTCGGCCAGGACCTGGAAGGGGAAGTGAGCGGCGAAGCCGGTGACGAGGTCGGCGGGGCCGGTCTCGGGCAGAGCGTCGATCAGCGCATCCGCCAGTTCCTGGAACCGGGGCCGCAGGCTCTCGATCCGACGTGGAGTGAAGGCGTCGGTGACGAAGCTCCGCATCCGGGTGTGCTTCGGCGGGTCCTGGTGGAGGAGGTGGACCTGGAGCTGGGAGTGCTGGGGCTCGGGCATGATCGAGGCGCGGGCGCGCCAGCGGTCGTTCCCGCGGTCGTGGTTCTTGCCGAGGCGGTCGTCGTTGAGTGCGGCGTGGGCGGCGTCGTAGCCGGTGACGAGCCAGGCTTGTACACCGCTGGGGAAGAGAACGCGGTGGACCGGGCCGGCCTCGCGCATCCGCTCGTACAGGGGGTAAGGGTCGGCCTTGTAGGGGCAGCCCATCAGGGGCACGGGCTTGCTCAGTGCCTCGGTGGCCGTCTCGGGTTCCTGGATGGTCATGAACGAGGCTCCTCAGAGGGCGAGTTCGGGCTGGTAGTGGTCGAGCCACAGGGCGAGGTCGACGACACGTTCGAGGCGCAGCCGGTGGCCCCACTCCAACTGGTCGGGCGGGCTGTCCAGGCAGGGCTTGATGAGGGTCTCGTCGGCCAGAGCGCGGACCTGGCCGATGGCAAGAGCGTCGCGGGCCATGCCCTGCAGGCCGCGGTTGTAGTCGGGGTGGTGGGTGGCCGGGTAGTGGTTCTTGGGCCGGTACAACACCGATTCGGGCGCCAGCCCGGCGCCCGTGGCGCGCAGCAGGCTTTTCTCCCGGCCGTCGAAGCTCTTCAGCGCCCAGGGCGTGGTGAAGGCGTACTCGACGAGGCGGTGGTCGCAGTACGGGACGCGGACCTCCAGGCCCTGGGCCATGCTCAACCTGTCCTTGCGGTGCAGGAGTTGGCGCAGCCATCGAGTCAGGGACAGGTGCTGCATCTCGCGCTGCCGGTGCTCGGTCGCGGTCTCACCGTCCAGGTGCGGTACGGCGGCCAGGGCGCTGCGGTAGGTGTCGTCGCGGAACTCGCCGATACGCAGGTCGAGTTCCGGGTTGAGCGGCATGGCGGCCTCGTCGCCGGTGACCAGCAGCCACGGGAAGGTCTGCGCGGCGAGAGCCTTGGGGTTGTGGAACCAGGGGTAGCCGCCGAACACCTCGTCCGCCGCCTCGCCGGACAGGGCGACGGTCGAGTGCCGCCGTATCTCCCCGAACAGCAGGTACAGCGAGGTGTCCATGTCGCCGACGCCGATCGGCGAGTCGCGGGCCACGACGACCGCCTTGCGGTGCTCGAGGTCGAGCAGGGCGCGCGGGTCGAGTACGACGGTGCTGTGGCCGGTGCCGATGAAGGCGCCGGCCTCGGCGGCGAACGGGGTGTCGTGGCCGGTGCGCAGGACGTCGCCGGTGAACTGTTCGGCTTGGTCGCTGTAGTCGACGGCGTAGGAGCGGATGCGGGCGTCCGGGCCCTCGCGCAGCCGGAGTTCATCGGCTAGCAGGGCAGTCAGGACGGTGGAGTCGAGGCCGCCGGAGAGCAGGCTGCACAGCGGGACATCGGCTTCCAGTTGGCTGCGCGCCGCCGTACCGACCAGCTGACGGATGCGCTCGACGGTCGCGTCCTGGTCGTCGTCGTGGTCGCCGGCCTCCAGCTGCCAGTAACGGCGTTCGCGGATGCCGTCCCGGTCCAGGACGAGCATCCCGCCGGGCTCCACCTCCCGCACGCCGGACCACACCGTCGGCCCGGTGTTGAACAGCAGGCTGTACGCCTCTCGCAGCCCATCGGCGTCCACCCGGGGCCGTATCTCGGGGTGGGCGAACAACGCCTTCGGTTCGGAGGCAAAGGCGAGACCTCCGTCGACGGCCGCCCAGAACAGCGGCTTCACACCGAGCCGGTCGCGCACCAGCACCAGCCGCTGGGCGCGCTCGTCCCAGACGGCAAAGGCGAACATGCCTTCCAGGTGGTCGGCGACGTTCTCGCCCCATTCGGCGTATGCGCGCAGCACGACCTCGGTGTCGCTGCGGGTGTGGAAGTGGTGTCCGCGGGAGCGGAGTTCGGCCCTCAGCGCATGGTGGTTGTAGACCTCGCCGCTGTAGCTGAGCACAGCCGTGGGCTCGTCGGACCGGTCGGTCATCGGCTGCCTGCCGCCTTCGAGGTCGATGACGGCGAGGCGGCGATGGCCGATCGCGGCCCGCTCACCCAGCCAGACGCCTCCGGCGTCCGGGCCTCGTGGGGTGAGGGTGGCGGTCATGGCCTCGATGACGGGGGCCTGGGTTCGGGCGTCGTGGTGGTAGGACGCCCAGCCGGTGATTCCGCACATGGGGGGTCTCCTGGGTCAGGTGTGGGCGGCGTCGGTGGTCTGCTCGGGCACGGGGGCGGGTGGCCGGCCGGGCAGTGCGATGAGAGGTACGGCGAGAGCGGCGGCGGCGGCGGCCAGGGCGAGGCCGGCGTGCACGCCGTTGGCGGAACCGGTGAGGCCCCAGACGGCTGTGGCCAGGGCGGGGCCGAGGGTGAAGCCGAGGCTGCGAGCGAGTTGAACCGTGGAGCCGACGGTGGCGATACGGTCCGGCGGGGCCGTACTCATGACCAGGGCTTGGGTGGGGCCCCCGTTCAGGCCCATGCCGACGCCGGCCAGCGCCAGCCGCCAGGCCACCTGCCACGGTGACCAGCCGGCGTCCAGCGGGACGAGCAGGAGCAACCCGGCGGCGGTGAGCGCGGCGCCGGTCACCGCGACCGGTCGCGCACCGTAGCGGTCGGCCAGACGCCCGCCGAGCGGTCCGGCCAGCCCCATGCCGAGTGGGAAGGCGAGGACGATCAGACCGGTCGTGGTGGCACTGACTCCGTCGTCGCGCTGGAGGTGCAGAGCGACGACGTAATGCATCGCGGCGAAGCCGGCCGCCAGCGCCAGCACCGCCCCGTGCGCCCGAAACAGCCCCGAGGCACCCAGCACGCCCGTCACCGGACGCCCGCCTGGGCCGCGCAGCCACCACCACAGCGGCGGGATCGCGGCGAACACGAGCAGCAGCCACCATGGATCGTCCGAGGCCAGGGTGAGCGTGAGCAGGAGCACCGCCACACCGGTGGCCACCAGCAGGGCATCCGCCAGCGAACGGCGGTCCGGCCGCCGCAGACGAGCGTCGCGCGGCATCGCCACCCATGCCACGAGCAGGGCGAGCAGGCAGAAGGGGAGCTTGACGAGGAAGACGGCATGCCAGCCGAAGTGGTCGAGGAGCAGGCCGCCGACGGCCGGTCCGGTCACCGCACCCAGTGGGCCCAGGGTCGCCGGCACGCTCATCGCCCGCCCCCGTAGCTGGGGGCGCACCGAGCGCATGGCGAGTACGGGCATCAGAACGAAGAGGGCTGCCCCGAACACACCCTGCACGAGCCGGGCTGCGATCAGCCAGGCCGCCCAGGGCGCGGCCGCAGCCAGTGCGCTGGACAGACCGAAGCCGGCGATGGAGACAAGCACGGCGGAACGCATCCCGACGCCGTCCAGCCATCGACCGACGGGCAACAGCAACGCGACAACGGGGAGTTGGTAGCCCAACACGGCCCACTGGGCGGTCGCGGCGGACACGTGCAGCCCGTCGGCGATGTCGGCGAGGGCCACATTGACGATGTTCATGTCGAGCATCGCCACGAACGACAGCAGGCCCGCCACAGCCACCAGCAGCCAGCGATCCTCGCCGAGAGATATGTGACCGGGCTGTTCCGAGCCGGAATCATGATGCGTCATCCATCCGCCCCTCACCGTCGCGGGTGGGCTGCCGGTCGGCAGCCTCGTCCCACAAGTCGGAGGGATGCCGGGATGAGTTCCCGATCCTGTCCAAAAACGCGGCGGGCGAGGGAAGTCACCTGCGTTGGCGGCGGGGTTCACAACTACTGGTCCAGTGAGCGAGATCGTGGTCGCCGCCGTGGCCGCCCGATCAGAGGTCACCCGACAGGCTCGGAGTACGCGAAGAGGCCGGGCAGGACACGTAGCCACCCCGCCCGGCCTCTTCGTCATCCGCCCGCGTGAGTCTCCGCGGCCACGGGCGGCCCCGCCGGGGCCGGTGTCCGGTGGTCGAAGGCGATCAGCGGGTCCCCGGTCAGGGGGTGGTCGACCACTGCCGCCCGCACCCCGAACACCTCTGCCATCAGAGCGGGCGTGAGGACTTCGCGGGGCGGACCGGAAGCCAGCACGGCTCCGGCGTGCAGCACGTGCAGCCGGTCGCACACGGAGGCGGCGGCGTTGAGGTCGTGCAGCGACACGAGTGTCGTACGGCGCTGGGTGCGCAGCAGGGCGAGCAACTCGATCTGGTGGCGGACGTCGAGGTGGTTGGTGGGTTCGTCCAGGACCAGGACGTCGGGGTCCTGCGCGAACGCCCGTGCCAGCAGAACGCGTTGGCGCTCGCCACCGGACAGGTCCGTGAAGCGGCGTCCGGCGTACCCGTCCATGCCGACGTCGGTGAGGGCGCGGGCGACAACGTCACGGTCGGTGGCGTCCTCCCCTGCGAAGGCCCGCTTGTAGGGCGTACGGCCCATGGCGACGACCTCGCGCACGGTCAGCTCGAAATCGCTGCCCCGCTCCTGCGGGAGAGCGGCCACGTGGCGGGCCGACCGGGCCGGGGTCATCTCCCGGATGTCGGTCCCGTCCAGCAGCACCCGCCCGGCCGCCGGCTTCAGATGCCGGTAGACCGTGCGCAGGAGCGTGGACTTGCCGCTGCCGTTGGGCCCGACCAGGCCCGCGATCTCGCCCTCGGCCGCGATCAGGTGGGCGCCGGAGACGACCGTGCGGCCGGCGTAGGCGACGTGCAGGTCCTCGATGTCGATCCTCAACTGCCGCTCCTCAGACGCCGGTCCAGCAGATACAGCAGGGTCGGAGCCCCGATGAGCGAGGTGACCACGCCGACCGGCAGCTCCTGCGTGTCCATTGCCGTACGGCAGACGATGTCGACCACGACCAGCAGCAGGGCACCGAACAGTGCCGAGATGGGCAGCAGGCGGCGGTGGTCGCCGCCGATGACCAGGCGGCAGACATGCGGCACCATCAGCGCGACGAAGGCGATCGCGCCCGAGACCGCGACCAGGACACCGGTCAGCACGCTGGTCACCGTGAACAGTTCGCGGCGCAACCGCGTCACATCGATCCCGACGCCGGCCGCCGTCTCGTCGCCCATCAGCAGGGCGTTCAGGCCGCGGGCGCGGGCCTGGAGCCAGAACCCGGCGGTCACAACCGCGACCGCGGGCACCGCGAGCAGCTCCCAGTTCGCCCCGCTCAGGCTGCCCATGAGCCAGAACAGCACGCTGCGGGTCTGCTGCTCGTCCCCGGCCCGGAGCACCAAGTAGCTGGTGAAGCCGGACAAGAACTGCCCGATCGCCACCCCGGCCAGGACCAGCCGGAGCGGGGCGAAGCCCCCACCGCGGCGGGCGACCGCCCACACCAGCGCGAAGGTGGCCAGTGCGCCCGCAAAGGCGGCACCGGACAGGCCCAGCCCCAGCGCCCCACCCGCCCCCAGGCCGAGCACGATCGCGGCGACCGCCCCGAGGGAGGCACCGTTGGAGATGCCCAGCAGGTAGGGGTCGGCCAGTGGGTTGCGCACCAGCGCCTGCACCGCCGTACCGACCAGCCCGAGTCCTGCACCGACGAGCGCGGCCAACAGGGCACGGGGCACCCGGAGTTGCCACACGATGAGGTCGTCCGTGCCGGGGCGCGGTGTCTCTCCGGACAGCCGACGCCACGCCACGCTCCACACCTCGCCGGGCGGGATGGACGTCGAGCCCCAGGCCACGGCAGCCGTCAGCGCGGCCAGGAGTGCCACACCCAGGACGGCCGCCAGCGGTCCGGCGGGCAGACCGGCACGCGCCTCTACCGTGGCGGCCTTCCGGCGCACCAGCGTGAAGGCCACGGTCAGCCGACCTTGCCCGGGTAGAGCGTCTTGGCGATCATCTCCACGGTGTCGGCGTTCTCGACGCCCGCGATGGTGGTCTGCTCGGAGCCGATGCGCAGGAAATGGCCCTCCTTGACCGCCTTCAGCCCCTTGGTGGCCGCGTTGGACTTCAGCCACTTCTCGGCCTCGTCGAACGCCTTGTCGTTCGCCGCCTCGCTGCCCCGGTTGCGGACCCCGAGCTGGATCCAGTCCGGGTTCTTGGCGATGACGTCCTCCCAGCCGACCTGCTTGTAGTCGCCGTCGCAGTCGGCGAAGACGTTGCGGGCGCCGGCCAGGGTGATGACCGCGTTGGCGACCTGGCGGTTGCAGGTGACGGTGGGCTGCTTGGTGCCGGTGTCGTAGTCGAAGAAGAAGTACGTGGGCCGCGCGCTCTGCGCCGTACCGCCGACCGCCTGCTGGACGGCGTCCGTCTTCTCCTTCATCCCTGCGACGAGTTCCTTGGCCTTGGCGCTGGTGCCGGTGACCGCGCCGAGGGAGGTGATGTCGGCCTCGACCGCCGACAGGTCGGTCACGGCGCTCTTGCTCGTCGCGGCGCAGGCGGTGGACTTGAGGTAGATGTGCCTGATCCCGGCGGCCTTGAACTCCTCCCCCGTCGGCGCGTCCCCCATCCCGCCGCCCATGTTCATGTTGGCGAAGGTGTCGATGTAGAGGTCGGCGCCGGAGCCGAGCAGCTTCTCCTTCGGGATGACGGTGTCGCTGAGCACCTTCACCTTCTGCGCCTGCGCGTCCAGGTCGTCGGGCAGGGTCCCCTTGCCCGGCGGGAAGCCGGTGCCGATCACCTCGTCACCGGCGCCGAGACGGAGCAGCAGCTCCAGGCTGGATGCATTGCTGGTGACGATCTTTTTCGGGGCGCTGGAGAAGGTGGTTTTGGCGCCCATGCAGTCGGTGACGGAGACGGGGTAGTCGCCGGAGACGGCCTTCCCGGCACTCTCGTCCGCCGTGTCCTTCTCCCCGCCGCCGCAGCCGGCTGCCAGCAGGCCGCCCAGTACGACGGCCGCCGTACCGCCCCACACACGAGAACGCATCGAACAACTCCCGGATTCACTCGGCACGCGGGCGAACCTCCGTCACCCGGTCCAGTAGTCGGGGCGAACGTCCTATGAGTTCCCGTCCGGTTGGAGATCGGACTCAGTTGACTGCTCCCCTCCCTGAAGGACTCCGTCGGGGAATCCTCCGGTTATCAGGTGAACCGCTCGCGGTACTCGCGCGGCGAGACACGCAGCACCCGCAGGAAGGCGTGGCGCAGTGTGGCCTCCGTACCGAAGCCGGCCTGCCGCGCTATCGCCTCCTGACTGTCGGCCGTCTCGGTCAGCAGCCGGGACGCGAACGCCACCCGGACCTGCTCCACGAACTCCTTGACCGACATGCCGACCTGCTCGCGGAACAGCTGGGAGAGGCGCCGCTCGGAGAGGCCCGCGTGTTGGGACAGGGTCCGCAGGGTCAGATCGCCCTCCGGGAAATCGAGGACCAGCCGCTGCACCTCGCGCAACGCCGGGCTCCGCGCCTCGCGCGCCCGCAGCTCGGCGAACTGGGCCTGCCCTCCCGGCCTGCTGAGGTAGGTGACGAGGTGGCGGGCGAGGCGCTGAGCGGTCTCCCGGCCCAGGTCCTGCTCCACCAACGCGAGCCCCAGCTCGATGCCGGAGGCGACTCCGCCGGCCGTGGTGACGGGCCCGTCGCGGAGCACAAAGTCGCGTGCGTCGGCCTTTACCTCCGGGTGCCGACGGGCCAGTTCATCGGCGTACTGCCAGTGCGTGGCCACCGTACGCCCGTCGAGGAGCCCGGTCCCGGCGAGGAGGAAGGCACCCGTGCACACCGAAACCAAGCGCCGCGCCCGGGTCACCAGGCCGTTGATCGCGGCGGCGGCCTCCGGACCGACCAGCGGGATGCCGTCCGCCCCCGGCAGGATCACCGTGTCGACGTCGGCCACGTCCGCGAGAGAGGTGTCCGGCAGAAACACGAGCCCGTTGGAGGACCGGACAGGTACGCCACCGTGCGAAGCCGTCAGGACGTCGTACCGGAAGTCCTCCCTGCTCGCGCCGGCGAGGACGTCCGCGGGGCCTGAGAAGGTCAGGCTCCGGACCCCGTCGAAGAGTGGGATCACCACGACGTGCCGCTGTCCGCCCGCATGTGAATGTGTCATCGGCCCTCGCTTCTGGATCAGGTGCTGCCGAGGGTGCCGGTTCCGGCTGCTTCTTGCCGGCGCCGACACCCTCGTACGGGTTGGGCTCAGGCCGCCGCCAGCGCGGCGGGCTCCTCCGCCTCGTCCAGCAGATCCATCAGGGTCGCCCGGGCGCGGGCCACGCGGGAGCGGACCGTGCCGACCGGGCAGTCGCTGACCTCGGCCGCCTCCGCGTAGGGGAGACCGACCAGCTGAGTGAGGATGAACGCCTCCCGACGTTCTTCGGGCAGAGCGGCCAGCAGGTCCAGAAGCGCGATGCCGTCGTCGAAGCCCGGCAGATCCTGGGGCTGGGCCAGTTCGACGGCCAGCTGCCAGTCCGGTGCGTCGGACAGCCGGGGCCGGGCGGCGGCGTACCGGTAGCTGTCGATGACGGCCCGGCGGGCGATGGACAGCAGCCACGCACGCGCCGAGGAACGGCCCTCGAACCGGTGCAGACTGCCGAGCGCGCGCAGGAACGTGTCCTGGGCGAGGTCGTCGACAGCCTGCGGGTCGCCGCACAGGTGGGCGACGAAACGCTGAACGTCGCGCTGCAGGGCGCGCACGAACTGCTCGACGGCGTCCGCGTCACCGCCTCGGGCGGCCAGCGCCCACGCGGTTATCGATTCGTCGACTGATGCCGTTTTATCCGTTTTGCTATGCGAATCAAGCAGGGCAGAGGTGATCACGTGGCGTCCTTCTCGGAATCCGTGATCCGGACTGGGGCGCGCGAGGGCGCGAGCGGTCCGGTGAGTGGGGAGACGGCCCTACAACTCGCAGGCGCGACGGCGTGATGACGCTACGGCGTCTGTGCGGGCGTACGGCCGAGGCCCGAGGTGCGCACGGGCAGCCTCGGGAAACCAGTTGTCTTTAGACGACAACCGTCCCCACAGGAGGACCCCGAGAAGAGATCGCGTAGGCGAGAAGGAGAAGGCTCGGTGCCCGGTTGGAGCGAGGGCACGCAAGGCGGACGCGAGGGCCACCCGGGGCGGCCGGCAGGGCAAGCAGCAGCCGAAGTGGTGCCGCCAGCCATCCGGCCACGGCCCGCAGGATGCGGAAGGCGGCCTTCTCCCCACACGCCAGCCACAAGCCGGTCAGGAGCGCGGCGAGGAGGTGGGCGGCGAGCATCCCGAACGACGACGAGCCGCCGCCGTCCATGGAGTGCCCCATGTGGGTCATGTGATCCATGTGGCCCATGTCCATGTGGGTCATGTCCATGGAGTCCATCTGCATCGACCCCATGTCCATGCTCATGTGCATGGACCCCATGTCGCTCATGTCCATGGAGGCACTGCCCCCGGATGCCGACTGGGCCAGTGAAAACGCCCAGTGCAGCGCCGTCTGAGCGGCGACCACGACGGCCACGACCATCGGCAGCCCGCGCTCACGACCCGCCAGGCACCAGCCGACGGCACCGGTCACGGCAACACCGGCGGCCAGTGCCCACGCGGGCACGTAGGAGCCGGACATCATGACGTGCCCCAGGGCGGCAAGCAGCACGCATACGGCCGCGAACACCGCGGCCCGTATCGTGCGAGAACACCACCCAGCACTCATAGCGCCTCATCCTCGCATCCGGGCATCGCTCGTCATGTGTGGGTAGGGATATTGCCCCGCCCCAGCACTCAACCGACCGGATGTGATCCAAGCCACTTCAGCGCGCTGGAACTGGCCGGCATCCCCATCCGACTTCTCTCGCTGACAAGGTCTGCGGCCGGAGCCCGCACACGCTCCGGTCCAGGCCGTCCGCACGCCTCCCCACTGGGCCAGGACTGCGCCGACGTCACCGCCGCCACCCGCCGCGTCCTCACCCGAGGCAACAGCCCCGACCCAGCACTCCTCACCGCCCAGGCGCAGGCATGCCTGATCGCCTGCCGACGCAGCCACGACCTGTGCGAGCAGCACGCCCGGCAACGCGCGCGTTGCCGCCTCTGCGCCGACGCGACCGGCCGGGCCGCCGATGCGTGCCGGGAGGTGCTGGTGGTCCTCGGTAGCTGACCGACCGGCCTGATATTCAGGAGGCTCAGCCGCTCGGGCGGACCACGACTGCGAGGGTCTTGATCGCCCCGCTGCGCTCGAAGTTGAGTGTGAACGAGACGAGGCTGCCCGCCCGCCACCCCTCCTTGGGCCGCAGCGTGACGGCCGGCCCCTGGGGTGACATGGAGAGCTCACTGCCCGCGCGGACAGTGGCCGAGGCCATGCTTTCCCGGTAGGCGGCTCCGCTTCCTGTCATGCGGTGGCGGCTGAGCTCGATCTCGCCTCCGGTCCCGGAGGACGTCACCCCGACCAGTCGGTCGTCGGCGCCGCCGGTGTTGGTGATGTCGAAGAAGGCCGCGGTCTGCGTGCTGTCGCCATACGGCAGGAAGACCCGCCCGGACGTGACGGCGATGCGGGCCGGGCTGCCCGCCTTCCCGGACGTGGCCCAGGTCGTCAGTCCCCCGAGGGCGAGGCTGAACGCGGCGATGGGCGCGATGGCAGCGCGCAGGCTGTCGATGAGCCGGCGGCGGGTGGGCCGCCAGAGGTTCTGTCCGTTCATCGGGTACGCCTCCGGGCGGGCGAGGGCTGCCAGGCACGCAACCGCAGGCTGTTGGCGACCACCAGCACCGAGCTGGCCGACATCGCCGCCCCTGCGAGCATCGGATTCAGCAGGCCGACCATGGCCAGCGGGACGGTGACGGCGTTGTAGCCGAACGCCCAGACCAGGTTGGCGCGGATCGTGCCCAGTGTGCGCCGGGCGAGACGGACCGCGTCCGCGAGCGCCTCGATGTCACCGCGTACGAGCGTGACGTCGGCGGCCCCGATCGCCACGTCCGTGCCGCTGCCCATGGCGATGCCGAGGTCGGCACCGGCCAGGGCTGCGGCGTCGTTCACGCCGTCGCCGATGACCGCGACCCGGTAGCCCTTCTCCTGGAGATCCCGTACGAGGCCGGCCTTGTCCACCGGGGTGCAGCGGGCGTGCACCTCGTCGATGCGCAGGGCTTTCGCGACGGCCTGGGCAGGTGCCTCCCGGTCGCCAGTGGCCAGCACGGGGCGTACGCCAAGACGCCGCAGCCGGTCGACCGCGCGGTAGCTTCCGGGCCGTACGACGTCTCCGACCTCGATCAGGGCCTCCGTCACGCCGTCCACGCGGACGATCACGGGCGTGTGTGCGGCGGCTTCGGCGACCGCCATCGCGTCGACGAGCGCGGCGGGCAACTCGTCGTCCGGGGCGAGGACTTCGACCAGCCGCCCCTCGACCCGGCCGCGCACGCCTCGCCCTGGCAGCGCACGGAACTCGCCCACATCAGGCAGCTGCTCGTCCGACTCCCGCCGGGCATACGCGGTGATGGCCCGGCCCAACGGGTGTTCCGAGCCCTGCTCGACGGCTCCCGCCAGCCGCAGTACGACATCACGACCGGGCCCGTCCGACACGGCGGTGGCCCGGGCGACGTTCATGTGACCGGAGGTGAGCGTGCCGGTCTTGTCGAGGACCACGGCGTCGAGGTGCTGGAGTCCCTCCAGGGCCTGCGGACCGGTGACGAGCACGCCCAGTTGGGCCCCGCGCCCGGTCGCGGCCATCAGTGCGGTCGGGGTCGCCAGGCCGAGCGCGCACGGACAGGCCACGACCAGGACAGCCACGCACGCGGTGATCGCCGCCTGCGGATCGGCCCCTGCGCCCAGCCAGAACCCGAGCGTCGTGACGGCCAGCGCCAGCACGACGGGCACGAAGACACCGGCCACCGAGTCGGCCAGCCGCTGCGCCCGCGCCTTGCCCGCCTGCGCCTCGGTCACCAGCCGGGTGATCCGGGCCAGCTGCGTGTCCGCGCCGACCGCGGTGGCCCGCACGAGCAGCAGCCCGCCGGCATTCACGGCCCCACCGACCACGGCCGAGCCCGGCCCGACCTCGACGGGTTCGCTCTCCCCGGTGACAAGGGACAGGTCGACCGCTGAACTGCCCTCGGCCACCTGCCCGTCGGTGGCGACCCGCTCCCCGGGACGCACGACGAAGACCTGCCCGACGTCCAACTCCTCAATGGCGATGCGTCGTTCGTGGCCGCTCTCCCGTACGGAGACTTCCTTGGCGGCGAGCCCGGCGAGCGACCGCAGCGCCGCCCCGGTCCCACGCCGGGCCCGTGCCTCCAGAGACCGGCCCGCCAGCACGAACAGCGGTACGCCGACGGCCGCTTCGAGGTAGATGTGCGCGACGCCCTCCGCAGCGGAGGGCACGAGGCTGAACGGCATCCGCATGCCGGGATCGCCGGCCCCGCCGAGGAACAGCGCGTACGCCGACCAGGAGAAGGAGGCGGCCACGCCGAGCGAGACCAGGGTGTCCATGGTGGCCGCCGAGTGCCGCAACCCCCGGACCGCACGCACATGGAAGGGCCAGGCGCCCCACACGGCGACGGGCGCGGCGAGAACGAAGCACAGCCACTGCCAGTTACGGAACTGCAGACCGGTCACCATCGACAGCACGAGCACCGGCAGCGCGAGCAACGCGGTGATCAGCAGCCGGTCGCGCTCCTGCTTGACGTCCTCGGACTCGTCACCGTCCTCGCCCTGTCGCCTCTTGGGCGGCTGGGGGAGCGCGGCCGTGTAGCCGGCCTTCTCCACGGTCTCGACGAGTTCCTGAACGCTGATCTCCGCCGGATGGCTCACCCGGGCGCGCCCGGTGGCGAGATTGACCGTCGCCGTGACGCCGTCCAGCCTGCCGAGCTTCTTCTCGACGCGCTTCACACAGGCCGCACAGGTCATGCCGCCCACGGTCAGGTCGGTCGTCACCGGAGCGGTCACGGATTCCGCGCCCATCAGTGGCCTCCCCCGTGCATGCCGCCCGTGCCGCCCATGTCCATGTCGTCCGTGTCCGCGCCGCCGCCCCCGCCGCCGTCTCCCCGCCCTCCGCCGGTGCTCGTTCCGGTGCCGTGCATGCCGGGCGCCACCGGACCGGCGACCGCCCCGACGGCGTACGACACCGTGAACATCAGCGCCAGCAGCAGGAGGAAGCCGCAGAGCGCGGGCGGGGGCGCGAACCTGTGCAGCACCGCACCCGCGCCGGAAGAGGATTGCCGGGACTCGTCCATCAACCGCGTCTCCAGGTCACGTGGCACGGCGTCGGCCGATTCGAGCCGCGCTGTTCCAGGAGTCGGACGAGGCTGGAGGGAGGTTCCCGGGAACACCATGTGGGGCGCGTCACATGCCACTCCGCGTTCGTGTGCGCACCGAACGGACCGGTGTCCTGCCGGCGGGGGTGCTGCCGCCATGCACGGCCATCGCGGCGTACGGCCGAACGGCATCGAAAGCAGCAGTGGGTCAGCCGGCCCATCGTCCGGAGAGGAAGGTGACGGCGAAGACGGTCATCAGGGGTGCTGCGATGACGAGGTAGGCGGTCTTGACGCGGGCGTTTCGCAGGCTCCAGGCAGCGAGGCCGGTCCACAGGGGCCACCACAGGAGGGTCGCGCGGGGGATGGAGGTGTACCAGTAGGAAGTGCCCAGGGCCCACAGGCTGAGGCCGATGTACACGGCTTCCGGCCAGCGCCGCCGTCGGAGCAGCAGGCCGCACAGGCCGATGCCGACCAGCATGGTGAGGAGTTCCGCCTGGCTCATCAGGGCGTACCCGGTGCTCTGTGAGTGCCCGAAGGCGGCGTGCCAGGTGTTCTGCCAGGCTTCCCAGGGGGCGTGGAAGTCGCGGTACCAGCCGCGTTCCTCGGCGTGTTTCCAGGCCATCCAGTCGCCGGTGTGCGTGTGCAGGTACCAGCTGTAGAGAAACGGCGGGAGGGCGGGCAGGGTCAGCCAGGGAAGCCGTCGCCAGTGGGCGGGGGTGCGGGCGGTGATCAGGAAGTGGACCGCGAGAGCCGCGGCGAGGAAGAGGCCGCTGACACGGACGGTGGTGGCCAGGCACGTCAGGGCGGCTGCGAGCGGCCAGTTGAGGCGCTGGGCGGCCAGCCAGGCCGGCAGCGCCAGGGCGAGGAAGAGCGCTTCGGTGTAGCCGGCGGCCAGGAAGACCGCGCACGGGGAGAGCAGGAAGAACAGGACCGCGCGCTGCCCCGCGTTCTCTTGCGGCAGGTGCAGCCGGGCGATCCGGGCCAGGGCCAGTACGGCGACGCCTCCGGCAACGAGGGAGATCAGCGCACCGGCCGCGGGCCAGCTCGGGATGACGGTGTGGACGGCCCGCAGCACGAGGGGGAAGCCGGGGAAGAAGGCTTCCCTGTTGTCCCAGCCGGATGTCCAGGGGCCGGACTGGCCCGGGAAGTAGCCGTCCTGGGCTATGTGCAGGTAGTGCCACCAGTCCCACCGCTGCCACGGTGAGAAGAACGAGGCGGCGTGGTGGGTCTGGCGGTCGTCGGCGAACAGCCAGCGGGTGCAGTAGGCAATGATCCAGATGCCCGCGCGGGTCAGCAGGTACAGCCACAGCACCTCGCGGTCGGCGGGCTTGAGCCGGAGGAACAGCCGCCGCGGGAACAGCCGGCCGGAGGATGTCGTGCTCGGTGACGGCGTATCGCAGGGCGGGCCGGGAACGGTCCTGGTCCGGGCGGGCAGACGCTCACGCTGCCGATGGGGGGACGAAAGGCTCACAACAGGATCTCCTGCGTCGAATGTGCGCGTGCCGAACAGCCCCGGGCAGGCGTCACCCGCGGGGCGCGGGAGGCGGGCGGTCAGTGGGGTGGGCTGCTCTCACTCCGGCTGGGGCCGGTCGGCGTCCCCGATGCGCTCTGGCCGGGGGACGGGCTGCTCATCGGCGGCAGGCTGGTGCGGGGCGAGGAGGGCAGGGAGGACACAGGAGAGGGCCGGGGGGTGGAAGGGGTGGTGGCCGGGACGGTGGTGCCGGCGCTGTCGGGCAGAAGTGCGGCCACGGCCGCCCCCGTGCCGGAGAAGACCAGGCAGACTCCGACAGCCAGCGCAAGGATCCGGCGCCTGCGCACTTGCGCCGCGCGCTCGGTGATGAATGAGAGCGGAGCGGAACGGGCGCGCAACTGGCCGGTGGCGGCAGCCTCCTTGAACAGGGACCGCAGCGGATCTCGGGATTCAGACACGGGGCCCCTCCTCGGTACGCGGATCCTGCAGACGGTGCGAGAGCGTGGCCCGGCCCCGGGCCAGATGCGTCTTGACGGTGCTGGCCGCCAGACCGGTCTCCGCGGCGATCTGCTCGACAGTCAGATCGCATACGTAGTGCAGGGCCAGCGTGCGGCGCTGCTTGGACGGCAGATCCCGCAGCACTTCCACCAGGGCCACCGACTCCGGGCCAGGAGCCTCCATATGGGGCGGGGCACCACTGCGCTGCCAGGCATCCGCCGTACGGCGCCGCCCGCGCCACCGGCTCACCGCCAGCCGCCAGGCGACCGTGCGGATCCACGCTTCGGGCTGCCCGTCACGGTCGAGCTGACGCCGTCGGCTCCAGCCCTTGACGAAAGCTTCCTGCACCACGTCCTGCGCCTCGTGCTGGTCGCCGAGCATCACAAACAACTGCCCCGTCAGCCGGGCGGCCGTCTGCGCATAGAACTCTTCGAACTCCTCGACGGTCAACAATCAGCTCCTGGATCTCCTCGGTCTCACCGGGCATACGCCCGGCACCCCGCATCCGGACGACATCGAAACCGAAATGATCAGCGTGACGGTCATCACACAGGCCCGACGGTCCGGGGCATCGGATTGCGGTTCGGTCAGCCCGCTCTCACAAATGATCGCCTGTGAGCGTTCCGAGAAGACCCCGGGCCCCGCCCCGTTTCCACAGGTGAGCGCATACAGAAGTCCCCCGGGACTCGCGCGCGTTGCGCGACGGGTTTCCGAGGGACTGCCACCATGGATCCGAGGCCCTGGAAGCCCCCTCCACGCCAGGCACACACCAAAGGGCCGTCGCGTGTTGCGACGGCCCTTTGGTGAGCCAGGGGAGTCCAGCGCTTCCGCCTCGCTGTCGGTCCACACGGCGGCGACGGTGACGCCCCGACCGGCGCGGCCGGCCTTCGCGGGCGCCCCGACGAGGCACGCGCGAGGGGGTCAGACAGCCGTGGAAGTGGCCTGCGCGGTCACCTGCCGGATGACCTCGGTGAGCGCGGTGACGACCTCGGCGTCGTCGGCGGGGTGCGTGTCGGCGAAGCGCGTCACGGAGCCCGGGATGGACAGCTTGACGTCCTCCAGGACCACACCGCCCGCGATCCCGGCGGACTTGCGGGCGTCGTCCTGCGCCCATACGCCGCCGTACTGGCCGAAGGCGGTGCCGACCACGGCGACCGGCTTGCCGGAGATGGCGCCGGCACCGTACGGGCGGGACAGCCAGTCGATGACGTTCTTCAGGACGGCCGGCATGGTGCCGTTGTACTCGGGCGAGAACAGCAGGAACGCGTCGGCCCGGCCCGCCACCTCGCGCAGTCGGGCGGCAGCGGCCGGGACGCTTCCCTCGACGTCGACGTCCTCGTTGTAGAAGGGCACGTCGGCCAGGCCCTCGTACAGCTCGATGTCGACACCCGCGGGGGCGTGCTTGGCGGCGGCTTCGGCGAGCTGACGGTTGTGCGAGCCGGCGCGGAGGCTGCCGACGAGCGCGAGGATGCGTACAGACATGGAGAACTCCCGGAAGGCGGAATCGGCGGAACAAGCGGACCACGGTCCGTTGAAAGTTGTACCACTTAACCGGACTGCGGTCCACTTATGACTTCCGGGCGCTACTCTGAGCCCATGACCGGTCACGTTCCCCCGCCGCTCAGGCCGCCCGACCCCGGCGAGGCGCGGACGAGTCTCCCGCTCGCCCCGACCGGTGAACCGCCGCAGCTACGGGCGGACGCGGCGCGCAATCGCACACGCCTGCTGGACGCCGCTTCCCGGCTTCTGACCGGGTGCGGAGCGACGAACCTGACCATGGAATCGGTGGCCGCCGCCGCAGGGGTGGGCAAAGGCACCGTCTTCCGGCGCTTCGGCGACCGCGCCGGACTCCTGCTCGCGCTCCTGGACCATCGCGAGGAGCAGCTCCAGGCCGCCTTCCTCTCGGGTCCGCCGCCCCTGGGCCCCGGCGCCCCCGCGGCGGAACGTCTGCACGCCTTCGGGCCCGCCGTCCTGCGCCACGAACGCGATCAACACCCCCTGATCCTGGCCAGCCGGACGGACCCGCTGCGCAACTACGCCGTCCCGGCCCGTCATCTGCGGCTCAGTCACATCACGATGCTGCTGCGTCGGGCGGACGTGGCCGGCGACCCGGAACTGCTCGCACACACCCTGCTCGGGTCCATCGACACCGCCCTGGTCCACCACCTCACCGAGGAGCGAGGAATTCCGCTGGAGCGCCTGGAGGAGGGCTGGCACCACCTGGTCACGCGGCTCGGGGCGGCCCGGTAGCCGACGGGCGCAGCGAGGCACGCGTCAAGGCACACACGCCGGCCGAAGCCGGGGGTTGCGAGCTGCTGCCGGTTTGCACGACCTCTCCGGCACCACCGCTCACCGCGACGCCCAGATCCGCCACGCACTGACCCGCCTCATCAACTGGGCCAAGCAGGCCGGTGTCGCCGCGATCGCCATCGAAGACCTCGACTTCACGACCGAGAAGACCCGCGAGAGTCCACGCCGTGGTCACCGCGCACGGCGGCACCATCGAGGTCGACAGCCGTCCCGGGCACACATCCTTCGAGATGACGCTCCCTCACTGACCGCGGGGACGGCCGATGCCGTGCATGACATGGGGCGGCGGGTTCCATCCGTTGATCACCCGCAGCGCGGCCGGGCCGCGCCGCCTTCTTCCTTCACGATCCCCCTGTTCCTCGGCCGGGCGAGGAAGGGCTTCCGTGGGTGGACGAGGCAGGGCTTCCGTGGCCGGGCGGGGTGGCGCCGTGCCCGGCCGGGGGCAGATCGAGCCATCGGGCCGTACCGGGTGTGATCACATGGGTATGGCCTCCGAGGACGACCCGGACGGCCGGGTAGTGCGAGTCCGGTACGGCGATCCGTAGGCGCTGGGCACGGATGCGCAGGTCCACGTCCCAGTGCCGGCGGAATCTGATGCGTACCCCGAGTTTCGAGAGCTGGGGCAGCGTGGCCGGCGCGAGCCACAGTGCGTCGTCGCGGGTCTCCAGCCCCGTCATCCCGCGCTGCACGAAGTCGAGGGTGCCCGCCATCGCCCCCAGATGGATGCCTTCCTCGGTGGTGCCGCCCTGGATGTCGGTCACGTCCCCGGTCAGCGCCTCCTCGCAGTACTTCCACGCCGTCTCGCGGTGTGCGCGCGCCAGCACCCAGGCATGGACCAGGGAGCTGAGCGTGGAGCCGTGGCTCGTACGGGCGAGGTAGTAGTCGACGGTGGCGCGCCAGGTGTCGTCGTCCAGCACATGCCCGAGCTGCCGGAAGAGGCCGGCGAGTTCCTCCGGCGAGAAGAGGTAGCCGAGCATCAGCACATCGGCCTGTTTGGACGCCTGGTAGCGGTTGACTGTGTCGCCCTCGGCCTCCAGGATCCGGTCCAGCCGCCGGATGTTCCCGTACCGCTTCCGGTACCCCTCCCAGTCGAGCTCGGCCAGCTCCCCGTAACCGGCGAACTGGCTGATGACACCCCGGTGATACGGCACATGCAGCCGGTGGGAGATGTCCTCCCACCGTTCCGGTTCATCGTGATCGAGCCGGATCCGGTCGAAGAGCTGCCGGCGTCGTGTCTCGGACAGGGCGCGGTACAGCTCCGTCGAACGTGACAGAACCCAGGCCGCTGTCACGTTCGTGTACGCGTTGTCGTCGAGGCCTGCCGCCTCGGTTCCCGGATAGGCGTCGTGGTACTCGTCCGGTCCGACGACACCGCGGATGCGGTACCGGGCCAGGGACGCGTCCCATTCGGCGCTGTCCGCCCAGAACCTGGCGATCTGCAGCAGCATTTCCGCGCCCTTGGAGTGCAGGTACTCCGTGTCCCCGGTGGCCTGGCAGTACTGCCAGACGTTGTACGCGACGGCCGAGCCGACATGATGCTGCAGCCGGGAGCGGTCGGGCAGCCAGCGCCCCGAGCACGGGTTGAGATGGAGTTCCTGGGTCTCCTCACGTCCGTTGTCGGCGCTCTGCCAGGGGTACATCGCCCCGGCCCTGCCCACCTCGCTCGCCGCTCGGCAGGCTGCGGGCAGCCGCCTGTGGCGGTAGTCGAGAAGTCCTCGGGAGACTTCCGGGAGATGCAGATTCAGGAACGGCAGTACGAACAGCTCGTCCCAGAAGACATGACCCCGGTACGCCTCGCCGTGCAGTCCTCTCGCCGGTACCCCCACATCGAGTCCGGCGGTGTGGGGGGAGAGCGTCTGCAGTACGTGGAAGAGGTGCAGCCGGAGAATGCGGCCCGCTTCGCCCGGGACCTCCAGCCGGACCTGCTGCCACAGATCGGCCCAGGCCCGCTGGTGCGAGGCGAGCAGATGCGAGAAGTCCGGGGCTCTTCGAACCTCGGCCACGGCTGCCCGCAGAGGGCTGCCGATCGCGCGGTCGCGCGAGGTGTACAGCGCCACCGTCTTGTCGACAACGGTGTCGGAGTCCGGGCTCAGCGGGAACATCAGCCGTTGGAAGACCGCCTTCGCCGTGTGCCGGGAACTCGGGCCGACCCGCTGTTCCTTCCCTTCGCCGCCGCACCCGGCCAGTGTGCGGGCCGCCAGCGCGATAGCGATGTCCGACTCCACCGTGCGGCACCTCAGCGACACCGCACCGTCCTCCTCCGTCGCGGTCACCCAGCCGGTCAGGTGCCGGTTCGACAGATCCCGGTACCGCGCGACGCCGGAGTTGCGGACGTCGCCGTCGATCCCCGTCTCCACCTCGATCGCGCCCGCCCATCCCTCCGCCCGGAACACCGTGTGCAGTGCGGCGAGATGCGGATCGCCCATGTGCACCAGGCGGCACTGCTCCACATGCAGCCGCCGGCCCGCCCCGTCCTCGTAGACGGACCGGCGGGTCAGCGTGCCCCCGCGCAGATCGAGTGACTGGCGGTGTTCCACGAGGTGCTCGTGATCCGGGGAGAGCCACGGTCCCGGGGTGGTGCCGGCGGGGTGGATGCGGTAGCGCAGCGGCAGCCAGTTCGGCAGGTTGACCAGGTCCTCGTTCTCCACCTGGCGGCCCCGGACCGAGGAGGTCAGCCGGTTGTAGCAGCCCGCCGCATAGGTGCCGGGGTAGTGCGACCGGCCCTCGGACGTCTCGGATGCGGCTCCGCGAGTGGCGAAGTATCCGTTGCCGAGCGTGCACAGCGCCTCGCGCAGCCGTTCCTCCTGCGGGTCGTACCCCTCGTACGACCAGGTCCAGGCCCGCGCCATCAGTCGTCCCCGGCCGTCAGCAGGTCCCCCGGGTCGGGCACCACGATGTCGGCACCGTGGCGGCGCAGCTCGGCGGCGCCGGCGGGGGTGCCCGTACGGTCCACGCCGACCACGAGTCCGAAGCCGCCGCGTCGCCCGGCCTCGACCCCGGCCAGCGCGTCCTCCACCACGGCGGTGTCCCGGACCGGGGTCCGCAGACGCCTCGCCGCTTCGACGAAGAGCGAGGGGTCCGGTTTCCCGGGCAGCCGCAGCCGGCGCGCCTCGTTTCCGTCGACCACGGCGTCGAACCGGTCGATGAGGCCGGCCCGCGCCAGCAGTTCCGTCGCGTGCCGGGACGCGGAGACGGCGGCACAGGGCACCCGCTCGCCGCGCAGCACGCCGAGGAGACGGACCGTGCCGGGCCAGACGTCGACCGGGTCGGTCCGCAGGCTCTGCGTGAACAGCTCGTCCTTGCGGGCGGCGATCGCCCACACCGTCGCGGTTCCCGGTGGGTCGTCGGGGCTGCCTTCGGGAAGGTCCAGTCCCCTCGATGCCAGGAAGGCCGCCGCACCGTCCTTCCGCGACCGGCCGTCGACGTGGCGCAGATAGTCGTCGGCGGCGTCGAACGGCCGCTGCCCCTCGAAGGCCGACAGACAGGCGTCGAACGCCTTCTTCCAGGCTGCGGCGTGTCTCCGGGCGGAGTCGGTGATCACTCCGTCGGTGTCGAAGACCACGGCCCGCACGGAGCGCAGGCACGGTGCCAGGGACGGTGCGGCTGCCATGACCGGGGCGGTCCCTTCGTCAGGGGCTCCTCTTCATGGCACCACGGTTCCGGCGCACGGGCGCGTCGTGGACTCCGTACGGCATCGCGACCGAGCGTCCCCCCGGAACCGCGCATATCGTTCACAACAGGCAGTCGCGGCCGGGCACGCGCGGCCGCCGCCGCAGCCCTCCAGGGACCCGCCACGGACGGAGGTTTCCATGTCAACGACCAGGAGTCTGCTCGACGCGATCCCGCCCGAGGGCCGGACACGCCTGCTCGACGAGGCGGCCCGCGAAGTACCTCTGGCCCTCGATGAACGCCTCTTCGAAGAAGGCAGACGGGCCGACCACTTCTGGATCATCCGCTCCGGACAGGTCGAGGTCGACATCCGTGTGCCCGGCCGTCGTGCGGCGGTCATCGAGACGCTGGGCCAGGACGATCTGCTGGGCTGGTCCTGGCTGTTCACCCCGCACGTGTGGCACATGGGTGCGCACGTGAGCCGGGCGGGCCAGGCCGTGGAATTCGATGCCACTGCCGTCCGTTCGTTGTGCGAGGCCGATGCGAAGCTGGGCCGGGCGGTGTACAAGTACGTCGCCGAGACGGTGGCGGAGCGCCTGTACGGAACACGGAAAAGACTGCTGCAGCTGTACGGTCCCCGGGGCGCGTCCCTTGCGGACTGAAACGTTCCGAGGCGTGGGACCGTCCGGGCGCGGGGCCCTTCGCGGCGGGACCCTCCGCGGCGTCACCGAGGGACGAAAGGCCCATACCACCCGGTCGGCATCTGGTCCATGCTGAAGAGACCATCGACCGTTCCCGATCTCCGGGAGTTCCGATGCTCAGCCAGACTCTCGACGACGCAACGCTGGCCGGCCTCGTCGCCGATGCCACCGCCGCCCCGTCCATGCACAACGCCCAGCCCTGGCAGTTCCGCTACACACGCGCCGGCCGGACCCTCGCCCTCATGGCGGACCTCGACCGCGCGATGCCGGAGGCCGACCCCGCCACCCGTGCACTGCACGTGGGCTGCGGCGCGGCTCTGCTGAACCTGCGGGTGTCCGCCGCCCACCACGGCCTGGATGCGGTCACCGCGCTGCTGCCCGAACCATCGGCCCCTGCCCTACTGGCCACCGTCCGTCTCGGCATCCGCCCCGACGCTCCACGGGAACCCGCGGATGAAGCGCTCGCCGCTCTCCACCCTGCGATCCGGGACCGGCACACCAGCCGCTATCCGTTCGACGAGCAGGCGATCCCCGAGGACATCCGCGCGCAGTTCGCCGACGCGGCCCGTATCGAGGGCGCGGACTTCGCGTTCCTGGCCCCGCCGCATCTGCAGACCGTGCTCGAACTGATCCGGGACGCCGAGGGGTACAACCGCGGGGATCCGGCACGGGAGGCGGAGCAGGAACACTGGACCCGGGACACGAAGACCGAGGCGCCCGTCGACGGAATCCCGGACTACGCCTTCGGACCCCGCGACGCCTCCGAACGAGCGACCACCCGCGATTTCGCGGGAACCGGCTTCCTCCCGGGCCGGGCACGCGTCCGGTTCGAGACGCGGCCGCAACTGGCCCTGCTGAGCACCCCGGGTGATCACCCCATGGACTGGCTGAGCGCGGGACAGGCGCTGGAGCGCGTACTGCTCACCGCCACGCTCCACCATGTGTCCACCTCGTTCGCGACCCAGCCCATCGAATGGCCGGACCTGCGGTGGCTCCTGCGCGACCCGGTCTTCGGCACGGGGCACGCACAGATGATCGTCCGCCTGGGATACGGGCCCACGGGACCGCGCACGCCACGCCGCCCCTTGGACCAGGTGCTGACGATCGAACCGTAGGAACATACGGGCTCACGCCCGGACACGCGCCCGAGCAATTCGCCCGAGCCCGAGGTGAACCGAGCACGGAAGGCGGTGGGGGCGATGCAGCTCCCCGTAGTCGTCGGAGTGGACGGATCGGAGGGCAGCCTCCGCGCCCTGGACTGGGCAGCGGCGGAAGCGGCACGATCGGGGCGCCCTCTGCGTATCGTCCACGCGTCGCTGTGGGAGCGCTACGAAGGCACGCACTCCCCCTCCGACACCGAGCGTCCCACCGAACAGGTCCTCGCGGAGCGTCTTGTCGCCGACGCCCAGGAACGCGCGCAACGGCTCGGACCCGAGGTGCGCGTGGTGACGTCCGTGGAGCCCGAGGACCCGGTGGCCACGCTTGTCAGGGAGAGTCACGAGGCAGCCCGGGTCGTCCTCGGCTCCCGCGGCCGGGGCCGGATCGCCGGGATGCTCCTGGGGTCCGTCAGCCTCGCGCTCGCGGGCCGGTCCCACTGCCCGGTCGTGGTGGTCCAGGCAACGGCGCCGAGCACCCCGCCGAAGCCCGGCCGCGTAGTCGTCGGGATCGGCAGCGCCGCAGGACCCTCGGCAGCCGCCGCCTTCGCACTCGACCAGGCGGCGTCGCGCCACGGCGAGCTGATCGCCGTACGGGCCTGGCGCTCCCCCGCCCACGAGGCCATGCGCCATCCGCTCCTCGCGGGCTCCCCGGCCTCCGCACACCACCAACAGGCCGAGGAGCACCTCGAAGAGGTACTGGCGGCGCTGGACCGGACCGGTTCCTGCGACGTCACCATCCACAGGTCGGTGGTGCAGGGACCGGCGCACCAAAAACTGATCGAGGCCGCCGCAGGTGCCGAACTGCTGGTCGTCGGTGCCCGGCGGACCGGCGGATGGCACGGATTCCATCTGGGCCCGGTGAACCACGCGATGCTGCACTACGCGCCCTGCCCGGTCGCCGTCGTCCCCGATGCGTACCTTTCGTCCCGATCCTGAGACGTACCGGACCTCACGCCGGTCGGGGAGCGCTGCGGTCGGCAGCCGCCGGAGCCGGCAGCGGGGACACCGATGCCGATCGAAGCAGTCGAAGCAACTGAGGGACGTGCGTCGAAGCCGGCCAGGGCTCGTACGCCGGCACGGTGCTCCACGGCGTGGGTTCGGGGCGCGCGAAGGACCCCATGGGCGCGAGCAACTGTCGGTCCCCGGCCGTACGGTTCTCCTCGTACCGATGCACTCATGTACGAGTCGATGTACTCATGTACGAGGGGGAGGGCCTACCCATGGCCAACGCTGCCGCCGCACGTCTTGTCACCACACTCGCCGCACCACTGCACCGCAAGCAGGACGCTGCGGACGCCCCGCACCTCCTGCGGTGGCCCGCGCATCAGGAGGACATACGGCCCGTATCCGGCGACGAGCAGCCCGCCCCCGGCCGGCGCCTGCTCCTCCAGCGCAGCGACACCGAGTTGGTCGCCGTCGACCCGGACACCGAGGGCGCCCCGGCGGTCCGTTTCCCCGCGCCCTGGCCCCGCCGCTTCGGTACCTGCACGGTGGCGCCGAGCGGTGATCTCGCGGTCTTCGCCGGGGTGCACGCGCTGCGCGCGGTGGACCCGACGGGCGCGGTGCGCTGGGAGGTCCGGCACGGCTGCTGGGACGGCGGCTGCCGCACGCTCCACACGTCGTACGAGGAGTACGCGACCGACCGTTCGCATCTGTACGCGGACAGCGGCTCGGCCGTGTTCTCGGCGGACGGGGCACTGGTGTGGGCCCACATCCGCGGCCCCGTCGCGGCGGCCGGACCCGACCCGGAGGCGCTGGACGAGTGGCTGGTCATCGACGCCGCCGACGGACGGGTGCTCGGCCGGGCGGACGCGGAGACCGTCGCCGCGGGCTCGGATCACGTCCCGCACCCGGACCCCTCCCGGATGGGGCTGAGCGTCGGCGAGGGCCAGGACGGGGTGCCGATGCTGTGGGGCCGGTGGGACGGCGAGAAGCTCTCCGTCGAGCGGTTCTGCGACGACGAGCGGGTCCTGATGGCGGTGAGCCCTTCGGGCGAGCGCTTTCTGACCGTGACTCATTACGAGGAGACACTCGGCGTGCACCGGGTCGACGACGGTTCCGTACTGTCCGAACTCGACACCGAGAACGCCATTCCCCGCCACCCCGAGGCCGATCCCGACGACAGGGACGCCGACGAGACGCTCTGGGACTACGAGTGCGGCTTCCTCGACGAGGAGACCGTCATCGCCGGTACGTCGGAGAGGGACGAGGAGTACGGCGAGGAACGCCACTGGCTGGTGAGCACGGACGCGGCGCAGATGCGGGTGACCGCGCAGATCACGTACCCCTTCCCGATATCGGGCGGAGTCACAGCCCTCGGCGACGGCACCTGGTACACGGTGTCGGAGGCGGGCGACGCCGTGCATGTGTGGAGCCGGTAGGCCGGGCCGGGGCATCGGCCCGGGGCCCCGTCCCCAATCACCCGCATTCGGCCATTCATTGGCCGAAGAATGATCTTCAGCTGACCTGCCGATCCTGCCGATGCAGAAGACATCCAGGTTGTTCCACGCCGTGAGGAGGCCTGTCATGGACGACACTCTGCTGGTCCTGTCCATCCCCGTGCCGGTCTTCGCCGGCGGTATCTACGCGGCGTGCGAGAGCTGGTGGCGGCGTCGGCACCCCGCGCCGCCGTCCCCGTACACGCATCAGGCGGCGCGGCTGGCCGAGCGCGCGATGCTGGTGGACGCCGAGGACATCGTCGACGGCGCCCACGCGAGGCTGGGCGGCCTCTACGACAGCCCGGGTTCGCCGGACACGCACCCTCCGGCCCCCGGCGTCACGCGCCGGGAGGCCGCCGGCCCGGATCCCGGCCGGTCAGCGCCGGCACCTGCTCGAAGGGGCCAGCCCCGTCCGGTACGGGACGGGGCTAGCCGAACACCTTCGCCTCCCGGGCCATCGGCGCCATCGCGCCCAAGCCCCATCCGGCTGTCAGTGCCGCGTCCTACAGTTTTGGCATGGCACGCACCGCTTCGTCATCCGTACGGATCGAGCCCTGGTCGGAAGGCGACCTGGAGCTGCTCCGCCGAGCCAACGCACCGGAGCTGATGGACCATCTGGGCGGCCCCGAGACGGAGGAGCAGCTCATAGCGCGTCACGAGCGCTACGTGGCGATGAGCGCGGACCGGACGGGCGGAGGCAGGATGTTCCGCATCGCCCTGGCCGACGGGGACGAGGCAGTGGGCACGATCGGTTTCTGGGAGCGGACCTGGCAGGGCCGGGAGGTGTACGAGACGGGGTGGGCCGTCCTCCCCGGATACCAGGGCCTGGGCATCGCGACGACCGCCACGACGGCCGTCGCCGAACAGGCCCGCGCCGAGCACAGGCACCGCTGTCTGCACGCCTATCCGTCCGTCGACAACGGTGCGTCGAACGCGGTGTGCCGCAAGGCGGGCTTCACCCTGATCGGCACGTGCGACTTCGAGTACCCGCCCGGCAATGTGCTGCTGACGAACGACTGGCAGTTGAACCTCACCGTTCCTGGGCAGTGAGCAGGAGTGAGTCCTGTCTCACCGGCACGCCCCGAACGGTGTTGGGCGCACTGGTCCTCCGCTTTCACGTCCTGGGCGGCGACGCATATCCCGTGTGCGGTCCGTCCCGGGCGGGCGGAATCCCTACGACCTGGCCATGTGGGGGTGGCCAGAGGCGACGGGGAGGCCCCGAACCATCACTCCGGTGATACGGGGGCCCCGACTGCTGACACCACACCCGGCGTCCCAGATCGCGCCACACACGTCACACACACCCAGTCAGGCACACCCACAGACCGGAACACCGTTCACTCACTCGTGCCCATGTTCGCCAGAACAAGCTACTGGACCAGCAGTTGTGAACCCCGGACGCCCCGGACGCGGGACGCTGAACCTCGGCCCACGCTCAGGCCCACGCCGGGCCCGGGCTCGGACCCTTGAGCTCAGTCCAGATCAAGGACCTTGTCGAAGTTGAACGCGACGATGCTCAGCCGCTCCCGCAGATAGAAGCGGTGGGCGTCGGTGCGCTGCGTGCCCGAGTCCAGGCTGAGGTGCAGACAGCCGGCCTCCCTGGCCCGCCCTTCGAGATGCCCGAGGAGCCGGCGGCCGACGCCGGTGGAACGGGCGCCTTCGGCGGTGACCAGGTCGTCCACGTACAGCATCCGGATCTGACTGGTGTTGTCGACGATGCGCCAGCCGGCCGCGCCCACGCAGGCGCCCTCGTCGTCGTAGGCGGCGCTGAACCGCAGCCCCTGTGCGTGCCCCTTCTCGTACACCTCCCGGAAGAGGTCCTCGGTGAGGTGCGGGCGGAGTTCGCGCAGGACGGGAAGCAGGTCGGCGGCCAGTCGGGCATCGCCGGGTTCGAGGTCGAGGATCTTCATGCGGGAACTGTAGGCGCCGGTGCCGCCCGGGCCCATCCGCTCCCTCCCGCGTCTTGCGCGGACGCCTGACCCATCGATCCAATGGTCAGCCACGCATAAACCATTGGATCGATTGCGGGCGGGCGCATCGCCACGCACTACCGCGTCGTGCCGTAGCCGCCAGGCCCCGCCACGCCCTCCGGAGCCCTGCCCCTCGGCCCGCCCGAAACCGTTTGACGGGCGGGTCCCCCTCCAGGATATTTATCTGCGTCGCACAGCTTATGTGCATCGCAGATAAAAAATGGTCAGAGGAGGCTCCACCCCCATGCTCACTCTCGTCACCGGATGCCGAGGCCGTATCGGCTCCACGCTCGTCTCACTCCTGCACCGGGACGGCCATGCCGTACGTGCCGCCTCGCGCAACCCCGAGACGCTCACCACCCTGCCCGCCGACGTACCGGTCGTGGCCTGCGATCTCGGCGATCCCACCACCTTCGCGACCGCTCTCGACGGGGTCGGCTCCGTCTTCCTCTACGCCGAGGCGTCCGGCATCGACGCCTTCCTCTCCGCGGCCGAGACCGCCGGAGTCGGCCACATCGTGCTGCTGTCCTCCAGCTCGGTCCTCGGCCCGGACGCCCACAGCAACCCGATCGCCGCCTCCCACCACGCGGTGGAACAGGCCCTGATCGCCTCGCCCCTCACCACGACGCTGCTCCGCCCCGGCGCCTTCGCGAGCAACGCGTACCAGTGGGCGGAGTCGGTACGAACCCACGGCTCCGTCGCCCTTCCCCACCCCCGCAGCCACACCAGCCCGATCCATGGGACGGACATCGCCGAGGCCGCCCTCGCCGTTCTCACCGACCCTCCGCTGCAGGGCGCGGCGTACCACCTGACCGGCCCCGAATCGCTCACCGCCGCCGAACAGGTCGGCCTGCTGGCGGCGGCAGCCGGGCGCCCCATCACCGTCGACACCGTGACCGGGGAGGCCTGGAAGAAATCCGTGGCCCCCTTCGTTCCCGAGCCGATCGCCGACGCACTGCTCGCCCACTCGGCCGCCACGGACGGCTCACCGGCCGAGGTGACCGGCGACACGGAGAAGCTGACCGGCCACCCGGCCCGCGCCTTCGCCACCTGGGCCGAGGAACACACTGCCGCCTTTCGCCCCTGAGCCCTGCACCCGGCGCCGAAACCCCTGGCTGACACACCCCGCGCGATGACATCCTGACGAGGTGAACGGACCGGAGATCCACCTCGAAGTCGACCCCGAACTGCGGCTCTTCGTCGCCCATGAACGCCGCAGGGGACGCTCTGCCGTGACCACCGACGGCTCCTCCACCCTCGGCCATGTCGTGGAGTCGCTCGGCATTCCGCTCACCGAGGCCGGACAGCTCCTGGTCGACGGCCGCCCCGTACCCGTCTCACACATCCCGGGGGCGGGCGAGCTGGTCGAGGTACGCGCCGTGGAACGCCCCCAGCGCGTCCCGGGCGCGCCCCTGCGGTTCCTGCTCGACGTCCACCTCGGCACGCTCGCCCGGCGGCTTCGGCTGCTGGGTGTCGATGCGGCGTACGAGAGCGAGGACATCGGTGATGCCGCGCTGGCCGCCCGGTCGGCGGACGAACGCCGCGTACTGCTCTCCCGGGACCGCGGGCTTCTGCACCGGCGGGAGATCTGGGCCGGGGCGTACGTCTACAGCGACCGGCCGGAGGACCAACTGCGCGACGTGCTGGAGCGGTTCACGCCGCATCTGGCCCCCTGGACCAGATGCACCGCCTGCAACGGCCCGCTGAAGGCGGCCGACAAGGACTCCGTCAGCGAGCATCTGGAGCACGGCACCCGGCGCTCGTACGACGTCTTCGCGCAGTGCACGAAGTGCGACCGCGTCTACTGGCGGGGTGCCCACCACTCCCGCCTGGACGCGATCGTCACGAAGGCACTCGACGACTTCGCGCCCACTCCCCCGGACGACACCGAGGAGAACGACCACGACCGGGCGCCGTCAAGCCCGTCCGGGGCCGGAGACTGACGGGGCACCCTCCCGCAACGCCGTGACCTGCAGTGCACTCAGCTCGACCGTCCGCCGCATATGGGCAATGAGCAGAGCCACTTCGTCATCGTCGTATGTCTCGAACATCGTCGCCCATGCCCCGTTCAGCCGCTCCCACACCGCACCGATCTCCGCCATCCGCTCCGGGACGGTCGTGACGAGCACCCGCCGCCGGTCGGCCGTGTCACGCTCGCGCGTCACATAGCCGCCCCGCTCCAGCCGGTCGACCAGCCGGGTCGCCGACCCCGTGGTGAGCCCGGTCAGCTCCGCGATGCGGCCCGTGGTGACCGGCACCGTCTCCAGGCTGAGCAGATTGAGGCACTGCAGATCGGTCGGGTGGAGCCGCAGATGGTCCGCGACGGCCTGGTTGAAGAGGGCGTACGCGGCCATGTAGCGGCGCGACTCGACGGTCAGCTCGGCCATCAGCGCACTGCGGTGGGCCCGGGACTTCTGCGGCATGCAGAGAGTGTACGAAGCAGACAACGGCCCTCGCGGCTGCGTTACGGCCGCTCGGCGGTCAGATAGCGCTGAACGGTGGGCGCGAGCCAGGCGATCACCTCCTCGCGCGGCATCGAAGCAGCGGGCGCGCCTGCTGGAGCGCCGCGCCCGCACCGCGGGCGTCCGATTCCGGTACGGCACGGAGCTGACCGCACTCCACCAGAGCGGCACATCGGACACCGTCACCGCCGAACCGCGCGAGGCGGACGGCAGCCTGACCACGCTCGACGCCCGCTACCTCGTCGGTACCGACGGAGTACGCAGCCGGGTGCGTCAGGCGCTCGGCCTCCCCTTCCCCGGCGAATCCGTGATCCGGTCGATCGTCCTCGCCGACGTCCGGCTCACCGAGGAGCCCCCCGGCCTCCTGACGGTCAACGGCGTGGGGGACGCCTTCGCCTTCATCGCCCCCTTCGGCGACGGTTGGTACCGCGTGATGGGCGGGAACCGCGCACACCAGGCCGCCGACAGCGACCCCGTCGACCTCGACGAACTGCGCGAGATCACCCGTCGCGCCCTCGGCACCGACTACGGCATGCACGAGGCGCGCTGGATCTCCCGCTTCCAGGAGGGTCGCCTCCACCAACTGCTGCGCGACGGCAGGTTCGTCCTCGTCACCGCCGACCCGGCGGCCCTGCAGGCCGCACTCACCCGATGAGCACGCGCCCATGACACGCTGATCCCATGGTCGTCGCCCGCTCTGTCGCTCTGTTCGTCATCGCCGCACTCTTCGAGATCGGCGGCGCCTGGCTCGTGTGGCAGGGCTTGCGTGAGCACCGGGGCTGGATCTGGATAGGCGCGGGCGTCATCGCACTGGGTGCCTACGGTTGCGTCGCCACGCTCCAGCCGGACGGCGAGTTCGGCCGCATCCTCGCCGCGTACGGCGGTGTCTTCGTCGCGGGCTCGATCGCCTGGGGCATGGTCGCCGATGGCTACCGCCCCGACCGCTGGGACGTGATCGGCGCGCTGATCTGCCTGGCCGGCATGGCCGTGATCATGTACGCCCCGCGCAACCACTGACCACATGCCTGCCTATCCTGGCCCCGTACCGATCAGCTGCCCGAGGAGTCCGCCATGGCCGCCGTCCCGATCGCCGTCATCACCGGAGCGAGCAGCGGCATCGGCGCCGCGACCGCCCGACAGCTGGCCGCCGCCGGTTACCGCGTAGTCCTGACCGCCCGTCGCAAGGACCGCATCGAGGCGCTTGCCGCCGAGATCAACGAGGCGGGCCACCAGGCAACGGCCTACGCCCTGGATGTCACCGACCGCAATGCGGTGGACGAGTTCGCCACGGCGTTCCGCACCCTCGCCGTCCTCGTCAACAACGCCGGCGGCGCACTCGGCGCCGACCCCGTCGCCACCGGCGACCCCGCCGACTGGCGCCAGATGTACGAGACGAACGTCATCGGCACGCTCAACGTCACCCAGGCCCTGCTCCCCGCCCTCACCGAGAGCGGGGACGGCACGGTCGTGATCCTCTCCTCCACCGCGGGCCTCGCCACCTACGAGGGCGGCGGCGGCTACGTGGCTGCCAAGCACGGCGAACACGTCCTGGCCGAGACCCTCCGCCTGGAGATCGTCGGCACCCCGGTCCGCGTCATCGAGGTCGCCCCCGGCATGGTCAAGACGGAGGAGTTCGCCACGACCCGCTTCCGCGGTGACACCGAGAAGGCGGCAAAGGTGTACGCGGGCGTCGAGGCCCCCCTCACCGCCGACGACGTGGCCGACACCATCACCTGGGCCGTCACCCGCCCCAGCCACGTCAACATCGACCTCCTGGTGGTCCGCCCCCGCGCCCAGGCCTCCAACGCCAAGGTCCACCGCACCGCCTGACCCGCACCACCTGGCCCGCACCGCCTGAGCCCGGCGAAGACCCGAAAGAGCCCGGAGACCAGAAGGAGCCCCGGACACACCACCCGCGTCCGGGGCTCCTCCGTTCAGAGGTCCTTCCGTGCGGAGGCCCTCCGTTCAGTCGCGCGCAAAAGGCCTCAGCCCTTCACACACACAACCTGCTTGAGCTTGGCGACGACCTCCACCAGGTCCCGCTGCTGCTCGATGACCTGCTCGATCGGCTTGTACGCGGCCGGAATCTCATCCACGACGCCGGAGTCCTTGCGGCACTCCACGCCCCGCGTCTGATCCTCCAGGTCCCGCGTCGAGAAGCGCCGCTTCGCAGCGTTCCGGCTCATCTTCCGGCCGGCGCCGTGCGAGGCCGAGTTGAAGGACTTCTCGTTCCCGAGGCCCTTCACGATGTACGAGCCTGTGCCCATCGAGCCCGGGATGATCCCGAAGTCCCCGGAACCCGCACGGATCGCCCCCTTCCGCGTGACCAGCAGGTCCATGCCCTCGTACCGCTCCTCCGCCACATAGTTGTGGTGGCAGGAGATGACCGGATCGAAGGTGACCTTGGCCTTCTTGAACTCCTTGCGGACCACGTTCTGGAAGAGCGCCATCATGATGGCGCGGTTGTGCTTCGCGTACTCCTGCGCCCAGAACAGGTCGTTCCGGTACGCCGCCATCTGCGGGGTGTCGGCGATGAATACGGCCAGATCGCGGTCGATCAGGTCCTGGTTGTGCGGCAGCTTCTGCGCCTGCCCGATGTGGAAGTCGGCCAGTTCCTTGCCGATGTTCCGCGATCCGGAGTGCAGCATCAGCCAGACCGAACCCGACTCGTCGAGGCAGAACTCGATGAAGTGGTTGCCCGAACCGAGCGTTCCCATCTGCTTCGTGGCACGTTCCTGACGGAACTTGACCGCATCGGCAATCCCGTCGAACCGCCCCCAGAAGTCGTCCCAGCCCGGCGCCCGGAAGCCGTACAGCCGGTCCGGCTCCACGGCCTCGTCATGCATGCCGCGGCCCACCGGAATCGCCTGCTCGATCTTCGACCGCAGCCGGGACAGGTCACCCGGCAGGTCATTGGCCGTCAGGGACGTCTTCACCGCGGACATTCCGCAGCCGATGTCCACGCCGACCGCCGCCGGACAGACCGCACCGTGCATCGCGATCACCGAACCGACCGTCGCCCCCTTGCCGAAGTGGACGTCCGGCATGACGGCGAGACCCTTGATCCAGGGCAGGGTGGCCACGTTGCGCAGCTGCTGCATCGCGACGTCCTCGACCGAGGCCGGATCGGCCCACATGCGGATGGGAACCTTCGCGCCCGGCACCTCTACATACGGCATAGTTCCTCGATTCCCCCGAAAAGCCTGAAAGCGCAAAACCGGTGCCAAGGTCGGCAAATGAGTCGGTCGACCGGCATTCACAGCGGCGCGTGCGATACACATTGTGTCCACCGGTCGCCGTCGAGCGGCAACCGTTTTTCGCACGAAGGGAGCCCAGGACCGTGCGACGAATGGCGTACGTACCCGGCACCGCGCTACTGGCAGCACTTGTCGTCGGCTGCAGTGGCGGCACCGGAACGGGTAGCTCCGCCCCCGACAGCAAGCCCGGCGAGGCGACCGTCGCCGCGGCGGCCCCCGGCAAGTACCGCACCCTCCCCGACCCTTGCCGCGCCGTTGCGCCGTCCGCGCTGAAGGACCTGCTCCCGGGCGCCGCCGAACTACCCGAGGACCAGCAGAAGAAGGTGTACGAGGGCACGGCCACCGTCACCTACAACACCGACCGCAAGGTCGGCTGCCGCTGGAAGTCCGAGGCCCCCGACTCCTCGCACACCCTCTTCGTCGACTTCGAGCGTGTCGTCTCCTACGACCCGTCGGTGAGCGACGACGACCGTGCCCGCGAGGTGTACGCGAAGAAGGAGACCGCCGCCGGCCTGTCCTCGCCCTCCGCCACACCCAGCAGCACGAAGGACGCGGAGAAACAGACACCCTCCTCCTCGAACTCCGCCTCGCACGCCTTGTCCGGCCCGGCCTCCGAAGACGGGACCGCGGGCGGGAGCGCCGACGGGAACGGCAGCGAAGGCAGCGACACCGACGGCAGCGCAGGCAGCGCCGACGAGAACCTTCTGCCACGCACCCTCGACAACCTCGGGGACGGTGCATTTCTGGACGATCTACTCACTCGGGCAGGTTCCACCGCAAAGAACCGCACGGTGAGCGTGGTGTTCCGCACATCGAACGTCATCGTGACCGTCGAGTACACCGAGCAGCCGACCGTCTCCACCGTGCTCCCCGACAGCAAGGAACTGCAGGACAGGGCCCAGTCACTGGCCCGGAAGCTGGTCGACAAGTTCAGCGAATGACCCAGCCCGGGGCACCCCGGACCGGTGTCGGCCAAGCCCGCCGAGTGCCCGACCGAGGCGGCATCCGGTCGCCGTCCGTCGTACCGTTGCCCTCCGGAACACCCGCCGAACCACCCACCGACCGCCGACGCCCGACCGCCCGCGCCGACCGCCTGGCAGCCCGCCCGCCGCGCCACCCGAGTGAAGGAACCATGCACCGTTCAGCCCCGCGACTCTCCCGCATACTCGCCTGCGCCGCCGTTCCGGTGATGCTCGTCGTCGCCGGCTGCTCGTCGGACTCCGGCGACAAGAAGGACTCGGGTTCGTCCTCGTCGTCCGCCGCGCCGAGCGCGAAGAAGTCGGAAGCGAGCGTCGAGCCGGCGAAGTTCGCCGCGCTGCCCGACCCGTGCAAGTCGATCAGCACGAAGACGGTCACCTCCCTGGTCCCCAAGGCGAAGTCCAAGGGCGGCACGGCTGCCAACTCCAGCGACACCGCGTACCGCGCGGGCTGCTCCTGGAACGGCCTCGACGACAACGGCGTGAAGGGGTCCCAGTACCGCTGGCTCGACGTCGGCTTCACCCGCTTCGACTCGGACCAGTCCCTGGGCAGCGGCGCCAAGCGCGCGCAGCAGGACTACGCGAAGCAGGTCGCCAAGGCCAAGGCGACCGAGGGTGCGAAGAAGGTCGCCGAGGCGCCCGTCTCCGGCATCGGCGAGCAGGCCACCAAGATCACGTATGACCTCGCCAAGACGAGTGAGGACTTCAAGTACGCAACAGTCGTGGCCCGTACGGAGAACGTCGTCGTCACCCTCACCTACAACGGCGCGGGTTACGCGGGCGCGAAGGCTCCGTCCGCCGCCGACATCCTGAAGGGTGCCGAGAAGGCGGCCAAGGAGGCAGTGGCCTCGGTCGCCGCCCCCGACACGAAGTCGGACACGCCGAGCGGGTCGGCCAAGCCGAGCGGGTCGACCAAGCCCAGCGGGTCGGCCAAGCCCAGCGACAAGGCCACGGAAAAGAAGAAGAGCTAGCCGACGCGGCAGGGCCTGCCCCAACGCCCATGCCCAGAAGCAGTTTTACGAAGCCCGGTCCTCCTTCGAGTACCGGGCTTCGCCCCTCCCCGCGCAACACGCCGTTCCCTCATGTGCCAGGCTGTGCCCGCCGGAAGTCGGAACAGGACGTCGAAGCAGAGCTTCAGGGCAGCACGTCGGACAAGGGAAACGGGGAGGGGAACGCGGGTGGCCGCGATGCAGCTGACACGCACCCACCGGATACTCATCGGGCTCGTGGTCGCCGGTGCGGTGCTCATCGCCGCGATCGGTTTCGCGGGTTCGTACGCGGCGGTGCGCGAGCTCGCCCTGCAGAAGGGCTTCGGGAACTTCTCGCTGGTCTTCCCGATCGGCATCGACGCGGGCATCTGTGTCCTGCTCGCCCTGGACCTGCTGCTGACCTGGCTGCGCATCCCGTTCCCGCTGCTGCGCCAGACGGCATGGCTGCTGACCGCCGCGACGATCGCCTTCAACGGCGCCGCGGCCTGGCCCGACCCGCTCGGCGTCGGCATGCACGCGGTCATCCCGGTGCTGTTCGTGGTCTCCGTCGAGGCCGCCCGGCACGCCGTGGGCCGGATTGCCGACATCACGGCCGACAAGCACATGGAGGGCGTGCGGCTCACCCGCTGGCTGCTCTCCCCCGTGCCGACGTTCCGGCTGTGGCGGCGGATGAAGCTCTGGGAGCTCCGGTCGTACGAGCAGGTCATCAAGCTCGAACAGGACCGGCTCATCTACCAGGCCCGTCTCCAGGCCCGCTTCGGCCGCAACTGGCGCCGCAAGGCACCCGTCGAGTCCCTGATGCCGCTGCGCCTGGCGAAGTACGGCGTTCCGCTGGCCGAGACCGGTCCGGCCGGCCTCGCCGCCGCAGGCATCGAACCGGCCCTGCTGCCCCCGGCCCCGGCCCTGGTCGAACCGGGCGAGTTCCAGCCCGAGTTGCCGTACGCCGAGCCCCACCCCCAGCAGCAGTACGAGCAACAGCAGCAGCACACCCGCCCCTCCGACCCGGCCGCCGCCGAGGAGTGGCCCCAGGAGGGCCCCGGCTCGCACGAGAGCCCGTGGTTCGCGGCGCCCCAGGTGCCGGACGACGCGTACGAGAGTGCGTACAACCCGACGTACGTCGAGGGCCTGGAGCCCACCCCGGTCATGGTCCCGTCGGGCCCCGGCGGCCGCACCCGCCCCCTGGGCAACGTGGGCACCATCGGCGCCGTCCCGGCCCCCCGCGCCGCGGAGCCCCAGCCGGAGCCCCGGGTCGAGGAGCCGGAGCCGGAACCCCGGCCCGTGCAGCAGCAGGAACCCGACCCTTCCGAATGGGCCGAGGCCGAAGTCGAGTTCAGCAAGATCGCGTACGAGGTGTTCACCGCGTACACGCACGCGCACCAGGACTACCCGAGTGCGGAGGTCCTCGACATACACCTCTCGGACGGCCACAACGTCAGGCACCCCCGCAGCGCGGCCCTGCTCCGCCGACTCCTGCCGGGGTTCAAGCAGCGCTTCGACAACGAGATGGCGGAGAACCACATCGCGTAGGACCCCGCCCGTCCTGCGTTCGAGGACGGAACCGGCAACGACAAAGGGCCGTCACCCGAATCACCGGGTGACGGCCCTCCGTATCGAGTACTGCTACGCGCCCAGCAGCCTCCGCACCCGGTCCGCCCCCACGGCCAGCAGCAGCGTGGGCAGCCGCGGCCCCGTTTCCCGGCTGACCAGCAGCCGGTACAGCAGCGCGAAGAACGACCGCTGCGCGGCCTTCAGCTCCGGTGTCGGCTTGGCGTCCGGCTCCAGGCCCGCCAGGGTCTTCGGCACGCCGTAGACGAGCGTGGTGAGCCCGTCCAGCGACCAGTGCGACTCCAGTCCTTCCAGGAGCAGCCGCAGCGACTCACGGCCCTGCTCGTCCAGCGAGCCGAGCAGTTCCTTGTCCGGCTCGCCGCGGACGATCGTGCGGGCCTCGGCCGGGACCTGGCTGGTGATCCAGTTCTCGGCCCGGTCGAGCCGGGGCCGGGCCTCGTCCAGCGAGGTCAGCGGGTTCTCCGGGTCCAGCTCGCTCAGGATGCGCAGCGTCTGCTCGTCGTGCCCGGCCGTGATGTCGACGACCGAAGCGAGCGTGCGATACGGCAGCGGGCGCGGCGTACGCGGCAGCTCACCGGCGGCCGTGCCGATGGCCCTCGCGTACGCGGCGGCGTCGGCCGACAGCACCGAGCCGTCCGCGACCTTGCGCGCCAGCGAGTCCCACTCGTCGTAGAGCCGCTGGATCTCCTGGTCGAAGGCGATCTTGAAGGACTGGTTGGGCTTGCGGCGCGCGTACAGCCAGCGCAGCAGCGGCGCCTCCATGATCTTCAGCGCGTCGGCCGGGGTCGGCACGCCGCCCTTGCTGGAGGACATCTTCGCCATGCCGGAGATGCCGACGAAGGCGTACATCGGGCCGATCGGCTGTACGCCGTCGAAGACCTCTCGGACGATCTGGCCGCCGACCACGAACGAGGAGCCCGGCGAGGAGTGGTCCACACCGCTCGGCTCGAAGATCACGCCTTCGTACGCCCAGCGCATCGGCCAGTCGACCTTCCAGACCAGCTTGCCGCGGTTGAACTCGCTCAGCCGGACGGTCTCGGCGAAGCCGCAGGAGGTGCAGGTGTAGTTCAGCTCGGTGCTGTCGTCGTCGTACGACGTGACGGTCGTGAGGTCCTTCTCGCAGTTGCCGCAGTAGGGCTTGTACGGGAAGTAGCCGGCCGAGCCGCCGCTGCCGTCGTCCTCGCCGGCCGCGCCGGAGCCCGCCTCGGCCTCCAGCTCGGCCTCGTCGGCCTTCTTCTGCTGCTGCGGCTTCTTGCCCTTGCCCGCGGCCGCCGGGTCCTTCTTCGTCCGGTACCGGTCGAGGACGGCGTCGATGTCGGCGCGGTGCTTCATCGCGTGCAGGATCTGCTCGCGGTACGCGCCCACCGTGTACTGCTCGGTCTGGCTGATGCCGTCGTACTCGACGCCCAGCTCGTCCAGCGCGGCGGTCATGGCGGCCTTGAAGTGCTCGGCCCAGTTCGGGTACGTGGACCCGGCCGGGGCGGGCACCGAGGTCAGCGGCTTGCCGATGTGCTCGGCCCAGGACTCGTCGACACCCGGGACACCGCCCGGAACCTTGCGGTAGCGGTCGTAGTCGTCCCAGGAGATCAGGTGCCGGACGGTGTAACCCCGGCGACGGATCTCGTCGGCGACCAGGTGCGGGGTCATGACCTCGCGGAGGTTGCCCAGGTGGATCGGGCCCGACGGGGAGAGACCGGACGCGACGACGACCGGTTTGCCAGGCGCACGACGCTCCGATTCGGCGATGACATCGTCCGCGAAGCGGGAGACCCAGTCGGTCTCGGTGCTGCTCTGACTCTGAGCCACGGTCTGCACGTCCTTCTCTCTTGTAGGACTCGTAGGAACACCCTTGTGGGACTCGTAGGGGCACCGCCCATTCTCCCAGGTCCCACCGGCAGCGCGAAAACGGCTTTACAGTGCGTGGGATACTGGGCGTGATCCCTTGTACCCCTACGGAAACGGCAGCCAGCCCATGGCCTCGGTCAATTCCCTCGCTTCCACGCTCCAGCAGCAGCTGGCGGACGCCCTGACGGCAGCGCTGCCGGATGCCGGCACCGCGGACCCGCTGCTGCGACGAAGCGACCGGGCCGACTTCCAGGCCAACGGCATCCTGGCCCTCGCCAAGAAGCTCAAGGGCAACCCGCGCGAGCTGGCGTCCCAGGTCACGGCCGCGATCCCGGCGGGCGGCCTGATCAAGGAGATCGAGGTCTCCGGCCCCGGCTTCCTGAATGTGACGCTCTCCGACAGGGCGATCATCGAGACCCTCGCCGCGCGTGACGCGGACGACGAGGGCCGGCTCGGCGTGCCGTACAACAGCGCCGCAGGCACCACGGTCATCGACTACGCGCAGCCGAACGTGGCCAAGGAGATGCACGTCGGCCACCTCCGTTCCGCGGTGATCGGTGCCGCGATGGTGCAGATCCTGGAGTTCACGGGTGAGACCGTGGTCCGGCGGCACCACATCGGCGACTGGGGCACCCAGTTCGGCATGCTCATCCAGTACCTGATCGAGCACCCGGGCGAGCTGAACCACGAGACCGGCGGCGGCGCGGCGGACGGCGAAGCCGCCATGTCCTCCCTGAACCGGCTCTACAAGGCCTCGCGGGCTCTCTTCGACTCCGACGAGGAGTTCAAGGCCCGCTCCCGGGACCGGGTCGTGGCGCTCCAGGCCGGTGACGAGGAAACCCTCTCCATGTGGCAGCGCTTCGTCGACGAGTCGAAGATCTACTTCTACTCGGTCTTCAACAAGCTCGACATGGAGATCCGCGACCCCGACATCGTCGGCGAGTCCGGCTACAACGACATGCTGGCGGAGACCTGCCGCATCCTGGAGGAGTCGGGCGTCGCCGTCCGCTCCGAGGGTGCGCTGTGCGTGTTCTTCGACGATGTGAAGGGCCCGGACGGCAACCCGGTGCCACTGATCGTCAAGAAGTCGAACGGCGGCTACGGCTACGCGGCGACAGACCTCTCCGCGATCCGCGACCGGGTCCAGAACCTCAAGGCGTCCACCCTGCTGTACGTGGTGGACGCGCGGCAGTCCCTGCACTTCAAGATGGTCTTCGAGACGGCCCGCCGCGCCGGCTGGCTGAACGAGGACGTCAAGGCCGTACAGCTCGCCTTCGGCACGGTGCTCGGCAAGGACGGCAAGCCGTTCAAGACCCGTGAGGGCGAGACGGTCCGGCTGAAGGACCTGCTGGACGAGGCGATCGACCGGGCGTCCACCGTCGTGCGCGAAAAGGCGAAGGACCTCACCGACGAGGAGATCACCGAGCGCGCCACGCAGGTCGGTATCGGCGCGGTGAAGTACGCGGACCTGTCGACGTCGGCCGCCCGCGACTACAAGTTCGACCTGGACCAGATGGTGTCGCTGACCGGCGACACGAGCGTGTACATCCAGTACGCGCACGCCCGGTCCCGCTCCATCAAGCGCAAGGCGGGCGAGCTGAAGTCCCAGCCGCACCCGGAGCTGGAGCTGGCCCCGGCCGAGCGCGCGCTGGGCCTGCACCTGGACCAGTTCGCCGAGGTCGTGGCCGAGGTCGCCGCCGCGTACGAGCCGCACAAGCTGGCCTCGTACCTCTACCAGCTGTCGTCGCTCTTCACGACGTTCTACGACCAGTGCCCGGTGCTGAAGCCCGAGGTTCCGGGCGATGTGGCCGAGAACCGCCTCTTCCTCTCGGACCTCACCGCCCGCACCCTGCACCAGGGCATGGAGCTGCTCGGCATCAGGACGCCCGAGCGCCTCTGACCGGGACGTCAGTCAGCCCGTACGCACCGGCCCGGTGGCCGTGACCGCTAGTCCCACTCCTTGGTCACCCACTGGGCCGTGTCGTACCGGTACATGTACTTCGGCCGCGCCTGGATGCTGCTGGTACGGAACGGCTTCCCGCCGTCGTCGATGCGCAGCGTCCCCTTCCGGCCGCCGCTGCTCCACTCCAGCTCCAGGTACCAGCTGACGTCGTGCCCTTCGACATGGGCCTTGAGGTCGAACACCTCCACATCGGTGGAGGACACCCGGAACGGGAAGTTCTTCGGCGGCACCCGCACGTCCCCCTGCTGCCCCGCCACCGGGGTGAGGGTCGGCCGGCTGTCGTCGAGGTCGATGTCGAAGGACTGCGGGGTGATGCCGCTCCCGCAGCCCTCGCCCATCGAGTACGCCGACCACGCCAGCGGCACCTTCCGGGACAGCGTCCGCACATGCAGTCCTTTCAGCACGACGGCCTGCCCCGACTTCCCCTGCACGGTGAGTTCGAGCTGCATGCTGCCGCCGTCCACCCCTCCGAGCGCCCTGGCCCAGCCGCGGGTGTCCTGCGGTGCGGGCGGCGGAGGCACGTCGTCCGGCTTCTGGTCCAGCACGTAGTGCTGACCGCAGGGCTCTTCCCAGTTGTACGAGCTGATGGTGGCGCTCAGGGGTACGCCCCCACCCGTCTGCGCACCCGGCCCCGCTCCCGCTCCCGCGCCGTGCCCGGTGGACGCGGAAGCGGAAGCGGCGCCCGACCCCACGGACGGGGTGGTCGCGGCACCGGACTTGCCGGGCTTTCCGGGCTTGCCGGGCTTGCCCGACGGCTCCAGCATGCCGGGCGACGCGCTCTCGTCGTCGTCGGGCAGTGCGGATACGTCGTGCACGACGGGAGCATCGCTGAGGCCGCCGGTGTCCGTGCCCGAGAGATTGCTGACGACGATCGTGGTGGGCACGGTGAGCGCGACGACGGCGACGGCCGCGAGCAGGACGCGCGCCCGCGGGGAGGACCAGAGCCGCCGGGGCCGGCTCGCCCCGGCGTTCACGACCGCGGGCGCGGTCGCGTCGTCGTCCTTGTCCTCGCCTCCGACCCGGTCCTCGGGCGAAGCCACAGCCTCAGCCGCGGCTGCCGGCTCGGGAACGGACTCGGAATCAGAAACGGGAGCAGTAACAGGAGCAGCAGGCGGAGCCGGAACGGAATCGGGAACGGAAGCAGGACGCCGTCTCGCCGCATCGGCCACGATCCACCGCCGGTGCAGCTCCACCAGCTCGTCCGGGCTCGCCCCGCACAGCCGCCCCAGCCGCTCCACCGGCGCGTACTCATTGGGTACGGCGTCACCGTTGCAGTACCGGTGGAGCGTCGATGTGCTGACGTGCAGTCTTCTGGCGAGAACTCCGTAGCTGTGCCCCGAACGGTCCTTCAGTTCCTTCAGCAGAACCGCGAATTCCTCGGCCTCCGGCGTAGCCACTGCGGCGTTCCCCCTCCTGGTTCGTCCCGGAACACCGTTCCAGGGACGTGGAATCTGCCCAGGTCACAGTACGCGCAAGCATTCCAGCTTCCCCAATGGTCCGTTCGGCGTTGCGGCCGGAATCCGCCGTCCCGCAGTCTGTGACCACACCGCACAGACCACCGGGACGACACAGTGCGAACCCGTTTCCGCATCGAGCTGATCGATGCCGTGGCAATCGGCGTAGTGATCGTGTCGACCGCGGTCGTCATGGTCCTGATCTGCCATCACTGACTGAACAACCTCGCCAACACATACGGGGAGTACCACCACCATGCGCAGCAACCGCGTCCGCACCACCGCCCTCGCCGCGACCGCCCTCCTGGCCGCCCTCTCGCTCACCGCCTGCAGCGACAACAGCAGCGGTGACAACGGCAAGGCGGGAGCGGCGGCTCCGGCAGGGAGCACCACCGACCAGCGGTCCCCTGCCGCCACCGCGCCGGACTCGGGCAAGGACGCCAAGGACACCGACAGCACGTCCAACGCCCCTGCCGAGAACACGGCGGCCAACTCCAAGGGCTCCACCTCCGGCACGGGCGGCCAAAAGAGCAACACCGGCGCCACCGGCAACAAGGGCACCGGCAACAGCTCCCCCGTCACCTGCACCGGCTCGAACACCAAGGTCACCGTCAGCAAGGTGAGCCGCCCCATCAACCACCTGCTGCTCACGGCGACCAACACCGGCTCCGTACCCTGCTACGCGTACCACGCGCCGGCGCTCGGCTTCGACGACGCCCAGGCCGCCTTCCCGGTCCTCCGCGACAGCATCCCGCAGGCCGTGGTCACCCTTGCGCCGGGCCAGTCCGCCTACGCCTCCATCGGGCTGTCCGGTGAGCCGGACGGACAGGAACTGCACAAGGGCACCCACCTCACGGTGCACTTCACCGGCAAGAGCAACCAGGGCTCCACGGGCGCCCCCGCCGAGCTGACGCTCCCGGCCGGCACCCAGTGGGGGGACAACGGCTTCGTCACCTACTGGCAGAGCGACATGGCCGACGCCCTCACCTACTGACCTCTCACGCATCGAAGCACCAACTCGCCGTCCCCCGAGGGCAGTAGATCGCAGAATCCTCGATCGAAACCTGAAGGGGGCGACGTGCGTACGAACACGGATGTCGGCCGACCGCATCGGGCCTTCCGTCCGGATCAGGCCTGGCCCAACCACCGCAGGAACCCCGGCAGGCCCGCCCCCGGTTAGCATCGGCCGCATGGCGATGTTCGTGCACCTGACACCCACAGCGAACGCGGGGCGCATACGCCGGTCCGGGATACGGGCCACCAGCCACGGCCGCGACGGCTCACGCGGCCTCTACTGCTTCCCCGTCCTCCCCTCGTACACCCTCACCCACCAGTGGCTGCGCGAACTGGCCCGGCACGGCGGCCCACGCGGTCTCATCGCCGTACACATACGACTGCCCGACGACGAACCCGTCACCTTGGGCCGCTACAACGGCCGCCCCGCAGCCACCACAGCCGCCGAGGCCGTCCGCCGCACAGCCGCCCTGGACGACCCGCGCGGCTGGGAAGTGTTCGTCCCCCGCGCGGTCACCAAACACGAAGTGCACCGCCTCCGCGCCGTCAGACAGGTCACCGGCTGGCGATACTTCCCCGACTCCAACGGCAAGACGCCCTGCACCTGCTTCGGTTGCAGAGTGCGCGGAGAGTACGGCTCACAGCGCCTGCGCCGACGCCGGCCGCACCCCCTCGACGGCCCGGCACCCGCAACCCCGGTCCTCCTCCGCCGGATCGCCGCAGCGGGCACCCTCGGCGAACCCACGGAACTCGCCGAAACCCTCCGCTGGTTCGGCATGCGCCGACGCGGACCGCTCGACCAACTGGCCCACCTCGCGGACCACCCGGACCCACGCGTCCGCCAGGCTCTTGTCTGGGCCGTCGCCAACTGGTCGACACCGGGCGTCGGGGAACTCCTCCACCGCCTCTCCCAGGACCCGGACGCGGATGTCCGGGAGGCCGTCGAGTTCACCGCGCCCGAGGAACAGCCCTAATACCATCTGACCGGCGCGGCCTGCCAAGGTGGGTCGCGCACCGCACCACGCGCACCGCACCACGCGCGCCGTCCGACCGTGCACCCAGCACAGACCGCACCACCGGAGGGGACACCATGGGCAAACAGCGCATCACCGTCTGCCTGCCGCCCGTCGGCCCCGACGGGCTGAAGCAGGCGATCGGGCAGGCCATGGCCCCCTTCTGGTATGACCGTGAGGACCGCCCTCACCCGGACTGGGTGGGCGAGTGGAGCTACTGGTTCGTCTCCGGGGCGGGCTGTCTCTTCGACGTACTGCCCGGCCACGAGGACGACCCCCGGCTCGTGCGATACGACGACTGGACCGAACTCCCCGAGGACCTGCCGCCGTCCCGCTGCCACGGCGGCCCGCGCGGCATTCTCGACCTCGACACGCCGCGCGCCGCCGAGGCCCGCCGGGCGGCCGGCACCTGGACGGCGTACCGTGCCTTCGCCGACCGCTACCCGCCCGCGCTGCCCTTCCACCACTTCGCCGAGCGGGCCAGGAACCTGGAGCCGGAGCACGCCAGGGAGGCGGCCGTCGCCGCCTTCCGTGAACAGCCCCTGATCCAGGCGATCGAGGCCGACCCCGCCCTGGAGGAGCGGTTCACCTTCGACCCCGTCCGCCACTTCGACGAGGACCGGGAGACCTACGTGACCCGCCATGTGGCCGCCGTGCTGCCCACCCCCGCCCTGCTCACCCTCGACGGGCGGTGGGTGGAGGGCGGCGGCCCCGACTACAAGCGGATGTTCAACACCTGCCTGGACGGCCTGTCCGGCGACACGATGGTCGTGCGGGTGCTCTACCACTCGTGACGCAGTGGTATTCCAGCCTGGCTTCTTCATCAGCGCTGGTCAACGGCTGGAGTACCAACCGAACTCGCACCACACCACCTTGCCCGGGTCCCGCTCCCCCACCCCCCACACATCCGCCAACGCCGCCACGATCACCAGCCCGCGCCCCGACTCCCCGTCCGGCTCCCGCACGCCCGGCTGCCCGTCCCCGCTGTCGTGGACCTCGACCCGCATCAACTTCCCCTCCTCACGCAGCAGCAGCCGCACCAGATACCCCCGCCCCGGCGGCACCCCGTGCACCAGCGCATTCGTGGCCAGCTCGCTCACACACAGCAGTACGTCATCCAGCCGCGCACCGAGCCCCCAGTCGGTGACAGCTCCTCGTACGAACTCCCTCGTGGCAGGCACCGACCGGCGCTCACGTCGGTAGAACCGCTCACGCAGCAGCGAGAGTTGCATCGTCTCGTTCATGGGACGAGAGTCACACTCTGTTACTACGCTGCCGCAGTATGCGCACCCGTACAGATTTCTTGTACGGGCCGTGCGCGCGTGACGTACGCATGTAGGTGGGAGTTCGATCCGTATGCACCCCAGGAAGCGGCAGCGCAAGAACGCGTCGGCAATGAAACTCGTGGGCAAACTGGTCGGCGTGTTCCGCGTCGCGGCCGGCCTGACCCAGGCCCAGCTCGCGGACCGGGTGGGCCACCAGGTGGAGACGATCGCCTCGATCGAGCAGGGCCGACGCGCGCTGCTGCCGGAACTGGCCCGCCAGTTGGACCAGTTACTGGAGACGAAGAAAGCGCTGGAGACAGCGGTGGAGAACATGCCGGAGATCGACTTGATCCCGGCATGGGCGGAGCAGTACATGGACCTGGAGCATGCGGCCCTCGCTCTGTCCTGGTACGAGAACCAGGTACTGCCCGGCCTGCTCCAGACGAAGAACTACGCGCGAGCGGTCTTTCGCACTGACGTCCCGACTTTGGGCGAAGAGGACATCGAGCAACGAATCGCGGCAAGGCTCGAACGGCAAGAGATCCTGCTTCGAAAGCCGCCATCGACCGCAAGCTTCATCTTCTCCGAGGCAATCCTGATCGACCGACTCGGCGGGAACGACGTGCATTCCGAGATGTTGCAGCACGTGCGTTCCTGTACGGAGATCCCCGGGATCACTATCCAGGTAATGCCGCTCGGCCGCCGAACACATGCCGGGCTCTCTGGCCCCTTCATTCTCCTGGAGACACCCGACCACCAGCGTCTCGCCTATACGGAGACGCAGCGCGGCAGCCAGCTCATCTCCACTCCGGACGAAGTAAGCATCCTGGAACGCAAATATGCGATGCTGCGAACGCAGGCCCTCAACACCGAAGCGACGAGGGACCTGTTGGACCGGCTGCTAGGAGAGCAATGAGCACCGCACGTGAGTGGTTCAAGTCGAGCTACAGCAGCGAGCAGGGCGGCGCCTGCCTCGAAGTCGCATACACCTGGCGCAAGTCGAGCTACAGCGGCAGCGAGGGCGGCGAGTGCGTCGAAATCGCCGCGCACCCCACCGCCATCCACATCCGAGACTCCAAGAACCCCGACGGCCCCACCCTCACTGTCGCGCCCACCACCTGGACGGCCTTCGCCGGTTTCGCCGCCGACCGGCGACTCGTCTGAGCCCACGGGAGGAATACCACCGCCATGGCTGTCATCCATCACACCACCCTGACGCCCACCAAGCTGGAACTCCTCGCCTCCTGGCTGCCCGCACAGCCCTGGTACCGCGGCAAGTCGGGGCAGCAGCCCGAGTTGGTCAAGTCCGGCGGATTCCGGCTGGACGACCCGGAGGGCGAGGTCGGGATCGAGTTCATGGCGGCCACCGACACCTCGGGAGACCAACCGGTCACGTACCACGTACCGTTCAGCTACCGAGGCGCACCGATCGCGGGTGCCGACCAAGCGCTCATCGGCACGACCGAGCACGGGGTGCTGGGGCAGCGGTGGGTGTACGACGGGACGCGTGACCCGGTCCTCGTCGCCCAGTTGCTCGCGTTGATCCTCGGCGAGGCCGAGCCGCAGATGCAGGGCACGAGCGACACCCCCGACCCGTCCGTCACCGGTTGGTTCGCGGAGACCGGCGCCACGGCGGCGATCGCCTCCACGACCGTGACCGACGACCCGAGCGGTACGGACATCCTGGTGGAGACGGCCGACGGACGCCGGCTGACCATCCACATCAACCGCGTTCTCCAGCCCGGCCAGGACACCGGGGGGCAGGCACTCGGTCACGTCACCGCGGACGTGCCGCTGCCCGACGGCACCACCGCTCGCACCGCGTTCGTCGTCGTCCGCGCGCACCCGTAGTCCAAGGCCCGCGCCCCACCGCTGTCAGTGGCCGCGTCTAGAGTCGCGGTCATGGCTACGCTCCCGAACCCGCTCCCGTCCCTGGCCACTTCAGGGCTTCAACTCCCGCCCGGCTCACTGGTGGACGCCACGGTCGACGGCACGTGGCACGAACCGCTGCTCTGGTACGCCGACGAGCCCGCGTCCCCCGGGACGTGGGCCGAGCTGCGTGAGGCGGGCCGGCCGGTCGGACTCATTCCCGTCCTGATCGACGGCGGGACGCGCGACCAGTGGCCCGACACCTGGGACCTCGCCCCGGACAGGACGTCGTACCCGGGTGATCACGACGCCGAGGAGGTGCTCGGCGAGTACTGGGCGGACTGCGCGCCCGACGAGCTCGACGCCGCCGCCGACGAGTGGCCGGGGCTGGCGCCCTCCCCGGCCGCCGACGGGCCCGACAACCCGGACGACCTGGCGGCCGAGATCGCGGACGAGGGCACCGGCCCGGGCGACTGGTTCCCCGGTGCGCGGGCGGCGCTCGTCCCGGCCCGGCGCAGTGCGGACATCCCGGCGGCGATCGGCTGGTCGGGCCCGGTCAACTACGAGGACGACGTGGCCCGGCTCTGCGCAGTCCTCCGCTCCTGGGAGGACCGCTTCGGCATACGAGTCGTAGTGATCGGCTTCGACACCCTGACCGTATCCGTGGGACGACCGCCCACCACCCTGGCGGAGGCGCGGGCGCTCGCCGCCGAGCACTTCGCGTTCTGCCCGGACAACATCAACCAGAACCCGCCGTACGACCTGGACGTCTACGCCGAGAAGATGCTGCTGAACCAGGAGACCTGGTCCTTCTGGTGGGACTAGCCGGCTGGGCAGCTGTCCGGCGGATCACTGAGGTCTTCTCGGCAACGTGACGGGGTGTGGGTGCCCGCTCGCGGCTTAGTTCTGCGGTGCCAGGGTGCGCAGGACGTCGAACTCGTTGCCCTCGGGGTCTGCCATGACCACCCAGTTTCGGTCTGAGCCTTGGCCCACATCCGTCTTGGTGGCACCGAGGCCGAGCAATCTGGTCACCTCGTCCTCGGTGCTGCCGTCGATCGGGCTGACGTCGAGGTGAAGCCGGTTCTTCACGGTCTTGCCCTCGGGCACCTGGATGAACAGCAGGGTGGGCGGCATCTGGCGGGCCCGGACATCCTCAACCGTCGGCACCCAGGAGCCGATCTCGACCTTTCCCTCGCTCCGGTCGATCACCTTGAAGTCCAGGACCTCGCACCAGAAGGCCGCAAGCCTCTCCGGGTCGTGGCAGTCAACGGCCAACTCGGTGAACCTACTTGTCATGGCTCTCCCAGATAGTGCGGACGGGATCCAGAGTATTGGCCCGTGCCGCCCGTCCGACAGATCCGGGATCTTCCTGACCAGGGACACCACAACCAGGGACACCGCACAATGCGTCACGCCCCGCAGCCCGGCAGATGAGTACGACGACTCATGTGCCGTATGCGAGAGCCCGATTGAATCGCACGCATGCCCGACAACGTCATGGACAGCCGCCCCCGGCGCACCTGGATCGCGTCAATGATCTCCACGATCGTGACGCTCCCGCTCGCGTTCTTCGCCCTGGTCTTCGGCGGGCTCTCGCCGATGGCCTGCGGCTCCTGCTCGGAAGCCGATTCCGACCGGTTCGACGCGAGCTTCGGTTCCGCCTGGACGGTGCTCTGCTGCGGCCTGGTGCTGGCGCTGGGTGTGCTGGTCGCGAGCTGGGTGTTCAGCAGGCGCAGGCCACCGGCCGGTCTCGCCCTCGCCGTACTCGCACCCGGCACGGTGTTCGTCGCGTGGGTAACGTTCATGGCCCTGGTCGACTGGCCCTGAGCCTCCGGAGGCGTGCCGCTGCCGCTCGGACAGCGGCGTCGGCTTCAGGGGACCTTGAGCAGGTCGCGGAGTTCGCTCACGTAGGCGCGGACATCACGTTCGATGGCGGGCTCGGTGACGGCATCCGGGGTGACGGCTGAGCCGTGGGCGGCCTGGCGGCAGGGTCGGCAGAGGCCGTCGGGGAGCGCATCGGGGCGGCCGGGGGTGCGGCACTGGGTGCACTCGACCATGACGCGACCGGCGAGGACGACTGGGGCTTTCGGGGCGGGGGGCAAGGCGGGTGGGATCTTGTCGTTGAGCCGACGGCGCAGGAAGCCGACAGGCGAGTCGACCCGGGTGGGAAGTCCGGCGGTGAGGGCCTGGGTGAGATAGTCCGTGTTCACACCGCGTGCAAGCCATTCGGCGGCGCGCCCCTCCAGCGCCTCGCAGTCGGCAGCAGAGAGGGCCAACCTGTGGTCCAGGCGCCCGAGTTGCGCCAGGGCCAGGTACGCGGGCGACGAATACGCGGACGAGGGGCATCCCGAGTCCGGCTGTGGGAGCGCGGCAGGTTCGGCGGGCGCGGGCCCCGCTTCGGGCTGGGACGCTGTGACCGGCACGAGAACCGGAAGCGACTCGTCGGCAGCGGCCCCAGGTGCCGGAACCGGGGACTCCGTGGGCGCCCAGGCCGGCGGGGATGTGACCGTCGGCGGTTCGGGCTCAGCCCCGGCCCCGGCCCGGTTGTCCTCGGCGGCGAGGTAGTCGGCCCACCATTCGTTGTCGCGCGCGGTGCGGGACCAGAACATGCGGAAGACCCACCGAACCTGGTCGCCCTCGCCCACCAGGCGACGCACACGACGCAGGTGACCGGCCACCGACAGGGCGGTCAGGGCACTGCTGACGGCTTGCTGCCCGTAGAGCGGCAGTTGCTTGGCCAGGGCCTTCACATTCATCGCCGCACCGTCGGGCAGGTGGTCGACGAACCCGGCGACATACCGCTCCCGCTCGGGCAGCAACGCGAAGTCGTCGGCGCGACGGGGATGTTGGTCCGGGGCGGACCGCTTGCCGTAACCGGGCTTGGCCATCGGGTACGAAGCCGAGGATGCGGGCGCGCACAGGGCAGAGCTAAAGTTCTGGGTAGCCACAGGATCGCTTTCTTCGATCTTGAGGTGAGACCCCGGCTCGGTGCGCTTACACCGCGTCGGGGTCGTTTCGTTGTCGGCACGGTAAGCAGTCGCAACGCCATGCTGCAAGTCGGTCACGATTAGTCATACTTGCTGGCCGTGACGGGTCAGGGAGGTGGGGAGGTTTTCCCAACCCCCCTTATCTATCTACCGGTTCACAGAAGCCGCTCGAATCCCGGGACCCGACTCCCGGAGCTCGCATCCCGACGCCCGGATCTCGAAGCTCAACGCTCGACCGCCGCCCCGACTCGTACCCCGCATGAGTGAATCAGTGGGCCCGATACTCGGCTCCCGAGCCTCGAATCCCGAAGCCCGGGTTTCGAGCGACGGGGACGTCCAGCCACCCGTCGGCTCGACACACGGGCAGGGCCCCGGAGTCCTAGCGGCGATCGGCATCAGATCACCTCGTTCAGCTCGGCCTGCATCTGCGCCGCCTCGGCGTCGCGAGCATCGCCTGGCGGCGCTCCTGCCGCTCTGTGACCCATGCCACATGCAGTTCCTGTCAGCAATCGGGGCGCTGTTCCGCTCAACTCACCGGGAGCAAGCGAACCGACAGGAGCATCACATGAAGCACCGCATCGTCGTCCTCGGCGCCGGCTATGCCGGGGCCTACGTGGCCGGGACCCTGGCCCGCCGGCTGTCCCCGGAGGACACCGAGATCACCGTGGTCAACGCCGAGCCGGACTTCGTCCAGCGGCTGCGGCTGCACCAGCTCGCGGCCGGCCGGGAGATCGAGGCTCCACAGCTCGCCGACGTCTTCGTGGGCACGGGGATACGGCTGCGCCTGGCCCGTGTCACCGCCGTCGACCCCGAGCGCCAGGTCGTCGCCGTGGCCGACGCCGACGCCGACGGCGACGGCGAGCTCGGCTACGACACGCTTCTCTACGCGCTCGGCAGCCACGTCGCCGACCACGGCGTCCCCGGCATGGCCGAGCACGCCTTCGACGTCACCGGCCGGCCCTCCGCGCTGCGCCTGCGCGAGCGCCTGGACAGCCTGGGCAGGCGGGACGAAGGCGGGAGTGTGCTGGTCGTCGGCGACGGGTTGACCGGCATCGAGACCGCCACCGAGATCGCCGAATCCCGGCCCGGCCTGTCGGTGACGCTGGTCGCCCGCGGAGAGCTGGGCGCCCAGCTCTCCGCCGGAGCCCGCAGCCACCTGCGCCAGGCCTGCGACCGGCTGGGCATCACAGTCCTGGAGCACACCGAGGTCGAAGCCGTCGAAGCGGCGCGGGTGCTGTGCGCCGACGGCACCGCCCTGGCGTCCGACGCAACCGTGTGGACGGCCGGGTTCGCGGTCAGCCCCATCGCCGCCACCGGCGGGCTGGAGGTCACCGAGAACGGTCGGATCGTCGTCGATCGCACCATGCAGTCGGTCTCGCACCCGAACGTCTACGCCGCCGGCGACAGCGCCTACGCCATCGGCGACAACGGCCGGCCGCTGCCGATGTCCTGCGCGTCGGCCGGTTACACCGGCATGCAGGCCACGGCCGCGATCGTGGGATGCCTGACCGGCCGCCAGATCGCGAACACCAAGCTGGAGTACCTGGGCAACCACATCAGCCTCGGGCGGCGGGACGGGATTCTGCAGATGGTCGATGCCGAAGGGCAGGCAAAGCCGAAGTATGTGGGCGGTTGGAAGGCCGCGCGGATCAAGGCGGGCATCCTCAAGATGTCACTGTGGGCCAACTCGCACCCGACCTTCGGCCTGCCCAAGCGCAAGCGCCGCCTGGCCGCCGCGCCGGACGCGTCCGGCGAGAAGGCGGTCGCGTAGCCGCCCAGGGTCCGCCTAGGGTGGTCCGCGTGGACAGAACCGCCACTGATCGCTTCGACACCAGCCGGTTCGAGGCCGGCCGGAACCGGCTGGCCTCGCTGGCGTACCGGCTGCTGGGCTCCGCCACCGACGCCGAGGACGCCGTACAGGACGCGTTCCTGCACTGGCAGGCCGCGGACCGGCAGCGGATCAAGGTGCCGGAAGCATGGCTGACCAAGGTCGTCACCAACCTGTGCCTCGACCGGCTCCGCTCGGCACAAGCCCGCCGCGAACGCACCGCCGGCGCCTGGCTGCCCGAACCGCTCCTCGACGGCGACCCGATGCTCGGCCCGGCCGACACGTTCGAGCAGCGCGAATCGGTCTCCCTGGCCGTGCTGACTCTCATGGAGCGCCTGTCACCCATCGAGCGGGCCGTCTACGTCCTGCGCGAAGCGTTCTCCTACAGCCACGCCGAGATCGCCGAGATCCTCGACATCACCGAGTCCGCAAGCCAGCAGCACCTCCACCGGGCCCGGCGCCGCATCACCGCCGCGCGCCGCCGCGGCGGCGAAGTCGACCCGGCGTCCGCCCGCAGGATCGTCGAGGAATTCCTCGCCGCTGCCTCCTCGGGCCGCACCGAACGGCTGGTGGCGCTGCTCACCGACGACGCGACCGCGATCTCCGACGGCGCCGGCCTGACCGAGAGGCTGCTGCAGTTCGACACTGCGCAGCGCATCGCCGCCGTCGTACGGGCCGGCTTCAAACCCACACCCGCGAAACGGCGACTTGCCGGCGGCACGCCCGCCATCCACTACGCGCTCGTCAACGGCGCCCCCGCCCTCCTCTTCGTGGTCGGCGACCAGGTCATCGGCGCCGTGACGTTCGACATCACAGGCGGCAAGATCGCAACCGTGCGCGGCATCGCCGCCCCCACCCGCCTCGTCCGCCTCACCGAAGCCTGGCAGCAGCACGGACCGGACACGCCGCTCATCACCCGGTGGTGACCCGACGCCGACCGCGGCCAGGCGCAGCGCCCGCGTTTCATAGGTGGTCGCTCGTGAAACAGTCGACCGCCCTGCGGCCCACCTGCGGCGATCATGTTTCATGAGTTGTCGCAAACGGCTGAACTTCTGAAACACCCTCATGAAACAGTCCGGGGTCGTGAGCGACGACTTCAAGCACGTGGAATCGCACGACTGCCCGATGTCCACCTGTGCCGCCCCAGCGGGCTCCCCGTGCCGGACCGGCAAGGGGAAGATGGCCATCCAGTACCACACCGCCCGCTTCCGCCTCGTGCCCCAACTCGCCAAGGTGCTCAACGTGCCACCGTCATGCGGATGCTGCGCGAACACGACGAGCAGGCCGCCACGGCGGCGAGCGCGTGATCACCCCGCTGCTTTGCGGCTGGTGTCTGATCCAGGACGCCGGGGCCGGCAGCGCGGGTCCGGCCCCACCACGCCCACGCGGGGACCGGGCAACGGGGCTCGCAATACAGGGAGTTCGGTCAATGACCGACCGGACTCTACCCATCGGTAACCAACGGTTGGCACGATGCGTGCGACGCAACAGTCTCACCCCTCACCCAAGGAGACCGACATGGCGGCACTCGGCCGAGTCAGAAGCATCGCCACAACAGCACTTCTCACCGCGACACTTGCAACGGGCACCGCCCTTCCGGCACTGGCCGCGACCCCCGCCTCGGCGGCCACCGCGACCACCACGGCGGCGGCGAAGAAGGCGGACTACGCAACCTGGCAGGCCGACATCGCCGCCGTCCTGGACCAGGCGGACACGTACGTCGACGGACGCACCGCCTCACTGCCCGCCGGGGAGAAGCCCGCCATCGTCCTGGACATCGACAACACCTCGCTGGAAACCGACTACTCGTGGGCCTTCCCGACCCCGGCGATCCGCCGGACCCTCGCCCTGGCGAACTTCGCGCACGCCCGGGGCGTCAAGATCTTCTTCGTATCGGCCCGTCCGGACTTCATCGAGTCGATCACCCGGTACAACCTGAAGTCGGTCGGCTACCCGGTCGACGGCCTGTACGGCCGGTCGATAGGCGACCTGTTCTCCGAGGTGAGTGCGTTCAAGACAGCCCAGCGGGCGGAGATCGAGAAGAACGGCTACACGATCATCGCCAACATCGGCAACAACACCACCGACCTGACCGGCGGCCACGCCGAACGCACCTTCAAACTCCCCGACTACGACGGCCAGCTCTCCTGAGCAGCGCCCCCACCACGTCCTCACGGACACCCGGAGAGCTCTCCCGTACACGGTAGGGCTCTTGACCCGCTGACGTGTGCGCCCCGCCTGGTTGTGATCACGACAAGGCGGGGTCGTAGCACAGAGGTAGTGCGCCTGCACAGCATGGAGGAGGACGGGCCGAAGCCCCGAAAGCCGAACCTTGGAGTCGACCACGCCCGGTCGGCGGTCGGAGAGCCGGCTTTGCGGTGTCGGCACTCCGGCCGACACCGTGCAGCAACGTGTCGACCACGCGTGCGGCGAGCACTTCCACCCGCCTTCTGCGCCCACCGGAACAGAAGGCCGCACTGGGCAAGCACATCGTCATGCACCTGCGCCACTTCCGGGTCCTCCGGCGTGCTCCTGCTCATCGCGAACCCCCAGCCGGCCTTGACCCGGAGAACGTCGGCGGTCACCTGGTGAAGGGCGACGGCCGGCGGGGCGGTGTCGAGGTGGGCCGCCGCACGGCGACCGCATCGTGAGAACTCCCTCGACGGCGGACCGAGGCTTCGTAAGGTGGGCAGACATGACAACCACAGCCGATATCGGCGCCGCCGCCGTCCCCGCTCTTGCCGCTCGCACCGCCGACGTGGGCGGGTCGCCCGTCCGGGAGATCCTTGCGCTGACCGCCCGCCCCGAGGTCATCTCGTTCGCGGGCGGCCTCCCCGCCCCCGAGCTCTTCGACGCGGAGGGCATCCGCGCGGCCTACGACGCGGTGCTGCGCGAGTCGCCGCGGCAGGTGCTGCAGTACTCGACCACCGAGGGCGACCCGTCGCTGCGTACAGCCGTCGCCGCCCGGCTCACCACGCGCGGCCTGCCGACCGACCCCGCCGACCTGCTGATCACCGGCGGCTCGCAGCAGGGCCTGTCGCTGCTGGCCTCGGCCCTGTTGGAGCCCGGCGACACCGTTCTGGTCGAGGACCCCAGCTATCTCGCCGCGCTGCAGTGCTTCGGACTCGCCGCCGCGCGGATCATCCCCGTCCCCACCGATGAGGACGGCATCATGCCGGACGCGCTGGACGCGCTCGTCGCGGCGGAACGGCCCAAGCTGCTGTATCTGGTGCCCAACTTCCAGAATCCGACCGGCCGGACGCTGTCGCTCGCACGCCGGCAAGCGGTCGCGGAGGTGGCGGCACGGCGCGGGCTGTGGATCGTCGAGGACGACCCGTACGGCGAACTGCGCTTCAACGGCGAACCGGTGCAGTGGATCGCGGGCTGCGCCGGGGCAGAGGACCGCACAGTGCTGCTGAGCAGCTTCTCCAAGGTGATGGCCCCCGGGCTACGGCTCGGCTGGCTGCGCGCCCCGGCCGCACTCCGGCGCGCCTGCGTCATCGCCAAGCAGGCCGCCGACCTGCACACGTCGACCATCGACCAGGCCGCCGCAGCCCGCTACCTCGCCGACTCCGACCTGGACGCCCACCTCGCCACCGTCCGCGACGCCTACCGCGAGCGCCGTGACGCCCTGCTCGCCGGACTGGCGGACGCGTTGCCCGCCGGAAGCAGTTGGAACCGTCCGGACGGCGGCATGTTCCTCTGGGCCCGTCTCCCCTCCGGCCGCGACGCGACCGTCCTGCTCCGGCAAGCGGTCGCCCACAACGTGGCCTACGTCCCCGGCGCCCCCTTCTTCGCAGGTGCCCCGGACCCGGCGACGCTGCGCCTGTCGTTCACCACCCACACCCCGTCCGAGATCGCGGACGGCCTGAACCGCCTGGCCAAGGCCCTCCGCTGACCCCAGCCCCGCCAGGCGCAGCCCGCCCCGTCCCGCATCGCAGAGCGTCGGCAACTCCACGATGGCGGGACGCGGCGGCTGCGCCCTGACACGACGACGCTGCGGTTGACCCTGAAGCATGGGCCGGCCCATGTCCGCGTCGACGACATCGCGGAGGCCGCAGGCGTCTCACCCCGCACCTGCAATTCGAGTGGTCCGTCCAGCCCTCGCGCGTCCGGGGGCGTCGACAGTGGACCGGTCGCAAGGCGGTACGGGCCGGTCGCAGGGCGGCGTGCGCCGGGCATGGCCGGCATCAGATGGCAACGTCGCTGTATACGATCAACCGATGAACGCCGCCGCCACACTGCATGTGGGCGCAACGCCGTCCGCCCCCGCTCTCGTTCTTCGGCCCTGGCGCATGGAGGACGTCGCCACACTGGTCGAGGTGTGCAAGGACTCCGCCGTGCGCCACTGGACGAGCATTGCCCTGAACAGTGGTGCTGACGGGGCGCAGTGGGTGCAGGCCCAGCAAGAGGGTTGGGCAGCAGGGCACCGGTTCGGCTTCGCCGTCCTTGAGGCACAACCCGACATGGTTCACGGACAATTGGCGGGCAACGTGATCCTGAAGGAAGTCGCGCCCGGCAAACCCTCAGCCGAGGTGGGCTACTGGACAGCGGCACACGCTCGGGGGCGGGGTGTGGCCCCTCGCGCCCTGGAGACCCTCACCAACTGGGCCTTCGGCACCTTCGGCGCGAACGGGCTGAAGCGTCTCGAACTCCTTCACCAGGAGGACAACCTGGCATCGTGCCGTGTTGCGCAGAAGAGCGGATACGAGTTCGACAGAGTCCTGCCCGCAGCGCCGCCCGCCTTCCCTCTCGATGGCCATCTGCACATACGGCACACGGATTCCTGAGATCCACTCGCCTTCTACTTCTACGGACCGATCAAGGCCGTCCACCCCCGCGACAGCCGCCCGGTACAGGCCGAGCCCTACCCGCGGCCCAGCCGCCGCGCGACCTCCGTCGCCCAGTACGTCAGGATCATCTGCGCACCGGCCCGCCGGATCCCGGTCAGGCTCTCCATGATCGCCGCGTCCCGGTCGATCCAGCCCTTCTCCGCGGCGGCCTCGATCATCGCGTACTCACCACTGATCTGGTACGCGGCGACCGGCACGTCCACCGAGTCGGCGACCTTCGCGAGGATGTCCAGGTACGGTCCGGCCGGCTTGACCATGACCATGTCTGCGCCCTCTTCGAGGTCGAGCGCCAGCTCGCGCAGGGACTCACGGGCGTTCGCCGGGTCCTGCTGGTACGTCTTGCGGTCGCCCTTGAGCGAGGAGCCGACGGCCTCACGGAACGGCCCGTAGAACGCCGACGAGTACTTCACCGTGTAGGCGAGAATCGAGACGTCCTCGTGGCCCGTCTGGTCGAGCGCGTCGCGGATGACGCCGACCTGGCCGTCCATCATGCCGCTGGGGCCGACCACATGGGCGCCCGCGTCGGCCTGGACCTGGGCCATCTCGGCGTACCGCTCCAGCGTCGCGTCGTTGTCGACGCGGCCGTCAGCGGTCAGCACGCCGCAGTGGCCGTGGTCGGTGGACTCGTCCAGGCACAGGTCCGACATGACGACGAGATCGTCACCGACCTCCTCGCGCACCGCGCGCAGACCGAGCGACGCCCGTACCGACGTACTGCGCACCCTCACCCGGGACCCAGTCCTCGACAGAGCGGCCTCCCGCATCCTCGCGGAGTGGGGCCGCCCCCGGACGCCCAAGGAGAATCGCGCGGCTGGCGGAAGCACCAAGCGAAGTCGGGGACGAGGGGGCGGCCTTGGCGCCAGGTCCCATCGCTCAGAGCCAGAGACTCGGGACCGGAGTGACGAAGCAGCTGATCACGCCATCGACTCAGCCAGGTCCTCCGCCTGTTTCAGCACGCGCTCGATCGCCGCAGGCTGCTTGTCCGGCGGATAGCCGTACTTGCGGAGGAGCCGGAGCACCCGGGCCATGATCCGGTCTCTGGCCTGCTCCTTGAGCTTCCAGTCGACGGTGACGTCTTTACTGATCTGCTCGTACAGCTCGTGGGCGATCCGAGCGAGGAGCGTATCTTCCATCTGCTCGACGGCCGAGGGGTCGGCGGCCAGCGCGTCGTAAAAGGCAAGCTCGTCCTCCGTCAGCCCAAGCTTCTTCGCCCGGCCGCGGTCGGCCGACACCTCCCGCGCCAGCTCCACCAGGAACTTCATGAACTCGGCCGCTGTGAGCAGCCCGTTCGTGTACCTGTTCATCGCGGCCTTCATCCGGTTGGTAAAGGTCTCCTGGCGGGTGAGGTTGCGGGGGTGGGCGTCCTTGACCTCCTTGAGCAGCGCCCGCCGCAGTGCCTCGATGGTGAGGTTTGGGTGCCGGGACGTCTGGAGGCTCCGCAGCATCGATTCGTCCAGATGCGACAGGTCCGGCTTGGTCAGCCCGGCCGTGTCGTAGATGTCCACGACGCCGTCGGCCGCGACGACCGAGGCATTGAGCTGAGCGACCAGCAACATGTCCGCTGCAGTGGCAGTGCCCTGCCGTTCCCTCTCCTCGGCGGTGTACTTCTCCCGCGACTTGGCCACGCTCTCGATGAACCGGATATCCGGCAGCAGGTCCTGCACGCGTGGATCGGTCGGACAGAGCGAGAACGCCTGACGGAGCAGGTTGGCCTGGAACATGAACCGCTGCCTACGCGTCGCCTGACCGGCGTCGAGTCCTGGCTCAGGCGTGATCAGGAACTCCAGAACCTCGGTCAGCGCCTCCCGGTAGGCGCGCGGCCCGCCCGCGGCGAGAATCCGCCGCCAGGGGCAGCCGTGCAGAACGTCCGTGATCTGCTGATGGCTCTCGCGCACCAGCTGGACCGCACCCGCGAGATCGGCGCCGAGCATGGGTTCCGCCTGATCCTGTTCGGAGTACTCCGCGAGCGCCTCCTTGATCTCCCGTATGACGCCCTGGAAGTCGACGACCAGACCTGACGGCTTCCCCGGCCAGGTCCGGTTGACGCGGGCGATGGCCTGCATGAGCGCGGCCCCCCGCATCCGCTTGTCCAGGTAGAGGGTGTGCAGCGGCGGGGCGTCGAATCCGGTGAGCCAGAGCGACTGAACGATGACCAGTTCCAGTCCGTCGTCCGCGTCGACCACTCGCTCCTGAATCTTCTTCAACTGTCCGGGCGTACGGACATAGTCGGCGGTCTCCTCCGTCTCCCTGGCCGCATTGCCGGTGAATACGACACGGACCTTGCCAGTGGTGTCGGTCAGCAGCTGCGACTTCGGGTCACACTCACCGGCCCACTCCGGCCGACGACGGATCACCTCCTCGAACAGTCGCGCGGCGATCGCCCGGGAGGCGCAGACGACCATGCCCTTGCCGCGATGGCCGGTCAGCTTCTTCATTTCCTTGCTGCGGGCGTCCCAGTGATCCAGCAGATGCCCGGCCAGTTCCCGGATGCGTGCGGGCGAGCCGATCAGGTCCTCGTACCGCCCGAACTGAGCACGCGCGGCCCGCTTCTCCTCCTCGGACAGCCCCTCGATCAGGCCCTCCGCGCGGGCGTCAAGATCGTCGAGGTCGGCATCCTTGATGAGGTCGACCTGGACGAGGTGCGCTTCGTAGAAGACGGGCACGGTCGCACCGTCGTCCACGGCCTGGGTCAGGTCGTAGGTATGGATGTTCTCTCCGAAGACGCCACGCGTGCTGCCCGTGCGGTTGTTGATGGGCGTACCCGTGAAGGCGATGAAGGTGGCGTTCGGGAGGGCGTCGCGCAGATTGCGGGCGTAGCCGTCGATGAAGTCGTAGTGACTGCGGTGCGCCTCGTCGACGACGACGATCACATCGCGGCGCGGGGAGATCTGCGGGTGCCGGACCCCGGCCTTGCGCTCGGCCTCGGTGAGCCGGAACTTCTGCAGCGTGGCGAAGACGACTCCGCCGTTGCTCTTCGGACTGTTCAGCAACTCGCGCAGCTGTCCCGCGTCATCAGCTGTCGCCGGTGCGCCTTTGATCCGCTTGCGGAGCGTGTGGCTGGCGGCGAACGTCCTGTACAGCTGGTCGTCGAGGTCGATCCGGTCGGTAAGCATGACGAACGTCGGACTGGACAGCTCGGGGGCCGATGCCGCCTTCCCCACGTAGAAGAGCATCTCCTCGCTCTTGCCCGCACCCTGGGTGTGCCAGACAACGCCCGCCCGGCCGTCGGTCGCGATGGCCGACTCGGTGGCGCGGACGGCCGCGTTCACGGCGATGTACTGGTGCGCCTTGGCCAGCTTGACCGTGTTGACGTCGCCCGAGCCCTCGGCCGAGTACGAAAGAAAGTGCGCGATCAGATCGAGGAGACGGGCCGGCTGGAACGCCCCGTACAGCATGCGTTCCAGCGCCCGCCCGTCCTCGCGCTCATGCTTGCGCAGCATGAGGTCGTGCTCGTCGGCGTGCCAGGGGGCCATGTGCTGCCAGGGCGTGAAGGGCGTGCCCATGCGGGCGGTGATCCCGTCGGAGGCGAGCGCGACGAGGAGCGTGGCAAAGGTGCCGGTCTGCTTCAGTTCGCGCCGGTAGCCCTGGAGCTGCTCGTAGGCGGTGCGGGCGCTGTCGTTGCTGTCGGCCTTCTTCAGCTCGATGACGGCGAGTGGCAGCCCGTTCACGTACAGGACGATGTCGAATATGAACGTCCGGCCCTTGACGCTCTTGACCCGGACCTGGTTGGCAGCGACGAGGTCATTGGCGTGCGGGTCGCCGAAGCCGACGGGCCGGATGACAGCATGCCGTGTGTCGCCGGTGGCGGGGTCGTCGTAGGGGACGGAGACGCCGCCGGTCAGCTTCTCGTAGAACCGGTGGTTCTCTCGCAGATCGTGCTGCGTGAGCTGTTCGAGGAGCAGGGGTATGGCGTCGTCGGCAACGCTCTCGGGCAATTGCGGGTAGCGGCGTCGGATCGCCTTGCGGAGATTGGGGTACAGGACGAGGTCCCCCCACCCTTTCCGCACCCCGTACGAAGGCCCCAACTCGGCCCCGGGCACATGCCGCCACCCGCACTCGGCAAGCAGCCCGAGGGCGTGGAGCTCCAGCTCGTGCTCGGTGAGCCGGTCGATGAGGGGCTCGCCGGTGGGGTGGGCCTGCAGGCCGGCGTCGGTCATACGGCCTCCTCTACAACGCGGGTGGCGTCCTTGACGCGGAGCTTTCCGGTGACGAGCTGAGGGAGGAGGGTGTCGCGGAGGTCGGCGAGGGTGCGGTTCTCGAGCCTGGCTGCCTCGGCCCGTGCGTGCAGCGGCGCACACTGCCGATCGAAATCAGCGAGCGCCGATCGTCCGGGAAGCGAGATCTTCAGCGACCGAATATCGCCGAGACTGAGATAGTCAGCCATGTCGGTCTGCCCCTTCATTCCGACAGCCTGGCGCCAGAACTCCTGGCCGCGCAGCCAGTGGAACAGGTAGATTCTCGACATCGAGGCGCCAGCCTGTGCGCGGAAGAAACACACCTGCGGACTGTAGACGAACTCGGCATCGTGGGGAGAAATCATTGCCACCCGCCCAACTGTGCCCTTAGTCGTGAGGACGATGTCACCAGAACGCGAGGTTTTCCTCCCCATCGCCGTCCGGAATTCATCCCGGACGTGATCACCGAAGGATGGAGTAATTTCCCCTGCCCCCACCTCCGCAACCCGCAGAATGGGAAGCCCCGGTGTTCCGTGCTCAGCTTTCTTGGTCCGGTACCCGTCACCGAACTCCAGCGCGCCTTCGGCCATGAGCTGGCCGAGAGTCGCGTACTCCACGCGGGCACCTAGATCGGCCATCGCCTGGTAGTAGGCGTCGCCGATCTCCAAAACGGCTGAACAGATCCGCTCATTGAGCGCGATCTTGTCATCCAGCGCACCGAGAACGTCGGCAATGGCCCGCTGAACGCTTACCCCGGGCAACAGCCCTAGCTCCAAGGCGCGCACTTCTTTAATGTTTAGGTGAGCGACAGTAGAGCCCGCCCCCCTCGCATGCATTCTCTCTTGCACTCGCGGACTTACCAACAGGTACAAAAGAAACTGCCCGTCTACCGCTTCCGGGTCCGGCCTCAACAAGACTGTGCGCTGACGTAGGCAAACTCGCACGCCATGCTGAATCATTCCTGCCTGACCAACCGGTGCCTCGCGGGTCAGGATCAGGTCACCTGCTTCAGGAACGCCTCGCACCGTCCATTGAGCATAGGTTCCACGATCGACAGGCACTGCATCCTCAAGCAACAACCGCCCGCTTCGGATGTGAGGCGTTCCGACTGATAGTGCAAATTCCGCGCCACGAGGGGCGCGAGGGGCTGTCTTGTGCTCACTGTCAATTACCGCGATGCATACATCTCCCAATCGCGCGCTCACGCCAGCACCCTCCCCAACTGCTCTTCAACAACCTTCGCCAACCGCTCCGACTCCGCGAACTGCTCCCGCAGCAACGCCGTCAGCCGCGCGATCTTCGCCTCCACCGGCTCCGCGCCCGGGTCGACCTCCACCTCCGCCGTCCCCACGTACCGCGCCGGGGTCAGTACGTAGTCGTGCTCGGCGATGCACTCCAGGCCAACGCTCGCACAGAAGCCCGGCACGTCCTCGTACGGTTCCACGCCCCCCACGCCCCGCCACGCACGCACCGTGTCGCCGATACGGGAAACAATCTCCTCGGGCGTCAGTTCCCGCAGCGTGCGGTTCTTCATCACGCCGAACTCGCGCGCATCAATGAACAGCACCTCGCCTTTGCGCCCCCGCACCCACCCGGAGTGCCGGCCCTTACCCTCCGCGAGGAACCACAGGCAGGCCGGGATCTGCGTCGACCGGAACAACTGCCCCGGCAGCGCGATCATGCACATCACCAGGTCGACCTCGACCATGCCCCGGCGGATGTCGCCCTCTCCGGACTGCTTGCTGCTCATCGAGCCGTTGGCCAGGATCACACCCGCCCGGCCGCTCGGCGCGAGCTTGCTGATCATGTGCTGGAGCCACGCGTAATTCGCGTTGCCGACAGGCGGTGCCCCGTACACCCAGCGTCGGTCCATGCCGAGCAGCTCGCCGCCCCAGTCGGAGATGTTGAACGGCGGATTGGCCATCACCACGTCCGCCTTGAGCGTCGGGTGCTGGTCGTTGCGGAACGTGTCGGCCGGTTCGTCACCGAGGTTGGCCTCGACACCATGAATGGCCAGGTTCATATGGGCCAACTGCCAGGTAGTCTGGTTGAGTTCCTGGCCGTACACCGAGACGTTCAGCGGGTTGCCGCCATGCGTCTCGATGAACTTCTCCGCCTGGACGAACATGCCGCCCGACCCGCACGCCGGGTCGTAGACCCGCTCCCCCTGCTGCGGCTCCAGCACCTCCACCAGAAGCTGGACCACGCTCTCAGGCGTGAAGTACTCCCCGCCCTTGCGGCCCTCCTTGAGCGCGAACTCGGCAAGGAAGTACTCGTACACCTCGCCCATGATGTCCCGCGCACCCTTGCGGCGGCCGTCATCGCCCAGCTGCTCCTGGAAGGCGAGCCGGTCCAGCAGCCTGATCAGCCCCGAAAGGCGTTCCTCATCGACCTGGCCGCTGGCGTAGATCTTGGGCAGGGTCTTCTTCAGCGCCGGATTCTGCGCCTCGATCGCCAGCATGGCCGCGTCGATCGCCTCGCCTACGGTCTGGCCCTCCACCGTCGTACCGGCCCGTTCGAGGATGCTCTCCCAGCGGGCGGTCGGCGGTACGTAGAAGATGCCGGCACCGGTGTACTCGCGCCGTTCCTCCAGCGTGACGAGAATGTCGTCCTCGCTCCAGCCGCCCTCCTCCCTGAGCTCCGCCTCCAGCTGCGCGCGCTTCTCGCTCATCGCAGCGGACACGTACTTGAGGAAGACGAGGCCTAGGACGAAATGCTTGTACGCGGCGGCGTCCAGGCTGCCGCGCAGCTTGTCCGCGGCCTGCCACAGGATCTGCTTCATGTCGGCGGGTTCGGTCTTCTTCCGTGGTGGCACGGGGTTCTCGTTTCTCTCGTGGTTCGTAGGGGCCGGTCGGGCTATCAGACCCGGGGTGCGGGCCCGGGACCGGGCCGTTTGCGCAGTCTCAGGTCGCCGTCCGCGACGCCCGCCGCCAGCCGTTCGGCCAGGGTGTCCAGTGCGGCCAGCTGACGGCGTACGTCGGCGCGGTGCCGTTCCGCGTCCGCCAGGACCGTTTCGAGATCGGCGATCTCCTCCGCCGGCAGCTGTGGCAGGTCCATGTCCCGCACGCTCACGCGCCGTACGAGCGATCCGCTGCCGCGCTGCTGGTTCCGCGGCGCAGCCAGCAGATGGGCCAGCGGATAGGGGCGCATCCACAAACTCTCGGGACGCGCTTCCTTCCCCGCCGCCAGGTCCGTCAAATACTTCCGGTATGCCGCGATCCGTAGCCCCTGGACCGGTGCGAGCAGTACGCAGCCGCCCGCGCCATCGACGCGCGTGCGTACCCCGTGTTCGGTGAACAGGAAGACGTCGCCCTGTTCGGTCATCACAGCCTGCGGGTAGGCGGCGAGATCCTCCAGCATGATGCGCCGTTCGCCGATCGGCAGGGCCCCGAGCATTTCTTCGCGGCCGATCACCGGGACTCCGGCATCTCCGATGTCGCCTTCCCGGATGCGGTGCCCAGGCAGGAGTCTGAGCTGCCCTGCTTTCAGCTGTCCACCGACCTTGAGGTGAGCGGCCCGGCTCTCTCGTTTGCCGATGCCGAGATCGCCGATCCACTGCTTCAGATGCGGCAGCGCCGCGTACGCGTTCTGCCGTGCCTCCACTGTCGCCGCGAAGTGGTCGAGACCCTTCTCCGGGGACGCGAGGCGATGCGCGGGCAACAGGGAACGACCGTCCAGCAGAAACGAGGTGCCCGGGCCCGTCGTCGTCACCGGCACGTGCTGGGCTTCCTGGGCGACCGGGGTCTCACCGCTTCTGAGCAGCCCCACGACGTAGCGCGGCCAGCCATCTCCGACCCGTCGCGCCAAGCGGTCCGCATCGATCAGCAGGACCGGCGCCGCCACACGCGGGACCTCCGCCACACCCCGCAGTACGAGCAAGGCGTGCTCCGCGCCGGTGCGGAACGTGTGGATACGGCGGGGCAGTTGAACGATTGCTTCCACCACGCCGGACTTGAGCAGGTCCTCGCGCATCCGGGCATTGGCCGTCATCACCCCGCCACGTGGACGGGACAGCGTCCAGGATGGTACGACCACGAGCCCCTGACCGTCCGGACGCAGGTGCCGCATCGCCTCGATCGCCCACCACAGCGGCCCGTCCTCGTCGCGCTCGCGCTCCCCGGAGGCGTACGGCGGATCGGCGACGACCAGATCGGCGGCGGGGAATCCCCTCGGCTCCTCGTCCACGTCGGTCGGCTGCGACGCCCACTGCTCATGCGGACGGACGGTGCCCAGTTCCTCCGGCCGGGCGCGGACCTCGACCGCCTCCGCCGACCAGCGTGCGAGCAAGCGGTAGATCAGCAGCTTTCGTCGCAGCGGGTCGGGCTCCACAGCGGCGACATCGCCGACACCGCCGTCGACCCCGAGCGCCAACAGCAGATCTCCAGTGCCGGCACACAAGTTGAGCACGACCTTCGGCTCCGCTGCCGAGAGAACAGGCTCTCCCAGCGCCTCGATCAGGTCGACGACCGCCCGTGGCGTCGCGTCCATCGCGAGGTCGGATTCCATGCGCCCCGCCAGCTGAAGGATTACCTCGGCTGCCGAACCGGTGCTGTCCAACTCCTCGATCAGCTCGCGCACGGTGTGCACGAGTTCGGAATCGGCTCGGTCGAGATCCGGCAGAAGGCTGTCCGGCAGACTCTCCGGCACGCTGCCTCCGCCCTCCCCCTCCATCGCCGTGACGGCCAGCGCCTGGATGATCAGCTCATCGGCACCGAGCATCCCGTGTCCGAGTGTCACCAGCCGCCGCAGCCGCAGACCGTCACGGAAGCGTTCCCCGTAGGTCGGCAGTGTTCCGTCCGGACGACGTTCGCCGTCGGGCACGGGCCGTTCGTCGAGCCAACGCCCGATCTCCTCTGTATCGAACAGGGGCTTGCTCTCGCTGCCGCCGACCGGATCGGGGAAGGAATCGTGACGCCGCCGCCAATTACTGACCGTGGGCCGGCCCACCTCGGCGAGCTCCTTGATCTCGCCGAGGGTCACCGGCTCGTACCGCCGCCGCTCCGTCACAGCACAATCTCCTCCTCACCCGAGAGAACCCGGGCCTTGCGGGCCAGGACCGCGGGGACCTGGCTGTACTTCTCGTGGCGCGCCGCCAGCTCGGGAGCGACGACGGCCATCAGCTCGACAGCCGTCCGGAAGTCCTGCTCCAGGTGGCGGTGGGAGATGCGCTCGTGGTGCGCGATGCGGTTGCGCAAGGTTCGCATGACCTCGAACTGATCATGCAGTTCCTCGCGCCGCAGCCCCTTGAAGCAGTGGCGCAGCGACGGGTACCAGTACTTCATCTCGTAGTTGCCACGGCCGCCCGTGCTGAGCAGGCCGATCCAGAAGCCGAACGACAGCGTCGCGACGACGTCGCACGGGGCGTACCGCCTGCCACGGCGCGCGAGGCGGTCCTCGGCGTCGCGGATGTCTTCCATGGCCCAGCGGTTGGGCTCGGCCCGCCGGAGGTTCCACCAGTCGGCCTGGCGGAACTTGCCCGCGAGCTGCCGGTGGAGCCGATTGCGCAGGCTCACCTCCAGGTCACGCAAGGGGCTGTGCAGCGCCCGAGCCGCTTCGGCGTCCCAGGCGTAGAGCCGCAGAGCCACCACCACATCTCCGCGGCACTCGCCCAGGAACGGCTGGAACCGCTCCGGGGAGATTGCCTGGACTAACTGCTCTTCACCGTTCTCCGTCATAGCCCCGCCCTTCCTTCCGTCCGGCTGTCGTGTTATGTTGCCGGAGTACGCCTTGGAGTCCTGTCACCGCTTGCTTTTCCGCATAGCACACAGCCCGGGGTAGAGCCTGGTGATGTGCCCTACACCGCCCACGGATATTGGGCGGTGTAGGGCGTCACTGTTTCCGCCGTGATACTCGGCCTGACGCCCCATCACCGCGACGTCTTCAACCTAGCGTGTTTCCCTCTCCAAGGGAAGCGCATAGAGACGGCGCTCGTGAGAAGCCCGGTTCTCACGAGTCTTTCGTTTCTTTTGTCCACAGTGAAAAACGGGCCACGAAAGTTCCCGTGACCCGTTCCTTCTGCCGCACGCACCACTCAGAGCCGCCGCGCGACCTCCGTCGCCCAGTACGTCAGGATCATCTGCGCACCGGCCCGCCGGATCCCGGTCAGGCTCTCCATGATCGCCGCGTCCCGGTCGATCCAGCCCTTCTCCGCGGCGGCCTCGATCATCGCGTACTCACCACTGATCTGGTACGCGGCGACCGGCACGTCCACCGAGTCGGCGACCTTCGCGAGGATGTCCAGGTACGGTCCGGCCGGCTTGACCATGACCATGTCGGCGCCCTCTTCGAGGTCGAGCGCCAGCTCGCGCAGGGACTCACGGGCGTTCGCCGGGTCCTGCTGGTACGTCTTGCGGTCGCCCTTGAGCGAGGAGCCGACGGCCTCACGGAACGGCCCGTAGAACGCCGACGAGTACTTCACCGTGTAGGCGAGAATCGAGACGTCCTCGTGGCCCGTCTGGTCGAGCGCGTCGCGGATGACGCCGACCTGGCCGTCCATCATGCCGCTGGGGCCGACCACATGGGCGCCCGCGTCGGCCTGGACCTGGGCCATCTCGGCGTACCGCTCCAGCGTCGCGTCGTTGTCGACGCGGCCGTCAGCGGTCAGCACGCCGCAGTGGCCGTGGTCGGTGGACTCGTCCAGGCACAGGTCCGACATGACGACGAGATCGTCACCGACCTCCTCGCGCACCGCGCGCAGACCCACCTGGAGGATGCCGTCCGGGTCCGTGCCCGCCGTGCCCCGGGCGTCCTTCTTCTCGTCCGCGGGGACACCGAAGAGCATGATCCCGGAGACCCCGGCCGACACCGCCTCGACGGCGGCCTTCCGCAAGGTGTCCAGGGTGTGCTGCTGGACGCCGGGCATGGCCGAGATGGCGACGGGCGCGTCGATACCCTCGCGTACGAACGCGGGCAGGATCAGATTCGCCGGGTCGAGCCGTGTCTCGGCGACCATGCGCCGCATCGCCGGGGTCGTCCGCAGCCGCCGGGGGCGGGAGCCGGGGAAGTTTCCGTACACAGTCATCCTTCGAGATTAGCCCCGTACACATCACCGTCTTACCGACACCCGTGCCGGAAAAACGGGCAGGGGCCCGGCCGCCGAAGCAGCCGGACCCCTGACACCGTCAACCGGGCCGATCAGGTCGTCGTACGACGCCTCCGCGCGCCCGGACGCCGCTCGCTCGGCCGCGCCACCGGGTCACCGGCCTCCTTCGCCGCCTCCCGGCGCTGCGCACCGAACTCGGCGAGGGCCTCGGCCAGCTTGTGCACCGAAGGCTCCGGCGACAGGACGTCGACGCGCAGGCCGTGCTCCTCGGCGGTCTTGGCCGTCGCCGGGCCGATACACGCGATGACCGTCACGTTGTGCGGCTTGCCCGCGATACCGACGAGGTTCCGGACGGTCGACGACGAGGTGAAGAGCACCGCGTCGAAGCCGCCGCCCTTGATGGCCTCACGCGTGTCCGCAGGCGGCGGCGAGGCGCGGACCGTGCGGTACGCGGTGACGTCGTCGACCTCCCAGCCCAGCTCGATGAGCCCGGCCACCAGCGTCTCGGTGGCGATGTCGGCGCGCGGCAGGAAGACGCGGTCGATCGGGTCGAAGACCGGGTCGTACGGCGGCCAGTCCTCCAGCAGACCGGCGGCGGACTGCTCACCGGACGGCACCAGGTCCGGCTTCACACCGAAGTCGACGAGCGCGGCGGCGGTCTGCTCGCCGACGGCCGCGACCTTGATCCCGGCAAAGGCACGGGCGTCGAGCCCGTACTCCTCGAACTTCTCCCGGACGGCCTTCACAGCGTTCACGCTGGTGAAGGCGATCCACTCGTAGCGGCCCGTGACCAGGCCCTTGACCGCGCGCTCCATCTGCTGGGGCGTACGAGGCGGCTCGACGGCGATCGTCGGGACCTCGTGCGGCACAGCACCGTACGAACGAAGCTGGTCGGAGAGCGACGCCGCCTGCTCCTTGGTACGCGGGACGAGCACCTTCCAGCCGAACAGCGGCTTGGACTCGAACCACGCGAGCTGGTCGCGCTGGGCGGCGGAGCTGCGCTCACCGACCACGGCTATGACGGGCTGGTGCCCCTCCGGCGACGGGAGGACCTTCGCCTGCTTCAGGACCTGGGCGATCGTCCCGAGGGTCGCCGTCCAGGTGCGCTGGCGGGTGGTCGTACCGGCCACCGTCACGGTCAGCGGGGTGTCGGGCTTGCGGCCCGCCGAGACCAGCTCACCGGCGGCCGAGGCCACCGAGTCGAGCGTCGTCGAGATGACGGCCGTGGCATCGCTCGCGCCGACCTCGGTCCAGCAGCGGTCCGAGGCGGTACGGGCGTCGACGAACCGGACGTCGGCACCCTGCGTGTCACGCAGCGGCACGCCGGCGTACGCGGGCACGCCCACGACGTTGGCGACACCCGGTACGACCTCGAAGGGGATACCGGCGGTGGCGCAGGCGCGCATCTCGGCGCCGGCGTTCCCGTCCAGTCCCGGGTCACCCAGGACGGCACGGACGACCCGCCTGCCGCCCTTCGCTGCCTCCATGACAAGATTGGCCGCATCCCTGAGAACGGGAACACCGGCGGCTGTTGACTGCGCGTCAACAACCGCCAGCTCAGGCGTGCTTACGCCTGCCCGCGCATGGCAGCGAACGACGCCGAGAACGTCCGGCTCGGCGACAAGGACGTCCGCGCTCGCGAGCGCCTCGACAGCGCGCAGAGTCAGCAGTCCCGGGTCGCCGGGACCGGCGCCGAGGAAGGTGACGTGCCCTTGTGCGGACAGGGCCGGAAAGTCGGATGCGGCGTGGCCGGTGGGGCTCAAAGTGCTCGCTCCCCCATAAGACCGGCCGCACCCTTGGCGAGCATCTCGGCCGCGAGTTCGCGACCGAGGGCCGCCGCGTCGTCGTGCGACGTGGGGACGGGACCGGTGGTGGACATCTGTACCAGCGAGGAACCGTCGGTTGAACCGACGACACCGCGCAGGCGCAGTTCGTTGACAGCCTGTCCGTCGACCAGGAGGTCGGCCAGCGCACCCACAGGTGCGGAGCAACCGGCCTCCAGGGCGGCGAGCAGGGCACGCTCGGCGGTCACGGCGGCCCGGGTGTACGGGTCGTCGAGCTCGGCGAGCGCGGCGGCGAGGTCTGCGCTGGTCGCAGCGCATTCGATCGCCAGTGCTCCCTGGCCGGGAGCGGGCAGGACGGTGTCGACCGACAGGAAGTCGGTCACCTCACCGATCCGGCCGAGGCGGCTGAGCCCGGCCGCGGCGAGTACCACCGCGTCCAGCTCCCCGCTTCGTACAAATCCGATACGCGTATCGACGTTCCCCCGGATCGGCACGGTCTCGAAGTCGAGGCCGTGGTTACGGGCGTACGCGTTGAGCTGCGCCATGCGGCGCGGCGAGCCGGTGCCTACGCGGGCACCGGACGGCAACTGCTCGAAGGTCAGCCCGTCCCGCGCCACCAGTACGTCGCGCGGGTCCTCGCGCACCGGTACGGCGGCCAGCACGAGGCCCTCGGGCTGGGCGGTCGGCAGGTCCTTGAGCGAGTGGACGGCGAAGTCCACCTCGCCGCGCAGCAGCGCGTCGCGCAGCGCCGCGACGAACACACCGGTGCCGCCGATCTGCGCGAGGTGCTCCCGGGAGGTGTCGCCGTACGTGGTGATCTCGACGAGCTCGACGGCGCGCCCGGTCACCTCGCTGACCGCGTCGGCGACGAGGCCGGACTGCGCCATGGCGAGCTTGCTGCGCCGGGTCCCCAGCCGCAGCGGCTTGGTTGCCCCCGCGCCCAGGGGTGAGTTGTCGGTCATGACCGCCCTCGATTCGGGTCGTTCAGGTCTGCCCGGGAGACGGCGGCGACCGTCTGCGGGTCGAGGTCGAAGAGTTCCCGCAGCGCATCGGCGTACCCGGCGCCGCCGGGCTCACTGGCGAGCTGCTTGACCCGCACGGTGGGCGCGTGCAGGAGCTTGTCGACGACGCGGCGCACGGTCTGCGTGATCTCGGCGCGCTGCTTCTCGTCCAGGTCGGGGAGGCGTCCGTCGAGCCGCGCGATCTCGCCCGCGACCACTCCGGCGGCCATCGTGCGCAGGGCGACGACGGTCGGGGTGATGTGGGCGGCGCGCTGGGCGGCGCCGAAGGCGGCGACCTCGTCGGCGACGATGGTGCGTACCTGATCCACATCGGCGGCCATCGGGGCGTCCGCGGACGCCTCGGCGAGCGATTCGATGTCGACGAGGCGCACACCGTCGAGACGGGCGGTGGCTCCGTCGATGTCGCGCGGCATGGCGAGGTCGAGCAGGGCGAGGCGGACGGGGCCGGCGCCCTGGGCGGGCACGGTGGCCCGGCGGACGGCCTGGCGCACCGTACCGGCGGTGCCGTTCTCCACCCAGGCGGCGTGCCGGTCGGGGTCGGCGGGCGGCGCGGGGACGGACGCGGCGGGCGCCTCGTACGCGGTGTCGAAGGCCAGGCCGAGCGCTCCGGCGACGGCCTCGGCGGTCAGCACGAGACCCGTCGCGCCGGTGCACGAGACGACGACATCGGCACGTGTCAGTTCGTCGGAGACCGCGGCCATCTCCACGGCGTGAGCGGCCACTCCCGTACCGCCGGGCTGGCCCAGGATCTCGACGAGCCGGTCGGCACGGGCCCGGGTCCGGTTGGCGACGACGATCTCGGCGACGCCGGTACGGGCCAGGGTGGCGGCGGCCAGCGAGGACATCGAGCCGGCGCCGATCACCAGGGCACGCTTGCCCCTGGCCCAGTCGGCGACATCCGCACCGGCCGCGAGCTGTTCGAGACCGAAGGTGACGAGCGACTGCCCGGCCCGGTCGATGCCGGTCTCGCTGTGGGCACGCTTGCCGACCCGCAGGGCCTGCTGGAACAGGTCGTTCAGCAGCCGGCCGGCGGTGTGGATCTCCTGCCCCAGCGCCAGTGCGTCCTTGATCTGGCCGAGGATCTGGCCCTCGCCGACGACCATCGAGTCCAGCCCGCAGGCCACCGAGAAGAGGTGGTGGACGGCCCGGTCCTCGTAGTGCACATAGAGATACGGAGTGAGCTCGTCCAGCCCGACGCCGCTGTGCTGGGCGAGGAGCGTGGACAGCTCGGCGACGCCCGCGTGGAACTTGTCCACGTCGGCGTACAGCTCGATGCGGTTGCAGGTGGCCAGCACGGCGGCCTCGGCCGCGGGCTCCGCGGCGAGGGTGTCCTGGAGGAGCTTGGCCTGCGTCTCGGCAGCCAGAGAGGCCCGCTCCAGCACGGAGACGGGGGCGCTGCGATGGCTCAGCCCTACGACAAGAAGACTCATGCCGGCATCACGGCGGGCATGTCCCCGTCAGGTCCCTTCCGATCGCCGGCGGCCGCGCGCACGGGCGGCGCGGCCGGGTCCGGGCTGCTCTCGGTGGCATCCTCGCCGGCCTTGCGCTGCTCGTGGAAGGCGAGGATCTGAAGCTCGATGGACAGGTCGACCTTGCGCACGTCGACGCCGTCGGGCACGGACAGCACTGTCGGCGCGAAGTTCAGGATGGAGGTGACGCCCGCGGCGACGAGCCGGTCGCAGACCTGCTGAGCGGCACCCGCCGGGGTCGAGATGACACCGATCGACACGCCGTTGTCGCCGACGATCTTCTCCAGTTCGTCGGCGTGCTGCACGGGAATCCCGGCGACGGGCGTTCCGGCCATCGCGGGGTCGGCGTCGATCAGTGCGGCGACCCGGAAACCACGGGAGGCGAAGCCGCCGTAGTTGGCGAGCGCGGCACCGAGGTTACCGATACCGACGATCACGACCGGCCAGTCCTGGGTGAGCCCGAGTTCGCGGGAGATCTGGTAGACGAGATACTCGACGTCGTACCCGACACCACGCGTCCCATAGGACCCGAGGTAGCTGAAGTCCTTGCGCAGCTTGGCAGAGTTGACCCCCGCCGCCGCGGCGAGCTCCTCGGACGAGACCGTGGGGACCGAGCGCTCGGAGAGCGCGGTCAGTGCGCGCAGGTACAGCGGAAGTCGGGCGACGGTGGCCTCGGGAATTCCTCGGCTACGGGTCGCCGGTCGGTGATTTCGGCCAGTTGCCACGGTGCTCCTGCGGGATGAGCGGGGCTGCAGGCGGCCGTATGTCCCAAGGCCGCCCCGTCGAATGCAGGCTATGTCTTTGTGAACGCGTGCACAAAGATAGTGTCCGTTTTGTCCGGTCAAAGTGACCGGGGTCACGCACATTCGTCGCGCGATCCCGGAACCAAGGATCGCATCAGCCCGTTGCAGGCCCGAAGGGGGCAAAGCGGTACACACTCCTCACAACCACTCCCCCGAGAGCACTCAAAACGCCCACGATGGTAACCGCGTTTCCCTCACGAACGCAGTGCGTTGCGCAGCCTCACCGGGTCCACCTTCCAGAACGTGTGCTGTTCGTTATCAATCAGGACAACCGGGATCTGCTCCCAGTACTCCCGGTGCAGCTCCTCGTCCTGGGTGATGTCCTTCTCCTCCCAGGACGCACCGGTCTCCGCACAGACCTCCCGCACCACCGCCCTCGCGTCGTCACAGAGGTGACATCCGGGCTTCCCGACCAGGGTCACCACCCGGTCCGCGGGCTTCTTCTTCGTACGTCGCAGCAGTGCACTCATGCCTTCATTCTGCGCCGGAAGGAGACCATCCCTCCGAGCCGGAAGGGAGCCACTTCCACCCTTGATCCGAAACGCCCCGAATCACCCGTTTAACAAATCGGCAGCCGAGAGTTCACGGCACGGCATCCCAGCAGGTCGGGAAGGGCCGAACCGACTGACTATGCTCACGACATGGCCGCTCTTGGATGGCTCACACCCCGTAGGCGCCCCGCAACAGCACGGAGCGTGCTGGCAGGCGAGGCAGCAGCTGAGGCGGCGCGGAAGTCCTCCCTCCCCGACGATCAGTCCCCCGCCGCCGACCAGGACACCTCTGTCCTCACCACGACCGAGGAACCGCCCTTCCCCGTCGTCGGCGACGACCGGGCCGCCGCCTTCTTCGACCTGGACAACACCGTGATGCAGGGCGCGGCGATCTTCCACTTCGGCCGCGGCCTGTACAAGCGGAAGTTCTTCCAGCGCCGCGAGCTGACCAGGTTCGCCTGGCAGCAGGCCTGGTTCAGGCTGGCCGGCGTCGAGGACCCGGAACACATGCAGGACGCCCGCGACAGCGCCCTGTCCATCGTCAAGGGCCACCGTGTCTCCGAGCTGATGTCCATCGGCGAAGAGATCTACGACGAGTACATGGCCGACCGCATCTGGCCCGGCACCCGCGCACTCGCCCAGGCCCACCTCGACGCCGGACAGCGGGTCTGGCTGGTCACCGCCGCCCCGGTGGAGACCGCCACGATCATCGCCCGCCGCCTCGGCCTGACCGGCGCACTCGGCACGGTCGCCGAATCCGTCGACGGCGTCTACACCGGCCGTCTGGTCGGCGAGCCGCTGCACGGCCCCGCGAAGGCCGAGGCGGTCCGCGCCCTGGCGGCGGTCGAGGGTCTGGACCTCGACCGCTGTGCGGCGTACAGCGATTCGCACAACGACATCCCGATGCTGTCCCTGGTCGGACACCCGTACGCGATCAACCCGGACGCCAAGCTCCGCAAGCACGCCCGCGCGCTCGACTGGCGGCTGCGGGACTACCGGACGGGCCGCAAGGCGGCCAAGGTCGGCATCCCGGCCGCGGCCGGCGTGGGCGCCCTCGCAGGTGGCACCGCGGCCGCCGTCGCCCTGCACCGCCGCCGCCGCTGACGCACACCCGTTCGCGCCCCCGCCCGATCCCGCCGGGGGCCGCCGAGCCACGCCCGGACGCCTGCCGCCAATCGGGACCCCTTACCCACCGACCGCTCCCGCCAGTCGGATTGCTCGCACCCGACCACAACCCGTCGCGCCCGCAGGCAGATCGCGAAGTAATCCGATCAATAACCGGTCACGATGTGCTACTTGATGCATCGATTAGTCGCTACAGAAACGACGTAATCGGTGATTTGAGCAACTGGGTGTAGCACTGCCTGTACGAAGCGTTATTCTCCTCAGACGCATTCCGGAACCCACCACTCACTACGACGAGTGACGGTTTCGCACTGAACGTGATGGAAGCTCTGCCTCTGGGAGTCCCGTGTACCCACACGTCGGGGTTGACGCCTCGGGCCTGGCTACGCTGCGCGCAACGGTCGCCAACCGCTTGCGCGGCTTCGTCCCCACCGCGTACGCCGTACCCGCATTTGCCACCCCTGCACCTGTCGGCCCTTGCTACGCCCTGGCCGAACGCGGTGCGGCGGTCGGAAGACGCAGCAACCGCGGCGCAACTACTACGTCCACCGTTCGTCGGCCCACCGCCGACAGCGACAGCGCGCGCATGATGGATCTCGTCGAGCGCGCACAGGCCGGCGAGGCTGACGCCTTCGGCCGCCTCTACGACCAGTACAGCGACACCGTCTATCGCTACATCTACTACCGCGTGGGCGGCAAGGCGACGGCGGAGGACCTCACGAGTGAGACCTTCCTGCGCGCCCTGCGCCGCATCTCCACATTCACCTGGCAGGGCCGCGACTTCGGTGCCTGGCTGGTCACGATCGCCCGCAACCTGGTCGCCGACCACTTCAAGTCCAGCCGTTTCCGGCTGGAGGTGACAACCGGCGAAATGCTCGATGCCAACGAGGTCGAACGCAGCCCGGAGGACTCCGTCCTGGAGTCCCTCTCCAACGCCGCACTGCTGCAGGCCGTGCGGCGGCTCAACCCCCAGCAGCAGGAGTGCGTGACCCTGCGCTTCCTGCAGGGCCTCTCGGTCGCCGAGACCGCCCGGGTCATGGGCAAGAACGAGGGCGCGATCAAGACCCTCCAGTACCGCGCCGTCCGCACCCTGGCCCGGCTCCTTCCGGACGATGCCCGCTGACCCCACTCCCGACCGAATCACTCTCGGCAATATGTTCGTCACTCACTGGTCCGATCATCCTTCGTGCGTAACCCAAGTGCCGCGCCCCTCGTTGTGCCGGTTGCAGGCCCCCTGTCGTCACCCCATGTCCGCCGACACTCACTCTTTCGTGTGGAAGCGCTCAAGGTGTGCAACCATCCGGACCCCCAGGGGAGTCGACCGTCATGACGAGAGGAGGTGCCGCCAGTGATCGCAAACGTTTCGGCACACCGGCGGGCGAACGCCTTCGCCCAGGCCCTGGAGGAGCAGTCGCTCCGCGGTGCGGCGGCCGTACAGCCCGAGGAACCGGCCGAACCGGCCGACCACGGAACGCTGTTGGCCCTGGCGAACGGCCTCGGTGAGCTACCGCGGCCGGAGTTGGATCCCGAAGTCAAAGTGGTGCAGCGAGCCCAGCTCGTCGCCGCCATGGAGGCCATGTTCGCCGAGGGCGATGCGTCCGCGGGCCCTACGGTGCCCGAGCAACGGACCAAGGGGGCCCACCGGGCCTCCCCGCTCCGGAAATTGCGTCCGCGCTCACGCTGGACGAAGGGCCTGGCGGCCGGCGGACTCACCGTCGGTGTGGCGGCAGGAGCCTTCGGCGGAGTGGCCGCTGCCAGTTCCGACGCCCTGCCGGGTGATTCGCTGTACGGGCTCAAGCGCGGCATGGAGGACATCCACCTCGGCATGGCCAGCGGCGATGCCGACCGCGGCGAGGTCTACCTCGACCAGGCATCGACCCGGCTCAGCGAAGCCCGCCGGCTGATGGAGCGCGCCCGCTCCGGCGATCTGGACCACGAACAGCTCGGCGAGGTCAGGCGCACGCTCAACGGCATGACGCACGACGCCACCGAGGGCCACCGTCTACTCCACTCCGCCTACCAGCGGGACGGCGCCATCGGCCCGATCCAGACCTTGGAGTCCTTCTCCCGCTCGCACCGCGACAGCTGGAGCAGCCTGCGCGACCGGCTGCCCGTACAGCTGGCCGATGTCGGCGACCAGGTCAGCTCGGTCTTCGACGCCATAGACGATGAGGTCGAACCGCTGCAGTCGCTCCTGCCCCGCACCCCGGACAGGAGCGGCGGTTCCCAGCAGTCGGACGAAACGGAGCAGGGCACGGGACCGTCCCATACGGACCAGTCCTCGCCCTCGTCACCGGAGGCCTCACAGGGCCGTACGGGCGACAGCGCCTCGCCCCAACCGTCCGACTCCGGCAGCACCCCGTCCGACGGCCTGATCATCGGCGGCACGGACGGCCTCCTCGGTACCCCGCCCCCGGGCACCACCCCGTCCACCGACGGCCGGACGAGCCCCCCGCCCACCCCGGACGTAACGCTGCCCCCGCTCCTCCCCGGCCTGCTCCCTGGCCTGGGAATCAACGGCGAGGACCTGAACGACTAGCGCAACCCTCGATCGTCGGACGGGCATTCAGCACTAGCGAGCCCGTCCGGCGACTGAGGACATGGCGCCCACCGGACGCCCCCGGCACTCCTCGCGCGCACCCTCAGAAGAACACCGACCTCCGCTGCACCAACAACTTGTACAGCGTGTGCTGAATCTGCTCCCGCACCTGATCCGTCAGATTGAACATCAGCATCGGGTCCTCCGCCGCCTCCACCGGATACCCACTCGTGGAGATCGGCTCCCCGAACTGGATCGTCCACTTCGTCGGCAACGGCACCGCCCCGAGCGGCCCCAGCCAGGGAAACGTCGGCGTGATCGGGAAATACGGAAACCCCAGCAGCCGCGCCAACGTCTTCGAGTTGCCGATCATCGGGTAGATCTCCTCCGCCCCCACGATCGAGCACGGAACGATCGGCACCCCGGCCCGCAACGCCGTGGAGACAAAGCCGCCCCGCCCGAAGCGCTGCAGCTTGTACCGCTCGCCGAACGGCTTGCCGATGCCCTTGAAGCCTTCCGGCATCACCCCGACGACCTCGCCCCGCCGCAGCAGCCGCTCCGCGTCCTCCGCACAGGCCAGCGTGTGCCCGGCCTTACGGGCAAGCTCGTTGACCACCGGCAGCATGAAGACGAGATCGGCTGCGAGCAGGCGCAGATGCCGTCCCGCCGGATGGTTGTCGTGCACGGCGACCTGGAGCATCAGCCCGTCGAGCGGCAGCGTCCCCGAGTGGTTGGACACGATGAGCGCCCCACCATCGGACGGGATGTTCTCAATGCCCTTCACCTCGACCCGGAAGTACTTCTCGTACATCGGCCGCAGCATCGACATCAGGACCTGATCGGTCAGCTCCTTGTCGTACCCGAACTCGTCGACGTCGTACTCACCGGTGACCCGCCGCCGCAGGAACGCGAGCCCGCCGGCGATCCTCCGGTCCCAGCCACCGCGGGCCCCCTCCAGCGGCTGCCCGGCCTGCTGGGGCTCCTCCTGCGGCAGCGAGGCGTCCAGCTGCCCTGGAAGGGCACTGACGGCCGCAGTACCGACCACGGAGGCCGCCGAGGGCCCCTGGCCCCGACTGCCGCCCCCTGCGGACCGGCGTCGCGCAGAGCGCGGCGAGCCGCCCGACCGCGAACGGTCGTCGTCGAACGGAATGACCTTGGCATCCGCCATCGTCGGTGCGCTCCTCTACCTGGCGCTGGGGGTCGGGTGTGTGTCGCCCGCCCCGGTGATCCCCGGAACATCGCCGGCCGCCCCGCCGAACGGCATGGCGGCCAGTCGGTCGACCGCCCTGCCCACCGCCTCCGGCGGCAGCAGTCCTGGCCCCTGGCTGCGCGCGAACTCCGCGAACGTCTCCGCGGTACTGAACTGCGGGTGGAAACCCAGGGTCTCGCGCATCTGAACGGTGGAGACCACCCGGCCGTGGGTGAGCAGCCGGATCTGCTCCGGCGAGAAGTCCGTCATGCCGACCGTACGCAGCGCCTGGCCGACCCAGGTGACAGCGGGCAGCAGCAGCGGCATCGTCGGCCGCCCCAGCCGCCGCGAGCACTGCGAGAGCAGCAGCACGCCGTCCCCGGCAATGTTGAAGGTGCCGCTGTTCAGCGTCCCGCGCCTCGGCTCTCGCGAGGCGATTCCCAGTACGTCGACGACATCGTCCTCGTGCACGAACTGGAGCCTCGGGTCGTATCCGAACACCGTCGGCAGCACGGGCAGCGACAGATAGTCGGCGAGCGGCGAATCCGCCTCCGGCCCCAGGATGTTCGCGAACCTGAGCACGCACACGGCGACGTCCGGCCGGCGGCGCGCGAAGCCCCGTACGTACCCCTCGACCTCCACCACGTCCTTGGCGAAGCCCCCGCTCGGCAGGGACTTGGGCGGGGTGGTCTCGGTGAAGACCGCAGGATCGCGGGGCGCGGAGCCGTACACATTCGTACTGGATTTGATCACCAGCCGCCGCACACTCGGCGCCTTCTGGCAGGCACCGAGCAGCTGCATGGTGCCGATGACATTGGTCTCCTTGACCGCCGTGCGGCCACCCGTGCCGACCGTCTTTGCGGAGACGTCCAGATGGACGACCGTGTCGACGGAGTGCTCTGCGAGGACTCTGGCGATCGCGGGCTGGCGGATGTCCGCGCGGACGAAGTCGGCGTCGCCCAACTGGTGCCCGGGCGCGACCGCGTCCACGGCGATCACCCGGTCCACTTCCGGATCACGCTGGATGCGCCGCACGAAGCGGCCGCCCAGTTGCCGGGCCGCTCCCGTGACCAGCACGACCTTCCCCAAGATCAGCGCCTTCCGTCGAAAGGTTTCCCCTGGCCGTCACCGTAGCGGGTGGATGTTGCCCTGTGATGACCGCACGGCGGCCTTCCACCAAGTCTTTGGCCCGAATGCGCGTACGTGCCGCCCCACAACGCACCGCAGCCCTCCCGCCATGTCGGCGGGAGGGCTGCGGATTCACGAACTGCGTTCGCCTACTTCTTGTTGCGACGCTGAACGCGCGTGCGCTTGAGCAGCTTGCGGTGCTTCTTCTTGGCCATCCGCTTGCGCCGCTTCTTGATAACAGAGCCCACGACTACCCTCGCTCACTTCTTCTTCACTGGTGCGGGGCGTCTGGGCCCACACGACCTACGTCGGCCTAGCCTACCCGCCACCGCGTGAGGGGCGTAATCCGAGGTGAACCTCAGGCGGACTCCACCCCCACAAAGGACTCGCGGAGATACTCGTGAACCGCTTGCTCCGGAACCCGGAAGGACCTTCCCACCCGGATCGCCGGCAGATGACCGCTGTGCACCAAGCGGTACACAGTCATCTTCGACACCCTCATGACCGAGGCGACTTCCGCCACAGTCAGAAACTTGACCTCGTTGAGAGGCCTCTCGCTGCCAGCAGCCATGACCCACCTGTACCTTCCGCACGAGACGCGCACCGGCTTCCCCTCCGGTGACTCTTCGTCGTTGTGCGCTCACTCCCCAGATTAGGGGCGCGTGATGCGAGTGGGGAAGAGGAGAGACGATCGGCCGCCTACTGTGACAGACACGCCCGATTGAGTACATAGCGAGTGAGCGGCCGATAGTAGGCGGACCGCACGGCATCGTCGAGCGGAACGGCGACCGACACCCGCCCCTCGGCCTCCCCGACGAACAGCGCCGGATCGTCCGTATCCGCAAGCCCGATCGCCTCGATGCCCAGCTGACCTGCCCCGCAGACCCATCCGTGGTCCCCTACGACCAGCTCCGGCAGCCGCCCGCAACCTTCCGCGACCGCCTCCAGAGCTACCCGGACCGGCAACGGCGAATGGGTGTGTGCGCCGGTGTCACCACCGGGAGCCCGCACGCCGGGTTCGCGCACCATCGCAACACCTCGTACGTAGTCGAGGCTGTACGTGCGTACGCCGAACCGGGCCGTTATGTCGATACATCTCCCCTGCGCGGGGGTGAGTACGGGGCACCCGGCCGCCGACATGGCGTCTGCCAGATCTGCGTAGAAGCCGAGCAGCCGGTGCGGATGACCGGTTCCGAACAGCACCGGCGCCCGCCGAACCGCGGCATACGACAGCCGCACGGCAAAGGCATCCAGACCTGCCAGGGTCCGCTCCGGATCGATCACATCAGGGCCCGATACATGAGCGGGATCATCCGAAACCCCGCACTTGTCAGCCATGAGACGAAGAAGATCGGGCTCTTTCCAGCCCCGTTCGGGGTCGAGGCCGAGCATCACCCGCGGGTCGCGGGCCGCGAAGAGCCGATAGCTCCGCAGACTCACTTCCCTCGATGTGGCCACAGGCCCGGCCAGCCGGGCCGCCAGCAGATGCGCACGCAGCGCTCCGGTGCTCAACACCCCACCGATGCTCCCCGAATCACCCGGACGGGGGGCCAGAAGCCCGGTCACACCCCACAGTTGGCGTAACCATTCCTCACCACCGCACGGAAACGGCCACACCGCGACCGCCCCGCCCACCTCAGGTCAGCAGCCCCCGCAACGGGAACGCCGCCCGCCTGGTCGCCAGCACCGCCTGATCGAGCCGGTCCGCAGGGTCGTACCCCTCCTCCCACGACTTCCAGGAAGGAGTACGCCCGTCCGTCATCCGGGCCGGCCCCAGCTGCCGCGTCCGGGCATAGACCTCGTCCCGCCACGAGGACGGAATCACCGACTCCGGGTCCACCGGCGCATGCGCGGCGATCCCCACCAGATGCGTCCAGGACCGCGGCACCACATCGACCACCGCATACCCGCCCCCGCCGAGCGCCACCCAGCGCCCGCCCTCCGCGTACTCATGGGCGAGATCGTGACAGGCCGCCATCACCACCCGCTGCGCGTCCAGCGACACCGCGAAATGGGCGAGGGGATCCTCGAAATGCGTATCGGCCCCGTGCTGACTCACCAGCACCTGCGGCCGGAAGTCCGCCAGCAGCTCCGGCACCACAGCGTGGAACGCCCGCAGCCACCCCGCGTCCCCCGTACCGGCCGGCAGCGCCACATTCACCGCACTGCCCTCACCCACCCCGGAGCCGGTCTCCTCCGGCCAGCCGGTCTGCGGGAAGAGCGTGCGCGGGTGCTCGTGCAACGACACGGTCAGGACCCGCGGATCCTCCCAGAAGGCCGCCTGCACCCCATCCCCGTGGTGCACATCCACATCGATGTACGCGACCCGCTCGGCACCCAGCTCCAGCAGCCGCGCGATGGCGAGCGCCGGATCGTTGTAGATGCAGAACCCCGCCGCACCGCCCGGCATGGCGTGGTGCAGCCCGCCCGCGAAGTTCACGGCATGCGCGGTGTCACCCCGCCACACCGCCTCGGCTGCCCCCACCGACTGCCCGGCAATCAGCGCCGACACCTCATGCATCCCCGCAAACGCGGGATCGTCCACCGTTCCGAGACCGTAGTTCTGGTCGGCGTGCTTCGGATCCGCCGAGGCGGCGCGTACGGCGGCCACATAGTCCTCGCGGTGCACGAGCCGCAGCGTGGACTCCCCGGCGGGCTTGGCCGCCACCACATCCACCGCACCGTCCAGCCCGAACGCCCGCACCAGCCCCATCGTCAGGGCGAGTCTGACAGGGTCCATCGGATGGCTTTCCCCGAAGTCGTATCCCGTTACTGCGTCATCCCACATCAACTGTGTGCGGCCGCTCATGCCCGCCACCGTATCGGGCAGGCTCCGCGCCGAACGACTTGGCGTACACGAGCGTCGCGAGCACCAACACCATCGGCACGAGCATCGCCCCCCGATAGCTCCAGGCGTCCCCGAGCGCCCCCACCAGCGGCGACCCCACCAGGAATCCCACGTAGTTGAAAACATTCAGCCGTGCGACAGCCGTATCACTCGCCCCGGGGAACATCCGCCCGGCAGCGGCGAACGTCTGCGGCACGATCACGCACAGCCCGAGTCCCAGCAGGGTGAACCCGAGCATCCCGACCCACGCCCCACCGGCCACCGCCACCACACCGAACCCGGCAGCAGCCAGCACACTCCCGAACCGCACCACGGACACAGCCCCGAACCGCCGCACCCCGAAGTCCCCGACAGCCCGCCCCAGCAGCGTCGTCACCATGTAGACGTTGTACGGAACGGTCGACAGCTGCTCCGAGCTCCCCAGCACGTCCTGCAGATACTTGGCGCTCCAGTTGGACACCGTCGAGTCCCCGATATAGGCGAAACTCATCACCAGACAGAGCGGCATCAGCAACTTGAAGGAGACCGAGGCGGCCCCCTTTCCCTGCGCCTCTCCCGGGCCCTTCTCCACCGACGCGCCGTCGACATACCACCGGCTCCCGATGAACGCGACGGGCAGCAGCACAACAACCGCCGGCAGGTACGAGACCAGCAGCGAGAGATCCCAGTGCGCGCCGGCCCACGCCGTGGACGCCCCGGCGATCCCGCCCAGGCTGTACGCGGCATGGAACCCGAGCATGATGGAACGCCCGTACGCCCGCTGAAGACTGACCCCCATCATGTTCATGGAGGCATCGAGCGCCCCGACGGCGAGCCCGAACACACCGAGTGCCAGGGCCGCCTCCCACAACGCGTTCCCGGCCCCGACACCGAGCAGCGCAAGCAGCACAACGGGCTGCGCCCACCTCAGTACGCCCCCGGGCCGCACCCGCGCGACCACCTTCTCGGTGACCACGCTGCCCACCCCGGCCAGGATCGGCACCGCGGCCAGGAACAACGGCAACAGCCCGTCGGATATCCCGTACCGGTCCTGGATGGCGGGAATCCGCGTCACGAGCAGAGCAAAGGTGACTCCCTGTACGAAGAAGCTCAACGCGAGGGAGGCCCTGCCGTGCCGCAAACGAGCATCTGTCATGGCCGCGAGCGTAGGGCCAGTCTCTACCCATGGGTAGATGGATCAGGCGAGCATTTCCCGCAGTTGACTCATGTCGGAGAAGTGCCCGGTCACCCCGGCGAGCCGGTCCGCCGGCATCATCGACGTAAACCCGTACACATCCATCCCCGCGGCCCTGGCCGCCTCCACTCCGAGCGGGCTGTCCTCGATGACGACACACCGCTCGGGAGGTACGCCCATCCGCTCGGCGGCGTGGAGGAACAGATCGGGCGACGGCTTTCCGTGCGCCACATCCTCCGCACTGAAGATCCACTCCTCCTCGAACCACTGGTCGAGCCCGGTCTTGCGATGCCCGACCCTGATCCGCTCATGGTTGCTGGAGGACGCGACGCAGTAGGCGACCCCGTCGGCGACAAGCTTCCCCAGCACATCGTCGACACCCGCCACCGGCTCCAGCTCCTGCTGGAACGCAGCGAAGACCCGCGAGTGAAGCGTCTCGTCGAAGTCCGCGGGCAGCTTATCCCCGGTCCTCTCCTCGACGAGATCGTGCACCCGGTGCACGGCAGCCCCCATGTAGTCGCGAAGACACTCCTGGTACGAGGTGGGGTGACCGAGCTCCGTGAGGTACTCGGCCAGGATGGTGTTGGAGATCGGCTCGCTGTCCACGAGCACACCGTCGTTGTCGAAGATGACCAGTTCGTAGCGCATGGTTCGAGCCTAGACGCTCAGAACGCAGAAAAGCCCCGTGCCACAAGGGCACGGGGCTTTCCCGTAAAAGGAGTTCGGCGGCGTCCTACTCTCCCACAGGGTCCCCCCTGCAGTACCATCGGCGCTGAAAGGCTTAGCTTCCGGGTTCGGAATGTAACCGGGCGTTTCCCTAACGCAATGACCACCGAAACACTATGAAATTAACCAACACCGGAACACAACACGGCCGTTCGTTATTTCAGAACAAACACAGTGGACGCGAGCAACTGAGGACAAGCCCTCGGCCTATTAGTACCAGTCAGCTCCACCCGTTACCGGGCTTCCACATCTGGCCTATCAACCCAGTCGTCTACTGGGAGCCTTAACCAATCAAGTTGGTGGGAATACTCATCTCGAAGCAGGCTTCCCGCTTAGATGCTTTCAGCGGTTATCCTTTCCGAACGTAGCCAACCAGCCATGCCCTTGGCAGGACAACTGGCACACCAGAGGTTCGTCCGTCCCGGTCCTCTCGTACTAGGGACAGCCCTTCTCAATATTCCTACGCGCACAGCGGATAGGGACCGAACTGTCTCACGACGTTCTAAACCCAGCTCGCGTACCGCTTTAATGGGCGAACAGCCCAACCCTTGGGACCGACTCCAGCCCCAGGATGCGACGAGCCGACATCGAGGTGCCAAACCATCCCGTCGATATGGACTCTTGGGGAAGATCAGCCTGTTATCCCCGGGGTACCTTTTATCCGTTGAGCGACAGCGCTTCCACAAGCCACTGCCGGATCACTAGTCCCGACTTTCGTCCCTGCTCGACCCGTCGGTCTCACAGTCAAGCTCCCTTGTGCACTTACACTCAACACCTGATTGCCAACCAGGCTGAGGGAACCTTTGGGCGCCTCCGTTACTCTTTAGGAGGCAACCGCCCCAGTTAAACTACCCATCAGACACTGTCCCTGATCCGGATCACGGACCCAGGTTAGACATCCAGCACGACCAGAGTGGTATTTCAACGGCGACTCCACAACCACTGGCGTGGCTGCTTCAAAGTCTCCCACCTATCCTACACAAGCCGAACCGAACACCAATATCAAACTGTAGTAAAGGTCCCGGGGTCTTTCCGTCCTGCTGCGCGAAACGAGCATCTTTACTCGTAGTGCAATTTCACCGGGCCTATGGTTGAGACAGTCGAGAAGTCGTTACGCCATTCGTGCAGGTCGGAACTTACCCGACAAGGAATTTCGCTACCTTAGGATGGTTATAGTTACCACCGCCGTTTACTGGCGCTTAAGTTCTCAGCTTCGCCGACCCGAAAGTCAGCTAACCGGTCCCCTTAACGTTCCAGCACCGGGCAGGCGTCAGTCCGTATACATCGCCTTACGGCTTCGCACGGACCTGTGTTTTTAGTAAACAGTCGCTTCTCGCTGGTCTCTGCGGCCACCCCCAGCTCACCGAGCAAATCGGATCACCAGTGATGGCCCCCCTTCTCCCGAAGTTACGGGGGCATTTTGCCGAGTTCCTTAACCATAGTTCACCCGAACGCCTCGGTATTCTCTACCTGACCACCTGAGTCGGTTTAGGGTACGGGCCGCCATGAAACTCGCTAGAGGCTTTTCTCGACAGCATAGGATCATCCACTTCACCACAATCGGCTCGGCATCAGGTCTCAGCCTTAACGTGTGACGGATTTACCTACCACACGGCCTACACCCTTACCCCGGGACTACCACCGCCCGGGCTGGACTACCTTCCTGCGTCACCCCATCGCTTACCTAGTACAAGTCTGGTTCGTCGGCTCCACCACTACCCTCAACTCCGAAGAGATCGGGCCGGCTTCACGGACTTAGCATCGCCTGATTCAGTATTGGGCGTTTCAAAGCGGGTACCGGAATATCAACCGGTTGTCCATCGACTACGCCTGTCGGCCTCGCCTTAGGTCCCGACTTACCCTGGGCAGATCAGCTTGACCCAGGAACCCTTAGTCAATCGGCGCACACGTTTCTCACGTGTGTATCGCTACTCATGCCTGCATTCTCACTCGTGAACCGTCCACAACTCGCTTCCGCGGCTGCTTCACCCGGCACACGACGCTCCCCTACCCATCCACACAGGCGTTAGCCCTTAACGTATGAATGACACGACTTCGGCGGTACGCTTGAGCCCCGCTACATTGTCGGCGCGGAATCACTTGACCAGTGAGCTATTACGCACTCTTTCAAGGGTGGCTGCTTCTAAGCCAACCTCCTGGTTGTCTCTGCGACTCCACATCCTTTCCCACTTAGCGTACGCTTAGGGGCCTTAGTCGATGCTCTGGGCTGTTTCCCTCTCGACCATGGAGCTTATCCCCCACAGTCTCACTGCCGCGCTCTCACTTACCGGCATTCGGAGTTTGGCTAAGGTCAGTAACCCGGTAGGGCCCATCGCCTATCCAGTGCTCTACCTCCGGCAAGAAACACACGACGCTGCACCTAAATGCATTTCGGGGAGAACCAGCTATCACGGAGTTTGATTGGCCTTTCACCCCTAACCACAGGTCATCCCCCAGGTTTTCAACCCTGGTGGGTTCGGTCCTCCACGAAGTCTTACCTCCGCTTCAACCTGCCCATGGCTAGATCACTCCGCTTCGGGTCTTGAGCGTGCTACTGAAACGCCCTATTCGGACTCGCTTTCGCTACGGCTTCCCCACACGGGTTAACCTCGCAACACACCGCAAACTCGCAGGCTCATTCTTCAAAAGGCACGCAGTCACGACTGCATGTGCAAGCACATACAGCGACGCTCCCACGGCTTGTAGGCACACGGTTTCAGGTACTATTTCACTCCGCTCCCGCGGTACTTTTCACCATTCCCTCACGGTACTATCCGCTATCGGTCACCAGGGAATATTTAGGCTTAGCGGGTGGTCCCGCCAGATTCACACGGGATTTCTCGGGCCCCGTGCTACTTGGGTGTCTCTTAAACGAGCCGTCAATGTTTCAGCTACGGGGGTCTTACCCTCTACGCCGGACCTTTCGCATGTCCTTCGCCTACATCAACGGTTTCTGACTCGTCTCACAGCCGGCAGACCGTGAAAAAGAGATCCCACAACCCCGCATGCGCAACCCCTGCCGGGTATCACACGCATACGGTTTGGCCTCATCCAGTTTCGCTCGCCACTACTCCCGGAATCACGGTTGTTTTCTCTTCCTGAGGGTACTGAGATGTTTCACTTCCCCTCGTTCCCTCCACACTGCCTATGTGTTCAGCAGCGGGTGACAGCCCATGACGACTGCCGGGTTTCCCCATTCGGACACCCCCGGATCAAAGCTCGGTTGACAGCTCCCCGGGGCCTATCGTGGCCTCCCACGTCCTTCATCGGTTCCTGGTGCCAAGGCATCCACCGTGCGCCCTTAAAAACTTGGCCACAGATGCTCGCGTCCACTGTGCAGTTCTCAAACAACGACCAGCCACCCATCACCCCACCCCGAAGGACGAGTTCACTGGGACCGGCAACTGAAGGCGACCATGACGGCCGTACCCTCAGACACCCAACAACGTGCCCGACACAACCGATCCCTTCCCACGTTCCACGCCGAAGCAGTACTAGTGAAAAACAACCTGTCGTGCCGAATAGTCAACGTTCCACCCATGAGCAACCACCGCCGGACATTTGCCGACGTAGTGGCCTCTGACCAAGCAAGCTTGGTAAGAAGTGCTCCTTAGAAAGGAGGTGATCCAGCCGCACCTTCCGGTACGGCTACCTTGTTACGACTTCGTCCCAATCGCCAGTCCCACCTTCGACAGCTCCCTCCCACAAGGGGTTGGGCCACCGGCTTCGGGTGTTACCGACTTTCGTGACGTGACGGGCGGTGTGTACAAGGCCCGGGAACGTATTCACCGCAGCAATGCTGATCTGCGATTACTAGCAACTCCGACTTCATGGGGTCGAGTTGCAGACCCCAATCCGAACTGAGACCGGCTTTTTGAGATTCGCTCCGCCTCGCGGCATCGCAGCTCATTGTACCGGCCATTGTAGCACGTGTGCAGCCCAAGACATAAGGGGCATGATGACTTGACGTCGTCCCCACCTTCCTCCGAGTTGACCCCGGCAGTCTCCTGTGAGTCCCCATCACCCCGAAGGGCATGCTGGCAACACAGAACAAGGGTTGCGCTCGTTGCGGGACTTAACCCAACATCTCACGACACGAGCTGACGACAGCCATGCACCACCTGTACACCGACCACAAGGGGGGCACCATCTCTGATGCTTTCCGGTGTATGTCAAGCCTTGGTAAGGTTCTTCGCGTTGCGTCGAATTAAGCCACATGCTCCGCTGCTTGTGCGGGCCCCCGTCAATTCCTTTGAGTTTTAGCCTTGCGGCCGTACTCCCCAGGCGGGGAACTTAATGCGTTAGCTGCGGCACCGACGACGTGGAATGTCGCCAACACCTAGTTCCCAACGTTTACGGCGTGGACTACCAGGGTATCTAATCCTGTTCGCTCCCCACGCTTTCGCTCCTCAGCGTCAGTAATGGCCCAGAGATCCGCCTTCGCCACCGGTGTTCCTCCTGATATCTGCGCATTTCACCGCTACACCAGGAATTCCGATCTCCCCTACCACACTCTAGCCTGCCCGTATCGACTGCAGACCCGGGGTTAAGCCCCGGGCTTTCACAACCGACGCAACAAGCCGCCTACGAGCTCTTTACGCCCAATAATTCCGGACAACGCTTGCGCCCTACGTATTACCGCGGCTGCTGGCACGTAGTTAGCCGGCGCTTCTTCTGCAGGTACCGTCACTCTCGCTTCTTCCCTGCTGAAAGAGGTTTACAACCCGAAGGCCGTCATCCCTCACGCGGCGTCGCTGCATCAGGCTTTCGCCCATTGTGCAATATTCCCCACTGCTGCCTCCCGTAGGAGTCTGGGCCGTGTCTCAGTCCCAGTGTGGCCGGTCGCCCTCTCAGGCCGGCTACCCGTCGTCGCCTTGGTAGGCCATCACCCCACCAACAAGCTGATAGGCCGCGGGCTCATCCTTCACCGCCGGAGCTTTCAACCCCGTCCCATGCGGGACAGAGTGTTATCCGGTATTAGACCCCGTTTCCAGGGCTTGTCCCAGAGTGAAGGGCAGATTGCCCACGTGTTACTCACCCGTTCGCCACTAATCCACCCCGAAGGGCTTCATCGTTCGACTTGCATGTGTTAAGCACGCCGCCAGCGTTCGTCCTGAGCCAGGATCAAACTCTCCGTGAATGTTTTCCCGTAATCGGGACACACATCACGAGAGCGGAACGATCAGCCGGAATAAGACCGATCGTTCACAGCGTCCTCGCTGTGTAAATTGCCCACCGGAACCATGAGGCCCGGCAGGACTTTCAAAGGAACCACCAACCTGCCGAAGCAGGCCGGGGTATCAACATATCTGGCGTTGACTTTTGGCACGCTGTTGAGTTCTCAAGGAACGGACGCTTCCTTTGTACTCACCCTCACGGGCTTTCCTCCGGGCTTTTCCCTTCGATCTTGCGTTTCCGACTCTATCAGACTCTTTCGTGTCCGATTCCCGGTCGAAGCGGGGCCGCTTTCCAGTTCTTCGCTTTCGCGTTTCCCTTTCCGGCGAGTCCGACTCTATCAGATCCTTTCGGGCCTGATTCCCAGTCAGCGGGGTTTGTCTTCCCGGCTGTTGGGCCGTTCCGACGAGTGAGACTTTAGCGAATCCTGGGCCTCGACGCTAATCGGGGTCGCGCTCCTTCGAACGCGGACTCTTCATTTCGCAAATACGCACAGAAAGTCTGGCGACAGATGTCGCTGACCAGATGTGGTTACTGCGGAATGGCTGCCCGGGGACCGATCGGAGTCGGCGCTCACGTCGGGCAACCCGGAGAACATTACGGATGTGGGCGTGTCGTGTCAACCTCGGGCCTGCCCGGTTTCTGATGGAAGGCCAGGCGGTAGTCGCGGGGGCTGGTGGAGACGTGGGCGGCGAAGTGCTGGCGCATGGTGACCTCGCTGCCGAAGCCGGTGCGGCGGGCGACCTCGGGGAGGGGCAGGTCCGTCTGCTCCAGGAGCTTCTGGGCTGCGGCCACGCGTTGGATGATCAGCCACCGGAGCGGGGTCGTGCCGGTGGTGGCCTGGAAGTGGCGGGCGAAGGAGCGGGGGGACATTCCGGCGTGCGCGGCGAGGTCGGCGACCGTGTGGGGTTCGGCCAGACGGGTCAGGGCGAAGGCCCGTACCGAGGCGAGGGTGTCGGCGTCGCGGTCGGTGTGGGGCGTGGGGTGCTCGATGAACTGGGCCTGGGTGCCGGTGCGGAAGGGGGCCGTGACCATCGAGCGGGCGATCGTCGCGGCCGTCTCCGCGCCGTGGGCCGTACGTACGAGATGGAGGCAGAGGTCGATGCCGGCCGCGGTGCCCGCTGACGTCCAGATGTTGTCGTCGTGGAGGAACAGGGCGTCCTGGACGACCGTCACGTGGGGGTGGCGGGTGCGCAGGAGGTCGGTGAGGTTCCAGTGGGTGACTGCCTGGCGGCCGTCGAGGAGGCCGGCCTGGGCGAGGGTGAAGGCTCCGCCGCAGAGGGCCGCGATGGGGGTGGCTCGGGCATGGGCACGACGCAGCGCTTCGAGGACCGGTTCAGGGGCCGGTGTCAGGTGGTCGTCGAGGCCTGGGACGACGATCAGGTCGGCACGGGTGAGCCAGGCGAGCGTGCGGTCGGGGGTGAGGGAGAGGCCGCCGCGCAGGGGGATGGGGGCCGGGTCCGCGGCGGCGCGGCGCAGGTCGAAGGGCGGGACGCCGCGGTCGGTGCGATCCACTCCCCAGACCTCCGTGACGACGGAGACGTCGAACGCACGGATGCCCGGGAAGGAGACGAGCGCTATGCGGGTGGGTGGGCGGCCAGTCGTGGGCATGGTGGCAGTAAAGCATCGATGGATGGCTTTTTGACCTCTGGGTCACAGGGGTGCGGCGCGGCAGCATCGTTCGTATGGAGATCGCAGACAACGCAGCACTGGTCGTGGTGGACGTACAGGAAGGTTTTGAGGAGGAGGCGTACTGGGGGCCGCGGAACAATCCCGGGGCCGATCGGAACATTGCGGGGCTGATCGATGCCTGGCAGGCGAGTGGACGGCCCGTGGTGTTCGTACGGCATGACTCGCCCAAGCCGGATTCGCCGTTGCGGGTGGGGCAGCCGGGCAACGGCTTCAAGGGGTACGTGGAGGAGCGGCGGGGGAAGGGCGGTGGGCCCGAGCTGTTGCTGACGAAGAGCGTGAACTCCGCCTTCTACGGGGCGCCCGATCTCGGGGCGTGGCTGGATCGGGGCGGGGTGCGGCAGATCGTGGTGGCCGGGATCCAGACCAATATGTGCGCGGAGACGACGGCGCGGATGGGAGGGAACCTCGGGTATGAGGTGTTCTTCGCGCTGGATGCGACGTACACCTTCGACGGGGTCGGGCCGTGGGGGTGGGTGCTGAGCGCGGACGAGCTGGCGCGGGCCACCGCCGTGTCGTTGCACGGCGGCGGTTTCGCGAAGGTGGTGCGCAGTGCGGAGCTGGTGGCTGCCGCCGGGAAGTGAGAGTCAGCCGTTGCCCGAGGCCAGCTCGCGGCTGCGGTCGCGGGCTGCTTCGAGGGCGGCGATGAGGGCAGCTCGTACGCCGTGGTTCTCCAGCTCGCGGATGGCGCTGATGGTGGTACCGGCCGGGCTGGTGACGGCTTCGCGCAGCTTGACCGGATGTTCGCCGCTGTCGCGGAGCATCACGGCGGCGCCGATGGCGGCCTGGACGATCAGGTCGTGGGCCTGGGCGCGGGGCAGGCCGAGCAGGATGCCCGCGTCGGTCATCGCCTCGACGAGGAAGTAGAAGTACGCCGGCCCCGACCCGGAGAGGGCGGTGGCCGCGTCCTGCTGGGACTCGGGGACGCGCAGGGTCTTGCCGACGCCGCCGAAGATCGCCTCGGCGGTGGCGAGGTGTTCGGTGGTGGCGTGGCTGCCCGCGGAGATGACGGACATGCCCTCGTCGACGAGGACGGGGGTGTTCGGCATGACGCGTACGACCGGGGTACTCGCGGCGAGGCGGTCCTCGATGAAGGCGGTTGTGATGCCTGCGGCAGCGCTGATGACCAGGCGGTCAGCGGTGACGTGTTCGGCGAGCTCGTCCAGGAGCCGGCCCATGTCCTGGGGCTTGACCGCGAGGATGAGGATGTCGGCGCGCTTGGCGGCCTCGGCGTTGGTGACGGAATCGACGCCGTAGCGGCTGTGGAGTTCCTCGGCACGCTCGGAGCGGCGGGTGGTGACCAGCAGGTTCGCCGGGCGCCAGCCTGCCCGGATCATGCCGCTGAGCAGGGCCTCGCCGATTTTGCCGGTGCCGAGGACTGCAACTGTCTGGGTCATGCGGTTCACCCTCCGGGCGGTGCTCGCGGTTCTCGGTGCGTCGTGCTGACGGTTCTCGGTGCTCGTGTCCGTCATCCTCGCACCGGGGCCGGTCAGGCGGTACGTCGGCGGAGCGTGGCCGCGCCGAGGGTGAGGACGAGCAGGGCGCAGCCCGCGACGACCAGGACGTCGCGGATGAAGTCGCCGGTGACGTCGGTGTGGTGGAGGACCTCGTTCATGCCGTCGACCGCGTACGACATGGGCAGGACGTTCGAGATGGCTTCGAGGACGGGCGCCATCCGGTCGCGTGCGATGAACAGTCCGCAGAGCAGGAGCTGCGGGAAGATCACGGCCGGCATGAACTGGACGGCCTGGAACTCGGATGCGGCGAAGGCGGAGACGAAGAGGCCCAGTGCCGTGCCGAGCAGGGCGTCGAGCACGGCGACCAGGAGCAGCAGCCACGGTGAGCCGGTGACGTCCAGGCCGAGCACCCAGACCGAGAGTGCGGTGGCCAGGAGGGACTGGACGATCGCGACGGCGCCGAAGGCCAGGGCATAGCCGCCGATCAGGTCGCCCTTGCCGAGCGGCATGGCGAGGAGGCGTTCGAGGGTGCCGGAGGTGCGTTCGCGCAGGGTGGCGATCGAGGTCACCAGGAACATCGTGATCAGCGGGAAGATGCCGAGGAGCGAGGCGCCGATGGCGTCGAAGGTGCGGGGGCTGCCGTCGAACACGTACCGGAGCAGCGTGATCATCACGACCGGGATCAGGAGGAGCAGCGCGACGGTGCGGGGGTCGTGGGTCAGCTGGCGCAGAACGCGGGCGGCGGTGGCGAGCGTGCGGGCGGGGCTGAGGGGTGGTGCGGCCGGGTGGGGCTGCGGGGTGCTCATCGGACGGTCTCCTGACGGGTGGCGGCTTCGTCGACCAGGTGGAGAAACGCCTCTTCGACGGTGGCGGCGTGGGCGGCGGTGCGCAGCGCCTCGGGGGTGTCATCGGCGAGGATCTCGCCCTCGCGCATGAGAAGCAGCCGGTGGCAGCGCTCGGCCTCGTCCATGACGTGGGAGGAGACGAGGAGTGTGGTGCCGCGGTCGGCGGCGAGGGCGTGGAAGAGGTTCCACAGGTCCCGGCGGAGTACCGGGTCCAGACCGACGGTCGGTTCGTCGAGGACCAGGAGTTCGGGGGTACCGAGCAGGGCCACGGCGAGGGAGACACGGGTGAGCTGGCCGCCGGAGAGGGTGCCGGCCAGCGCGTCGGCGTGGCCGGACAGGTCGACCTCGGCGATCGCGCGGGCGACGGCGGCGCGGCGGGCGTCCCGGTGGCGGCGGCCCGGCTGGAGGATCGCCGCGAAGTAGTCGAGGTTCTGCCGGACTGTCAGGTCGGTGTAGACGGACGGGGCCTGGGTGACGTACCCGATGCGCGGGCGGAGGGTGGGGTGTCCTGCGGGGCTGCCGAGCACGTCGAGGGTGCCCGTGACCTTGGCCTGGGTGCCCACGACGGCACGCATCAGGGTGGATTTGCCGCAGCCGGAGGGGCCCAGGAGGCCGGTGATCCTGCCGGGTTCGACGGTGAAGTCAAGGTCGCGGAGGACGGTGCGGTTGCCTCGCGCGACGGTGAGGCCGCGGGCCTCGATGGCGACACCCGGAGAATTCATCATGTGATGAATTTTGATCCTGGCGATGTCTGTCCGTCAAGAGCACGACCGGGCCGTCGTGCTGGACCTCAGCGGGCTGCACCACACCGACCACGCATGCGCCGCGGCCCTTCAGGGCCGGGCCGCGGAGCGGGAGGCGTGTGAGGCCCTTCGGCGTGCGGATCAGGAGCGCGGTGGGGGTGGGGCCGGGGTCGAGCCCGGGCGGATCGCCACGCTCAGGTCGACCACGTAACTCTCCTCGACCGTGCCGTCCGGGAAGAGCTCCGCCAGCCGGTCGAGCTCCTCGTCGAGGAATCGGTGCGTGGGTTCCTCACCGAGGACGAGGAAGGCGGAGTGGCTGCCGAGGTTGGCGAGGTGGGTGTCGAGGGACACCCGTCGGGTCCAGGGCACCGTGCGGTGCACGAAGCCGAGCTCGGACGGCAGATGGCGGGAGCGGACGGGCGAGCCGTGGGCGCCCTCGTCGGCACCGAAGAAGCGGCGGAGGCGGGCGTCCTGCTCGGCGATCCAGGGGACGGAGTGGTCGGAGACATTCCACCAGAGGGCGAGTGCGCCGCCGGGGCGCAGTACGCGCAGGGCCTCGGGGGTGGCGCGGTTCCGGTCGGTCCAGTGCCAGGACTGGGCATACGTGATCAGATCGGCCGATGCGGTGGCGATGGGGAGGCGGTTGCCGTCGCCGCGCACGATCGGCACGTACGGGAGTGCCCGGTGCAGTTCTTCCGCCATGCCGGGGCCCGGTTCGACTGCGGTGACCCGCGCGCCCCGGTCGTGGAGAAGTCGGGTGGAGATACCCGTGCCCGCGCCGACGTCGATGGTGCGGGCGCCACGCAGGGGGCGGCCGGCCAGTTCCTCGACGGTGTCGAAGAGGGCGGGCGGGTAGCCGGGGCGGGCCGCGGCGTACTGGGCGGCTGCGCGGTCGAAGGAGAGGGCGCGGGGTGGGGCCGGGGAGGCAGGTGAGGAGGTGCCTGCCCGGAAATCGGAGTGGGAGCCGGAGCCGGAAGGAAGCATGGGGCCATCGTGGCCCGCGCGGGGGCCTTGCGCCGGTGCTCGCGGGGCTTGACCCGCGCTCGTGGGGCCGCGCTACTTGCGCTTGGGTCGCTTTCCCTTGGTGGTCTTGCGGGAGGCCGGGTTTCCGGTGCGGGCCGAGCGGCGCTTCGCGTAGCGGGCCAGGGCCGTCTCGTACTCAGTACGGCGCAGTTGCTCGCCCGGTGCCTCCTTGAACGTACGGAGGAAGTACGCAATCAGTGAGCCGACGAAGCCGATGGTCTTGAGGCCGCGCAGATTGGCCTCGCGCGCCGGATCGGCCGGGCGGCGGCTGAAGCCTTCCCACGTCTTACGGAAGGCGATGGCGCTGCAGATGGCGAACATCAGGACGACCAGGATGCCGACGAGGTTGCCGACGTCGGCGATCTCCAGTCCCTGGAAGGCGAAGCGGAGTACGAAGCAGGCGGCGACCGCGGCCGCGAGGGAGCCCACCGCCGCCCCGACGCGTCGCAGCCCGTAGCCCCCGTCGTGGTCGACCCAGGTCGTACCGAAGAAGAGCAGGGGCTCGGGCTGCGGGCCGGGCGTGGTGGAGCCGGGCGCAGTGCTGCCGGGCATGGCGCCGGGGCCGGGGGCTTCGCTGTTCTCGCTCACGGGGTCGATTATCCCCGGGCGGTCCCGGTCCCGGTCCCGATCGTCGTCCCCGTCACAGTCCCGATCGCCGTCCCGTCACGGTCCCGGTCCCGGTCGCGGTCCCGGTCAGTCGCAGCGCGGGGCGATGTAGCCGTCGCTGCCCGTGTGGACGTAGACGTCCGCCACGAACTGGCCGTTGGCGATGTTGTCCCAGAGGTTCGAGGTGCCGTACGGGCCGGTGACCCGCTCCCCCGGCTTCTGGCAGTAGACCGGAACCTTCATTCCGTACGGAAGCGTCCTGACGATGCCGTACTGGGTGCCCGGTCCCGTGCGGACGTTGACCCGGTAGCCCGGTGCGATGGGGTACCTGGTGACGTCGTCGGTGCCGGCGAGCGCGGCCACGTCCTCGGCCGCGTCGGTGGTGCCGGTGGTGATGTCGGTGTGCTCTTCCATGGCCGTGAGGCCCTCCCCCGTTGAGAGACGGTGTGTACGACGCGCAGGCTACAAGCCCCGCCCGTTTCGCACGCACCATCGACTAGGCTCCGTGCGTCGCGCTTGCGGACGAACACACGGGGGTGGGCGATGCCGCCGCTGCGAGGTACCGGAGCCAATCCGGAAGCGGAGCATCCGGAGTACGCCGGTCATTACCGCCTTGAGGCATGTCTCGGCGCGGGCGGCATGGGCGTCGTACACCTGGCACGCTCCACCTCGGGGCTGCAGCTCGCCGTCAAGGTGGTGCACCGGCACTATTCGGCAGACCCTGAGTTCAGGGCACGCTTCCGGCAGGAGGTCGGGGCGGCGAGGCGGGTCAGCGGGGCCTTCACGGCACCGGTCGTCGATGCCGATCCGGACGCCGCACGGCCGTGGATGGCCACTCTGTACGTGCCCGGCCCCACGCTCTCCGACCAGGTGAAGCGGAACGGGCCGATGGCCCCCGCCGAACTGCGCAGGCTGACGGCGGGACTTGCCGAGGCGCTGCGCGACATCCATCGGGCCGGGGTGATCCACCGCGACCTCAAGCCGAGCAATGTGCTGCTCTCCGACTCCGGGCCCAAGGTCATCGACTTCGGGATCTCCCGGCCGTACGACAGCGATCTGCGCACCGAGACGGGCAAGCTGATCGGCTCGCCGCCGTACATGGCGCCCGAGCAGTTCCAGCGGCCGCGTGAAGTCGGGCCCGCCGCGGACGTGTTCGCCCTGGGGGCCGTGCTCGTCCATGCGGCGACCGGCCGGGGGCCCTTCGACTCCGACAGCCCGTACATCGTGGCCTACCAGGTGGTGCACGACGAGGCCGATCTGGCGGGGGTGCCGACCGATCTGGCGCCGCTGATCGGCCAGTGCCTGGCGAAGGACCCTGCGGAGCGGCCCACTCCGGACGACATCATGGCGGCGCTGCGCCCTCCTTCGTACGACGCCGCCGCGTTCATACCGTCGCAACGGCGGCCGGGTGCTGTCGAAGCTCCGGCGGTGTCGGGGCCGGAGAGCGCGCCGGGGGCGGGTGCGGATGCGGACACGCATGCAGGCGCGGGCGCGGCGGCGCGGGGCAGGAAGGCGACCGCGAGCGGTGCCGGCAAGCGGCGGTGGCTGGCATCCGTTGCGGCGCTGCTCGTCATGGGTGCCGGTGGGGTGTGGGCTGCCGGGGTGGTGGGCGACTCAGGTGGCTCGGGTGAGTCGGAAGGGTCCGGTGAGTCGGGTGAGTCAGGCGGCACCAAGGGCTCGGCAGCGGCGTTCGCGCCGTGGCGGACGCCGCTGCCGGCCTCGGGCAGCTCCACGCCGGTCTGTTCCTCGGCGGGCGGTGCCGGCGAGGAGGCATCCGGCCCGCCCGCGGCGCTGTACTGCGCGGCGGGCGGTATCGGCGCCGCCCGGTTGGATCCCGCGGACGGCCGGGTGCTGTGGTCCCGTCACGGTCCCGCCGGGGACACCCCGTCGGTCGGCGTGGTGTCGGTCTCCGGCGGTCTGGTGCATACGGCGGTGCCGGGCGGGAAGCTCCGGGCGTACGACCCCGCCAAGGGCGAACAGGTCTGGGACGCTGATCTCTCCCCGTATCTCGGCGCCCCCTTCGCCGCGGGTGACACGCTGCTGCTGGTCAGTGAGGACGGCACGACCGAAGCGCTCGACTCCGCGACCGGCGTGTCCCTCTGGCGGCATCCGCTCACCGGGCACCAGCGGCCGGACTACGCGCTGTACGACGAAGGATCGGGGCTGGCCTACGCCTTCGAGCACTCGGCCTACGGGTCCACGACGCTGGTCACGGCCGTCGATGCGGCAACGGGGCACGCGGCATGGCAGCGGCGGCTGGACGGAATGCTCACTCCGGTGGGGACCTCGGACGGTGCGCTCGTCCTGACGTCCATGAACGGGGACGCCCAGACCGTCGGGCTCGTCCGCTACGACCCGGAACGCAAGCACGTCGCACGGGTGGCGCTGCCGTTCCGGATGAACGAACCGGAGGTCGTGATGGGCGGGGACACCGCGTATCTGCTGGCGCACGGCGGGACCCTGGTCGCCGTAGACACGCGCCCGGCAGGCGACGGGGCTGTTCGCTGGCAGCTGGAGACCGCTGCCGGGCGGACGTCGGCGCCCGTTCTCGCCACCGGGAACCGGCTTTACTTCTCGGCGGCGGACGGGCGGCTGCTCGCCGTGGACACCGAGCGCGGAACGCTGCTGGGCCAGACGAGCCCCCGGCTCCGGGACGGGAAGCTCACGTACGCGTCGGCGCTGCCCGCCCCTGTCGCCGCCGGCCGGACCGTCTTCGGTACCGCGCCCGACGGGTCCGTGTTCGCCGTCGACGGACAGGACCCCGCTCACTGGTGAGAGCGGGGTCCGGCGGCAGCGTTCGCGGCTGCCTCGGTCAGCCTTGTTCAGCCTTGTTCAGCCGAGCCTGGACACGTCCCGCACCGCACCCCGGTCCGCGCTCGTCGCCATCGCCGCGTACGCGCGCAGCGCCGCGCTGACCTTGCGGTCGCGGTCCTTCGGCGCGTACACGCCGTTCAGCGCCTCGCGGCGGGTGGTCAGCTCGGCTTCGGGAACGAGGAGCTCGATCGAGCGGTTCGGGATGTCGATCCTGATCCGGTCGCCGTCCTCGACCAGCGCGATCGTGCCGCCCGACGCCGCCTCCGGCGATGCGTGGCCGATCGACAGGCCCGACGTGCCACCGGAGAAGCGACCGTCGGTGACGAGCGCACAGCTCTTGCCGAGGCCTCGGCCCTTCAGGAAGGAGGTGGGGTAGAGCATCTCCTGCATGCCGGGACCGCCGCGCGGACCCTCGTAACGGATGACGACGACGTCGCCCTCCTTGATCTCCTTACGGAGGATCTTGTCGACGGCCTCGTCCTGCGACTCGCAGACGACCGCCGGGCCCTCGAAGGTCCAGATCGACTCGTCGACGCCCGCCGTCTTCACGACGCAGCCGTCCTCGGCGAGATTCCCCTTGAGGACCGCGAGGCCGCCGTCCTTGGAGTACGCGTGCTCCAGGTCGCGGATGCAGCCGCCCGCCGCGTCCAGGTCGAGGGTGTCCCAGCGCTCGGACTGCGAGAAGGCCGTCGCCGAACGCACGCATCCGGGGGCCGCGTGCCACAGTTCGACGGCCTCGGGGGACGGGGAGCCGCCCCGGACGTCCCAGTTCTTCAGCCACTCGCCGAGGGTGGCGGAGTGCACCGAGTGCACGTCCTCGTTGAGCAGACCGCCGCGGTAGAGCTCACCGAGGATGGCCGGGACGCCGCCCGCCCGGTGGACGTCCTCCATGTAGTAGGTGCCGCCGGGGGCCACGTTGGGCGCAACCTTCGACAGGCAGGGGACGCGGCGCGAGACCTCGTTGATGTCTTCGAGGTCGTAGGCGAGCTCGGCCTCCTGCGCTGCGGCGAGCAGGTGCAGGATCGTGTTGGTGGAGCCGCCCATGGCGATGTCCAGCGCCATCGCGTTGTCGAACGCGGCGCGGGTGCCGATGGAGCGCGGCAGGACTGTCGCGTCGTCCTGCTCGTAGTAGCGCTTGGTGATCTCTACGACCGTGCGGCCGGCGTCCTCGTACAGCGCCTTGCGGGCGGTGTGGGTGGCGAGGACGGAGCCATTACCGGGGAGGGAGAGGCCGAGGACCTCGGTCAGGCAGTTCATCGAGTTGGCGGTGAACATGCCGGAACAGCTGCCGCAGGTGGGACAGGCGTTCTCCTCGATACGGAGGATGTCCTCGTCCGAGACGTTCTCGTTGACGGCGTCGCTGATCGCGTTGATCAGGTCGAGCTTGCGGACCGTGCCGTCGACGAGGGTGGCCTGGCCGGCCTCCATCGGGCCGCCGGAGACGAAGACCGTCGGGATGTTCATGCGCATCGCGGCCATCAGCATGCCGGGCGTGATCTTGTCGCAGTTGGAGATGCAGATCAGCGCGTCCGCGCAGTGCGCCTCGACCATGTACTCGACGGAGTCGGCGATCAGGTCGCGGGAGGGGAGCGAGTAGAGCATCCCGGCGTGGCCCATCGCGATGCCGTCGTCGACGGCGATGGTGTTGAACTCGCGGGGAACGGCGCCTGCGGCCCTGATGGCGTCGGAGACGATCCTGCCCACCGGGGCGAGGTGGGTGTGGCCGGGGACGAACTCGGTGAAGGAGTTGGCCACAGCGATGATCGGCTTGCCGATGTCCTCGCTCGCTACGCCCGAGGCCCGCATAAGGGCGCGGGCGCCCGCCATGTTGCGGCCGTGGGTGACAGTGCGGGACCTCAGCTGGGGCATCGTCTCTCGCTCCTTCGACAGAAAAGACTGCTTCCGAGCCTACGCCTCCGGCTCCAAGATCTGGACACGGTGTCCGGTATGCGGGATGGGGTGCTCGGTGGGTGGGCCGGGGAATCGAGGGTGCGGTGGGAGGTGCACGGCGAGTGGGCCGCCGCGGGGGGCCGGCCGCCTTCCCGCCCCTTCCCGGAACCGGGGCTCCGCCCCGGACCTCGCTCCTCAAGTGCCGAAGGGGCTGGATGTAGCTGAGGGGTAGCCGACGAGGCTGAAGTGTCAGGGTTCCGTCAGGTAGCGCTGCAGTGTCGGTGCCACCATCTCGATGATCTTCTCCGGGGGCGCCGAAGCAAGTGGTTCCGCCCGGATGACGTAGCGCAGCATCGCGATCCCGAGCATGTGCGAGGCAGCCAGTTCCGCGCGGAACGTCGCGTCCGGTACGTCCAGTGCCTCCGCGATGCGTTCCAGGAGGCGGCGCAGGACGAAGCCGCGGAGGACCTTCGCCGCCGCCTCGTGCGTCAGTGCGGACCGCATGATCGCCAGCAGGGGTGCCCTGGACGCCGGGTTCTCCCATACGGCGATGAAGTAGCGGGCCAGCCGCTCCCCCAAGCCGTCCGTGCCGCTGCCGAGGATGGCCGGAATCACCAGGGCCGGCTCGAAGGAGAGCTCGATGGCGGCCGCGAAGACCTCGTCCTTCGTACCGAAGTAGTGGTGGACGAGGGCGGAGTCGACGCCTGCCGCCTTGGCGATGCCCCGGATCGACGTCTTGTCGTAGCCGCGCTCCGCGAACTCGGTGCGGGCCGCCTCCAGGATGCGGGTGCGGGCGTCGGGGCCGGTGGTCCCGGCCGTACGGGAGGGGCGGCCGCGGCGCTTGGGGGCGGGGCCGGTGGGATCAGTGGGATCGGTGTGGCCACCGGTCATGGGCGCGGCGCCTCGGCCGAGGACGACGCCAGGTGGAGCCGGGTGAAGGCCAGCGCCTCCGCCAGGTCGGCCTCGCGTTCGGCGGTGGACATGGCGCGGCGGGTGTTGACCTCGATGACGACATGGCCGCCGAAGCCGGTACGGGCCAGGTGTTCCAGGAGTTCGGCGCAGGGCTGGTCGCCGCGGCCGGGCACCAGGTGCTCGTCCTTGTTGGAGCCCTTGCCGTCGGCGAGATGGATGTGGGCGAGCCGATCGCCCATCCGGTCGACCATCGCCATGCCGTCCGTGCGGGCCGTCGCGGTGTGCGACAGGTCCACAGTGAAGTGGCGGTAGTCGTCGTTGGTGACGTCCCAGTCGGGGGCGTACGCCAGCATCTCGCGGTCCCGGTAGCGCCAGGGGTACATGTTCTCGACGGCGAACCGCACATCCGTCTCGTCCGCCATGCGCCAGATCCCGGTGACGAAGTCGCGCGCGTAGTTGCGCTGCCAACGAAACGGCGGGTGGACGACGACGGTCGTCGCCCCGAGCTTCTCAGCGGCGGCACGGGCACGCTGGAGCTTCACCCACGGATCGGTGGACCAGACGCGCTGCGTGATCAGCAGACAGGGCGCGTGGACGGCCAGGATCGGCACCTGGTGGTAGTCCGAGAGCCGTCGCAACGCCTCGATGTCCTGGCTGACGGGGTCGGTCCACACCATGATCTCGACACCGTCGTAACCAAGACGCGCGGCGATCTCGAAGGCCGTCGCCGTCGACTCCGGGTAGACGGAAGCCGTCGACAGGGCGACCTTCGCATCCGGGATGCGCACCACTGGTTCTGCCACTGGGACAGCGTACGGGCAGTGTGACGCCGCGCCGAGAGACCCGGGCGGAAAGTGAGGAGGGCCATGGCGCGCTGCCGGCCGCCCCGGCGGTGCTCAGCTCGGCGCGGCCTGCTCCGTCGGCTCCGTCGGCATGTGGTCCAGACGGCGCAGGATGACGCCCTCGCGCAGCGCCCAGGGGCAGATCTCCAGCTCTTCGACCCCGAACAGATCCATGGCCCCCTCCGCCACCAGCGCCCCGGCCAGCAGCTGCGCGGCCCGGCCCTCGGAGACCCCGGGCAGGGTGCCGCGCTGCTCGGCCGTCATCGCGGCCAGCTTCGGCACCCACTCCTCCAGCGCCTTGCGGGTGAGGACGCGCTGCACGTACAGGCCGTCGGTGGAGCGTGCGGCGCCCGCGATCCTGGCGAGCTGCTTGAAGGTCTTGGAGGTGCCGACGACATGATCCGGGCGCCCGAGGCGGGTGAATTCCCCGACGCTCCGGGCGATCCTGGCCCGCACATGGCGGCGCAGCGCCTTCGCCTCCGCCGGGTCCGGCGGATCGCCCGGCAGCCACCCGGCGGTGAGCCGGCCCCGAGCGGCAGCGACACCGCGGCGTCCGGCTCCTCGTCCATGCCGTACGCGATCTCCAGCGAGCCGCCCCCGATGTCCAGGACCAGCAGCCGCCCCGCCGACCATCCGAACCAGCGGCGCGCGGCGAGGAAGGTGAGCCGGGCCTCCTCCGCACCGCTGAGGACGGCGAGGTCGATGCCCGTCTCGTCCCGCACCCGGGCCATCACCTGGTCGGCGTTGCTCGCCTCCCGTACCGCGGATGTGGCGAACGGCAGAACGTCCTCGCACCCCTTGTCCTCGGCGGCCTGGAGCGCATCGGTGATCGTCGCCACGAGCCGGTCCACACCGTCGGGGCCGATCGCCCCGTCCCCGTCGAGAAGTTCGGCCAGGCGCAGCTCCGCCTTGTGCGAGTGCGCGGGCAGCGGGCGGGCGCCGGGGTGCGCGTCCACCACCAGCAGATGCACCGTGTTCGAACCCACGTCGAGGACTCCGAGTCTCATACCAGGAACGCTACCGGGCCTACGGACTTACTCTTGGCGCGTGCCAAAGACGAAAAAGGCGAAGCCGGGCAAAATCACGAAGAAGCAGAAAACGAAGCAGGAGATGCAGCAGCAGGAAGTGAACGGGCCGAACCGGTCCGAAGACGAGACGGGGATCGACTTCGCACGCGCCTGGGTCGAGTTCCCGGACCCCGCGGACGACGAACAGATCTTCCGCTGCGACCTGACCTGGCTGACGTCCAGGTGGACCTGCATCTTCGGCAGTGGCTGCCAGGGCATCCAGGCGGGCCGCGCGGACGACGGATGCTGCACGCTCGGCGCGCACTTCTCGGACGAGGACGACGAGAAGCGGGTGGCGAGCCATGTCGCACGGCTGACCCCTGATCTGTGGCAGTTCCATGATGTCGGTACCAAGACGGGCTGGGTCGAGGTCGACGACGACGGGGAACGCCAGACGCGGCGCTGGAAGGGTTCGTGCATCTTCCAGAACCGTCCGGGGTTCGCGGCCGGCGCGGGCTGCTCGCTGCACATCCTGGCGCTGCGGGAGGGCAAGGAGCCCCTGGAGACCAAGCCGGACGTCTGCTGGCAGCTGCCGATCCGGCGTACGTACGACTGGATCGACCGGCCCGACGACACGCGTGTGCTCCAGGTCTCGATCGGCGAGTACGACCGCAGGGGCTGGGGTCCGGGCGGCCACGATCTGCACTGGTGGTGCACATCGGCGACCTCGGCGCACGGGGCCGGGGAGCCGGTGTACGTGTCGTACCGCCCGGAACTCATCGAGCTGATGGGCAAGAAGGGGTACGACCGGCTGGTCGAGCTGTGCGAGGAGCGCCTGTCCTCGCTGCTGCCGATGGCGCCGCACCCGGCGGATCCGGTCGATCCGGCGTGACGGCTGAGGCGTGACGGCGTAGCAACTGGGATGTGACGGCTGAGGTGCCTTCCGGTGGCTCGGCCGGTACGTCGCGCGGGCTGCCGCAGCCCCGGACGGACTGTTTCAGCCCGTCGGTGTGGTGGTGCCCGTACCCGGTTCGGTCGGGGTCGTGGAGTCGGACGGGTCCGGGGACGGCGTCGGATCGGTCGGGGACGGGTCCGACGGTGACGGCGTGGGGTCCGTCGGGTCGGTCGGCTGGGTGGGATCCGGCGAGGACGGTGGCGGATCCGACGGTACGGACGGGCCCGAGGGGGTGGAGGGGTCGGCCGTACCCGGGTGGCCGGGGCCGCCGGGTGACGGTGCCGTCGCCCCGGATCCCCAAATCGCCACGACCGAACCGGAAGGGGCGAGGGCGATGCGTGCGCTCCAGGGACCGGCGGGTTGCCGCAGGTGGTCCACAAGGACGCGGATCGTGATGCTCGCGCCTGCGGCGAGCGTGCCCGAGGAACTGCTGAGGCGCAGCCAGGACGCATTCGCGCGGGCCGACCAGGCAACGGGTGCGCCGCCCGAGGCGGTCAGGCGGATGAGTGTCGTGCCGCCGGACGAGCGGGCCTCGACGGTGAGCCCGCCGATGCCGCCGCGCACCGGACCCGAGCTGATCACCTCGGCCGAGACGTCCGGGGTGCGGCCGTCCTTGAAGCGGGCGCCGGGCTGGGGACGGGCATTGCCCGCGTTCTCGTAGTGACCGTCCGGCGTGCCGTCGAAGTCGTGGCGGACGTCCGTCTCGGTCGCGGTGACCGAGGAGCCGTCGTGGCCCTCGCCGGTCTGCGGCGCGCCGCGGTAGGCCGTCCACAGCGCGATCACCGGGGCGGCGACGACCGTCGCCACCACCGTCGTCGTCACGACCCTGGCCCGCAGCCGGTCCCGGCGAGCGGCGTGGTCCTTCGGGTCCATGGGGAAGCCCGCCCGGTCGAAACGCGGGCCGGCGGACCGGTTCCGCTGGGCGTGGACCATCGCGACGTATGCGGAGGGCCGTGGCGCCTCGACGACCGTCAGCGCGGCGGCCGGGGTGACGGTCGCGCCCGGCCAGGGGCCCTCGGCGCCGGCCCGCTCGGCGGCCCGGCGACAGCGGGGGCAGTCGTCGACATGGCGGACGAGTTCGCGGCGCAGGGTCGCGGAGAGCAGGACACGGTGGTCGCCGGTGAGCCGGGCGACGGTGGGGCAGTTGCCGCTCTCGACGACGGCGAGGGCTGCGCGGGTGCGTTCCACCTCGCAGGCCGCGGCGGCCAGGAGCTCGCGGGCGGTCGCCGGTTCGAGGCCCAGGACGGAGGCGACCGCGCGCGGGGCGAGGCGGTGACGCACGGCGAGTTCGAGCGCTTCGCGCTGTTCGGGGGTGGTGCCTGCGGCCTCCGGCCAGGCCAGCTGAGCGAGTTCACGGCGGTGCGCCTCGGCGGCGGCTTCGGATTCGGGGGCGTTGCCCGCCGGGGCGCCGCCCGGCGTGAACGGGGCGGCGTCAGTGGCCTTCGCGACGACGGCCGGGGACGTACGGCGGCCCGCGCGCGCCCCCTGGGTGGCCGTCCCGCCCGGCTGCTTGCCCGGAGGCCCTCCCCCCGCCCGCTTCGCCTCGCGCTTCGTCTCCTGCTTGGCCGACCGTCTTCCCGACAGCTTCCCGGCATTGTGGCGGTGCGCCTGACGGCCCTGTCTCTGCTCGGCGAGCTTGCGCAGACACGTCCATCTGGCCAGCGCATACAGCCAGGATTTACGTTCCTCCTCACCCGCCGGGCACCGGCCGTCCTGCCGTTCCGCGATCGCGAGCACACCGCCGAGCGCCTCGGTGGCGGCATCGTGGTCGCAGAGCACGGAGAGGCAGTAGGTGAACAGGCCATCGAGATGCGGCTCGTAACGTGCAGGCAGCCGCTGCGGCGAAGGCTGCGCCGAGGAGTGGGGCGCACGGCGCCGCGCCCGGTGTGCGCCGGTGGTGTGCGTGGGGGGCTCCAGCCTGCTGCTCGTCACCTGGCGACCGTAGGCAGCACAGAGCATGCCTTTAGCGCCCCTTCGGCACATTTAATCCTTACGGGTGAACGTATCGCTCAAAAGGGGACAGGGATCGCTGCTCCAGGGGACGGAATCCCTGATTTCGCCGGAGCGCCGGTCCGATCCGGGGGCCACTGGCGGGCGCGGTCCGCCCGCGCCGGGCGGCGTCGACGGACCGCGCCCGGCGGCATTGTCGGACCCCACCTATACGGTTGTGCCATGGCTGCCCGTACGAAATCCGCGAAGGACCGGCCGTCCTACCGCTGCACCGAATGCGGCTGGACGACCGCCAAGTGGCTCGGCCGCTGCCCCGAATGCCAGGCATGGGGGACGGTCGAGGAGTTCGGCGGCGCCCCCGCCGTGCGGACCACCGCGGCCGGCCGGGTCAGCACCGCCGCGCTCCCCATCGGCCAGGTCGACAGCCGACAGGCCACCGCCCGGTCGACCGGCGTCGGCGAGCTGGACCGGGTGCTCGGCGGCGGTCTCGTGCCGGGTGCCGTCGTGCTGCTCGCGGGCGAGCCGGGCGTCGGGAAGTCGACGCTGCTGCTGGACGTGGCCGCGAAGGCGGCGAACGACGACCACCGCACGCTCTATGTCACCGCCGAGGAGTCCGCGAGCCAGGTCCGCCTGCGCGCCGACCGGATCCGGGCGATCAACGACCATCTGTATCTCGCCGCGGAGACCGACCTGTCCGCGGTCCTCGGCCATCTGGACGCCGTCAAGCCGTCGCTTCTCATCCTCGACTCCGTGCAGACGGTCGCCTCGCCCGAGATCGACGGGGCGCCCGGCGGCATGGCACAGGTCCGGGAGGTCGCCGGTGCCCTCATCCGGGCCTCCAAGGAACGCGGGATGTCCACGCTGCTGGTCGGCCATGTCACCAAGGACGGGGCGATCGCCGGGCCGCGGCTGCTGGAGCATCTCGTCGATGTGGTGCTGTCCTTCGAGGGCGACCGCCATGCCCGCCTGCGGCTCGTACGGGGCGTCAAGAACAGGTACGGCGCGACCGACGAGGTCGGCTGCTTCGAGCTGCACGACGAGGGCATCACCGGCCTCGCCGACCCGTCCGGGCTGTTCCTCACCCGCCGCGACGAACCCGTGCCCGGCACCTGCCTGACCGTCACGCTGGAGGGCAAGCGGCCGCTCGTCGCCGAGGTGCAGGCGCTGACGGTCGATTCCCAGATCCCTTCGCCCCGGCGCACCACCTCGGGTCTGGAGACGTCCCGGGTGTCGATGATGCTGGCCGTTCTGGAGCAGCGCGGCCGGATCAGCTCGCTCGGCAAGCGGGACATCTACAGCGCGACGGTCGGCGGTGTGAAGCTCTCCGAGCCCGCCGCGGACCTCGCGGTCGCGCTGGCGCTGGCCAGTGCCGCGAGTGACACACCACTCCCCAAGAACCTGGTGGCGATCGGCGAAGTAGGCCTCGCGGGGGAGGTCAGGAGGGTTACGGGAGTCCAGCGCAGACTGGCCGAGGCGTACCGTCTGGGCTTCACGCACGCGCTGGTTCCGACCGACCCGGGGAAGGTCCCGGCCGGGATGAAGGTCACAGAAGTCGCCAACATGGGTGATGCACTGAGCGTGCTCCCGCGCCGGTCTCGCGCACAGGCCCCACAGGAGGAGAACGCACGCCGGTAGACTTTGCCCTGGTCTCGCCCGTCCGTACGAACGGTACGAGGGACGTAAGGGCACCGCAAACCTGTGACCGGAGGAGTGCAGTGGCAGCCAGCGACCGGGCAGCATCGCCCGGAAAGTCCGGCCAAGGCACCGGTAACGAGGCGCTGATGCGCGCCTCGTTGACCGCCGTCGCGCCCGGAATGGCCCTGCGGGACGGCCTGGAGCGCATCCTCCGTGGCAACACCGGCGGGCTGATCGTCCTGGGCATGGACAGAACCGTCGAGTCGATGTGCACCGGCGGATTCGTGCTGGACGTGGAGTTCACCGCGACGCGTCTGCGCGAGCTGGCCAAGCTCGACGGGGCGCTGATCCTCGACAAGGACATGACCAAGATCCTGCGGGCCGGTGTGCAGCTGGTCCCGGACGCCTCCATCCCCACCGAGGAGACCGGCACCCGCCACCGCACGGCGGACCGGGTCTCCAAGCAGTGCAACTTCCCGGTCGTCTCGGTCTCGCAGTCGATGCACCTCATCGCGCTGTACGTGGACGGGGAGCGCCGGGTCCTGGAGGAGTCCGCCGCGATCCTCTCCCGCGCCAATCAGGCACTCGCCACCCTGGAGCGGTACAAGCTCCGCCTCGACGAGGTCGCGGGCACCCTCTCGGCGCTGGAGATCGAGGACCTGGTGACGGTCCGGGATGTGACGGCCGTCGCACAGCGGCTGGAGATGGTCCGCCGGATCGCGACCGAGATCGCGGAGTACGTGGTGGAGCTGGGCACCGACGGCCGGCTCCTCTCGCTCCAGCTGGACGAGTTGATCGCCGGCGTCGAGCCGGAGCGTGAGCTGGTCGTGCGCGACTATGTGCCGGAGCCGACCGCGAAGCGGTCCCGTACGGTCGCCGAAGCACTGACCGAACTCGACGCGCTCTCCCACACCGAACTGCTCGAACTCCCCGTCGTGGCAAGGGCGCTGGGGTACAGCGGCTCGCCGGAGACGCTGGATTCGGCGGTCTCGCCGCGCGGCTTCCGGCTGCTGGCGAAGGTGCCGCGGCTGCCCGGGGCGATCATCGACCGGCTGGTGGAGCACTTCGGCGGCCTGCAGAAGCTCCTTGCCGCCAGCGTGGACGACCTCCAGACGGTGGACGGGGTCGGCGAGGCGCGGGCGAGGAGCGTGCGCGAGGGGTTGTCGCGACTGGCCGAGTCGTCGATTCTCGAGCGGTACGTGTAGCGGTACGCGCAGCAGACACAGGCGGTGTCGGGGCCCGGGAGACCTGGGCCCCGAAGTATTTTCCCGGGCCCGCTCCCACGGGTTCCCAGCCTTTTCCCAGCCCTTTCCTCAGTCCTTCGCGAGTACGAACGAGGCGCGCTGCACCGGCTCGCCCGGCGCCTTCGCCTCGACCAGGTACGTACCGGGCCCCGCAGTCACCGCGGGCGGCGTCGCGCACTGCGGGACGCTCTTCTTGCGGTCCCACTCCACGGCGTGGACGACGGTCGAGCCCGCCGGGACCTTCAGCAGCAGGCTGCCCGCGTTGCGCGGGCAGTCCTTGGAGGACCACACCTGGCTGTCGTCGCCACCGGCCTCGGTGACGGTGAGCACCGCGCTCTTCGGCCCGAAGTCGGCCTTGCAGGTGGTGGACGAGGTGTTCTTGGCGATCAACCGGAACTCCGGCTTCTCGCCGGGGCTGTAGCTGAGTTCGGTTCTCAGGCTCAACTGCAGTGCGCCGGCGGCGCAGTCGGGGAGCGAGGAGCCTGCCGGGACCTGCTGTCCGGTCGTCGCGCCGCTTCCGCTCGCGCCACCGGCTCCGGTGTCCGATCCGCTGCCGGTGTCCGTGCCGTCGTCACCGTTACCGCCGTCGCTCGCGCCGCCGTCGGAGCCCGCGCCCGTACCGCTGTTGTCTCCGTCGCCGCTGCCCGAGTCGCCCGACTCGTCGCGCCCGCCCGGCTGTTGACTGATGGCCGGACCCGACTGGGAGGGGCCGGGGGTGATCGAGCGTGCGGGACCCGATCCGCCGGACCGGGAGTCGTCCGTGTTCGCCTTGCCGCCACCGGAGGTGACGGCCCACACGATCAGCAACGCGAGCAGCGCAACCAGCGTCGCCGCTACGGCCCTCCGTCGCCAGTAGATGGTGGAGGGAAGCGGCCCGATCGGATTACGCAAAGATCCCACGGCGCAAACTGTACGAGAGATCGGCGCCAACTCCCGCCCCACCCGCCGCCCGGCTCTGAAGTTTTGCGGATCATCATCTCGGGACGGCCTGCTCCCGCCCCGCACTTCCACCGAGTTGGGCACCGGGGACAGCCCAAGGTGACCACCCGGTTTTGTTGACTACCCTCTGTCACATGGATAGTTCATCTACTGCCCCGCTCTACCGGGACATCACCGACTTCGCACATGACATGCCGTCATGGGTGCAACACCTGGCCGAGATATGGACGGAGCTCGGGCTCCTGGTCTTCGGCGTACTGTTCATCACCGGGTGGTGGCGTGCCCGACGGGCGGACGACGGCGCCCTGGCGCTGGCGGTACTCGCACCCATTGCGACGGCCTTCGCCTATGTGGGCAGCGAGGTGCTCAAGTCGATGGTGGACGAGGAACGCCCGTGCCGGGCGGTCGTCGGGGCGGCGGCCTCGCTGGTGCCGTGTCCGCCGACGGGCGACTGGTCGTTCCCCAGCAACCACTCCGCGATCGCCGGCGCGGCAGCCGTCGCCCTGGCGATCGCCCGGCCCCGGCTGGCCTGGCTCACCGTGCCGCTGGCGCTGCTGATGGCCTTCTCGCGGGTCTTCGTCGGGGTGCACTATCCGCATGACGTGGCGGTCGGCCTGCTGCTGGGTACGGTGGTGGCCGCCGTGGCGGTCGCCGTGCTGTACCGGCCGGCACGGTCGCTCGTCCGGACGGTGCGGGGCAGCGGGGCGCCCCTGGCCGTCTGGGCATCGGGCCCGGGGCCGGCGGCCGGCCGGTCCGGGCGGCGGGGCAAACGGCACTGACGGCCGGGGGGAGTCTCCTTGGGCCGGTTGCCGGATATCGCGGGGACAGACGGGTGGCAATATCACCCCAAGGGCCCTCAGGAGGAGCGACACCACCGTGCGCGGAGCCGTCCTCTGCCCTTCCGTGTCAGGATCGGCGATGCGATGACTGCCATGACTGCGACACAGACGCCCCCCGCCTCCCTCCACGATCCCGTCATCGGGTGGTTCGAACAGCACGCCCGCGATCTGCCCTGGCGCCGCCCCGAAGCGGGCGCCTGGGGTGTGATGGTGAGCGAGTTCATGCTGCAGCAGACCCCCGTCAGCCGGGTCCTCCCGGTGTACGAACAGTGGCTGGCCCGCTGGCCGCGCCCGGCCGATCTGGCCGCCGAGCCGCCCGGTGAGGCGGTCCGCGCCTGGGGCCGGCTCGGCTACCCCCGCCGGGCGCTCCGCCTGCACGGGGCCGCGCAGGCAATAACTGAACGGCACGGCGGCGACGTACCGAGCGAGCACGGTCAGCTGCTCGCACTGCCCGGGATCGGTGAGTACACCGCGGCGGCCGTGGCCTCGTTCGCGTACGGACAGCGGCATGCCGTACTCGACACGAACGTCCGCCGGGTGTTCGCCCGGGCCGCGACCGGCATCCAGTACCCGCCGAACGCGACCACTGCCGCCGAACGCAAGCTCGCCCGGGCCCTGCTCCCCGAGGAGGACGAACGGGCCGCCCGCTGGGCCGCCGCGACGATGGAGCTCGGCGCCCTCGTCTGCACCGCCAAGAACGAGGACTGCACACGGTGCCCGATCGCCGGGCAGTGCGCCTGGCGGCTGGCCGGGAAGCCCGCCCACCAGGGGCCCCCGCGGCGCGGTCAGACCTACGCCGGCACGGACCGTCAGGTGCGCGGACGGCTGCTCGCCGTGCTGCGCGAGGCCGTGGCACCGGTGTCGCAGTCGGCACTGGACGCGGTGTGGGACGAACCGGTGCAGCGAGCCCGCGCGCTGGACGGCCTGGTCGCGGACGGCCTGGTCGAGCCGCTGGCCGGCGGCCAGTACCGGCTGCCGCTGAGCTGAAGGTCCCTGCCGCCCTCTCCCCCGCTGTTACAAAACCGATGGACAGCCGTGCGTCAGCGTATGGCTGCTCCGCACAGCCCCGTGACAACAGCTCCGTAGCGTCAGCGACGTCAGCCCGGCCGATCGATGGCTGACGGCGGTTCTACGGGGATCTACGGGGACGGAGGCGGTTGGAATGGCGCAGGGCGAGGTGCTCGAATTCGAGGAGTACGTACGCACTCGGCAGGAGGCACTGCTGCGCAGTGCACGCCGGCTGGTCCCCGACCCCGTGGATGCGCAGGACCTGCTGCAGACCGCCCTGGTCCGTACGTACGGCCGCTGGGACGGCATCGCCGACAAGTCCCTCGCCGACGCCTATCTGCGCCGCGTCATGATCAACACCCGTACCGAGTGGTGGCGGGCCCGCAAGCTGGACGAGGTTCCCACCGAGCAGCTGCCCGACGCGAGCGTCGATGACGGCACCGAGCAGCGCGCCGACCGCGCCCTGCTGATGGATGTGCTGGGCGTACTGGCTCCCAAGCAGCGCAGCGTCGTCGTGCTGCGACACTGGGAGCAGATGAGTACGGAGGAGACGGCTGCGGCGCTCGGCATGTCGGCCGGTACGGTGAAGAGCACGCTGCACCGTGCGCTGGCGCGACTTCGCCAGGAGCTGGAGAGCCGTGAGGCAGCGAGCAGGGAGGCCCGGCTCCGGGAGGAGCGGGGCCTGACGGCGGCCGACCGTGCTCCGGCCGTCGGCGCTCAGGTACGTGCGCGGGCAACGGCGCAGGTACGGGCGCAGGCGGGCAGGCGTATGGACGAACGGGGGCGGGAGCGGTGCGCGGCCTGACAGCCAGCGGTGACAGCGATAACGGCGACCGTGGCGGCGCAGGAGACGGCGGTGGCCGCGATGCCACCGGCAGTCGTGGCCGGGGCCTGACCGGCTGGGCGGCGAGCACCACGACCCTGGTCGGGCTCGCCGCTTTCGGGCTGCTCGCCGTCGGCTGCTCCACCGGCGGTACCGGCACCCGTGACGAGGGTCCGGCAGGCACCGAGGCGGTCGCCAAGGTCACACCGAGCGCCGATCCGACGTCCACGGCGAAGCCCACGCCCCGGATCGATCCCGTGGCGCTGCTCAAGCGGGACCCCAAGGTCAGCGAGCGGGTCAGGACGGATCTGAAGCCCTGCAGCGGCTCCGAGTACCCGGTGGACACCTCGTACGGCACCATGACCGGCGGCCCCTCGGCCGACGTCGTGGTGAACGTGATGACCTGCGGCGATTCGGTGGGCGTCGGAACCTATGTGTACCGTCAGCGGGGCAACGACACGTACGAGAACGTGTTCGCCGTCGAGCAGCCCGCGGTGTACGGCACCATCGACCGCGGTGATCTGGTGGTGACGGCCCAGGTGTACGAGAAGAAGGACTCGGTCGCGTACCCCTCCGGCGAGGAAGTGATCACCTACCGCTGGGCGAACAACCGGTTCAGCGAGCACGACCGGGTGCACAACGACTTCAACCGAGCCGTCGGCAACGGGGAAGCCGGGCTTCCGGAATCCTCCGGACCGGCGGGGAACTGAGAGCAGTCCGATGGCCGAGACCCACGTCCTGTTCGTCGAGGACGACGACGTCATCCGCGAGGCCACCCAGTTGGCGCTGGAGCGCGACGGCTTCGCGGTCACCGCGATGCCCGACGGACTGTCGGGGCTCGATGCGTTCCGGGCCGACCGTCCCGATATCGCCCTGCTCGATGTGATGGTGCCGGGGCTCGACGGGGTCAGCCTCTGCCGTCGTATCCGCGACGAGTCGACGGTCCCAGTGATCATGCTGTCGGCCCGGGCCGACTCGATCGACGTGGTGCTCGGCCTGGAGGCAGGCGCCGACGACTACGTCACCAAGCCCTTCGACGGGGCGGTCCTGGTCGCCCGGATCCGTGCCGTGCTGCGCCGCTTCGGTCATGCGTCGGGCGGGCAGCCGGGCAACGGGGAGCCGGAGCCGCAGCCCGTCGGCGGGGTGCTGGTCTTCGGCGATCTGGAGATCGACACCGAGGGCATGGCGGTCCACCGGGGCGGCCGGCAGGTGGCGCTGACCCCGACCGAGATGCGGCTGCTGCTGGAGTTCTCCGCCGCACCCGGCACGGTGCTCTCCCGCGACAAGCTCCTGGAGCGGGTCTGGGACTACGGGTGGGGCGGTGACACCCGGGTCGTGGATGTCCATGTGCAGCGGCTGCGCACAAAGATCGGCCAGGACCGGATCGAGACGGTCCGCGGCTTCGGCTACAAACTCCGGCCATGAAGCGGTTCGCCCTGCGGACGGGTGTCCGCTGGAAGATCAGCATCGCGATCGCGGCGGTCGGCGCGCTGACCGCGGTCGCGCTCAGCTTCGTCGTCCACAACGCCGCCCGGGTCTCGATGCTGGAGAACGCGCGCGAGGTCCAGCTGGAGCGGCTGACGTACGCGCAGCTGCTGTACGAGGCGAAGAAGACGCAGAAGGCCGACCCCCGGTTCGGAGCCAAGCTCAACGACCCGACGATGCCGCGCAGCCTGCGCGCGGAGACCAACAGGAACCGGCGCGCCACGCATGTCGAGGAGACCAGGAACGGGGTGCCCGATGTGTGGGCGGCCGTGCCGGTCGGCAACGGCGATGTGCTCTCGCTGCACACCCGTTTCGCCGACCGCAGCGCCACGATCATGGGCGATCTCGACCGGGCGCTGATCATCGGCTCGGTCTCGGTGGTGTTCGGCGGCTGCGCGCTGGGGGTGCTGATCGGCGGGCAGCTGTCGCGCCGGCTGCGCAAGGCGGCGGCCGCGGCGGGCAGGGTCGCGCAGGGCAATACGGATGTACGTGTCAGGGAGGCCGTCGGCGGTGTCGTCCAGGACGAGACCGATGAGCTGGCCCGCGCGGTGGACGCGCTGACGGACGCGTTGAACGAACGCATCGAGGCGGAGCGCCGGGTCACCGCGGACATCGCGCACGAGCTGCGCACCCCGGTGACCGGTCTGCTGACGGCGGCCGAGCTGCTGCCGCCGGGCCGCCCCACCGAGCTCGTACGGGACCGGGCGCAGGCGATGCGCACCCTGGTCGAGGATGTGCTGGAGGTGGCCCGGCTGGACAGCGCGTCGGAGCGGGCCGAGCTGCAGGAGATCGCGCTGGGTGAGTTCGTCAGCCGGCGGGTCGCGCTGTTGGACCCGGATGTGCGGGTCCAGGTCGTCCACGAGTCCTGGGTCAGCACCGATCCGCGCAGGCTGGAGCGGATCCTCGGCAATCTGCTGGGGAACGCCGCCAAGCACGGTGCCACTCCGGTGGAGGTCACGGTCGAGGGCCGGGTGGTGCGGATCCGCGATCACGGTCCCGGGTTCCCGGCGGCGCTGCTGCGTGAGGGTCCGAGCCGGTTCCGTACCGGAAGCAGCGACCGGGCCGGACACGGACACGGTCTGGGGCTGACGATCGCGGCAGGTCAGGCGCGGGTCCTCGGGGCCCGGCTGACCTTCCGCAACGCGGCGCCGGAAGGGGCGGCGAAGGGCGCGGGCGGGGCGATCGCCGTGCTGTGGCTGCCCGAGCACGCACCGACGAACACCGGCAGCTTCCCGATCCTGCGCCTGTCCGAACAGCGCACGGCGGGCAGCGGCGACGGGCAGAGCGCGGAGTCCGGCCGCAGGCAGTCCGGCGGCTGAACCGGATACGGAAGGAGGCTCCCGGGGCGCGCCCCGGGAGCCTCCTCGTGCACGGCTCGCGCACCGCTTGTGCAGCGCGAGGGATCAGACGGCCTCGGGCTGCTTGGGGCCGGCGACCGCGGCCGGTTCCTGCGCACCGTCCGACGACACGGTTTCCGGGCCCGATCCCCGCAGCGGGACCTCCTTGACGAACACCGACGCGAGCAGGGCGATCACTCCGACCGAGGCGCCCACCAGGAACGCGATGTGGGTACCGGACGACACCGCGAACTGGTACGCCTCACGCATCGCATCCGGCAGCTTCGCCAGGCTCGCTGCGTCCAGCTGCGCGGACTGCGCCGTGGCTCCCCCGCCGCCGCGGGCCACCATCTCGTCCTGCACCCGCCCGGTGAACAGCGCGCCCATGATCGCGACACCGAAGGAGCTGCCGAGCGTACGGAAGAGGGTGGTCGCGGAGGAGGCGACTCCCATGTCCTTCATCTCGACGCTGTTCTGCGCGACGAGCATGGTGATCTGCATCAGGAAGCCCATGCCCGCACCGAGCACCGCCATGTAGATGCCCGAGGTGAACCGCGTGGTGCCGGTGTCCATCTGCGACAGCAGGAACAGACCGGTCACCATCAGGACCGAGCCCACCACGGGGAAGATCTTGTACTTGCCGGTGCTGGTGGTGACCCGTCCCGCGATCAGCGAGACGACCATCATCGACAGCAGCATCGGCAGAAGCAGCAGACCCGAGTTGGTCGCCGACGCGCCCTGGACGGACTGCTGGAACAGCGGCAGGAAGAGCACCGCGCCGAACATCACGAAGCCCGACATGAAGCCGACGACGGACATCAGGGTGAAGTTGCGGTTGCGGAAGATGTGGAGCGGAATGATCGGTTCTGCAGCCTTCGTCTCGACGAAGAGGAAGCCGACGAGCGAGGCGACACCGATCGCTATGAGCTCCATGATCACAGCGGAGTTCCAGTCGTACTCCGAACCGCCCCAGGTGGTGACCAGCACGATCGCGGTGATGCCGAGGGTCAGCAGACCCGCGCCGAGGTAGTCGACCTTCGCCTCGGTGCGCTCCCGCTTGGGCAGATGAAGCACGGCGGTGACCATGGCGAGGGCGACCGCGCCCAGCGGCAGGTTGATGTAGAAGCTCCAGCGCCAGCCGAGGTGGTCGGTTATGGTGCCGCCGACCAGCGGTCCGCCGATCATGGCGATCGCCATCACACCGGCCATCATCCCCTGGTACTTGCCTCGCTCGCGGGGCGGCACCAGGTCGCCGATGATCGCCATGACGCCGACCATCAGGCCGCCCGCGCCGAGTCCCTGGACCGCCCGGAAGCCGATCAGCTGACCCATGTCCTGGGCCATTCCGCTCAGTACCGAGCCGATCAGGAAGAGCACGATGGACGTGAGGAAGATGCCCTTGCGCCCGTACATGTCGCCGAGCTTGCCCCAGATGGGGGTGGAGGCCGCGGTGGCCAGGGTGTACGCGGTGACGACCCAGGACAGATGCTCCAGGCCGCCGAGGTCACCGACGATGGTCGGCATGGCGGTGCCGACGATCAGGTTGTCCAGCATGGCGAGCAGCATCGTGATCATCAGGGCGAGCATCACCACCTGGACACTGCGCTGCCGCTTCTCGGGTTTCCCGGGTTTCTCGGCAGGACGGTCGTCCGCCTTTCCGTCCGCCGCCTTCTTCAGGTCCGACATGGTCCCCACTCCCCTGATCCCCTGTGCGTACCGGGCACTTACTTGCCGCCCGGCTAGTTGACTACACTGGGGAAAGTAGCCCCGTAACTAGCCGGGCGTCAAGTAAGTATCAAGGAGAGCGCCATGGGCAGCACACCGCAGCCGCGCCGGGGCAACACGCGCCAGCGTATTCAGGACGTCGCCCTGGAACTCTTCGCCGAACAGGGCTACGAGAAGACCTCGCTGCGTGAGATCTCCGAGCGTCTGGATGTCACCAAGGCCGCGCTGTATTACCACTTCAAGACCAAGGAAGACATCCTGGTCAGCATCTTCGACGACCTGAACCGGCCGGTCGAGGAGCTGATCGAGTGGGGCAGGGGCCAGCCTCACAGCCTGGAGACGAAGAAGGAGATCCTGCGCCGCTACAGCGAGGCACTGACCGCCGCCGCCCCGCTCTTCCAGTTCATGCAGGAGAACCAGGCGACCGTACGGGACCTCAGCATCGGGAAGACCATCAAGGACCGTGTCGTCGGCCTGGTCGATCTGATCAAGGAACCCGATGCTCCGCTGACCGACCAGGTGCGCTGTTTCACCGCGCTCTTCACGATGCACGCGGGCATGTTCGCCTTCAAGGACTTCGAAGGCGACCCCGAGGAGAAGCGCAAGGCCGTCCTCGAAGTCGCCTTCGATCTGGTCACCCGGGCGCACAGCCCGGGATCCGCCGAGTAGGTCTGTCCGGCCGCGATCCGCCGGACAGGCCCCGAGGGGTGCGTCCCGGTCAGGTCAGACCATGACGCCTTCCTTGTGCAGGAACGAGACCGGGTTGATCGCGGAACCGTAGTTCGGCGTGGTCCGGATCTCGAAGTGCACGTGCGGGCCGCTGGAGTTTCCGGTGTTGCCGGAGAGGGCGATCTTCTCGCCCGTCTTCACGGTCTGGCCGATGTGCACATCGATCCGCGACAGGTGGGCGTACTGCGAGTACACGCCGTTGCCGTGGCTGATCACGACGGCATTGCCGTACGCGGGGCCGTCACCGCCGCCGTTCGGACCGGCCTTCACGACGGTGCCACTGTGCGTGGCCTTCACCTCGGTACCGATCGGCACGGCGAAGTCCTGGCCGGAGTGCTTGTGGGCCCAGCGGGCGCCGTCGTTGCCGAAGCTCGCGCTCAGCACGTAGTGGCGCACCGGGGTCTCCCAGGCGGCAGCCTTCTTCACGGCCGCCTTCTTGACCGCCGCGCGTTCGGCCTCGGCCACCTTGGCCGCCTTGCCCTGCACCGCCGCCTGCTTGGCGACCGAGTCGGCCGCGCTGGTATTGATCAGGCTCGCGGCGTCGGGGGCACCCGCCGTGCCGGCCGCGAACGCAGCACCCACGCCGAGAACCATCGACGTCCCCAGGCCGGCTGCCACCACGGCGCCACGGACACGGGACAGGGACGGGCGACGGGAGTGCTGGAACGAAACGCGCTTCGACATAAGCGGAGAACCTCCGGAGATGACTGGACCCGACGCTTCCGCCGGGCTGGCCATCCCTTGGTAACCCGCACCCCCACCAATGCTCAAACACCCCATCTACGAACAAAAGCCGTAGCGAGGGCCTCGGGAATTCACCGGCGCGGGTTTCGCGCACCCCATGCCCCGACTCATCGAAACTCTCTTTTCGGACAGGTTTAACCCCAGGCCCAAACCGCCCTAATCGGACTAAACATAGCGATCCGGGCCCTTCTCCTTCCGCCCTCGAAAACCCCTCTCCACGCAGGGGCAAAGGCCCCCGACGCGATCACGGCGCCTGCCCCTATCACCCCTAGTAGGCCCGGAACGGGCTGTGCGCCTTGTCACGGCCGGCGAGGCCTGAGGCCGTCCGATTCGGGACCTTCGGCCTGCAACCCGACTACGCTGATGCGGCGACCGGCTCGGCGCTCCCGGGGGGGGCAGGCCATGGCCAGTGACGCCGTGGGCGCAGCGGGGCGGCGCAGCCCGGCCGCCCCCGTGCGGCTCGGTGTCCTCCACAGCGCCCAGGCGCTTTCCCGACTGCGAGATCACGGCTTCCCCGACATCCAGCGGTACGGCCCCGAGCAGCATCTGGAGGCCGACCAGCACCACCGCCACCGTCCTGCCCATGGCCGGCTGTGCGGCCTGCTGGTCTGCGAGCTGGCCCCCCGCCGCCCGTCGGGGGCGAGTCCGGGCCCCCGTCGTTACGGGGCATGTCCGGCGGTCCGGTCTTCGCCGGGACGTCATGCTCGGCATCGCACGGCAGATCCCTGGCAACGCGGCGGCCGGCGCGTGGAGTACGTGCCGCTCGCCACTGACGGCAGCACCGCGGGGACGGCGGCACGGCGGCACGGCGGCACGGCAAAAGGGGCTGCCCCGGACCGTTCTCACGGTTCCGGGGCAGCCCCTTCAGGTGCTCAGGCGCTCGGGGGCGTCCTTACACGTCCTTCGACATGTTCGGGCCCGCGCCGCCTGCCGCCTGCTCGATCGGGGGGACGTCGGGCAGAGCCGACTTCTCCTCGCCGCGGAAGGTGAACTTCTTCTCCTCACCCTCGCCCTCGGTGCCGACGACCACGATGTGACCGGGGCGCAGCTCACCGAAGAGGATCTTCTCGGAGAGGATGTCCTCGATCTCGCGCTGGATCGTCCGGCGCAGCGGCCGGGCGCCCATCACGGGGTCGTAGCCCTTCTTCGCCAGCAGCGACTTGGCTTCCGAGCTCAGCTCGATGCCCATGTCGCGGTCCTTCAGGCGCTCGTCCACCTTGGCCAGCATGAGGTCGACGATCTGAATGATGTCTTCCTCGGTGAGCTGGTGGAAGACGACCGTGTCGTCGACACGGTTGAGGAACTCGGGGCGGAAGTGCTGCTTGAGCTCTTCGTTGACCTTGTTCTTCATCCGCTCGTAGCCGGTCTTGACGTCGCCCTGGGCTGCGAAGCCCAGGTTGAAGCCCTTGGAGATGTCCCGGGTCCCGAGGTTGGTCGTCATGATGATGACCGTGTTCTTGAAGTCCACGACCCGGCCCTGGGAGTCGGTCAGGCGACCGTCTTCCAGAATCTGGAGCAGGGAATTGAAGATATCGGGGTGGGCCTTCTCGACCTCGTCGAAGAGGACGACGGAGAACGGCTTGCGGCGCACCTTCTCGGTGAGCTGGCCGCCCTCTTCGTAACCCACGTAGCCGGGGGGAGAACCGAAGAGGCGGGAAACCGTGTGCTTCTCGCTGAACTCCGACATGTCGAGGGCGATCAGCGCGTCCTCGTCACCGAAGAGGAATTCGGCGAGCGTCTTGGAGAGCTCCGTCTTACCGACACCGGACGGGCCGGCGAAGATGAACGAGCCACCGGGACGCTTCGGGTCCTTCAGTCCGGCTCGCGTACGGCGGATCGCCTGCGAGAGGGCCTTAATGGCGTCCTTCTGGCCGATGACGCGCTTGTGGAGCTCGTCCTCCATGCGCAGCAGACGGGACGACTCCTCCTCCGTCAGCTTGAAGACCGGAATGCCGGTCGCGGTGGCCAGGACTTCGGCGATCAACTCGCCGTCGACCTCGGCCACGACGTCCATGTCGCCGGCCTTCCACTCCTTCTCGCGCTTGGTCTTCGCGGCGAGAAGCTGCTTCTCCTTGTCGCGCAGGGACGCGGCCTTCTCGAAGTCCTGCGAGTCGATCGCGGACTCCTTGTCGCGGCGGACACCCGCGATCTTCTCGTCGAACTCGCGGAGGTCCGGCGGCGCGGTCATCCGGCGGATGCGCATCCGGGAACCGGCCTCGTCGATCAGGTCGATCGCCTTGTCCGGCAGGAAGCGGTCCGAGATGTACCGGTCAGCCAGCGTCGCGGCCTGGACCAGCGCCTCGTCCGTGATGGAGACGCGGTGGTGGGCCTCGTAGCGGTCGCGCAGACCCTTGAGGATCTCGATGGTGTGCGGCAGCGACGGCTCCGCGACCTGGATGGGCTGGAAGCGGCGCTCGAGAGCGGCGTCCTTCTCCAGGTGCTTGCGGTACTCGTCGAGCGTCGTGGCACCGATGGTCTGCAGCTCGCCGCGGGCCAGCATGGGCTTGAGAATGCTGGCGGCGTCGATCGCGCCCTCGGCGGCGCCCGCACCCACCAGGGTGTGGAGCTCGTCGATGAACAGGATGATGTCGCCGCGGGTGCGGATCTCCTTGAGGACCTTCTTCAGGCGCTCCTCGAAGTCACCGCGGTAGCGGGAGCCGGCGACCAGCGCACCGAGGTCGAGGGTGTAGAGGTGCTTGTCCTTGAGGGTCTCGGGCACCTCGCCCTTGACGATGGCCTGCGCCAGTCCTTCGACGACCGCCGTCTTGCCGACGCCGGGCTCGCCGATGAGAACCGGGTTGTTCTTGGTACGGCGGGACAGCACCTGCATGACCCGCTCGATCTCCTTCTCGCGCCCGATGACCGGGTCGAGCTTGGATTCGCGAGCGGCCTGGGTGAGATTCCGGCCGAACTGGTCGAGCACCAGGGACGTGGAGGGCGTGCCTTCCGCGGGGCCGCCCGCGGTTGCCGCCTCCTTGCCGCCCGAGTAGCCGGAGAGCAGCTGGATGACCTGCTGCCGCACCCGGTTCAGGTCGGCGCCCAGCTTCACGAGGACCTGGGCTGCGACGCCCTCGCCCTCGCGGATCAGGCCGAGCAGGATGTGCTCGGTGCCGATGTAGTTGTGGCCGAGCTGGAGGGCCTCGCGGAGCGACAGCTCCAGGACCTTCTTGGCCCGGGGCGTGAAGGGGATGTGCCCGGACGGGGCCTGCTGGCCCTGGCCGATGATCTCCTCCACCTGCTGGCGGACCGCCTCGAGCGAAATCCCGAGGCTCTCCAGGGCCTTAGCGGCGACACCCTCACCCTCGTGGATAAGGCCCAGGAGGATGTGCTCGGTGCCGATGTAGTTGTGGTTGAGCATCCGGGCTTCTTCCTGAGCCAGGACGACAACCCGCCGCGCGCGGTCGGTGAACCTCTCGAACATCGTTAATCGCTCCTCAGAGCGGTCAGGCAGTAAGGGGTCGGTCCCCTCCCTGTCCTTCCGCAGCTTAGTCCCGCAAGCGGGGACCGCTCATTCCAACTGCCGACACCGTCCTTGGCCTCCTGCCCCGAACGCCGACATCTGCTCCAACCCGATGGTGCGAGACGATGTTCCCGCAGGCCAGGCAGATACCCCTTTCGCCAGTACGCCGATGGCGAACGTGAGATGCCCGAGCCTGCGTGTCGCCCCTCCCCACTAGGGATGTCTTACCCGCAATTACAGACAGTCCATGCGGCGCACGCCGGTTCCCTCCGCTACGGGCGAACATCTTCGCGCTCTCGAATACGTCTCCACGCCCCCATAACGGACACACTGGGCGCTCGGCCGCAGACCCTGCGTAACTCCTGGGGTGCTCGGCCGTTCTCCTGACATGGCCATCACCGCCCCGTCCATCCTGCAGTCGCTCGCCGACGAGCAGGAGGGTCACGCCGAATGCACACGGTGGGCGCAGTGGTACGAGCGCGAGCTCGGCTGGGCAACGGAGGGCACCACACCGGTGCGGTTGCTGACCGGGCTGCGGTTCGACGCCCTGGAAGTGCCTGCGGCCGCCGGCCATGCGGCGCTGCGGCGGGTGGGCCGGACCGGACCTGTGGCGCTGACGGGATCGCGGATGAGCCTGCTGGTGACAGCGGGAAGCGCCGACGAGTTGCCCGGGCTGCTCGACTGGCTGGAGTGGGGCGGTGTCGCCCTCTCGCTGACCGCCATCGGTACGGGCGGTCGGATCACTGCGCCGACGCCGCCCGGTCGGGTGGCGGGCCGGTCGGGGGCCGCCGTATGGCTGCGGCCCCCCGGGCTGCGGCACGAGGGAGAGCCGGAGCTCCCGGCCCTGGTCGGCCTCGGGAGCAGGGGTGGGGATGCTCCCGATCTCGTACGGCTCGTGGACGCGGTGGCGACGGAATGCCACCGGGTCCGATTGATGCGCGCCCGAACGGGGCGGTCGACCGATGAGTCGACAGCTCAGCCGTTGGCCTTCTCGTAAGCCTCACGGATCTCCGCGGGAACACGGCCACGGTCATTCACATTGTGGCCGTTCTCGCGCGCCCACTTACGGATCTCCGCGGTGTCCTTGTTGCCACCCGTGACGGCACGGCCCTTGCCACGGCCGGCCGCTGCACGGCCACCCGTACGCCGGCCACCCTTGGTGTACGGCTCAAGAAGACCGCGGAGCTTGTCCGCGTTGCTCGTGGTGAGGTCAATCTCGTACGTCTTGCCATCCAGAGCGAACGTGATCGTCTCGTCCGCCTCGCCACCGTCGAGGTCATCGACAAGAAGGACCTGAACCTTCTGTGCCACCGGATTTCCTTTCATCGAAAATGCAGTACGCGGAAAGGAAACCGCTTTTCCCCGAAAAACACAAACCCCCGGCAGAGGTTCAGGATCCCGAGAAGACGGGAAACGTGCGCGATTCGGACATAGGGCTACGGCTTCTTGCGGCGGTCACAGGTGCAGAAGCATCCGACTGTTGCCCAAGGTGTTCGGCTTCACTCGTTCGAGACCCAGGAACTCTGCGACACCCTCGTCATAGGAACGCAGCAGCTCGCTGTAGACATCTCCGTCGACCGGTGTCTCTCCGATCTCCACGAAGCCGTGCTTCGCGAAGAAGTCGACTTCGAAGGTGAGACAGAAAACCCGCCGTACGCCCAGCCAACGGGCGGTCTGCAACAACTTGTCCAGTACTTGATGCCCGACTCCGGCACCCCTGATGCTGTGATCGACTGCGAGAGTGCGCACTTCGGCGAGGTCTTCCCACATCACATGCAGTGCCCCGCAGCCGATGACCCGGGCGTCCTCGTCGCGTTCTGCGATCCAGAACTCCTGGATGTCCTCGTAAAGCGTCACCGTTGCTTTGTCGAGCAAGATGCCTTCGCGTACGTACCCGTCGAGGAGACGGCGGACCGATGCCACATCGCTGGTCCTGGCACGGCGGACTGTGATGGCCACGTTTATAACCGACGGTTTGGTACGGAAATCGGTATGCGGAAGCTCTGAGGACATACCCAGACGCTATCGCCCGGTCTCCGGGTCCGCGCCATCGGCCGGATCTTCGGCCGCTTCTCCGGCCGGTTCATCAGTCGGTTCATCGACCCCTTCATGGGTCGCTTCATCCGCCGCTTCGCCGGACGGCAGCTCGGAGGCCCCGTGCAGGTTGGGCAGAACGATCCGCATGGCGTCCTTGAGGGCCTCGCGCTGCTCGGCGGACATCATGCCGAAGAAGGCGACAAGAGCGGCGGCGGGGTTGTCGCTGTGCGACCAGGCTTCGTTCATCAGTGCGGCCGAGTAGGCGGCGCGGGTGGAGACCGCCGTATATCGATATGCGCGGCCGTCGACTTCCCTGCGTACCCAGCCCTTCTGATGGAGATTGTCCATTACCGTCATGACGGTGGTGTAGGCGATGGAGCGTTCCTGCTGAAGGTCCTCAAGGACTTCCCGCACGGTGACCGGACGGTTCCATTGCCAGACCCGCGTCATCACGGCGTCTTCCAGATCTCCCAATTGACGGGGCACAATGTCACTTTAGTGCCAGATGCCGGGAATGCTCGGCTATTTACGCAGCAAAAGGGCGCACGACTCTTGACGAGTCGTGCGCCCTTCGCGTGCTGCGAGGTCCGGGGAAGTCAGACACCGTCGCGCGGCGCCTGCTGGACCGACTCGGCGCGACCGATCGCCATGTCCACGGCCGCGTCCTCCTTGGCCTTGTTGGGACCGCCCTGGCTCTTGACGATCGTCACGACGAGGCCGATGAAGAAGGCGGCCATCACCACGGGGGGCACGAGCGCGGATACGTAGTCCATGGCATCCAGAGTAGCGAGGCCGGTACCGGCTTCCGCGCGCCCCCTCCGCGTTGCGTCGGGGCTAACCCGCGGCCCACTGCTGCGGCGGCGGGACCGGACGGCGGGGCGGGAAGACCTCCGAGGGTTTCGGCGCCGGGCGCTCGGACGGCGGGGCCGGCCGGGGCGGGGCCGCCGGGGTCTTCGGCCGTTCGGGTTCGGCGTCGACGGCCCGGCCGCCGGGCAGGGCGAGGAGTCGGCTGCGGGGTGCGGGGGCCGTCGACGGCGCGGAGCGTCCGGCGAGGCGGGCCCGCACCGACCGCTCCGCGAGCGCCTGACAGCGCTCCAGGAGCGCCGCGGCCACCGGTCTGTGGCGCAGGGCGCGCAGCGCGGCGAGGTCATCGGGACGGGGGTCGTATCCGCCCGCCAGGGCGTCCTGGAGAAGCTCCAGATAGCCGCTGACGGAGCCGGGGAGGGCGTTGCGATAGCGGACGAGGTCGGCGAGGAGGAACGTGCGCAGCCGTCCCGCTTCGCCGACCGCCTCGTCCACGGCGCCTGCCAGCCGCAGGCAGTCCTGGACATCCTCGTCGGGCAGGGGTGTGGGGTGAAGGGCGATGGAGAGGGCGCGTCGGAGCACACGCAGCTCGTCCGCGCTGAACGCCATACCGCCGCGTGATCCGTAAGGCGTGGGCATGACGCGACAATACGTGCTAAATGGACAAAATCGGCTTAACTGGCCGTTGGCGGCGCGGCGGCGGCCCCCGTTCCGCCGAACCGTTCCCGCAGGTGCGCCCCGTATCCGCTACATCCGGGACACATTCCGCTCGTACACCAGACGCAGACCGATGAGGGTGAGCCAGGGCTCGTGCTCGTCGATGACGGAGGACTCGCCCAACACCATCGGCGCAAGGCCGCCCGTCGCGATGACGGTGACGTCGTCGGGGTCGGCCGCCAGCTCCTTCTTCATCCGTGCGACGACACCGTCGACCTGGCCCGCGAAGCCGTAGATGATGCCCGACTGCATCGCCTCGACCGTGTTCTTGCCGATCACGCTGCGCGGCCGGGCCAGCTCGATCTTGCGGAGCTGGGCGCCCTTGACGCCCAGTGCCTCGACCGAGATCTCGATGCCGGGGGCGATGACACCGCCGGTGTACTCGCCGCGGGCGGAGACCGCGTCGAAGGTCGTGGCCGTGCCGAAGTCGACGACGATCGCCGGACCGCCGTACAGGTCGACGGCGGCGACCGCGTTGATGATGCGGTCCGCGCCGACCTCCTTCGGGTTGTCCATCAGGATCGGCACCCCGGTCTTGATGCCCGGCTCGACGAGGACCGCGGGGACGTCGCCGTAGTAGCGGCGGGTCACCTCGCGCAGCTCGTGCAGGACGGCCGGGACCGTGGAGCAGATCGCGATGCCCTCGATGCCGTCGCCCAGTTCCTCACCGAGCAGCGGGTGCATGCCCATCAGGCCCTGGAGCAGCACCGCGAGCTCGTCCGCGGTGCGGCGGGCGTCGGTGGAGATCCGCCAGTGCTCGACGATCTCCTCTCCGTCGAACAGGCCGAGGACGGTGTGGGTGTTGCCGACGTCGATGGTGAGCAGCATCAGACGCCGGCCCCGTCGGTGTCGCGGAAGTCCAGGCCGATGTCGAGGATCGGCGAGGAGTGGGTGAGCGCGCCGACCGCCAGGTAGTCGACGCCCGCTTCCGCGTAGGCGCGCGCGGTGTCGAGGGAGAGCCGGCCGGAGGACTCCAGGACCGCGCGGCCGCCGACCAGGGCAACCGCCTCGGCCGTCTGCAGCGGGGTGAAGTTGTCCAGCAGGATCAGGTCGGCGCCCGCGTCGAGGACCTCTCGGACCTGCTGCAGGGTGTCGACCTCGACCTCGATCGGTACGTCCGGGAACTCATCGCGTACGCGCTTGAAGGCCTCGGCCACGCCGCCCGCCGCGACGACGTGATTGTCCTTGACCAGCGCCGCGTCCGACAGCGACATGCGGTGGTTGACGCCGCCGCCGCAGCGCACCGCGTACTTCTCCATGGCGCGCAGGCCCGGGGTGGTCTTGCGGGTGTCGCGGACCTTGGCCTTCGTGCCTTCGAGCGCATCGGCCCAGGCGCGGGTGGCGGTCGCGATGCCGGAGAGCCTGCACAACAGGTTGAGTGCGCTGCGCTCGCCGGTGAGCAGGTCGCGGGTGCGGGTGGTGACGGTCAGCAGCTTCTGGCCGGGGGCGACGCGGTCGCCGTCCTCGACGTGGCGCTCGACCGCGAACTCGTCCGTGCAGACGATGGACAGGACGGCCTCGGCGATGCGCAGGCCGGCCACGACGCCCGCCTCGCGGGCGGTGAAGTCGCCGGTGGCCACGGCGTCCTCGGAAACGGTCGCGACGGTGGTGACGTCGACACCGCCGTCGAGGTCCTCCTCGATGGCGACGTGCGCGACGTCCTCGACCTGGACCGGGTCCAGGCCCGCGTCCGCGAGGAGCTGGGCGAGGTCGGGGTCGAGGCCGCACTCCAGGGGGTCGAGCTCGTAGAGCTCGTCCCCGCCGCAGCCGCAGCCGTCCCCGCAGCCGCCCGCGGACGGTGCGGGCGCGCCGATCTGGATCAGCGGTACGTCCACGGGTGTGGGGCGCGGATTCTCTTCGGGCGTGCTCACGGTTACGGCTCCTCGGTGACGTCGGCGGGGTGAATCAGTGGTGCTGCTGCTGCGCAGTCTGGTGCCTGCGTCGGGTGTACGGGCCCGAATGCCTCGGTCTCCGTCCGACGGAGGACCGGTTGACGCTCCGGGGTGAGCCGGACGACGAGGTGGCGGCGCCAGTTCTCGTCGTCGCGCTCGGGCCGGTCCTCGCGCCAGTGGCAGCCGCGGGTCTCCTCGCGCCGGCGGGCGGCGGCGACCAGGACGCGCGAGACGAGGAGCAGGTTGGTGGCCTCCCACGCCTCGACACCGGGCACCGCGACCTTGGGCTCGGCGGCCCCGGCGGCCTCGGCGGCGCTGTTGTGCAGGGCCTCCAGCTGCTCGGCGGCGGCGGCCAGGCTCTCGGCGGAGCGCAGGACTCCGGCGCCCCGGGTCATGATCCGCTGGATCGTGGCGCGTGCCTCGGGGGCGAGGAGCGGCGAGGGGGCGGGAAGGGTGCCGGTTGTCGCGGCGCCCGCGCTGGGCCGGTCCCCGACGATGTCCGCCGCGATGCGCTCGGCGAATACGAGGCCCTCCAGGAGGGAGTTGGACGCCAGCCGGTTCGCGCCGTGCACGCCGGTGCAGGCGACCTCGCCGCAGGCGTACAGGCCGGGCACGGTCGTACGTCCCCGCAGGTCGGTGCGGATGCCGCCGGAGGCGTAGTGCGCGGCGGGGGCGACCGGGATGGGTTCGGTGATCGGGTCGATGCCATGGGCGCGGCAGGCCGCCAGGATGGTGGGGAAGCGCTGTTCCCACATCGCGGCGCCGAAGTGGCGGGCGTCGAGATACATGTGCTCGGTGCCGTTCAGCTGCATCTGGCGCGTGATGGCCTTGGCGACGATGTCGCGCGGCGCCAGTTCCGCCAGTTCGTGCTGCCCGGCCATGAAGCGCGTACCGGACGCGTCGACGAGATGGGCGCCCTCGCCCCGTACCGCCTCCGACACCAGGGGCTGCTGGCCCTCGGCGCCGGCGCCGAGGAAGAGGACCGTCGGGTGGAACTGGACGAATTCGAGGTCGGAGACCTCCGCACCGGCCCGCAGCGCCAGGGCCACGCCGTCGCCCGTGGAGACCGCCGGGTTGGTGGTGGCGGAGAAGACCTGGCCCATGCCGCCGGTGGCGAGGACCACCGCGGGGGCGCGGACCGCGCCGACACCGTCGTGCTGACCCTCGCCCATGACGTGCAGGGTGACGCCCGCGGTACGGCCTTCGGCATCCGTGAGAAGGTCCAGGACGAGAGCGTTCTCGACGGTGTGCAGGGCGGCTTCGCGGACCGCTTCGACCAGGGCGCGGGAGATTTCGGCACCCGTCGCGTCACCGCCCGCGTGGGCGATACGGCGGCGGTGGTGGCCGCCCTCGCGAGTCAGCGCGATGTCGCCGCTGTCCGTGGTGTCGAAGTGGGCGCCGGTCTCGATCAGCCGGCGTACGGCGTCGGGGCCCTCGGTGACCAGGGTCCGTACCGCGGCCTCGTCGCACAGGCCCGCGCCCGCGACCAGGGTGTCGGCCAGATGCTGCTCGGGGGTGTCGCCGTCGCCGAGGGCAGCCGCGATGCCGCCCTGCGCCCAGCGGGTGGAGCCGTCGTCGAGGCGGGCCTTGGTGACCACGACGGTGGCGAGGCCCGCGGCTGCGCAGCGCAGCGCGGTGGTGAGACCGGCCACGCCGGAGCCGACCACCACGACGTCGGCGTCGATGGACCAGCCGGGGGCGGGGGCGGTCAGCCGTATTCCGGTCACGTGGTGGCTCCGAAGGTCAGCGGGATGTTGTCGATCAGGCGGGTCTTGCCGACCTTCGCGGCGATGGCGAGGATCGCGTCACCGGTGGTGCGGTCGTCGGGGATCTCGGTGAAGTCGGCCGGGTCCACGAGCGCGAGGTAGTCCAGGGCGAGCGGCGGCTGTTCGGCGGCCGCGTCGTCGAGGATCAACTGCGCGGCGGCGCGTACCGCCGCGGGTCCGTCCACGGGGCGGGCCAGCGCCACCGCCTGGGTGTCGGCGGCCGCGCGGGTCTCGCCGAGCGCGGTGAGCGCGGCGGCCCTGCCGGTGGTCGCCGCGGTGGTCTGCGCGCGGGCGTGCAGCGCCTGCTGGGCGGCGAGCCTGTCCCGCGCGGCGAACAGGGCCCGGGACAGGGCGAGTGCGGTGTGCCGTTCCTCGGCGTCCAGGAAACGGTTGCGGCTGGAGAGCGCGAGGCCGTCCGGTTCGCGGACCGTCTCCACGCCGACGATCTCCACAGGGAAGTTCAGATCGCGCACCATGCGGCGGATCAGCGCCAGCTGCTGGGCGTCCTTCTGCCCGTAGAACGCGATGTCGGGGCGGGTGAGGTGCAGGAGCTTGGCGACGACGGTGAGCATCCCGTCGAAGTGCCCGGGGCGGGAGGCTCCTTCGAGCCGCTCGCCCATGGGGCCCGCCGAGATCCGGACCTGCGGTTCGCCGCCGGGGTAGACCTCGTCGACGGACGGCGCGAAGACCGCGTCCGCCCCGGCGGCGCCGGCCACGGCGAGATCGGCGTCGAGGGTACGGGGGTAGCGCTCCAGGTCGGCGGCCTCGCCGAACTGGAGCGGGTTGACGAAGACGGTGACGACGACCTGGCCGTGCGTGCCCGCGGCCGCACGTGCGGTACGGATCAGGGTGGCGTGGCCCTCGTGCAGTGCGCCCATGGTCATGACCACGGCCCGCTGCCCCTTGAGGGGGGCGAACGCGGCGAGTTCGGCGGCCGTACGAAGAAGGGTGGCCGCGGGGGCGGTGCCGGGCGTGCGGGGCGGGGCGGCGGTGTGGGGCGTACCGGACGTGCCGGGCCTGCCGGTCCTGTTTGTCATCGGGACTCCTGTGATCCGGTGCCGCCCGTCGTGCCGGCGCCGTCGGCCAGGACTCCGAGCAGGTCCTCGGCCAGCTCCGGCTTGAGCATGCCGTGGGCGAGTGCGCGGTCGGCGGTGGCGCGGGCCATCGCGACATAACCGGCCACCGCCTGCGGAGCGTGCCTGCGCAGCTCGCCGATGTGCGCGGCGACCGTGCCCGCGTCGCCGCGGGCCACGGGGCCGGTCAGCGCGGCGTCGCCGGAGCGCAGGGCATTGTCGAGCGCGGCGCCCAGGAGGGGGCCGAGCATCCGGTCGGGGGCGGCGACCCCGGCCGTACGCAGCAGCTCCATCGACTGGGCGACCAGGGTGACCAGATGGTTCGCGCCGAGGGCGAGCGCCGTGTGGTAGAGCGGGCGGGACTCCTCCGCGATCCATTCGGGCTCGCCGCCCATCTCGATGACCAGCGCCTCGGCCGCGAGCCGCAGCTCCTCGGGGGCGGTCACGCCGAAGGAGCAGCCGGCCAGCCGCTGGACGTCGACCGAGGTGCCGGTGAACGTCATCGCCGGGTGCAGGGCGAGCGGCAGGGCGCCGACCCGCAGAGCCGGGTCCAGCACCTTCGTCCCGTAACGCCCCGACGTGTGGACGATCAGCTGTCCCGGCCGCACGGCGCCGGTCTCGGCGAGGCCCTCGACCAGGCCGGGCAACGCGTCGTCGGGAACGGTCAGCAGCACCAGCTCGGCGCGCGCGAGGACTTCGGCCGGGGGCACCAGCGGTACGTCGGGGAGGAGGGCGGCAGCCCTGCGCACGGACGCGTCGGAGACGCCCGACACGGCTACCGGTCGGTGCCCGGCGAGTTGCAGGGACGCGGCGAGAGCGGGGCCGACGCGGCCCGCGCCCACGACGCCGACCGTGAGGCGGGCGGGGCGGTCCCTCGCGTCGAGGGGCTCCTTGGGGACTTTTGCATTCACGCGGCAGTGGCCTTCCGTTCCAGTCCGCGGGGGGTACCGGACGATTTCTCTGCATGCTACGCCAGCGTTTCGCCCTGGCTCCTGGCTGTCCACAGCCTGTGGGAAAAGTCCGGGCGGGGGCGCGGCCCGAGGCCCGGGTGAACCCGGAAATCGTCCGGGCCCGAGCTGCGCTCTGCATGATGATCGTCCCATGACAGACATGGCAGACACAGGCGAGCAGGCACGGCAGCGGCAGGCACAGGACGGGGCGCGGAGCAACGCGAACGAGCGGGAGCAGCCGCAGGAGTATGTGCAGCGGCTGCGCAGGACAAATGCCTGGCGCGCGGCCGAGCGGGTCCTGATCAGGCCGCCCATGAACCTCTCGCTCGGTGAACGGCTGGCCTCGCTGGCGGCGGGGGCCGGGTCGGTCACCGACCTGGAGCGCCCTGCGGACATATACGGCGATGGCGTCGTCGCCGAGCTGGAGGATCGGATCGCGGGGCTGCTGGGCATGGAGGCCGCCGCGTTCTTCCCGACGGGGACGATGGCCCAGCAGGTCGCGCTGCGGTGCTGGGCCGGGCGGACCGGCAATTCCACGGTGGCGCTGCATCCCCTGGCACACCCCGAGGTGCACGAGCGCGGCGCGCTCGAGGCGGTGAGCGGGCTGCGTACCGTCCATCCGACGTCCGAGCCCCGGCTGCCCACTGCGCAGGAGATCCGTGACTTCGCCGAGCCGTTCGGCACGATGATGCTGGAACTGCCGTTGCGCGATGCCGGTTTCGTCCTGCCGACGTGGGAGGAGCTGGAGGCCGTGGTGGCGGCCGCACGGGAACGCGATGCAGTGGTGCACGTCGACGGCGCGCGACTGTGGGAGTGCGCCCCCCATTTCGGGCGGGAGCTGCCGGAGATCGCGGCGCTCGCGGACAGTGTGTACGTGTCGTTCTACAAGACCCTCGGCGGAATCTCCGGGGCCGCGCTGGCCGGTCCCGAGTCGCTGATCGAGGAGGCCCGCACCTGGCGACACCGGTACGGCGGGCAGCTCTTCCAGCAGTTCCCTGCGGCGCTCGCCGCCCTGATCGGTCTGGAGCAGGAGCTGCCGCAGCTGCCGTCGTACGTCGCGCAGGCGAAGGTAGTGGCCGGGGCGCTGGCCGAGGGCTTCTCGGCGGCCGGCGTCGGGTGGTTCCGGGTGCATCCGGAGCCGCCGCACACGCACCAGTTCCAGGTGTGGCTGCCTTACGGGGCGGATGTCCTGACGGAGGCCTCGGTGCGGCAGGCGGAAGAGACGGGCGTGGCGCTCTTCCGCGTCTGGTACCCCGCGGCTTCCGGGCCGCCCGGGGTGTCGTTCACCGAGGTCACGGTGGGGTGGGAAGGGCTGGAGTGGACGGCGGGGGACGTACGGGCGGCGGTGGGGGAGTTCGTGAAGCGGCTGGCCTAGCGGGGGTTGGCCGGACCGCGACGGGGGTGCCGGACACGCCCAGCCCGGACGGCTGCGTCCTCAAACGCCGGACGGGCTGGAGTTGCCGCACCGGCTGGGGACGCCGGGCCGGGCGGTGCGGTGGCGCCGGGTGAACAGGGCCCATAGCGCCGTCCGCCGGCGGCGGCGCGCCGGGCGGCCCGCGATCACCGCGTCGAAGCGGCGCCGGTCGCGTGCCTCGCGCACCACCCCCCAGTCGTGCCGGCCCGGCATTGGCGGCGGCGCTTCCCCCCGCTGAGCTGCGCGATAGCTGTCGATCATGTGCTGCTGAATGGCGTCCATGGCCTCAGCGTGGGCCGGTCCCGGCTCGCCCCGCCCGTCGATTGACGACCACCGTCAAACGGCGCGTGGGCTGCTGCGCGCACCCCGCACTATGGAGAGGTGAGCGTGCACATCGACATCGCGGGGCTGGCGCCCGAACGCATCGTTTTCGAGACCTCCCCCCTCGCCGAGCTGGGGCTGGCCCTGCACGCCCTCTCCGAGCCGGGGCACCACCCGGGCCTGCACGGCTGGGCGACAGCGACCGCGAGCGCGCTGGAGCCCGATCTCGCCGACCGGCTGCACGAGGCCGACTTCCTGTGGCGCCACACGTTCTCGGACGTCTTCATGCCGTTCGCCGGGGTCCGTGGCGGCAACGGCAGGACGGGGGCGAACCTCGCCGAGGACCTGGACATCCTCGACCGGCTGGACGACGAGCGGTTCGTCTCCGCCGCCCTGGAGTTCACCTGCCACAGCCTGTACGGAACGGGCGCGCCCTCGCCGCTCAGCGACGCGACGATGCGCGCCCGCGCCCTGGACATGGCGGCGGCGCGCGGCCCCCGGCAGGTGGAGTTCACCGAGCAGCTGCTGACCGGCCCCACCTCCGTACGCCGCTGGGTCCGGCGTCTGTTCGAGGACTGCGACCAGGCGTTCTTCGCCGACACCTGGCGGCGGGTGCAGGTCCAGCTGGTCGCCGACGCCCGGCACAAGACGGATCTGCTGCGGCGCAAGGGGCTCGGCGAGGCGGTGGGCGCGGTGTCCCCGGCCCTGTCGATCGACGAGGCCGGGACCCGGATCAGCGCCGACAAACTGACCGAGGGCCGGACCGACGCGGCCGACCCGGCCGTCGGCCCCGGGCTCACCCTCATCCCGTCCACCTTCGGCTGGCCGCACCTGAATCTGCTGCACGCGCCGGGCTGGCGTCCGGTGATCCACTACCCGGTGCACCACCCCGAGCTGCCCTCCCCCGCCTCCGTGGAGCTGCTCCAACTGCGCATGGAGGCGCTGGCCCACCCGATGCGGATGCGGCTGTGCCGCCACCTCGCCCGTTCCGCGCACACGACCGGTGAACTCGCCGACACGCACGGCATCACGGCGCCCGAGGTCTCCCGGCATCTCACGGTGCTGAAGAAGGCCGGCCTGGTCATCACCCGGCGGCGCGGCCGGTACGTGCTGCACCAGTTGGACCTGACCGTGGTGGCACGGCTCGGCAGCGACTTCCTGGAGGGCATCCTGCGCTGAGCCGTGGCCGGTTCAGTCGAAGCGGATGTGCTTGATGCCCGTCCAGGTACGCCGCACCCGGTGCCGCAGCGCGCTGTCCCTGTCCGGCAACACGGTCAGCCCCGCCGATCCGGTGATCCGGTCGGCGACCTGCGGGATCGTCAGCCGGTCGGTACGCAGGTGCTCGGCGAACTCCGGCTCCGCGAGCCGCTCCAGGCAGTGATCCAGCTTCCGTACGGCGAAACTCTCCCGCTTCAGCCCACGCCCGAGCCCGCGTTCGGACAGCCGGCGCAGCACCGTGGCCCGCTCGGCGAGCAGCGCGAAGTGGTGCACTGTGTGCCCGTCGTCGCGCAGCCTCCCGATGATCTCGGCGAAGTAGCCGGGGTCGACGAGCGTCATCGGCACGATCACCGGCCCCGGATGACCCCGCAACGCCAGTTCCAGCACCTCGCGAACGCCGTCGCGCCAGGCCGTCAGATCCTGGAAGTCACCGCGCAGTCCGGGCGGCAGCATCCGGTGCAGCCCGAACCCGACGTGCTCGGGGTCGCAGACCACGCTGCCGGGCAGCCGCCGATTCAGCTCATACGCCGTTTGCGTCTTGCCGCCGCCGAACGGTCCGTTGATCCAGAGCAGCGCGCCCACGGGTCAGCCCACCCCGCCGCCGCCGGCCCGGACCAGCCCCGTCTCGTACGCGAGGACGACGACCTGCACCCGGTCGCGCAGGCTCAGCTTGGTGAGGATGCGGCCCACGTGCGTCTTCACGGTCGCCTCGGAGAGCACCAGGCGGGCCGCGATCTCGCCGTTCGACAGGCCCTGCGCGACCAGCAGCATCACTTCGCGTTCGCGTTCGGTGAGCTTGCCGATGCCCTTGTGCTGCGGTTCGCGGTTGCCGCTCGGCAGCATCGGTGAGAAGCGGTCGAGCAGCCGGCGGGTGGTGGACGGGGCGACTACGGCGTCGCCGCTGTGCACGGAGCGGATGGCGGCGAGCAGTTCGGCGGGCGGCACATCCTTGAGCATGAAGCCGCTGGCCCCGGCCTTCAGCCCGGAGAAGGCGTACTCGTCGAGGTCGAACGTGGTCAGGATGAGCACCTTCGGCGCATCCGGCTGCGCACAGATGCGACGGGTGGCCTCGACGCCGTCCAGCCTCGGCATCCGGACATCCATCAGCACCACATCGACGGCGGTGGAGCGCAGGATCTCGATCGCCTCCGCGCCGTCGCCGGCCTCGGCCACGACCTCCATGTCCGGCTGGGCGGCGAGCACCATCCGGAAGCCGGTGCGCAGCAGCACCTGGTCGTCGACGAGCATCACGCGGATGGCCATGAGGTGTCCTGTCTCCTGTCTGTCCTGCAAGGGGGGTCCGAAGACCTAATGGGTCGGCTTGAGCGGCAGCAGTGCGCTGATCCGGAACCCGCCGCCGGGCCGCGGCCCGGCGTCCAGCGTGCCGCCGACCATGCCGACCCTCTCGCGCATACCGATCATTCCGTGGCCCGCGCCGTCGGCGCCGCCGTCCTCGTACAGCTCGTGCGCCGCGCCCCGCCCGTCGTCCTCGACCAGCAGCCCGAGCCCGTCGTCGAAGTAGACCAGCCGCACACTGGCCCCGGCGTCCGGGCCGCCGTGCTTGCGGGTGTTGGTCAGGGCCTCCTGCACGATGCGGTACGCGGTCAGCTCGACCCCGCTGGGCAGCGGGCGCGGCGTGCCCTCGATCTTGAAGTCGACGGCCAGTCCGGTCTGCCTGACCTGCTCGATCAGGTCCTCGATCTGCTCGACATCGGGCTGCGGGACGTACTCCCCGCTCTCCTGGCTGTCACCGGTCCGCAGCACCCCGAGCAGCCGCCGCATCTCGGCGAGGGCCTGCCTGCCGGTGCTGGAGATGGTCTCCAGTGCCTGCCGTGCCTGGTCGGGGGCCGCGTCCATGACGTACGCGGCACCGTCGGCCTGCACCACCATCACCGAGACGTTGTGCGCGACGACATCGTGGAGTTCGCGGGCGATACGGGCCCGCTCGGCGGCCACCGCGACCTTCGACTGCGCCTCGCGCTCCCTCTCCAGCCGGGCTGCGCGCTCCTCCAGCTGGCTGAAGTAGGCGCGCCGGGTCCGCATCGAGTCGCCGAGCACCCAGGCGAGCACGAACGGCACGGTCATCACGACGCCGATGAAGACCTGCTGGGGCCAGCTGGTCTGCGGGACGTCCTGCGGCCAGCGCAGCTGGGAGACACCGGCCGCGCTCAGGCTGCAGACCAGTGCGAGCCGGGATGCCCAGCGCTCCCCCAGGGTGGCCACGGTGAAGACGATCACCAGCATCGCGAAGTTCGCGATGCCTGGTCCGACCCCGAACACCAACTGCGCGACGCCCATCGCGACGGCGAGCAGCAGCATCTTCTCCGGCGCGCGCCGACGCAACGCGACGACGGTGCAGAGGCCGACGATGATCAGCAGGGCGGCGAGCCGCTCACCGGGGCTGCCCGCGTGCGCCACCATGGACAGGCCGGAGAGCCCGAGGAGGAAGACAGCCCAGAAGCTGTCGACGCCCGTCGGGTGTCTGCGGATGAAGTCGTAGAGGCGCTGCACGTAACCCAGCGTAGGGAAAGGCGGGAGGTGCATGGGTCAGCCGAAGGGCCGATCCAGTTGCTGGGACCGTACTCCCCAAGGTGGAGACTTGGAAACGTGACGGATGAGTGGCGTGGGTGGCAGGAGGCGGCAGAGACCGCTTTGTACGGAGACGGGGGGTTCTACCGGAGCCCCGAAGGACCGGCGGGGCATTTTCGTACGTCCGTCCACGCATCCCCGCTGTTCGCCTCCGCCGTCGCCAGGCTGCTGGTCAGGACGGCGCGGGAGCTGGGCACCGACTCGGTCGACCTGGTGGACCTGGGGGCGGGGCGGGGCGAACTGCTGGCGGGGGTGCTGGCGGCGCTGCCGGCCGTGGGCGCCGACGGTCTCGCCGTACGGGCGTACGCCGTGGAGCTCGCCGCCCGCCCGGCCGGTCTGGACCCCGGAATCGAGTGGTGCGCCGAACCGCCGCCGGGGACGCACGGTCTGCTCTTCGCCAACGAGTGGCTGGACAACGTCCCGACCGACGTCTCCGAGACCGACGCGGACGGTGTCGACCGGTATGTCCTCGTCCGGACAACGGACGGTACGGAACGGCTGGGCGAGCCGGTGACCGGGGCGGACGCCGAGTGGCTGCGCCGCTGGTGGCCGTCGGCCGGACCGGGCAGCCGCGCGGAGATCGGCCGGCCGCGCGACGAGGCCTGGGCACGGGCGGTGTCCACGCTGTCCGGGGGGCTCGCGGTGGCGGTGGACTACGCCCACGCAAGGGAGGCACGGCCCCCCTTCGGCACGCTGGCCGGCTTCCGGTCCGGCCGCGAGGTGCGGCCGGTGCCGGACGGCAGCTGCGACCTCACCTCGCACGTGGCGCTGGACGCGTGCGCGGCGGCGGTGGACGCCGGGGCCGGCGCACCGCCCGAAGTGCTGACGCAACGCGAGGCGCTGCACCACCTCGGCATCAACGGCGAGCGCCCACCACTGGCCCTGGCGTCGACCGACCCGGCCGGATACGTACGGGCCCTCGCTTCGGCGGGCGAGGCAGCGGAACTGACGGCCCGGGGCGGCCTGGGCGACTTCGGCTGGCTGATGCACCGAAAAAAACAGCCCCACCGGCGCTTGAGGCGCGGAGCGAAATCCAGCCCCTCCGGCGAATGAGGAGCGGGGTCCGGGGCAGCGCCCCGGTCGGGCCGGCCCCGTCGGCGCTTGAGCCGCGGGGCCCGGAGCGGAACCCCGGACGCTCAGGGAATACTGGCCGTATGACGGAGACGACAGTCGGCATCGGCGGCGCAGCGGAGAGCACCGACATGGTGCTCAACATCGGCCCCCAGCACCCCTCCACCCACGGCGTGCTCCGTCTGCGCATCGTCCTCGACGGCGAACGCATCCAGCACGCCGAACCGGTCATCGGTTACATGCACCGCGGCGCGGAGAAGCTTTTCGAGGCCCGCGACTACCGGCAGATCGTGATGCTCGCCAACCGCCACGACTGGTTGTCGGCGTTCTCCAACGAGCTGGGCGTCGTGATGGCCGTCGAGCGCATGCTCGGCATGGAGGTCCCGGAGCGCGCGGTCTGGACGCGCACCCTGCTCGCCGAGCTGAACCGGGTCCTGAACCATCTGATGTTCCTCGGTTCGTACCCGCTCGAACTCGGCGGGATCACCCCGGTGTTCTACGCCTTCCGCGAGCGCGAGGAGCTCCAGGCCGTGATGGAGGAGGTCTCCGGCGGCCGGATGCACTACATGTTCAACCGGGTCGGCGGCCTCAAGGAGGACCTCCCGGCGGGCTGGCTCGGCCGCGCCCGGGACGCCGTCGCCTCGGTCCGGTCCCGGATGGACGTGTACGACGACCTGGTGCTCGGCAACGAGATCTTCCGGGGCCGTACCCGCGGTGTCGGCGTGCTGTCCGCCGAGACCGTGCACGCGTACGGAGTGTCCGGTCCGATCGCCCGCGCCTCCGGGGTCGACTTCGATCTGCGCCGCGACGAGCCGTATCTCGCGTACGGGGAGCTCCAGGACACCCTCAAGGTCGTCACCCGCACCGAGGGCGACTGCCTGGCCCGCTTCGAGTGCCTGCTGGAGCAGACGCACAACGCCCTGGATCTGGCGGACGCCTGCCTGGACCGGATGGCCGGCCTCGCGCCCGGCCCGATCAACCAGCGGCTGCCCAAGGTGCTGAAGGCCCCCGAGGGCCACACCTACGCCTGGACCGAGAACCCGCTCGGCATCAACGGCTACTACCTGGTGTCCAAGGGCGAGAAGACCCCGTACCGGCTGAAGCTCCGATCCGCCTCGTACAACAACATCCAGGCGCTCACCGAGCTCCTGCCGGGCACGCTGGTCGCCGACATGGTGGCGATCCTGGGCTCGCTCTTCTTCGTCGTCGGCGACATCGACAAGTAGGCCGACACCCAGGCCGACCCGCGCAGCGCCCGCGCGCCTACGAGATCGCGCTGCGCAGCTCCGCCATGTCCAGCTGCTCGGTCTCGTCGTGCGCGGTCAGGTCGATGACCTTGCCGACGGCCCGGTTCTCGGCCGTGCCCGTGCGGTGCGCGGCCAGCGCCTCCTCGCCCACCACGTCCGCGAGGTCCTCGTTCTGCACCGACTCGATCGCGGCGCGCGCCTTCTGCGTACCGAAGAAGTCGAAGCTGCCCTGCGGCACCGGATGACGGCGGGACGCCGCGTACGGAGCGACGGCGCTGGCGGCCGGCACAGTGCGCGCCGCGGGCAGCGCGGGAGACGGCCGGGTCGCGGGAAGGGCGGCCGGCGGGAGGAGGTGCTGCGCCCCGGACGCGTCCGCGGCCGCCGCGTGCTTCCCCTGCCGCTCCTCCGCCTCCCGGGCCCGCTCCGCGAGGTCCCGCTTCCTGGCCTGCTCGGCGGTACGGCGCGCCTCCTGAAGCGCCCCGTTGCGCGAGAGGTCCTCCAGCGCCTGGGCGGCACGCAGATAGGCGGCCGGTGTCGGTGTGCTGCGTGCGGCGGGCAGCTCCCGGGGCGCGGCGGCCTCGATCGCGAGTTGCCTGCGGCCCTCCAGCGCGCTGGCCCGCTCGGTCTCGGCGTTGGCGTACCGCCGCAGCAGCGCGGCGTGCTCCCCGCGCAGACCGGCGAGCTCCACCCGCTTGCGGCGCAGCTTCGTCTCCAGCCGTACGCGCAGCTCCCGCGACTCCTCCAGGTCGGCCTCGAGCTCGGCCGTACGCTCCTCGGCCCGAGATTCGTCGCCGGCACGGGCACGCGTCAACTCCGCGACACGACGGCCCGCTTCCCGGTCCCAGCTGCGCATCAGATACGCACCGGTCACGGCAGTGGCCGCCGCGGCGGCCACCAGACCGCGCAGGATCAGGGGCTCGGCGAGCAGCCAGGCGCCCGCGGCACAGACGATCGAGACTCCGACGACGGCCGAAGACGGAAGGATTCTGTGCAGAGGTGGCGAATGGCGATGACGTCCACGTGGCATGGCCTGAAATTTACAGTGCGTACGGGGCGCTTGGGGGGCCGCCCGCCAATCTGTTCCCGGCCGGTTACCTGACGGCCCCCGATTCCCCCAATCCCTACTTCTTGATGAGGCCCTTCGACTGCAGATAGTCCTTGGCCACATCGGCGGGCTTTGCGCGCTCGGCGTCGACCTTGCGGTTCAGTTCCGCCAGATCCTCGGTCGTGAGGGCCTTGGTGAGCTTGCCGAGTGCGTCGGCAATGTCCTGGGAACCCGCGTCCTTGGCATTGACGACCGGCAGAACGTTGTCCGCGTTCTGGAGCTTCTTGTCGTCCTCCAGGAACACCAGGTCGTAGCTGTCCAGCACCGCGTCCGTGGTGGTGGTGAGAACCAGTTGGTCCTTGCCGTCCTTCACGGCCTGCTTGGACTGCGGCGTACCGACTCCCTTGGGGTCGATGCCGGTGACATCGATGCCGTACGTCTCCTTCAGACCCGGTGCGCAGAACGGCCGTACCTCGCACTCGTCGCCCGCCGCGATCTTCACTTCGGCCTTCGACCTGCCGAGATCCGAAAGTGTCTTGAGCTTGTTCTCGGCGGCGAATTCCTTCGTCACCGCGAAGGCGTTCTGGTCGACGGCCTCGCCGACCGGGAGTACCTTCAGCCCGCGCGGGGTGGCAAGCTTCTCCAGCGCCGCGACCGTGGCGGTCGCGTCACCGGAGGCGACCGGCTTCTTCTCGGCCTCCTTCGCCCCGTTCACCTTGGCATTGAGGAATTCGGCGATCGTCGCGGCATATTCGGGGACGACATCGATCTCGCCATTCTCCAGGGACGGTTCGTACAGTTCCCGGTTGGCCACCGTGGTGACCGAGGTGCTGTATCCGGCGTCGCCCAGGATCTGTGCGTACAGCTCCGCGAGCACCTTGGACTCGGTGAAGGAGGCCGCGCCGACGACGAGCGAGCCCTTCTTGCCGGAGCCACCGGAGCCGCCGGACGATGCCGAGCCCCCCTTGTCCTTCTCCAGGCTGTCGCCACCGCAGGCGGCGAGCGAGCCGGCCAGCGCGACCATGCCGATGACCGCGCCCGCTATTCGCGAGGTCTTGCTCATGAGTTGTTCTCCGTCCACAGCAACAAGGTCTGTTTGAGATGGGATCCGGGGATCGAGAGGGTGCGATGAAGTGGGCCCGACGGGCGGTCGTGCCGCGTCGTCATGCCGCCCTGCGGCGGCGCAGCGGTGACAGCATCCGGTCCAGGCCCACCAGCACCGCCTCCACCAGCAGGGCGAGCACAGCGACCAGCAGCGCCCCCGCGACCACCTGCGGCGTGTTGTACGTGTTGAACCCGGCGGTGATGATCCGGCCGAGTCCGCCCTGGCCGACCATCGCGGCGATCGTCGCCGTGGCGACCACCTGGACCGCGGCCGAGCGCAGCCCTGTCATGATCATCGGGTAGGCCAGCGGGAGTTCGACCCGTACGAAGAGCTGGCTCCCGGACATTCCCATGCCCCGCGCCGCCTCGGTCACCGACCGGTCGACCTCCGTCATCCCGACATAGGCGTTGGTGAGCAGCGGCGGCACGGCGAACAGCACCAGCGCGGTGATCGTCGGCACATATCCGGCGTTGCGCAGCGGCGAGACCATGAAGAGGGCCAGCACCGCGAAGACCGGGATCGCCCGCCCCACATTGGAGATGTTGACGGCCAGCGCGCCCCCCTTCCCGATGTGCCCGAGGCAGAGCGCGATCGGCAGGGCCACGGCGCAGGCCAGGGCGAGCGCGACGCCGCTGACGTACAGATGCTCACCGAGCCGGTGGGCCGCCCCGTTCTCCCCCGACCAGTTGGCGCCGGTGGTGAGCCAGGTCCAGGCCTCGCCGAGAACTCCCATGGTCAGACCGCCTTTGCCGTGGTGACCGCGACCGCACCCGCGCCTGCGTGAACGGCGCGTATTCGGGTCCAGGGGGTCAACAGCCGCTGGAGGCCCAGCAGCAGCAGATCGGCGACGACCGCGAGCAGTACGCACAGGACCGAGGCGGTGAGCACCTGGGCCTTGAAGAAGCTGGGCAGAGCGTCCCCTATGAGGTTGCCGAGGCCGCCTCTGCCGATGATCGATCCGACCGTCGTCAGCGCGATCGTCGAGACCGTCGCGATCCGCACCCCGGCCATCAACGCGGGCATGGCAAGGGGGAGTTCGACCTCCCACAGCAGCCGGACCGGCCCGTACCCCATTCCCTTGGCGGCTTCCTTCGCCTCCTGCGGGACCGCTTCGAGGCCCGCCAGGATGTTCCGTACGAGAATGGTCAGCGAATACAGCACCAGGCCGGTGACGACCAGCGCCGCGGAAAGTCCGAACAGCGGCAGCAGCAGCGAGAACATGGCGAGCGAAGGCACGGTGTAGAGCACCGTCGTCAGCCCGAGGACCGGTCCGGCGAAGCGGCGGCTGCGGCGTGCGAGCAGCGCCAGCGGAAAGGCCACCAGGAGTCCGATCAGCACCGAGACCGCGGTGATCCAGATGTGCTGGACCGTCGCATCGGTCAACTCCTGGCTGCGGGAACGGAGATACTCCGCACAGATCCAGTCGTTCGTCACCATGCAGTTCTGTGCGGCAGCCATCCGCCCCCCTCCGATTACCGCCTCGTACCGGTGTTCTGGTGACCCTATCCTCGACCACTGACAATCGCCGAGGCCGTTGTATTCCAGCAACATGTCCTTCACAGAACACGCGCGACAATGGGGAACCATGATCCGTTTCGAGCATGTCACCAAGCGGTACGCGGACGGCACCACCGCCGTCGACGACCTTTCCTTCGAGGTCGCCGAGGGTGAACTGGTCACGCTCGTCGGACCGTCGGGCTGCGGCAAGACGACCACCATGAAGATGGTGAACCGGCTGATCGAACCGACCGAGGGCCGGATATTCCTCGACGGGGACGACATATCCGCCATCGACCCCGTCCGACTGCGCCGCCGTATCGGCTATGTGATCCAGCAGGTGGGGCTCTTCCCGCACCGTACGGTCCTGGAAAACACCGCGACCGTCCCTCATCTCCTCGGCTGGAAACGGGGAAAGGGACGTGAGCGCGCGGCGGAACTCCTCGACCTTGTCGGACTTGATCCTTCCGTTTATGGCGACCGCTATCCGGAACAGCTCTCCGGCGGCCAGCGTCAACGCGTGGGCGTGGCAAGGGCACTGGCCGCGGATCCGCCGGTGCTCCTGATGGACGAACCTTTCGGCGCGGTCGACCCGGTCGTACGGGAACGGCTGCAGAACGAATTCCTGAAACTCCAGGCACAGGTCCGCAAAACCGTGCTGTTCGTCACGCACGACATCGAGGAAGCGGTCCGGCTCGGTGACCGTATCGCCGTCTACGGACAGGGTTCCATCGAGCAGTTCGACTCCCCGGCGACCGTGCTCGGCACCCCCGCCACCCCCTATGTCGCGGACTTCGTCGGCGCCGACCGTGGACTCAAGCGGCTCTCCGTGACCCCCATCGAGGAGGGCGACCTGGACCAGCCACCGGTCGTCCACCTCGACGACTCGCTGGCGAGGGCGACCGAGCGGCTGCGGGCCGAAGGAGCGCGCTGGGCCGTCGTACTGGACGGCGAGGACAATCTGCACGGCTGGATCCCGGCCGACGGCTCCACCACCGGGACCAAGGACACAGTGCGCGCCCACGCCCGCAGGATGGAGGCATGGCTGCCCGTCGGCGCCCCGCTCAAGCAGGCGTTCGCCACCATGCTCCAGCACGACGCGGGCTGGATCGCCGTCATCGACAAGGAGAGCAACGGCCGCTTCCTCGGCGTACTCACCCCGGCGCGGCTCCATGAGGCGCTGCGCCGCTCGATCGACGCGGACGCCCAGGATGTCCCGCGTGCCGAGGTGGCCGTCGAGACAGTGGAGAGCGTCACCAAGACCGCCGCACGGTGAGCCGGTGAACGGAGGCCGGTGAGCGGGTCCTGAACCGGACCCGTCTCAGTTCTCGCTCAGCCGGCTGCTCATCCAGTCCAGCGCCGAAGGAATCTCCCGCCGCCAGGTGTTGAAGTTGTGCCCGCCGCTGTCGAGCACGATCGACGAGACCTGGGCGGGCGGCTTCACCTTGGCGATGAACTGCTTCGTGGTGCGGTAGTTCCCCTCGCCGCGCTTGGAGGTCGTGACGAGGAAGGACGAGTCGGGCTGCGGCAGATTGTCCAGGCTCCACATCAGATCGGAGCGCTCGCGCGCCCCCTGGTCGCCGTGGAAGAGGTCGCCGGTCGTCGGGTCCTCGGCCGCCTTGTAGTACGCGGAGAGCCCGGCGCTCGCGGAGAACCGGTCCGGATGGTGGAACCCGATCTTCAGCGCACAGTAGCCGCCGGTCGAATTGCCCATGATGCCCCAGTTACGGGCCAGCTTGCCGACCCGGTACGTATCCGAGACCGCCCGCGGCAGATCCTCGGCGAAGAACGTCTCGGTCTTCGGTCCGCCCTTTATGTCCACACACTCGGTGTCCCGCGGCGGCGCCACCGTCGGCCGCAGCATCACCAGGATCATCGGCTGCGCCCGGCCGGCCTTCACCCGCTCGTGCGCCGTCCGCGGGTAGTGAAGGCCCTTCAGGAGGTTCTCCGAGATACCCGGGTAGCCGGTGAGGACGACGACCGCAGGGAACTTCCGGCGGGCGAACGCCGCCTGGAAGTACTCCGGCGGGAGGTACACATACGCCGAACTCTCGATCTTCGACTTCCGCCCCGCTATCACGACCTTGTCGATCCTTCCGCCCATCGTGGGCCGCGAACCACCCGGCACGTCCGGCCGTTGTATCCCGACCCGCACGATGTTCTTGGATGCAAGCGTTCCGGCCGCGTGGTCCGTGACCACTCCCAGATCCTGCTTCTGGCCGAACAGATCGGCCCAGGAGCCGTAGAAGAGGAACGAATTGTTGGCCACCAGACCGACGGAGACGAAGACCGTGAGCTGAGTCACCAGCAGCAGGCCGACCCTGCCGAACACCGCGGACACGCTGCGCCGGGCCAACCGCGGCCAGAGCCAGACCGTGGCGGCGAAGAACACCACGGCCAGCACGATGGCCGTGGCCAGAAATGTCTTGCTGGTAAGACCCATGGGGGGTGAGCTTTCTTGTCAGGAATTTTCCGGCCGGTGGGTGAACCCTCGCCCCGGAAGCCTCGTCCTACAGATCGCACATCGTCCGGAAGGCCTCGGCCGAAGGACTCAAGAATCTCTCGCGGAGCCACGGGAAGCGATGTCTGTCACGCTAGATGGGGATAAATCGGGATCGGTTCCGAGTCCTGTACGTAAGTTCGTACGCGGCCCGCGCCCCGAATCCGTACCGACGCTGGTCGGTACCGCCTGCACCGTCGTCGGCCTGATCGATGTCGCCGCGGGCGTCTTCCCGCGCTTCCGGCACAGCCGGATGCACACTCTCGCCGAGGTGCTCCCCGGCGCCCTCGGACCGTTCGCCGCCGCCCTCTCCCTGAGTGCGGGCGTCCTGCTGCTGCTTCTCGCCCACGGGCTCAAGCGGCGCAAGCGACGGGCCTGGCGGGCGGCTGTCGTGCTGCTGCCCGCCGGTGCGCTGGCGCAGTTCGTCTACCGGCACTCGGTCATCGGCACGCTCGTCTCGCTGGCGCTCTGCCTGCTGCTGGTTCGCCATCGCGGTGAATTCGCCGCGCTCCCCGACCCCAGGAGCCGCTGGCGTGCCCTGGCCAACTTCGTGCTCCTCGGCGCGGGGTCGCTGGGTCTGGGCCTGATCATCGTCAGCGTCCACCCCGGCCGGGTCGTGGGGAGCCCCAGCATCGCCGACCGGCTCCAGCACGTGCTGTACGGGCTGTTCGGCTTCGAGGGCCCCGTCGAGTACGCCGGAGTCACCTCCTGGACCGTGGCGTTCTCGCTCGGCGCCCTCGGTCTGCTGACCGCCGTCACCACCATCTACCTCGCCTTCCGCCCCGAGCACCCGGCCGCCCGCCTCACCGAGGACGACGAGGCCCGGCTGCGCGCCCTGCTGGAGAAGCACGGCGGCCGCGACTCGCTCGGCCACTTCGCGCTCCGCCGCGACAAGGGCGTCGTCTTCTCCCCCAGTGGCAAGGCCGCCGTCTGCTACCGCGTCGTGTCCGGGGTGATGCTGGCGAGCGGCGACCCGATAGGCGACGTGGAGGCCTGGCCCGGTGCCATCGAGCGCTTCATGGACGAGGCCAAGGCCCACTCCTGGACCCCCGCCGTGATGGGCTGCAGCGAGACCGGCGGCGAGGTCTGGACCCGCGAGACCGGGCTCGACGCACTGGAACTCGGCGACGAGGCGGTGGTGGATGTCGCGGATTTCTCGCTCGCCGGGCGCGCGATGCGCAACGTACGCCAGATGGTGAAGCGCATTGAACGTCTTGGCTACGAGACCCGGGTCCGGCGCATCCGCGACATCGGCGACGCCGAACTGGCCCGCATCCGGCGGGCCGCCGCCGACTGGCGCGGCACCGACAACGAGCGCGGCTTCTCCATGGCGCTCGGCCGGATAGGCGACCCGGCCGACGGGGACTGCATCATCGCCACCGCCCACAAGGCCGACGAGCACACCGCCGACTCCCCGTACGGCGACCTGAAGGCCGTACTCCACTTCGTCCCGTGGGGCAGGGACGGCATGTCCCTCGATCTGATGCGCCGCGACCGCTCCGCCGACCCGGGCATGAACGAGCTGCTGATCGTCGCCGCCCTGCAGGCCGCCTCCCAGCTCTCCGTCGAGCGCGTCTCGCTGAACTTCGCGATGTTCCGCTCGGCACTCGCCCGCGGCGAGAAACTGGGCGCGGGACCGGTGCTGCGGACCTGGCGCGGACTGCTGATCTTTCTGTCGCGCTGGTTCCAGATCGAGTCGCTGTACAAGTTCAACGCCAAGTTCCGGCCCCGCTGGGAGCCCCGCTTCGTCGTCTACCGCGCCGCCCGTGACCTGCCGCGCATCTCCCTCGCGGCCATGCAGGCCGAGGGCTTCGTGAACCTCGCGCTGCCCCGCCCCCTCGCCCGCCGATTCCCGGGACGCCGGCCGCGCCCCTGCGCCCACACCCGGGCGCCGGGCCAGGAGCACCACGCCCGCGCGGCGTAACAGCATGCCGTACGGGGCCTACGCTGGTCGCATGAGTACCTTGCGTGGACGAGGCACGGTCCAAGGCCTGCCGGAGTGGGACCGCTGTGCGGTCATGGGTGTCGTCAATGTGACCCCGGACTCCTTCTCCGACGGCGGCCGCTGGTTCGACACCACGGCCGCGATCAAACACGGCCTCGACCTGGTCGCCGAGGGCGCCGACCTGATCGATGTCGGCGGCGAGTCGACCCGTCCCGGCGCCAGTCGGGTGGACGCGTCGGAGGAGTTGCGGCGCGTGGTCCCGGTGGTCAAGGGCCTGGCGTCCGAAGGGGTCACGGTCTCCGTGGACACCATGCGGGCCCGTGTCGCCGAGGAGTCGGTCGCGGCCGGAGCCGCCCTGGTCAATGACGTGAGCGGCGGCCTCGCCGACCCGGACATGGTCAAGGTCGTCGCCGCGGCCGGCGCGCCGTTCGTCGTGATGCACTGGCGCGGCTTCAGCGAGTCCATGAACAGCCGGGCGGTGTACGAGGACGTCGTCGCCGAGGTCGCCCGGGAGCTGCGGGAGCGGATGGACGCCGTGATCGCGGGCGGTGTCGCCCCGGAACGGATCGTGATCGACCCCGGTCTCGGCTTCGCCAAGGACGCCGGCCACGACCTCTCCCTGGTCGCCCACCTCGACGAGCTGCGCGCCCTGGGCCGCCCGCTGCTCGTCGCCGCCTCCCGCAAGCGCTTCCTCGGCCATGTGCTGGCCGACGAGGGCGCCCCACCGCCGCCCGCCCGCGAACGCGACGCCGCCACTGCGGCGATCTCCGCGCTCTCCGCCCGCGCCGGTGCCTGGGCCGTCCGTGTCCATGAGGTACGGGCCACGGCCGACGCGGTACGGGTCGCCCGCGCCGTCGAGGGAGCCGCGTGAGCGGGCCCCGCGACGAGCACGCGGAGGCGGCCGCCGACATCGCGGCCGTCGAGCAGGCCAACACCGCCTTCTACGAGGCGATGGAGCGCGGCGACTTCGACGAGCTCTCCGGGCTCTGGCTGCCGGGCGAGGACCTCACCGTCTCCTGCGTCCACCCCGGCTGGCCGGTGCTCACCGGCCGCGGCGAGGTGTTGCGCAGTTACGCCCTGATCATGGCGAACACCGAGTACATCCAGTTCTTCCTGACCGATGTCGGGGTCTCGATGACCGGCGACACGGCCCTGGTGACCTGCACGGAGAACATCCTCAGCGGCGGCCCCGCGGAGGACGGCAACGCGCTCGGACCGCTGGTCGGCCAACTCGTCGTGGCCACCAATGTGTTCCGGCGCACGCCGGACGGCTGGAGGCTCTGGTCCCACCACGGCTCGCCCGTCCTCACCGAATCCGATGAGGACGAGGACGAGGACGAGGACACATCCCCCTGACCGAGGCATCCACCCGACAGGGGTTGGAATCCGGAACCGCGGGTAGAAGCGGCTACCAGCCCCGCAAGGTCCTGTCCGGAGCCCCCGCGGGCGGGCACTGTCGGTGCTCGCAGGTAGATTCGAAGGAGAGCACCCAGCCGTCCGCACACGGCCCCGTGTCTCTACGCCCAACGACAGCAGGAGTGATTCGCGTGGATCGTGTCGCGCTGCGCGGCCTCAAGGCCCGTGGACACCATGGCGTCTTCCCCCGAGAACGGGAAGAGGGCCAGACGTTCATCGTGGACCTGGTGCTCGGCCTCGACACCCGCCCCGCGGCAGCCGCCGACGACCTGACGAAGACCGTGCACTACGGCGTCGTCGCGGAGGAAGTCGTCGACGTGGTGCAGGGGGAACCGGTCGATCTGATCGAAACGCTCGCGGAGCGCATCGCCCAGAAGTGCCTCAAGCACGAAGGAGTCGAGGAGGTGGAGGTGGTGGTGCACAAGCCGGATGCGCCGATCACCGTCCCCTTCGACGATGTGACCATCACCATCACCCGGAGCCGAGTATGACTGCATTTTCTACCGAGGGGCAGAGCGACCCGACCGTACAGCCGGTTCCCGCCTCCGTGGTCGAGCAGGTGGACGCCGCGGACATCACCCTCTCCAACCCCAAACGCGCCGTGATCTCCCTGGGCTCCAATCTGGGCAACCGCCTGGAGACCCTCCAGGGGGCCATAGACGCCCTGGAGGACACCCCCGGCCTGCGGGTCAAAGCGGTCTCCCCGGTGTACGAGACGGAGCCCTGGGGCGTCGCTCCCGGCTCCCAGCCCTCGTACTTCAACGCGGTGATCGTCGTGAAGACGACGCTCCCCCCGTCCTCCCTCCTGGAACGCGGCCAGGCCATCGAAGAGGCCTTCGACCGGGTCCGTGAGGAACGCTGGGGCCCGCGCACCATCGACGTCGACATCGTGGCGTACGCGGACGTCGTCTCCGACGACCCGGCGCTCACCCTCCCCCACCCCCGTGCCCATGAGCGCGCCTTCGTGCTCGCCCCGTGGCACGACGTCGACCCCGAGGCCCAGCTGCCCGGCTCCGGCCCCGTCGCGGAGCTGCTGGCCGGTGTCGGCCGGGAGGGCGTACTGCCCCGTGCGGATCTGGAACTCCGTCTGCCCGAGTAGTCGTTAGGCTCAACGGAAACGGATCACTGGCTACACGGATCACTGGTGACATGCACCACTGGCGGCGAAGGGCGGATCACTCGGTGAAGCAACTACGGCTCGGGGTACTGGCCGGCCTCTTCGCCGCGGCCGGGGTGCTCTCCTGGGGCGGTGCCCGCCTCTGGGACTCCCTGGGCAGTCTGCCGAGCGTTCCCCTCGCCGCGCCGATCGTGCTCGCGGTGATCGCCGCCATCCTGCTCGCGACGGCGCTCTCCATCCGTTCCCGGCTGCGCGCCCAGCGTGAGCGCCGGCCGGGAGCCAAGGGCGTCGAGCCACTGATGGCGGCCCGCGCAGTCGTGTTCGGCCAGGCCAGCGCGCTGGTCGTCTCCCTGGTCTCCGGCATGTACGGCGGCACGGGCGTCTTCCTGCTCGGCTCCCTCGACATCCCGGCCCGTCGCGAGCAGGCGATCTACGCGGGCTTCGCGGTCCTGGCCGGCATCGCGGTGGTTGCCGCGGCCCTCTGGCTGGAGCGCATCTGCAAGCTCCCGGAGGACAAGGACAACGACAAGAGCTCGGCGGCCGCGTAGCGGTCACCGGGCTCTCCCCTCACAGCCGCTCCGGAGCTCAGCGCGCCATGATCAGGCTCATGGCCTCGGCTCGCGTCGCGGGGTCACGGAGCTGGCCGCGTACCGCCGAGGTCAGCGTCTTCGCACCGGGTTTGCGGATACCGCGCATCGACATGCACATGTGCTCGCACTCGACGACGACAACGACCCCGCGCGGCTCCAGAATCTCCATGAGCGAATCGGCGATCTGCGTGGTGAGCCGCTCCTGGACCTGCGGGCGCCGGGCGAAGACATCGACGAGGCGGGCCAGCTTCGACAGGCCGGTGATCTTGCCGCTGGTCGCAGGGATGTACCCGACATGCGCGACACCCCGGAACGGCACCAGGTGGTGTTCACAGGTGGAGAACACCTCGATGTCCTTGACCAGCACCATCTCGTCGTGACCGAGGTCGAACGTGGTCGTCAGAACGTCCTCGGGCTCCTGGTAGAGGCCCGCGAATATCTCCTTGTACGCCCGTGCCACCCGCCCCGGCGTCTCGCGCAGTCCCTCACGGTCCGGGTCCTCGCCCACGGCGAGGAGGAGTTCGCGTACGGCCGCCTCGGCCCGCTTCTCGTCGAACTCACCGATCGAACCCTGGCCGTCCAACGTCACCGGGTCGGTCATCTGTGCCTCGTTCCTCTGAGCTGTCACCCGCACATACCTCCGCACGGGCGTACGAAAAAGCCGCGCCCCCACAGGCTAGAACCTGCGGGGGCACGGCATCCATTCCGGGCCCGGTGCAGCTCCCGTGACAGGCGCCACACCGGGGTCGCGGGATCTCAGCTCTCGGGGCGGTCCTCCGGAAGCACCTCGGTGGCCGGGACGGTGTCCGTGGGGACGACCGAGCCGTTCGCCGTGGTGGCGCCGTTGGTGAGGGCGAGCTCCTTCGGCGAGAGCACCGGCGGCCGCGTCGACGGGGTGCGTCGGGCGGAACCGGTCCATGCCGGACGGGACGGGCGCTTCACGATCGGGGCGAAGATCTCGGCGATCTCCTCCTTGCCGAGCGTCTCCTTCTCGAGGAGCTGGAGAACCAGGGCGTCCAGAACGTCGCGGTTCTCGACGAGGATCTCCCACGCGTCGTTGTGCGCGGTCTCGATGAGCTTCTTGACCTCTTCGTCGACGAGGGCCGCGACCTCTTCCGAGTAGTCGCGCTGGTGGCCCATCTCCCGGCCCACGAAGGGCTCGGTGTTGTCGCCGCCGAACTTGATCGCGCCGAGCCGCTCCGTCATGCCGTACTGCGTGACCATCGCGCGGGCCGTTGCGGTGGCCTTCTCGATGTCGTTCGCAGCGCCGGTGGTCGGGTCGTGGAAGACCAACTCCTCGGCCGCGCGCCCGCCCAGCATGTAGGCCAGCTGGTCGAGCATCTCGTTGCGCGTCGTGGAGTACTTGTCCTCCTCCGGGAGCACCATCGTGTAACCGAGGGCGCGGCCGCGGGAGAGGATCGTGATCTTGTGGACCGGGTCCGACTGGGGGGAAGCCGCCGCGACCAGGGCGTGTCCGCCCTCGTGGTACGCGGTGATCTTCTTCTCCTTCTCGGACATGATCCGGGTCCGCTTCTGCGGACCCGCCACGACACGGTCGATGGCCTCGTCGAGCATCTTGTTGTCGATCAGCTTCAGGTTGCCGCGCGCCGTGAGGAGCGCCGCTTCGTTCAGCACGTTCGACAGGTCGGCACCGGTGAAGCCGGGCGTACGACGGGCAACGGCGCCGAGGTCGACGTCCTTTGCGACCGGCTTGCCCTTCTGGTGCACCTTGAGGATCTCGAGACGGCCCTGCATGTCCGGCCGGTCGACCGCGATCTGCCGGTCGAAACGGCCCGGTCGCAGCAGTGCCGGGTCGAGGATGTCCGGCCGGTTCGTGGCGGCGATCAGGATGACGCCGCCCTTCACGTCGAAGCCGTCCATCTCGACGAGCAGCTGGTTCAGCGTCTGCTCGCGCTCGTCGTGACCGCCGCCCATTCCGGCACCGCGGTGCCGGCCGACGGCGTCGATCTCGTCGACGAAAACGATCGCCGGAGCGTTCGCCTTGGCCTGCTCGAAGAGGTCACGGACCCGGCTGGCACCGACACCGACGAACATCTCGACGAAGTCGGAACCGGAGATCGAGTAGAACGGGACGCCCGCCTCGCCCGCGACGGCGCGTGCGAGCAGCGTCTTGCCCGTACCGGGAGGCCCGTAGAGCAGGACACCCTTCGGGATCTTGGCGCCGACGGCCTGGAACTTCGCCGGCTCCTGGAGGAACTCCTTGATCTCCTGGAGCTCCTCGACGGCCTCGTCCGACCCCGCCACATCGGCGAACGTCGTCTTCGGGGTGTCCTTGGTGATCAGCTTCGCCTTGGACTTCCCGAACTGCATGACCCGGGATCCGCCGCCCTGCATCTGATTCATCAGGAACAGGAAGACGACCACGATCAGGACGAAGGGCAGCAGCGAGAGGAGGATCGAGATGAACGGGGACTGCTTCGACGGCGAGACAGTGTAGCCCTTGTCGATCTTGCCGCTCTCGAACTTCTGCTGCAGCGTGTCGGCCAGCTGGACACCCTGGTCGCCGATGTAGCTCGCCTGGAACTTGCTGCCGGACTCGCCCGAAAGCTTCTGTCCCTTGTTCAACTCGATCTTGATGATCTGTTCGTCACCGGTGGTCAGCTTGGCCTGCGCCACCTGGTCCTTGCTGATCGCCTGGATCACCTTGCCGGTGTCCACCGATTTGTAGCCGCCCGACGAGCCGACGACCTGCATCAACACGACCACGGCGAGGACGGCCAGCACGATCCACATGACCGGCCCACGGAAGTATCGCTTCACGTCCATCCATACGGGGCGATGACGCCCCGTCCCTCCTGCCCGTAGGTAAATGCTGCTGTGAGAAAAGACTGTTCTTCGGACGGTACCCCAGCATTGTCGCCTGCGGCTGCCGAGGACGTCTGTCAAAACCCGCCTTCAAAGGCTCAACGGCGGGAATCCGGTGAAAGGTTCCCGTCGTCCGCCCCGGACGGGCCGGGCACCCCGGCCGGGCGAGAGGCGCCGGGAGGCGGTCAGCCCCCGTAGACGTGCGGAGCGAGCGTGCCGACGAAGGGCAGATTGCGGTACTTCTCCGCGTAATCCAGCCCGTATCCGACGACGAACTCGTTGGGAATGTCGAAGCCGACCCACTTGCAGTCGAGCGCGACCTTGGCCGCGTCCGGCTTGCGCAGCAGGGTGCAGATCTCCAGGGACGCCGGCTCACGCGAGCCGAGATTCGACATCAGCCAGGACAGCGTCAGGCCCGAGTCGATGATGTCCTCGACGATCAGGACGTGCTTGCCCTTGATGTCGGTGTCCAGGTCCTTGAGGATCCGGACCACTCCGGAGGACTGGGTGCCCGCGCCGTACGACGAGACGGCCATCCAGTCCATGGTGACGGGGGTGGACAGCGCGCGCGCCAGGTCCGCCATCACCATCACTGCGCCCTTGAGGACGCCGACGATGAGCAGGTCCTTGCCCGCGTACTCCGCGTCGATCTTCGCGGCCAGCTCGACGAGCTTCGCGTCGATCTCTTCCTTGGTGAGGAGCACCGACTGAAGGTCGGTGCCCATGTCCTTCTCGTTCACCCGCGTCTCTTTCTTTGCCTGCCGGATCCGGGGTATTGGCCCGGACCTGCGCGGCCGCTCGCCTGCATGTCAGCCGCTCGTGCTTCAGCTCTGCCGAATCACCAGTCTGCCACCCTGTCGCATGGCTTCGACCCGGCCCGGCAGGTTGATGGCCCGCTGGCCGCGCCAGCCGGTGATCAGACGGTCGACTTCCTCGATGTGCCGGGCGAAGAGCGAACCGGCCGGGGAGCCCGCCTCCATGGCGGCCCGGCGCAGTACCCGGCGGCGCACGGCGGGCGGCAGCGCGTACAGCTTGGCGCACTCCAGCCGGCCCGCGTCGTCCCGCACGGCGCGGTCGGCCTCGGCGGCCCAGGTGTCCAGGGCGTCGGCGTCGTCGCGGGAGAGCTGCGCCGTACGGGCCAGGGCCTCGACGACCCCTTTGCCCAGGGCCTTCTCCAGGGCGGGCAGGCCCTCGTGGCGCAGTCGGGAGCGGGTGTAGGCGGGGTCGATGTTGTGCGGGTCGTCCCAGACGGGCAGCGACTGGACGAGGCAGGCCTTGCGGGCGGTCTGCCGGTCGAGCTGGAGGAAGGGGCGGCGGTAACGGCCGGCCGGGCCGGATGCGGCGGCCATGCCGGAGAGGGAGCGGATGCCGGAGCCGCGGGCGAGGCCCAGCAGCACCGTCTCCGCCTGGTCGTCACGGGTGTGGCCGAGCAGGACGGCGGCGGCGCCGTGCCGCTCGGCCGCTGCGTCCAGGGCGGCGTAGCGGGCGTCGCGGGCCGCGGCCTCCGGTCCGCCTTCCTGGCCGACCTGCACGGCGACGGACTCGACCGGGTCGAGGTGCATGGCGGTGAGGCGGTCGACGACCTCGGCGGCCCGGGTGTCGGATCCGTCCTGGAGGCCGTGGTCGACGGTGATGCCGCCGGCCCTGACGTCGAGTTTGCGGGCCTCGAAGGCGAGGGCGGAGGCGAGGGCCATGGAATCGGCGCCGCCGGAGCATGCCACCAGCACCAGCGGGGTATCGGGGCGTTCGGGGAGTGGGGCGCGCTGCCTGCCCGCACCGGCTTCGGCGAGCTCGGGGTGCGGGGTGCGCCGGGTGTGCTCGGCGCTCCGGGTGTGTTCGGTGAGTACGTCGTGGAGTACGCGGCGGACCGCCAGGCGTATCGCCGCGACCGCAGGATGGGGACCCATGTCCGGTGCCCTTCGTGAAGTTTTGGGAGGTGCCTCGGAGTGCCGGGACGGGAAGAGTGCCGTCACTCAGAGTGCGTCGATGGTGACAGAGGCAAGCCGTCCATCGAGCATTGCACGCCTTCCCATGCCTCTACGGTCCCTCGGATGGGTGATTACCGGCGCGTTCGTGTCCTGTCGTCCGCCGTCGGGCCCGTCGTGATCAGGACTCTGCCTTACGGTGCACCCTCGCGATCCAGTCCGTCGGTTTCGCGATCTCCGCCTTGGTCGGGAGGGTGTTCGGCGAGGTCCAGACCCGGTTGAAGCCGTCCATGCCGACCTCGTCGACCACGGCACGGACGAATCGCTCGCCGTCGCGGTACTGGCGCAGTTTGGCATCGAGTCCGAGAAGCTTGCGCAGCGCCTGGTCGAGACGGCTCGCACCGCGCGCCCTGCGCTGCTGGAACTTCTCCCGGATCTCGCCCACGGAGGAGACGACCTCGGGGCCGACGCCGTCCATCACGTAGTCGGCATGGCCTTCGAGCAGGGACATCACGGCGGTGAGCCGGCCGAGGATCTCGCGCTGGGCGGGTGTCTGGACCAGTTCGACGAGGCTGCGGCCGCCGTCCTCGCCGTCCTCGCCCTCGGGGCGGCCCCCGGCCAGGGACTGGGCGGCCTCGCGGAGCCGTTCCAGCACGGTCATCGGGTCGACGTCGGTCTCTTCGAGGAACGACTGGATCTCGCCCTGCAGATGGTCGCGGAGCCAGGGCACACCGGTGAACTGGGTGCGATGTGTCTCCTCGTGGAGGGCGACCCAGAGCCGGAAGTCGTGCGGGTCGACCTCGAGTTCGCGCTCGACGTGGACGATGTTCGGGGCGACGAGCAGCAGCCTGCCGCCGCCGTCGGCCGAGGCCGGGAGATCACGGGTGGCGGGGGCGAACGTCTCGTACTGGCCGAGGACCCGGGAGGCCAGGAACGACAGCAGCATCCCCACCTCGACGCCGGTCACCTTGCCGCCGACCACACCGAGCACGGCGCCGCCCGGGCCGTTGCCGCGCCGGTCCTGCATCTTCCCCAGGAGCGGGCGGAGCAGTTCGCGGAAGCCCGCGGCATTGGCCTTGATCCAGCCGGCCCGGTCCACGACCAGGACCGGGGTGTCCTCCGGTTCGGTCCCCTCGGGGATCATCCGGGTGAAGGAACGGACGTGCTCCTCCGCGGCCTTGGCATGCCGGCGCAGCTCCGCGACGACCTCGCGGGCGTCCTCGCGGCTGATCTCGGGCCCCGGCCGCACAAGTCGGGTCGCGGTCGCGACCGCGAGATTCCAGTCGACCATCTCGGCACCACCGATGCTCGTCATGCGTCAACCGTACGTGCTCGGGTGCGTCCGCGGTGTGGTGTTGACCGGCTCATCGGGTACGGACGGCGAGGCTGGTGGCGAGGGCGTCGAGGGAGGACTGGGCCTCGGACGGGGATGTCGTACCGGATGCCAGGAAGGCGAAGGCGAGCAGCCGGCCCTGCCTGTCGACGACCGTCCCGGCGAGGGTGTTCACGCCGGTGAGGGTGCCGGTCTTGGCGCGGATCAGGCCGGTGCCTGCGGACTTCTGGGTGTAGCGGCCGCTGAGGGTGCCGCTGAACCCGGCCACCGGGAGACCGGTGAGGACGGGGCGCAGTTCGGGGTGGTCCGGGTCGGCGGCGCGGGCGAGGAGGCCGGCCAGCAGCCCGGCGGTGACCTTGTCCTTGCGGTTCAGCCCGCTGCCGTCGGCGAAGTTCGCACCTTTCAGCGGCAGGTGGAGCTTCTTGAGCTGCGCGGTGACGGCCCGCCGGCCGCCGTCGAAGTCGGCCCGTTCGCCCGCGGCCAGGGCGGTCTGTCGGGCGAGTGCCTCGGCGATGTCGTTGTCGCTGTTGGTCAGGGCCCGTTCGACCAGTGCGGAGAGCGGGGCGGAGAGGTGTTCGGCGACCGGCCGGGACTTGGCGGCCGGCCGGCCGGGCGCCGGGCCGGACCGGGTGGCGATCCCGGCGTCGTCGAGCAGCTCACCGAAGGTCCGGGCGGCGTCACCGGCGGGGTCGTCGCTGCGTGGGGCGGGTCCACTGTCGGTGCTGTCGAGCCTGCCCTCGTCGGTCATCAGGGCGCTGACGGGCGCGATGTTCTCGTTGGGACCGATCGGGTGCCGGGCCGGGCCGGAGTAACGGGAGGTGTCGTATGTGAGGCGGACCGTTTTTACGCCCCGGTCCTTCAGGGTGCGGGCGGTGTCGGCGGCCAGTGCGCGCAGGGCGGCCTTGTCGAGGGTGGGGTCGCCGCCGCCGACCAGGGCGATGCTGCGGGAGTCGGGGGACGCCCGGACCGTCGTGGCAATGCGGTGGTCGGGGCCGAGCGCGCTCAGGGCGGCGACCGCAGTGGCGATCTTGACGGTGGAGGCGGGTGTCATGGGCGTGTCGGCGCCCTGGCCGTACAGCCGCTCGCCGGTGGCCGTGTCGATGACGACGGCGCTACGCACGGTGCCCAGGGCGGGGGCCTTCAGCAGCGGGCCCAGGGTGGCGCGGAGGGCGGCCGCTGCACCGTCCGGGGCGTCTCGGGCGTCCGGGGCGGCGTTGTCGACGACGGAGGAGAGGGGCGTGAGGACGGCCGGGGCGCTGGGTGCGGGCTCCGGTCCGGACGGCGCGCCGGGTTCGTGATGTACGCCACCTGTACGGCTCCGGGCGGCGGCCCAGTCCTGCTCGGCCTTACGCTGACCCGAGTCCCAGGGGCCGGCGGCAAGGACGACGCCGGCTGCGAGCGCCAGGCCGAGGCCGGCGGAGACAGCCGTGAACTGCCGATTGTTCAGTCCCTTCAACCTGATCACGCTGGCCTGCCGGGTGAGCCTGCTCAGCTTGTCGAGCGGATTGACCGACGGTCTTTTCACCGGCTCGTCCACCGTTGACCAGCCCCTTTCGCGAGCACACATCTGCGTGGGGGACACTTAATCACCAGTCGTATGTCTTGATCATGGAGGAGCCACCCGTGGAGTTCGACGTCACCATCGAGATCCCGAAGGGTTCGCGGAACAAGTACGAGGTGGACCACGAGACCGGTCGGATCCGCCTGGACCGTCGACTCTTCACCTCGACCAGCTACCCCGCGGACTACGGCTTCGTCGAGAACACCCTCGGCGAGGACGGTGACCCGCTGGACGCGCTGGTCATCCTGGACGAGCCGACCTTCCCCGGCTGCCTCATCAAGTGCCGCGCCATCGGCATGTTCCGGATGACGGACGAGGCCGGTGGCGACGACAAGCTGCTGTGCGTGCCGGCCTCCGACCCCCGGGTGGAGCACCTGCGCGACATCCACCACGTGTCGGAGTTCGACCGCCTGGAGATCCAGCACTTCTTCGAGGTCTACAAGGACCTGGAGCCCGGCAAGTCCGTCGAGGGCGCCGACTGGGTCGGCCGCGCCGAGGCCGAGGCCGAGATCGAGGCCTCCTACAAGCGCCTTGAGGCACAGGGCGGCGCGCACTGACCCAAGGGTCGCGGCCGGGTTCCGGCCGGGGTACATCGCACGGTTCCGTTTACGGTTCCGTGCCGGAGACGGGCGGCACTCCTTCCCACAGGGTGCCGCCCGTTTCGTATGCCCGCCCGCGTGTCCGTCCGGTCCGTGGTTCCGCCCGCCTCGCATCAGCACCCTTGCCCGTGGCCATACTGGGCAGAAGCGCAACCGAAGACGCGCAGCCGATGAGGAGCGAGGTCGAGTGGTGGCGGAACCGGGCGGTCCGGAGGACCAGAAGCCCCAGTCCGACGAGGCGCGCAGCGCCTTCGTCCCGCCGGCCGGGGTGGGGAGGCCCACGTCTGCCTCCGACGACGACCATCCGACATCGGAATTCGCCATTCCGACCGGTCTGACGACCGAGCCCCAGGGGTCGGGGACTGGTTCCGCTTCGGGCCCCGGATCCGGTTCCGGTCAGGCCTCCGGCCCGGACACGATCGGCTCCGCCTTCGCCCCGCCGCGCACCTACAGCGCCCAGCATCCGCCACCCGCGTTCACTCCGGCGCACGGCAGCCCGATGATCCGGCTGACCAAGGAGGCTCCTTGGCAGGACCGGATGCGCACGATGCTGCGGATGCCGGTCGCCGAGCGCCCGGCACCCGAGCCGGTGCAGAAGTCCGACGAGGCGGGGCCCGCGGTGCCGCGCGTACTCGACCTGACGCTGCGTATCGGGGAGCTGCTGCTCGCCGGTGGCGAGGGCGCCGAGGACGTCGAGGCGGCGATGTTCGCGGTGACACGCAGCTACGGCCTGGACCGCTGCGAGCCCACGGTCACCTTTACCCTGCTGTCGATCTCGCACCAGCCGTCGCTGATCGACGACCCGGTGACGGCGAGCCGTACCGTACGCCGTCGTGGCACCGACTACACCCGGCTGGCCGCCGTCTTCCGGCTCATCGACGACATCACCACCGAGGATGTCGAGGTCTCGCTGGAGGAGGCCTACCGGCGCCTCGCGGAGATCCGGCGCAACCGGCATCCGTACTCCGGCTGGGTGCTGACGCTGGCCGCCGGCGGTCTGGCGGGGGCGGCATCGGTGCTGGTCGGCGGTGGTCCGCTGGTGTTCCTGGTGGCGGCGATCGGCGCGATGCTCGGCGACCGGCTCGCCTGGCTCTTTGCCGGGCGGGGGCTGCCGGAGTTCTACCAGTTCGTGGTGGCCGCGATGCCGCCCGCCGCGATGGGCGTGGCGCTGACCCTCACCCACTGGTCGGACGTACGGCCGTCCGCGGTCATCACCGGTGGGCTGTTCGCGCTGCTGCCGGGGCGGGCCCTGGTGGCGGGTGTGCAGGACGGGCTGACCGGTTACTACATCACCGCGGCCGCGCGTCTGCTCGAAGTCATGTACTTGTTCATCGGCATCGTCGTCGGTGTGCTGCTGGTCCTGTATCTGGGACTTCAGCTGGGCGCCCAGCTGAACCCCGAGGCCAGGTTCACCGCCCCCGACCGGCCGGTGGTACAGATCCTGGCATCGATGGCGCTCTGTTTGGCCTTCGCGATCCTGCTCCAGCAGGACCGGTCCACGGTGCTGGCGGTGACCCTCAACGGCGCCGTGGCCTGGGTGATCTACGGGGCGATGGCCAGGACCGGCGGCATCTCGCCGGTGGTGGCGACAGCGACGGCGGCCGGTCTGGTGGGCCTGTTCGGGCAGCTGCTCTCGCGCTACCGGTACACCTCGTCGCTGCCGTTCATCACGGCGGCGATCGGCCCGCTGCTGCCCGGCTCGGCCACGTACTTCGGTCTGCTCGGCATGGCACAGGGCAATGTGAACACCGGGCTCGCCTCGCTGTCGACCGCGGTGGCGACGGCGCTGGCCATCGCGATCGGGGTGAACCTGGGAAGCGAGATCTCCCGGCTGTTCATGCGGGTGCCGGGGGCGGTCGGCGGGGCGAACCGCCGCGCGGCCAAGCGGACGCGCGGCTTCTGAGACTGCCGCCGGCACGGCTCCGGGTCAGCGCTTGGCGTGACGGCCGCGCTGGCCGGAGGCCGGGCTGCCGCCGGCGGACGGGCCATGGCCCTCGCCGCCACCGGCCGCCGCTTCCTTCTTCGACTTGGAACGGGCCCGCAGGAACTCGATCGCGATCGGCACCACCGAGATGAGCACGATCAGGATGAGCATCGCCTCGATGTTCTCGTGGACGAAGTCGATCTTGCCGAGGGCTGCGCCGAGCAGCGTGACCCCGACGCCCCAGAGCACACCGCCGATGATGTTGAACGTGATGAACGAGCGGTAGTTCATCCGGCTCACACCGGCGATGATCGGCGTGAACGTACGCACGATGGGCACGAAGCGGGCCAGGATCAGCGACTTCGGTCCGTACTTCTCGAAGAACTCGTGGGCCTTCTCGACGTTCTCCTGCTTGAAGAGGCGGGAGTCCGGGCGCTTGAAGAGCGACGGGCCGACCTTGCGGCCGAAGAGATAGCCCACCTGGTCGCCGATGATCGCCGCCAGCGCCACCAGGACGCAGACCAGCCAGAGCGGAACCTTCAGCTGGCCCGTGGTCACCAGCAGACCCGTGGTGAACAGCAGGGAATCGCCGGGAAGGAAGAAGCCGATCAGCAGTCCGGACTCGGCGAACACGATGAGGAGGACGCCGGGAAGTCCGAAGGTGTTGATCAGATAGTCCGGGTCCAGCCAGCTCGGTCCGAGCGCAAGCGTATTCAAGGGTCCGGGGCTCCTGGATCGATCGATGGCGGCTGCGTGGCCGCCCAAAGCTATCAACGCGGGATGACGCCCCCGGGTTCCAGTGGCCCGTGCGAGGATGCATACCCCGGCGAACCGGGGCGAAAGCTTTCTGCAGGAGGTGTCACGCGATGGGCATTGAGGAATACGGCGGCGGCCAGACGGCCCAGTCCGACGTCCTGGTCGTCACCACGAATGACGTACCGGGCTACCAGGTGACCCAGGTGATCGGGGAGGTGTTCGGCCTGACCGTCCGCTCCCGCCACCTCGGCAGCCAGATCGGCGCCGGACTGAAGTCCATGATCGGCGGCGAGCTGAAGGGGCTGACCAAGACCCTCGTCGAGACCCGTAACCAGGCGATGGAACGACTCGTCGAGCAGGCGAGGGCCCGGGGCGCCAACGCGGTGCTGATGATGCGCTTCGATGTGACCGAGGCGGCCGACGTGGGCACGGAGGTGTGCGCGTACGGCACGGCCGCCGTGATCAGCAAGAGCTGAGCGCCGCGTCTACGGGGGTGAGGGCGCCCTCGCCCCCGTAACGACTGTCCGTGCGGTTACGCCGGGCGCTCCGCGTTGGCGTCGATCGCGTCCCGCAGGTGCGTGGCCAGGCCCGGCCGCATCGACTCGTAGTACGCGCGGAACTGCGAGTCGGACACATACATCTCGCCGAGTCCCCGGTGGATCTCGGGAGTGCACTCGTAGAACCACTTGGTGATGTGGAGCCGGTGGGCCTCGGCGAGGTCCATCGCCCGTTCCCCGGTGGCCGGTTCACCGGCCTCCATCAGCGCGTTGTACGCGGCGCCCCAGTCGGCGACCTCCGCCTGCATCCGCTTCCAGTCGTCCTTGGTGTACCGGGCGACCCGGCGCTGCGACTCGGCGTACGTGGCAGTGCCGCCCCAGCGGCGTTCGGCCTCCTCCGCGTGCTCCTCGGGGTCCTTGCCCCCGAAGACCTCGAACTTCTCCTCGGGCGTGAGGTTGATGCCCATCTTCCGTGCCTCCATGGCTGTTTCGACGGCGGCGGCCATCTTTCGCAGTTCGGCGATCCGGTCGGACAGCAGCCGGTGCTGGCGCCGCAGATGCTCCTGCGGGTCCGCGTCCGGGTCGTCGAGCAGTACCGCGATCTCGTCGAGCGGGAAGCCGAGCTCCCGGTAGAACAGGATCTGCTGCAGCCGGTCGAGGTCACCGTCGTCGTAGCGGCGGTGCCCCGCGTGGCTGCGCCCGCCGGGCGAGAGCAGTCCGATGCCGTCGTAGTGATGCAGGGTGCGCACCGTGACTCCGGCGAATCCGGCGACCTGTCCCACGGAGTAGTCCACGACTCCCCGCTCCCTTCTCCGTTCCGGTACGTACTGAGCCTGAGTCCTGACGTGACGTGAGGTGCAAGCCCGAGGCGCCACCGCCGTCGGCGCCATGCGAGGGGTTATGCCGCTTGTGCGTCGTTATGGTGATCGGATGGTCATAGATTCTCCCGATCCTGTCAGTACCGCTCCTGCCGATGCCGCTCCCGTCAAAATGGGTCCCGTCACAACCGTTCCCGCCAGAGCCGATCCCGTACGCCGGCTGCTGCCCGTCATCGTGCCCGCGCTGGCCGTCGGGGCCGTCTCGGCCCTCGTCCTGCTCGGCGTGAGCCTGCTCGCGGAGAAGCTGCAGGATGTGCTCTGGGGGACGCTTCCCGACGCGCTCTCCATCGGCCGCTACTCCGCGCTCTGGATAGTCGTGGTGCTCACCGCGAGCGGGCTGGCGGCCGGGCTGCTCATCCGGGCAATGCCCGGCCATGCCGGTCCCGATCCGGCCACCAGCGGGCTGGTCGATCCGCCGCTCGCGCCGGGCGTGGTTCCGGGTCTGCTGCTCGTCACGGTCGTCACCCTGGCGGGCGGGATCAGCCTCGGTCCGGAGAATCCGATCACGGCTGTCAATATCGCGCTGGCCTTCTGGCTCGGCCGCCGGTTCGCTCCCGGCACGTCGGCGGAGCTGTGGGTCTCCCTCGCCGCGGCCGGCACCATCGGCGCACTCTTCGGCACCCCGGTCGCCGCCGCACTGATCCTCTCCGAGATTCTCGCCTCCCGCGCCGGACCGGGTGCGCTCTGGGACCGGCTCTTCGGCCCGCTCGCGGCGAGCGCCGCCGGTGCGCTCACCATGACGCTGCTGGCCAGCCCCAGCTTCGACCTGTCGCTGCCGCCCTACACCCACCCGCACTGGGGCGATCTGCTCTCCTCGGTCGTCATCGCCGCGGCGGGCGCGCTGCTCGGCCTGGTGGCGGTGTACGCCTTCCCGTACGCGCACCGGGCCTTCCGGGCTCTGAAGCACCCGGTCCTGGCGCTGGCCCTCGGCGGGCTGCTGCTCGGCCTGCTGGGCGCGCTGGGCGGCCCTCTCACCCTGTTCAAGGGGCTCGACGAGGTGATGGAGCTCGCCGCCGATCCGAGCGGCTGGTCGGCCGGGCAGTTCGCGGTCATGGCCGTGGTGAAGACGGCCGCGCTGCTGATCGCGGCGACCTGCGGTTTCCGGGGCGGGCGGATCTTCCCCGCCGTCTTCGTGGGTGTCGCGCTGGGGCTGTGCGCCCATGCCCTGGTCACGTCGGTGCCGGTGGCGCTCGCGGTGGCCTGTGCGGTGCTGGGGGTGCTGCTGGCCGTCACCCGGCAGGGCTGGCTGAGTCTGTTCACCGCGGCGGTGCTGGTCGGTGACACGGCCGTGCTCCCGATGCTGTGCATCGCCTCGCTGCCGGCCTGGCTGCTGGTGACCGGGCGGCCGCAGATGCAGCTGCACGAGGACGGTATGCCGCTGAGGTGAGCCCGGACCGGACCCCTTGCCCGACCCCTGATTCCCCGCCGCTCGACGCGCCGGATGCCCCTGCTTTCCGTATCGTCACATCCGTATGGATTCGCATGGATACGTCCCTCAAGGCCCTGTCGGAGGATTCCGCAATGCCCACGTCCGTCAACGTCGCCGTCATCTACTACTCCTCGACCGGCACCGTCGCCGCGATGGCCAAGGCCATCGCGCAGGACGCCGAGAAGACCGGTGCGGAAGTACGGCTGCGCAAGGCCGGTGAGCTCGCCCCGCAGGCGGCCATCGACTCCAACCCGGCCTGGGCCGCCAACGCGAAAGCGACCGCGGACATCGCCGAGGCGTCGAAGGAAGACGTGATCTGGGCGGACGCCGTGATCTTCGGTACGCCGACCCGGTTCGGCAATGTCACCGCCCAGCTCAAGCAGTTCATCGACACCCTCGGCAGCCTCTGGCAGGCGGGCCGTCTCGCCGACAAGGTCTACAGCGGCTTCACCTCCACCAGCACCGCGCACGGCGGCCAGGAATCCACGCTGCTCGCGCTCTACAACACGATCCACCACTTCGGCGGCATCCTGGTCGCCCCCGGCTACACGGACCCGTCGAAGTTCGTCGACGGCAATCCGTACGGCACTTCGCATGTCGCGGGGCAGGGAGACATCCCGGTCGGCGTGCAGACCCTGACCGCCGCCCGGGTCCAGGCCGAACGGGTCGTGAAGTTCACCCGGGCCATCAAGGACGGCCTCGCCGCCGAGAACTGAACCACCGCACACCGACAGGACCGTCGCGGGTCACGATGACCGCCGAGAGCCGAGAAGGACTGTCCGCCGATGCCTCTCCACAAAGGTTCACCCCAGGGCACGGAACCGTCCGAGGAACGCCGCAGGCTGGCCCTCAACCCGTTCTTCGGGGAAGCCGACCCGACCGCCGGGATGGAGTCGGCACCGCCCCGGCACCGGCTGCCCGACGGGCCGATGCCGCCCGCGACCGCGTACGGCCTCGTCCATGACGAGTTGATGCTCGACGGCAATTCGCGGCTCAACCTCGCCACCTTCGTCACCACCTGGATGGAGCCCCAGGCCGGGGTGCTGATGGGCGAGTGCCGCGACAAGAACATGATCGACAAGGACGAGTACCCGCGCACCGCCGAGCTGGAGCGGCGCTGTGTGGCGATGCTCGCCGATCTCTGGAACGCCCCCGACCCTTCGGCCGTCGTGGGCTGTTCGACCACGGGTTCCAGCGAGGCCTGCATGCTCGCCGGCCTGGCGCTGAAACGCCGTTGGGCGGCCAGGAACGCCGACCGCTACCCGGCGACCGCCCGGCCGAACCTGGTCATGGGCATCAATGTGCAGGTCTGCTGGGACAAGTTCTGCAACTTCTGGGAGGTCGAACCGCGCCTGGTCCCGATGGAGGGCGAGCGCTTCCACCTCGACCCGCAGGCCGCGGCCGGCCTCTGCGACGAGAACACCATCGGCGTCGTCGGCATCCTCGGTTCCACCTTTGACGGTTCGTACGAACCGGTCGCGGAGCTCTGCGCGGCCCTGGACGCCCTTCAGGAGCGCACCGGCCTCGACGTCCCCGTCCATGTGGACGGGGCGTCCGGTGCGCTGGTGGCACCGTTCCTGGACGAGGACCTGGTGTGGGACTTCCGGCTGCCCCGGGTCTCCTCCATCAACACCTCCGGGCACAAGTACGGCCTGGTCTACCCGGGTGTCGGCTGGGCGCTGTGGCGCTCGCCCGCAGAGCTGCCCGAGGAGCTGGTCTTCCGGGTCAACTACCTGGGCGGCGACATGCCGACCTTCGCACTGAACTTCTCCCGGCCCGGCGCACAGGTGGTGGCGCAGTACTACACCTTCCTGCGGCTGGGCCGGGAGGGCTACCGGGCCGTTCAGCAGGCGTCCCGGGACGTCGCCGGCGGGCTCGCGAAGCGGATCGAGGAGCTCGGGGACTTCCGGCTCCTCACCCGGGGCGACCAGCTGCCCGTCTTCGCGCTGACGACCGCGCCGGACGTGCAGGCGTACGACGTCTTCGACGTGTCGAGGCGGCTGCGCGAGCACGGCTGGCTGGTGCCCGCGTACACCTTCCCCGCCAACCGGCAGGACCTGTCGGTGCTCCGGGTGGTGTGCCGCAACGGCTTCTCGTCGGACCTCGCCGAACTGCTCCTTGAGGACCTCGGGCTGATCCTGCCCGAACTGCGCCGCCAGTCACACCCGTTGAGCCGCGACAAGCAGGCGGCGACGTCCTTCCACCACTGAGAGCCGGGCAGCGGCTCTAGCGGCCGATCCGGGCGAACCTCCTCACCGCCAGCGGGAAGAACACCGCGATCAGCACCAACGGCCAGGCCACCGCCAGCAGTTCGGCGTGGCCGGACGCCCAGGTGCCGCCGGGCCCGCCCGGGTTGCCGAACAGGCCGCGCACCGCCGTGGCCGTGGCCGACATCGGGTTCCATTCGACGACCGCGCCCAGCCAGCCCGGCATCGACTCGGGGGTGGCGAAGACGTTGGAGAGGAAGCCGACCGGCCAGACCAGGATCTGCACCGCCTGCACCAGCTCCGGCTTCCCGGCCACCAGCGCCAGCTGGATGCCGATCCACAGCATCGCGAAGCGCAGCAGCAGAAGCAGCCCCAGCGCCCCCAGCACCGCCGCCGGCCCGTGGTGCCAGCGCCAGCCGACCGCGTATCCGACGCCGGTCATCACGGCGAGCGCGGCGGCCGACTGGAGCATGTCCGCGACGCTGCGGCCGACCAGCACCGAACCGGAGACCATCGGCATGGCACGGAACCGGTCGATGACGCCCTTGTTGAGGTCCTGGGTGACCGCGAGCATGGTCGACTCCAGGCCGAAGGCCATGGTGAGCGCGAGCATGCCGGGCACCAGGAACTCGGTGTTGTCGCCGTCGACGCCCTGCCCGCCGCCGACCAGATAGTTGAACATCAGCAGCAGCATCACGGGGAACACCAGGCCGACGACGATCCGCACCGGCTGCCGTGCCCAGTGCGCCAGTTCGCGTCGCGTCATCGTCCAGGAATCGGACACCGCCCAGCTCATCGCGCTCACGCCGCCACCTCCGCGTGCTCCGGCCTCCGGTCGGTCAGCGAGAGGAAGACCTCGTCCAGCGTCGGGCGCCGCACCGCGATGTCCTCCGCCTCGATGCCCGCCTCCTCCAGCGCCCGCACGGTCCGGGTCAGGGTCGCCATCCGGTCCGGCGCCGGCGCCCCGATCAGCCGCCGGTCCGCGTCGACGACCGCGCCGTCACCCAACAGCATCGCAGCGGCGGCCAGTTGCGAACCGTCCCGGACCACGACATCGATGCGGTCCCCGGCCACCATCGCCTTCAGCTCGTCGGCCGTTCCCTCGGCGGCCACCCGTCCGGCGTCGATCACCGAGATCCGGTCCGCCAGCTGATCGGCCTCCTCCAGATACTGCGTGGTCAGCAGTACGGTCGTGCCGCCGCCCACCAGTGAGCGCACCGCCGACCACACCTCGGCCCGGCCGCGCGGGTCGAGTCCGGTCGTCGGCTCGTCCAGGAAGAGCACCTCCGGGTCGGTGATCAGCGAGGCGGCAAGATCGAGCCGTCGCCGCATGCCGCCGCTGTACTCCTTGACCGGCCCCCGGCCGGTGTCCGCGAGCCCGAAGCGGGCCAGCAGTTCGTCCGCCCGCGCACCCGCCCGGCGTACGCCCAGGTGGTAAAGACGGCCGAACATCTCCAGGTTCTGCCGGCCGCCGAGCTCCTCGTCGACCGCCGCGTACTGCCCGAGCAGCCCGATGCGGCGCCGGACCTCGCCGGCCCGGTCCCGTACGTCGAACCCCGCCACCTCGACCCGTCCCTCGTCGTGCCGCAGCAGCGTCGACAGGATGCGTACGGCCGTGGTCTTGCCCGCGCCGTTGGGGCCGAGCACGGCATGGACGGTGGAGCGGCGGACCGTGAGGTCCAAGCCGTCCAGGGCGCGTTTGGCCCCGTATCGCTTGTGCACACCTTCGACAACGATCGCGTCGGTCAAAATCGCCACACCCTCTCGTAGTCAAACTTGACTAGCAGGGTCGAAAGTAACCGCACCGACCCCATTCGTCAAACTTGATTACTCGTCGTCGCCGGGATCGTGGGCACCCGTCGCGTACGGGTTCTCCTGCCCCTCGGCAAGCACGCCGACGAAGGGTTCACCCTCCCCCGCGAAGGTGTACGCCCCGCCCTCGATGCGGGCGATCAGCCCGCGCGTCCACTCGGCCCCGGCATCCGCCGAGTGGACCCACATGTTCATGATTTCGCCGATGTGACCGATCGACTCGGGCCCGGCCTCCGGCGTGTAGTACTCGGTGACCGAGGCCCGCCAGGCCGCGAGACCGGCCACCCGCTCCTTGAGCAGCGCGACCGCCTCGGACCGCTCCAGGTCGACGATGCCGCCGAGGCCCGCCGACAGCACATCCAGCTTCTGGTCGTACGAGGTCAGCGCCGCGCGCAGCAGAGTGAGGTACTCCTCGTTGCCCCGCTCGGTGATCTCGTACTCGGTACGGGGCGGGCCGCCCGCCGTACTCGGGGCGATCTCATGGGCGACCAGCAGCCCCTGCTTCGCCATCTGCTTCAGTGCGTGGTACACCGACCCGGGTTTGGCGTTGGACCACTCGTGAGCGCCCCAGTACTCCAGGTCGTTACGGACCTGATAGCCATGCGCCCGGCCGTGCTGACGCACGGCGCAGAGGACCAGCAGCCGGATCGCGGACATGTCACGCACCCTTTCTATTCAACTTTGATTAGAGTAGCCCCCCGCCTCGGCGACCAACTCGAACGCGGTTCGGCCGTCCAAGGACTCCCGGATGATGTCGGCGTGCCCGGCGTGCCGGGCGATCTCCTCGACGAGATGGACCAGCAGCCAGCGCATCGAGCAGTTCTGATCCTTCGGGAACCAGGGCGCCTCGGGCAGCGGGAACGTGTCGTTCATGCTCTCCACCGAGTGGATGAACTCCTCGGTCTCCGCCGCGACCTTCGCCCAGAACTCCAGCATCTGCGGGACGGTCTCGTCCCCGACGAGACGGAAACTGTCCGCCCAGGTCTCCTCGGTACGGACCTTCTCGTTGGGGCGCTGCTGAGCGAGACGCAGCCAGTTCAGCTCGGTCTCGGCGACGTGCTTGAGCAGCCCGGAGAGGGAGAGCTCACTGGCGCTGGGCCGGCTCGCCGCCTGCTCCTCGGTCAGACCGATGAGCGAGCGCCGGATCGCGCCGCGCTGCGCCTCGACGAAGGAGAGGAGCGCGCCGCGCTCGTCGCCGGAGGCTTCTGCGGGAACGTGAGTGACCATGATGTCCGCCTTGGGGAACCGTGCCGGTTTCTTCCTGACACCGACCAGGCTACGGACCCTTGCGGTCAGCTCCTGTCCTCAACCCATCGGTGTCAGAAGGGGAATGCAGTCCGGCCGTGCTGAATGGACATCCACTTCTGGGTGGTGAAGGCGTTCACGGTCGCCTCCCCGTTCAGCCGGCCGATCCCGGAGGACTTCTCGCCCCCGAAGGCCACCAGCGGATCGTCCTGGACGGTGGAGTCGTTGACGTGGAACATCCCGCTGACGACGCGCTGCGCGAACCGCACCCCTCGTTCGGTGCTGCGGGTGTGCACAGCGCCGCTGAGTCCGTACGGGGTGTCGTTGGCGATCCGTACGGCATCGTCCTCGCCGTCGAACGTCACCAGCAGCGCCACCGGGCCGAATATCTCCTGGGACAGCAGCGGGGAGTCCTCGGGGAGCCCGGTGAGCACGGTCGGTTCGACGAGGTTGCCGCGGGTCCGGCCCCGTACGAGCGCGGTGGCCCCCTCGGCCAGTGCCTGGTCGACCAGAGAGGTCAGGGCGTCGGCCTGGAAGGTGTTGATGACCGGGCCGATCTGGGTCTCCGGGTCGCGCGGGTCACCGGTCCGCAGCGCGGCCACCCTGGCGGTGAACTTCTCGGTGAACTCCCGCTCGACGCGGCGGTCCACCAGGATGCGGTTGGCGGCCATGCAGACCTGCCCCTGGTACACGAAGCGGCTGAAGACGGCCGCGTCGACCGCGTAGTCGACGTCGGCGTCTTCCAGCACCACCAGGGCGCTGTTGCCGCTGAGTTCGAGGATCGTCCGCTTGAAGTGTCCGGCCGCGATCGCGCCGACGTGGCGGCCGACCCGGTCCGTGCCCGCGAAGGAGATCACCTTGGGCACGGGGTGCTCGATGAACGCGTCCCCTATCTCGGCGACATCGGTGATCAGGATGTTGAGAAGTCCGGCGGGCAGCCCGGCATCCTCGAAGATCTTGGCAATCAGCCCGCCGCCGACGACCGGGGCATTCTGGTTGGGCTTGATGACGACCGCGTTGCCGAGCGCGAGGGCCGGTGCGACGGACTTCATCGTCACCAGGAAGGGGAAGTTGAAGGGGCTGATCACCCCTATGACGCCGACGGGCTGCCGGAAGAGACGGTTCTCCTTGCCGTCCACCGGGGAGGGCAGGATGCGGCCCAGGGGGCGCAGCGCCTGCTGGATCGCGTCGCGCAGGAACTCCTCGGCGACGCACACCTCGTGCTCCGCCTTGAGACGGGTGCCGCCCAGCTCGTCGACGATCGCCTCGACGATGTCGTCGTGCAGCTCCTCGGTGATGCGCAGGGCGCGTTCCAGGACGCTGCGGCGCTCGTACGGGCCGGTGGTGGCCCAGGACCGCTGGGCGCGCTCGGCGGCGCGGTAGGCCAGGTCGACCTCCTGCGCGGTCGCGATGGTGATCGCGGCGAGTTTCTCCCCGTTGTAGGGATTGAAATCGATGATGTCCCACGAGCCGGTGCCGGTCCGCCACTCACCGTCGATGTATTGGTCGGCCAGCTCGTAGAAGAAGGACATGCGATCCCTTAACTCAGGTGCAGACTCCCGTCGAACCGTCATCGTACTGATGAATCAGATGAGTTGGAGCAGACCACGGAGCAGATCGCGGCTCTCCTCGGGACCGGGGCTGTCCTCGTGCAGTCGCACCATGGCCTTTTCGTACTGAGCGACTTCCTCGGCCTTGTCCAGATAGAGCGCACTTGTCAACTGCTCCAAATAGACAATGTCCGACAGATCGGATTCCGGGAATCGGAGCATCGTAAAAGAACCACCCTCCCCCGCATGCCCGCCAAAACTGAAGGGCATCACTTGAAGAGTGATGTTGGGCTGTTCCGACATTTCGATCAGATGCCGCAGTTGTCCGCGCATCACTTCACGGTCGCCGTACGGCCGGCGCAGCGCCGCCTCGTCCAGCACGGCATGGAAACGGGGTGCACGTTCGGAGACGAGGGCCTTCTGGCGCTCCAGCCGCAGCGCGACCCGGCGGTCGATCTCGACGGCCGGGGCGTCGCCCATGCCCCGGCTGACGACCGCGTGCGCATAGGACTCGGTCTGCAACAGGCCATGAACGAACTGGACTTCGTACACCCGGATGAGCGATGCCGCTCCTTCCAGACCGATGTACGTCTGGAACCACCCGGGCAGCACATCTCCGTAACTGTGCCACCAACCCGCCACATTGGCCTCGCGGGCCAGGCCGAGCAGGGCGTCGCGCTCCGCCTCGTCCGTGACACCGTAGAGCGTGAGCAGGTCCTCGACATCCCTGGCCTTGAAGCTCACCCGTCCCAACTCCATGCGGCTGATCTTCGATTCGGAAGCCCGGATGGAGTAGCCGGCCGCCTCGCGGGTGATCCCGCGCGAGTCGCGCAGCCGCCTGAGCTGCGAGCCCAGCAGGATGCGCCGCACCACAGATCCACTCGACTCGCCTGCCGCCACTGGTCCGGCCCTCCCCATCGCTTCCTGGACACCGGGGCTCCCCCTGAACCCCAAGTGCCGGATTCTGCCATCAAAACGCTTCAGCCCGTACTCGTTCGATTACGGAAATGAGAAGGCTCCCAGAAAGCTACGAAAATACACGCAGGAAGAAATGACCAAGAACCGGCACGGGTTCGGACAGGTCAGGCGCGTGCACGTGCATCTGCCCTTGCATCTGCCCTGCGCATTCGGAACCATGGTCCTCGCGCACCTGCGTGCTCGTTCGTGTTGTGCCGCTGTACCCCGCAGTACCGATACAGCCGCGAATCCCGGGAGTGCCTCGCATGGGGACGAATGGATCGACGATGCTCGAGCCGTTACGGCAGGGGCTTCCCCCCATCGATCCCTCAGCCGTCTCCGGATCGGCCACCTGCACCCTGCCCGCCCGCTACGAATCCGTGGGCGGAGCACGGCAGTTCACCAGGACGACGCTGAACGGCTGGGGGCTGGGCGAGCGCTTCGACGACGTCGCACTGGTCGTCTCCGAACTCGTGACCAACGCTCTGCGGCACGCCCTTCCTGCGGACACCGCACCGGAGCCTCAGGAACCTCCCGTGCGGCTGCACTTGATGCGCTGGAGCTCGCGCCTGGTGTGCGCCGTGCGCGACCCCAGTCAGGAGAGCCCCGTAGCCTCCGAGGCTCCCGACTCGGCGGAGTCGGGTCGCGGCCTCTTCCTGGTGGAGTCCTTCAGCGACTCCTGGGGCTGGCACCCCTCCCCCGCCCCGGGAGCGGACAACCCGAACACCGCGGCGACACCGCACGGCAAGGTGGTCTGGGCACTGTTCCGGCTGTCCGACGACGTGTGACCCGCGCGGCGGCCGCGCGGACTGCCGACGGGTGGCCGGACACCGCCCCGCGGGACGCGGTCAGCCGCCCGCTATGAGGTGGTCGAACTCCCCGTCCTTCACCCCGAGCAGCAGCGCCTCTATCTCGGCCGGCGTATAGACCAGAGCCGGCCCGTCGGGGTGGCGTGAATTCCGCATCGCCACATCTCCGTCGGGCAGTTTCGCGAACTCCACGCAGGATCCCTGGGAGTTGCTGTGTCTGCTCTTCTGCCAGACGACTCCGCGAAGCTCTGTGGCCGCCATGCCGTTGTACACGTGGTGCACAGGACGCTCCCCGAGTTGCAAGGTGCAAGTGTCAACTGTCTCGGATCATAGCTCTGTTCAATTATCCCTGCATGAGCAGATGCATGAGCGGATGCACGTGCACGCGGGGTGTTCCCGCGATTACAGCCTTGGACACAGAGATAGACGCACGGGGCGCCTGTTTGGCTCCGTCCACCCCGAGTTGAGCAGCCCATCCCGACGGCACGCGCTGGTAGCTTGGCGCGGTCTTTTGTCAACAAGGGGGAATTTCGCATGCACAAAGTCGTACATACCGGCGCCGTGATCATCGCCGGACTCGTCACCGCCGCGGCACTGACCGGCTGCAGCAGCGACGGCAAGAAGAGTGACCCGGACAGCAGCTCCGGCGCCGCGAAGTCCAGTCGGGCTCCCGGCGACAGCGGCAGCGACTTGGGGGCCGACGCCGCGGCGCTGGAGGGCGGCTGGGCCGGGAAGACCGACGGCAAGGCCGTGGTCCTGTCCGTCGCGTCCGGGAAGGCCGTGCTTGTCACCGAGCAGCGTGCCTGCACGGGCACCGTGAAGGACGTGGGCAAGGTGATGCTGGCGCTGAAGTGCGCCGACGGCGACACCGACCGCACCATGGGGACCATCGAGTCCAACGACGGCAAGACCGTCGTCGTGTCCTGGGACGGCGGGACGAAGGACACCCTGGCCAAGACCGAACCGGGTGCGATCCCGTCGGGTCTGCCGGACCTGCCGACCCCCTGACGGCCCGCCGCTCCGCCCCCCTCAATCGGCTTGGCCCGACGGAGGGTTCGACTTCGGCGTCCCGTCCAGTCCCCGGGAGAACTCCTCCAGGGCTTCGAGGAGGAGGCCGGCCCCGTTCCGTACGAACGGGTCCGCCTCCCCTTCGCCCGTCCGCTGCTGCGCGTCCCACTGCGCCAGCGCCTCGCGCACCTCCGCCCAGTCCGGTACGCGCCGCTCCCGCAGCTCCTTCGCGCCCTGTTCGGTGGCCCGGCGCAGCGCTTGCGCCAGGCGCGCGGCGGCCGGTACGGGGGTGGCGCTGCCGCACGGGAGGTGGGCCTCCAGCAGCATCGCGACCCTGCCGAGCTGGGCGAGGGTGTGCTGGGTGTCCTCGGCGACGGCGCGGGAGAGGCCGCGGTTGCGCACCGGTTCGTGCTGGGCGGTGGCAAGCGCCTCCTGCCAGGCGACGCGGGCCTCGCGGGTGTCGAGCAGGGCGGAACGGACGTCGTCCTGGCCACGCTCGGCCGGTTCGGCGTACTGGTCGACGACCGCGGCCGCGTACCGCCCGTCCGCCTCCAGCCAGTCGCCGAGCCTGCCGCGAAGCCTCGGGGTCTCCCACGCCGGGTAGGCGGCGTACGAGATCATCGCGAGGAGGCCGCCGACGAGGGTGAGGACGACCCGTTCGTGTACGGTCTGCGACCAGTTGTCGCCCGCCATGCCGAGCAGAAAGACGACGTACGCGGAGACGCACGCCTGGCCGACCACGTACCCGGTGCGCATCAGCAGATACATCAGCAGGGCGCAGAACACGGAGAGCATCGCGGACCAGGTCACACCGGGATCGGTGGCCTGGCCGATCGCGGTGGCGAGCGAGACGCCGACGATCGTGCCGCCGAAGCGGGCCACGGAACGCCCGTACGTCTGGGAGAACTCCGGCCGCATCACCATGACGGCCGCCATGGGTGCCCAGTAGCCGTGACCGAACGGCAGCGCGGCACCGATGAGATAGCCGACGGCGACGACGACGGAGACCCGCACGGCGTGCCGCAGGATCGGTGAACCGGGCCGCAGTTCGGCCCGCACCGCCCTGACGACGACGGGGAGCAGCCGCAGGAGAGTGGGGCGGCGGCGGTGCGCAGCGGCGGGGATCCCGTCCCCGGTGGCCCTGATGGCCTCGGCGGCCTCCTCGGCCTCGGCCCGTTCCTCCTTCGTCCCCTCGCCCTCGGCCGTCTCGATGACATCGGAGAGCAGCGCGCCGAGCCGGGCGGCGGCACGGCGGGACGGGCCGGTGAGGAGAGTGCCGGTGTCGGGGGTCTTCAGCGCGGCGACGGCGGACGGGGAGAGCTTCACCGGGTCGCCGCCCCGGATCGCCCGGGCCGCCGAGTCGAGCACGGATCCGGCGGCGGCGAGGAGCTCGCGGACCCGGTCCCGCTCCGGCCCCTCGGACGGGACGCCCATCGCCGGGTCCGCGAGCGAGGCGAGCACCGGTCTGATCCGTTCGGCGACACCGCGGGAGCCACGCAGCTCGGGCGGCCGGTGGCGGGCCTGACGCGGGGTGACCGCGGCTGCGCTGCGGGCCGTCATCAGCGGCACCGGGTCGAAGGCGGCGAGCGGATCGTGGCGCAGCCGGCGGGCGTAGTCGGCCTCGGCGGCCAGGGCGTCGGCGAGGGCATCGCGCTGGGCGCCCCATCTCCGTACCGGGAACAGGACGATCAGCGCCGCCTGCACCACACCGCCGAAAAGGATCATCACGGCATGTACGGCCGAGTTCGCGACGGAGGTGGGCAGGGTGACCGTCACCAGCATGATCGCCACGTTGGACGACGCGATGAGGCCGCCTGTCGGTCCCGCCGCCCAGGCCAGGCCCGCGAGGAACGTCCAGAGCACCAGCAGGGCCAGGAACAGCGGCATTCGGGGGCCGGCGAGATAGCCGAGGAATGTCGATACGGCGAGGCTCGCCCCGGAGACCAGGGCGAGGACTGGACGGGGGCGCCAACTGCGCTGGAACGTGGCGATGGCCGCCTGGAACGCACCGAACGCGGAACTCGCGGCGACCACCGGCCCGAAGAGCGCGAGGCCGACCCCGATGACGAGGGCGAGGCCGGCCGCGCCGCGGATCGCGATGAGCGGTTCGAGACGCCGCCGCTCGATCGTCAGCCCCGAGCGGGCGGTCTCCTTCAGCGCCCGGAGCCAGCCCATGCGCAGAGCCTAGCCGGAATCACCGATAAGCCTGAGTTGCCGTAATTCATAAGGCATCTGAGGTTTCTACCGGTTTCCATGTCTGCCGTGGATCTCCGGCCCGGTCCCGCCCATCCTCGCCCGGTCCGCGGCGGCCGTTCCATGGGTCCATCCGTCGAGGTCCGTGGCGCCCCGGACGCGCGTGGTCGTGGTCTCGGGGAACATCCGCTCGGCGGTGTCCGTGACAGCCATGTCGCGGGCGGCAAGGACCGGGAGCAGGTGGGGTACTGCCGCCCCTGCGGCTTCGGATTCGGTCCCGGCTTCGGCGGCCGCTGTGACGCGGGCGGTGTCTGCGGCGAGCCGGCTGCCCAGGCGCTGGGCGTACGCCATCAGGAAGGACTGCCGGAACGTCTTGGTCCGCTTGCGTCCGCCGGCCCGCTGACCCGCCTCCGCCCTCGTCATCGCCACCGCGCCCTGGACCAGCAGGGAGGTGTGCAGCAGCTCCACGGCTTCCAGGTCCGGCTCGAAGCCGACCACCGTGGAGAAGCCGAGGTCGCTGTTCCACACCGCACGGCAGCGGTTCGCGGAGGCGACCGCGTCGAGCAGGATCGCCTTCGCCGTCTCGTACGGGGCATCGACCCCGATCCGGCACGCTCCCGGCGCCTCCTTGCTGTGGGTGCGGGCGGCGAGCAGGGCCTCGTCGATGGAGTGCCTGGCCATCAGCTCCTGCGCCTTGGTGGTGAGGGCCTCCGCCTCCTCGGGGAAGCCGGTCGCCTCCGCCTTGGCGAGCAGGGCACGGATCCGGGTCAGCATCCGGGGTTCGTCGTGCGCGCGCGGCAGGTGGAGCCCGTACGGGGAAGCGCCGGGCGGCGGACCGACCGGTTCGATGGCGGGGAGCCTGAGCAGCAGCCGGTACAGGCCGAGGAGCGCGGAGGCGTAGGAGAATCGGTCGGGCCGGTTCCGGGGCGGCGCGGCGGGGAGCCCGTCGAGCTGGGACCGCCAGCGGGGCGGCAACTGCTCGTACCGTCCGGTCTCCGATGCGATCAGCCCGGCGGCGAGGCCGACCGCGGTCTCGTCGAGTTCGCGGCGGACGACGCGTACGACATCGGCGGGCTGCCAGCCGCGCTCCCAGGCACGGCGGACGAACTCCTCGCCGCGCCGGAACAGTTCCGCGTCGGCCGTCGGATCGGCGGCCAGGAGAGAGGCTCCGGTGTCGAGCCCGGCGTCGCCCTCGGAGTAGAGGGCTGCCGCGAATGCCTGGTCGATCACCGGTTCCATGAGGCCAGGGTAGGCAGGGCGGTGCGGCCGGGTATGCCTGGCCCTACCCCGAGGACGGGCTCTGGTGGTCGTGATCGCGGAGCGCGGAAACGGTTCGATCGAGGACATGACTTCCCCGCATGCATGCGCCGCATCCGCGAGTGCCACCGATGCCGTACGGCTCCGCTCCGTACGCCGTACCTATGGGGAGGTCGACGCCCTCGACGGCATCGACCTCACCGTCCGTCCCGGCACCTTCACCGCCGTCATGGGCCCGTCCGGCTCCGGCAAGTCCACGCTGCTGCACTGTGCGGCCGGGCTGGACCGGCCGACGTCCGGCACCGTCGAGGTGGGCGGGGTGGAGCTGACCGGCCTGAGCGAGCGCCGGCTGACACTGCTGCGCCGGGACCGGATCGGCTTCGTCTTCCAGTCGTTCAACCTGGTCCCTTCGCTGACCGCCGCGCAGAATGTCGCGCTGCCGCTGCGGCTCGCGGGCCGCCGCCCGTCCCGTACCGAGGTGCGTGAATCCCTGGCCCGGGTCGGTCTCGCCGACCGGGCGGGGCACCGGCCGGCCGAAATGTCCGGCGGGCAGCAGCAGCGGGTGGCCCTGGCACGGGCCCTGATCACCCGGCCCGCGGTGCTCTTCGGCGACGAGCCGACCGGTGCACTGGACACCGCGACGAGCCAGGAGGTGATGGTGATGCTGCGGGAACTGGTGGACCGGGAGGGGCAGACGATCGTGATGGTCACCCATGACCCGATGGCCGCGGCATATGCGGACCGGGTGGTCTTCCTGGTCGACGGGCGGGTGGCGGACGATCTGACCGGACTGCCGGCCGAGCGGATCTCGGCCTGGATGGCGGCGGGACGTACCGCGGCACGCCGCACGACGGCCGCCGCAGCAGGTGCCGCGGGCCGTGCGGGGGTGGCGTCGTGCTGACCGTCGCGGGCCACACGGGGGTGGCGTCGTGCTGACCGTCGCCCTGGCCACCCTGCGTACCCGCTGGACCACGCTCATCGGCACCTTCGTCGCACTCGCGCTGGGCGTGGGGTTGATCGCGGTCATGGGCCTCGGCCTCGCCTCGACCTTCGACACCCCGGACCGGGCGCCGCAGCGGTTCGCCGGATCGCCGGTGGTGGTGATGGGTGACGACACCTTGACCGTGGAGGTGCGGCGCGGGCCGTCCACAACGGAGGTGAGCCGCAGGCTCGCTCATCCACACCCTGTGGATATCGCACTCCTGCGCGACCTCCGGGCGCTCGGCCAGGTGACACGGGACGACGGAAACGGAGCGCACCGCGGGCCGGACGCCGTAGGCGTGGACGCGCCCGTCGCCGAGGTGCGCCGCGTCGTCGGCGACCGCGCCCTGGTCCTCACCGGCGACGGCCGCCGCCGCGCCGACCCGGCCGCGGAGCGGGACGCCGAGGGGCTGCTGACCGTGAACGCCCTGTTCGGCACGGCGGGCGGCGTCACCGCCTTCGTCTCGGTCTTCGTCGTCGCATCGACGTTCGCCTTCGCGGTGGCGCTGCGCCGGCGCGAGTTCGGGCTGCTGCGTACGGCCGGCGCCACGCCGGGCCAGCTGCGGCGGCTGCTGCTGACGGAGGCGGCCGTGGTCGGCACGCTCGCCTCGGCTGCCGGGTGCGCGCTGGGCCGCTGGGCCGCGCCGCTGTCGGCCGGACTGCTGGCCGACGAAGGGATGGCGCCGCCCTGGTTCACCATCCGCCCGGTCGCCTGGCCGCTGCACGCCGCCTTCTGGACCGGCCTGGCCGTGGCGTTCGCGGGGGTCTGGGTGGCCTCGCGGCGGGCAGGCAGAACCGGCCCGGCCGAGGCACTGCGCGAGGCCGATGTCGATACGGGCGTGCTGCCGCCGGCCCGTCGTCTGCTGGGCTTCGCCCTGCTCGCGGGAGCCGCGTTCCTCATGGCGAAGTCCCTCGCCACGGACCCGTCCGCGCTGCTGAAGCGGAAGACGTACACCACTCAGCCGATGGTCCTGATCACGGGCACTGCCCTGCTCGCACCGCTGCTGGTACGCCCGTTGGCCCGGCTGATCCGGCTGCCCGGGGCGACCGGAATGCTCGTGAGCGCGAACACGTCGGCGTCGCTGCGGCGTACGGCGGCGGTGGCCGCTCCGGTGCTGATCACCGTGGCGCTGGCGGGTTCGGTGGCCGGCTCCGCGATGACGGTGACGGCGGCGAAGGCGGCCGAGGCGCGCGAGCACACACGGGCCGATCTGGTCGTGACGGGCAAGGAGTTGAAGGTACGGCCGGTGCGTGGCGCAACGCTGTCCGCGTCCGCCTCGACAGCCGTCTACGTACGCGAGGACGGCACCGCTCTCATCACTTCCGAGGCACGGGCGGTGGACGACGCGAAGGCCCTCGCGACGGTGGAGCGGCTGCCGGTGGTGGCGGGCGACATCCGGGATCTGGACGACCGCTCGATCGTGGTGAACGAGGAGTGGGAACAGCACACGGTGGGCTCGACGGTACGGGTGTGGCTCGGCGACGGACGGCCGGTCGCGCTGCGGATCGCGGCGGTGCTGGCGCGCGGGACGGGGAACAACGGGGCCTATGTCACGCAGGCGAACGCGCCGGCGGCTCCGGTGGACCGGATCGACGTACGCCTCTCGCCGGGCGCGGACCGGGCCGCCGTCGCAGCACAGTTGCGCGGCACCGGCGGCGAGGTGCGGTCGACGGAGCAGTGGCTGGCCGCGACACACCCGCGCACGAGTCCGCAGACCCGGCTCGGCCTGGTCGTGATCCTGGGGATCGCGCTGGTGTACACGGCGATCGCCCTCGCCAACACGATGCTGATGGCGGGATCCGTACGGTCCTCGGAGCTGAACGCGCTCCGGCTGGCCGGGGCCACCCGGCCGAGGGTCCTCGCGGTGGTGGCCGGGGAGACCCTGTTCGCGGTCGGGCTCGGGGCGCTGCTCGGACTGGCTGTGACCGCAGTCGGCCTGGCGGGCCTCGCCGCCGCGCTGGCCTCGTTGTCCGCACCGGTGGCGATGTCGGTGCAGTGGCCGCTGACGGCCGGGGCGGCCGGGGTGTGCGCGGTGGTCGCGGTCGGAGCAGCGCTGTTGCCGAGAGCGGTGCGGTGCCGCTCGATGCCGGTGCACCGAAGGTCCGGATGGGCCGTACGGGACCAGGCCGGAGAGCGCGCTTAGTCCATCCAGCCCCACCCATTGACGATGCATCCGCTTTCACCCTTATATCCAGGTTTCCCGTGATTTCATCTCGCCATGGAGGCGATCAAGTGATGACCGGAGACCGACAGCAGGACACGAATACACGGGCGATCACGTCGCGGCGACGCGTACTGGCCGCGGCCGCACTCGCGCCGATGCTGACCGCGGCAGGGCCTGCCGCCGCTCGCGCGCTGCCCACCGGGATGCCCGGGCCGGGGCACGGCAGGCGGGTCAAGCCGGTGCCGACCGGCCTGGCGGACTGGGCGGGCGTGGCGAAAGCACTGGGCCGCACCGGCGACATGCTGCGCGGAACGACCTACCACACGGCCTTTCCCCGGCGGGATCTTCTGGTGGTCTCCGACGGCGTCGTCGTCACACCGGGGCTCGCGCTGGGCACTCATGTGGCCTTCGTCCGTTACGCCGACGGCAGCACGATGCTGATGGGCGACGTGGTGGTCACCGAGAACGAGCTGCAACGGGTGACCGATGCCTGGCAGGCGCACGGAATCGAGCAGACCGCGCTCCACAAGCACCTGCTCTCCCAGACCCCCGACATCTGGTGGACCCATGTCCACGCGCACGGTCACGACGCGGTGGCCCTGGCCCGCGGCCTGCGCGCGGGATTCGACCGCACCGGGACCCCGCCCGCCCTGCCGCCGGGCCCGCGGACCCCGATCGACCTGGACATCGCCGGAATCGAGGCGGCGCTGGGCGCCAAGGGCGTCAGCGACGGCGAGGTCTACAAGTGCGTCTTCCTCCGCCGCGAGACCATCGCGGACGGCCATCTGATCCTTCCCCCCGGCCTGGGATCGACCAGCGCGTTCACCTTCCAGCCGCTGGGCGGCGGCCGGGCCGCGCTCTCGGGCGACTGCGCCATGCTCGCCGGCGAGGTCCAGAACACGCTGAAGGCCCTGCGGCGCGGAGGGATCAAGCTCGTCGAGCTGCACAACCACCACCTGGCGGAGGACCCCCGCCTGTTCTTCACCCACTTCTGGGCCGTGGGCGACGCCGTCGAGCTCGCCCGGGCGCTGCGCCCCGCGGTGGAGGCCACCAACGTCGTACCGTCCCTCTGAGACCGGCCGTTCACGCCGAACGCGCCTGAATTCGCCGAGTTCGTCGGGTCGCACCGGCCGAACAGGGTCGCTGGACCGATTGCGCCGGTCCAGCGACCAGGTCTGTCGAATCCGTTCTGCATATGGACCAATCGGCCCGGAGTGGCGCGTGCCTGTGCGGGTGACCGGGCACCCATGTCCCGTCCAGCCCGCAGATTCCTCGAACCACCCGTCAGATCCCCCCTCTGGAGCTCCGTATGGAACCAGTCGCCGGCGCACGGCACTGCCCGTTCGACTATGCCGAGGCCCTCGAATTCGACCCGGTGCTCAGGCACTTGATGACCGAAGAACCCGTCTCCCGCATCCGGCTGCCGCACGGCGACGGCGAGGCATGGCTCGTCACCGGCTACGACGACGTGCGCACGGTGACCACCGACCGGCGCTTCAGCCGGAGCGCCATCATCGGCCGGAACTTCCCGCGCATGACCCCTGAGCCGATCGTTCAGGACGAAGCGATCAACGTGATGGACCCGCCGGGCAGCAGCCGCCTGCGCAGCCTGATCTCCAAGGGCTTCGCGCCTCGTCACATGGAGCGCATGAAGGTGCGTACCCAGCATGTCGTGGACGAGCTGCTGGACCGGATGGAGGAGCACGGAGCCCCCGCCGATCTCTTCGAGCATCTGGCGGCCCCGCTGCCCCTGACCACCATCTGCGAGGTCCTCGACATTCCCGAGGCCGACCGCGCACAGCTGCGCGCCCACGCCCGGACGATGATGGACACGACCGTCGAGAACCGGGACGCCGCGGTACGGGCCAAGGCCGATCTCCGCGCCTACTTCCAGAAGCTGACGGCGCAGCGGCGCGAGAACCCGGGCGACGACCTGATCAGCGCGCTGGCCACGGCTCGCGATGGGGACGAGATCCTCAACGAGCAGGAACTGACCGTGATGGCCATGGTGCTGCTCATCACGGGCCAGGACACCACCACGTACGAGATCGGGAACATCGCCTACACGCTGCTCACCAGGCCCGACGAGCTCGCGATGCTGCGCGACCGCCCCGAGATGCTCCCGCAGGCCATCGAGGAGCTGCTGCGCTTCATTCCCTTCCGCAAGGGTGTCGGCATCCCCCGTGTCGCCACCGAGGACGTGGAACTGAGCGGCGTGGCGATCCGGGCGGGGGACATCGTGCATGTCTCCTATCTGACGGCCAACCGCGACGGCCGGAAGTTCGACCGGCCCGACGAGCTGGATCTGGAGCGCGAGGGTCCGTCCCATATGACCTTCGGCTGGGGCGGCCATCACTGTCTGGGTGCCCCGCTCGCAGCGACGGAGCTCCAGGTCGCCATCGGAACTCTGCTGGAGCGCTTCCCCGCTCTGAAGCTGGCGACGCCGGCCGAGGCAGTGCGCTGGAACAAGACCTCGATCTGGCGCTATCCCCTCGAGCTGCCTGTCAGCTGGTGACAGGGACGGTCCGGCAACGCACCGGACCTCTGTGCACGGACAGTGACGCTCATTGATGATGCGTCGCACCAAGGCGCCCGGCAACCCGGAACAATCCCGGGGCGCCGGGCGCCTTGCTGTGCCGTGCTGCGCGCTGCGCGTCGGCTCGACATGCGGCCCCGATCCGCCTGCCGTAGCGTGATCCCGACGGCCACCCACCCAAGCCGTGGCGGATCAGTATCCGCCCACGAACGGCTAGAACTTCAGTCTTCGACGGTCGGCCCGTCCGCGCCCGTATCAGGGGTACCGACCCCGGCGCAGGAATCCACCAAAAGCTCTGTTTCGCGCGGCACCGCGCGTGCGGAGCCGTGGTGGCCACTCCCGCGTCGGCGAACACCCCGCAACCGTTCCGGGCCCGGCGGTGTGGACCAAAAGTCCGCTAGGAGGAGTTCCATGGCGGTTCTCTGCAAGCCGGCAATCGAGGTTCCCGAGTATGTCATCACCAACGAGGAAACCCTGGAGCTGGCCCAACGGTTGCACGGCGACCATCCGCAGATCGACCTGGTCCTTCGTCTGATCGAACATACCGGGGTGCAGAAACGGCACCTGATCCAACCGATCGAGAAGGTACTGCAGCACCCGGGCTTCGACGCCCGCAGCATCACCTACGAGCAACAGACCAAGGCCAGGGTGCCGGCGGTGGTACGCCGGGCACTCGATCAGGCCGAACTGGAGCCGCGGCAGATCGACTTGATCGTCTACGTCTCCTGCACCGGCTTCATGATGCCTCCGCCGACCGCGTGGCTCATCGGCAAGATGGGCTTCCGGCCGGAGACACGGCAGATGCCGATCGCCCAACTCGGCTGCGCCGCGGGCGGCGCAGCCGTCAACCGGGCCCACGACTTCTGCACGGCCTACCCCGACGCCAATGTGCTGATCGTCGCCTGCGAGTTCTGCTCGCTGTGCTACCAGCCCACCGATCTGGGTGTCGGATCCCTGCTGTCCAACGGCCTGTTCGGCGACGGCATAGCCGCCGTCGTGGTCCGCGGCAGCGGTGGCACCGGAGTCCGCCTGGAACGCAACGGCTCGTACATCATCCCGGACACCGAGGACTGGATCTCCTACGCGGTCCGGTCCACCGGATTCCACTTCCAGCTCGACAAGCGTGTGCCAGGAACCATGGAGCCCCTCGCCCCGGCCCTGAACGCCGTCGCGGAGGAGCACCAGTGGAACGCCGGCAAGATGGACTTCTACATCATCCACGCGGGCGGCCCGCGCATCCTGGACGACCTGAGCCGCTTCCTCGACGTGCCGCCGGAAGCGTTCCGCTTCAGCCGCGCCACGCTCACCGAGTACGGCAACATAGCCAGCGCGGTGGTGCTCGACGCCCTTGGCCGCATGTTCGACGAGGCTTCGGCCCTTGAGGGTCACCGCGGCCTGATGGCGGGGTTCGGCCCCGGCATCACCGCCGAGATCTCCCTGGGCACCTGGACGACGGGCTCCGAGTAGGTTTCGGCCCGTCCGGCGCTTGGCCCCCGGCCCCTCCAGCCCGTCCGGCGTTCGAGGACCGGGGGCCGGGGCAGAGCCCCCGGTTTCAGGAAGGGGCGCGGGGTGGGGTGAGACCCCACGCAGCGGCCCACCCCACCCCGCGCCCCACGCCCCTGTCAGTGCCGGGTGCCAGACTCGACAACATGACCGAACGTTGGGCTCTGGCCACCACGGAGACCGGCGGCGCCCTCCTCGCCCCGCTGGACTCCACCGGCCTGCCCACCGCCCCGGTCCTGGCCGAACCCGACCTCGTGGAGGCGGTCCGCTCCCGCCCGGACGTCACACGCTGGGTCTGGCGGTGCACCGCCGAGATCTACCCGCGCCTGCTCGCGGCCGGCGTCCCCGTGGCCCGTTGTTACGACATCGAGGTCGCCGAGTCCCTCCTCCTCGCCCACGAGGGCCGTCTCGGCGAACCTCGTTCCGCAGCCGCCGCCCACGCCCGCCTGCGCAACGCCCCCGTACCCCCCGATCCTCCGCCCCGCTCCGCCGAGCCCGGCTCGCAGTCCTCCCTCTTCGAGCCGCAGTCCGGAACGGACCTGCCCTTCGACGACCTGCTCCAGGTGTACGCCGACCAGCTCCGCCGCCACGACGCCACCGCACTCCCGGGCAGGATGCGCCTGCTGACGGCCGCCGAATCGGCCGGCATGCTGGTCGCCACCGAGATGAACCGGTCAGGCCTCCCCTGGCGTGCCGACGTGCACCGGGACGTGCTCCACGAACTGCTCGGCGAGCGTTACGCGGGCGGCGGCGAGCCCCGCAGGCTGGCCGAGCTGGCCGACGAGGTGTCGGCCGCCTTCGGCAGACGGGTCCGCCCCGACCTCCCCGCCGACGTGCTGAAGGCGTTCGCACAGGCCGGCATCAAGGTGAAGTCCACCCGGCGGTGGGAGCTGGAGGAGCTGGACCATCCGGCGGTGGAACCCCTCATCCAGTACAAGAAGCTGTACCGGATCTGGACGGCGCACGGCTGGAGCTGGCTCCAGGACTGGGTGCGCGACGGCCGCTTCCGCCCCGAGTACCAGCCGGGCGGCACGGTCAGCGGCCGCTGGACGACCAACGGCGGAGGAGCGCTGCAGATCCCCAAGGTGATACGGCAGGCGGTCGTCGCCGACGAGGGCTGGCGCCTCGTCGTCGCGGACGCCGACCAGATGGAACCCAGAGTGCTGGCTGCGATCTCCCGCGACCGCGGTCTCATGGAGGTGGCGGGCCATGACGGCGATCTCTATACGTCGCTGTCGGACCGGGCCTTCCACGGCGACCGGGACCACGCCAAGCTCGCCCTGCTGGGGGCGATCTACGGCCAGACCTCGGGCGACGGCCTGAAGAACCTGGCAGCCCTGCGCCGAAGATTTCCGCTGGCCGTGGCCTACGTCGACGATGCGGCAAAAGCGGGCGAGGAAGGACGTCTCGTACGGACGTGGCTGGGCCGGACCAGTCCGCCCGCGGCCGGCAGCGAGGAGGACGACGAGGCCGGCATCCCGCAGGAGAGCACGGAACAACCCTCCGCCGAGGGCGAATTCACCCCTGGTTACGCATCGTCGAACGCCCGCGCCCGGGGCCGCTTCACCCGAAACTTCGTGGTGCAGGGCAGCGCGGCGGACTGGGCACTGCTGCTCCTGGCCGCCCTGCGCCAGTCGCTCGGCTCCGCCGGTCTCCGGGCCGAGTTGGTCTTCTTCCAGCATGACGAGGTGATTGTGCACTGTCCACAGGAGGAGGCAGAGGCGGTCGTGAAGGCGATCCGGGCGGCCGGTGACCTGGCCGGGCGGACCGCCTTCGGCGATACGCCGGTGCGTTTTCCGTTCACGACGGCGGTGGTGGAGCGCTACTCGGACGCGAAGTAGCCCGCCACCTGCGGATCACCCGCCGGAGCCGGGCGTACTCGGCCCCTCGGGCCCTCCGCTCCCCTGCTGTTCACCCATATCCGGCCCCGGGGCAGGTCGTGCGCCCGGTCCGTCGTCGAACCCGGCCAGCCCGTGATCGTAGTGCGCGGGACGCAGATGCTGATGCCGATGCCTGGCATTGAGCAGGTGGATGACGAACGCTGCGATCGCGATCATCGCGAGGACGACCATGACGGTGACCAGGGTGTCCATGCGGTACCGGCCCCCTTCGATGCGCAGGCCGACAAAGGCGGCTCACCGGGAGCCGTACACATCCAGGCTACTCCGCGGACCGGCACCCGCCCCCGGACAGCGGCCCCACCGCGTGCGCCCCACAAGGGCCCGGACCGCAGATGCTCCGGCCCGGGCCGAGCACGGCGTGCGCCCCGCGAGGGAATCCCCGGGGCACGCCCGCGCAGCGGTGGTACGCCTGCGCCGTGCTGCGTATCTACCCGCGTTCCCACAGCGCGGGCACGTTCGGCGGTTCCCAGCCGACGATGGCCGAGTGCGCCTGCAGACAGCGGTACGTGACCCCGCCGTACGTGACACGGTCTCCCGCGTTGTACAGCGATCCGGCCGCCCAGGCGGAGCCGGGCGGGTCGGTCGGCGGGTCCCTCGGGTCAGTGGGCGGGTGCGTCGGAGCGCCGCTGGTGACCAGGGTGAGCCCGTACGCCTGGAGCGCCGGGTTCACCGGCTGGAAGTACGTCGTACCGCCCTGGGAGCAGTTGCCGGAGCCGCCGGAGGTGACGCCCTGCGCCTGGCTGCCGGAGATGAACGAGCCGCCGGAGTCGCCCGGTTCGGCGCACACATTGGTGCGGGTGACCCCGGAGACGGTGCCCTCCTGGTAGGTGACGCCGGTGTTGCGCTGCTGGACCGTTCCGCAGTGCCGGCCGGTCGTCGAGCCCGAGCGGCAGACCGACGATCCCTCCAGCGCCTCGGTGGATCCGGTGACCGTCACCTCACCGCTGCCGTACCCGTTCACCAGGGCACGTGGCGTCCAGTTGATGCTGGTGGCGACCCAGGAGTAGTCGCGGTCGGGGAAGGTGGAGCCCTGGAAGGAGCCCTGGGCCTGCTGGTTGTAGCCGCTGGTGCCTCCGGCGGCATCCCCGACCGCCACCTCGCCGAAGCCGCCTCGCGCCGCGCGGCCAACCCGACGATGAGCCCGCACGAGGTGGCCCTCATCGGCCGAGCGACGTCACTGATCACCGAGTTGACGGACTGAGCACCCAGACCGCCGACCCGCCCACCGACCCGTTCACCGCCCCGCCGGCTGGGCCGGCAGCGTATGGATGTACTGCGGGGTCACGACGCGGGTGATCGCCTCACCGAACAGGGTGCTCGGTTCGGACTGGTCGAAGACCATGCCTCCGGCGGCCCACGCCCAGGAAGGGTTCCAGTCCGCCGCGTCCTCGGTCCTGCCGCTCGCCGTCTGGTCGGTATGGCCGTGCGCGTGCGGGGCCGGGAACTCCGTTCCCCGCGGCAGGAACGTGTGGTTCATTCCCGCCGGTTCGAGGACGTTCCGCTCGATGTACTCCGCCAGCGGCCGACCGCCCACCTTCTCCACCACCAGTCCCAGCAGGATTGCATTGGTGTTGGAGTACTCGAACTTCTCACCGGGCTGGAACTGCACGGGATGCCCGAACGAGTACGCGAGCAACTGCTCCGGGGTGAAGGGCCGTTGGGGATGGCTCGTCAGCGCCTTGAAGAAGCCCGGATCCATCGAGTAGTTGAACAGCCCGCCGGCCGATGCTCCCGGTGGCCGTCCGACCGCCTCGGACATATCGGCGTCGGGCGGGACTTGATGCCTCTTCCACCCTCCCACCGGGTCGCCGCATGTCAACCGGAGGCCCCTTGCGGCAACGGTCGAGCAAGCGCATAAGAAAAACCCCAGGTCACGGCGAGTGAGTCCTGGGGTTTCTCGGAGCCGCCTTCGGGATTCGAACCCGAGACCTACGCATTACGAGTGCGTTGCTCTGGCCAACTGAGCTAAGGCGGCACGCCCTGTCGCACCATGGCGCGATCAGCAGCGTCGCCAAGTCTACACAGTTTCCGGGGGTGCTCCGTACCAGCCCGCCTTTGGCCCGTTTTCGCAGGTCAGCGGAGCGCCGGATGGGATCAGGAGCACATCTTGCCCTTGGTCGGCGGGGTGCCGTCCAGGAGGTAGGTGTTGATCGCCGAGTCGATGCAGTCGCTGCCGCGGCCGTACGCCGTGTGGCCGTCACCGCGGTAGGTGAGGAGGGTGCCGGAGGAGAGCTGACCGGCCAGGGACTCGGCCCACTTGTACGGAGTGGCCGGGTCGCGGGTGGTGCCGACCACGAGGATCGGATCGGCACCCTTCGCCTCGATGCGGTGGGGGGTACCGGTGGGCCGGACCGGCCAGTGGGCGCAGTTCAGGGCGGCCCAGGTGAAGGTCCTACCGAAGACCGGGGATGCTTTCTCGAATCCGGTGAGTGCCTGGGCTGCGGCATTGGCGTCGGCGAAGGCGGGCGGCAGATCCAGACAGTTCACGGCGGTGTTGGCGAACATCAGGTTGGCGTACGTGCCGTTCGGCTCGCGTTCGTAATAGCTGTCCGCCAGGGAGAGCAGGCCGGAGCCGTCGCCCTTCTCGGCCCCGGTGAGGGCGTCGCGGAGCTGTGGCCAGGCCGACTCGTCGTACATGGCGGCGATGACTCCCGTGGTGGCGAGGGATTCGGTGAGCTCGCGGGAGGCGCCGGTGGGAATCGGCCTGGCGTCGAGGCCGGCGAAGAGCTGCTTCAGGCGGGTGGCCGCGTCGGCGGTGGAGGTGGTGCCGAGCGGGCAGTCCGCCTTCTTCACGCAGTCGGCGGCGAAGGACTTGAACGCGGTCTCGAAGCCCGCGGTCTGGTCGCGGTTCGCGTCGACTGCGGGGAGCGACGGGTCCATCGCGCCGTCCAGGACCAGGCGGCCGACCCGGGCGGGGAAGATCTCGGCATACGTCGCGCCTAGATAGGTGCCGTACGACGCCCCGACGTAGTGCAGCTTCTCGTCACCGAGCAGGGCCCGCAACATGTCCATGTCGCGGGCCGTCTCGACGGTTGAGACATGAGGAAGGATCTCGCCCGAGCGCCGCTCGCAGCCGCTTGCGAACTCCTTGTAGGCCTCGCTCAGCCTGTTGACCTCGGTGGCGTCGTCCGGGGTCTGGTCGACCTGGGTGTAGGCATCCATCTGCGGACCGGTGAGGCATTCGACGGGCTCGCTGCGGGCCACTCCGCGCGGGTCGATGGCGACCATGTCGTAACGGGCCCGGACCTGGGCGGGATAGCCGATGGCCGCGTAACTCTGGAGGTAGCCGACGGCCGAGCCGCCGGGGCCGCCCGGATTCACCAGGAGGGAGCCGATCCGCTTGCCTGGTCCGGTGGCCTTCGCGCGGGAGACGGCCAGCTCGATGTCGCCGCCGTCCGGCTTCGCGTAGTCCAGGGGCGCCTTCATCGTCGTGCACTGGAACCCCCCGACGCCGCAGTCCCGCCAGTTCAGCTGTTGCGCGTAATGCGGCGCGAGCGCTGCGGGGACCGATGGGGCGCTCGTCGAACTGCCACTGCTGCAGCCGGAAATGAGGAGGCCGGCAGTGCCGAGCGCGGTGGCAAGGATGCGGAGCGGGCGCCTGGTGTCCATCCCCGGAGCGTAGTCGTCGCGTGACGGGACGCCCGTTTGTCTGCTCGTACGGGTGAAAAAGCAGTGATGAACGGTGATGAGCAGCGGCGATGGGTGATGAGTGGCGTCAGCCCGCGCGCAGCGCCATCGTCATCGCCTCCACCGCGAGCAGCGGCGCCACATTGCGGTCCAGCGCACGGCGGCAGGCGATCACCGCCTCTATCCGGCGCAGGGTTCGCTCGGGCGTGGAGGAGCGGGCGATGCGGTCGAGGGCGTCCTGTGCGTCCGCATGTGCGATGGCGATCCGCGAGCCCAGCTGGATGGCCAGTACGTCGCGGTAGAAGCCGGTCAGATCGGTGAGGGCGAGATCGAGGCTGTCGCGCTGGGTACGGGTCTTGCGGCGCTTCTGTCTGTCCTCCAGCTCCTTCATCACCCCCGCCGTGCCGCGCGGCATCCGCCCCCCGGCGGCAGCGCCGAGCGCGGCCTTCATCTCCTCCGTCTCCTTGGCGTCGACCTCCTCCGAGACCTGCTTGGCGTCATCGGTGGCGGTGTCGATCAGCTCCTGGGCGGCCTTGAGGCAGCCTCCGATGTCCTCGACCCGCAGCGGGAGCTTGAGTACGGCGGCGCGACGGGAGCGGGCCCTCTCGTCGGTGGCGAGGCGGCGGGCCCTGCCGATGTGGCCCTGGGTGGCACGGGCGGCGGACGCGGCCCGCTCCGGATCGATGCCGTCGCGCCGGATCAGGACGTCGGCGACAGCGTCGACCGGGGGCGTGCGCAGCGTGAGGTGACGACAGCGGGAACGGATGGTGGGCAGCACATCTTCGAGGGAGGGTGCGCAGAGCAGCCACACCGTGCGCGGCGCGGGCTCCTCGACGGCCTTCAGCAGAACGTTCCCCGCGCCTTCGGTGAGCCGGTCGGCGTCCTCCAGAACGATGACCTGCCAGCGGCCGACGGCCGGGGAGAGCTGGGCGCGGCGGACCAGCTCGCGGGTCTCCTTCACACCGATGGAGAGCAGATCGGTACGGACCACCTCTACGTCGGCGTGCGTGCCAATGAGGCTGGTGTGGCAGCCGTCGCAGAAGCCGCAGCCCGGTGCGCCGCCCAGGGCGCGGTCGGGGCTGGTGCACTGGAGGGCGGCGGCGAAGGCCCGGGCGGCGGTGGAACAGCCTGAGCCCGGCGGGCCGGTGAACAGCCAGGCGTGGGTCATCTTCGACCCCGGAGGCACTGGCTCCCCCGCGGAGTGGGCGGTGACCAGCGCATCGGCGTCCCGGGCGGCGGCACCGAGCTGCTCCTGCACCCGGTCCTGACCGACCAGGTCGTCCCATACGGTCATGGGTCACCGCCCTTCCGGTGGTGTGCGGCCGCGCGGCTGTCCTGCGATGCGGCCGCGCAGCTGTGATGTCACTGCTTGTCGATCCGGCTTCCCCGATCCGACTCCCATTGTGGGGGACGGGTCTGACAATCCCGGCAGCACCGCAGTCCGGCTGCCGGGCAGGCCCGCCCGGCAGCCCCCGCGGATCAGCGGCGCGGGCGCCGTCCCCGGCCCGAGGGGCCTGAGCCCTCGTCGTCGCGGCGGTCGCCCAGCAGCTCGTCCGCCAGCGTCGGAAGATCGTCCAGCGGAGTCTCCTCGGCCCAGTCGGGACGAGGGCGCCGGCCCCGGCGCTCCTGGTGTTCCTGACCGTCCCAGTGGTCCTGAACCGGCTCCGGGGTGACCGCATGCGGGTCGCTGATCTGCGGAAGCTCGCGCGTGCGCTCGTTCTCGCTCTCCCGGGCGAAGTCCGCCGGGCGCTCGTCACGGAAGATGCCCCGCGGAACCCGGTCTGCCGGATTCGCGTCCCGGGCGTCACGAGCAGCCCGGGCGTCACGTACGTCCTGTACCGGAGGAAGAACCGCCGTCTCATCCGCGGCACCCGCCGCGCCAGGGCGCTCGGACCGGTCGTGGATCTTCGGAATCATTGCCGTCTCGGCCTCGTCGGAGGGCGAGGGCGGGGTGACCGGCGAAGGCACGGGCTGCGTCACATCGTTCGGGTTGACGATCGGTGTCGGCACCGTGATCTCGCTGTCCGGTACGGACGTCGCCGCAGCCGCCTCGGCCTGTCGGCGGGCTTCCTCGGCCCGCAGCAATGCCTCTTCGGCCTTGCGCTGCTTCTCCAGCCGCCGCGCCTCGGCCTCCTTGCGCAGCCGGGCCTCCTCTTCGGCCTGTCTGCGCAGCCGGGCCTGCTCGGCCTCGCGGGCCGCTTCCTCGGCCGCCAGCCTGGCCCTCTCCTCCTCGGCAAGACGCCGGGCTTCCTCGGCCCGCTGCCGGGCCTCCTCCGCCTGGCGTTCGGCCTCGCGTCGGCGTGCCTCCTCCAGCTCCCGGCGCTTGCGCTCCTCCTCCTCGGCGCGGAGCTTGGCGAGCTGTTCCTGCCGCTCGCGCTCCAGCCGCTCCTCCTCGGCCTTGCGGGCCGCCTCTTCCTCGGCCTTGCGCCTGGCCTCTTCCTCGGCGGCCTTGCGCGCCTCCTCCTGGGCCTTGATCTCGGCCTCGGAGAGCGGGAGGAGCTGGTCGAGCCGGTGGCGTACGACCGTGGTGATCGATTCCGGGTCCTGGCCCGCGTCCACCACCAGGTAGCGGGTCGGGTCGGCCGCGGCCAGCGTCAGGAAGCCGGACCGCACCCGGGCATGGAACTCGGGCGGTTCGGACTCCAGCCGGTCGGGCGCCTCGGTGAACCGTTCCCGCGCAGTCTCCGGGTCGACGTCCAGCAGCACCGTCAGATGCGGTACGAGTCCACTCGTCGCCCAGCGCGAGATCCGGGCGATCTCGGTCGGGGAGAGGTCACGGCCCGCGCCCTGGTAGGCAACGGACGAGTCGATGTAGCGGTCGGAGATGACGATCGCGCCCCGCTCCAGCGCCGGACGGACGACCGAGTCGACGTGCTCGGCGCGGTCGGCGGCGTACAGCAGTGCCTCGGCCCGGTTGGAGAGCCCGGCCGACGACACATCGAGCAGGATCGAGCGCAGCCGCTTGCCGACCGGGGTCGCGCCCGGCTCGCGGGTGACGACGACCTCGTGGCCCTTGGCGCGGATCCACTCGGCGAGCGCCTCGACCTGGGTGGACTTGCCGGCGCCGTCGCCGCCTTCCAGGACGAGGAAGAAACCGGTCGTGGCGGGGGCGACGGCCGGGTCGCCGCCGCGCAGTGCCTCGCGCAGATCACGGCGCAGCGGCACTCCGGAGCGGTCGTCAGTCTTGGCGAGGACGATCGCGGCGACGGGCAGCAGCAGTGCGCCGATCAGCATCAGCGCGAAGGCCGCTCCACCGTGGGCGAAGACGAAGTCACCGGAGGTCAGCCGGTGCTCGCCGATCGCGGCGGCCAGCAGCGGGCCCGCGAGCGCGCCGAGCGCGATGAGGACCCGTACGACAGCCTGGAGGTGTTCGGTGGTCCTGGCCCGGCGGAACTCCTCGGCCTCCTGGTCGACCAGGACATGACCGGTGCCGGCCGCGACACCCGCCGCGTATCCGGCGAGCACCGCGATCATCAGCACGGTCGCCGTGTCCGGCACGAGCCCCATGGCAAGGAGTGCGATGCCCGTGACGGCGGTGGCCAGCGCGAGCAGCCGGCGCCGCGACAGCGCGGGCAGCACCTTCCCCGCGGTTCGGATGCCGACGCCCGTGGCTCCGGTCAGGCCGAGGATCAGCAGGGCGAAGGTGGCGGGGCCGCCACCCAGGTCGGCGGCGTGCAGTACGGCGACGGCCGCAGCGGCGGCAATGGCTCCGGCGACTGCGGCACAGACGCCGACGATCAGCGGCACGGAACCGGTGCGGCCCTTGTCGGTTCCGCTGCCGGTCGACGGCCGGCGCAGGCCCTCCAGCGGCGAGCGCGGGCGGGGCGTCTGCGAACCGGGCAGTTCCAGGAAGTACAGGGTGGAGATCGAGGCCGAGAAGAGCCCGGCCGCGACGTACGAGCCGAGGGCCGCCTGATGGAGCGAGAACCACTCCAGGCCCGAGCCCAGCAGGTTGCCGATGAGCGTGGCGATCAGCAGGACGGCCGCGGCGGCCGGAATGGCGGCGAAGTCGGTACGGATGGAGAGCCGGCGCAGTGCGTCGAGGTGATCGGGCAGCGGACGTACGGCGGCGCCTTCGGGGGGCGGGGCGGGCAGCAGCGCGGGGGCGGCACCGTCCTTGGCAACCGTCCACAGGCGTTCGGCTGCGCCGATGACGAAGACGGTGATGAGGATCATCATGAGCGCCTTGTCGGGCATCCAGTCGATCCACAGCGGTGCGACGACCAGCAGCGCGAGCCGCAGCCCGTCCGTCCCGATCATCAGCCACCGCCGGTCCAGCGGCCCTCCTGGCGCGGTGAGCGTCGTCAGCGGCCCCAGGAGTACGGCTCCGAAGAGCAGGGTGGCAAGGATCCGGGCACCGAAGACCGCGGCGACGGCAAATGCCGCCCCTCGGTACCCGGCTCCGAATGAGCCCTCAAGGACCGCCGCTTGCAGCGACATCAGCACCAGCACGAGAAGGGCGAGTGCATCGCCGATACTGCCGACGAGCTGGGCGCTCCACAACCGCTTCAGCGGGGGAACACGCAACAGGGCTCGTACGGCGCGCTCGCGTGAGTCTGCGGCAAGTGTGTCGGAGGTGGGGCTCACGACCGTTGGCTGCTCGGCTCGCGTCATCCGCCCAGCCTATCCGGAGCGGCGGGGTCCCCGGAGGCCCCGCCCGAACATATGGGCGTCCGGGGGCGGGCGTCTCCAGCCCCGCCGGCGATTTGAAGGGCATTCCCAGAGCCTCCGGCGCTTGAGGAGCGGAGGTCCGGGGCAGAGCGCCGGTTCCGGGAAGGGGCGGGTAGGGGACCAGCCCCGCAACAGGCGTCCCGCCCCTCGCCCACCCGGCCCCGGTACGCAAACGCCGGAGGGGCTGGAAAACCCAGCCCCTCCGGCGATCGGTCGTACGGTCAGTCCTCCACAGACGCCGCAGTCGTCTTCTTCGCCGCAGTTGTCTTCTTCGCGGTCGTCGTCTTCTTCGCCGCGGTCTTCTTGGCTGCCGCAGTCGTCTTCTTGGCCGCCGTCTTCTTCGCGGTCGCCTTCTTGGCCGGGGCCTTCTTGGCCGGGGCCTTCTTCGCCGTCTTCTTCTTGGCGGGCCCCTTGGCACGCTTCTCGGCGAGCAGCTCGTAGCCGCGCTCCGGCGTGATGGTCTCGACGCTGTCGTCGGTCCGCAGCGTGGCGTTTGTCTCGCCATCGGTGACGTACGCACCGAAGCGCCCGTCCTTGACCACGACCGGAGCCCCGCTCACCGGGTCGGTGCCCAGTTCCTTCAGCGGCGGCTTGGCGGCGGCGCGGCCGCGCTGCTTGGGCTGGGCGTAGATCGCGAGGGCCTCTTCGAGGGTGATGTCGAAGAGCTGTTCCTCGGAGGTCAGCGACCGCGAGTCCGTGCCCTTCTTCAGATACGGGCCGTAGCGGCCGTTCTGCGCGGTGATCTCGACGCCGTCGGCGTCCTCACCGACGACACGCGGCAGCGACATCAGCCTGAGCGCGTCGGCCAGCGTCACCGTGTCCAGCGACATGGACTTGAAGAGCGAGGCCGTCCGCGGCTTGACCGCGTTCTTGCCGGTCTTCGGGGTGCCCTCGGGAAGCACCTCGGTGACGTACGGGCCGTAGCGCCCGTCCTTGGCGATGATCTGGTGCCCGGTGACCGGGTCCGCACCGAGCTCGAAGTCGCCGCTCGGCTTGGCCAGCAGCTCCTCCGCGTACTCGACGGACAGCTCGTCGGGCGCCAGGTCCTCCGGCACGTCCGCGCGCTGGTGGCCCTCGGAGTCCTTCTCGCCGCGCTCGATGTACGGGCCGTACCGGCCGACCCGGAGCTTGATGTCGTTGCCGACGGAGAAGGAGGAGATCTCGCGCGCGTCGATCGCGCCGAGGTCGGTGACGAGCTCCTTCAGACCGCCGAGGTGGTCGCCGTCGCCGTTGCCCGCGTCGGAGGCCGCCCCCGCTCCGGCCGTGTCGCCGGCGCCCGCACCGAAGTAGAAGCGCTTCAGCCATGGCACGGCCTGGGCCTCGCCGCGCGCGATGCGGTCGAGGTCGTCCTCCATCTTCGCGGTGAAGTCGTAGTCGACGAGCCGGCCGAAGTGCTTCTCCAGCAGGTTGACCACGGCGAAGGAGAGGAAGGACGGGACGAGCGCCGTGCCCTTCTTGAAGACGTAGCCGCGGTCCAGGATCGTGCCGATGATCGAGGCGTACGTCGACGGGCGGCCGATCTCGCGCTCTTCGAGCTCCTTGACCAGCGAGGCCTCGGTGTAGCGGGCCGGCGGCTTGGTGGCGTGGCCGTCGACCGAGATCTCCTCGGCGGACAGCGCATCGCCCTCGGCGACCTGCGGGAGGCGCCGCTCACGGTCGTCGAGCTCGGCGTTCGGGTCGTCGGCGCCTTCGACATACGCCTTCATGAAGCCGTGGAAGGTGATCGTCTTGCCGGACGCGGAGAACTCGGCGTCACGGCCGTCGCTCGCCCGGCCGCCGATCTTGACGGTGACGGAGTTACCGACCGCGTCCTTCATCTGGGAGGCGACGGTCCGCTTCCAGATCAGCTCGTAGAGCCGGAACTGGTCGCCGGTGAGGCCGGTCTCGGCAGGGGTGCGGAAGCGGTCGCCGGAGGGGCGGATCGCCTCGTGCGCCTCCTGCGCGTTCTTGACCTTCCCGGCGTACGTGCGCGGCTTGTCCGGCAGGTAGTCGGCGCCGTACAGCTGCGTGACCTGGGCCCGGGCCGCGGAGACCGCAGTGTCCGAGAGGGTCGTGGAGTCTGTACGCATATAGGTGATGAAGCCGTTCTCGTACAGCTTCTGCGCAACCTGCATGGTGGCCTTGGCCCCGAAGCCCAGCTTCCGGCTCGCCTCCTGCTGGAGGGTCGTCGTGCGGAACGGGGCGTACGGGGAGCGACGGTACGGCTTCGACTCGACGGACCGTACGGCGAACGTGGCGTCGGCGAGCGCGGCGGCCAGGGCGCGGGCGTTCGTCTCGTCCAGGTGCAGCACCTGCCCGGAGCCGGACTTCAGCTGCCCGTCCGGACCGAAGTCACGGCCCTGGGCGATGCGGCGGCCGTCGACCGCGCTGAGGCGGGCGGTGAGGGTCGACGGGTCGGAGGCGTCGCCGGTGCGGCCGGTGGCGAAGGTGCCGGTCAGGTCCCAGTACTCGGCGGAACGGAAGGCGATGCGCTCGCGCTCCCGCTCGACGACGAGACGGGTCGCCACGGACTGGACGCGGCCGGCCGACAGGCGCGGCATGACCTTCTTCCAGAGGACCGGCGAGACCTCGTAGCCGTAGAGACGGTCGAGGATTCGGCGGGTCTCCTGGGCGTCGACCATGCGCTGGTTGAGCTCGCGCGGGTTGGCGACGGCCTCCCGGATCGCGTCCTTGGTGATCTCGTGGAAGACCATCCGGTGGACCGGGACCTTGGGCTTCAGGACTTCCTGCAGGTGCCACGCGATGGCTTCGCCCTCGCGGTCCTCATCGGTGGCGAGGAAGAGTTCATCGGACTCGGCCAGCAGCTGCTTGAGCTTCCTGACCTGGGCCTTCTTGTCCGCGTTGACGACGTAGACGGGCTGGAAGTCATGCTCGACGTCGACGCCGAGCCGACGGACCTCGCCGGTGTACTCGTCGGGGACCTCTGCGGCGCCGTTCGGCAGGTCGCGGATGTGCCCGACGCTCGCCTCGACGACGTATCCGGGGCCGAGGTAGCCCTTGATCGTCTTCGCCTTGGCAGGCGACTCGACGATGACGAGTCGGCGGCCGCCCTGTGCGGTCTCGCTGGTCGGGGACAACTTCGCTCTTCTCTCCGGTCGACACTCAGTGGGCATCCGGGCAGCGCGATGACGCTGCCGACGGTGCTGTCGCTGCGGAGTGTGACGGTACAACCCGCCCCCGTGTCAAACGGCAAAAGCCCGCAACGGCCACTCGAACGGTAACCCGACTTCCGCCATTCCTGCCGCCCGGACTGCCCGGTCCGCTGCGCGCACGGCCGCTGCCTGCGGGTTTCTGGTTGCTGTCGCGGCGCTGTCGGCACCGGCGGTGAGAGGCGGACGGTCCGGGCGTGTTCCCTGCCACTGGCCGCCGTGCCCTGCGGTTCCCGGCCCTGTCCGGCGGGGAGTGGATCAGATGCGGGTGAAGCACCACACACCGAGGACGAGAAAAAGTACGCCGAACACAGTGGCGAGAGCGGCGGAGGCGACGGGGCTCACACCGTGCGCCACCGGCGCGCGGTGCAGCACGCGCGCCCCCGTCCACAGCAGCAGCGCGGCGCCGAACAGTGCGAATGCTGTTCCGGCGAAGACCGCAGGTCCGCTCTCCATGTCCGTACGCCTCCCTGTCCCTGCTCGGCCGTGGCCTGTGCCATCCGGTCAGGGGGAGGCTGCCACCCCAGGGCGTCGTGCACGCGAACCCCCGGTAAATGGCCGGATTCACACATCCCGGAACAGCGGGGCCGAGGCCCCGGGGGGCAACACCGGTCCGTGAGCCAACCGGAATCCGCAGCCCCTGCGGCGGACCGTCGGCGGTGAGCGTGAAGACGCTGGTGGCGAGCCCGTTCATTACATACGGCAGCACGCGCCCGGACCGGAACGGAGCCCACATCCGGAGACAGCTGCGGTGGCGAAGTCGACAGCCGCTCCACCCCGGGGCCGGGGCTGGGACCGGGGCTTGGACTGGAACCAGGACCAGGACCAGAGCAACGTCATCAGCTCGCCGTTGGCACCGGCTCCAGGAAGCCCTCCTCCACCAGCAGTCGGATCGCCTGCGGGGTGCGATCGCGCAGCAGCACGGGGTCCTCGTTCATCAACTGGGCGATCGCGTCCAGGATCCGGCCCGCGGGCAGCGTTCCGTCGCACACGCCCGCGAAGCCCGCGCCGACGGCGTCGACCTTCGTCGCACGCCGCATGCCGCGGTTCTGACGGAGCACCACATGCTCGGGGTCCTCCGCGCCGGGCAGTCCGACCTGCTCCTGCACGACCTCGGCGGCGAGTGCGAAATGGCCGGCCAGGAGCGCCGCGTCGTCCTGTTCGCGGAGGTAGTCCTGGCGGGCGAAGTGGGCCTGGACGGCCGGTCCGAGCGGCTGCTCCACCGCGTGCGGCCACTCCTCGATCACGACGGACGGGTTCCCGGCGGCAGCTGCGGCGGACTTCCGCAGGGTGATCCAGCCGAAGCCGACGCCCTTGGTCTTGCGGGCCTCGAACTCGTCCAGCCAGGCGTCGTACCGTGCGGCGTACTCGGCGGGGTCCGTGCGGTGGTCGCCGCTGTCGCGCAGCCACAGCTCCGCGTACTGCGTGACGTCCTGGACCTCGCGCTGCACGATCCAGGCGTCGCAGCCGTGAGGCACCCAGGAACTCAGCCGGTTCTGCCACTCCTCGCCCTCGATATGCTGCCAGTTGGCGAGGAAGTGGGCATATCCGCCTTCGTTCAATCGGTCGCCCGACTGCTGCACCAGGGTCCGGCACAGATCGTCGCCGCCCATGCCGCCGTCGCGGTAGGTGAGGCGGGCACCGGGCGAGATGACGAACGGCGGGTTGGAGACGATCAGGTCGTACGTCTCGGTTCCGACCGGCTCGTACAGGGAACCCTGGCGCAGCTCGGCCGGGGCGGCTCCGGACAGAGCGAGCGTCAGCCGGGTGAAGTCCAGCGCACGCGGGTTGAGGTCGGTGGCCGTGACCCGGGTGGCGTGCTGCGAGGCGTGCAGCGCCTGGATGCCCGAGCCCGTACCGACATCGAGCGCGGAGGCGACAGGCGTACGGACGGTGATCCCGGCGAGCGTGGTGGACGCCCCGCCGACTCCGAGGACCACGCCCTCCTCGCGCGAACCGATGCCGCCCGCGCCGCCGACCGCGCAGCCCAGATCGGAGACGATGTACCAGTCCTGCCCCTCGGGCCCGCTGTACGGGCGTACGTCGACCGTGGCCCGCACCTCGTCGCCGGTCCGGGTCACCCAGCCGTCCTCGATGCACTCGGCCAGTGGGAGCGCGGTGCGGGCCCGCTCGTACGGGACGGGGTACTGGAGCAGGAAGAGCCGCACCAGTATTTCGAGCGGGGAGTCCCCCCTGGTGGCACGCAGCGCCGGAACCGTCTCGCTACGGGCGAGCGCGGCATAGGACGGCGCACCGAGCAGGTCGAGGAGCCCGTCGGCGGTGAAGGCGGCGGCGAGCAGGGCTTCGCGGAGCCGGGGCGAACGGTCGGGCGCGGGGAGACTGGTCGTACTCACCCACCCATTGTGGCCGCTACCGCTGACAACGGCAGCGGCCCGGCGCCCACCGGGGCCGCCGGGCCGTCCGTACAACCGCTGCTTCCGCCCAGTTACGACTTCTTGCTGGGCGAGGCGGACGGGGAGGTCGGCTTCGAGGAAGCGCTATTCGGCGGCACCGAGGCGGTCGGCTTCTGGCAGCCCTTCTGCTTCGCCATCGCGGTGCCGACCTCGCCGGACTGGAGCTTCTTCAGCGCCTCGTCACCACTGGTGCTGATCTTGTTCAGCTCGTCCGCGATGCCCTTGAGACCGTCGGCGAACTTCGCCTGGTCCTTCGTGTTGAGGGCGTCGACCTTCTTCTGCAGGTTCGCGTACGCCGCGGAGGAGGCGTTGAGCTCCTTCACGGCCTCCTTCTGCGTGGTCTCGCCGCCGTCGACCGGCGGCGCGCCCGCCGAATCGACAGCCGCGCCCAGTGCCTTGTACGCCTGCGAGATCTGCTGGAAGGCAGCCGAGTCGGTCTTCTGGACATCGGCGGGCTTGCTGTTGTCGGCGGTCTGCTGCTGGATGGCGGCGTTGGCGTTCGCGATCTTCTGCAGTTGGGGCTGGACCTGGTCGCAGACCTTCTTGGCCCAGGCGTTCACCTTGTCGCTGTTGTCGTCGCTGCTGCAGCCCGACAGCGTAAGTACCAGTACCGCACCGCCGGACAGCGCGGCCGCAAGCTTCTTGTTCACCGGATCGGTCCCTTCCAAGGCTCTCGGCCCCGGAACTTACACGTCGAGCGCCCTCCATCCGGGTGCCGGACGTCCGATAGGTGGCCTTTTGTAGCCATTTGCACCAAGGGAAATGAGGGAGATACAACTCACCCACACAGCCCTTGGCAAGCTGGAACGCCTGCACGAGCAAGCACACGGACGGGCGTACCGACCGGCATACCGACACCAGAACACGACCGGGCGGACGACACATCAGAGTGCGTCGCCCGCCCGGTCGTTGAGCGGGGCCGACTACATGCCACCGGCCTCTTCCTGTCGCCGCTTCACGAAACAGCCGCCTGGTCGGCCGGTTTGGCGGGTCCCCCGCCACTGTCAGCGGGGTCCTCCTCGTCCCCCACGGCGATCCCACGCCGTTTGGAGACGTAGACCGCGCCGATGATGACGGCGACGGCGAGCACCGCCACCACCGCTCGTACGCCGGTGCTCGCGTCCTGCCCGTAGCTGAACTGCACCACCGCCGGGGCGATGAGCAGCGCAACCAGGTTCATCACCTTGAGCAAGGGGTTGATCGCCGGTCCTGCCGTGTCCTTGAACGGGTCGCCGACCGTGTCCCCGATGACGGTCGCGGCATGGGCCTCGCTGCCCTTGCCGCCGTAATGACCGTCCTCAACGAGTTTCTTGGCGTTGTCCCACGCACCACCGGAGTTGGCCAGGAAGACCGCCATCAGTGTGCCGGTACCGATGGCGCCCGCGAGATACGAACCCAGCGCCCCGACGCCGAGCGTGAACCCGACGGCGATCGGCGCCAGGACGGCGAGCAGGCCGGGCGTGGCGAGCTCGCGCAGGGCGTCCTTGGTGCAGATGTCGACGACGCGCCCGTACTCCGGCTTCTCGCTGTAGTCCATGATCCCGGGATGGTCGCGGAACTGCCGCCGCACCTCGTAGACCACGGATCCGGCGGACCGGGACACCGCGTTGATCGCCAGCCCGGAGAAGAGGAAGACGACCGCGGCACCGAGGATCAGGCCCACCAGGTTGTTGGGCTGCGAGATGTCCAGACTGAGTGTCATCCCCCCGGCCTTGGCCCCCACGTCGTCGACCGCCGTGGCGATCGCGTCGCGGTACGAACCGAAGAGCGCCGACGCCGCCAGGACGGCGGTGGCGATGGCGATGCCCTTGGTGATGGCCTTTGTGGTGTTGCCGACGGCGTCCAGGTCGGTGAGGACCTGAGCACCGGCGCCCGTGACGTCACCGGACATCTCCGCGATGCCCTGCGCGTTGTCGGAGACCGGGCCGAAGGTGTCCATGGCAACGATGACACCGACGGTGGTGAGCAGCCCGGTCCCCGCCAGGGCCACCGCGAAGAGCGCCAGCATGATCGACGTACCGCCGAGCAGGAACGCCCCGTAGACGCCCAGACCGATCAGTAGTGCCGTGTAGACGGCGGACTCCAGACCGATGGAGATACCGGCGAGTACGACGGTGGCCGGCCCGGTCAGCGAGGACTTGCCGATGTCCCTGACGGGCCGCCGGCTGGTCTCGGTGAAGTAGCCGGTCAGCTGCTGGATCAGGGCGGCCAGCACGATGCCGATGGCAACGGCGACCAGGGCGAAGACCCGCGGGTCGCCGCCGTGCGAGGAGATGGCGGTGTCGGTGACGCCGTCCAGATCCGCGTACGAGGACGGCAGGTAGACGAAGACCGCCACGGCCACCAGGACGAGCGAGATCACCGCGGAGATGAAGAATCCGCGGTTGATGGCGGTCATTCCGCTGCGGTCGGCGCGCCGCGGGGCGACCGCGAAGATCCCGATCATCGCGGTGACTACGCCGATCGCCGGGACGATCAGCGGGAAGGCCAGTCCGGAGTCGCCGAAGGCGGCCTTGCCGAGGATGAGCGCCGCGACGAGCGTCACGGCGTACGACTCGAAGAGGTCGGCCGCCATGCCCGCGCAGTCACCGACGTTGTCGCCGACGTTGTCGGCGATGGTGGCGGCATTGCGTGGGTCGTCCTCCGGGATGCCCTGCTCCACCTTGCCGACGAGGTCGGCGCCGACGTCCGCGGCCTTGGTGAAGATACCGCCTCCGACCCTCATGAACATGGCAATCAGCGCGGCACCGAGACCAAAGCCCTCCAGCACCTTGGGCGCGTCGGCGGCATAGACGAGGACGACACAGGAAGCACCGAGCAGCCCGAGGCCCACGGTGATCATTCCGACCACGCCACCGGTACGAAAAGCGATCTTCATCGCCTTGTGCGAAACAGCGGTGAGATCCCTTTCGGGTTCCCCTTCCGCGGGAGTCGCCTCACGCGCAGCAGCAGCCACACGGACATTACTGCGTACGGCGAGCCGCATCCCGATGTATCCGGTGGCCGCCGAGAAAAGCGCACCCACCAGGAAGAACAGCGAACGGCCTGCGCGCTGCGACCAGCTGTCGGCCGGAAGCAGCAGAAGCAGGAAGAAGACCACGACGGCAAAGATGCCGACGGTGCGCAGCTGCCGGGCCAGATAGGCATTAGCGCCCTCCTGGACGGCTGCCGCGATCTCCTTCATGCGGTCGGTGCCCTCACCGGCCGCCAGCACCTGGCGCACCAGCAGCCGGGCGACGACCAGCGCGGCGATGGCGACGACCGCGACGACGATCACGATGATGCGGTTGTCATCGGTGAGTACCGCGGCCGCGAGAGATGCGGGTCGACCGGAAGGTGTGGAAAGTGCGGAATCTTGCGTCAGTCCTGCCAGTGGGGTGTTGAAGAACTCCGCCATACGTCCTCCTTGACGCTCAGCGCTCAAGACGTGGACGGATTGTAGGGAGCGGGAGCTGATCAAAACAGTGCGCGGTAAATGTAATTGACCTTAACGGCGGATCGGCAAATGATCACGGTCGCGGATCGACCCGAATGCAGTAATGGGGCAGGCACATTTTCTGTAGATCAATGATCACACAGAAATGAAAAAAGGCCCTGCTCAGCAGGGCCCAAAAGAGGGATCAAGAAATGGATCGGGGAATGGCTTCGCAGGAATCGGGACGGCCGGACCGCCCGTGATGCCCGCGGCGCCTCAGGGAAGCACCGTCACGGGCGTCTTAGGCCAGCTCATGCGGATCACTCCGCCGTTGGTCCCCGATCTGACTTCCACATCATCGACGAGGCCACTGATGACTGCGAGACCCATCTCGTCCTCTCCGTCGGCGTCGGCCTCGGAATCCGGACCGTCGAGTCCCACGCCGGGCGTGGCGCCGCGTGTCGCGGAGGCTCCGGCGGGTCCGCCGGGAGCGGGCTCGGCACCCGGCCCGGGCACCTCGTCGCCGACCTCGATGGAGAAGGACTTCTCCTCCTCGGTCAGGACGACGGAGACGGGAGCGGTAATGCCATGACTGCGGTGCAGCCCGACTGCGCGGCTGCAGGCTTCACCGACGGCGAGTCTGACCTCGTCGAGCACGGCTTCATCGACCCCCGCCCGGCGCGCCACGGCGGCTGCCACGAGGCGGGCCGTCCTGACGTGTTCGGGCTGGGCGCTGAAGCGGAGTTCAACGGTGGCCATGCGATCCCCCTCAGACGTACGGGCGTGCATCCCAGGGGACCCGGGCGGGCTGCCCGACACCCCTGCTCCTCTTCCAGTGTTCATCCGGTGTTGTTCCGGTCTTCTTCCGGAACCGGCGAAGCCGTCGGCCGACCGGCCTGGTCGCCGACCGCCGGCCCACTGACGGACAGGCTGTCGACTGACCGACAGGCGCCCGAACCGGCAGACGGCCCATTCCCAAGCGGCCGAATGCCGAACAGCCGACCGGCAAGCAGTCGGCCGACAGACCGGACGCCGACCGGTTGTTCAGCGGTCGGGGTACTGGATATCCAGGTCCCGACCACTGACTGCCCGACCGGCCGACTGCCTGACTGAGGCAATCGGCGGTCAGGCCGCCCGTCGGTCACGGCTACCGGTGCACCGACCGCGCCGGACCGGCCGCGGACCGACCGTCAGTCGGTGGCCGCAACTGCCTCGTCGACCGTGGTGTGAATCGGGAACACCTTGGTCAGACCAGTGATCCGGAAAATCTTGAGAATGCGCTCCTGGTTGCAGACCAGGCGCAACGAGCCCTCATGGGCCCGGACACGCTTCAGGCCGCCCACGAGCACGCCGAGGCCGGTGGAGTCGAGGAAGTCGACGCCTTCCATGTCGACAACCAGGTGGTAGCTGCCGTCATTCACCAACTCGACCAACTGCTCGCGCAGCTTGGGCGCGGTATACACATCAATCTCGCCACCGACCTCGACGACCGTACGGTCGCCACCAGGGCCGGACACATTGCGAGTCGACAAGGACAGGTCCACGGATCCTCCAGCACCTTGCTATCGAGCGGTCGCCCCTCAGTCTCCCCGGCGGAGCCAGGGGACGGATCGCCAGCCGCGATGGCATTCAATCACTTACCAGCAGCCATGCACGACGCCTTGGGACCATTGTCCGTCACGCCGGTGACACACTCGGTGCCGATGGCCAAGAATCACCGCCCCAGTCGACCACCCGAGAACAGGGACTCCCGCCCCTCTCCCGCCATGGTCCTCGACCGGCTCGCCGCAGCGGCGGGCCGGTCCGCGCGCATCACTCATACGGAGCACTTGCCCCCGCGTACGGGAACCCATGCCATCTGGCCCGATCGCATCCGGCCAGAAGTGATCGCCGCGATCCAAAAAGCCGGAATCGACCACCCTTGGGCGCACCAGGCGGCCGCCGCCGAGCATGCCCTGGACGGCAATTCCGTGGTCATCGCCACCGGCACGGCGTCCGGCAAGTCGCTCGCCTACCTCGCCCCGGTACTCAGCGCACTGCTCGACGGATCCGAGGCCCCGAACGGCCGTGGCGCGACCGCCCTGTATCTCGCCCCCACCAAGGCCCTGGCCGCCGATCAGAGGCGTGCGGTGAAGGAACTCGTGGCACCGCTCGGCAACGCCATCAGGCCCGCGGTCTACGACGGCGACACGCCGGTCGAGGAACGCGAGTGGGTGCGCCAGTACGCCAACTACGTCCTGACCAACCCCGACATGCTGCACCGCGGGATACTCCCGTCCCACCCCCGCTGGTCCTCCTTCCTGCGCACCCTGCGCTTCGTCGTCATCGACGAGTGCCACACCTACCGGGGTGTCTTCGGCTCCCACGTCGCCCAGGTGGTGCGCCGGCTACGCCGTCTGTGCGCCCGCTACGGAGCGAATCCGGTCTTCCTCCTCGCGTCGGCCACCGCGGCGGAGCCCTCCGTCGCGGCGGGCCGCCTCACCGGTCTCCCGGTCAAGGAGGTCGCCGACGACGCCTCGCCGCGCGGCGAAATGGTCTTCGCCCTGTGGGAGCCGCCCCTCACCGAGCTGCACGGCGAGAAGGGCGCGCCCGTGCGCCGTACCGCCACTGCCGAGACAGCCGACCTCCTCACCGATCTGACCGTCCAGGGCGTCCGCTCGGTCGCCTTCGTACGCTCCCGGCGCGGCGCCGAACTGATCTCCGTCATCGCCAAGGAACGCCTCGCCGAGGTGGACCGCTCCCTGCCCGCCCGGGTCGCCGCCTACCGCGGGGGTTATCTCCCCGAGGAACGCCGCGCCCTGGAGCGCGCCCTGCACTCCGGCCGACTGCTCGGCCTGGCCGCCACCACCGCCCTCGAACTCGGCGTCGATGTTTCCGGCCTGGACGCCGTCGTCATCGCGGGCTATCCCGGGACCAGGGCGTCGCTGTGGCAGCAGGCGGGCCGCGCCGGACGCTCCGGCCAGGGCGCCCTGGCCATCCTGGTGGCCCGCGACGACCCGCTGGACACCTTCCTCGTCCACCATCCCGAGGCGCTCTTCCAACAGCCCGTGGAGTCGACCGTCCTCGATCCGGACAACCCGTACGTCCTCGCCCCGCACCTGTGTGCCGCAGCTGCGGAGCTCCCGCTCACCGAGTCCGATCTGGAGCTCTTCGGCCCGGCCGTGGCCGGGCTGCTGCCACAGCTGGAGGCCGCGAAGCTGCTGCGCAAACGGGCATCGGGCTGGCACTGGACCCGCCGCGAGCGCGCCGCCGATCTCACCGACATCCGCGGCGAGGGCGGCCGCCCCGTCCAGATCGTCGAGGAGGGCACCGGCCGGCTGCTGGGCACCGTCGACGAATCGGCCGCGCACACCGCCGTCCACGAAGGCGCCGTCCACCTCCACCAGGGCCGCACCTATCTGGTCCGGAAGCTGGACCTGGAGGACTCGGTGGCCCTGGTCGAGGAGGCCAACCCGCCGTACTCGACGACCGCACGCGACACCACCGCCATCGCCGTCCTGGAGACCGACACCGAGCTCCCGTGGGGTGACGGGCGGCTCTGCTACGGCTCCGTGGAAGTCACCAACCAGGTCGTCTCCTTCCTGCGTCGCAAACTGATCACCGGCGAGGTCCTCGGCGAGACCAAGCTGGATCTGCCGCCCCGCACTCTGCGCACGCGCGCCGTGTGGTGGACGGTCACGCAGGACCAGCTCGACGCCGCCCGTATCAACCCGGAGATCCTGGGCGGCGCCTTGCACGCAGCGGAGCACGCGTCGATCGGGATGCTGCCGCTCTTCGCCACCTGCGACCGATGGGACATCGGTGGCGTCTCCGTGCCGTTGCACCCGGACACCCTGCTGCCCACGGTCTTCGTGTACGACGGTCATCCAGGCGGTGCCGGATTCGCGGAGCGGGCCTTCCACACCGCCCGTAGGTGGCTGACCGCGACCCGCCAGGCCATCGCGTCCTGCGAATGCGAGGCGGGCTGCCCGTCCTGCATCCAATCCCCCAAGTGCGGCAACGGCAACGATCCGCTGCACAAGCGGGGCGCCGTGCGCCTCCTCAGCGAACTCCTCCGGTCCGCGCCGCCGGACCCGGGGGAGCCGGGCCCTCCGGAACCGTCGGAGGCGACGGATCCGGGGAGCCGGGAGCAGCCGCCGGAGGGCCGGCCCGGGACCTGACCGCCGGTTCGTACGGCCCGAAACTCACCCGGGCCGTCACATCGGCGATCTCCCCACGCACCGTGCACCGCACCACCACCGCCCCCTGTGCCGCGGCCACCTCCTTGGCCGCCCCGCATGCCTCCCCGGGCCCTTGCAGGGCCCGGTCGGCCGCGGCCAGGGCTGCCAGGTCCGCTGCACCGCCGGCCCGGTGCCGGGCGACCATCACCTGCCCGAGCGCCAGCACGACCGCGAACACCGCGCACAACGTGGCCGTGGTCATCGCCACCCACACCGTCGCCAGGCCTCTGTCCCGGTCCGGGGCCCGACCTCGATTCCGACCGTGATCCCCACTCCTGTGCAGCCACCCGAGGACGGCCTTCCGGGCTCCCCCGCCTGTCCTGGTCACGGCGCCACCCCCACCGTGTCCTCTGCCAGTGCTGCCGCCTCCGCATGGAGCTTGAGGGCCAGCGGGCCGGGTCCGGGCATCGGCGCCGCCACTCGTACCCGCCACAGCTCCCCGGCCCGCTCCATCGCGACTTCGGCCCCGCCCGGTGCCGCCGAAAGAGTGGCTTCCAGCACCTGCGCCTCCGGTTCCGAGCGGGCCGCCGCCCTCGCCCCGGCCCTGGCCGCGTCCACGCAACGGATCTGGGCGGAGGCGGCCATCAGCGCCCAGACCAGGGCCAAGGCGAACACCACCAGCACCGGAATCGCCATGGCCGCTTCCGCCGTCACCGCCCCCCGGTCTCCGCACACGGTCCTGGAACGACCTCCGGCGGACGCCCCGGAACTGCTCCTAGAACTTCGCATCGAGCGCGTCCTTGAGCAGTGACTGCAGTGCGGACATAACCGGCTGGCTGGTGACCACCTTGTAGAGCACCGCCGCGAACGCACAGGCCGCGATTGTCCCCACCGCATATTCGGATGTCGTCATTCCGTTGTCCGACCGGACTCGGCGCACCATGCTCCGCACCCAGCCCCTGATTCGCTGTTCCATTCCAACCCCCACGAAATACATAATTCATATCAAATAGATACTTGCTAGTACTTTTCTGTCACCCGTTGTGAAGCAGACCGGTTGCCAGACCGATCACCACCGGCGCCACTCCGACCGCCAGGAAAGCGGGCAGAAAGCAGAGCCCGACCGGAGCGGTGATCAGCACACCTGCCCGCTGGGCGCGCGCCACGGCCGCGCTCGCCCGCTCCGCCCGCATCGCCTCGGCCAGCCGCGCCACCGGCTCCGCCGCCGGAGCCCCGGTCGATCCCGCCCGGTCCAGGCAGCGGGACAGCGCACCCGCGCCCGGTATCTCCCCGAACCGCCCCCAGGCCAACGCAGGTTCACCCCCGAGCCGAATCTCCACGGCCGTCCGCGCCAGACGCACGCCGACCGGTCCACCCAGTGACTCCCCCACCGCCTCCGCCGCCTCTCGGGGCCCGGCTCCGGCAGAAATGCAGGCCGCCAAGAGATCTGCCGCCAATGGGAGTTGACGTGATACCTGCGCCGCTTCCACAGCGCCGACCCCCGGTTCGCGGCCGCGCCGGGCCCGCTGCCACCTCCAGGCGCCGTACGCCCCTGCCAGCCCGGTAGCGAAACCGGGCAGGCCGCCGATCAGGACCACGCCCGTCGCCAAAGCACCCAGTGGCGCAATCCATTCCTTCACCTGGGCGCCGGAAACCGTCCGCCCGCGCCGACGCCTCTCCGGGCCGACGGCCAGCAGCACCGCACCCCGACGGTGTACCGTCCGCCTCCGCCGCAGTCTCGCGAGGACGAGGGCCAGATACGCGACCGTGCACAGAACCGCCCACACTGCCGCCGCCCGGTGGACGGCTTCGCCGGTGCCCCCGTTCACGCCGCCTCCCCCGCCCGTACGATCCGGCCGGCCCAACAAAGCCCGGCCGCCTCCAGCAACCCACCCGCCACCAGACAGACCAGCCCGGCCGGCGTGTGCAGCAGCACCCTCAGCGGATCGGCCCCGAGCGCCGCCCCCAGCCCCAGACCCAGCACCGGCAGCAGCGCCAGCACGGCCACCGTCGACCAGGCACCTGCCAGTTGGGCCCGTAACTCCTCCCGCCTGCGTCGCTCCGCCCGCAGCGCACCCTCCAGGCGGTCCAGGCCCGCCGCGAGCCCAGTCCCGCCGTCCACCGCCACCCGCCAACAGGCCGCCACCCCGGCAAGCCCGTCCAGACCCGGCTCCCGAGCCGCCTGCCCGAGCGCCCCCGGCACATCGCCGCCGAACCGCGCCGCAGCGGACACAGCGGCCTCCGCCGTTCCCATCACCCCGGTCCCGCGGACAGCGACGAGCAACGCCCGCCCCGGCTCGTGCCCGGCCCGCAGCTCACCCACGACCGCACCGCACAACGCCACCACCCCATCGGCCCGGCGTTCCCGCTCCTGTGTCAGGGCCCGTCTCCGCAGCCACCGCCGCACCAGCGGCACCGCCACCACCACCGCCAGCACCGGCAGCACGGATTCCCCCAGCACGGCGATGGCCAGCGCCACCGGCAGACAGAGCCACTCCCGCCGCGCCCGCAACCGCTCCTGGAACCAAGCCCGAATCCGCTCCCAGCGCTCACACAGCGGCGACTCCATCACCCCGTCGACGAACAACACCCGCGCTCGCCGACGCCCCTGGTCCTGCACCATCACCAGCCAGGCCGCCACCCCTACACACAAGCCCGCCGCAAGGCTCGCGCCGGCCGACAGACCCACCGCCACGTCACCGCTCACAGCGCACCCCCGGTCATCGACCGCAGCCTTTCCCAGCCCCGCTCCTGCACAAATCCGTCGGTGCCCCAGCGCAGTGCCGGCACGGTCACCACCAGCCCAGCCGCATCCCGCTCCAGGACCTGCACCTCGGCGATCCGCCGCTGCCCGGACCGGTCCCGTACGAGATGGACCACCACCGACAGCGCGGCCGCCAACTGGCTGTGAAGTGCCGTCCGGTCCAGTCCCGCCGCCGTCCCCAATGCCTCAAGGCGGGCCGGGACGTGCTCGGCTGCATTGGCATGAACCGTCCCGCAGCCGCCCTCATGGCCGGTGTTCAGCGCGGCCAGCAGTTCGGTGACCTCGGCGCCCCGTACCTCCCCGACCACCAGTCGGTCGGGCCGCATCCGCAGCGCCTGCCGCACCAGGTCCCTCAGGGTCACTCGCCCCGCCCCCTCCTGGTTGGCGGGGCGCGACTCCAGGCGCACCACATGCGGATGGTCCGGCCGCAGCTCCGCCGAGTCCTCGGCGAGCACGATTCGCTCACGCTCCCCGACCGCACCCAGCAGACTCGACAAGAGGGTTGTTTTCCCGGCCCCCGTCCCCCCACTGATCAGATATGAGACCCGGGCTTCCACCAACGCCCTCAGTACCTGGTCACCGCCCGGCGGCACGGTCCCCGCCGCGACCAGCTCCGTCAGCGAGAAGGCCCTGGGCCGCACCACCCGCAGCGACAGGCACGTCGAGCCGACGGACACCGGCGGCAGCACGGCATGCATACGGGTGCCATCCGGCAACCGCGCGTCCACCCAGGGCCGGGCGTCGTCCAGCCGCCGCCCCGCCACGGCCGCCAGCCGCTGTGCCAGTCTGCGCACCGCGGCGGCGTCCGGAAAGGTCACCCCGGTGAGTTCGAGCCCGCCTCCCCGGTCCACCCAAACCCGGTCCGGCGCGGAGACCAGGACATCCGTCACGGCCGGGTCTGCGAGCAGCGGTTCCAGCACCCCGGTGCCGACCAGCTCGCCGCGCAACTCATCGGCCGCGCCGAGCACTTCGGCATCGCCGAGCAGTCGTCCCTGGGCCCGAAGAGCTGCCGCGACCCCGGCCGGGGTCGGCGCCGCGCCGCTCTGTGCCAGCCGTTGCCGCACGGCGTCAAGCAGTGTCTCGGTCACGACGCACCCCCACCGGCGCGTCCCCCTGCACCCTCCGGGTCGAGCGCCCGCTCCCAGAACGCCGCGCAGAACCTTGCCAGTGGACCGCGCGCACTGCCGCCGGGCGGTGCGCCGCCGTCCTGGGTGGCCAGCAACCCGGAGTCGAGCGGGAGTTCACCGGCAAGCGGCAGCCCCAGCGCCTGCGCCACCCACCGCTCGTCGAGGCCCGCCGCGTACGGGCCGCGGGCCACCACCCGCAGGTCGTCCAGCACCATCCCGGCCATCGAAGCCACCCGCTTCGCCGCCGCGACTGCGCGAAGCTCCCCGGGAACCACCAACAGCCCGAGGTCCAGCTGCGCGAGCGCCTCCGCCACCGACTCGTCCACCCGGCGCGGCAGATCGACAACCACCACCCCGCCGAGCCTGCGCGCGGCGGCCAGCACGGCCTGCATGGCCTGTGGCGGGATGACCACCCAGTCGTCGCGGCCCCAGCTGAGCACCCGCAGACCGTGGAGTGCGGGCAGCGACTCCTCCAGTGCGCCTCCGCCGACCCGCCCTTTGGAATGAGCGAAATCCGGCCACCTCATTCCCTCGGCCCGTTCGCCACCGAGCAGCACATCGATGCCCCCGCCGAGCGGGTCACCGTCGATCAGCATGGTCCGCCGTCCGGCCCTGGCCGCGGTCACCGCGAGGGCGCAGGCCAGCGTGGATGCGCCGGATCCGCCCCGTCCGCCGATCACCCCGACGGTGAGTGCCGGCCGGCCCACGCCTTCCGCCGCATTGGCGATCTGATCGACGAGCCACCCCTCCGAATCGGGCAGCCTCAGCACATATTCGGCCCCGATCTCCACGGCGCGGCGCCAGACATCCGGGGCATCCTGGTCCCGGCCTACGAGCATCACACCACGCCTGCGCGCCGCTCCGCGGCACCGCTGGGCGGCATCGTCCCCCACGAGAACCATCGGGGCCTGCTCCCAGCCGCCTCTGCGTTCGGGCAACGAGTGATGAACTTCTGGTTCCGCTCCGGCGGCCGCGCACAGCCGCAGCAGATCGTCGAGGAGTTCCGCATCCTCGGTCACGATCAACGGTCCGCCCCGCCGCACCCCGACGGTCGGCAGACGATCCCGTGCGATGGATTCAGCCACGGTCTCCGCCCCCTTCTCACTGCACCTTCATCGCGGTTCGCGGTGATCTCGGAGCGTTCCGAGATCGGCGATTCCACAAGCCGCGGACTTCGCGGCTGGAATCACCGTGCAGTGCTTCGGGAAATCGTGTGGATCTTGCTCAAAAACTGTGGACAACTCTGCCGTTGTGAATATCTCTGTCGCTCATACCGGCGACTTCCGGAGAGCAGCACTTCCGCTACGCACCGTGACGAGTCAAGATGGTGAGAGACGGAACGAGAAGCGGGCCATCGCGGCCGAAATGGAGGCAGAATGCTTGATTCCGAGTGACAGAAACGCGTCCGGACATGCGACGACCCCCGCCGGGGGGGAGAGCGGGGGTCGTCCCCACGGCCGACTCGGGGGGGAGGAGCCGGACCGGGTTAGCACGGTCGCGAACGATCCGTGACTTCCATGGTGTACCCGAGAGCCTTCTCAGGCAAACCCACGCGCCAGAGTTTACGCCGAATGGTGGGCCCCTATGCTCAGCCTTGTGGAAAACCGCTTCTTGCCGCGCACAGCAGCCTTCTTCGACCTGGACAAGACGGTCATTGCGAAGTCTTCGACGCTGACCTTCAGCAAGTCCTTCTACCAAGGCGGACTGATCAACCGCCGCGCTGTACTGCGCACTGCGTACGCACAGTTCGTGTTCCTTGCCGGGGGTGCAGATCACGACCAGATGGAGCGGATGCGGGAATACCTCTCCGCGCTCTGCAAGGGTTGGAACGTCCAGCAAGTGAAGGAAATCGTCGCCGAGACCCTGCACGATCTGATCGACCCGATCATCTACGACGAAGCGGCGACGCTCATCGAGGAGCATCACACCGCCGGACGCGATGTGGTGATCGTCTCGACCTCGGGCGCCGAGGTCGTCGAGCCGATCGGCGAGCTGCTCGGCGCCGACCGAGTCGTCGCCACCCGGATGGTCGTCGGTGACGACGGCTGCTTCACCGGCGAAGTGGAGTACTACGCGTACGGGCCGACGAAGGCCGAGGCGGTCAAGGCGCTCGCACTGTCGGAGGGATACGACCTCTCGCGCTGCTACGCCTACAGCGATTCCGCGACCGATGTACCGATGCTGGAGTCGGTCGGCCACCCGCACGCAGTGAATCCGGACCGCGCTCTACGGCGCGAAGCAACCCTTCGCGAATGGCCGATTCTCACCTTTGACCGACCGGTCCGACTCAAGCAGCGACTGCCGACGTTCTCGATGCCGCCGCGCCCGGCGTTGGTCGCTGCGGCAGCGCTGGGCGCAGCCGCCGTCACGGCGGGACTGGTCTGGTACAGCTCCCGCCGCCGCACCACCACGACCTCCACCTGATGTACGAGCCGGGCGGCGGCGCCCCCTACGCACCTCCCAGACCCCGCCGCCCGGCCCGATCGATGGGATCAAGCAGGGCGACCGATGAGTCCAATTCATCCAGCCGAACCGAGTTGTCCAACTCGCCCGTAATTGAACCTAAAAGTAAAGAAGTATGGTCAGCACTACCGCTCGCCTCGGCTCTGGAGTACAAAGGACTCAACGGCCCGCGAGACCAAGGACATCCGAGAGGATTACCTGATAACGCAGAGAAGGCCCCACGGACCGAGCATGAAAACCGAGCACCCACGCGACGTCGACCCGTCGATTACGGGCCAGCCGCACCAGGGAACGGGCAAAGCCCCCGACCTGATGGGCACATATCGAGGACGCATGGTAACTGGGTAGACATGCCAGCGGCGGTACCGAGGACGGTACCGCCGCAACCCTTTTACCGGGCAGTGGAGTTACCGCGCTGGAGTTACCGCGGTGAAGTCATCGATTAGCCGCGCCCGTTTCGCGTGCCCAGCCCGCGGAACCGACGCACCCTGCTACGCAGCGCCGCGCTGCAGCGCCTCGCACACCGCCGTCGATTCCCTGACTCCCAGCTCCACGGAGCACCCGCAGTGCGCGATCCAGGCCGCCATCCCCTCCGGCGTCCCCGACAGATAACCCTCGAACGCAGCGATGTACGCCACCCGCCCCTGCTCGGCGTGGCCCACCTCGGCGGGACAGATCGACTTGGGGTCGAGGCCGCTCCCGATCAGCACGATCCGCTCGGCGGTACGCGCGACGAGGCCGTTGTACGAACCGAAGGGACGCAGGGCCAGCAGTTCACCGTGCACGACCGCCGCCGTCACCAGCGCGGGCGCCGCAGTGCCCGAAAGGATCAATCCGGAAAGCCCTTCCAGCCGCCCCGCCACCTCCTCGGCGTCCGGCAGCGGCGCTTCGATCAGCGGCTCGTCCACGGGTTCGCCGGCCAGACGTGGCCGGCCGACAGCGTCCTCGGGCGCCGCGCCGCCGGCCGCAACCAGATGCAGCCGTGCCAGGACACGCAGCGGCGACTGCCGCCAGATGGAGAGCAGTTGGCCCGCTTCGGCGGTGAGCCTCAGGGCCGCTCCGATCACATGCGCCTCACCGTCACCGCTGAAGTCGGTACGCCGGCGCACCTCCTCCAGATACCAGTCGGCGCCGGACAGCGCCGCCGAGCCACGGGCGCCGCGCAGCGCCGCTTCGGCGGTGACCTCATTGCTGCGGCGCCGCATGACGCGGTGACCGTAAACCCGGTCGACGGCCTTGCGTACGGAGTCCACCGCGTCGGCGACCCCCGGCAGGGTGCCCAGGGTGGCGAGCGGATCAGAGGCAGTCGTACTCATAAGTAGCGAGGCTACGCGCCCCCTACACCAATACCGCCCGGGAGTGGCCTTCTTCACGAAGCGCGACAGCAGACTGCAATCAGACCGCTACCCTAGGTGAACATGAAGATCGCTTTCGTAGGGAAGGGCGGCAGCGGCAAGACCACGCTGTCCTCGCTCTTCATCCGCCACCTTGCCGCCAATGAAGCCCATGTCGTCGCGGTGGACGCCGACATCAACCAGCATCTCGGGGCCGCGCTCGGCCTCGACGACCAAGAGGCTGCGGCGCTGCCCGCCATGGGGGCCCAGCTGCCTCTGATCAAGGAGTATCTGCGCGGCAGCAATCCCCGTATCGCCTCCGTCGAGACGATGATCAAGACGACTCCGCCCGGCGAGGGCTCGCGGCTGCTGCGGGTCCGCGAGAACAACCCGATCTACGACGCGTGCGCCCGCACGGTCCGGCTCGACGACGGGGAGATCCAGCTGATGGCCACCGGGCCGTTCACCGAGTCGGATCTGGGTGTGGCCTGCTACCACTCCAAGGTCGGTGCGGTCGAGCTCTTCCTCAACCATCTCGTCGACGGCCCCGACGACTATGTCGTCGTTGACATGACAGCAGGTTCGGACTCCTTCGCTTCCGGGATGTTCACCCGCTTCGACATGACGTTCCTGGTCGCCGAGCCGACCCGTAAGGGCGTCTCGGTCTACCGCCAGTACAAGGAGTACGCCCGGGACTTCGGGGTCGCGCTGAAGGTCATCGGCAACAAGGTGCAGGGCGAGGACGACCTGGACTTCCTGCGCGCCGAGGTGGGCGACGATCTGCTGGTCAGCGTCGGGCACTCCGATTGGGTACGGGCCATGGAGAAGGGCAGGCCGGCCCGCTTCGAGCTGCTGGAGGCAGACAACCGGATGGCTCTGCAGGCGCTGCAGAACGTCGCGGAGGATTCGTACGAGCAGCGGGACTGGGAGCGCTACACGCGACAGATGGTGCACTTCCATCTGAAGAACGCGGAGAGCTGGGGCAATGAGAAGACGGGCGCCGACCTGGCCGCCCAGGTCGACCCGGCCTTCGTACTCGACGAGCGGTACGTGCAGGACGGCGCCGCTCAGCCCGCCTGATCCGTCGGCGCCCGGGCCGGGAGGATGCCCTCGTTCCGGCCCGGGCGCCATGGCGCCCTCACGCGGCAGTCGCAGCCGAAGGGCGTGCAGCTCGGTGGCCGAGCACCGTCGCCGAGCACGGTCACCGAGCTGGCGGCCGGCCTGATCCGCGCCGGACCCGGCATGAGCCTTGCCGGCCCCGGCGCACGGTCCGCGTCCGCCCCCGAAGTCGCGGCTTCGTCGAGGAAGTCCGTCCAGCCCTTCGCCGGGGCCTGGCCGACATCGAGCGTGCCGAGCTTCGCCAGCGCTACCGGGTCCTGTGCGTCCAGCCAGTCGGCCAGCTGCCGGAAGGACACGCAGCGGACGCCCTCTTTGGTGCAGACCGCCGCGATGGTCTGCTCGACGGCCCGCATGTACGTGCCGCCGTTCCAGGACTCGAAGTGATTGCCGATGATCAGCGGGGCACGGTTCCCGTCGTACGCGCGGTCGAGGGCCTGGATCAGGCCGTCGCGCATCTGGTTGCCCCAGTACTCGTGTCGGCCCGGATCGCTCTGCGTCGTACCGGACTGATTGAACATAAAGTTGTAGTCCATCGGCAGGGTCTCGAAGTCGCGCCCCAGAACCGGGACGAGCTGCATCGAAAGATCCCAGATGCCGTCCTTCTTCTTGGGCCAGACCTGGTTGTTGACGCCACTGGAGTCGTAGCGGAAGCCCGTCGCCCGCGCTGCGGCCACCCCATTCTTCTGCCCCTCCAGACAGGGGGTGCGGCCAGCCGTGGCACAGCGCTTGGCACCCGGCCGGAAGCCCCCGCAGTTCGTGGTGTTCTCGTGGGACGGTGCCGGAGAGGACAGCCAGAAGCTGTTCTCTCACTTCCGTGAGGTGGGCAAGAAATACCACGCGAACATGACGTACTTCCTCAGCGGCGCATATCTGCTGCCTGAGGGCAAGCGAGAGCTCTACGACCCGCCGAAGCGCAGCGCCGGCAGCCCCGACATCGGCCTCAACGACACCGAGGGAATCCGGAACACCATCACCCAGGTTCGCGGTGCCTGGGAGGGCGGCGACGAGATCGGTACGCACTTCAGCGGCCACTTCTGCGACTCCGACGGCGGCGTCGGCACACGGTCCGTCGATCAGTGGAAGAGCGAGATCAACTGGCCAAGACTTTTGTGAAGAGCTGGAAGACCAACGACCCCGACCTCAAGGGCGAGCAGCCGCTTCCCTTCGACTACGACAAGGAGGTCATCGGTGCTGCCCGTGAAGGCGGTGGAGCCGTCGCCGATGAGCCGGAACATGCTTTCGGGAGCGGCTCGGGGGACGTTCTTCTTCGCTCCGGCGTCTCGCTTCACGGCAGCGGGGCCGGCTGCTCCGGTCCTGGAATCCGCACGGGAGGAGCAGTCGGCCACTCCCGCGGCGAGTGCCACGGCCATGACACCCAGTGTGACCCGCTTGGCGGCGATCCTTTTCGCGGCGACTCTCTTCGTGGCGCCCATCACCCGCCCCCTCTTCCTTGCGGGAAATTTGCGTTGAACTGCAGACGCGGCGCGGTCAAGGTCACATACAGCGATGCCGAAATTAATATGACAAGCCGAATGAAAAGCCGCTTATTCACTTGAACAGGTGATTGGATGGGCCATTTGATCTCAAGTATGGACAGAGATCTTTACTCTCCATTACGATCTGTTTACTGAGAGTTGAGAAATCCCGCCGCTGCACGCCGTGACCCACGGCCGCGTCCCCCACGTTCCGCGACCGCGCTGCCCCGGAGGAGACGGGAACATGTCTGCTTGCGTCCCCACTCGTCATGACCACACATCCCGCAGTTCGCGTCCACCCCGCGCCTCGGGAATCAAACGACCGCACAGCCCGCCACCGCCGCCAGGCGACAGACGATTCCGCATCGCGGGCGCCGACCTGTCCGCATCGATCACGGTCTTCCTGCTTGCCGTCCCCATGTCGCTCGGCCTCGCCGTCGCCATGGACGCCCCGCTGGAGGCCGGCCTCATCTCCGCCGCGATCGGCGGAATCGTCGCCGGACTGCTCGGCGGCACACCCCTCCAGGTCAGCGGCCCGTCCGCCGGACTGACCGTGGTCACAGCCGAGTTGATCCAGATCTACGGCTGGCGCACCACCTGCGCGATCACCATCGGCGCGGGACTTCTGCAGATCCTGCTGGGCTCGTTGCGGGCGGCACGCAGCGCCCTAGCCGTCAGCCCCGCCATCGTGCACGGCACCCTCGCCGGCATCGGCGTGGCCATCGCACTCGCCCAGCTGCACATCGTGCTCGGCGGCTCGCCTCAGAGTTCGGCCGTCGCCAACGCCCTCGCCCTCCCGGACCAGTTGGGGCGGGTGAGTCCGGCCGCCCCGCTGATCGGCGTGCTGACCATCGCCGTCCTGATCCTGTGGCCGCGGATTCCGGGGCGGATCGGCCGGGTGGTACGGCGGATTCCGGCTGCCCTCGCCGCAGTGGTGACCGCGACGGCGGTGGCCGCGATCACGGCGCCCGGGATCGCCCGGGTCGATCTGCCGTCCTGGCGCTCGCACGCACTGCCGGAGATGCCGCACGGCCCCGTACTCGCTCTGGCCACCGCTGTATTGACAGTGATGTTGGTGGCCAGTCTGGAGTCGCTGCTCGCCGCGGTCGCCGTGGACAAGCTGTCGGCCGACCGTGCCGGCGGGCAAGCGGCTGCCCGGTCCAAAGCCGACTTGACGTCGACCTCGGCCTCGGATCCGGCTTCGGTTTCGACTTCAGCCACGGCCCAGGGCCGCCCGGGCCCGGCCTGTCCGTCCCCGCCGGACCCACCCGTCAGACGCTCCGATCTCGACCGTGAGCTGCGTGCCCAGGGCATCGCCAACACCCTTTCCGGGCTTGTCGGCGGGCTGGCGGTTTCCGGCGGTGCGGTGCGCAGTTCGGCGAATGTTCGGGCCGGAGCAACGGGCCGCGCCTCCACCGTGCTGCACGGCGTCTGGGTGGTGCTCGCCGCAGGGCTGCTGGTCACCGCCCTGGAGCAGATCCCGCTGGCCGCGCTCGCCGCGCTGGTCATGATGGTCGGCATCCAGATGGTGAGTTTCGCCCACATCCGCAATGTCCATAAGCACCGTGAATTCCTGGTGTACGGGGCGACGATCACCGGCGTGCTCCTCTTCGGTGTGCTCAAGGGTGTAGTGATTGGCATCGCGGTGGCAGTGGCCGTCGCGCTGCACCGGCTGGCCCGGACCAGGATCACCGTGACCGAACAGGGCGGCCAGCATCTGGTGGTCGTACGGGGCCAGTTGACGTTCCTCGCGGTGCCCCGGCTCAGTCGGGCGCTCGCCCGGCTGCCCCAGGACGGGGATGCCGTCGTCGAGCTGGACGGCTTCTTCATGGACCATGCGGCGTACGAGACGATCCAGGACTGGAGCATTGCCCAGACGGCCCACGGCGGCCGGGTCGTCTTCACCGGCAGGTCCGGCGGCCGGATCGCCGAGCCCGCCTCGGCGGCGCATTCCTGTTGCCGCCCATGGACGCCGTGGCGCAACCATCACTGCCACGACCGGCCCGGCCAGACGCCCGAGACCCACCACACCCGCCTCGACACGGGCCGCACCCCCGACTGCGGATCCGGCTCCGCCGAGGACCGCTCCCCCGAGCAGCACACGTCCCACGACGCCTCCGGAGCCCACAGCACCCCCGGCCCGGCCGGCTCACCCACCGCCGCCCCGCGCCGGACCGGCGGCAACCGCCTGTTCAGCGGTCTGAGTTCGTTCCAGCGGAACACCGCTCCGCTGGTGCGCGAGGAGCTGGCTCGGTTGGCCCGCGAGGGTCAACGCCCCTCTCAGCTCTTCATCACCTGCGCCGACTCCCGCCTGGTCACCAGCATGATCACGGCGAGCGGCCCGGGTGACCTGTTCACCGTACGGAACATCGGCAATCTGGTGCCCCCGCCGGACGCCGAGTCGAGTGACCACTCGGTGGGCGCCGCGATCGAGTACGCGGTGGATGTACTGAAGGTGGAGTCCATCACCGTCTGCGGGCACTCCGGCTGCGGCGCGATGCAGGCTCTGCTCGGCGCCAAGCCGGACCCGGACACTCCGCTGACGTCCCTGTGGCGCTGGCTGAGACACGGGCTGCCGAGCCTGGAGCGGATGAGATCCCGGCATCATGCCTGGGCCCGGATCTCCGGCCGCCTTCCGGCCGATGCGGTGGAACAGCTCTGCCTCACCAATGTGGTCCAGCAGTTGGACCACCTGCGGGCCCATGGATCGGTGGCGCGGCGGCTCGCCGAGGGCACACTTCAACTGCACGGGATGTACTTCCATGTGGGCGAGGCGCAGGCCTATCTGCTGGCCGAGGGCGCGAGCGCCGGGCTCGCGCTCGACGAGGTGTTCAACCGCGTGGACCCTGGCGACGCCCACGCCTCGTCCGATTCCCACACCCCGGCCGATGCCTATGCCTCGTCCGATTCCCACACCCCATCCGACGCCTATGCCTCGTCCGATTCCCACACCCCATCCGGCTCCCGCTCGCCCGGCGACACCGACACCCCCAGGCCCGCCGCCCCGGGTGATCCAGCCGGTTCCGGCGAGTTGGAACGTACCGGCGTCTGAACCACATTCGCCCCCGGTCCGTGAGACCTTGTGGTCCCGCCTCCATGTCGCTCCGTACGGCTCCGTGTCGCTGTGCTCCGCACTGTGGTGCACAGCGCCGCGCCGCACCGGACCGCATGTGGAGGCGGGAGCGTGTCTCCATACACGAGACACAGGTCTAAACCAATTCCGGGCAGACACTTGTCACCCGGCCTTTGGCCTGATGAGCTATGCCCCGGGACACAACGGACACCCTGGGAATGGGAGATGTCGTGAGCAACGAAAGCCTGGCCAATCTGCTCAAGGAGGAGCGGCGGTTTGCACCGCCTGCCGATCTGGCCGCCAATGCCAACGTCAAAGCGGAGGCGTACGAGCAGGCCGAGGCGGACCGGCTGGGCTTCTGGGCCGAGCAGGCCCGACGCCTGACCTGGGCCACGGAGCCGACCGAGACGCTCGACTGGAGCAACCCGCCCTTCGCGAAGTGGTTCGCGGACGGCAAGCTCAACGTCGCGTACAACTGCGTGGACCGCCATGTCGAGGCCGGCCATGGTGACCGGGTCGCCATCCACTTCGAGGGCGAGCCCGGCGACAGCCGCGCCATCACCTACGCCGACCTGAAGGACGAGGTCTCCCGCGCAGCGAACGCCCTCACCGAGCTCGGTGTCGGCAAGGGCGACCGGGTCGCCGTCTATCTGCCGATGATCCCCGAGGCTGCCATCGCGATGCTGGCCTGCGCCCGCATCGGCGCGGCGCACTCGGTGGTCTTCGGCGGCTTCTCCGCCGACGCCATCGCCGCCCGTATCCAGGACGCGGACGCCAAGGTCGTCATCACCGCCGACGGTGGCTACCGCCGCGGCAAGCCATCCGCACTCAAGCCCGCCGTGGACGACGCCGTCTCCCGTTTCGACAGCGTCGAGCACGTCCTCGTGGTGCGGCGCACCGGCCAGGACATCGCATGGACCGAGGGCCGGGACGTCTGGTGGCACGAGATCACCGGCCGGCAGTCCGCCGAGCACACCCCCGAGGCGTTCGAGGCGGAGCAGCCGCTCTTCATCCTCTACACCTCCGGCACGACGGGTAAGCCGAAGGGCATCCTGCACACCTCCGGTGGCTACCTCACGCAGGCCGCGTACACCCACAACGCGGTCTTCGACCTCAAGCCGGAGACCGATGTCTTCTGGTGCACCGCCGACATCGGCTGGGTGACCGGCCACTCGTACATCGTCTACGGCCCGCTGGCCAACGGCGCGACGCAGGTCATGTACGAGGGCACGCCCGACTCCCCGCACCAGGGGCGTTTCTGGGAGATCGTGCAGAAGTACGGCGTCACGATCCTGTACACGGCGCCGACCGCGATCCGTACGTTCATGAAGTGGGGTGACGACATCCCCGCCAAGTTCGACCTGAGCAGTCTTCGGGTCCTCGGTTCGGTCGGTGAGCCGATCAACCCCGAGGCGTGGATGTGGTACCGCAAGCACATCGGCGCCGACAAGTGCCCGATCGTGGACACCTGGTGGCAGACCGAGACCGGCGCCATGATGATTTCGCCGCTGCCGGGCGTCACGGAGACCAAGCCGGGAAGCGCCCAGCGCGCCCTGCCCGGTATCTCCGCCACGGTCGTCGACGACGAGGCCAATGAGGTTCCGAACGGTGGTGGCGGCTATCTCGTCCTCACCGAGCCGTGGCCGTCGATGCTCCGCACCATCTGGGGCGACGACCAGCGCTTCATCGACACGTACTGGTCACGCTTCGAGGGCAAGTACTTCGCGGGCGACGGCGCCAAGAAGGACGAGGACGGCGACATCTGGCTGCTCGGCCGGGTCGACGACGTGATGCTCGTGTCCGGGCACAACATCTCGACCACCGAGGTCGAGTCGGCGCTCGTGTCGCACCCCTCGGTCGCCGAGGCTGCCGTGGTCGGCGCCGCCGACGAGACGACCGGCCAGGCCATCGTCGCCTTCGTGATACTGCGCGGTACGGCTGCCGCCTCGGACGAGCTCGTCGCGGAGCTGCGCAACCACGTCGGCGCCACGCTCGGCCCGATCGCCAAGCCGAAGCGGATCCTGCCGGTCGCCGAGCTGCCGAAGACCCGCTCCGGCAAGATCATGCGGCGTCTGCTGCGTGACGTCGCCGAGAACCGCGAACTGGGCGACGTCACGACGCTCACTGACTCGTCGGTGATGGACCTCATCCAGACCCAGCTGCCGTCCTCCTCCTCATCCGAGGACTGACCGAGGCGAGTACGTCCCCGAGGGGCATCCGGCGACGCGCCGGGTGCCCCTCGGGCATTTAAGGTGAAGATCACCGGATACCGCCCCGCGCACCCCGGGTACAGTGGCAGCCGCGTCAACAAAGCAATAAGAAATCTCCACAGGGTGTGCCGGGAAGTCTGGTCGGCAAGTGCATCAGCCATGCCATCGCTGCCCGACCCGGAGGTCCTCACTCGTGGCCACGCCCACCCCCACACCATCTTCCTCCCGCCGCACCTTTCTGGCGCGCCTGTCCCTCCCCGAGCGGAACTACCTCGCGGACGCCCTGCGCACCGAGACCGTCGGCGGAGTCATCCTGCTGGTGGCCGCGATAGCCGCCCTGGTGTGGGCGAACACCTTCGGTTCCAGTTACGCGGCCGTCAGCGACTTCCACTTCGGTCCCGGGTCGCTGGGTCTCAACCTCTCCGTGGAGCACTGGGCGGCGGACGGGCTGCTCGCGGTCTTCTTCTTCGTCGCGGGCGTCGAACTCAAGCGGGAACTGGTCGCGGGCGAACTGCGCGACCCCAGGGCGGCCGCACTCCCGGTCGTTGCCGCGCTGTGCGGAATGGCTGTTCCGGCCGTCGTCTACACACTCGTGGCCGTGACCGGCGGGGGTTCCACGGACGGCTGGGCCGTCCCCACCGCCACCGATATCGCCTTCGCGCTCGCCGTCCTCGCGGTCATCGGCACCTCGCTGCCGAACGCGCTGCGCGCCTTCCTGCTGACGCTCGCCGTCGTCGACGACCTCTTCGCGATCCTGATCATCGCGGTCTTCTTCACCGAGCAGATCAACTTCATGGCGCTGGCCGGCGCCTTCATCGGTCTCGCCGTCTTCTATCTGCTGCTGCGCAGGAATGTGCGCGGCTGGTACATCTACGTACCGCTCGCCCTGGTCATCTGGGGGCTGATGTACAACAGCGGCATCCACGCCACCATCGCCGGTGTCGCCATGGGCCTGATGCTCCGCTGCACCCGGCGGGACGGCGAGACCCACTCCCCCGGCGAGCACATCGAGCACCTGGTCCGCCCGCTGTCGGCCGGTATCGCCGTGCCGCTGTTCGCCCTCTTCTCAGCAGGTGTCCCCCTCTCCGGCGGCGCACTGGCGGGCGTCTTCACCCGGCCCGAGACGCTCGGTGTCGTCCTGGGGCTCGTCGTCGGCAAGACGGTAGGCATCTTCGGCGGTACGTGGCTGGCCGCCCGCTTCACGAAGGCGGAGCTGAACAAGGACCTGGCCTGGGCGGATGTCTTCGCGGTCGCCTCGCTCGCCGGGATCGGCTTCACCGTCTCGCTGCTCATCGGTGAACTGGCCTTCGCCGGCGACGAGGACATGATCAACGAGATCAAGGCCGCCGTGCTGATCGGCTCGCTGACAGCCGCCGTACTCTCCGGTCTACTGCTCAAGCTCCGGGTACGCAGATACCGGACGCTGCACGAGGCGGAGGAGCTCGACGAGGACGAGGACGGCGTGCCCGACGTCTACGAGCAGGACGACCCGGAGTACCACCTGCGGATGGCCGCGATCTACGAGAAGAAGGCGGCCGAGCACCGCCGCCTTGCCCAACTGGCGGGGGCAGCGAGCAGCAAGCCGGACGGTCCGGCATGATCTGACACCAGATGTGTTGAGCAGGAAAGCAGGAGAGGGAGTCAGGGATGAGCGACCCCGGCAACAACGCGGGCAGTGCCGACCGCAGTCTCGGGCAGTTGGTCGCCGCGGCGACGGCCGAGATGTCCGCACTGGTGCACGACGAGATCGCCCTGGCCAAGGCCGAGGTGCGGCAGGACGTCAAGCGTGGCGTAACCGGGAGCGTGGCGTTCATCATCGCGGGCGTGCTGGTTCTGTTCGCGATCCCGGTGCTGAGCTTCGCGGCGGCGTACGGAATCCACTACCTGGGGCTCGGCCTCGCCGTGTCGTTCACGATCGTGGGAGCCGCCTTCATCGTGCTGGGGGCGTTGCTCGCACTGTTCGCCATCGCCAAGCTCAAGAAGGTGAAGCCTCCGGAGAGGTCCATCGCTTCGGCCAAGCAGACAGCGGCCGTGCTGCAGGGCGTCAAGCCGCACCCGCGGCCCGCTGTCACGGCGGGGGCGAGCCGTCCGGCCGCTGTGGGCAGCAGGCCTGCGGACAAGGCTCTGGAGAAGTCTTCGGTCCAGGACAAGGCGTCCGCTGTGGCACGCTCGTCCACATGACGGTCCCCGATTCCAGTGCATCCGGCCCAGTAGGCCCGGAAGGTCAGGCAGGCCCGGACGGCTCCTCGGGCTCGACCGGCCGCTCAGGCCCCTCTGACCTGCCGAGTTCCCCCGGCCCGGTCGGCTCCGGTGGGCCCGTACGGCTCGACGGGCCGTGGACCCACCGGGACGTGGCGGCCAACGGCGCCCGCTTCCACATCGCCGAGCTCGGCGAGGGGCCGCTGGTGCTGCTGCTGCACGGCTTCCCGCAGTTCTGGTGGACCTGGCGCCATCAGCTCACCGCACTGGCCGACGCCGGTTTCCGGGCTGTGGCGATGGATCTGCGCGGAGTCGGCGGCAGTGACCGCACGCCCCGGGGTTACGACCCCGCCAACCTGGCGCTCGACATCACCGGCGTGATCCGCTCGCTCGGCGAACCGGACGCCGCCCTGGTCGGCCACGACATGGGTGGCTACCTCGCCTGGACGGCTGCGGTGATGCGGCCGAAGCTGGTGCGCCGCCTCGCGGTCTCGTCGATGCCGCATCCGCGCCGCTGGCGTTCCTCGATGCTCTCCGACTTCACGCAGTCCCGCGCGGGCTCGTACGTCTGGGGCTTCCAGCGCCCGTGGGTGCCGGAGCGTCAGCTCGTCGCGGACGACGCGGCGTTGGTGGGACGGCTGATCCGTGACTGGGCGGGCCCCCGGACCCCTGAGTTCCCCGACGATGCGGCGGTCGACGTCTACCGGCGCGCGATGTGCATCCCTTCGACGGCGCACTGCTCGATCGAGCCGTACCGCTGGATGGTGCGCTCCCTGGCCCGTCCGGACGGAATCCAGTTCAACCGGCGCATGAAGCGGCCGGTGCGGGTACCCACACTGCATTTGCACGGTTCACTCGATCCGGCGATCCGTACGCGGAGCGCGGCGGGGTCCGGCGAGTACGTCGAAGCGCCGTACCGTTGGCGACTTTTCGACGGTCTGGGGCACTTCCCCCACGAGGAGGATCCGGACGGGTTCTCGGCCGAACTCATCAACTGGCTCAAGGATTCCGAGCCCGACCGGTAGCCGTACGGGCACAGTTGTCCGACGAACAGCCAATTGCCTGGCGCATAGGCCAATTGGCTGGCGGATGGGCGGTTACCGACCATGAGGCACGGGCAGACGTCGGGGTATGGGCTGGACGCACGACTTCGGTGACGCAGCACGCAACCGTCGCTCGACCGCCACGGCGAGTCCGAGCACTCATGAGGGGGGCGGCCCCCAGGGCCGGGTGCACGATATGCATGTTCTGCATGATCCCCGGCTCGGCATTCCGCGCATTCTGCGCCGTCGGGCCCGCTGGGTCTCGGCGCGGCTGCGCCATCCACGCGGATGATGTCCGCCCCGGCCGGCCGGTGAGCGTTCACCGACCGGGCGGGACTTCCACGACTCTCCCGGCTGCCACAGGGCAGTACGCCCAGGGCCTGTCCGGCGGATCAGGGCCGGAGAGGCTCTAGAGGGCGCACGCCTGGCTGTCGACCTGCTGGTTGGCGGTGCGGCCGTGCGCGATGTCCTTGCGGATCTCGTCGGCCGTCAGCGCGTAGCCGGTGTCGGGGTCGTCGAGCGACTTCGCGAAGACGACTCCGTACACCTTGCCGTCGGGGGTCAACAGCGGTCCGCCGGAGTTGCCCTGACGGACGGTCGCGAAGAGCGAGTACACATCGCGGCGGACAGTGCCCCGGTGGTAGATGTCCGGTCCGTCGGCGTCGATACGGCCCCGGACGCGCGCGGCCCGTACGTCGTACGAGCCGTTCTCCGGGAAGCCCGCGACGATGGCGCTGTTCCCGGTGCCGGCGTCGTGATCGGTGTCGGTGAACTTCAGCGGCTTCGCGTCGAGATCCGGTACGTCGAGTACGGCGATGTCGCGCTGCCAGTCGTAGAGAACGACCTTCGCGTCGTACAGCCTCCCCTGGCCGCCGATCTGGACGGTCGGCTCGTCGACGCCGCCGACGACATGGGCGTTGGTCATCACCCGGCGGTCGGAGAAGACGAAACCGGTGCCTTCGAGGACCTTGCCGCAGCTCGGGGCCGTACCGACGACCTTGACGATGGACTTCTTGGCGGCGGCCGCCACGGGGCTGCCGACCAGCGCCGGGTCCGGGGCCCGGACCTCGGTGATCGGCTCGTTGGCGAAGGGGCTGAAGACCTGCGGGAAGCCGTTCTGCGCAAGGACCGAGGAGAAGTCCGTGAACCAGGTGGAGGCCTGGGCCGGCATCACCCGGGAGATGCCGAGCAGGACCGACGAGCTACGGACCTCCTTGCCCAGCGTAGGCAGTGAGGTACCGGCCAGTGCGGAGCCGATCAGCCAGGCGACCAGCAGCATCGCGACCACATTGACCAGGGCGCCGCCGGTGGCATCGAGAGCGCGCGCGGGCGACCACGTGATGTACCGGCGGAGCTTGTTTCCGAGATGGGTGGTGAACGCCTGGCCCACCGAGGCACAGACGATCACGATGACGACGGCGACGATGGCCGCCGTCGACGAGACTTCGGAGCCGTTCGTCAGCTGGTCCCACAGGACCGGCAGCAGATAGACGGCTACGAGACCGCCGCCCAGGAACCCGATCACCGACAGGATGCCGACGACGAACCCCTGGCGATAGCCGATGACCGCGAACCACACGGCGGCGGCCAGCAGCAGGATGTCCAGCACGTTCACCGTCTATAGCCTCGCAGATTCGTCACCGGGCCTGTTCCTTCGACTGGGTCCGGGCAGGGCCGGACAGCGCAGCACGGGAGTCAGCCTGTCATGCACGCCAGTCGAGCGGCACCTGCTTGGCGGTGTCCCACGGGCGCTCCCAGCCCGCGAAGTGCAGAATCCGGTCGATCACTCCGGCCGTGAAACCCCAGACCAAGGCGGATTCGACCAGAAATGCCGGGCCTCGGTGACCGCTCGGATGGACCGTGGTCGCGCGATTGGCCGGGTCCGTGAGATCCGCCACGGGGACAGTGAAGACCCGGGCTGTCTCACCCGGATCGACGACGCCGACCGGACTCGGCGACCGCCACCAGCCGAGGACCGGTGTCACGACGAAGCCGCTCACGGGGATGTAGAGCCGGGGCAGCACACCGAAGAGCTGCACTCCGCGCGGATCGAGGCCGGTCTCCTCCCGGGCCTCCCGCAGAGCGGCCCTGAGCGGCCCTGTAGTGGCTTGGTCGCCGTCCTCCGGGTCCAGGGCGCCGCCGGGGAAGGAAGGCTGCCCAGCGTGGGAACGCAGGCTTCCTGATCGCTCCATGAGGAGCAGCTCGGGACCGCACTCACCCTCCCCGAACAGTACGAGTACGGCGGACTGCCGCCCGGCGCCGCTCTCCGGCGGCAGAAAGCGGCTGAGCTGGTCCGGCTCGATCGTCCGCGCGGCACGGGCCACGGGGTCGAGCCAGTCCGGCAGGCCCTCGGTCGTGACGGTGATGGCTCCGTCGTGACCTGCGCCTGCCGTGGTGGCGGCGGCCGCCGCGATCGCCGCAGCGGGGCTCACGGCCGCCGGGTTGACCGCAGCAGGGCTGACCGCCGCGGGCGCGGCTGCCGCTTCCGCGCTCTGTTCGTGCGTGCTCTGCGTGCTCTGTTCGTGCGTCTTCATAGGCACCCCTCGTCTCACAACGCCTGTCATCACGCATTTCGTTCCGGAGCGAGCGCCGTGCGTCAGCCGGCCCCCAGGGCCGGCGCGGGCTTGCCCGGGTAGTCCGCCGGCGGGCTCAGCCGCTGCCCGGGCTGACCGCCCATCTCGTACTTCAGCAGCTTCCTGGCCTTCTCCGGGTCCGTCTCGCCCTCCCCGTACGCCGGGCAGAGCGGGGCGATCGGACAGGCGCCGCAGGCGGGCTTGCGGGCATGGCAGATGCGGCGGCCGTGGAAGACGACGCGGTGCGAGAGCATCGTCCACTCGCTCTTGGGGAAGATCGCAGCGATCTCGGCCTCGACCTTCTCCGGGTCCTCCTGCTCCGTCCACTTCCAGCGGCGGACCAGGCGCCCGAAATGGGTGTCGACCGTGATGCCCGGTACGCCGAAGGCATTCCCGAGCACGACATTGGCGGTCTTGCGGCCGACTCCCGGAAGCGAGACGAGATCGGCGAGCCGGCCCGGCACCTCGCCGCCGAACCTGTCCCTGAGCGCCACGGAGAGGCCTATCAGCGACTTGGTCTTGGCCCGGAAGAAACCGGTCGGCCGAATGAGCTCTTCCAATTCCTCCGGGACGGCCGCGGCCATGTCCTCGGGGGTGGGGTAGGCGGCGAAGAGGGCGGGGGTGGTCTGGTTGACCCTCAGATCAGTGGTCTGGGCGGAGAGGACCGTGGCGACGAGAAGCTCGAAGGGATTCCTGAAGTCCAGCTCGGGGTGGGCATACGGGTAGAGCTCGGCGAGCTCACGGTTGATCCTGCGCGCACGGCGGACCATCGCCAGATGCGATTCCGGTTTCGCACCGGGCTTTGCTCCGGATTTCGCGGGTTTCACAGTGGCCACCGCGGTGGACTTGGCTGCGGCCCGTGCGGTGGCCTTCGCGGCAGACTTGGCTGCGGCCGGTGCGGCGGACTTCGGCGCGGGCTTCGCTGCGGTCTTCACACCGGCCCTAGGGACCTGCTCACCCACGGGGCGTTTTGTCGCTTTTTTCGGGCGACTCGCAGCCTGTTCGCCCACAGCGGAATCACGGCCTTCCGACACCCCATCAGCCCCCTTGGCCTGCGCTCTCACCGGCGATTTGGACACCCGGCCAGCCTAGAGCCACACACCGACATCCGCCCCGGTCACCGCGTATCCACCCCCAATCGGCCCCCTGCCTCACGGTTCGGCACGCTCGTGCGTCAAACTGGTTTGTGATTGATCGCACTGTTTTACCGTCCGGCATGATGGGGACCACGGTTCCCTGAACAGGCCGACAAGGAGAGAACTCGTGGACGACGTTCTGCGGCGCGCCCCGCTTTTCGCGGCGCTCGATGATGAGCAGGCCGCGGAGCTCCGCGCCTCGATGAGTGAGGTGACCCTCGCGCGCGGCGACGCGCTCTTCCACGAGGGCGACCCGGGCGACCGCCTCTATGTGGTCACCGAGGGCAAGGTGAAGCTCCACCGCACCTCCCCCGACGGGCGCGAGAACATGCTGGCGGTCCTCGGCCCCGGCGAGCTGATCGGTGAGCTGTCGCTCTTCGACCCGGGCCCGCGCACCGCCACCGCGACCGCGCTGACCGAGGTCAAGCTCCTCGGCCTCGGCCACGGCGACCTCCAGCCCTGGCTGAACGCCCGCCCCGAGGTGGCCACGGCCCTGCTGCGTGCCGTCGCCCGCCGACTGCGCAAGACCAACGACCAGATGTCCGATCTGGTCTTCTCGGACGTACCGGGCCGTGTCGCCCGCGCCCTCCTCGACCTGTCGCGCCGCTTCGGCGTCCAGTCCGAGGAAGGCATCCATGTCGTCCACGACCTGACCCAGGAAGAGCTGGCCCAGCTGGTCGGCGCCTCCCGCGAGACGGTCAACAAGGCGCTCGCCGACTTCGCCGGACGCGGCTGGCTGCGCCTGGAGGCGCGCGCCGTGATCCTGCTGGACGTGGAGCGCCTGGCCAAGCGGTCCCGCTAGCCGGCCCGCCCGGCCGGCCCCGGCCGGGCGCCATCTCCGTACGCAAGGCCCTGCCGCACGGCGGGGCCTTGCGCATGTCCGTTCCGGCCTAGATCAGCCCGTGCTCGCCGAGGTACTCCAGCTGCGCCAGAACCGAGAGTTCCGCCGCGGGCCACAGGGACCGGTCCACGTCCGCGTACACCTGCGCCACCACCTCCGACACCGTCCGGTGTCCGGCCTCGACCGCCGTCTCCACCTGGGCCAGCCGGTGCGCGCGGTGTGCGAGGTAGAACTCGACCGCGCCCTGCGCGTCCTCCAGCACCGGGCCGTGCCCCGGCAGCACCGTGTGCACGCCGTCGTCGACCGTGAGCGAACGCAGCCTCCGCAGCGAGTCGAGGTAGTCGCCGAGCCGCCCGTCCGGATGTGCGACGACCGTGGTGCCGCGTCCGAGGATCGTGTCCCCCGTCAGCACCGCCCGGTCGGCGGGCAGATGGAAGGAGAGCGAATCCGCAGTGTGCCCGGGGGTCGGCACGACGTGCAGCTCCAGGCCCCCGGTGGTGATCACATCGCCCGCGGTCAGGCCCTCGTCGCCGAGGCGCAGCGCCGGGTCCAGGGCGCGCACCGCGGTACGGGTCAGCTCGGCGAAGCGCGCCGCGCCCTCCGCATGGTCCGGGTGCCCGTGGGTGAGCAGGGTGAGCGCGATCCGGCGGCCCGCCCGCTCGGCGGTGTCGATGACGGCCCGCAGATGTGTGTCGTCCAGCGGGCCCGGGTCGATGACGACCGCGAGGTCGGAGTCGGGCTCGGCGACGATCCAGGTGTTGGTGCCGTCCAGCGTCATCGCCGAGGCGTTGGGTGCGAGGACGTTGACGGTACGGGTGGTGGCGGGTCCGGACAGCACCCCGCCGCGTGGCTGGCCGGGCAGCGCGGCCGCGTCGCTCATACGGCTTCACCTCCCGCGCCACCTGCACCTGTCGGCCGGCTCGGGATGTGCTTGGTGAACTCGTCGTGTCCCGGCCAGCTCAGCACCAACTCGTCGCCCTCCAGCCGCGCCTGTGCCAGTACGGGGGTGAGGTCCTGGGAATCCGCCGCCTTCAGGGCCTCGGCGGCCGTCCCGTACGGCCTGAGCGCCCGCAGCGTCGACACGGTCGGCGGCATCATCAGCAACTCGCCCCTGTCGTACCCGTCGGCGGCCTCTCCGGGCGCTATCCACACCGTGCGGTCGGCCTCCGTGGAGGCGTTGCGGGTGCGCTGGCCCTCGGGGAGCGCGGCAACGAAGAACCAGGTGTCGTAGCGGCGTGGTTCGAACTCGGGGGTGATCCAGCGCGCCCAGGAACCCAGCAGGTCGGAGCGCAGCACCAGACCACGACGGTCCAGGAACTCAGCGAAGGAGAGCTCGCGGGCGACCAGTGCCCCGCGGTCGGCCTCCCAGTCGGCGCCGGTCGTGTCGCTGACGACCGTATCGGCGGTCGGGCCGGCGAGGAGGACACCCGCTTCCTCGTACGTCTCACGGACCGCCGCGCAGACGATGGCCTGCGCCTCGGCCGGTGTACCGACGCCGAGCCGCTCGGCCCAGCTCTCCAGCGCGGGTCCGGCCCAGCCGACGAGCCGGTCGTCGTCGCGCGGGTCGACCCCGCCACCCGGATAGGCGTACGCCCCGCCGGCAAAGGCCATGGAGGCTCGGCGGCGCAGCATGTGGACGGCGGGGCCGCCCCCGGTGTCAGCGGCAGGATCCCGGAGCAGCATCACGGTGGCGGCCCGCTTCGGGGTCGCGGCCGTCAGCTCGCCCGCGGCGAGTGCCCGGATCCGGTCGGGCCATTCCGGTGGGTACCACTGACCATTGGACATGGCCGGAGGCTATCCGGAACCGCGACGATGTTCGAGAGGCACGTTGACCCGTACATGCCCCGTACACACATGATCCCGCCCGGTCATCACGACCGGACGGGATCAGAGAATCGACAGCGGACGGCAGCGACCGCCCAAGGACCGCGGCGGGCGTACGGCTCAGGCCCCGACCAGCTCGACCTGGACCTCGACCTCCACCGGCGCGTCCAGCGGCAGCACCGCGACGCCCACCGCGCTGCGCGCGTGCACGCCCTTGTCGCCGAGGACCGCGCCCAGCAGCTCGCTGGCGCCGTTGATCACGGCGGGCTGCCCGGTGAAGTCGGATGCCGAGGCGACGAAGCCCACGACCTTCACGACTCGCGCGATCCGGTCCAGGTCGCCCGCGACGGACTTCACGGCGGCCAGCGCGTTGAGCGCGCAGATCTTCGCCAGTTCCTTGGCCTCGTCGGGCGTGACCTCCGCACCGACCTTGCCGGTGACGGCGAGCTTGCCGTCCACCATCGGGAGCTGGCCGGAGGTGTACACGTACACCCCCGACTGCACGGCCGGCTGGTACGACGCCAGCGGCGGCACGACGTCCGGCAGCGTCAGCCCGAGCTCGGCGAGCTTCGCCTCCACAGCGCCGGCCACTACGCCTTCTCCCGCTTCAGGTAGGCCACGAGCTGCTCGGGGTTGTTCGGGCCGGGAACGACCTGGACCAGCTCCCAGCCGTCCTCGCCCCAGGTGTCCAGAATCTGCTTGGTCGCGTGCACGAGAAGCGGCACGGTCGCGTATTCCCACTTGGTCATGGCCCGACTGTAATGCCTTGCACGCGCAGCCTCGTGCGTAGCCCGCGGCCCGACTGGTTAGGCTCGAATACGTGAGCAGGTTCCAGGTCGTCAGCGGCAAGGGTGGTACCGGTAAGACCACGGTCGCCGCCGCCCTCGCGCTCGCCCTCGCGACCGAGGGCAGGCGGACCCTCCTCGTGGAGGTCGAGGGCAGGCAGGGCATCGCCCAGCTCTTCGAGACGGAGTCCCTTCCGTACGAGGAGCGCAAGATCGCCGTCGCGCCGGGCGGCGGCGAGGTGTACGCCCTCGCGATCGACGCCGAACGCGCCCTTCTCGACTACCTCCAGATGTTCTACAAGCTCGGCAGCGCGGGCCGGGCGCTCAAGAAGCTCGGCGCGATCGACTTCGCCACCACGATCGCGCCCGGTGTACGGGACGTGCTGCTGACCGGCAAGGCCTGCGAAGCCGTACGCCGCAAGGACAAGCAGAACCGGTACGTCTACGACTACGTGATCATGGACGCCCCGCCCACCGGGCGCATCACCCGCTTCCTCAACGTGAACGACGAGGTGGCGGGGCTGGCCCGGATCGGCCCTATACACAATCAGGCGCAGGCCGTGATGCGGGTGCTGAAGTCCCCCGAAACGGCTGTCCATCTGGTGACACTGCTCGAGGAGATGCCGGTCCAGGAGACCGCGGACGGCATCGCGGAGTTGCGGGCCGCCGAACTGCCGGTCGGCCGGGTCATCGTGAACATGGTGCGACCGCATCTGCTGGACGAGGACGCGCTGCGCACCGCCGCGGGCGGCCGCCGCAAGGAGATCGCCAGGGCACTGACCCGGGCGGGCGTGACCGGCTCCGCGGGGCTCGTACGCCCCCTGGTCGAGCAGGCGGCCGAGCATGCCCAGCGGGTCGAGCTGGAGCGCGAGCAGCGCGGGGTGCTCGCGGGCCTGGAGCTGCCGGGGTACGAACTCCCGCTGATCGGCGAGGGCATGGACCCGGCCGGGCTCTACGACCTGGCGACCGAACTCCGCAAGCAGGGCGTGGGTGACGGGGTGGGCGAAGGGGTGGGACAAGGGGTGGGTACATGACACAGGGCACGGACGCGGACACGGCCACAGACAGGGCCACCGCACCCGCACCCGCGCTGGACACCGACGCACTGCTCGACGACCCCGGCATCCGGATCGTCGTGTGCTGCGGTTCGGGCGGGGTCGGCAAGACCACGACCGCCGCGGCGCTGGGCGTACGGGCGGCCGAGCGCGGCCGTAAGGTCGTCGTCCTCACCATCGACCCGGCGCGCAGGCTCGCCCAGTCCATGGGCATCGACTCGCTGGACAACATCCCGCGCCGGGTGTCGGGCATCGACGGCGAGGGCGCCGGGGAGCTGCACGCCATGATGCTCGACATGAAGCGGACGTTCGACGAGATCGTCGAGGCGCACGCGGACGGCGAACGGGCCCGCGCGATCCTGGAGAACCCCTTCTACCAGTCCCTGTCGGCCGGTTTCGCGGGCACCCAGGAGTACATGGCGATGGAGAAGCTCGGGCAGCTGCGCGCGCGCAACGAGTGGGACCTGATCATCGTCGACACCCCGCCGTCGCGCTCCGCGCTGGACTTCCTGGACGCACCGAAGCGGCTCGGTTCGTTCCTGGACGGAAAGTTCATCAAGCTGCTGATGGCCCCGGCGAAGATGGGCGGCCGGGCAGGGATGAAATTCCTCAATGTGGGCATGTCGATGATGACCGGCACCCTCGGCAAGTTGCTCGGCGGTCAGTTCCTGCGCGACGTACAGACCTTCGTGGCGGCGATGGACACCATGTTCGGCGGCTTCCGCACCCGGGCCGATGCCACGTACAAACTGCTGCAGGCGCCCGGTACGGCGTTCCTCGTCGTCGCGACACCGGAGCGGGACGCGCTGCGCGAGGCGGCGTACTTCGTGGAACGGCTGGCCGCGGAGGAAATGCCGCTGGCCGGCCTGGTACTCAACCGTGTCCATGGCAGCGACGCCGCCCGGCTCTCTGCCGAGCTCGCACTTGCGGCCGCAGAAAATCTTGACGGGGTCGGCATTGTGGATCAGACGGCCGGGAAGGCTGGACTTCGTGACCCGGCCGACTGGTCGGTCGCCTCTCCCGCAGCCGTTGCCGATCCTTCCGAGCACGAGGACACCGAAGACCGCGAGCCAGATCCCGAACCGGCTCCCGAAGTCGCAACCAGGACCGAGACCGTGACCGAGGCCGCTTCCGTCCAGCAGTTGACCGCAGGTCTGTTGCGGCTGCACGCGGAACGGATGCAGGTGGTCGCGCGCGAACAGCGCACACGCGACCGCTTCACCGCGCTGCACCCCGAGGTCGCCGTGACCCAAGTGGCCGCGCTGCCCGGTGACGTACATGACCTCGCGGGGCTTCGGGCCATCGGGGACCGGCTCGCGACCGGTTCCACCCCGGCCGGAGCTGCGTAGCCGCCCGTCCGCTCTACCCCACCGCGGCGTACCTCTCGTGCAGTTCGTCATCGTCCAGCCCGATCGCCACGGGCAGGATGCCCGTGGACTGCTCATACTCGCTGCGCGCGGTCTCCAGCAGCCGGCGCCAGGACGTGACGGTCGGTCGCCTGCGCAGCAGTGCGCGGCGCTCCCGCTCCGTCATTCCGCCCCACACGCCGAATTCGACGCGATTGTCCAGCGCATCGGCCAGGCACTCGGTCCGCACCGGGCATCCGGTGCACACCGCCTTGGCCCTGTTCTGCGCTGCCCCTTGTACGAACAGTTCATCCGGATCGGTAGTGCGGCAGGCTGCCTGCGCACTCCAGTCGGTTACCCAGCCCATCACGGCGCCGTCCTCTCCCGAATCGAGGCTCCCCCACGGCGGTAGCGGCATATTCACCGCTGCCAGTTGAGGACGTTACGGAAGGCGGCGACAGCACAACACCCCCTTCGGGCCCAATCTTGAATGGCCCGAACGGACTATGCGTATGCGGCAGATCACCCAGGGGAGTGAGGTGAGGACATACCTGAATGTCCCAGCAGAATCAGGACAGTTCACCTGGATCACAACGGACGTTCGATGACACAGGAGGCGAATTCGGGAGTGCCTGAACTCGTGGCCGGATCGTGCATGGGGGTTGATACGCAACAGGACTGCTGTGACAGTTGGGAGCAGCTTAGGCCAAGGCATATACGCGTGTCCGGCGAATGAGAACGTAGACACCTCACGTTGCTATGCCGTCAAGTTCGCGGGATGAGTCCTCCGAACACGGCGCGGTCGTAGAGCCGCTGGCTCCACTCGTTGGCGTCGGGGCCGGGGGCAGTGGTCAGGACGGGGTTCGGGCCCGTCTCGATGAGGTGCAGGAGCGTCCAGGCGACGCCGTAGCAGTCGTCGGGCCCGAAACACGCGACCAGCGCCTTCGCTTCCTCCCCGGTGACCGGCTTCGGGATCGCACGTAGCTGCTGATCGCGCCTGTCGATCTCTTCTTCGCTCGCGTCCCAGTCGGGGAGCGGGCCACCCGCAACGAACGTCTGCACTTCGGGTCTCATGGGCGAATGATCGGCTGCTGCCGGCCCTCTGGGCCACCGACTCAGCAGGGAATCTGCCACCCCTCCTTTGTCGATGTCAGAGTCGGGCAGCCGATCCACTCGCCGCTGTCTGGATACTCCCAGTTGTCGTCATCGGCCAGAAGCACTGGCAGGTCTCCCCGTGCGATGGGCGCGCCGGGCTGAAGGCCAGGGCTTCCATCAGGAGCAGTCCAGGGAATGACGCGGCAGACCTCGATCCAGCCCCTGTCGACGAGAGACAGAAGGACGGGGGTCAGCTCCGCGGAGGGTCCTCATGACCGTTCTCACCGAAGCCAGTCGCCGTCTCATCCAATCCAGTCGGGGTAGAGGCCTGAGGGGCATCCGCGCCCGGCCGTCACGCGGGCCGCTGTACGGCCGGCCATTCCCCGGTGCGGGCGAACCGCTCGATCTCGGCCTCGTACGGTGTGGGGTCGAGGCCTCGCGCACGCACCCACGCCGTGTCGAGGTGGGTGTTCCGGTACGGATCAGCGGTGTCGCCGATGATGGTGACGATGCTGCCCTGCGTCCCCGCCTCGCGCATCCGTGCCACGAGGTGGCACGTCCCCCAGAAGTTGGTGCCGGTCGCCGGTCCGGCTTCAATCCCGGCAGTAGCGCGAAGCCACCGCAGGGCTGCAATGGACGCCGCGTCCGGTACCGGGATCATCAGATCGATCAACGCCGGCAGGAAGCCGGGTTCGATGCGTGGGCGACCGATGCCAGGTATCCGCGAGGGCATTCCCGTGGTGTAGTCGCCACAGCCGCTCGCCCAGGCGGGGAAGTAGGCGGAGTTCTCCGGGTCCACCACGGCCAGCCGAGTCGGATGACCGTGTCGCCGCAGGTGGCGCCCGACCGCGGCCGAGGTCGCCCCCGTTCCGGCACCGGTGACGATCCACTTCGGGATGGGGTGTGGCTCCCTGCTCAGTTGAACGAAGATCTCGTCGGCGATCGTCGGCTCACCCCATCCGGCCACCGCTCGCTCCGCGTCAGTGAAGTGGTCCAGGAAGTGGCCACCGAGCCGCTCGGCCAACGCCCTCGCCTCCCCCTGCACCGCAGCCGGCGGCTGCTCACCCACCTGCCACCGGCCGCCCTCCCTCTCGATCCTGGCCAGGACGTCCACAGAGGTCTTCGCCGGTACGACGGCGGTGAACACCAGACCCAGCAGTCTCGCGAAGTGGGCTCCGGCGACGGCGACTGCCCCGCTCGTAGCCGCGATTACCGGCGTATCCGCCCTGATGGCGCCGCTAGCTATCGCCTCACAGAACATGGCCCGCACCAGGCGATACTTCATACTGCCGGTGGGATGCGCGGACTCGTCCTTGACGTAGATCTCGACGTCCCGGATTGCGGGTAGCGGAAGCGGGCGCAGGGGCGTCGGTGTCAGACGCCGGCCGTCGGACTGTACCCGTCGGATCGCGTCGGCAGCCCACGAGTTGGGGTGGTCCATGGCCATGACCGGACCCTACTGGAGGCTCGGCACCAGTCAGGTCGCCATGCCCAGCGGTCATCATGGCGACACGAACCTGCCGCTGTGCCAGCTACCGCGCTTCGGCTCTGCCGTATCGCTTGGGCGGCTGGATCGGATGAGACGGCGACTGGCTTCGGTGAGAACGGTCGGCTCAAGGTCCGCCATCCTGGGACAACGCGACAGGTCACGCAGCCACTGCTTCCACGCCTGGATGTCACGGTCTGGTACTCGAACGCCCCGAGAAGCCCCTGCTCCTACGGAACGCTCATAACTACGGATTAGGCTGCCCCCATGCCAAAGAAGCGCTCGGGCGGGGGTCTCACGACGACCCAGCAGGCCGCCAAGTTCCTCGGTGTCGCCGCACTTGCCGGAGTTGTGCTCGCGGGCATCGCTCTGCCGGCCGCCGGAGCACTGGGTCTCGCCACCAAGGGGACGGTCGAGGGATTCGACGAGATCCCGGCCAATCTCCGTACTCCACCGCTGAGCCAGCGCACCACAATCCTGGACAACAAGGGCGGAATGATCGCCACCGTCTATTCGCGCGACCGCACGGTGGTCGAGCTGAAGGACATCTCGCCGTACATGCAGAAGGCGATCGTGGCGATCGAGGACGCCCGCTTCTACGAGCACGGGGCGATCGACCTCAAGGGCATCCTGCGCGCGCTGAACCGCAATGTGCAGGAGGGCGGGACCGCGCAGGGCGCATCGACCCTCACACAGCAGTACGTGAAGAACGTCTTCGTCGAGGAGGCCGGCGACGACCCGGACAAGGTCGCGCAGGCCACCCAGCAGACCATGGGCCGCAAGATCCAGGAGCTGAAGTACGCGATCCAGGTCGAGGAGAAACTCGGCAAGAAGCGGATTCTGACGAACTACCTGAACATCACCTTCTTCGGACAGCAGGCGTACGGCGTCGAGGCCGCCTCCCAGCGCTACTTCTCCAAGTCGGCGAAGGACCTGACGCTGGAGGAGTCCGCGCTGCTGGCCGGCATCGTGCAGTCGCCGAGCCGCTACGACCCGGTCAACGACACCGCCGAGGCGACCAAGCGCCGCAACACCGTGCTCCAGCGCATGGCCGACGTCGGCGACATCTCGCAGGCCGAGGCCGACAAGGCGAAGTCGAACCCGATCAAGCTGAAGGTCAAGAAGCCGCAGAACGGCTGCATCACGGCCGTCAGCGGAGCCGGTTTCTTCTGTGACTACGTCCGTCACGTCTTCCTCTCCGACCCGGTCTTCGGCAAGACCAAGGAGGACCGGGCCAAGATCTGGAACCGGGGCGGTCTGACGATCCGGACGACGCTCGACCCGCAGTCCCAGCAGTCGGTGCAGAGCTCGATCAAGAGTCACGTCTACAAGTCGGACAAGGTCGCGACCGCCGTGACGCTGGTCCAGCCGGGCACCGGCAAGATCATGGGAATGGGCCAGTCCAAGCCGTACGGCTTCGGGACCAACGAGACCCAGTACAACTACTCGGTCAACAAGAGCATGGGCGGCTCGAACTACGGCTTCCCGACCGGTTCGACGTTCAAGCCGTTCCTTGCCGCCGCGGCCATAGAGGGCGGCAAACCGGCCACGCAGACCTACCCCTCCCCGTACGAGATGGACTACCCGGACACGGTGCAGTCCTGCGGGAAGCCGTGGGTCAACGACGGCGTGCCGAAGTATCACCTGGAGAACGAGAGCGAGTCCGAGAGGGGGCCGTACCCGCTGAAGGTCGCGATGGAGAAGTCCGTCAACACCTACTTCGTGCAGATGCTCCAGGACATCGGCATGTGTCCGGTCTCGAAGATGACCGACAAGCTGGGCGTGGTGCAGGGCGACGGCACCAAGCTGCCGCAGAACCCGTCCACACTGACCCTCGGTTCCAATGGCCTGTCGCCGCTGACGATGGCCAGTGCCTACGCCGCCTTCGCCAACCGCGGTACGTACTGCACACCGATAGCCATCGAGTCGGTGAAAACGGCGGACGGCACCTCGCTGCCCGTACCGAAGACCACCTGCTCACAGGCGATGTCGCAGACGACGGCGGACACCATCAACACCCTGCTGCGCGGCGTGGTCGACTCCGGTACCGGTCAGGAGGCCGGCCTCCAGAGCCGCGACAACGCGGGCAAGACCGGTACGACCGACGCCCGTAAGAACGCCTGGTTCGTCGGCTACACGCCGAACATGTCCGGCGCGGTCTGGGTCGGCAGCCCGTCCCAGAGCGTCGAGATGGAGCGCATCACCATCGGCGGCGTGTACCAGGACAAGGTGTACGGCGGACAGGTCCCCGGACCGATCTGGCGTGACGCGATGACGGGCGCCCTCAATGGAGTAGACGCCCCCGCCTTCAACACCGTCAACATCCCGGACCCGCCGGAGCAGCACGGCGATGACGAGGACCATGGCAGGCCGGGTCCCGGGGGCAAGAAGCCCGGCAAGAAGCCCGGCGACAAGAATCCCTTCCCCGGCATGAGCATCCCGCCGGACCTGATCGGCGGGAACACCGGCGGCCGCGGCGGTCAGACCAACGGCGATACGCAGGGTCCCTGACCCCTACGGTTCACGCACATGAAGGTGGGGCGCCCCGGATCGATCCCGATCCGGGGCGCCCCACTTCGTACATCCCTGTCCCGTACGTCGCGCGGCCTCAGCCCGCCAGGAGCTTCTTCACCGCGGCGGCCACCCGGCCGCCGTCCGCGCGCCCCGCGACCTTCGGGTTCACGATCTTCATGACGGCGCCCATCGCCCGCGGCCCCTCGGCCCCGGCAGCCTTCGCCTCCTCGACGGCGGACGCCACGATCGCACCCAACTCGTCGTCGCTCAGCTGCTTCGGCAGGTATGCGTCGAGCAGCTCGCCCTCCGCCTTCTCACGTTCGGCCTGCTCGGTCCGGCCGCCCTGGGCGAAGGCCTCGGCCGCCTCGCGGCGCTTCTTCGCCTCCTTGGCGATCACCTTCTGCACCTCGTCGTCGGAGAGCTCGCGCGCCGTCTTGCCGCTGACCTCCTCCTTCGTGATGGCGGTGAGGGTCAGCCGGAGCGTGGACGAGGTCAGCTCGTCACGCGCCTTCATGGCCGTGGTGAGGTCTTCCTTGAGCTTGGACTTGAGCGTGGTCATGTGCTGATTGTGGCAGGTACGGGGCGCCCGCCGCCCGCCGGTTTTCTTCCTGCCGCACCGCGTCTGCGACGATGGACGCATGCGCGCACGCTACGGAGTACCCCTGAAAGTCACGGCAGTCGGCGCAGCGGTCGGCGCTGCCGGCCTCGCCTACGCCGCCGGATTCGAGGCCCGCTCGTTCCGCCTGCGACGGGTCACCATCCCCGTACTCCCGTACGGGGCCCGACCGTTGCGCGTACTCCAGGTCTCCGACATCCACATGGTGAGCGGCCAGCGCAAGAAGCGCGCCTGGCTGCAGTCGCTGGCCGGCCTGCGCCCGGACTTCGTCGTGAACACCGGCGACAACCTCTCGGACCCCGAGGCCGTACCCGAGCTGCTCGACGCGCTCGGTCCGCTGATGCAGTTCCCGGGTGTGTACGTCTTCGGCTCCAACGACTACTACGGCCCCAAGCTCCGCAACCCTGCCCGTTACCTCTTCGAGAAGGCCCGGGGCAAGCACGGCCTCAACGGGAACGCCCCCGCGGTCGGCGTCGTCCACAACCCGTGGGAACCGATGCGCGACGCCTTCGACGAGGCGGGCTGGCTGGGCCTGTCCAACACCCGCGGCCGCCTCAAGGTCGACGGCCTGGAGATCGCCTTCACCGGCCTGGACGACCCACACATCAAGCGCGACCGCTACGCGGAGGTGGCGGGCGGCCCCGAAACCGGCGCCGACCTCTCCATCGGCGTGGTCCACGCCCCCTACCTGCGCTCCCTGGACGCCTTCACGGCGGAGGGTTACCCCCTGATCCTGGCCGGTCACACCCACGGCGGCCAGCTCTGCATCCCCTTCTACGGTGCCCTGGTCACCAACTGCGACCTGGACACGGACCGGGTCAAGGGCCTCTCCACCCACTCCGTCGAGAACCACCGCGCCTACCTCCACGTCTCCGCAGGCTGCGGCACCAACCGCTACACCCCGGTCCGCTTCGCCTGCCCGCCCGAGGCGACCCTGCTGACCCTGACGCCCCAGGACTGAGCACCCACGCCCCCTCGCCCTCGGCAGCACATAAAGCGGATTTCGCCTGAGGGCGCAGGTGGGCTAAAGTAATCGATGTCGCCGGGAGACCGGCGACGATCGGGGTGTAGCGCAGCTTGGTAGCGCGCTTCGTTCGGGACGAAGAAGTCGTGGGTTCAAATCCCGCCACCCCGACAAAGGTCAGAGGCCCATTCGCTTGATCGCGAATGGGCCTCTTTCGTGCTCGAGGGGGGCCAAGCAGGGGGCCACCCGAAACTGATCAAGCCTCGTCGGCGTCTACCTCGCGATCGCCGGCAAAGATCTCGTCCGTGGCCTCGGCGCCCTGAACGATCACGGGCCGGAGCTGCTTGCGACAGACAGCCTCGGTCGTCGCCCGGCTGCTGTGGCCGACCAAGAGCGCGACGGTCCGACGACTCTTCCGCGTCTTGGTCTCGCCGTGCCTGTGGACGGAACGCACACCGCGACGTGCGGCGGAATGCCGTCCCGCGTCGACCGGTAGACGTGATCCCACGTGAGAGGGCGCGCCTCCTCAGTACGGACGCCACTCAATAGCGAGACCCCATGACAGCTCCCGGCCAACGCCGCTACGCCGACCTCCCGCCCGCCAACCGGTTGATCTCCATGGCGGGTCGCGGATCCGCCCTCCGGGGCGGCTGGGACGATTCGCCCATGGCACCCAGGGCAGGCACTGCTCCGAGTTCGGCAACGGCGCGACTCGTCCTGTTGACGCTCGCTGCCGGTCAGTTCCTGATGGCGCTCGACAGCTCTGTCATGAACGTCTCGATCGCGACCGTGGCCGACGACGTGGGCACGACAGTGACGGGTATCCAAGGGGCCATCACGGCATACACCCTTGTGATGGCAATGTTCATGATCCCCGGGGGTAAGGTCGGGGCGCTGATCGGCCGCAAACGCGCGTTCGTGATCGGTTGCGGCATCTACGGCTGCGGATCCCTCATCACGGCGCTCGCGCCCAACCTGCCTGTGTTGCTGCTCGGCTGGTCGTTCCTCGAGGGGGTCGGAGCGGCGCTCATCCTCCCCGCGATCGTGGCGCTCGTGGCCGGCAACTTCGCCACGGATCGTCGTCCTGCGGCCTACGGACTCGTCGCGGCAGCAGGGGCCGTGGCGATCGCGCTCGGGCCGCTCATCGGGGGTGTCGCCACGACGTACTTCTCGTGGCGGTGGGTCTTCGCCGGGGAGGTCTTGGTGGTCCTCGGCATCCTGGTGCTTGCCCGTCGCACCGCTGACGCTGTGAGCGACGAAAGCCCACGCATCGATCTCGTCGGCGCCGTGCTCTCCGCGCTCGGGCTCGGGATCTTCGTCTACGGGGTGCTCCGCTCGGACGAATGGGGCTGGTTCAGTCCGAAGCCCGCCGCGCCTTCGTGGCTCGGGGTTTCCCTGGTCGTGTGGTTGATGCTGGCAGGGCTGCTTCTGGTCTGGCTCTTCCTCCGCTGGGAGGCCCGGCTCGTGGAGCGGCGCAGGGAGCCGCTCATTCACCCATCCATGCTGGAGAACAAACAGCTCACCGGCGGGCTGACGATGTTCTTCTTCCAGTACCTCGTGCAGATGGGCGTGTTCTTCGTCGTACCGCTCTATCTGTCGGTTGCCCTGGGCCTGTCCGCGCTCACGACCGGTGCCCGCCTCCTGCCGCTCTCGATCACGCTGCTGGCTGCCGCAGTCCTGATCCCACGCTTCTTCCCCGACGTCTCCCCGCGGCGCGTGGTGCGGCTCGGGGTTCTCGCGTTGCTCGCGGGCGCCGTCGCCCTGATGGCCGCGCTCGACGCAGACGCCGGTGCGGAAATCGTCACCATCCCGCTCCTGTTGATCGGGCTCGGCATGGGATCGCTGGCGTCCCAGCTCGGATCAGTCACCGTGTCCGCAGTGCCGGAGCAACAGAGCGCAGAAGTCGGCGGCGTCCAGAACGCCGTCACCAACCTCGGCGCCTCGATCGGAACCGCACTCGCCGGGTCGATCATGATCGCCGCGCTCACGTCTTCTTTCCTGACCAACGTCGAACAGAATCCGGCGGTCCCGGCCGACGTCAAGAGCAAGGCGACCGTCGAGCTCCGAAGCGGAGCACCCTTCCTGTCGGACGCCCAGCTCAAGACCGCCCTCGAAGAGGCCGGCACAAGTACGGAGGTGACTCGGGCGACGCTCGACGCGAACGCCGAAGCGAGACTCGACGGCCTGCGCGCCGCACTCGCCATCCTCGCCCTCACCGCTCTCCTCGCGATGTTCTTCACCCACCGGATCCCGACGTCCCAGCCCCGGTCGACGGAGCCATAGATCCCGGCGTCGCGTTCACGAGCCACGAGAACCGTAGATGCCGGGCGGCAACGACCGCTTGGAGAACGCCGTTTGGGTTTTCCTCACACACACGCGCGGGTTGGGGCCTCACACGGAGAGAGCACCGAGTTCGGGTCATGAGTGCTGCGGGCCTTCCCGGCAAGGGATTCGATGGCCGGGTTCCCTGAATCACCGACTTCCCGTACCACGTCGGGCGCCCAGTCCTCCGTGGGCGGCTCGGACAGGACCAGGTACCGACGCTCCACGCCGCCCGTACGTCGGGCGGGGCGCTCGCGGTCGTGGCGGTCGGTACGGCCGGGCTCCTCGTCGTACGGACGCTCCTTCAGCGACGCCGTAGCCGAACGAACCAGCGGTCCTCGGCCTGCCACGGGCCGTCGGCCGTCCAGCCCGCGGCCTCCGCGTACGCCGACAGGGCCCGTATCCCTACGCGGGCCCAGGGAAACGCGGTTCCCCGCGCTCCCCGCCCGTCGACGACCCGTACGTCGACCCGCTCGTCCACATCGAGGGCGGCGGCCTCCACGATGGCCACGCCGTCGGGGCCCACCAGCTCGGCCGTTCGCGCGAGCAGAGCCGCGGGGTCACCACCGATGCCGATGTTCCCGTCGACGAGCAGCACCGTCCCCCACCGTCCCTCGCTGGGCAGTGGCTCGAAGACGGAGCGGCACAGCGCCGTCCCGCCACCCCGGACCGTACGGTCGACCGCCTCCTGACTCACATCGATGCCGAGCGCGGGACGGCCGAGCGCGGCCAGAGCCGTCACCAGCCGCCCCGGCCCGCACCCGATGTCGAGCACCGGGCCCCTGCACCGGGCCAGCACGGTACTGTCGGCACTGTCCGCCGCCGCACACCAACGCTCGATCTCCAGGGGCAGCAACCAGCCGTCACCGCGTCGCAGGAAGAGCGGGCCGCGCCCCGAACGCAGGGCGTCGGTGTACGGGTCGGCCCGCCAGGCCCGAAGCGAATCCAAGGACCGCGCGGATGCCAGGGGCCCGACGGGCTCGACGGATTCCGCCGGCCGCGCCGACTCCAGGGCGCTCACCTGACACCTGTCCCGGTAAGTGCCGCGTGCAGCACGGCGAAACGGCTGCCCGGGACCTTCCCGGCCACCGCCAGGGCGTCGGCGGCGGTATCCACGTCCCGCAGCGCCGGCAGGTCGCGGACGGTGAGACCGGCCTCCGTCAGCCGACGGCGCTGCACCCTCCCGGTCTCCGGTACGGACATGGGTACGCCGCGCAGCAGTTCCGGGTCCGGCGCGGCGAGCCCGAGGGCCCAGAAGCCGCCGTCGTCCGCCGGCCCGAACCAGGCGTCGCAACGACCGAATTCCAGTCCGGTGGCCAGGAGCGCCGGAGTGACCTGCGGGGTGTCCATGCCGATCAGCAGTGTCGGCCCGGCACATCGGGCGAAGGCCGCGGCCAGCCGTTCGTCGAGCCCGCCCGGAGACTGCGGCACCACTTCGAAGCCGACGGGCAGCCAGGCGCCGGGATTCCCCGCCAGGACCAGGACTCGGCGGTCGGCGGGCGTGGCGAGCACCGTCTCCAGAGTGTCGGCGAGCGCGGCCTCGGCGAGCCGGGCCGCCTCCGAGGGGCTGAAGGGCGGAGTGAGCCGGGTCTTCACCCGGCCCGGCACCGGCTCCTTGGCGATGACCAGCACGGTGCTCACCGGGCCGCCTCCAGCGGCTCCTCGCCCAGCACCTTCCGCATGTCCCGTACTGCGTGCCAGGTGCCCCGCCACGTTCCGGTGACCTTCGACTTCCCCGTGCGGGGCAGATACGGGACGTCCCTCTCCCGCACCCGCCAGCCGGCGTCGGCGGCGCGCACCACCATCTGGAGCGGGTAGCCGCTGCGCCGGTCGGTGAGGCCGAGGGAAAGCAGCGCCTCGCGGCGCGCGGCCCGCATCGGGCCGAGGTCGTGCAGGCGCAGACCGGTACGACGGCGCAGCATCCGGGCGAGAGCGAGGTTGCCCGCGCGGGCGTGCGGAGGCCAGGCCCCGCGAGACTGCGGACGCCGCCGCCCCAGAACCAGGTCGGCTTCTCCTGAGGCCACTTGGGCCGCGAAGGAGGTGAGCAGGCCGGGGTCGAGCGAGGCGTCGCAGTCACAGAAGCAGACGATGTCCGCGTCCGCAGCGAGCAGACCCGCATGGCAGGCGGCGCCGAAGCCCCGCCGCGGCTCGCTCACCACGGTGGCGCCGAGAGAACGGGCGATCTCCGGAGATCCGTCGGTCGATCCGTTGTCGACGACGATCGGCCGCCAGCCGGTCGGGATCCGTTCCAGGACCCAGGGCAGGGCCCCTGCCTCGTCCAGACAGGGCAGGACAACGTTCACCGCGTACGGGGCCGCGGAATTCGAGTCGGTCACGGATTTCACCGTACGAATCCGAACCGGGCACAAGGGTTCCGAAGTCCTTACGAAACGCGGACATCGCTCCCCTGCGCCACTTCGGGGCGCCCGTCGGCCGAAGCCCGGTGCGAGGCTGGCCCCATGCACACAGCGCAGCACGTCCTGGTCGTGGACGACGATCCGACCGTCGCCGAAGTCGTGACCGGCTATCTGGAGCGCGCGGGCTTCACCGTGGACCGGGCAGCCGACGGCCCGGCTGCGCTGGCGGCGGCCGCCGCACGGTGGCCGGACCTGGTGGTCCTCGATCTGATGCTGCCCGGCGCGGACGGCCTGGAGGTCTGCCGCGAGCTGCGCGGCCACGGACCGGTACCCGTGATCATGCTGACAGCCCGCAGCGACGAGGAGGACCGCATCCTCGGCCTGGAGATCGGCGCCGACGACTACGTCACCAAACCGTTCAGCCCCCGCGAACTGGTGCTGCGCGTCACGTCCGTACTGCGCCGCCATGTCGTCGGCCGGCGACCGGGCCCCCGCCTGCGCGCGGCGGGGCTGGAGCTCGACCCGGCGGCCCGCCGTGCCACCAAGGACGGGCGGTCGCTGGCACTGACCCTGCGCGAGTTCGACCTGCTGAACTACTTCCTTCTCCATCCCGGCCAGGTGTGCGACCGCGAGCGGCTGATGCGGGAGGTGTGGGGCTGGGACTTCGGCGATCTGTCCACCGTCACGGTCCATGTCCGACGGCTGCGCGGCAAGATCGAGGAGGATGCGGCGCAGCCCCGGCTGATCCGGACCGTATGGGGCGCCGGCTACCGCTTCGATCCCGCCCCGCCGGAGGTGTGAGCGTGCGCGACATACTCCTCATCGCTCTGTACGCCTTCGTCGGCGCGGCCGCGGCAGGCCTGCTGGGCGCGGCCGTACTGCGGCTGCTGCGGCTCCGCTCGGTCGCGGTGTCCCTCGCGATCGTCGCCGCCGTCGCCGTGACCGCGATGCTCGCCGGAACCCTCGCGGTGGCGTGGGCGATGTTCCTGTCACCCCACGACCTGTCCGTCGTCACCACGGTCGTCGCGATGGCGGCCGTCGTCTCGCTCGTCACCGCCCTGCTGCTGGGCCGTCGCGTCGTCGTCAGCTGCCGCGAACTCGCCCTGGCCGCCCGTGAATTCGGGGACGGCGGCGTCTTCACCGCACCTGGCCTCCCGGCTCCCGCCGAGCTGGCAGCGCTCAGCCGCGAGCTGTCGGCGACCAGCCTGCGCCTGGCCGAGTCCCGGGAACGCGAACGCGCCCTGGAGGCCTCCCGTCGCGAACTCGTCGCCTGGATCTCCCACGATCTGCGCACCCCGCTCGCCGGTCTGCGCGCCATGTCCGAGGCCCTGGAGGACGGCGTGGTCAGCGACCCGGCCCGCTACCACCGCCAGATCCGTACCGAGGTCGACCGGCTCAACGGCATGGTGGGCGACCTCTTCGAACTCTCCCGGATCCACGCCGGAGCGCTCGCACTGACCCCTGCCCGCATCTGTGTCCACGACCTCGTGGGCGACGCTCTCGCCGGCGCGGGACCGCTCGCCCGCGAGCACGGCGTCCGGCTGGTCGGCGACCGGGTCGAGGCCGTCCCCGTAGAGGTCGACGGCAAGGAGATGACCCGGGTCCTGGCGAATCTGCTGGTCAACGCCATCCGCCACACTCCCGCCGAGGGCACGGTCGCGGTCGACGCCGGACTCCGCGCCGGCTCCGTCGTCCTCGCCGTCACGGACGGCTGCGGCGGCATCCCCGCCGACGACCTCCCCCGGGTCTTCGACACCGGCTGGCGCGGCACCGAGGCCCGCACCCCGCCGGCCGGCGCAGGCCTCGGCCTCGCGATCGTCAAGGGCATCGTCGAGGCCCACGCGGGCCGCGCCGACGTGCGAAACGTGACGGGCGGCTGCCGCTTCGAGGTCACTCTCCCCGCAGCCGGCTCGTAGCGAACTCGGCCATGCCCGCGGCGAATCCGACCTCGGGCCGCCAGCCCAGTTCCGACTTCAGACGACTGGAGTCGGCCGTGATGTGCCGTACGTCCCCGAGCCGGAACTCCCCGGTCACCACCGGGGACGGCCCGCCGTGCCCGGCCGCGAGGGCCGCCGCCATCTCTCCCACCGTGTGCGGCTCGCCACTGCCGGTGTTGTACGAGGTCAGAGCTCCGGGCACCCGGACGTCGATGGCTTCGAGCGCCACCGCGTTGGCTGCGGCCACGTCCCGGACATGGACGAAGTCCCGGCGCTGTCCGCCGTCCTCGAAGACCCTGGGCGCCTCCCCCCGCGCGAGTGCCGAACGGAAGAGGGAAGCCACTCCGGCGTAGGGGGTGTCACGGGGCATCCGAGGGCCGTAGACGTTGTGGTAGCGCAAGGACACCGCACGACCACCGGTGGTACGGGCCCATGCGGCCGCCAGGTGTTCCTGGGCCAGTTTGGTCGTCGCGTAGACATTGCGCGGATCAACCGGCGCGTCCTCCCCCACGAGCCCGGGCGACAGCTCCGCACCGCACTGTGGGCACAGAGGCTCGAACCGCCCCGACACCAGATCCTGCTCGGCGCGCGGACCGGGCCGCACCCACCCGTGGCTCGGGCACTCGTAGCGCCCCTCGCCGTACACGACCATCGACCCGGCGAGCACCAGCCGCTCCACCCCGGTCTCCGCCATCGCGGCGAGCAGCACGGCAGTCCCGAGATCGTTGCAACCCACGTAGTCGGGCGCGTCCGCGAAGTCCTTTCCGAGACCGACCATCGCGGCCTGATGGCACACCGCGTCCATCCCGCTCAGCGCCTGCCGCACCACGTCCCCGTCTCGTACGTCCCCGCGCACCCACGCGGCACCGCCCGGCTCCGGCGGCCCGGTCACGCTGCGGTGCGCGGTCGGGAGCAGGCTGTCCAGCACGACCGGTTCGTGCCCGCGGGAGATCAGGGCCTCGACGATGTGGGACCCGATGAACCCCGCACCGCCGGTCACAAGTACACGCATGTGCCCCACCGTACGGACCGGGCGGCGCCGCGTCCGGGTACGCGCGCGCACGTCAGCGAGCCGTAAGAAAGCGGGCCGTCACGAGAGAGCGGGCCGTCACGGCCCCGGCCTCCGGCTCATTGCGGCCCGGCCGGGACAGGCATCCCCCTCCCCCGTCGGACGTTTCTGCTTCCTTACGGGGTGACGGGCTGTGCTCGTGAGGGCTTACGCCGCGGCGACCTTGGCCGCGAAGGCATCCAGATTGCCCGACATGCGCGCGAGGCGCTCGTCCAGCGTCAGGGACTCCTCGTACCGCCCGGAACGCAGCTTCGGCTGCCGCTTGCCCCGCAGATACAGGGGGCAGGCGAGGTCCGCGCAGATGTAGATACCGACTGTGTTGCCCTCGCGACCCCGGGCGCCCGCCAAGGGGGCAGCGAGCAGGGTGACCCCGGAGGAGGCGTGACCTGTCAGGCAGATCTGGCACATGCTGGACTTCACGGCGCTGGTACGCCTCACGGAGGGTATACGCAGAGATATCCCCAGCGGACCCTGTGTGCGGGACACCACGAGGTGTGCCCGCAGCGGCGCTCCAGGATCCACCCATCCCAAGAAGTCCAGGTCCTCCCAGGGCAGTTCGTCGAAGTCGAGCGGCAGCCGAAGCCGTGCCGCCTCACCCTTGGTGCAGTTCACGAAGGATGAGCGGATCTGTTTCTCACTCAGCGGTTCCACGGGCATCGACCCTATGTCCGTCCCCGACCGGCCCGCATCTCAATATCCCGGTGCGGTGACCGCCCGGCCGAGGGGCGGCTTTCCCCTGGGCAGTGTCCCGCCGACGGACGCCCATGCGGCGCGGATCCGGTCCGCAAAGGGGCGGATACCCGGGCTGTGGCCAGTCCCTGCCGCCTGCGTCGGGATAAGCGCTCTCGACAACGGAAGCCTGAGATGCACCTTCCGTACTCAAATGCGAATCTGGTAGTGGCCCATCGTCCGAGATCCGCTACAGGAGGCACGATCGTGGGCAAGAAGCAGAGTCGGCAGAACCGAGGTGCCCGCACCGGCGGCCACGAACGCAGCGCTGCTCCGGAGACGAAGGAACAGCCGACGCGGCCAACGGCTGCCCAGGACACGGTGCACTCGATCTCAGAACAGGTCTCCCACCGGAAGCAGCGGAGGTTCGGCCACAACTGACCCTCGTAGATCTACGACAACCGCCCTCTGTGGTGGCAACCCCGACGCGGGGTTGCCACCACAGAGGGCGGTTGTCGTCAGGGCCTACGGTTTTGGCCGTCCGGCGGCCCGGAGCGGTCCCGGAAGAGTTCTTGATGGCTTCTTCATAGGTCCTTCATGGGCGCGGTCCTACATTCGTCGCCGTCCGGCCGGAGGGGAATCCGGGCGACGGCCAATGTGCGAGGAGCCCATGAGCATGAGTGCGCGTCGGTGGTACGGGGGATGGCTGCTGATCGGGGTGGTGTCGGTGGTGACGTTGACCGTGACCGGCTGCGGGGGCGGCGGAAACAGCGGGAACGAGGTCGCCTCGGCGTCGAACGGCAAGACCGGCGCCACGGCCTCCAAGAGCGGTTCGAGCGAGCTGACCGACTATGTCGAGGGGCAGCGGAAGTGGGTCGAATGCCTGCGCGACGAGGGGTTGTGAGCTGCTGTCGGTTTGCTGAGCTGGAGTGCGTTGTAGTGAGCGGGAGTGAGTCCTGTCGGCGGGTTCACCGCGATCGGACGACGCGCCCTCGGACACCCGATCCGGCGTCGGACGGCACCGCCCCCACACGACCGGAGAGATCGTGCGAGGCATCGGACCGCCCAGGCCAGGCCAGGCAACCGAGGACGTGACGGAACCCGCCCACCCGCAACGGACCACGCCCCCAGAGACGTGCCGCCGAACGGGACGCGAAAGCGGCAACCCAGCGCATCCAACACCGTTCGGGATGCGCCCAGAACACATCGGTGGGTCCAGGACCCACTCATGCACACTGGCTAGGAACGGTTCGACACCCCCGATCCCGACTCCGGGGGCAGGATCGGACCGCCTCCGTGGCGACGCGGATGCGCTGACCGGTGTCCTTCGCCAGCGCGCCCACCGTCGGCGAGACCCCGTCCCAGGTGCCGTGCGCGAAGCCGTACGCGTACAGTTCGCCGGTGATCCGGGAGACCTCCTGCTGCCCGGCGGCGACGGAGTCGCGGACCTGGAGGTTCGCCTGCCGCAGAGTCAGCCGGGCGGTCGCCGCTGTGGCGGCCATCGCGACAAGCATCAGCAGACCGAGCGCCCGCAGTCTGAAGCTCACTGCCCCGCACCGGGCCCGTTCGCCAATCGGTATCCCCGGCCGTAAACGGTCTCCACATACCTCTGGTCCGCTCGCCCCCGCTCCAGCTTCCGCCGCAGGTTCATCACATGGGCATCGACGGTACGTTCCAGTACGTTCTGGTCGAACCCGAAGACCTGGTCGATGATCTGCGCCCGGGTGAACGCCCGTCCGGGCTCCCCAGCGAGCACGGTCAGGATGGCTAACTCCTTGCCGGTCAACACCACCGGCGCCCCGGCCACCCGTACCTCGAAACGGGCGGTGCCGATCTCCAGGTCGCCGGCCGTGAGCACCGCCGGACCGGTGCGCCCGGCCGCCGTCGACCGGCGCAGCAGCGCCCTGACCCGAGCTGTCAGCTCCCTGGGGCTGTACGGCTTGGCCACGGCGATTGACGGCCCGTCACACGGCGGCCTTCGTCAGCCTGTTCAGGCGCCGACTACTTGGCCCAGCGGGGGCCGACTCCCGCACCCCAGGAGCCATGCAGCGGGGCCCCACCGCCGCCCGAACACTCAGGTCTCGCAAGGAGATTCAGGTACCCGAGAGGTTTATCTACGCGCGGAGCCAGCACGACCGAACGATCATTCGGGCATATCAGACCAGTTCTTACACAGCTATTACCGGCGAGTACCAACAGCTGCTAGAAACGGGCGCGCAATCAACCCCCCACCCACCCCCCACACTTCGGAGGGCTGACAGCCATGTCAGTACGGAGATTCTGGGCGTCCGCATCCACTCTGGTCCTCGCCGCCGTGGCCGCTCTGGGCGTCGCCCAGCCGGCCTCGGCATCCTCGGCCGCCGCCGGCGGGTACGTCGCGCTCGGCGACTCGTACTCGTCCGGCGTCGGTGCGGGGAGCTATCTCTCCGACAGTGGCGACTGCCGCCGCAGCACCAACGCCTACCCCTACCTCTGGGCAGCTGCGAACTCACCTTCCTCTTTCGCCTTCGTCGCCTGTTCGGGCGCCACGACGAGTTCGGTGGCCGGCAGCCAGCTGGGCGCACTGAGCTCGTCCACCGGCCTGGTCAGCGTCACGGCGGGCGGCAACGACGTCGGCTTCGCCGATGTCATGCAGGACTGCGTGCTGTCCAGCGAGGCCACCTGCCTGAGCAGCGTGAGCTCGGCCGTGTCGCAGATGCAGAACTCACTTCCGTCCGGTCTGAGTTCGCTCTACGGTTCCATTCGGTCGCGGGCCCCGCAGGCACATGTCGTGGTGCTGGGATACCCGCGCTTCTACCGGCTGAGCGGCAGCTGCATCGCCGGCCTCTCGGAGAAGGAGCGGGCGGCCATCAACAACGCGTCCGACGTCCTGAACGGTGTCATCGCCAAGCAGGCGGCCGACGCCGGGTTCACGTTCTCCGGTGTGGTGGACGAGTTCACCGGGCATGAGCTGTGCTCCGGTGACGCATGGCTCAACAGTGTGACGCTCCCCGTCTACAACTCGTACCACCCCAAGGCCGCCGGACAGTCGGGCGGCTATCTTCCGGCCTTCCGCTCGGCCGCGTAGGACGCGGACGACGGAGGTACAGAAGCGCGGCGGGCCGCCGGGGTGTTCCGGCCACCCACCGCGCTTCTGTTGCGTCCAGGCACGCGCACATCGCCTCAGTCGCAGGCGGTGCGGCTTCGCGCGCGGGCGTGTCGCTTCAGGCGTGGGCAGCCGTGCCCCGTCGGTGCAGAGCGAGGCACTGACAATGGGCCTTGAGTGTCGGTCTCCGGTCAGGATCCGGCCGGGCGCGACGCCTTGACCGAGTACATCAGCGGGATGCGCGGACGGTCGGCGGGGAAGCGGTAGAAGCCGTCGCCGTGCCGCTCCAGCGCCGAGAAGCGGGCGAAGAGCGAGGCGTCGTGCTCGTGCAGGAACTCGATCCGCAGCCCGGCGGCGGCCAGTGCCGACACCACGTCGCCGATCGGGTGCTGCCATTCGACGCTGCGGTTGTGGACGGTCGGTGCGTCGAAGTCCGCGTAAGTGCCCGGCGTCTCGTCCACCCAGGCGTCACGGCTGAAGTAGTCGTGGACGACCTTCGCGCCGGTCGAGTCGTCGAGGCAGTCCGTGAGCGGATGGAACTCCGCGAGGTAGAGGAAGCCACCGGGCGCCACGAGCGATGCGGCGGTCTCGGCCCAGCGCCGGGTGTCGGGCAGCCAGTTCAGCGCGCCGACGCCGGTGTAGACGATGTCGTACGACGAGTCCGGGACGGCCTGCGCGGCGTCATGGACGTCGGCGGCGACGAACGCTGCCCGGTCCTGGGTGAACCCCAGCTCGCGGGCCAGGGCGCGCGCGGTCTCCACGGCCGGTTCGGAGAAGTCCAGACCGACGACGTGTGCGGCGCCGTGCCGGGCCCAGGAGAGGGTGTCGACCCCGATGTGGCACTGCAGATGCAGCAGCGACTTGCCCGTGACGTCCCCGACCTCGGCGAGTTCGAAGTCGCGCAGGGCGTCCTTGCCGGCGCGGAAGGAATCCAGGTCGTAGAAGTCGCTCCCGGCGTGGATGGGGACCCGCTCGTCCCAGTGCGCGCGGTTTGCCTCGTGCCAGTCGGCAGGGGTCGATGCATGCATGCCGGGAGGTTATCCACAGGCTGCGGACGAAGCGAACGAATTGTCGGCGTTCCGGCGCAGAATGGGGGACATGACTGAGACCACTGGCTCGACGGCCCCCACCGCACCGGCGACCGATTCCGCTCCGGCAACCGCTTCCGTACCGGAGTGGGAGCAGCGTTTCCGGGCGCCGCGGGTGTCGTTGCCCGACTGGGCGGAGGATGCGCCGGACCGCGCGCTGTTCGTCTCCAATGCCACGGGGACGTACGAGCTGTACGCATGGGACCGCGCGACCGGCAAGCAGCGTCAGGTGACCGACCGGCCGAACGGGACGACTGACGGCGTGCTGACACCGGACGGCGAGTCGATCTGGTGGTTCAGCGACACCGACGGGGACGAGTTCGGGGTGTGGATGCGCCAGCCGTTCCACGGCGGCGTGGGCGAGGAGGCGGTGGACGAGCCGGCGGCGCCCGGTCTCGGTGCCTCGTACCCGGCGGGGCTCGTGATCGGGCGTGACGGTACGGCGGTGGTCGGCCGTTCGACCGACGAGGACGGGACGACGGTCCATGTCGTACGGCCCGGGGCCGCGCCTGTCGAGATCTACCGCCACCGCGAGTCGGCGGGCGTCGGCGACCTGTCGTACGACGGGACGCTGATCGCCCTGGAGCACACCGAGCACGGCGATGCGATGCACTCCGCGCTGCGCGTGGTGCGGCCCGACGGGTCGACGGTCGCCGAGCTGGACGACACCGAGGGCGGTACGAAGGAGCTGGGCCTGTCCGTGCTGGGCTTCGCCCCCGTCGCCGGGGACACGAGGCTGCTGGTCGGGCATCAGCGGCGGGGCCGCTGGGAGCCGATGATCTGGGATCCGATGACGGGCACGGAGACGGACCTCGCGATCGACCTGCCCGGTGATGTGGGCGCCGAGTGGTATCCGGACGCCTCCGCGCTGCTGATCGTGCACGGCTTCGAGGCCCGCAGCGACCTGTGGCGGTACGAGCCGGGGGCGGGCAGCGCTCCCGTCCGGTTGGATACCCCCGCGGGTTCGGTGTCGGGAGCCACGGCCCGGCCCGACGGCACGGTGGAGTACCTGTGGTCGTCGGCCGCGCAGCCGTCCGTCATCCGGTCCACCTCGGGTGCGGTGGTGCTCGAGGCGCCCGGCTTGAGGGCTCCGGCCTCCGTGCCTGTGGAGGACGTGTGGGTGGACGGGCCCGGGGGCCGCATCCACGCTCTCGTGCAGCGGCCCGCCGCCCCGGCAAAGGGCCCGTTTCCCACCGTCTTCGAGATCCACGGCGGCCCGACCTGGCACGACAGCGACGCCTTCGCCTCCGGCCCCGCCGCCTGGGTGGACCACGGTTACGCGGTCGTCCGGGTCAACTACCGCGGCTCCACCGGATACGGCCGCGCCTGGACGGACGCGCTCAAGCACCGGGTCGGTCTGATCGAGCTGGAGGACATCGCCGCGGTACGGGAGTGGGCGGTGAAGTCCGGGCTCGCGGACCCGGCGAAGCTGGTCCTGGCCGGTGGCTCCTGGGGCGGCTATCTGACCCTGCTCGGCCTCGGTACGCAGCCGGACGACTGGGCCCTGGGCCTGGCGGCGGTCCCGGTCGCCGACTACGTCACGGCGTATCACGACGAGATGGAGGACCTGAAGGCGATGGACCGCACACTGCTGGGCGGCACGCCGGAGGAGGTTCCCGAGCGTTTCGAGGCCTCGTCCCCGCTGACGTACGTCGACGCCGTACGGGCGCCGGTCTACATCTCGGCGGGCGTCAACGACCCGCGCTGCCCGATCCGCCAGGTCGAGAATTACGTGGACCGGCTGAAGGGCCGTGACGCGGTGCACGAGGTCTACCGGTACGACGCGGGACACGGTTCGCTCGTCGTGGAGGAACGGATCAAGCAGTTCCGGCTGGAACTCGACTTCGCCCAGCGCCACCTCGCCACGGGGAGCGCCCCCGCCTCTTCGAGCCTGTCCGGCAAATAGGGGCGTCTGTCCCTCCTGCACGAAGCCCGCACGACACCACCGCCACGGGCCGTCGTGAGCCTGTCCGGCGATCGAGGACAAACCCGCCGGCCCCGCCACCGGGCGTCCGACGCGCCCGGGCGGGCCCGAGCGAACCGATTCGAGCCCGCCGGCGATCGAGGACAAATCGGTGACCGGCGAGCAACGCCCAGCGGTCGGGGTGCCGAGCCGGACGCCGATGGCCACCGGCCCCGTCGGCACCGCGGCCGCGCCCCACCCGGCACCCCGCTCCGGGCGACCGGAGCGGGGACCGTACCGTGGAGGGGTGTACCGGTTCCTGCTGACCCCGCGATGGTGGGGGATCAACCTCTTCGTCGTGCTGGCCATCCCGTTCTGCATCTTCATGGGCACCTGGCAGCTCGGCCGCTTCGAGGACCGCGTGCAGACGCACGACGCCGCCGAGAAGCAGCCCGCCCCGGGCACGAGGGCCGCCAAGCCGATCGACGAGCTCCTGCCTGTCGACACGGTGACCTCGGGCCGCCCCGCCACCGCCACCGGCCGGTACGCCGACCAGTTCCTGGTACCCGGCCGGGAGTTGGACGACAAGAGCGGCTTCTATGTCCTGAACATGCTCCGCACGGACAGCGGCAAGGCCCTGCCGGTGGTGCGCGGCTGGCTGCCCGGCAAGGCCGGCCACACCGCCGTGCCCGCCGCACCGACCGGCGAGGTCACGGTGACCGGCGACCTCCAGGCGTCCGAGAACGCCGGCACCGCGGGCGTCGACGCGACGGGGGGACTCCCGGACGGTCAGCTCGGCATGATCAGCGCCGCTTCCCTGGTCAACCTCGTCCCGTACGACGTCTACGACGCATGGGTGACACTCCAGGACACCGGCTCCAGCGGCGCGCTGCGTCCCGTACCGGCCGCCGTACCGCAGGGCACCGGGCTCGATCTGAAGGCCTTCCAGAACCTCGGCTACACCGGCGAGTGGTTCGTCTTCGCCGGGTTCGTGCTCTTCATGTGGTTCCGGCTGGTCCGCCGCGAGGCCGAAGCGGCGCGGGACCTGAAGCTGGGCCTCATCGACGGCGCGGACGCGGATGCGGGCAAGGATGCGGGCACGAACACCGGCCCCACCGATCCCGCCGACTCCAACGTGAGCGCCGGCACGGCCTGAGACAGGCACCTGAGACAGACATACGTGAGGGGGCCCGCCGAATCGACCGGCGGGCCCCCTCACGTATACGTCGTACGCCGTCGCCCCGGTGTCACGTCGCGGGGGCCAGCACCCCGGTCCGGTAGATCGTGCCCGCGCAGGCGTTGGAGATCTTCGTCTCCGCGACCGGTGCTCCCGCCTCCGGCGTGTGCGTCACGGCAACGCTGCCGTCCAGCACCCCGCCGCCGTCCTCGCTGCCGAACTGCGCAGCCGTATCCGAAGTCCCGTCGGTGGTACCCGTACCGGTGCCGGCGGCAGTGGCGCCGCCCGCGCCGTCCGTGCCGCCCGTCGGTGTCGGGCTCGGTGAACCTCCGGAGGTCGGGCAGGTGTCCTTCGGCACCCAGGCGAACTTCACCTCGTACGCCATGGACGGTTTCAGCAGTACCGTCCCCTGCTCCTGCGAGGGGTCGGGCAGTCCGGCCGCCGCGTCACCCGCGGTGTGCTGGACGACCGTGATCCTGGCCGGGTCGGCCGCGCCCATCGCCTGGAAGCCCACGCTGCCGCTGCTGACCACCGAACAGTTCTTGCCGGAGACATTGGCGATCCGGAACGTGCCGTACACCGTGCCGTCGGCACCCGCCACGCCCGTCTCGGCCGAGGCGACACCGAGCTGACCCGGATCGCAGGCCGGTATGGAGGCCGCCTCGGAGTTGTCCGGGTCGGCGCCCCCGCCGACCAGGTTGCCGTCGGCGCCCTGGCCACGGCCGTCGGACGGACTGCTCGTGCTCGTCGGCTGATTCCGGCCACCTTCGGCCTGCCCGTCGGTGCTGCCGCCGCTGCTCTTCCCGCCGGCTCCCGAGCCGTTGTCGGTGCCGCTGCCGCCCTGCGCCTGCTCGCCGTGTCCGGCTATCGCGGGGTTGGCGGTGCTCGAACCGCCGGAGTTCGCGACGTGGACGAAGGCGGGGACCGCGGTGCCGATGAGCAGCGCCGCTGCCGCCATACCGACGACAGCCTGCCGCCGCCTGGCACGCCGCGCGGGCACCGCGCGGTACAGATGGTCGAGGGTGCCGTCGCGGGGTTCGATGTGCTGGACGGCCCCGCGCAGCATGCGGCCCAGCGCGACCTCGTCCATGTCCGGGCCGCCACCGCCCCCCGAACCGGAACCCGCGCCAGGACCCTCGCCGAAGAGGCTGCTCAGCCCCCCGAGCTCGGCCGTCTCAGCGGCTGCGTCGCCCTCACAGAGGCCACCCGCGCCTCCCACGGACGCGAGGTCCCGATCCGCGAGATCCCGTTCCGCGTGATCCCGTTCCGCGTGATCCGTATCCGTGTCCGAGTTCGCGTCCGAGTTCGCGTCCGGGTTCGCGTCCGGGTTCACATGCGAGGCGCTCTCCGGCCCGTCGTTCACAGTTCCGTTTCCAGTCCGGTCAATCCGATGCTCACGCTCGTGGCTGTTCTCGTTCCTGCGGTAGCGCCGACTCATCCCTGCGCCTCCATCACGACGCGCAGCGCCGCGATCCCACGGGAGCCGTACGCCTTGACCGAGCCCAGGGATATGCCCAGCGTCTCGGCCACCTGGGCCTCCGTCATGTCCGCGAAGTAACGCAGCACCAGCACCTCCCGCTGGCGCCGTTGCAGCCCCCGCATCGCTTTGATCAGCGCGTCCCGCTCCAGCTGGTCGTACGCGCCCTCTTCCGCGCTCGCCATGTCCGGCATGGGCTTGGACAGCAGCTTCAGCCCGAGGATGCGGCGGCGCAGCGCGGAGCGCGACAGGTTGACGACGGTCTGGCGCAGATACGCGAGTGTCTTCTCGGGGTCCCGTACCCGGCTGCGCGCCGAGTGCACGCGGATGAACGCCTCCTGCACGACGTCCTCACATGAGGCGGTGTCGTCCAGGAGCAGAGCCGCGAGGCCCAGCAGCGAACGGTAGTGGGCCCGATAGGTCTCGGTGAGATGGTCGACCGTGGTTCCGGCAGCCACGCTCTCCTCAGCGCCCTTGCGCTGCGACGGCAGCCGTGCGGGACGTGCAGCGGGCATGGGCGCAATCACCGGCATACCGCCGGGTGCGCGGGGCCGTCTGAGCGGACGCACCGAAGCGCCGCGCAAGGGGCCCACCACTGTGATATCGAGAACCTCTGCCACGCCAGTTGGACACGTTTCCCCCCGTCAGGGTTGTACGCGCGCGGCACCGCGTTCATCGCAGTGCGAGATGCCCTCATACGTACCTGCTCTTCCACAAATGCCCCGAATATGCGCCCCGCCGTGCAAGAAGTGACCGCATAGACGCGTGCCCTCCGGCCGACGGTTGCACCAGGCCGAAAGGTCATCGTCGGATACCCCGACACCCCAGCTCAAGAGCTTCAGGCCTTCAACTTGCTCACAGGGCATTCACAGAGAGTACAAAACAGGTTCGAATCAGACCCGGAGAAATTCGGCAGCCACCGATTCGGCGATCTGCGCCACGTTCAACGCCGCTCCCTTGCGGAGGTTGTCGCCGCAGACGAACAGTTCCAGGCCCCTGGGATCGTCCAGCGACCTGCGCACCCGCCCGACCCAGGTCGGATCGGTGCCGACGACGTCGGACGGTGTCGGGAAGTCCCCCGCCGCCGGGCTGTCGTAGAGCACCACGCCCGGTGCCGTCGCAAGGATCTCGTGGGCCCGGTCGACCGCGATCTCGTTCTCGAACCGTGCGTGCACGGACATCGAGTGCGTCGCGATGACGGGTACGTAGACACAGGTCGCCGCCACCCGCAGGCTGGGCAGGTCCAGCACCTTGCGGCACTCCTCGCGGATCGCCAGCTCCTCCGACGACCAGCCGTCCCCGGCCTCGGTCCCGGCCCAGGGCACCACATTGAGGGCCACCGGCGCGGCAAAGGGGCTGCCTTCCGTGTCCCCCAGGGCCCGGCGTACGTCCCCGGGCTGCGTACCCAGCTCCGTACCGGCCACCATCGACAGTTGTTCGCGCAGCGCCGCGACACCGTCCCGGCCCGCCCCGCTCACCGCCTGGTACGAGGAGACGACCAGTTCCCGTACCCCGAATTCGGCGTGCAGCGCGCCGACCGCGACGATCAGCGAGAGTGTCGTGCAGTTCGGGCTCGCGACGATGCCGCGCGGCCTGATCCGCGCGGCATGCGGATTGATCTCGGGCACGACCAGCGGAACGTCCGGGTCCAGCCGGAACGCGGCGGAGTCGTCGATGACGACCGTGCCCTTGGCGGCGGCGATCGGCGCCCACTGCGCGGAGACGGCGTCGGGCACCAGGAACAGCGCCACGTCGACGCCGTCGAAGACGTCCTCGGTGAGTTCGAGGACTTCGCTCTCCTCGCCGCGCACGACCAGCTTGCGGCCGGCCGAACGCGGCGAGGCGATCAGTTTCACCTCGCCCCAGACATCCGCGTGCTGCGAAAGGATCTGGAGCATGACGCCGCCGATAGCCCCGGTCGCTCCGACGACCGCGAGCGAAGGACGGCGGGCGGTCATCGGCCGGTGCCCCCGTAGACGACGGCCTCGTCGGAATCGCTGTCGAGACCGAAGGCGGTGTGCACGGCGCGCACGGCCTCGTTGACGTCGTCGGCGCGGGTGACCACCGAGATGCGGATCTCGGACGTCGAGATGAGCTCGATGTTCACACCGGCGTCCGACAGCGCCTCGAAAAAGCCCGCCGTGACACCCGGGTTGGTCTTCATGCCGGCGCCGACCAGGGAGATCTTCGCGATCTGGTCGTCGTAGCGCAGCGACTCGAAGCCGATGGTGCCGCGGTTGCGCTCCAGGGCGTCGATGGCCTTGCGCCCCTCGGACTTCGGCAGCGTGAACGAGATGTCGGTCAGACCGGTCGACGCGGCGGAGACGTTCTGCACCACCATGTCGATGTTGACTTCCGCGTTCGCGATGGCGCGGAAGATCGCGGCGGCCTCGCCCGGCTTGTCGGGCACGCCGACGACGGTGATCTTGGCCTCGGAGACGTCATGGGCGACTCCGGAGATGATCGCGTGCTCCACCTTCTGGTCCCCTTGCGGCTCGTTGCTGACCCAGGTTCCGCGCAGTCCGGAGAAGGACGAGCGGACGTGGATCGGGATGTTGTAGCGGCGTGCGTACTCCACGCACCGGTGCAGCAGCACCTTGGAGCCGGATGCGGCCAGCTCCAGCATGTCCTCGAAGGAGATCCAGTCGATCTTCCGGGCCTTCTTCACGACCCGCGGGTCGGCGGTGAAGACACCGTCCACATCGGTGTAGATCTCACAGACCTCGGCATCCAGCGCGGCCGCGAGCGCGACCGCGGTGGTGTCGGACCCGCCGCGGCCGAGGGTGGTGATGTCCTTCTTGTCCTGGGACACACCCTGGAACCCCGCGACGATTGCGATGTTCCCCTCGTCCAGCGCCGTACGGATACGGCCCGGCGTCACATCGATGATGCGCGCTTTGTTGTGGACCGAGTCGGTGATGACGCCTGCCTGGCTACCTGTGAACGACTGGGCCTCGTGGCCCAGGTTTTTGATCGCCATCGCCAGCAGGGCCATGGAGATCCGCTCTCCGGCGGTCAGCAGCATGTCGAACTCACGCCCGGCAGGGATCGGGGATACCTGCTCGGCGAGATCGATCAACTCGTCCGTCGTGTCGCCCATCGCTGACACCACGACAACCACCTGGTTGCCGTTCTTCTTGGCATCGACGATTCGCTTGGCGACGCGCTTGATGCCTTCGGCATCGGCTACGGAGGAGCCTCCGTACTTCTGCACGACAAGGCCCACGTGCGCTCCTCGCTCAGTCCATTACTGCGGTCGACTCAGTTTAACGAGCAGTCCGGAAACGCCCCGCCGATACCACATGGTGAGATGTCCCGCTCAACACGTGATCATCGGTGTGTCGCCCCGAACCGCTCGTACGGGGCTGCTGCCCGCCGATCGGGCCCTTACTCCCATATGTGGCCTGGCCCACACGCGCGGCGAGCCGGGTCCGCGATTCATGTACCACCCACCTCCAGCGTGGACCGGAACCTTACGGTCCGCCCTTCGGAGGCCCCCGCCATGCGTAAGCCGCTCCGCGTGCTCCCCGCACTCCTGGCCCTGTCCGCCGCGCCCCTTGGCGTCGGTGGCGCCGCTTTCGATCTCGTTCGGCAAGACCCCGGTTGGTGTTGGCGCACCGCCGGGGTCGTCCGTTTTTCGGATTGTGGGTTCCTCAACGCGAACCCATAGCACGCACACGCTGTGACGCACGCAGGTCACGGAAAGTCACCCGCACGTGTGTGCACGGGACTTGGGAGGGCGGGCGGGATCGAACCCAACCGCCCATTCCTCAAGAAAAGGGCTCGGAGCCCGAGGCTTGAGCCCCGGGCCGACCTGCGACAACTCAGCCGCGAGCGACGGCGAAGCCGACGAAAGGAGTTCCAGCTGCTCCCGCCGGAGGTTGTGCGGGTGGTCGTCCGGATCACGCCCGAGCGCGCGGTGGCGCTGCCACAGACCAAACAACGTGACACTCGGACGTCGAGTGCCACGTTGCTGTGAAGGGTGGGTGGGCGCCGGGCGTTACTGCACCGGTCGCAGCCCCAGCGGTCCCGCGATCTCCTCGGCCATCACCCGGCCCGCCTCCTCGGCCAGCTCGTCGTCGGCGGTCTGCGAGTCCGTGTCCAGGCCGTCCAGCTCCTGGAGGGGCTGGTTGAGGCGGATGTGTGCGATGAGGGACTGGAGGGCGCGCAGAGTGGCGGATGCGGTGGAGCCCCAGTTGGAGAAGTAGGAGAACTGCCACCACCACAGGGCCTCGGTCGTGCGGTCCTCTTCGTAGTGGGCCAGACCGTGGCGCAGGTCGGTGACCAGGTCGGCCAGGTCGTCGGAGATACGGGCCGGCACCGGGGCCTTGCGGGGCTCGTACGGGTCGAAGACCTCGGAGTAGACGTCGATCGGCTCCAGCAGGGCGGCGAACCGCTCGCGCAGGCCGTCGGCGTCCGGCTCGGCGCCCAGATCCGGCTCGTAGCGCTCGTCGGGGACGATGTCCTCGTACGCACCGAGCCTGCCGCCCGCCAGCAGCAGCTGGGAGATCTGGAGCAGCAGGACCGGGACGGCCTCCTCGGGCTCCTCGACCTTGGACACCTCGGTGACCGCGACGATGAACGTCTTGATCTGGTCGGCGATCTGGACGGCGAAGTCGTCCGGGTCCTGCGTGACGGAGTTCAGCGTGGCGTCAGACATCGAGGGGACCTCCCGTGGGCACGGTCGCGAACGGTGAGTAGAACATAGCGTCGCTGAACGTAAAGCCGTCGTGAGCCGATGCAAGAACATCGGACGTCGCCATCGTGAAGGCATCAGACATCGAGCAGGCGCCTCCCCTCGAAGGCGCGGCCCAGGGTGACCTCGTCCGCGTACTCCAGGTCGCCACCCACCGGCAGGCCGCTGGCCAGCCTGGTGACCCGCAGGCCCATCGGCTTGACCATCCGCGCCAGGTACGTCGCGGTGGCCTCGCCCTCCAGGTTGGGGTCGGTCGCCAGGATCAGCTCCGTGATCGATCCGTCGGCGAGACGGGCGAGCAGCTCGCGGATGCGCAGATCGTCGGGGCCGACGCCCTCGATCGGGCTGATCGCGCCGCCGAGCACGTGGTACCGGCCCCGGAACTCACGGGTCCGCTCGATCGCGACGACATCCTTCGGCTCCTCGACCACACAGATGACCGTCTGGTCGCGGCGCGCGTCGCGGCAGATGTTGCACTGTTCCTGCTGGGCGACATTGCCGCAGACCGAACAGAACCGGACTTTGTCCTTGACCTCCAGGAGGGCATGGGCAAGGCGGCGCACATCGGTCGGCTCGGCCTGCAGGATGTGGAAAGCGATCCGCTGCGCGCTCTTGGGACCGACGCCGGGCAGCCTGCCCAACTCGTCGATGAGGTCCTGAACCACGCCTTCGTACAACGGAACGCCTTCCTGGAATGAGCTATGAATACAACTTACGAGTTCGGATCGCAGGTCAGAAGAGATCTGAAGGATCAGAAGCGTCAGAAGGGGAGGCCGGGCATGCCGCCCAGACCCTGGGCCAGCGGGCCCAGCTTCTGCTGCTGGAGCTGCTGCGCGTTCTCGTTCGCTGCCTGGACTGCGGCGACGACGAGGTCCGCGAGCGTCTCGGTGTCCTCCGGGTCGACGGCCTTGGGGTCGATCACCAGAGCACGGAGCTCGCCGGAGCCGGTCACGGTCGCCTTCACCAGACCGCCACCCGCCTGACCCTCCACCTCGGTCCTGGCCAGTTCCTCCTGGGCCGTGGCGAGATCCTGCTGCATCTTCTGGGCCTGCTGCAGCAGCTGCTGCATATTGGGCTGACCACCACCGGGAATCACGGTCGCTCCTGGCAATTCGACGACAAAATGTTTCGGTACGCCGAGCCTACGTGGTCACCGCGCAGCGCGCCCCACCCACTGGCGAGCAACTCTTTCGAGTGAGTTCCAGGCAACGTCGGCGAGACTCCTATACCTGATCACAGGCCCTGCACACCCGGGAATACCGCGATTTCGACCCCACGGCCCACCATTCGGCGGTAGGAAGGGCATGCGCTCAGGACACACAGGCGCACCGATCGTCACGCAAGGTTACGTACGCGGGACAGTCGGCAACGCCGGAGAGCAGTGATCAGCCCACCGTCGAACACACCGCCACACATCAGGTGTCGCTACGCAGAATGCAGAGGAGTACCCCGGTGAGTCAGCCGGAGATGCAGCCCGAAGGGCCGCCCCGTAACGAGCCCGGTCCGACCGGCTCGGGCTCCGGCGCACGCGGCCGGGGCGCGCGGGGCCGGGATCTGACCGGCACGCCGTTCCCGCTCGGCGACTGGGGCGAACCCGCCGAACGCCTCGACGAGCTGTACCGCTGGATCGAGGCCGATGCGCTGCACACCGCCGGCTGGTATCTGCGCGACCGGGTGTGGAAGCGGCGCGGGGCCAGGGCGCTGCGGATCGGTACGGCGGCCGGGGCGGTGGCGGGCGCCGCACTGCCGTTGCTCGATCTCACCGGGGCGCTGGGCGGGGCAGCGGGCTGGGGCTATCTGTCGCTGCTGCTGGGCGCCGCGTGCATGGCGTGCGACCGGTACTTCGGCCTGACCTCGGGCTGGATAAGAAACCTCGCCACCGCCCAGGCCGTGCAGCGGCGCCTTCAGGTGCTGCAGTTCGACTGGGCGTCGGAGTGCGTGCGGGAGGTACTCGGCCCGACCGAGGGGACGGCCAGCGAGGCCGCCGAGCGGTGTCTGGGGGTGCTGCGGCGGTTCTCGGAGGACATCACGGAACTCGTACGGACCGAGACCGCGGACTGGATGGTGGAGTTCCGGGCCGGGCCCGCGCCGATGGGGATGCAGGCGCTGTCGTCGGGCAGCCAGGGCGGCCGTACGGACCAGGGGGCGCCGCCGGGACGGTTCCCGATGCAGACGATGGCCCGGCCGAACATGCCGCGGCAGCGGCCCCCGGAGTCCCCCCGGTGATCCCACCGCGGTGACACCGAAGGCGCGTGGCTTCCTTGGTGCCGGTACTCGTACCTGTACCGGCACCTGCACCCGGTACCAGGACCGGTACCGGTATCTGCTCAGCTGAAGATGATCATGGAGCCTTGGGCGAGGCTGCGGGTGGCCGCCGCGTGCAGGCCCAGCCAGACGTGCCGCTCACGGGCGAACGGACTGGCATCGTAAGGAATCGGGCCTGCCGGCTCCTCCAGGGAGGTCGGTGCGGCGGGCGGCAGCGGGGCGGCCGGCGGGTTCGCCGGGTCGATGCCGATGGACCAGGCGACGAACTCCAGCTCCCGCAGCAACCCGTGCGCGGAGCCGAGCGGGCCGCCGCCCTCCAGCAGGTCGTCGTTGGAGAGCGGGACGGCGAAGTCCAGCGGGACGTACGCTCCCGCATGGTCGTAGTGCCAGACCAGGTGGGACTGCTGGGCCGTCGCCCCGAACATCTCCAGCAACTGCTCGTAGTCCCCGCCCAGTTCGCCGACGGGCGTGACGCCGAGGCCGCTGAGCTGGAGCAGATAGGCGCGGCGCAGGAAGTGCAGTGCGTCGTAGTCGAAGCCCGCGACCGGGGCGACCTCGCCGGTCAGGCCCGGCATGTAGGCGTACACGGGGACGGGCGGCAGTCCGGCCTCACCCAGTGCCTTGTCGTAGACGGCTATCTCTTCGGCGAACGGGTTGTCGGGGCTGTGGCACAGCACATCGACGAGGGGGACCAGCCACAGGTCACAGGCCACGAAGTCTCGCTCTCCCACGGGTGCGCATCGGAATATTCACAACGGTCGGGACAGCGTAATGCGGCAGGCTCGTCGCGCACAGTGGCCGGCGGATACGGGTAGGGGCCGGTCGTGGCCCGTGGCCCCGGCCGACGCGTTCGGCACGTGGGGGCTGCGGCTCCTGACGTGCGGTCAGCGCGTCGGGGGGCCCAGCTCCTGACGTGCGGTCAGCGCGTCTGGGGCTCTGGCTCCGACGACCCGGGGGGCGCTGCCTGCCCGGTCGGCTGCGGACCGTGGCCCGGGTGCGTGGGGTTTCCGGCCGCGAGCCGGTCCGCCCAGCTCAGCGCGTGTGCGTTGAAGTCGTCAATCACCGCGCGCACCGCGTCGTGGCTGCCGAGCGTGATCGCCGCGACCAGTTCCGGGTGGCCGTGCCAGAGCCAGTCCCGGGCGCCCGCGTCATGGCGCAGGTACGGCACCGCGAACACCCAGGCCTGGACGCGCAGCCGGTGCAGGAAATCGTTGATGTACGTGTTGCCCACGAGCGCGCCCAGCTCGCGCCAGAAACGCAGGTCGTAGCCGATGAGGATGTCGAGGTCGCCGCCCTGCGCCGCCCGTGCGGCCTCCTGGGCCCTGCGGCGTACGGAGACCAGGCAGTCCGGGTACGTCGCCGTCTGCGCGGGCGACAGCGAGGGCCCGTGGTAGATGCCGCGGATGACTCCGTCCATGACCAGGGTGCGGGCCTCGACCATCGACCGGTAGTCGGCGACGGTGAACTCACGCACCCGGAAACCGCGGTGCTGATCCGATTCGAGCAGGCCCTGCGCGGAGAGGTCGAAGAGCGCCTCGCGTACCGGAGTGGCCGAGACACCGTACAGCTCGGCGATCTGCTTGACGGTGAACTCCCGTCCCGGTTGCAAACGCCCGGCAAGCACTTCGTCACGCAGCGCGCCCGCGATCTGCTGCCGCAGCGTACTGCGAGTTACAGCTCCGCTCGCGCCCATGGCGCCCCTTCCCCTTTTTCGGCTTGGGTCACCTTAAGCCAGGGTCGCCGTGCCCGGATCCGGGCAGGGGAGGGGCGCCGTACTGCTGAGCTGCGCGGGTCCGCGCTACACGGTGTACTCGTCCGCGACCGACAGTGCCACGTCGAGAGCAGCGAGGCCCTCCTTGGCCTCGGCCTCGGTGACGTTGCAGGCCGGAACGGCGTGGGTGCGGTTCATGTTGACGAAGGGCCACAGGCCGTTCTTCTTCGCCGCCGCGCCGAAGGCCGCCATGGCCGCGTTGGCCTCGCCCGCCGCGTTGTACGGGACCAGCGGCTCGCGGGTCTCCTTGTTGCGGACCAGGTCCAGCGCCCAGAACGCGCCGAGGCCGCGGACCTCGCCGACCGACGGGTGGCGTTCGGCGAGCTCGCGCAGGCCGGGGCCGAGGACCGTCTCGCCGATGTGGGCGGCGTTCTCGATGACCTTCTCGTCCTCCATCACATGAATGGTGGCGACAGCGGCGGCGCAGGCCAGCGGGTGACCGGAGTAGGTCAGTCCGCCCGGGTAGGGGCGGGTCTCGAAGGTGGCGGCGATCTCGGCGGAGATGGCGACACCGCCGAGCGGTACGTAACCGGAGTTGACGCCCTTGGCGAACGTCATCAGGTCCGGCACCACGTCGAAGTGGTCGGCGGCGAACCACTTGCCGGTGCGCCCGAAGCCGGCCATCACCTCGTCGAGGACGAAGACGATTCCGTACCGGTCGCAGATCTCGCGTACGCCCGCGAGATAGCCGGGCGGCGGCGTCATGATGCCCGCCGTGCCGGGGATCGTCTCCAGAATGATCGCGGCGATGGTGGCGGGGCCCTCGAAGGCGAGGGTGTCCTCCAGGTGCTGGAGCGCGCGGGCGCACTCCTCGGCCTCGGTCTCGGCGTGGAACGGCGAGCGGTAGAGGAACGGGGCCCAGAAGCGTACGACGCCCGCCGAACCGTTGTCGGACGGCCAGCGGCGCGGATCACCGGTCAGGTTGATCGCGGTGGAGGTGGCGCCGTGGTACGAGCGGTAGGCGGAGAGCACCTTCGTACGGCCGGTGTGCAGCCGGGCCATCCGGACGGCGTTCTCGACGGCCTCCGCGCCGCCATTGGTGAAGAAGATCTTGTCCAGGTCACCGGGGGTGCGCTCGGCGATGAGGCGTGCGGCCTCGGAACGCGCCTCGATCGCGAACGCGGGGGCGAAGGTGGCGAGCTTGCCCGCCTGCTCCTGGATCGCGGCGACGACGGTGGGGTGCTGGTAGCCGATGTTGGTGTAGACGAGGCCGCTGGTGAAGTCCAGGTAGCGATTGCCGTCGTAGTCCCAGAAGTACGCCCCCTCGGCGCCGGCGACGGCGAGCGGGTCGATCAGGCCCTGGGCGGACCAGGAGTGGAACACGTGCGCGCGGTCGGCGGCCTTCACGGCCGCACCGGCAGCGGGGTCGACATGCGGGGCATGCGGGGCATGAGGGGTCATGCGGTGAGCGTAGGTCGCGCCGGGAGCGGCTCGACATGGCCACCTTGTATGGCGTGGGGCGCTTTGGTGGGCAGGGTGTCGGGTCGGCGCGGTGGGTGGGGGCGGGCAGCGGGAACCGGGGGCCGTCCGGTGACCGTCTCTGTGACGGGCGCCGAATGCAGCCCGTCCGGCGAAAAGACAGCCCGTCCGGCGATTGAGGACAGAGCAGGGGGCAGGGCCGGGGGCACCCCACGGACGGGCCTGAGAACCACGCCCGCCGGGGCACACCGCGCGCCGCTATTCTCAACGCGTTCCGGCGTATCGCCGCACGGGGGAGGACGCACACCATGGAAAATCTCGGGCCCACCGACCCACAACGCATCGGCGCCTACCGCCTGCTGGGCCGGCTCGGCGCAGGCGGCATGGGCCAGGTCTATCTTGCCCGCTCCGACCGCGGCCGCACCGTGGCGATCAAGCTGGTACGCGGCGAGCTCGCCGAACAGCAGGAGTTCCGCGACCGCTTCCGCCAGGAAGTGCACGCCGCCCGCCGGGTCGGCTCCGCCTGGACCGCCCCCGTGCTGGACGCCGACACCGAGGCCGCCGTGCCCTGGGTCGCGACCGGGTACGTCGCCGGGCCCTCCCTCCGGGCCACCGTCTCCGGCCGCGCGGGCGGCCCCGTGGGATCGGCTTCCGGTGTGTACGGCCCCCTGCCCGAGCGTTCGGTTCACATCCTGGGTGCCGGTCTCACCCACGCCCTCCAGGCCATCCACGCCGCCGGGCTCATCCATCGCGACCTCAAGCCCTCCAACATCCTGCTGACGATCGACGGACCGCGCGTCATCGACTTCGGTATAGCCCGGGCACTCGACACCGTCGCCGAAGGCGGTGGCCTCACCCGCACCGGGGCCCTGGTCGGTTCGCCCGGCTTCATGGCGCCGGAGCAGGTGCGGGGCGAGCGGGTGACCCCGGCGTGCGACGTGTTCTGTCTCGGCTCGGTACTGGCGTACGCGGCGACCGGCCGGCTTCCGTTCGGGGCGTCCGACAGCGGCGTGCATGCGCAGATGTTCCGGATCGCGCAGGAGGACCCGGACCTGACCGGTGTCCCGGTGGACCTCGCCGAACTGGTCAGGGACTGCCTGCACAAGGACCCGGCCGCCCGCCCGACGACGGACGCGATCCTGGAACGTCTGGCCGACGGCGACACGACGGAGCCCTGGCTCCCGGGCGCACTCATCGCCCAACTCGGCCGCCACGCCGTGGAACTGCTGGACTCCGAGGACCCGGAGGACGCTGCCGAGGCGGCGGACGCGGCACCGGAAATACCCGCAGCGCCCCCAGCGCCCGAAGCACCCACGGACCGCCCCGCCCCGCAGACGCCCGGCGCGGTCCACACGCTCCCCCCGATGGCCGGCCCCCCGACGCCCCCCACCCCCGCGCCCGCCCCGCCCCACGGGCCGCCCTCCCCCGCGTACGGCTATCCACAGCTGCCCGCCCAGCCGCACCCCGGCCAGGCCTTCGGCCCCCAGCAGAACTACGCCGGGTACGGATATCCGCCGCAGCAGCAACAACCCGGCTTCGGCGCCACACCCCCGTACGGCCCCGGCTATCCCGCCGTCCCGCAGCCCGGCCCCGAACCCGCCCGCCGCGGAAGGGGTTCGACCATCGCCCTCGTCGCGATCGCCGTGCTCGTCGCCATCGGCGCGGGCGGCTCCGTCTACGCGTTCATGAACGACAGGGGGCCGGCGCCCAACCCGTCCCACACCGCCTCGGACTCCCCCGTCACCGACGATCCGTCGTCCCCGGACGCGGATCCCTCCCCCTCCGACGAAAAGAAGAACAGCGACGGCCCCATACCCGCCGGCTACCTGGGCACCTGGTCGGGCTCCATCGACAACGCCTCGGGCCACTCCACCCGGGAACTCGTCATCCAGCAGGGCCCGGTCGGCCGGACCGTCCTCACCCTCACCGCGGACGGCCCGCTCGACGGCGGCGGCTCCTACCACTGCGTCTTCCAGGCGGACCTGACCGCGGAACCGTCCCCGACCGGCCCAGTGGAGGTCGGCCCCTCCACGGTCGTCGTCGGCGAACCCATGACGTCCTGCACCGCGGGCAAACCCACCAGGCTCACCCTGCTCCCGGACGGCTCCCTGCGCCGCGAGAACACGGACAGCGGCGAGCAGCTCACGTACACCAAGGCCGACTGATCAGCCCAGCAGCGCGGACACCGCGTTCAGCAGCAACAGGGTGTGGACGAACCTGTCGGGCGCCGTCGGCGGGAAGTGCCACGCCAGTGGCCAGGTACGTCCGGTCAGGGCGGGGATCGGCACGTAACTGATCCGGCCCGCAGTCGCGTTCAGCGGAGTCACCCCGTCCGGCCAGGACTTGCGTACGGTGCTCCCGGCCGGGACCAGGAAGTACACCGCCCGCCGCCCGTTCGCCTCGGTGACGACGGGCCCCGGCTCCCCGCCCGTGATCGCCTCCATCAGGAGAGCGAGCTGCCGCCCTTCGTCACCGTCCACGCGCACGGCGTCGAATTGCACACCGGCTTTGCGGAGTTGAAATCCGGAAGCCGGAATCCATTCAAGTTTCAGTTCACTTTTCGGCGCATTCACAGGACCAGTCTGCCCCCGGTTGGCTAGCGTTTCCCCTGACTGACGAGGGGCGTCGCACACCCGTTGACCTGCGTGAACTCCCCTGAACCTCAGTTGAGTTCGGCGGGGAAGGGTAGTGACCGGTTGAGACCGGTTGAGTCGAAAAGGGATCGCAATGGCGCGAGCGGAAAACAAAGAGATGGCGAGTCCGACGGCAAAGCTGGTGGCCGACGTTGCCAAAAGGGCACGCTTCCGGAAGAAGTTGACCCAGGAGCAGCTTGGCAAGGAAATCGGGTTCTCGGCGGCGGCCGTGAGCGCGATGGAAACGTGCGCGCAACCTGCCAGCGACGAGATGCTGGCAGGTCTGGAGCGGGTACTCGGGGACGGCATGGGCTTGTTCGAGCAGGCGAGGATCTACATGCGGATGGAGGCGTACCCGCCGCAGTTCAAACCCCACGCGCCTCTTGAGCAGGCGGCGCTGAGCCTCCATCTGTACTCGATGCAGGTTGTGCACGGCCTCTTTCAGACGGAGGACTACGCACGAGCACTGATCGGCGGCGGCTACCCGCCGCTGCCGGAGCAGCGGGTGGAGCAACTGGTGGAGGCTCGCATGATCCGCAAGATGCTGTTCGACCGGGAGCCGCTTCCCATGATCGAGCTGATCCTCGAAGAGTCGGTGCTCACCCGGGTCATCGGCAATGCGGCCATCATGAGAGCGCAGATGCGGCACCTCGCTGAGTGTGCTCGCCGTCGTAACGTCACGTTCAACGTGCTGGCGCTGGACTGCGGGAAGTTCGGAGAGTACGCAGGCGCTCGCGGCGGAATGACGCTGGTGGAGACTCCGGAACACGAGTACCTCGTCTACCTGGAACCCCAGGACGAGAGTCTGCTGATCAGCGACCCGGGGAAGGTGAGTACATATGCCCAGCGCTATGCGAAGATCCGGTCACAGGCCATGGGTCCTCGTGAATCGCTGGACCTCATCGAGCGGTTGGCAGGAGTAGAGGAATGAGCAACACCCTGCAGTGGTTCAAGTCCAGCTACAGCGACAGTGGCGGCGGTAACTGCATCGAGGTGGCCTTCGACTGGCACAAGTCCTCGTACAGCAGCGACAGCGGCGGCGAGTGCATCGAGGTCGCCACCTGCCCCCACGCCGTCCACGTCCGGGACTCCAAGGTGCCCGAGGGGCCCACCTTCGCGGTCGCCCCCGACGCCTGGTCGACGTTCCTCACCTGGGCGAACTGACGGTTCACGGGGCCAGGCACACCCCGGCCCCGCACCCCTGTCAGGGACGGCGGTTGTGGGTTCCGGGGGTGTAGCCGAAGGCTCGGCGGAAGACATCGATGAAGGCGCTGGTGGAGGACCAGCCGCAGCGATGGGCGACCGTGGTGACCGGCATGTCCTCGGCCAGCATGCGCAGGGCATGGTAGAGGCGTAGCTGGGTGCGCCACTGGGGGAAGGTCATGCCCAGCTCGCGGCGGAAGAGGCGGCTGAGGGTGCGTTCGCCGGCTCCCGCCGTGGTTGCCAGGGCGGCCAGGTTGCGAGGGTCTGCGGGGTTGTGATGCAGGAGTTCGCAGACGGCCGCGAGACGGGCGTCCGTGGGCGCGGGCAACTGGACGGGCTGCTGGGGTGAGGCGCGCAGCTGGTCGAGCAGGACCGCGCGCAGGCGGCGCCGTTCGGGGGTGTCATCGAGGGGGCCGCGGGTCGAGGCGAGGATCAGTTCGCGCAGCAGGGGGCTGACGGCGAGGACGGTGGGGTCGTCGAGGCCCAGTGGGTTGGTGCCGGCGGGCAGGCCGAGCAGGTGCAGATCGAGGCGGCCGTGGGCGCGGTGGGCGTGGACGCATCCGGCGGGCACCCAGATGGCGCGGGTCCCGGGGGCGAACCAGGTGCCGGCGGCGGTTGTCACGGCCAGGACACCGGAGCCCGCGTAGATGATCTGGTGGTCGTCGTGGCGGTGCGCGTCGATGTGCTCTCCCGGAGCGAGCACCTGGGTGCGGGTGGGCGCCTCGGGAGTGTGGCGGATATCCGGCATACTTTGGCATTTTATCGGAAGCGCGCCAGGCCGCACCGTGGCGACGATGGTCGTGTGCCGACAACCCGTACCTCTCGTACCGGTCCGATCACGCTGCTGTCCCTGGGCCATGCCTGCGTGGACATCTACCAGGGAGCGGTGGCCGCGCTGGTGCCGTTCTTCGTTTCCGAGCGTGCCTACACGTACGCCGCCGCCTCCGGTGTCGTGCTGGCCGCGTCCCTGCTGTCCTCGGTCGTACAGCCGCTGTTCGGTGCCTTGACCGACAAGTGGGCGATGCCTTGGCTGTTGCCGGTGAGTTCGCTGGTGTGCGGGGCCGGGGTCGCTTTCGCCGGTGTCGGCGATTCCTATGCCCTCACCCTGGCGGCCGTGGCGGTGTCGGGGATCGGTGTGGCCGCCTACCACCCGGAAGCGGCCCGCGTGGCCCGCATGGCCGCCCGCGGCAGCCATACCGCGATGAGCTGGTTCTCCCTCGGCGGCAACCTGGGTTTCGCCGCCGCACCGTTGATGGTCTCCGCCGTCGTCGCCACCGGGGGTCTGCGCGCCTCGCCGCTGCTGGTCGTTCCGGCCCTCGCGGGCGTGGCGCTGTGCGTGGCCGCGCTGCGGGGCATCGACGTCCCCGCCACGGCTGCGGACTCCCCGGCGGGTCAGGCGCCCGGCAGGGACGACTGGGCATCGTTCCTGAAGCTGTCGGGGGCCATCGTGTGCCGCTCGGTCGTCTTCGTCGGCCTCAGCGCCTTCATCTCGCTGTACGTGCGCCAGCGCACCGGCGGAGGGGAGTTCGCCGGTACGGCCGCGCTGTTCGTCCTCTACCTCGGGGGCGCTGTGGGCACCGTGGCCGGTGGGAGGCTCGCCGCCCGCCACGGCCGCATCCCGGTCGTCCAGTGGTCGTACGCCTCGACCGTCCTCGCGGTGGCGGGTGTGGTCTTCGTGCCCGGTCCGCTGTTCTACGGGTTCGTCGCGCTCACCTCGGCCGCTCTGTATGTGCCGTTCTCCTTGCACGTCACCCTCGGCCAGGACTACCTGCCCCGGCGTGTGGGCACCGCCGGGGGCATCACGCTGGGCCTGACCGTCAGCATCGGCGGTATCGCCGGACCGGTCATCGGCGCCGTCGCCGACGCCACCTCCTTGCAGACGGCCCTCGCACCGCTGATCGCACTGCCCGCGCTCGGCTGGATTCTCCTGCGTACTCTGAACGAGCCCGAGTTGCTCGATGCGGCCACCGGCCGCCCGTCGGCCACGACACAGCGAAAGGCCCCGAACCCGTGACCGAACCCGTGACCAACGCCCTGAGCATCCCGCCCCATGACCAGCAGTTGCCGGAAACCGGACGCACCCGCCACCGCCGTCTCCGCGAACAGGGGAGCCTCGACCGCGACGTACTCGACGCGATCCTCGGGGCCGGCTTCGTCTGCCATCTCGGTGTCACCGTCGACGGAAACCTCCTGGTGGTCCCCACCGTCTACGGCGCCGACAGCACCACCCTCTACTTCCACGGCTCCGTCGCCAGCCGCAGCCTGGTCGCCTCCCCCGAAGCGACGGTCTGTGTCACCGTCACTCACGTCGACGGCCTCGTCCTGGCCCGGTCGGTCTTCGAGCACAGCGTCAACTACCGCAGTGCCATGGTCTTCGGCACTCCCCGCCTGATCACCGACCCGGACGAGAAGCTCGCAGGCCTGCGCTGCCTGACCGAGCAGGCGACACCCGGCCAGTGGGACTACGCCCGCCGCCCCAGCCGCAAGGAACTCGCCGCGACGTCCCTGCTCGCTCTGCCGCTGGACGAGGCATCGGTGAAGATACGTACCGGGGCACCGGACGACGGCGACAGCGAGGACGCGCAACTCGGCCTGTGGGCGGGCGTGCTGCCCCTGCACACGACCTGGGGCGAGCTGCGACCGGACCCCCTGCTGCCCCCGGGCATCGAGGCCCCGGCCCATCTGAGCCAACGCGCCCACACAGCGATGAACTGAACCGAGCCGGGCGCTCACGGGGGCATCCGGGAGGTATCCGGGTCGCGCTAGACCAACGGCCTGGCCGACATCAACAGATGCTGGTGGACCGGGCACGCCGCCTCGTCCGCCGCGTCCTCCCGGGACGTCCATCCGGTGACCATCGCACGCTGGCCGGGGCCCATCAGGTCGAACCGGACCACTGGTGCGTCGAACGAGGCCAGGGCGTCCATCAGGTACGAGGGGTTGAAGGCGACCGTCAGCTCATCGGTGCCGTCGAGGACGGCAGGCAGACGCTGGGAGGCGACGTCGTCCTCGTAACCCGCCTGCAGCAGCACCGATTCACCGCAGAACGTGAGTTGGAGCGGGCTGCCGCCCTCCGCGACCACGGATACGCGCTTGACGGCCTCGACGAGGGGCGCCCGGTCCAGGACCGCGCGGGCGGGGTCCGTCATCGCGAACAGCTTGTCGTGGCGCGGCAGTCGGCCGTCCAGCAGACGCACCGTGGTGCGCATCCCGGCCAGTTCGAAACCGGCCGAACCACCGTCCAGCGCGAGTTGGACCATTCCGGCCCGGCCGAAGGAGCGGGCGATCTCGGTCAGCCTGCGGGCGGAGACCACGACATCGGCCGAGACGCCGTCCTTCCCGGGCTTCCAGGGGAGCGTGCGTACCGCGAACCGGTAGCGGTCCGTTGCGGCGAGCGTCATCGTGTCGCCGTCGAGCGCCAGCCGGATACCGGTCAGGGTCGGCAACGTGTCGTCCCGGCCCGCCGCCACCGTCACATGGGCGACGGCCGCGGCGAACTCCTCCGCGTCCACCGCGCCGAGCACCTCCGGCAGCGACGGCAGCGCCGGATAGTCGTCGAACGGCAGCACCGAGAGTCCGAACCGGGCACTGTCACTCATCAGCGAGAACCGTGAGCCCTCGACCGCGCACTGCACCGCCCCCTCGGGCAGCACCCGGCAGACATCGAGCAGCCGACGGCCCATGACCAGCACCTTCCCGGCCCGTACGGTCTCCGCCTCCACCTCGATGCACGCGGACGCCTCGTAGTCGAGGCCCGAGATGCGCAGCCGGCCGTCGGAAGCCTCCAACAGCAGCCCGCCCAGCACAGGAACGGGCGAGCGCGTGGGCAGCACCCGGGCCGCCCAGGCCACGGCGTCGGTCAGTGCGCTGCGCTCAATGCGGAACTCCATGGCGGCGGCCTCTCCCGGTCGTCTCTGATCGCGATCGTGATCGTGAGCCGACACTAGGGGCCACCACTGACAACGGGAGAAAGAAGGACGGTCGCGGCCGACGACAGCGGCCACCCCCGTGAGCCGCGGCCGTCGTCCCCGTGCCCCTCCCCCGAAGAGCCCCGCAACCGTGTTCGGACTTTAGGACTTCGGGTACGCGACATAAAGATTCAGTTCGCACTGCGTGGGCCGCCAGGGGTAACAATCCGCACAGCCAGACCGATACGCTGCACTCCGGTTTTTTGACAGGTACGCAGTAACTCAGGGACACAGAGGCGGAGGACGCGTGCACGCGCGGGAACGGGCCGACGACGTGCTGCGGATGTACCGGATGGCCCGATCCGGCGGATCGCAGGAGCTCCTGCGCTGGGTGTCCGGCCGGGCGGAGGGCTGGGCCGGACTGCTCGACGGTGACGGCACCGTTCTGCACGGCGTGACCCGGACCCCGGACCGTACGGGCGTCGAGGCCGCCGCGCTGGCCACCGAGGGCGTGAGGGAACTGGCGTCACTCGGCGCACACTCCTTCTCGTTCGACAGGGGGCCGCACACCGCGTTGCTGTTCCCGCTGGACGGCCCGCCGAATGTCTCTCCCCCGGTCCTGGCCGTCGTCGCCCCGCGCCCGCTGCCGGACGGACTCGTCACGCTTCTCTCCGACGTGGCGTTGCCTCTCGCCATGTGCTGGGCCGCGGAGACCGTGGAGCGCAAGCGCCGCCGCGTGGACCTCGCGGAGTCCCGCAGCCGGGAAGCAGTGCTGCATCTGCTCATGACCGGCCAGTTGTCCATCGCCCATCAGGTGGCGGGCGCTCTGAAGCCCACGCTGCCCGACCCCGTCCGAGTGTGTGTCGTGGAGTGCCCGGGCGGGCGCCGGGACGAGGTGGCACGGATCTGCGCGGAACTCTCCGGCGGCCGGTCCTGGATCGTGCGGTGTCCGGTGTACGCACGTCATCTGATCCTCGTCGTGCCGGCGGGCCCGGACGCGGCCGAACAGCAGCTCGGTCTGCGGGTCGCCGACGTGGTGGACGAGTGTGTCGTGGGGGCGAGCGAGGACGTACCGCTGTCCGACACGGCGACCGGATACCGCCAGGCGTTCCATGCCCTGGCCGTGGCCCGCGGGCTGCCCGCCCGGCATGCCCGCTTCGGCTCGGCGCCGGAGGCCGCCCTGGTCGCCGGTGCGGCCGGCGCGCAGTGGGCGGATGCGCTGCTGCACCCGCTGCTCACGCATCTGCCACGGCGCAGCCATGACCCGGGCAGCCAGGAGCTCGCGGCGACCCTCTCCTCCTGGCTCGCGTTCTCCTCGCACGCGACCCAGCATCTGAAGATCCACCGAAACACCCTGGCCGCACGGCTCCGGCTGATCGGCGAGCTGCTCGGCCTCGACCTGAACCGGGTCGCCGACCAGGCCGCCCTCGACCTGGCCCTGCGCATCCGCGCCACGCCCACCGTGCCCCGGACGGTCGGCCCGGCCGGGGCAATGCCTGCGCCGCCCCACCGGCTGGACGACATCCTGCGCGGCCCGGCCGTCCAGGAATGGGCGGCCCAGCAGCTGCGCCCGCTCACCACGTCCCGCTCTTCCCGGACCGCCGCCGACCCGCGGGCAACGCTCCGTACCTGGCTGGAGTGCGAGGCCCAACTCGGCCCGACGGCCGCCGCGTTGGGCATTTCGGTGCCGGGGGCCCGTAAACGCCTCGCGCGGCTCGAGTCGATTCTTCAGCGCTCGCTGCTGCAGACGCCGAGTGCTCGTTACGACCTGTGGCTGGCCTTCCGGGCCCTGGACGTCGCGGGAGCGGACGCCGCCGTGTGAACCGAACGGGGGGCGTGTCCGGCCGGGGCCGGGCACGCCCCCGTCGGGTGGGGGGACCCGCAGCTACGGATCCGCATACCGCGGATCTACGGACTGCGGGTCAGCAGCTCAGGTTGGAGCCAGGGGTGGTGCCGAGGATCGATACGAATGCCTGGTAGCGGTCGATACGGCTCTGGACCTGGGCGGGGTTGCCGCCGTTGCACTCCAGGGAACCGTTGATGGAGCGGATGGTCTCGCCGAATCCGGCACCGTTCACCATGGCGTTGTGGGCGGTCATGGTGCCGGGGCCGTTCTGGGTGTTCCAGTACCAGAGGCCGGTCTTCCAGGCGACCGAGGCGTTCTGCTCGACCAGGTACGGGTTGCCCAGCAGATCGATGCCGAGAGCGTCACCGGCGGCCTTGTAGTTGAAGTTCCAGCTGAGCTGGATAGGGCCGCGGCCGTAGTACGCGGACTGGCCGGCCGGGCAGCCATAGGGCTGGCTGCTGTCGCAGTAGTGTGGGTAGTTGGCCGTGTTCTGCTCGACCACGTACACCAGACCGCCCGTCTCGTGGCTGACGTTGGCGAGGAACGCCGCCGCCTCCTGGCGCTTGACGGTGTCGCTGCCGGTGTTCGCGAAGCCCGGGTAGGCGCTCAGCGCCGCGGTCAGTCCGCTGTACGTGTAGAACGGATTCCGGTTCGGGAACATCTGGTTGAACTGCGCCTCACTGACGACGAAGCCGGACGGGGTGCCCGGGTCCGTTCCGCCGCCACCGCCGCAACTGCCCTGGTCCGCCCAGACGTCGGAGCTGCCGGGGGCCTCGTTCTGGGTCCACCACTTGGCGGTCCAGTTGTGCCCGTTGTAGGAGGCCGCTCCGCCGCCGGTGTAGACGGACGAGGAATTCCAGGGTGCCGCGCAGTCGGCTGCCGCGGCGGTGCCGGCAGGGAGAACGACGACCATCGCGACGACCGCGCCCAGCGCGGCCAGCAGGCCCATGATGCGTCTGATCACGTGATCACTCCTTCGGTACGGCGCACCGAGCTGGACGGTGCGCCGCCATGGGGGGTTGACGGTCACTCAAGCGCCGCTGGTCTGAACCTGTCAAGGTCTAGACCAACATTGGGAAACCTTCCCGAAGGAGCGTTCACAGGCGGGCCCGCAGCACTTTCGCGCCGCCGGACCCGCTCTCAACAGGAGGAATTCCGGAAGGAGTTCATCCGGATCATGCGCCGCAAAACGGACGGGCCCGAAGGTAAAACCTTCGGGCCCGTCCAGCATGCGGAACGTCGGACCGGTCGGCCGGTCAGCAGCCGGCGGCACTCGGGCCCGGCCATCCGCGTCAGGTCAGCGTGTCGAGCCAGCGGACGAGGCGGGCACCCTCGCGGGTCATGATCTCCGGATCGCGCAGAGCGCTGGAGAGCAGCGACATGCCCTGGTAGGCGCCGACGAACGTCAGCGAGAGACCTTCGGGGTCGGCCACCCCCATCTCGCGGAACTGCCGCTCCACCCAGTCCAGCAGACGGCGGATGACCTGGCCCACCGACAGGTCGAGACCGCCCTCGGCGCGCTTGTCGAGTTCGACCGCGAGGGTGCCGGTGGGGCAGCCGTAGCGGGCCGCGGTATCGCGCTGCCCGACCCACGCGTCCACGAGGCCCTTCAGGCGTTCGCGCGGATCGGCGAGCTGATCGAGGCTGCCGGTGAGGGCTTCCAGGTGCCTGGTGTGTTCGGAGAGGGCGGCCTCGACCAGCTCCCCCTTGGTCTTGAAGTAGTAGTACACGTTGCCCGCCGGGACGTCGGCGGCCTGGGCGATGTCCGCGATGGTCGTGCGTTCCACGCCCTGCTCGTGCAGGACCCGGGCGGCGGCCGCCATCAACCGCTGCCGCTTGTCGGCGGCCTTCGCCCGAGGGCGCCGGGCATCCATTGAGTCAGTCACCCGACTAACTATAGACAGCGACCGGTCCGCCTGTGCTAGCGTCCCGCCAAGCGAAGCAAGTGAGTCGACTGACTAACTCGGCTCACCGACTCATTCTCAACAAGGGAGACCGGCATGATCGTGGTGACAGGTGCGACCGGGAACGTCGGGCGGGCGCTGGTGCGGATGCTTACCGATGCCCGGGTGCCGGTGACGGCAGTGGCCCGGCACATCACCGACGCCGATGTACCGCCGGGGGTCCGGGCGACGGCCGCCGACCTGGCCGAGCCGGCCGGTCTGCGGGTCGCGTTCGACGGGGCAACGGCGCTGTTCCTGCTGGTGGCGGGCGACGACCCGCACGGCATTCTGGAGGTGGCGAAAACCGCCGGGGTTCGCAAGGTGGTACTGCTGTCCTCGCAGGGCGCGGGAACCCGCCCGGAGGCGTACCGGCATCCCCTTCTGTTCGAGACGGCCGTGCGGGAGTCCGGGCTCGACTGGACGGTCCTGCGGTCGGGCGGGATGGACACCAATGCCCTCGCGTGGGCCGAGTCGATCCGTACTCGGCGGGAGGCCGCAGCACCGTTCGGTGACGTCGGTCTGCCCTTCATCGACCCGGCCGACGTGGCCGCGGTCGCCGCCGCCGTCCTGCGCGAGGACGCTCACGCGGGTGCCACATACACCCTGACCGGTCCCGCGCCGACCACCCCGCGCGAGCGGGCGACGGCGATCGCGGCCGCGCTGGGCGAACCGGTGCGGTTCACCGAGCAGACCCGCGAGGAGGCCCACACGCTGATGGCGCGGTTCATGCCGCTCCCCGTGGTCGAGGGCACGCTGGCCATCCTGGGCGAACCCACCGAGGAGGAGCAGCGGGTGAGCCCCGATGCCGAGCGCGTCCTGGGCCGGGCGGCGGGCACCTTCGCCGCGTGGGCCGAACGCAATGCTGCGGCCTTCCGCTGAGCACTCCGGTCGGCGTCCGCACCGCCGGGCCGGGCAGGCCCAAGTCGTCCACGGCGCCGCGGCATTCGGCCGTCAGCAGTACAGCCGGGAGCCCGGCGCCGCGCCGAGGATGCCGGTGATCCGCTCGTACGTGGCGCCCCGGGCCGCGACCGAGGCGGGGTTGCCGCCGTCGCACTCCAGGGCGCCGTTGAGCGAGCGGACCGTCTCGCCGAAGCCCGCGCGCCACCGACGGGACCAGTGGGCGAACGGCGGGCGAACGTCGGCCGACAGGACCCGATTTGCGGCCCCAACTCCCTTACGTCGCATATACGGTGACCCGAACTGCACACCGGACCCGCACCAGCGCACGTACACGCGTTCAACGAGGGGAGTGCGAGGAAGCCGTGGAGTGGTTCAGCGCCGAGAACATCGTGGCCGTGGCGACCGCCGTACTGGGTGTCCTGGCCTCCGTCGGAGTGCTCTGGTACGAGCGCCGCGTCCCCCGCCGCAAGCGCATCGGCTACCGGGTCCAGATGGACACCCCGATCGGCAGCGACGTCAGTCAGGGCCGGGCCAATGTGCGGCTCGGTCTCTTCAGCGAGACGCCGGACATGGCCGATGCCACGCTCGTCCTGCTGCGGATCGAGAACGACGGCTCGCAGTCCATCGCCGACAACGACTACACAGGCCGCGAACTGCACGGGCTGACCGTCGAGTTCACCGGTCGCACGGTCCGCGGCATCGCGGTCACCCAGTCGCCCGGCGCCGACCATCTGATGGAGCATTTCACCCCGGCCGGCGGGATGCGCCACAGCGGCCCGCTCATCCGGCTGCCGCGCGTACCGCTCAACCGGGGCGAGCACTTCAAGCTGCTGGTGCTGCTCACCGGGGCGACCGTGGACAGCCCGATCAGGATCACGGGCGGCATCCGGGACGGCGAGGTGACACCGAACCGCGCTGCCCGCCCCGACGACAAGCCGCCGCTCTTCGGCCGGGCCGCCCGGCTGATCACCGTGGCACTGACCGTCTGCGTCATCACGCTGGCCTCGATCATCCTGATACGGGACGACACCCCGCCCCCGATCGGCTGCGCCCGGGGCAGTCTGACGGTGACCGGTTCCACCGCCTTCGGGCCAGTCGTACGTGAGCTGGCGAAGAAGTACGAGAAGGAGTGCGAGGGCTCCACCGTCACCGTCGACACGCACGGCAGCAACGCCGGGATACGGGAGCTCGCCGACCGGGGAGCCGAGGCCGGGAAGTCCGGCTCACCCGCACTGATCGCCCTCTCCGACGGCCCCAAGCCGGACGGCTTCCCGCAGCTGCGCGAGAGCCGGGTCGCCGTCTCGCTCTTCCACCTCGTCGTCAACGACCGGGTACCGCTGAAGAACCTGGCCCTCGCCGACATCCGGAAGATCTACCAGGGCGACATCCGCAACTGGAAGGTGCTCGGCGGGCCCGACCTGCCCGTCCGCCTGGTCAGCCGGGACGCCAACTCCGGCACCCGCGAGGTCTTCCAGCGCCGCGTACTCGGCCGCAACGAACCCGCCCAGTCCTCCCGCGACTGCGCCACCAAGGACGACACACAGGCCAGGGTCGTCCGCTGCGAACTCGACTCCACCGAACAGGTCCTGGCCGCCGTCGGCCGGCTGGACGGCGCGATCGGCTACAGCGAACTACGCGCCGGGACCAAGCTGTCGGGAGCGCACCAGCTCGCCATCGACTCCACCGTCCCGTCCGTCGACACGATCGGCTCCAGCACGTACCCGTACCGGGAGATCGAGTACGCCTACACCTACGGCCGGCCGCCCGCCGACTCCCTGGCCTCCAGCTTCCTGGGCTATCTGAGCCGGGGGAGCGGCCAGGACGTGATCCGCACGCACGGGCATCTGCCGTGCGCGACACCGAAGGGGCTGCGGATCTGCGGCGAGGACTGACCGGACGCCAAGAGGGCCGGGACTCACCGTCCCGGCCCTCTTGGCGTCTCCTGCAGAAACTCCTACAGGAAGGAGTTGATCTCGATGGTCTCGGTGCGGCCGGGGCCGACGCCGATCGCGGAGATCGGGGCGCCGGACATGTCCTCCAGCGCCTTCACGTACGCCTGCGCGTTCTTCGGCAGATCAGCGAAGGTCTTGGCCTTCGTGATGTCCTCGGACCAGCCCGGCAGCATCTCGTAGACCGGCTTCGCGTGGTGGAAGTCGGTCTGGCTGTACGGGAGCTCCTCGACGCGCTTGCCGTCGATCTCGTACGCGACGCACACCGGGATCTGCTCCCAGCCGGTCAGTACGTCCAGCTTGGTGAGGAAGAAGTCGGTGAGACCGTTGACCCGGGTCGCGTACCGCGCGATGACCGCGTCGAACCAGCCGCAGCGACGGTCGCGGCCGGTGGTGACACCGCGCTCGCCACCGATCCGGCGCAGCGCCTCGCCGTCCTCGTCGAGCAGCTCCGTCGGGAACGGGCCGGCGCCGACGCGGGTGGTGTACGCCTTGAGGATGCCGATGACCCGGCTGATCTTCGTCGGGCCCACGCCGGCCCCGGTGCAGGCGCCGCCCGCGGTCGGGTTCGACGAGGTGACGAAGGGGTACGTGCCGTGGTCGACGTCGAGCAGCGTGCCCTGACCGCCCTCGAAGAGGACGACCTTGCCCGCGTCGATGGCATTGTTCAGGACCAGCGTCGTGTCGGCGACGTACGGCTTGATCTGCTCCGCGTACTGGAGCATCTCCTCGACGATCTTGCCGGACTCGATGGCTCGGCGGTTGAAGACCTTGGCGAGGAGCTGGTTCTTCTGCTCCAGGGCCGCCTCGACCTTCTGCTCCAGGATCGACTCGTCGTAGAGGTCCTGGACGCGGATGCCCACACGGTTGATCTTGTCGGCGTACGTCGGGCCGATACCCCGGCCGGTCGTGCCGATCTTGCGCTTGCCGAGGAACCGTTCCGTCACCTTGTCGACCGTGACGTTGTACGGGGTGATCAAATGGGCATTACCGCTGATCAGCAGCTTGGACGTGTCCACGCCGCGATCGTTCAGCCCACTCAGCTCGGAGAGCAGGACGGCCGGGTCGACGACGACACCGTTTCCGATGACCGGGGTACACCCCGGCGAAAGGATTCCGGAGGGGAGGAGATGAAGTGCGTACTTCTGGTCACCGACGACCACCGTATGGCCGGCATTGTTGCCGCCTTGGTAGCGCACCACATAGTCCACGGATCCACCGAGGAGGTCGGTGGCCTTTCCCTTGCCCTCGTCACCCCACTGAGCACCGAGCAGCACAAGTGCGGGCACAGGCGTACACCCCTTCCGGGCGGGGCATGTCCAAGGTCAGGGGGCGTACGTAAACGTCGTACATGCCGTACGACGATGTACGACAAGGCCTGAACCGTCGAACCGGGTGCCCCGGAATAGACGAAGCCCCTGGCGCAATAGCGCAAGGGGCTCTTGCACCAAGATGCTACCCGAGGAAGGACCGAGGTGTCGGCTGCCCAGCCCCCCGGCGACGGTGCGCACCAGCTGCTGGTGGTCATCGACCCGGTAGCCCGCCGGACCGACGGCGAGTCCGTCCGTATCGCGAAGGACGTGCTCAGCGCCGGTTCGCACGCCAAGATCTGTCTGCCCGACGGGCCCGAGGAGTTCGCGCGGGCCTTGTCCCGCCGGGGCAGTCGGCGGCCGGTGGTGGTCGGCGACGACCGGGCGCTGCGGCGGGCGGTGTCCCTGCTGCACCGGGAGCGGGAGCCGGCCCAGGCCGCGCTCTCGCTGATCCCGGTCGGCGCCGCGGCCGCGCTGGAACTCGCCCATTCGCTCGGCGTGCCCCTGGGCGCGGTGGCGGCGGCGCGCACCGCGCTGGACGGTGCCGTGCGCAGGCTCGACCTGCTGGTCGACGACAGCGACGGCGTCGTCCTGGGCACGCTGCACATCCCGGCCCTGAGCGCGCTGCCGGGCGCGGTGGCCGCTCATACGGGGGTCACGGCGGTCTGGGACACCTGCCGCACCCTGGTCCGCACCCTGGTGCGCCCCACCCCGTCGACGCCCCCCGCCCCGCCGCGCACGCACCGGCTGCGCGTCGAGGCGGACGGCGTCCTGCTGAACGACCTGGACCGCCCGGTCGAGTCGGTGACGGTGACCTCGCAGGGCGGCGACGGGGGCCTCGCGGAGGTGGTGATCCGCACACCGGCGTCCGAACCGGTCACGGCGGAGGTGAAAGCCGTCACGGTCTCGGGTGCTGACTTCCGCTACCGCGCGGACATACAGGTCGGCGGCCCGGTCCGGACGAGGACCTGGACGGTACGGCCGGGGGCCTGGGGGCTGATGCTGCCGGTGGGCGAGGGGTAGCCTCCGGGCGGGCCGGCCGGAAAGGTGGGCTGGGTCGACGACGACCCTCCGCGGCAGGGCCAGCTGCGGCTCCTGCCGCCGGGGCCGGACAAATGCCCTTGGGCAGGACTGCCCGCGCCGGTCGGCACCGTCGAACTGCGGGGGTGGCTCAACGGGATTCCGGTGGTGGTCGCGTGGATCGAAGGCCGCCCGTACTGGCCGGCGGACCTGTACCGGAACGTCGATCCGTCCGACCCCGGGGCCCTGGAATCCCTGACGGATGCGGTCCCCGGGCCGGTGTGACGGGCGCCGTGCGGGGCCGTCAGGCGTGGCTGCGGCCGTCGGCCATCGGCAGGTCGAGTGTCTTGCGGTGCTCGCGCCAGCGGTCCATCATGCCGCTCAGCTCCGACTGCACGAACTCGAAGAACGCCGCGGTCTCGGCGAGCCGGGCGCCGGCCGGGGTGTGCTCGCCCAGGGTGCGGGCGCCGTCCTTGAGGGTGTTCTCCCAGCGGGTGATCACTCGGTCGCGCTGAGTGAAGGTGGTGTACCAGACCTCCTCGTGCAGGCGGTAGCGGTCCCGGCGCGAGCCGGGGTCGCGCTCGCGGCCGATCATGCTGACCTGCGTGAGGTAACTGACCGCACCGGATACGGCCGCCGGGCTGATCTGCAGCGCCACGGCGAGCTCGGCGGAGGTCATCGACCCGTCGTCGTCCGCGAGGAGCGCGGCGAAGACACGGGACGCCATCCGCTGCATCCCCGCTTCGGTCATGTCGGACGCGAACCGCTCCACGAACCGCGACACGGCCTCCGCATCCCGCTCGTCGCGCATGCTCTGTTCGGTTTCGCTGGTCATGACCCGATCGTCTCCCCTGATTCCCCGGCCCCCGCCGCGCCCCCAACTTTATACGCTTCCTTAACTTCACAAGTTTGTGAAAGTAGCGTATCTTCAAAAGCATGACGAAGGCAATCACGGTGGCCGGGCTGCACAAGTCGTTCGGTCGGACGCACGCGCTGGACGGTCTCGACCTCACGGTCGAGACCGGTGAGGTCCACGGCTTCCTGGGGCCCAACGGGTCCGGGAAGTCCACCACCATCCGGGTGCTGCTGGGGCTGCTGCGGGCCGACTCCGGCGCCGCCCAGCTGCTCGGCCGCGACCCGTGGAGCGACGCGGTCGAACTCCACCGGCGGGTGGCATACGTCCCGGGTGACGTCACGCTGTGGCGCAACCTCTCCGGCGGCGAGGTGATCGATCTGTACGGGCGGCTGCGCGGCGGCCTCGACCGGACCCGGCGCGCCGACCTCGTCGAACGGTTCGAGCTCGACCCGACGAAGAAGGGGCGTACGTACTCCAAGGGAAACCGGCAGAAGGTCGCCCTCGTCGCCGCGTTCGCCTCCGATGTGGATCTGCTGATCCTGGACGAGCCGACGAGCGGTCTCGATCCGCTGATGGAAGAGGTCTTCCAGGACTGCGTCGCCGAGGAGCGTGCGCGCGGGCGGACGATCCTGCTGTCCAGCCACATCCTCAGCGAGGTCGAATCGCTCTGCGACCGGGTCAGCATCATCCGCCAGGGGCAGACGGTGGAGACGGGTTCGCTGGCGGACATGCGCCATCTGACCCGTACGAACATCAGCGCCGAGCTGGCCGGTGCCCCCAACGGGCTCGCGCATCTGCCCGGCGTCCATGACCTCGACGTCCAGGGCCTGCGGGTCACGCTCCAGGTAGACACGGACAAGCTGGACGCGGTCCTCAAGTCGCTCTCCGCATCAGGGGTACGGACGCTGACCAGCACCCCGCCCACGCTGGAGGAGCTCTTCCTGCGTCACTACGCGACCGACGCGACGGGCACGGCCGGCACGACGGACAGCGGCGAGGGTGCGGGGGTGGCGGCGCGATGACTGCCGTGACCATGACCGCACCGGCCGGCGCGGGACGCCGGACCGGGTCCGCTACCGGGCAGCTCGCCGGCACCCGGCCCCTGCTGAGGCTCGCGCTGCGGCGCGACCGGATCATGATGCCGATCTGGGTGATCGTGCTCGGCGCTTCCTTCTCCTCCGTTGGGAAGTCCTTCGCCTCGCTGTACGACACGGCCGCCCGGCGCGCCGAGCTCGCCGCGTCGATGAACGCCAACAGCTCGCTCCGGGCGCTGTACGGACCGGTCTTCGACGACTCCGTCGGCGGGCTCGTCAGCTGGCGGATGGTCGGCTTCGGCGGAGCGCTGGCGGCCGTGATGAGCCTGATCGTCGTCATCCGGCACACCCGGGAGGAAGAGGAGACCGGCCGTCAGGAGATGCTCTCCTCCGCCATGGTGGGCCGCCGTGCCCCGCTGACCGCCGCACTCCTCGCCGCGCTGATCGCCAACGCCGCGCTGGCGCTGATGATCACGGCCGGTATGGCCGGGTCCGGCGGGGGCGGCGCCGGAGCGGTGGCGCTCGCGCTGGCGATCGCCGGGATCGGCATGCTGTTCGCCTGCACCGCCGCGATCGCCGCACAGTTCACCGAGAGCGCACGGCTCGCGAAGGGACTCACCGCGGCGGTGATCGGTGCCGCGTTCGTACTGAAGGCGGCGGGCGACTCGGCGACGGCTGACGGCTCGTCCGTGCTGACCTGGCTCTCCCCCATCGGCTGGGCGGAGAACGTGCGCGCGTACGCGGACGAGCGCTGGTGGGTGCTGCTCGTCATCGCGGCGGCCATCGCGGTCCAGGCCACCCTCGCGTACACCCTGGCGGGGCGGCGCGATGTCGGCATGAGCTTCCTGGCGACCCGGCCCGGGCCCGCGCAGGGGCGGATCTCCACGGCGTTCGGTCTTGCCCTACGACTCCAGCGCGGTTCGCTGATCGGGTGGACGCTGTCCTTCGCCGTGGTCGGTGTCGTCTTCGGCGGGCTGACCGGCGGGGCGGCGGATCTTGTCGGCGACAACGCGAAGACGCAGGAGATCTTCGAGCGGATGGGCGGACAGTCCGGGCTGACCGACGCGTTCCTCGCGGCGATGGTCTCGATGCTCGGGATGGTCGCGGCGCTGTACATCGTCGCGACGGTGCTGCGGCTGCACGGCGAGGAGACCGCCGGGCGCGCCGAACCGGTGCTGGCGGGCGGGGTGAGCCGGATCGGGTGGGCGGCCGGTCATCTGGCCATCGCCTTCGGCGGCGCCGCCCTGATCATGGCGGTCGGCGGCCTCGGCCTGGCCGTCGGCTACGGCCACGAACTCCCGGCCGTGCTGGGTGCGTCGCTGGTGCAGCTTCCGGCGATCTGGCTGCTGGGCGCAGTGGCGGTCCTGCTGTACGGGGCGCTCCCGAAGGCGGCGGCGGCGTCCTGGGGCGTGGCCGGGATCTGCCTGGCGCTGGGGTGGATCGGGCCCGCCATCGATCTGCCGCAGCCGGTGATGGACGTATCACCGTTCACGCATCTGCCGAAGCTGCCGGGGGGTACGGGGATGGAATGGGGCCCGGTGCTGGCGCTCACCGCGACCGCGGTGGTGCTGGTCGGGGCCGGGGTGGCGGCGTTGCGGCGACGCGATGTCCTGACGTGACGCGAGGGCGGGGACGCCCCGGGTGCAACCTCCCCCTGGTGCACCCGCGTCACCCCGATCATGGAGAACCGACGCGAAGCCATCCGCGGGGTCGCCGGATGCATGGTCGCCGCCGCCGGCGGGGCCGCCGGGATGCTTACCTGGGCCCCCTACGGCCGGCGCGGGATCTTCGGCGGCTTCGAGGGCGAGTCGGAGTGGAACGTGCTCCTGCTGGGGCTGCCGGTCATGACTCTCGGCGGCATCGCGGCCGGGATCGCGCTCTTCGCCCTCGTACAGGGGAAGTGGCGGCGGGCACTCGGGGCGGCGGCGCTCCTGACGGCCCTTGCCGGCTTCGGGGTGGCGTTCGACGTACTGGAAGGACCGCCACTGAACTGCGGGCCGGGGTGCTGACTCCCGGCCCGCACCGTGCCCGGCGCGTCGGCCCGCACCGTGCCCGGCCCGCACCCCTTTGCTCACCCCGTCACAGCTCGACGCGCAGTTCCTTCAGGCCCCTGATCACATAGCCCGGGTTCCACTCCGGCTCGGCCACCAGTCGCAGGTTCGGGGCGCGGCGCAGCAACTCACCGAAGGAAGCGGCCAGTTCGACCCGGGCCAGCGGAGCACCCAGGCAGAAGTGGATGCCGGCGCCGAAGGTGATGTGGGGGTTCTCCCGGCGGGCCAGGTCCAGGGCGTCCGGGGCCGGGAAGCGGGCCGGGTCGCGGTTGGCGGAGCCGAAGAGCAGGGCCACCTCGGAGCCACGCGGAATGACTGTGCCGTCGATCTCGATGTCGTCGAGGACCCAGCGCTCGAACATCTGCAGCGGAGTGTCGTACCGCATCAGTTCCTCGATCGCCGTCGGCAGCAGCCCGTGGTCGGTGCGCAGGGCGGCCAGTTGCTCGGGGTGGCGCAGCAGCGTCCACCAGCCGTTCACCGTGGTGTTGACGGTCGCCTCGTGGCCCGCGTTGAGCAGCAGCACACAGGTGGAGATCATCTCCTGCTCGCTCAGCCGCTCCCCCTCGTCGTGGGCGGCGATGAGCGCGGAGATCAGATCCGTACCGGGGTTCTTGCGCCGCTCCTTTATCAGCTCGCGCAGATACGCGGAGAAGTCGAGCGAGGCGCGGACGGCGGCACGGGCGGTGTCGTCGGACGGATTCAGTTCAAACATTCCGCAGATCGCCGCCGACCAGGGCCGCAGCGGGGCACGGTCGGACTCCGGGATGCCGAGCATCTCGGCGATGACGGCCACGGGCAGCGGTTCGGCGACGGCCGTCAGCAGATCGCCACCTCCCGCCTCGACGAACGAGTCGACCAGCCCGGCGGCCAGCCGCCGCACGGTCGGGACGAGCTGCTCGACCGTACGCGGAGTGAACGCCTTGGAGACCAGGCGCCGGATCCGGGTGTGGTCGGGGGCCTCCAGGTCGAGGAGCCCCTGGCCGTTGAGGGTGTGGAAGGGCTCGTGCTCCGCGGGCGGCGGCGTACGGCCGAACTCCTCGTGGGTGAAGCGGTGCAGATATGTACGGCCCAGGCGGCGGTCGCGCAGCAGCGCGGACACATCGAAGTGGTGCGGGACGAGCCACTGGTCGGTCGGCTCGAAGTAGTGCACCCGGCCGGCTGCTCGCAGCGCGGCGTAGGCCGGGTACGGGTCGGCGACGAACGCCGGGGACCAGGGGTCGAAGAGGGCGAAGGGGGCGTCGGCCGCGGAACGTGAGGACGGGTGCATATACGGACGCTAACCGGACCTGACGGCCGTCGACCACCCACCCCTGGGTCCCGTCGGCCGCCCACCCCGGGCCTCGTCGCCGACCGGTGCCCCGGACTCCTCAGGACGGCGTGACCAGCCGGGCCTCGTAAGCGAAGACCGCCGCCTGCGTGCGGTCGCGCAGCCCCAGCTTCACCAGGATGCGGCTCACATGCGTCTTGATGGTGGACTCGGCAACCACCAGATGCGAGGCGATCTCGGCGTTGGACCGGCCCTGCGCGATGAGGACGAGCACCTCCGTCTCGCGCTCCGTGAGGTCGCCGATCCGGGCGAAGGCGGGCGGGCGCGGGGTCTCGGCGAGCTTCGAGAACTCATTGATCAGCCGCTTGGTGACGGTCGGGGCGAGCAGCGCCTCGCCGGCGGCCACCACCCTTACCCCGTCGGCGAGTTGGCGGGCGGAGGCGTCCTTGAGGAGGAAGCCGGACGCCCCGGCGCGCAGCGCCTGGTACACGTACTCGTCAAGGTCGAAGGTGGTCAGTACCAGCACCTTGGCGTCCGCGTCGACGGCGACGATCTCGCGGGTGGCCTCGATGCCGTTGAGTTCCGGCATCCGGATGTCCATCAGCACCACATCGGGGCGCAGCGCCGCGACCTGCGCGATGGCCTGCCGGCCGTCGACGGCCTCGCCGACGACCTCGATCCCAGGCATGGCGTTGAGCAGCACCGAGAAGCCCTCGCGGACCATCATCTGGTCGTCGACGATCAGCACCCGGATGGCCGGGGCGGTGGGGATGGTCATGCCTTCGCCCCCTGTTCCGCCTGCGACTCGTGCGACGTGTGCGTCCCGTTCGGCTCGTCCGTGTCGCAGATGGGTTGGACGGGGATGAACGCGGCGATCTCGTAACCGCCCTCCTTCGTCGCCGCGGCCGTCATGTCGCCGTTCAGCATCGCGACCCGCTCCCGCATCCCCGTGATCCCGTGACCGGCCCCCGGCGAGGGCTTGACCGGACCGGTCGGCGGCCCGTTGACGACGCGCAGACCGAGTCCGCCCAGCACATAGCCGATCTCCACCTTGGCGGTGGCGCCCGGTGCGTGCCGCAGCGTGTTGCTGAGGGCCTCCTGAATGATCCGGTACGCCGACAGCTCGACGCCCTGCGGCAGTTCACGTACCGCGCCGGTGACCGTCTTCTCCGTCTCCAGGCCGGCCTCGTGCACATTGGCGAGGAGCCCGTCGAGCCGGGCGAGGGTGGGCTGCGGGGCGTCCGGCGCCTGGTAGTCCTCGGCCCGCACGACGCCGAGGACCCGGCGCAGTTCGGTGAGGGCGGCGACCGCGTTCTCCCGGATCGTGACGAAGGCCTGCTCCAGCTCGGGCGGCGGATTCTCCACCCGGTACGGGGCGGCCTCGGCCTGGATAGCGACGACCGACATGTGGTGGGCGACCACGTCGTGCAGCTCACGGGCGATGGTGGTGCGCTCCTCGAGCAGTGTGCGCCGGTCGCGTTCGACAGCGGTCACCGTGCGCTGCACGGTGACCTCGCGCTCCGCGTCGCGACGGATCTGCACCACGGCCACCACCAGCAGCGCGAACGCGGAGGCCAGGGCAAAGGCGGAGGTGGTCGAGGAGCGGTACCAGCCGCCGAAGTTCTCCAGCACGGCGCCGAACACCGTGGTGAAGCCCCACATCCAGGCGGCGGTACGGGGCCGGGTCCGGGCCGCGACCACGACCAGCACCGTCAGATGCGAGAGGAAGGTGCTCGGCGCCCATGGCCAGTAGCCACCGCTGGCGACCGCTGCGAACGGGGTGAGTGCCATCGAAATCCAGAACGCGCCGACCGGCCTGACCAGCGTCATCAGTACGGAGCCCACAGGGAGCAGCACGATCAGGGCGAGGTCGACCACGGAACTCAGACCGATGGAGTCCGACGAGACGAGGCCCACGAAGGCCGTGAGCAGTGCGGCGGCCCCGACCAGCACATGGGGTGTCCCGGCGGCACGCTCACGCATCCGCTCCGGCAGCTGCCGCAGCAGCGGCCCGTCGGTCCGCATCCGCTTCAGCGGACGGTACTCGAAGGCGTTGCGGAAAAGGTCCTGCCGCAGGCCGCCCAACGCCCCTGCGGCCAGTCTGATCTCGGGGCTTCTGCTCTTGGTCTCGGTCACGTTCCCAAGGTAGGGGCCGGATCGGCCCGGGTCGTCAGCAGCGATACGGATCCTGCGCCGTCCGTCGCAAGTACTACGGGCCCCACCGGCGCCGGACCGCCCGCTCACCAGGCGAGCTGGGCAAGCTCCTCCGCCACCACCGCGCACGCGTCGCCGGCCGGGTCGATCAGCGGGTAGTGGCCGACATCGGGCAGCAGGGTCAGGCCCACCGTCTCCCCCGCCTTCGCCGCCGCGTCGACGAACGCCTCCGAGACGGCCTGCGGCACATCGACGTCGGTGGTGCCCTGCACCACCGTGGTCGCGATCCCGGTGGGCAGCAGCACGGCCGGGTCGGCGTGCGGTGCCCGCGCCTCGAAGTCCTCCTCTCGGCCGAGGAATTGACCGACCGCCCCCGAGCACACATTCAGCTCGACGGCCGTGGTGAAGTCGGCGATCGGCGCGAGGGCGACGACACCCCGCAGCGGCGGCGGCGCCGACAGCCGCCACGGCGAGCCCTCGGGCAGTACGTGCCGGGCGGCGGCCCACAGGGCGAGCTGCCCGCCGGCGGAGTGCCCGGTGACGACGATCCGCCGGGCGTCGGCCTGCGGAAGTTCCCGGGCCAGCAGGGCCGGCAGTGCGTCCATCGCCGCGGCGACATCGTCGAAGGTCTCCGGCCAACGGCCCGCGACCGGACCGGATCCCCGCTGCTGCGGGATCTCGCTGCCGCGCCGGTACTCGACGCTGGCGACGGCGAAACCGCGCCGGGCCAGGAAGTCCGCGAACGGCGACACGTGCTGCCGGTCGTACGGCGCCCGCCACGCCCCGCCATGCATGACGACCACGACGGGCGCACCGGCCCGGCCGTCGCGCGGGGCGTAGAAGTCGATCACCTGGTCGGGGTGGTTGCCGTAGGCGGCCGATGCATCGGGGGCGACCGGTGGATGCGAGAGTGCCGACTCGGTCTCGGCTGCGTCACGATCACGCGCGGCAGAATCCGACATGCTGCTCCAACCGTCCTGTATCTGAGCCCAACAGCTCAACGACCCAACAGCCCAACTGGCCTGACCTGCGGGGACGGTACCAGTACGGAAGGTTCCCGTCCCCGCCGACGGATCATGCCGGGGCCCCTGGGTCCCGGCTGCTAGGGCTTCAGCACCTCACCCAGTACGCGCGCGGCCCGTTCCACGTCCGCGAACCCCACGTACAGCGGCGTGAACCCGAACCGCAGCACGTCCGGCCGCCGCAGATCCCCGACGACACCCCGCGCGGTGAGCGCGCTCATCACCGGTTCCGCGTCCTCGCACCGCAGCGCGACCTGGCTGCCGCGCTCCGCGTGCGCGGCCGGGGTGACGGAGGTGACCCGACCCTCGGGCACATGCTCGGCGACGCACTCCAGGAAGAAGTCCGTCAGCGCCAGGGACTTGGCCCGTACCGCCTCGATCGACACCCCGTTCCACACGTCCAGCGACGCTTCGAGCGCCAGCATGGAGAGGATGTCGGGGGTGCCGACCCGGCCCCGTACGGCACCGTCCGCCGGGGCGTACCCGGGTGTCATGCCGAACGGGTCGGCGTGCGACGTCCACCCCGGCAGGGGCGAGTCGAAGGCTGCCTGGTGGCGCTCGGCGACGTACAGGTAGGCGGGCGAACCGGGGCCGCCGTTCAGGTACTTGTACGTACAGCCGACCGCGAGGTCCACGCCGTGCGCGTCGAGGCCGACGGGCAGGGCACCCGCGCTGTGGCACAGGTCCCAGACGGCGAGGCCGCCCGCCGCGTGCACGGCGGCGGTGAGGCCGGGCAGGTCGTGGAGCCTGCCGGTGCGGTAGTCCACATGGTTGAGCAGGACGGCCGCGGTACGGGGGCCGAGGGCGTCCGGCACCTCGGCGGGGGCGACCGGGACGAGCCGGTGGCCGGTCATCCGTGCCGCGGATGCGGCGATGTATCCGTCCGTGGGAAATGTCGTCGCGTCGACGAGGATCTCGTCGCGGCCCTCCGGCGCCAGCCGGCTCGCGGCGACGACGGCCTTGAAGACGTTCACACTGGTCGAGTCGCCGACGACGATCTGCCCGGCGGCGGCCCCGACGAGCGGGGCGATGCGGTCGCCGATCCGCTCGGGCGCGGTCCACCAGCCGCTCTCGTCCCAGGACCGGATGCGCAGCTCGCCCCACTCGCGGGTGAGGACCTCGTGCACCCGGGCGGGTACGTGAGCGGGCAGCGCACCGAGCGAGTTGCCGTCGAGGTAGACGGTGTCGTCGAGGGTGAACAGCTTGCGCAGATCGGCGAGCCGGTCGGCGGCGTCGAGTGCCGCGGCCCGCGCGGCGAAGGTCTCAGACATGGCTGCGCGCCGTCCACAGCTCGGGGAAGACGTTCTTCGTGGCCCGTTTCTCCAGCCACGCGACCCCGGCGGAACCGCCGGTCCCGGTCTTCGAACCCATCGCGCGACGGGTGGCGACGAGATGGTCGTTGCGCCAGCGCCACACCAGTTCACCGACGTCGGTGAGCGCCTCGCCGAGCCGGACCAGCTCGTCGTGCTGGTCGGGGTTGGCGTAGATCTCCACCCAGACGGCCTCGACCTCGGGGGACGGCTCGTACTTCTGCGTCAGGTCCCGGCTGAGCACGGCCTGCGGTACGGCGTGGCCGCGCCGGGCGAGCAGGGCGAGCGTCTCGTCGTACAGACTCGGTTCGGCGAGCGCCTTCTCCAGCTCGGCGTGGACGCGGGGCGCTCCCCGGTGGGGCACGAGCATGGACGCGGACTTGTCGCCGAGCAGGAACTCCATCCGCCGGTACATCGCCGACTGGAAGCCGGATCCCTCACCGAGGGCGGCGCGGTAGGAGTTGAACTGGGCGGGGGTGAGCTGGGCGAGCGGCGTCCAGGAGGCGTTGAGCGCCTCCAGTTCCCGCACCGACCGCTTGAGTGCGTCGCGTGCGACGGGCAGCCGGTCCTCGCGCAGGGCGTGCGCGGCGGTCTCCCACTCGTGGACGATGACGGTGAACCACAGTTCCATGACCTGGGTGGTGACCAGGAAGACCATTTCGCCCGGATCGTCGGAGCGAAGGTGCTGGAGGTGGGTCAGGACATCCGCCTGGACATAGTCCTCGTACGGAGTCGTTCCCGCGAAGTCGAGGTGCGGGGTCTGCGCACCGGTGGCTTCGGGGTCGGGGTGGATCGTCGACATTGCTGTCTCCTCGACACGAGCTTCCGGGTAGCGGTCCGCCCCTTCCGTGAGGTGGTGGAGCTCCGGTCCCCTGCCCGCATCCTAAACGGAGCCCGCAGGGGCGCGCAGACCCCGCAGATACCGGTGCATCTGCGGGGTCCGGAACGTCACAAGGTGTACGTGTACGTCTGGCCGAGGGCCTCGGTCGCCCCCGGCCGAGGGGCTCGGCCGGCTCTAGCCGAGGGTCTCGGCGGCGGTCGGCGAGGAGTCGCGCAGGAACGTCGAGCAGCGCTCGTACTCCTCCTGCTCGCCGATCGCCTGGGCCGCCCGCGCCAGGGCGTGCAGGGCGCGCAGGAAGCCGCGGTTCGGCTCGTGCTCGAACGGTACGGGGCCGTGGCCCTTCCAGCCGGCCCTGCGCAGCGCGTCGAGGCCGCGGTGGTAGCCGGTGCGGGCGTAGGCGTACGACTCGATGACGCGGCCGCCCTCGAACGCCTCGTCGGCAAGCTGTGCCCAGGCCAGGGAGGAGGTCGGGTACTTCGCGGCGACGTCGGCGGGGGCCGTGCCGTTCGCGAGCAGCTCGCGCGGCTCCGGGTCGTCGGGCAGGTGGGTCGGGAGAGGCCCCCCGAGCAGGTTCTCGTGGATCGACATGGGTTCAAGTGTGCCTGGCAGATGCGCGCCGGGGGTACACGGGCGCCGTGCGGTGGGTCAGTTCGCGCCGGGAGCACCCGGGCGCCCCGGGGAGGGCCTGTCCGGTCCCGGCTTCCCCGCCTCCTCGTGCGTGGGTTCCAGGGGCGGGGCGACGACGCCACAGTGCACCGTGCACTCGGGGCGCGCCTTCTCCTTCTCGTCCGCCGTGACGGAGGGCTTGCGTACGGTCGCCCAGGCGATCAGCGAGCCCAGCACGAGCAGCCCGGCACACATCGGCATGGCCCGCCGGAACGTCGCGGCGAACTCGTCGGCGTTCCGGTAGGCCTCCGGGCCCATCCCGGCGAGCAGCGGCAGCGCTGCCACCGCGATCAGCCCGGCGGCGCGGGCGGCCGCGTTGTTGATCCCGCTGGCGAGGCCGGCCCGTGCGGTGTCCACGGAGGCCAGGACGGTCGCGGTGAGCGGTGCCACCAGGGTGACGAGTCCGACGCCGAGCAGACCGACCGCGGGGAGCACATCGGCGAAGTAGGCGGAGACGGAGTTCGACCCCGGCCCGACCCGCAGCATCAGGAGCATTCCGGTGGCGGCGACCAGTGGCCCGACGGTGAGGGGAATGCGAGGCCCGATGCGCTGCCCCAGTTCGCCCGAGGCGGCCGAGAAGAGCAGCATCAGCACCGTCGAGGGCAGCAGGGCCGTGCCCGCGCCGAGGGCCGAGTACCCGGCCACGACCTGGAGCTGGATCGCGGAGAGGAAGAAGTAGCCGCCGAGCGCCGCGTACACACAGAGGGTGATGATGTTGACGACGGTGAACTGCCGGGACGCGAACACCGAAGGCGGCAGCATCGGGTTCGCCCGCCGCCGCTCCACCTGCACGAACACCGCCCCGAGGACGATCCCTCCGACGGCCGCCCCGATCACCACCGCGGACGCCCCCTGTCCCGGCGCCTCGATCAGCGCATAGGTCACCAGGGCGAGGGCGAGCGCGCCGAGCACGGCGCCCAGCACGTCGAAGCGCCCGTGTGCGTCGGGGTCACGCGATTCCGGTACGTGGCGCAGCGCCACCGGCAGGCAGACCGCGGCGACCGGCACGTTGAGCAGGAACACCCATCGCCAGCCGGGCCCGTCGACGAGCCAGCCGCCGACGAACGGCCCGATGGCGGCGCCGACCCCGCCGAGTCCCGACCACAGTCCGACCGCGCGGGCCCGGTCGTCCGGGTGGAAGCTCGCCTGGATCAGTGCCAGCGAACCGGGTGTGAGGAGAGCCCCGCCGATGCCCTGGAGGGCGCGGGCGGCGATCAGGACTGCGGCGTTCGGCGCGATGCCGCAGATCACGGACGCTGCGGCGAACCAGACGACTCCGACGACGAAGACCCGCCGCCGGCCGTAGCGGTCGCCGAGGGCGCCACCGAGGAGGATCAGCCCGGCGAGGGTCAGCATGTAGGCGTTGACGGTCCACTGGAGGGCGGCCAGATCGGTGCCGAGGTCCTTGCCGATGCGGGGCAGGGCGACGTTGATGACGGTGGAGTCGAGCAGGGCCATGCTGGAGCCGAGGACAGTGGTGAGGATGACCCAGCGTCCGGTGGGGGAAGCGACGCGGATGGCTCCCGTCTCTGCGTCAGGCATACGAGCAGCATCGCCGCTCCCCGCCGGAAGGGCCATAGGGGCGCAGATGGCTCGGCAGAGTTCTGTCAGCCGGTCAGGGCGACGCAGGCGCGGCTGTTTCCCGTGCCGTTCCAGTCCACGTGGAATCCGGCCGCGCGGAACGCCCGGACGACGACCCGCCGGCGTGTTCCATCGTCCGGGTGCTGCCGTCCGGGGCGCCCCAGAACGCCAGGGAGAGATAGCCCGTGTCCCGCGCACGTTCGGCGTCCTGCCGCGTGTAGTAGCAGAACCCGACGAGGCCGGCGAGGCTGCCGCCGCGTGCGTAAGCGGCTTCGGTGCAGTCGTCGAAGCCGTCGAACTGGGTGGTGCCCGCGCCGACGAGCGCGACGAACCCCCGTCGCGGCCAGGTGCAGGGCGGTCCAGCCGTACTCGTCGGTCGCGGTGACATCGGCCCCGGCGTCCAGCGCGTCCCGCAGCGCGGCGACATCGCCGCTGCGGGCGGCTTCGAACACATCCATCGGCTGTTCCAGGCCCTGCCTACGAAAAGGCCCACGTCCCGGGCGGGGTGCCCGGGCGGGGTGCCCGGGGTGGCCACGGTCGGCACCCGACCCTACGACGCGCCTTGCGCCACGGCCCGTACGCCCCGGATCAGTGCCTCCACGCCCGCCTCCGCCTTGGACCGCGGACACCCGACGTTCAGCCGCACGAAGCCCTCCGCCCCATACACCGCCCCCGGCATCACCGCGACCTTCTCGCGCTCGATCAGCACCCGCTGCAACGCCTCGTCGTCGCCGACGCCCGCCGGGCGCAGATCGATCCACGCCAGATAGCCGGCCTGTGGCGGCTGCCATCCCAGTTCCGGGAACGCCTCGTTCAACCGTTTCGCGACCAGCGCCAGATTCCCGGCGACATACGTGCGGACCTCGTCCAGCCACGCCCCGGCCTCCCGGTACGCGGCGATGTGCGCGGTCAGTGACAGCACCGCCGGGGAGGCGAGCCCCTCTGCCGTCTCCATCCGGCGCAGGAACTCCGCCCGGTCGGCCGGATCGCCGATCAGCCCGTACGAGCCGGTCAGCGCCGGGAAGTTGAACGCCTTCGACGCGGAGGAGATCACCGCCCAGCGCCCGTCGCCCCCGACCCGCGTCCACGGCACATGCACATGCCCCTCGTGCACGAAGTCCGCATGGATCTCGTCGCTGATCACCGCGACCCCGTACCGCGCGGCGAGCGCCGACATCTCGCTCAGTTCGGCCTCCGTCCATACCCGGCCCGTCGGGTTGTGCGGCGAGCACACGAGAAGGACCTTGCTGTCGGGGCGGGCGAGCTCGCGTTCCAGCGCGGCCGTGTCTCCCACCGGCACGCCCCGAAGCTCGCGCCCGAGCCCGGTGATCACCTTGCGGAAACCGTCGTACGTCGGGGCGTGGACGACCACGCCCTCGCCCTCGGCCGTCCACATCTGCAGCAGCTGCGAGAGCTGGCTGAGCACGGACGGCCCGTACACCAGCTGCCCGGTGTCGATCCGTGTCCCGTACCGGGTCGCGTACCAGTGGGCTATCGCCGAGCGGAAGTCGTCCTGCTGCCAGGTCGTATAGCCGAACACCCCGTGGTCGAGACGGGCCCGCAGCGCGCTCAGCACCTCCGGTGCGGTCTCGAAGTCCATGTCGGAGATGGTGAACGGCAGCAGCCCGTCCACCCCGAACCGGTCCGCGACCCCGTCCCACTGGATGCACCAGGTGCCCCGGCGGTCGACGACGGTGTCCAAGTCATAGCGGGTGCTGGAACTCACAGGGATCCCTCACTTCTTCTCTCGGACATGCCGTGGGCCCGGCACCCCAGGGGGTTCCGGGCCCACAGCCACACTTCGTACCGGCTGCTACTTCAGCTTGGTGCCGGTGGAACGCAGGTTGGCGCAGGCCTCCGTGACGCGCTTGGCCATGCCCGCCTCGGCGGACTTGCCCCAGCTGCGCGGGTCGTAGACCTTCTTGTTGCCGACCTCGCCGTCGACCTTCAGCACACCGTCGTAGTTGCGGAACACATGGTCCACGATCGGGCGGGTGAAGGCGTACTGGGTGTCGGTGTCGAGGTTCATCTTCACGACGCCGTTCTCCAGCGCGGTGGCGATCTCCTGCTCGGTGGAGCCGGAGCCGCCGTGGAAGACAAAATCGAAGGGGTGGCTACCAGCGGCCTTGCCGTACTTGGCGGCGACGCCCTCCTGGAGGTCCTTCAGCAGCTCGGGACGGAGCACGACGTTGCCCGGCTTGTAGACGCCGTGGACGTTACCGAAGGAGGCGGCCAGCAGGTAGCGGCCCTTCTCGCCCAGGCCGAGCGCCTCGGCGGTACGCAGCGCGTCGTCGACGGTCGTGTACAGCTCGTCGTTGATCTCGTGCGTGACGCCGTCCTCCTCGCCACCGGTCGGGGTGATCTCGACCTCAAGAATGATCTTGGCGGCGGCGGCCTTGGCGAGCAGCTCCTGGCCGATGGCCAGGTTGTCGGCGAGGGTCTCGGCCGAGCCGTCCCACATGTGGGACTGGAACAGCGGGTTCTGGCCCTTGGCGACACGCTCGGCGGAGATGTCGAGCAGCGGACGTACGTAGCCGTCCAGCTTGTCCTTGGGGCAGTGGTCGGTGTGCAGCGCGACCGTGACGTCGTACTTGGCGGCGACGATGTGCGCGAACTCGGCGAGGGCGACGGCGCCCGTGACCATGTCCTTGTTGTGCTGGCCGCCCAGGAACTCCGCCCCACCGGTGGAGATCTGGACGATGCCGTCGCTCTCCGCCTCCGCGAAGCCGCGCAGTGCAGCGTGCAGGGTCTGGGTCGACGTCACATTGATGGCCGGGTAGGCGAACTTGCCTGCCTTCGCCCGGTCGAGCATCTCGGCGTAGACCTCGGGGGTTGCGATGGGCATCTGTCCGCTCCTTGGGATGTGCGGGTGTGCGTTGCTGGTTCCCTGACCTGGGGGCGACGTCATCGTCGCCCCCATCTTCCCAGACTCTCGCTCCGGCTCCACCCGGCCTGGCCCCTCAACGTTCGGACCGGACGGCGGAAGGCATACACCAAGGGCGGACGGTTTCACGTGAAACCGTCCGCCCTCGAAGAAAATCGCAGGTCGGACCAGACAATCAGGCCAGGTCGAGGTCCGCCACCGTGTAGGCGTGGACGTACGGGAGACCGGCCTCGGCAATGGCCCCAGCCGCACCCCGCTCCACGATCGTGGCGACGGCGACGACCTCGCCACCGGCCTCGCGCACCGCCTCGACGGCCGTCAGCGGCGACCCGCCGGTCGTCGAGGTGTCCTCGACGACCAGGCAGCGGCGGCCCTTCACGTCCGTGCCCTCGATGCGGCGCTGCATCCCGTGCGCCTTCTGTGCCTTGCGGACGACGAACGCGTCCAGCTCCTGCCCGCGCGCGGCGGAGGCGTGCAGCATCGAGGTGGCGACCGGGTCGGCGCCCAGCGTCAGCCCGCCCACGCAGTCGTAGTCCAGCTCGGCGGTGACATCGAGCATGACCTGCCCGACCATCGGAGCGGCCTTGCCGTCCAGCGTGATGCGGCGCAGGTCGATGTACCAGTCGGCCTCAAGACCTGAGGAGAGGGTCACCTTGCCGTGTACCACGGCCTTGTCCTTGATCTGCTGGAGCAGCTCAGCACGTACGTCAGTCATGGCTACGAGCTTAAGGCGCCCGTCTCACGACCCGCGCCCACGCGGTCAGAGCCTGCGCCAGTTCCAGGTCGTCGCGATCTCCAGCGGCTCGATCGGGGTGACATACCGGGGCGCGGTGTTCAGCCCGTTCGGCGGGCCGGACTGCGGCTCCACACAGACCGCCTCGGCCTGCTCGTCATAGATCACGACCCACTCGGCCCGGCTCTTCACGGTCAGTTGCAGCTGCTCCGGCCAGGTGAGCGTCACGTCGACGCCGTCCGGCATCCCGAAGCAGTCGTCCCACGGGCCGGGCAGGGGCGGGATGCGGCGGCCGGTCGGCAGATGGTTCTCGCCACGTTCCTCCTGCCAGGCCGCGTCGAAGGCGATCTCCACGTTCTTGCCGCCGCCGAGATCCCGCAGGAACCAGGGGTGCCAGCCGGCCTGCGCCGGGAACGAATCCCCGTACGTCTCGATGCCGAACGCAAGCGTGAGCGAGTCCTCGGACAACTCGAAGGTCTGGGTCACCCGGCCCGGATACGGCCAGGGGTCGGCAAGGTCGTAGTAGAACGCGGCCTCCTGCTCGCCCACCCGGGCGGTGCGCCAGGCGGTGTCCCTGCCGGTGCCGTGGATGGCGTGCGGCGGGGAGTTCAGCGGCAACCGGTGCGGGACGTCGCCGTTGTGGAAGAGCCCGTTCTCGGTGCGCCCGCACCACGGCACCATCGGGAAGCAGCCGTACCGCTCCCCCTGCCGCAGCACCTCGGTGCCACCGATCCGCAGACTGCTGATGCGACAGCCGTTGGCGGGGTTCACGGTCAACTCTGCATCGCCGACGGACAGCCGGACGTCCTTCTCGCTGCTACTCACCCGACCGACATTACTGGCGCTGCTACTACCTCCGCCGCCTCAGCGCCCTGCTCACCACGACGGCGGAGGCGAGCGCGAGTGCGGCGGCGGGAGCGACCCAGCGGAGTGTGGCGCCCGCGGTGGTCGAATCGGGTGACGGTACGGGGGCGTACCTGCCGCGCGGCGGCGCGTGGTCGACCTCCTCGGCGCTGCGGCCGATCATGGTGCGCCTGGCGTGCGCGGCCTCGGCCGGGGGGCCGTCGGGGACGGTGAACTCCACCTCCGCCACAGGGTCGAGCGACGGCGGGGGCACAGGGGCATCGAAGACGGAGCCCGTGCCCGGGGGGTTCTCGGTGGAGGGTGCCTCCTCCGCGGTGGCGCCGTCGTCGTCGGTGTCGCCGGTGTCGGTGTCGCCGGTGTCGGTGTCGCCGGTGTCGGTGTCGCCGGTGTCGGTGTCGCCGGTGTCGGTGTCGTCGGTGTCGGTGTCGCCGGCGGCTTCCGGAGCAGTACTCCGAGTGGTGGCCGCGCCGGTCGTGTCGGCCTCCTCGGCCGCCTCCTCGATGGCCTGTTCCACGGCTTCCCCGACGGACCGCTCGGCCCCGCCGATGTCCTCGCCCGCCTCGTCCTCGCCCGCCAGCGTCTCCGTCACCAGCTGCTGCACAAAGCGGTCCAGCAGTCGGTGGGCCGTCGCGAGCGCCGCCGCCGGGTCCAGCTCCAGGAGGCGGCCGTCGCCGCTCGCCGTACCCGCGAACCCGATCGCCGTACCGCCGTCCTTCTGCGTCAGGCTGATCGTCAGAGCCAGCTTCGCCGAACCGGTCCCCCGCGCCTCGACGCCCTCGCCCGCCACCAGGATCCCGTCGTCCCCGTCCGCGCCGTCCTGCGGGGAAACGGTGAGCCGCAACGCGCCGCGGTACGTGATCGTGTGGCCGTCGACCCGGACCTTGAGCCGGCCGGACAGCGGGCCCGCGGACGCGTCGGCGTCCTGCTGGAGCCCCGGTACGCAGCGCGCGACGCGGGCGGGATCGCCCAGCGTCCGCCGAAGGGACGGGACCGGAACCGGAACGAACACCTCATGCTCCATGGAAACCGAGCCTACTCAGCCCCGGCCATCACGTCAGCGGTTCCGCGTCGCAAAGCCACCGGGCGTACGGCGTACGACGTCCGGCTCACCGGTCCTCCCAGTACCGCGGATGCACCAGCGTCGACGGCAGCAGCCCGCGCAGCCGTCCGCTCTCCGCCTCCCGCCCCGCACGCATCAGCGAGGCCTGCGTCAGCGACCGCAGCTTCGGCGCCCCCGGGGCGAGGCGGAGCACCGGCGCCCCGACCGGCCGGGCGAGGACGAAGCCCCAGCCCTGCTCGGACTGCGCCCGGTGCGTGGCCCTGTCAGGGCCCGCCGCGAAATCGGAGAGCCTGCCGCTGATCCGGTACGGGCGGGTGTGCAGGCCCGCCGCCCTCATCGACGCCTCCACCGTCCAGTACGTACGCGGCCGGGTCATCGGCGGGCCCCCGTGCACCACCAGCCGGCCGCCCGGTGCGAGGGCCTCGGCGACCAGTCCGTAGAACTCCGCCGAGTAGAGCTTCGTGCCGGCGGAGATCCCGGGATCGGGCAGATCGGAGATCACCACGTCGTAGCTGCCGTGCGCCGCCCGCAGCCAGTTGAAGGCGTCGGCGTTGACGGCCGTCAGCCGCGGATCGCGGTACGCGTGGGCGTTCAGCGCCGAAAGTGCACGGTCGGTACGGGCCAACCGGGTGACGCCGGGATCGAGCTCGACGAGGGTGACGCTGCGTACGTCCGGGTAGCGCAGCACCTCCCGGGCGGCGAGACCGTCACCACCGCCCAGGATCAGGACACTGGCGCGTGGCCCGTTCATCGCCGGGTGCACCAGCGCCTCGTGGTAGCGGTACTCGTCGCGCGCGCTGACCCGCAGCCGCCCGTCCAGATACAGGTCCAGGGAGCTGCGGCCCGCCCCCGTCAGCACCACTTCCTGGACCCCGGTCTGCACCGCGACCCGCACCCCGTCCCCGTACACCGCACGCCGCGCCGCCCGCTCGAAGTCACCGACCAGCGCGGTAACGGTGGCGAGTACGGCGATCACGGCCACGTTGACGACGATCAGCAGCCACCGGGAGCGCGGGGTGAGATCCCGTCGGAACACCCACAGCACCAGCGCCCCGCCCGCCGCCGCGTTGACCGCGCCGGTGAACAGCGCCCCGGTGAGCTGTCCCAGCACCGGCAGCAGCAGAAAGGGGAACGCGAGCCCGCCGACCAGCGCACCCACGTAGTCGGCGGCGAACAGATCCGCGACGGTCCCGCCCGCGTCCTGCCGGTCGACGCGCTGGATCAGCGTCATCAGCAGCGGGATCTCCGCCCCGATCAGGACGCCGATCGTGAGCGAGAACCCGACCAGGGCGTACCGCGACTCCCCGATCCAGGCGAACGACGCGTACAGCACGACCGCCGAGGAGCCGCCGACGAGTGCGAGCGCCGCCTCGATCAGCCCGAAACCGACTGCTGCACGACTGCGTAAACGTTTCGCGAGGAGCGAGCCGACGCCCATCGCGAACACCATCACGGAGAGCACGACGGACGCCTGGGTGACGGAATCACCGATCAAGTAGGAGGCGAGCGCCACCAGTTCGAGCTCGTAGACCAGACCGCAGGCAGCACAGATGAAGACAGCGGCCAGCACGAGACACCGACCCGTCCTCGGCCGCATGGGAAGACGCGCCGCGCCCCCTCGCAGCGACACCTGCTGATCGATCATGATGCGAACGCTACGTCACGAAGAGGTGGCTGCCTGTCACCCACAAGGGTGCAAGTGGCGCGCCCACAACGGAGTTGGGCCGCGTCAGAGCGCCGCCGCCGGCATCCGCACTCCCACCCGGGTGCGCGTCACCACCAGCTGCCCCTCCTGCGGGTACGCATGCCAGGTGCGCCACCGCACCTGGCCCTCGGTCCGCTGGGCGAGCATGGCGGTGAAGGCGTGCGGGCTGCCGGGGAACGTCCCGGCGAGACCGTGGGGGTGGTCGGTCACGAGCGCGAGGAGCTCCTGCGCACGCCCCGCGAACGAGCCCGCCGAGAGCGTCTCGACGCGCGCCGCGAATTCGTACTCCCACTCCCCGAGTCGCTCGGAGACACCGAGCGGCAGCGGTGTGCTGCCGCCCGGGATGCACGCGACGGTTTCGGAACAGGTGCCCCGGTTCTCCTCCAGGAGCACCTGGTGGGAGGCGCCGAGCAGGCGCAGTTGGAGTCGGGCACCGGCGAGATCGAGGCCGAGCACGGCCAGGGCGGGGAGCGGTTCGCGCCCCAGTGCCCAGGCCAGGTCGGCAGCACGGGTGTCGGAATAGGCCGTCTGGAGGGTCGTGAGCATGGGTCGGCTCCGCAAACAAGCGTGGACACATGGACAGGGGACGCCTCCGACGTGATGCACGTGGGAGGTGGGAAGCGCCCGATCAGGTCCAACTCGGGTCCGAGGGCTGGATGTTCTCTCAACCGAGGGAATCACGAAGTAAGCCGCGTCCACAGCGTTTTTGCCCAACTTGACGCGGTTTCCATCCCCTCGGGGGCCCCTCGGTTCATCTGTTCACCGCTATCTCGCGAAAAGCCCCAACAAAAAGGTGCCCGGCGGGAGTTCATCCGCCGGGCACCTGTGGGGCACCGGAACCGCACGGGCCCGGCACCGGGCGTGTGGCCCTGCCCGGTCACGGATCAGCTGCCCCGTGTCAGCTGCCTCCGCCGCATCCGCCCCCGCCGCCGCCGCACGAGGAGCCGCCACCGCACGAGGAGTGACCGCCGCCGCACGAATGTCCCCCGGAGTGACCGCTGCTGCTTCCGCAGGACGAGCCACCGCCACCGCCACCGTCACCTCCCGCCCACCAGCTGCCACCCGCGGCGCTGCCGCCGCTCGCCCCCCGGCGCACACCCCGCCCGCGCTTCTTCTTCCGGTTGCCGGCCCCCACCAGCGAGATGACCAGTCCGATCACGGCAATCGCGATCACCACTGTGACAAAGGTTCCCACCGACCTCACATCCTTCTGTTCCCCCGAAGCGAGGTCCCCCGCTTCCATCCGCTTCCTGCGTGAGTGGGGGATGCCCCCGGCCCCGTACGGCCAAAGCAGACTTGAGCAACTCCAGAGCTTCCGCGCAGGATGGCTGCCATGACACAGGGACGACCGCCGCTCAACCGCCGCCTCGCCGAGTTCGGAACGACGATCTTCGCGGAGATGTCGGCGCTTGCCGTACGGACCGGCTCCATCAACCTCGGCCAAGGCTTCCCCGACACCGACGGCCCCGAAGAGATCAGAGAGGCCGCGGTCCGGGCACTGCGCGCCGGGCACGGCAACCAGTACCCGCCGGGCCCCGGCGTCCCCGAACTGCGCACCGCGATCGCCGACCACCAGCAACGGCGCTACGGGCTCGCCCTCGACCCCGACACCGAGGTCCTGGTCACCGCGGGCGCCACCGAGGCCATCGCCGCGGCCCTGCTGGCGCTGCTGGAGCCCGGCGACGAGGTCATCGCCCTGGAGCCGTACTACGACTCGTACGCCGCCTGCATCGCCATGGCGGGCGGCAGCCGCGTCCCCGTCACCCTCCACCCCGACGCGACCACCGGCACCTACCGCCTCGACCTCGACGAACTGCGCGCCGCCGTCACCCCCCGCACCCGGCTGATCCTGCTCAACACCCCGCACAACCCCACCGGCACCGTCCTCACCCGCGAGGAGCTCGGCGCGATCGCCGCACTGGCCTGCGAACGCGACCTCCTCGTCGTCACCGACGAGGTCTACGAGCACCTGGTCTTCGAGGGCGAGCACCTCCCGCTCGTCGGCTTCCCCGGCATGCGCGAGCGCACCGTCACCATCGGCTCGGCCGGCAAGACGTACTCCTTCACCGGCTGGAAGGTCGGCTGGGTCACCGCGAGCCCCGAGCTGGTGACCGCGGTGCGCTCGGCGAAGCAGTTCCTGACGTATGTGTCCGCCGGCCCGTTCCAGTACGCGGTCGCCGAGGCCCTGCGCCTGCCCGACAGCTACTACGACGGGCTGCGCGCCGATCTGCGGGCCAAGCGGGACCTGCTGAGCGGTGGGCTCGCCGAGGCCGGTTTCGAGGTCTACCGCCCGTCCGGGACGTACTTCGTCACCACCGACATCCGCCCCCTCGGCGAGAGCGACGGTTTCGCCTTCTGCCGGGCGCTGCCCGAGCGGTGCGGGGTCGTCGCCATCCCGAACGCGGTCTTCTACGACCACCGGGAGCAGGGTGCGCCGTTCGTACGGTTCGCCTTCTGCAAGCGTGACGATGTGCTGGCCGATGCGGTGTCCCGGCTCAAGCGGCTGTAACCCAAAAGCCGCCCCGCCGTGAAAGAACCCGGCCCGGGGCGGCGGTCGTGGAGACCGCCGCCCCGGGCCGGGCCGTCGCTGCCGTGCGGGACTCAGGCGTCCGGAGAGGCCTGCTCCGTGCCGTCCGTCTTCTCCTCGGCCGGCGTCAGGCCGAGGCGCTCCTGCAGCCACTTGTCGAACTCGATCGAGGCGCGCACCCAGCTGACCGTCGACGAGACGAAGTGCTCCAGGCTGACGCCCGTACCGATGAGCATCTGCGCCTCACCGATCAGACGGACCGAGACCTCGGTCTCCTCGGAGCCCTCCTCGGGCTCATGGGTGTGCGTGTAGACCTTGGGCCACAGGGTGCGGCGGTTCCAGTCGTCGATCGCGTCGAGGAGGACCGGACGCTGGTCCGCGGCGTGCGGGCGGTCGTAGAACGTACGGACCGAGAAGACCTGCTGCTCGTCCTCGCCGCGGAACATGAAGTACGTGCGGAAGTCCTCCCACGGCGCCGCGAGGTCGCCCTCGTCGTCGACGACGTACTTCAGCTCCATCTGTTCCAGGAGCTGCTTGACGAGGTCCTGGTCAGGGACAACGGGGCCCTCGGGTCCTGCCGCCTGCGGTTCGGGCTGGCCCCCGAAATTAGGAATCGAGGAAGGATCGATAGACATCGCTGGGTACTCCTGTGGATCGCACGTGGTTTCCTTCCGTCGACCCTAGCCGCGTTTGACGGCCAGTAGTTCTACGCCCTCCGGGGAATCGTCCCCGCATCAGCTTCCCGCGCCCGCGACCAGGCAACGGCGACAGGGATCGCACACAACACTCCGAGGAGTCCGGACGCACCGATGGTGTCCGCCGACGACCCGGACAGCTCCGCTGCCAGGCCACCCGTGGCGACACCGATCCCCTGCATGGCGATCAGCCCCGACCTGGCGAGCCCCAGCGCCTGGCCACGCTGGTCGGCCGGGGTCAGGAGTACGAAGGTGGCTCCGGCGGTTATCTGATAGGCGGAGCACACCCCCGACGCCATCAACACGAGCACGGCCACACCTATGCCGGGACCGAGCCAGTAGATGAGCAGCGGCAGATTCGCGCCGACCGCCAACGGCCCGAGCAGGCGGCGCCGCCACTCGTCCCCGACCTGAGCCCGCCCCAGAAGAGCTGCACCGAGCACCATTCCCGCCGGATGCGCGGCGAGCAGGAGTCCCACCGAGGCGGCGCCCCCGCCGACCTCGTCCGCGAAGGGGGCGGCCAGCCCCTCCGGCAGGACGACGAACCCCGCGAGCCACCCCAGCGCGACCAGCGACCGCAGCCTGCGATCCGACCAGATCAGTGCGGCCGCACTCCCGACCTGAACGCCGAGCCGCTTCTTCCGCGCATCGGCACCTGCCGCGGGACGGGCCTTCACGCCGAACCTGACCAGGGTCGCCGAGAGAAGGAAAGTCACCGCGTTCACACCCAGGGCGAGGTGACTGCCCAGCCATACGACCAGCACACCCCCACCGGCGAAACCGGCCAGCTGTCCGGCCTGGTGAGTGATCAGCATGACTCGCTGGCCCCGCTCGTACCTCTGCTCGCCGAGCACGGTCGGCAGCAGTGCGCCCTGCGCAGCGCCGAAGGGTGCCTCGGCCAGCTGCGCCAGCACCAGCAGCCCGGCCAGCAGCGGCAACGGCGTCCCGGGCAGGGCCATCAGCGCGACCAGCACCGCCCGCACCAGGTCGCATCCGATCATGACCGTACGCCGGGGGAAACGGTCCGACAGGCCGGACAGGAGCACCCCGGACAGCAGAGCGGGCAAGGTGGTCAGCGCATACGTTGCCGCGGTCCATCCGGGCGAGTCGGTGCGTTCGAACACCAGCAACGACAGGGCCACGCGTGCCAACTGGTCGCCCAGGATCGACTGGGCATAAGCAGCCCAAAGAGTACGAAATTCGCCAAGGTGAAAGAGATTGTCAGATCTGGGCTTTTCAGGCCCCGGACTTATCTCATCGCCCATCTGCTCGTTCATGCGCGCACGCTACCGGCTGCCGAATTCGGTCTCTAATCCTCCTTGTGAGCAGGTCACGGAAGGCGGCCCGAGGTGTCCTGATTATTCGCGCGCCCCCGGGCGGACGCTGCGGGCGCCCAAACAGGTGCCCCTTGTCAGGGGCGGGCGGTGCAGCCTGGGGCGGAGCAGGGCAGCGGGTCCCACCCGTCGACGCGGAGCGAACCATTTGGCTCAATACCGACGTTGGACAACGGATCACCGATGCCGGCGATCAATTTCCCGTTCTCCGGAAATCACCGCAATTATTCTTCAATTGCACTGCGGCGCAGACGACGGGTCCCCAGCCGGGACGCGTGGTCTTCCGGCTGGGGACATGACATCGAACAGGTCGTACGCCGTCTACAGGGCCTACAAGGTCTTCCCCGAGGTCGCGGGGCCGACGAGCAGGCCGTCCCCGACCCGGTCCACCCGGACGGTGTCCCCGTCCTTGACCTCGCCCGCGAGGATCTCCTTCGCGAGCCGGTCGCCGATCGCCGTCTGGATGAGGCGGCGCAGCGGCCGTGCGCCATAGGCCGGGTCGTTGCCCTCCTCGGCCAGCCAGGCCAGGGCCTGAGGCGTGACGTCCAAGGTGAGCCTGCGCTCGGCCAGACGCCCCGCGAGCCGGTCGATCTGAAGCTTCGCGATGTGCGAGAGCTCGTCGCCGGACAGGGCGGAGAAGACCACCAGGTCGTCGAGCCGGTTGAGGAACTCCGGCTTGAACGAGGCCCGTACGACCTCCAGGACCTGTTCCTTCTTCGCCTCGGGCTCGGTCAGCGGGTCCATCAGGAACTGGCTGCCGAGGTTGGAGGTCAGGATCAGGATGGTGTTGCGGAAGTCCACCGTCCGACCCTGTCCGTCGGTGAGCCGGCCGTCGTCGAGGACCTGGAGCAGGATGTCGAAGACCTCGGGGTGGGCCTTCTCGACCTCGTCGAGCAGAACGACGCTGTACGGGCGGCGGCGGACCGCCTCCGTGAGCTGGCCGCCCTCCTCGTAGCCGACGTAGCCGGGCGGGGCGCCGACGAGACGCGCCACGCTGTGCTTCTCGCTGTACTCGCTCATGTCGATGCGGACCATGGCCCGCTCGTCGTCGAACAGGAAGTCGGCAAGCGCCTTCGCGAGCTCCGTCTTGCCGACACCGGTCGGGCCGAGGAAGAGGAACGAGCCGGTGGGCCGGTCGGGGTCGGCGATTCCGGCGCGGGTACGGCGTACCGCGTCCGACACCGCCCGTACGGCCTCGGTCTGCCCGATGAGGCGCTTGCCGAGCTCGTCCTCCATGCGGAGCAGCTTCTGGGTCTCGCCCTCCAGCAGGCGGCCGGCCGGGATGCCGGTCCACGAGCCGACGACGTCGGCGATGTCGTCCGGGCCGACCTCCTCCTTCACCATCGTGTCCTTGGCGGCCTCCTGCTCGGCCTCGGACGCCTCCGCCAGCTCCCGCTCCAGGCCGGGGATCTCCCCGTACAGCAGCTTGGAAGCGGTGTCGAAGTCGCCGTCGCGCTGGGCGCGTTCGGCCTGGCCGCGCAGTTCGTCGAGGCGTTCCTTCAGTTCACCAACGCGGTTGAGGCCCTGCTTCTCCTTCTCCCAGCGGGCATTGAGGCCACGCAGTTCCTCCTCCTTGTCGGCGAGGTCGCGGCGGAGCTTCTCCAGGCGCTGCCTGGAGCCGGGGTCGGTCTCGTTCTTGAGGGCCAGCTCCTCCATGTGGAGACGGTCGACAGCGCGCTGGAGTTCGTCGATCTCGACGGGCGAGGAGTCGATCTCCATGCGCAGCCGGGACGCCGACTCGTCGACCAGGTCGATGGCCTTGTCGGGGAGGAAACGGGAGGTGATGTAGCGGTCGGACAGGGTCGCGGCGGCCACCAGTGCGGAGTCCGCGATGGAGACCTTGTGGTGGGCCTCGTAACGGCCCTTGAGTCCGCGCAGGATCGCGATGGTGTCCTCGACGCTCGGCTCCGCCACCAGCACCTGCTGGAAGCGGCGTTCCAGGGCGGCGTCCTTCTCGATCCGCTCGCGGTACTCGTCGAGCGTCGTCGCGCCGACCATGCGGAGCTCGCCGCGGGCCAGCATCGGCTTGAGCATGTTGCCCGCGTCCATGGCGGAGTCGCCGCCGGCGCCCGCGCCGACGACGGTGTGCAGCTCGTCGATGAAGGTGATGATCTGCCCGTCGCTCTCCTTGATCTCGGAGAGGACGGTCTTCAGCCGTTCCTCGAACTCGCCGCGGTACTTGGCGCCCGCGACCATCGCGCCGAGGTCGAGCGATACGAGCCGCTTGTTCCGCAGGGACTCGGGGACGTCGCCCTTGACGATGCGCTGGGCGAGCCCCTCGACGACGGCGGTCTTGCCGACGCCGGGCTCGCCGATGAGTACGGGGTTGTTCTTCGTACGCCTCGACAGGACCTGGACGACACGCCGGATCTCCTGGTCACGTCCGATGACCGGGTCGAGCTTGCCTTCCCTGGCGGCGGCCGTGAAGTCCGTACCGAACTTCTCCAGGGCCTTGTACTGACCCTCCGGGTCGGGTGTGGTCACCCGGCGCCCTCCCCTGCTCTTCTCGAACGCGTCCAGCAGCCTCTTCGCACTGGCCCCCTGAGCGCTCAGGATCTCACCGGCGCGGCCGCCCTCGGCAGCGATCCCGATCAGCAGGTGCTCGGTGGAGAGGTAGTCGTCGCCGAGCTCCTTCGCGCGCTGCGCGGCGTCAGCGATGACGGCGAGCAGCTCGCGGTTGGGCTGCGGAGGGGCGACGGTCGACCCGGTGACGCTGGGCTCCGCGCCCAGGAGCCGCTCCGTCCCGGTGCGTACGGCGATCTGGTCGGCCTCGACGGCGACGAGCAGGTCGATGATGTTCTCGTTGTCCTCGCCCGCGAGCAGCGCGAGCAGCAGATGCCCTGGGGTCAGATCGGGGTGTCCGTCCTTCACGGCCCTGCTGGTGGCCGCGTTGATGGCATCCCGGCTCTTGTTGGTCAGCTCGGCGTCCACGTGCGCTTTCTCCTCCTTGCGGTGGCTGGTCTCTCCACAACGCTGACTAGATCAACGTGCACAAAGTTGAGTCTATTCCACTCAACCTAGCTGACTTGCCTCTTCCGAGTGCTCTCCCGAGCGCGATTCCGAGTCAACCGGCCGGAGAGAACCTCCGCCACCGCAGGGGCGGGCCGCGGATGCGCACTCCCTACCCTGTTCCCCATGGCAGTCGACGTGACGAATCCGAGCCCCGAGTACCTCGCGTTCTGGCGCGAGTACCACCTGTGCACCCTGACCACACCCCGCCCCGACGGCACGCCGCACGTGGTGCCGGTGGGCGTGACGTACGACCCCGGGGCCGGGCTCGCCCGCGTCATCACCAACAAGGGCAGCCAGAAGGTCACCAACATCCTGGCCGCGGGCCCGGACGGCGCCCGGGTCGCGGTCTGCCAGGTCGACCGGGGCCGCTGGGCAACACTGGAGGGCCGCGCCTCGGTGCGCACCGAGGCGGACGTGATCGCCGACGCGGTATGCCGCTACGCACAACGCTACGAACGCACGCCGGCGCCCAACCCGGACCGCGTCGTCATCGAGATCGCCCTGGACCGGGCGCTCGGCAGGGCGTGAGGGAAACCGCGGACTTCCCGGGACTTCGCGGGCAGCACAACGGCGCCATCGTGTTCAGGTCACGATGGCGCCGTTGTGTGGGGGAGTGACTGAGCGACATGTAACGACGGGGGATCGCTCAGGCACTGCGGGGGGTGGCGGAAATAGTCTCTGGCTCGAACAGCTGGTGGTCCCGCCGGTCGAGGTTGACGAAAATCATGTCGTACCGAATCGCGCAGCGAACGGGCTGCGGGGCTCCACGCGGCTTGCGGAGGCACCGGTAGGCACGTACTTCGTCGTCTTCTTCACGTGCGACAACGATGGGGTCGCCGAACAGAGTGACCATCAGCGAGTCGCCATGGCGGGGGATGGCAGTGACGAGATCGATGAAATGCCAGCCTGATCGGTAGGCCGTGGCCATTTCCCGCCGGAAGGTCCGGTCGTCCGGCGGGATGGTCATGCGCCCTGATAGGTCGGTTCGGACCAGGCGATGTCACCGGGCTCGACTGCCGCGTCGACGCTCCATGCGATGTCGCCCGGCACAGCGGTCCGGGTGAGCCATGCGATGTCACCGTCGGCCGACGCCGACGCCTGAGTGGACCACGCGATGTCACCCGGCGCCGACGCCTGAGTGGACCACGCGATGTCACCCGGCGCCGACGCCTGAGTGGACCAGGCAATGTCACCCGGCGAGGATGCGGCCTCGCTGCTCCAGGCGATGTCGCTGCCGCTCAGTACCCCGAGTCCCAGGGCCGCGACGAACGAGGCGGCAAGCGCCGAGCGAAGCATTCGCTTATACATAGTCGGCTTCGTCCTCACTTGTGGATTCTTCTCCCCCGCACCTAAGACGATGTCTCACCTGGGCACACGAACACCACTGAGTCGATGCATCATGTTCCTGCATGTTCAGGAACCTGGGGGGTGGAGAATATGGTCATAAGCGATACAAAGCCGACACATTCTCATGGGATCACCGAACTATGCGAAGCGGGAGTCCGTCTCTACGCCAGCGCTTTGCGCTCGGGACGTATCGCCCGAAGCGAGGTGGAACCGGCGCCCTGCCTCATGGACTTCGCCCTGCTGCACCCCGACCCCGACGACCCCGACTGGCTGCGGCCAGTCCCGCCGTCCGCCGCTCTGGCGAAGCGCCTGCACCCCATAGAACGCGAGATCCAGGAGCGCCGACGGCATTCGGTCCTGCTTGCCGAGTCCTTCGAGCCGTTCATGGACATCAGCGCGCAGGACCCGCCGACCACCCACGCGATCACCGTGCTGGAGGGCGTCAACCGGATCAACGCGGCACTCGATCTTGCCACGGCGGAGTGTCGCTCCGAAGTCCTCACCGTCCAGCCCGGCGGCGGCCGTAGCGAAGACCGCCTCAGCGAAGCCCTGGAAAGGGGCCTCTCCGTGGTGGACCGCGGTGTCCGCATTCGCACTCTCTATCAGCACACGGTGCGTCACAGCCCCGGCACCCTGGCCTACGCCGAGCGGATGGCCGACAGCAACGTGGAGATCCGGACGCTTGAGGAGCTCATAGAGCGACTCATCATCTTCGACCGCACGGTCGCGTTCATACCCGCTCAGGACGACCGCCAAGTCGCCCTGGAACTGCGCCACCCTGGGCTGGTCGAGTATCTCGTCAAGGTGTTCGAGCAGCTCTGGACCCGCGCGGCTCCACTCCTGGAAGAGGTCAAGTACGACCCGACCCCCAAGGGGATCAGCGGCGTCCAGCGCTCCATCGCCCAACTCCTCGTAGAAGGACATGTCGACGACTCGATCGCCCGGCGTCTCGGCATGAACGTCCGCACCTGCCGCGCGCATGTCGCCAAGCTGTCCGCCGTCCTCGGCAGCAACAGCCGGGCCCAACTCGGCTACCTGATAGCCCGGTCGGGGATCCTGGAGCAGGATCCTGACTGAAGGGGCCGCAACCGCGATACGGGGGAGAACGACTGCGGCCCCCGGCACCGGAGAGGTTCCTCACCCGGCACAACGAGCATCCCTCTCCGACTACGTTTTCACTACCGTCATCTTGCGTCCGCACCTGCCGCGCACATATCTCCCGACTCATGCGGACGCTCAACGCCTCCAGCCGGACTCGACTCGGCGCCCTCAACGTCCAGTCGGGCATAGCGGAACGCACCGCAACATGAACGGGACACCCGCGCACACGGCACGGCAACCGGGAGCCGGCGCGTCCCGCCCAGCCGGGGACGGTCGAGGAGACATCCCGTGACGCCCCGTTGAGATCACGCTGACGGCCGGTCCGTCCAGTGTCGCCCGGAGCTCCCGGCCGGACGCGGGCGCACCGGCACCGACGTACAACCAACCCCAGCCCCGGCTCGTCCAACTCCCGTACGCGTACCGCATCGCAGGGAGAGCCCGACACCATGCAGGCAGCTCAGAATCACCGGCCCCCATCCCCCACCCGCATACGACCGGGGCGTCGGCTCCACATCCCGGTCGCGCTGGTCGCCGGGGCGGTCCTCGCGCTCGGCTCCGTCGCACCCGCCAGTGCCGACGAGCCGGAGACGGATCAGCTCTGGATCGCGGCGCCGTACGACCTCGTACTGCCGACCGCGGACGCCGACGGCTCCGCGACCGCCAACACCGTCGAGGTGAAGCTCGGGCACGACAACACGCACAACTCCGTGACCGGGGGCCGTCTCACGGTCGACGCGTCCGAGCTCGCAGGTGTGGCCGAGGTCAGCTGGCCCTTGACCTGCGCGCCGGCCCCCGACACCCTCACCGCGACCTGCGACTTCGGGTCCCTGGACGGCGCCCCGTACGTCTCCGTCGCCGAGATCGGGCTGCGCGCCGCAGCCGGCGCGCCCGCCGACGCCACCGGCACCCTGCACTTCACCGCGGCGGCGGACAGTTCCTTCGGCCCCCTCACCGGGTATCCGACGGACACCCAGATCCGCCTCGGCGACGGCCCCGACCTGGGCGTGAGCCAGCTTCCGTACCGCACCGGCGTCAAGCCCGGCACCGACCTCGCCCAGCCGATCCGCCTGACCAACCACGGCAACCGCACCGCCGACCGCACCCTGCTGACCCTCTTCGCCTCGCACGGCCTGGCGTTCTCGCAGCGCTTCGGCAACTGCACATACCTGGACGCGGACTCCGTCACCAACCAGAGCGGCACCACGGCCGTCTGCGTCCTCGACGAGCCCGTCGTCCCGGGGCAGGTGTACGACCTGTCCGCGGCCGGCGCGGTCCGTGCGACGAGCGCGGCGTTGTACGAGCGGTTCGACTACTCGGTCGACCAGTTCACCGACGAGGCGTACGAACAGGCCCTCGCGGGGAGGCCGTTCGTCCAGGGCGCCGGCGCCGACCTCAGCGCCACACCCGTCCCCGCGGCCGCCACCCGGAGCGCGGTGTCCCCCGAGCCCGACCTGAACCTCGACGACAACTACCGCTCCACGCAGATCACAGCAACCAACAAGGCCGACCTGATCGCCCTCGCGAGCGACATCACCTCCGCCGCGCCCGGTGACACCGTCACCGCCCGGATCGGCGTGAAGAACCGCGGCCCGGCCTGGGTCGCCTCCCTCGGCGCGGGTGCCTCCGTCGCGACGCTCGACGTACGCATCCCGGAGGGCACCACCGTCACCGGCAAGCCGGATTCCTGCTACGAGTCCGGCACGAACAGCTACACCTGCCGGACTCCGATCCTCCTCTGGGAGAAGGCCCGCTCCACGTTCGCCTTCACCCTGCACGTCGACCGCCTCGTCGAGGGCGGGGCGAAGGGTTCGGTCGCCACACTCAACGACGACCCGGAGCTGCGGATCTCGGCCTTCGATCCGCTACTGGCCAACAACACGGCCGAGTTCACGGTCTCCGGCACCTGATACGACGTGGGGTGCGGGCGCCTGCCTCCCCGTCGCCTCTGGCCGCGCCCACATGGCCAGGTCGTAGGGATTCCGCCCACCTGGGACGGACCGCATACGGGATATGCGTCGCCGACCAGGACGAGAAAGCGGAGGACCAGCGCGCCCAAACACCGTTCGGGGCGCGCCGGTGAGACAGGACTCACTCCTGCTCACTGCCCAGGAACGGTTTCGATGCGTACGAACATGGCCATGGGTCGGGTTTCGGCCGGATCCGGGGGCATGCACAGGGCGGCGGGCGCACGGCGAAGGGCCGGGGGCCGACCCGTAGGTCGACTCCCCGGCCCTGAACGAAACGAATCGTGAGCGAATCGTCCGGCCCGACGGCCGGACCCGCTCAGTCCTTCGGCCGCTTCGGCCGCCAGACCACCAACGCGCTGGTCTGCTGCACATCCTGATACGGCACCAGATCGCGCCGGTACGAGGCATGCACCTGGGCCTCGCGCTGCTGCATCGCCGCCGCCGCGCCGTCCACGGCCGCCGCGAGTTCGGCGACGCGCTGCTGGAGGGCGGCGACCTGGTTCTCCAGTTCGATGATGCGCTTGATACCGGCGAGGTTGATGCCCTCGTCCTGCGACAGCTGCTGCACGGTACGCAGCAGCTCGATGTCGCGGGCCGAGTAGCGCCTGCCGCGCCCGGCCGTACGGTCGGGGGAGACCAGGCCGAGGCGGTCGTACTGGCGCAGTGTCTGCGGATGCAGGCCCGAGAGCTGGGCCGCGATCGAGATCACGTACACCGGTGATTCATCGGTCAGTTCGTACGGATTGCGTCGTCGGCCGTCCACCTCAAGCTCCCTTCGCAGCCTGGAACAGCTCTGCCCGCGGGTCGTGGCCCGCGGTCGCCTTCCGGTAAGCCTCCAGCGCGTCCCTGGCCTCGGTACTGAGGTCCTTGGGCACCGTCACCTCGACGGTGACCAGCAGGTCGCCCCGGGTGCCGTCCTTGCGTACGGCGCCCTTGCCGCGGGCGCGCATCGTACGTCCGTTGGGGGTGCCGGCCGGCAGTTTCAGGGTGACCGGCGGACCGCCGAGCGTAGGCACCTTCACCTCGCCGCCGAGCGCCGCCTCCGTGAAGTCGACGGGCACGGTGACCGTGAGGTTGTCGTCCCTGCGGCCGAAGACCGGGTGGGCGTCGACATGGACCACGACGTAGAGATCGCCGGCCGGTCCACCGCGCTCGCCCGGGCCGCCCTTGCCGCGCAGCCGGATCCGCTGGTTGTCCGAGACACCCGCCGGAATCCTGACCTGCATGGTCCGGGAGGACTTCGCCCGTCCGCTGCCCTTGCAGACATCGCAGGGGTCCTGGGCGATGAGGCCCCGGCCCTTGCAGTCCACACAGGGGTCGGTGAGCGAGAAGCCGCCGCCGGTGCCGCGCGACACCTGGCCGGTGCCGAGACAGGTCGGGCAGACCCTGGGGGTGCCGTTCTTGTCACCGGTGCCGGAACACGCCTTGCAGGGCGCCTGGCTGGACATCCGCAACGGGACCGTGGCCCCTTCGACCGCCTCGATGAAGCTGAGCGTCACCTCGGACTCGATGTCCTGGCCGCGGCGCGGCTGCACCCGCGTCCCCGTACCGCCCCGGTTGAACAGGCCGCCGAAGACATCACCCAGGCCGCCGCCGCCGAAACCGCCGGCTCCGCCGCCCGCGCCCCCGCCCTGGGTGCCTCCGAAGAGGTCGCCCAGGTCGAAGTTGAAGTTGCCCCCGGCCCCTCCGGGTCCGGCCCTGAAGCCGCCGTTGCCGAAGAGGGCGCGCGCCTCGTCGTACTCCTTGCGCTTCTTGCTGTCGCCGAGGATGTCGTTCGCCTCGGAGATCTCCTTGAAGCGCTCCTCCGCCTTGTCGTCGCCCTTGTTGGCGTCCGGGTGGAACTCGCGGGCGAGCTTCCGGTACGCCTTCTTGATCTCGGCGTCGGTGGCGTCCTTGGGGACGCCGAGGACCTTGTAGTAGTCCTTCTCGACGAAGTCCTTCGTGCTCATCGACGTCCCTCCTTCCGGACGATCGGCCATGCGGCCGGCCCGCTGGCCGGTCGCATGGCCGGGCGGTGCGCCACGAGGTGGTCAGACGGGATGTCAGACCTCCTCGGTGCCACCGCTCTCCTCGTCGGTTGCCTTCTCTTCCTTGGCTGCCGCACCCGGCTGGGGTTCGGCCACCGCCACCCGCGCGGGGCGGATGGTGCGCTCGCCGATCCGATACCCCGGCTGCAGGATCGCCACGCAGGTCGTCTCGGTGACGTCCGGCGCGTACGAGTGCATCAGGGCTTCGTGGATCGTCGGGTCGAAGGGCTCACCCTCCTTGCCGAACTGCTGCAGGCCCAGCTTGGCGACGACCGTCTCCAGCGATTCGGCCACCGACTTGAACCCGCCCACGAGCTCGCCGTGCTCACGGGCCCGGCCGACGTCGTCGAGCACGGGCAGGAGCTCGGACAGGAGACCCGCGACTGCGATCTCCTTGACCGTGGCCCGGTCCCGCTCGACGCGGCGACGGTAGTTCTGGTATTCGGCCTGGAGCCGCTGGAGGTCGCCCGTGCGCTCGTTGAGCGCGGTGCGGACCTGGTCCAGCTGGGCCGTCAGACCGACTGTCTGTACTGCGTCCCCGGCCGGGGACGCCTCCTCCTCGGAAGAGGAAGGGACGTCCTTCGACTCAGCTCCGTCAGGGGTGGCGCCGGAGGGGACGTCGGGCTTCTCCTCGAAACCCGGAGTCTCCTCGGTCACACCGCACCGCCCTTCGCGTCCTTCTCGTCGTCCACGATCTCGGCGTCGACGACGTCGTCGTCGGCCTTGGCCTGCTGGGCGCCCGGCTGCGGGTCACCCTGCGGGCCGCCCTCGGCCTGGGCGTTGGCGTACATCGCCTGGCCCAGCTTCTGGGAGACGGCCGCGACCTTCTCGGTGGCGGTACGGATCTCGGCGGTGTCCTCGCCCTTGAGCTTCTCCTTCAGCTCGGTGAGCGCGGTCTCCACCTCCGTCTTCACGTCACCGGGGACCTTGTCCTCGTTGTCCTTGAGGAACTTCTCCGTCTGGTAGACGAGCTGCTCGCCCTGGTTGCGGGACTCGGCGGCCTCGCGACGGCGGTGGTCCTCCTCCGCGTACTGCTCGGCCTCCTCACGCATCCGGTTGACCTCGTCCTTCGGCAGCGAGGAGCCGCCGGTGACGGTCATCTTCTGCTCCTTGCCGGTGCCGAGGTCCTTGGCGGCGACGTGCATGATGCCGTTCGCGTCGATGTCGAACGCGACCTCGATCTGCGGGACGCCGCGCGGGGCCGGCGGCAGGCCGGTCAGCTCGAACATGCCGAGCTTCTTGTTGTACGCCGCGATCTCGCGCTCGCCCTGGTAGACCTGGATCTGCACGGACGGCTGGTTGTCCTCGGCCGTCGTGAAGATCTCGGAGCGCTTGGTCGGGATCGTGGTGTTGCGCTCGATGAGCTTCGTCATGATGCCGCCCTTGGTCTCGATACCGAGAGACAGCGGGGTGACGTCGAGCAGCAGGACGTCCTTGACCTCGCCCTTGAGGACACCGGCCTGGAGCGAGGCGCCGATGGCGACGACCTCGTCCGGGTTCACACCCTTGTTGGCCTCCTGGCCACCGGTCAGCTCCTTGACGAGCTCGGCGACGGCCGGCATACGGGTGGAGCCACCGACGAGAACGACGTGGTCGATCTCGGAGAGCTGAATGCCCGCGTCCTTGATGACGTTGTGGAACGGCGTCTTGCAGCGATCCAGGAGGTCGGCCGTGAGCTGCTGGAACTGCGAGCGCGTGAGCTTCTCGTCCAGGTGCAGCGGGCCCTCGGCGGACGCCGTGATGTAGGGCAGGTTGATCGTGGTCTCGGTCGAGGACGAGAGCTCGATCTTCGCCTTCTCCGCGGCCTCGCGCAGACGCTGGAGAGCCATCTTGTCCTTGGACAGGTCCACGCCGTGACCGTTGGCGAACTGCTTCACCAGGTAGTCGACGACGCGCTGGTCCCAGTCGTCACCACCGAGGTGGTTGTCACCGTTGGTGGCCTTCACCTCGACGACGCCGTCACCGATCTCCAGCAGCGATACGTCGAAGGTGCCGCCACCGAGGTCGAAGACGAGGATCGTCTGGTCGTCCTTGTCGAGCCCGTACGCCAGCGCGGCGGCCGTCGGCTCGTTGACGATACGCAGGACGTTCAGGCCCGCGATCTCGCCGGCCTCCTTCGTCGCCTGACGCTCGGAGTCGTTGAAGTACGCGGGGACGGTGATGACCGCGTCGGTCACCTTCTCACCCAGGTACGACTCGGCGTCCCGCTTCAACTTCTGCAGGATGAAGGCGCTCATCTGCTGCGGGTTGAAGCTCTTGCCGTCCAGGTCGATCTTCCAGTCAGTGCCCATGTGGCGCTTGACGGAGCGGATGGTCCTGTCGACATTGGTCACCGCCTGACGCTTGGCGACCTCGCCGACCAGCACCTCGCCGTTCTTCGCGAAGGCGACGACGGACGGCGTGGTCCTGGCGCCCTCTGCGTTGGTGATGACGGTGGGCTCGCCGCCTTCGAGAACGCTGACGACGGAGTTAGTCGTGCCCAGGTCGATGCCGACCGCACGTGCCATTTCAATTCCTCCAGCTTGACTACTTGAGTGGAACTGACTCAAGGATGCACGAGAGGCGTCCCAGTGTCAACAGAGTTGAGTCGGACAGACTCAACTATCGTGCACACACCTCGCGCGCACCAGGAATTCAAGGGCGACACCCACCCGCCCGGCGGGTCACGCGGGCCGCCCCCATCATCGCGCCATGGGATCGTTCTGTCACAAAAGGCCGTGAGTAACGCAAAACCGGCACTCGATCCGCCCGACCCCCAGGCAGGTGCGAACGATGCAGAGGCAGAGGCAGGGACAGGGACCGGGCCGCATGCGAGTCCGTGCGCAGGCACAGCCGCGGGAGTGGACATGGGAGTGGCTACGGGAATGGAGGCAGACGTGGCCGTCGGCCAAGCGCGTACTGGACCTGACCCTCGGCTCGATCCTGCTGGCCCTGGCCGCCCCCCTGCTCGCCGCGGGCACCCTAGCCCTCGCGGCGCAGCGGCTCCCCGGCGGCGTACTGACCCGCTCGCCCCGGATCGGCCTGGGCGGCCACCTCTTCGTACTGCACTCGCTGCGCACCCGGAGACTGCGGCTGGATCTGCTCTCCCGGCTGCCGCACGTCGTACGGGGAGACCTCTCCCTGGTCGGCCCGGAGCCCCTGACACCGGACGACGAGCGGGCCCGGACCCCCGGAGCCGATACCGATACCCCCGAAACCGCCACCGCCAACGCCGCGAGACACTGGCGGCAGGAACTGAAACCGGGCCTCACCGGCCTGGCACAGGTGCGCTCCCGCTCCGGAATGCCGTGGGACGAGCCGGCCCTGCTCGACCAGCACTACGCCGAGCACCACTGGGTGGGACTCGACCTGGCCATCCTGGCGAGAGCCGCACACGCTCCACTGCGCAGGGCGATCCGCGGACTCACCCGGCGCGGCAAGGCACGCCTGAGCGACACAGATCACCGCCGGTGCGGCTACAGCGCGGCGGAATAGGTGGATAGTGTCAGCACAGACTGATTAAGTTACTTCTTAGTAATCGCCAGTATTCGCTTGTAGACGCTGGATCCCACCCTCGCAGGCCCGAGGAGCCCCCAAATGCAACTCGCCGCGATCATCGTGTCGCTGGTGCTGACTGTGGTCGGCGTTGCGCTCATCGCCCGAGCCGTCGCGCAGATCTACCGGTTCGTCAAGCTCGGACAACCGGTCCCGGCAGGCAGCCGCACCGACAACATCAAGCAGCGCACGATCACCCTGGTCAAGGAGTTCCTCGGCCATACCCGGATGAACCGGTGGGGGATCGTCGGCTTCGCGCACTGGTTCGTCGCCATCGGCTTCCTGACGCTGCCACCGACGCTGCTCCAGGCGTACGGGCAGCTCTTCAAGGCCGACTGGGTCCTGCCGATCATCGGCAACTGGCCGCCGTTCGAGATGTACACCGAGTTCATCGGTCTGATGACGACGGTCGGCATCCTCGTGCTGATCGCCATCCGGCTGCTGAACCTCCCCTCCCGGGCCGGCCGCAAGTCCCGGTTCGCGGGCTCCAAGGCGTGGCAGGCGTACTTCGTCGAGTACGTCATCCTCACCATCGGTCTGGCGATCCTGACCCTGCGCGGCCTTGAGGGCGCGATCCACCACGTCGAGGGCTACGACGCCGCGTACTTCATCTCGTACCCCTTGGTCCTCGCGTTCAAGGGCCTCTCGCTCGGCACGCTGCAGAACCTCATCTACTTCACCGCGATGGTCAAGATCGGCGTCTCGCTGATCTGGATGATCACGGTCTCGCTGAACACCAACATGGGTGTCGCCTGGCACCGCTTCCTCGCCTTCCCCAACATCTGGTTCAAGCGGAATGCGGATGGCGCGGTCGCGCTCGGCGCGCTGCAGCCGATGACGTCGGGCGGCAAGGAGATCGACTTCGAGGACCCGGGCGAGGACGACGTCTTCGGTGTCTCCCAGGTCGAGCAGTTCTCCTGGAAGGGCATCCTCGACTTCTCCACGTGTACGGAGTGCGGTCGCTGCCAGTCGCAGTGCCCGGCCTGGAACACGGGCAAGCCGCTCTCCCCGAAGCTCCTGATCATGTCCCTGCGCGACCACGCGCACGCCAAGGCCCCCTATCTGCTGGCCGGTGGCGGCAAGGACATGGAGGGCAACGAAAAGGCGTCCGAGGAGCAGCTGAAGGACGTCCCGGCCGCGGCTCTCGCGGAGGCCGAGCGCCCGCTGATCGGCACGGCCGAGGAGAACGGCGTCATCGACCCGGACGTGCTCTGGTCCTGCACCACCTGCGGTGCGTGCGTGGAGCAGTGCCCGGTCGACATCGAGCACATCGACCACATCGTCGACATGCGCCGCTACCAGGTGATGATCGAGTCCGCGTTCCCGTCCGAGGCGGGCACGATGCTCAAGAACCTGGAGAAGAAGGGCAACCCCTGGGGGCTCGCCAAGAAGCAGCGCGTCGAGTGGACCAAGGAGGTCGACTTCGAGGTCCCGATCGTCGGCAAGGACGTCGAGGACCTGTCCGAGGTCGACTACCTGTACTGGGTCGGCTGCGCGGGCGCCCTGGAGGACCGGGCCAAGAAGACCACGAAGGCCTTCGCGGAGCTCCTCCACATCGCGGGAGTGAAGTTCGCGATCATGGGCGGCGACGAGAAGTGCACCGGTGACTCGGCCCGCCGCCTGGGCAACGAGCCGCTGTTCCAGCAGCTCGGCCAGGAGAACGTCGCGATGCTGAACATGGCGTTCGGGGAGGACGACGAGGACGAGGCGACGAAGAAGCCGAAGTCGTCGAAGAAGATCGTCGCGACCTGCCCGCACTGCTTCAACACGATCGCGAACGAGTACCCGCAGCTCGGCGGCGAGTACGAGGTCATCCACCACACCCAGCTGCTCCAGCACCTCATCGACGAGGGCAAGCTGATCCCGGTGACGCCGGTCGAGGGCCTCATCACGTACCACGACCCGTGCTACCTGGGGCGTCACAACAAGATCTACACCCCGCCGCGCGAGATCATCGCGAAGGTGCCGGGCCTCAGGAACGAGGAGATGCACCGCCACAAGGAGCGCGGCTTCTGCTGCGGTGCCGGTGGTGCCCGGATGTGGATGGAGGAGCGGATCGGCAAGCGCATCAACAACGAGCGCGTCGACGAAGCACTCTCCCTCAACCCGGACATCGTCTCCACCGCCTGCCCGTTCTGCCTCGTCATGCTGACCGACTCGGTCAACGGCAAGAAGAGCGACGGCAAGGCGAAGGAGTCGGTCCAGGTGGTCGACGTATCGCAGCTGCTGCTGGACTCCGTGAAGACCCCGGCCGACCCGGCCGGCGAGGCGGAGCCGGCGGACGCACCGGAGCCCGAGCCGGTGAAGTAGCCAGGGCTGTCGTGCGACAGAAGCGGCCGGACCTGCCTCGGGGGCAGGACCGGCCGCTTCTGTGTTCCCGCACGGCTGCGTATGGGGCCGACCCCCCAGGGTTCCCCTAGGGGATGTCACAGCTCGGCCGCAATGGCGGGCAGGTTCCCCAGGCCCTCTCACCGCACCGACGCGGACCAGGTACGTTCGATGACGTGGCTGGATTCAGGATCGGACGCGGCCGGGACAACCGCACCCCGCAGCAGCAAGCGCAACAGCAACCGCGGCAGCAGCCGTACGGCACACAGGCACCACCGCCGTACGCCCAGCAGCCATGGCCGCCGACGGGAGGCAACGGCGCCCCGCCCCCGTACAACAGCGGCGGGCACGGTGGAAACAACGGGCCCGGCGGGCACAACGGCGGCTACGGCAACGGCTACAGCGGTGGCGGCCATGGCGAGCCGGAGTATTTCGGCGACCCGTACCAGCAGCCCCACCACCCCCACGGGTCCCCCCAGCACGGCGACCCGTACGCCAACTCCCCCGGCCACACCCAGGCGTTCAGCATCGGCGAGGACCCCTACGGCGACGGCAACACCTACCATGCCGGCCAGGCCCCCGCGCAGCCCGCGGGCCCGCGGCTGCCGTGGAAGAACCTGCTCACCGGCATCGTGCTGCGCCCGGGACCGACGTTCTGGCAGATGCGTGACTACCCGGTCTGGGGCCCGGCGCTCATCGTCACGTTCCTGTACGGCCTGCTCGCCCTCTTCGGCTTCGACCAGGCCCGGGACGACGCGATCCACGCGACGATCTCCACAGCGGTCCCCTACGTCGTCATCACAGGCATCGGCTTCGTCATCGGCGGCCTGGTCCTGGGCGCGGTCACGCATACGCTCGCCCGCCAGCTCGGCGGCGACGGCTCCTGGCAGCCGACCGTGGGCCTCTCCATGCTGATCATGTCGATCACGGACGCTCCCCGCCTGATATTCGCGCTCTTCCTCGGCGGCGAGAACTCCCTGGTCCAGGTCCTCGGCTGGATCACCTGGCTGGCCTCCGCCGCGCTCTTCACCTCGATGGTGAGCAAGTCGCACGACCTGCCGTGGCCGAAGGCGCTGGGCGCATCCGCGATCCAGCTGATCGCGCTGCTGTCGATCATCAAGCTGGGCACGATCTGACAGCATCCGAACATCTGAGGAAGGGCCCCCGACACGCCGCGTCGGGGGCCCTTCCTCATGCGGGTACGACTGCTCGCGAATGACCGTGCCGCGCATCTCGGCCACGTGTGCCCGACGGAGAGGTCACGCACCGGCCCGGCGCCCCGTGGGAACGCGCGTACCCCGACCGGGCCGCCGCCGTGCAAGCGGACCTGACGGACACCCGGACTCTGCTGCTCACCACCGACGAGGCTGCGCCGGGCGGAACGGACATCGAAGAAGTGTCCGCGCAGGAGTGGCGCCTGCGGTTCCGCCGGCTGCTCACCGCGCACCCCGACCCGGCCCAGGAACTGCGCCGCGTACTGGTGCAGGAACTCACCCCTGCGCTTCCGGCCCAGCAGGCGCCCAGAGCGGATCCACCGTGTTCCACGCTGCACCGGCCGGCCACGCGCGCCTCTGCCAGTCCGCCGGGGACCCCGTCATCGGCCCTGACCACACACCACCGGCCGCGGACCGCCGGCTCTACGCGTCGAGAATCTGCCCGCTGCGCCGCACGACGGGCTTGTCCACGCTCCACGGGAAGTTGATCCAACGATCGGTCTTCTTCCACACGTACTCGCATTTCACGAGCGAATGCGACTTCTCGTAGATGACCGCGCTGCGCACCTCGGCAACATGATCGATACAGAAATCGCGCACCAGCTTCAGCGTCTTCCCGGTATCGGCGACGTCGTCGGCGATCAGAACCTTCTTGTCCGAGAAGTCGATGACATTCGGAACGGGCGCCAGCATGACCGGCATTTCCAGGGTGGTACCCACCCCGGTATAGAACTCCACGTTCACGAGATGAATGTTCTTGCAGTCCAGCGCATAAGCGAGCCCACCCGCGACGAATACCCCGCCCCGCGCGATGCTCAGCACGACATCGGGCTCGAATCCGTCGTCGGCCACGGATTGCGCCAGCTCACGCACGGCCTGACCGAATCCTTCGTACGTCAGGTTCTCCCGCGCATCATCGCTCATCCGGCATCACACCTGGGTCCGGTGGAAATTCATGAACGAGCGCGACGCGGTCGGCCCGCGCTGGCCCTGATACCGCGATCCGTACCGCTCGGAGCCGTACGGGAACTCCGAGGGCGAACTCAGCCGGAACATGCACAGCTGCCCGATCTTCATCCCCGGCCACAGCTTTATCGGCAACGTCGCGAGATTCGACAGCTCCAGGGTCACATGCCCGGAGAAACCGGGGTCGATGAACCCGGCAGTCGAATGCGTCACAAGGCCGAGCCGCCCCAGCGAACTCTTGCCCTCCAGCCGCGACGCAAGATCGTCGGGCAGCGAGATGACCTCGTATGTCGAAGCGAGCACGAACTCACCGGGGTGCAGAATGAACGCCTCGCCCCCGTCCGGCTCGACCATGCGCGTCAGATCGGCCTGCTCGACGGCTGGATCAATATGTGGATAGCGGTGGTTCTCGAACACCCGGAAGTAGCGGTCGAGCCGCACATCGATGCTCGAGGGCTGCACCATCGACGCATCGAACGGATCAATGCGTACACGTCCGGCGTCGATCTCGGCCCGGATGTCCTTATCTGAGAGAAGCACGCCCCGAGGATACGCAGAACGCGCGGGCCCGCCCCAATCCGGGACCGCCCCGCGCGCCTGTCACCGCCCCTACCGCTCCTCGAACACCACAGGCACGGCATGCCGAAGCCGCGCACAACGAGGACAGCGAATGAGCCGCCCGGGACCGATCCGCCCGGACCCGAGCTGCTGCATCGGGAACGAAGCGGTAGCGAAAACGTGCCCTTCGGCACAGCGGACGACGGTGCGCTCCATGGAGTCCATCAAGTCCCTTCCCCAACAAGCCTTGGACGAGAAAGCCACATTAGGGGATGAACAGGACCCCACTCCAGGCGGCGCTCCGGCCACCCACGCTACGCCCCCAACTCCCGCCCACGGCAACCGCATCCACCATCCCCCCACAACAAAAAGGCCCCACGGCTCAAACGCCGGGGACCTGGCATGGGGTACAGTATGGACGGTGCGAAGCTGATCAAACGGCTCGCTTCGCGGGTGTAGTTTAATGGTAGAACATGAGCTTCCCAAGCTCAGAGCGCGAGTTCGATTCTCGTCACCCGCTCTTTGAAAAAGCCCCAGGCCAATGGCCGGGGGCCCTTTTTTGTTGCCCGACCTCATAGACTCCGGGCAACAATCACGTTCCCCAGGAATCCGCACGACACGCCAGATCTCTTCTCCTGCGCCGACGGTCAGAGGAGCCAGGCTGCCTCCAGGTCACCGAAGAGGGCGTCGGGAGAGGCAAGGAGCACGGTACGGAGCGGCGCCCCCATCAGAGCTGGATCGACCGGTACACCCATAACGTGCTCCATCAGCGCCAAGGACTCAGCGCCCAAAGTACCCAGGTGAAAGGCGACGCCGGCCGCCCACGAGGGAATCTCGGGCACGGGGTCCACCCAAGGTGCGTCTTCCAGGTCGGCGGGGTCGAACATGCCATCCACTCGACCATCGAACGCATGGATGACCCGGGAGTGACCGTTGACCGCCTGCTGAACGCTGAAGAACTCACCCCCGTTCACCGAGGCGCGCCTGGCGATCTCCGGGATGCTTCCGCGGTAGCCCCACTCGATGGCGATGACGTGCTTATCCACCGTGACGACCCGCAGGAGCGCGTAGTCCTCGTAGAGATGACTCGCCTGTTCATCGGCAGCCTCGTCGAAAGTCATCGCCCGAGAGACTGCGGGATCCCCGCCGAAGGCCCGGATCACTTCGTCCTCGGTCATCCCCGAAATCACCGAGAACGTGTACACCACCAGCTCATCCGCATCAGCCCACGCATACCGGGCAACGAGGTCATCCCACACCGCAGCATCTCTCTTGTCAGGTTTGATAGAGCTCTCCTTTGGGCCAAGGGCTGTTCGAAAGTGCCAGTCAGCTGCTCGCTGGCCTATTCACGTCCGAGCTGGTGGAGAGGCGAAGGATCTTGTCCCAAGTAGCCATTACAGCCACAGCGGCGGCCGTAGCCAGGGCGACGCCGACAGCTGATGAGGCCAAGGCAAAGACGATGCCGGCGAGACAGAGGGTGAACGCAGATCCTCGCAACACCTGCTGTCGCCACGCTCTGCGCTCCCGGTGACTGTGCAACAGCCCGTCGGCGGATGCGTCACCGGGCGCGAGATCTTGCAGCTGACCACTGGCGAGGACTTTCAGGATTCTCTCAACTCCGAGCAGAGCACGCTTCGCACCGTCGATGCGATCAAGTTCAACCCCGTCCCGAAGCTCGCGCACGAGGGCGGCGGCTGCTGAGAATCGAGCCACGACCTGGGGCATGGGGTTCCGGCCGTCAGGAAGCGCACGTTGCACGGCGTATCTCTCCAACGCAATGGCGAAGTCTTCCAACGCTTGGACTGCCGCAACATGCGGGGAGTTGAAGGGCGATGCTGTCGGAGGCACCTTCCCCTTCACTTCCAGAGGCTTGAGAAGTGCCTCATAGGCCCTACGTACCGTGGCTGTCACAGCCTCGGTTGTCCACCGTTGCATGCCTTGGTTCGAGACAAGTGAAGCAATCAAGGCAGTGATCAGAATGGGCGTCACGAGGGCCCCGACAGCGAGGGTGTCGCGCCAGACGTGCCAGGCTGTGCGTTCGATGGTTGCTGCAAGGGCTAGCCCCGTTGAGAAGGATGTCAAGACGGGGGCGATCACCTTTATGGCGAGTGCCCTCCTCGACACCTGATAGAGGACGTCTTCGCGCTGCAAGTAGTCCAGCGTTGGATAGTCTGGACGTGTCGCCAGGGAACTGTCGCGGATCTGGCGCACCAAGTGAGCGCGACGACGTCGTGCGTGCACCCGCGCGCGAGCCCAGCAGAGCCGCTCCAAGAGTGTTCTTTTACCTCGGCGCTGCGACGTTGCCGTCATAGTCAGGGCCCATATCGACATTGTCCAAGCAGCGAAGACGAGCGCCACAAGGTCGGTTTTCGACACGTTCTCCCCCTCCGGAACATCGTGGGACTCAGCCCCACCACGCGCAGCGAACAGCCGGCAGAACTCGATAGAGAGCATCTCAGAGGTGCCGGGTCTGGTCGGTGCGGTGGCCGGTATCGTCGCCTCCTCCATCAGCCAGTCCGGTGGCCAGACGCTCTCGATCGTCGTGGGCGATCTGGGGGTGGGCATCACGCTGGTGCTGGGGCCGAGTTCCACCGCCGATCTCCGAGATAGGCACCGCGGGCGGCGGCGTCGTCGTCATCGGCGTCGCCGACGTCACCCTCGCCCGCGACGACATCGAAACCCTCGCCCGCCGCGCCCTCGCTATCATCCGCGGCAAGCTGTTGTGGGCCTTCGGCTACCACGTCGTGATCATCCAACTCGCCGTAGTGGGCCTGCTCAACCCGATGCTCGCCGCCGACGGGGCAGCGGGCCGGTGTCCTGCTCGCAGGAGTGATGTCTGCGGCCCGAGCGGCTCATCGTCGGCTCTTCCTGGATAATCGATGCATGGCATCACAGCCTCGTCTTTCCGACCTCCGTCGTGCCAAGTTCGCCCGGCGCCTGCCCGCAGCACTCTCCGAGCTTGCCGGTCCCAAGCACGGCCCGGTACACCTGCCGCTCCACCTTGCCTGGTCGGGGTTGACCACGTTCGACCTCGACCGGCCCCGGCTACGGATGAGCTACTACCGCATCGTGCTGGCCGAGGGCCGGCACGACGACTTGGTCCAGTACCTCGACCAGGACCTTCTCGTGGGCCTGTGGCCCACACTGCGCACACTGGTCAGCCGGGATGTCCGCGAGGTCTGGGAGAGCGCCTTCGGCGAGCTGGCCGACAGCGCCCGGACCGCTGCGTGAACCTCACGGGCCTGCACCACCGCTTGCTTGCAGACGTGCTTGCCGTGGGCGGCGCTTACCCTCTCGCGCTCACCGGCGGCTACGCGGTCCAGGCACACGGCCTTGTCGACCGGCTCAGCCAGGACCTCGATGTCGCGACCGAGAACCCAGATCCCATGGAGGACATCGCGACCGTCGTGCGCACCGGACTGGAGCGGCGCGGATGGCACGTAGAAGCCCTGGAGACAGACCCGCTGTCCGCACGCCTGATCGTCACCGACCCTGCCAGCCGCGAAGAGTGCGAGGTCGACATCCTCAAGGAAGCACTCTGGCGACCACCCGTACACACCGAACACGGCTTGGTGCTGTCCCTCGAAGATGTCGTCGGCACCAAGGTCCGTGCCCTGGCCGACCGCGGACTCGCCAGGGACCTGATCGATGTGCAGGCCGCCACGAGCCGCTGGAGCCCCGTCGAACTCGAAGAGCTCGGCCGACGCCATGCCCGCGACTCCTTCGACCTCAGCGAGCTTCAAGCGCGGCTGAGCGGAGCCGACTGGATCGACGACACGGAATTCGCCGCCTACGGACTCGACGCGCAGGCAATTGCCGGGCTGCGCCGGTGGGCACAGACCTGGGCCGACGACATCGGGGAACGGCTTCACGAGCTTGAGGCCCCGCACGAGGACTGATGGCCTGACGGATGCCGACCGTTCGACAGGAATGCGGTTCGCGACAGGGGCTGGCCACCCCTCGGCCGCCGTGCCCCATCCGTGCCCTTCGGAGCGGACAACAGCGGTCAAGCACGGCGCCCAGAGACCACGCCAGCCTCGGCCGCTCCGGCCAACCATGCAGGTCAGGGCCACTACGGCCGTTCAAGAACCGTTGATTCCCAAGCTCAGAGCGCGAGTTCGATTCTCGTCACCCGCTCCATGATGAAGGCCCAGGTCAACGACCCGGGCCTTTCTTGTTGTCTAGACCACATTCACGGCGCGTGTACAGCGTGGCCCTGCTGTGCCGCGTCACGGGGATCAACCGCTCCACCTACTACTCCTGGCTGGCGGCCCGGCCGGCGGCGGCCGAACGGCAGCTGGCGAAGGATGAGTTGACCGAGGAGATCCGCGAGATCCACGCCTCCTCACGGGGTGCCTACGGTGCCCCGCGCGTGCACGCCGCGCTGCGGCGCAAGGGCCATGCGATCAACCGGAAGAAGGTCGAGCGGATCATGCGCGCGCGACATCCGCGGCGTCACCCGCCGCAGGCGCCGCCACCTGACGCAGCAGGACACCAAGGCCGCACCGGCCCCGGACCTGGTCCACCGCGACTTCACCGCCACCCGGCCCGGCAAGAAACTCGTCGGCGACATCACCTATCTGCCGACGATCGAGGGCTGGTGGTATCTCGCGACCGTCATCGACCTGGCGACGCGCGAGGTGATCGGGTACGCGATGGCCGAACACCATGAGCAGCATCGAGCAGCACGCCGCTGGGAGCATGCCGCCGACATGCGCAACGCCTTGTCGGCTTCGCGAGGGCCCCTCACCAACATCACTACCGCGCCGGCAGAGCTTCCGGGAGCCGACTTGCTCACCGCAGTCACTCAGTGAGCGAGGGCGGCCGCCCCGGCTCGGCCCGCCTCGCCTTCAGTGCGGGTATGGCCGGTCGCCGGCCGGTGATGCCGAGGTCAGCAACGCGATCACCACTGAGCTCAGCGACGCGTTCACGACCCTCGGCGCGGTCGTCTGTACCGTCGGCGCGCGGTCCGACGCGGCGGTCGTGGTCAGCGTTGGCAGGGGTGGTGTACCCAAGTGGCGCAGAGAGGCCAACGCCCTCACCGACACCCCCCGCAGCGCTGGAGGGCCTCTTCTCACGCCCCGACCGCCGAGGGCGATAGGGCACGGGCCGCCCCCACGAACGCCTGGTCTCGTGTGGGTTCGGTGGACCGTCGGCCGGAGTACGGTGAACCCATCGGGATATTTCGAGCGCTCCCACCGCTTGCCGGTATCCCTCTCGGTGAAAGCGAGAGGAACGCAAGCTTTCACAGCAGCGATGCCTTGCCGGAGTAGGAAGACCGGCGGTGGGTCCGGCCGGTTCATCCCTCCTTCCATCGGCAACTCGCCGCGGACAGCACGATAAGGGCGGTGAGGACGCCAACCGTTCCATGACTGGCGGCGGTAGGTGTGAGCTTTCGCCTCACCCCGTGGGCACCTCACCCGCCTGGCAAAGAGGCTGGCATGAGACCTGTAGAACCGATGCCTTCGGCAGGGATGGCCGAGGTCCGTATCGTCGCCGCATCCCCCGAGGCCGCCCGCCGCGTCACAGAAGTTCTGCGGCACTGCTTCCTTGCCACCGAACAGCGCAGCTACCCCGCCGGCCACGATGGCGGGACCCGGCTCCACATCACTGTGGACACCACGCACACGCCCGAGCCCAATGCGACGGCCCCGCCGTGGCTGGTGACCAGCAAGTCAGCCGCGCGTGACCGCCCGCATCCGGACGAGGTCTGAGCGAGCCGGGCCTCAGATAAGCAGCTGCGACAGAGTCGGCTCCTCGCCGGGCATCCCGGCGCCCCTCCGCCGCGATAAGCACGGCGCCTTTCCCCCCAGAGGTGGCAGTCATGGCATCACTAGCCGACCGGAAGGCGTACCGCGAGAAGATCATGCAGGCTCTGTACGAGGCCACTGAAGGCAACCGCCTTCTGGGGATCACCGGGGCGAAGCTGCTCCAGGAACTCGCGATCCCCCAAGAGGATCTGGCGGCCGCCTGCACCTATCTGGTCGGCGAGGGCCTGATCACGGTCGACTGGGCCGCGGGCAATACGCCGCTCATGATCACGCTGACGCACCAAGGCATTCGACGTATGGAGTCTGAAGAGGAAGAGCACGGTTGACGCGGAGCCCGGGCGACGTCCGAGCTGCCCGGACTACACGGTGCCAGGTACCCCAGGTGCCGTTGGCCGGGGGCTGGACGCTGGACGCAAAGGGATGCGTCTGGGGCCGGGCAGGCGAGGAAGTCGCGGTCCACGTCTCGCTTGCGGGACTCGGATGAGACGGCATGAGGGACCTGTCCAGGTACGGGAGCGCGTGCCCCTACCGACGGAGTCCCGGAGGAACAACCCGTCCGGCCGTCAGTGCTCGGGCTCCGCAACGGGTATCGGTGAACCATGGCTGGCACCTTCACCACCCGCACGATCAACATCACAACCGGCTCCACGGAGACCCTGCACGACCTCACGAACGCATGCTCCGCGTTCCTCCGAGAGGTCGCTCACGGGCGAAACGGACTGCTGAACATCTTCACCCTCCACGCGACGTCCGGCCTGGCCATCATCGAGACCGGCGCGGGCAGTGACGATGATCTGTTGGCGGCCCTCCGCGACATTCTTCCCGCGGACGACCGCTGGCAAGACCGCCACGGCAGTCCTGGCCACGGCAGGGCCCACATGCTCCCGGCTCTGGTCCCACCACACGCCACATTGCCCGTAGTCGACGGTGAGCTGGGGCTGGGAACCTCGCAGTCCGTCGTACTGGTGAACACCGACCGGGACAGCCCCGAACGCCAAGTCCGGCTGTCTTTCCTCAGCTGACCACACGACCCACGCGGCCCTGCGGCTGACAGTCCCCTGCTGGCAGCCGGTGCCGTACGAGACCGTCCAGTTGCCCGCACGGGAGGCTCCGTATGGTCCGGCGGGCCTTACCGCGAGTAAGGAGGGTACTTCGTACACCAGTCTCCGTGCTCGTGTCGTTTTCGGCGATTCACGACACCGGGCGGGTTGCGATCGGCCCGGGGCAGGGTTCGCGTCATGATCACGACCATTCGGTATACGCATGCGGTCGAAGGCCGGACCTCTTCGCTGCCCCTCCGACTCATGCTGGCGCCGGCCGGTACCGCTCCGGCTCTGCTCGACGGTGCGTGGTGGCCCCACTCCCGTGACCTCACGGCAGAACTTCCCGCACTGACGGCCGTCCTCGACCCGCTGTGGGGGCGGATCACCCACGTCACGGTAAACCCCACGTTCTGGCCGGTCATCCCACGGAAGGTGCCCGTCGACGGGCATGTGGTGGGTGTCGGCTGGTTCAAGGCCGAGCAAGATCCCCACAAGCTGCTGCTGCTCTCCTACAGCACCGGCCGTTGGGGCCTGCTGGTGATTCCACCGGAGACCATCCCCGCCACAGCCGCCCGGCTCATGGCGGAGGCCGCCTATCCGCTGGGCACCCTCACCGCGAGCGCCCTGATGGAGAAAGCGGAGCAACGCCGGATCGCGGAGGAGATGGAGCTGTCCCTGGTTTCGGTCTGGGACTCCGAAGGCGGCCATAGAGCAAGCCTGCCGACATCACGTTCCCACGCCCAAGCAATCGTTGCTCAGGTACCAGATGCGGTGGAAGGTATCTGAGTATCGTGGAAACCTTCGAGAGCGCGGCGTCGATTCCCGTCCCGCGCCGGAAGAAAGCCCCGGGCCAACAGCCACCTGCGGTACTCATGCCCCATCCGCGCCCTTCAGAGCGGTCAGCACCGGTCAATAGCGGTACTGAGGCGCCCGGATGGCGCCCCCTCAAGGGCATCCCTGCAGTTCAGAGCGGTTTATGGGGGCTGAGCGCCAGTGATTCCCAAGCTCAGAGCGCGAGTTCGATTCTCGTCACCCGCCCCACGATGAAGGCCCAGGTCAGCGACCTGGGCCTTCATCAAGACCTCTTCAGTCACGGAGTGCCGTAAGTAACCGCTTGCCCCGACGAGTTCGGGCGGGCACACACCTTCGTCCAGGGGCGGCCGGGGACTGGTTCATGCTCTACCGCCGTGATACTGCGTTGCACCGGCCGGGCCGAGCGGAGCATGGTTGCGTGCGTGATCAATACGCCTGCCAGGAAACGGCTTGCCCAGGTCTTGTCCGCGTCGGGGATGCCCCAGGACGTCAAAGCGGTGCCGCTGGAGAGCTATTCCAACGACGCCTGGCGCATCGGCGATCGGATAGTCCGCGTGTGCTGGCGAGGAGACATCGGCCGGCTGCGGCGCGAAGCGGCGGTCGTGCCCGCGCTGCCCGCGGAGATTCCCTGTCCCGAGATCCTGGCGGCCGGCGACGACGGCGAACTGGCCTGGACGGTCACCCGTCGGATGCCGGGGCAGGGTCTACACGCGATCTGGCCCACGCTGGACGACGGCGAGCGCCGCAAGGCCATCGCCCAGCTGGCCGACGTACTGCGGGCACTGCACGCCTGGCAGCCGCCGGAGCGGGTCCGGAGCCTGCTGCTGGGGCATCTGCGCGCCCAGCCGACCGCCCCGGAGGCCATCGTGGGCGCCGACCTGTGCCCGCTGCCGGTGGAACGCGCCCAGGCACTGGTCGCCCATGCCGAGTCGCCCGGCCTCGACCTGGTCGAATCCAGACTCGGCGAGCTGGCCGGCCTCGACCCGTACAGGGAAGAGCCGCGGAGCATCGTGCACGGCGACCTGCACTTCGCGAACCTGCTCTGGGACAAGGGGCGGATCACCGCGGTCCTCGACTTCGAATGGGTCCGGATCGGACCGCCCGATCTCGACCTGTTGCCCCTTCTCCGCTCGGTCGACTGGGCCGGTTCCGGCGATGCCGAACTCGTACCGTCTCGGGAGATGACGCGGATCTTCGGCTGGCTGGCCGCCGATTACCCGCAGCTCTTCGCCCATCCCGATCTGATCCATCGCCTGTGGCTCTACCAGCTCGCCCACACCGTCCGCGAGCTGTACACATGGCCCCCGGCCGTGCCGGAAGAGGCAGCGGCCGATCACCCAGTGAACAACCTGCCCCGGTTCGGCCTGGGCACCGACCACCTGCGCGGCCTGTTCCCCCTGTCCCATGACGGCTGACGTCCCCGGTGACGTGCTCAGGATGTGGAGAACGCGAATCGCCGGGCAGCCTCCGTAGGGGTAACCCCCTGCCCTCGCCCGGGGACGTCGTAGACGAACGCAGCGCCTTCCGCCCGCAGCTGGGCACCATGCGCGCCTCGCGTCATAGTGGCGGCGTAGGCCCTGACATCCGCAGCGGAGACGTCGCCCCTCCCCCGCTCCTCGTTCTGCCTGAGTAGGTCCGCCTCGTCCTGGGGGAAGCGCAGCACAGTCACCGGCGCACCGAATCGTGCTGCAATGGCCGCGAGGCGTGCACGTGCTTGCGATGTGACGTTCGTCGACTCGGCGACCGCGATCCGGCCCCCAGCGAGTCTGACGGTGATCCGGCGGTCGCGCTCGTCGAAGACCCGCGCATCGGCCCTGTCGGAGGCGACATCCGCCGCCTCGACCCCGAAGAACTCCGCACGGATTTCGTCACTGGAGATGACGGCTTCCGGGGCGAGCTTCCCCTGAGCGACCAGCTCACGAACGAAGGCGGTCTTGCCCGAGGCCGGCGGTCCGACGAGTACGACAAGTCCTGTGGGGATCACCATCGGCTCGAAGCTCCTGGCACTTGGCCTGACGGGGAGGACAGGCTTGCGCGGGCCGCGGTCATAAAAGCGGTCTTGTGCTCCTCCAAGTGCTCGTTGACCTCGGTGTCGCCGATCTCACGCCACACCGCCTGATTGAGCGCGCGACCATAGGCGTGGACAGGGGCGTGCAGGTCCGGATCACAAAGCAGCACGAGGTGTCGCTCAGCGACCCAGAGCATGGTCATGGTGGCGGCAGCAGGTCCACTCCAGCCGTCATCACCGCTCCATGATTCAGGGCGGCTGTAGGCCGCTCGTTCGGCTTCCTGGGCGCATGCGATGAATTCCTTGATCGCCTGGAGCTGTTCGGCCCGGCGCGCCTCGTCGGTGGCCGCCCTCCGCCGTTGTTCCTCCGACCGTTCAGCGGATCGCTGGGTGGCGCGCTGGGAGAACGCCGTCAGACCACCGCCGAGCGCGACACCCGTGAGCGAGAGGACCGAAGTCCACACCTCCGAGGCCATGACCGTCCTCCTTACGACAAGTCCTTGTGCATCAGGGTGCACACGGTTTCGTACCGGCGGAGCGAGCCGTCCGGCGCCTCCACGTCCCAGGCATCCGGCCGACGGCCGTAGGCCACGTACCCCAACCGCTCGTACAGTGCCCGGGCCCGTGGATTGCTCTCCTCCACCCCGAGCTCCGCACGCCGCAGGCCGCGTGACCTGATGCGGTCCTCCGCGGCCCGGATGAGGACGGTGCCCAGACCGCACGATTGCAAGGCCGGGAACACCACGAGCTGCCACAGCGTGCCCGCGCCGACCGCGACCTGATAGTCGACACCGCCGATCGCCACCGGAAGACCGGCCGGGGTGCAGACAGCCAGGTAGTCCACGTCCCCGGCAGCCGCACGTTCCAGTTCCCGTGTCACCTGCACCAGATGGGTCGCCGAGCCGGACCAGGCACAGTCCGGGAGATCAGCGGACGTCAGATCACGGACAAGGACAGGTACGACGACCTCGGCCGCCCCGGCATACAAGAGACTCATACACCCATCCCAGCAGTCCGAAGAAGATCCGCACAATGGGTTTCGGCAGGGCACCAGCCCCGAACGGCGCGTGCCACTACGTGCCAGTCAGGGCGGTCAGCAGCGGTCAACAGCGGGCCTGACGAGGCAACCAGAACGGGGCCACCTGTGGGCATTCCCCCAGGTCAAAGACCATGCTGACGCCCAAGCACCGAGTGATTCCCAAGCTCAGAGCGCGAGTTCGATTCTCGTCACCCGCTCCATAGAAAAGCCCCAGGCCGGCGGCCAGGGGCTTCTTTGTTGTCTGGTCCGCTTCAGGGGTTCGGCACCACCTTCGCACCACCAGCCCTCGCGTCACCTCATTCGGCGCCCGAGGTGTCCCGTCAGCAGGTCGGCGAAGACGGGTAGGCCGGCCTTCGCGAGACGGGCGACGGCATCAGCGAGGGTGACTGGCGGGTTGCGCTTCTCTCCGACAAGTCTGACTACCGTCTCCGCCACCTCGTGCGGCAACTCCTTGTACAGCCCGCACAGGTACGAATCCGGGTCGATCACTCGCACTCCACGCTCGGCCAAATCACCGGCAGGGAAGTCGGCAAGGTTCCACGTGATCAGCGCGTCGGCACCGGCCGCCACCGCTGCCGCCGAGTGATGCCGGTCGTCGGGGTCATCACCCGGCATTTCATCCACGAGGTGCCCGTATACCGCCGCCTCGATCTCGCAGTCGGGGAAGAAACGCCGGACGGCTTGGGCAACTGCGGCAGCCGACTTCGCCGAACGCTTTCCCTCCCGGACGATGACCCGCTCCCACTCCGCGAGCAGCCGTTCGGACCACACGATCTCGTGGATAGCGTCCTCGGTGAGGGCCAGCATCACGTCCATGACCGAGAACGGAAACAGGACGTTGGTGTCCACAAAGACCCGCGCTGCCACGCTCCCCCTCTTCCTTCACTTCGACGGCTACCCGTAACGCCCGGATCAATAGGGCAGATCGACACCCTCCAAGACATCTGCGATCTGGCGCCGCCCCTCTCTGCGGCGCTCACGCTGCCGCTGGAACGCCAGCACGTCCGCAAGGCGGACCACCCGGTGGCTACTGCCCGGCAGGTTCGTCGAGGGGATGTCGCCGGCATCAAGCAAGCGTGCGACGAACGGCCGAGACAGACCCAGAAGCTCAGCGGTCTCAGCGGGCGACAGCTGCACCTCGGACGCCAAGACCGTCACCGCATGCCCACGGGCAAGCTCACCGGCCGAGGCCAGAAGCAGGCGGACCAGTTCCCCAGGCAGCACGAGTTCGCTGCCATCCCGGGTGCGCACCAACACCTCGACCGCCTCCGGCGCCATCCGAGCAGTCGCCGCGAGCGCGCCCTGGTGCGAGGGATCCGGCTCCACCTTCTCGGCACGGGCAAGAACGCTGGAACGAGCCATGGTCGCCTCCAATCACTGACCCCACCGAACGATTCATCTGAAATAACTGTAACCGGGGGGGTTCGGCGCGGGCAACCCCAATGGAGACAGGATCTGCCGCGTCCCGCCGGAGCGACTTGCCCTGCTCACCGATCTGCGGGCCATCGACCCGTGGAGGCCCTCCGAACGGATACATGAGCAGCACAGGCAAAGCTGACTGCCCCGGGCGCTCGGCGACCACCGGCGGGTGCTGGCGGTGCTGAGATTCTCGGAAGGAAACAGCTGGCCCCGGCCGGCGCCGGGGCGGCGAAAGGCTTGGCGTGCGGGGCCGACGGAACCGGGTAACGTCTTTGTCATGTTCTTCCAGACGCCGATTTACGAGTGAGAGTGTGATGGGCCCCTGCTGACGTCCCTCGACGTCGCCGTGCCCGCCCCTCACCGATAAATCCGTAGATCACTTCACATCATTCCGGGAGAACCCATGACCGTGAGCAAGAACATCAACAACCCCGTGGGCATGGGCGGCGGCCAGCGCAAGAGGCTGTCCCGCGCCGAACGGCAGAATAATGGTCCGCACCGCAACCTCGACCGCAAGGGTGCCGCCGACCGGAAGGCGGAGCTGGTGCGCAAGATGCGCGAGAAGACAGGCGCAGCCGAGGGCGCAGGACAGACGGGCGACGACACCTCACAGAGCTGACGCACCGCCGCCGCAGGGCGGCACCGCACGGGGCAGGGGCCCGGACCGCGACGCACGGTCCGGGCCCCTGCTGCCTGCCGTACCGGGGCTCTGCGGCCGTACCGGGCGCGGCCAGTCCCGCTCAGCTCTCGGCCCACCACCCGCGTCTCAGCCGACCACCCGGGGGTGGGCGTGCCACTACGTGCCAGTCAGGGCGGTGAACAGCGGTCAGCAGAGGCCCGACCGAAGCCGCTGCGGCACGCCCCCAGGGGCGCGTTTCCCCAGCTCAGAGGTGGGTAAGCCTACGCAGTACCGGGTGCTTCCCAAGCATCAGAGCGCGAGTTCGATTCTCGTCACCCGCTCCACGACGAAGGCCCAGGTCGTTGACCCGGACCTTTCTTGTTGTCTAGACCTCTTGGAGGGTGGCGTGCCCTCCGCGTGCCCCATCTACCCGATGAGGCACGCGCTTCGGCGCCGCCATCAACGCATGAGAGTCGTACCGGGTGGGCCACCGACAGACACTGCGCGGTGACTTGGGTCACGCCACCCATGGGCTGATGCAGCTGAACGCTTCAGCACGCCCAACACCCGTTTTCAAGACAATGCGGATTCGTAGCGTGTCGGCCGGCGCTGAGACGTTTCTGAGCCAGACGCGGTCATTCGTCAGCGAACTGGAGCCCTCGTGGCTGAGGGTAGGGCCTTCATAGGAAGCGTCCTCGGGGAAGGTGGCAGATGCCGCTGCTGTCATGGAGGGCAGTGATGCCCAACGGAAGCAGCTCGCCCTGTGACGACCAGCAGGAGCCGCCCGCTGTCCCCGGAGTTCCAGTGGACAGCGGGACCGGAAAGCCGGTCGCCTACGTGCCCGGGCAGCGCTCCGTCCGGACCAAATACGCGCGGCGAGACCCGGTCCCAAGCACGAACCCTGTTACCCGAGGATTGGCCGGCTCCGTGCATGAACGGGTCAACCGGATCGGGCAAGCGCAGGACTGGCTCGGACGATGGCAGGACAAGATCCAAGGAAGGCCCCCGCGTCCTATCCGGGCTCTGGACGAATTCACTGGCGAGTCTCTCGCACAGTGGGCCTTGGCCAACGTGCTGTACGCCCGAAAGCGGCCAGCACCGTCCTTCGGATTCGGGCTGGCGCCGGTGCTCACACACAGCGTTGCGGCACGAAGGCAGCGTCGGCTCCGTGGCGCGTTGTTGCTGGGAACGCCTGTTTATCTGGCGGGCTCACATCCACGAGGACTTGTAGCGATCGTCGCCGCCGTGTTGCTGTGGCAGTTTCTCACCGGGCGAGCTGGCCGGGCGATCGCGCGATGGGGTTTCAGTGCACTCGTTCCAGCTGTCTTCCTTGTTGCGGCGCTACTAGCCCTCTGGAATCTCGCCAAACCACATCACCCGCTGCTGCGTGATGCCGTCCTGGAAGGCTTACTTGTCGCGCCGCGTCTGTTGCTCGCCACCACTGCCGTTCACCTGCTCGACCGTTGGACGTGCCACGCCTACTTGCAGTCGCTGCGTCCTGGCCGCGGGCACATCGCCACGCGTCCCGTCCTCGCTCCCTTCGCCGCCAAGAGCATCGCTGCGCACAAGGTCACTGAGCAGTGGCAGAGCATCGCGTACCGCAGGGAAGGCGGGGTGGATCGCTTCGTCGGAGCCGGCCTCGACTCGTGGCCGAGAGGCGCCACCCGTATCCAGCTCACGTCAGCCCGTACCAGTGACGACGAAGAAGACGACCCGCCCTTGGCCACAGCTGATTTGTCCGACCTCGACGCAAGTCAAAAATTCGAGGCGGACGAACTGCTCGACAAGGTGCGCGACGAACTGGAGGAGCTTCGCGGAACTCTCGTCGAAACCCACGCCCTGCCCAACTGCGATGTGGCCGAGTTCCTCGGAATCCCCGAGGGCCGGTGGAAGAGCCTGGGCCAGAGCAGTGGAGGCGGCGATAAACCGGAGTGGCCGGAAGCCACAGAGATGTGCACCGAAGCCCGGGATGCGCCCACCGGTCACTTCTCGCGCAGATACCTCGCCGCGCAAGTCGTCGCCTGGGACGGCCAAATTGTCGTCACGGTCTTCGCGCATGCCGCTCTGGAAGGCAACACGCTGCACTTCGTCACCCGCCCCCACGTCCTGGCACCGCTGCTTCCCTCGGCAAACGTAACGCCCGCCAAGGGTTGGGCTCTCGCCAGGAAGCTGGCAGAAACACCGCTCCACGCATGCGGGGATACCGTGGCGCTCGCGTCCCGGGCATACACGAACATCGGACGCAGCCTCGGGCTGCTGACCTCAGTAACCACGGCCGCTGCCGCTGCCCGCGAGAAAGACGACGGCCGGCCGGTGAGCCTGAGAGAGCACTGCGGTCGGGTGGCAACTGAGGACATGCACCAGACCGAGGACGTGCAGCGCTACGTGTCGATCCTGCAATCGCGGATGTTCAGCACGGTGAGCGCTTTTCTCGCCGACCACGGTCTGGCAACCGGCGAGTTCAAACGTCAGGCCATCGCCATCACTCAGAACTTCATCAGCGGCGACAACAACCAGGTCAACACAGGCAATATGGGCGGCGGCATGCAACAAGGCCCCATGCCTGGCGGTCCGGCAAACAGAACCGAGAAGGCAGGTTGATCATGAGATTCGGGCGAGCAACCACTAGTGGTGGCACCCACGTCACCGGCAGCGGCAACCAGGTCAACACCGGCAGAGTCGGTGGCGACATGCGCCAAGTCCAAGTCTCGGGGACTGCAGCAGACGACCCCAGGCTGTTGGCTGCACAGACCAGACTCACCGAGCTGGCAGCTGCCCTCGAAGCACACGCAGACGAAGTGCACAGCATCGACAGTTGCCGCCAGGCCGTAGCCAGGATTGACGAGGAGCTACGCGAGCCGACGCCGGACGGGCGCCGCCTCACCGAGACCCTGGAGATGCTGAGCCTCGCGCTCGGGTCTGCCACGTCCCTGACCTCGCTCGCCGGATCACTTCGAAGTGCGATCGAGGCACTTCTCAGCTGAAGAACCGGATCGCCCCTTCATGCTGCGAGAAGGCCAAAAGCCAGCTGGAGGCCAGGCGGCACGGCTACGTGGGCAGGGCCGGTCGGCCCTGCCCACGTCCGCCTATTTCTCTCGTGCAGCCGAGCGGGCGCGCTCCCTCCATCTTCCGGCGTCCCTCCTGCACCAGGGCGTCGATGCCCGACGCCACCTCCCGCTGCCGCTCCCCGTCGGAGTGCTGGTAGATCAGCGCGGCCTTCTCCGAGGACTGGCCGGCGCGGACCATCATGTCCTTGAGCGTGGCGCCGGACTGGGTGGACAGGGTGTGGCCGGTGTGGCGGAGGTCGTAGAAGCGGAAGTCCTCCGGCAGGCCGACCTTGGCCCGGGCCCTGCGCCACTTGCGGCCGAAGGTGGACCGGCGGAAGGGAGCGGGCTTCTCCCCGACGAACAGGAGCCCGTCGGGTTCCTTCTCGGCGTACCAGTCGAGGTGACGCTTCACCTCGATGTACAGGAAGGCCGGGAGGAAAACGGTTCGCCTTCCGGCGGCCGATTTCGTGTCGCCTTCGACTCGACGGCCGGTGGTCAGCTCGGGTGCGGCGTCACGGATCTTGACCGCAAGATGTTCGAGCGTGACGTCGGGCCGCCGCAGGGCAGCCTGCTCCTCCGGGCGCATTGGCCCGTAGGCGCCGAAGTAGACCATCAGCCGCCACCTCGGCCCATGGCGTCGGCGAGTGCGTCGACCTGTTCGACGGTGGCCGTCGGGCGTTCCACCGGCCCAGAAAACGCCCATCAACATCGCCGGAACGCCCACGAAAAAGTTCCGGCCACCGAATTGCAGTGCCCACGCGTTGAACCGCAGCGCGGTCCGTACTCGGGCCACAACGGGCCTGCGGACCCCGAGCTTGATGAGCGCCGCCTGCATATCTGCGGACTCTTTGTCTGCTCGCGTGAATGCTTTGCGCCGCCGTCGCGCCTTGAAGGCCCTTAACGGTCGTATGCGTTTCACCATGGCTGGAGGATCGCACCGCGTGCTGACAACCGGGGGCGTATCCGCCAGATACCTCCGGGGCCTCGTGCCACAACGTGCCAGTAGGGGCGGTACACAGCGGTCAACAAGGGACCTGCCGAAGCAGCCACGATCGCCCCGCCGACACGCATTCCTGCAGGTCAGACAGCATATGCACGGTCAAATACCGGTGATTCCCAAGCTCAGAGCGCGAGTTCGATTCTCGTCACCCGCTCTTGAGAGAAGGCCCAGGTCAGCGACCTGGGCCTTCGTCGTTGTCCGGGCCTCTCATGGCGTCTTCGCCGCGAACTCCTCACCGCTCGCCGGGGAGCGTTGCCTCACCTGCCGTTCCACCCCGGGGGCGTCTAGGATCGCGGGCATGGCGCTGACCGTGAGTGACGTGGACCGGTTCGAGGCTGCCAGGCGCCGCCTGGAGGCCATTGCCTACCGGCTGCTCGGCTCGGCGAGTGAGGCGGAGGATGCCGTGCAGGAGACGTTCCTGCGCTGGCAGGCGGCCGACATCGGGCGGATCGAGGTGCCTGAGGCCTGGCTGACGAAGGTCCTCACCAACTGGTGTCTCAACATGCTCACTTCGGCACGTGCCCGGCGCGAGACGTACGTGGGGAGGTGGCTCCCCGAGCCGCTGCTCGCCGGGGACCCGATGCTCGGCCCGGCCGACACCGCCGAGCAGCGCGAGTCGGTGTCGTACGCCGTCCTCGTCCTGCTGGAGCGCCTGTCACCCAACGAGCGGGCGGTGTACGTGCTGCGGGAGGCCTTCGACTACCCGCACCGGGAGATCGCCAAGATCCTGGACATCACCGAGACCGCCGGCCAGCAGATCTACCACCGGGCCAAGAAGCACGTCGCCGACGGCAAGGCCCGCACCGAGATCGACGAGGCCGCCGCCCTGCGCATCGTCGAGGAATTCCTGGCCGCGGCGACCAGCGGCCGCACCGAACCCCTCGTCCGCCTGCTCACCCAGGACGCCGTCTCGGTCGGCGACGGCGGCGGCAAGGTCCCAGCCCGCGCGAAGGGGTTCGAGGGCGCGCTCGCCGTCGCCACGTTCCTGCGCGGCCTGTTCAAGCCCAGCAAGGCCAAGCGGGCCCTCGTCGGCGGCACACCCGAGATCTACGCCACGACCGCCAACGGCGAGCCCGCCATCGTCGTGGCCGTCGACGGCCGGGTCGTCGGTATCACCTGCCTGGAGATCGGCCCGGAGGGCATCGTGGCGGTCCGCAGCCAGGTCAACCCCGACAAGCTCGTCCGCGCGACCGCGCGGTGGGCCGCCACGGACCATGGAGAGGCCCCGCTCCACACCCTTTGACGGGACGTGACGCAGGTCACATTCCGATCCTGTCAGGAAACGTGGAGCTGTCCGGTTCAAGGGGCGACACCACGCCGGACAACGGCGGACCCCGCCCAGACAGGAGCACGGACATGCAGCACCGCATCGTCGTCCTCGGAGCCGGCTACACCGGTGCCGTCGCCGCCGGCCGTCTCGCCAAGCGGCTGCACCGCGAGGACGTCGCCATCACCCTCGTCAACCCCGAGCCCGACTTCGTCGAGCGCGTCCGGCTGCACCAGCTCGCGGCCGGCCAGGACCTCAAGCCCCGGCCGTTCAGCGAGATGTTCGCGGGCACGGGCGTGGAACTGAAGCTCGCGAAGGTCACCGCCTTGAACGTGGACCGCAAGACGGTGACGGTCGCCGCCGCGAACGGCTTCGGGCGGGAGGAACTGGAGTACGACACCCTGGTCTACGCCCTCGGCAGCGGCTGGAACGACGGAGGCGTCCCCGGTACCGCCGAGCACGCCCACGAGATCTCCAGCCGCCCCGGCGCCCTCCGCCTCCGCGACCGCCTGGCCGCCCTGGACACCGGCCGGCCCGTGGTCGTGGTCGGCGGCGGCCTGACCGGTCTGGAGGCCGCGACCGAGATCGCCGAGGCCCGCCCGGAGCTCGACATCTCCCTGGCCGCCCACGGAGCCCTCGGCGACTGGCTCTCGGAGAAGGGCCGCGCCCACCTGCGGAAGGTGGTGGACAAGCTCGGCATCACGGTCCACGAACACACCGCGGTCGACGTCGTGGAGGCGGACCGCGTCACGACCGCCGACGGCCGGACCATCCCCGCCGCGGTCACCGTCTGGACCACCGGATTCGCCGTCCACCTGATCGCCCGGGCCACCACTCTGGAGCTCACCGACCGCGGCCAGATCGTGGTCGACACCACGATGCGCTCGGTCTCCCACCCGGACGTGTACGCCGTGGGCGACGCGGCGATGGCGATCGGTCCCCACGACAAGCCCCTCCGCATGTCCTGCGCCTCGGGTGTTCCCATGGCCTGGCAGGCTGCCGATGCCATCGCCGCCCGTCTCGCCGACATCAAGATCCCCCACGTCTCCATCCGCTACTTCCAGCAGTGCATCTCCCTCGGCCGCAACGAGGGCCTGATCCAGTTCGTCACCGCCGACGACCGGGCGGTCGACCGCGCCATGACGGGCCGCGTGGCCGCCCGCTACAAGGAACTGATCTGCAAGGGCGCGGCCTGGGGCGTCGGCAAGCCGACCTTGGGCATGCCGACCCGGCGCCGCCGTGTCGCACGGCAGGAGACCCAGCGCCTCGCACGAGCGGAGGCAGCGGCCTGACCTCGACACGGCCCAACTGCCGGTACCGGCAGACGTGGCGCACCGCTTCACAGGTCCGCCTGTCCGGTTTCCCCGCCGCCTCTCCGCCGAGAAGCGCGTGCCACAACGTGCCAGTAGAGGCGGTGAACAGCGGACAACAAGGTCCAGATCACCCGAGGCGTCCAACTCCACCTCCTCGAACTCCTCAGTGTCGAAATCACACAAACCCGCCGGCCACAGACCTGAAACGGTGACCTGTGAAGTACGGGGCTAGAGCGCGCCAAGAGCACCGGTGGCCTGGGACACCTCGAACGCCCGCTCCACATGAAGGCGCGTTGAGTCGAACAGCCTTACCGGAGAGCCGTCTTGGCCGACCAGCAGGGTGATCTCCGTGCACCCGAGGATCACGCCACCGGCACCCCGCACGGCGAGTTCGGCGATGATCCGGCTGAACTCCCGGCGGGAGGCGTCCCGCACCTGGCCCCGGGTGAGTTCGCGGTAGATGACCTCGTGGACCAGCGCCCGGTCCGCCTCGGCCGGGACGACGACCTCGATCCCATGCTCCCGCATCCGGTCCCGGTAGAACGCGCCCTCCATGGTGAAGCGCGTCCCCAGCAGCCCGACCGTCTGCACTCCCGCCGCCCGGACCTTCACCGCCGTCGCATCGACGATGTCCACGAACGGGACGTCCACGGCGGCGGTGATGCGGTCAGCGACCCGGTGCATCGTGTTGGTGCAGAGCACCACCAGCTCCGCCCCCGCTCGCTCCAGGCTCACCGCCGCCTCGACGAGCCGCGCTCCGGCGGCGTCCCAGTCGTCGGCCCGCTGCATCGCCTCGATCTCGGCGAAGTCCACTGTCACCATGACACTCGGCGCGCAGTGATGCCCGCCCAGCCGCTCCCGCGTCAGCTCGTTCAGCAGCCGGTAGTACTCCGCCGAGGACTCCCAGCTCATCCCGCCAATCAACCCGATCGTCCGCATGGTTCCTCCCGTCGTCGCAGGTCACCAGCATGGCCCGGCGCCCGGCACCCGGGGTAGACCCGTCTTCGTTGGCCGACCCCCAACGGATACTTGGGTCATGGACACCCACCGTCTGCTGATCTTCCGGGAGGTCGCCCGCGCCGAGTCGATCGCCGCGGCGGCCCGCGCGCTGGGCTGGACACAGCCCGCCGTCAGCCAGCACCTGCGGCTGCTGGAACGGCAGGCGGGCACCCCACTCGTGGTGCGGCACTCCCGTGGCATCAGGCTGACCGAGGCCGGTACGACCCTGCTGCGCCATGCCGACGCCATCGCCACCCGGCTGCGTGCGGCCGAGGACGACATGGCGGCGCTTGCGAACCTCAGCGCGGGCACCGTACGGCTGGCGGCCTTCCCGTCCGCCAGCGCCACGCTCGTCCCGGCGGCGATGACCGAGCTGGCAGAGCACCATCCCGGGCTGGAGGTCCGGCTGCTGGAGCAGGAGCCGCCACAGGCGGTCGACCTGGTGACCGCGGGAGCGGCGGACCTGGCGCTGATCTTCTCCCACGACGACCGCCCGCCGGGGCACGGCCGGGATCTCCTCCTCACCCGGCTCGCCGAGGACCAAGTCCGGCTGGTCGTCCCGGCCTGCCACCCGGCCGAGGCCGCCGGCCCCGCCGCCCTGCCGCTGCTCGCCGACGACCCGTGGATCGCCGGCTGCCCGACCTGCGCGGCCCACCTGATCCGGACCTGCGAGGCGGCCGGCTTCACCCCCGACGTCCGGCACAACACCGACGACTATGTGGTGGTGCAGACCCTGGTCGCCCGCCGGCTCGGCGTCGCCCTGCTGCCCCAACTGGCACTCGACGCCTACCATCACCCCGGGGTCCGGTCACTCCCCCTGCCCGATTCCTCGGGCCGCTCCCTCTACCTCGTCCGTCACCGCGAGGCCCTCCGGATCCCCGCGGTCGAGACAGCAACCGAGGCCATCCGCCGAGCGGTGGCCGCCTCCGGCCGGCCCGCCGTATGAGACCTGGCCAGCATCGCCCACTACATTGCGCCATGAGTGCCACGGCGACTGGAACTACAGCCTCTGTCCCGAGCCGTATGCCCACGTCACTGATGCCCCGGACCCATTCGACCGGCCCAGCCCCGACATGGCCTGGCTGTGCCACCCGGCTCTGACCGGTCGCCGCCGACTCAGTGGGACGTACTGATCACCACGCTCACCGCCCTCCACGAGGACCAACGGGATAGCCCCCACAGACCTGAAACAGTGACCTGCGAAGTACGGGTCCAGATCCACGTCAGACCGTCGCATGGCTGCCTGCTCCTCGGGCCGAGAGGGACCGTACGCGGCGATGTGGACCATCAGCTCGTCCGGCGTCTGCGCTTGTGGTAGGCGCTGCACCCTCATACTGCGCTCGCGGTAGGTCAGGAGTCTGCAGGCGCACGACGACAGCCTCGGGGCGAGACGGCACGGTAGTCAGTGCCGCAAGCGGCGACGCGAGCAGCTAACTGTCAAGGAGCCTGGAGCAGTTGTGGACCCTGCAGTACACCGCGAAGCCGGTGGTGAGGAAGCCATCCGGTCCGCCGTGCGCCATCGGCTACGCAACGCAGTGCTCGATGTTGTGCCCGTTTTCGGATTCACCCTGAGCTTCGCGCTCACTCACCGGATTGCCGTCGCGCTGGCGCTCGCCCTCGCGGTCGGGGCCGCGGTCTGCGTCTACCGAATGGCGCGCAGAGAGCCTGTGTGGGGCGCCCTCGGGGCCCTCGTCCTTGTGTGCGTCGCGGGTGCTCTGGCCGCAGGGACCGGGCAGGCCGCCAGCTTCTTCCTGCCGAGTCTGATGCTGCACGCCGTGATGGCCGTGGTGTCGGCCGTGATGCTGTTGCTGGGATGGCCGCCGATGGGTGTGGTGGTGGGGCTGATGACGAAGGAAGGGACTGGCTGGCGCCGGTGCAGGGTGCGCCGGCGAGCCTTCACCAAAGGCAACTTGGTCGTCTTCGCCGGGAATCTCGTGATGCTGTCGATCCAGCTCCCGCTGTTCCTGTCCGGCCAGGCCGTCGCCCTCGGCTCGGTCGATGTACTCGGACCGATTGTCATCGCGCTGGGCGCACTGCTGGGTTGGCGCGTCTACCAGCGTGTCCTTGGAGGTCACTACTGCGGCAGGCCCGACCGCATGACGGTTGTGGCCGACCCCGCGGTTCGGCGCGAACCGCTGCCCGGTGGGGATCGGCGGGGACGCGGCGCACGATTCGCCGACGCCACCGCCTGCGCCGGGCAAGTTCATCATGAGGGGCCCGCCGCAGAGCACTTGGTTCCGGCGGCTGCTCAGCAGCCCGTGCATCGTGCGCCGGATGCGCCAACTCCCGCAGTGGACTAGATCGTCGCCGAGCGGTCCGGCTTGGCGCCGCCGGCTTCCCGACTTCGGGGCGGGACCGACAGGTATGCGCGAGCGAACCGGCTCCGGTCTCCTCTGCGCCGCGTGGAAAAACGCAGCCTCTGGTAATGCAAGAACGCAACAACCGCATCGCCGCTGTGTCTGCGCTGCGGGGGAGAGAGCATTGTGGTTGATTCCGACACCGTCGTACCCTTCGTGCTCGGCGTTTCCGACGAAGCACTGGAGGATTTGCGCGACCGTTTGCGTCATGTCCGGCTTCCCGAGGCCGAGACGGTCGATGACTGGTCACAGGGGATTCCGCGCTCCTACGTCCAGCAGTTGTGCCGGTACTGGCTCGAAGAGTACGACTGGCGCCGGCTCGAAGCCGAGCTCAATGACCGCGGTCAGTGGCGCACGGTGATCGACGGGCTGGGAATCCATTTCCTTCACGTCCGCTCCCCTCGTGCGGATGCGCGGCCCCTGCTGATGACTCACGGGTGGCCCGGATCGGTGGTGGAGTTCCTCGATATTCTCGACGAGCTGGCCGATCCGCCGGCCGGTGAGCCCGCGTTTCACGTGGTGGCGCCTTCGTTGCCGGGATTTGGTTTCTCCGACAAGCCGGCCGGGACGGGCTGGGGGATCGAGCGTATTGCCGATGCCTGGGCCGAGCTGATGGCCCGGCTCGGCTATGAGCGTTTTCTTGCCCAGGGCGGCGACTGGGGTGCGTTCATCACGACGGCGCTGGGGGTCCGTCACCCTGACCGGGTCGAGGCGCTGCATACGACGATGCCGTCGGTCCAGCCGCCCTCGGGGTTCACCGAGGACGATCTCGGCGAATTCGAGCGTGCGGATCTGGCTGCGGCCAGGGAAGTGCTGGCGGCCGAGCGCGGGTACATGGTCCTGCAGTCGACGCGCCCCCAGACGCTCGGGTACGGCCTGGCGGATTCCCCGGCCGGGCAACTTGCCTGGATCGTGGAGAAGTTCCAGGGCTGGACCGACTGTGACGGGCATCCGGAGAACGCGGTGTCTCGTCAGCGGCTGCTGGACAATGCCGCGATCTATTGGTTCGGCGCGTGTGGCGCGTCGTCAGCGCGGTTGTACTGGGAGAGCCTGCCACCCCAGAACTGGACTCCGGTGACTGTCCCGTCAGCGGTGTCGGTGTTCCCGAAGGAGCCGTTCCGAGCGCCCCGCGCCTGGGTCGAGGCGCGCTTCGAGAACCTGCGGTACTGGAATGTCCTGGAACGTGGCGGACACTTCCCCGCCCTTGAGGTTCCGCACCTCTTCGTCTCCGAGCTGCGAGCCGCCTTCGGACGCGAGTCCTGACGAGACGGGTCGCTGTCCTGCCGCGTACGCACGGGCATTCAGCGGAGAAAAAGCACTGGTGAGCGGCGACGAAGACGCCGCCCAGCCAGCGCAATTGCGAGTTTGTACCAATGTAAGAGAGAGGGAATACGGTGTCAGCGCGGGAAACAATAGAGGTTGACTACTTGATCGTCGGTGCTGGAGCCATGGGCATGGCCTTCGCCGACACTCTGTTGGCCGAGACGGACGCGACCGTGGCCATCGTCGATCGCTACGGTCGACCCGGTGGCCACTGGACGGTCGCTTACCCGTTCGTGCGGCTGCATCAGCCTTCGTCGTTCTACGGCGTCAATTCTCGTGAACTGGGAACAGACGAAGTGGACCAGGACGGCTGGAATGCGGGGCTTCACGAGCTGGCGTCGTCCGATGAGATCCTCACCTATTTCGACCAGGTGATGCGCAAAACCCTCTTGCCCAGCGGTCGCGTCTCGTACTTCCCCATGTCCCATTACGATGGCGCGGATCCGGCGCGACCGGATGTCCAGCGGTGTCACTCCGTCGTCACCGGTGGCGAGTTCGACATACGGGTGCGTCGGCGGACCGTGGACGCCACCTACATGAATGTCACGGTTCCTGCGATGTGCACGCCGAAGTACGAGGTGGATTCCGGGGTCCGGCTGATCACTCCCAACCAGCTTCCGGCCCTGGATCAGCAGGCGTCGCACTACACCGTGGTGGGAGCGGGAAAGACGGGCATCGACGCGTGCCTCTGGCTTCTGCAGCATGGCGTTGACCCGTCCGGCATCACCTGGATCACGCCGCGTGACTCGTGGCTGCTCGACCGTGCTCAGATCCAGCCCGGACCGGAGAACGCCGCGAGCGATGCCGAGTCGTTCAGCGCTCGCATCCGAGCGGTGCTCGAATCCCACACGGTCGAGGAGCTCTTCCAGCGGCTGGAAGCCGGCGGTCTCCTGCTGAGGCTGTCTTCCGACGTCACGCCGACGGCGTATCGCTGCGCGACCGTCAGCCGGACCGAACTCGAACAGCTCCGGCGGATCTCCGACATCGTCCGCAGCGGCAGGGTCCGGCGCATCGGCGCCGACGCGGTGGAACTCGACGGGGCGACCGTTCCCGCCCGCCCTGGAACCCTCTACATCGACTGCACCGCGGACGGCCTCGAGGCGCGGCCGGTGATGCCGATGTTCAGTGGCTCCCGCATCACGTTGCAGGCACTCGTCCCGTGCCAGCAAGTGTTCAGCGCCGCCTTCGCCGCCCACGTCGAGGCAGCATACGAGGACGACACCCAGAAGAACCGGATATGCGTCGCGGCACCTCACCCCAACACCGCCCTGGACTGGCTCCGCAGCAGTGCGCACCTCGATGACCTACTCCTGCGGTGGTCTGCGGAGCGTGGGCTCCTCGAATGGTGCGACGCATCGCGTCTGACGAAGTACTCGATCGGCTCGCTCCCCGACGAACTGCGGACCGCGCTCTTCGAGGGCCTGCACGCCGAGAGGACGCAGCTGCAGCAACTGCTGGCACACGAGGACCAGACCGTGGCAGTGGCAGCGAACTGACGAGCATCACCGGGCGGGCCTGCGCGCCGCAATTGAAGATCTGACGCAGACGAGGGGCGACCCGTACGGTCCGGCCTCGACCAGATGTGATCTCTGGTCGAGGCCGGACCTCGGCCGGCGAGGAAGGAGGCGTGGCTCGTGTGGATGTCCTGGGTGCGGGGCGAGCGGATGGCAATAGGCCCGCGAGCACCGCAGGGCTGGATCGGCGTCATCAGCCGGTCCGGGCCGGCTGTGTACGGTGAAGGAGTGCAGATGTTCGACCGGCTCAGGAAGTCGCTGCTGGTCCAGCCGTGGATGGGCGACCTGGCCGTCGCGGTCAGCTGCTTCGTCTTGTCCACCCCGGTGGCGGTAGCAGGCTCTTACGTCCACCGGACCCCGGTGTCCTGGGCCATTGGTGGCCTGGCGGTCGCCTGCGTGCCGCTGCTCGCCCGCAGCCGCTGGCCGTTCCAGGTGCTGGCGGCGACCCTGGCCGTGAGCGTCGTCCAGTTCCTGCTCTTCTCCCTCCCCGGGCCGTCGCCCGTCTGCACCGCGGTCGCGCTCTACTCGGTGGCGATGCGCACCGACCGGCGTGCTGCCCACCGGGTCGGCGCGTGCGCGACGGCAGTGCTCGTCGTCGCCTCGCTGATCTGCCGTCCGGGCCTGGAGAACCTCTGGCAACACCTGGCCCTGATCGCCGGGTTGGGCCTGGCGATGGCCAGCAGCGACGCCGTCCGCAGCCGCCGCCAACTGCTCGACTCCGCCCTGGAGCGAGCCGAACAGGCCGAGCACACCAGGGAGGAAGAGGCCCGGCGCCGCGTCACCGAAGAACGCCTCCGCATCGCCCGAGAGCTCCACGACGTCGTCGCCCACCACATCACCCTGGTCAACGCCCAGGCAGGCGTCGCCCACCACCTGATGCGCACCGAGCCCGACCACGCCTACCAAGCCCTCGAACGCATCCGGGACACCAGCCGGGCGGCACTGGACGAGCTACGTGCCACCGTAGGACTGCTCCGCTACAGCGACGACCCGGCCGCGCCCTGCGAACCCGCACCCGGCCTCGCCGATCTCGATGCTCTGCTGGACTCCTTCCGCCACTGCGGTCTCGACGTCACACCCGAACGCACCGGGCAACCGGGCGAGCTGCCGCCGATCACCGATCTGACGGCCTACCGGATCATCCAGGAAGCCCTGACCAACACCCGCAAGCACGCCGGCCTCGTATCGGCACGGGTCCACCTGGACTACCGCACCGACGCCCTGCGGATCGCCGTCGAAGACGACGGCCCCAGCACCCCGGGAAACAGCAGCGGCAACACCCCCGCCACCACAACCACCGACGAAACCCAGAGCACCCGCACCGGACACGGAATGATCGGGATGCACGAGCGGGCCAAAGCCGCAGGCGGCACCCTCACCGCCGGGCCACGCCCCGCCGGAGGTTTCCGTATCCACGCCGAACTGCCGCTCCGCGCGGGCCGAAAGGGCTGACCATGACCATCCGTGTCCTCCTCGCCGACGACCAGGCCCTGCTGCGCGGCACCTTCCGCATACTCATCGACTCGGCCGCCGACATGGAGGTGGTCGCCGAAGCCGCAACGGGACGCGAGGCCGTCGAACTGGCCCGCAGCCACCGCGCCGACCTGATCCTCATGGACATCCGGATGCCCGACCTCGACGGCCTCGCCGCCACCAGGCTCATCACCGAGGACGAGAACCTCGCAGGCGTCAAGATCCTGGTACTGACCACCTTCGAGAACGACGAATACGTCGCCGAGGCACTACGCGCCGGAGCCAGCGGCTTCCTCGGCAAAGGCATCAACCCCGACGAACTCCTGGACGCCATCAGGGTGGTCGCCGCAGGGGACTCCCTGCTCTCACCCGCCGCGACCCGATCCCTGATCAACCGCTTTCTGTCCCAACCCGCCCCACCCGGCCCGACCACGCCGCCACAACTGGCCCCCCTCACCCCGCGAGAACACGAGGTCGTCACCCTGGTCGCAGCCGGCCTGTCCAACGACGACATCGCCGAACGGCTCTACGTCACACCGGTCACCGCCAAAACCCACGTCAACCGCGCCATGACCAAACTCGGCGCCCGAGACCGCGCCCAACTCGTAGTCATCGCCTACCAGACCGGAATATCCCGCCCCCACGGCCCATGACCTCCGCCAACGCTCAGCTCGACGAAGTCGTCGTGCGTGAGGCGTCCGGTGAGCGATACGGCGATAACGAGAGAGCGGCGCGCGAAGAGGACCGTGTACTGTGCGGCAAACTGTTCAGGCAGGTCTTCGAGGTACCCAAAGGGTGGCTGGCTCCCCTGTTGTGAAAGCCCGCCACCGCACCAGTCCGCTCCTCTCCCGCGTCACGCCCCCGTCCCGTTCCTGCTCCTGTTCCCCTGAAGGAGAAGGGCCACCTCAACGATGGACGACACCGCCACGAACAGCACCGCAGCCGGCGCCACCGAACTGCGTAGCGTGCTGGCGTTCGACGGCGACTGCGGCTTCTGTCAGGCCGCCGTGCGGCAGATGCAGTTCCGGGCCAGACCCCGGACGAAGGCCGTCGCCTGGCAGGCCCTCTCACCGGAACTGGCCCAGGCCCACCCGGGGCGCCTGAACAGAGAAGTTCTGCTGTTCGACGGGGGCCAGGTGCACTACGGCGGTGCCCCCGCCCTGGCCGGATTTCTCGGCTCCTCCCCCGCCCGCAGGTACCGGCTGATAGGGCGCTGCCTGCGGCTTCCCCCGATCAGCCTGGCAGCGCACGTCATCTACCGAACGGTGGCCAGGAACAGACACCGCATGCCGGGCGGTACAGCGGCCTGCGCACTGCCCCGCATCACCGACTGAAGGCGCGCCATGCCCCCGGTACCCATCTGCATTCTCAGCAGCACCCAGGCCCCCCAGGTCAGCCACGGCCATGACCTCGACCGCTTCGTCCAGATCGGCTCGCTGACCAAGCCGCTCACCGGAACCCTGCTCGCCCAGCTGGCTGAAGCAGGCGTGCTCCAACTCGACGACCCACTCGAACAATTCCTCCGCATACCTGCCGGAACCGGCATCACCCTGCGGCACCTCGCGGAACACACCGCCGCGCTGCCTCGGGTTCCGCCGCGTCTACGACGGCTCGATCCGTACGCCGACTTCGACCTCGAAGCCCTGAACGCCGTCCTGGAGCGCCTCGACACCTTCACCACCGGACCTCCGGGCGGAGAGGCGGAGTACTCCAACCTCGGCTACGCCGTCCTCGGCGCGGCACTCTCCGCTGCGGCGGACGCACCGTACGAGGAGCTCCTGAACCGTCACGTTCTCACTCCCCTGAACATCACCGAGGTGACCTCGAACCCGCCACCGGCCAGACGACTCAGCGGACGCGGATTCCTGGGCCGGCCCCTCCGCCCCTGGACCATGAGTGGCGCGGTCCTGCCCGCCGGAGGGATGTGGGCCACCCCACGCGAGACCGCGCGTCTGGTGACCAAGCTGCTCGTCGAACGAAAGCTGGGTGAACCCGCACTGACCTGGCAGACCTCAGGGCGCCTGCGCTGGCACAACGGCGCTACCCGGGGCGCCTCCGTCTTCGCGGGCGCCTTGGAGGACGGCACCTGGGTCATGGTCCACCGCCTCTCCGGCCGGCCAACACCGACCGAGAACACAGCCGTCCGGATCCTGAAGGACGCGATCACCAAACCGCCCGACTAAGACCGACCGGCAAATGGGGGGGCGGCGTCGCGGGGCGGGGCACGCACCTTCGCAGGTATCCCGCTCTCACCTGGTCGCAACGGAGCGGCCACCTCGGAGTATCCGCCAGGTCCACAGGCCCCGGTCCGCCTCGAACGGCCGGGGCCTGACTGGTGCCCGTCCCCGGTCGTCCCCGAAGGCGGTGAGCCGTGGTGGGCCGGCGCGGCCGTGGTGAGTCGTCGGTGAGTCGTCGGTGAGCCCTGGTGGCGAGCATGAGGACATCGCCGGATCCCACGGGGGTCCGTCCACATGCAGAGGGGTGCGGAGTTGACTCAGACAGCTCAGCTGACCGGTAAGACCGCGCTGGTGACCGGTGGTTCGCGCGGCATCGGGCGGGCGGTCGCCCTGCGGCTCGCCGCCGACGGCGCGTTCGTCGTGGTGCACCACGGCGGCAACGCCGAGGCAGCCCGCGAGACCGTCGCGCGGATCGAGAAGAACGGCGGCCGGGCGGTCGCCGTAGGGGCGCGCTTCGGTGAGGCCGGGGCGGTCGACCGGCTCTTCGCGGGGCTGGCCGCCCACGGGGTGCGCGACCTGGACATCCTCGTGAACAACGCGGGCATCGGCTCGGGCAGCCCGATCGGTCAGGTCACCCCGGAGGAGTTCGCCCGGCTGATCGACATCAACGTCACCACGCCCTTCTTCGTGATCCAGCGCGCGCTGACCCTGCTGAACGACGGCGGCCGCGTCATCAACATGGGGTCGACGGCCAGCCGGTTCGCAGTTGCCACCCAGATCGGATACACCGTCAGCAAGGCCGCGCTCGAGTCGATGGGGCCCTCGCTCGCCAACGAGTTGGGCGGACGCGGCATCACGGTGAACACCGTCGCGCCCGGGGCCGTTCGGACCGATCTGACCGCCGGTTACACCGCCATCCCGGAGGTGGTCGCCGGACTGGAGGCCATCACCGCGCTCGGCCGGATCGGCGAACCGGAGGACGTCGCCGACGTGGTGGGGTTCCTGGCGGGCCCGCAGGGCCGGTGGGTGACCGGTCAGACCATCGACGTCTCGGGCGGTACCTACCTCGGGCCCCTGGCCACCGCGTGATCTAATCGCCGGAATGCGGTTCGGAATCCTCGGAGAGACTCGGGCGTGGCACGACGACGGCACCGAGGTGCCGTTGGGCGGCCCAGCACGGCGGGCCCTGCTGGCGCTGCTCCTGGTCCGCCCCGGCGCGGTCGTGTCGGCGGAGCGCCTCGCCGAGGAGATCGAGCCGGGCGGCACGGTGTCCGCGCACGCGGTGCAGTCCCAGGTCTCGCGGCTGCGTGCGGTGCTGCCCGCCGGGGCCACGATCGAACGGGTCGGCGCCGGTTACCGGATACTGCTCGAAGCGGGCGCCGCCAGAGACGCTGGAGGTGGCGGAGAGGCCGTTGGCGGCCGAGGTACTGGGGACGGCGAACTGGCCGTGGACGCCGTCCGGTTCGAGCGGCTGGCCGACGAGGGGCGTGCGGCCCTACGAGACGGCGACACGGTACGGGCGGCCTCGGTGCTGCGGCAGGCGCTCGGCCTGTGGCGGGGGACCGCACTGGCCGGGCTCCCCGACAGCGAGTCGGCCCGCTTGGCCGCGGCGCGTCTGGAGGAGCTCCGGCTCGCCGCCGTGGCGGACCGGATCGAGGCCGAGCTGCGCTCCGGCGAGCCCCGTGCCGTTGTGCCGGAGCTGCGCGAGCTGGTCGGCGCGCATCCTCTGAGCGAACGGCTGGCCGCCCTGCTGATCCGCGCCCTGTTCGCCCAGGGCTGCCAGGCCGAGGCGCTGGTGGTCTACGAGGAGACCCGACGCCACCTGGCCGACGAGCTCGGCGCCGACCCCTCGATTGAACTGAGCGCGCTGCACCGTGAGTTGCTGGACGCGGGTACCGCGCCCACGCCTGCCGCACCGCCATCACCCCTCACCTCCTTCGTCGGCCGCGGCACGGAGACCTCCGAGGTCGCCACCCTGTTGCGGACGGCCCGCCTGGTGTGTCTCACCGGCCCCGGCGGCGTCGGCAAGACCCGGCTCTCGGCCGAGGTCGCGCGCGGGGCCGCGGCCGCCGGCGACGACGTGTGCTTCGTGGAACTGGCCGCGCTGCGCGACGGATCCGGCGCGGCACGGGTGCTGCTGAGCGCGCTCGGGCTGCGCGAGAACGGCCTCCAGATGGCGGGCGAGCCACAGACACCGCTCGACCGCCTGATCACGGCCTTGTCGGACCGCCCGCTGCTGATCGTCCTGGACAACTGCGAGCACGTCGTGGACGAGGCCGCCGCCCTGGCGGCACGGCTGCTGAGGGCCTGTCCGCGGCTGCGGATCCTGGCCACCGGCCGGGAGCCGCTCGGGGTCATCGGCGAGCACGTGTGGCAGGTCCGCCCGCTGGACGAGGACGCGGCCGTACGGCTCTTCGAGGACCGGGCCCGTGCCGTACGCCGGGGGCCCGCGCCCGACCCCGGTGCCGTACGGCGGATCTGCGCCGCCCTCGACAGACTGCCGCTGGCGATCGAACTCGTGGCGGCACGGCTGCGCACCCTGGAGTTCGCCGAACTGGCCGGGCGTCTGGACGACCTGCTCGCCGTCACAGCCTGCGGCAGCCGCGGCGCCGACGCGCGGCACCGTACGCTGCGTTCCGTGGTCGCCTGGAGCTGGGAGCTCCTTTCGGAGGACGAACAGCGCGCGGCGCGCCGCTTCGCCGTCTTCGCGGGCGGCGCGACCGCGCGGTCCGCGCGCGAGGTGTGCGGCATGGACGGCGACACCCTGGAGTCGCTGGTCGACAAGTCGATACTGGAGGCCGTCGGCGGCGGGCGCCATCGCATGCTGGAGACGGTCCGCGCGTACGCCGCCGAGCGCCTGCACGAGTCCGGAGAGGAAGAGCGGATCGGACGGCTGCACGCCGCACACGTCCTGGACCTCCTCGGCTACGCGGGTCAACACCTGCTGCGGGCCTCCCAGTTGGAATGGCTGCCACGCACGGCGGCCGAGGACGGCAATCTCGCCGCGGCGCTCCGCCGGGCGCTCGGCGCGCACGACCACGGCACCGCCCTGCGCCTGCTCGCCTCGGCCGCGACGTCCCTGTGGATCCGCGGCGTGTCCGCCACGGCCGCCGCGCACGCGGCGGCCCTGCTCGAAGCGATGGGGGAGGAGTTCGGGGAAGGGGCTGCCGACGCGTCCCCGGACGCGTGGGGCGAGGAGTACGCGGTGTGCGTACTGCTCGCCGCCGCCACCTCCGCCGGACAGCCGGCCTGGCGCCGCCACCGCGCTGCGGCGCAGAAGGCGTTGGAGGTCGCGTGGCCCGGCGACCGGGCCGGCCGCTACCCGGCCGCCCTGCTGCTCTGGATGATGCGGAACGCCGGAGAGGCCGACCCCGGGGCGGCATTCACGCTCGTGGCGGCCCAGCGCACGTGCCCCAACCCGTGGGGGCGGGCCGCCGCCGCGTACGTGTCCGGGTACGGGCCGCTGAGCGACGGCGACACCGAGCGCGCCGCGCACGACTTCCGTACCGCCGCCGACGGCTTCGGCGCCCTCGGCGACCGCTGGGGCTCGGCACTGGCCCTGGACGCCCTCGCCGGTCTCGCCGGGGCACGCGGAGACCGTGCGGAGGCGGTGGCGCTGACCGACCGCGCCCTCGCCCTCACCGGCGAGTTGGGCGCCCTCGAGGACTCCGCCGACCTCCTGGTCAACCGGGGCGACCAGCACGTCGGCCGCGACCCGGGCCAGGCGCGTGCCGACTACACCGAAGCCGCCGCCCTCGCCCGCGCAGGCGGTAGTTCCGCCGGCCTCGGGGCGGCGCTGCGCGGGCTCGGCGACATCGCGCTCCTCGACGGCGACCTGGACGAGGCGCGACGGCTCTTCACCGAGGCGCTCGAACGCATCGACCCGCACTGGGTCAAGAGCCTGGGCAACCGGGTGTGCGCCCTGGCCGGCCTCGGCCGGGTCGCCGAGGCCCGCGGCGACCACGCCGCGGCCCGCGACCACTACCGCCGGGCCGCCGCATCCGTTTCCGGCCTTGGCCCTCGCCTCCCGGACACGCTCCGCCTGATGGGCCTGCAGGAAGCCGCCGTCGAGGCGGTCATGCGCGCGGGGTGAGCGGGGTCGGTGAGCGATGTGCGAGCGCCCGGTGAGCGCACCCGGACAAGCTCTTCCCCATGACGAACACGCGGAAGACCACGAAGCAGTTCACCAGCACCAGCACCCACACCGGAAAGCTCTCGGTCCTCATCTCCGGCGCCTCCGTCGCCGGCCCGGCGCTCGCCCACTGGCTCCACCGCCACGGCTTCGAGGCGACGATCGTGGAACGCGCCCCCGCGCTGCGCGACGGCGGCTACGCCGTCGACTTCCGCGGCCACGCGCACCTGTCGGTGCTGCGCCGCATGGGCATCCTGGACACCGTCCAGCGCGCTCGTACGGGCATGGGCTCCATGTCGTACGTCAACACCACGGGCAAGTCCGTCGCGAAGCTGCCCGCCGACCTGTTCGCCGGGGACGTCGAGATCCTCCGCGGTGACCTGGCACGCATCCTGTACGACGAGACGAGCCCGTACACCGAGTACCTCTTCGGCGATTCCATCACCTCGCTCACCGAGGACGCCAACGGTGTCGCCGTCACCTTCGAGCGCCACGCCCCCCGCCGCTTCGACCTGGTGATCGGTGCCGACGGACTGCATTCCACCACCCGCCGGCTGGCCTTCGGACCTGAGGAGGACTTCGTCAAGCACCTCGGTGTCTACTGCGCCATCTTCACCACCGCCAACCACCTGGGACTCGACCACACCGGCCACGCCTACCGCACCGCGAACCGGATGGTGGCGATGTACAGCGCCCGCGACAACACCGAGGCCAAGGCCGTGTTCTACTTCGGCTCCCCGGCCCTGGACCTGGACCGCCACGACGTGACCCGCCAACAGACCCTTCTGGCGGAGCAGTTCGCCGGAACCGGCTGGCATAGCGACCGGCTGCTGCACGACATGCGTCACGCGCCCGACTTCTACTTCGACTCCGTCAGCCAGGTGCGCATGGACCGCTGGTCGCGCGGCCGGGTCGCGCTGCTCGGTGACGCCGCGTACTGCCCGTCCTCGCTGTCCGGCATGGGCTCGGGTCTCGCCCTGGTCGGCGCCTACGTCCTCGCCGGCGAACTCGCCGCCGCCCGCGGTGATTACACGGTCGCCTTCGCCCGCTACGAGCGCGAGATGCGAGCGTACGCGGAAGGCTGCCAGAAGATGGGCGACGGTGTCGCCGGCCTCATGGTCCCCAGCAGCCGCTTCGCTGCCACGGCCCTCAACCGCTACTACAAGGTCATGCCCTACCTCCCCGGCAAGAACATGGCGGCCAAGATCGCCCGCCGGGCCGCCGAGAACATCACCCTGCGCGACTACCCGTCGGGTGACCCGCACGCCGACGTCCCGGCACTCAGCCACTCGCTCCATCCGACCAGGCCCGACCGAGGTCCTTCCCGCGCCACGACGCGCCGCACGGCGGACCCGCGGGACGCGGGAGTTCTCCCGCCTGCTGGTTGTGCCGAGGGCCGCGTCCCGCCGTGCGGGGCGCGACCCTCGATGTCCGCGACTACGACGGCCAGCCACCATAGGGCGCGGTGATGAGTTCCATGGCGTGGCCTGCCGGGTCCATGAAGCAGACGCCGCGACCACGGCCACGGCCACCCCGGCACGGCGGCGAGTCGGTCGTCGGACAGCCGGACATCTGGGCACCCCGGACACCGGGACCGTCACCGACACGCGCCTCCACGGGAGTGGCCGCCCGAAACCGCCTGCGCAGAGTGCGCTCCCTCGACTGAAGGCGAGCTCGGGCGGGGTCGTCGTCGGCATGGGTCATGCGCCTGAGGGTGCGACGGCCTGTCACCTCCGGCTCACGACTGTCGGATGGTCCTCACTTGACGGTGGTGTCCCCCAGGGTCTCCAGCACCTTCCGGAGGCCCTCGGCGGTCTTCTCGACCAGGTCGCGGTCCACATCGGCGAGCAGCCGTGCGTAGTTCGCCAGATGGTCGGCGAAGGCGGCCCGGGTGACCTCGTGTCCGTGTTCGGTGAGGCGGATCTTGATGGTGCGCCGGTCGTCGCCTTCGCGCACCCGCTCGACCAGGCCCTTGGCCTCCATCTTGTCGATGCGGTTGGTGATCGCGCCGGAGGTCACCATGGACGCCTTGAGGAAGGATCCGGCGGTGAGGGCGTAGGGCGGCCCTGAGCGCTGCAGTGTGGTGAGTACGTCGAACTCGCCGTGCTCCACTCCGTGCGCGGCGGCCGTGGCCTTGGCGGACTTGTCGACCACCCGGGCCAACCGCTGGATCCGCCCGAAGAGCTCCACCGGCCAGAGATCCTCCACCACGTCGGGGCGCTCCTTGGCCCACTGACCGATGATCGCGTCCACGGCATCGCTCATCGCCACATTCCTCTCAATGGACACCTTCTCAACGTTAAGAGACTTGACGTTGAAGGAGTCAGGCTGCTTTTATCTCAACGTTGAGATTATCAAGACTGAACGACAGGAGCACTCGATGTCCTCGCTCACCCTCCATCCCGCCGCCCAGGACCTCCTCTTCCGTGAGGCCCGTACCGCCCACACCTTCACCAGCGAGCCGGTGACCGAGGAGCAGGTCCAGGCGATCTACGACCTGGTGAAGTACGCCCCCACCGCCTACAACCAGTCGCCGCTACGGATCGCCCTGGTCCGCTCGGCCGAGGCCCGCGAGCGGCTCGCGCAGCACATGGACGAGGGCAATCGGCCGAAGACCTCGGCCGCGCCGCTGGTCGCGATCCTCGCTGCCGACAACGAGTTCCACGAGGAACTCCCCGCGCTGCTCCCGCACTTTCCGCAGGCCAAGGACGTCGTCTTCGCCGACCGCCCGGTCCGCGAGGAGTCCGCCCTGCTCAACGCGACGCTCCAGGCGGCGTACTTCATCCTCGGCGTGCGCGCGGCGGGGCTGGCCGCGGGGCCGATGACCGGGTTCGACTTCCCGGGTGTCCAGAAGGAGTTCCTGGACGACGACCACACGCCGCTGATGGTCGTGATTATCGGCCGCCCCGGCGCGGACGCCTGGCACGCGCGCTCACCGCGACTCGCCTACGACGAGGTCGTCACCACGGTCTGAGCGACCTGCTCCACCGAGCCTCCCTGACTGCTCGGACCACCGGAGCCTCGGACCGTCGGAGCCTCGGACTGTCCCGACCGCCTCGGCGCATTCGCGAAGCGTCCGCGCCAACCGCCTCACCCTTCCGGAGCCCGCCATGCCGCTGCTCGACCGAACCCACCCCCGCCCCACCGCGCATACACCGGCCCCCGCTGCCGCGCGGGAACCGCGCCATGTCCCCATCGCATGGCTGGCGTTGCTGGCCACGCCGCTCGCCGCGAGCGCCAACAGCCCGGTCCTGATCCTCCCCGACATGGCCGACTCGCTCGGTATCCGTACGGCCACGGCGACCTGGCTCGTCACGGCGTTCGCCTGGGCCATCGCCGTCGGCACCCCGCTGATGGCGGGCCTGCAGCGTCGCCGCGGGCTGGGCAGCACGCTCCGGCTGAGCACGGCCCTGATCGTGGCCGGCACCGCGGTCGTCGCCGTGGCGCCTTGGCTGCCGCTGGCCATGACGGGCCGGGCAGCCCAGGCGATGGGCGGCGCGGGCCTGGTCACAGCGGCGATGAGCCTGGCGGGCTCGGTCCGCAGGATGGGCGTGATCACAGCAGGCTTCGGGACGCTGGGCGCGATCGGGCCGCTGCTCGGCTCGGCGATCGCGAGCACGGCCTCCTGGCGAGCGTCCCTCGCCGTCGGGGCGGTCGCACTCCTCGCCCTGCCGGCCGTCATGCGCCACGCCGACCTGTCCGCACCGCAGCAGAGCTCCCCCTTCGACGGCCGGGGCGCCGCCCTGCTGGCCCTGATGGCGACGGCCCTGGTACTCATCCCGCGCTACCCGCTCCCAGCTGTGACCGCCTCGTTGGTGATGGCCGCGCTGCTGGCCCTGCACATCCGGTCCAACCCCACAGGCTTCGTCCCGGCATCGCTGCTGCGCACCAGGGCGTTCGTTCTCTCCGCCGCACTCGCCTGCACCTTCGCGACCTCGTACTTCACGCTGCTGTTCACCGTCCCGCAGCTGCTGCGGGACCGTACCGGCTGGTCGACCTCCACGATCGGCACCGGCCAGTTGGTCGCCCTCCTCGCAGGGTCGGTGCTCTCCATGGTGCTGGCCGCCGCCTCGGCCCGGATGAGCCGCCCGCGGGTCCTGACGATCCTGCTCACGGCCGGAGCCCTGGCTCCGCTCACCGCAGTACTGACCCCCTGGGCGCCACTGCTCCTGCTGGTCGCGACGCTGGCCGTCTTCACGACGAGTGCGGGCCAGGCGACTCTCGCGGTGTTCGCCACCCAGGCCGCGCCGACCGCCCAGCGCCCCACGGCGATCGGCCTGTTCAACCTCTGCTACCAGCTCGGCGGCGCCTTCGGCCCAGCGATCGCGGCCCTGATCACCATGGGCGCCTGAATCACCCTGCCCCGGTCTCCAGCCCGACGCCGGAGACGACCCGTACGACGGCCATTCACAATCCTAGGATCATGATCATGAACAAGGAGACACCCACCATGTCCGCGTCCAAGACTCCGCCGGCGGCGCTACTGACCCGCCACGCAGATGCCGAAACCTGTGCCGACCCGAGCAGTGTGATGACTCTTCTGGCCGACTCGGACGGCACGGCAGGCGGCATCACGAGCTACCGATCCACCTTCGCCGAGGGCGCGACAGGGGCGCCGGCCCACTTCCACACCAGGGCAACGGAACTGTTCTTCGTGATCAGCGGAGCTCTGCAGGTTCTGGTGGGCGAGGAAGTCACCGTCCTCAAGGAAGGCGACTTCCTCGCGGTGCCTCCCCACACCCCGCACGCCTTCGCGGCTGCCCCGGGCTGTGAAGCGGATGTCCTCTTCGTCTTCACCCCCGGCGTGGGCAGGTTCGACTACCTGCGCCTGCTCGGCCGGGTGATGCGTGGCGAAGCGGACCCGAAGGAGATCGCCGAGTCCTCGGAGCGTTTTGACAACCACTACGTCGACAGCGCTGTCTGGCGCGCGGCGCTGGAGCGTTCCGCGTGATCGACTCCACGACCCCGATCCGGGTGGCCCGGCCCTCGCGGGACCTCGCCGCCGCAGAACGCTTCTACAGGGACGGCCTGGGGCTGACCGTCCTGTGGCAGACGACCGAGCGTGTGCCGGGCGAGCACGACCTGCTGATGCTCGGCCCTACCGGCGGCACCTGGCATTTCGAGCTCACGCATGACCCGGACCACCCGCTGGAGCCGACCCCAACGGTGGACGACCTGTTCGTGGTCTACCTCGGCAAGCCGGTGGACGAAGCCCTGATCGACCGCCTCGCGGCGGCCGGCGGTACCCGGGTCCCGGCACACAACCCGTACTGGGACGAGCATGGAGTGACGATCGCCGACCCGGACGGCTACCGCCTCGTGCTGTGCTCACGCACCTGGGCATAACAAGCGTCCGACATCTCATGAGCGGAGCCATAGCCGGATCGAGGCGGCGGACGTCACAGGGAGGCCAGCGGGAACCGGGCGCGAGACGCCGACGTAGTCGGAATCGGGTTCCTCGCCTCAACTGGGCGCTGTCGCGAGTCAAGGTGGAACCGGTCACCGAGCAAGCGGCAAAAGCTGCTGCCGAGCTCCTCAAAGGAGCCGGACTGCACGGCCACAAGTACGCGATCGACGCCACCGTCGCCGAAGTGGCACTGCGCCAGCCACGGCCAGTCGCGCTGCTGACCTCCGACACCGATGACATGATCAAACTCTGCGGCGACCACGTCCGCATCATCGGCCTCTGACTCGTTGGCATTCTCCTCTCAGGGGTGGGCCCCGTCACCCGCCGGATCACATGGGCCGCCCGTCGGGAGCCGGCTGGAGTGGGCCGGTCTGCCGGAAGCCCGGTTCCCGGCAGACCGGCCGTGTGCGTCCCTGTGTGCGTCAGGGAGGCGGCAAAAACTTCGGGATCCCGCCGTGTACTTCATCCGCCTCCTTGTCACGCCCGAGCGCGCGGAGGTTCCTCTCCAGACGCGAGCGCGTGTTCTCGGTGCCCGAGTAGTCCTTTCCTGCCGCTCTCTCGTATCTCGGCAGCAGGTCGGCGTTGACGGCGCGTGCCGCCTCGTAGTCGCCGATTTTTTGCAGGGTGATGGCGATGCTCGACTCCGCGCCGAGTGTCACCAGGGAGTTGTCGCCCGACACTCGTCTGTACCGCTGATGAATGTCCCGGTACAGCGTCAGGGCCTGCTCCAGATCCCCGAGACCGAAGTGGCTGCCCGCAAGGTTCCCCGTGGCCAGGATCGTCGTCCGATTGTCCTTGCCAAGCCGTCGCTCGCATCGCTGAACGGTGTCGCGGTTCAGTCGCAACGCCGCGCGGAAGTCCTTTAGTCGGTTGAGGCAGGCACCCATGTTGCAGGCAGCGAGGAGGGTGTCGGAATGGTCGTCACCGTACTTCTTTGACCGCAGCTGGAGAATCCTCTCGAACACCGGCCTGGCGTGTTCCGAGTCGCCGCGTGCGTGCAAGCAAGCGGCGAGTCGTTCGGCGGCATCGATGGTGTGGGCGTGCGACTCCCCGATCCGTGTTTCCCAGTCCCTGTGGACGATCTCCGCCAGGAGGGCACCGGGCTCGGCCCTGTCTGATGCGTAGAGGTACCTGAGCACGCGGATCACCAAGGAACGGAACCGCTCCGGCTCACTGCTCGGGACATCGGCCTCGCGCAGATAGCCGAGCAGCGTCTGCATGTCCGCCGTGATCAGTTCGTACGCGGCCCAGGTGCTCGGATCGTCCGGGTCCAGGACCGGCAACGCCGCGAGCCGGTCCCGGGCCGCTCGGCACACCACGGCCAGCCCGGTCTGATTCCCGGCGGTACTTTTGCGGAACAGGTTCAGGACGTCCGTGTGCGCCTGCTCCGCCTCGGTGACGACCGGATGCGTCATGACGCCTGCTTCCCGTCCGAACCACCGGTGGCGACGAGTTGCCCCAGCCGGACGCCGTCCACGACATCGGGCGCCCTGCCCTCCGCAGACGTACAGGCGAGACCACGGGCGATGGCCGAGCCGAGGGTGGCCGGCGCGTCGGCGTCGAGTGCTTCGATTACGGCGTCCGGCGCGTGTTCCAGCAGCGACATGGCGAAAGACCAGTTCTTTGAGGTGACTTCGTAGAACTTGCGCAGAGCGACCGACGGTGCGCGCTCCAGCAGGACGGGGAACAGGCGGGCCACCACGTCGCCGGGGATCCAGTTCTCGCCGGGCCAGCTGAATGTGCAGCGGCTGGCCTCGCGCAGGAGTGCGACAGGATCCACCAGGTCGCCGAGGAGCGGCGAGGCCGCCAGGGTGGCCAGTGCGTCCGCCCCGATCGCGGAACCGTCGCCGGCTGTCGCGACGACCTCTTCGCCCAGTTCCAGGAGTTCGCGCTCGTGTTCCGGCCTGGCCTCCGCGGCGAAGACGAGCAGATCGGCCGCCGCCGGAAGCGGGCCGTCGGTCAGCATCTTCCGTACCCGTCGCGTGAACGCGGGGCTGAGGGGTGCGCCAGGCTCCGGGGTCACAAGGTCCACGGCCGCGGCGTAGACCGGGTCCTCGAAGCGTACGCGCCGCGCCTGGGCGCGGTAGCCGGGCACCTCGCGGGCGATCCGGTGTTCCTGGTACGCGGCTGCGGCCAGTGCGCTCTTGGTCAGCGCGCTGCTCTGGTTCAGGTCCTGCGGGGGACTGAGGTTCAGCAGGTGGATTTCCGTGAAGGTCGGATGGGAGCGCCTGCCCTCGATCATGTCGTTGGCGTACACCGCGGACGCCCACGCGCGAACGGATTGCCCATAGGCGTCATCGAGGTAAGGCAGGTTCTCGACTCCCCTCATGTCTTGCTTTCGGCACCCCAGGGCGCGCACGGCCAGCTCGAACCGGACACGGTAGTCGGGACGGACATAAGCCAATGCGTATGTGTCACCCATTTCCCGCGTGGCGCCGACGGTCCACCGGTAGCGCGGCAGTTCCCTGAGCGCTCGATCGATTTCCGTTGAGAAGGCCTCCGCGTCGGGGCCATGACGTGAATAGCTGCTGTCGGGGCCGTGGGCTGCCCGGTGCAGTTCGGCGAAACCGATGGCGCGCTCGGCGGGGTCAGCGATCGCGTGGATGAGCGCACTCGCCCAGGAGAGGTCTCGGTGCGCCAGCCGCCCCGCGAACCGGCGTACGACTCTGGCCGTACTGCCGGGTGCGCCCAGTTCGACGGCGCGGACCACGTCGGCCGGTGTACGGAACAAGTGGTTTCGCGCATGAGTGGCCCAGTGCTGGTCGACATTCATCAGGAGCACCAATCCGGAGAGGTTCACCTCTTCCACCTGGTTTCTGGCGGACGGCTCACTCGCCTCGGGAATGGCACTCGCCAAGACCGCGCCGGCACCACCGCCCCCTCTGAGCGGTTCGGGGTGCGCCACGCTCCGCAGCAGTTCCTCCAGGATCGCGGCGGCCGGGGCCGCCTGGCCCCGGGCGACATGGAGGTGGGCGATACCGGCGAGAAGCGAATACCGGTCTCGGCCATACACCTCCCGGGCCGCATCCTCGCTCTCGGCCCTGGCGTCATCATCCCGTGACCAGTCGTCGCTCCAGTGGTCGCTCCAGTCGGTCCGCCGGACGCCCCTGGCCATCTGCGCCGCCCTGGCCAGGTCGTACTCGGCCATGCGCCGTACCACGTCGATCAGATCGTCGTCGCGCTGTGTGCTGCGCTCTGTGTTCGCCTGCGGATCGACGGATGGCCCGGGTATGGCCGCATGGACACGTTCGACGAGCCGCAGTTCCTCCGCTCGGTTCAACTCCCCGAGAGCCTGCATGGCATCGAGCCTCGCCCAAGGGCTGTGGGTCCATCCCAGACACCGGTCGAGGAGAGCCCGCGCGCGCTCGGGCGACCCCCAACGAGTCCAGAGCCTCGCGCCGTCGAAGACGGCCCTCTCCGAAAGGCCGTTGACCACGACCGTGTCCAAGCGGGCGAGCAGAAGGCAAGCAGTGGACCGGTCCACATCCGCCAACACCCCTGCTGACTTGGCCAGTTGTGCGGCGAGCTCTCGCTCGCCGCCAGCCACGAACACCTGTGCGCGCACCTCGGCGAGGACGGCCTGGCTGGTGTCAGGATCGCGTGTCGCCCATGCGGAGGCCAGCCTCGCCAGGCCCAGGAGACGGCCTGCCGGGCCCACGCTCTCCAAGGCTGCCTCGGCCTCCCACAGCAACTCGACGGCCTTTTCGGGGTCGGCGCGCTCGGCCAGAGCCAGGTAGTCCGCCCAGCGCTCACCGCTGATGCTGCCGATGAGTGCATGGGCCCTGTCCACGTCCTTGTCAGCGGCGGCGACCGCGGCGGCGCGGTACACGGCGTCCGGCTCCTCTTCGGGGCCGTTGGCTCGCGGCGCCGTCTCCTGTCCGTGCTGCCACAGCCGCAAGGCACGTTCGAGGTCGTGAGGGGCCAGCAGACGTGCGGCCACCTCGGTCGCTCTCCGCGCGTATGTGTCGCGGTTGTCGCCGGTACCGCTGCGCGGAACCGCCAGCGCGGACTCGACCACCAGGTCCAGCAGTTCGTCCCCCGAGGGCGTGTCGGGCCCAGGACGCGCGTACCGCAGGATCTCCACGAAGGCCATCAGCCGCCACAGCGACGGGCCGATCCCGTTCGCATGCTCCAAGGCCTCCTTCACCCGTCCCATCCGCGCAAGCAGCCCGATCACCCGCGGCGGCAGCGCGCTGCTGGACTGGGCGGCCTGATGGCGGACGACGCCCAGGTACGTCATCGCAGGCAGCCCGGTGGCCACGGGGGCGGTGTCGGCGATGTGGTGGGCGATGCTGTCGACGAGTTCGAGAAATCGGCGTTCGGCCCCGAACTCGGTGCTGACGGCGCGCCGCAGACCGGCGCAGACCAGGTCGGCGGCCTCGGCGGAGACGCTCGGGCCGGACTTCAGGATGTGGGTGACGAGGTAGGTGAGCCCGTAGTGGTCCACCTGGGACCAGTCCACGCCCGCCCAGTTGGGCGCGGTGCCTCGGTAATGGAGAGCGATCCGTTCGTGCCATCTGGTCTCGTCGACCCAGCACTCCGGGTGCTTCTCACGGGCTTCCACTCCGGCCAGGAACTCGTTGATGGAGGTGTGGAAGAAGGCGAACCGGTCGCTTCGACGGTCCAGGAGCCAGCGCAGGCTCGCGAGGACCTTCTGTGCGGGTGCGTGTCGGACAGGAGTGCCGGACAGGGCGGTGAGTTGTTTTTCCGTCAGTGCCTCTCTCGCCACGGTCAGTACGCCGATGATCGGCAGGCCCACTCCTTCCCAGCCGCCGGCAGGCTCACCGGTACCGGCCCTCGGCCTTGTCATGAGTTCCTCGCGGACCAACTCCACGAAGAAGCCGTACAGACCCGGCAGACGGCCCGGTACACCGCTGAAGACGAGCAGCCTGTCGACCATCTCGTCGTCTTGTTCCTCGGCGGCGTCGATCAGCGCCCGCGCGTAGGTGGCCAGGTACAGGAAGTTTCCAGCGGCCCTGCGGACGGCGTGCCGCTTCGTGCTGCCCGAAAGGTTGCCCCTGGCTCGCTCGGCGGCGAGGACGGCCGGCCGTTCCAGGACGAGGTTCGCGTAGGTGTGGAGGTCGCCCACGACCTGGGGTGAGCCGGCGTCGATGACCACGTCGGTGAGCCGTTCCTCCCGGGCCGACCGGAACAATCGGATCCCGGCGTGCGGCCGGGAGGTCGTGATCACTTTGACGTTGGCGGGCAGTTCGGGGGAACGGGTCAGCCAGTGCAGAAGCCCCTTCCTCGGCTCCGTCGTGTGGTCGTCGGCAATCTCGTCCAGCGCGTCGAGCAGGATGACGATCCTGGCCTCGGGATCCTGCTCGGCCAGCACCTGCGCGGGCCCGATCAGCGCCAGGTGGGCCAGGTTGTCGGGGTCGAGGAGACGGGGCTCCAGGTGCGCCGTGCCGATCTCGACGCCGCTGACCTCGCCCGCAACTTCACGGAAGCGCTGGTCGACCTCCAGGGCGGTGCGGTGGAAGGGTGAGACCTTCAGGTCGTCGATCTTGATCCCGATAACCCGGCCCTCGGCCTGTACGGAGTCGATGTGCTGCTGAACGACGACCGAGAGACGTTCCAGTTCGAAGAGTTCCGGACGCACCCGTGCGAGCTGATGTCCGATGCTCAGCAGGAACGACTCGGTGTCGCCGCCAGTGACCGCGGTCCGGCTGTCCCGTCTGAAGAAGTAGCGGAGCCGGTCGGGATGGGCCCGCGCGATACCGGCGAGCAGGCTGGTCTTGCCTGCTCCCGGCTCGCCCGTCACCAGGACGTACTGGCCCTCCTCCGGCGTCAGGGCACGCTCGATCTCGTCGTACAGCCACTCGCGGTCGACGAAGTCCGCCCCCGTGCGGGCCCTGACCACGTCCTCGAAGGCGCGGCGCGGCCGGCCAGCGATCACGGCTTGTCTCCGGCGGTTGTCTGTTCCACCCCGATCAATGTTGCGTGGGGCCCCACGCTATGCGCCTTGACGGTGCCCTCGAAGGTGCCCGTGGTCCGGTTCGTGCGCACTCCGGCCGCGTACACCCCCTCCCCCACTTCGTCCACGTCCAGGTTGCCCCGCACTACGTTCGCGTCGCGCTGCCCGTCCTCCAGTACGGCAGAGCGCAAGTTCAACTGCCGCACATCGGCGCCCGGCAGCCAGATCCAGGCCGCTCCCCGGTACTCCTTCTCCTTGACGGGCACCTCCAGGAACTCGTTGTCCCCGATGGTGGTGTACGCCTTCCCCCTGACGACGTCATGGAAGACGGTCGCCGACAGTCCGACAGCCAGACAGGCGTCCGGCGTCTGATCAAGGGCGGCGCGCAGGGCCGCGCAGTCACGGATGCGACCGATCTCGACCGGAGCACGGCCGACGAAGCCGTTGGCGCCCGGCGAGGTCTCACCGAAGTGGACGGCTGCCCTGAGCCTCAGCAGTGTTCCCGGATCCCGGCTGCTGTTGAACGCCCGCAAACCGGCTTCCAGACTTCGCATGAAGTCGTCGACCAGGGCCGGCTCGGAGGCCTTCTCGGGCAGGACCGCGAACAGCGAGTCCCCGCCCTCCTGTGTCTTCCATTTCGCACGCTTCAACTTGGCGGCGCCGGCGGCCTCGTTCACCGTCAGCGTGATCGCCTCCTGGAACTGGCGCTGCGTCAACGTGTCGGCGCCGCCGTATCCCTTCGCGTCGACGGACAGCAGCAGTCTGCGCCCGAAGGCTCCCGCGCCGCCCGGCCCGTCCTTACCGTCTCTCTCCATGACACCTCTCGGTACACGCACTTCGGGGGGGAATACCGCCGCTTCACTCAAACCCCTGACAAGCCGTCGTGGTTGCTTCACAGCAGACCGGCGCCCGCTCCCCCTCGCGGGCGCCGGCAATGAAGTCGTACATCCGAGTCCCGGTGAGGACCCTGTATTTCCACGTGGTTCCGCGCGGTTTCACGGAATGCCGGGATCTGAGACCGCTCAGGAGGCCCATGGTGGCCGATGTCGTCCCGAGAATCCGCAGAAGTGACTGGTCCGGTCGCGGTGATCGCCCCTTACTGGACTGGACGGAACACGCCGTCATAGACCGGAGGAGACCTCCATGGCACCGACCGGGCAGTCCGCCGGGAGCCGCCCCGCGCAGTACATGTTCACTGCGCTGCACACGACCCACCAGCACGCAGACGCGAAGGCCGGCATCCTGGCGGCGGCGCAGGCGGCTCTGGCCGGCACGGCGGGAGCCTGGAGTCACCGAGCTGTGCTCGTCTGGGACCGGGGCGGCACGGCCGGGGTGTTCGCCGGTGTGCTGCTGGCCCTGTTCGTGTGCGGCCTGATCGGTGGTGTGGTGAGCCTGGCGGCGTCGCTGATGCCCCGAGTACTGCGGGATCCGGCCGCCAATCGGTACAGCTTCGTCCACCTGGCGTCGGGCCCCGACATCCTGCCACCCGTCGACGGCACGCAACCGGACGAGGAGGCCGCGGATCGCCGGGAGTTGTCGCGCACCGTACGGTTCCTCGCCCTTGTCGCGGTACGCAAGTACCGCTGGCTCGCGGGTGCGATGGTCTGCACGGCCGTCATGGGGGTGAGCGCGGGGCTGAGCGTGACCCTGCTGCCGCTACTGGTCTGACGTCACTTCTCTGACGTCGGCTCGGCTACGGCCGTTCGTGAGCGAGGTCCGCCAGTTGTCCGACAGGTCCACGAGCCGTTCGAGCTCGGGCAGGTCCCGGATGGTGGTGGAGCGGTAGCCGGTCTCCAACAGGTCTTCGTCGCGCAGGTCACGCAGTACCTTGTGGATCGTCGTCTCGGCGGCGCCGACCATCGTGGCCAGCTCCGGCTGCGTCAGCCGGCAGCCGATCACCACTCCGTCGGCCCGCGACGAACCGTACGACTCGGCAAGTTCCACCAACAGCCGGGCCAGCCGCACCTTTGCCGGATAGCCGCGGAAGTCCAGCCGCCGCCGGTTGGCCCAGCGCAGCCGGTCGGCGACCATGGCAGTCAGGGCGATGGAGACCTCGGGGCGGCTCAGCAACAGCTCCCGCAGTACGCCGGCCTTCGACACCCGGGCGGTCAGCGGACCACAGGCGGTGACCGTCGCCGAGCGCGCAGCCCCGCTCATGGCCGCCATTTCGCCCACGGTGTCCCCGGCTGCCCTGACCGCGAGGAGTGAGGTCTCGCCGTTCTCCACCGTGGCCGTGACCTTGGCGAAACCGGACAGGAGCAGCAGTACGTGCTGGTCGTCCATCCCCTCTCTCAGCAGCACGGCACCTTCGTCGAACCGAACCTCCGTCCCCAGGTCGAGCAGGCTCTGCCGCGCCGGGGGCGACAGCACCCCCAGCAGACTGCGCGCGGGCCACTCGTCGGACCCGATGGGCACAACCACGGGTATCCCCCTGTCTCCGTCTTTGCGTTCGGGCGTGGTTACCTGAGCATCATCGTGCCGGTTGGAGCAGCCCCGTGGAACAGGACTGCGGTGAACGCCGACGGGTTCCGTGCGGACGAGACGGCAGCGGTGTGGGATGGCGCCGCAGTGCAGGGCAGCGGATCCGGCCTGGAACACCATCGCTGCCGCCCGTGCCCACAGCGTGCCCGTAAGAGCGGACAACCAAGATTTCAACAGCAGTGCGATCCGACCCGCGCGACCACCCCGGGGGGCATCTGCACAGGCCAGAGCTATGGAGGCCGCGCGAGCGCCGTCGCTTCCCAAGCTCAGAGCGCGAGTTCGATTCTCGTCACCCGCTCCATGAAAAAGCCCCAGGCCAGCGGCCCGGGGCTTCTTTGTTGTCCAGACCGGCCTAAGACCGACCGGCAAATGGGGGGGCGGCGGCGTTGGAGCGAGCCTCACTCACCGCACGGGGAAGCCGAAGGAGTACCCCTGCTGCTTCAGCCAGGGCAGCACCTCGCGCAGAGCAGCCAAGGTCTGGGAGCGATCCCCTCCCGCGTCGTGGAAGAGGACGGTCGGCCCGTTGGAGATCTCGCTCTTGACGGTGGCGACCATGGTGTCCGCACCGGGACGCTCGAAGTCTTTGGAGTCGACGTTCCAGCCCAGCGGCCGCATCCCCCGGGACGCGGCAAGCTGCCGGCTGTACGGGGTGAAAGCACCGCCCGGGGCCCGGTAGTACTGCGGCCGGACGCCTCCGGACGCCTTGGTGATCATGCGTTCGGCATTCAGGATCTGCTGGGACTGGTAGGCCTCGGACTGGGTGTCCATGGTGGTGTCGTGCGAGACAGTGTGGTTGCACAGCCGGTGCCCGGCTGCCACGACCGCCTTGACCAGGTCCGGGTGCGCCTGGGCCTGCGTGCCCACCATGCAGAACGTAGCCTTCACGCCGTTGTCCTTCAGCAGTTGCAGCACCTGCGGCGTCCAGACCGGGTCGGGTCCGTCATCGATGGTGATGTTGACGCCCCGGGCGCCGCGGTCCGAGGCGTGCGCGATGTCCGCCGCCACCTTGACCACGGTCCCGTCCTGGGGCCGGGCGTCCGGCGCTGAGACACGCGCTTGCGGCTGCCGCCCTCCGGCGGTGTCGGCCTGCGCGGTCCACACCGAGGTGGCAGCGGCCACCGCTGTCACCCCGAGCGCCGCCGCGAGAAGCCGGCCGTGCCATCCCTTTCCCTTGTGCCTTGCCATGTCCGCCCGCCCCTTTGCTGTCTCCGCCGATGCCGTGCACTCATGAAGACATACGAACGCCCGCACAAGATCCCCCTGTTACCGATCGCAGACGAATCCGCAGGGGACCGGCGACAAACGCAGGAGCCCCGCGACAGATGAAGGGGCGCAACGGCCTCGAAAAGGTGCCGGCGAGGGCGGCAGACGGTGATCCGCACGGATTCCGGCGGAGGCACCCACGCATTCGTCGAATGGCTCGCGAAGCAGGGCCGATGGCTGTCCTGCTCGGTCGGCATGGCCATCACCGAGCAGATTCACCAGTCCGTGCCGACAGTCCCGCCCTCCGCCTGGACGCCCGCTGTCGAACCCGGCGGCGAGATCCGCGACGGAGACTGTCTGACCGGCCGGCCGAAGGGCATGCGGCTGATCGTCCGCGAGGAACGGCCGGACCTCGGCGCCTGGTTGCGCTTCACCGACGCCGACGGCCAGCGGCCTGCCCACACGCCCCGGCAAACGAAGAAGAGCCCGTCAGCAAGCTGACGGGCTCCCGCGAAAGATCGAGGCTAACCTGCCATCAGGTCAGATCGTCGGTGTGTCATCGACGACCTCCTTGTGTGGTTCGACAATGAACCTCCAGCCATCGCTGGGCTCCAGGAATCGCACTCGGGTCGGGTAGATGTCCAAGGCGCGGCGGTCACGGTTCTGGCTGCTCGCGTTCTTCCGCCCCCGGGCCGGCTCCTCGAACAGGTCGACCTTGACATCCGGCACCGCGACGACTTCCTCGCTCCAGCGCTGAACGATCCCCGCGCCGAAGGCGTCCCGGGCGGTGGAGTAGAGCGACTCCAGAGATTCCTTGTTCCCGTTGGGCACGAAGAGGGCGAGATTCAGGAGGACGCCAGCACTCTGAAGAACCTCGATTTCTTCCCCTGCCTTGTCGGCAACCCAGATCCCGCGCTCTTCGGCACTGTCCGGGAGAACGTGGATCTCCTCACCGAAGATTGTCTTCGCGGTAAAGGACCCTCCCTCAAAATTCTTACCCGGCTCCGTAAGGAAAGCCGGGGCATAGCAGTCGAGAGGAAGGCCATCCATCTCTGCCGAGACGAAGATTCCGTCCTGGAGACCCAACTCCGAAACCTCTTCGGCCGTAAGACGTCGAGCCGTAGCCTTCTCGGTATTCACGCCATTCCCCTTTTTTCGTGGCGTCCTGTGAATTCATTGAAACTCTACCACGAAAACGATCAGTCAGTTCCCGTTCAATTTCTCCTGGGAGAACAGCGGAAGAATCCTCCCACGTCACCGACGAAACGCGGCAAGCGTGGAGAAATGCTGCGCGATTCAAGAGGTCACCTACTCGCTTCAACGGTGTTTTCGGTAACCAAGTCGGTCGTCAAGTGGAATGCGAGCAAACTTAGCAGAATGGAAACAAGCAGACAGGAGGCGCCTTGATGCTCGGCATTGCGCTGTGCTTGCGCTCCCATCACCATGGGCCAGATCCCCGTGACCCAACCGGGCGAACCGCGGCGGTCCCCTCTCCGGTCGGGCGCTTCGCGCCCCGCCTCGACAGTCGCCTGTCGCGGCGCCGCCATCCGGTGGGCACAGACGTGGGCGGACGACATCGGGGAACGGCTTCAGGAGCTTGAGGCTCCGCACGAGGACTGATGGCCTCGCAGATGGCCGACCACTCGACAAGAATGCGGTTCGCGACAGATCGCCCTGCAGCATCCGTGCCCTTCGGAGCGGACAACAGCGGTCAAGCACGGCGCCCAGAGACCGCTTCGGCCTCGTACCGCCAGGCCGAACGTGCGGGCCAGAGGTACTTCAACTGCGCATGCGCCGGTGATTCCCAAGCTCAGAGCGCGAGTTCGATTCTCGTCACCCGCTCCATGAAAAAGCCCCAGGCCGGCGACCCAGGGCTTCTTTGTTGTCTAGACCTCTTATGGTCCGCGTGCCATTCGCGTGCCATAAGTGTCCTCACAACGCGCCGGATTGAGGCTTCAGCCGCCACTCACCGCGACAGGGCGGCCGAGGCGTTGGTCTGCAGGTGGCTACGCGCTGGGGCGACCGTGTCACCGCAGCGGGCCCGACACCGCTCGGTGTCGGGCCCGCTGGGCGGTCAACGCGTGGGCCGGGGTGCTTGGTCCGCACCCCGCCTCATGCGTCAGACGTGGGAGCCGGCCTTGCGACGGCGTGCGACGAACACCGCGCCCGCGCCGATCGCCAGGGCCGCGCCGCTCGCGAGGGCGAGCTGCGACGTCGCGGAGGTCGAGCCCGTGGCGGCGAGGCTGCCGCTCACGGGACTGGCCGACGCGCCGCTCTGCGGCTTGAGGTCCGAGGTGTTCGGCTTGGTCGTGCTGGGCTTGGCGTCGTCGACCTTGCCGGGCTTGCTTCCCGCGGCAGCGATCAGGAACTCGTAGCCCTCGAGGTCCGGGTTCCCGCCGCAGGTGCCGTTGTCGTTGAAGTAGTCACCGGCGACGAAGGTGATGCCGTTGCCCGCGGGGGCCGAGGCGTCGATCGTGAGGCGCATCTTGACGTCGGCGTGGGCGCCCGCCTTCAGCGGGCTGATGGCGTCCATGTAGTGCTCGTTGTCGACGGTCTTCCACGTCGAGGACGAGGCGGGCGACCACTGCAGGTGCACCAGGTCGTCGATGTCCTTGAGCCCGCTCTTGTCGGTCGCGTGGACGTAGGCGAACGGAAGCACCTCGTCCATCGTCTTGTCGGTGCCGTTGGTCACCCGGAGATTGAAGTCGACCTTCGTGCCGGCGACGACTGTGGACGGCAGACCCGTGACGACCGTGGTGAGCTTGGCCTCGGGGACGCAGTCCTCGCCGCCCTCACCCGCTTCCTCCTTCGCCTTGGCCAGCGCCTCGTCGGCGGCGGTCTTGTCAGCGAGCGCCGCCTTGGTGGCCTTCTGCGCCCGGTCCAGCGTCCGGGCTGCGGCGACCCGCTCGTCGTCACGCGCGTCCAGGGCTTCCACGACCTTGGCATCGGCGGCAACCTTGGCCTCACCGGCGGCTGCGGCGGCGGCTTCTGCCTTGGTGAGAGTCGTCGCCGCGGCGGTCTTCTCCTCCTCGGTGGCCGTCTCCGGGAGGGCGTCGACCGCCGCCTTGGCGTCGACGACCGCCTGATCGGCGTCGGTCTTCGCGGTGGCGGCCAAGGCCGCCGCGGCCTCGGCGGCCTTGGCCGCCACGGCCAGGGGAGCGGTGTCGGACAGGAGCGCTTCCAGAGCCGCGCGGGCGGCACTCTCGGCCGCCACGGCGTCGTCGTACGCCGCCTTCGCTGCGGCGGCGGCCTTTTCCAGCTCCGCGATGGACGGCTTCTCCTGCGTCTGCGCTGCCGGCTTGTCGTCGGCGAACGCGGGGGTAACCGACAGCAGGAGGGCAGGCGTGGTCACTGCGGCGGCAACAGCTGTGGCAAGAATCCGGCGAATCTTCACAAGAGCCCTTCGGGGTCCGAAAAGAGAAGAAGGGGTCGCAGCGGAATGGGACGCGCAGATGCGACTTGAGGTGATCGTATGGCCGGGGCAACGGTCGACCGTCACGAGTTCTTCACCTGTTCCGGCCAACACCACAACACCGGGGCAGACAGAAAAGACGAAAGGGTGCAGTTGCTTTCACTGCCTGTGCTTTCGCTGTGAGGAATGCCACATGACCCTGGACGCGTCGTTCCACGCCTCTCCGGCGCCGCCCCACCCGGCGAGCGCTTGCACCTCCGCGTACGCGACCCTGCCGCCGGAGCGCATCTCATCTGGGCAGACAACACGGGCGTCGGCGGCGGTTGCGCACCGTTCGCGAGTGCCGGCCGGATCGTGGAGAGCTGGGGTGAGTGGTGGGCTGGGGTGAGTGGTGGGCTGGGGACCCCCAGCAGACTTGTGAGGCGGGCTGCTCAGCCAGCTCGCCAGACGTCTTCGCCTGCAGTGAGTGGAAGTCGTCAGCCGGCGGCCTTGCCGATGATGCGATCCATCTCTTCTCGACCGAAGGCCCGCAGAGTCGTCGTACGGACGTTGCCCGCCCCGCCGAGCTGCAGGAGTACTGCGGTAGCGGTTTCGTCGTCGGGCGCCTCGACGACGGCCACGAGGTCGTACGGACCGACGGTCCAGTAGAGATTCAGCAGCTTCGCCCCGAGCTTCTGTGCCGCTGCGCCGAAGTCCTCGGAGCGCTTCGCGGTGTCCTTGTAATTCCGGATCCCTTGATCGGTCCAGTTCAGCAATGCGACGTACATCAGCATGTTCTTTCACCTTCACGAGGAAACAGATCGTGAGGTCAATCCTGGACATCAGGACTGAAGCCTGCACGAGGTGCGCGCCCGAACGAGCTACGGGCGGCCACAGACGGTTGATCACGGTGGTGGGAACCATCGAGGCGCTCGCACAACAGCGACGTTGACCTGCGATGTGACACTTGGCAGCTCTCGAGGTCCGGCCTCGTCCACCCCGCTCCACCGCTCCGCCGGAGTGCGCATCGAGGGACAGGCTGACATTCACGCCTGACATCGGCATCCGCCGCCCCGACTGATGCTCTGCCGGTCCCGGCCACGCCCGCAAGGTCGCCGGCGCTCACCCCGCCCAGACCGGCACGCCGATCGACCTCGACACCCTGCGCGCCCGTCGCGAGTGGTGGGCGGAGCGAGTCGGCCAAGTGCCGACGGGGCGAAGCAACAAGGTCCGAATCAACCAGCAGCGTCGCGATCGCCTCCGGGCCCCTTCACGTCATCGGGCGCGCGGTGCAACCTTCCTTCCACCTCACGAGTCTTCGCGCTGTACGTCCTACCCGCACAGCGCGAAAGGTCCCCGTGCACCAGAAGAGTCTCGTCGCCGCCCGGGCCGGTGGTGTCATGTCCGCCGTCGTCCTCGGCAGCCTGTTGGTCGCCGCCCCGCAGGCGGCAGCCGGCGACGTCACCTGCTCGACCAACGTCTACAAGCGGACGTTCTACAAGAACACCTCGTTCTCCGGCTCCCCGGCGAGGACCGACTGCGACAGCACCATCAGCCAGAGCTGGTCCGGCAGCCCGGTCTCCGGCGTGCCGTCGAACAACTTCGGTGTCCGCTGGTCGGTGACCCGCGACTTCGGCTCCGGCGGCCCCTTCACGTTCACCGCCTCCGCCACCGACGGCGTCCGCGTCTACCTGGACGGCGTCCGCAGGATCGACCTGTGGAAGGGCACTGGTGACACCGCCCGCTCCAAGAGCGTCAACCTCACCGTCCCCTCCGGCAAGCACACCCTCCGCGTCGACTACGTGAACTGGACCGGCGCCGCGAAGGTCACGTACACGTACACACCCCGGACTTCGGCCACGTACGACAAGACGAAGCCACTCGCCCCCACCGGCGTGAAGACCGCCTACAACACCACGACCCGCAGGACGACCGTCTCCTGGTCCGCCAACAAGGAGATGGATCTGGCGAGTTACTCCCTCTACCGGCGGCCCGTCGGCTCCAGCACCTGGACGGCGGTCACCACGACCACCGCCCGCAGCCACACCGACCCCCGCGTGAACCCCGACGACCGCACGCCCTACTACTACGAGGTTCGCGCCAAGGACAAGGCGGGCAACGCCTCGTCGGGCAGCACGGACACCATCGTCCGTCCACTGCCCGTCGTCACCTCCCTGACCGGCACCTACGACAAGGCGACCGGCAAGGTCACCCTGAAGTGGCCCCTCAACACCGAGCCGCACTTCGACCACTACACGGTCCTCAGCAACGACAAGGTGGAGGGCTACTACGTCTGGGTCCCGCTCGGCACCACCAAGGGCAACACCTGGACCACCGGCCCCGTCACCGCCGACGGCGAGACCCGCCACTACCGTGTCCTCGTCACCAACGACGGCGGCACCACCACCTACAACCCGAGCTCGCTCGGCGCCACCGCCACCAATGAGCTCTGGCTCAACATCCCCGACGGCATCGCCCCCGCCTACGCCCCCGACCTGACCCTGGGCTCCTGCGCGAGCGGCATCCGGGCGAGCGCCACCGACAACACGCCGGCCCCGATCCGCGACTTCAACGGCTTCGAGATCGAGCGCCGCGAGGCGGGGACGGACACCTGGTCGGTCGTCCTGCACCAGGCCTACGACCCGCGCCTCGCCTCCGCCACGGCCACCGTCTGCGACCCGCTGCCCGCCGACGGGCGCACCCATGAGTACCGGGCCCGTACCTATGACGCGGCCGGGAACTACTCGCCGTACAGCGAGATCCGTGCCATGACCGTGCCGGTCGGCTGACGGTCACGGGGAACACGCGACAGGGGCCCGGAAGCAAGGAAGACGCTGTCGCGCTCGGCGGACAGCCCGCCAGCGGTACAGCAGCGCAGTACCGCAACCTGAGCAACCGCACCCGTCCGCTACGTCCCTCCGGGGCCTCGTAGCGGCCGGTACGGCCGTCGCTGACCGTGCCGGCCAGCGATCTCCCGGCCGCCACGGGCCGAGGACCCGCACCAGCCCGCGGCGGTCGACGAGTGCACCGGTCGGGCTACATCCGGATTCCGGCTCGCAAACCTATTCAGCCGCACCACGCGGCCGGCCGCCCCGGGCGCGGTCCGGACACGGCCGCAGCGCCTCCGCCAGGGGGCGCGCGGTCCTCTTGTGGCCGAGGTACTTGACCGCCGGGTGCGCATCCAGGCCCCGGTTGCGAACCATCAGAGTCTCCCCGAGGACCTTGGGCGAGTCGTCCGTCACGACCTTCCGCAGGTCCAGGGAGGCGACGATGTAGTCGTCCCGATCCGCCACATTCACCCAGCGTTGCAACATCCCCGGCACGTGCGGCGGCTGGGGGCGCAGCCGCTCCCGGACGATCGTGCGCAGCCCGAGTGGGGAGCCGAAGGTCACCAGCAGCGGCAGCGGCTCCCGCAGCCGGTGCAGCGCCTCGTACGCCACTACTGTGCCCAGCGAGTGCGCGTACACCGCCCGCGTCTCCGGGCCGATCTCTGCCAGCAGGGCCTCCTGCGCCCGCTCGCGGATCCGCTCGTCGTCCAGATAGGCGGCGACCTGCGCCAGATTGGTCACGATCGTGGCCTTGAGGGCGCCGAAGACCGAGCGGGCGACCGGCCCGCAGCGGCCCAGGCTGCCCACCATCACCCGGAACACCTCGAACACGCCCTGCTCGGGGCCCAGGTCCTCGCGGAACGGGGTCAATTCCCGGGCGGCCTCCTCGCGGTCCTCCGGGCGGCTGGCGTGCGCCTCGATGTTCTCGATGAAGTCCTGGCCCACCCGCCGGGCGGTGTCGGTCATCGCCTCCGGCAAGGGCTGGTCCCACTCGTCCCGGGGGGTGTAGGGCCTGAAGAGGTCCCGGTAGTAGGCCATGGCGGTGCTGATCCGGCCACCCTCCAGCGCGTCGGCGGCCTCCGTCTCCTCTGCGTTCCGCAGGGAACCCGCCAGTGCCGCGACCCACGCGGTGTGCAACTCCCCCGCGGGCTCCTCCAGTGGTCCAATGCCATGGACGAACACGACTTCCGCCACGTGCGCGGCTCCCTCCACCCCGTTCCCGCGCCTGGCCCGTCCCGGCTTGACCCGGCCAGGCCCTGCGTGGCGTGCCACCTGTGGCCCCCAAGCCTCCTGCCACCCACTTGTTTCGTCAACTCGACTATTACTGAATCTTCTTGACTCAATAATGACCGGATGTCGAACCGCTTTTCCTTAGTGATCGCTGCCCAGTGGGACGCGTCCGGCCGCAACCTGGACGATCTGGAACGGGAGGCGCGGCTGCTGAACGCGTACCTCCGAGACGACGACAGGGGCGGCTGCCTGCCCGCCTACGCAGACGGTCTGCTGCTCGGCCCGAGAACGGTGGAGACGGTACGGGACGCGGTCGCGTCCGCGTTCACCCACGTGACGCTGTCCGCCGAGGACGGACCTGCGACCCTGATCCTTGCCTTCCTGGGCCACGGGTTCGGCGTGCGCCACGACGATTTCCTCTTCCCCATCGCCACAACCCCCGCGACCCCCGACCCGGAGACGGCCTACTCCGTCCCCTCCGGACTGCGGGACGGGCTTACCCGGCACGGGGACGTGCGGGCGCTCGCCGTCATGATCGACGCCTGTCAGTCGGGCGTCGCCGCGCTCGCCGCCGCCAAGGAGTGGTTTCCGGCGTCCATGGAAAGGGGCCGTGAGATCGGCCTCGTGACCTCCGCGTCGGGCGACCAGTCCGCCTTCGGACTGTCCTTCGTGCGCGGCGTCAACCAGGTCCTGCGCCACGGTCACGCGCGGCTCGGCACGGAGCTGTACGACGAGGACCTGCGCTGGGCCGCGGGACGGCAGGCCAGGGGCCAGCTGCCCCAGCTGGTCCGGCACGGCGGGACGCACAGCGGCGACACCCCGGGGCGGCCGCACTGGATCGCCAGGAACGTGGCCTTCATCGGCGCCCACAGCGTCCTGGCAGACAGCGATGTCGGCAAGGAGCAGCTGGGCCGGCTGCGGCTGTTCCAGCCTCCCGAGCCGCTGTCGGAGATCACCCGCGCGGTCGGCGCCCACCGTGCGGTCGCGGTCGTGGGGCGCCGGGGGTACGGCAAGAGCGTGCTGGCCGCGGCCCTGTGCAGACCCGAACTCCTCCCGCACACAGCGCCCTTCGGCGTCGCGGCGCTGCACGAGCTCACGGAAGGCGACATGGACGAGCCCGTCCTCAAGGACATCGGGCAGCAGCTTCGTACTCACCTCCCCGGCTTCGAGGAGGCCCGTGCCGTGTTCCACAAGGAGGTCCCGACCACCGTACGCAACGACCTTCGGCCGGAGCGCCGGCTCGTCACCGAGCCGCTGGCGCGCTGCGCGGCGCCCACCACTCCCGTGCGCGTCGTGGTGGACGCCCTCGACCAACTGCACCCGACGCAGCGGGTGCGCATCATCGACGCGCTGAGCACGCTCGCCCGCGACACACCTCCCTGGTTCGGAATCGTCGTCACCAGCCGCGACGGCCTCGAACTGCCTGCCGACTGGCAGCGGCTCGCGATGCCTCCAGCGTCCCGGGAGCAACTGAACGGATACGTACGGCTCAGGGTCAGCCGGCCGGAACGGCGGGCCCGCATCGTGGAGGTGGCCGACGGCAACTGGCAGACGGCGCGGCTGTGGGCGGACGCGGGCAGTGGCAGGACCCCGGTGGACGGCGGCTACACGAAGGCGCTCCACCGGGTCCGCGAGTTCGCACCCGGCGGCGCGAAGCAGGCAGACGTCGTCCTGAATGTGCTGGGTGCGGTGGGGCGCGGCCCGGTGCTGCCCCGCCCGCTGCTGCTCCGGGGCGCCGCGCTGCGCGGCGGTCCCGCCACGGACGGGGTGCTGGATCAAGTGCTGGAGCTGCTCGCCGGGCTGCTGAGCCGGGTCCCCGAGTCGCACGTCGGCGAGATGGTCGGTGTCGACCACCAGACAATGGTCGACTACATGACCACAGAGGACGACAGACTTGACCTGGAGGACGGTCATCGGTCCCTGGTGGAGGCGCTCGACAGCATGGCACCCATGAACCAGCATGATCCGGATGACCCGCTGCACGCGTACGCACGCGACTCCGAGCCCCTGCACCTGTGGCACATCGAGAACTACGAGCAGTTGCTGGAGAGCCTGAACGCACGTGCCTCGTCCGACGCGGCGGCCAACCGCGACCGGCTCCTCGGTTGGTGCGAGCGGCTGGCCGAGCGCCCGGGCCCAGGGAGCCCGTTCACTCTGCGCGCCCGGCAGCAAGCCGCGTACTGGGCCGGGCGCGCCGGGTCGTACAGCAGGGCGCGCAGCATGTACGAGGCGGTCCTCGCCGACCAGCTGGGGCTCCTGGACGACCCCAGGCACCCGGACATCCTGGAGACCCGGCACCGCATCGCGTACGCGACAGGGCAGATGGGCCGGTTCGCGGAGGCGGTGGCGCTGCACGAGGGGGTCCTGGCCGCGCAGACCCGGGTGTTCGGGGCCGACGACCGGCGCACGATGGAGACCCGGCACCACATCGCGTACTGGACGGGCCGCGGCGGAGCGATGGCGGAGGGGCTACGGCGCCATGAGGAGCTGCTGCCGCACCAGATCCGCGCCCTCGGGGCCACGCACAAGGACGTCCTGGAGAGCCGTCACTACATCGCCTACTGGTACGGCCGGCTCGGCCGCCCGGAAGAGGCGCTGGCCATGCATGCGCAGCTGCTGCGAGACCGGGTGGCGGTGTTCGGTGAGGACCACGAGCAGGTGGTCTTCAGCCGGATGAACATCTGCAAGTTCACCTGCGAGGCCGGGAGGTTTCGCGCCGGACTCGACGACTACCGGGGCCTGCTGCCCCAGGTGGAGCGGGTGAAGGGCGCGGAGCACCCGGACACCCTGCTGGTACGGCTCAACATCGCCCGCTACACGTGGGAACTCGGCGACGCGGCCGCGGCCCTGCCGCTGCACGAAGAACTGCTGTCGGACCAGCGCAGGGTGAACGGCGAGCGGCACCCCACCGTCCTGATCAGCCGCAACAATCTGGCGTGGATCCGCGGCGAGCTCGGCGACCCGGTGCGTGCCCTTCGGGAGCTGACCGCTCTGCGCGAGGAGCGCGTGGAGGTGTACGGACGGGCGGACCACACCGAGGTGCTGACCACCCGGCTCGGCATCGCATGGTGGACGGCGGCGACCGGCGACCTGCCTGCGGCAGTCCGGGAGCTGCGCGCGGTAGCCGCCGACCGCGCCGCGGCCCTGGGCGACGACACGCACCCCGACGTGCTGGACGCCCGCTCCCGCCTCGGCGAGCTGCTGGTCCGCACGGCGGACGGCGACGGCGTCGCGGAGGCGGTGGAGCTGCTGACGGCGACGGAGACCGAGCAGACAGCCCGGGCGGGCGACCTGCACCCGTACACTCTGGCAACGCGCGCCCGCCTGGCAGCCGCCCTGCTGGAGGCCGACCGCCCGAGCGAGGCCCGCGCTCTGCTCACCCGCCTGCTCCCCCAGCAGGAGGAGGCCCTGGGACCGCACCACCCGGCAACGCTGCGCACCAGGGACCGCCTGAGAACGCCATGACAGCGGGGCCGCCCGGCGGGCGCCGTGCATTCGGCGCCCGCCGCCTCGGCGGCCGTGACGCGGAGCGGGTCGAGTGCTGACTGGGTTTCAGCCCTGTCCGGGGCGGTCCGGACCTCGGATCACGGGCAGCTCCGCCGCACGTCAGGTTGTCTGCGTCCGCGCCCGGTCGGCTGGGTGGTCTCGGCGGCTCAGCCCTCGCCCCTTCGGTGTTAGCGTCGCGTCCATGTCCATGTCCAAGACCGAGATCGACTCAGTGACCGCCGAGTTCTTCGGCTCCTTCGACAACAGGGGCGGCAAGGCTGCCGACGTGGCCCGGATCCGGCGGCTGGTTCTTCCAAGCAGCGTGATCGTCAATACAGCCCCGGAGTTCACGGTCTACACCGTGGACGAGTTCATCGAACCTCGCCAGCGGCTGCTGTCCGACGGCCGACTGGTGGAGTTCTCCGAGTGGGAGACCTCCGAGCGGACCGAGGTCGCGGGCGATATCGCGTCGCGGTTCAGCGAATACCGCAAGTCCGGGGTCTTGGACGGTGAGACGTTCGAGGGTGTCGGGACCAAGACCATCCAGTTCGTCCGTACCTCGGACGGCTGGCGGATCACGGCATTCGCCTGGTACGACCGGCCCTGATTCGTCGGGCACCCCGTCGGGGCGGGATGGCCACGCCCCGACGGGCCCCCACGGAGAGTTGCGGCCGAGATCGACCTCGAAGGCGACGGCAAGGTGTGGGTGCTGCCCGTGGATACGGTGATACGGGTCCGCACCGGCGAGCGGGGCCCGGACGCGCTGTAGCGCCCGGCCCCGGGGCCGGGTCCCGTCCACCCTCCGCGGTGGCGCGCCGGCGCCTCGGCCTCCTGTGCACAGGTCTCACGGCCGCGCCCCCGGCGCCGGGGGCTGCCGGGGTGGACGGGCCGGGGGGGCTGATGCGTGATGATGTTGGCCTGATCAGTGGGTAGTTGGTCACAAGAGCCGGTTGGGGGCCCTGCTTGTGAATGATGCGGTGGAGTTGGCGGACCTGATCGCGCAGCTGCGCCAGGAGCTGAGCCGGGCGATGTCGGCCGGTGAGGACGCCGACCTGCGGTTCAAGGCTGAGCGGGTGGAGCTGGAGCTGACCGTGGGGGTGGAGCGGACCCACGAGCCGGGGGTGAAGGTGAGGTTCTGGGTATTCGATGCCAGTGCGACGACGAAGCGGTCGGCCACGGTCACTCAGAAGCTCACGTTGACCTTGCAGCCGGTGCGGGCGGACGCGCCGGACCAGATGGCGTTGATCTCCGGGGACGAGCTGCTCGGTGAGGACTGACAGGGCGGCCGTGAGCGGCGGACTGGACCCGCACCGCATCGCGGAGGTCATCGTCACCACCACCGCCGGTGGCGGGCGGCGCGGGTCGGGTTACCGGGTCAGCGACACGGCGGTGCTGACCGCGTTCCATGTGGTGTCCGAGGCCGCGGGTGTGCAGGTGCGATTCGATGCCGACCGGCCGGGACAGTGGGTCGCGGCCGCGGAAGTGGCCTGGTCGGACAGTGGCACCGATGTGGCTGTGCTGACTTTCGCGCCTCCGCCGGGTGCCGCTCCCGTCGTGCCCGCAACGTTCGGGCGTATCCGCGACGACCGTCATGCCGTCATCGATGTACATGCGGCGGGATTCCCGCTGTGGAAGCGCCGCCGCAGCGCCGATGGGAGGCAGTTCCGGGAACTGCACCAGGCGGACGGGACCGTGGCCGCTCTGTCCAACCTGAGGACCGGCACCCTGGAGATCTCCGTTCCGGTGGCGGCTGCCGACCCCGACCCCAAGGTGTCGCCATGGTCGGGGATGTCGGGCTCCGCCGTATGGGCCGGTTCCCACATAGTCGGGGTGGTCGCCGAGCACCACCGATGGGAAGGGCTGGGCCGGCTGACAGCGGCCCGCATCGACCACACCCTGAGCCGGGCCGGCGAGCCGCGCCGGGGAGAGCTGGCCGGGCTGTTGGCGATCGCCGACCCCCAGGCGCTGCCCGACGTGGGCCCCGGGCCGGCCCTTGTGGATTCCGCGCCTGCGCAGGCAGGTTCCAAGGTCATCGGGCTGCCGGTCACGCATGGGCTCGAGCTGTTCAAGGACCGTGCCGAAGAACGCGAGATGATCGGCCGTCACCTCGCCGATCCGGCCATTCGCATGGTGACCGTCACCGGTCGACGGGGCATGGGCAAGAGCGCGGTCGCGGCCAAGGTCATGGAAATGCTGGAACAGGGAGAGTGGCCGGGCCACGCCCGGGCTCCGGTTCCGTCGGGGCTGGTCAATCTGAGCACCCGTACGTCGGGGATCTCCCTGGAACGCCTCTACTTCGACTGCGCCCGCGTGCTCGGCTCCGATCGCGAGACCCGTCTGCTGGACATCTGGGCCACGAACCGCCCCGTGCAGGACAAGCTCGGCGAGCTGTTCGCCGCGATGGGCGACCAGCTCTTCATCATCCTGATGGACAACCTCGAGGACCAGCTCCAGGACGACGGCCGGCTCGACGACGAGGACGAACTGGCGGTCTTCCTCGACTGCCTCTTCCGGGCCAGATCCACGCCACGGCTGCTGGTCACCTCGCAGATACCGTTGCGGCTCGCGCCCGAGTTGCGCCGTTTCACCGCGGAGGTCGAGCTGTCCGACGGGCTGCCGCCCACCGAGTCCGTGGCTCTGCTGCGCGAACTCGACCAGGACGGCAGCCTCGGCGTGGCGCAACTGTCCGACGATCAGCTGCTGCAGGCGTCGGTCCACGTCCACGGGGTTCCGCGCGCACTGGAGCTGTTGGTGGGCGCCATGGCCGACGACATGCTGACTCTGCCGACGCTGCAGGACGTACTGGAGGACTTCACCCTGCGGGGCGACGTGGTCGCCGGGCTCGCCCAGGACCGTTACCAGCGGCTCGGCCCCGACGGCCGCACCGTGCTGAACGTCCTCGCGGTGCTGCGCACGCCCGTGCCGCGGGAGGCGATCGAGTGGATCGTGGCCGGCCTCGATCCCGGGCTCGCCGTCGCGCCGGTCCTGTCCCGCCTGCTGCAGATGCGCATGCTGTCGGTGGACCGGGCCAGCCGCACCTTCGCACTGCACCCGATGGACGCCGACCTCGCGTACGGCGCCATGCCACAGGATGGCGCGCTGGGACGGCACTCCGTGGAGCGGCGGGCGGCCGACTGGTACGCACGTATCGAACCGCCCCGCGCACATTGGCGCACCTTGGACGACATACAGCCGTACCGGCGTGAATTCGACCACCGTGTGCGCGCCGGGGACATGAACGGCGCCGCACTGGTCCTCGGCGCGATCAGCGAATGGATGGTCTGGCACGGCTCGGTACTTGCGGCCGTCTCGATGCACCTGACACTGGAGGAACAGTTGACCGACGACCAGGCGCGTCTTGCCCATCTCATCAGCTTCGGGCACGCCCGGTTGAGCGCGGGCCCGTTGGCAGACGCGGCGGACCTGTTCGCCGAGGCGGCCGACATGGCCGAGCGCCTCGATGACCGCCGTGCGCTGCAGAACGCCATGTTCGGCCTGGGCGACGCCTACCGTCAGCTGGGCCGCCTCGATGCCGCCATGGGACCGCTCGCGCGGGCCGGTGACCTGGCACATGAGAACGGCGACGCCGAAGCCGAGGTGCACGCCGTCCTGGATCTTAGCCTCGCCCACAGCACTCTGGGCGACGGGGCGGCGGCCCTTGCCGGTGCCGACCGGCTGAGCGAACTCGCCGTTGCGTCGGGGGACCTGTTCACCGAGGCCCGTTCATGGAACGCCCGCTTCACGGCTCTGCTGGCCATGGGCCGCTGGGAGGAGACCATCGCAGCGGGCGACAGGGCCGTGCGTGCCTACCGGGACGCGGGCATCCAGGAAGCAACGGACTACGCGTTCAACGCCAAGGGCGTGGCCATGCTCGCGCTGGGGCGGGTCGCGGAGGCTCTGACATCGCTGGAGGCGGCGCTCGGAGCGGCCTCGGCGATGGAGAATCCGCGCACCGAGGGAGTCTGCCTCTACAACATGGCGTGGGCCTACTGGGCCGACGGCCGGTACGGGCGGGCGGCCGAGGCAGCCGAGCGGGCGGCCACGTCGCTGCAGCTCGCCGGGGTGGCGGAAGTCGCGGCGGCACAGGCGCTCGCCGAGGCGGCCCACGCCCGGACGGTGCCCGACCCGCAGGCGGCCGCCGACGCGCTCGCCCGGGCCGCCGACGGCGTCGGACGCAATGTCGAGATGGTCCGTCCGGCCTGGCTCACCGAGGAGGCAGAGCGGTTGCGCGGCGAGGTCTGACGCTGCGGGTTCCCGTAGACAAGCCCCGGGCCGGTGGCCCGGGGCTTGTCTGTTGCCCGGACCGCACCAGAAGGTCCCTGAGACGTGCGCGGGCGCGCCCGGCAGGGCGGCGCCGTCCGCCCCGGAGCACGCCGCGCGGCCGTCGGGCAGCTCCAGCCCTGCCCCATGCCCGGCCGGACGGCCCGGCAGCGGACCGCGTCAGGGCCACCGGATCGACGCCGGCGCCGAGCAACGCCTCGAAGGGGGCGATCACGCGTACGGCAGTGGCAGCGCCCGCGGCCGGCGCCGCCGACCGCAGCAAACCGGCAGCAGCTCGCAACCCCCGGTTCGCAGAGAAAGGCCAGTGGCTGCCGCATCGCCTGGTTCAACGAGAGGAGATCTAAAGCCATTTGACAGGCTTTGCCCGATACAACACTTCACTGCTCGACCCGGAGCGGAGTTCCCGTGATGGTTCCGGCGTCACCACGGGCGCCGAGTCCGGCGGGAGCAGCAGCCGGTGGCACCTCCTTCACGGCGACGCTCCCCGGGCCCGAACAGCGGTCGCGATCCGGCGATGTCAGTGGTGGCTGTTAGTTTTCTGCGCGTCACCAAGGAGCTTTACGGCCACCCCCCTGGGTCCATTTTGACCGGTACCTGCCACGTGACCCATGTGTGCCCCATCCCGGCCCACCAGGACGGGAATCGCTCCCTTTGGAGGAAGAAGCTTGTTGATCAACAGCGTGTCGGTACGCAACCTGGCCCGGGCGGCGGCCGTGCTCACGACGGCCGTGGCCATGGCGGTGACGGTGGCCCCGCTGTCGGGGACCGCGCAGGCCCGCGAGGCGGTTTCGGGGTCGCTCGGATTCAGCGGTGAGCCGGGGGAGTTCGTCTCCGACGGGCAGTCCCAGGAGTTCACGGCCGGATCGGTCGAGATGTTCGACGTCTCCGGGCCCACCAACGAGAACGCCGCGGGCGTCACGATCGTCACGCCCGAAGGCAAGCGCTGGTCCCTCCTTCTCCAGGCACCCGAAGGCCAGAAGCTGACCGACGGCGCCACGTACACCGGGGCCTCGCGCTGGCCCTACGCGCAACCGGAGGACCCGAAGCTGGAGTTCGGCGCGGACGACCGGTGGTGCAACACCAGCACCGGCTCGTTCACCATCTCCCACATCTCCTACGGCCCCTACGGCTACATACGCGAGCTCGACGCCACCTTCGAGCAGTACTGCAACGGTTCCGCGGTGCCGCTGCGCGGCGAGGTGCACGCCCGCACCGCCGAGCCGCCGGCCGAACTGGCCATCGGCCTGAACCTCGACCCCGAGGGCACGATCGACACCAAGTCCGGTCAGGTCACCGTCGGCGGCTCGGCGACCTGCAACAAGCCGGCCCGTATTTCACTCTCGGGCCTCGTCTATCAAACCCAGAAGAGCGGGGAGGCGGTCGGCCGGTACGAGGACGAGATCGTCGACTGCGCTCCCGGCGACCCGGTCCCGTGGAAGGTCACCATCCCCGTCACCGCCATGGAGCCCGGCACGGATTTCCGGCCCGGCACCGCCACGTTGCGCGGCTTCGGCAAGGCGGACGACCGCGACTACCCGGTGACCGTCAACGCCGGTGACAACACCTCCCAGATCACTCTGGTCAGGTCCTGACCTTTCCGACGCGGGGCGTCGCGGGTGGGCCCGCCCGCGACGCCCCGCGTCGGTCCGGCGTCGGCCCTGCGCCCGCACCCGCACCGCCGCCCGGAGCACTACCTCGCCGACTCCGCCGACGGCGTGGTCGAGATCATCGGCTCCGGACCGCTCTGCTTCCTCCTCACGTTCCATGACGGCGTCGCGATCGAGGGCGAGGGGCACGAGACGTATCCCGTCCGGATCGGCGGCACCGGCAGGCTCGCCGACGGCACCGAGATCGCGCGCGTCATGCACGAGTTCGGGGACGGTCCGCGCGGCCTGCGCATCCGGCTGACGATCCGGTTCCCCTCGGATGCGCCGGAGCACGTCCTCACCGGCCACCAGTGGCACTTCGCGTGCGAGTTCCTCACCTGGCTGGAGGCCGCGCACGCCGCACGGTGACAATGACAGATCTCTGCAATATTCGGACATCGAGCAGGGGTGCCGGGCAAGGCCGCCCGGGCGGCGCCCATCCCTTCCGGCGGTCGCGGCCACTGATCCCGGAAGATCTCGTTCTCGTACCGATCGCTCCCCGTCACAGCAGAGGGCTCGCGCCGCTCGCACCGGGCGAGCGGCCCCGGTCGCCGCCCGTGTGCGCACCCGTGGGCGCCGTGAACGAGCTGCCGCACCCCTCCGAGCCCCGTAGGACCCCTGCACGCCCCTGAATATCCGTCATATCCCGTCACCGCAGGTCCGGGTGACGGCAGGTCGGTGGGGGAGGCGACTTGGCCCCTGGATGTGAACATTCGGCGTCAAGAGTGCAACTGGCGTGTCGGTCTTGACATTTACCCAAGAGGCCGATGCTAAGATCATCTTACTTCCAGTGGGCTGATGGCATATGGGGGCATTCCGGGAGGGATGAATTCCTCGGCCCCACTTTCGGAGGGGCCTTCCCTGCGTGGCGCAATCCGTGGCTCAAAGAGTCCGGGCTGTACAGCACATGAGGGAGCGTCAAGCCGTTTCCATAGCCATGGCACTTGAAGTGAGTCTCATGACATTTGCACAGGGCCCACTCTTCTGGGCACTGGTTGTCGTAGCACTGGTCGCTGTGGGTGCCGTCCTGCGGGCTCGCAAGACCAACATCGGACTGCGCAGACAGAACGCCGAACTCCGGGGGGAGCGCGACGCGCTGCAACGGCAGCGGGACGACCTCCACGTCACCCACAACGGTCTGCTGCACCGTCAGGCCGCCGAGCTGGCCGAGGTCCGCAAGGACGCCGAGGAGGAGACCAAGGCCGTCCTCAAGGCGGCCGTGCGCACCCTTCAGGGGCTCGCGGACGAGCAGCAGGTGGTCATCGAGAACGCCCAGAAGAAGTACGGCGACGACCCCAACATGCTCGCCGACCTGATGGCCATCGACCACGCCAACAGCCAGTTCGGGCGCCGCGCGCAGGGCATCGCGGTGCTGTGCGGCGGCTGGCTCGGGCGCAGGGAGACGGTCGCCTCCGTCTTCGACGTGGCCCGCAGCGCTCAGGGTCGTATCCGGCAGTTCGACCGGGTCCGGGTCAACGGGCAGGTCAACTTCTCCGTCGTCAGCAAGGCCGTGGAACCGGTGGCGGTGGTCCTCGCCGAGCTGCTGGCCAACGCCACCAACTACTCCGCGCCCGGCGCACCGGTGGAGATCAACATCCAGGCCGTCCCGAAGGGCGTCTGCCTCATCGTCGACGACGCCGGTCTCGGTATGGGCCAGGAGGAGAAGGACCGCGCGGCGGCTCTCCTCGCGCCCCGGGCCGCGATCAGCGTCTCCAGTCTGGGCATTCCCCCACAGTTCGGGTTCGCCGTCTCCGGCATGCTGGCCGCCCGCTACGGGTTCCAGGTCTCGGTGGACTCCGTATCCCCCTATGGAGGCGTACGCGCGGTGGTTCTCCTGCCCGACGAGCTTCTCACCGGCGATGCACCAGCACCCCCGGCGCCCCTCGCGGCCCCCGTGGCCACCGGTGGCCACGATGCGGATGTATCGGCGCTCCCCCGCCGCCAGGCATACACACCGCCTCCGACTCCTCTGTTCCCTCCGGCCGCACAGCCGGCCCCCGCCCCGCAGCCGACGGGGTCTTTCACCACCGCCGGTGGCCTGCCCAAGCGTCGTCGCAAGAGCCCGGTGTCAGTGGTGCCGTCGACCGAGCCCGGGCCGGTGCGCAGCAACGAGGAGACCGCTTCCCGCCTGGGCGCGTTCCAGCGCGGAACACGGTCCGGGCGTGACACGACGACGATGGAAGGACCCGAGTTCCAGTGAACCCCGATCTGTCCTGGGTACTCAACGATGTGCTCCAGGTACCCGGCGCACGGCACGCGATCCTCGTCTCCGCCGACGGTCTGCTGCTGGCCAACTCCAGTGAGATCGGCCGGGACGACGCGGAGACCGTGGCGGCGGCGATGAGTTCCATGCAGTCGCTGAGCCGGGCCGTCGCCCCCTTCATCGGGGCCCAGACCCCCGGCCGCTGGCACCAGACGCTCCTCGAGTACGAGCACGGCTGGATCTTCCTGATCGCTGCCGGTACCGGCGCCTATCTGGCGGCGGCCGCCGCGGCCGACGTGGACATGGAGGCCATGTCCTTCCGTATGCAGCAACAGGTCGCCGCGCTGGGGAAGGCGATGACCACACCTCCCCGCCAGAACGCCGGAAGCGAAGCATGACGGCGCCGGGCGAGGAGCAGGCGGTCAGCAGCGGGTTCGTCCGGTCCTATGTCATCACCGGCGGGCGCGGCCTGCCCGATGCGGAGGGCCTCTCCCTCGTCACTCTCGTCACCATCGCACCCGACCGGCAGCAGCCCCCGAACCCGAGCCCCGAGGTCCGGGCGATCTGGGAGCTGTGCTCCGGCGGCTATCTGTCGGTGGCCGAGGTCGCGGGCCATCTGGAGCTGCCCGTCGGGGTCGCACGGCTGCTGCTGAACGACTTAGCGGATCAGGGTCATCTGATGCGCCGCAAGGCGCCACCGCCGGCTCAGCTCGTTGACAGGAAGATCCTCGAAGAGGTGTTGCATGGACTACACGTCCGGTTCGGCTGAGAACATCTATGTGCCGGACGCGGTACAGCGTGCGGCGAAGATCCTCGTCGTCGGACACTTCGCCGTGGGCAAGACGACGCTCATCGGCACCCTCTCCGAGATCACTCCGCTGCGCACCGAGGAGAGGATGACGCAGGCCGGCGCCCACATCGACGATCTGCGGGGCGCGCCCGACAAGGTGACGACAACCGTCGCGCTGGACTTCGGCCGTCTGACGCTCGGCGACGAGCTGGTGCTGTACCTGTTCGGTACGCCGGGCCAGCAGCGCTTCGTCGAACTGTGGGAGGACATGGCGCGGGGCTCGCTCGGCGCGCTGCTCCTCGTCGACCCGGCCCGTCTCGCCGACACCTTCCCGGTGATCGACCTCGTCGAGACGTACGGGCTGGAGTACGCGGTCGCGGTCAACAGTTTCGACCCGTACTCCCGGCATGCCGAGGAGGAGTTGCGCGAGGCTCTCGATCTGCTGCCGGACACCCCGGTCGTCTACTGCGACGCCCGGGACGAGACGTCGTCCGCGCAGGCCCTGATCACTCTGGTCCAGCACCTTCTCGCGCGGGTGGCCTGACCTCTGCTCCATACGCCGGCACGGGGGCCCCAACCCCGTTTTCCGTCCACCGTCCGGGCCCTGCGAGGCCCGCGATCACACCGAGGAATCACACATGGACTCTCAGCCGGGAGCCACCCCGTACAGCGCCCCCACCGGGTGCCCGATGCACGGTGAGCGGCAGACGTCGCTCTACGGGCCGGAGTTCGCGTCCGATCCGCAGCGTGTGTACGACGAGTTCCGGGCGCACGGGCTCGCCGCTCCGATCGAGCTGGCTCCCGGGGTGGAGGCCACCCTGGTCGTGCAGCACGAGGCCGCACTCCGGGTCCTGCAGAACCCCTCCTTCTTCGCCCGTGACTCACGACGGTGGGCGGCGCTGCGGGAGGGCCGCGTACCGCTCGACAGTCCGGTGCTGCCCATGATGGCGTACCGGCCCAACTGCCTGTTCACGGACGGCACCGAGCATCTTCGCCTGCGCAAGGCGGTCACCGAGAGCCTCGGCCGCCTCAACAGCACCCGGCTCAGCCGGGATGTCGAGCGCATCGCCGACTACCTCATCGACCAGTTCATCGAACGCGGCAGCGCCGACCTGCTGGGCGACTACGCCAAGCTTCTGCCGCTGCTGCTGTTCAACCAGCTCTTCGGCTGCCCCGGTGACATCGGCGACCGGCTGACCCGTGGCATGTCCGCGATCTTCGACGGCGAGGACGTACTGCGGGCCAACGCCGAGCTGACGGAGTGTCTGATGGAGCTCGTCGCGCTCAAGCGGCGGCAGCCCGGCGACGACATCACGTCCTGGCTCATCCAGCACCCGGCGGGCCTGCGGGACGAGGAGCTCAAGGACCAGCTCGTCATGCTGATGGGCGCGGGCATCGAGCCGGAACGCAATCTCATAGCCAACGCACTGCTTCTCCTGCTGTCCGACAGCGCCGGGGGTCCGCAGCGGCGAGGTACGGGGATGCTGGTCGAGGACGCCCTCGACGACGTGCTGTGGAACAACCCGCCGATCGCCAACTACGCGACGCACTACCCGGTCCAGGACGTCGACCTGGGCGGCGTGACGCTGAAGGCGGACACCCCCGTACTGATCAGTTTCGCCGCTGCGAACAGCGATCCCGCGCTCACCGATGCCCGCCAGACCCTGAGCAAGGGCGCCCATCTGGCCTGGGGTGCGGGCCCCCACGTCTGCCCGGCGAAGTCCCCTGCCCAGCTCATCGCCCTCACCGCGATCGAGAAGATCCTCAACACGGTGCCGGACCTCGTCCTCGCCGTGCCGGCCTCGGCGGTCGAATGGCGGCCGGGTCCGTTCCACCGGGCGCTGGTGTCCCTGCCGGTCCGGTTCAGCCCGAGTGCCGCGCGCCATGCGGCGACGGCCGCACAGCCGCCCGTTTCGTCCCGGATCGCCGCCTCCGAAGAGGTTCCCGCCGCGCGCTACGACCATGTGGAGCCGCAGAAGAAGACGAAGGGCTGGTGGAGTTCCTTCCTGGACGTCTTCCGCGTGTGACGGAGGGCCGGTCCATGGATTCTGACGACTTGTGCGGACAACTGGGCGTCATGCAGAGCCGAAGCAGGGACTGTTCGCGTTATAGCAAGGGGTCAACAAGGCATTTGCCTGTGACACGGGCAACAGAGAACGACGCATGGCGCATACATGCGGAGGGGTAGGTTCTGGCCGTAACCATGAGCCCAGGACAAGGAACTCTGCGTGAGCGCAATATGTGGCACAGACAGGCCCACCGTCGACCGCCGTGCCCTCATTTCCCTCCTGCGGCGTCTCAAATCGCCGGAGGGGCAGGCTGATCCCTACGATCTCCTGGGCGAGCTGAGATCCATGGGCGATGTCGTACGCGCTCCCTGGAACGCGTACTTCGTCACCGGCTTCGACACCTGCAGCGAGGTGCTGCGCGGCCGCAACTGGCTGGCACCGGACTTCGCCTGGCAGGAACGCCAGGCGGACACCGAGCGCTGGGACGCGGTCGCCACGCAGGAGATGACCAAGACGCTCTCGCGCCTCAACGCGCCCGAGCACACATGCCAGCGCCGCAGCCTCGGCAACCTCTTCGACCGCTCCACCATCCAGCGGCTGACCCCGCAGGTCGAGGAGCATGTCACCCGCCTTCTCGACGAACTGGCCGACAAATTGCGCTGGGGCGAGACCGACTTCGTCAGTACGGTCAGCGAGCAGCTCCCGATCAGCACCATCGGCTCCTGGCTGGGGATCCCGCCCGAGGACTACTCCCACATCCTGGAGATCACCCACAACCAGGTGCATGCCCAGGAGCTGCTGCCCACCAAGAGCGAGCTCGCCGTGTCCGCCGAGGCGACCGTTCATCTGCGCGCGTACTTCACCGACCTGGTGAAACAGCGCCGCGCGAACCCCGGCAACGATGTCCTGACCGGCTGGATACACACCTGGGACGCCATGGAACCCGACCGCGAGGCGGCGGACGAGATCCTCTACCGTCTCACCATGTTCGTCACCATCGCCTCGCTGGAGACCACCGCGACACTGCTGTCGACCATGGTGGGGCTGCTGCTGAGGCAGCCCGGCCGGTGGGCGTGGCTCGCGGAGCACCCCGGATACATCGACGCCGCCGTCGACGAGGCCCTCCGGTACGACCCGCCCATCCACATCAACACCCGGATCGCCGCCGACGACACGGTCCTGGCGGGCGTGCCGATCGCGAAGGACAGCATGGTCCACGTGATGTACGGGGCCGCCAACCACGACCCCCGGCGCAACGAGGACCCGGATTCCTTCGACATCGAGCGCACCGGCACCCACCTCACCTTCGGGGGCGGTGTGCACTACTGCCTGGGCGCGGCCCTCGCCCGCCTTGAGGCACGTACGCTCCTGACCCAGCTCCTGAAACGATTCCCCACACTGCGCGCCGTCACGGGGCCCAGTTACGCGTCCCGTCTGGTCTTCAGGCGTGTGACCTCCATGGGCGTGGCGATATGAAGCTCTCGCTCCCCGACTACCTTTCCCCGTACCGGCGGCCGAGCACGGTACGCACCGTGCGCGAGGGCCCCGTCCTGCGCGTGGAGCTGAACTGCCCCGACACCGGCAACGCGGTCACCGAAGCGATGCTGGACGATCTGCTGACGGTCCTGGCCGTACCGGACCCCGACGTCCGGGTGCTGGTGCTCAGCGGTGCCGGGGACGACTTCTGCCTGGGCGGGGACCGGAACGAGTTCGCCGACTGGCTCGACCAGGACCCCACCGGGCGGGGCATCCGGATCGCGGGAGACAAGGCCCGCCGCGTCTGCGAGGCGATCTCCACCAGCCAGGCGGTCACCATCGCCAGGATCCAGGGCAAGGCGATCGGCGCGGGACTGGCGCTGGCCCTCGCCTGCGATCTGCGCGTCGGCGCCGACACCGCCGGTTTCCGGCTGCCGGAGCTGGCGCTCGGGCTGCCCACCGCCTGGGGCGGCGTGCTTCCCCGACTGATCCATGAGGTCGGCGCCGCCCGTGCGCGCGAACTCATCCTGACCGGACGCGCCTTCGACGCCGCCGAGGCGTACGAACTGTCGGTCCTCCAGCGCATCGTGCCCGAGGACGCCCTCGACGAGGCGGTCACCGCGTGGACCAAGCCCATCGTGCGCCGCCCCGAGGCCGCCCTGCGCGTCACGAAGGCACTGCTCAACTCGTACGCCGCCCCGACGCGGCTGGCCGATCCGTCCGTCCTGGACGCGGAGCTGATGGCCACCGTCGCGGCCGCGACCCGCCGGACCCGCGACGCCGGGAGGACCGTACCGGTGCGCTAGTACCGGTGCTCACGAGCTCCGACCGCGCCCCTTCTGTGACGCGGGTCACGGGAACCCTCCCCGGGGTGCCGGACAGCTGAGGGGAGTGAGCACAGATATGCGTACCCGGGTACGGGCCGGGGAGCCGAGCGCGTTCGCGGAGCTTTTCGACAGCTACGCCCGCACGGTCTACAACCATGCGTTCCGGCTGACCGCCGACTGGGCGACGGCGGAGGACGTGATGGCCGCGACGTTCATGGAGGCCTGGCGGCTGCGCGACAGGGTCGGCCCCGAGGGCGGCTCGTTGCGCCTCTGGCTGCTGGGCATCGCCACCAACACCGCGCGCAACCAGACCCGGAGCAACCGCCGCTACCGGGCCGCGGCCACCGCCGCCGCCCGGGCAGAGACGGCGGTGCCCGACCACGCCGAGGAGGTCGCCGGCCGGGTCGATGACCGCCGGCGTCTCGCGGCCGCACTCACCGCGCTGGCCGCGCTGCGCAGACCGGAGCGCGAGGTCCTCGCTCTCTGCCTGTGGGAGGGGCTGGAGTACACGGACGCCGCCGAGGCGCTCGGAATCCCGGTCGGCACGGTCCGTTCCCGTCTCTCCCGGGCCCGCGCGAAGCTGCGCAGGCTCACCGACACCGAACTGGCCTCGGCGGCGGCCGGGCCGGCGGAGAGAAATCGGGAACCCGTGGCAGGTCCCGGACAGGTAAGAGGCGATCGCGGAACCGCGGTCCGGCCCGCACAGGAAGGAATCCGATGAACGCGAACCCGTCCCGGCAGAGTCCGGCCGAGTGGGAGGAGAGCGCACAGCTGCTCCCGCCGACGACTCGCGAACTGCCGTCGGGCCGTCATCAGTTCCACAAGGAGCGCCTGATGGCACGGATCCAGCTCGACGAACGTACCGCCACGACAACCGCCACCGGGCAGCAGGCCCGGCGCTTCACGATGCCGCGCCGCGCCTTCGCCGCACCCGCGATGGCCTGCGCCCTGGCCGGGGCGGTCGTCGTGGGAGCCTCGATGTTCACCTCGGGCGGCGAGGGCACAGGCGTGGCCGGCGGGCCGGTCCTGACCACGTCGGTCGGCACGGCCACCACCGAGGGCGTGCCCCAGTTGCTCGACCAGATCTCGCTGGCGGCGGCCGAGGTGCCCGACCCGAAGGCGGGCCAGTACGTCTACATCGAGTCGAAGGCGGCCAACAGCTACGAGAAGGTCGTCGACGGCAAGTCCAGCCTGGCCAGCGACAAACTGCATCTGCGTCAGATCTGGAAGTCCCTCGACGGCACCAAGGGATGGCTGATCGACCCGGCCGTCAACGACAGCGCCGAGGGCGAGACGCTGAGCCTTCCCGACGAGCAGGGCAACGTACCGGTGGCCACGTTGAACGGGCCGTCGTACAACTACCTCGCCGAGCTGACCACCGACCCCGACAGGCTGCTGCAGAAGATCTACAAGGAGACCGAGGGCCAGGGCAACAGCCCTGACCAGGAGGCCTTCGCCACCATCGGCGACCTGCTCGGCGAGAGCTACCCGCCGGCCAGGCTCTACTCCGCGCTGTTCAAGACCGCCGCGAAGATCCCCGGGGTCGTGATGGTGGAGGACGCGGTGGACGCGGCGGGCCGGCACGGGGTAGCGGTGGCCCGGCTGGACGAGACCAGCGGTGAGCGCATGGAGTGGATCTTCGACAAGAAGACCCACGTCTTCCTGGGCGAGCGCAGCGTTCAGGTGCGGGGGGACGGCGGGGACAGCGGTGTCATCAAGCGCGGCACGGTGACATACACCAGCGCCATCATGGAGCGGGCCATCGTCGACGACATCAAGCAGACCCCGACCGAGGCCGGCTGAGGCCTCCCACTTTCCCCATGGGCCTCCGGTGGCAGCCCCCGCCACCGGAGGCCCGCGTGTTTCACGCGCACGGCACCGGATCGGCCGTTGCCTCGACGAGCCGGTCGAGTACGTGGCGGATGGTTGCACAGCCTGCCAGTGACATCGGACACAGAGCTTTTCGTGGCTCTGGCATTGGTTAGTAGATGCCACCTCGACGGCATGGTGCCGTTTGTCCGTCTTGGCGCAGATATGTGCGCGCGAGCTCCGTCAGCATGCAACCCGCTCGCCGTTCCCGCCCGTTCGACGTGCGAGAGCGCGCTTCTGACGGCGCAACAGCGCCTTCGTGAAGCTTGACGGCCGTCGCCGGCACGCCCGTGCGCCCGTTTCAAGCTCCGTCCGGATCTACGGGTGGAGGTAGTACTTCCGCTTGTTGCCCCGCCCCGAATGCCGTTCCAAGAATGACGACCGCAAGGCGCCTGCGAGCCAGGGCGCGGGAGCGCGCGGAGCCGGCCGGAGCTGCTCCGCGACTATCGAGCGAGGTCACACGCATGAGGAAGCACCGCAGGAAGACGTCCTACCGGAAGATCACCGTCGCTGTCGTCGCCGTGGGAGCCGTGGGTGTGCCCTCTGCCGCCATGGCCTGCTTCGCCCCCCACGAGAAGCCGGCTGCACAGGCGTGGCGGACCCACACCGCACACCGCACCGCACATGGGGGCGCACCGAAGCCCGCCACACCCGCGAGCGCACCGAAGCCCGCCGCATCCACAAGCACGCCGAAGCCCGCCGCTCCGGCGTCCGGTGCCGCCGCCCGCATATTGACGCTCGTCAACAGCGAGCGCTCCAAGGCCGGTTGCTCGCCGCTGACCACGAACGCGAAGCTGACGAAGGCCGCCCAGGACCACAGCGCGGACATGGCTTCCCACCGGAACATGTCCCACACCGGCTCCGACGGCTCGACCCCGGGCGACCGGATCACGCGCGCCGGTTACCAGTGGAGTGCCTACGGCGAGAACGTCGCTTACGGCTACACCACCCCCGAGAGCGTCATGGCGGGCTGGATGAGCAGCCCCGGCCACAAGCGCAACATCCTCGACTGCTCGTTCAAGGAGATCGGCGTGGGCCTCGCGCAGCCCGGCAACTACTGGACCCAGGACTTCGGGACAGCCCGATAGAACTTCGGAAACGGTCCGATAATCAGCCCACTTCACCGTGAACGCGGTGAAGTGGGCCCAGACGCGCCCGGATTCCGGTCCGACGGCCGGTCAGCGATACCGCCCCGGGCTGCCCCTTCCCTGCCGCTGTCCGCCAAGCCACTTGAGGGAATCGTCGACGAAATTCTCGACCTCACTCCTGCGAGTCTGCAATGCACCGAGCGATCAAAAGTCTTCACTTGTGGGGAAATGTCTGACACCCGTCACTGACAACGGGGAACGTTCCGATGCGGGTTTCTCGTCGCAGTGTGGACCGGATGCGGACCGCCGGAGGCGGCGAGGCCACCGGAGGCCGGGCTACGTGCAGGTCGTTCACGGGTCAGACGCTTCCCGCAGCACCCTCTTGAAGCCGTTCCCACGCGAACATCGAGTATCGAGTGAGGTCACACACATGAGGAAGCACCACGCGAAGCGGTCCCGCCGACGGATGGCCATTGCTGTCGTCGCTCTGGGAGCCGTGGGAACCATGGGCGTCGCGGGGTCCGCGGAAGCCGCGGGTGTGCCCTCCGCCGCCGCCTCGGCCGTCTTCGGCGCTCATGCGAAGGAAGCCGCCCGCCTGCTGAAGCTCGTCAACAGCGCACGCAGCGCGGTCGGTTGCTCGCCACTGACGTTGAACGCGAAACTCACGAAGGCCGCCCGGAAGCACAGTGCGGACATGGCTTCCCACCGGAACATGTCCCACACCGGCTCCGACGGCTCGGCCCCGGGCGACCGGATCACGCACGCCGGATACGACCGGAGTGCGTACGGCGAGAACGTCGCCTACGGCTACACCACCCCCGAGAGCGTCATGGCGGGCTGGATGAGCAGCCCCGGCCACAAGCGCAACATCCTCGACTGCTCGTTCAAGGAGATCGGCGTGGGCCTCGCGCAGCCCGGCAACTACTGGACCCAGGACTTCGGACAGCCCGACAGGCAATCGGCCCGGTAGACGCCCCGCTCAGCAGACACCCCACAAGACCTGTCTGTCCCACGGTGTCGTCCCCACCGTGCCCCGTGACGCGACGGTCCCGGCCGACAACCCGTACGCCGTCGTCGCAGGACGCTGCATCGGCTCCGACCGGGAGGCGGGGGGCTGGGCCGCTCTTCCTTCCGGAGACGCCGGCTCGTCGCCCTGCGCGTTTGCCGCGGCCAGGGCGACGGCCGCCCCCGAGGACGGTCCACGCCAGGAACGCGTCAAGGCATCCGGCCCGGACGGCCGGGCGGGGCGGGCCGGACGCACACTGGAGTGGCCGACCGGAGTGGCCGGCGTACCGGAGAAGCTGTGAACCACAGCGAGGTGGATCATGGAATTTCCGCTTCGTGACCGCATCGCACTGGCTGCCGCCCTGATCGGCCCCTTCCTGGCCGCACTGGTGCTGGCGCCCTTCCGTACGAGCATGTCGGGCACCAACCTCGCCCTGCTCCTGGTCGTCGTCGTGGTGGCGGTCTCGGCCATCGGGAACCGCTGGGCCGGGGCCGTCGCGGCGCTGTCGTCCGCCGCGTGGTTCGACTTCTTCCTCACCCAGCCGTACCAGCGGTTCAGCATCGCGGGCACCGGCGACGTCGAAACGGCTGTCCTGCTCCTGGTCGTAGGGGTCGCGGTTTCGCAGCTGGCTGCTCGTGCCCGCCGCCTGCGGGTGATCACCATTACCGATGCCGACCACCTCGCCCGGATCCACGACACCGCACTGCTCGTCCAGTCGGCCACCTCTCCCGACGCGGTGGTCGACCATGTCCGGCACCAGCTCGTGGACCTACTGCACCTGCAGCGGTGCCGTTTCGAGTACGGAAGCCTGCTGGGACAGCCGCCGAGGCTGGAGCAGGACGGCAGTGCCGTCGTGGGGCACCGGCGCTGGGACATCGACCGCGACGGCTGGCCGGAGGGCGAGATCGAGCTCCGCGCCTCGGCGAGCGGCCACTACTCCGGCCGGTTCATGCTCCGGCCCGCTCCCGGAACCGTCCCGTCGTTGCAGGCACGTCTCGTGGCCGTGGCCCTTGCCGATCACGTCGGTGCGGCGCTCGACACCGCGGGTCCGGCCGTGGACCGCTGATGGCGTGACGGCCCGGCCATGGCCCTGACCGGCATGTGCACAAGTACAGACGGTGTAGGCCACCGGGGTCGGCGGCCCCGTTTCCAGCGCGCGCGCAGGCAGTCGGCTGGCTAGCGTGAAAAGCCGGACAACCCCACCGAGCACGAAGGAGTCGACGTCATGGCTGTACACCCGGAGGGCACGCCGTGCTGGGCCGACGCGATGTTCCCCGACCTCGACGGAGCGAAGAGCTTCTACGGTGATGTGCTCGGCTGGACGTTCGGCGAGTCCTCGTCCGAGTTCGGCGACTACACGCAGGCGTACGCCGACGGCAAGGCGGTCGCCGCCGTCGTGCCCCCGATGCCCGGCCAGGAGGGACAGTCGGCCTGGTGTCTGTACCTCGCCTCACCGGACGCCGCCGCCACCGCCACGAAGATCCGCGAGAACGGCGGCGAGACGCTGATGGACCCCATGGAGGTGGGCGAGTTCGGCACGATGCTGCTGGCCCGCGACCCCAGCGGTGTCGTCTTCGGCGTGTGGCAGGCGGGCAGCCATGAGGGCTTCGAGGCCCAGGGCGTGCCCGGTGCGTTCTGCTGGGCCGAGGTCTTCACCCGGGAGCCCGAGAAATCGGACGCCTTCTTCTCCGCCGTCTTCCCGTACAGCATGGTGAAGATGGAGGACGAGGCCGTCGACTTCAGGATGTTCAACCTCGGTGACAAGACGGTCATGGGGCGGATGAAGATGGGCGACGAATTCCCGCCCGAGGTGCCGCCCCACATGAATGTGTACTTCACCGTCGCGGACTGCGACGCGGCCGTGGCAAAGGCGACCGAGCGCGGCGCGATCCTGCGGTTCGGCCCGATGACCATGCCCTTCGGCCGCTTCGCCGCGCTGACTGACCCGCAGGGCGCGGCATTCTCCGTGATCGACGTCAACACGACCGAGGGCGAGGTGCCCAGGACGTCCCCGGTGTCCTGACCGGTCCGGGACCACTCGTCCGTGCCCCGGCTCACCCCCCGGCGCCCGGCACCACCAGACCGGATTCGTACGCCGCGACCACCGCCTGGGTGCGGTCGCGCAGACCGAGCTTGTTCAGGATGCGGCTGACATGGGTCTTGACCGTCTCCTCACTGACGCTCAGGCGGGCGGCGATCTCCGGATTGGACAGGCCCTCGGCGATCAGGCGCAGTACCTCCGTCTCACGCGGAGTGAGCGCGGTGAGCGGGGCGGTGGGCACGGCGGGGGGCCTGCGGCGCAGGCGGGCGAATTCGCCGATGAGGCGGCGGGTGACGGTGGGCGCGAGGAGGGCCTCGCCCGCGGCGACCACGCGTACCGCGTCGAACAGCCGCTCCGCGGTGACGTCCTTCAGCAGGAAGCCGCCCGCCCCGGCGGCCAGCGCGTCGTAGACGTGCTCGTCGAGGTCGAACGTGGTGAGGATGAGGATGCGCGGGCCGCCGCCGTCCGGGGCGGCGGCCCGGATCTGCGCGGTGGCCTCGATGCCGTCCGTGCCCGGCATCCGGACGTCCATCAGCACGACGTCGGGGCGCTGTTCGGCGCAGACACGTACGGCCTCCGCGCCGTCGGAGGCGGTACCGACCACCGTGAAGTCCGGCTGGGTGTCCAGGAGTCCGGCGAAACCGGCCCGTACCACCTCGTGGTCGTCCACGACGACGATCCGGGTGGTCGTCGCGGTCATCGCAGAGCCTCCTTCGTGCCGGTGGGGAGCCGTACTTCGACGAGGAAGCCGCCGCCCGGCGCCGGGCCCGCACGCAGTTCGCCGCCGACCGCCGCGACGCGCTCGCGCATGCCGAGCAGGCCGTGACCGCAGGCGCGGGTGCCGAACCGGTCCGGTCCCGGGCCGTTGTCCCTGATGCGCAGGTCGAGGGTCTGCGGGGCGTAGCGCAGCTCGACGTCCACGGCCGCGCCGGGAGCGTGCCTGCGGGCGTTGGTGAGGGCTTCCTGGACGATCCGGTACGAGGTGAGCTCGATGCCCGGGTCGAGCGGGGCCACGGGGCCGCTGACGATCAGCCGGGTGCTCGCGCCGCCGGCCGCGCGGGCCTCGTCCAGCAGCTCGTTGAGCTGGGTGAGGCCTGGCTGGGGCTTGCGGGTGACCGGTGGTGCGCCCGCGTCCTCGCGCAGTACGCCGAGCAGCCGGCGCATCTCCGTCAGCGCGGCGCGTGCCGTGTCGCCGATGTCCAGCAGCCGTTTCGCCCCGGCCTCCGGCATGTCCGGGGTGGTGAGGCGGGCGGTCTCCGCCTGGACGGAGATCATCGAGATGTGGTGGGCGACGACGTCGTGGAGCTCGCGGGCGATGCGGGCCCGTTCGCCGCGCGCCGCGTGTTCGAGGAGCGTGTTCGCGATGGCCCGTTCGGTGGCGTCGCGGGCCACCGCCTCGGCCCGGGTGCGACGGCCGTTGCCGTCCGCGACCGCCGCCGCCGCGAGTACGGCGGCCGGCACGGCGTACACGCGCAGTCCCGTGCCGTCGGGGTCGGTGAGCGCCACCGCGACGTACGGCAGCACGAGCAGCACGGCCAGGCGGCGGGAACCGCGGCTGCCGAGGTGGTGCAGTACGAGCAGCTGGGCGACGAGCCCGGCGAGGGTCAGGTCCCGGTATCCGGCGAGTGCCAGGAGACCAGCCGCGGTGACAGCGGTGGCCGCGGCGGCCGGATGGACGCGCAGGAGCGCCAGCGGCACCGTGGTGGACAGGCCGAGCAGTATGGCGAGCGGCAGTGTGAGCGGAAGGTCCGACGGCCCGGCCGCGGCGCGGACGGCGCTCTCCACGGCCGCGAGCAGCCCGAGCGCCGCCGCGGCCACCGCCGGGCCGTCGGGCGAGGCGGCGATCCTCCGCGCCCTCCGCATGATTCCTTCGCTCATGCACGCCATTGTCACGGCGCCGGCGCCCATTGGCGTCCCCCTGCCCAGCCGTCCTCGCCATCCCCCACGCGGGGGATGGCGACAAGCAGCCGTCCCCCGCGCAAGGGGCGTCGAAGAGCGCTCCGTCGCGTGACGACCGCGGACCTGCCGTCTCCCTAGCCTTCTGCACCATGGAAGCAACCGTGGCAGCAACCATCCAAGTCCGGGGACTGCACAAACAATTCGGACAGACCGTCGCCGTCGACGACCTGTCCTTCACCGTGCACCCCGGCCAGGTCACCGGCTTCGTCGGACCCAACGGGGCGGGCAAGTCCACCACCATGCGCATGCTCCTCGGTCTGGACACGCCCGACGCGGGCAGCGCCCTGATCGGCGGGCGGCCCTACGCGTCGCTGCGCCGGCCGCTGACCGAGGTCGGGGCCCTGCTGGACGCGGCGGCCGTGCACCCGAGCCGGCGCGGCCGCGACCATCTGCTGTGGCTGGCGCACACGCACGGGCTGCCGGGCCGGCGGGTGGATCAGGTGCTGGAGCAGGTCGGCCTCGCGACGGCCGCGCGGCGGCGGGCGGGCACCTACTCGCTGGGCATGCGGCAGCGGCTGGGGATCGCGGCGGCGCTGCTCGGCGACCCGCCGGTGCTGCTGCTCGACGAACCGGTCAACGGGCTCGACCCGGAAGGCATCCGGTGGATCCGCGGCTTTCTGCGGGCGCTGGCCCGCGAGGGCCGTGCGGTGCTGGTCTCCAGTCATCTGATGAGCGAGCTCCAGGACTCCGCCGACCATCTGGTGGTCATCGGCCGCGGCCGGCTCATCGCCGACACCTCCGTGGCCGAACTCCTGGCCGCCGCCTCCGGCGACCGGGTCGCGCTGCGCACCTCCGCACGTACGGACGCCATGTCGCTGCTGGCCCGGGAGGGCGGGACCGTCGCCGCCAACGGGCCGGACTCGCTGACCGTCACCGGTCTGCCCGCGGAACGGATCACCGCGCTGCTCGGCGCGGCCGGGGTGCCGTTCTCCGAAGTCGGCTCGGACCGGGCGACGCTGGAGGAGGCGTACATGGAACTGACCCGGGACGCGGCGGAGTTCCGGGCCACGGAGGAGTTCCCGGCCACGGGTGATTCCCGGGCCGCGGAGGAGTTCCCGGCCGACACCGCCCGCGACGGCGAGGAGCTGACCTCATGACCGCACCCCCCGTCACCCCCTACCGGTCCCCACTGCCGCCCGCCCGCGACGGATTCCCGCAGTTGCTGCACTCCGAGTGGACCAAGGCCCGCAGCGTGCGCCGGTGGAGCGTCACTCTGCTCGCCGCCGTCGTGATCACTGTCTTCGTCTCACTGCTCTCCGCCCTCAGCGGCAGCTTCGACGTCAACGGCAGTCCGCCGCCACCGCCGAAGGGCCCGGACGGCACCCCCGTCACCGACAGCTTCCCCTTCGTCCACCGGCAGCTGACCGGCGACGGCAGCATCACGGCCCGGGTGTCACCGCTCACCGGCCGCGAAGGGCACATCGCGTCCTGGGCCAAGGCCGGGGTCATCATCAAGGCGAGCACCGACGCGGGAGCGCCGTACGCGGCCGTCATGCTCACACCGGCCCACGGGGTCCGGCTCCAGTCGGACTTCACCCACGACACGGCAGGCAGCAGCGCCTCCGGCACCGAACCGCGCTGGCTGCGGCTCACCCGCTCCGGCAGCGTACTCACCGCGTCCGAGTCGGCCGACGGCAAGAAGTGGACCGAGGTCGGCAGGGCCGACCCGGCCGGACTGCCGAAGACCGTCCAGGCGGGCCTCTTCGTCGCCACACCCGAACTCGTCACCGTGCAGCGGCACTTCGGCTCCACCTCCGTCGGCGGCGGCCCGTCCGAGGTCACCGCCTCCTTCGACCGGATCACGGTCGAAGGCGACCGGGCCGCGGCCGACGACGGCGACCAGGGCGCGGCCGTCGGCACCGACCAGGGCCCCGGCACCTGGCGTCAGGACCGGGTCGGTGCCGATCCCACCAGGGCCGCCGGGAGCCCGGACCGCTCGGCGCAGACGTCCGGCACCTGGACCCTGACCGGCTCCGGCGAGATCGGCCCCCTGACCCCGGACGTCGATCTCACCCAACGGTCCCTCAGCGGGGCCCAGATCGGGCTGATCCCGCTGGCTGCGCTGGGGGTGCTGTTCATCACCACCGAATACCGGCGGGGCCTGATCCGCACGACGCTCACGGCGGGCCCGCGCCGAGGCCGGATGCTCGCCGCCAAGGCTCTCGTACTCGCGGGAATCGCCTTCCTGACCGGGCTGCTCGCCGCCGTGCTCTCCTTCCTGCTCGCCGAACCGGCGCTGCGGAACAACAGACCCAACCCCGGGTCGTACCCCGAAGCGGCGCTCACCGACGGCCCGGTGCTGCGTGCCGTCCTCGGCACCGCCCTGCTGCTGGCCGCCGTCGCCGTGCTGGCGCTGGCCGTGGGCGCACTGCTGCGGAACACGGCCGCCGCGGTGACGCTGATCGTGGTGGTGTTCGTACTGCCGATGGTCCTGCTCGCCGGGCTGCCCGTCGACACGGCGCACTGGGTGATGAAGGTGACTCCGCTCGCCGGGTTCGCCGTGCAGCAGACGACACCGCGATACGACTTCGTGAGCACCGTCTGCCTGCCCGAGGACAGCTGCTACCCGCAGGGCCCGTGGACCGGACTCGCGGTGCTGTGCGCGTACGCGGCTGTCGCCCTGGGACTCGCCATGTGGCGGCTGCGCAGGCGGGACGTATGAGGGGCGCCCTGCACGCGGAGTGGACGAAGCTCCGTACTCTGCCCAGCACTTGGTGGCTGCTGGTCGCCGTCGCCGTACTCACGGTGGCGCTCGGCGCGGCGGCCACCGGCTCCGTCTCGACCGGCCAGTGCCCGTCCCCGGCCGAGTGCCACGAGGACACGGTCAAGCTCTGCCTGACCGGTGTCTGGCTCGGCCAGGCGGCGGTCGCCGTTCTCGCGGTACTGGCGATGAGCAGTGAGTACGGCACGGGCACCATCCGCGTCACGCTCGCGGCGGTACCCGGCCGCGCCCGGGTCCTCGCCGCGAAGGCGACGGTCGTCACCGGGGCCGCCGTGGCGGCGGGCACACTCGCGGTCCTCGGCTCACTGCTGGCCGGCCGCCTCCTCCTCCCCGGCAACGGCTTCGGCACGGCCGCGCTCTCCCCCACCGAGCTCCCGACCCTGCGCGCCGCCGCGGGCTCGGTGCTCTACCTGGCCCTGATCGCCCTGCTCTCCCTGGGAACGGCGACAGTCGTACGGGACACGGCCGGCGCGATCACGGCCGTGCTCGGCCTGCTGTACGCCTTTCCCGTGGTGGCGCTGATGGTCGCCGACGAGACCTGGCGGGAGCTCCTGCAGGAGCTCGCCCCCTCGTCGGCGGGCCTGGCGGTCCAGGCCACCCAGAACCTGGACACCCTGCCGATCGCCCCCTGGCCGGGCCTCGGCGTCCTCGCGGCCTGGGCGGGAGCGGCGCTGCTGGCGGGAGCGGCGACGTTCCGGCTGCGGGACGCGTGAGGGGCGGGTGCCCCGGCTTCCTCACGCCCCCAGCCGCTCCAGCAGGGCGGGGAGATCGGCGAAGGAGTCGATCACATGGTCCGGGGTGCCGTCGGCCGCCCGGTGTGTCTCGGGGAGGTACTTGCCGGTCCTGACGAGTACGCCGGTGAGCCCGGCGTACTGGGCCGCCAGGACGTCGGACTCGATGTCGTCGCCGACCATCAGGGCGTGGGGCGCGGTGGCGCCGAGGTGTGCCAGGGCCGTGGCGAAGAACGACCCGGCGGGTTTGCCGGTGATCTCCGCCTCGACGCGGGCGGCTCGCTCCAGTCCCAGGAGGAAGGCCCCGGTGTCGAGGTCGAGCCCGGCGGCCGTGCGCCAGTACATGTTCCGGTGCATGGCGACGAGCCGGGCACCGCGCTGCACATGGCGGAAGGCGCGGTTGAGCGCCGCGTAGGTGAAGGCGTCCCCGGCCCCGCCGAGGACGACGACATCCGGCGCCCCGTCATCAGCCGAACCGGACTGAGCCGAACCGGACTGAGCCGAACCGGACTCCTCCTCGTCGACGAGTGTCACGCCCGTCAGATCGGCCCGGACGTCGCCGGTGTTGATCAGCAGGCAGCGGGCTCCGGGATGGTGTTCCCGCAGGTGAGCGGCGGTGACGGCGGGGGCGGTGAGAATGTCGTCGGCGGAGACGGGGAAGCCCTCGCCCACCAGTTTCCCGGCGATCGAGGCGCGGGTTCGGGAGGTGGTGTTGGTGACCAGCGCCAGCGGGATGCCCGCCTCGCGCAACCGTTCCATGGCCGCCACGGTGCCGGGCAGCGGCTTCCAGGACACCGTGAGCACACCGTCGATGTCGATCAGGACCGCTCCGATTCGTTCCATGCAACCGACCCTGCCCGAGTTGCGCGGCCGCCGCACATGGAGTTGTTTCGAAGTAGGGAACCAGGTGGGGTGCGTACTCACGTGGTCCCTGACTTTCCCCTGGTTGGGGGTGAACAACCGTGTTGTTCGCCGATCGCGAGGACGCGGGACAGCAGCTGGCCGAGGCGCTCCGGCATCTGGAGCGGGAGAACCCCGTCGTGCTGGGCCTGCCCCGCGGCGGAGTCCCGGTGGCCTTCCAGGTGGCGCAGATGCTCGGCGCCCAGCTCGATGTGATCGTGGTCCGCAAACTCGGCGTGCCGCACCACGAGGAAGTGGCGTTCGGCGCCATCGGCGAGGGCGGGGTGCGGGTCATCAACGAGGACGTCGTCAGCCACCTCTGGGCCGGGAAGCAGGATCTCGCGGCGGTCGAGCGGGTCGAGGCGGCGGAGCTCGTACGCCGGGCGCAGACGTACCGCGCGGGCAGGCCACGGACGCCGCTCGAAGGCCGGACCGTCATCGTCGTGGACGACGGCGTCGCGACCGGCGCCACGGCCGAGGCCGCCTGCCAGGTGGTACGGGCGCAGAACCCGGCGCGTCTGCTGGCGGCCGTACCGGTGGCGCCTCCGGACGCGGTCGCCCGGCTGCGGCAGTGCGCGGACGAGGTGGTGTGTCTGTCCACGCCGCGCCTGTTCTTCGCCGTCGGCGAGTGGTACCGGGACTTCTCGCAGACCTCCGACGAGGAGGTCGTCTCCCTGCTGGCACAGGCCCGGTACACCGGACAGGTGCCGCCCGGCAGCGACTGAGCGGCCGGCGGCCGGGCCGCCCCCGTCCGTGAAGCAAGCGCGGCGAAGGACGTCCGCGACTGCGCGGAGCCGCCCCGCATCGGGCGCCGCCCCGCGCAGTCCATTCAGTCCGCGCAGTACGTGTCCTGCTTCGGCCGCGTCCCCGTCGTCAGGAACGTGGTGACCGCGCGGTCGCCGCAGGCATTGCCGTTGCCCAGGTAGAGGCCGTGCCCGCCGTGGTCGACCGCGACCAGGCGGGCCCGGTCGCCGAGGGCCTCGCGCATCTTCAGGGCGCCGGAGTACGGGGTCGCCGGGTCGCGGAGGCCCTGGATCATCAGGATGTTGGACGGTCCTTCGTCCGTGATCCTGGTCGGCCGCTCCACGGGAACGTCCTTCCAGAAGGCGCACGGTGTGATGTTCACCGTCATTCCGGCGGTGAGCGGGTGCTTCACGCGGTCGGCGGCGACGGCGCGCCGGTACGACGGGATGCTGCCCGGCCAGCGCACGTCGTTGCAGATCACGCCGATCGTGACCGCCGCGTCCTGGTCCGGCATCGGCCCGGCCAGTTCGGCGGGCAGGACGGGCTTCACCGACGCGTCCCGGGCCTCCTGGACGAGCCCGGCCAACTGGGCGAAGGCACTGTCCCTGTACAGGGCGAGCTGGATCGCCTGTCGCAGCCGGTTGCCGGTCAGCGGGACGCCCGCCGTGGTGGACTCCTTCGGCTCACGGTCCAGTCGCGCCGCCAGCTCCAGGACCAACGGCCGTACGTCCTCGGCCCGTTCGGCCAGCCGCAGCCCCTCCGCATCCCGGGCCGGGTCCGCGGCCCATCGTGCGAAATCGGGGAACCGGTCGTCCGCGCCCACCGCCATGTTCGCCAGCCAGCCCTGCTCGACGCGGGACGGGTCGGGATCGCCGCTGCTGTCCAGCACCAGGCGGTCCGTGTGCTGCGGGTACTTCTGGGCGTACACGGCGCCCACATAGGTGCCGTACGAGCTCCCCCAGGCCGAAAGCTTCTCCTCGCCCAGCGCCTGCCGGAAGCGGTCGATGTCCCGCACCTCGTTGGCCGTGGTCAAGCTCCGCAGTAGCGCTCCCCCGTTGCGGGCACACGCTTCTGCGATCCGCCGCGACCTCTCCACGTTCTCGGTGATCGAACCGTCGGCGGCGGGCCAGGACCGCAGATTCACCAGCTCCCGGTCCTCCGGGGCGAGCCCGCAGCTCGCCTTCGGGCTTCCGCCGGTGCCGCGCGGGTCGAGGCCGACGATGTCGTACTGCCCCGCCGTCTCCCGCTGCAGCTGCTGCCCCTTCTGTGTCACCCGCTGCACCCCTGACGAGCCGGGGCCACCGGGGATCACCAGCAGCGTCCCGCGACGGGCCGAGGGGCGGTCGCTGCGCACCCGGGTCACCGCGAGGCCGATCTGCGGGCCGTCCGGTCTCCGGTAGTCGAGCGGTACGGGCAGCTCGGCGCACTCCTGCGAGGCGGGGCCGCCGTCCTCGGCACACGGCTGCCATTCGAGCGCGGAGACGGAGGCGGTGGCGGGAGCGGCGGCCTTGGCGGCACCGTCGGCGTGGGCCGGCGGGGTCACGACCCCGGTCACAGCGGTGGCGGCAGCGGTGACGGACAAGGCGATGAACGCGGCGGATCTGCGGTAAGTCGTCATGCTGCAAGCCTTGTTGAGCCGAGGGCCCCGGCCCATCCGGGAGGCATGACGGCACGAGGTGGGGTTAGCCCCCGAACTCCCCGCGCGGAATCAGTGACTGTCCCTTCCGAACAGCAGCTTCCACGGTGCGAGGGCGGACTCGATCTGCACGCTCAGGCCGAGCTTCGATTCGCCCTCGACCCGTTCCTCGAATCGGATCGGCACCTCGACGATCCTCAAATGGCGCTTGACCGTGCGGTAGTTCATCTCCACCTGGAACGAATAGCCGTTGCTGCGGACCGAGGACACATCGATCGCCTTCAGCGTCGATGCCCGCCAGGCCTTGAAACCGGCGGTGGCGTCCTTCACCCGCAACCGCAGGATCGCGTTCACATAGGCATTCGCCCATGCGGAGAGCGCCTTGCGGTGCCAGGGCCACTCCGTGGCGAGCGAACCGCCCGCCACGTAGCGGGAGCCGATCACCACGGCGGCATCCCCGGCGAGCAGTGTCTCGATCATGACCGGGAGTCGCGACGCCGGGTGGGAGAGGTCGGCGTCCATCTGGACCACCACGTCCGCACCCTCGGCAAGTGCGCGGGCCATGCCTGCCACGTAGGCGCGCCCCAGCCCGTCCTTCTCCTCGCGGTGCAGCACGCCGACCGTTCCGACGGTTTCGGCCGAGAGCTTGTCCGCGACCTCGCCCGTGCCGTCCGGTGAATTGTCGTCCACCACGAGAATATGCAGGTCGGGCAGGCCCAGATCCATAAGGAGATTCACGAGGACGGGCAGGTTCGTCCGCTCGTTGTAGGTGGGCACGACCACCACAATCTTCGGCGAGGTCTTCTCCACGGCCATTTCCTCGTGTCCCCTTGAGATGCTTTTGCGTCCCCTGCGTCATCCCCGGATGTTCTCCGGTTCGTTCCCCGGTTCGTCCCCCGCGCAGGATCGCGCGAGCCTAGCATCCGGGCATCCTGACCCGACAGAAAGCGGAATGCTTCATTCTGCTCTGTATTCGCCGAACAAAGCACCTCGAATTCACCACGGAAACCGCAGGTGGCGCCGGATTCCCGGGCCGCTCGTCACACTTTCCCTCCGACATCCGTCAGTGCAGTGAAGGCGCGGCGGGAACGCGGCCGTGACGGATATCGAAGGAGAGTCATCACATGCAGGCACGTATGCAGAACCCGGCCGAGATCATTCCCGAGGCGTTGCCGCCCCTGCTGGGCCTCGTCAAGGCCATCAACAAGGGCGGTCCGGCGGAGACGACGCTCGAACTCGTCGGTCTGCGGGTGAGCCAGATCAACGGCTGCACCTTCTGCGTCGAAGGACACGTACGCAACGCCAGGAAGGCAGGTGAGAGCGACGAGCGGCTCTTCGCGGTGTCGGCCTGGCGGGAGGCGCCCTACTTCACGGACGCGGAGCGGGCCGCGCTCGCGCTCGCGGAGGCCTCCACCCGGCTCAGCGACCGCTCCGACCCGGTGCCGGACGACATCTGGAACGCGGCCGCCGACCACTTCACCGAGAAGGAGCTCTCGGCCCTGGTCCTCTCCATCGGTCTGACGAACCTCTTCAACCGCATCAACGTCACCACCAAGCAGCCCCCGGGCAAGACCTGGTAGGCCCGCGTCCGGGCCCTCGGGTCCCGCACCGGGGAGCCGCGGGCCCGGGGCCGTCGGCTCGACGGCTTCCGGGCGGTCTCCCTTTTGCTACCGAGTGGCGGGTGACGGGCCCGACACGCTCCTTCGGGGCGGCGGCGATAGCCTGGTGCGTGTAGCAGGCAGGAGACATGTAGGCATGGGAGCCCGGAATCCCCAAGGTTCCGTCGTCGCGGTGGTCTCGCTCGGCGGTGCACTCGGAGCGTGTGCCCGCTACGGGGCCACGCTGATCTGGCCCACCGCCCCGGGCGGCTTCCCCTGGACGACACTGACCGTGAATGTCGTCGGCTGCACGGTGATCGGCGTGTTCATGGTGGTGATCAGCGAGGTGTGGGCGGCGCACCGGCTGGTGCGGCCGTTCTTCGGTACGGGGGTGCTGGGCGGGTTCACCACGTTCTCCACATACGCGGTGGACATCGAGCGCCTCGTCGACGCCGGCCGGGCCCGTACCGGCCTGGCGTATCTGGGACTGACACTGTGCGCGGCCCTCGCGGCGGTGTGGAGTGCGGTGTGGGCAACCCGCCGCGTGCTGGCGCGGAGGCAGTCATGACGACGCCGAACACGGAACGGGCACTGCGCCTGACGGTCCTCGTCGGCGAGTCCGACGGGTGGCACCACAGGCCGGTGTACACGGAGATCGTGCACCGGGCGCACAAGGCGGGGCTCTCGGGCGCGAGTGTGTTCCGCGGGATCGAGGGGTTCGGCGCCTCGTCGATGATCCACACCCAGCGGCTGCTCTCACTGAGCGAGGACCTGCCGGTGGCGGTCGTGATCGTGGACGCGGAGGAGCGGATCCGTGCGTTCCTGCCGCTCGTCGAAGAGCTGGTCGCGGACGGCGGCCTGGTCGTCCTGGACAGCTGCGAGGTCGTCCACTACGGCGACGACCGGGAGCGGAACCGGTGAACTGGCTGCTGGTGATCGTCGGTGCGGCGGTCGGGGCACCCCTGCGGTATCTGACCGACCGGGCGGTGCAGTCCCGGCACGACACCGTCTTCCCTTGGGGCACCTTCGCGGTGAACGTGACCGGATCGCTGATCCTGGGCCTGCTGACCGGCGCGGTCGCGGCAGGCGCCGCCTCCTCCCACCTGCAACTGCTGCTCGGTACGGGACTGTGCGGGGCGCTCACCACGTACTCGACCTTCAGTTACGAGACGCTGCGGCTGGCCGAGGGCGGGGCGAAGTTCTTCGCGGCGGCCAATGTGGTGGCGAGCGTGGTGGCGGGGCTGGGCGCGGCGTTCGCCGGTGTCTCGGCCGCCGAGGCGCTGTGGTCGTAGGCGCGCGGCAGCCGTGCCGGCGCAGATCGTCGCAGAGACGGTCGGCGTCCCCTGCCACCGCAATGCGAGGCGATGGCAGGGGAACGCCGTTGAGGAGGAGCCGTCACCGGCGCCGGGCGATTCAACCCGTTCCACGCCGACAGCGGTCCGTCAGCCGCCGACCCTAGACACCCGGCCCGTCCCGGACCGCACACCACGCGGGCGGCCGGCCCGGCGCCACTCCAACAGCAGGCGCCCGGGACGCTCGCGGGGGCCCCGGCATCACCCGACCGGGGGCCTTGATCCACCCGGGACCTTGATCCAAAGGGCGTCCGGGAGAGGTGTTCTCCGTACAATCCGAGAACGACGTGACCGGCATGACCAGAGAGCGCGAGGTTTCTCCAGTGGCAGTCAGCAGCACCACTTTGTCGTCGCGCCCTGTCACCGTCGTCACCGGCGGCAGTCGCGGGATCGGTGCCGCGACCTGTGTCCGTCTGGCGTCCGAAGGCCATGACCTCGCCCTGGGCTTCGTGAGCAATGCCGAGGCCGCCGAGCGGACCGCGTCGGCTGTGCGGGCCGCAGGGGCGCGCTGTGTCACGGTGCGGGTGGACACCGCCGTGGAGGCCGATGTGGAACGGCTCTTCGACACGGCTGCCGCGCAGCTGGGTCCCGTCACCGGACTGGTCAACAACGCGGGAGTGACAGGTCCTCTCGGCCGTCTGGTCGACACCTCCGCCGAGACGCTGCGCCGGGTCCTGGACGTGAATCTCCTCGGCTACCTGCTGTGCTGCCGCCGGGCCGCGAAGGACATGGCGGCCACTGGGTCCGGCGCGATCGTCAATGTCTCCTCGGCCGCTGCCACCCTCGGCAGCCCCGGGGACTTCGTCCACTACGCCGCCACGAAGGCGGCGACGGACGCCCTGACGATCGGGCTGTCCAAGGAACTGGGGCCCGACGGAATCCGGGTCAACGCGGTCGCCCCCGGCATGATCGACACCGAGATGCACGCCACCGCGGGCGACCCCGGCCGCGCGGCCGCGGCCGCGGCCGGCATCCCGCTCGGCCGCCCGGGAGCGGCCCCGGAGATCGCGTCCGCGATCGCGTGGCTGCTGTCGCGCGAGGCGTCGTATGTGACCGGGGCGGTGCTGCGGGTCGCGGGCGGACGGTAGCGGGTCGGGGCCATCACCCGGCCCTCGCCGTCGCGTCCGCACACCCCCACCACCACGCCCCGCGCGCCCGGCGCTGTGCAATTCATGGAGTCTTCGCCCGGCTGTCGCCCTTACGAGCCGGTTCCTCCCCCACCCCGCGGCTAGCTTGCAGACGATCACCCCGACGTTCGTCCCCCGCGGAGACATCCATGTGCAGTCCCCTCCACCAGCCCGACGGACCACTTCTGCCCGGCGCGAGCCGTCGTACGTTCCTGCGGGCAACCGCGCTCACCGGTGCCGCCACCGCAGCCACGGGGCTCGCGTCCGCCACGCCCGCCGCGGCTCTTCCCCAGCAGAACACCGGTGCCGTCACGGCCGGTTGGCGACCTGACCCCGAGAGCCCCAGGTTCACACTCGTCGTCATGCCGGACACCCAGTACCTCTTCGACGGGGCGAGCATCGACAAGGCGCCGGTCGAGGCGTCGTTGCGTTACGTACTCGATCACGGGCGCGACGAGAACATCGTCTTCCTGTCCCATCTGGGCGACCTCACCGAGAGCGGCCAGGCAGGCGAATTCGCGGCGATCGGCGAGGCGTTCGAGCTGCTCGACCGGCGACGGGTCGGCTACAGCGTCGTCGCCGGCAACCACGACATCAAGTCGTCCACCGACGACCAGCGCGGCCGCACGCCGTACCTGGACACCTTCGGGCCGCAGCGGATGCGACGCCTGCCGACGTTCGGCGGGGCGACCCCGGACGGCTACAACACGTACCACCTGTTCCGCGCCGCCGGGCGCGAGTGGCTGGTACTGGCGCTCGACTGGCGGCCGTCGGCGGCCGGGCTCGCCTGGGCGAAGGACGTCATCGCCCAGCACCCGGACACGCCGGTCATCCTCACCACCCACGAGCTGGTGTACGCGGACGCGGACGGCGACGAGGCCGAACTCTCCGGCCACGGAAAGCATCTGTGGGACGAGCTGATAGCCGGGCACGACCAGATCTTCCTCACCCTCAACGGCCACTACTGGCCTGCCGGGCGCACCACCGTCAAGAACACCGCGGGCAACGACGTCCATCTGCACATCACCAACTACCAGAACCGCTACTACGGCGGCAGCGCCATGATCCGCCTCTACCGCTTCGACCTGGCCAGGAACACCATCGACGTGGAGACGATCTCCCCGTGGATCCTCGGCCGCGCGAGCGAGAGGCTCAACGACCTGGAGCGCGGCGAGATCGAACTGACCGGTCCGCAGGACCGCTTCGCCGTACCCATCGACTTCGAGAAGCGTTTCGCGGGCTTCGCGCCCGTGCCCGTGCGCGGCCCCCGCCCGGCGAAGCAGCTGCTGATACCGGGCACCGTCGCCTACTGGCGTTTCGACTCCCCTTCGCACCAGGACGGTTCCGCCGCCGACGCCGGCCTGCGCGTCCCCGACCTGTCCGGGCACCGCAACGACCTGGTGCGCGAAGCCGTCCCCGGCAGTGCGCCCGACGCGCTGCGCTGGTCCACCGCCCACCACCCCGACCAGCCCGGCCACGGCAGCCTCTACTTCGACGGCTCGAAGCCGCCGCTGCGGGGCGCATATCTGCGTACGGAGAACAACGCACCGCTCAACACCAAGACATTCAGGTCCGGTTACACCATCGAGGCCTTCCTCCGACTCCCCGCCGACTGGGACGCCGGACGCAACGCCTGGGGCGCCGTGCTCGGCCGCCGCGGCACGCTCGGGGCGGCCGGCAAGACCTCCGGCGACCCGGAGGAGCCCGTCGCCACCCTCTCCGTATCGGACGGCCCCGGGCTCCAGTGGGCGGCGGCGCCGCTGAACCAGCCGGGGGCCGTCACCAACTGGAGCCATGAGCTGCTGCGTGAGCGGTGGTGGCACGTGGCCGTCGTCAACGACGAGAAGCACACGACGATGTACGTCGAAGGCTGCATGGTCGCCCGCAACCCCGCCACCCGCACCACCGGTCTCACCACCCTGGGCCTGCCCTGGCTGCTCGGTGCCTACGAGTACGGAGGCAGGCTCGACCAGTTGATGCACGGCTGGCTCGGCGACATCAGGATCGTCGAACGCGCCCTTCCCGTAAGGGACTTCATGATCGCCTGAGGGGCGCGGCCCCCGGGGTCACGCCGCCCGGTTGGTACGGCGCTGCTTGGCGGCGGCGCGTGCCTGAGGCGTGGGCAGGTCCGAGCGGCGCGACTGCCCGGACCGGACGGGACGGCCGCGCCGGCCCCGGGACGACGCGCCACCGCTCCTGGGCCGCTCGGTCAGCGGTGCGGTGATGGTGACGGGCACCCCCGAGGGCGTCTGCGCGCCGGTGATCCGGCTCAGCTCGGCCTCGCCGGAGCGAACCTGGGCGATCTTCGGGATGATCCCGGCGTCGGCCATCAGACGGGTCATCTCACGGCGCTGGCCGGGCAGCACCAGCGTGACGACGCTGCCGGACTCACCGGCGCGGGCAGTGCGTCCGCCGCGGTGCAGGTAGTCCTTGTGGTCGCTCGGCGGATCGACGTTGACGACCAGGTCGAGGTTGTCGATGTGGATGCCGCGCGCCGCGACGTTCGTGGCGACCAGCACCGTGACGTGCCCGGTCTTGAACCGGGCCAGGGTGCGGGTGCGCTGCGGCTGGGACTTGCCGCCGTGCAGCGCGGCGGCCCGCACCCCGCTGTTGAGCAGATGGTCGGTGAGCTTGTCCACTGCGTGCTTGGTGTCCAGGAACATGATCACCCGGCCGTCACGGGCCGCGATCTCGGTCGTGGTGGCGTACTTGTCGGCACCCTGCACGTAGAGCACGTGGTGCTCCATCGTCGTCACGGCGCCGGCCGCCGGGTCGACCGAGTGGACCACCGGGTCGTGCAGATAGCGGCGGACCAGCAGGTCCACATTGCGGTCCAGGGTCGCCGAGAACAGCATCCGCTGGCCCTCCGGCAGCACCTGGTCGAGCAGTTCGGTGACCTGCGGCATGAAGCCCATGTCGGCCATCTGATCGGCCTCGTCGAGGACGGTGATGGCGACCCGGTCGAGCCGGCAGTCGCCGCGCTCGATGAGGTCCTTGAGCCGGCCGGGCGTGGCGACGACGACCTCGGCCCCGCCGCGCAGTGCACTGGCCTGTCGGCCGATCGACATGCCGCCGACGACGGTGGCCATGCGCAGCTTGAGCGAGCGGGCGTACGGGGTGAGCGCGTCGGTGACCTGCTGGGCCAGCTCCCGGGTGGGGACCAGCACAAGGGCCAGCGGGCGTCGGGCGTCGGCCCGGTTACCCGCGGTACGGGCCAGCAGGGCCAGGCCGAAGGCGAGCGTCTTACCGGAGCCGGTCCGGCCGCGGCCCAGCACATCGCGCCCCGCGAGGGAGTTCGGCAGGGTGGCCCCCTGGATCGGGAACGGCGTGGTGACGCCCTCGGCGGCGAGCGCCGCCAGCAGGGGCGCGGGCATGTCCAGGTCCGCGAAGGCCTCCGCGGCGGGCAGCGCCGGGGTGATGGTCTTCGGCAGCGCGAACTCGCCCTGCTTGGCCGCGGGCCTGCGGCCAAAGCCGCCGGAGCGCCGGTCGGGCGCGCCGTAACGGCCGCCGCCCTGTCCGCCCTGGCGGCCCGGGGACTGCGAACGGAACCCGCCGCCGGAAGCGGTGGAGCCACCGGAGCGGGTGCGGGAGTATCGGTCGTTCGAGCGAGCTGTGCGATCGCGGTTCATACAGAACCCTTCCTCGATATGGCGCGTATCGAGGAATTCACTGAGCGACGAGCGGCGCAGGAATCGCAAGAACGGGCCGTTGACATACGTGTACCGGGCCCGGCGGCGAAGAATGAGCCGTACCGGGCGCGGGAAAAACAACGAGCTGGGGCCCGCACCCGAAGGTGCGGACCCCAGCTGCGCACATGCGTCACAGCGCGTCAGCGCCGGAGCAGCGGGATCAGGCGGGGGTGATGTTCTCCGCCTGCGGGCCCTTCTGGCCCTGCGTGACGTCGAACTTCACCTTCTGGCCTTCCTGCAGCTCACGGAAACCGCTGGAGGCGATGTTCGAGTAGTGGGCGAAGACGTCAGCGCCGCCGCCGTCCTGCTCGATGAAGCCGAAGCCCTTTTCTGCGTTGAACCACTTGACGGTGCCAGTAGCCATGTTTTTGTCTCCTTCTGGGGCAGTGCCCGGGGATTCGCACTGTGCGGATCCCGCGTCGCCGCGATGATTACCCCATCCGGAACAAAGCGCCGGAAAATACAAAAGTGCACTCATCGACACATTACGCCGAAGAGAGCACTTGGAGTCTTTGGGAACCACAACTGCAACTGCATCCACAGTAGCACGGTGGAAGCGTCCGGGCGCGGCAAGTAATTACACTCCACCGGATACGCCATAAACCCTTGCCGCGCATTGCATGAAATTCTGCGTCGACGGCAATAGATATTGACCCGTCCCCAGCGCCGCGTTCGCCTGTCCCCGGCACCGCGGAAGCCGGGGCGCACGCCCGGGTCCGTCCTCCTCAGGCGCCCGCCGCCCCGCCGGATTCCGTCGCGGGCCGGCGCAGCTCCGCGTTGAGCCGCAGGGCCTCTTCGAGCTGGTCCTCCAGGATCACGATGCGGCAGGCCGCCTCGATCGGCGTGCCGCCGTCGACGAGTTCACGGGCCCTGGCCGCGATTCGCAGCTGGTAGCGGGAGTAGCGACGGTGGCCGCCCTCGGACCGCAGCGGGGTGATCAGACGGGCCTCGCCGATCGCCCGGAGGAAAGCGGGCGTCGCGCCGATCATCTCCGCGGCGCGGCCCATGGTGTAGGCGGGGTAGTCGTCGTCATCGAGCCGGTCGGTGGCGTGCGGAGGGGTTCCTGTGGGCATTTGCACCTGCCGCGTATCGCTGACTTCGTTGACCGAAAGAGAAAATCTCATTGTGCGAGCCATCGCTTCTATCATAGCCGCGACAGATTTCCCTGGTCCGGGCGGGGAAATTAGCTGCCCCGAAGCCGTGCAACCGGCCTGCTCCCCGCCGGCGCACCCCACGGACGCGCCCCTCCGGCGCGCCCGCACCGTCCGATTGATCCGGTCCGACACAGGTTCGGCGTGAGGCAGGTGCAGCGCCGCGGCCCCGCACCCCCAACACCCACTGACCAGTCGGTCAGTTGATGACGACCTGACCAGCAGTCATAATGTACGTGTAGCCCTTCGCGCATCCCCCGTCGTGAAGGGCTACACCCATATGCGGACCATGCCCCTTTTGCCCGCGACGACTTCACGGGCAGGGGACTCCCCTCGTGATCCCCTGACCATGTTTTTTCGAGCTAACAGTGACGCAGAGTATTTGCGCAAGCCCGCTCCCATGCAGCGTTCCGAACCGCCTCCCGCACCGAGGACGCCACGTCAGGGTTGCGAGCTGCTGCCGGCTTGCTGCACTGAAGTGAGTTGTGGTGAGCGGGAGTGAGTCCTGTCGGCGGGTTCACGGGGTGGGAACAGAGGTTCCGGAGCCGAATGGGTGACCTTGGCGACTGCTGCTCGTTGGGCTGGGTGGCAGATTCACGGTCTTGGGCGAGGGGGTGATGTGGTGGGTGGTTTGCGGGAGTTGGCCGGGTCCTTCATGGTGCCCGGGCCTTGCGGGGTGGCGATCCGGGACCGTCTGAAGCACCTCACGCCCCAGGACGAGAAAGTCCTGCGTGCGGTCGGTGAGCATCAGGGTCGTCTGGCTTCGCGTGATCTCAGGGCCCGTTGTGCGGATGGTCTGGAGCACAGCGCGGACACCTGGGCGTCGCGCAAGCGGGACCTGACGCCGCTGTCGTCGTCGCGGATCGCGGGTGCGATCACCAAAGCCACGCACGATCAGTGGGCGCTGGCCCGCCGTTGCCAGGCCGCGCACATCCAGACGCTGGAAGCCGGGATCAGGACGCTGCGGCACCGCCTGTCCCTCCCGATCGGGAACCCGGGACGAAGCGGGCCGCGGGCGGCTACCGCTCCGGGAGTGAGTGGTTCAGCAAGTCCCGGCGCCTCGCTGCACTGGAGGCACGGCATGCGGCCGTTGTCGCCGACCGGCAGGCCGGACGTGTCCGGGTCGTGCGGGGCGGCAGACGTCTCCTCAACACCCGCCACCACCTCACCCAGGCCCAGCTGACCGAAGAGCAGTGGCGAGAACGCTGGGATGCGGAACGCTGGTTCATCACCGCCGACGGTGAGTCGGGGAAGCGGTTCGGGAACGAGACGATCCGCGTCACCCCGGACGGCGAAGTGTCCATCAAGCTACCCGCCCCGCTCGCCCACCTGGCCAACGCCCCTCATGGCCGGTACACCCTCACCGTCCGTATCGGCTTCGCGCACCGGGGCGTGGAGTGGGCCGACCGCATCACCGCGAACCGGGCCGTCGCCTACCGCATCCACCTCGACGTGGACCGTGGCCGCTGGTACCTCACCGCGTCCTGGCAACGCCCCGTCGCGAAGACCATCCCGCTGGAGGCCGCCAGGGCCCGGGGCATGATCGGCGTCGACACCAACGCCGACCACTTCGCCGCCTACCACCTCGACCCACACGGCAACCCCATCGGCGAGCCCCGGCGGTTCTTCTACGACCGGTGGGTCCAGGACTCACTCATGCACACTGGCTAGGAACGGTTCGTTACAGTACGAGCCCGTTGACCGAAATCGAAGACCGTGCGGCACCGGTCGGACGGGGCGGATACGTGGGGGCCGGATGGACAGCGGCATGGAACTCGCACCGAAGCTGCGGACGTTGCAGCAGAAGGTCGAGTACATGGTCGAGAAGACGTTCCCCAGTCAGAAGATCTCGGGGCGGGTCTTCGCCAAGCTGGCCAAGGAGCGCGGCGGATCCCTCTCGCACAGCTACTTCTCCAACATCCTTGCCGGAAAGGTCACCCAGCCGTCCGAGGACATCCTCAAGGCGCTCGGTCTGGGTTTCGGCGTGGACTGGCGGTTCTTCAAGGAGGAGTCCGAGGTCGTCGATGATGTCGTCGCCGGTCTGCAGTTTCTCGCGAAGCGCCGTACAGGGGAGATGAGCGGACTGGCCGGGCGCGGCCTCGACGAGGACGGTCTCCCACCGGAGCTGCTGCAGTTCGCGCTCTCCCTGCTGGAGGACGCCAGAGGCCGGCGGAGCACGACCGACGGCGCCACCGCCCCCAGCGAGCCGGAGCAGTAGGTCTCCATGTCCCTGCGCGAACTCCGCAAGGAGTGCGGGGATGGGCTGGCCGACCTGCCCATCCCCGCCCCCTTCTCCGTCGACGCACTGGTGGCGAACATGGAGGCGGCCCGTGGCCGCACCATCGTGCTGCACGAGATGCCCTACCGGCTGGCCCGCGTCAACGCCGCCTGCGGTCTGCGGCTGAAGACCGGCGGGACCAGCTTTGTGCTCTACCGGCGCCGCCCGACCGCGTACCGGACCCAGCACGTCATCCTGCACGAGCTGTGCCACGAGTGGTTCGACCACGGCACCTCCCTCGACCCGGAGCAGCTCAGGCGGCTGCTGCCGGTCTTCGACACCTCGCTGGAGGAGACCGCATGACCCCCACGGACACCACCGACGCCCCCGCGTCGCCGAACACCGGCGTCGCGCGTACCGTCACCGAAGTCTTCCAGCCCCGCAACGTCCTGCTGGTCGGCATGCTCGGCATCGGCCTGGCCGCCGCCGGTCACTGGACCGGTCTGCTCTGGGGGTTCCTCGGCGCCCTGTGTGCCGGGATCGTTCCTGCCGGGTACATCGAATGGGAGCGCGGGCGCGGCACCTGGGGCGACCGTCATGTCGTCGACCGCACCAAGCGGGCCCCGATCTTCTTCGTCATCCTCGGTTCCATAGGCGCCGGTTCGGTGGTGATGGTCCTCGGCCACGCCCCCACCGGCATCCTCGTGGCGATGCTCGCCCTCTGGGCGATGACCGTGATCCTCCTGACCGTCAACACGGTCTGGAAGATCTCGGTGGACGCCGCGGTCGCCTCGGCCGTCGTCGCACTGCTCGCCCCGGTCCACTCGCCGTGGTGGCTGCTCGCGTACGCGATGACGGTCGCCGTGTGCTGGTCGCGTGTCGCGCTCGGGTACCACTCGGTGGCGCAGACCGTCGCCGGGGCGTCGCTGGGGGCCACGACGGCGGGCGCGTTCCTGTTCGTCTGACCCGTGCCGGTCCGCCGGGCAGGCCCCGTCCGGCGCTTGAGGACAAAACCCTCACCCACGTGGGCGGCCGCCCCGAACTGCCGTCGGCTGCACACCCCTGCCCTCCCCGCGCCGCGACCGCACGGTCCTGACCACGAGCAGGAGCGCCGAGCCCGCGCACAGCACCGCCGTGATCAGCAGCCAGTTGCCCAGGAACACGTCGGGGGACAGCCCGCTGTAGGGCTCGTACCGCACCGCGTGCCGGGTGATCAGCGGAAACCACATCAGCAGGAGCAGGCCGGAGAGAAAGGCCGGTACGCGGATGTGGTTGACCAGCCCCGAGCGGGGTCCGAGCGACCGCCGTACGACCAGGTCGGCCGACGCGTACAACGGCAACAGCACCAGATCATGCAGGAGGGCGGAGCCGATGAACCACACCGCGACTGCGAACGTGTCACCCGCCAGGAGCCGTACGCCCGCATAGCCCGCGAGGGCGAATGTCGCGGCCAGCAGAAGGAGATGCAGCGGCCCTTCCCCGTACCAACGCCTGAGAACCGCCCGAGGATTCACCCGGTTCCCCGCCTTCCCGCTCACAGCGCCCCGAACGTCAGCCGGGCCACCCATTTGGTGTTTTGCACACCGGGGGCCGCCGGGACGATGATCCGCGCCGGATATCCGTGATCGAGCGACAGTTCCTCGCCGTTGACCTGCAGTGCCAGCAGCGAGCGCGGGTCGCGCACCTGGTTGTCGCGGAGCGCCACCTCGCGGAACGCCCCGCGGCGCTGGACGGACTCCACCAGCACCCCCGGCGGCCCGTCCCGATACCCCGCGAGTGCCGCCAGATCCCTCAGCCGCACTCCGCGCCACCACTGGTCCGACGTCGCCCAGCCCTCCACGCACGCGATCGGCAGCGCCGCGCTGTACTGGTCCATGGCCAGCAGTTGTTCCCGGCTGAGCCGGATCTCCCCGGCGGGCCCGCTGACGGTGAGCCGCCAGCTCTTCCCCGTATCGGCCGCCGTCACTCCGACGGCCGCGGCCGTCTTGTTGATCTGGAAGCCGTTCGGCCCCGGGCCGGGTTCGGCTGCGCCGTGCGGGGTGAGGAGGGCCATCTGCCGCAGCGGCCCGTCGAAACTCCGGCCCGCCGACGTGATCAGCAGCAACAGCGACCCGCCGCCCACCATGGCGAGCGCGCCGCGCCGGGAGACGGTCGGCGCGGCGGGGGCGGGCGAGGCCAGTTCATCCGCCTCGCCCGGCGCAGAGCCCTCCAGCCGGCCGCCCCGCAGCACCCGGACGGCCCGCGGCAGTTTCAGCCCGGTGTGGGCGAGGAACGCGGCGAAGAACACCCACGCCCCGTAGAAGTGCAGCGGATAGAACGACCCCGGAAACACGTACTCCAGCTGGATGTTGAGCAGTCCGGTGATGAACTCGAACAGTGCTCCGCCGACGAGCAGCAGCAGCGACACCCGCTCCAGCGCATGCCCCACCGACCGGGCCGGCGGCAGCGCGAAGAGCTTCGGGATCACCGACCAGAGCTTCGCCAGCAGCACGGGGACGAGGGCGATGCCCACCGTGACATGCAGCCCCTGCGTCAGCCGGTACAGCCAGTGCGGACCGGTCGGCCAGGCGAAGAGGTAGAACCCCAGCAGCCCCTTGCCCGGCGTCTTGTCGTTGACCGGCGCAAGGTCCGGGTTGTACGCGGCGTACGACAGCAGGCCTGTCACGAACAGCAGGGTGAGCCCGGCGAGCAGGACCAGCCCGAGCACCGCCGTGAACCTGACGCCGCGCACCGGGCTGCGCCAGAACCCGGGCGAGGAGGGAAGCCGCTCCAGGAAGGCCGGACCGCGGCCGGAGAACGAGCCGGGGCGGCGGAAGGGGAAGGAGATGGCCTTGTCCAGATGTTTGTCGCCCATGCGCCGAAGCTATGCCCGGAACACCTGGCCGCGGCGCGTACAACTCCTGACGAAACCATGACGTCACACTCCGGAGCGAGCAAGCGGCGCAAGATCTGACGGTTCGATGACGCGCCCCGGTGGCAGCGCCCACAGCGGCCCTGCTGTGCATAGCGTGCCTGCGTGAAGACCGAGTACCGCACAGCGCGCCCCGTCGGGGACGACACCGGACACCGCACCGGCCGCCGCCGCGACCTGATCGCCGCCGCCGCGGGCATTCTGCTCGTCACTGCCGCCGTGCTCGTCGGCAGGTCGATCCAGGACTCCGATGGAAGCCTCTACGTCCATTGGCCTCCCCTGCTGGCGTCCTGGTACCCGCACACCGGCCCCGGCACCCCGGCCGCCGTCGTCGTGGCAGCGGCCGTCGTCGCGTACGGGCCGCCGCTGGCCGACCGCATCCGCCGGCGGGCGCTGCTGCCGACCGCCTGGGCGGCGTCGCTCGCCTGGGTCCTCTCGCTGGCGCTGATCGACGGCTGGGGCCGGGGCATCGCCGAACGGCTCACCACCAAGCATGAATATCTGCAGGTCATCGACCGTTTTCAGGACATCGGTGCGGCGCTGCGCGGCTTCGACGACCACATCCTGATCGGCTCCCCGGGCAACTGGCCGGCCCATGTCGCCGGGCACCCGCCGGGCGCCACGCTCACCTTCGTCCTGCTCGACCGCATCGGGCTCGGCGGCGGCGCCTGGGCCGGGGTCTGGTGCATCGTGGTGGGCAGCTCCGCCGTCCCGGCCGCCCTGGTCACGCTCCGTGCCCTGGCCGACGAGCGCCTCGCCCGCCGTGCCGCCCCGTTTCTGGTCCTCGCACCGGTCGCGGTGTGGACCGGCACCTCGGCGGACGCCTACTTCGCCGCCGTCGCCGCCTGGTCCGTGGCCCTCCTCGCCCTGGCCGCGACCCGTTCGGTCCGCCTCCCCCGCGCCGCCGCATTCGCCTCCGGTCTCCTGTACGGGCTGACCTGCTACCTCAGTTACGGTCTGACGCTGATCGCGATCCTGCTCCTCACCGTCCTCGTACTCACCCGCACCGCCCGCCCCTTCCCGCTCGTGCTCCTCGGAGCGCTGGTCGTCCCCGCCGCCTTCACTCTGGCGGGCTACAACTGGTGGGAGGGCTACCGCCTGTTGGTCGAGCGCTACTACCAGGGCGCGGGTGGCCTGCGCCCGTACTCCTACTGGGTCTGGGCGAATCTCGCCTGCACCACGATCGCCGCGGGCCTCGCCACGGTCGCCGGACTCCGCCGCACCGCGGCCGGCGCCCCCGGTGCCGTGCGCGCCCTGCGCACCGGCACCACCTGTGCGTCCCAGCGGCTGATTCTGCTCACCCTGATGGCGCTCCTGGCACTCCTGGCCGCCGACCTGTCCGGGATGAGCAAGGCGGAGACCGAACGCATCTGGCAGCCCTTCATCCTCTGGCTGCTGCCCGCCGCCGCCCTTCTGCCCACCGGCACCCGGCGCGGCTGGCTGACCGCGCAGGCCGTCGTCGCCCTGCTCGTCAACCACCTCCTGTGGACCGGGTGGTGACGGAAGAACCACCGTTGAACCGATGGCCCGCGGGGTAGAGGTGCCCCGTGCCGAACTTCGAGATCACCACCGCAAGCGCCGACGACCTCACGATGCTGACCGAATGGGCCCACGCGGAGGGCTGGAATCCCGGCCTGACCGACCGCCACGCCTTCTTCGCCGCCGACCCGCGCGGCTTCCTGATCGGCCGGCTCGACAGCGAACCGGTCTCCTGCGTCTCCGTGGTCCGCTACGGCTCCGGCTTCGGGTTCCTCGGCTTCTACCTCACCCGTCCCGAGCTGCGCGGCCAGGGCTACGGCATCCAGCTGTGGCGGGCCGGCATGGCACGGCTGGACGGGCGCAACGTCGGACTGGACGGCGTGGTGGCCCAGCAGCCCAACTACCGTAAATCCGGCTTCCGTTCCGTATGGACGAATATGCGTTACGAGGGCCTGCCACCCGCTGCCCGGACCGTCCCGCCCGGCACCGCCCTCGTCGATGCCCGCACCCTCCCCTTCGGTCAACTGGCCTCGTACGACCGCCGCTTCTTCCCCGCCGACCGCGACAGCTTCCTCGCACCGTGGATCGCCGGGCCCGCGCGCACCTCGCTCGCCGCCGTCCGCGACGGGGAGCTGCGGGGCCTCGCCGTGATGCGCCCCTGCCGCACGTCGTCCCGCATCGGCCCCGTGTACGCGGAGTCGCCCGAGGTGGCGGGCGCCCTGGTCGGCGCACTCGCGGCCACCGACCCCGGCACCCCGGTGGCGATCGACGTACCCGACATCAACCCGGGCGCCGTACGCCTCGCGGAACAGCTGGGCCTCGCCCCGTCGTTCGAGACCGCCCGGATGTACACGGGCCCGACACCGGACGTCGACCACACCGGACTGTTCGGCATCACCAGCCTGGAGCTGGGCTGACCTGCAGTCCCTTCCGGCGGCTGCCCGGATCAGGAGGTGGCGCGGGGGCGGGTGCGCGAGGCCAGTACCGCTATGTCGTCCTCCGCACCCGGTCCGAACCGTTCGAGGACCTCGTCCAGCAGGTCCTCCAGGCTCCCGCCCGCGGGCAGGGTCAGTTCCCTGAGGCGGCCGATCGAGACGTCTATGTCCTCGCCGCGCCGCTCCACCAGACCGTCGGTGTACATGAACAGCACCGTGCCCGGCCCGAACTCCACCGACGTCGTCCGGTACCCGCCGAAGCCGGTGCCCAGCGGCGGGCCCACCGGTACCTCGTCGCACACCCTGGTTCCCGCCTTCCCCGGGTCGATGAGCACCGGCGGCAGATGGCCGGCGCTCGCCACCTCGCACGCCCCGCCGAACTGGTCGACGACGGCCAGCAGGCAGGTCGCCGCCCGGTCCAGTCCGGACCGTTCGACCATCCGGTCCAGCTGTTCCAGGATGCGGTGCGGCGGCAGATCGTCGTCGGCGAGCATCCGCAGCAGCGAGCGGTAGTGGCTCATGGCGACCGCCGCCTCCACCCCGTGGCCCATCACATCGCCCATCGCCTTCAGATGCCGCCCGTCCCGCAGTGGGATGACGTCGAACCAGTCGCCGCCGACCATCACGCTCCGGTCGGCCGGCAGATAGCGGGTGGCGATCTCGATGTGCGGGTGCGGCGGGCGCGGCTCGGACAGCAGGGAGCGCTGCAGCTCCAGGGCGATGGTGTGCTCATTGGCATACCGGCGGGCGTGGTCGAGATCGACGGCGGCCCGGCCTGCGAGCTCCCGGGCGACCACCACGTCCTCGTCCGTGAAGACCGGTGAGTCCCCCGCCCGGATCAGACCGAGGACGCCGAGCGGACGGCCGCGTACGGCGAGGGGCACGATGACCGCCGAATGCATCCCCAGGGCACGGTAGGCGGCGACCCGTTCGGGGGCGGGGGCGGAGCGGGCGAGCTCTTCGTCGGTCGTGTGGTTCTCCACGACCGGCTGGTTGGCCGCCAGACAGCGCTGGACGGCCGCGCCCTCCTGGTAGTCGACGTACTCACCGGTCAGTCCGAATCCCGGCAGCTCGGCGCGCAGCCCGGCCACCGCCGTCAGCGCCGCCCTGCGCAGCCGCAGCACACCGGCGGGCGCGGGGCGTACCGGGGCGGCGACGTCGGGCGGGAACACCTCGACCGTGGCGAGGTCCGCCAGCCCCGGCACGACGAGGCCGACGAGTTCCGCACAGGTGGTGTCCATGTCGAGCGTGGTGCCGATCCGGGCGGCCGCAGTGTCGAGCATGGTCAGATGCCGCCGGGCCTGTTCCAGCTCGCGCCGTCCGTTGTCCGAGGCCATGACCTCCAGCACGATCCCGGCCACGCCCACGATCCGCCCGTCGACCTCGAGCCGGTGGTACGCCCCGTGCCAGTACCGCCGGACCGAGCCCGCCGCGGCGGCGGTGACTCCACTGGACGTGATCTCGCGGGGCTTCCCGTCGGCGAGCACGGCCCGCATCATGTCCTCGCCCGCGTCGACTCCCGGGAGGACCTCGGAGACGGTGCGGCCGAGATGTTCGGCGGCCGGAATGCCGTTGAGCCGTTCGAGGGCCGGGTTGACGTACAGATAGCGCAGCCCCGTGTCGAGCACGCCCACACCGGCCATGGTGCCGTCGACCAGGGCCGCCAGGGTCGTGGGGTCGAACGGCACCGCGCTGTCGGTGTACGCATCGGCCTGCACGTCAACCTCCTGGGACGGACACGGACGTCCCGCTGCCCGGCATTCAATCGTCGACCGCCCGCCCCCGTCGCGCATCCGCAGCCGGGCCCCGTCTTGTCCACATTCGCCGGACGGGCCCGGGCTTCCCCCTCAGTGCACGTGCGGCCTTCCGGCCCCCTCCGGCTTCCCGCGGGGCACCAGCAGCCCGGCGACGACCGCGCACGCCCCTGCCGCCGCCGCACACACCGTGAACGCGTCCGCGAACCCGCTCACCGAGCCCGCCGCCCCCTCGATGCCCGCCGCGGCCACCGTGGACACGACCGCCACCCCGATCGAACCGCCCACCTCGTGGAACGTGTTGACGACCCCCGAGGCCAGCCCCGCCTCCTCGTGCGCGACCATCCCCAGCGCGGTGGCCGTGGCCGTGACGAAGACGGCCCCGAGCCCGAACGCGGCCACCGCGAGACCGGGCAGCAGCCCCCCGTACACACTGCTGTCCGCACCCACCCGGGTCAGCGGCAGACAGCCCCCGGCCGCGATCACCATTGCGCCCACCGCCGTCGCCCGGCTGCCGACCGTCCCGACCAGCCGGGACCCGATGTGCGCACCGATCCCGACCGCCACGGCCACCGGCAGGAACACCAGCCCGGTGCGCATCGGCCCGAACCCGCGCCCGTGCTGCAGGAAGACCGACCCGAGGAAGAAGAACGAAATCAGCAACGCGGTGGCGAACAGCATCAGGAACGCCCCCGCGAGAACCGGCCGCCGGGTGAACATCCGCAGGTCCATCAGCGGCTCCCGGGCCACCCGCTCGACCGCCGCGAACGCCGCGTACAAGGCCGCCGCGCCCACGACCGGAACCAGTGTCCCGGCCGCACCCCACCCGGAGTCCCCCGCCGTGACCAGCCCGTAGATCAGCGATCCGGTGCCGGCCGTCGCGAGAAGCGCCCCGGCGACGTCCAGCCGCCCGGCCGACGGCCGCTCCGGCCTCGGGGGGACGAACGCCGGCACCGCCGCCAGCAGCGCGACGCCGACCGGCACATTGACGTAGAACACCCACTGCCAGCCGGGCCCGCTCGTCAGCGCACCCCCGGCCAGCACACCGATCGCCGATCCGGTGCCGCCGATCGCGGCCCACACGCCCAGTGCCTTGTTGCGTTCCTTGCCGTGGAACGACGTGGTGACGAGCGACAGCGCCGCGGGCGACAGCAGCGCCGCCCCCACGCCCTGGGCGACACGTCCCCCGATCAGTGTCGCCCCGCTGCCGGCCAGCCCACACACCAGCGAGGCGGCGGTGAAGACGACCAGCCCGGCGAGCAGGGTGCGCCGGGCCCCCAGCACGTCCGCGAGCCGCCCGCCGAGCAGCATCAGTCCGGCGAAGCACAGCGTGTACGCGGTGACGACCCAGGTCAGCGCGGTACGGCCGAGATCCAGGTCGACGGCCATGTCGGGCAGCGCGACGTTCACGACGGTCACGTCGAGCACGAGCATGAACTGCGCGGCACAGATGAGCGCGAGCATCATCCACCGTCGCGGATCAGCGGGTGGACGGTTGTGAGCACGGTCGGCCGGATGGGCCTGATGCAGGGCGTCATGAGTCATGAACTGAACTGTACGGCTCAGTTCAGTTGAACTCAACTGTTCAGTTCAGGTCGCTGTTAGCATCTGCTCATGAACGCGAAACCGCCGCCCGCCGGCCCCCGCGCCGAGGCCAAGCGGCAGGCCATCGTCAAGGCCGCGCGCGAGGCCTTCCTGCGTGAGGGTTTCGGCGTCGGTATGGACGCCATCGCCGCCGAGGCAGGCGTGTCGAAAGTGACCGTCTACAACCACTTCGGCAGCAAGGAGGCGCTGTTCACCGCCGTCATCACGGGCGCACTCGACGAGCCCCTCGGCGGCCCGTCCACCAAGGCGCTCGCCGATCTCCCCGACGCCGCCGATCTCCGCACGGCCTTCCTCGACACGGCCCGCGCCTGGGTGTCCGCCGTACGCGGCAACGCCGACGTCATCGCCCTGCGCAACCTCGTGGCCGCCGAGCTCCACCGTTTCCCGGAACTCGCCGGGGCATGGCAGCATGACGGCCCCGCGGGTCACCACCCGGCCGTGGCCGACGCCCTGCGCAGCCTCGCGGAACGGGGCCGGCTGGACATCCCCGACCTCGAAACGGCGATCATTCAGCTGTACGCGCTACTGGTCTTCCCTCACATGGTCTTCAGCTCGTACGGAACAGCCATCGACGACGCCACCACGGACCGTCTGATCACGAGCGGCATCGACATGTTCCTGGGCCACTACGCCCCCGGGGGGCGGCGGCCCGCAGGCGGGGACCTCAGGTGAGCGGGTGCGATGTCCGGCCGGACGCCTCGTCGATCTCGTCGTGCGCCTTCGTCAGCATCTTCATCGCCAGCTCATTGAGCGCTCTGGCTCCCGCGATCTCCTCGCCGACCCTCGGCTGATCCTTGTCGGAGGGGTGACGGCTCGCATATCCATGGGCCCGCACCTCGTTCCCGTCCGGAAGCCGCACCAGGGCGGCCGCGCGAGTGCGGTGGGTGTCCTCCTCGAATTCCAGGTCCACATGCCACCCGACAGTTGTGTGCGCCATGACGATCACCTCCCTACCAGGGTGCGCCCGTTCCCCCGCCCCTGCACCACGACACCCTCCCCCACCGCCCGCTATAGGCTCCGCGTCATGAGCGTCGACGTAGAGATCGTCCACGAAGCGACCGGGGAGATCGTGGCCGCCTTCGCCCGGCTGGTGCCCCAACTGTCCTCGACCGCCCGGCCACTGGATCACGAGGCGGTCGACCGGCTGGTGCGGTGCGAGACGAATACAGTGCTCGTCGCTCGCGCCGCGGGCAGCATCGTCGGAACGCTGACGCTGCTTCTGCTTCCCGTGCCGACCGGGCTGCGGGCCCGTATCGAAGACGTCGTGGTCGACACCGAGGCGCGTGGGCAGGGGATCGCGGCCCTGCTGACGCGGGAGGCGCTGACGCTGGCCCGGGAGGCGGGCGCGCGGACCGTCGACCTCACCTCCCGGCCGGACCGCGCCGCCGCGAACCGGCTGTACGAGCGTCTGGGCTTCCGGGCGAGGGAGTCGACGGTCTACCGATTCCCGATGGACGGCCCGGAGCTGCGCCCGGTCCAGGCGTAGTCCGGCCGGTCGAGCTCCAGCCGGTCGAGGTCGAGGGTTCCGCGCGTCGCCGGAGCGTCCGACGGAAGCCGGAGTGCGGTCGCGACCGCCTCGGGGAGCGGGGCGAGGCCCAGCAGTCCGGTGGCGATCCGTGTCGTCAGCGCGTGCCAGGTCCGGGCACGCCGGAGCATCGCGTGGTCGCTGCGCCGGATCGCGACCAGACAGGCGTGGGCACCGGCGCGGCGGGCGCGGCCGGTGAAGGACTGGGATGCCCGGGGGCTCGTGATGCGGTCGCGGGTGCTGTGCAGCAGGACGACATCGCGGCCGTCGAGTTGGGTGACCGGATCGTCGGCCGGACACCACGGGGCGAGGCCGACCACCCCGCGTACCAGCGGATGACCGGCGGCGCGGAGGGCGGCGCGGGCGCCCATCGAGTGGCCGACCAGGACCACCGGGATCTCGCCGGCCTCGCGGCGCAGGGCGTCGAGGCCGGCCACGACGTCGTGGAAGGGGTCCTCGCGGGGGCCGTTCCAGCCGCGGCGGGTGTAGCGGGCGGTGCGTACGAGAACGTCCGTGGCACCGTCGCCGGTCGCCGCGGCGATGGCCCGCGCGAACGGGCGCATCCGCACGGCGGGCAGGTTCAGCGGGCCGGGCGGTGGCGGGCCCAGGCCCGTTTCCACGCCGCCGTGCAGCAGGAACACGGCCGCGGACGGGCGGATGGCGGACGGCGGTTCTGTCATACGTGCCTCCTGGTGCGGGAGCCGGACCCGTAACGAGCATGCTGTACGGAACACGGACGGGAAGACTTCCGCAGCACCGGACCACGGAGGAAACGACATGGCATCGTCACCACAACTGGGCAGTACCGTCCCGGACTTCACGCTGCCGGGCGGTGCGCTCACCGGCGAGACGTATCAGCGCCGCGACTACACCCTCTCCGCGGCACGCGGCCGTGCCGTGGTCCTCGCGTTCTACCCGGGCGACAACACGACCGTGTGCACCAAGCAGCTCTGCTCGTACTCCTCGGGTATGGAGACCTTCGGCGAGCTCGACGCGGAGGTCTGGGGAATCAGTCCACAGGGTGTGGACAGCCATGAGTCGTTCGCCCGCGCCCACGGGCTGCGGATGCCGCTGCTCGCGGACACCGGACGGGAGATCGCCCGGGCGTACGGCGTCGCGGCGCCCGGGATCGGGGTGCGCCGTGCGGTCTTCCTCATCGGGCCGGACGGCGTACTGCGCTGGAAGCATGTCGCCCTGCTCGGAGCCACGTTCCAGTCATTGGACACACTGACCGAACACCTGTCCGGCATCAAAAACGCGTAAAAGATTGCCGGAACCCGGCAGTATCCGTTGCCGGGCGCATATGGGATCATCCAGCCAGTTCGACGGAAATGTTCGGGGAATGCATGTTCGGGGGATTTCGCAGACCGGGGAGGGCGATCACATGACCTTGCTTCTTGGTCTCGGCATTGCGGGAATCGTGCTGCTCGCCCTGTCCCTGATCTTCGACGGCATCCTCGAAGGTCTCTTCGGAGGCGTGCTGGACGGCCTTTTCGACGGCCTCCTGTCCCTCCCCGTCATCGCCGGATTCCTCTCGATGCTCGGCTTCGGCAGCGCGATCGTGCTCGGCACCACCGGCGCCGGCACGGTCGCCGCAACCGCCGCCGGAGTGCTGGCCGGGATCGTCGCGGCCTGGCTGACCTGGAAGTTCAGCCGGGCCCTGATGCGGGACCAGACCAGCGTCACACCGCGCGGCGACGATCTCGTCGGCACGTCCGGGTCGGTCGTCACGGCCATCCCGGCCGACGGTTACGGCGAGGTGCTGCTGCAACTCGCGGGTCAGACCGTGAAGTTGGCGGCGAAGAGCCCGGTGCCGGTCGAACGCGGCACCGAGATCTGGGTGGAGGCCGCACTGTCGACCACCTCGGTCGCGGTCCGCCCCGTCGAGCGCTGACCACCGCCCGAGCCGATACACCGCCCGAAATCAAGCTGCCGTCCCCGCAGGGAGGCAGGGGGGACACCCTTATGAGCCCAGTCGTGACCGCAGTCATCGGAGTCGTCGTACTCCTGGTACTGCTCGCCCTCGTCGTCATCACCCGCTACAAGGTCGCCGGGCCCAGCGAAGCGTTCATCATCACGGGACGACGCGGCAAGAAGTCGACCGACCCGGTGACCGGCCGTACCAGCATCGACAACAGCGGCCAGAAGGTCGTCGTCGGCGGCGGAGTCTTCGTCGTCCCGTTCGTCCAGCAGAAGTTCACCCTGGACCTGTCCAGCCGGCACATCCCGGTGGCCGTGCGCGGAGCCGTCACCCTGCGCGGTGTGAAGTCCCACCTCGAAGGCGTCGCGATCGTCAAGGTCGGCGGCAGCGAGGAAGCGATCCGGGCCGCGGCCCAGCGGTTCCTGCAGCAGCAGGACGGCATCGTCGGCTTCACCCAGGAAGTGCTCTCCGGCGCACTGCGCGCCATCGTGGGCCGGATGTCGGTCGAGGACATCATCCGCGACCGTGCCGCGTTCGCCGGCCAGGTCGCGGAGGAGGCCGAGGCCAGCCTCTCCGGGCAGGGCCTGATCCTGGACGCCTTCCAGATCCAGGACATCACCACCGAGGGCTCCTACCTCGAAGACCTCGGCCGCCCCGAGGCCGCCCGCGCCAAGCAGGAGGCGGACATCGCAGAGGCGATCGCCAAGCGCGCCTCCGAGCAGGCCCGGCTCAAGGCCGCCGAGGAGATCGCGATCGCCGAGCGGACCTTCTACCTCAAGCAGGCCGAGATCAAGGCCGAGACGGAAGCCGCCGCGGCCAAGGCCAACGCGGCGGGCCCGCTCGCCGAGGCGGCCCGCCAGCAGGAAGTCCTCGCGGAGCAGGAGAAGGTCGCCCAGCGCCAGGCCGCACTGACCGACCGCGAACTCGACACCAAGGTCCGCAAGCCCGCCGACGCCGCCCGCTACCGGGCCGAGCAGGAGGCCGAGGCTCGCCGGATCGCCCAGGTCAAGGAGGCCGAGGCGGACGCCGAGCGGTCCCGGCTGACCGGTCAGGGCGAGAAGCTGCACCGCTCGGCCCTCGCCGACGCCGTGCGCATCGAGGGCGAGGCGGAAGCCGCGGCCATCGCGGCGAAGGGCGCGGCCGAGGCCGAGGCCATGCAGAAGAAGGCGGACGCCTTCGCCCGGTACGGCGACGCGGCGGTGCTCCAGATGCTGGTCGAGGTGCTGCCGCACGTCGTCGCCAAGGCGTCCGAGCCGCTGAGCGCCATCGACAAGATGACCGTGATCTCGACGGACGGCGCGAGCCAACTGTCGCGTACGGTCGCGGACAACGTCGCCCAGGGCATGGAACTCCTCAGCTCCACCACGGGAGTCGACCTGGCGGCCCTGCTGAAGAACCTCAAGGGCGGTACGGCTGCCGCGACTTCGGCCGATCTGCCGGACCGGGCACCGGAAGCGGCCCCCGCCGCATCCGCCAACGGGAAGATCGAGATCACCGACTGATCCGGCCCGCACCACGCCCGTGCCCGGCCGGCACCGCACCGGCCGGGCACGCGTACGTCCGGGCCGGTGGAGCCCGGCGTCAGTCCGCCAGATCCACCCGCACCGTCAGCAGGTTCGTGCCCAGGGCCCGCACCACGGCGCTGTTGTAGCGCGGCAGCCTCTTGAGCCGGGCACGGGCGTCGTCCTCGGGGAGGGGGTGGGCGGTGCCGGTGTGCCACTGGCCCTTGGTGCGGACCCGGACCCGGGGGTCGGCCTGGATATTACGTACGTACTGCGACTTCTCGCCGTACTCCGAGACCAGCCAGAACTCCTGGCCGACGCGGCTGCCGCCGACCGGGGTGCGGCGCGGGAGGCCGGAGGTGCGGCCCGTCGTCTCCAGGAGGGTCTGCGACCGCGACTGTCTGGCGAGCGGGTTGACGACATGCCGCTGGAACGACGTGACCGCCCGGAACTTGAGCTCTCGGCTGCGCGACATTCTCGGCCCTTCCGCCGGTTGCTGCGGTCGCCCGGAAGGCGGCCTCGGCCACACACCGGCCCGGGTGAGTTTAGTCATGGGCCCCGCCCCGCACCTGTACGCCGTAGACGGCGGGAGCCTCCGGATAAGGTAATGCGCAGCTAAAGAACTCACCAAGTGTGTCAATGCACCGCCGTACCTCTCGGGAGGAAGCCATGGGAACCCACCGCACCACGCTGCCCGGAGTCGGTGTGCAGTACGACTACACGACCGAGTCGGGACAGCACATTTCCGTCGTCGTCCACCACGACGGGCGGCGGTTCATCGGCTTCTACGACCAGGACGACCCTGATGCGTGCCGGCTCTCGGTACCCCTGACACCGCAGGAGGCCACCGGTCTCGCGCACCTCATCGACGCCGCGCCGATCGACGCGGTACGGACCGAGGGCATCGATCTCGTCACCGAGCACATACCGCTCGGGACGCGCTCTCCGTACGGCGGGCGGCTGCTCGGGGACACCCGGGCGCGGACGCGGACGGGGGCCTCGATCGTGGCCGTGCTGCGGACGCACAGTGCGCATCCGTCGCCCGGGCCGGATTTCCGGCTGGCCATCGGGGACACGCTCGTCGTCGTGGGTACGCGTGAGGGCGTCGACGTGCTCTCCGAGATCATTGCGGAGGGCTGACCGTGCACGACACGACCGCGCTGCTGGTGGAGCTCGGCTCCGTCATTCTGGGCCTCGGAATCATCGGGCGGCTCGCCGGGCGCATAGGGCTCTCGCCGATCCCGCTCTATCTGCTGGCGGGGCTCGCCTTCGGGGAGGGCGGGCTGCTGCCGCTCGGAGCCAGTGAGGAATTCACCGCCGTCGGCGCCGAGATCGGCGTCATTCTGCTGCTGCTCCTGCTCGGTCTCGAGTACAGCGCCTCGGAGCTGGTGACGAGTCTCAAGACCCAATATCCGTCCGGCGCCGTGGACTTCGTGCTCAACGCGACCCCGGGCGCGGTGGCGGCGCTGCTGCTCGGGTGGGGGCCCGTGGGAGCCGTCGCACTGGCCGGTGTCACCTGGATCTCGTCGTCCGGGGTCATCGCGAAGGTGCTCACCGATCTGGGACGGCTGGGGAACCGGGAGACGCCCGTCATCCTCGGCGTTCTGGTCATCGAGGACCTGTCGATGGCCGTCTATCTGCCGCTGCTCACCGCGATGCTCGCGGGCGTGGGCTTCGCCGGAGGCAGCATCGCGCTGCTCATCGCGCTCGGCACCGTCGGGTTCGTGCTCTATCTGGCGCTGCGGCACGGGCGGCTGATCAGCCGGGCCGTGTCCTCCGACAATCCGGAGATGCTGCTCCTGGTCGTGCTCGGGCTGACCGTCCTGGTGGCCGGTGTGGCACAGGAGTTGCAGGTCTCCGCGGCCGTCGGGGCGTTCCTGGTCGGTATCGCGCTCTCGGGCGAGGTCGCCGAGGGGGCGCGCAAGCTGCTGACACCGCTGCGGGATCTGTTCGCCGCCGTCTTCTTCGTGTTCTTCGGACTCTCCACCGATCCGGCCGAGATTCCGCCGGTACTGCTTCCGGCGGCACTGCTGGCCGTCGTCACCGTCCTCACCAAGATCGGCACCGGGTGGTACGCGGCCCGGCGGGCCGGAATCGGTTCGCGCGGGCGGTGGCGGGCCGGCGGAACGCTCGTCGCACGCGGCGAGTTCTCCATCGTCATCGCCGGCCTGGCCGTGGCGACCGAGCCCCGTATCGGGCCCATCGCCACCGCGTACGTCCTCATCCTCGTCATCGTCGGACCGCTCACCGCCCGCTGGACCCAGCCGGCCGTGACCCGGATCCAGGCGTGGCGGGACCGGAACGGCAAGGACGGGACAGGGGCCGGCGAAGTTCCCGCGGCCCGTCCGGCGCCCGCCGCGCAGGAGGAGTTCGTCTCCTCCGCCGACTGAGAGCCTGTCGGGTGGGCGGGGAGGTCAGACGTCGTGGTGGGCGGGGAGGTCGGACGTCCAGCCCAGCGGGTACCCGTCCGAGCCGTCCCCCGGCACGGGCGGTTCGCCGCCCGCGACGGTGAACGCGGTCAGCGCGTCGATCAGGGCGGTGCGCTGCTCCGGGGCGAGACGTTCGACGATCGCGGCGATCTCCCGGCGGCGGCCCGCCGTGACGTCCTCGACCAGCCGGCGGCCCTCGGGGGTCACCCGCAGCACCGTCTCGCGGCGGTTGGCGGGGTTCACCTCCCGCTCCGCGAGACCGGCGGCGATCAACCGGTCCAGCATGCGCATCGCGGTCGACGGGTTCACCCCGAGCCGTTCGGCAAGCGTCACCAGCTTGGCGTTGCTGTTCGTGGACAGCACGACAAGGAGCCGGAACTGAGGCAGCGTCACCCTGTCCTCCACCGCCGCCAGTGAACGTGCGGAGACGGCGACGAGCAGCCTGGAAGCCGTCAGTACGGCGCGCGTCACCTCATCGACGTCATCGTCCCCGCCCCGGTCCGGGGGTCGGTCCTCACGTGGTTGTCCGTGCGCGGCCATGCCTCTTTGTACCGTGCCGGCCGGCCGTACTCGAATCGGTACGCGCCCCGCGTGCCGGGCGCTGGCACAAACATTTGGACTGTGCAACGTTTGCATAGTGACATATCAGCCTGCCGGTCCCTCCGAGCCGCGCCGCCCGCCCCTGTCGGCCGGCCGGCGGCGCAGGATCGAACGGCTGCCGGCCCAGCTCTTCCGGATGGGGCTCGGGCCGCTGTTCAGGGGGCGGGCGCTGCTCCGTCGGCGCGCCGACGGTTCGGTCCCCTTCGTACGGCTCATAGCGGGGTCGCCGCGTGCAGGATCCGCACCAGCGTCACCGCCGCGTTGAGCGACGAAAGAGCCGAGACCGCGGTGCCCGCCGTCGCGACGAGTGCCGCCAGGGCGGCATGGGCGGACGACGGGGGCCACAGCCGGGCCTGCGGAACCGGGGCGAGCAGCGCCGCCACCCGGCGCGGTACGGGGCCCGCCGCCGGAGCGGAGCTCGCGAAGGCGGCGAAGCCGACCGAGGCGTCCGGGGCCCGGTGCGAGAAGAGCGCCGCCTTGCCGACCGCGACCGCCACCACACGCCGGTCACCGACCGCACGTGCGGCCTCCTCGTCCGCCCACCGTTCGGTGCTGAACGCCACCGCCGTGCGCAATGGCAGCAGGAACGGATTGGCGCGCGCCGCGAGTTGGGCGGCCAGCAGATAGCGGTGGTGCCGGGCGGCCAGGTGGGCCCGCTCATGGGCGATCAGGGCCCGGCGCTCACGGGCGTCCAGACACCGGGTCATCGCGGTCGAGACGACGACCCGGCCCGGCTTGCCCGGCAGTGCATAGGCGTACGGCTCCGGGTCCGGGAGCACGGCGACATCGTCCGAGGTGACGGAAGGGGCGGCGGACAGGGCGCGGCCGGCACGGATACGCAGCCGCACATGGCGGTACACCGTCCACCCGCACGCCCCGATCACCGCCGCCAGCACGCCGATCGCGACGATGCCCGCGTTCACCTCGTACGGCACCGCGTCCCGCACCTGGGGGTCCGACCAACTGTCCGGCAGTGGATTGCCCGGGAGCTGGGCCGTACCGACCACCACCAGCAGGCCCAGGCACAGCGTGCTGCACAGGGCGAGCAGCGTGCCGACGACGGTGAGCAGCCGGGTCGCGCTGCGGGGGTGCAGATGCTGTTCGGCGAGGCGCGCGATCGGCAGTGCGATCAACGGCAGCACGAGCGGCAGACAGACGAAGACACCCATCGGACCGCTATCGGCCTTCCGTGCCAAGGGGGTCGTCCGGGCCGTCCGGGGCAGCCGCGCGGGCCAGGAGCGCGCGCAGCCGTTCCTCGTCACCGGGGGACAGGGCCGAGATGAAGTGGGCGAGCACGGCGTCCCGGTCCCGTTCGCCGTCCAGTACGCGGCGCATCCGCAGGGCTGCGAGACCGGCCTCGTCGGAGGCGGACGTCCAGGTGTAGGAGCGGCCCTCGCGGGACCTGGTCACGGCGTTCTTCACGTAGAGGCGGGAGAGGATCGTGATGACAGTGGTGTACGCGAGGTCGCCGTCGAGGTGTTCCTGCACCCAGCCGGCCGTCGCGGGGCCGTTCGCCGAGTGCAGTACGGCGAGGACCTGGGCCTCCAGTTCGCCCTGCCCGCGCCTGCGGAGCCGTCGGCCGTCGGGGCTCACTGCGTCGGGCACTTCCTCGTGGGGCGGCTCGTTGTCCGGGTGGTGGCCGGGCCTGGCCGAGTCCATCTGGGTCCGCCCTTCTGCGATACCGCGTCAGCCGCGGCGTCGCAGCATCCTACTTACCGATGTTCCCTGGACACAGCGGGCGCCCGTCCTGCTAACTTCTACACGTCTGTAGAGTTGGAATTCATTCCGGCAACACAACGCAACGCAACGTATGGAGACGTCATGGCACTGTGGGATCGGATCAAGGAATCCGCTTCGTCGATGCAGTCGCAGCTGGAAGCGAAGAAGAACGACCTGAAGAGCGGCGCGTTCCGTGACGCGAGCATGGCCATGTGCGCCCTGGTCGCGGCGGCCGACGGTTCCATCGACCCGTCCGAACGCCAGCGTGTCGCCTCGCTGATCGCCTCCAACGAAGTCCTGCAGAACTTCCCGGCGGACGATCTGCAGCGCCGCTTCAACGACTACGTGAACAAGCTCACCGCCGACTTCGCCTTCGGCAAGGTCAGCGTGCTCCAGGAGATCGGCAAGGCGAAGAAGAAGCCTGCCGAGGCTCGTGCCGTCATCCAGATCGGCATCGTCATCGGCGGCGCCGACGGCGACTTCGACAAGACGGAGCAGGCCATCGTCCGGGAGGCGTGCTTCGCGCTCGACCTCCCGCCGCACGAGTTCGACCTCTGAGCCTTCCCCTGCCCGACGGACCGGATCCGCCCGGTCCCACCCCCATGGCGCCGGGTCAACCGCGGGCCGGCTGACCACCGGCCCGTGCCCGGCAGGCCGGAGGTGTGCTACTCCCCCGATGCACACCTCCGGCCACCCCCTTCCGGGACCCCGCTCCCCGCAGCACGCATCAGCATCGCGTCACGGGTGCGGGGTCTCGCGTCAAATGCGCATCAGGGCCGTACCGTCTCCCCTCACGTACGGGCATAACGTGATGGGTGCAGCACCCATGCACCCGGGCCCGTCGAGGAGGCACACCATGTCCGACCGCAGCGGAACGGACGACCCCGAACCTCTTGAACCCGGCCCGGCCGGAACGCTCTTCGTCCCCGTCCGGCCGGGGCCGCCGGGTTGCCCCACCGGATGGACGGCGCGGTTCTTCTGTACGCCGCTGGGCGACCGCACAGCCGTCGGTTTCACCTCCGCGCACCGGCTCGCCGCCACCCTGGGCGACGGTCAGCCCTGGATCAGGCTCTCCGAACCGGCCCTGCGCGCGCTCGGCATGCCGCTCGGTGTCACCGCCCTCACCGTCGATCCCCAACTGACCGCGCAGGCCCCCGGACGGGCCGACACCCCTGCGGCCGGGGCCCGTCGGCGCAGCCCGTATCCGAGGTCCGGGACCACCGCCGCCACCCGGTGCGGGCGTTGAAGAAGAGCCTGGAGGGCCACGGACCCCGCGGATGAGGTCACGGTTCCCGCAGGTGCGACATCGGTGCGGACCGGGTCACACCTCCTTGGCCGGCCAGTCCAGCAGCCGGGCGCCGATGACCGCCGTCTGCAGGGTGTAGCGGTGCACCGGGTCGGACGGATCGGAACCGGTCAGCTGATGGATCCGCTCCAGCCGGTACGTGAGCGCCCGCACGCTCAACGACAGCCGACGGGCCGTCTCGGCGGACACACAGCCCGCGTCGAAGTAGACGGTGAGCGTCTTCAGGAGGGGGTCGGCGCCGCCGCGCGCCTGCTGAAGGGGGCCCAGCTGACTGCGCACCAGATCGGCCATCGCCTGCCGGTCCCGGGTCAGCACCGGGTAGACCAGCAGGTCGGCGGCGTACAGCACCGGATCGTCCAGATCCATCCGTTCCGCGAGATCGAGTGCGTCGAGCGCCTCGTCGTACGACTGGACGACGCCTCCGGGGCCCGGGTGCGCGCGGCCGACGGCGACCCGGCCGCCGTCCGTCGCCGCGTGCGACTGCTTGGCGAAATACCGCAGGACATCGGGCTGGCTGCCGGGGGCGATACAGACCAGCCGCCCGTCCTTCGTCGTGATCAGGATCTTCCGGCCGCTGAAGCGCGTGAGCAGCGCCGCCTCGACCGCGCGCGGCACGGAATCGGTCTCCGTGTATGCCTCCGGGCCCGTCGCCACCGCGACCGCGTGGGCGCGCGAGAGGCGCAGCCCGAACCGGGTGGCCCGCTCGGCGAGCCGGCCCAGATCGCTGCGCCCGTACAGCAGATCGTCGATGAACTCGCGGCGCGCCGCCTCCTCGCGCCGAACGGTGAGCCGCTGGGCCCGCTCGAAGCCCGCGGCGAAGGCGTCGACGGCCTGCTCGACCGCGGCCAGCACGGAGTCGGTGGATGTGTCATCGGCGAAGGCGGCCTGCGGCCAGGCGGTACGGGTCGCCGCGAGATGGAGGCCGACCAGGGCGCGCAGCTGGAATCCGGCCTCGGCCGCCTCCCGGCCCAGGAGCCGCCGGGTGTCCAGTTCGTCCCGGGTCAACCGACGGCCGGTGGCGGCGACATCGGCCAGAATGCGGGCGTAGTCCCCCAGATACTCGTCGGAAATCTCCGGCTCCGGCACGCGCACTCCTCAAGTCCTGACGCGACGTTGACACTCAGTCAACGCATACCGGCCGGTGCTGGTGCCCGGCATCAAGGACGTACAAAGATTGCCGGACTCCGGCAGTGCGTCACACGGCCCCGAGTGACACGATCGATCAGCACCAACCGGGGGAACACGGGGGATACGGGGGAAGACCCGGCTGCTGCGGCACCGCTCCGCGCGGTACCGCAGCACCGGGGTCACCACCGGACCGCCCACAAGGAACAGGGGGCGGACCGATGCAGGATTTCCTGAGTGCGGCAACCGCCTTTCCCACCGTGCTGTTCGGCGCCGCGCTGGGCGTCGTCGTCTTCTTCTGGTTCCTCGTGCTGGCCGGTGCGGCCGACCACCATTCCTTCGACGGAGACCTCGACACCGGCATGGCCGGGATCGGCGGGGTGCCGGTCACCGTATCGGTGTCCGTGATGGTCGTCGTCGGCTGGTTCACGAGCCTGGCCGGTACGGTCCTGCTGCACCGCAGCGGTGTCACCGGCATCACCCGCGCGGGGCTCGCCTGTGCGGTGTTCGCCGGGGCGCTGCTGATCGCCTGGGCCGTGATGCGGGTGCTGGTGCGCCTGGTGCGCCGGCGTTTCCCGGACGAGCCTCCTCCGTCGCGGCAGGACTTCCTCGGCCGGGTCTGCACGATCCGTACCGGTTCCGTCAGCTCCGACTTCGGCCAGGCCGAGGTCGCGGCGGCCGACGGCTCCACCGCGATCGTCCAGGTCAGGCTGCTCGGCCCGGCTGACGACGCGGTTCTCACCTCGGGCAGTGCGGCGCTTCTGTACGCGTACGACGACGAGGGCGAGTTCTTCTGGGTCTCGCCGTACGACAAAGCGCTGGACCCGGGACCACCGAAGCCGCGCACGAACCCGCGCCCGGGTACCCGCCCGGATGCGCGCCGGACTCCGCGCCGCTCCGGCTGACCCTCCCGCCCGTCGCAGCCGCATCGCCGAATCCGTCCGGCCGCCCTGGAATCGGGCGGGAACCTCTGACCTCTCCACCTTCCTCACCAGCCGCCAAGGACTGTCATGGATGCCATCACCCTGGGCTTCGGTGTGCTCGTAGCCGTTGTCCTGCTCATCGCCGTCGCCCTGCTTCTCGTCATCAGCCGGCTCTTCCGCAAGGTGGAACAGGGCAAGGCGCTGATCATCTCCAAGACCAAGAAGGTCGATGTCACCTTCACCGGGGCCGTCGTCCTGCCGGTGCTGCACAAGGCCGAGTACATGGACATCTCGGTGAAGACCATCGAGATCCGGCGCACCGGGCGCGAGGGCCTGATCTGCCAGGACAACATCCGCGCCGACATCCACATCAACTTCTTCGTACGCGTCAACAAGACCGTCGAGGACGTCATCAAGGTCGCCCAGTCCATCGGTACGGAGCGGGCCAGCGACAAAGTCGCGATCCAGGACTTCTTCGCCGCGAAGTTCGCCGAGGCGCTCAAGACCGTGGGCAAGCAACTGGACTTCGTCGATCTGTACACCAAGCGCGAGGAGTTCCGGGACCGGATCATCCGGGTCATCGGTACGGACCTCAACGGCTACCACCTCGACGACGCGGCCATCGACTTCCTTGAGCAGACGCCCATGACGCAGCTCGACGGCGCCAACATCCTCGACGCACAGGGCATCCGCAAGATCACCGAGCTGACGGCGATCGAGCACGTACGCACCAACGAGTACCAGCGCACCGAGCAGAAGGAGATCACCCGGCAGAACGTCGACGCCCGCGAGACCATCCTGGAGCTGGAGCGCCGGCAGGCCGAGGCCGAGATCAAGCAGCGCCGCGAGGTCGAGACGCTGAGGGCCCGTGAGGAGGCCGCGACCGCCCGGGTCCAGGAGGAGGAACGGCTCGGCGCCCAGACCGCGTTCATCCGCACCGAGGAGCAGCTCGGCATCCAGCGCGAGAACCAGGCCCGGGAGATCGCCGTCGCGCAGAAGAACCGTGAGCGTGTCATCGCCGTGGAGAACGAGCGCATCGAGAAGGACCGGCTGATCGAGGTCATCGGGCGCGAGCGGCAGACCGAACTCAACCGGATCGCCGCGACGAAGGAGGTCGAGGCCGAGCGCCGCGAGGTCGCCGATGTGATCCGGGAGCGGATCGCCGTGGACCGTACGGTCGCCGAGCAGGAGGAGTCCATCAAGACGCTGCGGGCCGTCGAGGAGTCGGAGCGCACCCGCAGGTCGGTCATCATCGCCGCCGAGGCGGAGGCCCAGGAGAAGCTGGTCAAGGACATCAAGGCCGCGGAGGCCGCGGAAGCGGCGGCCACCCACCTGGCCGCCGAGCAGCTGACGCTCGCCGAGGCCCGGCTGAAGACCGCGGACCTGGACGCCCAGGCGAAGCTGCGGCTGGCCGAGGGCATCCAGGCGGAGTCCGCGGCGCCCGGACTCGCCGAGATTCAGGTACGTGAAGCGGAGGCCGACGTCATCGAGAAGGCCGGTCTCGCCGAGGCCGAGGCAACGTCCGCCCGTCTCAAGGCCGAGGCGGAGGGGTCCCGGCTCAAGGCGCTCGCGGCAGCGGAGGGTACGCAGGCCCAGGCGACGGCCGACGCGGCGATGATCGGCGAGAAGCTGAAGGCCGAGGCGGCGGGGCTCACCGAGAAGGCGGCGGCGATGGCGGCGCTGGACGACGCGTCGCGCGGGCACGAGGAGTACCGGCTGCGGCTCGCCGCGGAGAAGGAGATCCGGCTGGCCGGGCTCGATGTGCAGCGGCAGGTCGCCGAGGCGCAGGCGACGGTACTGGCGACGGGTCTGGAGAACGCCGACATCGACATCGTCGGCGGGGAGTCGGTCTTCTTCGACCGGCTCGTCTCGTCCATCTCGATGGGCAAGAGCTTCGACGGGTTCGTCGAGAACTCGGACACGGCGAAGGCGCTTGCGGGGCCGTGGCTGAACGGCACGTCGTCGTTCACGGACGATCTGACGCGGGTGCTGGGGTCGGTGTCGACGGGGGACGTGCAGAACCTGACGGTGTCGGCGCTGCTGATGCGGATGATGCGGGCGCCGGGGGCGGGGGTTGCGCCGGGACAGGTGCAGCAGCTGCTGGCCGCGGCACGGGAGTTGGGGCTGGCGGATGTACCGGTGTCGGCGGTGGCGGGGGCGTCCGACGTACCCGCATCGCGGAACGGGTCGCCGGTCGCATAGAGCGGACCCCGATCGCCGGACGGGCAGGACGGATCGAGCCCGTCCGGCGGTCGAGGACACGGCCCGGCAGCGGGACGCAGCCGCACCACACACCTCGAAGCTCGTAGGGAGAGCCGTACGTATGGAAACCGACACCACGACCGCACCGCCCACCGGCGGCCCCGTGGACGCGGGGACGTACGACGTGCTGCGCCGCAGGCTGACTGCCCGGGCCGCCGAACTCGCGAGCCGCGCCGAGGCGCTGAACGTGCGGCGCACAGCGGAGTTCGGGTCGACCGAGCTCCGGCTCACCGGCACCGAGCAGATCCGTACCGAGCAGCCATCCGTACCCCGCGACCTGGTGGCCGTGGGCGGCCGGCTGCTGTTCGGGTTCGAACGGGGCCCGGGAGCGGCGGAAGCCGCCGGGGTCGGCGACGTACTCGCGTTGCACGGAACCGAGTTGGAGGCGACAACCCACGGCGAAGGCGGTCTGCTCGAAGACGAGGCCTTCGTACGCGAATTCACCGCCCTGCACCGTTACTACCGCGACGCCCGCCTGCTGCGGCTGCGCCGCGTGGACGGCAGGCTGCTCGCCGTCTTCCGTACCGGCGAGAGTGCCGACGGCATCCGCGTGCTGCGCTGGGCGCTCGGCCCGGACGGTTCGCCCGGCGCGTTCCTCGACGCGCGCGGCGACCGCGACCACGTCTTCCCGCCGTCGCACGACTTCACCTGGACCGTCGCGGGCCGCGAGGCCCACGTCCTTGGCCGGCACCCGCACATCGCCGTGGGCAAGGACGGCGACGGCGACGGCACGGGCGCCGTCCTCTTCGTCGACACACTCGGCGGCACCCTCACCGTCAAGACGGTCAACGACACCGACACACCCGACGGGATCTACGAGGAGCCGGTCACCGAACCCCTCCAGTCACTCGCCGACGCGGATGTCGAGCATGCCGTGATCGGCCCGCTGGTCCTGCTCCGCGTCCGCCCGTACAACGAGGAGTCCTGGCGGTATCTGGTCTTCAACACACTCCTCGGCACGGTCCTGCGTCTGGACCTCATCGGGCCCGCCTGCCACCGGCTCCCGGAGGACCAGGGGATCATCTTCCCCGGCGGCTACTACCTCACCACCGGCACCGCCAAGACCTTCGACATCGCCGAACCGCTCACCGAGCCGGTCTTCGAGGGCGCGGTCCGCTCGCCGAACGGCGAGGACGTCCTGTACGTCTTCCGCTCCCCCGACGACGGCCGAAGCCTGCTCCTGCCCTACAACCTGATCCGGCAGGAGGTCGCCACTCCCCTCCAGGGCCGCGGCCACGCCCTGCTCGACGACGGCACGCTCGTCCTCCTGCGGGGTACCGCCACGGGCGACGAACCGGCCCGGGTCCACCCGTTGCAGCGCTGGCAGACACCGTACGTCTCCGACACCTACGCCGCCTCCCGGCCCGCCGGGACCGGTCCGCTCGCCCGGATCGGCAACGCCGATCTGGTGCGCGGCATCTCCGACTGCCTCGCGCTCGCGCACAGCGCCGCCGAGACGACACCGACCGCCGCCGTGTACGCACAGCTGGTCGCGGACTGCACTCGCGCCACCGACCGCTACCACTGGCTGACCGACTCCGAACTCGGTGAACTGGCCGCCCCGTTGGCGGAGCTGCGGGCCACCGCCCAGCAGGTCCTCACCGAGTTCGAAACAGTGCAGGAGCTGACCCGGCAGGCCGCCGAGGCGCTCACCGAGACGGCCGACCGGCTCACCGCACTCGTCCGCCGCATCCGCGGCGAGGCCCCGCGCTCGTGCGCCGCCTGGGTCACCCAGCTCACCGAACTCCGCCGCGTCCAGGGCCATTTGGCGACCCTCGCCGAGATGCGGTATGCGGACACCGAGCGGATCGCCGCGCTGAGCGCCGACACGGCCGCCGACATCGACTCGGCCGACCGGCGCGCCGTCGCGTTCCTCGGCCGGGACGACGCGTTCGCCGGCTACCACGAGGACATCGCGCACCTGGCCGCCGAGGCGTCCGCGCTCACCACCGTCGCGGACGCCTCGGCGCTCGGCGACCGGCTGACGGAGATGACGGACGGCCTGAGCACCGTCACGGATGTCGTCGCCGGGCTCGACATCGGTGACGCGACGGTCCGTACGTCGATCCTGGAGCGGATCGCGGAGGTCCTCGGCGGGGTGAACCGGGCCCGCGCCACCCTCGACGCCCGCCGTCGCGAGCTCCTGGACCACGAGGGCCGCGCGGAGTTCGCCGCCGAGTTCGCACTGCTCGGGCAGGCCGTCACGGGGGCGCTGGCCGCCGCGGACACCCCGGACGCCTGTGACGAGCAACTGGCCAGGCTGCTGCTCCAGCTGGAGAACCTGGAGTCGCGGTTCGCGGAGTTCGACGACTTCCTCGCCGAGCTGGCCGGGCGGCGGACGGAAGTGTACGAGGCGTTCTCGGCCCGTAAGCAGACGTTGCAGGACGCCCGCGCCCGGCGGGCGGAGCGGCTGGCGGGTTCGGCGGCCCGGGTCCTCGACACGGTGTCCCGGCGGCTGGCCGCCCTGCCCGACCTGGACGCCGTCCACACCTACTTCGCCTCCGACCCGATGGTCGCCAAGGTCCGCCGCACCGCGGACGAGCTGCGGGAACTCGGCGACCCGGTGCGCGCCGAGGAGCTGGACGGGCAGCTGCTGGCCGCCCGTCAGGAGGCCGGACGGGCCCTGCGCGACCGCAGTGAGCTGTACGCGGACGGTGGCGCGACGATCCGTCTCGGCCGGCACCGGTTCGCCGTGAACACCCAGCCCTTCGACCTGACGCTCGTCCCGCACGGGGACCGGCTCGCGTTCGCCCTCACCGGCACGGACTACCGGGCGCCGGTCACCGACCCGGCCTTCGAGGCGACCCGCCCCTACTGGGACCAGACGCTGCCCTCGGAGTCCCCGCGCGTCTACCGAGCCGAGCACCTGGCCGCCCGGCTCCTGGACGAGCAGGGCGCCGACACCCTCGGCGCCCTGAACCCTTCCGCACTGGCGGCATTGGTACGGGAGTCGGCGGCGTCCGCGTACGACGAGGGCTACCAGCGCGGTGTCCACGACGAGGACGCCACCGCCATCCTCACCACCCTGCTGAAGCTGCACGCCGGGGCCGGACTGCTGCGCTGCCCGCCCGCCGTACGAGCGGCGGCGCAGTTGTTCTGGGCCTACGGGACGGACGAGGCCCGGCGCACCTCCTGGACCCGGCGGGCCCTCTCGCTGGCCCGAGCCCGTGAGACGTTCGGCCTCGCCCCGGCCATCGCCGGCCTTCAGGAGGAGTGGGCCGACGCCATCCGGGGCGACGATCCCCGAGCCGTCGCCGCGTACCTCTTCGAGGAGCTGACGAGCGGCCCGGCCGGATTCGTCACGAGCGCCACCACCCGCACGTTCCTGGACAAGTTCCGTCGCACGACGGGATCCTCGGCGTACGACGAGGACCTCGCCGCACTCCACGACGACTTCTCCGCCCGGCGCCAGCTGGTCGAGGGCTGGCTCGCCTCGTACGCCGCCGCGAGCGGTACGGAGATCGACGCGGGCGATCTCGCGGAGGCCGTCGCCGTGGAACTCTGCCCGCAGCCGGTGCTCGCCCGGTACGAGTGCGAGGCGCCGCTCACCGCGACCGTGGACGGCCTGCTCGGCACCCACCCGCGCATCGACCGTGGCCGGCTGACCGTCCGCCTCGATGAACTCCTCGCCCGCACCGACGGGTTCCGCACCACCACCGTCCCCGGGTTCCGCGCCTATCAGCGCCTGCGCACCGAACTCGTGGCCGCCGAGCGTGCCCGGCTGCGGCTGGACGACCACCGGCCGCGCGTCATGTCGGCGTTCGTCCGCAACCGGCTCCTGGACGAGGTGTATCTGCCGTTGATCGGCGACAGCCTCGCCAAGCAGCTCGGCACCGCCGACGCCGACCGGCGCACCGACTCGCAGGGCCTGCTGCTGCTCGTGTCACCGCCCGGCTACGGCAAGACGACGCTCATGGAGTACGTCGCCGACCGGCTCGGCCTGGTCCTTGTCAGGATCAGCGGGCCGAACCTCGGCCACGACGTGACCTCCCTCGATCCGGCGCAGGCGCGCACCGCAACCGCCCGCCAAGAGATCGAGAAGATCAACTTTGCTCTGGAGACGGGCAACAACACGCTCCTCTACCTCGACGACATTCAGCACACCTCGCCCGAACTGCTCCAGAAATTCATTCCGCTCTGCGACGCCACCCGCCGTGTCGAGGGCGTACGGGACGGCAAGCCGCGCAGCTACGACCTGCGGGGCAAACGGTTCGCGGTGTGCATGGCGGGCAATCCGTACACCGAGTCGGGGGCGCGGTTCCATGTCCCCGACATGCTCGCCAACCGGGCCGACGTGTGGAATCTCGGCGAGGTGCTCAGCGGCCGCGAGGACGTCTTCGCGCTGAGCTTCGTCGAGAACGCGCTGACCGCCAACCCGGTGCTGGCCCCGCTCGCCGGGCGGTCCCGCGAAGATCTCACCCTGCTCGTGCGGCTCGCTTCCAGCACGAACCGGGCCATCCGTACGGACCGGCTCGACCACCCGTACACGCCTGCCGAGGTGGACCGGATCGTCTCGGTCCTGCGTCATCTGCTGACCGCCCGGGACACGGTCCTGGCCGTGAACGCCGCGTACATCGCCTCGGCCGCACAGACGGACGCGACGCGCACCGAGCCGCCGTTCCGGCTGCAGGGCTCGTACCGCAACATGAACAAGATCGCGGAGCGGATCGTGCCGGTGATGAACGACGCGGAGCTCCTCGCCGTCATCGACGACCACTACGCGGGCGAGGCCCAGACGCTGACCACGGGCGCGGAGTCCAACCTGCTGAAACTCGCCGCGCTGCGCGGCCGCCTCACCGCCGAGCAGTCCGCGCGCTGGTCCGCGATCACCGCCTCCTACGTCCGTACCCAGGCGCTCGGCGCCCCGGACGGCGACCCCGTCGCCAGGGCGGTCGCCGCACTGGGGCTGCTCGCGGACCGGATCGCGGCCGTCGAGTCGGCGATCGTCCGGGTCGCGGACCCGCGCCATCTGCTCGCCGGCCCGCAGGCCCGGCACGCGGCGCCGCCATCCGCCGTTCCGCAGGAAGATCACTGACCGGGCGGGTACGCCGGAGAGGAGCAAGGCATGCTGGGTCCCGTGTCTACACTTCCCCAGCAGCCCCAACGCTCCCCGCTCGGCGGACACATGGTCGTCTGCGGTGACGACGCACTCGCCCAGCGGCTCGCCGTGGAGCTGCGCTATGTGTACGGGGAGCGGGTCACCCTCGTTCTGCCGCCGGGGCGCGACGCACGCCGGCCGGAGCTGCCGCTGACCGGGCGGGGCCGGGCGGCGGCGCTGTTCGGCCGGATGTCGCAGGCGATGAACCGCAACGGCGGGAACGGCGGGAACGGGTCCGCAGGTGCTCCCGGGAACGGCGACACCAACGCCGGGGTCGAGGCGGTACGCATCCTGGAGGCGTCGGAGCCGTCCGACGAGGCCTTCGAGGAGGCGGGCGTCGAATCGGCCGCCGCACTGGCCCTGGTCTACGACGACGACGAGCGCAATATCCGCGCCGCGCTGACCGCCCGCCGCCTCAACCCCCGTGTCCGGCTGGTCATCCGGCTCTACAACCGCAAGCTGGGCCAGTATCTGGAGACCCTGCTCGACCAGGCCGCCGCCGTTACCGCACCCGGCCTGGACCCGAGGGCGCTGGACGCATCGACCACCGTCCTCTCCGACGCCGACACCGCCGCGCCCGCCCTCGCGGCGACCGCCGTCACCGGCTCCAGCAAGGTCATCCAGGCAGAGGGCCTGCTGCTGCGCGCCGCCGAACGCACCCCGCCAGAGGACGGCCGGATCGCCGACCCCGGCCTGTGCACCCTCGCGCTGCTCTCCTCCACCACCCATGACCCGGCGGGCACCGAGGGCTCCGACAGCAGCGGCGAGGAGGGACCTCGACTCCTGCCCGACGAACGGCAGGTGGCCGCCGCGACGGGGCGTGGCACGGTCGTCCTGGAGGCGGTCAGCCAGGCGGGACCGGCCGGTCCGCCGCCCCGGATGGGCGGCAGGGGCGCACCGCTCAGCCAGTTCTTCTCCCGGCGGCTGCGCTGGTCGGCGCTGGGTGTCGGCCTCGCCGTGCTGGGCCTCGCCGTCGCCTCCACGCTCACCACCGGCGACGATCCGTTGCACGCCGCGTATCTGACGCTGCTGGACCTGTTCGCGATGGGAGACCCGGCGATCGGCGACCCCATGGCCCGTCAGGTGCTCCAACTCCTTTCGGGTGTCGCCGGGTTGATGCTGCTGCCGCTGCTCGTGGCGGGCGTGCTGGAGGCCTTCGGGTCGCTCCGTACGGCCTCGTCCCTGCGCCGGCCGCCACGGGGCCTGTCCGGCCATGTGGTGCTGCTCGGCCTCGGCAAGATCGGTACGCGGGTCCTCGTCCGGCTGCGTGAGCTCGGCATTCCCGTGGTGTGCGTGGAGGACGACCCGGACGCGCGCGGAATCCCCGTGGCCCGGCGGCTGCACGTGCCGGTGGTCCTCGGTGACGTCACGCAGGAGGGGGTGCTGGAGGCGGCGAAGATCCAGCGCTCCCGCGCACTGCTCGCCCTGACCAGCGCAGACACCACCAACCTGGAGGCCGCGCTGTACGCCCGCTCGGTCAAGCCGGACCTGCGTGTCGCCCTGCGCCTGTTCGACGACGAGTTCGCCACCGCCGTCTACCGCACCCTGCGCACCGCCCACCCGCAGGCCCTGACCCGCTCGCGATCCGTCTCCCACCTGGCCGCTCCGTCCTTCGCGGTCGCCATGATGGGCCGGCAGATCCTGGGCGCGATCCCGGTCGAGCGGAAGGTGATGCTGTTCGCGGCGGTCGAGGTCGCGGGGCACCCGCAGCTGGAGGGCCGCACGGTGGAGCAGACGTTCCGGGCGGGCGCCTGGCGGGTCCTCGCCCTGGACGCCACCCCGCCGGAGCACCGCCGTCCGCACCTGGCCACCCCCACCCCTGCGTCCCCGGACCGCCCGTCGGGCCTGGTCTGGGACCTGCACCCCGGGTACGTACTGCGCCCCGAGGACCGCGTGGTGATCGCCGCGACCCGCCGGGGCCTGGCCGAACTGCTGCGCAGGCGCGACTCGTTGACGTACCGCTGAGCCTTCCCGCCGTCAGGCGCCCGCGGGGCGCTCGGCGGGGCGTTCGGCGGGGCGTTCGGCGGGGCGTTCGGTCAGCAGCATCACGGCGGTCAGCAGGACGACCGACGCCGCCGAGATGTGCACGCTGAGCGCCGTGGTGAGCGAGCCGCCGTGGGTGAGGACCGCGAACGCGTCACCGAGCGGGAGTATCGCGTCGATGAGCACCACCCAGCCCAGCGTCCGGCGTTGCCCCCGCGCGAGCAACAGGAAGACCGTGGCCGCGACGGCGAGATCGCGTACGCCCTTGACGACGAAGTAGCCTGCGGCGTTGCCCTGCGGCCAGGGTTCGATCCCGAAGCCGTCGGGCGCGCCCCCGGGGTTCAGCAAGAAGTTGAGCCCGAAGAACAGCACGGCGGCGCCAGTGATCAGAGCCAGCGCGGTAGTGAAGTGACGCTTCGTCATTTCTTCCCCCAACAAGGTGACAGAGCAGGCGAGTTCAGCACTTTCTAGCATCGCTAGAATTTCGCTCGATGCTAAACCAAGCGTCGCTCTAATGTCTAGCAGCGCTAGATTCCGATCAGTGCCACACACCAGCGCCGCGAGCGCGAACGAGCGGAAACTGCACCACCAACGCCGAGATCCCCTTCACCGCCGCCCACGGTCTGCGCAAACGCCCCGGCATGGCCACCGCCCTGCGGATCGCGGGACTCCCCCTGGAGGGCCGCCACCACAACGGCGCGGACGACGCCCGGAACATCGCGGCGCTGAATCCTGGACGTCGCGGCACGGGGCGCCTGGCCGTCGGCAGTCTGACGACAGGACCTGACTAGAGCACGCCTCCCATGGCCGCCCGCACCTCCGCCAGCGTCGCGTCGGCCACGGCGTTCGCCCGCTCGTTCCCCGCCCGCAGCACCGACCGTACGTACCCCATGTCCTGTGCATACTCCGCCCGCCGGGCCCGGATCGGTGCCATCCGGCTGTTGACGGCCTCGGTCACCGTCCGCTTGAGGGCGGCGGCGCCCCCGCCGCCGATCTCCTCGGCCACGGCGTGCGGATCGCGGTCCGTGCAGAGCGCCGCCAGCAACACGAGCGAGGACACCCCGGGCCGGGTCTCCGGTTCGTACGTGATGTGCCGCTCGGCATCCGTCTTCGCCCCGCGGATCAGGCGCGCCGTCTCGTCGGCGGTGGCGCCGAGCGCGATGGAGTTGCCCCGGCTCTTGCTCATCTTGGTGCCGTCGGTACCGAGCAGGAGCGGCGCGGCGGAGAGCAGCGCGTCCGGCTCCGGGAAGACCACCCCGTACCGCTCGTTGAAGCGGCGGGCGACACTTCGCGTCACTTCCAGGTGCGGCAGCTGGTCCTGCCCGACGGGGACGAGGTTGCCCTTGCAGAACAGGATGTCGGCGGCCTGGTGCACCGGATACGTGAACATCAGCCCGCTGACGGCCGACTGCCGGGAGTGCGCGATCTCGTCCTTGACGGTGGGGTTGCGGTTCAGCTCGGCGACGGAGACGAGGCTGAGGAAGGGCAGCATCAGCTGGTTGAGCGCGGGCACGGCGCTGTGGTTGAAGATCGTCGAACGCGCCGGGTCGATCCCGATCGCCAGGTAGTCCAGCAGCAGCCCCTCCGTGATCTCGGTGAGCCGCTCGGCCACGTCCCGGTCGGTCAGCACCTGGTAGTCGGCGATGATCACGAAGACGTCGACCCCGAGCTCCTGGAGCCGCACGCGGTTGTGGAGCGTGCCGAAGTAGTGCCCGAGGTGGAGCGCCCCGGTGGGCCGGTCGCCGGTCATCACCCGGAACCGCTCCGGGGCCTGCCGGATCCGCGTCTCCAGCTCGGCGGTGCGCTGCTCGGGCGGTGTGGTGACGGTGACGGTGCTCATGGGGTTTCTCTCCTCGCGATGCTGGTTGCGTGGAGGACGGCCCGCCGTGATCACCGGCATCCGTACCCGTACGAGGGCAGAGAAAAGGGCCGTCCGTTTCGAACGGCCCTGATTCCGTGCAGATGGAGGTGGCCGCCCCTAGGAGGAGCGCCACCAGTTCCGGCACGGTACGGAGGTCATGGGCCGAGCTTAACGGAGCCGAACTCCGCCCGCACGACCTTTCCCGGCCCGTCCTGGATGGGGGCGCCGTGCCGGCTGGGCGCTGACCACTGAACGTGTGGCGAAGAAGCCCGAGGGCCTCGACCTGGCAGGACTGCTCGACGTCATCGAGGCGGAGATGAAAGACGCCCCGGATCGCCTGCAGTGGGCGATGAACCACTGCCTGGCTCGGATCGGGATCGAGCACGCCGAGCACCGGACCCGTGCAATCGACATCGGTGAGCGCCTGGAGGTGCTCAAGGACTACCCGACTCCCCCGGGGCCACCCACTGAATGGCGCCAGGTCATGGCGGAGAAACGGCGCAAGACTCCGGTCGTCTGCGCCGCCTGTCATGACACGGTCCACTCAGGGGGTCCGACAGAAAAAGGGCCTGCCAGAACAAGCACCTCGCCGCGCGATAGCCGGAGAGACGTGGTTCAGTCACCGGACAGCGGGCGGACGGTGAGGATCTGTTCGGCGTGGCCGACGGGCCCTAGGAGATCATGCAGGACGCTGCTGGTGAGCCCCTGTCCCGACGGGCCGAAGGCAACGGTGGTGTCCAGTCCGGTCCACGGTCCTTCCGGCTGTCTGTACAGATGGATCGTCAGGTCGAGGTTCGGGAACATCCACGCGGTGGGGTCCCGCTGGACGGCGATGCCGTTCGCGGTGTCCACGAGCGCGATGTACGAGGCGAGGGCACTGCTCGGCTCGCCCGCGACCAGGTCGACGGGCGTGGACAGCCAGGCCGCCGTGCGCCCCTTGCGGAGCGGAGGCATTCGACGGACGTCGATGGACGAGACGTAGCCTCCGTTCCACCTCTCGTTCATTGCCCAGGGAGCGAGTTCTTCGGGGGCGGGGAGTCGCTCGTGGGGACTGTCGGCTACGGCAGAGGTGTCCAGGGACGCCAGCAGCCAGGCACGGGCGCGGACGACCGGACGGCCGCCGATGGCCACGGTCGCTTCGAGGAGTTCGATGGTCCGGCCGGGACGAACGGTCTCAACGGTGATCTCGCACTCGTCGAGGGCGATGCGGCCGAGGATGTCGTAGCTGATCCTGGCGAGCAGGAGATTCCCCGGTCGCGTCGTGAGGTGCCGTTCGAGGGCGTGTACGACGAGCCCCGCCAGCGGGCTGAAGTGCTGTTCATCGGTGCTCCACGCACCTCCCGCGTGAGCCGTGGGTTTGTAGGAGTGTTCGCCCGTCCGCTCGTAGTAGCTCTCGCGCGCGGCGACGCCTGTGGTCACGGGATCCGTCTCCTTGAACAGGGCAGGTGATGCACGCAATAGCTGCATCTATCACGCATCGTAGGGAGCGCCACGGTCGCCGGGCACCGTGATCTCACGCACAAGCGGTCAAGCAGGACGACGAATTGTCCGCACTACTGTCGGCCATTCACCTCCCGCGGCGAGCTTGATCGCGTGGGTTTCGGCTTCTCGAAGATGCGCGCGAAGGAGTGGCCGTGGGCGGAAACCCTCAGACAGCGGCGCTCGCACAGGTCGTGCCGACGCAGCACGGTGTGGACGAGCGGATCGACTGGAGTGCGGTCGAGGAGATCTGGGGGACCCGGTTTCCGGCCGACTACGTCGCGTTCATGGAGGTGTACGGGGCAGGGCAGGTCAGCAGGGAAGTCGGCATTCTGCTGCCGGTTCCGCGGACCGACGCCTACGCGGACGGGTCCGGCCTGCGGAACGAGACCGAGAACGCCCGTGGCACCTGGGAGATGCTCGGCGGCAGAGCCGCCCTCGACGTGGATCCCGGCTCCATCCTGGCCTGGGGCGTCACCACCGGCTCAGACATCTACTGCTGGCTGGCCACGGGCGATGATCCCGACCGATGGCCCGTACTGGTGTGCGGGCGGCACACGAGTCCTGCCTTCCAGGTCCACTCTTTCGGGATGGCGGAGTTCCTCCGCAGACTGCTCACCGATGACGAATTCCAGGAGGAGACGATCAGTGTCGTCCTCCCGGAAGAGCCCTCCTTCATCAACTGGCGTGAGCGAAAACGACGTTGGGATGCCGGCCTGGACCCGTCCACGGGGGAGACCTGGCGATAGAAGCTGCGGCACCGCGGCATTACGCGGCATACGGGTTGCTGATGGTGTGATGCCGACGCGCGGTGGCCAGCACCCGCTCCGGAAACCGCGGCCCGGCGACGTAGTGGCGGCCTTTCGTTCGGCCCACGGCCGTCAGCAGCTGCGCCTTGGTGAGCGCCTGCAGATCCCGCGTGGCCTGCTGCGTGTTGATCGCTTCGGCCTTCTCGTAGCGGCTGCGCCGCACCCGGCCGACCATTGCCACCTCGTGCAGCGCGGTGACCTGCCGCTCAGTGACTCCATGTGTGCCTGTCTCCTCCATCAGCTGCATCCAGCAGTCGTTGGAACGGTCGACACGGCGTTGCACCCGCTGAGTCTGCTGATGGCAGGCGAGCAGGTTGAATTTGATCCAGGGCAAGGTGTCGCGCTCCGGCGACCAGACCGGTCCGCCGACCTCTCGCAGCACCTTGTAATAGTCCCAGGTGTTGCCCGGCATGCCCAGCCATTCCTCGATCGAGGAGAACTCGGGGGCGAGGACGCCACCACGTGCGATGAGAAGGGTCTGCAGCGAGCGGGACATGCGGCCATTGCCGTCGGACCAGGGGTGGATCTTCACCAGGTTCAGATGGGCCATGGCAGCACGGAGCAGGACATGACTGTCCAGGTCGCCTTCGTTGAGCCAGTCCACGAGCTCGCCCATGAGCCCGGGAACCCGCTCCTGGTCAGGGCCTTCGTAATCGGTGGCGAGCTCGTCGCCCGGCGCGGTGATGCGGATGGAGGTCCTGCGCCACTGCCCGGCGAGCTTGCGGGGGTGGTGATGGCCCTGGAGCATCCAGTGCAGGCTGTTGAGGAGTTCCTTGCTGTAGCGGAAATCGGTCACATCGTGCAGTGACTGGATGTACGTCATGGCCTGTTGGTAGGCCAGCGTCTCCGCCTTGTTCTCGTCACTGGCCTCGACCTCGCGCTCGCCGTCCATCAGGTCGGCGACGTCCACAGCATCGACCCTGTAGCCCTCGATCGTGTTCGACGCCGCGATGGCGCTGGCCGTCAGGGCCTTGCGCAGATCAAGGGTCCACTTCATCGGAGCCTGCTGCACCGCATGCCGCAGTTGTTCGCGCAGGCCGTTGATCTGCTCCAGGACCTGAAGGTCGACCGAATCCAGGTGTGGCATCTCATACAGCATGACGCAATGATACCCAGCTTCTATCATTCCTGCTCTGCACGCCCTCGCGGACCCGTCAGGAATTGGACCACCCGCGCCGGCAGAGCACGAGCCGGTAGCCGTCCGGGTCCTCGACGGTGACGCCCCACTCGTTCCAGTACGGATTCGGCGACACGACTTGCTTGCCGCCGTGCTCCCGCAGTCGCTCCACCGTCTCCTCCGACACCGGACCGTCGAGGTAGAGGACGAGCAGGTCCTCGTCGGTGGGGCGGGGTTCGACGGGGTGGTCGCCGCCGTGGACGAGTTCGAGGTGCCAGGACGCGTCCGGGTGGCCCACCATGAGCAGATCGTGTGTGCCGGGCTCCCGGCTCCCGTCGGCGCGGAACAGGACCGTCAGCCCGAGTCCCGCCACCCAGAAGCGTTCGGCGGCGGCGAGGTCCCGGGACGGTCGGGCGATGCGGACATGGGTCGGACCGGTGATCAGCATGGCGGCGCCCTCCCTGGCAACGGCGCGCTCGGCTGCGCGCCCGGGACCGCAGCGTAGGCGTCCGGCCCGGTCGTCCGCATCGGCTGATGGTCCTGGTCCCCAGGGCCCGGGGACCAGGGACCAGGGACTGCGGCCGCGGGTCTGCCCCCTCCCTACAGCTGCCCCATCACCTCGTCGAACGCCGCGCTCCACCCCGCCTCCGGGCCCCAGTTGTCCTCCGCCCTCGACAGGAGCAGGACCCTGGCGGGCACGCCGGCCGTCGCGTAGGCGGCGAGCTTGTGGTGGCCGTCCAGGACGGCGGCCACCAGGAAGCGCTCGGAGTACTCGGCCTCTACGTAGATGTCCTCGACCCAGGCGAGGGCCAGGGCGGCGGGGCGGTGGCCTGCCGCGATGGCGGAGGTGTACCGGGCCACCGTGTCCGCATCGAGCGCGTCCAGCGGCTGGGACGGGAGCAGTGCGCCGTACGTCGGGGTCTCGCCGGGGATGCGGTCGCGCAGCTGGAAGTGGTCGGTGCCCGGCCAGTCGTCGAGGGCGTCTCCGGTGTACGGCTCGGCGTCCTCGCGCAACGCGCGGCGCCGGGTCCACCACGACGTCCCCGGGTCGGCCACCCGTTCCAGGGCGAGGTCGGCCAGGTGGGCACGGTAGTGGCCGGTCGGGAGCTCCTCGATGAGGGGAGCGGCGGCATCGAGGGCGCCGGATCCCAGGTCGTCGAGGTCGGTCAGTGCGGCGCGCAGGCGGTCCGCGCCCTCCCGGGCCGCCCGGGGCGGCCAGCCGAGGAGGGACATCGTCGTTTCGCAGGTGCCGCAGTCCGAGCCGACGCGGTAGACCCGCTCCCCGTCGATACGGAGGGACTTGTCCCAGCGGGGCCAGGACGAGCCGGGCGCGGGCGGGTCGTAATCGATCCGGATCCTGCCCCGGCCGTCGTCGAGCGTGAAGCGTGCGTGGCGCGGGGAGTCGAGCGTGACGGGGCCGATCAACGGCGGGCAGTGGCGGTCGAGCCTGCGCTCCGACCACGCCCGGTTCACGAGCTCGCCGTACTCGCCGTCCGGGGGAGCCAGGGGCAGCAGCGGGCTCTGGCCCGTCAGGGCGACCAGGGCGTGGTGCACATCGCCCGCCGGGGTCCGCTTCTCCGCCAGCTCCCGCAGGAGGTGGGGTATCGCCGCGGGGTCGTCCAGCAGTTCCAGGGCCACGACGAAGGCGCCGCGCTCCAGTCCTGTCAGGCCGGGGAGGCGTTGCGCGATCGGCACCGTCCACTCCCGGGCTCCGAGCCGCCCCAGTGCCAGGGCCGCGCGCCCGCGCAGGGTCCCGTGGTCCAGCAGGTCTCCGAGGAACGGCGCGAAGGCGGGCGCGTCGGACAGGCCCATGGCGTCCACGAGGGGTCCCCTCGCGCCGAGCTCCTCGGCGAGGCGATACAGCTCGGCTGCCGGGAGCTTCAGTCGCCGCTGCACCGCCGTGAACAGCAGATCCGCCGCGCTGTCGCCCTCGCTCCCGGCCAGCAGGCGCAGCAGCGTCGGGTCCCCCTGTTCGCCGACGCACCGGAGCAGCCACGAGAGGTGACGCCGCTCATCCTTCGACGCCTGGCCGTAGCGGGCCTCGACGGCGGCGGGCAGATCGGCCGGCGCCTCCTCGGTCAGCGCGAAGAGAGCGCTCCAGATGTCGTCCGCCGCGAGCGCCGCGTCCAGGCGCACCCGTGTGGTGCCGTCCATGTCCCCCACCCCGCCCCGCTCACTTCACTTCTTGGCGTGCTCGCCGACGTAGAACAGGATCCAGATGAAGCCCGCGAAGAGGTGCGTGGCGAAGACGTACACGAAGACGCGCAGCGCTACGCCGCGCTCCTTCCAGCGCTCGCTCTCGCTGCCCTCGCCCACGACCCTGCCTCCGTCCGGCAAAGGCGCGCCCCGCCTCCGCAACCCCTTCAGGGTACGCACAGCCCCAGTCCCTCCCCGGCGGAATAGGTCAGGGGGGTGCTCCGTTGTAGGGTGTGTTCAGATGGTTCAAAGTTCAACAAATCTGGAGGCGGGCGCCATGGAGTTCGGGATCTTCACCGTCGGAGACGTCACCACCGACCCGACGACCGGCAGGACACCGAGCGAGCACGAGCGGATCAAGGCCACCATCGCCATCGCCCAGAAGGCGGAGGAGGTCGGGCTGGACGTCTTCGCGACTGGTGAGCACCACAACCCGCCGTTCGTCCCGTCCTCGCCGACGACCACGCTCGGCTACATCGCCGCCCGCACCGACCACATCATCCTGTCCACGTCCACGACGCTGATCACCACCAACGACCCGGTGAAGATCGCCGAGGACTACGCGACGCTCCAGCACCTCGCGGACGGCCGCGTCGACCTGATGATGGGCCGCGGCAACACCGGCCCGGTCTACCCCTGGTTCGGCAAGGACATCCGCCAGGGCGTCCCGCTCGCCATCGAGAACTACGCCCTGCTGCACAAGCTGTGGCGCGAGGACGTCGTCGACTGGGAAGGCAAGTTCCGTACACCTCTGCAGTCCTTCACCGCGACCCCGCGCCCGCTGGACGGCGTCCCGCCGTTCGTCTGGCACGGCTCCATCCGCTCCCCGGAGATCGCCGAGCAGGCCGCGTACTACGGGGACGGCTTCTTCCACAACAACATCTTCTGGCCCATCGAGCACACCAAGAAGATGGTGAACCTCTACCGGCAGCGGTACGCGCACTACGGGCACGGCACCGCCGAGCAGGCCATCGTCGGCCTCGGCGGCCAGGTGTTCATGCGGAAGAACTCGCAGGACGCGGTACGGGAGTTCCGCCCGTACTTCGACAACGCACCGGTCTACGGGCACGGCCCTTCCCTGGAGGACTTCTCCCAGCAGACCCCGCTGACCGTCGGCTCCCCGCAGGAGGTCATCGAGCGGACCCTGTCCTTCCGGGATGCCGTCGGCGACTACCAGCGCCAGCTGTTCCTGATGGACCACGCGGGGCTGCCGCTGAAGACGGTCCTGGAGCAGCTCGACATCCTCGGCGAGGAGGTCGTCCCGGTGCTGCGCAAGGAGTTCGCCAACCTGCGGCCGGCCGGAGTCCCGGACTCCGCCCCCGTACACCCGGCCGTCGCCGCCCGCACGGCCACGAAGGAGGCCTGACCACCGTGTTCGCCACCGAGCCCCTGAGGATCGTCGCCGTATCGGCCGGGCTCAGCCAGCCGTCCTCGACCCGGCTGCTGGCCGAGCGGCTGGCCGGCGCCGCCCGTGAGCGCCTGATGGCCGAGCAGGACCGCACGGTCGAGGTCCGGGTGATCGATCTGCGCGACCTGGCCGTCGACATCGCCAACCACCTGGTCACCGGGTTCCCGCCCAGCACCCTGGACGAGGCGATCAAGGAGGTGACGGAGGCGGACGGCCTGATCGTCGTCTCGCCCGTCTTCACCGCGTCGTACAGCGGACTGTTCAAGTCGTTCTTCGACCTGATCGACAACACGGCACTGACCGGCAAGCCCGTCGTCATCGCGGCGACGGGCGGCACCGCCCGCCACTCCCTCGTCCTGGAACACGCCATGCGTCCGCTCTTCACCTACCTGCGGGCCACCGTCGTACCGACGTCCGTGTACGCGGCATCGGAAGACTGGGGCTCGTCCGGCGACGAGTACACCGACGGCCTGCCGTCCCGCATCCGGCGCGCGGGCGGCGAGCTCGCGACCATGATCACGGGCGGCCGGGCGGCATCCGGGGCGTCGAGGGCGCTCGGGCTCGACGACGAGGTCGTGCCGTTCGAGCAGCAGCTCGCCGACCTCCGGCTGGACTGAGGGGACCCGCCACTCGAAGCCCTGTCCGGTTTGATTAGAGTTGGACCGAAAGATGCGTCGTGCGAGATCTTCTCGCACGACGCCTCTGCGCACTGAGCCGAACCGAGCTGGAGGCAGAGATGGGCAGGATCGTAGTGGGCGTTGACGGCTCCGAGTCGTCGATCAAGGCACTGCACTGGGCCGTACGCCAGGCGGAACTGACCGGTGACACGGTGGAGGCCGTCAACAGCTGGGAGTACCCCGCGACCAGCTGGGCGTCCATGATGCCGGGCATGCCGGAGGACTTCGACCCGCAGGCGGTGGCGACCGTGTCCCTCACCGAGGCACTGGAGGAGGCCCTGGGCGCCGAGGGCGCGGCCGCGGTGAGCAAGGTCGTGGTGATCGGCAACCCGGCCCAGTCCCTGCTGGAACGCGCCAAGGGCGCGAACCTGCTGGTCGTCGGGGCGCGTGGCTACAGCGGCTTCAAGGCGACCCTGCTCGGCTCGGTCAGCCTCCATGTCACCCAGCACGCACCGTGCCCGGTGACGGTCGTGCGCGACTGACCGCGACCGCGTGACAGATGAGGACGGGCCCGCGCCCCGCGCGGGCCCGTCCTCATGCCGGCGCGCTCCACCCGTGCCACCTCGCGCTCCACCCCGTACCTCCTCGCGCCCCGTACCTGCTCATGCCGAAGGGGAAGCCCCGGCACCGAAGGATGATGCCGGGGCTTCCCCCACGGAGAAGGTCAAGGATGCGACGGGAGACGCGCTCACGTCTTCTCTCGCGTGTAGAAGATGTAGAAGGTGGTGATGAACATCCCGAGGCCGACCGCGAGTCCCAGCGCCGAGGACCGCAGCACGCTCGAATCGGTCAGCCCGACCAGCAGGCCGATCGCCGCGGATGTCAGTGCGCCGTACGCCACCGCTCGCACCAGGGGGATCATGGTGTGCTGGATCCGGCCCAGCGCGAAGCAGAGAACGGCGAGCACCACCGCACAGATCAGGCCGTACCAGAACTGCCGGCCGCCGCTCGCGCCGTTGTTGCGGAGGATGAACGAGGCGTAGAGGCCGTACGCCGCACCCAGCGTGACGGGTATGGCCCAGGCGAGCGTGCTCTGCCGACGTTCACTCGGTCCGGCCCCGGCACGTCCACGGGTCGGCGTTGCTGCATGAGTGGCCATGGCGGAGAACTCCTTCCGTCGCCCCTTTTCCCTCCAGAGCACACCCGGCCGCGCCGCCCGGCAACTCGGATGGCTCAGGGCCCGGGGCGCGCCGCTCCCGTACGGGATTCCCTGGAGAGATGCGGACGTATCTCTCGGCGGCTCTGGCAGTGGTGGTGCTGGTGCTGCTCGCCGTGCTCGTCCCGCTGAGCGCACTCGCCGCCTGGGTGGATCTGGAGATCGACAACACGGACCGTTACGTCGCCGCGGTGGCCCCGCTCGCCTCCGACCCCGAGGTGCGGAACACTGTCGGCGACCTCATCACCGACGCGACGATGATGCAGATCGACGCCGGGCCGCTCCAGAGCACCGTGCGGGACTTCCTGCACGAGGCGGTGATGTCCTTCACCACCACCGACGCCTTCCAGACCGTGTGGAACGCCGCCAACCGCACCGCCCACAAGGCCGTCACCGCCGCGCTGAACGGCAACACCGGCGAGGCCGTGACGATCGATCTGGCGCCCGTGACCGAGCAGGTCAAGCAGAACCTGGAAGCGAACGGGGTGCCGTTCGCCGACCGGATCCCGGTCCAGCACACCGACATCACGATCGTCTCCGCCGACCGCGCCGACCAGCTGCGCCAGACCTTCGGGTGGCTGCGGGCCGGCAGCGTGTGGCCCGCCGTGGGCACGGTCGTGTTCGCCGTCCTGACCGTGGTCGTGGCCTGGGTACGCGGCGGACCGGGGCGCGGGCGCTCCGTGCTCGCCGCGCTCTCGGCCGTGGCGGTGGCCGGGTTCGGTTTCGCCCTGGGGGCACTCGTGCTGCGCGCGTTGATCGAGGTCGCCCGCGACCGGGTGCTGTCCGAGGTTGCGGACGGCGAGAGGGGCAGTGTCGCGGCGGTGTACGACGCGCTGACGGGTTCGCTGCGCACGACGGTGTGGATCGTGTTCACCACGGGGCTGGCGGTGGCGCTGTGCGCGGTGCTCGGGCGGCTGTGGGCGGCGCGCAAAGTGCACGCCGGCGGGCAGCGTCCGTAGCGGACCTGGTTCGGCGTGCGGCGGCGGGCAGGCCGGGGAAGAGTGGTTCTCGTGACTGCCGGATCGGGGACGACTGAAAGGTCTTCCACATGCGAGCCATAGCCGTCAGCGCGTTCCGGGCCGACCCCGCACTGGTCGAGATACCCAAGCCCGAGCCGAAAGCCGGTGAGGTACGGGTCAGGATCGAATACGCCGCACTCAACCCGTGCGACTGGCAGGCCGCAGAGGGCACCCTGGACGACGGACTCGCCCCGCGTGTGTTCCCGCTGGTCGTCGGCGTGGACTTCGCGGGCCGGGTGGACATGATCGGCAGCGGCGGGAACCGTTTCCGGGTCGGCGACCAGGTCTTCGGCCGGGCGGCCGGGCCTGCGTCCGGAGCCGGTACCTACTGCGACTACGTGTCCGTACCGCAGGACTCCGCCATCGCCCTCGTCCCGGACGGCCTCCCCCTGCGGACCGCGGCGGCGCTGCCGTCCGCAGGGATGACGGCCGCCGAGATCCTGGAGATCGCCGTGCTCCGCGGCCACGAGAGCCTGCTGGTCATCGGGGCGGCAGGCGGCGTCGGCAGCTGTCTGACCCAGCTCGCGTCGGCCCGCGACGTACGTGTGCTCGCGGCCGTACGCGGCGACGAACGCAAGCGGATGGCGGCCCTGGGCGCCACCGTCACGATCGACACCACGGACCGCCCCCTCGAAACGGCGGTACGGGAGACCTGCCCGGACGGCGTCGACGCACTCGTCGACCTGGTCTCCACCACACCGGACGCCTTCGCCGCCCGTGCCGCGCTGGTACGCGGCGGCGGGATCGCCCTCACCACGCGGGGCGTCGCCGCCAAAGCCGCCCTCCCCGCGGACGTGACGGGCATCGACTTCCGGCTCGAACCCACCCCGGTCCTGCTCGACGTCCTGGCCGAGGGAGTCGCCGAGGGCGTACTGCGCGTGCCCATCGACATCGAACTCCCACTGGAGAAGGCCCCGCAGGCCCTCGACCGGAACCGGACGGGCGGCGCACGCGGCAAGACGGTCATCGTGCTCTGATCCCACGCCCCGCGCGCAAGACCCGAAGGAGGCGTCATGGAGGACCAGGAACGCGCCATCATCGACAACATCGGCGGGCTCATCTCCGAGGAACGGGACCTGCGCAACCGCTCCACCGAGGACATGGGCCTCACCGAGGACGAGAAGTCCCGCCTGCGTACGGTAGAGGTCCGGCTCGACCAGTGCTGGGACCTGTTGCGCCGGCGCCGCGCCCTCAGTGAGTTCGGCGAGGACCCGTCCGCGGCGAAGGTCCGGCCGGCCGACCAGGTCGAGGGCTACACGGGCTGAACGCACGACACAGGGGGACGCGTTGACCGACACGGAGGCGGAATCCGGACGCAGGCGTGCCGCACCACCGCCCTGGCTGCTGAGCGGACTTCGCCCCCAGTCATCCACCCCCATCCCCTGGGCCGCGGTCGTCCGCGCCTCCGTCGCCCTGGCCGCACCGCTCGCCGTCGGCTTCGCGCTGGACCGTCCCGCGTACGGCGCACTCGTCTCCATGGGCGCGCTCTCCGGCGTCATCGGCGACACCGCCGACGCATACCGGATGCGCATCCTCAACATCGCCGTACCGCAGCTCTTCGGCGCACTCGGCATCATGCTCGGCACGCTGGTGTTCGGGACCGGCTGGGCGGCCGTCGCCGCGCTGACCCTCGTCGCTCTGGTCTCCGGAATGATGTCGACGATCGGCGCCGTCGCCTCCGTGTCCGGGCTGCTGCTCCTGATCAACGCGGTGGTCGGCGCCGGGCTCCCGATGCCGAACCCCTGGTGGGTGGCGCCGCTGCTGCTGACGGTCGGCGGCCTGTTCGTCCTCACCATGTCGCTGCTGGCGTGGCCGCTGCGGCGGAAACTGCCGGAACGGGTCGCGGTCGCGGGCACCTACCTCGCGGTCGCCGACATGCTCGCCGCCGCGGGCACCGACGCGTACGAGGAGCAGCGGCAGGCCGTCACCCAGTCCCTCAACACCTCGTACGACCTGATCCTGGCCCGCCGGGCCCGCTACCACGGCCGCAGCAACGCCGGGGTGCGGCTGCTCGCCCAGCTCAATGTCGTCATCCCGCTCGTCGAGGCGGCGCCCGCGGTGCATGTCCGGCGGCGCCCGCTCCCGGACGAGATCCCGGCGGCGGTACGTGAACTGGCCGCCGCCGTCGAGGAGAGCCGCACCGGCGGCGCCGAACCCGGCCTGCCCGCCCCGGACTCACCCGCCACCCGGGCGGTGGACAGCGCGCTGCGGCACGCGGCAGCCGTCGTGCACAAGGCCGACCCCGATCCGTACAACGTGGACGACCGGCTCGGACGCCCCGCCGCGCTCGGAGTACGGATCCGGCGGACGACGCGCGATGTGCTGCTGTCCGGGCCCTCGTGGCGGTACGGGCTGCGCCTCGCCCTCTGCATCGGCCTGGCCCAGGCACTGACCTCGCTGATCCCGGTGGAGCGCTCCTACTGGGTCGCGCTGACCGTCACGTTCGTCCTGAAGCCGGACTTCGGCTCGGTGTTCTCGCGGGCCGTCCTGCGCTCGGTGGGCACGGCCGCCGGTCTCGTGATCGCGGCACCGGTGCTCGCCGAGGTGCCCATCGGCTGGTGGGACGTGCCGGTGATGGTGGTGCTCGCCGCACTGATTCCGGCGCTCACGGCGAAGGGGTACGCGTTCCAGACCGCGGCGGTCACCCCGGTCATCCTGCTCCTGTCCGACCTGCTGAACCACCAGGGCATCCAACTGGTCTGGCCGCGCTTCCTGGACAGCCTGATCGGCTGCGCCATCGTGCTGGTGGCGGGCTATCTGCTGTGGCCGGAGAGCTGGAACGTCCGGGTCGGCCACCGGCTCGCGGACGCGGTGACGGACATCGCCGGCTATGTGGCGTACGCGTTCGAGCCGGGCGGCTCCGGCGACCGGGCGGAACGGGTGCGGGCCCGGCGCCGTATCTACCGCGATCTGTCCGTCATACGTTCCGAATTCCAGCGCGCCCTGACGGAACCGCCCCCGGTCGGCACCCGCGCCGCCGCGTGGTGGCCGCTGGTCGTCGCGGTCGAACGCATCGTGGACGCGACGACGGCGGCCCGGGTCCGCGTCAACCACGGAGCACCGGAACCGCCCACCGCGGAGGTGGCCGAGATCCAGCGGCAACTGCGGGAACTGGCGGACGGGATACGTACGAGCGAGACCCTGGTCGGCGTACGCGCCGAACTGCCGGGCGACGAGGAGGGGGTGCTGGCTCCGCTGCGCCAGGAGGTGGCGGCGGCGAGGGCGATCGCCTCGCCGCATCCGTAGCCGCGCTCTCCGCAGGCCCGCCCGTCCGGGGCGCACGAACCAGTCGGGCCCGTCCAGGCGCGCCATCAAGCCCGTCCGGCGTTTGAGGGCAGAACGGCCGCCGGACGGCCCCGGTCACCCCGTGGGCCCGGCCCCCCGCAACCGCTCCATCTCCCGCCGGTCCCGCTTCGTCGGCCGCCCTGCGCCACGGTCCCGTACCGGAACCTGGACCGCCACCTCGCGCGGCGGCGGAGGCGGGCTGTTGTCGATGAAGCAATCCGCCGCCACCGGAGGGCCGACCCTCTTCTTCACGATCTTCGACACGACGACGATCCGGTCCCGGCCCGCGTGCCGGAGCCGTACCTCGTCGCCGACGTGCAACGCCTGGGCGGGCTTGGCGCGCTCGCCGGCGACCTTCACATGTCCCGCGCGGCAGGCGGCAGCGGCCTGCGAACGGGTCTTCGTCAGCCGGACCGACCAGATCCAGACGTCGACCCGAACGCTTCCCTCCGCCTGCGGCGCCTCACCGGAAACCATGCAACCGACTCTAGTGCGGCACGCGCGTCGGGTCAGGTCATGCGGATCAGGTCATGCGGATCAGCCGAAGTCGCTGATCACCTCCGCCATGTTGTAGCTGTACACCTCACGTTTGCACGCCCCGCACTTGCTCGGCGCATGCTCGCTCAACGACCAGAGCTGCGGCGGGAACCCGTCACCGCGCCCGTGCGCGAGGTAGAGGTCCTCGGGCCCGAACGCCGACTCCAGGGTCTTCGCGTTGCCGACGAGCCGGCTGGTTCCGTCGACCGTCTCCGGCGTGGCCTGGAGCAGCCGGCCGTTGTCGTAGCCGTTGCTGCGGTGGAAGTACCACTTGCCCTCGTACCGCGTGACGCCCTGGATCTTGTGCCACAGATCCTCACCGTTGAAGGTGGCTCCGGTGGGCAGACCGTAGGCGAGGTCGGCGTTGGCCACCGTGCCGGTCGCGCCCTCGACCGCGGCCGTCAGCTCGGTCATCGGATACGTACCGACACGGCCGGGGCTGCTGCCGCCGTTGTTGGTGTTGCAGTACTCACCGAGAACCATGTGGTCGGTGTCGGTGCGGTCCAGCGAGATGTACGAGGCCTTCGGGCGCCCGGTGGCGTAGCACTGGTTCCCGCTGGTGGTTCCGCCGTTCTTCGCGGTGGTGAACTTCAGCGTGGCGACCTGCGGCATGACATAGCGGTAGCCGTAGGAGTACCAGACGTTGCTCTGCCTGCCGACCCGCTTCTTGTCCAGGACGTCGCTGACCAGACCGTCCGGCGTCGGGTCGTTGACGTCGGCGTTGTTGTCCGGGTTGAGGTCCATGATCTTGCGCAGGTCGAAGACCCGCATGCCGTTGGCGGTGTCGGCGACGTACAGGTAGTTGCCGTACCAGACCATGCCACCGGCGTGAATGCCGTTCTGCGCCGCGCAGGAGGACGTCACGCTGGTGGTGCACTTGCCCTCGCGCGCGTGCAGAGCATCGAAGGAGATGTGGTCCTTGGAGTTCATGTACGGCCAGACCAGCAGCACATGGCGGTACATCTGGGTGGCCTGGTTGAAGAAGCTGACCCGGATGCCCTTCTCGTTGCAGGCATCCGATGCGGAGTCCTGGACGCAGTTGTCGCGGCCCGCGGTGAGGTCACTGCGCCCCGGGTTCTCCGCGTCGTAACCGGCCACGGCGATCGGCTCGGCGTTCGACGTGCCCCAGTCCTCGTCCTCCTGCGCGTCCGAGACCCCGGTGATGGCCTGGGGTACCCACTCCGAGGAGGTGGCGTCGTCGCTCTTCCAGCAGACGCGGTGGTTGACCGCCAGATCGGAACCGTAGATACCGGCGGTTCCACAGGCCCCCTCCCAGCCGGCGGGCCGATTGGCCTGTTCCATCAACTCGGTGAGGCCCTGCTTGGGCAGCGCGGCGTCCAGTTCGGTGACGAGTGCGGAGATATCGGTGCCCGTCGCCAGCTTGAAGTCGGCGGCCCGGCCGGGGACGGGGGCGGCAGGAGCGGCGGCGCTCGGGGCGGCCGAGGCGGTTCCGGCTCCGGTTCCGGCGAAGTCGTCCTGCTCACCCTCGGGTTCGTCGTCGAAACCGTCGTCCGGCATGCCCTCGTGGCCCGGTGCGGGATCGTCCGCGGCCGATGCCGCGGACGACGGGGTAGCCGCCTGGGCGACGGTGGCACCAGCTGCCGGTGCGAGGCCGGAAAGTATCGCCCCCGCCGCCACGGCACAGGCCGCAAGACGTGTTCTGCGGGATCGTTTTCCCATGTGAGGACCCTTCTTGATAACGCATGCGGATAAAACAGACAACGGCGTGTCTGACTATTTGTCAGGCACACCGGCCGCTCACGCTAACAAGGCAACTCGGGACCAGATAGGCACATTTGAACGACGTACATCAGGCCCGCACGGCATGCGCACAGGACTCGGTCAGGGATCGGTTGCGGCTCAGTTGTCCCACGGGCGGGCCGCACCGCCGAACGGCCGGATCCGGCCGCTAACCTTACGTATCCGCCCTGGCCAGGGATGAATCCCGCAGGTCGGACATTTATCGCACCCAACTCACGCGAAAGGCCTCGCCCATGGGCATTCGGAGCTTGCTGCGCAAGGTGTTCGGCCGCGACCGCGCGGAGCAGGACGCGCCGACGGCCACGGTCCCGCCCCAGACCGAACGCACCGCACCCGCGGAGTCGGAGCCGGTCACGGTAACGGTGGACGAGTCGGCTGCGGAGACCGCCTCGGTGCGCGAAACCGCCTCGGCCACCAAGGCCTCGGTACCGGCCCCCGCCTCTCACCGGTCCGCCACCGGCGACAGCGGTCTGGCATCGGACCTGGTGGCGGCGGCCTTCGACAAGGCGTCCATCGCCACGGTCCCGGCACAGGGCTCGGCCCCGAAGCCTAAGCCGAAGCCGGCGGAGCCGGAGCCGGAGGCCGAGGTTGCGGAGCCGGTGGCTGCGAAGCCCGACGAGGTCGAGGTCGAACCGGTGGCTACGAAACCGGAGGCTGCACCCACTGCCGAGGTCGAGTCGGAGCCCGCACCCGTCGTCGAGGTCGATCCCGAGGCCGCGCCTGCTGTCGAGGTCGAGCCGGAGGCCGCGCCCGCTGTCGCTGCCGCCGAGGCCGAGGCTCCCGCCGAGCCGCAGCCCGTTGAGGTCGTGGCCCCCGCCGAGCCGGAGGTTGCACCCGCCACCGAGGTCGAGCCGGAGCCCGCACCCGTCACCGCCGAGGCCGAGCCGGAACCCGTCGAGACCGAGGCACCCGCCGAGACCGAGCCGGAACCCGTCACCGCCGAGACCGAGCCGGAGCCGGTGGCCGAGGCACCCGCCGAGACCGAGCCGGAACCCGTCACCGCCGAGACCGAGCCGGAGCCGGTGGCCGAGGCACCCGCCGAGACCGAGCCGGAGCCCGCACCCGTCACCGCCAAGGCCGAGCCGGAACCCGTCGAGACCGAGGCACCCGCCGAGACCGAGCCGGAACCCGTCACCGCCGAGACCGAGCCGGAGCCGGTGGCCGAGCCCGCCACCGAGGTCGAGCCGGAACCCGCACCCGTCGTCGCCAAGGCCGAGCCGGAACCCGTCGAGACCGAGGCACCCGCCGAGACCGAGCCGGAACCCGTCACCGCCGAGACCGAGCCGGAGCCGGTGGCCGAGCCCGCCACCGAGGTCGAGCCGGAACCCGCACCCGTCACCGCCAAGGCCGAGCCGGAACCCGTCACCGCCGAGACCGAGCCGGAACCCGTCGAGACCGAGGCACCCGCCGAGACCGAGCCGAAGGCCGAAACCGCGGCCGGCACGGCCCCCGATGCAACCCCGACCCCCGAGCCCGCCCTCCCTCTCGCCCAGGTCAAGTCCCAGGCGCCCGGGCTCGTCGACTCGTACAAGGCCGCCCAGGCCGGGCTGGAGGCGCACGGGCTGACCGGGCTGCGCGCCACCGTCTACCTGGTCCTCGACCGCTCCGGCTCCATGCGGCCGTTCTACAAGGACGGCAGCGCCCAGCACCTGGGCGACCGCACCCTGGCCCTCGCCGCCCACCTGGACGAGAACGCCACCGTCCCCGTCGTCTTCTTCTCGACCGACATCGACGGCACCGGCACGGTCGGCCTCACCTCGCACGAGGGCCGGATCGACGAGCTGAACGCGGGCCTGGGCCGCCTCGGCCGTACGAACTACCACCGCGCCGTCGAAGAGGTCGTCGCGCACTACGAGAAGTCGGAGGCCACCGGCCCCGCCCTGGTGATCTTCCAGACGGACGGCCCGCCGGACGCCAAGCAGCCCGCCAAGCAGGCACTGGCCGAGGCGGCGCGGCTGCCGCTGTTCTTCCAGTTCGTCGCGTTCGGCGACGAGGACGCGAAGGGCTTCGACTTCCTGCGGAAGCTGGACGTCCCGAACGCCGGGTTCTTCCACGCGGGCCCCGCCCCCCGCGAGGTCGCGGACACCACGTTCTACCGCGAGGTCCTGGCCGCCCTCCCCGCCTGGATCACGGCCCGCGAAGCTGCGGCCGAGAACTGATCCACCGGCAGGCGTACGGTCACGGCGAGTCCACCCTCGGGGCCCGGCACCGCCGTGACCGTACCGCCGTGCGCCACAGCGATAGAACGAACGATCGAGAGACCGAGCCCCGACCCGCGCCCCATCCGGTCCTTGCCCTCGCCCCGCCGGAACGGCTCGAACAGCCCGGGGATGTCCGCCGCGTCCACCACCGGCCCGGTGTTGCGCACCTCCAGCAGCACCCCGTCGCCCGCCGTCACCAGGGACACCTCCACCGCCCCGTCGGGCACGTTGTACGTGACGGCGTTGGCCAGCAGATTCGCCACCAGCTGGGCGAGCAGCAGCCGGTTCCCCCGTACCGCACAGGGCCCGGCATCGGCCTTCACTCCCGGGTGCCGGGCGGCCTCCTCCGCCACCACCTGGGCAAGGTCCACCGCTTCCCGCTCGCTCGCAGCGAGCCCGCGCTCGCTGCGCGCCAGGACCAGCAGCCCCTCGATGAGCCGCTCGCTGCGCCGGTTGTTGTCCAGGAGAGTCTGCCGGGTCCGTACGAGATCCTCCTCGGACGGATCGTCGAGGCCGATCTGGATCGCGGCCCGCTGGGTGGCGAGCGGTGTACGCAGCTCGTGCGAGGCGTTGGCGATGAACCGCCGCTGACTGTCGAACGCCTTCTCCAGCCGGGCCAGCAGCGCGTCGAACGTGTCGCCGAGTTCCTTCAGTTCGTCGTCGGGGCCGCTGGACGCGATCCGTTCGTGCAGGGTGTGCTCGGAGAGCCGGCGCGCCTTCGCGGTCATGGCGTGGACGGGCCGCAGGACCCGCCCCGCGGTCCACCACCCCACGCCGACCGCGCAGGCCGTCATGACGAGCAGCGAGGCCGCGGACCACACGAGCAGTTGATGACCGGCCGCGTCGCTGACGTCGTCGGTGAGGTCGTAGACGGTGGGCGGCCCGAGGGTGCGCCGGGTGACGAGAGGGCCGTTCACCGCGTATCCGGGCTGGACGACCACGGCCGTGCGGGCGATGTCGCGTGCCTGGGAGTCCGTACCCGCTCGGGCGGCAAGGTTGACGGTGGTGAGCATCGCCGTCCCGAGCACCAGGAACACCCCGCCGTACACGAGCGCGATCCTCGTCCGGATCGTGGAGTGCTGGACACGCGGAACGCGCAACGGACGCTTCACAGGGCGTACCCCACACCCTGCACCGTACGGATCAGGGCCGGTTCCCCGAGCTTCCCGCGCAGCTTGCTCATGCAGACGCGGACCGCGCCGGTGAACGGATCGGCGTTGGCGTCCCAGGCCCGCTCCAGCAGCTCCTCCGCGCTGACGGTCCCGCCGTCGGCCTCCAGCAGCAGTTGCAGCACCGAGAACTCCTTCGGCGAGAGGTCCAGCTCCCGCCCCTCCCGGGAAGCGGCGCGCCGTACGGTGTCGAGCCGGATGCCGTGCCGCTCCAGCTGCGGCGGTACGGGGCGGGCGCTGCGCCGCCGCAGCGCCCGTACCCGCGACACCAGCTCGGGGAACTCGAACGGCTTGCCCATATAGTCGTCGGCGCCGAGGTCGAGACCGGCGACCCGGTCCTCCATGGAACCGGCGGCGGTGAGCATCAGGATCCTGGTCCGCGAGCCGGAGGCGACCAGCCTCCGCGCCACGTCGTCGCCGTGCACCCGCGGCAGGTCGCGATCGAGGACGACGACGTCGTAGTCGTGCAGCCCCAGGTAGGCGAGGGCGGCATCGCCGCTGTACACCGTGTCGACGGCGAACCCCGCCCGCCGCAGCCCGGTGGCGACCAGCTCCGCCAGGATCTCCTCGTCCTCGGCGACCAGTACCCGCATCGTGATGTCCCCTGCCTCGTGCATGCGTGTCCACTCCCTCCCAGGATGCGTCTTTGTTACGGGAAGGAATGTTTCGCAAAGGTCTCCACGCACTGGGCCCGGTTTATCGGTGTGAGTTGATCTTCCGCAGGCCGTTAGGATTTCGACCATGGCGGCCACTGGATCCGAGAAGCAGGGGGCGACGGCGTACTACGTCTCGACCCCCATCTACTACGTCAACGACGCTCCTCACCTGGGCCACGCCTACACGACCGTCGCAGGCGACGTGCTCACGCGCTGGCACCGCCAGCGCGGCGAGAAGGTGTGGTACCTCACCGGCACGGACGAGCACGGTCAGAAGATCATGCGCACTGCCGAGGCGAACAACGTCACTCCGCAGGAGTGGTGCGACAAGCTCGTCGAGGAGGCATGGAAGCCCCTCTGGGAGCACCTGAACATCAGACACGACGACTTCATCCGTACGACGGAGAAGCGGCACACCGACCGGGTGCAGGAGTTCGTGCAGGACCTGTACGACAAGGGCGAGATCTACAAGGGCGGGTACGAGGGCCCGTACTGCGTGGGCTGCGAGGAGTACAAGCTCCCCGGCGACCTCATCGAGGACGAGAACGGCGTCAAGCTGTGCCCGATCCACAAGAAGCCGGTGGAGATCCTCAAGGAGGAGAACTACTTCTTCAAGCTGAGCGCGTACGGCCCGAAGCTGATGGAGTTCTACGCGAACAACCCGGGCTTCATCCAGCCCGAGTCCGCCCGCAACGAGGTCGTGAACTTCGTCAAGCAGGGCCTGCAGGACCTCTCCATCTCCCGCTCGACCTTCGACTGGGGCGTCCCGGTGCCGTGGGACGAGAAGCACGTCATCTACGTGTGGGTCGATGCCCTGCTCAACTACGCCACGGCGGTCGGCTACGGCGCCAACCAGGAGAAGTTCGACGGAACCTTCCCCGCCGACGTCCACCTGGTCGGCAAGGACATCCTCCGGTTCCACGCGGTGATCTGGCCCGCGATGCTGATGGCGCAGGGTCTGCCGCTGCCGGGCCGGGTCGCGGCCAACGGCTGGCTGATGGTCGGCGGCGAGAAGATGTCGAAGTCGAACCTGACGGGCATCAAGCCGCAGGACCTGACCTCGCACTTCGGCGTGGACGCGTACCGCTGGTACTTCCTGCGCGCCATCGCGTTCGGCAGCGACGGCTCGTTCTCCTGGGAGGACTTCTCCGCCCGCTACACCTCCGAGCTCGCCAACGACTACGGCAACCTCGCCTCGCGTGTCGCCGCCATGGTCGGCAAGTACTTCGGCGGGGCGCTCCCGGAGGCCACCGCCGCGGGTGACGCCGAGAAGGCGGTCCAGGAGGGGCTGGCGAAGGCCGTCGCCACGGCCGACCAGAAGATCGGCGAGGAGCTGGACTTCCAGGCCGGCATCCTGGCGATCTTCGACTTCGTGAAGCAGGTCAACGGCTACATCACGGAGCAGGAGCCCTGGAAGGTCGCCAAGGACACCTCCCCCGAGGGTCAGGCCCGCCTCGCGACGATCCTCTACACGGCCGCCGAGTCGCTGCGCGGTATCGCGGTCCTGCTGAACGCCGTCATGCCGGAGACCTCGCAGAAGCTGTGGGACTCCCTCGGCGCCGAGGCATCCCTGGGCGCGCTGTCCGACCAGCGCGTACAGGACGCGGGCACCTGGGGCCGGCTCCCGGTGGGCGCAACGGTGACGAAGGGCGCGGTGCTGTTCCCCCGCCTGGAGGAGAAGCCGGCGTAGGCAACGGGCGCACGCACGTACACACGGCGAAGAGCCGGGACCGCACGATGGGTCCCGGCTCTTCGCCGTGCTCTACCGCCTTCGGGTCAGCGGACCCAGTTCTTCAGTGGCTCGGTGTCCAGTGCGATGCCCACCGGGTCGGGCAGTTCTACGGTCTTCCCGTACGGCACCGTCACCACCTGCTCGTACCGCACGCCGTCGGGCTGCGAGTGCACCTTGACCTCGCAGGTGCCACGGTCGATGAGCAGATAGACGGGAATGCCGGTCTCGGCGTACGCCCGCGGCTTCTCGACGCGGTCCCGGCGGTCGGTGTCCTCGTCGTACGAGGTGACCTCGACGACCATCAGGACGCCGTCGGGGCTGGCCCACTCGCCCTGGCCGACAAAGTTTTCGAGCGGGGCGAGTGCACCATCCGGACGCGCGTTGCCCTTGCGGTACGTCTCGATGTGCAGTCCCTGTTCGGCGAAGAGCCAATGACCCTGGCCCGACTGCATGCAGATCTGCGTCAGCCACGCGATGATCCGCCCGTGATCCCCGTCCGGCACAGCCTTGACCCCCAGTTTCCCGTTCACGAACTCCAGACGCAGTGCCTCTTCGGCGCGTATGGCGTGACGGGCAAGGTCCTCGAAGACCTCCTGGGTCAGCACACTCTCCTCGACCACACTCATCACTGCCTCCTGAAGGAAACGGGCTCCCTTCAGCGTACGGGCCCGACGCCGGGCCCGTACCCGGGATTCACCGCTCCAGCCCCTGTGCGTCCCCCATCACGACGACCGGCTTCTTCGCCGGGTCGAGAAGCTGCAGCAGTTCCCTCATCCGGTCCTCGGGAAGCGAGATACAGCCCTGCGTCGGGCCGTCGTGGTCCACATGGATCCAGATGCCGCCGCCCCGCTCCTGGCCGAGCGGACGCTTCTGGTCCAGGGGTGAGGCGCCGGGGATCCGGTTGTAGTCGATGGCGATGACATAGTCGAAAGAACCCTCCAGCGACTCCCCGTCGAACCCCTGGCCGCTCAACGCGAACGCCGGGCTCTGGTTGTACGGGAGCATGGTCCCCGGGGGGTCGAGCAGGCCGCCCGCGGACGTCAGTCCGTAGACCCCGGTCGGGGTGCGGAGGTCGTCCTCCCAGTGCTCGTCCGTCCAGCCGTTCAGGGCGTTGCGGGCCGGCCAGCGTTCCGTGGCCGCGCGCCAGCCCTGGGCGGGGTCGTCGCGGGTGTACAGGACCGCGGTGGACAGGCTGGAGTCGTAGGCGTCGCCGGTGACGACGAGTGCCTGCCGCGAATCCGCCGGGATCGCGAACCTGGTATTCGGCCCCAGCGCGGGGATCTCGCGGGGGCTGATGCGCGGCGCGTACGGACCGGGGGCGGCCCGCCCCCGGTCCCCGTCGGCCTGGGGACCCGCGACACCTGCGGAAACCGTGGCGCCTACCCGGACGTCGCGGGTTCCCCTGGCATTATGGGAGGTGTTGTCGCAGGCGGTGAGCAGCAGAATCGCGGCGGCACACGTTCCGACGCAGACGGCGTACGGGGGGCGCCGGGCAGCCGACGGACGGAACACGGACACGGGTACTCCTCAGCGGTCGTGGTCGAAGGCAGCACGGGCGAGTTCCCCGTCACGCCTCGTCCCGCTGAACCCAGTTAACGCCGCGACACGTGAGCGCGAATCCGCACGAGGGCCATACGGCTGTACCGCCCGCCGGACACACCCGCGGAAAAGGCCCGGAACCGTTTCGTGGGTGTACGTTCCGGGCCCTTCGCCCTACCAAGGGCCCGGCCGCATTACGCCTGCGCTGGGCGGGCCGCGTACTACGCATCGGCGTCTGGGACGCGGACCCCACCGCACCCGCGCCACCGCTGCACTCATCCACAGAAGCCGAGACCGGGCGCGGTCTCGACCTGGTCCGCAACAGCACGGACGGCCGGGGCTGGTATTCACTCGATTCGTCAGGCGATTCCGGAAAGTTCGTGTGGTGCGAACTCCTGGCCGCCCAGCGGGACATGGCCCCACCGTTGCGAGCAATCCAATGACCGTGGGCCAGATCCGCAATCTGCCACAATCGCCACACAGGCATCGCCTATACAACGCATCCTGATCACCCAACCAACACGGATGAACGGACACGGCGTGCGCAGACTCGTCCACTACATCGCCACCACTCTCGATGGCTTCATCGCGGGCCCGGATGGCGCGGACCCCACTGGTCCGAACGGCTTCTGGCCTATACCGGAGGACTACATTCAGCACCTCGTGGCCGAGTACCCGGAGACGCTGCCCGTCCAGGCCCGGCAGGCGCTGTCCGTTACGGCGGGGGGCACGCACTTCGACACCGTGCTCGAGGGGCGGCGCAGCTACGAGATCGGTCTTGCGGCCGGGATCACCGACGCCTACCCCCACCTGCGGCACCTGGTATTTTCCCGGACCCTGACCGAGAGCCCGGACCCGGCCGTCGAACTGGTCGCCGACGACCCGGTGGCGACCGTGCGGGGGCTCAAGCAGCTGGACGGCAAGGACATCTGGCTGCTCGGTGGCGCCGAGCTGGCGGGCTCCTTGTACTCCGAGATCGACACGCTGATCCTCAAGGTCGGCCCGCTGACCATCGGCGACGGAATCCCTCTGTTCTCCCGCAAGGCCGCCTTCGACCCGCGCACCTGGACGCTCACCGACCACACCGCCCTCAAGAGCGGCGCAGTGTTCCTCACCTACACGCGCGTCACCAGCTGAGCACTCCGGGCGGGCGGCGCTGTGCGAGGCCGGGCTCGGGCGCGCTCAGCGAACAGCCCCCGGCCGTCCGGCCGGGGGCTGTTTCACGTGGAACCAGGGGAAGGAACCGGGTGATTACTTCTCCGTCTTGTCCTTTGCCGTCGCCGCAGGCTTGCGAAGCTGGATGTTCAGCTCGCGCAGGCGGGACTCGTCCAGCTCCGTCGGGGCGCCCATCATCAGGTCCTGGGCGTTGCCGTTGAGCGGGAAGGCGATCGTCTCGCGGATGTTGGGCTCGTCGGCCAGGAGCATCACGATGCGGTCGACGCCCGGGGCGATGCCGCCGTGCGGCGGAGCGCCGAGGCGGAAGGCACGGAGCATGCCCGCGAACTCGTGCTCGACGGTCTCGCGGTCGTAGCCGGCGATCTCGAAGGCCTTGAGCATCAGCTCGGGCTCGTGGTTACGGATGGCGCCGGAGGACAGCTCGATGCCGTTGCAGACGATGTCGTACTGCCAGGCGAGGATGTCCAGCGGGTCCTTCTCCTCCAGGTCCTTGAGGCCGCCCTGCGGCATCGAGAAGGGGTTGTGCGAGAAGTCGATCTTCCCGGTGTCCTCGTCCTTCTCGTACATCGGGAAGTCGACGACCCAGCAGAACCGGAAGACGCCCTCCTCGAAGTGGCCGGCACGCTTGGCGGCCTCGACGCGGACGACGGACATGATCTTGGAAACCTCGTCGAACTCGCCCGCGCCGAAGAAGACCGCGTGGCCGGGGACGAGGGACAGACGCTCGGTGAGGGTCTTGATGTCGGTCTCGGTCAGGAACTTGGCGATCGGACCGGCAAGGGTGCCGTCCTCGCCGACGCGGACCCAGGCCAGGCCCTTGGCACCGTGCTGGACGGCGTAGTCGCCGAGGCCGTCGAAGAACTTCCGGGACTGACCCGCGGTGTCCGGGACCGGGAGGGCACGGACGTGCTTGCCGGCGAACGCCTTGAACTCCGAGTCGGCGAAGATGTCGGAGATGTCGACGAGTTCCAGCTGGGCCCGCAGGTCCGGCTTGTCGTTGCCGTACTTCAGCATCGCCTCGCGGAACGGGATGCGCGGGAACGGCGAGGTGACGTGGCGGCCGTTGCCGAACTCCTCGAAGAGCTCGGTCATCAGCGTCTCGATCGGCCGGAAGACGTCCTCCTGCTCGACGAACGACATCTCGACATCGAGCTGGTAGAACTCACCGGGCGAACGGTCGGCACGGGCGTCCTCGTCGCGGAAGCACGGCGCGATCTGGAAGTAGCGGTCGAAGCCGGAGATCATCAGCAGCTGCTTGAACTGCTGCGGGGCCTGCGGCAGGGCGTAGAACTTGCCCGGGTTCAGGCGGGACGGGACGACGAAGTCACGAGCGCCCTCGGGGGACGTCGCGGTGAGGATCGGGGTCGCCATCTCGTTGAAGCCGAGGGCCACCATCTTGGCGCGGATGGAGCCGATGACGGCCGAGCGCAGCATGATGTTGCGGTGCATGCGCTCGCGGCGCAGGTCGAGGAAGCGGTACTCCAGGCGCCGCTCCTCGTTGACCCCGTCCTCGGCGTTGATCGTGAAGGGCAGCGGGGCGGCCTCGCCCAGCACCTCGACCTCGGTGACCTCGATCTCGATCTCGCCGGTCGGGAGCTCCGGGTTGACGTTGTCGGCGCCGCGCGCGGAGACCTTGCCGTCGATCCGTACGACGGTCTCCTTGGTGAGCTTCGCCAGGGCCTCGTTGCCGGGGGTGCCGGGACGGGCGACGAGCTGCACCAGACCGTAGTGGTCGCGCAGATCGATGAAGAGGATGCCACCCAGGTCTCGGCGATTGTGCAGCCAGCCGCTCAGCCGGACGTCGGTGCCGACGTCAGAGGCGCGGAGCTCGCCGCAGGTGTGGGACCTGTACCGATGCATTCTCGTTCATCCAGTCTTCGCGGTTCGGGGTGGATTCAGCCTCCCCAGGCTACCGCCCGCACCAGCACGGAATCATTGACATTGACATTTCAAGATCATCCAGGGCGCGACGGGCTGGTGGTGGACCGTGTCCGGGCGTGCCCTGGGCGGCATTCCTCGGTGGCGTTTGCGGAGCAGATCTTCTTAAATTGGGGCAATGCGCACCGAGGACGTCCTGGCCGCGACCGCGACCGGCCTGTGGCGCTGGGACAACGGAACCGGGACCGTGACGCTCGATGCGGAGGCGGCCCGGCTGCTCGAGCTGCCCGTCGCTGCCGGTGTCTTCCGCGAGTCCGCAGTGCGTTCCCGTTTCCATCCGGTCGACTGGAACGAGATCTACGGGGTGGTGAATCTCGCGGTCGCCGAGGGCACCCTCGCCGAGGCCCGGCTGCGGATCGTGGACGAAGGCGGCCGGGTACTGCGTACCGTACGCAGCCGTTCCAAGCCGCTCCCGCCCGAGGAGCCGGGCAGCACGGCCTATGTGCTGGTCGGCACCCTTCAGGAGGTCGCCGAGCCGCAGCCCGGCACCACCGGGGCGCACACCCCCATCACCGGTGACTGGCGCCGCTCCCGCGAGGCGTTCCTGCTGGACGCGGGACGGGCGCTGGCCGAGGCCCGGTCGACCGAGGAGGTGCTGCGGGTCGCCGCCTCGCTCTCCATGCCCGGATTCTCGCCCGACGGTCTGGCGGTCTTCGGCATCGCGGGCGAACGGCTGACGATCATCGGGCACCACGGGCACCAGATGGGCGACGAGGGCCCGTTCGACGACATGCCGCTGGAGACCGACTATCCGGCCGCCGAGGTCATACGGACGGGGCGGGCCATCTATCTGTCCTCGCCCGAGGACTACAGCCGCCGCTACCCGGCCACCTGGCCGCTCGCCGGCCGCTTCGGGCGCCGCTCGTGGGCCTTTGTGCCGCTGATCGTGGCGGGGCGCACCATGGGCGCCTGGATGGCGGGGTTCCGCCACCCGGTGTCGTTCTCGCCGGACGAGCGGTCCGTGCTGACGACCGTGGCCCGGATGCTCGCCCAGGCGCTGACCCGGGCCGGGGTCGCCGAGACCGAGCGGGAGCTGTCGCTGGGACTGCAGCGCTCGATGATGCCCTCCCTCGGCCCCGACATCCCGGGGATGGAGGTCGCCGCCCGCTACATCCCGACCGGCGGCGGGCTCCAGGTCGGCGGCGACTGGTACGACAAGATTCCGCTCCCCAACGGCCGTATCGCCCTCGTCATCGGTGACGTCCAGGGCCACGATGTGCGAGCCGCGGGCCTGATGGGGCAGTTGCGGATCGCCCTGCGCGCGTACGCCGCCGAGGGGCACCGCCCGGATGCGGTGCTCTCCCGTGCGTCGCGGTTCCTCTCCGGGCTCACCGATGCGTACGAGGACGGGGAGGAGACCGGGCCGCGCTTCGCGACCTGTCTGTACGCGGAGGCCGACCCGGAGACCGGCGTCCTCGACATCGCGCGGGCCGGCCACCCCGATCCGGTGGTGATGACCGCCGACGGGACGGCGCTGATCCGCCAGACCGAGGGCGGGCTGCCGCTCGGCGTCGAGGCGGACGCCGACTATCCGACGACCCGGCTCACCCTGGAGGCCGGAGAAACGATCATGCTCTGTACTGACGGGCTGATCGAGACCGGCGGCCATGACATGTGGACCGGCTGGGTCCGGCTGCGGCCGGTCCTGGAACGGGACACGTCCGATCTGGAGAAGCTCGCCGATGCCCTTGTCCAGGCCGTGCACGGGCCGACGTCGCACTACACGACCGGGCCGCTTGCGGACCGCCGGGAGGACGACATCGCGTTGCTGCTGCTGCGGCGCGACGGTGGGACGCCGAGGGAGACGGCGCCGAGGCGCACCGCGCTGACCATCGCGCAGGCCGAGCCGGCGCGGGTCGCGGCGGCCCGGCAGCAGCTGCGGGAGCTGCTGCACGACTGGGCGGATCCGGAGCAGGTCGACGCGGCGGTGCTGATGGTCTCCGAGATGGCCACCAATGTCCTCGTCCACACGGACGGGGACGCGCTGATGGTCGCCCAGGCGACGGGGGAGCACGGCGAGCGTCGGCTGCGGGTGGAGGTGGCCGACGGCAGCGATGAGCTGCCGCACAAGCGGCGGCCCGGGGAGATGGCTTCCAGCGGACGGGGGCTGCTGCTGATGGAGATGCTCGCCGATGCGTGGGGTGTGGATCCGCAGGGGGCGGGGAAGTCGATCTGGTTCGAGCTGTACGAGTCGGGGGCAGGGGACTGAACCGGGTCGTCGTGCTCGCGCCTTGCGCGTGGACGGTTCCGTCCTCAAACGCCGGACGGGCCGGAACGCTCTCCGCGCAGTTCGCCGATGATGCCGAAGGCCGCCGCGCAGGCCGGTACCGCGAGCAGCATGCCCAGCAGGCCCGCCACGCTGGCGCCCGCGGTGATCGCGATCATGATGGTGGCGGGGTGCATCTGGACCGTACGGCTCTGGATCATCGGCTGCAGGACATGGCCCTCCAGCACCTGTACGGCGAGCACGACCCCCAGCGCCCACAGTGCGATCACGAATCCCCGGTCGGCGAACGCGACCAGGACCGCGACCGCACCGGAGAGGAACGCCCCGAGGTAGGGGATGTAGGCGCCGACGAAGACCAGCGCACCGAGCCCCACCGCGCCCGGCACCCGCAGGATCAGCAGCCCGACCGTGATGCAGACGGCATCGATCAGCGCGATGAACGTGGTGCCGCGCATGAAGCCCTGGACGGCTTCGAAGGCCCGCCGCCCCATGGCCTCGACCAGGCCCCCGGTACCGCGCGGAGCGACCGCGTGGGCGAGACTCACGGCCTTGTCGGAGTCGCGCAGGAAGAAGAAGGTGAGCAGGAGGGCGAGGACACTGGTCGCGAGCAGCGAGCCGATCAGGCTGATCCCGGAGAGGAGCCCGCCCGCCGCGCTCGCGCCGAACCTCTGGACGAGTTTCTGGGCGTTCGCGACGAGGTCGTTCACATTGGTCTGCTTGCTGATCCCGAAGTGGTCGACGACCCACTGCCCGGCGTCCTTCAGCGAGCGGACGATCTGGTCACCGGTGTCGACGAGCGCGGTGACGACGATGTAACCGGCCCCGCCGACCACCGCGACGAGCAGGGCGCAGGTGAGCCCCGCGGCCAGCGAGCGGTTCATCCCGCGGGCGGTCAGCCGGCGGTGGACCGGGCCGAGCAGCGCCGTACCGAGGAGCGCGAGCAGAACGGGGGTGACCGCGGTCTTGAAGATGATGCACAGCCAGACCGCGACCGCGGCAACCCCGGTGACGAGAAGAACGACACCGCACCAGGCGGCTGTACGCCGCGCGCCGTCGGGCAGGAGGGGGTTTGGGGTCTGCACCCTCCCACCCGATCACGGTGCGGGTGTGATGTCCACTCCGTCCGCCGGTCTCACATTCCGTGGACGGCGGGCACCGTACCGAGGCGGCCGGCCTGGAAGTCCTCGAAGGCCTGCTTCAGTTCGGCCTGACTGTTCATCACGAACGGCCCGTAGTGCGCCATCGGCTCGCGGATCGGACGGCCGCCGAGCAGGACGACCTCCAGGTCCGGGGCGTTGCCGTCCTGCTTCTCGTCCGCGCGGACGGTCAGCGAGGAACCGGCGCCGAAGACCGCGGTCTGCCCCATGTGGACGGGGCGGCGCTCCGCACCGACGGTGCCGCGCCCGGCGAGCACGTACGCGAGTCCGTTGAAGTCCTCGCGCCACGGCAGGGTCACCTCGGCGCCGGGGCGGACGGTGGCGTGGATCATCGTGATCGGGGTGTGGGTGATGCCGGGGCCCTCGTGCCCGTCGAGCTCACCGGCGATGACGCGGAGCAGCGCGCCGCCGTCCGGGGAGGCGAGGAGCTGGACCTGGCCGCCGCGGATGTCCTGGTAGCGGGGGTCCATCATCTTGTCGGCCTTGGGCAGGTTCACCCAGAGCTGGAGGCCGTGGAAGAGACCGCCCGACATCACGAGGGACTCCGGCGGGGCCTCGATGTGGAGGAGGCCGGACCCGGCGGTCATCCACTGGGTGTCGCCGTTGCGGATGGTTCCGCCGCCGCCGTTGGAGTCCTGGTGGACGAAGGTTCCGTCGATCAGGTACGTGACGGTCTCGAAGCCGCGGTGCGGGTGCCAGGGGGTGCCCTTCGGCTCTCCGGCCGCGTACTCCACCTCGCCCATCTGGTCCATCATGATGAACGGGTCGAGGTACTTGTAGTTGATCCCGGCGAACGCGCGGCGAACCGGGAAGCCCTCGCCCTCGAATCCGCTCGGCGCCGTGGTGACGGCGAGCACGGGACGGGCCGTGGCGTCGCCCGAGGCGGCGACCTTGGGCAGGGTCAGTGGGTTTTCGACGGTCACTGCGGGCATGGGAGCCACCTCCGGGATTGTCCTGAGTTCAATTTAGTTGAATGGTGAACATCCCGCAAGGCGTCGTTCATTCCCGCACCGCCCACGACAACGAGAAGGGGCCCGTACCGATCGGCACGGGCCCCTTCCGGAAGACTCGGACGTCAGCCGTACATACGGCGCATCGCGAAGTCGACCATCTGCTCCACGGCCTTGGCGTCGAAGACCATCCGGTGCTCACCCTCCATGTCGAGGACGAAGCCGTAGCCGGTCGGCAGCAGGTCGATCACCTCGGCCCCGGTGATCACGAAGTACTTGGACTCCTTGCCCGCGTACAGCCGCAGCTCCTTGAGCGTGGTGAACATCGGGATCACCGGCTGCTGAGTGTTGTGCAGCGCGAGGAATCCGGGGTTGTCGCCGCGCGGACAGTAGACCTTCGACGTCGCGAAGATCTGCTGGAAGTCCTCGGCGGACAGCGAGCCGGTGGTGAAGGCCCGCACCGCGTCCCCCAGGGACGGCGGCGAGGGCTCGGGATACAGCGGCTGCTCGCCGTAGCCGCCACCCATCTGCTGCTGTGCGCCCGGGTTCTGGTCGTAGCCGTACATACCGCAAAGAGTAATCGGACACATCAGGCCCTTGAGGGGTTGCGTCTTATTACTGGCGGGTAGCATCATCGGAGAGGTCAGCTGATATACGCACCGCCAGCTCGTCGCCCGCCCGGCCCACGCCCCTTCCCGGGGTGCTGCATGCCACTGCTATTGATTACGGAGCCTTCCCATGGGGCACTACAAGTCGAATCTCCGCGACATCGAGTTCAACCTCTTCGAGGTGCTCGGGCGCGACAAGACGTACGGCGCCGGCCCGTTCGCCGAGATGGACGTCGAGACGGCGAAGAGCATCCTCGACGAGGTCGCCCGCCTCGCGGAGAACGAGCTGGCCGAATCCTTCGCCGACGCCGACCGCAACCCGCCGGTCTTCGACCCGGAGACCAACACCGCGCCGGTCCCGGAGAGCTTCAAGAAGTCGTACCAGGCGTTCATGGACTCCGAGTACTGGCGTCTGGGCCTGCCCGAGGAGATCGGCGGCACCACCTCCCCGCGCTCCCTGATCTGGTCCTACGCGGAGCTGCTGCTCGGCTCGAACCCGGCCGTCTGGATGTACTCCTCGGGCCCGGCGTTCGCCGGCATCCTCTTCGACGAGGGCAACGAGGCGCAGAAGAAGATCGCCGAGATCGCCGTCGAGAAGCAGTGGGGCTCGACGATGGTGCTGACCGAGCCGGACGCCGGTTCGGACGTCGGCGCGGGCCGCACGAAGGCCGTCGAGCAGGAGGACGGCTCCTGGCACATCGAGGGTGTGAAGCGCTTCATCACCTCGGGCGAGCACGACATGTCCGAGAACATCATCCACTACGTGCTGGCCCGCCCCGAGGGCGCAGGTCCGGGCACGAAGGGCCTCTCGCTCTTCATGGTCCCGAAGTTCCACTTCGACTGGACCACCGGCGAGCTGGGCGAGCGCAACGGCGTGTACGCGACGAACGTCGAGCACAAGATGGGCCTCAAGGCGTCCAACACCTGCGAGATGACGTTCGGCGACCAGCACCCCGCCAAGGGCTGGCTGATCGGTGACAAGCACGACGGCATCCGCCAGATGTTCCGCATCATCGAGTTCGCCCGCATGATGGTCGGCACGAAGGCCATCGCGACCCTGTCGACCGGCTACCTGAACGCGCTGGAGTACGCCAAGGAGCGCGTCCAGGGCACGGACCTGTCGCAGTTCATGGACAAGGCCGCCCCCAAGGTCACCATCACGCACCACCCCGACGTGCGCCGCTCGCTCATGACGCAGAAGGCGTACGCGGAGGGCATGCGTTCCCTCGTGCTGTACACCGCCTCCGTCCAGGACGCGATCCAGGAGAAGGAGGCCGCGGGCGAGGACGCCAAGGCGCTGCACGGCCTCAACGACCTGCTGCTCCCGATCGTGAAGGGCTACGGCTCCGAGAAGTCGTACGAGCAGCTGGCGCAGTCGCTCCAGACGTTCGGCGGCTCCGGGTACCTCCAGGAGTACCCGATCGAGCAGTACATCCGTGACGCCAAGATCGACACCCTGTACGAGGGCACGACGGCGATCCAGGGCCAGGACTTCTTCTTCCGGAAGATCGTCCGCGACCAGGGTGCCTCGCTGAATGCTCTCTCCGAGGAGATCAAGAAGTTCCTCGCGGGCGCCCAGGGCAACGAGGAACTGTCCGGTGCGCTGGACTCGCTCGCCAAGGCGGCCGTGGACCTGGAGGCGATCGTCGGCACGATGATCACCGACCTCACGGCGACCGGCGAGGACGTCAAGAACATCTACAAGGTGGGCCTCAACACCACCCGCCTGCTGATGGCCTCCGGCGATGTCGTCGTCGGCTACCTGCTGCTCAAGGGCGCGGCCGTGGCGGCCGAGAAGCTGCCGGCCGCCTCCGCGAAGGATGTCGCCTTCTACCAGGGCAAGATCGCCGCCGCGAAGTTCTTCGCCGCGAACGTCCTGCCGGGCGTCTCCGCCGAGCGCGCGCTCGCCGAGTCCGTCGACAACTCGCTGATGGAGCTGGACGAGGCCGCGTTCTAGGCCTTCTCCACCCGAGATCGTCAACGCGCACCGTCACCCGGACACGCTTTCGGGTGGCGGTGCTGTCGTATCAGCTGGGTACGCTGAGTGCAGGGCCGAGAATCCCGTCCATGGGAGGAACCATGACCGCCGAGGCACTGCCCGAAGCGTCGCAGCTGTGGCGCGACGATTCCAAGTGGCCGGTCCCGCCGCCGGACGGCTACACCGCGGACGACCTGTTCACGCTTCACGACCTCCCGCCGCACACAGAGCTGATCGACGGGAGCCTCGTTTTCGTGAGTCCGCAGCGGAAGTTCCACACGCTGGCGATGTATCTGTTGGAACAGGGGCTGCGCAGCCACGTTCCGGAAGATCTGCGCGTTCGCCGCGAAATGGCCGTCGTGCTCGGCAAACGCAACGCCCCGGAACCCGACCTCGTCGTGGTGACGGCCGAAGCGGACGGGGACCAGCGCCAGACCCGCTACCGGGCCGCCGATGTCCTGCTCGCCGTGGAGGTCGTCTCGCCCGATTCCGAGGCCAGGGACCGCGACACCAAGCCGCACAAGTACGCGGGGGCGGGCATCCCGAACTTCTGGCTCGTCGAGATGGCCGAGAACGACCGGCCCGTGGTCTGGACGTATCAGCTGGACCCGGTCAACAAGAAATACGTCCCCACCGGCGTCCACCACGACCGGCTGAAGCTCTCCGCCCCGTACGACATCGACATCGACCTGACCGCCATCGACCGGCTGTAGGCCCGGCCTCCCCGCACGCGCCCCGGCCTCCGCGGACGCCCCGCGGCACCGCCCGCGGGGCGACGGTGAAACCCCCCGGTCCGGCCTCGTTACAGTGAAGAACATGAGTTCCTCCCTCCGCTTCGACCGCGGTCACACCGACGATCTGATGGCCTTCCTGATGGCCTCCCCCTCCCCGTACCACGCCGTGGCCACCGCGGCCGAGCGGCTGGAGAAGGCCGGGTTCCGACAGGTCGAGGAGACCGCGGCCTGGGACGGCACCAGCGGGGGGAAGTACGTCCTGCGCGGCGGTGCAATCGTGGCCTGGTACGTGCCGGAGGGCGCCGCGGCGCACACTCCGTACCGGATCGTCGGGGCGCACACCGACTCGCCGAATCTGCGGGTCAAGCCGCTGCCCGACACCGGGGCGTACGGCTGGCGGCAGATCGCCGTGGAGATCTACGGCGGGACGCTCCTCAACACCTGGCTCGACCGGGACCTCGGTCTCGCCGGCCGGATCTCGCTGCGCGACGGCACGCACCGGCTGGTGAACATCGACCGGCCGCTCCTGCGCGTGCCGCAGCTGGCCGTGCATCTGGACCGTTCCGCCAACCCCGACGGCCTGAAGCTCGACCGGCAGAAGCACATGCAGCCGATCTGGGGGCTCGGGGACGTCGAGGAAGGCGACCTGATCCGCTTCGTCGCCGAGGAGGCGGGCGTCGACGCGGAGGACGTGACCGGCTGGGACCTGATGCCGCACCCCGTCGAGCCGCCCGCCTACCTGGGCCGGGACCGTGAGCTGCTGGCCGGACCCAGGATGGACAACCTGCTCTCCGTGCACTCCGCGACCGCCGCGCTCGCCGCCGTCGCCGGGCAGCCGGACGCCGAACTTCCGTACATCCCGGTCATGGCCGCCTTCGACCACGAGGAGAACGGCTCACAGTCCGACACCGGCGCCGACGGACCGCTGCTCGGCACGGTCCTGGAACGCTCGGTGTTCGCCCGCGGCGGTACGTACGAGGACCGGGCCCGCGCCTTCGCCGGGACCGTCTGTCTCTCCTCGGACACCGGTCACGCGATCCACCCCAACTACGCGGAGCGCCACGACCCGACCCACCACCCGGTGGTCAACGGCGGACCGATCCTCAAGGTCAACGTCAATATGCGCTACGCGACCGACGGCAGCGGCCGGGCCGTGTTCGCGGCGGCGTGCCAGAAGGCGGACGTGCCGTGGCAGACGTTCGTCTCCAACAACTCGATGCCGTGCGGCACCACGATCGGCCCGATCACCGCCGCCCGGCACGGCATTCAGACCGTGGACATCGGCGTCGCGATCCTGTCGATGCACAGCGCCCGTGAACTGTGCGGCGCGGACGACCCGTATCTGCTGGCCAACGCGATGACGGCGTTCCTGGCGGGCTGAGTCTCCCCCGCCCCGACCGCAGCCCCGGGGCGTGGTCGTTGCCGGGCCGGGTACGCGATCCGTACACCGGCCCGGAACCGCCGGGCCGTCGAGGATGCGGGATTCATGGGACTCGGAGGATGCATCATCCTCATCGGCGCCGGGGCGATACCGGCCTTCGCCACCGACTGGAAGATGGACACCGTCGACGTCGACCTGGTCGGCTGGATCATGATGATCGTCGGCGTCATCGGGGTCTTCGTCTACGCGAGCATCGCGCGGCGTCGCCGGATGGTCGTGCCGCCCAGCACCACTGTCGTGTCCGAGGACGAGCGCCGCTACCCCTGCCCCACGGCGCCGGTCAGGTCGCGCCCTGCCGACCGGGCGTGACCCGTCGTCGACCCCTCCGAACCCCCGATATTCTGGGACTTGTCCCGAGCCCCACCTCGGGCGTATCCCGCCCGGAAGGGGAGACACTCGTGGAGTTCCGGTTGCTCGGCACCGTCTCCGTCGACACACTCACCGGGCCGCTGCCACTCGGTCCCGCCAAACGCCGCAGCCTGCTCGCCGCGCTCCTGCTGTCCGCCAACACACCGGTCCCCATCGCCCGGTTGACGGACTGCCTGTGGGACGACACACCGCCGCTGCACGCCCGTGGCGTCATCCAGGGGCATGTGTCCCGGCTGCGCGCCCTCCTGGTGGGCGCGGACTCGGAGGCGTACGGAGTGGAGCTGGTCACCCTCGGCGACGCGTATCTGCTGCGGGTACCGGAAACCCTGCTGGACTCCCAGCGGTTCGAGGAACTGCTGATGCTGGCGCGGGAGCAGCGCAGCCCCTCCGACTCCGTACTGATGCTCAAGGAAGCCCTGTCGCTGTGGCAGGGACCGGCGCTCAACGGCGCGTTCGCCGGTCCGCCGCTCCAGGCAGCCGCGCACTCGCTGGAGGAGTCACGGCTGGCGACGGTCGAGCAACTGGCGCTCGCCTACGCGATGTTGGGGGAGCACAACCGGGCCGCGTCGGTACTACGGGCGGAAGCGGTTGCGCATCCGATGCGGGAGTCGCTGGCGGCGGCCTTGATGACGGCGCTGTACCGGGCGGGTCGTCAGTCGGAGGCACTGGACTGGTTCCACCGCACGAGGCGACTGCTCGCCGATGAGCTGGGGGTCGACCCGGGGCACGAGCTCGCCGACGCGTACGCGCTGATCCTGCGCGGCGACCCCGGGCCGGACGCCGCACAGGACATCGCACCGGACGCCCGACGGAACACGGCCGACGGCCCGGCAGCGCCGATGCGCGGTCCGGGCCGGCCACGCAACGGCTCCGGCAGTGGCACGGGCAGCGAGAGAAGCCACGGCGGCGGGAGCGGCCACGGCAACGGCACGGGCATCGCCAACAGCAACGGGGCTGTGGCCGTGGCCCGCCCGGTGGCCGAGCGTCGGGCCGGGCCGGCTGCGGGAGCCGAGCCGGCCGACCGCCCGGGCGGCTCGATCAGAGGTACGGGGGACAGGGTGGGAGCCGGTACGGACTTGGCCCCCGGCCTGCCGTCTCCCCGTCCCCTCCCCCCGCCGTCCCTCGTCGGCGAGCCGCACCGCACCGATCTGCTGCCCCGTGCACCCCGCGGCTTCCACGGGCGGGGCGCCGAACTGGCCGCGCTCACCCGGGCCGCGGCCGGCGAGGCGCCCGTCTGTCTGGTCACCGGACCGGCCGGCGTGGGAAAGACCGCGCTGGCCCTCCAGTGGGCGCACCGCAACCCCGCCGCCTTCCCTGACGGACGGCTCTTCGCCGATCTGCGCGGATTCAGTGACACCGGTGAGCCCGCGCTCATCGAAGTGCTGCGTGAGTTCCTGCTGGCGCTCGGCGTCGCGCCGCGCCGCGTCCCCGAGTCCGTCCCCGCCGCGGCGGCGCTCTTCCGTTCCCTGACCGACCGGCGCCGGCTGCTCGTCGTCCTCGACAACGCCCGCGACTCCGCCACGGTCAGACCACTGCTGCCGGGCGGTACCGACTGCGTCACGCTGGTCACCAGCCGGCACCGGTTGGAAGGCCTCATCGCCTCGGACGCGGCCCGTCCCGTACCGCTCGACATACTCGAACCGCAGGACAGTACGGCCCTGCTGGCCGGTGTCCTCGGCGAGGACCGGGTCCTCGCCGAACCGGTGGCGGCCCGCCGGCTCGCCGCGCTCTGCGGAGGCCTGCCGCTCGCCCTGCGTGTCACCGCGGCCCGGCTGGCGGGGCGTCCGCAGTGGACACTGGCAGGACTGGCCGACGAACTGGCCGACGAGCGCAGCCGGCTGACGTACCTCGACGTGGACGACACCGGTGTCTCGGCCGCGCTGCGGCTGACCGTGCAGCAGCTGCCGCCGGACGCCGTCCACCAGTTCGCCCGGCTCGGCCACCACCCCGGCAGCCACTTCGACCCGTACACGGCCGCCGCGCTCGCCGGCACGGACCCGGTCGCCGCGGCAGCGGCGCTGGAACGGCTCGCCGCCGCCCACCTCGTCACCGAGACGGCGCCCGGGCGCTGGGTGCTGCACGATCTTGTACGCCTCTACGCCCGCGGTCTGGACCCCGCGTCCGGGTCCGAGGCCCTCGTCGGTGTCCTCGACCACTACATCGCCACCGCACTCGCCGCCGCCGACACGGCCGAACCCGGCGGTGAGCCCTGTTTCGTCCTGCCGGACGACTACCACCGCCCCGCCGCGACAAGGGACTTCACCGACCGGGCGGCGGCGATGCGCTGGCTGGCCACCGAACGCGACGACCTGGCCCTGGCCGCCGTCGCGGCCAGGGCCGCCGGGCTCGACGACCGGGCCTGGCGGATCATCCTGCTCCAGTGGCCGCAGGTGGTGTGGCGGGTACGGGACAGCTGGGCCCCGCTGCTGGAACTGGCGCTGGACTCCGCCCGCACCGAGAGCGATCCGTACGCCGAGTCGCGGGTGATCAATCTGCTGGGCTGGGTGCTGACCGAGGAGGGCAGGACCGACGAGGCCGTCACCCTGCTGGAGCGCTCGCCCGGCCTCGCCCGGCAGGCCGGTGACCGGCTCGGCGAGGCGACCGCGCTGATCAACCTGGCCGTCGTGCAGGCCGAACAGGGCGCGCTCGACATGGCGCTGGAGGGCTGCGGACGGGCCGTGGCCCTGGCCCGCGAAGAACGCGACGCGCACACCGAGATGCTCGCCCTCCAACACCTCGCCCGGATACAGCTCACCGCGAACCGGCCGCAGGACGCCCTCGACTCCGCCCGGACAGCGCTCGACCTCGGGCCCGAGCATGAGGAGGCCGCACGCCGGGTGCTGCTGCTGACCACCAGCGGCGAGGCCCGTCTGGCGCTCGGCGAGGAGAGCGAAGGCATCCGGCTGCTGGACCGGGCGGCCGAGGAGGCGGAGCGCGCCGGTTACGACGAGGGAGCAGTACGGGCCCTCGAAGCGTTGCTGCGGGTGACGGCGCAGTCGGAGTACCGCAAACGGTACGAACAGGCGGTCCGGCGGCTCGCCGACGACGGGTGAGCCGCGCCCCGCGCAGCGACGTGGAGTGAGGGGCGGGGCGTCAGCGGGACATTAGCGGGACGGCAGCAGAACATGAGCGGCGGACCCCAGACTCATACATGTCAGCAGGTCAGAGGCGCTCGCCAATGACCCGGCGTTCGCCTCACCGTCACAGTCGGGGGAATTTTCATGAGTACGCTCCGCAACCGCACCACCGTCCTTGCCGCCGCGACCACCGCCGTGCTCGCCCTGGCCCTCACCGCCTGTGGCGGCGACGATTCCGGCACGAAGTCCGCCGGCCCGGCGAAGAACGACTCCGCAGCGGCTGCCGCCTCGGCGGACGCCACCGACGCGACGACCACGGGCACCGCGAAGACCGGCGGTGCCGGGCAGAACACCGGAGCCACGAAGACGGGCACCTCGAAGACCGGCACGTCCAACGGCAGCGCCAAGACGGGCGGCGACACCAGCGACAGCTACGCCTACAAGCACCCGTGCAAGAGCGGGGACCTGTCGGTGCGCGTGTACCCCCGTGAGGGCTCGGCCACCCAGCAGGTGATCGAGGTCAACAACGTCGGCGCGAACTCCTGCGGCCTGAGCTACTTCCCGCGGGTCAGCCTGGGCGCCGCGAAGGCCTCGGACCACAGCTCCGACATCCAGCCGACCGTTCCCGGCGGCCTGGGCGGCGCACCCGCGTACCCGGTCAAGCCCAAGACGGCCGCCATCGCCGTGATCGACCTCAACCCGAGCGGTGCGAACGGCCTGACCTGGATCGACGAGATGAACGTGCTCGCCGACGGCGACCACATGCCCAACGCGGAGACGCAGAACTTCGATCTCGGCCCCGATGTGAAGGTGCGCGACCCGAAGCTCGGCCTGTACCGGAGCACGATCGCCGAAGCGGTGAGCTCCATGAAGCAGGCGGGCACCTCCTGACCCGCTGAGCCGGGCCGTACGACGCGCCCCGCGGGGCGCGGCCCCTACCCCGCCGCAGAAGGCCCTCCGTGTCCGGGGCTCCGCGCGCCGTCAGGCCTGCTCGTCCATCCCTGCCAGCACCAACGGCAGCCGGGGCGTTCCTTCCGCGGTCATGCGGACGGGGACGCCCCAGTCCTGCTGGTGGACATGGCAGGCCGGGTACTCGTTCTCCGGGTCGTCGTCGCAGGACGCCGCCATCGCGGACACATGCAGGACGCCCTCGGTGACGCCGTCGGCCAGGACCAGGTCGCGGAACAGATCGGTACCGGGACCGGAGCCCTCCGCCAGCAGCTCGGGCGGGGTCGCCGAGACCAGCAGCCGGGTCGAGGGACCGTACCGGATGTCCAGCTTCTGCCCGGCGGGGGCCTGGAAGACCACATCGAGCCGGAGCGTGCCCGGGGTGATCTCGGTGGCCGCGCGCTGCGTGTGGTGTGCCTGGCCGGCGACGCGTGCGGCCTCCTCCGGGAGGCGCAGCCGGGTCAGCCGGTGCCGGGCGGACTCGACGACGACGAGATCGCCTTCGACCAGCACGGCATCGCTGGGCTCGCGCAGATCCGTGGCCAGGGTGGTGACCTCACCGCTCGCGGGGTCGTAGCGCCGCAGCGCGTGGTTGTACGTGTCGCACACGGCGACGGACCCGTCGGGCAGCGCGGTCACGCCCAGCGGATGCTGGAACAGGGCCTGATCCGCGGCACCGTCGCGGTGTCCGAAGTCGAAGAGGCCGGTGCCGACGGCCGTACGGACGGCAAAGCCGGTGCCGTCGCGCTCGACGTACCGCAGGGCGGACGTCTCCGAGTCGGCGACCCACAGCCGCTCCCCGTCGGCCGACGTGGCGAGCCCCGACGGCTGGGCGAACCAGGCCTCGTCGGCCGGCCCGTCGACCAGGCCCTCGTTGGTCGTGCCCGCCGCGACCTGCACGGTCTCCGTCGCGGGGTCGTACGTCCACAGCTGGTGCACGCCCGCCATGGCGATCCACAGCCGGTCCGCGAACCAGGCGACGTCCCAGGAGGAGGAGAGGTCGACCTCGCGGGCCGGGCCGGTCGTCGGCGAACCCTGCCACCACTGGCGGCCGGTACCGGCGAGGGTCGTCGTCATCCCGGTGGTGGGGTCGAGGGCGCGGATGGCGTGGTTGACGGTGTCGGCGACCGCGATCCGGCCGTCGGGCAGCACGGCCAGCCCCTGCGGCTCGGAGAACCGGACCTCCTCGGGCCCGCCGTCGGCGAACCCCCTGTCCCCCGTACCGACGTGACGGCGAACCGTTTCACCGTCACGTTCGATCTCGACCAGGCGGTGGCGGGTGGTGTCGGAGACGAGGAACCCGCCGTCGGGCAGGAGCAGGGCCTTGCCCGGGAAACGCAGATGCGTGGCGACCGGCTCGGGCGCGACGTAGGGGCCGTCGCCGCGGCGCAGCGTGCCCTTCGCGCCGTGCTCGGCCTCCAGCTCCTCGACCAGCTTCGCGATGGCGTGCGCATGGCCCTCGCCCGCGTGCTGGGCGACGACATAGCCCTCGGGATCGATGACGACGAGCGTGGGCCAGGCCCGTACGGCGTACTGCTTCCACGTCGCCAGTTCCGGGTCGTCGAGGACCGGGTGGTGGACCTCGTACCGCTCGACGGCGTCGACGACGGCCTGGTGCTCGGCCTCGTGGACGAACTTCGGCGAGTGCACACCGATGATCACGACGGTGTCGCGGTGCTTCTCCTCCAGCTCGCGCAGCTCATCGAGGACATGCAGACAATTCACACAGCAGAACGTCCAGAAATCAACAACAACGCACTTACCTCGCAGGTCGGCGAGGGTGAGCTCTTTGCCTCCGGTGTTGAGCCAGCCACCCTTGCCGATCAGCTCGGGGGCACGGACACGGGCACGTCGGGGCGCGGGCGCGGGGGTGGGCGCCGGGGCGGCATCGTTCATGCTTCAAGCTTGCCATCCGCCCGTGAACGCAGGTTCACGCCCGTACGAAGCACTTGCTCAGGACATACGCTCCACCACAGCGACCTCCGAGAACTCCCGTAGGAAGGTCATGTGACCGGTCCGGCCGGTGTGCCGGATGCACATGTCGGTGCACACGTCCGCGTTCCTGGTCGATGCGGAGATCCACTGGCAGTCCGGGTTCAGACAGCGCGCGGTTGCCGTGGTCTCCGCCGAGGGGTGGCGGTGCATGACGTAGCTCACGTACCGCAGTACGGCCTTCACGCTCATCCCGGCTCCCCGGGGTGCGGGTGGTTCCGGAGTTCCACGTTGCAGCCGCTGACCGTCGAGCCGTCACCCGTCAGGCGGGCGTCCTGGCGCTGGGCGGCCAGGGCGGAGCAGACTCCACAGCCGGCGACCGGTGCGGGCTCCGGGTCGGACCGCAGCGGCAGCTCTACCAGGGGTTGCGCATACGTGATCGGCTTCACGGCCCTGCTCCTCATGTCGTCCGTCTGACGACCACGCTAGGAACGGCGCGGAGCGGGCCTCAACCAACTTGCGCGGACTTGCGCCCGATCACCCGAGAGAGTCGATGGCTGCTGTGATCAGCGCGCGCGCTGGGGCGCCGTAGACGGCCAGTTCTGCCAGGCCAGCGAAGGTGTGGGCGTACATGCTGATCTCGTGGGGCTGAGTGATCGTGAGGAACGCAGAGACCAACTCGACGTTGACCTGTGCCTCATCGAAGACCCAGAAGTCCTCTACCGGCCACAAGGCCGTACGGTCTGCGCTCAGCGGGATCACGCCAAGGCTGACGTTCGGCAGCGTTGCCACGGAGAGGAGATGGCCGAGTTGCCCGGCCATGGTGTCGGCGCCCCCAATTCGGTGGCGTAGGACGCTCTCCTCCAGGAGAACGCGAAGCGGTGCGGCCCCGAATACAAGATCCGCTGCTTGTCCACACGGACTTGGACGGCTGCTTCCAGGTCATCGGGCAGCGTCCGGCGGTCGCGAATCGCCCTGAGAAGCGCCTCGATGCAGGCGCGCGTCTGGAAGGGGCCGGGGATCAGCCAGGACGAGTAGGCGCGGAAGTTCCGGGTGCGTTCCCACAGCGGGAGGACCGACTTCTGAGCACGCCGCAGGCCGGACCGCTCCATCCGCCGCCACTCGACGTAGGCCCCGTCGATGTTGCGTGCGGTGGCGATCAGGTCGGCCAGTTGGTCCTGGGCATCGCAGTGCAGCGCCCAGACGCGGAGATCGTCATCAGAAGCGCAGTACGACCGGTCTCGACGCGGCTGCACTTGCTCTCATGCCAGCCGGCCCGAAAAGCAAGTTCCCGCGCGGTCAAACCCGAATCCTTCCGGATCTCACGCAGGCGCTTGCCCAGGGCCTCCCGGGCTTGCTGGACACTCGACGATGAACTCACGTTGGGCTGCTCCGGATCAGACCGGCCGGTAGTCCTCGTGCGGCGTGGCCCGCTCCCAGACTGCCGCGAACCCGGACGCGCACAGCTCCACTACGACGGGATCGGTGACCAGCTCTTCACCGGTCATCTCCCCATTGCCGTTGAAGTGGTTGAAGAGCACCGAAGAGCCGTCGAAGAGCCACAGGTCGTTGCCGGGTAGGGCGAGGGCGGAAGCCTCCCGGCGCGGGAGCCAGCGCACGGACTCACCCGCCTTGATGTTGTGGCCGCTGGTCAGCTCGTACTCGTAGCGCACATACGGGGAGATCGGCTCGGAGACGATGCGCGCCCGGCGGACGTCAACCCCCCGAGCCACCGACGCGGAGACCAGCTCGGCCCACCAGGGCCAGCGCTCCGCCGGGTCGAATCGGTTGCCCGAAGTCCACTCGGCGTAGTCCTGATCCAGCGCGTAGGCGTCCCTCATCTCCAGGTGGTACGCGCTGTGCTTCGCGGCGCGGAACAAGTCCTCAAACGTCGGCTCCGTCGCCACCGTTCACCTCCGGAAAGAACTGCATCATGCGCTTCGGGAACTCGATGACGGTCTCATGGGCCGGGATGTCCATCTGAGCCAGCCGCTCCGCGTCCGTCACGCGCCACCCTTGCAGGATGTAGTTCCCGGTCTCGTCGTCCAAGTAGACGGTAGGGGAACCGTTGTTTGGGCTCTCGGGGTCCTTGCCAAGCCGGTGCAACGCCATGGTGTCCTGCGGTCGCTCGGGTGGCGATCAACATGAACGAGCTTGCGCCGGATCACGCGAGCCTGCCAGCAACTTGCACGAACTTCTACGTACCAGGGAGATGCCAAAGCCCCCACATCCCCCACTCGTCAGGGTGACGAGCACGGGACTCAAGGGGTGTTCAGCGGGCTCCGGAAGGGCTTAGCGGGGTCGTTCTCGCCCCCTACCAAGGGGATTCCTCCAGGTCAGCGCGGAAGGATCACCCAAAATGGAGCCGCACCCAGCGCGCGCCTTTCGAGCTGGGGTCGGGGACGCTGCGAGGGCTTCGCCTGAACTTTGCACATCCCGAGTGACGAAGTGACGCAATGACAATTGCTTCTGATCCACTCATGGAAACAACAACACTTCTATAAGAAGTAACCCGGGCGAGAGCGTCATTCCGTCACTTCGTCACGCCTGTCATCTGCCGACAGCGGGGCGCTTGCCGTGGTGCTCATGTGGCAGTGCCGGTGCCCGCCAACTTCGCCCAATGGATCTGGATGCGTTGCTCAGGGATGATCCGCTGACCGCGCACTCCCTTGCTCACCTCAACCCGGTCTATGGCGAGCGACAACCGGCCGCGCCGGTCTTCGTTCGTCGCATCAGCCCACGCCTCACGCAAGGTGAGGCCGTCGAGCATCGGTGACACGTCCACGGACGGCATGGGGAGCTTGCGGAGATCGGTGCGAAGCCCCTCGATGCGCCCCCTCAGCCGCTCTAAAAGTCGGTTGTAGCGTTCCACAGCTGCGGCGCCACTGAACTCGCCACGCACATAGCGCGCGTCCTCCAGGTCGGCCAAGCGGGCTTTCTCATCCTGGATCTCGGCAGTAAGCGCATCACGTTTCGCGAAGGTCTCCGGGTCCACGCGGTGCACCCAGCGATCTACGATCGCGACAAGCAGCGGATCGTCCGGTTCGAGCGCCGGGAGCTCGGTGAGGAACTGTTCCGTCACGTACTGGTCAACCGCCTCAGCCAACGCTGACGCTCCGATGCACTGGTTGCCCGCGCGGCGAGCCATGCACTGATAGCTGCCGCCCACACGGTGCATCCGGCGGCCGCAGCCAGGTACCGCGCAGTAGACGAGTCCCGTGAGCAGCGCCGTCCCTTCAGGCTTCGGCCGCCGCTTTCCTGCGTGCACGAACGTTCTGGATTCCAGGGTGCGGATGATCTTTTCACGCTCTCCGACCGTGATGATCCCCTCGCCGATCTCGACGGTGTCCAGCGTCTCGGGATCGCGGTACGGGAAGACCCTGCCCGTGTACTTCCGCTCGCCGTCATCCGTCTCGACGCTCTCGGTCTCCGGCATCAGGCCGGCGAACGCAGGGGAACGCAGGAGCTGCATGATGCTGGCCGCGTTCCACTGCCCGCCCCTGGGCGAGAGGATCTCGTACTCGTTGAGGAGTCGGGCAATCTTGACCAACGATGTCCCGGCGAGCGCTTCATCCGCGATCAGGCGGGCGTAGACGGCGTGCTCCGGGTCGTGAACGAGCTTCTTGCTCTTCGGGTCGATGAGCAGCCCGTACGGAGGCTGTCCGCCGATCCACTGACCCTTGCTGCGCAGGTAGCGCTTCGCGTGCCCGACACGCGTGCCGAGATTCTTCGACTCGGACCGGGCGAGCTCAGCGAGCATCGCGACGACCATGCGCGCCGAGTCATTCGAGGTGTCGAGACCGTCCACGACTGAGACGAGACGGCCGCCGGCCTTCTCGATGTCGTCCAGCACCTTGCCCACCTGGCCAATCCCCTTGCGGGACAGACGGTCCAGTTTCCAGACGATCAGCGTGCCGACGACGCCCGCCGTTACAGCCGCCAACGCGGCGTCGAAGCCCTTGCGCTCAACGGTCTTGTAGCCGGAGCGCCCTCTGTCTATGTGGACCTTGCGGACGGTCAGTCCGTTGCGTTCGGCCCAGGCACGGCAGTCGGCTTCCTGCCGTTCGATTGCGGTCTTGCCGTCCCTGTCGAGGGACAACCGGAGGTACAGATCACAGATCGTATCTTGGTGCACACACTCAGTGCGCCGAAGAGTTCGGTGCCCTGTTGTCTATTTTCAAAAATCCAGAATTCCGATGCGCTTTCGCAGGTCAGCGAGGGTGTACTGCTGGTCGCCTGTGTTGAGCCAGCCGCCCTTGCCGATCAGCTCGGGGGCCCTGACGCGCGCACGTGTTGCCATATCGACAGTCAACATCACCGTGGCCCCCAGGCATTCCGGAGGGCCTTGAGGGAACCTGTGAGCCATGAGATTCCTGGTGCGTGAACGGCTTTTCGCTGTCGGTGACGACTATTGGATCGAGGACTCGGACGGCCGCAAGGTCTTCCTCGTGGACGGCAAGGCGATGCGGGCGCGTGACACCTTCGAGCTGAAGGACACGCAGGGCCGGGTCCTGGTCGAGATCCGGCAGAAGCTGCTCAGCCTGCGCGACACGATGCTCATCGAGCGCGACGGCGAACAGCTCGCCAGGATCAAGCGCAAGCGGCTGTCGCTGCTGCGCAACCACTACCGGGTCACGCTGGTGGACGGCACCGATCTCGATGTCAGCGGCAAGATCCTGGACCGCGAGTTCGCCATCGACTACGACGGGGAACTGCTGGCCCAGATCTCACGGCGGTGGCTGACCGTCCGGGACACGTACGGGATCGATGTCGTACGGGAGGACGCCGACGCGGCACTGCTCATCGCCGTATCGGTGTGCGTCATCGTGCTCGCGGACAAGGAGCACGAGGGCTGACCTCGGCGCGTTTCACGTGAAACGTCTACTTGCCCGTCTCCGGCCGGGCCAGCCCCAGGCGGCGGTCCTTGAGCGCCGGGAACTGCTCGCGCGTGGCGGCGACCTTCGACGGGTCGAACTCCACGGTGAGCACCTCCTCGTCCGCGCCCGCCTCGGCAAGCACCTCGCCCCAGGGGTCGACGACGATGCTGTGTCCGGCCTGCTGGATTCCGGCGTGGGTGCCCGCGGTGCCGACGGCCAGGACGTACGACTGGTTCTCGACGGCGCGGGCCTGGGCCAGCAGCGTCCAGTGGGCGCGACGGCGCTCCGGCCAGCCCGCCGCGACGATCAGCGTCTCGGCGCCCGCGTCGACCAGGCCGCGGAACATTTCCGGGAAGCGCAGGTCGTAGCAGGTGGCGAGGCCCAGGGTGGTCTGCGGCAGGGCGACCGTGACCAGCTCCTCGCCGGCGCCCATCATGACCGCCTCGCCCTTGTCGAAGCCGAAGCGGTGGATCTTGCGGTACGCGGCGGCCCGCTCGCCCTCGGGTGTGAAGACGAGCGCGGTGTTGTAGAGGGTGCGGTCGGCCGCGCGCTCGACGAAGGAGCCCGCGTGCAGCCAGACCCCGGCGTCGGCCGCGGCCTTCGCCATGATGTCGTGGGTGGGCCCCTGGAGCGGCTCGGCCTCGTCCGCGAAGGCGGTGTACGCGAACGCACCGACCGGCCAGAGTTCGGGAAGAACCACCAGATCCGCACCGCGCTGGGCCGCGATCAGCGAAGCCGCGCGTTGCCTACGGGAATTGACGGATTCGTCCGGGTCTACTGCGATCTGGATGAGGGAGGCGCGCACACTACCACCGTCCTGGCATTCGAGCCGTCAACACAGGCCTACGATCGTCACACGAAAGCACTGCCGGGGTGCCTGCTCGCAGCGTAACTTAGCGATCGAACCTCCCACGCAGCCCGCCGCCCGCGCCCAGCACTCCAGCCCATGCACCGCAGAACCGCACGAGGGGTCCCGTGACCGTCCATCCCAGCCTCCAGACCTACGCCGATGCCTGGACCCACTCCATCGAGTCGATAGCCGAGCTGGTGAAGCCGCTCGCCGAGGGAGAGTGGAACCGCCGTACGCCGTGCCCTGCCTGGTCGGTGCGTGACATCGTCTCGCACGTCATCGGCATGGAGTGCGAGCAGCTCGGCGACCCGCGTCCGATCCACACGCTGCCGCGCGATCTCTACCATGTACAGAACGACTTCGCTCGCTACATGGAGATGCAGGTCGATGTGCGGCGCCACCACACCGCGCCGGAGATGACCTCCGAGCTGGAGTACACGATCATTCGCCGCGCACGTCAGCTGCGCAACGAGACACGTGCCCCCGAGACCATGGTCCGGGCGCCGCTCGGCGCCGAGCAGACCCTCGAACTGGCACTGCGGATGCGGGCCTTCGACGTCTGGGTGCATGAGCAGGATCTGCGGGCGACGCTGGGGCAGCCCGGCAATCTGGACTCCCCCGGCGCTTCTGTCGTCCGGGACACCCTGCTCGCCGCGCTGCCGAAGGTGGTCGCCAAGGACGCGGGTGCGCCGGCCAGTTCGGCGGTCGTGCTCGATGTGCACGGGCCGGTGGAGTTCCTGCGCACGGTCAGGGTCGACGCGGAGGGCCGCGGCTCGGTGGACGGTTCGCCGTCGCTCGGGCCCGCGGTGACGCTGGCGATGGACTGGGAGACGTACTTCCGCCTCGCCTGCGGGCGGGTGCGGGCGGGTGCGGTCGCGGACCGGATCAAGGTCGAGGGTGACCAGGATCTGGCGGAGGCGATCCTGCAGAACTTCGCCGTGACGCCGTAGCGCCACGGCGCCGCCCCACCGTGGTCGGCGGCGCCCGTCGTGCGAGGACGGGCGCGCCGCCGATCAGGCGCGTTACACGGGTACGTGCACGGCTTCCACGCGGCTGATCACATGGTGGTCCCGCTCGCGGTGCGTGGCCCGGGAGTGCAGCCGCAGAATCTGTACGACGCCGAGCGCCTCCAGCACGAAGACCGAGGCGAACGCGATCCGGTAGTTGTCGCCGGTCGCGTCCAGCAGCACGCCGACGGTGAACAGCGTGGTCATCGAAGCGATGAAACCGCCCATGTTCACGATGCCCGAGGCGGTGCCCTGACGCTCCGGCGGGTTGGCGGGCCGTGCGAAGTCGAAGCCGATCATCGAGGCGGGACCGCACGCGCCGAGCACCACGCACAGGACGATCAGCAGCCACATCGGCGCACGGTCGCCCGGGTAGAAGATGGTCGACGCCCAGAGCAGAGCCGTCACGGTGACCGTCCCGAGGGCCAGCGGGGCGCGGGCCTCGTGGTGGCGGGCGATGATCTGCCCGTAGACCAGCCCGAACGCCATGTTGGAGAGCACCACCAGGGTGAGCAGCTCACCGGCGGTGGACCGGCTCAGTCCCTGTGCCTCGACCAGGAACGGCAGCCCCCACAGCAGCAGGAACACCATGGCCGGGAACTGCGTGGTGAAGTGCACCCACATACCGAGCCGGGTGCCGGGCTCCCGCCAGGAGGCGGCGATCTGCTTGCGTACGTAGGCGGCGCCCGCGTGCTCGGCGGGCGGCGGCTCGTGGCCCTCGGGGTGGTCCTTCAGGAACAGCAGCAGAAGTACGAGGACGAGAACCCCGGCGGCGGAGCTGCCCACGAAGGTGGTGGTCCAGCCGAATCCGTGCAGGGCCCGCGCGATGAAGAGCGTCGAGACGAGATTGCCCGCCATCCCGAAGAGCGCGGCGACCTGCCCGATCAGCGGACCGCGCCGGGCCGGGAACCAGCGGGCACCGAGCCGCAGCACGCTGATGAAGGTCATCGCGTCGCCGCAGCCGAGCAGCGCCCTGGACGCCAGCGCCATGCCGTACGAGGGGGAGAGCGCGAAGCCGAGCTGCCCCAGGGTGAACAGAACGGCCCCGAGGGTGAGGACCTTCTTGGTGCCGAGCCGGTCGACCATCAGGCCGACGGGTATCTGCATGCCCGCGTAGACGAGCAGCTGAAGGATGGAGAACGTGGAGAGCGCGGAGGCGTTGACGTGGAACCGGTCGGCGGCGTCCAGGCCGGCAACACCCAGGCTGGTGCGGAAGATGATGGCGACGAAGTAGACGGCGACGCCGATGCCCCAGACCCACGCGGCACGCCGGCCGCCGGGTGGATCTCCGGGCAGGGACAGGGTGGGAGCGGCGGCAGAGCTCACCGGTCCTCACCCCTGACCAGCACCTTGACCCGGCTGACATGACGCCGCACGACCTGTGCGGCACCGTCCGCGTCACCGGACCTGATCGCTTCCAGCAGCTCACCGTGCTCGGTGATGTTGGCGGCGATCCTGCCCGGGTGCGCCTCCATCACGGCGACGCCCATCCGCAACTGCCGGTCGCGCAGCTGGTCGTAGAGGCGCGAGAGAATGTCGTTGCCCGCGTTGCGCACGATCTCGGCGTGGAAGCAGCGGTCCTTCACGGAGACGGCGGCCAGGTCCCCGGCCTCGGCCAACTGCCGCTGCTCCTGAAGAAGTTCCTCGAGCCGTCCGATCAACTGCGCCGAGGCGGGAACGGCCTTGCGGGCCGCGAACTCCTCGACGAGCAGCCGGGTCTCCACCACATCCGCGATCTCCTGCGCGGAGACGGCGAGAACGAGAGCACCCTTCTTCGGATACAGCTTGATCAGCCCCTCGACCTCCAGCCGTAGCAGCGCTTCACGCACGGGCGTACGGGAGACACCGACGGCCGTCGCGAGATCGCCTTCGGTGAGGAGTGTGCCGCCTTCGTAGCGGCGGTCCAGGACCGCCTCCTTGATATGGGCGTAGACGCGCTCGGCGGCGGGGGGCTGCTTGGCGGAAGATTTCACGGTCGACTGCGCGGCGGACTTCACAGGGGGCTTCACGGCTGGGGGTGCGGCAGACATGTACACAGCATAGATACAACATGCGTACATGATGGAACCCGTCCGGGATCCGGACAGGTTCGGGATGGGCGCCACCCCATGGCCCGAACCGCCCTTACTTCCGAAATTGCCTCAGGAATCAGCACATCCTTCCCCTGCCCCCATGAGTCTCACCACCGAGCGGCACCCTCATGTGGCCGCATTCCAGGGGCATTTGGAGCGTTCAAGTTGAAAATCGGCATTAAGGGCATAAACCGCGTTTCCGCCACTGCCACCGTGGCCCTTACCGCGGGTGCCGTCATCGCGGGCAGCGTGTTCGCCTCCACGGCGCAGGCCGCGACGCCGCCCACTCCCACGATCACCGCCAAGGGCGGTTACGTGATGAACAACGGCACCGCGAAGACCCTGTACGCCAAGGCCGCGGACACCCGTCGCTCCACCGGATCCACCACCAAGATCATGACCGCCAAGGTCGTCCTGTCGCAGAAGAACCTCAACCTGGATTCCAAGGTCACGATCCAGAAGGCGTACAGCGACTACATCGTCTCCAAGGGCGCCTCGTCGGCCCGCCTGATCGTGGGCGACAAGGTCACGGTCCGCCAGCTGCTGTACGGCCTGATGCTGCCGTCCGGCTGCGACGCCGCGTACGCACTGGCCGACAAGTTCGGCTCCGGCACCACCCGCGCGGCCCGCGTGAAGTCGTTCATCGGCAAGATGAACGCCCAGGCCAAGTCCCTCGGTCTGAAGAACACCCACTTCGACTCGTTCGACGGCATAGGGAACGGCTCGAACTACTCGACGCCGCGCGACCTGACGAAGATCGCCAGCAGCGCGATGAAGAGCTCCACGTTCCGCACGGTCGTGAAGACCAAGTCGACCAAGCAGAAGGTCACCACGAAGTCCGGTGGCTACCGCTACATGTCGTGGTCCAACACCAACGCGATGCTCAGCAGCTACAGCGGCGCCATCGGCGTGAAGACCGGTTCCGGCCCGACGGCCAAGTACTGCCTGGTCTTCGCCGCGACCCGTAACGGCAAGACGGTCATCGGCACGGTGCTCGCCTCCACGAGCGCGACCACCCGTTCCGCGGACATGAAGAAGATCATGGACTACTCCTTCAAGAAGTAGTCCTGCCGGCCACGGCAGCGAGGGGCCCGACGCACATCACCGAGTGCGCCGGGCCCTTTCCTGTGCGCCGTGCAGCTGGGCCCATCAGGCAACGAGGGTGACGCTCACCGCAGGCATGGAGGCGCCGCCGGTGACCACCCAAGGCCGGCAAGTATATTTCGTAGCTCGATATATGCTCGGCGCATGACACGACGGAACCCGTCCTTGACGGAGCCGCAGTACTTCATCCTCGCTGCGCTCATGGATGGGCCGTTGCACGGCTACGGCATCATCAAGGCTGCCGAGCAGGCCACCGATGGGCGGCTGCGGATCGCTGTCGGCACTCTCTACGGCGCGCTGGAGCGGATGGAGCGGGCCGGGCTGATCGCCGCCGGCGACGAGGAGATCGTGGACGGGCGGGCGCGGCGCTACTACCGGCTCACGGAGGACGGCACCGAGGCGCTCGGCCGGGAGGCGCTGCGGATGCGGCAGGCGGCGGCTGTCGTCCTCGGGCGCCCGCGAGATGCCAGGGTGGCCCCGGCATGAACCGTCTGCTGCTTGCGGCCTACCCCGAGCCCTACCGCTCCCGGCACGGAAAGGAGTTGCTGGCCTGCCTGTCCGAGGCGTATCCCGGCCGTTCCTGGCCCCCGCCGCGGGAAGTCGTCGCCGTGGCGCGTGCCGGGGTGCAGGCCCGCGCCCGTGCCGTCGTCGACGACACGGCCCGGCCGTGGTGGCTGGACGGCATCCATCTGACCGCTCTCGCCCTCGCCGCGCTGGCGCTGGTGCCGTACCTGCAGGATGTGTGGCACTGGGCACTGCACAACGATCCCGGTCGGCATGCCATCGCCTTCCACTCCTCCGGCTGGTACCCGTGGGCGCAAGGACCCGGCACGCGGACACGGCTCCTGCCCTACGGGCTGCTTCCGCTGGTCTGCTTGATCGCCCTGCTGCGTGGCAAGCCGTGGATCGCCCTGCCGGCCTCAGCAGCGATGATCTACGCCGGTGCCACGTTCAACAGCAATACGCTCTTCGGCGACGAGGGCAAGGTGGGCCTGGGCTACTACGGGCTGGGCGCCCCGATAACGGCCCATGACCTGGTGCTGTCCGGGGCACTGTGCACCGCATGCGCCGTGTTGGCGGCCTGCCGTCCCGCCCGGCTGCGGCGCCACTCGTACCGCTGGCTGGTCCCCGTCGTGCTCGCCATGTTCGTGGCCGGGTCCCTGCACATCATCTCCATCAGTCCGGCCTTCCAACGCGGCCTGTTCGCCCTCGAAGTCGCTGCCCTGATCGCCGCGTGGGCGGCGACGGCCGCCACCGGTGACTACCGGTGGCTGATCCCCGTCGTGACGTTCGCGTTCATCCGCACACAGGCGATCGTCATCCAGCCGAACGGGTTCATGCAGTCCCTGCCGGACCTGGTCGTCCTCCTCCTCCTCATCGCTCCCCTCCCGGTCCTGGTGATCGCCGCCCAGCGCCGGCAGAGCCGGGCGCTCTTCGAGTAGGAGCAGATCCCCGGCGGGCCGACCGGACCTGCCGGCCCACCTCGCGCCCAAACCGGCGCGTGAGCGCACTGCTCCCGCACGAAGACAGAGAGAACGATGACTCAGCAAGATCCCTCGACCCTGCCCACGCACCCGGACCCCGGCCAGGACCCGGGCACCACGACCGAACCCAGCCCCGCGCGGGCGGTACGGCTACGAGTCCCGGCTCCGCTGTGCCTCGTGGGGTTGTTCCTGGTGGTCTACCTGATCGCTGTCTGCACCCCGTTCGGGCAACGGGCGGAGAACGCCCTGTTCAGCGAAAACGGCGCCAACCCGGCATGGATCTACGACTGGTCGGGGGCGGCTTACCAGTCGTCGGCCCTACCGCCCCTGGAGCACACCGCCATGCCCACCCTGCTCGTGGGCATCGCGGTTGTCGCGGCCGTCACTCTGGTGCGGAGGTGCTGGTGGCAAGGCTGCGCGGCGACCGGGATCGTCGTGGTCACGCTCGGGAGCAAGGAACTCGCCAGGATGATCCTGCCCCGCCCCGACCTGGTGGATGCGCACGCCTCGCTCATCGAGACGAGCTTCCCCAGCGGACACGTGGCCATCCCCGCCGGGCTGGCCCTCGGCGCCACCTTGGTCGCTTCCCCCCGCATCCGCCCCTACGTCACCGCGGCCGGCATGCTGTGGCTCGCCGTCACCGCCGGCGCCGTCCAGGCCACCTACCATCACCGGCCCAGCGACGTACTGGGCTCCACACTACTGGCCTGCGCCTGCTACAGCCTCGCAACCAGGTTGCTGCCAACGGCCGACGCACCGGGCGCCACGCGGCACCCTCGTGCGCTGCCGGCGGTCGCCCTGGCACTGTCAGCGGTCGGCGCGCTCCTCGCCGGCGCGCGGGACGACTCCGTCACACAATCGCTGGTCTTCGCGGCAGCGGCCTTCCTGTGCGCGGTCCTGTTCTGGTTCACCACAGCGCGGGGGCCCGCACACACCGCACACGGCACACGCCCGCATCGCTGATCCGCTCTGCGAGCTCCGCACCGGGTTCGCGGCCGACGCACGCGGCCTTGCTGGTCAGCGAGTTGGCGACCAACGCGCTGCTGCACGGCGCCGTCCAGTGCCGCCTCTTCCGCGTCCACCTCACGCTCACCGCGACCACGCTCCGTATCGAGGTGAGCGATGCACGCGGCGAGCGGCTGCCCGGCCTGCGCGAGGCCGGGGACGACGAGTGCTACGGGCGGGGCCTCGTGATCGTTGCGCGGCTCGCGGACCACTGGGGCGTCGAGCCCCGCACCGTCGGCAAGACCGTCTTCGCCGAACTCGCCCTACGGCAAAGGCCGGACATGCCGATGGGCCCGCGCGAACTTCGCGCGGGCCCATCTCGCACACCTACGCCCAGGTGATCAGCCGCTTCGGCTGCTCCAGGATCGCGGCGACGTCCGCCAGGACCTTGGAGCCGAGCTCGCCGTCGACCAAGCGGTGGTCGAACGACAGGGCCAGCGTGGTGACCTGACGGGGCTTCACCTTGCCCTTGTGGACCCACGGCTGGAGCTTGATCGCACCGACCGCGAGGATCGCGGACTCGCCCGGGTTCAGGATCGGCGTGCCCGTGTCGACACCGAAGACACCGACATTGGTGATGGTCACCGTGCCGCCCGCCATCGCGGCGGGGGAGGTCCGGCCCTCGCGGGCAGTGGAGACCAGCTCGCCCAGGGAAGCCGCCAGCTGCGGGAGCGTCTGCTCGTGCGCGTCCTTGATGTTCGGCACGATCAGACCGCGCGGGGTCGCGGCGGCGATGCCCAGGTTCACGTAGTGCTTCTGGACGATCTCCTGGTTGGCCTCGTCCCAGGCGGCGTTGACCTCCGGGTTCCGCTTGATCGCGACCAGGAGGGCCTTGGCGATGATCAGGAGCGGGTTGACCCGCACCCCCGCCATGTCCTTGTCCTCCTTGAGCTCCGCCACCAGCTTCATCGTGCGCGTCACGTCGACGGTGACGAACTCGGTGACATGCGGAGCCGTGAAGGCGCTGCCGACCATCGCCTGGGCGATGGCCTTCCGTACGCCCTTGACCGGGATACGGGTCTCCCGCGCGCCCACGACGGCCTCGGCCGGCGCCTCGGGAGCGGGTGCGGCCGCCACCGGAGCGGCGGCGACGGGCGCCGGAGCCTGTGCGGGTACGGGCGCGGCAGCCGCGTGCACGTCCTCGCGGGTGATGATCCCGCCCTCGCCGGTCGGGACGACCGTCGCCAGATCGATGCCCAGGTCCTTGGCCAGCTTGCGGACCGGCGGCTTGGCCAGCGGACGGCTCTCCGGGACCACGGCGCCGTGGCCGTTCATCTCGCCCTGGATCGCCGCCGCGGCAGCGGGCACCGCCGTCGTGGCGCCCTTGCGGGCACGCCGCTTGGTCGAGCTCTCGGCCACGCCGTACCCGACCAGGACCGGCTGACGGCCCTTGGGAGCCTCCGGCTCCGACAGTTCCGGTTCCGCGACCGGCGCGGCGACCGGCGCCGGGGCCGCGTCACCGCTGCCGGGCGCCACGTCCACCGCGATGATCACCTGGCCGACGTCGACGGTCGTGCCCTCGGGAAAGCGCAGCTCGTGTACCACCCCGTCGAACGGAATCGGGAGCTCCACGGCCGCCTTGGCCGTCTCGACCTCGCACACGACCTGGCCGTCGGTGACGGTGTCGCCGGGCTGTACGTACCACTTGAGGATCTCGGCCTCGGTCAGTCCCTCGCCCACGTCGGGCATCTTGAACTCTCGGAAGCGAGCAGCGTTGGAAGTGTCGTTCATCGTTGTCACGCCCCAGTCCTCAGTACGCCAGCGAGCGGTCGACGGCGTCGAGCACACGGTCGAGACCCGGCAGGTACTCGTCCTCCAGCCGCGCCGGCGGGTACGGGGCGTGATAGCCGCCGACCCTCAGCACCGGTGCTTCCAGGTGGTAGAAGCAGCGCTCGGTGATCCGGGCGGCGATCTCGGCCCCGGAGCCGTAGAACACCGGCGCCTCGTGGACCACGACCAGCCGGCCGGTCTTCTCGACCGAGGTCTGGATGGTGTCGAAGTCGATCGGGGACATCGAGCGCAGGTCCAGGACCTCGATCGACTTGCCCTCCTCCTGGGCGGCCGCGGCCGCTTCCAGGCAGACCTTCACCATCGGGCCGTACGCGACGAGCGTGAGGTCGGAGCCCGTACGCGCCACCGAGGCGCGGTGCAGCGGGCCGGGGATGGAGTCGGTCTCGACCTCACCCTTGTCCCAGTAGCGGCGCTTCGGCTCGAAGAAGATGATCGGGTCGTCGCTCTGGACGGCCTGCTGCATCATCCAGTAGGCGTCGCTCGCGTTCGAGGGCGAGACCACCTTCAGGCCCGCGACGTGCGCGAACAGCGCCTCGGGCGACTCGCTGTGGTGCTCGACCGCGCCGATGCCGCCGCCGTACGGGATCCGGATGACGACCGGCAGCTTGATCTTGCCGAGCGCGCGGGCGTGCATCTTGGCGAGCTGCGTGACGATCTGGTCGTACGCGGGGAAGACGAAGCCGTCGAACTGGATCTCCACGACGGGCCGGTAGCCGCGCAGGGCCAGGCCGATCGCCGTGCCGACGATGCCGGACTCGGCGAGCGGGGTGTCGATCACCCGGTCCTCGCCGAAGTCCTTCTGGAGCCCGTCGGTGATCCGGAAGACCCCGCCCAGCTTGCCGACGTCCTCACCCATGATGAGGACCTTGGGGTCGGTTTCGAGAGCCTTGCGCAGCGACTCGTTGAGAGCCTTCGCAATGGACATCTTTTCCATGGCCATGGCTACTTGCTCTCCTCGGCGGTGTCTGCGAACGATGCCTGGTAGGCGGCGAACTGGGCGCGCTCCTCGTCGACGAGCGGGTTCCCGTCCGCGTAGACGTTGTCGAAGATCGCGATCGGGTCGGGGTCGGGCATCGCCCGTACCGCCTCGCGGACCCGCTTGCCGAGGGCCTCGCTCTCCTCGTCCAGCGCGGTGAAGAACGCCTCGTCGGCGGCGCCCTCCTTCTCCAGGTACGCGCGCAGCCGCAGGATCGGGTCCTTGGCCTCCCAGGAGGCCCGCTCCTCGTCCGCCCGGTACTTCGTCGGGTCGTCGGAGGTGGTGTGCGCGCCCATCCGGTAGGTGAACGCCTCGACGAGGGTGGGCCCCTCGCCCCGGCGGGCCCGCTCCAGCGCCGATTTGGTGACGGCCAGACAGGCGAGTACGTCGTTGCCGTCGACCCGGACGCCGGGGAAGCCGAAGCCCTGCGCGCGCTGGTAGAGCGGGACGCGGGTCTGCTTCTCGGTAGGCTCGGAGATCGCCCACTGGTTGTTCTGGCAGAAGAAGACGACCGGGGCGTTGTAGACCGCGGAGAAGGTGAAGGACTCGGCGACGTCTCCCTGACTGGAGGCACCGTCGCCGAAGTACGCGATCACGGCCGAGTCCGCGCCGTCCTTGGCGACGCCCATGGCGTAGCCGGTGGCGTGCAGGGTCTGCGAGCCGATGACGATCGTGTACAGGTGGAAGTTGTTGGTGTTCGGGTCCCAGCCACCGTGGTTCACACCGCGGAACATCCCGAGCAGATTGGTCGGGTCGACGCCCCGGCACCAGGCGACACCGTGCTCGCGGTACGTCGGGAAGACGTAGTCGTCGTCGCGCAGGGCCCGGCCGGAGCCGATCTGGGCGGCCTCCTGGCCGAGCAGCGAGGCCCACAGGCCCAGCTCGCCCTGACGCTGCAGGGCGGTCGCCTCGGCGTCGAAGCGGCGGGTCAGGACCATGTCCCGGTACAGACCGCGCAGCTCTTCGGCGGTCAGGTCGATCTGGTAGTCCGGATGCTCCACCCGCTCGCCCTCGGGCGTCAGCAGCTGTACGAGCTCGGGCTCGGAACTCTGTGGCGTCTTGGCGGGCGTCTTAGCGGGCGTTTTCACGGCGCTGGTCCGCTTGCTGCTGCGTCGCGGTTTGCGCGCGGCAGTGCTCTCCACGGTCACGTGCGTGCTCCTCCGTCGGTCCGGCCCCCGGGGTCTGCCGGGAAGCCAGTGCGGCTCGCCTGTGTCCGTACCCGTGCACGGGGTGGGTGCCGCTCGGTCCGGGAACAGGCGTGACAGGTGCCCCGGCGAGCGCCCTGCCAAAAGCACGTTACCCAGTACGCCGCATAACTGCGAAACCCTATCTGACCTGCGATTTTGCTTGGATTTCCAAGTAAATCGAAAAAGTCGGGAACTCTCGCTGGTCACAGCACTGGGAACAGCCTTGCAGGCCGCCGGAACAACGGCACGTTATCCCGCCGTTCGGCGGCAGGGAAGAGGCGAGTATGTGAGACTGCGTTTTGTGCGCGAACAAGGAAAAATCACCGTTTTTCTGCTGGACGACCACGAAGTCGTCCGGCGCGGAGTCCATGAATTGCTCTCGGTCGAGGACGACATCGAGGTCGTCGGCGAGGCCGGCACGGCGGCGGACGCACTGGTCCGTATCCCCGCGACCCGGCCCGATGTGGCGGTGCTCGATGTGCGGCTGCCGGACGGGAGCGGGGTGGAGGTCTGCCGGGAGATCCGTTCTCAGGACGAGAACATCAAATGCCTGATGCTGACCTCGTACGCCGATGACGAGGCGCTCTTCGACGCGATCATGGCGGGCGCGTCGGGATACGTACTGAAGGCGATCCGCGGCAACGAACTGCTGAACGCGGTACGGGACGTGGCGGCCGGGAAGTCGCTGCTCGACCCGGTGGCGACCGCCCGGGTGCTGGAGCGGCTGCGCGACGGCAAGAAGGGCCGGGGCGATGACAAGCTCGCCGGTCTCACCGATCAGGAGCGCAAGATCCTCGATCTGATCGGGGAGGGGCTGACGAACCGGGTGATCGGCGAGCGGCTGCACCTCGCCGAGAAGACGATCAAGAATTATGTCTCCAGCCTGCTCTCCAAGCTGGGCATGGAACGGCGCTCGCAGGCCGCCGCGTACGTGGCCAGGCTGCAGGCGGAGAAGGGCTGAGCACTGCGTGGTGACAGGGCCGTGAAGGGCTGAGCGCCGCGTGGCGACAGGGCCGGGACGTGCACGGAGCGGCCGCGGCCCTCGGTGATCTTTCGGGACTTTGGTCCCGGACCACCTGGGGCCGCGGCCTCTTTTTCCGGCCTCCCCGGTGGCGGAGAGTGAAGAGCATGCCCTCTGAGGAACTCCACGCGATCGAACTGCTCGGCCGCGTCCGGTACGGCCGGCTGGCGACGAGCATGCGGGCCCTCCCGATACTGGCGGTGGCCCGCCACATCGTGGTCGACGGCCGCGTCGTCCTGCGGATGCACAGCGGCCTCGGCTACCACGAGGCCTGCGACGGCACGGTCGTGGCGTACGGAGCGGACAACTTCAACGCCGCGCCCCCGGGGGACGACGGCGAGCTGTGGTCCGTGCAGTTCACCGGCCCCGCCGAGATCGTGCACCCGACCGCCGAACAGCGGGAGCGCTTCGGCGCCGCCCCCGTCCAGGTGAACGGGGAGCCGTTCGTCCCGGCCTACCTGGGGGTCGCCCCGCACTTCGTCTCTGCGCACACTCTGGGCTTCCACGCAAGTCAACTGATCCGCAACGCAGCGTGATCTAACATCTGGCGAGTGCCGCGCTCATCTGTAACCCTTCCGTCTGCTCCGCCGGCCGACGAGGTGCTGTGCTCGTCCGTGCCCCGTTCGGCCGTGCCCCGTCCGCCCGTTCCTCCGGTGGACGAGGTGCTGCGCCACTACCCGGATGCCGGCGAGCCGCTCACCTGCAAGCCCGTCACCCAGGGCCTGCTCAACCACGGCTACCGCGTCTCCACCACCCGCGGCTCCTACTTCCTCAAGCATCACCTCGACGACTCCACCGGCGACCGCGCCACGATCGTCCGCCAGCACCGCGCCACCCAGCGGCTGCAGTCACTCGGCGTGCCCGTCGCGCCGCCCGTGGAGGACACCGAGGGCGACACGGTCACGGAGATCGGCGGCCGGTGCTACGCCCTGCACCCCTGGGTCGACGGACGGCACCGGGCCGGCGCCCAGCTCACCGCCGCCCAGTCGCAGCGGCTCGGAGCGCTGCTCGGGGCCGTGCACACCGGGCTCGAACAGGTCATGGAGGCGGGCACGGGGCTCGCGGGGCGGTCCGGCGGCTACCGGAGCCCCGACCCCGCCGACACCTTCGCGCTGATCGACGACCTGCTGGCGGCCGTGCGCGGGCGCCGCCCCCGGGACTCCTTCGACGAGCTGGCCGAGCACCGCCTCCTGGAGCGGCGCACCCTGCTGGAACAGCACGCCGACCGCAGGCCGCCCACCCCCGACATCCCGGCCACCGGCTGGGTGCACGGCGACTTCCACCCGCTGAACGTCCTCTACCGGGGCACGGACCCGGTCGCGATCCTCGACTGGGACCGGCTGGGGGTCCAGCCGCGCGCGGAGGAGGCGGTACGGGCCGCGGTGATCTTCTTCGTACAGCCGGCCGGGAAGCTTGAGCTGGAGAAGGTACGGGCGTACGCGGGGGCCTACCGGCGGGCGGCCGGGGCGGGGGCGGCGGAACTGGCCGCGGCGGTGCACCGGGTGTGGTGGGAGCGGCTCAACGACTTCTGGATACTGCGCTGGCGGTACTGCCTGCACGACCGAAGGGCCGACCCGCAGTTCCCTGCGGTGTCGGCCCTGGCGGTCTGGTGGACGCGTGAGTACGAGGCGGTGTGCGAGGCGTTCACGGGGTGAGGACGCCCCGTGAACGCCGTCCGGGCTAAGGGGTGCCGCCCGCCCCCGCCGTGGTGCCCGCCGCCGCGGACGTTCCGGTGGTGGCCCCGGCGGCATCGCCGCCCGTGCCGCCCTCGGTCGTCCCCGTACTGCCTGTGCTCGTGCCGGTACCGCCGTCGCTCGTGCCGGTGCTGCCGTCGCTCGTGCCGGTGCTGCCGCCCTCGCTCGTACCGGTCCCGCCGTCGCTCGTACCCGTACCGCCGTCGGTGCTGCCGCCCGTGGCCGGTGTGGACGGATCGGTCGACGGAGGCTCGGACGACTCGCTCGGGGTGACCGGCGGGGAGTAGGAGTTCTTCGGCGGCGTGTCCTGCTGGTTGCCGGTGGAGTTCTCCGGCTGCCGGCTCTCCTCGCTCTGCTCGTCGCTCGGCGAGGACGGACTCTTCGAGGGCTCCGGCGAGCTGGAGGTCGAGACCGGCGGCTTCTTGCGCTGGTTGCCGGTGTCGTTCGCCGCGTTGACGGCGAAGGCGACACCGGCCCCGATCGCGATCAGGGCGAGCACGACGAACAGCCACAGCTTGCCGCGGCCGCCTCCGCCCTGGTGTCCGCCCTCGTAGCCACCGTCGTCGGGGTTCATCGGAGGCAGGATCGGGCCCTGCGAGGTGTCCCCGTGCTGCGGGTGGTTCATCGCCATCGTGCCCCCGGCGATGCCCATGGCCGGGGTGTGTCCGCCTTCGTGCATCGCAACCGGGCCGGTGTTCCACGTACCCGTGTGGCCGCCCTGCACCTGAAGCATCTGCAGGCCGTACTGGACGAGGCCGCGCATCTCCTCGGCGCTCTGGAACCGGTCGTCCGGGTCCTTCGCGAGCGAGCGCATGACCAGCCCGTCCAGCTCCGCCGGCACCGCGTCCAGGACCTCGGACGGCGGGACCGGAATGTCCTGTACATGCTGATACACCACGGAGAGCGGTGTCTCACCCGTGAACGGGGGCCGCAGCGCCAGGAGTTCGTACAGCAGGCAGCCGGTGGCGTAGAGGTCGGAGCGGTGGTCGACGGCCTTGCCCAGCGCCTGCTCGGGGGAGAGGTACTGCGGCGTGCCCATGACCATGCCGGTCTGCGTCATCGTCGACTGCGCGCCGTGCAGCGCACGGGCGATGCCGAAGTCCATCACCTTGACCGCACCCGAGTTCGTGATGATCACGTTGGCGGGCTTGATGTCACGGTGCACGATGCCGTGCTGGTGCGAGTACGCGAGGGCTTCCAGCACCCCCGAGACGATGATCAGCGCCTGCTCGGGCGGCGGGGCCTCGGCATTGAGCAGCAGATCGCGGATGGTGTGGCCCTCGACGAGCTCCATCACGATGTAGGGGACGGTCTGGCCGCCCACGACGTCCTCGCCGGAGTCGTACACGGCGACGATCGCATGGTGGTTGAGGCCGGCGACCGACTGTGCCTCGCGCGTGAACCGGGCCTTGGAGACCGGGTCCTCGGCGAGATCGGAACGCAGGAGTTTGACCGCGACCGTACGTCCCAGCCTGACGTCCTCGGCCGCGAAGACCTCCGCCATGCCGCCCCGGCCGAGCCGGTGGGTCATCCGGTAACGTCCGTCACCGACGACGCCGCCGATGCCCCAGGAGTCGGTGCCATCCGAAACTCCGCCGCCGTTTGCTTCGGAATCGGGTGCCATCAGTCCTCGCCGTCGTATCTGTCCGCGCGTCCGCGGGTTCTCACGGTGTCTAGCTGCATTGCCACGTCACGCTACAGCCTCCGACGGACACACCGTTTCCGAGAGGGCCGGGTCATCCAACCGGCCGGCGTGCCGCGCGCGAAAATTCCATGCGGTTCCTGTAACGCTTCCGAGACTCTTCTTGTGCGTAGGGTCACGGAACGGGCACCTGGCTTGACGTGTCGTACCCCTCGGGCAGACTTGGCGCGTAATAAGGGATCATCGCGTCAGTCGCGCGCCGAGGGGGAAGCAAGTCATGAGCCAGGACGGCGCACACGGCGCTCAGGGGCGCTATGCGGGCGGTTCGGTCGCCGGCGGCCGGTACCAGCTTCGCGACCTGCTCGGCGAGGGCGGGATGGCGTCCGTATATCTGGCGTACGACTCCGCACTGGACCGCCAGGTCGCGATCAAGACGCTGCACACGGAGCTGGGCCGCGAGCAGTCCTTCCGTGAGCGGTTCCGGCGCGAGGCGCAGGCCGTTGCCAAACTGCAGCACACCAACATCGTCTCGGTCTTCGACACCGGCGAGGACGAGCTCGGCGGCGCGCTGATGCCGTACATCGTCATGGAGTACGTGGAGGGGCAGCCGCTCGGCTCCGTGCTCCAGGCGGACATCCGGAATTACGGTGCGATGCCGGCCGACAGGGCGCTCAAGGTGACGGCCGACGTACTGGCCGCACTGGACACCAGCCACGAGATGGGCCTGGTCCACCGCGACATCAAGCCCGGCAACGTGATGGTGACCAAGCGCGGTGTCGTGAAGGTCATGGACTTCGGCATCGCCCGCGCCATGCAGTCGGGCGTCACATCGATGACGCAGACCGGCATGGTCGTCGGCACCCCGCAGTACCTCTCCCCCGAGCAGGCCCTGGGCCGCGGGGTGGACGCGCGCTCCGACCTGTACTCGGTCGGCATCATGCTGTTCCAGCTGCTGACCGGACGCATCCCGTTCGACGCGGACTCGCCGCTCGCCATCGCGTACGCGCACGTCCAGGAGGAGCCTGTCGCGCCCTCCACCATCAACCGGTCGATCACCCCGGCGATGGACGCACTCGTCGCCCGCGCACTGAAGAAGAACCCGAACGAGCGCTTCCCGAGCGCCGCGGCGATGCAGGACGAGATCGCGCGCGTGCTGAACGCGAGCGGGCAGACGGGCGCCCCGGTGATCGTCGCGGGCGGCGGCGCGCCGTCGAACAGCGGATCGGGCGTCGGCTCGGCGGTCTTCCCGCCGGTCGACCAGTCCACCCCGGCGCCGCAGAACGTCCAGACGCCGTACCAGCCGGGCCCGTACCAGTCCGGTGCCCAGTCGGGGCCGTACGGTCCGCCGACCCCGGCGCCCGCTCCGGCTCCGTCGTACGGCTATCCGCAGTCGGCTCCGGCGTACCGGAGTCAGGCGCCGATGTCCCCGATGCAGCAGCAGACCCCGCCGCCCTACACGATCGCGCCGCAGACGCACTCCGGCTCCGGCACGGGCGGCTCCAAGCGGAACATGCCGGTGATCGTGGGCTCGATCGTGGTCGCGCTGATCGCGATCGGCGGGCTGATCACGGTGTTCTCGCTGAAGGGCGACCCGGGTCCGGGCGACAACGACTCCGCGAGTGAATCGTCGGCCGCGAGCGAGCACAAGGATCCGGAGCGGAACCGGACGATGAAGACCGAGGACTGCACGGACGCGATGGAGGACAGCGACGACCCGAACAAGGTCGACGCACCGAACTTCATGTACAAGGACATCCTCTCCGCGAAAGCGTGCGCGGACGCGGCGGGCTGGACCATCAAGCAGATCAAGGTGCCGGGGAACGCCTACGCCGAGGACCAGGTCGTCGACCAGTTCCCCACCTCCGGGACCGCTGTGCCCAAGACGGGCGCCCACTTCGAGCTGCGCATCGCGACGGGCGACCCGGCCTGAGCGGGCGCGTACGCGGGTACACGGAGGTGACGGCCCGGTACATGTGAGGGGGGCTTTCCGAGCCGCACACATGTGACGGCACCTCCAGGGACCATCACATGTCCGAGATGCCGGACATACCGTCACATGTGACGCTGCCCTCATGGCTCCAGGACTTCTCCCTTCACGGTCCACGAGGTGTGTGGTCTGTCTCATATTCTCGGCGGGCGCGGCGCTGGGGGGCGCAACTGGCGTGGCACACGCGGACCGGCGCACCCCCGATGGGACGCCGGGGGCGGACAGCACCGCGGTGACGCCACCCACGACCGCGCCGGCCGGACCTTCCGCCCCGCCTCCCGCCACCCCCGGTGTCGAACCGTCAGGCAAGGGTTCGGTCACTCCTTCGGCCGTACCCTCGGCCATGCCGACAACCACTCCCTCGGGGAGCGTCTCGGCCGCCCCCGCACCTCCGGCACCCCCTCCGCCCTCCTCCCCGGCCTCCGGCTCCCCCTCGGCCTCGCTCCCTCCGCCGCGCGCGAACGCGGGGTCGCTGCTTCCCGAAGCGCAGCCCCCGCTCGCCGGGCGTGAGGCCGGGGAGGGGCGGCCGCGGCCCGGGCGGCAGCTCCCGCCGTGGGAGCTCACCCCCGCGGACAGTTCGTTCGACGAGCCCGACGCGCGGCCCGCGGCGACCGACCCGGCGCCGGTGAACGCCGTGACACCGGCGGCGAGCACGCCCCCCGAGGCCGGCCGGCTCGCTCCGCAGGCCGGCGACGGGCCGTCCGTGGAGCGGGTGCAGCGGGTGTCGCTGGGCGCGGGAATCGCACTGATAGGACTGGGGCTGGGCTTCCTGGCATTCCGTTTGCGCCGCCCGAACTGAGACGATCCACAGGCCTCCCACCAGCTCCCACACACTCCGGCTGAGGGCTTGCATCGAGCAGCATACTCGGTATACATACTCAGTATGTCGATCCGCCACGGGCTGCTGGCCCTGCTGGAGCGGGGGCCCCGATACGGCTCCCAGCTCCGTACCGAATTCGAGTCGCGCACCGGCTCCACCTGGCCGCTCAACGTCGGCCAGGTGTACACGACGCTGAGCCGGCTGGAGCGCGACGGCCTGGTCGCCCAGGACGGCGAGGACGACCAGGGGCACGCCCTCTACGCGATCACCGACGACGGCCGCACCGAGCTGCGGAGCTGGTTCGAGACGCCCGTCGACCGCAGCAACCCGCCCCGCGACGAGCTGGCCATCAAGCTCGCCATGGCGGTCGGCGCGCCCGGTGTCGACATCCGGGCCGTCATCCAGTCCCAGCGCCACCACACCGTGAAGGCAATGCAGGACTACACCCGCCTCAAGGCACAGGCCCTCGCCGATGTCCCGGCCAACCGCGACGAGGTCGCCTGGCTGCTCGTACTCGAGCAGCTGATCTTCCAGGCGGAGGCCGAGGCCCGCTGGCTGGATCACTGCGAGTCCCGGCTGGTCCGCCTCGCCGAGGCCGCCGCCACGGAGCCGGAGCCCGAGGTACGTACGGCCAACCGTGCCCCGGCGCGTACCGCCCGCCCACGCAGCCGGCGCTGACCACCGGCCACCCGGAAACCGGCGCTGCCCTCAGGCCATTCACGTGCGCACCGGGCGCCGACGACGGACTGCCACGTACGCACCCGGCACCGGCCACGAACCGCTTCCGTGGCCGGCGCCGGCCACACAGACCCGTTCCAAGGGGGAACCACCCACCATGTCCTCGCGCGCCCCGTCCCGATCCGCGTCCTCGTCCGGCTCGCCGCTGCCGGTCGATACGCCGGTGCTCGAACTCCGAGCACTCACCCGCACCCACGGCACCGGCATCGCCGAGGTGCAGGCCCTGCGCGGCATCGACCTCTCCGTGCACGCCGGTGAACTCGTCGCCGTGATGGGTCCTTCCGGCTCCGGCAAGTCGACCCTGCTGACCATCGCGGGCGGTCTCGACACCGCGTCCAGCGGCCAGGTCATCATCGAGGGCCAGGACATCTCCGGCCTCGGCCGCAAGGGCGTCGCCGCCCTGCGCCGCCGCAGCGTCGGCTATGTCTTCCAGGACTACAACCTGATCCCGGCGCTCACCGCCGCCGAGAACATCGCCCTGCCGCGGGAGCTCGACGGGGTCTCCGTGCGCAAGGCCCGCAAGGAGGCGCGGGCGGCGCTGGAGGAGATGAAGCTCCTGGAGATCGCCGACCGGTTCCCGGACGAGATGTCCGGCGGTCAGCAGCAGCGCGTCGCGATCGCCCGCGCGCTGGTGGGGGACCGGCGCCTCGTGCTCGCCGACGAACCGACCGGGGCACTCGACTCCGAGACCGGCGAGGCCGTGCTCGCGCTGCTGCGCAATCGCTGTGACCAAGGTGCGGCCGGCGTCATGGTGACGCACGAGCCGCGGTACGCCGCCTGGGCGGACCGGGTCGTGTTCCTCCGGGACGGTTCGATCGTCGACCAGACGCTCACCGCCGACGCCGACTCGCTGCTGGCCGCCGAGGGCGCCAAGTGAGCGTCTTCACGGGCTGGCGCGCCTCCCTCCGTATAGCCAGGCGCGACGCGATGCGCGCCAAGGGCCGCAGCGCACTGGTGGTCGCGATGATCGCGATACCGGTGCTCGGCGTCACGGCCCTCGATGTGACGTACCGCAGCATCACACCGACCACCGCCGAGCAGCTGACGGGCGAGATGGGCTCCGCCGACGCCCTCTTCAGCGACCAGCAGATCGGCCCCATCGAGCAGATGCCCGACGGGGACATGTACAACCAGGCCGACGAGAGCGCGCCGTGGGACGACACCGGCCCCTCGATCGACGTCAGGACCACATTCCCCAAGGGCTCACGGGCGATCAGCATCCAGTCCGTCCCGGCGAGCATCACCACCGGGTACGGCATCGCCGACACCGACATCTACGAGTTCCGCACGTCGGACAAGCTGGCCCGCGGCAAGATCGACCTGGTGCGCGGTGCCTACCCGCACGGTAAGGGCGAGGTGGCCGCCACCGAGCCGTTCCTGAAGTCGACCGGGCTGCAGGTCGGTTCGACCACCACCGTGCGCAACTCCGGTCAGAAGTACAGGATCACCGGTGTGGTCGAGCTGCCGGACGACCTGAAGGCCAAGGCGCTGTACGCCGACCCGGGAGCGGTCATCGCCCCGTGGAAGGCCAGGGCCGCCCACGACAAGAAGGTGCTGCCGCCGAACACCGGCTCCAAGGACTGGCTGGTCAAGGGCCCCGAAGGGGCGGGCGTGACCTGGCCGCACGTCATGGAGGCAAATAAGTCGGGCGTTCTCGTCAAGTCCCGTCAGGTCGTCCTCGACCCGCCGCCGGACTCCGAGGTCCCGCTGGCCAAGAAGTACCCCGACACGTACTCGTACAGTTCCGGGGAGCTGAGTGCGGCCCTCGTCACCGTGATCGCCATGGCGGTCCTGGAGATCGTGCTGCTCGCCGGACCGGCCTTCGCGGTCGGTGCGCGCCGCTCCCGCCGCCAGCTCGGCCTTCTCGGCACCTGCGGCGGGGATCGGCGCCATGTCCGGGCCGTGGTGCTCGGCGGCGGTCTCGTGCTCGGCGGCGTCGGAGCCGTGGCCGGTGTGGCGGCCGGACTCGGGCTCACCGCGGCGTTCCGCCCCGTGATCGAGGAGTGGTCCGGACAGCGTTTCGGTTCCCTCTCCCTGAAGCCGACGGAGCTGCTGGTCATCGCCGTGATCGGCCTGGTCACCGGTCTCCTGGCGGCGTTCGCCCCCGCGATCGTGGCGAGCCGGCAGTCCGTACTGGAGTCGCTCACCGGCCGCCGCGGCGTCCGCCGCTCCTCCCGGGTGCTGCCCGTCGTGGGCGCCTGCGTACTGGCCATCGGTTGCGCCGCCGCCGTCTATGGCGGCACCAGCGGGGACAAGACGCTGGTCGCCGGCGGATCGGTCGTCGCCGAGCTCGGGCTGCTCGCCTGCATCCCGGTGATCGTCGGCTTCCTCGGACGGCTCGGCCGCAGGCTGCCGCTCTCGCCGCGGATGGCACTGCGCGACGCGGCCCGCAACCGCGGCCGTACCGCTCCCGCGGTCGCCGCGGTGATGGCGGCCGTCGCGGGTTCGGTGGCCATCGCCACGTACATGGCCAGCGACCTGGCCGGGGCCGAGGCCGACTACACCCCCATACTCACGAAGGGGACCGTCGTCATCACGTCCTCCGACGCCAAGGCGGTCGAGCGGCTCCCGCTGGCCCGGGCCGCCGTCGAGCAGAACATGGCCGTCACCGGCGGGCACGCCGACTACGGACGGGCCTGGGCAGGCAGCGACTGCATCGTCTACTCCTCGGAGGAGAACGGCTGCGGCACCCTGGAGATGATCAAGCCCACCGGCAAGGGCCGCAGCTGCCCGCTCAAGGGCAAGGGCGCCAAGGAACTCGCCGCGCGGCTCTCCTCCGACGAGCACAAGAAGCTGATGCACTCCCCCGCCTGCCTGGACGAGTACATGAACTTCACCTCCTTCGGTACCGATGAGAACAAAATCATCGTGGCGGACGCGGCCATGCTCACCACATACGTGAAGCTCGACGACCCGGCAGCCGCCAAGGCCCTGGCCGCGGGCACACCTGTACTGCTCAACCCGGCGTACGCGAAGAACGGTGAGGTCACCCTCAAGGCCTTCCACAAGTACAACGACCGCGACAAGAAGAACCGGAAGCTCCACCCGGGCAAGGCACGGACCACCACGGACCGGCTGAAGGTGTACGTGGCCCCCACGAAGTACGCGACCACCCCAGGGATCCGCATGATCCTTCCGCAGCGGACCGCGGAGCGGCTCGGCCTGCACACCGAGCCGTCCGGCAGCGTGTACGCCGTCTCCCACCCGCCGACGGAAGCCGAGGACCAGCGGGTCTCCGGCGCGATCGAGCAGGCCGGCGGCGGCCTCTGGGTCAAGTCCGATCACGGCCCCAGCTCGCGCGACGACACCATCCTGCTGATCCTGACCCTGTTCGCCGGAGTGGTGACCCTGGGCGCGGCGGCGATCACGACCGGTCTCGCCAAGGCCGACGCGGAGGCCGACCTCAACACGCTCAGCGCGGTGGGCGCGCCCCCGCGGGTGCGGCGTTCACTGTCCGGCTTCCAGTGCGTGGTGGTGGCCCTCACGGGTGTGGTGCTGGGCACACTGGCGGGTCTGGTGCCTGCGGTGGCGCTGCGGCTCGTCGACCTCCGCGACGCGTTGCAGCAGATGCGACATGAGCCCATGCAGTCGGCGTACACGCCGATCGTGCTGCCCTGGACGACCATCGGTCTGCTCGTCGTGTGCATTCCGCTGCTGGCCGGGGTGCTCGCGGCGGCGTTCACGCGGTCGCGCCTGGCGCTGGCACGGCGGGCCGGATGATGACACGGGCGGTGCTGTCAGTGGCCTGACCGGCTGATTCGGTGCCCTCGAAAACGGTGGATCTACCGTTTGCGGGGGCACCACCGTGTTGGACGGCAGGTGTGCGAGACAATGGCGCCATGGAGATGCCGAGGAATGAACGGTCGCAGGAGCACCCCCAAGTCCTCGTGGTGGGGCAGGACGGCATGGCGATCGGCGGCGGTGGCACTGACGACGAATCGCGTGAGGTCCCAGTGACGGAGATGGTCGAACAGCCCGCGAAGGTCATGCGCATCGGCAGCATGATCAAGCAGCTCCTGGAGGAGGTCAGGGCGGCTCCTCTCGACGAGGCGAGCCGGGTCAGGCTCAAGGAGATCCACGCAAGCTCCGTGAAGGAGCTGGAGGACGGCCTCGCGCCGGAGTTGGTGGAGGAGCTGGAGCGGCTCTCCCTGCCCTTCACCGATGAGTCGGTGCCCTCCGAGGCGGAACTCCGGATTGCACAGGCCCAGTTGGTGGGCTGGCTGGAGGGCCTCTTCCACGGCATCCAGACGGCGCTGTTCGCCCAGCAGATGGCGGCGCGGGCCCAGCTGGAGCAGATGCGCCGCGCCCTTCCGCCGGGGAGCGGGCACGAGGACGAGGACGGCAGCGGGGACCACCACGGGGCCATCCGGTCGGGCCCGTATCTCTAGTCCGTACATCGCAATTGGTTCGTACACCTCGATCACGCAGCAACACCGAGGCCCGGCGCACATGGTCGACGACCTGCGTGCCGGGCCCGTTGCGTGTGCTCGGTGCGGGGCGCGCGTCAGCCCGCGGGGGTCTGCAGAAGCACCTTTCCGATGTGTGCGCTGGACTCCAGCACCCGGTGAGCCTCGGCGGCATCGGGCATCGGCAGCGTGCGGTCCACGATCGGTCGGGCGACACCGCCGGCGATCAGCGGCCAGACGTGCTCGCGTACGGCAGCGACGATGGCGGCCTTCTCGTCGAGCGGACGGCCACGCAGCGAGGTAGCGGTGATGGCGGCCCGCTTGTTCAGGAGAGCGCCCAGATTCAGCTCGCCCTTGACGCCGCCCTGGAGGCCGATGATGGCAAGCCGGCCGTTGACGGCGAGTGCCTTCACGTTCCGGTCCAGATACTTCGCACCGACGATGTCGAGGATGACGTCCGCACCGGCCCCGTCCGTCGCCTTGAGCAGCTCCTCGACGAAGTCCTGCTTCCGGTAGTCGATCAGGATGTCGGCCCCGAGCTCCGCACAGCGCGCGAGCTTCTCCGGTCCGCCCGCGGTCACCGCGACGGTTGCGCCCACGGCCTTGGCGAGCTGGATCGCCATCGTGCCGATGCCGCTGGACCCGCCGTGCACCAACAGCGTCTCGCCGGGGCGCAGATGGGCCACCATGAACACGTTCGACCAGACCGTGGCCGTCACCTCGGGCAGCGCCGCGGCCAGAATCAGGTCGACTCCGTCCGGTACGGGCAGCAGTTGCCCGGCGGGTACGGCGACCTTCTCCGCGTAACCGCCGCCTGCGAGCAGCGCACAGACCTCGTCGCCGACCGACCAGCCGGTGACACCGGGCCCGATGGCCGAGATACGGCCCGCGCACTCCAGGCCCGGGTACGGGGAGGCGCCGGGCGGCGGGCTGTAGAACCCCTGCCGCTGCAGCACATCGGCGCGATTGACCGCGCTGGACACGACATCGACGAGAACCTCGCCCTCGCCGGCTACCGGATCTGGTACCTCGGCCCATACGAGCGCTTCGGGGCCACCGGGTTCGGGGATCGTGATCGCATACATGGCGGCGAGGCTACTCCGTGGCGCGGGCCTCCCGGCGCCACGGCGCCGGGAGGCCGGGCGACACCATGTGGGCTGGCTGGCGACACCTTGGGAAGGGGGCCGGACGACACCGTGGCCGGCGGGCCGGGGCGGCGGAAGCGAACCGTGCCGACGCGATGCCTGGGCTACGGGCGCGGCGCGATGTCCGGCTACGTGCGCGGTGTGCCCGTAGCCGGGTTGCTCAACGGTGGTTCGCTCGAGGCGCGCACAATGGTGATCAAACGGTCCGTCAACTGCAGCGGACTGGCAGCCGGATCGTCGTATCCGATCAACCGATGCCCCCGCAACACGCTGACCACGAGATCGTCGGTCTCCCGGACGCTCCTGCCCACCTCGGCCTTTATCACCGGCCGTTCGACGAGATCGAGACCGCTGCCCTGCTGGATCAGGTCCTCCATCACCGTGCCCGCGCTGGGGCTGAGGACGGAGAGGCCGAGCAGCCGGCCCGCCGCGCTGGCGCTGGTGATCACAGCATCGGCGCCGGACTGCCGGAGCAGCGGGGCGTTCTCCTCCTCGCGCACCGCGGCCACGATCTTCGCGCCGCGGTTGAGCTGCCGCGCCGTCAACGCCACCAGCACCGCCGTGTCGTCGCGCTGGGTGGCGATGATGATCTGACGCGCCTTCTGGAGCTCGGCCCGCAGCAGCACCTCGCTGCGCGTCGCGTCGCCGACCACGCCCACGAACCCTTCGGCGTTGGCGATCTCGATCACCTTGGTCACCGGGTCGACGATGACGATCTGTTCCTTCTTCAGGCCGGTGGCCCGCAGGGTCTGGATGGCCGAACGGCCCTTCGTACCGAAGCCGACGACAACGGTGTGGTCACGCAAGTTGGTTCTCCAACGCTTCAGCCGAAAGTCCTCCCGGGTCCGTTCCGTAAGGACCTCGAGAGTGGTGCCGACCAGGATGATCAGGAAGAGCACCCGCAGGGGTGTCACGAGCAGCACATTGGTGAGCCGGGCACTGTCCCCGTACGGGGTGATGTCGCCATAACCGGTGGTGGAGAGGGTGACCGTCGCGTAGTACACCGCGTCCAGCAGGTCGACGTTGCCATCGGCGGCGTCGTGATATCCACCGCGATCGAGCCAGACGATCAGCACGGTGACGGCAAGCACTATCAACGCCATCATCAGCCGTTTGACGACCTGCCGCGCCGGTCCTTGGACAACCCTTCGCGGAAGCTGCACCCGCGTGGATGCGACCTGCTCGTCGGCACGCCTGGCCATCGCATCGTGGCCGGGAAGTTTCACGTGAAACACCCTTCCGTCCACGGCGTCGCCGAGGCCCACGGCAAGTCGAGGATCTCCACCTCGGTGCCGGACCGTACCCCGCCCGGTGGTACGACGGCCAGCCCGTCCGCCGCGGCAATTCCTCGAAGCATCGCCGGACCGTTGTAGTGCAGCGGTACGACGTGCTCGGCGCCGCTGCCGGTTCCCGCGTCGCCGAGATAGCCGGCGCTGTCGCCGGTACTGCCTGCGCGGTGGACGACGGGCACCAGACGGGTGTCGTGCGGGTGCCCGTGCACCTCGTCGCATACGACGACCCGGTACGGCGTCTCCGGCGCAAGGCCGGCCAGCCCGCGGAGCAGCGGTTCGGCGAGCGTGAGGAGCCCGGAGACGGCGGCCAGGGGATTGCCGGGCAGTCCGACGAGATACGGGCTCACGTCTGAACCCTCCGCCTTGAGCCTGGCCAGCAGCATCGGGTGACCGGGGCGGACCGCAACGCCGTCGACCAGCAACTCGGCCCCGATCTCGGCAAGGACCGGGTGGACGTGGTCGACAGGGCCCGAGGCGGTACCGCCGGTGGTGATGACCAGATCGGCGTCCGAGGTGGTGAGGGCGCGCCGGAGGGCCGCCGCGTCGTCACCGAGGCGCTGCGGGGCGGAGACCTCGGCGCCCAGCGCTCGCACCCAGGGGCCGATCATCGGGCCGAGCGCGTCGCGGATCAGCCCGTCGTGCGGCAGACCGCTGGTCAGCAGTTCGTCACCGAGGACGAGGACATCGACGCGAGGGCGGGGGACAGTGACGAGCTCGTCGTACCCGGCAGCGGCGGCCAGACCGAGGACAGCGGGCGTCACCAGGGCCCCGGCGGGCAGAAGCTGATCGCCGGAACGGCATTCCTGACCACGGGGCCTGATGTCCTGTCCGGGGAGCACCCGCTGCTTCGCGTGGAGCAGCCCTTTGGCCTCGTCCACGTGAGCGTGTTCGCTGCGGATCACAGCGTTGGCATCCGCCGGGATGCGGGCGCCGGTGGCGATCCGTACGGCATCGCCGTCGGGGAGCGTGGCGGGGGCGCTGTGCCCGGCAAGGATGCCCAGATCCTGGCCTGCGCGCGGACCCACACCCGTGTCCCCGGAACCCTTCTCCTTTCCTGCTCCTTCGACCTCACGGATGGTCCACGGACCCGGTCCCGTGACGACCCAGCCGTCCATGGCGGAGGTGTCGAAGGACGGCAGGTCGGTGAGCGCGACGAGCGGCTCGGCGAGTACGTGTCCGAGCGCCTGGTCGAGGGGGAGTCGCCGGACGCGGGCGGGAGCGTTCCGGCCCGACCGTGCGGCGAGGGCCCGCACCTCACGCCAGGGTGCAGCCCGCCTGTGCCGGTCACGCCCGTGAGGCCGGTCGGTACTCCGGTTCGGCGGCGGCGGGGGCGGGGACTGGGATGCGGACGCAGACCTTTCCGCGGAGTGGGGCTGGTCCGCGGACCGAGGTCGACGTGCGGGGTGGGGCTCACCTGACGACTGGCGCCCGACCAGAGCGAGGGCCTGTTCAACGGCCCGGTCCTCCTCCGCAGCCAGCAGCTCCTGCGGAGTCAGGCCTCGACCCGCCGTCGCAGGACGGTCGCTTGCCGAGGACAAGTTGCCCCCTGACGACGGGGTGGCCACCGAAGACGAACTGACCGTCGAGGGTGAGTTGGTGGCCGACGACCGATCACCCGGATCCAGCCCTCGGTCGGCCGACGCCGGACGGTCACGGGCCGAAGGCCCAACACCTGCCGAGGGCCCCACGTCCGCCGAGGGCCCGACGTCCACCGACGCGACATCGGCCGCCGGAGGCGGGTCGGACCTGCCGTTATGGGCTGTCATTGCGTCTCGTTCTCGTCCGCCCACCGAAGTGCGAGCGCGGCAGCCTTGCGGGCGGCCTCGGCCACCGCCGCCGGTCCGTCTCCGTCGCTGCTCGCCTTCGCCGCCGCGTACCCGACCAGGAAGGTCGTCAGGGGCGCGGCGGGCCGGGCGACGCCGTGGGCGGCGTCACGGGCGAGATCGAGCAGGACGTCGGTGTCGACGTCGATTTCGATGCCCAGTTCGTCCTTGACTGCGTTGATCCATTCGTCCAGCACGGTCCCATGCTCTCTGATACGTGACCGGGCCGACGCGATGTCCTCCCAGGTGTCGCAGTCGAAGGAGGCGAGGGGGCCGGCCTCCACCCGGGCAAGGTCGAGTTCATTCGTCAGCAACCGCAAGGGGAGTCCGGACAGACTGCCGTGCTCGGTGGCGAGCAGGGCGAGCTCGCGGCGCAGCGGTTCAGCACGGTACACGGCGACAAGGGGCTGGTCACGACCGCCCTGATCGGTGCACAGGGCCCCCTCCTGCTGCCCCTCACCGGCGGCGGCCAGCAGCACCCCGACCGTGCTCTCCCCGAGAAACGGCAGATCGGCGGAGAGTACGAGAACCCAGTCCGCGGTGGTGCGCCGGACCCCGGCGTCGAGCGCGGCCAACGGGCCGCCGCCCTGTGGTTCTTCGCGCGTCCAGGTCACTGCGCGCACGGTGGGCCGCCGCCCTCCCACCACCACGGTGGTCGAGGCATCGGCGCAGGCCGCCAGTACCCGGTCGAGCAGCGCGCGGCCACCGACCCGGATTCCGGGCTTGTCGGCGCCGCCGAGCCGCTTGGCGGCCCCTCCGGCAAGGACGATGGCGTCATACGCGGTCATGCATCCGAGTATGCGGGCCGCAGCCTCCCGTTGATCCTCCCCGTCCGCAATCCAGTGGATCAGTGAGGGGAGGAAACGGGAGCCCGCACCCCTTTACGCCTACAACACGCGCAGCAGCACCGCCGGTTGTTCCACGCAATCGGCCACGTAGCGCAGGAAGCCACCCGCCGTACCGCCGTCGCAGACCCGGTGGTCGAAGGTCAGCGAGAGCTGGACGACCTGGCGTACGGCCAGCTCGCCCTCGTGCACCCACGGCTTGGGCACGATCCGGCCGACGCCCAGCATCGCCGCCTCCGGGTGGTTGATGATCGGGGTCGAACCGTCGACTCCGAACACCCCGTAGTTGTTCAGCGTGAACGTGCCGCCGGTCAGCTCCGCCGGGGTCAGCCTCCCGGTCCGGGCCGCCTCGGTCAGCCGGGCGATCTCGGCCCCGATGGAGTCCGCGTTCCGAGCCTGCGCGTCCCGTACGACGGGGACAACCAGGCCCCGCTCGGTCTGGGCCGCGAACCCGAGATGGACCTCCGGCAGCCGCACGATCTCCCGCGCCTCCAGGTCCACCGTGGAGTTGAGCTCGGGGAACCGGGCCAGCGCAGCGGTGCAGATACGCGCCAGTAGGGCGAGCACCGACACCTTGGGCCCGGCGGCCGGACCACCGGCACTGTTCATCGCGGATCTGGCCGCCATCAGCTCGGTGGCGTCGACGTCGACCCAGCACGTGGCATCGGGGATCTCCCGTCGGCTGCGCGCCAACTTGTCGGCGACCGCGCCCCGCACACCGCGCAACGGAATCCGCTCCACGGCCGGACTCGCAGCCGGCTGCGCCACCGACGGCACCGACGGCTGTACCGCCGAGACCGACTCCGACTCCGGCACCGAGACCGCGGCCGAGGTCGGCGCGGGAGCGGGCGCCCCCTCTGTGAGTGCCCTGATGGCGGATTCGACATCGGCGCGCAGGATCAGCCCGTCGGGCCCGGAACCTGCCAGCTGCCGCAGATCGAGATCATGCTGCCGCGCCAGCTTCCGCACCAGCGGGGAGACGACGGCCACCGGCCCCTGCACCGCGTCCGGAACAGCCGCAGAAACCGCAGCCGCAGCCGTCACATGTGCGGCAACAGACGCCGCCATCGCCTCGGGACGGACCCGTCGGCGGCGCGCCACCGGTGCGCCCGTCCCGTACCCGACCAGCACATTGCCGGACGCCTCCGCCTCACCGGACCCGGAACCGGACCCGCCTGAACCGGCTCCCGGCCCCACAGTCGATACCACCGCCCCAGCCTCAGCCCCCGAGCCCGACCCGGAGTCCGCCAGTCCCACTGGCCCCAAGGCTCCCTCGGATCCCACCGCCACCGTCAACAGCGGCGCCCCGACCGGAAGTTCCGTTCCCTCCTCGCCGAACCGAGCGGTCACCACGCCCCCGTAAGGGCACGGCACCTCCACCATCGCCTTGGCCGTCTCGACCTCGACGACCGGCTGGTCGATGGCGACGACATCGCCGACCTCCACCAGCCAGCGCACGATCTCCGCCTCGGTGAGCCCCTCGCCGAGGTCCGGCAGCTTGAACTCGAATACCTGGGGCATCAGCTCTCCGCCTCCCACTGCAGGCGGGCGACCGCGTCGAGCACCCGGTCCACGCCCGGCAGATGGTGCCGCTCCTGCATCGGCGGCGGATACGGAATGTCGAACCCGGAGACCCGCAGCACCGGCGCCTCCAGATGGTGGAAACAGCGCTCGGTGACCCGGGCCGCGATCTCGCCGCCCGGACCGCCGAAACCGGATGACTCATGGACGACGACGGCGCGCCCCGTACGCCGCACGGAAGCGGCGACGGTCTCGTCGTCGAACGGCACCAGTGAGCGCAGGTCGACGACTTCGAGATCCCAGCCCTCTTCGACAGCCGCTTCCGCAGCCTCCATACAGACCGGCAGCGACGGCCCGTACGTGATCAGCGTCGCGCTGCGCCCGGGCCGGCGGACGACTGCCCGTCCGATCGGTTCCACGGCCACCGGCGCCTCGGGCGACCAGTCCGCCTTCGACCAGTAGAGCCGCTTCGGCTCCAGGAAGACCACAGGATCGTCGGAGGCGATCGAGGCCCTCAGCAGCCCGTACGCGTCCTCGACCGTGGCGGGCGTGACGACATGGAGGCCGGGCGTCGCCATGTAGTACGCCTCCGAGGAGTCGCTGTGATGCTCGACCCCGCCGATCCCGCCGCCGTACGGCACCCGGACCGTGATCGGCAACGGCATGGCACCGGCCGTCCGGTTCCGCATCTTTGCGACATGGCTGATGAGCTGCTCGAACGCCGGATAGGCAAAGGCATCGAACTGCATCTCCACCACGGGCCGCAGCCCGTACATAGCCATGCCGACGGCCGTACCGAGGATGCCCGCTTCGGCCAGCGGGGTGTCCGTGCAACGGTCCTCGCCGAACTCCTTCGCCAGACCGTCGGTGATCCGGAAGACCCCACCGAGCGTGCCGACGTCCTCGCCGAGGACATGCACCGTCGGGTCCTCGGCCATCGAGTCGCGCAGCGCTCGCCCGAGCGCCTGCGCCATGGTGGCGGGTTTGGCCTTCGCCGTCCGCTCTCCGGCCGGAGCCGCTGCGGTGGTCATCGCCCTTCCTCCAGGTCGTTGTGGCCGTGCCGGCCCTGCTCGGCCTCCAGCTCGACACGCAGTCGGGCGGCCTGCTCCCGCAGCTGCGTGGTCTGCTCCGCGTAGACATGGGCGAAGAGATCCATCGGGTCGAGCACCGGATCGGCGTTCATCCGCTCGCGCAGAGCGGCAGCCATCCGCTCCGCGGCCGCGCGCGCCTCCTCGATCCCGTCGTCGCCGAGCAACCCCCGTCCGGTCAGCTCCCGCTCCAGGAGCTGGATGGGATCGTGTGCACGCCACGCCTCCACTTCACTGTCGACGCGGTAGCGCGTGGCGTCGTCGGCGTTCGTATGGGCGTCCATGCGGTACGTCACCGCCTCGACGAGCGTAGGACCGCCACCGCTCCGGGCCCGCGCGACCGCCTCACCGAGGACTTGATGCACGGCGGCCGCGTCATTGCCGTCCACCAGCCGGCCCGGCATCCCGTATCCCACGGCCTTGTGCGCCAGGGACGGAGCAGCGGTCTGCTTGGCCAGCGGTACGGAGATCGCGAAGCCGTTGTTCTGTACGAGGAAGACCACCGGGGCCCGCCAGACGGCCGCGAAATTCAGCGCCTCGTGGAAATCACCCTCGCTGGTCCCGCCGTCACCGACCATGGCCAGCGCCACCACGTCGTCGCCCTTGAGGCGCGCCGCGTGTGCCAGGCCCACCGCGTGCGGCAGCTGGGTGGCGAGGGGGGTGCAGAGCGGGGCGATGCGGTGCTCGCGCGGGTCGTAACCGGTGTGCCGGTCGCCGCGCAGCAGCGTCAGTGCCTCGACCGGGTCCAGACCGCGCGCCACGGCCGCCAGCGTGTCGCGATAGCTGGGAAAGAGCCAGTCCCGCTCCTCCAGCACCAGCGCGGCCGCTATCTCGCAGGCCTCCTGCCCCGTGCTCGACGGGTAGACGGCGAGCCGGCCCTGCTTGGTGAGAGCGGTGGCCTGCGCGTTGTATCGCCGTCCGCGCACCAGCTCCGTGTAGAGCCGCAGCAGCAGTTCGGGGTCGGCATCGGCCACGGCATCCGTACCGAGCACGCGGTACGGCTCGGGGTCCGGGAGCAGCGGCGCGGGATCGGTGAGCGGCTTCCAGGCCGGGGGCGGCGTGGGCCGGTAAGCGGCCGCGCCGGGCAGCTCTTGGACCGTCATGACAAGCACCTCCTGGCATCGAGGGGTTTTCGAGCGGCGTCTGGCGACATCGAGGGATCGTCCGATGTCGAGGGGTGTCGAAATGCATCGAAATGTCGAGCGCTGTCCGAGGCACTGATGTGGCGTGCCTCACCTACCGATTGTTCGGTCGTGAGCGCATTTTGGCTACAGGCACCTTCAGCCTGTGGACAAACGGTTCTCCACAGCCTGGGATAGAGGCAGGTCGTCCAGGACAGGGAGGCGGGGGCACATGTCAGCTGAACAAATGGCCGACGGGGGCGAGGACCCCGGCCAGGTTCCGCCCGCGCGCCCGCTCGACGCCATCGACCGCGACATCCTGCGACTGCTCCAGACGGACGGCCGTGCCTCGATACGGTCGGTGGCCGATCGCGTCCATGTGTCCCGGGCCAACGCGTATGCCCGGATCAATCGGCTCATCGACGACGGCGTGATCCGCGGTTTCAGCGCACGTGTGAACCATGAGCGGGCGGGGCAGGGCGCCTCCGCGTACATCACTCTCAAGATCGTCCAGAATTCCTGGCGCACCGTGCGCGAGCAGCTCCAGGCGCTGCCGGGGGCCACGCACATCGCACTGGTCAGCGGGGACTTCGATGTCCTGCTGCTGGTGCACACCCCGGACAACCGGTCGCTGCGCGAGCTGGTCCTGACCAGGATCCAGGCCATCCCGGAGGTGCTCTCCACCCGCACACTTCTGGTGTTCGAGGAGACGGACCTGGCCCCGGGCCAGGCCAGACCCACCGAGCTGACCTGACGGGAACCCGTGAACGGGAACCAGCAATCCGAATCGGAACCGGAACTTTTTCAGGAACCGTACTTCTTGAGGAATGCCTGGACCGTGGCCCAGTTCTCCACGCTGTCGAGCAGCGCCACCCCGTGCTCGCCCGCACCCCTGATGTAGATCAGCTTGTGCTCCGACGCCTTGGTGCTGGCCTCGTTCAGCGCCTTCGCATCCTCCCCGAAGGACTCGTCGTACTCGGCGGCCATGTAGAGCACCGGCGCGGCCAGCTTCGGGACGGCGTCCAAAGCGTTCATTGAGGAGTACACCGTCGGCGCGGAGAGCGCGATCACCGCGTCCGGCTGCGGCCGTATGACAGGTGCAGCGGTGAGCACGGCGGTACCCCCCTTGGACGCCCCCATCAGCAGCAGCTTCTTCGCGCCCTTGCCGCGCAGGTACCCGGCCGCCCCGACGATCTCGGAGACCTCCTGGCCCGCCGAATTGACCGCGAGCACCCGATAGCCGGCCTGGTGCAGTTCGTCGGCCCTGTCCTTCCACTGGCAGGCGGTGCCGTCGGACTGGTGCGCGAGCACGATCCCCGCGTCGGTCCCGCCGCCGCTCGCACCGCCCGGTACATAGGCGCCGGTCTCGGTCCCGTCCGCGGACTTGAAGGTGAGGGAAGCAGCCCTCGCCTCCTCCGACGTCAGACAGCCGAAATCGTCCTGCGCCGCAGCCTCGGTCGCACTCCGGCCGCCGCGTCCGTCCACGCCGGCCCCTCCGTCACCGTCGCCCCCACCGCATCCGGTCAGCGACACGGCCGCAAGCAGCACGGCAGCGGACAGGATCCCGGAAACCCGCAGAACAGGAGCACGCAAGGCAGCGGTCATGCCGAAGGATGGTGGTCTGGGCCTGTCCGGCCGTCAACGGCTCAGCGGCTGGACCGCATCCCCTCGAAGGCCACCCGGACGAGCGTGTCCGCCAGCCGCTCCCCGTCGACGCCGCCGTCCGGTTGCGGCCGATACCACTCCACCAGGGAGTTGACCATCCCGAAGAGCAGCCGTGTCACCAGCCGTATGTCCACGTCGGAGCGGAGATCGCCGTCCGCGACCGCCGCCCTGAGCAGATCGGTCACCCGATGGTCGAACTCGCGCCGCCGCTCCATGGCCCAGCGCTCGGTCTTCGTATTGCCCCGTACGCGCAGCAGCAGCGTGACGTAGGGCAGTTCGGCTATCAGCACATCGACGGTACGACGGGTGACGTACTCGACCCGCTCGATCGCACGCCCCTGCGTCGCTCCCGGCTCGTCGAGGATTCCGAAGAGCCCGTCCAGAGCCCGGCTGACCGCACGGCGGAGCAGTTCCTCCTTGCCCGCGACATGGTGATAGATGGACGACTTGGAGATGCCCGCCGCCCTGGAGAGATGCTCCATGGACGTGCCGTCGTAGCCGCGCTCGTTGAAGACACGGACGGCGACGGTGAGCAGAGTCTCCGGGGTGTACGTGTCCCGCTTGGCCGTGGTCATGTCCGCGATCCTCCCCTACGAGTTGTCCACAGGTTTGGCGGGCCCCCTTGTCCCGACCGATCGTTCGGTTACTCTAACTCTGTCCGCCCGTCCCTGCCCAGCTCGATGAGGAGTTGGTCCGTCATGGCCGCCGAGCTCTCCCCGCACCTGCTGTCCGAGAAGCACCGCCCCACGCTCGACCAGGCCCTCGACGCGATCCGTACGCGCGCCTACTGGTCCCCGCATCCCGAGCATCCGAAGGCATACGGCGAGGGCGGCGCCCCCGGCAGCCTGAGCGCCGCCGAGGGCAAGGCAGCTTTCGACGCCGTGCTGCACACCCGGCTCGACCTCGACCAGCCGGGCACCGACGGCTGGACGGGCAAAGAGACCTCTCCGTACGGACCGGAGCTCGGCGTCGAATATCCGCATGCCGACCTGGACGTCCTGCTGCCGGCGATGCGTACGGGCATGGCCGCCTGGCGTGCGGCAGGCCCCGACACCAGGGCCCTGGTCTGTCTGGAAATCCTCGCGCGGATCAGTGCCAGGACCCATGAGTTCGGCCACGCCGTGATGCACACCAGCGGCCAGGCCTTCATGATGGCGTTCCAGGCGGGCGGCCCGCACGCCCAGGACCGCGGTCTGGAGGCGGTGGCGTACGCGTACGCGGAGCAGATCCGCACCCCGCAGAGCGCCGACTGGTCCAAGCCGCAGGGCAAGCGCGACCCGCTCCAACTGCACAAGTCGTTCACCGCGGCACCCCGCGGCATCTCGCTCCTGATCGGCTGCAACACGTTCCCCACGTGGAACGGCTATCCGGGCCTCTTCGCCTCCCTGGCCACCGGCAACCCCGTCCTGGTCAAGCCTCACCCGCGCGCCGTGCTTCCGCTCGCGCTCACGGTGCAACTGGCCCGCGAGGTGCTCGTCGAGGCGGGCTTCGATCCCAACCTGGTAGCTCTGGCGGCCGAGCGGCCGGGCGAAGGCATCGCGAAGACCCTCGCGGTCCGCCCCGAGATCAAGATCATCGACTACACCGGATCCACCGCCTTCGGCGACTGGCTGGAGACCAATGCCCGCCAGGCCCAGGTCTACACGGAGAAGGCCGGAGTCAACACGATCGTCCTCGACTCCACCGACAACTACCAGGGCATGCTCGCCAACCTGGCGTTCTCCCTCTCGCTGTACAGCGGCCAGATGTGCACCACCCCGCAGAACCTGCTGATCCCCCGGGACGGCATCACGACCGATGCCGGCGACAAGACGTACGACGAAGTCGTCGACGACATCGCCGCCGCGGTCAACGGACTGCTGGGCGACGACGCCCGGGCGAACGCACTGCTCGGCGCCCTGGTCAACCCCGGTGTGAAGGCCCGCCTGGAAGCAGCCGCGGACCTGGGCGAAGTCGCCCTGCCCTCCCGCGAGGTGGCCAACCCGGAATTCCCCGGCGCCGTGGTCCGCACCCCCGTCGTCGTCAAACTGGACGGCACCAAGCCCGACGACGAGGAGCACTACCTGTCCGAGTGCTTCGGACCGGTCTCCTTCGCAGTAGCGGTCGACTCGACAGCCGACGCCGTGGAGGTGCTCCGCCGCACGATCCGCGACAAGGGCGCGATGACGGTAGGCGCGTACACCACCTCACCGGAGGTGGAGCGAGCGGTGGAGGACGTCTGCCTGGAAGAGTCGGCCCAGCTCTCGCTGAACCTGACCGGCGGGGTGTACGTCAACCAGACCGCGGCGTTCTCCGACTTCCACGGTTCGGGCGGCAACCCGGCAGCGAACGCGGCCCTGTGTGACGGAGCCTTCGTAGCAAGCCGCTTCCGCATGGTGGAAGTCCGCCGCCAGGCGTAATCCTCCGCTCCTCCGCCCAATCATCTTCCGGGCTCCCCAATCAGCCTCTCCGACGTTTGAGGAGTGGGGGGTCCGGGAGGGGGCGGAGCCCCCGGTTACGGGAGGGGGCAGGTAGGGAACCAGACCCGCCGCAGGCGTCCACCCGCGCCCGCGCCCACACCCGCCGCCCCACCCACCTCAGAACCCCAGCCCTCGCCCAGGGGCCCGGACCCCTACTCCCGTCCCGCCCCCCGGAATCTCCGCATACCGCTGCACCCACGCATGCATGGCAATCGCAGCCGCAGCCCCCGCATTGATCGACCGCGTCGACCCGAACTGCGCAATGGAGCACACCATCGCCGCGTGCTTTCGGGCCTCCTCGGTCAGCCCGGGCCCTTCCTGTCCAAAGAGCAGCACACACCGCCGCGGCAGCTCGGTCCGCTCCAGCGGCACCGCCCCCGGCAGATTGTCGATCCCGATGATCGGCACCCCCTCCGCCGCCGCCCACGCGGTCAGCGATTCCGTGTCGGGGTGGTGCCGCACATGCTGGTACCGGTCGGTGACCATCGCACCGCGCCGGTTCCAGCGCCGCCGCCCCACGATGTGGATCTCCTTGGCGAGGAAGGCGTTCGCGGTGCGCACCACGGAGCCGATATTGAAGTCGTGGCCCCAGTTCTCGACCGCCACATGGAAGTCATGCCGCCGCAGATCCAGATCGGCGACGATCGCCTCCCGTGTCCAGTACCGGTAGGCATCGCCCACGTTGCGCCGGTCACCGTGGGCAAGCAGCTCGGGGTCGTACCGCTCGCCCACGGGCCAAGGCAGCGGATGCGGCCCGACGCCGATCTCCGTCCCGAATCCGTCGTCGTACTGCATGGGTTCCGTCGCCGGCACGGATCCCACGGACGGTTCGCGTCCGAGCCCTCCGGACTCTTCGGTCAATGAATCCCCGCCGGTACTGCCGGTGCTACCGGTGCTGCTACTGCTGCCGCTCTCACTACTCACCCGACGAGCGTATGGCCCCCGTCGCCGCTGTGCTGCGGAGCCTCCTCGTCATCGACGGCACGCCGCTGCCCCGGCACCTTGCCCCTGCGCGAGAACAGCAGCTCCCGCCCGAGAGTCACCCGGCCGCCGAGCCACACCAGGAAGACGGTCGGCAGGAAGACGGAGTCGGCGGCGATCATCGCCATCGAGAAGAACGGCAGCCCGAGCAGCAGGGCGATGCCGACATGCTCACACATCATGACGACGAGCAGGACGTTCTTGACCCGGCGGTTGAACAGGGTGAAGGGGAAGGCAACCTGGACGACGACCGTGCCGTACGTCAGCAGCATCACCATGACACCGTTGGACGCGAGGATGTCCGACAGCCCGGGCCAAGGCGTGAAGTAGTCGAGCTTGAGCGGGTAGTACAGCGCTGTGCCGTCCTGCCACCGCGAACCCTGGATCTTGTACCACCCTGCTGTCGCGTAGATCAGACAGACCTCGGCCATGATCACGACGAGAGTCGCGTTGTGGGCGAGATTGGCGACGACATCCAGCAGGGTGCGCGCTTCGCTGTGCGGCGCGTAGCGATTCACGGCCCACCAGGCACCCTGGCCGCCCCAGAGGATCCAGAAGAGAACCGGCAGCCACCAGGTACCGCCGAGGCCATCTGTCACAGTGGCCACGGTCAGAACCAGGCCGAGCACCACCCAGAGAACCGGACCGGCCGCGTCCCCCCGCACCGAACGCCGCGGACCATCGTCTTCCGCATCCACAACCGCCACACGGACCGCACGCGCCGCACGCCGTGCATCCAACGACCAAACCTGCCCGCAGCGCGTCAGCACGAGGTAGATCGCCATCAGATGGATGACGTTGTCGCCGCCGTCGCCCATGAAAATGCTGCGGTTCTGCAGGGAGAGCACACCGGCCATGAAGAGGACCGACATGGCGCGGGTGTGCCAGCCGACCATCAGCAGCGCGGCGGAGAGCAGAGCAACCACGTACACGATCTCGAACCAGACCGTACTGTCCGACCACATGAGCGTGGTGAAAGCCTGATTGCCCGATATGAGCTGCTGCGCCATGTCCCAGCTCCACGGCGCGTCGGGTCCGTACATCTCGTGGCGGTGCGGCAGTTCGCGCAGCAGGAACAGCAGATAGGTGGCGGAGAAACCGATCCGGATGACGGCGGTCTGGTACGGGCCCAGGGCCGAGGAAGTGATGCGCTGGATGGTGCGGACGAGCTTGCGATCGAAGGTGAACGTACTCACTTGTCCGCCCCCTTGGCGTTCTCGGGAAGGTCGGCGGGGGTGACGGTCCACCACGGCAGCACCCGGTAGGACGGCTCCGTGCTGATCTTCTCCTCGCTCCATCCGGGCGCCGCGATGGACCGCACCTCGGAACGGATCTGGATGCGCTCGACGGTGCCGCCGTAGTCGTGTTCGCCGAGGCGCAGCATCGCGATGCGTCGGATGTAACGCTCGGAGAGCTCACCGCGCGGGCCGTTCGCCCGGTTCTCGTTGTCATGGGAACCGAGATAGAAGTCCCAGGCACGACGGAGCTCGTTCTGATGGACGTGGCTGGGGAGCAGATTGCCGCGTATCGCCTTGCCGTCCTCACCGGAGAGACTCATCCAGGGGGTGGTGCGGCGGCCGTCGGCGCCGGCTATCTCGGCTCGTACATGAATGGCCACGTTCTGCTGAAGCGGGTTCGGGGCGAAGAGCTTCCAGTTCTGCTCGAACTCGGGATAGATCCAGTCGTCGACCGCTTCGCCGTGCTGCTTGGTCAGGGTATTGGAGGGTGCGACGTGCAGAAACACCATGGCCAGCTGAGCGCAGGCGACCAGCCCGATGACCGACAGTGCGATCGCGGCAACGATCTGGTACGGAAGTGAGAGGGCAGCCATGCCGACACGGGGGCCTTGACCCGCCCCCCGACCGGCGCCGGACGACGCGTCCTCGCGCTGCCCCGGCCCTGGCCCGGCGCTCCCGTTCCCGCTCCCGACACCCCTGTCGTCGTACGAATCCATCCCGCCCCGATCCCCGTCGATCCCCGGTGAGTTATCCACAGGGTTGACACCCTACGGGCCGCCGACTCACCATTGAAGACATTGAACCGAACGATCGGTCGGTCGGTAGGGAGTCCGGGATGACGGCAGTGACTGCGGACCAGACAGCGCAGGCAGGAGCAGGCAGGCCCGAAGGGGCGGACGAGGCCCTGGAGGCGGCCTTCGATGCTGCGGTGGCGGCGGACGAGCGCATCGAGCCGCGCGACTGGATGCCGGATGCGTACCGTGCCTCACTGGTCAGGCAAATGGCCCAGCATGCCCACTCCGAAATAATCGGAATGCAGCCGGAGGCCAACTGGATCTCGCGAGCGCCCTCGCTGCGCCGCAAAGCGATCCTTATGGCCAAGGTGCAGGACGAGGCCGGACACGGGCTCTATCTGTACAGCGCCGCGGAGACCCTCGGCACCGGCCGCGAGGAACTGCTCGACAAGCTCCACGCAGGCCGCCAAAGGTATTCATCGATCTTCAATTACCCGACGCTGACCTGGGCAGACGTCGGCGCGATCGGCTGGCTCGTGGACGGCGCCGCAATCACCAACCAGGTTCCGCTCTGTCGCTGCTCCTACGGCCCGTACGCCAGGGCGATGGTCCGCATCTGCAAGGAGGAGTCCTTCCACCAGCGTCAGGGTTACGAGCTGCTGCTCACCCTCAGCCGCGGCACCCTGGCACAGCACGAGATGGCGCAGGACGCGGTGAACCGCTGGTGGTGGCCGTCCCTGATGATGTTCGGTCCGCCGGATGACGCATCGGCCCACTCGGCGCAGTCGATGACCTGGAAGATCAAGCGGCACTCCAACGACGAGCTGCGGCAGCGCTTCGTGGACATCTGTGTCCCACAGGCCGAGGCGCTGGGGCTCACCCTCCCGGACCCGGACCTCCGGTGGAACGAGGAGCGTGGACAGCACGACTTCGGGGCGATCGACTGGCAGGAGTTCCAGGAGGTCCTCAAGGGCAACGGCCCGTGCAACGAGCAGCGCCTCACCCAGCGCCGCCGGGCGCACGAGGAGGGCTCCTGGGTCCGGGACGCGGCGGTTGCGTACGCCGAGAAGCACACAGCAGTACGGAACGGGGAGGCAACAGCATGAGCAGCTCGACCGAATGGCCGCTGTGGGAGGTGTTCGTGCGTTCGCGCCGCGGACTGTCCCACACCCACGCGGGCAGCCTGCACGCCCCGGACGCGGAAATGGCCCTGCGCAACGCGCGCGATCTGTACACGCGCCGTTCCGAGGGCGTCTCCATCTGGGTGGTCCCGTCCGCACAGGTCACGGCCTCCTCGCCCGACGAGAAGGACTCCTTCTTCGAGCCGGCCGGTGACAAGCCGTACCGGCATCCGACGTTCTACGAGATCCCGGAAGGGGTGAAGCACCTGTGACCGCGGCCCTCGCCCTGGGCGACGACGCGCTGGTGCTCTCTCACCGGCTGGGGGAGTGGGCGGGCCATGCCCCCGTACTGGAAGAGGAAGTGGCCCTGGCCAACATCGCCTTGGACCTGTTGGGACAGGCCCGGGTGCTGCTCTCCCTTGTCGGGGACGAGGACGAGCTGGCGTATCTGCGCGAGGAGCGCGCCTTCCGCAACGTCCAACTGGTCGAGCAGCCGAACGGCGATTTCGCCCACACCATCGCCCGCCAGCTCTACTTCTCCACGTACCAGCGACTGCTCTACGAGCAGCTGGCAGCCGGTGAGAGTCCGTTCGCCGGGCTGGCGGCGAAGGCGGTCAAGGAGGTCGCCTACCACCAGGACCACGCGGAGCACTGGACGCTGCGGCTCGGCGACGGCACGGCCGAGAGCCATGAGCGGATGCAGCGCGGGGCCAACGCCCTGTGGCGGTTCACCGGCGAGCTGTTCCAGCCCGTCGAGGGCCTCGAGATCGGCTGGCAGACGCTGAACAGCGGCTGGCTGGAGTCCGTCACCGCAGTGCTGCAGCAGGCCACACTGACCGTACCGGCCGGCCCGCAGTCCGGAGCATGGACGGCGGGCGCGGGACGCCAGGGCATCCACACCGAACCATTCGGCCGGATGATCGCCGAGATGCAGCACCTGCACCGCAGCCACCCGGGGGCGTCATGGTGACCGAAACGCTCCTGGAGGAGGAGCTGCACCGGCTGGCAGGCTCCGTACCCGATCCCGAACTGCCCGTGCTGACCCTGGACGAGCTGGGGGTGCTCCGGGGCGTGGACGTGGTGGCGCACGGCAAGGTCACGGTGCGCCTCACCCCGACCTACACCGGCTGCCCGGCGATCGAGGCCATGTCCGCCGACATCGAGCGGGTGCTGCACGACCACGGCATACCGGAAGTCTCCGTGGTCACCGTGCTCTCGCCTGCCTGGTCCACGGACGACATCAGCGCGGAAGGGCGGCGCAAGCTGGCCGAGTTCGGCATCGCGCCCCCGCGCCCGCACCATACGACGGCCCCCGCGGGCGGCCCGGTGCCGCTCACGCTCTCGGTCCGCTGCCCGCACTGCGGCTCGACCGACACGGAGCTGCTGAGCCGGTTCTCCTCCACCGCATGCAAGGCACTGCGCCGCTGTGTGACGTGCCGCGAACCGTTCGACCACTTCAAGGAGTTGTAGATGTTCCATCCGCTCCGGGTCCGCGCGATCGAACGGCTCACGGACGATTCGGTGGCCGTCACCTTCGCCGTGCCGCCCGAGCTGCGCGAGACCTTCCGCCACAAGCCCGGCCAGCACCTCAATGTGCGCTACAGCGTCGACGGCGGGGAGATCCGCCGCTCATACTCGATCTGTTCCCCGGCCACAGAGGAACCGTCGGATCCGGCGCTACGGGTGGGCATTCGGCTCGTCGACGGAGGCGTGTTCTCCATGTACGCGCTCAAGGAACTCGCCGTCGGTGACCTGATCGAGTCGATGCCCCCGATGGGCCGCTTCGTGCTCACGCCCCGCGCCGGACATTTCGCGGCGATCGTCGGGGGCAGCGGGATCACCCCGGTGCTGTCGATCGCGGCGACACTGCTGGCGCGGGAGCCCGACGCCAGATTCTGTCTGATCCGCAGCGACCGGACGGCGGTCTCGACGATGTTCCTGGACGAGGTCGCCGACCTCAAGGACCGCTATCCGGACCGGTTCCAGCTGGTCACGGTGCTCTCCCGGGAGGAGCAGCAGGCAGGTCTCCCTTCCGGCCGACTGGACGAGGACCGGCTCACCGAGCTGCTGCCCGCGCTGCTGCCCGTGCCGGAGGTGGACGGCTGGTATCTGTGTGGGCCGTTCGGACTGGTACAGGCCGCCGAACGCGCGCTGCACGGCCTGGGCGTCGACCGAGCCCGTATCCACCAGGAGATCTTCCATGTGGACAACGGCCTGAACGCATCTGCCCGCACCCGGGCCGAAACGCCTGCTCACAGCAGCCTCACCGCGACTCTGGACGGCCGCTCCGGCACATGGCCGGTACAGGAGGGCGAATCGCTGCTGGAGACCGTGCTGCGCAGCCGCTCCGACGCGCCGTACGCCTGCAAGGGCGGTGTGTGCGGGACCTGCCGGGCGTTCCTGGTCTCGGGCGAGGTACGGATGGACCGCAATTTCGCGCTGGAGCCCGAAGAGACGGGCGCCGGCTATGTGCTGGCGTGCCAGTCGCATCCCGTCACTCCGGAGGTGGAGCTCGACTTCGACCGCTGACCGCGCCCGCTCTCCGTCTCCTTCCTCCTGTTCCCTTCTCATAGAACCTGTTCTATCTTGACGACCCGTCAGGTATTGGTACGGGAGCAGCGGTTCGCGGGAGGCCAGGGCAGTGGACTTCACCTTCACCGAGGAACAGCAGGCAGCCGCTGAGGCAGCGAGAGCGGTCTTCTCGGGCGCTGCGCCCGACGGGGTGCCCAGCCCCGCTCTCGTACCGGGAGCGGTGGCCGAGGACATCGACCGGCCTCTGTGGGCCGGGCTCGCCGCAGGCGACCTGCTGAGTCTGACGCTGCCGCCGGAACACGGCGGGGCCGGGCTCGATCTCGTCGCGCTCTGTCTGGTGCTGCGCGAGTCCGCCAGGGTACTTGCGCGGGTGCCGCTGCTGGAGACGTGCGCGGTCGCAATGGTGCTCCAGCGCTACGGCGACGCGGGGCTGGCCGCCGAGCTGCTGCCCCGGGTCGGCCGGGGCGAGCTGGTACTCACTGTCGGGGCCAACGGCCGCACCGGCCACGATCCGGCCGAGCTCGCCGTCACCGCCCGCCAAGACGCCCCCGCGAGCAACCGGCCTGGCGAGGGGCCTGGCAACACCCCCGGCGACGCCGACGGTGATGCTGCGGGCTGGGTGCTCGACGGGGTGCAGTCAGGGGTGCCGTGGGCGCAGGCCGCGGACTGGATCGCGGTTCCTGCCCACACGAGCGAGGGCCGGGCCGTTGTGGCCCTGATCCGGTCCGCCCACGACGGCGTCACTCTCGCCGAGCAGGTCTCCACCAGCGGTGAGCTGTTCGCCGAGGTCCGGCTGGATTCGGTACGGATCGACAGCCGTGCGCTGATCGACACCGTCGGGGCCTGGGAGTGGTTGCGCGCCCTGCTCATCACCGGGACGTGCGCGCTCGCGCTGGGCCTGGGCGAGGCTGTACTGACCATGACGAGCGAATACACCGGCAAGCGCGAGCAGTTCGGCTTTCCGGTCGCGACCTTCCAGTCGGTCGCCGTACAGGCCGCGGACCGTTACATCGACCTGCGGGCCATGGAAGTGACGCTCTGGCAGGCGGCCTGGCGAATCTCCACCCGGGCCGGCGGTGCGCTGCCCGCTGAGGGCGACATTGCCGTGGCGAAGATCTGGGCGTCGGACGGTGTCCGCCGGGTCGTGCAGACGGCACAGCATCTGCACGGCGGCTTCGGCGCGGACACCGACTACCCGCTGCACCGCTTCCATGCCTGGGCCAAGCAGATCGAGCTCTCCCTCGGCCCGGCGGCGGCACACGAGGAGGCACTGGGCGACCTACTGGCCACGCACTTCCTCAGCTGACACCGGCCAGTGCCTCGAACAACACGGGTCGAGCGTCCGCTCGACACTCCAACAGCCCAGCACTCCGGCAGCAGAGCGGCCCTGGTCTCAGAGCACGAAAGCCGGGTTGCCGTTGTCGGTGACCATCGGGCGTCCGGCACCGTCCCAGGCGAGCATCCCGCCATCGATGTTCACGGCGTCGATGCCCTGCTGCACCAGATACTGGGTGACCTGGGCGGACCGGCCACCGACCCGGCACATCACATGCACGCGCCGACCGTCCTCGGCAGCTTCGGTCAGCTCACCGAAACGGCCCACGAAGTCACTCATCGGAATGTGCAGGGCGCCTGCGACATGCCCGGCCGCCCATTCGTCGTTCTCCCGGACGTCCAGCACAAAGCCGTCCGACGGAACCGCCGCGACATCAACCGAGGGCAGCGGGGCGAAATTCATGGGTCAGGCCTTCTCTCGTACGTACGCTCCAGAGTCACCGGGAACGCTACTGCACCAGACCCGCCAGCTCCGCCTCACGCTGAGCGACCTCGCCCAGCAGCTGATCGGCGATCTCGTCGAGCAGCCGGTCCGGATCGTCGGGCGCCATCCGCAGCATGGCCCCGATCGCGCTCTCCTCGAGCTCCTGGGCGAGCACCGTCAGGAGTTCCTTGCGCTGGGTCAGCCAGTTCAGCCGGGCATAGAGCTCCTCGCTCTCGCTGAGCTCCGCCTCCGGCACCACCGGCCCCGCCGCCCACTCCTGCGCCAGCTCCATCAGCAGCGCCTCGTCCCCGCGCCCATAAGCAGCGTTGACGCGGGTGATGAATTCCTCCCGGCGTGCCCGCTCCGCCTCGTCCTGCGCCAGGTCCGGGTGGGCCTTGCGCGCCAGCTCGCGGTACAGCTTGCGCGCCTCCTCGGTCGGCCGGACCCGCTTGGGCGGCCGGACCGGCTGATCGGTCAGCATCGCCGCCGCCTCGGGGGACAGCCCGTCGGAGTCGATCCAGTCGTGGAACAGCTCGTCGACCCCCGGCATCGGCATCACGATCGCCCGGGCCTCCTGCGCCTTGCGGAGGTCTTCGGGGTCACCGGTCCTGGCGGCCCGGGCCTCCGCGATCTGCGCATCGAGCTCATCGAGGCGTGCGTACATCGGCCCGAGCCTCTGGTGGTGCAACCGGGAGAAGTTCTCGACCTCGACCCGGAAGGTCTCCACTGCGATCTCGAACTCGATCAGCGCCTGCTCCGCCACCCGCACAGCCTTGGCGAGCCGAGCCTCGGGCCGAGCTCCCTCAGCAGTTCCATCGGCAGCCCCGCCAGTCCCGCCGTCAGTCCCAGCGGCAGCGTCGGCTTCCGAACCGGCACCAGTATCGGCACCGGCCGGCCTTCCGTGCTGCGCATCCTGCTCGTGCTGCCGGTCGTTTTCCTGCCGGTCATCGTCGTTCCGGGTGGTCGGCACCCCGGCGGCTTCGTGGGTCACCCGTCCAGCGTATGGCCACCGTCCACGCCCCAAGGACGCGCGGTCGACTCAATGCCCCCTCACACGCCCGGTTCGGCGGCTATCCGCCCCGAACCGATGGCCCGCACCAGCTCCGCGTGGTCCGCCTGAGTACGGTCCGCGTACGTCACCGCGAACGCCGCCACCGCCTCGTCCAGCTCCTCGTTCTTGCCGCAGTAGCCCGCGATCAGCCGCGGGTCGGCGCTGTGCGCATGGGCCCGAGCCAACAGCGCCCCGGTCATCCGGCCGTAGTCGTCGACCTGGTCGGCTGCCAGTGCTGCCGGGTCCACACTGCCCTTGCGGTTCCTGAACTGCCGCACCTGGAACGGGCGCCCGTCGACGGTGGCCCAACCCAAAAGAATGTCGCTGACGACCTGCATCCGCTTCTGCCCGAGCACCACCCGGCGCCCCTCGTGTGCCACCACCGGCACATCGAACCCGACAGCCGGGAGGTAGGGCGCCAGCACGGACGGCCGCGCCTCCTTCACTTGCAGCACCAAGGGCTCGCCACGGTGATCGAGCAGGAGCACCACGTACGACCGGGTGCCGACGCTCCCCGTGCCGACCACCCGGAACGCCACGTCGTGGATCGCGTATCTGGCGAGGAGTGGTACCCGGTCCTCCGAGATCGTGCCCAGATAGTCGCCGAGTCCCGCCGCCACTGCCGCGGCCTCCTCGTCCGGCACCCGCCGCAGCACCGGCGGCGCGTCTATGAAGCGGCGTCCACCGTCCCCGGAATCCTCGGTGGACTTGGCAGCGAAGCGGGCGCTGGTGTTGTTACGGGCCTTCTCCGAGACCCGCTCCAGGGTGCCGAGCAGATCCCGCGCATCCGTGTGCGAGACCAACTCCTCGTCCGCGATGGCGTTCCAGGAATCGAGCGCGGGCAGTTTGGCCAGCAGCCGCATCGTCCGCCGGTATGCGCCCACCGTGTCGTATGCGCCCTGGCGGCAGGTGTCCTCGTCCGCTCCGGCCTCGCGCCCAGCGAGCACGAGCGAGGTGGCGAGGCGCTTGAGGTCCCATTCCCAGGGGCCGAACACGGTCTCGTCGAAATCGTTCAGATCGATGACCAGGCTGCCCCGCGCATCGCCGTACAGCCCGAAATTGGCCGCGTGCGCATCGCCGCAGAGCTGGGCGCCCACCCCGCTGACCGGCGTGCCCACCAGGTCATGGGCCATCAGCCCGGCCGAGCCACGCAGAAACGCGAACGGTGTGGCCGCCATCCGCCCCACCCGGATCGGGGCGAGACTGGGCACCCTGCCCCGGCTCGACTCCTCGACCGCCTGCACGGCATCGGGCCGCCCGGCCCGAAGATCAAGGGCGGAGTGAGAGGCCCTGGGCACCCTCTCCCGCAGCGCCTTGCCCGCCCCCCGGGGCGACTGCGGCGCACCCTTGCCCACCGCAGTCGCCCGACGCGCGAATCCGGGCACGACCGGAATGCGCGGATCATCTGTCACAGCCCGCTGGACCGGCACTGTCGCTTCGATTTCACCCATGGCGCGCAGCCTCCCCCGCCTTCGCCCTGCGCTCCTGGCCCCATGCCCTGTCGCAGATCAATTGCGACGAAGGTACCGCCGTCCGCCGAAAGCCGTCTGCCCCTGTGGAAAACTCACCTCACGGCCTGTGGACAACTCTCTGTCCTGGTCAGACGCCGACGGCCGCCTCTTCCAGTTCTCCCTCCAGCTCTTCCTCGTCGTCCGCCTCGGTCCGGGCTTCGGCTTTGACGTGCCGCCCCCGTCCCTGTGCTACTCCGGCCTCGGCGGACCCGACGGCGGCGCCGACCTGAGCCGTCTCCACGGCGGCCCTCCGCCGCTTCGCCTCGGCCAGCCCCGCCGCACCCATCACTGCCAGGCCCACCACGAACCAGAGCGCGAGCACCAGCACATGCCGGCCGAGCGCGTGTCCGCCGAAGTACACGTGGCTGCGTACGCCCTCGACGAAGCCCGCACCGTTCCAGAAGGAGTGCAGCGCACCGAAGAAGCCGGGCTGCAGCTCGGGCCGGAAGATGCCACCGGAGCTCGTGAAGTTGAGCATCACGAAGAGCACCATCACGCCGAGCGTCGTCCACCGCTTGAGGAAGGTGTGCAGTCCGACGCCAATCAGCAGAATGCCCAGCGAGTAGAGCCAGGCCATCGCCCACAGACCGCCGAGTCCATGGTCCACGAGACCGAACAGCGGACCTGCGAAGATCACTCCGATCACGCTCACTGCCAGGGACGCGGCAACCGTCAGAGCGGCCCTGATCCGCAGCGCCAGCACCGCGCCCGCACCACCGATCACCGCGACCGATGCGTACGAGCCGATACTCACCGCGACCAGCAGGAAGAAGATGCCCTGACCGGTCGGATCGCCCTCAGCGGTCGGCGCCGTGTCCGTCACCTTCAGCGGGTCCCCCTCCGCGGCCGCAACCTTGGTGAAGACCTTCTCGACCACCGTGGCGCTGGTGTCGGATGACGCGCTGGCCACAAGCAGCTCGGGGTGCTTCCCCGGCAGGTAGGCACCGTAACTCGCCTGCGTCCTGAGGTGGTTCACAGCCGTCGCACGATCGGGGACCGTGCGCACACTCAGTGCCCCGTCACCCTTGTCCTGCAGCGTCTGCGCGAGCACCTGCGCGCTCGGCCCCGACCCGACCACGTCCACCCGCAGATCGTGCGGCTCAGGGGCGTGGAACGCCCCGAGGTAGGCGAGCCCCATGCCGATGCACATCAGCAGCGGCGTGACCAGATGGCTCAGCACATGACGCAGAGCGGCGGCGGTGGAGCCGGCAGCGGCGCTCGGGCCTGACGACATTCGGAACACCTCAATAGTTGGCTTTTACAACTCCTAATCCGTTGTACTATACAACTGAAATTCCGAGGAAGGCGAAGAGGAAGGCGAAGCAGTGCCAGGCACCCCCGGAGAACGCCAAGAATCACTGGATGTCATCCAGCGCGAACTGACCGCCTTCGCGCGCCGCGCGCGCTCCACGGCGGCCCGCCTCCATCCAGAGCTACCCCTGGTCTCTTACACGCTGCTGGCGCACATCGACGACCGGCACGGCTGCCGCGCAACGGATCTGGCCGCGCACTACATGCTGGACAAATCGACGGTCAGCCGACAGATCGGCGCCTTGGAGAAACTGGGACTGGTCGAGCGACACCCGGACCCGGACGACCACCGCATCCAGGTGCTGCACCCCACCGAGGCCGGCACCCAGGCGCTCGCATCGACGCAGGCCAGCCGCCGCTCCGCCCACCAGGAGCGCCTCGCGGACTGGACGGCGGACGACCTCGCCGGCTTCGCGGAGTACCTACTGCGCTACAACGCGGCGGGCGACACAAGCACGACCTCCCCTCAGACGCCGAAGGCCTGACCCGGCAGAACGCCCTCCGGCCCACTACAACCGGCGCGACGACCAGGACGCATCCTCAGCCCCCCGCCCGCCCGCGGTATCCGGCACGCGTCAGCAGGGGCCGTCGGAGGTCAGGTATGTCTTCGACCAGTGAGCCAGCTCCTTGAGCGCGGGCTCCATCGCGGCGCCGGCCCGGGTCAAGCGGTACGAGACCCGCAGGGGTGGCCCCTCATCGACCTCGCGGACAACCAGCCCGGCCGCACCCAGCTCGGAAAGCCGGTCCGAGAGCATGCGCTCACTGATGCCCGGAATCGCCCGCCGCAGATCCGCGAAGTGCACCGGCTGCCGCATCAGCACCGAGACGATCGGCCCCGTCCAACGCTTGCCGAACAGCTCGAAGACGCGGGTGATGCCCACATCGACCCGCTGACACGCCTGCTCGCTGTGCTCCGCCATAAGCCCAGGGTACTGCGCCACTGTGCGGGACTTATGAAAAGTAAGTACCTATGTTATTACTAGGTACGAACGAAAATAAGGCCTGCCGCATCGGCCCGCCGTCACCCCTGGATATCCGTGGAGAACCCCATGGCCACACTTCTGCACCTCGATTCCGCCGTCTTCCCCGAGGGCTCCGCGTCGCGCGATGTCAGTGCCGCCTTTGTTCAGGCCTGGCGTGAGCAGCACGCCGACGGGCAGGTTGTCTACCGCGATCTCGCCGCCGCCCCGCTGCCCCACCTGGACGCCGCTGCCGTCGCCGCCGGCGCCGAGGACCCGCTGCGCCGCGAGCTCGCAGACGAGCTGACAGCGGCGGACGCCGTTCTGATCGGCGCTCCGATGTACAACTTCAGCATTCCGTCCACGCTGAAGGCCTGGCTCGACCAGGTGATCATCGTCGGCCACAACGCGGGCCCGGACAGCCCCGTGACGGGCACCCCGATCACCGTCGTCGCCAGCCGCGGTGGCTCGTACGCCGCCGGCACCCCGCGCGAGGACGCCGAGTTTGTCCAGAACTACCTGGAGAAGCTGCTGACGAACATGTTCGGCGCCGAGGTCGACTTCATCGTCCCGGAACTGACGCTGGCCCGGTCCCAGCCCTCGATGGCCGAGCTCATTCCGCTCGCCGACGCCTCCCGTGCCCAGGCGTTCACTGCGGCTGCAGAGAAGGCCAAGGCCCTCGCTGCCCGCCTCGCAGCCTGAGTCGTACGACGCAGAGCCGATCAGGGCCCGCGGGAGCCGGGACCTGAACAGCAGCCCGCGGAGATCAAGACTCCGCGGGCTGCGGCGGCTCCCCTCGACTCCCCCACAAGCCCCACTAAGCCCACAAACCCCGAAAGCCTCATGCCACCACAGGGCGCCCCGAATCCGGCGTTTCACGTGAAACTAAACGCGGGAACGAAGAAGCCCCACAGACCGTTGGCCTGTGGGGCTTCTCTCTTGTGCGCGAGGGGGGATTTGAACCCCCACGTCCCTAAGGACACTGGCACCTGAAGCCAGCGCGTCTGCCGTTCCGCCACTCGCGCAAGAGTGGTGTTTCCAGACTCTCTCACCGTTTGGTGCGAGCGCCTGGCGACATCCGGAAGATTAGCACGCTGGACAGGGTGGATTCACATCCGTTGTTTCACCGAACGCCTGGCGGGAACCGGGAACGCCGTACGGCCGCCCCCACTCCTCCTCAGTGCACCCCGGGTGCGGGACACTGTCAGGAGGCCGCCTCTACGATCCGTGTGAGAGGTGACACTCATCCACAGGGCAGACAAGGGGAACCAGCCGATTTCCCCACGCGTGGATACGATCAGTAAGCAGTACAGGGACGACTACAACGGAGGAGGTGCCCCATGGGAGTCATGAAGCGTTTCGAGCAGCGTCTCGAAGGTCTGGTCAATGGCACCTTCGCCAAGGTCTTCAAGTCCGAGGTCCAGCCGGTCGAGATCGCGGGAGCCCTCCAGCGCGAGTGCGACAACAACGCAACAATCTGGAACCGTGAGCGGACCGTCGTCCCCAACGACTTCATCGTCGAGCTCAGCACCCCGGACTACGAGCGACTCAGCCCGTACTCCGGCCAGTTGGGCGACGAGCTGTCCGGCCTGGTCCGCGACTACGCCAAGCAGCAGCGGTACACCTTCATGGGCCCCATCAAGGTCCACCTGGAGAAGGCCGACGACCTCGACACCGGGCTCTACCGGGTGCGCAGCCGCACCCTGGCGTCGAGTTCGTCACAGCAGCAGGACCCCCAGGGCCGGCAAGGACTGCAGAGCCACCCGGGACAGCACGGCCAGCCCCCCTACCCGGGCCCGGGGCGGCCTGCACAGCCCACCGGAGGCTACGGCTACCCGCCCAGCTCCGCCCCGCCCATGCCCGCGGCGCCGCCGCCGGGCGCGGGCAGGCCCGGGGCGCCCAGTACCGACCGGCACCCGCCGGCCAGTCCCAGCCCCCTGCCGAACGCGCAGGTGCGGCGCTGGATCGAGATCAACGGCACCCGCCATCAGATCTCCCGCCCGACGCTGGTGCTGGGACGCAGCACCGACGCCGACGTGCGGATCGACGACCCCGGTGTATCGCGCCGGCACTGTGAGATCCGGACCGGAACGCCCTCGACGATCCAGGATCTCGGGTCTACCAACGGCATCGTGGTAGACGGGCAGCACACAACCCGCGCTACGCTCCGCGACGGCTCGCGGATCGTCGTGGGCAGCACCACCATCGTTTACCGGCAAGCCGAAGGGTGAAGCGGGGGCAATGTCAGAGCTGACCCTGACGGTCATGCGGCTAGGTTTCCTGGCTGTTCTGTGGCTGTTCGTGATCGTGGCCGTCCAGGTCATCCGCAGCGACCTGTTCGGAACGCGCGTCACGCAGCGCGGCTCACGCCGCACTGCGACCGACGCACGGCCGCCACAGGCACGCCAGAATGCCGCGGCACCGCCGCAGCAACGTCAACAGCCCGGCCGCCAGCGCCGGGGGGCACCCACAAAGCTGGTCGTCTCCGAGGGCACACTCACCGGCACCACGGTGGCGCTCCAGGGACAGACCATCACGCTGGGCCGTGCCCACGACTCAACGATCGTCCTGGACGACGACTACGCGTCCAGCAGGCATGCCAGGATCTACCCCGACCGTGACGGCCAGTGGATCGTCGAGGATCTCGGGTCCACCAACGGCACGTATCTCGACCGGACCCGACTCACCACCCCGACACCTGTTCCGCTGGGCGCGCCGATCCGGATCGGCAAGACCGTCATCGAGCTGCGGAAGTAGTACGACAATGAGCGAGCGGAGCGAGCGAACCGCGGCGGTCCGGGCAACGGACCCGGCCCGGCTCCCGACCGGAGGGTGGGCAGTGTGGCTCGAGACCGGCTGTACCCCGAGCCGACGGGAGAGGTGCGCATGAGTCTTTCCCTGCGCTTCGCCGCCGGATCGCACAAGGGCATGATCCGGGAAGGCAACGAGGACTCCGGCTACGCCGGTCCGCGCCTTCTCGCCATCGCCGACGGCATGGGCGGCCAGGCAGCCGGCGAGGTCGCCAGCTCCGAGGTGATCTCCACGCTCGTCCAGCTCGACGACGACGTCCCGGGCTCGGACATCCTCACCTCGCTGGGTACGGCGGTCCAGCGGGCCAACGACCAACTGCGCATGATGGTCGAGGAGGACCCCCAGTTGGAGGGCATGGGCACCACGCTCACCGCCCTGCTCTGGACCGGCCAGCGCCTCGGCCTCGTCCACGTCGGCGACTCCCGCGCATACCTGCTGCGCGACGGCGTACTCACCCAGATCACCCAGGATCACACCTGGGTGCAGCGGCTGGTCGACGAGGGCCGGATCACCGAGGAAGAGGCCACCACCCACCCGCAGCGCGCCCTTCTGATGCGCGCCCTGGGCAGTGGCGACCACGTCGAACCCGATCTCTCCATTCGTGAGGTCCGGGTCGGCGACCGCTACCTGATCTGCTCCGACGGGCTCTCCGGCGTCGTCTCCCACCAGACGATGGAAGAGACCCTCGCCGGCTACCAGGGCCCCCAGGAGACCATCCAGGAGCTGATCCAGCTCGCCCTGCGCGGCGGCGGCCCGGACAACATCACCTGCATCGTCGCCGACGTCCTCGACGTCGACAGCAACGACACCCTGGCCGGACAGCTCAACGACACCCCGGTCATCGTCGGCGCGGTCGCCGAGAACCAGGCTGCACAGATGACCGCCGCCGAAAGCACAGCCGCCATGCAGACCCCTGCCGGACGAGCGGCCGGCCTCGGCCGCCCCGTCCCACCGCCCGCAGGCGGCTTCGGTCCGCCCGGAAGCGGTGACGGCGTCGGCTACGACGAAATGCCTGACAGCTCCTTCGACGCGTACACCGACGACGACTTCATCAAGCCCGGCGGCGGCCGTAAGTGGCTCAAGAGATCCTTTTACGTCGTGCTCGCGCTCGCTGTCATCGGCGGCGGTCTCTACGGCGGCTACCGCTGGACCCAGAACCAGTTCTATGTCGGCGCGAAGAACGAACATGTCGCGCTGTTCCGTGGCCTCAACCAGGACCTGGCCTGGGTCTCACTCTCGAAGGTCGAGAAGGACCACCCCGAGATCGAACTCAAGTACCTCCCGCCCTATCAGCGCAAGCAGGTCGAGGCGACCATCGCCGAAGGCAACCTCACCGCCGCACGCGAGAAGATCGGCGAACTCGCTGTCCAGGCATCTGCCTGCAAGAAGGACGCCCAGCGACGCGCGGCCGAGAAAACCCGCTCCGACGAGGGCCAAGCCGGTGGTACGGGCTCGGACGTCAACAAGACATCCGCCGCTTCCGGTGCCACCAAGACCAAGCCGACCGCAACTCCCACTCCTGGTCCCAGCCTCTCGGAGGAAGAGAAAAAGCTGGTCCCGCAGTGCGGTAAGCAGTAAAGCCGTAGGGGGCCTTCAGCACCATGAGCGTTGTCACCAACACGACCACGATCGGCGCGATCGACGCACCGAGCCGCCGCAACACCGAGCTCGTCATGCTTCTCTTCGCCGTCTTCATCTCGGCGTTCGCGTACGCCAACGTGGGCCTCGCCCTCAACGGCGAACTGCCCTCCGGCATGCTCGGATACGGACTCGGGCTCGCGCTGCTCGCAGGCGTCGCACATCTCGCGGTCCGCAGATTTGCCCCCTACGCGGACCCGCTTCTGCTGCCGCTGGCCACCTTGCTCAACGGCTTGGGGCTGGCGATCATCTGGCGCCTGGACCAGTCGGAAAGGTTCCAGGCACTGAAGACCTTCGCACCCGCTGCGTCCAAGCAGCTGATGTTCTCCGCTGTCGGCGTCGGGCTGCTCGTCGTCGTACTGGTGGCCCTCAAGGACCACCGCATCCTGCAGCGCTACACCTACATCTCCATGGTCGTCGCGCTGTTCCTGCTGATCCTTCCGATGTTCTTCCCTGCGGTGAACGGCGCCAAGATCTGGATCAAGATCCCCGGCGTCGGCACAATCCAGCCAGGGGAGTTCGCCAAGATCATCATTGCGGTGTTCTTCGCCGGCTATCTCATGGTCAAGCGCGACGCGCTGGCCCTGGCCAGCCGCCGCTTCATGGGCCTCTATCTGCCCCGAGGCCGTGACCTCGGACCCATCCTCATGGTCTGGGCCTTCTCGATCCTGATCCTGGTCTTCGAGACGGACCTGGGCTCATCCCTGCTGTTCTTCGGCATGTTCGTCGTCATGCTGTACGTCGCCACCGAGCGCACCAGTTGGATCGTCTTCGGTCTGCTGATGTCCGCAGTCGGCGCCGTCGGTGTCGCCTCGTTCGAACCGCACGTCCAGCAGCGCGTCACTGCCTGGCTCGACCCCTTCGCGGGCTGGGGCAAGGAAGCCGCCAGCGAGCAGATGGCCAAGTCCCTGATGGCCTTCGGCTCCGGCGGCACCCTCGGCACCGGGCTCGGCCAGGGCAATTCCGACCTGATCGGCTTCGCAGCCAACTCCGACTTCATCCTCGCCACCGTCGGCGAGGAGCTCGGCCTCGCCGGGATGATGGCCATCCTTCTCGTCTACGGTCTGATCGTCGAGCGCGGTGTCCGTACCGCGCTCGCTGCCCGCGACCCCTTCGGCAAGCTTCTCGCGATCGGGCTCTCCAGCTCCTTCGCCATTCAGGTCTTCGTCGTTGCCGGCGGTGTCATGGGACTCATTCCGCTGACCGGTATGACCATGCCGTTCGTCGCGGCAGGCGGATCGTCAGTGATCGCCAACTGGGCCCTGATCGGCATCCTGCTTCGTATCAGCGACACCGCGCGCCGCCCCGCGCCGGCCCCAGCCCCATCGCCCGATGCCGAGATGACCCAGGTGGTCCGACCGTGAACAAGCCCCTTCGCAGGATCGCGATCTTCTGCGGGCTGCTCGTCCTCGCTCTCCTGGTCCGTGTCAACTGGCTCCAATACGTGCGTGCCGACGAACTGAACGCGAATGAGCACAACCGCCGCGTCCAGATCGAGCGGTACGCACACGAGCGCGGCAACATCATCGTCGACGGAAACCCCGTCACCGGCTCCGTCGAGACCAAGGGCAGCGACTTCAAGTACAAGCGGGTCTGGAAGAACGGCCCCATGTGGGCCCCCGTGACCGGCTACTCCTCGCAGGCGTTCGACGCATCGCAGTTGGAGAGCATCGAGGACGGAATCCTCACCGGCAACAGCGACCAGCTGTTCTTCAACCGCACGCTGTCTCTCTTCACCGGCGAGAAGAAGACCGGCGGCAACATCGTCACCACCCTCAACGGCGCCGCCCAGAAGGCCGCCTTCAAAGGGCTCGGCGACAAGAAGGGTGCAGTAGCCGCGATCGACCCGCAGACCGGCGCCATCCTGGCCCTCGTCAGCACACCCTCGTACGACCCCTCGGTCTTCGCGGGCAATTCCCTCAAGGACGCGGATGCTCGGCAGCAGCTCCTGAAGGACAAGGACAAGCCGATGCTCAACCGGGCATTGCGCGAGACCTACCCTCCGGGCTCGACCTTCAAGGTCGTCACCGCCGCGGCTGCGCTGGAGAACGGGCTGTACACCAGCATCGACGAGCCCACCAAGTCGCCGCTGCCCTACCGGCTCCCGCTGACCACCGGCAACCTGGAGAACGAGGGCAACATCCCGTGCGAGAACGCCTCGCTGCGGGAGGCACTGCGGTGGTCCTGCAACACCGTCTTCGGCAAGATCAGCGATGACCTCGGCAACCAGAAGATGATCGACCAGTCCAACAAGTTCGGCTTCAACAAGGAGATCTTCACTCCGGTACGGGCCGACGCCAGTGTCTACCCCAAGGACAACCGCCCGCAGAACGCCATGGCCGGCATCGGCCAGGCGTCCAACCGCGCCACCCCGCTACAGATGGCGATGGTCGCCGCCGCGGTCGCCAACGACGGCAAGCTGATGCAGCCGTACATGGTCGCCGAGCGCAAGGCCCCCAATCTGGACGTGATCTACACCCACGAGAAGGAGCAGCTCAGCCAGCCCCTTTCGGGTGAGAACGCCCAGAAGCTTCAGCAGATGATGGAGACCGTGGTCAAGAACGGCACGGGAACCAAGGCCCTCATCGACGGCGTCACTGTCGGCGGCAAAACCGGTACCGCCCAGCACGGTCTGAACAACAGCGAGAAGCCGTACGCCTGGTTCATCTCCTACGCCAAGACCGACAAGGGCTCCCCGGTCGCCGTCGCCGTCGTTGTCGAGGACGGCCAGGCCAACCGCGACGACATCTCCGGCGGCGGTCTGGCCGCCCCGATCGCACAGTCTGTAATGAAGGCGGTCATCGACAGCAAGAAGTGATGCCCATCACATCGGGTGCCATACCTGCACATTGGGATACCGGTCAGATATCAGGTCCGGACTCCGGGCCGATCAGGTAGTGCGCGGCCGGTAGCGTATGCGCGAGCAGCACACCGCCGGACCGCACACCGGTGCGGTCGGGACTGACGGAGAGGGCTGGAACAGTTATGGAAGAGCCGCGTCGCCTCGGCGGCCGGTACGAGCTGGGCTCGGTGCTCGGCCGTGGTGGCATGGCCGAGGTCTACCTCGCACACGACACCCGGCTCGGCCGCACCGTAGCTGTGAAGACACTGCGAGCCGATCTGGCCCGCGACCCGTCCTTCCAGGCCCGGTTCCGCCGTGAGGCCCAGTCCGCCGCCTCGCTCAATCACCCGGCGATCGTCGCTGTCTACGACACCGGTGAGGATTACGTCGACGGGGTCTCCATCCCGTACATCGTGATGGAGTACGTCGACGGGTCGACGCTCAGGGAACTTCTGCACTCCGGCCGCAAGCTGCTGCCCGAGCGCACCCTCGAGATGACCGTCGGCATCCTCCAGGCGCTGGAGTACTCCCACCGCGCAGGCATCGTCCACCGCGACATCAAGCCGGCGAACGTCATGCTGACGCGCACCGGCCAGGTCAAGGTCATGGACTTCGGCATCGCCCGCGCCATGGGCGACTCCGGCATGACGATGACCCAGACGTCTGCCGTCATCGGCACCGCCCAGTACCTCTCCCCGGAACAGGCCAAGGGCGAGCAGGTCGACGCACGCTCCGACCTGTACTCGACCGGCTGCCTGCTCTACGAGCTGCTGACGGTCCGGCCGCCGTTCATCGGGGACTCACCCGTCGCGGTCGCCTACCAGCACGTACGGGAAGAGCCGCAGAAACCCAGCAACTTCGACCCCGAGATCACGCCCGAGATGGACGCGATCGTGTTGAAGGCCCTGGTCAAGGACCCCGACTACCGCTACCAGTCGGCCGACGAGATGCGCGCCGACATCGAGGCCTGCCTCGACGGCCGGCCGGTCGCCGCCACCGCGGCAATGGGTGTGCCCGGTTACGGCGGTTACGACGGATACGGCAACGACCAGCCCACCACCGCACTGCGCGCCGCGGACCAGAACGGCGCGCCCACGTCCATGCTGCCCCCGGTCAACCCGGACGACGGCGGCTACGGCTACGACGACCGCCCGGACCGCCGCCGCCAGAAGAAGAGCAACACCTCGACGATCCTGCTGATCGTCGCGGGCGTCCTGGTGCTCATCGGCGCGATCCTGATCGGCCGGTCGGTGTTCAGCAACACCAACAGCAACAGCGGCAAGGTCGATGTGCCGAACGTGGTCGGCTTGACTGTGAAGGAAGCACAGAAACGCGCGGAAACCGCCGACGTCGTCCTCAAGGTCGGCTCGCACGAACCCTGCGAGGAACAGCCCAAGGGCAAGATCTGCAGCCAGGACCCGGCGGACGGCCAGATGGCAGAGAAGGAGGTCGTCACGGTCGTCGTCTCCACCGGTGCGCCGAAGGTCGAGGTCCCGGACGTTGTGGAGAAGACCGAGGCGACTGCCCGTAAGGACCTTGAGGACAAGGGCTTCACGGTGAACGTCACCGCGGTCGAGTCCGGCAAGACCGCGGGTACGGTCATCAAGCAGGACCCCGATGGCGGCGCGAAGGCCGAGAAGAACTCCGAGGTCACGATCACGGTCGCCAAGCAGGCCCTGCTGGACCTCCCCGACGTTCGCACCCGCACGTACCAGGATGCAGAGGCCCAGCTCAGGGGCATCGGGTTCACAACCATCTCGCGTGTCGACATCGACTCGACCCAGCCGGTGGACACCGTGGTCGAGCAGTCTCCCGGAGTCGGCAAGCAGGCCAAGGACGCCCCGATCGTCCTGAAGGTCTCGAAGGGTCCGCCGCAGCCGGAGAAGGCCACGGTTCCCGACCTGCAGGGCAAGACCCTCGCGGAGGCGAAGGCTCTTCTGGCCCAGGCGGGCCTGCAGATCCAGGTGCAGGGATCGAATGACGACAACGCGAGGGTCGTCCACTTCCAGCCCCAAGCGGGCCAGGAGGTCGACAAGAACAGCGTGGTCAACGTCCAGACCGTGCAGGGTGGTGGAGACGGCAACATCTTCGGCGGCCCGTCCGGCTCACGTCGGCACTGACCCCGAATCGCGACTGCCATCGGGCCCCGGTCACCGCAACGGTGACCGGGGCCCTTTGCTATGCCCGCCGCGATGCCTTCTGCGAGGCATACCGCACATGTAGCCGTATACCGATCGTGTCTTCATATGTGCCGATTCGTTGATCGGATAGGGCGGGGCATCGGACTCCGTCCACATCGCTGGATACGCGAAGGGTCAAGAGCGTGATCAACGAGGTCGCTCTGGTGGAATCACAGGCGCTGCGTCAAAACTTCGCCGAGCGGACGGAGGCACTCGACAGAGTCAAAATGCTGTCCTTACTGCCGGACGGCATGCACGTGACCACCGCCATGGTTGCCGCCTACTTCGAGGTGGCGGAAACCGTCATCAACAACCTCCTCAGCCGTCATCGAGAGGAGCTCGAATCGAATGGTCTGAGGGTGATCCGTGGCGCTGAGCTGCAGAAATTTAAGGAACTCACCCTGAGTTCCTATCGGGAGAGTTATCCACAGCCCCGTTCGAGCATGGCGCTCTGGTCGCGGCGGACCGTCCTGAACGTCGCCATGCTGCTCCGGGACAGCGAGATTGCGCGCCGTGTCCGTACATATCTGCTCGACGTCGAACACACCTCCCGGGTGCACCCGGTGATCACGGATACCCCTCGGCGCGACAGCGACGTCGAATCCCTCGACGCCCACATCACGCGACTCAGCGAGGAGAGCTTCACCCGCCTCCTCGGCGCCACCGTCGTCCCCATACTCAACGCCCTCATCGAGACCTCCGGCGAGCAGCAGCGAGAGCTCATCAGTCTCCGCGAGAACGTCCAGCAGATCGAGCGGAGGCTCGTCCGCCACGACATCCAGCTGCGCCGCCTTCAGCACGCCCAGGAACAGCGCCCCCTCACCGGGGTCATGGCCTCCATCGACGCCATGAACTGGCGGGAGTTCGAGCAGCACATCGCAGGACTGCTGCATCGGGACGGCTGCACCGACGTCGAGATCCACGGTGGTAGCGGCGACCGCGGGGCCGACATCACCGCGTACACCGCCGACGGGCGACGGGTGGTCGTCCAGTGCAAGAACTTCGCCCCGTACCGCTCGGTGTGGAGCGGCGAGATGCAGAAGTTCGTCGGCACAAAGACGCTGCACCGGGCGGACGTTGCCGTGTACGTGGCGACCTGCCCGTTCTCCCGCGAGTCGCTCGATATCGCGATGCAGGTCGGCGTCACCGCCGTGCACCGCGGCCTGCTGGAGGCCTGGAGCGCGGGCGCGAAGCTGCAGGTGCTCAAGTAAGCAAGTAGGCCACGACGGCAGAAGGCCCGAAGTCGCAAGGATTGGTTGCGACTTCGGGCCCGGCTCATCGTACCGGCTAACGCAGCTCCGCCGGCTTCGTACGGTCCTTGTCCACCTTCTCCGTACGCACCAGTTCGCCCCACACGATGTAGCGGTACTTCGACGTGTAGACCGGCGTGCAGGTCGTCAACGTGATGTAGCGGCCGGGCTTCTTCGCTCCCGATCCCTTCGGCACCGCCTGCAGCACATCGACGTTGTACTTCGACGTCTCGGGAAGCTCCTTGAAGACCTTGTAGACGTACCAGGTGTCCTTGGTCTCGAAGACGACCGCGTCACCCTTCTTCACCTTGTCGATGTTGTGGAACTTGGCACCGTGCCCGTCGCGGTGTGCCGCCAGGGTGAAGTTGCCCTTCTTGTCCCAGGGGAGAGCCGACTTCACCGGGTCCGTGTAGTAGCCCGCGATGCCGTCGTTGAGGTTCTCGGTGTCGGTACCCTTCTTGACCAGCACCTCGCCGTTCTTCATCGACGGGACGTGCAGGAAGCCGATGCCGTCCTTGGTGTCCAGCGCGCCCGGGCCGCCCGCCCAGCGGTCGCGGACGGTGTGGCCCTGTTTGGTGGCCTCGCGATCGGCGAGCACATTTGTCCACCAGAGGGAGTAGACGACGAAAAGCCCCAGCACCAAGCCTGCGGTGATCAGCAGTTCGCCGAAAACACTGACCGCGGTCGCGACGGGATGGCGGCCGCTGCGCCGCGGCGGGGGCGCGGACTCACCGGTTCGCTCTTCGTGCTCGGTCCTCGCTGTCACCGCACCCGTCCCTGTCGTGATGATGTCTCAGCCGACGAGCGCGTCGGGCTTTCCTTTGCTGCGCGGTCGTTCGTCGACCATCTTGCCCCAGACGATCAAACGGTACGTACTCGTGAATTCCGGCGTACAGGTCGTCAGAGTGATGTACCGGCCCGGCCCGGTGAACCCCGAACCGGGCGGCACCGGGCCGATCACCGAGACATTGGACGGCGATGTCTGCGGAAGGGTCTTCGTCGCCTCGTACGTGTAGTACGCATCCTGCGTCTCGACCACGATCAGGTCACCGGGGCGCAGCCGGTTGATGTAGCGGAACGGTTCGCCGTGCGTGTTGCGATGTCCCGCCAGCGCGAAGTTGCCCTGCTTGGCCGACGGCATCGCGGTGCGGAGCGCGCCCTCGTCGTAGTGGCCGACCATGCCCCGGTCGAGGACCTTCTCCTTACTGATGCCCTCGGCGATCGGAGCGACGACATCCAGTTTGGGGATGTGGATGATGGCGAATCCCTGCCCCGCTTCGAACACACCGGGATTGCGGTCGCCCTTCGCCCAGTCGTCCTGGATCTTGTGCGTCTCCTTGCCGGCGTACTGGTCGGCACGCACATTCGTCCACCACAGCTGGTACGTGACGAACAGCAGCATCAGCACGCCGAGGGTGATGAACAACTCCCCGACCACCCGGCTGGCGACAACGGCCGGGCTGTCCTTGGCCGCGCGCGCCGCACGCCGTGCCTCGACACGTGACATCGGCTTCGCGGCCGGCGCCGTTGTCTCCGGCGGCGGTTCGGTACGCCGGCGGCCGTGCCCCTTGGCAGCGCGTCGGCGCTCGGCGCGGCCTCCGGTACGTGGTTCCGGATCGGCCGTCTCGGGCCCCGTGCCCGGTTCCGCGAAGCTCTCCGCATCGCTCGCCGACCCCAGTACCGGCTCCGGCCCGGAATTCGGCTGCCGGGTCGTCATCGCCCGGTCGACTTGGCGCCGGGTGTCCGCCGTCCGCAGACCGACCGTCTCATCGTCGAGCGGGAAGGGACGGGCGACGGGTTGCGCCCGGTGCGTCGGCGCGGACGTCGGTGCGGGGGTCGGTGCGGGCGCCTGCTGCCCGTACCAGTCCCGTTCGAACCCCTCGGGGTCGTACCACTCCCGCGGAGTCTCCTCGGGCTTCTGCGCCCCTTGTGGCGGCTGTGCCTGCACCTGTGGCGGCTGATCCGGCGCCCGGTGCAGCCCCCGCCCCGGCTTCTGATCCTGCCTCGCCCCCGGCTCCTCGGACGGGTTGTTGTTCGCCCGGAACCACGGCGAGGCATGCTGTCCCGGCAGCGGATCGTTCAGCGGATCCGACAGCTGGTCTACCGCCGCCTCGAACGCGCCCGCGGCCTCGTACGCTCCTTGCTCGTACGGGCCGTCCTGTCCGGCGTCGTGTTCGGGGCGGAGTGCGGTCACGCGACGGCCTTGCCCACCACCGGCGCGAGCCCCGCCGACCTCGCGACGGCTCCTGTGTCGCCGCACTGTGCCAGCCAGTTGGCCAGCATCAGATGGCCGTGCTCGGTCAGCACCGACTCCGGGTGGAACTGCACTCCCTCCACCGCCAGTTCGCGGTGGCGCAGCCCCATGATGATGCCGTCGGCGGTGCGCGCGGTCACCTCCAGCTCCGGCGGAACCGTGTCGGGTTCGGCGGCGAGCGAGTGGTAGCGGGTCGCGGTGAAGGGGGACGGCAGACCGGTGAAGACCCCGGTGCCCTCATGGGTCACCAGCGAGGTCTTGCCGTGCAGCAGCTCCGGGGCCCGGTCCACCACACCGCCGTACGCCACCGCCATCGACTGCATCCCGAGGCAGACCCCGAAGACCGGAACGCCCGTGGCCGCGCAGTGGCGCACCATCTCGACGCAGACCCCTGCCTGCTCCGGGGTGCCGGGGCCGGGTGACAGCAGCACGCCGTCGAAGCCGTCCTGGGCGTGTGCCGTGGTCACCTCGTCGTTGCGCAGCACTTCGCACTCGGCGCCGAGCTGGTAGAGGTACTGGACGAGGTTGAAGACAAAGCTGTCGTAGTTGTCCACGACAAGGATGCGGGCACTCACTGGCCGGCCCCCGATCCGGTCGAGCCGTCGACCGTCACGTCGCCGAACGGAAGCAGCGGCTCCGCCCACGGGAAGACGTACTGGAAAAGCGCGTAGACGACAGCCAGCGCCAGCACGAGCGAGATGAACGCACGCACCCATGCGTTGCCCGGCAGATGCCGCCAGATCCAGCCGTACATGCTGTCCCCTCCATTCGGTACGGGACCAGACTAAAGGGCCGGGGCAGGAGCGTGGGTCAGCTGTGGAAAGCTGCCGGCTTGCCGTCGGTCACGGGCTGGGTCGCATCGAGGTGCGCCCAGGCGATCAGCCGGTGACTGCTGCCCCATTCGGGATCGCAGGTGGTCAGCGTCAGATAGCGGCCCGGCCCGTCGAAGCCGGACCTGCGGGGGACGGGGTCGATGACCCCGATGTCGCTCGGTACCGTCCGGTAGGGCTTCTTGTCGATGCGGTAGGTGAACCACGTCGTCCCGTCCGTCAGCACCACCGCGTCTCCCGGGCGCAGCTTCGGGAAGTCCTTGAACGGGTCCCCGTATGTGCGACGGTGTCCGGCCACCGCGAAATTGCCCCTCGCGCCGAGGCGGGCGGTCCCGGCGTAGTGACCGATCCCCTTCTGTAAGGTCCTGACCTCGGTGTTCTCCAGGACGGGCCACTCCCAGCCCTTCCCGAAGCGCGGTATGTACAGCATCGCGAACGGCTTGCCGTCCCGGTACGCCGCGGGGGCGGGGGGCGCCGCTGTCGGGGATGTGTGCGGCGCGGGTGCGGACACCGTTCCCTGCGCCCACCGGTCGCGCAGGGTGTCGATCTGTCCCTCGGTCGCGTCGGCGGCCTTCACTCCGGTCCAGAACAGCACGTACACCACAAAGAGCACGATCAGGGCGCCGACGGTGATGCAGAGTTCGCTGAACGTCCTCACGATCAGTCGCACCGACACCTCGTCGGCCTCCCCACAGCTGCTCGCTACTTCACCGGCTCCGCATAGTGGAGATCCACTGTGCCCGAGTAGCCGGGAAGAGTCACCGCCTTGTGCTCGTCGACTTTCCAGCCGAGTCCGTACGCCTTCACATACAGCAGGTAGTTGCTGATTGCCGGGGAGTTGTCGAGAGCCTGCTTGAGCTCGGCCGGGTCACCGACTGCGGTGATCTTGTACGGCGGGGAGTAGACCCGGCCCTGGAGGATCAGGGTGTTGCCGACGCAGCGCACGGCGCTGGTGGAGATCAGCCGCTGGTCCATGACCTGGATGCCCCGTGCGCCGCCCTGCCAGAGGGCGTTGACGACCGCCTGTAGGTCCTGCTGGTGAATGACCAGGTCATTGGGTTGCGGGTCGGGGTAGCCGGGGTTGGCGGTGGCGTTGGGCGGGGCGTCGTCGAGCGTGACAGCCACGGACCGGCCGGTGAGCTTTGTGGTGCCCGCGGCCCGCTCCAACTCCTTGAGCCGGGCGTCCTCCGCCTTGGTGCTGCCGTCGTCGCGCCGGACGAGGGTGTCGATGTCCTCGCGCACGGATGCGTTGGTCTCGTCCAACTGGGCGTTCTTGCCGCTGCGCTGCTGGATGAGGTCGGATAGCTTCAGCAGCGAGGAGTCGGTGCGGATGTTGGTGCCCTTGGCCGTGTTGGCGCTGGTGACGAAGATCAGTCCGGCGAGGGCGAAGACTGCAGCGGTGAGCACCCTGACCGGGTGCCGGAAGGTGCGCCGGACCGGTCCTTGGGGGGAGTCGGCAGAATTGCTCAACGTACCCTTATCTCCTTCGGCGCCGCGGAAGCACTACGCTAACGGACGCCCGGGGGAGGCAGCATTCCCCCTCGCGCCCCGCCCCGGCGCCAGCCACAGTTCCCTGCGCGGTCACGCAGCGCATCGACAGGAGAGTTCCTCGTGCCGAAGTCACGTATCCGCAAGAAGGCCGACTTCACGCCCCCTCCGGCGAAGCAGGCAACCAACATAAAGCTGACCAGCCGGAGCTGGGTGGCGCCGGTGATGCTGGCGCTCTTCCTGATCGGTCTGGCCTGGATCGTCGTTTTCTATGTGACCGACGGCGATCTGCCGATCCAGTCGCTGGGGAACTGGAACATCGTCGTCGGCTTCGGCTTCATCGCCGGCGGCTTCGGTGTCTCCACGCAGTGGAAGTAGCACCGCAGGGCACGTGACCCCACAGCAGGGCCCGGTCCTGCAACCCTTGCCCCGAGTTACCCACAGCGTTATCCACAGGCAGGGGAAAAGGTCAGACGATCTGTGGATAACTCCCTGGCTGTTGACGCCGATGTGACTGCAGCCTCCCTCGTCGGGGGACGACACGCCCCTTGTCTCTGCTGGAAAAACCCAGCTCAGCGACAAGGGGCACAGTTGTTCCCACAGAATGCACAAGATCCGGCACGCGTTGTGGACAACTGACCGGGGAAACGCCCAGGGGAACGCCAGGGAACGGCGTCCGCTCAGGTCAGCGCGGCTGTTCTGGCGACGACGATGGCGACCACAGCCACCAGGACCAGAGCGCAGGTGCCGTACTGCACCAGCGCGCGCCGCTCGCGGGGTGCGTGCACCATGCCGATCGCGATCAGCGTGCCCGCGATCAGACCGCCGACATGTGCCTGCCAGGCGATTCCGCCCCAGGGGTTGAAGGTGATGACCAGGTTCACCGCGAGAAGCACGAAGACCGGGCGCATGTCGTAGTTGAGCCGGCGCATGAGCACGGCAGTGGCACCCAGCAGGCCGAAGATCGCGCCGGAGGCTCCGAGCGAGCCCTGTACGGGTGCGGAGAGCCAGTAGGTGAGGGCGCCGCCCGCCAGGCCGGAGAGCATGTAGAGCGTGAGGTAGCGGGCACGGCCGAGCGCCGCCTCCAGCGGCCCGCCGAGCCACCACAGCCCCAGCATGTTGAACAGGATGTGCCACATCTCCTGATGCAGGAACATCGACGTCACCAGTCGGTACCACTGGCCCTCGGCGACGCCTTCCAGCGGACCGCCGAAGTGGGTCGTGGCACGGCCGATCAGCACCAACTCGTTGACCAGAGCGCCATTCGCCAGCACGGCGATGTACACGGCGACATTGATGCCGAGAAGGATCTTGGTGATGAGCCGGGGGTCGGCCGTGACCGGGGCGCCGGCGACCGTGCGCGGCCGGGCGGCGCCCGGGCCGTGTCCCGTACCGGCTCCCTGGCGGGCGCAGTCCGGGCACTGGAAGCCGACCGAGGCGTTGACCATGCACTCGGGGCAGATCGGCCGGTCGCAGCGGGTGCAGCGGATGTGCGTCCCACGACCGGGGTGGCGGTAGCAGCTGAGCGAGCCGTCCGTGGCGCCGGACCGGTCCTGGTCTCCCGGCGGCTGCTGGTCCATCGGTCCCATCACTTCCCGGTCCCCTCGGTGCTCGTCGTGGCGGCAGCACGCACAACGCAGCCCTGCTCGTCCGCTATGTAACAAGTACGGACGAGCAGGGCGGTTGGTTCCCCGAAAGGGCAATCAGAGCGTGATCATTTGATGACTGCTGGCGATCATCGGTTCTCGATGACGACCGACTCGATCACGACGTCCTGCAGCGGACGGTCGGTGCGGGAGTTGGTCTTGGTGGCCGCGATGGCGTCCACGACCTTCTGACTGGCGGGGTCGACGACCTCACCGAAGATGGTGTGCTTACCGGTCAGCCAGGCTGTCGGCGAAACGGTCACGAAGAACTGCGAGCCGTTGGTGCCCGGGCCGGCGTTGGCCATGGCCAGCAGGTACGGCTTGTTGAAGCTGAGGTCGGGGTGGAACTCGTCACCGAACTCGTACCCCGGGCCACCGGTGCCGTTGCCCAGCGGGTCACCGCCCTGGATCATGAAACCGCTGATGACGCGGTGGAAGACGGTGCCGTCGTACAGCCTGTCCGTGGACTTCTTGCCGGTCTCGGGATGCGTCCACTCACGCTCACCCTTGGCGAGCTCGACGAAGTTCTTGACCGTCTTGGGCGCGTGGTTCGGCAGAAGCCGGATCTCGATGTCGCCCTGATTGGTCTTCAAGGTGGCGTAAAGCTGCTCAGCCACGATCTGCCTTCCGTAAGTCTTCAGTGACGTTCACCGATCCTCGCACGGACCGTCCGCTCCGGCGCCCGGCCGCCACCACCAACGCACTTCACTCACCTTCTTGCCCGATTCCGCCACCTTCTTGCCCGATTCCGCGCCCCGCGCGCCGAGGCCGCTCTCACCTCGCTCGCCTGCGGCTTCCCCGAAACCCTCACGTGCCGCTCCCCGCAGGAACAAATGCGGCCAAGTGCGTGACGAACCGGCGCGGGCTGAACCGAACCGTGGCATTGTCAGCGGCAAGCTCCCCTTGCACCGCATTGCCCGAAGGCGGCACCGATGACCTGAATAACCCGGATGCCTGCCCCACATGCCACACAGGCCTCCGGCAGGCATGATCTCGAAATGGGTGGAAAGGCGGAGTATCTACCCGCCACCAAGGAGGAGGATCCCGTGACCCGCATCGACAGCGTGCGCGCCGCAACCGACTCGGCGAAGGACAGCGTGCAGCACGCCGCGGAAGTGGTGGCGCCCTACGCCGACACGGCCAAGGACCAGGCCGCACATCTTGCGTACGAGGCCCGCACGCGGCTCGCGCCGAAGGTGTCGAAGGCAGCCCAGCAGGCCCGCGTCCAATACGACGCGCATCTCGCACCACGTATCGAACTGGCCCGTGCTCACGTACCCCCCAAGGTCGACGAGGCCGCCCAGCGCGCCGCGCACCGCACCCGCCGGGCCGCCCGTACCGCCGCGGACTACACCGTGCCGCGCGTCGAGCACGCGATGGCCGTCGCCCAGCCAATGGCCGAGGAGGCCTCGGCCCGCAGCGCCGCCGCGCTGGCCGCGCTGCGCAGTCAGGTGACCGCGAAGGAGATCAAGCAGCTGGCCAGAAAGCACGAGCGGCGGGCGAAGGCCGGGCGGCTGTTCAAGGGGGTCGTCGTGGTCGGCATCGTGGCGGGCGGCGCCTACGCCGCCTGGAGGTGGTGGGACAAGCAGGCCAACCCGGACTGGCTGGTCGAACCACCCGCTCCCACGGAGGTCTCCGACCGCGCACCCCTGTCCTCGGTCGACGGCAGTGGTCCGAGCTCGCTCGACCCGGAGGTCCAGGCCAAGCAGGCCGACGACGCGGAGACCAAGGGGACGGACGGCCCGGAAGGTGTGGACGGCACCGATCTCGACGACCGCCACTGAACAGCCCCCTGGCACGACGAACGGGCGCCGGAAGACCTGAGGTCTTCCGGCGCCCGTTCTGTCACCCGTGGAGCCTAGGAGATTCGAACTCCTGACATCTGCCTTGCAAAGGCAGCGCTCTACCAACTGAGCTAAGGCCCCGAAAAAGCGGACAGCACCGGATGCTTCAGCGTCTCGGTGACCGCCGCAGACCAGAGTACCGGGTACCCCCCGGAATCTTGCAAAAAGATGGGGGCTCCCGGTCGGCGACCACTCTCCGTAAGATGCTCGACGAGGTTCGCAGCAGCGAAGCCGCAGCGAAGGGGAGACGCCATGGATGCAGCTCAGCAAGAGGCAACAGCAAGAGCCAGGGAGCTTCAGCGCAGCTGGTACGGAGAACCTCTCGGGGCGCTCTTCCGCCGGCTGATCGATGATCTCGGCCTGAATCAGGCCCGGCTCGCCGCGGTCCTCGGGCTGTCCGCCCCCATGCTCTCCCAGCTGATGAGCGGTCAGCGGGCGAAGATCGGCAACCCCGCGGTCGTCCAGCGTGTCCAGGCGCTCCAGGAACTGGCCGGCCAGGTCGCCGACGGCAGTGCCAGCGCAGGAGAGGCCACCGACCGCATGGAAGAGATCAAGAAGTCCCAGGGCGGCTCCGTCCTCACCGGCACCAGCCAGACCTCCAACACCGGCGGCGCCCCGACCGTCCGGCGCGTGGTGCGTGAGATCCAGTCGCTGCTGCGGTCGGTGGCGGCCGCCGGTGACATCATCGATGCCGCCGACTCCCTCGCCCCGACCCACCCGGAACTGGCAGAGTTCCTCAAGGTGTACGGCGCAGGGCGCACCGCGGACGCGGTGGCGCACTACGAGGGACACCAGAGCTAGGGCCTGTCCTTTCATGCCCTAGGGCACTACCCCCGAGAGCCGGGCACGAGCCGAAACAGGACTGGGAGCGGGCGCAGCGCAATGGGTGAGGTCTTCGCCGGTCGGTACGAACTGATCGATCCGATCGGACGTGGTGGGGTCGGCGCCGTCTGGCGCGCCTGGGACCACCGGCGCCGCCGTTATGTGGCGGCCAAGGTCCTCCAGCAGAGCGACGCACACACGCTGCTGCGCTTCGTCCGCGAGCAGGCGCTGCGGATCGAGCATCCGCATGTGCTCGCCCCGGCCAGCTGGGCCGCGGACGACGACAAGGTCCTGTTCACCATGGATCTGGTGAGCGGTGGTTCGCTGGCGCATGTCATCGGCGACTACGGACCGCTGCCTCCTCGTTTCGTCTGCACGCTGCTCGACCAACTGCTGTCCGGACTGTCGACGGTGCATGCGGAGGGTGTCGTGCACCGGGACATCAAACCCGCGAACATCCTGATGGAGGCCACCGGCACCGGACGGCCGCATCTGCGGCTGTCCGACTTCGGTATCTCCATGCGCAAGGGTGAGCCGCGGCTCACCGAGACCAACTACGTGGTGGGCACGCCCGGTTACTTCGCACCCGAACAGATGATGGGCGCGGAACCCGATTTCCCCGCGGACCTCTTCGCGGTCGGACTGGTCGCGCTGTATCTGCTGCAGGGGAAGAAACCGGACGCGCGGGCCCTCGTCGAGCACTTCGCCTCGTACGGCACTCCCAGCGCCCCGGAGGGGATTCCCGAGCCGTTGTGGCAGGTGCTCGCGGGGCTGCTGCAGCCGGATCCCCAGGCCAGGTTCCGTACGGCCACGGGCGCGCGCAAGGCGCTGACGGCCGCGGTCGACATGTTGCCGGAGCCCGGCGCCGACGACGAGCCGGTGGAGGTCTTCGACCAACTCGGGCCGCTGCCCGCAGGCTTCGGCCCCGCCGGACCGATCGCGGCCCCCCGGACAGCCTCACAGGACGCGCAGCCCGTACAGACGGACCAGTCCGCCCAGCAGCCCTACACCCAGCCGCCGGTCCCGATGTCGGAAACGGGCAGCTTCCACCTCCCACCGCCTCCGCAGCAGCCCACACCGCTGCCCCGTCCGGCGCAGCCGGCCACGCCCATCCCGGCGCACGCGGCTTCCCCCTTCCCCGCGTCGGATCCTTCGCAGGCCCCCACGGCCGCGGTGCAGCACGAAGCGGCTCTCACCCGTCCGTACACCGCAGGGCAGCCGCAGGTTCCCACTCCCGGAACAGGGGTTCCCCCGCACCTCTCGGCCGCTGTTCCCGCGCACGCACCGCGGACGCGTCCGGGGCCGCCTCCGAAGGTGGCGGTCCCGGTCCTGCTGGTGGCGCTGGTCTGTTTCGCCGTGGGCATCTGGGCGCTGACCCAGAGCTGAGCACGGCCGGCCGGAGCCCCTGCCGTACGCGGCGGCTCCGCCCCCCGGCTACCAGGCCTGCGGCGGCCCTCCGTGCGGCGATTGCCCGCCCCCGGCCGGGCCTCCCGCAACCGGACTGTTCGAACCGATCGCGGCCGCCTGAGCGGCGACCGCACGGCGCCGTGCCAGCAGCGTCCACACACCCAGCCCGAGCACCAGCACCGCACCCACGCCGATCCCGGCCACGCCGACCATCCTCATGGTGTCGCTCTCGGCCGCCTCGGGACCGCTCTGGCCGCTCCTCGCCATGTCCTTGTCGTCCTGTGTGACCGAGAAGATCCCGGCATCCCCCGTGTACGGCGACTTCTTCGCCGTCCCCTCGACCTTGATCCTGAGGGTCAGCGGAATCGCCTTGTCGCCGTACGACTTCGCGACCTCCGGGCTGAGGGACACCGACAGGTAGTACCAGCCGGCGAACCGCATGGCACTGTCGCTGCTGGTGGAGTCGTAGCGGTTCTCGTACGCCACCGGAGGCAGCGGATCCATCGACACGGAAGCGGGCTTGCCGGAGTACGACAGCGGCGACGCGTCATCGACATGGCCGTGCGCCGGGTTGTCCAGTGACATCGCGAGCGCGTTGCCGATGTATTCGTCCGAGGCGTTGTTGTTGCTCAGGTCGGCGGTGGCGAAGATCTGCTGGCCCCAGTCCACCGGCACCCGGTAGAAGCGGGTCTGCCCAGGTGCGATGCTGTCGTGCCACTCGCCGGTTTCCAGGCTGGTCGCGTCGTAGTAGCCGGTGCCGCCCGACCGTCTCTGCGGGGCTGTGGTGGGCGGCGCGGGCGACGCCGACGGCCAGTTCTCCGGCGCCTGGGTCGGCATCGAACCGCCCGCTTCCAGCTGCGGCTCCGACTTGTACCGCAGTTCCAGGTCCCACTCGTCGGATGCCGAGGTGGCCTTGCTCTCCCGCTCGATCAGGACGTTGTACGTTCCTGCTTTCTGACAGGTGCTGCTGTCCTTCTGCGTGATCCGGTAGGCGTACGCCGCGATCGGACGCGGAAATTCCGCCGACTCGAACCGTGCGTCCTCCGAACTGCACTGCAGGTCGGCGTTGTCCCTGATGCTGACCGTGATGCCGTCCCCGTAGGCAACCTGGCCGCCGCCCTTGGGCACGGCCACCGCCGAGACGTACGCGTTCGTCTTGTCGTCGAGGTCCAGACGGTAGTAGAGCTTCTCGCCGCGCTTGATCGAGCTCTTGTAGACCGATCCGGGCGTGAGCGCCGACGCCTCGGTGCTGACCTCCGCACCGCTGACCTTCTTCGCCCCGGGATCGAAGGTGTACGCAGCACTCTCCCCGTCCGCGTACGCCTGCCCCGGCAGCGCCGCCGCCACGCACATCGCCGCGACCATGGCCAGCGCCACCCGGCCCCTGTTGCGCTGCCTCATCACGCGCTTCCCCTCGTCGTCTGTGTGGCCCGCCCGCGACGCCCTCGTACGGACACGAGCCCCGCGATCACCACCACCACGGCGCCCGCACCGGCAGCGGCCGCAATGCCGGTCCATCCTGCCCCGCCCGTACCACCGCTGTCTTCGGCACCGCTCGAATTGCCGTTCTTGTCCGCCTTCTTGGCTACGGCAGGAGCATGGTGCTCGGGGCCGGCCAGCTCGTCGCCGAGCACCGACACCCGCAGTACCACACCGATCTGCGGGTTCTCCGCGATATCGGCGGCCCTCGCCCCCAGCGTCACCGAGATGTAGAAGTCACCCCCGGCGTGTACGGGCTGGACGTTGGAGCGGTACTCGTAGCGGTTGGTCCAGGCGACCGGCACCCCGCCCATCCTGATCGCCGACGGCCGACCGTTGTACGTGGCCGTCGAGGTGAACTCGCCGCCTCCGGTGAGCGGGAAACGAGCGGGGGTGAACAGCTGGGTCGCCCCGTACGAGTACGGGGAGGTACCGCGCTCCACCGTGGGCTCGTTCGCGAACTCCACGTCGTAGCGCACCTGCTGGCCCCAGCCGGCCGGGACCTTGTACCAGAGGGTCTGCGACGGAAGGATCCGGTCGCGCCACACGCCCCGGCCGAGCTCCTTGGCGTCGTTGAAGCCGGTACCGCCCCGCACATCGCGGGGGTCGCCGGTGGGCAGCACGGCGTCCTTGCCGCCCTTGCCGTACCCCGGCTGAGACTGGGCGGGCGTGACGCCCTTCTCCAGCGGCGCCTCCACCCCGTAAAGGAGCTCGAGCGGCCAACGTGCGGCGTCGGAGCCCTGCTTGCTCTCCCGCTCCACCACCAGCCAGTACCGGCCCGCCCGGTCGCAGGCGTGGTTGCCCTCCTCCGCGGGGATACGGGCGACCGCCGAGGTCAGCGGGGTCGCGCCCTCCTTCTGGTAGAAGTGCGCGGTGTCCGTCACGCAGGAACTGCCGGTGCCGTACACGATGCCGGTGCGCAGTGCGTCGAAGGTGTCGACGGCCGCCCCGGGCTGCGGCACCGCCGTCGCCGAGAAGTCCACCGTCGAAACGGCATCCAGGTCGACGGCGTAGTACCGCTTCTCACCGGGTCCGATGGTGTCCAGATACTGCCCTGGTACGAGCACGGGTGCCGCCGCACCCGTCGCCGTACCCTCGACCCGCTCTCCCCGGAACCGGTAGCCGTCCGCGGAGAGTTGCGACGCCCGTTGCAGCTGCCGGGCCAGCGCCTCGGCATCCGGTGCTTCGTAGTAGCGGCCGTTGCCGGCCGCCGCGATGCATTCGAGCTGTTCGCGCGCCGCGCCCTTCACCTGGAAGCCGACCGTGTCGATCCGCAGCCCGACACCCTCCTTGCCGAGCTGCTCGGCGACCTCGCAGGGCTGCGGCGTACCGCAGTTGTCCTCGCCGTCGGAGATCAGCAGGATCGTGCGCGTGCCGATGGCACCGCCCGCGGGCCGCGGAAGGTCCTCAGCGGCCTTCTGCAACGACAGCGCGATGGGAGTGTCACCCTTGGGCTGTACGGCCGCCACAGCCCGCTTCACGGCTTCCCGGTCGAGCCTCTGCACCGGCTGCACGAGCCTGGTGTCCGTGCAGCCCCGGGGACGGTCCGCGCCGTACACCCGCACTCCGGTCGGATATCCGTCGGGAAGGCCGTCGACGACGGTGCCGACGGCGGTACGGGCGCTCTCCATCCGGGTACGCCCCGTGCCGTCGTCGTCCCCCATGGATCCGGACGAGTCGAGCACCATGACCAGGCTGCTGCCCGAGCCGGGCAGAGGTGTCTCCGAAGTGGCGGGTGCACCGCCCGGTGCCGCCGCCGCGGCCGGCATCGCGCCCGCCACCAGGGCGAGCAGCGCCCCGCCGGTCCATGCCCCTGCAGCTGCGGTACGGCGGTGGTCGTCCCGTGCCTTCACCCGTGCCCTCTCGACCGAAAAACCCGGCTGTTTTGCTACCGCAACCTATTGATTTGCTTAGGTGAACTCAAGGGCGCAGGTGTCACGGTCCCGCAACAGCACGAAGCCCCGGCCGCTCAGCGACCGGGGCCCGCAATCAGGCTGTTCTGTCTCACACACCCGAACCTGCGGGCACGGAGTCAGTCGCCTCCGTCCACAGATCCTGCTCGGCGCGATCCGCCTGGATCTGGCGGTACACGAGGAGCCCGCCGATGGCGGCCAGTGCGACCAGGAGAAGCTTCTTCACCGCGCGACCTCGTCTTTCCTTGACGTAGGGGACTTCTGCCGCCCGACTATACACACCGGCCGATATCGATCGGTGACCTGCCTGCGGCCCAACTGGCGTCCAGGGAAAAGCGATCATCCAAGGATCGCTCCGCGGTTCGTCCCGGCAGGAGGACCCGGCCACGTCGATCACCCCGCACAAGGCGGTCAAGGCCAGTTGAACCATACGAGTGGTGTTCATCTGAAGATCTGCGGATCGGTTGCGTCGGTCCACGAAATCGCGGGCCACATCCACATCATCGGAAAGGTAAGCAAACCGGACCACCCGAAAGCGAGGGGCCATGAGCACCGTCAAGGCCAAGAACATCTGGACCGCCTTCGTCACCGCCTTCTTCGCACTCCTCGCCGCACTGGGGCTCATGAGCACCCCGGCGGCGGCCACGGAGTCGAGCACCACGGAGCCGACCACCACGAACCAGGAGCACACGGGTGCGACCGCGGCAACCGCGACCACCCCGTCGGTGCGATGGACCCTTCCGCGTGACAGGGCGCTGCCACCCACGATGAAGCAGCGCATCCGCGCCGAGGCACACGGCTCCTCACCCGCCACCCGGCATCTGTCCGCAGACACGACGGACGCCATGGAGACCAGGAACACCGCCCGCGCCGCCCACGGAGCCCCGGCGGGGGACGCATCCCTCCTCCCACCGTGAGAGCCGAGCAACTGACACACAGAGCCCCCTGGGCCGGTTCACACCGGACGGGGGCTTCTTCATGCGCTCAAGCCCCGCTCTGCCCCCGTCGGCGCGGGAACACGGCCGGGAAGGTTTCCCTGCACGCGCCAAGGCCCGAGGCCTGGGCGCGTACAGGCACCGAGACCGCCCCGAGACCGCGTCCCCCAACCCCGTAACCCCTACCCCTGCGCATGCACGCACCCTCGGGGACACATCACCACCGACCACACGCAGAAGGCCCGGTATCTCCGAAGAGGTACCGGGCCTTCAACTGTCACTGTGGGGCTAACAGGATTTGAACCTGTGGCCTCATCCTTATCAGGGATGCGCTCTAACCAACTGAGCTATAGCCCCGCCGCGCTGTGCGCTGACTTCTGAAGATTAGCGCACGTCGGGGCCAGTCCCAAAATCGATACCCGGCGCTCTACTCGTCCTCGGCCAGCGTGAGCTCGATACCGCCCACGAAGCCCGCCGACAAGTTGTAGATGAAGGAGCCCAGCGTCGCCAGCGCGGTCGCCAGAACCACATCGATCACAGCGATGACCGAGGTGAAGATGAGGACCCGCGGCAGCGACAGGAACGACTGAAGATCGAAGCCGTTGTTCTCGTTCGAGCCGGTGGCCTCGCTGATCGTGCCGCCCACGGTGGAGAAGACGCCCATCGCGTCCATGACCATCCACAGCACCGCGGCCGCCACCACCGTGCAGATACCGAGCGCGATGGAGAGCAGGAAGCTGACCTTCATCACCGACCACGGGTCGGCCTTGGCCACCCGCAGGCGCGCCTTGCGGGTACGCGGAGTGGTCCGCGCCCCTGTCCGCGGCCGCCGGGCCGCCTGCGCGGCGGCGGCGCCCTGCGCACCGCCCTGTGTCCCGCCCGCGGGCGAGGGGTACGCCTGCGGCGGGTGATACGGCCCGCTCGCCTGCCCCGGTGCGGGCTCCCGCTCACCGGGCAACGGCCCGGTCGCGTAACCCTCGTACTGGGGCTGAGGCCCCCGAGTATCCGTCACAGTGCCCCCTTGGGAGTCCGTGGCAGGGCCACGGGCACCGTTCGCTCCAGCTCCGGAAGCGGCCGAACCGGCGCCCGTGGCTCCACTCACGCTCTACTCCTCGTGCTCCCCGGCCGAAGGCGACGCGCCTTCGACATTGCCCTCGACCGTGCTCTCGGCAGCCTCTGCCGTCGCGGTCTCGGCGTCCTCGGACCCCTCGACCTCTTCGGCCTCGCGGCCGGCTTCGGCGTTACGAGCGATACCGACGACGGCATCGCGCTTGCCCAGATTGATCAGTTGGACGCCCATGGTGTCACGGCCCGTCTCCCTGACTTCATTGACTCGCGTACGAATCACACCGCCGCCGAGCGTGATGGCGAGGATCTCATCCGTCTCCTCGACCACCAGCGCACCGACCAGCGAGCCCCTGTCCTCCACGATCTTGGCAGCCTTGATGCCCAGGCCACCACGACCCTGAACGCGGTACTCGTCGACGGGAGTCCGCTTCGCGTACCCACCATCGGTGGCAGTGAACACGAACGTACCCGGCCGGACAACATTCATCGAGAGCAGTTCGTCGCCTTCGCGGAAACTCATGCCCTTGACGCCCGAAGTGGCACGGCCCATCGGGCGCAGCGCATCGTCCGTCGCAGTGAACCTGATCGACTGGGCCTTCTTGCTGATGAGCAGCAGATCGTCCTCGGCCGACACCAGCTCCGCACCGATCAGCTCGTCGGCAGTGCCTTCGGCGCCATCTGCCGTCTCCCGGAGGTTGATGGCGATGACACCACCGGAACGCGGCGAGTCATAGTCCTTCAGCGCGGTCTTCTTCACGAGACCGCCCTTCGTGGCCAGGATCAGATAGGGCGCGGCCTCGTAGTCACGGATCGCCAGGATCTGGGCGATCTGCTCGTCCGGCTGGAAAGCCAACAGGTTGGCGACATGCTGACCACGGGCATCGCGGCCGGCGTCCGGAAGCTCGTACGCCTTCGCCCGGTACACCCGGCCCTTGTTCGTGAAGAACAGCAGCCAGTGGTGCGTCGTCGACACGAAGAAGTGGTCGACGATGTCGTCTTCCTTCAGCTTCGTACCGCGCACGCCCTTGCCGCCGCGCTTCTGCGAGCGGTAGTCGTCCGTCTTCGTACGCTTCACATAGCCGCCGCGCGAGATCGTGACGACGATGTCCTCCTCGGCGATCAGGTCCTCGATGGACATGTCACCGTCGAAGGGCACCAGCTTGGAACGCCGGTCGTCGCCGAACTTCTCGACGATCGCCGCCAACTCCTCGCTGACGATCTGACGCTGCCGCTCCGTCGACACCAGGATCGCGTTGTACTCGTTGATCTTCGCCTGGAGCTCGTCGTGCTCGGCCGTGATCTTCTGGTGCTCCAGCGCGGCCAACCGGCGCAGCTGCATCTCCAGGATCGCGTTCGCCTGGATCTCGTCGATCTCCAGCAGGCCCATCAGGCCCTCGCGCGCCACCTCGACCGTCTGGCTGCGCCGGATGAGGGCGATGACCTCGTCGATCGCGTCCAGCGCCTTGAGCAGACCACGCAGAATGTGCGCCCGCTCCTCCGCCTTGCGCAGACGGAACTTCGTACGCCGGACAATGACCTCGATCTGGTGCGTCACCCAGTGGCGGATGAACGCGTCGATCGACAGGGTGCGCGGCACACCGTCGACCAGCGCCAGCATGTTGGCGCCGAAATTGGTCTGCAGATCGGTGTGCTTGTACAGGTTGTTCAGAACAACCTTGGCGACCGCGTCCCGCTTCAGCACGACGACCAGACGCTGACCCGTACGCGACGAGGTCTCGTCACGGACGTCCGCGATCCCGCCGACCCTGCCGTCCTTCACCAGGTCGGCGATCTTCTGCGCCAGGTTGTCGGGGTTGGTCTGGTACGGAAGCTCCGTGACGACCAGGCACTGCCGGTTCTGGATCTCCTCGACCGCGACGACCGCACGCATCGTGATCGAACCACGGCCGGTGCGGTACGCCTCCTCGATGCCCTTGCGGCCCACGACGAGTGCACCCGTCGGGAAGTCCGGGCCCTTGATCCGCTCGATCAGCGCGTCCAGGAGCTCCTCCTGCGAGGCCTCCGGGTGCTCCAGGTACCACTGCGCACCCTCCGCGACCTCACGCAGGTTGTGCGGCGGGATGTTGGTCGCCATACCGACCGCGATGCCCGCGGAACCGTTGACCAGCAGATTCGGGAAGCGCGCCGGCAGAACCGTCGGCTCCTGGTTGCGGCCGTCGTAGTTGTCCTGGAAGTCGACGGTCTCCTCGTCGATGTCCCGGACCATCTCCATGGACAGCGGCATCATCTTGCACTCGGTGTACCGCATGGCGGCGGCCGGGTCGTTGCCCGGAGAACCGAAGTTGCCGTTGGAGTCCACCAGCGGCATGCGCATCGACCACGGCTGCGCCAGTCGCACCAGTGCGTCATAGATCGACGAGTCACCGTGCGGGTGGTACGTACCCATGACGTCACCGACGACACGGGCACACTTGTAGAAGCCCTTCTCAGGCCGGTAACCGCCGTCGTACATCGCGTACAGCACCCGGCGGTGGACGGGCTTGAGACCGTCCCGTACGTCGGGCAGCGCACGCGAGACGATCACGGACATCGCGTAGTCGAGGTAGGAGCGCTGCATCTCCGTCTCGAGCCCCACGGGCTCGACACGCATGCCCACACCGGCGGCGGGCTCCTCTTCAGGTGTCACAGGGGTGTTCTCGTCGGCCATTGCTGGTCAAAGTCCTTTCGAGCGGCGGCTTGCTGGTACGGCCGACTCAGATGTCGAGGAAGCGGACGTCCTTGGCGTTGCGCTGGATGAACGAGCGCCGCGCCTCGACGTCCTCGCCCATCAGCACCGAGAAGAGGTCGTCGGCCTGCGCCGCGTCGTCCAGCGTGACCTGGCCGAGGACCCGGTGGTCGATGTCCATCGTGGTGACGCGCAGCTCCTCGGCGTTCATCTCGCCGAGACCCTTGAAGCGCTGGATCGAGTCTTCCTTGATCCGCTTGCCGTTCTGCTTGCCCAGCTCGACCAGGGCGTCGCGCTCCCGGTCCGAGTACGCGTACTCGAAGTCGTCCCGGCCCCACTTGATCTTGTAGAGCGGCGGGCGGGAGAGGTACACGTGCCCGGCCTCGACCAGCGGCCGCATGAAGCGGAAGAGGAACGTCAGCAGCAGGGTATTGATGTGCTGACCGTCGACATCGGCGTCCGCCATCAAGATGATCTTGTGATAGCGGAGCTTCTCGATGTCGAAGTCCTCGTGGACCCCGGTACCGAAAGCCGAAATCAGCGCCTGCACCTCGGTGTTCTGCAGGATCTTGTCGACCCGGGCCTTCTCGACGTTCAGGATCTTGCCGCGGATCGGCAGGATCGCCTGGTACATCGGGTTACGGCCGGACTTCGCCGAACCACCGGCGGAGTCACCCTCGACGATGAAGATCTCGCACTTCGTCGGGTCGTTGGACTGGCAGTCGCTCAGCTTGCCCGGCAGCGAGGCGCTCTCCAGAAGCCCCTTGCGACGGGTCAGATCACGCGCCTTGCGGGCCGCGACACGAGCCGTGGCCGCCGCGATGCCCTTGCGGATGATGTCGGCCGCCTCGTTCGGATTGCGGTCGAACCAGTCCGTGAGGTGCTCGTGGACGACCTTCTGGACAAAGGTCTTCGCCTCCGTATTGCCCAGCTTGGTCTTCGTCTGACCCTCGAACTGCGGCTCACCCAGCTTCACCGAGATGATCGCCGTCAGACCCTCACGGATGTCGTCACCGGTGAGGTTGTCGTCCTTCTCGCGCAGCAGCTTCTTGTCCCGCGCGTACTTGTTGACCAGCGTGGTCAGAGCCGCACGGAAACCCTCCTCGTGCGTACCGCCCTCGTGCGTGTGGATCGTATTGGCGAAGGAGTACACACCCTCGCTGTACTGCGTGTTCCACTGCATCGCGATCTCGGCCGAGAGGAGACGCTCCTTGTCCTCGGCCTCGATGTCGATCACCGACTGGTGGATGACATCGCCCTTGCGGGAGTTGAGGTACTTCACGAAGTCGACGATGCCGCCCTCGTAGTGGTACGTGACCGTACGGGCCTGCTCCTCCTCGGCGACCTCGGCCACCTCGGCGACATCCGCACCGGCCGTCGCCTTCGCCGACTCACGCTCGTCGGTGAGCTTGATCGTCAGGCCCTTGTTGAGGAACGCCATCTCCTGGAAGCGGCGCGCCAGGGTCTCGAAGGAGTACTCGGTGGTCTCGAAGATGTCCCCGTCGGCCCAGAAGGTGACCGACGTACCCGACTGCTCGGTGGCCTCGTTACGGGCCAGCGGAGCGGTGGGCACGCCGAGCTTGTAGTCCTGGGTCCAGCGGAAACCGTCCCGCTTGACCTCGACGGAGACGCGCGACGACAGCGCGTTCACCACGGAGACACCGACACCGTGCAGACCGCCGGAGACGGCATAACCGCCGCCACCGAACTTACCGCCGGCGTGCAGCACGGTCAGCACGACCTCGACCGCCGGCTTCTTCTCCGACGGCACGATGTCGACCGGGATGCCACGGCCGTTGTCGATCACACGGACCCCGCCGTCGGCGAGGATCGTGACGTCGATCGTGTCCGCGTGCCCGGCCAGAGCTTCGTCGACCGAGTTGTCGACCACTTCCTGCACCAGGTGGTGCAGGCCACGCTCACCGGTCGAGCCGATGTACATGCCAGGTCGCTTGCGGACCGCGTCCAGGCCCTCGAGGACGGTGATCGCACTCGCGTCGTACAAGGATGCGACCTCGCCCGGGGCAGTTGCCCCGCCGCTCTCACCGGGCGTGGACGGAATGTTCTCGTTGGGGTTGCCGGAATCGGCCACGAAGCGCCCTTTCTGGCACAGCACAGGCCGTTCTCCGGACACTCGGGAGCGGCTGCGTCGTTCGGCTTGTAATCGACGACTCCCGCGAAGATGCGGGATTCTCCACCAGTCTACCGGTAGCACCGACATGAATGGGGGTTTGCCGGTACCTGAGTACGCATGTGCCGCCCTGAATGAGCGCCTGACGACTCCCCATATTCAGGACGGCCCCCCAAGAGGCTCACGCGGGCATTGAGCGCTTCGGCCTGTCAACCTCTCACTACCGTGAGGGACGCCCCACTCCCCCCGTGTGGTTTCAACCACCGCACACCGGCACAACACGGACGCGACGGACAGCATCACCGAGAAGACAGCACAAGGCCATGACTCGAATCGGAACAGAGCCCCAAAGAGCTCAGAAACAAGGAAAAGCCCAGTTCAGAGGCCTCATCCGTACGTATCGCCAGGACCGGTGCTCCCCGGCGCCCGCAGTGGACCGAACCTGCGCTGCGGACCCCCCGGCCCCAACACCTTGATCAACCTCACCGTGCCATGCCCCAGATCCGCATTCAGCCGGGCCACCAGCTGAGGCGCCAGCAACCGCAGCTGCGTCGCCCACGCCGTCGAATCGCACTGCACCGTCAGCACCCGCTCGTCCGGATCCTCGTCGTACCGCAGCGGCACACAGTGATTGGCCAGATCCTCACCGACGATCTGCGGCCAGCGCCCCATCACCCCACCCACCGCCGCAGGCGTCTCCCAGCCACGCTCAGTGATCAGACGATTGATCGCAGCACCCAACGGCAACGGGTCACGCCCATCCGCCCGCGCCCCCGAACGCAGCCCACCACCCCGCCTGGCCTGCTTCTTCTGCTGTGCCGCAGCACCACGCGCCCGCGCCTGCTCCTTCGCCGCACGCAACGCCACCCGCGCCAGATCGACACCCGACGGCTCCGGCTGCTTCCCTTCCACCGGCCGCTCCTGCGACTGCTCCCCGGAAGCCCCGGACACCTCACCCCGGCCGCTCACAGGCGCTCCACCCCACCCGCGGACACCGCATACCGCGCCCCCGCCAGCACACCCGGAACGTCATCGTCCACCGCAGCCGTCACCAGCACCTGCTCGCCCGGAGCCACCAGCTCCGCCAACCGCTCACGACGACGCGCATCCAGCTCGGCAAAGACATCGTCCAGCACCAGCACCGGCTCGTTGCCCTCGCCGCGCAGCAGATCGTACGAAGCCAGCCGCAGCGCCAACGCATACGACCAGGACTCACCGTGGCTGGCGTACCCCTTGGCCGGCATCCCCCGCAGACCCAGCAACAGATCATCACGGTGCGGACCGACCAACGTCACACCCCGCTCGATCTCCTGCTTACGCACATCCACCAGGGCCGCGATCAGCAGCTCGTACAGCTCCTCACGCGTACGCACCGAATCCACACCCGCACCGACCGAACTGCGGTACTCCAGCGCCACCGGACCACCACCCGGCGCCACATCCCCATACGCCTTGTCAGCCAGCGGCTGCAACGCAGCGATCAGATCCAGCCGCTGCGCCAGCAGCTCCGCACCCACCCGGCCCAGATGCTGGTCCCACACATCGAGCGTGGACAGATCCATCGACCGGCCACCGTGCCTGCGCGCCATCGCCGCCGACTTCAGCAAGGTGTTGCGCTGCTTCAGCACCCGCTCGTAGTCCGAACGCACCCCCGCCATCCGCGGCGAACGCGCCGTGATCAGCTCGTCGAGAAAGCGCCGACGCTCCCCTGGGTCCCCCTTGACCAGCGCCAGATCTTCCGGCGCGAACAGCACCGTACGTACGATCCCCAGCACATCACGCGGCCTGACCTGCGACGATCTATTGATCCGGGCCCGATTGGCCTTGCCCGGATTGAGCTCCAGCTCGACCAGCTGCGAGCGCTCGCCCTGCGTCACGGCAGCCCGGATGACAGCCCGGTCCGCGCCCATCCGCACCAGCGGCGCATCGGAGGAGACCCGATGGCTGCCGAGCGTCGCAAGGTAGCCGACAGCCTCCACCAGATTCGTCTTGCCCTGGCCGTTGGCTCCCACGAAAACGGTGACGCCCGGATCGAGAGGTACCTCGACCCGGGCGTACGAGCGGAAGTCGGCCAGCGAGAGATGCGTGACATGCATGGGTGTACGCCGACCTTCCCGGCTTCCTGCTCCGTGCTCCGTAGTCACGGGTCGGACACCTCGGCCCGGCCCGCTCCTCGTTGCGGTTACTTCTTGTTCTCGACCGCGTGGCCGCCGAACTGGTTGCGCAGCGCGGCGATCATCTTCATCTGCGGGGAGTCGTCCTGCCGCGAGGCGAAACGTGCGAAGAGCGACGCGGTGATCGCGGGCAGTGGCACCGCGTTGTCGATCGCGGCCTCCACCGTCCAGCGGCCCTCGCCGGAGTCGGCGGCGAAGCCACGGAGCTTGTCGAGGTGCTCGTCGTCGTCCAGCGCGTTGACCGCCAGGTCGAGCAGCCAGGAACGGATGACCGTGCCCTCCTGCCAGGAGCGGAAGACCTCGCGCACATCGGTGACGGAATCGACCTTCTCCAGCAGCTCCCAGCCCTCGGCGTAGGCCTGCATCATGGCGTACTCGATGCCGTTGTGGACCATCTTCGCGAAGTGGCCGGCGCCGACCTTGCCCGCGTGGACGGAGCCGAAGTCGCCCTCGGGCTTCAGCGCGTCGAAGACCGGCTGGACCTTCGCCACGTTCTCGGCATCGCCGCCGTACATCAGCGCGTAGCCGTTCTCCAGGCCCCAGACGCCGCCGGAGACGCCGCAGTCCACGAAGCCGATGCCCTTGATGCCCAGCTCGACCGCGTGCTTCTCATCGTCCGTCCAGCGGGAGTTCCCGCCGTCCACGACGATGTCACCGGGCGAGAGGAGCCCGGCCAGCTCGTCGATGGTGGCCTGGGTCGGCGCACCGGCCGGCACCATCACCCAGACGACCCGGGGGCCCTTCAGCTTGCCCACAAGCTCTTCGAGGCTGTGGACATCGGAGACGTCCGGGTTGCGGTCGTAACCGATGACGGTGTGGCCTGCGCGGCGGATGCGCTCGCGCATGTTGCCGCCCATCTTGCCGAGGCCGACGAGACCGAGCTCCATCAGAGATTCCTTAAGCGTTGTGCCGATTCGTACCCAAGGCCGAGCCTACGCCCGGCCTGGGACAGACCGACGGGCATGCTCGGCACTGAGCGTGCCCGTCGGGAGCTGCCGTTACAGGACCGATGGCCGGATCAGCCGGAAAGGCGGACCGGCATGATCAGGTACTTGTACGCGTCATCCGCCTCGGCATCCACGGCCGGACGGCCGCTGAGCAGCGCAGGCTTGGTGGACGTCGTGAACGAGAGCTGGGCGACCGGCGAGTCGATGGCGCTCAGCCCGTCCAGCAGGAAGGTCGGGTTGAAGGCGATCGAGATGTCGTCACCCTCCAGCACCGCGTCGACCCGCTCCACAGCCTGTGCATCATCACTGGAACCCGCCTCCAGGATCAGCACACCCTGCTCGAAGCTGAGCCGCACCGGAGTGTTCCGCTCGGCGACGAGAGCCACACGCTTGACGGCCTCGACGAACGGAGCGGTCTCGATGACCGCGACCGAGTTGAACTCGGTGGGGAACAGCGTCCGGTACTTCGGCAGATCGCCTTCGAGCAGTCGCGTGGTCGTACGCCGGCCCGCGCCCTCGAAACCGATCAGGCCCTCACCGGCACCCGAGCCGGACAGCGCCAGAGTCACCGTGTCGCCGCTGGTCAGTGCCTTGGCGGTGTCCAGCAGCGTCTTGGCGGGCACCAGGGCGACAGCCGAGGCATCCGGGTTCTCCGGCTTCCAGAGGAACTCGCGGACCGCGAAGCGGTAACGGTCGGTGGAGGCCAGGGTGACGGTCTCGCCCTCGATCTCGATCCGCACACCGGTCAGGACCGGCAGCGTGTCGTCACGACCCGCGGCGATGGCGACCTGAGCGGCGGCCGAGGCGAAGACCTCACCCGGGACCGTGCCGGTCGCGGTCGGCATCTCAGGCAGCGCCGGGTACTCCTCCACAGGAAGGGTGTGGAGTGTGAATCGCGAGGAGCCGCAGACCACGGTGGCCCGTACACCGTCTGTGGAAATCTCCACCGGGCGGTTGGGGAGGGCGCGGCAGATGTCGGCGAGCAGCCGGCCGGAGACCAGCACCGTGCCGTCCTCCTCGACCTCGGCATCCACCGAGACCCGGGCCGAGACCTCGTAGTCGAAGCTGGAGAAGCTGAGGACGCCGTCCTCAGCCTTCAGCAGAAGGCCCGCAAGAACGGGCGCCGGCGGACGGGCCGGGAGGCTACGGGCCACCCAGGCCACAGCCTCCGCGAGTACATCGCGCTCCACCCGGATCTTCACCGGAACCGCCTCCTGCTGTTGCTCGCTCGCCCTGCTGGCCTTCGTCGTCTGATCGGGTCTCCCGCCGATGACAGCGGGAGGACGCCGGGGACCAGTCTGACGTACGGCACCGACACTCGGTGCTGCTCGGGGTCAAGTCGCGACAAGAGGTCCGGAGAGGTCCGGCGCCGAGTTGTGCACAGGCCCCACTTCGAAGCGGATTCCGGGCTAACTCTAGGTGGCAGTAGTAGTAGGGCCTGTGGAAACCGTGGATAACGTCGTTTTCGCAGGTCAGGCCCAGCTTTTTGTCCACCGACCCTGTGGGTGGCACCAGTGGACAACCCGGCGCTTCTGTGGACACGCGAAAGTTCTGCACACCCGATGCACAGGACAGGGGGGGTTCTCCCCAGGGCTGTCCCCAGCTTTACCCACGTTCCCCACAGCCCAACCTGCCCTCTTGGTGTGACGCCTTTCACTCGGCGCAGTGAAAGGCGGTGTTGCGTTGCCGAACAGTGGACAGGGGTGTGGAGAAGCTCAAGGAAGCTGGGGACAACGTGGCCCGGACTGTGGGCCGCCGGTGGACAACATCATCGGCTCTCTGTGGACGAATATTTTGTCCACAGGCTGTGGATCACTGTTGACCACAAATCCCCAGGCCCTTGACCTGGCCTGATGGAGTATCGACAGTCGCCCCTGTGGAAGCAATATGGACAACTTCCTGATCCCCAGGCTGTGGAGGGAAAAATCGCCCCGGATCTGTGGAGAACGGCCGGTCGGCGCCGGGTATTCGAACACCGCGACTGCATCGGAGCCCCAGAGGCCGGGGGCGGAAGGGCCCTCCGGGGCTCCGGAAGGACTCGGTGAGGGGCTCAGGGAAGCCTTCAGGAGGGGGCGGGACGGCTTCAAAAGGACTTCGAGCGGCACCTGGAAGCCCGCCGGGACGCCCTCTGGAAGGGCTTCGGGCACGCCTTGGGCAACGGAGAAGGGCGCCTGGGGAACCCTGTGAGGGTTCCCCAGGCGCCCTTTCAGCGCGTACGGAGAGCGAGTGCCGGTGGTCCGTCAGCCGTTCTTGATGCGGTTGGTGAGCTCGGTGACCTGGTTGTAGATGGAGCGTCGCTCCGCCATCAGCGCACGGATCTTCCGGTCCGCGTGCATCACCGTCGTATGGTCGCGGCCGCCGAACTGCGCACCGATCTTGGGCAGCGAGAGATCGGTCAGCTCCCGGCAGAGGTACATGGCGATCTGGCGGGCCGTCACCAGCACGCGACTGCGCGAGGTTCCGCAGAGATCGTCGACCGTCAGACCGAAGTAGTCCGCGGTCGCCGCCATGATGGCCGTCGCCGTGATCTCCGGAGCCGAGTCCTCGCCACCCGGGATCAGATCCTTCAGCACATGCTCGGTCAGCCCGAGGTCCACCGGCTGGCGGTTGAGACTGGCGAAGGCCGTGACCCGGATCAGCGCCCCCTCCAGCTCCCTGATGTTCCGGGAGATGCGGGAGGCGATGAACTCCAGAACCTCCGGCGGGGCGTTGAGCTGCTCCTGCACCGCCTTCTTGCGGAGGATCGCGATCCGCGTCTCCAGCTCCGGCGGCTGCACATCGGTGGTCAGACCCCACTCGAAACGGTTCCGCAACCGGTCTTCCAGGGTCACCAGCTGTTTGGGCGGCCGGTCCGAGGAAAGCACGATCTGCTTGTTGGCGTTGTGGAGCGTATTGAAGGTGTGGAAGAACTCCTCCTGCGTCGACTCCTTGCTCGCCAGGAACTGGATGTCGTCGACCAGCAGGATGTCCACATCGCGGTAGCGCTTGCGGAAGGTGTCGCCCTTGCCGTCGCGGATCGAGTTGATGAACTCGTTGGTGAACTCCTCGGAGCTCACGTACCGCACCCTGGTGCCCGGGTAGAGACTGCGGGCGTAGTGCCCGATGGCGTGCAGCAGGTGGGTCTTGCCGAGTCCGGACTCCCCATAGATGAAGAGCGGGTTGTACGCCTTGGCAGGTGCTTCGGCGACAGCGACCGCTGCGGCGTGCGCGAATCGGTTGGACGCACCGATGACGAAGGTGTCGAAGAGGTATTTCGGATTCAGCCGGGCCGCCGGCTCGCCGGGGCCGGGCGTGGGAGCGGGCTGTGCGCCCATCGGCCCGGTGGCGCCGCCGGGCCGTCCGGTGCCGGCGCCGCCCTGGCGGTGCTGGGGGTCCTGCATGTCGTGGCGCTCGGAGCGCTGTTGCTCGTAACTCTGACGCTCGGGCGGCTGCGACCGGTAGTCGTGCTGCGGCTGCTGGGGGCGGCCGCCGCCGTACGGCTCGCGCCACTGTTCCGCCGAGGTGTCGCGGTCCTGGAATCCGCCGAGCCGGGGCTGCTGCCAGGAGAGGTCCTCCTGGGTGCGCGGCCACGCGCCGGGGTCGGGCCGCTGCTGCTGGTAGTCGGGGTAGGCGGGCCGGGCTGTCGGCATGCCGTCGTCGGAGGGCCGGTGTCCGTATCCGTCGTATGCGTCGTTGTGCTGACGCTCATCGTGCTGCGGTCCCTGGTAGCGGTGCTGCTGAGGCTGCTGGGACTGGTGCATTGGAGGCGCGGGCGGGCTCGGAGGTTCGCCCGCGGAGTCGTCGACAGTGATCGCGATGCGGATCGGGCGGCCGCACTCGCGGCTCAGCGTCTCGCTGATGAGCGGCGCGAGCCGGCCTTCCAGAACTCGCTTGCCCCATTCATTGGGGACGGCGAGCAGCGCCGTGTCGGCGACCAGTGCGAGCGGCTGGCAGCGCTCGATCCACTGCTTGTCCTTCGGCTCGATGCCCTGCTGGCCCTCCCCGAGGAGTTGCTCCAGCACTCGTGGCCACACTGCGGCAAGATCGGCAGGTACATCAGCCACAAGGCACGCTCTCTCGCTGGTCCCACGAATGTGTGGTTCTCGGGACGGGATGGGTCGGGATGGGTGAGGACCGGCAGGCAGGAAGAAAAAGAACCGGAGTTCAGCCACGGTAGTCAGGCCGACCCGCGTGGTTCAAGTTGTTGTCCACAGGCTGTGCACAGTGGGGGGTGCTGTGGAGCCGGTTTGACCGGATGGCGTAGCCGCGCGTACCGTGACCAGGTCGAGTTGTCGATGGCTGCTGCCGCCTGCCTCCGATGGGCAAAGATCACGATCTGTGATTGTGAAGCGGTGCACTATGGCGTTTACGCGAGTCTCTCGTGGGCGCACGGTGACAGCCAGGCGATGTCCCGCCAACACACGAGTCATTTCTGGAGCCCCCGAGTGAGCAAGCGCACCTTCCAGCCGAACAACCGTCGTCGCGCGAAGACCCACGGCTTCCGGCTGCGTATGCGCACCCGTGCCGGCCGCGCGATCCTCGCGTCCCGCCGTGGCAAGGGTCGCGCCAACCTGTCCGCCTGATCGCTTACAGGTCATGACGTGCTGCCTACCGAGAATCGGCTGAGGCGGCGCGAGGACTTCGCGACCGCAGTACGTCGAGGACGCCGGGCCGGCCGCCCGCTTCTCGTCGTTCATCTACGCAGCGGTGCAACGGACCCGCACGTGACTGGGGAGAACGCTCCCCCGCCGCGTGCGGGTTTCGTTGTCAGCAAAGCTGTGGGTGGAGCGGTTGTGCGCACAGCGGTGAAGCGCAGGCTTCGCCATCTGGTCCGCGAGCGACTGGCCCTGCTGCCCCCCGGTAGCCTGGTTGTCGTACGAGCGTTGCCCGGAGCGGGCAACGCCGACCATGAACAGCTGGCCCGAGACCTGGACGCCGCTCTGCAGCGGCTGCTGGGAGGGGGCGCGCGATGAAGTACCCGCTGCTGGCTCTTATCAAGCTGTATCAGTGGACGATCAGCCCACTTCTCGGGCCTGTCTGCCGTTACTACCCGTCGTGTTCCCACTATGGATATACGGCGATCGACCGGCACGGAGCGATCAAGGGAACTGCGCTGACGGCCTGGCGCATCCTGCGATGCAATCCGTGGTCACCCGGCGGCGTGGATCACGTCCCGCCACGCAAACGCCCGCGTTGGCACGAACTGGTGCGTAATGCAATACGTGGCAGCAAGGGCGGGGACTCCGCCGCTGATGTGCCTCCTGGGGGGACGGTCTCCGAACCCCCTAGCCCGGCCTCAGAGACCTCGCCCAAAGCTCAAGGAGCCTGATTAGTGGACACGATTGCCAGTCTGTTCAGCTTTATCACCTGGCCTGTTTCATGGGTCATCGTCCAGTTCCACACGTTGTACGGAGCGATCTTCGGCGATGACACGGGCTGGGCCTGGGGCCTGTCCATCGTGTCCCTGGTGGTGCTGATCCGGATCTGCCTGATCCCGCTTTTCGTGAAGCAGATCAAGTCGACCCGGAACATGCAGGTGCTCCAGCCGAAGATGAAGGCGATCCAGGAGCGCTACAAGAGCGACAAGCAGCGTCAGTCCGAAGAGATGATGAAGCTGTACAAGGAGACGGGTACCAACCCGCTCTCCTCGTGCCTTCCCATCCTGGCGCAGTCGCCGTTCTTCTTCGCCCTGTATCACGTGCTCTCGGCCATCGCCTCGGGCAAGACGATCGGTGTCATCGACCAGCCGCTGCTCGACAGCGCCCGTCAGGCACACATCTTCGGTGCTCCGCTCGCTGCCAAGTTCATGGACAGCGAAGCGAAGGTCCAGGCGCTCGGCGCCTCTCTGCTGGACGTCCGTGTCGTCACCGCGGTCATGATCGTGATGATGTCGGCGTCGCAGTTCTTCACCCAGCGCCAGCTGATGACGAAGAACGTCGACCTGACGGTCAAGACGCCGTACATGCAGCAGCAGAAGATGCTCATGTACATCTTCCCGCTGATCTTCGCCGTCATGGGCATCAACTTCCCCGTCGGCGTCCTCGTCTACTGGCTGACCACCAACGTCTGGACCATGGGTCAGCAGATGTACGTGATCAACCAGAATCCGACCCCGGGAAGCAAGGCGCAGGACCAGTACCTGGGACGTCTGTTGAAGAGCGTTACCGCTCACGGTGAGGTTCGCGGCAGGACCAAGCGCAATACGGTCAAGCGGATCGTGTCCAAGGGCTCGGATCGCAATGACATCGAGCGGAAGTTCATCACTGGACTGGCGAAGCTGGGCTTCGCCGCCCAGGAGGACGGCACGGTGATCAAGAGCGATACGGCTCTTGCCGAGTCCGAGAGTGGAGCCGCGCAGCGGCGCCAGCAGCCCAAGCGCCAGACCAAGGCCCAGCGTCAGACCGGTGCTGCCCAGCAGGCGGGGGCCAAGGACACCGACTCCACCGAGTCGGGATCCAAGACCTCTCTGCAGAAGCCGGACGCATCGCAGGACGACAAGCCCAAGCCGGCGGGCAAGCCCGCGTCCGGCTCCTCACGCCAAGCCAAGTCCGGACAGCGCAAGGGCCCGCAGCGGCCCAAGCACCCGTCCAAGAAGTAAGAAGGAGTCCATCCGTGACGGAAGGCACCACCTCCACGGCCGCTGAGGGCAGCGACACCTTGACCCGCCTTGAGCAGGAGGGCGAGATCGCAGCGGACTACCTCGAGGGCCTGCTCGACATCGCCGATCTCGACGGCGACATCGACATGGACGTCGAGGCGGACCGGGCCGCGGTCTCGATCATCAGCGACTCGGCACGTGATCTGCAGAAGCTCGTGGGCCGCGACGGTGAGGTGCTGGAGGCGCTCCAGGAGCTGACGCGGCTTGCTGTGCACCGGGAGACCGGTGACCGGAGTCGGCTGATGCTGGACATCGCGGGCTTCCGGGCCAAGAAGCGGGCTGAGCTCGCCGAGCTGGGTGCCAAGGCCGCGGACGAGGTCAAGAGCACCGGTGAGCCGGTGAAGCTGGACCCGATGACGCCGTTCGAGCGCAAGGTTGTGCACGATGCGGTCGCGGCCGCTGGTCTGCGTAGCGAGTCCGAGGGCGAGGAGCCGCAGCGCTTCGTCGTCGTTCTCCCGGCCTGACCGGACCCCTGTTCTGTCGGCCCCGTCTGTTCGCAGGCGGGGCCGATCTTTGTCAGCCTGATAGTCAGCCACCCACAGTGCGGTATGGAAGGACGGTTCCCGTGACGGCGGAAGTAGAGCTTCCCCAGGCGCCCGAAGGGGCGCGGGCGGTTTTCGGTGAGTTCTTTCCGGAGGCTGTCCGGTACGCGGAACTGCTGGCGGATGCCGGGGTGAAGCGGGGGCTGATCGGTCCGCGTGAGGTACCGCGGCTGTGGGAGCGGCATCTGCTGAACTGTGCGGTGCTCTCCGAGGTCGTGCCTGAGGGCGTCACGGTCTGCGATGTGGGCTCCGGTGCCGGGCTTCCGGGTATCCCGCTGGCGCTGGTGCGTCCGGATCTCAAGATCACCTTGCTGGAGCCCTTGCTCCGGCGGACGAATTTCCTCCAGGAAGTCGTCGAGTTGCTGGGCCTGGACCATGTGACGGTTGTGCGTGGTCGGGCGGAGGAGGTTCTTGGGACGCTTCAGCCGGTTCACGTTGTGACGGCTCGGGCTGTGGCTCCGCTCGATCGGCTGGCCGGCTGGGGAGTTCCGCTGCTGCGTCCGTACGGAGAGATGCTGGCGCTCAAGGGGGATACGGCCGAGGAGGAGATCGTCGGCGCCCGTGCGGCCTTGAGCAAGCTCGGTGTGGTGGAGACCGAGGTTTTGCACGTCGGAGAGGGCGTTGTCGATCCGATGACCACGGTGGTGCGTGTGGTGGTCGGGGAGAGTCCGGGCGGTGTGAGGTTCGCCGCAAAGAGGGCCAAGGCTGCGAGGACGAGCCGTACGAGGCGTCGTCGCTGACGCGCCTGGTCACGCTGCGGAATTGTCCGTTACGTACAGTTTGTGTTGCCTGTCAGTGATGCTCCCGACAAGCGGCCATGCATACCCCACGCGGAGTGTCGTGCCCCTGTAGCTAGGCTGCGGGGGCATCGTGTTTCACGTGAAACGTCGCTCTCTGCTGCATGGGATCATTAGCCGCGGCCGTGCGGCTGCCGCGCCGCGGCACCGCAGGCCCGTTAGGGCTACGGAGTTGTCCACAGAAGTGGATTCATCCACAGAAGAGCGGGCCTCGCTGGTTCACGACGCCGAAAGCATGGCAGGCTCTGTTCATTGCGAGCCTGAAGTCGAGGAGAGTGAATCCTTGCGGTCCGACGCCAACATCGCGGGACCGATGACCGATCCGGTCCCCGGTCCCCGAACCGAATCGGCGGGGGAGGGTGTTTCACGTGAAACACCGCCGCCGATGGATGACACACCCATCGGTCGCGCGGCCCAGCTGGCGGTCGAGGCCCTTGGCCGCGCCGGCGAGGGCCTGCCCCGTCCTGACCGGACGCGCGTCATGGTGGTGGCCAACCAGAAGGGTGGGGTGGGCAAGACGACCACGACGGTCAATCTTGCCGCCTCGCTCGCGCTTCACGGCGCACGTGTTCTGGTGGTCGACCTTGACCCGCAGGGGAACGCCTCTACGGCTCTGGGTATCGATCACCATGCCGAAGTCCCCTCCATCTATGACGTCCTGGTGGAGAGCAGGCCGCTCTCCGAGGTGGTTCAGCCTGTTCCGGACGTCGAAGGCCTCTTCTGCGCCCCCGCCACTATCGATCTCGCCGGTGCGGAGATTGAGTTGGTGTCGCTGGTGGCGCGGGAGAGTCGACTACAGCGGGCGATCCAGGCATATGAGCAGCCGTTGGACTACATCCTCATCGACTGCCCGCCTTCGCTCGGTCTGCTGACGGTCAATGCCCTGGTCGCCGGTGCCGAGGTGCTGATTCCTATCCAGTGTGAGTACTACGCACTGGAAGGGCTGGGGCAGCTGCTGCGCAATGTGGATCTGGTGCGGGGGCATCTCAACCCCGATCTTCATGTGTCGACGATTCTGCTCACCATGTACGACGGCAGGACCAGGCTCGCTTCGCAGGTCGCGGAGGAGGTGCGCAGCCACTTCGGCAAGGAGGTGCTGCGGACGAGCATTCCGCGGTCGGTGCGGATTTCGGAGGCACCGAGCTATGGGCAGACCGTACTGACCTACGACCCGGGTTCGAGTGGGTCGCTGTCGTACCTCGAAGCGGCACGTGAGATCGCCCTGCGGGGTGTCGGGGTGCAGTACGAGGCCCAGCATGCCCGCACGGGCAGTGGGAACAGTCAGCAGAACATTTCGGAGGGGATCCAGTGAGCGAGCGTCGAAGAGGGTTGGGGCGTGGGCTAGGTGCCTTGATCCCCGCCGCTCCGCAGGAGAAGCAGATGCCGTCCACGGGGGCGGGCTCGGCCTCTCCTGGGGCGGGTCCTGTCATGAGGGCAGAGCGGGGAGTGGCCGCTGCGAAGGTGGCCACGCTTGCACCCGCCCCGGTTGTGCCGGAGCCGAGTGCGCCGGTTTCGGAGCCCGAGGCAGCCGCAGAATCTGCGGGAGCCGCAGGAGCGTACTTTGCCGAGGTTCTTCTCGGCTCCATCACCCCGAATCCTCGTCAGCCCCGTGAGGTATTCGACGAGGACGCGCTTGCCGAGTTGGTGACCTCCATCAAGGAGGTGGGCCTTCTCCAACCCGTTGTGGTGCGGAAGATGGGGCCGGAGCGCTACGAGCTCATCATGGGCGAGCGGCGCTGGAGGGCCTGCCGTGAGGCCGGTCTGGAGCGGATCCCCGCCATTGTCCGGGCCACGGACGACGAAAAGCTTCTCCTGGACGCGCTCCTGGAGAACCTGCACCGGGCCCAGCTGAACCCGTTGGAGGAGGCAGCCGCGTACGACCAGCTGCTCAAGGACTTCAAGTGCACGCATGACCAGCTGGCCGACCGGATCGGGCGTTCCCGCCCGCAGGTGTCCAACACGCTGCGACTGCTGAGGCTATCGCCTCCGGTCCAACGGAGGGTCGCGGCCGGGGTGCTGTCGGCCGGTCATGCACGGGCACTGCTGTCCGTGGACGACTCGGAGGAGCAGGACAGGCTGGCACATCGCATTGTGGCCGAGGGGCTGTCGGTGCGTGCGGTCGAAGAGATTGTGACCCTCATGGGCTCCAGCCCCACGAGCACCGCCAAGGCCAAGGGGCCGCGGGCCGGTGGCCGGGTGTCGCCTGCGCTGTCCGATCTTGCTTCCCGGCTCTCGGACCGCTTCGAGACCAGGGTGAAGGTCGACCTCGGCCAGAAGAAGGGAAAGATCGTCGTCGAATTCGCATCGATGGAGGATCTGGACCGCATTCTCGGCAGCCTGGCACCGGGTGAGGGGCGTGTGCTGGATCGGTCCTCCTCTGAGGATCCTGCCGAGGGCGACGGGAGCTGACCTCTGCCCGATGGACTGGGGGCGGGCTGTGTTCCGGGGGATAGCGGAATACAGCCCGCCCTTTGCTTTCTCTCGGTGTCGGCTTCATCTCTGGGTGGATACGATGCGTTCTGGTATGGCACATCCGGCTTGAGTCACCTCGGCGGAGGGAGGGCCATGCGATCAGTGAGCCGCAGCCGACTGGTGACAGTGGGGCTGGGCCTGGGGGCTGTCGGAGGGTTCGTCGGCAGCCTGCTCCTTGAACGGAGTGCACTGACTGCCGCACGCGATGCGGCGAGCGAAGGAAGCGAGGATCAGCCTTCATGGGGCGTCGGCTCGTACCGCTCACACTGGACAACCTTTCCGATCTCCCCAGGCGTTGCCGCTCGTGTGTCTTCTGGGAGCTTGATCCGGTCAGTGGGGAAGCTGCAGTAAAGGCGGGAACGCCCGAGCTGGAGAAAGAGGCATGGATCTCGGCCGTTCTGCTGGAGTGGGGATCGTGCGGCCGCGTTGTCTATGTCGACGATGCGCCGGCGGGCTTCGTTCTCTATGCACCGCCTGCCTACGTGCCGCGCTCGACGGCTTTTCCGACGAGCCCCGTCTCCCCCGATGCAGTGCAGTTGATGACTGGCTGGATCGTGCCGGGATACCAGGGACAGGGGCTGGGCCGAGTCATGGTGCAGACCGTCGCCAAGGACTTGCTGCGTCGGGGATTCAGGGCGATCGAGGCTTTCGGCGACGCCCGATGGAAGGAGCCTGCCTGCATGATTCCCGCAGATCACCTCCTCGCGGTCGGCTTCAAGACTGTACGGCCGCATCCCGTTCATCCGCGGCTGAGACTGGAACTGCGTACGACGCTCTCCTGGAAGGAGGACGTCGAGCTGGCGCTGGACCGGTTGCTGGGTGCCGTCCAGAAGGAGCCGGCGCTGCGGCCTCTTTGATCCGAGAGTCCATGACAACGTGAAACGGGTCCATCCCCCCCGAGGGGATGGACCCGTTTCACGTGAAACAGCGGACCACGGTCCTACTCGCCGATGAAGCCTTCGAGGTCGCGGAGGATCGCGGCCTTCGGCTTGGCGCCGACGATGGTCTTGGCGACCTCGCCGCCCTGGTAGACGTTCAGGGTCGGGATCGACATGACGCCGTACTTGGCGGCCGTGTCCGGGTTCTCGTCGATATTGAGCTTGACGATCTCGATCTGGTCGCCGTGCTCCGCAGCGATGGCCTCCAAAGACGGCGCGATCTGGCGGCAAGGACCGCACCACGCGGCCCAGAAGTCCACCAGCACAGGCTTGTCGCTCTTCAGGACGACCTCGTCGAAGGAGTCGTCGGTCACGTTCTTCAGGGCGCCGGCCACGGCGACCTCCTTAACTACTTGGGGTGTGGGGTGAGGCGTGGATCAGACAGTGGCCGCAGCGGCCTTCTCGTCGTCGGCGAGCGCAGCGAGGAAGCGCTCTGCGTCGAGAGCGGCCGAGCAACCCGTGCCGGCAGCGGTGATGGCCTGCCGGTAGGTGTGGTCGACGACGTCACCGGCGCCGAAGACACCGGTGAGGTTGGTACGCGTCGAGGGAGCTTCGACCTTGAGGTAGCCCTCCTCGTCGAGGTCGAGCTGGCCCTTGAAGAGCTCTGTGCGCGGGTCGTGGCCCACCGCGATGAACAGGCCGGTAACGGCGAGCTCGGACGTCTCGCCGGTCTTGGTGTTCCGAAGGGTCAGGCCGGACAGCTTCTGCTCCCCGTGCACTCCGGCAACCTCGCTGTCCCAGGCGAACTTGATCTTCGGGTCGGCGAAGGCGCGGTCCTGCATGGCCTTGGAGGCACGCAGCGAGTCGCGGCGGTGGACGATGGTGACCGACTTCGCGAAGCGGGAGAGGAAGGTCGCCTCCTCCATCGCGGTGTCGCCGCCGCCGATCACGGCGATGTCCTGGTCCTTGAAGAAGAAGCCGTCACAGGTGGCACACCAGGAGACGCCACGCCCGGAGAGGGCGTCCTCGTTGGGCAGGCCGAGCTTGCGGTGCTGGGAGCCGGTCGTCACGATGACGGCCTTGGCACGGTGCACTGTGCCGGCCGTGTCGGTGACCGTCTTGATGTCTCCGGTGAGGTCAACGGAGATGACATCGTCGGGGACGAGCTCGGCGCCGAAGCGTTCGGCCTGGGCGCGCATGTTGTCCATGAGCTCGGGGCCCATGATCCCGTCCTGGAAGCCCGGGAAGTTCTCCACGTCGGTGGTGTTCATCAGCGCGCCGCCCGCGGTGACGGCGCCTTCGAACACCAGCGGCTTCAGTGAGGCGCGTGCGGTGTAAAGGGCGGCCGTGTAGCCCGCAGGGCCGGAGCCGATGATGATCACATTACGGACGTCGCTCACGGGTTTCTTCCTCGTCTCTGCAGACTGCCTACTGTCCACGCCTACTGGGGTCGGTTCAACGACTCTCACCCCACCCAACGGATCCTACGGGGGATGCATTCCCGACGTGCCGGGGCGGCGGCGGGTGCGATTCTCAGGGGCGCGCGTAGGCGTGAGTCAGCAGTAGCTTCCCCTGGGCAGCGGACTTTTCCCGGACGCAGGCCGCGTCGACGACATACGCCTGGACGCGGGTCGCGTCGGAGGGGTGGGGCAGGATGACGAGGAAGGCAGCCGAGCCTTCGTAGGTGCCTTCCTCCACGGCGAGGGCCGGAGTCTTCCGCCCGATGCCCTGCTCCACGCAACTCGGGACTGACACGACGGGCGCGCGCAAGGGTGCTCGAGATGACTCGGACGCGGGAGATTCGCTCTTGGGCGTCGATTGTTCCTTGACGGATGGCGCCTGCTTCTCGGCGTCGACACCGTCTGAACTCGATGGTTTCGTACCGGCACTCAGAAGGAGCGTTTGTACCTGGCCTTCGAGTGTGGACTCCGAGAAGGCTGCTGCGCCGCTTGCCGCTGACCTGGAGCCGTGGTCCGCCGCCTTGAGGGTGGAGTCCTCCTGGGACGGCTGAACGTTCTGCATGATGAAGACGCTCACACCGACCACGGCTGCGCCGAGAGCGGCGCCCAGTACAGCTGTGCGGCGTCGGCGCCGGACCGGTCGACGGCCCGGGCCCGTGGTTGCCCTGGGGTGCCCTGCGGGGCGGTCTGGGAGACCGGGTTCTGCGTCCGGCTTCTGTGCCACGGAGAGCTTTGTTTCACGTGAAACATGCGCCGCTCCATCGGGTGCCATGGTGCTGAGAGCTTCGGCGGCGAGCGCGGCGTCGATGCGGTCTGCGACATCGTCGGGCATGTGCTGTGGCGTGGGCACGGTGCCGAGCAGCTCGCGGATCTCCATGAGTGAGGAATGGACATCGCCGCAGAGCTCACAGCCGTCCACATGACTGCATACCTCTGCCGCACGTGACGGCGGGAGCAGCCCCTCCGTGAGATCGGAGATCTCCGAGACGTCCGGGTGCCGGGTCGTGTCGGTCGTTGATGTCATGCGCGCCCACCTCCGCCCTTCACTGCAGCAGGATCGCTTGTACCGGCGTCCCTCGGCCCCGATGCGGGTGGGACGGATGCGCGAGGCGTCCGGTTCCTTCCTGCGTCGGGTTCCTCGGCTCCTGTGCCCTCACTGCGGAGGTGAGTGAGCAGAGGGGCCAGCCGGGCTCTGCCCCGCGCGCAGCGACTCTTCACGGTGCCTGTCGGTACGTCGAGGATGCGAGCCGCTTCGGCCACGGGGTAGCCCTGCATATCCACGAGGACAAGTGCGGCACGCTGCTCGGCGGGGAGAGTGGCGAGTGCGGCCAAGAGCTCGCGGTGCAGATCCTGGCGCTCTGTCGGTGCCTCTGCCGACTCGTGCGGCTCGAGGAGCTGCTCGAACCGTTCGGTGTCATCGACCGGTGAGGTCTTGCGGGTGGCCGCCTTGCGGACCCGGTCGAGGCAGGCATTGACGGTGATGCGGTGCAGCCAGGTGGTGACGGCGGACTGGCCCCGGAAGGTATGGGCGGCCCGGAAAGCGGATACCAGGGCGTCCTGGACGGCGTCGGCAGCTTCCTCGCGGTCGCCCAGGGTCCGGAGTGCCACAGCCCACAGCCGGTCGCGGTGGCGCCGTACGAGCTCGCCGAAGGCGTCGGGTTCACCGGCCACATGGCGAGCGAGGAGGTCTGAGTCGCTGAGTGGTTCTGACGGCTCGGCGGCCACCTCCCCCTCCCTCCCTTTCTCTGCGTCAAGGTGCGTCTGTCTATCACGATTCGAGTGAGCAGGGGCAGAGGGCAGACGATGCACAGTGATGCGGGTGTCTCGGTCCGGTCAGGCCGGCGGGAGGGTGGCTCCCACCGGCCTGACCTGTCAGCCAAGTACAGAGATCTCCGAGATCCCGCCCCGGTAGCCGTCAGCCGTTCCGTCCGACGGTAGTTCGGTGACATGGACCAGGATGTAGCGAGTTCGTACGGGCTCGGTGAACTCCTCGTTCAGGTTGCTTCCTGCCGTAGCGAGCTTCGTGAGCCGCTTGGGGAAGTCTGAGAGCGAGGACAGTGCGGAGGCGTTCTCATCAGCTGCGAGCACCTCGGCCTTCTGCCCGCTGCGGTACATCGCGATCTTGATGCCGGTGACGCTCTGAACGCTGCCCAGGTCGACGACTATGCCGCTGCCGTCCCTGCGGTTCGGGATGTTGCCGAAGTTGGCGTAGCCCAGGTACCGCTTGGTGACCCAGGCTGAGTCGGGGCTTCCGTCGATCGCTTTGGGTACGTCCTTCTCGCTTATTCCGGTGCCGCTGGGCATGAACTCTGTCGCCTCGGCGATCCGCAGCGGTTTGGCCGCGGGGCGCGGTTTGTTGTCGCCGTTCTCCGGGGTGGTCTGTGTGGTGTCCTCAGTCCCGGAGTCTTTTCTGCGGTCGAGGAGTGTCTCCGCGAGCTGCCAGCTGCCGAGGCCCAGGGCGGCAATGAGCAGTGCGGACACCGCCCACTTGAGGACCTTGCCGGTGCGGCTCTGGAGCGGGGCCGGAGGCACGGCGATCACGGGCTGCGTAGCGACGCCGGGGCCTGCGGGCGGGCGTCCGTAGGTGCCTTGCTGGTAGGTCGTGCGCTGGTAATCCGGGGGCGCCGTGAATGTGGGCTCCGGAGGGCGGATGCGGGGCATCGCGGCAACGGCCTTGGCCAGCTCGTCCGGGGTGGTGCACGGCTGCTCCTGCCGGGAGGCGGTGGCGCCGTCATTGGCGAGTGCGCGCATGGCGAGCTCGGAAAGACCGCGGTGAACACCGGCCCGCACCTGATCGGGGGCGATCAGCCCCACTCCCTTGGGGAGCCCGGACAGGCCGTAGGCATCGGTCTCGTACGGCCAGCGCTGGGTCAGAGCGGCGTAGAGGAGGGCGCCGATAGCCTCGGTGTCCGCGCGTTGCGGGCCGTCGCTGGTGATGCCCCGCAGGGCAGCATTCACCGCGAGGCCGCGGATCCGGTACTGCCCGGTCGAGCTCCGCAGCACGGCACCCGGGGTCAGCCTCAGATGTGCGAGACCTTCTCGATGTGCGGCTGCCATGGCCTGGGAGACCTGGCTGACGAGCTGGTACGCGTCGTGCGCGTCCATCGGCCCCGCGGCCAGCAGAGAAGTGAGCTCGGTGGCGTCGGGGAGCCATTCATGGACGACGTAGACGAGGTCGTCCTCCTCCACCGCGTCGAGTACCTGCACAAAGCGCGGGTCGCCGAGCAGAGCGGAGGAGCGGGCTGCGGCCAGCACGGAGCGGGCTCGGGGGTGGTCGGCGGGGAGCAGATGCACGCCCACCGCGCGGCGCAGTTTCTCGTCGACAGCGCGCCAGCTGCTGAATCCGTCCAGACGGGTGACGCACTCTTCGAGCCGGTAGCGTCTGGCGAGTTTGTGCCCGCTGTGCAGATCTGGGGTCGGCAGGGTGGCCTCGGTGCTGATGCGCTCACCGTCCGTGTTCTGCGGCTTTGTGCCCGTTGTGTCCTGAGCTTCTGCCGTCCCGTCGGTCGTGGCCTCGTCCGCCTTGGCGGCCAGCGGTTCATCACCGCTGTTGTCGGCCACGTCGACGGCAGCCGTGCTACGTTCCGCCACCGTCGTTCCTGCCTCCCCATCCGTTGCGCGATGCCAGCCAGCTCTGCACAGTCACGCCAATTGTGCCCACACTCCGGCGCTATGCACGACACGCAAGGGGCGGTGATGGTTGTGCGGCCGGTGATCCTCAGCGTCCGAGCCGCCCGCGGACCATGCCGACCATGCCGTTGATCTCTTCGATCCGCATCCGCTTGGCGGCGATGAAGAAGACGCCCAGCAGAACGGCCCCACCACAGATCAGCGCGACGAGCGACCCGAAGGCGCCTTCGCCGAGGCCCAGGAGAACAGCGAAGCCGACGCCGCCGCCGAGCACCGCTGCCGGGATGGCAGCGAGGCACAGACGGGCGTAGGTGCGTACGACGTGGGCGCCGTCCAGATCGCCGCCCAGCCGGTTGCGCAGCCGTCGCCAGGCGATGCCCACGCCGACAGCGTAGGCGAGTCCGTACGAGGCAGCCATGCCGACTACGGCCCACTGGGCCGGCAGAACCACGTAGCAGAGGGCCGAGGCGGCCGCGTTGACCGCGGCGACGATGACCGTGTTGTAGAAGGGCGTCCGGGTGTCCTCGTAGGCGTAGAAGCCGCGCAGCACCACGTACTGCACGGAGTACGGGATCAGGCCGAGACCGAACGCCATGAGGATGAAGCCCATGGACCGGGCCGCTTCGGTGCCCGCGGAGGCGTACAGCAGGGTGCACATCGGCAGGCCGAGGGCGAGGAACATGAAGGCCACCGGCACGATCGCCACGGCCGAGTTCCGCAGCCCCTGAGAGATGTCGTCGCGTACGGCGCCCGGGTCGTCGTCGTGGGCGGCACGAGAGATGCGGGGCAGTAGGGCCGCCATGACCGACACGGTGATGATTGCCTGCGGCATGCCCCAGATGAGCTGGGCGTTGGAGTACGCGAGGATGCCGGTGCCGTCCTTGCCGGACAGTTTGCCCGCCGAGGTTGCGAGTTGGGTGACGACGAGCACGCCCGCCTGGTTGGCCAGGACGAACAGGACGGTCCACTTGGCCAGCTTGATCGTCTTGCCGAGCCCGTGGCCCTTCCAGTCGAAGCGCGGGCGGAAACGGAAGCCGGCCTCACGCAGATACGGGACCATGGCCAGGGCCTGGACGACCAGACCGAGCAGCGTGCCGATGCCCAGGAGCCGGACGCCCTCCGGCGGGATCGTCTGGACCCCCATCTGGGATTCGGCAGAGGTGCCGTAGACCCAGATGAACATGCCGAACGTGAAGATCATGACGATGTTGTTGAGGACCGGGGTCCACATCATCGCGCCGAACCTGCCGCGGGCGTTGAGGATCTGGCCCATCACGACATGCACGCCCATGAAGAAGATGGTCGGCAGGCAGTACCGGGCGAACGTCACGGCGACGCTGTTGGCGGCCGCGTCCCCGGCGATCGTCGGCGACATCATGTGGATCAGCCATGGAGCGGCGAATACCGCGATCGCGACGATGACACCGAGCGCGACCATCACGAGAGTCAGCAGCCGGTTGGCGTAGGCCTCGCCGCCGTCCTCGTCGTCCTTCATGGATCGCACGAGCTGGGGAACGAAGACCGAGTTCAGCCCGCCACCGACGGTGAGGATATAGATCATCGTCGGCAGTGTGTACGCGATGGTGAAGCTGTCGCCGAGCAGTGCCGCACCGAGCGCGGCGGTGATCACGAGGCTGCGGACGAATCCGGTGAGCCGGGACACGAGCGTGCCGGCCGCCATCACCGCACTGGACTTCAGCAGGCCGGAGGCCCGGCCGCCGGACTTGGGGGGTGCGGGCGCCGGGGCCGGTTCGGGCTCCGCCGGAACGGGGGAGGGTCCTGCCGGGCCCTCCTGGTCCCGGAACAGGTGCGCGAAGGCATCCGGCTGCTCGTGGTCCTGGGACGCCTGGCTGACGAGATCGTCCACCCCGACGTACTGGGTAGTCACCGGGTCATCGCCGTACGGCAGGTATCGCGACGGGCCGTCGGGCTCGGGCGGCGGGGTCTGCGCCCAGATACGCGGATCAGGTGCGTACTGCGCCGCGGGCGGCTGCTGGTAGAGCGGCTGGGGCTGCTGGTAGGTGCCGGGAGGTGGCGGCGGGTGCGCGGCGCGGTCGTACAGCGCCTCGGTCACCGGGTCCTGGACGGACAGATCCTGGGACCGGTAGGGATCGTGGTCGTACGCGGTCTGCAGGTACGGATCGGGCGTCGGCGGAACCTGGCCCGGTCCGGGCGGCATCGGGGGCCCGCCGGAAGACCCGGCTCCGTCCGCACCCTGACCGCGGTCACCGTCGTACGGCGCGTTCATCGAAACCCCACCTCATCGTCCCCGGCCGACAGGCCGCGACAGACATCGCTCAACGTTCCACTTTCTCACCCGAGCCCGACGGCTCTCCGTTTTCCGGACCGGTGTCCGGGGTCGGGTCACTCGGCTGCTCGGGTTCGCCGCCGTTGTCCCCGCCCGCGTTGGCGCGCTTGCGATGGGTGTACATCCTGATGCCTGCGAGGACCAGAAGGAGCAGCCCACCGGCGATCACCAGCAGCACGGTCGGGGTGAGCTCGGAGACCTTCACGGTGAAGGTCATCTCTCCGCCGTACGGTGTGCCGTCCTCGGTGTAGAGCTGTGCGGTCATCTGCACCTGGCCATTGACGTTGGCCGCGGCGTCGAATTTCACGGACTGGCTGTGGCCGCCGGCGATCCGGATCGGCTGCTCCGCCACGGCCCCGCCGTCGTTCAGCTTGAGCCGGGTCGCGTTCTCCGACTTGAGCCGGAGGACCAGATGGTCCACGCCCTGCAACAGTCTGTTCTGCACAGTCACCGGGATCGTGGCGCTGCGGCCGGACAGGGTGACGTCCGACTTCGAGATGAGCTGGACCTCGTTGATGAGGCCCTGCAGATAGGTGCGTACCGAGTCCCGGTACTGCTGGGCCTCCAGCGGCTTGCCACGCCATGACGTCGACATGGACCGGTTGACCGCATTGCCGAAGGGGGTCACCACCCGCTCGGGCTGGGTGAGGATCACCTGGAAGTTGTTGAGCGACACCTGGGTGGACTTGATGTCCTGGAACGCCTGGGTGGGCAGTTCCTGGCTGCGGAGCTTCTTCGGGTACTGGGACGATCCGGGGACGCTGGTCGTCGCGTCCGTGTCGGGCTTCGCCTCGGCCGCGTCCACGAGCCCGAGGGGCTCTGTCCAGCGTTCGTCGTCGAGGGCGTGCAGCGCGACGGCCATCGACTGGGCCTGGGCGACAGTCGGCATCCGCTGCGGTGCGACGACGATGCTCCGTTCCGCGTCGGTGTCCTGCTGGGTCAGAGCGAGGGTCAGAGCGAGGAATTTCTGCACGGCGAGGGTGGAGTTCCCCGCCTTCGACATGTCGCCCTGGAAGGCCGTGGAGAGCCGGGCGTCGGAGACCACCGCGGTCGTGCCGCCGCCGATCGGCCGGGCCGCGGTGGGCGTGTACGACAGGCCGCCGGTCTCCTGGAGGCTGTCACTGCGGGCGATCACGTTGTGGGCGCCGGCCGAGGTCGCGACGTCGACGATCGATGGGTCGATCGCTCCGTCGACGGGCCAGGCGAAGTCGGTCGACGGCTTCACATGAAGGATGGTCTGCACCGTTGTCCCGGCCACCTCCGTGGCGGTCTGCAGGTGGCTGAGAGTGCCCGACACGTTTTTGCCGCGGTGCGCGATGGACGCCAGATCGGGGTCGGCGAACGGAAGCGCGACGACCTTGCTGTCCGAGACCGCGGCCTCCAGCGAGGTGAGCCACTTCTTGGCGACGGCCTGGTTCTTCCCGGCGACGGTGGTGTCGCCGGACTTGACGCGGTAGTTCATCGTCATCGCATCGACGCTGGCCAGCAGATCCGGGTCGATGACCCACGTCACGGGCAGCTGACTGCCCAGCGAGACCAACTGTTCGAGGCGTCCGCCCGGAGCGAGTTCGGCGGCCAGGTCGTCGTCCGCGAACACGGGCGTCTGCTGATCGTCGGAGCCGGTCTCGGCAGTGACATGGGGCGATGCGATGAGCGGCCAGAGATAGGTGACCTTCGTCTTGGAGTCACGCTCCTCTTCCTGCCACGGCAGGAAAGTGCGCTGGATTCCCAGAACCTGGTCGTACCGGGCTCGGGAGGTCTGCCCCGACAGCGAGACGCCGAGCTGGTAGACGCCGTCGTCGCCGAGCCCCAGTTTGCCGACCGGGACGGAAAGTGTGAAGTCCTGGCTTATTCCGGAAGGGAGCTTCGCGAACTTCACCGTGTACTTGCCGCCGAGTGGGGCCGGGTCGCTGCCGGGGACGTACCCGGTGCGCTTGGCAGCGGTGTCGATCGATGTCCTGTCGAAGAGCCTCGGGCCGACTCGCAGGTCGACCTTCGCCTGCGTGATCGTGTCCTTGCCCCTGTTGGTCACGGTGCCGGAGACGGTCAGGGTGTCCCCCTTCACCGGCGCGCTCGGAGCGAGGGTGTCCAGGGACACACTGACTGTTTCGGAGCGGGTCGGCGCCTTGGCGGTCCCGCCGGCCTGTGCGGTGGGTGCGGCCGGTCCGGCCAGCAGAGCTGCGACGAGCGGCGCCCCGATGATCAAGGAGGCTGTGCGCCGCAGCCACCGGCGGGCAGGAGAGGGACCGATCCCCTGAATGTCTGCCGCCTCGGCCACGCGCCTACCCGTCCCTCGTCGTTGTCAGCTGGTGTCGATGGTTGTCGGTTGCTGCGTCCCCGCATGGTAACGATGTGCGTGGGTGCCAAGTGCTGGGGAGTCCGCTACATGATCGGAAGAGTCTCGCAGGGCGGGACGAAACCAGGACGACCGGGCCGGTCCGGGCACGTACCCTTTTCTGTTGTGTCGAACGCCAATGAAGACAGCTCCCGTGCCCTGACCCAGGTGCAGCACCGCGCAGTCAGTGAACTGCTGCGGGTGTCCCCGGTCGCCGACGACCTCGGTCGCCGTTTCCAGGATGCCGGATTCAGCCTCGCCCTGGTCGGTGGCTCGGTCCGGGATGCGCTTCTCGGCAGGCTCGGGAACGACCTGGACTTCACGACCGACGCCCGCCCCGAGGCCGTGCTGAAGATCGTCCGGCCGTGGGCCGATTCGGTATGGGAGGTCGGGATCGCCTTCGGCACCGTGGGTGCCCAGAAGGACGGCTACCAGATCGAGGTCACCACATACAGGTCGGAGGCGTACGACAGGACCTCGCGCAAGCCCGAGGTGTCCTACGGCGATTCCATCGAGGAAGACCTCGTCCGTCGTGACTTCACGGTCAACGCGATGGCGGTAGCGCTTCCGCAGAAGGACTTCATCGATCCCCACGGCGGTCTTGAGGACCTGGCCGAGCGTGTACTGCGCACTCCGGGCACCCCCGAGGAGTCGTTCTCCGATGATCCGCTGCGCATGCTGCGTGCTGCTCGCTTCGCCGCGCAGCTGGACTTCGATGTCGCCCCCGATGTGGTCACGGCGATGACGGAAATGGCCGGGCGTATCGAGATCGTCTCCGCCGAGCGGGTCAGGGAGGAGCTCAACAAGCTGCTGCTCTCCGCCAACCCCCGCAAGGGTCTGGCGCTGCTCGTCGATACGGGGCTGGCGCAGCAGGTGCTGCCGGAGCTCCCCGCTCTGCGTCTGGAAAGTGACGAGCATCACCGTCACAAAGATGTCTATGAGCACTCGCTGACCGTCCTGGAACAGGCGATCGACCTGGAGGAGGACGGCCCTGATCTGGTTCTGCGCCTTGCCGCTCTCCTCCATGACATCGGTAAGCCGAGGACGCGGCGCTTTGAGAAGGATGGGCGCGTCTCGTTCCATCACCACGAGGTGGTGGGCGCCAAGATGGTCAAGAAGCGGATGGCCGCGCTCAAGTACTCCAACGAGATGGTCAAGGACGTCTCGAAGCTTGTGGAGCTGCATCTGCGCTTCCATGGCTACGGTGACGGCGAGTGGACCGACTCCGCGGTGCGCCGGTATGTGCGTGATGCAGGGCCTCTGCTGGAGCGGCTGCACAAGCTGACCCGATCGGACTGCACCACGCGGAACAAGCGCAAGGCTGCTGCCCTCTCGCGGACCTATGACGGGCTTGAGGAGCGCATTGGGCAGCTGCAGGAGCAGGAGGAGCTGGATGCCATCAGGCCCGACCTCGACGGCAACGAGATTATGAAGACCCTGGGTGTCGGTCCTGGGCCGGTTATCGGCAAGGCCTACGCGTTTCTGTTGGAGCTGCGGCTGGAGCACGGGCCGATGGAGCATGACGTGGCGGTCGAGAAGCTCAAGAAGTGGTGGGCGGCGCAGGCATGAGATCGCTGGAGGCTCGACCGGCAGGGTGAGGACCAGGTCGTGGTCATGTTTCACGTGAAACATGACCACGACCCGATACGGCGAGGGGCGCTGTTTCACGTGAAACAGCGCCCCTCGCCGAATCGCGCACGCTAGAGCGGCCTGTCGGCACGGCTCCACCGGAACAGCAGTATGGCGATGGCCGCATAGAGCACGGCTACCCCGATCACCACCACGAAGGACCGGCCGTCAGGGGGCAGCATCAGAGCGGAGGCTGCGGCAGCGCCCACGAATGCCACGTTGAACAGCACGTCGTAGAGGGAGAAGACCCGGCCGCGGAAGGCATCGTCCACCGAGATCTGCACCACCGTGTCCGTCGCGATCTTCGACCCCTGGGTGGCGAGTCCGAGGATGAATGCCGCGACGAGTATCGGTACGGGGATGAACCACAGCCCCAGTGCGGGTTCGAGGACGGCGGCCGCCGCCGCGCACACCGCCATCCAGCGGAATCGGCCGAGCCGCCCCACCGCCCAAGGTGTCACCACGGCTGCCGCGAAGAACCCCGCACCAGAGATCGCCACAGCCAGTCCGAGGAGGGCCAGGCCTTCGGATTCGCTGTCGGACCAGGCGTACCGGCACAACATCAGCACCATCACGGTCAGTGCCCCGTAGCAGAAGCGGATCACGGTCATGGTGGCCAGCGCCCGGGTCGCTTGCTTCCGTCCCGCGAGATGGCGCAGTCCGTCGGCGAGCCCCCGTGCGGTGATGACCAGAGCCTCACTCAGCCGGATGCGGGCCGCGTCCTGATCCGGTCCTAGGAGCCCGGTGGCAAGGCTCAGGGATGCCAGCGCCGAAGCGAGGTAGAGAGCCGCGCCCAGCAGCACCACCGCCGCATCGGAGTCGGCGAGTAGCAGCCGCACGATGAAGGCGAGGCCACCGCCGGCCGTGGCGGCGAGGGTGCCCGCGGTCGGTGAGAGCGAGTTCGCCACCACCAGTCGTTCCCTGTCGACGACGCGCGGCAGCGCGGCCGAGAGCCCGGCCAGCACGAAGCGGTTGATCGCGGTGACGCACAGCGCCGAGGTGTAGAAGAGCCAGTCGGGTGCGGAGCCGAGGATCAGGAGTGCGGTGCAGCAGGCGAGTGCGGCGCGCAGCAGATTGCCGTACAGAAAGACCTGACGGCGCGGCCAGCGGTCCAGCAGGACGCCGGCAAAGGGGCCGATGAGTGAGTACGGCAGCAGCAGCACGGCCATTGCGGAGGCGATGGCCCCCGCCGACGCCTGTTTCTCCGGGGAGAAGACGACATGAGCTGCCAGCGCCACCTGGTAGACGCCGTCGGCCGACTGGGAGAGAAGTCGTACGGCGAGCAGACGACGGAAGTTCCGCAGGCGCAGAAGTACGCGCAGATCACCTACGACAGGCATGTGATCAAGGGTCACATACGTTGAGGGTCCCCGGGCGGATTACCCGGGGACCCTCAAAGGTGCGGAAGGGAAGGAGCGTTGCCGCTCATCACCGAGCCGCGCCGACGCACCGTGTCCGGTCGCGTCAGTTGGCGACCTCGCCCCTGATGAACTTCTCGACGTTCTCGCGGGCCTCGTCGTCGAAGTACTGGACCGGCGGGGACTTCATGAAGTACGAGGACGCGGAGAGGATCGGGCCACCGATGCCGCGGTCCTTGGCGATCTTCGCGGCGCGGACGGCGTCGATGATGACACCGGCGGAGTTCGGGGAGTCCCAGACCTCGAGCTTGTACTCCAGGTTCAGCGGAACGTCACCGAAGGCGCGGCCCTCGAGGCGCACGTACGCCCACTTGCGGTCGTCCAGCCAGGCCACGTAGTCCGACGGACCGATGTGGACGTTGTCCGCGCCGAGCTCGCGGTCACGGATCTGGGAGGTGACGGCCTGCGTCTTGGAGATCTTCTTGGACTCCAGGCGCTCACGCTCGAGCATGTTCTTGAAGTCCATGTTGCCGCCGACGTTCAGCTGCATCGTGCGGTCCAGGATGACGCCCCGGTCCTCGAAGAGCTTCGCCATCACGCGGTGCGTGATGGTGGCGCCGACCTGCGACTTGATGTCGTCGCCGACGATCGGGACACCGGCCTCGGTGAACTTGTCCGCCCACTCCTTGGTGCCGGCGATGAAGACCGGGAGAGCGTTGACGAACGCGACCTTGGCGTCGATGGCGCACTGCGCGTAGAACTTCGCAGCGACCTCGGATCCGACCGGCAGGTAGCAGACGAGGACGTCGACCTTACGGTCCTTGAGGACCTGGACGATGTCGACCGGGGCCTCGGTCGACTCCTCGATGGTCTGACGGTAGTACTTGCCCAGGCCGTCGTGGGTGTGGCCGCGCTGGACGGTGACGCCGGCGTTCGGCACGTCGCAGAGCTTGATGGTGTTGTTCTCGCTGGCACCGATGGCGTCCGCGAGGTCGAGGCCGACCTTCTTCGCGTCGACGTCGAAGGCAGCGACGAACTCGACGTCCCGCACGTGGTAGTCGCCGAACTGGACGTGCATCAGACCGGGCACCTTGCCGGCCGGATCGGCGTCCTTGTAGTACTCGACGCCCTGGACCAGCGAGGCGGCGCAGTTGCCCACGCCGACGATGGCTACGCGAACCGAACCCATTCCGGTTGCTCCCTGTGTGTAATGGATGTTCCCGATGAAGCCCCGCGGATCTGCGGGGACCTCACTTTGAGGTGTCGTCGGACGGATCCGGCGGGGTGTCACCCCGGTGCCGGGGCAGGCCGTCCGTCTCTCCTGCTGTGTTCTGCGGAGCTTCGCTCCCGGGCGAGGACCGTCGCTGATCCCGTCCCGACCGCTCGCTCTCGATGAGCTCGTTCAGCCAGCGCACTTCGCGCTCCACGGACTCCATGCCGTGTCGCTGCAGCTCAAGTGTGTAGTCGTCGAGGCGCTCGCGGGTGCGGGCCAGAGAGGCCCGCATCTTCTCCAGGCGCTCCTCCAGCCGGCTGCGCCGGCCTTCCAGGACCCGCATCCGCACCTCGTGCTCCGTCTGCCCGAAGAAGGCGAAACGGGCTGCGAAGTGCTCGTCCTCCCAGGAGTCGGGTCCGGTGTGGGAGAGCAGCTCCTCGAAGTGCTCCTTACCTTCTGCCGTCAGCCGGTAGACGATCTTGGCGCGGCGCCCGGCCAGCGAGGAGGCGGGGGCGACCGCACGGCCGGTGGCAGGCGGAAGGTCGGCCGGGGAGCTTCCCGGCTCCTCGATCAACCAGCCGTTGGCGACCAGCGTCTTGAGGCAGGGGTAGAGGGTGCCGTAGCTGAAGGCGCGGAAGATCCCCAACGAGGTGTTGAGACGTTTACGCAGCTCGTACCCGTGCATCGGGGATTCGCGGAGCAGACCGAGAACGGCGAATTCGAGGATGCCTGCGCGTCTGCTCAATTTCGCCTCCTCCCTCTCCGAGTGCTCCTGCGGAGCCCTGTGCCGAGCTGATGTACCGAGCTGATGTACCGAGCTGATGTATCGACTCGATACATCATGACGATAGATCGGTCGTCGCGCTGCGACAAGAGGGGCCATCGTGAACGGCGTCACATCGTGAATTCGTAGGCACCGACTTGCGTCGTTTGGGGTGAAGTTCGGCCCTAGGAGGGTTTTGACCGTGCGTAGTCTGTGCGGCATGCAGACCACCGGGAACCGTGAGACGCCTGTGCGCGTCAGTCTTCGCGGACCAGTCGGATGCCCTGCGGATGAGCCTGCCGCAGGGCTGGTCCGTAATTCGGGGGGACCGGATCTCAACTGCCGCTTCCAGGCGTTCTCGCCTGCCCGAGGAGTAGTCGTTCCATGAGCGAGCACCGTCGCAAAACGCCACAACCGCAAGGTGGTGGGCGTGCAGCGGCCAGACGAGCCGCCCAGCAGTCCTCAGGACGCCGCGCCGCTCCGTCACGCGGAGTAACTTCCGAGTCACCTTCCGGTTCGCATGGCGGGGACAGCCCGTACGGCGGACGCGCCGAGGCGAGACGAGCCGCCCAGCGCGGCGGCGGGAGCCGTGGCGGCGGCGGTGGGCGTCGTCGCGGTGGTGGTGGCGACAGCGGACACGAGGGCCCGGGCAGGGGGCGTGGCCGCGGTGGTCAGCGCCCTGCCAAGAAGCGCTTCATCGACTACCCGCGTGCCGGGAAGTACGGCGTGCGGCGCTGGGTGCCGTCGTGGAAGCTGGTCTCCAGCCTCTGTGTCGGCTTCCTCGGACTGCTCATGGGTGTTGCCGGCATCGCGTACGCGATGGTGTCCACGCCCAAGGTGAAGGACACCGCGACAGCGCAGAACAACGTGTACTTCTGGGACGACGGCTCGCAGATGGTCGCCACGGGCGGTGAGGTCAACCGTCAGATCATCGGTTATGACCAGATCCCCGCCGCCATGCGGAACGCCGTCATCTCGGCCGAGAACAAGTCCTTCGAGCACGACAGGGGCATCGACCCCATGGGTATCGCCCGTGCCTTCTACAACATGGCCACCGGTGGCGAGACCCAGGGTGGCTCGACGATCACCCAGCAGTACGTGAAGAACTCGTTCCTTTCTCAGGATCAGACCCTGAGCCGGAAGTTCCAGGAACTCTTCATCACACTCAAGGTCACCAACGAGAAGGACAAGAAGGAGATCATCCGTGACTACCTGAACATCTCCTACTACGGGCGAGGTGCCTCGGGGATCCAGGCGGCGGCCCGTACGTACTACGGCAAGGACGCCGAGGACCTGAACGCGAGCGAGTGTGCGTTCCTGGCCACGCTGCTCAAGGGTCCTACCTACTTCGACCCGGCGGGCGTCCCCGAGGAGGATGCGAAGGAGGCCACCGAGGCGAAGAACACCGCACGGGCCAAGGAGCGGTGGGAGTGGATCCTCAACGAAGAGGTGAAGGACAAGCGTCTCTCGCAGGCGGAGCGCGACAAGTACACCGAGTTCCCGATGCCCAAGCCGCCGAAGAAGAGCGCCCAGCTGGGCGGTCAGACCGGCTACCTGGTCGACCTCGCCAAGTCGTACGCCCTGAACAACGTCGAGGGTATGACGGCGAACAAGCTGGCCCAGGGCGGCTACGAGATCCACACCACCTTCAACAAGGACAAGGTCGAGGAGCTCGAAGCCGCGGTCCAGAAGGTCTACGACAACAAGATCAAGCCGAAGAAGCGTCCTGAGACGGACACTCACGTCCAGTTCGGCGGCGGGTCGGTGGATCCCAAGACCGGTGCCATCGTGGCGATCTACGGCGGTCAGGACGCGACCAAGCACTACACCAACAACGCCAACCCCACGGGTGCGCAGGTCGGTTCGACCTTCAAGCCGTTCGTGCTGGCGGCAGCGATGGAGTACGGCAAACGCGACCCCTCGCTCAGCGCGGACCAGGACTTGTCGCGGCGTGAGAAGGTCTCGCCGCTGAGCATCTACAACGCCGACGACAAGCTGAAGATCAAGGAATACAACGGCCAGATCTGGACCGACGAGAACGGCAAGGAGTGGCTGCAGGCCAACGACGGCCATGAGTCGAGGGGCAACATCACCCTTCGTGAGGCGATGCAGTGGTCCGCCAACTCCCCGTACGTCCAGCTCGGGATGGACGTCGGCACCGACAAGGTGAAGGACGTCGCCATTGCCGCCGGTCTCAAGGACGACGACAGCATGGCGGATTCACATGTGCCGTCGTTCTCCATCGGTACGTCCTCGCCCAGTGCGATCCGTATGGCCGGTGCGTACGCGACCTTCGCCGCCAGCGGACAGCAGCGCGAGCCCTACTCGGTCACCGAGGTGAAGCACGAGGGCGAAACCATCTACCGGCACAAGGATGTCCGCGAGCGCGCCTTCCGTCCCGAGATCGCCGACAACGTCACCGACGTCCTGAAGAACGTCGTCGAGAAGGGAACCGGTACCCCCGCGCAGCTCCCCGGCCGCGACGTGGCGGGCAAGACGGGTACGACGGACGACAACAAGTCGGCCTGGTTCGTCGGCTACACCCCGCAGCTGTCCACGGCCATCAGCATGTACCGGCTGGACGACGACGAGAAGAACACGGACCGCAAGTTCGAGAAGATGTACGGCACGGGTGGTGAGGAGACGATCCACGGTGCCTCGTTCCCGGCCCAGATCTGGCACGACTACATGGCGGAGGCGATGCAGGGCCAGAAGGTCGAGACATTCCCGAAGCCGATGCCGATCGGTGAGAAGGTCTACGGTGGCGGCGCGCAGAGCCCCAAGCCGTTGCCCACAGCGGTGGAGTCGCCCTCGCCGTCCGCGTCGGCGCCCGAGTCGCCCTCGATGAGCCCGTCCCCGCCGGCGCCCGACCCCAGCGACACCTGTAGCGCATGGGACTGGAACTGCCAGAACAACAACGGCGGGACCAACAACGGCGCTTCGAATGGCGGAGCCGGCGGTCCCAGCACCAGCCCGTCGCCGACCTCCTCGCCACCGGGCGGTGGCAATGGCAATGGCAACGGCAATGGGGGCGGGAACGGCGGAATCTTCGGGGGCCCGGCCGGTTAACGTCCCTCCGGCCGGGTAGACCGGCGATCCGGCCGACCGGACCTGGTCGAGGGCCGCCGCACCACAGGGTGCGGCGGCCCTCGTCGTTTCCACAGTCCCGTACGGCAGGATGAGCGGCATGCCAAGCGCAGAAGACACGAGTGTGCACCAGGAACGGCCCGTCGTACGGCCCACGCACCAGGACGAGATCGCCGAGGCAGGCAGTGAGCTGATCGGCGGCCGGTCGGGGCGCTGGACACGGCTCGGCAGCACGGCACTCACGCCCGTGGGCGTCATCGCGCTGGTGGCCCTCGGGGTGTTCGCGCTGGGCATGGTGCAGAAGCTGCCCTGCTACAACTGGGCGTGGTTCAGGGGTGCCGGTTCGCAGTACACGCACGCCTGCTACTCGGACATTCCGCATCTCTATGTCGGACGTGGCTTCTCCGACGGTCTCGTGCCGTACTTCGACCGGCTGCCCGGCGACATGCAGTACCTGGAGTACCCCGTCCTGACGGGCGTGTTCATGCAGATCGCGTCCTGGCTGACACCGGGTGGATCCATTCAGCATCGCGAGCAGATGTACTGGATGGTCAACGCCGGGATGCTGATGATCTGCGCCGTGATCATCGCCGTCTGCGTCGCCCGTACACACCGGCGCCGCCCCTGGGACGGACTGCTGGTCGCTCTCGCGCCCGCCTTCGCGCTCACCGCGACGATCAACTGGGACCTGCTGGCGGTCGCGCTGACGGCTGCGGCGATGCTCATGTGGTCCCGGGGGCGGGCGCTGGCGTTCGGCGTCCTCATCGGGCTTGCCACGGCCGCCAAGCTCTATCCCGTGCTCCTGCTGGGGCCTGTCTTCGTGCTGTGCTGGCGGGCGGGCAAATGGCGGGAGTTCGGCCTGGCGATGTTCGGGGCGGCGGTTTCCTGGCTGGTCGTGAATCTGCCGGTGATGGTCTTCGCCCCCGAGGGGTGGAAGAAGTTCTACACATTCAGCGAGGAACGGGGCATCGACTTCGGCTCATTCTGGCTGATCATCACACAGCGCACCGGAGAGACCTTCGAGGTCGCGACCGTCAACACAGTCTCGACCCTGGTGACGATCCTGCTGTGCGCAGCCATCGGTGCCCTGACGCTGACGGCACCGCGCAGGCCGCGCTTCGCGCAGCTCGCCTTTCTCGTTGTCGCAGTGTTCATCCTCGTCAACAAGGTCTATTCGCCGCAGTACGTGCTGTGGCTGATCCCCCTGGCCGCCCTGGCCAGGCCGCGCTGGCGCGACTTCCTGATCTGGCAGACGTGCGAGGTCATGTACTTCCTGGGCATCTGGATGTACCTCGCGTACACGACGAGCGGGGACAAGCACCAGGGGTTGCCCACGGAGGGGTATCAGCTGGCGATCTCCCTGCATCTGCTGGGCACGTTGTACCTCTGCGCCGTTGTCGTACGGGACATTCTCATGCCGGAGCGGGACGCCGTACGACGCGACGGGTCGGACGATCCGTCCGGCGGGGTGCTCGACGGGGCCGAGGACGCATTCGTGCTGGGGCGGGCGGCGCATCCGCCGCGGCATGCCGTTCCCGCCGTCGAAGGGCCGCGGGTGGAATGGGGAGCGGCGCACGGACCGGCCGCCGACTGAGACGAGTCTCTTCAGGGGCGCCGAGGCCCCCCTGAAGAGCGTCTCGGCGCCCCTACCGGTCGACGAGGCGGTCGAACTGGGTGGTCGTGTGGCGCAGATGGGCCACCAGCTCGTCGCCGACCTTCGGCTCCTGCGCGTCCGAGGGGACGAACAGGATCGACACCTGCATGTGCGGCGGTTCGGCGAACCAGCGCTGCTTGCCGGCCCAGACGAACGGCGACAGGTTGCGGTTGACGGTGGCCAGGCCCGCGCGGGCGACACCCTTGGCACGCGGCATCACACCGTGCAGGGCCTTCGGGGCCTCCAGGCCCACACCGTGCGACGTACCGCCGGCGACGACCACCAGCCAGCCGTCCGAGGTGGCCTTCTGCTGGCGGTAGCCGAAACGGTCACCCTTGACGACGCGCGTGACGTCCAGAACGGCGCCCCGGTACTCCGTCGCCTCATGGTCGCCGAGCCACAGCCGGGTGCCGATGCGGGCGCGGAAACGGGTCTGCGGGAACTGCTGCTGGAGCCGGCCCAGCTCCTCGGCGCGCAGATGGCTGACGAACATGGTGTGCAGCGGCAGCCGGGCCGCGCGCAGCCGGTCCATCCAGCCGATGACTTCCTCGACCGCGTCCGAGCCGTCCGTGCGGTCCAGCGGCAGGTGCAGGGCGAAGCCTTCGAGGCGTACGTCCTCGATGGCGGCGTGCAGTTGCCCGAGCTCCTCCTCCTTGACACCGTGGCGCTTCATCGAGCTCATGCACTCGATGACGACCCGTGCGCCCACCAGGGCGTGCACGCCGTCCACGGAGGAGACGGACCGGATGACACGGTCGGGCAGCGGCACCGGCTCCTCGCCCCGGCGGAACGGGGTGAGGACCAGCAGATCGCCGCTGAACCAGTCCTTTATGCGGGCCGCCTCATAGGTGGTGCCGACGGCGAGCATGTCGGAACCGAAGCGGATGGCCTCGTCGGCGAGCCGCTCGTGACCGAAGCCGTATCCGTTGCCCTTGCAGACCGGGACGAGGCCGGGGAACTGGTCGAGGACGGATTTTTGGTGCGCCCGCCAGCGCGCGGTGTCGACGTAGAGGGAGAGCGCCATGGCCGGTCCGGAACCCTTCTGGTGGCTGCGGTGTGTGGGAGGTGTGCGGAGTCGAAGTCCCCATTGAAACGAATGAAGCCGGTTTCGTCAGCGGGACGACGCGTATCAGCGGCGCGACATGTAGATGTCGAGCGCCTTGTGTAGCAGCTTGTTGAGCGGGAAGTCCCACTCGCCGATGTACTCGACGGCTTCGCCGCCGGTACCGACCTTGAACTGGATCAGGCCGAAGAGGTGGTCCGTCTCGTCGAGTGAGTCGCTGATACCGCGCAGGTCGTAGACGGTCGCGCCCATCGCGTACGAGTCGCGCAGCATGCGCCACTGCATCGCGTTCGAGGGCCGGACCTCGCGCCCGATGTTGTCGGACGCGCCGTACGAGTACCAGACGTGGCCACCGACGACGAGCATCGTCGCTGCGGACAGGTTCACGCCGTTGTGCCGTGCGAAATAGAGCCGCATGCGGTTGGGGTCCTCGGAATTGAGCACCGTCCACATGCGCTGGAAATAAGAGAGCGGGCGCGGCCGGAAGTGGTCGCGGACCGCGGTGATCTCGTACAGCCGCTGCCATTCGGCGAGGTCCTCGTAACTGCCCTGGACGACCTCGACGCCGGCCTTCTCGGCCTTCTTGATGTTGCGTCGCCACAGCTGGTTGAAGCCCTTGAGGACGTCTTCGAGCGACCGGTTGGCCAGCGGGACCTGGAAGACATAGCGCGGCTGTACGTCACCGAATCCGGCGCCGCCGTCCTCGCCCTGCTGCCAGCCCATCTTCCGCAGCCGGTCCGAGACTTCGAAGGCGCGCGGCTCGATGTGGGTGGCCTCGACATCGCGCAGGCGCTTCACATCGGGGTCCTGGATACCGGACTTGATGGCGGCCGCGTCCCAGCGGCGGATGACGACCGGCGGGCCCATCTTCACGGAGAAGGCACCCTGCTGCTTGAGATGAGCCAGCATCGGCTGCAGCCAGTCGTCCAGGTTTGGGGCGTGCCAGTTGATGACCGGGCCCTCGGGAAGGTACGCGAGGTACCGCTTGATCTTGGGCAGCTGGCGGTACAGCACCAGACCGGCACCGACCAACTCGCCGCTCTTGTCGAACCATCCCAGATTCTCAGAGCGCCATTCGGTCTTCACATCAGCCCACGCCGGGACCTGGCAGTGACTCGCCGCAGGCAGATTCTGGATGTACGCCAGATGCTGCTCTCGGCTGATGGTCCTCAGGGTCAGGCTCATGCGGGGCGCTCCTCGGCAGGTGTGTCCCCATCGGTCAGGGGCTCCGGCTCTCGCGCCGAAGCCTACTGCGACCGGGGAGCGCGCCGTCTGGCCCTATGGGACCTTGACGGTCCGTCCCGCCGGGACCCGAATGGCCCCGTCCTTGTACGGGGAGCGGCGCCAAGTCCCTGAACGGGTTCCTCGCGCCGGGCCCGTGCGTCCGGCTATGTCTGGTTGTGCCTGGTTGTGTCTGTCTCGAATCAGCCCACCACGCCGCCGAAGAGGCCGCCGTGGGCCATGCCGAGGAAGAACCCGATGGCGGATGCGCCCAGGCCGATGATCAGCGGGAACCTCTCGCGCGTGGTCACCGAGACGTACTGCCCGTACGCAGCCGTGAGGATCCCGATGAGTCCGGCCCACGAACTGATCAGATGCAGGCTGTGGAACATCGCCGTCACGAAGGCGAGCGCACCGAGGACCAGAGTCACCGCCACCAGGGCTTCCTGGAGTGGATGGGTCTTGCCGTCCGTGGCGAGAAGGGAGACGGGAGGACGGGGTCGAATTGCCTGTGCCATGGAGTACCTCCTGGCCGAAAGGCGGCGCATCGTGGCGCCGCTCACACCCGATGTGTACAGATTGCGTCTCCTGAGCACCGGATTTCAACCGGAAGCCGGTGTGCGGGTAGTCTGTAACGTCTGCACCGGTGTCTGCCCAGGCCAGCACGTCGGCCCCTCTCGACAGAGGGTGCTGTCAGTGGCGGCTGTTTTACTCGGAGACACTGTTGCTTACGCATCACGACCCTCCTGCCACGGAACGACCGTGGCCGCTGAGTCCAAAGGAGGTGGGTTCCACATGCGTCACTACGAGGTGATGGTCATCCTCGACCCCGATCTCGAGGAGCGCGCTGTCTCCCCGCTGATCGAGAACTTCCTCTCCGTCGTCCGTGAGGGCAACGGAAAGGTTGAGAAGGTCGACACCTGGGGCCGTCGTCGTCTCGCTTACGAGATCAAGAAGAAGCCCGAGGGCATCTACTCGGTCATCGACCTGCAGGCCGAGCCTGCGGTCGTCAAGGAGCTCGACCGCCAGATGAACCTGAACGAGTCGGTCCTCCGGACCAAGGTCCTCCGTCCCGAGATCCACTGAGCATCTAGCTCAGCGGTCATCGGGTTCGAGTAGCAGCAAGCAGCCAGAAGCAATCCCCGCCGAGAGGTTCACCCATGGCAGGCGAGACCGTCATCACGGTCGTCGGCAATCTCGTCGACGACCCCGAGCTGCGCTTCACCCCGTCCGGTGCGGCGGTCGCGAAGTTCCGTGTCGCGTCCACTCCCCGCATCTTCGACCGGCAGACCAATGAGTGGAAGGACGGCGAAGGCCTGTTCCTCACCTGCTCGGTCTGGCGGCAGGCGGCGGAGAACGTCGCCGAGTCGCTTCAGCGAGGCATGCGCGTAGTCGTGCAGGGCCGGCTGAAGCAGCGGTCGTACGAAGACCGCGAGGGCGTCAAGCGCACGGTCTACGAGCTGGACGTCGAGGAAGTCGGCCCCAGCCTCAAGAACGCCACGGCCAAGGTCACCAAGACCACCGGTCGCGGTGGTCAGGGCGGCCAGGGTGGATATGGCGGCGGCCAGCAGGGCGGCGGCAACTGGGGCGGCGGTCCCGGTGGCGGTGGCCAGCAGGGTGGCGGCGGCGCTCCCGCCGACGACCCGTGGGCCACGAGCGCGCCTGCCGGCGGCCAGCAGGGCGGGGGTCAGCAGGGTGGCGGAGGCGGTTGGGGCGGAAGCTCCGGCGGCTCCGGCGGCTCCGGCGGCTCCGGCGGCGGCTACTCGGACGAGCCTCCCTTCTAGGGCAGCTCGTACTCCCACTTCTTGATCACACAGGAGAAACACCATGGCGAAGCCGCCTGTGCGCAAGCCTAAGAAGAAGGTCTGCGCGTTCTGCAAGGACAAGACCCAGTACGTGGACTACAAGGACACGAACATGCTGCGGAAGTTCATTTCCGACCGCGGCAAGATCCGTGCCCGCCGCGTGACCGGCAACTGCACGCAGCACCAGCGTGACGTCGCCACGGCAGTCAAGAACAGCCGTGAGATGGCGCTGCTGCCCTACACGTCCACCGCGCGATAAGGGAAGGGTGACCGAATCATGAAGATCATCCTCACCCACGAGGTCTCCGGCCTCGGTGCTGCGGGCGACGTCGTCGACGTCAAGGACGGGTACGCCCGTAACTACCTGGTTCCGCGTGGCTTTGCCATCCGCTGGACCAAGGGTGGCGAGAAGGACGTGGCGCAGATCCGCCGCGCCCGCAAGATCCACGAGATCGCCACGATCGAGCAGGCCAACGAGATCAAGACCAAGCTCGAGGCCGTGAAGGTCCGTCTGGCCGTTCGCTCCGGCGACGCCGGCCGTCTCTTCGGCTCCGTGACCCCGGCCGACATCGCCTCGGCGATCAAGGCTGCCGGTGGCCCCGACGTCGACAAGCGTCGCGTCGAGCTCGGCTCGCCGATCAAGACGCTCGGCGGACACCAGGTGTCCGTGCGTCTGCACCCCGAGGTCGCTGCGAAGCTCGGCATCGAGGTCGTTGCTGCCTAAGGGCACAGCTCACCAGAGCAGGTGAAGGGCCGTACCCCGTGGGGTACGGCCCTTTGCTGTTTCACGTGAAACGGGGCTCCGGCCGGTGGATCAGTGGGTGGCTCCGGTGACGATCCACTTGCCCGATCGGGTGCGCAGCCAGAGCGTCACCATGCGGACGGTCATCATCAGGGCCATCGCCCACCACAGCGCGGTCAGGCCGCCGCCGAACGCCGGCACCAGCAGGGCGACCGGGGCGAAGAGGGCCAGAGTGACGAGCATGGCCCAGGCCAAATACCGCCCGTCTCCGGCACCCATCAGCACTCCGTCCAGGACGAAGACCACGCCAGCGATCGGCTGGGACAGCGCCACCACAAGCAGTGCCGGGAACAGCGTGTCCTGAACGGACTGGTCGCCGGTGAACAGGGGTACGAACAACGGCCGGGCAAGGATGATCAGTGCCCCGAACGCCACCCCGGAAGCGCTGCCCCACTGCACCATGCGGCGGCATGCCTCGCGTGCGCCCTTGGCGTCATCGGCTCCCAGGTAGCGGCCGATGATGGCCTGCCCTGCAATGGCGATGGCGTCGAGGGCGAAGGCCATCAGGTTCCAGAGGGAGAGGATGATCTGGTGCGCGGCGATCTCGGTGTCGCCGAGGCGGGCGGCGACGGCTGTGGCGGTCATCAGCACGGCACGGAGCGACAGCGTACGGACCAGCAGCGGAACGCCTGCCTGGGCGCTGGCCTTGATGCCTTCGGCGTCGGGCCGCAGCGAGGCGCCGTGCCGACGTGCTCCCCGTACCACCACGATGAGATAAGCGGCGGCCATGGCGATCTGTGCGATCACCGTGCCCCAGGCCGATCCGGCGATGCCGAGCCCGGCGCCGTAGACGAGTCCTGCATTGAGGGCTCCGTTGGCCGCGAAGCCTCCGAGGGCGACATAGAGCGGGGTTCGGGTGTCCTGCAGGCCACGGAGTACACCGGTCGCGGCCATCACCACGAGCATGGCCGGGATGCCGAGGCTGGAGATCCTCAGATATGTGGTGGCGTAGGGGGCAGCGGTCTCGGAGGCACCGAAGACGTCCACGAGCCAGGGCGCTGTGGGGAGCGTGATGGCGACGACGAAGATGCCGAGCAGTAGGGCCAGCCAGATGCCGTCCATGCCCTGCCGGATCGCGGAGGCCAGATCGCCCGCTCCGACCCGCCTCGCCACTGCCGCGGTGGTGGCGTACGCGAGAAAGACGAAGACGCTGACGGCGGTGGTCAACAGGGCTGCGGCGACGGCCAGGCCGGCCAGCTGCGATGTGCCGAGATGGCCGACGATGGCACTGTCGACCATCACGAAGAGCGGCTCGGCGACGAGCGCGCCGAAGGCAGGGACGGCCAGCGAGATGATCTCGCGGTCGTGCCGTCGACGACTGGGCGGCAGAGGTGCCGGGGCCTGGATCACGAGGGCCAATCTAATCTTCCACAGGTAATGGATGCAATGCCTGTGTAGTCCTTACATTTGTTGCCACTCGGCATTCTCCCGTGCGCCGTTTGTCGTGATCTTGTGCTGACTGGGAAAGTTTTTCTCCCCCACAGCCCGTGGACGGAGAAACTCCAGGTCAGGGCCTTGATCGTGTGGGCGCTATGAGTTTGTCCACAGTGCTGTCCCCCGCTCCGTGCACAGGTTCTGCAGAGTTCTCCACAGCATCTGGTCCGTCGTCCACATGCCCTGTGGATAACCAGATTGGCTGACGGTGCTGAGCGGCCTACCGTGGTCCGGCGCCCGCACCCCGTTCCGGCCCTGGAACCCCGCAGAACTCGACGTGCCGGAACCGGAGTCGGGCGTCTTGTTTGTCGGTGCTGTGCCGTAAGAAAGAGTGGCATGGCGAGGTCCGCGGAGCGGACGGGAGGAGGTGGCCCGGTGAGCATTTCCGAGCCTTTGGACGACCCCTGGGCCGACACCGGTCCCAGCGACCGTCTGCCCGTTTCCCGCCAGCGCCGCGGCGAGGGCCGGGACCGCGGCGAGCAGCATGAACGCGGCAGGGAGAGCGGCGGGTGGGAGGGCGGTTCCCCCGGTTTCGAGCGGGTGCCGCCCCAGGACCTCGATGCCGAGCAGTCGGTCCTCGGCGGCATGCTCCTGTCCAAGGACGCCATCGCCGACGTCGTGGAAATCATCAAGGGACACGACTTCTACCGCCCCGCCCACGAGACCGTCTACCAAGCGATCCTCGACCTCTATGCCAAGGGGGAGCCGGCCGACCCGATCACGGTGGCGGCCGAACTGGTCAAACGCGGCGAGATCACCAAGGTGGGCGGAGCTCCGTATCTGCACACCCTCGTCCAGTCCGTGCCGACCGCGGCCAATGCTTCGTACTACGCGGAGATCGTCCACGAACGGGCGGTCCTCAGGCGGCTCGTCGAAGCCGGGACGAAGATCACGCAAATGGGATACGCGGCCGACGGCGACGTAGACGACATCGTGAACTCCGCGCAGGCCGAGATCTATGCCGTCACCGAGCAGCGCACCAGCGAGGACTACCTGCCGCTCGGCGACATCATGGAAGGCGCTCTCGACGAGATCGAGGCGATCGGTTCGCGCAGCGGTGAGATGACCGGGGTGCCGACCGGCTTCACCGACCTCGACGCCCTGACGAACGGCCTGCACCCGGGCCAGATGGTCGTCATCGCGGCCCGTCCGGCCATGGGTAAGTCCACTCTGGCGCTGGATTTCGCGCGGGCCTGTTCGATCAAGAGCAACCTGCCCAGCGTGATCTTCTCCCTCGAAATGGGGCGCAACGAGATCGCGATGCGACTGCTCTCGGCCGAGGCACGAGTGGCGCTGCACCACATGCGTTCCGGCACCATGACCGACGAGGACTGGACGCGCCTGGCCCGCCGGATGCCGGATGTCTCGGCCGCCCCCCTCTACATCGACGACTCCCCGAACCTCTCCATGATGGAGATCCGGGCGAAGTGCCGTCGGCTCAAGCAGCGCAACGACCTCAAGCTCGTGGTCATCGACTATCTGCAGCTGATGCAGTCCGGCGGCTCGAAGCGTGCCGAGAGCCGCCAGCAGGAGGTCTCGGACATGTCCCGAAACCTCAAGCTGCTCGCGAAGGAGCTGCAGCTCCCGGTCATCGCGCTCTCCCAGCTGAACCGTGGCCCCGAGCAGCGCACGGACAAGAAACCGATGGTCTCCGACCTGCGTGAATCCGGATCCATCGAGCAGGACGCCGACATGGTGATCCTGCTGCACCGCGAGGATGCCTACGAGAAGGAGTCCCCCCGCGCCGGCGAGGCCGACCTGATCGTCGCCAAGCACCGTAACGGCCCGACGGCGACGATCACCGTGGCCTTCCAGGGCCACTACTCGCGTTTCGTGGACATGGCACAGACCTGAGTGGGCGGCGTAGGGTCTCAAATTTCGCGGCACAATCTCAGCTCCGATGGCACATCGGTGGCACTTATGCCGTCTTTGTGAGACTCGCTGGTCGAAGCGTCCACCCTTTTGGGTGACAGGGATTCCGGCCCGCTCCGCCCACCGATGTTCCGCTGACACCCTTGGCTGCGCGGGTCATCGCCCGTGGGCCGGGGGTGTGCGATGGGCAGTGTCGCTGCGACGGTGAGCGTCCGTCAGCAGCGTGGTGTTCTCGTGGAGGACCGAGACTGGAGTACGGCACCTGTCGACCTTCTGCAGTCGGCTTGTCCGTGGCGGACGTTCCGCTGGTACAAGGGCCAGAAGCACTACTCTGGTACCTGCTGGTCGGCGACGATGCGCGACCACGTGATCTACGAGTCGCGCCTGGAACTGTCGCGCTTGCTCTTTGCCGACTTCGATCCGTCCGTACGCGGCATCGTGGCCCAGCCCTTCCTGCTCAAGACGGTGCTGGAGGGGAAGGTGCGTCGGCACATTCCGGACCATCTCCTGCTCACCGGGCGGGTGCCGGTGGTTTTCGACGTCAAGCCGTTGCATCGGTTGGCCAAGCCGGAGGTGGCGTTCACCTTCGACTGGACCCGGCGGGCGGTGGAATCGCGCGGATGGAAGTACGAGGTCTGGAGCGAGCCTCCGGCCGTGGAGCCGGGGAACATTCGGTTCCTGGCGGGTTACCGCAGGGACTGGCTGTTCAGCGATGATGCTCCGGAAGAGCTCCGGATGCGGATCTCGATGGGCTTCTTCTGGGACAAGTCACGGGGTGTCTGCCGAGCCATCCGGAGTCTCAAGTCCGCGCCGCCGTACACCACTTGCTCTGGACATAGGCTCTCGTCACCGATCTCGACCGGCCGCTCGGCCTTCAGCACATTCTGAGGAGGGCAGCGTGAGCAGGGCGGCGGCTCGAGTCGGAGTCGGTACGTGCTTCCGCTACGACGGGGAGACCGTCGAGGTGATGGAGATGGCTGCGACCGCGGCGGGCAACGAAGTGGTCTTGAAGGATGGTCACGGGCGGCTTCTGCGGCTGTCGCTCAAGGAACTGCTGTTCTCCGACCGCGCTGTGATCAGTCCTGACGGTCCGGGGCCGTCGGCGGACGACGAGGGCGAGATCGCCTCCGTAGTTCTCGGGCAGCTTGCCGAGCCGGAGAAGCGGAAGGTCCTGGAACGAGCTGAGCACGTTCGCGAGGTGCTGACGGGGTATCGGTCCGGCAGCCCCGAACTCGCACGCGACGGGGAACCTCGTTCCGAGTACTCGCCGGAGAGGCCGTTGGAGGTCAGATACGCGGCGAAGATCTCCGAACTCGGCGTGGGCTTGCGGACCTTGAAACGGTGGATCGCAGAGTTCCGGGGCCACGGGGAAGCCGGGCTCGCTCCCCGGAAGGGACCGACGCGGAAGTCGAAGATCGCGGTCGCTGACCCGTGGGTGGAGACCGCGGTGGAGGCCGTGATCGCGCTGGCTGGACGACCGGTTTCCTGGTCGTATTTGGTTACCTTCAGCCAGGTTGGAAGAATGCGAGCATTTTCTGGGCGGCGTCCGGCGACGTCAGCAATTCCTGCATGTCCGCGGACATCCGGGCGGCAGCGCTGGTGCGTTCGAACATCTCGCGTTCGTATTCTTTGACGGCGGCGGGAAAGTCGTCCGGGTGCGCGGCCAGCGCGAGACCGAGCAGGGCGCCGTCGAGCAGCGCCATGTTGGCGCCTTCTCCCACCGGCGGCATCAGGTGCGCGGCATCGCCGAGCAGCGTGACGCCTGGCGTCGACGGCCAGGTCAGGCCGACCGGGAGAGTGGTGATCGACCGCGGCACGATCGTGTCGTCGCAGGCCGCGATCAGCGCGGTGAACCGTGAGTCCCAGCCGGGGAGCAGGTCGATCAGCCGCGCCCGGGCGGCGGCCGGGTCGTCGAATGGGATCCCGCTGGTAGCGAACCAGTCCTCGGCGGTGTTATAGAAGCTGAGGCCGATGCGAACGCGGCCGTCGCCGTTGCGCTGCGCCGCCAGGGATAGTCCGTTGCCGAGCACCCAGTAGTTGCCGCGCCCGACCATCGCCGCGAGGTCGGGGTGCGTGCGGTCGATGTCGGGAATGTCGACCTCGACGACGTTCTGGCCTATATGCGCCGGGCGGGCGTCAGTAAGCAGCGCGCGGACCCGGGATTGCGCGCCGTCCGCGCCGACCAGCAGGTCATACGTCGCACTGCTGCCGTCGGCGAAGTGCAGCAGGCCGTTGTCGGCGGATTTGAACGCGTGCCCCCAGTGCACCACGTCTTCGGGGAGGGAATCCAGCAGCAGGCTGCGCAGATCGGCGCGGTCGACCTCGGGTCGCTCAAGCGGGGCGTCGTCGGGCGTGTCCTCCTGGAGCAGCAGGGTGCCATCCGGCTCGAGAAGGCGCATGTCCTGGCCTTCACCACGGGCAATCGCGTAGAACTGGTCGATCAGACCGGCCTCGCGCAGCGCCCGCTGGCCGGAGTGGATGTCGAGCATGCCGCCCTGACCGCGCGCATCGCGTGACGATTCACGTTCATACACGACGGAATCTATGCCGTTCACGTGCAGCACACGGGCGAGAGCCAGGCCGCCGAGGCCCGCTCCGACGATGGCAATGGTCACGGTTGCTTCCCCTTCGATACGCCGTACTGACCGATACACCGTATCGTCCGATGCGATGTATTGTTAGCGGCATGTTGGTGTGGGAGAGGCCGGAGCCACCGAATCGACCCGTGCCGGCCCCGTTGAGCCGGGAGCGGATCGTGCGAGCGGCGATCCAGCTGGCCGACGCGGACGGCCTGGACGCGGTGTCGCTGCGCAAGGTCGCCACTGCGCTGGACGTCCGTCCGATGCGGCTGTACGGCTACATCGCCAGCAAGGAGGAGTTGCTCGACCTCATGGTCGACGCCGTCCACGCCGAGATCCGGCCGGTCGGAGACGGCTGGCGGGAGGTGCTCCGGTCTCTTGCCGAAGCCACTCGGCACGCCGCTCACGAGCACGAATGGCTCGCCGATCTACTGGGTGGCCGACCCCAGCTCGGGCCGCACGCGCTGGCCAGTGGGGAGACTGTGGTGGCCGCACTGGGCGGCGTCGACGTGGACGCCATCATGCCGGTGGTCGCCGCAGTCAACGCGTACGCGATCGGCGCGGTGCGTCGGGAGGTCGCCGAGCGGCGTGCCGAGCGGGCCACCGGGATGGACGAGAAGCGTTGGCAGGCCTCACTTGGGCCCTATCTGGAGCGGACCTTCGCCACCGGCCGATTCCCCGCGCTGGCCACGGTGGTGCGCGATGCCGCCCACCTGGACGCCGACCACACCTTCCGGATCGGCCTCGACTTCCTGCTCGACGGCATTGAAGCCCGCATCTCAAATTGAAGCCCGCATCTCAAGGTGACGCGCGGCCGAAGGACCGGACCGGTACCGCCCATAGCGCCAGGTCGGCGCTGACGCGTTGAGACGACGCAACATCACCAAAGCGCGCGGAAACTGAAGAAATGCCACGGAACTGAGATTCCAGCCGCATCACATCCCTTGAGGCAACCCAGGAATCCGCTGGTCAGCTGAGATCAACATGTCACGCGATTTGAGACCCTACAGGCGGTCCTGCGGGGTCTCACGCACCATGTCGTGATCTCACGGCCGATGCCGTAAGGATGTCGAACCCACCATGGCATCACGTGAGACAGACTGAAGAACCGCAGGCCAGCCGTACTGCGGAGTTTCCCGGTCCCGGACGACCGGTGCGGGACGGGTTCAGGACGGCGGAATCACGCGCGTGACCACCGTCCCCACCAGCCGGTTCAAGGTGGCTTCGGCCTGGAGACCGTTCTCGGGGCCGATGAGAACGCCAGGCAGCGTGAAGTGCTCCAGCAGCAGGCCCGTCATGGCCAGGTAGAGCACCAGGAAAGCGTCCGCATCGCCCGGCAGGCCCGCCTCCTGGTGGAACCGGGCGCTCTCGTCGAAGTTGGCACGGAGAGGCCGCGTCAGCCGGTTGCGGAGCGCCGGTCGGCGAGTGGCCTCCAGGCGGAGTTCCAGCATGGCGAGGTAGCCGGTGCGGTCGTCCTCCATGCGCTGCACCAGCCATCGCATCAGGTCGGCGACCAGCTCACGCGAGGGCGTCGGGCGCATGGCCTCCTCGACCTTGGCCGGGTCCGGTGTCATTCGGACGGTGATACGGGCGGCCGCCTGCATGAACAGGTCGTCACGGTTGGCGAAGTAGTTGGACGACGTGCCCACCGGGACGCCGGCGCGTGCATCGACCGCGCGGAACGTGAGCCCTCGCGCGCCCTCGTCCGCCAGTACTTCGATGGCGGCATCGACGAGCGCTGTTCTGCGCTCGGGGTTCCTGACCATGCGTATGCCTTCCTTGATCTTCTTCGGCTCTTTCGCGGAAAGGGATTGCATAACCACTACACATGAAGCACTCTAGTTGAAGTGGTTGTGGCTCGGATACGCCGCAACGGAACGGGGATCCTGTGCGCAAGCTGACCTACTTCATCGCCTGCTCCATCGACGGTTTCATCGGAGACCCGAGCGGTGACGCGTCGTCCATGCATCAGTTCGTGAACGAGGAGTTCCTTGAGTTCCTGAAAACGCAGTACCCGGAGACGATTTCGACCGAGGGCCGCAAGCTGCTCGGCTTTCACGGCGTCGAGAACCAGCAGTTCGACACCGTGATCCAGGGGCGGGCCAGCTATCAACTGGCGCTGGACGTCAACATCACCAGTCCGTACGCCCAGCTGCGCGAGATCGTCGCTTCGCGGACCCTCAAGGAGTCGCCCGACCCGAATGTCGAGCTCGTCTCCGACGACGTGGTCGCAAGGGTCCGGGAACTCAAGGCGGAGGACAGCGAGCTCGGGATCTGGCTCTGCGGTGGCTCCCAGCTCGCCGGAGAGCTGATCGACGAGATCGACGAGCTGGTGATCAAGACGTATCCGCTGGTCTACGGATCGGGCATGCCGATGTTCGGATCGGATTTCGCGCCCACCGTGTTCGCGCTGGACTCGGTTCGTGTCTTCGACAACGGCGTCCTGGTCAGAGCCTATAGCCGGACATGCTGACCGGCCGCTGCTGGCGATGGCGGGATGCGGTCCAGATGCTGTGAAATGCGCTCGCCACAGCTCGGGTTCGGCGGGTAGTTGTTGAGCATGACCTCCGCATCTGAACAGTTGCTCCCCGGTACGCAGCGCGCTCTGCTGCACCGCATCGCCACCGCACAGTCGGAAGGCCGGGCACCCTCGCTCGTCGCCGCAGTGCAGAGACAGGGACAGATCGTCTGGAGCGGCTCCCGCAGCTGCGTGGACGGCCATGACCCTGACGCAGGCACCCAGTTCAGGATCGGCTCAATCACCAAAACCTTCACGGCAGTGCTGGTCCTGCGGCTGCGCGACGAGGGACTTCTGGATCTGGACGACCCGCTGGAAAAGCATCTGCCCGGCATGGGCGTCGGTGGAGTCACTGTCCACCAACTCCTGGGCCACAGCGCGGGACTGGGAGCCGAGGCGCCCGCACCCTGGTGGGAGAGGACGCCGGGAACGCTGCGGCCCGAACTTGCCGATGTACTGGGTGAGCAGACGCAGTTGCACACTCCGGGCCGCCGGCACCACTACTCGAACCCTGGCTACACACTGCTGGGCGCGCTGGTCGAGAAGGTACGCGGGGCGAGCTGGGCCGAGGTGCTTCGGTGCGAGATCCTGGAACCGCTGGGCATGCACCGCACGAGCCCCCAGCCGCAGACGCCGCACGCAGGCGGCTGGGCCGTGCATCCCTGGGCGGATGTCATGCTGCCCGAGCCGACCGAGGATCTCGGACTGATGGCCCCGGCCGGCCAGCTCTGGTCCACCGCCAGCGACCTTCTCCGCTTCGCGGCCTTTCTCGCAGAGGGGGACGACCGGGTGCTCTGTGCCGCCTCCGTGAAACAGATGCGCGAACCGTCCGCGCCGACCGAGTCCGGTGACTGGGAGTCCCATTACGGCCTGGGTCTCCAGCTCGTACGGAGGGACGGCCGCACGCTCTTCGGGCACACAGGCTCGCTGCCCGGCTTCCTGGCCGCCCTGTGGGTCAGCGTCGAGGACGATGTGGCGGCCGTCGTTCTCACCAACACCACGTCGGGGCTGATGGTCGGCGGTGTTGCCGCCGACCTCGTAAAGATCGTCGCCGAGGCCGAGCCCCGCATTCCGGAGCCCTGGCGCCCGCTGCCCGAGGCGGACGCGGCACTGCTCGCGCTGACCGGTCCCTGGTACTGGGGCACAAACACGAACATCCTGCGACTGACTCCGGACGGTGGGCTGGACCTTCAGCCCCTGCGCGGCAATGGCCGCAGCGCCCGATTCATCGCACAGCCCGACGGCACCTGGGTCGGTCTCAACGGCTATTACGCGGGGGAGACGCTGCGTATCGTCCGGAACGGCGACGGCAGCGTGAACCATCTCGACCTGGGTTCCTTCGTCTTCACACGGGAGCCGTACGACGCCACGGCGGCCGTTCCCGGCGGTGTGGACGAGGGCGGGTGGCGAGGCCTCGGGGGCTGAGCACGTTTCACGTGAAACGGGAGGGGGCGGCCGACTCAGGCCGTCAACTCCCGTTCCAGTGGGGTACGGAAGCGTGGAGTGATCCGTGCTTGGCCCACCCATTGCGACAGCCGGGATGCTTCCGCCTCGACCACGGTGGTGGCATCCCTGCCGATGTCGGACAGCCGCCGCCAGACCGGCTCACCATCGGCTCGCTGTGCCCAGCCGCCCACGATCTCGCCGTTCCGCCACACTGTCGGGCCGATATTGCCGGACCGGTCGAAGAGCGCCTTCCGATGCTCGTCAGGGAGGTGGAATCTGCGATCGGCCCAGCCCATCGCGCTGGGGTCGAGTGCCGGAAGCAGTGCGGCCCAGGGTTCCAGGGCCGGTTCCGGCTCCAGGTCCTCCGGCAGGACAGCGGATGCGGCCTCCGGCTGCCAGGATCCGGATGACACGGGAGGCTACGCCCTGCACTCCCTCGTACTTCTTGCCGGGAAAGACTGTGATCTTGGTACGCAGGTCAGCCACGGCGGCGAAGAGCTCGCCGCCGGTGGCAGGACCGCGGGCCGCCAGGGCGGCAAGGGTCTTCCGTCCGGTGTCGGCGAGCCAGCGCTCGTCCAGTCCATTGCCGTCGTCCGCCAGATGACTGAGGAAGGTGCGGCGTTCCTTGACGGCCACGGCCCGGGCGTTGGACGCGTCGACGTACGGGGCGAGTTCCTGCGATACGACGAAGAGGGTGTTGCGCATGGAGAGTTGCCGGACCAGAGTCGCCGCCCGAGCCTGATCCTGCGCTGTTCGTCACTGATGCGGTGCACGGACAACCCCTCGGACTCCGGACTGCGATCAGAGCGCGAGCTTGAAGCCCACGTGGCTGGCGGTGAAACCCAGCCGCTCGTAGAAACGATGAGCATCGGTCCGGCTTGCATCGGACGTCAACTGGACCAACTGGCATTCCTGGCGCCGGGATTCGTCCACGGCCCATTCGATCAGCTGGGTGCCGAGGCCGCTGCCGCGCTCGTCGGCGTGGATACGGACGCCTTCGATGACCGAGCGGGTCGAGCCGCGCCGGGAGAGTCCAGGGATCACCGTCAGCTGCAGGGTTCCGACGACGCGGCCCTCGCGCACGGCGACGACCACGTGCTGGTTCGGGTCGTCGGCCAGCCGCCGGAATGCGGCGCGGTAAGGGGTGAGGTCGTCCGGCGACTCACGCTGTGCACCCAGCGGATCGTCGGCGAGCATGGCCACGATCGCGGGGATGTCGGCGAGTGCCGCGGGGCGTATTTCCAGATCGCTCATGATCGGCAGAGTACGCAGATCACGTGGACGGCGCGGGGAATCACCCGGCCTGCTCGGGGAACTCTCAGCGGCTGCGCAGCGGCTCACGCGACCTGTGCGGGGGCCTTCAGATCTTCGACCGCCCTGACGAGTGGGGCCAGCTCGGGATTCTTGGCGGCTTCGTCGAGTGCGGCGCGCAGCGCGGTGTCATTGGTCGGCCGGGCTTCGGCGAGCAGGGTGAGGCCGGCCTCGGTGACATCGGTGTAGATGCCGCGGCGATCGGTGTCGCAGAGATACCGGGTCAGCAGTCCGCGGTCCTCGAGGCGTGTGACCAGGCGGGTGGTGGCGCTCTGGCTGAGCACGACGGCGTCCGCGACCTGCTTCATCTGGAGATGGCCGCCGGGGCCGTTGTGCTGCCTGCTCAGGACGTCGAGCAGGGAGTACTCCCGCACGCTGAGACCGTGCCCGGCCTGCAGCGCCCGCTCGATACGGGCCTCGATCTTCCCGTGAAGCAAGGAGAGGGCGCACCAGCCCTGGGAGAGGGCGGTCAGTGCGGGGTCTGTAGCTGTCATGGGTCTCTCCTCCGTCTCGGAGCTGCTTGCGTCCAGGATAGGCGACGTCCGCAATAGCCCGCGTTTGCAATTAGTCGGCGCCTGCAATTATTGTGGACGCTCGTAAGGCGCAGATGCAATCTTCAGGGAAGGTGAAGCCCATGCCGCTCGCGCTCCTCGCCCTCGCCATTGGGGCTTTCGGTATCGGAACCACCGAGTTCGTGATCATGGGGTTGCTCCCCGAGGTTGCTGCGGACTTCCAGGTCTCGATCCCGACCGCAGGATTCCTCGTCACGGGATACGCCCTCGGTGTCGTCCTCGGCGCACCGCTGATGACGGTCCTCGGCACCCTCGTCACCCGTAAACGCATGCTCATGCTGCTGATGGGGCTGTTCGTCGTGGGCAACGTGGTCTCGGCCGTCGCCCCGGTCTTCGGCGTGATGGTCGTCGGCCGCGTGATCGCCTCGCTCGCCCATGGCGCCTTCTTCGGCATCGGATCGGTCGTGGCGGCCGATCTGGTTGCCCCGCAGAAGAAGGCCGGCGCGATCGCCATGATGTTCACGGGCCTCACCGTCGCCAATGTCGTCGGCGTGCCGCTGGGCACCTACATCGGACAGAGCGTCGGCTGGCGGACCACATTCTTCGTCGTCGCCGCGCTCGGTGTCATCGGCCTTCTCGGTGTGGCCAGGCTCGTCCCCGAACAGCCCCGCCCCGAGGGCGTACGGCTCCGTCACGAGCTGGCAGCGTTCCGCAACGTGCAGGTCCTGCTCGCCATGGCGATGACCGTGCTCGGCTTCGGCGGAGTCTTCGCCGCGATCACCTACATCACCCCGATGATGACCGAGATCGCCGGATACTCCGCGTCCTCCGTCACCTGGCTCCTGGTGCTCTTCGGTCTGGGCATGGTGGGCGGCAATCTGCTCGGCGGCAAGTTCGCCGACCGTCATCTGATGCCGATGCTGTACGTCTCGCTCGGTGCCCTCGCCGTGGTTCTGGCCCTGTTCACCCTGACCGCACACAACAAGATCGCAGCGGCCGTCACCATCGTGCTGATCGGGGGCCTGGGCTTCGCCACAGTGCCGCCGCTGCAGAAGCGGGTGCTCGACCAGGCAGCGGGTGCTCCGACCCTCGCCTCCGCCGTCAACATCGGTGCCTTCAACCTCGGCAACGCGCTGTCGGCATGGCTCGGTGGCCTCGTCATCGCAGCCGGCCTCGGCTACACGGCACCCAACTGGGTCGGCGCCGCTCTGGCCGCCTCCGCCCTGGTCCTCGCGGTCGTCTCCAGCGTTCTGGAACGCCGCGGCGCGGTCTCCCCGGGCCGACTCGTCGCCCAGCACAGCCCTGAACCGCTCGCGGCCCCCGCGCCCCAGCGCTGACTCTCCTCACACCACTCCCCTCACACGCAGCACCACATCGCACCAAGGAGACACCCCCATGAGCACCACCACTGTTGCCGTCGCTCCGCTGACCACCCCGGACGCCGAAGCGCTCATCGAAGCGGCCCGCAGCGCCGCGGAAGCCGCCGGTGTCCCCGTTGCCGTCACGATCCTCGACGCGGGCGGCCATCTGCTGGCCTTCCGGCGGGACGACCGGGCCGTCCTCATCGCGGGTGAGACCAGCACCCGCAAGGCATACACGGCCCTTCAGCTCAACGCCCCCACCGCCGACCTTGTCGACGCGGTCCAGCCGGGCGGGCTCTTCCACACCCTGCCGACCGCCCTCGACCGGCCGCTGCTCTTCATCGCCGGTGGTGTCCCGGTCCACCGCGACGGCCGGCTCATCGGCTCCATCGGCGTTGGCGGAGGTGCTCCCGACCAGGACCACGGCTTCGCGACAGCTGCCGTGAAGGCTCTCGCCTGACGCTCGCGCCGCCCACGCTCGGTGAGTCCAAAGCCGCGTGGGTCAGCCCGTCGCTACGGTCAGTGGAGCGTAGCGACGGGTCCAGTCGCCCGGCAGGTCCGAGGTTCCATACGTCATCACCGTGGTTTTGGAGCTTCTCTGCAGACCGCACTCCTTGAACCAGTCGAGCAGCTCCGCATGGCGCGCGTCGATGTCCGCGCGCAACGGTAGATCCGTCGCCTCTGCGAGCGACGTGACGAGTGCCTGAGCGGTTTCGGTGTCGGGCGCGATGAGCGGGCCGACCACATGCGTATGAGCGCTCGGCCAGGTCGCTGCGTAACCGACGAGCTTTCCGTCGTCTTCCGCGACCCGGATGTGGTCGGCATACGCGGGCAGCCGGGCGAGGACATGCGTCCGGTCGGAGCCGAAGACGTCCGTGTCCAGCCGGACCATGGCTTGCAGGTCCTCCGCTGTGGCCGGGCGGACGGTCACAGCGGACGCTCTGTCGCTGGTCGGCCGGAAGAACCCGGTGACCCGCTCGACGCGGCCCACAACCGTGAAGCCGAGCTGTTCGTAGAGCGGTTGTCCCGCGGATGTGGCATACAGGCTGAGGGGGATGCCTGCGGCTTCGTCGATCACATGGCGCATCAGGCGGCGGGCGACTCCCTGCCGCGCATATCGTTCGGCGACGAGCAGCATGCCGATGGCAGCCAGTCGTGGGCCGTAGGAGGTCACCACACAAGCGGCCACCAGGCCTTTGCCCCCGGGATCGTCCATGCCATAGCCGGTTCCTGCGGCGAGGAGCAGACCCCATCTGTGCTCATCGCGTGGCCATCCGCGGTCCTTGCAGAGATCGGCGCAGGCGACCAGGTCACCCAGGGTGAGACGCCGGACAGGCAATTCGACGAGCGAGCGGGGCAGAGGGGTGAGCATGAAGGTCAGGCTGTCCGATGCGTTGATCGCTCGTCCACTCCTTTACCGGCTCCGGCCAGGCGGCGCAGCCGTCGGCCGCGCCGGGTCAATCCCCAGGGCTTCAGCACTGATACCGCGGTGATGAACAGATACGTTGCCGTCGCCACCGACGGAGCGACCACCAGGTCGATATCGACAGCGCCACGCGTCGCCGCCTCGTTGATGCCGGGGCGCAACGAGAAGATCGACAGTGTCGCAGTGATCAGGGTGAGCCAGAACTTCGTCCAGACCCACCGGTGCCTGGCCAGTCCCCAAGGCGTACCGAGAGCCAGGACGAGGCCGCTGAGCAGGGAGAGCAGGGCGACCGGGACGACCAGCCAGTCTCCGAAGATCTTCATGGCGCGGGTGGCGGACTGCGCGGTGGTGGGGTCGCCGGTGAGGAATGCCGTGATTCCGAGCGTCAGCAGTCCGACGGTCAGTCCCAGCCAGCTCACGGATACCGCGACATGCGCGACGAGAAGGCTGCGGCGAGCGGAGCGTTTGAGTGGTTTCACGTGAAACACGGTGCCGGGAATGAGGTAATCGGGCGTCTGACAGCGGGAGTAACCACGCGTACTCGCCTCGGCGTACAGTGCTCACCCTTCTGCGGCCTTGCCGGTGAGGCGAGTTGGTGCGCCCACCTCTGCGGTCTTCTCGGCTGGGTCGGTTGGTGCAAAGTGCCCCGCTGATGCTGATATGAGCGACTGTTGTGGATTCACGGCTCGGTCATGAGGCGAAGGAGCGTAACGGGAAAACCGGTTCGGATACCCGGACTTCCCGCTATTTGTCCGGTCTGCGTTCGTAGCAAGGCATGCTGGGGTGAGGGACACGGGCAGGAGCCCGTCGGCGACTGCAAGCAGGACTCGGCTACGCCCGCAGACAAGGGCCGCGGGCCGTGTGCGGGTGAGCAAGGCGACCAGAAGACGTTCGAGGCGAGGCACAGTATGGATGCTCCGGCCACCGGGTGGACCGAAGACGGAACGGACAGGTCTCCCGACGCGACCCTGATCCACCGCACCCTGACCGAGATCTCGCCCGTCGCGGATCAGGCAACCTCGTACTTCTACGCCCTGCTCTTCATTCGGCACCCCGATCTGCGCGCCCTTTTTCCGGTCGCGATGGATGTCCAGCGCGACCGTCTTCTTCGCGCGATCCTCACCGCGGCGGACCGGCTGGACGACCCCGATGCGCTGGCCGAGTATCTCGGCGAACTGGGCCGGGGGCACCGCAAGTACGGCACACTGCCTGCGCACTATCCCGCTGTGGGTGAGGCGCTCCTTGGCGCGCTGAGCCGCTACGCGACCACCACTTGGGACGCGGAGACCGAGGCGGCGTGGGTCCGTGCCTACACCGCGATATCGCAGATCATGATCGATGCGGCCGCCGAGGATGAGCAGCGGGCTCCCGCCCGGTGGCACGCCGAGGTTGTCTCCCACGACCTCAGAACCCGCGATATAGCGATCCTCACGGTCCGTCCCGACCAGGCCTACCCCTTCCTCGCAGGCCAGTACGCGGCGATGGAGACCCCGTGGTGGCCCCGGAACTGGCGCCACTATTCCTTCGCCTCGGCGCCCCGCCCGGACGGTCTGCTCACCTTCCACATCAAGGCGGTACCGGCCGGCTGGGTCTCCAACGCCCTGGTGCACCGGGCCCGGCCCGGCGACATCCTGCGCCTCGGCCCGCCCAAGGGCTCGATGACGGTCGACCACTCCACCCACACCGGTCTGCTCTGCCTGGGTGGCGGCACGGGGATCGGGCCCATCAAGGCGCTCGTCGAGGACGTTGCGGAGCATGGCGACCGGCGTCCCGTGGAGGTCTTCTACGGGGCACGCAGCGGTCACGACCTGTACGACATCGACACGATGATGCGGCTCCAGAAGACCTATCCCTGGCTCGAGGTGCGGCCGGTGGTCTCCACCGGCCCGGGAACGGAGGGCGGTCTGAAGGGGCTGTTGCCCGAGGCCGTGCGCCAGTGCGGCCCGTGGCACGAGTACGACGCCTATCTCTCGGGCCCGCCCGGCATGATCCGCAGCAGCGTGGATGTGCTCAGGGGCATCGGCATGCCGGCCGAGCGCATCCGGCACGACTGCGTCGAGGAACTGGCGACCGCCGGCCCCGACTGAACCCGGGAGCGGCAGCCGTCAGCGCTGTCCCAGGAAGAGGTGGCTGTCAGCCCCGATCCGGAAGCGGCGGCCGGTCAGCCCAGGTCGGGCGCGTGCATCGCCCGTACGCCCTCGATATTGCCGTCCAGGTAGTGCCGCAGCGACAGCGGTACGAGATGAACGGCAGCGATCCCCATCCGGCTGAACGGCACCCGTACGACGTCGTACTCCCCGCAAGGATCCTCGATCTCGGGGCCGTGGCGCCGGGACAGGTCCATCGACTCCAGCCGGCAGACGAAGAAGTGCTGCACTTTGACGCCCTTCACTCCGCCGCCCTCGATGTGCTCCACGGTGTCGACGAAACAGGGAACCACATCGGTGATCTTGGCGCCGAGCTCCTCGTCCACCTCACGGTGCAGGGCGTCGACGACGGTTGCGTCCTCGGGTTCGACCCCGCCACCCGGCGTGAGCCAGTACGGATCCACCCCGGGCTTGGTGCGCTTGATGAGGATGAGGTCGTTGCCGTCGAGCAGGATGGCGCGTGCGGTGCGCTTGACCACAGGACGTTCGGTCATGGCAAGAGAGTGGCCCACGGAACCGGTTCTGAAACACCTGACCCGCGCCGGACCGTCCTGCGCTCACCAGCCGGCGGCAGCGCGCAGCAGCCACTCGTGCGCCCGCGCGATGTGCGGCAGCGCGGCCGTACCGGTCCGCACGGCCACGAAATACGTGCGCAGCGGAGGCACGGGAGGGTCGAGGAGCGCCACCACCTCGCCCCGTTCCAGCGCCCCCTCGCACAGATAGCGCGGCAGCACGGCGAGTCCGGCGCCCGCTGCCGTGCACTCCAGGACCGCCCGGAGATCCGGCGCGATGACGGCTCCCGTAGCGGCGGGCCGGCTGTCGAAGACGGCGGCCCAGTAGCGGGAGACGAGCGGCAGGCTCTCGTGCACCTCCACGACTGGCAACTGGTCCAGCACCGCAGGCCCCTTGTGCCGCAAGGTTCCGGGCCCCAGGCGCCCGGCCCAGCGCGGCGCGGCGATCAGCACATGTTCTTCGTCGCAGAGCGGAGTCGCGGTGAGTAGCCCACCGCGCGGACGGGCCGTCGTAATGGCCAGATCATGATGTCCGGCGGCCAGTCCCTCCAGCGTCTCCTCGGCGCTGGTGAAGAACGAACTGCGCAGAGCCAGGCCCTGGGCGATGAGAGGGGTGAGCGCCGGCAGGGCACGCATCGAGGTGAACTCGGGTGGCCCGGCCAGATGCAGTGTCCGTACGCCCGACTCCTCATCGAGCTCGGTCTCGGCGATCTCGATCAGCGCGTCCAGATGGGGCGCCGCCCGGTGCGCGAGTTCGTCGCCGATGGTCGTCGGGGTCACGCCGCGGGCCCTGCGCAGGAAGAGCGGGCGGCCCAGCTGCCGCTCCAGGGTGCGGATCTGCGAGGTGACCGCGGGCTGAGAGAGGCCGAGCAGGGCAGCAGCCCTGGTGAAGGAACCGGACCGGTGCACCGTGACGAATGTGCGCAACAGGGCCAGGTCCATGTCCTGCCCCTCCCACCCTCGCGCCGCTTCGGACCCGTACAACTATAAATATGTCGATAGGTCGCTGTCGCTACCGTGATTGGACACTGACGGAGAGTCAATTAGCCTTGTTCAAGCGGTTCTTCATGTGTGGAACCGGGGCGGCCCGAGCCACGAGGGGGGAGGCTCGGACCGTCCGTACCACCGGTTGCATCAACTCTTGCCCAGCGCCGCGTCCAGTGCCCGTTCCACGTCGGCCACCAGGTCGTCCGGGCTCTCGGCGCCGACCGAGAATCGGATGAAACCGTCCGGCACGGCGTCACCACCCCAGCGTGCCCGCCGCTCGGCGGTGGAGCGCACGCCGCCGAAACTCGTCGCGTCGTCGACCAGCCGCAGCTCGGTCAGGAAGCGCTCGGCCTGCTCGCGGTCGGGCAGTACGAACGACACCACGGAGCCGAAGCGCCTCATCTGACGCGCGGCGTTCGGATACGAAGGATCGGTAGGCAGGCCGGGGTACCGCAGCCCGGTCACCTCCTGACGCTTGCCCAGTGCCTCGGCCAGCGTCAGGGCGGTGGCGCACTGCCGATCGATCCGCAGCTCCAGCGTGGCCAGCGAACGGTGCGCGAGCCAGGCCTCCATCGGTCCCGGAATCGCGCCGACGACCTTGCGCCAGCGCCGTACACCCGCTGCCAGCTCGGAATCGCGGCAGGTCACATGGCCGAGCAGGATGTCGCCGTGCCCGGTCATGCCCTTGGTGTCACTGGCCACAGAGAAGTCGGCCCCCAGTTCCAGCGGGCGCTGGCCGAGCGGTGTGGCGAGGGTGTTGTCGACAGCCACCAGCGTGCCGGCCGCGTGTGCGGCCTCGACGAGCCGGCGTACGTCGCAGACATCGAGCCCAGGATTGGACGGGGTCTCGATCCACAGCAGCTTGGCGCCTTGGAGGACCGCCAGCTGGGCATCGCCGCCGGTCGGCGCGGTCCGGACCTCGACGCCGTACGCCTCCAGTTGTTCACGCACCAGCGGCAGCGCCTGATATCCGTCATCCGGCAGCACGACCACATCGCCGGTACGCGCCTGGGACAGCAGTACGGCCGAGACCGCCGCCATCCCGGAGGCGAAGACCGTGGTCTCGACCGGCTCTCCCGGCGCCTCCAGCTCGCCGATGGCGCGTTCCAGATGCGTCCAGGTCGGATTGGTGTCCCGGCCGTAGGTGTACGGACCGGTCGGTTCACCGGAGAGATGGAAGTGCGCGGCGAAGACCGGTCCGGGCAGGGTGGGCTCGAACTGCTCCGGTTCGGGCAGCCCGGCCCGTACCGCCCGGGTTCCGTCACCCATGGTGCTCATACCGCTTCCTCACTTATCCCCCCGGTGTGACACCGGTCCGACCTGCACTGTTTCAGTAGATGTCGGGTCAGTCCTCGTCGGGCAGGACTACGTTCAGCGCCCACGACACGATCGAGATGATCAGACCGCCGAGCACGGCGGTCCAGAAGCCGTCGACATGGAAGCTCAGGTTGAACTGACCGGCCAGCCAGGAGGTCAGCATCAGCATGAGCGCGTTGACGACCAAGGTGATAAGCCCCAGCGTGAGGATGAAGAGCGGCAGCGTGAGCAGCTTCACGATCGGCTTGACCACAAAGTTCACCAGGCCGAAGAGCAGGGCGACCACGATCAGCGTGAGCGCCTTGCGCCCGGTGCTGCCGCCGTTCAGCGTGATGTCCTGGAGCAGCCAGATGGCCACGGCCAGCGCACCTGCGTTGGCGATCGTCTTGACTACGAAATTCTTCATGTGTCTGATCGTGGCAGACATGATCGGTGGCGGACACCGGCAGGACAGAGGCAAGGGGCGGACGGGCCATGAAGGCATTCAGACTGGACGAACTGGAAGCGGAACGGGCTGCCAACGATGGTGCGTATCTGCAGTTCGTGAAGGAACGGAACATGTCCGTCGGCTTGTACGCACTGGATGCCGGCGAACTCGACCCGCAGCAGCCGCACAAGGAGGACGAGGTCTACTTCATCGTCAGCGGCCGCGCCTCGATCACAGTCGGCATGGAAACGACGCAGGTGGGCAGAGGGAGCGTGGTGTACGTACCTGCCGGTGTTGCCCACAAGTTCCACCACATCACCGAGGACCTGCGGGTCATGGTGGTTTTCTCCCCGCCGGAGAGCTGAGCCACTCCTGAGGAGCACCGGGCTCCGGTCTCAGGGATCCCTAAGGGGTCGATCAGGGGACTTCAAGGGCTGTGGAACCCCCGCCGGCCCCCTTTGCGCCTCTAGCATCGAGGTATCGAAACAGGAACTCACGGAGGCGAGGCAAGGACAATGGCCGTGCGGGAGATATTCGCGGGGATGCCCTGGTGGGTGAAGTGGATCGCGGTGCCGGTCATCGCGATCGTCGTGTTCGGCGGTCTGATCGCCAGCGTGGTCGGGTTCGTGATCGGTCTGCTCTTCAAGGTTCTGGTCTTCGTGATCCTGGTCGGCGGACTCGTCTTCGTCGTACGCAAGTTCATGTCGTCCTCTTCCTCGCGCGGCGACTGGTAGGACGGTCGGAAGCCGACCGGGGGATTAGCCCAGCTGAGCTAAGTGCAAGACGAAACGACGCCCTTTGCGTATGTGGCCGATATGGTGACAGTCCGCTGCCACCACCTGGGAATTTACTGTCCGTTACCACCCTGACCAGTGGTTTGTACGGCGTTCGGCCTCCGGACCCCAGTCATGCGGCGGCCTGTGGGGGCGGCCCCCACAGGTGGGCTGACCGCCCGTCACCATGCCTGGGGGTGACCGTTGACCACGGCATCGAGCACTGCTGTCCCGACGTTGATCGGTTCGGTCCAGCGAGCGCTGAGGCTGCTGGAAGCTGTGGGCGCCCATCGAGACGGGGCGCCCGCGAAACAGTTGGCCAGGGAAGCGGGCCTTCCCCTCCCCACCGCCTACCATCTGCTGCGCACCCTGACCCATGAGGGCTATCTGCGCCGGGAGAACGGCGTGTTCCTCTTCGGGACCGCCGCTGAGCGCCTGGTCGACGAGGGTTCGCTACAGAATCGTCGCAGCAGAATGACCGAGTCGCTGAGCCGCTGGTGCGACATCATCGGCGTACCGGTGTACTGCGCCGTCTACCGCGAGGGTGAGATCGAACTCATCGCGGTCGCCGACAACCCCGCCACACCCGCGGTGGACGAGTGGGCATCCTTCCGGGAGACCGGGCACGCTCATGCGATCGGTCAGTGTCTGCTGAGCCAGCTCGACGAGAAGGCCCGCGAGGACCATCTGGACCGGCACCCTGTGCGGCCGCTGACCCGCTACTCGGTGAGGGACCGCTCGGCGTTTCTTGAACGATTGCGGTCGTTGGAACGAATGGAACCTGTCATCGAACGACAGGAGTATGCCTTGGGGACTGTCTGCGCAGCCATCCCGATCACGGCCGGATTCACTGCCGCCGCGATGGCGATTTCAGTGCCCCTGGAGCAGGAAGATCGGTTGCTCCCCGCAGTCGAACAACTACGTGGCGAAGTGGCCAGTCTCTTGCGCTCGTTCGTGTTCTCTATCAGTATCTGAAAAATCACTCCTTGTGATCTGCTATCGCGTGCACCACGATGGCGTCAATAGGGCCATGGGGGATCATTCCTGGCCAGATTCATCTACTGCGGGGTTGGACGATGCGCGAGTCGGTTCAAGCTGAGGTCATGATGAGCTTCCTCGTCTCCGAGGAACTCTCTTTCCGGATCCCGGTGGAGCTCCGGTACGAAGTGTGCGATCCGTATGCGATCCGGATGACCTTCCATCTGCCCGGCGACGCCCCCGTCACCTGGGCATTCGGCCGTGAGCTGCTGCTCGACGGCCTCAACAGCCCCAGTGGCGACGGTGATGTGCATATCGGGCCCACGGAGCCCGAGGGGCTGTCCGATGTACATATCCGACTTCAGGTGGGTGCGGATCGCGCCCTCTTCAGGGCCGGTACGGCACCACTTGTGGCCTTCCTCGACCGGACGGACAAACTCGTGCCGCTCGGGCAGGAGTGCACGCTGGGTGACTTCGAGGGCAACCTGGAAGAGGCCCTGGGCCGGATCCTCGCCGAGGAACAGAACGCCGGCTGAGGAGGACGGCGCCGTCGGCCGGCCCGTCGGTCGAACGCAACACCTGCCGAATGGGTGAATCGCTCTCCGTAAGGAGGCGTTCAAGGCTTCGTCCTACGACGACGGCCCTTCCCGGTCCGTACGGGTGCCGAAGCTCCGGCTTCCGCGCCGACCCCTGTGCGGTCCGCGGAGACGACCAGCGCCGCGAGCACCGTCGTCACCGGCACTGAGGCGACCAGTCCGATCGAACCGACCAGCGTTCGTACGATCTCCTCCGCCACCAACTCGCTGTTGGTCACCGTCCCCACGCTGCTCTGGGCGATCGAGAACAGCAGCAGCAGCGGCAGTGCGGCGCCCGCGTAGGCGAGCACCAGCGTATTGACGACCGAGGCGATGTGATCGCGCCCGATCCTGATCCCCGCACGGTAGAGCCCCCGAGCACCCATCGTCGGGTTCGCCTGGTGCAGCTCCCAGACTGCCGATGTCTGGGTGACCGTCACATCGTCGAGCACCCCGAGCGAGCCGATGATGACACCGGCCAGCAGCAGACCGCTCATGTCGATGTGCGGGTACAGGCCGTGGATGAGGCCGGTGCTGTCGTCGGTGTTGCCGGTCAGGCTCGCCCAGCCGATGAAGAGCGATCCGAGCAGCCCGATCAGCAGCAATGAGATGAGTGTGCCGATCACCGCGACCGACGTGCGGGCGGTCAGGCCGTGGCACATGTAGAGCGCGATCAGCATGATCGCACTGGCCCCGACCACCGCGACGAGCAGTGGATTCGAGCCTTGGAGGATGGCCGGGAGGATGAACAGGGTCAGCACGGCGAACGACACGGCGAGCGCGACCAGTGCCATCACCCCACGCATCCTGCCCACCGCGATCACGACCAGGGCGAAGATCCCGGCCAGCAGCGTCATCGGGAACTTCCGGTTCACATCCGTCACCGAGTACTGCAGATCATGGGGCGCGTCGGGGGCGTACGCCACGACCACGCCCTGCCCTTCGTGCAACTGACGGGGTGCGTCCGGCTGGACGATCTCGACGAAGGTCCGGCCCTTGTCGTGACCGGTCGTCACCTCTACGGTGGCCTTCTCGCACAGCCCGGGCCCGTTCCCCGACGGTGGGGTGGTCGCGCCGCTGATGGGTGTCTGGGCGGCGTTCACGTCCTTGCAGTCCACCTTGTCGATATTCACCACCTTTCCCTGCTGGGTCTGCCGGTCGAAGCCGACACCGGTCCGCTCGTGCGGGGGCGCGCCGCCCGGCCAGAGCACCACCAGGCCGACTACGACCGCGGTGGCGAACGGGATCAGCACGGCCGCGATGACCTTGCGCAGATGTTTGGAGACGGGCGCGGCAGGGCCATGGCTGTGCGAGTGGCCGTGCGGTTCGGGGTCGGTATGGGGGGACGTCACCGGCCGATCATCGCAAGGAGAGAAGGGCCCTCTGTTCATTACGCCGGACAGGGCGCTAGCGTGGAGGAACCTTTGCACACGCGGGAGCTCGGAGCACCGGGCTGAGAGGGCGCTGATATCCGTACATCCGTACGGGAGAGGCTGCGCCGACCGCCGAACCTGTTACCGGGTAATGCCGGCGTAGGGAGTAGGTCTCATGACCACATCGGACGCACGCACGCCTGCCTCGAACCAGAGCGACGAGGCCGGGAAGTCCATCGGTTGGCACAAGGGGTATGTCCAGGGCTCACGCCCGGACCTCCGGGTGCCGGTCCGTCAGGTGCACCTCACCAACGGCAAGGACGTGACGCTGTACGACACGTCGGGCCCCTACACCGATCCCACCACCGATACCGATGTCCGTCGCGGACTCGCACCGCTGCGGGAGAACTGGATCATCGCGCGCGGCGACACCGAGGAGTACCCGGGCCGCCCCGCCCGCCCCGAGGACGACGGGCTCAAGCACACCTCGCCGCGAATGGGGTCTCCCCTGATCGAGCGAAGTCGAGAGCTTGGGGAAGGGCTGCGCAACCTCGACGCGGTCTTCCCCGGCCGCCCGCGCCTGCCCCGCCGCAGCCGGGACGGGCAGCCGGTGACCCAGCTCGCGTACGCCCGCCGGGGCGAGATCACCCCGGAGATGGAGTACGTGGCGATCCGGGAGAACGTCGAACCCGAGGTGGTGCGCGAGGAGATCGCCGCGGGCCGGGCCGTGCTGCCGGCCAACGTCAACCACCCCGAGATCGAGCCGATGATCATCGGTAAGCGGTTCCTGGTGAAGGTCAATGCCAACATCGGCAACTCCGCGGTGACGTCCTCCATCGAGGAGGAGGTGGAGAAGATGACATGGGCGACGCGCTGGGGCGCCGACACGGTCATGGACCTTTCCACCGGCCGCAACATTCACACCACCCGTGAGTGGGTTCTGCGCAACTCCCCCGTGCCGATCGGCACCGTTCCCCTCTACCAGGCCCTCGAAAAGGTCGACGGCCGGGCCGAGGAGCTGACCTGGGAGATCTACAAGGACACCGTCATCGAGCAGGCCGAGCAAGGCGTCGACTACATGACGGTCCACGCCGGCGTGCGCCTGCCCTACGTACCGCTGACCGCCCGCCGCAAGACGGGCATCGTCTCCCGCGGCGGCTCGATCATGGCGGCGTGGTGCCTCGCGCACCACAAGGAGTCGTTCCTGTACGAGCACTTCGAGGAGCTCTGCGAGATCCTCGCCGCGTACGACGTGACGTACTCGCTGGGCGACGGGCTGCGCCCAGGCTCGATCGCCGACGCCAACGACGAGGCCCAGTTCGCCGAACTGCGCACGCTCGGTGAGCTGAACACGATCGCCAAGCGATTCGGCGTCCAGACCATGATCGAGGGCCCGGGCCATGTCCCGATGCACAAGATCAAGGAGAACATCGACCTCCAGCAGGAGATCTGCGAGGAGGCGCCGTTCTACACGCTCGGCCCGCTGACCACCGATGTCGCCCCGGCGTACGACCACATCACCTCGGGCATCGGTGCGGCGATGATCGCATGGTGGGGCACGGCGATGCTCTGCTATGTCACGCCCAAGGAGCACCTCGGCTTGCCCAACCGGGACGATGTGAAGACCGGCGTCATCACGTACAAGATCGCGGCCCATGCGGCGGACCTCGCCAAGGGGCACCCGGGGGCTCAGGACTGGGACGACGCGCTCTCCGATGCCCGTTTCGAATTCCGCTGGGAGGACCAGTTCAATCTGGCTCTCGACCCGGTCACGGCCCGGGAGTTCCACGACGAGACGCTGCCGGCCGAGCCGGCGAAGACGGCGCACTTCTGCTCGATGTGCGGCCCGAAGTTCTGCTCGATGAAGATCAGCAGAAGCATCACAGAGCAGTTCGGAGGTGACGCCAGCTCGACGCCTGAAGAGATCGAGGCCGGGATGCTGGAGAAGTCGAAGGAGTTCGCGGCGGCAGGCAACCGTGTGTACCTGCCGCTCGCGGAGACGGGCGGCAGGTCGGCCGGCTGACCCGGCCGCCTCAGCGGAGGGGGGCCCGCCAGGCCACCAGTCCCGGCTGGCCCGCCTCCGCGAAACCCACCGCGAACGGCTTGTCGCCGTCGTCCGTCACCAGGTGGATGCTGCACTCCGTCACGCTGTCGCCCGGCGGGATCGTCCGGGCGACCCAGTCGGACGGACAGCCGGGGATCTTCGTGTCGAGGACGAAGGGGGTCTTCCCCCATATCTGCCGACCGCCCTCGGTGAGCAGGCGGACGTGGTCGGCCTGGTCGGCGTAGAGGTCTTTCGGGCCGGTGTTGGTGTAGGTGACCGACACGTAGTACGGGACGCCGCGCCGCTCCTTCTCGTTGAGGTTGAGGTCCAGACCCGCGAGGTCGGCCGCGCTGCCCCGGCGTACGGACACCAGCGTGGCGGGCAGTTCGAGGACGCCGTCCTCGTGGGCGTCCCACCGGACGCGGACGAGGTCGCCTGGCTCCGCCAGCCCGGCGGACGCCGCATCGAGGCCGCCCTCGACGGGCCAGGTGGCGACCGCGCCGCCCTCGTCGAGGTAGCCGTCGGCGTTGTGCGTCAGCGACAGCACGCCGACGCCCTCGGGCAGCGCGTAGGTCACGCAAGTGTTGTACGAGTCGCCGGGCGCCAGCGTCTTCGGCGCGGTGTCCGCGCAGGGCAGGTCGACCCCGCCTGCCCTGCCGCCGCTGATGTAGACCTCCTCCCCGCGCGCCCAGTCGGTGCCGTTCAGGGCGAAGTTGCTGTCCACCATGTAGGCAGCGGGGATCCTCTTCCGACCGGTGTTGGTGACCTCGAAGCTGAGGTAGTGGGGGACCATGCCCTTCAGCTCTTCGTCCGCGCGCGCCCCCCGCATGTCCTCCTCCGAGCCCCGGACCAGGCTCTTGACCGTGATCCTGACGGCGTACGACCGGTGGTCGGTGTCCGTGTGGACGACGTCCCGTGCGCCCGTCCGCACCGGCAGGTCCGTCCAGGAGGCAGGCCTCTCCGCAGCTCGCTCCACGGCCCCACCCGCACCCTGTTCCCCAGTGCACCCGGCGAAGAGGGGTATCGCCGCCGCGCTCATGGCGGCCTTCTTGACGTAGCTGGACAGGCGCATGGACTTCCCTTGCCGCACGATGATCCGGATCCGCCGGAGGACTGACGCATCGTAGGACGTCACACCGGAGGCGGAGGCAGAGGCGGAGGCGGCGGGTGGAGGGCCCGGTGCGGTTGCTGTCGCTTCTGGCCCTCAGCGGGAGTCTGGCCGAGCCGCAGGACCGAGAGGCTGGTCACGTTGCGCGCTCAACGCCGCCACGCTCGTACGGCTCCTCCACCGGAGGAGGCGCCCGAGACCGGAGAGGCCCCCGGGTGCTGAGCTGCGACCTCGCGCGCAGTTCGGGGCCAGTGCTGTCCGCCCTTCTGTTCGATGCAGATCTCCCAGGACATCCGTCGGGAACACGGCGGTTCCCAGGCGGAGATCGACGCGGGCATGGCCGAGAAGTCCAAGGAGTTCGCGGCGGCCGGCAACCGGGTCTATCTGCCGATCGCGGACTGACGCGGGACGCGCGCAACGGGACGCCGGCCCGAGAGGCCAGGACTTCTCGGGCCGGCGTCCCGTCGGCCCGGTGCCCGGACCCGGTCAGTCCAGTTCGTGCTCGGGGCCGCCGAAGTCGGGGCTGGTGAAGTCCGGGCTGGTGAATGTCGGGCGGGGGCCCGCCGCCGGACCGTCGTCCGGGCTGGTGAAGTCCGGCCGGCTGTAGCCGATCTTCGGGATGCGGTTCGCCGAACGAAGCGGTGTGCGCGACGCGGGGCCGGCGTCGGGGTCGGCTAGCGCGTCCCGCAGGAACGGCAGTATGCCGCGCTCCAGCAGTGCGTGGCGCCATGCCTCTCTGGCGCGCGCCACATCCTCCGGCAACTCGTTCTCGGCATCCTCGGCGGGCTGCGACGCCGACCCGTTGCGCAGCGCGGTGATGAGCAGTCCGACGGCGGCGGCCAGGATGGCGGCGGCCATGACCGCCGCGAAGAACCAGCCTGCGGCGACCATGGTGGAGGCGAAGGACGGCGGCGGATTGAGCAGCCTCAGCAGATAGCCGGACAGCAGGAATATGAACGCGGCAGTGCCGGCCAGCACGGGCGCCAGGACCGTGACGACGGCTCCTATGCCGGCGCCCGACTGGTTCCGGCCGTCAGTGCCGGACCCGTGGCCCGGATCCTGGCCCGCTCCTTCGGCCGGTCCGCGCAGCTCTTCGCGGGCCTTCACATAGTGCTCGTACTCGGTGGCGGCCGTCGCGGTGATCAGCGCCGTGGCGTCCAGCGCCATGGTGCGCAGCTGCACGGCGTTGAGCCGCTCGCCGACCGCGGCCAGATCCGGTCGTTCATGGGCGTGACGCAGTGCGTCGTCGAGGATCCGCTCATACTCGGGGCGGTCCTCGGCCAGCAGGTGCGGAGCGCTGTTCATGTGCATCCCCCGATGCTCCGTAGGGCCTGAGTACCCGCTCGGACCGGGCAGTTGGGCGGAAACGGAGGAGAGCCTGCTACTGATACGCCGATGGTAGAGCGCCCACGGCACGAGGTGACAGGGGGTTTCCGGAAATCGGCCCAGCGGTCTGCGTGGTCAGGTCGTGGATGCGTCTTCCCAGAAGAACGTCAGTCATGCAGGGGCAGTTGGACGACCAGTAGCTTTCCGGCCATGGTCACTCCACCGTCCATGGCGATGGCGAGCCCGTCCGCGTACACGTGCGGGCCTTCGACCACGGGGCCGGAGCCGTCCTCGCCGTCCTCCGAGCCGACCTCGCCAAGTAGGTACGGAATGGGGCTGTGACCATGGACGATGCGCTGACCGCCGTAGGCCGACATCAGCTCCCGGACAGCCTGCGGCCCCGCCTCGTCGCGGAAGGCGAACCGCTTCGTGAGCTTCCGGAAGAGGTCCCAGCACTCATCGGCGTCGTTACGCGTGAGAATGGCGTGCACGGTGTCGTTGACGTCCTCGATGGTGGCGCCGTAGTCGAGGTACGCCGTCGTGTCGGAGTGCATCAGCAGATGCCCGTCCTCCTCGACGATCGCGTCGAGCCGCGACATCCACTGGAGGTGGACGTCCTGAAGACGCTCCATGTCGTTCTTCTGGCCGCCGTTGAGCAGCCAGGCGGCCTGGAAGGTGGCTGTACCCGCGCCGGAGTTCACCGGGGTGTCGCCGAACCGCTTGGCGCCGATGAGCAGCAGTTCGTGATTGCCCATCAGCGCCTTGCAGTAGCCGCCCGCGGCCGCGGCCTCGGCGGAGAGGCGCATCACGAGGTCGATGACGCCGATGCCGTCGGGGCCCCGGTCGGTGAAGTCACCGAGGAACCAGAGCCGGGCATTGCCCGCGGACCAGTTGCCCTCGGCGTCGATGAGGCCTTGTTCGGCGAGGGCGGCGTGGAGCTCGTCCAGATAGCCGTGGACATCGCCGACGACGTACAGCGGCCCGAGTCCCGGCTCCGGCACGGGCCGCGGGTCGGGGACGGCCCGCACCTGGACCGTGTCACCACGGTTGATCACGGGAAGGTCGCGCGCGGTGGGTGTGTACCCCTCCGGCAGCTCGTCTCCCGGAACGGCATTGCCCGGGTGCGGCGGTGCAGGCGGCACCGGAGTCTGCGCATAGGGCGGTACGCGGAAGTCACGCAACGTCGCAGTCCGCACCACGGGTTCCTGACCGGCCCCCTGTGTCATCGACCCCTCCACCACCGTCGCGCCGCCGTACACCTGACGGGCCCTGCTGGTCGGGGCGGTCCGCGGTGTCGTGCGCCCATCATAGGAATGCGGATCGTGCTGTGTGACGCACCAGGGGTGGTGAATCCGGGCGCACATCAGGTTCACCGGCCGTTTGGTCCGAAATCGCCTGATCAATCCCCGGCGGGAGAGCGCGGTGGGCTGACCGTGGTGCGGGGCGGACGGCGTTGCGAGGACGTCCGGACGATGAGCTCTGTCGGTATGACCTGCTCCACCGGTCCGTCGTGTTTCACACCTTCGATGGCATCGATCAGGAGCTGGACGACCGCCGTGCCGATTCTGCGCGGCTTGAGCGAGAGCGTGGTGATGGGGGGCTCGGTCGTCGCGTACACGGTGGACTCGCTGCAGCAGACCAGCAGAAGGTCCTCGGGGACGCGCAGACCGTAGCGGCGGGCGGCTGCCAGCAGGTCGGTGCCATTGGGGTCGAAGAGCCCGTAGACGGCGTCGGGCCGGTCCGGGCGGGCGAGTAGCCGGTCGGCGGCGACCGCACCCGCGCACGGGTCGTGGGCGGGGTAGGACTCGTACACCGGGGCCTGTCCCACGCGCTCGCACCAATGGAGGTACGCGGTGGTGGAGAGACGGGTGTACGTGTCGGTGGTGGTGCCGGTGAGCAGGCCGATGCGGCGGGCCCCGGCGGCGGCGAGATGGTCGAGGAGGTCGAGCACGGCGGCCCGGTGGTCGTTGTCGACCCAGGCGGTGACCGGGAGGGTTCCGGCCGGCCGTCCGTCCGAGACGACGGGCAGCCCCTGGCGTACGAGCTCCGTGACGACCGGGTCCTGGTCGGATGGGTCGATCACGACGGTGCCGTCGAGAGCGACGTTCGACCAGACGTCATGGCGTGAGGTGGCGGGCAGGATGACGAGGGCGTAGCCGCGGGCGAGCGCGGCGGAGGTGGCCGCTCTGGCCATCTCGGCGAAGTAGGCGAATTCGGTGAAGGTGAAAGGTTCGTCCCCGTAGGTCGTCACGGTCAGGCCGATGAGGCCGGACTTGCCGGTACGGAGGGTTCGGGCCGCGGCGGAAGGGCGGTAGCCCAGGCGCTCTGCGACCTCGCGGACATGGCGGCGGGTGGCGTCCGGGAGCCTGCCCTTGCCGTTGAGCGCGTCGGAGACGGTCGTGATGGAGACTCCGGCGGCGGCGGCCACATCCCGGATTCCCGCTCGTCCTTGCCGGCTGCCGCGCCGGGGTGTCTCCGCCCGGCTCACCTGGTGCTTCCCTGCTGCTGTCATGGCGAGCCGATAGTAGGGCGCGGACGGGAGGTTGGCCCGGTCGCACACTCACTTGTTGACAGGCACGTTTCTGCATGATCAATAAGTATCAAATGCCTTGCAAATCAAGGGCGTTGGCTGGATCGATCGCAATGTGTCATGTATCGAACCCGATGGGCCTACTAAATGGCCGATGTCTCGAAGAGGTCTCATCTCACCTCTTCGAGGGACGCGCGCCACGGAGTGAGCCACCGGCGCACGTCGGGGAGGGAAACGCTCCCCCCATTCCCGGTCGCACCGGACGATTGGACGTTCCGGCCATTCGCAGCAGCGCCCAATCCTCATAAGGTGAGCAGTATTGATGTGTACAGACGGTCGAGGAGGACCTGCGGTGAGCGAGACGAGCCCCAAGCTGCGCGCCGAGCTGGACGGCGTTCCCGCCTATGTACCGGGCAAGCCGGCTGCCGCCGGCGGACCGGTTGCGTTCAAGCTGTCCTCCAACGAGAACCCGTATCCCCCGCTGTCCGGGGTGATGGAGTCCGCCCTGGCCGCGGCTGCGAACTTCAACCGCTATCCGGACATGGCCTGCACCGGTCTGATGAATGAGCTGGCCGACCGTTTCGGTGTGCCCGTCTCTCACCTCGCCACCGGAACCGGCTCGGTCGGTGTGGCGCAGCAGCTGCTCCAGGCCACCTCGGGCCCGGGTGACGAGGTCATCTACGCCTGGCGCTCCTTCGAGGCGTACCCGATCATCACGCAGGTCAGCGGTGCGACCTCGGTGAAGGTTCCGCTGACCGACGGTGAGGTGCACGACCTCGACGCGATGGCGGACGCGATCACGGACCGCACCCGGATGATCTTCGTCTGCAACCCGAACAACCCGACCGGCACCGTTGTGCGCCGGGCTGAGCTGGAGCGGTTCCTGGACCGGGTGCCGGGCGATGTCCTGGTGGTGCTCGACGAGGCGTACAGGGAGTTCATCCGCGACGTCGAGGTGCCGGACGGCATCGAGATCTACCGGGACCGGCCCAATGTGGCGGTGCTGCGGACGTTCTCCAAGGCGTACGGCCTGGCCGGTCTGCGGGTCGGTTTCGCTGTGGCTCACGAGCCGGTGGCGGCCGCACTGCGCAAGACGGCGGTGCCCTTCGGGGTCAGTCAGCTCGCACAGGACGCGGCGGTGGCCTCGCTGCGCGCCGAGGACGAACTCCTGGGGAGGGTCGGCTCCTTGGTGTGCGAGCGCGAGCGGGTGCAGCGGACGCTGGCGGACCAGGGGTGGACCGTGCCGGAGTCCCAGGCGAACTTCGTCTGGCTGCGGCTCGGGGACCGTACTGCAGACTTCGCCGCGGTGTGTGAGCGGGCCGGTGTGGTGGTCAGGCCGTTCGCCGGCGAGGGTGTGCGGGTCTCGATCGGGGAGGACGAGGCGAACGATCTGTTCCTGAAGGTGACGGAGTCGTACCGCAAGGAGCTGTAGATCGGCGCAGGCCGCCTGCGCACACCGGAAGGCCCAGGGCCCCGTACCTCGATCGCCGAGGTGCGGGGCCGTTGCGTTCGAGGCCTGAGGGGTGCCCGGAACGCGGCGCTTCCGTGTGTCTGCTTCGGGGGGATTGGTCGGAACATCCCAAGAGGGGTACCCCGCCCGAACGTCCCGAAAGTCTGTGCGTCATAATTGCTTGTGAATGTGAACGCGTTCACAAGCGTGTCCTGTTTCCTCCCGTCATTAGTCGGATTAAAAGGGCAAACTGCCGGTGTCACTACGGCGAATTAAGGAGAAGACGACGTGGAGCTAGCTCTGGCGCCGGAAACCCTGGCGCGATGGCAGTTCGGTATCACCACCGTCTACCACTTCCTGTTCGTCCCACTCACGATCTCTCTCGCTGCGCTCACCGCCGGCCTGCAGACCGCCTGGGTGCGGACGAACAACGAGAAGTACCTCAGAGCGACGAAATTCTGGGGCAAGCTCTTCCTGATCAACATCGCCATGGGTGTCGTCACCGGCATCGTCCAGGAGTTCCAGTTCGGTATGAACTGGTCCGACTACTCGCGGTTCGTCGGCGACATCTTCGGTGCCCCGCTCGCGTTCGAGGCACTGATCGCCTTCTTCTTCGAGTCCACGTTCATCGGGCTGTGGATCTTCGGCTGGGACAAGCTGCCGAAGAAGATCCATCTCGCCTGCATCTGGATGGTCTCCATCGGGACCATCCTGTCCGCCTACTTCATCCTGGCGGCCAACTCCTGGATGCAGCACCCGGTCGGCTACCGGATCAACAAGGAGCGCGGCCGGGCCGAACTCACCGACTTCTGGCATGTGCTCACCCAGAACACCGCGCTCGCCCAGTTCTTCCACACCATCACCGCCGCCTTCCTGGTCGGAGGCGCGTTCATGGTCGGCATCGCCGCCTTCCATCTGGCGCGCAAGAAGCACATCCCGGTGATGCGGACCTCGCTGCGGCTCGGACTGGTCACCGTGGTGATCGCCGGACTTCTCACCGCCATCAGCGGTGACCAGCTCGGAAAGGTCATGTTCAAGCAGCAGCCCATGAAGATGGCAGCCGCCGAGGCGCTCTGGGAGGGGCAGAACTCGGCACCCTTCTCGATCTTCGCGGTCGGCGATGTGGCCAAGGGCCACAACACCGTGGAGATCTCCATCCCGGGGATACTGTCCTTCCTCGCCGACGACAGCTTCACTTCGTACGTCCCCGGCATCAATGACATCAACAAGGCCGAGCAGGAGAAGTTCGGTCCCGGTGACTACCGGCCCAACATCCCGGTCGCGTTCTGGAGCTTCCGCTGGATGATCGGTTTCGGAATGGCGTCCTTCGCCCTCGGCATCCTCGGACTGTGGCTGACGCGAAGGAAGTTCATGCTGCCGCCGGGGATGAGGACCGGTGAGGACGAAGTGCCCCATCTGGTCCTCTTCAAGAACAAGGCCCTCAGCCCGAAGCTCGCCAAGTGCTACTGGATCGTCGCGCTCTGGACGCTGCTCTTCCCGCTGATCGCCAACTCCTGGGGCTGGATCTTCACCGAGATGGGTCGCCAGCCCTGGGTCGTCTACGGCGTGCTCCAGACCCGCGACGCGGTCTCCCCCGGCACCTCACAGGGCGAGGTACTCACTTCGATGATCGGCTTCACCCTGCTCTACGCCGCGCTCGCGGTGATCGAGGTCAAGCTGCTCGTGAAGTACATCAAGGCCGGACCGCCGGAGCTCACGGAGGCCGACCTCAACCCGCCCACCAAGATCGGCGGCGACGACCATGACGACGCCGACCAGCCGATGGCCTTCTCCTACTGAGAGCAGAGGAGCTGAGAGATGGAACTCCACGACGTCTGGTTCGTGCTCATCGCCGTCCTCTGGACCGGCTACTTCTTCCTGGAGGGATTCGACTTCGGGATCGGTGTCCTCACCAAGCTGCTGGCCCGCGACCGCAAGGAGCGGCGAGTTCTGATCAATACGATCGGGCCCGTCTGGGACGGAAACGAAGTGTGGCTGCTCACCGCGGGCGGTGCGACCTTCGCCGCCTTCCCCGAGTGGTACGCCACCCTGTTCTCCGGCTTCTACCTGCCGCTGCTGATCATCCTGGTCTGCCTGATCGTGCGAGGTGTCGCCTTCGAGTACCGGTCGAAGCGTCCCGAGGAGAAGTGGCAGACCAACTGGGAACACGCGATCTTCTGGACCTCACTGATCCCGGCCCTGCTCTGGGGCGTGGCCTTCGGGAACATCGTGCGCGGCGTGAAGATCGACGCCGACATGGAGTATGCGGGCACCTTCTGGGACCTGCTCAACCCGTACGCCATCCTCGGCGGACTGGTCACGCTCACTCTCTTCACCTTCCACGGTGCCGTGTTCGCGGGGCTCAAGACCGTCGGGGACATCCGGGAGCGGGCGCGCAAGCTGGCGCTTAAGCTCGGGCCGGTCACCGCGGTGCTCGCACTCGGCTTCCTGATCTGGACCCAGATCGACAGCGGCGACGGCTGGAGCCTGCTGGCGATGATCATCACCGTGGTGGCACTGGTCGGTGCGATCGGTGCGATCGCGGCGGGACGTGAAGGCTGGTCGTTCGCGCTCTCCGGCGTGACCATCGTGGCCGCGGTCGCGATGCTCTTCCTGACGCTCTTCCCGAACGTCATGCCGTCCTCGCTGAACGACGCCTGGAGCCTCACGGTCACCAACGCCTCGTCCACCCCGTACACGCTGAAGATCATGACCTGGTGCGCGGGGATCGCCACCCCGGTCGTCCTGCTCTACCAGGGCTGGACGTACTGGGTGTTCCGTAAGCGCATCGGTACGCAGCACATCGCCGAAGCGCACTGAACGCACCCGGGGCCTGCCCGACCCTGATTTGCCGGACAGGCCCTGGTCCGCCGACCGAGCTCACTGGGGGCTGTTTCACGTGAAACCGATCGACCCGCGCCTGATCCGCTACGCCCGCGCCACCCGCCTCTTCCTGGCAGCCGTGGTGGCACTCGGAGTTGTCGGGGCGGCGCTGGTCATCGCCCAGGCCATGCTCATCGCCGAAGTGGTGGTGGGCGGGTTGGAGGACGGACTGACCGTCTCCGGGCTGCGGACTCCGCTGATCATGCTCGCGGCCGTCGCGCTCGGCCGGGGGCTGGTCTCGTGGCTGACGGAACTGGCCGCGTACCGGGCCAGCGCGGCGGTCAAGTCCGAACTCCGCGGCCGGCTGCTGGAGCGGGCCGCGGCGCTCGGGCCCGGCTGGCTGAGCGGGCAGCGCACCGGCTCCCTGGTGGCGCTTGCCACCCGTGGGGTCGACGCCCTCGACGACTACTTCGCGCGATATCTGCCGCAGCTCGGACTCGCGGTGGTCGTCCCGGTGGCGGTCCTTGCCAGGATCGTCACCGAGGACTGGGTCTCGGCAGCGATCATCGTGGTCACGCTGCCGCTGATCCCGCTCTTCATGATCCTGATCGGCTGGGCCACCCAGTCGCGGATGGACCGCCAGTGGCGGCTGTTGTCCCGGCTCTCCGGGCACTTCCTCGACGTGGTCGCCGGACTTCCGACGCTGAAGGTCTTCGGCCGGGCCAAGGCCCAGGCCGAATCCATCCGCACCATCACCTCGCAGTACCGGCGGGCCACGCTGCGGACGCTGCGGATCGCGTTCCTGTCGTCCTTCGCCCTGGAGCTGTTGGCGACCCTGTCGGTGGCCCTCGTCGCCGTCACCATCGGCATGAGGCTCGTGCACGGCGAACTCGACCTCTACACCGGCCTGGTGGTGCTGATCCTGGCGCCCGAGGCTTATCTGCCGATCCGCCAGGTCGGCGCGCAGTACCACGCGGCCGCCGAGGGGCTCTCGGCCGCGGAGGAGATCTTCTCGGTCCTGGAGACCGAGCCCCGGCCGGGCGGTACGGAGAACACTCCGGAGTCGCTGCGGCTGGAGCTGGAGGGAGTGACCGTACGGCACGAAGGCCGTACCGAAGCTTCGCTGGACGGGGCCTCGTTGGTGGTGGACGAGGGGGAGACCGTTGCCCTGGTCGGCCCGAGCGGTGTCGGGAAGTCCACCTTGCTCGATGTGGTGCTGGGATTCACGGCACCCGACGAGGGACGGGTGCGGATCGGCGGCGTCGATCTGGCGACGCTGGCCCCCGAGCGCTGGCGGGAACGGATTGCCTGGGTGCCGCAGCGCCCGTATCTCTTTGCAGGCACGATCGCGGAGAACGTACGACTGGCCCGGCCGGACGCGGACGACGACGCCGTGACGGCAGCGCTGCGGGACGCGGGGGCGTACGACTTCGTGGCGGAACTGCCGGACGGCGCGCAGACGCTCCTCGGCGAGGACGGCGCAGGCCTCTCCGCCGGCCAGCGCCAGCGCCTCGCGCTCGCGCGGGCCTTCCTCGCCGATCGGCCGCTGCTGCTGCTCGACGAACCGACCGCGAGCCTGGACGGCGAGACGGAAGCGGGCATCGTCGAGGCGGTACGGAGGCTGGCGGCGGGGCGGACCGTGCTGCTGGTCGTGCACCGCCCGGCGCTGCTCTCGGTGGCCGACCGGGTGGTGACACTGGAACCGGGCCTGACACTTCGGCCGGAGAAGCCCGAGGTGTTCGCCGCGGTGCCACGGCCGACGAACGCACCCGTCGGCGAGAGTGACACTGTGCCGGAGCCAGGGGTGCTGCGGGACACCGCGGCACGCTCGGGCCAGGTCCTGGCCCGGGTCAGGGAGGCCGCAGGGGCACAGCGCGGACAGTTGGCGCTCGCGCTGCTGCTGGGAAGCCTCGCCCTGGCCTCGGCCGTCGGGCTCATGGCCGTCTCCGGCTGGCTGATCTCCCGCGCCTCCGAGCAGCCCCCGGTGCTCTATCTGATGGTCGCCGTGACCGCTACCCGCGCCTTCGGCCTCGGACGGGCCGTCTTCCGCTACGCCGAGCGCCTGGTGTCGCACGACGCTGTGCTCAAGATGCTTGCCGAGCTGCGCGTTGCGGTCTACCGGGGGCTGGAGCGCATCGCGCCGGCCGGTCTGCGCCGCACCCGGCGCGGGGACCTGCTCTCCCGGCTCGTCGCCGACGTCGACGCCTTGCAGGACTACTGGCTGCGTTGGCTGCTGCCCGTCGGGACCGCCGTCGTCGTGGGGGCGGCGACCGCCGGATTCATCGGCTGGCTACTGCCTGCGGCAGGCGTCGTGCTGGCCGCCGGACTGCTGCTGGCCGGAGCGGGAGTACCGCTGGTCAGCGGCGCCTGCTCCCGCCACGCGGAACGCCAACTGGCCCCCGCACGTGCCGATCTGGCCACCCGGATCACGGACCTGCTCGGCGGGACCGCCGAACTGACCGTTGCGGGCGCCCTGCCCGCCCGCTCGGAGCGGACCCGGGAGGCCGACGGCGTCCTGACCCGCATCGCCGCCCGCGCGGCCACCGCCACCGCGCTCGGCGGCGGCCTCATCGCTCTGATCGGCGGCCTCACCGTCGTCGCCACCGCACTCGTCGCACTCCCCGCCGTGTACGACGGCCGGCTCGCGGGCGTGGAGCTCGCGGTGGTGGTACTCACGCCGCTGGCCGCCTTCGAGGCCGTGACCGGTCTGCCGCTCGCCGTGCAGTACCGGCAGCGGGTCAAGCGGAGTGCGGAGCGGGTGCACGAGGTGCTGGACGCCCCACTGCCCGTGCACGAACCCGGCAGCCCGGCCGAGACACCCGGATCGCCCTTCCCGCTGGAGGTACGGGGGCTGTCGGCCCGCTACGCGCAAGCGGAGCGGGACGCCCTGGACTCCGTCGACCTGAGGCTGACGGCCGGCCGACGCATCGCCGTCGTCGGTCCCTCTGGCTCCGGGAAGACGACTCTCGCGCAGGTCCTGCTCCGTTTCCTGGACGCACGGGCGGGGACGTACCGGATCGGTGGTGTCGATGCCTCCGCACTGGAGGGGGACACGGTCCGGCAGTTCGTCGGGCTGTGCGCCCAGGACGCCCATATCTTCGACAGTTCCATCCGGGAGAACCTGCGGCTGGCCCGTACCGGTGCGACGGACGAGGAACTGCGGGCCGCTCTCGACCGGGCACGACTGCTCGACTGGGCCGAGGCGCTGCCCGACGGGCTCGACACTCTTGTCGGCGAACACGGCGCACGCCTCTCCGGCGGCCAGCGCCAGCGCCTCGCCCTGGCCCGGGCGATCCTCGCCGACTTTCCCGTACTCGTTCTGGACGAGCCCGCGGAACATCTCGACCTGGCGACCGCGGACGCCCTGACCGCGGACCTGCTGGCCGCCACCCGGGGGCGTACGACGGTACTGATCACCCACCGCCTCCAAGGGCTCGAAGCCGTCGACGAGGTGGTGGTGCTGGATGCCGGACGGGTCGTGCAGCGGGGACCGTACGCCGGTCTCGCCGCTGAGGAGGGGCCGCTGCGCCGGATGTTGGAGCGCGAGCGGGAGACCGTACGGGTGCCCGGGAAAGCCGTGGGCGCACGGGCATGAGCCGGGCGGCACGATAGCCGACTTTCCTCCCGAATGAGGACTAACTAGTCTCGGGGTATGCCAGAGCAGGACCCGAAGGACTCACTCGAAGCCGCGACACAGGCGACACGCAGCCTGCAGGGCCTGTCCACCGAACTCACCGCCCGCGTACCGCAGCTGCTGGAAGCCATGCGTTCCGTCGGCACGGGCCTCGAACTGCACTCCACCCTCGACCGGATCTGTGAGACGGCGGCGGAACTCGCCCACTCCCGCTACGCCGCCATCGGCGTCGTCGACGAGGAGGGTGCGGGGCTCTCCGATTTCGTCACGTACGGAGTTTCGGACGAGGTGGCGCACGAGATCGGCCGCCGCCCCGACGGGCACCGGGGGCTGCTCGGTGCACTGATCCACGACCCGGTACCGGTGAGGCTCGCCGATCTGACGGCCGATCCGAGGTTCGCCGGATTCCCGCCCGGCCATCCCCCGATGCGGACCTTCCTCGGCGTTCCGATCCGGGTACAGGGAGAGATCTTCGGAAATCTCTATCTGGCCGAGAAGGACGACGGGGGCGAGTTCAACGACTACGACCTGCACATGGTGCGGGTGCTCGCCACGGAGGCCGGGATCGCCATCGGCAACGCCCGGCTGTACGAGGCGGCACGCCAGCGCGAGCGGTGGATCGACGGCTCGGTGGCCGTGACCACCGCCCTGCTGTCCGGCGGTGACGCCGATGACGCGCTCTCCGTCGTCGCCGAACAGGCCCGCCATCTTGCCGCGTCCGCCGCCGGGATCGTGCTGCTGCCGGCCGAGGAGGGCGGTCTGGAGATCGTTGCCGTCTCCGCGGACAACCCCTCTGCCCAGCTGGGGGTGATCATCGGGCCGGAGAGCCCGGTGGTTACGAAGCTGCTGGACGGTGAGGCGGTCTTCGTGGACGACTCGGCCACCGATCCCCGCATGGTCACCACGCTGGCCCACCAGTTCGGCCCCAGCATGCTGCTGCCCCTGCACAGCGGTGGACGGGTGCTGGGTGCGCTCGCCACCCCTCGTGCCCGCGGTGAGAGGCCGTTTACGGAGACGGAACGGACCCTCGCCACCCAGTTCGCCTCGCAGGCCGCACTCGCGCTGATGATGGCCGAGGCACAGCGGGACCGGGAGCGGCTCGCGGTGTACGAGGACCGCGACCGGATCGCCCGCGATCTGCACGACCTGGTCATCCAGCGGCTGTTCGCCACCGGGATGATGCTGGAGAGCGCCCAGCGCCGGTCGGTCGTGCCCGAGGTGCAGACGGGTGTCGGCCGGGCGGTCGATGAACTGGACGTGACCATCCAGGAGATCCGTACCGCGATCTTCGCACTGCAGCAGGAGCCGGCCGAGGCGCCGTCCGGGCTGCGCACCCGCGTCCTGCGCGAGATCAACATGGCGGCGGTCCCGCTGGGCTTCAAGCCCTCGCACCGCTTCCTCGGCCCGGTCGATTCGCTGGTCGGCGAGCTGACCGGCAAGAACCTGATCGCTGCGCTGCGGGAGGCGCTGTCCAATGCCTTCCGGCATGCCGAGGCGTCGTTGATCGAAGTGGTCGTCGATGCAACCGCCACGTTGCCCGACGGGAGGGACGCGGTGCGGCTGTCGGTCGCCGACGACGGGGTGGGCATCCAGGAGGGCGGTCGGCGCAGCGGGCTGCGGAATCTGGCGCGCCGGGCGGAATCCCTCGGCGGTGCGAGCTGGTTCGGGCCCGGTATCGGGGAGGACGGGGGCGGCACGACGGTGGTGTGGGAGGCGCCGATCTGAGGGCGGTCGGGCGCTCAGGGGCCCGGCCGGCGGGGACGCTGCCGGGCGCGGGCCTCAGCGTGCCGCGTCGGGCGACCGGCGCTCGGCGAGGATCCGCTCGATGACTACCGCGACGCCGTCGTCGCCGTTGGTGGCGGTCCGGCCGGAGGCGGCGGCGATTGCGGCCGGGTGGGCGTTGCCCATCGCGTACGACGTGCCCGCCCAGCGCAGCATCTCCACGTCGTTGGGCATGTCGCCGAAGGCGACGACCTCGGCGGGCGAGATGCCGCGCTCGGCGCAGCAGAGCGCCAGGGTGCTGGCTTTGGAGACTCCGGGGCCGCTGATTTCCAGCAGGGCCGTGGGGCTGGACCGGGTGAAGGAGGCCTGGTGGCCGGCTGCCGTACGGGCCAGGGCGAGGAAGTCGTCCGGGGCCAGTTCGGCATGGTGGGCGAGGAGCTTCAGCACGGGGGCGCCGGTACCCGGCGTCTCCTCGTGGAGCAGCTTCTCGGCGACGGCGACGGTGGCACCCGGGTCCAGGTGGAAGGGCGGGTAGGCCGGTTCGTAGTGGATGCCGGTGGTCAGTTCGACGGCGAAGGAGACGCCGGGGTCGGCGGCGCGCAGTGTGTGTACGACGTCGAGGGCGATGTCGCGCCCCAGCGGGCGGACCTTTACCAGCTTGCCGTCCGCATGCAGATCCGCGACCGCGGCGCCGTTCGCGCAGATCGCCAGGCCGTGTCCGTGGACGTGATCGCTGACGACATCCATCCAGCGGGCCGGGCGTCCGGTGACGAAGAACACCTCGATACCGGCCTCCTCGGCGGCGGCGAGCGCGGCGACCGTACGGTCCGAGACCGTCTTGTCGTCGCGCAGCAGGGTGCCGTCCAGGTCGGTGGCGATCAGCCGGGGAGCGGCAGGAGAAGGCGAGTCGGTAGCTGAGGTCACGCGCCCATTCTCGCGTACGAAGGCGCACGGGCGTGCAGAGGGGCGCACATATGAGGATGCGCGCCCCTGACCAGCGGAACATGCCTGGTGCCAGAGGTCTCCGAGTGGTAGAGCCGGGCCGATCGGCGCTCGTGGCCGCCCGGCCGGCGGCCGAGCCGGGTCTGTCAGTGGCCGAGCAGGGTCCGTCAGCGGCCGAGCTGGGCCAGGCCCTCGGTGGCGATGCGCTCGAAGACCTTCTCGTCCGCCGCGAAGTCGGAGTCCGGGATCGGCGAGTGAATGACGATCTCCGTGAAGCCCAGTGCGAAGTGGGTGCCCGCGAAATCCACGAAGGCGTCGAAGGACTGCAGCGGGCGGTCCGGCGTGAAACCGGTGAGAAGGATCTTGTCCAGCTCGCCGACATCCCGGCCGATGGACTCGCAGGCCGTGCCCAGCTTGGTGAGCTGCCCGCGGATGGCCTCAACGGACTGCTCCGGGGTCCCCGCTTCGTACAGCTTCGGGTCGCCCGTGGTGACCCAGGCCTGGCCGTACCGCGCGGCGAGCTTCATCCCGCGCGGCCCGGTGGCGGCCACTGCGAACGGCAGCCGGGGCCGCTGTACACAGCCGGGGATGTTCCGGGCCTCGTTTGCCGCGTAGAACCGGCCTTCGTACGTCACCGAGGGCTCACGCAGCAACTGGTCGAGCAGCGGTACGAACTCATCGAAGTGGTCGGCTCGTTCGCGCGGCGTCCACGGCTCCTCGTCGCTCCGGCGCAGCGTCGTGGCATCGAAGCCGTTGCCGCCCGCGCCGATGCCGAGAGTGACGCGTCCGTCGGAGACGTCGTCCAGCGTGATGAGGTCCTTGGCGAGCGTGACGGGGTGCCGGAAGTTGGGGGACGTCACGAGCGTTCCCAAACGGATACGCGCGGTTGATGCGGCGGCAGCGGTAAGGGTGGGTACGGCACCGAACCAGGGCTGGTCGCGGAAGCTCCGCCACGACAGGTGGTCATAGGTGTAGGCGGCGTGGAAGTCGAGTTCCTCGGCTCGCTGCCACACTTTCTTCCCCTTGGTCCAGGGGTGGATCGGAAGGATCACGGTGCTCAGACGCATGGGCAGAGCCTACGCGGCGGCCGAAGGCCGCCATCCTCACGTCCGACGTCGACGACTTGTCCCGGTTGTGCGGCAGCAAGGTCCGGCTCGTCGGCCTCTGACCGCAGCACTGTCCCGAAGTCGGTCACCGGAGTCCGCAAGAGCAGGGTGCCGGTCGGTTTCGCAGGTCAGCGCATGATGCATGAACGAGGCGCGAGTGACGTGGACTTGTGCCCCACCGCCCACGGGCCTGTCGTTCGTGTCACGCCCCGGTCTGCTGCCAGACCGCGGTGAGCGCTGTGATCGGGTCGGTATCGGCCGGTGCCGCGGGCCACCATTCGCCGTCGTCATCCTGGAGGTAGGGGTACCAGCAGGTGTCGGGGCCCAGGCGCAGCTGGATGCCGTGGTCGGTGAGGGTGAGGCGGTTGCGCCAGGTCCGGAGAGGGCCGGGTGTGGTGGTCATCTCGGTGAGGGCTGTGGTCAGAGTGGCGCGGGCGGCCGACATCGTCGCCGGGGCTGGGGTGTGGGGTTGTTCGGCGACGGTGAGGCCCGTCGTGCCGCCGTGGCGCCAGGCGCGGGTGAGGCGGGCGAACTCGGTCGGTCTGGTGCCGGTGTTCACGATCAGGTGGTGGAACCACTCGGGGCCGGGGCTGCACGCGGCGATCCGTACCGTGTCCTGGTGCTGGGTCAGGTGCAGGTCGGCGGTGTCACCCGCGAGGAGCCGTACGGCGCGTGAGGCGGTGTCGGCTACGAGGTGCTCCAGGTCCGTGGAGGTTAGGCCGCTGCCGGGTGGTGGGGCTACGGGCAGGGTCGTGGTGTGGGCGGCCGGTGCGGGGAGTTCTGGCAGCCCGGGGGCGTGTTCGGCCCAGTCGGTGTACGCGGCGGAGGCCGGGACGCCGGTCGGGGCCGGCGGGCTCGCTGCCTGCCGGGGCACCGTACGGCGTGTGCGCAGCTGGGCGAGGACCTCCTCGCGGCCTCGGCCGCGCAGCGCGAAGAGCACGAACGGGTCGGCGTCGATGGCGGCGGCGATGGCGTAGCAGAGCGCGGCGGCGTGTTTGCAGGGGTATCCCCAGTCGGGGCAGGAGCAGTCCGGGTCGAGTTCGGTGGGCTGAGGGAGAAGGGGGACGCCCGCCTGGCGGGCGTCGTCGACGAGTTCGGCGGGCATCTCGCCGTCGAGGAGCGCCGCCAGATGCCCGGCACGGGCCGCGACGGTGTCGAGCAGGGTGTCCCACTGGGCGTCGGTGAGGACGGGCAGACGGACCGAGGAGCGGTACGGGCTCGGCCGGCTGCCCTGGACGGCGGCCTTGACCCGGCCCGGGGCGACATCGGCTGGGCCGACCTTGCCCTGACGGGCGTAGGTACGTCCGCGGGACAGGCGTCCGGCGTCCAGGGTGGAGTCCTCCAGGGCCGTCACCCACGCCTGGCCCCACCAGGTCGTGGCGAAGGCGCGCTTGCCGCGGGCGGGTGCGCGGCGCTGGCCGGGGAGTGCGCGGGTCATGACTGCCTTCCCAGGGCGACGAGTTCGGCGAGTTCGGCGTCGGACAGCTCGGTCAGGGCGGCCTCGCCGGAGCCGACGACGGCGTCGGCGAGCGTGCGCTTGGACTCCAGCAGCTGCGCCACCTTGTCCTCTACGGTGCCCTCCGCGATGAGCTTGTGCACCTGGACGGGCCTGTCCTGGCCGATGCGGTAGGCGCGGTCGGTGGCCTGGTCCTCGACCGCAGGGTTCCACCAGCGGTCGTAGTGCACGACGTGGGTGGCGCGGGTGAGGTTGAGTCCCGTGCCCGCCGCCTTCAGCGACAGCAGGAACACCGGTACCTCACCGCGCTGGAAGCGCTCCACCATCTCCTCGCGCCGCGCGACGGGGGTGCCGCCGTGCAGGAAGAGGGTGGGGGTGCCGCGTTCGGCGAGATGTTTCTCCAGGAGGGTCGCCATCTGCTTGTACTGGGTGAAGACCAGCACCGACTCGCCCTCGGCGGTGATGGTGCCGAGCAGCTCGTCGAGCAGGTCGAGCTTGCCGGAGCGGCCGCCGAGCGGCGTGGACTGGCGCAGGTACTGGGCGGGGTGGTTGCAGATCTGTTTCAGCCCAGTCAGTAGTTTGAGCACCAGACCGCGGCGGGCGATGCCCTCGGATTCCTCGATCTTCGCCATGGTCTCGCGGACCACTGCCTCGTAGAGGCCCGCCTGTTCGGCCGTCAGCGCCACGACCCGCTCGGTCTCGGTCTTGGCCGGCAGCTCGGGCGCGATTCCCGGGTCGGACTTCCTTCGGCGCAGCAGGAAAGGGCGCACGAGACGGGACAGGCGTTCGGCGGCCTCGGGGGCCTCGCCCGACTCGATGGCGCGGGCGTGCCGGTCACGGAAGGCCGCGAGGGGGCCGAGGAGCCCCGGAGTGGTCCAGTCGAGGAGCGCCCACAGCTCGGAGAGGTTGTTCTCCACGGGCGTGCCGGTGAGGGCGACGCGGGCGCGGGCGGGCAGGGCGCGCAGCTCGCGGGCGGTGACGGCGTAGGGGTTCTTGACGTGCTGCGCCTCGTCCGCGGCGATCAGCGACCAGTCGGTCCCGGCGAGGGCTTCGCGGTCGCGGCGCAGCACCCCGTAGGTGACCAGGACGATCTCGTCGCCGGCCAGGTCGTCGAGGTGGCGCTCGCCGCCGTGGTAGCGGCGCACGGGAGTGGACGGCGCGAACCGGGCCGCCTCGCGCTCCCAGTTGCCGAGCAGGGAGGCTGGGCAGACGACGAGGGTGGGGCCGGCGGTCGCGGGGTCGGTCTGGCGGTGCAGATGCAGGGCGAGAAGGGTGATGGTCTTGCCCAGGCCCATGTCGTCGGCGAGGCAGCCGCCGAGGCCGAGCTCGCACATCTCGGCCAGCCAGGCGAGGCCCCGCCTCTGGTAGTCGCGCAACATGGCTTTGAGCGCGGCGGGCTGCGGGGCAGGAGTACGTGACTCGGGATCGCGGATACGGGCGACGAGGTCGCCGAGCGCGCCGACCGCCTCACAGGGGATCTGCTCGCCGTCCCTTTCCACCTCGCCGGTCAGCGTGGCGCTCAGCGCCTCCATGGGCGTGAGCGGTTCCATCCGGCGGCGCCTGACGCGGGCCACCAGCTTCGGGTCGGCGACCACCCACTGGTCACGCAGCCGGACCAGAGGGCGGCGCGTCTCGGCGAGGGCGTCCATCTCGGCCTCGGTGAGCGGCTCGCCGCCGAGCGAGATCTGCCAGCGGAAGTCGAGGATTGCGTCGGCGCCGAGGAGTCCGCCCGCACTGGAGCCGGGGGCGGTGCGCTGCCCGATCTCCGCGGTCGCGGTGAGTGCCTTGACCAGCTCACGCGGCCAGTGCACGTCGATGCCGGCCGAACGCAGTGTGTCGGTGGCGTCGCCCAGCAGGTCGAGGGCCTCGTCGTCGGACAGGCGGAGTTCGTCGGGAGCGGCGTCCCTCAGCAGCCGCTGAAGCGGAGGCCAGGCGCGGGCTCCGCGGCGCAGCGCCAGCAGCGTCTCGGTCTCGGCGCGCGGGCCGAGCAGCCGTTCCACCTCGTCCGGCTCGCTCCACAGCCGGGCGGCCTCGACGACGAGCCCCGGATCCGCCGCGGTGTGCAGCTGCGGCACGGCCCGGAACACTCGGCGCCGTCCCTCCGGGGGGTCGACGCGCAAGGAGACGCCGACATCGGCGGTGAACGCGGCGGCGGTCTCCTCGGCCCACTCGCGCAGGGCGGGTACGGCACGCGTCTCGCGCCAGGCGTACGGCAGCGCCCCCATGGCGAGCGGCGCGGCCGGGGTGCGGACCAGGTCGTCGGCGACCGCGTCGCAGAACTGGCGTACCAGCGCGGCGGGTTCGGCGATCCGCACCGGAGGGGGGCCGGGCTCGGGCAGACAGTGGGCGTGGGGCGGGAACGCGGCGGCGAGGGCGTCCAGGGTCTGACGCTGGGCGGCGGTGTAAGGCCCCGCCTGCCAGGTGTCGTAGCCGGCGGGGGTGAGGGCGGGGTGGAGGCGGCCGTCGGCGAGCAGCCGGAGCGCGAGGCGGGCGGCGGCCTGCCAGGCGGCGGCGGACGGATTCGGTGGCTGCGCCCCGGTCAGGGCGGCGACGGCGAGGGCGGCGGGCAGCGCGTGGCCCGTCACCTTGCGCCGCCTGACCGAACGGCCGTGCGGCAGCACCAGTTCCGCCGTGTCGGTCTCGACGCCGGTGGGTGCCGTGTCCTCGGCGGCGGCCGCCCCGGCGGGCTGCCACAGCAGCAGTCGGCCGAGGCGGGCGGGCTCCCCGGGCAGGAACACCGCCGCCCAGCCGTTGTCGAGCAGGCCCCGCGCCCAGGAGGCCGACTCAGGTGCCGCCAGCGGCAGCACACTCCTGCGGCCCGTGCCCGGCTCCCGTGCGACGACTCGTGCCACCTTCCTCAACTCCATCCTTCTGTGAGCGAGCCGCACCGTGCCTCACTCATCACCACGTACCGGTCGTTCTCCGGTGAGTTCCGCCGCCCCGCCGTCACCGGCGGGAGCGCGCCTTGTTCGCCGCGGTGCGGATGCGTTTGGCCAGCCGCTTGTCGACGTCGCGCAGGCTCTCGCCCAGCTCGGCAAGCACCTGGGCGGTGGCCGGGTGCTCCACTCGCCAAAGGTCGTCCACCCGCTGTTCGAGCACCTCTGGTGCCACGTTCGGGTTCTCCTGGAAGCCCAGGAGCAGCTCCTCGTCCTCCTGGGCACCGACGAAGAGCGAGAGACCGTCGATGAACAGCCACAACCGGGCCTGCTCCGCGCGCGCCGCATCCGCGTACGCGTCCGCCTCAGGGCGTGCGCCCAGGGCCGCGGCGGCCACCTGGCGGCATCCCTCGACGTCGGAGTCCGCCGCCTTGCGCAGCACGCGCAGTGCTCGCGAGTCGTCGAGTACGGCCAGCACCGGCTGGACCACGGCGCGTCTGGCCGCGATGTCGGGGCCGTCGCCCGCACAGGCGTCGAGCAGTCCCACCGCGGCGTCGGCCCCGGAACGGTGCTTCAGCCACCCTTCGACCTCTTGGCGCGTCTCCTCGGGGGAGTAGCCCAGAAGGCCCTGGAGGAGGGTGTCTGCGTCGGATTCGGCGTACTCGCCGAGCAGCGGTGCGAGCGCACCGCATTCCATCAGGTAGGCGCGCAGCCCGTGGCGGCCGAGCGGGGTGAGCCGCATGCGGTCCCCGTTCTCGTGGTCCCACGGCCGGCCCGACGCGTCCGACCAGGCATCCGAACCGGCGAGCCCGCGCCCGCTGACGGCGTTCAGGGGCGTGGCCAGGAGATCCTCGGCCGCGACGACATCATGGTCACCGGGCACGAACTCCACCGCGCCCAGGTGGGCGAGCTCTTCCGCCAGGCCCCGGAAGGCCGTCGCGAACAAGGCCAGGAGGAAATCGAGCTCGGGCCCTTCAGCACCCGCCTCTCGGGCTTTCGCCCGCAGGTCGTCGATCTCCACCCAGGCGCCGTCCAGGGCGTCGTACAGCTGCCCGATCAGCGCGTCGGCGATCTCGGCCGACAGCTCGCCCAGCTCGCCGGGTTCGTCCAGTACCCCCGTCTCGTCGATCTCCTCCAGCAGGTCGCCCAGGGTGACGGACCAGAGCTCCAGAAGATTCTCGTCGGCGAAGTCGGCCGTCTCGCCGCCCCAGGCGCGGCCCCCGCTGATCGTGATCAGCCCGCGGTTCACGGCGAAACTCCACGGCTCGTCGAGAACGTCCACGTCCTTGGCGCTGCGCAGCGCCTTCAACGCACGGGCCCGGGCGGCGGCCTCGGCGTACGGCGAGGCCTCGTCGGCGAACTCCCATAGCCGGAGATCCTCGACGGCCTCACGGGCGAGCGCGGGCCGCAGCACCCGGCTCGCGGTGACCTGCCGTCCCTCGCGACACCAGGTGGTGAGCCGCAGCGCCGAATCGAAGAGCGGGACATCCCGCACAGCCGCCGCGAGGTCCTCCCGCGGAGCCAGGGTGACCGGGCGCAGCACGGGCATACTCGCGACCGGTCCGTCGACTCCGAGGTCGACCGGGCCGCCCGACCCTCGGCAGCGCCCGCAGGCGCACGATGCCGTGTCCTCGGCAGCCGGCTGTCCCCCACCGCCGCGCCCGGCCCGGGTACCGGCCGACGGCTTCGCCGTACCGGGCACCGTGTCCGGCGTCAAACGGGCCAGCCGCTCAGCGATCCCGTCCCGGGGGAAGGCTGCCGGGTCGTAGCCGGCCGACCGCAGCTCGGCGACCAGCTCGTCGTACGGGCCGTCTCCCGCCCTGTCGGGTACTTCGAGGCGTGCCAGTACCTCGCCCAGGCCCCACACCCCGCCGATGTCCTCAGCCGGTACGTCGGCACGACGGCCGCCGACGCAGCGCACCGCTCGCTCCGCGCCGACCGGTCGCGGCATTGTCTTCTCCAGCGTGATCCGGTGCTCCCAGTCATCGCCGAAGTCGTAGACATAGCGCAGCCGCGCCCCGTCCTCGGGCAGAACATCACCGAGCGCGGTGGCGTGCTGGTCGCTGCTGCCGGGGCCGAAGCCGAGATCGATGTCGGTGAGCCGGGCCGCGTCGCCGTACACCCGGCCGGACTCGTCGGTGAAGAGGTGCAGATGGCCACCCTGCCAGCCGAAGGCGGCCTGGACGGCGTCGTGCAGGGTGCGAAGAGAGGTGTCGGACGGCAGTACGAGGCGCCGCCACAGAGGCGGCTGGGTGCCGTGCAGCGCGATCTTCAGCTGGAGATCGGACGGTGCCGCCCCCGTGTCTCGTCGCATCCTTTGTCTCCCACCCGTCCGAGGCCGCTCGAATGGCCCCAGCATGACGGTCGCGTGTGACCCAGCCCAAACCGGATCACTTCGGCGGAGGCCACTTCGGTCGTGGGGGCCCCGGTATCGCTCGCAGCGGATACCCTGCGTCCGCGCACCGACCTCGCGGCCCCGCCATTCGCGGACGCAGGTCGCCGAACTGAGGAAGCTCACGGACAACGATTCCGGTTATGTCGCCGAGGCGGTGGCGCGGCAGTTGCGGCACCAGCTTCTGGGGGCGGACCTGCTGCGCCACCAGGAGGAACACGGGGCCTTCACCGAGGAGGAGCTGGCGGAGGCCCGTTCCAGGATCTCCGGGACGGCGAGCGCCGACGGGTCGGCGAGCGCGGCGTGAACGATCATGCCGAGACCGTGGTCCCGGAATCCCAAGGACTCTCCGCCTGGATCGCGCAGGACCGCAAGATCCTTGCCGTGTTCCAGGTGCTCCACGCCATGGTGCCGATTTCGTCATCGACGCCAACACCATTGTGGAAGTCAGCCGTGCACGCGTGAACATGCCTCGGCTGCGGTGGGCGCTGCCCCGGGTCAAAGTAGAGCCGGTGACCGAGGGCGCGGCGAAAGCGTCCGCGGAACTGCTCAAGGCCGCGGGCCTGCACGGCCACAAATACGCGATCGACGGACAGTCGCCGAGGTGGCACTGCGCCAGCCGGGGGCCGGTGGTCGTATTGACGTCCGACATCGACGACATGACGCGGCTGTGTGGGGCCGTGTCCGGCTCATCGGCATCTGAGCGGACGGGCGCAGGTGCCCGTGCGCCGGCCCCGGAGGGAATCCGTCCTGGTCACACCGTGATGGGTGAAAAAGGCTTGACTGAGGTGACGAGGGTGCCCAGGCGCAGCCGCTGGGTGGCGGCGGCCGCGGCGGTGAGGGTCGGTACCGCGCCGAACCACGGGCCGTCGCGGAAGGTCCGCCAGGCCAGATGGTCGTAGGTGTAGGCAGCGTGGAACCCCAGCTCCTCGGCGTGCTGCCAGACTTTTTGGCCCTCGCTCCAGCGGTGGATGGGCAGAATCACAGTGCTCAGACGCATGACTACGACCTTACGGGTCCGATAACCGGTGGGCGTCTTCGTGGAAGCACACCGGCCCTCGGCGGGACCGGTCGTGGGATCAGCCGCCGGGATCAGTCGCGGAAACGCAGAAATGCGGGCGGTACGGCAGAGGTGAGCCAGACGCCATTGGCGCTGACATAGAAGGTGTGGCCCGCGCGGTGCATCGCGGACGCGTCCACCGACAGGACGACGGGGCGGCCGCGCCGGGCGCCGACCCTGGTCGCCGTCTCGCGGTCGGGTGAGAGATGGACGTGTGTGCGGGCCATGGGACGCAGGCCCTCGCTGCGGATCGCGTCCAGCACGCGGCCCACCGTGCCGTGGTAGAGGTACGCGGGCGGCTCGGCCGGCGGGAGAGCGAGATCGACCGGGACAGTGTGGCCCTGGCTCGCACGAATGCGGCCGTCCTCGACGGCGAAGCGCTGCTTGTCGTTGACGGCGACGACATGGTCGAGTTCGGCCGGGGTGATGGGGAAGTTGTTGCGGGCCGTGGCGCGCAGCAGTTCGTCGATCGTCACCCAGCCGTTGGCATCGAGCGTGATTCCGATCCGCTCCGGCTGGTGCCGCAGGTGTTTCGAGAGGTACTTGGACACCTTGATAGTGCGTCTGTCGTCCATCCCGTCAGAGTGCCCGCGGTGGTCGCTCACTCGCATCCGGATTTCACCCCGATTCACTACAGCAATTTTATTCGCTGTAGTGAATTTCGTCCACAGGTTTGATCCACAGCCAACTTGAGTTATCCACAGGATAATTGGCGATTCTGTGGACAAGGGCCTGAAGAATCAACCGCTTTGGGGAGTATGCTTTACTTCATTGGCAGATGAGGTAAGTGCATCCAATGTCCTTGACTGTACCTCGCGTTCTGCCGCTGCCGCGACGAAGGCGGACACGTTCTCCGGACCAACCAGTCGTTCTACGGAGCGAATCGTCTCCGGTGGCAGATCCACTTGGCGCGTCATGGGGATCGAGGCATCCGGGGTGAGCGGGGTGTCGGAGCCGAGATGGTGCCGCAGATGCCTGGTGGCGAACGTCCGCATCGCACGCGCCAGTTCGGCGTCCACCGTCTGCTGAGCGAGCGGACGCAGCCTGCGCACCATGGCCGCCGCTTCTGCCGCGTCCGACTCCGTCGGCGGACGATGACCGAGATAGCGCGCGAAGACGTGCTCCGTGGTGAACTCCAGGAAGCGCGAAGCGATCTGCTCGACCTGGCCGCGAAGTTCCCTGAGATGGCCCGAGATTGCACTGAGCGGTACACCGGCTGCATACAACTCAACTGCCACTGCGAGCTCTTGAGGACTCGGAACCAGGAACTCGTCGTCCCGTCCCGGGATGCGTTCGAGTACGCCGAGCGCCACCGCCTCGGCGATGGCCTCGTCGTCCGGGCTGCCACCGAACCTGGTGTTCAGCTCGGCCCGGGTGATCCGGTCGGCCTGCTCGTCCGTCCAGGGGCCGTGCACCTCGGCGACGAGCCCGAGCACCCCGCCCAGACCGCGGCCCGTGTTCCACGCCTCCAGGAGTTCCTTGATACTGGCCAGGGTGTACCCGCGATCCAGCAGATCGGCGATCTGCCGGAGCCGGGCGAGGTGGGTGTCCCGGTACACATTGGCCCGGCCGCGCCGTTCCGGCGTCGGCAGCAGGCCGCGGTCCTGGTAGGCGCGGATCGTACGGACCGTGGCGCCGCTCGCATGCGCCAGGTCCTCGATCCGGTACTCGGCGGCGGACCGGCCGGCCATCGCCGACGACTGCCCGGTGCCACTCACAGCGGCGGCTTCAGCCGGGCGATCCCGCGCAGCGCACCGGGACTGAACCGGGACAGGAACCGGGCGCCGCGGGCCTCCGGTGTCACCGGCACGACGGCCCGGTTGCGCACCACTGCCTTGAGGATCGCGTCGGCGACCTTCTCCGGCGGATAGTTGCGCAGCCCGTACAGCCGGCTGGTCCGCTTCTGCAGACGCTTCTCCTCCGCGGCGTCGGCACCCGCAAAGTGCGTCGTAGCGGTGATGTTCGTGTTGACGATGCCGGGGCAGATCGCGCTGACCCCGATCGACCGGTCGGCGAGCTCGGCCCGCAGGCACTCGCTGAGCATCAGTACGGCCGCCTTGGAAGTGCTGTATGCGGGCAGCGCCCGGGAAGGCTGATAGGCGGCGGCGGAAGCCGTGTTGACGATATGGCCGCCCTGGCCACGTTCAACCATCTGCTTGCCGAAGATCCGGCAGCCATGGATGACACCCCACAGATTGACGTCGAGGACATTCTTCCAGTCCTCGCTCGTGGTCTCCAGGAAGGAGCCGGACAGGCCGATGCCTGCGTTGTTGACCAGGACGTCGACGATGCCGTACTCGGTGGCGACCTTCTCGGCGAGCTTCTCCATCGCCTGTTCGTCACTGACGTCGACCGCTTCGCCCCAGGCTGCCGGGGAGCCGATCAGCCGGGCCATCTCCGCCGTTCTGGCCGCTCCCTCCGCGTCCCGGTCCACGGCCACCACCCGTGCGCCCGCCTCGGCGAAGGCGAAAGCGGTGGCCCGCCCGATGCCGCCTGCCGCGCCCGTGACAAGGACCAGCTGTCCGCCGAACCGGTCCCCGTACGCCCCGGTCGGCGCGGTGTCCTGCACCGGTCGGCCATCCTCCCGCGCCGCCTCGTTGGCTGCCACGAACTCACTGATCCAGGAGGCGAGCCGGTCCGGCCTGGTGCGCGGCACCCAGTGCTTGCCCGGCAAGGAGCGGCGTACCAACTGGGGCGCCCACAGCTCCAGTTGGTCGTACAGCTTCTCCGACAGGAAGATGTCTCCGGTAGGCGTGATCAGCTGGACCGGTACATGCGCATAGGCGTCGGTACGGGGTCTGCGCAGCCGGGCCCGGACGTTGTCGCGGTAGAGCCAGGCGCCGTGCGCCGCATCGTTGGGCAGGGAGGGCGTCGGATAGTCACCCGCGGGAACCTTCTCCAGTCGCTGGAGAATCCGCGGCCACTGCTTTCCGAGCGGGCCGCGCCAGGCGAGCTCGGGCAGGACCGGCGTATGCAGCATGTAGACGTACCAGGACTTGGCGCCCTGGCCGAGCAACTGGCCGACCCGGCGCGGGGTGGGCCGGGTCATCCGCTGCTTGATCCAGTGCCCGAAATGGTCCAGGGAAGGACCGGACATCGAGGTGAACGAGGCGATCCGGCCCTCGGTCCGCTTGACCGTGACGAACTCCCAGGACTGGACAGACCCCCAGTCGTGCCCGACCAGATGCACCGGCCGGTCCGGGCTCACAGCGTCGGCGACGGCCAGGAAGTCATCGGTGAGCTTCTCCAGGGTGAAGCCGCCGCGCAAGGGTGCCGGCGCTGTGGAACGGCCGTGCCCGCGCACGTCGTACAGCACGACGTGCCACTGGTGGGCCAGTTGCCTGGCGACATCCGTCCAGACTTCCTTGCTGTCCGGGTAGCCGTGCACGAGGACGATCGTCGGCCGTCCCTCGTCGCCCAACTCGGCGACACACAGTTCGATTCCGCCCGTACGCACCCGGCGCTCGCGCGCTCCCGGCAGGCTCATGCCGCCGCCCTTTCCTCGGCCCAGCGCCGCACATGCGGCAGATCGTCGTCCAGCCAGAAGGCGCTCTGTTCGGGGTCCTTGGAGTCGGTGACCACCAGGATCTCCTCGAACTTGGCGCCCGTACCCCGGAATCCGAGGTGGGGTTCGACCGCCCACAGCCCGGGCTGCGGCGGATGGTCGGAGAAGCGGTACGGACTCCACAGCGGCGACCAGCCGTCCCGGTGTCCGTGCAGTGCGTCGCTCATCAGGCCCTTGAGCGACTGGGTGCCGAAGCCGAACACATGGGGGGACCAGCGGTGCTCGGCGACGCGGTCGATCTTGTGGGCGATGACACCGAAGGGGTAGGCGCGATGCCTGTTGACGTACCCCTGCTTGATCATCAGGCGTTCGACGCCCTCGTAGATCTCGCGCAGCGAACGCCGCTCCCGCACCTTGCGCAGAATCAGCTCACGGTGCACTTCCAGATCGGCCAGGAGCTTGTCGTGCAGGGGACTGAGCCCGAGACAGCCGGAGTAGCCGATGTCCGCTGTGAAGCCCTTGTACACCGGGGCCATGTCGAGGATGAACGGCATCCCCGGCTCCAGCTTCCGGTTGGTCGGGAAGAACTGCAGGGGCACCTTGAAGCCGACGAACGCCGTGCGGTCCCCGAACCAGGCGAAGGGGAGGTGGAACCAGTCCCGAACCCCGCGCTCGCGCAGCCAGTCGCGCTGCATGCGGGCGGCCTCGCGCTCGGTCACCCCCGGCGTGAGCCGGCCGGCGACCGCCTCGGCGCAGTCGTACGCGAGACGTTGGACTTCTCTGAACCCCCGTAGCTCCGGGGCCTGTTCGTCCTTCACTGCCGAGGTCATGCCACCGTCCGTCCCTGCCGTGTGCGGTACGTGCCCGTAACGTGACACTGATGAATGTGACAATGTCCGGCGACTACGTCAAGAGGTGTGCGGAGACCTGTGGACAACCCGGGTAGGCCCTTCCCCCGACCTCCGGACTCCTCCCCCGTGCTGGCCCCCTACGGGTCCGTACGCCTGGAGTCTGATGCGGATCCAGCCGCCAGGGCTGACGACCGGTGTGGTCCGCGCCACTATCTTCGAAGGCGTGACTGTGATCGCGACCGAAAGCCTGAGCAAGCGGTTCCCCCGGGTGACCGCGCTTGACCGGCTCTCCCTGGACATCGGACCCGGTGTGACCGGCCTGGTGGGTTCCAATGGAGCCGGCAAGTCCACATTGATCAAGATCCTGCTGGGTCTGTCCCCTGCCACCGAAGGCCGGGCCGCGGTGCTCGGACTCGACGTCGCCACCAGTGGCGCCGCCATCCGGGAACGGGTCGGCTACATGCCCGAGCACGACTGTCTGCCGCCGGACGTCTCGGCCACCGAGTTCGTCGTCCACATGGCGCGGATGTCCGGACTGCCGCCGACGGCAGCGCGCGAGCGCACCGCCGACACACTGCGCCACGTCGGTCTGTACGAGGAGCGCTACCGCCCCATCGGCGGCTACTCGACCGGCATGAAGCAGCGCGTGAAACTGGCCCAGGCGCTGGTCCACGACCCGCAGCTGGTCCTGCTCGACGAGCCGACGAACGGCCTCGACCCGGTCGGCCGCGATGAGATGCTCGGGCTGATCCGCCGCGTACACACGGACTTCGGTATCTCGGTCCTGGTCACCTCGCATCTCCTGGGCGAGCTGGAACGCACCTGCGACCATGTCGTCGTCATCGATGGCGGCACACTTCTGCGCTCCAGCTCCACCAGCGACTTCACGAAGACCACCACGACCCTCGCGGTCGAGGTCACCGACAGCGATACCCACCCGGACGGCACCGACGCGCTGCGTCAGGTCCTCACCCGGGCCGGCGTCAACCTCGTGGGCCACGACGGTCTCGACGGGCAGGGGCTGCCCGGTGCGGGTCACATCCTGCTGGTCGAGGCGACCGGCGAGGAGACGTACGACATCCTGCGCGACAGCGTCGCCGGGCTCGGGCTCGGTCTCGTGCGGATGGAGCAGCGGCGCCATCACATCGCCGAGGTCTTCCGTACCGAAGAGGCACCGCGCGCCGCAGCCGCCACGCAGACCGTGTCCGCGGTTGTCGGGGCCGTACAGCAGAAGGGGAGCGGTCGTGATGAGCACTGAGACCGGAGCCGTGAGCGGGAGCGAGTCCTCCCGGATCCACAACATCGGGTACCGCTCCTACGACGGCACGCGGCTGGGACGCGGCTATGCGCGGCGCTCGCTCTACTCGCAGTCCCTGCGGGGTTCCTTCGGACTGGGGCGTTCCGCGAAGTCCAAGGTGCTGCCGATGCTGCTGTTCGGTGTGATGTGCATGGTCGCGGCGATCATTGTCGCGGTCGCCATCGCCGCCCCGGGGGCCACGGCTCTGCCGATCAAGTACACGGCGTTCGCGATCTATCTGCAGGCCGTCATCGGACTCTTCGTCGCCGCGCAGGCACCGCAGTCGGTCTCCCGTGACCTGCGTTTCAAGAGCGTGCCGCTGTACTTCTCGCGGCCGATCGAGCGGGTCGACTATGTCGTCGCGAAGCTGGCGGCCATGGCGTCCGCGCTCTTCATCCTCACCGGGGCGCCGCTCGTCATCCTCTATGTGGGCGCACTGCTGGGGAAGTTCGACTTCGCCGAGCAGACCAAGGGGTTCGGACAGGGGCTGGTTTCGGTGGCGCTGCTGTCCGTGCTCTTCGCCGGACTGGGCCTGGTGATGGCCGCGCTGACACCGCGCCGCGGTTTCGGTGTCGCCGCGGTGATCGCCGTACTGACCATCTCCTACGGCGCGGTCTCCACGGTCCAGGCCATTGCCTGGCAGACGGGTTCGACGGGGGCCATCGAGTGGCTGGGGCTCTTCTCCCCCATCACGCTGATCGGTGGTGTACAGACCGCGTTCCTCGGGGCCAGTTCGGCCTTCCCCGGAGGGGAAGGCCCGGGGGCTGGGGCCGGTGTGGTCTATCTGATCGTTGTTCTCGCGCTCGTCGCCGGCTCGTACGCCGTACTGATGCGCCGCTACCGGAGGGTCGGGCTGTGACCACCATCGAGATCGACCACACCTCGCGCTGGTTCGGCAATGTGGTCGCCGTCAACGACGTGAGCATGACGGTCGGCCCGGGCGTCACCGGGCTGCTCGGCCCCAACGGCGCGGGAAAGTCCACGCTGATCAACATGATGGCCGGTTTCCTCGCCCCGTCTACCGGCACGGTCACGCTCGACGGCCGGCCGATCTGGCGCAATGAAGCGGTGTACAAGGAGATCGGGATCGTGCCGGAACGGGAAGGGATGTACGACTTCCTGACCGGCCGCGAATTTGTCGTCGCCAATGCGGAACTGCAGGGACTCGGCGATGTGGCGGCGCAGAAGGCGCTGGCCACGGTCGAGATGGAGTACGCGCAGGACCGCAAGATCTCGACTTACAGCAAGGGCATGCGCCAGCGCGTGAAGATGGCGTCCGCACTGGTCCACGAACCGTCGGTGCTGCTGCTCGACGAGCCGTTCAACGGGATGGACCCGCGCCAGCGGATGCAGCTGATGGCGCTGCTGCGGCGGATGGGGGAGGAGGGCCGTAGCGTGCTCTTTTCCTCCCACATCCTCGAAGAGGTCGAACAACTCGCCTCGCACATCGAGGTGATCGTGGCGGGACGGCACGCGGCATCCGGTGACTTCCGGAAGATCCGACGGCTGATGACGGACCGCCCGCACCGCTATCTCGTACGTTCCAGCGACGACCGCGCCCTCGCTGCCGCGCTCATCGCCGACCCGTCGACGGCTGGTATCGAGGTGGACCTGGGCGAACAGGCCCTGCTTATCCAGGCGGTCGACTTCGGACGCTTCACCGAGTTGCTGCCGAAGGTCGCACGTGACCACGGAATTCGCCTTCTGACCGTTTCGCCGTCCGATGAGTCTCTCGAATCGGTCTTTTCCTATCTCGTAGCGGCCTGAGTAGCGGCCTGAAAGGAGCTGTGAAGCGTCATGTACGACCCCACAGTCGCCCGGCTCACCTACCGGGCCCTGCTCGGCCGGCGCCGGGCCGCCATCCTCTTCGTCCTGCCGGCGCTGCTGGTGATCATCGCCGTGGCGGTACGGGCGTTCGCCGGAGCCGATGACCAGGTCGCCTCGGACGTGCTGGGCGGCTTCGCCATCGCCACGATGGTGCCGCTGATCGGCGTGATCGCCGGAACCGGAGCCATCGGTCCCGAGATCGACGACGGATCGATCGTCTATCTGCTGGCCAAGCCGGTGAAACGGCCGACGATCATCTTCACCAAACTGATCGTGGCCATCGCCGTCACGATGGTCTTCTCCGCACTGCCCACGCTGGTCGCGGGGCTGATTCTCAACGGAAACGGCCAGCAGATCGCGGTGGCTTACACCATCGCGGCGCTGGTCGCCTCGATCGCGTACAGCTCGCTGTTCCTGCTGCTGGGCACCGTCAGCCGGCACGCGGTCGTCTTCGGCCTCGTCTACGCGCTGGTGTGGGAGGCCCTGTTCGGCACTCTGGTGCCGGGGGCACGCACGCTCAGCGTTCAGCAGTGGTCCCTCGCAGTTGCCGAGAAGGTCGGCGGGGCCGGCGCGATCACCTCCGATGTCGGACTGCCGGTCGCGACGATCCTGCTGGTGGCGGTCACGGTGGTGGCGACCTGGTACGCAGGTCAGAAGCTGCGCACACTGAAGCTGGCCGGCGAGGAGTGATCGGGGGTTCCCCCGGATGCCTCTGCCGTGCTCCGTTTCTGATCACTTCGATCGTCGTCAACCCTCGTCTCCTGGGCGGGGGTTGACGCATTTCGGACAGTAGTACGCGTAACTGTACGGTTATCGGTTCGTTGCGCAGGGTGCGTGGAGGCAACTGGAATCTGTGGCGTCGTAGCTTTCGTGAAATCAGGGATTGCCGATGCCGGTGAGGGAGTACCCGCCGGGTCGGTCACTGAGTGAGTGGCAACCGTGAGCGTCCTCCGCCCCTCAAGCCCGGGACAGGGCTGCCCATCGTCGGTTTCACGATCGGAAGGCATGTCCATGCCCACGGAAGTTGCCCTGCTCGAATCGCGTGCGCTGCGCGTCGAGCAGATGGGGCGCGTCGACGTCCTCGGCAAGGTCAAGAGCCTTGTCATGCTCCCTGACGGAATTCACCTTCGCACAGAGGACGTGGCTCGTTACTTCGAAGTATCCACAGAGGTCATCAAGAAGGTCACGCAGCGGCATCGAGCCGAGGTTTCGGAGAACGGACTCAGGCTGCTTCGTGGCTCTGAGCTGCGGGAATTCCATAGGGACATGTTGTCCCTATGGAGTGGCGAGGAGGTGGAAAGTTATCCACAGGCCGTCACTCAGCTCACCCTCTACACCCGCAGGACCGTGCTCAACGTTGCGATGCTTCTTCGCGACAGCGACATCGCCCGATGCGTCCGTACGTATCTGCTCGACGCCGAGCAGGACCTGCGTGCGGGCTATGCCTCGCTCGAACACCGCGTCACCCGGGTCGAGAACTGCCTCGCAGGAGTGGGCAGCGCGCTTCAGGAGCTCGGGCCCGTTCTCAACCGGATGTCGCACCGGCTCGACAGCCTCGACCGGAGGGTGGACATCACACATCAGGTCGTCGGCGCCATGAGCGTGCGGCTGGGCCACCTGTCCGAGGACATCGTCCGTATCGACGGAAGGATGGACGATCTCGCCCGCTACCTGAAGGATCTGAGCCGCCGCGACAAGCAGCGCTGATCCGAAGGCCGTTCACGGCCTTTCGGTATTGCCCGGAAAATGGGTGGCACCGAAAGGCCGTCCCGGTCACAGTAGTTGGTGCAGCACACGCCGAAACCGGCGCAGCACGCCCCGACATCAACAGCCGCACGCCGACATGCACGCCACAGGCCGGGAGAGGAGCGCGACGATGACCGAGAGTCCGAGTCCGTCGAGTTCCCAACAGGGCGGGCCCGAGCCGGCACCGGAGTAGTCACCGACGACTCCGCCGTGCCGATCGGAGCAGAGGACGCCCGGGGCGGTTTCTGCGCATCGTGCGGCCGCCCTTCCGGAGGATTGGCCGAGTGGTAAGGCAGCGGCTTGCTAAGCCGTCGTCGGGGCCGTGAACCCCGCGCGCGTTCGATCCGCGCATCCTCCGCAGGAGCAGTGTCGGGTACCAGTACGAGTGGGGCAGCCGATCCAGCCGCCCGCCCCTACCTCTGCCTTTACCCGTACGACTGGAGCAGCCGCTCCAGCACCACAGCGATGCCGTCATCTTCGTTGGACGCGGTGATCTCCTGTGCCACGGCCTTCAGATCCTCATGTGCATTGGCCATTGCCACACCCTGCTGTGCCCAGGCGAACATCGGGATGTCGTTCGGCATGTCACCGAAGGCCAGAGTGTCAGCGGCCTTCAGGCCCAGCCGGCGCGCGGCCAGCGAGAGTCCGGTCGCCTTGGTCAGCCCCAGCGGCAGGATCTCCACGACACCAGGACCGGCCATGACCACGTCGACCAGGTTGCCGACGGCCGATCGCGCGGCCTTCGCCAGTGCGTCGTCGTCGAGATCGGGATGCTGGATGTAGACCTTGTTCAGAGGGGCCGACCACAACTCGGCCGGATCCTCCGCGAAGACAGCCGGAAGCGGCCCTTCCTGTACGCGGTAGCCGGGGCCGACCAGTACTTCGCCGTCGAGCCCGTCGCGGCTCGCCGCCAGCGCCAGCGGGCCGACCTCGGCCTCGACCTTGGACAGCGCGAGGCCGGCGAGCTGCCGGTCCAGCGTCAGCGAGGTCAGCAGCTTGCGCTCACCCGCGTGGTAGACCTGCGCGCCCTGGCCGCAGACCGCGAGCCCCTCGTAACCCAGGTCGTCCAGGATGTGCCGGGTCCACGGGACAGCGCGACCGGTGACGATGATGTGCGCGGCACCGGCCGCGGTGACCGCGGCCAGTGCCTCACGGGTGCGCTCGGAGACCGTGTCGTCGTCACGCAGCAGAGTGCCGTCGAGATCGGTCGCGACGAGCTTGTACGGAAAGGTCACTTGGCGACCGGCTCCAGAACCTCGCGCCCGCCCAGGTACGGCCGGAGCACCTCGGGCACCCGTACGGAGCCGTCGGCCAGCTGGTGGTTCTCCAGGATCGCCACGATCGTGCGCGGTACGGCGCACAGCGTGCCGTTCAGCGTCGCCAGCGGCTGGACCTTCTTACCGTCGCGCATCCGGACGGAAAGACGGCGCGCCTGGAAACCGTCGCAGTTCGAAGCGGACGTCAGCTCGCGGTACTTGCCCTGCGTCGGGATCCACGCCTCGCAGTCGAACTTGCGGGAGGCCGAGGCCCCCAGATCGCCGGTGGCGACATCGATCACCTGGAACGGCAGCTCAAGAGCGGTGAGCCACTGCTTCTCCCAGTCCAGGAGCCTGCGGTGCTCGGCCTCGGCGTCCTCCGGGTCGACGTACGAGAACATCTCGACCTTGTCGAACTGGTGGACACGGAAGATGCCCCGGGTGTCCTTGCCGTACGTACCGGCCTCGCGGCGGAAGCACGGTGAGAAGCCCGCGTACCGCAGCGGCAGCTTGTCGGCCTCGATGATCTCGTCCATGTGGTAAGCGGCGAGCGGTACCTCGGAGGTGCCGACCAGGTAGAAGTCGTCCTTCTCCAGGTGGTACACGTTCTCCGCGGCCTGGCCGAGGAAGCCGGTGCCCTCCATGGCGCGCGGGCGGACCAGCGCAGGCGTCAGCATCGGGACGAAGCCGGCCTCGGTGGCCTGCGCGATCGCCGCGTTGACGAGGGCGAGTTCCAGCAGCGCGCCGACACCCGTCAGGTAGTAGAAGCGCGAACCGGAGACCTTGGCGCCACGCTCCATGTCGATGGCGCCGAGCTTCTCGCCGAGTTCCAGGTGGTCCTTGGGCTTGAAGCCCTCGGCCCCGAAGTCACGGATCGTGCCGTGTGTCTCCAGGACGACGAAGTCCTCCTCGCCACCGACCGGCACGTCCTCGTGGACGATGTTGCCGAGCTGGAGCATCAGGCTCTTGGCCTCGGCGTCGGCCTTGTCCTGTGCCGCGTCGGCCGCCTTGACGTCGGCCTTCAACTGCTCGGCCTGCTTGAGGAGCTCGGCACGCTCCTCGGGCGAAGCCTTGGGGATGAGTTTGCCGAGCGATTTCTGCTCGGAGCGGAGTTCGTCGAAGCGGACGCCGGACGACCTGCGCCGCTCGTCGGCGGAGAGAAGGGCGTCGACGAGCGCGACGTCCTCTCCACGGGCGCGCTGGGAGGCGCGAACACGGTCGGGGTCCTCACGGAGCAGGCGAAGGTCAATCACCCCTCCAGGCTACCGGTGTGCGCTTCTCCAGCTCGAACCGATATTGCCAAGCGTGTCACTTTGCCCGAATTGCCTGAATTGGTAATGCTGGAGGGTATTGCGCGGCTGGAGTTGATCTCGATCGTCAATAAAAAGAGTTTATTCCCCTAAATGGGGCAGAAGGTATCGACCGTCTTGACGCATCCGCCTTGCCTGGCAGGGGAGTTGGGTGTCGCTTGTCCACAGGTGTTGGCGCCCCTAAAGGTTATCCACAGGCTGTGGGGAAGATCTGTGGACACCGGAAGGGATCATTCCGAAAGTCGTGTAGGGGCTCATGGATTCCCCGTTGAAACCCACTTCAGGCGCTCGTTCGGGTGGGAATTCGCCGCCCAAAAGAGTTGATCAATGGAATTCGGGCGACACGGGGCAACCCGAGTGGCCTGTCAGTCTGTGGACGCATCTGAGTCGACTGGAGCGATATGTCGACCATGTCGCATTGGAGTGTCGACTTGTCCCCAGGTCGAGAACCACCCCTGTGGATAACTCTGTGGATGATGAAAGGCGGTAGATAGCACGGGTGCTTCAGGCGCACAGACACTCGGGCGCACTGGTGCCCGGCCGCACCGGTCCCCGGGATCGTCGGCCCCGGGACCGACAGTCCCGGACCGCCGTCAGCCCCGCCCGTCCAGATTGCGGGCCAGCCAGTCGGAGGCCTCCATGAACTCCGCGTCCGACGTCCCCGCCCGCAGTGGCCGTACATCCTGCAACGCCACCCCGGCCCGCGGGTACGAGCCGAGGAACCGTACCTTCGGGCAGATCCGCTTCAGCCCCATCAACGCCTCGCCGACCCGGCGGTCCGCGATGTGCCCCTCGGCGTCCACCGCGAAGCAGTAGTTCCCGATGCCGGCCCCGGTCGGCCGCGACTGGATCAGCATCAGGTTCACCCCGCGCACCGCGAACTCCTGGAGCAGTTCGAGCAGCGCACCGGGGTGGTCCTCGCCCAGCCAGATGACCACCGACGTCTTGTCCGCACCCGTCGGCGCCGCCGGCCGGGCCGGGCGGCCCACCAGGACGAAGCGGGTCTGCGCGTTCACCGCGTCATGGATATCGGTCACCAGCGGTTCGAGACCGTAGGTCGCCGCCGCGAACTCACCGGCGAAGGCGGCGTCGTACCGTCCCTCCTGCACCAGCCGGGCACCGTCGGCGTTGGAGGCCGCCGACTCCCATACGGCGTCCGGGAGATGGGCGGCCATCCAGTTGCGCACCTGCGGCTGCGCGGCCGGGTGCGCGGTGACCGATTTGATGTCGGACAGCTTGGTGCCCGGCCGCACCAGCAGCGCGAAGGTGATGGAGAGCAGCACCTCGCGGTAGATCATCAGCGGTTCGCCGGTGGTCAGCTCGTCGAGCGTCGCGGTGATGCCGCCCTCGACGGAGTTCTCGATCGGTACGAGCGCTGCCGCGGCGGCCCCACTGCGTACCGCGTCCAGAGCCACCGGTACGGAGACCATCGGGACGAGTTCGCGGGTGGCGGCTTCCGGGAGCGTACGGAGGGCGACCTCGGTGAAGGTGCCTTCAGGGCCGAGATATGCGTAGCGCGTGGCGGACATACCGTCACCCTAATGCGCCCCGGTCTCTCAGGACTCCAGTAGCCGCTGACCCACGTATTCGCCGTCCGCCGCACCGCCCGGCACCGCGAACAGGCCGCTGGCCTCGTGCCGGATGAACGGCGACAGGGCATCGCCGCGGTCCAGCTTGCGCTGCACGGGAACGAACCCCCGCTGTGGATCCGCCTGCCAGCAGATGAACAGCAGCCCGGCGTCCGGAGTGCCGTCCGCAGAGATGCCGTCGTGGTACGAGAAGGGGCGGCGCAGCATGGCCGCACCGCTGTTCTTCTCGGGGGAGGAGATCCGGGCGTGGGCGTTGTCCGGGATCAGGAGCTTGCCGTCGGGGCCCGCCTTGTCGAGGTCCATCGCGGTGGTCTCGGCACCACCGCTCAGCGGAGCGCCATCCTCCTTGCGGCGCCCTATGACCTGCTCCTGCCGTTCCACCGGGAGTTTCTCCCAGTCGTCGAGCAGCATCCTGATCCGCCGGACGACCGCATACGAGCCGCCTGTCAGCCAGTCGTATTTCGTATCGGTCCCGGCCGGTACGAAGATGCGCCGGTCGAAGTCGCTCTCGGCGGGCTTCGGGTTACCGGTGCCGTCTATCTGGCCCATCAGATTGCGGGCGGTCATCGGCTGCGCGGTGGCGCCGGGGGATCGGTTGAAGCCGTTCATCTGCCAGCGGACCCTGGCGGCCGGGGCGGCCTCCTTCTGCACGGCACGCAGCGCGTGGAAGGCGACGAGCGCGTCGTCGGCGCCGATCTGTACCCAGAGGTCACCGTTGGAGCGCTTGGCGTCGATGTGGTCGGAGGAGAACGGCGGCAGCGGGTCGAGTCCCGGTGGCCGGTTGCCGACCAGGCCGGTGCGCTCGAAGAAGGTGCGGCCGAAGCCGAAGGTGACGGTCAGCGAGGAAGGTCCGGCATCCAGCGCGATCCCGGTGTCATGGGCGGCGCCGTCCGCCGCGCCGCTGTCGGCGGCTTCGCCGGCCATCAGGCGCCGGGCCACGGCCGACCATCGGCGCATCAGGGCAGCCGCTTCCTTCCGTCCCGCACCAGGCGCCAGATCGAAGGCGACGAGATGGCCGCGGGCCTGAAGCGGAGTGGTGATCCCCGGTTGATGTTTCCCGTGAAACATCACCTGGGTGGAGCCGACCGCGGTCAGAGCGGTCGGCTCGTCGGTCCGGGTCGCGGCATAGCCGGTCGCGCCGCCCGCCGCACCCAGTACCAGCCCGGTCGCACCGGCCGCGCCCGCGCTGCCGAGCAGCCGCCTCCGGGAGATGGCGCCGTTGCCACGGCCTTTGTCGTCCCCGCTGCCTGAGGAGGTCTTCCTGTTGCTGTTTCCGCTCACGATCCTGCTCAGCCGATCTTCACGTTCTTGTCGATGGTCGTCTGATCGATGTCCGACGTACGCACGGTCACCGCGACCTTCCAGTTGCCCGCCATCGGGATCTGGACGTTGCTCGCGGTCCAGTGGCCCTCGGTGAGCCGGACAGGGACGACGGGGAGCGGGCCGATGTCCTTGGACCCCAGAGTGAAGGCGAGCTTCAGCTCGGGGACGTCCATGGCCTTGCCGTCGATGCTGTCGATCCAGATGTGGAGTTCATTGGCACCGGTACGGGCGGGGTCGATGTCCATCCGCACCGTTCCCTTGCCGTTCTTGCCGCCTGTGTCGAAGGGCAGCGCCAGATTGACCGGGCCTTCGGCCGCGGGGGCGGTTGCCGCCGTCGAGCTGCGGGCCGCCTCTTCCTCGGTACGTCCCGGCTCGGTCGAGGTCAGCACGGTCGCCACGGCCAACAGCGCCACGGCGACCCCTGCCTCCGCCAGCACCGAACGGCGGAGCCCGGACCGGTCGGGGTCGGCATCGCGGATCCGCTTCTTCTCGGCTGTGGCCACGGCGGCCCTCTGCCGGGCGAGCTGGGCCGCCCGCGCGGGGTCCTCGGCCCTGGCGTCCGATGTACCCGGGGCCCGGGACTCCGTGACTTGGACTTCGTCCCTGGCGCCGGCCCGGGGCTCCGCTCCCTCCCCGCCGGTTCCGCTCGTGACCAGCCGTGCGGTCCAGCGGCGCGAGATCCAGGCGATCCCGACCAGGAGAGCAACGAGCCCCACCTTCACGAGCAGCAGTTGCCCGTACCCGGTGCCGGTGAGCGCGGACCAGGTGCCGACCTGGCGCCAGGACTGGTAGATCCCGGTTGCGGTGAGCACGAGCACGCTGCCGAACGCGATGCGGGAGAAGCGCCGTACGGCTGCGGCTTCGATGTCCGGTGTCCGGTACAGCGCGACCAGCAGGGCCGCCAGCCCGCCCAGCCAGGCCGCGACGGCCAGCAGATGCAGCACGTCGACCGGCATGGCGATGCCCGGCTGGATCCCGGTCGAGGCGTGTTCGGCGAGTGCCCAGGTCCCGGCGATCCCGGCGGCGATCACCGTGCCGCCGATGGCCAGACCGAAGGTGAGGTCCTTCTTCTCGCGCTCGTCCTCGCGCTTCGCGTACGCCCCGAACAGCACGGCGACGAAGAGTGCGGAGGCGCCGAGCAGCAGTAGCCGGGATACGAGTGCCGCCCCGGGCTTGGTGTCGAGCACGGCCTTCAGACCGTCGAGGTCGAAGGCGTCCGCGAGCTTCCCGGAGCCGGTGTACGGGTTGCGCAGGAGCAGCATGGCCAGGGTGGCCGCGGTGAGGGTCATCCAGCCGCGTACGACCAGGCGCTGCAGGGGGCGTGCACCCGCCCCGCGCTGCCAGCAGGCCAGTACGAAGGCGGCGCCGCCGGCCAGCAGAATGAAACCGGCGTACGCGGCGTAGCGCGCGATGCCGTAGAGGGTGCCGACGAGGCCGCCCCCGGCCTCGTCCGTCGGGAGGGCGACGGTGGTCTTGGAAGGGGCTCCGACGGAGAAGGTGAAGGCGCCCGAGACGGGGTGGCTGTCCGCGGAGACGGCCTGCCAGGCGACGGTGTACGTACCGTCGGGCAGCCCGGTGTGCAGTGAGACGCCGTACTTCACGGTGGAGCCGCTCTGCAGATCACGTGGTGCGGCGCCGGTGTCGGCGCGCTTGCCGTCCGGGTCCAGGACCCTGATGGAGTCGTCGCCCATGGCGACCTGCTCGGAGAAGGTGAGAGTGACTTCCTTGGGAGCGGTGCCGACCACCGCCCCGTCCTGCGGATCGCTCCCGGTGAGCGCGGCATGCGCGGACGCGGGGCCCGCGCCGCCCAGCAGCAGGCCGAACACCATGCCGACAAGGGTGGCGAGGAGTGCGGCCGCGGCGAGTGGGCGGCGTGGCGCGTGAGTGGACGGGGACGGTCCGAAGTGCGGGGCGGTGGCTGTCATGGCGAGTCAGTCCCTCACTGCTTTTTCGGGTTGTGGGTGGTCTCCTTCACGGGAAGGTCGACCTTTATCGGGTCGGCCTTCTCGAAGTGCAGTTCCACGGACACCTTCTCGCCCTGCTTGGGCTGCTGCTTGAGCTTCATGAACATGATGTGGCTCCCGCCGCGTTCCAGATCCAGCTCGCCGCCCGCGGGCACCTCGAAGGACGTCACCATGCGCATCGTCTGGTTCTTCGTCTCGTGGATCGTGACGTCGTCCGAGATCGGGCTGGTGACCGAGGTGAGCCGGTCGGACGTGCCGCCGCTGTTCTTGACGACGAGGAAACCGGCCGCCATGTCGCTGACGGGCTGCGGCATGAATGCGCCGGTCACCTTCAGCTCGGGCTTGCTGTCCGAGGACGAGCACCCCGTCAGCGTCAGCCCGGCGGTGAGGGCGATGACGCCGGCGAGGGTGGTGCGGCGGTTCACGGAGTCTCCCCCTTGATGATCTTGGGGAGGTCCTTGGTGTAGTCGTCGGGCGAGGTGTCCTCGCTGTATACGAGGTACCCCTTGTCGGTCTTCGGGGAGAACGCGATGACCTGGGAGCCGTGCATCGAGGAGATTGTGCCGTCCTTCTCCTTCTTCGGGGCGTCGATGCCGATGCCGATCTGGCGCGCGCCCGCCTGGATGGTCGGGAAGTCGCCGGTGAGGCCGATGAAGGAAGTGTCCTGGGCCTTGAGCCAGCTGCCCAGTGAGGCCGGGGTGTCCCGCTCGGGGTCGGTGGTCACGAAGACGACCTGGAGCTTGTCCTGGTCGGCCTTGGGGAGGGACTTCTTGGCGATGGCGATGTTGCTCATGACGAGCGGGCAGACGTCGGGGCAGTTGGTGTAGCCGAAGTAGATCAGCGTCGGCTTGCCCTTGGTCTGCTCACGGAGGTCGTACTTCTTGCCGTGGGTGTCGGTGAGGACGAGGTCGGGCTTGGTGAACGGCTGGTCGAGTACCGTCGCGGCCTTGGTCTTGGCCTGGACGGACACATCGGCGATGGGCTTCTTCGCGCCGTCGTCGCTGCTGCCGCAGGCGGACAGGGTGAGCGAGGCCGCGGCGACGAACGCCGCGGCCAGCACCGTTTTCTTACGCATGGAGCACTGATTCCTGGTGGGTCGGTGGGGCTGATGGGACTGTGGGTCAGGCGGTGCGGCGGCGCCCGGAGAGGACGCCGAAGACCACCCCCGCGGCGCCGATGACGATGCCGACGATGCCGAGGACGCGGGCCGTGGTGTCACTGGAGGACTCGTCCGACGCGGCCGTCGTCTGCTTGTCCGCTGCCTTCGCGGTGGCGCCGGCGGCTGCGCTGTGCTCGTCGGCGGTCGCCGCGGTCAGCTTGAGGACCGGTGCCGGGCTCTCGGGCTCGGCGGCACCGTCCTTCTGCTCCTCGATCCAGCGGACGACTTCCTTGTTGTCGTACGTCTGGATGGCCTTGAACACCAGCTGGTCGGCGTCCTCGGGAAGCTGGCCGATGGAGAGCGGGAACTGCTGGAAGTCGCCCGGGCGGATGCCGCGCTCGTCCTTGTCGCCCTTGGCCGTCCAGGTGACCTTGGAGACGGCCTCGTTGATCTTCTGGCCGTGCATCTCGAGCGGCTTGGCCAGCTTGCTCTTGGTGACCTCGATGTCCCAGCCGGGCACGGCCTGCGGCATGACGGAGGCCAGCGGATGGTCGGTCGGGAAGTTGACCTCGACCTTGGTCGTCGAGGCGTCGTCGCGCTCGTTGGGAACCTTGAAGTTGACGGTGGCGTAACCGCCCTTGGCGGCCTCGCCCTGGGGCTGCACGCTGACGTGCGCGGAGGCCGTACCGGCGAGGATCAGCACGGTGGATGCGGCGATGCCGCCGACGAAGGCGATGCGGGAAACGTTCATGACAGGAATCTCTCCACGGAAGCACGAAGGAAAGGTGGTCCGGCGCGCGGGTGCGCGACGGCATCGCGACACCTCTACCTCACGTGCGGCGTGCGTATGCCTACCCGCACGGCACCGGGTGGGTGCGTGAGCCGAGTCGTGCGTGCATCGAGCGGAGGGTGTCGCGTCAGGCTGCGAGTGCGTATACGGGTGGCGGCCCGCGCCTGATCACCATGTGCTGCAAGGGGTCCCCGGTGGCCGGGGACGGGGCGTCGGCCGCGGTACGGGGGGTGCGCGGCCCGGTTGCCGCGCCCCCGGGAAGTCCGGCGCGCAGGGCGTTCACGAGCGCGAGCGCGGCGCGCAGCGCACGCAACCGGGCTCCGGCCGCGACCTGCTGGGCGCCGTGCGCGGAGAGCCGGGCCAGCCGGAACAGGGCGATCTCGCCGCGTCGCAGCAGCCAGCCGGTGGCAACGGCGGCCAGCAGGTGGCCGAGCAGCATGGGCAGGCTGGGCAGCAGACCGGCGAGGGCGGCCGGGTCCGAGCCGGTTGCGGAGGCCATGTGCTGGTGTCCGCCGGCCGTCACCGACGCCGGGTCGATGCCCGCGGTGGTGACGATGCGGTGCGCTTCGGCGGCGTTCAACTGCGCGGGTCCCATGCCGCACACGAGGCTTGCCGCGAACCGGATCAGTGAGTCGTCGCCCGCCGCGGTGTCCGTCGAGGTGGTGTGCGTACCCACGCCGAAGAGGGTGTGCAGGGCGATCTGTCCACCGGCCAGCGCGGCGGCGATGGACGGCAGTGAGCGCTCGCGTCCGGCGAGCGGTGCCGTCACCGCGAAGATCCCCAGGAATCCGGCGAGCAGGGTCCACCAGGGGACGGCCGCGCAGGAAGCCAGGGAGTGACCTGCCGCGGACAGCGCGACACAGACCGCGGTGAACACCGCGGCCCTCAGGAGCCGCAGACCGGCTCCGGCGCGTGCGACAGGCATAGACATGGCGGGGTCATCATCGCACCGTGCCCCGGGCCTCCGTACGGCAGGTCCGGAAGGTCACCTTCCGTCCGATGGGATGCGGGCCGGGGCCGCTGTGACCGGTTTGGACACCGGTCGAGGCCATCGGCCGGATCTGGCATACACGGGTGTACGGAGTGCTGGTATCCGCCGAATGAGCGGTCTCACATCCGGTCTGTGCTTACGAACGGTCCTGCACGGCAATACGTAACGGTATGTCGAGCCGCAGCCAGGAGGCTGGAGCATGAGCATCTGGTGGTCCCTCCATTTGCGGCGCGAGGCTGCGAGCGTTCCGCTCGCCCGTCGTTTCCTGCTGGGCGCGATGGAGACCGCGGGCGTGGATCCGGAGATCTCCTTCGACCTCTCGGTTGCGCTCAGCGAGGCCTGCGCAAACGCCGTTGAGCACGGCGGTGACCACAGGGTCCAGGGAGAACGGAGCGTCGGCCGGGATCCGTGGGACGTATGGGACGAGCCCGCGGGTACGGCCTGTGGGCAGTACCGGGTCACCGCTTATCTGGACGGCGAGAAGTGCCGTATCGAAGTCGCCGATTCTGGGCCCGGTTTCCCCGCCCGGCGTACGTTGCGTACTTCCGCGCAGCAGCCCGATCCCCAGCTGCACCCGTCGCTCAGTGCGGAGGACGGCCGGGGTCTCTGTCTGATCGAGCAGCTTGCCGATCACGTCCACTTCGGCAACCGTCCCGGCCGTGGCGCCGTGGTGAGTTTCGACAAGGTCCTGAAATGGCGGGAGGGCGCCCTGCTCATGGTGTCCTGAGCGGGGCGCCCTTCGACGCGTGGAGGTCCGTCGCCGGACCTGCCGGACGTTCCGGATCAGCCCTTGAGCTGAGCCATCCACGCCTCGACCTCGTCGGCCCGGCGCGGCAGCTTGTCGGAGAGGTTCCGGTTGCCGTCCTCGGTGACGAGGATGTCGTCCTCGATCCGGACGCCGATGCCCCGGTACTCCTCGGGGACGGTCAGGTCGTCGGTCTGGAAGTACAGACCGGGCTCGACCGTGAGGCATACGCCGGGCTCAAGCGTTCCGTTGACGTACGTCTCGGTGCGCGCGGCGGCGCAGTCGTGGACGTCCATGCCGAGCATGTGGCCGGTGCCGTGCAGCGTCCAGCGGCGCTGGAGGCCCAGCTCCAGGACCTTGTCCACGGACAGGTCGCCCAGCAGGCCCCACTCGACGAGCTTCTCGGCGAGCACGCGCTGCGCGGCGTCGTGGAAGTCGCGGTAGTCGGCACCGGGCTTGACGGCCGCGATGCCCGCTTCCTGGGCCTCGTACACGGCGTCATAGATCTTCCGCTGCAGCGGCGTGAACGTGCCGTTGATCGGAAGGGTGCGCGTCACGTCGGCGGTGTAGAGGTCATTGGTCTCCACACCGGCGTCGAGCAGCAGCAGCTCGCCGGAGCGCACCGCGCCGTCGTTGCGCACCCAGTGCAGGGTGGTGGCGTGCGGGCCGGCCGCGCAGATCGAGCCGTAGCCGATGTCGTTGCCCTCGATGCGGGCGCGCAGGAAGAAGGTGCCCTCGATGTAGCGCTCGCTCGTCGCCTCGGCCTTGTCGAGAACCTTGACGACGTCCTCGAAGCCGCGTGCGGTGGCGTCGCAGGCCTTCTGCAGTTCCGCGATCTCGAAGGCGTCCTTGACCAGTCGGGCCTCGGAGAGGAAGACGCGCAGTTCCTCGTCGCGCTCCGCGGTGACCTTGTCGGTCAGCGCGGCCTCGATGCCGGCGTCGTGGCCGCGGACGTTACGGACCGGGCCGGTGGCCTCGACCAGCGTGGCCGGGAGCTCGCGCACGTCCTTCGCCGGGATGCCCAGCAGCTGCTCGGCCTCGGCGAGGGAGTGGCGGCGGCCGACCCACAGTTCGCCCTGGCCGTCGAGCCAGAACTCGCCGTTCTCGCGGTTGGAGCGCGGCAGCAGGTGGATGGTCGCCTCGTGCCCGTCCTGGGTCGGCTCCAGTACGAGGACGCCGTCCTGGGTCTGGTCGCCGGTGAGGTACGCGTACTCGGTGGACGCGCGGAAGGCGTACTCGGTGTCATTGGAGCGGGTCTTCAGCTTGCCCGCGGGGATGACCAGACGCTCACCGGGGAAGCGGGCGGAGAGCGCGGCGCGGCGGGCGGCGGTGTGCTCGGCCTGGGCGATGGGTTCGAGGCCGTGCAGCTCGGTATCGGCCCAACCGGACTTCATGTTCGCGGCGAGTTCATCGGAGACGCCCGGGTACAGGCCGTTCTTCCGCTGCTTGACCGTCTCTTCTTCTTCGGTCTCCGGGTTCTCCGGGGTGAGCTCCTCAGCCACGATTTGTCTCTCCTTGATACGACACTGGACCCCGTCCATCGTACGGGCGTACGGAAGGGGGCACAGGGCCGGAAGACCTGTTACACAGCTTGGCCGCGGCGGGTTGCACAGCGCAGTCGGGGCGGGCCGGCCGGCTCAGTCGAAGCGCGCGGCCAGAATGACCACGTCCTCCGTGCTGTTGCCCTGGTCGAGCCCGTTCGGCAGCACGGTCCGCAGCACGTGGTCGGCAACGGACCCGGCGTCGCCACGCAGCGCCTTCGGTACGCACGCCGCCGCCGTGTGGAGCCGTGCGAACGCCCGGTCCATCGAGTCGCCGGTGCGGCGCAGCAGCCCGTCGGTGTAGAGGAGTACGGTCTCGCCGGGCGCGGGAGTGATCTCCACGCTGGGCGCCTCCCAGCAGGCGAGCATGCCCAGCGGTGCGGAGACCGAGGTCTCGATGAACTCGGTGCGCCGGTCGCCGATCACGAGCGGCGGGGTGTGGCCGGCGCCGGCCAGCAGGATCTTGCGGCGGGCGGGTTCGCAGTAGGCGAACAGGGCGGTTGCGGAACGGGCGGGTTCGGTCAGCCGCAGCAGCAGTTCCAGATCCGAGAGCACGGCGACCGGATCCTCGCCCTCCATCACCGCGTACGCCCGCAGACCGGCACGCAGCCTGCCCATGGCGGCCAGGGCGCTCGGGCCGGAGCCGTTCACCGAGCCCACGGCGAGACCGAGCGCACCTTCCGGCAGAGCCAGCGCGTCGTACCAGTCGCCGCCGCCCTGCGGCGCCGTGCGATGGCGTGCGGCCAGCTGTACGCCGGTGACCCGGGGCAGTCGGCTGGGCAGCAGCTCCTCCGTGACGGTGGCGACATCTGCCCTGGCCCGCTCCAGCTCCAGCAGCCTGGCCAGATGCTCGCCGGCGTATCCGGCGTAGAGGCCCATGAGATGGCGCTGGCGTTCCAGTGGTTCGGCGGGTTCGTCGTACAGCCAGACGGCGGCACCGAGTCTGCCGGTCGCCTCGGCGGTGAGCGGCAGGGCGTAGCTGGCGGCGTATCCGAGCCGGGCGGCGACCTCGCGGCGGCGGGGATCCAGGCTGGTGTCGCCGAGCAGATCGGGGGTGGTCTGCGCTCCTTCGGCGTCCGGGAGCCCTTCCAGGATCCGGCCGTAGGAGGTGGCGCTGCGCGGCACCGTCTCGATGTGCCCGAGCTCGGCATGGGCGAGTCCGAGGCCGATGGTGCTTACGGGGCCGCGGTGGTCGGACGGTTCGAAGACGACCAGACCGCGGCGGGCACCGACCAGGGCGGCTCCGGCGTCCAGCAGTTCGTGCAGCGCATCGTCGAGCGTGCTGGTTCTGGCCAGCCGCTCGGTGAGTTCGTGCAGCGTGGTGAGGTCGGAGACCCAGCCGGCCAGCCGGTCCTGGATGAACGCTCCGGGGGCGGCCGGTCCTTCGGACAGAGAGCCGGCAGTGTGCGCTGAAACAGGAACCATGGGATCGATTCCAGCCACTTTCGGCAGGTGCGGGGCGCTCATGGCAGTCGGCTTTCCAACCGGTGCGATTCGTCGAATAGCATCGCAAACCCCCATGTCATTCTGCGCCGCTATCAGTGCATCCACGTGTGCACGCAGCATCCACATGTACACGCACAAGTAAGGCCATGTCCAGCATTGTCCCTGCGGGATTTGTGGTGTCCAAGTGACTCATAAGTTGGCCAAAAAGTGCACCCTGTGGCGGCTATTTGCGGTCGACTGGGTGTGCTCGACAGGGGGTGTTCTCGGGGTGAAGTCCCAGAGGGAGCGTCATTTCGGGCATGCTGGGTACGTAATCGATGACGGTCAGGGGCAGTTCCGATCGCCCCGGAACCTGGCAGCGGGCCCGGACGTCCTCATCTGTGACGGCTACGCCCCCACCCCCGAGTGGCGGGGTTTGCACCCTGGGACGGCAGGCGCGATACGTGCGCTGCTCCTCGCCATGCTTGTGCCCGGACTCGTCTCGCCCCTGCTCGAACCGGCTCAGAGCGTGCTCGGTACCGACGACCCACCCGTACCGCAGATTTGAAGAGCATGTACGCACAGTGAAGTGATGCACGCGTGCTGTGATGCGCGCGTGGTGTGATGTGGACCCTCGGCGTTCAACGGAAAGGAACGAGCGCTCATGCGCGAGATCCTCGGAAGGCGACGCAGGCTCCGGCTCCGGCGCAGGGTGAGGCCCGCCCAACTGGACGCGGTCCTGACCTGTGCCACCGCATGGCAGTGGCCCGTGCTCCCCGGAGTGGGACTCGAGGCGGCCGGTGGGCGCGGTGACCGTGGCCGTGGCTGTGCCTGTCCCGATCCCGAGTGCGCCGTACCCGGCGCACACCCCTTCGATCCCGGTCTCCTCGCGGCGACCACCGACGAGCGCATGGTGCGCTGGTGGTGGGCCAACCGGCCCACCGCCCCGATCGTGCTGGCCACCGGCGGACGCGCCCCGTGCGCGCTGAGCCTGCCGGCCGTGGCGGCCGCCCGGGCGCTGGCCGAGCTGGACCGGATGGGCGCACGGCTCGGCCCCGTAGTGGCGACGCCGACCCGGTGGTCGCTGCTGGTCGCTCCGTACACCCTCGAACGGCTCGGCGAGCTGCTGCACGCCAAGGACCGGGTGCCCAGCTCGCTGCGTTTCCACGGTGAGGGCGGCTATCTCGTCCTTCCGCCGTCCGAGGTGGGGGCAGGGCAGGTGCGCTGGGAACGAGCTCCTTCCGCGAGCTCCCGGCCGCGCCCGAACAGGGGGGAGCCTGTCCCCGGATCCGCCGCGCCGTGGCTGCCGGATGTGGGGGCGGTACTCGACGCACTGGTCGAGGCGAGCAACGGTGCACCGGACGGCGGAAGTCGGCTCGCCTACTGACGAGTGGTCGGCGGGCGGTCGGCGGGTGCGCCGCGCCCCTGTGGGGCGGAACCCGCGGTCGGCTCACTCGTTCGGACGTGAGCCGACCGGAGTTCCCGGTGTAAAAGGGCGTGCGGTACCGGGGTGTTCATATTCTGCTGACATCTCCGGCGTATCGTCAGAAATTCGGGCGAATCTGACAGGCATCCACGGATGCCGACAGGTGGGGTCGCGTGATTCTCCGCGTGATCGGTATCGCGGGTGTGGCAGCGTTCATGGCTCCGGTTCCGCGCCCGTCTTCTCCCGGCCACTCCATCAGTCCCGGTCTCATGCCGGTCAATGCAAAGTCTGCCGCTGCAAAGTGCGTCGGCGCAGGGATTTCTGATGGATCTTCCAGAACCCTCTCGAAGTATTCCTCGAAGATTTATTCGAGTGGCTCTGTGGAGGGGTATCCATAAGGGAGTTCCCGCTTCTGTCCGAGGCCGGCCGGTCCTGCGGAACCGGCGGTACGTCGGTGGGGGAGGCTCCGCTGCCGATGGCGGCCCGTCGTCAATCCGGGTTCTGTCGCGCCGGGTTGACGACGGTGCACAGGTGCTGGGCTGCCGGGGCCCGACGTGGAGACGAGTGTGGGGCTGTACCGGTGAGGGGGCGTGCGCGGGCTCGTGCGCCGTATCGCGCGCTGTGTGCCGTACCCGGAAATGAGAATGCCCGATCGCTGGCGACGGGGGATGCACCAGCGACCGGGCTTCTAGAACGGTAACAAGAGATCTGCCGTTCGCAAATTCGATCTCGCGTATTAGGACAGCGATTTACCTGTGAGTACGGCGAGTTGTGACATGCGTCACCGAACGGGCCCGGGGGTCGTCACTGTCAGCTGAGCGTCACTTGGCGGTTGGTGAGCCCGCCACGGGCCCGCCGCTCCTCGGCGGTGAGCGGCGCGTCCGAGGCGAGCGCCGCCGTCAGCCGCTCCGCGAGCTCGGCCGCGGGCTTCTCGCACTCCGCGGCCCCCATCGCGCTCGGCAGATCCCAGACCGGGACCATCAGCCCGTGCGCCCGGAAGGAGCCGACCAGCCGCGTCCCCTCGCCCAGCGAGGAGGTGCCTGCGGCGTGCAGCCGGGCGAGCGCGTCGAGGAGCTGCTCCTCGGGGTGCGGCATGACCCAGCGCAGGTGGTTCTTCTCCGGGGTCTCGCACCAGTACGCGGCGTCCACGCCGGAGAGCAGGGTCGTCGGGATCGCCGCCTCGTTCGCGCGCTCCAGGGACGCGGACACCTCGGGCGTGGCGTTCTCCGCGTCCTGGACCCAGAACTCGAAGCCGGAGTGGACAACGGGCTCGAACGCCGCATCGGGGTCGAGTACGTCCTGCAGCCGCGGACCGTCGGCCGGTGCCCGCCGCGCGGCCACGGGCGAACCCGGCTCGGCGGCCAGCGCCCGCTGCAGCGTATCCGCGAGGTCACGGCTGAGGTCGCCGGACGGGGTGTCGTTCTGCAGGGCGAGCAGCACCGAGCCGTCGTCGCGGCGGAGCGCCGGCCACGCCATGGGCAGGACGGTCGCGAGAGTCACGGAGGGCACACCCTCGGGCAGCCCGCCCTTCAGCGTCAGCTCGACCGTTGCCGCGGGTACAAGCTCACGCAGGGCGACCCAGCCGCACTCGCCGGCCAGGCCCTCGAAGGGACGGTGGACGAGCTCGGTCACCGCCTGGGCGGCGGCGCGGCCGTGACACGCCTTGTAGCGGCGGCCCGAACCGCACGGGCAGGGCTCGCGAGCCCCGACCACAGGGATCTCGCCGTCCTTGAGTTGCTGCTTCCCGGCCTTGGTCTGAGGGCGCTTCTTGGCCATGGTGGGCTTTCTCCCGATTGTGACAGTGCGGTCTGGGCCGCGAGCCTAGCTGGCCGTGTCGCGTCCGGGACACATCCGCCTGCGCGCCCGGTGGTACGGGAGTGCGTAACGCCCATGCGTACGCCTGTCCATCGACACGTGTGCCGGTACGGGTACCCGTATCGCCGTCACCGCAGGCATCCGTACCCGCGCGGGAACGTCAGCCCATGTCGTCGAAGGCGTCCGCGAAGCCCAGCCCGTCGAGCCCCGGCACACCCTGTACTCCGGACACCCGCCCGTGCCCCTCTCTGACGAGGACCCAGACGGTGACCTCGCCGGACGAGCTGTCGCGTACGCCCCACTCCTCGGCGAGCGCACTGATGATGTTGAGCCCGCGGCCGCCGCGCGCCGTCACCGACGGTGTGGCCGGAATCGGTCGGGTCGGACCGCCTCCGTCCGTCACTTCGACGGTCAGGCCGCCTGTTCTGTCCACGCGCCATGCGGCGCGGATGTCGCCGTCACCCACATCTGTGTGCCGTCCCAGCGGCCTGCCGTGCCGACAGGCATTGCTGAGTAGTTCGGAAAGGATCAATACAGCATCGTCGACGACCGAATCCCGCACCCCGTAGCTGCGCAATTGCTCACGCATCCGGTGCCGCGCCTGACCCACGCCCGCAGGGCCATGGGGTACGGCCATGCTCGACGACGTGGGCACTTCCTGTGCCACCACCAACGCCACCCCCGAGACCTCCTTTGCCCCACGCCACGGAGTGGATGCCCTCCTGGACTGGACCGGAAACCGGCCAATCGCCTGCCGGTGACGCACTCGTAACGATCGAATGCGGTTCGAATGCGCCGGTGTACTCCGTGTAACTGATGTTAAGAGCGTCCCAGTTGTGACAGAACCTGTTTCGGGCGGTTCGTGATGATTGCCTCGACGCCGAGATCGATGCAGAGCTCGACGTCCTCGGGTTCGTTGACCGTCCAGACATGCGCGCGGTGGCCCGCACGGTGCAGCCGCTCGATGTAGCCGGGGTGACTGCGTACGATCCGCATCCCCGGGCCGGCGATCCGCGCCCCGGCCGGCAGTCGCCCGTCACGCAGGCGCGGCGAGACGAACTGCATCAGATAGACGGTGGGCAGGGTGGGGGACGCGGCCTGGATGCGGTGCAGGGAGCGTGCCGAGAAGCTCATGATCCGTACCGGCGAAGGGCCTTCGGCCGGCGGAACGTCGAATTCGAAGCGCTTCAGCAGATGCAGCAGCCGCTCCTCGACCTGGCCCGCCCAGCGGGTGGGGTGCTTGGTCTCGATGGCCAGCTGGAGCGGGTGCCCGGCTGCCCGTGTCTCGGCGACCAGTTCCAGCAGTCGCTCCAGAGTCAGCACGGAGGTGAGTTCCCCCGGTACCGGATCCCAGTCCGGGGACTCCGACTCCTCGCGGTCCTTCCAGGAGCCGAAGTCGAGGGCGGCGAGCTCGGAGAGCTCCAGCGCGGAGACGGCGCCGCGGCCGTTGGAGGTGCGATTCACCCGGCGGTCGTGTACGCAGACGAGATGGCCGTCGGCGGTGAGCCGTACATCGCACTCCAGCGCGTCGGCGCCGTCCTCGATCGCCTTCCGGTATGCGGCCAGGGTGTGCTCGGGGGCGTCGTCGGACGCGCCTCGGTGGGCAATGACCTGGATGGAGTGGTGCGTGGATTGCTGCCGTGCGTGGGTCACTGCGTCATCGTGTCACCGACAAGCCACTGCTGCGTACAGCTTGCGCCACGGGTGTCCGCACCTTGCGACGCGGCTGTGGGCACCTCGTACCGGGAGACCGTTTTGCCGGATGTAAAGATTGGCGTGCGGATGCACAGGTCCTGCTTACAGTGGCCCGACGCGCCTTGGGAAAAACTGTCCCGGGACACGTGCACAGCGGATCTCTTGCCGAAAATGATGTGGAACCGAGGAGTTAAAGAGCTGTGAGCACAGAGAACGAGGGCAACGAGGGCACTGCGGCCGAGGCCGTTCCGTCCGTTCCGTCCGCACCTCCAGTGCCGGCCGATGCTCCTCAGGGGCCACCTGAGAGCACGCCCGACACCCCGGCGTCCCCGCAGACGCCGGACGCGGCAGCCGCGCAGCAGTCGCCCCGGGCGCAGCAGCCGTACCCCCCGACGGAGGAACCGGCCACAGCGACCACCCCCATGGCTTCCGTGCCGGGTACGCCTCCCCCCGGGCTCCAGTCGGCCGCCGAAGCCAACTGGCCCCCGCCCCCTCCCGCCGTCCCCGCGTACGCGCACCATGGCGCGGACGGCGGCGGTGCCGGTCCGGTCTGGGGTGCCCCGGCCCAGCTCCACTCCCCCGAGGGCCCGCGCAAGCGAGGTATGGGCGGCCTGGTGGCCGCAGTGGCAGCGGCGGCGCTGATCGCGGGCGGTATCGGCGGTGCCTTCGGCTACTGGGCGGCCGACCGGAACGGCTCGACCACGGTCGCGGCGTCGGCCAACCCGCAGGACCTCAAGCGCGATCCCGGCACGGTCGCGGGCGTGGCGGCCAAGGCGCTGCCGAGCGTGGTCACCATCGATGCGCAGAGCGGTGACGGCGAGGGCGGTACGGGCACCGGCTTCGTGTACGACAAGGAAGGCCACATCCTCACCAACAACCACGTGGTGGCCTCCGCGGCGGACAGCGGCCAGCTCACGGTGACGTTTTCCAACGGCAAGAAGTACGGCGCCGAGGTGGTCGGCCGGGCGCAGGGCTACGACGTCGCCGTTCTGAAGCTGAAGAACCCGCCGCCGGGGCTCGCTCCGCTGCCCCTCGGCAACTCGGACCAGGTGGCGGTCGGTGATTCGACGATCGCGATCGGCGCCCCGTTCGGCCTGTCCAACACGGTGACCACGGGCATCATCAGCGCCAAGAACCGCCCGGTCGCCTCCGGTGACGGTTCCGGCGGCAGCAACTCGTACATGAGCGCCCTGCAGACCGACGCCTCGATCAACCCGGGCAACTCCGGCGGCCCGCTGCTCGATGCGCGCGGCGCGGTCATCGGCATCAACTCGGCCATCCAGTCGACCGGCAGCAGTGTCGGTCAGACCCAGGCGGGCTCCATCGGCCTCGGCTTCGCAATCCCGATCAACCAGGCGACGAACGTCGCCCAGCAGCTGATCAAGACCGGCCAGCCGGTCTACCCGGTGATCGGCGCCACGGTCACGATGGACGAGAGGACCGGGGGCGCCGCCATCCCCGACCAGGGCACGGGTGGTACGGCAGCCGTGGCGAAGGGCGGCCCCGCCGACCGGGCCGGCCTCAAGGCGGGCGATGTCATCACGAAGTTCAACGACACCGTGATCGACAGCGGCCCGACTCTGATCGGCGAGATCTGGACCCACAAGCCCGGCGACCGGGTGACACTGACCTACAAGCGCGACGGCAAGACGGCAACGGCCGAAGTCACCCTGGGGGAGCGCAAGGGTGACAGCTGACCGGCTAGGCTGTCCTCGCGTCAACCTCGGTCCATGGGCCGAGGGCGCGGGGTGGGTTGCCCGAGCGGCCTAAGGGAACGGTCTTGAAAACCGTCGTGGCGCGAGTCACCGTGGGTTCAAATCCCACACCCACCGCTTGCAGGTCAGCGCAGATGCTGGTCAGAAGGGGTGTCTCTCACCGAGAGGCGCCCCTTCTGCGTTCACCGTGTCTCACCCCGGGTCGGGCGTGTACCGGGTCTGACCAGTGCGTGTGGCCAACCTGCGGCCCCCTTCCCGTGTGGCCAGGCTGATGTGTCCCTGCAGTACTGGTTAGCCGTGCATCGCGGTGCTGTAGACGTACAGGGCGATCACACCGGCGATGCAGGCGAGGATCACCCATGAACCGAAACTGGTGTGCTTCCCACTGCCTTTGGGCCGTGCGGCCTTCCCGGACCGCTTGGACCGCTTGGACCGCCCGGGCGCTGCCCGTCCTGGCGCGACCGGCGCCACATCGGCCGCCGCCTCGGCGAGCAGGCGACGGCAGGTCGCGGCGAGCACGCCTGTACCGGCGGAGAGGAGCACCACGGCCTCCGAACGCGCCGGAGCGGTGGTGCCGCCGTCCAGGATGCGCCCCGCGCGTACGAGGACCTCGTCCCGGCCGCCCGCCGGAGCGAGGCTGATCCACCGCCGTACATGCTCACCCCGGATGACCACACCGCCGGACCGCTCCCGGTACACGGTGTGTTCCCGCCACAATATCTCCGCCAACTCCCCGGCGGTGTCTCTCAGTTGTGCGCTCACAGCGCCTCCCCCTCCGCCCCGCGGCGAATCGAACAAGCATCGCACTCTAGCGGCAGGCGCAGAGCGGGGGTCCAGCAGTCCCCCCAGTGACCGTGCCCGCCCCCGGGCATGGATCTAGTACTACGGGGACACATCAGCCTGGCCACACGGGAAGGGGCCAGGAGGCGGCGGCCTTGTGCATCGCCGCAGGTCGCAACCGGATGTGTCCCTGTAGGACTAGCCAGTTCGACCGACTACCGCGAGTGTGGTGGCGGGGCGGGACGAAGGAGTCGCTGACGGGAGCGGTCGGCCAACCTCCGGCCAGGAAGTGCGCATGCGAGTCTTGCCGGACCTGTATGCCCAGGTCAAAGGCTCGTAGTGGCGATATGCGGACCGGTCTTGAAAACCGTCGTGGCGCGAGTCACCGTGGGTTCAAATCCCGCACCCACCGCTTGCAGGTCAGCGCAGATGCTGGTCGGGAGGGGTGTCTCTCGCCGAAAGACACCCCTCCCGCGTTTCACCCCGTCTCACCCCGGGCGCCTGAATCCCACGGTTGATCAGCCCGTGTGGGCCATGTGTGGGCCAGGATCACCCCTCATCGTTGCTGCTCAGCTCCCTGCCGAAGAGCTGATTGGACTGATTGGCCCGGTCCTGCTGACCGCGCAGGATCTTCCTGCAGAAGGGGAAGAGCACCGCGATGCTGTGGCCGGCGGGGCGCGCCACCTCGACCGGGTCGACCCCTGCATTGATCCAGAGCGATACGCCTGCATGCGCGCGGAAGAGGCGGCTATCCCCGCCCGGTCCGTACTGCTTGATGTGCTCCCGCAGCATCGCGACGAGTACAGGCGGGACTGGCACCGGCCGCGTAGCGCGGCGCGCTCTGCGCTTGAGTCCCGCTTTACGTCGTCCCTGATTCGTTCGGACAGCCTCTGCTGAGGCGGGCCGCCGAGGCGATGGTGGCGCGGGCTTCGCGTTCGGTGAGGCCGGTGGTGACGGCGGCGTGGGCGAGGGCGTCCGCCAGGGTGTCGCCGAAGCCGTGTTCGTAGGCGCGGCAGGCTGCCCAGAAGAGCCGTGTGTTGCGCTGACCCTCGCGTGCTGCCAGGACGAACCGGACCAGTCCCCGGCCCTGGTCGGCCCGGGGCGTGGGGTGGTGAGGGCGCGCGGGGGGTGTGAGCAGGTGGAGGAGTGCGCGGGGGCAGGGGGCCGGCGGGAGGTCGGCGGTGCCCGGTGCGAGCCGGTAGGTGCCACGGGCGGTGACCGAGCCGGGGCCCACCAGGTAGCCGCCGGCGCCGCGGATGTCGATGCCGGGTGCGAGCCGGCTCGCGGAGTTCGGTATGCAGATGCCGGGCGGGCCGGTCAGCCAGATGTGGCGGCCGCCGCTGGGGGTGAGGACCGTGACGGTCGGCGGGATGGTGAACAGGTGGTGCAGTGCCAGCTGTTGGAGGGAGACGGCGGAGTCGTTGCGACCGGTGGTGTCGATGTCCAGGTCGATGCCGATGAGGCGGTGCGGGGGCCGGCCGCAGGCGATGCCATAGCCGGTGGCCCAGGGGGCGGCGGCGAAGAGGGCGCGTACGGCGGCGGGGTCGGTGGTGGCGTCGTGGACGCCGTGTCCCAGAAGGCCACAGGCGCCCCGGCAGGTGACCGGCCGGTCTTCGTTCCGGTGCGGAGAAGGCAGGGCGGGGAGCTTGCCGGCGGAGAGCGGGATGACGGGGAGCCCGCGCTCGGCTGCGGAGAGTGCGTGGGCGAGGGCCAGGGTGGCGGTCTGCCGGTCGGTGATGGCCATGACTCTATTTTCGTACAGGTGTTCGAAGAAGGGAAGGGGGCTTGGCAGGGTCGGGTGCCGGAACGCTTCTCCTCTTGGTGTGTGCGGGATTGGACGGCCCGGAGGGGGCGGATGGGGGCGCAGGAGGGGTGTGAGCTGGGGCTTTGGGGGGCGCGAGAAGGTTTATCGGGTGGTCATCATGCTTGCGGGGGAATCGGATCACATGGGTGGTTCGCCGGGGATTCGGTGGGCAACTCTGGTCTCGCGACGTCGTGACCAACACCGGGGCGGTCGGCCAACTGCCTCGGGACAAGCCGTACTTCCGCTTCCTGGAGGAATTGACATGGCAAGCATCCGTACCGCTCGTGCCCTCGCCGCTGTTGTAGCTCTGCCCCTCGCCGCCGCGCTTTTCGGCGGCGTGGCCCAGGCCGACAGCGGTTCGTTCGCGAACGACGGATCGAACGCGGCCGTTGCGACGGTCGTCGGCAGCGGCGTCGGTGGCAACAACTCCGGTAATTCGTCCACGTCGCAGCAGCAGGCCGTCGGCTCCGGAGCGTCGAACCAGAGCAACTCCGCGCAGGTGAACGGATCGGCGTTCACCGCGATCCACCAGCACAACGAGAACGTCGTGGTGAACTTCACCAATCTCTGGTGACCCCCGACCGGTCATGGGCCGGACGGGGGGTCGGTCACGGCTGGTTGAACAGCGGCCTGTGCGAGGGCACTTCGGTGTCCTTGTGCAGGCCGCTTCGCGTTACCCGGCGACCGCGCCGGAGTGTCGGCGACCTTGACAGCGAGCACGGATCTGACGGACAGTCAGAAACCCTGATCCGTACGCCCGTGTCCGGGAGGCAGCCGCCGTGCACCTCGCCCAGACGGAGCGTCAGCAACAGCTGCGCGCCGAACTCCGCACGTACTTCAGCAAGGTGATGCCCGGGAGGGACGCGAGGACGGGGCCCGGGGTCGAAGACCCGGCCGAGCAACGCCGACTGCTGCGCCGGATCGGCGCGGACGGGATGCTCGGACTCGGCTGGCCCGTCGAGTACGGCGGCCGGGGGCGCGGCCCCGACGAGCAGTTCGTCTTCTTCGACGAGGCCTACCGGGCAGGGGCGCCCGTTTCGATGGTCACCCTCAACACCGTCGGGCCGACGCTGATGAAATACGGGACCGAGGAGCAGAAGGCGTACTTCCTGCCCAGGATCCTCAGCGGCGACGTCGTCTTCGCCATCGGCTACAGCGAGCCGGAGGCCGGTACGGACCTGGCCGCGCTGCGCACCAGGGCCGTGCGGGACGGCGACTCCTGGGTGATCGACGGGCAGAAGATCTTCACCAGCAATGCGCAGAACGCCGACTGGATCTGGCTCGCCTGCCGCACGGACCCGGATGCACCCAAGCACCAGGGCATCTCGATCATTCTGGTCCCGACGGATGCCCCGGGGTTCGACTGGACGCCGATCGAGACCGTGGGCGGGCTGACCACGACATCCACCTACTACGACGCGATACGGGTGCCCGCCACTCATCTTGTCGGAGCGGAGAACGGCGGCTGGGGACTGATCACCAACCAGCTGAACCATGAACGGGTGGCTCTCGCCGCCATCGGAATGCAGGCCGAGGACTTCTACGAGGCGGCACTCACCTTCGCTCGCACCCCCGACCCGCTGACGGGCCGGCGTCCGGTGGACGAGCCGTGGGTGCGGACCCGGCTGGCCGAGGCGTTCGCCCGGCTGGCGGCGACGCGCCTGCTCAACTGGCGGCTGGTGGGGGATGTCGGGGCGGGATCGCTGGCCCCGGGCGAGGCGAGCGGCGTGAAGTTCGTGGGAACCGAGAGCGCTGTCGAGGTGTATCGGATCTGCCAGGAAATCACGGGCGAGGCCGGGACGATCCGGGGCGGTTCGCCCGGCTCCTTCGGGGACGGGGAGCTGGAGCGGATGAACAGGGCGGCGCAGATCAACACCTTTGGGGGCGGAGTGAGCGAGGTGCAGCGGGAGATCGTCGCGACGATGCGGCTCGGCATGAAGAGGGGCAAGCGGTGACGGGCGCGCGGGAAGGGCGGGAAGAACCGGGCGGGTCGGATCAGTTGTACGGGCGGCTCAAGGAGTTCGAGGGGCGTGCCGCCGCGACCGCGGGCATCGGCAAGGATCTCGTCAACGAGCCGATGATCAGGCACTGGTGCGAGGCGATGGGGGACACCAACCCCGCCTACACGGGGCCGGAGGCGATCGCCCCGCCGACGATGCTGCAGGCGTGGACGATGGGCGGCCTCTCGGGGCACACCGACCGCTCCCAGGCATACGAGGACCTGTTCGGCCTGCTCGACGGCGCGGGGTACACCTCGGTGGTCGCGACCGACTGCGAGCAGGAATATCTGCGGCCGCTGCGGCCCGGCGACCGGATCACGTTCGACGCGGTGATCGAGTCGGTCTCGGAGCGGAAGGCGACCAAGCTGGGGACGGGCTACTTCGTGACGACGCGGATGGACGTCCGCGCGGAAGGGGAGCCTGCCGGGACGCACCGCTTCCGGATCCTCAAGTACACACCGGCAGTGGTGAAGCGCGCGGCGCCCCGCAGCGGCCGGAGCCTGCGCCCGAGGCCGGTGATCAACCGGGACAACGCCGGGTTCTGGCAGGGCGTCGCCGAGCACAGGCTGCTGATCCAGCGGTGCGGCGAGTGCGCGACGCTGCGTTTCCCCTGGCTGCCCGGCTGCAACGGGTGCGGCTGCCAGGAATGGGACACGGTCGAGGCGAGCGGCGAGGGCACCGTCTTCAGTTACGTCGTGATGCATCACCCGCACTTCCCCGCCTTCAGCACCTCCGCGGAGGGCGGGCCGTACGCGGTGGCGCTGATAGAGCTGGCGGAGGGCGTGCGGATGGTCGGCAATGTGGTCGGCGTGCCGTACGACAAGGTGCGGACGGGAATGCCGGTGCGGCTGGAATTCCTCCGCACGGACCCGGAGTTGGAGCTTCCGGTCTTCCGGGGAGGCGAGGGCTGACATGGACTTCGCACCCACCGAGGAGCAGACCGCGGCACAGGGGCTGGCGGCGCAGATCTTCGGGGATCTGTCGACGCACGAGCGCCTGGCCGGAGCCGGCACGGGGACGGACGCCGAGCTGTGGAAGGAGCTCTGCGCGGCCGGGCTGACCGCAGCCGTGGAGGAGATCGGGCTGCTGGGCCTGGTGCTCCTGCTGGAGGAGCAGGGCCGGACGACGGCGCAGGTGCCGTTCGCGGCGAGCTGTGTGTACGGGCTGCTCGCCGTCGCCGGTCACGGCACGGACGAACAGCGGGAGCGACTGCTGCCTCCGCTGCGGGACGGCACGGCTGTCGCCACCGGGGCGTTCCCGGCTCGCGGTGGGATACGGGCGGACGGCGAGGGGCGGCTGAGCGGCAGCATGCCGTACGTGCCGTGGCTGCGGGACGCGGGTCTCGTCCTTGTCGCGGACTCGGACCGGGGGCTGTGGATCGTACGGACCGCTGATCCGGGTGTGGTGACGGAGCCGGTGGAGACCACGGCGCCGTGGTCGGCGGCGCGGCTCGTCCTGGACGGGGCGCCCGGGGAGCGGCTCGGTGGCGCCGGGGCGTACGAGGCGGTGCTGGCCGCGAGCCGGACTGCGTTCGCCGGGTTGCAGGCCGGGGTGTGCGCCGGTTCGCTGGCCAGGGCCGTCGCCCACACGAACACGCGGGAGCAGTTCGGGCGCCCGCTCTCCACCAAGCAGGCAGTGCTGCTGCGCGCCGCCGACGCCCATATGGACACCGAGGCGATACGCGTCACCGCGTACGAGGCGGCCTGGCGGTATGACACGGGACTGCCGTACGGACCGCAGGCGCTGACCGCCGCCTGGTGGGCGTCGGAGGCCGGAAAGCGGGTGGTGCACGCCGGACAGCATCTGCACGGCGGAACGGGCGCGGACCTCGACCATCCCGTACACCGCCACTTCCTCTGGGGCCGTCAGCTCGACGCCTATCTGGGATGCGGCAGCGAAGTACTGCAGGAGATCGGCCAGTCGCTGGTGAAGGAGGGACCGGAGTGAAGGTCGGTGAGGAGCTGGCGCCGCTGGAGATCGCGGTGACCCGCACGCTGATCGTGGCGGGCGCCATCGCCTCCCGCGACTACCAGGACGTGCACCATGACGCGGAACTCGCCCGGGAGAAGGGCTCCCCGGACATCTTCATGAACATCCTCACGACCAACGGACTGGTCGGCAGGTACGTCACCGAGCGCTTCGGTCCGTCGGCAGTGCTCCGCAAGGTCGCCATCAGGCTGGGCGTGCCCAACTATCCGGGGGACACCATGGTCCTGAGCGGCACGGTCACCGCGCTCGGCGACGACGGGACGGCCGAGGTGTCGGTCGTCGGAGCCAACGGTCTCGGCAGGCATGTCACCGGCACGGTGACCATCAGCGTTCCGGCGGGGGCGGCATGAGCGTGCGCAGGGCCGACTCGCTCGGCGGCAGGGCGGCGGTCGTGGGGATCGGGGCGACAGAGTTCTCCAAGAACTCCGGGCGCAGCGAACTCAAACTGGCCGTCGAAGCGGTGCGGGCCGCCCTCGACGACGCCGGGCTGACCCCTGGCGATGTCGACGGCCTGGTCACCTTCACCATGGACACCAGCCCCGAGATCACCGTCGCCCAGGCGGCCGGCATCGGGGAGCTGTCGTTCTTCTCCCGCGTCCACTACGGGGGCGGGGCGGCCTGCGCCACCGTCCAGCAGGCGGCCCTGGCCGTGGCGAGCAAAGTGGCCGACGTCGTGGTCTGCTACCGCGCGTTCAACGAGCGCTCCGGACGCAGGTTCGGTTCCGGGGTGCAGCAGCGGGAGCCCACCGCGGAGGGCGCGGCGCTCGGCTGGAACCTCCCCTTCGGGCTGCTCACGCCGGCCTCCTGGGTCGCCATGGCCGCCCAGCGCTATCTGCACACCTACGGGCTGACGCCGGATGTCTTCGGCCATGTCGCGGTCACCGACCGCCGCCATGCCGCCCGGAACCCCGCGGCGTACTTCTACGGGAAGCCGATCACGCCGGCCGACCATGCCGCATCGCGGTGGATCGTCGAACCCCTGCGGCTGCTCGACTGCTGTCAGGAGACCGACGGCGGCCAGGCGATCGTCGTCACCAGCGCGGAACGGGCCCGGGACCTTCCGCAACCGCCCGCCGTGATCGTCGCCGCCGCCCAAGGGGCCGGGCGGGCGCAGGAGCAGATGACCAGTTTCTATCGCGACGATCTGACGGGCCTGCCGGAGATGGGGGTGGTCGCCCGGCAGCTCTGGCGGAACTCCGGCCTCTCCCCCTCCGACATCGATGTGGGCATCCTCTACGACCACTTCACACCGTTCGTCCTGATGCAGCTGGAGGAGTTCGGCTTCTGCGCACCGGGCGAGGCCGCCGACTTCGTCGCGGCCGACGCGCTGCCCCTGAACACGCACGGCGGCCAGCTGGGGGAGGCGTATCTGCACGGGATGAACGGCATCGCGGAGGCGGTCCGGCAGATCCGCGGCTCGTCGGTGAACCAGTTGTCCGGGGCGGCCAGGACCCTGGTCACGGCCGGCACCGGCGTGCCCACCTCGGGACTGATCCTGGGCGCGGACGACTGAGTGCGGGTCAGCTGCCCGAGTGGGGTGCCGTCCGGGCCCGGGCGGGACGTCGGGGGGCGACCCTGAGCCCTGATGACGGCGACTCCACCTACAGGAGGTGGGGCAGGCCCCATCCCTACACCCTGAGGCGGACGCGGTTTCGGGACCTGGGGCCGATCCCCGGGACGGCGCCCGCTCCTAGCGTGGAGCCATGACCACGCCAGTCTGCACGGGCACCTCCGGGGGAGCTGCCACCATCGGACACGTCCCGTACGGCCCGTACGCCGCGCGCACACCGTATGCCGCGCGCACTTCGTACGCCTCACGGGCTCCGCACGCTCCGTATCCGTCGTTCTCCTCGTTCGTACGGGCAAGAGGGCCCGTACTGCTGCGTGCCGCGCGCTCGCTCACCGCGAACCCGAGCGATGCCGAGGATCTGCTGCAGACCGCGCTCACCAAGACGTATGTCGCCTGGGAACGGATCGAGGACCACCGGGCGCTCGACGGCTATGTCCGCCGGGCACTGTTGAACACCCGGACCTCGCAGTGGCGCAAGCGCAAGGTCGACGAGTTCGCCTGCGACGAACTGCCCGAGCAGGAGGCATCGCCGACTCCCGACCCGGCCGAGCGCCAGACGCTCCACGACGCGATGTGGCGTGCCGTGCTGAAGCTTCCGGACCGGCAGCGGGCGATGGTGGTCCTGCGGTACTACGAGGACCTGAGCGAGGCCCAGACGGCCGAGGTGCTCGGGGTGTCCATCGGCACGGTGAAGAGCGCGGTGTCGCGGGCGCTCGGCAAGCTCAGGGAGGACCCGGAGCTGGCTCCGGTGCGGTGAACCCGGGTGGCGGCAGCGTGCCGGGCAGGCCTGATTTTGCCGAACGACACCGATTCGTACTCTCGGGACTAGTGACATACCGACTGGTATGTGAGCAGAATCAGCGGAACTCTACTGCCGCGTAGCGCCCACCGGGAGGACGCCGTGCTGAGCACCATGCAGGACGTACCGCTGACTGTCACCCGCATCCTCGAACACGGGATGACCATTCACGGGAAGTCCCAGGTCACGACCTGGACCGGTGAGCCCGAGCCGCAGCGGCGCAGTTTTGCCGAGACAGGCCGGCGGGCCACGCAGCTCGCGAACGCGCTGCGCGACGAGCTCGGTGTCGACGGCGACCAGCGGGTGAGCACCCTCATGTGGAACAACGCCGAGCACGTCGAGGCGTATCTCGCGATCCCTTCGATGGGCGCGGTCCTCCACACGCTCAACCTCCGGCTCCCCGCCGAGCAGTTGATCTGGATCGTCAAGCACGCCGACGACAAGGTCGTCATCGTCAACGGCTCCCTGCTGCCGCTGCTCGCGCCGCTTCTCCCCCATCTGACGTCGATCGAGCATGTGATCGTCACGGGGCCGGGAGACCGTTCCGTGCTCGACGGCGCGGCGCCCCGGGTGCACGAGTACGAGGAGCTGATCGCCGGACGCCCGACCAGCTACGACTGGCCCGAGCTCGACGAACGCCAGGCCGCCGCCATGTGCTACACCTCCGGCACCACCGGTGATCCCAAGGGCGTCGTCTACTCCCACCGCTCCATCTACCTGCACTCCATGCAGGTCAACATGTCCGAGTCGATGGGCCTGACCGACAAGGACACCACGCTGGTGGTCGTCCCCCAGTTCCATGTGAACGCATGGGGTCTGCCGCACGCCACGTTCATGTCCGGCGTCAACATGCTCATGCCGGACCGGTTCCTGCAGCCCGCCCCGCTCGCCGACATGATCGAGCGCGTGAAGCCGACCCATGCCGCCGCCGTCCCCACCATCTGGCAGGGGCTGCTCGCCGAGGTCACCGCCAACCCGCGCGATCTCACCTCCATGGCCCGCGTCACCATCGGCGGCGCCGCCTGTCCGCCCTCCCTCATGGCGGCGTACGACAAGCTCGGCGTCCGCCTCTGCCAAGCCTGGGGCATGACGGAGACCTCGCCGCTCGGCACCATGGCCAACCCGCCCGCCGGGCTGACCGAGGAGCAGGAGTGGCCCTACCGCGTCACCCAGGGCCGCTTCCCGGCCGGCGTCGAGGCACGCCTGGTCGGCCCCGGCGGCGACCATCTGCCGTGGGACAACGAGTCGGCCGGTGAGCTGGAGGTGCGCGGCCCCTGGATCGCCGGCGCCTATTACGGGGGCGCGGACGGCGAAGCACTGCGTCCCGAGGACAAGTTCAGCGAGGACGGCTGGCTGAAGACCGGTGACGTCGGCGTGATCAGCGAGGACGGCTTCCTCACTCTCACCGACCGGGCCAAGGACGTCATCAAGTCCGGCGGCGAATGGATCTCCAGCGTCGAGCTGGAGAACGCGCTCATGGCGCACCCGGACGTGGCCGAGGCGGCGGTCGTCGCCGTCCCGGACGAGAAGTGGGGCGAGCGTCCGCTCGCGACCGTCGTCCTCAAGGACGGTGCCACCACCGAGTACGAGGTTCTGAGGAACTTCCTCGCCGAGTCCGGCATCGCCAAGTGGCAGCTGCCGGAGCGCTGGACGGTCATTCCGGCGGTGCCGAAGACGAGCGTCGGCAAGTTCGACAAGAAGGTGATCCGCAAACAGTACGCGGAGGGCGAGCTGGACATCACCCGGCTCTGACCCGACCCGGTCGGGGAGTGCGACGAGGGCGGTACGGGATCTCCCGTACCGCCCTCGTCGTCATCTCCGGTCGCCCGCCCGGCCGTTCGCGCCGTTGGGTCCGTATTGCGTGTCCGTACGCGTCAGTTCGTGCCGATCTTCGCGAGCAGGTCGACGATGCGCGACTGCACCTCGTCGCTGGTGGAGCGCTCGGCCAGGAAGAGGACGGTCTCGCCCGAGCTGAGCTTCGGCAGTTCCGACCCGGTCATGTCGGCGGAGGTGTAGACGACCAGCGGGGTCCGGTTCAACTGGCCGTTGGCACGCAGCCAGTCGACGATCCCGGCCCGGCGGCGGCGTACCTGCATCAGGTCCATCACCACCAGGTTGGGCCGCATCCGGGTGGCGAGCGTCACCGCCTCGTTGTCGGTGGAGGCCCGCGCGACCTGCATGCCGCGGCGTTCCAACGTCTCCGTCAGCGCCAGCGCGATCTCCTCGTGCTCCTCGATCAACAGCACGCGCGGCGGATGCTGTTCGCTGTCGCGCGGGGCGAGCGCCTTGAGGAGCACGGCCGGGTCGGCGCCGTACGCGGCCTCCCGCGAGGCCTGCCCCAGACCGGCCGTCACCAGCACCGGGACCTCGGCCGCCACCGCCGCCTGACGCAGCGACTGCAGCGCCTTGCGGGTGATGGGGCCGGTGAGCGGGTCGACGAAGAGCGCGGCGGGGAACGCCGCGATCTGGGCGTCGACCTCCTCGCGCGAGTGCACGATCACCGGCCGGTAGCCGCGGTCGCTCAGTGCCTGCTGGGTGGAGACATCGGGCGCGGGCCAGACGAGCAGCCGACGCGGGTTGTCCAGCGGCTCCGGGGGCAGCTCGTCATCGACCGGCTGCGGCGACGGACGGTTGGCGACCTCGACCGCGCCACCCGGACCATCCAGCGGCTCCGGCCCCTCGGCGCCCTCGTCGGGTGCCCCTATGGCGTACGCGCGTCCTTCGGCCTCGGGAGCGGAGAGCAACTGCCCCGAACCCGGGCCGTGGCCCTGCGCGGCGGCGGACTGGGCCGACGCGGACTGCGGGGTGCGCTCGCCCTCCGGCGGGGCGGCGAGCTTGCGGCGCCGTCCGGCACCGCCGAGCGTCTGGTTCTGCTGGTGCGCGATGTGCTGGGCGAACGGCACACCCTGCCCGAGCGTCCGCACGCTGAACGCGCGTCCCTGCGTCGAGTCCGACGAGCCGCCGGGCATCGGTGCCTCCGCGGGCAGCGGCTGCCTGCGCGCGTCCGCTACGGGCGCGATGTTCTGCGGACGGCTCTCCGCGATGCCGGTGGCGTCGGCGGTGCCTGCGACGGCTGTGGTGCCGGTGGTGTGCGTGGTGTGGCCGGCCGCGGGCCATTCCGGATCGCCGCCGGACCGGCTGCCGGGGTGATCGGCGGGGTGATCGCCGGGGTGGCTGTCGTCCCGGTCGTCGGCCTGCTCGCCGGGGTGGCTGTCGTCCCGGTCGTCGGCCTGCTCGCCGGGCGTGGTCAGCGCGGCCGGGCCCTGCCCCGAGGAGCCGTTCTCCGCCCAGCCGCCGGACTGCACGGGCTGCTGCTCCGCAGGCTGCCCGACGGCCGGTCCGGCCTGCTGGGGAGCGTCGGCGCGACGCGCCCGGCGCTGCCCGGTCGCTGCGGAGTGCGCCTGGGCCGGTGTGTGGTTGTCGTCCGGCGCGAGGCGTACGGCGTCGTGGCGTCCGGGCAGCGAGGCGTCCGCGTCGGCGGCCGTGGGCGGGGTCCGGTCGGCATCCGCGGGCGGGAGTGCGAACGCGGTACGAGGCCCGGTCGGCTCGGCCTGAGCGGAACGCTCCTGCACGGCCGCCAATGCCCGTCGCGCTCGCCGCCCGGTCGGCTGAGGCGCCGGCGCCGGACCGTCACCGGCCTGCGGGCCGCCTTCGGCGGCAGGAGCGGAAGCAGAAGCTGAAGCGGAAGACGGCAGAGCCAGCTGGTTCTCGCCGCCCTGGCGCGCCCGGTGTCCACCCGCAGGCACCGGCATCGGCGTCTCGGCCGGAACACCCCGCGGAGGCACGGTCTGCCCACGCTGCGGACGGCCACCGCCACCCTGCGCGCCCTCGGCCGCCGTCACCACCGCCCCCTCGGACGGTGCCGGGGCGGCGGGCAGCGCCAATGCCTGTCCCGGCCCCTGCTGCTCGACAGCAGGCTGCCCGGGCTTCTGCCCCTGCGCCTGCTCGGGCAACTGGGACAGCTGAGCCGGAAGCGAATGCTGAGCACCGGTCTCGGCCGGACTCGGCCGCCCACGCCTGCGCCCCGAACCCTCGCTGTGCTGGGCCGGAATGATCTCGTGCGGGCTGTGCGCGTTCTGCACACCCTGCGTCTCCTGCGAGCCCTCCACCGCGGGCTCACGACGTGCCCGTCGGCGCCCCGTCGGCTCGGCCGCAGCGGTGTCTCCGTCCCCGGCCCCGGCCCCCGCCCCGGAACCGCCCACAGGGCTCTCCAGGAACGCGTCCGTGGACGCCCGCCGCGCCCGCCGCCGCCCGCCGCCCGGCGCGGCCTGACCGGCCATCGGATCCGTCCCGGGTTCGGGCTCCGGCTCGGGCGCCGGTGGCATCACCGTTCCCGAGCCCGCGCCCAACGGCACTTCGAGCACATACGCGCTGCCGCTCATCCCCGGCACCTCGTGTGTCTGGAGCACGCCGCCGTGCGCCCGTACGATCCCGCGCACGATCGGCTCATGCACCGGGTCTCCCCCGGCGAACGGCCCGCGCACCTCGATCCGTACGACCTCACCGCGCTGCGCCGCCGCGACGACGACCGTCGAGTCGACGTAGCCACCGCCCGGCACCACGCGGGTCTTGCCGGTCGAGTCGACCCCGGCGACATCCGCGACCAGATGGGCGAGCGCGGTCACCAGCCGGGCCGCGTCCACCTCGGCCTCGATCGGCGGCGCGTGCACCGCGAACTGGGCGCGCCCGGGACCGATCAGCTCGACGGCCGCGTCGATACCGGCCGTCACGACCGAGTCGAGCAGCACGTTCGCCTTGACCAGCTCCTCCGAGCCGGCGTCCAGACGCTGGTAGCCGAGCACATTGTCGACGAGCGTCGTCATCCGGGCGTAGCCCGCGGCCAGGTGGTGGAGGATCTGGTTGGCCTCCGGCCACAGCTGGCCGGCCGGGTCGGCGGCGAGCGTGGAGAGTTCGCCGCGCAGCTCCTCCAGTGGCCCGCGCAGCGACTCGCCGAGTACGGCGGTGAGCTGGGTGTGCCGGGCGGTCAGCGCCGCCAGCTGTTCGGCCTGCGCTTCCAGTTCGGCCGTGTAGCGCTCGGCCCGGTCGGCCAGCTCCGCGCTGTGCCGTTCCGTCAGCCCGGTGACTTCCGCGGTGTGGCCCGCGGTCAGTTCGGCGACCTCGGCCCTGTGCTGCTCGCTGAGCTCCTCGTACGGCCTGCGGTCGGTGAACGTCATGACCGCTCCGACCAGCTGGTCCCCGTCCCGGACCGGCGCGGTGGTCAGATCGACCGGTACCTGCGCACCGCTCTTGGACCACAGGACCTGCCCGCGCACCCGGTGCTTGCGGCCGGACCTGAGGGTGTCGGCGAGCGGCGACTCCTCGTACGGGAACGGCTCGCCCTCCGTCCGCGAGTGCAGGATCAGCGGATGCAGCTCCTGGCCACCCAGATCGCTGGCGCGGAAGCCGAGGATCTGCGCGGCGGCGGGGTTGACCAGGACGACCCGGCCGTCCGTGTCCGTACCGACGACGCCCTCGGCCGCGGCCCGCAGGATCATCTCGGTCTGCCGCTGCGAACGGGCCAGTTCGGCCTCGGTGTCGACGGTGCCCGACAGATCCCGTACGACGAGCATCAGAAGCTCGTCACCCGTGTAGCTGCCGCTGTAACTGCTCTGGAAGTCGTTGTACGCGGCCTGCCCGTCCTCCAGGCTGGCGCTGGTGACCTCGACCGGGTACTCGTTGCCGTCGGTCCGCCGTGCGGTCATCCGAGTCGGCTTCGTGCGGCCGCGGTCGTCGGCGGACTCGGGCCGGCGCATCGATCCCGGAATCAGCTTGGAGTCGAACTCCGGCAGCAGGTCGAGGAGCCCGCGCCCGACGAGCGCGGTGCCCGGCGTCTCGAACATTTCCAGCGCGATGGTGTTGGCGTTGACGACCGTGCCGTTGCAATTGACGAGCAGCAGCCCGTCAGGGAGTGCATCGAGTATGGCTGCGAGGCGAGCAGTGCCTCGGGATGGCCTGCTGCTCACGACGACGCTTCCTCCCTGGTTACCGCACCTTGCCGACAGCGGGCCCCATCTTGCCCCTCGGACCGCAGGCTGTCACGGAAGGAGTCTAAAGGCAGGGGAGGGGCGTGGGGCGGCGGATGAGGGGGAGCTCTCACCAAGGTTCTGTGCATACGGTGTACGACTCCAGCCCGTCACGTGACGTTCGATAGGCCCTGGACAGGGATGCGGACCCCTGCTCATCGGACGTTGGGGAGCATCGGCCGCAGCCCGTTCCAGCGCGAGATCGCGCAGCCGTTAGTCCGGTCGAAGACCGTGTCGATGCCCCTCCCCCGCCAGGTCCCGGTGACCCGGGCGGTGGCCGGACCCCCGAACTGCTGGGTGCACATCGCGTCCCCGGGCACCGGGGCGAACGGGTCCGCGCCCTCGCCCGCCAGCTCCTCCAGCCGGTCACAGGCCCGCTGCGCCGCCGGGTGGCTGCCGCCCGCCGGTCCGCACTTCAGCTCGAAGACGCCCTCGGCCGCGGGATCCCCCGTGCCCGAGACCGTCACCGTCAACCGGGTACGGGCGTCGTCGGCGTGCAGCAGATGCAGCGGCAGGGGCAGGGGCAGGGGGCCGGTGGCCGCGGTCGCGGCGGGCGCGGCGGCGGACAGCGCGGCGAGAGACGCGACGGCGGTGAGGGCGAGGCGACGCAACATGCGGGCTCCTGTGCTCGTGCACTTCGACGAGAGGGACGGGACAGCGGGTGGAACGAATGGAAGAACGGGAAGGCTGCGCCTCCCCCGTCTCACTAACGCTCCGCACGCCACGGCGTTGCGCAACCGCAGGCGCTTTGCCCTCGTGCCCGACTGCCTAGTACCGTAGGCAGCGATTGGTGAGGCAGTGCTCGGCTGTGTCATCATCTGCACGCACCACTCGCGCTCGCGCGAAGTGTGCTGGAGGCGTCGCCTAGTCCGGTCTATGGCGCCGCACTGCTAATGCGGTTTGGGTCTTAAAGCCCATCGAGGGTTCAAATCCCTCCGCCTCCGCTTCATCACCGAAGCCCCGTGTCGCTGACACGGGGCTTCGGTCGTATCCGGACCCGGGCGGTCCGGATACGACCCCGCGGTGGCTCGCGGCTCGCTCGGGTGTCCGGTCGGACAGTCGCCCGCGGCAGCCTCAAACGGGGCGTTTTCGCAGGTCAGCGGTGGTTTGGCTAATGGATTTCGCGCTACGGCGCAGGTCATGTAATGTTGTTCCCGCAACGCCGACCAGGCAGAAAAGCCCGGAACGCTAAGCACTCGTAGCTTAACGGATAGAGCATCTGACTACGGATCAGAAGGTTGCAGGTTCGAATCCTGCCGAGTGCACAGTCCCAAGAGGCCCCCGGATGAATCCGGGGGCCTCTTGGCATTTCCTCCGCCTGAATCGGAATCCGGGAGTTCGCGCATGGGGTGGCAGTGCACCGGGCTGCGATGGCCAAACGCGCAGGGGGCGCCCGTGCTGGGGTGGCGGCGGGGCGGGGCCGTTCGGGTGAGTGTGCTGTCCTACGGGACGGATCTCGGCTTCCGGGCCGTGGGGGAGCGATGCTGCGTCGGGGCGCGCGGGAATGCGTGTCCGGTGAAGGCCGCGGTGTCGGGGCGGAGCGCGGGGGCGCGGTGTCCTGAGTGCGCGCGGCTGGACCGGGCGCACTCGGTGGCCGCCGACACGATCGCCGATGATCCCCGGACGTACCGCGTGTATCTCGCCTGGTTCGGGCCGGGGATGGTGAAGGTCGGGATCACCGCCGAGGAGCGGGAGGCGGCGAGGCTGCGGGAGCAGGGGGCCGTGGTGTTCAGCTGGCTGGGGCGGGGGCCGTTGATGGCGGCGCGGCGGACCGAGGAGCTGCTGCGGTCGGCGCTCGGGGTGCCGGACCGGATTCCGTACGCCAGGAAACGGGCCGTGCGCGCGGTGCTGCCGGGGGTGGCGGAGCGGCGGGCCGAGGTGGCGCAGCTCTACGGGCGGGCTGCGGCGCTGGAGGGGGCCGGGTGGCCAGAGGCGCTGGAGCGGTTGCCGTTCGAGGTGGTCGATCATGCCGGGCTGTTCGGTCTTGACGGCGCGGTCGAGGTGGCGTGGGCGGTCACCGAGTTGGTCGACGGGGGCGTGGTGGCGGGGCGGCTGGTGGCGGCTGCGGGGCCCGATCTGCATCTGGAGACGGTGAAGGACGGGGTCGTGGTGCTGGACACCCGGCTGATGACCGGGTGGGAGCTGGCGGGCGCCGACGCGCAGGCAGGGGTGGGCGTGCCGGTGACCGACATCGGGGGCGGTGGCGTGCAGGGCGGGCTGTTCTGAGATCGTCGGGGCCGGACGGTGAAAGGGGTGTGCAATGAGTGGTGACGCCGACGACGTCGTGCGGTTCCGGGAACGGCTGGGGCTGCCCGGGATCATCGATGTCCATACGCACTTCATGCCGGAGCGGGTGCTCCGCAAGGTCTGGGCGTACTTCGACTCCGCGGGGCCTCTGACCGGGATGGAGTGGCCGATCGAGTACCGGCACGACGAGGACGAACGCCTCGCGCTGCTGCGCTCGTTCGGCGTGCTCCGGTTCACCTCGATGCTCTACCCGCACAAGGCCGGCATGGCGGCCTGGCTGAACGGCTGGGCGGCCGACTTCGCGCGCCGGGTGCCGGACTGTCTGCACACCGCGACGTTCTTCCCGGAGGAGGGCGTGGAGCGGTACGTACGAGAGGCCGTGGAGGCGGGGGCTCGGGTTTTCAAGTCGCACCTTCAGGTCGGCGCGTACGACGCCAACGACTCGCTGCTGGAGCCGGTGTGGGGGCTGCTCGCGGAGGCCGGGGTTCCGGTGGTGATGCACTGCGGCTCCGGGCCGGCGCCCGGCAAGTACACGGGGCCCGAACCGGTCGGCCGGCTGCTCGCCCGGCACCCGCGGCTGCGGCTGATCGTGGCGCACATGGGGATGCCGGAGTACCCGGAGTTCCTGGCGCTGGCGGAGACGTACCCGGAGGTACGGCTCGATACGACGATGGCGTTCACGGACTTCACGGAGCGCTTCACGCCGTTCCCGGTGGCCGAGCGGGGGCGCCTCGCGGCGCTCGGGGACCGGATTTTGCTGGGGACGGACTTCCCGAACATCCCGTATCCGTACGCGCATCAGCTGCACGCGCTGGAACGGCTGGATCTGGGGGACGACTGGCTGCGCGCGGTCTGTCACGGGAACGCGAGCGTGTTGTTCACCGTGGACTGACGGGCTGCCGGTCCGCCGAGGGTTCCGCTTTCTCAGGGAATTCACAGAATCGGGAAAGGACCCTCTCAGAGGAGCCTCACAGGGTTGCGGCATGACGACGACGACCTCGCCCCAGGGGCGTACCGAACTGCTGAGGGCGGACCGCAGCCCCGTCCGTGTGCTGGTGGTGGACGACGAGGCTCCGCTCGCCGAGCTGCTCTCCATGGCCCTGCGTTACGAGGGCTGGGAGGTGCGCAGCGCCGGGGACGGTGCCGGTGCCGTACGGATGGCGCGCGACTTCCGTCCCGATGCGGTGGTCCTCGATGTGATGCTGCCCGACACGGACGGGTTCGCCGTGCTCGGCAGACTGCGGCGGGAGCTCTCCGAGGTCCCCGTGCTGTTCCTGACCGCGCGCGACGCGGTGGAGGACCGGATCGCCGGGCTCACGGCGGGCGGCGACGACTACGTCACCAAGCCGTTCAGCCTGGAGGAGGTCGTGGCGCGGCTGCGCGGGCTGATCCGGCGGTCCGGTACGGCGGCCGTACGCAGCGAGTCGACGCTCGTCGTCGGCGATCTGATGCTCGACGAGGACAGCCATGAGGTGAGCCGGGGCGAAACGTCCATCCACCTCACGGCGACCGAGTTCGAGCTGCTGCGCTTCCTGATGCGCAATCCGCGGCGGGTGCTGAGCAAGGCGCAGATCCTGGACCGGGTGTGGAACTACGACTTCGGCGGGCAGGCGAACGTCGTCGAGCTGTACATCTCGTATCTGCGCAAGAAGATCGACGCCGGGCGGTCGCCGATGATCCACACCCGGCGCGGGGCGGGGTACCTCATCAAGCCCGGTGAGTAGGCGCGTGAGGCGGCGGCGGGGGCCGTGGACGCTGCGGACCCGGCTCGTGGTCTCGGCGGTGGCGCTGATCGCCGTGGTCGCCGCGGTCATCGGCTCGGTCACCACCATCGCCTACCGCAGCTATATGTACGGCAAGCTCGACGATCAGCTCCATTCCATCGCCATGCGGGCCTCCAAGCCGCCCCCTGGCGCCGGAGGGCCGATGCCCGGCGGTGCACCGCAGAGCGACGACCGGCTGGCCTTCGTCGACGCGCGCGGGCTGCCCGTCGGCGCCTTCGGGGCCGTTCTGTCGGACGACGGCTCGGTCACCGAGTCGAGGGTGGTCGCGGAGAGCACCACGCCGGGGCCGGGGACCGAGGACGGCGGGCAGCCGATGACCGGCGCCCAGCAGAGCGCCCTGGAAGCGGCGGACACCCCTGTCGGGGGCGGGGCGCAGAGCATCGACCTGCCTGTACTCGGCTCCAACCGGGTGGAGGCCGTCACGGACCCGCAGGGGACGACGATCCTTGTCGGCATCCCCGCCGCCGAGGTGAGCTCCGCCCTCACTACCCTGATCCTCGTCGAGGTCTGTGTCACCGGAGCCGGTCTGATCGCGGCCGGTATCGCGGGCGCCGCCATGGTCGGTGTCGCGCTGCGGCCGCTGCGCAGGGTCGCCGCGACCGCGACCCGGGTCTCCGAACTCCCGCTGCACAGCGGTGAGGTGGCCCTCCTGGAGCGGGTCCCGGAGGCCGAGGCGGATCCGCGGACCGAGGTCGGGCAGGTGGGCGCGGCGCTCAACCGGATGCTGGGCCATGTCGGTTCGGCGCTGGAGGTGCGGCACGAGAGCGAGATGCGGGTACGTCAGTTCGTCGCGGACGCCAGCCATGAGCTGCGCACCCCGCTGGCCTCGATCCGCGGATACGCCGAACTGACCCGGCGCGGCCGCGAGGAGACCGGCCCCGACACCCGGCATGCCCTGGGGCGGATCGAGTCCGAGGCGGAGCGGATGACGGGCATGGTGGAGGATCTGCTGCTGCTCGCCCGCCTGGATGCCGGGCGCCCGCTGAGTCACGAGAGCACCGATCTCTCCCCGGTCGTCGTCGACGCGGTGAGCGATGCCCGCGCCGCCGGGCAGGGGGATCACCACTGGCGCCTCGAACTGCCGGACGAGCCCGCGACCGTGTACGGCGATCCGACCCGGCTCCATCAGGTGCTGGTCAATCTGCTGGCGAACGCCCGTACGCACACCCCGCCCGGCACCACCGTCACCGTGCGGGTGCGTGCCACGGCCGGCCACCCCTGGGTGACTCTGGAGGTCCAGGACGACGGGCCCGGCATTCCGCCCCAGCTGCTGCCGCATGTCTTCGAACGGTTCGCGCGCGGTGATGCCTCGCGCTCCCGCCACGCGGGTTCCACCGGGCTCGGTCTCGCCATCGTGCACGCCGTCGTCGCCGCGCACGGCGGCCGGGTGGAGGTGGCCTCGGTCCCGGGACACACGGTGTTCGCCGTCCATCTGCCGGCGCTTCCCGTGGTGGCTCCGCACTCACAGCAGGGGGACAGGCTCAGCACATCGGCGTGACAGCGGGGCTGGCGAGTGTCGACGGCATGCGAACCGACACTCCTTGGAGCACCCTGCCGGCCCGGGACCACCTCCTCGCCGGAGCGGTCGATGCGGCAGGTGCACCCGTACTCGATGTGGTGGTACCCGTCTACAACGAGGAGAAGGACCTCGAACCGTGTGTGCTGCGCCTGCACGACCATCTGGCGCGCACCTTCCCGTACGCCTTCCGGATCACCGTCGCGGACAACGCGAGCACCGACCGGACACCGCAGGTGGCGGCCCGGCTCGCGGCGGCGCTGCCCCGGGTGCGGTCGTACCGGCTGGAGGAGAAGGGCCGCGGGCGGGCGCTGCGCACCGTCTGGTCGCACTCGGACGCCCCGGTCCTGGCGTACATGGACGTCGATCTCTCCACCGGCCTCAACGCGCTGCTGCCGCTGGTCGCACCGCTGATCTCGGGCCACTCGGACCTGGCGATCGGCTCGAGGCTGGCCCGTAGCTCGCGGGTGGTGCGCGGATCGAAGCGGGAGTTCATCTCGCGCGCCTACAACCTCATTCTCCGTTCGTCGCTGGCCGCGCGGTTCAGCGATGCGCAGTGCGGATTCAAGGCCATCCGACGTGAGGTCGCGCAGCGGCTGCTGCCGATGGTCGAGGACACGGGTTGGTTCTTCGACACCGAGATGCTGGTGCTCGCCGAGCGCGCCGGGCTGCGTATCCACGAGGTGCCGGTCGACTGGGTCGACGATCCCGACTCCACCGTCCACATCGTGCGGACCGCGACCGAGGATCTGAAAGGGGTGTGGCGGGTGGGGCGGGCGCTGGCGGTCGGCGCACTGCCGCTGGACCGGTTGGCGAGGCCGTTCGGGGACGATCCGCGCGACCGCGCTCTGAGCGGGGTGCCGCGCGGCCTGGCCCGGCAGCTCGTCGGATTCTGTGTCGTCGGCGCGCTTTCCACGCTCTTCTATCTCGCCCTGTACTCGCTCTTCCGGCTGGGTGTCGGCCCGCAGATCGCCAACGGCGGCGCGCTGCTGGTGTCCGCCGTCGCCAATACGGCGGCCAACCGGAGGCTCACCTTCGGCGTACGCGGCCGGGGCGGAGCCGTACGCCACCAGGCGCAGGGCCTGGTCGTCTTCGCCATCGGTCTCGCGCTGACCGCCGGCTCGCTGGCCGCACTGGGAGCGGCATCCGGATCGCCGTCTCACGGCACGGAAATCGCCGTTCTGATCGCGGCCAACCTCGCGGCGACGGTGCTGCGGTTCCTGCTCTTCCGCGCCTGGGTCTTCCCGGAGCGGGCCGCCGGGGGGCCCGTGGCTTCCGCGGCCTCTGCGGCTCCCGCCTCGGCCGGGCGCGCCGATGACACTCACCACGAACTGGGGAACGTCCGATGACCACGCTGCATCCCGACCGCCTTCCGGCCCCGCCGGATGCGCCGACGCCCCCGCCACCGGCCGCCGGGGCCGGCCACGCGCGCTCGAACAGGCCCTTGGCGCACCGCGTGTGGCGGGGCAGGCCCGACGACCCGCGCTGGGCGCGGCCCGCCTTCCTGGCCCTGCTGCTGGTCATCGCGCTCGCGTACCTGTGGAACCTCAGCGCCTCCGGGTACGCCAACTCCTTCTACTCCGCGGCCGTCCAGGCCGGCAGCCGGAGCTGGAAGGCCTTCTTCTTCGGCTCGTTGGACGCTGCCAACGCGATCACCGTCGACAAGCCCCCGGCCACGCTCTGGCCGATGGCCCTGTCGGTGCGGATCTTCGGCCTCGGTCCGTGGGCGGTTCTGGTTCCGCAGGTGCTGATGGGGGTGGCCACGGCCGGGGTGCTGTACGCGGCCGTACGCCGCCGTTTCAACGCCCCCGCCGGACTGATCGCGATGGCGGTGTTCGCGCTCACGCCCGTCGCCGCGCTGATGTTCCGCTTCAACAACCCGGATGCGCTGCTGGCGTTGCTGATGACCGTCACCGTCTACTGCGTGCTGCGCGCGATGGAGAACGGCCGGACCAAGTGGCTGGTGTGGGCGGGTGTCGCGGTCGGTTTCGCGTTCCTGTCCAAGACCCTGCAGGCGTTCCTGATCCTGCCGCCGCTGGCCGTGCTGTACGCGGTGTTCGCGCCGGTCTCCGTACGCAAGCGGTTCGGCCAACTCGGGCTCTCGGCGCTCGCGATGGTCGCAGCGGGCGGCTGGTGGGTGGCGATCGTCGAACTGTGGCCCGCCTCGTCGCGTCCGTACATCGGCGGCTCGCAGAACAACTCCTTCCTGGAACTGACCTTCGGCTACAACGGCCTCGGCCGGATCAACGGCGACGAGACCGGCAGTGTCGGAGGCGGCGGGGGTGGCGGCGGTCAGTCCGGCGGTCAGTGGGGGGAGACCGGCATCGGCCGGATGTTCAACTCCGAGATCGGCGGCCAGATCTCCTGGCTGCTGCCTGCCGCACTGATCCTGCTCGCCGCGGGTGTCTGGCTCACCTGGAAGGCCAGGCGCACCGATACCGCCCGGGCGGCGTTCCTCGCCTGGGGCGGCTCGCTGCTGATGACGGCGGTCGTCTTCAGCTTCATGGCCGGCATCTTCCACCAGTACTACACGGTCGCCCTGGCTCCGTACCTCGCGGCGCTCGTCGGTATGGGGGCCACGGTTCTGTGGGAGGAGCGGACCAGGTGGTGGGCGCGTGGAGCGCTCGGCGTGACGGTCGCGGTGACCGCGCTCTGGTCGTACGTCCTGCTGGGCCGGACCGCGGACTATCTGCCGTGGCTGCGCTGGGCCGTCCTCATCGGCGGTCCGGCCGGGGCGGCGGGCCTGCTGGTCGCCGCACGTCTCGGACGCCAACTGGCGCTCGCAGCGGTGGGGGTGAGCTTTGTCGCGTCGCTGGCCGGGCCGACGGCGTACACCCTCAGCACGCTGAACACCGGACATCAGGGCTCGATCGTCACGGCCGGTCCGTCCGGCGCCAGTTCCATGGGCGGTCCCGGTGGCGGCGGCCGGGGCGGCCCCGGTGGCATGGGCGGTGGAATGCGGCCTCCCGGCCAGGGCAACCAGCAGGGCGGCGGCATGGGTCAGCCCCCGGCGGGCGGCCAGGGCGGCGGTCCCACCGGACAGCAGGGGCAGGGTCAGGGCCAGGGCGGCAACCAGCAGAACGGCCGGCAGCCGGGAGCCATGCCCGGTACAGGCACCGCACCCGGCGGTATGGGCGAAGGCGGTACCCCAGGAGGCGGCGGCATGGGCGGTCTGCTGGGCGGTTCGTCCGTCAGCGCCGAGGCCGAGAAGCTCCTGGAGAAGAACGCCGGCGACTACACCTGGGCCGCCGCCGCCATCGGCTCACAGAACGCGGCGAGCTACCAACTCGCCACCGGTGACCCGGTGATGGCGATCGGCGGCTTCAACGGCAGTGACCCGTCCCCGACGCTCTCCCGGTTCAAGAAGTACGTCGAGGACGGCAGGATCCACTACTTCGTCGCGGGCGGGATGGGCGGGGGCGGCGGCAACAGCGGCACCTCGTCCCGGATCTCCTCCTGGGTGGAGGAGAACTTCAAGGAGGTCACGGTCGGCAGCGCCACCTTCTACGACCTGACGCGGCCGAAGAGCGGCGAGTAGAGGCTCAGCGCCGCAGCAGCAGATCCGCGACAACCGGGCGGTGGTCCGAGGCAAGCGTCTCGGCCACCGCCGCGTCGCGTACCCGTACGGAATCCTTCGACACCGCCACGTAATCGATCCGCTGTACCGGATCCTGCGCCGGGTACGTCGGCCCACCGGGCTCGATGTCCGTCAGTTCCTCCCACAGCGGGGCGAGTTCGGGAGCGGCCGGTGCCGCGTTGAAGTCGCCGAGCAGGATCTGCCGCACCTTCTGCCGCCCCGGTGCCTCGTCCTCGGCCATGACCCGGCGGGTGTCGGCGACCTGGGCGGTCCGTACGGACGGGTCACCGCGGTAGTCGAGGTGCGTCACATACACATGCACGGGCAGCCCCTTCACCCGCAGGACCACCTCGCCGAAGCCGGGCGCGGGGGCCGGAACCGGGTTCGGGTCCTGGGTGGAGAGCCGGGTGATCTCGTGGTTCTCGGCGCTCACGATCCGGTACCTGGACAGCACCGCGACACCGAACTCACGCCGGGGCGCACCCGGAGTATCGGGGTCGAGGCTGTAGACCGGGGCGAACGAGACCTGCATGTGCAGCCGCTCGGCCAGCTCAGCCGCCAGGTCGCGCCACTCGCTGCGGGTGCCCCAGTGGACATCGACCTCCTGGAGCCCGATCACATCGGCGTCCAGTGAGCGGAGCTCGGCGGTCTGCCGGTCGAGATCGAAGACGTTGTCCATGCCGGCGCCTGCATGGATGTTGTACGTGGCCACACGCAGCGGCACCGCGTGCCCCTGCCCGGCGGCCGATGCCGGGGGCGCGACGGCGGTGCCCAACAGGCCCGCTGCGATGAGTACTTCCACCGTACGACGACGCAGTGACATGCCACTCCAGTCCTTGTCGGATCAGCGGCGAGCACGGTACCGCGCAGAAATGAGTTGTACAGCGTATAGGGAGTGGTTATACGGTGTACGTCTCCTTCTCGTACACCGTATAAGGCACCAGGAGCCCGCATGACGGCGACCGCCGCCGAGCAGAACCGCCTCACACCACCGAGCCACCCGCAGCGCTGGCTGATCCTCGGCGTCATCTGTCTCGCCCAGCTCACCGTGCTGCTCGACAACACCGTCCTCAACGTCGCGATCCCCTCCCTCACCCGGGAACTGGACGCCTCCACCGCCGACGTGCAGTGGATGATCAACGCCTATTCGCTGGTCCAGTCGGGTCTGCTGCTCACGGCCGGCAGCTCCGCCGACCGCTACGGCCGCAAGAAGATGCTGGTCGCGGGGCTCGCCCTGTTCGGCATCGGCTCGCTGGTGGCCGGACTGGCCCAGTCGTCCACGCAGCTGATCGCCGCCCGGGCGGGCATGGGCATCGGCGGTGCGCTGCTGATGACGACGACCCTGGCCGTCGTCGTGCAGATCTTCGACGACTCCGAGCGGGTCAAGGCGATCGGCATCTGGTCGACCGTCAGCTCGCTGGGCTTCGCCATCGGACCACTGATCGGCGGAGTGATGCTCGACCACTTCTGGTGGGGCGCGATCTTCCTGATCAACATCCCCGTCGCGGTCATCGGTCTGGCCGCCGTCGTCCGGCTCGTCCCGGAGTCCAAGAACCCCGGGGGCGAGCGGCCCGACCTGCTCGGCGCGCTGCTCTCCACCATCGGTATGGCATCCGTCGTGTACGCGATCATCTCCGGCCCGGAGCACGGCTGGACATCGGGCCGGGTGTTGCTCACCGCCCTCATCGGGGTCGCCGTCCTCACCGGATTCGTGCTGTGGGAGCTGCACATCCCGTACCCGATGCTGGACATGCACTTCTTCCGCAACCAGAAGTTCATCGGGGCGGTCGCGGGCGCGATCCTGGTCGCGTTCGGGATGGGCGGCTCGCTCTTCCTGCTCACCCAGCAGCTTCAGTTCGTCCTCGGCTACGGGCCGCTGGAAGCCGGTCTGCGTACGGCTCCGATGGCGCTGAGCGTGGTCGCGCTCAACCTCACCGGACTGGGGGCCAGGCTGGTGCCCAAGCTGGGCACGCCCGTCACCATCGCGGCCGGGATGGGCCTGCTGGCCGCGGGTCTCGCCGCGATCGCGCTGCTCGGCGGAGACGGCTACGGCGGCATGCTGCTCGGCCTGGTCGTGATGGGCGCGGGCATCGCGCTCGCCATGCCCGCCATGGCCAACGCGATCATGAGCGCCATTCCGCCGGAGAAGGCAGGCGTGGGCGCCGGGGTCAACGGCACGCTCGCCGAGTTCGGCAACGGTCTGGGGGTCGCCGTCCTCGGCGCGGTGCTCAACTCCCGGTTCGCGGCGCTCGTGCCGGCGGCCGTCGGGGCCGCCTCGCTGCCCGCCGCGCTGGCCTCGGCCACCGACGACGGGGAGCGGGCGCGGATCACGGACGCCTTCGCCTCGGGGCTGGAGACCAGCCAGCTGGTCGGAGCGGTGGCGGTGCTGGCCGGCGGACTGCTGGCCGCGGTGCTTCTGCGGCGCGCGGAGCGGGCAGAATCTGCCCGGGCGGGCTCGGCCGAGGCCGAGGTGGCGGCATAGCATCGAGGCAGGGCGCATCGGACCGTACGGATCCGCTTCCTGCGCACGAGTACGCATCCGGTCCGTCCCGCCGGCAAGACGAGGAGAGTGCGCCATGGTGTCCGCGGCCGACCGTGTGAAGAACCCTGCCAGGACCAGCGTGTGGCTGGACCGGAGGACACCGTCGCGCACCCGTAAATCGGACCAGCCGGCCGGTCTCGACCGGGACAGGATCACTGCGGCTTCTGTCCGGCTGCTGGACGCCGAGGGCCTCGCCAAGTTCTCCATGCGCCGGCTCGCCGCCGAGCTGGACGTCACCGCGATGTCCCTCTACTGGTACGTGGACACCAAGGACGATCTGCTGGAGCTGGCCCTCGACTCGGTCTACAGCGAGATCGCGCCCCCTCGCGAGGACGCGCACTGGCACGACCGGCTGCGCGAACTGGCCATTTCTTACCGGGAATTGCTGGTCCGGCATGGCTGGGTGTCGCCGCTCGCCGGTCACTTCCTCAACATGGGCCCCCACTCGATGCTGTTCTCGCACGCCGTACAGGACGTGGTCCGGGCGACGGGGCTGCCGCTGCACCAGCAGACGGGGGCGCTCTCCGCGGTCTTCCAGTTCGTGTACGGATTCGGCACCATCGAGGCCCACTTCGTGCAGCGTAGCGCGGAGTCGGGGGTCAGCCAGGACGAGTTCTTCCAGCAGGCGTTGGGCGCCGTCCGGAGCCAGCCGCAGCTCAGCCGGATCGTCGAGGCCTCGCAGGACCTGATGGACGCCCGCGGTGGCGACACGGTCGAGGAGATGCGCGACCGGGACTTCACCTTCGCCCTGGACCTGCTGATCGCGGGCATCGAGGCGATGAGGGACCGCTGAGACCTCGTTCGTCCCTCAGTACCCGCGCCGCACATCCACGGCCGTCCCCGGCAGCCGGCCCTGCGCCATCGCCTCCCAGCACGCGGCGAAGTCGGTGACGATGTCCTCGTCCGCCGTGATGCCCGCGGAGTGCGAGGTGATCACCGTACGAGGCAGTTGCCAGCAGCGATCGCCGGGCGCGGCGGGCTCCTCGGGCAGCACGTCGAGCACCGCCCCGCCCACCGCGCCGGAGTGCAGCCCGGCCTCCAGCGCCCGCATGTCCACCGTCGCGCCCCTGCCGACATTGATGAACGTGGCACCGCCCATGCCCGCGAACCGGTCCGCTCCGAAGAACCCGGCCGTGGCAGGGGTCAGTGGCAGCGTGGAGACCACCCACCGCGCCTCGGCGAGCGGCTGTGCGTCGTCGTCCGCCCCGACGACCCGGTCGAAGCCCGCCGGTGCCGTACGTGCCCCGCGTCCCACGCCCACGGTCCGGATGCCGCACCCGCGCAGCAGGGCGGCGACGGCCGAGCCGATGCGGCCGGTCCCGTAGATCACGGCCGTCTCCCCGGAGACGAGTTCGGAGGGGATACGGCGCCACTCGGCCCGTGCGTGCTGGGCGGCGAACTCGGGGACGGACTGGCAGTCGGCGAGCACCCAGGCCAGTACGTACTGCGCGATCCGCTCACCCATGCGGCCCACCGTCCGGGTGAGCAGTACCCCGGGCGGCCACGGTCCGGCGCTCAGCAGGGCGTCCGTACCGGCGTTCACGCTGTGGAACCAGACCAGCGGCCCGCTCCGAAGCGCGTCCGGCAGCGAGGCCCCGACATAGACGAAGGGCTCCTCAGACGCTGCGCTTGAAGAACCCTGTTCCACGGGGCGGCCGGTGATCCGCTCCAGTTCGCGGACGACGGAGGCGCCCAGCGTGGGCGCGGCCAGCAGCCGGGCCCGCGCGAGCAGGCCCGGCGCCGGAACATGTGCATGTATTCGGGAAGGCATCCGGGAAACGTATCCGGCAGACGGCAGTCAGTCGCCGGGCGCCAGGTGGGCGGGGAAGCCGCCGGTTGCGACCGGGCCCCAGCGCTCCGGAGTGATCCGGATGATCGACTTCCCCTGCTTCACCATCGCCGCCCGGTACTCGTTCCAGTCCGGGTGCTCACCCGAGATGTTCCGGAAGTACTCGACGAGCGGCTCGACCGAATCCGGTGAGTCGATCACCTCGGCCGAGCCGTCGATCTGCACCCACGGCCCGTTCCAGTCGTCGGACAGGACGATCACGCTGACCCGCTCGTCCCGCTTCGCGTTGCGGGCCTTGGCCCGTTCGGGGTAGGTCGAGACGACGATCCGTCCTGCGTCGTCGACGCCGCAGGTCAGCGGGGAGCCCTGGGGGCGGCCGTCGGACCGGGTGGTCAGCAGGATCGCCCGGTGCCTGGGCCGTACGAAAGCCAGCAACTCGTCGAGTTCCACGGCGGTGTTCGTCGCGATGTCGGGTGCCATGTCCGCAGACTACGACGGCAGGGACTCACCCTGCACGGCCTGGATGTCGAGATCCACCCGCAGCGTCGTACCGATCGCCGAGATGCCCGCCTGGACCACCTGGTTGTAGTTCATGGCGAAGTCCTCCCGGCGCAGCTCCGCCGTTGCGCTGAACGCCGCACGCACCCCGCCCCACGGGTCCGGGCCCGTCCCGAGGTAGCTCAGGTTCAGGTCGACCGTGCGCACGACGCCGTGCAGCGACAGTTCGCCGTGGACAAGCCAGCGGTCGGGTCCTGCCGGGGTCAGTCCGTTGGAGCGGTACGTGATCTCCGGGAACCGGTCCGAGTCCAGGAAGTCCGGCGAGCGCAGGTGCTTGTCGCGCATGCCGTTGCCGGTGTCGATGCTGGCCGCGCTGATGACGGCGTCGACCCGGGACTGCGCGACGTCCTCCGCGATCTCGATCCGGCCGTCGAACTCGGTGAACCGGCCGTGCACGCTGGAGATCCCCAGGTGCTGCGCGACCGCGGCCACCGAGGAGTGCGCCGGGTCCAGCGACCAGGCGCCCGGCGGCGGCAGCTCCACACCGCCCTGGCGGGCCAGCACCACCGTGCCGGCCTCGACCCGTCCGCTCGCGGTGACGAGGGCGGTGGAGGCGGCGGGGGCGTAACCGACCGCCGTGACGATCACTGTGTACGCGCCGGCCTGCAGGGGAGCGTCGGTCCGCACCGCCCCGTCCTCGTCGGCAGTGGCCCGCAGTACCTGCGCGCCGGTCATGTCGGTGACCGTCACGACGGCGTGCTGGACCGCCCAGCCGTCCCGCGTCCGTACCTGTGCGCGAAGTCCCATCCCGATTTCTCTCCTTGCTCAATGACTCAATGAGTCGGGCCCCGGGGCGGGGACGGCAGGCCGTCCCCTGCCTGCCGTCCCCGCCGCCGGGGCCCATTTCCACCGGCCGGTACAGCGTCTCCGCTCGAAACGCCGACCCGCCAGGGGTCTGTGGTTACTCGCCGGGGTGGGCGAGCTCGATGTCGTGGCCGTCGACCCCGCGACCGGCCACGGTCAGCGCGCCGGCCACCGGCGGGTAGCCGGTCGCGATGACCGAGTACTCGCCCGCGTCCAGGTCGGCGAAGGCGTACGCCCCGTCGTCCCCGGTCGTCGAGGTGGCGACCACATTGCCCGCCGCGTCGACCAGCGTGACCCGGGCGTCCGGCAGCGGCCGCCGGCCGGAACCGGCCCGCACGACGCCCTGCACCAGCGCACCGGACTGCAGTGCGGCCTCGATCCGGGTGACGCCCTGGCCGCCGATCTCCACCGGCAGCGCCAGCGGACGGAACCCTGCGGCGTTCACCGCGACGGTCACCGAACCGGGGACCAGCTCACCGAAGGTGAACTCGCCCGTCTCACCGGACCTGCCGGTGGCCAGCACATCGCCGCGCACATCGGTCACGATGACCATGGCGCCCTCGACCGGCGAAGCGGTCTCGGCGGTCCGCACGATCCCGGCCAGGCCGCTCGTACCGGACAGCAGGATGTCGTACGAGAGCGGCTCGTCACCGACGACCACGGTGGACGCCTGCGGCTGGAAGCCGTCGGCGGACGCGATCAGGACGTAGCTGCCGGAGCCCGGCGCGTCCAGACCGTAGCTGCCGTCGGCCTGGGCGACGGAGCGCCCCAGCTGTCGGCCGGCCAGCGAGATCAGCGTGACGGCGGCCCGTGCGACGGGTGCGCCCTCGGCGCCGCGCACCACACCGTGCACGGCCGTGCCCTGCAGGGTGGCGACCGGGGCTTCCAGGGTGTCGACCGAGGAGACCGGGGCGGCCTGGGCCGTTGCCCGGGAGACCGGCGCGGCAGCGGTGGCCGGAGCCTCGACCGCCTCCGCGACGGGGACCTCGGCCGTGGCCGGGGCGTCATTTACGGCGTTCGACTTCAGAGCGACCTCCTTGATGAAGATCGTGATCAGGAAGGCGATCAGCGCGGCCGGGGCGGCGTACAGGAAGACATCGCCGACAGCGTGCCCGTAGGCGCTCTCCATGACCGTACGGAACGGCGCGGGCAGCTTGTCCAGGTCGGGGATGCCCCCACCGCCGGTCCCGCCGTGGCCCATGGCCGCGCCCTTGGGACCGAGCTCCGCGAGGCCGTCCTGGACGTAGTGGGTGACGCGGTTCGCCATGACGGCGCCCAGCGCCGAGACGCCGATCGCACCACCGAGGGAACGGAAGAAGGTGACGACGGAGCTGGCCGAGCCGAGGTCGGCCGGAGCGACCTGGTTCTGCGTGGCGAGCACCAGGTTCTGCATCATCATGCCGATGCCGAGACCCATCACGGCCATGAAGACCGCGATGTGCCAGTACTCCGTGTCGTACCGGATCGTGCCCAGCAGACCGAGCCCGGCGGTGACCAGGAAGCCACCGGTGACCAGCCAGGCCTTCCAGCGGCCGGTCCTGGTGATGATCTGGCCGGAGACCGTCGAGGAGACGAACAGACCCGCGATCATCGGGATCGTCATGACACCGGACATCGTCGGCGACTTGCCGCGCGCCAGCTGGAAGTACTGGCTGAAGAAGACAGTGCCCGCGAACATCGCGATACCGACGAACAGCGAAGCCAGCGAGGCCAGCGTGATGGTGCGGTTACGGAAGAGGCGCAGCGGGATGATCGGCTCGCTGGCCTTGGACTCGACGGCCACGAAGAGCGCGGTGAGTGCAGCGGATCCGATCAGCATCGCGGCGGTCTGCCAGGAGAGCCAGTCGTACTTGTCGCCCGCGAAGGTCACCCAGAGGAGCAGCAGCGAAACGGCGGCGCTGATGAAGAACGCACCCCACCAGTCGACCTTGACCTCACGCTTCACGACCGGGAGCTTCAGCGTCTTCTGCAGCACGACCAGCGCGATGATGGCGAACGGCACACCGACGTAGAAGCACCAGCGCCAGCCCATCCAGCTGGTGTCGGTGATGACACCGCCGAGCAGCGGACCACCGACGGTGGCGACGGCGAACACCGCACCGATGTATCCGCTGTAGCGGCCGCGCTCACGCGGGGCGATCATCGCCGCCATCACGATCTGCGCGAGGGCGGAGAGACCGCCGACGCCGATGCCCTGTACGACACGGCAGGCGATCAGCATGCCGCTGCTGGTCGACATACCGGCGACGACCGAGCCCGCGACGTAGATGACGAGGGCTATCTGGACCAGCAGCTTCTTGCTGAACAGGTCGGAGAGCTTGCCCCACAGGGGGGTGGTGGCGGTCATCGCCAGCAGCGAGGCCGTGACGACCCAGGTGTAGGCGCTCTGGCCGCCGCCGAGGTCGGAGATGATCTCCGGAAGGGCGTTGGAGACGACCGTCGACGACAGGATCGCGACAAACATGCCGAGCATCAGCCCGGCCAGTGCTTCCATGATCTGCCGGTGTGTCATCGGCGCGCCGGACGAGGCATCGGATGATCCCCCGTGCTTGGCGTGGCCGCCCCGCACACCGGTTGGTGTGGTCGTAGCCATTGAGTTCCTTGTCTTTGCTTCTGTTACACAGGTGTACGGGTGTGCGAGTCGTTGTCGCTGTCGGCATGCCGGGAGCAGTCGTCGATGTGCCTTCCGGGGGCGCACCCTCCGGGGCCGCGACAGGCAAAACTGTCGCGCAGCCTGGCCAACAGCGTGTTGAGCTGTCCGACGTCGTCGTCGGACCAGTCCGAGAGGTTGTGGATGAACATTTCGGTGGTCCGGCGGTTCAGATCGCTGAGCACGTCGTGTCCGGCGGGGGTCAGCCGCAGGATGCGGGACCGCTTGTCCGCCGGGTCCGAGGACCGTTCGATCCAGCCGCGCTCTGCCACATGGGCGACATGACGGCTGGTCACCGACATGTCGACGGCCATCAGCTCGGCCAGTCTGCTGATCCGCATTTCGCCGTGTTCACGGAGAAGTGCCAGTACGGCCGCCGAGCCGCCAGGGCATTCGGGGGGCAGCATGCGGGCGAGACCCCGCTTGACGGCCCCGATGGCGCTGAGCTGCCGGGCCAGTTCCTCATACTGACTTCGTACGGCCACGGGCCCCCCAGGCATCTCACCGGTTCATCTTGTTGCTTAGGGCAACCATATAAGTGTTGGTTGCTGCAGGCAAACGAAATGAGGCTTGCATAAGTAAAGGAAAGCAAAAGGCTGCGTAGAGCTCGGGTCAAACGCCCGGCCTGTGCGGGGCGGTCGGGGTGGGTGTGTCTCGTGCCACACCGGAGGAGTGGACGGTGCCCCGAAACGGCAGTAGGCCCCGAGCGTTACTAGGGGCCCGGCCGTTGCCCCGTAGGGGCATAAGGTGCTGCCGGACCGCTAGGGTCCTGACCCATGGCACACAACCGTCCCTTGGCGCCCGGCGCGAGGTGCTGTGCGTCTGGCGGGCCATCCCGAACGGTCTTGGATGACCCGGTTCTCCGCTTTCGCACCCCGGTGGCGGCACGCGTCACGCGCGTGATCCAGTCCGTGGCGGGCAGAGTCCCTGGTGCGAGAGGGGTCGAGCGTTGGCCGCAGGACCCTCCTCCGCGTGACGACGCTACAGTTCCACAGGCTTCATATCGCAGTATCCGACGAGCACTTCACCTGATCGAGTGGGAATGCATTCATGCGTAATCAGCCGCCGGTAAATGGCAACCCCCAGGGTCCCGAGGGCAATTACGACCCCGCGGGCAGCACCCAGATGTTCCGCGCCTTCGTCGACGAGGGTGAGCCGCAGCGTCGGCAGCAGCCGGCTGCCTCGTCCGGACCGAAGACCGGGGTGATCGTCGCCGTCGTCGCGGTGATCGTCGTCCTCGCAGCGGTCGCCTGGCTCGCGCTCGGCTGACCGCCGCACCGGTTCTTCCGTACCTCCTGTCCCCACCCGTCACTTCAATACGGCGGTGACGTCCCGGGTCTCGACATGCATACCCAGGGGCACCCGCCAGGCGTCCACACAGACGGTGTACGTCTTCGTCCGCGCCGCTCCCGCGTCGATCGGCGCGGGCAGTGGCTCGGTCGACTCGATGGTCGCCCAGTCGATGCCCAGCCCGCCGATGATGTGTGTGGCGAAGGTGACGGTCCCCGAGCGCGCCGGTGATCCTCCGGTGTTGCGGAACTCCACAGTCACCTTCTCGCACCAGCGCTCGTCCGCTGCCGCCCGCTCGGGGGCACCCACCACCAGCACGGCAGGCCCCGCGGGCGCGGTGGAGCCGGGAGCCGAAGGGGTTGCGGGGCCCGTGGAGCCGCCTCCGGGGCCGTCGGAGTCACCGGAGCCGGTCGTACCGGCTGTGCCGCCGCCCACACTGCCGGTGCCGCTGCCCGCACCGCCTGCGCCGGGTCCGGTTGTGCCGCGCGGCCGGTCGGGCCCGCCACTCGCGGTGCTCGTACCCCCGGAGCCGTCGCCCGCGGCGGAGGCGGCCGGCGAAGGCCCGCCGCCGTCGGCCCGGTCTCCGCCACTCCCACCGCCCTTGCCGCCCCTGTCCAGCGGCACCAGCGTCACCTTTCCCGACGGCGCCACCGCTCCCGACGGCGCTTTCTCGGGGCCCGCGCCTGCCGCGCCGACCGCCACGTAGCCGTCGTCCGCCGTCCCACCGCCGCAGGCGGCCAGCGCGCCGCCCAGACACAGCACGGCCGCCGAGGCGGCGATCACGGTGCCCCGGCGGCCGGTCGAGTCGCGTATCTGACGTCGCATCGCGCCAGTGTGGCTGACGGTCCGTCAAATCGGAACCCTCGTGCCACGGTGCGGCGGTCCACGGCGGTCAGTCGGCGATGAGCCCTTCCCTGAGCTGGGCGAGCGTACGGGTCAGCAGGCGTGAGACGTGCATCTGCGAGATGCCGACCTCCTCGCCGATCTGGGACTGCGTCATGTTGGCGAAGAACCGCAGCATGATGATCTGGCGTTCGCGCGGCGGGAGCTTGGCCAGCAGCGGCTTGAGCGATTCGCGGTACTCGACGCCCTCCAGTGCCGAGTCCTCGTATCCGAGCCGGTCCGCGAGGGAGCCCTCGCCGCCGTCGTCCTCGGGCGAGGGCGAGTCCAGCGAGGAGGCGGTGTACGCGTTGCCGACGGCCAGTCCGTCGACCACGTCCTCCTCGGAGACGCCGAGCGCCTTGGCCAGCTCGGGCACGGTCGGCGAGCGGTCGAGCTTCTGGGCGAGCTCGTCGCTGGTCTTGGTCAGCGCGAGCCGCAGCTCCTGGAGGCGGCGCGGGACGCGCACCGACCACGAGGTGTCGCGGAAGAAGCGCTTGATCTCCCCTACGACGGTCGGCATCGCGAACGTCGGGAACTCCACGCCCCGATCGCAGTCGAACCGGTCGATCGCCTTGATCAGGCCGATCGTGCCGACCTGGATGATGTCCTCCATCGGCTCGTTGCGGCTCCGGAACCGCGCCGCGGCGTAACGCACCAGCGGGAGGTTGAGCTCGATGAGTGTGTCCCGTACGTAGGCACGCTCCGGGCTGTCCGTTCCATCGGGGCCCGGCGCGGGCCCCAGCGCGGCGAGCCGCAGGAACAGGGAGCGGGACAGAGTGCGGGTGTCGATGGCTTCCGACGAGCTGGTGAGCACAGCGGGTGCGGGTGCGCTCTTCGTGAGCGTGAGCACCTTCGAGCTGCCCTGTTCTGCGGACATGCCACCCCCTTGAGGTCGCGGACGGTCGCGTTGAGCCGCGACCATCGGAGGAACGCAGCCTCCACCTGAATACCGGCGGCGGGGCCACGGCAAACGCGGTTCCCGCAGAATGTCACATGTCGGCAACACGCTGTAGTGACATGTCGACAAGTCTTTGTGGCATCTGCGCAGTTAACGGGGGGGGTGCGGCATTTCGGCCACCCGAACCGGACTTCGAGCGCTCTACCCGTTCCGGTTACGCCTCGATCCTGTTTGCGGATCGAAGTCGGGCGAAACTACGGGCCAGCAGCCTTGACACATGCATCTGCGACACACCCAGTTCGGCGCTGATCTGCGACTGCGTCAGATTGCTGTAGTAGCGCAGCATCAGGATGCGCTGCTCGCGCTCGGGCAGCTGTACGAGCAGATGCCGCACCAGGTCGCGGTGCTCGACCCCGGCGAGGGCCGGGTCCTCGTAGCCGAGCCGGTCCAGCAGGCCGGGCAGTCCGTCGCCCTCCTGTGCGGCTTCCAGCGAGGTCGCGTGGTAGGAGCGGCCGGCCTCGATGCAGGCCAGCACCTCGTCCTCGGAGATCCTCAGCCGCTCGGCGATCTCCGCGGTGGTGGGGGAGCGGCCGTGAGCGGTCGTCAGATCCTCGGTGGCGCCGGTGACCTGGACCCAGAGCTCATGCAGCCGGCGCGGGACGTGGACGGTCCGTACGTTGTCGCGGAAGTACCGCTTGATCTCACCGACGACGGTCGGCATCGCGAAGGTCGGGAACTGGACACCGCGTTCGGGGTCGAACCGGTCGATGGCATTGATCAGCCCGATCGTGCCGACCTGGACGACGTCCTCCATCGGCTCGTTGCGGCTCCGGAAGCGCGCCGCGGCGTACCGCACCAGGGGGAGGTTCGCCTCGATCAGCGCCGCCCGTACGCGGCCGTGCTCCGGGGTCCCCGGCTCCAGGTTCTTGAGCTGCCCGAAGAGGACCTGGGTGAGCGCCCTGGTGTCGGCGCCCTTGGTCCTGGCGGGCGGTGTCGTGCTGTCGGGCGTCTCGGTCTGGACGGTCTCGACGGTCTGGGCGGTCTGGACGGTCTGGGCGGTCTGGACGGTCTGGACGGTCTGGGGAGGCACTTGAGGCGCTGCACTGGCCGGCACGGTGACGCCACCCCTTTGCGGTCAACTTCGGTCAACTCATCCGTCAAAAGCGGTCATAGCATCACAAGACATGTCCACTGTGTGCAAGCACCGTATAGCGTCGTGTTGGGGTCAACTTGGTTTAAACGCCAAGAAAAGCCCCTCGCCGTGGTGGCGAGGGGCTCAGCGGGACCGGTTGGATCAGGCGGACCGGGCGAATCAGAACGGATAGTCGGCGATCACCCAGGTGGCGAACGCGCGCCACTGCCCGGCAGCGGCCTGATGGGCGGGGTGCTCGATGTAACGCTTCAGGGCATCCTCGTCGGCGACCGCGGAGTTGATGGCGAAGTCGTACGCGATCGGCCGGTCGGTGACGTTCCAGGCGCACTCCCAGAACTCCAGCTCGGGGATCTGCCCCGCCAGCTCCTGGAAGGCCTTCGCCCCGGCGACGACCCGCGGTTCGTCCCGCTCGACGCCGTCGTTCAGCTTGAACAGGACCAGATGGCGGATCATGGGGTACTCCTACTTCACGAGCTCGGACATGAAGTCGCCGACGCCCTGTGCGGCACTCGAAACGCCCTCGAAACCTATCTGGACAAGATCCGCCGCCCGGGCCGGGGACGTGATGATCGTGTACAGCACGAAGGCGACTATCACGTAGAGAGCTATCTTCTTCGCTTGCACCATCAGCCCCTGCCTCGCCTTCGATCCCCTGTGCAGTCGGGCGATTCTATCCGCACGAATGGCCGTATCCCTCTGATGTTTCCGACCACTCACATGGCCTTTAAGGACCAAGGGCCCGGCGATCGGGGCCCTTTGCCTGCTCGTAAGGCTTCTGCGAGGCCGCAGGATGGACGGTGAGCCCAGCGGATCCGGCAGGAATCCGCAGGGCGAGGAACGGGACCTCACTGTGGGGTTCTCGCCGCGAGCTTCCCCCTGACTGCGGCGAGGGCTTGAGGGCCCGTTCTCATCGGGGGGAGCGGCTTGTCCCCCCGATGCCGCTTCCCCCGGCCAACACTTCGCGGGCTGTGGTCCCGGGTGCGACGACCGACGCGCCCGGGACCACAGTCGTGTCCGTATCCGCGAGTGCAGGTGCGGAAAACCCGAAGGGCCCGACGCGATGCGCCGGGCCCTTCACAAGAGCGGTAGCGGAGGGATTTGAACCCTCGGTGAGTTTCCCCACACTCGCTTTCGAGGCGAGCTCCTTCGGCCGCTCGGACACGCTACCGAGAGAGAGCTTAGACCATTCCGGCCGTCCGCCGAAATCCGATTCGCCGCAGCAGGCCGCGGACGAGCGGAAGCCTGGTCAGAGGCCGCGGAAGAACGCCGTCAGCTGATCGGCGCAGACGTCCTCCAGTACGCCGTGGATCACCTCGGGGCGGTGGTTGAGCCGGCGGTCGCGCACGACGTCCCAGAGCGAGCCCGCCGCACCTGCCTTCTCGTCCCGCGCCCCGTAGACCACCCGGTCCACGCGGGACTGCACAAGCGCGCCCGCGCACATCGTGCAGGGCTCCAGGGTGACCACCAGGGTGCATCCGGACAGCCGCCATTGACCGAGCGCCGCTGCGGCCCGGCGGACAGCGAGGATCTCGGCGTGCGCGGTCGGGTCACCGGTCGCCTCGCGTTCGTTGTGTCCCGTGGCGAGCAGGGAACCGTCCGGGCCGAGCACGACGGCGCCGACCGGCACATCGCCGGCCCGCGCCGCCAGGTCGGCCTCGGCCAGGGCGCGGCGCATGTGCGCCCGCCACGGGTCTCTCACGGGATCGTTCGGGTCTCTTACGGGTTCGTGCGGTTCCGGCGGTCCTTGCGGGTGCGGTGGTTCGCTCACCCGCGGACCCTAACGGACGGTCTCCAGGACCTCGGCCGCACCCAGCGCGTCCGCGATCTCCACCAGTGCGTCCGTGCGCAGCGTCAGCAGCTCCGCCTCGGGGAGCCCGAGGTCGGCCAGGATCCCGGTGTCACCGAGTGGGCCTGCCGGTACTGCGTCGGCATCGATTTCGTCGTCGTCGTTGTCGTTGTCATCGTCGTTGTCGGGGGTGATGTCCGGCTCGCCGTCCTCCGTACCGTCGAGGCCGACGAGCTCTTCGAGGGCGGCAATCGTGTCCTCGGCCCCGGGTTCGCGGCCGAGCAGTTCATCGGTGAGCAGGATCTCCCCGTACGAGGAACGGGCGGCGGCGGTGGCGTCCGAGATGAAGATCCGGGGGTCCTCCTCACCGTCCACCCGGACGACGCCGAACCAGGCGTCCTCCTGCTCGATGAAGACGAGCACAGTGTCCTCGTCCACCGAGGCCTCACGGGCCAGATCCGTCAGGTCGGACAGGGTCTCCACATCGTCGAGTTCTGTGTCGCTCGCTTCCCACCCGTCTTCGGTGCGCGCGAGCAGTGCGGCGAAGTACACCGTGACTCTCCCACTGGTCATAGGGGTGTCGGTCCGGCGGGAGGGCAGCCGGTGGCCCGGCTGTCCTGCGTCCCGCCCATCGGAATCGTGGCAGAAACATAGGCCTTGCGAGAGGAGTTCGGCCGTTGCGTCGGCCATCAGTTCTCCTGGACACCGCCACCAGGGGGACACCGGGCCGCCGTCCGACCTACCAGCGGAAGGTCCGCATCCGCATGGCCTGGCGCATCCGGGCCGCCCTGGCCCGGCGCGGCTGGACCCGGTCGCGGAGCGCCTTCGCCTCATGAAGCTCGCGCAGGAACTGGGCGCGCCGCTTGCGGCGCGCCGCGTCGGCCTCCTGCGCGTCCTGCCGGCCCTCTGCGCCCTGCGGGGCCGGCGTGTCCCGGCCGGCCCCGCTTCCGCTGTTCCCCGTCAGGCATCGGCTCATCACCCCAAGGCTGGGTCCGTATGCCCCCACCTTCCCTCCGAACGTGCGGTTGATGCCAGCGCACGGGTGCGGGAGGCCCGGTTACTGTTGAGCCCATGCGGATCCACGTCGTCGACCACCCACTGGTCGCGCACAAACTCACCACCCTGCGCGACAGGCGCACCGACTCCCCGACCTTCCGGCGGCTCGCCGACGAGCTGGTCACCCTGCTCGCCTACGAGGCCACCCGGGATGTGCGCACCGAACAGGTCGACATCGAGACCCCGGTCACACCGACGACCGGGGTGAAGCTGTCGCACCCGCGCCCCCTGGTCGTACCGATCCTGAGGGCCGGTCTCGGCATGCTCGACGGCATGGTGCGGCTGCTGCCGACCGCCGAGGTGGGCTTCCTGGGCATGATCCGCGACGAGGAGACGCTGCAGGCGTCCACGTACGCGACGCGGATGCCGGAGGACCTCTCGGGTCGCCAGGTGTACGTCCTGGACCCGATGCTGGCCACCGGCGGCACGCTGGTCGCGGCCATTCAGGAACTGATCAAGCGCGGTGCGGACGATGTCACCGCGGTCGTGCTGCTCGCGGCGCCCGAGGGCGTCGAGGTGATGGAACGCGAGCTGGCGGGTACGCCGGTGACCGTGGTCACCGCCTCGGTCGACGAGCGGCTCAACGAGAACGGCTACATCGTCCCGGGTCTCGGTGACGCGGGCGACCGGATGTACGGCACGGTCGGCTAGAACCCCGAGTGGGATGTGCTGGGCTGCCGGGGTCGACCCGGCAGCCGTCAGCAGGACGGTGCGGAGGCCGACTTCGCCAGGGCGGCGAGGGCCGCGGCGGCCGACTGGGGCGTGCTGAACGCCTTGAACGTCGTACCGAGAATCAGATCGACGTCCGCCGTCTTGCGCGCGTCGGTCTTCGCCACGGCCCCCTGCAGCTGTGTACCGAGGACCGGGAACGAGCCGTTCGTGGCCGACGGGGCGCCCAGCAGCACTCCCGGACCTGCGACCTTCTTGTCGTACGCGGCCGGGGCGTTCCCCACCTTGCCGATGGTGAAGCCGCGCTTCTTCAGCTCGTCGGCGGCCTTCTTGGCGAGCCCGCTGCGCGGTGTCGCGTTGTAGACGTTGACGGTGATCTTCGCGGGTTTCGGCAGCGCCTTGGCGGGCGCGGACGGCTTGGCCGACGCGCAGTTGGTCGAGTGGTCGGCGGCGCCGGCCTTCCTGTTGCTGCCCGTGAAGACATCGATGAGCTGCAGCGTGCCCCATCCGGCCAGCCCGAGGGCAACCACGGAAGCGGTGGCAGCGAGGATCAGTTTGCCGCGACGCCGGGGGCGGCGCATGCGCGGGTACTTGTCGCCCGTGATGCGGTACTTTCCGCCCATGCCGGGGGGAGTGAGCATGCTCATGGGCGCAGCGTAGTGCGACCCGGTGATGATGCCTACTAAATGATCAATGGATCGCACCCGTCCGGGTGCGAATGCACCCGAACGAACCCGGAGCGGCCCGCAGGGCTTGCGGGTCCGTGGAGGGAACCCGCCGGGCTCCGTCAGCCGAGTTCGAGTACCCGGGCGTGCAGTACCTGGCGCTGCTGGAGCGCGGCGCGGACCGCGCGGTGCAGTCCGTCCTCCAGATAGAGGTCGCCCTGCCACTTCACGACGTGCGCGAACAGGTCGCCGTAGAACGTCGAGTCCTCGGCGAGGAGGGTCTCCAGGTCCAGATTGCCCTTGGTGGTCACCAGCTGATCGAGGCGGACCGGGCGCGGCGCGACGTCCGCCCACTGCCGGGTGCTTTCCCGGCCGTGGTCGGGATAAGGCCGCCCATTTCCGATGCGCTTGAAGATCACACGGAAAGCCTACCGGGCAAGAGCCTCCGGGCGCAGCCATGGGGCGGGACTGCGATTCTGGAAAGAACGCCATAAAAGCGGGCATTCCGGAATAGGGGCCGTGATGAGTGACTGCGACAGCGCGGGCGGAGACCCGGCTTCGGGCACTGGCGGAGGTTCGGACACCGATGCGCCGGACACGGGCGTGGCGTCGGGCGGAGGTGCCGGGGTTCTGCCGCAGCCGGCGCAGGAGATCGCTGCCGGGTACGCCGCCTCCGGGGCCGCCCTCGATCTGGGCGCATTGCTCTGGGACGGTGTGTGCCTGCCCGATGCGCAGATCCGGATTCCGCTGGCGATGCTCAACCGGCACGGACTCGTCGCGGGCGCCACCGGCACCGGCAAGACCAAGACGCTCCAACTGATCGCCGAACAGCTCTCGGCCAACGGTGTTCCGGTTTTCCTCGCAGACATCAAGGGGGATGTCTCGGGCATTGCCGCTCCCGGCGCGCCGGGCGACAAGGTCACCGAGCGGGCCGGGCAGGCCGGACAGGAGTGGGAGGCCAAGAGCTTCCCGTGCGAGTTCTACGCGCTCGGCGGCATCGGGCCCGGCATTCCGCTGCGAGCGACGGTCACCAGCTTCGGCCCCGTACTCCTGTCCAAGGTGCTGCAACTCAACCAGACACAGGAGCAGTCGCTCGGCCTGATCTTCCACTACGCCGATGCCAAGGGCCTGGAGCTGGTCGATCTCAAGGATCTGCGGGCCGTCGTCGCGTTTCTCGTCTCGGACACGGGCAGGGCCGAACTCAAGGAGATCGGCGGGCTCTCCACGGCGACGGCCGGAGTGATCCTGCGGTCGGTCACCGCCTTCGAGCAGCAGGGCGCGAGCGGCTTCTTCGGCGAACCGGAGTTCGACACGGCCGAGTTCCTGCGGCAGGCGCCGGACGGGCGCGGGCTGGTCTCCGTACTGGAACTGGCGGCCGTGCAGGACAAGCCCCAGCTCTTCTCGACGTTCCTGATGTGGTTGCTCGCCGATCTCTTCCACGATCTGCCGGAGGTCGGCGACCTCGACCGGCCGAAGCTCGTCTTCTTCTTCGACGAGGCGCATCTGCTCTTCAAGGGGGCCTCGAAGGCATTCCTGGAGTCGATCACCCAGACGGTGCGGCTGATCCGCTCCAAGGGCGTGGGCATCTTCTTCGTCACGCAGACGCCGCGTGACGTGCCCGGCGATGTGCTGGCCCAACTGGGCAACCGGGTGCAGCATGCGCTGCGCGCCTTCACTCCCGACGATGCGAAGGCGCTGCGGTCGACGGTGAAGACGTTTCCGAACTCGCCCTACGACCTGGAGGAGTTGCTGACCCGGCTGGGCATCGGCGAGGCCGTGATCACGGTGCTGAGCGAGAAGGGCGCGCCGACTCCGGTCGCCGCGACCCGGCTGCGGGCGCCGCAGTCGCTGATGGGGCCGTATCCCGCCGCCGAGCTGGACGCGGCGGTGAAGGGGTCGTCGCTGTACGGGCGTTACGCGCAGGCGGTGGACCGGGAATCGGCGTACGAGAAGCTGAGCGCCGACCAGGAGGCGAAGCAGCGGGCCGAGGCGGAGGCTGCGGACAGGGCGGCGGTGGAGGAGGCACTGAGAGGCGGGGAACGGGCCGGGGGCAGGGCGTCCTCGGGCGGGGCCGGGAAGACGCCCGAGGAGGATGCCTCGCTGTTCGAGCAGGCGGTGGCGAGCGGGATGTTCCGGTCGTTGGCACGGTCTGTCGGGACGCAGCTGGGGCGGGAGATCTCACGGTCGCTCTTCGGTACGGCCCGCCGCAGGAGGTAGTTCTCGGCGGCGGGCGGCGCTGTTGTCCGTCGGCTACTTGTCGGATGCGTGTTTGGCCGCCCTGGCCGCCTGTTTGGCCTGCTGCTTGAACGCACGGACCTCGGCGAGTGAATCCGGGCCGGTGATGTCGGCGACCGACCGGCGCGAACCCGCCTCGCCGTACGGCCCGGCCGCCTCCCGCCAGCCCGCCGGCCGGACCCCGAACTGCTTGCCCAGCAGCGCCAGGAAGATCTGCGCCTTCTGGGTGCCGAACCCCGGCAGGGCGTTCAGCCGTTTCCGCAGCTCGGCCCCGCTGGAGACATCGCTCCACACCGCGCTCGCGTCGCCGTCGTACTCCGCCACCAGGTACTGGCACAGCTGCTGGACCCGCTTGGCCATGGAGCCCGGATAGCGGTGCAGGGCCGGTTTGGCGGTGAAGAGTCCGGCGAAGGCCTCCGGGTCGTAAGCGGCGATCTCATGAGCGTCCAGGTCGTCTCCGCCCATCCGCCCGGCCAGGGTGTACGGGCCGGAGAAAGCCCATTCCATCGGCACCTGCTGGTCCAGCAGCATGCCGACCAGAGCGGCGAGCGGGCTGCGCGCGAGGAGCTCGTCCGCCTCCGGCTGCTGGGCGATCCGCAGGGTGATGTTCTGGTCCTTGTTGCTCTTGGTCATGCCTTCGATCATCTCGACGGCGGCGCGGCCCTGCCACCCCACTGCCCGCCGATGCAGCCGGCGGTCCGTACGAGACAGGCGTGCGGGCTCTCGATCCGGTCCGCATCCGTCGCCGCGTTCGAACGGTCCGGATGCCCGAAGGGGCAGCGTCGGCTGCCCCTGACCGGCGAGGTCCGGGCTGGACGAGGAAGTGACACGTCGTGAAGGTGGAGTGGTGGGGCCATCACGACGCGCCTTCGACCGGGGCACGGTCAGGGGAGATGACGATGCACGCACAGGAATGGGACCAGGAACACGACCACGAGCGGGATCACGGGCACGGGCAGGAGCACGACGAAGCCCTGCACGCGTCCAGGGCGACCGAGGGCCGGGAGGGGGCGGACACCCCGCATCTCTACCGTGCGGCGGCGGCCGCCGGGCGGGCCGATGTGGTCGGGGCCGGCGGCATGAGCGTGCTCCAACGGGCGGTCGGCAACAGGGCCGTGGGGTCGATGCTCCAGCGACGGGAGGAGGAAGAGCGCTCCCCCGTGCACGACGTGGTCTCGTCCGGCGGCGGGCAGCCCCTGGACACCGATACCCGCACCGATCTGGAGGGGCGGATGGGTGCGGACTTCTCCGACGTACGCATCCACACCGGTTCCGCCGCGCACGAGTCGGCGAAGGGCGTGGGCGCCCATGCGTACACGGTCGGCAACAACGTGGTCTTCCAGCGGGACGCGTACGATCCCTCCTCGCCGCAGGGCCGCACCACGCTGGCCCATGAGCTCACCCATGTGATCCAGCAGCGCAACGGCCCGGTGGAGGGTACGGAGGCGCCGGGCGGTATCCGGGTGAGCGATCCGTCCGACCGGTTCGAGCGGGAGGCCGTCGCGAACGCCGACCGGGTGCTGTCGGACCCGGACCCGGCCCCGGCGCCGGCTTCGGCGGCTGCGACAGGGGTGGCCGGTCATGACTCGTCCCCCGTCGCGACGCCTGCTGTGCAAAGGGCGGCGACGGAGGACGAGGACGAGCAACCTGCCGATGTGCAGGGCTCCTTCGTCCAACGGGCGGAGGAAGGGGCCGAGGAGGAGGAAGAGGCTCCGCCCGCTTGAGGGGCCCGCGGACCGGCCGGCCCGATCCGCGGTGTCAGCCCGCGGTGTCAGTCCGCGGTGTCAGTCCGCGGTGTCAGTCCGCGGTGTCCGTCCGCATCGTGCCGCCGAGGAACAACGATTCCGCACACCGCGAAGGCGTCGGCGCGTTCACCGGTTTGCCCACCTTCCGGCAGTCGACGGTCATCGTGACCTTGCCGCCCGCGGGCACCAGGATCGGCGTGACGAAGTGGTAGTCGGAGTCCCGGAAGTTCTCCAGTGCCAGCCGGAGCACGGGCGCGTCCCGGCCGGAGGAGACCACGAGCGTTCCCGCATCGCCCTGCGGGTTCTGGACCACGATGTCCGTCAGCTGGAATGTGTGCCCGCTGGGCACCTGAAGGGCCGTCGAGGTGTTCGACCCGCCGCCCACCGAGTCCCTGACCTGCACCTGCGCACTGGTCGGGGCCGCGGCGGCCGCGGTGGCCGCGCCGTCGGATGCGCCGGGGCTCGGTGAGGGGCTGGGCTTCGGTGAGCCCCCGTTCGCACCGGAGGAGTCGCCTCCGCCCGATCCCGTTCCGGCCGTCGAGCCGTTGTCCGGGGCCTTGCTCTTGCCGGCCGCGACGGCGGACCGGACCGCGTCCGGCGTGATCGCCTCCCGGGCCGCCGACTTGACGGCCGGCCGCAGCAGCGCGTACCAGAGCCCCACCAGCGCGATCAGCAGGACAGCCGCAGTGATGAGCGCCCTGGGAAGCCAGCGCGGCAGGATCGGCTCCTGCTGGTACGAGCCGTCCAGGACCACCGGTGCGACCGGGTCCTGACCCTCCGCCACAACCGGCGTGGCGACCACCTGGAAGGGGTGTGTGACCGGCGTACCGCGCCACACGCGCTTGGCCGGACGGATCCGCAGCTTCCCGAATTCTGCCCGGCCGGGTGCGATCTGCAGGGTGTCCGCCGCGAACGTGACCCGGGCCCGCTCCGTACCGGACCGGGCCCCCAGCCGTACGGCCGTCGGGGTGTTTCCCCGGTTGTCGACGGCGAGTTGGTGCCTGCCGCGCCAGGCGCCGTGCGAGCTGCGCGGTACCAGCTCGGCGGTCGTCTCGGTGAAGGGGAGTACGGTCACCCGCCCTTCGGGCACCACCGTGTCACCCTGCTCGCTGGTGGGCACCACCCGGATCCCGAAGGTCGTCTCCCCCGCGAGCACGGTCGAGTCGCGGGGCGGACGCAGTACGAGGGAGACCGTCTGCGAGTCGCCCGGATACAGGGACAGGGCCGCCGGCTCCACCGTCGACCAGGCGGCACACGCACCGACCACCTCGAAGCGGTATTCCTCGACGGTGCTGCCGGAGTTGAGGATCCGCAGAGGGAGAGCCGTCTCCTCGCCCGGTGCGGCAGTGACGGACGAATCGTCGAGGCTTGCCGTGAGACTCATAGGGCGCACCGTAGGGTCGGCGCCGAACGCCGACATCGGCCGTGAAGGAACACTTCCGGGCAGATTCTGTGCCCGGATCGGCTTTTCTGTTTCCCTGTAGGTATACGCGGGAATCTTTTGACCGCCTCAAGACGAATGAGGCATACGAAACAGCCGTGATGGTTGTGTTCGCTGTGATGCCATCGGCTGTTGCCCAGGGGGAGCATTGCCATGGAGCGCATCACTGTCGCATTACGGGCCCAGGATCCGATCTCGCAGGCGGGCGTGGCCAGTCAGTTACGAGCCCGCCCCGAGGTCAGCGTGACGGAGTGGGGAGAGGGAGACGCCTCACCTCGGATCGTGGTCGTCGTCGTGGACGCAGTCGACGAGGAGGTGCTGACGATGCTGCGCCACATTCAACGCACCAGCACCTCGCGCACCGTCCTCGTCACCACGGACATCGACGAGCAGAAGCTGGTGAGCGCCGCGGAGTGCGGCGTCGCCGGTGTGGTCAGGCGCTCCGAGTCGACCCCGGAGCATCTGGTGCAGGTCATCGGGACGGTGGCGCGGGGCGAGGGGCATCTGCCCTCCGACCTGCTGGGAAGGCTGCTCGAGGAGGTGGGTCGCCTCCAGGGACAGGTGCTCGGTCCGCGCGGCCTGCACTTCACCGGTCTCGCGGCGCGCGAGGTGGATGTGCTGCGCCTGGTCGCGGAGGGGTACGACACCGCGGACATCGCGACGAAGCTGGCCTATTCCGAGCGCACGATCAAGAACGTGCTGCACTCGGTGATGACCAGGCTGCAGCTGCGGAACCGGTCGCATGCGGTGGCGTACGCGATGCGGCAGGGGCTGATCTGAGCCGTCCTGTACGGACGTGAGCCGTCCTGTACGGACGTGAGCCGTCCTGTACGGACGTGAGCCGTCCTGTACGGACGCATACGGCGGCTCTGACAGCTACGGCAGCTGCGGCAGATCCGGTAGATCCCCCGCTGCCCGAAAGGGCAGCGGGGGTTTCCCGAGGGTGTGACTCCTGTACCGCTGCGGGCCGGCTGCGCTTACGGGACCGTGGCGTCCGGTGTGCCGATCGGCCGAGGGTGGGGAGACTTCCGTGCGCTGGTTCCAGCCGCTTCAGAGGGCGCCGCGGTCGCGGTCGGGTCCGGTGGCCCGGCCCCGGTCCTCCGCCTCGCGCAGGACCCTCGCCGTGCTCCGTGTCCCGGTGCTGGCCCTTCTCCTCATGGCCACCGGCATCGCCCCCGGCTCGGCCGTCACCTCCGGGGCGCCGGCGGTGGCCGTCCCCGAGCCCTGGGTCACCCCCGCCGAGTTCACCGACGCGGTCGACCCCGGCGGCTCCACGGGTGTGGCCAAGCAGGTGCGTACGCCCGCGATTCCGCCGAAGCCGGATGTGGTGCTGCTGGTGGACGGCACCGGGAGCATGGGCGACCCGATCGGCGATGTGCAGGTGGGTTTGAAGGACATCACGACGAAGGTCCTTGAACAGCAGCCGGATTCCCGCTTCGCGGTGGCCACCTACGGCGACGAGAAGGACGACCCGACGGCGGAGTTCGCTGTCCTCCAAGGGCTGACGACGAACATCGACGACGTACAGACGAAGGGTGTCGACGAACTGGACACCTCCCGCGGATACAAGAGCAAGGGCCCGTCCGAGGACTGGATCTACGCGCTGTGGAAGGTAGCGAACGGCGCGGACGGTGGAACCGTCTTCCGGGACGGCGCCAGCCCGGTGATCGTCCTGGTCGGTGACGCGTCGAGCCACAACCCCAGCAACAACATCCCCTATGAGGACGCGGTGTTCGCGCTCCAGGACAAGGGCGTGCGCGTCATCGCCGTCGACGTGAACACCGAGGACGGCGACGGTCTCAACGGCGATGGGTACAGCAGCCCCACCTATCAGGACCCGTACCACGAGCCCGACCAGGCCAAGCGGATCGTCGAGGCCACCAACGGCCGCATGTTGAACGGAATTCCCGGGACCGGCGTCACCGACGCCATCATCGAGGGCTTCAACAACCTTCCCACCAACGTGAGCTACCGCCTGGAAAACTGTGATCCGCATCTGTCCGTCAGCCTCGCCCCGCCCACCCAGCAGGTCACCAGCGGGGACACCGCGCATTTTGCGGAGAACATCGACGTCTCCGCGGACGCACCCCAGGGCACACGGCTGACCTGCACCGTCCAGTTCCTGATGGGCACCCAGCCGCCGGGAACGGACACGATCGGGCCGGCCGCGGCCGCCGACCCGGACTTCCAGGAGCAGATCAGCATCGATGTGAACGACATCGACGCGCCCGTCGTCACCGTGGACGATCTGACCGTCCGGGCCAAGGACAAGAAAGGCGCGCGCGTGACGTACGACGCGACGGCCCAGGACGCCACCGACGGCACGCTCCCGGTGACCTGCACCCCGGCCTCAGGCTCGATCTTCCCGGTCGGCAGCACCACGGTGACCTGCTCGGCCACCGACTCGGCGGGCAACACCGGGACGGACACGGCACAGATCGAGGTTCTTGAGGCCCCCGTGCCGCCCTCGGCGGATGTGGCGATGAAGGTCGACGTCAGCCCGGACCGTACGTACACCGGCCGGCCGGCCCGTGCCCGCTTCGCCGTCACCAATGCCGGACCGGACGCGGCGACGGGGGTCGTCATCGGCTCGGCCTGGCCGAAACCGTCCAAGGCGAAGGACCGCAGTCTGCCCGCCATGACCCGCTGCACGGAGGCCAAACCGTGCACCATCCCGGCCGGTGGCCGCATCGAGGTGACCCAGACGGCGACGTACCGCGTGGCGGTCACCGGGGACGTTCGGGCCACCGTGCGTGGCACGCTGCCCGACCGCCGGAAGGCCAACAACGAGGACACCGACCGGCTGCGCGTCCTGAAGCCCTCGCTGACCGTCACGCCGCAGGTCGCCAAGCCGGGTCAGCCGGTGCTGGCCCGCGGCAAGGACTACCCGCCGGGCGCGACCGTACGTTTCACGTGGAACACCGGCATCACCCCCGAGGGGTCGGTCGCCACGGTGGGCCGCGACGGCACCTTCGAGGTGCAGATCCTGGTCCTGCGCAAGGACAAGCTCGGCCCGCGCAAGCTGCGGGCGGATTCGCGCGACCTCGACCGACTGCAGAAACCGGTCCTGGTGGTCCAGCGAAATCTCCAGCCACCGGACTTCGCGGGCCGCGCATGAGCGCCCACGACCGTACGGGAGTGATCGGGTGATCCACGAGGTCGACGACGTACTGCGGGCCCTGATCAGGGCGGAGGTGCTCGAAGGCGGCCAGATCGCGGTGGTCTTCGACGCCCCGACCCGTGAGTGGGCGGCGAAGGTCAACGCACCCATGGTCAACCTCTACCTCTACGACATCCGCGAGGACATGCGGAGGCGTGAGCGAGGTCTGCACAACGAGTACGACGAGCGCGGCACGATCATCGCGCGCCGCCGCCCGCCTCGCTTCTTCAAGCTCTCGTACCTGATCACGGCATGGACGAAGCGCCCGGAGGACGAACACCGGCTGCTCTCGTCGCTGCTCGGCTTCCTGCTGCGTTACGAGGCGCTGCCTCCGGAGCGGCTGACGGGCACCTTGGCGGAGATCGGAGTGGCCGTACCGATGTCGATCGCACTGCCGCCGCCGGAGGACCGCTCGTTCGCCGACGTATGGAGCGCGCTGGGAGGTGAGTTGAAACCCTCGCTGGACCTGGTGATCAGCGTGCCGGTGACGGCGTCGCCGAGCTATGTGGTCGGCCCGCCGGTGGGGGACGAGGGGTTGCAGGCCCGCTTCGGGGACGTGCCAGAGGAGGCCGAGCCGTTGTCGGAACCGGTGCCGGGGCGCGGAGGGCTTCCGGTGTACGGAGGCCGGCCGGGCCGCCCCGGCCGGCTGGGCGGTCCGGGAAATCCGGGCAGTCCGGGTGGGGACGTTCCCCGTACCTCCGACGCGGAGCGGCGGCGCGGTCTGTCCCTCCGTATCACCGAGAGCCGCAAGGCCGCTGCGGCGGACGGCATGCGGCGCGGCGCGGCAGACCCTGCCGAGGACAGCACGGAGGACGGCACCGAATGACAACCGCGGGCGACCCGAACCTGCGCCATCTACTCGCCCGTGCGGTAGCGGTGGAGCAGCGCGTCCGACGAGCCGTCGAGGCCCGGCAGCTCACCGACCCGGACCCGGACGACGCCTTCCGCGGCCTCTACCTCACGGACGAGAACATCGCCCGTCTGCTGGACGCGGAGGAGGCCCGCGGCTTCCCGTCCCCCGTTCCGGACTGCGACGAGACGGCGACGGAGACGCCGCCCGGGGCGACGGCCGAGACGCCGACCCAGGCCTCCCGGCTCGCCGCCCTGCCCGAATCGTCCCGACTCACTGCCCTGGCCGATGAGTTCGGCCTCACCGCCCTCGACATCGAGATTCTCCTCATCACGCTCGTACCGGATCTCGACGACCGCTTCGAGGCGTTCTACGGCTACCTGAACGACGACGTCACCCGCCGCCGTCCATCCATCGGTCTGGCCCTGGGCCTCTGCGGCCTGTCCCCCGCCGATCAGGTGGCGCGCGGTCGGCTGTCGGCCCTTGCACCGCTCCGCGAGGGCCGCCTCCTCCTGGTCGAGGACCTGGACCGCCCGTTCCTGAGCCGTGCGCTCCGCGTCCCCGACCGGGTCACGGCGCACCTCCTGGGCGACGACACCCCCGACCCGCGTCTGGCCGATCTTCTCGCCCCCTGGCACGCCGTACCGGGCGTCGGTGACCCGGCCCCGCTGGCTGCGGCCCTCGCCCGAGGCGCCTCGCTCGCCTACCTCCGCGAGGACCAGGGCGGCGCGGGCACCGCCCTCGCGGCCTCGGCGCTGACGCTCGCGGGCCACCGGGTCCTGGGCCTGGATCTGGCGCGACTGGCCGAGGACCCGTCCCCCGTCGAGGCGGTCCGCTCCCTGGTCCGCGAGGCCCGACTGACCGGCGCCGGCCTGGTCTGCGCCCCGCTCGACGCGGTCTCCCGCGAACACCCGGAACTCCTCCGGCTGCTCACCGGTACCCCGGTCCCCACGATCCTGGTGGGCCGGGCCCCCTGGGACGCCGCCTGGTCCGCCGTCCCGCCCCTCCTCCTGCACGCCCCACGCGTGGAACCCTCGACCAGAGCCGCCCTCTGGACCGACGCGTATGAGGCCCCCGTCCCCGAAACCATCGACGTGGACCGCCTGCTCTCGCCGTTCCTCCTCACCCCGGAACAGATCACCCGCGCCGCCCGGGGCGCCGCCCAGACCACCCACCTGGACGGCGGCACCCTCACCCCCGACCACGTACGCCAGGGCGCCCGCGCCCAGAACGCGGCAGGCCTCGACCGCCTGGCCCGCCGCATCGAACCCACCGTCACCTGGAACGACCTGGTCCTTCCTCCGGACACCCACGCCCAACTGCGCGAACTGACCGCCCGCGCGCGCCACCGCGACCGGGTCCTGGGGGAGTGGGGCATGCGCCCCGGCGGCGGCAGGGGCCGAGGCGTATCGGCACTCTTCGCGGGCGACTCCGGCACCGGAAAGACGATGTCCGCGGAGGTCATAGCCGCAGACCTGGGCCTGGACCTCTACACGGTCGATCTGGCGACGGTGATCGACAAATACGTGGGCGAGACGGAGAAGAACCTGGAACGGATCTTCTCCGAAGCCGCGGGTGTGAACGGAGTCCTTCTCTTCGACGAGGCGGACGCGATCTTCGGCAAACGCTCGGACGTGAAGGACGCCCATGACCGCTACGCGAACGTCGAGAGCGCGTACCTGCTCCAGCGCATGGAGTCCTTCGACGGCCTGGCCATCCTCGCCACCAACCTCCGGGCCAACCTGGACGACGCCTTCACCCGCCGCCTGGACCTGGTCATCGACTTCCCGGTCCCGGACCCCGAACAGCGTCTCCTGCTGTGGGAACGCTGCCTGGGCCCCGTACTCCCCCGGGGAAGGGACCTGGACCTCGCCTTCTGCGCGGAGAACTTCGAGCTGGCGGGCGGCAACATCCGCTCGATCGCGGTGACAGCCGCGTACCTGGCGGCGGACACGGGCGAATCGGTGACGATGCCGACACTGATCCACGCGATCCAGCGCGAGTACCAGAAGCTGGGCCGCCTGACGCTGGCGTCGGAGTTCGGGCCGTATCTGGGGCTGCTGGCGTGACGCTGCCCGCCTGAGGGCGGGAGCCCTCGCATGGGCCCTTGCGCGGACCCGGAGTTGCCGCCACCGTGGGCGGAGTCGGGCCGGTGACCGACCGGTCCGCTCCGTACGGTGACGGGAGTCAGCGTGACCTCATTGCCCCTGCCCCACGGACTGCACGGCGACGGCCCGCACAAGGTGATCGCGGTGCACGGCTGGCTCGCCGACCGTTCCGCGTACGCCCCCGTGCTGCCGGATCTCGACCTTGGTTCGTTCCAGTACGCGGTGGTGGACTTGCGGGGATACGGCGAGGCCCGGGACGTGGACGGCGCGTACACCACGGCCGAGGGCGCCGAGGACGTGCTCGCGCTGGCCGACCGGCTCGGCTGGGAGAGGTTCTCGCTGATCGGCCACTCGATGGGCGGCTCCGTCGCTCAGCGGACGCTGGCCATCGCACCGCAACGGGTGCGCAGAATCGTCGGAGTGTCGCCCGTGCCCGCGTCCGGCCTGCCCCTCCCGCCCGACCAGTGGGAACTCTTCTCCGCGGCGGCGCACACCCCCCAGAACCGCAGGACCATCCTCGACATCACCACCGGAGGCCGGCGCCCCGCGGGCTGGCTGGACCGTATGGTGCGTCGCTCGCTCGAACGCAGCGATGCCAAGGCGTTCCGCGCCTGGCTGGATTCCTGGGCGGGCGAGGACTTCCACGATCGGATCGACGGTTCGCCCGTGCCGGCCCTGGCTGTGGTGGGCGCGCTGGACCCGGCACTGTCGGCCGAGTTGCAGCGCGCCACGTGGATGCGCTGGTTTCGGCGGGCCGAACTGGTGGAGCTGCCGTCGTGCGGCCACTACGCGATGGACGAGGCCCCGCTCGACCTGATCCGCGTGGTGGAGGACTTTCTGCGGGCCGACGCGGAGGACGGCGGGGCGAGGGCATGAGCGAGCCCGCCCCCGAAGCACCGGAGCAAGCGGCTGTACCGGACGTCTTCGACCCGAGGCAGTACGCGCAGGGCATCCCGTACGACCGCTACCGCCACCTGCGTGATCACCACCCCGTGGCGTGGCAGGAGGAGCCGGAGGTGCTCGGCTGGCCGGCGGGCCCCGGCTTCTGGGCGGTCACCAGGCACCGGGACGCCGTCCGCGTGCTGAAGAACTCCTCGACGTACTCCTCGTACCTGGGCGCGACCCAGATCCGTGACCCCGACCCCGCTGACCTGCCGTTCATCCGCCGCATGATGCTCAACCAGGACCCTCCGCACCACCGGCGGCTGCGCGTCCTCGTCAGCCGCGCGTTCACACCCAAGCGCGTGGACCGCTTCGAAACGGTCGTCCGGGAGCGGGCCCGTTCCCTCCTCACCCGAGCAGTCGCCGAGGCACGGGCCACCGACGGCACCTGCGACCTCGTCACACAGGTCACCGACGACTACGCCCTGCTCAACCTCACCGACCTGCTGGGCGTGCCGGACAGCGACCGCGGACTCCTCCTGCACTGGACCCAACGAGTCATCGGCTACCAGGACCCGGACGAGGCCGGGACCCTGGCGCTCGGCCCGGACGGCAAGCCGGTCAACCCGAGGTCCCCGGCGTCAGTGCGCGACATGTTCGACTACGCGCACACCTTGGCGGCGCACAAGCGCCAGCACCCCGGCGACGACGTGATGACGGTCCTGGCCACGGACCCCGAACTCACTGCGCCGGAACTGGAGATGTTCTTCTTCCTGCTGGTGGTGGCAGGAAACGACACGGTACGCAGCGCAGCCCCCGGCGGCCTGCACCTGCTGGCGGGGAACCCCGACGCGTACCGTCGCCTGCGCAACGGCGAGGCGGCACTCGCCACCGCCGTGGATGAACTGCTCCGCCGCCATCCCCCGGTCCTGACCTTCCGCCGCACCGCCACCCGGGGCACGGAACTGGCGGGCACGCGCATCCGCACCGGCGACAAGGTGGTTGTCTTCCACGCCTCCGCCAACCACGACGAACGCGTCTTCCCCGCCCCGTTCACCCTGGACCTCACCCGCTCCCCGAACCCCCACATCTCCTTCGGTGACGGCCCCCACGTCTGTCTCGGTGCCCATTTCGCGCGTTTGCAGCTGAGAGCCCTGTACGAGGAGGCGTGCCGTGCTTTGCCACCCGGCCCGCTCCAACTCGCGGCCCCGCCACGCCGCCTGGTGTCCAACTTCATCAATGGGTTGAAGTCGCTGCCGGTGTGGGTGGCCGGTACTTGAAACCTGGTCCGTGTACGACTTCTTGGCGCATCTCGGCGAGGTGTAGGTAGCGTGCGAAACAGAAACGGTCTGGCTGGTCGGCGCACAGCCCAACTATTCTGGACGCAGAGAGATATTTTTGGATGACTAGGATTGGAGACCTATGCGTAAACTCGCATTTGTGCTCGAAACCCATCAAGACGTCTTTGCCGAGTTTGCGCAGCGGAGCGGTTGGGTGCGAACGCTTGAAGATTCAGAAGACTTCCCCAGTTTCGACGAGCGGTCCGTCTGGTCCTGGCAGGTTCCGCAGGGGGGAGGCGTGAGATTCGTTGACGACGACGCGTTGCGACTTCAGTACATTGAGATCTCTGGCGATCACGCTGTGCAGCTTGAGGAAGCAGTGCAAGAAGAGTTCACCTGTTATGACAAGAGTGATTGCCTCGATATTGTCGACCTCAACCAGGATGAGGAGATTGTCACCCACGCGCTACGTCTCTTGACCTGCACATCTGTAGGGGAATTCGATCAGGAAGTGTTTGATAGGGCAATCGCGGCGCTGGATGACGAAAGGGAAGATGTGCGAATTGCGGCGCTGAGGATTCCGAGATATACCGAATGGGTCGAGTTTCTTTCGGAAGTGAATCGCGTCTATTTGTCCGATCCGAGCGGACGCGTTCGTGCCCAGGCCGGGAACGTGAAGCTTATTTTGGAATTGATCTGAAGCGGAACTTGGGCGACGCGTCGGGCGAGGTCGGCGGTTTTTGATCGGGTCGACATCGACTTCGCTACTCTTCCAGGTCAGCGACACCGGATTTGAGCTTGATCGGCACCTTCTTCATTTCCTGAATGGCCGTATCGAATTTATCGTTCCAGTATGCAATCTGTTTCACGAGGGCCAGTTGATCCTTGGGGTCAAGTTTCTTGAGCTCCCCTTGGATCGCCGGGTCGGTCGCTGGCATTACGCTTATGTTTTCGATCCCCCAGGACCTGAGCCTGATGAGGCCCTCCTTCGCTGTCTTGATGCGTATGAACTTCTCGGTGTTCCCCTCGTCATCCTCCACCTCGACGCTTCCGTGATATGCGCCTATTGACATTACTTCGAGCTTTAGGTTCCATCCTTTATTTTCTTTTGCCCAAACCCTGAGTTCCCCTAGGCGTTGTGCGCATCTGGGGCAAGGGCTACGGGTGACCTTTACTACAAGAACGCCTTTCGGCCGCTTTGCGCCGTCGGTAATCTCTGTAGCTGCTGGTCCGACGCAGTGATCCCATTCTGATTTTACATCTGCTATGACCAAATCTTCCGCATGGGTGTTCTCGTCCTTGCTGACTTTCTTCTCGAACGATGTAACCCTGGATGCGGTGTGTAATTCGCTGACTGCGCGGGTCGGTCCCCAGCCGCCTGGCTTCCCGGCGACGGGGAGTTTGAACGATCCAGAGAGAATTACGTCACGCGGGAGTTCGAAGGTGGCCTCCGCGTATGGTTGCCCCTTGTTGTTGAGGAGTTGGCGTGCTGCAGAGTCATCCGGGTCGACCTTTGTAGATCGAATCTTAGTGACGGGACTGGCGGCCATGATGATGTCAAATTCACCAGGATTTGCCCCTTCCCTGACCCCGAGCATGTCGAGGCCCCGGCTTTTGTATTTCGAATAAATTGAGCGAACGGTGGAAGGGATCTGTTCGTCCTTGGTTCCATCTCCAAGCTTTGCGTTGACGTCTGCGGCGACTAGCTCCCGGATGCGTGGATCTTTCGAGTTCTTATTTTCCCCGTTCTTCTCATCCTTTCCGTTCTTCCCGTTCTTTCCCTTGAGTTTGTTCCAGAGGGCTTTGCCCTTCTTGGCGATGAAGCCGACGATTTTGTCGATGGCGCGGTTGACGGGTTTGGCGACGGCGTGGAAGACGGATTTGACTTTGTTGGCGAGGGAGCCGATGCCGAGGAGTGAGGCGAGGAAGCCGATGAGGAGGGGAACGCTGGCGGCGAGTGCGGCTTCGACCATTTTGGGTACGCCTGCCGAACCGCCGTTGGCGATGGCGATGACGGCGTCCAGGACGGCGTTGACGAACTCCACTATCTGGGCGCCCTGGTTCACGATGAACGTGACGATGTCGATGATGCCCTTGACCGCGCGGACGAACGCGGAGGCGGGGTTGAGGAGGGAGATGATCCAGGTGATCCCGGCGACGATGACGGTGGGGATCAGGTAGCTGGTGAGTTTTTCGAGGATGGTGGCCTTGAGGTCGCCGGCCTCGGCGGTGATTTCCTTGACGGCGCCCGCCGGGCCCTCGCGGGCGAGGGTCTGGGCGACCGGGACGGACTGTTCGACCGCGGTCATCGCCTGGTCGGGGATGCCCTTGCGGGTGATGCGGGCGCGGATGTTGTCCCAGGTCAGGCCGAGGAGGGAGGCGATGAGCTGGATGATGCCCTTGAGGTCGAACTTCTGGGGGAGTTCGAGGCCGGCCTTGACGGCGGTGCCCAGGAGCCAGGACACGACGCCGGTCTTGAGGTGGTCGGCGATGTTGGTGATGAAGAGGTTGAGGCCGGCGCCGACTGCCTTGACCAGGTTGCCCAGGAAGCCGATCGGGTCCTTGATGATCTTCATGATGGCTGAGGCGGCCTTGGCGAGGATGCCGAGCAGGAGGTTCTTGAGCTCGTTGATCGTCTTGATGGCGCCGACGATCGCGTCCTTCGCCTTGTCGATCAGGCCCTTGTTGGCCTCCTGGAGCTTCTTGATCTCCTCGTCGACCTTGTTCAGGGCTGCCGTGTACTTCGTCGCGAGGTCCTGGACGAGCTGTTCGGACTTCTCGTTGACGGTGGCTTCCAGGTCGTCGAACTTCCCCGCGAAGTCCTTCGCCGCGTCCTCGCCGAACTGGCACAGGTCGGCGGGAAGTTTGTCGACCTCCGCCTTCAGCTCCGTACGGCCCTTGGCGATGCGGGCCTTGGCCTTGCCGAGTTCCGCGCCGATGATGTCGGCGACGGAGGAGATGACCGTCTGCATCTGGGCGACGTAGAGCTTGCGGGCTTCCTGGAAGAGGTCGTTGGCCTCCTTCGGCATGCCCATGAGCTTGTCCTTGGCCCACTTCGCCGGCCCGAACATGCCTGAGTACCGCTTGTCCTTGTACTTCTTCATGCGCCGCTTGTGGTCGGCGGTGAACGCGTCCCGGGCCGCCTTCTCGCCCGTCGTGAACGCGGTGTCGACCTTCTTGTCCAGGCCGGACAAGGCGTCCTCGACGTCCTTCTTCGTGCCGTCGTAGACCTTCTGCAGCTTCGCCGTGACCTCGGCGCGTTTCTTCTCGTCCTTGGACTTGGTGTCGCCCTTCCCGCCGTCGACCTGTTTCCCGGCCGAGGCACGGGTCGCGGTCAGGGCGGTCATGGCCTGGGCACCGGAGGCCGCTGCTCCGGCCTTCGCCGTGGTGAGTTGCTGGGTTTCGGCCGCCTTGCCCTTGGCGGGGGCCTTCGCCGAGTCCGTCTCGGCGGTTTTCTTCGCGGACAGGGCCTGATCGAACTCCGGCTCGTTGCCCTTGGCGAGCTGCTCCTCGGTGACCTCGGCGTCGGCCATGGCCTGGTCGTTCTCGGCCGGGCCCTGGGAGAAGTCCGTTACCGCGGCCGGCTGCTTCTCAGGGATCGCGTCGGTCGCGGACGGGGCACCCGGGTTGGCCGGGGGCTGGTCCGGGGTGAGCGGCGTGACGGGTTTGTCCTTGGCGGCGGACGTGTCGGGCGGGGCCTTCGTCGCCGTGTCGATGTCCTTGGCCGAGGACTCCTTGCCGTCACTGACCTTGCCGTCGACCTCGTCCTTGATCTTGTCGGCCTTGCCCGACTTGGAGAACTTGTCCGCGTCGTCGAGGTTCTTCGGCGCCTGCGCGTCGATCGCCTTGTTCACCGCGTCGATGAACGCCTGCTTGTTGAACTCGCCGGGCTTCGCCGCGTTCATCTTCTCCGCGTTCGCCGCCTTGCCCTGCGCCTCCTTGTCGTCGGGTGGCGCGACCGCCGCGTCCTGCGCCGATTTGGACTCCGTGGCAGCAGGGGCATGAGCAGCGATCCTCGTCCGCTTCGCCGCCACATCCGCCTTGACCTTGCGGAAGCCGGGAGCCTGGGCGGGGGAGGGCTTCACGGGGGCCGTGTAGCGCTGGGCCACCAGGCGGGCGACCGCGCTGTTGCCCGCCGCGCGTTGCAGACGTTGCAGGCTGCGGGAGTCCGGGGCTGGGCGGTCACCCGGCGGCCGTTGGGGTGGGGGTGTCTGCGAACGTGACACTTCGGGCGTGCCTGTCACGTCGTCGCGACGGGGGGTACCTCCATGGCCGGACACGGAGGAAGGGTCCTTCTCCGGAACCGCCTTCATCCGCCCTCCCGGCCCGCCACTTCCCCGGACAGTCGGCACTCGACGCACATGGCCCTGCCGCCGTCCCAGGGTGCGGGGGCGGTGCATCGCGTACGCAGCGCGTGGAGACGCGTCCGGGGGCAGCGCGCGCTGACACGTACAGCGCGGGAACGTTGCCTGATCGGGCAGTGGCCGGTGCACGGCAGGGCGGCCGTGTGTCCGTTCCCGGTGATCGCCGCTGTCACGAGAATTGCGGGCGTTCCCCGGCCAAGGAGAGACTCACATGCCGTCGTACCTGTCCCCGGGCGTCTACGTCGAAGAGATCGAGTCCGGATCCCGGCCGATCGAAGGGGTGGGCACCTCGGTCGCCGCCTTCGTCGGCTTCGCGCAGAAAGGCCCGTTCGACGAGCCGACGCTGATCACGAACTGGAGCCAGTTCGCCGGCACCTTCGGCGACTTCGTCGACGGTACGTATCTCGCCTCCGCCGTCTACGGGTTCTTCTCCAACGGCGGCGGTGTCTGTTACGTGGTGCGCATCGGTGACGGTACCGAGCCCCCGGCCGAGGACGAGAGCAACGGGGCCGCCGGACAGCTGCCCGCCGGATCGGAGACGCAGCTCGGGCCGTACGCGGTGAAGCCCCGCCCCGGTGCGGCCGGTGAGATCACCGTCGAAGTGACCGAGGTGGAGGGAGACGATCCGCCTTCAGATGTCTTCCAGCTGATCGTGAAGCGGGACGGACAGGTCGCGGAGACGTACCCGAGCGTCACGACCAAACGCAGCAAGGAGAACGTCGCCACCCGGGTCAACGCCAAGTCGGAGCTCATCGAGATACGGGAGTCCGGGCGCGGCGCCGCTCCCGCCAAACCCGAGCCGCAGGCCGTGACCCTGGCCCCCGCAGCGCCCGCGTCACCCGGAGCCGGGGCGCTGACCCCCGAGGTGTACGTCGGCGATCCCGACCGCAGGACCGGCCTCGGCGGGCTGGAAGCCGTCGACGAGGTCACCACGATCGCCGTGCCGGACCTGATGAGCGCATACGAACGCGGGCTGCTGGACCTGGAGTCGGTCGTCGCTGTGCAGCAGGGGCTGATCAGCCACTGCGAGCTGATGGGCGACCGCGTCGCCATTCTCGACCCGCCGCCCGGACTCAGCCCGCAGCAGATCCGGGCCTGGCGCACCGACGGCGCCAATTTCGACTCCAAGTACGCCACGCTCTACTACCCCTGGATCCGGGTGGCCGATCCCTCGTCGGGGCGCGCGCAACTGGTCCCGCCGAGCGGCCACATCGCCGGGGTCTGGGCCCGTAACGACGAGTCGCGCGGTGTGCACAAGGCCCCCGCCAACGAGGTCGTACGAGGGGCGGTCGCCCTGCAGACCCAGCTGACCAAGGGCGAACACGATCTGCTCAACCCGATCGGGCTGAACTGCATCCGGTCCTTCCCCGGACGCGGCATCCGGGTCTGGGGCGCGCGCACGCTGGCATCGGACCCGGCCTGGCGCTATCTGAACGTCCGGCGTCTCTTCAACTACCTGGAGGAGTCGATCCTCGCCGGTACGCAGTGGGTCGTCTTCGAACCGAACGACGACGCCCTGTGGGCCCGCATCCGGCGCACGGTCTCGGCGTTCCTGGTCAACGAGTGGCGCAAGGGAGCGCTGTTCGGGCTCACTCCGGAAGAGGCGTTCTACGTCAAGTGCGACCGTGAGACCAACCCGCCGGAAAGCATCGACGCAGGTCAGGTCATCTGCGAGATCGGGGTGGCACCGGTCAGGCCGGCCGAGTTCGTCGTCTTCCGCCTCTCCCAGCTGACCGGGGGCACCGGCGGCGTCGACGAATAACGCCGCCGGAGCCGGGCCGAGCAGCGCGGCCGTCCTGAGGTCCCCCAAGCGGTAAAAGCGGTAAAGGAGCCTGTTGTGCCACTTCCCGATCTCGACAGCACCGTCGGGGCCTCCTTCGGCCTCGAATTCGACAGCGTCGTCATCAAGCAGATCACCGAGGTCAGTGGTCTGAAGATGGAGCAGGACGTCATCGAGCTGAAGCAGAACACCGCCGACGGCCGCTACGCCATCAAGAAGCTCCCGGGCCGGCCGAAGGCCGGTGAGGTGACCGTGACCCGGGGCCTCACCGAGGACAACAGCTTCGAACGGTGGATCAAGGACTCCCGGTTCGGCCGGATGACCACGGCCCGCCGCAACGGTGCGGTCATCGTGTACGACCACGAAGGCATCGCCATCAAGCGCTACAAACTCATCAACGCCTGGCCGAAGTCGCTGGAGATCGGCACCCTCAAGGCCGGTGACACCTCGGTCCTCACGGAGAAGCTCGCGATCACCTACGAGAGCATGGAACTCGACTGATGCGACGTACGGCACAGGCCCCGGCTCCGGCCGCGGCTGTTGAACGGCCGGACGGGCAGATGCCGGCCGGTGGGGGCGGGAAGTCCGGGCAACGGGACGTCCTGCGTACCGAGTTCACCTTCGAGCTGCCCCGCGGGTACGTCGACGAGGCGGGCGTCGTGCACCGTACCGGAGTCATGCGGCTCGCGACCGCCCGCGATGAACTCGTGCCGTTGCGGGACGACCGGGTGCGTGAGAACTCCGCCTATCTGTCGGTCGTGCTCATCGCCAGGGTCATCACCCGGATCGGCACGATCGATGACATCCACCCCGGCATCATCGAGGACCTCTTCGCCTCCGACCTGGCCTTTCTGCAGGACTTCTACCGGCGGATCAACGCCGAGGGCCACACCCGCGCCGCCGTCACCTGTCCGTCCTGCCAGGAGGAGTTCGCGGTGGATGTCGCCGGTGGCCGCCTGGGGGAATCGTGACGTACGCGGCCGACCTGCTCTACGAGGAGGTCGCGTACCTCGCCTACCACTTCCACTGGCCGCTCGATGAGCTGCTGGACCTGGAGCACCCGGAACGACTGAGGTTCGTCGCACAGATCGCTCGCCTCAACGGGCAGTAGCGAAGAGCGCAGGGAGGGCGGGAAATTCCATGGGCCTGATGTCCTGGCTGCGCGGCGGCGGGCGGACGGAGACGGGAACGGAGATCTCCGGGGAAGCCGTCGCTCCGGCCGCTGTGCCGCGCAAGCGGGTTGATCTGAGTGAACTGCCGCCCATTCAGCGGACGTTGGGCAGTCAGGATCTGGTCATCGATCCCTCCGGGTTCCAGGGATCACTCTCCACCCGGCAGGACACCGCACTCGGTACGCCTCTGGGCCATCTGGTCAGCCCGGATGCGCCCACGGGGCTCGTGCACGGGATCACCGCTCCGGCGCCGGTGGACCGGCCTGCGCCGCTGCAGCGGTCCGTGGAGCGGGCGGTGGAGATACCGGGTCGGAGCAGGTCCGTGCCGGTGTCCGTGTCCGCGCCTGTGTCCGTTCCCGTTCCCGTTCAGCGCGCGGGCAGCGGTGGTGCGCCCGCGATGACGTCGGCCGGTGAGTCCGCCGTGGCAGAGTTGCCGGTACGCCAACTGGTGGGCGAGCAGCCCTTCGTACCGGCATCGACGGATCCCGTGCCCATGCCCGCGTCCGCGCCTGCGTCTGTTCAGCGTGCGGTGACGCCTCCGGTCGCGGAGCGGCCCCGGCGTGCGCCCGGTCTCGGTGCACCCATGTCCGGCCTGCCGCCCACGGCGCAGCGCCAGGCCGCCGCCGCCGTCCCGGAGACGGAGACGGGTACAGAAACGGAGACGGAGGCGGCAGCGGGGGCCGGGGTGGTTCCGGTTGCCCGGAGCATGGAGGACAGTGGGGCCGGCGAGAATCCTCCGGCCATCGAGGCCCCTGCGGCCCCTGTGGCCCGTGAGGCGCCCGCAGCTCCGGAGCAGACACCTGACTCCGACGCGCCCACCGCCCCGTTGCTCGGCGACGACCCGCTGCTCCCCGCCCCGTCGGAGTCCGCTCCCGCTCCCGCGCCCACGCGCCCATCTGCACCGGCGGTGCAGCGGACCCCCGCCGTGCCCGCACAGGCGCCCATGTCGCCGCCCCCGCCCACCGCTCCGGTCGCGCCGCTGCTCGCCGACCGGCCCTTCACGCTCTACTCCAGCAACTCCAGCAACTCCAGTGAGAGCGGCGGGACGGGTGGGGCAGTCGCCGTACAGCGTTCCGTCGCCGGTGCTGCGGGTGCCGCGGGAGAGTCTCCGTCGGCCCGGGCCGTGCATGTCTCCCCGCCCGATGCCGTTCCGGTGCGCTGGACTTCCGGCGGGGCGGGGGCGCCGGCAGTGGCCGCGACGGCTTCCGTACCGGCAGCTCTGCAACGTACCGCCACGTCTCCGGGGGATGCGCCGGGTGTGCTTCCTCGGCCGCTTCCCGCCTTGCAACGTCAGGCAGCCGGCGGGCCGCCGGTGCCTCGTTCGTTGCCGGGTGCCGGCAGCCGTAGCGCACCCTCCGCACCCTCCGCGCCCACCGCCCCCTCGTTCTCCACGGCCGGTTCGGTCGCCGTGGCCGCTGGGGTGGCTCAGCGGATGGCCGACGGAAGTGTCGTCTTCGGCTCGCCGTCACCGCCGTACTCATCACCCGTTGTGCAGCGCGAGACCGAGACCACGCAACCACCGCCTCCGGAGCCTCCCCAGGAGCCCGAACCGGAACCGGAACCGGAACCCGGGCCCATGGCCGAGGACCACGGCGCACCGGGCGCGGCCGCCTCCGCCCCTGGCGCGCCGCCCGGTCGGAGCGGCGGTCACGGCGGCGTCGCAGCCCCCGTCGTCACCGACGAATTGGTACGCGCCCTGTACACACCGCTCAGCAGGCTGTTCAAGGCGGATCTGCGGCTGGAACGCGAGCGAGCGGGTTTTCTCATCAACACCCGGCACTGATGAACGGCAGCGACAACACAGGGAATTGAGAGGTACGTGCCATGGCCACCGCCCAGGACAACGATCCCGCCGTCAGCGTCTGCTTCGTCGTCACGATCGACGACATCGAGCTCGGATCGTTCAACACATGTGACGGGCTGGGCTGCGAAGTGGTGCTCGAAACGCGCGAGGAGGGCGGCAACAACGGGCATCTGTGGCAGCTGCCGACCCGCCTGAAGTACTCGAACGTGAAGCTGTCCAGGCCGCTGACCAAGGAGACCGAGAAGGTGGCCCGCTGGTTCGCCACCATGACGACCGGATTCAGCCGCAAGACGGCGCACATCGAGGCGCGTACCGGGGACGGTCAGAAGGTGGCCCAGTGGGGGCTGCTGGAGGTCGTGCCCGTCCGCTGGACCGGCCCCTCCTTCACCCCGGAATCGCCCAAGGTCGCGATGGAGACGATCGAGATCGCCCATCACGGCTATGTGATGGAGGGCTGACCGTCGTGAGTGGCGCAGGTCCCATCGCGTTCAGCGCCGCCGGTACGTCCGGGGCGTCGTCGGCGGCGAGGGCGGGCAAGGGAGGTTCGGCCCGGCCCAAGCTGGAGCACGCCTATCTGGAACTGCGGACGCCGCCGACCGGCGGTGGCCTCACGCCCGGTGGTCCGTGCGGACGGATCGACTTCCAGTTCAACCCCAAGGAGCTGAGCCTCACCAAGGCCGCCTCCTGGAAGCGGAGTCCGGCCAAGGGTGCCAAGAGCTCGGGGCCGCCGGAGTATCAGGGCTCGCAGCCCAGCAAGCTCACCGTGGAGATGTTCTTCGACGCCAGCGACACCCAGGACACCCGTGTGGTGACCTCGGTCGAGCAGCTCTTCGCGTGCTGTGTGCCGACGAGCGAGACCCGTCAGCAGCAGCGTTCGTCACCGCCGTGGGTGGTCTTCCACTGGGGCGGGCTGACCGGGTTCCCCGGCTACGTCAGTCAAGTACAGGCGAAGTACACCCTGTTCACCACATCGGGCGTGCCGATCCGGGCCGTCTGCCAGGTCACGATGGAGGAGATCAGCGGCGACACCCCGGGGCAGAACCCGACCTCGGGCGCCCTCGCGGCCCGGCGGGTCCACCGGCTGGACGCCGGGGACTCGCTGCCGTCGCTCGCCCAGCGGGAGTACGGCGATCCGGCGGCCTGGCGGGTGATCGCGGAGGCGAACGGGATCGACGACCCGATGCGGCTGGCCCCCGGACAGCAGCTGCTGCTCCCCGCGCTCGACGAGCTGAACCGGCTCGAAGAGAACCGGGACGGGAGGCGGTCCTGATGGCGCAGCCGGGCGTCGCGACGGCGCTGGTGGTGGAGTTCGGCGGTCGGCCGCTGCCGCCCAAGTTCGTGAACACACTGGTCGAGGGGTACGTCGACGACAGTCGGACGCTCCCCGACCTGTTTCTGCTGCGCTTTCGCGATCCGGACCGGGTACTGCTGGAGCAGACCGGGCTGAAGATCGGCAGCGAGGCCCGGCTGCTGGCCCGCGCGGGCGGGGACACGGCACCGAAGCCGCTGCTGAAAGGGGTGGTCACCGCACTGGAGGTGGAGCTCGACGAGACCGGCACCTTCACCGTCGTACGCGGGCTCGACGAGTCGCACCGGCTGTTCCGGGGACGTCGGGTGGCCAGCTATCAGAACATGACGCTCGCCGACATCTGCGCCCAGGTGGCCCAGCGCGCCGGGCTGAAGCCGGGGACGGTGGACGTGGCCGGCCCCGTACTCGAACACATCGCCCAGCCCAACGTCACGGACTGGGAGTTCGTGCGCGATCTGGCGGAGGAGGCGGGCGCGCAGGCGTACGTACTCGACGGACAGCTGCACATCACCAGACCCGCGGAGGCGAGCGGCGCACCCGACGGTTCGGCACGCGCCGACCGGAATCCGCTGGTTCTGGAGATGGGCAGCAATCTGCTGCGCTGCCGGGCCGGGGTGTCCTCCGCGGAGCAGGTCTCCGAGGTCGAGGTACGTGGCTGGGACATCAAGACCAAGCAGCCGCTCGTCGGGCGGGCGCCCGCGGGGAAGTCGGCGACGCTGGAGCTGGGGGTGAGCGCGGCCGAGGTGTCCGCGCCCTTCGGCGAGGCGCGTTTCGTGGTCACGGACACGGCGTACGGGGCGCAGGCGCAGGTGGACCAGGCGGCGAAGGCCCTGGCGGAGCGGATCGCCGGATCGTTCGCGGAGCTGGAGGCGGTGATCCGGGGGAACCCGGAGGTGCGGGCGGGCAGTGCGGTGGCGCTCAACGCGGTGGGGGCGCCTTTCGAGGGGCGGTACACGGTTACGTCGTCGCGGCATGTCTTCGACCCGGTGCGCGGGTACGAGACCTGGCTCACGGTCTCCGGGCAGCAGGAGCGTTCGCTGTTCGGGCTGACCGGCGGAGGTCCGGGGAGCGGCGGGTACGGAGCAGGGGCCGGTGGCGGGCCGCGCTGTGCGGGCCTGGTCAACGGGACGGTCACGGACACCCACGATCCGGACGGCTCGGGCCGGGTCAAGGTGCGGTTTCCATGGCTGTCGGACGAGTACGCGAGCGACTGGGCGCGTACGGCGCAGTCGGGCGGGACGAGCGGCGGCGAGGCGTTCATCCCCGAGGTCGGGGACGAGGTCCTGGTGGGATTCGAGCACGGGCATCTGGACCGTCCGTACGTCCTCGCCGGTCTGTACAACGGGAAGGACCGCCCGTCACAGGGCAGCGGCGGCGGGTCGGGCGGGGGTGCCGGTGGCGCGTCCGGGCCGGGTGGCCCCGAGGCGGGTGCCTCCGGGCCGGGCGCCGGACCCGGGCCGTCCACAGGCCCGTCCGCCGGCGTGCCGCCCGCCGGTTCACCAGCAGCAACGTCCGCCGCACCCCCCGCCCCAGGAGGTGAGCTGGTCGACCCGACCACCGGGGCGGTCAACCGGCGTTCGCTCGCTTCCAAGAGCGGGAACCAGCTGGAGCTCCTGGACGGCGCCAACGGACCGCAGGGCGTACGCCTGCTCACCGGCGACGGAAAGCTGAAGATCGATCTCGACCGCAGAGGCACCGTGATCGTGATCAACAGCGACGGCAGCGTGAACATCGAGGCCAAGCAACAGGTGTCCATCAAGGCGGCGCGCGGGGTCGCGCTGGACGGCGGACAGGGAACGCTCGAACTGAGCGGCGACAGCGTCACCCTGACGTCCCGCAGCGGAGTGCGGGTCGACGGCGGAAACGGCGAGGTCAAGCTCTCCACCGGCGGCACGGTGGACGTCCGCGGAGCCCAGGTCGCGGTCAACGGAACACAGCGGACCGACATCAAGGGCGGCAGCTCCCTGGCCATCAACGCACCTCTGGTGAAGATCAATTGACGGCGCGGACGCGCTGAGCGAGAGGAACGGACTTTCATGTCAGCAGCCGCGGCGGCAGCCGCACGGGTCGGCGACCCCACCGGACACCCCGGCACGGTCGGGCCGCCCGGTGTCCCGTCCGTGCTCATCGGCGGCCTCCCCGCCGCCACGGTCGGCACCCCGCACCTGTGCGCGATGCCGCCGCCCGTGGTGCATCCGCCGTCCGCGATCGCGCCGCCCGGCAGCGCCACGGTGCTGATCGGCGGGCAGCCCGCCGCACGCGTCGGGGACCTGGCCGCCTGCGGATCGCCCGTCGTGTCCGGTTGTCCGACGGTGCTGATCGGAGGCTGAGCGTCCATGGGTCAGCAGTTCATCGGCGCGGGCTGGGCCTTCCCGCCGCGTACGGACGCCACCGGTTCCATCGCCCTGGTGCGTGGCGAGCACGAGCTGGAGGAGTCGATCCGGCTGATCCTGGCCACGTCACCGGGCGAGCGGCCCATGCGCCCGGAGTTCGGCTGCGCGGTCAACGACTACGTGTTCGCCCCGGCGGACGCGGGCACGGCCGGGCAGCTCGCGTACGAGGTACGTCTGGCGCTGGACCGGTGGGAGCCCCGGATCGAGGTCACAGAGGTCGTCGTCCGGTTCGACGAGGTCGACCACGGAGTCCTGTACATCGACATCGGCTACACCGTACGGGGCGCCAACGACCCCCGGAACCTGGTCTTTCCGTTCTATGTGATCCCGCAGCACGAGGAGGTGGACGGCGCGTGACGCTGCCCAGTCCGCATCTGGACGACCGTCGCTTCCAGGGCCTGGTCGACGAGGCGAAACGGCTCGTCCAGCAGCGCTGCCCCGAGTGGACCGACCACAATGTGTCGGACCCCGGCGTGACCCTCATCGAGGCCTTCGCGACCATGGTCGACCAGCTGGTCTACCGGGTGAACCGGGTTCCGGAGAAGAGCTATCTGACCTTCCTCGACCTGATCGGGGTCCGGCTCCACCCGCCCACGGCCGCCCACACCGATGTGACGTTCAGGCTCTCCGCACCGCAGCCCGAACCGGTACGGGTAAGGGCCGGTACGGAGGTGGCGACCGTCCGTACGGAGACCGAGGAAGCGGTCGTGTTCACGACCGGCCGTGAACTGTCCATCGTGCCGTGCGAGTTCGCGCATCTCGCCACCTGGCCGACGTCCGGCGACGCCGTCGACCGTACCGAGGAACTCACGCTCGGCCGGGCCGTCCCCTGCTTCGACACCACGCCCGCGCCCGGCGACGCCCTCTATGTGGGCCTGTCGGCCGCCGTCCCGTCGGGAGTCGTCGTGCTGCGGCTGGACTGCGCGGTCGAGGGCGTCGGCGTGGATCCGCTGCGGCCACCGCTGCTCTGGGAGGCCTGGGACGGCAGTGCCTGGACGGTCTGCGAGGTCGAGAAGGACGACACCGGCGGCTTCAACCGGTCCGGAGAGCTGATCCTGCACCTTCCCGAGGGACATACCCCGGCCGTCGTCGTGCGCCGGACCGGCGGCTGGCTGCGCTGCCGCCTGGTGGAGGCCACCCCCGGGCAGCCCACCTATATGGCGTCTCCGGTGGTGCGCCGGATCACGGCGTTCACGATCGGCGCGACCGTCGGAGCGGTCCACGCCGAGACCGTGACCGACGAGGTGCTCGGCCCGGCCGAAGGCGTACCCGGACAGACCTTCACGGTGAGCCGCCCGCCGGTGGTGCCCGGCGACTTCGTCGTCGAGGTCGCGGATCCGGCGCGGGGCCCGCAGGGCACGGAGTGGACCCGCGTCGACGACTTCGCGCACTCCGGACCCGACGACCGGCACATCACGCTCGACCCCAACTCGGGGCGGGTCGAATTCGGTCCGGCGGTACGGGAACGGGACGGCTCCATCCGCTACTACGGCGCGGTACCGCCGAAGGGCGCCACCGTACGCGTGCGTTCGTACCGCACCGGCGGTGGACTGCGCGGAAATGTCGCCCGCTCCACGCTCCGGGTGCTGCGCAGCGCCATCCCGTACGTGGCCCGGGTGGAGAACCGGCGCCCCGCGCTCGGCGGAGTCGACGGCGAGACGGTGGACAGCGCACGGGTACGCGGGCCGATGACCTTGCGGACCCTGCACCGGGCCGTCGTACCGCACGACTACGAACTGCTGGCCCGCGAGGTCGCACCCGACGCGTCCAGGGTGCAGTGCATTCCGGCCGGCGGGGACTCGGACGTCGAGGCGGGCGGGGTGCGGCTGCTCGTCGTACCGGCCGGACGCAGCGACGAGCAGGGCCGGATCCAGTTCAACGAACTCGTCCCGCCGCAGCACACCCTCGCGCTGATCGCGGGCCATCTGGACGAACGGCGGCCCATCGGCGCCCGGTTGGTGGTCGAACCGCCCTACTACCAGGGGGTCACCGTGGTCGCCTCGGTCCAGGCCCGCAGGGGTGCCGTACTGGAACGCGTACGCGAGGAGGGGCTGGCGGCCCTCTACAGCTACTTCAACCCGCTGAGTGGCGGCCCCGGTGGCGAGGGCTGGCCGTTCGGCCGGCCGATCCAGTCGGGCGAGGCGTTCGCCGTACTGCAACAGGTGCCGGGGTTGGACCTGGTGGAGGACGTACGCCTCTTCCCGGCGGACCCCGTGACCGGGGAGCGCGGCGAACCCACCACCAAGATCGCACTGGACCGGCACGCACTGGTCTTCAGTTACGAGCACCAGCTCCGGGTACGGGAGGCCTGACCGCCATGCGCACAGCCGTGACCGGCCTGCCGACACCGCACCCGCTGATCGAGCAGCTCCCGGCGGTCTATCTGGAGCAGGGCTTCCTGCAACGGTTCCTTGCGGCGCTCGACGACGTACTCGCCCCGGTCCTGCTCTCGATCGACAATCTGCCCGCCCACCTCGACCCCCGCAGCGCGCCGGAGGACTTCCTGGCCTGGCTGGCCCAGTGGGTGGCCGTCGACACCCGCGCGGACCACCCGGTCGAGCAGCGGCGCGCGGCGGTACAGGGCGCGGTCGAGCGGCACAGCAGGCGCGGTACCAGGCGTGGGCTGGCCCAGGCGGTGTTCCTGGAGACCGGGATCGAGCCGGACATCGTCGAGAGCGGCGGCACGGCGTGGTCGTCGACGCCGCGCACACAGTTCCCGGGCGGCCCGCGGCCATGGGTGACGGTCCGGGTCCGGGCCTCCCAGCCGTACCAGGTCGACCGGGTGCGGCTGGAGGAGCTGATCCGTACGGAGATACCGGCGCATGTGGGCTTCGACCTGGAGGTCTCGTGATCTGTGAGGCGTGCGGGCAGAGCAATGCGCCGGGGACGCAGTTCTGTACGTCGTGCCAGGCTTTCCTGGAGTGGGACGGGGCGGATGGGGGTTCCTCGGCGTCCTCTGTCGGTCCTGCTCCTGCGCCTCAGCCGTCACCCCAGCCGCAGCTGCAACCCCCGCCACAGCCGCAACCCCAGCCCGCGCCCCCACCCCCCGTCACTGCGGCTGCCCCGCGTCGCCCCGGTGACGAGCCGGACGAGTCGGTGCCGGGGCCCGAGGCGCTGCCCGACGTACCGCCGGAACCCACGAGCACACCCCCGGGTCCACCTGTCGCTCCACCCATTCGCTGCCCCAACTGCCGCACGGAGAACTCCCCGGACCGCACCCTGTGCATCCGCTGTGCCCTGCTCCTGGACCCGGGCCCGCCGCCCGAGGTCCGGCCCCCCTGGTGGCGTCGGATCCTCCGAAGGCGACCGCGTCAGGCGCCCACCGCCGGTACCCGGCCGCGGCGTCGGTTGTGGCGCCGCCCCGGTCTTGCGCTTCCGATCGTGCTGATCGTGGTGGCGTGCGGCGTCTGGTTCGCCCTGCCGCATGTGTCCGGCTGGTTCGGCTTCGCCAAGGACGAGACCGGGACGCCGGAGGCGGTGCCGCCCACCCGGTTCCGGGCCTCCAGCAGGGCTCCGGGCCACCCGGCGGGTGCGGCGTTCGACGGTTTCAACAATCGTTACTGGGCGCCCTCGGCCGCAGGTCCCGACACCGGTGTGGGCCAGTACCTGGAGTGCGACTTCGAGCAGCCGGTACGCGTGCTGAAGCTGGTCGTCTTCTCCGGTACGTCGGCCAAGAAGGACGAGTTCCTCACCCAGGCCCGCCCGGCCAGGATCACCGTACTGCTCACCTCCGCCGACGGAAGCCGGGTCAGAAAGGAGATCAGGGTCAAGGACCAGCCAAGTCAGCAGACCTTCGACCTTCGCGGTTCGGAGATCGTCCGGGCCCGCCTCACGACGGACACCACCTATGGGGCGGGTCCCGGCCGTCGACTGGCCGTCGCCGAGGTCGAGTTCTTCGGCCGAAGGCCCTGACCCGGAAAGGACCGCCGACACTCGACGGGCCGCCGACGCCCGGACGAACTTGCTCCGGTCCCCGCGTGGTGAGTACCTGACCCCTCACCCGCATCGGGCGCCCCGGATGAGCGGCGCCGGCCCCGCCGAGCACGGAGACGATCAGTCCGCGCGCAGGGCCACCAGTGCGCCCGCCTGCGCGAGGCCGCTCTCCTCGACGACCTCGCGCACGCTCTGCGCCTCGCGTACGAGCGCGAAGTGCACCCGCCCGTCGGCACCCGTCCGGTAGCCGTACACGGCAGGCCGCGGCAGCGAGTTGTACGAGAAGTGCGACGAGAAGTAGTACGCCCCGGTGTCGTGGAGCGCCACCACGTCGCCGGGCTCGATGACCGGGAGCTCGCGCCCGGTCGCGGTCAGGTCCCCCGCGAAACAGCACGGGCCCGCGATGTCGACGATCTCGGTCGGGCCCTGCTTGGGGCGGCCCGCGGCGTCGAACACCCCGGCGCGGAGCGGCCAGGCACCGGGCATGAACACCGTGCGGGTGGCCACCTGGGCCCCCGCGTGCGTGACTGCGATCTGCCGCCCCCCGGCGGACTTGGTGTATTCCACGACCGTTGCGACTGTTCCGCTCTTGGCCAGCAGGGAACGGCCGAACTCCGTGATCAGGGTGTAGCGCCCGTCGAACAGACCGGGTACGGCTCTGCGGAGCTCGGTGACGTAATCGGCGTACGTCGGGCGGTCGTCCTCGCTGTCGAAGTTGACGGGCAGGCCGCCGCCGATGTCGAGCCCGGTGATCTGCGCGCGGCCCAGCTGTGCGTTGATGCGCTCGGCCAGTTCGTACGCGAGCTGGATGCCCTCGGCGATGAGCGGCAGCGGGCAGCCCTGGGAACCGACGTGTGCGTGCAGGCGGTTGAGCCACGGCCGGCGCACGAAGGCGTCGATCACCTCGTCGACCGCCCCCGGATCGCGCAGTGCGACGCCGAACTTCGAGGTCGCCGTCGCAGTGCTCATCGCATCGATGGCACCTGCCCCCACCTGGGGGTTCACCCGCAGACCGATCGGCCCGGCGGCCGGTCGCCCGGCCAGCAGACGGTCGACGCGGGCCATCTCCTGGAAGTTGTCCAGGTTGATCGCGATGCCATGGGTGAGGGCGAACTCCAGCTCCTCGACCGTCTTCGCGGGGCTGTCGAAGACCAGCCGGTCGTACGTGAACCCGGCCGCCAGCGCCTGTTCCAGTTCACCGGGCGAGGCCACCTCGCAGCCCATCCCGGCCTCGGCAAGCAGCCGCAGCACGGGCACCAGGCCGCACGCCTTGGCCGCGAACGTGTGCTGTACCGGGGCGGGTCCTTGGAACGCCTTGTTCAGCGCGTCGACGGCGGCGAGCACACCGTCCACGTCGAGCAGGCCGACCACGGGCGAGCGCGGACCGAGCAGCCCGTCCTCGACGGCACGCGCCAGCGCCGCCGCACGCCGGGCACCGCGCTGCTCGGCTGCCGAGCGGGCTGCCGAACCGGAAGTCATGTGAACCACAACAACAACCCTCCATCTGTCACGTCGGCTGTACGGACAGCTTCGACGCGGAGGGGAAGGCGCGTCTTCGACCGACACGACGATGCCTGCCCGATTCCTTTGTCTCACCGGACAGCTCGACGATCAACGGCTGCCCGGCCCGTGCGCTCCGCGAGCCGCGATGCGCAGCCCGATGTCCGCGAGGAGCCGCACGGTCGGGTCGGCCAGATCGACGCCGAAGAGCTCCCGGGCCCGGCGCAACCGGTACCGCAAGGTGTTGGGGTGCACATTCAGGCGCCGCGCGGCCGTGCCCGTATCGCCGAACGCGTCGAGGTAGGCGGCGACCGACGCGCCGTACTCCGAACCGTGAGCGCGGTCGTGCTCCACCATCGCGTGCACGGGCCCCGACAGCGACTTCCACAACGGCTCGACCCGGTCGAGCACCCGGAGCACCGACGTGTCGACCACCACCTCGCCGAACGCCGCCACCGCCGACACCACCTCCGCGACCGGCAGCCCCGCAGCCCGCTCCCGCAGCACCCGCACCACCAGCTCCGCGGCCTCCCGCGACGCGGGCAGCCCCGACAGGTCCGCCGCCAACGGCCCGACGCCCGCGAACACCACACTGCGCGGCGCCGAGCGGGCCGTCGCCAGCAGGGTGCGCGCCGGATCGGCCTCACCGTCGCTCGCAGGGACCAGGACGTACAGCCGCCGCCCGGACCGCGCGGTCACGCACCCCGGCCGGTACGCGGCGGCCTGCAACGCGAGCACATCCAGAACCCGCTGCTCGGCACCGGTGCCGGTGTCGGCTCCGCCCCCGGACGCGGCGCCACCCGCCCGGCTGTCGTACGCCTGGGCCACCATCACCGCGTACGGCCGGTCCGCCGCGATCCCGGCATCGTGCGCGGCCTGCGACGCGTGTGCGGCCCCGTCCAGGAGCGCGTGCACCGCCTCCTCCCGTGCCATGGCCGCCGCCCGGCCCCATGTCCGATGGTGGGACAGATGCGGTACGGCGGCCCGGGCGGCCGTGCGCAGCGCCGCCGCCGCACCGTCGGCGAGCGGTCGGCCGTCGGCGGCGGCCCAGATGGACCCGAGCACCTCGGACCCGTGGCGCACGGCGATGGCCAGCCGCTCGGCGGACCGGTCGTCGGCGGGCCGGCGCACCACGTCGTCGGTGCTCCACAGCGCCTGGAAGAAGCCGCTCTCGCGCAGTTCGTCGACCCGCCAGCGAGGGACCGCCTGCCCGAGGATCGTCAGCCGACGCATCGGATCGGGTTCGTGGTCCATCCGCGAGTACGCCAGCACCCGCGACTGCGGATCCTCGATCGTGATGGCACCGCCGACCAGGTCCGCCACCGTATTGGCCAGCCCCGACAGATCACCGAGCCGGAGCCCGACCACCCCGTCGGGGCCGGCCGATTCGGCGGTGGAAAAGGCCGGGGCGCTGTGCACCAGAGCGGTCCGCAACCGGCCGAGCACCTCCGTCCATCCGTGCCCCGGCCGCCGGGTCAGCAACGCCGTACGCCCCTGACCGGCCGCCTCCACCAGGGCCGCCCGCGGCCCGCGACCGCCCCGCCGCATGACCACGGCTGCGGCTCCGGCCCGGTCTGCGTCACGCAGCACGTCGATCGCCTCGGGCGAGGCGACCTCCACACCGACGGCGAGCAGGATCAGCCCGGATGCCGCCCGGGCGTCGTCGTCCCGTTCCTCACCGGGATCGTGCAGCGCCACATCGGCCACCGGCACGCCGGTACCGCGCGGCGCCACGACGACATCGAGCATTCCGGGGGCGATCAGCCCGAGGATCTGCTCCAGCGAGGGCCCGGTGTCGGGCCGGTCCGGTTCATGCGTCGGCATCCGCCCATCATGGTCGGCGGTTCCCGGCGGGAACCATGGCGGGCACACCCCCTATGCGTGGAATCCGTCGAATGCGGCCTCGGACGCCTGGCAGCGCGCGGACTTCGCGAGGGATCACAACTGCCTGTTCTGGAAGAACCACCGCTGACCGGCCGCGGTCCTGGGCGTCGAAACCTGGAGTTTTGTCCGTAATAGTCCGGAAACCCTTGACCCGGGAGAAATAGGGAGGACAATCTTCAGTACACCAGAAAACCAGAGCGAGCCGCACCGTCGGCGGAGACGTTCGCCGAACCGAGTGACCCACTCGTTGGCTCTGGCCAGGCCCCCGGCAGATCCTCTCGATCCCGGAACTTTCAGCGACGGTTGAAAGCTCGTGGAACCAAGAAGGACTACCGGGGACTGCATGCCCCACATCCACGGAAAGCAGAAGGGCCCCACCGCAAGCGGTGGGGCCCTTCCATGTGTCACCGACATCCTCATCCGGTCCGCGATCCGGCCGATCCGGACGAATCGGCCTAGCTGGAGAAGTACAGGTACTTCCAGGGCCCGTATGTCGTCGTGTTCACGTTGTCGCCGGACGATCCGTTGACGTACACCGACCGCATACGCGCCTTGATCCCGGACTTCCCCGGCGCCTCCAGGCGTACGGCCGACTTTCCGTTCGTGCCGAGCGGGAAGTACTGCGAGCCGGCCGAGTACCACTTTCCGCCCGAGTAGACCTGCAGGTCGAAGCGCTGGTCACGGCCCTTGTAGTAGGTCATGGTCGTCGTGAGCACCGGGTCGGTGCTCTTGTGGAACCAGTAGTACGACGTCGAGCCGATCTTGGCCGTCTTGTAGTGCTTGGAGACGGCGGTGGAAATCTTGACCCTGGCGTACGCCGTGGACTTCACCGTCCTGGGGGCGGTGCGGGCGTCCCCCTTGAAGACCGCGGTGACCTCCGTGTCCCGCGTCATGTCCACCGTCGCGGAGATGTTGCCGCTGGAGTTGACCTTCCCGGTCTTCAGCAGCTTGTTGGGCTTGTCGCCGCCGAAGGGATTCGCCCAGATCTCGACCGTGCGGTTCTTGTACGTCGAGCCGAGGTGCGCGGTGAAGGAGACGTCGGAGCCGTAGTTGTAGACGTTGCCGTTCTTGTTCAGGGTCAGCGTCGGCTTGGTACGGGAGACCGCGACCTTGTCGGACGCGCTGACCGCCGTATGCCCGGCGTCGCCCGAGTAGGCGACCTTGTAGGTGACTGTGCCGCCGGCCGGCGGGGTGTCGGCGAAGGCGTACGAGCCGTCCGCCTTCACCTTCGTGGAGGCCAGCGCCTTGCCACTGGGGCTCTCCAGGTCGGTGCGGGTGACCTGGAGCGAGGCACCGCTCGGCAGCGGCACCGTCGCCGACAGCTTCCCCGTTACGGTGAGTTGCTTGCCGCGCGTGGCGGTCGACGGCGCGTTCACCGTCAGGCTCGGGACGTTCAGCGTCGGGTCGGTGAGCGCCTTGAGGGCGTAGCCGCCGCTGGTCCCCACGAGAGCGAAGATCCGTGAGGAGTCCGGGGCCCACGTCAGGTCGGCCGCGTTGGCGGCGTAGGTACGGAGCGGCTGGGCGGCGCCGGGCCGGTAGACGGCCACCTTGGTGCCGTTGACCTGGGCGACCAGTCCGTTCGCGGCGATGTCGGCGCGCTGGCCGGAGGGGTAGGTGCCGGCGGCGGTGAATTTCCCGTCCGCGTACGCGTCCCGCTGAGCGCCGTTGACCAGCACCTGCGAGGCGCCGGGCACGAGGTCGATGTCCCCGATGCCGTCGTTCAGTGTGTAGTCGCCGTTGTGCCAGGCGAGCAGTTGCGGCGTGGTGCCGGAGACGTCGACGACGGCCATCGAGTCCGTGGAGAGACCGGTCTCGCCGATGGCCAGCAGGCCGGGCGCGGACGGGTCGGTGTCGAGGAGCGCCGGGCCCCAGACCTTGGACGAGAACTGCCCGAGCGCCACCGCGTCGGTCCCGCTCGCCGGGTCCACCGCCGGGTCGACCGAGCCCAGGTCGCCGTCCCACTGGTCGCCGTACGAGAACCAGACCTTGCCGCCGGCGAAGGCGATGTGGCGCGGGCCCGTGTCGGTGGCGACGGCGTAGCGGGCCCTGACGTCGAGCGTGGCCGCGTCGAGGGCCACGATCTCGTGGCTGTCCTCCGCGGCCGCGTACAAGGTGGCGCCGTCATCGGACACCGCCAGACCGGAGACCCCGCTGACACCGCTCACCGAGTCGACGAGGGCGCCGGTGTAGTCGGCGGCCACGATCTTCCCGGTCGAGCGGTCGCCGACGAAGACCCGCTTGAGGACGCCATCCACGACGACGCCACCGGGCGAGATGACGGTGGCGGAGGCGGCCGAGGCGGATCCGGCTGCGACGACGCTCAGTGCCGCCGAGCTGAAGAGGACCGCGAGCGCTGTCGCGGTCGAGATGCTGCGCGTGCGCACAGTGATTTTCCCCCCACAAGGAAACCCGGTGGATGACCGGGAGTTGAGAGCGCCGCGCAACGCCCGGACGTGACCGCGAACATGCGGTGACGCGCGGGGCGCGGCTGCTGTCGGGCAGCGTATGGCATGACAGCGACAGATGCAGAGGGAGTTTCCCGTACGGGAACCGGCGCGAGCACAAGTCGACCGGAGTGGATCGGTGCCCGCAATCTTCCGGACGGGAGGTGCTACCTGTTGAGGGCTTTCGCGCCGTGAGTCAGTGGCGTACTCGCAAGGGGCCCTAGGGTCGATGATCTATACCTGTGCAATTCGGGGTAAAAGGGCGCATCGGGCCGATGATCTGCGTGCCGGGCTACATCGACGAAGCTCGCCCAGCAAACTGCGCATGGCAATGCGCAGTTGCTGTTTTGAAGACAGCGGACATGCTCACGCGGGCTCAGATGCGCGTGTCGCTGAAGATGGCGTTGACCTCACTGTCCGGAGCGCCGCACTGATGCTCCAGCGCGGCGATCAAGGACTGTCCGTGGCTGAGAACGGTCGCCGCCTCCTCTTCGGTCGCGAGGCGTCGCTGTCAGCCAGTGCTTCCGTAGTGCCTCAGGCACCGGAGAGCAGCGCCGCGCTCACGGCGGTGACCGCCGGCAGCAGCATGAGAACGGCGCCGTGCACACATCTGTTCTTGGTACGGGCGATGCGGCTGGTTCCGGCCAGGGCGCGGAACAGGCGGGCGTGCGGGTCAGAGCTGCTCAGGAGGAGCCCGGACGACAGTTCCGCACGCTTCTCCGCCCGGAGCACGTCCTCGTAGTAGGCGAGGATGCGGGAGCTCTCCCTGGTCCTCGCTCCGTGGCGGGGCAGCAGCGCCGCCAGGAGAAACAGCAGGGCCACGGTCGTGGTGACCGCCGCCGTCCACCACAGCGGGTGGGGCCAGAAGGTGCCGGGCGGGCGGCGGATCAGGAGGATTCCGAGCAGCGATCCCCCGGTGGCGAGCAGGACAGCGGCCTTGCCGTCCGCCCGGCCTATCTCGATGTGGTTCTGAGCGATCAGCTCGCGCGACAGTGCCACCACGTCCTCCGGCTCGGCCCCGTGCGGCGGGCGGCGGACGAAGGGCAGGCGGGGGATCACCGGTGATCCCCGTGCGGGCCGTTCCCGTCCCTCGCCACGTCGGTGTGGCCGATCCGGCGCAGAACCTCGTCGCCCTGGGGGACCCCCACGTCGCTGAGAACGCGCGCCAGGTTGACGCCGACGAAGCCCCGATCCTCCGGTGTCAGTGACTGAAGTGTCGCCGCGAGGGTGCGTTCCCAGCCGTCCCGGTCGGAGAGGAGATTGCGGTGGGTCACCGTCCAGTCCAGCACGTCCCTCGCCTGTTCCGGCTGATGCAGCAGCCAGAGGGCTGCCAGGCCGACGGGACCGCCTGCGACAACCTCCCGGTAGAAGCGGTACGCCTCACGGTGGGCTTCGCCGAAGCCTGACGGAAGGGTCGGTTCCGCGCTGGTGCCGGGGGTGGGCAGGAGCGCGGCCGGCGGGTCCAGGAACCAGTACGTGAGGCCGAAGCCGTCGATCACCCGTGGTTGGCCGGGCGGCTCGACCTCGGTCGTACCGAAGTGGGGCGGGGGCCTCCGCAATGGGTCGGCGGTGCCGGGCAACGTGGCGTTCTCGCTGATGTGGCCGACCACCAGGTGCCGGGCCCGTTCTTCGGTGATCCGGTTCCTCGCCGCGACGACCGGGTTGCTGATCTTCCAGGCGACCCCGTAACGGGCAGGGGGTTTCGGCGGCCGGCGCGGGATGTCGACCGAAATCCGCCGTTCCGCGAGCGAGACCCACACGATGTCGAAGAAGTCCCCCTGACGCACCGCGCGCGCTGTCGGCCGCGGATAGCCCCAGTAGTCGCCGCCGCGGGGCGGCACCATTGCGTCGGCCCCGTCGTCCGCGAGAAACACCAGGGCCCGGTCCTCCGGGGAACCGAGGCGGAGGCGGAACAGCTGCCAGGCCGGCGAGGAGTTCAGAGGTGTGATGAGCGGGCCGGTCATGAGGCGAACCCTTCTGCCGGGGAGGCCGTACGGACGCGATGGCGGCGCAGGACGTATCGCATGACGCCACGGTGGCTCCGGGCCGTGCCGGAGAGTGCGGCGAGGAAGTGCGGGAGGGCGGTCCGGTGCCGTAGGCCCGGGTCGCTCTCGATCAGGGACAGGCCCGTCGCCGTCGCTTCGTGGGTGGCAGGGTCGTCCAGGGCTGTGACCACGAGGTCGAAGGCCCGCTCGGGGTGGTCCGCAAGCAGGTCGGCGAGACGCACGCGCCGTACGCCCGGCGCGCCGGGCCGGGGGAAGGCCGTCAGGCTCATCGATTCGATGACGTGAACCGCCAGGGCATGACGCTGTGCGCCCGGATCGGCTCCCTGCCACTCCCGCAGGCGGTCGAGGACGAGGGGGTGGTTGGCGTCCTCGGAGAGAAGGGTGCTGAGAGCGAAGGACACTGCGGTACGCAATCTGCGCTCCAGGTCCTTCTCCGGCTCGTCGAGTACGGCGTCCAGGAGTTTCAGGGCGACGGCGGGCCGGGCCAGGCCGTAGCTGCCTGCACAGGTCTCGGCCACGGTGCAGCGGAGGGGTACGGGGGCGGCCCGGCTCCATTGCCGTAACTGATCCCGTACCGCGCCGGTGAGGGCGGGGTACTGGACCATCTCCCCGAGCGCGTAGGCCACCAGACGGCGGCGCCAGCGCTTGTCCGACGCAGCGAAGGGGTGCAGCTGGCGCAGAGTGTCCGGGCCGGTCGCGTGGGCCAATACCTTCCCGATCGCCTGGCCCGCTGCCAGTTCGATGCCGGAGTGGTGGGGAGCCTCGTCCAAGGTCTTCCACAGCAGGCCCGCCATGCCCTCGTAGTCCAGCCACAGGCACCGGAGCAGGGCGTTCGACCGGTGCCGTCCGGAGAAGGCGACCGGCTGGACCGGATAGTGCTGTGCCGCCCCGAAACGGGGTGGCAGCAGGCGTGCGCCGACGGCCGCCAGCCGGTCCTCGAAGGCCGGTCCGAGAACGTCGCGCCGCGTATGCGGCCCCTCCGTGACCGGTCCGTGCGCATCGATGCGCTCCGGCCGCCCGGCCATGACCGGTGCCGAGCCGCCGCGTTCGTCGATGTGGGGGCGCAGAATCGCGCTGAACTCCTCGACGACCGTACGGTCCTGTTCGGACAGCAGCGAGATTGCCGCCATCAGGGCAAGGCTGTCGGCTCGGTGGCTCGATTCCGCCAGAGCTTTGCGGGCGGCCGTGGGGCTGCCGGTCTGCAGATCGTCGAGTACGGATGCGGCGGCCTTCCCCGACACGACGAGATCACGCAGTCCCTTTGCCACCTCGACACCGTCTTGTGGCAGCGGGTGAGCGTGCAGATAGCCGGTGAAGTCTGGGGAGGCGAGGCGTCTTAGTGCGTCGGCCCCCTGCTCAGAGGTGAGCTCACCCGCCTCGGCCATGGTGTTCAGGCGCTTCGTGGCCACCTCGGCCGGCGGCGGCGGGCGGTGCACGACCTGCCAGGGCACCGTGTCGCCGGGAAGCGCCGTTTCCGCCCGTACGGTGACGACCAGATGGGCGCCCGATCGACGCAGCAGCGCGGCCAGCGCGGTGAGCACGACTTCGCCGAGCGAGGCGGCGGCCGCCGGGGACAGACCCTGGAGCAGATAGCCGCGCCCCTCCTTGGGGCGCCAGCGCGAGAGGTCGTCCGGTGAGTCCAGGCCGGTGATGCCGTCGGCTCCGTACCGTTCTGCCAGCAGTGCGAACGCGGCGGTGCTCGCGCCTGTGCCGCTGCCGGCCCTCAGCATCAGGATGTGGCAGTCCAGCACCTTCCGGCACTGTGCGTAGGCCGGTGGCTCGACGAATCCGCGCAAGCGGGCGTGGATGTCGTCCGCAGGGTAGGGGCCCTCCCGCAGGCGGGGTTTGACGACGAGGTCCGTGACGGCCTCGTCGAGCGGGGCGCCGATGATCACGGTGGCGTCGCCGCCGATTCCGCCCATGACTGCCATGCCCTGGTCCAGCCGTTGCTGGTTTCCTCGGTAGGAGTTCCTCGGATCCGGTCGGCCGTCGGCGTCCGGGCCGTCCGGGCCGGGAGTGGTGTCCGCGCCGGCGCTCACCGGTGGTCTCCGGCTCCGCCGACCCGCTTGTCGCCCGCCACGTTGTCGCCGCCGCCCCAGTGCTGGTTGGTGCCGCGGTATGAGGTGGAACCGCCGGTGTACGTGAAGTCCCGTCCGACGTTCCCCATCACGGCGGCGCCCTCGCCCACGTGCTGCGTGTTGCCGCTGTAGTGCGTGCCGGGCCGCGTCACCGGGTCGTGTTCCTGATCGGCGGATGCGTCGGCCTGCGCTGCGGATTCCTCGCGCGGTCGCACACCGGCCTGTACGAGGTTTCCGGACGGCGACGGGACGTACAGCCATGCCCGCTGCGAGAAGTTCTTCCCCTCCACGGTGGCCGGAACCTCCACACAGCGGTCGGGGTGCAGCCCGGTGTACGCGCCGAGCACGACGTCTTCGTAGACGCGCTGGGAGATGACCGCCGCCAGGTGGGTGACCTGCTCGCTTGCCGCAGCCAGGATGGCCTTGACCGGACGGGAGTCCAGCAGCCGGTGCGTGTCGTTGCGGGCGGTGCCGTTGCCGTCGCCGGGACCGCCCGCGTCCGGCAGCGGCCCGACGTGGACGCTGGCCCGGAGCCGGATGCGAGGGCCCACGCACTGCCTGTTGTACGCGCCGAGGATGTCGTCCAGCACGCCCAGGAACGGCCAGAGGACAAAGGGCAGCAACGCCGGATCGAAGCCGAACACCACGCCGTCCCCGGTGTTGGCCGGAAACCGCTTGGAGTCGCGCAGCTCGTGGAGCCCGGCTCGCTCCAGCGCCTGGTCGACGAGTTCGGGGATCAACTGGCTCACCGGACCGTGCTGGACGGCGGGAAGACCGGTGAAGTCCTTGGCGTCGACGGCGAACAGGGCACGGTAGGGAGGAAGCGGTCGGCTCTCGGTGTACGGGGCGGGAACGGGCGTGGACATGCGTGATCTCCTCGCGGACGGTGGGGCGGTGACGAAGCCGGTGGTCGGCTGATTCGAGGTTCCGTCGGTTCCGTCCGTCCGACTGCACAGCGCAGGGCACTTTGCGGGTGTCCCACGTCACAGCGAGGGCGTGCTCAGGCGACGCTTCCCGCTCCCGGCGCGGGTGCGTTCATTCAGCCGGGGACGGGGAGAAGGGTGACGCGGGCGTGGTCTTCGGGGCGGTCGTCGCCCAGTCGCGCAGCGCCTTCATGTCCTTGATGACGATCACTCTGCGGGCCGTCTCCACCGCGCCGGACTCTCGCAGCCGTTGCAGTCCGGTGATGACCGCGTTGCGGGTCACTCCGGTCGCTTGGGCGATCTCCTCCTGGCTCAGGCCGGTCAGCCGTACGACGTCCGATTCGGTGCCGGGCGCGGTGAGTTCGGCAAGTCGCAGGAGTGCCCGTGCCAGCCGGACGACCAGCGGCAGGGTCAGCAGTTCGGTGCGGTGTGCGTCGGACTCTCGCAGTCGGGAGAGGGCCTGGCGCATCAAGTCCATGACGAGCCCACGCTGTTCTATGAATCGGCGGAACCGTTCCGCCTCCAGCACGACAGCCGTGCAGGGGGTGAGCGCGACCACTTCCGCCGTGCGTGGGGTGCCGTTGAAGACGGACACCTCGCCCAGCAGGTCGCCCGGTCCCCGGAAGGCCAGCCAGGTCACGATTCCGCCCGGTTCCCGGCACACGACCTTGGCGAGGCCGTCGGTGAGGGCGAGCAGGTGCGTTCCCGCAGAACCCTGTCTCAGCATCACGCTGCGTTCGCGAAAGCTGCGGGTCGCACCTTGGTCCCGTAGCTCGCGCCACGTCTCGTCCGACAGCACTCGTCGCCTTCCCCGTCCGTCCTGTACACGGCCTCGCCCTGCCCCGTACGCGGCCTCGTCGGCCTCGCCTCCTCATGAGTTCTACGCCGGGCCGACCGCTTCCGCCGCCAATCGGGCGACCTTGTCCGAGAACGGCTGCCGCCCACACGCCACCACACACATGTACGGGCGAGTGTCGAGCACTCCGGCGGCTGGCAGGAGGTCGGCGCCCCGTCTACCCCGACCGGTTGCCGGCGTTCCGCAAGCCGCCCTCGCCCTGGGCTACCCGCTGGCCTGACGCCACAAGCAGCGCCACTTCAGGGCACTCATCGAGGCGGCGGTCTCCGGCCAGGGGCGGAGCGCAAGCCAACTGCGCAGGGTCACGTCCGCTGGGGGTGGTGTATTGACGGCCACACCGGCCGCTGCACGCTTGCACCGGCGCACTACTGGTTGGGCGCGGTTGCTGTGGTTGCCGTACACGGCTGCTGTACCGGGAGCCGTCACTGGTCGCAGCGCACCCATGAGTCAGGTGAGGCTCAGGCGGCACCGACGAAACCGCCACGAGCGCGGCCTCCCGTGAACAACTCGTCCCAGTCGAGTTCGTCCGGCAGCGCATCCAGGTCGCCGCGTTTGATGCGGCGGGCGGTCCCGGCGACCCGGCGCAGCCGCCGGAGCACCAGTTCGGCGGCGAGGACGGTGAGGGGGACGACGGCGGCGAGCACGGCGAGGGCCGCGTATCTCATGTGCCGGTCCAGGGCCTGGATACTGCGCAGCTCGCTGCTCCTATCCACCCGGACGGCCAGCACTGTGCCGTCCACGCGGTCCGCCGCCCACATCCGCGGCCCCTGGGCCGGCTTCCGGGTGTCGTACCAGGTCACGGGCACGAACGTGGGCGCGGAGTCGAGCCCGTCCCGCAGTTGATCCGGTACGTCGTCGCCGATCAGGTAGGTGGAAGGCGCCGACGGGGACGGTCGTGCGGGCTGCGCGCCCCGGAACTCGGCTTCGGCCGACTCCAGCTCGCTCACCGCGTAGGCGCGGCCGATGTTCATGGAGCGGGCCTCGGTGGTCCGGATTCCCCGGGTTTGCCCACGGAGCGTGGGCAGGTCGATCAGGTGAATGGCGGTCGAGCCTTCGGCGCCGCCGCGAGGCCTTGTCGTCAGAACCGGCTCGGCCGAAACGGCGGAGTCGGGTGTCGGCGGTGTCGAAGCGTCCGGTTCTACCCGATTCCGGTCAAGGCGCGACCACGAGGTCGTTAAAGCGGACTGACGTACTACAGGTGAATATGCGGAGATTGCGATGTGTCCGGGGCCGGGCACCGGCACTCTGCTGAGTGTCGATCTGAGTGGCGCTGCGGCGGAGGATCCCCCGGGACCGTCCGGCGGAGCGGGCCGGTCCGTCGTCTGCGGGAGCGAAACCCGTCCGCAGCCTCGACAGGCTTCCGGCGGATGCGCAACGCGCTCAGCAGAGTCCGGACACAACGGGGCGCTGTCCGGGCCCACTGCGGCAGAGCCTTGCGGCCAGGAGGCGCTGCGACCAGTGGGTGGTGCGAGGCGGAGGGGGACTGTGTTGCGGCAGCCGGGGGAGCACGGATGACGGTTGAACGAGTGGGCGGCACTTCTGCCTCGTCGTCGGCCCGTACACCTCCGCGTCGCCCAACCGGTGAGGACCGGCACAGGGGTGTGCCGCGCCATGTCGCGTGCGTGATGGACGGGAACGGCCGGTGGGCGGCACGGCGGTCCTTACCGCGCACATCGGGTCACCGGGCAGCGGAAACAACGGTGATCGACGTCATCGAGGCGGCGCGGACGTCGGGAGTGGAGTGGCTGAGCCTGTACGCGTTCTCCACCGAGAACTGGCGACGGCCGAGCAGCGAGATCGACTTCCTGATGCGACTGGTGCGCCGCGTAGTACGCAAACACGCCCCGTTGCTGCACGCGCGCGGCATCCGCTGCCGGTTCCTCGGAGTGGCGGACCCGAGGATCCCCGGGCCGCTGGCCCGGGACTTCGCCGACCTGATGACGCTGACCAACACGAACCGAGGCATGACGCTGACCGTGGCGTTCGACCACGGCGGACGCAGGGACATCGTCGAGGCGGCACGGTCTCTCATCCGCAGCGGGGTACCGGCCGATGCCGTCGACGAGCAGCATTTCGCCGCTCACCTGCCCTTTTCCGACACGCCCGATGTGGACCTCGTCATCCGGACGTCCGGCGAACAGCGGATCTCCAACTTCATGCTCTGGCAGGTGGCCTATGCCGAATGGATCTTCCCGCCGGTGCTCTGGCCCGACTTCCGTGCGCCGCACTTCTTGGAGTGCCTGCACGCCTACCAGCAACGCAATCGCCGCTTCGGCGGCGTGACGCCGCACGCGAACGGAGAACCTCACCCGTGACGGACACAGGCAGCAGCCGCCCCAGGCGCACGCGTTCCGGAGCCACCGATCACCACGGTGACCCCGCGCGGCCGACCCCCGAAGCACAGTCCGGATCCCTGTTCGGTCCCGACTCGCAGTTCCACCGGTTCTTCAACGATCCGCGCTGGGCACTGGCCCTGGTCAGGGCCACGGTATTGGAGGCCGCCCACCCGCAGATCGGCGCCGCCCTGATCGACAACTCGACGTTCGTCGCGCACCCGTGGCGACGGCTGCGCAACACCCTCGTGAGCCTGCAGCGCATGTTCGGCACCGACGATCACGAGCGGCAAAGGGAGGCGGCGCGGCTCAACCGCCTGCACGCGCGGCTGAGCGGCACCGACGCACAGGACCGGCCCTACGACGCGATGGACCCCCAGGTCCGCGCCTGGGTGGTCGCGACCCTCTTCGAGAGCTCCGTCACCATGTGCCGACTGAGCGGGCAGCCGCTCGACCAGACCTCCATGGAACGGCTCTACGCCGAATACCAGGCATTCCTCGCGGTCTTGGGGGATGGGGTCGGCCATCTGCCGCCCACGTTGCAGGAGTTCTGGCAGTACTACGACCACATGGTCCAGGAGGAACTGGAGGACACGGAGGCGCTGCGTATCATCCTCTACAAGCTCTTCGACCATCTCCCGGCACCGCCCCTGCTGGACGGCCTGCCCACCGTATGGGCGGCGGGCCGCGCGCTCGCAGGCCCGGTCATCGGCACGATCACGGTGGCGTCCCTCCCCGAGCCTTTCCGCCGACGGGCGGGTCTGCCCGAAATTCCTGGCGCCCAGACGCTGATGCAAAGCGTCTACGTGGCCGTCGGCCTGGCGCGCTTCCTGCCCGACAACTGGCTCCGGGCCGAGGGCCTCACCAGCCTGCTCCACCTGTCCTCGGACAGCGACGTTCCTCAAGCCGCGACGCTCACCGCGCTGCGCGGCCGGATGAAGCAGGCCGGCGCCCTGTTCCGGCTGGTCACGCCGTTTGCCGTGCAGCACGGTCCCGCCGAGGGAACCGGGTCGCAGCGGAGCGCTGACGAATTCTTCACCGCGGTGCTGGACCAGACCGGCGACGGCTACCTGGACTGGCCCGATCTCGCCGCCATGGCCCGGGAGTTGTCCTCCCGCCTCGATCTGGACGAACCGGAGGAGACCAGGCTCTACAACGCGTATGCCGAGTGGTGGAGGGAACTCCAGGCGGCCCTCGACATCGACGGCGACGGCCGCATCAGCAAGGAGGAGTACGCCGCCGCTGTCCCCTCCCTCGCCGGGCCCGCGCTGATCAGGGTCGCCGAAGTGCTCTTCGACGTCACCGACGCGGACGGCAACCAGTTCATCGACGCGGACGAGTACCGGACCCTGTTCCGGACCGGGTTCCGGCGCACGGTGCCCGATGCCGACGCAAAGTACTCCCGCAGCGCGTTCGTGAAGGACTTTCTCTCCTTCATGTCGGGCCGCCGGCGCTCGACCGCTTATGACCCGCTGCTCGCCGACGCGTAGGACCCCCGGACACGACAGGGGCCGCCGCGAGGACAGACCATGGGAGGAGCTTCACCACCCCGATCCGGTTTCGGCAGTCCTGCGGCGGATCCTGGCTGGTACCGGAAAGGGGCACCGCACGATCTACCCGGTGACCGGTCCGGCCGTCGGCAGACCCGGGCCCGACTGAGACGGACAACGTCGAAGGGCCCACCGCACGGTCGAGTCCGGTCCCGGCGCCATTCTTGCCCGTCGCCCCGGCGGGAGCCGCAGTGGCCGTCGAGGGGGAAGCGGGTTTCCGTGGCCCCCGCGTGGCCCCCTCACGCCGATGGCACCGGTCCCCGTGGCAGGGGCCGGTGCCATCGTCCAGGTGGTGCGCTCAGGCACCGTCAGCGCGGGACGTGGACCCCGGGCGCCAGTCCTGGCGCGCGTCCGTGACCTTCCCCGTGAGGAGGGGGCCCTCCATCCACTCGTCCTCCTTGAGGATGTACACCTGCATCTGCAGGGACTCCTCCGACTCGGTCAGCGCGTCGGTGACCGTGGGCACGGACACTTCGGTGCTCGTCTCGCCCTTGGGGACGGACACCCAGAGGGAGGGACTGTCCGTGGACAGAGGCCGCTCCGGGTCGGCGGCCTCGCCGAGTTCGGAGAGCCATTCCTTGTCGACGTCCTTCGTGGACAGCTCCGTGCCCTCGCGCACCGGCAGGAGGTCGAACCGCGTCTCGATGTTGGTGTCGGCGGGCTGGGAGAGCTCCACCTTCCAGGTGAGCTTCTGGCCCTCGGTGACCGAGTCGGCGACCGGGGTCACGGTGGCCGTGGGCATGGGGTCGTCGTTCTCGACGAGCACGCCCCCGAAGGAGCCGCCGACCGCCGTGCCGCGCACGGCCTTGGCCACGACCTCGTGGCGGAGGTCGTAGTTGTAGCGGGAGTTGCCCTTGACCGTGATCGACACGCCCACGGAGCCACCGGCCTTCACCGTCACGGTGCGGACGGTGGACTTGTAGGTCTCCGGGTCGCGGACGGCGAGCTTGATCACGCCGGTGCCCTTGCCGGTGACTTGGACGGGTACGCGGTAGGTGCGGGTGCCGGAGTCGCCCTCCTTGACCGTCAGCCTGCCGATGTCGACACGCGGGAGCGCGACGGGGCGTACCGCCGGGGTGCCGGGGCGCCAGCCCCAGGCGTCCATCAACCAGAGCTCGCCGGAACTGCTGCGTGGGGTGAGCTCCAGCGACTGCGTCCGCTTCAGGTCGACACCGGCGCTGACGGCGGCCTTCAGCGGGACGCGGACCTCACGCGCCCAGTGCGCGGCCGTGGAGTCGGAGCCGGGAAGGCCGTCGACGGTGACCTGGCCGAGCCTCACCCGCTTGCCGGAGGTGTCGGTGAGGGCGACGTCGAGCCGGGTGCCCCGGGTGTTCGGCGGCACCATCACCCGCAGGGCGAGCGCGTCGGAGCCCGCCAACGAGAAGGCGCGCTCCGGCGTCAGCCGGACCGGGATGCCCGGCTTGGTCCAGCGGGCCGTGACCGCGTTGCGGCCCGGCTCGCTGGTGGTGTCCGCCCAGGACGCGAAGTGCGGCGACTTACCGGGGTCGGAGTCCGGCCTACAGGCCCGGGTGGTGCTCGTCGTGATCTGCCGGCACACACGCCCGTTCGTCACCGAGAGCGGAGTGTCGGGCCGGATCGCCGGGGTGCGGTTGCCGCCGACGGCGTGGGTCAGCACCCGGGCGGGGCCGGCCGAGGGCGCGCGCCGGTCGGAGCCGTCGAGCAGCGGGCGGACCCGGTCGTCGCCCGCGAGGAAGAGCCGCGCGGCGGCGGCGATGTAGGTGGCGCCCGCCGTCTGCTGCTGCTTGGCGCTCAGCCGGGTCTCGGCCCGTGCCGAGCAGACCGGGTCCGGGTTGTTCTTGTCGTCCCAGAAGTCGTCGGCGGCCGGGGCCTCGGCCTGGCCGGGCGTCCACTCCGTGTTGAAGAAGTTGTGGTTGGCGCCGACCATGTACACCGCGCTGTGCAGCGCCGTGCCCTGGCCGATGCCCCGGGTGCCGTCGAGGTACATCTGGCCCTGAAGGTCGCTCACATCGCCGTCACAGCCCGGCAGGATGGTCATGGAGGGCACGTCGGGCGTGGGGTTCTGGCCGAAGTTGGTGGGGCCGATCAGGACGGTGCCGCGGATCCGCCAGCCCACCGGCCCCCGGTAGCCGTCCTCGGCGGGCGGCGGCGGGGAGAGGCTGTCGAGGGCCGCCCGGTTGACGCCCTCGCCGCCCCGGGAGTGGCCGACCAGGAGCACCTTCGAGAGGTCCGCGGGCTCCGTCGCGCGCACGGCCTCGGGGGCCTTCGCGGGGCTCGCACCCCACTCCGCCCAGCGGGCGAGGTGCTGGCGCACCAGGGACGAACGGGCCTGCGCCCCGAAGTCGGCCGCGCGGCCGTCCTGCGCGTTGACACCGTTCGCGGAGATGGAGACCGTCACATAGCCCTGGGACGCCAGGAGCTTCTGGTCGTGCAGAAAGCCGCGGTAGCTCGGGATCTCCTTGTTGCCCGGCTTGCACGGCCACTTCATGCCCGCGCTGTTCTTGCCGGGCTCGTAGCAGGTGGCGCCGCGGCCGTGGACGAAGAGCGCCAGCGGTCGCTTCCCCGGCGCGTCCGTCGGGCCGACGACCGTGGCGCGCATCTCCACGGGCTCGGCGTAGCCCGGCAGCCTCACCGACTTCAGGGAGTACTCACCACTGATGGTGTGGTACTTACCGGCGACACCGGGGTCGACCGGGTTGGCGGGGAACGGGTCCTGGGGCGCCGCCGCGGCCGAAGAGCGCCGCTGACCGGGTGCCTGGTCAGCCCTTGCGGCGTCCAGCCGCCGCGAACCGGCGACCACCTGGAGTTCGCTCACCGGTCCGACCCTCGCCCCGTCGAGGCGGAGCCGGAAGGTGCGTTGGTCGGGGGAGGGCTCCGGGACGCCGAGGGTCCGCTCCCCCGAGCGGAACTCGACCAGGGCGCCGCCCATGCCCACGGGCTCGGGCGAGCTCCAGATCAGCTCCCCGCCCTCGACACGCCACCCCTCCGGCAGCCGCTCCCCGGAGGCGCCCGGCGGCGCGCCGGGTATGGACTCGGCGGCCGGTTGCGCGTGCGCCGGCCCTGGCACACCCGCCGCCAGCGCCACGGCCGCCAAGGCAGCCGTCAGCGCGCGTGAGACCTGTCTCACGATGGTGTCTCCTCGTTGTCGGTCGTGCTTCAGCGCCCCAGGAATCCCAAGAGTGCCCCCCCGCACCGGGGAGAGGGTGACGTGTCGTCACCGGTTGTCCCACCTCGGGAACCTGACAGGAATCTGACAGGACCCGAACAGGAGCCGAACAAGAGCCGGACGGGAGCCATGGGGCCGGTCCGCTGATCGTGGGGTCCTGGCCCGGAGCGGCGGTCCGACGTCCGTGCGGTGAGCGGGGCCCGGCGCCCCGTGTTCGCCGAGGTTCGTGGCGACCGGGCCGGTGGGATGCGGCGGGAGTGTGTGATGTCCGGGGCTCCTTGTCGACCAGCCGACGTCTTGGCCTTGTCCGGGGTGGTGCGCAGCGGCCGCTGCCCGTGCTCACCGGCCCGCTTCTTCACGCGGCCTCTCCGGCGCTGTGCTTTCCGGTGGCGCGGCGACGCTTGTGTTCGGCGTCGAGGTCCTCCAGCTCCCCGGGACGCCGTCGATGGTGAACGCGTGCATGTGGCAGTTCTGCCAGCCCATCGCGTCCTGGATCACGGAATGAAGCCGGTCCAGACGGATCGCGGCGGGCACCAGCAACTGCCGCCAAACCGGGGGGTCGTCTACGTCGGCGAGCTCGACGAGGATCCGCAACACCGCGTCGCCGGGCTCGGGCCCGCCGCGCATCCGGGCCGTCTCGGTACGGCCGTCCGCCGTCAACTCGGCGCATTCATCGGTGAGATGGACAGCGCCCAGGGAGACCGGGGCCGTCAGGGCCCGTTGGATGTCGTGGTCGTTGGCGGTACGCAGATGCCCCAGACGGTCGGGAGACAGGTCGTCGAGCACGTACAGCGGGCTGACCGCCTGCCACACCACCTCGTACAGGTCGCTGAGTGGCACCGGGACGGTGGTCGCGTACAGCCGCTGCTGCAACGCCCGCAGACCCCGGCCGTACTCGTGCGAGAGTAGGGATTCCAGCCAGCCCGTACGCACCTCTGCACTACAGCCCGTACGCCGACAGCGACCGCGAAGAGGAGCGGAAGCCGGTCAGCCGGCGAAGCCCGGGACCACCAGACCGGACTCGTACGCGATCACGACCGCATGGGTCCGGTTCTGCGCGCCGAGCTTGGTCAGCACGTTTCCGACGTGGGTCTTGACCGTCTCCAGGCTCACCGTGAGGGACTCCGCGATCTCCGGATTGGAGAGCCCGGTGGCCATCAGGCGCAGCACCTCCTCTTCCCGGCCGGTCAGGGTGGCCTGCGGCAGGGCCTCGGCGGAGCCCAGCGGGCGGGCGGCGACCATGCGGCCCAGTGCGGCCGGGAAGAGGACCGCTTCGCCCGCCGCCACCACCCGGACCGCCTCGGCGATCTGGCGGACCGGGAGGCGCTTGAGGACGAAGCCGCTGGCGCCCGCGCTGAGGGCGGCGGTGACGTAGCCGTCGTTCTCGAAGGTGGTGATCACCACGACCTTCGGCGGGTCGGCCGCTTCGGCCAGCAGTTGGCGGGTGGCCTCGATCCCGTTGCGACGCGGCATCCGGACGTCCATCAGGACCACGTCCGGCCGTAGGCTCCGCGCCCGTTCGACCGCCTCGACGCCGTCGGCGGCCTCGCCGACCACCGTGATCCTCGGCTGTGCGGCGAGCAGCATGCGCAGGCCGCTGCGGGTCACCTCGTCGTCGTCCGCGATCAGGAGGGTGACGGCGGGGCTGGTGACGGCGGGGAGGGCCATGCCTTCGCTCGCGTCGGATCCACTCACGCCGACGCCCGTACCGGCAGCCGGACGGCCAGTCGCCAGTGCTGCGTCCCGTCCGGGCCGGCCTGGAACTCACCATGCAGCAGCCGGACGCGCTCGGCCAGTCCGGGCAGACCGTGACCGGAGGTCGGGAAGGCCCCCGGGCCCGGGCCCATCCGTGCCCCGGTCCGGTTGACCACCGTGAGATCCAGTCCGTCCGGCCCGGCCGCCACTCGGACCTCGATCGGGCCGCCCGCCCCGTGGCGCAGCGCGTTCGTCAACCCCTCCTGGAGAATCCGGTACGCCGCCCGGGAGAGCGTCCCCTGCACCTGCGCCAGCTCGCCCGACACCTCCGGTTCCACCACCGCCCCCGCGTGCCGCAGGCGGTCCAGCAGCTCGGGGAGGTCGGCCAGGGTCCGGGTCGGCGCCGTCCCCGACTGTTCCTCGCGCAGCACTCCGAGCACGTAGTCCAGGTCCTCCAGCGCGGCCCGCGTCGACTCCTCGATGCTGCGCATGGCGGCCCGCGCCGCCGCCGGGTCGGCGGAGAGCACCTCGTCCGCCACCGCCGCCTGGATGGTGGCCGTCGTCAGCGTGTGCCCGATCGAGTCGTGCAACTCGTGGGCAATCCGGTTGCGTTCGGCCAGCAGCAGTTCCCGTGCGGCAGCCAGCGCGAGCCGTTCGGCCGCCGACGGCCCCAGCAGCCGTGGCGCCGACCACCGCAGAGCCTTTGTCACCAGTACGCAGACGGCCACCGCCAGCAGGATGCACACGGCCGCCACCACCCAGCTCCACCCGCCCGACACCCGGACCGACGTGCCGAACAGACTCGCCCGCGCCTCGCCGCCGAGCCAGTTCCCCGGCAGGGAGAGGCCCATGATGAACAGCACCCCGCTCGCCAGCGCCCCCGTCCACCCGACGGTCACGTGCAGCACCAGCCAGAGCGGGGTCCGCCAGCGGTCGAGGCCGAGTGAACCGGAGGTCCGGCGACCGGCCACCGGATCCGGCAGCGGCACCCGCAGCAGCCGGCGGGCGGACACGACCAGCGCCCGCCGTACGGGGCGCGCCAGTCCGACCACGCCGACCAGTACCGCCCAGACCAGCAGGACCAGGACCGACTGCACGCTCTCGGGAGCGGTTCGCCACGACAGCGCCGGCAACAGGGCGAAAGGCAGCAGCGGAAGGCTCGCCAGCGCGCCGCAATAGGCGAACAGCACACCCGAATACGTGGAGCCGCGCAGCAGCGGCCGAATTCCCCTGATCATGGTCGCCAGTATTGCCGGGCAGCCCACCAGCAGCCTCCCCCGATCGGGGGAGCGATTTCTCCCGCCTTCCCGCGATGCGGTCAGAGGGCCCTGGGAACCAGGATCGTGCCCCGACCAAACGATTCCCCAGGAGTTGACTTATGCGTGCTCAGACCCGACAGGGCCTTCGTTCCTCGACCCGGCAGCAGGGCGGCAGGCGGCGACGAGCCGTGTCGGCCGCGGCCGCGGTGGCCATCGGCGTCATGACGCTGGGTGCCCTCGCCCCGCCCGCCGCCTCCGCTGCTGCTGCCGCCAGGCCGGACGCCGTCCAGCAGAGCCTGAACGCGCTGGTGCGCGACGACGGGATGCCCGCCGCGCTGGCGAGCGTCCAGGACCGGAACGGCCGCACCCGCACCTACACCGCAGGAGTCGGCGACCTGACCACCGGCTCGAAGGTGCCCAGGGACGGCCAGGTACGGATCGGCAGCAACACCAAGGCGTTCACGGCGGTCGTGGTCCTGCAGCTGGTCGGCGAAGGGAAGATCGGCCTCGACGCCACCGTCGACACCTACCTGCCCGGCCTCGTCCGCGGAGAGGGGATCGACGGGCGCCGCATCACCGTCCGCCAGCTCCTTCAGCACACCAGCGGACTCCCCGAGTACGGCATCCACGTCGACGACGACGAGATCAGGAACCGGTACTTCGAGCCCCGCGAGCTGCTCGACATCGCCCTCCGGTACAAGGCCGACGCGGCTCCGGGGACGACGTGGGGGTACAGCAACACCAACTATGTCCTGGCCGGCCTGATCGTCCAGAAGGTCACCGGCCGCCCCCTCGCCGAGGAGATGGACCGGCGCATCATCAAGCGCATCGGGCTGCGCCACACCTACTTCCCCGCCCCCGGCGAGATGACCATCCGAGAGCCGCACCCCCAGGGCTACCACCGCAACGCGGCGGACGGACCGCTGCGCGACTTTACGGAGATGGACCCTTCCGCAGGCTGGGCCGCAGGCCAGTTGATCTCCACCAACTCCGACCTCAACCGCTTCTTCACCGCGCTCCTCGCCGGCCGCCTCCTCCCGGCGGCCCAGCTTGCCGAGATGCGCACGACCGTCCCCGCCGGGACCTCCGGCCTCCGCTACGGGCTGGGGCTCGCGAGCAGGCCGCTGTCGTGCGGCGGCGTCTACTGGGGCCACGGCGGCGACATCGCGGGGTACGAGACCCGGGGCGGTGTCACCGACGACGGCCGCGCCGCCAACGTCGCGGTCACCAGCATCCCGACGGACGAGGCGGCCACGCAGCACGTGAAGGACGCCGTGGACAGGGCCCTGTGCGGCTGAATCACGCACCCGGCAACCCGGCAACCCGGCAACCCGAACGACGATCCAACGATTCCTCAGGAGTTGACTCATGCGTGGACAGACACGGCAAGGGCTTCGCTCGCCGGGCCGGCAGCAGGGCACGCGGCGACGGGCCCTGCCCGCCGCGGCCGCGGTGGCCATCGGCGTCATGACACTGGGCGCCCTCGCCCCGCCCGCCGCCTCCGCCGTCAGGCCGGACGCCGTCCAGCAGAGCCTGAACGCGCTGGTGCGCGACGACGGGATGCCCGCCGCGCTGGCGAGCGTCCAGGACCGTGACGGCCGCTCCCGGATCTACACCGCAGGGCTCGGCGACCTGGCCACCGGCGCACCGGTACCCGTCGACGGGCAGGTGCGGATCGGCAGCAACACCAAGACCTTCGTCGCGGTCGTTGTCCTCCAGCTCGTCGCGGAGCGGAGGGTGGACCTGGACGCCTCCGTCGACACCTACCTGCCCGGCCTCGTCCGCGGGGAGGGGATCGACGGACGGCACATCACCGTCCGCCAGCTCCTCCAGCAGACCAGCGGACTCCCCAACTACAGCAACCACCTCGGGGACGATGTCCGGTACTACGCCCCCCGCGAACTGCTCGCCACAGCCCTCCAGCACCCGGCCGACTTCGCCCCCGGGACGAGTTGGAAGTACAGCAACACCAACTACGTGCTTGCCGGCCTGCTCGTCCAGAAGGTCACCGGCCGCCCCCTGGCCGAGGAGATCGACCGGCGCGTCGTCCGACGCGCCGGGCTGCGCCACACCTACTTCCCCGCCCCCGGTGACGCGAGCATCCGGGAGCCCCACCCCCACGGCTACTACCGGGAATCGGCGGACGCGCCGCTGCGCGACATCACGGAGATCGACCCCTCCTGGGGCTGGGCGGCAGGCCAGATGGTCTCCACCGGCTCCGACCTCAACCGCTTCTTCAGCGCACTCCTGGCCGGTCGCCTCCTGCCCTCGGCCCAGCTCGCCCAGATGCGCTCCACCGTCCCCGCCGAAGTGACCTTCGGCCCCGGTGCCCGCTACGGACTTGGACTCGTCAGCAGGCCGCTGCCGTGCGGCGGCCTCTCCTGGGGCCACGGCGGCAGCTTCCCGGGGTACGAGACCCGGGGCGGCGCCACCGACGACGGCCGCGCCACCAACGTCGCGGTCACCATGCAGCTCACCGACGAGGCGGGCCGGAGGAATCTCGAACGCGCCGTGGACACCGCCCTGTGCCGCTGAACCCCGCCGAGGGCGTTCCGTGAAGCAAAACGACCGACGCCGCGAGTTCAAGAACACCAAGTCGCGTGCCGGCCGCCGCACCATCGGGCTTCCGGACCCGATCATCAAGCTCCTCCGGAAGCACCAGGACGACCAGGCGTGGGAGCGGAAGCAAGCCGGGGACGAGTGGGAGGACAAGGGGTTGTGAGCTGCTGTCGGTTTGCTGCACTGAAGTGCGTTGCAGTGAGCAGGAGTGAGTCCTGTCGGCGGGTTCACCGAGTGGGAACGGAAGTTCTGGGATCGAATGGGTGACCTTGGCGTCTGCTGCTCGTTGGGCAGGTGGCAGGTGTCCAGTCTGGAGGAGGGGGTGTTGTGGTGGGTGGTGTGCGGGAGCTGGCCGCGCCCTTCGTGGTGCCCGGGCCGTGCGGGGTGGCGGTCCGGGACCGTCTCAAGCACCTCACCCCCCAGGACGAGATAGTCCTACGTGCGGTCGGTGAGTATCAGGGCCGTCTGGCTTCCCGTGATCTCAGGGCCCGTTGTGCGGATGGTCTGGAGCACAGCAAGGAGACCTGGGCGGCGCGCAAGCGGGACCTGACGCCGCTGTCGTCATCGCGGATCGCCGGTGCGATCACCAAGGCCACGCACGATCAGTGGGCGCTGGCGCGCCGTTGCCAGGCCGCGCACATCCAGACGCTGGAAGCCGGGATCGGGACGCTGCGGCACCGCCTGTCCCTCCCCATCGGCGCGAGGGGCACCAAGCGGGCCGCGGGCGGCTACCGCTCCAGGGGCGAGTGGTTCCACAAGTCCCGCCGCCTCGCGGCGCTGGAAGCCCGGCACGATGCCGCGGTCCGTGACCGGCAGGCCGGACGCGTCCGGGTCGTGCGGGGCGGCAGACGCCTCCTGAACACCCGCCATCACCTCACCCAGGCCCGGCTGACCGAGGAGCAGTGGCGGGAGCGCTGGGAAGCGGAACGCTGGTTCATCGCCGCCGACGGCGAGTCCGGGAAACGGTTCGGGAACGAGACCATCCGCGTCACCCCGGACGGCGAGGTCAGCATCAAACTGCCCGCCCCGCTCGCGCACCTGGCCAACGCCAAGCACGGCCGGTACACCCTCACCTCGACCGTGGCGTTCGCGCACCGAGGTCAGGAGTGGGCCGATCGCATTGTCGCGAACCGGGCCGTGGCCTACCGCATCCACCTCGACGTGGGCCGTGGCCGCTGGTACCTGACCGCGTCCTGGCAGCGCCCCGCCGTCCAGACCATCCCGCTGGAGGCAGCCCGGGCCCGGGGCATGATCGGCGTCGACACCAACGCCGACCACTTCGCCGCCTACCGCCTCGACCCACACGGCAACCCCATCGGCGAGCCCCGGCGGTTCTTCTACGACCTGTCCGGCACCGCCGATCACCGCGACGCTCAGATCCGCCACGCCCTGACCCGCCTGATCAACTGGGCCAAGCAGGCCGGTGTCACCGCGATCGCCATCGAGGACCTCGACTTCACCACCGAGAAAACGCGGGAGAAGCACGGCCGCAAGAAGCGGTTCCGGCAGCTGATCTCCGGTATTCCGACCGGGAAGCTCAAGGCCCGGCTGGTCTCCATGGCCGCCGAACAGGGCCTGAGCATTGTCGCGGTCGACCCCGCCTACACCTCCCTGTGGGGTGCCCAGCACTGGCAGAAACCACTGGCCACCCCCAACCGAAAGATGTCCCGTCACGATGCCGCCGGTATCGCGATCGGACGACGCGCCCTCGGACACCCGGTCCGGCGTCGGACGGCACCGCCCCCACACGACCGGAGTGATCGTGCGGGGCATCGGACCGCCCAGGCCCCACCAGGCACCCGGGGGCGGGACGGAACCCGCCCACCCGCAACGGACCACGCCCCCAGAGACGTGCCGCCGAACGGGATGCGAAAGCGGGAACCGAGCGCATCCAACACCGTTCGGGATGCGCCCAGTACACATCGGTGGGTCCAGGACTCACTCATGCACACTGGCTAGGAACGGTGCGTCTTCGCGCAGCCGACTGGGGCCCGCTCATTCCGAATACCGACTACCAGCACTGGAAGAAGCTCTGGACGACGCGGGCGTGCGGGACGGCCGTCTTCATGACGCACGCCACACCGCCGGGACCGTGCTCCTGCTGCTGGGAGTCCCCGATGTGGTGGTCGACGCGATCATGGGCTGGGAGCCCGGCGGCTCGGCGCGGATGCGCGCCGGGTACCTGCACGTCACCGGTCCCATGCTGAAGAACGTCGCCAAGCAGGTCGGTGACGCGCTCTGGGACGCTACCGAGGAGGCAGGCCCCGACACCGGCTCGGACCCCGCAGAGCGGGCCGCAGACCCCAACTGAGACGGAAACTGAGACGGGGAGACGCGAAGGGCCCCACCGCAAGCGGTGGGGCCCTTCAACGTATTGCCCGGTGAGAGCAATGGCGGAGGATACGAGATTCGAACTCGTGAGGGGTTGCCCCCAACACGCTTTCCAAATGTTCGTCCGGGGGTCCGGGGTGAGCCATCGGCGTCCTGACCTGCGCCGGAATGAGAGGCGGGGCGTCCGGTGGACGTTGCTGGACGGGGGCGAACGAGACCAGAACTGAGACCATCAGGGCAGGGCCGCCGAGGCCGCCCCGTCGGCACGGCCGCCTCTTGACCAGCCCCGCTGCAGCTTTGTGTGCCCCCGAGTAGGCACTACCAGGACCGATCGGCAGTTGACGCTGGCTGCTGGGTCACCCGTCCTGGAGTCGGATCGCCATCACGGTTCCGTCGGGGCGGATGGACACCGCGTTCCACTGCTCTGATGTGCTGCGGTCCGGCCACTGCCCTCGTAGGGCGTGTACCTCACTTCGGTATTCACTGACGCGCCCGTGGTGGAGGTGCGTGTAGAGGCTCCTCTTGAGCCCGGAAAATGCCTCTATGCGGGTGCCATTGAGGCGGTAGATGTGGTCGGTACCGACGAAGTCGATGTCGTGGATGCGGTGCTCCGCATCTCGCAGCCCGGCCGTGTTGGCATGGACATCGTGCTGGAAGTGGCGTCGGCCTTGTTCCTTGGTCAGGTACTGGGCGGTGGGTTTGCCACCTCCGGTGAAGGCCGTGAGCGTGGCTGCTTCCGTCCGTGCCAGCACGACGCTGAACCAGGCAAAGGAGTCGGGCAGTACCTGGAACCCGGGGACGATCATCTCTCCGCGGTCCGTGGGCCGCACGACGTCGGCCATACGGTTCCCCTGCTCCAGGGCGAGATCCAGGCCGGCTTCTGATGTCTCTCCGGACGGGCGGAGGACGGTCGTACCCGGCGCCTCCAGGATGTGCACGGCAAGGCTCTCCGTGGTGGGGATCTCGGTTCCGATGAGCAGGTACGGGACTGTGCCGTACGGCCCAATGTGCACGGACTCAACGTGGGCGCTGGCCGTACCGAGCTGCTTCTGTACCTGGTGAACGCTGCTGTGGGTGCCCTTGGAGGAGAGGAGGAGGACCTTGGACGGCTGGCCTGGTTGCCAGGCTTCGACGAAGAAGTGGGGCCGTCGCTGTAGCGGCTCCGGGCGAGTGCCGGTACCGGAGCTGCGTAGGGTCCAGCCGGCCTTCAGAGCGATGTCCGCCGGGATCACGGAGACCGAGTGGTCGGGGTAGCGGGACCTGACCAGCTTCTCGGCCAAAAGAGAGGCGAAGCCGGTGCCGATTTCTCCGGACTGGGTGGCCTTGTAAAAGCGCAGGAGATCGCGCCCTTCGGACGACAGCTGCAGGTATCGGCCGCGGTTGGCTTCCAGGGCCTGGCTGTAGCGCAGGCTGCCCCAGTGCTCGGCGAGTCCTCGCCCCGCACCTTGGCGGGCCGAAGCGGCTCCGAGGCCGATGGCGTGGATGACCTGCCAGGGTGTGAGTGTCAGTGATCGCGGCGCTGTCCGGACGGCCCTGTAGTCGGTGCGTCGGCGAAGGGAGCCCCGCCCGTCCTCTATCCGCTTCTCGTCCTCGTCCGCCGCAGCCTTGGCGACCTGGGCGGCGAGCTCGGGTGATGAGCGGACCTGGACGTGGGAGGTGGTGCTCAGCTCGTGGAGGATCTCGGCGACGGCTTTGGATTCGTCCTTGTTCACCGGCAGCCCTTCTGTCGATGTGGTGCGGCGTGAGCTGGAGGACCGTAGGACGGGACAGGGGAGCGCAATCAAGTGCGCACGAGGGGCGCAGGCCGGTATTCGGCCAGCCCCCTTCGAGGAACGTTCGAGCGGTGTGCGGTCCCGCACTCCCCAGCCGTCGGCGAGCGCGGCCACCAGGGCCAGACCGCGTCCGGACAAGTCGGTGTCGGCGGCCTGGCGAGCCTGATGAAGGACTCCTCGTCCTCGATCAGGCCATCCGCACGGCCGCGCAGGACGGACGCGTACACCAACTGCGCAGTAACGAGGGCATCAAGGCCATGAGCGAGGGGCCGACCGGCCCCGGCAGCGGTGACCAGGGAGAGACGCGTGAGCGACAACCAGCAGGCCATAACCGAGGACCGGTGGCGCCGGGCCGCGCTGATCTGGGACTACCACCAGATGCACCACCAACTGCGTCCCGGGCTTGGGCAGCCACGACCTCGGCGTTGCCACTCACTCCGCCAAGCTGTATCGCTCCGGGCTGTTCCCGGCCCTGGTCTTCACCGGCGGCAACAGCCCCACCACCGCCAAGGTCTTCCCGCGCGGCGAGGCCGTCCACTTTCGCGAGCACGCCATCGACCTCGGCGTCCCCGCCGAAGAAATCCTGCTGGAACCGGAGGCAGGCAACACCGGGCAGAACATCACTCTCTCCCGTGAAGTCCTCGCCGCCGCCGGCATCACCCCGACGAAAGTGATGCTGGTTTCCAAGCCCTACATGGGAACGACGCTCGTTCGCGACCGCCCGCAAGCTATGGCCCGACGTCGAGATCCTCTGTGCGTCGGAGCCACTGGAGTTCGACGACTACGTGAAGTCCATCGGCGACGAGAAGCTCGTCCTGGACATGCTCGTCGGCGATCTCCAGCGGGTCATCGAGTATCCGGAGCTCGGATTCGCCATCGAGCAGGAGGTCCCGGAGGACGTGCACGGAGCGTACGAATCCCTCATCCGTGACGGCTTCACCAGCCGTCTCATCGCTTCCTGACCTGCCGGAGCCGGGCGGGCTGTGCTCAATTCACCAGCCCCAATCTGTGCAGTGGCTGACCGTCCCCACACGCCTTCCCCACGGACGGCCGACTCTCACTCGGGACGCGTTGATCGACGATCCCGACCGGGTTCGCCGGAAACTGAGGCTCGCCGATCTCTCCGCCGTGACCGGCGCCAGCGCGTTCGACGGCCGGCCCAGCCGCGTCCCCAACCTCACAGGGCAATACAGCTAGGGCCGTGCGGCTTTGAGCGGTGGGCAGGCGCCAGCGACGTACTGGCGGCAACTGCAACCACCAACGCCGAAGGGCCCCACCGTGAACGGTGGGGCCCTTCGACGTATTGCCCGGTGAGAGTAATGGCGGAGGATACGAGATTCGAACTCGTGAGGGGTTGCCCCGAACATGCTTTCCAAATGTTCGTCCGGCTGTTCGAGGACGGACGCGGGCGTATCTGGCCTGGGCGGAGGCAGCGGCTACGGGATCGCCGAACTGTGGTGTACGCCTGCGATCGAGGTCAGGACGTGATTTACCTATATTATTTTAGAGTACATCTGGAATTTTTTCCTTCATGCCTGTTGAGCCTTTACCGGCGCTTACAGGGAGCATTCCTTCTTCGGATTTGTCATCATAGATGAACCGAAGGAACTTTAGCTTCTCACCTCTGGCGTGCGCGTTCCATGCTTTTACCGTTGTTCCATACAGGACGGTCTTGTCGCGGTAGGACAGGGCGCGATCCATCCGTGCGATTGCTCTGTTCCGCAAGAGGAGGATGGGATCTCCCTTGGACATATTTTCGCCCAAGATCATGCCTTCGACGAATGATTCAATCGCCCCAGGATTGCTCCCGCGGGAAGCCTGTGCGAGTACTGCCAGCATATTTGTCGATGAACTTCCACACGCCCGATAGATGCGTGACGCTGCTGAGGCGTATTCTTGCAGTTCGGGCCATTGCTCCACGGTTTCGAAAACGACATCGTTATCGAAACTTCCACGATGCATGAAGGAAGCTTCGTTTCCGTTTTCCCTGCAGACGTCTGCAAAGAGGATGATCCTGGCTGCGCCTTTGATGATGTTCGCGTTTGCTACTCGCATGAATTGCGATGGGACGCGACCGTAGCCGGTATCGATCACTGCAAAAGTGGATGGATCTGCGCCGACGTGGACCCTCATTGGGACCACCGTCTTGGAGTGAATTACGGCTAGTAGGCGATGCTGCCCATCGATCAAGTTCCCTTGGCTGTCAAAGGCGATGGATTGGTGTGTCAGCTTCCAGCGGCCCTCCGCCATGGCCTTTGAATATCGCTTCACTCGTAGAGTGGACGCCTTCCTGTTCCCCTCGAGGTTTCTTTTTAGCCATTTCTCGGCCAATTCTGCCCCGACCCAATAGTTGCCGGAACGTACGGGGATTCCATTTTCGTTGAGTGTTGGAACGGAGAACGCGTAGCCATCTTCGAGTCTGGTGATGTCGTTCATGGTGTGTTGGAGCTAATCACGAGCGCTCTGGTGAAGAAATGTTTCTTTGCTGGACCGTGGAGCGCTCGTCACTCGTTCGAGCATATTAACTAACTCGTCAGAGTGAATTCTGGAAGCCCAGCGCCAGCCGTGGTGGCCCTCGTTCGTCGGTTCTTCGCACGGCACAGCCTGGGACTGCGGACGTCGGCCCGGCCGCAGGGCGTGTCTGCGTGCCTGGTTACGAAGCACCCCACCGTGAGGGGTGGTGGTGGACGCGAAAACCGCAAATCAGGGACTGGAGTGGCGTGCAGAACTGCGGAACCCACATACGCGGCGGGTGGTGCGGGCTCGAATGAGGGATGCCCACGCTCGGCATGCAACCAGCCTCTGGACGGCTGCAGCAGCCCGTGCCAGGAGTGCGGCCATCTCTTCGAATTGCTGTGGGCGGCTGCTTCCGCTCTGGGGCGCCCTCCGGGGGAGGTGGGCCCGTGTACCCGGTGCCCTCAAGTGATGCGCCGCTACGGACGCAACGCGGCGATGGTGTGCGGCAGCTTCCCCGCCGAGGCCAACCCGAGGCCGGCGTAGCGCCGGAAGGGCAACTGCTGGGGTCATAGACGTTAGTGGTTGCGGTTTTGGTCCGTAGCAGTCCGGTCGGAAGCCGAACGAGGGTGATGAGACCAGGAATGAGACCAGTACGGGCGGTCTGACGGCGCCGCTGTTGGCCGGTACCGTATCGCCGAGCACGAGGATCAGCCTCGGTGGCAAGATCCTCAAATTTCCTGCCGACCGAGGAGTCTCCTGGATACTCTCGATCGCACTGAAGTGATCAAGTGCCCTCGGGAAACGGACCCGCCAGAGTGACAAAGGCCAACCCCTTCGCGCCGCCACCAGGGCACGCGAACACCCCGGCGTGGTCATCCCTGGACGACCATCTGTGGCACTCGTGCGAGATCGTCGCGGATCTCCTTGCAGGCGGTCTGGCTCGCCGTCCGTTGATCGCCACGACAGCGAGACTGGAGCGCGACGACCGTGCCCTGGCTGTCGGCCCCGGTAAGCGTTCGACCTGGCGAGCCCCAGGCAACGGGCGGTACCAGCACAACAGTGTGGTCGCCGTCGGCAATCCCGCATTCGTCATCGGGAGTCTTCTGGGTTCCGCGATCGGCAACTCCGCCAGGCGGCGCCAAGCAGCGCGTGACGCCCAAGCGCGATGGATGGTCGACGGCCCGGGGGAGGTGACGATCACCCGTCAGAAGCTGCACTTTGCGAGCAGCGCGGGCGGACTTGACCTTGATTGGAAGGCCCTGAGCACGATCGACCTCGTGAGCGTGGCTACGTTCCAGACGAGCTTCGTCAATACTCGCGGCCAGCAGGTGAACACGATGGTGCACACACCATGGGCGTCCCTCGCCTTCGCTGTCGCCGCCATCACCGCGTTTCCCGCACATCCTCGCCTGCTGAGCGGTGGATGGCTCCCCCCGGGGTTCGAGCAGAAATGTGCCCGCTTCGGTCGGCCTTGCCGCCCCGCCGCCACACTTGCGGTGTCCCAGTAATCCACCCCGCTTCCCGACACGCGTCGATGTCGGCTTGGGCTCGGGCAGCGCGTCGCCCGCCGACGACGTTCCCGCTGCCACCTGCCTGAGCGAATCCACGATGTCGACGACGAGTGGATCGAGCTTGAACGGATGCCTGTGTTCGGGGTGCGCGACGGTCGCGAACGAACCGAGGGCGCTCGCTGTGCTTGAGGTCAGAGGCGGGGTGGATAGTCAGCCGCAGGCCGACAGGGCTGTCTACTCTAGGTGCTGCACCGTCTAACCTGCGGAGCATGATTCGTGCGGTGGTGTTCGACGTGGGTGAGTGTCTTGTCGACGAGACCCGGGAGTACGGGACCTGGGCGGACTGGCTGGAAGTGCCGCGGCATACCTTCGCGGCGATGTTCGGGGCGGTCATCGCGCAAGGGCGTGACTACCGGGAGACGTTCCAGGAGTTTCGTCCGGGGTTCGACCTGACTGAGGAGCACGAGAAGCGCGCGGCAGCCGGGAAGCCGGAATGGTTCGGCGAGGACGACCTCTACCCCGATGTGCGGCCCACGCTGGCCGCGCTGCGGGAGGCCGACCTGTGGGTGGGCATCGCGGGAAACCAGACTGTGCGAGCCGGCGGCCTGCTGCGCGGGCTGGACCTTCCATCCGACCTGATCGCCACCAGCGACGACTGGGAAGCATCGAAGCCGGACGTGGCCTTCTTCGAGCACGTCATCGAAGCGACGCCTGCCGAGCCGGGCGAGATCCTGTACGTCGGCGACCGGCTCGACAACGACATTCGCCCGGCCGTGCAGGCTGGGCTTCTGACTGCTTTGATTCGGCGTGGGCCGTGGGGCACGATTCAGCAGCGTGACCCGGATGCGGACTCGATCACCACGATGCACATCGACTCGCTCGCGGAGCTGCCCGAGAGGATCGCCAAGTTCAACGCTGGAGAGCGCTGACTGTCCTGTCCCAGTCGTAGGGAGGCGGTCGTCGAGGTTGCCGACGCTCTGCTTGCCCAGGGAATGGCGTTAGGAGCTCGCATTTTCGCTGGCCGAGGTCCGCCGGTGACGAGTGTTGTCCCGCTCCGCGCTCAGCCGAGGCGAGGGGTGACGCGTTGATCTGTGCGGCTCAGACTGTGCCGGGCTGTACCTGGGCAAGTACCAACCCATGGATGGATCAATCGTGAAGTGGGCGTGCGTGGTGGCCGAGGCGGAGTTGAGCGCGCCACTTCCTCGTCGATGGGCGCACTCGCAGGGGGTCGCGCAGCGCGCGGCCGATCTGGCTGGGGTTCTGGGAGACGACGCGGAGCTGCTGACCTCTGCGGCTGTCCTGCATGATGTGGGCTACGCTCCGCGGCTGGCTGTGACCGGATTTCATCCGCTGGATGGCGCTCGGTTTCTTCGTGACGTCCATGCTGCGGATGAACGCCTGGTTCGGTTGGTGGCGAACCATTCGCTGGCGTTGCTGGAAGCGGAGGAGCGCGGATTGCGGGACGTGCTGGAGGTTGAGTTTCCGCTGCTCGACGACCAGCGGCTTGTGGACGCCCTTGTCTACTGCGACATGACGACCACGCCCGATGGTGAGGGCACTTCTGTCGAGGCTCGTCTGGCGGAGATCAATGTCCGTTACGGTTCTGACAGTCTGGTAGGGCGGTTCATCCGTCGGGCATCGCCGGAGATTCGTGCTGCTGTGGAGCGGGTGGAAGCAGCGTTGGCGGCTCAGCCCAGGTAGGGGTAGGTGCCGGCGAGGTAGTCGCCGATCTGCTGACGCATGCTGGGGTGGATGTCGTACTGGTCAAGGTCGGACGGCTGGACGAAGCGAACTCCGTCGGCCTCGTCGTTGATGGTGGGCTCGCCGCCCACCGGGCGTCCGATGTACGTGTTCTCGTACTGCTGGCGGATCTCGCCGTCGGTGTAGGCCACGATGTGGTTGGGGTTTGTGTAGACCCCGAGGAAGCCTGTGATCTCGGCGATGATGCCGGTCTCTTCGAGGCATTCGCGCACGGCGCACTGTGCCGCCGTCTCCCCGATGTCCTGGGCGCCGCCCGGCAGGGCCCATTGGCCTGTGTCTCGACGGCGCTGGAGAAGGATGGCGCCGCTGTCGTCGACGACGAGCATGTTGTTGGCGGGAATGAGCGTGTTTGCCTTGGGGGCTTTGGGGTCGTTGTAGTACTCAGTCCTGCCCATGTGACGAGGGCCCCTCCTGGTCTGGCGTCCAAGGGCTCGCGGTGGCCCAGACAGCTTCGAAACTCTGAGCGTAGTTGTCGAACCACCCTGCAGCATCAACTCTCTTGAGATGGAGCAGAGGGTTGGCACTGGCTGGCTGGCCCCAGACATGCGGGTTGACCAGCAGGTCGTTGTCATAGCGGAACAGGGAGGCGTAAAGCGTGGTGTCGTGCAGCCTGACCTCACAGCCCGCCTCAGACAATAAGGGCCGGTAGTAGGTCAGGGAGGCGCGGATCTTGGCGGCAAGCGTGTCGCCGATGCCCTCTTCACGGCCGCGGATAGCCACAGCTCGGCCGCTTGACTCACCGAAGCAGAGCCGTACTTGCACCCCGTCTGCCGCTCGCTCGGCGAGCATCTTTGCGACGTGGGGGTTGGACTGGGCGAAGAACGTGCCGGAGAAGACGAGGACACTGATCTGGTCCTGGGCCCCCTTCAGCAGCGAGAGCCACATGTCCCGCGGAACGCTGGCCCGGTTCTGGTAGGTCCCGACCAGCTCCAAGCCTGACCCGGAAGTGGGCTGTCCGGCACTCGGCGCCGGTGCTGGCCAAAGAAACAGCTCCTCCACACGCAAGTGCTGAGCGGCACGGAATCTGTGGCGCGCGTGGGGAACGCGCCCCCCGAGCCAGCGACTGACGGTCTTCGGGTCTACCTCGCAGAGCTCAGCGAGTGACTCTGGCGAGAGGCCGCGCTGGGCGAGTACGGAGTGCAGTCGCTCGTTCACAGGCGCCATACAAGCCGAGGCGGCCAGGAGCGGGCAAGGACGTTATGGGACGTTCCTCAGGAGCCGGAGCTTCGACCATGGTACTTACGCTGGTCGTATGGAGCTCATCGTCCTGTGGGACATCGACCACACGCTCATCGAGAATGCCGGGGTCAGTAAGGAGATCTACGCCGCCGCGTTCACGGCGCTGGCGGGAACCCCTCCGATCGAACCTGCGCGGACGGAGGGCCGTACGGATCGCCTGATCATGCGTGACATGTTCCAGCGGAACAGTCTGTCCGAGCCGGACTGGCCGGCTGTCGAGGCTGCTCTTGCCAGTGCCGGAGAGGAACGCCTCCACGATCTCAGCGTGCGCGGGACGGCGCTGCCGGGCGTGCGTGACGTCTTGAAGGTGACCTCGGTACACGAGGGCTGGGTGTCTTCGGTTCTCACCGGCAATATTGCGGCCAACGCCCGCGTGAAGGTATCGGCCTTCGGACTGGACCCCCTCCTCGACCTGTCTGTTGGTGCCTATGGGGCTGACGCTCTCCAGCGTCCGGGCTTGGTAGCTGTTGCCCGGGAGCGCGCCCAACGCCTCCGAGGCGCGTGGGATGACGTGCCTGTCGTGCTGGTAGGAGATACCCCGAGGGATGTCGAGGCCGCGCTCGCCACGAACTCCGGGATCATTGCGGTCGCTTCTGGCGTCCACAGCGCCGAAGAATTGAGGGCTGCCGGCGCGCAGGTAGTGCTACCGAACCTGACGGACACTGCGCATGTTCTCGGGATCCTGGAGACCCTCGCGGCCCACTGAAAACGTCCCAGGACGTCCCCGGGGCGTCCGGATACGCGGTGATGCTGTCCGTACTCGTTCCGCCAGCATCAGGTCTCCCACCAGGCAACTGCCCGAAGGAGACCCACGTGATCGGGGAAGTCACCGGGATCCGCAGGATCCGGATGCTGTACCTGCAGCTGTTGTACCGCTGCAACTTCGAGTGTCTGCACTGCTTCCATGGCAAGAGGCTCAAGCACGCCGATGCCTTCACTGCAGACGAGGCCGTCAACCTCCTCACGCTCATGCGCGACCAGTACGGCACCGAGGCTGTCACCCTGCTGGGCGGCGAGCCGTTCGTCTACAAGGACCTCGCCTACGTCGTCCGGTACGCCAAGCAGGAACTGGGCATGCAGGTCGAGATCTGCACCAACGGCTATCGGATCGAGCGCCGGCTCACCGAGATCGCCCCCCACCTGGACCTGCTACGGGTATCGCTGGAGGGCATCGGCTCGACCAACGACCACGTCCGCAAGTTCGGGAGCTACCAGAGTGCGCTGAGCGCACTCGACATCGCCCGGGGACTCGGTGTCCGCACCGGTGCGACCCTGACGGTCACCTCTCGCAACATCGATGAGGTGCTCCCTCTGGCGCGCACCCTGCAACACTATGGAGTCGAGCAGTTGAAGCTTCACTGCCTCCGACCGGTCGGCAACGCAGCAGATCACCCCGAGCTCCTCATCACCGACTCCGCCGCCTACATCCGCCTACGTGAACAGCTCCAGACCGCCGACCTGACCATCGAAGTGATCGTCGACGAGGACTTGTCCGAGAACGGCGCCCCGGAGATTTGCGCTCCTGCAGGTGGCCCGACACAGATCGATCGGATCGAGGCCGACCCGCGCGGCGCACTCACCATGTCCTGCAAGGCCGTCGGCAAGGACTCCCACGCTTTCTGGTACGACAAGCTCGCTGACCACATCGACCACCGGCCATCCGCCACCGACGAACTCACGCTCGCGGTACCGGACGTCGTGTACGGCCGTGTCTGACGCCCCGCTGTTCGAGAGCCTCGAAGGACTTCGCGGCACCGGCAAGTCGACCATCGCACCGATGCTGGCAGCAGCCCGTGAAGCCGTTCTGGTCCCGACCGTGCCGCTCATCTACCAGCCTCTGCGGCGCGAGGTGGACCTGCGGGGGAATGCCGAGGCCAGGATGTGCTTCTACCTGTCCGCGCTGTTCACCGCGGCTGATGAGATACGGCGCTACCTGTCCTCGGGCACCCCGGTCGTCGTGGAGAGCTACTTCGCTCGCTGCCTCGCCACCCACCGCGCTCTCGGCGTTCGTCTTGGGGTCAGTCTGCCGCCCGACCTGCCGCAGCCCGTGACCTACCAGCTGACGTGCGGCGAAGACGAGCGCCGGCGTCGGCTCACTGAGCGGACCAAGCCGGTCTCCCGCTGGGACACCCTCGTCGAGGACTCTGGCGACCGGGTCACCGATGCCTATGCCCAGTTCCCGATGCACCGCGTGGACACCACGCGCCTGGACCCCGACGAGGTCGTCCAGGCGATCCTCGCCACCGACACGCAAGGAGCCCACCACCGTGCAAACGCAGAGCCTGTGGGAGCACACCCTCACCTTCTTTCCCCAGTTCCTCGCCGCGCTGAAGGAGCGTGCCACTCCTGACGCCACTGTCGCGGTCATCGGCGCGAGCGACGGCAAGTTCATCCTGCCGCTGGCCGCCGCCGGCTACCGAGTGATCGCCGTAGAACGCGACCCCCTTGCTCTTCACGGTGGTGAGGTCACGCTCCCGGGTGACAACCAGGCCCACGCCATGGGCCTCATCGACCGGCTCAAGCTCGAATCGCTATACGACCGAGTGCAGGTCGTGGAGGAGGACTTCCTTCAATGGGAGCCTCTGGACATGCCCTGCGACGCCATCTGGACGAGCTGCTCGTGGCATTACAGTGCCAACCACCATCGCCCGCTCGCCGAGTTCATCACCCGCATGCAGTCGTCCGTACGCCAGGACGGTCTGTTCGGCGCGGAGTTCATGATGCCTGTCACCCAGCGCCAGCACCTGATCGAGCACTACACGTCCCCCGAGAAGCTCGGGCGTCACTTCATCGGCGACTGGGACGTTCTGCTGACCCTGCGAACGAATGAGTTCGCCGAGCGGGCCCACATCGGCCAGCTCCAGGACCACACCCACCGGATGGGCCTGCTCCTCGCGGCCCGCACCCCCTCCTAATCGCTAAAGGAAGAACCCGTGAAGCACGAGTACGAGGCCAAGTTCCTCGCCATCGACGTCGCCGGCCTTCAGACCAAGCTGACCACTCTGGGCGCCGCCCAAGCGTTCCCGCGCACCCTTCTCACCCGCAAGATCTTCGAGAACGACGCCCTCGAAGGAGGTGCCTGGGTGCGGCTGCGCGACGAGGGCACCCGGTCGACGCTGACACTCAAGCAGGTCACCGACGCCACCACGATCGACGGCACCACCGAGATCGAAACCGAGGTCACGGACCTGCACGCCATGGCCGAGATCCTCCGCAGCCTCGGTATGCGCGAGGTCCGGTACCAGGAGAACTACCGCGAAGAGTGGCGCCTCGGCGAGGTCGCCTTCGACTTCGACACCTGGCCGGACCTCCCCACCTTCGTCGAGATCGAAGGGCCTGACGAGGCATCGGTCCGACAAGCAGCTGCACTGCTCGAACTCGACTACTCCGAAGCCCGGTTCGGCAGCGTGGATGAGATCTACAAGAGCGAATCAGGCCGCGACATCCTGGCGGAACCCACCCTCCTCTTCGCGGACGCCGACAAGAGTGAGGCAGCCCCAGTGGCCGCCCATGGCCACTGACCTTGAGGGCTGAGCTGTGCTTATGGAACTGGCCGTACCACACCGGGTGATACCCGGGATCGCCGAGTTCGCTCGCGGTGGTCTGCCCGCACCGGCAGGTACCGACGACGGCAACCACTGGATCGATGGGCTCTGCTGGCTCTACTGCGGCCAGAAGTGGACCCGTGTCCTGTGGATCGGTCCCGTGAGCGTGGCCGGTGCCCAAGCAGCGATGTACGCCTGCGGCCCTTGCATCCGGGCACTTCAGGAGCAGGTCTGGCAATCCATCCTTCTCAACGATGATCCGGTTCGTTCGACGCAGCCCGGGATCCCTCCTCAGGCAGAGCCGGTTGGCGGACGTCGGGCGGGGAAGCATCGAGCACGAAGTGGATTCTTGCGCCGCGGATAGCCTGCTTGGTTGGGGCGGTCACCGCGACTCTCCACAGCGATGGCTCTGCGCGAACGCCGTACCAACCAACCGCAGGGGACGGTCACCCAACGGGTTTCCGTTCCCTGCGGCTGTGACGACTTCTATCGGCGGTGGGGCTGTTGGCGCTTGTCTGTGGGCGAGCCTGTTGCTACGTGTATTGCGGTTCGGTTCTGCTGGACGGGGGCTCCTGCGGCCGTGGTGGTACGCAGGCGGGCCGCTTCTGCTCGACGGTTGCGTACAGGGTTGCGGCTGGTGTGCTGGATACGGGTGATCAGGACGCGCGCGGGTTGACGGGCGGTGGTCAGTTCGCGTCGAGCGGCGGCTTCCTGGAGAAGCTGGTGGGGTTTGTGGCCGCGTGCTTCGGCGTCGGCGAGGACGGTGGCGAGAGCGGGCCAGCCGGGGTCGGTGAGGATCCGGTCGGCGTGTTCGGGGACAGCGGCGCGTACGTCGCTGGCCAGGGTTCGGCGGTTCTCGTCCTTCGGGCGGCGGGCTTCGAGCTTGATCAGTACGGGGGTGAGGGCGCTGTCGGCTGCTGCCTGGAGATGCTGAAGGGCCTGCCGGGCGGAGTCGGCCTGGGGGGCGTTGCCTTTGGCGTCGTGCCAGCGTCCGGCGAGGATGGCGGCCCAGACCATGGCGGCGACGAGGGCGGCGAGGGCGCTGCCGCCGGGGCCCGTGGCGGTGTTGGCGATGTCGCGGGCTGCGGTCCGTAGAGCGTGGGCAGCGCGGTCCTCTCCCCAAATCTGGGAGCGCTGGGCACGGGCGAACGCCTTGCTGGCCAATTGCAGCTGGACGCGCAGGTCGGTGGGGGCCTTCTGGGCAGTGGCTTGCATGAGTTCTCCGAGGGCGGTGATCTGGGCCTGGGCCATCGCGCCACCGTTGTCGCCGGTGCTGGTGTCGGTGCTGGTGTCGGTGAGGTGGGTGTGAAGGGTGTTGAGGGCTTCGGTTGCCTGCTGCCAGGGGCTGCTGGGCTGGTTGCGGCGGGCACTGGGGTGCTCCTCCGGCGCGCTGCTTTCTAGGCGGGCCTTCAGTTTGGGCAGGGTGAGGTCGGGGGCGATCTTCCCGCCGGGGTGGAAGATCTGCTCGCCGTCCTTGTTCAGGTTGCCGGGCCGGCCGACCGCGTAGCCCAGGAGGTCGCCTGAGGGTCCTCGGCGGAGCTTGACCAGGACGTCGTCGGCCTCGAGGTAGGCGAGGAGATCCTCGGCGCTGCTCGCGTGGGGGATGGCGGCGCGGATGCGATCTTGGAGCCATTCGCGGCTGGTCTGTTCCCAGCCGAGGCGTTCGGCTTTGTGCATCTCAGCCTGGGTGGGGCGGCGTCCGGCGGTGCGGTCACCCTTCTTCAGCTGGCGTAGGCCGTAGTCCGCCTCGATCCGGCGGCATGCGTCGCCGACGCGGATGCCGCTGTCGTGGAGCTTGGGGCGGCGTCCGTCTTCGCGGACGGTGGTGGCGAGGATGTGGATGTGGTCGTCGGCGTGGCGGATGGCTATCCAGCGGCAGGCCAGGTCGTCGCCTTTGGGAGCGATGCCGGCGGCTTCGACGATGCGCTGGGCGATCTCGCCCCATTCGGCGTCGGAGAGGTGACGGTCTTCGGGGGCGGCGCGGACGGGGCAGTGCCAGACGTGGTCGGTGACCTTCTTGCCGAACTCGCTGTTGCGGAGCCGGACGGGCTCGTCGATGTGGCGGGCGAGCTGGGTGAGGGTGGCGTTCTCGTCGCGGCCGGGGTCGGGCATGCCGAGCATCGCGAAGCCGGCCAGGATGTGCGGGTCGGTGTGCTCGTCGTGGTGGCCGGGGCCGTAGAGGTAGGCGAGCAGGCCACGGGTGTTGGACCCGGCCGGTTTGATGGCGGCGATCATGCAGGCAGGTCCTTCCTGGGGTCGGTGGGCTCTCGCAGGGCTTCTGCGATCAGCTCCAGCACGTGGTGCAGCTCGCCGAGACGCTGGCGGATGTCGGGCGGGGTGAGGTCGCTGTTAAGTGCGCGGGCGATTTGGTTGATGTTGATGCCGATGCGGTTGAGCTCGCGCAACACCTGGGCGCGGAACATGTGGGTGCGGCGGCGGTCTTCAGACAGCGGCAGATTCGCGGTGAACCGACCGGAGAGGAAGGCGAGGACGATGTCGGCGGCGAAGCCGGAATCGCCCTTGTAGCCATGCTCGGCAGCCGCCTCTTGGAGGTCGGCGTGCTCGTCGCCGGTGAAACGCAACGGGCCGACTCGGACGACGCGCTTGGTGCCGGTGAAGCGGCGGATCGTGGGCTGAACGCTCTGCACGGATTGCTTGCCGGCGGCAGACGCGGTGGTGGGTGCGGGGCGGAGTATCTGCTGCTGGACGGCGTGGAGTTCGTCCAGGTCGCGGCCGCCCTCGGCCCCGACCTCCTGGTGCGGCGCCCCCTGGCGCTGGGCCGTCTCCGCCACCCCTGGGGCGGAGATCCCCCGAATCCGGCCTTGAGTCGGACTCGGGGTACTACTGGCTCCGCCAGGGGCAGCCCGTCCGAACGCCCGCCGCAAACGCCCCATCAGCGTAGGCGATTTCGGCAGCGGCAGCGGCTCGTCGAGGGTGTCCTTGGCGTGGTGCGGGTCGTGGGTCACGGGTGGTTCTCCGGGGAAGAGCGGGTGGGCTGGTGGCGTGCGGAGGGCCACCGCCCGGCCACAGGTGTGGATAAGTGATCGGGTGGCGAGGCCACGATCGCGTGGCCGGTGGCCGGAAGAGTTCCGGCCACCGGCGGGCGGGTGGTCAGCCGGTGTTCGGACCGGCGTCGGCTTCGGCGTCGGATTCCGGCCGGAGGATGTTCATGACCTCGGTCAGTCGTTGGCCGCTGACCGTATGCCCCTTGTCGCGTATGGCCTGTTGAACGATGGCCCGAGTGAGCTTCCGCTTCTCGACCGCAGCGATCCGGCCGATCTCAACCAGTTCCTCGACCGCCGCGCTGACCGGTCGGCCACCACGCGGCTGGCCGTCCGAAACCGGGGGCGGTGGCGGCATCCGGACGGAAACGGCCGACTGCGGTTCGGCGAGGTAAGTGGATGGTGGGGCAGGTGGTTCTAGCGTCTCGGCGGAAGCGACGACCGGGTGGTCGAGGGGCCGGTCAACCACTTGGTGGATCTGCCGCATCAGCACGCCGAAGGCCAGCAGGGCGGCGGTCGGGGGGACCGCGGCGACCACGTAGTCGAGCAGGGGCACGATGCTTGCATTGCCCGTTCCGCTGACGCCGGCCACGTTGAGCGCGATGGATCCGACCGACCCTGTGGCCGTTAGAGCGATCGCCCACCAGTCGGTCACCCGGCGCAGCCCCGCGCGGAGCATGAGTAGTTCGCCCGCGACGATGAACGCGTCCAGGGTCGCAGGCCAGGCCCATTGCCGGACCGGGGAGCTTCCCAGCCCATGCTGTCCAGCAACCTGGGCGAGGTGTGCGTACGAGAGCCAGAATCCGCCGGCGGTGAGGGCGATGATGACGACTCCGGCCGCGACGAGGGCGTACCGCTCGGCAGCGTGCTGGGGCGTTGCTTGCCGCTCCACCGCCTGGATGCGCTGCGTACGGGGCGTGGGGCGATTCCACTGGGTGGTGTGGTGGGTGGTGTTGCAGGGTGTGGCGGGTGTGGTCATGCGGGGTTCTCCGGGGGTGGTTCTGCGGAGGCGATCACGGCGTTCACGCAGGGGGCGTACACGCGAGCCCCCTTCTAAAGGGGGGCTCACGCGTGAACGCTGGGGTGCGTGTACGGCGTGAACGATCGCGTGATTGTCTGACCTGGGGTTTTGTGCTTGGCGTGTACGCCTGCGGTGTCGCGTGGGCCCGCGTGTGGGGGAGGGGTGCGTGTACGCCCTCGTGTACGGTCCCGGCGTCCGGCGGTGGGGTCAGGAGACGGCGCCGATGTGGCGGAGCGAGGCGCGGTAGCGGGCTTGCTGGCCGCCTCCGGTGCCGCCCGCGGTTCCTTCGGCCTTGTCCGCGAGTCCGGCCCTGACGAGGCGGTCCAGGGTGCGCCTGGCCTTCTCGGTGGCGGAGCGCTCGGGGTTGTTCTGGCCGCTTTGGATCACGGCGAGTTCGCGCACGGTCAGGCCGTCGGGACGCTGGCGCAGGATGGCGACCGGGTCGAGGGTGGGGTCGAGCGTCGAGGTGCCGCGTTCGTGGTCGTGGATGACCTGGAGGGGGCCGATCTCGCCGGTGGGGGTTTTGAGGTGGTGCAGGGTGACGGCGAGGTCGCCCGCTTCCCCGGAGACGAAGAGGACGCTGCCCGCGCCGGAGGTGATCCAGGTGGAGCCGTAGACGCGGTCCAGTGTGGGCTTCTGGGCGCGTGGGGCGCCCTCGGTGGCCTTGCGCTGGTGGTGGAGTTCCATGATCTCGACGCCGTTGCGGATGGCTCGCTGGCGGGCGTTGTTGTACGCGACGCCGAGGGCGTCGTCGACCAGGGTGCTCACTGCGTCCTTGAGGCTGTCGATCACGATGGTGTCGGCCTGGTGGGCGGCGGCGAGGTCGGCGAGGAGGTCGGGCTCCTTGTCCAGGGTGGCGGGCAGAGGTCCCTGCCAGACGGCGAGCCCGTCGCGCAAGCGCTGCTCGTGTTCGGGTCGGACGCTGCGGGCCATGGCACGGGCTATCTGCTTGTACCGGTCCAGTGCCAGGTACAGCACCCGTCGGCTCGGTGCCACCGGCATGTCCAGGACGCTGTCCGCCAGGCCCAGGCGGGCGAGGATCACCTGGTGGGCCAGTGTGGTCTTCCCGACACCGGGCGCTCCGACGATCATCAGGCTCTCGCCCGACGACCAGGCCGTTTGCTCCCGCGTGCCCCACAGCGGCTCGGTGTCGGTGCCGGTCTCGGTGACGAAGCGCCAACCGTCGGTGATGAACCGGGAGAGCCGGCCCTGGCCGGAGGCGAGCGCACGCTCGCGCTCGGTCCGGACATCCGATTCCACCTCGCTGCGGATGGCGTCCGGATCGGCGCCCGGCTCCATCGTGCGTTGGGCGGTCCGGATGCCGGAGGCACGCAAGCGGCGCAGGTCGGCCATCCTGCGCACGATGCCCGCGTAGTAGACGGCGCTGCTGACCGAGGGCACGGCGTCGGCGAGCTGGTGGACGTACACCACACCCCCGACCCGCTCCAGGTCGTCCTGGGCACGCAGCTGGTGAGACAGGACGATTGGGTCGGTCGGCTTGTCCTCGCCGTGCAGAGCGAGGATCGTGCGCCAGATCGTCTCGTGCGCGGGGCGGTAGAAGTCGGCCGCGTCGAGCAGTTGGCGTACTTCGTCGATCACCGCCGCCTGATGCATGCAGGCCCCCAGCACGGCGGATTCGGCGTCCACGTCGTGTGGTGGAACCGCGGTGAGGTCGCCCGCCGTGGGCTGGCGGCCGGGTCCCGTGAGGTGTGGCGCGTTCGGCCGGGGTTCGTCCATACTGGACATTGAGCTCCTCAACTTGCGGGCCGTATGGGACGGCGAATCCCAGGCCACGCGGGTCAATCGTTCAGGGATGGGCGGTTACGAGAGTTCGTGCTTGGCCCCCGGTGTTCGTAGCACCGGGGGCTTTTTGCGTTCACCCCCGTTCGAGGGCGGACGACTACAGTACCTGACGTTTTCGGAAGCGCAATGGTTGCATTCTGCTCCGCAATGGTGTTTAGTTTTCACCATCGCCCAGGGTCTCCGCCGGGCCCTGTTCAGGAGGTGCAGTGATGAGTAGTGACGAAGGCGCCTCCCGCGCGGGGCCGGATCGGCCGCTGGCAGAGGATCACGTCGCGCAGCGCATCAAGCTCGAACGTGAGGCGCGCGGGTGGAGCACGGTCACGCTCGCCGAGCGGATGGCCGAGGCCGGCCACCCGGTCAACCAGTCCGCGATCTGGCGCATCGAGAGTGGCAAGCCCCGGCGGCGGGTCAACCTCGATGAGGCGCTCGGCTTTTGCAAGGTCTTCGACCTGACCTTCGACGAGCTGACCAGCCCGCCCGGCCAGCTCGCCAACCCGCTGGTCCGTCGTCTCGTCGGCGAGTACGTCGCGAGATGGAAGGAATGGCGGGCCCTTGGCAAGGACATGCGCCGGATCCAGGACGAACTCACGGCGTACACGGACGCCAACCCCAACCAGGAGGACATGGTCAAGGGCCTGCTGACCCACGAGCTGACCATCGCCTCCAACGGCGACTTCCACCGCCACCGCGGAGCCCCAACCCAACTCCGCAGCTTCCTCGGTGAGCGCATGGACGCGCCGCCCGAACAGAGCTGACTCGGCCCTTCGCTGCTACGAACAGCGCGGTCTTGCCGTACCCGGCTCCTTAATTTCACGCCCATCCCTGAACGACTTGCCGGCCAATCGGGATTCGCCGTCCCATGGCCTGTCAGGAGAGGACCCTCCCTTGCACCGAAGCGAACTTCCGCTTGCCCAGATAGCCGACCTCCTGGACGTCCCCGAGGACGACCTGCGGACTCTGATTTCCGAACACCGTCCCGCTGGAGGCGACACCACCCTCGTGGCCCTCACCGTCGCCGAGGCTGCGCGGCGGATCGGTATCGGCCGCACGAAGCTGTACGAGTACGTCACCTCCGGCGAGATCGCCTCGGTCAAGATCGGCAGCTTGCGCCGTATCCCAGCGGAGGCGGTGAACGACTTTCTGGCCCGGCGCCTCACGGCCAGCGACTTCGGGGCCGCCGCGTGACGCGGGGCGCGACGGCGAAAAGCCGTCAGCCCAACGGCGCCTCAACTATCTATCTCGGCAAAGACGGGCGCTGGCACGGCCGCGTCACCGTCGGCGTCAAGGACGACGGTAAGCCTGACCGCCGCCATGTCAGCCGCAAGACCCGAGCCGAGGTCACCAAGGCCGTACGGGAGCTGGAGCGGCAACGCGACAAGGGCGCGGTCCGAAAGGCCGGTCAGAGCTGGACGCTGGAGACCTGGCTCACCCACTGGGTCGAGAACATTGCCGCGCCGAACGTCTCCGAGAACACCATCGATGGCTACCGCGTTGCGGTAAATCACCACCTCATCCCCGGCCTGGGCGCCCACCGCCTGGAGAAGCTGGAGCCGGAACACCTGGAGCGCTTCTACAAGAAGATGCAGGAGACCGGCAGCGCTGCAGGCACCGCGCACCAGACCCACCGCACCATTCGCGCCGCCCTCAACGAGGCCGTGCGCCGTGGACACCTCACCCGCAACCCAGCCACGATCGCAAAGGCCCCACGCCTCGAAGAGGATGAAGTCGAGCCGTACTCGGTCGAAGAGGTCCAGCGCCTTCTGGCAGAAGCGGGGAAGCACCGCAACACAGCCCGCTGGGTCATTGCCCTGGCGCTCGGCCTCCGACAAGGCGAGGTTCTCGGCATGCAGTGGACCGACGTCGACTTCAAGCTCGGCGTGATCCGCGTCCGCCGAGGCCGCTTGCGGCCCCGCTACCAGCACGGCTGCGGCGACCGCTGCGGGCGCAAGCCCGGCTTCTGCCCGCAGAAGATCAATACACGGCGGGAAACCAAGAACGTGAAGTCACGCGCCGGACAGCGGCCCATCGGCGCCCCGGACGAGCTGATGGACCTCCTCCGGCAGCACAAGGAGGAGCAGGCCCGCGAACGGGCCCTTGCCCGCGACCTCTGGACGGAGAAGGGGTACGTCTTCACCTCGCCCATCGGCGAGCCCCTGAACCCGAACACGGACTTCCATAAGTGGAAGGACCTGCTGAAGGCAGCGGATGTCCGTGACGGCCGCCTCCACGATGCCCGCCACACCGCAGCGACGGTTCTGCTTATCCTCGGCGTCTCCGACGCTGTGGTGGACGCCATCATGGGCTGGGAGCCCGGTAAGTCCGCCCGGATGCGCCGCCGCTACCAACACCTGACCAGCCGCGTCCTCAAGGACACCGCCGACAAGATCGGCGGCCTCCTCTGGGGCAACGACCCGAGCCAAGCGGGCGGAGCAATCGCGCCCAGTGCCGGCTACAGCCCCGTACTCGCGGAGCTGACGGTCCACGTTGCACGCCTCGGCGAGCGGCGGGTGCCCTTCGTCCAGCGCGAGCACGCTGCCGAGGTCGTTGCCCAGTGGAGCGAGGACTGGCCGGACCGAACGGCTGAGGTCGAGGAGTGGGACCGAGGACGCTGGGAGCGCAACGGACCCGGCGGCGTGCGCGCAGTGCGCGACCAGATGCCGGAGCGGACCGTTGTCTTCCACGCTCGAGCCCTGTTCCTCCCGGGTGGGGAGCGCGCAACGACAGGACTCCTCGATCAGTGGTCGGTGCCGGCCTGGGACTTCGAGACCGATGCCTACACCAGCCGCTCGTCGGTTTGGCGTACGGTCCGGCTGCCTGGCGCGGGCCAGGAGGTCGAGGCTAACGCGCGCGGTACGGACAAGGCTGCTGTGGAGGCCGCCTTCGACGAGGCGTGCGCACAAGCTGTGGACCGTGCCCAGAACCCGGGGAAGTACGGCGATATCGACGACTGGTAGTCGGCATGGCACTGGGCAGGCTGATTGCTGCCTGCCCAGTGCCATGCCTTTTATGAAGGCCGTTACTCAAGCAACAGGCGTACCAGCAAGTCGAGTTCTTCCGCCTCGGGAGAGTCGGCAAGGACGGATCGGATGACCCTACGCAGTTTTACGAAGTTCGCGGTCTCGTCGATCGGCAGCTCCGCAATGTGTTCGGCTTGGGCAGCTCCGAGCTCCGCCAAGCGTCGGTGCCCCGGATTGAGCGAATTGAACTCAGGGATCGGGAGCTGCCACACCGCCTTGTCGATATGGCGCTCGTCCTTGCTATATGCCATGAGCGGCCGGACTACCTCAGTCAGTGCTGGGGTGTTGAGGATCGCGCAGAGGTACATGCCCTCCTCGCGGGTAGCAACCGTTCCCCAATACAGCACGTGGTCGATGATCGCGTTCGGATCGTCTACCAAAGCGGCTGAGACGTGCATGCCGGACTTGCCGTAGACGACACGCAGAGGAGTGGCCGGCAACTGGTCGGAGAGTTTGTGCCGGAAGTCCAGCTGTTCAGAAAGTGTCAGCCGCTCACTGCTGCGGTTCGCCATCCACTGCGCCTCTGCTGCGCGCCACCAGTTGGTGAGATCGGGGTAGCGTTCCAGATGAGGGTGTTCACCGTTGAGGAGGGTGGCATTTCCCTCAATAGGGAGAACTACCTTGCGGGGAGGCAGCAAGCGAAAAGGAAGGACGCTTTCACCGAGGAGAGCTGGCCGCACGAACTCCTTCTCCACAACCCCTTCCATGTCAGGAAGGCTCTTCCACGGTGGCTTCTCCGTGCTGCTCCGCTCTGAACGCACCGCTACGCGGCCTCCGCCAAGACCCAGCGGGCCGGTCTCCTGCTGCTCGACGAAGAACAGCACACGAGGCACGATCGAAGCCCCCTGCCAGAATCGCTTCCGGTATGGCGACGAGATCAGGTCCTCCCCGGCGAACTTGAGCTCGTGATCCTCGCGCTTGACCCACTTCTGGACGTGCGCCCAGTCCGAGTTCCGCCCCGGAATCTTGCCGGTCCACCGCTCGGTGATCGTGGGCAGGGGGACGGGTGTGTTGCCCTTTGCCGCCTCACCGATGAGGGCCTGAATCCGCCGTCCGAAGATGACCGCACTGCCGCGGGGGAAGAAGTGGGGCCGAAGGCGGCGCAGATCCCATGAGCCGGAGAACGCGATCTTTACGGTCTCGTTCGAATCCGGATAGTGGCCGGCGCGGAATCCTGACCAGTACGGACGGTCCAGTACGGGATTCGGTACCACGAAGGCGAACGTGCCGTCGACGGCCAGGTACTGCTGGACCGCTCGGGCGATGAACAGTCCCGAGAGGTCCTGATGCGTTGCAACTTCGTCGCCGCGCCACAGCTTGCGGGACTGCGCCATGTCCTTGAAGAGCTCTTGCATCTCCTCAGACATGTGTCGGTACGACAGCCACGGTGGGTTGCCGACCAGGACATCCACGCGGTTTTCTTCGCGCGACAGCCACATCGGGCGTGCGAGGTTGCGGACGTAGTACGACCAGATGTGGTTGCGTCCGTTGTCGACCAGGTGGCACAGGAGCCGGAAGTTCTCAGTGAGCTCTTGCTGATCGTCTTTCGAGGAGATGCCCAGCCGGTTGAAGAGAGTCGTGAGGGAGGGCTTGCTCTTGGGAGGGCGGTTCGTGGCTCGGTCCGCGAGTTCGTTGACGATGGTGTCGAAGCGCCCGGCGTCTGCCAGGAGGTGCTCGGAGAAGCGCAGCTCGTTCTCGAAGAGCTGTCCGCCTTCCTCCGTACGAATCACCAGATGGCCGTGGTCCAGTAGGTCTGTCCGCTGCTGCCACTGGACACTGTCGCCCAGGTAGACCGGAACCCTTATCGGCCCACGCTCGTCCGACACCAGTCGCGACCGGCCGATGGCCAATAGGTAGGTGACACGCGCAAGGGCTACAGCGACGGGGTGAAGGTCGATGCCCGCAACGTGGTCGCTGATGTCGATGAGAGTCTGGCGCAGCGGTCGGCCCTCGTCCTCCGCGGCCTGCAGATAGCGGCGCGCTGCGTGGAAGAGAAAGGTTCCTGAACCGCACGAAGGGTCCAGTACACGCTGGTTCAGGGGGTCCGTGACAGCATCGGCCACCACCTTCTCGGCAAGCCAGTCGGGTGTGTAGTACTCGCCCTGATTCTTCCGAGTCTCCGCAGCGATGACGGACTCGTAGAGCACCTTGAGCACGTCGTGCTCGACCTTGGCCCAGTCGTAGCGCGTCAGTCGTCGCGCGACGGTGCGCACGAAGCCTTCGCCGCCGGGTACCTCAATGACCCAGCCGAAGAAGTCGGACTCGACGACACCGTAGATCTGCGCCTGCTCGAATCGCTGCCCCAGCACCAGCGTCGACGGCTGCATGTCCGTGACGTCGATGCCGAGCACGAGGTGGGCGATGATCTCTGCGCTGTTGACCAGCAGGGTGTGCTCGATGAACAGCTCGTCGCTGTCCTCGAACTGGGTGCCCAGTGCGCTCCTCAGCAATCGCGCCCACAGCTCGCGCTTGAGTTTCACGGTGGGCAGGCCCTTGTGCTCCTCGTAGAGCGCGGTCAGAGTGGCACGGTCGAGCTTGTGTGAGACGCTGTCCGCGCCCAGGCGGCTCTCGATCGCGTCGGGCGTCGGTCGGATGCCCTCTGCTGTCGCGAGGACACCCTCCAGCCATCTCAGCAGGTCAGCCGGCGGAGTCTTCTGCTTCACTTCGAACCGGCTGACCTGGATCAGGTCGTCGCCGGACAAGCTGTACGCCCGCCAGTCAGCGCCGTCCGTCAGTATGCCGACGTATCGCTGGCCGACTTGTTCTGTGCGGGCATGAACGTATCCACCGAGCTGCTTGACAGCGTCTTTCAGGATCGCGGCGCTCCGCAGATCCTTCTTGGTCTCGATGGCCGTGAAGCCAACCTCGATGTCGATGCGTCGGCCGTCCCCTACCTGGGCCTCCAGATCGACACTCAGGTCGTTCTCGTCGAGGTTTAGGCCACCATCGAGCAGCAACTGTCGAACGTCGGCTTGAAGCGTTGCCTCTGTACGCATCGGCTTACGATCGAGGAGCCGAGCCAGGAGCTTTTCAAGGTTGGTCTGTGAGGCTGTGGTCATGTGCCGCGGGCGTACCAAGCAGACCTGCCGGGGTAGCGAATCGTCGGCGCATCGCTGTAGCCGGACGCGTGGTCGTGCTGGAGGACGCCCCCTCCTTCCCTCTGCCGAGACCGCGGACGTCGAGAGCCCGGACGCGGCGGTGAACCCAAACTGCAGCCATTCTGCCGCAAGGGGTCAAAGTGGATCAGACGTTCGGGCGAGACCAACGCGCGTGGAGGCCAACTGAGACCAAAACTGAGACCACCAACGTCGAAGGGCCCCACTGCAAGCAGCGGGGCCCTTCGACGTATTGCCCGGTGAGAGCAATGGCGGAGGATACGAGATTCGAACTCGTGAGGGGTTGCCCCCAACACGCTTTCCAAGCGTGCGCCCTAGGCCACTAGGCGAATCCTCCGCGGCAAACAATACAAGACGTTGAGGAGTGCTCGCGAACCCGTTCCCCTCGAGCTCGTCCGGGGAGGTTCCGGAAGGTGGGGCAGTGGACTGACAGGGGTGGGGATCGGCTAAGGTGGGCTTCAGCCCCTCACGTGGCGCTATCTGACTGAACTCCCCCAGGGCCGGAAGGCAGCAAGGGTAGGTTGGCTCTGGCGGGTGCGTGGGGGGCCCTTGTGTTTTCGGGGGGTGTGCGGCGCTTCGCCGGTCCGGGGCCGGTTGTCGGTCCGCCCGGATAACCTCGTATGTGTGTCGTCCCTTGCGCTGTACCGCCGCTATCGCCCCGAGTCGTTCGCCGAGGTCATCGGGCAGGAGCATGTCACTGACCCGCTGCAGCAGGCCCTGCGGAACAACCGGGTCAATCACGCGTACCTGTTCAGCGGTCCGCGCGGCTGCGGCAAGACGACCAGCGCGCGCATCCTCGCCCGCTGTCTGAACTGCGAGCAGGGGCCGACGCCCACGCCTTGCGGAGAGTGCCAGTCCTGCCAGGACCTCGCGCGCAACGGGCCGGGATCGATCGATGTCATCGAGATCGACGCCGCATCGCACGGTGGCGTGGACGACGCCCGTGATCTGCGGGAGAAGGCGTTCTTCGGGCCCGCGTCGAGTCGTTACAAGATCTACATCATCGACGAGGCGCACATGGTCACATCGGCGGGGTTCAACGCCCTGCTGAAGGTGGTCGAGGAGCCGCCGGAGCACCTCAAGTTCATCTTCGCGACCACCGAGCCCGAGAAGGTCATCGGCACGATCCGGTCGCGTACGCACCACTACCCGTTCCGCCTCGTGCCGCCGGGGACGCTGCGCGAATATCTCGCCGAGGTCTGTGGCAAGGAGAACAGCTACGTCGAGGACGGCGTGCTGCCGCTCGTCGTGCGGGCCGGGGCCGGGTCCGTGCGTGACTCGATGTCCGTGATGGACCAGCTGCTGGCCGGCGCGGGCGACGACGGTGTGACATACGCCATGGCGACCTCCCTGCTCGGCTATACGGACGGCTCGCTGCTCGACTCGATCGTGGATGCCTTCGCGGCGGGCGACGGGGCCGCGGCCTTCGAGGTCGTGGACCGGGTGATCGAGGGGGGCAACGACCCGCGCCGCTTCGTCGCCGACCTCCTGGAGCGACTGCGTGACCTGGTGATCCTCGCCGCCGTGCCGGATGCCGGGGAGAAGGGCCTGATCGATGCTCCGGCCGATGTCGTCGAGCGGATGCAGGCCCAGGCGTCCGTCTTCGGCGCCGCCGAGCTGAGCCGCGCCGCCGACCTGGTCAACGAGGGGCTGACGGAGATGCGCGGGGCGACCTCGCCGCGCCTCCAGGTCGAGCTGATCTGCGCCCGGGTGCTGCTGCCCGCGGCCTTCGACGACGAGCGTTCGCTGCAGGCCCGGCTCGACCGGCTGGAGCGCGGTGCGTCCTTCGCGACCGCCGGTACGGGGCCCGCCATGGGGTACGTACCCGGGCCGGAGGCTCTGGCCCATGCCCCCGTCCCTGTTGCCCCGGCCGTGCAGCCCGGCGCCGGACCCGCTGCCGCGCGTGCGGCGGCACGGGGAGAGGCACCCGCCCCCGCGGCGCCGCCCGCACCCGCCGCGGCGCCCCCGGCACCCCCGCAGCCCATGGCCCCCGTCGCTCCGGCCGCTCCGCAGCCGCCGGCCGAGGCCCCGGCTCCCGCGGGAGGTCAGCGCCCCGGTGCCTGGCCCAGCGCCGCCGCCCCGGAATCGGGCCGCCGTCCTGGTGGCTGGCCGACCGCTTCCGCTCCCGGCCAGTCGCCTGTCCCGCAGGCAGCCCCGGCCACCGCCCCGGCCCAGGCCGCGCCCGCGGCACCGGTGCCCGCCGTCGAACCGAGCGCGGGAACGACACAGGGCGCCGGCCAGGTACGGAACATGTGGCCGGACATCCTGGAGGCCGTGAAGAACCGCCGCCGGTTCACCTGGATCCTGCTCAGCCAGAACGCCCAGGTCACCGGCTTCGACGGCACCACCCTTCAGATCGGCTTCCTGAACGCGGGCGCGCGCGACAACTTCGCGAGCAGCGGCAGCGAGGACGTGCTGAAGCAGGCACTTGCCGAGCGGTTCAACGCACAGTGGAAGATCGAGGCGATCGTCGACCCGTCGGGCGGTGCGGGCGCACCCCCGCAGACCGGTGGCGGCCGCCCCTCCGCCGTCGCGCCCGCGCCGCAGCGACCGGCCCCCGCGCCCCAGCAGAGTTACGAACCCCGGCCCGCCCCCGCCCCGCACCAGCAGCCGAGCGCCGCACCTGCCGCGGAGCCCGTACCGCAGTCGTACTCCGCGCCCGAACCCCCGCGATCGGTCGCTCCCGAGGACGACACCCCGGAGGCGGACGACCCGGACCTCGTCGACTCGGCGCTCTCCGGGCACGACCTGATCGTCCGCGAGCTGGGCGCCACGGTCGTCGAGGAGTTCACCAACGAGTAGCGCGGGCCGTGCGGGCACGCGGTACACGTCACGGACTGTCCACGGAGCGGCGTCCGTCGAGGCCGCCGCGCCCCGGCGGCTAGGCTGCACACCGTGAAGGTCCTCGTCATCGGCGGCGGCGCCCGCGAACATGCCCTGTGCCGCTCTCTCTCCCTCGACCCCGACGTCACCGCTCTGTACTGCGCTCCCGGCAACGCCGGCATCGCGGAGGTGGCCGAACTGCACCCGGTCGACGCACTCGACGGCGACGCCGTCGCGCGCCTCGCCACTGATCTGGGCGCCGAGCTGGTGGTCGTCGGCCCGGAGGCACCGCTTGTCGCCGGCGTTGCCGACGCCGTGCGCGCCGCGGGCATCCCCTGCTTCGGCCCGTCCGGTGAGGCGGCCCAGCTGGAGGGCTCCAAGGCGTTCGCCAAGGACGTGATGGCCGGGGCAGGCGTTCCGACCGCCCGCAGCTACGTCTGCACCACCCCCGCCGAGATCGACGCCGCCCTCGATGCATTCGGTGCCCCGTACGTCGTCAAGGACGACGGTCTCGCCGCCGGTAAGGGCGTCGTCGTCACCGACGACGTCGAGGCGGCCCGCACCCACGCCCTGGCTTGCGACCGCGTGGTCATCGAGGAGTTTCTCGACGGCCCCGAGGTCAGCCTCTTCGCGATCACGGACGGCACCACCGTGCTGCCGCTCCAGCCCGCGCAGGACTTCAAGCGCGCCCTGGACAACGACGAGGGCCCGAACACCGGCGGCATGGGCGCGTACTCCCCGCTCCCGTGGGCCGACCCCAAGCTGGTCGACGAGGTCATGCAGTCGGTGCTCCAGCCGACCGTCGACGAACTCCGCCGCCGCGGCACCCCGTTCTCCGGGCTGCTGTACGCGGGGCTCGCGATCACCTCGCGCGGAGTCAGGGTGATCGAGTTCAACGCCCGTTTCGGTGACCCCGAGACCCAGGTGGTCCTGGCCCGTCTGAAGACTCCGCTGGCCGGTGTCCTGCTGGGCTCCGCCAACGGCACCCTGGACGAGCTGCCCCCGCTCAAGTGGCGCGACGAGGCCGCCGTCACCGTGGTCATCGCCTCGCACAACTACCCGGGTACGCCGCGCACGGGTGACCTGATCCACGGCCTCGACGATGTGGCGGCGCAGGATGCCCCGCATGCGTACGTCCTGCATGCCGGGACCAGGCGCGACGGCGACGAGATCGTCAGCGCGGGCGGGCGGGTGCTGTCCGTGACCGCGACCGGCAAGGACCTCGCCGGCGCCCGTGAGCGCGCCTACACGGCGGCGGCCCGGATCCGGCTCGACGGATCGCAGTTCCGTACGGACATCGCCAAGAAGGCCGCGGAGGCCTGAGACCGGAACGGAACGGACTGCCGGAACGGAACGGACTGCCGGAACGGAACAGACTGCCGGAACGGAACAGACTGGACGGGAGTCCCCCCGGACCGTACGGGTCCACCCCGGACCGGGGCGCGGGGCCGGGTACGTCACCCGATCTGCCCGCCCCCGGCTGCGGCTCAAGTCCACCCCCCGAACCCCCGTCGACACCCACTGACGCGCCGCTGCCCCAAGGACCGCGGCGCGTCAGCACCTTTACCCAAAGCCATTCCATCGAGTGACGGCTGAGCTATACGGATGACGCCCGCCGAGGCCCCAACTAGGGTGCGGCGCAAGCATTCCGGCACTTGGCCCACTGGCATTGCGATGTCAGTGACGGGTGCCACAGTGGGGGAGTGAACAACACCGCCGCGGGGGCAGAGGGGGTGACGTCCGGCCGTGTCCGGTACCGGTACAAGTGAGGAGCCGGGTGCGCAGAGTGCGCGCGCCCGCGCTCTCGCTCTGCTGCGCATCCGCAGCAGAGCGACCGCCGCAGCCATCCTGCCGGCGGCGGTGGCCGTCGTGCTGCTCGTCGCGGGCGCACAGGGCCATGCCGTCGGCAGCGGCTGGGACACGGCGCGCTGGGCCGTGACGGCCTGCGCGGTCGTCGTGCTCCTGCTCGCCGCAGTGGTCGCGGTCGCGATCGTACGGGCGAGGCCGGCGGTCAGCCCGACCGTCCCGCTCCCGGAGGACGCCGCCCCCGATCTCTATCGCCTGGTCAGGGACCTCGCCGACCGGCTCGGGGTTCCCGCGCCCTCGGCGATAGCACTCACGCCCGACTGCGACAGCTGGCTGGAGGACCGCACACACCCCTCGGCGCAGCCCGCAGCAGGCCCCGGAGCGGATCCGGGAACGCGTTCCCCGGTCCGGACCCGCCGTAGCGTCCGGGCGGCGCCCGTGCTGGTCATCGGTTCGCCGTTCCTGTGGTGGATGCGGGTCGCGGAGCTACGGGCGGTGCTCGCCCCGGTCGTCGCGGGCACAGGCCCCTCCGCGCATCCCGACATAGCCGCGGCGCGTCGTTTCGTACGAGGGCTGGACGGAGCGGTTGCCGACGCGGCCGCGCCCGTCTCCGGGCCGCTGTCCGGGGTGCGCCGAGTGCCGCGGGCCTTCGTCGGCTGGGTCGCCCTGTTTCTGCTGCGCAGCTGTCGCAGCCATGCCGCGGAGATGGAGCGGGGCGTCGCCGCCGCCGCGTCGGTGCGTGCACAGGGTGTGGATTACGGGCTGCGGATCGTCGCCCAGGAGCAGGTCGGCCTCGCCTACGCGGGCTGGGACCGGCTGCTCACCCGCGTCGCGCTGCCCGCCTGGCAGATGGGCCGCTGGCCGTCCCGACTGGACGCGGGTGTGGTGTCCGCCCTCACCGAGCTCTCCCGTCGCGACCGGCTTGCCGACGGATTCGCCTCGCGGCTCGGTGAGCGCCCTGCCTGTGACCTCCTGGAGGAGCCGGGCGCGGCCGACGAGGCGGCATCGCTGCTGGCGGCACGGCTCTTCCACGGCGGCCCGGCAGAGACCGGTCCCGACTGGTCGCCGGTCGACTGGCAGCAGTATCCGGAAGAGGTGGTCGACCGGAAGTGGCGCACCGAGGCTGCACGGCTGCACCGTGTCCTCGACTCGATGGGTACGGCGCCCACGTCGCCCGACGGCGGTGCCTCGGACGATCCCGACTGTGCGGTATTTTCCGTCGACGCCACAGTGCCCACGCTGGCCCGTGTCGTCGAGCATCTGGCAGGCCGGTGCGGGAGCGGCGAGGAGCTCGCGGCCGGGATTAGCGCCGCGGTGGCCCGTGAGGAGGAGGCGGCCCAACAGCCTCCGGCGGGCGGCACATCGGGCCCGGTGGGTGCCCGGAGCGCCGCTCACCCGGGCGGGGACGTCCTGGACTTCTGGGGCCCCGTCCCCCTTCCGCTCTTCCCGCTCCAGCCACCCCGTACGGGTACGGAACTGCTCGCCGACCATGTCGCGGCGATGGTCTGCTGCGCCGCCGTCGACACGGCGGGTGCGGCGCCCGGACTCGACTGGCTCGACGGTCCCGCGCTGTTGGTCGGTGGTGAGCGCCGGGCGGATCTGGGCAGTCCCGTCCTCAGTCTGGTCGAGGACGGGGACGCGGGGCCGTTGCGTTCCTGGCTCGCCTCGGTCGGCGTACGTACCGACAAACCCGTCCGTCTTGTCTGAACCATGGGTCTCGACCACAGAGCCGAACCGCAGCATCCCCACCCTGCTCAGAGACAACGCCGCCGGGAGCACCGCACCCCCAATACCCGGAAGGAAGCGTTCCGTTCACGTCAATTAGCGACGAACGGTGACGGAGTGCATGCGTTATGTGATGTGCTGGGGATCGACGCTGACAGTCGTCGCATCACTGCCGGTGCACCGATGGTGCACGGCCGGTGACGATCGCCGTTGATCACCGGTGACGATCAACTTTGTCTCACTGTTGACTCGGGGGACTAGAGGGAGGGAAGCGGTATGGGGGCGGAGCAGATTCGTCGATGGGAGTCGGGTGCCCTCGCGCACGCCGTCTCCGACCCCTTCGGGCAGGGCCCGCTGCCCTGGCTGCGCGGCAGTGAGAACTACTTCGACGACACCGGACATGTCGTCCCCTGGTACGTGGACCCCACCCTGGCCCGCAGCTCCACCGACGGCGGCACCCGTACGGCCGACGATGTGCACCGCCAGATCAAGGGCTTCACCTCCACGGGCGCCGCGGCCCCCGGAGAAGCGATCGACTTCCACATCACCGTGGACCCGCCCCAGCAGTTCTCCGTGGACATCTACCGCATCGGTCACTACGGGGGCGACGGCGCCGCCAAGATCACCACCAGCCCCCGGCTCTCCGGCATCGTCCAGCCGGCCCCGCTCACCGCCGACCGCACGGTCTCCTGTCACCACTGGTGGCAGTCCTGGCGGCTGCAGATCCCCGCCTACTGGTCGATCGGCGCATACGTCGCCGTGCTCACCACGGTCGACGGATACCGCTCCCACATCCCGTTCACGGTCCGCGACGACCACCCGGCCGATCTCCTGCTGGTCCTGCCGGACATCACCTGGCAGGCGTACAACCTCTACCCGGAGGACGGCCGCACCGGCGCCAGCCTCTACCACGCCTGGGACGAGCAGGGCCGCCTCCTGGGCGAGGAGGACGCCGCGGTCACCGTCTCCTTCGACCGCCCGTACGCGGGCGCCGGCCTGCCGCTCCACGTCGGTCATGCCTACGACTTCATCCGCTGGGCCGAGCGGTACGGCTACGACATCGCGTATGCCGACACACGCGATCTGCACGCGGGCAGGATCGACCCGGGCCGCTACCGGGGCCTGGTCTTCCCCGGCCACGACGAGTACTGGTCGGTGCCCATGCGCCGTACCGCCGAACTCGCCCGCGACGACGGCACCTCGCTCGTCTTCCTCTCCGCCAACACCATGTACTGGCAGGTCAGCCTCTCCCCGTCGCCGTCCGGCGTCCCGGACCGGCTGCTCACCTGCCGCAAGCGCCGCGGCCCGGGCAAGCCCGCGCTCTGGCGCGAGATCGACCGTCCCGAGCAGCAGCTTCTCGGCATCCAGTACGCGGGCCGGGTCCCCGATCCGCACCCCCTGGTCGTACGGAACGCCGAGCACTGGCTGTGGGAATCGACGGGCGCCTGCGAGGGCGACGAGATCGACGGTCTGGTCGCGGGCGAGGCCGACCGCTACTTCCCGCGCACCGCACTTCCCGAGCACGAGAGCCGCATCCTGCTCGCCCACTCCCCGTACCAGGACAGCGAAGGGGTCAAGCGCCACCAGGAGACCTCCCTGTACCGGGCCCCGTCCGGCGCACTCGTCTTCGCCTCCGGCACCTTCGCCTGGTCTCCGGCGCTGGACCGCCCCGGCCATGTGGACCCCCGCATCCAGCGGGCCACCGCCAATCTCCTCGACCGCATCTGCAAACGCGCCTGAAACGCCTCCGGGGCCACGGCACTCGGCGCCACGGACGCCCCCGCTCCGCCCCACCGCACCTCGATACGGGAGAATCGGTACGACTCCTGGATCAACCTACGCGGAGGCAGCGTGTCCGGATTTGTAGAAAAGCCCGAACCAGTGCAGGTCCCGGGGCTCACCCACCTCCACACCGGCAAGGTGCGCGACCTGTACCGGAACGAGGCGGGCGACCTCGTCATGGTCGCCAGCGACCGTATGTCCGCGTACGACTGGGTCCTGCCCACCGAGATCCCCGACAAGGGCCGGGTGCTCACCCGGCTCTCGCTGTGGTGGTTCGACCAGCTCGCCGATCTCGTACCGAACCACGTTCTGTCCACGGAGCTGCCCGCCGGAGCCCCCGCGGACTGGGCAGGCCGGACACTCATCTGCAAGTCGCTGCGTATGGTCCCGGTCGAGTGCGTCGCCCGCGGCTACCTCACCGGCTCGGGCCTCGTCGAGTACAAGGAGTCCCGCACGGTCTGCGGCCTCGCGCTGCCCGAGGGCCTCGTCGACGGCTCCGAGCTCCCGGCACCGATCTTCACCCCCGCCACCAAGGCTGCCGTCGGCGACCACGACGAGAACGTGAGCTACGAGGAGGTGGCCCGCCAGGTCGGCGCGGAGACCGCCGCCCAGCTGCGCCGCACCACACTGGACGTGTACAGCAGGGCCCGTGACATTGCGCGCGTACGCGGGATCATCCTCGCCGACACGAAGTTCGAGTTCGGTTTCGCCCCCACGGCCGACGGCGGTGAGGAGCTGATCATCGCGGACGAGGTGCTGACCCCGGACTCCTCCCGCTTCTGGCCCGCTGCCACCTGGGAGCCGGGCAAGGCCCAGCCCAGTTACGACAAGCAGTTCGTGCGCGACTGGCTGACCTCGCCGGCCTCCGGCTGGGACCGCAAGAGCGAGCAGCCGCCCCCGGCGCTGCCCCAGGAGATCGTGGACGTGACCCGGGCGAAGTACCTGGAGGCGTACGAACTCCTCACCGGCACGCCCTGGCAGTAAGCAGCTCCCGGAACACGAAGAAGCCCCCGGCCGAAAGGCCGGGGGCTTCTTGCTGAACCGAGCGGACGACCAGGTTCGAACTGGCGACCTCAACCTTGGCAAGGTTGCGCTCTACCAACTGAGCTACGTCCGCAAGCGCCGAAGCGCGATGACCACTATACCCATCCGCGCTCGCGTGCGAGACGCACTGCCGCATGACGGTTCTCCGCCCCGAGCTTCGAGGCGGCCGCCGAGAGGTAGTTCCGTACGGTTCCCTGCGACAGCGACGCCCGCTCCGCGATCTCCGCGACCGGCGCCCCGTCGGCCGCCAGCTCCAGCACCTCGGCCTCGCGCGCGGTCAGCGGCGAGTCCCCGGCGGAGATCGCATCGGCCGCCAACTCCGGGTCCACGTAACGGTTTCCGGCGTGCACCGTGCGGATGATCCCGGCCAGCTGCCGGGCGCTGACGGTCTTCGGCACAAAGGCCCGCACGCCTGCCGCGAGGGCCCGCTTCAGATGTCCCGGCCGGCCGTGACTCGTCACGATCATCGTCCGGCAGCCGGGCAGTTCGGCCCGCAGGGATGTGGCGACGTTCACACCGTCGGCACCCGGCATCTCCAGATCGAGGACCGCCACATCGGGGCGATGGGCCCGCGCCATGGCCAGTGCCTCCGGGCCGGTCGCCGCCTCCGCGACCACCACGAGGTCGTCCTCCAGGGCGAGCAGCGCGGCCAGCGCGCCCCGGATCAGATGCTCGTCGTCGGCGAGCAGCACCCGTACAGCCGTCATCGTCGCTCCTCCTGAAGAGCCGGGGTGAGGTCCGGGGCCGTGTGCGGCAGCGGAATCGTGGCCGTCAGCCGGAACAGCCCGTTCCCCGCCGGACCCGCGTCCAGCGAACCGTCGAGTGCGTGAAGCCGCTCCCGCAGCCCGGCCAGCCCGGAGCCGCCCGGCCCGGCGGTGGCCCGCTGCGCCCCGTCGTTCTCCACGTCCAGCACCGCCGCGTCCGCCGAAGCGCGCAGCCGGATCGTGCAGTGCCGCGGATCGCCGTGCCGCAGCACATTGGTCGCCGCCTCCCGCACCACCCAGCCGAGCGCCGACTGCACGGGCGCGGGCAGCGGACCGCCCTCATGGCCCTCCACCGCGCACTCGATCCCGGCCGCCCGCAACACGCTCTGAGCGCCCATGAGTTCGGTACTCAGATCGGCCTCCCGGTACCCACGTACGACATCGCGCACCTCCTGCTGGGAGGCACGGGCGATGCGCATCACCTCGACCATCTGGTCCACGGCCGCAGGCTTGCCGCGCTGGGCGAGCTCCACCGCCAGCTCGCTCTTCAGCGCGATCACGGCCAGATTCCGGCCCAGGACGTCGTGCATGTCCCGGCCGAACCGCAGCCGTTCCTCGGCGACCGCCAGCCGTGTCTCCACGTCCTGCGCCTCGCGGATCTTCCACATCACGCCCAGCGACCAGGCGGACATCCGCGTGGTGACGGACATGATCCCGCCGCCGAACGCCGTCGCGATGAACGCGGACGTCACCAGCGCACGGCCGCCGCCGAGCAGGCCCACCACGGCGCACACCCCGGCGGAGACGGCGGCCTGCTGCACCATCGACACCCACTTCGGCACGATGAGTACGAAAGCGCAGGAGAACGGCACCACACAGGCGCTGAGCACATATCCCGGCTCCGGGAAATCGCGCATGCCCGTGCACCGGGCGAGGGCCAGCATCGCCGCCACGTTCGCCACCAGCGACACGGCTCCGACAGCGACCAGCCGCCGGTCCGGGGTGCCCCGGCCCAGATACCTCTCCAGCCCCCTGGCGGTGAGCGCCGTCCCGCAGACCCCCTGCGCGATGGCGAGCAGGATCGCCAGGGCGATCAGCGCAGCGGGCGCCGCACCGCGCACGGGCCGGGTCACCGACATCAGGATCTGGATCACCACCGCGAGCCACACCAGCCCGTACAGCGTGCCGCGCGTATACAGGTCGACCTTGTCGAACCCGCTGCGGCCGCGCCAGCTCCCCGTCCGCCACCGCACGCGCACGGCACACCCCTCCTCAGCGTCGAGGTTCCCAGCGGAACCACCGCTGCACAGCAAACACGGCAAGCACCGTCCAGGCCAGCGCGGTCAGCCCCGCCCCGAGCAGGTCGTACCCGTCCGCCCCGCCGAGCCAGCCCGCCCGTACGAGCGTCATCACTCCGGTCACCGGCAGCAGTTCGCACACGGACGCCACCCGGTCCGGCAGGATCTCCAGCGGCACGAAGAGCCCGGAGCCCATCATCGAGACGAGGAACAGCGGCAGCGTGGTGATCTGCGCCGTCTGTACGGTCCGGGTCACCGCGGACGTGGCGGCAGCCAGGGCCGCCAGCAGCACCACACCCAACAGCAGGCCCGCGACGAGCAGTTCGGGCCGCTCGGGCGCACCGAGACCGAAGAGCGCCGCACCGGCCAGGACCACCAGCACCGTCTGCGCCAGCGCCAGCGCGACCGACGGAAGCGCGGTCCCGGCGAGGATCTCCCCGTCGGCGATCTCGCCGGTACGCAGCCGCTTCAGGACCAGGTCCTCGCGCCGCGCCACATAGGCGGCGACCAGGTTCATGTACACGACCTGCATCAGCACCATGCCGATGCCGCCGCTGAGCGCCGCCCCGGCCACGGTGAGCCCGGTCCCGCCCAGATCGACCTGTTCCAGCGTCGACTTCATGGCCGCGACCATGGCCAGGGGCACCAGCAACGCGACGAAGACCGCCGTCCTGTTCCGGGCGAGCAGGGTCAGCTCGGCCCGCCCGAGAGCGTTCAGCCGCCCGGACATCGTTGTGCTCGTCATGCGGCAGCCACCCTCTCCGGTTCCGACGCGCTCTGCGCGATATTGAGGAACGCCTCTTCGAGCGAGGCCGACCGGGCATCGAGCCCGAGCAGCGCCACGTCCGACTCCCGGGCCCAGAGCAGCAGTTCACCCAGCGAATCCTGCAGCCGGTGGGTACGGATCTCGACCCTGCGTCCCTCGGCGGCTGCCCGCAGCGGCAGCGGAAGCCGCGCCGCCGGGACTCCCTCGGGCAGCTCGAACCGAATGCGGGCGGGGCGGGCCGCCGTCACCTCGGCGGTGGTGCCCGCCGTCACGATCCGCCCCCGGTGCATGATCGCCAGCCGGTCGGCGAGCGTCTCGGCCTCCTCCAGGTAGTGCGTGGTGAGCAGGACGGTGATCCCGCCCTCGCGCAGCCCCCGTACCAGCTCCCAGGTGTCACGCCGCCCCTCGGCGTCGAGCCCGGTGGTCGGCTCGTCCAGGAAGAGCACCTCGGGCCGGCCGAGCAGGGACAGTGCGAGGTCGAGGCGGCGTCGCTCGCCGCCGGAGAGCTGCTTGACCCGTACGCGCGCCCGGTGGGTGAGCCCGACCAGATCCAGCGCCTCACCGGTCGGCCGGGCGCCGCTCGTGCACCCCGCCCACATCCGTACGGTCTCGGTGACCGTCAGCTCGGACGGGAAGCCGCCCTCCTGGAGCATCACCCCGATCCGCGGCCGTACCGCGGCGCGCTCGCGGTACGGGTCGTGGCCGAGCACCCGCACCGTGCCGCCGTCGGGCCGGGCCAGGCCCTCCAGCAGTTCGACGGTGGAGGTCTTTCCCGCTCCGTTCGTACCGAGCAGGGCGAAGAGTTCGCCGCGGGCCACCGAGAAGGAGACACCGGTCACGGCCTCGAAGCCGCCGGCGTAGCGCCGCCGCACACCGCTCGCCTCGATCACGGGATCGATCACGGAGTCGGTCGCCGAAACGGTCACGGCGTCCGTTGTGAAACCGGTCGCGGGTTCGTCTGTGATGTCCGCCACGGTGCCGCCCGCACGGACGCTGGGAATGTCGTCGCTGGTCATGCCTACAGATTTCCGCCGGATCGTCCCCGCGGGCAGTGCGAGCTGTCACCACTGCTCATGACAAACGTCATGAGCATGAGGCAGGGAGCGCGGACGGGAATACGACGAAGGCCCTGGTCGATATCGACCAAGGCCTTCGAACAAACCCATCAAGAGCGGACGACGAGATTCGAACTCGCGACCCTCACCTTGGCAAGGTGATGCTCTACCAACTGAGCCACGTCCGCATTGCTGCCGCTCATTGTACTCCCCTTGAGGAGATCCACCGGGCGGTGCGAGCACTACTCTACCCGATTCACCGGAGTGGTCGGTAAGAGTGATGCAGAGCGGGTGACAGGAATTGCACACTGCGCCTTCCCCCTGGAAGGGGGATGTTCTGCTACTGAACTACACCCGCACGCTGCGTGGGGTTCGGCTTTGCGGCCTTGCCCTTCGGCGTGCTCCAGACTTTAGCCGACCTGCAGGGGTGTAGCGCAAGTCGGTGGCCACGGGGTGTCGCCGAGAGGTGCGCCGGAGCGGCGGCGAGCGTTCACCGGCCGGCCCCGGCGACCGGCCCGGGCGATCCGGTCGCGGGCCGGGTTCTCAACTGGCTGCGCGGAACGCCTCGTAGACCTTCTTGGGGATCCGGCCGCGGGCCGGTACCTCCATCCGGTGGGAGCGGGCCCAGGCGCGCACGGCCGCCGGGTCGGGTGCGAGTGAGGTGTGCCGGTACGACGCAGGGGTCTTGCCGTGCTTACCGGCATTTGTCTGCTTTCGACCGGCCGCCATGTACGGCGCCAGGACCTTGCGCAGTTTCTTTGCATTGGACGGATTGAGGTCGATCTCGTACGACTTCCCGTCCAGGGCGAAGGCAACCGTTTCCGCCGCTGCTCCCCCGTCGATGTCGTCGAAGAGCGTGACCACTACGCGCTGAGCCACGGATGTCGGTCCTTTCCTACGGCGTCGGCGCGTCTGACATGCGCTGATGCCGGCCTTCCGGCTGTTAGGCGGATGCGAGTCGACCGGTGTCGACTGTTTAGGGGCAATGCTGCATTCCCCGGTAATCATTTGTACAGCGGTGGGTGCCGCATTGTGAAGCCCAGCCAATTACCTCCGCGTGTCAGCCTTCTATGTGTGCTGCTGGTGAGGATTTTTTTTGCAGGACTTTCCCCATGTGTTGTCACGGCCGATATCTGGACGTGATCAAGGGTGCTCGATATCTACCCGCGTAGAATTTCTGGCCAGGTAGGCTGAGGGGACCTGCGGGGGTCTGGGGAACCCCCCCGGAGAAACAGCCGCACCACACCACCACCGGGAGTGCCAGTGGCACGCGTCGTAGTCGACGTCATGCTCAAGCCCGAGATCCTCGACCCGCAGGGACAGGCGGTGCAGCGCGCACTGCCCCGTCTCGGCTTCGAGGGAATCGCGGACGTACGTCAGGGAAAGCGTTTCGAGCTCGAGGTCGAGGGGCCGGTCGACGACGCCGCCCTCAGCCGTATTCACGAGATGGCCGAGACTTTCCTCGCCAACACCGTCATCGAGGACTTCACCGTGAAGGTGGAGAAGGCCGAGGAGTCGAAGTGACTGCTCGTATCGGAGTCGTCACCTTTCCCGGCACGCTCGACGACAAGGACAGCCTGAGGGCCGTACGGGTCGCGGGCGCCGAACCCGTGTCGCTGTGGCACCGCGACAAGGACCTGCACCAGGTCGACGCGGTCATCCTGGCGGGCGGCTTCTCCTACGGCGACTATCTGCGGGCCGGAGCCATCTCCCGCTTCTCGCCGGTCATGGAGACGATCATCGAGAACGCGCGGGCCGGGATGCCGGTCCTCGGTATCTGCAACGGCTTCCAGATCCTGACCGAGGCGCATCTGCTGCCCGGCGCGATGCTGCAGAACAACCACCTGCACTTCATCTGCCGCGACCAGAAGCTGCGCGTCGAGAACGCGGAGACCGCCTGGACCTCGGACTACTCCGCGGGCCAGGAGATCTCCGTACCGCTCAAGAACATGGACGGGCGTTACGTCGCCGACGAGCGCGTCCTCGACGAGCTGGAGGCGGAGGGCCGCGTCGCCTTCCGCTACCTGGACGTGAACCCCAACGGTTCGCTGCGCGACATCGCCGGCATCACCAACGCCGCAGGCAATGTCGTCGGTCTGATGCCGCACCCGGAGCACGCCGTCGAGCCGTTGATCGGAACCGGTCGTACCGACGGCCTCGGTTTCTTCACCTCGATCATCAAGAAGCTGGTCAACGCATGAGCCTGGATACGGTCAAGCACGCGGCCGAGACCCCGGACGTCGCGCAGCCCTGGAAGGAGCTCGGCCTCAAGGAGGACGAGTACGCCCGGATCCGCGAGATCCTGGGCCGCCGTCCCACCGGCGCCGAGCTCGCCATGTACTCCGTGATGTGGTCCGAGCACTGCTCGTACAAGAGCAGCAAGGTCCACCTCAAGCAGTTCGGCGAGAAGGTCCCCGTCAACGACGCGATGCTCGTCGGCATCGGCGAGAACGCCGGTGTGGTCGACGTCGGTCAGGGTTACGCGGTCACCTTCAAGGTCGAGTCGCACAACCACCCCTCGTACATCGAGCCCTACCAGGGCGCGGCCACCGGCATCGGCGGCATCGTCCGCGACATCCTCGCCATGGGTGCCCGTCCGGTCGCGGTCGTCGACCCGCTGCGGTTCGGAGCGGCCGACCACCCCGACACCAAGCGGGTCCTCCCGGGTGTCGTCGCGGGTATCGGCGGGTACGGCAACTGCCTGGGACTGCCCAACATCGGCGGCGAGGTCGTCTTCGACGCCTGCTACCAGGGCAACCCGCTCGTCAACGCCGGCTGCATCGGTGTGATGAAGCACGAGGACATCCACCTGGCCCAGGCCTCCGGCCCCGGCAACAAGGTGATCCTGTACGGCGCCCGCACCGGCGGCGACGGCATCGGCGGCGTCTCGGTCCTGGCCTCGGAGACCTTCGAGTCGACCGGCCCGGCCAAGCGCCCGGCCGTCCAGGTCGGCGACCCGTTCCAGGAGAAGCTCCTCATCGAGTGCACCCTGGAGATCTTCGGCGAGAAGCTCGTCGCCGGTATCCAGGACCTCGGCGGTGCGGGCCTGTCCTGCGCCACCTCCGAGCTGGCCTCCGCAGGCTCCGGCGGTATGCGCGTCGAGCTGGACACCGTTCCGCTGCGCGACTCCTCCCTCTCGCCCGAGGAAATCCTCATGAGCGAGTCGCAGGAGCGCATGTGCGCGATCGTCGAGCCGCAGCACGTCGAGCGCTTCCTGGAGATCTGCGAGAAGTGGGACGTCATCGCCACCGTCATCGGTGAGGTGACCGAGGGCTCGCAGCTGGAGATCTTCTGGCACGGCGAGCAGATCGTGGACGTGCCGCCGCGGTCCGTCGCCCACGAGGGCCCGACGTACCACCGCCCGTTCGCCCGTCCGTCCTGGCAGGACGCGCTGCAGGCCGACGACGCGGGCAAGCTGGCCCGTCCGGCGAACGGCGCCGAGCTGCGCGAGCAGGTCCTCAAGCTGGTCGCTTCGCCGAACCAGGCGTCGAAGTCCTGGATCACGGACCAGTACGACCGGTTCGTGCAGGGCAACACCGTGCTCGCGATGCCCGAGGACGCCGGCATGGTCCGGATCGACGAGAAGTCGAACCTGGGCGTGGCCATGGCGACCGACGGCAACGGCCGGTACGCCAAGCTCGACCCGTACACCGGTGCGCAGCTGGCGCTGGCGGAGTCGTACCGCAATGTCGCCGCCTCCGGCGCCAAGCCGCTCGCGATCTCGGACTGCCTGAACTTCGGTTCGCCCGAGGACCCGGACGTCATGTGGCAGTTCGCCGAGGCCACCCGTGGTCTTGCGGACGGCTGCCTGGAGCTGGGCACCCCGGTCACCGGCGGCAACGTGTCGCTGTACAACCAGACCGGCGAGACGGCGATCCACCCGACGCCGGTCGTGGCCGTGCTCGGTGTGATCGACGATGTCACCCGGCGTACGCCGGTCGCCTTCAAGGAAGAGGGCCAGCTCCTCTACCTGCTCGGCGACACGCGTGAGGAGTTCGGCGGCTCGGCCTGGTCCGAGGTCATCCACGGCCACCTGGGCGGCATGCCGCCCAAGGTCGACCTGGGCCGCGAGAAGCTGCTCGGCGAGATCCTGATCTCGGCCTCCCGCGACGGCATGGTCGATGCGGCGCACGACCTCTCCGACGGCGGTCTGATCCAGGCGGTCACCGAGTCCTGCCTCCGTGGCGGGAAGGGTGCCCGGCTGGTCGTGCCGGACGGTCTGGACGCGTTCACCTTCCTCTTCTCCGAGTCGGCGGGGCGCGCGGTCGTCTCCGTTCCGCGCAGCGAGGAGCTCCGCTTCAACGACATGTGCGGGGCGCGGGGTCTGCCCGTCGCCCGTATCGGTGTCGTGGACGGCGAGGAGATCGAGATCCAGGGCGAGTTCAGCATTCCGCTGAGCGAGCTGCGCACGGCGCACGAGGAGACCATTCCGGGTCTGCTCGCCTGACGCCCGATCCTGTTCGAGGACGGCCCCGCCCGGTTCATGGGCGGGGCCGTCCTCGTTCCGTCAGGCTCGGCGGATCCGGAACTCCGGGAATTCCGCCGAGCCGCATATGCATTTCCTGCTGATGGACTATCGGGGTGCGGATGCGGACAGCCCGCGGAATTCTGTTCACGATCGGCACGGTCGCCGACGAAACGATGTTCGTGTCGAGCACGGCCGGCGGGATCGTGGCGATGCAGAGCACGAACCCGATGATGCGTTGCCGACCGGTCATGGCTGTGGATAGGACGGGACTCCCCTCCGGAGCAGGGCGGTGCTGCCGCCGTCGCATCACCATGCCATGTAAATATATCGGGTCAATATTTGATCTGAGAGTAATCTTCATCCTGGTACAGTGATGCCATGACTGAGGGGATGAGCCTGCGCGAGCGCAAGAAGCTCCAGACGCGACACCGTCTGCTGACCGCGGCCACCGCGCTCTTCGCCGAGCGCGGCTTCGACAAGGTCTCGGTCGCCGAGATCGCCGAGGCGGCCGAGGTGTCGAAGATGACCGTCTTCAACTACTTCGCCGGCAAAGAGGACTTGGTCCTCGCTCCCATGGAGGAGCACATCGGTGATGTCGCGCGGGTGGTACGGGACCGGGGCCCCGGCGAGTCCGCGGTGGCCGCCGTGCGGCGTCAGTTCCTGACCGCCATCGAGGCCCGCGACCCCTCCGCCGGGCTGAGCGACGCGCCGGTGGTGCTCGGGCTGCGCCGGCTGATCCAGGAGACCCCGGCGCTGCTCATCCGGGCCCACGCGTTCTCCATGCGCTCCTTCGACCTGCTCGCCGAAGTCCTGGTCGAGGAGGGGGAGGAGCCGTCCATCGCCCGGATCGCGGCCGCGCAGCTGATCGTCACCCGCAACGCCCTCATCTCCGCGAATCAGATGCGGCTGCTGGCGGGGGAGTCGGCGGACGCGGTGGCGCCGGATGCCGTCGCGCTCGCCGAGCGCGGTTTCGATCTGCTCGACAAGGGACTGGGCGGCTTCGCGACCAGGTCCCGGGGCAGCCGGTCCGACGGTGCTCAGGGCCTGTCCGACCCTGAGCCGCTGGACACCCCTTAGGCTCCTGGACCATGCCGCCGTCCCAGAAACGAGCCCGCCGCTACGACCCGGTCAGGACCCGCACCGCGGTCCTGGCGCAGTTCGCCCATGTCCGGGAAGCCGTCCGCGTCCTGACGCCCGAACAGCTGGCGCTGCCGACCCGGCTCGGGGACTGGACCGTGCGCGAACTGGCCGTCCATCTGACCATGGCGCTCTCGCACGTCACGCGGAATCTGGAGCTGCCCGAACCCGCCTCGCCCAAGCCCGATCTGACGCTCCTCGAATGGCCGTTCTCGACCGCGGACCGGGCCGGGTGCATCGCCGACGACACCAAGGCCCTCGCCGTGGACCGTCCGGACCTGGACGCGCTGTACGGGGAGGTCGCCGGGCGGTTCGAGGAGCTGGTGTCCGACGCCCCGGAGGACCGGTTGCTGCCGACCCGGGCCGGCGCGATGCGGCTGGCCGACTTCCTGGTCACGCGTACCGTCGAACTCGTCGTGCACACCGACGATCTGAACGAGGCGGCCGGTCTCGGTATCCCGTACGACCGGCAGGCGCTCGCCGCCTGCACCCGGCTGCTCGCCGACGCGCTCGCGGAGAAGGCGCCGGGCGGCTCGGTCGAGGTGCGCGTCCCGCCGTTCGCCGTCGTCCAGTGCGTCCAGGGCCCCAAGCACACGCGCGGTACGCCGCCCAATGTCGTCGAGACCGATCCGCTCACCTGGATCCGGCTCGCCACCGGGCGTACGGAGTGGGCCCAGGAGCTCGACGCGGCGAAGGTCGGCGCCAGCGGTGAGCGGGCCGATCTCGCCGTGCTGCTGCCCCTGATGGGGTGAGGGGGAACCGGACGACCGCCCGCACCGTCCCAGGGCCATGCGTAAACAAGGTGCGGCTGTCGGAGTCCTGGCCCTCCTCGCCCTGGCCGCCTGCGGTACGGAGACGGGCGCCGGGGCCGGTTCGGGGCCCGGTTCCGGCGGTGGCGCCGTGCGGACCGATCTGCCCGTCACCGGTGTCCGCTGGGGCGTCGAATCGGTGACGGCCGACGGGAAGCGGACTGCCGCCCCCTCCGGCGCCCATGTCGAGATCGACTCCAAGGGCCGGGCCACCGGGAACTACGGTTGCAACCACTTCACCGCCGATGTCCGCATCGACGGCGAGACGATCACGGTTGGGCCGGGCACGAGCACCTCAATGGCCTGCGAGAAGGACGTCCAGCGGTTCGAGGCGGCCATGTCCGGCGCGTTCAGCGGCGAACTCACCGCGGCCGTGGCGAAGAAGACCCTCACCCTGACCGCGGAGAACGGCGACTCCATCGCCCTCACGGCGCAACAGCCGGCCCGGCTCACCGGCACCACCTGGACGGTCACCACCCTGGTCTCCGGCGCGGTCGCCTCGTCGCTGCCCGCGGGTGCGCAGGACAGGGCGCAACTGAGCTTCGGCAAGGACGGCTCCGTACAGGGCACCCTCGGCTGCAATCGGTTCCGCGGCACCGCGGTGGTCTCCGGTTCCACCATCACGTTCGGCCGGATCGACGGCACCAAGATGATGTGTCCGGCCCCCCGGATGAAGCTGGAGCGCGAACTGCTTGCGATCCTGGACGGCCGGACGACGTACCGGATCGATCACCGCACCCTGTCCCTCACCGCGGAGAACGGCAAGGGACTCGGCGCATCGGCCACCGGGACAAGGGGCTGACTCGGGAACCCGTCGGGTACGGCAGCAGGCCGGCGTCCGTCCGCTCCCAGGACGCCCGCAACTCGGCCGACAGCTCCGGCTCCGCGGCAGCCGGGTTTCCCGACGCCACCTCTGCCGAGGCCCCCTGGAAGCCGCATACCGGGCTCCCAGGTGTGAGGCTCACCACGAAACGGACGTTCGGCCGGACTCCGCGCCAGAGCATCGGCCGGCTCACCCAGCGCCACCATCCGGCCCGGCTGCCCCCGTGCCCTGAGTGGCCGGAACTAGCCGGTAACCGGCCGCTGGTCCGGGTGACCGCTGCCCTGCGGCCGGTCCGCGCCCCGTCCCGCACCTCTCCGCTACCCGGACATGGTCACTCCGGGTGACTGTCCGGACCGGCCCGCGAACCGCCCCTGGGAGCGCTTCCCCGGTGCTCGGGCCCGGTATCCCGAATTCGGACCAGTGGTCGATCTCGCCTACACTCGGTGGCGTGCCCCGTGGTGATGGACGACTCAACCACGACCTGCTCCCCGGAGAGAAAGGCCCCCAGGACGCTTGTGGCGTCTTCGGTGTCTGGGCTCCGGGTGAAGAGGTCGCCAAGCTCACCTATTTCGGACTGTATGCCCTGCAGCACCGTGGACAGGAGTCCGCGGGCATCGCAGTGAGCAACGGGTCCCAGATCCTGGTCTTCAAGGACATGGGACTGGTCTCGCAGGTCTTCGACGAAACGTCTCTGGGATCTCTCCAGGGCCATATCGCGGTCGGTCATGCCCGCTACTCCACCACCGGTGCCTCGGTGTGGGAGAACGCGCAGCCGACGTTCCGTGCGACCGCGCACGGCTCGATCGCCCTGGGTCACAACGGCAACCTGGTCAATACGGCCCAGCTCGCCGAGATGGTCGCCGATCTTCCCCGCAAGGACGGCCGCGCCACCCAGGTCGCCGCGACGAACGACACCGATCTGGTGACCGCGCTGCTCGCCGGCCAGACCGATGAGGACGGCAAGCCGCTCACCATCGAGGAGGCCGCCGCGAAGGTGCTCCCCGATGTGAAGGGCGCCTTCTCCCTCGTCTTCATGGACGAGCACACCCTTTACGCCGCCCGCGACCCGCAGGGCATCCGCCCGCTGGTTCTCGGCCGTCTCGAGCGCGGCTGGGTGGTGGCCTCCGAGTCCGCCGCCCTCGACATCTGCGGCGCCAGCTTCGTCCGCGAGATCGAGCCGGGTGAGCTCGTCGCCATCGACGAGAACGGCCTGCGCACCTCGCGGTTCGCGGAAGCGAAGCCCAAGGGCTGTGTCTTCGAGTACGTCTATCTGGCCCGCCCCGACACCGACATCGCCGGGCGGAACGTGTACCTCTCCCGCGTGGAGATGGGCCGCAAGCTGGCCGCCGAGGCCCCGGTCGAGGCCGATCTGGTCATAGCGACCCCGGAGTCCGGCACCCCCGCCGCCATCGGTTACGCGGAGGCCAGCGGCATCCCGTTCGGTGCCGGTCTGGTCAAGAACGCGTACGTCGGCCGGACCTTCATCCAGCCGTCCCAGACCATTCGCCAGCTGGGCATCCGCCTCAAGCTGAACCCGCTCAAGGAAGTCATCAAGGGCAAGCGTCTCGTGGTCGTCGACGACTCGATCGTCCGCGGCAACACCCAGCGCGCACTGGTCCGGATGCTCCGTGAGGCCGGCGCCGCCGAGATCCACATCCGGATCTCGTCCCCGCCGGTGAAGTGGCCCTGCTTCTTCGGCATCGACTTCGCGACCCGCGCCGAGCTGATCGCCAACGGCATGACGGTCGACGAGATCTGCACGTCGATGGGTGCCGACTCGCTCGCGTACATCTCGCTCGACGCGATGGTCGAGGCGACGACGATCGCCAAGCCGAACCTGTGCCGCGCCTGCTTCGACGGTGAGTACCCGATGGAGCTGCCGGACCCGGAGCTGCTCGGCAAGCAGCTGCTGGAGACCGAGCTGGCGGCAGGCCCTGCGGCAACCGCCGCGTCCGACGCACTGCGTCGTCCGTGACGGCCCAGCCGTACACCCCTGGCCACCAGCCCCGTATTTCCACACGAAAGATCCCAGGCAATGTCTGAGACAACAGGTGCTTCCTACGCGGCAGCGGGCGTCGACATCGAGGCCGGCGACCGCGCCGTCGAGCTGATGAAGGAGTGGGTGAAGAAGACGCAGCGCCCCGAGGTCGCGGGCCTCGGCGGCCTCGGCGGTTTCGCCGGCCTCTTCGACGCCTCGGCCCTCAAGCGTTACGAGCGTCCGCTGCTCGCCTCCGCCACCGACGGCGTCGGCACGAAGGTCGACCTCGCCCGCAAGATGGGCGTGTACGACACCATCGGCCACGACCTCGTCGGCATGGTCGTCGACGACCTGGTCGTCTGCGGTGCCGAGCCGCTCTTCATGACCGACTACATCTGCGTCGGCAAGGTGCACCCCGAGCGCGTCGCGTCCATCGTGAAGGGCATCGCCGAAGGCTGTGTCCTCGCCGGCTGCGCCCTGGTCGGCGGCGAGACCGCCGAGCACCCGGGTCTCCTCGGTCCGGACGACTTCGATGTCGCGGGCGCCGGTACGGGCGTGGTCGAGGCCGACCAGCTGCTCGGCCCGGAACGTATCCGTAAGGGTGACGTCGTGATTGCCATGGCGTCGTCCGGTCTTCACTCCAACGGGTACTCGCTCGTCCGTCACGTGGTCTTCGACCGGGCCGGCTGGGCGCTGGACCGCGAGGTCGAGGAGTTCGGGCGGACGCTCGGCGAGGAGCTCCTGGAGCCCACCAAGATCTACTCGCTGGACTGCCTGGCCCTCACCCGTACGACCGAGGTGCACGGCTTCAGCCACGTCACCGGTGGCGGCCTGGCCAACAACCTGGCCCGGGTCATTCCGGACGGACTGCACGCCAGGGTCGACCGCTCCACCTGGACGCCCGGCGCGGTCTTCGACCTGGTCGGCAAGGCGGGGCAGGTCGAGCAGCTGGAGCTGGAGAAGACGCTGAACATGGGCGTCGGCATGATCGCGATCGTCCCGGAGCAGTCCGTGGACGTCGCCCTGACGACGCTGGCCGACCGCGGGGTCGACTCCTGGGTCGCGGGCGAGATCTCGGAGCGCGGGGCGCACACCTCGGGTGCCGAGCTGGTGGGCGACTACGCGCGATAGGCACGGGCGGGCACACCGGGGTCACCCGGTGACCGCTTCGTCCTCGGTCGCCGGGTTTCCAACCCGTCCACGGCGATCGAGGACACCGAAGGCCGCCCCAGCGGCCGGACCGGATCGGGGCAGCACAGAACCCGGTCCGGGACAGGCCCGGACCGGGTTGATGTGTCAGCGCGAGGTCAAGCGCCGCGGCGCTGTGACGACGGACCGGACTGATCGTCCTCGTCCTCGTCCTCGTCGTCGTTGTACAGATCCGCGTACTGTGCGTACGGGTCATCTTCCTCGTCGTCGTCCTCGAACGGCTCTGCGTTCGGTGGTTGACTCGAAGGCGATGCGCCCAGCTCATTGGCCAGACGCGACAGGTCAGTCCCGCCGCTGCTGTACTTCAGCTGGCGGGCGACCTTTGTCTGCTTGGCCTTTGCCCGGCCGCGCCCCATGGCTCGACCCCCTCGGTGACGGGGCTCGACGGCCCCAGAGTCTTGACACGCGTTCATGTTTCAGGACGGACTCTCGGCAGAGAGACCGTGCCCGTAGGGCTTTAACGGTACCTGCTTCCGCGGCCATACGGTACGCCGCCCGCATCACGTGCCCCGGAAGAGGACCGGCGAGAAGCCCCGTCCTCGCTGGTCAACTGCGATTTTAACCTCTTCTTGGCATGCGACCCGCCGACCGGCGTGAGTCTTGTCTCGCCGGTCGGCGCGTCCGCAGGCAGGAAGGGGCAGAGACGCCGGGTGACGCCCCCGCGACCGTCAGCTACGGCGTGCTTCGGCCATCCGCTGTTCGGCGATCCGGTCGGCTGCGGCAGCCGGCGGAATGCCGTCATCCTTCGCACGTGCGAATATGGCGAGTGTGGTGTCGAAGATCTTCGACGCCTTGGCCTTGCACCGGTCGAAGTCGAACCCGTGCAGCTCGTCGGCGACCTGGATGACACCGCCCGCGTTCACCACATAGTCGGGTGCGTACAGGATCGACCGGTCCGCGAGGTCCTTCTCGACGCCGGGGTGCGCGAGCTGGTTGTTGGCCGCGCCGCACACCACCTTCGCCGTGAGCACCGGAACGGTGTCGTCGTTCAGCGCGCCGCCGAGCGCGCACGGGGCGTAGATGTCGAGGCCCTCGGTACGGATCAGCGCCTCGGTGTCCGCGGCGACGGCGACCTCGGGGTGCTCATCGGTGATGCGGCGGACGGACTCCTCCCGCACATCGGTGATCACGACCTCCGCGCCGTCGAGAAGCAGATGCTCGACCAGGTGGTGACCGACCTTGCCGACCCCGGCGACCCCCACTTTTCGGCCACGCAGCGTCGGGTCGCCCCAGAGGTGCTGGGCGGAGGCCCGCATGCCCTGGAAGACACCGAAAGCGGTGAGGACCGAGGAGTCGCCGGCGCCACCGCTCGAAGGGGAGCGGCCGGTGGTCCACCGGCACTCGCGGGCGACGACGTCCATGTCGGCGACGTACGTGCCGACGTCGCAGGCCGTCACGTAACGGCCACCGAGCGAGGCCACGAACCGGCCGTAGGCCAGCAGCAGTTCCTCGCTCTTGATCTTCTCCGGGTCGCCGATGATGACGGCCTTGCCGCCGCCGTGGTCGAGACCGGCCATGGCGTTCTTGTACGACATACCGCGCGACAGGTTCAGCGCGTCCGCGACGGCCTCTTCCTCGGAGGCGTACGGGTAGAAGCGGGTGCCGCCGAGGGCCGGGCCCAGAGCGGTGGAGTGGATGGCGATGACGGCCTTGAGGCCGCTGGCACGGTCCTGGCAGAGCACGACTTGCTCGTGGCCCCCCTGATCCGAGTGGAACAGGGTGTGCAGTACATCGCCAGGCGCGCCGGTCACATCGGTCACTGTGGTGACTCCCAAGTACGAAGCGGCGGAGGACCCTCCTGAAGGTGGGGAGGGTCGCGGACCGGCCGGCACGGCCGGTCCGACTGGGCAAGAGCGTAAGTCCTACGCGGACGTAGATCTGTTCCAGTGCCCAGGATCACCCCCCGGCGGAGTACGGGCATGACACGATTTGCTGCATGTCGGTGGTGTCCTCAGTGCTCGTCCCTTACGCGTCCTACCTCCGGGTGTACGAGCCGCTGGCCGCCTTCCCGGAGCCCGAACGCGACCACTGGGCCCGTTACGCCGGGCGCTCCCGAATTCCCACGGCCCAGGACGAACTGCGCCGTTCGCTCGCCGACTTGGTGGCCACACCGCCGGTCGGCGTGCCGGTGCACGAGAGCGGGGACGCGTTCGTCGCCGAGATGGACGGCGTGGTGTGTGTCTGCCCGTGGCGGACCAGGCTGCGCGGCTGGCTGGCGCTGGACGAGCTGATGGAGATGTTCCCCGGGCCGGTGCTCGACGCGGTGCTGCCGCCGGTGGTGCGCGGGCAGGCCGTCGCGGACCACGAGCGGTGGGCGGAGCGAAATCCGGACGCCAGGCCCTGGATCCTCACCTCGGTGTGGCAGGTCCCGGTGCGCTGGTTCGTGCTCTTCTCCGACGAGGAGCGGGAGTACGCGGAGGCGGGCGAGGGCGGTGAGCCGCCCGTGCTGCGCTACCGGACGCCGATGGTCCAGGCCCGGCGCCGGCTGGCCCGGGCGCTGAAGACACTGCGGGAGGCCGTGGACGAAGGGCCGCTGACCGAGGGGCTCGTCGACGTGGGGCGCTGGCTGGAGGAGTTCCATCCGCGCGCACTGGTCGAGCTGGACTATGCGGGTCTGGTGCACGCACTGCCGGCGGCGCAGCTCGCCGGGGACCGCTCGGCCGCCGATGTGGCCGAGGGCATCGCCGCTCTGCAGGCCGGCGACGCCGAAGGGGCGAGTGAGGCGTACGGGCGGCTGGCGGAGCGCTGGCGGGCGGTAAGGGATCGTCAATTCGCCAACTGACAGGGCCTCATCCGCGTCTGAACCTGTGACCCATGTGGCACGTGAGGATGAAGAGGCGGAAGCGTACCTCAGTGGTCCTAGGACCTACGTCCCGAACCGGGCCTTTGCCTCAAGCGTGACGGATAGCACTAACGGGGCCCTTGCGCCCTTCCCTACTCCTCGTGCCAAAATAGGACAAGGAGTCCGGGGAGGGCTCCTTCCGTCCAACTAGGGGCGGAATGCTCAGCATTGCACGCTATGGGGGGTCTGGTGGCTCCTGATCACTCTGTGACTGATCGTCACGGCGGTGTGACTGTCCGCTATGGCATAGTCCATCGGCTTCCGTCGCTGATGAACACCTGGGAGGGCAATTCCATCGGTTTGGCCGACGAGGCTGGACGGATGGTGTAGTTGTAGTGCCGAGGACAAGCCGTTCGTCCTATAACCGACTCGGCCCGCGTCCGCCATTTCGGGCAACGCGGGTCAAGGTGCAGAATTTAAGAGGAAAGAACCGAGATGGTTCGGTTCTCCCGAGGAGGCCGCTCATGACCGCTCGCACCCCTGATGCCGAGCCGCTGCTGACCCCGGCTGAGGTTGCCACGATGTTCCGCGTGGACCCGAAGACGGTTACCCGCTGGGCCAAGGCGGGCAAGCTCACGTCCATCCGCACGCTCGGTGGACATCGCCGGTACCGCGAGGCAGAGGTCCGCGCACTGCTTGCGGGTATTCCGCAGCAGCGCAGCGAGGCCTGACACACCCCCTGTCGCCGCGCCACAACTGGGCTTCCGGGTACCCCAACTCGTACAGGCCCACCCATAGCTCCAAATGACGGGCGCCCGCCCCAACGGGCGCCATACCTGTGCAATACGGGTGCGTCGTTCGATCGCGCTGGACTCCGCCGGGTCCAGCGCGATCTTTTTTGTGCCCCCAGGGGCCGGAGGCCTCCCGGCCCGCGCTGACCCGGGCGGCTCGGGCGTCGCTGGAAACCGGGCGTCCGGTTGGCTCCGGCCAGGGTGCCGTGCGGGCTTGCGCGGGTCTGTGCGGGACTGTTCCCGACCGCCCCGGGGCAGTCGGGCCGGGGTGGTTCGGAAGGCCCCGCGGCACTCCCGTCCGAGTGGTGCAATTGCACATATTAAATTCGCCAGTTGTAGGAAGGGTGTAAAGTCACCCCTTCTCAAAACTCATTCGGTGACTCCCGTCACACTGCATGAGCCTTGCCAAGTACGAGCCTGCCACCTTCAGGAAGCGGAATGCCGCGCCATTGGTCACCCGGCCGAGGGGCTTTCGTCCTGTGCCTCCCGGCCTTCGAGGGCGCCGTCCTGGCGCCCCGCGCACAGGACCGGCGGTCTGGGTGGGGATGCGGTCCGGGAGGCCGCCACGGGCTCCATGGTGAGCCGCAGGAGCCGATGGCAGATCGGACAGTGGCGAGTGAGGTGGCGGTAGCCGGAAGCGGCGGCCAGGTGGGCGCGCAGGAGTGCGTGGGTCTCGTGCCCAGTGGACGCCGCCATACGTGCCACCTCCCGGTGTGGACTGCCGCCCCGCGCCGGGGAACAGGGGCGGCCCCTGTTGTCTGAGTACTCGTCGGCAGTTGCCGGAGTCAAGACACGCGAAAGCCCGGATCCAGAAGGATCCGGGCTTTCGTTACTGCGGTCCTGACGGGATTTGAACCCGCGGCCTCCACCTTGACAGGGTGGCGAGCACTCCAAACTGCTCCACAGGACCAGGTTTTCGCGGCTGCCTTGCGGCTGCCTGCGAAGACAGACTGTACAGCAGGTCAGAGGGTCTGGTCGACCTCACCGAAGGTGGTGGTTCCGTTACGGCTCCGACCGGGGCTGTCTCACGGGGCCGCCGCGTCGATCGCCTTCATGATCCGCTTGTCGGAGACGGGGTAGGCCGTCCCCAGGGCGTGCGCGAAATAGCTGACCCGGAGCTCCTCGACCATCCAGCGGATGTCCAGGACCTCCTGCGGAACGGGCCTGCCCCGCGGCATCTGTTCGAGCAGCCAGGCGTACTCGTCCTGCATCTCGTGGACCTTCTCCATGCGCGTGGTGTCGCGCTGGACGGCCGTCGGCATCTGCTGGAGCCGGCGGTCCACGGCGACCAGATAGCGCATCAGGTCGGGCAGTCGGCGCAGCCCGGTCGCGGTGACGAAGCCCGGCGGCACAAGGGCCGCGAGCTGGTCCCGTGCATCGGTGACGTTGTTGACCAGGACGAGGCTGTTGGTGGCCTTCAGGCGCCGCTCGCAGGCATGCCAGGCGGCCAGTACCTGCTGCACCTGCTTGACCGTGTGCTCGGTCAGCGCCACGAGGTCGGCGCGCACCTTGTCGTACAGCTTGCGGAACGACTCCTCGTCCCAGGCCGGGCCGCCGTGCGCGCCGATCAGCCGGTCGGCGGCCGCAGTCGCGCAGTCCTCGAAGAGCGCCTGGATGGAGCCGTGCGGATTGCGGGACAGAGCCAGCTTCTGCTGGTTCGTCAGCTTGTCCGAGGCGAACTTCGCCGGTTTCACCGGGATGTTCAGCAGGATCAGCTTCCGGGTGCCGCGCCACATCGCCTGCTGCTGCTCGGCCTCGGTGTCGAAGAGCCGTACGGCCACTGTGTCTGCCGCGGCTCCCTCCTGCTCGACGAGAGCCGGGTACGCCTTGACCGGCTGGCCGGCCCGGCGGGTCTCGAAGACGCGGTTCAGGGTGCCGATCGTCCAGTCCGTGAGGCCCGAACGCTCGATGGACTCGCCCGAGGGCCCCGCAGTGGCCGCGGCGGCCTTGGAGAGGGCCTGACGGGCCTTGGGGCGCAGCTGGAGCTTCAGCGCCTCCAGGTCCTTGTCCTCGGCCACCTTGCGGCGCCGCTCGTCGACGATCCGGAAAGTGATCTTCAGGTGGTCCGGGATGCGGGTCGGGTCGAAGTCGTCGGCGCCGACCGGGACGCCGACCATGCGCTGGAGCTCCCGGGCCAGCGTGACCGGGAGCGGCTCCTGGAGGGGGACCGCCCGGTCCAGGAACTTGCCCGCGTAGTTCGGCGCGGGGACGTAGTGCCGGCGGATCGGCTTGGGCAGCGAGCGGATCAGCTCGGTGACCACTTCCTCGCGCAGGCCCGGGATCTGCCAGTCGAAGCCCTCGGCGGTGACCTGGTTGAGCACCTGGAGCGGGACGTGGACGGTCACACCGTCCGCGTCCGCACCGGGCTCGAACTGGTACGTCACCCTGAACTTGAGCTTCCCCTGCCGCCAGGAGTCGGGGTAGTCGTCCTTGGTGACGGCCCCGGCCTTCTCGTTGATGAGCATCGAGCGCTCGAAGTCCAGCGCGTCCGGCTCGTCGCGGCGCTTGTGCTTCCACCAGGAGTCGAAGTGCGCCCCGGACACCACGTGATCGGGGATGCGCTGGTCGTAGAAGTCGAAGAGCGTCTCGTCGTCCACGAGGATGTCGCGGCGCCGCGCACGGTGCTCGAGCTCCTCGACCTCGCCGAGGAGCTTGCGGTTGTCGTGGAAGAACTGATGGTGCGTCCGCCAGTCGCCCTCGACCAGGGCGTTGCGGATGAACAGGTCGCGGGAGGCCTCGGCGTCGATACGGCCGAAATTGATCTTGCGCTGGGCGACGATCGGCACTCCGTAGAGCGTGACGCGCTCGTACGCCATCACCGCCGCCTGGTCCTTCTCCCAGTGCGGTTCGCTGTAGGTGCGCTTCAGCAGGTGCTGGGCCAGCGGCTCGATCCACTCCGGCTCGACCTTGGCGTTGACCCGCGCCCACAGCCGGGACGTCTCGACCAGCTCGGCCGACATCACGAACCGTGGCTGCTTCTTGAAGAGCGCCGATCCGGGGAAGATCGCGAACTTGGCGCTGCGGGCACCCAGGTACTCGTTCTTCTCGGTGTCCTTCAGCCCGATGTGCGAGAGCAGCCCGGCCAGCAGTGAGGTGTGCACCGACTGCTCGGGCGCGGCCAGGTCCGCCGAGGGCTCCTCCAGATGCATGCCCATCTGCTTGGCGACGGTACGCAGCTGCGCGTAGATGTCCTGCCATTCGCGGATGCGCAGGAAGTTCAGATACTCCTGCTTGCACATCCGGCGGAAGCTGGACGAGCCGCGCTCCTTCTGCTGCTCGCGGATATACCGCCACAGATTCAGGAACGCCAGGAAGTCGGAGGTCTCGTCCTTGAAGCGGGCGTGCTGCTGATCGGCCTGTGTCTGCTTGTCCGAGGGCCGCTCGCGCGGGTCCTGGATGGAGAGCGCGGCGGCGATCACCATGACCTCGCGCACACAGCCGTTGCGCTCGGCCTCGATGACCATGCGGGCCAGGCGCGGGTCGACGGGCAGCTGCGAGAGCTTCCGGCCGAGCTGGGTGAGCCGCTTCTTCGGATCCTTTTCGTCCGGGTCGAGCGCACCGAGTTCCTGGAGGAGCTGGATGCCGTCGCGGATGTTGCGGTGGTCCGGCGGGTCGATGAAGGGGAACTTCTCGATGTCGCCGAGGCCGGCCGCGGTCATCTGGAGGATGACGGAGGCCAGGTTCGTACGCAGGATCTCGGGGTCGGTGAACTCCGGACGGGTCAGGAAGTCGTCCTCGGAGTACAGCCGGATGCAGATGCCGTCCGACGTACGCCCGCAGCGGCCCTTGCGCTGGTTGGCGCTGGCCTGCGAGATCCGTTCGATCGGCAGCCGCTGGACCTTGGTGCGGTGGCTGTAGCGGGAGATGCGGGCGTTGCCCGGGTCGATCACGTACTTGATGCCGGGGACGGTCAGCGAGGTCTCGGCGACGTTGGTCGCCAGGACGATCCTGCGTCCCGTGTGGCGCTGGAAGACGCGGTGCTGCTCGTGGTGCGAGAGGCGGGCATAGAGGGGGAGCACCTCGGTGTGGCGGAGGTTCTTCTTGTTCAGCGCGTCCGCGGTGTCGCGGATCTCGCGCTCGCCGGAGAGGAAGACCAGGACATCGCCGGGGCCCTCCGACTGGAGCTCGTCGACGGCGTCGCAGATCGCGGTGATCTGGTCGCGGTCGGAGTCGTCGCCCTCCTCCTCGAGGAGTGGGCGGTAGCGCACCTCGACCGGGTACGTACGCCCGCTGACCTCGACGATCGGTGCCTCGCCGAAGTGGCGCGCGAACCGCTCGGGGTCGATCGTCGCCGACGTGATGACGACCTTCAGATCCGGGCGCTTGGGCAGCAGCCTGGCCAGATAGCCGAGCAGGAAGTCGATGTTCAGCGACCGCTCGTGGGCCTCGTCGATGATGATCGTGTCGTACGCGCGCAGCTCGCGGTCCGTCTGGATCTCGGCGAGCAGGATGCCGTCCGTCATCAGCTTGACGAACGTCGCGTCGGGGTTCACCTGGTCGGTGAAGCGGACCTTCCAGCCGACCGCCTCGCCCAGCGGGGTCTTCAGCTCGTCGGCGACACGCTCGGCGACCGTTCGGGCCGCGATCCGGCGCGGCTGGGTGTGCCCGATCATGCCCCGGACACCGCGCCCCAGCTCCATACAGATCTTCGGGATCTGCGTGGTCTTGCCGGAGCCGGTCTCCCCGGCGACGATCACGACCTGGTGGTCGCGTATCGCCTCCAGGATCTCGTCCTTCTTCTGGCTGACCGGGAGCTGTTCCGGGTACGACAGGGCAGGCATCCGCGTGGCACGCAGCGCGAGCCGCTCGGCTGCCTTTCCGGCCTCGGTGGCGATCTCGTCCAGCACGGTCTGCCGGGCCTCGGGCTTACGGATGCGGCGCGCCCCTTCGAGACGGCGGCCGAGCCGGTGTGCATCGCGGAGCGAGAGCTGTCCGAGCCGGTACTGGAGATCAGCGAAGGAAGTAGACATACGGAGCCCAGGATCTCACCCGGGTCCGAAGAACGGCGAATATATTTCGTGCGGTCCGGGTCACCACATCGGCACTGCGCGGAGGTGCGGGATCACAGCACGTACCATTTCCGGCAGCTGACCACCCGTTGCCCCGTCCGGAAAGGCCGGTCGCCGTGTCCCGTACGCAGTGGTGCTGCCTGGTGGCGGTGCTCGCGGTCGCACTGGGGCTGTTCTGCGGTCCGGCGACGGCTGCCGCGGGTGATGCAGGACGTACGGCGGTCGTGGCTGCTGAGGCCGGCGCCGAAAGGGCGGCTGCTGAGGCCGCCCCCGTCAGGGATGCCGCGTCCACCGGCCCCGCCCCGGCCACCGCGTCGGCCGTGGACCGGCACGGGGCCCCCGGGTGCGGCAAGAGCCGGAAGCACGAGGACGGCGAGCCCGCTCTGCCGGGCCGGACCCGTGCGGCGTACGACCAGGCGCCCGGCCTCGCCGAGTGGGGCCTGCCCGCCGCCACCGGACAGGGACCCGTCCGCCCGCCCGCACGGATAAAGCTGCGCGGCCCCGCGGCTGCCGCGCCCACTCCGGTCGAGCTCTCCGTACTGAGGGTGTAGACGGCCGCTCTCCGACCGACCGTCCTTTTTTCCTCCCGCATCACCAGCACGGAGTCCCGCATGCCCAAGTCCACGTCCTCACGTACGCCGTCGTCCAGGAAGCCGCTGATCTACGGCGCCGGAGTCGTCATCGCCGCAGCTCTGCTCGGCTTCGTCTCCTACCGGGCCACCGCCCCCGACCACTCGGCTTCTCCCTCTTCCTCCTCCTCGTCGGCCGCCGATGTCACTGCGGACCCGGACGCCGGCGTCTACCCGGAACTGGCGAAGCTCGCCCGGCGCGACGCCGGTGACAAGCTCGCGCAGGGCAGGGTGGACGCGCCCGTCGTCCTCATCGAGTACGCCGACTTCAAGTGCGGCTACTGCGGCAAATTCGCCCGTGACACCGAACCGGCCCTGGTGAAGAAGTACGTCGAAAACGGCACCCTGCGCATCGAGTGGCGCAACTTCCCGATCTTCGGCGCCGAGTCCGAGGCGGCCGCCCGCGCCGCCTGGGCCGCCGGGCAGCAGGGCCGCTTCTGGCAGTTCCACCGTGCCGCGTACGCCGAGGGGGCCAAGGAACAAGGGTTCGGCAAGGACCGGCTGAAGGCGCTCGCCCAGCAGGCCGGGGTCGCGGACCTCGACCGGTTCGCGCGCGACACCGACAGCTCCGCCGCCTCCGCCGCGGTGGGCAAGGACCAGGAACAGGGGTACGGGATCGGTGCGACCTCCACCCCCTCGTTCCTGATCAACGGCCGACCGATCGCCGGAGCCCAGCCGATGGAGACCTTCACCCAGGCCATCGAGGAAGCGGCCGAGAAGGCCCGCAACACCGAGGACGCCAAGGGCGACGAGGATGCCGAGGGCAGCGCGAAATGACGGCTGACATCGGCTACTTCGCGGCCTTCCTCGGCGGGCTGCTCGCCCTGGTCAGCCCGTGCAGCGCGCTGCTGCTGCCCGCCTTCTTCGCGTACTCCATCGACTCCGCCTCGCGGCTCCTGGCCCGTACCGGCATCTTCTACGCCGGTCTGGCCACCACCCTCGTCCCGCTCGGCGCCGCGGGCTCGTACGCCGGACGGCTCTTCTACAGCCACCGCGACGCGCTCGTCCTCGGCGCCGGGTGGCTGATCATCGCGCTCGGTATCGCGCAGATCGTGGGCCTGGGCTTCGCCTCGCGCCGGATCGCCGCACTCAGCGGCCGGATCCGCCCGACCACCGCCGTATCCGTCTATGCGCTGGGCGCTGTATACGGACTGGCCGGTTTCTGTGCGGGGCCGATCCTCGGCAGCGTCCTCACCGTGGCGGCGGTCAGCGCCAGCCCGGTCTACGGCGGACTGCTGCTCGCCGTCTACGCCCTCGGGATGGCTGTCCCGCTCTTTCTGCTCGCTCTGCTCTGGGAACGCTTCGACCTGGGCCGACGGGCCTGGCTGCGCGGTCGTACCTTCCGGCTCGGCCGCTTCGAGCTGCACACCACGACGCTGCTGTCGGGGCTTTTCTTCATCGGTCTCGGCGCGCTGTTCCTCGCGTACGACGGGACGACGGCGCTGCCCGGACTGCTGGACGTGGACGAGTCGTTCGCCGTCGAGCAGTGGGCCCAGCGCATCGGCGAGCATGTGTCCGACGCAATGGTGCTGGTGGCCGCGGTCGCGGTGGTGCTGCTCGTTCTGGCGGTACGGGCGTGGCGCGGCCGGGGCGTGAACTCGGCGGACCGGGAAGAGGCCTGACACGGCGAAGGCCCCGTCCATCGGACGGGGCCTTCGGGTGGTGGCTGGGGCCGGGATCGAACCGGCGACCTATCGCTTTTCAGGCGATCGCTCGTACCAACTGAGCTACCCAGCCACGCAGCCCATAAGGGCTGCAGCGGTCCTGACGGGATTTGAACCCGCGGCCTCCACCTTGACAGGGTGGCGAGCACTCCAAACTGCTCCACAGGACCAAGCTTTTGTGCGACTAAGTGTCGCACAAGGTAATGCGTGCCCCCAACGGGATTCGAACCCGTGCTACCGCCTTGAAAGGGCGGCGTCCTGGGCCACTAGACGATGAGGGCAGAACTGCTAGTGCTGCTGCTTCTGCGTCTGTCGCCCGAGGGGACGTGAGAAGCATGTGACTCCGCTTTCCCTCGAGAGGTTCCGCTTCTCCTTCAACCTCTAGGGTCTCAGAACGGTCAAGCCCTGACCGGCGCCCTTGGGCACGTCGGAGACTGTACTACGGCGTTTCGGCGTCAGCCAAACCGAATAGGCGAAGGGGTCGCTCCGGCCGGGTTCTCCTCCGGCAGATGGCGGCTGACCTCGGCCGTCGTCGGGCCAGGACCGCCCGGGGTGATCTCGGCCCGGCCGGTGGGCGGCGGCGACCAGGCCCGGCGCGCGGCCGTACGGGACAATGGCGGGGTGCTGGAGATGACGCGCGAGGAGTTCGAAGAACTGGTCGCCGAGGCGCTGGACCGGATCCCGCCGGAGCTGACGCGGCTGATGGACAACGTCGCGGTGTTTGTCGAGGACGAACCCGACCCGGGCGATCCGGAGCTGCTCGGGCTCTACGAGGGGACACCGCTGACCGATCGCGGTGAGTGGTACGCGGGGGTGCTGCCGGACCGGATCACCATCTACCGCGGGCCGACGCTGCGGATGTGCGAGTCGCGAGAGGACGTCGTCGCCGAGACCGAGATCACGGTCGTCCATGAGATCGCCCATCACTTCGGCATCGATGACGAGAGGCTGCACGCGCTCGGCTACGGATGAGCGCGCGAGCGCCGTGCGGGTGGCGCGCAGGAGGCGTGCGGGAGGTGTGCGGGCCGGGCGCGGGGCGTGTCCCCGGCGGGGCAACGGGAGTTGGGCACAGTGCCCCCCGTTTCTTCCCGTACCGCTCCGCCCCCTCTTCGTACCCCGGAGGTGCCTCCCGTGCGCCAGTTGTCCGCCACCGTCCGATGGGCGGCCGTCATCGCAGTGACGGTCGCCGCGTCCACAGGCTGTATGAGCGTCGGCGACGACGGAGGGAAACCGGCTCCGCCGTCGTCGTCCGGGCCGAAGGGGAGCGCGGCGGGGCCGGACGGCGGCACCGTGGCGGGCGTCGGCGGCGCCCGCCACGGTGGTGGCGGTGCCGAGGCGCATTCCGAACGGGAGGCGGCCGAATCGGCGGAGCCGAGCGGCTCCGCAGGCCCTTCCGGCTCGCCCGGCGGCGTACGCCCCGGCACGAAGTCGGGTGATCCGGGGTCGGCGGGGGGTGGCGGGCTGCCGGTGCCCTCGGTCTCCCAGCCGGGGCCCGGGGTGCCGCATCAGCCCGAATCCCCGCCGCCGTCCGAGTCGGCCACCCCCGAGCCGCCCGCCTCCCCGGAGCCGGAGCCCTCGGAACCGTCGCCGCAGCCGTCCGCCTCGTCGGCGGCTCAGCTCCGCAAGCGCGCTATGCGTGCGCTGGAGGGGCCGTCGGCGCTGCGGACGCCGCATGTCTCGCCGCAGGTGGGGCCGGTGTAGCAGGGGACCGAGGGAGGGCGGTTTGCGCAATGTGGGGGGGAGTGCGTATGGTAGTAGATCGTTTGATCCCATTGCCCGGCGCCGAAACAGAAGCGCGCCGTGTGGCGCGTACTCTCCCTTGCCGTGGCTGGACCGCATTGAGGCGGTCGAAATTGCGAATCACGGAGTTACGGGCGCGTGCCGAGACTCCGGAAGGTTTCGCATTTCGCATGTCAATTTCCAGTTCTGACCACACCGTCATGCCCGAGAACATCGAGAACGACGAGCTCGTCGAGGCCGCAGAGGCCGTCGTCGCCGAGTCCGCCGACTCCATCGAGGCCGACGCCCCCCGGGCCGAGCAGGCCGACGCCGACTCCGCCGTCGACGCGGACGCCGAGCCGACCGTCACCTTCGGCGACCTGGGCCTGCCCGAGGGCATCGTCCGCAAGCTCGCGCAGAACGGTGTGACCGCACCCTTCCCGATCCAGGCCGCGACCATTCCGGACGCCCTGGCCGGCAAGGACATCCTGGGCCGTGGCCGTACCGGCTCCGGCAAGACCCTCTCCTTCGGTCTGCCGACCCTGGCCACGCTGGCCGGCGGCCACACCGAGAAGAAGAAGCCCCGCGCGGTCATCCTCACCCCGACCCGTGAGCTCGCGATGCAGGTCGCGGACGCGCTTCAGCCGTACGGCGATGTGCTCGGCCTGAAGATGAAGGTCGTCTGCGGCGGTACGTCGATGGGCAACCAGATCTACGCGCTGGAGCGCGGTGTCGACATCCTCGTCGCCACCCCGGGCCGGCTGCGCGACATCATCAACCGGGGCGCCTGCTCCCTGGAGAACGTCCAGGTCGCCGTCCTCGACGAGGCCGACCAGATGTCCGACCTGGGCTTCCTGCCCGAGGTCACCGAGCTGCTCGACCAGGTTCCGGTCGGCGGTCAGCGCATGCTCTTCTCCGCCACGATGGAGAACGAGATCGGCACGCTGGTCAAGCGCTACCTGAACAACCCGGTGAGCCACGAGGTCGACAGCGCCCAGGGCAACGTCACGACCATGACGCACCACGTCCTCGTCGTGAAGCCGAAGGACAAGGCGCCGGTCACCTCCGCCATCGCCGCCCGCAAGGGCCGCACCATCATCTTCGTCCGCACCCAGCTGGGCGCCGACCGCATCGCCGAGCAGCTCGTCGAGGCGGGCGTCAAGGCGGACGCACTCCACGGCGGCATGACGCAGGGTGCCCGTACCCGCGTGCTCGCCGACTTCAAGGACGGTTACGTCAACGCGCTCGTCGCGACCGACGTCGCCGCCCGCGGTATCCACGTCGACGGCATCGACCTGGTGCTGAACGTGGACCCGGCCGGTGACCACAAGGACTACCTGCACCGCTCGGGCCGTACCGCCCGTGCCGGCAAGTCCGGTGTCGTCGTCTCGCTGGCGCTGCCGCACCAGCGCCGTCAGATCTTCCGTCTCATGGAGGACGCGGGCGTCGACGCCTCGCGTCACATCGTGGGCGGCGCGGGTGCCTTCGAGCCGGAGGTCGCCGAGATCACCGGCGCCCGTTCGCTGACCGAGGTCCAGGCCGACTCCGCGAACAACGCCGCCAAGCAGGCGGAGCGCGAGGTCGCCGATCTGACCAAGCAGCTGGAGCGCGTCCAGCGCCGCGCCGGTGAGCTGCGCGAGGAGGCCGACCGCCTGGTCGCCCGTGCCGCGCGCGAGCGGGGCGAGGACCCCGAGGCCGCGGTGGCCGAGGCCGCCGCCGAGGCGGAGGCCGCGATCGAGGCCGCTGTCTCCGTACCGGAGCAGGCCACCGCCCGCGACGACCGCCGCGACGACCGCGGCAACTTCGACCGCCGGGACAGCCGCGGCGGCGACCGTGGCGGCTACCGCGGTGGCAACGACCGTCGTGACGACCGCGGTGGCGACCGTGGTGGTTTCCAGCGTCGTGACGACCGTCCGTCGGGTGGCTTCCGCCGCGACAACGACCGTCCGTCGTTCAGCCGGGACCGTCGTGACGACCGCGGTGGCGACCGTGGTGGTTTCCAGCGTCGTGACGACCGTCCGTCGGGTGGCTTCCGCCGCGACAACGACCGTCCGTCGTTCAACCGCGACCGTCGTGACGACCGTCCTTCGGGCGGCTTCCGCTCCAACGACCGTCGTGACGACCGTGGTGGCCGTTCCTTCGACCGCCGCGACAACGACCGCCCGTCGTTCAACCGCGACCGTCGTGACGACCGCCCCTCGGGTGGCTTCCGCTCCGGTGGCAGCGACCGTCCGTTCAACCGCGACCGTCGTGACGACCGCCCCTCCGGCGGCTTCCGCTCCGGTGGCAGCGATCGTCCGACCGGCCGCCGCGACGACCACCGTGGCACCGGAACCAACACCGGTTCCTTCGGCCGCCGTGACGACAAGCCGCGCTGGAAGCGCAACGGCTGAAAGCTGTGAAGCAGACCTGCTGAAGGTCTGCTGAGGTTCTTCGGAAAGCGGGCCCGCTCTTTACGAGCGGGCCCGCTTTTCTTTTCACTTCCATCACATGAGTAACGGCTTTTAACATCCGGCGACTTGCACAGGGGCGCGGCCGGGGGGCCTGCATGATTCCTTTGCGGCAGTCTGCCGTTTGATCACCTGTGCCCTTCATGCCTTTCGGGCATTTCGGGGAGGACTGACCCTTTTGGCTCGCCTTGCTTCTCCACACAGCCGTTCCGTCGGGCGCCGTCGTGCCGCCTTGGCCGCTCTCACGGTGGTCGCGGCCGGTCTCGGCACGATGCCGACCGCCAGTGCCGCGGACGCGCCGACCCCGCCGCTGCCGGTGCCGTGCTCGCCGGGCTGCTGGGCTCCGCGCCGCAGGCCCGGGCGGCCACGACGGTCCCCTCGTGGCTCATCCCGCTCTACTACGACGACTACGTGGACGGCTCCCACCGGGCCTGCACGGGCATCACGCTGTCCAGGACCCGGACTCTGGCCACGCCCGACTGCTTCACCGGCCGCAGCAGTACGGACATGGAGTGGGAATACGACCTGAAGAGCGGTCAGCTCCGGGGCGGCAGCAGCGATCCGCGCTATCGCAGCCACCCGGCGTACGACGCGGCCATGCGCCGGGGTGGGTTCTCGGTGGCGATCCGGGCGACGCCGGCCGCTTACGGCAAGCCGGTGCTGGCGTCGTCGGGCGACACGGCGTTGTACGCCACAGGCGCCAAGGCGACGTTCCACTCGTGGTCGGGCCTGGATCTGAACGACGCCCCGCGGGTCCGCCACACCGAGCAGGTCGTGCTCAAGTCGGCGGCGTCCTGCGCCATTCTGCTCGGCCGCACGCTGCCGAGCGGCACGCTCTGCACCGTACCGGCGCCCGGCGCGCCCCCCGTCGCGGACGAGGACCAGTGCTTCGGCGACGCGGGCGGAGCGCTCGTCGGCGGGGGCAAGCTCATCGCCGTATCGGCCACCAGTGCGACCGGCTGTGTCCAGGGAGGGGTACGCCTCTACACCCGGATCTCGTCCTACCGGTCCACGATCACCGACTGGACCCGTGACGTCGACCTCGACGAACGGATCAGCGGCTCGGTCCTGGCGCGGGAACCCGGCGACCTCATCGACCTCTGCACCACGAACCAGCAGGCCGGACTCGAGGATTGCTACGTCGACAGCGTGGGCTCGATGCTCGACTGGAAGGACGACTTCAACTTCCTGACGGAGCTGGGCGACCTGGGCGGTGACGGCAAGGGCGACCTGCTCGCCCGTACACCGGGCGGCTCGCTCTACCGCATTCCCAACCCGCTCGCATACGGGGAGGTCGGCGACGCCCCGAAGGTGAAACTGGGCACCGGCTGGTCCAAATACAACAAGATCGTGGCCGCCCGGGACCTCAGCGGCGACGGCCTCCCCGACATCCTCGCCCGTGACACCTCGGGTGTGGTCTGGCTCTACCGCGGCAAGAGCGACGGCTCCCTGGCGGGCCGTACGAAGGTCACCACCTGGAAGAGCTACACCGCCATCGCCGGACGCGGTGACCTGTCGGGCGACGGCCGCGCGGACATCGTGGCGCGGGACGGCGCCGGGGTGCTCTGGCTCTACCGGGGCAACGGCAAGGGCGGCTTTGTTCCACGTACGAAGATCGGCTCGGGCTGGGGCAAGTACAACGCGATCGTCGGCAGCGGCGACATGGACCACAACGGGCGGCAGGACATCCTCGCGCGGACGCCCGCGGGTGCGGTGTACCTCTACAACGCGAACCACGTGGGGGGCTTCTCGACGCCGAGGAAGCTGGCCGATACGCGCTGGAAGAAGTACACAAGGATCAGCTGAGCGTTGAGCTGAGGCCCTTCCCGTTGCTGTGTGGCGTGTTGCCCGGCATGTTTTCCCAGTCGTAACCATGGCGACCGCATGTGTGCTCCGAGGCGAGGGCATCGCTGGGGACATGACAACAGACACCGGCGAGGACAGGCCACCACCGGGCGTTTCCGACGAGGAGCGTCTCGCGCAGCTCGGGTACACGCAGACGCTGGCCCGGCGTATGTCGGCATTCTCCAACTACGCCGTCTCGTTCACGATCATCTCGGTGCTCTCCGGATGCCTCACGCTCTACCTCTTCGGCATGAACACCGGCGGTCCCGCCGTCATCACCTGGGGCTGGGTCGGCGTCGGCCTGATGACGCTGTTCGTCGGCCTGGCGATGGCCGAGATCTGTTCGGCGTACCCGACCTCCGCCGGCCTCTACTTCTGGGCCCACCGGCTGGCCCCGCCGCGCTCGGCGGCGGCCTGGGCCTGGTTCACGGGCTGGTTCAACGTCCTCGGCCAGGTCGCCGTCACGGCCGGGATCGACTTCGGGGCGGCGTCCTTCCTGGGCGCGTATCTGAACCTCCAGTTCGATTTCGTGGTCACGCCTGCCCGTACGATCCTGCTCTTCGCCGCGATCCTGCTGCTGCACGGCCTGCTCAACACCTTCGGGGTCCGCATCGTCGCGATCCTGAACAGCGTGAGCGTGTGGTGGCACGTCCTCGGGGTCGCTGTCATTGTCGGCGCTCTGACCTTCGTGCCGGACAAGCATCAGTCGGCGTCCTTCGTCTTCACCGAGTTCGTGAACAACACCGGCTGGGGCAGCGGCTTCTACGTCGTGATGATCGGCCTGCTGATGGCCCAGTACACCTTCACCGGCTACGACGCCTCCGCCCATATGACGGAGGAGACCCACGACGCGGCCACGGCGGGCCCGCGCGGCATCGTCCAGTCGATCTGGACCTCCTGGATCGCCGGCTTCGTTCTCCTCCTCGGCTTCACGTTCGCCATCCAGTCGTACGACGGAGCGCTGAACTCCCCGACCGGCGCCCCGCCCGCCCAGATCCTCCTGGACGCACTCGGCGCCACCACCGGCAAGCTCCTGCTGCTGGTCGTGATCGGCGCGCAGCTCTTCTGCGGAATGGCGTCCGTGACCGCCAACAGCCGCATGATCTATGCCTTCTCCCGGGACGGTGCCCTGCCCTTCTCCCGCGTCTGGCACACGGTCAGCCCCCGCACCCGCACCCCCGTCGCCGCGGTCTGGCTCGCCGCCCTCGGCGCCCTGGCCCTGGGCCTCCCGTACCTGATCAACGTCACGGCGTACGCGGCGGTGACCTCGATCGCCGTGATCGGCCTGTACATCGCCTACGTCATCCCCACTCTGCTCCGCCTGCTCCGGGGCGACGACTTCACTCCGGGCCCCTGGCACCTGGGCCGCTGGTCCCGCCCGATCGGCGTCGTCGCGGTGGCCTGGGTCCTGATCATCACGGTGCTCTTCATGCTGCCGCAGGTCTCGCCGGTCACCTGGGAGACGTTCAACTACGCCCCCATCGCGGTCCTGGTGGTCCTCGGCTTCGCCGCGACGTGGTGGCTGGCCTCCGCCCGGCACTGGTTCCTCAACCCGAATCACAAGCGCACTACCGCCCCCGACGAGCCTCGCGGAAGCTTCGCCGACACCCCGGTGAAGCCCCTCTGATGCCTCCTGATCCCGTCGCGACGGGGCCCGGCAACCGATACCCGATCGGCGACCGGGCCCCGGCGGGCTATGCTCAGGGGTGATTCGCCGGGGGCCGTTAGCTCAATTGGCAGAGCAGCGGACTTTTAATCCGTTGGTTGTGGGTTCGAGTCCCACACGGCCTACGCGAAGCAGGGAGGGGAAACCCCATCTGACCTGCTACTTAGCGCCTCGATCGGCTTCGTCCGGTCGGGGCGCTTCGTCGTTCCCGGCCTCTTGCGTGAGCGATGCGTGAGCGGACGGTCCGACAGCAGGGGCTACGGCGGGGGCCTTACGGGCACGTGGCACCAGCGCGGCGGCGGCTTCTGCCGCGGCTTTGTCGACCTCGGGCAGCAGGCTCGTGTACGTGTCCGACGTGAGCGTGATCGTGGAGTGGCGCAGCGTCTCCTTGATCGTGTGGAGGTCACCACCCCCGCCGTGGGTGAGAGTGGCCGCGACGTGACGCAGGTCGCGCAGGGTGATCGGCGGCAGGTCGGTGGTGGCGAGGATGCGGCGGAACGTCTCGGAAACCGTCTCCGGGTGCAGCCAGGAGCCGTCCTCACGGGTGAAGACCTTGCCGGTCTCGTTCCAGGCGTCGCCCCACTTCTCCCGGGCGCTCAGCATCGCTTTGTGGTGCTCGCGCAGAAGAGCGACGTTGACGCTGTCCAACGCGATCGTGCTGGCGCTGCCGTCGGTCTTGGGGGCTGACTCGTAGGTGTCCCAACCGTCGACGACGATTTCCTTGGCCGGGGTGATGAGGCCGGCGTTCAGGTCGACATCGGTCCAGCTCTGGCCAACGGCCTCGCCCCTGCGAAGGCCACGGGTGCCGACGAGGTGGAAGAGGGCGTAGAGCCGATCGGATTCGGCCGCGTCCAGGAACGTGCCGAACTGCGCCGGTGTCCAGACCATCACCGGTGACGGCAGCTCACCGGTGGCATGCCAGCGCTCCACCCGCTGGGTCGTCCAGAGCAGGGGCTTGGGGCGCTTGCCGGACTCCAGCTCGACGTGGGAGGCCGGGTTGAAGGTGATGTACTGCTGGGCGATTGCCGCGTTCAGAGCCGCTCGCAGCGTGCGCCGGATGCTCTGCTGCGTCGCTGGGCCGGTGATCTTCCGGAAAGGCTTCATCTCGGCGAGTTTTTCCCGCTCGACGGCGAGCCGCGCCCGCTCGGCTGCAATGGGGCGGCCGGGCTTGCTGGGCTTGCACCTGGCGATCTGCTCGCGGCGTTCGAGGTTCTCCGCCTGGATCACCTCGTTGGCGTCGGCTATGCCGTCGTACATCTCCACCAGGTGGCCGACATTGAGACGGTCGAGGCGGACATGGCCGATGCGCGGCTTCAGGTGCACGCGGATGTGCGAGGCATACCCGTTGAGCGTCGTCTTCCGTGACTTCTTCGAAAGAAGCCACTGGTCGAGCCATTCGCCCACGGTTCGTCGGCCGATCAGGTCCAGGCCCGCCCTGAAGCGCCTGCGGGTGTCTTCTACGTCGGGCAGCGGAGCCTTCTCGTCCGCGACCTGTTCGAGCAGGGCTGCGATGCGGGCCAGGTCGTGCTCGTCGTCGGAATCGGCGATGGAGATGAGAGCCCGTACATGGTCCAGGTTGGACTGCGCGGCCTTCAGCGTCTCGTAGCCGGCGCGGTTGAAGGAGCGGCGGGTGCCGTCCTCGCGGGGTGGGAGTTCCTGGCGTATGGAGTAGGAGCCGTGCTTGCGGCTGGTGAGCTTGGGGCACTTCTTGCCGAGCGGCTTGCCGGTCTTGGGGTCGCGGCAGTAGCAGCGGCGGTGTGTGGAGCCCTTCAAAGGCGTTCCTCCGTGGTGGTGTCAGGGACGACCCACTCGGGCGGGTCGACGTCGTGGAGTGCGGGTGGGAGGTCGGGTGGGGTGGCTCCGTCCTCGCGGAGTTCCCGGCGGAGGTGGCGGAGCTTGTACTTGGCGGAGATGGCCTGGTCGGCGTACGCGCTCTGCTTGCGTTCGGCTTCTTCCTGCTGGGCGCGGCCGGTTGCCGTCCTGGCCGTGAACCGTGCTTGCTCTTCTTCTTCGAGTGCGGCCAGGGCGGTGCGTACGAGGCTGGCGTGGGCTTCGAAGTCGGGGACCAGGCCCAGGTCGTGTCCGGGCACTTCTTGTTCGCCGGTGAAGCGCCGTAGGGCGTCCCAGGTGGGGACGAGGCTCTGGAAGGGGAGTTCCTGGGTCTGGTCGACGTAGCCGACCGGGAAGATCAGGCAGGCCGGGTACGTCTCCAGGGCGGCAGCCAGGACCATGACGTCCACCAGCGGAAGGCTGGCCCGGCGGCCGGACTCCATGTTGGCGATCACGTTGCGCGGGATGGGGTGCCCGAGCTGCTCGCACTGGTCGGCCAGGTCCTGTGCGCTCCACCCCATCTCCTCCAGCAACCCCGAACGGCCCGTGAAGAACCAACCCGGCGGCAAGGGCGCGCAAGCCCGCCACCGCCAGACGAGGAGCTGCCCCGTGGAACATGCCGGAGCCGAGCCCTATTCCACCCCAGACAAGCCTTCCTGGCCGCCGGTCGCCATTCCCGGACAGCCGTCCGAGCCTGGACCGTCCGTGGACGGACCCGACAACTCCTCGGCCTCCGAGGGCGAGCGGGTGCTGACGGAGCTGCGGGAGCAGCTTCGCCGGTACGTCGTGCTGCCCAGCGAGGAAGCCTTCACAGCGGTAACCCTGTGGGTTGCGGCGACGCACCTGCAGACGGCGTGGCAGCACGCTCCGCGGCTGGCCGTGGTGGGGCCGGCGAAGCGGTGCGGTAAGTCGCGGCTGCTGGATGTGATCACCGAGAGCGTCCACGATCCGCTGATCACGGTCAACGCCTCGGCCGCCGCGGTGTTCCGGTCGATCACCGACACCCCGCCCACCCTGCTGGTCGACGAGGCCGACACCCTCTTCGGCTCCGCGAAGGTCGCGGAGAAGAACGAAGAGATGCGCGGCCTGCTCAATGCAGGGCACCAGCGCAACCGCCCCACCCTGCGGGTTTCTGGTCCCAACCACGAGGTGTCGAAGTTCCCGACCTTCGCCATGGCGGCCCTCGCGGGCATCGGTGACCTGCCGGACACGATCATGGACCGGTCGATCGTCATCCGGATGCGCCGCCGCAGGCCGGGCGAGAAGGTGGCCGAGTTCCGCACCTACCGCGACACCCCGCCTCTCCACGCCCTGCGCGACCGGTTCGCCGCCTGGCTGGCCCCGCTTCACGCCGATGCGATGGACCTGACACCGGCCATGCCGGTCCAGGACCGCGCGGCCGACACCTGGCAGCCGCTGGTGTCCGTCGCCGACCTCGCCGGCGGGCCATGGCCCCACCTCGCGCGTGCCGCCTGCCGGGTCATGGCCAAGCACGAGGCCGAGCAGGATCAGGACCGCAGCAGTCTGGGCATCCGCCTCCTGGCTGACATCCGGCGCGCCTTCGCCACCGAAGGCGACCCGCCGATGCTCCGCACCAGCCGGCTCCTCGACATCCTCAACCAGGACGACGAGACCCCCTGGCCGGAGTACACCGCCAACGGCCTGACCGCCCGGGGCCTGCAGATCCTGCTCCAGGAATACGGCATCGGTTCGGCGAATCACCGCTTCCACGGCAACGTCCAGGCCAAGGGCTTCACCCGCCAGCAGTTCGCCGACTCCTGGGCACGCTACTGCCCCGAACCCGCGCCGGAAACCACGGCCGGGGCCTGACCCGGCACGACCCGTCGCGACTCGTCCCCGCGCAGGTCAGCGCGGTGACGAGTCGAGGGGCGGTGACGAGTCGACTCGACATCACCGCCCCACCCGTACCTGCTCTGACCAGGCATGCAACGAGTCGCGACGGGTCTCTCTCCCCCTCACCGGGCCACGTCAGCCGCACCTCCGTACCCCTGGAGCACTCTCCATTGCCTTCCCCTGCCCTCGCCGCAGCGCCGACCGCTGCCCCGGTGCCCCTGGCCGCCGCGATCCGCACGGGCGTGGCGTTGCTGGCCGTGGCGGCCTTCGCCCTCTCCTACGACGCCCTGCGCCAGATGGCCGCCGCCAGCCACATCCACCCGGCGCTCACCTACGCCTTCCCGCTCGTCATCGACGGGTTCATCGCCATCGGGATCGGCGCCCTACTCGTCCTGCGAACCGCACCCCTGTCCGCCCGCCTCTACGTCTCGGCGCTGGTCGGCATCGCCACCGCCACAAGCATCTGGGCCAACGTCCTGCACGCCATCCGCCTCAACCAGCAAACCCGCCACAACGGCCTCGCCCTCGACGACAACACCGTCGGAGCCATCTCCGCCATCGCCCCACTCGCCCTGGCCGGAGCCGTCCACTTCTACCTCCTCGTCGCCCGACGCCCCACCACCGCCGGCCGCCACAACCCCATCTGTCACAGCGCCAATGACGGCCACAAACCCGCTGTGGGAGACATGGGTCGCGAGACGTCACCGCCAACCGCCACGAGCGCCAACGACGTGGCGCAGCCCGTCGCGAAGCGCCTGGCAAAGACTCCGCACCAGGCAGGTATGCCGGGAGGCATTCCGCCAAGCATTTCGCTGGAGCAGGCCATCGACATCGGTCGTACGGCTCCCCGCGGTCGGGCCGACCGTGTCTCGCGCCGCAACGTCGAGAAGGCGATCCGGGACAAGGGGTTCGGCATCTCCCGAAGCCGCCTGGACAAGGTCAAGGACCTGCTGCAGGCCGAACTCGACGAGGCCACCGCAAGCACCGGCTGACTCCGCAGCCCGTTGCCCTCGCCCGCCCTTCCTCGAATCAGCACGGGAAGGGCGGGTCCTCACCACCACCTTTTGCAGGAGTCCACATGCACGACCTCAACCACGAACTCCCTCCATCTCAGAAGCAGATGGCCTACACCCCGGCTCCGGGCGGAGCAAGCTGTAGCGCTGGACCGTCCAAGGGCCGGTCCAGCGCGCTCTCCTCCGCCCCGGGGGTGGCGGAGGAGGTCTGGCGCCAGGGGGCGCCGGACCAGGAGCTGGCGGCCGAGGGCGGCCACCAGCAGGACAAGCCCGCAGCCAAGCGGAGCCGTCGACGCTCCCGCCAGCCGCGGCAGCGCGTGAAGCGCCTGACCTTCCGCGCCAGCGAGGCCGAAGACGCAGAGATCCAGGCTGCCGCCGACGCCAAGGGTGTCTCCAAAGCCCGGTTCATCGCTCAGGCGGTCCATGCACAACTCCACGGCCGGAACGGACTCGACCAGGACGAGGCTCTCGACAGGCTCGAAGCGGCCCGCGTCGACCTGGCCCGTGTCGGCAACAACATCAATCAGATGGCGCGGATCCTGAACTCCGGCGGCGACGTCGTCCACCTCGCTCGCGCCACTCACGAGGTCTACGAGTCCGCAGCCATGGTGAAGGCTGCCGCCCGGAAGCTGGTGAGTTGAGTCCTTGGTCCCCGACATCAACCCGCCGGGCGGTCGGACGATCGGCCTGCTCAAGTACCTCTACCGGACCAGCGACATCGAAGCCCACGTCGACCCGCACATCGTTGCCGCGTACGACCCCTTCGTGGCCGATCCCGGCCGCCACCCGAGCGCCACATTGACAGGACTCGCCGCCGATCTCGACCAGTGGGTCGACGCCCTGAAGGACAAGGCCCCGGCCAAGCATGTCTGGCACTGTTCGGTGCGCACCGCGGACACGGACCGCATCCTCAGCGATGAGGAATGGGCGACCGTCGCACGCCGCATTGTCAACGCCACGGGCATCGCCCCTGAAGGGGACGAGCAAGCATGCCGCTGGATCGCGGTCCGGCACGCCCCCGACCACATCCATCTCGTTGCCACCCTCGTACGCGCCGACCGCACCCAGCCACGCCGCCACAAAGACGCCATCCGAGCCCAGGCTGAATGCCGCAAGATCGAGAAGGAATTCGGCCTGCGCCAGCTGAAGAAGGGCGATGGCACCGCTGCCAAACGCCCCACAAGCGCCGAGCGCCGCAAAGCCGAACGCCTCGGCCAAGAGGCCACATCCCGCGAGCTGCTGCGAGAGCACGTCCACCGTGCCCTCGTCGGCGCTTCCGACGAGGCCGAGTTCTTTGGCCGCCTCGCCTCCGAAGGCGTACGGATCAAGAAGCGCGTCGCCCCGTCCGGTGACCTTCTTGGCTACTCCGTAGCCGTCGTCGGTGACCGCAACGCCAAGCAGGAACCCATCTGGTATTCGGGCTCGAAACTCGCACCTGACCTGTCCCTGCCCAGAATCCGTGAGCGCTTCACTACCGAACGAGATGTCCCCGAGCCCCCGGCCCTCATGCAACGGGCCGGCGAATCCGCGCCGGGCCGCGCCCGCCGCTTCTCCGCCGAAGCCCTCGACACAGCCCTCACCGTGATCGCTTCCACCGACGACGAGGCTGCGGCTGCCCACATCGTCGGGGTGAGCGAGGTCCTCGACGCTCTCGCTCAAACCACCCTGGGCCGTCCACATGAGGAACTCCGAGATGCCGCAAGGACCTTCGAGCGCGCAACCCGCTCCCACATTCGCGGCGAGCAGACCCGGATGTACGCACTCCGACGGGCCGCTCGCCAGATCGTCCACTCCGGGCATGCCCTCGGACACGGAGCAGACGGTGCCGCCACCGCTCTCGTCCTTGACGTTCTGATCCTCGCCGTCGTCGCCGCCGGTCACTGGCACGCTGCCCACCAGCACGCCCAGCAAGCCGAGGCCGCACGCCAAACCGCCATGCACCTGCGCACGGCGTACCGGGCCGTTGCTGCAAGTCCGTTGGCTGGCATACGCGCATACGGCGAAAAGCTCTCCGCTCGGACACAGCACAACCAGATCGCCGCAATTCGTTCCGCACTGCCCGAACTGGCTGGCCGCGTCCAGACTGAGGCCAGCTGGCCCGCCCTGGCGGCCATGCTGGATCAAGCTCAGCGGGCCGGACATAACCCCTCGGTCCTCCTCCGCAGGGCCGCAGCACAGCGGGAGCTCGACAGCGCGGACTCCGTCAGCGAGGTGCTCGTCTGGCGCTTGTACCGGCTCGATCTCGTACCCGCCGAGATGCCCACCGCTGCGCGAGCCGACAAGCGACCGGCGAAACAGGGGCGGCACATCGCTCAGCCCGCCGCCCGCCCAAGTTCGGAGGCCGCGCGCCCTCGTCGTCGTTGAGGACGGAACCGACGTCCGAGGCGTGACGCCCATCGGCACCCTGTCCGTCTGCTCTCAAGCAGGTGGACAGGGAGGGTCAACCGAGCAGGCGGGCGAGGTGCTTCCGCAAGGGCACTTCGAGTTCCAGGTTGTTCCCGCGCTCGATCCCCTGGAGGTACTCGCTGGCCACGACCAGCTGGGAGAAGCGGCCGGAGGCGGACTGCAGGATGGGCTTGAACTCGCGAAGGACGCGGTCTGCAACCGAAGGGACAGCGAGGCTGGAGATGTAGAGGGTGGCCGCGTCGTAGCCGGCAGGAGCCAGTCCCCACCGCTCCCAGTCCAGGATGCAGAGCTCTGGACCGGTCAGATTCGACCACTGGATGTCGGCGTGTGCGGTACTCCACTCCAGGACCTCGGTGGCCACGTCCGTCCCGAGGAAGCGGGGCAAGGCCCAGCAGAGCCGTTCTTGGCGAACAGCCACACGGCTTGTGGACACGAGGGAAATCGTGTCCAGCGCATCGCGTAGCTGGGCCCACCACACGGGGGAGAGGTCCAGTCGCGATGGCGCCAAGGGCGACCGATTGAGCGGCCGGCCATCGGCGCGGTCGTGGACCTCCGCACGATAGGCGTACGCGTCCGCCGACCATTCGAAAGCCCCTCGGAAGCGAGGCCGCGGAATGCGGTCCGGCATCGCTTCGTGTGCTTCTTCCGGGCCCTTCCAGGATGCGCTGGCTGCTTTCTCTGCCCTGGTCTCGGCCACCCGCAGCCAGAGGTGGCCGCTGGCCGGGCCGCTCAGGGTCTTACCGTCCCACCCCCAGGTGTCCTCACCGCCAGCGGCATCGAGAGAGAAGATTGCGGCGGCGTACTCGAATGCTCGTCGCATTCGTTCTGCTGTGGCGTGGTCAGGCGCGGAAGGCGTCGACGATCTTTCTCAGTTCGGTGGTGTCGAAGAGGCGTGGGAGGGGCGGGGCTACGGCTTGCTCGGCTGCCGTCCAATGGCTTGTGGTGCTGGCCGACAGCAGGATCCGTGTCACGCCGGGGGTGGAGGCGACCGTCCCGAGCAGCAGTTGCATGGGCGTGGCTCCAGGAAGCACTTCCTGCGCGACGGTGGGAGTGACCATCTCTAGCAGCTCTCCGCCGTGGAGTGGCGCCGAGGCGAAGACTTCCAGGCCGGCGGCGTGGGCGTCGAAGAGAACGCCCCAGCCGTTTAGTGCGTCGGCGATGGGCCCCAGCTGCACGAGGCTCAAAGGGAGCTGGATCGCTGCGAACTTGTTGGTCATGCCTCCGGCCTTGTGGGCCAGTTCCATGAGGCGGCCGACCGTCAGCGACCCGTCGTGCAGCGCCGACCACGTGGCCACCCCGTACGTCTTGATCAGCCCTTGCCGGCAGCACTCCTCCAGCGTCCGGAACGCTTCGAGAAGGCGGGCGTCGAGCTCGTGTGGCTCTGGTCCACCGTGTTCGGGGTTGTGGACGAACGTGATGTCGGGGATCCGGCCGAGGGCGGCCTTGCTCTGTGCTGCCTGCCACCTCACATATGACGGTTCGAGGCAGTACCCCTTCCCGGTCCGCGAAGGGGTGAGCACGCCCTCCTTCGTCGCCCGCACCTGGCGGGCAGCGTCCAGGAAACCCACCTTCGTCGACACACGTACGGACGGGAAGGCGCCTAGCACGGGGGCCAGCTGCTCCTCGGCTGTGCCGCGCTGGTAGTTCGGGGCCGTATCGATCCAGGAGACGTCTTGGTCGATCGCGGCCTGGGCGGCGGCCGCAACGCCGGCCGTGCGATAGGTGCCCAGGCCGAGTTCGGCGCCCCTCACTGCGTGCCCCTGACCGAGGCGACCTGGCCGTTCACGAGTTCACTGATCACGGCAGCCGCCTGCCCCAGAGTGAGTTCGGTGTCGCTGACGAGGTCGGCGAGCCGGTGTTCCGATCGGTCGGCGAGACGCTTCAGCAAGGGCAGCGCGGGTGCTGTGAAGGTCCAGGACTCGCCGCCTGCCGTCAGAACGACGTTGCCGTCGTCCGTCGTGCTGAGCGCGTGGCGTGCGGTGAGCATCCGCGCCCTGACGCCAGGGTCGGCCGGTACTGCGTCCACGAAGGGCAGGCTGGGCCGGAACCGTACGGGCTCGTCCGCGTCCCGGTGCTGGAAGTAGCGATCGATCAGGCTTCCGTCAGCCATTTCTTTGACGAGCAGGTCGCGCACCTGGTCAACGACATGCTGCTTTTGATCGGAGGACCCGAAATGAGGGAGGTCTGCCCTGACTGTCTGTTCTGCTCGCAGGGTGTCCAGAACCCAGGACACGAGGTCGACGCCGGTCGTGGAGCTGAGCCCGCACGTCAAGTGGAGCGACCGCTGCCCCTCGGACGCAGAGACGGCGTGCCACCAGCCACGGGGCAGGTAGAGGATGTCCCCCGGTGTGAGGACGAACTCTGCGACGGGCTCGTCGGGCGGCGGGGCGGTCTCGGTCACGTCGCGGTACATGGGGGCGACGCGGGTCGGTCCGTAGATCTTCCAGCGTTTCCGGCCGTCCACTTGGACGACTACCACGTCGTGGTCGTCCCAGTGCACCCCGAAGCCCTCGCGCGGCTTCCAGGAGGCGTACAGGTTCACCTGGACCTTGGAGCGGAGCCTGGCCTCAAGAGCATGGGCAAGGCCATGTACGCCTCGGTGCAGTTCATCGAATGCGTCGATCACCATGGTGGCGCCCTGGGCGAGCTGTTCGTGCAGGGAGGCGGGGTGGATTCGATGCCATACCGTTCGGCGCCTGGCTACTTCACGCACGGTGTAGGCATCGAGGGGAACGACCACGCCGTCGGCGGAGAGACGGAGCCGCGGTGGTTCCAGGCGGTGCCGGGCGATGATCTCGTTGAGGTCGTCCCAGTCGAGGAGTCCGGCAATGCACTGGGCATCGCCAGGAATGACGCGGAAGGTGCGGCCGAACGCCTCGGCGAGGAAGTCCTCGCCGAGGCGTTCGACGACCGCGTGGGGCTGAGCGGTCATGTGTCCGGTCCCGTCAGGAATCGTTGCTGTCGGACCGGCCGCCGGTGTTGTCCGACGGGATGAACGCACGCTCCCGCGCCGCCTTCACCTGCGCACGGGCGACGAGCAGGCTGTCACCCGTGATGGGCGCCGTCAGGGCTGTGTGCGCCGAGTCCGCCTGCGTTTCGTGCTGGATCTCCATCGCTGACTCCTCTTCTTCTCTTGCACTTGCCGGTCGAGTACGGAGCGGTCCTCCGCACTCGTCGTACGCCCGCCCGACTGCCGACCCTCACGAGAACAGCCGGGCAGGGTTCTTCCCGCCTCTGCGGCGTCAGGCCGTTGGGGAAGCCATGAGTCGTCGCTCGGAGGCGGAGTCTGTGGGGCTAGTGGTCGCCGAAATACCAGATCAGAAGGCCGAGGGGGGCGGTGACAAGCAAGGGGAGGAGAGCGCCCGCCCACTCACGCCAGTCGTGCAGCCGCCGCTTGTCGGTCACCGGCGTCTCCGGTGGCTACCCATCGTTGGTGCCCTCCGGATGGCGCTCGCGGTAGAGACTGACGAAACGTCTCGTCAGTCGGCCGAGTTCACGCGTGTACTCGAAGGCAACGAACTGCGGAGTCTCAGCCGTCGGCCGGGCGTTCAGCTCCGTCAGGCGGTAAGCGTCTCTGTACATCTGCCGAACGACCGGGTCCTCGTCGAAGCCCAGCTCTTCCGTCACGAACAGGTTCAGCGCTCCACGCAACTGGGTGGCTGTCAGGTCGATTTCCTGCCGATCAGGCATGGACAGCGTGATGGCCAAAGCCTTCGTCACGACATCGCTGATGGCTTCGACGTCGATCGGCAGTGCCTCCGGATCGGCAGCGTCGACGCTCGGGGATCGGTCCTTGTCTGTCACGGCGGTCATCACGCGCTCCTCTCGTGTCCGCTTTTGGTTGCGGCGTGTGAAGAGCTAACTGCGAGATGTGCCCATCCGGGTACCGTAGGAGGGAGGCGTGACCGTGAAAGCCGTGAAACCTACGGGAGTTGGCAATGGCCAAAGCACCCCAGGACGACCGCAATACGGGACTCGAAACCCTGCTTAAGCAGGCGCAATGGTCGCGTACCCAGCTCGCCAATGCGGTGAACCGCACCGGTGTCCAGGTCGGTATGACCCTGAAGTACGACCACTCCGCCGTTTCGCACTGGCTGAGCGGGACGCAGCCAAGGGAGCAGGTCAGGCCGATCATCATCGAGGTACTCGAACGCAAGATCGGCCGCCCCGTGACCTATGCGGAAGCGGGTCTGCAGCCTCCGAAGGGCGGAGAGGACTCCGGCAGCGGAGACACTGTCGAGTCCCTCTTGGATCTGGGCAGGGCTGATATGGACCCCTCACGACGCGGCGTGCTCGCCGCCGGCTTGTACTCGGCTGCTCTCGTCGTGCCCCTCTTCGCAGGCGAGGCGCACGCAGAGGAACGCGAACGCGCCACGAAACCCACAGGCCGTATCGGGCCGGGCGAAGTCGCGACCGTACGGACCATGACCGACCGCATCGCAGACATCCTCGACGAGCTGGGCGGCGGCCACGCCCGCCCAATGGCCGCGGCATTCCTCGTCAACACCGTCGCGCCCTACCTGCGAGCCCAAGCAACCGAGCCGGTCAGAAACGACATGCTCTCCGCCGCCTCCGACCTGACCTACCTGACCGGGTGGATGGCGATGTACGAACGAGAGCACGGCCTCGGACAGCAGTACTACGTAAAGGCGTTGAACCTCGCCAAGGCTGCTGCTGACCACGTCACCTACTGCCGCACTCTGCGCGGCATGAGCCTTCAGGCATCACATCTGCGCCATGGGCAGATGGCCTTGAAGCTCGCGGACTCAGCTGCCGAAGCTGCACCCAAGGCCGGCCCGCGGCTGGTGGCGTTCCTTCGAGGTCAGCAGGCACACTCGGCAGCCATGGTCGGCGACCGGAAGCAGGCATTCACTCGCCTGCGTGAAGCCGAAGCAGCGCTCTCGAAGGCCGACTCACGCCGAGATGCTGTCGGCGGATACGACCAAGCGGCCTACCAGTTCCACGTCGCCCACGTCCTCTACGAGACGAAAGACCTGGCGGGCTCGATCGCGGCTCTGAAGAGCTCGGTCCGGGCACAACCCAAACAGGAACGGCAGGGCCGACTCCACGCCAACGGCGTGATGGCCCAACGCCAGTACGAACTGGGACACATCGAGGAGGCGTGCAGCACCTGGAATACGTTCCTTGACGACTACGTGGGCTTGTCAACCGCTCGCGGCGACGAGCACTTCGAGACGATGCGGAAGCGGCTCGCTCCCCACCGGAAGGTCCGGGCCGTAAGAGAACTCGGCGAACGCGCTCGCCAGGTCGCGACGCTGAAGGGGTAGTGACCCTGGAGAGAGGGCGATGAGGCGGGCGCCGCACCGCCCTCCTCGTCTGGGCGGCGCGCGGGTCAGGCAAGCAGGATCTGGCCGGCAGGGCAGTCAGGCTTCCAGTTACGGACCCGTCTCGTTTCCGCCGGCGCCCTGCTCTTCCAGCACTTGATTAACCGCGACAGCGGCTTCGTGTGCGTCTGCTGATTCACCGGCGTTGAGTGCCGCGAGGTAGCGCTCTCCGTGCTTTTCAGAGCGGCCCCGAGGACGACGCGCCGCACGTGGTAACCCAAGCGGCCCAGTCGGCCAGGGGGCCGCTCTCCTGCGGCCTCGTCGGGGGCGAACGGTTGTCCGCCGAGAGGCGAGACGCTGACCAGACGACCCCAACCGACAGGCTGGATCTCCCCCTCACCGAAGGAGCGTCGAAGCCTCGACGGCTTCCTCGCCGCTCACCGCGTTCGCGGCCCGTCGCCGTTCGAGGCGGCTGACTCCCGAAGCAGTCTGGAGGCAGCGGGTGTCGGAGGTCTTGGTGGCGATCGATGACGTCAGCGCTTGGACCATGGGCGACTTCAGCTACTCCGACCACTGAATCCACTGCTGCGCGCTGAGGACCCTCACTGTTGTTTTGGTGGCGGCTTGCGCCTGCGCGTCGGTCAGACGGCGGCAGGGGCGCCGAGCATCGCGGAAGCCTGTTGGAACGGGTTGAGGACGCGCGTGGGCGCGGCGGTGTGGGGAAGGCCGGGGCAGGTGAAGCCGAGTTGGGTCATGGCCCGGAGGATTTCGCCGGCGCTGAAATCGCGGCGGTCCTGGCGTGTGATGACCTGCCCGACCTGCTTGACGGGGTAGGTGCGGCGGCCGATGATCACGGACTCGCCGATGACCTGTTCGGGCTTGATGCCCTTCATGGATTCCAGGACGCCGCTCTTGGTGAGGTCGAACGGGAAGCGGGCGATGACACAGCGCATGATGCCTCACAGGGAGAAGAATGAAGGGGAATGGTTTCGCCGCGGTGAGGCGGTTCAGTGGGCAAGGGCGAGGACGCCCGGAGCGCTGCCCTGCTCGTCGACGACCGGCAGGGCACCGGACCGGCGGCCGCGCATCGCGTGCTGGGCTTCGGCGATCGTGGTAGCGGGTGAGGTGAACGGCCCGCGGTTGTCGAGAATGTCGCGTAGCTGGACCCGGTCCGTGTACGCGGGGCTGTCACGGACCGCGGCGAGCTGGGCCTGGGTGACCAGTTGGGTGCACAGGCCGTCGTTGTCGCAGACGAGCAGGTGCTCGGTGCGGGCACTGGTCATGACGGCCAGGGCGACTTCGATGGTCATGTCGTCGCAGACCTGCGGTCCGGCCGTGTCCATGGTGTCGGCCACTGTCCTGTGCGCGGGGGTGGCGCTCGCCGGGCGGGGTTGCATCTGAACCAGTGCCAAGATGTGCCTCCTGCAGAGATGGGCCAGTTTTCTGATCAAGGGTTCTAGGCCGCCGCGTCGAAGGAGGACTGCCGCACGATCGTGCGCCGGGCAGTCGAAGCGGGGCTGCGTCGACCGCGGGAGGCCGCGCTGCGGCTGCGCTGACGTCGCTCGGCCACCGGCGTGGTGATCGTCACGGGAATGCCGGAGGGGGTCTGGGCGCCGGTGATCCGGCTGAGTGCCTCCTCGCCCGAGCGGACCTGAGTGGTCTGCGGCACGATGCCGGCGGCTGCCATGAGGCGGCTCATGTCGCGGCGCTGGTTGGGGGTGACCAGAGTGACGACGCTGCCGGACTCGCCGGCCCGCGCGGTACGGCCGCCGCGGTGGAGGTAGTCCTTGTGGTCGGTCGGCGGGTCGACGTTGACAACGAGGTCGAGATTGTCGACGTGAATACCGCGCGCCGCGACGTTCGTCGCGACGAGCACAGTGACATGCCCGGTCTTGAACTGGGCCAGGGTCCGGGTGCGCTGCGGCTGCGACTTCCCGCCGTGCAGGGCGCCGGCCCGCACCCCGCTGCTCAGCAGATTCTGCGTCAGCCGGTCGACAGCGTGCTTGGTGTCCAGGAACATGATCACCCGGCCCTCGCGCGCCGCGATCTCCGTCGTCATCCGGTGCTTGTCGGCGCCGTGGACATGCAGTACGTGGTGCTCCATCGTGGTGACCGCCCCTGCGGACGGGTCGACGGAGTGGACGACCGGGTCGGTGAGGTAGCGGCGGACCAGGAGGTCGACGTTGCGGTCGAGTGTGGCGGAGAACAGCATCCGCTGGCCCTCGGGGCGGACCTGGTCCAGGAGCGCGGTGACCTGTGGCATGAAGCCCATGTCGGCCATCTGGTCGGCCTCGTCCAGGACGGTGATCGCGACCTGGTTCAGCCGGCAGTCACCCCGGTCGATGAGGTCCTTGAGGCGGCCCGGCGTCGCGACGACGACTTCGGCACCACGGCGCAGCGCGCTGACCTGCCTGCCGATCGGCATTCCGCCGACGACAGTGGCCAGGCGCAGCCTCACCGAGCGTGCGTGGGGGGTAAGAGCGTCGGTCACCTGCTGTGACAGTTCACGCGTCGGCACGAGGATCAGGGCCAGCGGCTGGCCGGGCTCGGCGCGCTGCCCGGCGGTGCGGGCCAGCAGGGCCAGGCCGAAGGCGAGGGTCTTGCCGGAGCCGGTGCGCCCGCGACCGAGGACGTCGCGGCCCGCGAGGGTATTGGGCAGGGTCGCGCCCTGGATCGGGAACGGGACGCTCATGCCTTGCGCGGTGAGCGAGGCCAGCAACTGCTCGGGCATGTCGAGGTCGGCGAACGCCTCGACGGCGGGCAGCGCGGGAGTGATCGTCTTGGGCAGGGCGAACTCGCCCGAGGCCGCCGCGGGCCGCCGGCCGCGGCCGCCTGGGCGGCTCGGCCCTCCGGAACGGCTCGGGGCGGGCGTGCCGAAGCGGTTGCCCCGGTGCGAACCGGCGCCGGAGCCGAAGGCGGGACCGCCGGTACGGCTGCGGGAGGAGCGGTTGTTCGTACGTGAGGGGTTCATTCAGAACCTTCCTTGATACGGCACGTATCAAGGAATTCTCGCAGCAGAAGAACAGCGCGGGGAATCACAAGAACGAGCCGAACGAAATGCGAAAGCAGATCTGGCCCGCGGTGAATCCGGTGCAAGTGCAGGCGATGAAATGGGTGACGTCATGCGGACGTGAGATCCCGGACGTCTACGGGTGCATCTTCAAAGAGGTCCGCATTCCTGGAGAGGGATCTACGGGCGTCGTTGCCCCACAGGGAAGCCCCGGGGAATGCCCGTAGCTGGGGCCCGCACCCCGAGGGATGCGGGCCCCAGCTACGAAGTGCGCGTCAGCGTCAGGCAGGAACGATGTTCTCAGCCGTCGGGCCCTTCTGGCCCTGCGCGATGTCGAAGGTGACCTTCTGACCTTCGAGCAGCTCACGGAAGCCCTGAGCGGCGATGTTCGAGAAGTGGGCGAACACGTCAGCGCCGCCACCGTCCTGCTCGATGAAGCCGAAACCCTTGGCCGCGTTGAACCACTTCACAGTGCCAGACGCCATGTCATATCTCCTTGTGGGGCAGTACGCCGGAACCCGCAATCCACGGATACCGGGTCGCCGCGATGATGCCCCGCCCGGAGATGACCGGAAATACAAAACGCTCCCCGCAGCTAAAAATGCCGACGAAAGGCGTTGAGGTTTTTGGGAACCACGACTGCAACTGAGATCGACAGTAGCATGCGGTAGCGGCCTGCGTACGGTCAATAATTCCGCTCTGCCCGTTGCAGTAAACACACTGTCCGCGCGGCACATTAAACTCTCGTCTCGCGGTCATAGATATTGATCCACCCGGAACACAGCGTTCCAGGAAGAGCGGTCGTCGTTTACGGCGGCCCATCAGCCCGTATACGGGTCCCGACGCAGATCAGCGCAGCGCTGCTGCGCGGCGCTCTCACGAGTGCCCCAGATCCCACCACCATGGACTGAGACTGAAGGCGGCCGACGCCCACCGTTCGTGCGAACCAGTCGGACAGCAGGACCTGCCCGGGGCAGCAGTACGCTCCGCGCGCGGGCTGATCGCCGTACGGTGGGCGAACACGTCCGAGCCGCCACTGTCCGGGCGGTGAAGCCGCAGCCGTTCTGCGCGTCAAACCACTTCACAGTTCCCGCGGCCCTTGCCTCACACCTTCCTGCCGATGAAGCGTCCTACGACATGCGGCAGACGGAGGCGGTCACCCTGGCTCCTCCGCCGCAGCAGAACGCCCACGACGAAGATGTGGGCGAAGGGAACATCCTGGTCAAGGCAGTTGACCCAGAAGCCACGCGTCAGCCCGCGGTCGTCGGGTTCTCTGATTCGGCGGCGTGGCGGTATTCGGCGTTGATGCGCTGGGCTTCTTCGAGCTGGTCCTCGAGGATGATGATGCGGCAGGCGGCCTCGATGGGGGTGCCCTGGTCGACGAGTTCGCGGGCGCGTGCGGCGATGCGCAGCTGGTAGCGGGAGTAGCGCCGGTGGCCGCCCTCGGAACGCAGCGGGGTGATCAGGCGGGCTTCTCCGATGGCGCGGAGGAAACCTTGTGTGGTACCGAGCATCTCGGCGGCCCGGCCCATCGTGTAGGCAGGGTAGTCGTCGTCGTTGAGACGGCCGAACGAGTCGTCTGCTGTCATTTGCACCTCTCTGTGGAACGCGTGGAGGGGCTCGGGTGCCGTACGGCACCCGAGCCCCGAAGGAACTGCTACACCATCTGCCGACCCTGATACTGCGCCGGCCTTCTATTTCCGCTGACCCGACCTGGAAGTTGTCGGGGGTGCGGGGATCGCGGTTGCTTGACCGGAGACCACCTCGCTATCGATGTCCTGCGGTACCCGGGCTCAAAACTTCCACCCGGGCGATCCTGATGGCGCCTGGCTCCTCCGTTCTTCCCTCTGGGATCATCACTTACCTACTGCTGGTACTGCTCTCCTGCGTACTGCTCTGTGGCCTGTGCCAGCGCCACTTTTCGACAGCCAGCCCCGTCGCCCGTCCTGCATCTGCTCTGGCTTAGAACCCCACTGCCGAACCTCCCGGTGCGCGCGTCCGCAGCCGACGCCTTCACCGAGGTGCTGCTCACTGACTTCACTGCTGCGTACTGCACTTGCGGGTACTGCTCACGGCGGCCCCTGATCACTGCGGGCCACCCGGTCCGGTCGCCAGTCCCGTCGCCGTCCTGCAACAACCCTGGCTTCGGAACTCCACCACCGCACCGTCCTGCGAACTGCAACTGCGGTTACTGCTGCCCGGCAGTTCGTCTCTGCCGGGCCCTGCTGTCTCTCTGGGCTACGAGAGAAACCATAACCACACCACCACCCAATGTCTACTCTGGCCGACATAGATTTCCGTTACCCGGGCGGAGAGATAGTCGGCCTCGGTCACGGAACGGGTGTGCGGCAGCCCCGCTCCAGCCAGGCTCGCCCGCTCCGACCAGCGCCGTTACGTGCAGCCTCGACGCCGCGAACACCGCAGTCGCCACGTCTGGCCATGCGGATGATCGCTCAGGACACGCGCGGGCTCGTGCGGTTGACACACCGCAGGCCGGGCACAAGCGCCGCCAGATAGGACCTGCGTGACGATCCAGAGATCAGGGTGGCCTGATGAACACAATGAGCGTCAACGTGGCAACTGCCCTCTCCACGGCATGCATTGCCAGCGCGCGCCGGAGCGCCCGGGATTTCCTCGCAGGTCACGATCTTCGCCGAACCTCATTTGGGACAAAGGGGCCGCTGGTTCAAACTCGAACCCGCCACGGCTGACTGCTGTCTGCTCTTGACCGGCAAGGCTCCGGCCGCGCCGCGGTCTCAGTTCTGGTCCCATCCACCGGTGTCCGGGATCGTTGAGGAACCCACCTGCCGACCTCTCCGCTCCAGGCCGGCACGCCCACCGACCCACCTCGGATCCCTGATGAACATTTGGAAGGTGTGTTGGCTCGGTCGTCTTCAACGGGGCCTGGATGCGTGAGCGATGCGTGAGCGGACGTGCTGACATGGCGCACACAACCTTGGACCGGCCAGCATGCGACATGCCTCTGACTAGGCATTTCTGGACCAGCGTGGAAGCTGGCGGAAGTCCCGGCAGGACCCTGCCGGGACTTTTAATCCGTTGGTTGTGGGTTCGAGTCCCACACGGCCTACGCGTGGCGGGTGAGGGGGGAACCCCTCTGACCTGCGGCTCAGCGCCCCGACCGGTTTCTGCCGGGCGGGGCGCTTCGTTGTACGGGGGGCTCTTGCGCCAGCCCCCCGTTCCGGTCCCCTGGGCGGACCGAACACCATGTCTCCTCCCGGGGCTTCGACGCTCCAGGTGCCTGTGCTTTACGAAGTGACGTCTCGGAGTGTCGGACGAGCCGTTGCGGTCGCGCACAACAAAGGAACATGTGGTCACGACGGCTTGGCGTCGCGTTCGCCCCGTTGGGCGGTGTTCTTGCGCTCCTGCGCGTGGGCGTAGGCCATGAGGCCGAGGAGGATGACCAGGAGTACGGCCGAGGAACCCGGCGTGCCGAGATCGAGGCCGCCCTTGGCGGCAGGCTTGGTGAGGAAGTCGCCGGCGGTGGCGCCCAGAGGGCGGGTGAGGACGAAGGCGATCCAGAACAGCGCGACATTGGGGACGGCCGGCACCCGCATCAGGGCGGCGAGTACGGCCAGGAGCGCCGTGACGAGCAGGGCGCCGCCGGCGTAGCCGAGGCCGGAGCTGTCGGAGAGGAAGTCGCCCATGGATGTGCCCAGTGTGTTCGACACCAGGATCGCGGACCAGAAGAGGGCCTCGCCACGGAAGGTGACGATGTCGCGGATGGCGAAGGTCTGTCCGGCGAGCTTCCAGACGATGAAGATGGCGATCAGCAGAGAGATCAGGATCGTGGCACCCGCGGGGTATCCAAGGCCCAGGCCCTGCGGGCCCCGGCCCAGCGAGGTCGTGCCCGCCGTGAGGTACTCGGCGCTGGCGTCACGGTTCATGAAGTCCGACATGGTGGTGCCGGCCATGCTCGTGGACAGGATGACCGTCCAGTAGAAGAACGGGTTGTAGCGCTTGGACCGCAACTGCACCACCAACGTCAGCACGAACACCAGGAACAGTGCGATCGTGGTGAGGAAATAGCCCAGTTGCAGCGTCTGGGAGAACAGATCTCCGGCCGTCTCGCCGAGGGTGGTGGCGGCGATCTTCATGACCCAGAAGGCCAGAGTGACCTCCGGGAGCTTCTTCATCACGTACTGGCGCTCACTGGCGACATCCACCGCGGTGAGGAATTCCGACTGTCCCAAAGCGCACTCCTGGTCGACCGTTCGGTGCTTCACTGCACGGGCAGTGGGCGACCCGTTGTTGTGTGACAGCGGTGAACGGCATCAGGCGCCCGGCTCGCACTCCCGGCCACGCCTGCGCGCCGGCCTCTCGCCGCATCTCCACGCCCGTGCAACGTAGACCGTCTACAGCTATGTAGACGGTGTGACACTCCCGTGGACGGTGAGCTGTATGCGGCCGATACCGGATACCGGGTGCGGGCCTTCGCGCGTATGGGACCGGAAGGGGTCTGCGGCGATGTGCTGACGGCCGGTCCGGTTGACGGCGACTCAGGGGCCGGCGATGCAGCCGGGTCAGGCCGCCGGCTCGATGTTCTGGTTGGCGCGGAAGAAGTTGTGCGGGTCGTAGGTGCGCTTGACGGCCGCGAGGCGGTCGTAGTGGTCGCGGTAGGTGGCGCGTACCCGGTCCGGGGTTTCGCCCGCGCCGATGAAGTTCACGTACGTACCGCCCATGGAGTGCGGGTGCAGCTCCTCCCAGTAGTCGACGCACCACTGCCTGAGCTTCTCGGCGTTGTCCGGGTCCGGATCGATGCCCGCGATCACGCCGGACCAGACCGCGTCCCGGTAGGCCCAGGCGGTGTCGTCGGGGCCCGGCCGGTGGGCGGCGCCGTCGACGGGGTACAGGTGCGTGGTCGACAGGTCGGTGGGGAGGTTCTCGGCGTACTTGGCGTGTACGGCGATGGCGTCGTCGCTGATCCGGTCGAAGAAGTTGCCGCGCCAGTACCACTGCAGGCCGGCAGGGAGCAGCTCGTCGAACATGGACTGCAGGGTGGTGTAGGGCATTGGCGCCGTGAAGTGGAAGGCGGGCGCGCCGGGGTCGTTCACGGGCTTCAGGGTGGCTTCGAGGAGGTCGGGGTCGCCCGTCCAGCACCACACGACACCGCACATCTTCTGGCCCTGGATCTCCTCCGGGAAAGGGGGACCGGGCGGCACGGTGAGCGCGGCGAAGAAGCCGTTCAGGTCCTCGGGAGCCTGTGGCAGGAAGTCGCGGTACCAGCGCAGTATTTCGGGGGTCCGGTCGACCGGCCAGAGGGTGATGGCGACGCCCACGGTGTCCACCGGGTGCATCCGGAAGGTGAAGGAGGTGACGATGCCGAAGTTGCCGCCCCCGCCCCGCAGCGCCCAGAACAGGTCGGGGTGGGTGGTGTCGCTCGCCGTCACCGCGGTGCCGTTCGCCAGGACCACGTCCGCGGCCAGCAGGTTGTCGGCCGTCAGGCCGTATCTGCGGGTGAGGTGGCCGTGGCCGCCGCCGAGGGTGAGGCCGCCGACGCCGGTGGTCGACTGGATTCCGGCGGGGGTGGCCAGTTGGAAGGCGTGCGCTGCGTGGTCGAGGTCGCCGAGCGTGGCGCCGCCGCCGACCGTGGCCGTTCGCGCGGTGGGGTCGATGTGTGCCCAGCGCATGGGTGACAGGTCGATGGTGACGCCGTCGTCCGCCAGGCACAGGCCGGCGGCGCTGTGCCCGCCGCCGCGGACCGCGAGCACGAGGCCCTCGTCCCGGACGAAATCGACCGCGGCCATGACGTCCGCCGTGTCGCTGCACCGCACCACGGCCGCCGGACGTTTGTCGATCATGGCGTTGTAGATCGTGCGGGCGGTTCGGTACTCCGGGTCCTGCGGACCGATGACGGGACCGCGGAGCGCGCTCCGCATCGCGTCCAGGGTTTCGAGCGTGGTGCCGTTCATGGTCCGGCCCTCTCCCTGCTGGCCGAGATGGGGACCGCACTCCGCCCGGCCCGCCCTGGCGGGCCGTCGGAGTGTGCAGCTGTATGCCGACGCTCCGGCGCCCCCCGGAACCGCGGGCGGAAGCGGCCACCGTGGGCTGATGTCTCAAGCCTCCCCGCGGTCCGGGAGCCGTGCCAGTTCGCCGGACCGGGCAGAGGGAGACATGCGCGTCACGGCTGCGGGGATGCGCTCAGACGAGGAGCTTCGTCTTCGCCCGCTGGTACTCCTCGTCCGTGATGGCCCCCCTGTCCTTCAGCTCGGCGAGTTTCGCCAGGTCGTCGACGTGACCGCCCTTCTTCGGGCCGCTCGCGTCGGAGGTGCCGGCGGCTTCGCGTACGTACGCCTTGAAGGCCGCTTCGCGTTGCTGCACCTCCTTGATGTCCCGCTTTCCCATGGATTTGCCGCGCACGATCACGTACACGAGGACGCCTAGGTACGGCAGCAGCAGGGCCACGATCAGCCAGCCGGCCTTGCCCCAGCCGCCGAGGTCGTCGCTGCGGAAGATGTCCGAGATGACCTTGAAGAGCAGGAACAGCCACATGATCCAGAGGAAGAACCAGAGCATGGTCCAGAAGAGGTTGAGCAGGGGGTAATCGTCCACTGTCGGCTCCCCGATCACCGCGAGTTCATCGCGTCGGCTGGCTGAATGGTAAATCAGTCATATCACTACATAACCACCCTCGCTCGTTGTCGTTCGGGCCGTCCTCCTGGGCGATCCTCCGGGGCGGGTGCGGAGTACCGTGGAAGTGTCGAGGGAGGCTCGAGCCTCCAGGAGGCGGGGTCGCCTCGTGTTCATGAAGCGGCGTGAGATGCGACGCGGAGAGCGGCGTGAGCGGCGGCGTGAGCGGCGGCGTGAGCACGCGTACGCAGGGACGTTCGCGAGGACGTTCGCGAGGACGCATGCACACGGCAGATGAGTCCGCCCGGAGCCCGGTCGGGGCGATAGGCCGCGTCACCGTGCCGATTCCGGCCGATGGTCCGGGCGAAGTGCTGGTGGCCGTACGGGGTGGGTCGGAGGCCTACACCGCATGGTCGGCGACGTCGATCGACAGGGACGTACGCGTCGTTGTCGTCGATTCGGTCTCGGCGCGGGGCGTGATCGTGGAACGACTGCCGTCCTGAGCCGAAGCGGTGACGTCACCACGCCGAGCAGTGAGGTATCTGCGTCGAGCAGTGACGTAGGTACGTCGGGCAGTCACGTACGGCAGGAGTCTTCCGATGTTCTTCTGGCACGTTCCCGCACCCAACGAGGCGATGCTCATATCCGGTTCCAAGGGGCAGACGCTGGACACCCAGTTCCGGATCGTCACCGGACACGGCAGTTTCGTGCTCCCCGTGAAGCAGAAGGCGCGCATGCTCTCCCTGGCGCTGCGCGAGGCGGAGATCACCGAGGACTGCGTGACGCAGCAGGGCATCCGCCTCAACGTCCGGGCCGTCGCCGTCTTCAAGGTCGGCGACGACGCCGTGTCCATCGCCAACGCGGCGCGCCGCTTCCTGTCCGAGCAGGAACAGATGGAGGAGCTCGCCGGCCGGATCTTCGCCGGTCACCTGCGTTCCATCATCGGCGGGCTGACCGTGGAGCAGATCATCCGCGAGCGCAACCGGGTCTCCCAGGAGGTCATCGCGGGCAGCCACGGCGAGATGGAGAAACTCGGCATCGTGGTGGATGCCCTCCAGATCCAGGAGATCGACGACGCCACCGGCTACATCAACAACCTCGCCGCCCCGCACGCCGCCGCGGTCGCCAGCCAGGCCCGGATCGCCGAGGCCAAGGCCGACCAGGAAGCCAGCCAGCGCGAGCAGCAGGCCGCCGCGCTCAAGGCGGAGTACGAACGTGACACCGCGATCAAGCGGGCCGGCTTCCTCGCCGAGACCGAGCAGTACAACGCCCGCGCCGCACAGGCCGGACCGCTCGCCCAGGCCAGGGCCTCGCAGGAGGTCATCGAGGAGCAGACCTCGCTGGCCGAGCGGCAGGCCGCTCTCGCCGCGCAACGGCTCGAAGCGGAGGTCCGGCGTCCGGCGGATGCCGAGGCGTACCGTCAGCGCACTCTCGCGGAAGCGGCCCGTGACCGGGTGAAGTTCGAGGCGGACGGCAGCGCGTACACCGAACGGACCCTCGCCCAGGCGCAGGCCGACGCCAACAGCGTGCGCGCCAAGTCGCTGCGCGACGGCAACCAGGAGCTCATCGCGGCCAACCGCATCGTGGAGAACCTGCCCGCCCTGGCCGACGCGGCCGCCCGCGGCATGTCGGGGGCCGACCTCACCGTTCTCAACGGCACCAATGGTGTCAATGAGATGGCGGCGGGCGTGGTCAGCCAGGGGCTGGCGATCCTCCACTCGCTGCAACGCGGCGCGAACCCGATGAAGCCCCCGGCGGTCAAGGGGAAGGTCACCCCTCGCATCACCGAGACGAACTGAAGGCCACTCCTCGTATCGCCGAGACGAACTGAGAGGGCCGGAGCCGCACTGTTCGCCGTCACCACGCGAGGAGCACGGACCGGGCGCCGAGTGGCCATGATTCGCCGAGTGGTCATTCGCATGCCGAACATGCCGTAGAGTTGTGTTTACCGACGCGGGGTGGAGCAGCTCGGTAGCTCGCTGGGCTCATAACCCAGAGGTCGCAGGTTCAAATCCTGTCCCCGCTACTGAAGAATCAGGCCCGGCACGCATGCAGCGTGCCGGGCCTGATTCATTTCCGCGTAACGCTCCGGGGCGTGGCACGGCCGGCCTGCGGGCCAGTGAAGGGGCAGGTCCGGACGGCGTGTGATCTGCACCACGCACGTACCCCCCATTGGCCGATGAAGAGTCGCCGCACGGCTCCGCTCCGGCGAGCCTGGGGGTGGGGCGCGGTACCGTCCGCAGCCGCGCGCGTACCGGGCAGGAGACCACAGGTGTGGAAGCGGCTGAAGCGGCGCGGCAGACATGCCGAGGGTGACACCCGCTCCCGGCGGTTCGTCCGCATGCTGCCCGCTCTGATGATCCTCGGCGGGCTGGTGTTCGATCTCCTCACCCCGCCGATTTTCACCGCCATTCCGCTGTTCGTTGCCGCGCCGCTGATCGCCGCGCCGTTCTTCTCGCTGTCCAGCACCATCTGTATCGGCATTGCCTCGATGGTGGCCGTCACCGTGCTGCGGTTGTCCGGCAACTCTTTGCCGTTGGTCGTGCCGTTGATCGAGTTGCTCACCCTGGCCACCGTCTCGGCCCTCGCGGTCGTGATCAACACGGTCGTACGGCGCGGCAATGAACAGCTGGCCTCCGCGCGGGTCATCGCGGAGACCGCCATGCGGGCGGTGCTGCCGAAGCCGTCCGACCGGATCGGCGGGCTGCATGTGGCGGCGCGGTACGAGGCGGCGCAGGCGGACGAGTTCGTCGGCGGCGACCTGTTCGCCGTGGCGGACACCCCGCAGGGGGTGCGGCTGGTGGTCGGGGACGTGCGGGGGAAGGGGCTCGACGCCGTGGAGTCGGTGGCGGTTGCCATCGGGGCGTTCCGGGAGGCGGCCGAACAGGAGCGTTCGCTGGAGGGCGTGGCGCAGCGGCTGGAGCGGGCGCTGGCGCGGGAGGGGGCGCGGGGCGGGCTGGACGCGGTCGAGGGCTTCATCACTGCCGTACTGGCCGAGATCCCGTCCGGGGTGTCCCGGGTGCGGATCGTCAACCGCGGTCACCCCGAGCCGATCCTGCTGCACCCGGACGGGGCGGTGGAGGTGCTGGGGCCCACGGTGCCCGCGCTGCCGCTCGGGATGGACCTGGGGGTGTGGCCGGACCGGGCGGACGAGTGGGATCTGCCGGCGGGGACGACCCTGCTCCTCTACACCGACGGCCTCTCCGAGGCGCGGAACGCCGATGGGGTCTTCTACGACCCGGCGGCCCGGCTGCGCGGGCGGATCTTTCCGGGGCCCGAGGAGCTGCTGTCCGCGCTGACCGATGACGTGCGGCTGCACACGGGCGGCGAGACGACCGACGACATGGCGCTGCTCGCGGTCGTACGTCCCGCGGAGGGGCAGCCGGACCGGCGCAGGACCGTGAAGATCGTGGGCCTGGAAACGATGTGACGGGTGGGGCGGGCGCTTCGTGTGGATCGGGCGCTTCGTGCGGGCCGGGTGCTTCGTGCGGGCCGGGTGTTTCGCGCGTCCCGGGGCGCGGCCTTGGGTGCGGGATGCCACCGTACGTAACCGAAAGGCGTCGCTCCGCATAACATTTGACGCAACGTCAGAAACCGGGTAATGGCTGAGGGTCGATCAACTCGTCCGGTTCCACCCGATTGTGTCCCGTAAAGTCCAGGCCAAAGACCTGAACGATCAGTGGGAACAGCTTGGAATCAGACCCGTGTGTCTATTAACGTTCGATAACGCAGCGCGGTCGTCCCAGCCGTCGTCAGTGGCGGCACCGTGCGCGAGCGCCGAATTCCGCAAGGGAACCGGGGAACCACCTACATGGGGTGAATCGGGCACCTGTGTCTCGTGAGAGGCAGAGGCGCCCGTAGGAGACCTTCCTGCTCCGAACCCGTCAGCTAACCCGGTAGGCGAGAAGGAAGGAAAGGAGTGCGCCCCCGTGGCGTCCAACAAGCCTGCCCCCGAGGCCCCCTCTCGGTTCAACCCCGAGTTCAGTTCCGACTTCGGCGCCGACTTCGGATCCGATTTCGGCTCCGACTACGGAACCGCCGGGACGGGAACGGTGTTCGGCGCCGAGACGGGCGGTGGCTTCGCCGGTGAGTTCGGCAGCGAATTCCGCGCCGACGGCAACGGTGAGCCCGACAGAAGCTGGGACGAGTGGAACCCCACCGAGGAGTCCGTCCGCCCCGTTCGCGGCAGGCACCGCGTCGCCAAGCAGCGCAACGGACTTGCCCGTAGCTCCACGGTACTCGGGGTCGGTGTCATCGCGGCAGTCGGCGCGGGCGGCATGGCCACCGCGCAGAGCAAGCCGCCGGTCTCCATCTCCCTTCCCGACTCCATCTCGGACAACCTCCCCGACGCCAAGTCCCTTCCCGGCGTGGGCTCCCTGCTCTCCGGCGAGTCCGAGGCCGACAAGGCCGAGGCCGCCGCCGCTGCCGCCCCGCTCACCACCGCCGGCCTCACCGCCGCCGAGGCCGAGCAGGGCACGATGGACGCGGGCGAGGCACTCCGCGCCCGCATCCTCCAGCAGGCCGAGCAGCAGCAGGACGCCGCCGACGCCGAGGCCAAGGCGGCGCAGGAGAAGGCGGCCGCGGAGAAGGCCGCCGCCGAGGCCAGGAAGCAGCAGGACGCGGCCGAGGCCAAGGCCGCCGCCGAGAAGAAGAAGGCGGAGGAGGAAGCCAAGGCGAAGGCTGAGGCCCTGCGGCTCGCCAAGCTCGCCGCCAGCTACGCCATCCCGACCTCCTCGTACACGATCACCTCGACCTTCGGCCAGGCCGGCCCGATGTGGTCCTCCGGCCACCACACCGGCCTCGACTTCGCAGCGCAGGCCGGCACCCCGATCAAGGCCGTACACGGCGGCACCATCAAGTCGGCAGGCTATTCCGGTTCGTACGGCTACCGCACGGTGCTGGAGCTCGACGACGGTACGGAGCTGTGGTTCTGCCACCAGTCCTCGATCGGCGTCAGTGTCGGCCAGAAGGTCACCACCGGTGAGACCATCGGCCGGGTCGGCGCAACCGGCAATGTCACGGGCGCGCACCTCCACCTGGAGGTCCACACCCCCGACGGTACGGGCATCGACCCGATGGCCTGGCTGCGCGGCAAGGGCCTCAACCCCTGATCCGCCGGCCGTCTCCCGGCCTGTGATCCGATCCGGTTCACAGGCCGTTGAACCCCGGCAGTCCTGGCGCTCACCCCCCGACGTCAGGGCTGCCGGTCTGCCGGAACAGCGGACTCCCGACGCCAGGGCTGCCGGAATAGCGGACCCGCCGGAGTCCGTTGTTCCGTATATGACTTCTCTTCGTGAGCTGGGCCCTTCCGACCTCCAGGTCTTCCCGCTCGCCCTCGGCGGCAACGTCTTCGGCTGGACCGCCGACGAGGCGCAGTCCTTTGCCGTGCTGGACGCCTACGTCGCGGCGGGCGGCAACTTCATCGACACCGCCGACGCCTACTCCGCCTGGATCCCGGGCAACGAGGGCGGCGAGTCGGAGACCGTCATCGGTAAGTGGCTCGCGGCACGCTCCAACCGTTCCGACATCGTCGTCGCCACCAAGGTCGGCGCCCACCCCTCGTACAAGGGGCTCTCCGCCGCGAACATCAAGGCCGCGGCCGAGGAGTCGCTGCGCCGGCTCGGCACCGACCACATCGATCTGTACTACACGCACTTCGACGACGAGACCGTCCCGGTCGAGGAGATCATCACCGCCCTCGACCAGCTGGTGAAGGAGGGCAAGGTCCGGGAGATCGGCGCCTCCAACATCAGCCCCGAGCGGCTCCAGGCGTCCCTGGACTTCTCGGAGCGCGAGGGGCTGGCCCGTTATGTCGCCCTGCAGCCGCACTACAACCTGGTCTCCCGTGACACGTACGAGGGCGAGCTCCAGGACACGGCCGCCCGGGCCGGGCTCGCCGCCGTCCCGTACTTTGCCCTCGCCTCCGGCTTCCTCACCGGCAAGTACCGTCCGGGCGCTTCGGTGGAGAGCGCGCGGGCCGAGAAGGCCGGTCAGTACCTGGAGTCGGAGCGGGGGCAGAAGGTCCTGGCGGCACTCGACAAGGTCGCCCAGGAGCGCGACGCGGAGATCGCGACCGTCGCGCTTGCGTGGCTCGCGTCCCGGCCGACCGTCGCCGCGCCGATCGCCTCGGCCCGTACGGTCGAGCAGCTGCCCGCACTGGTGGCCGTCGCCGACCTCTCGCTGACCGAGCAGGAACTGGCGGACCTCACCGAGGCATCCGCCTGACGGGGGCATCCGTGCGATGCGGAGCGGGGCGTCGCCCACGGACGGCCCTGCTGCGGTGGCGGTGGCCGGTGCGGGTTCAGAGGCTGGTGCGGGTTCAGATAGGGGTTGGTAACTGCTCGCCGGGGAGTGCGCATGACGTCGGTTCAGCTCGATCGTGTGATGGTCCGCTCGCGGGCTTGCGGTGCCCTGGGCCGACCCGGTTAACGTGATCGTGCGATCTGGGACGCCGGGTGCGGCGCCAGCGTGCGGGGCCCCCGCTCCACCGGAGTGATGGTTCGGGGCCTCCCCGTCGCCTCTGGCCGTATCCACATGGCCAGGTCGCGCAGGGAACCGGCCTCCCGAGATCGGACCACGCACGGATGCGTGTCGCCGCCCCGGGGTCGAGTACGCCGGGGGCCAGTGCGCCCAAGACCCTTCGGGGCGTGCGGCTGTCGGGACTCACTCCCGCTCATTCTTCAGGAACGGTTGTAGCCGTAGCCGCCGTAGCCGCCGTACTGCGTGTGCTGCGGGAACGGGTATGCGTAAGGGGCCATCGGCAGGTGGTGGGGGCGCAGGCGGCCCGTCGCCTGTGCCGCGTACGTCAGGGCGGGAGCGGCCACGTCCCTGCGCTGCCAGAGATGGTGCAGCAGCTCCAGCTCGCGCTCGGCGAAGTCCGGGCCCGCCGCCCCGCGGCGGGCCTGTCGGCGCAGCGAGGCCAGTGATGTCGCGAACGATTCGTACTCGGCGACGGCGCGGGCGGCAGCCCTGCCGTGGGCCTTGGCCTGCGCTTTGGCACGAGCCCTGGACCGGGCCGACGGCTCGCGCCCCGGCGACACATGTCCCGGCCCGAATCCCGGCGCATATGCATGCGCGTATCCCGGTCCGTACGGGCTTTCCCAGGCTGCGGCGAGGTGTCGTCGGCGTGCCGCGTCGCGTGCCATGCCGCGGGCCCGCATCGAGGAGAGGGCGAGTGGTTCGGCGGGGGTCAGCCAGCCGGCCGCCGCATAGGCGGGCAGCTCGGCCGAGAGCGTACGCAGTTCCCGCTGGCGCGACCAGATCGCCAGCCAGGTCACCAGGCCGAAGACCGGGACCATGAACACCCCGTACACGGCATAGAAGCCGTACGGGCCGAATGACGCCGACCCGTTCCACAGGGCGTGCATGCCCATGGCGAGGACGAGACCCAGCAGCGGCAGTGCGATGCGGCGGATCCGGCGGTGCCGCGCACTGACCGCGGCGAGACCGAAACCTATTCCGGTCAGCACCGTGAAGAGCGGATGCGCGAACGGCGACATCACCGCCCGTACGAAGAACGTCGCGGCGGTCACCGAGACAACGCCCGAGGTGCCTATCTGCTGGTCCTCACCGAAGGCGGTGCCCAGGTAGAGGATGTTCTCGGTGAAGGCGAAGCCGCTCGCGGTGAAGCCGGCGATGACGACGCCGTCGACGATTCCGTTGAATTCCCGCCTTCGGAACAGGAAGATCAGCAGGACGGCCGCGGCCTTGGCGCTCTCCTCGATGACCGGCGCTATGACCGTGGCGCCGAGGGTGTCGGCGCCCGACGGGTCGGCGGTGGCCGTGGCTATCCAGCGGGTCGCGAACGAATTCGCGATGATCGCGACCAGGGCGGCCGCGAACGCACCCCAGGCGAAGGAGAACAGCAGATTCCGCCACGGCGCCGGTTCGACCCGGTCCAGCCAGCGGAACGCCGCCATCAGGAGCGGGACGGGCAGCACGGCGAGGCCCAGACCTACGAGAAACCCCTCGGTGCCCGTCTGATCGCGGACCAGGGCCAGGATCGCCAGACCGCACAGCGCGAGCACCGTGACCACGGCCCCGATGCGGAATGTCCTGCTGCGCCACACCATGCCGACGCGGCGCGGCCGGTAACGCCAGTGCCTGCGCTCCGGCACGGCAGCCAGGATCTCGCCGACCCGCTGCTCCTCGAGAAGCGGGACGGCCGGCTGCGACTGCCGCTGCTGGACAGACCCGTCGGACACCACCCGATGACCCTAACCAGCAGCACTGACAGCTGGCCATGGGGCGACGGGTCCGTCAGGTCCCGTCGCCGGCTCCGCGCGAAGGTCTCAGCGGCGGGCGAAGAGCAGGTCGTGCACGACATGGCCCTTGTCGAGGCCCTGCCCCTCGAACCGGGTCAGCGGCCGGAACGCAGGCCGCGGTGCATAGCCACCGTCCGCCACGGTGTTCTCGAAGAGGGGGTGCGCGGTCAGCACCTCCAGCATCTGCTCGGCGTACGGCTCCCAGTCGGTCGCACAGTGGATCACGGCCCCCGGCTTCAGCCGCTGCGCCACCAGATCGAGGAACTCCGGCTGGATCAGCCGCCGCTTGTGATGGCGCTTCTTGGGCCACGGGTCGGGGAAGTACACCCGCAGCCCGTCCAACGAGTCGGGCTTCAGCATCTCGCGCAGCAGGATGATCGCGTCACCGTTGGCGACCCGGATGTTGGACAGGCCGTTCCGGTCCGCGAGACCCAGCAGATTGCCCTGGCCCGGGGTGTGCACATCGACGGCGAGAATGCCCGTACCCGGGTCGTCGGCCGCCATCTGCGCTGTGGCCTCGCCCATGCCGAAACCGATCTCCAGCACGGCCGGGAGCCCGTCGAACAGCTCGGGCAGGTCGAGGACGCGCTGCCCGTCGATGTCCAGGCCCCACTTCGGCCAGAGCCGCAGCAGGGCGTCCTCCTGGCCGGGCGTGACGCGGCTGCGGCGCGGCTGGAAGCTGCGGATCCGGCGCTCGTGGTGCGATCCGGCCGGATCGATCGCGGGTCCGCCGGGGAAGCGCGGCTCCTGGCGCAGCCTGCGCTGCCGCTCGAAGGAGGCGGCGCGCAGATCGTCCGGAATCCCGGCAGCGGCGGAGGCGGGGGCGTGGACCGAGGAGACGGTGCCGGTCCCGGCTGCGGCGCTGCTCGTCCCGGCCGCGGCCTCGCAGGGCGTCGGAGCGGAAGGATTCGCGGAGGGATCTGCGGAGGGGTTCAAGGACTCAGACACAATGCCCCGATTCTACGGCGGGCGGCTTCCACCCCGTCCCCCGCGCCCGGAGCAGCGCCCTGCGTGCCACCTCCCGCCCGATGGGCAGGGAGGCCGTCGCGGCGGGCGACGGAGCGTTCAGCACGTGCACGGTGTGCGGGGCCTCGCGGATCAGGAAGTCGTCCACCAGGGTGCCGTCCCGCAGCACGGCCTGGGCCCTGACCCCGGGCGTGGCCGGACGCAGATCGGACTCCGTGACCTCGGGCAGCAGCCGCTGCACGGCTTTCGTGAACGCCCGCTTCGACAGCGAACGGTGCACCTCGCCCGCCCCGTACCGCCAGTGTCTGCGTGCGATCTGCCAGGTGCCGGGCCAGACCAGGGTGTCCGCCAGCTCACGGGGGCGTACGACGGGCCAGCCGTACCCTTCGCGGGCCAGCGCCGGGACCGCGTTCGGCCCGACGTGGACGCTGCCGTCGTGGCCACGGGTCAGATGCACGCCGAGGAACGGGAACGCCGGATCGGGCACCGGATAGACCAGGCCGCGCACCAGCTCCGGCCGCGCCAGCTCGTAGTACTCCCCCCGGAAGGGCACGATCCGCACCCCCGGGTCGTCGCCCGCGAGCCGCGCCACCCGGTCGCAGTGCAGCCCCGCGCAGTTGACCAGCACCCGGGCCCGCACCACCGGACCGTCCGCCGTACGCACCGCCACACCCCAGGGGCGCCTGTCGATGGCGGTGACCTCCGCCCCGTAACGGATCACTCCGCCTGCCCCGCTCACCTCGAAGGCGAACCGCGCCGCGACCGCCCCGAAGTCGCACACCCCGGTCGTCCCGACGCGGATCGCGGCGAGCCCGTGCACCTGCGGCTCGTACTCCGCGATCTGGGCGGGCCCCAGTTCGCGCACCGGCAGCCCGTGCTGCCGGCCTCGCTGGACCAGTGCGTGCAGCCGGGGCAGCTCGGACCGCTCGGTCGCGACGATCAGCTTGCCGGTCACCGCGTGCGCGATGCCGTGATCGGCGCAGAAATCGACCATTTCGGCGGCGCCGCGTACCGCGTAGCGGGCCTTGAGCGAGCCGGGGCGGTAGTAGATGCCGCTGTGGATCACTCCGCTGTTACGCCCGGTCTGGTGACGGGCGGGGCCCCATTCCTTCTCCAGCACCGCCACCCGGGTGCCCGGAGCGGTGCGCGTGATCGCATACGCCGTCGACAGGCCGACGATCCCGCCGCCGATCACCAGCACATCGCAGTCGTACGCCGCGTGCGTCATCATCACGCCACCTCCCACCCCGATAGTGCACTGACCCACTGACAACGCACTCAAACCAGCGAAGCCCAGCGTGGCGCCGAATCCTTACGCCTGGCGGCGGCCGGATGCCGCCGGGACGCCGTCCAGACACTGTTTGTATGCCGCAAGGACGTCGTGGCGACACGTGTGAGGAGGCGCATGGTCCGTCCTGCGTGGTCCGTCCTGCGCGGTCCGGCTACGCGGGCGCCACCAGCAGCGGCCGGGCCCTTTCACGCAGCTCGGCGACGCGCGGCTCGTGCCCGTACGGTTCGAGCCGGTGCAGCAGATCCCGTACGTACTCCGTGGTCCGCGCCGAGGAGATGCGGCCCGCCACCTCCACCGCCCGGGTGCCCGCCGCGCAGGCCGCGTCCAGATTTCCCGACTCCAGCTCGGCCACCGCCGACACCACGAGCCGCAGCCCGTGCGAGCGGACGAATTCCTCGGTGGGCCTGGACAGGGCCTGCTCGGTGAAGCGCCGCACCTGCCCGGGCGCCTTCAGATCCAGGTGGCACTCCGCGGCATCGGCCGCGAACCTGTCGTACGAGTAGAAGCCCAGCCACGAGGGGTCCGCATCGCCGTCCCTGGAACGCTCCAGCCAGCCCTCGGCGGCCTTCAGCGCTGCCCCTGCGGCCGGTGCGTCACTCGCCTTCGCATGGGCGCGCGCCTCCACCAGGCGGAAGAAGCTCATGGTGCGGGCCGTGGCGAGTCCCCGGTTGCGTTCGACGGCGGCCTGTGCGAGGTCGACCCCCTCGTCGGCGAAGCCGCGGTAGGTCGCTTGCAGTGACATCGAGGCGAGCACATAGCCGCCGAGAGGTACGTCGGCCGCGGCCCGCGCGAGCCGCAGTGCCTGGATGTAGTAGCGCTGCGCGGCCTCCTGCTGGCCGGTGTCGAAGGCCATCCACCCGGCGAGTCTGGTCAGTTCGGCCGCTGCGCCGAAGAGCGCCCGGCCCACCTCGTCGCTGTACGAACCGAGCAGCAGTGGCGCGGCGTCCACGCGTAAGCACTCGGGGACCATGGAGGAACGCCAGTCCCCGCCGCCGTACTTGGAGTCCCAGCGGCGGGCGTCCTGGGCCGCCTCGCGCAGCTTGGAGACATCGCTGTGGCCGACCCGCAGCGGGGAGATGTCGCTCGTGACCGTGTTCGCGCTGGTGGGCGTGGGCGTGGACGCGGACGCGGTCTCCGGGCCCGGCTGGGCCGGGATGGATGGTGTCCGCTGTGTCCCCAGGGTCACCGGCGTCGTCCGAGCGGCCAGGGCCCCTGCCGCACCGGGCGTGCCCGCCGTTCCTGCCACGCCCGGCGCGCCGGAGTCCGCCTCCGCGCTCTGCCCCGCTGCCGCGCCCGGCGTACCCGGCGTCCTCTGCGCCCCTGCAACGGGGCGTGCGCCCCTTGCGCCCTGGGTGCCGAGGATGGCTGCCTCGGCGGCTGTCGAGTCGCGCGCCACCGACGGGTCGGCGGGGGATATCAGCCAGCGGGACGCGGGCGTCGCGTACGCACTCACCGAGAAGGAACCCGCCAGCGACTGCCAGATCCCGCCGCTGCCCGCCCGTCGCCCGGCCAGATCCAGCCGGTACAGCTCGGTCGCCGAACGGACGGCCTCGGCCACATCGCGCGGAAAGGCCAGTCCGACCTCCGGCGCAGGATCGGCGTCCGCGAGCCCGATCTCGTGCAGCGGGACCGGCCGGCCGAGTTTGGCGCCGATCGCCGCCGCGATGAGATGGGGCGCGGCGCCCTGCGGCACCATGCCCTTGGAGACCCACCGGGCCACCGAGGTCTTGTCGTAGCGGAGTGTCAGACCGCGCTGCGCCCCGAGGTCGTTGACCCGCCGGGCGAGCCCGGCGTTGCTGATTCCCGCGAGGGCGAGAACGGTTCCGAGCTTCTCGTTCGGTCCGCGTTGCTCCCTGGACATGCGCCACCCCTCGACACACAGACGGCAGCCGCGTCACCGTTGCGGCGCGCGGCATTCGTACCGTGTCCTCCCCAGGGACGAACCCCGGCACTCCGGCCGCACACGCATTTGGCCGAGCCCCGAGGAATATGCCTCCTGCCGAGAACCTCAGTAAACCCAGCGTAGTTCGCCGCATCCCTACCGTTAAGGGGCAGACGTCCGTATGGCGGGATTGTTGTCCGTGCGGACGCGAGCGGCTTCGCGGCACCGCTCCGGTCGCCGCGCACAGCGGCCCGGGGCCTGGCTCGGACCCGGCCCGGGACCCCGCTCGACGCCCCGCTCGACGCCCCGTTCGTGCGCTCCCTGGGGTGCCGTTCGCACGTGGCGTCGACACCGCCGGCCGAGTCCTGTACGTGCCCCTGGTGTGTGGCCGTGCGCCCGGCCGTGCGCTCTCGTACGGCCGTTTCGGAAGCGCTTCCATGGTTGCTGCGTGGGTCGGTCCACTGCATTGGACTCAGTGGGCTGGGGGACACTGCCGCCTCATTCCCCGCAGGCGGCGGACCGGTCCGGGAGGTGAACGGCACCTCCCGGACTGTGCGTGGACAGCGGTACGGGGCCTGTGCCGGGGCTGCCCGCCGCCCCGGTGGTGATCTCCTGCGGCCGACGGAGGACTCCGGGAGGGATTCGGGAAGAATCGGGGAATGAAGTGGGGCGAAAGGGGACTTCTGATGCGTCGAGTTCCCTGTCCCCGGGTTGCAGCGTGCTCTGAGAATGGCTGAATGTCGCCGGTTGACCGAGGTTGGGCCGACCGATTCGCGGACATCCCGTCGACCGTTCGGAGGTCCTACGCCACCGGTCCGTGGGCGGTTCGGGGTGTGGCCGGATTTCGGCCGGTAGATCTCGCTCGTACGGGGAACGCAACACGCCTGATCCATAAGCCCGTTGGCGCATGAGCCGCCTCCCGCGGGCCGCGTGTCGGTCGGCCTTCGGGAAACCCGCCGCCGGTTGCCGCCCCGACGTGCGCCCGTCCGCACCCGGCCGCCGTCCGTCCCGGCCTGGTCTTTGCCAGGGGCGCATGCGCTTCCGACGTGCGCCGTCCGTAGCCCCTCCTGCGCGCCTTTGTCGTGGCAGCATGTTCGCAACGGCGCCGCGCGTTACCGCAGTTCTCCCGGTACTTTCCTGCTGCGCCGTTTTGTCCACAGCCTGTGGAGGCGGCGATGCGTTGGTTGGTGGGGTGGAGCAGTATCGCCGCGAGCTTCGGCACGGCCGGTGCCGTCGGCTCTGCCGACGAGGGGCGCACGATGCACCCCGTCGGATCCCAACTCCTGTGGGGAGACCCCGATCCTCTCTGGGCCGTCGGCGACTGGCGCCCCGACGAGATCCGTATCAGCGCGGCCGAAACCGCCGAAGGCGCGCCCACCGCCCGGCTCGCCGTCCTCGGCTGCTGCAGCGCCACCGACGAACAGCTGCGCGCCGGCCTCCTCGCCGCCCGCGGCGGAGCCCTGCGCCATCTCACCTCCTGGCCCGGCAGCTATACGACCGTCGTCCAGGTCGGCCGCCGGATCACCGTCATCGGGGACCTCGCCGGAGCCCGCCCGGTGTTCTACACACCCTGGGCCGGCGGCACGGCGTACGCCACCGCCGCACTCCCGCTCGCCGACCTCATCGAAGCCCAGCTGGACATCGGTCACCTGGCTGCCCTGCTCGCCTGCCCCGAAACACCGGAGGCGCTGCGCGACGGCACCCCGTACGCGGGAGTGAAGCGCATCCCGCCCGGGCACGCGCTCATCCTCCGCGAGGGATCGCGCGAGATCACCGGGTACGAGGCGGTGGCGTCCCTCGCCGTCGCCGCGCCCCAACTCGACCCGGTCAGCGCCGTCGACGGAGTGCGCGACGCACTGGTCGAAGCCGTACGCGCCAGGCTCACCGCCCCGCGCCACGCCCCCGAAACCCTGCCGCCCGACCCCGGACCGGTCCCCGGCATGGGGCCCGCCGAACGACGCGCCGCCCGCGGCGCACCCGTACCCGGCATCGGCGCCGACCTCTCCGGAGGCAGTGCCTCCGCCACCCTCGCCCTGCTCGCCGCCGGACTGCCGGGCCTGCCCGGCACCCTCCTCGGCCACGGCACGGGGGCGGGGGAGCGGCTGCTCGCCGTCACCTTCAACGACCTCACCGCACGCGGACACGAGGACGAACTCGAACGCGCCCGGGTCATCGCCGCCAATCCGCGCCTGCACCATGTCGTCGTCGCCGCGGGGGAAGAGGCCCTGCCCTACGCCGACCTGGGCGGCGGCCCGCTCACCGACGAACCCGCCCCGTCCCTCGTCGTCGCCGAGCGCCACCGCCGCCGCCTCGCCTCCGGCAGCGCCGACCACTTCGTCGGCGGCGGCGCCCGGCAGGTGCTCGACGCCCACCCGGCCCGCCTCGCCGACCTGCTGATGGACCGGCGCCGACGCCATCTGCTGCGACCGGTCGCCGCACTCGCCAGGGCCGAGGGCCCGACTGCGCACTCCCTCTTCGTCCCGCTGACCGTCTACCGCGCGGCTCGCCGTCTGTCCCGTACGTCGTACCGCACCGGCCTGGAAACGGCGGCCGAGCAGCTGCCGGACGCCAACCGCCACGTCCCCGACCTCGACACCCCCGCCGACGCCTCGCTCGCCGCCCTCGCCTGGTCGCGGCCGGGGCCCGCCGCGCGCTGGCTCACGGGGGAGGCACTCGCCGAAGTATCGGTTCGTCTGCAGGAGGCGGCGATCCGCCCCGTCTCCGTCCAGCGCCCGGGCGAGGCCCGCGCCCGGGCCGCCCTTGCCCGGTACGCCGCCGACCACCGGATCCTGGAACAGGCCGCGGAGAACCGCAGCCAGCGGCTGCACGCCCCGTTCCTCGACAATCAGGTCGTACGCGCCGCCCGTGCGCTCCCCGAATCGCTCCGGGTCCAGCCGGGCGCACGCGCCGCCGTCCTGCGCCGGGTGCTCGCGGGCGCGGGCATCCACGAACTGCCGCCCGGCTGGGGCACGCCTTCCCTCGCCACCTCGAACGCGACCGCCCGCACCGGACTGCGCGCCGCCCTCCCCCACCTGATCGCCCTCTTCGACGCACCGCTGCTCGCCGACGCGGGCCTGGTCGAGGCCCGCGTCGTACGGAAAGCCCTGCGCGCGGCCTCGGAGGGCGAACCACTCCCGCTGGACGGTCTGGCGCATCTGGCGGCCACGGAACTCTGGCTCCGCCGCCTCGTCTCGCGGCGCGGCACCTGCTGGACGGGCACGGCGGCACCCCGCCAGCGTGCGGTCGCGGGCGGAGTCGTCCCGACGAGGCGGACGCTGCAGCCGTAGCAGCCGCAGTGGCGGTAGCAGCTGTTGTCGGTGGGGGCCTGCTTCCGGCCGCCCCGCGGGACAGAATGGCCGGGTGCGGTACCTGATCCTGGGCGTCACCGAGGCGCGAGACGAGAACGGCAGTGCGCTGCCCGTGGGCGGTACGCGACTGCGTGCCCTCCTCGCCGCCCTCGCCCTGCGTACGGGCCGGCCTGTCCCCGTCGCCGATCTCGTCGACGACGTATGGGCCGGCGATCCCCCGTGCGACGCTCCCGCCGCGCTCCAGGCCCTCGTGGGCCGGCTGCGCCGTGTGCTGGGCAGGGATGCGATCACGAGCACCCACGGCGGCTACCGCCTGGAGGCCGCGCCCGACGAGGTCGACCTGCATGTGTTCGAGCGGCTGTCCCGGCAGGGGGCCGCCGAGCTCGACGCGGGCGACCCCGTGACGGCGGCCCGCACGCTCCGTACCGCGCTTGCCCTGTGGCGCGGCCCGGCCCTGGCCGACCTGCCGGACCGGGACCACGGCCACGGCCTGCGCCCGGAGGCCCACCGCCTGGCCGCGCTGGAACGCCGCATAGAGGCCGACCTGCGGTGTGCGGCGATCGGCGCCGGTGCCGCTGTCGGCGTGGGGCCTGCTGCCGGCCCGCGCACCCTCGTACCGGAGCTCAAGGAGCTGACCGCCGCCCACCCGTACGACGAACGCTTCCGCGCCCAGCTGATCCGCGCCCTGCGCGCCGATGGCCGTCAGGCCGACGCGCTGGCCGCTTACGAGGACGCTCGCCGCGCCCTCGCCGACCGCCTCGGCACCGATCCCGGACCGGAACTGATCGCACTTCACCGGGAGTTGCTCACTCCTCCGTCGGGCGCGTCATCCGAAGCAGCCGCACCGGTACCGGCGGCAGCAGGTTCACCCGACCCACCGAACCACGCCCCCGGCCGAGGCAACCTCCGCCCCCGGCTCACCTCATTCGTCGGCCGTGAGCCCGAACTGCGCTCCATCCGCGCCGATCTGACCCGGTCCCGTCTGGTCACCCTCACCGGCCCCGGCGGCTCCGGCAAGACCCGTCTCGCCGAGGAGGCCGCCGCCCAGGGAGGCCGGACGCTCCCGGCCCCCACGGACGCCTGGATCGCGGAACTCGCCCCCGTGGACGACCCCGTGGACGTCCCCGGAGCCGTATTCTCCGCTCTCGGCCTGCGCGAGACGACCCTCCTCCGGGACAACAACCGCGACGGGCAGCCGCTGCGCACCGACCCGACCGACCTTCTCGTCGAGCACTTGGCGCACTGCTCCCGCATCCGCCCCTTCCTGCTCATTCTGGACAACTGCGAACACGTCATCGATGCGGCCGCCGCCCTCGCCGAGACCCTGCTCACCCACTGCCCGCAACTGCGCATCCTCGCCACCAGCCGCGAACCCCTCGGCGTACCCGGCGAATCCGTACGCCCGGTCGGCCCGCTCCCGGCCGACCCCGCCCACAGGCTGTTCGCCGAGCGCGCCCGCGCCGTACGTCCCGACTTCGACCCCGAGCAGGAGGCCGCACACGATCCGGATGCCGTCGCCGAGATCTGCCGGCGGCTCGACGGGCAGCCGCTCGCCATCGAACTCGCCGCTGCCCGGCTGCGGCTGCTCAGCCCGCGCCAGATCGCGGACCGACTCGATGACCGGTTTCGTCTGCTGACCGGCGGAGCCCGTACCGTACTGCCGCGTCAGCAGACGCTGCGCGCCGTCGTCGACTGGTCCTGGGACCTGCTCGACGAGGACGAACGCACGGTTCTGCGGCAGGTCTCCGTCTTCGCGGGCGGCTGGGACCTGCCCGCCGCAGAAGCCGTCACCACGGCTGGGGCAACCCCTGCAACCGAGGCCCCGAGCACCGAAGCCCTTGCCCGGCACTCCACCGCCGACCTGATCGGCGCTCTCGTCGACAAGTCCCTCGTCGTCGCCACCCCGACCGCCTCCGGCGAGATGCGCTACCGCCTCCTGGAGACCATCCACGAGTACGCCACCGAACGCGCCGCCGAGACCCCGGACGTCCGCGCCGCCGCCGCGAGCGCGCACACCGCGTACTTCGTCGCACTGGTCGAGGAGGCCGAGCCCCGCCTTCGCTCCGGCGACCAGCTCCCCTGGATCGCACGCCTGGAGACGGACCTCGACAACATCCGGGCCGCCCTCCACCGCTCCGTCGTCACCACCCCGTCCGAACCGGATGCGGTGCGCCTGGTACTCGGTATGGGGTGGTTCTGGTTTCTGCGGAACTTCCGTCCCGAGGGCCTCACCTGGGCCGAGCGGGCCGTGGCGCTCGGACCGGAACCGGCCGACGGCAGCGACCCTCGCTTCTGGCCGCGCATGCATCTGGAGGTACTGCGGTACTTCCTCGCCGCGGAGAGCCGCCCGGCCGACGACATCCGCGGTGATGACCGACGCTGGGCCCTGATGGGCCGGGTGGCCGACGCGTTCATGTCGTCCGGTCCGCAGTCCGCCCGTTTCCCGGGACTGATCTGGCCGATCACCTTGTTCGTGAGCCGCACCACCGCCGAAGCGCACGAGATGATCGATGTGGCGGTCGCCAATGCCCGTATCCACGGCGGCGGCTGGGAGTACGGCGTCACGCTGTTGTTCCGTACCCACATGGTCGTCGACATGTCCGGCGGCATGCCCGGTGTCGACGACGATCTCGCCGAGCTGCGCGAGCTGGGCCGCCGCGTCGGCGACCGCTGGCTGCGTGCGCAGGTCGCGGGCGCCGCCGCGGAGGCCGGCATGATGCGCGGACGGTACGAGGAGGCGCGCGCGGCGTACGAGGAGGCGTTGCTGCTCGCCCGCGAGGTCGGGGCGCACGCCGAGGGACCGTTCCTCCTCGCCCGCCTGGCCGAACTCGCCTACCGGACCGGGGACATGGTCGGCTTCGAGCGGACTCTGGCCGAGTCGGAGACCGAGGCGGAGCGCTACCAGGTGCACGACGCCCGCGCCTACGCCCACTTCCTGCGCGCCACCCTGGCCCTGGACCGCGGCGAGATCGCGAAGGCGCGACGGCTGGTCACCGAGGCGGAGGACTCGGCCGGACGCGGCAGCCCGCCGTCGCACTTCACCGCGGTGGTCGAGGGGCTGGCTGCCCGGATCGCCGTGCACGAGCCGGGGCCCGAGGGTGGCCCGGCGGCCGGGGTACGGGGTCTGACGCTCGCACTCCGCGCGGCGCGGGACGCCCAGTGCGCCGAGCTCGTCACCGGACATCTGGCGGACGCCGTGGCGACCGTGCTACCGAAGGTGGGTCGCCACCGAGCTGCCGTACGGATCCTGGCGGCGGCCGACGGCTGGCGCCTGTCCGGCCCCAGAACCAAGGCGCAACAGGCCGAGGCGGACGAGGTCGAGCGACGGGCGCGCGAGGAACTGGGACCTCAGCTGTACGAGTCGGAGCGCGCCGCAGGCCGCATGCTGACGGTCGACGACGTCATCGAGCTCCTGACCCGCATCACCGCGGAACTCCCGGGCCCTTTCACCGACAACTGATGGTCGAATCCGCCCAGTCGGCGAGGGCCGCGCCGCCGCCCGGTTTTACCCGCTCGACGACGAGCCGGATCCTTTGCTGACCGGTGATACCGACCCCGACGGGTACGGCAGGGTCGTTACCGTTCATCACCGGGGACTGCCACAGCCGCGTCCCGTCACCGTTGAGGACGGAGAAGCGCACCGAGCCGAACCCCATCGTCATGTCGTCGACCCCGACCATGGCCTCGTACCGAGTGCACTGCTGGTTCAGCCGGATGGTGACCGAGGACTTGCTGTGGACGGTCACCCCGTGCGCGTACTGCGTGCCGCCGATCCACAGGTCGGAACGCTTCCAGACCCAGTTGCTCTCACCGATCACCACCTCCGGTCGGGTGTGGTCACCCAGCATCGAGTAGCTCAGCTCGCTGACCCGGTAGACGGTCGGCGCGGGCGGTGGAGGCGGCTGGGTCGGGGTCGGGGCGGGCGGCTTCGGCGCGGGAGGCGTCGAGGGCTTGGGGGGCGGTGTCGGCTTGGGGGTGGGCGTCGAAGTCGGCGTCGGCGTCGACTTCGGCTTCGGCTTCGGTGGGGGAGTCGGGGACGGGGCAGGCGGTGCGGGCGGCGCCGGCGCATCGGGCTTCGGCTTCGGCGGTGTCGGTGTCGGTGTCGGCTTCGGCGGTGCGGGCGTCGGCACCGCGGGCGCCACGGCAGCCGGCTTGGTCGCATGTCCGGCCTCGGGCTTCGGCTGGTCGTTGCCGACCAGTGCCCAGCCCAGTCCGGCCGTCACGGCTACGGCAACCGCCGCCGCGATACCGGCCTTCGCCGGGGCACCGAGCCCTTCCGAGAGCGCGGCACCACCGGCCGTGCCCCCGGACGAGCTTCCACCGGTCGCCGCTGCGGCGGCACCCGCGCCCGCGGCTCCCGCCGCGCCACCGGCGACGATTCCGGCAGCCTTGAGCGCATATCCGGCGGCGAACCAGCCGATGACCGCGACCGGCAACAGCGCAGGAATCCCGGCGTTGACATGGGCCAGTTCGCCCGCAGCGAGCCGGCACTTCACACACTCGTCCAGGTGCCCCCGCAACCCGCGCTCGGCGCGCATCCGGAGTCCACCCCGGGCATACGCGCCGAGGCGGTCGGCGTAACGCGCGCAGTCGCCGCCCGAGGTGAGCGCCTGGCTCACATGCGCCTGCAGGTAGGCCTGTTTGAGTCCTTCGCGGGCCCGGCTGGCCAGCACCGCCGTGGCATTGGCGGTCAGCCCGAACAGCGGGGCGATATCGCTGGGCGACTCCTCCTCGACGGTGGTGTGCCACAGCACCGCCTGCCAGCGCTCCGGCAGACTGCGGAACGCCTGCATCGCCATCGACTGCTCGGCCTCGTGCATCGCCAGCACATCGGCACCGAGGTCGAGCGTGTCCGCGTCCGACACCTGGGAGGACTGGGATGCCTGGGCGGCGAACACCGCGAAGTCATCGACCAATTGCTCCCGCTTCGCGGTCTTGGTCCAGGCTGCTCCGACATGCCGGACAGCCGTCATGAGGTAGGCCCGTACCGCCTCTTCCGGCCCCTTGCCTCTGCGTACCGCCTGCAGTGTGCGGGCGAAGACCTCGGCCGTCAGGTCGTCGGCGGTGTGCGCGTCCCGGCAGCAGGTCCGCGCGTAGCGGCGCACCGCGTCCGAGTGCCGCCGGAACAACTCCTCGTACGCGAGATCGTCGCCGTCCCGCATCTGCCTGATCAGCTCGGCGTCGGAGAACGCGGAGCCGGAGGCACCGGCGGCGGCGGTTCGGCCGCCTTCCCGCTGCATCGGCACCGCGACGTCGGCCTCGACACCGGCCTCGACAGGCCCCGGCCACGGACCGGACAGGACGGTGCCGCCCTCGGCGTCACGACCGGACCGCCCGGGGCCGCCCTGACTCGGTACCTGCCGGGAGGACAGCCCACCGGCCTCCGCCGCACCACCCGCGGCGGATTCGTCGTCGAACGACTCTTCCTGCTGCCCGTCACCGCTCATCGCGGAAGCCCCCGTATGCGCTTTCGGACCCAAACCCCGGGCAAGAGTGCCACATGGCGCAATCACGCCGAACCTTCAGCCCCGGCAACCACTCATCCGGGGCGTTTTCCCGAATGTGAGCACTAACGGCCACTCATTCGGGGAAGGCTCATTGAGTTTTTTCTGTGCGGGCGGGTTGCAGACCAAGGGCAGCAGGCCCACCGACAAGAGCCGATCAAGCGCCGAAGGAACACCGATCAAGAGCCATTCAGGCGACGCCCGGGAGCCGACCGAAGAACCGGAGGAGAGCCGAAACGGCGCCACAGAGAGCCGTCCGGCGGGCAGAGAGCGCCCGGTCCGGGCCCGGCCGAGGGGGCGGATGCGGAGGCCGGAAGCGGAACGCGAGCGGTGCACGAGCGACGATGGGCTGCCGAGCGGGACCCACCTGCACGGGCCCTGCCGACCGCCCAACGCCCGGCGCATTCACGCCAGGCCAATCGCGCCGACGGCGCACCCCGGCCACCCGGTCCGATCCGACCGCTCACCCCAGCAACTCGCCCCGGAGAGCCGGCGCACCCACGCACAACACGCCCGCGCACCAGCACCCTCAAGTGCCATCGCGCTCACGCGCAGACTCCGCCACCTCATCGCGCCGGCACGCACGCGCACCACGCTCACACGCCGGCACGCACGCGCACCACGCTCACACGCCGGCACGCACGCGCACCACGCTCACACGCCGGCACGCACGCGCACTCCGCTGCCGCGCACCCCACTCACTCGACCGGTCGCGAGCGCAGCCCCTCCAGCAGGATGTCCAGCAGTCGGCTCGAAGCCGCAGCCTGCTGAGCCGCGTCGGGCAGCGAAGGCGCCGCCGTCGCGATGACCAGCAGCACATCCGCAACCGTCACATCTCGGCGCAGCTCACCGGCTTCCCGTGCCCGGTCCACCAGCCGGCCGACGACCTCCAGCAGTTCGCCGGCTCCCGTGTCGTCGTCCTCGATGCCGGTCTCCGCGGTGGAACGCCCGTCGGCCGGCCGGAGGTCGGCCTGACCCGCGTCCTGCCGCTGCTGAGGCACCCGTGTCTCGTCCCGAGCGCTGCCCGGACCCGAGTCCGATACGGAGGCCGCTATGGACCCCGGCTCCCCGGCCGCGTTCGAGTCGTCGGCATCGGCGTCAGTATCGACCCCGACCCGAAGCACCTGCGGCGGCAGCAGTCGCCCCGCGCCCGAGGCCACGGACGTCCGCAGGAAGCGCGACAGCGCAGACCACGGCTCTTCCTCCTGGCCCAGCGCGGTCCGCGCCTGGTCCGTCAGCCGGGAGGTCTCCTCCTCGGCTATCCGCCGCACCAGCACGTCCTTGCTCGGGAACCGCCGGTACACCGTGCCGACGCCGACTTTGGCGCGACGCGCCACGTCCTCCATCGGAGCCCCGTATCCCAGCTCGCCGAACACCTCGCGTGCGGCTCGCAGCACATGCTCCAGATTGCGCTGTGCGTCCACGCGGAGCGGAGCCGAGCGTCCGTTTGCTCCGGCGGCCCCGGCTGTTCCGGCCGTGCCGTCTGTCCCGGCTGCCGCGACCGGACCCACCGTGTCCAATGTCCCCACTGCTCCGCTTCGTCCGTTTCCGTCGGACGAATGGGACGTAACTGCCGCAGCAGTCTGCCAATGAGAATCCTGAATGTGCATAACTGTTCCCCCGGTTATGACGTCTCCCCCCGGAGACTTCCCGCCGTTTAGTCAGAGTGTGGATCATGGTCCGTACCCGACACCCCGACGACACACGAACATAGTTGAGCCCGGGTCAATTCAGAAGGGGGTAGTTCCGCACGGAGCGCCCCCCGATCGGAGCAAGGACCGGTTGGTTACTGATTCGACCCCCGCCCGCGACCCCTACCCCAACCCCTGACCTGCGCAGCTTCCGTGTTGTCGCCGCGATCGGCAGCAGCGGCCCGTCCAGAACCTCCGGTCACACAATTTGCCGGGGCTGTGGACAAACCCTTGAGCACGTTGCGTCATGGGGTGGTGATGGCTTCAGATTCCGGGGGAACACCCCCCGGCCCCCCGCCGGGTGTGCGCATTCTCGTCGTCGGCGGCGGCTACGTCGGGATGTACACAGCACTGCGTCTCCAGCGGAAGCTGAAGCAGAGACTCAGACACGGTGAGGCCGAGATCGTCGTCGTCACGCCCGAGCCTTATATGACGTATCAGCCATTTCTGCCCGAAGCGGCCGCCGGTTCGATCTCACCGCGCCATGTCGTCGTGCCGCTCCGCCGGGTCCTGGTGCACTGCAAGATCGTGATCGGTGAGGCACAGCGCATCGACCACGCCAAGCGCACGGCGACGGTCACCACCCTCGCCACCGGGGAGGACGGCACCGGCGCCGTCGAGATCCCGTACGACGAACTCGTCCTCGCACCAGGTTCCGTCTCGCGCACCCTCCCGGTCCCCGGCCTTGCCGACCACGGCATCGGCTTCAAGACCATCGAGGAGGCCATCGGCCTGCGCAACCATGTCATCGAGCAGATGGACATCGCCTCCGCCACCCGCGACCCGGCCATCCGCGACGCAGCCCTCACCTTCGTCTTCGTCGGCGGGGGATATGCGGGCGTCGAGGCCCTGGCCGAGCTGGAGGACATGGCCCGCTACACCTCGCGGTACTACCACAACATCAAGGCAGAGGACCTGAAATGGATCCTCGTGGAGGCGACCGGCCGCATCCTTCCCGAGGTCGGCGACGCCATGGGCACCTACGCGATCCGTGAGCTGCGAGGCCGCAATATCGACGTACGCCTCGACACCCGGCTGGAGTCCTGCGAGGACCGGATCGCCGTCCTGAGCGACGGTTCCCGCTTCCCGACCCGCACCCTCGTGTGGACCGCGGGCGTCAAACCCGCGCCGATCCTCGCCGCCACCGACCTGCCGCTCAACGAGCGCGGCAGGCTCACATGCACGGCGGAACTCACCGTCGACGGGGTCGAACATGCCTGGGCCGCCGGGGACGCCGCGGCCGTACCCGACCTGACCGCCGCGGAAACGGGCAAGGAGACCGCCCCCAACGCCCAGCACGCCGTGCGCCAGGCCAAGGTCCTCGCCGAGAACGTCCTCGCGTCGATCAGCGGCGAACCCCTCAAGGAGTACCGGCACAGCTACGCGGGCTCCGTCGCCTCACTCGGTCTCCACAAGGGCGTCGCCCATGTCTACGGTCGTAAGCTCAGGGGCTACCCGGCCTGGCTGATGCACCGTACGTACCACCTCAGCCGCGTCCCGACGTTCAACCGGAAGGCCCGCGTCCTTGCCGAATGGACCCTCGCCGGGCTCTTCAAGCGCGAGATCGTCTCCCTCGGTTCGCTGGAACACCCGCGCGCCGAATTCGAACTCGCCGCAGGAGGCGAACGCCCCGGGCGGACCGGCCCGCCGAACGCCGACGGCACGCCGGGACCCGGCCACCCACCAGGGCCCGAGGGCCCTCCGAGGAACGGCGGCTGACTGCCCGTCGGTCCGTCTGCGCACCCACCCGGGACCCGGCCGTACCGACAACTGTCAGTACGGTCCGTCACACTGGACGTGTGACCATGGGTGGACCCACACCTGCACAGAGTGACCCGGCCGGCAGTGACCGACAGTGAGCAGCCCGCCCGAGCGGACCAGACCGACACACGAGGCCAGAAATTCCGTGAACTTCACGCGTTGGAGCGCCCGCCTACCCGGAACGCAGCGCCGCGCCGCCGCACGGGACGACCGCAGTCCCGTGCCCTCGGCCCGCGCCGAGTACGCACAGCCCGAGACCGGGCCCTGCCCGCCGGATGGCGACACGCGCAGTGACACGCCTGGCGACAAGAGCGGCGACACGCACCACGACACGCACGGCGAACCTCCCGGGGACCGCGGCCCCGCCCTGGAGGATCTCTCCGCACGGGACATCCTCGGCCAGCTGCCCGCTCTGGTGGCCCTGGTGTACGGCCCCGACCACCGGATCGCGTACGTCAACGACGCCTACGCCGCCGCCTTCGGACCGCGCCCGGCCGGCGCCACCGCCGCCGAGGCCATGCCCGAGCTCACCGAGCTCAGCCTGCTGCCCCTCATGGACCAGGTCCTGCGCAGTGGCACACCCCGTACGGTCAAGTCCCGCAAGGTCCGCAACGGCAATTCGTACACCGTGACCTGCACCCCGGTGCACAGGGACAGCGACGGCGAAACCGACGGCGGCGACGGAGACGGGGACAGGGACGGGAACAAGAAACAGAACAAGGGCAACCGGAGCAGCAAGAACAGGAACAACGGCAGGGAAGGCGGAGTGCTCGTGTACGCCGTCGATGTCACCGACCATGCCGAAGCGGCCGAACGGCTCCGCGCCAGCGAGCGCCGCCACCGCGAAACGGCCGTCACCCTCCAGCGCTCCCTGCTCCCGCAGGAGCTGGAGCAGCCCGACGACCTGCGGATCGCCGCCACCTACCAACCCGGCGGCACGGACGCCGCGGTCGGCGGCGACTGGTACGACGTCATCACCCTCGGCGCAGGCCGCACAGCCCTGGTCATCGGGGACGTGATGGGCCGTGGGGTACGAGCCGCCGCCGTCATGGGCCAGCTCCGCACGGCCGTGCGCGCCTATGCCCGCCTCGACCTCCCGCCGCACGAGGTGCTCCAGCTGCTCGACGGTCTCGCCGCCGAGATCGACGCCAGCCAGATCGCCACCTGCGCCTACGCGGTCCATGATCCGAACGAGGGACGGCTCGTCTACGCCTCCGCCGGGCACCTCCCGATCCTGGTGTGCCACGAGGACGGTACGGTCCACCGCGCCGAGGACCCGACAGGACCGCCGCTCGGCACCGGCGGCTGGATCCACACCTCGGGCACGATCGCGCTGCCGCCCGGCTCCACCGCGGTCCTCTACACGGACGGCCTGGTGGAGCGCCGCAGCGAGGACATCGACGAGGGCGTCGCCGCTCTGGAACGCGCCCTTTCGGGTGCCAAGGGTTCACCCCAGGTGGTCTGCGACCGGCTGATCCGTTCCCTCGGCGTCACCGCGGAACACGACGACGACGTGGCGGTGCTGGTAGTCCAGCACCCCGCCCGAACGGGGGCGAACGCGGAGCTGTTCCACAACGCCTCGCTCGATCTTCTCGGCGGCATCGAAGCGGCCCCGCGCGCCCGCGCCTTCGCGACCGGCGTCCTGACGTCGTGGCGTTTCCCGGTCGAACTCTGTGACCTGGGCGTTCTGGCGGCCGGCGAACTCGTCGCGAATTCCCTCAAGCACGGCACCCCGCCGATGCGCCTGGGCCTGCGCCGCACCGATCGCCGCCTGATCATCGAGGTGACCGACGGCGACGACCACCTGCCGCGCCTCCGACGAGCCGACCCGGCGGACGAAGCGGGCCGCGGCATCTCCATCGTCGCGACGATCGCCACATCCTGGGGCAGCCGCCGGACACCGGGCGGCGGCAAAGCGGTCTGGTGCGAATTCACCCTGCCGCAGTAGGGGCCCTGCCGAAGCAGGACCCCTACTCGCCTTTTACCGCCTCAGCGAGTGGTGACGGCGGAGGCAACCACGGGCTCGGCCTCCGGCAGTGAAACGGCCACCACCCTGGACGGCACCGTCTCGATCGAAGGCTGGTCCTGTACGGGAGTGAGCCGCCGGCCGAGCCGCAGCGCCAGCACCGTGATGCCCAGCGAGAACAGCACGAACGTCACGATGTACGGGCCGTGCAGCGTCGCCCCCATCGGCCCGCCCACGGCCGGACCGACCGCCAGCGCGAGCTGCTTGCAAAGGGCGAACGCGGAGTTGTACTGCCCGACCATCGACTCCGGCGCCAGATCGGCGACCAGCGGCGCCACGGTCGGCGACAGCATCGACTCACCGAGCCCGAACAGCGCGTACGTGGAGATCATCGCGGCCGTCGCCATGGTCTGGCTGCCGTGCCCGAGCCCCGCGTACCCCGCCACGATCCAGGCGAACGCCCAGATCAGACCGACCGAGGCGATGACCCGGCTGCGCCTGCGGCGCTCCACCAGACGCAGCACGACGAACTGAGCCACGACGATGACGGCGGTGTTGGCGGCCAGCGCGATACCGAGCGTCGAGGGCTGGATTCCGGCGGCCTCGGTGCCGTACGCCGCGAGCCCGGACTCGAACTGTCCGTAGCAGGCGAAGAACAGCACGAAGCCCAACACGCACAGCTGCACCATGGCCCGGTGCGAGAGCAGCGCCCGCAGCCCGCCCGGCGCCTTGGACCCGTCGGTGGGCCTGGCGTCGGTGGCGTCGGAGAAGGAAGGCGTACGGGGCAGCCGCACCGTGGAGGCGATGACACCGAGCACGACGAACATCGCGGCCTCGATGAGGAACAGCAGGGTGAAGGTCTCCGGCCGGCTCGTGTCGACGATCTGTCCGCCGACCAGACCGCCGATGCCGAGCCCGAGGTTCTGCAGGAAGAACTGCATGGCGAAGGCACGAGTACGGGTGGCGGTGCTGGAGCACCACACGAGCATGGTGGCGAGCGCCGGCTGCATGACCGCCGTACCCGCGCCGAGGACCGCGGCCGACAGCACGGCGGCGGTCACATCCGACGACAGTCCGAGGGCGGCCGCGCCCAGGGAAGCGACGACCGAGGCGACGACGAGTACGGGCAGCGGCCCGCGCCGGTCGATGGCACGCCCGGTGAACGGCAGAACGGCGAGCGCTGCCATGGCGAAGACCGCCAGCACGACTCCCGCCGTACCAGCACCCAGATCCCGTACCTGTGCCACATAGACGTACAGATACGGAACGGTGAACCCCAGCCCGAATGCGCTCAGCGCGCTCCCCAGCTGGATCCGCCGCAGTGCTGCACCCATCTCCCTGGTCACACTCACCTACCTCAAGGTCTCGAAGCGACTTGCCGAGCCATCCGAACGACTCGAACCCGAAGATTTTAGCACTAAAGTTAGAGGCTCAACAATTCAGACTGAAGGACTTCGACGGCTTTGGAGGGCGTGCGATACTGCCCGCCATGCCTGACACCACCGAGCAGCCCGGACCCCAGGAGCCGAGCCTCGACGAGCAGATCGCCGCCTATCAGCGCGAGTTCCGTGACCTGGACCCCCAGGTCGAGCAGGTCGTCTCGGCCCTGGGTCGACTGAACCGCCGGATGAACGTGGCGTACGGACGCCAGGTCGCTGCCCTTGGCATCAGTAACGCCGAATGGGAGGTCCTCAAGACCCTGGTCCTGGCCGGTTCCCCGTACCGCCTGGGCCCGGGAGAGCTGGCCAAGCGCCTCGGTCTCACCCCGGCGGCGATGACCCATCGCATCGATCGCATGGCGGGCGAGGGCCTGGTCACCCGCGACCGGGACGAGAACAACCGGGTGCGTGTGATCGTCGAGCTGACCGACGAGGGTCGTACGAAGTGGCTGGAGGCGATGCGTATGGCCACCGACTTCGAGGAGGACCTGCTCCAGGACCTCACGGGCGACGAACGCGGTGTCCTCGGCGACATGCTGATCCGCCTCCTGCGTCGCGTGGAACATGCCCAGCCGGACGCCGGCGGCCGCCTCACCGACCTGGACTGACCCGGGCCGGGCGATCGGGGAACGAGCGGTGAAAACGGCTTGACCTGGCGGGGTTGACACGCCTCTCGCTGATCCGTAAGGTTCTCCGAGTTGTCATGGAGTCGGAACGGTTCTGCGACAGCCGATCCCGCCGCTACTGCGGCAACCAAAACTCTGCACGGCCTCCCACTCGGGAAGATTTCGGCATGCCGGAATTCATTTCGAGGGCGCGATTATGAATTGCCGGGGTGAATCCG